>NC_015566.1:0-5443009 GCF_000214195.1 Serratia sp. AS12 | reverse complement strand
TCACGGTTTATGTCCCTCACGATCCCCGCTTGAGAGATCGCGATCGGAATGACGGATCATAGCGCAATCCGAGCAAGAGATCCTCCCCTTCATCACAGATTAGATCCATTTTATCCACAGGCCGCGGCCTGCGGCGATCTTTTCGCCATCCACGTCAAATTGCAGGCGAGATCCCGCCAGAAGGACGGTATTTTTTACATTGTCAACCGGTTATACCCTGTTATCCACCTCGGATCCTGGCTTTTAACCGCAAGGATCGCTTCAGGATCCTTGCGGTTTACCCCCGAATCCGTATAATATTCGCCCTACGTGTAATACCTGGTTCCTTATGGTGAGTCATTAGCCAGACAGGATTCAGCTGTGACCACGGGCCAAGACCGGATTTTACTCCGTATTGGCAGACAACCAGGTAGGCTCGCGCGATGTGAATTGACTCAGGACTGTACAATTATTACAATCCCGCCTCTTTATATATTGCGATTGAGGCGTCGGTAGCTTTCACGCCGAGTAGCCAAACGCATTTGACTTATTGTCCTTATTTAAGTTTAGGTAGAAATCGCCATGAAACGCACTTTCCAACCGTCCGTATTGAAGCGCAACCGTAGCCATGGTTTCCGTGCTCGTATGGCCACCAAAAATGGTCGTCAAGTTCTGGCCCGCCGTCGTGCGAAAGGCCGTACTCGTCTGACTGTTTCTAAGTAATAAAAGCTAACCCGCTGAGTGGTTAAGCTCGCTTTTCCCAGGGAGTTACGTTTGTTAACTCCCACTCATTTCACTTTCGTCTTCCAGCAGCCACAACGGGCTGGCACGCCGCAAATCACCATCCTCGGCCGCCTGAACCAGCTGGGGCATCCCCGCATCGGTCTTACCGTCGCCAAAAAACACGTCAAACGCGCGCATGAACGCAACCGGATCAAACGCCTTACCCGCGAGAGCTTCCGTTTACGTCAGCACGAGTTACCGGCGATGGATTTTGTCGTGGTGGCCAAAAAAGGGATAGCGGATTTGGATAACCGCGCGTTGACGGAAGCTTTGGAAAAATTATGGCGTCGCCACTGTCGCCAGGCTCCCGCATCCTGATCGGGCTGGTGCGGGCTTACCAGCTCGTCATCAGTCCGTTGCTTGGGCCTCGTTGTCGCTTCCAGCCGACATGTTCTCATTACGCAATTGAGGCATTAAGCAGGTTTGGCATGATAAAAGGCAGTTGGTTAGCATTGAAACGCGTATTAAAATGCCACCCCTTGAACCCAGGTGGCGATGATCCCGTGCCGCCGAAAACCGACGATAACAGAGAACACTAACGATGGATTCGCAACGCAATCTTTTCCTCATCGCTCTGCTGTTCGTGTCTTTCATGATCTGGCAGGCTTGGCAAACGGACAACGCTCCGCAACCAGTCGCCCAGACCACGCAACAGACTTCGAACACAGCTACCGGTGATGCTGCAAGCCAGGCTGTGCCAGCCAGTGGCCAGGGTAAACTGATTACCGTTAACACTGACGTGCTGTCGCTGACCATCAACACGCGTGGTGGTGATATCGAGCAGGCTAAACTGTTGGCCTACCCGGATACCCTGGGTTCATCGACTCCATTCCAACTGCTGGAAAACACCCCGTCATTTGTTTATCAGGCACAAAGCGGTCTGACCGGCAAAAACGGCCCGGATAACCCGGCAAACGGCGAACGCCCTTTGTTCCAGGTGGCGCAGGACAGCTACACCCTGCCGGAAGGCCAGGATGAGTTGCGCATCCCGCTGACCTTCACCGGCAAAGACGGTGCGGTTTACACCAAGACTTTCGTGCTCAAGCGTAACCATTACGCGGTTGGCGTTGACTACAACGTCGACAACAAAAGCACCGCTCCGCTGGAGCTGACCCTGTTCGGCCAACTGAAGCAGACTACAGAGCTGCCTAAACACCGCGACACCGGCAGCAACAACTTCGCTCTGCATACCTTCCGTGGCGCGGCGTACTCTTCCAGCGAAGACAAATATCAGAAGTATGCGTTCGACAAAGACGAAAACCTGAATGTCACCACTCAGGGCGGTTGGGTTGCGATGCTGCAACAGTACTTCGCCACCGCGTGGGTACCGGCAACTCAGGGCAGCAATACCTTCTATACCGCTAAACCTGGCGACAACCTGTCCACCATCGGCTTCAAATCTACCCCGGTTGTGGTGCAGCCTGGCGCACAGCAACAGCTGAATGCCACCCTGTGGGTTGGTCCGGAGCTGCAGGATCAGATGGCCCAACTGGCGCCGCATCTGGACCTGACCGTGGATTACGGTTGGTTGTGGTTCATCTCCCAGCCGCTGTTCAAACTGCTGAAGTTCATCCACGGCTTTATCGGTAACTGGGGCTTCTCGATCATCATCATCACCTTCATCGTGCGCGGCATCATGTACCCGCTGACCAAAGCGCAGTACACCTCGATGGCGAAAATGCGCATGCTGCAGCCAAAACTGCAGGCGATGCGTGAGCGTATCGGTGATGATAAACAGCGCATGAGTCAGGAAATGATGGCGCTGTACAAGTCCGAGAAAGTGAACCCATTGGGAGGTTGTCTGCCGCTGGTTATCCAGATGCCAATCTTCCTGGCGTTGTACTACATGTTGATGGGCTCGGTTGAGCTGCGCCATGCGCCATTCGCTCTGTGGATCCATGACCTGTCGGCGCAAGACCCGTACTACATTCTGCCAATCCTGATGGGCGTGACGATGTTCTTCATCCAGAAGATGTCGCCAACCACAGTGACTGACCCGATGCAGCAGAAAATCATGACCTTTATGCCGGTGATCTTCACAGTGTTCTTCCTGTGGTTCCCGTCTGGTCTGGTGCTGTACTACATCGTCAGTAACCTGGTCACCATCCTCCAGCAGCAGTTGATTTACCGCGGCCTGGAAAAACGTGGCTTACACAGCCGCGACAAGAAAAAGACCTAAGCGTATTGTAGGGGTTTGGCGCGCTGAACCCTTGCAGCGAAAGATAAGAGGCGGTCATTAGACCGCCTTTTTGCATATTGTCAGAGAGAAGACCTGCTATGAGCACCACCGATACCATCGTAGCCCAAGCTACTCCGCCGGGACGCGGCGGCGTCGGCATTCTGCGTATTTCCGGTCGTGGCGCGAAAGACGCCGCTCAGGCCCTGCTTGGCAAATTGCCGAAGCCACGATACGCCGATTATCTGCCGTTCCGCGACGCCGCAGGCACCACCCTGGATCAGGGCATTGCGCTGTGGTTCCCCGGCCCAAACTCGTTTACCGGCGAAGACGTGCTGGAACTGCAAGGCCACGGTGGGCCGGTAATCCTCGATCTGCTGCTGAAACGCGTGCTGGCGCTGCCCGGCGTGCGCATCGCGCGACCCGGTGAGTTTTCCGAACGCGCCTTTCTCAACGACAAGCTGGATTTGGCGCAGGCCGAGGCCATTGCCGATCTGATCGACGCCAGTTCCGAACAGGCGGCGCGTTCCGCAATGAACTCATTGCAGGGGGCGTTTTCCACCCGCATCCACCAGCTTGTGGAAGCACTTACTCACCTGCGAATCTATGTGGAAGCGGCGATCGACTTTCCCGATGAGGAAATCGACTTCCTGTCTGACGGTAAAATCGAAGCGCAGCTCAACGGCGTGATGGCCGATCTGGACAACGTACGCGCCGAGGCACGTCAGGGCAGCCTGCTGCGCGAAGGGATGAAGGTCGTGATCGCCGGGCGGCCAAACGCCGGTAAATCAAGCCTGCTCAATGCGTTAGCCGGCCGCGATGCGGCGATCGTCACCGACATTGCCGGCACCACCCGCGACGTACTGCGCGAGCATATTCACATCGACGGCATGCCACTGCACATCATCGACACCGCAGGCCTGCGTGAGGCCAGCGACGAAGTGGAGCGCATCGGCATCGAACGTGCATGGAACGAGATCGAA
Source organism: Serratia sp. AS12 (assembly GCF_000214195.1). Lineage (NCBI taxonomy): Bacteria > Pseudomonadati > Pseudomonadota > Gammaproteobacteria > Enterobacterales > Yersiniaceae > Serratia > Serratia sp. AS12. The sequence continues at coordinate 5,439,088 of NC_015566.1, read as the reverse complement.
CAGGCCGATCGTGTTCTGTTTATGGTTGACGGCACCACCACCGCCGCAACCGAACCGGCAGAGATTTGGCCAGAGTTTATGGCGCGCCTGCCGCACAGCCTGCCGATCACCGTGGTACGTAACAAAGCCGATATCACAGGTGAAACGCTGGGCATGACCGAAGTAAATGGTCACTCACTTATTCGCCTCTCGGCGCGCACCGGCGAAGGCATCGACCTGCTGCGCGATCATCTGAAACAGAGCATGGGTTTCACCAGCAATATGGAAGGCGGCTTCCTGGCGCGTCGTCGCCATCTGCAGGCGCTTGAACAAGCGGCCCAGCATCTGGTCGAGGGCAAAGAACAGTTAGTGAGCGCTTACGCGGGGGAGCTGCTGGCCGAGGAACTGCGTCTGGCGCAGCAGGCACTGAGTGAGATCACCGGCGAATTTACCTCAGATGACCTGCTGGGGCGCATTTTCTCCAGCTTCTGCATCGGAAAATAATCGGCTGCGGGTGCTGAAAAGGGTACCCGCATCCCCCCATCCCTTCGTTGTTTTCCCCTTTGCCCGCCCAAACTAGCCTAAGCTTATCTCAGCGATTTTTGCCGGGAGACATAAGCATAAATGAACAAACCATTGGATTTACTGGGCATCGGCCTGGGGCCATTCAATCTCAGCCTGGCAGCCATGGCCTTTGAAAGCGGTGAGGTGAACTATGCCTTTCTCGATCGCAACGCCAGCTTTCGCTGGCATCCCGGCATGTTGCTACCCTCGGCTTATATGCAGACTTATGTGCTGCAGGACTTAGTGACCGCCGTTGCACCGCGCAGCCAGTTTTCATTTATCAATTATCTGGTCGAGCAGAAAAAAATTTACCGTTTTCTGATCACCGAACAGCAAATTATCAGCCGTGAAGAGTTTTCGGACTACCTAAGTTGGGCCTGCGATAGATTAGATGGGCTACAGTTTTTGCAGTCGGTAGAAAGCATTGATTTTGACGATGACCAGCAGCTGTTTGAAGTCCGTACCCTCAACCAAACCCTGTGGGCAAAAAACATCTGTCTGGGCACCGGCCACGATCCCTGGATCCCCGATGAGTTCTACCCGGCTCTGGGGGAAAATTGCCTGCATGCCGCAGAGATCGCCCTCCGCAATCCGGATCTTACCGGCAAACGGGTTATGGTGGTGGGAGGCGGCCAAAGCGGCGCCGACATTTTCCTCAATGCGCTGCGCGGGCATTGGGGAAAACCGGCGCAGCTGGACTGGCTTTCCCGCCGGCCCAACTTCCAGCCTCTGGATGAATCCGCCTTCACCAATGAGTATTTCACCCCGGAATACGTCGATTATTTCTATACGCTGCCGCAAGATATCCGCGAGCGGGAAATCAAGGCGCAGAAGCTGCCCGCCGACGGCATCAGCAACCACACGCTGCGTACCCTGTATCGCGAGCTGTACATGCGTTTTGACGTAATGCACCAGACCCGTAACGTGCGCCTGTTGCCGCATCGAACGCTGTTGGCGATCGAGCCAACGGGAAAGGATTTCCAGTTGCGCGCCCGGCATGGCCTGGAAAATCGTCAGGAAGGATTTAATGCCGATATGGTCATTTTAGCCACCGGCTAACGCCCTTCGCTGCCTTCCTGCCTAAAACCGCTGTTGCCGCGTATCCCCTTCGACAATCAACAGCACCTGCCGCTGTTACCGGATTTTAACCTTGAGTGGCAAGGGCCGGAGCAGAACCGGATTTATGCGGTGAATGCCGGTATCCACAGCCACGGCAGCGCTGAAGGCGGCCTGAGCTTGATGGCCTGGCGCTCTGCCCGCATCCTCAATCATTTGCTCGGCAAACCGCATTTTGATCTGACGCCAAATGCCTCGCTGATACAATGGTGGAGTGATGCGGCGCCAGACAATGACGTTCAAAAAACAGATAAATAGGATAAACCTCATACTCTTTTTTGATGATAAATCCGCGACTTATGCTTAATCTAACACTCCTGCGTTATCAGAGACCTCTCTGTCATGGAGTGAACAATGGCGTGTCATTTTGCCCGATGGATCCCCGCTAGCGCCGCCCTGGATACCCATAGATTATCCGCTGAGGTGTTGACCGCAACCGCGACTTTTTCCGCTAAACGCCGCCAGCGTTTCCTTCAGGGACGCATCCTGCTCGCCGAAATGATGTTTTATCTTTATGGGCTGCCGACACTGCCGCCGATAGCCACTACGCCCACCGGGCGCCCCTGTTTTGCCGACAACCACCTGCCTGATTTCAGCCTGGCCTATGCCAGCGATACGGTGGGCGTTCTGCTCAGCAATGAAGGCAAAGTAGGGCTGGATATAGAGGTCATGCGCGCGCGCGGCGGCCAGCAAAAAAAACTGCAACACCAGTATCAGACACCGACAGAGACCGCCTGGATCAGCGCACAGTACGATCGGCTGGAAGCGGAAACCCAGTTGTGGAGCATCCGCCAGAGCGTGCTGAAGCTTTCCGGTCTGGGGAATAGCGGGCAATCAACGCTGCTGCTGCACCCCTTTTCCGGCCATCTTCGCTCCAGCGCCACCCCCCAGGTTCAGGTGATGAGCGATGTCGACGAGTATCTTAGCTGGGCCTGCGCGCATGAACCCAACCTTGATCGGCTGGTGTGCTGGCAGTACGGAGAGTACAAAGGCCTGCAGAAGTACGGCGAGATCTCATCACGCACCCCCGCCATCTCCACCCGCTTTGTAAAACTGACCAGCCTGGCTCATCACCGCTGACATCGGCGGCTTACGGTAAAAAAGATAAGATAAAACTTTCTTTAACCTATTAATTTCTGAATAAAATTGTAAAGTCAGGCAAATATGCAGGAATTGGCTATTCTCACCGCCATGTTTGCCCTACTATCGGCAGGTGTTCTAAGCTGAATCTGTTCATTCGAAAGGGAGAATCACCATGTCAGACCAAGCCTTAAAAATAGTCACCCTGCTCGGCAGCCTGCGTAAAGGTTCTTACAACGCCATGGTGGCCCGAGCGCTGCCAGGCCTCGCCCCTCAGGGTGTGATCATCGAAGCGCTTCCCTCTATCCGTGATATCCCGCTGTATGATGCCGATGTGCAACAAGACGAAGGTTTCCCCGCCTCGGTTGACGCTATCGCCGCGCAAATCCGTCAGGCTGACGGCGTGATCATTGTGACCCCGGAGTATAACTACTCGGTGCCGGGCGGGCTGAAAAATGCCATTGACTGGCTGTCCCGCTTACCGAACCAGCCGCTGGCCGGTAAACCGGTAGCGATTCAGACCAGCTCGATGGGGCCGATTGGCGGCGCGCGTTGCCAATATCACCTGCGCCAAATTCTGGTGTTCCTCGATGCCATGGTGATGAACAAGCCGGAGTTTATGGGCGGAGTCATCCAGAACAAAGTGGATGCGCAGGCCGGGCAATTGGTCGAACAGGGCACGCTGGATTTCCTGACCGGCCAGTTGTCCGCATTCAGCGACTATATCCGCCGCCTGAAGTAAATTCTCTTTTTGAGGCCTTCGGCCATCAATCGGCTGAAGGCGCTTCTCCCGTGAGAGGATTTTCTCTAACCCGTTAAAAAATAAAGTTATGTAATTATGTATTTTTTTATTTTAGCCCTATTACTGGCTTTATTCACCAGACCTTTGCTCGCCGCAGAAATGCGTTATCCCGCCGGGGAAGAACCGATCGAGCTGCCTGCACATAGCCCGCTGAACGCCCAGTTGCCGCGTACCGTCCAAAGCCAGGAAGACAAGAAACTCGGAGCCATGTCGCTCTATTTGACGCTGATGCGAGAAGATGGAAGCAACGTATGGGCCCCCTATCAGTTAGCGGCCTCTTCGGCTGAAAAGGGCCAGACAGAGCTGGCTGAGCGCTATCTGCAACTGAGCGCCAATCGTGGGCTGTGGTATTACTACACATTGCTCGAAGACGACGCCTTCAACAGCATCCAGCACCGCGCCACCTATCAGTCGATCCTCGCCGCCACCAAGGCTCGCTACCTGCAGCATGCCCCGTTGTTTGAAGGCAAAGCCAGCTACGCCATACCGGACGGCGCTCCTCCGGCTGGAGGATGGCCAACCGTGGTGTTCCTGCACGGCTATGGCAAAGGCGCCAATATCAGCCCCGAAGAACGCTTGCTGTTCAGTGAGATGGGCGTCGCCTATATTGAGATCAACGGCACCCAGATGCTGTCGGAAAACAGCTTCCGCTGGTCGAATTACAGCGAGGAAAGTACCCAGAGCGCCATTCAACAGGCCCTCCGGCCGCAGAAAGAATTACAGCTCAACCCGCAAAAGATCTACCTCACGGCCCGCGGACAAGGGGCGTTGCATGCCGCCAATCTGCTGAGCAAGTATCCGCAGTTTTATGCCGGCGCAATGCTGATTGCACCCAATGGCGGGATCAAACCGGCGCAACAGTCGCTGGCGGCGAACAAAAAGGTGGTGGTGGCGTACTACGATCGGCAAAACTTCAGCGATCAGGCGCTGGCACTGCACTTCGCCAATCTTTTCAGCGAAAATAATCAGGTGACGACATTGCATTTTCCCCAGGGGGAGAACGCGGAAGGCGGCTGGCAGGCGCGTTTCAAACGGCCATTACAGTGGGTATTGAATCAGGCACCGGACGCGAAGCCTGGGGCATAGAGAACAGGGCCGACGCTTGTCGGCCCTTGTCGTATTAATGACCGTCTACAAAGACAATCTTCAGTATAAACAGCAGCGCCACGACAACCACGCAGGGGCTGATTTCACGCCAGCGGCCGGTACCGAGCTTCATCACGCAGTAAGAAATAAAGCCCAGCGCGATGCCTTCGGTGATCGAGAAACTGAACGGCATCATCACCGCAGTGACAAACGCCGGCACGGCCTCGGTCAGATCATCCCATTTCACGCGCGCCAGGCTCGATGTCATCAGCACGCCAACGTAGATCAAAGCGCCGGCGGCGGCATAAGCCGGCACCATGCCCGCCAGCGGCGACAGGAAGATCACCAGCAGGAACAGGATACCGGTCACCACCGCCGTCAGGCCGGTGCGGCCGCCAACGGATACGCCGGCAGAGCTTTCAATGTACGCGGTGACGGAAGAAGTGCCGACAAACGAACCGGCGACCGAACTGATGCTGTCCACGTACAGCGCCTGTTTCATGCGCGGAAACTTGCCCTTATCGTCGGTCAGCCCCGCCTTATCGGTCACGCCAATCAGGGTGCCGGAAGAATCGAACAGGTTCACCAGCATGAAGGAGAAAATCACCCCTGCCAGGCCGATATTCAGCGCCCCGGCCAGATCAACCTGGCCCACCACCGAGGTAATGTTCGGCGGCATGGAGAACACACCGCCGTATTTAACATCGCCCAGCGCCCAGCCGATCAGTGTGGTTACCACGATGGAAACCAATACCGCCGCATGGAAATTGCGTGAGGACAGCACGGCAATGATAAAGAAGCCCAGCGCGCCCAACAGCACATTGTGCGAGGTCAGGCTGCCGATGGTGACCAGAGTGTCCGGATTGGCCACCACGATGCCGGCATTTTTCAGCCCCATCATGCCGATAAACAAGCCGATACCGCTGGTGATCCCCACCCGCAGGCTCATCGGAATGTTGGCAATCATCCAGTAACGGATGCGGAAAATGGTCAACAGCAACAAACCGACAGCGCCCCAGAAAATAGCGCCCATGCCGATCTGCCACGAAATGCCCATGGCGCCAACCACCACAAAGGCGAAGAACGCATTCAGGCCCATCGCCGGCGCCAGCGCCACCGGCAGGTTAGCCAGCAAACCCATAAAAATGCTGCCAAAAGCGGCAATCAGGCAGGTTGTTACGAACACCGCCTGCGTATCCATGCCCGCCGCGCCCAGGATCTGGGGGTTAACGAACACGATATACACCATGGTCAAAAAGGTAGTAATACCGGCAATCGTTTCCGTACGCGCCGTGGTTCCATGCTGCTTGAGTTTAAACACGCGCCCAAGCAAGCCTTGCTCAACGTCAAGGCCAGATACTGGTTTGCTCATTATCAGAATTCCGAAGAGGGGAATGGACAGTCGTTGGCTATCCTATAACAAAAAGTCTGGCTTTTGACGCAGGTCACAGGTTTTTTTCGCCGTCTTTACGGCCAAAGTAGTCAACAGACTGTATTTGTTGATATTCATCGGCAAAGTGGATTAAGGAGTCGCAATCTTGCCTGATGCGGTTAAAGTGGTTTTATCGCCGCTTAACCGAAGGACGCTTACCCTGATGAATCAGATTGACTGCATTTTGTTTGATTGCGACGGCACGCTGGTAGACAGTGAAGTGCTGTGCAGCAAGGCCTATGTGCATATGTTCGCCCACTACGGCCTTCAACTGTCGCTGGAAGAGATGTTCAGGAAATACAAAGGGATAAAGCTGTACGAGATCATCGAGCAGATTAATGCGGAGCACGGCATCACGCTGCCGAAAGAGGAATTGGAGCCCTTATATCGCCGGGAAGTAGCCCGTCTGTTCGACAGTGAGCTACAGGAGATCGCCGGCGCGCGCGAGTTGCTGGCGCAAGTAGCTGTGCCGATGTGCACCGTCTCCAACGGCCCGGTCAGCAAAATGCAGCACTCGCTCGGCCTGACCGGCATGCTGAACTATTTTGATGACCGGTTGTTCAGCGGCTATGACATCCAGCGCTGGAAACCGGACCCGGCGCTCCTGTTCCACGCCGCCGAAAAAATGCAGGTGCCGGTAGAGCGTTGTATTCTGGTGGATGATTCCGCCGCCGGAGCCCAGGCCGGGATCGCCGCCGACATTCCGGTGTTTTACTTCTGCGCCGATCCGCACAACCAGCCTATCGACCACCCGTTGGTCACCCCGTTTGACGATCTGGCCCAACTTCCGGCGTTATGGCGGGAACGCGGCTGGCGGTTGACCCGTTAATCGGCCCCGATCAGCTCGCCGGCAGCGGCGGTTTGTTGCGCCACCAGCGCCAGGAACGTTTCAATGCCCTGACCTGCGGGCTGAGGCGGCGGTTGACCGCATTGGCCAGCAGATCAAGCGCCAGGCAGAACACGAAGTACACCAGCGCGACAAACAGGAACACTTCCATTGGGTAAACCATGCTGCGGTTATTGACCTGGGTCGCCAGAAAGGTCAGTTCGCTGACGCCCACGATATAAGCCAGCGAAGTGTCCTTGATCAGGGAAATCCACTGGTTGATAAACGACGGCACCATCATGCGCAACGCCTGCGGCAGCACGATCATGCGCAGCGTTTGCCAACGCGTCAGCCCCAGCGATAAACCGGCCTGCCACTGGCCGGGACCAATGGCGACAATGCCTGCCTTCACCGCATGGGCCAGATAGGCCGAAGCGATCAGCGCCAATGCGCAGACCACGGTAGTGATCTCCGGGATATCCACGCCAAACAGGATCGGCAGCAGGAAGTAGGTCCAAAAAATCAGCATGATGACCGGGATTGCGCGGAAAAAGCCCAGCACCGCAGCCAATAACCCGGCGGCTACGCCGCGCGACATCGCCAACGCCACGCCCAGCAGCGTGCCGAGGACAGCCGAAGCCACACCGGCCATCAGGCTGATCGCCAGCGTCAACGCCGCGCCGCCCAACGGCCCATCCGGCCAGGTGCCCCATAATAAATACCCCAGATTGTCGTAAATAACGCTGAAATCCATGTTAGTGCCCTCCCAGGGGTTTACGTTGCTGTCGCCACATGCCCCAGCCTTCCAATAACGCAATGATGGCGATGTACAACACCGTCGCAACGCCGAACGCCTGGAAGGTGCGCAGCGTTTCGGTTTCCACCTGACGCGAGGCGTAAGACAACTCGGCAACGCCGATCGCCATGGTCAGCGAAGAGTTTTTTATCACGTTCATGTATTGGCCCAACAACGGCGGAAAGGCAATTTTCAGCGCCTGCGGCAGCACCACGTAACGCATGGCCTGCCAGCCGGTAAGCCCCAGCGCATTGGCCGCGTATTTTTGCCCGCCTGCGACGCCACGGATACCTGAGCGGATCTCTTCGGCGATAAAGGCGGTGGAATACAGTGTCAGACCAAAGAAGCCGGCGAGAAATTCGAACGACGGCCAGGCGATTGGCCCGATTTGATGCGCAGTGTTCAGCCACTGCATGGCGGAGGAAGGCAGGATTTGCCCGGCAGCGAAATACCAGAAGAACAGCTGTACCAACAGCGGCGTATTGCGAAACAACGAACTGTAGCCCACCGCCAGCCAGCGCAGCGGACGCAGGCTACTGTCACGCATCGCCGTCAGTATCAAGCCCAACAGCGTGGCCGCCAGGCTCGCGCAAGCGGAAAGCCACAGCGTCAGCAGGAAGCCATCCCATAACCAGCCCAGATACTGAGGCGCCAGCAGCCAGTCCAAATTCATGTTCAATCCTTGTTTTGCCAAATGCATCAGGGGCGCAGCAAGCTGCGCCCCCTCCGTTCAGATCTCGGCACTCCAGATCGTCAGGCTTTTGGCTGTTGATCCAAAGGCGCGATCTTGAAATCGCCGCGCGGTTGGGCGGTTTTGGTTTCCGGGCCGAACCAGCGGTCGTAGATCTTAACCGCTTCGCCGTCTTTTTCCAGCTTAATCAGCGTGTCGTTAATGCTGGCGGTCAGGCGATCTTCCCCTTTTGGAATGCCGACGCCCTGGTACTCTTTAGTGATGCTGAACGGTGAGATCTCAAAATCGGCTTTCTGCGCCGCCGGCAGGTTGCCGAGCAGGCCAACCAGCTTGGCGTCATCCTGAGTGATCGCCTGTACGTTACCGTTACGCAACGCCACAAAGGCCAGCGGAGTATCGTCGTAAGAGATCACTTTTGCGGTTGGGTAATGTTCACGCAGGGTGATTTCCTGCACCGTCCCTTTATCCGCGCCGATGCGCAGCTTTTTAATGTCTTCCGGGGTTTTCAGCACGCCTTTACGGGCGATAAATTTCTGGCCGGTAGCGAAATACGGCACGCTGAAATTCACTTCCTTGGCACGCTCGTCGGTAATGGTGAAGTTGGCGGCGATCAAATCGACCTTCTTCGATACCAGCAAAGGAATGCGGTTAGCCGGGTTGGTGGCGCGCAGCTCAACCTTTACGCCCAACGCCTTGCCGATCGCGTCTGCGACATCAACGTCATAACCGACCAACTTTTTGCTTTGCGGATCGATATAGCCGAACGGCGGGTTGCTGTCGAACACCGCGATACGCACTACGCCGGCTTTCTTGATGTCGTCGAGTTTGTCCGCATGTGCGGCGCCGGTGGCGAGGCTGGTCAGGCTGGCTAACAGAGTTAAGGCCAAAGCGCGGTGTTTCATGAAAAGCTCCTAAGTGGGTGATGTCCTGCTGGCTGATAAGCTAGCAAGAGCGACTTAGGTCAGGAAATAATATAAAAAGCTATATTTATAACCTTTTTATCTTTGAGGGTTTTAAACAGCATAAAGGCGCAGTTTTCTGCGCCTTCCGGGGAGTAACTCGCGGGGAAAATTACTCTTTTTTCTCTTCTTTGCCGTCGGCAGACAGCAATTTTTCCAGCGCATCGCCGCCAATGTGACGGAAATCCTGACCTTTCACGAAGTAGAAAATAAATTCGCAGATGTTCTGGCAACGGTCGCCGATACGCTCGATCGAACGGGCGCAGAACAGCGCAGTCAGCACGCTTGGAATAGTGCGGGTATCTTCCATCATATAGGTCATCAACTGACGGACGATGCCCTCATACTCCTGATCGACCTTCTTGTCTTCGCGGTAAATCCGGATAGCTTCATCCAGATCCATACGCGCAAAGGCATCCAGCACGTCATGCAGCATCTGCACGGTATGGCGGCCAAGCGACTCCAGGCTGACCAGCAACGGCTGATGCTGGTGCGAGAATTTCTCGAGCGCGGTGCGACAAATTTTATCCGCCACGTCGCCGATACGTTCCAGCTCGGAGATGGTCTTGATGATCGCCATCACCAGACGCAAATCGCTGGCGGTCGGCTGGCGCTTGGCAATGATGCGCACGCAGGCTTCGTCGATCGCCACTTCCATCATATTGACCTTGGCGTCACCTTCGATAACGCGTTTGGCCAGTTCACCGTCCTGATTATGCATCGCGGTGATGGCGTCGGTCAGTTGCTGTTCCACCAGCCCGCCCATGGTCAACACCTGGGTACGGATGTGCTCAAGTTCTGCGTTGAACTGGCCGGAAATGTGTTTATTTAAATTCAGGTTGTCCATTTGGGTTCCCGTAATCAACCGTAGCGGCCGGTGATGTAGTCTTCGGTCTGTTTTTTCTGTGGCGCGGTGAACAGGTTATCAGTATCACTGAACTCGATCAGTTCGCCCAGATACATAAATGCCGTGGAGTCAGAGCAACGCGCGGCCTGCTGCATGTTGTGGGTCACAATCACCACGGTGTAGTCAGACTTCAGTTCGCTGATCAGCTCTTCGATTTTTCCGGTGGAGATGGGATCCAGCGCCGAGCAAGGCTCATCGAGTAATAAAACGTCCGGGCGAATGGCGATGCCGCGTGCGATGCACAGGCGCTGTTGCTGGCCGCCGGACAGGCTGTAACCGCTCTGGTGCAGCTTGTCTTTGGTTTCGTTCCACAACGCCGCCTTGGTCAACGCCCACTGGACGCGCTCGTCCATGTCGGCACGCGACAGCTTTTCAAACAGGCGCACGCCGAAGGCGATATTGTCGTAAATCGACATCGGGAACGGCGTCGGTTTCTGGAACACCATGCCGACCTTGGCGCGCAGCAGAGCGATATCCGAGTTATCGGTCAGAATGTTCTGCCCATCCAGCAGGATGCCGCCTTCAGCACGCTGCTCGGGGTACAGCTGGTACATCTTGTTGAAAGTACGCAGCAGAGTGGATTTGCCACAGCCGGACGGACCGATAAACGCGGTGACCTTGTTCTTGGCAATATCCAGCGTGATGTTTTTCAGCGCATGGAATTTGCCATAGTAGAAGTTCAGATCGCGTACCTGAATTTTGCTGCTGGAAGCGTCAGTAACCATACTCATCAAGACTTCTCTCTTTTCATCAGCGCCGCCACGGCAGCGCTCAAAATTTTATGAATGCTTCTGCTTGGCGAAAACCACACGCGCCAAGATATTCAGTAACAGTACACACAGGGTAATCAACAGCACCCCGGCCCAGGCCAGCTGTTGCCATTCGGCGAACGGGCTCATGGCGAATTTGAAAATGGTGACCGGCAGGTTGGCGATCGGCTGCATCAGGTCGGTGCTCCAGAACTGATTCGACAACGACGTAAACAGCAGCGGTGCGGTTTCCCCGGCGATACGCGCAATGGCCAGCAACACGCCGGTGATAATGCCGGAGATCGAGGCTTTCAGCGTGATGGCAGAAATCATGCGCCATTTCGGCGTACCCAGCGCGTAAGCCGCCTCACGCAGCGTATCCGGCACCAGCTTCAACATGTTCTCAGTGGTACGGATAACGATCGGTACCTGCAACAAAGCCAGCGCGATGATCCCGGCCCAGCCGGAGAAGTGCTCCATTTTCGCCACCACAATGGTGTAGACGAACAGGCCCACGACTATCGATGGCGCCGACAGCAAAATATCGTTAATAAAGCGGATGACTTCCGCCAACCAGGATTTACGACCGTACTCCGCCAGATAAATGCCGGCCATGATGCCCAGCGGCGTACCGAACACGGTAGCCCACAGGATCAACAAGCCGCTACCGGCGATGGCGTTCGCCAGGCCACCGCCTGCGGTGTTCGGCGGCGGCGTCATTTCGGTGAACAACGCCAGCGACATGCCGTCGATGCCTTTGGTCACGGTGGAGAACAGGATCCACACCAGCCAGAACAGGCCGAATACCATGGTCGCCATCGACAAGAACAGCGCCAACCGGTTCTTCTGGCGGCGCCAGGCCTGCATTTTGCGGCGGCTTTCTAACAGCGCCACGTCGTTTTGCATTTCCATAGTCGCCACGTTAGCGCCCCTCTTTCTTGGCCAGACGCATGATCATCAACTTCGACAACGCCAGGACGATAAAGGTGATAACAAACAGAATCAGGCCCAGTTCCATCAGCGCGGCGGTATGCACTCCCGATTCCGCTTCGGCGAATTCGTTGGCCAGCGCAGAGGTAATGCTGTTACCCGGCATATACAGTGAAGCACTGTCGAGCTGGTAGGTGTTACCGATAATGAAGGTCACCGCCATGGTTTCCCCCAACGCGCGGCCCAGTCCCAGCATCACGCCGCCAATCACGCCATTCTTGGTAAACGGCAGTACGATACGCCACATCACCTCCCAGGTGGTGCAGCCGATGCCATAGGCGGACTCTTTCATCATCACCGGAGTCTGTTCGAACACGTCGCGCATGACGGCGGCGATATAAGGAATAATCATGATCGCCAGGATAACCCCGGCAGCAAGAATACCGATACCGAACGCCGGACCGGAGAACAGCTCGCCGACAATCGGAATGCCGGACAACACGTCGCCAACCGGAGTCTGGAAATATTCGGCAAACAGCGGCGCGAACACGAACAGGCCCCACATGCCGTAAACGATACTCGGGATTGCCGCCAGCAGCTCAATAGCGATGCCCAGTGGGCGTCTCAACCAGTTTGGCGCCAGCTCGGTCAGGAACAGCGCGATACCGAAACTCACGGGTACGGCAATAATCAGGGCAATCAACGATGTGACGACGGTACCGTAAATCGGAACCAGCGCACCGAACTGCTCGGCAGGCGCGTCCCATTCTTTGGTCCACAGGAAAGAGAAGCCGAATTTCTGCATGCTCGGCCAGGAGGCGAAAATCAGCGAAACAATAATGCCGCCCAGCAACAATAGGGTAATCAGCGCCGCCAGTTTGACCAGCGCGCTGAAGATGACATCACCATTTTTACTCGGTGCTTTAATGGTCGGCTTGTACTCAGCCATAGATCACTCTCTGTTTTAACCCTGGCGAGCTCAATGGGTGAGCCCTGCAAAATAGGCTGGAGCGCGGTGAACCCGCGCCCCTGCGTTCTTTAGTACAGTGCTTTACCGGAACTGTCTTTTACGTTGGTTTTCCATGCTGCACGCACCTGCTCAACCACTTCGTTAGGCAGAGAGGCGTAATCCAGATCGTTGGCCTGCTTGGCACCGGTTTTGTACGCCCAGTCAAAGAACTTCAGCACTTCTGCGCCCTGAGCCGGGTTTTTCTGCTCTTTGTGCACCAGGATGAAGGTGGTGGAAGTGATTGGCCACGCACCATCGCCTTTCTGGTTAGTCAGGTCCTGAGCGAAAGTTTTGCTCCAGTCCACGCCTTTAGCGGCGGCGCTGAAGCTCTCTTCGGTTGGGCTGACCGGCTTGCCGTCGGCAGAAATCAGCTTGGTGTAAGCCAGGTTGTTTTGCTTGGCGTAAGCGTATTCAACGTAGCCGATAGAGCCTGGCAGACGCTGTACGAACGCGGCAATGCCGTCGTTGCCTTTGCCGCCCAGACCAGTTGGCCAGTTAACGGTAGAGCCTGCGCCGATTTTCTCTTTCCATTGCGCGTTGGCTTTAGACAGGTAGCTGGTGAACACGAAAGAGGTGCCTGAACCGTCAGCGCGACGTACCACGGCGATATTCTGATCCGGCAGCTTGACGCCCGGGTTCAGCTTGGTGATTGCCGGGTCATTCCATTTCTTCACGTTGCCCAGGTAGATATCACCCAGCGTTTTGCCGTCCAGAGTCAATTCACCGGATTTGATGCCCGGGATGTTAACGGCCAGCACTACGCCGCCGATCACGGTAGGGAACTGGAACAGGCCATCTGCCGCCAGTTTGTCGTCAGACAACGGGGCATCAGAAGCACCAAAGTCAACGGTGTTGGCGATGATTTGCTTCACGCCGCCAGAGGAGCCGATCCCCTGATAGTTAACTTTGTTGCCGGTTTCTTTCTGATAAGAATCTGCCCACTTGGCATACACCGGAGCGGGGAATGTCGCACCTGCACCGGTCAGGCTGGCAGCAGCGAACGCGGACACGGCGGTCAGGGAGAAAGTCGCTGCCACAATACTGGCGACGGTGGTACGCATCAGTTTCATAATCCCTCCTAATGGGATATTCAAAAATCGACTTCAAGTCGTTTTCATCAGAGTAAGTATTGCTGCAGGAGGGAAAATAGGACAGTTTGGTGACAGTAAAATGTACGAAATATGACAGTTATATTACACGGAACCAAGAGTACAATTAACACCTTGATTAGGCTATTATTTCACCTGAAACATTCTGTTATATCTTGCCCAGGCAAAGGGACTGCATATGAAAAAAATACTTATATTGTCAACGGTTAGCCTTTGTTTGCTGGCTATGGCCAACGCCACGGCGGCGGATGGATTACAGCGCAGCAAGCAATCCAGCGGCAGTACCGATAAGATCCTTCTTTGGAGCCATTACGACCAAGGCTACATTATTTCCAATTATGAGCTTGGAGATTTAGACGGCTTCAAAGAGCAATTAAGGCTTCAGGAACAGACCATCAAGAAACTGCAAGACAAGCTGAGCGATATGGAAAGCGAGAACCGAAATCAAAACAGCGAAATAGACAATCTGAAACGTAAGTTACAAGGGCAAGACCATGCCCAAAGCGAAATCAGCGATCTGAAACGCTCGGTACAAGACCTGAATAACAAGATTAAATGATAAAAAAGCCGGCGCTCAGGCCGGCTTTTCAAACATAACAGCAGCTGATTACTCTACCGTGACGGACTTCGCCAGGTTACGCGGCTGGTCAACGTCGGTGCCTTTGATCAGCGCCACATGATAGGACAGCAGCTGCAACGGCACGGTGTAGAAGATGGGCGCCACGATTTCTTCCACGTGCGGCAATGGAATGATGGTCATGCCTTCGCTGCTGACGAAACCGGCATCCTGATCGGCGAACACGTACAGCTGGCCGCCGCGTGCGCGCACTTCTTCGATGTTGGACTTCAGTTTTTCCAGCAGTTCGTTGTTCGGCGCCACCACGATGACCGGCATATCGGCGTCGATCAACGCCAGCGGGCCATGTTTCAGCTCACCCGCCGCATAGGCTTCCGCATGAATGTAAGAGATCTCTTTCAGCTTCAGTGCGCCTTCCATGGCGATCGGGTACTGATCGCCACGGCCAAGGAACAGCGCGTGATGCTTGTCGGAGAAACCTTCCGCCAGCGCTTCAATGTTTTTGTCCAGCGACAACATCTGTTCGATACGCGCCGGCAACGCCTGCAGAGCATGCACGATTTCATGCTCAACGCTTTCCGCCATGCCTTTCAGACGACCCAAACGCGCCACCAGCATCAACAACACCGCAAGCTGGGTGGTGAAGGCTTTGGTAGAAGCTACGCCGATTTCAGTGCCGGCTTTGGTCATCAGCGCCAGATCGGACTCACGCACCAGCGAAGAACCGGCCACGTTACACACCGCCAGGGAACCGAGATAACCCAACTCTTTAGACAGACGCAACGCCGCCAGGGTATCGGCGGTTTCACCGGACTGTGACAACGTGATGATCAGGCTGCCCGGGCGCACCGCAGATTTGCGGTAGCGGAATTCAGAAGCGATTTCGACGTCGCACGGCACGCCGGCCAACGCTTCAAACCAGTAACGCGCCACCATACCGGAGTGATAGGAGGTGCCGCAGGCGATGATTTGCACATGTTGCACCTTCGCCAGCAATTCATCGGCGCGCGGACCCAGCTCACTCAGATTAATTTGACCGTGGCTGAAACGCCCTTCCAGGGTGTTTTTCAGCGCCAGCGGCTGTTCGTAGATCTCTTTTTGCATGTAGTGACGGTAAGCACCTTTGTCACCGGCGTCATACTGCACTTTGGATTCGATCTCAGGGCGCTCGATGGCGTTCCCCTGTTTGTCGAAAATGCTGACGGTGCGGCGGGTCACTTCCACCACGTCGCCTTCTTCCAGGAAGATAAAGCGGCGGGTTACCGGCAGCAGAGCCAGCTGATCGGAAGCGATAAAGTTTTCGCCCACACCACGGCCGATAACCAACGGGCTACCGGAACGCGCAGCCACCAGCACGCTAGGATCGCGGCTGTCCATGACCACGGTGCCGTAGGCGCCGCGTAATTGTGGGATCACGCGCTGCACCACTTCCAGCAGCGTACCGCCCTGGCGCTGTTCCCAATGCACCAGGTGTGCAATCACCTCGGTGTCGGTCTCAGAGCTGAAGTGATAACCGCGCTCGATCAGCAATTCACGCAGCGGTTCGTGGTTTTCGATGATGCCGTTATGCACCACGGTGATGTAATCAGAAACATGCGGGTGCGCGTTCGCTTCGGTGGGTTCACCGTGCGTTGCCCAGCGGGTGTGAGCAATACCGGTGCCACCGTGCAGTTCGTGTTGTTCTGCGGCTTCGGTCAGTTTATGGACTTTGCCTACACGGCGTAAACGGCTTACGTTACCTTCGGCATCAACCACCGCCAGACCGGCGGAGTCGTAACCGCGGTACTCGAGACGGCGTAACCCTTCCAACAGAATTTCTGCAATATCACGTTGCGCTACTGCGCCTACAATTCCACACATCAGTTGTATTCCTAATTAAACGCCTTTCGGGGCGCTTTCGATGTCTTGACCTGATTTTGCCGGTTTTTACCGTGCGTCCCCGAGCCTGTAGAGAATGGGGATTATTATGTTTTGCCCTGCACTCTGCACCAAAGCACAGGGCAAAACAGGGTGAGGAGCCGTCAGCCCCCTCACCCCGGCCCTCTCCCAAAAGGAGAGGGAGTCTAAGTTGTTACTTCTTCTTGACCGGACGCTGCCAGCCCTGGATATGCACCTGCTTGACGCGGCTCAGCACCAGTTCATCCTCGCCGATATCACGGGTCACCGTAGTGCCTGCGGCAATGGTAGAACCTTTGCCGACAGACACTGGCGCCACCAGTTGAGTATCGGAACCGACAAACACGCCGTCGCCGATAATGGTTTTATGCTTATTGGCGCCATCATAGTTACAGGTGATGGTACCGGCACCAATATTCACATCGTCGCCAATTTCAGCATCGCCCAGGTAGCTCAGATGGCCCGCTTTAGAACCTTTGCCCAAACGCGCCTTTTTCATTTCGACGAAGTTGCCGACATGGGCACCCACCGCCAGCTCAGCGCCAGGACGCAGGCGGGCAAAGGGACCCACGGTGCATTCCGCTGCCAGCACGGCATCTTCCAACACGCTGTAGGGGCTGATTTCGCAGTCATCACCGATCACGCAGTTTTTCAGTACGCAGCCGGCACCGATCTTCACCCGGTCCCCCAGCTTTACCGACCCTTCGATAATGACATTAGCATCAATAGAGATATCGCGGCCGTGCACAAGTTCCCCGCGCAGGTCAAAACGTGCCGGATCCAGCAGCATTACGCCGGCCAGCAGCAATTTTTCAGATTGTTCTGCCTGATAGATACGCTCAAGCCGCGACAGCTGCAGGCGGTTATTCACGCCTTCCACTTCGCTCAGGCGTGACGGGTGCACCGCTTCAATTTTCTTACCGTCGGCATGGGCCAGCGCAATGATATCCGTGATGTAGAATTCACCCTGCGCATTGTCGTTGTTCAACATCCCCAACCAGCGCTTAAGATCGCGCCCGTTAGCGACCAAAATGCCGGTATTTATTTCAGTAATCTGGCGCTGGGCTTCGCTGGCATCCTTGTGCTCAACGATACCCACCACATCGTCGTTCTCACGCACGATGCGACCGTAACCGCTTGGATCAGCCAGCTTCACCGTCAGCAGGCCAATGCCGCCCTGCGGCTTCGCCGCCAACAGGCGCGTGAGCGTATCGACGGAGATCAACGGCACGTCGCCGTACAGCATCAGCACGTCTTCATCATCGGCAAAATGCGGCGCAGCCTGCTGCATGGCATGGCCGGTACCCAGTTGCTCGGCCTGCAACACCCAGTTCAACGCTTCATCGGTCAGGGTACTTTTCAGCAAGTCTCCGCCGTGGCCATACACCAGATGGACGTTTTTCGCGCCCAGTTTCATCGCGGCATCAATGACGTGCTGCACCATAGGCTTGCCAGCCAACGGATGTAACACCTTGGGAAGATCGGAATACATGCGTGTTCCCTTGCCCGCGGCGAGGATCACCACACTCATTGCGCTGTTCGACATAAGCAACCTGATAACTCCATTTTGATGGACGAAAGTAGAACCCTTTGGTGACGATATTACTACATATTTTTCTGCACGAACCCGGCATAAGCCATGTGGCACTAGGCATTCCGCAGCTCAGGCTGACATCCCGTTATCCTGGGTATAACTGTCGGCAATCGGAGACATTTTTAGCCTGTGCCGGGTGTTATACATCACAACGCCCACCGGGTAGAAATGCTTATTTTAAAGCAAAAAAAAAGCGACCCTATAGGCCGCTTTCTTAATTTTAGCTGCGTTATGCACGCGCCAAAATATTACATCGATCTTCTGGTAAGCTCGATAACGCGCAGTTTCGCGATCGCTTTCGCCAGTTCTGCAGATGCCTGAGCATAGTCGACATCGCCATGAGAGCTGCTGATATGCTCTTCAGCTTTACGCTTAGCTTCCAGCGCTCTCGCTTCGTCGAGGTCCGTTCCACGGATAGCAGTGTCAGCCAGCACGGTTACCACGCTCGGTTGTACCTCAAGGATACCACCGGACAGGTAGATGAACTCTTCTTCACCGTGTTGTTTAACAATACGCACCATGCCAGGCTTGATGGCAGTCAGCAGCGGCGCATGGCCAGGGAAAATCCCCAGTTCGCCTTCGCTACCTGTCACCTGGATCTTTTGCACCAGGCCGGAAAACATATGTTTTTCCGCGCTGACTACATCCAGATGGTAAGTCATAGCCATATCACCCTCCTCTCAAGACGTTACAGTTTCTTGGCTTTTTCCACTGCTTCTTCAATGGTGCCAACCATGTAGAACGCTTGTTCAGGCAGGTGGTCATAGTCGCCGTCCATAATGCCTTTGAAACCACGAATGGTGTCTTTCAGCGATACGAACTTGCCCGGAGAACCGGTAAAGACTTCTGCCACGAAGAACGGCTGAGACAGGAAGCGTTGGATTTTACGCGCACGGGATACGACCAGTTTGTCTTCTTCTGACAGCTCGTCCATACCCAGAATTGCGATGATATCTTTCAGTTCCTGGTAACGTTGCAGAATGGACTGCACGCCACGCGCTACATCGTAGTGCTCCTGGCCAACTACCAGCGGATCCAACTGACGGCTGGTGGAATCCAGCGGGTCAACGGCCGGGTAGATACCCAGAGAAGCGATATTACGGCTCAGTACCACGGTTGCGTCCAAGTGGGCAAAGGTGGTGGCTGGTGACGGGTCAGTCAAGTCATCCGCAGGAACGTAAACGGCCTGTACGGAGGTGATAGAACCGGTCTTGGTAGAGGTGATACGTTCTTGCAGAACGCCCATCTCTTCCGCCAGCGTTGGCTGATAACCTACCGCAGATGGCATACGGCCCAGAAGTGCGGACACTTCGGTACCGGCCAGGGTATAACGGTAGATGTTATCAACGAACAGCAGAACGTCGCGGCCTTCGTCACGGAATTTCTCCGCCATGGTCAGACCGGTCAGAGCAACGCGCAGACGGTTACCCGGTGGCTCGTTCATCTGGCCGTAAACCAGGGATACTTTGTCCAGTACGTTGGAGTCGTTCATTTCGTGGTAGAAGTCGTTACCCTCACGAGTACGCTCACCCACGCCCGCAAACACGGAATAACCGGAGTGTTCGATCGCGATGTTACGGATCAACTCCATCATGTTTACGGTTTTACCCACGCCCGCACCGCCGAACAGACCCACTTTACCGCCCTTAGCGAACGGACAGATCAGGTCCATAACCTTGATACCGGTCTCCAGCAGATCCTGGGAGTTGGCCAAATCTTCGTAGCTTGGCGCTGGACGGTGAATTGCCCAACGTTCTTCTTCGCCGATGTCGCCTTTCATGTCGATTGGTTCACCCAATACGTTCATGATACGGCCCAGGGTAGCTTTACCTACCGGTACTTCAATCGGGTGGTCCAGGTCAGTCACTTTCAGACCGCGACGCAGACCATCAGAGGTCCCCATCGCGATACAGCGAACCACGCCACCGCCCAGCTGTTGCTGAACTTCCAGCACCAGCTTATTGGCACCGTTTTCTACCTCAAGAGCGTTGTACACTTTCGGTACGGCATCCTGAGGGAACTCGACGTCCACTACGGCGCCGATTACCTGGATAATCTTTCCAGTAGCCATCTTGAATCCTCTACGTAATTCGTAAACCTAGCTTAAACCGCGGAGGCTCCCGAAACGATTTCGGTGAGTTCCTGAGTGATGCTGGCCTGACGAGCCTTGTTGTATACCAACTGCAGCTCTTTGATCAGGCTACCGCCGTTATCGGTTGCGGCTTTCATCGCTACCATTCGTGCGGCCTGCTCGCTGGCCAGGTTTTCCACGACGCCCTGATAAACTTGCGATTCCACATAGCGGCGCAGCAAGGTATCAAGCAGCACTTTTGGATCGGGTTCATACAGGTAATCCCAGGACGTTTTCTTCAGCTCACCGTCATCGGAAGGCGGTAACGGCAGCAGCTGAACGATCTGTGGTTCCTGGGACATCGTATTGACAAATTTGTTGCTGACAATGTACAGCTTGTCCAAACGACCTTCGTCGTAGGCTTGCAGCATCACTTTCACCGGCCCGATCAGATCCGACAGGGAAGGTTTATCCCCCATGCCGGTCACCTGGGCAACCACGTTGCCGCCCACGGAACCAAAGAAAGAAGCCGCTTTAGAGCCAATCAGCGCCAAGTCAACTTCGACGCCTTTTTCGGACCAGCCTTTCATCTCTGACAACAGCCGCTTGAACAGGTTGATGTTCAAGCCACCACAGAGACCACGGTCAGTAGACACCACCAGATACCCGACGCGCTTAACGTCACGCTCATCCAGGTACGGGTGCTTATATTCCAGATTACCTAACGCAAGGTGACCAATCACTTTGCGCATGGTCTCTGCATAAGGACGGCTGGCCGCCATGCGTTCCTGCGATTTACGCATTTTGGAGGCGGCGACCATTTCCATCGCTTTAGTGATCTTTTGCGTGTTTTGCACGCTCGCGATCTTACTACGTATCTCTTTTGCGCCGGCCATCTCTGCTTCTCCTCATTACCAGACGGCCTGCTGTCTTTCAACAGCAGGACCGTTAGGCGTTACCAGGACTGGGTTTTCTTGAAGGTCTCGAGGATAGCTTTCAGCTTGCCCTCGATCTCATCGTTGAAATTGCCAGTTTGGTTGATGTGGTTCAGCAACTCGGCATGCTCGCGGTCTGCGTAAGCAACCAGCGCGGCTTCGAAGCTCACGACTTTCGCGACTTCAACGTCGTTCAGGTAGCCACGTTCTGCGGCAAACAGCACCAGAGACTGTTGTGCGACGGACATCGGCGCATACTGTTTCTGTTTCAGCAGCTCGGTCACTTTCTGACCGTGGCTCAGCTGTTTGCGGGTCGCATCATCCAGATCGGAAGCGAACTGAGAGAACGCAGCCAGTTCACGATACTGTGCCAGCGCGGTACGAATACCACCGGACAGTTTTTTCATGATCTTGGTTTGCGCTGCACCGCCCACACGGGATACAGAGATACCCGGGTTAACTGCCGGACGAATACCGGAGTTAAACAGGTTGGATTCCAGGAAGATCTGACCATCGGTAATCGAGATTACGTTGGTCGGAACGAACGCGGAAACGTCACCTGCCTGGGTTTCAATGATCGGCAGAGCGGTCAGTGAACCGGTTTGGCCTTTGACTTCACCTTTGGTGAAGGCTTCAACGTAGTCGGCGTTTACACGCGCAGCACGCTCCAGCAAACGGGAGTGGAGGTAGAATACGTCGCCTGGGTAAGCTTCACGACCTGGTGGACGACGAAGCAGCAGGGAGATCTGACGATAAGCGACGGCCTGTTTGGACAGGTCATCGTAAACAATCAGTGCATCTTCACCGCGGTCACGGAAGTATTCACCCATCGCACAACCGGCATAGGGTGCCAGGTATTGCAGTGCAGCGGATTCAGACGCGGTAGCAACCACAACGATGGTGTTTGCCAATGCGCCGTGCTCTTCCAGTTTGCGCACCACGTTAGCGATGGTGGACGCTTTCTGGCCGATAGCCACGTAAACACATTTGATGCCGGAGTCGCGTTGGTTGATGATCGCATCGATGGCCAGAGCGGTTTTACCGGTCTGACGGTCACCGATCACCAGCTCACGCTGGCCACGGCCGATTGGGATCATCGCATCAACAGATTTGTAGCCAGTTTGAACCGGCTGATCTACGGATTGACGCTCGATAACACCAGGGGCGATAGCTTCAACCGGGGAGAAACCGTCGTTATCAACCGGGCCTTTACCGTCGATAGGTGCGCCCAGGGTGTTAACTACACGGCCCAGCAGGCCACGGCCAACCGGAACTTCCAGAATACGGCCGGTACATTTTACCTTCATGCCTTCGGCCAGATCCGCGTACGGACCCATAACCACGGCACCTACGGAGTCGCGCTCCAGGTTCAATGCGATAGCGTAACGGTTGCCTGGCAGCGCGATCATTTCGCCCTGCATAACTTCGGCCAAACCGTGAACGCGGATGATCCCGTCACTGACGGAAACAATGGTACCTTCATTGTGAGCTTCGCTCACCACATTGAACTGAGCAATGCGCTGCTTGATCAGTTCGCTGATTTCGGTGGAATTCAGTTGCATGCTCCAGTCCCCTTAAGACTGCAAGACGTCTGTCAGGCGTTCAAGACGACCGCGAACGCTGCCATCAATCACCATATCACCGGCGCGGATAATCACGCCAGCCAGAACAGACTTGTCAATTTTGCAATTCAGCTTAACTTTGCGTGACAGACGTTTTTCCATCGCAGCGGCAATTTTAGCCTGCTGTTCGTCGTTAAGTACGCTCGCAGAGAGCACTTCGACTTCGACGGTGGATTCCAGCAAAGCGCGCAGTTCGATGAACTGCTGCAGCACCGCAGGAAGAACCAGTAAACGTCCATTTTCGGCCATTACACGGATAAAGTTCTGGCCATGTTCGTCGAGCTGCTCGCCACAAACAGCGATGAACGTTTTGGACAGCGTCTCCGGCGCGACAGCACCAGACAGCAGTTCAGAAATTTGTTCATTGCGAGTGGCAACAGCGGCAAACGCCAGCATATCCTGCCAGCGTTCTACGCTTTGGTGCTCAACGGCAAAGTCAAAAGCTGCTTTGGCGTAGGGGCGAGCTACAGTTACAAATTCAGACATCAGCCCCTCCCTCCTTACAGTTCAGCGACCAGTTTATCAACGATGTCGCTGTTAGCAGCTTCATCCACGGAACGTTCGATGATCTTCTCGGCACCGGCAATTGCCAGCATCGCGACTTGCTTACGCAACTCTTCACGAGCGCGCTTACGTTCGGCTTCGATCTCAGCCTGAGCCTGCGCCACGATTTTGTTACGTTCCTGCTCGGCTTCGGCTTTCGCTTCATCCATGATCTGAGCTTTGCGTTTGTTTGCTTGCTCGATGATCACCTGAGCTTCTGCTTTAGCAGTTTTCAGCTGGTCGGTCGCATTGGCTTGCGCTAAGTCCAAATCTTTTTTGGCACGCTCTGCAGAAGCGAGACCGTCAGCAATTTCTCCCTGACGCTTCTCGATGGCAGCCATAATCGGCGGCCATACATACTTCATGCAGAACCAGACAAACAGAACGAACGCGATGGCCTGGCCGAGGATTGTTGCGTTAAGATTCACAGCACAATGCCTCTTTAAAAGTTAATAGTGTGGTTTCAGTGTAGAGAAATTCTCTACTTACGCGACAGCAAACATCACGTACAGACCCAGACCAACAGCGATCATCGGGATGGCGTCAACCAGACCCATAACGATAAAGAACTGTGTACGCAGCAGAGGAATCAGGTCAGGCTGACGTGCAGCGCCTTCCAAGAATTTACCACCCAGGATGCCGATACCGATCGCAGCACCGATTGCCGCTAAACCCATCATCACAGCGGCAGCCATGTACAGCAGATCCATACTCAGGTTTTCCATGACAGTCTCCAGTTTGTTTCAGTTTAAAAGTGCAAGTGTTTTAAGAAAATCAGTGCTCTTCAGATGCCATCGACAGATAGACAATCGTCAGAACCATGAAAATAAAGGCTTGAAGCGTAATGATCAGGATGTGGAAGATAGCCCAAGGCAAGCTCAGGATCCACTGTGACCACCACGGCAACAGGCCGGCAATCAGGATGAAGATCAACTCACCCGCATACATGTTGCCGAACAGTCGCAGGCCCAGTGAAACAGGCTTGGACAGCAGGCTGACACCTTCAAGAATCAGGTTGATAGGAATGAATACAGGGTGGTTGAACGGCTGCATGGTTAACTCTTTAACGAACCCGCCAACGCCTTTCATTTTGATGCTGTAGAACAAAATCAGGATAAATACGCCCAACGCCATCGACAAGGTCACGTTCACATCCGCGGTAGGCACTACGCGCAGCGCAGGCAGACCGAGGTAACGCTCACCAATGGTTGGCAACAGGTCGATCGGCAGCAAGTCCATCATGTTCATCAGGAATACCCAGACGAACACAGTCAGCGCCAACGGAGCGATCACTTTGCTCTTGCCGTGGTACATGTCACGAACGCTGCTGTCGACGAACCCAACAACCAGTTCCACTGCGGTTTGCAGTTTCCCCGGCACACCGCTGGTGGCGTTTTTAGCCACTTTGCGGAAGATCACCAGGAAGAGCGCTCCGAGGACAACGGAGAAAAACATCGAGTCGATGTTGATCGACCAGAACCCCGTCCCGACCTGAAGCTGCGTCAGGTGGTGACCGATATACTCCTGTGGAGTCAAGACTTCTCCTGCAGACATGATGCCTCTACCCTTATTTAGTTAATTTCGGTAACTGTTAATCACGGCGGGTGCCACAATTTGCACCACTAACACCGCTAAATAGGTCAGGCCAAGCGGTATAAATTCCGCCTTGAACACCCCAAGCGCCACGATCAGCAAAACGATGGTGATCACGACCTTTAGCCCCTCGCCTATGGCGAACGACCAGGCAACCCGACCGGGCGCCGGCGTCTGCGCCTGATGGCGCAAGGCAAACAGCATAAACATTGCACTCGGCAACCAGGCGGCGAGGCCACCTGCCAATGCCGAAGCGCTCCATTCCAGGCTTTTCAGCAAGAAAACAGCGCTGATCAGAACAAAAGTCATTAACTGCAGGAACAGCAGTTTGCGTGCTACTTTTCCGCTGTAAAGGGACACAGACATGACGTTTGTTCTCTCCGTACCCCAGAGGGGGTATGCTGAGTGACGTATAAAACTGTCTTTGCCGTCCTGAGTCAAGCAGCAAAAAACGAGCAAATTATACGGGGCATACCAACGAATTCAATCGATAAGTAGCGAAAAGGTGAACAATTATTTAAATTCCCCCATTTCAGGCCATTTTCACAAGAAAACGGTCGGAATAATAGGGCTAATTTAATTGTCTGATTATTCCAGCATTGCACCAAGAAACGTGGAGCCGCTCACAATAATGCTTCGTTCTGATTTATAGCTCATCGTAACGCAAACAGTCTTTAGCTAATTGGGCGATCAAAAGATATTATAAATCAAAACATTACAAGTTAACTGTTCAAAAACAATCCATACACCCGATAAAAACCTTTTATTGACAGCTTCCGGGCTAATATTACAACAGCCAATTAACATTAGCAGCAAAGCAGAATCGTTCGCCTATCGTTGCTAACGTGACTATTTCAAATGGCAATGACTCTATTGTCGCCAATTAGTGGCTATTTTTGTGTTAATAAAAAGTAAATTAACTAAAGAAACCACCATTTAGTTAGCCTGCTTATCTTTTGCGTTGGACACGGTCTTTAATTCACGCTTCTTTGATCAAAAGCAAACTCAGTTTGCCTTAAGTACCACCAAATGACGTTCACCTTCGAGTTCCGGCACCTGCAGACGCACCACCGACTCCAGCACGATGCCTTCAGGCAGTTGCGCCAGCTCTTCATCCGGGCGTACCCCTTTCAGGGCGTAGAACCTCCCCTGCCCTTTTGCCGGCAGATGGTGGCACCAGGACAGCATATCCTGCAGCGAAGCGAAAGCGCGGCTGATGACACCGTCAAAAGGCGGCTCGGCCGGGAACGCTTCAACACGGCTCTGCACCGGCTCGATATTGGTCAATCCCAGTTCATGCTGCACCTGGCGCAGGAAGCGCACGCGCTTGCCCAGACTGTCGAGCAGGGTGAAATGAGAATCAGGACGAACAATTGCCAGCGGAATGCCTGGCAAACCGGGGCCGGTGCCGACGTCGATAAAACGCGAACCTTGCAGATGCGGGTTCACCACGATGCTGTCGAGAATATGGCGCACCAGCATTTGCTGCGGATCGCGCACGGAGGTGAGGTTATAAGCCTTGTTCCACTTATCCAGCATGCCGACATAACCCAGCAACTGCTGTTTTTGCTGATCGGGAAGCGCAATGCCTGCCGCCGAGAGCAGCGAATCTAATTTTTTCTGCACAACGTGTCCTCTGACAGGCGCGGAACGGCAAGCCTAATCAGGGCTGGCCAATGAGGCGACCATGATAATTCAGGCCCGGGATGATGTCAGCGGCCGTTTGTTCACTGTGTAAACAAACGGCCGTCCAGAAACAGGATTTATGCGCTGCGGCGCAGCAGCCCCTGCTTTTTCAGCCAAATAAGCAGGATCGAGATCGCCGCCGGGGTGATACCGGAGATACGTGAAGCCTGGCCGATAGAGTTCGGTTTATGATCGTTCAGTTTGGCGATCACTTCATTCGACAAGCCGGACACCTGCTGATAATCGAGATCCAGCGGCAGCACGGTATTTTCGTTGCGCTGTTGCTTTTCGATCTCTTCCTGCTGGCGAGCGATATAACCTTCGTATTTTACCTGGATCTCAACCTGTTCGGCAGCCTGAGTATCCGCCAGCGGCGGCGCGAAAGCGGCAACGGTGGTCAGTTGCGCGTAATCCATTTCAGGTCGACGCAGCAGTTCCTCGCCGTTAGCCTCACGTGACAGCGGGGCTTTCAGCAACGCGTTTACCTGCTCGACGTTTTCGGCGTGCGGATGCATCCAAATGTCTCGCAAGCGCTGGCGTTCCTGTTCGATATGTTCCAGCTTCTCGCTGAAACGCGCCCAGCGAGCATCGTCAACCAGGCCCAGTTCGCGGCCTTTTTCGGTCAGGCGCAGATCGGCATTGTCTTCGCGCAGCATCAGGCGGTATTCGGCGCGTGAGGTAAACATGCGGTAGGGTTCTTTGGTGCCCAGCGTGCTGAGATCGTCCACCAGCACGCCCAGATAGGCCTGATCGCGGCGTGGCGACCAGCCTTCGTCTTCGTTGGCGTAACGCCCGGCGTTCAGACCGGCCAGCAGGCCCTGGGCTGCGGCTTCTTCATAACCAGTGGTGCCATTGATCTGGCCGGCGAAGAACAAGCCCTGGATAAATTTGCTTTCTAACGTAGGCTTCAGATCGCGGGGATCGAAGAAGTCATATTCAATGGCGTAACCCGGACGAACAATGCGGGCATTCTGCATCCCTTCCATCGAACGAACGATCTGCATCTGTACGTCAAACGGCAAACTGGTGGAGATGCCGTTTGGATAAATTTCGTTGCTGGTCAGGCCTTCCGGTTCGAGGAAGATCTGGTGCGAGTTACGATCGCCAAAGCGCATCACTTTGTCTTCGATCGACGGGCAGTATCGTGGCCCGATCCCTTCGATGATCCCGGCATACATCGGGCTACGATCGAGGTTATTACGGATCACGTCATGGGTTTTTTCGTTGGTATGGGTGATGTAACACGCCATTTGTTCCGGATGCTGACCGGCGTTACCCATGAACGAGAAAACCGGAATCGGTGTATCGCCATGCTGCGGAGCCAATACGCTGAAATCGATGGTGCGTGCGTCAATGCGTGGTGGCGTACCGGTTTTTAGGCGGTTTACCCGCAGCGGCAATTCACGCAAACGCTGTGACAACGAGATCGACGGAGGATCCCCGGCACGGCCACCGCTGTAATTTTCCAGACCAATATGGATCTTGCCGTCCAGGAAGGTGCCTACGGTCAGTACTACCGCTTTGGCACGGAATTTCAGGCCCATCTGGGTAACGGCACCGACGACTCGATCGTTTTCCACAATCAGATCTTCGACCGGCTGTTGGAAGAGAGTCAGGTTAGGTTGGTTCTCCAGAGCAGTGCGTACTGCCTGGCGATACAGCACGCGGTCTGCCTGAGCACGAGTCGCTCGTACCGCAGGGCCTTTACTCGCGTTTAGTATCCTAAACTGGATGCCGGCATGGTCGATTGCCGTGGCCATCAGGCCGCCAAGTGCATCAATTTCCTTAACCAGATGCCCTTTACCAATACCGCCAATTGCCGGGTTGCAAGACATCTGCCCCAGCGTATCGATATTGTGTGTCAATAATAAAGTCTGATGCCCCATGCGTGCCGCAGCCATAGCGGCTTCAGTACCGGCATGGCCACCACCGATGATGATGACGTCAAATTGATCTGGATAAAACATGGAACTGCACCTCGCCGTATTGCGAACGATCGTTGTTTGCCCTGGGGTGGGAGATTCTACTCAAGTTTAGTCGATCGACCAAGTGGTCAGGATCTTAGGTAATTAAAAGAAGATCTTTTTTATTTAAAGATCTCTTTATTAGATCTCTTATTAGGATCGCGATCCTCTGTGGATAAGTGATTATTCGCGAGTGAGATCAGCGGATTAAGGAGGATCGTTAGCTGTGAATGATCGGTGATCCTGTTGCTTATAAGCTGGGATCTAAATGGCATGTTATGCACAGGACAAAAAGCGACCTAGAGTTGTTATTGGGATAACTACTGCTTTTACCCTGCTTTCCAGCATAGTTATCCACAATCGTTCGCGTGATCTTTGAGCAAATTAGAGTAAATTAACCCAGTTTTTCACCCATTCCTCTGCCGGATCCTCAGGAATTTCGTGTTTAGTCACGTCGATCTCCAACCGATCGCCGATCCTTTTCGCTCCACAGGCGATCAAAAGATCGTTGATCCGTTGGATCGCGCCACAGAAGGTATCGTATTCAGAGCTGCCTAAACCGACTGCACCGAACTGTACTTGTGATAAGTCAGGCTGCTGTTCTTCTATTTGTTCCAGAAGCGGCTGCAGATTATCCGGCAAGTCGCCGGCGCCGTGGGTTGAAGACACCACCAGCCAACGTCCGGACAAGGTCAGTTCATCCAATTCAGGACCGTGCAGCATCTCGGTAGTGAAGCCCGCTTCTTCCAGCTTTTCAGCCAAATGTTCGGCTACATACTCGGCGCTGCCAAGCGTACTGCCACTGATCAGGGTTATATCTGCCATGAATGAATGATCCCAGCCTTCTTAAAGTCGCAGCATTGTACGCTGTGAATCGGCTGGGATCTACCTGTGGATAATATGGGTATACTAATTAACTGACTAAGGCGTGATGGTACGCATGATGGGGTTCTGCAGCGAGATCAGGGTTTCGGTGGACTGGATCTCGTCAATCGTCTGGATCTTGTTGATAAGTACTTGTTGCAATGCATCTATCGAGCGGCACATCACTTTGATAAACACACTGTAGTGGCCAGTCGTGTAGTAGGCCTCGACCACTTCCTCCAGGCTTTCGAGTTTTTTAAGCGCGGAAGGATAGTCTTTGGCACTCTTTAATATAATGCCGATAAAACAGCAGACGTCGTAACCCAGACGTTTGGGGTTCACGTCTACCCGTGCGCCGGTGATGATACCGGCCTGCTTCATTTTCTCTACCCGCACATGAATGGTGCCGGGACTGACGGCAAAGTTCTTCGCCAGTTCGGCATAGGGCGTGCGCGCATTCTCCATCAGGGCGTTGAGGATGCCGCGATCGAGATTATCGATCTGGTAATTTTCCGCCATTTAAACCCCCATTAATTGCTGATTGTTGAATTATCACCGCATCAAAATGAATGATTAAAAGTGAAAAGGCAATATTGATTAGCGGATATTGAATTACACTGCCGTTCTGTTGCTTAATCGATGGCAACAGAGACAGATTTATAAGAGATACGGCAATGAAAAAACAGTTTATCCAAAAACAACAACAAATCAGCCTGGTTAAATCCTTCTTCTCACGCCAGTTGGAACAGCAGCTTGGCCTGATCGAAGTGCAGGCGCCTATCCTCAGCCGTTTGGGCGACGGCACTCAGGACAACCTGTCCGGCAGTGAGAAAGCGGTGCAAGTGAAGGTGAAAACCTTGCCGGATGCCACCTTCGAAGTGGTGCATTCATTGGCCAAGTGGAAACGCAAAACCTTGGGTAGCTATGATTTCGGCGCAGGTGAAGGCCTGTATACCCATATGAAAGCGCTGCGCCCGGATGAAGATCGTCTGAGCGCGATCCACTCGGTTTACGTTGATCAATGGGATTGGGAACGGGTGATGGGCGACGGTGAACGCAGCCAGGATTACCTGCAAAACACCGTGCGCAGCATTTATGCGGCTATTAAGGCTACGGAGGCCGAAGTGAGCCGCGAATACGGCTTAACGCCGTTCCTGCCGGAGCAAATCCACTTCGTTCACAGCGAAACCCTGTTGCAACGTTACCCCGAGCTGGACGCCAAAGGCCGCGAGAGGGCTATTGCCAAAGAGCTGGGTGCGGTATTCCTGATCGGTATCGGCGGTAAACTGTCGCATGGCAAATCCCACGATGTGCGTGCGCCGGATTATGATGACTGGACCACGCCGGCGGCTGAAGGGTTGGCCGGCCTGAACGGCGATATTGTGGTGTGGAACCCGATATTGCAGGATGCCTTTGAACTTTCTTCTATGGGGATCCGCGTTGACGCCGATGCGCTGAAACGCCAACTGTCGCTGACTGGCGATGAAGATCGTCTCAAGCTGGAGTGGCATCAGTCGCTGCTGCGCGGCGATATGCCACAGACCATTGGCGGTGGCATCGGTCAGTCGCGTCTGGTCATGCTGTTGCTGCAACTGTCGCATATCGGCCAGGTGCAATGCGGCGTGTGGTCGCCGCAAGTGCGTGAAGCGGTCGAAGGGCTGTTGTAATATTCAGCGCCGCCAGCGGCGCATTAAACGGCTTTTTAACCCGGTATCGAAGCGCCAGATATGATCGAAGATGCGCATGATGCCGGGTTTGCCATAGGCGGACATCGCCACGGCATGAAAGCGTTGCTGGTGGCTTTGTTGCTGCTGTTTCACCTTCTTTATGACCTCCTCCGGCAACCGCTGGGCAATAAAGTCGGAAATGATCACCGCATCGGCGTCAAACCAGCCGCTGTCTGCCATTTTGGTGACCGTGGCGTTCAGGCAAGCGGCCAGATCGGTGCCGCCGCGAAAATGCTGGCCGAGAAAACGTACCGCCTGCTCGATGCCACTGGCGGCGGTAAGTTCGTAATGCACGATCTGGTTGGCGAACAGCATAATGTAGCAACGGCGGTTATCCGCCAACGCGATGCGCAGCAGCGCCAGGCAAAAAGCCTTGGCGCACTGTTCATTGAACCCTCCCATCGAACCTGAAGTGTCCACGCAGACGATAAACGGCCCGCGCGGCTGCTGATCTTGCTGCTGGTGGGTGACCTGTCGGATGAGGATTTGTTCCTGCCAGACGTCGCCCTGCAAGCGATACGTCAACAGCCGCCTTTCCAGCAGGCGACGGTAAAATTCGAACTCCAGCTCTTCAATGCCCAGCGTGGCCAGTTCCGGCGGCAGCAGGCGCAGAATATCGTCGCTTTGGTGAATACCACTGACCTCTTCCGGCAGCGTGGCCGGCACCTGGACCATTACGCGGAAAGGTTCCGGCAGCGCATCTTGTTGTTGCACCGCCTTGGCCTGATAGCTCCGGCCCAATTGCTGCGCCAATTTTTTCAGCTCCGGCTGCTGTTGCAGGAAATTGCCGTATTCCACCAGCCGCTGGTAGTCGCCGCGTTGCAGGTGGCCTTTGCTCATATCCCACAACCGCCCGGCGGCGGTGTCGTTTTCCGACAACAGCGGCTCCAGCGCGCCGCTCAGCGCCAGACGTTCCTGCAGCTCCGCCATCAGTTGCTCTCGCTCCTGTTCCAGCAACTGGTGGTGCAGCATGGTGGCCTGTAGCGTCAGGCTGATGCGCCAGCGTTGCAGGAATAGGGTCTGGAAACTGTCGTCCAGCGGATGATTGGGCAGATCGGCGGCATCCACCAGCGCACGGGCCTGCTCATAAAACGGGGAAACCAGCTGGCGCAGTAGTTCGAGGGTATCGTTCAGGTGGTGATAGAACTGGGTATTGTTCTCCAACTGGCACTGTTGATAGCGATAAAACTCCTGCGCCAGCGCCGGGGGGACCATGGCTTCATGGATACGCTCTTTCAGTTGCAGCTTCCAGCGCGGCAGGTCGCGATCCAGCGCCCGGCGGATGGCCGGAAATTTCTTGAAGAAAACCGTTAGCTGCGGAGCTGCCAGCATGCCGACGATCATCTCCTCGATCAGTTCACCTTCGGTGATCGCCAGCAGCAGATCGAGCGTTTCCAGGCTGAGCATCGTTACTGGCCGCGCATCTGCTGGTGCTGCTGTTTGATCTGTTCCGCCACCTGCAACAGGCTGGCTTCAATTTTTGCCAGGCCGCCGGCAGGGGTAAACAGGCAGGGCTGGTGTTGGCTGAACAACCGGCGCTGTTCCGCCAGACGCTGTGCCAGCGCGTCCATTTCGTCCAGCATCGCTTGGGGCGTACCGCCGGTCTGTTTACCGGGCAGAGCCAGCAGCGAAGGCTGGCGGCTGACGTCCAGCACCGTCAGATGCAGTTGCTCGTCCACTTCCAGGTCAATCTGCTGGGCAAAGCCGATGCCGTTCAGCTTGGCGCGCACGTCGCCGCCCTTTTGCAGCCAGTTTTCCAGCGCGCTGCTTTCAATGCTCAGATGGTTGACCTGAATATCATGCAGTTGCAGCGGTTTTTGCAGCAGCAGGGTCAGGGTGCCGGTGCCTAACGGCGCCGCCGCCATGTATTGGGGCTTTCTGCTGAACATACCGCCTTTTTTCACCAGCGCTATCGCCTGACGATCGCTTTGCTGCTGTTGGTGTTGCAGCCAGCGGGTGTGGATCTGTTGCAGTTGAATCAACAGCGTCTGCTGCTGATAGGCCGACTCGGTCAGCAATTGGTCGATTTGCTGTTGCAGCAGCTTTAGCGAAGTGAGGTCATGCCACAGACAATCTTTCAACAACATCAGGTCGAGCGGGGCGACGGCGTCGCGGCCGCTGAAGAAGGCGCAGGCCTGCAACAGCCGCAATGCCTTTTTCCAACGACGGTCGGAGACGTAGGGCGCGCTCTCCAGCGCATCCAACCGCTGGCGCAGCTGGAATATCAGTTCAAAACAGCCTTCGGGCAGCTTGACCTTGTCGATCTGCGACTGCCACTGGTGAAACTCTTCGTCGCTGATGCTCAAGGCTTCAGGGACCGGGTTGTCATTCTCGTTCTGGCGGCTGACCAGCAGTGAGCGGAAATTCTGTTTATCCTGAACTTTGTCCAGCCACAGGCGGATCAGCATGCGGTCGTACAGCGCTTCCAGACTGTTGTCGGCCTCAGGCAGTTCGTTAGAGGCGGTAACCAGTAACCGCAGCGGGATCGGCTCTTCGCTGTTGCCGTTGCGGAAGCGGCGTTCGTTGATCGCCGTTAACAGGGTATTGAGGATGGCCGGGCCGGCTTTCCAGATTTCATCCAGGAACACGATCTCCGCCTCGGGCAGATAGCCGGCGGTCAGACGCTGATAGCGGCCTTCATCTTTCAATGCCTGGATAGACAGCGGGCCGAACACTTCTTCCGGCGTCGAGAAACGCGTCATCAGGTATTCAAACGAGCGCGCGCTGCGAAAGGCGAATTTTAACCGGCGGGCAATCAGGCTTTTGGCGATGCCGGGCGGGCCGAGAAGAAACACGCTTTCACCGCTGAGCGCCGCCAGTAAACACAGGCGAATTGCTTCCTGTCGTTCATAAAGACCGCTCTCCAGCGCGCTGCTGAGGCGGGAGATCCGTTCTGCCAGAAGTGATGATGGCGCCATATTATTGTCGTGTTGTCCGAGAGTTAGCCAATCTTGGTGGATAATCCGATGATAAACCACCATTATTTTTAATGGTATAGCTTGTTGATTAGTAAAATCTTTCTATTATCAAAAGAGTGGCTGGTTCACATTTTGTTTATTTTTTGGGGCTGATATAAGAGTAGGCAAGCCGTATAAATCGTGCATACTGTGCGCCTTTTAGTGGGCGTAACGGATCTTAGAGCCCGTATCTCTGGCTGATGCGGATGCATCGCTAACGGATGTTCTAATAAAGAAACGAATTATGAGCTCAGAACATAAACAGTCCTTATCAGCGGTAACTCTGGCGGCAATTGGGGTGGTTTACGGTGATATTGGCACCAGCCCTCTCTATACCCTGAGAGAGTGTTTCTCCGGCCATTATGGCTTCGATGTGCGTCCTGACGTGGTGTTTGGCTTCCTGTCCCTGATTTTCTGGATGCTGATTATCATTGTTTCGCTTAAATACCTTAGCTATGTCATGCGTGCGGATAATGCCGGCGAAGGCGGTATCCTGACGCTGATGTCGCTGGCCGGGCGCAATACCTCGGCGCGCACCACTGCGGTGCTGGTGATTCTCGGCCTGATTGGCGGCAGTTTCTTCTATGGCGAGGTGGTGATCACCCCGGCGATATCGGTGATGTCGGCGATAGAGGGGCTGGAGATCGCAGCACCCTCGCTCGACGGCTATATCGTTCCCTTATCCATTCTGGTGCTGACGCTGTTGTTCGCTATCCAAAAACACGGCACCGGCAGCGTCGGAAAACTGTTTGCCCCGGTGATGCTGCTGTGGTTTATCGTGTTGGCGGTGCTGGGCGCGCGCAGCATCATCGCTAACCCGGAAGTGCTGCAGGCGATGAACCCGAAATGGGCGCTGAACTTCTTTATGGAATATAAGAAGGTCTCGTTCTTTGCGCTCGGCGCGGTGGTGCTGTCGATCACCGGCGTTGAGGCGCTGTATGCCGATATGGGCCACTTCGGTAAATTCCCTATCCGCTTGGCCTGGTTCACCGTGGTGTTGCCTTCGCTGGTACTGAACTATTTCGGCCAGGGCGCGTTGTTGCTGAAAAATCCCGAGGCGATCAAGAACCCGTTCTTCCTGCTGGCGCCGGACTGGGCGCTGATCCCGCTGCTGATATTGGCGACTCTGGCTACGGTCATCGCCTCTCAGGCGGTGATTTCCGGCGTGTTCTCCCTGACCCGTCAGGCGGTGCGCCTGGGGTATCTGTCGCCGATGCGCATTATCCATACATCGGAAATGGAATCGGGCCAAATTTATATTCCGGTGATTAACTGGACGTTGTATATCGCGGTAGTGCTGGTGATTGTGGGCTTCGAACACTCCAGCAACCTGGCAGCGGCGTATGGCATCGCCGTGACCGGCACCATGGTGCTGACCAGCATTCTGGTGACCTCGGTGGCGATCAAAAACTGGCATTGGAACCGCTTCTTCATGGTCGGCATCCTGATTATCCTGCTGATTATCGACGTGCCGATGTTCTCTGCCAATGCCCTGAAACTGTTCTCTGGCGGTTGGCTGCCGTTGTTGCTGGCGCTGATGATGTTCATCATCATGACCACCTGGAAAAGCGAACGTTTCCGTCTGTTGCGCCGCATGCATGAACACGGTAACTCTCTGGAGGCGATGATTGCCTCACTGGAGAAATCGCCGCCGGTGCGAGTGCCTGGTACGGCGGTATTTATGTCGCGCGCCATTAACGTGATCCCTTTTGCGCTGCTGCATAACCTGAAACACAACAAGGTGCTGCATGAGCGGGTAGTGCTGCTGACGCTACGCACCGAGGATGCGCCTTACGTACACAATGTGCGCCGGGTGACCATCGAACAGCTTTCACCGACCTTCTGGCGGGTGGTGGCCAGCTACGGTTGGCGCGAAACGCCGAACGTTGAAGAAGTGTTCCACCGCTGCGGACTGGAAGGGCTGCCGTGCCGCATGACGGAAACCTCGTTCTTTATGTCGCATGAGTCGCTGATCCTGACCAAACGGCCTTGGTATCTGTTCCTGCGCGGCAAGCTGTTTATCGCGCTGAGCCGTAACGCGCTGCGCGCGCCGGACCAGTTTGAGATCCCGCCGAATCGGGTGATAGAACTGGGAACCCAGGTCGAGATTTAACTCCCTCTCAGGGGCTCAGCAATGCTGGGCCCCTTTTGTTTCCGCTTTTTAGTTGTGTGAGCGAAACGTTTCGATAGCGATCACATTTCTGCATTATCCCGGTTGCCTTCCCCTGCCGTTTTTTTAAACTCATCCGATAGCGAAACGTTTCGCTGCTGGAGTGAAAAGATGAAAAAAGGCGTACTGCTGAATGCTGAAGTCTCTGCCGTGGTTTCCCGGCTCGGCCATACCGATCAGATTGTCATCTGCGATGCAGGGCTGCCGATCCCGGCGGTAACGCAGCGTATCGATCTGGCGCTGACCCAGGGAGTGCCGACGTTTTTGCAGGTGGTCGGGGTAGTGACGCAGGAGATGCAGGTTGAAAGCGCCATTCTGGCGGAAGAGATGGTGCATCAAAATCCGCAGCTCCATCAAGCTTTGTTGGCTCAACTGATACAGCTTGGCCAACACCAGGGAAACACCATTAGCGTGAGTTATATCAGCCACCAGGCTTTTAAAGCGCAAACTGAACACAGCCGGGCGGTGATCCGCAGCGGTGAATGTTCGCCGTACGCGAACGTCATCCTCTGCGCCGGCGTAACTTTCTGAGGCATTTATGCAACCTTTACTGCAACTGAAAGGGATCGATAAAGCCTTTCCCGGCGTGAAGGCGCTTTCCGGCGCTGCACTCAGCGTTTATCCCGGTAAGGTGATGGCGCTGGTGGGTGAAAACGGCGCCGGGAAGTCCACCATGATGAAAGTGCTGACCGGCATCTATAACAAAGACGCCGGCAGTCAGTATTTTCTCGGCAAAGAGGTGGCGTTCAACGGGCCAAAGGATTCGCAGGAAGCGGGCATCGGCATTATCCATCAGGAACTGAACCTGATCCCTCAACTGACGATTGCGGAAAACATTTTTCTCGGGCGTGAGTTTGTTAACCGCTTTGGCCGCATCGACTGGAAGCGAATGTACGCCGA
Source organism: Serratia sp. AS12 (assembly GCF_000214195.1). NCBI lineage: Bacteria > Pseudomonadati > Pseudomonadota > Gammaproteobacteria > Enterobacterales > Yersiniaceae > Serratia > Serratia sp. AS12. The sequence continues at coordinate 5,401,954 of NC_015566.1, read as the reverse complement.
AGCCGACAAACTGCTGGCGCGGCTGAACCTGAGTTACAGCAGCCACCGACTGGTGGGCGAACTGTCGATCGGCGATCAGCAGATGGTGGAAATCGCCAAGGTGCTGAGCTTCGAGTCGAAAGTCATCATCATGGATGAGCCGACCGATGCGCTGACCGACACGGAAACCGCGTCTTTATTTAAAGTGATCAACGAGCTGAAGGCCGAGGGGCGCGGCATTGTTTATATCTCGCACCGGCTGAAGGAGATCTTCGAAATCTGCGATGACGTCACGGTGTTCCGTGATGGGCAGTTTATCGCCGAGCGGCCGGTCAGTGAGCTGCAGGAAGACCTGCTTATCGAAATGATGGTCGGCCGCAAGCTGGAGGAGCAGTACCCGCGGCTTAACCTGCCGCGCGGCGAAAAGCGGTTGGAGGTCAGCCAGGTTTCCGGCCCCGGCGTGCATGACGTCAGCTTTACCCTCTACCGCGGCGAAATCCTGGGTGTGGCTGGGCTGATGGGGGCCGGGCGTACCGAGTTGATGAAGATTCTCTACGGTGCCGCACCGCGCAAAGCCGGCACGGTCAGCCTCGATGGCCATGAGGTGGTGACTCGTTCTCCACAGGACGGCCTGGCGAACGGCATCGTGTATATCTCCGAAGACCGCAAGCGTGATGGCCTGGTGCTGGGAATGTCGGTAAAGGAAAACATGTCGCTGACCGCTTTGCGCTATTTCAGCCGCGCCGGCGGAAGCTTGAAACAGGCTGATGAGCGGCAGGCGGTAGGGGATTTCATTCGCCTGTTCAATATCAAGACGCCCTCGATGGAGCAGCCGATTGGCCTGCTTTCCGGCGGTAATCAGCAGAAGGTGGCGATTGCCCGCGGCCTGATGACGCGACCAAAGGTGTTGATCCTCGACGAGCCGACGCGCGGCGTCGACGTCGGTGCCAAAAAAGAAATCTATCAGTTAATCAACCAGTTCAAGCAGGAAGGGCTGAGCATCATTCTGGTGTCTTCGGAAATGCCGGAGGTGCTGGGCATGAGCGACCGCATTCTGGTCATGCACGAAGGGCACCTAAGCGGTGAATTCCCGATTGAACAGGCCACCCAGGAAGTGTTGATGGCAGCGGCCGTCGGCAAGCAATACGGCGTAAAGCAGGAGTAATCAGATATGAGTTCCCAGAGTGTCGCAAAGCGCTGGTTCAGTAAAGAGTGGCTGTTAGAGCAAAAATCACTGATTGCTCTGCTGGTGCTGATTGCCGTGGTCTCTTCAATGAGCCCGAATTTCTTCACCCTGAACAACCTGTTCAATATCCTCCAGCAAACCTCGGTGAACGCCATTATGGCGGTCGGGATGACGCTGGTGATCCTGACTTCCGGTATCGATCTGTCGGTGGGATCGCTGCTGGCGCTGACCGGTGCGGTGGCGGCGTCGATCGTCGGTTTTGAAATTAACGCGGTGGTGGCCGTTGCGGCGGCGCTGGCGTTGGGTGCTGCGGTGGGCGCCTGCACCGGCGTGATTGTCGCCAAAGGCAAGGTGCAGGCATTTATTGCCACCCTGGTGATGATGTTGCTGCTGCGCGGCGTCACCATGGTGTACACCAACGGCAGCCCGGTGAATACCGGCTTTACCGACGTGGCCGACACCTTCGGCTGGTTCGGTATCGGCCGCCCGCTGGGGGTGCCAACCCCGATCTGGATTATGGCGATAGTGTTTATCGCCGCCTGGTACATGCTGCACCACACCCGTCTGGGCCGCTATATTTATGCCTTGGGCGGTAACGAAGCGGCGACCCGCCTTTCCGGCATTAGCGTCGATAAAGTGAAGATTATCGTTTATTCACTGTGCGGGCTGCTGGCGGCGCTGGCTGGCGTTATCGAAGTGGCGCGCTTGTCTTCTGCACAGCCGACTGCCGGTACCGGCTATGAGTTGGATGCCATCGCTGCCGTCGTGCTGGGTGGCACCAGCCTGGCGGGCGGCAAGGGCCGCATCGTAGGCACGCTGATCGGGGCGCTGATCCTCGGCTTCCTGAACAACGGCCTGAATTTACTGGGTGTTTCTTCCTACTACCAAATGATCGTGAAGGCAGTGGTGATACTGCTGGCGGTTCTGGTAGATAACAAAAGCAACAAGTAACCTCCCCTACAGGAATCACGATGATGAAAATGAAAAAACTGGCAATCCTGGCTTCGGCCTTCGCTCTGACCGCCACCCTGAGCGCTAACGCGTTGGCGAAAGACACCATCGCGCTGGTGGTGTCCACCCTGAATAACCCGTTCTTCGTTTCCATGAAAGAAGGCGCACAGCAGGAAGCCAACAAGTTGGGTTATAACCTGGTGGTGTTGGACTCGCAGAACAACCCGGCGAAAGAGCTGGCTAACGTGCAGGATCTGATGGTGCAGGCACCTAAACTGCTGCTGATTAACCCAACGGATTCCGATGCGGTGGGTAACGCCATCAAGATGGCCAATCAGGCCAAGGTCCCGGTCATTACGCTGGACCGCGTGGCAAGCAAGGGCGAGGTGGTCAGCCATATCGCCTCGGACAACCGCGTTGGCGGTAAAATGGCCGGCGACTTTATCGCTAAAAAAGTGGGCACAGACGCTAAAGTGATCCAACTGGAAGGGATTGCCGGCACCTCCGCCGCCCGCGAGCGTGGCGAAGGGTTCAAACAGTCGCTGGATCAGAACAAATTTAAACTGCTGGCCAGCCAGCCGGCAGATTTCGACCGTACCAAGGGCCTGAACGTAATGCAGAACCTGCTGACTGCTCACCCGGACGTGCAGGCGGTGTTTGCACAGAACGATGAAATGGCGCTGGGCGCACTGCGTGCGCTGCAAACTGCCGGTAAAACCGATGTGGTCGTGGTAGGCTTCGACGGCACTGCCGATGGCGTGAAAGCGGTTGAAGGCGGCAAGTTGGCTGCGACCGTGGCGCAGCGTCCGGATCAAATCGGCGTGATTGGCGTGGAAACGGCAGATAAAGTCTTGAAAGGCGAGAAAGTGCCGACCACCCTCCCGGTTGATTTGAAACTGGTCACTAAATAAGTCATACCAGCGCCATCAAAACGGGGCGTTTGTGATGGCGCGCAATTCAGGAATCAATGCGATGGAAACAGGTAAGCTGGTGGTGCTTGGCAGTATCAATGCCGACCATATCCTCAATATTGAGCAGTTTCCCCACCCGGGTGAAACGGTGATCGGGAAACAGTATAAGGTGGCATTTGGCGGTAAAGGCGCGAATCAGGCGGTGGCGGCAGGACGCAGCGGTGCGGATATCGCCTTTATAGCCTGCATCGGCGCAGATGACATCGGTGAACGCATCCGCCTGCAACTGGCGACCGATCGCATTGATACCCAACCGATTGAGGCGATTGCCGACAACACCACGGGCGTGGCGCTGATTTTTGTTAATGCGGAAGGCGAGAACGTGATCGGCATCGATGCCGGCGCCAATGCCGCCGTAACACCCGACTATCTGGCGCGTTATCAGCAACGGGTTATTGAAGCCGATGCTTTGCTGATGCAGCTCGAGTCGCCGCTGGAAACGGTGATGGCCGCCGCTCGCTTGGCGAAGCAGCATCAAACGCAGGTGATTCTCAATCCGGCACCGGCGCGTGAGCTGCCGGATGAACTGTTGGCGTTGGTCGATATGATCACGCCCAATGAAACAGAAGCCCAGCGCCTCACCGGCATAGCTATCGCTAATGATGATGACGCGGCGCGTGCGGCGCAAGCCTTGCACGATAAAGGCATCGGCACGGTGATCATAACCCTTGGCAGCCGTGGCGTTTGGTTGAGTGAGAACGGCAACGGTAAGTTGGTGCCCGGCTTCAAGGTTAAAGCGGTAGACACCATCGCTGCCGGTGATACCTTCAACGGGGCGTTGGTGACGGCGCTACTGGAAGGTAAAACTATGGCGGATGCGGTGCGCTTCGCCCATGCGGCGGCGGCGATTGCGGTAACCCGTCCCGGCGCTCAGCCCTCCGTACCCTGGCGTGAAGAGATCGACGCCTTCTTGCAGCAGCAGGAGTAACGCCTTTGGCCACCATGAAAGATGTCGCCCGCCTGGCGGGCGTTTCAACCTCGACGGTTTCACACGTTATCAATAACAATCGCTTTGTCAGCGACAGCGTGCGCGACAAGGTCATGGCGGCCGTTGAACAATTGAACTATGCGCCCTCCGCGCTGGCGCGCAGCCTGAAGCTGAATCAGACGCGGACCATTGGCATGCTGGTTACCTCCAGCAACAACCCGTTCTATGCCGAAGTGGTGCGTGGCGTTGAGCGCAGCTGCTACGAGCGCGGCTACAGCCTGATCCTGTGCAATACCGAAGAAGATGCCGCGCGCATGAACCGCAGCATGGAGACGTTGTTGCAAAAACGCGTCGATGGCCTGCTGTTGATGTGCACCGAAAACCACCGACCGTCGCAGGACGCGCTGAGCCGCTATCCGTCGCTGCCAATTGTGATGATGGACTGGGCACCGTTCGAAGGGGCTAACGATATCATTCAGGATAACTCGTTGCTCGGTGGGGAGATGGCGACCGATCACCTTATCGCCCGCGGTTATCGCAACATTGCCTGCATCGCCGGCCCGCAGGATAAAACCACCGCACGCCATCGTTTGGAAGGCTACCGCCGCGCCATGCAACGCGCCGGGCTGGCGATCCTGCCCGGATACGAAGTGCATTGCGACTTCGAGTTTGAAGGTGGCGTTGCTGCGATGAAACAGCTGCTGGCGCTGGCTGAACCGCCGCATGCGGTATTCGCCGGTAATGATGCAGTAGCAGTAGGCGCCTATCAGGCGTTGTACCAGGCCGGACTGTCGGTACCGCAGGACATGGCGGTGATGGGCTACGATGATATCGAGCTGGCCAAATACCTCGCGCCGCCGCTAAGTACTATTCACCAGCCGAAGGATTCGCTGGGCGAACTGGCGATTGATGCGTTGATCAACCGCCTGCAGAACCCGGAACGGGAAGCCCAGGTTCTGGTGCTGACCCCGGAGCTGGTGGAACGTGCTTCGGTGGGGCACCGCTAGCTTGCCGCTTTTGCTTCTTTCTTCGCTTCCCGGCCGCCGATCAGATTGCGGCCATCCTTTGTTCTCAACAGCATGAAGACAAACGCCGACGCGACGGTGACAATCCCCATGGTAATAAAGGTGTAGTGGAAGTGATCGATCATGGTGCCGAGCGACATTGACTCGTAGAAACGCAACACTGCCGCGCTGATCGCCACGCCGAAGCTGATGGAAAGCTGCTGGGTGACCGCCAGCACGCTGTTGCCGGAGCTGGCATTGGCATCGTTCAAGTCCGCCAGGCTGATGGTATTCATGGCGGTGAATTGCGTAGACATCGCCATGCCCAAAACGAACAGCGGCAAGATCATCAACCACAGCGGCATCCCCGGGCTTTGTAGCGCGAACTGAGCAATCAACACGCCGATAATCACAGTGATGCCAACCAACGTTTTGCGGTAACCGAACCAGCGCAGCACCTGTGTGACGGTGGATTTTGCCATCAGCGAACCGACGGCGGTCGGTGCCATCATGCAGCCGGCGATAATCGCAGAGTAACCGAAGCCCACCTGCAGCATCAGCGGCATCAGGAATGGCACGCAGCCGGTACCCAGGCGCGAGGCGACGTTGCCGGCAATGCCCACCGAGAAGGTGCGAGTCTTGAACAAGTCCAGGCCAATCAGCGGTTGGGGATGCCTGCGGGCATGAGCGATATAACCGAACAGCATCACCACGCCGCTCAGCAGGATACCCAGCGAGATATAGCTGGCCAGTACCCGTTCGCCGAACAGCTCAAGCCCGGTGGAAACCAGCACCAGACTCAGGCCAAACAGCATAAAACCAATGAGATCGAAACGGCGCTTGGGGGTGGTGAAGTCCGGCATGTATTTACGTGCATAGAAGATGCCGAGCAGGCCTATCGGGATATTAATCAGGAAAATCCAATGCCAGGTGGCGTAGGTCACCAGCCAACCGCCCAGTAGTGGCCCCATGATCGGCCCAACCAACCCCGGCATGGTCACGAAGTTCAGTACCGGCAATAGTTCGCTGCGCGGGTAGGCGCGCAGCAGCGCCAGACGCGCCACTGGCATCATCATCGCGCCGCCGATCCCCTGAATGACACGTGAGGTCACCAGCACGCTCAACGTAGGGGAAAGCGCGCACAGCAGTGAGCCGAGGGTAAACAGCGACACCGCGAGGATAAATACCCGACGGGTGCCGAAGCGGTCCGCCAGCCAGCCACTGACCGGGATCAGCATGGCAACCGTCAACGTATAGCTGATCACGGCAGACTGCATTGCCAATGGCGAGCGATCCAGACTGTGGGCGATCGCCGGCAATGCGGTGTTGAGAATGGTGGCGTCCAGCGCCTGCATAAAGAACGCCATTGCGGCGATCCAGGGTAGCCCTGCCATACTGCGCGCGGATTTGGTCATTGTCGGTCCTGGTTAACTGTCGTATCCGTCTCTCTCATCTTTATATAAGTAGGGGATGAGTTAGTCTTTCTCTTTAAGTAAAACCTGACATGCGGCTAACGCCTGGTTGCTGTCACCGGCCAATATCGCATCTACGATGGCCTGATGGTGTTGGAGCTTAATCACTTCGTTGCCGGTAATGGCGCGGAAGTAGCTTTGATACACCGAACTGAACAGGTTGGCGAATGATGTCAGGAACGGGTTGCCGCTGGCTTCATAGATAAGCTGGTGGAATTGGGTATCGACCTGGATCCAGCGCTCGCGGTCAAACTGGGTATGCAGCGCACGCATCTCCGCCATCAATTCGGCCAGAAGCGCGGTTTGCTGAGCGCTGGCGTTAGCAGCAGCCAGCGAGCAGGCCTGTGGTTCCAATGACGTGCGTAATATAAGAAAGTGTTGCATCACCTGATCGAAGTTCTCCCGAGTCATCCACCAGGTCAGTAAATCCTGATCGAGAAAATTCCACTGGCTTTGCGGCATCACCCGGGTACCGATGCGCGGGCGTGGCAACAGCATACCTTTGGCTGCCAGCATCTTTACTGCTTCGCGCACGGCCGTGCGGCTAACGCCGAATTGTTCTCCCAGTTCCATCTCTCCAGGCAAGATACTGCCCGCCTGATAATCGCCTGCCAGAATTTGTTGGCCGAGTTTCTCTGCAAGCAGATAAGAAAGGTTACGTTGAGCGGCCTGTTGTTGAGCGTTAAATTGCATGGCTGCGGGTCCTTACTGACATCGTTATTCTTATTTTACTCTACGGATCGCCAGCTTTTGTGGCTGTTTGCCGGAAAAAGTGACGGAATCGCTGGCTTGTGCAGCGCTTTGCCGAAAAAATCCGCGCTTGAAAAGTTTTTTGCATTTAGGGGTTGCGGCCTTCTGAGAACTCCCTATAATGCGCCTCCACTGACCGGGAACAACGACTCCTCTAACGAGAACAAGTCGCCAGGTCGGTAAGAGAAAAGCGAAATAAACGCTTGACTCTTCGGGTGAAAAGCGTAATATACGCCACCTCGAGATAGCAAGCTACGGCGGCTAACTCACTGCTCTTTAACAATTTATCAGACAATCTGTGTGGGCACTCCACAAGACGATATCCAGTACCTTCGGGTACGAAAAAATATCAAGTCTTGAAGAGTGACTACTGAAGTAAAATTCATTTAGTAACCTTTGAGCATCGCTTCACGAGTTGAAGCAAATCGAACTTTTAAATTGAAGAGTTTGATCATGGCTCAGATTGAACGCTGGCGGCAGGCCTAACACATGCAAGTCGAGCGGTAGCACAGGAGAGCTTGCTCTCCGGGTGACGAGCGGCGGACGGGTGAGTAATGTCTGGGAAACTGCCTGATGGAGGGGGATAACTACTGGAAACGGTAGCTAATACCGCATAACGTCTACGGACCAAAGTGGGGGACCTTCGGGCCTCACGCCATCAGATGTGCCCAGATGGGATTAGCTAGTAGGTGGGGTAATGGCTCACCTAGGCGACGATCCCTAGCTGGTCTGAGAGGATGACCAGCCACACTGGAACTGAGACACGGTCCAGACTCCTACGGGAGGCAGCAGTGGGGAATATTGCACAATGGGCGCAAGCCTGATGCAGCCATGCCGCGTGTGTGAAGAAGGCCTTAGGGTTGTAAAGCACTTTCAGCGAGGAGGAAGGGTTCAGTGTTAATAGCACTGTACATTGACGTTACTCGCAGAAGAAGCACCGGCTAACTCCGTGCCAGCAGCCGCGGTAATACGGAGGGTGCAAGCGTTAATCGGAATTACTGGGCGTAAAGCGCACGCAGGCGGTTTGTTAAGTCAGATGTGAAATCCCCGCGCTTAACGTGGGAACTGCATTTGAAACTGGCAAGCTAGAGTCTTGTAGAGGGGGGTAGAATTCCAGGTGTAGCGGTGAAATGCGTAGAGATCTGGAGGAATACCGGTGGCGAAGGCGGCCCCCTGGACAAAGACTGACGCTCAGGTGCGAAAGCGTGGGGAGCAAACAGGATTAGATACCCTGGTAGTCCACGCTGTAAACGATGTCGATTTGGAGGTTGTGCCCTTGAGGCGTGGCTTCCGGAGCTAACGCGTTAAATCGACCGCCTGGGGAGTACGGCCGCAAGGTTAAAACTCAAATGAATTGACGGGGGCCCGCACAAGCGGTGGAGCATGTGGTTTAATTCGATGCAACGCGAAGAACCTTACCTACTCTTGACATCCAGAGAATTCGCTAGAGATAGCTTAGTGCCTTCGGGAACTCTGAGACAGGTGCTGCATGGCTGTCGTCAGCTCGTGTTGTGAAATGTTGGGTTAAGTCCCGCAACGAGCGCAACCCTTATCCTTTGTTGCCAGCGATTCGGTCGGGAACTCAAAGGAGACTGCCGGTGATAAACCGGAGGAAGGTGGGGATGACGTCAAGTCATCATGGCCCTTACGAGTAGGGCTACACACGTGCTACAATGGCGTATACAAAGAGAAGCGAACTCGCGAGAGCAAGCGGACCTCATAAAGTACGTCGTAGTCCGGATTGGAGTCTGCAACTCGACTCCATGAAGTCGGAATCGCTAGTAATCGTAGATCAGAATGCTACGGTGAATACGTTCCCGGGCCTTGTACACACCGCCCGTCACACCATGGGAGTGGGTTGCAAAAGAAGTAGGTAGCTTAACCTTCGGGAGGGCGCTTACCACTTTGTGATTCATGACTGGGGTGAAGTCGTAACAAGGTAACCGTAGGGGAACCTGCGGTTGGATCACCTCCTTACCTAATGATATTGATTCGAGTGGCGTGCTCACACAGATTGTCTGATGAAAAAGTAATGAGCAAAAGCGCTACCTGTTGATGTAATGAGTCTCTGACTCATGCTGATACGAACCGATTAAGACGTTCAGTTTAATCGGATTTTCGTGTCCCCATCGTCTAGAGGCCTAGGACACTGCCCTTTCACGGCTGTAACAGGGGTTCGAATCCCCTTGGGGACGCCAATCCGATAATGAGTGAAAGACATTATCACCGGTTAGTCATAACCGAAAAAATCTTAAAGATGACTCTTGCGAGTCGTGTTTAAGATATTGCTCTTTAACAATCTGGAACAAGCTGAAAATTGAAACATGACAGCTGAAACTTATCCCTCCGTAGATGTATTGGGGTAAGGATTAACCTGTCATAGAGTCTCTCAAATAAACAGCACGACAGTGTTTTCTGTTTACAGAAACATCTTCGGGTTGTGAGGTTAAGTGACTAAGCGTACACGGTGGATGCCTAGGCAGTCAGAGGCGATGAAGGGCGTGCTAATCTGCGAAAAGTGTCGGTAAGGTGATATGAACCGTTATAACCGGCAATACCCGAATGGGGAAACCCAGTGCAATTCGTTGCACTATCGTTAAGTGAATACATAGCTTAACGAGGCGAACCGGGGGAACTGAAACATCTAAGTACCCCGAGGAAAAGAAATCAACCGAGATTCCCCCAGTAGCGGCGAGCGAACGGGGAACAGCCCAGAACCTGAATCAGTTTGTGTGTTAGTGGAAGCGTCTGGAAAGTCGCACAGTAAAGGGTGATAGTCCCGTACACTAAAATGCACATTCTGTGAGTTCGATGAGTAGGGCGGGACACGTGACATCCTGTCTGAATATGGGGGGACCATCCTCCAAGGCTAAATACTCCTGACTGACCGATAGTGAACCAGTACCGTGAGGGAAAGGCGAAAAGAACCCCGGCGAGGGGAGTGAAATAGAACCTGAAACCGTGTACGTACAAGCAGTGGGAGCCTACTTTGTTGGGTGACTGCGTACCTTTTGTATAATGGGTCAGCGACTTATATTTTGTAGCAAGGTTAACCGTATAGGGGAGCCGTAGGGAAACCGAGTCTTAACTGGGCGAATAGTTGCAAGGTATAGACCCGAAACCCGGTGATCTAGCCATGGGCAGGTTGAAGGTTGGGTAACACTAACTGGAGGACCGAACCGACTAATGTTGAAAAATTAGCGGATGACTTGTGGCTGGGGGTGAAAGGCCAATCAAACCGGGAGATAGCTGGTTCTCCCCGAAAGCTATTTAGGTAGCGCCTCGTGAACTCATCTTCGGGGGTAGAGCACTGTTTCGGCTAGGGGGCCATCCCGGCTTACCAAACCGATGCAAACTCCGAATACCGAAGAATGTTATCACGGGAGACACACGGCGGGTGCTAACGTCCGTCGTGAAGAGGGAAACAACCCAGACCGCCAGCTAAGGTCCCAAAGTCATGGTTAAGTGGGAAACGATGTGGGAAGGCATAGACAGCCAGGATGTTGGCTTAGAAGCAGCCATCATTTAAAGAAAGCGTAATAGCTCACTGGTCGAGTCGGCCTGCGCGGAAGATGTAACGGGGCTAAACCATGCACCGAAGCTGCGGCAGCGACGCTTAGGCGTTGTTGGGTAGGGGAGCGTTCTGTAAGCCGTTGAAGGTGGCCTGTGAGGGTTGCTGGAGGTATCAGAAGTGCGAATGCTGACATAAGTAACGATAAAGCGGGTGAAAAACCCGCTCGCCGGAAGACCAAGGGTTCCTGTCCAACGTTAATCGGGGCAGGGTGAGTCGACCCCTAAGGCGAGGCCGAAAGGCGTAGTCGATGGGAAACAGGTTAATATTCCTGTACTCGGTGTTACTGCGAAGGGGGGACGGAGAAGGCTAGGCTAGCCGGGCGACGGTTGTCCCGGTTTAAGCGTGTAGGGGGAGAGAATTGGTAAATCCGTTCTCTTATTCAACCCTGAGGCGTGATGACGATGCACTACGGTGCAGAAGTAGTTGATGCCAAGCTTCCAGGAAAAGCCTCTAAGCATCAGGTAACACAGAATCGTACCCCAAACCGACACAGGTGGTCAGGTAGAGAATACCAAGGCGCTTGAGAGAACTCGGGTGAAGGAACTAGGCAAAATGGTGCCGTAACTTCGGGAGAAGGCACGCTGGCGCGTAGGTGAAGAGACTTGCTCTCGGAGCCGAAGCCAGTCGCAGATACCAGCTGGCTGCAACTGTTTAATAAAAACACAGCACTGTGCAAACACGAAAGTGGACGTATACGGTGTGACGCCTGCCCGGTGCTGGAAGGTTAATTGATGGGGTCAGCCGCAAGGCGAAGCTCTTGATCGAAGCCCCAGTAAACGGCGGCCGTAACTATAACGGTCCTAAGGTAGCGAAATTCCTTGTCGGGTAAGTTCCGACCTGCACGAATGGCGTAATGATGGCCAGGCTGTCTCCACCCGAGACTCAGTGAAATTGAACTCGCTGTGAAGATGCAGTGTACCCGCGGCAAGACGGAAAGACCCCGTGAACCTTTACTATAGCTTGACACTGAACATTGAGCCTTGATGTGTAGGATAGGTGGGAGGCTTTGAAGCGTGGACGCCAGTCTGCGTGGAGCCAACCTTGAAATACCACCCTTTAATGTTTGATGTTCTAACTCGGCCCCGTAATCCGGGGTGAGGACAGTGTCTGGTGGGTAGTTTGACTGGGGCGGTCTCCTCCCAAAGAGTAACGGAGGAGCACGAAGGTTAGCTAATCACGGTCGGACATCGTGAGGTTAGTGCAAAGGCATAAGCTAGCTTGACTGCGAGAGTGACGGCTCGAGCAGGTACGAAAGTAGGTCTTAGTGATCCGGTGGTTCTGAATGGAAGGGCCATCGCTCAACGGATAAAAGGTACTCCGGGGATAACAGGCTGATACCGCCCAAGAGTTCATATCGACGGCGGTGTTTGGCACCTCGATGTCGGCTCATCACATCCTGGGGCTGAAGTAGGTCCCAAGGGTATGGCTGTTCGCCATTTAAAGTGGTACGCGAGCTGGGTTTAGAACGTCGTGAGACAGTTCGGTCCCTATCTGCCGTGGGCGTTGGAAGATTGAGAGGGGTTGCTCCTAGTACGAGAGGACCGGAGTGAACGCACCACTGGTGTTCGGGTTGTCATGCCAATGGCATTGCCCGGTAGCTAAGTGCGGAAAAGATAAGCGCTGAAAGCATCTAAGCGCGAAACTTGCCTCGAGATGAGTCTTCCCTGGGCCTTTAAGGTCCCTGAAGGAACGTTTAAGACTAAGACGTTGATAGGCTGGGTGTGTAAGTGCAGCGATGCATTGAGCTAACCAGTACTAATGATCCGTGAGGCTTAACCTTACAACACCGAAGGTGTTTTAGAGAGATTGGTGTAGATTTTCAGCGAAGTTCCGAGATTGGTTTCAATGGCGACACGAGAGTGAAGCGGTTGGAATGAAACAGAATTTGCCTGGCGGCAATAGCGCGGTGGTCCCACCTGACTCCATGCCGAACTCAGAAGTGAAACGCCGTAGCGCCGATGGTAGTGTGGGGTCTCCCCATGCGAGAGTAGGACACTGCCAGGCATCAAACAAAGTCGAAAGCCTCATGCGAAAGCATGGGGCTTTTTGCTTTGCGGTCAGGAAATATCGGGCGCAGCTACGCTGCGCCTTTCAACCACTCGACGATAAACTCAGCTATTGCCTCAGGCTGGTTAATATCCAGGGATTTAACCCCTGCAACAGACCGATCGCAGGCTACCGCAATGACAAACTTATCCAGCATATCCTCCAGCGGCCTGCCTATATTTTCACGATACAGAATGATCTTACTCACTGGCTCGTGTTTAAATCCTTCCACTAAAATCACATCCACTTTGTCACGATCAAATCGGCTGGCCAGATAGTGCAGATTAAGCGGCAATTGCTCCGGTGTTTCTGTCATCAGTGCCCAGCGGCGATCGCTGGCGACCAATGTTTGATCGGCGCCTGCCTTACGTAATTCATAACTGTCTTTGCCTGGCGTATCTACATCCATATCATGATGCGTATGTTTAATCAGCCCTACGCGGATTTCCCGCTGTCTCAATAACGGTATTAGCTGCTTAAGCAGCGTGGTTTTACCTGTACCGCTATAGGCAGCAATGCCCAGCAAAGGAGGGTGGGGGTTATTCATGGGGGAATCCTTTTTCCTGCTGCCAGCGCAGGCAGTCTTCTCGCGTATTAAGGTTGTGGAATGCGGCTTGCTGACCAGTGAACGTTACCTGGCGCGCGCCTGCTGCGTCCAGAAACAGCATTAGCTTGCGATCCCCTCTAGCCAGATAGCCTGCTAACTGGGGCGCCAGGCTGATATGCAACAGTGCCAGAGTTGGGTGGGCTCGTTCTCCATCGCTGGCATAGGCGGCCAGTGAGCGGCCTTTTTGCTGCCAGAGTTGTTCGACCAACGTGGTGGGAAAATCGGGCACATCGCAGGGAACAAAGGCCACCCATTCAGTGGCGGCATATCTCAGCCCGGCCAATATACCGGCCAGCGGACCGGAAAAGTCAGTGGTCAGATCGCCGATCGTCGGCAGGCCGCTTTCCTGATAACGGGCCTGATTGCGGTTGGCGCTGATGGCAATCTGGCCCACCTGCGGTTGCAATCGGGCAAGCACGTGCTGATACAACGGTATTCCGGCAACCTGAACCAAGCCTTTATCTTCCCCGCCCATTCGCGTGGCGCGTCCCCCGGCCAGAATAATGCCGGTAATGTCCTCGTGCATATTTCTCATCCTGCATTGTGGCTAACGTCCTGATTGTAGCGCTAAAGCCGGTGCGGCATCAGGATTTACCTTTATTGACAAGCTGCTTCTTTCACTGCGTTGGTAAGCCTGTTACTTTGTGTGCTTATTTATTCTATTGGACGGTATTGCGATGAAAACGCACCGCGTAAACGAGCTGATTGAATTGTTACACCCGGCCTGGCAGGAAGATCCTGATCTCAACCTGATTCAGTTTTTGCAAAAGCTGGCGCAAGAAGCCGGTTTTCAGGGTGATTTGGCTGAACTGAGTGATGATATTCTTATCTACCATCTGAAAATGCGCGGCAGCGCCGGCACGGAACAGATCCCAGGGCTGAAAAAGGATTACGAAGAAGACTTTAAAACGGCCTTGCTGCGCGCCCGTGGCGTTATAAAGGATTAGCATTTGTGCGGTACGGTGAACCAGTGCTCGTGAAATTTGTCATTAATGCTACTATTTCTCATTCCCGGCACGGTGCTGTCACCCAATGAAACTGAATGTTGTTATGAACAACTCCGCTTTTAATTTTCAAACCCTGTCGCCCGACCTGATTATGGACGCGCTGGAAGGGGTTGGCCTGCGTGTAGATTCCGGGCTAACGGCGCTGAACAGTTATGAAAACCGCGTCTACCAGTTTATGGACGAAGATCGTAAGCGCTACGTGGTGAAGTTTTACCGCCCCGAACGTTGGAGCGCCGCGCAAATTATTGAAGAACACCAGTTCTCCGAGGATCTTGCCCAGGCGGAGATCCCGGCAGTTGCGCCACTGGCCCTGCAGGGCAATACGCTACATACGCACAGCGGTTTCTTTTTTACCGTATTTCCCAGCGTTGGTGGGCGGCAGTATGAGATAGACAATCTCGATCAACTGGAGTGGGTTGGCCGTTTCCTGGGGCGTATTCATCAGGTGGGCAGTGAAAGCCTGTTTGTGGAGCGTCCTACAATGGGGATTGAAGAATATCTCACCGCGCCGCGTGAAGTGCTGGCTGGCTGCAAACTGTTGCCCAAGGCACAGCGTGACAGCTTCCTGAACGCGACGGACGCTCTGATTGAGGCGATAAAACACCATTGGCATCTGGACTGGCAGCCACGGCGTTTGCACGGTGACTGTCACCCAGGCAATATCCTGTGGCGCGATGGTCCACTGTTTGTCGATCTTGACGATGCGCGTAATGGGCCGGCGGTACAGGATCTGTGGATGTTGTTGCACGGTGAGCGCCGTGATCGCCTGATGCAGCTGGATGTTTTGCTGGAGGCTTACTCAGAGTTTGCTGAGTTTGATCAGAGTGAGTTGGCGTTGATCGAACCTTTGCGTGCCATGCGAATGGTGTACTACCTGGCATGGGTAGCTCGCCGTTGGCAGGATCCCGCATTTCCTAAAAGTTTTCCGTGGATGGCGGAGTCTGATTTCTGGTTATCTCAGACCGCGGCATTCACTGAACAGGTTAAGCTGTTGCAGGAACCTCCTCTGCAGCTGATGCCAATGTATTGAAGCTTTAACACAATGGAGAGTTTAGTCTTATGAAGAAAATATGGTTGGCGCTCGTTGGCATGGTAATGGCATTCAGTGCCTCGGCTGCGCAGTTTAGCGATGGTTCTCAGTATGTAACTCTGGACAAACCTGTGACCGGTGAACCTCAGGTGCTGGAGTTCTTTTCCTTCTATTGCCCGCACTGCTATCAGTTCGAGCAGGTTTACCACGTTTCCGAGAACGTGAAAAAAGCGCTGCCTGCAGGCACCAAAATGACCAAATACCACGTTGAGTTTCTGGGACCGCTGGGTAAACAGCTGACTCAGGCCTGGGCGGTTGCTATGGCGCTGGGTGTGGAAGATAAAGTGAGCCCGCTGATGTTTGAAGCCGTACAAAAAACTCAGACCGTGCAAACCCCTGATGATATCCGTAACGTGTTTGTCAAAGCCGGTGTGAGTGCGGAAGACTATGATGCGGCCTGGAACAGCTTTGTGGTGAAATCCCTGGTGGTTCAACAGGAGAAAGCTGCGGAAGATCTGCAGCTGCGCGGTGTTCCGGCAGTATTTGTGAACGGTAAGTTTATGGTTAAAAATGATGGCCTGGACACCAGCTCGATGGATGCTTACGTGAAGCAATTCGCCGACGTGGTTAAATTCCTCAGCCAGCAGAAATAACTGAGATTTAAAGTGAAGAACGCCGGCTCAGCCGGCGTTTTTTTTAACTGTATTGCCGCTTTAACTTATCCAACAGCCTGTCTTTTTCCTGCCATAGCGTATTCAGCCACAGTTGGAAACGCCGTTTAAAGAGCTTGTCGTTAAAGTAATCGCCATGCAGGGTTTCATCGATCGGCAGCAGCTCGATTCTTACCACAATGCGCTTTAATCGGCCGCACAGCATATCCCTAAAAGGCCGTTCGCTATTCTCCGGATAAAGCAGGGTGACATTTAACACTTTATCGAACTGCTTGCCTAATGCACTGAGCGTAAAAGCAATGCCGGCGGCCTTTGGGGCCAGTAAATTGCGATAGGGGGAGTGGGTTTTAATTTTCTTGGCTTCAGTAAAGCGGGAACCCTCCACAAAATTGACGATAGTGGTCGGACGTTTTCGGAATTTCTCGCAGGAGCGGCGTGTGGCTTCGATATCCCTACCGCGTTTTTCCGGATGTTTGAGCATATAGGCGCGTGAATAGCGCTTCATAAATGGCATATCCAACGCCCAACAGGCGAGGCCGACAAAAGGCACCCAGGCTAACTGTTGCTTGAGAAAGTATTTATTCATGGGAATATGGTTACGGAGCAGCACGCACAGCACGACAATATCCGACCAGCTTTCGTGATTGCTGATAAGCAGATACCAATTTTTACGGTCCAGCCCTTCCAGCCCTTCAATATCCCAACGTAGCTGCCAGTTAATGCGCAATAACAGCGACAATCCCTGACACCAGCACCACATCATAAAATCGGCAAAGGCGGAGGTCTGTCGCCAGATGACAGGATTGGGGATCAATAGCTTAACGATACCGGCCAATGTGATGGGGATCGAACACAGCATGGTCACCAAAATGGCAAGCAGGGCTGAAAATATAAAAATAACAGGGGATAGCAGTCTAGGCATGATTATGGGCTGATGGTCATTGGGAACAGCGTTACATGCCGATATGCATGAACAAAAAAATATTTTAACAGAAAATATGGGGAGAAAGCGCTCACTTACAGCAACAGTTTTTATAGATGAATAAATAATCATTTGCTGCGTTTTCGTGCAACTTGCTCATCTTGTGCTAGGGTAATTGAGTTGCCAAATTCGATTAATAGTGCGATTAAAATCGAGCGCAAGTTATATCCACAAATTGTGTAAAAGTCGATAAATACCTTTCTTCAAAATAACACCATTTAACACTGTGATTTCAATAGGAATTTTATTTTCAATTATAACGATAAATGCATCGTTATAATCTGTTGTCTTTTCTATGCACAAAGTTATCCACAGGTAGGATCTTGCGGATCGCTTCGCATAATCACATCATTTTCATCCGCAATGCACGCTAAGGTTCGTCTCAGGCGGCCAGCTATGGCATGCTTACCGTTATGTCCGATCACGATAAAGAAACGCTATGGCCCAGATTGCAGAAAACCCATTAATCCTGGTTGACGGTTCCTCTTACCTCTACCGCGCTTATCACGCCTTCCCTCCGCTGACCAATTCCGCGGGCGAACCGACCGGAGCAATGTACGGCGTACTGAATATGCTGCGCAGCCTGCTGTTGCAGTACCAACCGAGCCATGTTGCGGTGGTGTTTGATGCCAAAGGGAAAACCTTCCGTGATGACCTGTTCGCAGAGTACAAATCACATCGGCCACCGATGCCGGACGATCTGCGCGCTCAAATCGAGCCACTGCACAAAATGGTCAAGGCCATGGGCCTTCCGCTTTTGGTCACGCCTGGCGTAGAAGCGGATGACGTTATCGGCACGCTGGCTCTGGAAGCCGAAAAGGCCGGTCATGCGGTGTTGATCAGCACGGGCGATAAAGATATGGCGCAGTTGGTCACACCGAACGTGACGCTGATCAACACCATGAATAACACCATTCTTGGTCCGCAAGAGGTGTGCGATAAGTACGGCATTCCGCCGGCGCTGATTATCGACTTCCTGGCGCTGATGGGCGACTCCTCGGATAACATCCCAGGTGTGCCCGGAGTGGGTGAGAAAACCGCGCAGGCGCTGCTACAGGGGCTTGGTGGGCTGGATGCACTCTATGCCAACCTGGACAACATCGCCACGCTCAACTTCCGTGGCGCCAAGACCATGGCAGCCAAGTTGGAACAGAACAAAGAGGTGGCGTACCTCTCCTATAAGCTGGCGACGATTAAAACCGATGTCGAGCTGGATCTTTCCTGCGCAGAACTTGAAGTCTCTCCGCTGGACGTTGACACGTTGCAACAGTTGTTCAAACAGTACGAATTCAAACGTTGGCTGGCGGATGTTGAAGCCGGTATCTGGCTGGAAGGCAAAAAAGGCACCGGCGCGAAAGCGGTCAGTGCGGCGAAACCTGCCGGCGTTGTCGCAGACACCCCAAAAGTTGCTGCGGAAGCGACGCTGTCGCAAGACGGCTACGTCACCATATTGGATGAGAAGACCTTCGCTGATTGGCTCAAGAAGCTGAAAAACGCCGAAGTATTTGCCTTCGATACCGAAACCGACGGTCTGGATACCCTGACCGCCAACCTGATCGGCCTGTCCTTTGCCATTGCGCCGGGCGAAGCCGCTTATTTGCCGGTGGCGCATGACTATCTCGATGCGCCGACGCAGTTGGATCGCGCTTATGTGCTGGAAACGCTGAAACCGTTGCTGGAAGACGAGAAGGCGCTGAAGGTCGGTCAGAACCTGAAGTTTGATATGGGCTTGTTGGCGCGTTACGACATCACTCTGCGCGGCATTGCCTTCGACACCATGCTGGAATCCTATGTGTTGGACAGCGTGGGCGGTCGCCACGACATGGACAGTCTGTCCGATCGCTATCTCGGCCATAAAACCGTTACTTTTGAAGAGATCGCCGGTAAGGGCAAAAAACAGCTCACCTTCAACCAGATTGCGCTGGAGCAGGCGGCGCCTTACGCGGCTGAAGATGCCGATGTCACGCTGCAACTGCATTTGGCGATGTGGCCGCAGTTGAAAGAAAGCGCCGAGCTGCTGACGGTGTTCAATGAGATTGAAATGCCGCTGCTGCCGGTACTGTCGCATATCGAGCGCACCGGGGTGCTGATTGACCAAAGTATTTTGGCCGCCCACTCCATCGAGTTGACCAAGCGCCTGGCCGAACTGGAAATTCAGGCGCATGAACTGGCGGAAGAGCCGTTCAATCTGGCGTCGACCAAACAACTGCAGGCGATCTTGTACGAAAAGCAAAAGCTGCCAGTCCTGAAGAAAACCCCTGGTGGCGCACCATCGACCAACGAAGAAGTGTTGGCCGAGTTGGCGTTGGATTATCCGTTACCGAAGGTGATTCTGGAATACCGCGGGCTGGCGAAGCTGAAAACCACCTACACCGATAAGCTGCCGTTGATGATTAACCCGTTCAGCGGGCGGGTACACACCTCCTACCATCAGGCGGTGACGGCCACCGGACGCCTCTCCTCCAGCGATCCTAACCTGCAGAATATTCCGGTGCGTAACGACGAAGGACGCCGTATTCGGCAGGCATTTATTGCCCCTGAAGGCTACCGCATCGTCGCGGCCGACTATTCGCAGATTGAACTGCGCATCATGGCCCACCTGTCGCAGGACGAAGGGTTACTGAAGGCTTTTGCGGCCGGTAAAGACATCCACCGGGCTACCGCCGCCGAGGTGTTTGGCCTGCCGCTCGACAAGGTGACGAATGAGCAGCGTCGCAGCGCCAAGGCAATTAACTTTGGTCTGATTTATGGCATGAGCGCATTCGGCCTGGCACGTCAGTTGGGGATCCCGCGCGGCGAAGCGCAGCGCTATATGGATCTTTACTTCGAGCGTTACCCGGGCGTGCTGGAGTATATGGAGCGCACCCGCCAGCAGGCTGCCGAACAGGGTTATGTCAGCACGCTGGATGGTCGTCGCCTCTATCTGCCGGACGTCAGTTCCAGTAATGGCATGCGTCGCAAGGCCGCCGAACGTGCGGCGATCAACGCCCCGATGCAGGGGACGGCTGCCGATATCATCAAGCGTGCGATGATTGAGGTGGACGCCTGGTTGCAAGGTCAGGATGAGCCATTGGTGCGCATGATCATGCAGGTGCACGATGAACTGGTGTTCGAGGTGCATGAGTCAGTGATTGAAGCGTCCAGCCAGCGCATCCGCGAGTTGATGGAAAACAGCATGACGTTGGCGGTACCGCTGAAAGTGGACGTCGGCGTGGGGGCTAACTGGGATGAAGCCCATTGATAATGCGGCTGCTCACCCGTTAATCCCTCGCTGAGGCGCTAACTGGTGATAACCTAAGCACTTTTCGTAATTTAGCTACAAGATGCGGCGATTGTTTCCCCAACCTCGCCGTTATTACGCGCTAAGTTGTGTAAGTAAACTACAAAAAATTCTTTTGCACTGCGAAAAAATCATGTAGAGTTACAGGCGTAGGGTACAGAGGTAAGATGTTCTATCTTTCAGACCTTTTACTTCACGTAATCGGATTTGGCTGAATATTTAGCCGCCCCAGTCAGTATTGACTGGGGCGTTTTTTATTGTAAAAACAACGCCAAGCCATAGTTTTTTCCTATTCCTCCCCCCGTTTTTCTCCCTGACGATCTTCTGTTATTGCCCGCTAACTCTGTCGTTGCCAATAAGTCATCATAAGAATTTATGATGGGTTTTTGTCAAAACTGTAATTAGATAACGAAAACGCCAAAGGCTTTGAAAATTGGGCATAAAAAAACCGATGTGTTTCCACATCGGCTATCTCGGCATCTGCGGCAGATTACTCGCCGGCGGCGTCGTCGTCTTCCGGCAGAACTTCCGGCGGGATCTCGTTAAACCAGGTATTCAGCTTCTGGCTCAGCTTGTCGACACCGATTTTTTTCGGTGAGGAGAAGGCTTCTACCTGGATATCGCCCATAAACGGCACTACCGCTTCACGCACCATATTGAGCTGCGCTTTACGCGCGCCGGAGGCCAGTTTGTCCGCTTTGGTCAGCAGAACCAGCACCGGCGTACCGACATCCACTGCCCATTGAATCATCTGCTGGTCGAGATCTTTCAGCGGGTGGCGGATATCCATCAGCACCACCAGGCCTTTCAGACAGTTGCGCATCTGCAGGTATTCACCCAGCGCACGCTGCCACTTGCGTTTCATCTCTTCAGGAACTTCGGCATAGCCATAACCTGGCAGGTCGACCAGGCGAATGCCCTCTTCCACTTCAAACAGGTTGATGAGCTGAGTACGGCCCGGCGTTTTACTGGTACGTGCCAGGCCTTTCTGATTGGTCAGGGTATTTAACGCGCTGGATTTACCGGCATTGGAACGACCGGCGAACGCAACTTCAATACCTTCATCCCCCGGCAGATGGCGAATATCGGGCGCACTGGTGACGAAATGGGTCACATGATAATTGTAATTCTTGCTGGTCAAAATTTTTCGTCTCCGCGAGGATGGCTAACTGGTTGGCGATTATAACTGCATCAGCGGCAAAAATGGTGTGTTTCTCTGTTTTTAAGCGCCGGGCCAGCAGGGCGTGGCAGCCACGTCGCCTTGAGCGTGTGAGACATTTGCCATTCGAATAGTGGGTAATGTCGCTTTATTCGAAAGTGACTTTTATTCTTTTTATTAAAAAACAAAAAGTTAAAATTTCTCTGTGTTATTGAGGATTGGCATTCCACGGCAGATACCTTGAGCGTCACCCTTGATCGCGTAAAGTAGATCGCAGCACAAGGCTGTGCAGGAGTAAGGAACATCCGGGAAGGGTGACAAATCTCAGGGAGCGCACGGGAAGTGCAATGAGTGCCAGGATGACCCCAGCAGGAATGCCTTGTTTGCACCCGAATGTGTGAACAGCACAAGGATGGTGAAGTTATTGCAATTAGGATGCCCGCAGGAAGCGCGCTCAGGGAGAGCGGATGCGAACGGATTGCGCCACGGACGATTTCCCTTTCAGGATGAAGGACGTAGTAGCAGGGAATGCGTTTATAGCAGAGGGAAAAACCAGGATGTTGAGTGTGCGCATGGAGCGCGTGGCAGGAATATCCTTCGAAAGAGGGTGAGAAATAGGCGGCAGGTTTAACCTGCCGCCTTTTTTCTTTGTCCGCTTTCTGCTAGATTCCGCCGCAATCGTATAGCATCTCTATACTGAATCTACATACCTAAGAGCGTACGCTATGAACCAGCCATCAAAAGCACCTCGCGCCCCACGCAGCAGCGCGGCGACGTCGAAATCAAAAAAGAAAAGCCGTGTGGAGCTCGATCAGGAAGCCCGTGAACGCAAGCGCCTGAAGAAACGCCGTGGTCTCGCTTCCGGTTCTCGCACCCAGGTTGAGTCTGCTAATCAGAAAAACAAGGCCGGGGCACAGGTCAAAGATCCGCGTATTGGCAGCAAAGTGCCGGTAGCGCTGGTGGCTGAAGCTAAACCAAAAGCCAAACCGCAGCCTAAGCCGAAGGCCGAAGCCAAACCACGCCTGTCGCCGGAAGAAGAGCTGGCGAAACTGGAAAATGATGAGCGTTTGGATGCGCTGCTGGATCGTATCGACGACGGCGCGACGCTGAACGCCGAAGACCAGGCTTACGTTGACCAGACGCTGGATCGCATCGATGCGCTGATGGAGCAATTGGGCATTGAGCTGGGCGACGACGAAGACGATGAAAAAGAAGAAAAGCAGGAAGACATCCTGAAACTGCTGAAAAGCGGTAACCCGAAAGACGTATTTTAACGTGCAATGTGGCCGATCCTGGTAATAGCCCTACTCTTGATGTGTTATCTGCTGTGGTTATTCGGTAAACTATGGCGGCTGTCTAAACGTAAAACGCGTTTTCGCAGCGCTTCCGCGGCCAGACAGCGTAGACAACTGCCCATTTCCCGGCCCGGTAGGAAAAAATATCGGAAGGAGTGAGCATGTCAGAGCAGGCAATCGTCTGGGATCTGGCCCTGATCCAGAAATATAACTATTCAGGGCCGCGTTACACCTCATACCCCACGGCGCTGGAGTTTAACCAGGGCTACGACGAAGCGGCGTTTCAACGCGCCGCGGCGCGTTATCCTGAACGTCCGTTGTCACTGTACGTACATATTCCGTTCTGCCATAAACTCTGTTATTTCTGCGGTTGCAACAAGCTGGTGACGCGTCAGACCCACAAGGCTGATGAGTATCTGGCGGTGCTGGCACGTGAAATCGCCGAGCGTGCCCCGCTGTTTGCCGGGCGTAAGGTTGGCCAGATGCACTGGGGCGGTGGTACGCCCACCTACCTAAGTAAGTCGCAAATCAGTAGATTGACGGCGATGCTACGGCAACACTTTGATTTCTTGCCCGATGTGGAAATGTCGATCGAGGTTGATCCGCGTGAAATTGAACTGGACGTACTCGATCATTTACGCAGCGAAGGTTTCAACCGCCTGAGCATGGGAGTGCAGGACTTCAATAAAGAGGTTCAGCGGCTGGTTAATCGTGAGCAGGATGAAGAGTTTATCTTTGCCCTGATCGCCCGCGCCAAGGCGCTGGGATTTAACTCCACCAATATCGATCTTATTTACGGGCTGCCAAAACAGACGCCGGAGAGTTTTGCTTTCACCCTGGAGCGGGTGGCGGAGCTAAGCCCGGACCGCCTAAGCGTGTTCAACTATGCGCATTTGCCGAGTCTGTTCGCCGCACAGCGCAAGATCAAGGATGCCGACTTGCCAAGCGCACAGCAGAAACTGGATATCCTGCAACAGACCATCGCTTCCCTGACCGAGTCCGGTTATCAGTTTATCGGCATGGATCACTTTGCTCGCCCGGACGATGAGCTGGCGGTAGCCCAGCGCGAAGGCAAACTGCACCGCAATTTCCAGGGCTACACCACCCAGGGCGACAGCGATCTGTTGGGATTGGGCGTTTCCGCCATCAGCATGTTAGGCGACAGCTATGCGCAGAACCAGAAAGAGCTGAAGACCTATTACAGCAGCGTTGAGGCGCAGGGCAATGCGCTGTGGCGCGGCTTGACGATGACGGAAGACGATTGCCTGCGACGTGAAGTGATTAAAACGCTGATCTGCAATTTCCAGTTGGGTTATCGCGCGATAGAACAGCAGTTCGCCATCGACTTCGCCGCTTACTTTGCCGAAGACCTGCAGTTGCTTGCGCCGTTTGAACGCGATGGGCTGGTGGAGCGTGATGAACAGGGAATTCGCGTAACCCCGCGCGGTCGTTTGCTGATCCGCAATATTTGCATGTGCTTTGATCTCTATCTGCGTCAGCAGGCGCGCACTCAGCAGTTCTCGCGGGTGATTTGATGCATAAAAAAACGGCCGCTGATGCGGCCGCTTTTTCAACTGAAGAAATTAATCAGTGCTGCGCACAGCACCGCAGCAACGGCTGCCTGCGGTGTGTGGCTGGCGGAAGAGCCAAGCTCTGCGCTTTGGGAAATAAATACGATGAATGAGTCCAACATCCTGAGCCTCCAGAGTGTGCGACCCGATCATACTGCGACCATGCAGGCTGTAAAGCCTGAAATAGCCGTTTTTTTGTGCGCTTGATTGTGTTTTTTATAATCAATTACGCAAACTATTCCATTCCCAACTCTTTCAATTTCCGCGTTAAGGTATTGCGGCCCCAGCCCAGCAGCCGGGCGGCTTCTTGCTTATGCCCCTGAGTGTGACGCAGCGCGGTAGTGAGCAGCGTACGCTCCATCTCCGGTTGTGCTTCCGACAACAGGTTTTGATGACCGGAACGCAGGGCGCGATCGGCCCACTGCGCCAGCAGCGTAGCCCAACTGTCCGGCAGGCTGTGGCCGGCGGCTTCCGGTGCGGAGGTTTCAAACAGTTCGCTCGGCAGATCCTGAATTAACACTTCCTGTCCGGCGGCCATCACGGTTAACCAACGACAGGTATTTTCCAACTGGCGCACGTTCCCTGGCCATGGCAGGCGGGTCAGCGCGGTTTCGGTTTCCGGATGCAGATTCTTCGCTTCAACGCCCAGCTCTTTTGCCGCTACCTGCAGGAAGTAGCGCGCCAGGCGCGGGATATCCTCCCGGCGCTCGCGCAGCGGCGGCAGGTGCACGCGGATCACGTTCAGGCGGTGGAACAAGTCCTCGCGGAATTTGCCTTCCTGTACCCGCAGCTCCAGGTTTTGGTGCGTGGCGGCGATGATACGCACGTCCACCTTCACCGGCGCATAACCGCCGACCCGGTAGAATTGACCGTCTGCCAGCACGCGCAGTAAGCGGGTTTGAACGTCCAGCGGCATATCGCCGATTTCGTCCAGGAACAGCGTGCCGCCGTCTGCCTGTTCAAAACGGCCCTGGCGGATCTGATTGGCACCGGTAAAGGCACCTTTCTCATGGCCGAACAGTTCGGATTCGATCAGATCTTTGGGGATCGCCGCCATGTTCAGCGCGATAAACGGCGATTTGGCTCGCGGGCTGTGGCGATGCAAGGCATGGGCCACCAACTCTTTGCCAGTCCCGGATTCGCCGTTGATCAGCACGCTGATCGACGAGCGCGACAGGCGGCCGATGATGCGAAACACATCCTGCATCGCCGGCGCTTCGCCGATGATGTCCGCCGCCGGATCGTTGGCCGGCTGGCTACGCGCCGGCTGCTGTTGTTCCTGATAATGGCTGATGGCGCGTTCGACCAGCGCCACCGCTTCGTCGATATCAAACGGCTTGGGCAGGTAATCGAACGCCCCTTGCTGATAGGCGCTGACGGCGGCGTCCAGATCCGAATGCGCGGTCATTATGATGACCGGCAGCATAGGGTGGCGCTGCTTGATCTGCTTGAGTAACGCTAAACCATCCATACCCGGCATGCGGATGTCAGACAGCAACACGTCGGGAGTTTGCGTGGCCAATGCTTCCAGCACTGCATTGCCACTGTCGAAGGTGGCGCAGCTTACACCCGCTCCAGTGAGCGCGCGTTCAAGCACCCAGCGGATGGAGCTATCGTCATCGACGATCCAGACTATCCCTCGTTGCATAGAAAACCTCACTGGCGAATAGGCAGGTAAACCGAGAATTCGGTATGCCCTGGCCAACTGTTAAATTCAATTTTTCCGCAATGCTGATCGATAAGATTACGGGCGATGGATAAACCCAGGCCGGTACCGCCTTCGCGGCCGCTGACCATCGGGTAGAACAGGGTGTCCTGTAACTGCGCCGGTACGCCGGGGCCGTCATCTTCTATATCGATGCGTGCCGCCAATCGGTAGCGAGTGCCGTGCAGAGTGATCTGGAACGCGGTGCGGGTGCGCAGCGTGATAGTGCCACCTTCAGCGCCCAGCGCCTGCAGGGCATTGCGGGTAATGTTCAGTAATACCTGTTCGATCTGGTCCGGGTCGTGCGCCATTTCCGGCAGGCTGGGGTCATAGTCGCGCACCAGCGTCACGTTGTCCGGTTTCTCCAGCGACACCAGTTGACATACTCGTTCCGCCACCTGATGAATGCTCTGGGTAATGTGCTGGCCGGGCCGCTGAGGCCCCAGCAGGCGATCGACCAGGTTGCGCAGGCGATCGGCCTGTTCAATGATCACTTTGGTGTATTCGGTCAGCGCCGGATCGGGGAGTGCCTTGGCCAGCAATTGCGCCGCGCCGCGCAGGCCGCCAAGCGGATTTTTGATTTCATGTGCCAGGCCGCGGACCAGATCGCGGGCCGCCACCTGCTGGGCGTGTTGCAATTGTTCCTGGCTCAAACGGCGTTGGTTATCCATTGGCGCCAGCTCAACCAGAATAAAGCCTTCAGGCAGAGCCTGAGCGGTCAGGGAGAGGATATGCGCACGGCCGTCAACCACCAGGGTCACTTCGCTATCGGTAAAGCCCTGGCCGGCCCGCAGGCTCTCACGCATCAGATCGACGTTCAGCGAGAAATAGCCGAGCAGCTCGGGTAGCGGTGTACCGAAAAGTTTACGGGAACTTTGCGCCAGCAGTTGTTGTGCTGCCGGATTGGCGTAATGAACCGCCAGATCATCATCCAACAGCAGGATGCTGTTGATGAGAGAATTGAGGATCTGCCCAGCATCGGGCAGCTTGCCAGTTGCCATACAGCAGACTCCTGCACCTTTTTAGTGCATCTATGCTACTCCATCCGTGATGCGAGCGGTATGGAATAGTGTTGCAGAAAATACGGTGGAGAAAAAAACCCATCCGAAGATGGGCTGAAAGTTTCCACGGCAACAAAAAAACGACAAATAAAATTTGGTGCGCCATCCGCAGATGGCGCGGTAAAGGCTTAAACGCTGTAGTACAGTTCGAACTCAACCGGGTGTGGCGTCATGCGAACGCGGTCCATTTCTTCTTTACGCAGGTCGATGTAAGCGTCGATTGCGTCGTCGGTGAATACGCCGCCACGGGTCAGGAACTCGCGGTCTTCGCTCAGTGCAGCCAGCGCTTCGTCCAGAGAGCCTGCAACTTTTGGAATTTCAGCTTCTTCTTCCGGTGGCAGGTCATACAGGTTTTTGTCCATGGCATCGCCAGGGTGGATTTTGTTAATCACACCATCCAGGCCTGCCATCAGCAGAGCCGCGAAGCACAGGTATGGGTTAGCCGCTGGATCCGGGAAACGGGCTTCGATACGGCGCGCTTTCGGGCTGGCAACCACTGGGATACGGATGGAAGCGGAACGGTTACGGGCTGAGTAAGCCAGCATGACCGGCGCTTCGTAGCCTGGGACCAGACGCTTGTAAGAGTTGGTGGTCGGGTTGGCCAGGGCATTGATCGCTTTAGCGTGCTTGATGATACCGCCGATGTAGAACAGGGCAGTTTCAGACAGGCCGCCGTATTTGTCGCCAGCGAACAGGTTAGTGCCGTTCTTGGACAGTGACATGTGGCAGTGCATACCTGAGCCGTTATCACCGTACATAGGTTTCGGCATGAAGGTCGCGGTTTTGCCAAATGCGTGAGCCACGTTGTGAACCACGTATTTGTAGATTTGGATTTCGTCGGCTTTCTTGGTCATGGTGTTGAAGCGGGTTGCCACTTCGTTCTGACCTGCGGTTGCCACTTCGTGGTGGTGCGCTTCGACCACCAGACCCATTTCTTCCATGGTCAGGCACATGGTAGAACGGATGTCTTGTGAAGAATCGACCGGAGGAACCGGGAAGTAACCGCCTTTTACTGCCGGACGGTGGCCTTTGTTGCCGCCATCGTATTTGGTGCCGGAGTTCCATGCGCCTTCGATATCGTCGATAGCCACGTGGGAACCACGGATGCTGCTGCCGAAACGAATATCGTCGAACAGGAAGAACTCAGGTTCTGGCCCGAACAGCACGGTATCCGCGATGCCGGAAGAGCGCAGGAAGTCTTCTGCACGCTTGGAGATGGAGCGCGGGTCACGGTCGTAGCCCTGCATGGTGCCTGGCTCGAGAATGTCGCAGCGAATAATCAGGGTGGATTCTTCGAAGAACGGATCCAGCACCGCAGTGCTGGCGTCTGGCATCAGCACCATGTCAGATTCGTTGATGCCTTTCCAGCCGCCGATCGAGGAGCCGTCAAACATTTTACCTTCTTCGAAGAAGTCGGCATTCACCTGATGAGCAGGGATGGTGACGTGTTGCTCTTTACCCTTGGTGTCAGTGAAACGCAGGTCTACGAATTTCACTTCATGCTCATTCAGCATCGTCAAAACGTGTTCAGCGGACATACTTAACTCTCCCGGATTTATTATTGTCGTCGTCGTGGAACGAATCTGTGGAACTGGCTGTTTTTGCCTTGAATAGACTAAAGCGAAAACTGTGCCAACTTTGCAAAAGCGCTTTAATCGCCTTCCTGCGCGGGTTTTGCACAGAATCAGTATGCACCATCAGTGACGCATTGCACTTATATGGTGCAAATAACGTGGCGTGGGGCACCGTAATGGTGCAAAAGTGCACCAACTGCTGCTTTTTGCACCGTGAAAGGGATCACAAACTGACCTGTACACAGTTGTTTATAAGAGACTGTTGTGATCTTGTTTAGTACCTCGCTTAATACGTGTACAATAGCGCGCTATTTCTAATGCCTGAGGCAAAGCTGTGATCGAAAATTTGCGTAACATCGCCATTATTGCCCACGTTGACCATGGTAAAACCACCCTGGTTGATAAGCTGCTGCAACAATCCGGTACTTTCGGAGAGCGTGTAGAAGCCACCGAACGCGTAATGGACTCCAACGATTTGGAGAAAGAGCGTGGGATTACCATCCTCGCAAAAAACACCGCCATTAATTGGAAAGACTACCGCATCAACATCGTGGATACCCCAGGACACGCCGACTTCGGCGGCGAGGTTGAGCGTGTGATGTCAATGGTTGACTCGGTGCTGCTGGTTGTGGATGCAATGGATGGCCCAATGCCGCAAACCCGCTTCGTGACCAAAAAAGCCTTCGCTAATGGTCTGAAGCCGATCGTGGTAATCAACAAGGTTGACCGTCCGGGCGCGCGTCCTGACTGGGTTGTTGATCAGGTCTTCGACCTGTTCGTTAACCTCGACGCGACCGATGAGCAACTCGACTTCCCAATCATCTATGCTTCTGCATTGATGGGTATCGCGGGCACCGACCACAACGAGATGGCGGAAGACATGACCCCGCTGTATCAGGCGATCGTAGACCACGTGTCTGCGCCGCAGGTTGAGCTCGAAGCGCCGTTCCAGATGCAGATCTCTCAGCTGGACTACAACAACTACGTTGGCGTTATCGGTATCGGCCGTATCAAGCGCGGTAAGGTTAAACCTAACCAGCAGATCACTATCATTGATAGCGAAGGCAAAACCCGTAACGGTAAAGTGGCTAAAGTTCTGACCCACATGGGTCTGGAGCGTATCGAAGCTACCGTGGCTGAAGCTGGCGACATTATCGCTATCACCGGTCTGGGCGAGTTGAACATCTCTGACACCATCTGCGACACCAACGCCGTTGAAGCGCTGCCGGCACTGTCTGTTGATGAACCGACCGTAACCATGTACTTCAACGTCAACACCTCTCCGTTCTGTGGTAAAGAAGGCAAGTACGTGACTTCACGTCAGATCCTCGACCGTCTGAACAAAGAGCTGGTGCACAACGTGGCACTGCGCGTTGAAGAAACCGAAGATGCTGACGCATTCCGCGTATCGGGCCGTGGTGAACTTCACCTGTCGGTTCTGATCGAAAACATGCGTCGTGAAGGTTTCGAGCTGGCGGTTTCCCGTCCTAAAGTTATCAACCGTAAAATCGATGGCCGCATGCAAGAGCCATTCGAGAACGTGACGCTGGATATCGAAGAACAGCACCAGGGTTCAGTCATGCAAGCCATGGGTGAGCGCAAAGGTGACGTTAAGGACATGATCCCAGACGGCAAAGGTCGTATTCGCCTGGATTACCTGATCCCTGCGCGTGGCCTGATCGGCTTCCGTACCGAGTTCATGACCATGACTTCCGGTACCGGTCTGCTGTACTCCACCTTCAGCCACTACGACGATGTACGCCAGGGCGAAATCGGCCAGCGTCAGAACGGCGTGCTGATCTCTAACGGCCAGGGTAAAGCGGTAGCGTTCGCCCTGTTCGGTCTGCAAGATCGCGGCAAGCTGTTCCTGGGCCACGGTGCGGAAGTGTATGAAGGCCAGATCATCGGTATTCACTCACGTTCCAACGACCTGACCGTAAACTGCCTGACCGGTAAGAAGCTGACCAACATGCGTGCTTCCGGTACTGACGAAGCCACTACTCTGGTTCCGGCTATCAAGATGTCTCTGGAGCAAGCTCTGGAATTCATCGATGATGACGAACTGGTAGAAGTAACGCCAACGTCCGTACGTATTCGTAAACGTCACCTGACGGAAAACGATCGTAAGCGTGCAAGCCGCGGTCCTAAAGACGCTTAATCGCTGACTTAGTCTGCAATGCTTAGGGCGCGTTCTGCGCCCTGAGTTTTTTCCTCTGCCTTTCCCTATTTCTGCCGCGCGCTATGCGCTTTTCCGCCTGCTCTCTGTTCAGCCCCCCCTTTTCCCGCTACAGTGAAATCTCACCGGCCCATCAGGAGAGGACTATGCTGTATATCTTTGATTTAGGTAATGTGATTGTCGATATCGATTTCAAACGTGTACTGGGTGTATGGAGCAATTTGAGTGGCACGCCGCTGGCGGTATTGTCCGAGCGTTTCACTCTGGGTGAGTTGTTCCAGCAGCATGAGCGCGGTGAAATCAGCGACGAAGATTTTGCCGAACAGCTAAGTGATGAAATGGGTATCGCCCTCAGTTTTGAGCAGTTCGCTACCGGCTGGCAGGCGGTGTTTGTCGCCCTGCGTCCGGAGGTGATCGATATCATGAAGCGCCTGCGCAGCGAAGGTCACCGGGTGGTGGTGTTGTCGAACACCAATCGTCTGCATTGCAACTACTGGCCGCAGCATTATCCGGAAGTGGCCGAGGCCGCCGATCATCTGTATCTGTCTCAGGACATCGGCATGCGCAAACCGGACGCCAACATCTATCTGCACGTACTCAACGCCGAAAATACGCCGCCGGAAGCCGCAGTGTTCTTCGACGATCACCCGGATAACGTCGCCGCCGCCCAGGCGCTGGGAATCAAAACGGTGCACGTGACCGACCGTAACGTGGTGCCGGCTTATTTTGCCCAATGACCGCGAAGGGTTAAGCTTAAGGCGTACAAACTGACATCAAGGAGTGACCATGTCGTTTTTCCGCCGTAAAAAGTTGTCTTCTGCGATCAAACCCAGCGTCACCTTTGGGCGGCTGTTGTTCCAACGCGTCGATAACGATGGTCTGACCATGCTGGCGGGCCATCTGGCCTATGTTTCCCTGCTGTCGCTGGTGCCGTTGATTACCGTGGTGTTCGCGCTGTTTGCCGCGTTCCCGATGTTTTCCGACATCAGCGTCCAGTTGAAAAGTTTTATCTTCTCTAATTTCATGCCTGCCGCCGGCAACGTGATCCAAAGTTATCTGGAGCAGTTTGTCGCCAACTCCAACAAAATGACCGCCGTCGGGACCTGCGGGCTGATTGTCACCGCGCTGCTGCTGATCTCCTCGGTGGACAGCGTGCTGAATACTATCTGGCGCAGCAAGAACAAACGGCCAATCGTATTTTCGTTTGCGGTGTATTGGATGGTGCTGACTCTGGGGCCGCTGTTGGTGGGGGCCAGCATGGCTATCAGCTCCTATCTGCTGTCGCTCAACTGGCTGGCGCAGGCTGGCGTGAACAGCCTGGTGGATCAAGTACTGCGAATTTTCCCGCTGATCCTGTCCTGGATATCGTTCTGGCTGCTGTATTGCATCGTGCCGACGGTGCGTGTGCCGCCCAAAGATGCGCTGATCGGCGCGCTGGTGGCCGGGGTATTGTTTGAGCTCGGCAAGAAGGGTTTTGCGCTGTATATCACCATGTTCCCGTCTTATCAGCTGATATACGGCGTGCTGGCGGTGATCCCGATTTTATTCCTGTGGGTCTACTGGAGCTGGTGTATCGTGTTACTCGGCGCGGAAATTACCGTTACCCTCGGGGAATACCGTGACTACCGCCGGCAAAAGACGGAGCAACAGGATCAGACACAAGAAGGGCAGTTATGATTGCGTTAATACAACGGGTGTTAAACGCCAGCGTCACGGTCAAGGGAGAGACGGTAGGCAAGATTGGCCCCGGTTTGTTAGTGTTATTGGGCGTGGAGCAGGACGATAACGAGCAAAAAGCCGTGCGCCTGTGTGAACGCGTGCTGGGGTATCGCATCTTTGGCGACGAGAACGACAAGATGAATCTCAATGTCCAGCAGGCGGGAGGCAGCCTGTTGGTGGTTTCGCAGTTCACGCTGGTGGCCGATACCCAAAAAGGCATGCGCCCGAGTTTCTCACGCGGTGCAGTACCGCAGGAGGCCGATCGGTTGTATCAATATTTTGTTGGCCAGTGCCGCGAACGCGGCGTAGAAACACAGACCGGGGAGTTCGCCGCCGACATGCAAGTGGCGCTGGTGAATGACGGACCGGTGACGTTTTGGCTTCAAGTCTAAGTATTTTGAGAGAGAAGGCGTCTATGTATCACCTACGAGTACCCGTAACAGAACAAGAGCTGAAGGATTATTACCAGTTTCGTTGGGAAATGCTGCGCAAGCCATTGCACCAACCGGTGGGTTCGGAAAAGGATGCCTACGACGCCATGGCGCACCATCAGATGGTGGTGGATGAGGGCGGTAAAATTGTCGCTATCGGGCGGCTGTATATCAATGCCGACAACGAGGCGGCGATCCGCTTTATGGCGGTAGACCCTACGGTACAGGACAAAGGCCTCGGCACGCTGGTGGCGATGACGCTGGAATCCGTGGCACGTCAGGAAGGGGTAAAGCGGGTGGTGTGTAGCGCCCGTGAGGATGCGGTGGAGTTCTTTGCCAAGCTGGGGTTCGTCAATCAGGGTGAGATCACCGCGCCGCAAACCACCCCGATCCGCCATTTCCTGATGATTAAGCCGGTGGCCACGCTGGACGATATTCTGCATCGCCCCGATTGGTGCGGCCAGCTGCAGCAGGCCTGGTACGATCATATCCCGCTCAGCGAGAAAATGGGGGTGCGCATCAGCCAGTATACCGGCCAGCGTTTCGTCACCACCATGCCGGAGATTGGCAACCAGAACCCGCACCATACGCTGTTTGCCGGCAGCCTGTTCTCTCTGGCCACGCTGACCGCCTGGGGGCTTATCTGGCTGCTGCTGCGTGAGCGCCATCTGGGCGGCACCATTATTCTGGCAG
This sequence comes from Serratia sp. AS12, assembly GCF_000214195.1. Lineage (NCBI taxonomy): Bacteria > Pseudomonadati > Pseudomonadota > Gammaproteobacteria > Enterobacterales > Yersiniaceae > Serratia > Serratia sp. AS12. The sequence continues at coordinate 5,368,132 of NC_015566.1, read as the reverse complement.
ATGCGCATATCCGCTACAGCAAACCTATCACCGGCAGACCGCGTGCGGTGGCGGATCTCAGCTCGCTGAGCGGCGATCTGGCACGTCTGGCGCGGGGCCGCCGGGCACGGGTGCAGGCGGAGGTGCATCTGTTCGGTGACGACGATAAAGGCGCGATATTTGAAGGCACTTATATGGTGCTGCCGGCCGAGTCGGACGCGCCCCTGGACCAGGGCGGCTCTGAGGCGATAGAAAGCTGAGTTATCGGCCCTCTTCCCTGGGAAGAGGGCGTGAAAGACTAGGGTAACTGTTGGTCGACCGTACGGCCATCGCCGGCGGTGGCCTGCAGTTCGCCCTTAAGTGAAGATTTAAACGGGCCATCGCTGTTCAGCAACCCTTTCAACTGCAACTGCAGATTTCCGTCACCTTCCAGCGGAACCTGCTGCCACCCCCATTGCTGCAAAGTATTCACCGGCACCGAGCGGCCGTTCAACGACAGCGTAAACGGCTTGCCCGGCAGTTGTTCGACCGTGGCTTTGGCTTCCAGTAATCCCTTTGGCATAAAGGCGCTTAGCTCGGTGACGTTGATCTGCCCGTCGTTAGCATTTAGCGCCAGCGATGGGCGTCTAACGTCAATCTTGTTGAAGGTGGCTTCGCTGCCGTTCAGGTTCAGCGTGCCGGACCAAATGCCCCACTGGTGGTCACGCGCCAACAGCAGGTTGCCGCCGTAGCCGTCCAGCGCGGTGATCTGGAACGGGAAGTTCGGATTAATATCGATGATCAGGTTGCGATTGGTGGTCAGCTTGTTGACGTAAACCTCCGCCAGCCAGTGCGGCAGCGGTTTCAGCCACAGTGCGCGCCAATCTGACGGTAAAGTGTATTCCAGTGCGGCGACGGCCACTTCGTCCAGTTGCAGGCGATTGTTGGCGCGCAGCCAGTTGCCGGAGGTGCGCAACAATCCGCCTTCCCAGCGGCTGGTGAACTGCTGAATGGCGATACCGGCCGGTGAAAGCCGCATATTCATGATCGGGTCGATCAGGTGGAAACCCCCGTTGATCAGATCGCTGGCGTTGAAGTTCAGCGAACCGTCCTCGCTGCGCCAGTCGCCCTGCTGGAAGGTGATGTTCTGCAGCGACAGATCGAGATCGTTGAACGCCCACTCCTTGCCTTCCAGCCGCGCGTCGATCAGATCAAAGCGTTTGAGAGTGACCGGCGGCAGGGCGGTAAAGCGTTGCCAGAATTCGGCCAGCGTCAGCGGGGTTTGCATGCGTACGCCACTCAGCCGCAGGCGTTCCACCAGCCAGCTGCCGTCGGTGGCGCGGCTGGCTACCCCGGTCAGGTCACCTTGCGCCAAATCGGCGCCGAAGTTGTTGAGCTTCAGCTGGTTCTGTTTAAGTTCACCCTGTACCAGCACCTGCGAAGCCGGGATACCGTTCAGCGTCATCGAGCCGGCGCTGAACTGGAACTGATTGTTTTCTCCCAGCAGATGGCCGGCTTTGGGTTGCCAGGGCGTAATGCCGGCATTGACCTGTTGCGCATTGAGCTGCCAGGTTTCGTCGCTGGACTGCAGCGCCATATTGCTCAACTGCAACACATCGGCCTGCACCGGCAGTGTCGCGGTTTGCGGCTGAACGGTAAGCGTGCCGTCGCGCAGCGTTACGCTGTGAAAATAGCGTGGTTCGGTGATTTGGCGCAGGCTCAGGCCAAGATCTACCCGTTTGGCGATCAACGCCTGCGGCCGATTATTTTTGGCCAGTTGGACGTCTTCCAGGCTGATTTGGCCCGGCTGATTCCATGAGTGCGAGATTTTTGCCACCGACAGGCGATATTCGCTGTTATCGCTGATCCAACGGCTAAGCCAGCCCGCCGCCCAGCCGGTTTGCCCCACGACGTACAACAGCACAATGGCAAGCACTACCAGCAGCAGCAACGTCAGCAACAGTTTTCCGATAAATTTCATCGTCTACATCCGCGTCGGTCAAAAAAGATACCCTGTTTATGCCGCAATTGGCCGGGCATCTCAAGTGCAATGGTCTGATAGGCAATAAAAAACGGCCGCAAGCGGCCGTTTGTGGCAGGCAGCGCGGTGGATTATGGCTTCTCGTGTTCGTGCGGGAACACCAGGTTGAGCACTATGGCGGTGATGCCGCCGGCGGCAATGCCTGAGGAGAGCAGGGTTTTCAGCCAGTCCGGCGCGAACTGCAGGATCAGCGGTTGCTGAGAAACGCCCATACCGACGGCCAGCGACAGCGCCATGATCATGATCGCGCGGCGGTTCAGCCTTTCGCGTGACACGATACGCACGCCCGATGCGGCAATGGTACCGAACATTACCAGGGTAGCACCGCCAAGCACCGGCTCAGGAATATGTTGCACGAAATTGGCCACTGCCGGGAACAAGCCCAGCGCGATCAGCATCAGCGCCACCACAAAGCCGACGTAACGGCTGGCAACTCCGGTCAGTTGGATCACGCCGTTGTTCTGACCAAAACAGGAGTTGGGGAAGGTGTTGAACACCGCCGACAGCATCGAGTTCAGGCCGTTGGCCAGCACGCCGCCCTTCAGGCGCTTCATATACAGCGGGCCGCTGACCGGCTGTTCCGACACGTCTGAGGTGGCGGTGATGTCGCCGATGGTTTCCAGTGAGGTGACCATAAAGATCAGCATCAGCGGCAGCAGCAGGCTCCAGTCAAAGCCCAGGCCGTAATACAGCGGGATCGGAAGGGTGACAGCCGCCGTTTGCGGAGCCGGTTGGCTTGCCGGCAGCATGTCCATCGCCCAGGCTAGCAGGTAGCCGACCGCCATGGCGATCACCAGCGAGGCGACGCGCAGGTACGGGTTGCGCTGGCGATTAAGCAGAATAATCACCGCCAATACTGCGCCGGCCAGCAGCAGATTTTTCGGTGCGCCGAAGCTGCCTCCGCTCATCGCGGCATAGCCGCCGCCAATGGAGGTCAGGCCAACCTGAATCAGCGACAACCCGATAATCATCACCACAATGCCGGAGACCAGCGGGGTGATGATGCGTCGCGCCAGGTGCAGCACGCGGGAAAGCAAGATCTCGGTGCAGGAGGCGACCATCAGCGTGCCGAATAACGCGGCCATCATGGTGGGGACGTCGGCACCACCGTTTTTCAGCGCCAGCCCGCCCATAATCAGTGGCGAAACAAAGTTGAAACTGGTGCCCTGAATCGACAGCAGGCCGGAACCGACGGGTCCCCAGGTTTTAATTTGCAGAATAGAGGCCAGGCCGGAGGCAAATAGCGACATGCTGATAATGTGCTGAGTATCCTGTGCCGGCAGACCGAGTGCCTGACAGATCAACAGAGCCGGAGTGATTACCGCCACGAACATCGCCAGCAGATGCTGACCGGCGGCAAACAGCGTTTGCGGCAGCGGCGGGCGGTCTTCCAGGCGATAAATCAGTTCGCTGGCGTGGGGCGTTACGGTGGCTTTTTGCACGGGATCAAGCTCGGTGGATGGCATGGTCATGATGTGGCATTTCCAGAAACGGCAAAGCAGGCATTTTAATGATCCACCCCGCAAAAGCAAACGGTTGCGCAACAATATTACGTCAGGGTTATCAATGCCTATGTCGTATTTTTGTTCATTTTTTCTTGTCTTCTCAGCATTTTTTACTTCTAATCCCACCCTCATCAAGTTTTAAAAACTGAGTGGTTTTCTATAACTTATTATTTCTTATTGGATCTTTTCCGTTACAGGGAGTACCCGGATGTTTCATCTTGATACTTATGGCACGTTAGTCGCGGCAACGCTGGTTTTGCTCCTTGGGGGCAAATGCGTCACAAGCATCCCGCTGTTGCGAAAATACACTATTCCCGCACCTGTCGCCGGTGGTTTGCTGGTGGCGCTCTTGTTGTTAGCCCTGAAAAAGTTCGCCAACTGGGAAATCAGCTTCGATATGTCGCTGAAAGACCCGTTGATGCTGGCCTTCTTCGCCACTATCGGCCTGAATGCCAACCTGGCGCGGTTGCGCGCGGGTGGCAGAGCGCTAATGGTGTTCCTGTTTGTGGTGCTGGGCCTGCTGGTGGTGCAGAACGCCATTGGTATCGGCATGGCGAAAATACTGGGTCTGGATCCGCTGATGGGCCTGATCGCCGGTTCAATTACGCTATCTGGCGGTCATGGTACCGGCGCAGCCTGGAGCAAACTGTTTATCGAGCGCTATGGGTTTGAAAATGCTACGGAAGTGGCGATGGCCTGCGCAACTTTCGGCCTGGTGCTGGGCGGCCTGATCGGCGGCCCGGTGGCGCGTTACCTGGTGAAACACTCCTCTACACCGGAGGGCACACCGGAAGATAGCGTGCAACCTAGCGGTTTTGAAAAGCCGGAAAGCGGTCGACTTATCACGTCCTTGGTGATGATCGAAACTATCGCGATGATCGCCATCTGCTTGAGCCTGGGGCAGTTTATTGCCGGCCTGTTGAATGGCACGGTGTTTGAATTACCAAACTTTGTTTGCGTGCTGTTTGTCGGGGTGATTCTCAGCAATACGCTGGCGTTCAGCGGTTTTTACACCGTGTTCGAACGGGCGGTGTCGGTACTGGGGAACGTCAGCCTGTCGCTGTTCCTGGCCATGGCGCTGATGAGCCTGCGCCTGTGGGAGCTGGCGTCGCTGGCGCTGCCGATGCTGGCCATTCTGGCTGTGCAGACACTGGTGATGGCGCTCTACGCGATTTTCGTCACTTACCGGGTGATGGGCAAAAACTACGATGCGGCGGTACTGGCTGCGGGCCACTGTGGTTTTGGCATGGGCGCTACGCCAACGGCGATCGCCAATATGCAGGCGATTACCGATCGCTTCGGTCCATCGCATCTGGCATTTCTGGTGGTGCCGATGGTGGGGGCGTTCTTTATCGATATCGCCAACGCGATCGTGATTAAGCTGTATCTGCTGTTGCCGGTGTTCCCGGCGGTGGGCTGAATAACGTTCGAGAGGTAAAGCAAGGGCGCCATTGGCGCCCTTGTCTATGGCAGAGGGTCAGGCGTTGGAATAGCGCGCTTTCTCCGGTAGCCAGCGTTCAATCAGGGCGCGGGCATGTTCCGGGTACTGCTGATGAATATGACGGGCGACGCGTTGCACTTCCGGTATCATCGCCTGGTCGCGCAGCAAATCGGCCACCTTGAACTCCGCACTGCCGGTCTGGCGCGTCCCAAGCAGCTCGCCTGGGCCACGAATTTCCAGATCGCGCTGGGCAATCACAAAGCCATCGTTACTGTCGCGCAGAACCTGCAGACGTTTCTGCGCAGTTTTACTCAGCGGGGTTTTGTACAACAGCACGCAATGCGATGCCACTGCGCCACGGCCAACGCGGCCGCGTAGCTGATGCAGTTGCGCCAACCCAAGCCGCTCCGGGTTTTCGATGATCATCAGACTGGCGTTCGGTACGTCGACGCCTACTTCGATCACTGTGGTTGCCACCAACAGCTGCAACTCACCCTGTTTAAAGGCCTGCATTACCGCCTGCTTTTCCTGCGCCTTCATGCGGCCGTGAACCAGCGCGACTTTCAGTTCGGGCAGTGCAGTCTTCAATTCTTCCCAAGTGGCTTCCGCCGCCTGCGCTTCCAGCAACTCTGATTCCTCGATCAGCGTACAGACCCAGTACGCCTGCCGGCCTTCTTCCATACAGGCGCTTTTTACCCGCTGGATAATATCGGCACGCCGAGTGTCTGGAATGGCGACGGTGGTGACCGGCGTCCTGCCTGGCGGCAGTTCGTCTATCACCGAGGTATCGAGATCGGCATAGGCGGTCATTGCCAGCGTGCGTGGGATTGGCGTGGCGGTCATGATCAACTGGTGGGCATGGAAGCCTTGCTCCTCGCCCTTTTCCCACAGAGCCAGCCGCTGGTGCACACCAAACCGGTGCTGTTCGTCGATGATCACCAGCGCCAGGCCGGAAAACTGTACCTGTTCCTGGAATATGGCGTGCGTACCGACCACCATCGACACTTTTCCGCTGGCGATCGCTTCCTGCTGAGCAAGGCGTGCCTTGCCTTTTTGCTTACCGGCCAGCCAGCCCACTTCAAGCCCCAGCGGTTCAAACCACTGGCGGAAGTTATTGGCGTGTTGTTCGGCCAGCAGTTCGGTGGGCGCCATCAATGCCACCTGTTTGCCGTGGGCGATGGCGCGTAGCGCCGCCAGTGCGGCCACCAGCGTTTTACCTGAGCCGACATCACCTTGCACCAGCCGCATCATCGGGAAGCCTTTTTGCATATCGGCTTCGATATCGGCCACTACGCGATCTTGCGCGCCGGTCGGCGAGAACGGCAATTTGGCGAGAAATTGTTTTTTCAGACGGTCATCCGGCATCAGCGGCAGCGCCTGATAACTCTGCGCACCGGCGCGCACTGCCAGCATGCTGAGGTTATGCGCCAGCAGCTCTTCCAGGATCAGGCGTTTTTGCGCCGGATGCTTGCCCTGCTCCAAATCTTCCAACTGAATATCCGGCGGCGGGCGGTGCAGGGTGTGCAGCGCCTGCGGCAGGCTCATCAGCCCGCCACTGAGTTCCGGTGGCAGCAGTTCGGCGATGGCGCAGGTGTCCAGCAGCTCCAGCGCCTGATCGGTCAGCTTGCGCAGCGTGGCCTGCCTGATGCCTTCTGTGGTCGGATAAACCGGCGTCAGTGAGTCCTGCAGTTCAACCTCGCTGCTTTCCCCCTGAATGCGGTATTCCGGGTGGATGATTTCTGCGCCGTGGTTGCCGCGTTTGATCTCACCGTAAGCGGTTACGCGGCGGCCTGCGGCCAGGCTGTTTTTCATCGCTGCGTTGAAGTTAAAGAAACGCATGGTGAGCAGGCCGGTGCCGTCGCTGATCTGGCAGGTCAGCATACGCCGACGGCCAAAACTGATATCGCTGCGCAGCACTTCGCCTTCCACAGTGGCAAAAATGCCCGGCAGCAGGTCGTTGATCGGATAAAGGCGGGTGCGGTCTTCATAACGCAGCGGGAGGTGCAGCAGCAGGTCCTGAATGGTTTCCAGGCCAATTTTGGCCAGCTTGCCCGCTTGGCTGGCTCCAACCCCGGAAAGCGTGGTGAGAGCGACGGCGTCCAGCAGGCGGCCTTTCATCGGCGTACCGTTGCCTGCATGGTCGCCCACCATTCGGCGTCGGCGACCACCTGGCCCTGTTGGTCAATCTGCGGACGCGGCAACCCTTTGCGCTTGGCGACGTTGGCCAGCACCGGGTAGCCGCCCTCGAACAGCAGGCGTTGTTGTTCTTCTTCGTCCAGCGCACTGTGGGTGCGCAGGTACATACCGGCGTTGTGGCGTTGGCGCTGCGCTTCGTACAGGATCAAGGCTGAGGCGACCGACACGTTGAGAGATTGCACCATGCCGATCATCGGAATGATGATGTCCTGGTCGGCCAGGGCCAGCGCTTCTTCGGTGATACCGGTTTTTTCCTGGCCCAGCAGCACGCAGGTTGGGCGGGTGTAATCCACCTCGCGGAAATCAACCGCGCGGGCGGAAAGGTGGGTCGCCAGAATCTGCATGCCTTGATCTTTCAGGTGGGTCACCGCGTCAGAGATGGTGCGGTGGGTTTTTACATTGACCCAGCTGTTGCTACCGGCCGCGGAGGAAACCAGGGTACGCATGCGTGAGGTCGGCCACACGGCATGCACCTGATGCACGCCGACGGCGTCGGCGGTACGGATAATGGCGGAGACGTTATGCGGTTTGTGTACCTGTTCCAGGCAGACCGTCAGATCCGGCTGCCGGGTTGCCAGCATTTCACAAATCCGCGCATAGCGTTCAGGGCTCATAGGCGCTAATTTCGGTTACGGTTAACTTTAATCACATCCGGCATGATACGGATTTTACGCATAATATTTGCCAGATGGATGCGATCGCGGGTGGTCAGGCGGATAAAGGCGCTATAAACCCGGCCGTCTTTCTCTTCAGTGTTCAGGCTCTGAATATTGGACTCGGCCGCGTTGATGGCCGCCGTCAGGTTGGCCAGCGCGCCCTGATGGTTAAACATGTCCACTTTGATCTCGGCGATGAATTCCTGCTCGATGTCCTTATCCCACTCTACCGCCATGAATTTCTCAGGCTCTTTCTGGTAGCCGCGGATGTTTCGGCAGGATTCATGGTGGATCACCAGCCCTTTGCCCGGGCTGACGTGGGCAATGATCGGGTCGCCCGGAATAGGTCGGCAGCACTTGGCGAAGGTGATCAGCACGCCATCTGCGCCCTTGATCGCCAGGTTACGAACCCCGGAGGAGGTGCCCAGATTGGATTGGTCACCCTGCAGGTTTTTCGCCACCACCACGCTCATGGCGTTGCCGAGGCCGATTTCAGCCAGCAGATCGTCCAGGGTCGCCAGTTTCATGCGATCCAGCTCGTGCTGGATATTTTCCGGCGGAATTTCTGCCAGTTTGCGGCTGCCGCCCAACGCATGGTTCAGCAAGCGGCGGCCGAGGCCGACTGAGTCATCACGCTTGAGGTTTTTCAGCATCTGGCGGATTTTGGCGCGCGCTTTCGAGCTGACGACAAAGTTCAGCCAGGCGGCGTTTGGTCGGGCACCCGGTGCGGTGATGATTTCCACCGTCTGGCCGCTGCTCAGCGACTGCGACAGCGGATAGGGCTGGCGATCGACGCGGGCGCCAACGCAGGCGTGACCGATATCGGTATGCACCGCGTAGGCGAAATCGACCGGCGTTGCGCCTGCAGGCAGTTCAACGATGCGGCCTTCCGGGGTGAAAACGTAAATCTCATCCGGGAACAGATCGGATTTCACGCTCTCGATAAATTCAAATGAACTGCCGGCGCTTTGCTGCAACTCCAGCAAGCTTTGCATCCAGCGCTGGGCGCGGATTTGTGCAGTGGTGCCGGTTTCGCCCTGTTCTTTTTCTTTATAAGCCCAGTGCGCGGCCACCCCCATTTCTGCCATCTGATCCATATCTTCGGTACGGATCTGTACCTCAACCGGCACGCCGTGAGGGCCGATTAGGGATGTGTGCAGCGATTGGTAGCCGTTGGCCTTGGGAATGGCGATATAGTCTTTGACCCTGCCCGGGCGCGGTTTATACAGGCTGTGGGCCTGGCCCAGCACGCGGTAACAGGTATCGACTTCCTTCACGATCACCCGGAACGCGTAGATGTCCATAATCGAATGGAACCGCTGTTCTTTCAGGTGCATCTTGAGGTAGATGGAATACAGATGCTTTTCTCGCCCGCTGACGCGGCAAGGAATGCCGGCTTCGTTCAATCGGCCTTCGATCTCGGAGAGAATCTTTTGGATCATCTCCTTACGGTTACCGCGAGCGGCTTTCACCACTTCTTTGATTACACGGTAGCGGTTCGGGTACAACGCCTCAAAACCCAGCTCTTCCAGCTCGGTCTTCAGGTGGTGAATACCCAGGCGATGGGCCAAGGGGCTGTAGATTTCCAGGGTTTCACGCGCGATACGCCGCCGTTTGTCAGGGCGCAGCGAACCCAGGGTACGCATATTGTGCGTGCGGTCGGCCAGCTTGATCAGCACGACGCGGATATCCTGCACCATCGCCATGATCATTTTGCGGAAGTTTTCCGCCTGGGCTTCTTTTTTATCCTGGAACTTCAGCTTGTCGAGCTTGGATACGCCTTCAACCAGTTCAGCGACGCTCTTGCCGAACAGCTGTTCCATATCCTGGTAGGTGGCCGGGGTGTCTTCGATGACGTCATGCAGCAGCGCGGCCATCAGCGTCTCATGATCGAGACGCATTTCCGCCAGAATGCAGGCCACGGCGACCGGGTGAGTAATGTAGGGCTCACCGCTGGAGCGTGTCTGTCCCTCGTGAGCATCACGTGCAACGAGGTATGCCTGTTTGAGGCGCTTAATCTGCTCCTCAGGCAGGTAACGTTGAATCAGCAGATTCAGGCTTTCAAACAGGTACAAGGCAGACTCGCAGTCTAATTAACGACGACCTTCAGCAATTGCGGTAACCGCTTGAATTTCTGCGGCTTCCTGCTCTTGCTGCTCCTGACGATCACGAACATCGAGGATCTGGCTGGTGATCAGGCCTTCTTCGATTTCGCGCAGAGCGATAACGGTGTACTTGTCGTTCTCTTCCGGAACAAGTGCATCTTTACCGCCAGTCTGGATTTGACGTGCCCGACGAGCAGCGACCAACACCAGGTCAAAACGGTTACCAATTTTCTCTACAGCGTCTTGAACAGTTACGCGTGCCATATTTGTGCTACTCCACAGGTGACGAAAAGACTGGGCATAATACTGAAACTGTCTTCAGTCTGCCAATAGTTTGCTGATTAAAGCGTCATGCCGCAGTAATTGCCGGCCTAAACGCAGGCGCTCGGCGCGAATAATGGTTTTCAGATCGGACAGGGCCAGATCGAAATCATCGTTCACGATTAAATAATCATACTCCGCGTAGTGCGTCATCTCCGCCACGGCCTGCGCCATGCGTTTGGCGATCACCTCTTCAGAGTCTTGCCCGCGGCTACGCAGGCGGCGGCCAAGTTCATCCTTCGACGGCGGCAAAATAAAGATGCTGCGCGCCTGCGGCATTTTAGCGCGGATCTGCTGCGCACCTTGCCAATCGATATCCAGGAAGACGTCTACGCCGGTCGACAGCACCTGCTCAATGGCGGCGCGTGAGGTCCCGTAATAGTTGCCGAACACTTCGGCATGCTCAAGAAACGCATCCTGCTCAATCATCCGGCGGAATTCATCTTTTGAGACGAAGAAATAATGTTCGCCGTGATGTTCACCCAGGCGGCTGTCGCGCGTGGTGTGCGAAACCGAAACCTGCGTGTCGTACAGCGGTTGCGTCTTTAACAAAGCCTGAATCAGACTTGATTTCCCTGCGCCACTGGGGGCAGAGACAATAAAAAGCGTGCCTTGAGCCATGATGATGTTCGTTGATAGCGGTTGATGTGCCAATAACAGCGGATGTGTATTTTCTCCGCACAGTATACACGGCTAACGCGCCGGGTGCAGCGTTAGCTCGCATTTTGCCCGCTGCTTTGTGCTGAAAAAACCGCTAAACGGCGGATTTGCGCAGCGGATCGGTAAATTTCCGCGATTTCATGTAACGCAGCCTCCCTTTCTCGAGCCGCTAGGCAGTTCGGAAAACTGCCCGTTGCCGAGGCGCCGCTACCCGGTTTTACTGCCGGTTATCAGGGAGGTGCACTATGCGAACATGTGGAATACGGGTCGGGATGACGCTGTTGGGCGGGGTAATGTTCTGCGGTGTGCTGCGGGCGGAAAGTTGTCCGGCGTGGCGGCCGGAGCGGCTGCAACTGGAGATAACCACGTTAAAAAACCAGCTTGAACGCTGGGATGTGGCTTATTACCAACAGGGCGACAGTTTAATTGAGGATGAGGTCTATGACAGCCTGCGGCAAAAGCTGCAGTTGTGGCACCGTTGCGCCGGGCTGGAAAGGGGCGAGGAGGCCAGTCCGCTTTTACCGGCGGGCAAGACGCCTCACCCGGTGGCGCACACCGGGTTGCATAAATTGGCGGGGCCTACAGCCGTCGCCCAGTGGCTGCGTGGCCGCAGCGATGTCTGGGTTCAGCCTAAGGTGGACGGCGTCGCTATTACTTTGGTGTATCGCGATGGAGAACTGGCTGGAAAAAGTGCGGACTATTCCGGCGATACCGGCAGCGGTGAAGGGCGCTCCGCCGACGCTGATCCTGCAAGGCGAACTCTTTTTGATGGTGAACGATCATCAGCAAAAGATTCATGGCGGCATCAATGCCCGATCCACGGTAGCCGGTGCGCTGATGAAAAACCAGCTTTCGCCGGTCTTGCAACAGATAGGTCTGTTTGTCTGGGCATGGCCGGATGGCCCACAAGAAATGACTCAGCGTTTGCAGCAGCTTGCCGCAATGGGATTCCCTCTTGCATTGGCTTATTCACAGCCCGTGAGTTCACTGGACGATGTGCGGCAATGGCGTGAGCGTTGGTATCGCGAATCATTGCCCTTCGTCACGGATGGCGTGGTGATTCACCAGGCGCAGTCACCCCAGGGGCGCTACTGGCAGGCAAAGCCCGGCGATTGGGCGGTTGCCTGGAAGTATCCGCCGGTGCAGCAGGTCGCCAGGGTCAATGATGTCGAGTTCAGTGTAGGCCGTACCGGAAAGATTGCCGTGGTGCTGAAGCTTGATCCCCTCAGGATGGATGATAAATGGGTCTCGCGCGTTAACCTGGGATCGCTGCCCCGCTGGCGGCAGTGGGCGGTTGTACCCGGTGACCAGGTGGCTATTAGCCTGATGGGGCACGGGATCCCGCGTCTGGATAAAGTGGTCTGGCGGGCCACAGAAAGAAGAGAGCCCAGTGCGCCGGCTGCAGATCGCTACCATGCTTTGAGTTGCTTTACCTGGCTACCGGAGTGTCGCCAGCAGTTTCTGGCGCGGCTGGTGTGGTTGGGCGGCCCGCAGGGACTCGGCCTGCACGGCATCAGTGAATCTACCTGGCAGGTGCTGATTGATCAGGGACTGGTGCGACACTTGCTGGATTGGCTGGCGTTGACGCCGGAGCAACTGATGTCAGCGCCCGGCATCGGTGATAAACGCGGACGAAGCATCCACCGGCAATTTCAGCAGGCGCGACAACAGCCGTTTGCTCGCTGGCTGATAGCCTTGGGCGTGCCGCTGAGCCTGCAACAAACGCCGGCGCTGAAAAGCTGGCATCAGATACAGCAACTCCCCGTAGGAGAGTGGCGAAAAATGACCGGGATAGGCGCGAAAAAGGCCGAGCAAATCACCGGTTTTCTGCAGTATCCGCCATTTCTGACGCTGGTCAGCACGCTGGAGGCACAGGAAATAACAGGTTTTATCGGAACCCAATGATGTGCTGTTACTCCGTAGATCTCTCGGCAAGTGAGTTTGCGTCTGCCGTTTGTGGATGCGTGATTGGCGAGGGCGAGGCATGACGCAGGAAAATAAAAACGATGCCTGCTGAAATCCCCGTCATTAACGCCAGAATATACAGCAGGTTATGAAACGCGGCTTCGTAGCTTTGTTTCAAGGCCACCGTATCGACCTTCAGCAGTGCCGCCGCTTGTGGCAGGTCGCCCATTGCCAGCCGGTGGGCGCCGGCGGCAGCATTGGCCAGCGGAGAGCCCGGCAGATGCTGCTCAACCAGGGTGGCCAGCAGCGCGCCCACCACGGCGAGTGCGATACCTTCACCTGCTACGCGGACGGTGCTAAAAATGCCGGTAGCCATACCTGCACGATCCTTCGGCACCACGCTGACGGCCAGGCCGTCCATTAAACCCCAGGGCAGGCTGATGCCGCAGCCAATGGTCAACAGTGGCAGGATCAATAGCACGAAGGGTTTCCCCGGCGCATATTGCGCGAGCCATAACAGGCCGAAGGCGCAGATCAGCAGGCCCAGACTGGAAATGACACCGGCGGAAAACCGGTGCGCCAACATGCCTGCCAGCACAGGCAATATCAGCATTGGCGCTGAGAGTGCGAACATAATGATACCCGCCTCCAGGGTGCCGTAACCTTCGATGCCAATAAAGCGCAGCGGGAGTAAAACCAGCAGCACCACGTAGGAATAGGCCGGTGCGGCAGCCAGAAACTGTACGCCGACAAAGCGCGGATAGCGGAATAAAGACAGATCAAGCATCGGCCTGCGCACGCGATTCTCGATCACGACAAAGGCAATCATGAAAAGCAGCGCGCCGCTGAACAGGGCGATGACTTCACGGCTGCCCCAACCGCTGTCGGGGGCTTGCAGTACGGCATAAGTCAATAATGTCAGAACCAGCGTAAAGGTGGCCGCGCCGGGCCAGTCGAGTTTGGCCGCAGCAGGATCGCGTGATTCATGCATATAGCGTATACCGGCGAACAGGGCGATGGCACTGAACAAAGACACGCTGATAAAAATCGCACGCCAGTCAAAATGCTGTACCAAAAAACCGGCCAGCAGCGGGCCAAATGCCAGACCTATGCCAAAGGTGGTTCCCAACAGGCTGAAGGCTTTGGCGCGTTCTGCGCCATCGAATACCTGAGCCAGGCCGGCGGTTCCTCCGGCAAACGCCGCTGCGGCGGCAACACCTTGAAGCGCACGAATCACATCAAAGGCGATGATATCTTGCACCGTCAGCATAACCATTGAGCTTAGGGTAAGCACCGCCAGGCCGCTGATGAACATGCGTTTGCGGCCAAAGCGATCGGCGAGCGCGCCGGCAATCATCAGGCTGCAGCCAAAGGTCAGCATAAAGGCGTTGGTGACCCAACTGAGGGCGACTACGCTGCCGCCCAGGCTGGCGGCGATAGCGGGCAAAGAGACTGCCGGGCCGGTAAAGTTAATCGGCATGATCAACCCCGCCAGGCAGACGGAGAACAGGATAATCCAGCGCTGCGGATCGGGATCTGGAAGACGGTGAGGATGATTCATGATGAGCTCCAGCGACAGTATTGTCGGTTGGGATGGATGATAAAGTGGATTTAATTGGCTAGAAATGGGGCTATATTCCACTCTTTAAGGACAATAACGCTCTAATTGGAGATCCTATGGACAGCCTCAGTGGCTTATTGGCTTTTGTGCGCGCTGCCGAGCTACGCAGTTTTGTCGCCGCAGGTGAACGGTTGGGCGTGTCCGCCTCTGCCGTCGGGAAAAGCGTGGCCAGGCTTGAGGAATCGTTGGGCGTCAGGCTGTTTAACCGCAGCACCCGACGTATCAATCTCACCGACGAGGGGGCGTTGTTTTTTGAACGCTGCCAACGCATCGTCAGCGAAATTGAGAATGCAGAAGCCGAAATGGCGAGGATCTCCGAGGCGCCGCGCGGCAAACTGCGCGTGAGTATGCCAGCTATCGGCTATCGAATGCTGGTACCTCTGCTTGCCGATTTCAGCGCGCTTTATCCTGAGGTTGAGCTGGACGTGGACTTCAATGACCGTAGGGTGGATCTGATCGCTGAGGGAATTGACGTGGCGGTTCGCAGCGGTGAGTTGGTGGATTCCCGGCTGATGGCCCGGCGACTGGGGCCGTTCCGGTTGATACTGGCGGGTTCGCCTGAGTATTTACAGCGTCGGGGCGTGCCGCAGGGGCCGGAAGATTTGCTCGACCATGCCTGCCTGCGCTACCGCTACCCGGGGGGCCAGCAACTGCAGGAGTGGAGGTTGTTTGCTGATGGAGAGCCGGTTTCCCAACGAATCCCGGTGACGCTGAGCTGCAACAGCATTGAAGCGCTGATCCACGCCACCCAGGAAGGATTGGGTATCGCTTACCTGCCGGATTTTACGCTGTGTTCGGCCATTAACGCCGGGCAACTGGTGGCGGTGTTGGATCAACATACGCAGGAGCAGGGATTTTTCTCAGCTTTGTGGCCGTCAAGCCGGCATATGCTGCCCAAGGTGAGGGTCTTTGTAGACTACCTGGCGCAGCATATGTTGCCTCTGAGGTGAGCCGTATTAATGATCCGGATGCTGGTAGTTGAATACTGGCAGCCCCAGGCGAAAGCGCAGGGCGATCAAGCGTGCGCTCAGGCCGGCGACCAACGTGATGGTGACGACCAGATTGTGCGGCAGGCTGAAGTGTTGCAGGCCGATGTACAGCCAGGCGGCGGCGAAGGAGATACCGGCATAGATTTCCTTCTGAAAAACCAGAGGGATGCGGTTGCAGAGCATATCGCGCAGCACGCCACCGAACACGCCGGTGATGACAGCCGCAATGGCGGCGATGATAGGGCCGTGGCCCATATCCAAAGCGACCTGCGCTCCGATGATTGAAAATACAATCAGGCCAACGGCGTCCAGCACCAGGAACAGGCGGCGCAAGTGGCGCATCAGCGGCGCTACCCAGGTAGTGACAATCGCGGCAATGGCGACAATCACGATATATTCAGGATGCTTGACCCACCCCAACGGAAAGTGCCCGAGCAGCATATCGCGCACCGAGCCACCGCCAATAGCTGTGGCCGAAGCGATAATAATCACGCCAAACATATCCATCTGGCGGCGGCCGGCAGCCAGCGCGCCGGTCATGGCTTCGGCGGTGATGCCGATGATATAAAGAATGCTCAGTAACATAAGGTATTCACAGGGTGGGCGGGAGTGAGTGTAAGGCCGAAAGGGTAATCGCCGACGAGGCATATCGCTACTGAGTTTTTCTAACCAATGCCAATTCGGATTACTTTAATTAATCTGGTGGCGGTTTATCTGACTTGTTATTGGCCTTTTTTAACCTTTCAATGGCCATACAGGTATTAGATATTTCGTGTTAGTTTCTAGTGCTGACTATCTATCTTTACGCTGCGCATCGGCGATGTCTTTCAGGCTGATGAGGGGTGTGCTCACCGAGGAATATGAATATAAAATGAAAAATACTCCCATGCTGGCGGCGGCCTTGGTTACCGCCCTGTTGTTGAGCGGCTGTGTTGCAACGGCCCAGAATGCTACGCAGCAAAAGCCGAAGGTTTGCGGCACCGGCGATCCGATGGTCCAAACCACGCTTTATTTTGGTCTGAACCGCCCAACCGGGCCGGTGATTACCGCAGCAGAGTGGCAGGGTTTTGTCGATCGACAGGTGACGCCGCGCTTTAAAGACGGTCTGTCGGTGTTTGATGCCAAAGGGCAGTGGCTGGGCAATGACGGCAAGCTGACGCGCGAGAACAGCAAGGCATTGATGCTGATTCATGCGCCGGGCAAGGACAGTGAAACCGACATCGAGGCGCTGCGCAGCAGCTATAAGCAGCAGTTTGCGCAGGATTCGGTGATGCGTGTTGATGCACCGGTGTGCGTCGCGTTCTGAGATGATCCCGGCCGGGGCCGGGATATTGATTTACAGCACCAACCCTGCAATGGCTGCCGAGAGCAGGCTGACCAGCGTTGAACCGTAGACTAGTTTCAGGCCAAAGCGGGACACCACGTTGCCTTGTCGTTCATTCAGCCCTTTGATCGCCCCGGCGACTATGCCGATAGAGGCAAAGTTGGCAAAGGAGACCAGGAACACGGACAGAATACCCAGGCCGCGTGGCGACAGTTCCGCCGCAATTTTCTTCAGCTCGATCATCGCCACGAATTCATTGGCCACCAACTTGGTCGCCATGATGCTGCCGGCTCGCAACGCATCCTGCGCCGGGATGCCGATCAACCAGGCCAGCGGATAAAACACGTAGCCCAGAATTTGCTGGAAGCTGATGCCGAAAACGGCGGAGAACAGAGCATTCACCGCAGAGATCAGCGCAATAAAGCCAATCAGCATCGCGGCGATAATCATCGCAATCTTGAAGCCCGCCAGAATGTATTCACCCAGCATTTCAAAGAAGCTCTGATCTTCATGCAGCTTGTTCAGTTTCAGCTCAGGTTCATCGTCCAGTTGATAAGGGTTGATGATCGACAGAATGATAAAGGTGCTGAACATATTGAGGATCAGTGCGGCGACCACGTATTGCGCATCGATCATCGACATGTAGGCGCCAACGATGGACATGGAAACCGTCGACATGGCGGTTGCAGCCATGGTGTACATACGGCGCGGCGAAATATCGCCGATAATGCCCTTATAGGCGATAAAGTTTTCCGACTGACCGAGCACCAGCGTGCTGACGGCGTTGAAAGACTCCAGCTTGCCCATGCCGTTAACCTTTGACAGCAGGGTGCCGACCAGGCGGATAATCAGCGGCAGAATACGAAAGTGCTGCAAAATACCGATTAGCGCGGAAATAAAGATAATTGGGCACAAAACGCCCAAGAAAATGAATGCCAACCCGTCCTTGCTCATGCCACCGAAAACAAAGTCGGAGCCTTGCGCTGCGTAGGTCAGCAGCGTTTCAAAGAAGCCGGCGACGTGCCTGATTACGCTGAGGCCACTTTCTGAATGCAGAAAGAAATAGGCGAGTGCGCCTTCAATGACCAAGAGCTGAATAATATAGCGCAGGCGGATTTTTTTGCGGTCGTTGCTGACCAGCAGCGCCAGGGCGATGATCACCACCAGGGCAAAAATAAATTGCAGAATTTGCGGCATAAAGGGTCCGTACGGCTTGCGGGCATGAAAAAAACACATTTAGCCACAGCTTAGCCCGCCTTTCATTACCTTACGTGATAATTAGAACAAAATACTTCGGGCGACTGGTATGGGTTATGGATTGTCATTCTCTGGGTGATCGCCGCAGTTTTTCGTAAAAGCCTCGCTTTTACGGCGGAGATCGCCGATGGAGCGGGGGCCAACTGGAATCTGTCCCGCATAATCTGAACGTTATCCCGCTTTAATATTGATTTTTTCCTCGCTGAGAGAGAAAAAGAGTTCACTACTTCGCCGCACAAGACGGCCTACTTTCTCAGGATGAGGATGCGGATATGAAGACACAGGCAATGTTGCGGGCGCTGGCAAATGGCATTAACCCCGAGACGGGGGAGTTGCTGGGTACGGCGTCAATGACCGGTTCGCCGGAGGCGATTCGGCTACTGTTTGCATTGGCCGAGGAGTTTCAGGCTGAGCCGGAGCGCCAGAAGAAAGTAAAGCTCTCACCGGAAGAGCGGCAGCAGAAGAACATTGCCGAGGGGCGGCCGGCGAAATCGCACTTCCCATGGGCAGAGGAAGAAAAACAGCGGCTGCAGGAGAGCTATGCAGAGGGCGGAACGCTTGAGGCATTGAGCAGTGAATTTGAACGCACCACTTGGGCCATCGCCGTTCAACTGCAAAAAATGAGGCTGATTACCGAACAGCAGGCGGCCAGGTATATATAGGGTTAGTTCAGAAAAAACCCGCATAACGCGGGTTTTGGTTAGTGAAGAAAATATCACTCGATGTTCTGGATCTGCTCACGCATTTGCTCGATCAGCACTTTCAGCTCGATAGCGGAAGTGGTGACTTCGGCATTAATCGACTTGGAGGCCAGTGTGTTCGATTCGCGGTTAAACTCCTGCATCATAAAGTCGAGGCGGCGGCCCACGGCTTCTTTCTTCTTCAGGATGTTATGCGTTTCTTTTACGTGGGCTTCCAGACGGTCCAGCTCTTCGGCAACGTCAATACGTTGTGCCATCAACACCAGCTCCTGCTCCAGGCGGGTGTTTTCCAACTGCACCTGAGCTTCTTCCAGCTTGCTGACCAGGCGCTCACGCTGCCATTGCAGGATGTTTGGCATCTGGGCGCGCACTTTGATCACTTCGGCGCTGACGCCGTCGAGGCGCTGTTCGATCAGGGCTTTCAGCGCGGTGCCTTCGCTTTCGCGAGCGGTGATGAAATCATCCAATGCGCTGTCCAGAGCCTGCATCAGCTGTGCGCTGATGGCGTCCAGATCCTGCTCCTGAGCAGACATCACGCCCGGCCAACGCAAGACGTCGATAGGATCGATTTCCCCTTCGTCGCTCTGCATTTTTACCCAGTTGGCGGCTTCAACCAGCTGTTTAGCCAGTTTTTCGTTCAGGATCAGCGAGCTTTGCGCGCTCGGGTCCAGCTCGAAGCGCAGGTTGCATTCCACTTTGCCACGGGTCAGACGGCCACGGATACGTTCGCGGATCACCGGCTCCAGGCTGCGGAATTGTTCCGGTAAACGGATGTAGGTTTCTAGATAGCGTTGGTTCACGGAACGCAGCTCCCAAGCTGCGCTGCCCCATTCACCCTTGATTTCACTCCGTGCGTAGGCGGTCATGCTGCGGATCATTGATGCGTACCCGTAATAGGAAAAGATGGAACGATTATAACGTTGGACCTCCGGGCAGGATAGGCATTACGTCACGAAGCCCGTATAATGCGCAGCCAATCGTAGATTAGAAGCCGGAGAGAGCCCATGCGTCCTGCAGGCAGAGCACCACAACAAGTTCGCCCACTGACATTGACCCGTCACTATACCAAACACGCTGAAGGTTCAGTGCTGGTTGAGTTTGGCGATACCAAAGTTTTGTGCACCGCCACGGTAGAAGAGGGCGTTCCGCGCTTCCTGAAAGGTCAGGGCCAGGGTTGGATCACCGCCGAGTACGGCATGCTGCCGCGCTCCACCCACAGCCGTAACGCTCGCGAGGCTGCAAAAGGCAAGCAGGGCGGCCGTACGCTGGAAATCCAGCGCCTGATCGCCCGTTCGCTGCGTGCTGCGGTCGATCTGAAAAAACTGGGTGAGTTCACCATTACCCTGGATTGCGACGTACTGCAGGCTGATGGCGGCACCCGTACAGCCTCCATTTCCGGTGCCTGCGTTGCGCTGGCTGATGCGCTTAATGCATTGGTTGCTGCGGGCAAACTGAAGGCCAACCCAATGAAAGGGTTGGTGGCTGCAGTGTCTGTCGGCATCGTCAAGGGCGAAGCGCTGTGCGATCTGGAGTACGTTGAAGACTCTGCGGCAGAAACCGATATGAACGTGGTGATGATGGAAGACGGCCGCATGATCGAGGTGCAGGGTACCGCCGAGGGCGAACCCTTCAGCCACGACGAGCTGTTGGCGCTGTTGGCGCTGGCTCGAGGGGGCATCGAAACCATCTTCCAGGCGCAGAAAGCGGCGCTGGCGGAGTAATTTTTAAGGCGACTGAAGAGTCGCCTTTTTTACGCCCGACTATCGGGTGGCAGTAATAACAGATCTAACAGACCCAGACGAGGAGAAGCAGTAATGAAAGCCTATCAGCGCCAGTTTATCGAGTTCGCGCTTAACAAGCAGGTATTGAAATTCGGTGAGTTCACTCTGAAATCCGGCCGTACCAGCCCGTATTTCTTTAACGCCGGCCTGTTTAATACCGGGCGTGATCTCGCGTTGTTAGGACGCTTCTACGCCGAAGCGCTGATGGACTCCGGCATCGATTTTGATCTGCTGTTTGGCCCGGCATACAAAGGTATCCCGATCGCCACCACCACGGCGGTAGCGCTGGCGGAACACCATGAACGCGACGTGCCTTACTGCTTTAACCGTAAAGAAGCCAAAACCCACGGCGAAGGCGGCACTTTGGTGGGCAGCCCGCTGCAGGGCCGAGTGATGCTGGTGGACGATGTGATCACCGCCGGTACCGCAATCCGTGAGTCGATGGAAATCATCGGCGCCAGCGGTGCGACGTTGGCCGGGGTGTTGATCTCCCTGGACCGTCAGGAACGCGGGCGTGCGGAGATTTCGGCTATTCAGGAAGTCGAGCGCGACTATCACTGTAAGGTGATTTCCATTGTGACGCTGAAAGATCTGATTGCTTATCTGGAAGAGAAGCCGGAAATGGCGGCGAGTCTGGCGGCGGTGCGCGCCTATCGTGAACAGTACGGGGTTTAACACGCTATTCACTTTGCCAGGCGCGCCAAAACGCGCCTGGCAAAGGGCTTATTGCAGCTGTGCCGCCAGCAGCGGCCAGCGGCCGTCGAAGTCTTGCGTAGGACGGTAACGGAACTCGGAGCGCACGTAGCGTGACAACATGCCTTCGCAGAACGCCAGCAGTTGGCTGGCCAGTAATGTTTCATCCACGATAAAGCTTTTGCCTTCCCGCAGCTTGCGCTCTTTCAGCACTTGCCGCAGCTGCGCCTCTATACGTTCAAACAGCTGGCTGATCCTGCCCTGCAAGCGGTCCTGCTCAAACATCAACGCATGGCCGGTCATGATGCGCGTCAGGCCAGGGTTACGTTCGGCGAACCCCAAAATCAGCAACAGGATCAGGCGCAGGCGGTTAAAGGTTTCTTTTTCGTCCTGCAGGATCAGGTTGATGCGCGTTATCAGGCTGTCTTCAATAAATTCGATCAGACTGTCGAACATCCGTGTTTTGCTGGGAAAATGCCGATACAACGCAGCTTCGGAGACACCGACGTTAGCGGCCAGTTTCGCAGTGGTGATACGCTGGCTGCCGTCGCTGGATTCCAGCATCTGGGCTAACGCCTGCAGTATTTCCTCGCGCCGGTTCCTTTTGGTATTTTCTTTTTCTGCCATGTCTGATTAGACCCTTGCTAAAACTGCTTAGACTTTCGGAAACCCGCGCACCGGCCATTGCAGAGAGATCTCTGTGCGGCTTATGTGATAGCTTTTTTACGATGCTGGGGTCAGCGGCCTTAACGACCTGTGTTCTCCGCGCGACCTGGTGTGCGCTGTAATCGTTGCCGGACAAACCTTGCCATAGAAATGTCCTTTTCTCTGGGCGGCAAGGTTTCGGACGACATTTCCCTGCCGACCATCAAGTCTTGGGCTGCGCTTAGTGGCGACCCGAGTGGCCAAAGCCACCTGCGCCACGTTCGCTGCTGTCGAACTCTTCTACCAGATTGAACTCAGCTTGCACAACAGGCACAAAGACCATTTGCGCGATACGTTCGCCAGGTTCAATGGTGAAGGATTTTTGGCCGCGGTTCCAGACGGAAACCATCAGTTGGCCCTGGTAGTCGGAGTCGATCAGGCCAACCAGGTTGCCCAGCACCACGCCGTGCTTGTGGCCCAAACCTGAGCGCGGCAGGATCACCGCCGCCAGGTCGGTATCGGCAATGTGAATAGCCAGGCCGGTAGGCAGCAACGTGGTTTCACCCGGCGCCAGTTCAACCGCGGTATCCAGACAGGCGCGCAGATCGAGACCGGCTGAACCTGGGGTGGCATAGGTCGGTAAAGGGAAATCCTGTCCGATACGCGGGTCGAGGATTTTAACGTCGATTTTTTTCATCATAACGGCTGACTATCTCGTCTATTAAACGTTGGCCAAGGAGTGCCTTATCGCTCAGCGCCAGGCGCTTTTCTCCATCCTGCCAAAAAAGGTGCAAGGCATTGGTGTCACTGTTAAACCCATGCTCTGCAAGCGATACATCGTTAGCGCAAATTAAATCCAGTTTCTTACGCGCCAGTTTTTGTCGCGCGTATTCTTCCACATTCTGGGTTTCGGCGGCAAACCCCACGACAAAGGGACGATTTTTAGTCATTGCGGCGACGCCGGCAACGATGTCGGGGTTTTTTACCATTTTGAGGATGATTTCATCACCCTGTTTTTTTATTTTTTCACCGGCGATCTGCCCGGCACGGTAATCGGCTACGGCGGCACAGGAAATGAAAATGTCCTGCTGGGCGGCGCGCTGCTGCACTGCCTGCTCCATTTCCAGCGCGCTGATGACGTCTACCCGGGTTACCCACGGCGGCGTCGGCTGGTTGACCGGCCCGGTAATCAACGTGACCTGCGCACCGCGTGCGGCGGCGGCTTGGGCGATAGAGAAGCCCATCTTACCGGAACTGTGGTTGCTGATGAAACGCACCGGGTCCAGCGCTTCACGCGTTGGGCCGGCGGTGATCATAATCTTTAAATGTTGCAGATCTTGCGAAGCGGAGAAATAACTGTTCGCCAGATCGACGATGTCCAAGGGATCGAGCATGCGGCCAGGGCCAACATCACCACAAGCCTGGCTGCCGCTGTCCGGGCCCCACAGCAACATGCCGCGTGCCTGCAGCGTTTGCAGATTGGCCTGGGTGGCGGTGGCGCGATACATCTGTTGGTTCATGGCAGGCGCTGCGGCTATCGGTGCGTCGGTCGCCAGGCAAAGGGTCGTCAGCAGATCGTTGGCCATACCGGCGGCGACGCGTGCCAGCAGATCGGCGGTAGCGGGGGCAAGAATCACTAAATCCGCCCATTTTCCGAGCTCTATGTGACCCATCGCGGCTTCGGCCGCGGGATCCAGCAGATCGTCGGAGACCGGGTAGCCGGAAACCGCCTGCAGCGTCAGCGGCGTGATGAACGCTTTCGCCGCGTTGGTCATTACCACACGCACTTCCGCGCCTCTGTCACGCAGGCGGCGCACCAGTTCTGGGCATTTGTATGCAGCGATACCGCCACTAATGCCAAGCACAATATGTTTGC
This sequence comes from Serratia sp. AS12, assembly GCF_000214195.1. Lineage (NCBI taxonomy): Bacteria > Pseudomonadati > Pseudomonadota > Gammaproteobacteria > Enterobacterales > Yersiniaceae > Serratia > Serratia sp. AS12. The sequence continues at coordinate 5,344,457 of NC_015566.1, read as the reverse complement.
CGGAAAGTCCCGTCATCATGATTGTCCGATTGAAAACCGAAAGATGCGCCATTTTAGCATAACCGCCAGACAGGTGAGCGATTCCGCTGTCTCTGCAGTTCGTTACATTGCGCTTTGCGCAGCACTTCGCAATGTTATCAAACACCTGTCGTTACCCTTTGTTCTGCATGGCATGCTTGGACGCTTTCGGGAGGATGATGATGAGCAGTCAGGTAATGACCTTGTGGCCGGGAGCGCTTGCACCCCGGGAAAAGTTACTGCGGTATGGCGCGGCGGCGCTGTCCGATGCGGAGTTGCTGGCGATTTTTCTGCGTACCGGCTTTCCCGGTCTGCATGTCATGCAACTGGCGGAGCAGCTGTTGGGGCAGTTTGGCTCGCTGTATCATCTGATGTCGGCGGATCATCAGGTTTTCTGCAGCCACAAAGGATTGGGCAATTCGAGCTATGCGCAGCTGCAGGCGATTTCAGAATTGGCGTTTCGCTTCTTTTCCAGCCATCTGGCGCAGGAAAATGCCATGCTCAATCCCAAAATAACGCAGCATTATCTGCAAAGCTTACTGGCGCACCGTGAGCGGGAGGTGTTTTTGGTATTGTTTTTAGACAATCAGCACCGTGTTATTCGCCATCAGGAGATGTTTGCTGGTACCATCAGCAGCGTCGTCGTGCACCCGAGAGAAATTGTGCGTGAAGCGTTGAAGGCTAATGCGGCCGCCATTATTCTGGCGCATAATCATCCTTCGGGTAAGGCTGAACCCAGTCACGCTGACCGTTTGATAACAGAGCATGTGGTTAATGCCTGCCTGTTATTGGAGATCCGAGTGCTCGATCATTTGGTGATAGGTCGGGGTGAATGCGTCTCTTTTGCCGAGCGCGGATGGCTTTAAGCGATTTTTTCGCGATCCTTCGGGGATCTTTAGCTGTTCGGGACTTGAGCACTTACGCCTCAGAGCGTATACTACGCCACCTTTGAGAATCTTGGGTTTGGCGTAAGAGCCTATCTCAGCAGGTTTCTAACCTGATGTGTGGTTTCTGACCTGATGACGGGAGTCTCCTCAGTATGGAGTTTGCTGAGATGGGCTCTAAAAGCCTGACGAGGCGGCCATACCCTATACGAAGCTCGAGCTGATTTGATTTTTGGAGAATAGACATGTCCCGAGTCTGCCAAGTTACTGGCAAGCGCCCGGTGAGCGGTAACAACCGTTCCCACGCAATGAACGCGACCAAACGCCGTTTTCTGCCGAACCTGCACTCACACCGTTTTTGGGTTGAGGCTGAGAAGCGCTTTGTAACGCTGCGTGTATCTGCTAAAGGTATGCGTGTTATCGATAAGAAGGGTATTGAGACGGTCTTGGCCGATCTGCGTACCCGTGGTGAGAAGTATTAAGGAACTGCATCATGGCTAAAGGTGTTCGCGAGAAGATCAAGCTGGTTTCTTCTGCTGGTACTGGTCACTTCTATACCACCACGAAGAACAAGCGTACTAAGCCGGAAAAATTGGAACTGAAGAAATTCGATCCAGTTGTCCGTCAACACGTACTGTACAAAGAAGCTAAAATTAAATAATTTTAGTGGATTAATAAAAACCCGGCTTAGGCCGGGTTTTTTGTTTTATAAGGGTAGAAAACCGACGGGAGAGCGCCAGATGCCTGAATTACCAGAAGTTGAGACCAGCCGACGTGGTATTGAACCTTATCTTGTCGGCCATAGCATTCAGTATGCGGTGGTGCGCAACGCGCGGCTGCGCTGGCCTGTTTCCGAGCAAATTCTGGCGCTGAGCGACCGGCCGGTACGCAGCGTGCAACGCCGCGCCAAGTATCTGCTGATTGAACTGGACCACGGCTGGATTATCGTCCATTTGGGGATGTCCGGCAGCCTGCGTATGCTGGCCGAGGAAACCGAAGCCGGGAAGCACGACCATGTTGATCTGGTGATCAGCAACGGCATGACGCTGCGTTATACCGATCCCCGTCGTTTTGGCGCCTGGCTGTGGTGCGAAGATTTGGCGAACAGCAATGTGCTGGCCCACCTTGGGCCGGAACCGCTAAGTGAAGCCTTTACTGGCGCCTACCTGTACGAAAAGTCACGCAATAAGCGCACGTTGATCAAACCCTGGCTGATGGATAACAAGCTGGTCGTGGGGGTTGGCAATATCTACGCCAGCGAATCACTGTTTACCGCCGGGATCCTGCCCGATCGCCCGGCCGGTTCGCTGAGCAAAACGGAAGCTGAGCTGCTGGTGGAAACCATTAAAGCGGTATTGCTACGCTCGATTGAGCAAGGTGGCACCACGCTGCGCGATTTCCTGCAGTCGGACGGTAAACCGGGCTATTTCGCGCAAGAATTGCAGGTGTATGGTCGTGCGGGGGAGCCTTGCCGCGCGTGCGGCACGCCGATTGAATCAGCTAAACACGGGCAGCGCAGCACCTTCTTCTGCCGCCGCTGCCAACGCTGATTATTGTGCAGCGAGCTTTTCCATCAGTGCCTGGGTGACCACGTCCGGTAGGAAAGGTGCGATATCGCCGCCGTGACGTGCCACTTCCTTCACCAGGGAGGAAGAGATAAACGACCACTCTTCGGAAGGCATCAGGAACACGCTTTCCAGCGTCGGCATCAGGTGGCGGTTCATGTTCGCCAACTGCAATTCATATTCAAAGTCAGACACCGCACGCAGGCCGCGCACCAGAATGTTGGCATTTTGATGGGCGGCAAAATGCGCCATCAGCTCACTGAATCCCAAGACTTCGACATTATCGAGATGCGATGTTACCTGAGTGGCTAACGCCACTCGCTCTTCCAACGTGAACAACGGTTTTTTGCTTGGGCTGGCGGCAATGGCCAGAATGACGTGATCGAACATCAATGACGCGCGCGTCACCAAATCCAGGTGGCCGTTAGTCAGGGGATCGAAAGTACCGGGATAAATGGCTTTACTGGTCATGATTCACTTCTCTGAAGAGTTGCGGCCCAATGCCCACAATGCGGCATATTTATTGAAAGTATATTGCGCGTTGACCACGGCTAACAGCAACCCCTGTTTACCGTCGAGGAAGCCGGCGCGCAGCAGCCAGGTTTTGCAGAAGGCACCGAGAGTATGAGTCAGTATGGAGGAGTAACCGCAGCGCTTGCCGGCCTGATGACGCTGATTGGCCCATTCTTCGGCATAACGCAGCTGCTTGCGCTGGAAGGCGAAAAAGTCACGACAGGTCAGATGTAGCAGATCGCCGCTGAGGGGCACCACTTTCGCGGTGCCGATATTGAGCGATTCATGCACCAGATCGTCGTTATAGCGATAGCGTCGGTTGGCGTACAGCCGGTTGACGCGATCCGGATACCAGCCGCTGTGACGCATAAAACGTCCAAGGAACAGGTTGCGGCGTGCACAGCTGTAGACCTGATTGTCGTCAGGCGCGACCAAGGTCTGCTCAATCGATTGGCGCAGTTCGGGGGTGACGCGCTCGTCAGCGTCGATCATCAGAACATAGTCGTGGCTGGCGTAGCTTTGGGCCAGTTGGCGCTGTTTGCCGAAGCCCTGCCAGTCGGTATGGACGAACACTTTGGCGCCGAGGCTTTCGGCAATGGCGATGCTGTCATCCTGGCTACCTGAATCGAGAATGACGATTTCGTCCGCCCAGGCTACAGAGTTCAGGCAATCCGGCAGCAACCCGGCTTCGTTCTTGGCGATGATCACCACCGACAGGCTTTTGCGGTCGCTCATTTAATGGCTCCGTGGCGGCAGGTGCGGTTCCAACAGTTGCAGCAGGCGCTGCAGCGCTCCCTGATTCTGATACAGCACTTCCACGGCGTGGCGGCCGTAATAGCGGCGATAGTCTTCGTCGGTGAGCAGAGTGGCGACTTCCTTGACCAGCGAGTCCTCGTCGGCCACGGTAATCAGCCCTTCGGCCTGTGATAACTTGGCGCAGATATCTTTAAAGTTGAAGATATGCGGCCCCATCAGCACCGGAATGGCGTGTGCGGCGGCTTCCAGCGGGTTATGTCCGCCGCGTTCCACCAGGCTGCCGCCGACAAAGGCCAGGTCGGCAATGCCGTACAGCAGCATCAGTTCGCCCATGGTATCGCCAATCACTACCTGGGTACTGCCGGAGGGGATTTCACCGCTGCTGCGCAGGGTGTAGCTGAAACCGGCTTTCTGCACCAGTTCTTTGGCGGTAGAGAAACGTTCAGGGTGACGCGGCACCAGGATCAGCAGCAGGTCGGGATGTTTTTCCAGCAGCTTGCGGTGTGCCGCCAGCAGAATGGTTTCTTCACCTTCATGAGTGCTGGTCGCGATCCACACCGGGCGACGCGGTGCCCATTGGCGGCGTAACGTGATCGCACGTGCAGCCAGCTCGGGAGTGACGGAAATGTCGAATTTCAGGCTGCCGGTCACGGTCAGCTGTGAGCGTTTCAGGCCAAGTTCGATAAAGCGTTCGCCATCTTCCTGATTTTGCGCGGCGATTAGCGTAATGCGGCGCAGCATGTCGCGGACAAAACCGCCGATTTTTTTATAACCGGCGGCAGAGCGAGCGGAAAGGCGCGCGTTGGCGATCACCAGCGGGATCTGACGCTGATGCAGCGCGTTAATCAGATTTGGCCATAGCTCGGTCTCCATGATGATAACCAGCTTGGGGTTCACCTGATCGAGGAAACGGCGCATGGAGCCGGGCAGGTCGTAAGGCAGATAAACATGATGAACGTCTTTACCGAAAGCGGACTGAACGCGCTCTGAACCAGTTGGCGTCATCGTGGTCACAGTAATCGGTAAATAAGGATAGCGGTGGCGCAGCGCGCGGACCAACGGGATGGCTGCCAACGTTTCCCCCACGGAGACGGAGTGCAGCATGATGCCGCCCGGCACCACTTTTCCGGCGCAGAAGCCATAGCGTTCTGCCCAGCGTTTACGGTAGGCTGGAGCTTTGCGGCTGCGCAGCAGTAAGCGGAGCCAGATCAGGGGTTGGATGAGGTAGAGTAGTACCTGATATAAACGCAGCAACATTCTATCAATTTCATTTATATGGGTTAGTCAGAATAGTACCATAACTGGAAGGGAAAGGCGCTAATTTGGTAACCTTTGGTGTCAGTTTTAGACAACAGGCGAGAGATTTCGCTGATAGGCTTGGAATGAAGAATATTTTAATTATTCGCCGTGACAATATTGGCGATCTTGTTTGTACGACTCCTTTGATTGAAGGGGTGAAAATTGCCTATCCGGATGCCAAACTTTATCTGTTAATCAATAAAGTCAGCCAGGATGTCGTTAAAAACAACCCGCACCTTGAAAAGGTTTTCGTCTATAAAAAGGCAAAGCACAAGGCGAAAAATGAAACGACATTAGGCGTTTATTTTGAACGGCTGATGATTTTTCTTAAGCTGCGTAAAATAAAATTCGACGCGGCGATCCTGGCCAACCCGGTTCCTTGCAAGTACAGCCTGCGGTTGGCGAAAATGGCGGGAGTCAGCAATATTATCGGCGCAGATTTAGGTACGCCTGATATTCATCATCCTTTCCGTAAGGAAAATTTCAGCGGCAAGCATCAGGTAGAGCATACCTACAGCTACCTATCGGCGATTACCGAACAGCGCATCCCGATCCCGCCGGTCCGCGTTTTTCTGACCCCGGAAGAGCGCCAGCAGGCGGCGCAACGTTTGCAGAAACTCTTGCCGCCGGTCGGGCGAGTTTGCGCGGTCCATATCAGCAGTCGCAGCCCTAAACGTCGCTGGCCGATAGAACGCTATGCTGAAATTATCAATCGCTTAGTTGCCGATCAGAACACCGGAGTGCTGATTTTCTGGTCCCCGCAAGGCACGCTGACGCCTGATGATATCGGTGACCAAAAACGTGCAGAGCAGTTGTTGGCGCTGTGTCAGAATGAACGCGTGGCGCTTTACCCGACGGCCTCGGTGCGGGAATTACTGGCCGGTTTTGATTTATGCGACAGGGTGTTGTGCAGCGATGGCGGGCAGATGCATCTGGCTGCGGCGTTGAATAAAGATATGGTGGTCTTTTTTGGCGACACGGATAAAGAATCCTGGCATCCCTGGACGGGGCGTTATCACATTCTGCAAACCGAGTCGGGTGATTGTATTGATGTGTCCGTTGACGATGTCTGGCAAAAAATACAAACGTTCGATTAATTAAAATAATGGCAGGGAGTTCCCTGCCATTATTTATTTCTTGAGTGCCAAATAACGCTGACAAATAGATTTCAGCCCATAGCTAAGCAACTGCTGGTGATTAATCTCAGGAGGTTGGGCATAAATTCTCGCCATTTTTTCCGCCAACGATTTTTCATTGAGTTCTGCCAGTGCGTTACCCATCCCGGCTTTTTCCAGAATTTCCGCAGGCCCCCCTGGGCAACGGGTACTGACCACCGGCGTACCGCATAACAATGCTTCCACCAGCACATTGCCAAAGCCTTCGCTGTCGGAGCTGAGCACCAGCAGCGATGCGTGCCGGATAAAGGGATAAGGGTTGGCCTGGAAGCCGAGGAACAGTACGCGGTCGGCGATACCCAACTGGTTGGCCAGCTGTTTCACTTCCCCTACGTTAGCTTCGCTGCCGGCGCCAATCAGTGCCAGCGGCGCTTGTATACCCGATTGCGCATAGGCTTTCAACAGGCGATCGTGCCGTTTGTGCGGATGAAAGCGCCCGACGTGCACCAGATATTCCTGGCCTGCCAGTTCACAGGGTTCCGCCGCCTGTTGTTCGATGGCGGCAATATCAAACGGATTGTTGATGATTGCCAACCGGTTCGGACGGATAGGCAGGTTTTGTTGCAGATCGTCACCGACGGCCTGTGAGACGGCAACGATATTTTGACCCTGATAAACGCCGGCGATTTTCCGCTGTTTCAGCCAGCGATCCAGGCCCTTGCGATGACCGAGATAAGAGGTCGATAGCATGCCGTGGATGCAAAACCACAGGCGATCCGAGGAGAGCCGCTTGCTGCGGCTGACGATGCGATCGGTTTTATGCAGGTTCGAGAATACCAAATCATAGGCACCCTGCTGGCGTTCGTTGTTGGCAATCACCCGATCCAGCGCGGCGGCGCGACGTGACAGTTCGGTCAGTTTGCGCCAGGGGGTGCGGCTGTGATCCGCAACCACCTGATAATGAACGCCGGCCGGGATAGGGTAGTTACAGACGTCGCGAAGTGAAATCAGGCTGACGTCATTGCCCATTTCCTGCATGCCCTGACACAGCGTCAGCACCACTTTTTCTGCGCCGCCGCCGGGCAGGCCATCGATAATCATCAAAATACGCATAGTTAATCCAGCAGCCGGTTATAAAGGGAGATCAACTGTTCCGACAGGTGCGCCGGGGTGGCAGACATGATACGTGCTCTCGCGGCTTCACCCATGGCGGAGCCCAGCGCCTGGCGTGGCAATGCTTTGATTGCCGTGACGAGGGCGGGAACATCCAGAGCATCGGTAACGAAGCCGTTTTGCCCTTGAGCGATAAATTCCGCGCCGCCGCAGGTGGTGCTGGTGATGACCGGCAGACCGCAGGACATTGCCTCCAGAATCACGTTGGGGAACGGGTCGTACAGCGTTGGCAACAGCAGTGCATCGGCTGCCTGATAGAACGGCAGCGTCTGTTTTTGCACGCCCATGAACCGCACCCGATCGCCGCACCCTAGTGACTGTGCCAGCGCCTGATAGCGCTTTTCAGCCTTATCTTTGCCGACGACCAGCAGATAACTGTCCGTGGCCGCGACGGCGCGGATAGCGGCGGCCAGCCCTTTGCGCTCAAAACCGGAGCCGACAAAAATCAGGCAGTGCGCCTGCTCAGGGATCTGGTGTTGCCGGCGCAATTGCTGCCGCTGCTCGGTCGTGGCCGGCAGAAATTTTTGATTATCAATGGCGTTGTAGATCACCGTGATTTTATCGGCCGGGACCCCAAAGTCGTCGATGATTTCCTGTTTAATCATTTCCGCATTGCAGATGACCGCTTTCAGTTCCGGCGCGGCATACATCGCACGTTCCGCACACATTACGTAACGGTGATAGCGGTTGGAGAACAGCCATTTGCGGCGCCATTCGGGCAGCAAACGCGCTCTTTGCAGCAACCAGCGGCGGTGAACGCCATCGCCGGCGCGGTAAATATCGCAGCCGGGGATGCGTTCGTGGCTCTGCACCAGATCAAATTTCTCTTTCTGCCACAACGCTCTGGCGGCCTCGGCAAAGCCGCGCTCACGGCTGATGCGCCCAAGCTTTATCGGATTGCACAAATGAATATGCCAGTTCGGATGGGTGTCACCCTGCCATTCGCGGGTGATAACGTTCAGATCGAGGTTCTGTTGCTCCAGTGCTTCCAGAGCGCGTGAGACGAAACGCTCAGCGCCACCGTCCGGGCGGTACTTTTGACGAACGATCGCCAAACGAAATGCTTTCATGCTAGCCGGCTCCGCGCGGCTGCAATCACCGCGTCTGTAGGGATAAGGTCCAGGTAACGTTCATCAGTGCCGGTGTTGATGGCGTCCGGATCGGGTAAGGTGCCGAAGTCGCCGGCCCATATCACGCAGCCGTTAACCTGCCATGGGCGCCAAAACACCAGCTTGGAAGGACCAAACAGCGCAATGCAGGGTGTCTGCAGCGCAGCGGCCATGTGCATGGGCACCGAGTCTACACCGATAAACAGTTTAGCGTGGTCGATCAGGGCGGCAAGCTGACGCAGCGTTAACTGGCCGGCCAGCGAAACGACTCCCTGCGGCGGACAGAGCGCCAGAATGCGCTCTACCATTTCCCGTTCTTTTGTGTCCGGCCCAGAGGTGATCACCAACCGGTGGCCGTCGGCCTGCAACGCGCTGACAGTGGCGGCCATTTTTTCTTCGCTCCAGCATTTGAAGAACCAGCGGGACGTAGGTTGTACCACGATATAATCGCCGGTAATGCCCTGTTGCCGTAACAACTGCTCGCAGGTCTGCCAGTCCTGCGGCGGATAGCTCATGGTTACCTGCTGGCTGAGGGCCGGCAGACCGAGCGGTTGCAACAGAGACAGGTTCTGTTCAACGGTATGCAACCGTGCGTGATCGCTTACCGGCACCAAATGCGTGTGGCAATGGCGCCATAAGAAGCCTCGCCGTTTGGGTAAATCGAAACCCAGCCGAATGCGCGAGCCGGTCAGGCGGGCGATAATGGCGCTGCGCCACTGATCGGCCAGATTGACCACCAGATCGTAACGTTGGCCTTTGAGCTGCCGGATCAGGTTAAGTTCGTGGCGCAGATGAGCTTTCGTACCCTGTTTTTTCCACTGGCGATCGATAACGAAGACATTCGACAGCGCCGGGTGGCTGGCCAGCATATCCTGGGTTTCTTTATACAGCAGCACGTCGATCTGCGCCTGCGGATAGTTTTGCTGCAGGCTATTGATGACCGGTGTGACCAGCAACATGTCGCCATGGTGGCGAAGTTTAACGATCAGAATACGCTGTATCGAGGTATCAGGAGCTAGGGCTGGCGCGTCGTTCATCATGAGTCGCTTTCAGGGAAACCAATCTTTGATTCTAAATGACCCGATCGCATGTGGCTACTGTTGCACGGTTTTCTTGCCGCGAAGTGAAAAAATAGCGCGAAGGAGAGACAAAAGGCCTTCAACGTTGTCCAAACCAGGCAGTAAAGTCGTTTGCCCTGGCGAAACGCCCTGCGTAACATGCATACCCTATGAATTTCAAGTTGCAGCCAGGCGAGCAGCTTACTCACTCCTGGAGTTTGCTGTGGTAAGTGAGTGGGGTGCGTTAGTGCAGTTAACAACCCTGCGGCTTGAAAGGCGACGGGTATAATGCATTTTGTTGATATCAGGCTCTATATTCATGACTAAACCGGCGTTTCTGATCACCATTGATACCGAAGGCGACAATCTGTGGCAAAACCACGATCGTATTTCGACCGAAAACACGCGCTTTTTGCCGCGCTTTCAGGCGTTGTGTGAGAAATATGGCTTCAAGCCGGTGTATCTCACCAACTATGAAATGGCGGTAGATGCCGAATACGTCGAGTTTGCCCGCGATGTGATTGCGCGCGGTACCGGGGAAGTAGGAATGCACCTGCACGCCTGGAACAGCCCGCCTCTGACGCCGTTGACCGACGATGACTGGCGGCACAAACCTTATCTGATCGAATACCCGGCCGATCAAATTCGCGCCAAGGTCGATCATATGACCAAGTTGCTGGAAGATGCCTTCCAGACAAAAATGCTCAGCCACCGCGCCGGGCGCTGGGCGTTTAACGAGTACTATGCGGCGTTGTTGCTGGAATACGGCTATCAGGTAGATTGCTCGGTCACGCCACGCGTCAACTGGCAATATTCGCCGGGCAACCCGCAAGGGAACGGCGGTACCGACTACCGGCACTTCCCGTCGCAGGCCTATTTTATCGATCCGGACAATATCGCTGCAGCGGGAGCCTCAACGCTGTTGGAAGTGCCGATGAGCATCCAGTATAAGCATTCTGCGCTGATGAATACGCTCAAGCAGGGTTATGATCGGTTGCGTGGCAAGCAGCGTTCGCCGTCGGTAAACTGGTTGCGGCCAAGCGGCGGCAATCTGGAAAAAATGCAGCAGGTGGCTGAACGTTGCCTGATGCAGGGACATGACTACGTTGAATTTATGCTGCACTCTTCCGAGTTTATGCCCGGCGGCAGCCCGACGTTTAAAACCGAGCAGGATATTGAAGTGTTGTATCGCGATTTAGAGCAGCTGTTCGCCTGGCTACAGCAGCGTACGGTGGGCATGACGCTGGCCGAATATTATCAACTTAAAGTGAACTGACATGTCGAAAAAATGGAAAATTAAGGTCGCGGATTGGTTTTTGCGACGTTATACCGCAAAGTCCGGCCGTTTCCAGGATAAGGCGACTTTCGACAGTCGGCTTCAGTTTGACAATATCGTCATCTATTCGACCACGGCGTTGGGTGATTTTATGTTCAACACCCCCGCGCTGCGGGCGATGCGGGAACGCTATCCCGATGCGCACATTACGCTGGTGGTGCACAAGAAGAATCAGGAACTGGTGGAGAACGGCCGCTACTACGATCGCGTGGTGTATTGGGACAGTAAAATCAAGAGTATGCGACCGCTGCTGAAGTCACTGCGCGAGCATCAGCCGGATTTGGCGCTGATCCTGCATTCGCATCTGCCGTACGACATCATCAGCGCGGTATTATCCGGGGCGAAATATATTATCCGTGATAACTACAGCTCCGGGATTTGCGGGCTTGAACCCTGGCTGACCAATTATATCTTCCATTATTACGGTCATTTTATTCGCCGTAAGCTGGAGCTGATCTCAATTTTGGGCTGTCGCAGTGACGATCCCACCATGGAAATCCCTGCGCCTTATCAACCGGGTATCAAAAGTAGCGAGCACTGTACTGTTGGCCTTCAGCTGGGCGCTTCTACCGAATCACGCTGCTGGCCGGTCTCGCATTTCGTCCGGCTGGCGGATGAACTGGTGGCCAAACACGGCAAGGTGCGTATTGTGCTGATTGGCGGCCCTTTTGATGAGGGGAAAGCGCAGCAGTTCCTGAGCCAGGTGAACCCTGAAACCCGGGCTTGCGTGGACAATCGGATCGGCAAAACGGGATTGCAGGCGTTGCTGACGCTGATCGACAGCTTCCATGTGCTGATCACCGGCGATACCGGGCCGCTGCATCTGGCGGTCGCGCTGAAAGTAAAAACCATCAGCCTGTTCGTCACGGCGGATTCACGTTCTACCGGGCCCATTCAGGATCCGGAGCTTCATCGGATTATTCAGGTTTCCCGCACCGGTTACACTATGCCGCTGGAAGCTGAAAGCCCGATGGGCGTGATCCAGCCGCAGCGTATTTATGCTGAGGTGGTGGAGCATCTGTCATTGAATTAAGCGTGTTTTTTTAGCGCGTTTTCAGCCGCCAGCGGATTTTTGACAGCCAGGTATCGACCTGGGCATACCGCATCTGCCGGATTTTTTTTCGCGGTACGCCGCTGTTGCGGCATACCTCAGCCACGCGGTTGAAGGTGCGCAGTGTTTCCGGCTCATAATGGTAGTAGCCGTACAGCGCTTTCGACATGCTTTTCACTTCCGAGAAACAGTTGGCGAGCATTAAGGCCGCCAATTGTCGCAAAGGCTCATCATGCGGGTGCTGATCGATAAAACGCAGCGTTTTATCGATGGCAAACAGCATATCTTCAATATCTTTGGCTTTGACGTTGCGGGTGATGCCCTGGCTGTTATCCCGATAGAAATAGAGCTCATGATCGAGATGGGCGATTTTCCGGGTTTTGAAATACTGGAACGGCGTGAAGATAACGTCTTCATAGCGCCGGCCGTTCTCGAATGATTCCCCGTCCAACAGCGTACGTCGGTAGACCCGGCTCCAGAGATGCCACATTGAGCGGGCAAACAGCGGAGCGAGGCAGGACAGGCCCTGGTTGTCAAAATCATAAACGCTGCGGCGGACGGTTGTCTGGTGAGGCAGCACTGGCGGGGCATCGATAAACTTTTGATAATTAAAGTCGATCAGGTCATCTTCATCGGCCAGTAGCAACGGCCGCAGAATGGCCAGGTAGTCGCCGCTCAGCAAATCGTCCCCGTCAAGGAAGGTAATATAGCGTCCACGCGCGTGTTGTAGCCCGATGTTCCGGGCACAGGCGATGCCGCCATTTTTCTGTGAGATAAAGGTCACATGCGGATGCGGGATTTCTGCCAACAACTGGCGTACCCGATCGGCGGAAGCATCGGTTGAGCCGTCGTCAATGATGACCACTTCAATATCATCGCCGATTTGGTCGAACAGTGAACCCAGGCTGGCGACAACGAAATCCTCATTATTGTAAAAAGGCACAATAAAGCTGAGCAGCAGCGGTGATGAGTTCATATCGTTCAATCCTGGGAAACCGGCATTTTCTTCATTGAAAGCACGCTGGCAATAATCGCCAGGCAAAAAATTGCCGTACCTTCAGTACTAAAGAATATGACGTCGCTGAGCCCATACACAAACAGGCTGAAGGTCACCCCTAACAATAACGCATTACGATGTGGCTTAAGAGAACTGACGAATAAGCCAACGTAGAGCGCGAGTAAAAACAGCACACCCCAAACACCTTTGAGCGAGTAGGTTTCCAGCAGCTCGTTATGCAGATGCACATTGATATAAGGCATGACGCCGGACAGATGGGGCTCGTGGGCAACTATGGCGCGGATTTCTTCCCCGCGTTGTTCTGCGGATTGGCCCAGCGGCGCCGCCGAACCGGCGCGTATTGCGACGATCTGCATTGAGATGCGGGAAATAATCGAGTTCTCGGTCTGCGGTTGATCGATCAGCCGCATATCGGTCTGAAATGCCGCGATGCGCTGCTCTATTTGTGATTTGAAGACCAAGCCGCAGGCTAGCAACAGCAGCGGCACTGAGGCTATCAGCAGGATCTTGTGCTTATGGGATATCAGTTTTTTCGTCGCCAGTATCGACAGGCCAATCGCTACCGGATAGACCAGCATGGCCGCTCGCGTTCCGGTGAGCACCAGCGTAGAGAACGTAACCAGGAAGCCAATGATATACAAAGGGATTCTGTAATTACTGCGCAGCATCAGTATCGCCTGCAGCATCACCAGATTGATGGCGGTAATCAGGTAGGCGGCGACAGTGGCGCGATCGAAGTTGATTTCTATACGCGGAATATCCAGCCACAACCCTTGGTAAAGCGAATAACCGTTGACCGCGATGCCGGTCGCCAGCGCGACGACAACAAACGCGCGCTGTATGCAAAGACGTTCATTTAACGCAATCAACAGGATAAACGCGGTAGCGATCAGCAATTTCCCGGTCGACATATAGGAACGGTAAATATTGATGTATTCACCGGGCTGCTTGAAATGGTTCATCCAGAAAATCGTCGACATGCCTACACAGAAAAACAGGACCGGCAGAATTAAGTTTCTTTTGTTTCTAACAAAATACTTCATGTTCAGGCAGACGGCGATAAACGAGATATAGCTGGAAATATAAAACAGATTGCGCCCGGTGGCGGAGCCAAAGGGGATAGTGCAAAAAGCGATAGCGCATCCCAAATAAATAAGATAGCTGAAGGCGGGATGCGGGGTTGTTTCTTTTAGCAGCATGGGGCTGGGTTTCCTGCTCATATCACGTTTGGGCAATAAATGATTTCAGCGCATCATCAAACTCGGTCTTGAACATAGCGTAGCTGAAATGTTCGACGGGGTAACGCTGCGCATTTCGGCTCATGGTTTGGTAGGTTTCCGGCACCATCAGTTTTTCGATCGCATCGGCGCACTCCAGGTGCGACAGCAGCTTTGGCACCACCAGGGCATCGGTTGCCGGATCGTAAACATCGTGAGGGAAATCCACCTTGATGCCGGTCAGTCGGTAATGTTCTTCGATTGTCACTGCAGGCGTCAGCCCAATACCGCACTGCCCGTCCTTGATCACTTCAGGCTGGCCATCCACCTGCGGGAAAATCACCGGCACGCCAAAATACAACGCTTCCATACAGGATAAGCCGAAGGGTTCGGTAATCGGCGTGCTCATATAGATATGGGTACGGTTGAAAAAGTCGGCCACGTTATCCTGAAAGCCGCTGAAGGTGACTCGGTCGGCCAGTTCGAGTTTTTCTGCCAGTGCTTCAAACGCCGCCCGATCCGGCCCCTTGCCGGCGATTTCCAGGGTGACATCATGCCCGCGGCGCAGCAACTCTTGCAGCGTCAGCAATGAAACGCTGATGCCTTTCAGGCTCACCAGGCGAGACGCCGTACCTATCCTCACCGGCTGGCTCAGTGGCTTCAAACTATCATGGATACCGATAGGGGTTTTAAGCCGGTTAATCACCACGTGATTGGGGCAGGGCAGGTTAAACCGCAGCGCCATCACCCGCTTTGAGGCGTAAGACGCAGAGATGCAGCCGTCCAGCATGGCAAGGAATCGTAATGTCTTTGGATTTTTCGGATAGCGCCAGGAGCAGCCATGATCGTAATAAATCAGTTTGCCGCGTTTAGGTTTCGCTGCCAGGCCGGGTACAAGATCCCAGACAATCACTACGTCGGCGTTGGCTTTCTCGATTTTTCTGTTCAGCAGGTATTTGCGCAAGAATTGCGGGCAACGCAGCGGGAACGCGTTAATCAACCGGTTGGCAAAGGTGATCTTCTGGTCAGGCATTTGCCGACGGATTTCTTCACCGACCTCACCGCTGATGCAAATGACTTCGTTGCTGCCATCGGTCGTGTCGTTGATATACTGCAGGAACAGACGTTCGACACCACCCATTTTCCCTAAATTGATAATGTGCAGTTTTTTCATCAAATAACCTTTTGCAACTCTGCCCAGACTGCGTCAGCGGTGAGGGTCGCCATGCTTTTTTCCGGAGAAATCAGGGAATGCTGATTTTGCCCGTAGCCGCCGATCAATCCCGGATCGGTCGGGCCAAACAGCGTGATATTAGGCCTGTCGAGCGCAGCGGTCAGGTGGCTGAGGCCGGTATCGACCGAGACCACGCCTTTCGCGCCTGCCAGCACCTCGGCTACCTGCTGCAGGCTGAGTTTTGGCAGCACCTCTACGTGCGGGAAGCTTTCTGCCAAACGCAGCGCACGCAGGCGTTCGTGTTCCGCGCCCCATGGCAATTTGATCTTCAGCCCGCTTGGCGCCATCAGCTCAATCAATTCGCGCCAGTGCGACTCAGGCCAATGTTTCTCATCGCGGGTCGTTGCGTGCAAAAACACCAGGTATTGCCCGGCATCGGCCGGCAGGTGGCTGAGAAAGCGCGCCGCAATGGCGTAATCGCCGTAGCTTTCCGGCTTGTCGTAGCCCAGGCTTTTGGCGAACAGCTCACGGGTGCGCTCCACGGCGTGCTGCTGTTTGTCGATCTCATGACGGTGGTTGTAGAACCAGCTGGCAAAGGGTTCGCGGGCGCTCTTGGCATCCTGGCCGTGCTTGCTGCCTTTGGCGATGCGGGTGATCAATGCGGCGCTTTTGATTAGTCCCTGGGCGTCGATCACCACGTCGTAGGTGCGCTCTTGCACCAGACGTTTAAAATCGCAACGCTCCTGACGGGTCTCGCTGCCAAACCAGTTTTTGCGCCAGCGGCGGATCGCCACCGGGATCACTCGGTCTACCGCCGGATGCCAGGTGGGGATCTGGCTGAAACCTTCCTCCACCACCCAGTCGAAGCGAATGCCGGGAATGGCCTGCATGGCGTCGGTCAACGCCGGTAGCGTATGGAGCACGTCTCCCATCGAGGAGGTTTTTACAATCAACACCTGCATGCTTATTTATTCCTCGCTGGCGGCAAGTAACGGCGTCAGCGCGTCCAACACCTGCTGTGGCTGAATATCGATCAGGCTCTGATGGTAACCCTGATCGGCATCGCCTTTGCGTATCTTATGGTAACCACTGATTAAGCGGATCACTTTGGCTTTATCGGACAGCGGCGGCGTGAAATCCGGGCTGCTTGGCCCGTACAACGCTATCAGCGGCTTATTCAAGGCCGCAGCAACGTGCATCAGGCCTGAGTCGTTGCTGACCACGGCCTGGCAGGACGCCAGCAGGATCACGGCCTGCTCCAGCTGGGTTTCCCCAGCCAGATTCATGCAAAATCCTCGGGCACCGTCATCCAGCGCCGCGCGAATTTGTTCGCCCGCTTCGTGATCCTTGGCTGATCCGAACAGCGCGATTTGATAACCCTGGTCGATCAGCATCTGGGCCAGCCGGGCGTAGTGGTAGTGCGGCCAGCGTTTGGCCGGGCCAAATTCGGCCCCCGGGCAGAAACCGATAATCGGCCGATTATCGGTCAGGTTGAAGGCCGCGGTGGTTTCGGCAATTTCTTCGTCACTCACCTGCAACTGCGGCCACAGCAGCGGCTGCGGCAGATCTTCGGCGCGATGGATGCGTTGCTTGTCGTAAGCCAGCGCCACATAGCGCTGTACCATCAATGGAAAGGCGGCTTTGTCCAGGACGCGGAGATCATTGAGCAGGCCGTAGCGCATTTCGCCACGCCAGCCGGTACGCTGCGGCACCTGAGCAAAGAACGGCACCAATGCGGATTTGAACGAGTTCGGCAGCACGTAAGCGCGATCATAGCCGTTGGCGCGCAGGGCGCGCCCCAAGCGCCGGCGTTCACCGAGCGCCAGCGCGCCGTGGCCTAACGGCATCGGCAGGGCCTGATTGACCTCCGGCATACGCGCCAGCAACGGACGGCACCAGGCGGGTGCCATCACGTCAATTTCCGCTGTCGGGTGCTCGGCCTTCAGGGTGCGGTAGAGACTTTGCGACATCATCATATCGCCAACCCACGAAGGGCCGATAACCAGTATTTTCATACCCTGAGTGATTTCCTTCAGCTTAAGCGGTGCGGTTCAACCAGGCCATGTACTCTTTCACGCCTTCGGCGACCGTTTTGAACGGCGCGTCATAGCCGGCAGCGCGCAACTTGGTCAGGTCGGCCTGGGTAAACGCCTGGTAGCGGCCCTTCAGCTTTTCCGGGAACGGGATGTTTTCCACCGCGCCTTTCTGGTGGAAATCGACTACCGCGTCGGCCACCGCCTGGAAGGTTTCTGCACGGCCGGTGCCGCAGTTGAAGATGCCGGACACGCCGCTTTTCCAGAACCACAGGTTTACCGCAGCCACGTCGCCGACGTAGATAAAGTCACGCTTGAAGTCCTGGCTGCCGTCGAACAGTTTCGGGTTCTCGCCGCGGTTGATCTGGCTGTTCAGGTGGAATGCAACGCTGGCCATGCTGCCTTTGTGGCCTTCGCGCGGGCCATAAACGTTGAAGTAACGGAAGCCGCAGATTTGTGAATCCGCTTCAGGCAGGATTTCACGTACGTACTGATCGAACAGGAATTTGGAGTAACCGTACACATTCAGCGGCTCTTCAAACTGGCGCTCTTCGATAAATTCTTCACGGCCGCCGTAGGTGGCTGCCGATGAGGCGTACAGGAACGGGATTTCGCGATCCAGGCAATAATGCAGCAGGTCTTTGGAGTACTGATAGTTGTTGTCCATCATGTACTTGCCATCCCACTCGGTGGTGGATGAACAGGCACCTTCATGGAATATCGCGTCGATTTCACCCAGATCGTCACCGGCCACGATGTTGGCGATAAAATCTTCTTTATCGATATAGTCGGCGATATCCAGATCGACCAGGTTGGCGAATTTGGTGCCGTCTTTCAGGTTATCTACCACCAGGATATCGCGATACCCTGTGTCATTCAGCGCCTTAATGATATTGCTGCCGATCATGCCGGCGCCACCAGTAACGATAATCATTGGGTTACCCCTATTATTCTGCCCGGTGGGACAGGGTGCCCCACGCTCAATGCCGCTTATAATAGCATTTCATGCCGCCGCAAACATCGGACGGGCTCCGAATATCCCGCGATGTCGAGCATCAAAGCACTTTGCCGTGATATCTGCTGCAATTTTCATATTCTCTCCTGTGTATTGTCGTCAGTTTGGTTACAAATCAGTAAAATATGTGGGAAACAGACCCATCCTGGAGATAACCGAATGTCCGCGTCTTTTTATCAGCAGTTGGAACAACAGCTTGCAACCGCCCGTAGCGAAGGGTTGTTCAAGGAAGAGCGCATTATCACCACCGCTCAGCAGGCAGATATCGCCGTTGCCGACGGCCGTCATGTGATCAACTTCTGCGCCAACAACTACCTTGGCCTGGCCAACCATCCGGCGATGATCGCGGCGGCCAAGGCCGGTATGGACAGCCACGGTTTCGGCATGGCGTCGGTGCGCTTTATTTGCGGCACCCAGGACAGCCATAAGCAGCTGGAACAGAAATTGGCCGACTTCCTCGGTATGGAAGACGCTATCTTGTATTCCTCCTGCTTCGATGCCAATGGCGGGCTGTTCGAAACGCTGCTTGGACCGGAAGATGCGATTATCTCCGACGCGCTGAATCACGCGTCGATCATCGATGGTGTACGTCTGTGCAAGGCGAAGCGTTACCGCTATGCCAATAACGACATGAACGAGCTGGCCGCACAGCTGAAACAGGCCAAAGCCGATGGTGCGCGCCACATCATGATCGCTACCGACGGCGTGTTCTCCATGGACGGCGTGATCGCCAACCTGAAAGGGGTATGCGATCTGGCGGACCAGTATCAGGCGCTGGTGATGGTGGATGATTCCCATGCGGTAGGCTTCGTTGGCGCCAACGGGCGTGGCACCCACGAGTATTGTGAGGTGATGGGCCGCGTCGACATCATTACCGGCACTCTGGGCAAAGCGCTGGGCGGCGCTTCCGGCGGTTATACCGCGGCGAAAAAAGAGGTGGTGGAGTGGTTGCGCCAGCGTTCGCGGCCTTATCTGTTCTCCAACTCGCTGGCGCCGGCGATTGTCGCCGCTTCGATCAAAGTGCTGGAACTGCTGGAGCAGGGCGATGCGCTACGCGATCGTCTGTGGGCCAATGCGAGCCTGTTCCGCGAAAAAATGACCGCGGCGGGCTTTGAGCTGGCCGGGGCCGATCACGCCATCATCCCGGTGATGTTGGGTGAAGCAAAGTTGGCGCAGGAGTTCGCCAACGCGCTGCTCAAGGAAGGCATTTATGTGACCGGTTTCTTCTATCCGGTGGTGCCGAAAGGCCAGGCGCGCATCCGTACCCAGATGTCTGCTGACCACACCCCGGAGCAAATTGAACGTGCGGTCGCGGCGTTCATTCGTATCGGTAAGGATCTTGGCGTTATTGCATAAGGTAAAACCATGAAAGCATTGTCAAAACTGAAAGCGGAAGAAGGGATTTGGATGACCGATGTGCCTCAGCCGGAGCTGGGCCATAACGACATCATGATTAAAATCCGTAAAACCGCGATCTGCGGTACCGATGTTCATATTTATAACTGGGATGAATGGTCGCAGAAAACCATCCCGGTACCTATGGTGGTCGGCCACGAGTACGTGGGTGAAGTGGTTGCCATGGGTCAGGAAGTGAAAGGGTTTAACGTCGGGGACCGCGTTTCGGGCGAAGGCCATATCACCTGTGGCCACTGCCGTAACTGCCGTGGCGGCCGCACCCATCTGTGCCGCAACACCATTGGCGTGGGCGTGAACCGTCCGGGCTCCTTTGCTGAATACCTGGTGATCCCGGCGTTTAACGCTTTCAAGATCCCGGACAATATTTCCGATGAGCTGGCGTCAATCTTCGACCCGTTCGGCAACGCGGTTCATACGGCGCTGTCGTTCGATCTGGTTGGCGAAGATGTGCTGGTTTCCGGCGCCGGCCCGATAGGCATTATGGCCGCTGCGGTGTGCAAGCACGTTGGTGCCCGCCACGTGGTGATCACCGACGTGAACGAATACCGGCTGGAACTGGCGCGTAAAATGGGCGTGACCCGTGCGGTGAACGTCAGCAAAGAAAACCTGAACGACGTGATGGCCGAGCTGGGTATGACCGAAGGGTTCGACGTGGGGCTGGAAATGTCCGGCGCGCCACCGGCGTTCCGTACGCTGCTGAACGCGATGAACCATGGCGGGCGCATCGCCATGCTGGGTATTCCACCGTCGGATATGTCGATCGACTGGAATCAGGTGATCTTCAAAGGGTTGTTTATCAAAGGGATTTATGGCCGTGAGATGTTCGAGACCTGGTATAAGATGGCGGCGCTGATCCAGTCTGGTCTGGATCTGACGCCTATCATCACCCACCGTTTCTCGATCGATGAGTTCCAGCAAGGCTTTGATGCCATGCGCTCCGGGCAGTCCGGAAAAGTGGTTTTGAGCTGGGATTGACAGTAAAAAGGGCCGGAAAATTCCGGCCCTGATTTTATGCTTTCGGTTTGTCTGGCGCTGAGCCGACCCAGCGATGCCACTGACGCTTGATAAACTCTGCCGCCGGCGACTGTGTCACGCTTTCGCCGATCACGCTTATCGCCTTGCCTGCGTTGACTTTTTCCTTCGGCAACTTGACCTTGCACTGCTTGATACCGCCGGTGAACGGGTTCTTCGGCTGCGGTTTCTGCGGCTTGACCGGAGGTGGAACGTAACTCCCGCCACCGCTGTTGCTCTGCGGTTCATTCAGCAGCGAACTGGGTTTCACCAGCACGATATCGGCCGGCAACGTCGACAGCATTTGCTGCAGCACTTTCACCGTCGCCGGGCGTGGATGGCCTATCGCGATGGCAGAACCGTTGCGCCGTGCCAGCTCGACCGCACGGTTAAACTGGCGGCGAATATCGGCCTCGTTGGCGGTATCGTCCAGGAACACTTTACGCTTGATGACCTTCACCCCGGTGCCTGCAGCGGCACGGGTGGCCTGGCTATTGCCGATGGTCATGCTATCGAGAAAATACAGGCGGTAACTTTCGAGCGCCTGCATGACTTTCTGCATGCCCGGCAGGCTGGAGGTCATGGCGCTGCCCATGTGGTTGTTCATCCCGACCGCATAGGGCACATTATTCACCGCATTGCGGATGATGCGCTGGATCTCTTCGCTGCTCATGGAGGGCTGCAGCGTATCGCGCTCCAACGGCTGTTTGCTGAGCGGCGCCATTGGCATGTGAATCAATACTTCGCGGCCCTGGCTGTGGGCGCGGGTGGCCATTAAACGGGCGTGGGGGGCGTTGGGCAGCACGGCAACGGAGATCGCCGTCGGCATTTGCAGCACGGCGCCTTCCTCGTGCGGCCGATAACCCACGTCATCGATAACGATGGACAACTTCCCTGCCTGTGCGGCGTAAACCTGCAGCAGACAGCCAATCAATACGACAGTACGGGTTTTGATATAGCGCAAATCTATCTTCCCAACCACGGTAGTGGGTTAACCGCCTGACCTTGACGACGGATTTCGAAATAAAGCGATGGCGTTCCCTGGCCCCCGCTGGTGCCGACCAGGGCTATCGGCTGCCCGGCGCGGACCTGCGCCCCGACGTTGACCAGCGCGCTCTGGTTGTAGCCATACAGGCTCATATCGCCTTTACCGTGCTCGACTACGACGACCAGGCCATAGCCTTGCAGCCAGTCGGCCAGCAAGACGCGGCCGTCGGCAATGGCTTTCACTTCGCTGCCTTCGGCGGCCGAGATCACCATGCCTTTCCAGCGTAACTCACCCTGCAATTGTTCACCGAAGCTGTGCAAGGTGCGGCCACGAACCGGCCACATCGCTTGTCCGCCTGGTCTGCCAAGGCCGCCGGTACGGGCTATCAGCGAGCGATCGGCTTCGCTAGGTTTGTAACTGGTGCCGGTTTTCTTCGCCTGCTGTTCTTTGGCGCGCATTTGCTCGCGCACCTTGGCGGCTTCACGCGCTTCACGTTCGGCACGGGCGCGGGCTTCACGTTCAGCTCGGGCAATTTTATCGCGCATGCGGGTTTCGTTCTGACGCAGTTCCACCAGCCGCTGCTGATCTTTTTCCAGCGAAGCTTCCAGTGCGGTCAACGTTTGCTTACGTGCGCCACGAGCCTGCTCCAGCTTCTGCTGTTGCGTCTGCTGTTCGCCCAGCAGCGATTTCTGTTGGCCCTGTTTGGCCACCAGCGTGGTTTTTTGCTTTGCCAGCTCGGCACGGGTTTGCTTCAGTTCTTCGATAGTTTGCTGACGCGCCTCGTTCAGATAGCTGAAGTAAGCCAGAATACGCTCGCTGCGCTGGCTCTCCTCACCGCTGAGGATCAGTTGTACGGCACTGTGTTGCCCCTGCCGGAAAGCGGCGTCGAGCTGTTTGGCGAGGATCTCTTGCTGAGTAGACTGCTGCTTTTGCAGCTTGGCGATGGAGGCGTTCAGGCCGGAAATGTCTTTCCCCAGTTGGCTTAGCGTGCCCTGGGTATCACGCAGCAGGCGGCTGGCCTGCGCGATGGTTTTTTCCTGCTGTTTAAGCTGATCCTGCAATGAGCTGCGTTGCTGCTGCTGCTGTTTAACCGCCTTCTCTTTTTCGGCGATGCTTTGCTGGATGTCTTTGAGCTGGGATTTGTTGTCTTCCGCCGCCTGTCCGGCTAACGGCAACAGCAATACGCCAGCGCAAAATACGCTGGCGCACATGGCGGTCAACTTCCTTGGCGCGGTGCGTTCAGGCAGCGGCTGGCTGCCTGCGTTTGCGCTTCGGGTTACCCTTGATAGTGCAAAAAACGCCTTCTCCCTCATGGAGAAGGATTATTCCACGATGAACAGCGGCTTACCAGTCATCTCTTTCGGGATTTCCATTCCCATCAGCGTCAACATGGTCGGCGCGATATCGGAAAGCTTGCCGCCATTGACCGCGCGAGCAGGCTTGCCGACGTAAATCAGCGGCACCGGCAGGCTGGTATGGGCGGTATGCGCCTGACCGGTGGCCGGATCGCGCATTTGTTCGGCGTTGCCGTGATCGGCGGTGATCAACAGCTGCCCGTCAACGGCCTTAACGGCCTCCACGACCTGCGCGATGCAGCTATCGAGGGTTTCCACCGCTTTCACCGCCGCGTCATAGACGCCGGTATGGCCCACCATGTCGCCGTTCGGGTAGTTGCAGATAATGGCGTCGTATTTGCCGCTGCCGATGGCACTCAGCAGTTTGTCGGTCAGTTCGGCTGAACTCATTTCCGGTTGCAGATCGTAGGTGGCGACCTTCGGCGAGTTGACCAGCACGCGTTCTTCGCCTTTGAACGGCTCTTCCACGCCGCCGTTATAGAAGAAAGTGACATGCGCGTATTTTTCGGTTTCCGAGATGCGCAACTGAGTTTTGTCGTGCTTCATCAGCCATTCGCCGAAGGTGTTGCTTAACGACGCCGGCGGGTAGGCGCAAGGGGTTTTGATGTCGGCGGCATATTCGGTCAACATCACGAAATCACCGAAGTTCACCACCTTGGCGCGGGGGAATCCGCCGAAATCGGCATTCACGAAGGCGCGAACAATCTGGCGCGCGCGATCGGCGCGGAAGTTCATGAAAATCAGCGCGTCGCCATCCTGCAAAGCGGCAGAGGCTTCACCGGTGGCCTGAAGCACGGTCGGTTTCACGAACTCGTCGTTTTCGCCGCGCTCATAAGCGGCTTGCAGTGCGGTAACGGCGTTATCGGCCACGTAATCGCCCTGAGCCTCAGTCATCAGATCATAAGCCAGTTGAACACGGTCCCAGCGGTTGTCGCGGTCCATGGCGTAATAGCGGCCAATCAGCGAGGCGATGCGCCCGACACCCAGTTTGGCAAAGGCGTCGCTAAAGCGTTGCAGCGAGTTTTCTGCGCTGCGTGGCGGAGTGTCACGGCCGTCCAGGAAGGCGTGCAGGTACACGGCTTTCGCGCCGCGTTGAGCGGCCAGTTCAATCATGGCCAAAATGTGGTCTTCGTGACTGTGCACGCCGCCCGGCGACAGCAGGCCCATGATATGCACCGCTTTGCCCGCCTGTACGGCCTTGTCGACCGCCGCCGTCAGCGTCGGGTTGGCGAAGAAGTCGCCGTCTTTGATTTCTTTATCCAGTCGGGTCAAATCCTGATAAACGATGCGTCCGGCGCCCAGGTTGACGTGGCCCACTTCCGAGTTGCCCATCTGGCCATCAGGCAAGCCCACGTCCAGGCCGGAAGCGGCGATCAGGGTGTGCGGCTGCTGTTGCCACAGGCGATCCATCACCGGCGTTTTGGCGTTCAGAATGGCATTGTCCTGTTGCTCCTCCCGATGGCCGTAGCCGTCCAGGATCACCAGCACCATCGGCTTTTTGTTACTCGACATTGCATTAACCTCGTTATGAACTTTTAAGTTGTGAATAGCCATCTGCCCGCGATCGGAATGATGGCTATTCACCTTAAAACCGCCTGATTTTACAACGCGCACGATTAAAAAGAGCCCCGAGAGATCAAAGTTGCGGCGAACAAGACCGGCTTTTATGCTCTGACGTTAGGAATTTCTCAGCGTACTCCGCAGTTTCTGCAATAGCGCTTGCTTATTGGCTGTATTTGCCGCACTCGGCAGGTATACTCTGGAGCCTTGACTTATTTTATCCCTTAACTGACGGGAGTTGTTACACCCCATGCTGCAAGAAATTATGCAATTCGTTAGCAAGCATCCGATACTGAGCCTGGCTTGGATTGGCTTGCTGGTTGCCGTGATCGTCATGACGTTCAAAAGCCGTTTCTCCAAGGTGAAAGAGATCGCTCGTGGTGAAGCCACCCGCCTGATTAATAAAGAAGATGCCGTTGTGGTTGATACCCGCAGCCGTGATGATTTCCGTAAAGGCCACCTGGCCAATGCCATCAACCTGACGGCGAGCGAAATCAAAAGCGGCAGCCTGGGCGAGCTGGAAAAACACAAGGCTCAGCCGATCATCGTGGTTTGCGCCAACGGCACCGCCTCTCGCGAGCCGGCGGAAAACCTGAGCAAGGCCGGTTTCGAAAACGTGGCCACGCTGAAAGACGGTATTGCCGGCTGGAGCGGGGAAAACCTGCCGTTAGTGCGCGGTAAGTAATTCTTTAATGTATTTGAGGTGGTAATCCATGGCTAACATTGATATCTACACCAAAGCGACCTGCCCGTTCTGCCATCGCGCCAAAGCGTTGCTGAACAGTAAGGGCGCGGCGTTTAACGAAATCGCCATTGATGGCGATAATGAAAAACGCGAAGCGATGATTGCGCGCAGTGGGCGCACCACCGTGCCTCAGATTTTCATCGACGACCGGCATATCGGCGGCTGCGATGATTTATATGAACTCGATGCTCGTGGTGGTCTGGATCCGTTGCTATAAGCGGACCACTGCCGGTTACTGAGTGTCAATAAGGACGTTTAACCAAGGGTATTACACACATGTCAGAACAAAACAGCACAGAGATGGCTTTCCAGATTCAGCGCATTTACACCAAGGATATCTCCTTCGAAGCGCCAAACGCTCCGCAGGTTTTCCAGCAGGAATGGCAGCCAGAAGTTAAACTGGATCTAGATACCGCTTCCAGCCAGTTGGCTGACGAAGTGTATGAAGTTGTACTGCGCGTAACCGTGACTGCGTCTCTGGGCGAAGAAACTGCGTTCCTGTGTGAAGTGCAGCAGGCGGGCATTTTCTCCGTTGCAGGCATCGACGGCACGCAGCTGGCGCATTGCCTGGGTGCATACTGCCCGAACATTCTGTTCCCGTATGCGCGTGAGTGCATCACCAGCCTGGTTTCTCGCGGCACATTCCCGCAACTGAACCTGGCCCCGGTTAACTTCGACGCGCTGTTCATGAACTATCTGCAACAGCAGGCGGAAGGCGAAGGTGCCGCACCACATCAGGATGCCTGATGAACACCGTCAATGCTTCAATGACCGTTATCGGTGCCGGCTCGTACGGCACCGCATTAGCCATTACGCTGGCGCGTAACGGCCACCCCGTGGTGCTGTGGGGGCATAACCCAGAGCAAATTCAAAAATTGCAGCGTGACCGCTGCAATCAGGCATTTCTTCCCGACGTTGCCTTCCCCGATACGCTGCTGCTCGAAGCCGATCTGGCACGTGCGCTGGCTGCCAGTCGCGATGTGCTGGTGGTAGTGCCAAGCCATGTGTTCGGTGACGTATTGCGCCAGCTAAAGCCGCATCTGCGCCCGGATGCCCGCATCGTGTGGGCGACCAAAGGGTTGGAAGCGGAGACCGGCCGGCTGCTGCAGGACGTAGCGCGCGAAGCGCTGGGCGATGATATCCCGCTGGCGGTGGTCTCAGGGCCAACCTTTGCCAAAGAGCTGGCCGCCGGGCTGCCGACCGCGATTGCGCTGGCCTCCACTGATACTCAGTTCGCTGAAGATCTGCAACAGCTGCTGCATTGCGGTAAAAGCTTCCGCGTTTACAGCAACCCCGATTTTATCGGCGTGCAGTTGGGGGGGGCGGTGAAGAACGTGATCGCCATCGGCGCCGGGATGTCAGACGGTATCGGCTTTGGCGCCAATGCGCGTACTGCATTGATTACCCGTGGTCTGGCGGAAATGAGCCGCCTCGGCTCGGCGTTGGGTGCCGATCCCTCGACCTTCATGGGCATGGCCGGTTTGGGTGATCTGGTGCTGACCTGCACCGATAATCAATCGCGCAACCGCCGTTTCGGTATTATGCTGGGGCAGGGAAAAGGCGTGCAAGAAGCGCAAGACAGTATCGGTCAGGTGGTTGAAGGCTATCGCAATACCAAAGAGGTGTTGGCGCTGGCGCAGCGACACGGTGTGGAAATGCCGATTACCGAACAGATTTACCAGGTGCTGTACTGCCATAAAAATGCCCGGGAAGCCGCGTTGAGCCTGTTAGGGCGCACCAGAAAAGACGAAAAGCACAGCGTCTAATCCCCATACCCTGGGGATTTCAGGTTGCAGCCAACGGTGCTGCGGCTTGAAGGGTGACAAGTATAAAACCGATAGGCGGGGCAGCAAGCTGACCCCGGCAATTGATTTGGGCTGCCTGACCGTGATGCGGTGAGGCAGCCTGTTTTGCAAGGTGGAGAGGAACCTGATGTCGTCAGAAGAGTTAGAGCAGGTCTGGAAGAGCATCAAATCAGAAGCGAGAGAGCTGGCTGAGTGTGAACCGATGCTGGCTAGCTTTTTCCATGCGACATTGCTCAAGCATGAAAACCTGGGCAGTGCGCTCAGCTATATTCTGGCAAACAAGCTGGCAAACCCGATTATGCCGGCTATCGCGGTACGTGAAGTGGTGCAAGACGCCTACCTTGCCGATAAGCAGATGATCGTCTCGGCTGCGCGCGATATCCTGGCGGTGCGCCTGCGCGACCCGGCGGTAGATAAATACTCGACGCCGCTGCTGTATCTGAAAGGTTTCCATGCGCTGCAGGCTTACCGTATCGGCCACTGGCTGTGGTTGCAGGGGCGTCAGGCATTGGCGATTTACCTGCAGAATCAGATTTCGGTTGCCTTTGGCGTGGATATCCACCCAGCGGCTACCATCGGCTGCGGTATTATGCTCGACCATGCCACCGGCATCGTTATTGGTGAAACCGCAGTAGTAGAAAACGACGTGTCCATCCTGCAGTCGGTCACCCTTGGCGGTACCGGCAAAACCAGCGGCGATCGTCATCCGAAGATCCGAGAAGGCGTAATGATTGGTGCCGGGGCTAAAATTCTTGGCAATATCGAGGTGGGCAAAGGCGCAAAAATCGGTGCCGGCTCGGTAGTGTTGCAATCGATACCGCCGCATACCACCGCCGCCGGGGTGCCGGCGCGCATCGTCGGCCGGCCGGAAAGCGATACGCCTTCGATGGACATGGATCAGTACTTCAACGGCACTAATCAGGGTTTTGAGTTCGGCGACGGCATTTAAACCGGTTTGCTGATGCATAACATCGGGGGAGCTTTTGGCTCCCCCGATGTTTTCCGGCAGAGAATTAACCCTGTTTCGGGAATTTCACGATATCGGTAACCATGCTATCGATAGCCGCTTTGACCTCGTTCGCCGTCACCGGCGCGGAGTCATTGCTGACGGTCTTGCCATAGCCCTTACGCACCACTTCCATCACCGTTTTGCCGGTATCCTGATCGATCAGTTGCGCTTCGAGGAACAGCGTGGTGTTTTGCGTGCGGTGCCCGCTGGCGGCCATGGTGCTGGCGATCACTGCGGTAACCGGGGTGACTTCATAGAACTTCAGATCTTCATTTTCAGCCGACACGGCGGTGATCGCCACTTTGGCGAGCAGCACGCGCGATCCTGACGGGCTTTGCAGCACGGTCATTCGCTCGCTCAGTGCGGCGTTGATTCGCTGATTGGCGTAGTCTTTGATTTTGTTCAGCGTATCCTGGTTGACGCGTGCCGTCGGTTTGGCCGCCGGGTAATAGGTCACAGGAGAAAAATAGACGCCCCGGTAATTGGATTCTTTAAAGGTAGGATCGATCCAACGCAGCGTTTTATGGCCGGTGGCCGATTCGGTTTCCTGCAGCTTGCTGTAATCGCTCAGAAAACCTGAATACTGCTGCTTATTTGCTACTTTAGACGAACAGCCCGCCAACAACAGGCCTGTTGCCAGCACCGCCATGGCAACGCTCAAGCGTTTTTTTTTCATACGATTTCCTATGATGAATGTCTATTACCCTTACAAAACATAGCTCATTATCCTCTATTGCAGCGAATGTTTTGGGGCCAGACGTGCACTGTCTTTACATACTTTGTCAGGATCGTGATGCGTCGCGGGTTTTAGAGGTTGAGCGCACGTGAAAGCGCAAGCAATGCAGCTTCAGCCCTCTCCAGCGTCGTTTCCTGAGCTTTTTGCCATTCTGGCAGCAGCGGCCAGAGATCTTGCTGATTTTCGGCTTGTCGGCACCAGACAAAACGATCGTGCCAGTCGCCCAGTGCGTTTTGCGCCACTTTCAGGCTGGCGGCGGCTTCCGGTGTGATAAGCGAGAACTGTGGGTAGGCATCGGTAACATAGCGTACCCGCTTGATCAGCAGGCGCAGCCGGTGGCGATCGTAGTGCCCGTCGGCCAGCGCCAGACGCAGCTGTTTCACCTGCCGGGACAGGCGATGGGCAACGCGGCGTTTTGTGTGTCGGCATTTGGATTTATGGAAGCTTTTTGGCCAGTCATGCAGCAAGTTGGGGAAGCGGAACAGCAAGGGATGTGACGCAAGGGTGAGGTTGCGGCTTTGCAATTCGGTTTTGCGGACGTTGGTCTGCCACTCTAGCGGATGTCGCGCCAGCTCGGCGATCAGCACTTCCAAATCGCGTATCGGCGTGGTGAGTTTTCCCAGGCTGGCGGCGGCGTTGTCGAGTTGTGCGACGCCGGGTGTGCCGCGCAATGGCCTCAGCAAGCTCCTGATACGCCTTAGGTTGATGCGTACGTCGTGCAGAGCCTCAGTGTCCGTCGTGTCCTGTAAACGCGACAGCGCCTGATTCAGCGCGTTCTCGAGCCTGCGGAAGTGGGCGATAATACTCTCGGTGAAAGCCATGCGATGTCCCCGGAGAGGTGATCTGTTCAGATTATCCTCCCCGCAGGGCGGGTTGTCACCGCTTAAGGCTTAATCAGTGCACCGGCATAGTCCAACTGCCGCCAGGCTTCGTACACCACCACCGCGACGGCGTTCGACAGGTTCATGCTGCGGCTTTGCGCCTGCATGGGTATGCGGATTTTCTGTTGTGCAGGCAAGGCCTCGAGGATCTCGGCGGGCAAGCCGCGCGTTTCCGGCCCAAACAGCAGGTAGTCGCCGGCCTGATAGCTGACCGCGCTGTGTGCTGGGGTACCTTTGGTGGTCAGGGCAAACAGCCGCTGCGGGTTTTCGCTGGCGATAAAGGCGGCGTAATCGGCGTGACGCCGGATATTGGCGAATTCATGATAATCCAGCCCGGCGCGGCGCAGCCGTTTGTCATCCCACGGAAAACCCATCGGTTCTATCAGGTGTAACTGGAAGCCGGTATTGGCGCACAGACGGATAATATTGCCGGTATTGGGTGGAATTTCAGGTTCAAATAAAACGATGTTCAGCATGTAAAAGGCCCCTCATGAAGAGGGGCGCAGAATAACAAAATCTTGCCGATCTGTCTTAGGCGATCAACGCTGGTGCAGAGGTAGCCACAGCACCAGCCGCAGGCCGCCGAGCGGGCTGTCTTCCGCCTTCACCCAGCCGCGGTGTTGATTGACCGCCGCCTCAACGATCGCCAGGCCCAGACCGGTGCCGCCCGATGCGCGATCGCGTGCTTCGTCGGTACGGTAGAACGGCCGGAAAATCTGCTCGCGATCTTCCTCGCTGACACCAGGACCGTCGTCGTCGACCACAATAGTGATGCCCTGACTGTCGGCGCTAAACGCTACGGCAATACGCGTGTTTGAATAGCGCAGGGCGTTACGCACGATGTTTTCCAGCGCGCTGTCTAATGCGCTGGCGTTGCCGAATAGCGCCCAAGGGCCTGGAGGGGCGCTGACTTCCAGGTGTTTGCCCATTTGCTCGGCTTCGAATCCGGCGTCATCCAGCACGTCGGCCCAGAGTTCGTTGGCCAGCAGCCGCTCACGTGCCAACTCGCTTTTTTGCTGCCCGCGCGACAGCACCAGCAGATCGTTGATCATCGAGTCCAGACGTTGCGCCTCGGTTTCGATGCGCGCCAGTTCATGGCCTTCGCCGTGACGACGGCGCATTAGCGCGGTAGCCAACTGCAGGCGGGTGAGCGGTGTGCGCAGTTCATGCGAGATGTCGGAGATTAGCCGCTGCTGGGCGGTCATCATGCGCTCCAGCGCACTCACCATCTGGTTGAAGCTGGCACCGGTGGCCAGAAATTCTTGCGGCCCAGATTCCAGCTCCGGATGTTGTTTCAGGTTGCCGCGGGCGACGTCATCGGCGGCGTTTTTCAACTTACGCGCCGGTTTTGCCAGGCTCCAGGCCAGCCACAACAGTAAGGGGGCGCTGATCAGCATGGTGACGATCAGCAGCAGCAGCGGCCGGTCGAACATCAGGTTGATAAAATCGGATTGTGGGCTGTTGGCGGGACGAATGAGATATAACTGGTAGTTGTCCTCGCCATCGCGCACGGAGAACGGGCCGACCAGTTCGACGCGACCGTATTTTTTCTTCTTCGGATGATCAGAGTTATCAGACTGGCCGATAAAGTTACGCACCAGCTGCATTTCGTTGCGCTGCATGTTACCAATCACGCGGCCTTCGCTGGTGACCAGAAGCAGGCGCTGCCCTGGCGGGGCCCATTTTTCAATGGCGCGAAATAAGCGCCGCCACCACATCAGGTCGTTGGCCGGATCGTTTTGCAACTCGGCCTCGACGTGTTGTTCCAGCATTAACCCCTGCCGCTGCTCGCTGTCCAGCAGGGAGGTCATTTGGCGGGAGTCGAGCTTGGGCACCATCAACACCAGCATCAGCACCAGGGCCAATGTGAACCAAAAAATGGCGAAGATACGTGCCGTCAAACTGTTGATCATGTTGCAGATACCATTAAATAACCCCGGCCGCGCAGGGTCTTGAACCACGGATGGCCGTCTTTGCGGTTCGGCAGCTTACGTCGCAGGTTGGAGATATGCATGTCGATGGCGCGATCGAATGGCGTCAGGCGCTTGCCCAGCACTTCCTGGCTCAGCAGCTCACGCGACACGACCTGGCCAAGGTGCTGCGCCAGCAGGTACAACAGGGTAAATTCGGTGCCGGTGAGATCCAGCGTTTGGCCGTCAAAGCTGGCCTCCTGGCGGCCCGGATTGAGCTGCAGGCCGTCAACGTCCAGCGTCGGTGCGCCGGTATCGACATTTTGCTGCTGTTCGCTCCAGTTGGAACGGCGCAGGATGGCGCGGATACGCGCCACCAGTTCACGATCGTTAAAGGGTTTCGGCAGGTAGTCATCGGCACCCAGTTCCAGGCCCAGCACGCGATCCAGTTCGCTGCCGCGGGCGGTCAACATAATAACCGGCGTCTGGTGATGCTGACGCAATTCTTTCAAGGTATCGATACCGTTTTTCTTCGGCATCATGATATCGAGCAGCAGCAGATCGATGGAGCTGTCGAGCAGCGACAACGCCTGTTCGCCATCGTAAGCAACGACGATAGTAAAACCTTCCATTTCAAGCAGTTCTTTTAACAGCGAGGTCAGCTCGCGGTCGTCGTCAACTAACAGAATTTTATTCATTATGTTTTACCTCCTGACGCAAAATACGTCATCAACTGTTGGCATTCCATGACTTTACGTAGTTTTACATGCACTGACGCATGTTTGCAGGTGCAGCAGTACACTGCTCCTCGTTGATTCGCAAAGTGAGAAAGAACGAGGAGTTAGAATGCGTAAGGTAACCGCATTAGTTATGGCATCAATGCTGGCAATAGGTTCTACCGCTGCGTTTGCTGCTGACACTACTTCGGAAACTGCACCGACTCCCGGAAATGATGCGATAACCAGAGTCCCTGGCCAGCACCACATGTTTGACGGTGTCAGCCTGACTGAGCAGCAGCGTCAGCAAATGCGCGATTTAATGCGCCAGGCTCGCCACGATCTGCCTGGTGTCAATGTAGCTGAAATGGAAGCCATGCATAAACTGGTGACCGCAGACAAATTTGATGAAGCCGCCGTGTATGCTCAGGCGGAAACAATGGCCCAGCAACAGGTTAAGCGCCAGGTCGAAATGGCCCGGGTGCGTAATCAAATGTATAACCTGCTGACGCCACAGCAAAAAAGCGTTTTAGACCAGAAACATCAGCAGCGAATGCAGCAGATGGAGCAACAAATTTCTGGTTTGCAGCAAACTTCTGCCCAGAAGTTGAGTATGACTGAGTAGTCCCCTGTTTTTCCTTGCCATAGACACCATCCCTGTCTTCCCCGCCATGATGGCGGGGCTTTTTTTGCCCGTCATTCCGTTATACTGACCCTCTCATGTTTTACCCAAGGTGGGTTATGGAACCGCAATATGCGCGTCTGGTGAAGTCCGCCGCGTTAGCTGCCACCGTGTTGGCCTCCACGCTGTTACTGATAAAAATTGTCGCCTGGTATCGCACCGGTTCGGTGAGCCTGCTGGCTGCGCTGGTGGATTCCCTGGTGGATGTTGCCGCGTCGCTGACTAACCTGCTGGTGGTGCGCTACTCGTTGCAACCGGCCGATGAGGAACATACCTTCGGGCATGGTAAGGCGGAGTCGCTGGCGGCGCTGGCGCAAAGCATGTTTATTTCCGGCTCGGCGCTTTTTCTGTTTCTGACCGGTTTTCAGCATCTGTATTCGCCGGACACCTTGCGTGATCCCGGCATCGGTATTGCCGTGACAATCGTTGCGCTAGTCAGCACCCTGATCCTGGTCACCTATCAGCGTTGGGTGGTAAGAAAAACTCGCAGTCAGGCCGTACGAGCAGATATGCTTCATTATCAGTCAGATGTCATGATGAATGGTGCTATTCTTATTGCGCTTGGGCTAAGCTGGTACGGTTTTCAGCGGGCAGATGCGCTGTTTGCATTGGGAATTGGTGTCTACATTCTCTATAGCGCGCTGCGGATGGGCTATGAAGCGGTACAATCGCTGTTGGACAGGGCATTACCGGATGACGAGCGCCAGGCGATTATCGACGTAATCTCTTCCTGGCCGGGGGTGAAAGGCGCGCACGATCTGCGCACACGGCAGTCCGGCCCGACGCGTTTTATCCAGTTGCATCTGGAAATGGATGATGCGTTGCCGCTGATGCAGGCGCATATTCTGGCCGAGCAGGTGGAGCAGGCGCTGTTGCATCGTTTTCCGGGGGCGGATGTCCTCATCCACCAGGACCCTTGTTCCGTGGTGCCATCGGGCCGGCAGGGGCATTGGGAGCTATAATTCATGCAGGGCGGTCAGGATAAGTACGGCAGGCGAATAACGAGTTAGCTCAGCGTGCCATGTCGATTTTTTACCGTAATATTGCGTGACTTGAATCAATTCAGCTGGGTGTTTTTGTTATAATATCCAGCAATAAAGCCGTAACGCTGGTTTTCTGCAGCCGGAGAGGTTCCAAGGCAATCGGCGAATACAGAATTCTTAAGAAATTGCATCTACAGTTCAGAGGTAGTCATGATCAAGAAAATCGGTGTACTGACGAGTGGCGGTGATTCGCCGGGTATGAATGCTGCGATCCGTGGCGTTGTGCGTGCCGCGCTTTCGGAAGGTCTGGAAGTTTTTGGTATTTACGATGGCTACCTTGGTTTGTACGAAGATCGCATGGAACGGTTGGACCGCTATAGCGTGTCCGATATGATCAACCGCGGTGGTACTTTCCTTGGTTCAGCGCGTTTCCCTGAGTTCAGAGACGACAGCGTACGTGCCAAGGCGATTGAAAACCTGAAAAACCGCGGTATCGATGCGCTGGTGGTGATCGGCGGCGACGGTTCCTATATGGGGGCCAAGCGCCTGACGGAAGAGGGTTTCCCTTGTATCGGCCTGCCGGGCACCATTGATAACGACGTGGCCGGTACCGACTACACCATCGGTTTCTTCACCGCGCTTGAAACCGTGGTTGAAGCGATTGACCGTCTGCGCGACACCTCATCTTCGCATCAGCGTATTTCCATCGTTGAAGTGATGGGACGTTATTGCGGCGATCTGACGCTGGCTGCGGCCATCGCCGGTGGCTGTGAATTCATCGTGTTGCCTGAAACCGAATTCAACCGCGAAGACCTGGTCTGTGAAATCAAGGCCGGCATCGCCAAAGGCAAAAAACACGCGATCGTGGCGATCACCGAGCACATCTGCGATATCGATGAACTGGCGCGCCATATCGAACAAGAAACCAAGCGCGAAACCCGTGCTACCGTGCTGGGGCATATTCAGCGCGGCGGTTCGCCGGTGGCTTACGATCGTATTCTGGCTTCCCGCATGGGCGCTTACGCCATCGAACTGCTGTTGCAGGGCTACGGTGGCCGTTGCGTCGGTATCCAGAACGAGAAGATGGTGCACCACGACATCATCGATGCGATCGAAAATATGAAGCGTCCGTTTAAGGGCGACTGGTTGGATACGGCGAAAAAACTGTACTGATCCCCGCCCAGCCCAGCAGTCACAGCCTCCGCATGCGGGGGCTTTTTTTTGTCCGGCGCGTTTATATTCCATAATCGTCTAGCCCAAAATTTTTAATTCTTTAATTGGTGAGAGAGTTTCTGGCAGGCTCTGATGCTAAATCAACCGATTGAGGTTGCGATTATTTTCCTGGGAGAACGAGTCGATGCGTAAATGGGGTGTAGGTCTGACAATAATGCTGCTGGCGTCCGGTGCCATGGCGAAAGATATCCAACTGCTGAACGTTTCGTACGACCCGACGCGTGAGTTCTATCAGGAATATAACACCGCATTCGGTAAGTACTGGCAGCAGCAAACCGGCGATAAAGTGACTGTGCGTCAGTCGCATGGCGGTTCCGGCAAGCAGGCCACCTCGGTGATTAACGGTATTGAGGCCGACGTGGTAACACTGGCGCTGGCCTATGATGTGGATGCTATCGCCGAACGTGGGCGCATCGACAAAGACTGGATCAAACGTCTGCCGGACAACTCCGCGCCTTATACCTCGACCATTGTGTTCCTGGTGCGCAAAGGCAACCCAAAACAAATTCACGACTGGGCCGATTTGATTAAACCGGGTGTGTCGGTGATTACACCGAATCCGAAAACCTCCGGTGGTGCTCGCTGGAACTATCTGGCTGCCTGGGGTTACGCGCTGCACCACAACAATAACGATAAAGCCAAGGCGCAGGAGTTCGTGAAGAACCTGTATAAAAACGTTGAAGTGCTGGATTCCGGTGCGCGTGGCTCAACCAATACCTTCGTTGAACGCGGTATCGGCGACGTGCTGATTGCCTGGGAAAACGAAGCGTTGTTGGCGGAAAAAGAGCTGGGCAAAGACAAGTTTGAAATTATTACCCCGAGCGAATCGATTCTGGCTGAGCCGACTGTCTCAGTGGTAGATAAAGTGGTCGATAAGCGCGGCACTCGCGATGTGGCTACGGCTTACCTGAAGTATCTGTATACGCCGGAAGGACAGACTATCGCGGCGAAAAACTACTATCGCCCGCGTGATGCGGCAGTGGCGGCCAAGTTTGCCGACCAGTTCCCGAAACTGAAGCTGTTCACCGTGGATGATACCTTCGGCGGCTGGACCGAAGCGCAGAAGGTGCACTTTGCTACCGGCGGCGTGTTCGACGAGATCAGCAAGCGCTGATGTTTTTGTGACGGCAATAAAAAACCCCGGCATGCCGGGGTTTTTTATTTATGAGCCGAATGAAATCAGGCTTTTTTAGCGGCTGCAGCGGCTTTGACGATCACGGCGAAAGCGTCAGCTTTCAGTGATGCGCCGCCAACCAGCGCGCCGTCGATGTCCGGCTGGGTGAACAGCTCGGCAGCATTCTTATCGTTCACAGAGCCGCCGTACTGGATAATCACTTCTGCAGCTACGGCTGCGTCCTGCTTGGCGATGTGATCGCGGATAAATTTGTGTACTGCCTGTGCCTGCGCAGGAGTAGCTGATTTGCCGGTACCGATGGCCCAAACTGGCTCATAAGCGATAACGGTACCTTTGAACGCTTCCGCGCCCTGGGTTTTCAGCACGGCGTCGATCTGGCGTGCGCAAACTTCTTCGGTTTTACCCGCTTCGTTTTCTGCATCGGTTTCACCGATGCACAGCACCGGGATCAGACCAGCCGCTTTCAGCACGGCAAATTTTTCGGCGATCGCAGCGTCGGTTTCTTTGTGGTAAGTGCGACGTTCGGAGTGGCCGATGATGATGTATTGCGCGCCTACATCTTTCAGCATGTCAGCGGAAACTTCGCCGGTGAATGCACCGGACAGGTTCACGTCTACATTTTGAGCGCCCAGAGCAATGCGGCTGCCGGCCAGAGCGTGCTTGGCCTGATCCAGGTACATCACCGGCGGTGCGATAGCCACGCCACAACCGTCAACGCTGCTCAGTTCATTGCGCAGAGCGGCAATGAGTTCGTTAACCATGTGAGTGCTGCCGTTAAGCTTCCAGTTACCCATAACTAATGGATGACGCATGTTTTTTCCTCCAACAAGGGAACGCGAGAGTCGAAATAACCACTGCCGGACCGGCAGTTTACCTGCCCAACAGTATAGAGATGATTAAGCGCGAAGGCTTTGCTTTTCGTCATTAAATACCGTGCTGTTAAGGCTCGGATAGCGTCAGCTTAACCGGTTCAACAGCGAAAGTTATCCCTTTATCGCCGTTGTCCGATACCACGTAGCGGATCGCGCCGACCTGCTGTTGGTAGAAGCGTGAGCCTTTGCCCTTTTCCAACAGGCTGGCCACTTTCGCCAGGCTTTGCTCCACCGTCAACGCCGGTTCAAATTGGCGCATCAGCGCGGCCATGTAGCTGACGGCAATGCTGCGGGCGGCCTTTTCTTCGCTGCTTTGTTGCAGCGGCAGGTGAGTGATCTGCAGCGTTTTGATTTTACCGGTGCCTTTTTCCAGCGCGGTGGAGGCATAGAGGTTTTCATTCAGCTTGCTGGCGGCACGGGTCAGCAGGGGCGAGTCGTCTTCTGCGGTTGCAATGGCGCGAAATTCGCCGATCGGCAGCGTTGGATTATCGCGGTTGTATTTTTCGCGGAATATTACCACCGTCAGATCAAACGTCGGCGCACCGGCCAGCAGGTAAGGTGCGGCGGGCGACGTACTGGCGGCGGCATCCGGTGGATCGGCCCAGGCACTGCTGATACCCAGCAACAGGCAGGCGATGGCGATGGATTTTCTCAGCATGGCATACACGGCATCAAGAACAAAGATGGCTCCGATTAAAGCGATAACCGAGGGGGATTGTCAAAGATCCCGCGCCATTATCGCTCGCTGACAGGAAAGCTGTGCGTTACTCCGCGTAATGCAGGGCGTAAATCTCTGCCCGGCGGCGCCTATGTTACACTGCGCGACAGAATATGGGCAGGCTAAGAGCACAGGAATCGATGACGTTACAGCAGTGGTGTTTTTCTTTTAAGGGCCGTATCGGGCGGCGTGACTTCTGGATTTGGATGGGTGCCTGGCTGGTCTTGATGGCCGTCGCCTTTACGCTGGCGAATTACCAACTGGTGGCTATCCAGTCGATAGCGTTCTTTATCGTTGCGTTGCTGTGGCCAACCACGGCGGTGCTGATCAAGCGCCTGCACGATCGCAACAAGGCCGGCTGGTG
The DNA here is from genome assembly GCF_000214195.1 of Serratia sp. AS12. Lineage (NCBI taxonomy): Bacteria > Pseudomonadati > Pseudomonadota > Gammaproteobacteria > Enterobacterales > Yersiniaceae > Serratia > Serratia sp. AS12. Next base: position 5,306,004 of record NC_015566.1, on the reverse strand, counting down.
GGCGCTGCTGTTGATTCTGGCGTGGATGCTGGCGGCGGGCAATTGGCAGATGCTGGCGCCAATCTGGCAGTGGGGCGTCGGGCGTTTTATCCCGACGCTGATTCTCGTGATGATGATGATTGATCTGGGCGCCTTTGTCGGCACCCCAGGGAACAACCGTTTCGGCCCGGAAGCCGAGCCGGTCAGGTTCCGCAGTAAATAAGCCTGCGGTTACCAGTAATGCTCGCTGGTCATATGGCCCGGCTTGCGGCGCAGGTGTTTGCGCATCTGCCGCTGATCCTTCAGCGTCTGCTGGGTATCTCGCACCATCTGCGGGTTACCGCACAGCATGACGTGGCAGGTTTCGGCATCAAGGGGCAGCCCCACCGCCGCTTCCAGCCGGCCGTCTTCGATCAGCGCCGGCACGCGTCCGGTCAGTGAACCTGCGGCGTCTTCGCGGCTGACGACAGTCTGAATGCGCAGCTTACCGTTGTAGCGCTGCTGCAATTGCTGCATCAGCGGCAGGTAGCTGAGATCGCGCGCAAAGCGGGTGGCATGCACCAGCACCAAATTTTTGAAGCGTTCCAGATCTTTGCCTTCCTGCAGGATGGACAGGTAAGGGCCGATAGCGGTGCCGGTCGCCAACATCCACAAGGTGTCGCATTCCGGCACTTCTTCCAGCACGAAGAAACCGGCGGCCTCTTTGGTCACCATCACTTCCGATCCCGGCCGCAATTGATTGAGCCGCGGGCTCAGTTTGCCTTCCGGCACGGTGACCAGGTAAAACTCCAGATTCGGATCGCTGGGCGCGTTGACGTAGGAATAGGCGCGCTGCACGCGCTCACCGTCAACTTCCAGCGCCAGTTTGGCAAATTGCCCGGCGGTAAAGGTATCAATAGGGGCATGGACGGTAATGCTGAACAGCCCGTCGGTCCATTGCTCTACCTGCGTAACCTTGCCATTAACCCAGTCAGCCATACTCTAAAGCTCCAATGGTCGAATCAAATAAGCGCAATGTCGTGAGCCGGAAATGGCATGCGCAGCGCGTTCTATTCGGTAGCCGTGGCCAAACAGGCGGTGAAACAGCCGCAGTTCCGAGTTGCACAGGTTGCTGCAGACGGTGGCCGCCACGCCGATCGGGCAGTGGTTTTCCACCAGCAGCATGCCCTGCGGATGTTCGAACAGTTCGGCCATGTAGCCATCGTGCTGCCGCAGGCGCACCAACCGGGCGAGTCTGCCCTGATGGCTGCGTTCTTCCGACAGCTCTTTGGCATAGCGCTGATAAAGCTTTTCTTCCCGTTCGCTAATCAGCTGTTCCACACCTTCGGCGCCAAACAACTGATGGGCAGACTCCAGTAACGCCGTGGCAAGCGTATCGTGGCAATCGGCGAACTCAGCGTGGCCTTGATGGGTCAGCGACCAGTAACGCGTTGGGCGGCCTACTTTGGTACGCGCCTCTTCGTAACAAACCAGCTCACGTCTTTCCAGGGATTGCAGATGCTGACGAATACCCATTGGGGTGATGTCCAGACGCTCAGCCAGCATTTTGGCGGAATGCGGCCCCAAGGTTTTCAACTGCAATAAAATCAGCTCTGGTGTTTTCATGAACCAAATCCCTATGGTGTTATTTTATTTCAAGATGATGAAAATAATTATCGATTAAATGCTAAAGCCAAATTACGGCGATCTCGCCATTTTTACCCCTTAAGCGTTAGACGTACAGTTTAATTTACGAGGTTGGTTGCCTTTGCTGCCAGTGTGACCGGGATCAATATCTGTCTGAAACTCGCTAAAAAAATCAGATTTGTTAGCTTATGCCGCCATAGAGGGCTGCTCGCCGTTCTGACTCAATCCGGAGTCATGCCGGGACGCTGTGACGAGTTAATACGCTAACGAAGACAATGAGAAAAATAGACAATTTTCACCTGCTGGTGATGCTCACCCTGTTGGTGGCCGTCGGTCAGATGGCGCAAACCATTTATGTTCCTGTCATTGCTGACATTGCCCGAGATCTGTCGGTGCGCACCGGTGCGGTGCAGCGCGTGATGGCGGCGTATCTGATGACCTATGGCTTTTCACAGCTGATTTACGGCCCGTTGTCGGATCGCATTGGCCGCCGCCCGGTGATCCTCGCCGGGATGATGATTTTCCTGATTGGCGCCCTGGGCGCGTTCTTGTCCAATAGCCTGACGATGCTGGTTGTCGCCAGCGCCATTCAGGGGATGGGCACCGGCGTGGCGGGGGTGATGGCGCGTACCATGCCGCGTGATCTGTATGCCGGGACCTCGCTGCGCTATGCCAACAGCCTGCTCAATATGGGCATTCTGGTGAGCCCGCTGCTGGCACCGATCATCGGCGGGGCATTGGCGATGATATTCGGCTGGCGCGCTTGCTACGCTTTCCTGTTGGCGCTTTGCGCCGGCGTCGCCTTCGCCATGTTCCGTTGGCTGCCGGAAACCCGGCCTCAGCAGACAGAAAAACGGCGCATGTTGGCGAGTTTCGGCAAGCTGCTGGCCGACGGCACTTTCAGCTGCTATCTGGTGATGCTGATCGGTGCGCTGGCGGGGATCGCGGTATTTGAAGCCAGCTGTGGCGTGCTGATGGGGGGCGTGTTGGGCCTGAGCGGGCTGACCGTCAGTATCCTGTTTATCCTGCCGATCCCTGCGGCGTTCTTTGGCGCCTGGTACGCCGGCCGTGACGGCAAAACCTTCCACAGCCTGATGTGGCATTCGGTTATCAGCTGTTTGCTGGCAGGCCTTATGATGTGGATCCCGGGTTGGTTCGGCGTGATGAACATCTGGACGTTGATCGTGCCGGCGGCGCTGTTCTTTTTCGGCGCAGGGATGTTGTTCCCATTGGCTACCACCGGCGCGATGGAGCCTTTCCCCTATCTGGCGGGCGCGGCGGGCGCATTGGTGGGCGGTATGCAGAATATGGGATCGGGCCTGGCGACCTGGCTCTCCGCCATGCTGCCGCAAACCGGGCAGTTCAGCCTCGGCCTGCTGATGTTTGCGATGGCGCTGCTGATTTTGCTGTGCTGGTGGCCGTTGTCAAATCGTCTCCAGCATCAGGGACATACCGCATAAACCCACAGGGCGCCAATGGCGCCCTGTTTAATTACAGCAGGAACTCGTGCAGCGCCGGATCTTTACGGTCCAGATAATGGGTTGAGCGAATGCGGCGGATAGTGCGGGACTTGCCGCGGATCAGCAAGGTTTCCGTGGTGGCCATATTGCCCTGGCGGCTAATGCCTTCCAGCAGATCACCCTTGGTGATGCCGGTGGCGGAGAAAATGACGTTGTCGTTGCGCGCCATTTGGTCCAATACCAACACCTTGCCGGCCTCAATCCCCATCTCTTTGCAACGCACCAGTTCTTCTTCGCCGATGCGGCGGTTCTCGGCGCTGTCGCCTTTCACCTGATGACGCGGCAGCAGTCGCGCCTGCATATCTCCATCCAGCGCGCGGATCACCGCAGCGGAAATCACCCCTTCAGGTGCGCCGCCGATACCGTACATCACATCGACTTCGCTTTCCGGCAAGCAGGTCAGGATGGAGGCCGCCACGTCGCCATCGGGGATAGCGAAGACCCGCACCCCGAGCTGTTGCATCTGCGCGATAACGCCGTCGTGGCGTGGCTTGGCCAGAATGACCACCGTCAGCTGCGCCAGCGGCTTGTTCAGTCGGGCTGCGACCTGGTTCAGGTTTTCTGCCAGCGGCAGGTTGAGATCGATAGCGCCGCGCGCCGCCGGGCCCACCACCAGCTTTTCCATATACATGTCCGGCGCGTGCAGGAAAGTGCCGCGATCGCCCACCGCCAGCACGGCCAGTGCGTTGGGTTGGCCCATGGCGGTCATGCGGGTGCCTTCGATGGGGTCGACGGCGATATCTACCGCATCGCCCTGGCCGCTGCCGACGTGCTCGCCGATATACAGCATGGGCGCTTCATCAATTTCGCCTTCGCCGATCACGATGCGGCCATCGATATCCACTTTATTGAGCATAATGCGCATTGCGTTGACCGCAGCGCCGTCGGCGGCATTCTTGTCGCCGCGTCCCAGCCATTTGTAGCCCGCCAGCGCGGCGGCTTCGGTAACGCGGGAAAATTCGATGGCTAATTCACGTTTCATGGCAAAACCCGTTGTGAGAAAGGAAGAAAATATCGGCAAAGTTTATCACAGCAGGGCGGCAGCGGGCGGGGCAAAAAAAACGCGCCACCCGGAGGCAGCGCGTGATTCGGTCAACAAAGCAAAAGGGGGTTAGTCGTGATCTTCCCATGCCTGGGCGCGGGCTACCGCTTTTTTCCATCCGCTGTAGCGGAAGTTACGCTCGGTGGTTTCAATGCTTGGGCGGAACTCACGCTCGATAACGGCTTTGCTCTTCACCTCATCCAGATCGTTCCAGTAGCCAATGGCCAGGCCCGCCAGGAAGGCTGCACCCAGAGCCGTCGATTCGCGCACTTCAGGACGCTCCACACGGGTACCGAGAATGTCGGACTGGAACTGCATCAGGAAGTTGTTGGCAACTGCGCCACCGTCCACACGCAGCGACTGCAGGCGGGTGTTGGAGTCGGCCTGCATGGCGTCGAGCACGTCGCGCGTCTGGTAGGCGATGGACTCCAGCGTGGCTCGGATGATGTGGTTGCTGTTCGCACCACGAGTCAGGCCGAAGATAGCGCCACGGGCATATGGGTCCCAGTAAGGGGCACCCAGGCCGGTGAAGGCCGGTACTACGTAGACGCCGTTGCTGTCTTTCACCTTGGTGGCGAAGTATTCGGAGTCGGCCGCATCGCTGATCAGTTTCAACTCATCGCGTAGCCACTGGATGGAGGCACCGCCGATAAATACCGCGCCTTCCAGCGCATAGTTCACTTCACCGCGCGGGCCGCAGGCGATGGTGGTCAGCAGGCCGTGGTTGGAACGTACCGCTTCTTTGCCGGTGTTCATCAGCAGGAAGCAGCCGGTGCCATAGGTGTTCTTCGCCATACCCGGTTGAACGCACAGTTGGCCGTACAGCGCCGCCTGCTGGTCACCGGCGATACCGGCGATAGGAATACGCGTGCCGCCTTTACCGCCGATATTGGTCTGGCCGTACACCTCAGAGGACGGGCGGACTTTCGGCAGCATGACGCGTGGAATATCCAACGCTTCCAGCATGCGATCGTCCCAGTCCAGCTCATGGATGTTAAACATCATGGTGCGCGAGGCGTTGGTGTAATCGGTCACATGCACCCGTCCCTGGGTCATTTTCCACACCAGCCAGGTGTCGACGGTACCGAACAGCAGTTCGCCGCGCTTGGCGCGTTCACGGGCACCTTCAACGTTATCGAGGATCCACTTCACCTTGGTGCCGGAGAAGTACGGGTCAACCACCAGGCCGGTGTTGTGACGAATGTACTCTTCCAGGCCATCGCGCTTGAGCTTTTCGCAGATGTCGGCGGTGCGGCGACATTGCCAGACGATGGCGTTGTAAATCGGCTTGCCGGTCTCTTTTTCCCAGACGATGGTGGTTTCACGCTGGTTGGTGATGCCGATGCCGGCAATCTGATCGGAATTGATGTCGGCTTTTGCCAGCACTTCCACCAGCGTGGAGCTTTGTGACGACCAGATCTCCATCGGATCGTGTTCAACCCAGCCGGCTTTCGGGTAAATCTGCGTGAACTCGCGCTGAGATACCGCAACAATATTGGCATCGTGATCGAGCACTACGGCACGTGAACTGGTGGTTCCCTGGTCGAGAGCGACAATGTATTTTTTTTCTACTGTCATGATCTTAATCCTGCTGTTGTTAACCGTTTTAAAACTGTGTCAATCACGCTTTGCGCTGCTGGGCCTTGGTAGCGGGTTCTTCTTCCTCTACGCAAACATCGCACGGCAGATGGCGACCAATCAGAGCGCGGTAGCCGAAGGCACCCAGACCGGCACCGAGGATGGGGCCAAAGATTGGCACCAGGAAGTACGGAATATCACGTGCACCGGTGAAGGCCACTTTGCCCCAGCCTGCCAGATAAGCGAACAGTTTCGGGCCGAAATCACGCGCCGGGTTCAAAGCAAAGCCGGTCAATGGTCCCATGGAGGCGCCGATAACGGCAATCAGAATACCGATCAACAGCGGCGCCAGCGGGCCACGTGGAATACCATTACCGTCGTCGGTCAGCGCCAGAATCAGGCACATCAGAATCGCGGTAATCACCGTTTCCACCAGGAAGGCCTGGCCGACGGAGATATGCGCGTTAGGATAAGTGGAGAAGATACCGGCCAGAGCAAGGCTCTCGTCGCTGCCGCGGACCATATGGTTGGCCGCTTCGAAATCGAAGAACAGGTTGTAATACAACCCGTAGACCAGGGCTGCTGCGCAGAAGGCTCCGGCGATCTGCGCGACAATGTAAGGGAGTACTTTGCGTCCGTCAAAGCAGGCGAACAACCACAGCGCGATAGTGACGGCCGGGTTAAGGTGCGCACCGGAGATGGCAGCAGTCAGATAGATGGCCATGGCAACGCCCAGGCCCCAAATGATACTGATTTCCCACTGGCCGAAGCTGGCACCTGCCAGTTTCAGTGCGGCAACGCAGCCTACGCCAAAAAAGATCAACAAACCTGTGCCGAGGAACTCGGCGATACACTGGCCTTTTAGGGTCGGACTGGTGGTTTGGCTCATAATGTTGTTGTCCTGCAAAACGGCGGTTATAGGTTTATAGGCTCACTGTGCTAATCCACTTGGCCTATGGGTACAGTTTTTTTCATCTCGTCCAATTATTAATTGAGGACGTGATGTAAATTTATCGTTAACGAACATAAACGAGAAATAGCGAAATCAAAATGTGTGTGCTTCGTCATAAAGTTGAGCGAATTCGCGTCGTTCGGTGTTCTTTCTGCGCCATGAAAGTGTGATCTGACCAGTGGTTTTCCCACCAATTGTTAACAAACCCTTTTTTGTCCGATGGGCATTTTCAGTTTTTGCTGATAGTGAGGGCAGGAAAATTGCAACAGACTGCGCGATGAGCCGGTATGTTGCTAGACAGTCGGGGACAGGCTACTTACAATCGTTTTTATCGAAAGAAACGTTTTATCGAGACAGGCGCGCTTTTTTCAATAAAAGCGCGTGTCACTTGGCGCGATGCATATTCGCAACGGTTGCAACCTGAGTTGCGGCTGTTAGCTATAGATGTACGCCTTGCTATCATGAGGGGACCGAAGAATGTCATTTGAAGTATTTGAGAAATTGGAAGCAAAAGTTCAGCAGGCGATCGATACCATCACCCTGCTGCAGATGGAAATTGAAGAACTGAAAGACAAAAACAATACTCTGTCTCACGAAGTTCAGGCTGCCTCAGGCAACCACGAATCTCTGGTGCGTGAAAATCAGCAACTGAAAGAAGAGCAGCACGTATGGCAAGATCGCCTGCGCGCGCTGCTGGGCAAAATGGAAGAAGTCTGATTCCCTGATGCCAGAATCGAAAAGGGCGCCTTAGGCGCCCTTTTTCATCTCTGCGGGTTACTCGATATCGAGCGGGTCCTCAGACAGAATGATCCCGGTATTGTCGGCATAGAGATGATCGCCGGAGAAGAAGGTGACGCCGCCAAAGTTAACGCGAATATCGCTTTCGCCAACGCCTTCGCTGATGGCGCCTGCCGGAATGGCCGCCATCGCCTGAATGCCGATGTCCAGCTCTTCCAGATCGTCTACCTGGCGCACAGCACCGTAAACCACGATGCCTTCCCATTCGTTCTGGGTTGCCAGACGCGCCAACTCAGCGTTGATCAGGGCGCGACGCACCGAGCCGCCACCGTCGATCAGCAAGACGCGGCCACGGCCGTTCTCCTCGAGCAGATCGAATAACAGGCCGTTATCCTCAAAGCATTTCACCGTAGTGATTTGCCCGCCAAATGAAGTACGCCCGCCAAAATTGGAGAATAGAGGCTCAACAACGTTCACCTCTTCATGATAGATGTCGCAAAGTTCGGAAGTATCGTATTTCATAGGATTTTACGTCTGTTTGCCGCTGGAATAACCAGTATATCCCTTTATTCGCCCTGTTGGCAAAATCATCAGTTTTTAACTGAGTGCCACGCCGATGGCGAACAATACGTTGGCCAGCAGCGCCGCCTTGACCATATGTTCCAGCATCGGCCGCATGCCGGCCGGGGTCGGATCGCGCAGCACGCGCAGGCCATGACGCACCAGCAGCGGGATAGCCAGCACAAACAGCCAACCCCAAAGGCTATGCAGATTAAGCAGCGTAAACAGCGCAAAACACGCCACCGCACCGATCAGCAGCAAGGCGTGGTAGTAGCGCGCCTTCTGCGGGCCGAGCCGCACCGCCAGGGTATTTTTGCCGTTGGCGCGATCGCTTTCGATATCGCGCAGGTTATTGATATTGAGTACCGCGGTTGCCAGCAGTCCGCAGGCGGTGGCCGGCAACATCACGATGCTGTCAAAAGCGTGGGTTTGCAGGTAGTAGGTACCCGCTACGCTCAACCAACCAAAGAACACCAGCACCGAAATATCGCCCAATCCCAGATAACCGTAAGGCTTGTTACCTACGGTGTAGGTAATGGCGGCGACGATAGAAAGCCCGCCCAGCACCAGGAAGCCTATGACGTCGCTGGGCTGCTCACAGGCCACGGCGATCAGCGAACAGCCGGCGATGGCAATCAATACCACCGTCACGACCAGCGCACGTTTCATCTGTGCCTGGGTGATCATGCCTTTCTGCATGCCGCGTAGCGGTCCGATACGATCTTCCTTGTCGCTGCCTTTTACCGCATCGCCATAGTCGTTCGCCAGATTGGAGAGAATTTGCAGCAGACCGGCGGTCAGCAGTGCCAGCAGTGCCACGCCGGGTTTCAGGCTGTCATGCAAGGCGGCAATGGCGGAGCCGACCACGATCGAGGCAAAGGCCAGCGGCAGGGTGCGCGGTCGTAAACTTTCAAGCCAGGCTCTGGCCGGGGAGGTGGAAGTTGATGAGCTCATTTTTCGCTTCAGAGTAAGTGGCTGTGTCCGTTAGAAATAATTGTGGGAGGCAATGCCTCCCACACAGATGACCGACAGGACATGATTGAGCGATTATAGGATAAAACGACTCAAATCTTCATCCGCTACCAGTTCATCCAGATGATTACGCACGTAATCCGCATCAATTGTAATGGATTGACCGTTAATTTCACTCGCATCGTAGGAAATATCTTCCATCAGACGCTCAAGCACGGTGTGCAGACGGCGCGCACCGATGTTTTCGGTGCTTTCGTTAACCTGCCACGCGGCTTCGGCGATACGACGGATACCTTCGGCGGTGAACTCGATATTGACGCCTTCGGTGCCCATCAACGCTTTGTACTGCTCGGTCAGCGAGGCGCTTGGCTCGGTCAGGATACGCTCGAAATCTTCGGTGGTCAGCGCCTGCAATTCAACGCGGATCGGCAGGCGACCTTGCAGTTCCGGGATCAAATCTGACGGGCTGGCGGTCTGGAATGCGCCGGAGGCGATAAACAGAATGTGATCGGTTTTCACCATGCCGTGCTTGGTGGAAACGGTACAGCCTTCCACCAGCGGCAGCAGATCGCGCTGCACGCCTTCGCGTGACACGTCCGGGCCGGAGCTTTGGCCACCGCGCTTACAGATTTTGTCGATCTCGTCGATAAACACGATACCGTGTTGCTCAACCGCTTCGATCGCCTGTTCTTTCAGCTCTTCCGGGTTCACCAGCTTGGCGGCTTCTTCTTCGATCAACAGCTTGAAGGCTTCTTTGATCTTCAGCTTGCGCGGTTTGTGCTTCTGGCCGCCCAGGTTCTGGAACATCGACTGCAGCTGATTGGTCATCTCTTCCATGCCCGGAGGCGCCATGATTTCCACGCCCATGGGCGCAGAAGCCAGATCGATTTCAATCTCTTTGTCGTCCAACTGGCCTTCACGCAGTTTTTTGCGGAATGCCTGACGCGCTGCAGACGGCTCCTGTTGCTCTTCCGGCTGGCCCCAGTTGTTTTTGGCCGGTGGGATCAGTACGTCGAGAATGCGTTCTTCCGCCATCTCTTCGGCGCGAGTGCGGTTTTTCTCGATCGATTGCAGACGCACCATTTTGATTGCGGCGTCGGTCAGATCGCGGATGATGGAATCCACTTCTTTACCGACATAGCCTACTTCGGTGAACTTGGTGGCTTCTACCTTGATGAAGGGGGCATTAGCCAGCTTCGCCAGACGACGGGCGATTTCAGTTTTACCGACGCCGGTCGGGCCGATCATCAGAATATTTTTTGGCGTGACTTCATGACGCAGCATCTCGTCGAGCTGCATGCGGCGCCAGCGGTTACGCAGGGCGATGGCAACGGCACGTTTGGCCTTGTTCTGGCCGATAATGTAGCTGTCCAGCTCGCTGACGATCTCGCGCGGGGTCATTTCAGACATAGTATTCGATCCTTACGCTTTGGAAGGCAATTCTTCGATGGTGTGGAAATGGTTGGTGTAAATACAGATGTCACCGGCGATGTTGAGTGATTTATCAACGATTTCGCGGGCGCTCAGCTCGGTATTTTCCAACATCGCGCGAGCGGCAGCCTGGGCGTATGGGCCGCCGGAACCGATCGCAATCAAATCATTTTCAGGCTGGATCACGTCACCGTTGCCGGTGATGATCAGCGAAGAGTGTTCATCCGCCACGGCCAGCAGCGCTTCAAGCTTGCGCAGCATGCGGTCGGTACGCCAGTCTTTAGCCAACTCAACGGCCGCTTTAACCAAATGGCCCTGGTGCATTTCCAGCTTGCGCTCGAACAGCTCAAACAGCGTGAAGGCATCCGCAGTGCCACCGGCGAAACCGGCAATCACTTTGTCGTTATACAGGCGACGCACTTTCTTGACGTTACCCTTCATTACCGTATTGCCCAAGGTGGCCTGGCCATCGCCACCGATCACTACCTGGCCGTTGCGGCGTACGCTTACAATTGTTGTCACGAGCAGACCCTCGTTGAAGACGGAAAGAAGCCCTCGCAGCATCTGCTTGCGCAGACACTACGAGGCATATTGAGAGTATAGATGGGGGGGGATTGACGCTTTTCAACCCCCAACGGAGAGGGGAATGCAACTTGACATGCCGGCGCCCTTCAGACGCGATAGGGTTTTGTCCGCGGTTGCGCGGCTGCTGTAGGGGCCGAGCACCACGCGATTCCAACCGCCGCCGGCGGTGATGCGGCTTTCGATACCTTCAAACGCCAGGCGCGCACGGACCGATTCCGCCTGATCGGTGGCACGGAACGAACCGCATTGCACCATCCACTTCTGTTTCTGCTCAGGCTTGGTTTCCTGCTTGGCCGTTTCCTGTTTCACTTCCGGCTTGGTTTCCGGTTTTACCTCAGGTTTTGGCTGCGCTTTAGGCTCAGGTTGCTTAACCGGCTGCGGCTGCGGCTTGGGTTTGGGTTGAGCCTGCTGGTGCTGTTGCTGTTGCACCGGCGCCGTGGTTGCACCGTTGTTAAACGGATTACGCGGCTGGGTAACCTGTGGTTGCTGCGTCTGTTGCTGAACTTGCTGCTGTATTTGTTGTTGCTGCACCTGCTGCTGACGGCTGTTGCCGCGCGCCGCAGCTTGAGAAGGGTCGTTATACGGCACTTCATTCAACTGCGTTGGGCGCTGTTGCATATCCGCCTGCATTTGTTCCAGCAGTTGGCGTTGTTCAGTGGTCAACTGAGTCTTGGAGTTGACTTCGCCGCCGGCCGTTGGCTCGGTCGGGGTCTGCACGCCAATCTGGCGGTTCTCCAGCTCTTTGATATAGCGCCAGCGCTCTTCCGGTTTCGGCGGCAGGCCATTGCCAGGGCGGTTGCTGTGCGCAGGCAACAACGGTACATCGTCCGGTTTATTGTGCGTAATGAAATAGAGGCCACCGATAAAGATCACCAGAAGTGCTACGGCTAACGCCAGCACGGTTTTGGATACTTTCGGAGAACTGCTCTTTTTACGGCTGGGGGTTTTGCGCCGCGCTCCTGTGCGCCCACGGCCTACATAGTCTTTTTGTGCCACTATTATTCCGCTGTGTCCTGATGAGGAGATAAGTCCTGCATGTTACTGAACCCTAAAATATTTGACTAGCGTTTAGGGGCAGCAGTGCTGCCTCTGATAATTAACTCACTGTCCAATAGCCGGGAGCCACTTGGTACTGCCTGTCCGTGCAGTTGTTCCAACAACAGCAGCATCGCTTGCCGGCCGATCTCATAGCGCGGTTGAGCCACCGTGGTTAACGGCGGATCGCAATACTGCGTCAGCTTGATGTCGTCAAAGCCAACGATGGAAAGGTCCTGCGGTACTCGCAGCCCCATTTTTTTCGCCTGTGACAGCACGCCGATTGCCATGACGTCACTGTGGCAGAATATTGCCGTCGGGGGTTTTGGTTGCGCCATCAGCGCTGTCAGCGCCTGCGCACCGGCTTCGTACGTGAAATCACCCCGGGTAATATAGCTGCTTTCGACGTTAATGCCATTACGACGTAGCGCCTGAATGTAGCCTTGCAGCCGATAATGGCTGAGCGGCATCTGTTCCGGTCCGGCGACACAGGCGATTTGCTTGTGTCCGAGCTGGTGCAAATAATGTACAGCCTCGAAGGCGGCGGTCAGGTTATCGATGTGTACCGTCGGCAGTTCCAGCTCCGGGGCAAACTCGTTGGCCATCACCATTGGCGGCAGATTACGCTGCTCTTCCTTGCTGGCGTCGAAGGGCAGGTTGGAGCCGAGCAGCAGCATGCCATCGATTTGCTTGGTGATAATCAGATTGACGAAGGTTCGTTCCTGCTGGTTCTGCTGAGCGCAGTCGCCAATCAGCACCAGATAGCCTTGCTGCGCCGCGGTCTGCTCGATCCCCTGGATCACGTCGGCGAAGAACGGATCGCAAATGTCGGGGACGATCACCAGAATGGTACGGGATTCATTACGCTTGATATTGCGCGAGAGGGCATGAGGAGAGTAGCCCACGGCCAAGACGGCCTGCTCCACTTTCTGACGCGTCGGCGTTGACACCTTCTCCGGGTTCATCAGCGCGCGCGACACGGTTGCCGTTGAAACGCCCGCCATCTCGGCAACGTCTTTCATGGTTGCCATGGGTAATTCTTTCTTGTGTTCCAACGCCTTTCTCCTTGCGTTAGCCCCATGCCAACGCGACTACTGCAGTTTGCTCACAAATTCTGGCGTACGGTGGTGTTGTTATCATTTAGCGCCATCCGCACTCGAACATTCTGTCACGGTGCTACTTTAGGTGCCAAAATTGCCTTGGCAGACATTCTAAACAGAATATGTCCCGCCTTTGTTACCTAATTTGCATAAAAAGTGTGACCCGGGAAGGTTTTTTAGCGTTCGCTCGCAATTTCAAGGGTAAACGTTTGCCTTGCCTGAACTGAATCAGACTTTTCCGGGTTCAGCTATCTATCGGATCGACGTCCAGCGTCCATTTCACCTTACGTGCCTGTGGCAGTGTGCCGATCAACGGCAACGAGCTTTTCATCAACTGTTGCAGCACGCGTCGCGAAGGGTGCTGCAACAGCAGTTGCCAACGGAAGCGGCCGCCGCGTTTTGACTGCAATGCCGGGACGGGCCCCATGACCCACAACGAGTCGTCTTTCAGCGGGCTGGCCTCCAGCAGATTGCGCAGCTGCTGCAGGAACAGCGGCGCCTGTTGGTTATCGTGATCTTCCGAACGCACGATGATATGGCTGGTGTAGGGTGGCAGGAAGACGCTGTTGCGTTCCGCCAGCGTCTGTTTGGAAAAGGCCTCGTAGCCCTGCTGCAACAGAATTTGCAGCAGCGGGTGTTCCGGGTGGTGAGTCTGCAAAAGGACTTCACCCTGTTTGCCGGCGCGGCCTGCACGGCCGGAGACCTGGGTATACAGTTGAGCAAAGCGTTCAGCGGAACGGAAATCAGCCGAAAACAGCGCGCCGTCGACGTCCAGCAGGGCGACCAGCGTCACGTCCGGGAAATGGTGACCTTTTGCCAACATTTGGGTGCCGATCAATATGCGTGAGCCACCACGGTGAATATCCGCCAGATGTTGCTCAAGCGAGCCCTTGCGGCTGGTGGTGTCTCGGTCAATACGGGTAATCGGCGTTTCCGGGAACAGCGGCGCCAGTTCGTTTTCCAATTGCTCGGTACCGACGCCGACCGAGACCAGGTGCGTTGAACCGCATTGCGGACACTGGTGCGGTACCGGTCGCTGGCTGTCGCAGTGGTGGCAGCGCAGTTGGCGCTGGTTCTGATGGAAGGTGTAGTAATGATCGCAGCGTTGGCATTCGGCGATCCAGCCGCATTCGTGGCACAACAACGCGGGCGCATAGCCGCGGCGGTTAAGGAATAACATCACCTGATTACCGGCTTTCAGATGGTGCTGCATGCTTTTCAGCAGCGGCTGCGACAAACCCACCTTCAGCGGCAGGCCTTTCAGGTCGATCAGGTGCTGCGCCGCCGGTTTGGCGTTGCCCGCGCGCTGGGTGAGTTTGAGCTGACGGTATTTACCCAGTTGCACGTTGTGCAGCGTTTCCAGCGCCGGCGTGGCGGAACCCATGACCATCGGGATGTTCTCTTCCCGGGCGCGGAACACCGCCAGATCGCGTGCGTGGTAGCGCCAGCCTTCTTGCTGTTTATAGGAGCTGTCGTGCTCTTCGTCGATAATGATCACGCCCAGGCGTGAGAACGGGGTAAACAGCGCCGAGCGGGTACCGATGACGATCGCCGCCTCGCCGCTGCGGGCGCGCAGCCATACCGCCAGCCGTTCGCTGTCGTTGAGGCCGGAGTGCAGTACGTCTACCGGCGCATTGAAGCGTTCGCGAAAGCGAGCGATGGTTTGCGGCGTCAGGCCGATTTCCGGCACCAGCACCAGCGCCTGTTTGCCCATGGCCAGAATGTTTTCCAGCACGCTGAGATAGACCTCTGTCTTGCCGGAGCCGGTGACCCCGGCCAGCAGCCAGGCGGCAAACTGATCGTCTTCGCTGCGGATCGCACCCACGGCGGTGGCCTGTTCGGTATTCAGCCGCAGCCGTTCGCCGAGCACTGTAAAACCCGGTCGCCAGTCCTGCGTCGCCAATGCCTGAGCCCGTAAGTCGATCAGCCCTTTGGCGCGCAATGCCTGCAGGGCGCTCTCGGTCAGTTCAAGTTCGCTGACCTGGTGGCGATACACCGGGCGCTGCAGCAGCGCAGCCAGCGCCTGCTGTTGTTTGGGGGCGCGTTTCAGGCTTTCCGGCGGCGTGGCGCGGCCCTGTTCAGTGGCGAACCATTGCCACAGCGGCGCAGCTTCCGCCGGCTTTCCCTGTCTTAGCAGGATCGGCAGCGCATGGAACAACACTTCACCGATCGGGTAATGATAATAGTCGCTGGCCCAGCGAAGAATGCGCCACAGGCTGGGGGAGAACAGGGAGGCGTTGTCGATGATACTGTCGATGGGCTTAAGCTTATCCAGCGGCAGTTCGCTGGTGTCGCTGCTGCCGGTGACGATGCCGATCGCCCGTTGCTTACCCCAGGGTACACAAACGCGCGCGCCGGCGACCGGCTGCAGGCCTTGCGGCAGCAGATAGTCGAAGGTGCGGGCGAGGGGAACCGGTAAAGCAACGTGTACAACGGGCATGTGGCGGCCATCCAGATGGAAAAAGTGTCGGGTAGTTTACACTGCGGGCCGCAAAATGTACGGATCCAATTGCGCGCCACATTGAATTTCTGTATAATTTGCCGCCTTTGGTATAATCCGATACCAAAATATATTATCAACCACGTGTGGTGTCTGGCGAAACAGGGCTGGATAGCGACACGGCCTTAACTGAGGTTTCCCATGAAACAAGGTATCCACCCAAAATACGAAGAAGTTACTGCTAACTGCTCTTGCGGTAACGTGATCAAAATCCGCTCTACCGTGGGTCACGATCTGAACCTGGACGTTTGTGGTCAATGCCACCCGTTCTACACTGGCAAGCAGCGTGACGTTGCTACCGGTGGCCGCGTTGACCGCTTCAACAAGCGTTTCAGCGTACCAGGCGCTAAGAAATAATATTTCTTACCGTCAGATGAAAAAGGCGCCTTCGGCGCCTTTTTTCGTTTCTGCCGCCTGCTTTCGCAGGCCGACGAGTCAGTATTCCCAGGTATCGGGATCCACACCCAATTCACGCATCAGCACTTTTGCGGCTTCCGGGATTTCATCGCTGCGTTCTTTGCGCAGGTCTTCATCGTTCGGCAGCGGCTGGCCGGTAAAAGCATGCAGGAATGCTTCGCACAGCAATTCGCTGTTGGTGGCGTGGCGCAGGTTATTGACCTGGCGACGTGTCCGTTCATCGGTGAGGATTTTCAGGACCTTCAGCGGAATGGATACCGTGATTTTTTTTACTTGCTCGCTTTTTTTACCGTGTTCAGCGTAAGGGCTGACATACTCGCCGTTCCACTCAGCCATGGGACACCTTAAATTTGTCAGAAAAATTACAAAATTCTAAAAACCGGCCAATTATGCCCGATCTTCACTGTTCTCACTAAATAAATGTCAATTTTACGCGACCAGGGTCACTGTATGCTCACGATCAATAGGTGTCGCCTATGCATTTCGCGTTAACATCGTATCGTCATCTCAAACCGGCATAATTTTAGCGGGTATTACCGCTTTGCTCAATCTATACGCAAAGAAGTTTAGATGTCCAGATGTATTGACGTCCATCTCCACTGCGATTAATCTTTAGCCCTCATTCATCCGAATCCTGAGAGCCGAGCGACCCTATGACGCGTAAACCAGCCACGATTGCCGTACGTAGCGGCCTGAACGATGACGAACAGTACGGCTGCGTTGTCCCGCCGATCCATCTTTCCAGCACCTATAATTTCACCGACTTCAACCAGCCTCGCGCTCATGACTACTCACGCCGCGGCAATCCGACGCGCGATGTGGTGCAACGTGCGCTGGCGGAGCTGGAAGGCGGCGCCGGTGCGGTAATGACCAGTAGCGGAATGTCGGCGATCCATCTGGTGACCACCGTATTCCTGAAACCCGGCGATCTACTGGTGGCGCCGCACGATTGCTACGGTGGCAGCTACCGTCTTTTCGATAGCCTGAGCAAGCGAGGCGCTTACCGCGTGCTGTTTGTCGATCAGAGTAATGAAGAGGCGTTGGCGCAGGCGTTGGCGCAAAAGCCAAAACTGGTGCTGATTGAAAGCCCAAGCAACCCGCTGCTGCGCGTGGTGGACATTGCGGCAATTTGCGAGGCGGCGCATGCGGCAGGCGCGCTGACGGTAGTGGATAACACCTTCCTCAGCCCGGCGCTGCAGCAACCGATTGGACTGGGTGCCGATCTGGTGGTTCACTCCTGCACCAAATACCTCAACGGCCATTCCGATGTGGTAGCCGGCGCGGTGATCGCCAAAGATAAAGATTTGGCGGTGGAGCTGGCTTGGTGGGCCAATAATATCGGCGTTACCGGCGGCGCGTTCGACAGCTATTTGCTGTTGCGCGGCATGCGCACCCTGTCGCCTCGCATCAAGGCGGCGCAACAAAACGCCGAAGCGATTGTCAGTTATTTACAGCAGCAACCGCTGGTGAAAAAGCTGTATCATCCTTCTCTGCCACAGAACCCAGGGCACGAGATTGCGCGCCGCCAGCAACGCGGCTTTGGCGCGATGCTCAGTTTTGAACTGGATGGTGATGAGGCGCTTCTTCGCCGTTTCCTCTCTGCCCTTGAGCTGTTTACTCTGGCAGAATCCCTGGGGGGCGTAGAAAGCCTGATTTCGCATGCAGCGACCATGACCCATGCCGGTATGGCAGCGGAAGCACGTGCGGCGGCCGGTATCTCCGAGAGCCTGCTGCGTATTTCCGTGGGTATTGAAGACAGTGAAGATTTGATTGCCGATCTGGAACGTGCTTTCCAGGCGGCGGCAACGAGGTAAGCATGAATGCAATTGCGGTAGCAGGGCCGGTGAGCGGGCGTCAACTGCACAAGTTTGGCGGCAGCAGCCTGGCGGACGTGAAGTGTTATCTGCGTGTGGCCGGGATCATGGCCGAATACAGCCAGCCGGGCGATATGATGGTGGTGTCGGCTGCCGGCAGCACCACCAACCAACTGATTAGCTGGCTGAAGCTCAGCCAGAGCGATCGCCTTTCTGCGCATCAGGTTCAGCAGACGCTGCGCCGTTATCACAGCGAATTGATCGGCGGTTTATTGCCGCCGGAAACCGCCGAACCGCTGATCGCCGAATTTATTCAGGATCTGGAACGTCTGGCGGTCTTGCTGGATGACAAGATTGACGACGTGACCTATGCCGAGGTCGTCGGACACGGCGAAATCTGGTCGGCGCGGCTGATGGCTGCGGTGCTGAACAAGTTGGATATGCAGGCGGCCTGGCTGGATGCGCGCGATTTCCTGCGTACGGAACGCTCTGCTCAGCCGCAGGTCGATGAAGGCCGTTCTTACCCGTTGCTGCAACAATTGCTGGCTCAACACCCAGGCAAACGCCTGGTGGTGACCGGTTTTATTTCACGCAACGACGCCGGTGAAACCGTGCTGTTGGGGCGTAACGGCAGTGACTATTCTGCGACCCAGGTCGGCGCTTTGGCCGGCGTGGAGCGCGTGACTATCTGGAGCGACGTGGCCGGGGTGTACAGCGCCGACCCACGTAAAGTGAAAGATGCCTGCCTGCTGCCGCTGCTGCGGTTGGATGAAGCCAGCGAACTGGCGCGTCTGGCGGCACCGGTGCTGCATACCCGCACCTTGCAGCCGGTTTCCGGCAGCGATATCGATCTTCAGCTGCGATGCAGTTACCAGCCGGAACAGGGTTCAACGCGCATCGAGCGCGTGCTGGCTTCCGGTACGGGCGCGAAGATTGTCACCAGCCATGATGACGTGTGCCTGATTGAGCTGCGCGTCGGCAGCCAGCATGATTTCAAGCTGGCGCAGAAAGATCTGGATCTGGTGCTGAAGCGCGCGCAGATCAAACCCTTGGCCGTCGGCATTCATCCGGACCGCAACCTGGTTCAGCTGTGCTACACCTCGGAAGTGGTGAACAGCGTGCTGCGTACCTTGCAGGATGCCGGGTTGCCGGGGGAACTGAAACTGCGCGAAGGGTTGGCGCTGGTGGCGTTGGTGGGGGCGGGGGTTTGCAAAAACCCGCTGCACAGCCATCGTTTCTACCAACAGTTGAAAGACCAGCCAGTTGAGTTTATCTGGCAGGCAGAAGACGGCATCAGCCTGGTGGCGGTGCTGCGTCAGGGGCCGACTGCCTTACTGATTCAGGGCTTGCACCAGTCATTGTTCCGTGCTGAAAAACGCATCGGTCTGGTGCTGTTCGGCAAAGGCAACATTGGCGCACGCTGGCTGGAACTGTTTGCCCGCGAGCAGAAAAATATTTCCGCCCGCAGCGGTTTTGAATTCACACTGGCCGGGGTGGTGGACAGCCGCCGCAGCCTGCTGGATTACGACGGGCTGGACGCCAGCCGCGCGCTGGCATTCTTCGAGGACGAAGCGCAGGAGTTGGACGAAGAGTCTCTGTTCCTGTGGATGCGTGCGCACCCGTTCGACGATCTGGTGGTGCTTGACGTTACCGCCAGTGAAAATCTGGCAGAGCAGTATCTGGACTTTGCCAGCTACGGTTTCCACGTGATTAGCGCCAACAAGCTGGCGGGCGCGTCGTGCGGCGATAACTATCGCCAAATCCGCGATGCTTTCGCCAAAACCGGCCGCCACTGGTTGTATAACGCGACCGTCGGCGCGGGCCTGCCCGTCAACCATACGGTGCGTGATTTGCGCGACAGCGGCGACAGCATTCTGGCGATCAGCGGTATCTTCTCCGGTACCCTTTCCTGGTTGTTCCTGCAGTTCGACGGCACGGTGCCGTTCACCGAGCTGGTGGATCAGGCCTGGCAGCAGGGGCTGACAGAACCGGATCCGCGCGTCGATCTCTCCGGTCAGGACGTAATGCGCAAGCTGGTTATTCTGGCGCGCGAAGCGGGCTATGACATCGAACCGAATCAGGTGCGGGTAGAGTCGCTGGTGCCTGCCGGTGCCGAGCAGGGCTCTGTCGATCAGTTCTTCGAGAACGGCGATGCGCTGAACCAACAGATGCTGCAGCGTTTTGAGGCTGCCAGCGAAATGGGGCTGGTGCTGCGGCACGTGGCGCGCTTCGATGCCAACGGCAAGGCGCGTGTCGGAGTAGAGGCGGTGCGGCCTGAGCACCCACTGGCGGCGCTGTTGCCATGCGACAACGTGTTTGCTATCGAAAGCCGCTGGTACCGCGATAACCCCTTGGTGATCCGCGGGCCGGGCGCCGGGCGCGACGTCACGGCCGGGGCGATCCAGTCAGACCTTAACCGTTTGGCGCAACTGCTTTAATTTTCTTGCGGGCGCGGGTTCACCGCGCCCCTCGTTTTTCCTGCCATAATTCATCTTGTTTCGAACATGAAATTCTTTCTCTTTGCGGGTGAGGATTAATCATCTTATTCCCCCAGTTTCCTGTTGACTCTTTAGCCAACATACGGCATTTTCTATTTAGACGTCTAAACGTATAGACGCTTATTAAAATAAAGCAAAATGCAAAACAGCGATCGATAAGAGGCGGACAGGGTATGAGTTTTTTTCACGCAAACCAGCGGGAAGCGCTGAATCAGAGTCTGGCGGAATTAAGCGGCCAGATTAACGTGTCGTTTGAGTTTTTCCCGCCGCGCACCAGCGAGATGGAAGATACCCTGTGGCAGTCCATTGATCGTCTGAGCAGCCTGAAACCTAAATTTGTCTCTGTGACCTATGGCGCAAACTCGGGCGAGCGTGATCGTACCCACAGCATCATCAAAGGGATTAAGGACCGCACCGGTCTGGATGCAGCCCCACACCTGACCTGCATCGACGCCAGCCCGGCGCAGTTGCGTGAAATCGCCACCGATTATTGGAACAACGGCATTCGTCATATCGTGGCGCTGCGCGGCGATCTGCCACCGGGTGGCGGCAAGCCGGACATGTATGCGACCGATTTGGTTCGGTTGTTGAAAGAGGTCGGTGATTTCGATATCTCCGTTGCCGCCTACCCTGAAGTGCATCCGGAGGCGAAAAGTCCGCAGGCGGACCTGATTAACCTGAAGCGTAAAATCGATGCCGGCGCCAACCGCGCGATCACCCAGTTTTTCTTCGACGTGGAGAGCTATCTGCGTTTCCGCGACCGTTGCGTCGCCACCGGTATTGACGTGGAAATCGTGCCGGGCATTCTGCCGGTATCCAACTTCAAGCAGCTGCAACGTTTCGCTACCATGACCAACGTGCGCGTACCGAGCTGGATGACCAGCATGTTTGAAGGGCTGGACGACGACGCCGAAACCCGCAAAATGGTCGGCGCCAATATCGCGATGGACATGGTGAAGATCCTCAGCCGCGAAGGGGTGAAAGATTTCCACTTCTATACGCTGAACCGCGCCGAGATGAGCTATGCCATCTGCCACACGCTGGGTGTGCGCCCGGCCGCTGCATAATCCATTCGCTATCGGGAGGGGCGCTGCGTAAAAACAGCGCCCTTTTTGTTGGGCGCAATTTCTTCCAATACCCCTCTTCAGCGGCATGATGAGATGACGCATCATCCCCACGAAAAGAGCTCGTCGCCATGCTGCCGTTTTCCAATGGTTTTTTACTCAGTCTGTCGCTTTGTCTGGATATTGGCATCGCCAATATCGCCATGATCACGCTGGCGATGCAGCGCGGCTATTTTCACGGTTTCTGGCTGGGGATCGGTACCTGCGTGGGTGACCTGATTTATGCGGTGCTGGCGCTGGCGGGCATGGCGGTGCTGTTGCAATACCCGGGTGTCCGCTGGGTACTGTGGGTCGGCGGTTCAATGATGCTGCTGTGGTTCGCTTACAAGATGCTGCGCGCGGCCTTCGCCCAGGCGACTGAGTTGGCGGTGGCTGAGCCGGACACGCCACGTTCGGTGCCGCGCAACTTCCTGCGCGGCGTGGTGCTGGCTATGTCTTCTCCTACGGCGATCTTGTGGTTTGCGGCGGTGGGCGGTGCGCTAATTTCACGTATGGGTCAGGGGGGGCCGGCGGCAACGTCGTGGTTCCTCTCCGGCTTTTTTATTGCCGGGGTGGTGTGGACGGCGGTGCTTTGCTCCGTTGGTAGCCTGGGCGGCAAAATGTTGGGGTCTCGCCTGCTGAAATATTCTTACTTTGCCTCGGCGGTGATTTTTGGCTACTTCGCGCTGTACGTGGTGGTGTCGGGCTACCGCGAGTTTATTTAGCGGGTGAAGGATTGCAGATAGTGATGTGGCGTGATGCCCATCGTTTTGCGAAAAGCGTTAATAAAATGACTTTGATCGTAAAAACCCAAGGCCAGCGCCACGTCCAGCGTGTGTTGATTCTGCCGCAGCAGGTTACGCGCCTCCAGCAGCCGCAGCTGCATGTGATATTGCAGCGGGGGCATGCCGATACGTTGCCGGAACAGCCGGACAAAATGATATTTACTCATGCCGCTGACCTGGGCCAGCGTGTCCAGGCTGATTTTCAGCGTCAGGTTGTCGCGCATGAACTCCAGTGCCCGGCCGACGGTTTCCGTCGGTTGCGGGTGATCCGCGGTGCGATCGTCCAGCAGGGTACCCAGCAGCCACAGCAGATTTTGCTCTTGTTCAACAGCGTCGTGCGGAGTGCAGGCATAGCGGCAAATGGCGTCGAACAACGCCGGGTTGCGCAGTACGCCTTCGGTCAGCACCGGCGCCTGACGATGGGACCCCAGGTTATGGTTGTTGGCCAGGCTGCGCAGCAGTGATTGCGGTAAGTGCACGCTACAGAATTCGACTTTCTCACTGCCAAATTGCGAGGACTGAATGCTGGCCGGGTTGTAAACGGTGATCTCGCCACCGCGCACCAACGAGGTTTTGCCGTCCAGCCAAATCTGTTCGGTACCGCTCAAATTGGCGCTGATCACGTATTCATCGTGGGTGTGACGGGGGAAGGAGGCATTGATCGCCGTCAGGCGCGAGCACTCGATATCGTTGGCAACAAACCAGTCCGAGAGGGATAACGCCATCGCGCACCTCCGCGCCCGTCAGCGACACATAGAAAAACGGCTCCTGTGAACAGGAGCCGTGCTTTGACGCGCAACCTAGCCGGTGTTGCGCATGCCGGCGGCGACGCCGGCAATGGTGACCATCAATGCCTGTTCAACGCGGGTATCAGGATGTTCCTGCTGGCGGGAGCGGTGCAGCAGCTCTGCCTGCAGCACGTTCAGCGGATCGGTATACACGTTGCGCAGCGCGATGGATTCGGCGATCCACGGCAGGTCTTCCATCAGGTGAGCGTCATTGGCAATGGTCAACACAACCTTGATGTCGCTTTCGAGCTGATCGCGCAACTGCTGACCCAGTGGCCACAGCGATTTGTCGACCAGGCGCTGATCGTAGTATTCCGCAAGCCACAGGTCGGCCTTGGCGAAGACCATTTCCAGCATGGCGATGCGGGTGGAGAAGAACGGCCAGTCGCGGCACATGGCTTCCAACTGATTCTGTTTGCCAGCTTTCACCGCTTCCTGCAAACCTGCGCCGGCGCCGAGCCAGGCCGGCAGCATCAGGCGGTTCTGCGTCCAGGCGAAGATCCACGGAATGGCGCGCAGGCTTTCTACGCCGCCGTTTGGCTTGCGCTTGGCCGGGCGTGAACCCAGCGGCAGTTTACCCAGTTCCAGCTCCGGTGTTGCGGCGCGGAAGTAAGGCACGAAGTCCGGATTCTCGCGCACGTAGCCGCGGTACATTTTGCATGATGTCTCTGACAGGTCGTCCATCAGCGAACGCCACTCTTTCTTCGGCTCCGGCGGCGGCAGCAGGTTGGCTTCGAGAACCGCGCCGGCATACAGCGCCAGGCTGCTGATGGCCACTTCCGGCAGGCCAAATTTGAAGCGAATCATCTCACCCTGTTCGGTCACGCGCAGGCCACCTTTCAGGCTGCCCGGCGGCTGCGACAGCAGCGCCGCATGTGCAGGCGCACCGCCGCGGCCAATCGAACCGCCACGGCCGTGGAACAGCGTTAACGCCACTCCGGCCTTTTCACAAGTTTTGATCAAGGCATCTTGCGCGCGGTACTGCGCCCAGGAAGCGGCCATCACCCCGGCGTCTTTCGCCGAGTCGGAATAGCCGATCATCACCATCTGCTTGCCCTGGATAAAGCCGCGATACCAGTCGATATTCAGCAACTGGGTCATAACGTCGTCGGCGTTGTTCAGGTCGTCGAGGGTTTCGAACAGCGGCGCTACCGGCAGCGCAAACGGGCAACCGGCTTCTTTCAGCAGCAGATGGACCGCCAGCACGTCAGAAGGGGTGCGTGCCATGGAGATGACGTAGGCGGCGATGGAGCCTTGCGGCGCTTCGGCGATCACGCGGCAGGTTTCCAGCACTTCCTGGGTGTCGGCGCTCGGTTCCCACTTCAGCGGCACCAGCGGGCGTTTGGAGTTCAGTTCGCGGATCAGGAATGCCTGTTTGTCGGCTTCTGACCAGCTTTCGTAGTCGCCGAGGCCCAGATAACGGGTCAGTTCGGCGATGGCTTCGGTATGGCGGTTGCTTTCCTGACGGACGTCGATACGCACCAGCGGCACGCCAAAGCAACGGACACGGCGCAGGGTATCCAGCAACTGACCGTTGGCAATGATGCCCATGCCGCAGGCCTGCAGCGACTGATAACAGGCGAACAAAGGTTCCCACAGCTGATCGTTGCTTACCAGCAGGTCGTTCGGCTTCAGCACGCGTTCGCCCTTCAGGCGGCCTTCCAGATAGGCCTGAGAACGCATCAACTGGCCGCGCAGCTGTTTCATGATTTCGCGGTACGGTTCCTGCACTTCGTCGCCACCGGCGAGGGCACGCAATTCCGGGGTACATTCGGTCATCGACAGCTCGGACACCAACACCTGGATATCGCGGGTGAACAGGTCGCAGGCTTTCCAGCGGCTGAGCAGCAGCACATGACGGGTAATTTCGGCGGTCACGTTCGGGTTACCGTCGCGGTCACCGCCCATCCAGGAGGTGAAGCGAACCGGCACGGCTTCCGCCGGCAGGCTGTAATCGATGGAGTTTTCCAACTGCTCGTTGAATTCGCGCAGGAAGGCAGGCACCCCTTCCCACAGGCTGTTTTCCACCACCGCAAAGCCCCACTTGGCTTCGTCGATAGGTGAAGGGCGGTTTTTACGGATCTCGTCGGTGTGCCATGACTGGGCAACCAACTGGCGCAGGCGGCGCATGATCTTGTTGCGCTCGTAATCGGCCAGATCGTTATGATCGAGTTGGCTCAGACAGGTGTTGACCTCAACCAGCTTGTGGATCAGGGTGCGGCGGGTGATTTCCGTCGGGTGCGCAGTCAGCACCAGCTCGATGGAGAGCTGAGAGACCGCATTTTGCAGCTCTTTGGTGCTGAGCTTTTTGTCTTTCAGCCGGGTGAACAGTTGGGCCAGCGCTTCGGGATTGCTGGCGGCTTCGCCATTGGGCGAAATGCTGTGGTACTGCTCGGCGACGTTGGTCAGATTAAGGAACTGGCTGAAGGCGCGCGCGACCGGCAGCAACTCGTCGTTGGACAGGTTCTGCAAGGTGGAAAGCAGCTCCTGACGGTGCGCCTCGTTACCGGCACGTGAAGATTTGGAAAGCTTACGGATAGTTTCAACGCGATCGAGAATATGCTCGCCCAGCGCATCTTTGATGGTATCGCCGAGCAATTTGCCGAGCATACTGACATTACTTCGCATTGCCGAATATTGTTCGTTCATATAACCCCTGGCCCAGTTCTGTATGATTTTTTATCTTGTAAGTAAATTTCACGTGTCAGGCGAAGAGCGCCTGTTTCATCTCGCCACGTTCCTGTCCAATCGTCAATTGACACTATTTTTAGCAAAAAAACATCAAAATCGGCGCATTTTCTGAAATTTAATTACGGCGCGCCGGTTATCAGTCTGGCTTATTATATTGTTTTGATACTTCTTAATAGGTAGGGCGATGATAAATCATTAACCCTACTTTATGTCAGGTTTATTGGTGGCAAAAGTGCTCGACCAACTGGCCCAGCAGCTTGCGCGTCGGCTCGATAAACGCCGTATCAATGTATTCATCCGGTTGGTGCGCCTGGTTGATTGACCCCGGGCCAAGCACCAGCGTCGGGCACACCTGCTGGACGAACGGCGCTTCGGTGCAGTAGTTGACCACCTGAGTGCGGGTGCCCAGCAGTTTCTCAATCACCGCCACCATATGATGATCGGTCGGGCACTCGTAACCCGGGACCGAGGCATGCAGTTCCTCAATGTTCAGGCGGCCCGGCCAGCACTGGCTGATCGGCTCCAGCGTCTGGTGCATCAGCTCGTTGATATTGTCGAGCGTCATGCCTGGCAGCGGGCGAATATCCAGGTGCAGTTCACAACAGGCGCAAATACGGTTGGCCGCGTCGCCGCCGCTGATATGGCCGAAGTTCATCGTCGGATAAGGCACGGCGAATGCCGGATTGTTGTAGCGCTCCTGCAACGTTTTGCGCAGTTCCATCAGGCGGCCAATGGTTTCGTGCATCAAATCGATGGCGTTGACGCCGCGCGCCGGGTCGCTCGAGTGGCCGGACTGGCCGACAATGCGGATGGCGTTGGCCATATGCCCTTTGTGCGCGCGCACCGGTTGCAGTGAGGTGGGCTCGCCGATAATGGCGAAATCCGGGCGGATGGCGGTCGAGGCGGCGAAATAACGTGCGCCGGCCATCGTCGTTTCTTCATCTGCGGTGGCCAGAATGTACAGCGGCTTGGTCAGTTTGCCGGCATCGATGTCGCGCACGGCATCCAGAATAAAGGCAAAGAAGCCTTTCATGTCCGCAGTACCCAGACCGTACAGCTTATTGTCGTGCTCGGTCAGGGTGAAGGGATCGCGTGTCCAACGGCCTTCGTCATAAGGTACGGTGTCGGTGTGGCCCGCCAAAAGCAGGCCGCCGCTGCCTTCACCGATGCTGGCGAGCAGGTTGAATTTGTTGCGGGTATCGGGCACCGGCTGTACGTCGACGCGGAAGCCCAAATCGGCAAACCATCCGGCCAGCAAGTTGATTAACGCTTCATTACTCTGATCGAGGGCGCCATCGGTGGCACTGATCGACGGAGTGGCGATCAACGCCCGGTACAGCTCAATAAATGGAGGTAATTTCATCTTCACTGTTGACAGCCTTTGGTTAGGGTAGTATCAATATTCATGCATTTATTTTGAATAAAAATACAGTAAGCTAGAGCGTAAGGGAACCCGATTCCCGGATGATTATAAAAACATCAACGCTCGACCACGTGGGTGAACGGCGAAACAACGCTGGTGAGCCCGGTTACCTGAGTCGAATATGACCACTCGTAAGCCAAGAAGGTGAAAGGCCACATGTTGAATACGCTGATCGTTGGTGCCAGCGGTTACGCCGGAGCGGAGCTCACGGCCTACCTGAATCGTCACCCACATATGAACATAACCGCATTAGCGGTTTCAGCGCAAAGTGCAGATGCAGGAAAATTGCTTTCTGATTTGCATCCCCAGTTAAAAGGCATCGTCGATCTGCCGTTACAACCGCTGGTTGACGTGGCCGCCGCCGCCGATGGTATCGACGTGGTGTTCCTGGCCACGGCGCACGAGGTCAGCCACGATATCGCGCCTTTGTTCCTGGCTGCGGGCTGTGTGGTGTTCGATCTGTCCGGTGCGTTCCGCGTGAAAGATGCCGGTTTCTATACCCAGTACTACGGTTTCGAGCATCAGCATCCTGAACTGCTGGATCAGGCGGTATATGGCCTGGCGGAGTGGCAGAGCGAAAAAATCAAACAGGCGCAACTGATCGCCGTACCGGGCTGCTACCCGACGGCGGCGCAGCTGGCGCTGAAACCCTTGATCGATCAACAGTTGCTGAACCCTGACCAATGGCCGGTCATCAACGCCACCAGCGGCGTCAGCGGCGCGGGCCGCAAAGCCAGCGTGACCACCAGCTTCTGTGAAGTGAGCTTGCAACCGTACGGCATCTTCAACCACCGTCATCACCCGGAAATCGTTGCGCATCTGGGGGTACCGGTCATCTTCACGCCACATTTGGGTAACTTCCCGCGTGGTATTCTTGAAACCATCACCTGCCGTTTGAAAGCCGGCGTTACCGCGCAGGACGTGGCCGCAGCTTATCACGCCGCCTATGACGACAAACCGCTGGTGCGGCTGTACGACAAAGGCGTGCCGGCATTGAAAGCGGTGGTGGGCCTGCCGTTCTGCGATATCGGCTTTGCCGTTCAGGGTGAACACCTGATCGCCGTAGCGGCAGAAGACAACCTGTTGAAAGGCGCGGCCGCTCAGGCGGTGCAATGCCTGAATATCCGTTTTGGGTTCCCGGAAACCCAGTCATTACTTTAATGAATAACCAGCGTGGGATGTAAACAGCGATGAACCCGTTAATTATCAAGTTAGGTGGCGTGTTATTAGACAGTGAAGAGGCGTTGGAGCGTTTATTCACCGCCCTGGACAGCTACCGTCAGCAGCATCAGCGCCCGCTGGTTATCGTTCACGGCGGCGGTTGCCTGGTGGATGAGCTGATGAAACAACTTTCTCTGCCGGTGGTGAAGAAAAACGGTCTGCGGGTAACTCCTGCTGACCAGATCGACATCATTACCGGCGCGCTGGCCGGTACTGCCAACAAGACCCTGCTGGCATGGGCCATCAAGCACCAGATCAATGCGGTGGGCTTGAGCCTGGCGGACGGCGGCAGCGTTTCCGTGACCCAACTCGATCCGGCGCTGGGCCATGTAGGCAACGCGCAGCCGGGTTCACCGGTGTTGCTCAATACCCTGCTGGGCGCCGGCTACCTGCCGGTGATCAGCTCTATCGGCATCACCGCCGAAGGGGAATTAATGAATGTGAACGCCGATCAGGCGGCGACGGCTCTGGCCGCCACGCTGGGTGCGGATTTGATCCTGCTGTCGGATGTCAGTGGCATTCTCGATGGGAAAGGGCAACGCATTGCAGAAATGACGGCACAAAAAGCGGAACAACTGATTGCCCAAGGCATTATCACCGATGGTATGGTGGTGAAGGTGAATGCGGCGCTCGACGCGGCCCGTACCCTTGGCCGGCCGGTGGATATCGCCAGCTGGCGCCATGCCGATCAGCTTCCAGCTCTGTTTAACGGCGTGTCGATTGGCACCCGGATCCTCGCTTAAATTTAGAATTAAAAAGGAAAAGACCATGCAAAACCAAGGCATCAAAAAAATCGTTCTGGCGTACTCTGGCGGCCTGGATACTTCGGCCATCATTCCTTGGCTGAAAGAAAACTACGGCGGCTGCGAAGTGGTAGCGTTCGTGGCGGATATCGGCCAGGAGCGCAGCGATCTGGAAGGCGTGGAGCAAAAAGCCCTGCAATCCGGTGCCTCTGAGTGTCACGTGGTTGATCTGCGTGAAGAATTCATCCGCGATTACGTTTATCCGGTTCTGCAGACCGGTGCGCTGTATGAAGGCAGCTATCTGCTGGGCACTTCAATGGCGCGCCCGATTATCGCTAAAGCGCAGGTTGAGCTGGCGTTGAAAGTCGGCGCCGATGCGCTGTGCCACGGTGCAACCGGCAAAGGCAATGACCAGGTGCGTTTCGAAACCACCTACACCGCGCTGGCTCCACATCTGAAAGTGGTTGCCCCTTGGCGGGAGTGGAACCTGCGTTCCCGTGAAGCGCTGCTGGACTACCTGAAAGAGCGTAATATCCCGACGACCGCGTCGCTGGAAAAAATCTACAGCCGTGACGAGAACGCCTGGCATATCTCTACCGAAGGCGGCGTGCTGGAAAGCCCGTGGAACGCACCGAACAAAGACTGCTGGGTCTGGACTGTCGATCCGCAGGAAGCACCGGATCAGCCTGAGCAAGTGACCATTACCGTAGAAAAAGGCCGTGTTGTGGCGGTTAACGGTGAAGCGCTGAGCCCGTACAAATGTCTGGAAACCCTGAACGTGCTGGGTGCCAAACATGGTGTGGGCCGTATCGATATCGTGGAAAACCGTCTGGTGGGCATCAAATCCCGCGGTTGCTACGAAACCCCGGGCGGCACCATCATGGTGGCGGCACTGCGCGGCGTTGAGCAACTGGTTCTGGATCGCGACAGCTTCAAATGGCGTGAGCAGTTGGGCCTGGAAATGTCCTACGTGGTGTACGACGGCCGCTGGTTTGCTCCGCTGCGTCGTTCTCTGCAGGCCTCTGCAGAAGCGCTGGCCGAAGAAGTGAACGGCGAAGTGGTGCTGCAGCTGTACAAAGGCCAGGTGACGGCGATTCAGAAGAAATCCGCCAACAGCCTGTACTCTGAAGAGTTTGCTACCTTTGGCGAAGATGAAGTTTACGATCACAGCCACGCTGGCGGCTTTATCCGCCTGTTCTCGCTCTCTTCACGCATTCGCGCGTTGAACGAGAAAAAGAACAAGTAATTTCATTATTCGGCGTGACTTATTAAGGGCGCAGCGTGCTGCGCCTTTTCGTATAAAATTCATACCCTAAATAATTCGAGTTGCAGGAAGGCGGCAAGAGCGAGAGTCTCGATGAGCTTACATCGGTAAGTGATTCGGGTGAGCGCTCGCAGCCAACACACCTGCGGCTCGAACTATGAAGGGTACAGGAGTAAAGGTATGGCACTTTGGGGCGGACGGTTCAGTCAGGCGGCAGATCAGCGGTTCAAACAGTTAAACGACTCTCTGCGCTTTGATTATCGCCTGGCGGAACAGGACATTGTTGGCTCTGTAGCCTGGTCGAAAGCGCTGGTCACCGTCAACGTGCTGACGGCAACCGAACAGCAACAGCTTGAGCAGGCTTTGAGCGTGTTGTTGGAAGAGGTGCAGGCCGACCCGCAGGCAATTGTCAGCAGCGATGCGGAAGATATTCACAGCTGGGTGGAGCAGAAACTGATCGACAAAGTCGGCGATCTGGGCAAGAAGCTGCATACCGGCCGTAGCCGTAACGATCAGGTCGCGACCGATCTGAAACTGTGGTGCAAACAGCAAATCGGCGAACTGCATCAGGCCATCGTGCAACTGCAGCAGGCGCTGGTGGAGACTGCCGAAGCCAATCAGGATGCGGTGATGCCGGGTTATACCCACTTGCAGCGCGCGCAACCGGTCACTTTCGCCCACTGGTGTTTGGCCTATGTGGAAATGCTGGCGCGTGATGAAAGCCGCCTGCAAGATACGCTCAAGCGCCTGGACGTCAGCCCGCTGGGCAGCGGCGCATTGGCCGGCACCGCTTATCCGATCGATCGTGAGCAGCTTGCCGGTTGGTTGGGTTTTGCCTCGGCCACCCGCAACAGCCTGGACAGCGTTTCCGACCGCGATCACGTGTTGGAGCTGCTGTCTAATGCTTCCATCAGCATGGTGCATCTGTCGCGCTTTGCCGAAGACCTGATCTTCTTCAACAGCGGCGAAGCGGCGTTTGTCGATCTGTCCGACCGTGTAACCTCCGGCTCGTCGTTGATGCCGCAGAAGAAAAACCCGGATGCGCTGGAACTGATCCGCGGCAAATGCGGCCGTGTACAGGGCGCATTGACCGGCATGATGATGACGCTGAAAGGCTTGCCACTGGCGTATAACAAAGACATGCAGGAAGACAAGGAAGGGTTGTTCGACGCGCTCGATACCTGGATGGATTGCCTGCAGATGGCGGCGCTGGTGCTGGACGGCATTCAGGTGAAACGACCACGCTGCAAAGAGGCGGCTGAGCAGGGCTACGCCAACTCGACCGAACTGGCGGACTATCTGGTCGCCAAAGGCGTGCCGTTCCGTGAGGCGCACCATATCGTCGGTGAAGCGGTGGTAGAAGCCATCCAACAGGGCAAGGCGCTTGAGGCGCTGACGCTGACCGAATTGCAGAAGTTCAGTGCGGTGATTGGCGACGACGTGTACCCGATTTTGGCGCTGCAATCTTGCCTGGACAAGCGTTCGGCCAAGGGCGGCGTTTCTCCTCAGCAGGTCGCCAGTGCGATCGCCGAAGCGAAACAGCGGTTGTTTTAAGTTAAGTTAGTCCGTTCATAAGGGCGCGGTTCACAGTGTGAGCCGCGCTTTTTTTATGGTGGTTTACTCGCCCGGGCAGCGCTGGCAGCGTTCCGCCTCGGCCTCACCCAGTTTGAGCTTGGCCTGCAGGTCGCGCAGTGCGGTGCGCAGGCCTTCTTCGATCACCGGGTGGTAGAACGGCATATCCAGCATCTGGTTGATGGTCATCTGCTGCTGATGTGCCCAGGCCAGCAGGTGAGCGATATGCTCAACGTCCGGCCCCATCATTTCCGCGCCCAGGAAACGCCCGGTGCCTTGCTCGCCGTAGACGTGCAAGAGGCCTTTATTACGCAGCATCACGCGAGAGCGCCCCTGATTCTCGAACGAAACCTCGCCGACGTCGAAGCAGCCGCAAGCGCTGAATTTCTCGCTCAGTTCGCGGAAGGTCGAACCGACCATGGCTATCTGCGGATCGGAGAATACGACTGAAATCGCGCTGCGGCGCAAGCCTGGGGTGATTTCCGGGAAGCTGCCGGCGTTGGCCCCGGCAATGCGGGCCTGATCGCTGGCCTCATGCAGCAGCGGCAACTGGTTGCTGGCGTCGCCGGCGATGAAAATATGCGGCACGTTGGTTTGCATGGTCAAACGATCGGCCTGCGGCACGCCTCGGGCGTCGAGTGTGAGGCGGGTGTTTTCCAGGCCCAGCTTATCGACGTTCGGCCTGCGGCCGGTGGCGGCCAGTACGTAATCCACCATGATTTCCTGTGGCTGACCCTGCAGATCCTGATAGCGGATAAACACCTTGTCGCCTTCGCGCTGCATCATCTCTACCTTCACGTCGGCATCAAGATAAAACTCTTCGCCCAGGGCTTTGGCGGCATAGCTGCGTACTGCACTGTCGGTTAATGGACCGACGGCGCCGCCAACGCCAAATACTTTGGTGTCGACCCCCAGACGGTGCAGCGCCTGACCCAGCTCCAGGCCAATGACACCCGGGCCAAACACCGCGACGGACTGCGGCAAATCGTCCCAGTTAAACACGTCGTCATTGACGATCAGCCGGTCGCCCAGTGCATTCCATGCTGCCGGCCAGCTTGGGCGGGAACCGGTGGCGATAACGATCCGTTGCGCCACGATGCGCGTGTGTTCATCGACCTGCAGGGTATTGTCGTCGATAAAGCGGGCGTAGCCGTGAATCTTGTCGGCGGCCGGGATCTCGTCGACGCCTTCCAGCACAAAGCCGACAAAGCGGTCACGCTCGCGTTTGACGCGATCCATCACTTCACGGCCGTTAACGGTGGTTTTACCGGCGGGATACACGCCAAAGCCGGGGGCGCGCTCGATTTGATGCACCGCTTCGGCGGCGGCGATCAGCAATTTGGATGGCATGCAGCCAACGCGTGCGCAGGTGGTGCCATAAGGCCCGCCTTCGATCATCACCACGCTGGGGGTAGAAAGTTTGGCAGCGCGATAGGCGCCCAGACCGGCGGTGCCGCCGCCGATAACCGCGACGTCAACATTCAACTGTTTCATATCCGCTCCTGAAAGGTAAAAAAAGGGCGGGCCGGGGCCCGCCAAAGTTCACGTTGGCTTCGTTATTATTGATTAATCAGGCTGACAGGAAATTTTCCAGGTCATCGCTGCCGCCGATGTGACGGCCGCCGATAAACACCTGAGGTACGGTGGCGCGGCCGCTGACGGCACGCAGGCTGACGGTGGTGGCGTCTTTGCCCAGCACGATTTCTTCATACTGGATACCGCGTTCTTGCAGCATCTGTTTGGCTTTGGCGCAGAACGGGCAGCCGGGCTTGGTGAACAGCGAAACCGATTCCTGCACTTTGAATTCCGGCGCCAGGTATTTCAGCATGGTGTCGGCATCAGAGACTTCAAACGGGTCGCCCGGCTTGTTGGGCTCGACGAACATTTTTTCGACCACGCCGTTGCGCACCAGCATCGAGTAACGCCATGAACGTGGACCGAAGCCCAGATCGGCTTTCTCGACCAGCATGTTCATGCCTTTGGTGAACTCTCCGTTGCCGTCCGGCACGAAGGTGATGTTTTCCGCGTGCTGATCGGCTTTCCAGGCGTTCATCACGAAGGTGTCGTTCACCGAAACGCAAAGGATGCTGTCAACGCCGTGCTGTTTGAATACGCTGGACAGCTCGTTGTAGCGTGGCAAATGGCTGGAAGAGCAGGTTGGGGTAAACGCGCCTGGCAGCGAAAACACGATGACGGTTTTATCTTTGAACAGGTCATTGGTGGTGACATCAATCCATTGGTCGCCCTGACGGGTGTGGAAAGTAACCTGAGGAACTTTTTTGCCTTCTTGGCTGGTAAACATGGATTAACCCCTTAATTAGGAAAATAATTTTTGGCTGTTAGCGCTGTATCGCTTCGTTGGGACACATTATTGACGTCGGGGCTTGATAGATCTAATCGCTCATTGCTATCTTATCTATCGCCATGAGCTATCATGGTCTGGAGGGAAAAAATGAATATTCGTGATTTAGAGTACCTGGTCGCCTTGGCCGAGCATCGGCATTTCCGCCGTGCCGCCGATTCATGCCATGTTAGCCAACCCACGCTAAGTGGGCAGATCCGCAAGCTGGAAGACGAACTGGGTGTGATGCTGCTCGAACGTACCAGCCGCAAGGTGTTATTCACCCAGGCGGGCCTGTTGCTGGTGGAGCAGGCGCGTACCGTGCTGCGCGAAGTCAAAGTCCTGAAAGAGATGGCCAGCCAACAAGGTGAAGCGATGTCAGGGCCGCTGCATATCGGCTTGATCCCGACCGTCGGGCCTTATTTGCTGCCACAGATCATTCCTACCTTGCACAAAACCTTTCCCAAGCTGGAAATGTACCTGCATGAAGCGCAGACCCATCAGTTGCTGGCGCAGCTCGACAGCGGCAAGCTGGACTGTGCCATTCTGGCGCTGGTGAAGGAAACGGAGGCCTTTATCGAAGTACCGCTATTTGATGAGCCGATGAAGCTGGCGGTGTATTCAGATCACCCTTGGGCGCAGCGCGATCGCGTAGCGATGCCGGATTTGGCGGGCGAAAAACTGCTGATGCTGGAAGATGGCCACTGCCTGCGCGATCAGGCGATGGGTTTTTGCTTCCAGGCGGGAGCGGACGAGGATACTCACTTCCGCGCGACCAGTCTGGAAACGCTGCGCAATATGGTGGCGGCAGGCAGCGGCATTACCCTGTTGCCAACGCTTGCGGTACCGCCGCAGCGTGAGCGAGACGGCGTCTGCTACCTCGACTGTTATAAACCGGAACCGAAGCGCACCATTGCGCTGGTGTACCGCCCCGGCTCCCCATTGCGCAGTCGTTATGAGCAATTGGCCGAGGCGATCCGCGAGCACATGCAGAACTACTTCAGTACCACGTTAAAACAGGCGGTTTAAGCCGTTTAGCGCTGCCACCCGGTAGGCTTCGGCCATGGTCGGATAGTTGAAGGTCGTATTAACGAAATATTCGATAGTATTGCCTTCACCTTTCTGTTCCATGATCGCCTGACCGATGTGGATGATCTCCGCCGCACGCTCGCCGAAGCAGTGGATCCCGAGGATCTGCAAGGTGTCGCGATGGAACAGGATCTTCAGGCTGCCGACGTTCATCCCGGCAATTTGCGCACGTGCCAGATGCTTGAACTGGGCGCGGCCCACTTCATACGGCACTTTCATTGCCGTCAGTTCCTGCTCGGTTTTACCGACGGAGCTGATTTCCGGAATGGTGTAGATACCGGTCGGAATGTCTTCGATCAAATGCCCGCTGGCTTCGCCGGAGGCGATCGCCTGTGCGGCGATTCGGCCCTGATCGTAAGCGGCGGATGCCAGGCTCGGATAACCAATCACGTCACCCACGGCGTAAATGTGCGACAGCGCGGTCTGGTACATGCTGTTCACTTTCAGCAGGCCGCGGCTGTCTGACTCCAGACCGACATTCTCCAGCCCGAGTGAATCGGTGTTACCGGTACGCCCGTTGGCGTACAGCAGGCAATCCGCTTTCACTTTCTTGCCGGATTTCAGGTGAACGATTACGCCGTCGTCGGTACCTTCGATCTTCTCGAACTCTTCGTTGTGACGGATCACCACGCCGTTATTCCAGAAGTGGTAAGACAGCGAGTCCGACATTTCCTGATCGAGGAACGCCAGCAGGCGATCGCGGGTGTTGATCAGATCCACCTTCACGTTCAGACCGCGGAAGATCGACGCATATTCGCAGCCGATGACTCCGGCACCGTAAATGATTACGTGGCGTGGTTCGTGGCTCAGTTCGAGAATAGAGTCGCTGTTATAAATGCGTGGATGGTTAAAATCTACGCTCGACGGGTTGTAAGGGCGCGAGCCGCAGGCGATCACGATATGATCGGCGCGGATGGTGTCCTGGGTGCCATCCATGTAGCTGACGCTGACGGTGTTGGCGTCGATAAAGCGCGCATCGCCGGCAAACAGTTTGCACTGGTTGCGTTCATAGAAACCCTGGCGCATTCGGGTTTGCTGATTAATGACGTTATCGGCGTGGCGTAAAATGTCAGGGAAGGTTGCACTGAGCGTGCGTGAATTATTGTAAAGCGGGTTCTGGTTGAATTCGATAATGCGGCTGACGGCGTGGCGGAGGGCTTTGGACGGGATGGTACCCCAATGAGTACATCCGCCGCCCACATTATTGTACCGTTCGATAACGGCCACGCGGGCGCCCTGTTTCACCAGCCCCATAGCGGCACCTTCACCACCAGGGCCCGAGCCAATTACAATGGCATCAAATTGATAGTGCTGTTGCATGTAGGAGAGACCTGTTTTTATACAAAATTACAACGGTATCTTAACATCATAGCGCTGAGCGCCCAATCACCATTAGGCTTTTTGAGGCAAAGCACAAATGGTACAGGCTGAAACTGTGACAGGACGCGTTTGTATAAATGCTGTTGCAATAAAATTTGCTATATTGCCGACTCCACGGCGTTAGACTCAATGAATGGATCTTATCTGGATATGCATATGGGCGTCAGAGCACAACAAAAAGAACGGACTCGTCGTTCCCTCATTGAGGCGGCATTCAGCCAGCTAAGCGCCGAACGCAGCTTTGCCAGCCTGAGTTTGCGCGAAGTCTCACGCGAGGCGGGCATCGCGCCAACGTCATTTTACCGCCACTTCCGTGACGTGGACGAGCTTGGGCTAACCATGGTCGATGAGAGTGGCCTGATGCTGCGCCAACTGATGCGGCAGGCGCGCCAGCGTATCGCCAAGGGCGGCAGTGTGATCCGCACTTCGGTCTCCACCTTTATGGAGTTTATCGGCAATAACCCCAACGCCTTTCGCCTGTTGTTACGTGAGCGTTCCGGTACTTCGGCCGCCTTCCGTGCGGCGGTGGCGCGTGAGATCCAACATTTTATCGCCGAACTGGCGGATTACCTCGAGCTGGAAAACCATATGCCGCGCAGCTTCACCGAAGCGCAGGCGGAAGCCATGGTAACTATCGTGTTCAGCGCCGGTGCCGAAGCGCTGGACATTGACATCGACCAACGGCGTCGGCTCGAGGAACGTTTAGTGTTGCAACTGCGGATGATTTCCAAGGGCGCTTATTACTGGTATCGCCGCGAGCAAGAAAAAGCTTCTGTGTCCCACGTATAAAGGTAGAAAATGATGGAAAAATCAGGCCGTGAGAATGGCACTTTACTGCTGGCGTTGATTGCCGGCCTTTCAATCAATGGTTCGTTTGCCGCGTTGTTCAGCTCGGTAGTGCCGTTTTCTATTTTCCCGATAATTGCTTTGGCTCTGGCGGTGTACTGCCTGCATCAACGCTATCAGCACCGCGCCATGCCGGATGGCATGCCGAAACTGGCCGCAGCCTGTTTCCTGCTGGGGGTGCTGTTATACAGTGCGATTGTGCGTGCGGAATACCCGCAGATTGGCTCTAACTTCTTGCCGGCGATTGTCGCTGTGGCGCTGGTGCTCTGGATTGGCGTGAAGCTGAAGGCGCGCAAGGCGCTGGAGGGGAATACGCAGGCGTAAAGGTTGGACAGGGGCGCAGCAACGGCGCCCCTGTCAGGTTAAACGCGCTTTTCCAACAGTACACCGCATTCCATATGATGGGTGTACGGGAACTGATCAAACAGCGCCAGACGACTGATTCGGTGAGTCTCCTGCAGCGTTTCCAGATTGGCGCACAGCGTTTCCGGGTTGCATGAGATATACAGAATACGCGGATAGGCTTGCACCATTTTTACCGTTTCATCGTCCAGCCCGCTGCGCGGCGGATCGACAAAAATGGTTTCGCAGTTATAGCTGCTCAGATCGATACCTTTCAGCCGGTTAAACTCCCGTACCCCGTTCATCGCCTGGGTGAAATCTTCCGCTGCCATACGGATAATCTGCACGTTATCGATCTGGTTGGCCGCAATATTGTACTGTGCCGCAGCGACCGAAGGTTTGGCGATTTCGGTAGCCAGAACCCGCTCGAAGTTACGCGCCAATGCCAAAGAGAAGTTACCGTTACCGCAATACAACTCCAGCAAATCGCCTTTAGAACCGGTGGTTACGTCCAGCGCCCATTCCAGCATCTGTATATTCAGCGCCGCATTCGGTTGGGTGAAGCTGTTTTCCACCTGGCGATAGATCATGTCGCGGCCAGCAACCGGCAGCACTTCGTCTACATAATCCTGATCCAGCATGATTTTCATTTTAGACGCGCGGCCAATCAGTTGCAGGTCAAAGCCTTGAGCGCGCAGATCATCACGCAGCTTTTCTGCCTGCTGCTGCCATTCGTCGTCCAGTTTGCGGTGATACAGCAGTGAGGCAATGATTTTGCCGCTGCGGGTCGACAGGTAGTCAATCTGGAAAAGCTTGCGGCGCAGAATCGGCTCCGGCTTGATGGCAACGATCAGGGCGCTCATCAGGCGGTTAATCAATTCGCTGGCGGCAGGAAACTTGTCGACGCGGATGCGCTGTTTGGTCTGCTGATCAAACATGATGTGGTACATCTCGTCTTCATCATGCCAGATGCGGAATTCGGCGCGCATGCGGTAGTGGCTTACCGGCGAGCGGAACACTTCCGGCTCGGGTGCCGTGAACGGTGACATCAGCGTTTTCAGCCGGGCAGTTTTCTCCGCCAGTTGGTCATCGTAACGTTCAATAGGCAAGTTCTCGGGCGTCATGTTTCTTCTCGTCAGGCAAAATTGATCAGCGGGGATTGTAGGGAATCAGTCCGTGAAGTCCAGTTTTGTCGTGTTTATTATTTGTAACACTGATAGCAGTCTAGACATCTATTTACATTGATCGTAGCATTGTCGTCCGGCCTCAAGCAGCGAGTGAAAAGGGAATCCGGTTCGAATCCGGAGCTGACGCGCAGCGGTAAGGGGAAGTCACGGCGATAGCGTTTTACGCAGACACTGTCCATTGCAGGATGGGAAGTCATCGCCCGGTGCTGGTAGCTCACAGGCCACCCGCAACTCCCAAGCCCGAAGACCTGCCGGTGTTACGTCGCAATGCCCGTGGCCGTCGCGAAATACCGGCCATGATCCTGCGGCATCCGCCAATTAAGTTTGGATGCTTTTTCATGACAATTACAAAAAATACACTGCTGGCGGTGGTTTCTTCCATCACGGCTTTTTCTGGATGGGCGCAAGACAACACCAAAGCCAATAACAGCGATGACCTGGTGGTTTCCGCCAACCGTTTTTCACAGCCGGTTTCTTCCGTGCTGGCACCCACCTCTGTCGTTACCCGTGACGAAATCGACCGCTGGCAGGCAAAAAGCCTGACCGACGTGATGCGCCGTCTGCCGGGTGTAGACGTGTCACAAAACGGTGGCCTGGGGCAAACCAGTTCGCTGTTTATTCGCGGTACCAACTCCAGCCATGTATTGGTGCTGATTGACGGTGTTCGCCTTAACCAGGCTGGCGTCAGCGGCTCCTCCGACCTTAGCCAGATCCCGATCTCGCTGGTACAGAAAATTGAATTCATCCGTGGACCGCGCTCGGCGGTCTATGGCTCCGATGCCATCGGCGGCGTGGTCAACATCATTACCACCCGTGAAAAGAACGGCACTACGCTTTCCGCCGGCATGGGGTCAAACGGCTATCAAGCCTACGATGCGTCCACTCAGCAACAGTTGGGCGACAGCACGGTTGCGACCCTCGCCGGTAACTACACCTATACCAAAGGGTATGACGTGGTGGCGAATCTGCCAGACAGCTTTGGTAACCCGGCGCAAACTGACCGCGACGGTTTCATGAGTAAGTCTCTGTATGGCAGCATAGATCATAAGTTTAATGAGGCTTTCAGCGGATTTGTTCGCGGCTACGGTTATGACAACCGTACGGCTTATGATGGTAATTACAGCTATTCCGACCCGACACATTCAGACGCACTGCCGGATACCCGTCAGCTCTATAGCCAAAGCTGGGATAGCGGCCTGCGTTACCAGGACGGTATTTATGCCACTCAGTTGATTGCCAGCTATAGCCACAGTAAGGACTATAACTACGATCCCAAGTATGGCCCTTATTCTGCTTCTGCAACTTTGGATGATTCTACACAATACAATGTGCAGTGGGGTAATACGTTCCAGGTTGCCAATGGCAACATCAGTACGGGTGTTGATTGGCAGGATCAGAAAATTGAGCCAGGTACAGCTTATATTACCGACAGCAAGAGTCAGCGTAATACCGGACTTTATCTGACGGCACAGCAACAGATCGATTCCTTTACTCTGGAAGGGGCGGTGCGCGGTGATGATAATTCGCAATATGGCTGGCATGGCACTTGGCAAACCAGTGCTGCGTGGGAGTTTGTTGAGGGCTATCGTGCAATTGCTTCCTACGGTACTGCGTTTAAAGCACCGAATCTGGGGCAACAATACGGCAGCTTTGGCGGCAACCCGGATTTGAAGCCAGAGGAAAGCAAACAGTGGGAAGGTGGCTTTGAAGGATTGACTGGGCCGGTTACCTGGCGTGTCACGGGTTACCGTAACGATATAGACAATCTTATTAGCTATGCATCCAGCGGTTCTGGTTCTGCTTATTACAACGTTAATCAGGCAACCATTAAAGGCGTTGAAGCTACGGCTTCCTTTGATACCGGGCCGTTGACCCACCAGATTGGCTATGATTATGTTGATCCACGCAATGCCAAAACCAACGAAGTTCTGCTCCGTCGGGCCAAGCAGCAGGTGAAATATGAGCTGGACTGGCAGGTCTATGATTTCGACTGGGCCGTGACCTACCATTATCTGGGGGAACGTTATGACGGCGATTACAGTGGTTACACGACACGCACTGTCAAACTTGGCGGCGTCAGCCTGTGGGATCTCGCAGTTTCGTATCCGGTCACATCTCATCTGACAGTTCGTGGTAGAATTGCCAACCTGTTTGATAAAGATTATGAGACGGCTTATGGCTACGCTACTCCAGGAAGAGAATACTACCTCACTGGAAGCTATACCTTCTAACACCACCGCGAAGACCCGTCCGACGGTGCTGGTATTTGATTCCGGCGTCGGCGGGCTGTCGGTGTATCAGGAGGTTCGGCAACTGCTGCCGGACCTCCACTATATATACGCTTTCGATAATGTGGCGTTCCCCTACGGCGAGAAATCCGAAGAGTTTATCGTTGAACGCGTGCTGGAGATTGTCGGCGCGGTGCAACAGCGGCATCCTTTGGCGATTGTCGTCATCGCCTGTAATACCGCCAGTACCGTATCCTTACCGGCCTTACGTGAACGCTTTACCTTTCCGGTCGTTGGTGTGGTACCTGCCATCAAACCTGCCGCCCGTCTGACCGCCAATGGCGTTGTCGGCCTGCTGGCTACTCGCGGTACCGTACAGCGCACTTATACCCATGAGTTGATTGCCCGCTTCGCTACCGATTGCAAGATCGAGCTATTGGGATCTTCAGAGCTGGTGGAACTGGCGGAAGCCAAGCTGCACGGTGAAGCCGTACCGCTGGCCACGCTGAAGAAAATTCTGCATCCATGGCTGAGCATGCGTGAGCCACCGGATACCGTGGTACTCGGTTGCACCCACTTCCCTCTATTAGCAGAAGAGTTAATGCAGGTGTTGCCTGAGGGAACCCGACTGGTGGATTCCGGCGCGGCTATTGCCCGTCGTACCGCTTGGCTTATTTCTTCGCAGGAAAATCTGGTATCGACTCAGGAAGATAATCTGGCGTATTGCATGGCGTTGAATGAAGACACTGACGCTTTATTGCCCGTTTTGCAGGGATATGGCTTTAAATCGTTGAAAAAACTGCCTCTTTAACAGGGTTTTGGTTAAACATTCAACGGTTGGAAAAAATATTGAAATTAGGGGTTGCGGCCTTCTGAGAACTCCCTATAATGCGCCTCCACTGACCGGGAACAACGACTCCTCTAACGAGAACCAGTCGCCCAGCCAGGAAGAAGCAAGCCGGTGAAAACACCGTTTCTTAATAAGAAAAAAGCTTGACTCTTCAGCGGGAAAGCGTAATATGCACCTCCCGCGTTACCGAGAGTTATCTCAGTAACGAACGCTCTTTAACAATTTATCAGACAATCTGTGTGGGCACTCCACAAGACGATATCCAGTACCTTCGGGTACGAAAAAATATCAAGTCTTGAAGAGTGACTACTGAAGTAAAATTCATTTAGTAACCTTTGAGCATCGCTTCACGAGTTGAAGCAAATCGAACTTTTAAATTGAAGAGTTTGATCATGGCTCAGATTGAACGCTGGCGGCAGGCCTAACACATGCAAGTCGAGCGGTAGCACAGGAGAGCTTGCTCTCTGGGTGACGAGCGGCGGACGGGTGAGTAATGTCTGGGAAACTGCCTGATGGAGGGGGATAACTACTGGAAACGGTAGCTAATACCGCATAACGTCTACGGACCAAAGTGGGGGACCTTCGGGCCTCACGCCATCAGATGTGCCCAGATGGGATTAGCTAGTAGGTGGGGTAATGGCTCACCTAGGCGACGATCCCTAGCTGGTCTGA
Source organism: Serratia sp. AS12 (assembly GCF_000214195.1). NCBI lineage: Bacteria > Pseudomonadati > Pseudomonadota > Gammaproteobacteria > Enterobacterales > Yersiniaceae > Serratia > Serratia sp. AS12. The sequence goes on along the minus strand of NC_015566.1, from coordinate 5,263,131 downwards.
GAGGATGACCAGCCACACTGGAACTGAGACACGGTCCAGACTCCTACGGGAGGCAGCAGTGGGGAATATTGCACAATGGGCGCAAGCCTGATGCAGCCATGCCGCGTGTGTGAAGAAGGCCTTAGGGTTGTAAAGCACTTTCAGCGAGGAGGAAGGGTTCAGTGTTAATAGCACTGTACATTGACGTTACTCGCAGAAGAAGCACCGGCTAACTCCGTGCCAGCAGCCGCGGTAATACGGAGGGTGCAAGCGTTAATCGGAATTACTGGGCGTAAAGCGCACGCAGGCGGTTTGTTAAGTCAGATGTGAAATCCCCGCGCTTAACGTGGGAACTGCATTTGAAACTGGCAAGCTAGAGTCTTGTAGAGGGGGGTAGAATTCCAGGTGTAGCGGTGAAATGCGTAGAGATCTGGAGGAATACCGGTGGCGAAGGCGGCCCCCTGGACAAAGACTGACGCTCAGGTGCGAAAGCGTGGGGAGCAAACAGGATTAGATACCCTGGTAGTCCACGCTGTAAACGATGTCGATTTGGAGGTTGTGCCCTTGAGGCGTGGCTTCCGGAGCTAACGCGTTAAATCGACCGCCTGGGGAGTACGGCCGCAAGGTTAAAACTCAAATGAATTGACGGGGGCCCGCACAAGCGGTGGAGCATGTGGTTTAATTCGATGCAACGCGAAGAACCTTACCTACTCTTGACATCCAGAGAATTCGCTAGAGATAGCTTAGTGCCTTCGGGAACTCTGAGACAGGTGCTGCATGGCTGTCGTCAGCTCGTGTTGTGAAATGTTGGGTTAAGTCCCGCAACGAGCGCAACCCTTATCCTTTGTTGCCAGCGATTCGGTCGGGAACTCAAAGGAGACTGCCGGTGATAAACCGGAGGAAGGTGGGGATGACGTCAAGTCATCATGGCCCTTACGAGTAGGGCTACACACGTGCTACAATGGCGTATACAAAGAGAAGCGAACTCGCGAGAGCAAGCGGACCTCATAAAGTACGTCGTAGTCCGGATTGGAGTCTGCAACTCGACTCCATGAAGTCGGAATCGCTAGTAATCGTAGATCAGAATGCTACGGTGAATACGTTCCCGGGCCTTGTACACACCGCCCGTCACACCATGGGAGTGGGTTGCAAAAGAAGTAGGTAGCTTAACCTTCGGGAGGGCGCTTACCACTTTGTGATTCATGACTGGGGTGAAGTCGTAACAAGGTAACCGTAGGGGAACCTGCGGTTGGATCACCTCCTTACCTAATGATATTGATTCGAGTGGCGTGCTCACACAGATTGTCTGATGAAATGAAAGAGAGCATAAGGCTTAATCTTATCGGTTAAGTCTTAAAGCACCTTGTCGGGTCTGTAGCTCAGGTGGTTAGAGCGCACCCCTGATAAGGGTGAGGTCGGTGGTTCAAGTCCACTCAGACCCACCAATTCCCTCCTATCCTGCGTTGTCGACTCACATGTTTACGTCAGTAAACGTTGTAGGCCTTCGCTTTGACGAGAAGCGAATTGGCGAAGGTAGTAGACAGGGTGTAAAAATGCTTTTCTGATATGGGGCTATAGCTCAGCTGGGAGAGCGCCTGCCTTGCACGCAGGAGGTCAGCGGTTCGATCCCGCTTAGCTCCACCATATCAAAAAATCTTAAAACTGATTCGCAAGAGTCACGTTTAAGATATTGCTCTTTAACAATCTGGAACAAGCTGAAAATTGAAACATGACAGCTGAAACTTATCCCTCCGTAGATGTATTGGGGTAAGGATTAACCTGTCATAGAGTCTCTCAAATAAACAGCACGACAGTGTTTTCTGTTTACAGAAACACCTTCGGGTTGTGAGGTTAAGTGACTAAGCGTACACGGTGGATGCCTAGGCAGTCAGAGGCGATGAAGGGCGTGCTAATCTGCGAAAAGTGTCGGTAAGGTGATATGAACCGTTATAACCGGCAATACCCGAATGGGGAAACCCAGTGCAATTCGTTGCACTATCATACGATGAATACATAGTCGTATGAGGCGAACCGGGGGAACTGAAACATCTAAGTACCCCGAGGAAAAGAAATCAACCGAGATTCCCCCAGTAGCGGCGAGCGAACGGGGAACAGCCCAGAACCTGAATCAGTTTATGTGTTAGTGGAAGCGTCTGGAAAGTCGCACAGTAAAGGGTGATAGTCCCGTACACTAAAATGCACATTCTGTGAGTTCGATGAGTAGGGCGGGACACGTGACATCCTGTCTGAATATGGGGGGACCATCCTCCAAGGCTAAATACTCCTGACTGACCGATAGTGAACCAGTACCGTGAGGGAAAGGCGAAAAGAACCCCGGCGAGGGGAGTGAAATAGAACCTGAAACCGTGTACGTACAAGCAGTGGGAGCCTACTTTGTTGGGTGACTGCGTACCTTTTGTATAATGGGTCAGCGACTTATATTTTGTAGCAAGGTTAACCGTATAGGGGAGCCGTAGGGAAACCGAGTCTTAACTGGGCGAATAGTTGCAAGGTATAGACCCGAAACCCGGTGATCTAGCCATGGGCAGGTTGAAGGTTGGGTAACACTAACTGGAGGACCGAACCGACTAATGTTGAAAAATTAGCGGATGACTTGTGGCTGGGGGTGAAAGGCCAATCAAACCGGGAGATAGCTGGTTCTCCCCGAAAGCTATTTAGGTAGCGCCTCGTGAACTCATCTTCGGGGGTAGAGCACTGTTTCGGCTAGGGGGCCATCCCGGCTTACCAAACCGATGCAAACTCCGAATACCGAAGAATGTTATCACGGGAGACACACGGCGGGTGCTAACGTCCGTCGTGAAGAGGGAAACAACCCAGACCGCCAGCTAAGGTCCCAAAGTCATGGTTAAGTGGGAAACGATGTGGGAAGGCATAGACAGCCAGGATGTTGGCTTAGAAGCAGCCATCATTTAAAGAAAGCGTAATAGCTCACTGGTCGAGTCGGCCTGCGCGGAAGATGTAACGGGGCTAAACCATGCACCGAAGCTGCGGCAGCGACGCTTAGGCGTTGTTGGGTAGGGGAGCGTTCTGTAAGCCGTTGAAGGTGGCCTGTGAGGGTTGCTGGAGGTATCAGAAGTGCGAATGCTGACATAAGTAACGATAAAGCGGGTGAAAAACCCGCTCGCCGGAAGACCAAGGGTTCCTGTCCAACGTTAATCGGGGCAGGGTGAGTCGACCCCTAAGGCGAGGCCGAAAGGCGTAGTCGATGGGAAACAGGTTAATATTCCTGTACTCGGTGTTACTGCGAAGGGGGGACGGAGAAGGCTAGGCTAGCCGGGCGACGGTTGTCCCGGTTTAAGCGTGTAGGGGGAGAGAATTGGTAAATCCGTTCTCTTATTCAACCCTGAGGCGTGATGACGATGCACTACGGTGCAGAAGTAGTTGATGCCAAGCTTCCAGGAAAAGCCTCTAAGCATCAGGTAACACAGAATCGTACCCCAAACCGACACAGGTGGTCAGGTAGAGAATACCAAGGCGCTTGAGAGAACTCGGGTGAAGGAACTAGGCAAAATGGTGCCGTAACTTCGGGAGAAGGCACGCTGGCGCGTAGGTGAAGAGACTTGCTCTCGGAGCCGAAGCCAGTCGCAGATACCAGCTGGCTGCAACTGTTTAATAAAAACACAGCACTGTGCAAACACGAAAGTGGACGTATACGGTGTGACGCCTGCCCGGTGCTGGAAGGTTAATTGATGGGGTCAGCCGCAAGGCGAAGCTCTTGATCGAAGCCCCAGTAAACGGCGGCCGTAACTATAACGGTCCTAAGGTAGCGAAATTCCTTGTCGGGTAAGTTCCGACCTGCACGAATGGCGTAATGATGGCCAGGCTGTCTCCACCCGAGACTCAGTGAAATTGAACTCGCTGTGAAGATGCAGTGTACCCGCGGCAAGACGGAAAGACCCCGTGAACCTTTACTATAGCTTGACACTGAACATTGAGCCTTGATGTGTAGGATAGGTGGGAGGCTTTGAAGCGTGGACGCCAGTCTGCGTGGAGCCAACCTTGAAATACCACCCTTTAATGTTTGATGTTCTAACTCGGCCCCGTAATCCGGGGTGAGGACAGTGTCTGGTGGGTAGTTTGACTGGGGCGGTCTCCTCCCAAAGAGTAACGGAGGAGCACGAAGGTTAGCTAATCACGGTCGGACATCGTGAGGTTAGTGCAAAGGCATAAGCTAGCTTGACTGCGAGAGTGACGGCTCGAGCAGGTACGAAAGTAGGTCTTAGTGATCCGGTGGTTCTGAATGGAAGGGCCATCGCTCAACGGATAAAAGGTACTCCGGGGATAACAGGCTGATACCGCCCAAGAGTTCATATCGACGGCGGTGTTTGGCACCTCGATGTCGGCTCATCACATCCTGGGGCTGAAGTAGGTCCCAAGGGTATGGCTGTTCGCCATTTAAAGTGGTACGCGAGCTGGGTTTAGAACGTCGTGAGACAGTTCGGTCCCTATCTGCCGTGGGCGTTGGAAGATTGAGAGGGGTTGCTCCTAGTACGAGAGGACCGGAGTGAACGCACCACTGGTGTTCGGGTTGTCATGCCAATGGCATTGCCCGGTAGCTAAGTGCGGAAAAGATAAGCGCTGAAAGCATCTAAGCGCGAAACTTGCCTCGAGATGAGTCTTCCCTGGGCCTTTAAGGCCCCTGAAGGAACGTTTAAGACTAAGACGTTGATAGGCTGGGTGTGTAAGTGCAGCGATGCATTGAGCTAACCAGTACTAATGATCCGTGAGGCTTAACCTTACAACACCGAAGGTGTTTTAGAGAGATTGGTGTAGATTTTCAGCGAAGTTCCGAGATTGGTTTCAATGGCGACACGAGAGTGAAGCGGTTGGAATGAAACAGAATTTGCCTGGCGGCAATAGCGCGGTGGTCCCACCTGACTCCATGCCGAACTCAGAAGTGAAACGCCGTAGCGCCGATGGTAGTGTGGGGTCTCCCCATGCGAGAGTAGGACACTGCCAGGCATCAAATAAACGTTATCAGCATGACACCTGGTAATGAGCAGGATCGCCAAGCGCGGTTTTGCCTGCATCGAAAGGTGCAACGTAAAAGAATCGGTGGAGCGGTAGTTCAGTTGGTTAGAATACCTGCCTGTCACGCAGGGGGTCGCGGGTTCGAGCCCCGTCCGTTCCGCCACTTATTTAAATTATGCCTGCTAATTTTAGCAGGCATAATGTTAAGCGAGATTTAGGGGCGTAGCTCAGTTGGTAGAGCACCGGTCTCCAAAACCGGGTGTCGCGAGTTCGAGTCTCTCCGCCCCTGCCATATTAAAAACCCTTCGCGAAAGCGAAGGGTTTTTTTTGCTTTCTACATTTTCTAAATTTTCGCTACTCCTCTGAAAAATTGCCTAAAAACCCCTCTGAAATCGTTCCCAATTTAGACATTTTTAGCTGAATCCATGTACAAAATGGTTGTTCTACCGCGATGTGATGCTGCTCATTATTCCTGCCTGATTTTCAACTACAACTAAGTAGCGCCCAACCTTTTGGCCGCCAACTCCACCAGAAAAATAGGCAGCATATACAACAACGACTACCCCTGTCGGAGGGAGTCACATCCCAGGGCAAAGCGAGGAGAACAACATGGTTAAACGTCTGCTGTTAGCGGCCGCCATTACTGGCGCATTGATCGGTTCTGCACAGGCAGCACCGCTGGTCGTCGGCTTTTCTCAGATTGGTTCTGAATCGGGCTGGCGCTCGGCGGAAACCAAAGTATCGAAACAAGAAGCGGAAAAGCGTGGAATTACGCTGAAAATCGCCGATGCGCAGCAAAAACAGGAAAACCAGATCAAAGCGGTAAGATCTTTTATTGCCCAGGGCGTTGACGCTATTTTCATTGCGCCAGTTGTCGCTACCGGCTGGACCCCGGTACTGCAAGAGGCGAAAGAGGCCAAAATCCCGGTATTCCTGCTCGACAGGATGATCGAAGTGAACGATCCCTCGCTGTATACCGCGGCTGTGGCATCGGACAGTGTGCATGAAGGCAAAGTTGCGGGGGAGTGGCTGGTCAAAGAGGTTGCCGGTAAGCCTTGTAACGTGGTGGAACTGCAAGGCACCGTGGGCGCCAGCGTCGCAATCAACCGCAAGAAAGGCTTTGCTGACGGCATCGCCAGCGCCGCCAACGTCAAAATTATCCGTTCGCAATCCGGCGACTTCACCCGCAGCAAGGGTAAAGAAGTGATGGAAAGCTTCATCAAGGCCGAGCAGAACGGCAAAAATATCTGCGCCGTATACGCTCACAACGACGATATGGCGATAGGTGCCATTCAGGCGATCAAAGAAGCCGGCTTGAAACCAGGCTCACAAATTAAAATCGTCTCCATCGACGGTGTTCCCGATATCTTCAAAGCGATGATCAATGGCGAGGCCAATGCGTCGGTCGAACTGACACCGAATATGGCTGGCCCTGCGTTCGACGCGCTGTTGGCGATGAAGAAAGACGGAACGCAACCCGCGAAGTTTATTCAGACCGAATCGAAACTGCTGCAGCCTGATACCGCAAAACAGGAATTCGAGCTGAAGAAAAGCATGGGTTATTAATCCACTCACCGACGGGACAAAAGATGGCCGCATCTCAGACCACGTTATTGGCGATTAAGGGACTATCCGTCGAGTTTCCTGGCGTAAAGGCGCTGGAAGAGGTTGATTTCACGCTGCAGCGCGGAGAGATCATGGCGTTGTTGGGTGAAAACGGCGCGGGGAAATCCACGCTAATCAAAGCGCTGACCGGGGTTTATCAGCGTTCCGCCGGTGAAATCCTGCTGGAGGGCAAAGCCATTGCGCCGCAAAGCACCGCGCAAGCGCAGGAGTTGGGGATTGGTACGGTTTATCAGGAAGTTAACCTGCTGGCGAATATCTCGGTGGCCGCCAATTTGTTTATCGGCCGCGAACCTACCCGTTTCGGCCTGGTCGATCAAAAAACCATGCTGCGGCGGGCCCAGCAACTTTTGCAGGGCTATGGGTTGCAGCTGGATGCCAGCCAGCCATTGGGCAATTATTCGATTGCGATCCAGCAGATTGTCGCCATCGCCCGGGCGGTCGATCTTTCAGCCAAAGTCCTGATCCTGGATGAACCCACTGCGAGCCTGGATGCTAAAGAAGTCACCATGCTGCTGGATATTCTCAGTCAGCTGCGTTCGCAGGGGATAGGCATGATCTTTGTCACTCATTTCCTCGATCAGGTTTACCGTATCAGCGATCGCATTACCGTGCTGCGCAACGGTAGGTTGGTGGGTACCAAGCCTGCCGACGACTTGCCACGGCTGGAGCTGGTCCAGATGATGCTCGGTCACGCCTTTGACGAGTCGTTGCTCAAGCGGGGCGAGCATGTACCGACGGATGCGTCTCCGCTGGTCGAATTTAACGGCTACGGGCGTCGTGGCATGGTTGAACCCTTCGATCTGAGAATAAGGCCGGGTGAGATTGTCGGATTGGCAGGCCTGCTCGGTTCGGGGCGAACCGAAACGGCCCAACTGATATTTGGCATCAAATCGCATGATAGCGGCAGTGCGAAAGTGGAGGGTCGCGCGGTGAATATTCGCACACCGCGCAAAGCTGCCAATCTCGGCTTCGGTTATTGCCCGGAGGATCGTAAAACCGACGGAATTATCGGTGCTGCGACGGTGCGAGAAAATATCATTCTGGCTCTGCAGGCTCAGCGCGGCTGGTTAAAGCCGCTCTCGCTACGAGAGCAAACCCGCATTGCCGAGAGTTTTATCCAATTATTAGGTATCCGCACGCCGGGCCCGGAGCAACAGATCCAATACCTGTCCGGAGGGAATCAGCAGAAGGTGCTGCTGTCACGTTGGTTGGCAACCAAACCCCGTTTTCTGATCCTGGATGAACCGACGCGCGGGATTGACGTTGGTGCGCATGCAGAAATTATCAGGCTGATCGAAAGGTTGTGTGATGAAGGATTAGCGCTGCTGGTGATCTCTTCTGAGTTGGAGGAACTGGCGGGATATGTCGATCGCATCGTGGTATTGCGCGACAGGAAACACATTACACAGCTTGAGCATACGGCTATTACGGTACCTGCGATTATGCAGGCTATTGCTGTGCAACAGGGGGCAGGATGAACCACAGGAGCTTCTCCATGACCGGTGGACCACGCAAAGTCAAATGGGTATTCCCGGCCGGGGCGACGCAGTTGGGAGCGTTGGCGGCGATTTTGCTGATCGACAGCCTGGTCGCCCCGAATTTCTTTTCCATTCACATTCAGGATGGCCGTCTGTTTGGCAGCGTGATCGACATCGTTAACCGCGGAGCGCCGGTGGCGTTGCTTGCCTTGGGCATGACGCTGGTGATCGCCACCGGCGGTATCGACCTCTCAGTGGGGGCCGTGATGGCAATCGCCGGTGCTACGGCGGCAACGCTGACCAGCGCGGGCTATCCACTGGGTTACGTGCTGACCGCTGCGCTGGCCGTGGGGGCGTTGTGTGGTCTGTGGAACGGATTTCTGGTCGCGGTGCTGCAGATACAACCGATTGTCGCCACACTGATGTTGATGGTGGCCGGGCGCGGTATTGCACAGCTGATCACCGAAGGGCAAATCGTCACTTTCGAACGCGAAGGTTTGGCGCAACTGGGCAGCGGCGCGCTGATGTATTTGCCGATGCCGGCGATCATTGCCGCCGCGATGCTGTTGTTGATCTGGCTGCTGACGCGCAAAACCGCGCTGGGGCTGTTCATCGAGGCGGTGGGGATTAACCTGCGCTCGGCGCGCAATGCGGGGGTGAGTACGCGTTGGGTGGTCATGGCGGTCTATGTGATCTGCGGGCTGTGCGCCGCCGTGGCGGGGATTATTGTGACTGCGGATATCCGTGGTGCAGATGCCAACAATGCCGGACTGTGGCTGGAGCTGGATGCGATTTTAGCGGTGGTGATTGGCGGAGGATCCTTGCTGGGCGGCCGTTTTAATCTTCTGTTGTCGGTAGTGGGGGCATTGATTATCCAGGGGATGAATACCGGCATTCTACTGTCCGGCTATCGGCCGGAGTTCAATCTGGTACTGAAGGCGATAGTGGTGCTGGCGGTGCTGATGATTCAATCGCCGAGCGTATCGTTGCATCGGCTGTTAAGGAGACGAAAGCCATGATCAAACGTAATCTGTCACTGTTGATTACCCTCGTGGTCTTTCTTCTGGGCTACGGATTTTGTCTAACCCAGTTCCCCAGCTTTGCGTCAACGCGGGTATGGTGCGATTTACTGACAGACAACGCGTTTCTCGGCATTGTGGCGGTGGGGATGACGTTTGTGATCCTGTCCGGCGGTATCGATCTGTCGGTTGGTTCGGTGATCGCCTTCACCGGCGTATTGTTGGCCAAGCTGATCGGCGTTTATGGCATTGCACCGGGCTATGCGTTCGTCATTGCTCTGTTGATGGGGGCGTCGTTTGGCGCTCTGATGGGCTGGATCATTGATGCGCTCAAGCTACCGGCATTTATCATCACGCTGGCTGGTATGTTCTTCGTACGCGGCATGAGTTTTATCCTTTCGGAAGAGTCGATACCCATTGATCATCCGCTGTATGCGACGCTGGCGAACTACGCCTGGAAACTGCCGGGTGGCGGCCGCTTCACGCTGTTAGCGTTGGTGATGCTGTTGGTGGTGGCGGTTGGCATGGTGCTGGCGCACCGCACGCGCTTCGGCCATAACGTCTATGCCATCGGCGGCAATCGGGTATCTGCGGCATTAATGGGTGTGCCGGTACAACGTACCACGGTGCTGATTTATATGCTTTCAGGCACGCTGGCGGCGCTGTCCGGGATTATTTTCTCGTTATATACCTCTGCGGGCTATGCGCTGGCGGCCAGCGGTGTCGAGCTGGATGCCATTGCCGCCGTGGTGATTGGTGGCACGTTGTTGACCGGCGGTGTCGGTACCGTGCTGGGCACGTTGTTTGGCGTGCTGATCCAGGGGCTGATTCAGAGCTATATCACCTTCGACGGTACGCTCAGCTCATGGTGGACCAAAATCGTCATCGGCATCCTGTTGTTCTGCTTTATCGGCCTCCAGAAGGCGATGAGCGCATTTTGGCTCAACAGACGAACCAAACCACGCCATCCCCGACTAAAGCCGCTATAGCGTCTTAGGCTGCGGTGTTTAAAGGTATTTTCAGCAATTGCCGGATGAGTGGCTGCTGGTCGCTATTTTGCAGCCACACAGCGTACAGCGGGCGGATAATCGCCGGGGTTTCGGGGGTCGCCACCAACTGCGGATAGTCCTTCTCCCACTGGCTGGGCAGGAAGGCGCAGCCGCCGGTGGTTTCCAGTAACTGGCGGGTCAGGTGTGCCGAGGTGGTGGTAAGCACCGGCAGATTATCGCTTTCCAACATGCGGCTTTCTTGCGGATGAAAGTCTGCCCCCCATTCCAGCTTGATGTACGGCATCGGCGCATGCTTATCACGTAGAGTAGAAGAGAACAGCCGCAGCGAGAAATTACCCAGCAGCTGGCTGGCCAGCTCATCCATCTTTGGCGGTTCGGTCGTGATGAGCAAATCGAGCTGTCTTTCATGCAGCTGTTTTACCAAAGAATGCCGTAGCGCAACCCTGGCTTCAAGTTGTAACGCTTCACGTTGCTGATAGAGCGATTGCAGCCACGGGGTTAGGTAGGCCTCCCACAAAGATGCGGTGGCACCGATGGATAACTCGGTGTGCTGCAGCGAACGCACCACCTCTTTTTTTGCCAACTGCCAGGTTGTCATCAGGCTCTCAGCATAGGGCAGAAGCCGCTCTCCGGCTGGCGTCAGGCGGATATTGTTACGGTGACGGGTGAATAAATTCGCGCCTAATTGGTTTTCTAACTGGCGGATGCGGAAACTGACCGCAGACTGCGTTAAGTACAAGGATTCCGCGGCTCGGCCAAAGTGACGCGTTCTACTGACCTCCAAAAAGGTTTTCAGTAATTCGGTATCCACACCTATCTCCAGAAATTTTTATCGTTAAGATTTAAATGTTTTGTTTTACACAATGTCAAGCCTATCTAATACTCCGCGCCATAAACAGCACGGCCATGAGAGAATTAGGAGCGTGTCAGATGGCGGATAGCTTCACCACGACCAATCGTTTTTTTGATAATAAACATTATCCTCGCGGGTTCTCCCGTCACGGCGATTTCACCATTAAAGAAGCGCAATTGCTAGAGCGCTTCGGGTATGCGTTCAACGAGTTGGACGCAGGCAAACGCCAGCCGGCCACTGAAGAAGAACAGCTGTTCGTCGCAGTGTGCCACGGTGAACGTGAGCCGGTAACCGAGCAGGAAAAAGTATGGGCTAAATATCTGGCGCGCACACGTCGTCCGAAAAAATTCCATACCCTGTCCGGTGGCAAGCCGCAGGCTGATGCGGTGGAAGACTACACCGAAAGCGACGATTGATAACGATGGGGCCTGCGGGCCCCATTTTTATTCCAGGCTGCGGTGCAGCTGCAGCAACAGTCGGTCCATACAGCGGTAGCCAAGCGCTTCGCTCAGGTGACGCTTATCAATATCCCGATCCCCCGCCAAATCCGCCAGCGTACGTGCCACTTTTAAAATTCGTTGCCAGGCGCGAACCGATAATCCCAACTTGTTTAACGTCGCCTCAAGAAAATCGGCATCCGGTGCGCTGAGCGTACAATCCCGTTCGACTTCGGGATTACTCAACAGGGCGTTGATTTTTCCTGCCCGGCAGAGTTGCCTTTCACGCGCCTGCAATACCCGTTCACGTACCTGAATGCTGCTTTCTCCGCCGGTGCGCTTTTTACTGAGCACGCCTGGCGGCAGCAACGGCACCTCAATCGATAAATCGAAACGATCGAGAAACGGCCCTGAAAGCCGCCCGAGATAGCGCAAGACCTGTTGCGGCGACGCGCGGTTATGCATGCCCTGGTAGTGTCCTGTCGGGCTGGGATTCATTGCGGCGATCAACTGCACCCTGGCTGGAAAGCAGACCTTGGCGCTGGCGCGTGAAATGACGATTTCGCCAGACTCCAGCGGTTCACGCAGGGCATCCAGCACGCGCCGTTCGAATTCCGGCAACTCGTCCAGAAACAGTACGCCGTTATGCGCCATGGAGATTTCCCCCGGTCGCGGCAGTGAGCCACCGCCAACCAGCGCGACCATTGAGGCGCTGTGATGCGGTGCGCGAAATGGCCGCTGGCGCCATGGCAGCGTTTCGGCAGGGTGATGCAGCAGACTGGCTACGGCCACGCTTTCCAGCGCCTCCCGGTCGGTCAGCGGCGGCAGCAGGCCGTTCAGGCGGCTGGCCAACATGGTTTTCCCGGTACCCGGCGGGCCGACCAGCAGCAGGTTATGCCCTCCTGCTGCGGCGATCTCCAGCGCACGCTTGGCCTGTTCCTGGCCCAGAATATCCTGCAGATCGGCGGGTTCCTGCCGGGTTTCGGCGGCGGCTGGGGCGCTGGCCACCGGTAAAACACCTTTGCCCAACAGAAAGGCGCACACTTCCAGCAAATGTTCCGCCACCCGGCTTTCACTCTGTGCAATCAGGCCCACTTCCTTACCATTGGCTGCCGCCAGAATCAGTTGTCTTCCGGCATCCATTGCCGCCAGCGCGGCCGGTATCGCGCCGCTTACTCCCCGCAGAGCGCCGGAGAGCGCCAGCTCCCCGAGGAACTCATAGCGCGCCAGCTGATCGGCCGGCAGCTGTTCGGAGGCGGCGAGGATTGCCAGGGCAATAGGCAGATCGTAACGGCCGCCCTCTTTGGGAAGATCGGCTGGAGCCAGGTTGACGGTGATGCGTCGGGCGGGAAAGGTGAAACCGTTGTTGATCAACGCGCTGCGTACCCGATCGCGGGCCTCTTTCACCGTGGTTTCCGGCAGGCCGACCATTGTCAGGCCGGGTAGCCCGTTACTGATATGTACTTCGACCGTCACCGAAGGGGCCTGAACGCCCATCGTTGCCCGGGTATAGATAACCGCCAGTGACATATTGCTCTCCTTTCTGAAGGCAACATGATGCGGGATTCGCGCCCCCGGAGCGCGGCAACGTTAAAGAGTTTGCGTAAAGGTTCGTAATTTAGATCTTTTATTTCAAATGGATATAAATATTTTGCGGAGCGCATCGCAAGTGATGGCAATACCCCTTAACAATTACGCGAACGCTGCAACACATTAGCGGGCTAGCCCTGTTGCAGACGGAGGTGGGATGGGTGTATTTAACAATTAGTTAAAATAAAACCCCTTTAATTAACAAACTCCGACCGCCGACGCGTTTCGCCACGGCAGCCGCTAAACCTCATGACTTCGTACGCGAGAGTAGGGATAACACTATGTTTGGTTGGACCCCGCAGCAACGCAATGCGGCTATCGCCAGCTTTTCAAGCTGGACGCTCGATGCGTTTGATTTCTTCGTGCTGGTGTTTTTGCTCAGCGATATCGCGCAATCTTTTCATGTCGGCATGGAAGAGGTGACACTGGCGATCCTGCTGACGCTGGCAGTACGTCCGATCGGCGCGCTGATCTTCGGCCGCGCGGCGGAAAAATACGGCCGCAAACCGATTTTGATGCTGAACATCGTGTTCTTCTCGGTGTTTGAGCTGCTGTCTGCAGCGGCCCCGTCGCTGACGGTATTTTTGCTGCTACGGGTATTGTACGGCGTGGCGATGGGCGGGATCTGGGGCGTGGCGTCATCGCTGGCGATGGAAACCATCCCGGACCGTTCACGCGGCCTGATGTCGGGGATTTTCCAGGCTGGTTATCCGTTTGGTTATTTGTTGGCGGCAGTGGTATACGGTCTGCTGTTTGAGGCGGTGGGTTGGCGTGGCATGTTTGTTATCGGTGCAGCGCCGATTTTGCTGTTGCCGTTTATTTACTATTGCGTACAGGAATCGCCGGTGTGGCTGGCGGCGCGTGAACGCAAGGAAAGCAGCGCGTTGCTGCCGGTGCTGAAGAGCCATTGGAAACTGTGCGGCTATCTGGTGCTGCTGATGGCCGCGTTTAATTTCTTCTCGCACGGCACCCAGGATATGTATCCGGTGTTTCTGAAAGTTCAGCATGGTTTCGATGCTAAAACCGTCAGTATCATCGCTATTAGCTACAATATCGCGTCAATTATCGGCGGGGTTTTCTTCGGTGCGCTGTCGGAAAAAATCGGCCGCAGGAAAGCGATTATCATCGCTGCGCTGCTGGCCTTGCCGGTGATCCCGCTGTGGGCGTTTTCCAGCGGTTCGCTGATGCTCGGGATTGGCGCATTTTTGATGCAATTCATGGTGCAGGGCGCCTGGGGCGTGGTTCCGAGCTATCTCACCGAGCTGGTACCGGCCAATACCCGTGCGGTGCTGCCGGGGTTCGTTTACCAGTTGGGCAATCTGATTGCGTCGGTGAACGCGACATTACAGGCAACGATTGCCGCTCACCATGGACACAACTATGGGCTGGCGATGGCGATCATTGCCGGCACGGTGGCGATTGTTATCGCACTGTTGGTGTTCTTCGGCAAGGATACGCGCGGCCAGGCAATCTCTGGCGAGGTGAAAACCCCAAGCCTGCACGCTAATGTTTGAAATCGCGGTAGTTTGCGTGAGGTATGACCAGATTGCGTCGAATAATAACGCAAAAAAAGTGTTGTCATGCCGAGCGTGACTATGGTACCTCTGTAGGCATTAGTTCGAAACGAGCACAGTGAACAAACCTATTATGAAAGCCTTTGCCCAAGTGATTAGCCTAGTCGTGATTAGCGTGGTGGTGATTATTATCCCACCGTGCGGGGCTGCACTTGGACGAAGAAAGGCTTAGAAAACAAGCCGGAATCGCAAGAGAACCCCCGCACCGTAAGGTCCGGGGGTTTTTTATTGGCATAAGAAAAGTGAAGCAAGGATAAGAGAATGAATAACAGAACAAAATCCTGTAGTTGTCGAAGTAAGGCGAGGAAATAACCATGAACGGGGCTCAGTGGGTAGTACAAGCGTTGCGTGCGCAGGGTGTTGATACGGTATTCGGCTATCCGGGCGGCGCAATCATGCCGGTTTACGATGCACTGTATGACGGCGGGGTGGAACACCTGCTGTGCCGCCACGAACAAGGCGCCGCAATGGCCGCCATCGGCTATGCCCGTTCAACCGGCAAAGTCGGCGTTTGTATCGCTACCTCCGGCCCTGGCGCCACCAATCTGATCACCGGCCTGGCCGATGCGCTGCTGGACTCTGTGCCGGTCGTGGCTATCACCGGTCAGGTAGGTTCTGCGCTGATCGGCACCGATGCCTTTCAGGAGATCGATGTTCTCGGCCTGTCTCTGGCCTGCACCAAACACAGCTTCCTGGTGGAATCACTGGACGCGCTGCCGGGCATCATGACGGAAGCCTTCGCCATCGCCGGCAGTGGTCGCCCAGGCCCAGTGCTGATCGATATCCCGAAAGACATCCAGCTGGCGCAGGGTGATCTGCACCCGCACCTGATGCCGGTAGTGGAAGAACTGAACTACCCGGCGGCAGAGCTGGTGCAAGCCGCGGAGTTGTTGGCGCAGGCGCACAAACCGATGCTGTACGTTGGCGGTGGAGTTGGCATGGCGCAGGCGGTGCCAGCGTTGCGCGAGTTTATCGCCGTGACCCAGATGCCAAGCGTCGCCACGTTGAAAGGGCTGGGCGCGCCAGACGCGGAACACGCCTATTATCTCGGCATGCTGGGCATGCATGGAACCAAGGCCGCCAACCTGGCGGTGCAGGAATGCGATTTGCTGATCGCCGTCGGCGCGCGTTTTGACGATCGCGTGACCGGCAAACTGAACGCGTTCGCACCGCACGCCAAGGTGATCCATATGGATATCGACCCGGCGGAGATGAGCAAGCTGCGTCAGGCGCACGTGGCATTGCAGGGCGATTTGAAAGCTTTGTTGCCTGCACTGCAGCAGCCGTTGAATATCAGCACCTGGCAGCAGCGGGTCGCTGAGCTGAAAGAAACCCATACCTGGCGTTACGATCACCCAGGCCAGCCGATCTACGCGCCGCTGCTGTTGAAACAGTTATCCGAGCGCAAACCGGCCAATACTGTGGTTACCACCGACGTGGGCCAGCACCAGATGTGGACCGCGCAGCACATGACCTTTGAACGCCCTGAAAACTTCATCACGTCCAGCGGCCTGGGCACCATGGGGTTCGGCGTACCGGCCGCGGTGGGGGCCCAAATGGCGCGGCCGCAGGATACGGTGATCTGCGTGTCGGGCGACGGTTCCTTCATGATGAACGTGCAAGAGCTGGGTACCATAAAACGAAAACAGCTGCCGCTGAAAATCGTTTTACTGGATAACCAGCGTTTAGGGATGGTTCGACAGTGGCAGCAGCTGTTTTTTGACGGTCGTTACAGTGAAACCAACCTGTCCGATAACCCCGATTTCCTGATGTTGGCCAATGCCTTCGGTATTCCCGGCCAGCGCATTACCCGCAAAGACCAAGTGGCAGACGCTCTCGACGCCTTACTCAACAGCGAAGGGCCTTATCTGCTGCATGTGTCCATTGATGAACTCGAAAACGTCTGGCCGCTGGTGCCGCCGGGCGCCGGCAACGAAACCATGTTGGAGAAAATGTCATGATGCAGCATCAACTCTCGATCCAGGCACGTTTTCGTCCTGAAATGTTAGAGCGCGTATTGCGCGTCGTGCGTCATCGCGGCTTTCAGGTTTGTGCTATGAATATGGTTTCAGCGGTGAATACCGACAACATCAATATTGAATTGACCGTTGCCAGCCAGCGCCCGGTGGATCTACTGTCATCACAGTTAAGCAAACTGATGGACGTCTCCTGCGTTGAGATCCAGCAACCAACATCACAACAAATACGCGCCTAAGGCGCGAGAAGGATAAAGAATAATGACGAAGAAAGCCGATTACATTTGGTTCAATGGTGAGATGGTTCCCTGGGCTGACGCCAAAGTGCACGTGATGTCGCATGCGTTGCACTACGGCACTTCGGTGTTTGAAGGAGTCCGTTGCTACGACTCCCATAAAGGCCCGGTGGTATTCCGCCACCGCGAACATATGCAGCGTCTGCACGACTCGGCAAAAATCTATCGCATGCCGGTATCGCACAGCGTCGATGAGCTGATGGAAGCCTGCCGTGCCACGCTGCGTAAAAACAATTTGGTCAGTGCTTATATTCGTCCGCTGGTGTTTGTTGGCGATGTCGGCATGGGGGTTAACCCGCCAGCCGGTTACAATACCGACGTGATTATCGCGGCGTTTCCTTGGGGCGCGTATCTGGGTGAAGAAGCGCTGGAGCAAGGCATCGATGCGATGGTTTCTTCCTGGCAGCGCGTAGCGCCCAACACCATTCCTACCGCGGCCAAGGCCGGCGGTAACTACCTTTCCTCCCTGCTGGTGGGCAGCGAAGCGCGCCGCCACGGTTATCAGGAAGGGATTGCGCTTGACGTGCACGGTTATATTTCCGAAGGGGCGGGCGAGAACCTGTTCGAAGTGAAAGACGGCGTGCTGTTTACCCCGCCGTTCACCTCTTCCGCGCTGCCTGGCATCACCCGTGACGCCATTATCAAACTGGCGAAAGACATGGGCTTCGAAGTGCGTGAGCAGGTATTGTCGCGCGAGTCGTTGTACCTGGCCGACGAAGTGTTCATGTCCGGCACCGCAGCGGAAATCACCCCGGTGCGCAGCGTTGACGGCATCCAGGTCGGTATCGGCAAATGCGGCCCGGTGACCAAACAGATCCAACAGGCGTTCTTTGGCCTGTTTACCGGCAAGACCGAAGACAAGTACGGTTGGCTGGATCCGGTAAATCCATAATTTACCCATCGCCTTTCAACCTGCAGCGTTGTTGGCTGCAGCTTGAAATCCATAGGGTAAAACGACAGACAGACAAGAATAAATATCCAGACGGTTCGTTCGCCGCCTGTAATAAATACATTTGGAGTGAAGAGCATGCCTAAGTACCGTTCCGCCACCACCACCCACGGCCGCAATATGGCGGGTGCCCGCGCATTATGGCGCGCGACCGGAATGACCGACGACGATTTCGGCAAGCCGATTATTGCGGTGGTCAACTCATTTACCCAGTTCGTGCCGGGCCACGTGCACTTGCGCGATTTGGGCAAACTGGTTGCAGAGCAGATCGAAGCCTCCGGCGGTGTCGCCAAAGAGTTCAACACCATTGCGGTGGATGACGGTATCGCCATGGGGCACGGCGGTATGCTCTATTCCCTGCCGTCGCGCGAACTGATCGCCGATTCGGTTGAATACATGGTGAATGCCCACTGCGCCGATGCGATGGTGTGTATCTCCAACTGCGACAAAATCACCCCAGGGATGTTGATGGCGTCACTGCGCCTGAACATTCCGGTGATTTTCGTTTCAGGTGGCCCAATGGAAGCCGGCAAGACCAAGCTGTCCGACAAGATCATCAAACTGGATCTGATAGATGCGATGATTCAGGGCGCCAACCCGAACGTCAGCGACGCCGACAGCGCGCAAATCGAACGTTCCGCCTGCCCGACCTGCGGCTCCTGTTCCGGCATGTTCACCGCCAACTCGATGAACTGTCTGACCGAAGCGCTGGGCCTTTCCCAGCCGGGTAACGGCTCGCTGCTGGCGACCCACGCGGACCGTAAGGATTTGTTCCTCAACGCCGGCAAGCGCATTGTTGCGCTGACCAAACGTTACTATGAGCAGGACGACGAAAGCGCGCTGCCGCGCAGCATCGCCAACAAGGCGGCATTCGAAAACGCCATGACGCTGGATATCGCCATGGGCGGTTCGACCAACACCGTACTTCACCTGCTGGCTGCGGCGCAGGAAGGCGAGATTGACTTCACCATGGAAGATATCGATCGCCTGTCGCGCAAGGTGCCGCACCTGTGCAAAGTGGCGCCAAGCACCCAGAAATACCATATGGAAGACGTGCACCGCGCCGGCGGCGTACTGGCTATCCTCGGCGAGTTGGACCGCGCGGGGCTGATGAACCGCGACGTCGATAACATCCTGGGCCTGAAGCTGCCGGAAACGCTGGAACAGTACGACATCATGCTGACCAAAGATGAAGCCGTGAAGAAAATGTTCCGCGCCGGCCCGGCGGGTATCCGCACCACTCAGGCGTTCTCGCAGGATTGCCGCTGGGATACGCTGGACGACGATCGCGCAGAGGGTTGTATCCGCTCGCTGGAAAATGCGTTCAGCCTGGAAGGCGGATTGGCCGTGCTGTACGGCAACATGGCGCTGGACGGCAGCATCGTTAAAACTGCCGGCGTCGACAAAGATAACCTGACCTTCCGTGGCCCGGCGAAAGTCTACGAAAGCCAGGATACGGCGGTGGAAGCGATTCTCGGCGGGAAAGTGGTTGCCGGCGACGTGGTGGTCATCCGTTACGAAGGGCCAAAAGGCGGGCCGGGCATGCAGGAAATGCTGTACCCGACGACCTACCTGAAATCCATGGGGCTGGGCAAAGCCTGTGCGCTGATCACCGATGGACGTTTCTCGGGCGGCACCTCGGGCCTGTCTATCGGCCACGTCTCTCCGGAAGCGGGCAGCGGTGGCCTGATTGCGCTGATCGAAGATGGCGACATGATCGACATCGACATTCCAAAACGCAGCATGGTGCTGGACGTTGCAGGCAGCGAACTGGCGGCACGCCGCGAGGTTGAGCTGGCGCGTGGCGATCGCGCCTGGACACCGAAAAATCGTGAGCGTCAGGTTTCTTACGCCCTGCGCGCCTACGCCACGCTGGCGACCAGTGCCGACAAAGGCGCAGTGCGCGACAAGAGCAAGCTGGGAGGCTAAGCATCATGGCGGAATCACAACCCCTATCCGACGCCCCCGGCGGCGCGGAGTATCTGCGAGCGGTGCTCCGCTCGCCGGTTTACGAGGTGGCACAGGTCACCCCGTTACAGGCCATGAGCAAAATCTCTTCGCGACTGGGTAATACCATTCTGGTGAAGCGTGAAGATCGTCAGCCGGTGCACAGCTTCAAGCTGCGCGGGGCCTATGCGATGATCGCCAGTCTGAACGAAGAACAAAAGGCGCGCGGCGTGGTGACGGCTTCCGCCGGTAACCATGCGCAGGGCGTAGCCTACTCCGGCAAACGGCTGGGGATCAAAACGCTGATCGTGATGCCGGTATCCACCGCAGACATCAAAGTGGATGCGGTGCGCGGTTTCGGTGGTGAGGTGTTGTTGCACGGTGCCAACTTTGATGAAGCCAAAGCGCGGGCGATTGAGCTGTCGCAGAAACAGGGCATGACCTTCGTACCGCCGTTCGATCATCCCACGGTGATTGCCGGGCAGGGCACGTTGGCGATGGAACTGCTGCAGCAGGATGCGCATCTTGACCGGGTGTTCGTGCCGGTTGGCGGTGGCGGTCTGGCGGCCGGCGTGGCGGTGCTGATTAAGCAACTGATGCCGCAAATCAAAGTGATCGGCGTGGAGGCTGAAGATTCCGCCTGCCTGCGGGCGGCGCTGGATGCCGGGCACCCGGTGGATCTGGCGCGCGTCGGGTTGTTCGCCGAGGGTGTGGCGGTGAAGCGCATCGGCGATGAAACCTTCCGCCTGTGCCGGGAATACCTGGACGATGTGATCACCGTCGACAGCGACGCTATCTGTGCGGCGGTAAAGGATTTGTTCGAAGACGTGCGTGCCATTGCCGAGCCTTCCGGCGCGCTGGCGCTGGCCGGGCTGAAAAAGTACGTGCAGCAGCACAATATTCAGGGCGAGCGCCTGGCGCACGTGCTGTCTGGCGCTAACCTGAACTTCCATGGATTACGTTACGTGTCCGAACGCTGCGAATTGGGTGAACAGCGTGAAGCCCTGCTGGCGGTGACGATTCCAGAGCAGAAAGGCAGCTTCCTGAAGTTTTGCCAACTGCTGGGCGGCCGCTCGGTGACCGAATTCAACTACCGCTATGCCGATGCGGATAACGCCTGCATTTTCGTCGGTGTTCGTCTGACGCGCGGTCATGCGGAGCGGCTGGAGATCATCGACGAGCTGAACGCCGACGGTTATCAGGTGGTAGACCTGTCCGATGACGAAATGGCCAAGCTGCACGTGCGCTACATGGTGGGCGGGCGTCCTTCGAAGCCGCTGCGCGAACGCCTGTACAGCTTTGAATTCCCGGAGTCGCCGGGCGCGCTGCTGAAGTTCCTGCAGACCTTGGGTACCCACTGGAATATTTCGCTGTTCCATTATCGCAGCCACGGCACCGATTTTGGCCGCGTGCTGGCGGGCTTCGAGCTGTCGCAGACCGAGCCCGAGTTTGAGCAACACCTGCAGGCGCTGGGCTACGATTGCCACGATGAAACCGATAACCCGGCGTTCCGCTTTTTCTTGCAGGGCTAAGGGAATCGACAAGGACGGCGTATGACAGACAGTTTTACCGGTTTCAGCCAACAGGGGCTGAATTTTCTCCAACAGGTGCGTATCGAAAACGACAAAGACTGGTTTGAAGCCAATCGTAACGTTTACGAGCGGGAGTTGCTGACGCCGTTCCGTACGCTGGTGGCCGAGCTTAGCCCGGCCATGCTGGCAATCGATCCGCAGTTTGAAACCCGGCCGGCGATCGGTAAAACGCTATCGCGGCTCCACCGCGATACGCGTTTCTCTCATGACAAATCGCGCTATCGCAGCCGCATGTGGCTGACGTTTAAACGGCCGAGTAAAGACTGGAAGGACGCGCCGGTGTATTTCTTCGAGTTGGGGCCGGACATGTTGCGCTATGGGCTGGGCTATTACAGCGCCAACAAGCCGACGATGGACCTGTTCCGCCATACGCTGCTGCGCCGGCCGCAGCCGTTTTTAGAGGTGGCGGCCTGCTGTCGGCCACCGTTCGAGCTGGTGGGGGAAAGCTACAAACGCCCGCTGGTGAAAGAGCAGGCGGCGGAGATCGCCACCTGGTACAACCGTAAATCTTTCGCGGTGATGGTCAGTGACAGCCAGGTAGAAAAGCTGTTCAGCGCCGGCCTGGTGCAGACGCTGGCACAGGGTTTCCAACAGCTTGAGCCGCTGTATCACTGGCTGATGCAGGTGGAGACGATGAAGCAAATCGATCCGGCTGATTTATGAATACCCGCCGTCTTTCAAGCCGCAGCGTTATTGGCTGTAACTTGAAATCCATAGGGTATTTCTATCTTAATATTTCAAATGTTCATGTTTGAATGCAGTGATTTCGTTTTAAAGATTTCGACCGTTCATAGCAGGCGCCAAAAAGCCTCGATCAACGGATCGCTGAGGCGCTTTTTCTGCACGCAAACGCCCAGTTCAAAGGGTTCGACCATCGAAATATTTTCCAGCTGCGAGATGCGGTTACGTACCGGCTCCGGGCTGTTGTCTACCACCACGCCGGGGATCAGCGCAATGCCGCAACCTAGCGCTACCATCGAAACGATGGCCTCGTGGCCGCCGACGGTGGCGTAAATCAGCGGATTGGCGATGCGTTGGCGGCGGAACCACAGTTCGATGCGTTTTCGCGACGGGCCGTGCTCCGGCAGGATAAACGGAATGGTGGCCCAGTCGGGTTTCGCGACAAACGCCTGGCTGCGTACCGCGCAGGGGAGCGCAGGGGCAATCAGCACCAGCGGAATTTCGCCGATTTTGGTGAATGCCACGCTGGTGGGCAGGGTTTCTGGCCGGCCGGCAATGCCGAGGTCAGCCTCGTTGGACTGCACCTTGTCGACCGCGTCGGCAGCGTCACCGGTGGTCAGTTTGATTTCCACCAGCGGATGCTGCGCCCGGAACCTGTCGAGGATCGGCGGCAGATGGCTGTAGGCGGCGGTAACCGAGCAAAACAGCCGCAATTCGCCGCTCAGCGAAGGGCCGTGCTGGCCCAGTGAATGTTTCAATTGCTGGTATTGCAACAGGGTATGCTGGGCAAACTCTTTCAGCTGTTCACCGGCATCGGTGAGCTGCACGGTGCGGTTATCGCGCAAAAACAGCGGTTGCCCGAGGATCTCCTCCAGCCGTTGGATCTGGCGGGAAAGCGTCGACGGGCTGACGTGCATCGCCTTGGCGGTACGGCCAAAATGCTGGCTTTCCGCCAGATGGAGGAACAGTTTTAAATCACGCAAATCCATATCGGTACGCTCGCAGCAAGAGTGTTGCATAAATTGCAATATCACATTCGTAATATATCAATTTAAGCAACGCGTTTCCTGTTATACATTGAGTTTAACGAATCTCCGCACAGACAGGGCGGGGAATGAAAATAACATCGATAAGCTAAATCGACACAACATCTAACTGGAGCTCTACCATGGCTAACTATTTCAACACATTGAACCTGCGTCAGCAGTTGGCGCAATTGGGTAAGTGTCGTTTCATGGCACGCGACGAATTTGCGGATGAAGCCGGCTACCTGAAAGGCAAAAAAGTGGTGATCGTCGGCTGTGGCGCACAGGGCCTGAACCAGGGGCTGAACATGCGTGACTCGGGCCTGGACGTTGCCTATGCCCTGCGCAAAGAAGCCATCGACGAGAAGCGCCCTTCATGGCGTAAAGCGACCGAGAACGGCTTTAAAGTGGGCACCTACGAAGATCTGATCCCGCAGGCGGACCTGGTGGTTAACCTGACGCCGGACAAACAGCACACCTCAGTGGTTCGCGCAGTACAGCCGCTGATGAAAGACGGCGCGGCGCTGGGCTACTCCCATGGCTTCAATATCGTTGAAGTGGGCGAACAGGTCCGTAAAGACATCACCGTAGTGATGGTGGCGCCGAAATGCCCGGGCACCGAAGTGCGCGAAGAATACAAACGCGGTTTCGGCGTGCCGACCCTGATTGCGGTTCACCCGGAAAACGATCCGAAAGGCGAAGGCATGGCGATCGCCAAGGCCTGGGCAGCAGCGACTGGCGGCCACCGTGCCGGCGTGCTGGAGTCCTCCTTCGTTGCCGAAGTGAAATCCGACCTGATGGGTGAGCAAACCATTCTGTGCGGCATGTTGCAGGCGGGTTCGCTGCTGTGCTTCGACAAACTGGTTGCTGAAGGCACCGAGCCGGCGTATGCAGAGAAACTGATTCAGTTCGGCTGGGAAACCATCACCGAAGCGCTGAAGCAGGGCGGCATTACCCTGATGATGGATCGCCTGTCCAACCCGGCCAAGCTGCGTGCTTATGCGCTGTCCGAGCAACTGAAAGAGATCATGGCGCCGCTGTTCCAGAAACACATGGACGACATCATTTCCGGCGCCTTCTCCAGCGGCATGATGGCCGACTGGGCAGAAGACGACGTAAAACTGCTGAACTGGCGTGAAGAGACCGGCAAATCGGCATTCGAGAATGCGCCGCAGTTCGAAGGCAAAATCAGTGAGCAGGAATACTTTGATAACGGCGTGCTGATGGTCGCTATGGTGAAAGCAGGCGTTGAGCTGGCGTTCGAAACCATGGTTGACGCAGGCATCATCGAAGAGTCCGCTTACTACGAATCCCTGCACGAGCTGCCGCTGATCGCCAACACCATCGCGCGTAAGCGTCTGTATGAAATGAACGTGGTTATCTCTGATACCGCCGAATACGGCAACTACCTGTTCGCTAACGCCGCAGTGCCGTTGCTGAAAGAGTTTATGACAACTCTGCAGGCAGGCGATTTGGGTAAATCCGTGGCCGGTACTTCCGTGGACAACGCGCAACTGCGTGACGTGAACGAAGCGGTGCGCAATCACCCAATCGAATCCGTTGGCCGCAAACTGCGTGGTTATATGACGGATATGAAACGTATCGCGGTGGCAGGCTAAATACCCGTCGTCTTCCAAGCTGTAGCGTTGTTACCTGCACTGTCACACCCCAGTCACTGACTAAAGTAAGTGACTGGGGATGAGATAGCTTGGCGCTTGGCTACAACTTGAAATCCATAGGGTATTAAGAGTGGTTTTCGAATCCAATAAAAAGGCCAGCATCGTTGCTGGCCTTTCGCATTTTTGGCGATCAGGCATTATTGCGGCATCGCCGCCTGAGGAATAATTGCCCCGCGATACTGAATCACCGTGCTGGCGGTCAGATGGCCGCGCTGTGCCGCCTGTACCGCGTCGCCGCCGGTTAAACGTACCGCCAGGTAACCGGCACTGAAGGAATCCCCTGCGGCGGTGGTATCCACCACCTTCTCTTTCGGCAACTGCACCGCCGGTATCTCAAGCTCGGTGCCTTCGGCGCTGAAGACCAGGCAGGCATCTGCGCCGCGTTTGATCACAATCTCCGTCACGCCCAATGCTTGCGTACGGCGGACCACCTGTTCCACCGGCTGGTTGCCCCACAGCAGGTCTTCATCGTCCAGCGTCAGGAAGGCGATGTCGGTACAGGCCAGCACATCGCGATAAACCTGTTGGGTTTCCTCACGGTTCTGCCACAGGCGCGGCCGATAGTTATTGTCGAAAATCACTTTCCCGCCGTTGGCGCGGCACTGGCGCAGCAACGCCAGCAATCGGGCGCGGCTGGCTGGGTTGAGAATGGCCACGCTGATACCGCTGAGGTACAAATAATCGAAGTGGGCCAGATGCTCGCACAGGTTCTCCGCTTGCGGCCCTTCCAGCCAGTAGCGTGCGGCGGCGTCGTTGCGCCAGTAATAGAAGGTGCGCTCGCCGGTGTCATCGGTTTCGATCACATACAACCCCGGCAGCTTGTTTTCCAGCCGCTGGATCAGATCGGTTTTAACCTTTTCTTGTTGCCAGGCCAGCAGCATTTCCTGGCTGAAGCTGTCGGTGCCGAGGGCGGTGACGTAATGCACCTGCAGCGCGGTTTCCGGTACCTGGCGGGCGATATAGACGGCGGTGTTTAAGGTATCGCCGCCAAATCCGCGGCTGAGCTCCGCGCCTTTTTGCGACAGTTCAATCATGCATTCGCCGATCACGGCAAGATTCTGGGTGGTCATAGTCAACGGCCCTGGCTGAAAGAAGAAAACGAAGGAATGCGCAATGCCTTCAGTCTCAACGCAAGGGCGGGGAGGAGTCAATGAAAATAAAACAACGTTTTAATTAATTTATGATCGCTATCGGGAAATAGAAAAGTTTCCCGATGCGAACCGAGCCGCCGGCCGTTATTTAGCTGCTGCGCGCAGGTCGGTGACGCTGTGGCCGCCGATGCCCCAATTGTCGGTTTCTACTTCATCAATGACCACCACGGTGGTCGCCGGGTTTTTCCCTAGCGTATCCACCAACAGTTGCGTCACGCCGGCGATCAGCTGTTTCTTTTGCTCCGGCGTCGCGCCTTCGCGGGTAATTTTGATATTTACGTAGGGCATGTCTTTTCCTCTGTTATTGATCTGTTATCAATGTAAAAGGCTTTCGCTATCGCTTAAAGCTTTATCGCATCTTGCCGATAAACTAAGAGCAGCACTACCGCAGCCTGAGCGTTTTCATTCTCCTTCGATGGCGATAGTACCCATGACAACCAAGACGAACTCTGGTCTGCTGGCGCCATTCCTTGCCGTCTGCATGCGCGTAAAAACGCAACGTTACTGGCGACAATGTCGGCGTTTGTACACCTTTCAGCCTATCTACCGCACCTCCGGCGCTTTGCTGGCGATAGAGTTGTTAACGGTGGTGTATCACCCCAGCGCGCCGGATAAGCCGCAGTCGCCGGAGCGCTATTTCGCCGCCCTCGACGTTCGCTCGCGCCTGCGGATCATTCAGGAACAGCTCAGCGTCCTGCAGCATTGGCAGCCGCTGCTTATCCGCCATGCGTTGATGGTGTCGGTCAATATCGACGGTATTGCGCTGCAGGCGTTGCAGCGACATGCTGCGTTGCAAAGGCAGATTACCGCGATGCCCTATCTGCGCTTTGAGCTGGTGGAGCACGCCGGGATGTCGCTGAGCTGTCCGTTGCAGCAAATTACGGGCGCGGAGCGGTTGTGGCTGGATGATTTCGGCAGCGGCTTGGCGAACTTCTGTGCCATCAGCAGCTGGCGCTACCAATACATTAAAGTGTCACGTGAGTTATTCACCCTGCTGAAGCAGACGGAAGACGGCATCGAGTTGCTTTTCACCCTGATCAAAATATTGAACCAGCTCAGCGAGGGGGTGATCGTCGAAGGGGTGGAAACCGAGCCGGAATGGTTGCTGGTGCAGCGTTCCGGCGCATTCGCTGCGCAAGGCTACTATCTTTCCCGCCCGGCCCGTTTTGAAGCGCTGCAAACCCTGCCCACGCGGTTTTCCTCGCCGACAGTCTGACTCTCTGCCCGCCTGACGCGTGAACTCTTGCCTATCCTCGGCTAGGCTTGGTAAACCTGCTTATCAATTTTACTGGCAGATTGCCGTGTTCAGGGAGCCGATATGACAAGAACGGGAAAAGCTTTCAGCTGGGTTGGCGGCATCGTGCTGCTGGTGATTGCCGCGCTGGTGATCTTTGTGATGACCTTCGACTGGAACCGCCTTAAACCGACCATCAATGACAAGGTGTCTGCCGAGTTGCAGCGGCCGTTCGCGATCCGCGGCGAGCTGGGCGTGGACTGGGCGCGTGAGAAAGATGAGGGTGGCTGGCGTGCCTGGGTGCCGTGGCCACACATTCATGCCGAAGACATTGTGCTGGGCAATCCCAAAAATATTCCCGGCGACAGCATGGTCCAACTGCAACGCGTCGATGCCAGCATCGCGCCGCTGGCGCTGCTCGGCAAAGAGGTGTTGATTCCGCGTATCTGGCTGAAACAGCCGAACGCCACCTTGCAGCGGCTGGCGAACGGCGACAATAACTGGACTTTCAACCTGGCCGGCGATCCCAAACAACCGACGTCCGACTGGTCGGTGAATATTCATGACGTCGTCTTCGATCGCGGTCAGATAGATTTTAAAGACGCCACGCTGAAGGCTGATTTCCGTGCGTTGATCGACCCGCTTGGCAAGCCGCTGCCGTTCAGCGAGGTCACCGGCAAAAAAGACGCCGGCAATGCGATCACCCCCGACTATGTTTTTGGCTGGAAGGTGAAGGGCAAATACAACGGCGAGCCGCTGTCGGGCAGCGGCAAGATGGGCGGCATGCTGTCGCTGCAGAATGCCGAGGTGCCTTTCCCGCTGCAGGCCGACGTGCGCTCCGGCGCTACCCGGGTGGTGGTAGTCGGTACGCTGTCCGATCCGATGAACCTCGGTGGGTTGGATCTGCGAGTGAAATTATCCGGTGATAGCCTGGGCAATCTGTATGGCCTGACCGGCGTGCTGCTGCCGAAAACCCCGCCGTACTCTACCGATGGGCACCTGATCGCCCGGCTGCACGAGAAAGGCGGCGCGGTGTTCCAGTACCAGAAGTTCGACGGCAAAATCGGTGACAGCGATATCCACGGCAGTTTGAAATATGTCGCCAGTAAACCGCGACCTAAACTGAGCGGTGAAGTGCTGTCGAAACAGCTGCGCCTGGCCGATTTGGCGCCGCTGATTGGTGCGGATTCCAATACGGAAAAAGCCGGCCGTGGGGAGAAGAGCCGTCAGCCTGCCGACAAGGTGTTACCGGTTGAGAAATTTGACACCAAAAGCTGGAACGTGATGGACGCGGACGTTAAATTTACCGCGAAACGCATTGAACGCGGCAATTCGCTGCCGCTGAGCGATCTCTCTACCCATTTACAGCTGGATAACGGCGTGATCCTGATGGACCCGCTGCGATTCGGCGTGGCCGGCGGTAATCTCAACGCCACCCTTCGTCTGGATGGCGGTAAAAATCCGATGCAGGGCCGGGTGGATATGCACGCGCGTAAATTCCAGCTTCAGCAGCTGTTGCCTAACGTGGCGTCGATGAAACGCAGCCTGGGGCAGATGAACGGGGATGCCAAATTGACCGGTAGCGGCAATTCGGTGGCCGATCTGTTGGCAACCAGCAGCGGTGAACTGCGCATGGTGGTTAACAATGGCGTGATCAGCCGTGGTCTGATGGAGATCCTCGGTCTGAATGTGGGCAACTATCTGGTGGCGAAGCTGTTTGGTGACGACGTCGTGGGCATCAACTGTGCGGCGGCAGATGTCGGTATTCGCAATGGCGTCGCCGCGCCCCGGCTGTTCGTGTTTGACACCGAGAACGCCATTATCAATATCAGCGGCAACACCAATTTGGCTACCGAGCGGCTGGATCTGTCCATCGATCCGGAAAGTAAGGGCATGCGCGTGCTGACGCTGCGTTCACCCTTGTATGTGAAGGGGACCTTCAAGAACCCGGATGCCGGCGTTAAAGCCGGCCCGCTGATTGCGCGCGGTGCGGCTGCGGTGGCGCTGGGTGTGGTGCTGACACCGGCAGCAGCCTTGCTGGCTTTGGTTTCCCCGAGCGAAGGCGGCGATGAAAACCAATGCGGGCAAATCCTGCAAAAGATGAAGCAAAAGAAATGATCCGTATGGCCCGTCAAGCGGGCCATCTTTAATTCAACACCCGGCAGTCGTGATCCTGAATCTCTTCCGCCGAGGCCAGAGTAAAGGGCAGCAGGCTGCGTTCGGTGGCCAGCAGCAGGAAGTCGCCACCTGGGAGTGCGGTCATCGCCAGGCCAAAGCTTCCCATGCGGCCATTAGCACGTGGGATGCCCTCGGCCAGCAGGCGGAAAGCCCCCTGTCTGGCCAGTTCGTCAGGCGCGACCCGGCGCACCAGATAATCATGACCCAGCAGGCCTCCGGGCAGCGGTTGCCATTGCTCGGTGTAATCCGTCGCAAACTGCGCCAACTGCGTTTTTACCGCCGGCAGCAGGCAGGAAATATGAATGTGCAGCTGATTCTGGCTGCGGCCATACTCTGAATTAATCGCCAGCGAAATATCAGCGTCATCAATCTCTTTGCCATACTTATCCGCCATAAAGTGGCGCGCCGCCCAGGCTTGCGCAAAGAAGTTCGGGGTGGTGGCTTCCAGCACCGTCGGGCTTTCAATACCGGTAATTTTAGCGCTTGGCATCAGCAGATACTGCAACGGCCCGTTGCGATCCTTAAACACGACAAAACCGGCCTGTGTGTCAACCTGTGCGCAGGGCGCCGGGTTATTGTGCGCCTGCTGGTTGGGCAAGCACTGTTGGCTGACGATGCGCCAAAGCGCGTCCGGGTGGGATGATTTCAGCCCGAACCAGGCACCCAATGCAAGGGCGGCAATGATCAGGGGAACAAGGTACCAATACAGCCTGCGGCGCAGAGACATCATCGATTTCCGTTCAACGGGAGGAGCGCACAGCATAGTCTGAATTTATGACAGGAGACAAAGCGGGAAGTGCGGCCCCGTGGGGGGGCCGCAACACAAGGGTTACAGCGACAGATCCCGGGTCTCTTTCATCAGCAGCAAGGCGATCAGCGTGAGGCTGGCCATCGCTGCCAGATACAGACCGACGTAGAACAGACCGTAGTGGGTTGCCAGCCAGGTGGCGATATAAGGCGCCACGGCGGCCCCGAGGATTGACGCCACGTTGTAGGAGAACGACGCGCCGGTATAACGCACTTCGGTCGGGAACAGCTCCGGCAGCAGCGCCCCCATCGGACCGAAGGTCAGGCCCATGATGCTCAGACCGCACAGCAGGAAGCCCATCACCAGCACCTGATTACCGGAGCCCAACAGGCTCGGGAACAGGAAGGCGAAAGCGATCATCAGCAGGGTAATGGCGATCATGGTCTTGCGGCGGCCAAAGGCATCCGCCAGCAGGCCGGCAATCGGCACCATCACGCCAAAACCGATCACCGCCAGCATCAGCATCCACAGGAAGGTATTGCGTGAGTAGCCTAACCCCAGCGGCTGCGCCGTGGTGCCGTAGGTCATCGAATAAACCGTCATCAGGTAGAACAGGGTATAGGTCGCCAGCATGATGAAGGTACCGAGGATGGTTGCCTTCCAATGCTTGCTCAGCAGGGTGCCGAGCGGGATTTTTACCTGTTTGCCGGCTTTCGCCACCTTGGCGAACACCGGGGTTTCATGCAGCGATACGCGGACATACAGGCCGATCAGCACCAGTGCTGCGGACAGGATAAACGGCACGCGCCAGCCCCATTCCATAAACTGCTGGTCTGTCAGCAGCCAGGAGAGCAGCAGGAAGGTCCCGTTGGCGAAGAAGAAGCCGATAGGCGCGCCCAATTGTGGGAACGAGCCGTACAGCGCGCGCTTTTTAGCTGGGGCATTCTCGGTAGCCAGCAAAGCCGCGCCGCCCCATTCACCGCCCAGACCAAGCCCCTGGCCAAAACGCGCCAGTGCCAGCAGGATCG
This sequence comes from Serratia sp. AS12, assembly GCF_000214195.1. NCBI lineage: Bacteria > Pseudomonadati > Pseudomonadota > Gammaproteobacteria > Enterobacterales > Yersiniaceae > Serratia > Serratia sp. AS12. The sequence continues at coordinate 5,232,089 of NC_015566.1, read as the reverse complement.
GCGCAAAGATGCCAATGGTTTCGTAGCTCGGCAGCAGGCCGATCAGCACGGTAGAAATTCCCATGGTGAGCAGCGAGGCGACCAGCGTCACCTTGCGGCCCACGCGATCGCCGAAGTGACCGAACAGCGCCGAACCAATCGGGCGTGCAATAAAGGCGACGGCGAAGGTAGCCAATGATTGCAACGTGGCAGTCGTCGGGTCGCCCTGCGGGAAGAAGATATGCGGGAATACGATCACCGCGGCGGTGGCGTAGATATAGAAATCGAAAAACTCGATGGCGGTACCGACCAGCGAGGCGACAATCACTTTTCCGCGAGAGTTTACCGGTGTTGACGCTTCGTCGGCGTTTAGAGTTGGTGCGATGGATGCTTGCATAGTGTTTCTTATTTTTTGAATTTGTAAAAATCCATCTTAGTCATAGCAAAATGCCTTTTCAATGATGAAACTTTGTACAATACCGTCATTAACCGGTTAAAAAGCTTAATGTTTCAACGCTGCATTTCCCCGTAGGTTTTAACGTTGCAAAATGAATAATATACAGATTTAATCGCTGTAAAAATCGTAAAGAAAAGTTAGTCGGTAGTTTGTTATGCTGGTTTTGAGACAGCGGAAGGTTTGATTTTGGTGGTGTGTGCTAGGGTTTTGGCTTTATTGCCGAATAAAACACCGGCCATCGAATGATGGCCGGTATGATTGCATTGCTTCAGGGGGCTGGCTGTTCGGACGCCGGCAGGGTTTTATCTTCTTTATACTGCGCGGTAGCGATCCAGGCGGCGCAGAACAGCGTCAGGCGGGCAAAGAAATAGAAGAACGCCATCAGCCCAATTACCGAGCCAAAGGCGGCGCCGGAAGGGGATTTGGCCACCTGCGGCAGTGTCATGGTCATCACAAACTTAATCACTTCGAAGCCGATGGCGGCGAGCAGCGTCCCGCGCAGCAACGCTTTTTTCTTTGGTTTATGGCGTGGCAGCATCCAGAAGATCCACAGGAACAGCAGGTAGTTGGCGAGAATGGAGATCGACAACGCAATCAGCGTCATCGCCGGGCGCAGCCATTCTATGCCTTCCAGACCCAATGCGTTGACGATTGCCGCCTGCGCCGAACCGGCGATGGAGGTCAACGTCAGGGTAATAATCAGCGCCACCACCAGGCCGGTTAGCGAGATAAAGTCGCGGGTATATTTGAAATAGAGCTTTTCCTGATCCTGCGGATTACGTTCCCACACGTCACGCGACTGCGCCCGGATCGCCTCACGCAGATTGCCCATCCAACTGATCCCCGAATACAGCGCCAGCACCAGGCCTGTCAGCCCCACCGTAGTGCGCTGCTGAATGGCGGTGTTAACGGTATTTTTCAGCGTGCTGGCCAGCGTAGGATCGCTGATGCTGCCGACGATTTTATTGATCAACCCGGCCAGCAAGTCAGGATTGGACGCCAGCACAAAGCCGACGGCGGCGAACGACACCATCAGAATCGGAATCAGCGAGAGAAACGAAAAATAGGTGATGGCGGCGCCAAACTGGCTGCCCAGACGATCGTTAAAGCGCTCGGTGGCGCGCAGCAGATGAGCGATGCTAGGCCAGGCCTGGATGCGCTCAACCAGCCGTGAAAAGCCGGAAATGTGCCGGTCAATTTTCCCGTGGCCGGTTTTTATACCGATCAGGGGTTTTTGCGGCGTTTCATTGTGGGGCTGACGGGGTTCTTTATCTGATCCTGTAGGCATTACGTCACGATTTCCTTAACGATAAATAGGCTGTCTCAGTCTTGATTATAGCCAAAATGCTCGCCGATTGGCCGTCGGGAGCGGCAACCGGGCAATTTGTGAGCTTATCGCGTTGCCTGCCGGGTGAAATCTTATTGCTTGCCGATAGGTAAAATTCTTATATCAACCGCTCTGCCAGAGCGGCTTTTTTCATTCGTCGGCCGCCAATTTTTATCTATTTCATCACCAAGAAAGCGTTTACTCATGAGGTGGCGCTGCGGTGGTTCAACCGCAGCGTTGCTGCAGCCGTAGGGGCTGGAACGGTTTCACCTGTTATCAATAGATAAAATGGAAGGTCATATGAAATTACTTAATCATCCCACCTGTCGTCCGTTTACCGAAGCGGGCACTTTGACACAGATTTCCGCCTACTATGAGGAAGAGCGGCATATCATGTGGATGCTGCTGCGCGCCGAGCCGCGGCCTTGCTTCAATCAGGCGCTGATCGAGGACATCATGACGCTGGCGCAGGCGGCGAAAGAGTCGTCGCTGCAGTTTGATTTTTGGGTGACCGGTTCGCTGGTGCCGAACATGTTCAACGTCGGCGGCGATCTGCAATTTTTTGCCGAAGCAATTAAAAACCGCAAACGTGAAGCGATGATGGCTTATGCGCGCGCCTGCATTGATTGTGTGCACGCGGCGGCGCGCGGGTTCGATACCGGAGCGGTTAGTATAGCGATGGTGGAGGGCAGCGCGCTGGGCGGAGGGTTTGAAGCGGCGCTGGCGCACCATTTCGTTCTGGCGCAGAACAATGCGCGCATGGGCTTCCCGGAAATTGCCTTCAATCTGTTCCCTGGCATGGGCGGTTATTCGCTGGTGGCGCGCAAAGCGGGCATGCGTTTGGCTGAGGAGCTTATCTGGAGCGGCGAGTCGCACACCGCCGAATGGTTTGAAAGCCGTGGCTTGGTCGATCAACTTTTCCAGCCCGGTGACGCCTATATAGCCACCCGAACCTTTATCGATACCATCCGGCCCAAGCTGAACGGCATGCGCGCCATGTTGCGTGCCCGCCAGAGGGTCTTGCAGCTTACGCGCTCCGAGTTGATGGACATCACCGAAGATTGGGTGCATTCGGCTTTCACTATCGAGGAAAAAGACCGCGCCTATATTGAACGTTTGGTTATGCTGCAGGATCGCCATACGGTGAACCTGCGCCGTGCCGGCTAATGCAAGCCTGCCCGCATTACGCCGAGGGCGGTGACGGGCAATAAGACCGCAGCCAATGTTCCAGCTGTTCCGGGAGCATTGGCCGCGCAAACAGGAACCCCTGTTTCTCGTCCACGCCAACCTCATCCAGGAACCTGTTCTCGCTTTCTGTCTCAACGCCTTCGGCGATCACCCGGAATTTCAGCGCCTCGGCCGCCGCGACGATGGCGCGCACCAGCGATTGTGAAACCGGATTGAAATTCACGCCGCGCACAAAGCTTTTATCCAACTTAATGGCATCCAGCGGGATACGCGCCAGCTGCGCCAGCGAGGAGTAACCGGTGCCAAAATCGTCAAGATGAACTTGCGCGCCCAGTTCACGCAGCCGGGTGATGACCGCGCGTGCGCGTCTCTCATCCTCAATCAGGCTGCTTTCCGTCAATTCGAAGTCCAGCAGGCACGGCGTCAACTGGTTGTGCTGCAACACGTCGATAAGATCTTCCACGATGGAATCATCGACCAGCTGCCGTGCGGAAAGATTTACGGCGACCCGCAGCGCCAGCCCTTGCTGCTGCCACTGGGCGGCCTGTTTGGCCGCAGTCTGCAGCACCCATCGACCGAGCGGGCCGATCAGCCCGGATTCTTCAGCGTAAGAGATAAACTGTAACGGCGGGATCAGACCGCGTTCGGGCGAGTCCCAACGCACCAGGGCTTCCACGCTGTGCACCATGCCGCTGAGCGCATCGATTTTCGGTTGGTAATAAACCACCAGTTGATTTTGCTCCAGACCCTTGCGCAGGTTGGTGTCCAGCCACATATATTCAGCGACGCGTTTGTTCATTTCCGGCGAGAACACGGTAAAGGTACGTTTGCCGCGCTCTTTGGCGACGTACATGGCGGTGTCGGCGCTGCGGATCAGGCCGTCGAGATCGTTACCGTGTTCCGGGCACAGCGCGATGCCAATCGAACAACCGGTATAGACTTCGATAAGGCCGATGCGGAAGGGCGTTTTCAACCGGTCGATAATACGCTGGGCCAGCTGTTGCAGCACCTCGCGGTCGGCCTGTTGGGCCAGCACCAGGAACTCATCGCCCCCAAGACGGGCCAGAACCTGATCGGGCTCCAGGCAGCCGAGCACCGCCAGCGATACCTCAACCAGCAAGCGGTCGCCGAACATATGCCCGTAGGCGTCGTTCACCTTTTTGAAATTATCGAGATCGAGGTACACCAGCCCAACGTTGCTGTCACCGCGTGTCGCGATCGCCTGGATGATTTTGTCCTGAATGGCGTTGCGGTTGGGCAGGCCGGTGATGATATCGGTATTGGCCAGCACCCGCAGGCGTTCCTGGGCGCGGCGTTCTTCGGTGATGTCCGTACCGGAGCAAATCAGAAAGACTTCGTTTTTCCCGCTACCGCTGTGGACGAATTTATTGCGGAACAAAAACAGCCGCTCGCCTTTTACTGTTTTGACCCAGCGTTCCACCTCGTAGGACGAACCATTACGGAAAAAACCGGCGATATTTCGCCGCGAGGCCGCCGCTTCTTCCGGGCTCATAAACAGCTGAAAGACGTTTTTGCCAATGACATCATGTTCATGCAGACCGGTGTATTCTTCGCTCAGACGGTTGAAACGTTGAATGCGGCCATGCTGATCGACAATCACAATCACCGAATTGGCTTCCGATACCACCTGCTCTGCAAAGGAAAGCCCATGTACCAGATCACGGGCGACCGACTTGGTGTCACTGAAAGCGGAGGCGGTGCCGGCCCATTCCAGTTTGTTGATCCGGCGGCCCACCAGATGCAAATGTATCGGCTCGCCGACCAGTGAAATAGAGATATCCAGGCTGGCGGTAATGCCGCTCAGACGCCGTATTTTTGCCGCCTGTATGGCGCTGAGCGCCACGGCCATATGGGCTTTGCCTTTGACAGCGGACAGCTCCAGGGCATTGCTGTCGAATGCCAGTCGCCAGTAGGGGCTGCTGGTGCCAAAGTGGGCGTTCAGGAGTATAGGACCTTGGTCTGTGAACATGATGATTCCTCAAAAGGGCACGACAGCCAGGTTTCCGCAATGAGCGTAGCCGCAGTTTTCAGGCTCGGTAGCGGCCGCAGTGCACGTATCTCCATCATATAACACGTTTTTCACGGGCGGATATGGGTGATGAAACTATTATATAAGCAATAATTAGTTTTGCTGTGTAAATGTCCCGCTGTTGCCGGTTGTTTTGAGTGTAAGAGAAAAATCTTCAATCAAGGGAAGTTCGTACGATTTCTGCGCATTGGATACCGCCATATTGTTGAAGGGCGGTTGTACTGGATGAGGCTAAATTATAATAAAGGCAGCGGGTGGCAGGAATAACCCCATTGGGGTGAATTTTTTAATTTTCTCAGGTAATCAAAATTTCCGGGCCCTAGACACTATCTCCATAATTTACTCAAAGTTGTCGAATAAACCTGTTTTGGGTTTTAAAAAATTTACACAGCATCGCATTACTCTATGTTTAACGGCCTACTATTATCCCCGACGAACGAAAGAAGAGCCTGTTCATGTACAGCGCTCCTGATGAAGAATAATTTTAAGGAAATGATTATGCGTAAACTGACCGCTTTATTTGTAGCTTCTACTCTGGCGCTGGGCTCTGCTTCCATGGCCTTCGCTGCGGACACCACGGCGGCGCCGGCGACTGCGGATGCCGCGCCGATGAAAATGATGCACCATAAAGGCGAAGGTAAAGGCGGGCCGTTTGCCGGCTTGAACCTGACTGAACAGCAGCGCCAGCAAATGCGCGACATCATGAAAGAATCACACCAGAATCGCGGTGCGGGCGTAAAAGAGGAGCGTCAGGCGTTGCACAACCTGGTGGCTAGCGACAGCTTCGATGAAGCAAAAGCGAAATCCCAAATTGATACCATCAGCAAAGCGCAGTCCGAACATATGCTGGAACGCGCCAAAGCGGAAAATAAAATGTATAACCTGCTGACCCCTGAGCAGAAAAAACAATACAATGAGAATTATCAGAAACGCGAACAGAAAATGATGGACCACATGAATAAAATGAAATCGAAAATGACGACCGAGCAGTAATAGCGTCATGGGGTAAATAAAAAGGGCCAGATTATTCATCTGGCCCTTTTGCTTATCTCACTTCAACTTACCTTCCCGTTAAACAACGGGTTTCCCTTGGTATTGCGTGCGAGTGAGTGAGCTTCCTGTCAATCCCGGTTAATTTTTTTAAATTGACGAGTGGTTTCGGTTAACGCTAGTTCAGTAGGCAAACGCTCCATGGAGCTGGCACCGTAGAAGCCATCCACCAAAGGACAGTGCCGCATGATATATGAGGCGTCTTCAGGCGTAGCTATTGGACCTCCGTGACAAAGGACGATCACGTCTTCGCGGATCCGTTTGGCAGCCTGGGCCCAATCGTTAATCAGCGGGACGCAATCGGCCAGGGTCAGAGCCGTTTCCGCGCCAATATTGCCGCCGGTAGTCAGCCCCATGTGCGGTACTATGATATCGGCACCTGCCTCAGTCATCGCTACCGCATCTTGTGCATTGAAAACATAAGGTGTGGTCAGCAGATCTTTTTCATGCGCCAGACGAATCATGTCCACCTCCAGCGAATATCCCATGCCGGTCTCCTCCAGATTGGCGCGGAAGTTGCCGTCAATAAGACCCACCGTTGGAAAGTTCTGCACCCCGGCGAAGCCCGTGTTCTTAATCTCATCAAGAAACTTGTCAAAATGGCAGAAAGGATCCGTACCATTAACCCCAGCCAAAACAGGGGTATTTTTGACTACGGGCAAGACTTCTTTGGCCATATCCATGACGATTTCGTTTGCGTTGCCATAGGCCAGCAGACCCGCCAAGGAGCCTCGACCTGCCATGCGATAGCGGCCCGAGTTATAAATGACAATCAGATCGATACCGCCGGCCTCTTCGCATTTGGCTGAGAGCCCGGTGCCGGCACCTCCGCCAATGATAGGTTCACGGCGGGCAATCATTTCCCTGAATTTAGTAAGTAGCTCCTGTCGGGTATGTTTGGCCATTTTTAACTCCAATCAATAAGTTCGAGAGATCTCCCTAAACTGTTGCACGGCGATGTCGGCAAAGCGGGGATCGTTGATGTTATAAGGTGTTTTGATCAGATGGTGTTTTTTCGTGGGTCGCCATGTCATTTCCAGCGCGTTGACGAAGGCTGCCAAAGCCTCGGGATCCCAGAATGCTTGCCCAGGGGAATCGAGAGCGGAAACGCCACCTTCAGGGATCAGAAAGCGAATCTCCCCGGTGCACGTATTCAGCTTTTCACCAATCCAACGGCCCATTTGGGTATTTTCTTCTGGTGTAGTCCGCATCAGAGTCACTTGGGCATTATGGTTATAGAACTGACGCTCAGCATAACGAGCGGGGATGGTGTCTGGGTGGCCAAAGTTGATCATATCTAGGGCACCGCAAGACATGACACAAGGAATGCCAGTACGGGCTATGGCATTGAAGCGATCTTCGTTACAGGCCAGCACGCCGCCAAACAGGTAGTCGCAGATTTCAGTAGTAGTTAAATCGAATACGCCATTTAACAGGTGGCTATCAACCAGCTTTTCCATCGCCCTGCCGCCGCTGCCGGTTGCATGGAATACCAGACAATCCCATTCCTTTTCAATTGCGGCTGTCACCTCCTGAATGCAAGGAGTAGTGACACCAAACATGGTGAGCCCAACGGCAGGTTTACTGTCGGTATCCGCCGGAGTGGCAAAGCGAACGGCGCCGGCGATTTGATGGGCGGCATTTCCTAAAACGATACGGGAAATACGGTTGAGACCGGCTACGTCGGTAACCGAGTACAGCATGCCAATATCACTTGCACCAACATAGCCGGAGGTATCACCGGATGCCATGGTCGAAACCATTAGCTTTGGCAGGCCAATGGGTAATTGCTGCATGGCGGGTGTAATCAATGCAGTGCCGCCGGAACCGCCGAGGCCAAGTAAGGCCGCAACATCCTGACGCGAAAGCATAAACCGCTCAAAGGCGATGGACATAGCGGCAATCGCTTTACCGCGATCTCCGCAGAATACCGCGTTTTCGCCTTCTGGGTGGTAGCTGGCGACGGTGGCGGCAGAAATATCTGCAGGGTAGCGGGCTGGAACATGATGGGTGGATAAATCAATGGTTAGCGTGGGTAACCCGATATCGGCGATAAGGCTGCGGACATAGGCCAATTCTCGTCCTTTCGTATCCGCCGTTGTCGCGATATAGATCGTCGCCTGATTATTGTTCATTAGCCTGTTCCTGAATGATAGGTTCGGATGGCCGCCACGCTATATTAATTATAATTTAATAAGTTAACTAAATTGAATCCCTGGTGTTGACTAATATTACTGAGCGTAGTCGGTGAATTCATCATCATAATGAGACTGCCGTATCATTTGTGCAAGAGGTTTGAGCACAAAAATGAGATTAGCGTCTCATATTATGAAAGAACGGAAAAATTAACGCCTTTTCCTGCGTGGCGTAGCGCTAGCCAAGTTTGTTACAGTGGTGTTTATTCGCCTGAGCTATTGTTCTGGCAAGCGTTATCTTGGTGAAAGAGGTCGCCGTGCCATTAAATGTATCCCCAAATCTGACCCATACTCGCGCAAGAACCCGCAAGCTGTTACTTGACAGTGCGATGGTGTTGTTTGACGGTGGGACTTTTCCCTCAATTACTGAACTGGCCCTGCATGCGCAGGTTTCGCGTGCTACGGCTTATCGCTATTTTCCTACGCAGAGTGTGTTAGTCGCTGCCGTGGTTGCGGAGAGTTTGGGGCCTATTCTAGAGTGGCAACCAACGGACGATGACGCTGGGGTGCGCATTCAACAGTTGCTGAGCTTTGCGTATCCACAAATGGAGCAACATGAGGGCGCTTTGCGTGCTGCATTGCAACTTTCGCTCCAGCAATGGGCCGAGGCACGTTCCAGTACCATTAAGCCGATAGAAAAGCTGGTACGCGGCAACCGCAAACGTCTGCTGAAGCTGGCGGTAGAACCGTTACAGGATAAACTGCCGCCAGAGGCATTACAGAGGGTGATTCATTCTTTTTCACTGATTTATGGTTCGGAAGTTTTTCTGGTACTGAAAGATATTTGGGGTTTGGATCTCGGCGGCATTCAGGATGTGACGCAGTGGATGGCGAAGGCCATTATTCGACAGGCCGAAGAAGATGCGATAAACAGCAGAAAACCGTTAGCATGATAATCCAATTTTCAACGTTTTCCTCTGTCAAAACCAGCACATTTCACTGAGTAAATATTGGCAATTCTTATAATTTAAAGTGATAAGAAGAGGCCGGTAAGCTTTTTTAATAGGCCTAAGGGAAAATGGCCCTTGGCCTTTTTATTTTTATATTATCCATATTTATCATTGCATTATATTTCTATCCACGGCAGTTAAAACGCTCTCTCCGGCCATTTCTGGTCATTTGAAATCCTTATGCATCCCCTCTCCTTTACATAACGATTATTGGCCCCAATCAGGCGGTCTCGCTATTGACCCATTAGGCGTGCTTGAGATTGTTGTGCTTTATTTATTTGGTGTTACGAAACTGTTACACAAAAAAACCAATAAAACATTTGCAAACAACAATGGATGGTATCTGGGATGGAAAATAAACGTAGAGGACCCAAGCCTGTTCAGGCAGCCTTTGGCTGGCCTGAAATTGGCGTGAATCGCGCGCAATGGAGCGCAGTGCTTTTATGTCTGGCGGCGATCGGCGGAGCGCAGGCCGCACCCTATGTCGAGAGCGGCAAGCAGGGCGATCCGGCCAGTTGGCGCAGCAATGAATTCAACGCTGAATGGGGGCTGGGTGCGATCCATGCCGAGCAGGCCTACGCCGCCGGTTATACCGGAAAAGGCGTTAAGCTCGGTATTTTCGATCAGCCGGTGTATGCCCAGCATCCGGAGTTTGCCAGCCCGGGTAAGGTGATCAACCTGGTCACGACCGGCATCCGCGAGTACACCGATCCTTACATCCCGGTGAAGAAAGGCGACGCATTCCGTTATGACGGTACGCCGAGCGTGGATTCAGACGGCACGCTCGGCTCACATGGCACCCATGTGGGTGGTATCGCAGCCGGCAACCGCGATGGCGGCGAAATGCACGGCGTGGCGTTCAATGCGCAAATCATCAGCGCGGAAAACGGTGACCCGGGGCCGGAAGACGGCATCATTCTCGGCAACGACGGCGCGGTGTACCAAGCCGGTTGGGATGCGCTGATCGCCAGCGGCGCGCGCATCATCAATAACAGCTGGGGTATCGGCATCACCGAGAAGTTCGATGAAGGTGGCAAGGATCCGGCTTACCCTCACTTCACGCTCGCCGACGCGCAGAAACAGTTCGATCAAATCAAACAGATATTGGGCACCAAAGCCGGTGGTGCCTATCAGGGCGCTATCGATGCGGCGCGCAGCGGCATCGTCACCATTTTTGCCGCCGGTAATGACTACAACCTGAATAACCCGGATGCGATGGCCGGCCTGGCCTATTTCGTGCCGGAAATTGCCCCCAACTGGCTTTCCGTCGCCAGCCTGCAAGATCCGAAAAATAGCGGCGATTACAGCATCAGCACCTTCTCTTCACGCTGCGGTTATACCGCCAGCTTCTGCGTTGCCGCGCCGGGCAGCAAGGTTTACAGCTCTATCATCGAAGGCAACAGCCTGGAGAATCTGACCACGGGTTACGCCAAATACAGCGGCACCTCGATGGCGGCTCCTCACGTGGCCGGCAGCATTGCGGTGCTGATGGAGCGCTTCCCGTACATGACCGGTGCGCAGGTCGCTTCGGTACTGAAGACCACCACCGTCGATATGGGCGCTCCGGGTATCGATGCGCTGTTTGGCTGGGGGATGATCGATCTGGGCAAAGCGATTCGCGGTCCGGGCATGTTCGTCACGGAACGGGACATTCCGGAGGAATTTCGCGTCAGTGGTGCCTATGGTCCCGAGCAGTTTGTGGTGAATCTGCCGGGCATCGGCGCGGTACTGGACAAGGGCAAACCGACCGAACGGGTGTGTGACGATATTCACTGCGGGCTGGATGTCTGGAGCAATGCTATCTCCGGCCACGGTGGCCTGACCAAGCAGGGTATTGGCACCTTGGTGCTGACCGGTGCCAATACCTACGCCGGCCCGACGCTGGTTAACGAGGGTCTGCTGGCGATCAACGGTTCGGTCACCTCGGCGGTGACGGTGCAGAACGCCGGTATTCTGGGCGGTTCCGGCAGCGTCGGTTCGCTGACCGCCCGCCGTGGCGGCACCGTGGCGCCGGGCAACTCGATCGGCACGCTCAATGTGGCCAACAACGTCAGCTTCGAGCCGGGTTCGCGCTATGCGGTGGAAGTGGCGCCGAACGGCCAGAGCGATCGGATCCACAGCGGCGGATCGGCGATGATCACCGGTGGCGAGGTGGCGGTCTCGCTGGAGAGCAGCCCTAATCTGTTATCGCAAAACGAAGTGCGCAGCCTGCTTGGCCAGCAGTACAACATCCTGACGGCGGATCAGGGCGTCAGCGGACAGTTTTCTTCAACGTCAAGCTTCTCCCCCTTCCTGGACTCCGGGCTGAGCTATCAGCCTAATCAGGTGACGCTGAGCATCGAACGCAACGACACCTCCTTCGCCAGCGTGGCGCAAACGCACAACGAGCGTGCGGTGGCGGCGGCGGCGGATGCATTGGCGGCGGGTAACCCGGTGTACGAGAGCATCCTCAACGCCGGTTCGGCGGGGGAAGCACGGCAGGCGTTCCGTCAGTTGTCCGGGCAGATCCACGCGGATATCGCGTCGGCGCAGATCAACGACAGCCGCTACCTGCGTGAGGCGCTGAACGGCCGTCTGCGGCAGGCGGAAGGGCTGGCGACCTCACCGGACATCAAGGCTGATGACGAAGGCGGTGCCTGGGCGCAGCTGCTGGGGGCCTGGGACCATGCGTCGGGGGATGCCAACGCCACGGGTTATCAGGCATCAACCTACGGTGTGCTGCTGGGGCTGGACTCGGCGCTGGCGGATGAATGGCGGTTAGGGATCGCGACTGGTTACACGCGCACCTCGCTGGACGGTGGCTACGGCTCGAACGCCGACAGCGACAACTACCACCTGGCGGTGTACGGCGGCAAACAGTTCGGTGAGCTGGCGCTGCGCGCCGGCGGTGCCTACACCTGGCACCGTATCGATACCTCACGCTCGGTCAATTACGGCACGCAGTCGGATCGCGAAACCGCGAAGTACAGTGCGCGCACCGAGCAGGTGTTTGCCGAGGCGGGTTACAGCGTGAAGGCCGGTTGGGTGAATCTGGAGCCGTTCGCCAATCTGGCGTACATCAACTTCCAGAACAACGGTATCTCGGAGGACGGCGGGGCGGCGGCGTTGCACGGCGACAAACAGCATACCGACGCCACCGTCTCGACGTTGGGGCTGCGTGCCGATACCGAGTGGCAGGCGAGCAAAACGACGTCGGTAGCGCTGCGCAGCGAGCTGGGCTGGCAGCATCAGTACGGCGATCTGGATCGCGGCACCGGGTTGCGCTTCAACGGCGGCAATTCGCCGTTCGTGGTGAACAGCGTATCGGCATCGCGTGACGGCGCGGTGCTGAAGGCCAGCGCGGAAGTGGCGGTGAACAAAAACGCCACGTTGTCGCTGGGTTATGGCGGCCTGCTGTCGCAAAACCACCAGGATAACAGCGTCAACGCCGGTTTTACCTGGCATTTCTGATCTTAAAAAAACCAACGGAACAGCCGCCCCGCCTGGGGCGGTTTTACGCAAAACAAAAAGGATAAGGGAATGAAGCAATCTGCAGGAAACAATAAACCGGCATTGGCGCCAACCTGGAAACTGAACGCCTTGCTGTGCGCAATGCTGGCGGCGGGAGGGGCGCAGGCGGCCCCGCATGATGTGGGCGGCAACCCAGGCGATCCGGCCAGTTGGCGAAGCGATGAATTCAAGGCTGACTGGGGGCTGGGCGCGATCCACGCCGATGAGGCCTATGCGGCGGGGTATACCGGCAAAGGGCAAAAGGTGGGGATCTTCGATACCCCGGTAAACAAGCATCCAGAGTTTGCCGGTGACGGCAAGCTGACCAATGTGGTTACCGAAGGCTATCGTGCCTATACCGATCCGCATCGGGAGGGGATTAAGGCCGGCGATTATTTTTATTTCGACGGCGCTTTCCATTTTTACAGCGGTTCACAAGGTTTGCTGAGTAATCACGGGGTCCATGTGGCGGGTATCACTGCCGCCAATCGCGACGGTACCGGCATGCACGGCGTTGCCTTTGATTCGCAGATCATCAGTGTGGACAACGACAATGATGGCCCGGCTTACGGCGAGTTCCTCGGGTTGGACGGCAGCGTGACCAACGCAGGTTGGCAGGCGATGATCAACAACGGCGTACGGGTGATCAACAACAGTTGGGGCGTCAGTATCCCTGACTTTCTTTCGGATAATGGCGGTAAACCCGAGGCCCTGCATTTCGAGTTAAAAGATGCACAGGAACAGTTTGATCAGGTCAAACCGCTGCTCGGCAGCCTGGCCGGTGCGGGGTATCAGGGGGCGATCGACGCTGCCCGTAAAAACATTCTGGTGCTGTTTGCTGCCGGGAACGACGGTAACTACAACCAACCGGATGTGATCAGCGGCCTGGCCTATTTTGTGCCGGATATTGCGCCTAACTGGTTGTCGGTTGCCAGTATTCAGGATCCGACGAAAACCGGCGACTACAGCATCAGCACCTTCTCTTCACGCTGCGGCTATACCGCCAGTTTCTGCGTTGCTGCCCCGGGCAGTAAAATCTACAGCACCGTGGCTAACGGTTCAGATCCAAATCAATTGGTCTCGGACTACGGCATTAAAAGCGGCACCTCAATGGCGACGCCGCACGTGACCGGCGCGGTAGCGGTGCTGTTGCAGCGTTTTCCGTACATGACGTCGGCGCAGATTGCCGACGTGTTGAAGACTACCGCCACCGATATGGGCGCGCCGGGCATTGATGCGCTGTACGGCTGGGGGATGATCAACCTGGGCAAAGCGATTAACGGGCCGGGCATGTTCTATACCGTTGAAGATATTCCGCAGGAGTTCCGTATTCCCGATCCGGCCGGCGTGGCTTACGGTTCAACGCAGTTTGTCGCCAATATTCCCGGTCTGGGGGCGGAGGTCGATCAAGGCACGTTGCATGCGCGCATTTGTGATGACTTCCACTGTGGGTGGGAAGTGTACTCAAATAACATTTCCGGCCACGGCGGCCTGACCAAAGAGGGAGCGGGCGCGCTGGTGCTGACCGGGGCTAATACTTACGCCGGCCCGACGCTGGTTAATCATGGCGTGTTGGCAATCAACGGTTCGGTCACCTCGGCGGTGACGGTGCAAAATGCCGGTATTCTGGGCGGTTCCGGCAGCGTCGGTTCGCTGACCGCCCGCCGTGGCGGCACCGTGGCGCCGGGTAACTCGATCGGCACGCTCAATGTGGCCAACAACGTCAGCTTCGAGCCGGGTTCGCGCTATGCGGTGGAAGTGGCGCCGAACGGCCAGAGCGATCGGATCCACAGCGGCGGATCGGCGATGATCACCGGTGGCGAGGTGGCGGTCTCGCTGGAGAACAGCCCTAATCTGTTATCGCAAAGCGAAGTGCGCAGCCTGCTCGGCCAGCAGTACAACATCCTGACGGCGGATCAGGGCGTCAGCGGGCAGTTTGATTCGGTGGCACCGAATTATCTGTTCCTGGGCACCGGGCTGAGCTATCAGCCGAATCAGGTGACGCTGAACGTCGGTCGTAATGACACCTCCTTCGCCAGCGTGGCGCAAACGCACAACGAGCGTGCGGTGGCGGCGGCGGCGGATGCATTGGCGGCGGGTAACCCGGTGTACGAGAGCATCCTCAACGCCGGTTCGGCGGGGGAAGCACGGCAGGCGTTCCGTCAGTTGTCCGGGCAGATCCACGCGGATATCGCGTCGGCGCAGATCAACGACAGCCGCTACCTGCGTGAGGCGCTGAACGGCCGTCTGCGACAGGCTGAAGGGCTGGCGACCACGCCGGACATCAAGTCCGACGAAGACGGTGCCTGGGCGCAGCTGCTGGGGGCCTGGGACCATGCGTCGGGGGATGCCAACGCCACGGGTTATCAGGCATCAACCTACGGTGTGCTGCTGGGGCTGGACTCGGCGCTGGCGGATGAATGGCGGTTAGGGGTCGCGACTGGTTACACGCGCACCTCGCTGGACGGTGGCTACGGCTCGAATGCCGACAGCGACAACTACCACCTGGCGGTGTACGGCGGCAAACAGTTCGGTGAACTGGCGCTGCGCGCCGGTGGCGCCTACACCTGGCACCGCATCGATACCTCACGTTCGGTCAATTATGGCATGCAGTCAGATCGCGAAACCGCGAAGTACAGTGCGCGCACCGAGCAGGTGTTCGCCGAGGCGGGTTACAGCGTGAAGGCCGATTGGGTGAACCTGGAGCCGTTCGCCAATCTGGCGTACATCAACTTCCAGAACAACGGCATCTCTGAAGACGGCGGCGCCGCAGCGCTGCACGGCGACAAACAGCATACCGACGCCACCGTCTCGACGTTGGGGTTGCGCGCCGATACCGAGTGGCAGGCGAACAAAACGACGTCGGTAGCGCTGCGCAGCGAACTGGGCTGGCAGCATCAGTACGGCGATCTGGATCGCGGCACCGGGTTGCGCTTCAACGGCGGCAGTTCGCCGTTCGTGGTGAACAGCGTGTCGGCATCGCGTGACGGTGCAGTGCTGAAGGCCAGTGCGGAAGTGGCGGTGAACAAAAACGCCACGCTGTCGCTGGGTTATGGCGGCCTGCTGTCGCAAAACCATCAGGACAACAGCGTCAACGCCGGTTTTACCTGGCGTTTTTAACGCTTCTTGCCTGAAAGACACGGGGCCAGCTTGCTGGCCCCGTTTTTATTGTGGGCAACTAACGGGGCAGGTAACCGTGACGACAAGGGGAGCTACCCGTATGATGCCTCGCCCGGTTTGGCGAAAAAACGGCAATAAAAAACCGGGACCCTTGCGGATCCCGGCTCAAAAGTGGGTAAAACAGATTAGCGCTACGGCTCAAATCCCGGTTTGCTTACAGGCTGAGTGAATGCATACATCCTTCAGCAGCGGCAATCGGAACTAATTTTCCCTGGTGTTATTATGGTTATTATCAAAAGTGGTTCTAGTATTATTTTTTATAGTGTATTGCTGTATGTGTCTTTTGATACCATGTTTGACCATAGAACATGGTATGTCAAGCAACGTTTTTAAATTAAGATTGCATGGTATGCAATGTTTTGAGCGTACTTCTTCATAATTCATAATTAAAACAACTAATAAATAAGCATAAAAATCGAAGGGAAAAATGGATAACAATCACCACAAATTCGATTCGTTGTCGATTGCAAACCGGGTCAGGGAACTGTTGTTGCATTACGGCATTGGCAAGCGGCAGCATGCAAAAGAGCTTAGCCGCATTCTGGATCTGAGTTTTTCGCATGCGCATCGAAAACTGAAAGGGCAAAGCCCCTGGACGCTGGAACAGATCAACAGCGTGGCCGCTGCATTGGGGGAAACACCGGCGGCTATCGCGGACATGGGCGCGGAACAGGAGGCAGCGGCGCAAACTATGGCGCAGGATGCCATCTTTTTTGTGGCAGGTGCGGAAATTCCCTGTGTCGGTCATATCGGCGATGAGCTGCCGGCAGGGCGACAGGCGGAGTTCGTGGCGCTGAAGCCGGACCAACAATGGCAGATTTATCGGGCGGACGATGCGCCGTTGGGCAAACGCTTCTGGGTTGAATTGATCGAGATCCGCCCGAGCCATACCGATGATGAGCGTTTGAGCATTGCGGTGCTGGATGATTCGCACCAGGCGGCGGATGAGTTGGCGAAATACCTCGATGGCTGCGGCTTCACGGCGGTGGCTTTCTACGACGTCAGCAGTTTTTGCCAGGCGCTGCAACAAAGCCTGTTCGACGGTTATGTGGTCGACTGGTTGATCGGCGAGGAAACGGCGGATAAATGCATTGAAACCATTCGCAGCTCCGACAACCCGGATGCGCCGGTGTTGGTACTAACCGGCCAGTTGGGCACCGATCTGCGCGAGTCGGAAATCGCTAAAGCGATGCGTGACTATGACGTGCTCGGCCCCTATGAAAAACCGGTGCGGCTTCACGTCATCGAAGCCGCTTTGTTGCGGTGCTTTAATCTTTAGCGGTGAACAGCGAAGCCAACGCGGTGGACAGCGCGTCTAACCGCACCGGCTTCATTAAATAGTTATCGAACAGCGCCCGCTGTTCGGCAGACAGTTGTTCCGGGGTGTAGGCGCTGATGCCGATAATCGGCACCTGGCGGTTGGGGCCGCGGCGGCTGCGCAGCTGTTTGGCCAGCGCGGCGCCATCGATGCCGGGCATTTGCAGGTCCAGCAGCAGCGCGTCGTAAGGGCGCCGAAACAGCTTTTGCAGCGCCCGTTCAGGCGAGTTGCACAGCTCGTGCCGGTAACCCAGCTTGTCCAGCAGCGCCGCAAAGGCGTCACTCACCGACTTGTTGTCATCCACCACCAGAATATGCTGCTGTTTCTGCACCAGGCCGGGGCGCTGCGCCGGTATTGCACCCGGTTCTTCTTCATCGCCGATCTCGACAGGGATGCTGACGATAAAGGTGCTGCCTTTTTTGATTTCGCTGTAGACGGTAATGGTGCCGTTGAGCAGCGTCACCAGCCCGTGCACAATCGCCAGCCCCATGCCGACGCCGCCATACTGCCGGGTATGCGACTGATCAAGCTGGGTAAAGGGCCTGAATATCTGGTCGAGCATCTCTTTTTCGATGCCGATACCGGTGTCGGTGACCTCGATAATCAACGCACTGCCGGTAGGCTGCCGTCGCAGGCAACTGTGCAGCGTGATGGTGCCGCTTTCGGTGTATTTGTAGGCGTTGGTCAGCAGGTTGACGATAATCTGCCTGATACGCAGCGGATCGGAATGTATTTGCTGGTGGCCGCACTCAACCTCGCACAGTAGCGTAACCCGATCTTTCTGGCTCAGCGTGGTGATTTCATTTGCCGTTTCATCGATCAAGCGTTGGGCGTCGAACGGTACTATGCGCAATTCCATCATGCCGCTGTCCAGATGGGCATAATCGGTCAGGTCCTTCATCTGGCTCTCAACCTGCTGCGCGGCGGTTTCCAGCCGCTGGAAGGTATCCGCATGTTCGGCCGACACTTTAGTATTCACCAACACGTCAATGGCGGACATGATGCTTTGCAACGAGGTACGCAACTCGTGGCCGATGGCCCCGAGAAAGGCATTTTTGGTGCGCGTGGCTTTCTCCGCCTCAATCGCTTTGGCCTGTTGCCGGATGGTCAGACGCTGCTGGCGCAACACAATCAGGGTGATGGCAATCAGGGCGATCACCGAGAACATCACGATCACCAGACCATAAAAAATGATGTGCCGCTTTTCGATATAGTCTTCATAGGCGGCGGTACGCTGCTTCACTTCGGCGTGATCGGTCAGGTTGGCCATCTCAATCGAGTAAGGCTTGATTTGTTTCATGGCCTGAGAAATGCGGGTGAAATCAATCGTCGGGCTATTCAGCAAAGTATCGATCCGATCCATTTGCCGACGCATTTGGGTGACCACTTCAGGGTAACCCGGTTCGGCATACAGCGGCTGCGTGGATTCGGATACCGTTTCCAGCACGTAAAAGCGTGAGTATAGGATTTCAAATTTAAGTCTGAGATCTTCGCTATTCACCCGCGGCGCGTTTTTCTGTTGTTCGACCAGAGTTTCGAATTCGGCCAGCTTGATGGAGAATTTGGCGATCGACCAGGAGTAATTTTCCTGCGTGCCGGCAATGGCATACAGCCCTTTCTTTGACAGGGTGGCGCTGTAGTAATACAGCGTTACCGTGGAGGCAACCAAAAAAAGCGCGGCAAAAATTGCTGGGATCGCCAACCTGCTGCCGCTTTTAAATCCTTTAAGCTTCATTTAATTACAATCCTGTCCACTTGCCAGATAAAGCGCGAGTTGTAGAGCGGGGAATTTAACTCAGGCCCTGCGGCATCCCTTGGATAAACCAAAAACAGCGGTCCGAAGTTTCTGATCTTCAGCATTTCGCCGTCCATCTTATAGGCCAAAATTATATGGTAATTCTCGACGTCGGACAGCGGCACGTCGATGTAATAATCGTTCAGCGCATGAAACGTCAGCGTGCTGCCTTTGGCCCCCACGCGCGCCAAAATATCCGCCACGGCCACCCCTTCGAACTTTCTTTGCGGCGTCCAGGAGGTTGAGGTGGTGATGCTGTGCACCGGCATCGCCAACAGTTGTTTATCGGTAAACAGATAACTTTTTTTTGCCGGGTCGGTGGCGTTTTCGATATTGCCCGTCACTTCCAGAGTGAAACTTAGCGCGCTGGATTGAACGATGACCAGCGCAAAAAATGCCCACGCGGCGTTTTTAAAAAAAGTGAACAGCATCGGTGTTCTCCAGAAGTAGCGGAAGTCTGCATAAGGCCTGCTAATTTAACAGGCAAAATCATGGCAGAAAATACAGGGTTGTGCCGGAGGGAAGGGTAAAGGAAGTGAAATTAAGCAGGCCGGGGCATGACCCCGGTCTGATAGAGGAACGGGCGCCGGGTTTAGTCGGCAGAGGCGGCCCGGAGAATATTCAATGCGGCCGACAGGCTAACCGGGGCGCTGGACAGGGGAACCCGGTCGGTTGCGATCGTGGCTAGCGCCCCTTCCATCCACGGGTGCATCAGCACCACGTCGGTTGCTCCTTGTTGGCTGGCCTGTTCGGCGGCTAATGCGGTAAGCCGCAGGGCCGCTTGGGTATTGCCGCGTTGCAACTGCAAGCCACAGTCCGGCACAACCCGGGCTTCAACCCTTTGGGCTGCGCGCTTGCCTGCTTCTTCAAACAACCGTTGCGTATACAGCGCCGAGGTTTCTGTGGCGCACAGGGCCACAATCGAATCACTTGCCTGCAACGCCCTTTGCGCCAGCACATAGTCCGCTCTGAGTATCGGGACTGGCGAGGTTGCGGCGAGCGCTCTGGCGGCGCCGGAGAGCGTGGAGCAGGTCAGCACCACCACATCGGCAGCTTGGCTGAGTGTTTCAAGTGCGGCGCAGACCTGTTGTTCCAGGTCGGGCGCTCCCGCTTCCGCGGCGGCACGCAGATCGGCGCGAACGGCGTGCACCAGTGCATCTGCGGGCAAGCCGAGCCGGGAGGCGGCCTGAGTAAATAGCGCAATATTGGTTTCAAAGGTATGCAGTAACGCGATGCGCATGTGCGGGGCTCCATGAGGTTTTGACGGTTGCCTGCAAACTAGCGTACTTTCTGACGGATAATGTCCAAATTTCATGATGAATAGTACAAATATGCACAAGCATGACCGGCTGGCCGCCTTTCTCCGGGCCTTTGATCTGAAAGCCAGGGTGCTTTCCGGCCCGACAGACTCTGCCAACCTCTACGTCGCTGCGCGTGAGGTGGGAGAAGGGGCATCACATATCCGTTTTAACGTCGCCGGCGGGCCGCCGCCGGAAGGTGAGTTTGCAGTCATCGTCAGCGCCGGCGTCGACTTTTCCGGCGAGCTGAACCCGCTGGTCGGCACCTTGCCTGACCGAATGGATTTCTTGCTGGCGGATACGCCGGCGCTGCAGGGCGTTGCCGATTTGTTTATTGGCGAAGCGCAATCCCCCCGTTGTGGAACGGTGTCGGTGCAGGACCGGTTGTGCGAAGTCATCATTGTGCTGGTCATCCGGCGCGCTATTGCCGCCGGTGCGGTGAAAGCCGGCATGTTGGCCGGACTGGCCCATCCCGCCCTGCACCGCAGTTTGGTCGCCATGCATGACGAGCCGGCTTGCAAATGGTCGGTTGAAAGGTTGGCGCAGATCGCCGGCATGTCGCGCAGCCATTTTATCGAGCGATTCGGTTCGGTTGTGGGGGAAACGCCGGGTGCCTATCTCACGGCATGGCGTTTAACGCTGGGCAGAAAAGCACTGATGTCGGGGCGAAGCGTCAAGCAGGTGGCCTATCAGGTTGGGTTTGGCAGCGTGGAGGCGTTTTCGCGGGCATTTTCCGCCAAATATGGCGTGCCGCCGAGCTCGGTGAAAAATGGCATGGGATGGCAGTGATGAAATAAAAAAGCCAGGCGCTGATGCAACCTGGTTTTTTTGATGCACAATCAGGTGACTGGCGCAGGGTAATCAACGCTTTTAAAAAACGTTAAAATGTTGCAATCAGGAGTTCACAGCATGTCAGTGGTTACGAATAACTCGCTTCTCAGTGAAACGGCCGTTCAGACAGCGCCGACGGCCTCGGCCCTCAACACGTTGAAAATGCTGGTGCGTTACAAAGCCTGGGCGGATGCATTGACGTTCAGCAACGTCAGATCCTTGCCGGAGGGCGAAGCCCTGAAACAGCGCCCGACGCGGTTTGGCAATATGGTGCACACGTTAAACCATACGTACGTGGTGGACGATATCTTCAGGCACCATCTGCAGGGGAAAAAGCACGGCTATACCGCGCGCAATACCGAGCAGACACCGGCGCTGGAAACGTTGTGGCAGGCGGTGCAGGAAATGGACCGTTGGTATATCGATCTGGTGGATAGCTGGTCAAACGAGGATCTGACGAAAGTCGTTCATTTCGAGTTTGTCGGTGGGGGCGAAGGCGTAATGACGCAGGAGCAAATCGTGCTGCACCTGGTGAATCACGCTACCTATCACCGGGGCTTTGTCGGCGACATGATGTACCAGGTGCCCTTTACGCCGCCGTCAAACGACCTGCCGGTGTTTATCAGGGATCATTTCAACCAGGCCCGTTAAGCCGGCCCCGGTTTTTGACATCTCCGAATAGATATAAAAAGGTCAGGGTGTTGAAGCGCCTGACCTTATCTCTATCATTAATATCGCCATACCAGTGAAAAACCGATATTCATTGAGCTGGTAGCGAAGCCGTGGGGTTTATAGAGCGGTGTGCCGATAAAGGTATCGAGGCTGGTATTCCATTTTTCAATTCTTACGCCCGCGATACTGCCCGCCAGCTTATGCCCAACAGCGTTTTCGCTCTGCATAACATAGCCATAATCGATACCAACATAGGGCTGTGCGGGAACTGAACTTAGGTTCCAGGTCATCGTATTTTGCCAGTAGATGCCTTTATTGCCGAACAAGTTAAGCTCGCCATCAAATCCCCTCACGGTATTGCGGCTCCCAATGCCTAACTTGTCCTGTATAGGCAAATCATAGTTGGCGAGTTGCAGCATGACTCCACTCCTGTAGTCCATGGAAAAATTGGATAGCATGAAGGGATTAAATACGCTGGCTTCGGCTTTAATAATGTGGTTGCTTAAGTTATAGGCGCCATCGAGATGATCGGCCTGGAACCATTGCACATTTTTCAAAAGATCCAGCGATAACGAAACCCTTGCATCATCGATGTAGTGCAAGTGTTTGGCGCCAATTTTTATATTGGTTAAGCGTTTACGCTGAAGGTCTATTTCCGTGTCATTAATAAAATAATGATAATCCCGTTCCAATAGTTGCGCATTGAGCGTGGTTTTGTACCGGGCACCGCGTGATACCGTTCGGCCAATTTGCAGGCTGAGGCTTTCTGATTGCCCCTTATATTGGTAGTCAACAGCATAGCCGGGAATACCTTGATGGTATTTGCTCTTACCTGCAAACAGGTCTAATGACCAGAACCCATAGGGAAGGGAGTAAGATATTGCGTGTGAACTATTGCCCCGGGTGCTGGATCGTTGAATATTCTGCGAGCGTGATACGTAGAGGGTATCGTTAAGCGATGTCAGGTTATTCAGGAAAAGCGCGGCACCGCCCTGATAACGGCCAGTGGCTTTGGTGCCGGAATCATCAACCCAGGATGCTAACTGCCAGTATTTCGCTTGTTTGCGCAGTACTTCAATTTTGCTTTCTCCCGGTGTTTGGCTGGGCATAATGCGGATATCGGACTGGATGCCGGGGAGGGTGTTGATGTTTTCCAACCCTTGTTCAACGTTGCGGATATTGAGTATGTCCCCGGTTTTCAACGGAAAAACGCTGGCCAGATTGAAATGCCCGCTGCTGTCGTCACTCAGCTTGATGCTGTTGACGCGGCCATAAATCAGAGAAAGGGTGAGAGTCTCTTCTTTGGCATGATAGGCGGTCACCGCTGCACGTGAAGTGATCAGCCCTTCGCCAATCAACTGGTTTTGCACCGCATTTTGCAGGTTCTTTGCACCTGTAGCGCCAAGACACCGATGTTCGGCGCTGCTGGCCAGTTGTTCAATGGCTGGCGTTGTGCGCATCCCACTGCTTTCAATTTTCACCACGCGCACTTTCAGGCACGGGCTCTCCTGCGGGTAGAACAGCGCCTCTTGGCGCGTGTCGCTCGGCTGGGTGAATACGGTGGGAGCGCCAGCCTGCAGTTTATTCTGGATAGTCCGCTCTTTATTTTCCTGACTGACCGTCTGTTGTTCCAATGTGGATAACAGATTACCGGCATGGGCAACCCCTGTAAGCAGGAAGCTCAGCAGCAATGGGATGTTTTTTTTCATATTGATTTTTTGCGTCGGGGGAAAACCTCCGCCAGATGGCGGAGGAATAATGTTACCAGCGTGGGTACCACCAGGATGACCACCATGGGTTCTGCTGTGGCGGGGAGACAACAACAGGCTTATAGATATCTACACCGTTGTTGAACACTGAACCTTGGGTTGAGGCCAGTGTGCCACTATTGCTAAACACCATACCACTATGAGAAATATTATTTTTTGCCTGAATGGTGCCACTGTTGGCGAAAGTCATATCCGATACGGTTATTCCACCTTGCTGAGAGACGATTTTCCCATTGTTGGACGTAGCGGTTGATTGAATATCAATGTTGTTTTTTGCATTAATATTTTTAGCGTTGCTAAACGAGGTTGAATTGATATTTAGCGCGTTGTTCGCCGTGATATCACCTTGGTTAGACAGTGCGGTTGTTGCCAGACTTGCATTGCCCCCTGCGACAATTTTACCGTCGTTTGAAAGCGATGTGGCTGTCAGCCACATATCACCACCGCTAGTGACCAATTCACCCTTATTCTTAAGGCTGGTCGGCGTATTGTTATTGACGCCCACGCCATTTTCATTGGCGATCAAGGTGATTTTCCCTGCATACATGCCACCGAGCTGAGAGACATCAACCAGGACTTCCGGGGATTTGTCTTTGCTCTCCGGGTTGGTGTAGCGCGTCAGATCGGCGGTGACGGTTTTCTTGCCCGCCAGTACCAGTAGGCTCTTGGCTTGCACCGCAGCATTGATATTCTCAGCGCGGGCAATTACTGCCGTGTAGTCCACATCGCCTTTCTGCATCCCTTTGCCTTCGAATGCAATCGTGCCGCCGGTAACGTTGTAGCCGGTGAACTGTTTATCATTGAACTGCAGTTCACCGGTAGTCAGCACCCCGGTGCCGGTATTGATAAATCCGCAGCCGTTACAGGTAATGCCGGAGCGGTTGGCGACGATAACGTCCGCCTTTTGGCCTGCAACTTCAATCATCCCATTCAGCAGCGTTCTGTCGCTGGAATTGATTTCATTCAGGATCACTTTGGCCGCACCCGCACCCAGGTTCGGGTTAGCATTTACGGCACCGGCCAGCTGGCTTTGAACGGCGCTTTGCGCATTATTCAATACAACGCCTTGGCTACCCACGTCGAACTGGCTGTATTGGTTATGAGATACGCCATCCTGGCCTGGCTGGTTGATATTCACTACCGGCACATTATTGGCGGCGACATTAACGTTGCCGCCAACCGGTTGAATGGAAGCGTCAGCAAAGGCCGTACCGCCGCTGAGGCTCAACATCACCATTGCCGAAAGGCAGGATAATTTCCTTGAGAACTCCATTGTATGACTCCATAGATATAAGGCTTTATAATACTGGTTAGATAATTGACCTGGTTTCAGCTGTGCGCCTGTACGCCTAAAATGTTAAGTGGCGCAAATAAATTACCGAACCCAGAGGCAGCAAAATACCATGCAGGATTATCAGGTGAAATATTATGGATGCCATTATATTGCAATTGAAATATTGCTCTGGGTTGATGGTTTTTTTTGGTGTTTTTTTGTTGCACCCTGCATAAAAATACAGGTAATTATAAGTTTATTTCACCTTATATATAAAATAGGTATGTATTTTGATTGTTTTTTTGGCTTTTGATAAAAAATAACCAAGGTAACGCGTTGTTTTTATTGTTAAAAATTAATAATTCTCTGCGCGTCAACTTAATTAAGCGTGTAGATATCATTTCTTGTCACTGTTGGTTGTTGTAAAAGTGATGCTGTTAGTGACAGAAATATATGAATTTTTTACCTGCAAGATGTTTTGCTAATAACAGTCATTCCTATTTATAATGGCATTTCTCGCAGGATAGTGCCATTCCATAGCTTTGTACTGAAGAGTGTTTTGCGTATGAAAGCCAGGTCAGCGCAAAGTGTCTTCTTTTTATGCGGCGATCAGACAGGGATTGATCAAGATGGAGAACATATTCGATTTATCTTAAGAAAGTAGAGAAGCATTGCTGGCTTGATGTGCGGCCCTTGAGTTTGGTCCTGAGCCGGGCATTTGACGCAATCGACTTCGGTTATGATGTGTGGGTGATGATGAACACGATAGCGTGGCACCCCATACCGGCAGAATCCTTCTCTTGAAACCCGGCGTTAACGTAGAATTCAGGCGTGGCCCGCAACAATGTGGAAACAACGATCACTGACAGGCAATAACATAAGCAACACGTCGCCTTTAGCTATCAATGAGCGGTTTGCTTACCCTTAAAAGAGCCGCCTGAACGATAAAGTCTTTTTAATTCATGACGTAATGCTTGGTTATCACCAGGCGATTTTCGAAGCGCTTAGACGGAGCCACGTTGTGCCATCAATATCCTTGGACAGGCTTTATTGTTCTGTTGTAGCATTGTAATTTAAGAATTTTCCTAGTTTGCTTTTTAACGGTAAAGCTGGGAGGTTGGGAAGGTTTTTTTATTTGTTCGTCGTTATTTTGATGGGATATAAATGGGTAAATGAAATTTATAATCAATAAGCGGATTATCTTTCATGAAGATAAATCCACGATAGAGTTACTGGATGATACTGTCGAACCCGTTATGCTCACCGCAACGCTGTGCAGGGTATTGTCTTTATTGGTTAAGAATAACAACCTGCTGCTTACCCGCGAGTTTCTTTTATCCCATGCCTGGGATGAGTACGGGAAGTCATCGTCAAACAGTAACCTGAATAACTATATTTCGATGATCAGAAAAATATTCACCTCATTTGGCGAGAGTGAAATCATTGTCACTGTGCCAAGACAAGGGTTTATGTTTTCTGCGGACGAAGTTAACACTGTGGGTGGGGAGAGCACAGTGTCCCCGGAGAGCAGCGCTGTGCCTGCCGCCGTGGTAGAGAAAAAATGGAAACCCATGGGGTTGATCGCGCTGTCGTTACTGACTGTTGCGCTCATCATGGTAACGGCTTATCCTTTCTTTGATAAATATGATCCTGTCGTCTATCGCCCAATGGGTAAGGTCGGCAGCTGCACCATAAATTTTCTGACAGCGTCACAGTATGTCAATCATGCCGGCGGCGAGTTGGATGCAATAAAACCCTTAATTGAGTCAGCAAAATTTAACTGCAATATCCCTGCGACCATTTATTATTTTAATAGTCAGATGTTGGTCAGTAGAGCGGGCATGAAAAATGCAATATCTTTTCTGTCTTATTGCCCTTCTTCAAGGCCGAAGGGAGCAGAAACTCAGTGTGAGAATACGCATGAAATCATTAATAAAAAGTAATTATAAAAGATACTTAAGTATTGTTGTTTCGATATTATCACTGTCCGTTATCATTGGTACGGCCTGGCTATTTTTCGATTTTCATAATGTCCCTGAATGTAAATCAGTGATAAAAGTGATCCGGCCGATTGACGATGAGAAAAAAGATAGCCTTATACTGCTTAATGTGGTGCCCTCGGGATTTCGTGAGGCAACGTTTATCATCAACGGACATGCGACAGGTGAAAAAGGAAGCTATGCAGTATCACGAGTGATTGAAGCCGATTACAGTTATAAAAGTGGCTATTATTACTTTACCGTTAAAGACGTCAAAAAACAGCCTGCGGATAATATCGAGCAGGATGAAGTGAGCAAAACGATACCCATAATAAATAGCAAGTATTTTTTGTTGAAAATTGAACAGATAAGCAACAACAGTTTTGTTTTTACCGGTAACCGGGCCCCAGTGTTCATTTGTACCAAAACCGCCAAGTGAATAACGGCCCCATAATAGCACTTCGGGAGGATAGAGTGCTATTACGGGATTGCTAGGGGTTAACCGATCTGGTGATGTAATCTATTAATCTGACTTCAGTAAATTTTTTGCACGGGATTATCTTGCTAGGACGATTTTTGTGTGCATTTTTATTGTTTTTTCTTATTCACGTACTTTGCTAACCCTCTTTTTCTCTAACTTTTTACATAGCTGAGCTCGCAAGCGACGGAAACATCCAATGGGCAGTAAGCAAAAACCGACGCGTAAGATGGCAACCCCTTCTCCTTGATGTTGAAATAGTAATAAATGTTAGCCTTATCCTCGCAGGTGTAGTGCTTGGCGATCACGCTTTCAATCTCTTTGGGCTGCATGCCGTTATACTTGATTGAGTAGATGTCGCAGTTCTTGTATTTCCCCAGGTTGGTAATGTTGCTGACTGGGATTTGCTTGTAGGCCATGCTCAATAAATACGGGAAAACCAGAATAACCGCAATGAAGGCCATTTTTTTCAAAGGGGCCTTTTTCCACCAGGCAGGCGGCGACGTTAACTCCGCCATGGGGAGTTCGGGTTTTGTTTCTTCCTTATCATTATCACTGCCCTGGATAACGTTTTTTTCCAGCAGGGCGGCGTTAAGATCCTGTCGGGTTATTTTTTTTGCCACGAATTTAAACCCCTGCCTTGGATAAGTGATGATCAGCTCCTCAGTATCAATTTTTGCCAGTGACCTTCTCAGACCTGAGATATAGTTGTTTAAATTACTGTCCGTCGCCTTGAGTCCATAATCCTCCCACACTTCATCAAGCAGCTGTCTGCGTTTAATAAGCATGTCATTATTCCTCACAAAGATAGACAAGAGTCTACATGCGGGTTTTACCAGTAAAGTCGCATTGCCTGGATCGTCGATGTCCTCCAGCGTACCTTCATATTCATTGTATTTAATCTTCTTGTTTATAACGAAAATCATTTTCGCAAACCTTCCTTTTGGTTAGGGAAGCTGATTTTGCTATCACAATTTTCTTTTTTCAATAACCCGCCTGGTTTGGGTATAGGACTAATCCGGTTAGTTGTCACTAATTAATTAATATTGCGTCTATAAATATTTATGAACACGTATATGTTTATGTAAAGTTGGTCATTTTTAGAGTTTAAACATATACACTGGCATTTATTTTTTATTAAATCCCGTTTTTTTATCGATTTACACTATATTGTTTCGGAGTGCGTGTGGTTGCGGTACATTGTAGTGGCTGGCGGTGAGCTGGTGGAAAATAAGGTTGGTAAGAAAGAGCTTAGGTTAAAACCAGTTTTCTCTCCTCCTCTTCAATAAACTTTTTAATTAATTATCGATATCCTCTTCTTATAAAGGAATGTAAGGGCTTTTTATGAAACTGAACAAAATCATGATGGCAGCAGTACTGGCTTTCGGCGCAACTTCTATGATGGCTAACGCTGCGGTTAAAGATCAGGGCCACGGCACTGTGACCTTCACCGGTTCTATCATTGATGCGCCATGCTCTATTACCCCTGAGACTGTGGACCAGACCGTTGACCTGGGCCAGGTGTCCAACGTGGTCTTGAAAGACGGCGGTAAATCTACACCGCGTAATTTCCAGATCGATCTGGAAAACTGTGAGCTGACAAAGACTGGCGACGGTAAAAACAACATGGTTTCTCTGACCTTCACCGGTATGGAATCCTCGGCTAAAAACGGCCGACTGGGTATTACCGGCACCGCGCAGGGCGCCAGCATTGCTATTACCGATGGTGCAGGTTCAGTGATCAAACTGGGAACGCCAACCCAGACGCAGACCCTGCAAAACGGCAATAACACCCTGAGCTTCGCGGCTTACCTGCAGGGTGATAACGCTTCTGGCGGTGTTGTTCCTGGTGACTTCCAGTCCATTGCTGACTTTACCCTGGCTTACCAGTAATTGATTGCTCTGATGTAAATATGTCCGGCATGCGGGGGAAACCCCGCATGCTATTTCCACACGGAAGTTTCCGGATTAAGGAAAAATCAATGAAACGCTGCGTCCCTTATTTTGTGTCTCCTTTCATATTGCTCGTGCTGTTAAATACACAGGCACAGGCCGCCCATCAGACCCAGGGATGGGGGCGCGTCAATATGCAAGGATCCATTATTGATACTGCGTGTGCCATTGCGGCCGGCAGCCGGGAACAAACCATCGATATGGATACGGTGCCGGTGGGCGATATTATGCGCGACGGCCAGGGTACGACCCGGCCATTTAGCGTGGAGCTCATTCATTGCGAATTGTCACGGCCCGATCCTAAATTACCGGACTGGCGCCATTTTCAGGTGACCTTTGACGGTGAGGCTGACGGCGCCTTATTTGGCGTTAATGGCGAAGCAAAAGGCGTGGCGCTGGAAATAACCGACAGTCGCGGGAATAAAGCCGCACCCGGGGAGCCATTGCCGCTTGGGGAAATAACGCCCGGCACCATGAATCTCGATTATACGATGAGGCTGGTCTCCAATAGCCAGGTAGTAAAAGCCGGCGAGTATACCTCCGCAGTACGCTTTAAATTGGATTATTACTGACGGCCGTGAGCCTGATGATTGGCAGGTGTTGTCCCTTATAACTATTTTAAAGGTT
This sequence comes from Serratia sp. AS12, assembly GCF_000214195.1. NCBI lineage: Bacteria > Pseudomonadati > Pseudomonadota > Gammaproteobacteria > Enterobacterales > Yersiniaceae > Serratia > Serratia sp. AS12. The sequence goes on along the minus strand of NC_015566.1, from coordinate 5,202,231 downwards.
TATGGCTATGGCGTTTTCTCTTACAGGGAAGTTGTTTCGTCTTCAGGCATTGGGATTATGTATTTCTCTGGCAGTGGGAAGTACCGCGCTTTATGCCGCTGAAGAGATTCAGTTCAATATGGATGTGCTGGATGTTAACGACAGGAAAAATATCGATCTGAGCCAGTTCTCCCGCGGCGGCTATATCATGCCGGGCGCCTATAGCATGGCGGTGCACATCAATAAAAACGAACTGCCGGAGGAGAATATCAATTTTTATGCCCCCGAGGATGACCCGAAAGGCAGCATGGCCTGCCTGTCGCCGGAATTGGTCGGGCAACTGGGATTAAAGGCAGATGCGACGAAAACGCTGACCTGGTGGCATCAGGACGCCTGCCTGAATATCGACAGCCTCAAAGGCATGGAAGTGCGGGCGGACCTGGCAACCTCGGCGCTGTACCTGAGCATTCCGCAGGTGTATCTGGAGTATTCGTCGCCGGACTGGGATCCGCCGTCGCGCTGGGACGAAGGCATTCCGGGGCTGTTGTTTGATTACAACCTCAACGGCCAGACCCAGCATCAGCAGCGAGACGGTAGCCAGAGCTACAATCTCAGCGGCAACGGCACGGCGGGGGCCAACATGGGCGCGTGGCGTTTGCGGGCAGACTGGCAGGGGAACCTGGACCACCAGACCGGCAGCGGGCAGGGCACTAACCAGAAACTGGACTGGAGCCGCTACTACCTTTACCGCGCCATCCCGGCCCTGCGCTCCAAACTGACGCTGGGGGAGGATTACCTCAACTCCGGCATGTTCGACAGCTTCCGCTTTACCGGGGCCAGCCTGGTGTCGGACGACAACATGCTGCCGCCGAACCTGCGCGGCTATGCGCCGGAAGTCGTCGGCATGGCCAAGACCAACGCCAAGGTCATCATCAGCCAGCAGGGGCGGGTGTTGTACGAGACCCAGGTGGCCGCCGGGCCGTTCCGCATTCAGGACATCAACGATGCGGTGTCCGGCGAGCTGGACGTGCGGGTGGAAGAGCAGGACGGCAGCGTGCAGGAGTTCACCATGAACACCTCCAATATTCCGTACCTGACGCGCCCGGGAGCGGTGCGCTTCAAGCTGGCGACGGGCAAGCCGTCCGATTGGCAGCATCACTCCCGCGGGCCGCTGTTCGGCACCGGGGAATTCTCCTGGGGGGTGAGCAACGGCTGGTCGTTGTACGGCGGTGCCCTGATGGGCGGCGATTATAACGCCCTGTCGCTGGGTATCGGCCGTGACCTGATGGCCTTCGGTGCGCTGTCCTTTGACGCCACCCAGTCGCGGGCGCGCATTCCGGCGGAGGATAGCACGCTGAGCGGCGGCTCGTACCGGGTGAGTTATTCGAAGACCTTCGATGAAATCGACAGCCAGGTGACCTTCGCCGGCTACCGTTTCTCGGAAGAGGACTTCATGAGCATGAGCGAATACCTGGATGCGCGTTATTACGGCAGCCGGGTAGGCGGCAGCAAGGAGATGTATACCATCACCTTCAATAAGCAGTTCCGTGAACTGGGGCTCAGTACCTACCTGAACTACAGCCACCAGACGTACTGGAGCCGGTCGGACAATGACCGTTACAACCTGACGATGTCGCGTTATTTCGATATTGGCCGCTTCAAGAACCTGAGCGTGTCGTTGTCGGCCTACCGCAACAAGTACAACGAGACCAACGACGACGGCATGTACCTGTCGCTGTCGATGCCGTGGGGCAATGGCGGCAACGTCAGCTACAACACCACGGTGAACCGTAACGACACCACCCACCGGGTGGGCTATTACGACCGGATTGACGAGAACAACAACTACCAGCTGGCCATGGGCACCTCGCGCAGCGGCGTCAACGCCAGCGGGTATTACAACCACAGCGGCGACATGGCCCGGGTGAGCGCCAACGCCAGCTATCAGGAAGGCCGTTACAGTGCGGTCGGTTTCTCCGCCCAGGGCGGGGCGACCCTGACGGCGGAAGGCGGTGCGCTGCACCGGGGCGGGGTGGCCGGCGGCACGCGCATGCTACTCGATACCGAGGGCGTGGCCGGTGTGCCGGTGCGCGGCTACGGCGCCACTTCGAAGACCAACGCCTGGGGCAAGGCGGTGGTGGCGGACGTGAACAGCTATTACCGCAACAAGGCCAGCATCGATTTGAACAAGCTGGGCGATAACGCCGAGGCCACCAAATCGGTGGTGCAGGCCACCCTGACCGAAGGGGCGATTGGTTACCGCAAGTTTGGCGTGATTGCCGGTGAAAAAGCCATGGCCATCATCAAACTGGCGGACGGCAGCACGCCGCCGTTCGGCGCCACGGTGACGAACAGCCGCAAGCAGGAAACCGGGATTGTCAACGACGGTGGCAGCGTCTACCTGAGCGGCATTAACGCCGGTGATCGGATGACGGTGCACTGGAACGGGGCGGCGCAGTGTGAAGTGAACCTGCCGACGCCGCTGCCGGCGGACATGATGAGCAGCCTGCTGCTGCCTTGCACCCCGCTTACGGGGGCTGATACCTCAACAGGACACGAGGCGACGCGGTAAAAGGAACGACATGGCCCGCCGATGCGCCGCCCCGACACGAACCGAAGACGGATAACGTCATGATGAATTATGGAGTCAAGCAAATGAAACGTAATAACACCCTGAAGACGACGGCCATCGCCGTCGCCCTGCTGGGCGCCGCGGTGGCCCAGCAGGCTCAGGCCGCGATTGCCCTGGACCGTACCCGGGTGATTTTCGACGGTGACCAGAAATCGGTCAGCCTGAACATCAGCAACCAGAACAAGCAGTTGCCGTACCTGGCGCAGGGCTGGCTGGAAGACGACAAGGGCAACAAAATCCAGAGCCCGCTGACGGTGTTGCCGCCGGTGCAGCGTGTTGAGCCGGGTAAGCCGAGCCAGGTGAAAATCCAGGCGCTGCCGGCGGCCAAGCAGTTGCCGCAGGACCGCGAGTCAATCTATTACTTCAACCTGCGTGAAATCCCGCCGAAGAGCGACAAGCCGAACACCCTGCAGATTGCCTTGCAGACGCGCATCAAGCTGTTCTACCGCCCGGCGGCGATAGCCGTGCAGAAAAATACCGACCCGGCGCAAGAGCAACTGACGCTGACCAAACAGGGCGACAAGTACGTGGTGAACAACCCGACGCCGTACTACGTGACCATCGTGGACGCGAGCAGCAAAAAAGACGGCGCCGGCGTGAAGGGCTTTGAGCCGTTTATGGTGCCGCCGAAGGGCAACGCGCCACTGACGGTGAGTGCCGCCAGCGTGGGCAGCGCCCCGGTGCTGACCTATATCAACGATTACGGCGGCCGTCCGCAGTTGACCTTCAGCTGCAGCGGCAGCAGCTGCCAGGTGGTTGTGGATAAGAAGGCATCTTAAACGGCACGCCGGGTAGGCAGTTGCAAGAGCAGAATGTCGGGAGAACAAAACATGGCAGGGAAAACACATAAACACCGGGAGTCGGCATTCTGGCTCAGTGAGTTGCGCTACTACGGCACCCTGAGTGCGCTGGCGATGATGGTGCCGGTGACGCTGGGCACGGTGCTGATGTTGCTGCCGCCGTCGCACGCCGCCGATAACTGGGCGGTGGACGGGGCCAGCGGCACGCTATATGTGCACGGCGCGCTGACCGAAAGCGCCTGCCGCCTGGAGATGAGCAGCGCCCATCAGGACATCTGGCTGGGCGAGACCGGCACGGCACGCCTGGAGGCTCTTGGCGCCCAGGGCACGCCGGTGGCGTTTGAGCTGCGGCTGAAAGATTGCCTGCGTACCCCGGCCGGCCAGCGTGACAGCCGCAGCGGCGCGCTGACCTGGGCCCCTAATCAGCCGGCGGTGAGCGTGAGCTTCCGCGCGCCGTCGGACATGGACAGCCCGCAGCTGGTGAAGGCGCAGGGCGTCTCCGGGCTGGGGCTGCGCCTGCTGGACAGCCGCGGCAAGGATGTGCGCCTGGGCAGCCGCGGCGAGCCGCTGTTTCTCACGCCGGGGCAGAGCAGCCTGACCTATACGGTGACTCCGGAGCGCACCAAAGCACCACTGGTCGCTGGCGCCTACCGCGCGGCGGTGGATTTTCAGCTGAACTATGACTGAGGTGATGGCTGTGAGGTTGATGAAGCGTGGGGTGGTCGGGGGGGGGGGCTGTTGATGGTAATGCTGCTCTCTGCGGTGAAGGCGGTTGCCGACCCCGCAGTTGTGACGATAAAGGTTACGGTGGTCGCGCCCCCTCCCTGCACCATTAACGGTGACCAGGTGATTGACGTGGATTTTGGCAGTGACGTGGTGACCAGCAGGGTGGATGGCGCCAACTACCTCAAGACGGTGGATTACAGCCTGGTGTGCAATGGCAATACCTCCAATGCCATGAAACTGCAGATACAGGGAACCCCGACGGCCTTTGACCGCAGTGCGTTGCAGACCAACGTGGCGGATTTGGGGATTGCCCTGAAGGCCAACGGCAGTGCGCTGACGGTCAATGACTGGGTGAACTTTACCTACCCGAACAAGCCGGTGTTGCAGGCGGTGCCGGTAAAACGTGCCGGCAGTACGTTGAATGGCGGGGATTTTAGTGCGGGTGCGACGTTGATGGTGGATTATCAATGAGGAAGGGCAATATGGTAAGGCAGACGGGCAGAATACTGGTTCTGGCAGGCGGCATGCTGTTGTCCCCCTGGCTGACTGCTGCGGAGAACATGACCTTTCATGGCACCCTGATTGAGAACCCACCCTGTGAAATCAACGGCGGAGAGCCGGTGGAGATTGATTTTGGCGACGTGGGGGTCAACAAGGTTGACGGCCAAAACTACGCCCAGACCTTCACGATAATCTACGACTGCGAGGGCACCAGCACCGACAAGGTGTTGCGTTACCTGGGGGCGGCCACCGCGTTCGACACGGCGGCGGTGCAGAGCAATATTGCGGACTTTGGCATTCAGTTGCGCAGCAAATCGAATGAAGGCGTTCTCACGGCGTTTGTTGTGGGCACCACAATCCCCATTCCGTCTTATCTGGGGTCATCCACCTTTGTGGCTACGCCGGTGAAGAAGGCGGGCGCTGAGTTGTCGGAAGGGGCTTTTACCTCGGCGGCAACGCTGCAGCTGGAATATCCGTAGGAGAAAGGGATGAGCATGAACAACGCGATGCGCACCGTGCTAATCGGCCTCAGCGTGGGTAGTTTACTGAATACGGCGCTGGCCGCCACAACGCCGGACGTCAGCGTGATGTACCGCGGCAATCTGGTGGCAGAGCCCTGCACCCTGCTGCCGGAGGATGAAAGCATCCTGCTGGATTTTGGCACGGTGATAGACAAGTACCTGTACCTGAACACCCGAACCCACAGCAAGCCGTTCCAGCTGCACCTGATTGATTGTGACACCCGCCTGGGCAAGACGGTGAAAATGACCTTCAGCGGCACGGAAAGCGTCGCGCTGCCGGGGCTGCTGGCGCTGGATGCCGCCAGCGAGGCCAAAGGTGTCGCCATCGGCCTGGAAACCCAGGACGGCCAGGCGCTGGCGTTAAACCAGCAAAGCCGCGGGCAGGAAATTACCGATGGCAACAACACCCTCACACTGCAGGCCTATGTCAAAGGGGAGCCGGAAGCCATAAAGAACAAGGCTATCGAGAGAGGCATGTTCACCGCGGTGGCGACCTTTGCGCTGGAGTATGAGTGAGGCGATAAAATCGCTGCATGAGTTTTTTTGACCTGGGTGGATTTGAAACACACCCGGATAAAACGCAACTCGGGAAGCGTGAAAAGGGCTTTGACTGGCGGGGTATCCGGTATTCCCCACTGGGCCCCAAATAGCCCCGAGAGCATGAGAGAACCATCGGGAACATTGCGCGCGGCTTTATGAGCAAGCTCTAAGTCGGAAACTGTCGAAGACGGAAACCGAACATAGGGTGTGTGCCTATAAGGCCCGATGGATGAACTGGGCAAACCATCATTTGAAGGCGGCTGAGTGTTTACGCCGGAAATAGAGGGGAGGCCGGATTAACTATACTATATGGTGCTGTTATGCGACTAACCACAATACTTTGCCTGCTTGGGTTGATGGTTTTATCGCCGTCATCCTCGGCTATATTATTTCCTACCATGACCTCGATGAAAATCGAATCCTGTCGTAACAACTGGTGGGGTTCATGTAATATCACTGTGATGTACAGTGGTACATCGGAAATGCGCGAAATAGGCATCCCAACTACTCGTCCTGACGATTTTGGAGGTACGGGATTGTTTTATAATGCGTTTGGGCCAGCTGGTGTTTATTGTCAGTCCGGGATGAAACGCGGCGAATTCAAGGGCTGCAGCTTCTCGATAGGTGACCCAAGATATTCGCCCAGACCAATAAAGTGCAAGCTTATCGACGGGACCTCATGGCGTCTTAAAGACGACACCTGCGATATCGGCCCTACCTGGGGGCCAGGAGTCGGTGCTGGGCCCGGTCACCAGTGCGTGATTTTTGGCATCCAATTGATTGGCTACTCTCTTTTAACTCCATGGGGGGTTGTCGACGCCGACACCGCTGCCAACAGCGGCAACCAATGGTGCCTAAAACCTACAGCGCCGGATGTCATCTGCTCAGTGTACCTACCCCCATTGATCGACCACGGCCAGCTCGTGGCGGGGTCGTCCGATAAAAAGTACATCGACGGGGCGGTCGACTGTGGGATCTCTCCGGTGGTAGAAATAGTTGGGTCTACAAGTTTGAACCTGGGTAGTGGGGTGCAGAGCAAACTGACCACCACGTTACTGTCTAATACTTCCGTGCGCGTCGAATCTGACCTGACGGTCGCAAAATCTGCTCCCCCAGGGGAATATTTCGCTTCTGTCGTCGTGGTGGTCTCGCCGAACTAATTAAGGGTGGCTCTCACTAATCGACTGTAAGTTAAGATGAGATAATAACGACTGATAATTCGCCTGGTAACGTATTTATGTGTGCGGATCTCGCGTTGCCAGTTGTCTTGCAATCGTTTTTATCAACATTTAAACGGTATTTTTGATATTAATTTTATCGTTGTGAATATCCATTTTTAAATTTTAGAGAGTGATTGTTAATCTGGCGTTTTTAGTCTGCGTCACAGTTTTTAAAACATTGCTTGTGTTTTTTTTATTTAGAACGGGTAATAACAATGCTAATGGGTAAAACACCCCTTGTTAGCCTGAGCATATTCCTGCTTTCAGGTACGGGTTACTACATCATTAATCAGGGGGCGAGCGGATTGTCGCTCCCGGTTAATACGCTGGTGTGGGGCGTGATGGCGCTGCTGGTTTTATTCATCAGCTTTCGTGTTGCTCCAGGTAAATATCGCGTTACCACCGTAGCCTTGCCGTTATTTATTAGTGGCATTGCGGTGCTGGCTATTCCGCTGCTGTATGCCGAACCGGCCGGGCTGTCTCGCGCCGGCTGGCGGGTGGCGGCCCTGATTGCCGGCGCCGTGTTTTATTTCGCCTGGCTGCAGGTGCGCCTGTCGCATGCTCAACGCCAGGGATTGTGGCTGGTGTTGCTGTTGGCGGTGGCCGCTCAGGCGGCGCTGGCGCTGGTGCAGCTGTTTGCCCCCGAGTGGGCCTGGGTGCCAATGAGAGGGGGGCGGGTGTACGGCATATTCCAGCAACCCAACGTGCTGGCGAGCTTTATGGCCACCGGGCTGGCGCTGGCGCTGATGCTGTTTCTGCTGCCGGGTTTTACCCTGCGCCAGGCGCGGTATGAGCACTGTCGCCAGGCCTTTCTGGGCGCGCTGTTGCTGGTACTGCCGGCGCTGCTGGTGTGGATACAGTCCCGCGTCGGCTGGCTGGGTGGCGCGCTGGTTGCTCTATTGTTTCTCTGGCGCTTTGGCGCGCTATTCCCTGCCCGCTGTAAACAGGCTGCCCTGCTGCTGGTTGCCGGGATGCTGATAGGTGTGGTCGGCATGCTGTGGGCCGGGCCGGAAAACGGGCTGGGTTACCTCAGCCACGACGGCTCCAACCAGGCACGCTGGACCATGCTGCGCGACACCCTGCGCATGATTGCCGAGAAGCCGCTGTTGGGTTGGGGTTATGGCGGTTTTGAATACCAGTTCCTGCATTTTCGCATCAACCAGACGCCACCGACGGTGGTGACCGAAATCGCCAACCATCCGCACAACGAGATTTTACTGTGGTGGGTAGAGGGCGGCCTGGTGGCGTTGCTGGGGATGGGGCTGATTATCGCCGGCGGTCTCCGGCTGGTGTGCCGTGCCTGGCGTCAGGACCGGCAGGCGTTTATCGACGGGAGGCGGTGTGCCGGCGAGCCGACGGCGCTGTGCATAGTGCTGCTGCCGATGGCGCTGCACACCCAGTTGGAGTACCCGTTTTACCTGTCGGCACTGCATTTCATGGTGTTTTTGCTGGTGCTGGCCACCCTGGAACGCCAGGTCAGCGGCGTGATGGAGCGCCGGCCGCTGCCGGTATCAATGGGCGTAATGCTCCGCACTCTGCTGCCTGTGGCGTCCGCTGGGTTTGTGGTGTTGATGGTGTTCGCCCTGCTGGGTGGCCTGACGCTCACCCGCGCCGAGCGTGCCGGGCTGATGGATATCACGGCGGTCAGGGCCATGCCAGGCCTGTCGGCCTGGGTACATCAGGATCGCAAGGGGTTCGATGAGCAGGTCCATGCATTGCTGTTATTCAACCAAACCCAGGATGAGGCATTGCTATCCGGCTACGCCCAGTGGGCCAACGGCTATTTGAAAAAGCATATAGATAGAAATGTGTACGCCAGTTTGTATTTGATATTGAAGCATCAGGGGAACAACACGCAGGCTGAAAGGCTACGCCGGGAAGCATTGGCATTTTTTCCTGATGATCCGCGCTTTATGTAAACAGGAGTAAGTATTTAACGGGAGAGATAATGGAAAGAAAAATAAGAATAGCAATCATGGATACCAATAGATTTTTCGTAGAGGGGCTAAAGTTTGCTTTGTTGGAGTATTTCTCTTTACGGGGGACGAATGTTGAATTTCAGGAGGGGGTAAATAACGGCAGCTCAGTTGATCTGGTTTTAAATTCTCTGACTGAACCTGAGAATGTCGCCTATTGTGATACGGCACAGCCTGAGGTGGGTTTCCGTCCGTTGTATATCTCAGTGCGGAAAAAAAAACACACTCAAGCGCGGCGCAAGAATGCTTGCGCCCGGGAAGTGGGTGTTTTAGACAGCCAGGCCAGCATTAAGACACTCTTTCACCTGCTCGATGAAAAACTGTGGAGAAAGACATACGTCAACATGATGCCTCAACCTTGTCAGTTTTGTCTGGGAAGACAACTCAGCAGCAGGGAGACCGAGGTCATCTCTTATCTTCGGTTGGGGCTTAACCAAACGCAAACCGCAAAATTTATGCATCTGAGTGTGAAAACCGTTCATTCGCACAAGCGGTCAGTAATGCAGAAGTTAAACTTTATGCGCAGGAGTGAACTGTACAGTTGGCTTCTGAGAATATGAAGTTCTTCAGTTAGATATACATTATATATAAATGGATTTTTATGTTTATTTTTTTGCTCATCTTTTTAACCGGGTTAAGTATTTTTTCATTTTGGAAACACTATAAAATCATGAAGGAAAGGAATTTTATGAGGGTTAATAAGAAGCGCGCGCTGGGCATATCTCCCAAGCGTGGGTTGCGATAAAGATTAGGCTTTATAGATAGTGCAGTATTTTTTAGGGGCTATCATGCCCCTGGTATCTTGAATGCCCATCATCTTATTTTTATTTTTCGATTTTTAACTGCACATCAATCTCATCACGGTTAAGGGTGTCGGTGTATTTACTCTCCTCCCTTTGTTCTTTTCTCCCTTTACCCCTCTCTTTTGAATCTGGCTATAAAAACTGTAATTAATTTTTTGTAGCAACCCATCGTGATTGCTTGATTGTCTATAGATGCCATTGCCGGCCGCTGGGGCATAGACAACGTATCGCTGATAGGTATTTTCGTCTGGTGCTGCTACAGAATGTTGTGGGTTAACACTGGGTATAGCGTCAGTGTTAGTCATCAATAACAGGGTATATCTCGTCTTTATTGGCAGCGAGAACACATATCTTGTGTTTTTGTAGAAGGGGGATGTTCGTACAGGCTGATTTTTATGGGTAACCCAGGGTAAAAAAACCGGCAGGCGTGTTGCCTGCCGGGTTGCTGTTACTCTTCTACTCCCGGTTTATGGTTAACACCTATCGATTGAATTTGCGCAGCAGCGCCGTACACCCAGTTATTTTGCAGATGGCCGTAGTTGTATCCCACGAAACCGCCGTAAACCTGGCCGGCATTGCTTGCGAGCCTGTCAATTCTGCCGCTGGCAGAGGACTGCAGGATTTTCCAGGTATTCAACCCCACCAAACCGCCGAGGAAGGCATTGGTACCGCCACTGACAGCGCCATAGGCAGAGGAAGAGGCGATGGTGCCATTATTTTGGCCTACCAGGCCACCGACACGGCTGCTATTGCCCCCTCTGACGTTGCCGTTTGCCCAGGATGACGTGATTTTGCCTTGTGGGGTGTTATCGCTGAGCCCAACCAGCCCGCCCACCAGGCTATTTGCGCCTGCGCTAACGTTCGCTCTGCTACTGGCGGAGACGATTTCTCCATTGTTAAACCCAACCAGGCCACCGGTGTAGCTATTATTGCCCGCAGAAACGTAGCCATTGGCATAGGAATTGCGGATCACACCGCCGTTATTGGTACCTGCCAGCCCGCCAACGCGGCCATTTGCCCCGGCGGTCACGCTTCCGGTTGAATTGGAGTTTTCAATGGTGCCTTGGTCGTTATTGCCAACCAGCCCACCGGTATGGGTGCCGTACAGATCGCTGACCATACCTGCCGCGGAAACATTGGTTAATCTTCCCGCGATGTTCTGCCCCACCAAACCACCGTTGCTTGCGCTGCCGGTAGCCACGACTTTACCGGTTGCCTGCGAGTTCATAATCGCGCCGGTATCATTAACGCCGACCAGCCCGCCAACATTGCCGGCTTTGCCTGCTGAAACCGCCCCATAGGCATAAGTATTGTTCAGCGTCCCATTGGCGTTATGGCCGACCAACCCGCCGACATTGCCGGTGCTGCCTGCAGCAACATTCCCATAGGCATAAGCATTGGTGAGCGTCCCACTGGCGTTATGGCCCACCAGGCCGCCAACGCTCGCTTTGTTTGCGCCGGTAACCTGAGCATAGGCGGTTGCATTCATAATGGTACCGCCGTCGTTGACCCCCACAATGCCGCCAACCTGGCTGTTATCCCCGCCGGTAGTGGCGCCTTTGGATTGCACGTTAGTCAGGGTGCCAAAGCTGTTCTGCCCAACCAGCCCGCCGACGGCTTTACTGCGGATATCCGTTACCTTGCCGCCTGACCAGGCATTCAGCACCTTACCGCTTAAATTCCACCCGACCAATCCGCCGGCCGCGCTTGCCCCGGTGCTGTTGACATCACCGCGGGCGTTGGAATTGATAATATCGCTCAGGTTAAGCCCCACCAATCCGCCGACATAGCTCCCCTTATTGCCTGTAACCTGGCTTTCAGAAACTGAGTTGGTGATGCTGCCGTTGCTATTGAAACCTACCAGGCCGCCCACGCTCAGGTTGGCACCGGAGGTGGCGACGGTGCCTCGGCTGGTCGAGTTGGCAATCGCGCCGCCGTCGTTAACGCCGGCTAAACCGCCCACGCCGCCCACATTGGCGCTGTCATGCATTGTCCCCTTAACAGTGACATCAGCCAGACTATTAATGACTTTAGCTTCTTGCCCAAGGTTGCTGCCGACCAGGCCGCCGATGGCCAGAGTGTTGCCATTACCGGCGATGGTGCCTGAAACCTTTGCGCCAGATATTGTGCCGTTATCGTTAACGCCCACCAGGCCGCCCACCTGCGAACCATTATTTACCTTGATGTTGTTGGCTTGAATATTGGTAATGCTGCCCTGGTTCAGGCCGACCAGAGAACCCACTTTGGCGCCGCTGCCGGTACTGTTGACCGTAAGGGAAGACAGCTTCATATTGCTGATGCTGCCCGTTGAAACGCCAAATAACCCCACATTAGGCCCGGCGTGAGTGATGGTTAAACCACTGACGGTATTCCCCAGGCCATCAAAGGTGCCGCTGAATGCGCTGTCTTTACCGATCGGCGCAAAGTTGCCATTCCCGGCGATTTTATTCCCCAGTACGTAGCGGCCTTTCAGATCGCTGTTAACGTTTTGCAACTGCGCCGCGGTTTGGATCACCTGATAAGCATTACCATTGGCGTTGAAGGCTGCATTTTTGCCCGAAAGGGTAACGGCTGCCTTGTCTGCGAGGGTATAACCTGTGCCAGAGTTCAAGGTTAAGCCACTCTTTGCGCCGCTCAGCGTGATGTTGTCGTTCAGGTTGATATTTTGCTTGGTGTCGATCACGACCCTGGCGTTGTCGCCGGTAGCGGTTAAGGCCTTATTGATATTGATCGATGAATTTTCAGCCTTCAGCGTTAATGCGTTACCGCTATTCCAGGTAACGGCATCAGACACGGACAGCGATCCCTGGGTGCTTGCCAACTCGATATTGGTGTTAGCCAGGTTATTGGCGAGGGTTGCACCTTCCACTGTCCCTGAAACGGAAGACGAGAAAGGCGAGTTGTTAATGACTATGCCGCCGTTAATGGTTCCACCGGATGCAACCGAAGAATTGATAATAACGTTGCCATTAATGGTACCGCCGGAATTGATGGATCCGCCCGGTCCCACTGAAGAGCCAATGACGGTGCCGCCATTGATTGAACCGCCCGCGCCTACCGAAGAGCCAATGACGATGCCGCCATTGATGGAGCCGCCGGAGTTGATGGAACCACCGGAACCCACTGAAGAGCCAATGACAACACCGCCGTTAATTGAACCGCCGGAGTTGATGGATCCGCCCGAGCTAATGCCGTTACCGTTATTGGAAGACGGCGTTGAGGTGACGTCAACATTGGCGGTACTGAGTTTCCAGTTTCCGGTAACGCCCTTAGCCGCACGCGTGGTAATTTGCGCCGCGTTTTGTACCTTCACCGTCGCGCCGCGGGTTTCGATCAGGCCACCGTTGCCCGCCGCCGCACTGGCGTCCATGCGCCCGTCAACATTCACTATGCCGTTATTGCCGCCATCCAACAGGATGCGCCCGGCCTGGTTGTTCAGCGTGGTGGCTTCAATGTTACCCTGATTGTTCACCACGTTCTGCAGCACATTGCTGGCCGCTTTGGCGGTCATCAGCACCTGGCCGCCGTCGGCTTTCAGCAAGCCGCCGTTTTGCACCAGCGCATTCACCGCCGCGCCGTCTACCTGCAGGTTCAGCAGCTTGTCGCCGTCGAAGTTCAGCGTGATGTCATCGCCGGCACCCAGCGCGATGCTACCCATCTTCGCCTGAATAATGCCCTGGTTGTCGACGCGGGCGCCCAGCAGCGCCACGCTGCCTGACTGGGCGGCGGTCAGGGTACCCTCGTTACGCACTTCCGCCTGGGATTGGCCGACGAAGCGGTTTTTCCCCGCCAGGAAATCGTCGTTGCTGATGTCACGCGTCGAGGCCACCAACCCACCGACGTTCACCTGGGCGTTCTTGCCGAACACCACGCCGTTCGGGTTCACCAGGAACACTTTGCCGTTGGCGTCGATTTTCCCCTGGATATCGCTGCCATTAACACCCACGACACGGTTCAGCGCCACCGAGTTGCTGCCCGGCTGGTTGAACTTCACGCCTTCATTGGCGCCGACGCTGAAACCGTCCCACTGCGTGATCAGCTTGTCGCTTTGCTGATTGATGGTCATCTGCTGGCCGTTAGTAGAGACAGAGCCCTGGCCGGCAACGATATTCTGCCCGGTCGGCAGGGCATAGGCAGGCTCCAACGCCGCCAGGCCCAGCAGCGACAGCGCCACCGCCAGCCGGCGCTTGCTGCTGCGTTTGCCGCGGCGGCTGCTGTTTTCGCTGACCACGTTCCAGCACTCTTGTGCGGGGTTCCATACCAATGCGTAGATTTTATTCATTATTATTTCCTTGTTTAATAAAGCGCTGCTTCCCGAGCAGTGCGGGTTTCAGTCCAGACAATCAAAAATTCCAGGATGTCTGGAGCCAAACTCTGGGTGTATGCGTGGGGGGGGCGGCCGTGTTTTCTTGTGCGATTGGCCATGCCGTGGTGAGGTTGATTTGCTGTTGGCGGCCAAACCACGCGATACCGGCTCCGACGGATGTCAGGCGGGCGGTGTTATTCTCGGCTGACCAAGGGTGTTTATTGATCCGGACTGCACCCTGATCGAAAAAGGTGCTCAATTGCCAGCCGGGCATTACGGCGTAGCGAAGCTCTGTGCTGAGCTGGATGCCTTCATCGCCGTTGCCGCTGCCGGCGTCATAAGCCCGGACGCCATAAGGGCCGCCCAGGCTGAATTTTTCCGAGGAGTCCAAATTGCTTGATGCCCATTGCGCATTGATTTGCGTCACCCACTGGAAACGATCCCCGAGGTTTTGCAGACGCAGCGCATTAATATTGACTTTGCTAAAGCGCCCCAACGTCTTGGCGCTGTATTCATCCCAGAGGCGATCCTGCTCATCGCCGATATTTAATCTTCCTAACCCATAGCTGATAGACAGCGCGCTTTGTCCGCCACCGAACCAGCGATCCTGATTATTGAGGTTCAGGGCTAAGGTGGTTAAACCGACATCTTTCTTACTGCGCTTTTCAAACAGGTCGATATCGTCGCGGAGCGTCTTGTCTTCATACTGCAGTTGCACCGACAGGTTAAACAGGCGCGCGCGAATGACCGGGTAGGATGCATATACGCTGGTAATCTCTGCTCGCCCATGTGCGTCAAGCACGGCAAAATCTTCCCCCAGGCGATAGCGCATCCGCGAATAGGCGGCGCCAACGCGAACCGGGCCGGCATTCACCGGAAGGTCGTAGGCTGCACGGTAATATTGTTGATGCTTGTTGCTGCCCAACAGGCGCAAGCTTGCCTGGTCACCGAGGCCAAGCGGGTTATTCAGAGAGATATTGCCCCCGAGCCGATATTCCCCGGTATAACGATCGCCGAAGTTGTCGGCCGTAAGAGAGCCGTTGAATAGGGGGGCTGGGGTGGCCTCAACCAGCAAGTCAGCCGTTCCGGGTTGGCTGCCGGGGCGCAAGGTATTGTTAACCGCAATGCCGGGAATGTCGCTTAACAGCAGTAACCCGCGCTCAAGCGCGGCATCCGAGATCACCTCACCGCTTTTTATCCCGGCGAAAGCGTTTTGCAGCAGGTTTGCGCTAACGCGCGTGCGGTTATTCAGGTGCAGCTGGCCAAAATGCCCCTCGACAATGCGGATACGGATCCAGCCCTCAGTCACGTCTTGTTTGGGTAAGTAAGCCTTGGCCAAGACATAGCCCTTCTCCTGGTAATAGTGCGTGATTACCTGAGCGGCCTCCTGGAGATCCTGCAGCGAGAGTTTTTTGTCGTTAAAATTCTTCAGCTTATTAAGCAAGTCTGATGTTTTTAAAACGCTATTGCCCTCAATGTAAAATCCATGGACGAGTATTTTAGGTGCGTTATTATCCCCGTGGTTTATATTTTCCCCACGGGTGTTTTTTAATTTAGGGGTTAACTCTGCCGGTGCCGGCAAGGTTGGGCGCTCATGTTCAATATCGCGCATAACCTGGCCGGCATTAGGGATGGCCGATAGGGATTCGTGCGATATTAAAATTATCGCCAAGGCTAAATAAATTCTTTTCATAGGGCAGGGCGCTTATTTCTAATTGTGATCGCTAATAACGTAATCATTCCGCTGGGTTGTAATGATGGCCTATACAAAATATCAGTAAGCTATTCCTTTAAAAATAGTAAGTTAAAAAGTTAGAAATAATGGGGGTTATGGCCGGGAAAGAGAGTGGTTGCAGGTTTTTATGCTACCAAACGGCTGGTGGGTAATCTTTTCGTTGATGGGATATATAAAGTATGTATTTGGATTTTGATATTAATGATGTGTATATACAGTTGAAGTGGGGTTGTTTACACGTTATTCAGTGATATTGCACTTTTCGGCATCTATTTTTAATTTCCCCGAGGTCATAAGCACGTTGTTAAGCGAGAAAGTGTGTCTCTACGTCCGCACCGGAGTCACCCTCGGGAGTACCCGCCAATCAATACAGAGGGATTATTTTGATAATCGCCAAATATAAAAAAAGGTCAGGGCCCTGAGGCACCTGACCTTTTTGTTGCCGTTTGCCCAGCGACATTGGCCGCCGGGCAGGCAAATCAACGCATGGTAACGAACTCTTCCGCAGCGGTCGGGTGGATCGCCACGGTGTTGTCGAAGTCTTGCTTGGTGGCGCCCATCTTGATGGCGACGGCGAAGCCTTGCAGGATCTCGTCCATGCCCAAGCCGATACCGTGCAGGCCGACAATCTTCTCTTCTTTACCCACGCACACCAGCTTCATGCGGCACGGTTGGCGGTGCTGCGTCACGGCGCTGTACATGGCAGTGAAGGAAGACTTATACACTTTCACGCTGTCGGCGCCGAATTTCTCGATAGCTTCCGGCTCGGTCAGGCCGATAGTGCCGATCGGCGGGTGGCTGAACACCACGGTGGCGATGTTGCTGTAATCCAGGTGTTCTTCCGGTTTGTTGTTAAACAGGCGTTCGGACAGGCGACGGCCGGCGGCGACCGCGACCGGGGTCAGTTCAACTGCACCGGTGTTGTCGCCCACCGCGTAAATGCCTTTTACGCTGGTGTTCTGGTATTTATCAACGTCGATATAACCATTTTCGTTGGTTTTCACCCCGGTCACGCTCAGGTTCAGGTTATCGGTCGCCGGTTCGCGGCCAATCGCCCACACCAGGCTGTCGACGGTGAATTCCTTGCCGTTTTCCAGTTGCAGCGTCAGGCTGCCGTCGGCGTTCTTGACGATGGCTTTCGGCACAGATTCGGTGTGCAGGCTTGGCCCTTCGGTGTTCATCACTTCCACCAGGGTCTCGACAATCATCGGATCGAAGGTGCGCAGCGGTGCGTGTTTACGCACGAACAGGTGGGTTTCGGCCCCCAGCGCGTTCATCACGCCGGCGATCTCCACCGCGATATAGCCCGCGCCGACGACCGCAACGCGTTTTGGCATCGCATCCAGCTCGAAGAAGCCGTCTGAATCGATACCGTATTCGGCGCCTGGAATATCAGGGTGGCTCGGGCGGCCGCCGGTGGCGATCAGGATATGGTCGGCGGTGATCTTCTCGCCGTTCACTTCCACCGTGTGGGCGTCGATAAAGCGCGCGAAACCTTTAATCACGTCGACTTTGTTTTTGCCCAGCACGTTGTCGTAGGAATTATGGATACGGTCGATATAAGCGGTGCGGTTGGCGACCAGTTTCTTCCAGTCAAAGGCGTTGACGGTGGTATCGAAGCCGTAATCCGGGCCGTACAGGTGGATGGCCTCGGCGATCTGCGCCGCGTGCCACATGACTTTTTTCGGTACACAACCCACGTTTACGCAGGTGCCGCCCAGTTCCTTGGCTTCAATCAGTGCGCATTTCTGGCCATACATGGCTGCCCGGTTGATCGATGCGATGCCGCCGCTGCCGCCGCCAATTGCTAGATAATCGTAATGTTTGGTCATCTGGGATTTCCATGAATTGTGTGAATCGAAGAGGGTAAGAGTTTAACGCCTGATACGGGTTTGTCGCAAAGATTGCGTCGATGGCTGCGATAGGTGGGGTGAAGGCGCGGCGTACCGCGCCCGGGGGGCTTATTCCGGCACCACCCAGTTCACCAAATGGTGGCCATTGCCCGACGGCACCAGCGTCTTGTGCAGCCACGGCAGCACGTTTTTCATTTGTTGTTCCAGCTTCCACGGCGGGTTAATCACGATCATGCCGGAGGCAGTCATGCCGCGTTGATCGCTGTCGGGTTTTACCGCCAGTTCGATCTGCAGAATATTGCGGATGCCGGTGGCTTCCAGCTCTTTGAGCATGCGTTTGATCTGCTGGCGCATCACCACCGGATACCACAGCGCGTAAGTGCCGGTGGCAAAGCGTTTATAGCCTTCCTGCAAGCCTTTGATCACGTCCTGATAATCGGTTTTCATCTCGTACGGCGGATCCATCAGGATAAATCCACGGCGCGACAGTGGCGGCAACTGGGATTTCAGCTGCTGGTAGCCGTCGGCACGTTGCACTTTGGCGCGTTCGTCTTTCTGGAACTCGTTGCGCAGCAGCGGGAAATCGCTCGGGTGCAGCTCGGTCAGGTGGATTTTATCCTGCGGGCGCAGCAACTGACGGGCAATCAGAGGGGAGCCAGGGTAGTAACGTAGCCTGTCGGTGCGATTAAAGTTGCGAATCACGCTCATGTAAGCCGCCAGCTCTTCCGGCAGATCGTCACGTTTCCACAGCAGGCCGATGCCTTCCAGGTATTCCCCGGTGCGTTCGGCGTGCTCACTGCTCAGCTGATAGCGCCCTGCGCCGGAGTGGGTATCCAGATACAGGAAAGGTTTGTCTTTTTCTTTCAGCGATTCAATGATCAGGCTCTGAACGGTGTGCTTGAGCACGTCGGCGTGGTTGCCGGCGTGGAAACTGTGGCGGTAACTTAACATGGCTGGTGGTAATTCCTTGTGCTCCTGCGGAGCGTGCTGAAGAGAATGAAGGCTTATAATCTGCACAGTATAAACTGTCTGGCAGGGAAAAACTGAACTGCGTTGCCGCAGGTCATTAAAGGGAGCGATAAGACGATGAGTGAAAACGCGATTTTGGACCGTTACCCCGACGCTGCGCGTTGGGCATTCGGCGATGGGCCCGAATTGGCCAATGAACTGCTGCAACTGGTGGTGAGCGGGGATAAAACGGCGACCTGCGGTTCTTATGCCAGTTACCGGCAAGAGAAGTCGCCTCTGCTGGGCGATTATAGCGTCATCCTTGATGGGCGTGGGGAACCCGCCTGCGTGATCAGAACGCTCTCCCTGCGGCTGATCCGCTACTGTGACGTCACCGCCGAGATGGCGGCCAAAGAGGGTGAAGGGGATAAAAGCCTGGCGTTCTGGCAGCAGGGGCACCGGGCTTTTTTCAGCCGTGAAGGCAGCTTCGCACCGGATATGTGGCTGGTGTTTGAAGAGTTTGAGTTGGTAGAGGCGATTTGATCAGATAAGGAGCGACGATGAGCTGCCTATTTTGCGACATGGTGGCAGGCAAAGTGCCGTGCCATAAAATCTGGGAGGACGACGCGCATATGGCGTTTCTCTCCATTTACCCCAATACCGAAGGTTTCAGCGTGGTGATCCCCAAGGCGCACTTTGACAGCTACGCCTTTGCGCTGCCGGACGAGGCGCTCAGCGAACTGATGCTGGCGACCAAGCGGGTGGCGCAATTGCTCGACCGGGCATTTGACGACGTCGGCCGCTGCGGCATGGTGTTCGAAGGCTTTGGCGTCGATCACGTGCATGCCAAACTGATCCCGATGCACGGCACCGCCGGGCTGGATCACTGGCAGCCGATAGAGTCCAAATCGACCAAGTTTTTCGATCGTTACGAGGGGTATCTTTCCTCGCACGACGCCGCTCGCGCCGACGATGGGCATCTGGTTGCTCTGGCGGCGAAAATCCGCCAGAGCACCCTTTAAGGCACTATCTATCAACGCCCGGCCATTGATTTTCCCGCTGCTTGGCTCCATGTTAGATATTCATTCGCATTTTAAGGCCTGCCCGCTGCGGCGGGCCCCAACGCTAATCAGGACTGCCCTATGACAAATCCGTTGCTGACACCGTTTTCCCTGCCGCCGTTTTCCGCCATTCGCCCTGAAGATATCGTGCCTGCGGTGCAATCCGCCTTGGCCGATTGCCGCGCTGCGGTAGAGCGCGTGGTCGCGCAGCCGGGGCCGTTCACCTGGGATAACCTGTGTCAGCCGCTGGCGGAGTCGGACGATCGCCTGTCGCGCATCTGGTCGCCGGTCGGGCACCTGAATTCGGTCAAAAACAGCCCGGAGCTGCGTGCCGCCTACGAACAGGCGCTGCCGCTGCTGTCTGAATACGGCACCTGGGTGGGCCAGCATGAGGGGCTGTACCAAGCGTATCGCAGCCTGAAAGAGGGCGAAGGGTTTAACCAACTGACCGCGCCACAGCGCAAATCGGTGGAAAACGCGCTGCGTGATTTCGAACTGTCGGGCATTGGCCTGTCGCCGGAAAAACAGCGGCGCTACGGCGAGATCGTCGCGCGCCTGTCCGAGCTGGGTTCTACCTACAGCAACAATGTGCTCGATGCCACCATGGGCTGGAGCAAACTGATTACCGACGAAGCCGAGCTGAGCGGCCTGCCGGAAAGCGCGCTGGCACAGGCCCAGGCGATGGCGCAGGCCAAAGGGCAGGATGGCTGGCTGCTGACGCTGGATATGCCGAGCTACCTGCCGGTGCTGACTTACGGCGACAACCGTGCGCTGCGTGAAGAAATGTACCGCGCCTTCGCTACTCGCGCTTCCGATCAGGGGCCGAACGCCGGCAAATGGGACAACAGCGAAGTGATGGCGGAAACGCTGGCGCTGCGCCACGAACTGGCTGAATTGCTGGGCTTCGCCAGCTATGCCGACAAATCGCTGGCGACCAAAATGGCGGAAAACCCGGAGCAGGTGCTCGGTTTCCTGAACGATCTGGCCAAGCGTGCCCGCCCGCAGGCCGAGAAAGAGCTGGCGCAGCTGCGCGCCTTCGCCAAACAGCATTACGGCGTGGATGAGCTGGAAGCCTGGGACATCACCTATTACGGCGAAAAACAAAAACAGCACCTGTTCTCCATCAGCGACGAACAGCTGCGGCCGTACTTCCCTGAACAGCGCGTAGTAGAAGGGCTGTTCGAAGTGGTGAAACGCATTTACGGCATCACCGCCAAAGAACGCAAGGATGTGGATACCTGGCATCCTGAAGTGCGCTTCTTTGATCTGTTCGATGCCAACGGTGAACTGCGCGGCAGCTTCTACCTTGACCTGTACGCGCGTGAAAACAAACGCGGCGGGGCGTGGATGGACGACTGCGTCGGCAGCCTGCGCAAGGCCGACGGCTCGCTGCAAAAGCCGGTTGCCTACCTGACCTGCAACTTCAACCGCCCGCTGGGCGACAAACCGGCGCTGTTCACCCATAACGAAGTGACCACGCTGTTCCACGAGTTCGGCCACGGTCTGCACCATATGCTGACCCAAATCGATACCGCCGGCGTCTCCGGCATCAGCGGCGTGCCGTGGGATGCGGTCGAGCTGCCGAGCCAGTTTATGGAAAACTGGTGCTGGGAGCCGGAAGCGCTGGCCTTTATCTCCGGCCATTATCAGAGCGGCGAGCCGCTGCCGAAAGAGATGCTCGACAAGCTGCTGGCGGCCAAAAACTACCAGGCGGCGCTGTTTATCCTGCGTCAGCTGGAGTTCGGCCTGTTCGACTTCCGCATGCACGCCGAGTACAGCCCGGAAAAAGGTGCGCAAATCCTGCCGACGCTGGCGGAAGTGAAAAAAACGGTGGCCGTGGTGCCTTCACCAAGCTGGGGCCGCTTCCCGCATGCCTTCAGCCATATCTTTGCCGGCGGTTATGCGGCGGGTTATTACAGCTATCTGTGGGCGGAAGTGCTGTCTGCCGATGCCTACTCGCGCTTTGAGGAAGAGGGGATTTTCAACGCCGAAACCGGCAAATCCTTCCTCGACAACATCCTGTCGCGCGGCGGTTCGGAAGAGCCGATGGAACTGTTCAAACGCTTCCGTGGCCGTGAGCCGCAGCTGGATGCTATGCTGCGCCATTACGGTATTAAAGGATAACCCACCGGTGAGCGTGTGTTTATTGTGTGAAGAAGGCGCCGATCCCGGCGCCTTGTCTATTCTGGCGGAGCGCTGGCAGTTAACGTCAGACGACGACGCGCTGATGGCGCTGGTGCTGACGCCGCAGCGGCTGGAGCTGCGTAAACGCGACGAGCCCAAACTGGGCGCGATTTACGTCGATTTCGTTTCCGGCACCCTGGCGCATCGGCGCCGTTTCGGCGGCGGGCGCGGCGAGGCGGTAGCGAAGGCGGTCGGCATCAAGGGCAACTACCTGCCGGATGTGGTGGATGCGACCGCCGGGCTCGGGCGTGATGCCTTTGTGCTGGCTTCGCTGGGCTGCAAGGTGCGGATGCTGGAACGCAACCCGGTGGTGGCGGCGCTGTTGGATGACGGCCTGCAACGCGGCTATCAGGATACGGAAATCGGCCCGTGGCTGCGTGAGCGTTTGACGCTGCTGCACGCCTCCAGCCTGACCGCGCTGACCGGCCTCGATCCACGGCCCGAAGTGGTGTATCTCGATCCGATGTATCCGCATAAGCAAAAAAGCGCGTTGGTGAAGAAAGAGATGCGGGTATTTCAGTCGTTGGTGGGCAGCGATGACGACGCCGACGGCCTGCTGGAGCCTGCGCGTCGGCTGGCCACCAAGCGGGTGGTGGTGAAGCGGCCGGATTACGCCCCGCCGTTGGCCAACGTGCCTGCGCACGCGGCCAGCCTGACCAAAAGTCACCGCTTCGATATTTATATGCCGCTGTAAGCTTATTCCCAGGGGGCGAACATCTTCGCCCCGTTGTTATTCCTGCTCGCGCAGACTTTTCCCCACGTCACCGCCCGGATGCACCGCCAGCAAGGTTTCTTTGCTGTAGCCGCTGCGTTCCATCAGGCAGGCGCAGGCGGCATCGAAAATCGCCAATACCAGCACGATAGACGTAGTTGCCAGCATATTCAGCGGATCTATCTCGTTTTCCACCCCGGTGCGGATCACCAGCTGCGCCGCATGGGCTATCGCCGAATCCGGGTTTTCCGTCACGCCAATCAGCGGTACGCCTTTGGCCTGCAGCGTCGGCAGCAAGCGGGTCAGTTCGTCGGAATTGCCGCCGCGCGAAATCAAAATCATCAGGTCATCGCCGCGTAGAAAGCCCAAATCGCCGTGCGCCGCATCGGTGGCGTTCAGGTAGATGGCCGGCCGTTCCACGCAGGCCAGCATATGGGCAATCTTGCGCGCCGCGATGCCGGAGGTGCCGACGCCGGTGACCACAATCTTGCCCCGGCACACCGCCAGCAGCGTCAGCAGCCGTTGCCAGGTGGGCTCGTCGATGCGTTGGCCAAGTTGCGCCAGTTCGCGGCTGTAAATGGCCCAGGCTTCCGTCGCTCGCTGCCATTCCTGCTGCATTACGCCTCCTCCTGCATCAGCCGGCGGTATTTCATATGGTCGTTATACAGCTCATGGAACACGCGGTATTTGCGGTCGTAATAGCTTTTTATTTTGTTGGTCTGCGGCGTGACGGTTTTACCTATGCGGCTCATGGCGCTCATCGCTTCCGGCAGCGTGTCGAACACGCCCGCCGCCACGGTGCCCATCATCGCGCCGCCCAGCAGCATCGCTTCGCTTTCTTCCGGCAGCAACATGGCGCAGCCGGTGGCGTTGGCGTGCTCTTGCACGAAGATCGGGTTCTTGGTGCCGCCGCCGCTGGCCATAATGGTGTCGATGCTGTAGCCGCTTTGGTTCATGGTTTCGATAATATGGCGGGTGCCGAGCGCGATCGCCTGAATGGTCGCCAGATAGTGCAGCGCCATGTCCTCCGGGGTACGCGACAGTTTCAGCCCGGTCAGGGTGCCGGTCAGCGTCGGGTTGGCGCGCGGCGAACGGTTGCCGTGGAAATACGGCAGCATGTGAATATCCTGGGTCAGGAAGGCGATATCTTCCGGTTCGCCGGCCATGCGGCGCAGCAGGGCGTTCAGCACCTCATAGATGGTTTGTCCCTGGGTTTTCGCCTGCGCCAGCAGATCCTGATAGCACGGATGAGACTGGATCACATGGTCAATCAACGCGCCGGTAGCGGATTGACCCCCTTCGTTCAGCCAGTATTCCGGCAGAATTGCCGAGTAATACGGTCCCCACACACCGCCGATAAAACGCGCGGTGCGCGACATCGCCATATGGCCGGTAGAAGTGCCGCCGATCAGCGCGACGCGGCGGTTAAAGTCCGCCACTTCACCGGAAACCCCGGTGGCCCCCAGCGTACCGAGGGTACCGGCATGCGCGTCGATGATCGACACGCTGACCGCCGTGCCGGCAATCAGGCCCATCTCGCCGGCGGCGCGCTGCGTCAGGCCGTGGCCCAGCGGTTCGCCCATCATTTTTACGTCGCTGCCGATCTTGGCGGCGTCGTGTTCCAGCACGTCTTCCAGCCCAATTTGTTTGAAATAGCTCTTGTCCCAGCGCTGTTCATGGCCGAGGTAAGTCCATTTGCACACCGTCGAACACAGCGAACGGGTAGCGTCCTGAGTAGCGCGCCAGGTGAGGAAATCCGGCAGGTCAAACAGGTAGCCGGCATTGGCCCAGGTGGTCGGCATATGCTGCTTCAGCCACAGCATTTTGGGGGTTTGCATCTCCGGCGAGATGATCCCGCCGACGAAGTCCAGCACCCGGTGCTTGGTGGCGTTGATGCGCTCGGCCTGAACGATCGCCCGGTGATCCATCCACACGATGATGTTCTGCTCGGTGCGACCTGACGGGCTGATGGTCAGCGGCTGGCCTTCTTTATCCAGCACCACCAGTGAACAGGTGGCGTCAAACCCCAGCCCTTTGACCTGAATCGGGTTGATATCGGCCTGGTTGACCGCATCGCGCACCGCGCTGCACACCGCTTGCCAGATATTGTCCGAAGACTGTTCGACAAAGTCCGCCTTCGGGCGGTACAAATCGATGGGCCGACTGGCCTGCCCGACCATGCGGCCGTTGAGATCGAATACCCCTGCGCGTGCGCTTCCGGTGCCTACATCTACGCCAATAAAATAACTCGCCATTGTTCTTCTCCAGTCAGGCTTTTCGATTCTGTAATGCGATAAACAGGATCAGCACACCGCCCCACAGGGCCATGGTCAGATAACTGCTGACGCCCAGCAGGTTGAGGCCGCTTTCCAGCATTTGCAGCACAATCAGCGCCAGCACCAGGCCAAGCACCCGGCCAAAACCGCCGTCCGGATTAATGCCGCCCAGCACCGAGGCCAGAATGGTCACCAGCAGGTAGGATTCGCCGTAACCCGCCTTGGCCGAGTTGAATTTGGCCATCATCAACAGGGCCGCGCCCCAGCCGAGCAGGGCGGACAGGATATACACCGCGATCTGCACCCGGGCGGTATTGACCCCGCTAAAACGGGTGGCCTGTTCGTTGGAGCCGATCAGGTACAAACTGCGGCCCAGCGTGGTGTGCTCCAGCAGCAGCCACAGGCCGACGGCCACCAGCAGGAACAGCAGCAGCGCCACCGGAATGCCGAGCAGGCTGCCGTTGCCGAAGTACTGAATTACCGCCGGGAAGCCGGAGATCACCGCGCCGTTGGACAGCAGGATATTCAGGCCGGTGATCAGCGTCATGGTGCCGAGCGAGGCCAGAATCGGCGAAACGCCGACCCAGGCGACCAGCACGCCGTTAAGCGCGCCGATGGCGACCGCGACCAGCAGCCCGGCCAGCAGCGCCAGCGCTAAAAACAGCGGTTGATCCGGATGGCTGACGATAATCGCCGCCATCACCAGCGAGCAGGCGTTGGCACCGGCGATGATCGACAGATTAATGCCGCCGGTCAGCATGGTAATGCCCATTCCGAGCGCCAGCATGCCGAGGATCGGCAGTTGCGAGGCGATCGACTGGAAGTTGCCGACGCTGAAGAAACGCGATCCGAGCAGCCCGGCAAACAGCAGCGCCACGGCGATGATGATCGCGCTTTGCAGGCGGATGATCCGATCGTTCGGGATCAGGCGGGTTAACGAATTCATGTCATAGCTCCTTGGCCAACTTGCGTTTTTCATTCCAGGCGGTGCTGCTGATGCTGATCAAAATGATCGCGCCGCTGAACACCTGGTGCCAGTAAGCCGACACGCTGAGCAGCGTCAGGCCGTTTTGCAGGAACGCCAGCAACACTACGCCAAGCAGCGTGCCGGTCAGAGAGCCGCGGCCGCCGGTCATGCTGGTGCCGCCGAGCACCACCGCCGCCAGCACCGTCAGCTCAAAGCCGAGCAATGAGTTGGGGGCGACCGACTGGGTGATTTGCGCCTGAACCACCGCAGCGATACCGGCCAGAATACCCATGTAGCCATAAACGTAGAAGTGCAGCCGCAGCAGGTTCAACCCCAGGCGCGACGCCGCATCGCGGTTGCCGCCCATGGCGAAGATCTGGCGGCCGAGGCGGGTAAAGTTCATCAGCACGCCGGTGACGATCACTACCGCCAGCAGGCACAGCAGCGGCAGCGTCAGGCCGTAGTCGTAGCCATCGGCGCCCTGGAACGAGAACCAGTTGATGCCGTCCATAAACCAGTCCGGGAAACCGTACAGCCAGGTGCCGTTGGTGGCGTACACCAGCAGGCCGTAGAACAGGTTCAGGGTGGCGATGGTGATGATGATGGCCGGCACTTTCAGCCAGTACACCAGAAAACCGTTCACCAGCCCGAGCAGCAAGCCGACGCCCATCGCCAGCACGAATGCCAAAGGGAAGCCGCCGCCGTGCTGGATAACCCAGGTAGCCATCACATACTGGGCGATGGCGGTGATAGCCGGGAACGAAATGTCGATGCCACCGGCAATCAGCACCACGAACAGGCCGCAGGCGAGAATGCCGAGAATGGCGTAGCTGGTGGCGACGTCGGTCAGGTTGCCGAGCGTCAGGAACTCGCTGGTGCCGACGCTCAGGCCAATGGCCAGCAGCAACACCAGCAGGCCCAGGTAAAATTCGTGCCGGCCGGCCAGGCGGGCCAGTAATGACTTATCCATTCACCACCTCGGCGATCTGTTGTTCGGTGCTGTGGTGCGGCGAAAACTCGGCGATCAGTTCGCCTTTGCGCATCACCATCACCCGATGGCTGTTGTAATAGGCTTCCGGGATCTCGTCGCAGATCATCAACACCGCCATGCCGAGCTCGGCCAGATCTTTGGCGATCTGGTAGATCCCCTCTTTGTTGGCGATATCCACCCCGACGGTGGGCGAGTCGAGGATCAGGATCTTCGGCCGGGTCGCTACCCACTTGGCGATGGCGATACGCTGGGCGTTGCCGCCGGACAGGGTTTTGACCGGCAAAGCGCTGTCGGACACCTTGATGTTCAGGTCACGGATCAGCCGGTTGACCAGCTCGGTCGCCTTGGCGTGATCCAGCAACCCAAGCGGGGTATGCAGCTGATCAAACACCGTGACGATGGTGTTGTCGTAGATCGACTGTTCCATGATCAACCCCTGGGTCAGACGATCTTCCGACACGTAGCCGATGCCGTGACGCACCGCGTCGCGGTTGTTGTGCAGCCGCACCGGTTGGCCGTCGATTTTGATTTCACCGCTGTCCGGGCGCGTCATGCCAAACAGGCTGAGGCACAGTTCGGTGCGGCCTGCGCCGAGCAGCCCGACGATCGAGACTATTTCGCCGCCGCGCAGTGAAAGATTGATGTCCCGGTATTTGCCGCGCCGGTTGAGGTTGCGGACCTCGAGCAGCGGGGCGGTATCGGCTGGCGGGCGTGCCGGCAGTTGGCTGTAGTGGAAGCGTTGGCCGGTCATCAGGAACGCCAGTTCGTGGCTGTCGAGCTGGCTTGCCGGGTAAGTGCCGACCAGCTTGCCGTCGCGCATCACGCTGATACGGTCGGCGACTTCCATCACTTCATCCAGTCGGTGGCTGACAAACACCACGCAGATGCCCCCCGCTTTCAGCTCGTTGACCACCCGCAGCAGGCCGTTGACCTCCTGACGCGTCAGTGACGCGGTAGGCTCATCCATAATCACCAGCCGCGCTTCGGCGGCTATGGCACGGCAAATCGCCACCAGTTGGCGATCGGCAATCGACAGTTTTTCGACTTTTTTATCGGGATCGATGTGCACTCCGATGCGAGCCATGGCGTCCAGCGCGGTCTGGCGCATCACCTGCTTGCGTACCCAGAAATGGCCGCCGGGCAGATAGCGATGAATGGCGATATTTTCCGCCACCGTCAGATTGGGGAATAACGACAGGTCCTGATAAATCACCTGAATACCGTAATAGCCGGAGAGCTGCGGCGTCAGGGAATGAAAGAGTTTGCCTTCCAGCGAAATATTGGCGCCTTTTTCCGGCTGATAAACCCCGGAAATAATTTTAATAATGGTGCTTTTGCCGCAGCCATTTTGTCCGGCCAGGCAATGCACTTCACCAATATTCAGCGTCAGGTTGATCTGGTCCAGTGCCAGCACGCCCGGAAACTTTTTACTGATATTTTCCAGGCTGATAAATGCGGTGGATGCTGCCATAGCGTTAACCCGTGCAGGTTTTTATACCCGTCATCTTTCAAGTTGCAGCGTTGTTATCTGCACTTGCGCACCCCAGTTACTTACTAAAGTAAGCGCCTGGGGATGAGCAAGCTGGCCGCCTAGCTGCAAGTTGAAAGCTATAGGGTATATTATAATAGTGGCTGAAATTCGGTGCGCGGTGGTTTGCGCACCGACGTTATTTAATGATTTTCCCGGTGTGGAGCAATATTACTTAAGGTTAGAAGCCTAGCGATTTGGCATTATCTTTGGTCACTTCAAGAATTTTATTAAACCGAATCACTTTTTTATCCATATCGACGTCGGCTTTACCCAGCCCTTCGATCGACAAATCTTTGGTTACTTCCTTGCCCTGCAACAGTTGGTCGGCCACCGTCACCAGTGCATAGCCGGCGTCTTTCGGATCCCACAGCAGCACTTTCTTGATATCGCCGCGCATCAGGTAAGGGGCGGCCTGAGCCGGCATGGCGATGCCCACCACGGCGATTTTGTCCTTGGCGCGCTTCTTGGCGACCGCCTGGCCGGCACCGATCGGGCCGAGGGAACCAAAACCGATAATGCCTTTCATCTGCGGATAGGTTTTCATCAAATCCAGCGTGGTGGCGTAGGATTTATCGATGCTTTCCGCCACCGGCAGGCGCGAAGTGACTTCGAACATGTCTGGGTATTTGGCTTTCTGGTATTTGATGGCGGAATCGGCCCAGGCGTTGTGCAGCGGCACGGTCAGCGAGCCGACGTAAATGGCGTAACCGCCTTTGCCGCCCATGTCTTTCGCCAGTTCATCAACGTTGGCCTGCGCATATTTCTCGCTGTCGATGGTTTCTATGTCCCACTGGCCGATCTGCTGATCCGGGGATTCATGGGTCAGCACCACAATGCCTTTCTCGCGCGCTTTTTTCAGCACCGGCTCCAGCACCTTGGCGTCGTTTGGCACCACGATGATGGCGTTAACGTTTTTGGCGATCAGGTCTTCAATCACTTTGACCTGTGCGGCCGGGTCTGGGGTGGAAGGCCCGGTTTGGTAAGCGTTGACGTCGAGCTTCTTGGCTGCGTCGTTTACGCCCACTTCCATACGGTTGAACCAGGGAATGCCGGTCACTTTGGCAACCACGGCGATTTCGTACTTTTCAGCGGCAAAAGCAGGTGTTGTCGATAACATGCACGCAGAAACCACACATGCATTTAATAATGCGAGGTTAAATTTCATTCGCTGTACCTTTTTTATCTGTAGGGGTGGATGTTTTTCCACCAGTGCAGATTACAAAGGAATGGAAGAGGGGGCGTAACCGACGTTGGAGAAATGTGATCTGCGCACATTGAGGTAAAATTATGGCGGTTTTAATGTTAATTAAATGTTTAATAATTTAGTAGTGGTAATTTTACTACGAAAAATCATCATTTATTTAACAAAATAAACCATATTAATTTACATGTAAGCAACTTTGTGAGAAAGGGAATGGCATTTTGGGGCGGTAAAAATGCCGGCAGGGGAGCCGGCATTGAAGCATTTAACGGATGTGTGAGAAAGATCACCTTAAGGACGGGTTACAGCACACCTTGTGCCAGCATGGCGTCGGCAACCTTGACGAATCCGGCGATATTGGCGCCATGCACATAGTGAGTTTGCTTTCCTTCACCGCCGTATTCGACGCAGGCTTGATGGATATCCGCCATGATATGTTGTAAACGTACATCCACTTTTTCTGCCCGCCAGCTGATGCGCGCCGCATTCTGCGCCATCTCCAGCCCGGAAGTGGCCACGCCGCCGGCGTTGGCGGCCTTGCCTGGGGCAAACAGCACGCCGGCATCCAGGAACGCATCGGTAGCCTGAATAGTCGTGGGCATATTAGCCCCCTCGGCCACAGCTTTGACCCCGTTGCGGATCAGCAACTGTGCGGCTTCCAGATCCAGTTCGTTTTGGGTCGCGCACGGCAGAGCGATATCCACCGGCACGCTCCACGGCTGCTGGCCGGCCAGGTAGGTCAGGCCGCGCTCACGGGCGTAGTCTTCCACCCGGCCATAACGCTGATTCTTGATTTCCGCCAGATGGGCCAGCTTCTCGGTGGTGAAACCGGTCTCATCGACCACGGTGCCGCCCGAGTCAGACGCGGTGATCACGCGCGCGTCCAGCTCCAGCGCCTTCTCGATGGCGTACTGTGCCACATTGCCTGAACCGGAAACGGCGACCCGCATCCCCTCAAAGCCCAGTCCGTGGCGTTGCAGCATGGCGTCGGTGAAATAGACCAGCCCATAGCCGGTGGCCTCGGGGCGGATCAGACTGCCGCTGAACGACAGCCCTTTGCCGGTAAACACGCAGGCGGTGTTGTTGGACAGTTTTTTCATCATGCCGGTCATAAAGCCGACTTCACGGCCACCAACGCCGATATCCCCAGCGGGCACATCGGTATCCGGGCCAAGATGGCGGTACAGTTCCGTCATCAGCGACTGGCAGAAACGCATGATCTCCGCCTGGCTTTTGCCTTTAGGATCGAAATCCGACCCGCCTTTACCGCCGCCCATGGGCAAGGTGGTCAGCGCATTTTTGAAGGTCTGTTCGAAGCCGAGGAATTTCAGAATCGATAAATTCACCGACGGATGAAAACGCATTCCGCCTTTATACGGCCCGATGGCGGAATTGAACTGCACGCGCCAGGCGCGGTTAACCTGCACCTGACCGCGATCGTCCACCCAGCTGACGCGGAACTGGATGGCACGCTCCGGTTCCACCAACCGCTCCAGCAACGCATGCTCGCGATAGCGCGGGTTGCGTTCGATAAACGGCCACAGCGAGGTAAACACTTCTCTTACTGCCTGCAAGTATTCAGGCTGGTGGGGGTTGTGGCGTTGTAGCGAGGACAAAAACGACTCTACCGATACGGCATTTTCCATGGATAACTCCTTTATACCCGTCGCCTTTCAAGCTGTAGCCTTGTTAGCTGAGCTCGCGGTTCCCCAGTGACTTACCTAAGTAAGCGCCTGGGGAGCCGCGAGCTGGCTGCCTGGCCACAGCCCGAAATTCATAGGGTAATACTATTAATTTCCCCCATTATTTTTATAAATATTGGTATGAATAAAGCCTGGGGGATGATGTTGTGTCTTTAGCGACTATATCACTGGAGGGCGGTTGATTAACAAGCGATTAATGATCGCGGTAGAACGAAAAACGCCCGCAAGAGGCGGGCGTTGGCAGGCTAAGTTTGCGAGCGCTTACTTAATCTTCGGCGCTGTCTTCTTCGTCACGCAGCGGCACAATCAGCATGTCGATATGCACGGTGTTGATCAGCTGGCGCGCAGAGGACATCAGCTTGCTCCAGAAATCCTGGTGGTGACCGCACAGCACCAGGTCCATGTCGTATTTCTTGATGGCATCGACCAGCACCTGCGCCAAATCGCCGCTGCCGCTCAGGGTTTCGGTAATCGGGTAACCGGCATTTTGCGAAAGCTCGGTCAGCGCGTGGTGGGTTTCCTCGGAGATACGTTTTTGCATATCGCCGAGATTAACGTCGATCAGGCCGGTATACAGGTCGGAATAGTTCACATCTACGTGGATCAGGGAAACTTTGGCGTTGTACGGTCGCGCCATAGATACGGCTTTTTCCACCAGAATTTTGCTCTCCGGGGACAGGTCTACCGCAATCAGAATGTGTTTGTAAGCCATGAGAATACTCCTTCCATATAATGCCGATTAAAGGGTTAGCAGGCATTTCAGCGTACCAGCCTGGCGCTTTAGGTTTACCTGCATTTTATCATTCAGATAACACAATGATATGTTGGGGCGATCACAGTGTGCTGCATCAAAAAATCTCTTCATCTCTACCCCGTCAGTTTTACACCCGCCGGGTTGAGAATCCTACCATTACTGGGGTTATTGGCAGTTTGACTGCTTGAAACATAAGCATTCTTAAACAGAGTATAGTCCCAAATGCTCATCTGGCCGTGGAAAATGCCGGACATGGCAGGCAGAGCGGTTATCACTTATAACCAACGGGTGGATGACAAATAGGCAGGTTGCGGTAAATTTTATCTACTGCTCAGGCCTGTTTGCGTTTCATTCACCTACAATAATGAATATGGGCCTCACCCTTTCTCCTCTGAGTCAGTCCGCGCTACGGGTTCCTTGCCGGGCGACGGCTGGTTTCAGAGGCTGTGGGTTATGCGCGGCCCGAGCGGTAAAAAGGGGATCGGAGCGGTAGGCTCCCGCAGTAATGGGCATCGAGGTAGGGCAGTTGGACCCGGCGGAGCGCCGTGGATAACAACGCCTTGAGGGGGCAATCATGATCAGTACCGTCGCGCTGTTTTGGGCTTTGTGTGTGGTGTGTGTGGTAAACATGGTGCGGTATTACTCTTCTCTGCGTGCGCTGCTGGTGGTGTTGCGCGGCTGCGATCCGCTGTTGTACCAATACGTCGACGGCGGCGGTTTCTTTACTGCCCACGGTCAGCCGAGCAAGCAGTTGCGGCTGGTGCGCTACATCTTCTCGCAGCGCTACGTCGAGCATCACGATCCGGAGTTTATCCGCCGTTGTGAGCGGGTGCGCGGGCAGTTTATGCTGACTTCCGCCCTGTGCGGGCTGGTGGCCATCAGCCTGCTGGCGCTGATGATCTGGTATTAAAACCGGGCAATTTCCCTGGATACGAGCAAAAAAAAGGCGGCCACATCGGGCCGCCTTTCTCATTGAACACGCTGCTTAGATAACCTTAAGCGCCAGCCAGTACAGTGAACCGGAAAGCAGAATCGAAATCGGCAGGGTCAGTAACCAGGCCAACAGGATGTTCTTCACGGTTTTACTTTGTACGCCGCCGCCGTCCACGATCATCGTCCCGGCTACCGCCGAAGAGAGCACGTGGGTGGTGGAAACCGGCATACCGGTGTAGCTGGCCACGCCGATCGACAAGGCCGCGGTCATCTGAGCCGACACGCCCTGAGCGTAGGTCATGCCCTTCTTACCGATTTTCTCGCCGATGGTGGTGGCAACGCGCTTCCAGCCAACCATGGTGCCGAGTGACAGCGCCAGAGCAACCGCAACGATGATCCACAGCGGTGCATACTCAACGGTTTGCAGCAGATCCTGACGCAGGTTCTTCAGGAAACGCTGGTCCGCAGCGGAGGTTTCCGGCAGTTTGGCGACCTTGTCTGCGGTATCCGTTACGCACATCAGCAGGCGGCGCAGATGGCTGCGCTGTTCTACCGTCAGTTGATCGTAACTTTGCAGATTGTTCAGCAAGCCCTGCGTCAGCTCAATCGCCGGCATGGCGCGGGAACTGTCACAGTGGAACTCGGTCGGCTTATTCGGCGAAACCTCATCTTCCGGGCTTGGCACCAGCGGCGTCAGGGACACCACGTGTGACAGGGCATCGCCATGCTGCTGGTAATATTGCTGCAGGTGGGTCACGGCATCACGCGTACGGGTGATGTCATAGCCGGTTGCATTCATATTGACCACGAAGCCGGCCGGCGCAACGCCGATCAGCACCAGCATGATAAGGCCGATGCCTTTCTGGCCGTCGTTGGCGCCGTGCGAGAAGCTGACGCCGATAGCCGACAGGATCAGAGCGATACGGGTCCAGAACGGCGGCTTGCGTTTGCCGTCGACCTTTTCACGTTCCGCAGGGGTCATGTGGATACGCTGGCGTTTCTTGTTGCCGCTCCAATAGCGGCGCAAGGCAAACACCATCAGCCCGGCGACCATCATGCCGACCAGCGGCGAGATGAGCAATGACAGGAAAATACCGATCATTTTCGGGACGTTAAGCGCATCCACCACCGACGTGTGGGTCATCAGTGCATTGGTTAAACCAACACCGATAATTGCGCCAATCAGCGTGTGGGAACTGGAGGCCGGCAGACCGAAATACCAGGTGCCGAGGTTCCAGATAATCGCCGCCAGCAGCATGGAGAAGACCATGGCTAATCCGTGCGCTGAACTGACGTTCAACAACAGATCGGTAGGCAACAGGTGAACAATGGCGTAAGCAACACTCAAACCACCGAGCATAACGCCAAGAAAGTTGAACAAGCCCGCCATCACGACCGCAAGTTGCGAGCGCATGGCACGGGTATAGATTACTGTAGCGACCGCATTGGCCGTATCATGAAAGCCGTTGATGGCTTCATAAAACAACACGAACAACAATGCGAGAATTAACATCAGGCCGGTATGGAAATCCAGGCCTGCGAACAAATGCAGCATAAGCGTTACGCCAGTTTGTGGACATGAACGCCGCGCATTATCCGTGACAACCGGGGCCGGGGAAAAGGAAAATATGACGTTTTTTTGATTTAGATATGACGAAACGATGGCGCTCGCATGACAAAGATATGAAATATCATAACCTTATGCTGATAAGCGTACTGTAATATTTTCTTACTATGGCGCTGACGGCGGCATGGCTTTACAATCTGCCGCCGTAAAGTTGTCGGTTACCGGTAGCGAAACGGCGTAATATGGCGGCCTTTTGTCGCGATTGTGGTTTTTATTCGGAGAGGCGCAGGTGGAACAGTTTGATGTCGTGGTAATAGGTGCGGGCGCAGCGGGCATGTTTTGCGCCGCGCAGGCGGGGCAACTCGGTTGCCGGGTACTGCTGCTCGATAACGGCAAAAAACCGGGACGCAAAATCCTGATGTCCGGCGGCGGACGCTGTAACTTTACTAATATGTACACCGAACCTGCCGCTTACCTGTCGAACAACCCGCATTTCTGTAAATCGGCGCTGGCGCGATATACCCAGTGGGATTTTATCGATCTGATTAACCGCTACGGCATCGCCTACCATGAGAAAACGCTGGGGCAGCTGTTTTGTGATGACTCGGCGCAGCAGGTGGTCGAACTGCTGGTTAAAGAGTGCGAACTGGGCCAGGTGACGACGCGCCTGCGCAGTGAAGTGCTGGGCGTGGAAAAAACCGAAGCCGGTTTCGAGCTGGCACTGAATGGCGAGAAAGTGAGTGCTCGCTCACTTGTGGTGGCCAGCGGCGGACTTTCCATGCCGGGGTTGGGCGCGTCGCCGTTCGGCTACAAGCTGGCGGAGCAGTTTGGTCTTAAGGTGTTGCCGACCCGCGCCGCGCTGGTGCCTTTTACCCTGCATAAACCGCTGCTGGAACACCTGCAAACGCTGTCCGGCGTCTCTGTGCCGGCGGTGATCACCGCCGAAAACGGCGTCAGCTTCCGCGAAAGCCTGCTTTTCACCCACCGTGGCCTTTCCGGCCCGGCGGTATTGCAACTTTCCAGCTACTGGCAGCCTGGTGAGTTTGTGAGCGTTAACTTACTTCCTGCGCTCGATCTGGCGGGCTTCCTTAATGAGCAACGTCAGGCGCACCCCAACCAAAGCCTGAAAAACACCCTGGCGCTGCACCTGCCAAAACGCCTGGTGGAGTGCCTGCAAACGCTGGGGCAATTGCCGGAAGCCACGCTGAAGCAACTGAATCCCACGCAACAGGCCGCGCTGGTCGAAACCTTGCAGAATTGGCGCGTGCAGCCGAACGGCACCGAAGGCTACCGCACCGCAGAAGTGACGCTCGGCGGCGTAGACACCAAAGAGCTGTCTTCCAAAACGATGGAAGCCGGCAAGGTGCCCGGCCTGTACTTTATCGGCGAAGTGGTGGATGTGACAGGGTGGCTGGGCGGTTATAACTTCCAGTGGGCCTGGAGCTCGGCC
The DNA here is from genome assembly GCF_000214195.1 of Serratia sp. AS12. Taxonomy (NCBI): domain Bacteria; kingdom Pseudomonadati; phylum Pseudomonadota; class Gammaproteobacteria; order Enterobacterales; family Yersiniaceae; genus Serratia; species Serratia sp. AS12. The sequence continues at coordinate 5,166,361 of NC_015566.1, read as the reverse complement.
TGGGCTTGCGCTCAGGCGCTGGCGGCGCAGGGGCAGTAAGGCTGACACCCCGCACAAACTGGCGGTATCTCGACTACGACTCCGTGCTTCAGCGATATCATCAGGGTTAAGATTGGATGATTTTATTTAGTCATCGCAAAAGGCTGCATTATATTTATATTCGGCCCCGCCCATTTCTGGGCGGGTAAACAAGAAATTTAGTTTCTAATATGAGAGTTTCCGAAAAATAACTTAATCAAAAAATATAAAAACCTGACTATACACACGCTGCAAGTAATTGAAACCAATAATACGGAAATGCCACTCGGCGCGGGATACCATGATGAAAATCCCACTCCAGCCCCACTTAGCAAGGAGGCAGAGAGAAATATACCAATAACTACCGATATTAATTTAAGCGCTTTGTCATTCATGTAATCACCTGGAAATGAAGATAGACTTGCCGCCATTAAAACATCCACCGGTAACTGCATCACCAACCAATCCAACAGTCGTGCCGGCTAAGCCACTGAATGCACCTGTTGCCGCACCCAGTCCCATCCCATTGATACCGTCTTTCGAGGTATTTTTGGTGCAGTAATTACCTGAACCACTATTGTTACTGGATTTACTTCCCCTGTTACTTCTTCCGCCATTGTCGGTACGATCGTTTCCATTATTACTGCGCTCACCAGATACATACTCTAACAATGAGCAATCAATCACTTTCATAAACAACTCCGTCTGTCGAAGTAATCAATAAGATTATTAAATGTGAAACAGTGTAATTAATTAACTTATTCCTGATTCATTAGCAAGTTATATCGTTGATGAGCGTGCAGATAGGCTTGAAAATCAAATTCATTCATATGAGTAAGTAATAATTAAATTTTTAAATATAATTGTGATTTGTTTATTTTACACTTATTATCAATGAGATGAGTGGCCGCATGGCTAAAAACTCTCTTGTGCCGTTGTGCGCAGGATCTGTACGCCAGCCTGTGCAGCGGTGCTGCTGGCCGAAGTTTGCAATATTGCTCACGAGCCGCTTATCAAACACAATATTCAAGTACCAACTGAGTTGGGGAAGACGGAATTTCATCCGAGCCGAGACATTAGCCAGCACTCATGCGCGGCTGGATAATTTTCCTACATTGCTATACACACGGCAAGATTTCTCACTATATCAACAACTGTTTAATTTTCTCCTTTTCATAGCACCTGAATTGATTTTTCCTGTAGGTCCGACTTCTGTAATTCTCGGCAATGCTCAAGTCCGCAGTTCGAGTCGTCGCTATGATGCCATCGTGAACTACATTTTCACGTCGTAAAGATGAGGTTCTCACCGGATTTGCCTGGACAGTCAGGATCACTAGGATCGTGTCGACTAACAGGGTTAGAGGGTGAACAAGAACTTGCTCATCCTCCAACACCGATTCTTCGCTTGCTAAAGCATGTAAGCTCCATCAGTAATTAGGGGAATTGGTAATATAGTTTGCCAATGATAATGTTCAATGCAGGTATATCATCAGAGAGACTGGCGCTTTGAAGAGCGTCTATAGCAGAGTCGGCCCAATAAACCAGGTCACTAATAACCGCGTAACTTAATATTGAACAATCAATCTTGTCAATTCTCCCAATAAAAACGGAAAGTTTCAAACTGATATAGACAAGTATGTTCCCAATCGGGGAGCTTATCTTATTGTCGCATTCATTTTTAAGTGTATGCAGTGCATTAATGAGTTCATCTTTTTGTTCTTGAGTTGCCATTATTTTGTCCTCTTAAAGTGTCGCGACCAGAAGTGGAGTGAATTCTTTGACAATATCTTTAATGTAACCCACGGCTTCTTTTAAATTGTCTTTCTGGATTTTAATCCTCTCCTCTTTTATTTTTTCATCGGTGATTTTATCATCGATAATCGAGATTAATCCTATGTGGTATTTCTGGAATGCGTCAATGGCTCTCTCGGCGGCAGTAGGTTCCTTGATGCTTTTCTGTGTCAGATTATTGAGGGTCATTAGTTTATCAATATAGTCTGATGATTTTTCTATGTCTAAAGGATGCGGGTAATCTCTGTTTCTTTTGTTAAAGTTATCTACGGAAAAATTAAAGATGTCTCGTCTCATTATATTATCATATTTATCTTTTAACTGATGGATGTCTTTCTTAACCAAATTCAAATTGTCAGCTTGTTTTTGACCTTCGTTTTTAATCAATTTAGAAATATCACGCCCATTTTTTTCTTCTTCAGCAAGCCTTTGCAAAAATGCGGCCAAGCCATTTATGGATTTTTTTTGGTTGTCGGTAAGATTGGCCAGGGCTTTTACCGATTCGGCTTTCGATAATGCCTTATTAACGAGATCACCTATAGGGTGTTTAGGGTCCGAGGTGTACACGGTCAGGGCCGTGAGATAGTCTGAAAATGCAGAGAGGATGTCCATATCCGGTTTGAACATTTTCTCATGCAACGGCATGATACTCATTGTCATTGCATTTTTCTTTTGAATGTCGAGCGGTGTTGCACAAAGAGGTGTATTCGGATTAGGTATAGGGTCTTCCGCTATTCTTACAGTTATGTTTCCATCGATATTGAACTTACAATTAGGCTGGGTCGCATATATAACAGACGCTCGTTTTTGCTGAAGAATTAGTAATGCGGAAAAATATTTTTGCGACTCACTTATTGCCTCATGTCCCGCCGTTACTGTTTCTTGAGTGTGGTTCATAATTAATTTCCCAGAGCTACAGCCGGTAAGTAACAAGACAATGATTAGCTTAGTAATATATGTTATCATTTTCATGAATGTTCTCACTATGGTAGTTTATATGATAAAACCGTAAACTTGCTCCGGTGTACCAATAGAAAAAAGCCAATAATAATGCCATGAGGTAGAACGCAAAAATCATTCAACAGAATACTGGTTATTTTTTGGAACATCTAATTTTACATGCTATTGGTCCCATGCGTGTATAGCATGCAAACCATTATGTTGATAATATAAATTTGATTAGTGATACTATTAAATCTAATGCTTGTTTTGATTTATTCCAGTCATTTCATGACCTCTTTAGAATAACCATAATAAATTGTGTCATTCATCATCCTTGCTCCCTTATTTTTGGGGTTTTCTGCTATTAGTTTTTCCAAATGCAGAATAACCTAACGATTTACCTGGCTGTTATCCTTCTGCTCTGGCGGACAGGATCCGGGTTTCCGGTTTCTGTAATAATAGGTTTGGTTTTCTTCCTGCCTCGAACAGGGGATTCGACGCCTTTACTCCTATGCAATACCACCGAAAAGTATGCGTGAGAAATAATTTGGATTAGGTAGAAAGATGACTCGATAATTGCTTGCTTATACTATATTTCAGCTAATTGTTTATGTGTTTCATGGAAGTATAATTTTTAATTAATATTATAATAATCATTCGGTTATTTTTATTTTAACTGTATTGCCGCTACCTTTAGGCAGAGGCAATAAAGCCCAGTTAACCCGCCCGTCAAATGCCCTTTTTAAATGCCGCGCCGCCCAGGAACATGCTCACCGCGTTGCTGACCATCTCGCGAATGCGCGGCAGGCTGATCGGCTGCAATTCGCGCTGGAATACCCGCATGTCGATCTCGGCGGTGAGCAGTGAAAGGAACTGGGTTGCTTTGAGGTAAGGATCGGCCAGCCGCAGTTCCTGGCGATCCATGGCGGCGGACATCAGCACCGACAGTTTTTCCACGCTCTCGCGCGGGCCGGCCTCGTAAAACAGCGTGCCGATATCAGAATGCCCGGCCTCGGCAACCACCATGCGGTAAACCGCCATTGCGCTGTTGTCGTTGGTCAGCACCAGCAGCATCTGTTCGCCGAAGCGCGTCAGCGTTTGTTCCAGCGTCTCCTTGCCCCGTTTTTCATTCATCAACTCGGTGGCGGCTTCGGAAAGATGCTGGGTGGCGTGCTGGCGAACAACGGCGGTAAACAGCTCCTCCTTGGAAGGAAAATACCCGTACAGCGTCGCTTTGGAGCCGCCGACTCGTTTCGCCAGTTCATTCATCGATGCACGCTCATAGCCCATCTCCTGAAACAGCAGTGCCGCCTCTTCAACGATGGCATCGCGGCGCGCGTTGGTCCGTACTTTCATCATCTCTCCTGCAAGCTAACCGGGAAATCGCACAAAAAAAGACATCTTCTTGACAAGCGAAGAATATCAATGCAAAACTCAACTGTACAGTTTTGTTTTGGCGGTTTTTTATCCATTTCAATGTCTGTTTACCCCGCTGGGCGCAGCGGGTAAATATCGTCGCTGAAACAGCACGTTCTGACCAATATTGGTGGCATTTTCTTTTACAGGATCACCTAAATGTTCGCATACCTCAAGGTTTCTCGTCCGGCAATGCTGGCACTTGCCATCGCGCTGGTCGGCTGCGCCGGAACGCCGCCGGTGCGTTACGCCAGTATTGATTCATCGTCACAGTTAAAGCCTAACACTGACGATCAATCCGACCGTATTCCTTACCGCTATTCCACCCCGGTGGAGTGGAAAAAATACACCAACATCATCATTGAGCCGGTTGTCATTTATCAGGGCGCGGACAACCAGTTTGGCGAGGTCTCGCAGGAAGATCGCAAGGCGCTGGCAGACTATATGCACAGCAAATTCAGCGAAGCGCTGCGCTCCCGTTTTCGTGAGGTCAGCAGCCCGGCACCCGATGCGCTTCGCCTGAAGCTGACGCTGACCGGGGCAGAGACCACCACGCCGGTGGTCGGCACCTTCACCAAGTTTGATCTGGCGGGCGGGCCATACAACATCGTGCAATCCATTCGCGGTAAAGAAGGGATGCTCAACGGCTCGGTCAATTACGCCGTCGAGGTCTATGACGCCTCGACCCAGCGCCTGCTCAACGCTTACGTCGCCAGGCAATACCCGAACGCCATGAACGTCGGCGCCAGCATCGGCTCGTTGAGCGCCGCCGAGGTAGGGATCGATAAAGCCGCTGAAGAACTGGCTGGGATCCTGAAGTAAAGAGTGTGAAGTATAGAAAGAGTCAGTCAACACCAAGGGGAAAACAGGCGGGCAAACGCGGCCTGATAATAAAAAATGAGGCGGGTAGCAGGCACACGCCGGTTATCCGCTCTCAACATCTTGCCAGGAACCTCGTTCCCATTAACCTGATGAAAATCTTACCCAATATGGTGGTGTGTCGGCACTGCGACAGCGTCTATCGCTACCGGCCACTCACGGCGGGTGACGAAGCGCGCTGCCTGCGTTGTCGCGCCACGCTCTATCGCGCCGGGCAGATCAACACCGAACGGATGTTGGCGCTGGCGCTGACCGCAATCATCGCTTTTGTCGTGGCCAACGTCTGCCCGGTGATCGGCGTCAGCTTCCATGCGGTGCAGAATGTCGCCACCCTTTGGCAGGCCGCCGTGGCGCTGGCTCAGGGTGTCACGCTGCCGCTGGCGGTTTGCATGGTGTTCTTACTGATTGTGGCGCCTTTTCTGCAAATAACGCTCTTCGGCTGGGTACTGATGTTTGCCCATGCGGGCCGTTGCGCGCCGGGTTTTATCGGTGCTGTCAGGCTGCTGAAATGGCTGCGGCCCTGGAGCCGGGTTGAGGTCGGCATGTTGGGGTTTTTGGTGGCGGCCATCAAACTGTCCGGTTTTTTGCAGGTGGTAGCAGGCCCCGGCAGCTGGGCGATGGCGGCCCTGATGTTGCTGATTGTCATCATCGGCAGCCAGGATCTTCAACCATTGTGGGAACGGGTTCCGGTAGCACCGGATGAGGGGGCGGAAGATCATGAATAGGCCACTCTATGCCCGGCAAATTAACGTGGTGGGCTGTCCGACCTGCGGGTTGGCGTGCCGTCACCTTTCCCGCTGCCCGCGTTGCCGTACCCGGTTGCATGGTCGGCAGCCCGGTGGCCTGGCTCGCCCCTGGGCATTGCTGATCGCCGCCGTAATGTTGTATATCCCCGCCAACCTTCTGCCGGTGATGTCCACTCGTCTGTTCGGCAAGGACAGTGAAAGTACCATCATGGCCGGAGTGATCGATTTCTGGCGTGCCGGCTCCTATGGCATTGCGCTGGTGATCTTTGTCGCCAGTGTAGTGATCCCCTGCATGAAATTTCTGAGCCTCGGCCTGCTGTTGTTCGCTTCCCGGCGCCGCAGTACCTGGGCGATGGGCGAAAGAGCAAGGCTCTACCGGCTGACCGAAGGGATCGGTTATTGGTCGATGCTGGACGTGGTGGTGGTGGGCGTCGTGTCGGCGCTGGTGCAGTTCCAAACGCTGAGTGCGGCGGAACCCCGCAGCGGCATCCTGTTTTTCGGCCTGGTGGTCATCCTGACCATGTTGTCCGCCATGGCTTATGACCCCCGCCTGATCTGGGAAGGTGACGATAAGTGAACCCGATTCCACAACAACCCGGTGAGCCTGGGGTGATCCGTCGCCGCTGGCCATCGCCGATCTGGCTGGTGCCGGTCATTGCGCTGCTGATCGGCGCTTCGATGCTGCTGCATGCCTGGCTCGCGGCCGGCCCGGAGATCGCCATTACCTTCCAGACCGCCACCGGTCTGGAGCCGGGCAAAACGGCGGTGAAATATAAAGACGTGACGGTCGGCGTCGTCAAAGATATCCAGCTGCGTGGCGACGACTCGCAGGTGCTGGTGACGGTCAGCCTCAACGAAAGCGCGGAGAACCTGGCCCGTGCCGACACTCGGTTCTGGGTGGTGCGCCCGCGCGTCGGTATCGGTGGCGTCACCGGTATCGATACCCTGCTGTCGGGAGCGTACATCGGCGTGGACAAAGGAAGCTCGGCCCGCACCCGCAGCGCTTTCACCGGGCTTGAATCGCCGCCGGCCATCATCAACGACATGCCGGGCTCCCGCTTTGTGGTGCAGACCGACGACTTGGGCTCGCTGGATATCGGCTCGCCGGTCTATTACCGACGGGTGCCGGTAGGGCGGATCGCGTCCTATCAGCTTAATGCCGACGGCAAGAGCGTCAGCCTGCAAATCTTTATCGATGCGCCTTACGATCGCCTCGTGACGCCGAACTCACGTTTCTGGAACGCCAGCGGCCTGGACGTGTCGGTGGGCGCCAACGGATTCCGGCTCAGAACGCAAACGGTCGCCGCCATTATGGCGGGCGGCATCGCCTTCGCCACGCCGGAAAACGCTTCAGGGGCTTCCCCCGTCGGGCCGAAGGGCGAATACGTGCTGGCTAAAGATCAGGAATCCGCTCTGGCCGCGCCCGATGGCCCGCCGATGCGCTTCAAGCTGCGCTTTGAGCGTTCATTGCACGGTCTGGAAGTCGGTGCGGCGGTCGAGTTCTCCAGCATCAAGATTGGCCGGGTGGTCTCGGTCGATCTGGATTACAGCCCCCAAGGCTACCGCTTCCCGTCGGTGGTCGGTATCGAGGTTTACCCGAACCGGCTTGGCAACGTGTTGAGCAAGCTGCCGAAGCAAAACCGGGGCCTGGAGCAAGAGACAGCGGCCTTTACCCGCGATCTGGTGGAGCACGGCCTGCGCGCTCAGGCTACGCCGAGCAACCTGCTCACCGGGCAGCTTTATATCTCGCTGGATTTTGTACCCAATGCCGCCAGGGTGCCGTTTGATATTCATGCCCGCCCGCTGGTGCTGCCGACCATCAACGGCGGTTTCGACCGGCTGCAGGAGCAGATCGCCAGCATCGTCAGTAAGGTGGATAAAATGCCGCTGGCGTCGATTGCGCAGAACCTGAACGCCACGCTGGCCGGGGTGGATAACAGCCTTAAACAGGTCAATGGCCAGACGTTGCCGGCGGCGAATCAACTTCTCAGGCAGATGAGCCAAACGGCGCAGACCGCACAAGATCTGCTGGCGGAAGACTCGCCGCTGATGCTGACCTTTAGCCAGTCTTTACAGGAAGCGCTACGCGCCCTGCGTGCGGTACGCAACCTGGCTGACCAACTTGATCGCCACCCCGAGTCGCTGTTGCAAGGCCGAACTGAGGATCCCCCTCTGCTCAATCCAGGCAGCCATGACTCTTCTCTGCAAGGTTCGAAAAAATGATGTCACCGTCGCGGCTCTGTTTTTTGATGCTTATGGTTTCGCTGACCGCCTGTTCTTCCCCGTCGGTGCATTACCACACGCTGGTGGCGCCGGCAGCCGATCCGCCGCCGGTGCAGCCTGCACCCTTTCTGATTGCCGTACTGCCGGTCGGTATTCCGCCGCAGATTGACCTGCCGCAACTGGTGGTGCGTCAGGGGCAAAGCGGCGCGCTGGTGCTGGAAAATGAACGCTGGCTCAGCCCGCTTGGCGATGAGATCCGCACCGCGCTTTCCGCCGAGCTGGTGCAGCGTCTCGGCACGCAGGACGTTGCCGGGCTGGCTAAAGCCGGGGAGACCCCCACGGTGAGAATACAGCTTGAGATACGGCGTTTTGACGCCTGGCCGGGACGAGCCGTCGAGTTAGACGCCGGTTGGAGCCTGAATGTATCGGGGCGAAGGCTGGTGTGCCGCAGCCGCCTGACGCAGGCCGTTCAGCCGGGCTATACGGCGATGTTGCAGGGGCAGCAGCAGGTTATCGGCAATCTTGCAGGGCGGATTGCCGCCACGGCCCGGCATTGGGCGGTGGACGATCGGGGCCGCTGCGCGCCCTGACCACAGGACAACTCCGCTAATCAGGGCGACTGAGACATTGTCTTGACAGTGGGATAAAATCAGTGCAAAACTAAACTGTACAGTACCGTTATGTATTGATACGTTCATCTGCGCTGATGTCATGGGAGAAGCTATGAAAAAGTGGGTTTTACTGGGCTGCGGTATCGCTTCGGTGTTTTTACTGAGCGGCTGCCTGTCCATAGGTTGGTAATGAATTGTCTTGGATAAGCCGGTGGCCGGCACTGATGGGGCCACCGCTTTTTAATACCTTTTACCGTTGATGCCTGGGGAAAGAAAATGAAGAAAATGTTTGTTCTGAGCTGTATCGCCGCGGCGTTTTTATTAAGCGGCTGTATTTCCCTCGGGAAACATAGCCATCATAACCGCTCGTATTACGAGGAGGCGCAATATGGCCAATCGCAATACGACAGAGATAGCGTTTATCGCTACGAACGTGGTGATTATCGAAGAAATTGACCCTGATTGACATCGCCGCCTCAGAGCAGCAGGCGTCGCGAATCACGCTGATAATCCACCTCCGTAGGGCGTAATCATGAAAACTGCGCTTCCTGAATTGAATACCCTGATCGCCACCTTCGCCGAACAACCGTTCCAGGCAAACAGCGACGATACCCTGATTCGGGCGGCAAAAGCCGCACAGCAACTTCTGCCGTTTATGCAACACGCCGGCATCGTTGAACCGGAGCTCGGCATTGCCGCGTTTATCGCTGATTTACTGCATTTACAACACTATCTGCACCTCAATAATCAGAGTGAACATACGATTGACCGGGTGGTTCAGCTGGCGTTCCTGCACTTTGACGTCGATACGCGGCAGCCGTAGGCAAAACGCAGGCCCGGTGCCGCCGGATAGACTAAGCTGATTTTTAGAGGGCTTATCCGGGGTATTCACCATGCATATCATTCTTGCACCTACCAATCTGGGGCTGAGCCCCTTGCGACCGGGCCATGTTCCCGGAACCTGGCGAGCGCCGCAGGCGCTGATGGCACAGGGTTTGGCGCAAAGGTTGGGAGCGGGGGCCGTCACCGAGTTGCCGCAACTGATCTATTCGCCGGCAGCGCAGCCCGGTACCCGCATACGTAATGGTCATGCGATTCGCGCCTTCACTCTCGCGTTGGCCGCAGAGGTTGCTGCGGCGCAGGCGCACGGCGAGTTCCCGCTGGTGGTCGGCGGCGATTGTTCGATTCTGCTGGGGGCGCTAGCCGGTTCACGCAGTGCGGGGCCGCTTTCGCTGGTACACATCGACGGGCACAGCGATTTCCGTCATCCCGGCAACTATGATCCGCAGCAGATGTTGGGTGCGGTGGCGGGGATGGATTTGGCGTTGGCGACCGGGCGCGGGGAACCGCTGCTGACCGAATGGCCTGGCGTAGCAGGGCCGTTGGTGCCGGAGCGGCAGGTTTTACAGCTGGGCGAGCGTGAGTGCCGGGACGCGGATTTTGCCTGGCCGGATATCAATCAAACGGCAATTGCGCGCATTGACGTCTTCGCCGCCAACCGGATGGGCAAAGCGGAAATTGTGCGGCAAATCGAACAGATGCTGGCCACCGAGCCGGAATGGCGCTTTTGGCTGCATCTGGATGTGGACGTGCTCGATCAAACCATTATGCCGGCGGTGGATTCCCCCGGTGGCCCCGGAATCGATCGCCTCTGGCTGGAAAATATCGTGGCGCGGTTGCTGCAAAATCCGTTGTGCTGCGGCATGACGCTGTCGGTATTCGACCCCGAGCTCGATCCCGACGGCCGGTACGCGGCGCTGATAGTGGAAATGCTGGAGGCGATGTTCCGCTCCCGCTGACGGCGTTATGCCTTGTGCGTCGACAGCTGGATGCTGGTTTCGGTGTTGGAAATGCCGGCGATGCGCCGGATACGGCCCAGAATTTTATCGAAACTCTCCAGGCTGTCGGTGCGGATCTCCAGCAGAATGTCCCACTTGCCGTTGGTGGTGTGCAGGGTGAACACCGCCGGTTCGCCGCGCAGCTGTTGCAACACGCTTTGCGCCTTGGTGCCTTCCACCGCCACGCACATCCAGGCGCGAATGCGGTTATGTTCCACGCCCGGTTTCACGCGGATGGTGTAGCCGGTAATGATCCCCTGCGCTTCCAGCGCCTCAATTCTTTTTTGCACCGTAGCGCGCGAAACCCGGACCTTGTTGGCTATCTCGGTCACCGAGCTGCGGGCGTTTTCGCGCAGCAGCGCGAGGATCTGGCGATCGGTATCATTCATGGTGGCAAAGTGTCGGCTGGTGGTGGCGATTTGTAAAAATATAGAGCAATTTAGTCATTTTTTACACTGCCTGGTGTCACATTGATTTTCCATAATAGGGTCGCGTCATTCCCCCGATCCCTGTGAGAAATATCATGCAAACCACCCAATCCGTTTTGATGATCCGGCCTTCCGGCTTTGCCGCGAATAAACAGACCCAGCACAGCAATTTCTTTCAGAAGGCCATGCAGCATCATGAACATCACGCGGCCGGGGCATTAATCGCCTTTAACGGCTACGTTGACGCCTTGCAGCAGGCCGGTGTCGACGTGAGGGTAATGGATGATATCGCCGGGCAGGAAACGCCGGACGCATTGTTCCCGAATAACTGGATTGCGCTGCTGGGCGACGGCAGCCTGTTCACTTTCCCGATGGAAGCGGAAAACCGACGACGGGAACGCCGCCAGGATATTGTCGCGCAGCTCGCCAATGATTTCGTGATTGAACGGCATATCGATCTTTCCGCTCACGAACTGGCCGGGCGTTTTCTGGAAGGCACAGGTTCGCTGATCCTGGATCACCCGAACAAATTGGCTTATTCCTGCTTGTCGTCACGCAGCTCTCCAGAAGTGGGGCGCGAATTTGAGCGCCATTCCGGCTATAAAATTATCTGGTTCGACGCCGTAGATCGCCATAATCAGCCGATTTATCACACCAACGTGATGATGAGCGTCGGCGTGCGCTACGCCATTCTCTGCCTGGAAAGCCTGCGCAACCCGGAGCAAAAGCGCAGGGTGATCGCCACGTTGCAAGGTAGCGGCAAAACCCTGATTGACGTCAGCTACGCTCAGATGGAGGCGTTCGCCTGCAACGTGCTGGAACTGCGCGCCAAAGACGGCAGCCCGGTTTACGCCATGTCGACCCGCGCCTGGGCCAGTTTTACGCCGCCGCAACAGGCGCTGATTGGCGGCTACGCCCGGCTGGCGCTGGGGCCGATCGACATTATCGAAGATCTCGGCGGCGGGGGCGCGCGCTGCATGCTGGCGGAGATCTTTCTGCCAAAGAAACGCGCTCTGGCCTGATCCCGCGGCGTTTCAGTTCAACCCCATCTGATTGAGCAGCATTTTGTTCAGTTCGGTATTTTTGCGCACGTTCAATTTACGCATTGCCGAACGCTTGTGGGCGCTGATGGTCTTCTGGCTGCGGTGCAGCATCCCGGCGATGGTGCAGGCGGACATGCCGGTGCTCATCAGCTTCAGCACCTTCTTTTCGCAGCTGCTCAGGGCGGCGATGCGGCACTGCCGGCATTTCCAGAGGGTGCTGGCGTGCAGTGCCACCCAGGGTTGCTGGCAAAAGCGTTCCAGCGCCATGTGGAGCTTGTGGCGAACGGTAGCGGCATCGTCGCGTCGGTTAATACTGAACAACGCAGGGTGGGCGTGCAGATAACGGGTGTCGAGATCGTCGAGGATCAGCACGATCATTTGCCGATGGCGCGGCGTCTGGTACGGGCTTTGGTAGCAACTGGCGCAGCCGCATTGGTCTTCCAGCGTGTGGAACACGATCTCGATTGGCTCCAGATTGCGCAGTGCATGCAGATGCCCGCGGCGGCTGTGATTCAGGTCATGCAGATACTCTTCCAGCAGTTGCCGTAACCCCTGCTGATAAAAGTTATCGCTGCCCAGCAGGGTGAACCGAATATTAAGCATAGTTACTCCTTAAAACGCGCATCGTGCGGGAACAGCCGGCGAGCCTGACGGTGCAGATCCTCCGCCCGCTGCGGCTGTTGCAGCAACCGGCTGGTCACCATCAGGTTGACGTAGATATTGGCGTCCGGCCGCACGCGGATTTCATTTTCCGCCCAACGTTGGTAGCTCAGCAGCGTGGCCGGATCGCGGGTATGCGGGTATTGCAGCAGCCGTTGCAACTGGACATCGTAGTCGTAGCGCACCTGCCAGGGCGTCGGCGTCATCACCCGGTTCATGGCGGCAAATTGCTGCAGACCGGTTTTTTCCACGGCGGTCACGATCAGGGCGCTGTGCAGGCCGTTGAGCAGATACGGCAACGCCAGCGCGGCCAAGCCGGTGGTGAGCAGCCGCAGGGTGAGCTGCGGGCGCGGTGACAGGCGCAGGCGGCAACGCACATCGCCGGCGCGCAGAATCGCCAGCAGCAGTACGCCGTGTGCCGCGGAGAGATAAAGCGGGTATTCCACCATCATGTGCAGCAGGATCGGCAGCGCCGCCAGCCAAGGGGCGGGCCGCAGCGGCAGGGCGCGGGTGCGTCGCAACAGGCGCCATAACCCCCAGCAAATGAAGGCGATGCCGCTCAGGCTCAGCAGGCCGCCCTCGATGCCCCACAGCAAAATTTCGTTGTGCGGATGGCTGATGCTGACGCTTTCCATGCCGCTGCGGTGGGTGGTGTAGAAGTGATGCAGGAAGTCGTGCTGAAAGTGGCCGTAACCCCAGCCGAGCCACGGGCGTTCGGCGATCATACGCAGCGCTTCCTGCCAGTAGGCCAGCCGGTAGAAAATCGGTTCCGCCACGGTGAGCGCCCGCGTCGCGCCGTTGAGCATGACCAGCAGCAGCCCGGCGGCTATTCCGGCAAGCAACAGCAGCAGGGCGGTGGTGGCGCGGCGGCGATTAAGCCGATACAGCATAAACAGTTGCAGCGGCGACAGCACAACGGCCGCCAGCAGGCCAACGCGTGAGGCGATCACGATCAACAACAGCGGTGCCAGCACCAGCATACTGCCCGTCAGCCATTGCACGCTCCGGTGCAACGGGCGCCGGTTGCTCAGCAGATACAGCGCCAGCGCCAGCCCGGTAGCCATAAAGCTGGCCATCAGGTTCCACTGCTGGAAGATGCCGTACGGGCGGTTTTTCACGGTGTTGTAGCCTATGGCGTTACCCGGCTCCAACAGGCCGTACTGCACCAGGCCCAGCAGCGCCTCGAGCACCGTCGCCGCCAGCAGTAAAATCAGCAGCCTGCGCCGCCGCAGACGGTCGAGCGGTATCTGCAACAGCGCGAAGTAGGCGGCGACGCCCAGCGTCAGCCCCAACAGGCGTGGGAGAGCTTCACTCAGCCAGGGATTTTTCGTCCACAGCAGCGGCAATAATAAAATCAGAGCGCCCGGTGCCAGCCGGTTAAAAAAGCCGGACACGGCCAGCGGCGGACGGCTCAATAGCATCGCGCCGAGAATAAACAGGGCGATAAATAGGCCGCCGACCAGATTCCACGGCAAATAAAAACCGCTGCCGCCGCGATTGGGCCAGTAAATATGCATGGCGATCAGGCAATAGCACGCCGCCAGCCCGAATAACCCGGCCGTTTTGTTGTTGGATATCATCACTGCTTCCTGAAGCGCCTGGCCTTATTGGTAAGCCAGCACAAAATTGGCTACCGAGCTGAATTCACCCTCGGTAATGGTTTTATTCTGTATCGCGCTGGGGTGGCCCTGCACATAGGCGGTGAAATTCAGCACAGTGGCGCCGTCCTGCAATGCCACCGCGCTGGTGGCCTGATTCAACTCGATATCGGCGCCCTTGCTGTCAAACAGCGCGATGGCGGCGCCGTTGGTGCCGTTATTGATCGCCAGTTTGCCCGGCAGTTCGCTGTCTTCGGTACCGCTGAAAGTGACATTGACGGATTTGAACACCGCCGTTTTGCAGTCGGTCAGTTTGATATTGAACGGCACCGGATTGCTGTGGCCATAGCGGTACAGGGTTTTGACGATCACGGTATCCATCTCCACCACCTGATCGGCCGATTGCGGTTCAATATTGCACGGCCGGCTCACCACGGTACCGTGGAACTGCAGTGGTGAACCGACCAGTTCGGTATCCGCCAGAGCCGGCAACGCCGTAAATAATAAGGGCGTGCAACTGAGCATCGCTAAAGCGCGTAAACGCATGGTCTGTTTCTCCCTGGGTTACTCGAAGGCCGCCACAATGGTGGCCGAGGCGTTAAATTCCCCTTCCGCGATGTCCTTGCCGCCGTTGGCCAACGGCGCGGCAACCAGGTTCCAGCTGCCGCCGTTACCGATATTCGGCACCGGGTAAAACTCATTCGGGACAACCAACTGACCGTTATGTTTGATCTCGATACCGAGATCGGTTTTATCGGTTTTAAACGCGTTATTGGTGAAGGGCGCTGGGGTGCCGGAGACCGCCAGTTTGATATTCAGGGTACCGTCCTCAAAGCTGCCGCCTTCGCACTGGAAGCGCACCGGAATGCTTTGCGGATAGCTTGCGCCGTTCAGGTTGCTGCCGCTGATTTCCCCAAATTCGACGTTGATCAGTTGGCCTTCATTCACCACGCATTTATCCGGCACGTACAGAATGGCGGATTGAATAAACACCTGCGCCATAGGGTTGGGGCCGAAACCTGCGTCGGTTGAACCCAGGCGACCATACATCTCGATGATTTGCCGGTCGTTAATCTGCACGCCATTGATGATTTTTTTGCGCACCCGGAAGGTGACTTTGCCCCGGGAGCCGCTTTCGTAGTTGTTGATTTGCACGTAGGGCGGGTTGCATGAATGTTGGTTCAACTCATTGGATACATTGTAAAAAGGCACTGTGACGTAGGCCCTTTTATTGCCGGCGATCCAAACCTCGGCTTTTAAATCCAGGAAATCATTAAGTTTTAAATAACCGTTGCCGAACTCGGAGGGGGGCAGTGCCGAATCCGACTTATAAAAGTGCGGGCTGGTCGGAATACGAGTATCGCAATAGGCCTTGCCGGTATATTGGCCGCCTAATGAATAGGTAAATTCTTTGGTGAAGCCCACCCGATTGGTGATGTTGGTTTCATTCAGGTCGATATAAAATTGTTTTGCCCCGCCGTCCGGCGTCACGTAGCCATTTGCCCAGACGGCGGGCGCCGCCAGCGCGAACGCCAGCGGCAGGTAATAGTTAACGTATTGGTTTTTCATCGCGTTTGTGAACCTCACAGGTAAATCACCTGAATGTGCGCCACGCCGGAAAACCCGGCCGCCATCACCGCCCGCTGCGTTGACTCCACGCTGGCACTGAACCACAGCGTGTTGCTGCCGGGCTGCAGAATGTAGGGCCGGCTTTGCTGATTGAGCGACAGAGCGCGGCCCTGTTGGTCCTGCAAACGCAGGCCGATGCCTTGCACGCCGCCGTTGAGTTTCAGCAAGTCCGGATTATTCACATCGCTGTCGCCGAGAAACACCAGCGTTGCGGCCTGCTCACCCTGTAAATAGAGCTGCCCGGCATCGCCGTTACGTTGGCCGGCGGGGTTATCCGCCAGCGCTTTGGCCCCCAACAGGCAGTTGCGGAAGGAGAGACGAAAGCGCACCGGCGCGCTCCGATCGCCGGCATTCTGGAAGTCACGCGCGTTAACCTCGCCCAAATCGATAGCCTGATCCTGGCTGTCCGGCGTCAGGCTGCAAGGGGAACTGAGCAGGCCGCCGAAAAAGCTGACGGTGCCGGTAGTGCCTTCAATCACGTCAAGCGGCGTTGCCGCCGCCGCGCCGCCGCTAAACAGCAATGCGCCGAACAGCAAGGGCCGCAGGCGGCCGCCGGTGAATTCAGCCATGCGGTATCTCCTTATTTTTTGGTATCGGGCACGACATGGCAGACGCTGCCGTTGCAGGCGAAGCGCAGCTCGGGGTGGCCGCCGTAGTCATTGATGTAGGTGACGACAAAGCTGTTCAGGCCGTTGTCGCGCAGCTTCACGCTTTCGCTGGATTTCGGTTTCAGCATCACCGGCTGGAAGTCACCGAGCGCGCCGCCGCCCTGTTTCTGCGGTTGGCGGGTCATGCCGGTCAGGGTGATATAAAACGGCGTGGGGTTTTCGATGGTGAACCCGCCGGCGTTTTTACGGAACACCAGCTTCTCCTGCCACACCTCGCCTTTTGGCGCGACGATGGCTTTCGGCCGGTAAAACAGCTTGATCTGGGTCTGCAGCGCCAGCTGCATCACGTTGGTTTTGCTGCTCTTCGGCGGGATTTCGCGCAAGTTGAAATAGAACACCGATTCGCGATCCTGCGGCAGGCGGTCGGCCTCCGGAGTCTTGGTGATGCGCACTACGCTGCGTTCGCCGGCTTCTACCCGCTGCAACGGCGGCAGTACCACCAGCGGCGAGGTGATTTTCTGATGCTGTTCGTTTTCCAGCCAGGATTGCGCCAGAAAAGGCAGCTCCTTATTTTCGTTGACGATATTCAGGCTGATGGATTTCGCGTCGCTGAGGTAGACGGCGCGGGTACGATCCAGCGAGATCGCAGCGTTGACGGCCGGAGCCGCGCTGGCCAATACCAGGCCCAGTGCGGCCACTTTTGCTAGCGGATAGTTGTTCATAGTCATCAATTCTCTGTGTTGCGGATTACAGTTTGGCGCACGGCAGCAGCAGATGGTCCAGCGGCTTGGCGGCGCCCGGTATCACGATGCGGCACTGGCGTTGGCCTTCCCAGGCGACATCCAGTTGTTCTTGCGGCTGGACGCCGGTCAGGTAGACCGATCCTCCGTCGTTCACCACCGCCACTTCGCGGCCTCGCTCGCTCAGCACCGTAGCGCCAAACGGCGGCTCGCTGCCGTCGGCCAGCTTGATGGTGGCCAGCAGCTTGCTGCCTTTCACCACCTCAAAGTGGCGGTAACCGATGGCGCCTTCGGTCAGCGTGCCTTGCACTACCGCTCGGGTCGCTTCGACGTCGTCCGCAAGTCGGTTGACGTCAATTCGGGTATCGGTGTTGTAGTAGCTGGTGATATCGGAAATCACCGCCAGGCCGAAGTGGTTGCTGTAGGCACGACCGTTGTTGATCGGCACCCCGGCGATGCCGTCGGTGTCGAGCATCATCCGGCTGCCGCCGTTGCTGGAGTTCTGGTGCGCGGCCACGCCGTGTCGGGTGGCGGTAATGCCGCTGCGGAAAGTGCCGCCGATAGAGGAGTAGCTGTCTTGTTGGTAAGAGGCGCTGGCGTTGAGCGAGCCGAACGAGGCGTTACGGGTGTAGTAACCGCGAGCCAGCGATTTGCCGGCTTGGTTGAAGCCGCCGCTGACCTGCCAGGTATTGTTCGGATCGGTGTAGTCGTTGTAGGACGCCATCTGCGTGACGTCGCTGTTGCTGCTTTGCAGCGAGTAACCGATACGGCGACGATCGCCAATCGGTACGCTGAAGTTCAGCATCACGCTGTCATCCGTGCGGCCGTGATAGGTCGTGCGGTAGGCCGACAGCGAGGCGGTGATGTTGCTGACGTTACCGACGTTGAACAATTTGCTGGCAGACAGCCCGTAGCGATCCTGTGCCTTGGCGTCCCAATAGGTCTGGTGGGAATAGGTCAGGTAGGCGGTGATCGCTTTGGCGCTGTCTTCCGCCATAAAGGTTTTGCTGGCGGTGATGGTGTACAGCTCTTTTTGGCGCCCGTTGTAGTGTTCGTCGTAGTCGTTGTAACGCTCTTGCAGATACTGCGACATGTTCATGAACTTGCGCTGCGAGAAGCGGTAACCGGCGAAGGTGATCTGGCTGTTCAGCTCATCGAAGCGTTTGGCGTAGTTGACCTTGAACGACATGCCGCTGGCGGTCGGTTCATTGGGCAGGCGCGCGATAGACTGCGTGACGTCCAGCGACATGGCGCCAAACATGTTCAGATCACGACCCAGGCCGAGCGCCCAGGCGTTGTAATCGCCGCCGAGCAGCGCGCCGCCGTACAGCGACCAGGCGCTGGTCAGCCCCCAGGAGAAATCGCTGGCAGAGAACAGCGGCCCCTGCGTGCGGTGATCGTAAGCCGAGGGCTTACCCAGTGCGACGTTGTAGCGCACATAGCCAGGGCGGGTCAGATAAGGGATGGTGGCGGTATCGACCTGGAAGGTGGAGACGCTGCCGTCTTGTTCTTCTACCTTCACATCCAGCCGGCCACGCACCGAACTGTTGAGATCCTGAATGGCGAACGGCCCGGCAGGCACCGTGGTTTCGTACAGCGTGCGGCCTTCCTGGGAAACGGTGATTTTGGCGTTGCTCTTGGCGATGCCGCGCACTTCCGGCGCATAGCCTTGCAAGTTTGGCGGCAGCATGCGCTCGTCACTGGCCAGATTGAGGCCGGTGAAGCGGTACGAATCGAACACCCCCGAGTCGAGAAAGATTTCGCCGAGGGTAAGCTTGGCGGCCTGCATTGGCAGTGCGCGATAGGCGTAGATCTGGTTCCAGTCAAAACCGCTGTCACGCTGGCCGGCCTGCTGATTGTAATTGGCCTGATAATCGGCACGCAGGCGCCAGGCGCCCATATTGGCACCCAGCGTACCGTAGCTGCTGAGATTTTCTGAGGTGTTGTTATTGTGGCTTTGCTTGCCGACCTGGCCGCTGAGGTTGTAGTCCAACAGTAGCCCCGGAATACCGTCGTCCCATTGTTCAGGTGGGGTCCAGTCTGGATCGGAATATTTCATCCATGCCTGCGGAATGGTGATCGCCAACACGCCGCCGCCGATACGATCGGAAAGGGTCGCCCCTTTGATCCCGCTGATATCGGCACACTGGTTGTCGTGCCACAGGGTGATTTTTTTGGCGGCTTCCTCTTTCAGCGCCATTTTTTCCACCAGATCCGGCGGCAGACAGGCGCGGGAGCGGTCCTTTTTATCCGCTGACGGATAATACTGGATGCGGCGCTGCGGCAGGGTTTTCTGGTTGATCTTGATATCCAGCAGATAGGTGCCGGGCATGACGTAATCGGCGTCGGAAAAACGCGATAAATCCACTTTGCTGCGATCGCCGATATCCAATACGTCAGTATTGAATTCCGTGGCGGAAAAAGCCGAATGCGCCCAGAGGAAAGATAGAATGACGGTAAGGGGTCTTTTTTTCCGTGTCAGTAATGACGTCATAGAATAATCACTCATGGCAAATCCGCGCCCAATAGCAGGTCATCCTGTACGACCTGAATACGTAATACGTGATGTCATTCGGTACCTGATGCCGGTACCCGCCTAACGCGGCGTTACAGATAAGACAGGGTGAATTTCGCCAACGAGCTGAATCCGCCGGCTCGGGCCTTATCAGGGTGAATACGTAATCGGGCACCGAAGCGCAGCGTATTGTCGCCGGCGACGATCTGGTAATCCGCCGTGGTGGTGCCCAGCGGGATAGGGGTACCGGCTGCGGTCAGCAGTTCAATGGCCACGCCTTGCGCTTCGCCGTAAACGCCCAATAGCTCGGGATCCCGGCTGTCTGCGGTGCCGTCGAAGGTGACGGTAGCCGCGCGATAAATAAAGTCGGGCTTCACGACGCTTGCCAGTTCGCAGTTCACCAGCTTGATCTCAAAATTGCGGCGGCTGCCGATCAACACCGGCTGTTCGCCCAATGCCGCGTCGGTCATGGCGATCAGCCCGAAATCAATGGATTGGTCGAGGCTTTCGCCGGCAATCCCACAGGGGGTCTCGACGATCTCGCCGCCCAGGCTGACCGTGCCGTGGCCCTGATTTTTCGCTGTCGCCTCTACGCTGCAAACGCTGAGCGCGATAAGCAGTGCGCCCCAAATCCGGGTTGTCATGCTGGCGTCTCCCTGTAGCCGTCTGTCTCGTTACCTAATATCCGTGCAGGTAAAAGCGGGGACGCCGAAACGGCGCCCCCAGGGGGATTACAGGTAAGCCAGAGTGAAGTTCGCTACGCTGGTGAATTCGCCTGGGACCACGGCGCCAGACGCGCTGCTGCCTTGCAGATAAGCGGCGAATTTCAGGGAGTTGTTGCCTTCGTTCAGGCCCTGACCGTCAGTCGCGGTGCCCAGCTCAACGTCTTTGGAGTGCAGGTTGTCGTAGATCATGATGCCGGCGCCGGTCGCGGTGCCGCTCAGTGCCAACAGCTTGCTGTTATCAGGATCCGGGGTGCCGGTGAAGGTCACCTGGACGTTCTTCATGGTCGTCAGAGAGCAGTCTTTCAACTCAATGCTGAATGGCTGAGAGCTGGATTTCCCTTCTTTGGCCAGGATACGGCTGCTGATTTGGCCCATCGGTACCGTCTGGTCAACGGATTCTGGCGCTACGCTGCATGGCGCATCGATGATTTCACCGGTAAAAGTCACTTTACCGCTGCCCTGGTTAGATGCGGCGTGAGCAACAGATGCGGAAGCGAAAGCAATCATGGTTGCCAGCATTAATTTATTCAGTTTCATTTCTCAAGTTCCTGTAGAGAGTATTTAAATAAAAAGAAAAGCACATCTAAATCCCCCACGACGCTGGCAACATCATGTCGCCGGCCTCGAAGTTGGAGCCAGATCCTTTTGCTCTGGGCAATACGCCACCCTCCGTTATTTTCTCGGCAATAACGAAAGTTTTTGGAAGGCGTAAAAACGCATTCCATTAAAATGAAAATATGAATATCACCCTGGCGTCTTGGTGAGAATATTCTTGCAAATAATAGGTGTCGTTGGAAATAGCTTTTATTAAGTTAGGTCAAATACAGAATATAAAACCAAAAGGAAAAAGAAATATATATAATTGAAAATCAATAGATCGTATACAACTATTATCCAGAATAAATGACTATATAAGTGGCGATGTGCGAGATTTTAGATCGCCAGATATGCCGTTGACACTACAATTCACAATATTGTTTTGATAATATCGCCATCAGACAGCAGATGATGAATTGCGGCTGTTAATCGTCATTGAAAAGTTAACTCATTGTTTTAAAAGACAGGTAAAACGATATCGCCGGCTTGAAACGCGGCTTTCAGACATAACGACGGCGGTAATTTCTTTCGTTGCGTTAACAAAAAAATAACAATATCGACCTGTGCCGGATTATTATCGGCACATGCTGATATTGCGATTTTTTTTGTTATTTAACTCGTTCGGATTAATCCAAAGCGGTGAGTTCTCTCTGGGCTCCACGACATAATAATGACCTAAGTGATAATTAAGGGATGATAAACGGAATGATTACCATAATTAATGATTCAACTCGCCGCTCTGCCGTCGCTTTGGCGGTGATGATAATGACCGGTTTAATGTTGTCGGGCTGTGCGGGGAAGAATGGCGCGGGCGTTGTCGCCGTGAAAAAAGTCTCACAGAATAATCCTAACGAAAAGACTGACGAGCAGCGCATCGTACTTTGTCAGCAGCGGGTGAGTTCACTTAAGAATATTAATCCGCAAAGTTACCAGAAACGGATTGCTTATTTTAACGGGCTGCTTTCCAACGCCTCCGGATATGCCGGTATTCGCAGTCATGTCGATGAAAGTACCCGTAAGGCTATAGACGCGCTTTATAAATATAAAACTGAAAAGTTCTGTGCCGACGTCGAGCATGAGCTGATGTCCGATCTGTCCAGCCGGGTGGAGAGCCTGTAGCCATGAAAAAGTGTGCGGAAGGAGCCGCAGCCTTTCTTTTGTTACTGGTGGCAGGCAGCGTGTCGGCGGCGGGCAAAACGCCGACGGATGACGGCATTCCCGCGCTGCTGAAATTTGCCGAGCAGCAGCAGGTGGCGGCTCCAGCGGCAGAAAAGGCGCCGTCGGTTACCTCGCCGGCTACCGTCAAACCCAAACCCAGCACTGCACCGCGAGGGGATACCGCCCGGCTGACGGCGCTGAATCAGACCCTGCGTCAACAGGCCGAGGTGATTCAGCAGCAGGCCGACACTGTCCGTCGGCTGGAGCGGCAGTTGGCGATTCAAGTCGCCGAGCCGGCGGTCAGTGTGCCTGAGGTTGTCGATATCCGGCCGTTGACGGCAGCGCTGAAGGGGATCCGACGGGCCATCGCGCCGCCGCCGGATCTGATCGCCATGGCGGCATCGTTGGCGCGGCAACAACGGATAGCCGGAGAACAAGAACGACGGCTACAGCAGCTTGGCCGTCAGTTGGCGCGGTTGCAACAGCCACCGGCGCTGGTCAGCGATGCGGATAAACAGGCTTACGCTGCCGGAGTCTCGCTGGGGCGCGACATCCTGCACCTGCAGGAACAAAACCAACAACGGGGTATTGAAGCCGATCGGCCGCGTTTGCTGGCGGGCATCGCCGATACGCTGAACGGCCGACCACGGTTGGACAAGGCCGCCATCGACGGCGCGCTGCAAGCCGCAGACCGCGCTTTGCAGCAGGCTCATCGGCAACGGCAGCAGACCTTGCAGCAGGACGGTAAAGCCTATCTTGCCGATTTCGCCACAAGGCCGGGGGTTCATAAGGACGCGCTCGGGTTCTATTACCGCGTGGATTACGCCGGCAGTGGGCGGATAGGAGCGGGCGACAACGTCAGCATCGTGGTGCGTGAAAGTTTGCCCGACGGCACGGTGATTAAGGATATGGAGCCGGCCGGTACGACAATCACGCTACCGCTGGCGCAATATCCGCCGCTGTTTCGCGCAGCTATCGGCAAACTCGACAAGCACGGGTCCATTACTCTGGTGGTGCCACCGGAGCTGGCGTATGGCGAGAAGGGCAGCCCACCCGCCATCCCGCCAGGGGCCACCATGATTTACACCCTGCGCGTGGCCGACGTGCTGCCGCCGGATAAGGACAGGTAAAAGTAACCCAGGAGGACGTGATGGCGAAGGCGCCGATAACCTATGAAATCAGGAAGTCGCATATGCTAAACGTGTTACGAAAACTGTGTATGGAACGCGCGACGGGAACAGAGAGGCACCACCCGCCCCCGCCGGAACAGTGGCCTAAAACAAGGGAGCTGGCAGACAAATGCGGCGAGAATATTTACACCACACGCACGCTGTTATTGGCGTTGGAAAAAGAGGGAAAAGTGCGTTGTACCCACCGCAGCATCAATAATTCGTTACGCTGGTATATTTGTACGTCGTTCCAAAAAGCGTAATGCCTTTTCTGTCTGAAATGTTGGACTTTCTTTCACAGCGCATCATGATAAGGCTGAGGGCTTACAACCCCCTCAGCCCTGTTGTTCGTCGCCGGGTGCACCTGCCCTGACTGGGGATGAGCGAGCTGGCCGCCTGCTGCAACTTGAAATCCATAGGGTATACTTGCCGGCTGATTGAAACGCGTTTTATGGCGATGCGGATATATTATGAAGGAAAGCAAAGAAATACTTTTATTGGATGGTATTCATTATCAAATAGACGATCAGGTTATTTTGGATTCCGTCTCTTTCGGCCTAAAGCCGGGCGAATTCAAACTGATTACCGGGCCGTCCGGCTGCGGAAAAAGCACCTTGCTTAAAATTGTGTCTTCGCTGATCGATCCGACCCGCGGAAAAATTATCTTTGACGGTAAGCCCATCACCGATATGTCGCCGGAAGCATACCGTCAACAGGTTTCTTACTGCTTCCAGACTCCGGCGCTGTTTGGCGATACGGTCTATGACAATATTGCGCTGCCTTATCTGATCCGTAAGCAAAAACCGGACGAGCAAAAAATGAAGGCCGATCTGGCGCGTTTCGGGCTGGCGGAAAATAAGTTGAAAAAAAGCGTTAACGAATTATCGGGCGGGGAGAAACAGCGTATTTCCTTGATCCGCAACCTGCAGTTTATGCCCAAGGTGCTGCTGTTGGATGAAATCACCAGCGCGCTGGATGAAGAGAATAAACGTAACGTTAACGAGATTATTCATCAGCTGGTATCGCAACATGGCGTAGCGGCGTTGTGGGTCACGCACGATAAAGATGAAATCAAACATGCGGACGATGTGATTACCCTGAGCGCCCACGGCGCACGGGCACAGGAGAAAGCCGATGAACCAGCATAATATCACCAATGAATCTTTAGGGTTGTCGATGATACTGGTGGTTATCGCTATTTTGATCAGCCATAAAGAAAAGCTGGCGCTGGAAAAAGACATTATCTGGAGTATTTGCCGCGCGGTAGTGCAGCTGATTATTGTCGGCTACGTGTTGAAATACATTTTTGATGTGAACAACGCCATTCTGACGGTGCTGATGGTGCTGTTTATTTGTTTTAACGCCGCTTATAACGCGCAAAAGCGCAGTAAATATATTGAGCATGCGTTTATTACCTCATTTATCGCCATTACCACGGGCGCGGTACTGACGCTGGTGGTGTTGGTGCTGACCGGTTCGATAGAGTTTACGCCGATGCAGGTGATCCCGATTTCTGGCATGATCGCCGGCAATGCCATGGTGGCGGTTGGGTTGTGTTACAACAATCTGGGGCAGCGTTTCAAAGGCGATCAGCAGAAGATTCAGGAGATGCTCAGTTTGGGCGCGTCGCCGAAGTTTGCCTCGACGGCGTTGATCCGCGACAGCATCCGCGCGTCGTTGATTCCGACGGTCGATTCCGCCAAAACCGTCGGGCTGGTCAGCCTGCCGGGTATGATGTCCGGTTTGATCTTCGCGGGTATTGATCCGGTCAAGGCGATCAAGTACCAGATCATGGTCACCTTTATGCTGCTTTCCACCGCCAGCCTGTCGACCATTATTGCCTGCTATCTGGCCTACCGTAAATTCTATAACGCCCGCCATCAACTGGTGGTCAGCAAGCTGAAGTAGCGTTGAAAAAACGGCCTCCGAAGAGGCCGTTATGCTCTCTGCTACCCTTGCAGCAGGGCGATGCTCTGGCGGATTTCACGTTCTATATCTGCCTCTGACCAGCTATCCAGTTGCGAAGAGAACGGCTCGAAGGCGTAAATGCCGGTATAACCGAGGCGCTCCAGATTCTGCACCTGCTTTTTGCTTTCCAGCCGATCTTGGTCGCTTAGCATGATGCGTTCTTCGTCGCTTAGCGCGCTTTTGCTTAGCGGGTCTTCCACCCCGGAAAGGTGCACCAGGCCAATGCCATCGATGTCAATCTGCGCATCAAACTCGGGTTGCGCCACCTCACTTAAATAATGGTGGAAGGTATCCAGCACGATTTTGTAGGGCGCGCCGGAATCCCCGATCAGCGACTGCGTCAGCAGCGACGAGCGCAGTGAACTGATGCCGAAGCCCAGCGGTTCGACATAGCCCTGCACGCCATATTGTTTAAACAGCGGGGCCAGCAGCTTCAGGGACGCCAACGTATCCGTCTTTTTCTGCTCTTCGCTGCGGCGATCGTCCGCGCTGCAATGCGGGCACAGCACCAGCGCCTTGCTATGGATGGCCTGGGCTTGCGACAGCAGCGCCTTGGCATTTTTCAGCAGCGCGGCCTCGTCGTCCAGCAGGTTAAACCTGCCAAGGGCATTGATAGTGATGATCTCAATGCCGTATTTTGCCGCCAGCGCAGTGAGTTGCTCATTGCTCAGGCTGTCGGTCACCTTGCCGCTCGGCATATCGTTGCGCAGCTCAACTTTGCTGAGCCCGCACTTTTTCACCAGGCGGAAAAAGGATTCCAAATCGAGATTCGGCGCGATCTTGCGGTTGATGCAAAAACGCTTTGGCGCAATGGTCATGATGCATGACTCCTGAAGGGGTTGAGAAAGCTTAGGGCTTGCCGTCTTGCAACGGCACCGGCCGTGTTTCGGACAAGGGCAGGCGATAGCGTTTCGCCATCACCACGTCTTCCATTTTCTCGAGGGAGACGCCCCGGGTTTCCGGGATATAGCGGCTGACAAACCAGTAGCTGAACAGGCAGCACGCCGCAAAAATCCACATCGGGAAAGCGCCGTGGAACTGGGAGAACAGATACGGATTGTCGTTGATCATCGGGAAGCTTTGCGAAACCACAAAGTTGGCCAGCCACATGCAGCCGACGGCGATGCTCATGCCCTGCGAACGCATGCGGTTGGGGAAAATCTCCGACACCAGCACCCAGGCGCCGACGCCCCAGGACAACGCGAAAAACACCATGAAGAACAGCATGCCGAACAGCGCGAAATAGCCGGTCGCCTCGGTATACAGCGCATAAGAGGTGATAAGCAGCCCGACGATGACCCCCAGCGTGCCCCAGCGCATCAACGGGATACGGCCCATACGATCCATCAGCATGGCGCCAATCACCGAGCCGACCAACTGCATCACGCCAATCCAGATGGTCTGGAACAGCGCTTCCTGCGCATTCTCGGTGACGGTTTTCAGCACCACCGGCGCGTAATACATCATGACGTTAACGCCGGTGACCTGTTGCAGCATGGCGATCATGCAGCCGACAAACAGGATGAATCGCACGCGCTTATCGGTGTAGCTGAGTTTTTGCTTGCTGGATTGTTGATCCTGCCGTATCGAATCCTTGATTTCCCGCAGTACGTTTTTGGCATGCTCGGCGTTGGAGACGCGGGTCAGCATCGCCAGCGCCTGATCGTCACGGCCGACCATCACGCTCCAGCGCGGGGATTCCGGAATGATGAACACCAGAATGCAAAACAGGATGCAGGGAAGCACGCCGGAGGCGAACATCCAGCGCCAGCCCATCTCCACCAGCCAGGCTTCGCTGGCGATGCTGGCAATCTTGAAGTTGACGTAAAAGATCACGATCTGGCCGAACACGATGGCGAACTGCTGCATGCTGAGTGCGCGGCCGCGCATGTCTTTCGGTGACACTTCAGACATGTACATCGGTGAGACGGTGGCGGCGATGCCCACGGCCAACCCGCCGATAATGCGGTAAATGACAAACCAGGTGAAGGTCGGCGCCAACGAGGAACCTATGGCCGAGACGGTGAACAGCAGCGCCGCCAGCATCAGCGCCTTCTTGCGGCCATAACGCCCCGCCAGCGGCCCGGCGGCAAAGGCGCCAACCACACAGCCGATCACCACGTTGGAGACCGCCCAGCCGGTTTCGGCCGGGCTGAGGTTGAAATAGGTTTTCAGGGATTCGATCGCGCCGGAGATCACGGCGGTATCGTAGCCGAACAGCAGGCCGCCCAGAGCGGCGACCCCGCAAATCTTCATGATGTAGCCGGTATTGCGTTTACGCTGATATGACATTTATTGCTCCGATTTTTATCCTGGCTTCTGCCCGCATGTTGCGTTGTAGGGAAAAGGGAGCAGAAGGGTGAACCGTGCCTGTCATCAAGGCGGTGATATTTGTGCAGTTCTTCCTTAAACAAGAACATTTATTTCATAATTAGTGAATAATGAAATATTGATTTTTAGATCCAGTTCAAAAAAAACCGCAAACGGACAGCCAACGTTACCGAAAGATTTACGCGCGCCCGGCGCCGTTGCGTTGGCCGACCTCTGCTATTTTTCTGTATAAAAGTCAGTGGTAAATACCGCCCGTCGCCCGGCAAGCCGGCGGCGCGTTTTTTACCGCAATGCAATGCCCCTGTATGACGACAGGGTAAAACTGCGACCTTCCGCACTAAAAACAAAATTTCTAAAATAATTTATTTGAAACTTTTTTTTCAATGAAATAGAGTTTGCTTTATCCGGTCAGGATTTAGCCTGCTTGCGGGCATGAGCTGGCAGTGTGATTCAAACGCCACGGCGTGCGGCAGCCCCGCATGCGGCCAGGCGACAGCGGACTTAAAAGAGGGTGAGACATGAAAACCGTGGGTAACTTTATTGGCGGGCAGGTGTGCCTGAGCAGCAGCAATCAAACCGTCGACGTGCATAACCCGGCTACCGGTCAGGTTGAACGTCGCGTCACGCAGAGCACCGCCGCCGAGGTGAAACAGGCCATCGATGTCGCCCATCAGGCGTTTACCGACTGGTCGCGCACCACACCGCTGCGCCGTGCGCGCATCATGTTCAATTTTAAGGCGCTGCTGGAACAGCATCGCGAAGAACTGGCGCAGCTTATCGTCAGTGAACACGGCAAAGTCTATTCCGATGCGCTGGGCGAACTGACCCGCGGTCTGGAAGTGGTCGAGTTTGCCTGCGGCATTCCGCATTTGATCAAAGGCGAATATTCGCCGGATGTCGGCAGCGGTGTCGACAGCTTCTCGCTGATGCAGCCGCTGGGCGTGGTGGCGGGCATTACCCCGTTCAACTTCCCGGCGATGGTGCCGATGTGGATGTTCCCTATCGCGCTCGCCTGCGGCAATACCTTCGTCCTCAAGCCGCCGGCGCTGGTGCCTTCGGCCTCGGTGCGGCTGGCGGAGCTGCTGAAAGAAGCCGGCCTGCCGGACGGCGTATTCAACGTGGTTCATTGTTCTAATGAAAACGCCGCCCAGCTGTGCACCGATCCGCACATTCAGGCGGTGAGCTTTGTCGGCTCGTCTGCGGTAGCGGAACACATCTACACGACCGCCAGCGCCCACGGCAAGCGGGTACAAGCCTTTGGCGCAGCGAAAAATCAGGCCATCATCATGCCGGACGCCGATCTGGACGCGACCGTAAATGCCCTGATGGGCGGCGCGTTCGGTTCTGCCGGTGAGCGTTGCATGGCACTGCCGGTGGCGGTGGTGGTGGGTGACGACACGGCCGACAAGCTGATCGCCAAGCTGAAACCGCTGATTGCCCAACTGCGCGTTGGCCCTGGCATTCAGCAGGGCGGCGAAGAAAACGAAATGGGGCCGCTGGTGTCTTCGGCGCACCAGAAGAAAGTGTTGGGTTATATCGATCTGGGTGCGGAAGAGGGCGCGACGCTGGTGGCCGATGGCCGCAACTATCAGGTAGCGGGCTATCCGGAGGGTTACTACGTTGGCGGTACTCTGTTTGACCACGTGACTTCTGACATGCGCATCTATCGTGAAGAGATCTTCGGACCGGTGCTGGGTATTGTCCGCGTACCGGATTACCAGACCGCCATCGATACGGTGAACAGCCATGAGTTTGGCAATGGCAGCGCCATCTTCACCAGTAACGGCCACTATGCACGCCAGTTCGTGCAGGAAGTGCAGGCCGGCATGGTGGGGGTTAACGTGCCGGTGCCGGTCCCGATGGCGTTTCACAGCTTCGGCGGCTGGAAGCGCTCGGTATTCGGTGCCCTGAACGTGCACGGCACCGACGGCGTGCGTTTCTACACCCGCATGAAAACCGCCACAGCGCGCTGGCCGACCGGGCAGCAGACGGTGTCGGAATACAGTATGCCGACGCTGGGTTAATCCCCGAACCGACAGACCAGGGCCGTTACTTCATTGGAGTGACGGCCGCTGCATTTGTAACGCTATAGGTTAACAGGAGAATAATCATGTCCTCATTGCTCGCCAAATGTCAGCAGCCGAACGCCGAGGGGCGCATCCAGCACGTCACCCCAGAGAATGCCGACTGGCGCTTTGTCGGGTTCGATGTCTATCGCCTCGAAGCCGGCCAGACGCTGCAATTGGAAAGCGGCGATAAAGAGCTGTGCCTGGTGCTGGTCGCCGGCATTGCCTCCGTCGCCACCCTGCGGGCGGAATATCCGCATATCGGCAAACGCATGAGCCCGTTTGAGCGCACGCCGCCTTACGCGGTCTACGTGCCGCATCACGACAAGATTAACGTGCGGGCGGAAAGCGATGTGGAGTTGGCGGTGTGCAGCGCACCGGGCAAAGGGCATCTGCCGTCGCGCCTGATTACGCCGGCGGATGTGGGCGTCGAGCGGCGCGGAAAGGGGCGCAATCAGCGTCTGGTGCATAACATTCTGCCGGACAGCGAACCCGCCGACAGCCTGCTGGTGGTGGAAGTGTACACCGATGAAGGCAATACCAGTTCATACCCCAGCCACAAGCACGACCAGGAGGATTCGCCGGATGAAACCTATCTGGAAGAAACCTACTATCACCGCATTCAACCTGAACAGGGTTTTTGCCTGCAGCGAGTCTATACCGACGATCGCGAACTGGATGAGTGCATGCCGGTGTATAACCGTGACGTGGTCAAGGTACCGCGCGGTTACCATCCGGTGGCGACGCTGGCCGGTTACGACAGCTACTATCTCAACGTGATGGCCGGGCCGGTGCGGCTGTGGAAATTCACCTGGGAAAAAGACCACGCCTGGATTAACAGCGACGGTTATCCGGCGCGCTAGGTCAAGTCTGTGTTATGACATTAAGCCCGTGAAACGGGCTTTCCTCATGATCGGCCACATAGCTGTCAATTGGCGTGTGTATAAATTTAGTATCAATTTGCTCCCCGCCTGTTCAAATGATAACCTTTTTAAACATGAGTCGCTGGGTGTGATGACAGGCTATGTGCGCGGAAGCGAAAGTAGCGAGTAGCCGCGAAGTGCAATTGCCGTGATTTGTTCGCAAGCCTGGTGAGGCGTCCTTTGAGCGGAAGCTTTCGCCTGTGCAATAGAAGTAAAAGAGGAATCCGTTATGACGACTACGATGTCCCAAAAGGCTGCTCGAGAAGGGTTGGGTTCACCCGACCTATTTGAAGGCGGTGTTTTCGTCACCAAAAATGGCGTCGCTGAGCTGTTTGTCCAAACTGCAGCTGAGAGAGAGGCAGAGATTAGGGAACGCAATCTCGAACGACAGGCTAATGCCCTGCTAAAACTGGTGATGCTGGCTAAACAAGACATTAAAAATCAGCGTGGAATGTCACCTGAGGAAACGCTGAGAAGATTGCGTGTAGCACGCAAATAACAAAGAGGTGCTGAGTGCCGAAATATAGGGATATTATTGTTTCACCGGCGGCAGAATGGAGTCTTAAAGATATCGAGTCGTTTAAAAGCGGGATTATTGGCCAGGCTAATGCCGGTGAATTTGTGGATAATCTGCTGTTATCATCTCTATCGGCGATAGCTGAAGACCCCACTCGCTATCGTTTCAATGCGGTGTTATCAGGCTGCGGCGTACAGCTCCGTGAGCGGCTGGATCCCGACAGCGAGTATCGTGTTATCTATGACTGTGACGACAAAACCATCGAAATCCTGGTTTTTGTCAGCATGAAACAGGATCTGGAAAGCGCATTGTACCGCTATCTGGTATTGCAATAGCTTTCAGCACCCGGCTGTGCCGGGTACATTCTCATCGGTAAAACGGCCCGATTTCCTGCGTGCCGCCTCCCTTATTACCATAACTACTCGTCTTTGGCATTATTCAGCGCCAAGGATACCGCCAGGGTTTGCGCCAGACACATTGAGGCGACCTGCGAGCGGAAACCGTCCACCTGCGCTTCGCGCACCACAAAGCACACGTCGCTGAAGGCGGCCAGCGGGCTGACCTGGCTGTCGGTGATGGCGATCTGTTGCGCGCCGCGTTTGGCGCCCAGTTCCACCAACTCCAGCGCTTCTTGCGCATACGGCGAGTAGCTGATGGCAATCACCACGTCCTTGGGTTTCACCATGCTCAATTGCTCGGTAAACATGCCGCCCAACCCGTCGATCAGAAACGCCCGACGTTCAAGGTGGCGCAACGCATAGGTAAGGTACGAGGCGACGCTGAAAGAACGGCGCAGGCCAATCACGTAGATGTTCTCGGCGTTGTTCAGCAATTCAACGGCACGGTCCAGCTGCTCTGAGCTGGTTTGCATCGCCAGCTGTTGCAGCGCCTGAGCGTTGACCATGGTGAACACGTTGAGAATTTCCGCCGGTTTTTCCGGTGCGACGTTGCCGTCGGTCGCAGTCTGGCGAAACAGGCGGGCGCGTTCGGTGTAGTTGACCGTTTCTTCCATCAGGTGCTGGCGAAAAACCTGTTTCATTTCGTTGAAACCGCTAAAGCCAAACGCGTTGGCGAAGCGGATCAGCGTGGAAGGCGGAACGCTGGCCTGGGCGGCGATGGAGGCAACGGTATCGAAAGCAATGCTGTTACTGTTATCCAAAATGTAACGCGCCACCTGTTTCAAGCGCTTGCTTAGCGTTTCATAACGGTGGCGAATCTCGTCCTGTAACAGCGAAAGTTGAGTTGGGTTGTTCATCCATTCGGCTCGCAGTGGGGGCTAAGGCGTATCGGCCTGACGCCTGAGTTGTTGACAGCCCATTCTAACAGATGGAGCGGAAATTTCATTTCATCTAAAAGCGATTTATTCGATTGCACGTTGCGTTACTTCACAGAAAAGCGGCAAAAAAATCCCCTTAAAGCGGCGAAAATCGCTGTAAGGGGAGTCTTTGTCGATTAGCTTGCGTCGTGGCCGGGGCGATATTGGCGCCAGAAACCGATCAGCGTCAGGTATTTTTGTTTCACCTGTTCGATTAAGCCGGCGTCATCCAGTTCGCCCTGCAACCAGCGGCGTGAAGGCTGGCCGAAAATGGTGCGGCCAACGGCAAAACCTTTCACCCAAGGCGCATCTGCAGCGGCGGCGAAGCCGGCCTTCAGCGTTTCCTCCGGGGAATCCAACCCCAGGATCAGGACGCCGCGACAGAAGGGATCGTTAGCCTCGATCAACGCGCCGACCTGCCGCCAGTTCTCGGCACTCAGCGGCGGCAGTTTCCACCAGTCCGGCTTCACGCCCAGCCGGTAGAAATGTTGCAGCATGTCCAGATAGTAACGCTCGTCTTTGTCGGCGTTGCTTTCCGGCAAAATCACCTCGAGCAGCAGCTCGTGGCCGGATTTGCAGCAGCCGCGATAGACGTCGCCGATCAGTTCATCCTGTTCGCGGCGCAGTTCGGCGGCGTCATGCGGATGGTAAAACACCAGGCATTTCACTACGTGTTCCTGCGGCCAGTCGATCAGTTGCGAGCCGATATTGCCGTGCTCCAGCCGCAGCGGGCGCGAGCTGGGCAGCTCGACCGGCCGGCCAATCCACCAGCCCTGGCCGGTGATTTCGTTCAGCGCTGCCTGGCCGTAAGTGGTGTCGGCCAGAATGCCGCTGTTGCCCTGCAGCCCGGCATCTTCTGCGGCCCGTTGCGCCGCCGCCAGCAGCAGGGTTTTCAATTGGGGGATACGTTCTTCACTGACGTTGGCTTCGCGCGCCATATCCGCCAGCTGCTTGCGGTGATCGAAGGCGAACACGCACAGTTCCGGCCACTGTTTTTTGCGGGTCGTCACCCGGTGCAGGTGGTTGAGCCGCGGGTCGCGGTCCGGGCGTTTCACTTCCCGTTCGCGTTGCAAATAGTCATCCAGCTCCAGTTTGGTGGGCATCGCCGGCGCGCAACCGTGGCGCGAAACCACCAGTGCACCGCAGGCGTTGGCGTAGCGGCAGGCCTGATCCCAGCCTTCATCGTTCAGGTAACCGCGCAGCAGGCCGGACATAAAGGCATCGCCGGCGCCCAGCACGTTCAGTACCTCAACCCGTACGCCGGAATGCAGTTTTACCTGCTGCCAGTCGGCGGCGATCTCACCTTCGAAGACCGAGCAGCCCTGAGCTCCGCGTTTGCAGACCAGTGTGGCCTGGGTCGCTTTGCGTACGTTGCTCAGTGCAGTCAGTGTGTCGGTGCTGCCGCCGGCAATATGAAACTCTTCTTCGGTACCGACGATTAAATCAAAGTGGTGCAGCACCTCTTGCAGTTCGCGGGTCACCTTCTCGGATTCCACAAAGCGGGTTTCACCGTCGCCCAACGAGGTCAGGCCCCACAATACCGGGCGGTAGTCGATATCCAGCGCGGTGCGCAAGCCGTGGCGGCGGGCGTACTCCAGCGCCTTCAGCACCGCAGCGCGGGTATTCGGGTGCGACAAGTGGGTGCCGGTAATGGCCAGCGCGCGTGACGACGCAATATAGGATTCGTCGATATCGTCCGGCGTCAGTGCCATGTCGGCGCAGTTTTCACGGTAGAAAATCAGCGGGAAGGTTTCCTGATCCTTGATGCCGAGGATCACCAGGCCGGTCAGGCGCTCTGGGTCGACGATCAGGCTCCGGGTGTCGGCGCCGACGCGTTGCAGCTCTTCGCGCAGGAAACGGCCCATATGCTCATCGCCGACGCGGGCCAGCATGCCGGACTTCAACCCCTGAATGGCGGTGCCGTAGGCTACGTTGCCGGAAGAGCCGCCGAGATACTTGGAGAATGTGCTGGCATCTTCCAGGCGTGCGCCGATCTGTTGTGCATAGAAATCGACGGCGATACGCCCGAGACAAATGACATCAAGTTGTTTTTCTTGTGTAGCCATACCCGTTTCCTTCTGTATTAAGCAAAACCCCGACTGCAAAGCATATTTTGGAGTATGAGGAATAAAAATTTCAATTTCAAGATTGAATGAAATTTACACCCCAAAAATGTGATGCATTTAAAACCATGATGAAAGCGGGGATGCAGAGGGCGAAAACCGCGCCCTGCCTGAGAGGAAAACGTGCTGCAACGGGGGTTGATGCTTACGCGTCACAGGCCGGTGGCATCGGGTACGCAGGCGGGTTTGGCGCGGTTGGGATGGGGCCGCATCGGCCGGAAAGGGCGGCTAAGTCGGTGAATTCTAAAGGCATGGATGAAATGGGGTTTTCATCATTATGCGATCTTTATCGCAAAATGAAATGTTTCTTCTGTAATGTCATTTTATGGAAAATATATTTGTTTATAATCGCTTCACGTTTCACGTTGTCGGTTTAGTGAGCGGCACCGCTGGAAAGCCATAGGGCATAATGTAGAGGGTGGAGAAATGGGCAAGATCAGATTAACCATGGCACAGGCGCTCGTCAGGTTCCTCGACAACCAGTATCTGCTGGTCGACGGCGTGGAAACCAAATTCGTAAAGGGCATCTTTGCGATTTTCGGTCACGGCAACGTCCTCGGCCTGGGGCAGGCGCTGGAACAAGACAGCGGCGAACTGGTGGTGCACCAGGGGCGCAATGAGCAGGGCATGGCCCATGCGGCGACCGGCTTCGCCAAGCAGAAGCTGCGTCAGCAGATCTACGCCTGCAGCTCTTCCGTCGGCCCCGGTGCCGCCAATATGATCACCGCCGCCGCGACCGCCACCGCCAACCGCATTCCTTTATTGCTGCTGCCGGGCGACGTCTATGCGTCGCGCCAGCCGGACCCGGTGTTGCAGCAGATCGAACAGTCCTACGATCTCAGCATCAGCACCAATGACGCGTTCCGCGCGGTCAGCAAATACTGGGATCGCATCGTGCGGCCGGAACAGCTGATGAGCGCCTGCATCAACGCGATGCGCGTGCTGACCGATCCGGCGGAAACCGGCGCGGTCACGCTGTGCCTGCCGCAGGACGTGCAGGGCGAAGCCTATGACTACCCGGACTACTTTTTCCAAAAGCGCGTACATCGGCTCGATCGCCGCCCGGCGACCGAAGGCATGCTGGCGGATGCGCTGGCGCTGTTGACCGCCAAACGCAAACCGCTGCTGGTGTGCGGCGGCGGGGTGAAATATTCGCAGGCCGGGCAGGCGCTGCGCGAGTTTGCCGAACGTTTCCACATTCCGTTTGTGGAAACTCAGGCCGGCAAGGGCACGGTGCCTTCCAGCCATCCGTTTAACCTGGGCGGCATCGGCGAAACCGGTTGTCTGGCGGCCAATACGCTGGCCAAACAGGCCGACCTGGTGATTGGCGTAGGCACCCGTTACACCGACTTCACCACGTCGTCAAAATGGCTGTTCCAGCATTCGGATGTCGATTTCCTCAATATTAACGTCAGCGGTTTCGACGCCGGCAAACTCGACGGCGTACAGGTGCTGGCCGATGCCCGTGCGGCGCTGGTCGCCTTGAGCGCCCTGCTGGCGCAATCCGATTACCGCGCCGGTTGGGGCGATGCCATTGCCGAGGCGCGCAGCGCGCAGCAGCAGGAAACCGCCCGCGTTTATGCGGTGGAATACACGGGCGAAGGCTTTGTGCCGGAAATTGACGATCATCTCGATCGCGACCGTGTCTTCGCCGAATTTATTGAACAGACCGACTCGCTGCTGACCCAAAGCCGAGTGCTGGGCGTGTTGAATCAGCACCTGCCGCAGGACAGCGTGATCGTCGCCGCCGCCGGCAGTCTGCCGGGCGATTTGCAGCGCGTGTGGCACAACCACGGCGAGCACGGTTATCACGTGGAATACGGCTATTCGTGCATGGGCTACGAGGTTAACGCGGCGTTGGGAGTCAAACTGGCCGAACCGCAGCGCGAGGTGTATGCGATGGTCGGCGACGGCGCCTTTATGATGCTGCATTCCGAACTGGTCACCTCGATTCAGGAAGGTTGCAAAATCAACGTGGTGCTGTTCGACAACATGACCAACGGCTGCATCAACAACCTGCAGATGGAACACGGTATGGACAGCTACACCACCGAATTCCGCTTCCGCAACCCGCAGGGCGGCAAGCTCGACGGCAACTTTGTGCCGGTCAATTTCGCCATGCTGGCGGCGGCCTACGGCTGCAAAACCTACAGCGTTACCACCGAACAACAACTGATCGACGCGCTGGCCGATGCGCGCCTGCAGAAGGTCTCTACCCTGCTGGACATCAAAGTGCTGCCAAAAACCATGGTGCACAAGTATCTCAGCTGGTGGCGCGTGGGCGGTGCTCAGGTGGCCGACAGCGAAAAAATTGTCGCCGTGGCCCGCAAGCTGCAGGAAAACATCGATAAGGCCCGCGATTACTGATTACCCAGACCTTGCGTCTGCCGCAACTATTTGAAGAGGATAACGAAGATGACATTGAACATTGGGGTTATTGGCACCGGCGCAATCGGTCGGGATCATATTCGCCGCTGCAGCAAAGTGTTGCAGGGCAGCCGCATCGTGGCGGTCAACGACATCAACCGCGACAACGCCGCCAAGGTTGTGAGCGATCTGAAGCTGGACGCCAAGGTGTATGACAACGGCCACGATCTGATCAAGGCGGCGGACGTGCAGGCGGTGCTGGTCACTTCCTGGGGCCCGAGCCACGAAGAATTTGTGCTGGCGGCCATCGCCGCCGGCAAGCCGGTGTTCTGCGAGAAGCCGCTGGCGGTCACCGCACAGGGCTGTAAAAACATCGTCGAAGCCGAAGCGAAGCACGGCAAACGCCTGGTGCAGGTGGGTTTTATGCGCCCTTACGATCGCGGCTACCGCGCCTTGAAACAGGTGCTGACCAGCGGCCAGATCGGCGAGCCGTTGATGCTGCATTGTGCGCACCGCAACCCGACCGTCGGTGAGGCCTATACCACCGATATGGCGATCACCGACACCTTGATTCACGAGATCGACGTGCTGCGCTGGCTGCTGGATGACGACTACGTCTCGGTGCAGGTGGTGTTCCCGCGTAAAAGCCCCAAGGCGTTCCCGCACCTGAAAGATCCGCAGATTGTGCTGTTTGAAACCGCCAAGGGCACGCGCATTGACGTCGAAATTTTCGTTAACTGCCAGTACGGCTATGACATCCAGTGTGAAGTGGTGGGTGAAACCGGCATCGCCAAACTGCCGGAGCCTTCGTCGGTGCAGATGCGCAGCGGCGCCAAACTGTCTACCGAGATCCTGACCGACTGGAAAGACCGCTTTATTGACGCCTATGACGTTGAGCTGCAAGGCTTTATCAACGACGTGCTGGCCGGGAAACTGACCGGGCCTTCCGCCTGGGACGGTTATGCGGCCTCTGTGACTGCCGACGCCTGCGTGGCCGCGCAGCTCAGCGGCGAGATTGTGCCGGTGACCCTGCCGCCGCGCCCGACGTTCTACAACCACTAATGGGCTGACCGCCGTACCCACGTTTAAGAGGAATGACCATGAAGATCGCTTTTGATGTTGATGTCATCAGGGACCTGGGCATCACCAAAATGGTTCAGCAGGTAGCGGACTGGGGCTATCGGTATATCGAACAGTCGCCGCACCCGCAGATCAATCCGTTCTATAAGCATCCGAAAGCCGGCCGTGAGGTGATGGCGGAATACAAGAACGCGCTGAAAGCGACCGGTGTGGAGATTTCCTCGTTTATTGTGGTGTACCGCTGGTCCGGCCCTGGTGAGGATCGTCGCCAGGCGGCAGTCAAAAACTGGCGCCGGATGATAGAGATTGCGGTGGAAATGGGCGTGCAGGTGATCAACACCGAGCTGGCCGGCAACCCTAATGAGCCGGAAATTTGCGAAGAGCTTTGGTATCGCTCAATGGAGGAGCTGCTGCCGATCATTGAGCGCGAAGGCATCCGCATGGAGATCCAGTCTCATCCGTGGGATTTCTGCGAACTGAGCAACGAAACCGCCGACATGGTGAAATCGCTGCGTAGCGACCACGTCAAGTACCTCTACAGCGTGCCGCACAGCTTCTATTACGACAAAGGCCAGGGCGACGTGGCCGGCATGCTGAAATATGCCGGAGACGATCTTTCCCACGTGCTGATCGCCGACACCATGAACCACACCAAACACTGCCGCTATATCGTCAACCCGCCGGGGGTGGACGCTGCCGTGCACCAGCACGTGGGTATTGGCGAAGGCGAGGTGGATTTCGACGCGCTGTTCCAGACCCTGCGCGATATGGAGTTCGCCAACCGCAACTTTAAGGTCGGTGGCGAATCGATCATCTGCACTTCGCTGTTTGGCTACCCGGAAAAAATGAAAAACCAGGCAGTGGCGACCAGAGAGCGCATCGAGAAAGAGCTGCTGGGCAAATAACCTTTTCGGCGCGTCGGCGAACTCCGTCGGCGCGTCATCCGATTATTGAGGCTGAACATGAACAAAGACAACGTGAAACTGGCCATTGCGCCGATCGGCTGGACCAATGACGATATGCCAGAATTGGGCAAAGAGAATACTTTCCAGCAGTGCGTCAGTGAAATGGCGCTGGCCGGCTTCACCGGCAGCGAAGTCGGGAGCAAGTACCCGCGCGATCCGGCGGTGTTGAAGCCGATGCTGGATATTCGTGGCATCCAGATCTGCAACGCCTGGTTCAGCACCTTTTTTGCCGACGGCCAGAAAGAAAAAACCATCGATGAATTTATCAACCATATGAATTTCCTGCATGCGATGGGTGCCAGGGTGATCGGCTGTTCCGAGCAGAGCAAGAGCATTCAGGGCACCACCAAAGGGGTGTTCGAAGAGAAGCCGTATTTCAGCGACGAAGAGTGGCAGCGGGTGGCCGATGGCTACAATGAGCTGGCGAAAATTGCCGCCGACAAGGGGATGCAGGTTTGCCTGCACCACCATATGGGCACCGGCATCCAGACTACCGCAGAGATTGACCGCTACATGAGCATGGTGAACGACGACGTCTATCTGCTGTTTGATACCGGCCACGCTTACTACTCGGAAGGCAGCCAGCAGGCGATGATGGCGATACTGGAGAAGTATCTGCCGCGTATTAACCATGTGCATTTGAAAGACGTGCGTGACGAGGTGGTGGCGGAAGTGAAGGCCAATAA
This sequence comes from Serratia sp. AS12, assembly GCF_000214195.1. NCBI lineage: Bacteria > Pseudomonadati > Pseudomonadota > Gammaproteobacteria > Enterobacterales > Yersiniaceae > Serratia > Serratia sp. AS12. The sequence goes on along the minus strand of NC_015566.1, from coordinate 5,126,686 downwards.
GCTGAGCTTCCTCGACGGCGTGAAGAAGGGCACCTTCACCGTGCCGGGTGATGGTGTGATCGACTTCCGTCCGGTGTTTAAACTGCTGGATGAGCGGGGCTACAAGGGCTGGATGGTGGTGGAGGCCGAACAGGATCCGGCGCTGGCCAACCCGTTTGAATATGCGGTGAAGGCGCGCCGTTATATCAAGGAGACCGCCGGCATTTAATCGGGCCGGGAAAGATACCCGTCATACTTGAAGCTGCCTCTGTGTTGGCTGCGAGCACTTACCCGAATCACTTACTTGAGTCAGCTCATCGGGATAAGCACCCTTGCCGCCTGGATGCAACTCCACTTATTTTGGGTATAAAAAGGTGCCTGAGTTATCAAGGCACCTTTTTTATTTGCCGGGGTCAGGCGAGGGTTTTCCAGGTGGTGACCTGGCTGCCGGGCCATGGGGTGGCGGCGTAGACGCCACGGGCGATCGCCCGCGCCAGCGTGTCTGCCGCCAAGGCGCCAATTTGCAGCACCGCCAGCTCGCGGCTGCCCTGAACCTCGCGCTTGCCGGTGGACAAGGCAAACACCACGTCGCCGTCGAACGGGCTGTGCAATGGGCGGATGGCGCGCGCCATGCCGTCCTGTGCCATGATCGCCACGCGTTTCAATTCCACCCGGGTCAGCGCCAGATCGGTGGCGATGCAGGCCAGGGTGGTGTTTTTCCTGCCGCCTGTCGGCTCGGTGGGCATCCAGTCTTCGCCCTGGCCATGCAACTGCGCCAGCGCGGCCGCGCCGCCGTTGCCGAATTCACCGTTGATTTCATAAGGCGTGGCCCAGAAGGCACGGGTGCCGGGTGCGACCACCGAACCCAGGCTGTTGACCGCCACCAGCGCGCCGACGGTTGCGCCGTTAGCCGCCACGATGGAAGCTGAGCCGAGGCCGCCTTTCAGCTTGCCCATGCCGGTCATGGCGCCATAGCCTGCCCCCACGGTGCCGAGCGGGAAGTCGTGGCCCGCCTTGCCGGCCGCGTCTATCCCCAGTTGGCGGTAGGGCGGATCAAGCTGCCAGTTTTTATCGCCCGCGTTGTTCAGATCATACAGGCAGGCGGTAGGTACTATGGGGGAAACCGGCACGCCGGGAGCAGGCCGCAGGGCGTAGCCGCGGCCTTGTTGCCCCAGCCAGGCCGCGACGCCGTCCGCCGCCGCCAGCCCGTATACCGAGCCGCCGCTCAGCACCAGCGCATCGACGGTTTGCACCAGGTTATCTTCCCCCAGCGCGTCGGTTTCACGGGTTGCCGGGCCACCACCGCGCACGTCGACGGCGGCGATCGCCGGGCTATCCGGCAGGATCACTGTGGTGCCGGTGCGTACCTGGCTGCTCTGGGCGACGCCGACCTTCAGGCCGGGAACGTCGGTAATCAGGTTGCGGGCGCCGCTCCGCACGGCAGGAGAGGTTGGCATGGCGGCCCCCAGGAAGGTGGTGGGAGAAAGGATGCCGATAGCACCCGTTACGCAGGCCAGCGTCTGCACAAAAGTGCGGCGGCTGACGGTTAAGGGCCGGTTAACCGGCCCTGATTCATTTTCGCTATCACTCATGATGTGCTTTTGCCTGCTGCTCGCTGCGAAAGCGAGCCATATGATGAGAATCCACCAACTCGCCATCGCGCATGGCATAAGCGCGGCTGGTACCTTCAATTTCAAAGCCGAACTTGCGGTAGAGCGCAATGGCGGCTTGATTGTCGGTAAACACCGTCAGCTCGATGCGCTCGATGGCCGCCCAGTTGTCGCAAAGGTCGATCATCGCCTTCATCAGGCTGCTGCCGACGCCTTTGCCGTGATAACGCGCATCGACGCCAATGCCGAAGGTCGCCACATGGCGACGGCGAAGGCGCTGGTTCAACATCACGGCAAGCTGGCCGACGATCTGCCCGTCGATACAGGCCACCAGGTTGTGGGTGCCCGGTTCGAGGTTGGCGAGGCGCTTGTGCCACAGTTCTTTTGAGGCTAGCGGGAGTTGTAGCGTGTCACGGTAAAGTTGTGGTTGAGAGTAAAGCTGATGTAAGGCCTGTGCATCTGCCGCTTCTACGTGACGAACCACTATTTCACTCATGACGCTGCTCCTGTTGCTTACCGGTTGAATAACCTTTGAATTTATCCGTTTATCCTGACGAGTCAACATTATTTCGGATGGGGCAAAATAACGCTTTACAGGTGCGAATGATAATGATTATTATTGCGATGCGTTCCGGGGAGAGCATCGCCTTTTTGATACTCTTCCTGCGAAGGCACGACATTGCTCACATTGCTTCCAGTGTTACTTAGCCAGCTCGGGTGCTGGCTTTTTTTTTGCCTGTTTTTACCCCCTTCACGCCTTCAACAACTCCGCTGAAAATAGCTTCGCCACTCCATCTAATTTTTTGAACAGAGGGGTGAGTTTTTTACGCTTTCTTATTCTGCTGCCGGGACTAGACTGTAAAAAAACATTGAGGAGAGTTGAATATGATTTATTTACGTAAAGCAGAAGATCGCGGTCATGCCAATCATGGTTGGCTGGATAGCTGGCATACCTTCTCATTTGCCAACTACTACGATGCCGATTTTATGGGGTTCTCGGCGCTGCGGGTGATCAACGAAGACGTGATCGACGCGGGGCAGGGTTTTGGCACTCATCCGCATAAAGACATGGAGATCCTGACCTACGTGCTGAGCGGCACGGTAGAGCATCAGGACAGCATGGGCAACAAAGAGCAGATTCAAGCCGGCGAGTTCCAGATCATGAGTGCGGGTACCGGGGTGCGCCACTCTGAATACAACGGCAATAAGGATCGCCCGCTGCACCTGTACCAGATTTGGATTATTCCTGATCAGGTCGGGCTGGAGCCGCGTTATGAGCAACGTATGTTCGATGCGCCGCAGGGCCGCCAGTTAGTGCTGTCGCCGGATGCGCGCGAGGGTTCGCTGAAGGTGTTCCAGGATATGACTTTGTCACGCTGGGCGCTGAACAAAGACGAGCAGTCGGCGTATCAGATCGAGGCCCAGCGCCGCGTTTGGATCCAGGTAGTCCGCGGCAACGTGGTGATCAACGGTCAACAGGCCGGCACCAGCGATGCTTTCGCGGTGTGGGATGAAGCCGAGCTGTCGATTCAGGCGGATGAAGACAGTGAAATCCTGCTGTTCGATCTGCCGCCGGTGTGATTAAGCGGTAAATATCAAGGGCTCACGCGGTGAGCCCTTTTTGCATTCGGCCATCCGGCAACCAACAATATCGGCCCCGGTTTTTTTTTGCTAAAATGAATGCCCTTTCACGGTTAGCCAGTTCATTGATAATGAAGAAAAAACGGCCGGTACTTCAGGATGTTGCAGACAAGGTTGGCGTGACCAAGATGACGGTGAGCCGTTATCTGCGTAATCCCGATCAAGTTTCTGTCGCCTTGCAGCAAAAAATTGCCGTCGCGCTTGATGAGCTGGGCTACATTCCCAACCGTGCGCCGGATATCCTTTCCAACTCGACCAGCCGCGCCATTGGCGTACTGCTGCCGTCGTTAACCAACCAGGTGTTTGCCGAAGTCTTGCGCGGTATCGAGAGCGTGACCGATGCGCACAATTACCAGACCATGCTGGCGCACTACGGCTATTTGCCGGAGCGTGAAGAGCAGCGCCTGACCTCGCTGCTGTCGTACAATATCGACGGCTTGATCCTGTCCGAACGCCACCATACCCCGCGTACCCTGAAGATGATCGAGGTGGCGGGCATCCCGGTGGTGGAGCTGATGGACTGCGTGTCGCCGTGCATTGATCTGGCGGTGGGCTTCAATAACTTCGAAGCCGCGCGCCAGATGACTCAGCAAATCATCGCTCACGGCCACCGTCACGTGGTGTATTTCGGCGCACGTCAGGATGAGCGCACCATTATCAAACAGCAGGGCTATGAGCAGGCAATGCGCGAGTCCGGCCTGGAACCGTACAGCGTCATGACCGCGCGTTCGTCGTCCTATTCCGCCGGCGGCGAACTGCTACGCCAGGCGCAGCGCGACTATCCGCAGATTGACAGTATCTTCTGCACCAACGATGACCTGGCGATTGGCGCCACCTTTGAGTGCCAGCGTCAGGGGCTGTCGATCCCCGATCAGATGGCGATTGCCGGTTTCCACGGCCACGATATCGGTCAGGTGATGGTGCCGAAACTGGCGAGCGTGCTGACGCCGCGTGAAAGGATGGGGCAAATCGGCGCCGAGCGTCTGCTGGCGCGGTTGCGGGGTGAAACCGTTTCCCCGCGTATGGTAGACGTTGGTTTTACCGTGATCCCCGGCGGCAGTATTTGATCGTTTTTAACTAACCGCATTTTGAACCCGCGCCGTTCGGCGCGTTTCACCTCCCACCGGTGCGCTTGCCGCTCGTTACTGCCGTAAGTTTGATCTCTATCCCAGAACGCGAATTTTAGTCGTTTACCCGATTCCGTCATTCATGTTGTTACCGGTATCATGATACCGGTAACAATGAGGTCAGTGACAGCCTAGGGGCGCAGCACGCTGCGGCCGCACGGAGCGGGGCGAGTAAATCGCCCCCTGCAAGCAGGGACAGAACCTTTGACTCAGTACCACCTACAGCTCGCCTTCTGACACCGGGGAAGAGCCTGAAAATACAACAAGCGCACGCTTTACGGTCTAGGGTAAAGAGAGTCGCGATAAAAGGGTTGGAGAAAAATTATGCCATTAGTGATTGTTGCAGGCGGCGTAGCGTTGCTGCTGCTGCTGATGATTCGCTTTAAGCTGAACGGCTTTATCTCTCTGGTTTTAGTCGCACTGGCGGTGGGTATCGCACAGGGCATGCCGGTAGATAAAGTGATCGGCTCCATCAAGGCCGGCGTTGGCGGCACGCTGGGCAGCCTGGCGTTGATCATGGGCTTTGGCGCCATGCTCGGCAAGTTGCTGGCGGACTGCGGCGGCGCTCAGCGCATCGCCACAACGCTTATCGACAAGTTCGGCAAAAAACACATTCAATGGGCGGTGGTGCTGACCGGTTTTACCGTCGGTTTCGCGCTGTTCTATGAGGTCGGCTTCGTGCTGCTGCTGCCGCTGGTATTCAGCATCGCCGCCTCCGCCCGCGTTCCGCTGCTGTACGTTGGCGTGCCGATGGCGGCTGCGCTGTCGGTGACCCACGGTTTCCTGCCGCCGCACCCTGGCCCAACGGCGATCGCCACCATCTTCCATGCCGACATGGGGAAAACCCTGCTGTATGGCACGCTGCTGGCCATCCCGACGGTGATCCTGGCCGGCCCGGTCTACGCCCGCTTCCTGAAAGGCATCGACAAACCGGTGCCGGAAGGCCTGTATAACCCGAAAATCTTCACCGAAGAAGAAATGCCAAGTTTTGGCATCAGCGTTGCCACTTCTCTGGTGCCGGTGATCCTGATGGCATTGCGCGCCGTGGCCGAAATGGTGCTGCCGAAGGGCCATACATTGCTGCGTTTTGCCGAGTTCTTCGGCGATCCGGTGATGGCGACGCTGATTGCGGTGTTGATCGCTATCTTCACCTTTGGCCTTAATCGTGGCCGTACCATGGATGAAGTGATGGGCACCATCACCGATTCAATCAAAATTATCGCCATGATGCTGTTGATCATCGGCGGCGGCGGTGCGTTCAAGCAGGTGCTGGTCGACAGCGGCGTAGAAAAATACATCGCCGGTTTGATGGAAGGCAGTAACGTATCGCCAATTCTGATGGCGTGGTCCATTGCCGCCGCGCTGCGTCTGGCACTGGGTTCCGCCACCGTGGCGGCGATCACCGCCGGCGGCATCGTCGCCCCGCTGATTGCCACCACCGGCGTCAGCCCGGAGCTGATGGTGATCGCGGTCGGTTCGGGCAGCGTGATTTTCTCTCACGTCAACGATCCGGGTTTCTGGCTGTTCAAGGAGTATTTCAACCTGAGCATTATGGAAACCCTCAAATCCTGGTCGGTGCTGGAAACCATCATCTCGGTTTGCGGCCTGGTAGGCTGCCTGCTGCTGGCGACGGTCGTATAATTTAGCGGTTACCTTTCAAGCTGCGGCCGCCTGGCGGCAGCTTGAAATTCATAGGATATCCTGAGGCTATCGGGTGCCCTGCGCGGCACCGGGCATCATTTTGAGTTTGGGGCGCATTGGGCGGCGCAATCCACCGCACAAACCTGCGTGAGTCCCCATAAGGACATGAGATTATGAGCAATCCACAGCACCACGTATTTATTTTGATGGGCGTTTCAGGCAGCGGTAAATCCGCCGTCGCCAGCGACGTTGCCCACCAGGCCCACGCCGCGATGCTGGACGGCGACTACCTGCACCCGCGCGCCAATATCAACAAAATGGCGTCCGGGCACGCGCTGGACGACAACGATCGCGCCCCGTGGCTGACGGCATTGAACGACGCCATTTTCGCTATGCAACGCACCAATGACGTGTCGCTGCTGGTGTGTTCGGCGCTGAAAAAAAGCTACCGCGACCGGCTGCGCGAGGGTAACAGCAACCTGCATTTTATCTATCTGAAAGGGGATAAGGCGGTGATTGAAGAGCGCTTGAAACAGCGCAAGGGGCATTTCTTCAAGCCGCAGATGCTGGTGTCTCAGTTTGCGACGCTTGAAGAACCGGGTGCGCAGGAGCAGGACGTGCGGGCGATTGATATCAACCAGCCGCTGGACGGCGTGATCGCCGATACTTTGGCTTACATTCGCAGCGTCGCAGCCCCGCAATAACCGGCTGCGTCATGATACCGGCGCCGCCAGGCGCCAGTATGTTCACTACAACTTCATGTAAGCCCGCACGCCGTCCAGGAACATTTGGGTCGACAGCATCACCAGAATCAACCCCATCAGCCTTTCCAGCGCGCTGACCCCTTTGCTGCCCAGCAGGCGCAGGAACAGGTTCGACATCAGCAATATCGCGGCGGAAATACCCCAGGCAATCAGCAGGGCCACCACCAGATGCGAAATCTGGTTCGGATACTGGTGTGAGAGCAGCATCAGTGCCGCCAAAATCGAAGGCCCTGCCACCAACGGGATCGCCAGCGGCACCAGGAAAGGTTCTTCACCGGCGGAAAGCCCGCTGCTGCTGCCTTCCTGAGAGGGGAAAATCATCTTGATGGCGATCAGGAACAGGATAATCCCGCCGGAAATGGACACGGTTTCGGTACGCAGGTTGAGGAACGCCAGGATTTTCTCGCCGGCAAACAGGAAAATAAGCATCAACAGCAAGGCGATCAACAGCTCGCGAATCAACACCATCCGCCGGCGGCGCGGTTCCAGGTGCTTGAGCACCGACATGAAAATCGGCAGGTTGCCCAGCGGATCCATGATTAAAAACAGCAATACCGTGACTGAAATCATCTCTGTCATTATTACCTCAGAATTAAAAAAACACGCCGCCCATCCCGACGGTGCACAGGCCATAGCCGAGGGCTTTCAAGTGCTGGCAACAACGCTGCAGCTTGAAAGACTGCGGGCATATAAGAAGGATTGCTGAGAATCGCTCACCCATCGAATAAATTCACTTTGCGCCTGCGCTGACATTTTGTAAGGTGGAGAGATATTGCACACAACTCTAAGCAGTTATCCTCCAAAGCAGGACAGTTATTATGAAAAACGTTGGTTTCATCGGTTGGCGCGGAATGGTCGGCTCCGTACTCATGCAGCGCATGACGGAAGAGCGCGACTTCGACGCCATTCGCCCGGTCTTTTTCTCCACTTCGCAGCACGGTTCTGCGGCGCCGGCATTCGGCGGCCAGCAGGGCACGCTGCAAGATGCTTACGATGTTGACGCGCTGAGCGCGCTCGACATTATTATTACCTGCCAGGGCGGCGATTATACCAATGAAATTTACCCTAAGCTGCGTGAAATCGGCTGGCAAGGGTACTGGATTGACGCGGCATCTTCTCTGCGGATGGGGGATGACGCGATTATCATCCTGGATCCGGTCAACCATGCGGTGATTCAGCAGGGTCTGGACAAAGGTATCAAGACCTTTGTTGGCGGTAACTGCACCGTCAGCCTGATGCTGATGTCGCTCGGCGGCCTGTTCGCCAACGATCTGGTGGAGTGGGCTTCCGTATCCACCTATCAGGCGGCCTCCGGTGGCGGCGCGCGCCACATGCGCGAACTTCTGACCCAAATGGGCATGTTGCATGCCGATGTGGCGAAAGAGCTGCAGGACCCGGCTTCGGCCATTTTGGATATCGAACGCAAAGTCACTGCGGCTACCCGCAGCGGCAAACTTCCGACCGATAACTTCGGTGTGCCGCTGGCCGGCAGCCTGATCCCGTGGATCGACAAACAGCTCGATAACGGCCAAAGCCGCGAAGAGTGGAAAGGCCAGGCGGAAACCAACAAGATTCTGAACACCTCCAGCGTGATCCCGGTTGACGGTTTGTGCGTGCGCGTTGGCGCGCTGCGTTGCCATAGCCAGGCGTTCACCCTGAAGCTGAAAAAAGACGTTTCGCTGCCGGAAATTGAACAGATGCTGGCGACCCACAATGATTGGGTGCGGGTGATCCCGAACGACCGTGAGCTGACCATGCGTGAGTTGACGCCGGCTGCGGTTACCGGGACGCTGAACACACCGGTCGGTCGCTTGCGCAAGCTGAATATGGGGCCGGAATATCTGTCCGCGTTCACCGTGGGTGACCAACTGCTGTGGGGCGCGGCAGAGCCGCTGCGCCGTATGCTGCGCATCCTGCTGTAAACCTGAACTGAACTTCCCGGGGGCTGGCCTCTTTCAGCCCCCCAAAGCCTTATTTTCCGCTTTTCACCCTGTCTTGACGCGTTATGGACGAAGTTGCTGCCAGGGGAGATGCTCGTACCGATAACCGGCCTTCCTCCCGGCAGGCAGTAGCGCAACGGCGCTGCGGGCTGGCAGTTTTCTTAATGAATGATTTTCCATGCTAATACGGCACTGTTTTTGACAGACATTGGCTATGCTTAAAGCGTTGGCGAATACATTTTCACCAACGCTGAAAAGATGACTAAAAATAAGCATAAAGAGCGGAAATTCAGGTCGGCAAGCTGAAAATTGATCAATAACCGACCGCAATCACGCTTTAGATACCGAATGAATTGCATGATAACCAAAACGGCTATGGATTAATCATTTACCCAATGGATGTCAAATCGCGGCCTGCAAGGCGGCGACCTGGACGGTGATGGGTAGACGCAGCCTCTTATAAATCATGCTCTTAATCTAAGGAAGAAGTCTATGCCTGTACTTCCCGATCGTGACGTGATTGATCAGCTTTTCTCCGGCAATTTTGCCGATCCCTTTTCTCTGCTGGGTATGCATGCGGTCGATAATGGCCTGCAAGTGCGTGCGCTGTTGCCTGACGCCAGCGAAGTCTGGTTGCTGGAGCAGCAAACCGGCAAGCGGGTGGTGCAGCTGGCCTGCGACGATGCCCGTGGTTTTTTCAGCGCTACCGTCCCGCGTCGGAAAACCCCCTTTCGTTATCAACTGGAGGTCCGCTGGCAAAATCACCAGCAGATCGTCGACGATCCCTACCGTTTTGGCACCTTGTTGCAGGATATCGACGGCTGGCTGCTGGCGGAGGGCACCCATCTGCGGCCGTATGAGCGGCTGGGGGCGCATCTCGCGACGCTCGACGGGGTAGAAGGCGTCAGCTTTGCCGTCTGGGCGCCCAATGCCCAGCGCGTTTCGGTGGTGGGAGAGTTCAACTTCTGGGACGGCCGCCGCCATCCAATGCGCCTGCGCCGTGAAAACGGTATCTGGGAGCTGTTCCTGCCTGGGGTGAAAGCCGGGCAGCTGTACAAATACGAAATCATCGACTGCTATGGCAACACCCAACTGAAAGCCGACCCTTATGCCTTTGAAGCGCAGATGCGACCGGATACGGCTTCCCTGGTGACGCCGCTGCCGGAGGTGGTGGCAAATACTCCGGAACGTCAACGCGCCAACGATTTGGATCGGCCAATCTCCATCTACGAGGTGCATCTGGGTTCGTGGCGGCGCCACACCGACGATAATTTCTGGCTCAGCTACGGCGAGCTGGCGGTGCAGTTGATCAATTACGTCAAAGACATGGGATTTACCCATATCGAGCTGTTGCCGATTAACGAGCATCCCTTCGACGGCAGTTGGGGTTATCAGCCGCTGGGGCTCTACGCCCCGACCCGACGTTTCGGCACGCCCGCCGATTTCAAAGCCTTTGTGGCGGCGGCGCACCGGGCCGGCATCAACGTGATCCTGGACTGGGTGCCGGGGCATTTCCCCAGCGACGCCTATGGTTTGGCGAATTTCGACGGCACCGCGCTGTATGAATACGCCGACCCCCGCGAGGGCTTCCATCAAGATTGGAACACGCTGATCTACAACTATGGCCGCAATGAGGTACGCAACTATCTGGCGGGCAATGCCCTTTACTGGATGGAACGTTACGGTATCGACGCTCTGCGCGTCGATGCCGTGGCCTCGATGATCTACCGTGATTACAGCCGCGCCGAAGGCGAGTGGGTGCCGAATTATTACGGCGGCAACGAAAACCTGGAGGCCATAGCCTTCCTGCGCTACACCAACCATACCGTCGGCAAGGAGCGGCCCGGCGCGGTGACGCTGGCGGAGGAATCCACCGATTACCCGGGGGTCACGCTACCGCCAGATGCCAATGGGTTGGGGTTCCACTACAAATGGAACCTGGGCTGGATGCACGATACGCTCGACTACATGCAGTGCGATCCGGTACACCGCAAATATCATCACAATCAGATGACCTTCGGCATGTTGTATGCCTACACCGAGAACTTCGTGCTGCCGATTTCTCATGACGAAGTGGTGCACGGCAAAAAATCGATTCTCGACCGCATGCCCGGCGATGCCTGGCAGAAGTTCGCCAACCTGCGCGCCTATTACGGTTTTATGTGGGCGCACCCCGGCAAAAAACTGCTGTTCATGGGCTGCGAGTTTGCCCAGGGGCGCGAATGGAATTTCGATACCAGCCTCGACTGGCATCTGCTGGAGGGTCTGGACGGCTGGCATCACGGCGTGCAGCGGCTGGTGCGCGATCTCAACCACTGCTATCAGCAGCAGGCACCGTTGTATGAGCGTGACTACCGCCCGGACGGCTTCGAATGGCTGGTGGTGGACGATCACGACAACTCGGTGTTTGCCTTTGCCCGTTACGACTCGCAGGGCAACGAGCTGATCGCCGTCAGCAACTTTACTCCGGTGCCGCGCCACCATTACCGCATCGGTATCTCCCGCCCCGGCGAGTATCGGGAAATCCTTAATACCGACTCGCACCATTATCACGGCAGCAATACCGGCAATCAGGGCCGCGTGGTGTCGGAACCGATCGGCAATCACGGCCGCGAGCATTCGATTAGCGTGACCGTACCGCCATTGGCGACGATCTACCTGCTGCGGGAGGCGCAATGACTGAGCTGACGCCCGGCATCGCCGCGCCTCTCGGGGCGCATTATGACGGTAACGGCATCAACTTTACCCTGTTTTCCGCCCACGCCACCGGCGTGGAGCTGTGCCTGTTTGACGGGCAACAGCGCGAGGTGCGTCTGCCGCTGCCGGCGCGCAGTGGCGATATCTGGCACGGCTATCTGCCGGGCGGCAAACCGGGCCAGCGCTACGGTTACCGGGTGCACGGCCAGTTTGATCCCGCGCAGGGGCTGCGGTTTAACCCTAACAAACTGCTGTTGGATCCCGCCGCCCGCGCGGTCGAGGGGCCAGTGGCGGACGATCTGGAACTGCATGGCGGCTATGACCGGCCGGACCCGCAGGACAGCGCAGAGGTGATGCCGAAGTGCGTGGTCATCGACGAAGCCTACGATTGGCAGGATGACCGCCCGCCGGCCACGCCGTGGGGTAAAACGGTGATTTACGAAGCGCACGTGCGCGGCCTCACTCTGCTGCACCCGGATATCCCGCCGGTGCTGCGCGGCAGTTTCGCAGCGCTCGGGCATCCGGTGATGATCGCCCATTTCAAGCGCCTCGGCATCACGGCGCTGGAACTGCTGCCGGTACAGCAGCATAGCTCCGAGCCGCGTCTGCAGCGTCTCGGGCTGATTAACTACTGGGGATATAACGTGCTGGCGCCCTATGCGCCGGATAACCGTTATTGCAGCCTGCGCACCGACATGACGCCGCTGCGCGAATTTCGCGATGCGGTGAAGGCGCTGCACAAGGCCGGGATTGAGGTGATCCTCGACGTGGTGTTCAACCACAGCGCCGAGTTGGACATGGACGGGCCGACACTGTCGCTGCGCGGTATCGATAACCCGGAGTATTACTGGCTTGCTCCCGACGGGGGATACGTTAATGACACCGGCTGTGGCAACACGCTGCGGTTGGATAAACCGCAGGGCGTGGCCTGGGTGATGGAGTGCCTGCGTTTCTGGGTGAGCGAATGTCATGTCGACGGTTTTCGCTTCGATCTGGGCAGCGTGCTGGGCCGTACCCCGGCGTTCGATCGCGATGCGCCGCTGTTCCAGGCGATGCTGGCGGACGATCTGCTGTCGCGCTGCAAGCTGATCGCCGAGCCGTGGGACATTGGCCCCGGCGGTTATCAGGTGGGCGCTTTTCCGGGGCGCTTCGCCGAGTGGAATGACCATTACCGGGATGATATGCGCCGCTTTTGGCTGCAGGGCGATTTGCCGCTTGGCCAGTTTGCCCAACGCTTTGCCGGCTCCAGCGATGTGTTCAACCAACGCGGGCGTGCGCCGTACGCCAGCATCAACATGCTGACCGCTCATGACGGGTTTACCCTGCAGGATCTGGTCAGTTTTAACCGTAAGCACAACCAGCTTAACGGTGAAGGCAACCGTGACGGCAGCGACCATAATTTCAGCTATAACCACGGTGTTGAAGGCCCGATTGCCGACGACGCCATTGTGCAACGCCGCAGGGCCAGCCGGCAGGCACTGCTTGCCACGTTGTTGCTGTCCCAGGGGACGCCGATGCTGCTGGCCGGCGATGAGCATGGACACAGCCAGCAGGGGAACAACAATGCCTATTGTCAGGACAACGCCATCACCTGGCTCGACTGGGCCAAGGCGGATGACTCGCTCACCGCTTATACCGCAGAGCTGATTCACCTGCGCCGGCAGATCCCCGCCCTGCAGCAAGACCGCTGGTGGCAGGAGGGTGACGGCAGCGTGCAGTGGTTGAACGCGCAAGGGCACCCGCCTGCGGCGCAAGAATGGGAGCAGGGAGATTTGCAATTGCAGATCCGCCTGTCGCAGCGCTGGCTGGTGGTGGTTAACGCCACGCCGCAGACGGTGGAGATGAGGTTGCCTGCGGGCGATTGGCAGGTTGTCGCCCCCTTTACTCAGGAAGGACCGCAGGCGGTTTTACCCGCCTGGAACCAGGCTGCGCACTCGATTTGCGTGCTGGTACAGAAATAATAAAAGGAGTCAGCTATGGTTAGGTTTGAAAATAAAGACCCCCTGATGTTGGCGCGCCAACTGCCGATTAAGTCCGTTGCTCTGATTCTGGCCGGCGGCCGCGGTTCGCGCTTGAAAGATTTAACCTCAACCCGTGCCAAGCCTGCCGTCCACTTTGGCGGTAAGTTCCGCATCATTGATTTTGCCCTGTCGAACTGCCTGAATTCGGGTATCCGCCGTATCGGCGTGATCACCCAGTATCAGTCCCATACCCTGGTACAGCATATTCAGCGCGGCTGGTCGTTTCTCAATGAAGAGATGAACGAATTTGTCGATCTGCTGCCGGCCCAGCAACGCCTCAGTACCGAGCACTGGTACAAGGGCACGGCGGATGCGGTGTACCAGAACCTGGACATCATTCGCCGCTACGATGCCGAGTATGTGGTGATCCTGGCGGGCGATCACATCTACAAGATGGATTACTCGCGCATGCTGATCGATCACGTCGAAAAGGGCGCGCAATGCACGGTGGCCTGCTTGCCGGTACCGCGCGATGAGGCCAGCGAATTCGGCGTGATGGAAGTCGATGAGAACGATCTGATCCTCGAGTTCCTGGAAAAACCGAGCAATCCGCCGCCAATGCCGGGTAACCCGGAGATGTCGCTGGCCAGCATGGGGATCTACATCTTTAACGCCGACTATCTGTTCCAACTGCTGGAAGAGGATATGTCGACCCCCGGCTCCACCCACGATTTCGGCAAGGATCTGATCCCGAAAATCACCGCTCAGAAAGCGGCGTGGGCGCACCCGTTCACGCTGTCTTGTGTCACCTCCAATACCGATCTGCCGCCGTACTGGCGCGATGTAGGCACGCTGGAAGCCTACTGGCGCGCCAACCTCGATCTGGCCTCGGTGACGCCGGAACTGGACATGTATGACCGCGCCTGGCCGATCCGCACCCATATGGAGCCGCTGCCGCCGGCCAAGTTCGTGCAGGACCGATCCGGCAGCCACGGCATGACCATGAATTCGCTGGTGTCCGGCGGCTGTATCGTCTCAGGTTCGGTGGTGGTGCATTCGGTGCTGTTCCCGCGGGTGCGGGTGAACTCGTTTTGTACCATCGACTCTACCGTATTGCTGCCGGACGTAAACGTCGGTCGCTCTTGCCGTCTGCGGCGCTGCATCATTGACCGCGCCTGCCACATTCCCGAGGGCATGGTGATTGGCGAAAACGCCGATGAGGACAGCAAACGCTTTTATCGCTCGGAAGGCGGCATTGTGCTGGTGACGCGCGAAATGCTGTCAAAGTTGTGAGTTAAGGTTGTCGGTGGAACGATGATACCGCCGCCTTGTGAATAGACTGATGGCTTGCAAAACGCGGAATTTACAACAGCGGCAAGCCTGCTTCTTTGCCGACTTCAGGAGTGATAATGCAGGTTTTACACGTATGTTCTGAAATGTTCCCTCTGTTGAAAACCGGGGGGCTCGCAGACGTGGTTGGCGCATTACCGGCGGCTCAAATTGCCGAGGGCGGCGACGTTCGGGTGCTCTTGCCCGCTTTTCCTGACGTGCGTAATGGTATACCGGACTCCGTTCTGGTGGCGGAAATCGATTCGTTCGCCGGCCGGGTCGGCCTGCGCTACGGTACCTATCATGGCGTGGGCATCTACCTGATTGACGCCCCCTGGCTGTATGACCGGCCGGGCAGCCCCTATCACGACCAGTCGATGAATGCCTATTCCGACAACCATCGGCGTTTTGCCCTGTTGGGCTGGATCGCCTGTGAGTTGGCCAAGGGGTTGGACCGCTACTGGCGGCCGCAGGTGGTGCACGCCCATGACTGGCACGCCGGCCTGGCCTGTGCCTATCTGGCGGCCAACGGCCACCCGGCGCGTTCGATTTTCACCGTGCACAATCTGGCCTATCAGGGACTGTTCTCCGCCCATCACGTGGCTGAACTGTGGCTTCCGCCTTCGTTTTACAACGTTTACGGCCTGGAGTTTTACGGCCAGATGTCGTTCCTGAAAGCCGGGCTGTATTACGCCGACCATATCACCGCCGTCAGCCCGACCTACGCGCGGGAAATCACCCGGCCGGAGTTCGGTTGCGGCATGGAAGGGTTGTTGCAGGAACGTCAGCGGCAGGGGCGGCTGAGCGGTATTCTTAACGGCGTGGACGACAATATTTGGGATCCGTCCCACGATCCGCGCTTGACCGCCCGCTACGATGCTGACGATCTGAAGAACAAGACCAAGAACAAGCTGCACCTGCAAAAAGCGATGGGCCTGAAGGTGGACGAGTCGCTGCCGGTGTTTGCGGTGGTGAGCCGCCTGACCAACCAGAAAGGTCTGGATCTGGTGTTGGAAGCGTTGCCGGCGCTGCTGGAGCAGGGCGGCCAACTGGCGCTGTTAGGGGCCGGCGATGCGGTGTTGCAGCAGGCGTTTCTGGCCGCTGCCGCCGACTATCCGGAACAGGTCGGCGTACAGATTGGTTATCACGAGGCGTTCTCGCACCGGATTATCGGCGGCGCCGATGTGATCATGGTGCCGAGCCGCTTCGAACCCTGCGGACTGACCCAACTCTACGGCTTGAAATACGGCACGCTGCCCCTGGTGCGCCGCACCGGCGGGCTGGCGGATACGGTGGTGGACTGCGCGCTGGAGAATCTGGCCGACGGCACCGCCAGCGGATTTGTGTTCGATGATTGTGATGCCGGCGCACTGGGCAACGCCATCCGGCGTGCCATGGTGCTGTGGAGCAGGCCGAAGCATTGGCGTCACGTACAGCGCCACGCCATGAGCGTGGATTTTGGCTGGCAGATAGCGGCAAAGGCTTATCTGTCACTTTATTCCCGTCATACTTGACGCTGCCTCTGTGTTGGCTGCACTCACTTACCCGAATCACTTACTGAAGTAAGTGATTCGGGATAAGTTCCCTTGCCGCCTTGATGCAGCGCCAATTATTTTGGGTATATCAACGCTTGTTGTAACAACTCACTTGGGATCACTATGACTTCACCGATTAGTTACACCTCACCCACGGTCAGTGTTGAAGCGCTGAAACATTCCATCGCCTATAAGTTGATGTTTATTGTCGGCAAGGATCCGGCTATCGCCAACCAGCATGACTGGCTGAACGCCGTGCTGTTTGCGGTGCGCGACCGCATGGTGGAACGCTGGCTGCGTTCCAACCGCGCCCAGCTTTCCCAGGACGTGCGGCAGGTCTATTACCTGTCGATGGAGTTTCTGCTCGGACGCACGCTCTCCAACGCGCTGCTGTCGATGGGGATATACCAGGATATCGATGACGCGTTGAATGAAATGGGGCTGAGTCTCGGTGAATTGCTGGAGGAAGAGAACGATCCGGGGCTGGGCAACGGTGGTCTGGGGCGGCTGGCGGCCTGTTTCCTCGATTCGCTGGCGACGCTGGCGCTGCCGGGGCGCGGCTACGGCATCCGCTACGAATACGGCATGTTCAAGCAGAACATCGTTAACGGCCAGCAGATGGAGTCACCGGACTACTGGCTGGAATACGGCAATCCGTGGGAGTTCCCGCGCCACAACACCCGATATAAGGTGCGCTTCGGCGGGCGAATTCAGCAGGAAGGCGCCAAGACGCGGTGGCTGGAAACCGAAGAGGTGTTGGCCATCGCTTACGATCAGGTGATCCCCGGTTTTGATACCGACGCCACCAACACGCTGCGGCTGTGGAGCGCCCAGGCCAGTAACGAAATCAACCTCGGTAAATTCAATCAGGGTGATTATTTCGCGGCGGTTGAGGATAAAAACCACTCGGAGAACGTATCGCGCGTATTGTACCCGGACGACTCCACCTATTCCGGGCGCGAGCTTCGGTTGCGGCAGGAGTATTTCCTGGTGTCGGCCACGGTGCAGGATATCCTCAACCGCCACTGGATGATGCATAAAACCTTCGACAATCTGGCGGACAAGATTGCCATTCACCTGAATGACACTCACCCGGTGTTGTCTATCCCCGAACTGATGCATCGGCTGATCGACGATCACAAGTTCAGTTGGCTCGACGCCTGGGCCGTCGTGGAGCAGGTATTCTCCTACACCAACCACACGCTGATGAGCGAAGCGCTGGAGACCTGGCCGCTGGACATGATCGGCCGGATCCTGCCGCGTCACTTGCAGTTGATCTTCGAGATCAATGATCACTTCCTCAAGCACGTGCAGGAAGTGGTGCCGGGCGACAACGAGCTGCTGGCGCGGGTGTCGATCATTGACGAGACCAATGGCCGCCGGGTGCGCATGGCGTGGCTGGCGGTGGTGGCCAGCCATAAGGTCAATGGGGTTTCCGCACTGCATTCCGAGCTGATGGTGCAATCGCTGTTTGCCGACTTTGCGCGCATTTTCCCCGATCGTTTCTGCAACAAAACCAACGGCGTCACGCCGCGCCGCTGGCTGGGGTTGGCCAACCGGCCGCTTTCCGCCGTGCTTGACGACAGCATTGGCCAGACCTGGCGCACCGATCTTAGCCAACTGAGCGAGCTCAAAGCCAACATCGATTTCCCCAGTTTTCTGCAGGCGGTTCAGGCTGCCAAACGGCAAAACAAGGAGCGGTTGGCGAAGTACATCGCCAAAACCCTGAATGTGGTAGTCAACCCGGATGCGTTGTTCGATGTGCAGATCAAACGCATTCATGAGTACAAACGGCAACTGCTCAATGTACTGCACGTGATCACGCTGTATAACCGCCTGTTGCAGGATCCGGAGACCGAGCGCGTGCCGAGGGTCGTGATCTTCGCCGGCAAAGCGGCGTCGGCCTATTATGCGGCTAAGCAGATCATTCGCCTGATCAACGATGTGGCGAAGGTGATCAATAACGATCCGCGCGTGCACACCCAGTTGAAGGTCGTATTTATTCCGAACTACAGCGTCAGTCTGGCGCAGTTGATCATTCCGGCGGCGGACCTTTCCGAGCAGATCTCGCTGGCGGGCACCGAGGCGTCGGGCACCAGCAACATGAAGTTCGCCCTTAACGGCGCGCTGACCATCGGCACGTTGGACGGCGCCAACGTAGAGATGCTGGAGCATGTGGGTGAAGAGAACATCTTTATCTTCGGCAATACCGCCGAGCAGGTGGAAGAGTTGCGCCGCAACGGCTACAACCCGCATCTGTACTATGAGCAAGATCCCGAACTGCATCAGGCGCTGACCCAGATCGCCACCGGCGTATTCAGCCCGGAGGAGCCAAAGCGCTACAGCAATCTGTTTGATTCGCTGGTGAATTTGGGCGATCACTACCAGTTACTGGCCGATTACCGCAGCTATGTGGATACGCAGGACAAGGTGGATGAGGTGTACCGCAATCAGGATGACTGGACGCGGCGGGCGATCTTGAATATCGCCAACATGGGGTATTTTTCTTCCGACCGCACCATTCAGGAGTATGCGGACGAAATCTGGCACATCAAACCGATCAAGCTGTAATGCCAAAGGGCCGGATATCCGGCCCTTTTCACATTCAATGGCTCAGGAAGCCAGAGAGAGCGTTTTCGTTTTCGTGTGTTGCGCCAGCCAGGCTTTCACCCGCGCCTGCTGCGCATCATCCAGCCACATACCCAGCTTGGTGCGGCGCCAGATGGCGTCTTCCAGCTCGACCACCCACTCTTTCTCTACCAGATAGCGCAGTTCGGCTTCATACAGGCCGTGACCAAACTCTTCGCCCAGGCTGCTGAGGCCGTTGGCATTCGCCAGGATCAGCTCGCTGTGGCTGCCGTAGGTGCGGGCGTAGCGGCGCGCCAGGGATTCCGGCAACCAGCCGTGTTCGCGGCGCAGTTTGGCGGCATAGCTGTCGCGATCGCCACCGATGTCGCCGCCGGGCAGCGAACCGTTTTTGGTCCACGCCGGGCCGCAGCCAGGGTAGTAATGCGCCAGTTTTTCCATCGCATGTTCAGCCAGCTTGCGATAGGTGGTCAGTTTACCGCCGAACACCGACAGCAGCGGCGCTTTGCCCTGCTCGTCATGCACGTCCAGCGTGTAGTCGCGGGTCACCGCCTGCGGCGAATCGGATTCGTCATCGCACAGCGGACGCACACCGGAGTAGGTCCAGACGATGTCGTCACGGCCCAACTGCTTCTTGAAGTGGTCGTTGTACACTTTCAGCAGGTAGTCGATCTCGTTATCGTCGATCTTCACGTCTTTCGGATCGCCGTGGTATTCCACGTCGGTGGTGCCGATGATCGAGAATTCGTCATTCCACGGGATCACGAATACGATGCGGTGGTCTTCGTTTTGCAGAATATAGGACTGCGGCTGGTTGTGAGCACGTGGCACCACGATATGGCTGCCTTTGATCAGGCGGATGCCGTACGGGGATTTCAGCTTCAGGCCGTCGTCGAAGAAGTGTTTCACCCAAGGGCCGGTGGCGTTGACCAGGCCCTTGGCGCGCCAGGTAAAGGTTTTACCGCTGTCGACGTCAACCGCTTCCACCATCCACAGGCCGTTTTCACGCCATGCACGGGTCACTTTGGTGCGGGTGCGTACTTCACCGCCGCGTTTTTCCACTTCCTGTGCGTTCAGCACCACCAGGCGGGCATCATCCACCCAGCAGTCGGAATATTCGAAACCGCGCTTCAGATCAGGCTTAAGTACCGATTCTGGTCCAAATCGCAAACTCTTGCTGCCCGGCAGGCTGGTGCGTTTGCCCAGGTGATCGTACAGGAACAGGCCGATGCGGATCATCCAGGCCGGGCGCAGATGCGGCTGGTGCGGCAGGCGGAAACGCATGGGGAACGCGATGTGCGGCGCCAGCTTCAGCAACACTTCACGCTCGGCCAGCGCTTCGCTCACCAGGCGGAATTCGTAGTGTTCCAGGTAGCGCAGGCCGCCGTGGATCAGTTTGGAACTGGCGGAAGACGTAGCGCAGGCCAAGTCTTGCGCTTCCAGTAGCAGTACGGACAGCCCGCGCCCGGCAGCATCCGCCGCGATGCCGGCACCGTTGATGCCGCCACCGATAACGATCAAGTCTTTGGTTTCCACGTCAACTTCCTCCAGATGTTCGAAATAGCTCTTTCATGTTCGTTTTCGCTCATGATTGTAATCAAAAACCAACAAACAAGCCAAGACTTAACCAAACAAAAACATTTAGGCGTGATAGAGGTAACAGTTTGGTGATAGTAGTTATACAAAGAAAAGGGATATTCCGGCAGGCAATGCCGGGCTCAGCAGGCTGAACCCAGGTAAAAACGGCGGGGGTGACGGCGCGGTAGGCTGCGCCCCTTGGGTTAGACGAGAAGGGCGGAGATCAGCACAGCTCGAGCTGCACGTCGTACTGTTCGATGATTTTCATCACGCTCGGCGGCGGTAACTGGTCGGTAAACAGGTAGTCGATCAGGTTCATATTGCCGAGGTTGACCATCGCATTACGGCCGAATTTGGAATGGTCGGTCACCAGCATCACGCAGCGCGAGTTTTCGATAATTGCGCGTTTGGTGCGCACTTCATGGTAGTCGAATTCGAGCAGCGAGCCATCCATGTCGATGCCGCTGATGCCGAGAATGCCGTAATCGAGCCGGAACTGGGAGATAAAGTCCAGCGTGGCCTCGCCCATGATGCCGCCGTCGCGGGTGCGCACTTCACCGCCGGCCAGGATCAGGCGGAAATCTTCCTTGGCGGTCAGCAGGGTGGCGACGTTCAGGTTATTGGTCACCACGCGCAGGTTTTTGTGGTTCATCAGCGCGTGAGCGACCGCTTCCGGCGTGGTACCGATATCGATAAACAACGTGGCGCCGTCGGGGATCTGGCTGGCGACGCGTTGGGCGATACGCGCTTTCTCTTCCGACCACATCACTTTGCGATCGTTATAGGCGGCGTTGACCGAGCTGGAAGGCAATGCAGCGCCGCCGTGGTGGCGCTGAATTTTGTTCTGATCGGCAAGGTCATTCAAATCACGGCGAATCGTTTGCGGGCTGACGTCAAAATGTTCGACCAGTTCTTCCGTACTGACATAGCCCTGCAGGCGCACCAGCTCGATAATTGCGTCATGACGCTGTGTTTGCTTCACGATAATCCCCTAAAACGCCTGGCTTGTACCTGGCTGTTATTGTTCGTTGTGCGCGCGATGACGCGTGTCCCAAAATGCCATCAATAACCCTAACACTAAACCGGCCACGTGTGCCGCGTTAGCGATCGACATTCCTAAAATATCGAAATACCCGGCCACCAGCCAGAGTACTGAAAATACCATCAGGCCGCGCGGCAGCATCAGGCCGCGTTCCGGTGCCCGTTCGCCGCTGAGCCAGCTGTAGCCCATCAGCGCATAGACCACGCCGGACAGGCCGCCGAACAACGCGCCGCTGAACAGTGACTGCGCCCAACCGCTGAAGAAGGCCGATACCACCGCCAGCACGAACAGCTTACCGGTGCCGAGGCGTTTTTCCAGCGGGCCGCCGAGATACCACCACCACAGCAGGTTAAAGGTGATGTGCAGCAGCGAAAAATGCAAAAACGCGTGGCTGACCCAGCGCCACAGCTGCGGGTATTGGCTGCTGTCTTGCGGCCAGGAGAGCCAGTACATCACGGTGTCATCGCCCATCGCCTGCATCAGGATGTACACCGCAATGCACAGCACCATCACGCCCAGCGTCAGCGGCCCGGCCTTGCTGCGCAGGGTTTGCAGATAGGAGTAGCCTGGGTAGTGCAGATCGGCGGCGGTGTTGCCGGTTTCCCAACTGGCGGCCTGATAGCGGCGGTTGAGCGGATCGACCAGGAACTGCTGCAACTCGTGCTGTACCTGCTCCAGATGGCTGTCGTCAGCCAGCCAGATTTCCGCTGCCTCGCCGGTATTGTGCACGCTAAGTTCAATGCCCTGTGTCGCCATGTAGTCGACAAAGGCTTGAGCCAGGCGGGGGTTGGATACGGCGATTACTCGAACCATAGATATTCCGTTTCATATACCCGTCGCCTTTCAAGCCACGGCGTTGTTGGCTGCATTCAGTTACGTGGCCCGTTTATGGGCCACGTAACTGAGGGGGCCGCTGCAAGCAGCGTTCAAATCTGCTCCCGGCAGATTTGTCACCCCAGTCACTTACCTGAGTAAGCTCCAGGGGATTTACACCCTTGCCGCCTGGCCGCAGCTTGAAATTCATAGGGTAAAGATAAGTTGGACCGTCGGTTTGCCGCCGACGGCGTTGACGGCTGATTATACCGTTGAAATCTTGAACGCAGGCAAGGGATCTGCGAAAAACCAGTAAAAACACCCACTAACGGCCCTGTGGCGGCTCATCAATCCCGCTGTTTGCCCGCCATGGGCCGGCGAATATTGCAGCGATTTTTGTTTACTTCCGTTTAGCCCTGCAACATATGATCACAGTCACTTTTTAACCATTGGGGGTCCCTTACTCTCAAAAACAGGTGCTGAGGTGACTATGTTTCTCGAAGAACGACGCAATAACATCCTGGATTATCTGGATAAATATGAACGCGTTAGCGTGGCGTACCTGGCCACGTCTTTTGCAGTGACCAAAGAAACCATCCGCAGCGATTTAAACGTGCTGGCGCAACTGGGGTTAGTGCAGCGCTGCCACGGCGGCGCGATCGTCATCCGCCGCAGCCTGCAGGCCAAATTAATTACCGAAACCGACGGCACGTTCGAAGTGCTGTTAAGGCGCCTGGAAAGCCAGAAAAGAAAGGCGCAGGAGCCGGAGAGAGGAAAAAACATGCGAGGCAAGGTCTGTATTCTGGGGTCATTCAATGTCGATATCGTCGCCAGGGTGGCGCGCTTTCCCAAAGGCGGCGAATCGCTGCTGGCGCTCGGCAGTACGCTCGGCCCCGGCGGCAAGGGGGCCAATCAGGCGATGGCCGCCAGCCGGGCCGGCGCTCTGGTGCATTTCGTGTCCAAAGTCGGCAAAGATCAGTTCAGTCAGTTCGCTTTCGACCACCTCTCTGCGTCGGAAATCCACTCGTTCACTTTATACCAGTCGGAAACCGAGCCGACCGGCAATGCCATCATTTATGTTTCGCAGCAGGACGGCGAGAACATGATCGCCATTTATTCCGGCGCGAATAAAACCATCACCGACGAAGAAGTGGCTGCAATTGCCCCGGAACTGGCCGGCGCAGAGGTTCTGCTGGTGCAGCTGGAGAATAACTTTAACGCCACGTTGAACGCGATGAAGCTGGCTAATGCGTTGGGGATCCGGGTGATCCTCAATCCTGCGCCTTACTCCGCCGACGCGCTGCAATGCCTGGAATATGTCGATGTGATCACCCCGAATGAAACCGAGGCCTCGCTGCTGTCCGGCGTGGAGGTCACGGATCTGAACAGCGCCAAAGAGGCGGCGCAGCGTATCGCCGGGCTGGGCGCCCGACGGGTCATCATCACCATGGGCGCGCGTGGAGCGATGATCCTCGAAGGTTCGCAGTTCCAGCACATTCCCGCGTTCCCGGCGTTGAGCGTCGATACCACCGGCGCGGGAGATGCGTTCAACGGCGCCTTCGCTGCGGCTATCGCCACCGGGCAAACGATTGCCCAGGCGGCAACCTATGCCGCCGCCTTTGCGTCACTGGCGGTGGAAAGAGAAGGGGCGTCCAACATGCCGCAACATCAACAGGTGGTGGCTCGTCTGAGCCAGCGCTGATCCCTAATCAAACAACACCATTGTCTGCCGCGTCAGCGCGGTATGAGGAGCAAAAATGAAGAACATCGAGGGCATTGTGCCGGTAATGCTAACGCCGTTTACCGCTCGCAACGAGATTGACTATCCTGGCCTGGCACGCCTGATCGACTGGTATTTGCAGCGCGGCGTCGATGCGTTGTTCGCCGTCTGTCAGTCCAGCGAGATGCAGTTCCTCAGCCTGGCGGAACGGGTTGAGCTGGCGCGTTTTGTAGTGCAGCGGGTGGACGGCCGGGTGCCGGTTATCGCTTCCGGCCATATCAGCGACGCGCTGGAGCAGCAAATTGAAGAGCTGCAGGCGATGGCGCAAACCGGCATCGACGCGCTGGTGCTGGTGACCAACCATCTTGACCCGCAACGCCAGGGCAGCGCGGCATTTTTCGCCACGCTGGACAGCCTGCTGGCGGCGTTGCCGGTTAGCATGCCGCTTGGCCTGTACGAATGTCCGGCGCCTTACCGCCGTTTGCTGAGCGATGAAGAACTGAGCTATTGCGCCGACAGCGGCCGCTTTGTCGTGCTGAAAGACGTCAGTTGCTGTCTGCCGACCGTGACGCGTCGGGTGGCATTAACCGCAGGGACGCCGCTGAATATCATCAATGCCAACGCCGCTATCGCCTGGCCGGCGATGCAGGCCGGATCCAAAGGGTTCAGCGGGGTATTCACCAATTTCCACCCGGAGCTGTACCACTGGCTGTATCACCACGGCGCGCAGCGGCCTGAGCTGGCGCAGGAACTGGCGACCTTCCTGTCGTTGGCGGCGGTCACGGAGACGCTGGGTTATCCGAAAAACGCCAAGATCTATCACCAGCGATTGGGCACTTTCGACAGCGAGCTGTGCCGGGTAAACCAGGACGACGTGCTGGAGAAATTCTGGGGGCTGAGCGTGCTGCTGGATCAAATCCGCAGCGGTACCGGGTTCTACCAGCAAAAAATTGCCGGTTAAGGCTGTGCGGGAAGATGGCGACATCCTCCCGCCGTTCAACAACACCACTGTACCTACCACACCCGCTAAAACTATCACTACAAGGGGAACACCATCATGATGCTTTGCGATCTGCAGGACTGGGCGCGGGAAAAACACGCGTTTCATCCGATGATTCACCAGGCCATCGCGTTTATCGAACGCACTGATTTTGCCAAGCTGC
This sequence comes from Serratia sp. AS12, assembly GCF_000214195.1. Lineage (NCBI taxonomy): Bacteria > Pseudomonadati > Pseudomonadota > Gammaproteobacteria > Enterobacterales > Yersiniaceae > Serratia > Serratia sp. AS12. The sequence continues at coordinate 5,101,560 of NC_015566.1, read as the reverse complement.
AACCCGGTAAAATCGACATTATTCCCGGCAAGATGTTTTGCCTGCTGCAGGAGATGAGCACCGTGCCGGCGCAGCAAATGCGCCCTGAGTCGCACTTTGACTACGTTGACGTGCAGTACCTGTTGCAGGGGGAAGAAACTATCGGCGTGGCGCGCCGCCGGGGCGATGAACCTGTGGCGGAAGAGCGGCGCCACCACGACATCGTGTTTTACCAACAGGTGCAAAATGAAATGGCGGTTTCGCTGTTGCCCGGTACCTTTGCGGTATTTTTCCCGCACGATCTGCATCGCCCTTGCTGCCAAACCCACGGTGAGTCTTTTATCCGCAAAGCCGTGATTAAAATTCACCTCAGCCTGTTTACGGAGCCGCAATCATGAAAGAGGCGACTTCTGCGCTGCATTCATCGGCCGCCGTACCGGCGGCGCCGATCTCCCGTTTGCGTTGGGGCATTATCCTGATCCTGTTGATTGCCGCGGTGGTGAACTATCTCGATCGGGCCAACCTGAGCATCGCCAATACCACTATTGCCCGGGAGTTTGGTTTTTCCTCGACCGAAATGGGCCTGCTGCTGTCGGCGTTTTTGTGGCCTTACGCGCTCGCCAACCTGCCCGCCGGCTGGCTGGTGGACAAACTGGGGCCGAAGAAAATGTTCTCCTGGGCGCTGGGATTGTGGTCGGCATTTACCGTGATGGCGGCGTTCGTCAACAGCTACTCGATGTTCTATGGCCTACGGATGCTGCTGGGCGTATCGGAATCCCCGTTTTTCACGTCGGGGATCAAGATCACCCATCGCTGGTTCTCGGAGAAAGAGCGTGGTCTGCCTACTTCGATCATCAACACCGGTTCGCAGATTGCCAACGCCATCGCTCCGCCGATCCTCACCGTGCTGTTGCTGACGCTCGGCTGGCGCGGCATGTTTATCGCCATTGGTCTGGCGGGCATTCCGCTGATGCTGGCCTGGCTGAAGTTTTACCGTGATCCGACGGCGCGGGAAGAGGCGATGATCCACGCCGAAAAACGTGCGGCGGCAAAAGCCGTCAGCCAGCAGCAGGGTGGGAGCTGGGGTTCGCTGTTCCGCCATAAAACGACCTGGTTCATGATTTTGGGCAACTTTTCCATCATGTTCACCATCTGGGTTTACCTGACCTGGCTGCCGAGCTATCTGGAGAATTCGCTGGGCTTTAGTCTGAAACAGACCGGTTGGATCGCGTCGATCCCGTTCTTTGCCGGCATTCTGGGGGTATTGTGCGGCGGGGCGATTTCCGATCGTTTGATCCGCCGTGGGGTGAAAGCGATCACCGCACGCAAGATCCCGATCGTTTGCGGTGCTGCGCTGGCAGCCTGCTGCGTGGCGCCGATCGCCTTTGTCGACAGTACGCCGCTGTGCATTTTATTGCTGTCGCTGGGGTATTTCTTCTCGCAACTGCCTTCCGGCGTGATCTGGACGCTGGCGACGGATATCGCACCGAAACAGCAGGTGGCTTCGTTGGGGGCGATTCAGAACTTTGGCGGTTTCCTCGGTGCGGCGATGGCGCCGATTGTCACCGGGGTGATCCTCGACCTGACCGGGCAGTTCACCAACGTGTTCTTGTTGGGGGCGGGTTTGCTGATGCTGGGGGCGTTCAGCTACGGCCTGTTTGTCAAACGGCCGATGGTGGCGGTGGAGTAGCAAAGGAAGAGGGCGCAGGATGCGCCCTGATTTTTTACGCTGAAGTTTCAACGTCCTGCGGGTACTGACGTGCCCAGGCTTCAAAGCCGCCATCAATGCTGTATACCGCATCAAACCCCTGATTCAGCAGGTATTGCGCCGCGCTGCGGCTGCTGTTGCCGTGGTAGCACATCACCATCACCGGCCGGTCAAAGTCGTTGTGCTGCATGAATGTTTGCAGGCTGGCGTTGGTGAGGTGAAACGCGCCCGGCGTGTGCCCGGCTTCAAAACTCTGCGGATCGCGGATGTCGACCAGAGCGGCGCTGTCTTCTTTCCAACGCGCGTAGGCCTGTTCAACGTTGATCGCTTCAAACTGTTCCATGACTTCTGACTGCCTTGTAATGAGAATATGCCGCCATTGTAACCAACTCTGCGGCAATTAAGACCAGAGCAACGCTGTGGTTTTTAGGCGCCGTAACCCATCATCTTCAGCAGTTGCTGCGCCTGCTGCACCGCTTCCTGGCGGTGGGCCACGCCCAGCTTCTGATACAGGTTGCGGATATGGGTTTTGATGGTGGTGGCCGCCACGTCCAGCTCGCCGGCGATCTGGTCGTTGCTGTAACCGGAATAAATCAGCCCCAGTACCTGCCATTCGCGCTGCGTCAGCGGGCTGGTACGGATCAGTTCCGGCACCTGCGGGTGCGTTAGCAGCTTATCGACGAAGTTCTCGTCAAAATGCGCGAATTTATGCCGATGATGCTGGTTGATGTCGCGCAGAATGCGTTGAGCCCGATGGTGCTCCAGCTCCGGTAGCGTATTGAGCTGAATCAGCTGACGCAGCTGCTGCGCCATCACTTCGCCCTCGATGACAAAGTGGCTGATAAATCCGGTGCGGCTGGCCAGTGACAGCGCCTCCATCAGCACCCTTTGCGCATCGCCTTTACGTTCCATCTGCCAGTAAAGTTGGTTACTGAGCAGCAGGTTGCGGTTCAGATCGCTCACCAGCCGCAGGCGGCGGGCGTTTTCGTTCAGTTCATCCAGCACCACTTCGGCTTCTTCGTACTGGCCGAGCATGATTTGCACCCGGGCGATATTACGCCACTGGCCCTGCATAAAGTGGTTATCCGCCATGCCGGGTTTTTCGGTTTGGCGCAGCCATTGGGCCGCAGCGGCGGTGTCGCCGGTCATCTGCCAGTGGATCACCCGCGGTTTGTCGGCGTTGGTCAGCCAGTCGCGATGGTATTGAGTGCCGTGCAGCAGCGCTTCGCAACGCTGCAGGTGCGCATGGGCGTTATCCAGATCGCCGCGCGCCAGCGAGCATTTGGCCAGCATGGCGATGCATTGCAGCTGCTGCTGAGGCTGGAAGTTGGCCAGAATTTTCAGACCCTGACGCGCCGCGTCTTCCGCTTCGTCCAGCCGTGACCAGGACCACAGGATCTGCGAACGGATACGCAGCAGGAACTCATGCATCGGCAACTGTTCCAGATGCTGTTCACGCACCAGTTCAAAAGCCTTGTCCTGCGTCTCATAGGCGGCCTGCAGGAAACCCTGGGCAATCAGAATTTCGCTCTGTTGCAACAGCGCCCACAACGCGTAGTGATAGGCTTGATGGCGTCGCGCCATCTGCTCGGTTTGCTGCATCATCGGCAACGCACGGGCCAGCTCGCCCTTGCAGTGATGCACTTCGCCGGTTACCGAGGTGGCGACGATGCGGCTGTAATAACTGGAAAGCGGCAGAAACTTCAGCGCCTCGGTAGCCAGGCGTTCGGCCTCTTCCGGCTTGCCGGCGTTGATCGCCACCTGTGCGCGCAGGGCGTCGAATTCGGCATGCAGGGTCCGATCGACGTCGATTTTTTGATCGCGCATCGCCTGTTCGGCGCGTTCCAACAGGGTGTTCACTTCGATGTAGCGGTGTTGGCTCTGCGCCAGCCAGGCCTGCAACAGCGCCAGCTTGGGATTTTGGATCAACCGTTCATACGGCAGTGCATTCAGGCACTCTTCCAGCAGAGCCAGCTCGCTGTGATGGAACAGCGACCAGGCGTGTTGCAGCAGGATATCGCGCAGCATGCTGACGTCGCTGGCCGCCAGCGCGTGGTGAATCGCCTCCGCCGGGTAACCCAATGCCAGCCAGCCTTCGGCGGCGGCGCGGTGCAGCCCCGGCAGCTCCAGCGCCAGCTCCCATTGGCAGCGTTGGCGCAGGAAAGTGGCGAACAGCGGATGGAAGCAGAACCACTCGCCGGTGTCGTCCATGCGGTGGATAAACAGCCCCTGGCGCTCCAGCTCTTCCAGCCGTTGCTGGCCGTTATCTTCGCCGGTCAGGCGCACGATCAGCGCATCGTTCATTGAGCGCAGCACCGAGCAGCGCAACAGGAAGGCGCGCGCCCCGGCATCGACGTGATCCAGCACTTCATCCACCAGATAATCGGACAGGTGGCTGGCGTTCAGACCGGCCAGGCGTTTGGCGGATTGCTGTGCAGACGAGGTGGACTGCCGGGCAGACAGCGCAATCAGCTGCAACGCGGTGGCCCAACCTTCGACTTCATCGCACAGGCGGCTGCTGTCATGCTGTTCCATCGGCGCGGCCAGGCGGCAATCGAAGAATTGTTTGGCTTCCTGATGGGTAAACGCCAGTTGCTGCGTGCCCATCTCCAGCAGTTGATCGCGCACGCGCAGGTTGGCGATGCCCAGCGGCGGCAGGGTACGGGACAGCAGGATCAGCGTCAGGTTTTCCGGCTGGTGGCGCAGGAAGAAGCGCATGGCCTCATGGATGACGTCATTGGTGATCAGGTGGTAATCGTCAATCACCAGGTACAGCGGCTGATGCCAGTCGGACAGCTCAATGAACAACTGGGCGAACAGCGCCGACAGGCTGGCGTACTGATGTTTTTGGCTCAACGCTTCGCTCTTCACGCAGTGGCCGCCGCTGGCATGTTGCAAGGCGGCGATCAGGTAGCTGGCAAAGCGCTCGGGTTGGTTGTCGCTTTCATCCAGCGAGTACCAGCCCAAATCTGATTTGCCGGCTGCCCATTGTGCGACCAGCGTCGTTTTTCCGTATCCCGCAGGGCAATTAACCAATGTCAGGCGATAGTTTGCCGTGCCGGCTAATTTGGCCAGCAGGCGATCGCGGATCACGGTATTTTGCAGCCGTACCGGACGGCTCAGTTTTGATGGGATCAGCATAGTATTCCAGAGTGAAAATCGCGGCTCCCGTAGCCGTTGGCCTGCCCGAAGGGGTTCATTTCATCGCGACTCCTGCCGGGATCGGAGTAAAACTAATTATTTTATGGCTCGTAATTAATCACCCTCCTAACTTCTGACAACGTTAAACGTATTGCAACAAGGTTCATCTTCGGCTTGGAGTTAAATTGCTATTGATCACACTTTTTTACGTTTGCAGGCAAATCATTGCGCAATTGCGGTGTTGTGAGGCGGTCGGGCAAGGCCGTTGAGGGAAAGCATGTCGATGCATGTACAAAACTTCATCAGCTGCATTAACTATGCTAATTTCATGGCGGGGATTTTCTGCTTATTCTCAGTGCTCGTCGCGTTCGTCGGCGGGCTTTTTTGCATCATGCAAGGGAGTCAAAAAGTGCCTGAGATCACAATTTTAGCTACGCCCCAATCCTCCTCCCCAGCTAATCCCCGGGCGGGATGATGCCTTCAATCTTTCTCCCCGGCACGATAACGGTAATTTGACCCACTTACTGGATAGAGAGTTTCCCTTATGTCACAGCCTATGCTTAAAAAGGATGCTTTTCTGGCGGCACTGACCCGTCAGTGGCAACGGTTTGGCCTCAGTTCTGCACAACAGATGACCCAGCACCAATGGTGGGAGGCGGTAAGCCGTGCGCTGGCCGAGCAGCTTGCTGCGCAGCCTGCGCCGCGCAAAAGCACCAAGCCGCTGCGCCATGTGAACTATATTTCGATGGAGTTTCTGATTGGCCGCCTGACGGCGAATAACCTGATTAACCTGGGCTGGTACGACACCGTCGAACAGGCGTTGGCGGAGCAGGATATCAAGCTGGCGGATCTGCTGGAGCAGGAAACCGATCCGGCACTGGGCAACGGCGGGCTGGGGCGTCTGGCGGCCTGTTTCCTGGATTCGATGGCGACGGTGGAACAACCGGCCACCGGTTATGGCCTCAACTACCAATACGGGCTGTTCCGCCAGTCGTTCAGCGAAGGTCAGCAGCAAGAAGCGCCGGATAACTGGCAGCGCGAAAGCTACCCGTGGTTCCAGCACAATGCCGCGCTGTCGGTGGATGTGGGTATCGGCGGAAAACTGGAAAAGCTGCCCGGTGGCCGCGAACTGTGGCGCCCGGCGTTTACCCTGCGTGGCGAAGCCTGGGATCTGCCGGTGCTGGGCTTCCGTAATGGCGTAACCCAACCGCTGCGCCTGTGGCAGGCGACCCATCAGCACCCGTTCGATCTGGGGGATTTCAACGACGGCAAATTCCTGCAGGCGGAGAAGCAGGGAGTAGAAGCCGCCAAGCTGACCAAGGTACTGTACCCGAACGACAACCATCAGGCGGGCAAGCGTCTGCGCCTGATGCAGCAATATTTCCAGTGCGCCTGTTCGGTGGCGGATATCCTGCGCAAACACCATCAGGCCGGCCGCAAGATTGAAGACCTGCCTAAGTATGAAGTGATTCAACTCAACGACACTCACCCCACCATCGCCATCCCGGAAATGCTGCGCATTCTGCTGGATGAGCATCAGTTGGAATGGGATGCCGCCTGGGCGATCACCAGCAACACCTTTGCCTACACCAACCACACCCTGATGCCTGAGGCGCTGGAGTGTTGGGATGAGAAGCTGGTGCGCAGCCTGCTGCCGCGTCATTTCTCCATCATCAAGCAGATCAACGCCAACTTCAAAAATCTGGTGGATAAACACTGGCCGGGTGACAAGGCGGTGTGGGCCAAGCTGGCGGTACACCATGACAAACAGGTGCGCATGGCCAATCTATGCGTGGTCAGCGGTTTTGCGGTCAACGGCGTAGCGCAGCTGCACTCCGACCTGGTGGTGAAAGACCTGTTCCCGGAATATCACCAGCTGTGGCCGAACAAATTCCACAACGTCACCAACGGCATCACGCCGCGCCGCTGGCTGAAACAGTGTAACCCGGCGCTGTCGGGGCTGATTGACGAGACGCTGAAGGTCGAGTGGGCCAACGATCTCGACGCGCTGAAAGGGCTGGAAAAATATGCCGATGACGCGGCGTTCCGCCAACGTTATCGGCAAATCAAACGCGATAACAAAGTCGCCTTGGCAAACTATGTGCACGGCGTAATGGGGCTGACGCTGAACCCGGACGCCATTTTCGATGTGCAGATCAAGCGCCTGCACGAATACAAACGCCAGCATTTGAACCTGTTGCACATTCTGTCGCTATATCGCCAACTGCGCGACAACCCGAATCTGGACATCGTGCCTCGGGTGTTCCTGTTCGGGGCCAAAGCGGCACCGGGCTACTATCTGGCGAAGAACATCATTTATGCGATCAATCAGGCAGCTGCGATGATCAACAACGATCCGCGGGTGAAGGATCGGCTGAAAGTGGCGTTTATTCCTGATTACCGCGTTTCCGTCGCTGAATTGATGATCCCGGCGGCGGATATCTCCGAGCAGATCTCTACCGCCGGCAAAGAAGCGTCCGGCACCGGCAACATGAAGCTGGCGCTGAACGGCGCGCTGACCGTCGGTACGCTGGACGGGGCCAATGTGGAGATCGCTGAGCAGGTGGGCGAAGACAACATCTTTATCTTCGGTAATACCGTCGATCAGGTGAAGGCGCTGCTGGCCAAAGGCTACGACCCGCTCAGCTACCGCAAGAAGGACAAACACCTGAAGGCGATCCTCGACGAGTTGGCGAGCGGCGCATTCAGCCATGGCGACAAGCACGCCTTCGACATGATGCTGCACAGCTTGCTGGAAGGCGGTGACCCTTATCTGGTGCTGGCCGACTTCGCTTCGTACTGCCAGGCTCAACGGCAGGTAGATGAGCTGTATCGTGACCAGGACGAATGGACACGCCGCACTATTCTTAACACCGCGCGGGTCGGTATGTTCAGTTCGGATCGTTCGATCCGCGACTACCAACAGCGTATCTGGCAAGCCAAGCGTTAAGGAGAGCGAATGGATCGCAAGCGCATCGATCAGGCGGCCGCTCAGGCGGGTATTGCCGCTGATTATATTAACGCTCATGGGAAACAGCAGGCGATCGCGGAGGAGACCAAGCGCAAGCTGCTGGAGGCCATGGGGCGGAGTGCCGCACCGCTGGAGGCTGCGGTGACGCCGCTGCCGGAGGTCAAGGTGTTCTATCAGGGCGCGCCGGTGGCGTTGCCGCTTGCGGGCAGCGGCGAGTATCTCTGGACTCTGCTGCGTGAAGACGGTGGCCGGCAACAGGGGCGCGCCAGCGCGCGTAAAACCCTTACCCTGCCGGGCGAGTTGCCGGCGGGTTATCACCAACTGACGCTGACCCAGGACGAACGGCAGTGGCAGTGCCGGTTGATTGTTGCGCCGAAACGCTGCTTTGAGCCGGACGCGCTGCTGACCGGACAAAAGCTGTGGGGCGCTTGCGTCCAGCTTTACACCCTGCGCTCCGATCGTAACTGGGGTATCGGCGATTTTGGCGATCTGCGGCAGATGGTGGAGCAGGTTGGAGAACGGGGAGGCGCTTTTGTCGGGCTGAACCCGATCCACGCGCTGTATCCGGCGAACCCGGAAAGCGCCAGCCCGTACAGCCCGTCATCGCGACGCTGGCTGAACGTGGTGTATATCGATGTGAACGCGGTGGAAGAGTTCCAGCGTAGCGATGCGGCGCAAAAATGGTGGCTGAAACCGGCCACGCAAAAACAGCTGACCAAAGCGCGCAGCAGCGAACAGGTGGATTACAGCACGGTGACGCAGCTCAAGCTGGCGGCGCTGAAGCTGGCGTTCCCGTTGTTCCAGGGGCGTAAAGCCGGTGACGAACAGCGTCAGGCGTTCGAGCAGTTCGTTGTCGACGGTGGCGCCAGTCTGTATCAGCAGGCGGCATTTGACGCATTGCATGCTCATCTTGCCGCCGCTGACGGCAGCCTGTGGGGTTGGCCGGCCTGGCCTGAGCAATATCGGCAGGGCGACAGCGCCGCAGTGAAGCAGTTTTGCCGGCAACAGCAGGATTCGGTGACCTTCTATCTGTGGTTGCAGTGGTTGGCCGCCAGCCAGTTTGCCGACTGTTTCCGCCTGAGCCAACAACAGCAAATGCCGATTGGCCTGTACCGTGATTTGGCGGTGGGCGTGGCGGAAGGCGGTTCGGAAACCTGGTGCGAGCCGGATCTTTATTGCCTGAAAGCGTCGGTTGGCGCGCCGCCGGACATTCTGGGCCCGCTGGGACAAAACTGGGGGCTGCCGCCGATGGATCCGCACGTGATGGCGGCGCGGGGTTACCAGCCGTTTATCGACCTGTTGCGCGCCAATATGACCAGTTGCGGTGCGCTGCGCATTGACCACGTAATGGCGCTGCTGCGCCTGTGGTGGATCCCCTACGGCGAAACCGCCGACCATGGCGCTTACGTGAAATACCCGGTGGATGACCTGTTGGCGGTGTTGGCGCTGGAGAGCCAGCGTCACCGCTGTATGGTGATTGGCGAAGACCTCGGTACCGTGCCGGTCGAGATTGTCGCCAAGCTGCGTGACAGCGGCGTCTATTCTTATAAGGTGCTGTATTTCGAGCGTGACGGCGAGAACCACTTCCGTGCGCCGCAGGCCTACCCGGTGCAGGCGATGGCGACCATCACCACGCATGACCTGCCGACGCTGCGCGGTTATTGGCAGAGCGGCGATCTGCAGCTGGGCAACCAGCTGGGGCTGTATCCGGATGCGGAGATCCTGAAAGCATTGTTTGCCGATCGTGAACGCGCCAAGCAGGGGTTGCTGGACGGATTGCATCATTATGGCTGTGTGCCGCAGAAGGTGGGCAAGAAGGCGGCGTTGCTGAACATGAGCCCGCTGCTGAACCGTGGCTTACAGCGCTATGTTGCCGACAGCGCCAGCGCACTGCTGGGCCTGCAGCCGGAAGACTGGCTGGACATGGCAGAACCGGTCAATATTCCCGGCACCAGCGATCAGTACCCAAACTGGCGGCGTAAACTGAACAAAACGCTTGAGGAGATGTTTGCCGATCAGCAAGTTAACCGGCTGCTGAAGGATTTGGACAAGCGGCGGCGCAAGGTGTCGGTAGGGTGACAGAGAAGAATTCTTGTACTAAAGACGAGAAATAGGAACCTTGGCTTTCATTCTTATGATAGATACCCAAATTAATTGGAGTTGCAGCTCGGCGGCGAGTGCTTGCATCCCCAGGAGCTTACTCAGGTAAGTGACTGGGGGGGCACGCATGCAGCCAACAACGCTGCAACTTCAAGTAAGAAGGGTATCAGTAGTAAGAGTGCTCGCCGCGCTGATGCTCGGTCAGATCGCGCACGCCTTTCAGCTCAGGGAACTTCTGCAACAACTCTTTCTCGATCCCTTCCTTCAGTGTTACGTCGACCATTGAACAGCCGTTACAGCCGCCGCCGAACTGCAGGATCGCCAAACTGTCGTCGGTGATTTCCATCAGCGTTACGCGGCCGCCGTGGCCTGCCAGCTGTGGGTTGATCTGCGATTGCAGCACGTATTCAACGCGTTCCATCAGCGGGGCGTTGTCGTCGACCTTGCGCATTTTGGCGTTTGGCGCTTTCAGCGTCAGCTGCGAACCCAACTGGTCGGTGACGAAGTCGATTTCGGCGTCGTCCAGATAAGGCTTGCTCAGCTCGTCAATATAGGCGGACAGCTTTTCGAATTTCAGCTCGGTGTCTGTCGCTTCCACGGCATCCGGCGGGCAATAAGAGACACCGCATTCGGCCGTAGGCGTACCCGGGTTGATCACGAATACGCGGATTTGGGTGCCTTCTTCTTGATTTGCCAGCAGTTTGGCAAAGTGTTCCTGTGCGGTATCTGTTATACGAATCATAGCATTAGCTCAGTAGTTGACTTCTATTGTCGGTTATAATACGCCCATTGCGGTGGCACTACAATGTGCGGCAAACGCACCAGATTTGTATCGATGCCGCCCCTTGCCGCAGCAAGAGCCTGGTGATTTCCGCCACCGTGCTGCCGGTCGTCACCACATCATCCAACAGGGCAACGTGTCGGCCTGCCAGCGGCTCATGGCAACGAAAGGCGCCACGCAGGTTGCGTCTGCGCATACGGGCAGGCAACTGCTGCTGTGGAGCGGTTTTTCGTACCCGCCTCAGAGCGGCAGGGCGATAATCGCAACCCAGCCAGTGCGCCAGCGGCCGCGCCAGCAGATCGCTCTGATTATAGCCGCGTCGCCAGCAACGTTTAGCCTGCAAGGGTACCGCTAAAATCACATCGGGTCTGTTCAGATACTGCTCTCTGTGTGCCCGTTGCCAGTTTAGCAATATCAGCCGTGCCAGCAGCGGCGCCAGTTCCGGCGCGTGCTGAAACTTGAATTTTTTGATCAGTTGACGAAGCGGCGCGACGTAGTCGCCGACGAACACCAGCGCCTGCCAGGGCGGTGGCCGTTGCAGGCAGCGACCGCAGGGGTGTGCGGCGTCGCCGGCGGGCAGGCCGCAGCAGGGGCAGCACAGCGGTTTGGCCGGCAGATGGCGCAGGCAGTAACTACAGATGCCGTGGCGGCTGAGGCATAATGGCTGCCGGCATAGCCAACAGCGGCTGTGGATTGATAGCATGGCCGTCCTCCCTGACGGATGAGAATGAAAGGACAATAACTGATGACAGCGCTGTACTGGCAAACAATAGGTGAAGGTGAGCACGATCTTGTGCTGCTGCACGGATGGGGACTGAATGCGGAGGTGTGGGGTTGCACGCTTGAGCGGCTGACGCCGCATTTTCGCCTGCATCTGGTCGATCTGCCGGGCTATGGCCGCAGTCAGGGATTTGGCGGCATGTCGCTCGCGCAGATGGCGGAGATCGTGCTGGCTGCCGCACCGCCACAGGCATGGTGGTTGGGCTGGTCGCTCGGCGGGCTGGTGGCCGGCCAGATTGCGCTGACGCAGCCTCAGCGGGTACGCGGGCTGATCACCGTGGCTTCCTCGCCGTGTTTTGCCGCGCAGGACGACTGGCCGGGGATTCGCCCAGAGGTGCTGAGCGGTTTTCAGCATCAGTTGAGTCAGGACTTCCAGCGCACCGTAGAACGCTTTCTGGCATTACAAACCTTGGGCACGGCAAGCGCACGGCAGGACGCCCGCCTGCTGAAATCGGTGGTGTTGAATCAGCCGATGCCGAGCGTCGAGGTGCTGAACGGCGGCCTGGAGATGCTGCGCACCGCGGATTTACGCCTGTCGATGGCCGAATTGACCCTGCCGCTGCTGCGTATATACGGGTATCTGGACGGGGTGGTGCCGCGCAAGGTCGCCGGGTTACTGGATGTCAGTTGGCCGCATTCATCGTCGGTCGTCATGGCGAAAGCGGCTCATGCGCCCTTCATTTCTCACCCTGATGAATTTGCCGAGATTATCCGCACCTTTGTGACCGAAGGTGGCATTCCGCGCTAAAACGCACAATAAAGCGCTAAAGAAATGGCCGCTCAGTGGATAAAAAAGAAACCTGTTCGATACTTAGTGGGGTGGATGCGTTGGCTGAAAACTGAAAAACCGCTCGCGGATTTTTTCACTTTGACGTTTCGTCTCTGGGAAAAGGATTCTCGTCAGGGAAAGCAACGAGGTCTGAAGATGTCACGGCAGCCGGTGTTATTACGCATGTACCCCTGGACGGCTTTCATAACAAATAAATGTTCCCTTGAGAGGTATGGTAATGAAATCTTTGAAAATGATTATTGCAGCGTTGGTCGTCGGTTCCGTGTCTTTCAGCTCCCTGGCGGCAACCTTGCTGACCAAAGAAGATCTGGACAAGAATCCGGGTAAATACGAGAAGATCGGTACGGTAACCACCACCGCGCAAACCACTTCGCCGATGGATGCTAAAGAAGAACTGTCCAAACTGGCGGATGAAAAAGGCGGTCAGTATTACGTGATCATTGCCGGCCGCGAACACGGTAAGTTCAGCGCGACAGCCGAAGTGTATAAAGACAAGTAATCATTCTTGATTAACAAGGGGCGCATTTCGTACTGCGCCCCGGTTTTTAGCGTTTTAACCGATACACCACCGTATCGCACCCCTTGCCCTCCGGGCAACTTTTGCAACTGCCGCTCAGACAGGCGCTGTTATCCTGCTCAACCCGTTCCACTTTTCCCATCGCCGTTAAACGTTCCAGCATCGCCAGCACCAGCGGCAGTGGGGTAGTCAACTGGCGGCTGAGTTGTTGCGCCTGAGCGCTGCCATGCAGCGCCAACGCATCGCGGATCTGCAGCAGGCCGGCCATCAGTGGCAGTTACCCTGGGCATCCTGGCAACAGGCGGCAGGCGTAGCCTTGCCCAGACGCACCGTTACCCGGCTGCGCGCCCGGTGCAGGCAGAACAGGATCAGCAGATTAAACAGCGCCACGATGGCGACGGCCGTCAGGCTGTAGCGCGGATGCTGGCTGAAGGTGGCTGTCTGGTAAAACAGCGTGGCCAACGAGTAGGCCACGTTCAGCCCCCAGAGAATGGAGAACGTCATCCAGCCGCGGCTGGATTCACGGGCGATAGCGCCCATCACCGAGACGCAGGGCACGTACAGCAGCACAAAGATCAGGTAACTGTAGGCGGAGATGCCGGAGCCGAATTTGCTGCTCATCATGCCCATGGAACTGACGCCCATTTCCCCGTCGCCCTTGCTGGCCTCGATGGGGTTGGACAGCACGCTCAGGCTGAAGGTGTCTTTCAGCCCTTGCCAGGTGGTCTCCACTGCGCCGCTCAGTTCGCCCAAAAGGGTAAAGTTGGCGGCATCAAACTCGGTGTTATTGATGTGTTCAGCGGTGTACAGGGTGTTCAGCGTGCCGACCACCACTTCTTTCGCCATGGCCCCGGTCACCAGCCCAACGGTGGCTTGCCAGTTGTCGCTGTGCACGCCCATCGGTTGCAGCAGCGGCGTCAGGAGCTTGGACACCGACGCCAACGCGGAATCATTGATGTTGTCTACCGGCTTGCCGCTGAACGTAAAGCTGTTCAGGCCGCCGATGAAGATGCTGGCGATCACGATCACTTTCCCGGCGCGCAGCACAAAGCCTTTCAGCCGCTGCCAGGTTTGCAGCAGCAGGCTTTTCAGGTGCGGCACATGATAAACCGGCAATTCCATGACGAACGGCGAAGCTTCGCCGCGCATGATGGTGTACTTCAGTACCAGCCCGGTGAGGATCGCCACCACGATGCCGAGCATATACAGCGAGAACACCACGCCCGCACCGTCCTGGCCGAAGAAGGCGGCGGCAAACACCGCAAAGATCGCCAGCCGGGCGCCGCAGGACATGAACGGTGCCATCATGATGGTAATCAAGCGTTCGCGCGGGGCATCCAGCGTGCGGGCGCCCATGATGGACGGCACGTTGCAACCGAAGCCGACAATCAGCGGCACGAAGGATTTACCGGGCAGCCCAAGCGCCTGCATCAGGCGGTCCATGACAAAGGCTGCACGCGCCATGTAGCCGGAGTCTTCGAGAAAGGACAGAAACAGATACATCATGCCGATTTGCGGCACCAGCGGCAGCACGGTGTTGATGCCGCCGCCGACGCCCTGCGCCAGGAAAATCGTCAGCCATTCAGGAAAGTGCAGGCTGTAGCCCAGCCATTGGATGCCCTGGATAAAGATTGCCGCCGAACCGATATCAAAGATCGGTTGCAGCGCGCCGCCGAGGTTGATCGCCAGCAAGAACATCAGGTACATCACCAGCAAAAAGATGGGCACCCCCAGCCAGCGGTTGAGGATCACCCTGTCCAGCGTTTCGGTCAGGCGGTTTGGCATCGCCTGCTGCGAGTTGCCGACCGCATCACACAGGGTGGCTATCGACTGATAGCGTGCATCGGCAATCACCAACGCAGGATCTTCTTGTTGCTGCTGTTGCAGCGCCAGCCTGGCGGCAGGCAGCAGGGCGGTGGCGTTGCCGGCCAATTGATGGCCGTAAATATCGCCCTCCAGCATTTGCAGCGCCAGCCAGCGGCGTTGTTCCGTCGGCAGCGCCTCCGGCATGGCATCGCTCAGGGTAGCCATTTCCTTCAACAGTACCGGTGGATAGTCCACCAGCGCTTTCAGATCGTTAAACCGATGATGGTCGATTATTTGCTTCAACGCCCCGATACCGTCGGCCTTGGTGGAGATCAGAGGCACCACCGGGCAGCCGAGGCGTGCCGACAGCGCAGCGATATCAATGTCGATTTGCTGGCTTCTGGCGATATCCAGCATGTTCAGCGCGAGGATGCAGGGGATACCCAGTTCCAGCAGTTGCAGCGTCAGATACAGGTTGCGCTCAAGGTTGGAGGCGTCGACGACGTTGATCAGCAGATCGGCATCGCCGCTCAGGATGTAGTGGCAGGCGATTTGCTCGTCGAGCGAGGTTTGCTCCGAGATGGTGGTCAGCGAATAGGTGCCGGGCAGATCGACCAGTTTGACCTGGGATTGCGGCGTGGTGAACTGGCCTTCTTTACGCTCTACCGTCACGCCTGCCCAGTTGCCGACCCGCTGGCGAGCCCCGGTCAACTGATTGAACAGCGTAGTTTTACCGGAATTGGGGTTGCCTATTAAGCCAATAGTGAGTTTTTTCATCATTTCGCGTGATATCAGTCAATGGACATTGAGCCGGGCGGTGGGGCGCGGCCGGGGCACGAGGGCGCAGAGTCAGGATTGGCCGTCGAGCAGGATCAGGGCCAAATCTTTCCTGCGCAGCACCAGGCTGACGCGGCGGGTTTTTATTTCTATCGGGTCCCCCAGCGGCGCGACGCGCACCACCTCGAACGATGAGCCAGGCAGCATGCCGAGCGATAACAGCTTCTGGCGATAGGCCGGACCGATGTCATTGGAGAAACCGGCAATTTTATAAGAGCGTTTAGGTTGAAGATGCATATAACCTTCTCAGAGCCCCTGGTCTTGGGCCGATGACGATAAAAGAACGTTCCAGACGAAGCGTCGCGATGAGGATCGCAGGCTGCCGACGTTTTCAATCCATGAGGTAATGCAGTGAACACGCAACGCAATAATAGTGAGAATAGTTATCGTATTCAATACAAAAAGTAGGGGTATTGGTAACCAACGGTTATAGCACCGACACTTAGCGATCGGATTGCCTGATGCCTTTATTTCTATCACCTGGTCTGCAGGGGGGCAAATGCGAATGGCGAGTTAAATCAGTTACGTAATTGCAGCGATTTTTTCTGATTTGCAAAACTTAACGACAGATTGAGTGGTTTTTAGACGGTGTGGCGGCGAGCCTGCGTTTTATTCGGTAACATCTTGTCTGCGGAATACGAGCGCTAACCATTTGTGTTTCGCTGGGAAATGCCAAAATGAAAACGCCATGTTAATAACGGTGTTAATGAACCGGGATTCGACGTTATTTTCAGGCTTAAAAACCGGGCATTTATCGCTCAGGAAAAATAAGCGGGTTTATTGAGGCGGGTCAAAAAATAGCGACGCTATTTTTTGAGAAAGGGCGGAGCCGGCTCCGCCCTGTGTACCTTTGGTCTTTCCGTATGCAGCACTGCGCCAGTGACAGGGGCGAATGTATTCGCCCCGGCCGTGCCGTGCACCTGCTATTTCTTACCGAATGCCGCAGCCAGCGCATCACCCATGGCGCTGTTGCCGGCCGGTGAACTGTTGCGCGGTTTGGCCTTATTGGCCGGCGCGCGGGATGGGGCATCCTTCGCCGGTGCATTGCCGCCACCGCGACGTGGCGAACCTTCACCCGGTTGCTCGTCCAGACGCATGCTCAGTGCGATGCGCTTGCGCTGCAGATCCACTTCCATCACCTTCACTTTGACGATGTCGCCGGCTTTCACCACGGTGTGCGGATCTTCGACGAACTTGTCCGCCAGCGAGGAGATATGCACCAAGCCGTCCTGATGTACGCCGATATCCACAAAGGCGCCGAAGTTGGTGACGTTAGTGACCGAACCTTCCAAAATCATGCCCGGCTGCAGATCGTTGAGGGTTTCCACGCCCTCGGCAAAGGTGGCGGTTTTGAATTCCGGACGCGGATCGCGGCCCGGTTTCTCCAACTCTTTCAGGATGTCGGTGACCGTCGGTACACCGAATTTGTCGTCGGTGAAGTCGCTGGCCTTCAGACTGCGCACTGCTGCCGGGTTACCCATCAAATCCTGCAGCGCCTGCCGGGTGGCGGCCAGAATGCGTTCGACCACCGGGTAGGTTTCCGGGTGAACGGTTGAGGCATCCAGCGGGTTGTCGCCGTGGTTGATGCGCAGGAAGCCGGCGCACTGTTCAAAGGCTTTCGGCCCCAGGCGGCTGACTTTCAGCAGTTGTTCGCGGTTGCTGAAGCGGCCGTTTTCATCACGCCAGGTAACGATGTTCTGCGCCATCATGCGCGTCAGGCCGGCCACGCGGGTCAGCAACGGCACTGAGGCGGTGTTCAGATCGACGCCGACGGCGTTTACGCAGTCTTCCACCACCGAGTCCAGTTTTTTCGCCAGTTGGCTTTGGCTGACGTCGTGCTGGTACTGGCCGACGCCGATGGATTTCGGGTCGATTTTGACCAGCTCGGCCAGCGGATCCTGCAAACGGCGGGCGATGGAGACGGCCCCGCGCAGCGAGACGTCGAGGTTCGGGAATTCCAGCGCCGCCAGTTCGGAGGCGGAATACACCGAGGCGCCGGCTTCGCTGACGATCACCTTCTGCGCTTTGACGTCGCTGAACTGCTGCTGCAATTCAAGGTAAAAACGCTCCGTCTCACGCGACGCTGTGCCGTTGCCGATAGCAACCAGCTCCACTTTGTGTTTGATGCACAGCGCGGCGACGATGGCGGCGGCTTTTGCGGCCTGGCCGGTGTGCGGGTAGACGGTATCGGTGGCAACCAGCTTGCCGGTTGCATCCACCACCGCCACTTTTACCCCGGTGCGCAGACCGGGGTCCAGGCCCATGGTGGCGCGCATGCCGGCCGGTGCGGCCATCAGCAGATCCTGCATGTTACGGGCGAAAACGTTGATGGCTTCGTCTTCCGCGCGTTCGCGCACCGTGCCCATCAATTCGGTTTCCAGATGCAACAGCACCTTGATGCGCCAGGTCCAGTTGACCACCGCTTTGCGCCAGGCGTCGGCCGGGGCGTTATTCAGGCGCAGGTCGAGGTGGCTGATGATGATTTGCTCCGCCTGGCTTTCGCGCGGGGCTTCTTCAAACTGCGGATCGGCGTTCAGCGCCAACTGCAGCACGCCTTCGTTGCGGCCACGGAACATCGCCAATGCACGGTGTGAAGGCACCAGGGCAATAGGCTCATGGTGATCAAAGTAGTCGCGGAACTTGGCACCGGCTTCTTCTTTGCCTTCCACCACTTTGGACACCAGGTGGGCGTGCTTCCACAGGTAGTTACGTACCTTGGCCAGCAGCGCGGCGTCTTCGGCGAAGCGCTCCATCAGGATGTAACGCGCGCCGTCGAGGGCGGCTTTGACATCCGCCACGCCCTTGTCGGCGTCAACGTAGCCTTCGGCCAACTGTTCCGGCTGTTGCTGCGGATCCTGCCACAGGGTGTCGGCCAATGGCTCCAGGCCGGCTTCGATAGCGATTTGGCCACGGGTACGACGTTTGGGTTTGTACGGCAGGTAGAGGTCTTCGAGCTCGGTTTTGCTTTGCGTGGCGTTGATCGCCCCCGCCAGCTGTTCGGTCAGTTTACCCTGCTCGTCGATCGATTTGAGGATGGTCTGACGGCGGTCTTCCAGTTCACGCAGATAACCCAGGCGGGTTTCCAGCTGGCGCAGTTGGGTGTCGTCCAGGCCCCCGGTGACTTCCTTACGATAGCGTGCGATAAAAGGCACGGTATTACCTTCATCCAGCAGACGGATGGCGGAGTCAACTTGCTCCGGCCGGGCCTGCAGTTCTGTTGCAATAATGCGGCTCAGTGGGTCATTCATAGGTCTGGTATCTGTTGAGAACGGTTAGGAAACAGGGGGACAGTTATACGGATTGATCGGCAAAAATGCCAGTGGCGCTGCCCGTCTTTGCCCGATGCGCCGAGGTTACGCGGGGGGCCGCTGCCGCAAGCCCCGCGGGACAGCGGCCACCTGCGCGGCCGCTCGGAAAAAACCGAATCTTACTTCACGTACTCGATCTCATTCACATACCACAGCGCATCGCCCACCGGGGTGTTGACGGTGGCGGCATCCCCCACCTCTTTTTTCAGCAGGGCGCGGGCCATCGGCGAATCGATGGAGATGTAGTCCCGGCGGCCAAAAATTTCGTCGTAGCCCACAATGCGAAAGCGCTTGCTCTCGCCATTCTCATTTTCCACTTCCACCCAGGCGCCGAAGAACACCTTGCCTTCCTGCTGCGGCGAATAGTCGACAATCTTCAACTGCGCGAGACATTTGGTCAGGTAGCGGACGCGGCGATCGATTTCCCGCAATCGTTTTTTGTTGTACTGGTAATCGGCATTTTCACTTCTGTCGCCGAGACTGGCGGCCCAGGTCACTTTCTTGGTGACCTCCGGTCGCTCTTCACGCCAGAGAAAGTCCAGCTCTTGCTTGAGCTTGTCGTAACCCTCGCGGGTTATCAGCTGCGTTCTCATTGTTTTCTGCCTTATGGGGATTTCAAAGGTTGCATGACGGTGCTTTGGCTTGGCGTTGCTGGATGCAATTAGCGCTCAATAAAGCATCGGCTCGCAAAATTGCCGACCGCTGACGTTTTTTATCGCCTCGCCTGAGTTACACTGCCGAACCAGCCGCCCGGCCGCAACTTGAAATTTATGGGGCATCGCCCTTGGTCGATTAACGGCGTTATCCCAAATTCAGTCTAAAAATATCGGGATTTTGACGAACCGTCGCCGGCATTTTGATGAAAATTGTTGATAAATGGGCAAAAGAATAAGCTTTGTAACAATTTCGTCTAGAATATATACCATTAAACGCTGTCCGAAATGACAGGGTTTTTTAACAATATTCACGTCAGGCAATAAAGCCTTTGGGAGTAATACAATGCAAGAGAATCATAAGATTCTGGTCGTCGATGATGACATGCGCCTGCGTGCGCTTTTAGAGCGTTATTTAACCGAACAGGGTTTTCAGGTTCGCAGCGTCGCCAACGCTGAGCAAATGGATCGCTTGCTGACTCGTGAATCTTTCCACCTGATGGTGCTGGACCTGATGTTGCCGGGTGAAGATGGGCTGTCCATCTGCCGCCGTCTGCGTAGCCAGAGCAACCCGATGCCGATCATCATGGTGACCGCCAAAGGCGAAGAGGTCGACCGTATCGTTGGGCTGGAAATCGGCGCCGACGACTACATCCCAAAACCTTTCAACCCGCGTGAACTGCTGGCCCGCATCCGTGCGGTATTGCGCCGTCAGGCCAACGAACTGCCAGGCGCGCCTTCGCAGGAAGAAGCGGTGATTGCCTTCGGCAAATTCAAACTGAATCTGGGCACCCGTGAAATGTTCCGCGAAGATGAGCCTATGCCATTGACCAGCGGTGAGTTTGCGGTGTTGAAGGCGTTGGTGAGCCATCCGCGTGAGCCGCTTTCGCGCGACAAGCTGATGAACCTGGCGCGCGGCCGTGAATACAGCGCGATGGAACGCTCCATCGACGTGCAAATTTCCCGTCTTCGCCGCATGGTTGAAGAAGATCCGGCACATCCACGCTATATCCAGACCGTTTGGGGTCTTGGCTACGTCTTCGTCCCGGACGGCAGCAAGGCATGAGACGATTGCGCTTTTCACCGCGTAGCTCGTTTGCCCGAACCCTGCTGTTGATCGTCACCTTGCTGTTCGTCAGCCTGGTGACGACCTATCTGGTGGTGCTGAACTTCGCCATCCTGCCCAGTTTGCAGCAGTTCAACAAGGTATTGGCCTACGAAGTGCGTATGCTGATGACCGATCGGTTGCAGCTGGAAGATGGCACATTGCTGGAAGTGCCGCCGGCGTTTCGCCGTGAGATTTACCGTGAGTTGGGGATTTCCCTGTACACCAACTCGGCGGCGGAGGAGAGCGGGCTGCGCTGGGCGCAGCACTATCAATTCCTCAGCCAACAGATGGCGCAGCAGCTCGGCGGGCCGACCGACGTGCGGGTGGAAGTGAACAAGAACTCCCCGGTGGTGTGGCTGAAAACCTGGCTGCAACCTGATATCTGGGTGCGGGTTCCGCTCACTGAAATTCACCAGGGCGATTTCTCGCCGCTGTTCCGCTATACCCTGGCGATTATGCTGCTGGCTATCGGCGGTGCCTGGCTGTTTATCCGTATCCAGAACCGCCCGCTGGTGGAGTTGGAGCACGCGGCTTTGCAGGTGGGCAAAGGCATTATCCCGCCGCCGCTGCGTGAATACGGCGCTTCGGAAGTGCGTTCGGTGACGCGGGCCTTCAATCAGATGGCATCGGGCGTCAAGCAACTGGCCGACGACCGCACGCTGCTGATGGCCGGCGTTAGTCACGATCTTCGCACGCCGCTGACGCGTATCCGCTTGGCGACCGAGATGATGAGCACCGAAGATGGCTATCTGGCGGAGTCGATCAATAAAGATATCGAAGAGTGCAACGCCATCATCGAGCAGTTTATCGACTATCTGCGTACCGGCCAGGAGATGCAAACCGAGCTCAGCGATCTGAACTCGATTCTGGGCGAAGTCGTGGCGGCCGAGAGCGGCTATGAGCGGGTTATCGAAACCGCCATTGCGCCGGGTGAACTGATGATGAATGTGCATCCGCTGTCGATTAAGCGTGCGGCGGTGAACATGGTGGTGAATGCGGCGCGTTACGGTAACGGCTGGATCAAGGTCAGTAGCGGGCGTGAACTGCAACGCGGTTGGTTCCAGGTGGAGGACGACGGCCCGGGCATCAAACCTGAAGAGCTGAAACACCTGCTGCAGCCGTTTGTCCGCGGCGACAGCGCGCGCAGCACCAGCGGAACCGGGCTTGGCCTGGCGATCGTGCAGCGCATTATCGACGGTCATCACGGCGCGTTGGATATCGGCACCAGCGAACGCGGCGGGCTGTTGATCAGGGCTTATATTCCGTTGCCGATGGAGAAAAAAGAGTCGGTCAATGGGCATCAGGCGGCGAAAGAGAACGCATGATACCTGCTGACAGAGGGCCGTCTCGCTGCGGCCTCGTCAGGGTTTTCTGCTCATCACGTAGTATTCTGCCGCTTCTTCATGCAGGCGACGGGTATGCCCCATTAACCAGGGATCGGTGAGGGTGACACCGCTGTGTATAAAGTCCTTGGTGTTACGCGTGGCCAGGGTAGCGCCGTAATGCAGGCATGTTGCGGCTATCTGATTATCAATAATGCTGACGGTCGTGCCCCGACGGCGATTGGCACCCATTAATTCCGCATGCCGTATGGCGCACTCGGCGTCAAAGGGCAAAATCCTTTCTACGAACTCTTCTTGCAGCATTGTGCTGAGATTGTTTTGCAATTCAGTCTGCTTTTTACCCTCGGGCATACAGGCAACGCCGGTATAGAGTTCTGCAACCACGATCGCGCTGAGATAAAATTCGTAGGTATCCTGCTCATCCAGCCATTTTAAAACATTGTAGTGAGGGGCTGGACGCAGTAGTTCAGAAACCACGTTAGTATCGAGAATGATCATACCTGGTCATCATCATCGTCAAAGGTGACAATGCGCGCCGGGGTTTTATCGCGCGGTGGGATCTCCAGCTCAACGCCACCCAACTCGGCAAAATGTTGATGGATACGCGTTCCCAGCCCATAGCGCGGCGGTTTTTTCACCAGAGCCTGTTTCAAAATCATGCGTGCTTCCTCCTCCATGGAGTGGCCGTTTTTCGCTGCCGAAATACGCAGCAATTCCTTTATGTCATCGTCCAGATTTCTGACGGTTATGGTAGCCATTGAAATCTCCTTTGCTGTCAATGATTGCACTGCATTATCATCTCGCTTATCTGGCTAAAAAACAACCGTTAAAAATAAAAAAAGGCGTGGAATCCACGCCTTAGCTGAAGCTGTAAAAAGAGAAGGTTACAGTTTTGGACCGGCGCTGACCAGCGCTGCGCCCGCAGGCGTATCGGTATATTTGTCGAAGTTGGTGATAAAACGCTCGGCCAGATCCTGCGCTTTTTCCTGCCACTGTTCAGGGTTGGCGTAGGTAGCGCGTGGATCCAGGATATCCGGGTTGACGCCCGGCAGTGAGGTCGGCATCGCCAGATCGAAGATTGGCAGAGTAATGGTTTCTGCCTTATCGATTTCACCGTTGAGGATTGCGTCAATAATGCCGCGGGTATCCTTGATGGAGATGCGTTTGCCGGTGCCGTTCCAGCCTGTGTTCACCAGGTAGGCTTGTGCGCCGGCGGCCAGCATGCGTTTTACCAGCACTTCAGCATACTGCGTTGGGTGCAGCGTCAGGAAAGCTGCGCCGAAGCAGGAGGAGAAGGTCGGGGTTGGCTCGGTCACGCCGCGCTCGGTACCGGCCAGCTTGGCGGTGAAACCGGACAGGAAGTGGTACTGAGTCTGGTTCGCGGTCAGGCGAGAGACCGGTGGCAACACGCCGAAGGCGTCCGCAGTCAGGAAGATCACCTTGGTGGCATGACCCGCTTTGGAAACCGGCTTGACGATGTTGTGGATGTGGTAGATCGGGTAGGAAACGCGGGTGTTCTCGGTTTTTGAACCGTCGTTGAAATCTATGGTGCCGTCTGCCAGCACGGCAACGTTTTCCAGCAACGCATCGCGCTTGATGGCGTGATAGATTTCCGGCTCGGCTTCTTCAGACAATTTGATGGTTTTGGCGTAGCAGCCACCTTCGAAGTTAAATACGCCGTCGTCATCCCAGCCGTGTTCGTCATCGCCAATCAACTGGCGTTTTGGATCGGTGGACAGAGTGGTTTTGCCGGTGCCGGACAGGCCGAAGAACACGGCCACGTCGCCTTTCTCACCCACGTTGGCCGAGCAGTGCATGGAAGCGATGCCTTTCAACGGCAGCAGGTAGTTCATTATAGAGAACATACCCTTTTTCATTTCGCCGCCGTACCAGGTGCCGCCAATCAGCTGCATGCGTTCGGTCAGGTTGAACGCGACGAAGTTTTCCGAGTTCAGACCCTGCTGCTGCCAGTTCGGGTTGGTGCACTTGGCGCCGTTCATCACCACGAAGTCCGGCTCGAAATCCTGCAACTCTTCGTCAGACGGGCGGATGAACATGTTTTTCACGAAGTGTGCCTGCCAGGCTACTTCAGTGATAAAGCGCACTTTCAGACGGGAGTCGGCGTTGGCGCCGCAGAAAGTATCTACTACAAACAGACGTTTTCCGGAGAGCTGCGTGGTGACCAGCTGTTTCAGGTCTGCCCAGATTTCAGGGCTGAGGGGTTTGTTGTCGTTTTTGCCTTTACCTTGATCGGCCCACCAGACGGTGTCGCGGGTGATGTCGTCACGGACGATGTATTTATCTTTCGGGGAACGGCCGGTAAAAATACCGGTGTCGACGGATACGGCGCCCAACTTGGTCACGACCCCACGTTCAAAACCCTCCAGAGACGGGTCTGTTTCTTCCTTGAACAGCAGTTCATAACTCGGGTTGTAAACGATTTCGCCGACGTTATGAATGCCATAAGCGGCCAGCTCCTGAGGGGTTATACCTTTAACACGCATGTCACTACTCCTTGGTCACAGAATTTCTGGCGCCAATTGTAGGGATTCAGCAGCGCGTAACCGCGATAGGTATCAAATAATTAACGTTTTAGGCGGTTTTTCGTTACGATCTGAGAGATAGTCCACGGAAAAAAGCAAGCGTGCAAACGGGGAAAACCGGCAGGTGCAGGGTGCACCCGCCGATGCGAGGTGTTACTTAGTGCAACTGTTCGCTTTCGCCGGTATTACCGGTGTACAGTGCTGCAACATCCACTGCGTCAAAGACATAGTGATTGCCGCAGTAGTCACAGTGCATATCGATATTGCCGTCCTGCTCCAGCATTTGAGCCACTTCTTCGGCCGGCAGCGTAATCAGGGCGTCAGCGCAACGCTGGCGTGAACAGGTGCAACGGAAGATCACGTCCTGCGGTTCGTAGAGGGTGACTTCTTCCTGATGGTACAGGCGATACAGCACCTCATTGGCCGGCAGGCCGAACAGTTCTTCGCTTTTCACCGTGTTGGTCAGTTGCACCAGATGATCGAAATCATCGGCATTGCCGTCTTGCGCCGGCAGTACCTGCAACAGCATACCGCCCGCAGCCGGTTTGCCCTCTGACTCGCCGGTACGAATGAACAGGCGGGTTGGCAACTGCTCGGACTGACGGAAGTAGGCTTCAAGGCACTCGGCCAGGGTTTCGCCTTCCAGCGCGACCACGCCCTGATAGCGTTCGCCTTCGGTAGGCGCGATGGTGATCACCATGACGCCGTTGCCAATCATCTGATGCAGCGTGCTGTCGTCAGCAATGTCGCTCTGTACGCGCGCCACGCCCCGCATTTCCTGGCGATTGTTGCCGTTAATCACCGCCAGCTTCAGTGGACCGTCGCCCTGCACTTGCACGGTGATGTCGCCGTCGAACTTCAGGGTTGCCGTCAGCAGGCTGGTGGCGACCAACAGTTCACCCAACAGCTTTTGTACCGGCGCCGGGTAGTCGTGATTGTTCAGTACCTGCTGATAGGTTTCGCTGACGGTAACCAGCTCACCGCGCACCGCGTAGTTTTCAAACAGGTAACGGTGCAATTGGTCATGGTTGGACATAGTTTTCTCTCATTGCGGTGAGGGCTTATTCCTGCTCACCAAATTTAAATTTAATCAGGTCGCGCCGCTCTTTCTTGTCCGGACGGCGGTCCGGGTGCGGCATGGTCAACGCATTCATCTTGCGCGCGATCGCCATTTTCTCTCGGTTGGCGATACTGGCCTCGGTTTCCTGATACATTTGCTGCGCCTCGTCGGCGCCGCGCCTTTGACCGGTGAGGGCCAGCACGATCACTGTGCGTTCTTCATTGCCCTGGCGCAGTCTGATCTCTGCATTGATCTCGACAATTTTGCTCGGCTTGCCGCGTTGTCCGTTGTAGTGCACCTTGCCGCCGTCGATCATGTCCCGCGCCAGCGCGCGAGTCTTATAGAAACGAGCCGCCCAGAGCCATTTGTCCAGCCGGACCGCGTCGTCCCGCGTTGCTTTTTCTTTCATCGTTTGCCCTTTTCCAGCGCCGGTATCAACAGGCGGTAGTCGCGCATCGACGGATAGTGCCGGAAGGTTTTCTCCGCCATGCTGGAATCCGGGTTCTGTACGCCCAGGCAGTAGCGAATGCCAAAACTGCGGGCGGCGTCCAAAATAGGCTCGCCGTCATCGATAAACAGCGTGCGCTGCGGATCAAAACCGGTGTGCTGCTGAACGGCCTGCCACAAACGCTGATCTTCTTTCGGATAACCAAATGTGTGGGTGGAAAGCAATAAATCAAGGTGCCGATCCAAACCGGTATGCTCAATTTTTACCGCCAGGCTGTGCGGATGGGCATTGGTCAGCAAAATAGTCTGATGGCCAGCCGCGCGTAAGGCCTGTAAAAAGGGCTCGGTATCCTCGCGCAGACGGGCGCGGTTGCCCACTTCGCTGGTCATGCGATAAATGTCCAGATCGAGCCGTTCGCTCCAGTAATCGAAGCAGTACCAATTCATGGTGTGCTGCACCGCCACATATTCCTGATGAATAATCTGGCTTGCTTCGTCGAGCGGGATAGCGCGTTGTTCGCTTAATGCCTGTGGCACGAGACGCAGCCAAAAATGGCTGTCGAACTCCAGATCGAGCAGGGTGCCGTCCATATCCAGCAGGACGGTGTCGATCTCATGCCAGTCAAACTCGGGAACCATGAAAACTCCATAGGCGAACCGTCGGCGGTCCGCAGGATAAGGATAATAGCGTTAGCGTAGCATAAGCTGATGACAGGGCCGAAATCGGCGAGTGACTCAGGCCATCGGCCGCAATGACATTGGGGTGAGCTGCGGGTTAAAGCAACTTTCGTAGTAGCGCTGGATATCGGCGATACGGTGCTGGTTGAGGCGATAACGCTGCGCGAACCGCCAGGAGTTGTAACCCAGAATGACCATGACCGCCAGCAACAGCAGGCTGGTGCCCAGATAGCGCCACAGGGTGATCATATCCGGTTCGCTATGCAGCGCGATGTGGCGGGTGCCGTTGGCATCGACGCTGATGTTGGTGATGACGCCCTGGGCTTCGAATGGCGTATGCAACAACATGCCGGCAAGGCGTTGCAGTTCATTCCACTGCTCAAGCGCATTGTATTCGTTTAACGGCACCGCCGGCTGCGGGTGGTTCACCAACTGTTTGCCTTCATCGCTGCTGATCAGGAAGCCACCCGGTGGCGGGCTGTTAAGCGCCGCTGCGGCCTGCCGGGTTTCGTTGTACACGAACGAGGAGGCGGCAACTTTGGTCAGGCTTTCCAGCGATTCGGCGCTCACCGGCCGGAGCAGGACGTTAACCCCTTGCAGCGAGCCTGATTTGGCGCGTTTCACCAGGGTATTCCAGTTTTTGACGTTACCCAGGTTCACCAACGCATTCTTGAGCCGGACACAGTCATTTTCCGCTTGGCACAGATCCTGCGTTTTCAGCACGATACCGGAAAAATCATCCAGCAGTATCATGCCCGACTTTTCAATTGCGCTGGCCAGTTGCGGGTTGAGCTTCTGTTCGGCAACTTCAGGATGCAGCTGGGTATTCACTGCCGCCAGCAACGCCGAGGCCTTGTCGATGACTTCCGACTCCGGTTGCGGCAGCGGTGCGGCGGTGTTCCAGTAAATTCCCGAGCAATCGAAAGGCATAAAGTTGGAGGCGTTTGTGCCGTTGGTCAGCGGTGGCACATAACACATGCCGTTACCCTGGGCTTTCAACTGGTCCCCGATGCGCAAGGTTGTGCCTTCCAACGCTTGCACATTGGTCACCTCAATTTTTTGCGCGCCTTGCAGCCAGGCCGTGCTCAGCTTCAGCGGCAGGCTCAGCGGGATATAGGTCAGCAGTAACACCAGTATCAGCAACGAACTGGCCATCAGAACCGCGTTTTTGCCCCATTGCTGCAGCGGGAAATTTTTCACCTCATCGTGCAGGGAAAGAAACCGCCCCTGACGCACCACCTGACGGTTAAGATAGATATCTACGTCGGTGGTTTTCCCCAGATCCTGGGTGATGTAAGGCTGCCAGTGCGGTGGGTAAATCAGATCGATGATACCGAGCGAGATGTTGCTTATCTGCCCCTGATTGGATTCGCCAAACAGTCCCCAACGTTTTGGGGTGCCACGCAGGCAGTGCACCTCTTTCAGTTCACGCGCGGCCGGCTGGCGGAACAGGTTCCAGCAGCCCCAGGCGATGGTCAGCACGGCGACGAAAATCATCCAGGGAATGACCAACACCGGGCTTATCAGGCTGAAAAACAGCAACAGCAGGGCGGCGGAGATGATGCCGGCTTCCTTGATGCCGTTCGGGCGATTCAACGTGTGTTCTTCGGGGGTTTCCTTACGGATGTTCACCAACTCGATGTGTTCGCTTTCTTCCTTGCGGATCGAGGCGTTTTTGGCTGGCGTTGCCGTCACTACCGGCGGTTGCGGCCGATCGTGGATATGATCTTTCAGCGAATGCCCATTGAGTGAAATGACCAGGGGCAGCGTCTGGGTTTTTATCACTTCAACGTGGTTATCGGCGCTGATGTATTGCTCCCAGAACGGCGGCAGATGCACTTCTTCGGCATCGAGATAATAGCGCCACTTATTGGGTTCATCGCTGGCCAGCCCATAGCGAGTAATGGCGTGGGTGACGGGATAAACGTTATCGCTCTGTGGGGTCAGCGCCAGTTTGGCGGAAGGCAGCGACGGGCTGCTGCCGGGCAACAGTTTGTTGCTGAGCATATTCTGCAGACTGAGATAATGCTCAACAGCCATGCGTTCTTCGCCGGACAGCTTGCGGTGCGTGGGTTTGATAAAGGGCAGGGCACGTGTCAGCATCGGCTGATTGCGGGCTTTAAACCAAAGATACAGGCCGGCGGCAATCAGGCAGGCAAGCACTAAGGCCAATATCAACGCTATTGTGCTCATGCTATCCCCATCTTGCACCCGTGAACCTCACCAACCTGATGAAACGTTGAATATTATACGGAGTAAACGGCCAGCAGGCACTTAGAACAATGAGGGAGGAACAGATTTTCTGTCGCGATCTCATTTATCGATGCAATATATCTGCTCGGTTGCCGTGTCTCCTCTACGCGATGATAGCAACCGGGGGCAGCAGTCGATATCGGCATTATCCTATTTTAATGCTCTCTTTTTGCTGAATGGGTACAGAAAATCGGCGGGTAGCTGGCTAGGCTTGTTAAAAAAAAGTAAATTACAGCTTGTGCTCGTTGCGACAAAGGTTCTCATTAACGCACAATGTGATCAAGATCGAATTTGGTCAGCGTTTGAGCGCATCTGCGCCACGCCAATCATTATTCTGGTTATCCGCGTCATCATCTCTGATGCTGTGGCGCACCGCCGGATAACTCATTTGAGGCAATCATGGATAAACACCTGCAAAAACCTAAAATTCTGAAAGTGGAAACGGTCGCACGTTCGCGTTTATTTAACGTTGAGTCGGTCGATCTGGAGTTCAGTAACGGTGTACGGCGGGTGTATGAGCGGATGCGACCTTCAGAAAGGGAAGCCGTGATGATTGTCCCGGTGATTGGCGACGACCTGCTGCTGATCCGCGAATATGCGGTGGGCACCGAATCTTACGAGCTGGGTTTCCCCAAAGGGTTGATCGACCCGGGAGAGGGCGTGCTGGAGGCGGCCAACCGTGAACTGATGGAAGAGGTGGGCTTTGGCGCCAAACGCTTCGATTTCCTCAGCCAACTGACCATGGCGCCGTCCTATTTTTCCAGCAAAATGAATATTGTGTTGGCGAACGATCTCTATCTGCAGAGCCTGGAAGGCGATGAGCCTGAACCCTTGCCGCAGGTGCGTTGGCCGATAGCCGACATGATGTCATTGCTGGCGGAGCCTGATTTCCGCGAGGCGCGCAATGTCAGTGCACTGTTCCTCACCGAGGCATTTCTGCGCGGCTCGCGCCAGACATAAATCCCCTATCTCCGTCGATAAAAAAAGGGCCAGATTTCTCTGGCCCTTTTCCATTAGAACAGCTCGTGGCTTTCGCCGCCGGGGTCCGTCAACGTAGTGCCGGTATCCCGCGTCGGGTAGCTTGTCGGCTGAGTACCTTCGATAAAGTATTCGGAGCGACTGCCGCCGCCGCCGCCAGAAAGCTTGCCGCTGCTTTTGTCGATGGTGACGCTGATAATACCCGGTGGTGGGGTGACTTTTTGCTCAGGAATGCCTTCCAGCGCGATTTTCATAAAATCATCCCATGCCGGTTGCGCGCTTTTCGCACCGCCTTCACCGCCGGAGATTTGATCTTCGATGGCGCCGGAAGCCGTTGCACGGCCGAGGTCGCGGCGATGATCATCGAAACCAATCCAGACCGACGTGACGGTATCGGGGCCATAGCCGGAGAACCAGGCGTCTTTTGAACTGTTGGTGGTCCCGGTTTTACCGCCGATATCATGCCGCTTCAAATCGCGTCCGGCGCGCCAGGCTGTTCCCATCCAACCCGGTTCGCCAAAGATGTTGCTGTTCAGCGCATCGTGCATCAGGAACGCCAACTGGGTACTGATTACATGCGGCGCATATTGCAGATCGCCATCCTGCTGCACCTGAGCCGGCGTAACCTGTTCCAGTTGCGGCATCGGTACGTTACCGTTACCGCCTTCCTGCGACGTCGCGACGTTTTCGACGTTATCGTCGGAAAGTACGGCGGAACGGTGGGTATCGCCATAAATTACCGGCAGATTGCAGCTGTCGCAGACCACTTTGGGTCTGGTTTCAAATACGGTATTGCCGGTTTCATCTTCGATTTTGGTGATGAAATACGGGTCGACCAGATAACCGCCGTTCGCCAGTACCGCATAACCGCGCACCAGTTGCATCGGGGTGAACGAAGCCGAGCCCAGCGCCAGCGATTCGGTGTGCACGATGTTTTGCGCCGGGAAACCGAAACGTTGCAGATATTCCGCCGCGTAGTCGACACCCATTGCACGCATGGCGCGCACCATCACTACGTTCTTCGATTGTCCCAACCCCTGACGCAGGCGAATAGGGCCGTCGTAGGTTGGCGGTGAGTTCTTCGGCCGCCAGTCAGTACCGGCACCGGCATCCCAGCGGGTGACCGGCAGATCGTTCAGGATCGTGGCCAGGGTCAGGCCTTTGTCCATCGCTGCGGTGTACAGGAACGGCTTGATGTTGGAGCCGACCTGACGCAGCGCCTGGGTAACGCGGTTGAACTTGCTCTGATTGAAGTCAAACCCGCCGACCAGCGCTTTAACGGCGCCATCATTCGGGTTGATCGACACCAGCGCAGAGTTGACGTCCGGTACCTGTGACAGCCACCAGTTTTCATTCACCTTGCGTACCCACACCTGCTGACCGGCCTGCACCACGTCGGTCACGCGTTTTGGCGTTGGGCCTTGCTGCGTGTCGGACTTGAACGGCCGCGCCCAGCGCATGGTGGCCATTGGCAAGGCAACATTGCTGCCATCGGACAGCATGGCCGTTGCTTCATCGGCGGCCGCTTGGGTGATGACTGCAGGCACCAGCGGGCCATAATTCGGCAGGTTTTTCAGTGAATCGACGATCTGTTTTTGATCCCAGGCCGCCTCACCCACTTTCCACAGCACGTTGGACGGGCCGCGGTAGCCATGACGCATGTCATACGCCAGCACGTTGTTACGTACCGACTCCTGCGCCGCCAACTGCAACTTTTTGGTGACGGTGGTATAGACCTTGTAACCGTCGGTATAGGCGTTCTCACCGTAACGCTTGATCATCTCCTGACGCACCATCTCGGAGAGATAGGGTGCGGAGAAGTTGATTTCCGGCGCATGGTAGTTGGCCACCAGATCTTCGCCACGGGCCTGATCGTACTGAGCCTGGGTAATGTAATGCTCATCCAGCATGCGCGACAGCACCACATTGCGACGAGCCACGGCGCGATCGTGCGAGTAAAGCGGGTTGAAGGTTGATGGCGCCTTAGGCAAGCCGGCGATGGTCGCCATTTCGCTCAAGGTCAGTTGGCTGACGTCTTTGCCGAAGTAGACCTGCGCTGCAGCGCCCACGCCGTAAGCGCGGTAACCCAGGTAGATCTTGTTCAGATACAGCTCGAGGATTTCGTCTTTGGTCAGCATCTGTTCGATGCGTACCGCCAGGAAGGCTTCCTTGATCTTGCGCATCAGGGTGCGTTCCGGGCTTAAAAAGAAGTTTCTCGCCAACTGTTGGGTAATGGTGCTCGCCCCCTGTGACGCATGGCCGGAGACCAGTGCAATAGAGGCGGCACGGAAGATACCGACCGGATCGACGCCGTGATGTTCATAGAAGCGGCTGTCTTCGGTGGCGATAAACGCATGCACCATGACCGGCGGAATTTGGTTCAGCTTCAGCGGAATACGACGTTTTTCACCGTATTGGGCGATCAGTTCGCCATCGGCGCTGTAAACCTGCATCGGTATCTGCAGCCGTACGTCTTTCAGCGTTGCAACGTCAGGCAGCTGCGGCTCGACATATTTGTACAAGCCAAAAATCGAGGCTGCCCCCAACACGATGCAACACACTGCAAGGATTAGTAAATACTTTACGAACTTCACCTGAGATTTCCCATTTTCATGTCATTTGGGCAGTTTATAAACAACCGCGCGGTAGTATAAAGGCAAGCCTGCAACATGGATATGTTCTTTTATCATCTGACGATATGGAGGTCGGGCGAAATATGTTATCTCAAGCATGGCAGGTGGGGCTGGATATACAAAGTAACCGCATTTGCGCCCTGGCGGCACAGCGCCGCCGCAACGGTTGGCAACTGCGTCACTGGTGGCAGCAAACGTTGCCGCAAGCGGTGCTGCGTGAGGGGAGTCTCGAACAACCCGAGGTGCTGACTCACGCGCTGCGGCAATGGCGGGTCCAGTTGCCAAGACATATTTGCTTACGCATTGCTTTGCCTGCCCAGCGAGTTTTGCAGCATCTGATGCCGATGCCGGATGCCAGGCTGAAAGAGCCGGCGCGCGGTGATTATATTACCCGCCAGGGCCTGAAGCAGTTCCCGCTGGATAGCCAGACGTTGGCGCTGGACTATCGCCAATCTCCGCCTGACTCTGCCGCTTTGTTGCTCACCGCCGCGCGTCAGCAAGAGTTGCAGCAGTGGCTGCATTGTTTGCGTCAGGCCAATTTACGGCCGCAGGTGGTCGACATCACTCCTTGTGCCTTGCACATGATGGCATTTGCCGCAGGCGTACCGGCTGAAGCCGGTTTGCTGCACCGCCTCGATCGGGAGTGGCTATGGACCGCCCCGCGTCGCACGGCCTTTGCCTATGGCATTTTGCCGGAGGGCGATGCTAGCCAGGCGCTGGCGGCGATGCATGCAGCCTGCCCGTCAATCGGTGAGCATCCGATTTATTACAGCAGCGTGGTGGACGAGCCGCCTCCGCAGGGGTGTTTGCCATGGTCACCGTTCAGCGCGTTCAACCAATTGCGGCCCCCGTTGCCCCGATTGCCGGGGGCATTTGTGTTGGCCGGGGGGCTGGCGCTGCGCAGCGGGGATCGCTGATGTATCAGGTTAATCTTCTGCCCTGGCGCAGGCTGGCCCAGCGCCGCCGCTGTGCCTTCTGGTTACGAATTTTCGTATTGCAACTGGCGTTGATGCTGGCGGCAATGGCGGTTGTTTTTGTCCTGATGAGTTATCAACAAACACAGCGGCATGAGGCTTTGTCGGCGCTGTCCCGGCAACAGGCGGCGTTGGTGGAGCGTTATCAGCAACTCCAGCAGGCGATGGCGCGTTTGGCTCACTTAACCGCGCAGGCGGATCAGCAGGGGAAGAACCAGGCACACAACCGGCGTTATCTGCAGCTGTTACAGCAGTTCTCGGTCATTCTTCCTGCGCCGATGTGGCTTACCTCCTTGGAAAGCAACGCACAAAATATCACGCTACGGGGCCTCAGCCGCCGATATGGGGCTGTCATTCAGTTTGAGCAGCAGTTGGCGGCACTGCCGCTATTGCAGCGCTGCCGGCTGGCGGACGTGGTACAGCGCCAGGATGGCCTGTTTTCATTCACTCTGATGGCGCAATGGGGGCTGAATGGATAAGCCGTTGCCGCTCTGGACAAGGCACTGGCTGAACCTGCCGGGTTGGAAGGTGCTGGTTGCGCAAGGATTGGTGTTGGGCTGCCTGGCTTTGCTGTACGGCATATTTTTTCTGCACGGCAAATGGCAGCAGCGGGAGCGCACATTGGCGGAGCAACAGCGTCTGATTGAGCAGATTGAGCCGTTAAGACAGCAACTGGCCCAGATGCCAACGTTGGAGGAGATTAATCTTCGCCTGCAGCAGAATACGCTCAAGCCCGCCGCTCATGGCGATTTGACGCAAGTGCTGCAGTTGGCGGGTGCTGCATTGCAACGCTGGCAGCAGCAGGAAAAACCCCAGCGTCAAACCCTGAGCCTTCATATGCATTACGGCGGTTTATTACTGCTGTTGGAGGCGTTGCCTCCCGCATTTCGCATCGATCACATGACCCTTGAAGCGCAGGGTGAAGGGCTGACAGCGCACTTCGCTTTACTCGATGCACCGGCAGACGCCATTCCGGTAAACGCAGATGAATAAAAAAGGTTACGGGGTTTGGTGGCTGTTGCTGCCGTGGGCGTTGATGGCGCAACCGCGCAATCCCTTTATGCCGCCACCCGTGTCTGATTGCCTGACGCAGAGAGAATCGCCGGCAAACTGGCTTTTGAAGGGCACCGTCGGGCAGGCAGCATCGCACCATGCCTGGGTGGTCACGCCCGCAGGGCAGTGGTTGCGTTTAGCGTCTCGGCAAAGCCTGCTGGGCGGGCGCTGGCGAGTGGAACAGGTGTTTGAGGGGCGGTTGGTGTTGAAAGCAGGTCCTGAAGATCCGGCTTGTCCGGCGGCTGACAATACCCTGGTGCTGACATTGGGAAACCATAAGGAAGAAAAAAAATGAAAGGAGGCACTTGGCTGGGCGTGGTGTTGTGGGGTATTGCTGCCGCGGGCATGGCGACACAGAACAAGGAACCGATATCGATGGCGTTTCAGGACGCCCCGGTAACCCTGGTATTGCAGGCGCTGGCGGATTATCAGCAACTCAATGTGGTCACCGCGACTGGCGTGGGCGGCAACCTGACGTTGCGGTTGGATAACGTGCCTTGGCAGCAAGCGCTGGCGGTGATCCTGCGTATGGGAAAACTGTCGATGACGCTGGAAGGTAACGTCATGATGGTGTTTCCCGAACCGGATGAACAGGAAAAACAACGACAACTGTTGGCGTTGGCACAAAAGCAGCCGCTGCAAAGCGTAACCTTGACGTTAAATCATGCAGATGCGGTAGAGATTGCCGAAAACCTGAATGCCCAGGGCAGTATTTTGCTGAGCGAGCGCGGCAGCGTGGTGGCGGATAAACGCACTAATGCGTTGCTGATCCGCGATACCGCCTCGGTTGTGGCGTTATTAACCAAACGCATCGCGGAAATGGATGCGCCATTGGCGCAGGTACAGCTGGCGGCGCATATCGTCACCATCAACAGTGAGAGTTTGCGCGAGCTCGGCGTGCGTTGGGGTTTGGCCCCGGATGAAGGTGCCGCAAAGCCATTGCGGATGGGGGACTTTAACGTGAGTCTGCCGCTGGAGAGTAGCGCGGTCAATGCCGGTTTCCACCTGGCGCGCATCGGCGGGCGTCTGTTGGACCTTGAGTTAATGGCGCTGGAGCAAGAGAACCAGGTAGAAATCATCGCCAGCCCGCGTTTGCTGACTGCGCATCAGCAAACCGCCAGCATTAAACAGGGAACGGAAATCCCCTATGAGGTGAGTAGCGGCCACAGCGGGGCGACATCAATGGAGTTCAAGGAAGCGGTGCTGGGCATGGAAGTGACGCCGAAAATTTTGCCGAACGGCCGCATTACTTTGACGCTGACAATCAGCCAGAACATGCCTGGGCGTTCAATCACCCGGGCAGCCGGCGAGGCGCTGGCGATCGATAAGCAGGAGATCAAAACCCAGGTGACGGTGAAAGACGGTGAAACCATTGTATTGGGCGGCGTATTTCAGCGCCAGAGCGCTCAGGGGGCGGACAAGGTACCGGGGCTCGGGGATATTCCACTGCTGGGTTCCTTGTTCAAACAGAGCACCAAACAGCATAAACGACGCGAGCTGGTGATATTCATTACTCCGACATTGATTAAGGCATGAGCAGCAAGCTGTCAGGTTCGGTGGAAATCGCCTAAAGTTGATGAGCAGATGCACTTTTTTCTCACCTTGGGGGCATCTGCGTTTGACGCTGCGGCCGATTTAGCTTACAAGGGTTACCGAATTGAGCACCGAGGTTTTTTGTTAACGCCAAGACGCCGTTAAAAACGTATGGTTTCCCTCCTGCGGCGTGGATTGCGATTTATTCGGTTGCCAAACTACCAAGAGTGTTGAGATAATTTTCCGTCTGATCTCGCACTATCGCTCATGAGGTTTCAGTTTAGGTCCCGCCGCTGATTTGATTGGCGGGGCGGGTTAACATTAACGAATAGTCTTAGTAATACCAAAAACATGGCAGAGAAACGCAATATCTTTCTGGTTGGGCCTATGGGTGCCGGCAAAAGCACTATTGGCCGTCAGTTAGCTCAGCAACTCAATATGGAGTTCTTCGACTCTGATCAAGAAATTGAGCGACGTACCGGAGCTGACGTGGGCTGGGTATTCGACGTGGAAGGTGAAGAAGGTTTCCGCGATCGTGAAGAAAAAGTCATTAATGAACTGACGGAAAAGCAAGGGATTGTGCTGGCTACCGGCGGTGGTTCGGTTAAATCGCGTGAAACGCGTAACCGTCTGTCGGCGCGTGGTGTCGTGGTTTATTTGGAAACCACTATCGAGAAGCAGTTGGCCCGCACTCAGCGCGACAAAAAGCGTCCGTTGCTGCAGGTTGATTCTCCTCCGCGCGAAGTGCTGGAAGCGTTGGCGAAAGAGCGCAATCCGTTATACGAAGAAATTGCAGATGTCACCATCCGCACCGACGATCAAAGCGCTAAAGTGGTTGCCAACCAGATTATCAATATGCTGGAAAGCAACTGATTGCGGTTTCCGTGTTCGCCACGGCAAATGCGGAAAGACTGATTGTGTTCCCCGCAACAGCGGGGATAAACCACACATTGAGAACTGAGCGCGACATGGAGAGAATTACCGTAACGCTTGGGGAGCGCAGCTACCCGATTACCATAGCCGCCGGATTGTTTAACGATCCGGCTTCTTTTATGCCGCTAAAGGCGGGTGAACAGGTCATGCTGGTCACCAACCAAACCTTGGCGCCGCTCTATCTGGACCGGGTCCGGAAGGTGCTTGAGCAGGCGGGCGTAATGGTGGATCAGGTGATTCTGCCTGATGGCGAACAGTATAAATCCCTTGCCGTGCTTGAGCAGGTGTTCTCGGCGCTGCTGCAAAAGCCTCACGGTCGCGATACCACGTTGATCGCGCTCGGCGGCGGCGTGGTGGGCGATCTTACCGGTTTTGCCGCGGCTTGCTATCAGCGCGGTGTCCGCTTTATTCAGGTTCCTACCACCTTGCTTTCGCAGGTGGACTCTTCCGTTGGCGGTAAAACCGCCGTCAATCATCCGCTCGGTAAAAACATGATCGGCGCATTCTATCAGCCTGCTTCAGTGGTGGTTGATCTGGACTGCCTGAAAACCTTACCGGCGCGTGAGCTCTCCTCTGGCCTGGCTGAAGTGATCAAGTACGGGATCATTCTCGACAGTGATTTCTTCGTCTGGCTGGAAAACAACATCGATGCGTTGGTTGCGCTGGATATGACAGCCCTGGGCTATTGTATCCGCCGTTGCTGTGAGCTGAAGGCCGAGGTGGTTGCCGCTGATGAACGCGAAAGCGGTCTGCGCGCGCTGCTGAATCTGGGCCATACTTATGGCCATGCGATTGAAGCAGAAATGGGCTATGGTGTATGGCTGCACGGTGAAGCCGTTGCTGCCGGCATGATGATGGCGGCGGAAACCGCGCATCGTCTCGGCCAGTTCTCCGCTGGCGATATTGAACGCATTAAAACACTGTTGTTGCGCGCTGGTTTACCGGTGTGCGGGCCGCAGGAAATGGCGCCGGAATCTTATTTGCCGCACATGATGCGCGACAAGAAAGTGTTGGCCGGCGAACTGCGTCTGGTACTGCCGACGGCCATTGGTCAGGCGGAAGTTCGTGGCGGAGTTGGGCATGATGTGGTGCTTGCTTCTATCGCAGCTTGCTTGCCTGAACGGAATGCCTGAGTAAATCGGACGAAGTAACAGTGGTTTAGCCGCTGTTTACATCTATATTAATAATGTGCAAAGCATGACTGATGTCGCTTTGCCATCATCGGGTTAATCTGCCCGTACCACGGTAGGTCTACGGTGGTGGGCTTTTGCCTCTAGTTGGAGGGTTTCAGATGGATGAGTTTAAACCGGAAGACGATCTCAGACCTGATAGCAGCGATCGTCGTCCTGCACGTTCGCGTAAACCAGCTCCGGGACCACGCTTCGCCGTTTCGCGTCAGCACCTGATGATTGGCATCGGTATTCTGGTGCTGCTGTTGCTGATTGTCGGCATCGGCTCGGCGTTGAAGGCGCCTACCAAGCATGAAGCGACACAGGAAGGCGCGCAAAACGGCGCGGCCAAAGACATCAACCTGTCTGGTTCTTCGTCGCTGACAGCCGGTAATACCGGTGTTCCAGGCGGCACGACCGATACCAATGACAATAACGGCGTGAGCAGCACTTCTGCGCAACAGCCGCAAAACGTCAGCGTTCCACCGATCTCCAGCACGCCGACAGAAGCGCAACCGCAGCCGGTGCAGGATGGCGCGCAGCAGCGTGTCGATCTGCCGGGCAATATGTCGGATGCGTTATCCGCCCAGCAGGGCCAGGTTGATGCGGCGACGCAGGGCATGAGTGGCCCGGCTTCAACGCTGCCTACGGCTCCGGCCACCCTGATGAACGGCGCCGCTGCGACCGCAGCGAAAGAAGCAACGCGCCCGGTTCAGGGCACTGCGCCACAGCAACACAAGACACCGGCAAAAACCGTCAGTAAACCGGCGACGACGCAGCAGCATAAAGCGCCAACCACGGTGTATACCCCGGCTCCTTCCGCCAAACCGGGAGCGGTAAGCAGCAAAACGGGCACGACGAGCGCCAAAGCAGACACGACGAGTGCCAAGGCGGGCGTTGTTAGCGGCAGCGGCAGTTCGCTGCAGTCTGCCCCGGCCAGCCACTATACCCTGCAGTTGAGCAGCGCTTCGCGTTCCGATACGTTGAACGCCTACGCCAAGCAGCAGAAACTGCAGAATTATCAGGTGTACGCGACCCAGCGTGACGGTAAAGCATGGTACGTGCTGGTGAGCGGTAATTACGCCTCTGCGGCTGAAGCCAAGCGCGCAATCGCGACGCTGCCGGCGGATGTTCAGGCGAAAAAGCCATGGGCCAAGCCTGTACGTCAGGTTCAGCAGGACCTGAAAAAGTAACCCAATAGATTTCAAGCTGCAGTCAGGGCATGGATTTCATGCATTGTAGGGATGTAGATGCTGCGGCCGTAGTAAGCGGGGCGAAGATTTTTGCCTCTACGGTGATGGGGGTGGCAAGTTTGCCGTGAGCAGATTTGCCCGCCCCCTGCGGTGGCTCCGAGAGGGGTAGGCCCATGGACAGGCCAAATAACTGCACGCAGTCGACATTGCTGCAGCTTGAAAGATGAAGGGTATAATCATTTAAATTTGTGCGCTGATGTGCTGTCTGAAACAGAGTACAATCCGCCGCTCTGAATTGTATAAGTAGCTAACTGACGGCATGAAGAAAAACCGCGCTTTTTTAAAATGGGCTGGTGGAAAATACCCGCTGGTTGACGAGATTCGTCGTCATCTGCCGGCGGGCGACTGCTTAATCGAGCCCTTCGTGGGTGCGGGTTCAGTCTTCCTGAACACGGAGTACGACGCCTATATTCTCGCCGACATCAACAGCGATCTTATCAACCTGTATAACATCGTTAAGCTGCGTACGGATGATTTCGTGCGCGATGCCCGCCTTCTTTTCACCGATGAGTTCAATCAATCGGATCGCTTCTACCTGCTGCGCGAAGAGTTTAATACCAGTGCCGATGCCTATCGCCGCGCGCTGCTGTTCCTCTATCTGAACCGCCACTGTTATAACGGCCTGTGCCGGTATAATCTGCGTGGAGAGTTCAAT
Source organism: Serratia sp. AS12 (assembly GCF_000214195.1). Taxonomy (NCBI): domain Bacteria; kingdom Pseudomonadati; phylum Pseudomonadota; class Gammaproteobacteria; order Enterobacterales; family Yersiniaceae; genus Serratia; species Serratia sp. AS12. The sequence goes on along the minus strand of NC_015566.1, from coordinate 5,061,576 downwards.
GTCCCGTTTGGACGTTACAAGAAACCGTACTTCCCGGAAGAAGAGCTGTACTGGTTCGCTGAAAAATCCCGCAACGCCACTTTTGTCTGTGAGCATTACCGCGATACCATGGCAAAAGCCGAGCGCGGGACAGTGATATATTGCGATCCGCCGTATGCGCCATTATCGGCGACGGCGAATTTTACCGCTTACCACACCAACAGCTTCAGTATTGCCGATCAGCAAAGCCTGGCGTTAATGGCGCATCAGCTTTCTGTGGAAAGCCAGGTGCCGGTATTGATTTCCAACCATGACACCGAGCTGACGCGTGACTGGTACCAGCATGCCGCGCTGTACGTGGTGAAAGCGCGCCGCACCATCAGCCGTAATATTCTTGGTCGCAGTAAAGTGAACGAGCTTTTGGCGCTCTATCGTTAAACCGGGGTACGCCCCGGCGTATATGCCCAGCGGATTTCAGGTGCAGCCCACAACGCTGCGGCTTGAAACGCGAAGGGTATAACAATTCGAACCCTACGTTTGGAGATTGCGGATGAAAAAGTTTTTAATTGCCCCGTCCATTCTGTCGGCAGATTTTGCCCGGTTAGGTGAAGATACCGCTAACGTGCTGGCCGCAGGCGGCGACGTGGTGCACTTCGACGTGATGGATAACCACTACGTTCCCAATCTGACCATCGGGCCGATGGTTTGCCAGGCGCTGCGCGACTATGGCATCACCGCGCCGATTGACGTGCATCTGATGGTGAAACCGGTCGATCGCATCGTCCCGGATTTCGCTGCGGCGGGCGCCAACTATATCTCTTTCCATCCGGAAGCCTCCGAACACGTCGATCGCACCATTCAGCTGATTAAAGAGCACGGCTGCAAGGCCGGCCTGGTATTCAACCCGGCGACGCCGTTGAGCTACCTGGATTACGTCATGGATAAAGTCGACGTGATCCTGCTGATGTCGGTCAATCCGGGCTTTGGCGGCCAGTCGTTTATCCACGGCACCCTGGATAAGCTGCGCCAGGTGCGCAAGCTGATCGACGAAAGTGGCCGTGATATCCGTCTGGAAGTCGATGGCGGCGTGAAGGTAGACAATATCGCCGAGATTGCAGCGGCGGGCGCGGACATGTTTGTCGCCGGTTCAGCGATCTTCGGCAAGCCGGATTACCGCAAGGTGATCGACGAGATGCGCAGCGAACTGGCGAAAGTGACTCATGGCTGATTTCAGCGCGATCCGCGCTCTGGCCTTCGATCTCGACGGCACGCTGGTAGACAGCGCGCCGGGGTTGGCGGCAGCCATCGATCTGGCGCTGGCCGAAATGGGTCTGCCGCAGGCCGGCGAAGCCCGCGTGGGGACCTGGATTGGCAATGGCGCCGATGTGCTGGTGCAGCGTGCGCTGCGTTGGGCTGAAGTGGAAGCCACGCCGGAACACAACAGTCAGTTGCGTGAGCGCTTCGATCACTTCTACGCGCAAACCGTCGACAGCGGCAGCCGCCTGTTCCCACAGGTGAAAGAAACGCTGGCCCACCTGGCTGCACAGGGTTATCCGATGGCGCTGGTGACCAACAAACCGACGCCGTTTGTTGCGCCGTTACTGACCGCGTTGGGGATTATCGATTATTTCTCGCTGATCATCGGCGGTGACGACGTGGTGGAAAAGAAACCGCATCCGGCGCCGCTGTATCTGGTGCTCGGCAAGCTTGGCCTGCGCGCCAATGAGCTGCTGTTCGTGGGCGATTCGCGCAACGATATTCAGGCGGCACAGGGGGCGGGTTGCCCAAGCGCTGCGCTGACCTACGGTTATAACTACGGCGAGGCTATTGCCCTGAGCCATCCCGACCGCGTGTTGGAGCGCTTTGCCGATTTGTTGCCCTCTCTTGGGCTGTCATCTTTAGAGAATCAGGAAATTTAAACATGAGTAAGCCCATCGTATTTAGCGGCGCGCAGCCGTCCGGTGAACTGAGCATTGGCAACTACATGGGTGCGCTGCGTCAGTGGGTTAAGCTGCAGGACGATTACGACTGCATCTACTGCATCGTCGATCTGCACGCCATCACCGTACGTCAGGACGCGGAAAAACTGCGCAAGGCTACGCTGGATACGCTGGCGCTGTATCTGGCCTGCGGCATCGATCCGCAAAAGAGCACCATCTTTGTGCAGTCGCACGTGCCGGAACACACTCAACTGAGCTGGGTGCTGAACTGCTACACCTATTTCGGCGAGCTGAGCCGCATGACCCAGTTCAAAGACAAATCCGCGCGCTATGCGGAAAACATCAATGCCGGCCTGTTCAGCTACCCGGTGCTGATGGCGGCGGACATTCTGCTGTATCAGACCAACCAGGTGCCGGTCGGAGAAGACCAGAAACAGCATCTGGAATTGAGCCGTGACATCGGTCAGCGTTTCAACGCGCTGTATGGCGATGTGTTCAAGGTGCCTGAACCGTTCATTCCCAAGTCTGGCGCGCGCGTGATGTCGTTGCAGGATCCGACCAAGAAGATGTCCAAGTCGGACGATAACCGCAATAACGTGATCGGCCTGCTGGAAGATCCGAAAGCGGTAGCCAAGAAAATCAAGCGTGCGATGACCGACTCCGAAGAGCCGCCGGTGATTCGTTACGACGTGGCGAACAAGCCGGGCGTATCCAACTTGCTGGATATTCTCTCGGGCGTGACCGGCAAAAGCATCGCTCAGCTGGAAGCCGAATTTGAAGGCCAGATGTACGGCCACCTGAAAGGTGCGGTTGCCGATGCGGTATCCGGTATGCTGGGTGAGTTGCAGGAGCGTTATCACAACTTCCGCAATGACGAGGCCTTGCTGCAGCAGGTCATGCGTGACGGTGCGGCCAAGGCGCGTGCGCGCGCCCAGGAAACGCTGGCGAAGGTTTACCAGGCGGTAGGCTTCGTGTCACAGCCTTAATGCTTTGCGCAGATAGAAAAGCGGCCATGAGCCGCTTTTTTTACGTCGGTATCAGGCCATTTGAGCCAGCTTTTGCGGCGTTTCCTGGCTGGAGAACCAGTTCAGCTTGCTGCGCAGGCTCACCACGCTGCCGACGATAATCAGGCTTGGGCTGGCGGCCTGTTGGGCCAGCGTTCCCAGTTGGTTCAGCTCGCCTTCGATCACCCGTTGACGGCATGAAGTACCGTTTTCCACCAGCGCCACCGGCGTGGTCGTGGGCATGCCGTGGGCAATCAGTTGGCGTTGGATATCCGCGGCCTGTGTCAGGCCCATGTAAAACACCAGCGTTTGCTGCCCGGCGGCCAGCGTCGGCCAGTCCAACCCGCCGCCGCTCTTGGCGTGGCCGGTCACCAGCCGCACGCTCTGCGCATGGTCGCGATGGGTGAGGGGAATGCCGCTGTAGGCAGAACAACCGGAAGCGGCGGTAATGCCCGGCACCACCGAGAACGGGATATTGGCATCGGCCAGCGTTTCCAGCTCTTCGCCGCCACGGCCGAAAATAAACGGATCACCGCCTTTCAGCCGCACAACGCGTTTACCCTGTTGCGCCTGTTCCAGCAGGATGCGGTTGATCTGCTCCTGCGGCACGCAATGGTGGCCCGCGCGTTTGCCGACGAAGATACGCTCGGCATCGCGACGCACCAGCGTCATGATCTCGTCGGACACCAGCCGATCGTAAACCACCACGTCGGCCTGCTGGATCTGTTGCAAACCCTTGAGCGTCAGCAAGCCGGCGTCCCCCGGCCCTGCGCCCACCAGCACCACTTCGCCGGACTCCTCCGCAGGACAGTCGAACAACTGTTCGATCTGCCGCTGCGCCAGCGCCTGGTCATCATTGGCCAGCGACTGCGCCAGCCGGTCATGGGCAAACAGTTTCTCCCAAAAACGACGGCGGGCACCTGCACCGGTAAAGTGCTGTTTCACCCGTTGGCGCAATGAGCCGCCCAGTTGCGCCAGCTTGCCAAGATGCTGCGGCAACACGGCTTCCAGTTTTTCACGCAGCAGCCGTGCCAGCACTGGCGCCTTGCCGCCGGAGGACACCGCGACCATGATCGGGGAGCGATCGATAATCGACGGCATGATAAAACTGGCGCGTTTGGGGTCGTCGACAACGTTGCAGAATACCCGTTGCTGGTTGGCGCACTGATAGACCAGCGCGTTAACCTCGAGCCGATCGGTTGCGGCGATGACCAGCCATTTGTCCGCCAGCAATACCGCGCTGAATTCCCCTTCCACCAACCTAACCCGGCCAAGGGCTGCCCACTCGTGGAACTGGGGGCTGAATGCGCAGGCGTTGACGGTCAGCAATGCGCCGGCGTCCAGCAGCAGACGCGCCTTGCGTTCGGCGACCTCGCCGCCACCGACCAGCAGGCAGGCTTTGTGTTGCAGTTGGCAGAAAATCGGCAGGTAATCCATCGGCAAACCTCGAGCAATTGGCAACGGGGGCGCAGTGCGCCCCGAAATATTATGCAGCCTGGCGCGCTGCGGTTTTCTCGGCCTGCGGACGTTCGGCACGCGGGGTGGCGTACCAGTAACCCAGGCCCATCAGGACCGAGCCGGACAGGATATTGCCCAGAGTTACCCACAGCAGGTTATGGCCGATCCCGCTCAGAGTGTAGGCTTCGCTGTGATGGCCGAACCAGGACAGGGCGAACAGCGTCATGTTGGCGACGGAGTGTTCGTAGCCGGAGGCGATAAAGGCCAGCAGGCACCACCAGATGGCGATAAATTTGGCGGCGCCCTCGACGCGAATCGCCATCCAAATGGCCAGGCAAACCAGCCAGTTGCACAGCACGCCCTTGAAGAACAGCACTTCGGCGGGGGCGGTGGTTTTCGCCAGCGCCACAGTATGTACCAGGCTGGTGTCCACCGGCAGCAGGCTGCCGCCACCGTAGTAGTACATCAGCGCCACCAGCACCGACCCCAGCAAGTTACCCAACCAGGTTTGCGGCAGGACTGCCCACATCTGGCTCTGGCGGATGGTACCGGCTTTGACGCCCAGCGTCAGGAACATGGTGTGGCCGGTAAACAGCTCGGAACCGGCGATGATCACCAGCGTCAGCGCGATGCCGAAGGTGGCGCCCATCACTAATGGCCGAAGGGACGGATCGACCAGATTGCCAAGGGTGAAGATTAAAATGATGCCGAGGCCGACGTAAGCCCCGGCCATCGCCGAGCTGATCCAAAAGCCCAGCGGGCTGTCTTTCGACAGCCTGACGATGCGCGCTGCGTTGGCGGCGCATTTGTTGATGGTATCGGTGAACATGCTGCTTCCCCTGAGGTTAACGTGAAAATATCAGGCCGCGACCTGCACCATGCCGTCGACTACCCGGCAGGTGAAATGCGCAACTGAGCGGCTGCCATCTTCCAGGCAGCAGCCGTCGTGCAGGCGGAAATGTTGTTTTTTCAGCGGGCTGGCGACCCACAGTTCACCCTGATGTTCGGCGATCAGGCCGCGTGACAGCACGCTGGCCTGGGCGAAAGGATCGATATTGCTGATAGCAAATACCCGCTCATCGGCATGGGGGCGGAATACCGCCACCTGCTGTTCGCCGATCAGGGCACACACGCCGGTGCCGGGCAGGATATCAGTGACGGGGCAAAGGGTGATCCACTGGCTCATACGTTGTTCTCCTCAGCGTCCAGCAGGGTGACGGGAATGCGTTCATCCGGGCGCGCCGGCCGATGCTGTTCGCGCTCGGCTACGATCTGTACGTTCGGATCGCGCAGGCTGCTGTTGATAAAGTGGGCGAAACGGACCTGGGCCTGCGGATCTTCGACGGCTTCTTTCCACTCGCAGATAACCGCATCGCGCAGGCGGGCGATTTCGGTTTCCAACTGATCGTTGATGCCCAGTTTGTCGTCAATGATCACCTTACGCAGATAATCGATGCCGCCTTCCAGGCTTTCCAGCCACACCGAAGTGCGTTGCAGCTTATCGGCGGTGCGGATGTAGAACATCATGAAACGGTCCAGATAACGTTCCAGCGTAGCGCTGTCGAGATCCGCCGCCAGCAGGTCGGCGTGGCGAGGTTTCATGCCGCCGTTACCGCATACGTACAGGTTCCAGCCGTTCTCGGTGGCGATGATGCCGACGTCCTTGCCCTGCGCTTCAGCACATTCGCGGGTACAGCCGGAAACGCCGAACTTCATTTTGTGCGGCGTGCGGATGCCTTTGTAGCGGTGTTCCAGTTTGACGCCAAACCCGACGCTGTCACCCACGCCAAAGCGGCACCAGGTGCTGCCGACACAGGTTTTCGACATGCGCAACGCCTTGGCGTAGGCATGGCCGGTTTCAAAACCGGCGGCAATCAGCTTGCTCCAGATAGCCGGCAGGTCGTCTTTCTGCGCACCGAACATACCGATGCGCTGGGAACCGGTCATCTTGGTATACAGGTTGTATTCCTTGGCAATCTGGCCGACCGCCATCAGCCCGTCCGGCGTAATTTCACCGCCGGCGGAGCGTGGGATCACCGAATAAGTGCCGTCTTTCTGGATATTGCCGAGGAAGTTGTCGTTGGTGTCCTGCAACGGCGTGTGCTGCGGTTTGAGCACGAATTCATTCCAGCAGGAAGCCAGCAGCGAGCCGACGGTCGGCTTACAGACTTCACAACCGTAACCTTTGCCGTATTTGGCCAGCAGTGCGTCGAAGGACTTGATGCCTTCAACGCGGATCAGGTGGTACAACTCCTGGCGTGAATAGGCGAAGTGTTCGCACAGATGGTGGTTAACCTCGATACCCTGTTTGCTCAGCTCGGCGTTCAGCACTTGGGTGATCAGCGGAATACAGCCGCCGCAGCCGGTACCGGCCTTGGTTTCTGATTTTATCGCCGCGACGGTGTGGCAGCCCATGCCGACCGCCTTGACGATGTCACCCTTGGTGACGTCGAAGCAGGAACAGATTTGCGCGGTGTCCGGCAGGGAATCCACGCCGATGGCCGGCTTGCTGCCCGCATGTGCCGGCAAGATCAGGCCGTCCGGGTTTTCCGGCAGTTCAATGGCGTTCAGCGCCAGTTGCAACAGATTGCCGTAGTCGCTGGTATCGCCCACCAACACTGCGCCGAGCAGGGTTTTATTGTCGGCGCTGACGATGATGCGCTTATAGACTTCTTTGCTTTCATCCAGATAAACGTAACTGCGCGCGCCTTCAGTGCGACCGTGGGCATCGCCAATGCCGCCAACGTCCACACCCAGCAGCTTCAGCTTGGCGCTCATGTCGGCGCCCTGGAAGGCATTTTCACGGCCCAGCAAATGATCGGCCGTGACCTGCGCCATTTTATAGCCCGGCGCCACCAGGCCGAAGGTACGCTCACGCCAGGAGGCGCACTCGCCGATGGCGTAAACGTCCGGATCGGAGGTTTGGCAACTGTCGTTAATCACGATGCCGCCACGGCGGGCGGTAGCCAGGCCACATTGGTGAGCCAGCTTGTCCTGAGCGCGGATGCCGGTGGAAAACACGATAAAGTCCACTTCCAGCTCGGTGCCGTCGGCGAACTGCATGGTTTTACGCGCCTGTTCCCCGCCGTTGACGATCTCTTTCGTGTTTTTACCGGTATGCACTTTGACGCCCATGCGTTCGATCTTGCGGCGCAACTGATCGCCGCCCATAGGATCGAGCTGTTCGGCCATCAGCATTGGGGCGAATTCAATGACGTGAGTTTCGACGCCCAGGCTTTTCAGCGCCCCGGCGGCTTCCAGCCCCAGCAGGCCGCCGCCAACCACCGCACCGCGTTTGCTGCGGCGTGCGCAGGCTTCGATGGCGTTCAGATCTTCAATGGTGCGGTAGACAAAGCAATCCTGGCTTTCCGAGCCTTTAATCGGCGGGATCCACGGGTAGGAGCCGGTGGCCATAATCAGCTTGTCGTAGTAAAGGGTGCGGCCGGTATTGGAGTGAATGACCTTCTCACTGCGGTTGATGGTAATGGCGCGCTCGCCGACCAACACCTTCACGCCCTGTTTTTCGTAGAAGCCTTCGCGTACCAGCGAGAGTTCTTCGGCAGTATGGTGGGCGAAATAAGACGACAGGTGCACGCGGTCATAGGCGATGCGCGGTTCTTCACAAAACACGGTGATCTCAAACTGGTCTTTGTCTGCTTTTTCCAGCAGATCTTCGATAAACCGGTGGCTGACCATGCCGTTCCCGATGACAGCAAGTTTGACTCTGCTCATTATTGCCTCAAAATTCTGATTTCCTAGGCTTACCTTATGCCTCCCCACGGGCAATTTATTGATGCAAATCAAGTGCACCTTCATATACCTCTAATGTGGTATATAGATGATTTTTATCGATATTTGATAAGTTGCGGTTTTTATTCATCTTTAGCTGAAACGAGCCAGTTACTGTGAACCTTACCCCGTCGGGAGTAGCGGAGGGAGTAATAAACTTTTTGCGGCTTTGTCAGCCGGATCCGCTGCCAGTATGATGAATAAAACGAGCCGCAACAGCAGAGGTGAAGGGTGGCCAAGAATCCATTGAAGTTTATCGACAACCTGCGTTTGAGCGGGCATGAAGGGCTGTGGCAACTGGCCATTGAGCAGGGGCGCATTGCCCATCTGGTGCCGCAACCTGAGGGGAAGGAGTGGCGCAGCGACGTGCTTGATGCGCAGGGTGGGCTGGCGCTGCCGGCGTTTGTCGAGCCGCATATCCATTTGGACACCACCCAGACCGCCGGACAGCCGGCCTGGAACCAGTCCGGCACCCTGTTTGAAGGCATTGAGCGCTGGGCGGAGCGCAAGGCATTGCTGACCCACGAGGACGTCAAACAACGCGCCTGGCAGACGCTGAAATGGCAGATCGCCAACGGCGTGCAGTACGTGCGTACCCATGTTGACGTCTCCGATCCGACCCTGACCGCGCTGCGCGCCATGCTGGAGGTGAAGCAGGAGGTTGCGCCCTGGGTGACGCTGCAAATCGTCGCTTTCCCGCAGGAAGGCATTATGTCCTATCCCAACGGCGAGGCATTGCTGGAAGAGGCGCTGCGGCTGGGGGCTGACGTGGTGGGGGCCATTCCGCACTTCGAGTTTACGCGCGAATACGGCGTAGAATCGCTGCACAAGGCCTTTGCGCTGGCGCAAAAGTACGATCGGCTGGTGGACGTACACTGCGATGAGATTGACGATGAGCAGTCGCGCTTTGTCGAAACCGTGGCGGCGCTGGCGCTGAAGCTGAATATGGGCGCCAGGGTGACCGCCAGCCATACCACCGCGATGCACTCCTATAACGGTGCTTACACGTCACGGCTGTTCCGCCTGTTGAAAATGTCCGGCATCAACTTTGTCGCTAACCCGCTGGTCAATATTCACCTGCAGGGGCGCTTCGACAGCTACCCGAAACGGCGCGGCATCACGCGGGTGAAAGAAATGCTGGAAGCGGAGATTAACGTCTGCTTTGGCCACGACGACGTCTTCGATCCCTGGTATCCGCTGGGGACCGCCAATATGCTGCAAGTCCTGCACATGGGGCTGCACGTCTGCCAACTGATGGGATACGGCCAGATTGACGACGGGCTGAAACTGATCACCAGCCACAGCGCGCGCACCCTGCACCTGACCGATTATGGCCTGGCGGCGGGCAACAGCGCCAATCTGGTGATCCTGCCTGCGGAAAGCGGCTTTGATGCGGTACGCCGTCAGACCCCGGTGCGCTATTCGATTCGTCAGGGGGCGGTGATTGCCGAGACCCGGCCGGCGGAAACCACGCTGTATCTGGCGCAGGATGAGAAGGTGGATTTCCGGCGCTAAGGCGTGGGCAACAGCCATAAAAAAAGGCGCCTGAGGCGCCTTTTTGATGTCACGGACGACAGATTAGTGCGTCACGTGACCGTGGCTGCGGTGCTTGGTAACGAAACCGAGCAGCAGACACATGACGAACACCGCCAGGTACAGGCCGTTGGCGGTGGTCAGCGCAGCGTGTGCGCCGCCTTTAGCCACGATCGGGCCGGTGACCACGAAGGTCAGCATGGTGCCGATGGTGCCGCAGGTCAGGATGAAGTTAACCAGTTTCGGTGAGGACACCTTGGTTTGCAGCGAGCCTAGGGTGATCAGCGTGGTGTAGATCGCGCTGGAAACGAAGCCCAAAGCCATAATGTAGTAGCCCAGGTGTTCCGGATTGTCGGTGCTGACGAACAGGTACATCGCGCCGGTCGCCAGAGCGGCCAGAACAGTGACGATACGCTGCAAGTCAAAGAAGCGCAGGATAAAGCTGAACACCCACATGCCAAGCATGTACGAGGTCCAGAAATCGCTGACCAGCTTACCTGCCTGGCCGATGTCCATCCCGAAGGACTTGGTGGCGTATTCCGGCACCCATTGGATAAAGCCCAACTGACCGAGGATATAGCACAGAGCGGCGATCGACAGGAACAGCACGCCGACACCCCATTTCTCTTTCGCTACCGGCTGGCCGGCATTGGCGCCTTTGTTGCCCAGCACCGGGAATTCGGAGAACAGGGTCAGCACAAAGATGCCCACGTACAGCAGGCCGATGCAGGCATACACCCAGTACCAGCCGATCTGACGCGCCAGCAGCATCGCGGCGACAATCGGGAAGATCATCCCGGCCATGCTGAAGAAAGAGTCAGTGAACAGCAGGCGCGAACCGCGCTGGCGGCCGGCGTACATATGGGTGATCAGGAAGGTGCCTATCGACATGGTGATGCCGCTGACCACGCCAAGGATAAACATGCACAAGGAGAACATCGTCAGGCTCTTGGTCACCATCAGCCCGGCGACAGCCAGTACCATCAGGATAAAGCCAAACATCAGTTGACGCTTCAGCGGAATGATTTCCATCAACCAGGCGTTGAGGAAGATCGAAATCAAGATGCCGGCGTTAAGGAAAGTAAAGGTGTTGCTCATGCTGGAAACCGGCAGATTAAAGTACTCTGCAATGTTCCCCATCACCATCCCTGTGACGATAACTAAAGCGCCGGTCAGCGCGTAAGAAAAATAGCTGATCCAGGTAAGCCGTAGACGGTTGCTGTCATTCATTATATAGGCCTGATTATGTCTGTTAGGATTATACCCGTCGCCTTTCAAACCGCAGTTGGGTGCCCAGCTGCAATTTGAAATTCACGGGGTATAACACTGGGTTAAGGCCGCTGGCTTTTCCTTGTAAAAGCAGAAAAGTCCCGATCAGGCCACCAGGGAGCGGATCCTAGCACAGACAACGGGAGTTTTTGTGATGGCTGTCGATTTTTTGATGCAATCAATGAAAGGTTGTGAAATTTTTTTGTGATCTATTTGCTTATCGTCACAATCGAGTCGCGGCTGACGATCGTCGGCGCGAAGCTGATGTGCGGGGTGGTCGGATCAATCAGCAGCCGCGTGGCGTATTGCGCCATCTCGGTAATCGGGAAATGTACGCTGGTCAGCGCCGGTCGCACGAAGGGCGCGCGTTCGCCGCTGTCGTAACAGATTAGCGAGATATCTTGCGGTACCCGCAGACGGTGCTCGTTGAGCGCCAGCAGCGCGCCGATGGCCATTTCTTCGTTACAGCAGTAAATGGCGGTGGGCAGGGTTTCCAGTTGCAGCAGTCGGTCGGCGCAGCGGTAGCCGCTTTCCAGGTCGTAAACCCCTTCCACGCAGGCCAGCGGCTTGATATGCGCGGCCTGCATCGCCTGTTCGAAACCCTGCAGCCGCAGCCGGCTGGAAATCCGTTCGCTTGGGCCGCTGATGCAGGCGATACGCCGGTGACCGGCATCGATCAACTGTTGCGTCGCCATGCGGCTGGCGAGTGGGTGATCAAAGATGACGCAGCGGTCTTCCAGGCCGGGCACCAGGCGATCGAGCAGCACAAAGCTGCGTTGCTCCGCCGCCAACTGGCGCAGTTGGTCGTCGCTGAGGAAACGCACGTGCAGGATCACCCCGTCACAGCGAAGGTTGAACAGCCGCTGGATCGCCCGCCATTCGTTTTCCGCACTGTTGCGGCCCTGGGTCACCAGCAGCTGTTTACCCTGGGATTCGGCTTCGGTTTGCACAAAGTCCATCAGCGCGCCGAAGAAACCGCCGCGATACGAGGTGGTGACCAGGCCCAGCGTATTGCTGTGGCTGGAAGCCAGCGCGCGGGCGGCGGGGTTGGGGGTATAACCGAGCTGGGCTACCGCCCGTTCAACCTTCTCGCGGGTCGGCGCTTTAACGTTGGTATCGCCATTCACTACGCGTGACACGGTGGCGCGGGACACGCCCGCCAATGCTGCGACATCTTCCAGTGTCACCATCATCCGACTCCTGATTACGGCTAAAACCGGGTTCGGCGAACCGAACCCCTGCATAGTAGGTATAGCAATGTATCAGCAACCACGTCCCGCCAGGCGGTTATTTAAACTGCGGCAGATAAGGCGCATTCACCGCCAGCACGTCTTCCAGCAGCGGTTGCGCCACGTTGGCATTGGCCACCAGCGGATTGGTGACCAGCGCCAGCAGCCCGCTGCGACGATCGCCATGCACTGCGGCTTCGATGGTCAGGCGCTCGTAGGCCTTCAGCTGCTGGGTCAGCGCGTGCATGGAATCCGGCAGCGTGCCGAAGGTCAGCGGGTGCGCGCCCTGCGCATCGACGATGCAGTTGGTTTCTATCACGGCATCGTCCGGTAAGCCGCGAATGGCGCCCCGGTTTGCGGTATTGACGACTAATTGCGTACCGAGATTATTATGGATCGCACGAATTAGCTCCAGCGCCACTTCCGAATAGTATGATCCACCGCGAAAACTCAGTTGTTCAGGCTTGCTGTCGAGCTGAGGATCGGCATACAGCTCAAACAGTTCTTTCTCCACCTTCATCACTTGCTCGGCACGGGTGCCGCGCTCGGCCGCCGCGGCCACTTCTTCGGCCAGCATCTCTTTGGTCTGGTAGAAATAGCGATGATACGGGCAGGGGATGGCGCCTACGGCGCGCAGGAAGTCCGGCTGCCATGGTTCTTCTTTGATGTTGTTCATGGTCAGTGCAGCGCCGTCGCACAGCATGTCGATCACCTTGTCGGTCACGTCATGGCCGTTTTGCAGCACCTGATGCACCCACACCATGTGGTTCAGCCCGGCGAACTGCAACTGCACGTCTTCATAGGGGCTTTTTAACATAGTGGCGATCATGTGGTGCATGCTGATCGGCACGTTGCACAGGCCGATAATGTTCGCTTTGGTATAGCGGGAGACCGCTTCGGTGACGATGCCGGCCGGGTTGGTGAAGTTAATGATCCAGGCGTCCGGCGCCAGCTTTTCCACTCTGCGCGCAATATCCAGCATGACCGGGATGGTGCGCAGCGCTTTGGCGAAGCCGCCCACGCCGGTAGTTTCCTGGCCGATCAAATCGTATTTCAGGCCGAGACGCTCGTCGGCGGCGCGTGCCGGTAACTGGCCGACGCGGAACTGGGTCAGGACGAAGTGGGCACCGCGAATGGCGTCATCCAGCTCGAAATGCACACTGACCTTCACCTGCTCCAGCCCATTGCGCGCCAGCATACGCCGGGTCAGCGCGGCGATGATCTCTACCTTCTCGCGGCCCGGTTCAACGTCAACCAGCGCCAATTCGGTCACCGGCAGTTCTTCGATGCGCTGGATTAGCCCATCGACCAACTCTGGCGTGTAGCTGCTGCCGCCGCCGATAACGGCGATTTTCAACGAATTCATGCGCGAGTCTCCAACAGTGCCTGACGGCGGTAAAGTTCAATCATGTCGTCTGCCAGATCCTGGATCACCATGGCGTTCATCAGGTGGTCCTGCGCATGAACGGTAATCAGGTTGATGGTCAGTTTGCCGCAGCCTTCATCCAGGCCGATCAACTGGGTTTGGATAAGGTGCGCTTTTTTCACCGACTGTTTCGATTCGGCCATGTGTTTGGCTGACGCAGTAAAGTCCCCGGCACGCGCCTGTTGCAGCGCCATCAGGGCACTGCTGCGGGCGCCACCGGAGAACACCAGCAGTTCCATGATGGTGCTTTCAAAATCGGGGCTGATTTCAGTCATCAATTCACTCACGTTATTTCTCCTGTTATCGCGCGACAGCGGTGCCGGCGGACCTGCGTTAATCTCGGTTTCTCTAAAATGAGAGCGCTCTCATTCATGTAGAGTAACGGGAATCGAGAACTAAACCGGGAGTTGTGTCGCAAAAAGCGACGAAGGTGTGAAAAGGGCAAAAAATGCGTGATGCAGTTGGCAAAAAGGGTATCGGCGATCATACTTTTGGCAGTAAAAATCGCGGCTGGCCAAGATATGCTCCCTCAGTTGCGTAAATATAGGTAAATGGCTGGCACTCCCAGGTACAGCTCTTTAGAATCAAAGCGCTTTTCCGTTGTTTGTCTCTCAGAGAAAGGACCCGTTAATGTTCAAACGTACTTTAGTGACCTTCGTTGCGCTGTGTTCCCTGACAGCAATGTCACCCGCAGCGTTCGCCGCCGGTGAAACTCATGTCATGCTGACCACCTCGGCAGGGAATATCGAATTGGCGCTCGACAGTCAGAAGGCTCCGGTTTCCACCAAGAACTTCGTCGACTACGTGAACAGCGGCTATTACAACAACACCGTTTTCCACCGCGTGATCCCGGGCTTTATGGTTCAGGGCGGCGGTTTTACTGCGGATATGCAGCAAAAAACCACTAACGCGCCAATCAAGAACGAAGCCGATAACGGCCTGCGCAACCTGCGCGGCACCATCTCGATGGCGCGTACCGCCGATAAAGACAGCGCCACCAGCCAGTTCTTCCTGAACGTGGCGGATAACGCCTTCCTGGATCACGGCCAGCGCGACTTCGGTTACGCGGTGTTCGGTAAAGTGGTGAAAGGCATGGACGTGGTGGACAAAATTTCCCAGGCGCCTACCGGCAATGTGGGCCCGTACCAGAATGTCCCGAGCAAGCCTATCGTCATTCTGTCAGCCAAAGTGCTGCCATAAATTTTCTGTGCCGATCCCGTCGGGGTCGGCCGTTCCTTCCTTCCGAAGCTTTGCCTGCATCACTGTTTTCTTCCCCGCCGCATGTTTTAATAGCCCGCTTATAATCAGACCGGAAACCCGGCATTTTGCCTTTGTTTTCTCTCGGAATGAGCGGCTGCCATGTTTGAATTTAACCAGGTTCTGCTGTTGTTACAGCAGATGTGCGTTTATCTTGTTATTGCTTATTTGCTGAGCAAAACCCCGCTATTTATTCCTCTGACGCAGGTGACCATCCGGTTGCCGCATAAGCTGTTGTGCTACCTCATCTTCTCGGTGTTCTGCATCATGGGCACCTATTTCGGCTTGCACGTCGAAGGCTCGATAGCCAATACCCGCGCCATCGGCGCCGTGCTGGGGGGCCTGCTGGGCGGGCCTTCGGTCGGTTTTCTGGTGGGGCTGACCGGTGGCCTGCACCGTTACACGCTGGGCGGCATGACCGACATCGCTTGTGCGGTATCCACGGTGGCGGAAGGGCTGGTCGGCGGGCTGGTGCACAGCATCGCCATGCGCCGCAGGCGTATCGACCTGCTGTTTAATCCCTTGTTTGTCGCCGGCGTGGCGTTGGTCACCGAAGTGTTGCAGATGGCGATCATCCTGGCGATTGCACGGCCGTTCGGCGAGGCGCTGCGGCTGGTCGAACACATTGCCTTGCCGATGTTGATCGCCAATACCCTGGGGGCGGCGATGTTCATGCAAATCCTGCTGGACCGGCGGGCGATGTTCGAGAAATACACCAGCGCGTTTTCCGCCAAGGCGCTGAAGATCGCCGAACGTACCGAGGGCATCTTACGGCAGGGGTTCGATCAGGAAAACAGCATGAAGGTGGCGCGGGTGATCTATCAGGAGTTGGGCATCGGTGCGGTGGCCATAACCGATCGCGAGAAGCTGCTGGCGTTTATCGGCATTGGCGATGACCATCATCTGCCGGGCACGCCAATCTCATCGGGGCATTCGCATCGCGCTATCGACAACAATGAAGTGGTGTACGCCGACGGTAACGAGCTTTCCTACTGTTGCTCGATCAACCCCAACTGCAAGCTGGGCTCGACGCTGGTGATCCCGCTGCGCGGCGAGAATCAGCGGGTGATCGGCACCATCAAGCTGTACGAACCGAAAAGCCGGTTGTTCAGCACCATCAATCGCACGCTGGGCGAGGGTATCGCCAGCCTGTTGTCCGCGCAGATTATGGCCGGGCAGTATGAGCGTCATAAACAGCTGCTGGCGCAGTCCGAAATCAAACTGCTGCATGCGCAGGTTAACCCGCACTTCCTGTTTAACGCCCTGAATACGCTGGTGGCGGTGATCCGCCGTGATGGCGACCGGGCCTGTGAACTGGTGCAGTACCTTTCGACCTTTTTCCGCAAAAACCTGAAACGTTCGGATGACGAGGTCAGCCTGGCTGACGAGCTGGAACATGTGAACGCCTACCTGCAAATTGAGCAGGCGCGTTTTGCCGATCGGCTGGAGATCGCGGTTTCGCTGCCGGAAGAGCTGTTGGCGGTGCGATTGCCGGCCTTTTCGCTGCAACCGATCGTCGAGAACGCCATCAAGCACGGCACTTCGCAACTGTTGGGCGTGGGACGGATTGATATCGGCGCACGGCTTGAGGGCGAGTGCCTGCTGCTGCAAGTGACCGATAACGCCGGCTTGTTCCAGCCGCAGCCGAACAACAGCGGGCTGGGGATGAACCTGGTGGATAAGCGCATACGCGTACGCTACGGCGAGGGCTATGGCGTGCAGGTGGCCTGCGAACCGCAAACATTTACCCGCATTACGCTCAACGTGCCGCTGGCGAGGGCTGCCTGATGTTAAACGTACTGATTGTTGATGATGAACCTTCCGCACGCGATAACCTGCGGCATTTACTGGAGGCGGAAGACGGTATCTGCATTGTTGGCGAATGCGCCAACGCGATAGAAGCCATTAGCGGGATCCACCGCCTGCAGCCGGACGTGGTGTTCCTGGATATTCAGATGCCGCGCATTACCGGGCTGGAGATGGTGGGTATGCTCGATCCCAACCGCATGCCGCATATCGTATTCCTGACCGCCTATGACGAGTATGCGGTGCAGGCTTTTGAAGAACACGCGTTTGACTATCTGCTGAAGCCGGCGGAGCCGAAGCGGTTGAGCAAAACGCTGCAGCGCCTGCAGCAGCATCGTGGGCAGCAGAATATCGCTGCACTGGATGAGAGTGCCGGCTATCTGAAATACATTCCCTGCACCGGCCACAGTCGCATTTACCTGCTGCGTTTTGACGAGGTGGTGGCTGTCCGCTCGCGGCTGAGCGGGGTGTTCGTGGTGCGTAATGACGGTATGGAGTGTTTCACCGAACTGACGTTGCGGACGCTGGAGCTCCGCACGCCGCTGGTACGCTGCCACCGCCAGTATCTGGTCAACCTGGAGCAGGTGCGCGAAATTCGCTTCGAGGACAGCGGCGCGGCGGAGATGATCATGCCGGCCGGAGAACCGGTGCCGGTCAGCCGCCGCTACCTGAAAGCGCTGAAGGAAGAGCTGGGGCTGCGGGGATGATCAATTGGCGGGCCACTGACGGCGGGCATGAACTACGGCCAGCATAATGATTAACCCGTTGGTTAATTCATAAATCAGAAAGTAGGAATGATGAATAACCATTTCACGTGTACCGGGCACTCGGCCTGGTTTTCCACTGGACGGGTTTTGTGAGAGTCGTGTCGCAGCTGCTGAAATCAAGCTATCAATTTCTATAGCTGCGGCCGGATTCTTTGTTTCCAGGTAGTCATAAATTGCCATACGATCGGCAATCGCGGGTTCCGTCCACTTGAGTGTCACGACATTTCCTTATCGCAATCGCATTACCTTATCAGTTTTGACCTACGTTCAGCGAAGTAGGTCTCAACTGCTTCATTATCAGTGATTTTTCCTTCATTAAGCGCTTTGCGGCTTAAGTCCACTTTTTCCTGCAGCCACTGCTCATACTCTTTCTGATGAGTTTGCCGACTGACAAAATCACGCATGAAATCGCGCAGCAACTGAGATGCGGTGCGATCAGCTGCTTTGGCAGCGCTGGCAAAGGCGATTTTTAATTCCTCATCCACTCGGATAACCACGGTAGATTCAGACATGATAATTACCTCGTATATACAACGTAAATCTTACTATATCATCGGTGGCTTATTGTTCAAGCAGGTAGAAACTGCTAGTGCGAGGATCAGTGGAATCTGAAATTATTGGCTTTGCGGGCGTCTTGATGATGCCCTTTTTGTTTGTCCTTGACGGGGTTACGCCGCGCTTATAGCTTTATTGACATCAACAGGCGCTTTTCGCGCCGGGCCAGCGTCAAAGGAAAAGAAAATGAGTGAAGCACGGATTATCGCCAAAGCGATGAAGGACGGGAAACCGGTACAGGATCTGGCGATCTTGCCCGCTTTGGCGAACCGCCATGGCCTGATTACCGGCGCGACCGGGACCGGTAAAACCGTGACGCTGCAAAGAATGGCCGAGCAGTTTTCGCGCATCGGCGTACCGGTGTTCTTGTCTGACGTGAAAGGCGATCTGTCGGGGATTGGCGCGGAAGGCGTGCCCTCCGAGAAGCTGCAAGCGCGCCTGTCGGCGATTGGGGTTAGCGACTGGCAGCCGCAAGCCTGCACCCTCATTCCCTGGGATATCTATGGCGAGAAGGGCCACCCGATCCGTGCTACCGTTTCCGATCTGGGGCCGCTGCTGTTGGGGCGCTTGCTGGATCTGAACGATGTGCAAAGCGGCGTGCTGCAACTGGTATTCAAAATCGCCGACGACAATGCGCTGTTGTTGCTGGACATGAAAGACCTGCGTGCCATGGTGCAATACGTGGGTGACAACGCCAAACAGTTCCAGACCCAGTACGGCAATATCTCTTCTGCCTCGGTCGGCGCTATCCAGCGCGGCCTGTTGACGCTGGAGGAGCAGGGCGCCAATCAGTTCTTCGGCGAGCCGATGCTGGACATCAATGATTTGATGAAAACCGACGCCAACGGCCACGGCATCATTAACCTGCTGGCGGCGGACAAGCTGATCAATCAGCCGAAGCTGTATTCGGTGTTCCTGCTGTGGCTGCTGGCCGAATTGTTCGAACATCTGCCGGAAGTGGGCGACCCGGAACAGCCGAAGCTGGTGTTCTTCTTCGACGAAGCGCACCTGCTGTTCAATGACGCGCCGGCAGCGCTGCTGACCAAAATCGAGCAGGTGGTGCGCCTGATCCGCTCCAAAGGCGTCGGCATCTATTTTGTTACCCAAAACCCGTTGGATATCCCGGACAGCGTGCTTGGTCAGTTGGGTAACCGCGTGCAGCATGCCCTGCGCGCCTTTACTCCTCGCGATCAGAAAGCGGTGAAAGCCGCAGCGCAAACCCTACGCGCCAACCCGACTTTCGACGCGGAAACGGCGATCACCGAATTGGGCGTGGGCGAGGCGCTGGTGTCATTCCTCGACGAGAAAGGGCGGCCTAACGTGGTGGAGCGTGCGATGGTGATCGCGCCGGAGTCCAAAATGGGCATGCTGGGGGCTGAAGGGCTAAACAGCGCAATTAACAAGTCACCGCTGTATGGCCGCTACGAGGATATGGTCGATCGCGAATCGGCTTATGAGAAGCTGTCGTCGGAAGGGTTCGCCACCGTCGGCAGCCCGCAGCCGGGCCAGCAGGCGCAACAACCGCAGGCGCAACAGCAGGCGGGCGGTGGCCTGATGGGCGGCCTGAACGAAATTCTGTTCGGCTCCACCGGCCCGCGCGGCGGCAAGCGCGACGGTATTGTCCAGACCGCCGCCAAGAGCATGGCGCGCGATCTCGGCCGCCAGATCCTGCGCGGCGTGCTGGGCTCGATCATGGGCGGCCGTAAAAAGTAAGCGGAAATTATCGATAGCAGCAGTATTGCAGGGGCGTTGTATACTGCGCCTGTGTAAATCGGGGCGAGATATTTGCCCCCTACGATGATGTCCGTTGGAAACACTATGCTGCTGTTGATCGATAACTACGACTCTTTTACCTATAACCTTTACCAGTACTTTTGCGAATTAGGCGCCGAGGTGCTGGTAAAGCGTAACGACGAGCTGCAACTGGCCGATATCGAACGGCTGGCGCCGCAGCGTCTGGTGATCTCCCCTGGCCCCTGCACCCCGAACGAAGCCGGCATCTCGCTGGCCGCGATCCGTCATTTTGCCGGCAAATTGCCGATCCTCGGCGTTTGCCTGGGGCATCAGGCGCTGGGCCAGGCGTTTGGGGCAAAGGTGGTGCGCGCCCGTGAGGTGATGCACGGTAAAACCTCGGCGATTCATCATCTCGACAGCGGCGTATTTCGCGGGCTGAACAACCCGTTGACCGTTACCCGCTACCACTCGCTGGTGCTGGAAGCCGCCACGCTGCCGGCCTGCTTTGACGTCACCGCCTGGAGCGAGCGCGACGGGGTTCGCGATGAAATCATGGGCATCCGCCACCGTCAGTTGGCGCTGGAGGGTGTGCAGTTCCATCCGGAGAGCATCCTTAGCGAGCAGGGTCACCAACTGCTGGATAATTTTCTTAAAAGTTAATCAGTTAGGTTTTTTTTGCCGACGAAGACGATTTGCATTTGCCCTTTATTGGTTTTTTATGCATATTTTGTGATTATATTTTCACTTAATGGCAGTGAAAATACCGAATCACTTTTAGGGTGGACCCCATAATGACCGAAAAATACCCAGTAAGCCGCAGTACTTTCGATCAGGTTATCTTGCCTGTTTATGCACCTGCCCAGTTTGTCCCGGTGAAGGGCAAAGGCAGCCGCGTGTGGGACCAGCAGGGGAAAGAGTACATCGATTTCTCCGGCGGTATTGCGGTCACGGCGTTAGGGCACTGCCATCCAGCCTTGGTTGAGGCGCTGAAGCAGCAGGGCGAGACTCTGTGGCATACCAGTAATGTTTTTACCAATGAACCGGCGCTGCGCCTGGCCGGCAAACTGATTGATGCCACCTTTGCCGATCGGGTGTTTTTCGCCAACTCAGGCGCGGAAGCCAATGAAGCGGCCTTCAAGCTGGCGCGCCACTACGCCATTAGCCGCCACAGCCCCTATAAAACCAAGATCATCGCGTTTTATAACGCCTTTCACGGCCGTACGCTGTTCACCGTTTCAGTGGGCGGGCAGGCCAAATATTCTGATGGTTTTGGCCCAAAACCGGCGGATATCGTGCATGTGCCGTTCAACGATCTGGCGGCGGTAAAAGCGGTGATGGACGACCACACCTGTGCGGTGGTGATGGAGCCGATCCAGGGCGAAGGGGGGATCACCCCGGTGGACGCCGAATTCCTCAAAGGCGTGCGCGAATTGTGCGATAAGCACCAGGCGCTGCTGGTGTTCGACGAAGTACAAAGCGGTATGGGCCGCAGCGGCAAGCTGTTCGCCTATATGCATTATGGCGTGACGCCGGATATTCTCACCACCGCCAAAGCGCTGGGCGGCGGTTTCCCGGTCAGCGCCATGTTGACCACCGAAGAGATTGCCTCGGTGATGCAGGTGGGTACGCATGGCACCACTTACGGCGGTAATCCGCTGGCCTGTGCGGTGGCGGAAGCGGCGCTGGACGTGATCAATACCCCGGAAGTGCTGAGCGGCATCGAACAACGTCATCATCTGTACGTGCAGGCACTGCAGAAAATTGGCGAGAAATACGATATTTTCAGCGACATTCGCGGCATGGGCTTGTTGATTGGCGCAGAGCTGACTCCGCCGTATCACGGCAAGGCGCGCGATTTCCTCACCGCCGCCGCCGCGCGCGGGCTGATGATCCTCAACGCCGGCCCTAATGTGATCCGCTTTGCGCCTTCTTTGGTTGTGGAGCTGAAAGACATCGATGATGGCATGGCGCTGTTTGAACTGGCGGTACAGGACGTGATTAACGCGTAATCTTATTTCGGGATGACAAGGGGCGCCGCAGGGCGCCCTTATTGATCGCGCAGTTTACGTTTCAGCCAGATGCCATGATGGGGGCGCTGGCGCCAGGCCAGCGACGAAATGGTGTGCATGACGCTCAGGTGGGACAGAATGCGGCGCAGGTGGCGCTCCATTTCGGTAACCGGCATTTCCGGGTGCAAATCCGGTGGCTGCATGATGCTGTTGCCGCTGCTTGGTCCATCGTATTCCAGCCGCTGCTGGCAGCTTTGCAGCGCTATCTCGCAGGTTTGCAGATACTCCTGCGCCAGCTTGGGCGTCAGCATATAGTGCTCGCGCGCCAGAATGGTCATCGCGTTCAGGTGTTCGACAATAAACTGACTGTGCGTTACCCACAGGCGCATATCCGCCAGATAGCTGGATTCAAACCCCGGCTCCTGCATTGCCTGATTCAATGAGGTGAACAGCGCGTTGTGCGCCTGGTTCACCTGCATGCGCGCATAGGCCAGCGCGCTGGGATCGGGTTCCTGCTCTTCCAGCAGCAGGCGCAGTGCCTGTTGATCTTTCTCCAGCGCCTGATGGGCGTTCTTGCGCAGCAGGCCGCTTTGCCACTGTGGCCACAGCCAGATGGTGCCGCCGAACACCAACACGCAGCCGATCAGGGTGTCTATCAGGCGGGGGATCAGGAAATGTGTGCCGTTCAGCGCCAGCAGTTGCAGGGTATAGACCGCCGTCACCGTAAAGCCAATCACCGCCAGCCCGTAGTTTTTACGCGAAACCAGATAGGCCGCCAGCGTAATGACCAGCATCACGCTCAGGGTAGCGCCCTCGGGCATTTGCAACTGCAGCAACCCGGCGGCGATTACCAGCCCGGCCAACGTGCCGAGTGCACGGTGCTGGATGCGAACCCGGGTGGCGTTGTAGCCGTTCTGGCTCACCAGCATGACGGTCAGCAGGATCCAGTAAGGTTTTGGCAGATTGAAAACCATTCCCAGGCTGCTGCCTGCCGCCAGCATTACCCCCAGCCGTGCCGCATTGCGCAGGGCGTTGGATTTGAACGACAGGTAGCTGAACAGCGCCGGCCAGAACGGCAGGCGGTTTTGATTGGCCATCAGGTCGCGACGGTATAACGGATGCTGGGTGCGCAGCAGGCGAGCGATGCGGCTGAAGTGGTAGTAACAGAACTGACCCACTGGATTGTCGGGATGCTGTGCGGCCACTTTTTCCAATGCTGCCAGCTCGTTGGTCATACTGAAGCGCTGGGAGTATTGATGATAGAGAATATCGTGCGCCACCGTGCGCAGCCGGCCGGCAATCACCTGCGCATTGCGGCGGATAATCGCCTCGGCCTGGCTTTGCTCCACCAGTTTTTGCACTTCTTCCGGCAGGTGCAGGCTGACGGTAATGTGTTCTTGTAAATCCAGCGCGACCTGAAAGGTTCGCTGCAGGCGTTTTTGCTCGAGATTATTGGCGTGCGGCAAAAAGTTGAGCTGCTGATACAGCAAGCTGATCAGGTCCATCACTTTTTGCTGGCGCACCAGCAATGGCGGTAACGCGGTTTGCGGATCGGTATGTTGGGTTAACAGGGAATACTTGGCTTCAAAGTAGTCCGCCAGTTCCAGATAAAGCTGGCTCAGCGATTCGCGCATCGGCTGTTCTTTCCACAGCTTGAACCAGAACCAGGTGAACAGGCCGTACCAGGCGGTACCCACCACATACAGTAAGGGGGCGTACCACAGTGGCACCGTGCCGGCCATGCTGAGAGAAAAGATGGCGGCGATCAACGCGGCGGGGAGCAGGCGGGCATGTAATGGGCTGATTTCGCCGCTGACACCGAGCAGCAGAGCCAGGCCAAGCATCAACGCCGGCAGCGGCAATTGCCAGAGCAACGCCTGTTGCAGCAACAGGCTGCTGAGTGCAAACAGTGAACCGCCGACGATCAGGCGTTTGAAAAAACGTTTGTGGGGCGTGTCCAGCCCGGCGATGTTACAGCAGGCGGGAACCAGGGAAAACAGCAGGCCGAGTTGCAGGTGGCCGATCAGCAGGCCAAGGAGCACCGGCAGACACAGCACCAGCGTTTGCCGCAGTGCGTAATTGACTTCCGGGTGGTAAATCAGTCGACGCCACATGATCGGTCGGGGCATAAAAAAACGGCGCGAATCATCGCGCCGTTTTTTCAGTGATTAACGCGTGCCGTAAACGACAATGGTTTTGCCGTGGGCGGAGATCAGGTTTTGATCTTCCAGCATTTTCAGAATGCGGCCGACGGTTTCACGTGAACAACCGACGATCTGACCAATTTCCTGGCGGGTGATTTTGATCTGCATGCCGTCGGGGTGGGTCATGGCATCGGGCTGTTTCGCCAGGTTCAGCAACGTTTGCGCGATGCGGCCGGTAACGTCCAGGAAAGCAAGGTTACCCACTTTCTCTGAGGTCACTTGCAGGCGGCTTGCCATCTGCGCTGACAGGCGCATCAGGATGTCCGGGTTGACCTGAATCAGTTGGCGGAATTTCTTGTAAGAAATCTCAGCCACTTCACAGGCGGTTTTCGCCCTGACCCAGGCGCTACGCTCCTGGCCTTCTTCAAATAATCCAAGCTCGCCGATGAAATCCCCCTGGTTAAGGTAGGACAGGATCATCTCTTTACCTTCTTCATCTTTAATCAGCACCGCGACGGAGCCTTTTACGATGTAGTAAAGCGTTTCGGCTTTTTCACCTTGGTGAATCAGCGTACTTTTGGATGGATATTTGTGGATATGGCAATGAGACAGGAACCATTCGAGTGTAGGGTCTGTTTGCGGTTTGCCGAGAACCATTCGCTGTTATCCTCTGTTGTTATCGCTGCCTTGTGTCACAGGGGTCAGAGTTCCCTGTAAAACGTGCTGTCGCCGTTGTTTTAAGGGTGGCTGGCAGCAGGTTTTGAGGCGTGTCATAAATATACGCTGTTGCTCTAGCATATTAACTTGCCGGGAGAGCTGCAAGCTACATTCTATTAACATACCGGTAAAGGAGCCTTTCTCTGGGAGTTTCCCTGAAATCAGTGTCCCGGAAAGATTTATTGCGGCTCTGTTTGTAGCACAGAGTGAGGCGGGTGTCTCGTGTTGTCTTGCTCGCGCATGACTAGCATCAGGTTCCGTTGCCAGTTTCTATGCGAAAGCGTACTCTGATTTTAAGAAATTAATCGGAGTGACCAATATGCAGGCAAGAGTTAAGTGGGTGGAAGGGTTGACGTTTCTGGGGGAATCCGCGTCTGGCCATCAGGTGTTGATGGACGGCAACGCCGGCGATAAAGCACCCAGCCCGATGGAAATGGTGTTGATGTCGGTGGGGGGATGCAGCGCTATCGACGTGGTGTCGATCCTGAAGAAAGGGCGTAATGATGTGCGTGATTGCGAGGTAAAATTGACCTCCGAACGGCGTGAAGAAGTGCCGCGCATCTTTACCCATATCAACCTGCATTTTATCGTGACCGGCAAAGATCTGACCGACAATATCGTGGAACGTGCGGTGAACCTCTCCGCCGAGAAATACTGCTCGGTATCGTTGATGCTGAACAAGGCTGCCAGCGTGACTCACAGCTTTGAAATCCGCGACGTAGCGTAACGCGTAAGAATAAAGGGGCGCGGCTTGCCGCCGCGCTCCGACCCATTACCCGATTTTTTTGCCTTCCAGCAGTTGCTGCACCAGCGGCGCCATGATCAGCTCCATCGCCAGCCCCATTTTGCCGCCCGGCACCACCAGCGTATTGATGTGCGAGATAAAAGAGCCTTGCAGCATCGCCAGCAGGTAAGGGAAATCGATCTGATCCAGCCCGCGGAAGTGAATCACCACGAAGCTTTCATCCAGTGAAGGAATGGCTTTGGCGGCGAACGGGTTGGAGGTATCCACCGTCGGCACGCGCTGGAAGTTAATGTGGGTGCGCGAGAACTGCGGCGTGATGTAGTTGATATAGTCTTCCATCGAACGCACCACCGAATCCATCACCGCCTCACGTGAATGGCCACGCTCGCCGGTATCGCGGATCAGTTTTTGGATCCACTCCAGGTTAACGATCGGTACCACGCCGACCAGCAGATCGACGTGTTTGGCCACGTCGGTATGTTCGGCAACCACGCCGCCATGCAACCCTTCATAGAACAGCACGTCGGTCGGCGCCGGCAGCGCTTCCCACGGCGTAAAGGAGCCGGGTACCTGGTTATAGGGCACTGCTTCGTCGTAGGTATGAAGGTACTTGCGTGACCGTCCGGTGCCGTTCTTGCCGTACTCGATAAAGCTCTGTTGGAGCAGGCCGAAGTCGTTGGCCTCAGGCCCGAAATAGCTGATATGACGACCCAGATCGCGCGCTTTGCGGATCGCCGCGTCCATTTCCGGCCGGGTATAACGGTGGAAGCTGTCGCCTTCCAGCTCCGCAGCGCGGATGTTCAACTGCTGGAATATCTTACGGAACGCCACGCTGGTGGTGGTGGTGCCGGCGCCGCTGGAGCCGGTCACTGCGATAACGGGATGTTTGGCGGACATGGTGGTTGTCACTCCGTGTTAAATGCGCTGGCGTCAGAGTAGGGTTATTGGTCTGTTTGACGCCCTTTCGCCAAGGGCAAAATTCCGCGCGCGGGTTTGCAATGGTTCATTGTTACCTGATTTTTTCCGTCAGTCATAGAACCGGCAGGCACTAATTTTCTTCCTGCCCGGCACGGAACTGCCCGCGCGGCATGATGTTGATGGTTTCATGCAGTTCTGACCAGACCAACAGGACCTCGCCGTTTTTCAACTGGCGGCGAACGTCTTCCACTTTCTGCTCCAGCGAACGTTCGTGTTCGCCGTAGTCGGTGCCTTCGCGCAGCACAAAGGACTCGATCAGGCTGTTCAGGGTCTCGGTTTCCAGTTCTTTCCAGGGGATAATCACGTTGCGGGTTCCAGATAAGGGGAAAGCCAGGATGGAATGCGGTATTCCAGCCACATGTGGGGTTTGTTCAAACTGCCGCCGACAAAGCCGACATGGCCGCCAAACTCGGTCAACTGATATTCAATGTTGTGCGGCAGGCCGGCGATGTCGGGGATCACTTCGTCGGTCATGAAGGGATCGTCTTTGGCATGGATGATCAGCAGCGGCGTCTGAATTGCCGGTAACAGCGGCAGCGCGCTGCAACGGCGGTAGTAATCGGTGGCGTCGCTAAAGCCGTGGACGCGTGAGGTGATGACATCGTCAAAGTCGCGGATACGGCGCAGCGCCCGGAGTTGCGGCAGCTTGAGCGGCAGAGTGTCGGGGTAGTGCAGCAGCTTGCGGGTGGCGTTTTGTTTCAACTGCCCGAGCAGATAGTGCTGATAAACGCGCGAGAATCCTTGATCCATTCGCAATGAACAGGGCTCCAGCATCAGCGGAGCGGACACGATCACCGCCGCCTGCAACAGGCTGTCTGCCCCTTGCTGAGCCAGGTAGCAGGCCAGCATATTGCCGCCGAGCGAGATGCCAACCGCCGCCGTCGGCACTTCGCCGTGGGTGGCGTGCAGCCACCGCAGAAAAAAGCGTGCATCCTCCGTCTCGCCGGAGTGATAGATGCGCTGTTTGCGGTTCGGTACGCCGCTGCAACCGCGAAAATGCATAACCACCCCGAGCCAGCCTTTTTCACGCCAGGCGTTGAGCAGGCCGTGAGCATAGGGGCTGTAGAAGTTGCCTTCCAGCCCATGGAACAGTACCACGCGCGGCTTGCCGGCGGCCTGTGCCGGATCTTCGCTCCAGGCGAGATCGACAAAATCGCCGTCGGGCAATTCCAGCCGCTGCCAGTGCGGTTTCAACCGCACGCGGCGGCGCACCAGCCGTGGCAGCAGCGTTTGCAAATGTGGGTTACTGGCCCCGGTCAAAGGGCGAAAGGATTCATGCATAACCTGAGTAAAAATCTTATTGGCGGCTATTGTCTGATCAATAGCGCACTGTTAGCTTCAATACCATGAGTTAACAATAATACTGCAAAAAACGCCCCGGGTGAGGAGCACCCGCTTCATGGAACCGAGTTTATTTCTTTCGATGTTAGGCTTCCTGTGGGTTGCCGCGATCACGCCTGGCCCCAACAATATGTTACTGACCACCTCCGGCGCCAATTTTGGCTTTATGCGCTCACTGCTGTTGATGATGGGCATTATGCTCGGCATGCAAAGCATTTTGCTGCTGGTGGCATTCGGCGTCGGTAGCCTGATTTTGGTTTACCCTGCGCTGCACCTGATCCTGAAAGTCCTCGGCAGCCTGTACCTGTTATGGCTGGCGTGGAAAGTCGCTACCGCCGCCTATGAAAAGCTGGAAACCGACGTGGCGCCGCCGCAGCCTATCAGGTTGTATCAGGGCTGGCTGCTGCAGTTCCTCAACCCCAAGGCCTGGCTGATGGCATTGGGCGCGGTGGCGAGCTTCAGTCTGGCGGGCGATAAATATAACGCTTCTATTCTGGCGATTGCGCTGGGTATTTTCGTGGTGAATGTCGTCGCCGGGGTTATTTGGCTGGGGTTTGGCACGGTGATTGGCCGCTTGCTGCGCAGCAAAAAGGCCTGGATCTTGTTTAACCTTTCCATGGGGCTGTTAACCGCGGCCTGTGTGTTACTTATCTGGCATTAAGGAATTGCGGATGACGGACAATTACTTCCACGTAGTGGCGTTTACCGGCGAAGGCTTACGTGGCAATCCGGCGGGCGTCTGCCTGCTGAAGCAGCCCTTGTCGACTGCCGAGATGCAGGCCATTGCCAATGAGCTGTGCCTGCCGGAAACCAGCTTTGTCTGGGACGATGGCGACATGTCGGCGATTCGCTGGTTCACTCCTCAGCGTGAGGTGGATCTCTGCGGCCACGGCACGCTGGCGGCGGCGCATGTGATGTTCAGCGCGGTGAATCCGGCGCTACAGGATATCCGCTTCCGCTCGGCCGGCGGTGAGCTGTACGTTAAGCGTGATGCCGCCGACGGCGAACGGTTGATCCTGGATTTCCCTTCACGACTGCCGCAAAAGGTGGCAGAACCGGCTGGGCTGGCGGCGCTGCTCGGCGTGAAACCGCAGGACGTGTGGCAGGCCACCGCGTTGTTGGTGCTGCTGGAAAATGAAGCCCAGGTGCGGGCGTTGCAGCCGGACATCCCGGCTTTAATCGCGCTGGCTGGCCGTGCGGTCATCGTCAGTGCTCCGGGTGAAAAGGTAGATTTTGTCTCGCGTTATTTTACCCTCGACGGCGGCGAAGACCCGGTGACCGGCTCCGCGCACTGCACGCTGGCACCTTATTGGGCTGCGCGCCTGGGGCGCCATAAGCTGCATGCCCGGCAGATTTCCGCCCGCGGCGGTGAGCTGTTTTGCGAATGGAAAGGCGATCGCACCTTGATTGGCGGCTATGCACGGACGTTTTTACGGGGTGAGTTATCGCTCTGAATGTCATGGTATATTCCTCAAGGTAATAACGAGGTTTTTTTTATTCTTTTATCGCTCGTCAGCGCTCGGATAAAACTGTCAGCAACTGAACAGACTTTTATCAACGGAGCGGATCATGGCGAGCAAACTCTTTTCATTACGCGGTGTAACGCTGCTGGTGTTATCGCTCGGCGCGGCCAGTGCGCAGGCGGTCGACGTTACCGTGGCGTATCAAACCTCGGCGGAACCGGCCAAAGTGGCGCAAGCGGAAAACAGCTTTGCCAAGCAGTCCGGTGCCACCGTTGACTGGCGCAAATTCGACAGCGGTTCCAGCGTATTGCGCGCACTGGCTTCCGGCGACGTGCAGATCGGTAATATCGGTTCCAGCCCTCTGGCGGTAGCCGCCAGCCAGAAACTCCCTATCGAAGTGTTCCTGATCGCCTCGCAGCTCGGCAGTTCCGAAGCGCTGGTGGTGAAGAAGGACATTAAAGGCCCGCAGGATCTGATCGGTAAACGCATTGCGGTGCCGTTTATCTCCACCACCCACTACAGCCTGCTGGCCTCTCTCAAGCATTGGGGCATCAAGCCTGAGCAGGTCAAAATCCTCAATCTGCAGCCGCCGGCCATCGCCGCCGCCTGGCAGCGCGGTGATATCGACGGCGCCTACGTCTGGGCGCCGGTGGTCAACGAGCTGGCCAAACAGGGCAAGGTCCTGACCGATTCCGCACAGGTTGGGGAGTGGGGGGCGCCGACGCTCGACGTCTGGGTGGTGCGCAAGGACTTCGCCGAAAAACACCCGGAGGTGGTGACCGCCTTTGCCGCCAGCGCGTTGAATGCCCAGAAAGCCTATCTGGCACAGCCGGAGCAGTGGCTGAAGGACAAAAGCAATCTCGGTACGCTGTCCCGCCTGAGTGGCGTGCCGGAGGAGCAGGTGCCGGTGCTGGTGAAGGGCAACACCTATCTGCCGGTGGCTGAACAGATTACCCAGCTTGGTCAGCCGGTGGACAAGGCGATTCGCGATACCGCCGAGTTCCTCAAACAGCAGGGCAAAATCCCGCAGGTCGACAGCGATTACAGCGCCTATGTGACCGACCGCTTTGTGAAACAGGTGCAGGCTGCGCCGCAGTCGTAGGGGAGCCGCATGCTAAACGTTAACCATCTTTCAGCAGACTACCAGGGGCGCCCCGCACTGCGCGACGTCTCGTTCCAGATTGCCGCCGGGCAACTGGTGGTGGTGCTCGGCCCGTCGGGCTGCGGCAAAACCACGCTGCTGAATTTGATCGCCGGGTTTATTGAGCCCTCAGCTGGCAGCATCACGTTGGATGGAGCGTCCGTTAACGGCCCAGGAGCCGAGCGGGGCGTGGTGTTCCAGCATGAGGGGTTACTTCCGTGGCGTAACGTGGTGGATAACGTCGAGTTTGGCCTGCAGTTGGCCGGTATCGGCAAGCAGGAGCGCCGAGAGGTGGCGCAGCAGATGTTGCAACGCGTGGGGTTGGCGGGTTACGAGCGGCACTTTATCTGGCAACTTTCCGGCGGTATGCGCCAGCGGGTCGGCATTGCCCGCGCGCTGGCCGCCGATCCGCGCTTGTTGCTGTTGGACGAGCCGTTCGGCGCGCTGGATGCTTTCACCCGCGAGCAGATGCAGGAACTGCTGCTGACCATTTGGCGTGATACCGGCAAGCAGGTATTGCTGATTACCCACGATATTGAAGAGGCGGTTTTCCTCGCAAGCGAACTGTTGCTGTTGTCGCCGGGGCCGGGGCAGGTGGTGGAGCGCCTTTCGCTGAACTTCGGCCAGCGCTACGCCAGCGGCGAGGCATGTCGTTCGATCAAATCCGATCCGGAATTTATCGCGCAGCGCGAATATGTGCTGGGCAAAGTGTTCCAACAGCGCGAGGCATTGCTATGAGCCTGCATTCCATCCTCAAAGAGGTTGCTCAACCGCAGGTTGCGGCGCCGCGTCGTTTCCGCATACCGCGCAACCTTTTGCTGAGCGGTGCTACCTTGCTGGTGGTCTTGGCTGTCTGGTGGGGCGTGACCGCACTGAACCTGATCAGCCCGTTATTTTTACCGGCACCGCAGCAGGTGTTGCACCAGTTGCTGGTCATCGCCAGCCCGCAGGGCTTTATGGACGCCACGCTGTGGCAGCACCTGGCGGCCAGCCTGGGACGCATTCTGGTGGCATTGCTGGCGGCGGTGATTATCGGCGTTCCGGTGGGTATCGCCATGGGGCTGAACGACACGGTGCGTGGCATTCTCGACCCGCTGATTGAGATTTACCGCCCGGTGCCGCCGCTGGCCTATCTGCCGCTGATGGTGATTTGGTTCGGCATCGGCGAAACCTCGAAAATTCTGCTTATTTACCTAGCGATCTTCGCCCCGGTTGCGCTATCTGCCGTAGCCGGCGTGCGCAGTGTGGCACTGGTGCGGGTGCACGCCGCTCGCGCTTTAGGCGCCAACCGCTGGCAGGTGCTGCGTTTTGTGGTGCTGCCGAGTGCGTTGCCGGAAATTTTGACCGGCATCCGCATTGGGCTGGGCGTCGGTTGGTCGACGCTGGTGGCAGCCGAACTGATCGCCGCTACTCGCGGTTTGGGATTTATGGTGCAATCCGCCGGTGAGTTTCTGGCCACCGACGTGGTGTTGGCCGGGATCGGCGTGATTGCGATTATTGCATTTGGGCTGGAGCTGGGGCTGCGTGCCTTGCAGCGCCGATTGACCCCGTGGCATGGAGTACAGCAATGAACGAACGTCTGAAGATTACCCCGCTGGGGCCCTACATCGGCGCGCTGGTGGAAAACGTCGCACTGGCGCGGCCTTTGGGCGACGGCCAGTTTGAGCAGCTTTATCATGCATTGCTCAAACACCAGGTGCTGTTCTTCCGCAATCAGCCGATCACACCGCTGCAACAGCGTGATTTGGCTGGGCGCTTCGGCGATCTGCACATCCATCCGGTTTACCCGCACGCCACCGACGTGGAAGAGATCATCGTGCTGGATACCCATGACGATAACCCGCCGGACAACGACAACTGGCATACCGACGTCACCTTTATCGAAAACCCGCCGCAGGGGGCGATACTGGCGGCGAAGACGTTGCCGTCTTTCGGTGGCGATACCTTGTGGGCCAGCGGCATCGCGGCCTATGAAGCGTTGTCTGAACCCTTCAGGCAACTGTTGGCCGGGTTGAAGGCGGAGCATGACTTCACCAAGTCATTCCCGGAGCATAAGCATTTGTCGAGCGACGAGGAGCACCAGCGTTGGCAGGTGGCGAAGCAGAAAAACCCGCCGCTGCTGCACCCGGTGGTGCGTACCCATCCGGTAAGCGGGCGGCAGGCGCTGTTCGTCAATGAAGGTTTCACTACGAGGATTGTGGATCTGGCACCGAAGGAGAGCGAGGCATTGCTGAACTTCCTGTTCGCCCACATCACCAAGCCGGAGTTCCAGGTGCGCTGGCGCTGGCAGGAGAATGACATCGCGATTTGGGATAACCGCGTGACGCAGCATTACGCCAACGCGGATTATCTGCCGCAGCGGCGCATCATGCACCGTGCGACGATTTTAGGGGATAAACCTTTTTACAAGGCGTGAAGCCGTGTGCGCCCCTACAATTCAAACTCGTTTGTCAGCTGTTCCAATTGCTCCTGCGCATCCAGCCAGGTCATTTCCGTCTCTTCCAGGGCGGATTTGGCCTGGCTTTGTTTTTGCAGGCACTCGGTCAGATCGGCCTTGCGGCTGATGTCATACAGCGCAGAGTCCGCCAGCTTCTCTTCTACCGCCGCCAGTTCGGCGCCCAGTTTTTCCATCTGCTGTTCCAGCTTGGCGATTTGCTTGCGCAGCGGTTGAGTCTGGGTGCGGAATTCGGCTTCACGGCGTTTCTGATCTTTACGCGCTTGTGCGCTGTTGCCGTTGTTTTCTTTCTCCGGCGCATCCTGCTGGTTTTCCTGCCGTTGCAGGTCGCTCAGCCATTGCTGGTAGTCATCCAGATCGCCTTCGAAAACTTCGACCTGGCCATCGTGCACCAGATAGAGATCGTCGGTGGTGGAGCGCAGCAGGTGGCGGT
Source organism: Serratia sp. AS12 (assembly GCF_000214195.1). NCBI lineage: Bacteria > Pseudomonadati > Pseudomonadota > Gammaproteobacteria > Enterobacterales > Yersiniaceae > Serratia > Serratia sp. AS12. The sequence continues at coordinate 5,028,404 of NC_015566.1, read as the reverse complement.
CGTGCGAGACCACCACCAGTGCGCCTTCGAAATCGATCAGCGCTTCGGTCAACGCCTGGCGCATGTCCAGATCCAGGTGGTTGGTCGGTTCGTCGAGCAGCAGCAGGTTAGGGCGCTGCCAGACGATCAGGGCCAGCACCAGCCGCGCCTTTTCGCCGCCGGAGAAACGCTCGGTGGCCTCGGTGACCTTGTCGCCCTGGAAGCCGAAACCGCCCAGGTAGTCGCGCAACTGCTGTTCCAGCACCCGGGGAGCGATGCGGCTCAGGTGTTGCAACGGCGATTCGTCGGCGCGCAAGAACTCCAACTGATGTTGAGCGAAGTAGCCCAGTTTGATGCCCTTCGCCAGGCCAATCTCACCGCTCAGCGGTTCCAGCGAGCCGGCCAGCATTTTGATTAAGGTAGATTTACCGGCGCCATTACGACCCAGCAGGCCAATGCGCGAACCGGGCACCAGGTTGAGCTTGATCGATTTCAGGATCACCTTGTCGCCGTAACCGGCGCTGACCTTCTCCATGCGCAGTAACGGGTTCGGCAAGCTTTCCGGCTGGCGGAAGCTGAAACTAAACGGGTTATCGACGTGAGCCGGGGCGATAAGCTCCATGCGCTCGAGCATTTTAATGCGGCTCTGTGCCTGTTTGGCTTTGGTGGCCTGCGCACGGAAGCGATCGATATAGCTTTGCAGGTGCGCCACCTTCTCCTGCTGGTGCTGATACAGCGACTGCTGCTGCGCCAGTTTGGTCGAGCGCTGACGCTCGAACGAAGAGTAGTTGCCGGTATATTCGTTGATGGTTTCTTGTTCGATGTGCAGAATTTTATCGACGATCGGATCGAGGAAGTCGCGGTCGTGGGAAATCAGCACCAGCGTGCCCGGATAGCCTTTCAGCCAGCGCTCCAGCCAAATGACCGCGTCCAGATCCAGGTGGTTGGTCGGTTCGTCGAGCAGCAGCAGATCTGAACGGCAGACCAGCGCCTGCGCCAGGTTCAAACGCATGCGCCAGCCGCCCGAGAAAGCGCGCACTGGGCTTTGCAACTGTTCGTTGGAGAAGCCAAGACCGTGCAGCAGGCTGGCGGCGCGGGAGCGGATGGTCCAGGCGTCGATGGCGTCCAGTTTGCCGTGCAGCGTGGCGATGGCGTGGCCGTCGTTTTTCTCGTTGGCCAATTCCAGTTCGGCTTCAAGCTGGCGGAATTCGCGATCGCCGTCGATAACATACTCAATGGCCGGCACGTCCAATGCCGGCGTTTCCTGGTTGACCCAGGCCAGCGCCCAGTTAGTGGGGAAGGTGTGAGTACCCCCGTCCGCGGCGATTTCGCCTTTCAGCAACGCCAGCAGCGTGGATTTGCCGCACCCGTTTTTACCCACCAGGCCGACTTTCTGACCTGGATTAACCGTCGCCGTGGCGTTGTCCAACAGGACGCGGGTACCGCGTCGGATTTGTAGCGAGGAGAATACAATCATAAAGCGCCGTATGTTCAGAGTATGTTAAATTGAGAGGATTCTAAGTTAACAGGACACAGACTGTCCTATTATTAGTCTTTGCGAAGCATGGTAACGGAAAACCGCTATCCTGACGACGCTTTGGAGGGGAATGATGTCGCAGCCGCCCAAGGTCTTGCTGCTGTATGCCCATCCGGAATCCCATGACTCGGTCGCGAATCGGGTTTTGCTTCGACCGGCGCAGCAGTTGGAACATGTCACCGTGCACGATTTATACGCGCACTATCCTGACTTTTTTATTGATATTCACCACGAACAACAACTGCTGCGTGAACATCAGGTCATTGTTTTTCAACATCCACTCTATACCTACAGTTGCCCGGCATTGCTGAAAGAATGGCTGGATCGCGTGCTGTCGCGCGGTTTTGCCAGCGGCATGGGCGGCAATGCGTTGGCAGGCAAATACTGGCGTTCGGTGATCACCACCGGAGAACCTGAAGGCGCCTACCGCACCGGCGGTTATAACCGTTATCCGATGGAAGATATCCTGCGCCCGTTCGAACTGACCGCCGCCATGTGCCATATGCACTGGCTGACGCCGATGCTGGTGTATTGGGCGCGTCGGCAGAAGCCGGAGGTGCTGGAAAGCCACGCTACGGCCTATGGCGACTGGCTGCGTAACCCGCTGCCGCAGGGAGGAAGGTGATCATGGAAGGCTCGACGTTACTGACCGCAATTTTGCTGTTCCTGTTTGCCGCCGTGGTCACGGTGCCGATCGCCCGCCGTCTGGGGATTGGTGCGGTGCTGGGCTACCTGATCGCCGGTATTGCCATCGGCCCTTGGGGATTGGGCTTTATCCGCGATGTGGATGAGATCCTGCACTTTTCCGAGCTGGGCGTGGTGTTCCTGATGTTTATCATCGGGCTGGAACTGAACCCGACCAAACTTTGGGAACTGCGGCGTTCGATATTCGGTGTGGGCGCCGGGCAGGTATTGATCACCGCCGCGGTGTTGGGGGCGCTGCTTTATCTGACCCATTTCGCCTGGCAGGCCGCCGTTATCGGCGGGATCGGGCTGGCGATGTCATCGACGGCGATGGCGTTGCAACTGATGCGCGAGAAGGGCATGAACCGCAATGAAGGCGGCCAGTTAGGGTTCTCGGTGCTGCTGTTCCAGGATATGGCGGTGATCCCGGCGCTGGCGCTGATCCCGATCCTGGCCGGCGCCGGTGGCACCAGCGACGACTGGGCGGAAATCACGATCAAGGTAGCGGCGTTCGGCGGCATGCTGATCGGCGGGCGTTTCCTGCTGCGGCCGTTGTTCCGCTATATCGCTTCTTCCGGGGTGCGCGAAATTTTCACCGCCGCCGCACTGTTGGTGGTATTGGGGGCGGCGTTGTTTATGGATACGCTCGGCCTGTCGATGGCGCTTGGCACCTTTATCGCCGGTGTGCTGTTGGCGGAGAGCGAATATCGCCATGAGCTGGAGATTGCCATCGAGCCGTTCAAAGGGCTGCTGCTGGGGCTGTTCTTTATCTCGGTGGGGATGGCGCTGAATATCGGCGTGCTCTATACCCATCTGGTCGAAGTGCTGCTGGGTGTGGTGCTGTTGGTGGCGATCAAGTCAGGGGTGCTGTACTCGCTGTCGCGCATCTTTGGCCTGCGCAGTTCGGTGCGTTTGCAGTTCGCCGGTGTGCTCAGCCAGGGCGGAGAGTTTGCCTTCGTGCTGTTTTCCGCTGCGGGGGCGCAGAAGGTGCTGCAATCTGACCAACTCGCCTTGCTGTTGGTGGTGGTGACCTTGTCGATGATGACCACACCCCTGCTGATGCAGATTATCGATCGCATCCTGGCCCGCCGTTACAACGCCCGGGATGAAGACGAAGAAACGCCGTATGTGGAGGACGACGATCCGCAGGTGATCATTGTCGGTTTCGGGCGGTTTGGCCAGGTGATCGGCCGCTTGTTGATGGCCAACAAGATGCGTATTACCGTATTGGAGCGCGATGTCAGCGCGGTCGGCGTGCTGCGTCGCTATGGCTATAAAGTGTATTACGGCGACGCCACCGAACTTGAGCTGCTGCGTGCGGCCGGCGCGGCGAAGGCCAGGTCGATTGTCATCACCTGCAATGAGCCGGAAGACACCATGGAAATCGTGCGTTTGTGCCAACAACACTTCCCTGAGTTGAGCATCCTGGCGCGCGCACGTGGCCGCGTGGAGGCGCACGAACTGCTGCAGGCCGGGGTCAAACAGTTCAGCCGCGAAACCTTCTCCAGCGCACTGGAACTGGGACGCAAGGCGCTGATGGAATTGGGTATGCATCCTCATCAGGCCTATCGCGCGCAGCAGCACTTTCGCCGGCTGGACATGCGCATGCTGCGTGAACTGATGCCGCCGCATCATGGCGATGTGGCGCAGATTTCCCGCGTGAAAGAGGCGCGGCGCGAGCTTGAAGAACTTTTCCATCGCGAAATGCAAAAAGAGAGTCGCCAGTTCGACGGCTGGGATGAATACGAATAATTTGGAGCACAGAAAGATGTCTGCAACACGTAAAAGATTTATCGCCGGGGCGGTCTGCCCGAGCTGTAAGGCTATGGATACGCTGGCAGTTTGGCGTGAAGACCAGGTCGAAGTGGTGGAGTGCGTCAAGTGCGGTCATCATCAGCGCCAGACCGAACAACAGGTGGAAAAGCACGTCCGGCCGCAGGAGCAGGTCATTGGTATTTTCCATCCGGAGTAGCGTTATCGGGCGCGTTTTTTTATGCTGGAGGGTACAGCGGGGCAGATTTCCGATACAATCTGTCCGGTAAAGGCGCGGCACCCGATGATGGGCTGCGTCCAAGTGTCCAACGGTAGGAGATATCATGAAAGTAGCAAAAGACTTGGTGGTCAGCCTGGCTTACCAAGTACGTACAGAAGACGGTGTTTTGGTTGATGAGTCTCCGGTGAGCGCGCCGCTGGACTATCTGCACGGGCATGGTTCTCTGATTGCAGGTCTGGAAAAAGCACTCGAAGGCCACGAAGCAGGCGATCGTTTTGACGTTAATGTTGGCGCCAACGATGCGTACGGCAACTACGACGAAAACCTGGTGCAGCGCGTGCCGAAAGACGTCTTTATGGGCGTTGACGAGTTGGAAGTCGGCATGCGTTTCCTGGCTGACACCGATCAGGGCCCGGTTCCGGTCGAAATCACCGAAGTGGACGGCGATCACGTAGTGGTTGACGGTAACCACATGCTGGCGGGTCAGAACCTGAACTTCAACGTGGAAGTTGTCGCGATCCGCGAAGCCACCGCTGAAGAACTGGCGCACGGTCACGTACACGGCGAGCACGATCACCACCACGAACACGGTGACGGTTGCTGCGGCGGTCATGGCCACGATCACGATCATGACCATGCGCATGACCAGGATCAGGCTAAGAAAGGCGGTTGCGGTAACGGCGGTTGCGGCTGCCACTAATCGCGGCGCAGCAATAGCGAGAGAGGGCAGCCCCAGGGCTGCCCTTTTTTATGGGTTATCAATAATGTGGCGGTGGAGTCTCTTCCGACTGCGAGGCGATCATCGACGTTTGGGTCGAGCGCAGTTTATCGGTCAACACGCGCAGGTGCTCCTGCAATTTCAGCATTTCAAGCTGGTGCTGCACCACGGTTTGGTTGAGCTCTTCAATAGTGACTTCCTGGAAGGCCTGGCGGCTTTCCAATTCCTCAAGCCGCAGTAACAGGCTTTGGGTATCGGCGTTGTGCATGATGCTACCTCTGACGCGGTTTAATCCTGAATCTGGCACTATGTTAACAGCTGTCGCCGGCTTTGCGCTGCGCTATTTCGCCCCCGCAGAGCAAGGGATAACCGCAGGCGGCTGAACACTGTGTAAAGTGCTGAAAAATAGAGCGCTTATCGCGGCTGTTTTTGTTACCGTTATCGTGTCGGGTGGAAGAATAATCTGATTTATCATGCGGGTAGCACATTAAAGGAAACTTCTCCTTAAACCTGGAGTCACACTTTGACTCGATTGGTTACCTGTGTGACTGTTTTGTTTTCTTTCAGGCAGCTATAGTAGCCCGGTTATCTTACTTAATGACTGTTTGGGGCACCGCTTCAGACACTGGAGAAATGGATGAAATCTTTGTTTAAAGTCACGCTTCTGGCAACCACCATGGCTTTTGCTCTGAATGCGACTCAGGTTATGGCTGCTGATGCGGCTAAACCGGCCGAAGCCGCTAAACCAGCGGACGCTGCAGCAGCACCAAGCACCGGCAAGTTCAAGAACGATGACGAGCAAGCGGCTTACGCACTGGGCGCATCTCTCGGCCGTTACATGGACAACTCCCTGAAAGAACAAGAAAAACTGGGTATCAAACTGGATAAAGACCAGTTGATCTCGGGCGTTCAGGACGCTTTCGCCAACAAGAGCAAGTTGAACGATGCGGACATCGAAAAAACGCTGCAGAGCTTTGAAGCGCGCGTGAAGGCTTCTGCTCAGGCGAAGATGGAACAAGACGCTAAAGACAACGAAACGAAAGGCGCCAAGTACCGTGAGACCTTCGCCAAAGAAAAAGGCGTGAAGAAAACCGAATCTGGCCTGCTGTACAAGGTAGAGAAACCGGGGGCGGGTGAAGCGCCTAAAGACAGCGACACTGTGGTAGTGAACTACAAAGGCACCCTGACCGACGGCACCGAGTTTGACAACTCCTATACCCGTGGTGAGCCGCTGTCATTCCGTCTGGACGGCGTGATCCCAGGCTGGACCGAAGGCCTGAAACACCTCAAGAAAGGCGGCAAAATCAAGCTGGTAATTCCACCGGCATTGGCCTACGGTAAAACGGGCGTTCCGGGCATTCCGGCTAACTCTACCCTGGTATTCGACGTTGAGCTGCTGGATGTGAAAGCTGCGCCGAAAGCAGACGCCAAGGCTGAAAAACCGGCTGACGCAGCGGCTGACGCCAAAGCGCAATAAGTCTGTCTGATTGCCATCACCGCCGCGAATCTTCTTCGCGGCGGTGTTCATTTCAGTGTCTCTGATTAATGCTCGATTAGGCGTAACTTTTACTCTCCCTCCCACTGATTGCTTGACGCCTGCCGGGCATCGGGCTTAACGTCAATACCACGCGCAAACGCAAGGACTTTACTCTGGTAGTTTTGCTAGACTAATAATCCGGACTTATGAGTCATGCGCCTGCCCCTTAGGGCGTGTACCTAAAACTGTTCCCGGCCGTCTTGGCCTGCGGACGCTCGTCGTGCTGTTTCATGCTGATACCAGCCTGCCTGCCCTGTGGATCCTCAAGGGTGTGCCGCCTGTGGAAGAGGGAGCCTGCACGAGCAGTTTTAGCTGCGCCCCCTGGCACAGGCGATCTTTGAGGGTGGTATTTTCGATGTCTAATTCGCTTTTATCCAGCGAAGCCAGCGAACTTGATTTGCTGAATGAACGTCCGTTTAGCCAGACGGATCATGAAATCCTGAAGTCTTATGAAGCCGTGGTCGATGGGCTCGCTATGCTGATCGGCGGTCACTGCGAGATCGTGCTGCACGCGCTGGAAGATTTGAAATGCTCGGCGGTGCGTATCGCCAACGGCGAACATACCGGGCGGCAGATCGGTTCGCCAATCACCGACCTGGCGCTGCGGATGCTGCATGATATGGCCGGCGACGACAGCAGTGTGTCTAAGGCCTATTTCACCCGCGCCAAGAGCGGTGTGCTGATGAAATCGGTCACTATCGCCATCCGTAATCGTGAGCAGCGGGTGATCGGCCTGTTGTGCATCAACATGAACCTCGATGTGCCGTTCTCCCAGGTAATGCAGACTTTCATGCCGCCGGAAACCCAGGAAGTGGCCCCCTCAGTCAACTTTGCCTCTTCCGTGGACGATCTGGTGGCGCAGACGCTGGAGTTCACCATTGAGGAGGTTAATGCCGATCGCAATGTCTCCAACAATGCCAAAAATCGTCAGGTGGTGCTGAATCTTTACGAAAAAGGCATTTTTGATATCAAAGATGCGATTAATCAGGTGGCGGATCGCCTGAATATTTCCAAACACACCGTGTATCTGTATATCCGCCAGTTCAAAAGCGGTGACCTGCTGGGAACCGAGCGCTGATGCTGGATTACTGCCTTTTGGTCACCGGCCCGGCGTATGGCACCCAGCAGGCCAGCAGCGCCTATCAATTCGCACAAGCCCTGCTGGCGAAAGGGCATCGGCTCTCCAGCGTGTTTTTCTACCGTGAAGGGGTGCTGAATGCCAACCAACTGACATCGCCTGCCAGCGATGAGTTCGACCTGGTGCGCGGCTGGGCGCAGCTGGCGCAGCAGCACGGGATTGCGCTCAACGTTTGTGTGGCCGCGGCGCTGCGGCGCGGTGTGACCAATGAGCAGGAAGCTGCGCAGCAGGGGTTGGAAACGGCTAACCTGCAACCCGGTTTTACCCTTAGCGGATTGGGCTCACTGGCAGAGGCGTCGCTAAGCTGTGATCGCCTGGTGCAGTTTTGAGATAACTTATGAAACGAGTCGCTTTTGTTTTTACCCAAGGCCCGCACGGCGGCACCGGCGGCAGGGAAGGGCTGGATGCGCTGTTGGCGACTTCGGCGCTGAGCGAAGATTTGGGCGTGTTTTTTATCGGCGATGGCGTATTGCAGCTATTGCCGGGGCAGCAGCCGGAAAAAATTCTGGCGCGCAACTATATCGCCACCTTTGGCGTGCTGCCGCTGTATGACGTCGAGCAGTGTTATCTGTGCCAGGCATCTTTGCAGGAGCGCGGTCTGAGTCAGGTGACCGACTGGGTGTTGGAGGCCGAGGTGCTGGCTCCGGATGCGCTGCGTCAACAGTTGGCCGGTTATGACGCGGTAATGACTTTTTAGGACATTCGGATGCTGTATACCCTTAGCCACTCTCCCACTCAATGCGATTTGCCGGCATTGTTGCGCTTGACCACACAAGGCGACGATCTGCTGCTGATACAGGATGGCGTACTGGCCGGGTTGGCCGGCAGCGCGCACCTTGAATTACTGCTCAATGCCCCCATATCTCTTTATGCGCTGCAGGACGACCTGGAAGCCAGAGGCTTGGCTGGTCATTTTTCACACAAAATCACTGTCATCGGCTATAATCACTTCGTTGAATTAACCGAAAAACATCGAAGCCAAATGGCTTGGTGATGAGAGTGATGTTGTATATTTCTTGACACCTCTACCGCTCAGCCATAAAATTCTGCGGCCTCGTACTTTGCCAGTAGTGCATACGAGGGGATTTATCACATGTTTACGAAGCAACAAACGAAGCAAAACCAGGAGCTTTTTTAATGGCAACAATTAATCAGCTGGTTCGCAAACCACGCTCTGTGAAGGCTGCTAAAAGCAACGTTCCAGCGCTGGAAGCTTGCCCGCAGAAACGTGGTGTATGTACCCGCGTATATACCACCACCCCGAAAAAACCAAACTCCGCGCTGCGTAAAGTATGCCGTGTGCGTTTGACTAACGGTTTCGAAGTGACTTCCTACATCGGTGGTGAAGGTCACAACCTGCAGGAACACTCCGTGATCCTGATCCGTGGCGGTCGTGTTAAAGACTTGCCAGGTGTGCGTTACCACACCGTCCGTGGTGCACTTGACTGCTCCGGTGTTAAAGACCGTAAGCAAGCTCGTTCCAAGTACGGCGTGAAGAAGCCAAAGGCTTAATGGTTCTCCGTTAAGTAAGGCCAAACATTTTCACTTTAATGTCAAAATAAACTCGTAGAGTTTTGGACAATCCTGAATTAACAACGGAGTATTTCCATGCCACGTCGTCGCGTAATAGGCCAACGTAAAATCCTGCCAGATCCTAAGTTCGGATCCGAGCTGTTGGCCAAATTTGTAAATATCCTGATGGTAGACGGTAAAAAATCTACTGCAGAAGCTATCGTGTATACCGCGCTGGAGACCCTGGCTCAGCGTTCTGGTAAAAATCACCTGGAAGCTTTCGAAGTAGCTCTCGACAACGTTCGCCCGACTGTAGAAGTTAAGTCGCGCCGCGTTGGTGGTTCTACTTATCAGGTACCAGTTGAAGTCCGCCCGGTCCGTCGTAATGCTCTGGCAATGCGTTGGATCGTTGATGCTGCTCGTAAACGCGGTGATAAATCCATGGCTCTGCGCTTGGCGAACGAACTTTCTGATGCAGTTGAGAACAAAGGTTCTGCTGTTAAGAAACGTGAAGACGTTCACCGTATGGCAGAAGCCAACAAGGCGTTCGCCCACTACCGCTGGTAATTGCCACGCAGTAGTTATGCTAACCAAGCGGGCGCTTCAAGAAGCCAACCCGCTTGGGTTAACCGAACTTGAACGCCTAAGGCAATAGAGGAATCAAATGGCTCGTAAAACACCCATTGAGCGCTATCGTAACATCGGTATCAGCGCTCACATCGACGCCGGTAAAACGACCACTACCGAACGTGTTTTGTTCTACACCGGTGTAAACCACAAAATCGGTGAAGTGCACGACGGCGCAGCTACCATGGACTGGATGGAGCAGGAGCAGGAACGTGGTATTACCATCACGTCTGCTGCGACCACCTGTTTCTGGTCTGGTATGGCTAAGCAGTTCGAACCACACCACATTAATATCATCGACACCCCAGGGCACGTTGACTTCACCATCGAAGTAGAACGTTCCATGCGTGTTCTTGATGGCGCGGTAATGGTTTACTGTGCAGTTGGTGGCGTTCAGCCACAGTCTGAAACCGTATGGCGTCAGGCTAACAAATACAAAGTTCCACGCATCGCGTTCGTTAACAAAATGGACCGTATGGGTGCTAACTTCCTGAAAGTTGTTGGTCAGATTGAACAACGTCTGGGTGCAACTCCGGTCCCTCTGCAGCTGGCTATCGGCGCGGAAGAGAAATTCACCGGTGTTGTTGACCTGGTGAAGATGAAAGCAATCAACTGGAACGAAGCCGATCAGGGCGTGACCTTCGAATACGAAGAGATCCCGGCTGATATGCAAGAACTGGCTGAAGAATGGCGTCAGAAACTGGTTGAGGCCGCTGCTGAAGGCTCTGATGAGCTGATGGAGAAATTCTTTGGTGGCGAAGAGCTGACTGAAGAAGAGATCAAAAGTTCTCTGCGTAAGCGCGTTCTGAACAATGAAGTTATCCTGGTTACCTGTGGTTCTGCGTTTAAAAACAAAGGCGTACAGGCAATGCTGGATGCTGTTGTTGAGTATCTGCCTGCACCGACTGACGTTGAAGCTATCAACGGTATTTTGGATGACGGTAAAGACACTCCAGCAGTTCGCCATTCTGACGACTCTGAGCCGTTCTCTGCTCTGGCGTTCAAAATCGCTACTGACCCATTCGTGGGTAACCTGACGTTCTTCCGTGTTTACTCCGGTCTCGTCAACTCAGGTGACACTGTATTTAACCCAGTGAAATCTCAGCGTGAACGTCTGGGCCGTATCGTTCAGATGCATGCTAACAAGCGTGAAGAGATCAAAGAAGTTCGTGCAGGCGACATCGCTGCTGCGATCGGTCTGAAAGACGTGACTACCGGTGACACTCTGTGTGATCCAAACCACGTGATCATTCTGGAGCGTATGGAGTTCCCTGAGCCGGTAATTTCCGTTGCAGTGGAACCAAAAACCAAAGCTGACCAAGAAAAAATGGGTCTGGCTCTGGGCCGTCTGGCGAAAGAAGACCCATCATTCCGCGTATGGACTGACGAAGAATCTGGTCAGACTATCATCGCAGGTATGGGTGAACTTCACCTGGACATCCTGGTTGACCGTATGCGTCGTGAATTTAACGTTGAAGCGAACGTGGGTAAACCACAGGTTGCTTACCGTGAAGCGATTCGCTCGAAAGTTACCGATATCGAAGGTAAACACGCCAAGCAGTCTGGTGGTCGTGGTCAGTATGGTCATGTTGTTATCGACATGTATCCGCTGGAGCCGGGCTCAAATCCGAAAGGCTACGAGTTCATCAATGACATTAAAGGTGGTGTGATCCCAACGGAATACATCTCTGCCATTGATAAAGGTCTCCAGGAGCAGCTTAAGTCTGGTCCGCTGGCCGGTTACCCGGTTGTTGATCTCGGTGTGCGTCTGCATTTCGGTTCTTACCACGATGTTGACTCCTCCGAATTGGCGTTTAAACTGGCCGCGTCTATCGCCTTTAAAGATGGCTTTAAGAAAGCGAAACCTGTTTTGCTTGAGCCGATTATGAAGGTTGAAGTTGAAACGCCGGAAGAGAACACTGGTGACGTCATCGGTGACCTTAGCCGTCGTCGTGGTCAACTGAAAGGTCAGGAATCCAACGCTACTGGCGTTCAGATTCACGCTGAAGTTCCGTTGTCCGAGATGTTCGGATACGCAACTCAACTGCGTTCTCTGACCAAAGGCCGTGCTTCTTACTCCATGGAGTTCTTGAAGTACGATGATGCGCCGAACAACGTCGCTCAGGCCGTTATCGAAGCCCGTGGTAAATAAGCTTTCGGGTTTAACACATTGATCAGTGCTCTCTCCATGAGGGGAGAGCATAAGAGTAAGGAATATAGCCGTGTCTAAAGAAAAATTTGAACGTTCCAAACCGCACGTTAACGTTGGTACTATCGGCCACGTTGACCACGGTAAAACTACCCTGACTGCAGCAATCACCACCGTTCTGGCTAAAACCTACGGCGGTTCTGCACGTGCTTTCGACCAGATCGATAACGCGCCAGAAGAAAAAGCTCGTGGTATCACCATCAACACTTCTCACGTTGAATATGACACCCCAAGCCGTCACTACGCGCACGTTGACTGCCCAGGGCACGCCGACTACGTTAAAAACATGATCACCGGTGCTGCTCAGATGGACGGCGCAATCCTGGTTGTTGCTGCGACTGACGGCCCAATGCCTCAGACCCGTGAGCACATCCTGCTGGGTCGTCAGGTTGGCGTTCCTTTCATCATCGTATTCATGAACAAATGCGACATGGTTGATGATGAAGAGCTGCTGGAACTGGTAGAAATGGAAGTTCGTGAACTTCTGTCTGCTTACGACTTCCCTGGTGATGACCTGCCGGTTGTTCGTGGTTCAGCGCTGAAAGCACTGGAAGGCGAACCTGAGTGGGAAGCTAAAATCATCGAGCTGGCCGGTTTCCTGGATTCTTACATCCCAGAACCAGAGCGTGCTATCGACAAGCCGTTCCTGCTGCCAATCGAAGACGTATTCTCCATCTCCGGTCGTGGTACCGTTGTTACCGGTCGTGTTGAGCGCGGTATCGTTAAAGTTGGCGAAGAAGTTGAAATCGTGGGTATCAAAGACACCGTTAAGTCTACCTGTACCGGCGTTGAAATGTTCCGCAAACTGCTGGACGAAGGCCGTGCTGGTGAGAACGTGGGTGTTCTGCTGCGTGGTATCAAGCGCGAAGATATCGAACGTGGTCAGGTCCTGGCTAAACCAGGTTCAATCAAGCCACACACCAAGTTTGACTCAGAAGTGTACATCCTGAGCAAAGAAGAAGGTGGTCGTCATACTCCATTCTTCAAAGGCTACCGTCCACAGTTCTACTTCCGTACAACTGACGTGACCGGTACCATCGAACTGCCAGAAGGCGTAGAGATGGTAATGCCAGGTGACAACGTGAACATGGTTGTTACCCTGATCCACCCAATCGCGATGGACGACGGCCTGCGTTTCGCAATCCGTGAAGGCGGCCGTACTGTTGGCGCTGGTGTTGTTGCTAAAGTTATCGCTTAATCGCGAATAATTTTTCGACACAAAATGAGGGCACTTCGGTGCCCTTTTTTTATGCAATTTTCTCAAATCTTAATTGAAATAAAAAGCATTCCTATTTAGAATTATGGAATTGGTTAAGAAGTGAGTCTCTCTATGTATGTATGCCTATGTAATGCCGTGACTGACAAAGCGATCCGTAAAGCAGTACGTCAGCACAACCCTCATACCATGAAGCAGCTGCGTGAATTGGTGCCGATTGGTACCGACTGCGGGAAATGCATTCGACAGGCAAGACAGATTATGGTGGAGGAAAGCGGAACCATTATCCCTATGCATGAAGTTGCCTAACTAAAGGTAAGGCTATTTTTTGACTCTTGGCTTACAGCTTCTACACTTTGAGAACTGGCCAGGAGGAGTTACCTATGAAAGGCGATAAAAAGATCATTGCTCATCTCAACAAACTGCTCGGCAACGAGCTGGTTGCCATCAATCAATATTTCCTGCACGCCCGAATGTTCAAGAACTGGGGCTTAATGCGCCTTAATGATAAGGAATATCACGAGTCGATCGACGAAATGAAGCATGCCGATCGCTACATCGAGCGCATTCTGTTTCTTGAAGGCCTGCCGAATCTACAAGATCTTGGCAAACTGAATATTGGCGAAGATATCGAAGAAATACTGCGTTCAGACCTGGCCCTGGAGTTGGATGGCGCCAAGAATCTGCGTGAAGCTATCGCCTATGCCGACTCGATTCATGACTATGTCAGCCGCGATTTGATGATAGAAATTCTGGCGGATGAAGAAGGGCATATCGACTGGCTGGAAACTGAGCTGGATTTGATTGCGCGTCTGGGTATCCAGAATTACGCGCAAGCCCAAATACTGGAACGCAAAGACTAGTCTCCTTATGATACCGCTCCCCGCCGGCAGCTGTTTTCCAGACAGGGTAGGGGAGTAGCGGCAACATCTTCCCTGCTATACCTAATTCCCCTCTCCGTGACCTGTTTTTTGCAGGCGACTTCGCAAATCGGTAAAAAGTGCCGATATCCTGAGCATATTTCCATCTACGGCTTGCTTCCCGTTCTGTTTTGCGTATAATGCGCGGGCTTACCTAATCTTGGTAAGCCTGATTTTAGCGAATCAGTCGATAGGCAGGACTTTCTGCTCATCGAACAATACTCCCGATATGGGGGTTATATGTTGACGATTACACTCCCCCATCAATCGAAATGGGTGTGAGGAGTAATTATTTACGTTTATAAATAATTGGAGCTCTGGTCTCATGCAGAACCAAAGAATCCGTATCCGCCTGAAAGCGTTTGATCATCGTCTTATCGATCAATCAACCGCGGAAATCGTCGAGACTGCCAAGCGCACTGGTGCGCAAGTCCGTGGTCCGATCCCGCTGCCAACTCGCAAAGAGCGCTTTACCGTTCTGATCTCTCCGCACGTTAACAAAGACGCGCGTGATCAGTACGAGATTCGCACTCACAAGCGTCTGGTTGACATCGTTGAGCCAACCGAGAAAACCGTTGATGCTCTGATGCGTCTGGATCTGGCTGCCGGTGTAGACGTGCAGATCAGCCTGGGTTAATCAGGTCATTGAGCGATTGAGAGGTTGAAACAATGATTGGTTTAGTCGGTAAAAAAGTGGGTATGACTCGTATCTTCACTGAAGATGGCGTTTCTATCCCAGTAACCGTGATTGAAATTGAAGCGAACCGCGTGACTCAGGTTAAAGACCTGGCTAACGACGGATACCGTGCCGTTCAAGTCACCACTGGTAGCAAAAAAGCTAACCGTGTGACCAAACCGGAAGCGGGTCATTTCGCTAAAGCTGGCGTTGAAGCTGGCCGTGGTCTGTGGGAATTCCGCCTTGCAGAAGGTGAAGAGTTCACTGCAGGTCAAAACATCAGCGTAGAAATCTTCGCTGACGTTAAAAAAGTCGATGTTACCGGTACTTCTAAAGGTAAAGGTTTTGCCGGCACTGTAAAGCGCTGGAACTTCCGCACCCAAGACGCTACCCACGGTAACTCCTTGTCTCACCGCGTTCCGGGTTCTATCGGTCAGAACCAGACTCCGGGCAAAGTGTTCAAAGGCAAGAAAATGGCTGGCCACCTGGGTGACGAGCGTGTAACCGTTCAAAGCCTGGACGTAGTACGTGTTGACGCTGAGCGCAACCTGCTGCTGGTTAAGGGTGCTGTACCGGGCGCAACCGGTGGCAACCTGATCGTTAAACCAGCTGTGAAGGCGTAAGGGGATAGCAATGGAATTAGTATTGAAAGACGCGCAAAGCGCGCTGACTGTTTCCGAAACTACCTTCGGTCGTGATTTCAACGAAGCGCTGGTACACCAGGTTGTTGTTGCTTATGCAGCAGGTGCCCGTCAAGGTACCCGTGCTCAGAAGACCCGTGCTGAAGTGACTGGTTCCGGTAAAAAACCGTGGCGCCAGAAAGGTACCGGCCGTGCGCGTTCAGGTTCTGTAAAGAGCCCGATCTGGCGTTCAGGCGGCGTGACCTTTGCTGCTAAACCGCAGGACCACAGTCAGAAAGTAAACAAAAAGATGTACCGCGGCGCGCTGAAAAGCATCCTGTCCGAGCTGGTACGTCAAGATCGTCTGATCGTTGTCGAGAAGTTCTCTGTAGAAGCGCCTAAAACTAAGCTGCTGGCACAGAAACTGAAAGATATGGCTCTGGAAGATGTGCTGATCGTGACCGGTGAACTGGATGAGAATCTGTTCCTGGCAGCTCGCAACCTGTACAAGGTTGACGTGCGCGATGTAGCAGGTATCGACCCGGTTAGCCTGATCGCCTTCGACAAAGTGGTTATGACTGCTGATGCTGTGAAGCAAGTTGAGGAGATGCTGGCATGATCCGTGAAGAACGTTTGCTGAAAGTGCTGCGTGCACCGCACGTATCTGAAAAAGCATCCGCTGCGATGGAAAAAAGCAACACCATCGTACTCAAAGTTGCCAAAGACGCGACCAAAGCAGAAATCAAAGCTGCAGTGCAGAAACTGTTTGAAGTCGAAGTCGAAGACGTGAACACCCTGGTAGTTAAAGGGAAAGTGAAACGTCACGGTCAGCGTGTTGGTCGTCGTAGCGACTGGAAAAAAGCTTACGTCACCCTGAAAGAAGGCCAGAACCTGGACTTCATCGGCGGCGCAGAGTAAGTCGGAGGAGTAAGAACAATGGCAATTGTTAAATGTAAACCTACATCTCCGGGTCGTCGCCACGTTGTTAAAGTGGTTAACCCTGAGCTGCACAAGGGTAAACCTTATGCCCCGCTGCTTGAGAAACTGAGCAAAAGCGGTGGTCGTAACAACAATGGCCGTATCACCACCCGTCATATCGGTGGTGGCCACAAGCAACATTATCGTCTGGTTGACTTCAAACGCAACAAAGATGGTATTCCTGCTGTGGTTGAGCGTCTGGAGTACGATCCGAACCGTTCCGCGAACATCGCGCTGGTTCTGTACAAAGACGGCGAACGCCGTTACATCCTGGCGCCGAAAGGCCTGAAAGCTGGTGACCAGATTCAATCTGGCGTTGATGCTGCAATCAAAGCGGGTAACACCCTGCCAATGCGCAACATCCCGGTTGGTTCAACGGTCCACAACGTAGAAATGAAACCAGGTAAAGGCGGCCAGCTGGCTCGTTCTGCTGGTGCCTACGTTCAAATCGTTGCTCGTGACGGTTCCTACGTAACTCTGCGTCTGCGCTCAGGCGAAATGCGTAAAGTTCCAGTTGATTGCCGCGCCACCTTGGGTGAAGTCGGTAACGCTGAACATATGCTTCGCGTTCTGGGTAAAGCAGGTGCTGCACGTTGGCGTGGTGTTCGTCCTACCGTCCGCGGTACGGCGATGAACCCGGTAGATCACCCGCACGGTGGTGGTGAGGGTAAAAACTTTGGTAAACACCCAGTAACTCCATGGGGCGTTCAGACCAAAGGTAAGAAAACCCGCAGCAACAAGCGTACTGATAAGTTCATCGTACGTCGCCGTAGCAAAAAATAATTAGAGGATAAGCCATGCCACGTTCTCTCAAGAAAGGTCCTTTTATTGACCTGCACTTGCTGAAGAAGGTAGAGAAAGCGGTGGAAAGCGGTGACAAGAAGCCTTTGCGCACTTGGTCCCGTCGTTCAACGATCTTTCCTAACATGATCGGTTTGACCATCGCTGTCCATAATGGTCGTCAGCACGTACCAGTGTTTGTTTCCGACGAAATGGTCGGTCACAAACTGGGTGAATTCGCGCCGACTCGCACTTATCGCGGCCATGCGGCTGATAAAAAAGCTAAAAAGCGCTAAGGTAGGAGGAAGAGATGGAAACTATCGCTAAACATCGCCACGCTCGTTCTTCTGCTCAGAAGGTTCGCCTTGTTGCAGACCTGATCCGCGGTAAGAAAGTGTCGCAAGCTCTGGAAACTCTGACCTACACCGACAAGAAAGCTGCCGGTCTGGTTAAGAAAGTGCTGGAGTCTGCCATTGCTAACGCAGAACACAACGATGGCGCTGACATCGATGATCTGAAAGTCACGAAAATCTTCGTAGACGAAGGCCCAAGCATGAAGCGCATTATGCCGCGTGCAAAAGGTCGTGCAGATCGCATCCTGAAGCGCACCAGCCACATTACTGTGGTTGTGTCCGATCGCTGAGACTCTGGAGACTAGCAATGGGTCAGAAAGTACATCCTAATGGTATTCGCCTGGGTATTGTCAAACCTTGGAACTCTACTTGGTATGCGAATACCAAAGAATTCGCTGACAACCTGGACAGCGACTTTAAAGTTCGTCAATTCCTGATTAAGGAACTGGCGAAAGCTTCCGTTTCTCGCATCGTTATCGAACGTCCTGCGAAGAGCATCCGTGTGACTATTCACACTGCTCGTCCAGGCATCGTTATCGGCAAGAAAGGTGAAGATGTCGAAAAACTGCGTAAGGTCGTAGCGGATATCGCTGGCGTTCCTGCACAGATTAACATCGCCGAAGTCCGTAAACCGGAACTTGACGCTAAATTGGTTGCTGACAGCATCACTTCCCAGCTGGAACGTCGCGTTATGTTCCGTCGTGCTATGAAGCGTGCTGTACAGAACGCAATGCGTCTTGGCGCTAAAGGTATCAAAGTTGAAGTAAGCGGCCGTCTTGGCGGTGCTGAAATCGCGCGTACCGAATGGTACCGTGAAGGTCGTGTTCCGTTGCACACACTGCGTGCGGATATCGATTACAACACATCTGAAGCGCACACCACTTATGGTGTAATCGGCGTTAAGGTATGGATCTTCAAAGGTGAGATCCTGGGTGGTATGGCTGCAGTTGAACAACCGGAACCGGCTGCTCAACCTAAAAAGCAGCAGCGTAAAGGCCGCAAGTAAGGAGAGTCGCTGATGTTACAACCAAAGCGTACAAAATTCCGTAAGATGCACAAAGGCCGCAACCGTGGTCTGGCGCAGGGTACGGATGTTAGCTTCGGCACTTTCGGTCTGAAAGCTGTTGGCCGTGGCCGTCTGACTGCTCGTCAAATCGAAGCAGCTCGTCGTGCAATGACTCGTGCAGTTAAGCGTCAAGGTAAAATTTGGATCCGTGTATTCCCGGACAAACCAATTACCGAGAAGCCGCTCGAAGTGCGTATGGGTAAAGGTAAGGGTAACGTGGAGTATTGGGTTGCCCTGATCCAACCTGGTAAAGTCCTGTACGAAATGGACGGTGTACCAGAAGAGGTCGCCCGTGAGGCATTCAAGCTGGCTGCAGCTAAATTGCCGATCAAAACCACCTTTGTAACTAAGACGGTGATGTAATGAAAGCACAAGAGCTGCGTGAAAAAAGCGTTGAAGAGCTGAACACTGAGCTGCTCAACCTGCTGCGTGAGCAATTTAACTTGCGCATGCAGGCGGCAAGTGGCCAGCTGCAACAAACTCACCTGTTGAAACAAGTGCGCCGTAACGTCGCACGCGTTAAGACTTTACTGACTGAAAAGGCGGGTGTGTAAATGACTGATATTAACCGTACTCTGCAGGGTCGTGTTATTAGTGACAAAATGGAGAAATCCATGGTTGTTGCTATCGAGCGCACGGTGAAGCACCCGATCTACGGGAAATTCATCAAGCGTACGACCAAGCTGCACGTACATGACGAGAACAACGAATGTGGTATTGGTGACGTGGTAGAAATCCGCGAATGCCGTCCACTGTCTAAGACTAAGTCTTGGACGTTGGTTCGCGTTGTAGAGAAAGCGATTCTGTAATAGAGTAGCAGCCTCTAACTTAATAAACGGCTCAGAAAATGAGCCGTTTATTTTTTCTACCCATACTCTGGAAGCGGTGTTATAATGCTGCGCCCTCGGTTATGGGGCTTTTCAACGATCTAGTAATAGGTCCTAAAGTTGTAGTTGACATTAGCGGAGCACTAACATGATCCAAGAACAGACTATGCTGACCGTGGCCGACAACTCCGGTGCACGTCGCGTAATGTGTATCAAGGTTCTAGGTGGCTCGCACCGTCGCTACGCAGGCATCGGCGATGTCATCAAAATTACCATCAAGGAAGCAATTCCTCGCGGTAAGGTGAAGAAAGGCGATGTGCTGAAGGCGGTAGTGGTGCGCACCAAGAAGGGTGTACGTCGCCCGGACGGTTCTGTCATTCGCTTCGATGGTAATGCATGCGTTATTTTAAACAATAACAGCGAGCAACCTATCGGTACGCGTATTTTTGGGCCGGTAACTCGTGAACTGCGTAATGAGAAGTTCATGAAAATTATCTCTCTGGCACCAGAAGTACTCTAAGGAGCGAAACATGGCAGCGAAAATCCGTCGTGATGACGAAATTATCGTGCTTACCGGGAAAGACAAAGGTAAACGCGGTAAAGTAAAAAATGTCCTGTCTGCTGGTAAGGTCATTGTTGAAGGTATCAACCTGGTCAAGAAACATCAGAAGCCAGTTCCGGCCCTGAACCAACCAGGTGGCATTGTTGAAAAAGAAGCTGCAATTCAGGTTTCTAACATTGCTCTCTTCAACGCGGCTACCGGTAAGGCTGACCGTGTAGGCTTTAGATTCGAAGACGGGAAAAAAGTCCGTTTCTTCAAGTCTAACAGCGAAACTATCAAGTAATTTGGAGTAATACGATGGCGAAACTGCATGATTACTACAAAGACGAGGTAGTCAAACAACTGATGTCTCAGTTTGATTACAACTCTGTCATGCAAGTC
The DNA here is from genome assembly GCF_000214195.1 of Serratia sp. AS12. Taxonomy (NCBI): domain Bacteria; kingdom Pseudomonadati; phylum Pseudomonadota; class Gammaproteobacteria; order Enterobacterales; family Yersiniaceae; genus Serratia; species Serratia sp. AS12. The sequence goes on along the minus strand of NC_015566.1, from coordinate 5,008,091 downwards.
CCTCGGGTCGAGAAGATCACCCTGAATATGGGTGTTGGTGAAGCGATCGCTGACAAGAAACTGCTGGATAATGCAGCAGCTGATTTGGCAGCAATCTCCGGTCAAAAGCCGTTCATCACCAAAGCACGCAAATCTGTTGCAGGCTTCAAAATCCGCCAGGGCTATCCGATCGGCTGTAAAGTAACTCTGCGTGGCGAACGCATGTGGGAGTTCTTTGAGCGACTGATTTCCATTGCTGTTCCACGTATCCGTGACTTCCGTGGCTTGTCCGCTAAGTCATTCGATGGCCGTGGTAACTACAGCATGGGTGTGCGTGAGCAAATCATCTTCCCAGAAATCGACTATGACAAAGTCGACCGCGTTCGTGGTTTGGATATTACCATTACCACTACTGCGAAATCTGATGATGAAGGCCGCGCGCTGTTGGCTGCTTTTAACTTCCCGTTCCGTAAGTAAGGCAGGGTTACTGATGGCTAAGCAATCAATGAAAGCACGCGAAGTCGTTCGCGTGAAACTGGCTGACAAGTACCGCGCTAAACGCGAGGAATTGAAAGCTATCATTTCTAGTGTGAACTCTTCCGACGAAGATCGTTGGGATGCTGTTCTCAAGCTGCAAACTCTGCCGCGTGATTCCAGCCCGTCTCGTCAGCGTAAACGCTGCCGCCAAACTGGCCGTCCACATGGTTATGTGGGCAAATTCGGGTTGAGCCGTATCAAGTTACGTGAAGCCGCCATGCGCGGTGAAGTACCAGGCTTGAAAAAGGCTAGCTGGTAATTACCAATTGAATCACGGGAGTAAAGACAGATGAGCATGCAAGATCCGATCGCGGATATGCTGACCCGTATCCGTAACGGTCAAGCCGCGAACAAAGTTGCGGTCACCATGCCTTCCTCCAAGCTGAAAGTGGCAATTGCCAACCTGCTGAAGGAAGAAGGTTTTATTGAAGATTTTAAAATTGAAGGCGACACCAAGCCTGTTCTGGAACTGGTACTGAAGTACTTCCAGGGCAAGGCAGTGGTAGAAAGCATTCAACGAATCAGCCGTCCAGGTCTGCGCATCTATAAGAAAAAAGATGCACTGCCAAAAGTTATGGCTGGTTTGGGTATTGCTGTTATTTCTACCTCTAAAGGTGTTATGACCGATCGTGCAGCTCGCCAAGCTGGTCTTGGTGGCGAGATTATCTGCTACGTAGCTTAATTCGGGAGGAAAGAATGTCTCGTGTTGCAAAAGCACCCGTCGTCATTCCTGCCGGCGTAGAGGTAAAACTCAACGGTCAGGTTATTTCGATTAAGGGTAAGAACGGCGAGCTGACTCGTACTGTCCACAACGCCGTTGAAGTGAAGCAAGAAGGTGATGCACTGACTTTCGCCCCGCGCGAAGGTTTTGCTAACGCTTGGGCCCAAGCGGGTACAACGCGCGCTCTGCTGAACGCAATGGTCGTTGGTGTTACCGAAGGCTTCACCAAGAAGCTTCAACTGGTAGGTGTTGGTTATCGTGCTGCTGTTAAAGGCAACGTGGTGAATTTAGCCTTAGGCTTCTCTCACCCGGTCGATCACCAGCTGCCAGCAGGTATTACTGCTGAATGCCCAAGCCAAACTGAAATCGTGCTGAAAGGCGCTGATAAACAAGTTATTGGCCAGGTTGCTGCAGATCTGCGTGCCTACCGCCGTCCTGAGCCTTATAAAGGCAAGGGTGTCCGTTACGCCGACGAAGTCGTGCGTACCAAAGAGGCTAAGAAGAAGTAAGGTAACACTATGGATAAGAAATCTGCTCGTATCCGTCGTGCGACCCGCGCACGCCGTAAGATCAAAGAACTGGGTGCAACCCGCCTGGTGGTACATCGTACCCCGCGTCACATTTACGCACAGGTAATTGCTCCAAATGGTTCTGAAGTACTGGTAGCTGCTTCTACTTTAGAAAAAGCTATCACAGAGCAATTGAAGTATTCCGGTAACAAAGACGCAGCAGCGGCCGTAGGTAAAACTCTGGCTGAGCGCGCGTTGGAAAAAGGGATCTCTAAAGTATCCTTTGACCGTTCCGGTTTCCAATATCATGGTCGAGTCCAGGCACTGGCAGATGCTGCCCGTGAAGCTGGCCTTCAGTTCTAAGGAAGAGGTTTAAGATGGCTCACATCGAAAAACAAGCTGGCGAACTGCAGGAAAAGCTGATCGCGGTAAACCGCGTATCTAAAACCGTAAAAGGTGGCCGTATTTTCAGCTTTACCGCACTGACAGTAGTTGGTGATGGTAACGGTCGCGTTGGTTTTGGCTACGGCAAAGCACGCGAAGTTCCGGCAGCGATCCAGAAAGCGATGGAAAAAGCCCGTCGCGCTATGATTAATGTTGCTTTGAATAGCGGCACTCTGCAGCACCCTGTTAAAGGTGCTCATACGGGTTCCCGTGTATTCATGCAACCAGCTTCCGAAGGTACCGGTATTATCGCCGGTGGTGCAATGCGCGCCGTCCTGGAAGTTGCAGGGGTTCATAACGTATTGGCTAAAGCATATGGTTCTACTAACCCGATCAACGTGGTTCGTGCAACTATCGCTGCTTTGGAAGATATGAAATCCCCAGAAATGGTCGCTGCCAAGCGTGGTAAGTCCGTCGAAGAAATTCTAGGGAAATAACCATGGCACAGACTATTAAAGTAACTCAAACAAAAAGCAGCATCGGCCGTTTGCCAAAGCACAAGGCAACTCTGATCGGTTTAGGTCTGCGTCGTATTGGTCACACTGTAGAGCGCGAGGATACTCCTGCTGTACGCGGTATGATCAACTTGGTTTCCTACATGGTTAAAGTTGAGGAGTAACAGATGCGTTTAAATACTCTGTCTCCGGCTGAAGGTGCCAAGCATGCGCCGAAGCGTGTAGGTCGTGGTATTGGTTCTGGCCTGGGTAAAACCGCTGGTCGTGGTCACAAAGGTCAGAACTCTCGTTCTGGTGGTGGCGTACGTCGTGGTTTTGAAGGTGGTCAGATGCCTTTATATCGTCGTTTGCCGAAATTCGGCTTCACCTCTCGCAAAGCTATGATCACGGCAGAAGTTCGTCTGTCTGAGCTGGCTCTTGTTGAAGGCGACGTAATCGACCTGAACGCGCTGAAAGCCGCTAACGTTGTTGGTATCCAGATCGAGTTCGTGAAAGTTATGCTTTCTGGCGAAGTCGCTCGTCCGGTTACCCTGCGTGGTCTGCGTGTCACCAAAGGCGCTCGTGCTGCTATCGAAGCTGCTGGCGGTAAAATTGAGGAATAAGTAGCAGATGGCTAAGCAACCAGGATTAGATTTTCAAAGTGCTAAAGGCGGGCTCGGCGAGCTGAAGCGCAGACTTTTGTTTGTCATCGGCGCGCTGATTGTCTTCCGTATCGGCTCTTTTATTCCGATTCCTGGTATCGATGCCACTGTGCTTGCCAAATTGCTCGAGCAGCAGAGAGGCACCATCATTGAAATGTTTAACATGTTCTCTGGTGGTGCACTCAGCCGTGCTTCTATCTTTGCTCTGGGGATCATGCCGTATATTTCGGCCTCGATCATTATCCAGCTGTTAACGGTGGTTCATCCAGCGTTAGCAGAAATCAAGAAAGAAGGGGAGGCTGGCCGTCGCAAGATTAGCCAGTACACCCGCTACGGTACGCTGGTGTTGGCCATATTCCAGTCAATCGGTATTGCTACCGGTTTGCCGAATATGCCTGGTATGCAGGGTCTGGTGTTAAATCCAGGCTTTGCGTTCTACTTTACTGCAGTAGTTAGTTTGGTTACTGGGACAATGTTCCTGATGTGGCTGGGCGAACAGATTACTGAGCGCGGTATCGGTAACGGTATTTCGATCATTATCTTCGCAGGTATTGTAGCGGGACTTCCGCCGGCAGTGGCCCATACCATTGAGCAAGCTCGGCAAGGCGACCTGCACTTCCTCCTGTTGCTGTTGGTTGCAGTATTAGTGTTTGCAGTAACCTTCTTCGTTGTTTTCATCGAGCGTGGTCAACGTCGTATCGTCGTTAACTATGCGAAGCGTCAACAAGGTCGTCGTGTTTATGCAGCACAGAGCACACACTTACCGTTGAAAGTGAACATGGCAGGGGTTATCCCGGCAATCTTCGCTTCCAGCATTATTCTGTTCCCTGCCACGATTGCATCATGGTTTGGGGGCGGTACCGGTTGGAACTGGCTGACAACGATTTCGCTGTATTTGCAGCCAGGGCAACCGCTTTATGTGTTACTCTATGCATCTGCAATCATCTTCTTCTGTTTCTTTTACACGGCGTTGGTTTTCAACCCGCGTGAAACAGCAGATAACCTGAAGAAGTCCGGTGCCTTCGTACCAGGAATTCGTCCGGGAGAGCAAACGGCGAAGTACATCGATAAAGTAATGACGCGTTTAACCCTGGTGGGCGCGATGTACATTACTTTCATCTGCCTGATCCCGGAGTTCATGCGTGATGCAATGAAAGTACCATTCTACTTTGGTGGTACCTCGCTACTGATCGTGGTTGTCGTCATCATGGACTTTATGGCTCAAGTGCAAACTCTGATGATGTCAAGTCAGTACGAGTCTGCATTGAAGAAAGCAAACCTGAAAGGCTATAACCGCTAATCAGGCGCGTTTGAGAAGTTACGGAGAGTAAAAATGAAAGTTCGTGCTTCCGTCAAGAAATTATGTCGTAACTGCAAAATCGTTAAGCGTAACGGTGTCGTTCGTGTGATTTGCAGCGCCGAGCCGAAGCATAAACAGCGTCAAGGCTGATTATCTCGCATATTTTTCTTGCAAAGTTGGGTTGAGCTGGCTAGATTAGCCAGCCAATCTTTTGTATGTAGCTGCAACATTATTTGAGTATCCTGAAAACGGGCTTTTCAGAATGGTGTTGCCGTATAAAATAGTAGGAGTGCATAGTGGCCCGTATAGCAGGCATTAACATTCCTGATCATAAACATACCGTAATCGCCTTAACGTCGATCTTCGGAATCGGTAAAACCCGCTCACAGTCTATCTGTGCGTCTACGGGTATTGCTGAAAATGTTAAGATCAGTGAGCTGTCTGAAGAGCAAATTGAACAGCTGCGTGAAGCAGTCGCCAAATTCACTGTAGAAGGTGATTTGCGTCGTGAAGTTACCCTGAGCATCAAGCGTCTGATGGATCTTGGTACTTACCGTGGTTTGCGTCATCGTCGTGGTCTGCCAGTTCGCGGTCAGCGTACGAAGACCAACGCACGTACCCGTAAGGGTCCGCGTAAACCGATCAAGAAATAATCAGGGTGATTGAATAATGGCAAAGGCACCTGTTCGTACACGTAAGCGTGTAAGAAAACAAGTCTCTGACGGCGTGGCTCATGTCCATGCTTCTTTCAACAACACCATTGTAACTATTACCGATCGTCAGGGTAATGCATTGGGTTGGGCAACTGCCGGTGGTTCTGGTTTCCGTGGTTCTCGTAAGTCAACTCCGTTTGCAGCTCAGGTTGCAGCAGAACGTTGTGCTGACGCAGTAAAAGAATACGGTATCAAGAACCTGGAAGTTATGGTTAAGGGACCGGGTCCGGGTCGCGAATCAACTATTCGTGCTCTGAACGCCGCTGGTTTCCGCATCACTAATATTACTGATGTGACTCCTATCCCTCACAACGGTTGTCGTCCGCCGAAAAAGCGCCGCGTATAACGCTGCTTTTAGGTTAGTTGGAGAAAGAAAATGGCAAGATATTTGGGTCCTAAGCTCAAGCTTAGCCGCCGTGAGGGCACAGACCTGTTCCTGAAGTCTGGCGTTCGCGCGATCGATACCAAGTGTAAAATTGAGCAACCGCCTGGTCAACACGGTGCGCGTAAACCGCGTCTGTCTGACTACGGTGTACAGTTACGTGAAAAGCAAAAAGTTCGCCGTATGTACGGTGTTCTGGAGCGTCAATTCCGTAACTATTATAAAGAAGCAGCACGCCTGAAGGGCAACACCGGTGCAAACCTGTTGCAACTGCTGGAAGGTCGTTTGGACAACGTTGTTTACCGTATGGGCTTCGGCGCTACTCGTGCAGAGTCACGTCAGTTGGTTAGCCACAAAGCAGTTATGGTAAACGGTCGCGTTGTTAACATCGCTTCTTATCAGGTATCTCCGAATGACGTAGTCAGCATCCGCGAGAAGGCTAAAAAGCAATCTCGTGTTAAAGCTTCTCTGGAGCTGGCTGAGCAGCGTGAAAAGCCGACTTGGCTGGAAGTTGATGCTGCTAAGATGGAAGGCGTGTTCAAGCGTATGCCTGAACGTACCGATCTGTCTGCGGACATTAACGAACACCTGATCGTCGAGCTTTACTCCAAGTAAAGCTTAGTACCAAAGAGAGGACACAATGCAGGGTTCTGTGACAGAGTTTCTAAAACCGCGCCTGGTAGATATCGAGCAAGTCAGTTCGACGCACGCCAAGGTGACCCTTGAGCCTTTAGAGCGTGGCTTTGGCCATACTCTTGGCAACGCACTGCGCCGTATTCTGCTTTCATCTATGCCGGGTTGCGCGGTGACCGAGGTTGAGATTGATGGTGTACTGCATGAGTACAGCACCAAAGAAGGCGTACAGGAAGATATCCTGGAGATCCTGCTCAACCTGAAAGGGCTGGCGGTGAGAGTTCAAGGCAAAGACGAAGTTATTCTTACCCTGAATAAATCTGGCATTGGCCCTGTGACCGCTGCCGACATTACCCATGATGGTGATGTCGAAATCGTCAAGCCTCAGCATGTGATCTGCCACCTGACCGATGAGAACGCTGCTATCAGCATGCGTATCAAAGTTCAGCGCGGTCGTGGTTACGTGCCGGCTTCTGCCCGAATTCATTCGGAAGAAGATGAGCGCCCGATCGGTCGTCTGTTGGTTGACGCCTGCTATAGCCCTGTAGAGCGTATTGCCTACAATGTTGAAGCAGCGCGTGTAGAACAGCGTACTGACCTGGACAAGCTGGTTATCGAAATGGAAACCAATGGCACGATCGATCCTGAAGAGGCGATCCGCCGTGCGGCAACCATCCTGGCTGAACAACTTGAAGCTTTTGTTGACTTACGTGATGTTCGTCAACCAGAAGTTAAAGAAGAGAAACCAGAATTCGATCCGATCCTGCTGCGCCCTGTTGACGATCTGGAATTGACTGTCCGCTCTGCTAACTGCCTTAAGGCAGAAGCTATCCACTACATCGGTGATCTGGTACAGCGTACCGAGGTTGAGTTGCTGAAAACGCCGAACCTGGGTAAAAAATCTCTTACTGAGATTAAAGACGTGCTGGCCTCACGTGGTCTGTCTCTGGGCATGCGCCTGGAAAACTGGCCACCGGCAAGCATTGCTGACGAGTAACCGGATCACAGGTTAAGGTTTTACTGAGAAGGATAAGGTCATGCGCCATCGTAAGAGTGGTCGTCAACTGAACCGTAACAGCAGCCACCGCCAGGCTATGTTCCGTAACATGGCCGGCTCTTTGGTTCGTCATGAGATCATCAAGACGACCTTGCCAAAAGCGAAAGAGCTGCGTCGCGTTGTTGAGCCGCTGATTACTCTTGCCAAGACCGACAGCGTAGCTAATCGTCGTCTGGCATTCGCCCGTACTCGTGATAACGAGATCGTGGCAAAACTGTTTAACGAGCTGGGCCCGCGTTTCGCGAGCCGTGCCGGTGGTTACACTCGCATTCTGAAGTGTGGCTTCCGCGCAGGCGACAACGCGCCGATGGCATACATCGAGCTGGTTGATCGTGCTGAGTCTCAAGCAGAAGTGGCAACTGCAGAGTAATCTGTAGACGCGTAAAGAAACCGGGCTTGCCCGGTTTTTTTACGTCCAGAGCTAGCCGAATGTGCTCTCTTCCCCCGTAAGACTTAAGATCCCCGCCTCTATCCGCTATGCTAACGCTATTAGTCAGACCAACTGAGAGATCATGTTATGTGGTTACTCGATGAATGGGCGGAGCGTCATGTTCGTGAGGCGCAAGCTAAAGGTGAACTGGACAATTTGCCGGGCCGAGGACAGCCGCTTAAGTTGGATGATGACAGCGCGGTGCCTGCTGAACTGCGTTCAGGGTTTCGCTTACTTAAAAACGCCGGCTATTTGCCTGCGGAACTTGAAGATCGTAAAGAGGCACTCACTGTAGCTCGTTTACTGCAGGATATTAACAGCGAGCATCCAGACTATGTCAGCCTCAGCAGACGTATGGCCTTACTGGAATGTCGCTTGCGGCAGGCAGGAATGAGCACTGATTTTTTACACGGTGAATATGAGCGGACATTGAACGAGAAATTCGCACTGGAGCAGAGTGATGTTTAAGATCGGTCAACTGGCAAAGCTTGCTGACGTAACGCCCGATACTGTGCGCTATTACGAAAAGCAGGGAATGATGGACCATAACGTTCGTACCGAGGGCGGTTATCGGCTGTACAGCGATCAGGATCTGCAGCGGTTACGATTTATCCGTTATGCCAAGCAGCTCGGCTTTACATTGGAAACCATCGCCGAACTGCTGTCGATCCGTGTCGATCCTGAGCACCATACCTGTCAGGAGTCTAAATCGATCGTTGACGCGAGGCTCAGCGAAGTAGAGAACAAGCTTACTGAGTTGATGCGGATGCGTGCATCGTTAAAGCGGCTGAGCGATGCTTGCTGTGGTAGCGCTCATACCAGCAGCTATTGTTCAATTTTGGAAGCGCTGGAGCAGGGAGCCAGTGATGAAAAGGTAAAAAAAGGCACATAAAAGAACTCATAGGCCTTTAGTTTTTATGTGCGCGGCAGTAATATCGGTACGTTTTATAACCATACGCAAACAAGGCGAATTCCCATGACTCAATATCGACATACCAAAGGCCGGATACAGGACAATGCCATTGAGGCACTGTTGCACGATCCATTATTCCGTCAAAGGATAGAAAAAAATACCAAAGGAAAGGGCAGCTATCGGCGTAAAGATAAGCACGCAAAAGGCGGTAACTGGGAGGCCAGTGGCAAGCTATTAAACGATAATTTGCCACTGGCCTTCTGGTTTTAAGACATTAAAAAAGCCATCTGAATAGGATGGCTTTTTATTGGCACTGGAAAGCGTAATTACAGTTTTGGCTGCTGTTGTTGGCTCAGCAAATCACGGATTTCAGTCAGCAGTTTTTCTTCCGCAGTCGGTGCCGGAGCTGCTGCCGGCTCTTCTGCCTGCTTGCGACGCATTTTGTTCATTAATTTAATGGCCAGGAAAATAGCGAAGGCAACGATAACGAAGTCAAAAACGGACTGGATAAATGAACCATAGTTCATTACCACAGCGGGCACTGCACCTTGGGCTTCACGTAATACCAGGTGGAATTGTTTGAAATCGACGCCGCCGATCAGCAAACCCAGCGGAGGCATGATGATATCTGCAACGAAGGACGATACGATTTTACCGAAAGCAGCACCGATAATCACACCCACTGCCAGATCAACCACGTTGCCACGCATGGCGAATTCGCGGAATTCTTTTAACATACTCATAGCACACCCCTCAAAGAAATTAATAACACAAGTTTAACAAAGCAATTTCCCTTTGCCACAATAAGGAGAGAAAAGTGTTTTATCTCTTCCCACCGCAGCGAATATCAACCTGATTATAGACTATCGGTTAATAAATTTGTTCTAAAGGAAGAATGGGCTTGGCTGGAACAAACGTTCAACGTCGGGAACGAACTTTTTGTCGGTAATAAACATAATGACATGGTCCCCCTGTTCAATCTTGCTGCGACCATTGGCAATAATAACGTCGTCACCCCGCACAATGGCACCAATGGTGGTACCTGGCGGCAATTTAATATCTTCAACGATACGGCCAACCACTTTTGACGTGCTTTCGTCACCGTGCGCAATGGCTTCGATAGCTTCTGCGACGCCGCGACGCAGCGATGAAACGCTTACGATATCCGCTTTACGTACGTGGCCTAACAATGCAGAAATCGTCGCTTGCTGTGGAGATATAGCAATATCGATTACGCTGCCTTGCACCAAATCGACGTAAGCGCGACGCTGAATCAGCACCATTACTTTTTTGGCGCCCATACGTTTGGCTAGCATAGCGGACATAATGTTGGCTTCGTCATCATTGGTAATGGCAATAAAGACATCTACCTGATCAACGTGCTCTTCAGCTAACAGTTCCTGATCCGAGGCATCGCCATAAAACACGATGGTGTCATGCAACTGCTCGGCCAGCTCTGTGGCACGTTGCTGATTACGTTCAATCAGTTTCACGTTATAAGATTTTTCTAACCGTTGTGCCAGGCCTGCACCTACATTGCCGCCACCGACGATCATGATACGTTTATAAGGTTTCTCGAGTCGTTGCAATTCACTCATCACCGCACGGATGTGCTGTGATGCGGCAACGAAAAACACTTCGTCCCCTGCTTCGATAATGGTGGACCCCTGAGGACGAATCGGCCGGTCCTGGCGGAAGATCGCGGCGACTCGGGTATCAATGTGCGGCATATGCTCGCGCATTGCGGACAACGCGTTACCTACCAGCGGACCGCCGTAGTAGGCTTTTACCGCAGCAATGCTGACCTTCCCTTCGGCAAAATTGACAACCTGCAGTGCGCCTGGGTACTCAATCAATTTATAGATGTAATCGATAACCAGTTGTTCCGGCGAAATCAGGTGATCAATCGGAACGGCTTCCGGCTGAAAAAGTTTCTCCGATTCACGGATATATTCCGGTGCGCGGATACGTGCGATACGGTTAGGCGTATTAAACAGCGAGTAGGCAATCTGACAGGCAATCATGTTGGTCTCGTCAGAATTGGTAACGGCGACCAGCATGTCGGCGTCTTCCGCACCGGCTTCACGTAACACTCGCGGATGGGAGCCGTATCCCTGAACGACCCGCAGGTCAAATTTATCCTGTAACTGACGCAGGCGACCGGAATCGGTATCCACGACGGTGATATCGTTATTTTCACCCACCAGGTTTTCTGCCAGTGTTCCGCCAACCTGACCTGCACCAAGAATAATTATTTTCATTTGGTTCTCTGCTTCACACTGAAACCGCTGAATATTTTCTGATAGGGCACAACAGGCGTACCCTAAGCACTGAACAGCTACATTTTAATCAGCTTAGCGTAAAAGAAGCCATCCCCATCCTCTGGATGCGGAAGATTCTGTCTACCCGGCTGCTGTTCGTTACCGGTTTCAACCAATCGGGCATCGGGATGACGCTGGAGAAAGGCGGTAACCTGCTCAGCATTCTCCGTTGGCAGGATAGAACAGGTGGCATACACCATCACACCACCGCTTTTGAGATGTGGCCAAATGGCATCAATGATCTCTGCCTGGAGCTTTGCCAGCTCAGCAATGTCACTGTCGCGGCGCAGCCATTTGATATCTGGATGGCGGCGGATCACGCCGGTGGCAGAGCAGGGGGCATCCAGCAAAATGCGATCGAATTGCTTGTCGCCGCACCATTGTTGCGGAGTGCGGCCATCACCCAGTTTCACTTCGGCATGTAAACGCAGGCGCTGCAGATTTTCTTTGACCCGGCCCAGGCGTTGCTCATCGATATCGACCGCCATCACATGGGCTTTGGGGGCAGCCTCCAGAATGTGAGTGGTTTTGCCACCCGGAGCTGCGCACAGATCGAGGATCTGTTCCCCGTCCTGTGGATCCAGCAGATCAACACAGCCCTGCGCGGAGGCGTCTTGCACCGTGACCCAGCCATCGGCAAAACCAGGCAGGTCGGTAACGGCGCAGGGTACCAGCAGACGCAGCGCATCACGGTACTCTGCATGCGGTTCGGCGGCAATACCGGCCTGTTCCATCAACCGCAAGTAGTCTTCGCGGGTGTGATGCAGGCGGTTGACGCGCAGCCACATCGGCGGCTTCTGGTTATTGGCATCAATAATCTGTTCCCACTGAGCGGGATAAGCTTGCTGAATGCGTTTTAAAAGCCAACTTGGGTGCAGGTAGCGGCTGTCGTTATTGGCGGCGCGTTGCAGTAATTCCTCCTGCTGGCGTTGGAATTGGCGCAATACGCCATTGATCAGCCCTTTAAGCTGTGGTCGTTTCAACGCCACCGCGCCTTCCACGGTTTCTGCCAGTACCGCGTGAGCAGGGATACGGGTATACAGCAGCTGGTACAGCCCGACCATCAGCAAATAGTGCAGCGTGCGCTGCTTGCCGGTCATCGGCTTTGCCATTAATTGCTGAATGCACCATTCAAGCTGTGGCAGTACACGCAGAGTGCCGAAGCACAGCTCCTGCAAGAGTGCGCGGTCCTTGTCAGAAATGGTTTTTTGCAGTGCCGGCAGGACAGTGCTGAGTGACTGACCTTGATCCAGTACCTGACCGATGGCTTTGGCTGCGTGGCTTCGGAGATTGTAATTGTTTTTCATAGGCTAAAGCTGATAACGATCGGCGTTAAGAAAGAAACAGCCCGGCTATTATCTGCCGGGCAGTGGGGGCGGTTTATAACCGGTTACCCGGCATAAACCATTCGCGGCGTGAATTCAGCAGATCCTGCGCCGACATCGGTTTTTTGCCCGCCGGTTGCAGTTGCGTCAGGTTAAGAATACCGTCCGCGGTAGCTATCTGAATACCGTGCTTGTCGGCATGGATGATGGTGCCAGGTTCTGCGCCAGGCGTTTCTGCCAGCACCGTTGCCTGCCACACTTTCACCGGTTGATCGTCAATGGTGAAATAGCTGACCGGCCATGGGTTAAAGGCGCGGATGCAACGCTCAAGCTGAACGGCGGACAGGTTCCAATCCAGGCGTGCTTCTTCTTTGCTCAGCTTCTCGGCGTAGGTCACCAGCGCTTCGTCTTGCACTTCACGTTGTGCCGTACCTTCGGCCATTTGCAGCAGCGTGGTCAGCATGCCTTGCGGGCCGAGTTTTGCCAGCTTGTCGTACAGGGTGGCGCTGGTGTCATCGGATTCGATCGGGCATGCGATCTTGTGCATCATATCACCGGTGTCCAGGCCCACATCCATCTGCATGATGGTGACGCCGGTTTCGTTGTCGCCAGCCCAGAGTGAACGTTGAATGGGTGCTGCGCCACGCCAACGCGGCAACAGCGAACCGTGCACGTTGATGCAACCGAGGCGCGGCATTTCCAGCACCGCTTTAGGCAAGATCAGGCCATACGCCACTACCACCATTACATCGGCGTTGAGATCGGCAACCAGATGCTGGTTCTCTTCCGGGCGCAATGATTTGGGTTGAAACACCGGCAGTTGGTGCTGTTCTGCCAGTACCTTAACCGGGCTGGGCGTCAGTTTGTTACCACGGCCTGCGGGACGATCAGGTTGGGTAAATACCCCGACAATCTGGTGCCCAGATGACAACAGCGCGTCAAGGTGACGCGCTGCGAAGTCTGGAGTACCGGCAAAAATAATCCGTAAAGTGTCAGACACGTTGATTTCCTGATCGGTTAGGCGCGTGCGTTCAGCTTGGCCATTTTTTCCAGTTTCTGACGGATACGCTGGCGCTTCAGCGGCGACAAATAATCGACGAACAGCTTGCCCATCAGGTGATCCATTTCGTGCTGAATACAGATGGCCAACAGGTCATCGGCTTCGAGCTCAAAAGGGTTACCGTCACGGTCCAGCGCTCTGATTTTCACGTTGGCGGCACGCGGAACTAATGCACGTTGCTCAGGAATGGAAAGGCAGCCTTCCTCGATCCCGGTTTCACCGCTTTTTTCCAGCAGTTCCGGGTTGATCAGCACGAGGCGCTCATCGCGGTTCTCAGAAACGTCAATGACGATAATCCGCTGATGGATATCCACCTGTGTCGCAGCCAGGCCAATGCCTTCCTCTGCGTACATGGTTTCAAACATATCATCCACGATGCGCTGGATAGTTGCATTGACTTCTTTTACCGGGGCCGCAACTTTGCGTAGCCGCTCGTCTGGGTAATGTAATACCTGCAATACTGACATATATCTTGAGATCTGTTTCCGAGTGATAAACGAGGTTTAGCTTCTATTCTAGACATTTCCCGGCCTGATTGACAGCATTGCGCACCAATTGCTCGAATTGGTAATACCACCGTTTTCTGCGAGGGAACAGGCGATGCAGGCAGAGGAAATTGGCTTACGGATGCGTGGGGTTACAGGGGTGGGGGCCACACAGGCTAGCCAGATGATAAAACAAATGGTCGCGGCCGGGGGCGATCCTTATCGTTTGTTACGGTCATTGGGGCTGAATGATCGGCAGCAGGCGCAGTTTCGCCAGGTGGACTCACGTTATCTGGCCGCCACGCTCACCTGGCTCGAGCAGCCCGATAGCGTGCTGTTGACCTATGGTGAGGCCGGTTACCCCGAACAATTGCTTCCTGTCGATGATGCCCCGTTGATACTGCTGGTGAAGGGTAACCCTGAGGCCTTGCTGCAACCGCAAATCGCCATGGTCGGCAGCCGTCAGTTCAGCCATTACGGTGAGCACTGGGGCAGTTATTTTGCCACCGGACTGGTGAACTGCGGTTTTACCATCACCAGCGGGTTGGCCATTGGCATTGATGGCATCTGTCACCGCGCGGCGCTGGCAGTTGAAGGAAAGACGGTAGCCGTGCTGGGCAGCGGTCTGGCTAATATCTATCCGCGCCGGCATCGCCGTTTGGCCGAACAAATTGTCGAGCACGGCGGGGCGATAATCTCTGAATATCTGGTTACCGACCTGCCAATGGCCGATCACTTTCCGCGTCGTAACCGCATTATCAGCGGTCTAAGTTTGGGTGTAGTGGTGATTGAAGCCTCTCTACGTAGCGGAACGTTGATAACGGCCCGTTATGCGCTGGAACAAGGGCGTGAAGTTTTCGCGTTGCCTGGCGCTCTGGGTAATCCGATGAGCGAAGGAACGCATTGGTTGATCCAACAGGGAGCCTATCTGGTCACGGGGCCGAAAGAAATAGCTGAACAACTGGGAAGCGGCCTGCATTGGCTATCGTTGAACGAAAATACAACTATTTGTGCGTCTGAAGCCGAAGTTGAATTGCCATTTGCTGATGTGTTGGCTAACGTAGGAGATGAGGTGACACCTGTTGACGTCGTCGCTGAACGTGCCGGCCAACCTGTGCCAGAGGTGGTAATCAAGTTACTCGATCTGGAGTTAGCAGGGTGGATCGCAGCTGTACCCGGCGGCTATGTCCGAATAAGGAGGGCAGGCCATGTTCGACGTACTCATGTACTTGTTTGAAACTTATATCCACAATGAACCAGAGATGCGCGTCGATCAGGATCAACTGACCGATGATCTCGCTCAGGCGGGGTTTCATCGGGATGATATCTACAACGCGTTGAATTGGCTTGAAAAACTCGCTGACCTGCAAGAAGGTGAAAATGCGCCCTATTTTATGGATGCCGATCCGCTGGCAATGCGGATCTACACCGAAGAAGAAGGCGTGCGTTTGGATGCCAGTTGCCGTGGTTTCCTCCTGTTCCTTGAACAGATTCAAGTATTGAACCTCGAAACCCGTGAAATGGTTATCGATCGTGTTATGGCTTTAGATAACACGGAATTCGATCTCGAAGATCTGAAATGGGTGGTGCTGATGGTGTTGTTTAACATCCCAGGATATGAAAGCGCCTATCAGCAAATGGAAGAACTGTTGTTTGAAGTAAACGAAGGTTATCTGCACTGAGCCGGTAACACGCATAGAAGATGTTATGACAAAAACAGCGATTTTTGCCGCCAGGCAAAATGAACCCTGTCCGGAATGTGGGGCCGAGTTGGTGATCCGCAGTGGTCGCCACGGCCCCTTTCTCGGCTGTTCCCGTTATCCAGAATGCCAACATATCCGGCCGCTTAAAGCGCAGACCGATGGCCATATTGTCAAGGTATTGGAAGGGCAGGAGTGCCCGAAATGTCAGGCAACGCTGGTATTACGCCAGGGGCGTTATGGCATGTTTGTCGGCTGCAGCAACTACCCAGAGTGCGATCACACTGAAGTGATCGATAAGCCGGATGAAACCAGCATCAGCTGTCCGCAGTGCGAGCAGGGGAAACTGCTGCAGCGCAAATCACGCTACGGCAAGGTATTCCATTCCTGCGATCGCTACCCTGAATGCCAGTTTGTCCTCAATTTTAAACCTGTCGCCGGTGAGTGCGAATATTGCCACTATCCGCTGCTGATGGAAAAACGCACGGCAAAAGGGCCCACCCTTTGCTGCGCCAGTAAACTTTGCGGAAAACCCGTAGTCACCACAGAATAATGACATCATGAGCTCTGAATTCACTTCTATCTTAACGCCAATGATTGACGCGCTGTATAACCAGCAGGTCATTGCTTACCCGACCGAGGCGGTATTTGGCCTGGGGTGCGATCCTGACAGTGAGCTGGCGGTCAACGCCTTATTGGCTCTGAAACAGCGTCCCTGGGAAAAAGGGCTGATCCTGATTGCGGCTGATTATGCGCAGCTAACACCCTATATTGATGATGACGCTCTGAGCGAACAGCAGCGCGCTGCAATGTTTGCCAGTTGGCCAGGTCCGGTGACCTGGGTTATTCCCGCCCGGCCTGAAACGCCTCGGCTGCTGACCGGCCGTTTCAATTCATTGGCGGTGCGCGTCAGCGATCATCCATTGGTGCAACAACTGTGCCGGCAGTTTGGCAAACCCTTGGTGTCGACCAGTGCTAACCTCAGCGGACAGGAGCCTTGCCGCAGCGCCGATGAGGTTTTGCAACAATTTGGCGCGGCGTTTCCGGTGTTAGCCGGCAGCGTTGGTGGCCGTCTTAATCCTTCCGAAATCAGAGATGTCCTGACCGGTGAGTTGATCCGTCAGGGCTAGAGGTTATATGCATGGAGAAGTTTGCGGTATTCGGCAACCCTATCGGCCACAGTAAATCGCCGCGTATTCATGCGTTATTTGCCGCCCAGACCGGGCTAGAACATCCTTACGGCAGGGTGTTGGCTCCGCTTGACGGTTTTGAAACCACTCTGCAGGCCTTTATCCAGGCGGGCGGCCAAGGAGCTAACGTTACGGTCCCCTTTAAAGAGCAGGCCTATAAGGTTGCTACGGAGCTGAGCGAGCGTGCTTCGCTGGCAGGTGCGGTAAATACGCTGAAGGTACTGCCGGAAGGCCGCCTGTTGGGTGATAACACCGACGGGATCGGCTTACTGACCGATCTTGAACGCCAGAAGTTGATCCAGCCTAAGGATCGCATCTTGCTGGTGGGCGCTGGTGGTGCGGCGCGCGGGGTGATCCTGCCGCTATTATCCTTGGGCTGCGAGGTGGTGATCGTCAACCGTACTTTTAGCCGGGCGCAGT
Source organism: Serratia sp. AS12 (assembly GCF_000214195.1). Classification (NCBI taxonomy): domain Bacteria; kingdom Pseudomonadati; phylum Pseudomonadota; class Gammaproteobacteria; order Enterobacterales; family Yersiniaceae; genus Serratia; species Serratia sp. AS12. Next base: position 4,990,876 of record NC_015566.1, on the reverse strand, counting down.
TGCTGGCGCAGGTATTCCAGCATCTGGGCGAAATATCCGCATTGCCAATGGATAAACTCGCTGAGCGGCAGTTTGATTTAGTGATTAACGCCACGGCATCTGGCATCAGCGGAGAGATCCCGGCATTGCCGGCCGGGACGGTTAACGAGCGTACCCGCTGTTATGACATGTTTTATCAGCAGGGATTAACACCGTTTTTGGCTTGGGCACTACAACAGGGCGCGAAAGAGTATGCCGATGGTTTAGGGATGCTGGTGGGGCAGGCCGCCCATTCGTTTCTGTTATGGCATGGCGTTATGCCGGACATAGAACCGGTGCTGCGCCAACTGCGCAGCGAATTGGCGGCATAGCCTGCTTCCCGTTCCCTATATAAGGGAACGGGACTTTCAGATGTCTTCCGACAAATATTCGTCTTTCCAGCGCACGTAGTTATTTGAAGAGTAAAGCAGCCCTTCTAATTCAGCGGTGTTCAGCGGACGAATTTGGCGCGCTGGGCTACCCATATAAAGGTAACCGCTTGCCAGACGTTTGCCCGGAGCTACCAGGCTTCCGGCACCAATCATCACATCATCTTCTATTACTGCTCCATCCAGCAGGATCGATCCCATCCCTACCAGTACTCGATTGCCGATCGCGCAGCCGTGCAGCATCGCTTTATGGCCGACGGTTACGTCTTCACCAATCAACAATGGGTAGCCTTCGGGATTATGATCGGACTTATGGGTAACATGCAGCACGCTGCCATCTTGAACATTACTGCGCGCACCGATCTTTACCGCGTTTACATCACCGCGGATGGCAACCAACGGCCAGATACTGACGTCATCGGCCAGTTCAACATTACCGATCACCACGCTGGAAGGGTCGATCATCACGCGCTGACCCAGTTGAGGAGAGTAATGAAGATAAGAACGCACTGCATCAGACATGAGAATAGCCTCGGATCGGGATCATATTTACCGGCAATACTAGACGTTGGCGGTGGAATTACAACCAATGGAAGTGACGGATCCTGCGGAAAATGGCCCCGATCGCGCAAGATCCACCCGAAAGGGCTGAAAAGTGTGCAAACGGTAAGGAAAGATCAAAGAAGGGGTTGTGCAAAAAACTTGGATCCCTATAATGCGCCTCCATCGACACGGAACATGTGAACAACTTCACAGAGTCTCCGGGGTTCGAAGAGAAAAAATCCTGAAAATTAGGGTTGACTCTGAAAGAGGAAAGCGTAATATACGCCACCTCGAGATAGCAAGCTACGGCGGCTAACTCACTGCTCTTTAACAATTTATCAGACAATCTGTGTGGGCACTCCACAAGACGATATCCAGTACCTTCGGGTACGAAAAAATATCAAGTCTTGAAGAGTGACTACTGAAGTAAAATTCATTTAGTAACCTTTGAGCATCGCTTCACGAGTTGAAGCAAATCGAACTTTTAAATTGAAGAGTTTGATCATGGCTCAGATTGAACGCTGGCGGCAGGCCTAACACATGCAAGTCGAGCGGTAGCACAGGAGAGCTTGCTCTCCGGGTGACGAGCGGCGGACGGGTGAGTAATGTCTGGGAAACTGCCTGATGGAGGGGGATAACTACTGGAAACGGTAGCTAATACCGCATAACGTCTACGGACCAAAGTGGGGGACCTTCGGGCCTCACGCCATCAGATGTGCCCAGATGGGATTAGCTAGTAGGTGGGGTAATGGCTCACCTAGGCGACGATCCCTAGCTGGTCTGAGAGGATGACCAGCCACACTGGAACTGAGACACGGTCCAGACTCCTACGGGAGGCAGCAGTGGGGAATATTGCACAATGGGCGCAAGCCTGATGCAGCCATGCCGCGTGTGTGAAGAAGGCCTTAGGGTTGTAAAGCACTTTCAGCGAGGAGGAAGGGTTCAGTGTTAATAGCACTGTACATTGACGTTACTCGCAGAAGAAGCACCGGCTAACTCCGTGCCAGCAGCCGCGGTAATACGGAGGGTGCAAGCGTTAATCGGAATTACTGGGCGTAAAGCGCACGCAGGCGGTTTGTTAAGTCAGATGTGAAATCCCCGCGCTTAACGTGGGAACTGCATTTGAAACTGGCAAGCTAGAGTCTTGTAGAGGGGGGTAGAATTCCAGGTGTAGCGGTGAAATGCGTAGAGATCTGGAGGAATACCGGTGGCGAAGGCGGCCCCCTGGACAAAGACTGACGCTCAGGTGCGAAAGCGTGGGGAGCAAACAGGATTAGATACCCTGGTAGTCCACGCTGTAAACGATGTCGATTTGGAGGTTGTGCCCTTGAGGCGTGGCTTCCGGAGCTAACGCGTTAAATCGACCGCCTGGGGAGTACGGCCGCAAGGTTAAAACTCAAATGAATTGACGGGGGCCCGCACAAGCGGTGGAGCATGTGGTTTAATTCGATGCAACGCGAAGAACCTTACCTACTCTTGACATCCAGAGAATTCGCTAGAGATAGCTTAGTGCCTTCGGGAACTCTGAGACAGGTGCTGCATGGCTGTCGTCAGCTCGTGTTGTGAAATGTTGGGTTAAGTCCCGCAACGAGCGCAACCCTTATCCTTTGTTGCCAGCGATTCGGTCGGGAACTCAAAGGAGACTGCCGGTGATAAACCGGAGGAAGGTGGGGATGACGTCAAGTCATCATGGCCCTTACGAGTAGGGCTACACACGTGCTACAATGGCGTATACAAAGAGAAGCGAACTCGCGAGAGCAAGCGGACCTCATAAAGTACGTCGTAGTCCGGATTGGAGTCTGCAACTCGACTCCATGAAGTCGGAATCGCTAGTAATCGTAGATCAGAATGCTACGGTGAATACGTTCCCGGGCCTTGTACACACCGCCCGTCACACCATGGGAGTGGGTTGCAAAAGAAGTAGGTAGCTTAACCTTCGGGAGGGCGCTTACCACTTTGTGATTCATGACTGGGGTGAAGTCGTAACAAGGTAACCGTAGGGGAACCTGCGGTTGGATCACCTCCTTACCTAATGATATTGATTCGAGTGGCGTGCTCACACAGATTGTCTGATGAAAAAGTAATGAGCAAAAGCGCTACCTGTTGATGTAATGAGTCTCTGACTCATGCTGATACGAACCGATTAAGACGTTCAGTTTAATCGGATTTTCGTGTCCCCATCGTCTAGAGGCCTAGGACACTGCCCTTTCACGGCTGTAACAGGGGTTCGAATCCCCTTGGGGACGCCAATCCGATAATGAGTGAAAGACATTATCACCGGTTAGTCATAACCGAAAAAATCTTAAAGATGACTCTTGCGAGTCGTGTTTAAGATATTGCTCTTTAACAATCTGGAACAAGCTGAAAATTGAAACATGACAGCTGAAACTTATCCCTCCGTAGATGTATTGGGGTAAGGATTAACCTGTCATAGAGTCTCTCAAATAAACAGCACGACAGTGTTTTCTGTTTACAGAAACATCTTCGGGTTGTGAGGTTAAGTGACTAAGCGTACACGGTGGATGCCTAGGCAGTCAGAGGCGATGAAGGGCGTGCTAATCTGCGAAAAGTGTCGGTAAGGTGATATGAACCGTTATAACCGGCAATACCCGAATGGGGAAACCCAGTGCAATTCGTTGCACTATCATACGATGAATACATAGTCGTATGAGGCGAACCGGGGGAACTGAAACATCTAAGTACCCCGAGGAAAAGAAATCAACCGAGATTCCCCCAGTAGCGGCGAGCGAACGGGGAACAGCCCAGAACCTGAATCAGTTTGTGTGTTAGTGGAAGCGTCTGGAAAGTCGCACAGTAAAGGGTGATAGTCCCGTACACTAAAATGCACATTCTGTGAGTTCGATGAGTAGGGCGGGACACGTGACATCCTGTCTGAATATGGGGGGACCATCCTCCAAGGCTAAATACTCCTGACTGACCGATAGTGAACCAGTACCGTGAGGGAAAGGCGAAAAGAACCCCGGCGAGGGGAGTGAAATAGAACCTGAAACCGTGTACGTACAAGCAGTGGGAGCCTACTTTGTTGGGTGACTGCGTACCTTTTGTATAATGGGTCAGCGACTTATATTTTGTAGCAAGGTTAACCGTATAGGGGAGCCGTAGGGAAACCGAGTCTTAACTGGGCGAATAGTTGCAAGGTATAGACCCGAAACCCGGTGATCTAGCCATGGGCAGGTTGAAGGTTGGGTAACACTAACTGGAGGACCGAACCGACTAATGTTGAAAAATTAGCGGATGACTTGTGGCTGGGGGTGAAAGGCCAATCAAACCGGGAGATAGCTGGTTCTCCCCGAAAGCTATTTAGGTAGCGCCTCGTGAACTCATCTTCGGGGGTAGAGCACTGTTTCGGCTAGGGGGCCATCCCGGCTTACCAAACCGATGCAAACTCCGAATACCGAAGAATGTTATCACGGGAGACACACGGCGGGTGCTAACGTCCGTCGTGAAGAGGGAAACAACCCAGACCGCCAGCTAAGGTCCCAAAGTCATGGTTAAGTGGGAAACGATGTGGGAAGGCATAGACAGCCAGGATGTTGGCTTAGAAGCAGCCATCATTTAAAGAAAGCGTAATAGCTCACTGGTCGAGTCGGCCTGCGCGGAAGATGTAACGGGGCTAAACCATGCACCGAAGCTGCGGCAGCGACGCTTAGGCGTTGTTGGGTAGGGGAGCGTTCTGTAAGCCGTTGAAGGTGGCCTGTGAGGGTTGCTGGAGGTATCAGAAGTGCGAATGCTGACATAAGTAACGATAAAGCGGGTGAAAAACCCGCTCGCCGGAAGACCAAGGGTTCCTGTCCAACGTTAATCGGGGCAGGGTGAGTCGACCCCTAAGGCGAGGCCGAAAGGCGTAGTCGATGGGAAACAGGTTAATATTCCTGTACTCGGTGTTACTGCGAAGGGGGGACGGAGAAGGCTAGGCTAGCCGGGCGACGGTTGTCCCGGTTTAAGCGTGTAGGGGGAGAGAATTGGTAAATCCGTTCTCTTATTCAACCCTGAGGCGTGATGACGATGCACTACGGTGCAGAAGTAGTTGATGCCAAGCTTCCAGGAAAAGCCTCTAAGCATCAGGTAACACAGAATCGTACCCCAAACCGACACAGGTGGTCAGGTAGAGAATACCAAGGCGCTTGAGAGAACTCGGGTGAAGGAACTAGGCAAAATGGTGCCGTAACTTCGGGAGAAGGCACGCTGGCGCGTAGGTGAAGAGACTTGCTCTCGGAGCCGAAGCCAGTCGCAGATACCAGCTGGCTGCAACTGTTTAATAAAAACACAGCACTGTGCAAACACGAAAGTGGACGTATACGGTGTGACGCCTGCCCGGTGCTGGAAGGTTAATTGATGGGGTCAGCCGCAAGGCGAAGCTCTTGATCGAAGCCCCAGTAAACGGCGGCCGTAACTATAACGGTCCTAAGGTAGCGAAATTCCTTGTCGGGTAAGTTCCGACCTGCACGAATGGCGTAATGATGGCCAGGCTGTCTCCACCCGAGACTCAGTGAAATTGAACTCGCTGTGAAGATGCAGTGTACCCGCGGCAAGACGGAAAGACCCCGTGAACCTTTACTATAGCTTGACACTGAACATTGAGCCTTGATGTGTAGGATAGGTGGGAGGCTTTGAAGCGTGGACGCCAGTCTGCGTGGAGCCAACCTTGAAATACCACCCTTTAATGTTTGATGTTCTAACTCGGCCCCGTAATCCGGGGTGAGGACAGTGTCTGGTGGGTAGTTTGACTGGGGCGGTCTCCTCCCAAAGAGTAACGGAGGAGCACGAAGGTTAGCTAATCACGGTCGGACATCGTGAGGTTAGTGCAAAGGCATAAGCTAGCTTGACTGCGAGAGTGACGGCTCGAGCAGGTACGAAAGTAGGTCTTAGTGATCCGGTGGTTCTGAATGGAAGGGCCATCGCTCAACGGATAAAAGGTACTCCGGGGATAACAGGCTGATACCGCCCAAGAGTTCATATCGACGGCGGTGTTTGGCACCTCGATGTCGGCTCATCACATCCTGGGGCTGAAGTAGGTCCCAAGGGTATGGCTGTTCGCCATTTAAAGTGGTACGCGAGCTGGGTTTAGAACGTCGTGAGACAGTTCGGTCCCTATCTGCCGTGGGCGTTGGAAGATTGAGAGGGGTTGCTCCTAGTACGAGAGGACCGGAGTGAACGCACCACTGGTGTTCGGGTTGTCATGCCAATGGCATTGCCCGGTAGCTAAGTGCGGAAAAGATAAGCGCTGAAAGCATCTAAGCGCGAAACTTGCCTCGAGATGAGTCTTCCCTGGGCCTTTAAGGTCCCTGAAGGAACGTTTAAGACTAAGACGTTGATAGGCTGGGTGTGTAAGTGCAGCGATGCATTGAGCTAACCAGTACTAATGATCCGTGAGGCTTAACCTTACAACACCGAAGGTGTTTTAGAGAGATTGGTGTAGATTTTCAGCGAAGTTCCGAGATTGGTTTCAATGGCGACACGAGAGTGAAGCGGTTGGAATGAAACAGAATTTGCCTGGCGGCAATAGCGCGGTGGTCCCACCTGACCCCATGCCGAACTCAGAAGTGAAACGCCGTAGCGCCGATGGTAGTGTGGGGTCTCCCCATGCGAGAGTAGGACACTGCCAGGCATCAAATTAGTGTGCTGATATGGCTCAGTTGGTAGAGCGCACCCTTGGTAAGGGTGAGGTCCCCAGTTCGACTCTGGGTATCAGCACCACTTTATTTAAAGTGGGTTTAGAAGTTCGGCAAAAAGAATTAAAAGAATTTGCTTGGCGGCAATAGCGCGGTGGTCCCACCTGACCCCATGCCGAACTCAGAAGTGAAACGCCGTAGCGCCGATGGTAGTGTGGGGTCTCCCCATGCGAGAGTAGGACACTGCCAAGCATCAATTAAAGCAACAAGCCCTACGTGAAAGCGTAGGGCTTTTTGTTTTATCTATTTTTCGGCGTTCTACTCGAGCATGGGCATGCGAAAAGCCCGTCTGGAACGGGCTTCAACGCCGTTTACGGCGGCCCCCGAAGGGGGGAGTCTCAGGATGAGACGAGTATTGTAGGACACTGTCAAGCATCACTTAAGCCAAGAGGCCATCCGAAAGGATGGCCTCTTGGCTTTTCAGCATTGCACGATAACGGTCTCTCATCTCCCCCTGGCTCTCTGCAATGAAACATTTTCACCTTACCGTTGAACACTCGACATTGTGCTAAAAAAACGCTATCTTCGGGCATCTAGAAGTCTAAACGTATAAACGGATGTATGAGGATTAAGCAATGCCGATTCGTGTTCCTGATGAGTTACCTGCAGTCAGTTTCTTGCGCAATGAGAATGTCTTTGTGATGACATCCTCTCGGGCAAAAACACAGGAAATCAGGCCGTTGAAAGTACTGATCCTTAACCTGATGCCAAAGAAGATCGAGACGGAAAACCAGTTTTTGCGTCTGCTTTCCAACTCTTCGCTGCAAATTGACATCCAGCTGCTGCGTATCGACAGCCGTGAGTCGAAGAATACGCCGGCGGAGCATCTGAACAATTTTTACTGTGATTTTGAAGACATTCAGGATCAGAACTTCGATGGCCTGATCGTAACCGGCGCCCCGTTGGGGTTGGTTGATTTCTGTGATGTTGCCTACTGGCCGCAGATAGAACGCGTTATCGACTGGGCGAAGAACCACGTCACCTCTACGCTGTTCGTGTGCTGGGCGGTACAGGCCGCGCTGAATATCCTCTACGGCATCCCGAAGATGACGCGTGAGGAGAAGCTCTCGGGCGTTTATCAGCATCAGACATTGCAGCAGCATGCACTGCTGACTCGTGGTTTTGATGAGACCTTCCTGGCACCGCATTCACGCTATGCGGACTTCCCTACAGAGATTATTCGTCAATACACGGATCTGGATATTCTGGCCGAGTCGGAGCAAACCGGGGCTTATTTATTCGCCAGCAAGGACAAGCGGCTGGCATTTGTGACTGGTCACCCGGAGTATGATGCGTTGACGTTAGCGGGTGAGTATTGTCGCGATAACGAGGCCGGCCTTAACCCTGTTGTTCCGCTAAACTACTTCCCCGATGATAACCCCGAACTCACCCCAAAAGCGTCCTGGCGCAGCCATGGCCATCTACTGTTCGCCAACTGGCTGAACTACTATGTTTACCAGATCACGCCGTACGATCTGCGCCATATGAACCCCACTCTCGAGTAACGTTTTTTACCTTAACCGGCGGCTGAATCGAGGCCGCCGATGTCTTTCCCTTCTAGCCAGAACCCATTTTCCCCTTCGTATTTTCAATAAAATCCATTTGTTAACAAATACTTGTTTCATCTTTTTATATTTAATGGAACCGGTTTCCTTGTCTGTTAAGTTTTTTCGTTAATTTAACGTATTGATAATAAAAGATTAATTAAATATTTAATATTAAAATGGAAATCGTTTTTGATTTTTATTTTTAGTTGAGTATTCTTAGATCCAATGGGGTTGAGATCTGACCAGTCGGGATCGTTTTGTCTGCCCTGATCCGCACTGATTTCTGATGAAGAGGCGCTGCTCTCCTGGCAACGGTGGGTGCGCAACAATGGGAAGGAGTAAGACAATGACGCAACAGATAGTAGGCACGGAGTTAACGTTTACGCAGGGTTTTACCGCTGCTGAGCGACAGGTGTTAACGGATGACGCGGTCGAATTCCTGGCGGAACTGGTGGGTAAATTTACTCCACAGCGCAACAAGCTATTGGCTGCGCGCGCCTGCTGGCAGCAGAAGATCGATCAAGGCGATCTTCCAGGGTTTATTTCGGAAACAACTTCCATTCGTGAAGGTGAGTGGAAGATCCTGGGTATTCCCGATGATCTGCGCGACCGCAGGGTAGAAATCACCGGGCCGGTTGAACGCAAGATGGTAATCAATGCCTTGAACGCCAATGTGAAGGTGTTTATGGCTGATTTCGAAGACTCGCTTGCACCTAGCTGGGACAAAGTGATCGAGGGGCAAATCAACCTGCATGATGCGGTGAACGGCACCATCTCCTATACCAACGAAGCCGGAAAGATTTATCAGTTGAAGCCGAACCCGGCAGTATTGATCGCCCGTGTGCGTGGTCTGCATCTGCCGGAGAAACACGTGCAGTGGCAGGGGGAAGCGATCCCCGGCGGCCTGTTTGATTTCGCACTGTATTTCTTTCACAACTACCGCCAACTGCTGGAAAAAGGCAGCGGCCCTTACTTCTATCTGCCGAAAACCCAGTCCTGGCAGGAAGCGGCCTGGTGGAGCGAGGTATTCAGCTTTACCGAGGATCGTTTTGATTTGCCGCGCGGCACCATCAAAGCCACGGTACTGATCGAAACCTTGCCGGCGGTCTTCCAGATGGATGAGATCCTGTATCACCTGCGCGATCATATCGTCGGGTTGAACTGCGGTCGTTGGGATTACATCTTCAGCTACATCAAAACGCTGAAAAACCATGCTGACCGGGTGTTGCCGGATCGTCAGTCGGTCACGATGGACAAATCGTTCCTCAGCGCCTATTCCCGCTTGCTGATCAAAACCTGCCATAAACGTGGCGCCTTCGCGATGGGCGGCATGGCGGCGTTTATTCCGAGCAAAGATGCCGAGAAAAACGCCTGGGTGCTGAACAAGGTGCGGGCGGATAAAGAGCTGGAGGCCAATAACGGCCACGACGGCACCTGGGTGGCGCACCCAGGGCTGGCGGACACCGTGATGGAGGTGTTCAGCCGGGTACTCGGCGAGCGCCGCAATCAGCTGGAAGTGCTGCGTGAAAACGATGCGCCGATCAGTGCCGCGCAACTCCTGGAGCCTTGCGACGGCGAGCGGACCGAAGCCGGTATGCGTGCCAACATTCGCGTGGCGGTGCAATACATCGAGGCCTGGATCTCCGGCAACGGCTGCGTACCGATTTACGGGCTGATGGAGGATGCGGCGACGGCAGAAATTTCCCGTACCTCGATCTGGCAGTGGATCCACCATGAAAAATCCCTCAGCGACGGCCAATTGGTCACCAAAGCGCTGTTCCGTCAGATGCTTGCCGAAGAAGTTCTCGTTATTCAAGAAGAACTCGGCGAGCAACGTTTCAGCCACGGGCGTTTTACCGAGGCCGCGCGTCTGATGGAGAAAATCACCGTTTCAGATGAGCTGATCGATTTCCTGACATTGCCCGGCTACGAATTACTGGCCTGAAAACATTCCTGAACATTAACCCTACATTATTGAAAAGGATAAAAATTATGTCTACCTCACGTACTCAACAGATTCAACAGCTGGAACAGGAATGGAAATCGGCCCGTTGGGAAGGCATCACTCGCCCATACAGCGCCGAAGACGTGATCAACCTGCGTGGCTCAGTCAACCCGGTTTGCACTCTGGCGCAGAACGGCGCTGCCAAACTTTGGGATCTGCTGAATGGTAAATCACGCAAAGGCTACGTTAACTGCCTGGGTGCGCTGACTGGCGGCCAGGCGTTGCAGCAGGCCAAAGCGGGTGTCGAGGCGATTTACCTGTCTGGCTGGCAGGTGGCGGCGGATGCCAACACCGCGACCGCGATGTACCCGGACCAGTCGCTGTACCCGGTGGACTCGGTACCGACGGTGGTTGAGCGTATCAACAACACTTTCCGCCGCGCCGATCAGATCCAGTGGTCCAACAAGATTGAACCGGGCAGCAAAGATTACACCGATTTCTTCCTGCCGATCGTCGCCGATGCGGAAGCCGGCTTTGGCGGCGTATTGAACGCCTACGAACTGATGAAAGCGATGATTGAAGCCGGTGCCGCCGGGGTGCATTTCGAAGACCAACTGGCGGCGGTAAAAAAATGCGGCCATATGGGCGGCAAAGTGCTGGTGCCAACCCAGGAAGCGATTCAGAAGCTGGTTGCCGCGCGTCTGGCGGCCGACGTACTCGGCGTGCCGACGCTGGTGATTGCGCGTACGGATGCCGATGCGGCTGATTTGCTGACGTCCGATTGCGATCCTTACGATAGCGAATTCGTTTCCGGTGAACGCACCGCCGAGGGCTTTTTCCGCACCCATGCCGGCATCGAACAGGCGATCAGCCGCGGACTGGCCTACTCCCCTTATGCGGACATGGTGTGGTGTGAAACTTCAACCCCGGATCTGCAAGCGGCCAAGCGTTTCGCCGATGCGATCCATGCCAAATTCCCGGGCAAGCTGCTGGCATACAACTGCTCGCCGTCGTTCAACTGGAAAAAGAACCTGGACGATCAGACTATCGCTCGCTTCCAGGAAGAGCTGTCCGCGATGGGCTACAAATACCAGTTCATTACCCTGGCCGGCATCCACAGCATGTGGTTCAACATGTTCGATCTGGCGCACGCCTACGCGCAGGGTGAAGGCATGAAACACTACGTCGAGAAGGTGCAAGAGCCGGAATTCGCCGCCGTTGCACGTGGCTACACCTTTGCCTCACACCAGCAGGAAGTAGGCACCGGCTACTTCGATAAAGTCACCACCATCATTCAGGGGGGCGCATCTTCAGTGACCGCGCTGACCGGTTCGACGGAAGAGCAACAGTTCTGATGGAACTGCGCTGATAACGGGTATTCCAGAGCCTGCTTATGCAGGCTCTGTTTTCTGGCGGGAGGTAAGGATGGCGGCAAAACTGGAGTTGTTGATCGCACAGACGATCCTGCAGGGCTTTGATGCGCAATACGGCCGTTTCCTCGAGGTGACCGCCGGCGCTCAGCAGCGCTTTGAGCGGGCGGATTGGCCTGCCGTACAGCAGGCGATGAAAAAGCGTATCCATCTGTATGATCATCATGTCGGTCTGGTGGTGGAGCAACTCAAGTGCATCACCGGGCAAAAATATTTTGATGCGGATTTCCCTTGCCGGGTGAAGGCGGTCTATACCGATTTGTTGCCGGAGTACCCGCGTTTCGAGATTGCCGAGAGCTTCTTTAATTCGGTCTACTGCCGCCTGTTCCGGCACCGCGATCTGACGCCGGAAAAGCTGTTTGTTTTCAGTTCACAGCCGGAAGGGCGTTTTCGCGACATCCCGCGCCCGCTGTCGCGCAATTTTACCGCCGGCGGCGACGTCCCGGCGATGCTGCACACCCTGCTGACCGATTTACCCCTGCGGCTGCCGTGGGAAAACTTACCGCGCGATATTCATTACATCACCCTGGCATTGCAGCAAAACTTTAGCGCACAGCAACTGGCGGGGGCGACGTTCCAGATCGCCAATGAGCTGTTTTATCGCAACAAGGCCGCCTGGCTGGTTGGCAAACTGCGATTGGCGGAGGGGGTTTATCCTTTCCTGCTGCCTATTCATCACAGCGATTCCGGCGCGCTGTTTATCGATACCTGCCTGACCAGCAAGGCCGAGGCGAGCATCGTGTTCGGCTTCGCCCGCTCGTACTTCATGGTTTATGCACCGTTGCCGGCGGCTATGGTCGAGTGGCTGCGCGAGATCCTGCCGGGTAAAACCACCGCCGAGTTGTATATGGCGATTGGCTGCCAGAAGCACGGTAAAACAGAATGTTACCGCGAATACCTTAGGTTCATGGCCCGCTCGCAGGAGCAGTTCATCATCGCACCAGGGGTCAAGGGTATGGTGATGCTGGTGTTTACTCTGCCGTCGTTCGATCGGGTGTTCAAAGTGATCAAAGATCAGTTCGCACCGCAAAAAGAAGTGACGCAGGCACAGGTGATGGCCTGTTACCAACTGGTGAAAGAACACGATCGCGTCGGGCGTATGGCGGATACCCAGGAATACGAGAATTTTGTCGTCGACAAAGCGCGTCTCAGCCCGGAACTGTTGGCGGAGTTGCAGCGCGAAGTGCCGGACAAGCTGGAGGATCTGGGCGATCGCATCGTGATCAAGCATCTGTATATGGAAAGGCGCATGACGCCGCTGAACCTGTATCTGGAGCATGCCAGTGAGCAGCAGATACGCGATGCGATTGAGGAGTACGGCAACGCCATCAAGCAACTGGCGGCGGCCAATATTTTCCCCGGCGATATGTTGTTCAAGAACTTCGGCGTGACCCGTCACGGGCGGGTGGTGTTCTACGATTACGATGAAATTTGCTACATGACCGAGGTGAATTTCCGCGATATTCCGCCGCCGCGCTATCCGGAGGACGAACTGGCCAGCGAGCCGTGGTACAGCGTGTCGCCGAACGACGTGTTTCCGGAGGAGTTCAGGCATTTCCTGTGCGGCGATCGACGCATCCGCCAGGTGTTTGAAGAGATGCACAGTGACCTGTTCGAGGCCGACTACTGGCGCGGGTTGCAACAGCGTATCCGCGATGGGCATGTGGAAGATGTGTTCGCTTACCGCAAGAAACGGCGTTTCAGCCAGCGCAGCGGCATGGCGCTGCCCGCAACATCAGCCACCGCGTAGAGGCGCGGCATGCCGCGCCCGATATGATTAAGCCACGGCACCCGCAACGGCTGCGCGCGCCAATTCGGTGATGCGCGCGTAGTCGCCGTTTTCCAGCGCATCCGCCGGCACCAGCCAGGAGCCGCCGATGCACAGCACGCTTTTCAGCGCCAAATAGTCGCGGTAGTTACCCGGTGAAATGCCGCCGGTGGGGCAGAAGCGCACCTGCGGGAACGGGCCGCCGATCGCCTGCAGCGCTTTCACGCCGCCGTTGGCTTCCGCTGGGAAGAACTTGAACTCGCGCAGGCCATAATCCATACCCAGCATCAGTTCAGACACGGTGCTGATACCGGGAATTAACGGGATCGAACCGGCGGTGGCCGCTTTCAGCAACTCGTCGGTCAGGCCCGGGCTGATGGCGAACTGTGCGCCGGCGTCGGTCACCTGCTGCAACTGCTGCGGGTTAATCACGGTGCCTGCACCGATAATCGCGTCCGGCACTTCCTGGGCAATGGCGCGGATCGCATCCATCGCGCAGGCGGTGCGCAGCGTCACTTCCAGTACCCGCACGCCGCCGGCGACCAGGGCTTTTGCCAGCGGAACCGCATGTTCGAGCTTGTTGATGACGATCACCGGTACGACCGGCCCTGCCAGCAGGATTTGCTCTGCGCTTGTCTTCCAATTGTTCATTAACGATGTTCTCCAGTTATGGCCGCCGTGGCCATGCTAACGATTAAAATTTAATGCAGCAGGCACCTTGTTCAGCGCCGGAAAGCTGGCTGCGTAAGGCGCCGAACAGTTCGCGGCCGCAACCGACGTGTTCCGCGCTCAGGTCCGGCTGAGAGGGCGCGCGCTGCGCCAGCACATCGGCGTCGACCAACAACTCCAGTTCGCCGGTGCGGCCGTTAACGCGGATCGGGTCGCCGTTTTGCACCTTAGCCAGCATGCCGCCGGTGTAGGCCTCGGGGGTAACGTGAATCGCGGAGGGCACTTTGCCGGAAGCGCCGGACAAGCGGCCGTCTGTCACCAGCGCCACCTTGAAACCACGATCCATCAACACGCCCAGCGGCGGCATCAGCTTGTGCAGCTCTGGCATGCCGTTGGCCTGTGGCCCCTGGAAACGCACCACCACCACGCAGTCGCGATCCAGTTTGCCGGCTTCGAACGCCGGTACGATGTCGTGCTGGCTTTCGAAGACTATCGCCGGCGCTTCGATAATCTGATTGTCGCTCGGCACCGCCGAGGTTTTCATCACCGCCCGGCCGAGGTTGCCGGAAAGCACCTTGGTGCCACCGTGATGTTCGAACGGTTGGGCAAGGCTGGCGATCACCTTGGCGTCTAGCGAACTTTCCACCCCTTCACGCCAGGCCAGTTGGCCGTTATCCAGCCACGGCTCCTGGGTGTAACGCGCCAGGCCAAAGCCGGCCACGGTGTGCACGTCCTCGTGCAGCAGGCCATGCTTCAAAAGCTCGCGTACCACCAAGGCTACGCCGCCTGCAGCCTGGAACTGATTGATGTCCGCCGGGCCGTTTGGGTAGATGCGGCACAGCAGCGGCACTGCATCTGACAGTTCTGAGAAATCGTCCCAGTTGATGATGATGCCGGCAGCGCGCGCCATCGCTACCATGTGCATGGTCAGGTTGGTGGAGCCGCCGGTGGCCAGCAGTGAAACAATGCCGTTCACCACCACTTTCTCATCCACCAGTTGGCCGACAGGCAGATAATTGCCGGCGGTTTCGGTCAGGCGGGTGACCTGGCGTGCGGCGGCGTCGGTCAGGGCGTCGCGCAGCGGCGTGGCGGGGTGAACAAAGGACGCGCCCGGCAGGTGCAGGCCCATCACTTCCATCACCATCTGGTTGGTGTTGGCGGTGCCGTAGAAGGTGCAGGTGCCGATGCCGTGATAAGAGGCGGCCTCCGCTTCCAGCAGCGCCAGGCGGTCAGCCTTGCCTTCGGCGTACAGCTGGCGCACGCGCACTTTCTCTTTGTTCGGCAAGCCGCTGCTCATCGGGCCGGCGGGCACAAACAGCGCCGGCAAGTGGCCGAAGGACAGGGCGGACATCACCAGACCCGGTACGATTTTGTCGCAGATGCCGAGGAACAGCGCGCCGTCGAACATGTTGTGCGACAGGCCGATGGCTGAAGACATAGCGATTACGTCTCGGCTCATCAGCGACAGCTCCATGCCGTCCTGCCCTTGGGTCACGCCGTCGCACATCGCCGGTACGCCGCCGGCCACCTGGCCGACTGCGCCCACCGCGTGCAGCGCCTGTTTCAGGCGTTGCGGGTAGTTCTCATACGGCTGGTGGGCGGAAAGCATGTCGTTATAGGCGGTGATGATGGCGATATCACTGCGCACCATATTTTTCAGCGCGGTTTTGTCATCCGGTTGGCAGGCGGCAAAACCGTGCGCCAGGTTGCCGCAGGCCAGTTGCGCGCGGTGCACGGTTTGGGAGCGAGCGGCCTCGATGCGCGCCAGATAGGTGGTTCGACTCTCTTTGGAACGTTCGATGATGCGCTGTGTGACACGAGATAGGGTTGGATTAAGCATACCTTCCTCACATTGCTGTTGTTATTGACGTCGCCAGTGGCGCTGCCCCCGGTGGTTGATTGCAGCCCTGATGTGCAATGACCGGGGGCGGGTTATGTCGTTATATTTTTTTAAAACAGGGTGAAGGCGGCCATGCCGATGATCCCACCCACGCTACCCAGAATGGTTTCCATCACCGTCCAGGTTTTCAGCGTTTGAAGTTCGTTGGCGCCGGTAAATTTACCGAACAGCCAAAAACCGGCGTCGTTCACGTGGCTGAGTACAATCGAGCCGCCGGCGATGCAGATAGCCAGCGCGGCCAGTTGCCCGCCGCCCAGCCCCAGTAGGCTGGTGACCGGCAGCACCAGGCCGACGGTCGTCAGGCAGGCGACCGTCGCAGAACCCTGAATCACCCGCACTACGGCGGACAGCGCGAAACAGGCTACGGCGATCGGCAGGCCGGCGCCGATCATGGCGTCACCCAGCGCCGGGCCAACGCCGGAATCCACCAGGATCTGTTTGAATACGCCGCCCGCGCCGGTCATCAGCAGGATAATCCCGGCGGGTTGCACTGCCGCAGAGCAGATGGCCAGCGTTTGTTCATTGGTCATGCCGCGGGGTTTCGCCAGGCCGTAAATCACGATCAGACAGGCGATCAAAATGGCGGTGAACGGGTGGCCGATAAACTCCAGCCACTGCTGCAATGGTGAGCCGGGCGTGACCAGCCGTGCGCCGATGGTTTTCATGCCGACCAGCACCAGCGGGCAGAGTACCAGCGCCAGGCTAAAGCCAAATGACGGCAGATTGCCCTTATTGAGCGTAGGTTCGTTTTCCTCCGCCGGCATTGGCCAGTTAACGAAGCGGCTGATAAAGCTGCCGTACAACGGGCCTGCAATCAGCATGCCGAGAATGGCGGCGACCAGCCCGATGGCGATCATCCAGCCGAAATCGGCCTTCATCTGCGAAGCCAGCAGCATCGGCACCGGTCCCGGCAGCAGGAACGAAGCGGCTGCCGCGACGCCGGCAAACAGCGGAATAGCCAGCTTGACGATGTTGCCGTCGGTGCGGCGCGCCACGGCAAAGACGATGCCGATCAGCAGCACCACCGCCACGTCAAAGAACAGCGGCAGGGCGCAGATCAAACCGGCGATGCCGAGGGCATAATGCGCCTTGCTCTGACCGAAACGTTTCAGTAAATGCGCCGCAATTTGGTCCAGCGCGCCGACCTCATGCAGGATCTTGCCGAACATGGCACCCAGCGCCACCACAATCGCCAGAAAGCCCAGCGTATCGCCCATGCCTTTTTGCATGGTGTCGGCGATGCGGTCGAGTGGCATGCCGGAGAAGATACCGGCGGCGATAGACACCAGCATTAACGCGACGAAGGCGTGCATGCGCGCCTTCATCACCAGGAATAACAGCAGTAAAACCGAGCCGACTGCGGTACCGACCAGCGTTATCGTACTCACGCGCACACGTCCTGTGGCAGGAAGCTTTGGATATGGCGCACCGTATCGGCAATTACGCCTTCCAGCGGCTGATTGATGTCGACAGCCATCACGTCGCTTTCATCGACGCCTGGCTGTTCCAGCGCGGCGAACTGGGTGACCAGCATTTGCGGTTTGAAGAAGTGGCCGTTGCGCGCCGCCAGACGGGCTTCGATCACCGGGAAATCGCCGTGCAGATAGATGAATGACAGGTTGCCGTTACCGGCGCGCAGGCGATCGCGGTAATGCTTTTTCAGCGCAGAGCAGACGATGATCGACACGCTGTTGGTGCGCTGCATGGCGAAGGCGGCGTCGTTGAGCGCGGCCAGCCACGGAGCGCGGTCATCATCGTTGAGCGGCTCACCGGCGGCCATTTTCAGGATATTGCTGCGTGGGTGCAGGAAATCGCCGTCGAGGAACCCGGCGGACAGTTGGCGGGCGGTCGCCGCGGCCACGGCGGATTTGCCGCTGCCGGAAACGCCCATGATGACGTAGATCCGGTTTTGATTGTTGGTCATGGCTTAGCTCCAAAACGGCAAACAGGGTTAACTTACATGCATTGTTACCGGTAACATGTTATCGGTAACATTGTCGAAGGAAGTTTGGCCGGTTGCAATGGGCTTTAGCGGTGAGGATCGTTAACTGTGATCGGCTTCAAGGTTTTTTCGGGGCTGGAAACACTCTGCCTACAGAGTTTTACATGCTGACAACAGCATGGGATACGGGGCGCCGCTGGCGGCGCCCCGGGGTAACTTCAGCGTACGCCGCCGTACTCCAGGCTGATCTCTTTCGCGGCGTGGATCACCAGCGCGCCCAACTCAATTACGCGGTTGTCGGTGATGCGCGACACCGGGCCGGAGATCGAAATGGCGGCGAAGGCTTCCCGGTGCTCATCGAAGATGCAGGCCGCCACGCAGCGCAGGCCGAGGGCATGCTCCTCGTCGTCGAAGGAAAAGCCCTGTTTGCGGATCTGCGCCAACCCTTCCTTCAGGTTATGCGGCGTCATCGTATGTTGGGTGTAGGTCTGCATGCCCTTTTTATGCAGCAGTTTGGTGACTTGCTCATCCGACAGGGTAGAGAGAAAAGCCTTCCCCGCACCGGAGGCGTGCATCGGCAGTTTACCGCCGATCGGCGCCGACATGCGCATCAGCGCGGTGCATTGCACCTGATCGATAATGATGGCCTGATACTCGCTGGTATCCAGCACGGCCAGATTGACCGTCTCGCCGGATTCTTCCATCAGACGGCGCAGCGTCGGGTGCACCATCGCCAGCAGGTTACGGCTCTGCAGAAAGCTGCTGCCGACCACAAAGGCGTGTGAGCCAAGGGTCCACAGGCCCAGATCGCCCACCTGCCGCACGAATCCCTGCTGTTGCATGGTGGTGAGCAGGCGGTGGGTGGTGGAATTCGGCAGCCCGGCCTGCTGGGCCAGATCGGTCAGCGCCACGTTTCCCTGGGCTTCGGCAATGTATTCCAGCAGTTTCAGGCCACGGGTCAGCGATTGAACCTGACCGGTCGCCGCGCTGGCGGCCGGCGAGGCGGTGCGGGGCTTTTTGCCGCGTTTGGCGGGAGCGGGGGTGACCATAATTCGCATTCCTCTTTCCGTATTATGGAATTCATTTTCGTTTTTTGCGTATTAATTGCAAGCCGTCTGTCATCTCATCGGATGTGTTGTCGGGCAACCTGAAAAACTCTCAATAGCCGCGCGCCACTTTGGCCCTACAAGCTGTGCTAGGATGACTCGTTGGTTTTTGCGGCAGTTTAAGCGATGGGTTGGATGGCAATCGAAGGGGTTACAGTGACAAATCGAGTAGAACAACTGCGCCGGCAGTTAGCACAGCGCATTTTAGTGTTGGACGGCGGCATGGGCACCATGATCCAGAGCTACCGGCTGGAAGAGAGCGATTTTCGCGGCGAACGTTTTGCCGACTGGCAGAGCGATCTGAAAGGCAATAACGACCTGCTGGTGCTGACCAAGCCGGAAGTGATTACCGCGATCCACTACGGGTATCTGGAAGCGGGCGCCGATATTCTCGAAACCAACACCTTCAACTCCACTTCCATCGCCATGGCCGACTACCATATGGAGTCGCTGTCAGCCGAGATTAACTATCAGGCCGCCTGTCTGGCGCGCGCCTGTGCCGACGAATGGACCGCACGCACGCCGGATAAACCGCGCTACGTAGCCGGGGTGCTTGGTCCGACCAACCGCACCGCATCCATCTCGCCGAACGTCAACGATCCGGCATTCCGTAATGTCTCCTTCGACGAACTGGTGGCAGCCTACCGCGAATCAACGCGCGCGCTGGTGGAAGGCGGCGTCGATCTGATCATGATCGAAACCATTTTCGATACCCTGAACGCCAAAGCCGCCGCCTTTGCGGTGGAAACCGAATTCGAAGCGCTGGGGGTGGAATTGCCGATCATGATCTCCGGCACCATCACCGACGCCTCCGGCCGCACCCTGTCCGGCCAAACCACCGAAGCCTTCTATAACTCGATGCGTCACGTCAAGCCGCTGAGCTTTGGCCTGAACTGTGCATTGGGGCCGGACGAGCTGCGTCAATACGTTGCCGAGCTGTCGCGCATCTCGGAAACCTACGTCACCGCGCACCCGAACGCCGGTTTACCCAACGCTTTCGGCGAGTACGATCTGGACGCGCAAGAGATGGCGAAACAGGTGGGTGAGTGGGCGCATGCCGGTTTCCTCAATATTATCGGCGGTTGCTGCGGCACCACGCCGGAGCATATCGCCGCAATGGTCGATGTGGTGGCGGGCGTACCGCCGCGCCCCTTGCCGGATATCCCGGTAGCCTGCCGTTTGGCCGGCCTTGAACCGCTAAATATCGACGCCAAAACGCTGTTCGTCAACGTCGGTGAACGGACCAACGTTACCGGTTCTGCACGCTTCAAACGGCTGATCAAAGAAGAAAAATATAACGAAGCCTTGGCCGTGGCACGCCAGCAGGTGGAAAGCGGCGCGCAGATAATAGATATCAACATGGATGAGGGGATGCTGGACGCCGAAGCGGCGATGGTGCGTTTCCTCAGCCTGATTGCCGGCGAGCCGGACATCGCCCGGGTGCCGATCATGATCGACTCCTCCAAATGGTCGGTGATTGAAAAAGGCCTGAAGTGCATTCAGGGCAAAGGCATCGTTAACTCCATCTCGATGAAAGAAGGCGAAGAGGCCTTTATTCACCATGCCAAACTGGTGCGCCGCTACGGCGCGGCGGTGGTGGTCATGGCGTTTGACGAGGTTGGCCAGGCCGATACCCGCGAGCGCAAGTTCGAGATCTGTCGCCGCGCCTATAAAATTCTGACCGAACGCGTCGGCTTCCCGCCGGAAGACATTATTTTTGACCCGAACATTTTTGCCGTCGCCACCGGTATCGAAGAGCATAACAACTATGCCGTCGACTTTATCGAGGCCTGCGCCGACATCAAAACCCACCTGCCGCACGCGATGATCTCCGGCGGGGTGTCCAATGTGTCGTTCTCGTTCCGCGGCAACGATCCGGTGCGCGAAGCGATCCATGCGGTCTTCCTGTACCACGCGATCCGCAACGGTATGGACATGGGCATCGTCAACGCCGGGCAACTGGCGATCTACGACGATCTGAGTGACGAACTGCGTAACGCGGTGGAGGATGTGATCCTCAACCGCCGTGACGACGGCACCGAACGCCTGTTGGATCTGGCGGAGAAATATCGCGGCAGCAAAGACAACGAAGTGGCGGTGCAGCAGGCGGAATGGCGCGGCTGGCCGGTGGAAAAACGGCTGGAATACTCGCTGGTGAAAGGCATTACCGAGTTTATCGAGCTGGACACCGAAGAGGCCCGGCAGCGTGCGGATCGTCCGATCGAAGTGATCGAAGGGCCGCTCATGGCAGGGATGAACGTGGTTGGCGACCTGTTCGGCGAAGGCAAGATGTTCCTGCCGCAGGTGGTGAAGTCCGCCCGCGTGATGAAGCAGGCGGTGGCCTATCTGGAACCCTACATTGAAGCCAGCAAGCAGAAAGGCACCACGGCGGGCAAAATCCTGCTGGCGACGGTGAAGGGCGACGTGCATGACATCGGCAAGAACATCGTCGGCGTGGTGTTGCAGTGCAACAACTACGAAATCGTCGATCTGGGCGTGATGGTGCCGACGGAGAAAATCCTGAAAACCGCACGCGAACAGAACGTGGACATCATTGGCTTGTCGGGGCTGATCACCCCGTCGCTGGATGAAATGGTCAACGTGGCGAAAGAGATGGAGCGCCAGGGCTTTACCCTGCCGCTACTGATTGGCGGTGCGACCACCTCCAAGGCGCATACTGCGGTGAAGATTGAACAGAACTACAGCGGCTCGACCACCTACGTGCAAAATGCCTCCCGCACCGTGGGCGTGGTGTCGGCGTTGCTGTCCGATACTCAGCGTGACGATTTTGTGGCGCGCACCCGCAAAGAATACGAAACCGTGCGTATCCAGCATGCGCGTAAAAAACCGCGCACCCCGCCGGTCAGCCTGCAGAAAGCGCGCGATAACGCCATGGCGCTGGATTGGGAAAACTACCGGCCACCGGTGCCGAAGCAGCTTGGGGTACATGCGGTGGAGGCCGGCATCGAGACGCTGCGCCAGTACATCGACTGGACACCGTTCTTTATGACCTGGTCGCTGGCAGGTAAATACCCGCGGATTCTGGAAGACGACGTGGTGGGTGAGGAGGCCAAGCGCCTGTTCGCTGATGCCAACCAGATGCTGGATATGCTGGCCGCCAACGGCAGCCTCAATCCGCGCGGCGTCTACGGCTTGTTCCCGGCCAACCGCGTCGGTGACGACATCGAGGTGTATCGCGACGAAAGCCGCGATGAGGTGCTGGTGGTCAGCCGTCACCTGCGCCAGCAGACCGAGAAAACCGACTTCCCGAACTACTGCCTGGCGGACTTCGTCGCGCCGAAAAGCAGCGGCAAGGCCGACTATTTCGGCGCTTTCGCCGTGACCGGCGGTCTGGAAGAGGATGAACTGGCGGCGGCCTATGATGCGCAGCATGATGATTACAATAAAATCATGATCAAAGCGTTGTCCGATCGCCTGGCGGAAGCCTTCGCCGAGTACTTGCATGAGCAGGTGCGTAAATTGCACTGGGGCTTTGCCGCTGACGAGAATCTGAGCAACGAAGAGCTGATCCGCGAGAACTACCAGGGCATCCGCCCGGCACCGGGCTACCCGGCCTGCCCGGAGCATACCGAGAAAGCGGAGATCTGGCGCCTGTTGGACGTTAACCGCCACACCGGCATGGAGCTGACCGAATCCTTCGCCATGTGGCCGGGAGCGGCGGTGTCGGGCTGGTACTTCAGCCATCCGGAGAGCAAGTACTTTGCGGTGGCGCAGATCCAGCGCGATCAGGTGGAAGACTATGCGGTGCGCAAAGGCATGAGCATCAGTGAAGTTGAACGTTGGCTGGCGCCTAACCTGGGCTACGACGCCGATTGATGACGGAGGGGCGCGGCATGCGGCGCCCCTGTCAGCCAGTTCCTCTCGCAGGGGGCCCACATGTTGGCCCCGCCTTCTTATCCTTCGTCGTTCGCTACCGCCTCCACATCAATGTGCAGTGCGTCGTAGCGCCAATACTCCAAATCGCAATCAATCACCCGATCGTGCTGATCCCGGTTCACCCGGGTAATAAACAGCGACGGACTGCCGTAGGTGACCTTCAGCATCGCGGCTGCCTCCTGCGGTAACAGGGTCGGCAGCATATCGAAGCGCACCCGGCCATAACGGATACCGTAGCGCTCTGCGTACAGCGCGGTCAGCGACTGCGTCAAATCGGCATCCAGGATACCGGCGAAGTAGGCCGGGTTGAGGTAGTGCTCGCAATACAGCACTGCACGCGCGTCGATAAAGCGTAGCCGGCGGATGCGGTAAACCTCTGCGCCCTCCGGCAGTTCCAACCGTCGCGCCAGGGCGGCGTCGGCCTGCACGTGGCCACTGTCGATAACCTGGGTGTGGGCGCCGCGCCCCTGCTGCTGAGCCATGGCGTGGAAGTGGCTGCGCTGCAACGGGTTGTACACCAACCGTGGCGGTGAGATAAACCAGCCGCGCCTCACCTGACGGTAAATCACCCCCTGCGCCTCCAACTGGCCGAGCGCTTCCTGCAGCGTAATGCGGGTGGTGGAAAACTGCTCGCTCAGGGCGCGTTCCGAAGGCAGCTTGCCGCCGGCGCTGAATTCCCCCGCGATGATGCGGGCGTTCAACGTCTGGCAGATTGCCGCCACGGTGGTTGATCCTTCACTCATGACACATGCCCCATTTCAGTGCGTTTATACCCGTCGCCTTTCAAGTTGCAGCGTTGTTACCTGCACTCGCTCACCCAGGTTACTTACTTAAGTAAGCGCTCAGGGATGAGCGAGCTGGGCGCCTAGCTGCAACTTGAAATTCATAGGGTATAACTCTGTAGTTAAGGTAGACCAGCGGGCGGCCCCTCGAGGCGTAAATGAGATAAAACTGCTGCTTTTTTGGGCTGACATATAATTATCACATTCGTCCGTTAGATTGGCTTGGTTCTTGCTGGACTAGTCCAGCCACTTCCCACACTACCACCTGGAGCATCTGTTATGAAACGTTTGTGCGCTTCTGTGTTAACCAGTGCCATTGTACTGACCAGCCAGATGAGCTGGGCTGCGGATCCCGATCTGGCTGCGCTGGAGCAGGCTGCCAAGAAGGAAGGTGAAGTCAACAGCGTCGGCATGCCGGACAGCTGGGCCAACTGGAAAGACACCTGGCAGGATCTGCAGAGCAAGTACGGCCTCAAGCATCTCGATACCGACATGAGCTCGGCGCAGGAAATCGCCAAATTCGACGCGGAAAAGGGCAATGCCACGGCGGATATCGGTGATGTGGGCGCGGCATTCGGCCCCATCGCGGTGCAAAAAGGGGTAACCCAACCTTATAAGCCGTCCACCTGGGAGCAGGTGCCTGGCTGGGCGAAAGACAAGGATGGCCATTGGGCGCTGGCCTATACCGGCACCATTGCCTTCATTATCAACAAACAGCAGGTGAAAGAGATCCCGCATAGCTGGGCCGATCTGCTGAAAGGCACTTATCAGGTCACCATCGGTGACGTCGGTACCGCCTCGCAGGCGGCAAGCGGCGTGCTGGCGGCCACTTACGCCATGGGCGGCAACGAGAAAAACCTGAAACCGGGTCTGGAGTTCTTCGGCAAGTTGGCCAAGGCCGGGCGCCTGAGCCTGAGCAACCCGGTGATCGCCTCGTTGGAAAAAGGCGAAGTGCAGGTCGGCGTGGTGTGGGACTTTAACGGCCTGAACTACCGTGACCAGATCGACAAAACCCGTTTTGAAGTATTGATCCCGTCCGACGGCTCAATCACGTCAGGCTACACCACCATCATCAACAAATTCGCCAAACACCCGAACGCCGCCAAGCTGGCGCGTGAATACATCTTCTCCGACGCCGGTCAGATCAATCTGGCGCGCGGTTATGCTCGCCCGATCCGTGCGGAACACCTGACGCTGCCGGACGACGTAAAAGCCAAGCTGCTGCCGGCCGAACAGTATAAAAACGCCCACCCGATCGCCGATCCGGCAGCCTGGGAACAAAGCGCCAAAACGCTGCCGCGCCAGTGGCAGGAAAACGTCATTATGTTTATGCAGCAGTGAGTTAAGCCATCATGAAAACGATCCTCGTACTGCTGGACGGCCTGAACTATCAGGTGGCGCATGACGCCATGGGGTATCTGCAGGCCGAGTGTGCGGCAGGGCGCGGACGGTTGTATCAGCTGGAGAGCGAGCTGCCTTCGCTCTCTCGGCCGCTGTATGAATGCATCCTCACCGGCGTGCCGCCGGTGGAGAGCGGCGTGGTGCATAACCAGGTATCGCGCCTCTCGCATCAGCAAAGCGTGTTTCACTATGCGCGCGCCGCAGGGCTGACTACCGCTGCGGCCGCCTACCATTGGTTCAGTGAGCTGTATAACCGTACCCCGTTCGACGCCGCGCGCGATCGCCATACCGACGATGCCGGGCTGCCCATTCAGCACGGCCATTTTTATTACGACGACCGCTACCCGGACTCCCATCTGTTTGACGATGCCGAAAGCCTGCGCCGCCGTCATCAGCCCGATTTCCTGCTGATCCATCCGATGAACATCGACGATGCCGGACACCGCTTCGGCCTGTCTTCACCGCAGTACCGTAACGCGGCGCGCAATGCCGACGGTGTGCTGTCGCGCTATCTGGGCGACTGGCTAAGTGCCGGATATCAGGTGATGGTGACGGCCGATCACGGCATGAATGACGACCGCAGCCACGGCGGTGTATTGCCGGAGGAGCGACAGGTGCCGCTGTTCGTGTTCGGTGCGGCTTTCAGCCAGAACGACGCCAACCCGCAGCAAACCGACCTGTGCGGCACGCTGTGCGAGGTACTGCAGGTAGCGCACGACAAACCGCGTTGCCGTGCGCTGTTGGCATAAGGGTGAATAATGAAAGCTAAGTGGATTGCCGCGCTGTGCCTGCTGCCGTTTATCCTGCTGTTCGGCGCGTTTCAAATCGCGCCGCTGGTGTGGATTGCGGTCAGCAGTTTTTTCAGCCAGACCAGCGGTTGGGGGCTGGGCAATTACGTTGACGTCCTGACCTCGCCGTTCTATCTGCAGGCGTTTCAGTTCTCGCTGGAGATTTCCCTCTGGTCGAGCGTTTACGGGCTGCTGATTGCCCTGGTCGGCAGCTACTCGCTGCGTCAATTGGGTCAGACGCGGTTCCACGATTTTGTGATGTCGTTTACCAACATGACCAGCAACTTTGCCGGGGTGCCGCTGGCCTTCGCCTTTGTCATCCTGTTGGGGTTGAACGGCTGCCTGACGTTGCTGCTGCGCAAATACGGCCTGATGGAGAGCTTTAACCTTTACTCCAAAACCGGGCTGATCGTGCTTTACACCTATTTCCAGATCCCGCTGGGCGTATTGTTGTTGTACCCGGCGTTCGACGCGCTGCGTGAGGACTGGCGCGAGTCGGCCTCGCTGCTCGGCGCCAGCCCGTGGCGCTACTGGCGGCATATCGGCCTGCCGGTGCTGGCGCCGGCGCTGATGGGCACCTTTGTCATCTTGCTGGCTAACGCGTTGGGTGCCTATGCCACGGTATATGCGCTGACCACCGGTAATTTCAACGTGATACCGATACGTATTTCGTCGCTGGTGGCGGGGGATATTTCCCTCGATCCGAACCTGGCCAGCGCGCTGGCGATGCTGTTGGTGGCGATGATGGCGTTCATTACCCTGATCCACCAATGGCTGTTGCGCAGGAGTTACCTGAATGCGCGCTCATAATGTTGCGGAGGGCGGCCATGTCCCGTTTTGAAACCGGCTACCACCGCGTGGTGACCAGTCTGCTTTTGTTGATCCTGCTGTTACCGCTGGCGGCGACGCTGATTTACGCGCTGGCCACTCAGTGGGGCGCCACCATCCTGCCGGACGGTTTTACCCTGAAGTGGGTGACGGCGCTGTGGAGCGATCCTCGTTTCCTGTTGGCGCTGTGGCACTCATTGCTGATCTGTTTCGGCACCCTGGTGCTGGCGGTGGTGGTGATTTTGCCGATGATGTTCGTGATTGCGTACTATTTTCCCAAACTGGACGCGGTGATGAATGTGCTGATCCTGTTGCCGTTCGCCGTACCGCCGGTGGTGTCGGCGGTCGGGTTGATGCAGCTGTTCGCCGCCGATCCGCTGCCGCTGCTCGGCACGCCCTGGATCCTGATCGGCTGCTACTTCTCGATTGCCCTGCCGTTTATTTACCGGGCCATCAGCAACAACATGCAGGCGATCAACCTGCGCGATCTGATGGACGCTGCACACCTATTGGGCGCCAGCACCTGGCAGGCGGCGCTGCTGGTGGTGCTGCCGAACCTGCGCAAGGGCGGAATGATTGCGGTGCTGCTGTCGTTCTCGTTCCTGATTGGCGAATTCGTCTTCGCCAACCTGCTGGTGGGCAGCCGGTATGAAACGCTGCAGGTTTACCTCTATAACATGCGCAACGGCAGCGGCCACTTCACCAGTGCACTGGTCATTTCTTATTTCGCCGTGGTGTTGATTGTCACCTTACTGGCGAATTTGCTGAATAAAAATAAGGGCTAACGCATGGCATATCTCACTGTCACCCGCCTCAACAAACACTACGGCCAGACCCAGGTGTTTCAGGATATCGATTTTACCGCCGAGGAGGGCGAGTTCGTCACGCTGCTCGGGCCGAGCGGCTGCGGTAAATCCACGCTGCTGCGTTGCCTGGCGGGACTGACATCGGTCGACAGCGGGCAAATCTTGCTGCAGGGCCAGGATCTGGTGCCGGTGCCGCCGCAAAAGCGCGGCATCGGTATGGTGTTCCAGAGTTATGCGCTGTTCCCGAACATGACCGTTGAAGGCAACGTGGCGTTTGGCCTGAAAATGCAGAAACTGGCGGCCGGGCAGATCCAGCATCGGGTAGAGGAAGTGCTGGCGCTGGTGGAGTTGACCGAACTGGCGAAGCGTTATCCGCATCAACTGTCCGGCGGGCAGTGTCAGCGGGTAGCGCTGGCGCGATCGCTGGTGACCCGCCCGCGTCTGCTGCTGCTCGACGAGCCGCTGTCGGCGCTGGACGCACGTATCCGCAAGCATCTGCGCGAGCAGATCCGCCGTATCCAGCGTGAATTGAACCTGACGGCAATCTTCGTCACCCACGATCAGGAAGAGGCGCTGACGTTGTCGGATCGCATCGTGCTGATGAACAAGGGCCAAATCGTGCAGAGCGGTGATGCGGAAACCCTGTATACCCAGCCGGCTAACGTCTTCGCCGCCGGGTTTATCGGCAACTACAATCTGCTGAGCGCCGAACAGGCGAGCGCGCTCACCGGCCGCAGCTACGCCGGCAAGGTGGCGATACGCCCTGAATCCATCGCGCTGCTGCCGGCCGGGCAGGGGATCGAGGGGATGATCCTCAGCCATAGCCTGCTGGGGAATGTGGTACGCTACCGTGTCCAGGTTCGTGGCGTTGAGCTGTTGGTTGACGCGCTCAACCGGTCGGTCGAGGATTTGCGGCCCGACGGCAGCGAAATTGGACTACACTTGGAAACTGTTACATTACGGGAAGTTGCATGACTTCGCTGCGGCAATCAATGATAACTCCAGGGTAATTCCTGCCGTTGCGTTAACCCTCCAATATGCGGTCTGCAGCCTGTTACCGCTGTCCTGCCCGACTACCGCCCGGCAGGCAGGATAGCCTGCTATACCCGTCGCCTTTCAAGCTGCAGGTGTGTTGGCCGCGCGGTCTCACCCCAGTCACTTACTTGAGTAAGCTCCTGGGGATTCACCCGCTTGCCGCCGTCCTGCAGCCCGAAATTCATAGGGTATGGATTTGATTTTTCCTGCCGGGTGTTAATGGAGCGTATTTTCCGTGTTGACCCTTCTCCACCTGCTTTCCTCCGTGGCGTTGTTAGTGTGGGGTACCCACATCGTGCGCACCGGGATTATGCGGGTCTACGGCGCTAACCTGCGCCGGGTATTGAGCGACAGCGTCGAGAAAAAACCGCTGGCGTTCGTCTCCGGTATCGGCGTAACCGCGCTGGTACAAAGCAGCAACGCCACCGCGCTGCTGGTCACCTCTTTCGTCGCGCAAGGGTTGGTGGGGCTGGCGCCTGCGCTGGTGATCATGCTGGGTGCCGACGTCGGCACCGCCTTGATGGCACGGGTGCTGACCTTCGATCTCTCCTGGCTGTCGCCGCTGTTGATTCTGGTCGGCGTTTTCTTGTTCCTCAGCCGCAAGCAAACCCGGGTTGGCCAAATGGGGCGCGTGTGCATCGGCCTCGGGCTGATCGTACTGGCGCTGGAGCTGATCGTGGCCGCCGCGACGCCCATTACCCAGGCGGCGGGTGTGAAAGTGCTGTTCTCGTCGCTGACCGGCGACGTGATGCTGGATGCCCTTACCGGCGCGCTGTTCGCCATCGTCAGCTATTCCAGCCTGGCGGCAGTGTTGCTGACCGCCACCCTGACCGCATCCGGCGTGATCTCGCTGAAAGTGGCGCTGTGTCTGGTGATTGGCGCCAATCTCGGCAGTGGCCTGTTGGCGGTCATCAATACCAGCGGCCAGAACGCCGCCGGCCGTCGGGTGGCGCTCGGCAGCCTGTTGTTCAAGCTGATTGGCTGCGTGCTGGTGCTGCCGTTTGTCTCTTATCTGGCAGAGGTAATGACCCGCCTGCCGGGCGAAAACGAAGAACTGGTGATCTATTTTCACGTCTTCTACAACCTGATCCGCTGCCTGATACTGATCCCGTTGGCCGGGCCGATGGCGCGTTTATGCGAAACCCTGATTGCCGACGTGGCGGCCGACGATCCCCGCCTGCGGCCGCGACACCTGGACGCCAGCGCGCTGGATACGCCGACGCTGGCGCTGGCCAATGCGGCGCGTGAAACCCTGCGTATGGGCGACGTGGTGGAACACATGATGATCCTGCTCCGCGAAGTGCTGCACGGCAAGAATGGGCAGGATAAAGAGGTGCGGCGGTTGGACGACGATGTCGACGTGCTGTATACCGCCATCAAGCTGTATCTGGCGCAGATCCAGAAAGAGGATTTGGGCGAAGAGGATTCGCGCCGTTGGGCGGAAATCATCGAAATGGCGCTGAACCTGGAGCAAGCCGGGGATATCATTGAGCGCATGACCGGCGACGTGGCGGCGAAATCGCACGCGGCGCGGCGGGCGTTCTCGGCGGAAGGCTTGGCGGAGCTGGATACGCTGCACGAGCGGCTGGTCGGCAACCTGCGCCTGAGCCTGTCGGTATTCCTGTCCGGCGATCTTACCAGCGCCAAACGGCTGCGACGCTCCAAACACCGTTTTCGCATTCTGGATCGCCGCTACGCGCATGCGCACGTCGATCGTCTGCATCAGCAAAACGTGCAAAGTATCGAAACCAGTTCGCTGCATCTGGGGCTGTTGGGGGATATGAAACGCCTGAACTCGCTGTTCTGCGCCGTGGCGTATAACGTGTTGGATCAGGATGAGCGCGATGATGAGCGTGAGTGGGACGATACGCCGAGCACGCTGTAAAAAAATGCCCCCGGTTAGGCCGGGGGCAGTGCCAGGTTTATTTAACGCGGGTTATTTACCCGAAAAGACCCCCGCCTTGGCATCGGCGGCCTGATTATTGATGTAGCCGCCAACCGGCGTTTCCAGTTTGACCGCGCTTTTACCGGCAATACCGAGCAGCGCGCCGGCAGACGCCGCCGCATCAAGATGCCCACCGCCCTGATAGCGGTTGCCCGCCACGTCCTGCTGTTCCACCTTGCCGTTACCCAGCGCTACCTGGCCCTGCTGGCTACGGATCTCACCGCCGGTCAGGTGGGTTTCGCCTTGCACGTTCAGCGCAACGCCATGTTTCCCGCTGATGGCGGACTGCACGCCAACCGCATCGTTATCGACCACATCGGCGTTCACCTTGAACTGCCCTTGCAGCCCGGCAGGGCCGGTCAGGGCTTCTTTGGACTTGTTGCCCAGGAAGCGAGCGCCGCGATCCCACAAGGGGCCTTTCTCTTTTGCACCCGCCGGCGCTTCCGGCAGCGTCACCTTGCCATCGGCCTTGCTGAAACTGACCGCCCCGGCGGTGTCCTGCTTCGGATCGAGGCGACGCGCTACGCTGTTGTACTTATCGGTGGTCGCGTCGGCCACTTTATTGATGCCGCCTTCCAGCTTCTCTTTCACGTTACCCGCATAGCGCGGGGTGCCCACTTTCGACAATTTGGAGGTGATGCTGCTGGCCGGATCGTTGGTGTGGCTCAGGCTGACATCCACATTGACCTTCACGCTGCTTTCGCTGTCTTTGCGGCTTTCGACGTGCAGATCGCCATCGATCTTGCCCTGCACCTGATCGGCATCCACCCTGGCGCCGGCCAGTCGGGTATCTTTACCGCTGTTGAGCGTCACTTTCCCGGCGTTAATCAGGGTATTGCCCTGAGTGGTTTTCTCCAGTTTATCCACGCCGACCTTCACGCCGGCACCCAGGGTGTGGGGGTCGCTGCCGCTGGTGGCATCAACCTGGCCGTTGGCATCCTTGTTGAAGGATTGACCGCCTTTGGCGTTGGCCTTCAGCCCCAGGTTCAGATTGTTTTTCTGCTCCTGATTCTGCACTGATTCCAGCACGATACCGCCGTTTTTCGCTTCGAGCGTAGCGCTATTACCGGTGACTTCAGCCCCCTGTAAATGCAACGCGTTACGCCCCGTGCCGCCGGCGGTAATCTTAACTGCGCCGCCGCTGGTGATCTTGCCGCCCTGATGGGCGTTGGAGGCTTCATCCACCTTGGCGATATCAAATGCGCCGCCAAGGGAGATGCCGCCACCGCTCTTTTTGGCGGAGTCGGTGCTGTTGCCACCGAGATCGATATTGCCCGACAGGCTGTCATCTTTACGCGTCTGGTGGGCGTTTGCCGCCGTCAGTGCAACCTGATTGCCCGCCTTGAGCGTAACGTCACCGTCGCTGCTCAGCACGCTGCCTTGCAGCGACAGGTCCTGGCCTGCGTCCAGCTCCACGCCCTGTTTGCCGCCGATGTTGCTGACGTGTGCGCTACTGCCGTCACTTTCACCCTGGTGGCGACCACCGCCTAACCCGACGCCAACGTTTTTGGTTTCTGGCGTGGAACCGCCTTTGGCCGAGGCTTTGACCGTGAGGCCACTGTGGCTCTCATGGTGGGTATCGGTGGCCTGATCAAAACGGATGCTGCCCTCTTCGGCTTTCACCCGCACCTTGCCGTCACCGGCGTCCAGTGCGGTGCCCTGATAAACGGCGTCCTTTTTAACCCGGATGTCGATACCCTTGGCGGCGCTGATGCTGCCGGTGACCGCCTGGCTGGCCGAACTGTCACTGCGTTTGTTACTGCCTTCGCCTTTGGCGTCAACGGTCAAATCACTACCGGTGGTGGTATAGACGCGTAAGCCGGCGCTGCCGTGAGTTTCGCTTTGGTTTTCCTGTTGGCGGTTTTCCGCCGCCTCACTGCGATGGCTGTCCGCCGTCAGCGTGACTGCACCTTGAGTCGCCTGATATTGGGTACCGCGATCGTGGATCTCGCCGGTGGCGGTCACCTCTATCTCCCCGGCGGTAATTTTGCTGACTACCGCCTTTGAATCGCCGGTGTGTGTTTCACTGCTGCCGCCCTTGGCGCCGATATCCAGCCCGACATTTGGCGCGCCGATACCGCCGATTTCGTTAATTACGCCGTTGGCATCCAACTGGGCAACTTTGCCCACCGCGCGTTCCACCGGGCGGGTGACAGCGCTGTAATCGACGTTAGCGCCGATATCCACGCCGACGTCTGTTTTGCGGGTAGTGCTGCTTTCGCTGTTAGTGGCCTCAAGATGGGAGACGTTGGCGACGTTTTCCTGATATTTCCCACCTACCAGATGCTGCGCGCCCTGCTGGGTGAGCCGATTTTTAGCGGTAATGGTCAGGTTGCCTGCGACATGGGTACCGGAGGTGACGGCCTTGCTGCTTTCTGCATGGGTTTTGCTGTTCTCATAGCCCCCTTCGATGCCGGAACCGAGTTTGTCGATGCCGCCGGTGTAATAGACGCCGCCGCCGATGTTGGTTTGTTCTGTGTCAGAGGCGGTTTTGTTATCGGCCGCCAGGAAAGCGACATTATCGCCGCTGATACTGGCATCGCCCTGGGTGGTGACCAGTTTGGAACCGCTGAAGGTCACGTCTTTATCCGCGTTCAGCGCCACGCTGCCTCCGCTCAGCAGGGCTGCCTGGTTCTCGGTGCGGGTGGTTTTCTCGCTGTCGCGGGTATGTTCGATGCGCAGACCGGCACGGTATTGTTTATCGCCTTTCTCGTTGGCATAGCCGTTGAGGGTGAGCGCAGTTTTCTGTTCGTCGATGCTTTGCTGCTGCTCGGCGGTCTTGACGTTGATATTGCCGCCGGAGCGGACGTCCAGTTTGCCGACGCTGCTCACCTGGCTACCCACCACGTCGGTATCTTTATGGCTGACCAACTGCAGATTGGTATCGGAAACCAGCTCACTGGCACTCGTCTGCTGGTGGCTGTTGTTGGATTTCTGCGAGCTGCTGGTGATGTTGAAAACGGTGCCCGTGCGGGCATCAATCTTGTCTATGGTAGTGCTGAGGGCGTTATCAATACGCAGACCACCTGCGGTGGCTTCAACGAAACCGCCCTGTTTGCCTCGCGCTTTGCTGCCGGTAATGGTCACGCCCTGTTTGCCGTTAAGCCTCAATACGCCATCGGCGGCCAGTTCGGAGGCGTTGCTGATCTCGCGGCGGTTGCTGTTGTCTTTATTATTGCCGCCGCCGATCCCGCCCCATGAGGTTGTATTGTCGCTAACCGTTTTCGTATTGACGGTCTTTTGTACGCCGATGTTGATCCGTTCTTTGGCGTTTATCGTGAGGTTGCCCTTCGTATGGAGCTTGGCTCCCTGAGTGATCAGGCTATTGCCGGCCGTAAGATCCAGCTCACCGCCGGCGTGCAAATCGCTGGCCTTCAGGCTCTCGGTTTCGTTGCTGTTGCTCCAATTGCCGGTGCGCAGGCTGGAAGTATGGTTGCGCTGGTAACCGCGTTCGCTGGTTTTGTCCCGCTCGACCAGCCCGGCGATCTGCACATCGCGCCTGGCTTCGATTTTTAGCGCGTCGCCTGCTGCAACCGCGGCGCCGAGCAACTTCACATCTTGCACCGTGGCAGTCAGCGTGGCGTTTTTGGTCGCGGTAATGGTACTGCCAATCTGCTGGAGCTGCTCATTTTCACGAGTAACGTCGTACTGCGAGGAATAGAACCATCGGTCGTTGGTCTGACCCTGGGTTTGCTTCAGTTGTTGGCCGTCGAGCGTCAGGCTGGCGCCTTGCAGCTTTATCTCATCGCCGCGAATATCGGTAGCGGTCAGGTGGTTGTTGTTATCGGCCAGCAGGCTGATATTTTTGCCCGCCAGCTCGGTACGGGTCAGTTTCTGAGTGGTGCTGCGGTCGTTGATGTAGATGCCACCGCGATAGTTTTGGTAGTTCTCACTGCTGTCATGCTGGGTGCCGGCGTTGCTGATCTGGCTTTCGGCGCGAATGTCATAGGCTTTCACGCTGATGTCGTCGCTGCCCCGCAGGCTGCCTGCCAGCTTCACGCCGCTACCTGCTGCGGTGTTGATGATGTTGATGCGCCCGGCCTGCATGCTGCCGAGGTAGTAGCTGTCCAGTGCACTCAGCGGCTGCTCGCTGCTGAGCACTCGCGCATCGCGCGATACGCGGTTATTGCCGCTGATGGCATTAATATCCGACACCATGTTTCCGGTTTTTTTATCGAATACCGGTGCGATGATCACCTCGCCACGGCTGTCGATTTTCGGCGCGATCAGATCCAGCACGCCACCGGCGTTCAACTTACCTTCCAGGCTCAAGACATTGCGGTTGCCCAGCGTACTGTAGCCTTGCAGCATGCCGTTTTCGACCAACGGGTTACCCACCACCAGCGATGAACGACTGGTATTGATAAAGCCGCAGCCATCGCAACTGATACCATTCGGATTCGCCAGTACGTAGTCGGCCGCCATGCCAAAAATTTCCTGTTGGCCGTGCAACAGTGACGGGTTGCGGCTGATCACTTCATTGAGGATCACGCTGGCTGCCTGGCCATTCAGATTTGGGTTGGCACCCAGTTGACCGGCCAGCTGCGACAGCCCGGCGTCGCGTGAGTTATTCAGCACGGCGCCAGGCTGGTTGACGTTAAAGTCCTGATACTGGTTATGCGACAGTCCGTGATCGTTGGGCGTCACGATGTTGACTACCTGCGCGCCGGTGGCGGCGGTTGAAACGCCGGGGCCATTAGCCCCGTTGGCCGCCACGATCTCCCCCGCGTAGCCGGCGCCGTACGAGGCGAGAATGATCGCCAGTGACGCGGCCAGCTTGCCCGTTGCGGAAAGCCTGAAATTATTGTTTTTCATCCATGTATCTCCCTATATCGCTGTGGTAGTGCAAAAAACCGCTGACTAAAAAGTGTATGAGAAGCGCGCCAGTAGCTGGATCGGATCATCGGGCATCGGGTGCCCGGAGAGGATCCAGCCACGGCTGGCTTCTACGTCGAGAATTGCCCGCTGGTAACGCAGAGTGACACCGGTACTCAGACCGGCGCTGCTTTGCCAGCCCGATGGCCGGTTGTCGCGCGGCAGGACCCGGCCGACGTCGGCGCCGACGCGCGGGGTGAGGGTGCTCTGGCCCAGGTTGAAGCTGCGCGACAGGGTATTTTGCAGATACCAACCGTTGTCGCCGGACAGCGTGCTGCGGCTGAACCCGCGGACTGCACTGCGGTCGGTCAGGCTGAGCCATTCCACGCCAGGCAGGCTGTCGCGGCTGTATTGCCCATACAGCAGGTTACTCAGCTGATAAGTTGAGCCGGCAAGCTGCACACGTTGGCTGAGGTTGGCAAACAGCTTGCCCTTGGTGAATTGAGCGTCGGGTAGCCCGGCAGCGGCGTGGCGGTCCGCGCCAAACCAGGGTAATCCCTGTTCCACGCTGAGGTTGGCGCTGATCAGGCCGGTGGGCAGGATCTGCAGGTGGTTGATCCCCAGTTCAAACAGGCTGAGCGTTGGGCTGTTGAGGCCGATGCGCACGGTGTCAAAATAGTTGTCGATGCGTTTATGGGTGAGCTGGCCGCTGAGGGTGTTGATCTGATCGCGATCGCGGTAAAACACATAGTCGCTGCGCAGGCCGTATTGCTGAGTCTGGCCGTGCAGCTTATAGCGGTTGAACGTCAGCTGTTGATGGTTCACGTATTCCGAATAGCTGGCGAATCCGCTAAAGGTGAAAGCGCCATAGGGCAGGGAATAAAGCAGGGTGTAGGCACGGTTATAGCGCTGTGCCGGATCTGTTAGCGTGCTGGTGGCGTTCAGGCTGACGAAATCCGACAGGCCGAATGGGCTGTCCAGCGTGGCGGTCGTACGCGCCAGCCACTGACCGGTCGTTTTTTGGCCATAATTGTCCGCCGTGGCGGTCAGTTGCCAGGGCTTGGCGTGCTGGTTATTCAGGCGAATAATAGAACCGCCCGTTTGGGTGCCGGGCAATATATCCAGCCGGGTTTTGTTTGATTGCAAACGATTGGCCTGATCCAATCCCTGATCGAGCTGAGTTAATTTCAAGGGCTTGCCTTCGAGCCCTGGAAATAATAATTGGCTATTCACCCAGCGGTCGCCGCCCTCTATTTTTTCGATAAACCCTTCGGTGACCCGCAGCCCTAATTCGCCATCGGCATTAGGGCGAATAAATTGCACACGCGCGGTGATGTAGCCTTTATCAACGTATAAGCGGGTTAATTCGCGCGTCAGTCGGTTAATGTCATTGCTGCTGATACAGCGCTGCGGCAGTGCGCTTAGCGCCGCCAAATCCTGCGCAGACAGCAGGGTGATCCCCTGTAAATACACGCCGGCGATCGGCAGGCACTGCGCAGAATGCGGTAGCGCCGGGGCTGCAGGCGCAGGTTCCGCCAACAATTGTTGCTGCTTGAGCTGCTGATAACGGCGCTGTTCTATCTGCTGATTCACTTCACGCGTGCTGTCTTGCAGGGCGCGACGTGATTCGCTCATCGGTGAAAAATCGCCCATTTCGGGCAGGGTAGCGGCGGGAAGTGCGGTGCTGAACAGCAGCGCCAGGGCGGCAGTTTTTTTAATCATTGTAATCCATTATGAGAAGCCGCCGGGGCAGCCTGCTCAATCCATGAGGTCAATAACGGACGGCCGGCGGCCGGCCCGAAACAGCGAGCGACAATCACATTGCGGGGTTCTTTTATTGCTCAGGGCAAATAAGAAGGTGGGTTTTTATTCTTACTAATAATAATTAGGCTGCTTGTTTTTATTTTTCAATGCATACCCATTAATTACCTCAAAGGAGGTAATAAGACCCACTTGTAGGGTTTTTTCTTTTTCGCTCTTACTCCCGGTTATCGGCAGGATTAAGAAGAATCTGAATTTTATTTTGTCGGGGGATAATAAGGGATGGGGATAATTCTGACAATCCAACCGGGAGGAAATACGAAATTTCGCAGAAGTGGAGCGGGGCGCAAATGGCTGCGCCCCGGAGTGAGATTATTTTTTCTTGATTGGCCGCCCGGACCAGTAACCTGCCAGCAGCGAGCCGGAGAGATTATGCCACACGGAGAACAGGGCACCCGGCAGCGCGGCCAGCGGTGAGAAGTAAATCTTGCCCAGCGTCGCCGCCAGCCCGGAGTTCTGCATGCCGACTTCAATAGCCAGCGTGCGGCAGGTGGATTCGTCGAAGCCGAACAGTTTGCCGCCCCAGTAGCCGCTCAGCAGTCCGATGCCGTTATGCAGGATCACCGCGATGATCACCACCAGCCCGACGGAGGCGATGTGGCTCTGGCTACCTGCGACCACTGCACTGATAATCGCCAGGATGCAGACCATCGACAGCGCCGGCAGGAAAGGCTCAATGCGTTTGACCGTTTTGGTAAAGGTGTGATGCACGATCAGGCCGAGGCCAATCGGGATCACGACGATCTGCAGGATGCTCAGCAGCATGCCCATGACATCGACGCTGATTTCGGTATCGACATACAGGCGGGTCAGCAACGGCGTGGCGAATACGCCCACCAGCGTGGAGACCGCCGAAATGGTCACCGACAGCGCAACGTCTCCTTTTGCCAGATAGATCATCACATTGGAAGCGGTACCGCTGGCGACGCTGCCGACCAGCACCATACCGGCGGAAAGATCCGGTGGCATATGGAACAGCATCGCCAGCAACCAGGCCGCCAGCGGCATGATCAGGTAATGCAGAAAGATGCCGGCGGCCACCGGAGCGGGGCGCGACAGCACGCGCTTGAAGTCATCCAGCCGCAGCGTGACGCCCATGGCGAACATGATCAGCATCAGCAGTGGGCTGACGTACGGGCCAATACCGGTGAAGGTGGTGGGCGTAGCGTAGGCGGCGACGGCGAGCAGCACCGCCCACAGAGGGAATAATCGGGTTAGTAATGCCAGCATGAATACGGTTTTCCTTAGCCAAAAAGGGAACGGTGGGATGGCGTTGTGTTTTTTGCGGGCTCAGCGTGCTGGACCCCTGCGAATGATGAACGGCCTTTTTAGACGTTGGGGCGCAGCCTGCTGCGCCCGCAATAGGATGAGAGCCGGTTATTCGAACAGATTGTGGTGCAGAGTACGTACTACCTGTTCGGCGTCATCGCCCGGTACCAGGAAGCACAGGTTGTAGCTGCTGGCGCCGTAGCAGATCATGCGGATATTGAACGGGTCAAGCACACCGAACACCTCTTTGCCCACGCCGCAGGCCTGGGAAAGCTTGTTGCCGATTATCGCCACCAGCGCCAGGTTCTCCTCCACTTCTACCCGACACAGCGACGACAACTCGGTCAGTAGCGAGGTGGTCAGCAGGCTGCCGCCGGTGGAGGTGGAGCCGGTGGTGTCCATGGTCAGCGCCACGCTGACTTCGGAGGTGGTGATCAAATCCACCGAAATATTGTGGCGTGCCAGAATGCTGAACACTTCAGCCAGGAAACCGCGTGCGTGCAGCATATTGAGGCTGTGCAGCGTTAACAGGGTTTGTTTGCGGCGCAGCGCCAATGCGCGGAACAGCGGTGGGTTCTTGGTGGTATTGCACACCAGAGTGCCGCCGGCGGACGGATCTTTGCTGGAGCCGACAAACACCGGAATATCGCTGCGTACTGCCGGCAGCAGGGTAGCCGGGTGCAGCACTTTCGCGCCGAAGGTGGCCATTTCGGCCGCTTCTTCAAAGGTGATTCTGTCGATGCGCTTCGCCGTAGGGACAACGCGCGGGTCGGTCGTGTAGATGCCCGGCACGTCGGTCCAGATATCTACCCGGCTGACGTTCAACGCTTCGCCCAACAGGGCGGCAGTGTAATCGCTGCCGCCACGGCCCAGCGTGGTGGTACGGCCCTTCGGCTCGCTGCCGATAAAGCCTTGAGTGACCACCAGCGCTTCCTGCAGGCGCGGTTTGAGCAGGGTTTGGGTGAGTTCGTTCAATGCGGCGCTGTCCGGCGTGGCGCGGCCGAAATGATCGTCGGTGTGCATCACTTTGCGCACGTCAAACCACTCAGCCTGCACGTTACGGCTCCGCAGGATCTCAACGAAAAGCAGGGTGGACATCAGTTCGCCGTGGCTGACGAGCTCGTCGGTCAGCGCCGTAGAGGTCGCCAGCGCTGCCGCTTCGGACAGCATGGCGATGTTTTCCAGCATGCGGTCGATTTCGTCGCGGATCACCGCCGGCTTGTCGAGGCTGTCGAGAATGGCGTACTGGATGCGGCGGATTTCATCGAGCCGGGCGCTGCGTTTGTCGCCATCGCAGCCTTCAGCCAGCGCGACCAGCAGATTGGTGACGCCCGCCGAAGCGGACAGGACCACCAGGCGCACTTGCGGATTGGCGAGCACGACGTCGGCGCTGCGGTTCATGGCTTCATAGTCGGCAACGCTGGTGCCGCCGAATTTGGCCACAACGGTAGAATTTTGGGGTACTGCTTGGTTCATGTAAAACCTCGTGTCAGGGTTGCCCTATTTTGAGAGCACTTTTTTCCATAGCCTTGGCACAAGGGGAGAGCGATAAACAGGGGGCAGACGTAGAGGTTGAAACTACGATACACCCAGAAGCGCCCCACCTTGCTGATTGCCCCCGCGGGGCAAACTTTGGTGACAACCCAGGGGATTCAGCCCCTGTAGCCGATACGATGAATGCCGTACATCACCCTACCTCGGCGTCGCTCCCCCTCAAGTGCCGTCATGGGAAAACGGCTCCTCTGACACTTTACCTGGGCGACGCGCCTCTTCTGGCTTGCGCACCGGGTGCGCAAGTAGGCTGATAGGAATAGCCGGTTATTGCGCTTGTGTCAACGGTCAGACGTTGAGGTATTTTCAATTTGCACTAACGCTATCAGCGTGCAGGGCATGGCGGGAACAAAACCGGTGCCTATCGGTTGCAGCTTGCCGTCCTCGCCTTGGCACAACAGCGGGATAACGCCCTGATGTTTTTCCAGATATTCCAGCCAGCCAAAGTTTTCGTTCAGCTTGGTGGCTTTGATGGTGGCGCCTTTGGCGATCAGACTGCTCAACCGGCCGTAGGTAGCCTCTTGATTGAACAGGATTTCGTGCCGGCGGAAGCGCGAGCTTTCCGCGCTGTTGCCGCGCCCTTTCAGCGGCGCGCCGGAGCGGATGGCGAAGACCTGGTCGTCACCGAAGAGATGGCTGAAGTGGTATACCGCCAGCGCATTCTGATGGCGGTTGGGCGAGAGCGCCAACACTTGCGCGGTATCACTCAGATCGAGATAGTTCTCGGCATGTTCGGAGTAAGCATGCCCATAATAGGCGGGAATACCCTCCATACGCGCCTGGCGGTAATATTCCCAGCTGCTGTCGGTGACGAGCACCGGGATATTCATTTTGATCAACGCCTGCGCCAGCATGCGCGCCACGCTGTTGGCACCGACGATCAGCACGCCACGCGGTTTTTGCTGCTGTACTCGCAGCCAGCGCGCCATCATGCCGCTGGTCAGGCTTTGCAACACCACGGTGCCGATGATGACGGCGAACACCACGGTCACCAACCGATCGGCGCCCTGATAACCGCTGCGTTGCAGCGTTAGGGCGAACAACGAGCTGACCGCTGCGGCGACGATGCCGCGTGGGGCTATCCAGCACAGCAGCAGGCGATCGCGCCAATGCAGGGAAGAACGCCAGGTCGACACCGCAATGCACAGCGGCCGGGCGATAAACTGTACCGCCAGCAGCAGGCCCAACAGCGGCCAGCCCATGTTCCACAGCGCATGAATATCCAGCCGCGCCGCCAGAATGATAAACAGCGCAGAAATCAGGATAGCCGACAGTTCTTCCTTGAATGCCAGAATGTCGCTGGTATCCACGTCGCGCATGTTGGCCAGCCAAATGCCCATTACCGTCACGGTCAGCAGACCGGATTCGTCGGCAATGGCATTGGACACGCCAAAGGCGGTCAACATGATCGCCAGCACCGCCAGGTTTTGCAGGTAGCGCGGCAGCCAGACGCGGCGCAACGCCACCCCCAGCAAATAACCGAACAGCGCGCCGATCGCCAGGCCGACGGCGGCGGTAATGCCCAGCGTCCAGAACAGGTGGGTATAGGACTCCGAATGCTGCTTCAGCACGATAAATTCAAATACCAACAGGGTGAAGATAGCGCCAACCGGGTCGATCACTATCCCTTCCCAGCGCAGCACCTGGTTGATATTGGCATTGGGCCGCACCACGCGCATCAGCGGGGCTATCACCGTAGGCCCGGTCACCACCGTCACCGCGCCGATCAGCGCTGCCAGCTCGGGCGGAAAGTCCAGTAGCCACCAGCAGGCGACGCTGATCACCAGGAAGGTCATCAGCATGCCGATGGTCACCAGGTTACGCACCACGCCGCCGAGGCCGCGTATCTCCTCTACCCGCAGCGTCAGCGCGCCTTCAAATAAAATGATCGCCACCGACAGCGACACCAGCGGGAACAGCAGATCGCCGAACAGCGCGTCCGGCTGGACCAGATGCACCGCCGGCCCCAGCACGATGCCAAACAGCAGCAGCGGCAGAATGGCAGGCAAGCGCAGCAGCCAGGCCAGCCATTGCGCCAGCAGTGAACTTAACCCGATGATCACCAACATCAGTGGGGCAGATAATTCCATGGCGGAGGTCCTTCTCTAATTGGCTATCAGCAACAATGGCACATTTCAGTGACAGTTCGGCAACCCTGATAACAGGCTGTTATCCAAAAGTATAGGGGAATGGCTGAAACGATGCAGGAGAGGTTTGACAGTTAGCGCCTATCGTAAGAAAAGAGATCATAATCACAGTCGAACAGGCTACAATCGGACAATCACGTCACATTTATTCTCAAGCCTAAGAGTGTTGCT
The DNA here is from genome assembly GCF_000214195.1 of Serratia sp. AS12. Taxonomy (NCBI): domain Bacteria; kingdom Pseudomonadati; phylum Pseudomonadota; class Gammaproteobacteria; order Enterobacterales; family Yersiniaceae; genus Serratia; species Serratia sp. AS12. Next base: position 4,948,670 of record NC_015566.1, on the reverse strand, counting down.
ATGAAAAATATCAATCCTAGTCAAACCGCTGCTTGGCAAGCCCTGCAGCAACATTTTGAACAGATGAAAGACGTCCGGATCAGCGATCTGTTCGCTCAGGACAAAGAGCGTTTCTCCCGCTTCTCAGCCACCTTCAACGATCAGATGCTGGTGGACTACTCTAAAAACCGCATTACCGCAGAAACGCTGGAGAAGCTGCAGGCACTGGCGAAAGAGACCGATCTGCAAAGCGCGATCAAATCGATGTTTGCCGGCGAGAAAATCAACCGTACCGAAGACCGTGCGGTGCTGCACGTTGCCCTGCGCAACCGCAGCAACAGCCCGATTATCGTTGACGGCAAAGACGTGATGCCGGAAGTGAACGCGGTGCTGGCCAAGATGAAACAGTTCTGCGACCGCGTGATTGGCGGCGACTGGAAAGGCTACACCGGCAAAGCGATTACCGACGTGGTGAATATCGGTATCGGCGGTTCGGATCTCGGCCCTTATATGGCTACCGAAGCGCTGCGTCCTTACAAAAATCACCTGAATATGCATTTTGTCTCCAACGTTGACGGCACCCATATCGCCGAAACGCTTAAACCGCTGAACCCGGAAACCACTCTGTTCCTGGTGGCGTCCAAAACCTTCACCACCCAGGAAACCATGACCAACGCCCACAGCGCGCGCGACTGGTTCCTGAACACCGCCGGCGATCAAAAGCACGTGGCGAAACACTTCGCGGCGCTGTCCACCAACGGCAAGGCGGTAGGTGAGTTTGGTATTGATACAGCCAATATGTTCGAGTTCTGGGACTGGGTCGGCGGCCGTTACTCGCTGTGGTCGGCGATTGGCCTGTCTATCGCGTTGTCGTTGGGCTATGAGAATTTCGAGCAGTTGCTGAGCGGCGCGCACGAGATGGACAAGCACTTCGCGCAAACGCCGGCGGAGCAAAACCTGCCGGTACTGCTGGCGCTGATCGGCATCTGGTACAACAATTTCTTCGGCGCAGAAACGGAAGCGATTCTGCCGTACGACCAGTACATGCACCGGTTTGCCGCTTACTTCCAGCAGGGCAATATGGAATCGAACGGCAAATACGTAGACCGTAACGGCAATCCGGTGGATTACCAGACGGGCCCAATCATCTGGGGCGAGCCGGGCACCAATGGCCAGCATGCGTTCTACCAGCTGATTCACCAGGGCACCAAACTGGTTCCTTGCGACTTTATCGCGCCGGCCATCAGCCACAACCCGCTGAGCGACCACCACGCTAAATTGCTGTCGAACTTCTTCGCGCAGACCGAGGCGCTGGCGTTCGGCAAGTCGTTGGAGGCGGTGGAAGAAGAGTTCGCCGCTCAGGGCAAGACTGCGGCAGAAGTCAAACACGTGGCGCCGTTCAAGGTGTTTGAAGGCAACCGCCCGACCAACTCCATCCTGCTGCGCGAGATCACGCCGTTCAGCCTGGGCAGCCTGATTGCGCTGTATGAACACAAGATCTTCACCCAGGGTGCGATCCTGAACATCTTCACCTTCGACCAGTGGGGCGTAGAGCTGGGCAAACAGCTGGCTAACCGTATCCTGCCGGAGCTGGCGGGTAGCGAGAAAGTCAGCAGCCACGACAGCTCAACCAACGCGCTGATCAACCGCTTTAAAGAATGGCGTTAATAGCTGTATCTGATTGATGCCAATAAAAAACCCGCCGCGGCGGGTTTTTTTACATCTGGATGATTACAGATTGATAGGCACTTCGAAACTGATGCCTGCGCCCACGTCATCGGCGGTGCTGGCATTGTTATCGGTATACCACAGGCTGGTATCAAACTTGACCTGGGAATCCAGGGTGTAACCCCAGCCGAGCTGAATGCCTTTCAGCGTGTCGGATTTCGGGAACGCCTGGTTGATTGACTGGTTCTGCGGGTTCACTTTGGCGTATACCAAACGGGTGCTCCAGCGTTGGCTGTCATCCAGTACCAGTTCTACACGGCCGGACAGCATTTGGCCATCGCCGCCCATCGCATGGCCCAGCGGATAACCCTGCTGATAGTAGCCGCCTTTGTAGATGTAATGGTTATACACATAGTTTTTGCGGTTCATATCGGCGCGGGTATCAGCCCCTTCGATAGACCAGTTGATGGTGGTCGTGCCCCATTCTGGATGCCCTTCCAGCCCCAGTAAATAGGTGTTTTGTGACGGCAACATACCCGCTTCGTCTTCACCTACCAACTGACCATACAAGCTTACCGGCAGGCCAATCAACGGCTGCATTTTCAACTTGAAGTCGAAGCCGGCAAGCTGGTTACCCGGATCGTTGCCTTTGCCAGAGTCATCGTTATCATTACCGGCAAACGCATTCCAGAAAGAACTCCAGGACTGAGGCCGACCTTCACCCCCCCATTGCATGATGCGTGAGGCACCCAATTCTACGAAGTCGGTCGGCATCATGGTGAAACGACCGCCAATCAGCTTGGTATGGGGAACTGCAGCATATTGCGACAACTGGCCTGCGGTCAGTTGGTACTGCCAGCGGCCAATCCACGACAGCCAAGGCGTTTCAAACGGAGACTGGTCGGCGCGTTGCAGCATAAAGCCAGCCACCGGGCGAGCGGCGTCGGAGCGAATCAGGCTGCCGTCGTAACCCGGGCCCCACCATTGGGAGACTTCACCGAAGGACAGCCATTGGTTCCAGATTTTTACTGCACCGTAGGAGCCATTCAGGTTGAATTTTGAACCGTCGCTGACGCGTTGATCGCCCTCGACAGAACCTTGTACACGCACGTCCCAGAATTCGCCGTTGGCACCTGCGCCGATAGTCAGGCGGTCATCAGCATATTCATTCTGGCCGAAGCCCTGCGGGGTGCCGGGTTTGTCGGTAGAGGCGTAGCCGCTGACGCGGATATTGGCTTTCAGGGAATCGACACGGCGCTGAACGCGGTCAATGACGCTTTTCTCGGTACTGGTTACCGGCTTGGCCTGTGAAATAACCGAGCTGATTTCTTCCTGGCTCAGCGGCCAGGTGGACAAGCTGACGTTAATCACGCCGCGGTCTGACAACCAGGCAAGATCGTTACGCAGATCGTTATCAGGAGTGACCAAGCCGGCGGCGTGGCCGGTTAATGCACAGGTAAACAGGCCCGCCGCGACCAGTCCGTTAAGTTTAGCGCGCATAAAGAATTCCCTTGTTAATTCGAGGTTATTAGTTTTATGTAAAGATCTATGTCCCATCATAGTTGACATTTCAATTTGCTACAAATATATCAACCAGAAATATCCTAATGTAACTGATTGAATTAAATTGAGTTTAAAGTGATTTCATCAGGGGCAATGAATTTTAAGATAATGCCTATGTTAGGATGCGCGGATAATTTCAGTGGTATTTAAGGGGAGTTCTTATGGCGAAAACATCGCGTTCGATAATGATTGCGAAGGGGTTACAGCGGGTGCTGAACGTTGGGCTGCTGCTGCTGGCGGCGATCCTGATCGTTTTTTTGGTGAAAGAAACTATTCATTTGGCGAAAGTCTTGTTTGTAAACAGTGAGGAATCATCGTCCTACTTGTTGATCGAAGGCATCGTGATTTACTTCCTGTATTTTGAGTTTATCGCCTTGATCGTCAAGTATTTTGAATCGGGATATCATTTTCCGCTGCGTTATTTCATCTATATCGGCATTACCGCGATTATTCGTTTGATCATAGTGGATCATAAAAATCCATTTGATACCTTGATTTATGCCGGAGCGATATTGCTGCTGGTAGTGACTCTCTATTTGGCCAACACCGACCGCTTAAAACGCGAATAAATACCCTTCATATTTGAAGCTGCAGCAGCCTTGGTTGCAACGCCAATTATTTTTGGATAGGCCGTAAAAATGGCGGCCCGCAGGGCCGCCGAAGACACAGGTATTGATCGGAAAGAACTGAAGTACATCAAGCGCATTGCAGTGGCAAAAACCTTAACCTTTCACCCCGCCGGCCGTCAGGCCACCCACCAGCCAGCGTTGAGCCAGCAGGAATACGGCGGTAATTGGAATGGCCGACAACACCGCCGCAGCGGCAAAGTCGCCCCATAAATAGTTTTGCGGGTTCAGGTATTGCTGCATCCCTACCGCCAGCGTGTAGCTGTTGACGTCGCGCAGCAGCAAAGACGCTACCGGCACCTCGGTAATCGCGGCGATAAACGACAGAATAAACACCACCGCCAAAATCGGTACCGACAGCGGCAGCAGCACCAGGCGGAAGGCCTGCCACGGGCTGGCACCATCCAGCGCCGCCGCTTCCTCCAGCGAATTGTCGATGGTTTCGAAATAGCCCTTGATGGTCCAGACGTGCAGCGCAATACCGCCCATGTAGGCGAAGATCACCCCGCCGTGGGTGTTCAGGCCGATAAACGGAATGTACTGGCCCAGGCGATCGAACAACGCGTACAGCGCCACCAGCGACAGCACCGCCGGGAACATCTGGAAAATCAGCATGCTTTTCAATAACGTGCTTTTACCGCGAAAGCGCATGCGGGCAAAGGCATAGGCGCAGGTGGTGGACAGCGTGACGATGCCGATGGCGGTGATTACCGCGATCTTGATCGAGTTCCACAACCACAGCAGCACCGGGAACGGCGGCGGGGTGACGCTGCCATCGGCGTGCGTCACGCTCATGCCGAGCGCCAAACGCCAGTGATCCCACGAAATCTGCTCCGGTATCAGGCTGCCGGTGGCAAAGTTGCCGGAGCGCAGTGAAATCGTCACCACCATCAGCAACGGGAACATGATCAGGGCAATAAAGCACAGCATCAGGGTGTGAGTCATCCACAGGCGCAGGCGCTGGGATTTGGGTTGGACCATAGCCATTCTTTTTCTCCCTAGTCGAAGTTCATCTTGCTGGCTTTCAGATTCAGGATCGCCAGGGCGCCTACCAGCAGGAAGATCAGCGTGGCAATCGCGGCCGCCAGACCGAAGTCTTGCCCGCCGCCGCCTTCAAAGGCGATGCGGTAGGTGTAGCTGACCAGCAGGTCGGTATAACCGGCCGGCGTGGTGGTGCCGATCATGTCCGGCCCGCCGTTGGTCAACAGCTGAATCAAGACGAAGTTGTTAAAGTTAAAGGCGAAACTGGCAATCATCAGCGGCGTCAGCGGCTTGATCAACAGCGGGAGAGTGATGCGGAAAAAGTTCTGCATCGGGGTGGCGCCGTCCATTGCCGAGGCTTCGTACAGATCGTCGGGGATCGCTTTCAACAGCCCCATGCACAGGATCATCATGTACGGATAACCCAGCCAGGTGTTGACGATCAGAATCATGCTTTTGGCGGTAATGGGATCGCTGAACCAGGCCGGCTTGATGCCGAACAGGTGGCTGAGCATCATGTTGATTTCACCGAAGCTTTGGTTAAACAACCCCTTGAAAATCAGAATCGAAATAAACGACGGTACCGCGTAGGGCAGTATCAGCATGACGCGGTATACCGCTTTGCCTTTCAGCGCTTCCCACTGCACCACGCAGGCCAGTACCATGCCCACGGCCACGGTGAGGATCACGGTCATCACCGAGAACACGATGGTCCAGATAAAGATCGACACGAAGGGTTTTTTGATGCCTTCATCCTGCAAAACGCGCAGGAAGTTTTTCCAGCCGATGGTGACGGTATATCCTGGGCTAAGGGTTTCTTTGGCCCAGTTGCCGTCGGCAGTCAGCGCCTGATAGAAACCAATGTCCGGGTTCGGCCGGTATTGAATATGGGTCTGTTGGTCGGTCAACACCTTGCTGTCTTTATCCAGCAGATACAGCGGAGAGGTGCCGGAAAACTGGCGCAGTGAGCTCATGCGCAGCTCGCCGCCTTCCGGTAACTGCGCTACCAGTTGGCTCAGTGCCTGGCGGTTCTGAGTAATCACCCGCAACGTGGCGCGTTCTCCTGCCGGTTCGGCGTTTTCCTCCGTCAGTTTCAGCGTTTGCGGCGCGTTGGCGTCAAAGCTGAACGGCCCGGAAATCAGTTGTTGGCCACTGTCGGGGTGGGTTAACTGGAGGCGCCATTGTTGGTTTTCCGCCGGATACAGGCCGAAGGTAAAGGTCTTGCCGGTCTGGAACTGACGTTGCATCAGCACCGACTGGGCGCGCTCAAAGGTGAGCTGGTTGGTGCTGCTGTAGTTGGTAAAGGCGATGGCGATGGTGCAAATCAGCGGAAACAGGACAAACAGCCCCATGCCGGCGATGCCCGGATAGACGTAACGCCAGGCGTAAGCGCGGCGGTTGGCAAAGACGTAAAGCCCGGCGCTGGTGAGGATCAACGTGAGAATGGCAAACAGGTATTCACCCTGTGCATACATCAACACAATCAGGTAGCAGGTAACCAGACTGAACAGGCCGATCACCAGCCATTTCAGTACGTCACTCTGCCACCACTTCGACTTCTTGCGCGCAGGCGACCCGGCGTGAGCTAATTGCATAGGGCGTTCCTTTCTGTGGATCAACAGCGGGGCGTTTTGGTGCGCCCCGCACAGCGTCGTTTGTTACTTGGTAATACGGGTTTGCACGTCGTCCAGCGCGGCTTTCACCGTCTGGCGGCCGCTGACGGCGTTGATCACCGCACTGCGTTCGGCGTACCAGAAGGCGCTCATCTGCGGGATATTCGGCATGATTTCGCCGGTCTGCGAGTTTGCCATGGTGGCGGCAATCTTCGGATCTTTCGCCAGTTGTTCCTGATATGACTTCAGCGCCACGGCGCCCAGCGGTTTGTCCTTGTTGACGTCAGCCAAGCCTTCGTTGGTCAGCAGGTAGTTTTCCAGGAATTCGGTCGCCAGCTCTTTGTTCGGGCTGGCGGCGTTGATCCCGGCGGTCAGCACGCCGACGAAGGGTTTGGACGCCTTGCCTTTGAAGGTCGGCAGCAGGGTTACGCCGTAATTGATTTTGCTTTGCTCGATGTTTGCCCACGCCCAAGGACCGTTAATGGTCATTGCGGTCTGGCCTTTGTTGAACGCCGCTTCGGCAATCGAGTAATCGGTATCGGCATTGATGTGTTTGTTTTTCACCAGATCGACGATGAACTGCAGGCCGGCCTGCGAACCGGCGTTGGCGACGCCGACATCCTTGATGTTGTACTTGCCGTTCTCATACTTGAAGGCATAGCCGCCGTCGGCGGCAATAATCGGCCAGGTGAAGTAGGGTTCTTGCAGGTTCCACATGATGGCGCTCTTGCCTTTGGCGCGCAGCGCTTTGTCCAGCGCCGGGATCTCTTCCCAGGTTTTAGGCGCGTCTTTGATCAGATCTTTGTTATAAATCAGCGACAGCGCTTCTACCGCGATCGGGTAGCCAATCAGCTTGCCGTCATAACGCACCGCGTCCCAGGTGAACGGGAACAGCTTGTCCTGGAAGGTTTTGGAAGGGTGGATCTCGGCCAGCAGGCCGGACTGCGCGTAGCCGCCAAAGCGGTCATGAGCCCAGAAGATGATGTCCGGGCCGTCACCGGTGGCGGCTACCTGCGGATATTTTTCTTCCAGCTTGTCCGGGTGCTCAATGGTGACTTTGATGCCGGTGTCTTTCTCAAACTTTTTGCCGACTTCGGCCAGGCCGTTATAGCCTTTATCGCCGTTGATCCAGATAACCAGTTTCCCTTCCTCGATCTTGGCGAAGGCGGAAGAGGAAAGCACCAAGGTGGTCAGAGCGGAAAGCACCAGCGTACGGGCGGTGGTAAAGCTGCGAGTCATAATCCAATCCTTCTTTTTTGTGGGCACGTAAATCAAGGAGAGAGGTTTCGCAGTAATAGTGGGTCACAAAGCGACACATTCTCATCCTCCCCCCCTCTACGCCCCACGCCTGCGGAGTGTGATCCAGTTAACGTTGCGCCCTATTCTGTGGGGGAAGACACAAAATAGGGTGACGATTTTTGCCAGACGGATCACAGATTTGCTTTTAGCTTTGAACTTCTCGCCGCGACGGTCGTTCTCTCATCCTCCCATCTCCTCCCCCATGAAAAATCTTGTTACGGATGATTACCCCTTGTGGGGATTCCCGCACTATCGGCCACATTGATTTTTCATCGTCACGTGCAGCAGGGAACCGGATTTATGTCGCTAATGCCTACCGTCACTCAACCCACCTTGTACCGGATCCATCCGGTCAGTTTCCGTGATGGAAACGGGGACGGCGTGGGCGACGTACACGGCATGGTTTCGGCGCTGCCTTATCTGAATACGCTGTCGATCGATGGGCTGGTATTGCCGTATGAGCTGTCGGCGCAAGCCGCCGCTGCGGTAGCCGCTCAGGGGCTGGGGCTGTGGTACTGCGACGGGCACAGCCCTGTCCGGCACTCTGTTGCCCCACAGCAGTACGTCCGCAGCCCGTTGGCGCTGGAGGTCATGCCCTTCAGCATCGAGCGGCTGGTTGAGGTATTGCATGCTCGCCGCGCCACGCTGGCAGACAGCCTCTGGAGCACCGGTGATGCCGACCAGCCACGGGTGGTCAGCCATTGGGGACAGGGGAATTTACGCTCCGCCGATGCGTTTTTGACGCTGCTGGCGATGTTGCCTGCGCCTGTCTGCTTGTATCAGGGCGAAGAACTGGGCCTGCCGCACGCCGCCGGGCTGCAGGATCCGCTTGGCGCGCAAACGCCGATGCCGTGGCACGAGGCGCCGGAACAGGTGACTGCCGGTGAGATCCACTGGTATCAGCAGGTGGCGATAGAACACCGCGCGCTGGCGATTAGTCGTCAACAGCATGACAGCCAATCCACTTTACGTTACTGCCAATCGCTTCTGGCGCTGCGTCGCTTGCCGGTGATCCAGCACGGTGAACTGAGCGCAGTCAGCCAAAAGAACGGTGTGGTTCGTTTACTTATTACCCATCAGGATCAATGCCTTGAAGCGCTGATTAATCTGCAGCCTTATACTCAGCCGGCCGCGCCGTCTGAGGCGACCTTGCCACTGGCATGGCAGCACGGCGCGCAGCAAGAGGGTCATCAATGGGTTTTGGCGGGGTTTGCGTCCGCCATTTTTACACGAAATGTTAACTGCGAAAGCAGGGGAGTAACGCATGGCTAGCGTCACACTGCGCAGCGTTTATAAGGCCTTCGGCGAAGCTGTGATTTCCAAAGACGTCAATCTGACCATCGATGACGGTGAGTTTGTGGTGTTTGTCGGGCCCTCGGGCTGCGGTAAATCGACGCTGCTGCGCATGATCGCCGGGCTGGAGGACATTACCTCCGGTGACCTGCTGATCGGCGATAAACGCATGAATGAAGTGCCGCCGTCTGAGCGCGGCATCGGCATGGTGTTCCAGTCCTATGCCCTGTACCCGCATCTGTCCGTCGCCGACAACATGTCGTTCGGTCTGAAGCTGGCGGGCGCCAAGAAAGCGGAAATCAGCCAGCGGGTGAATCAGGTGTCGGAAGTGTTGCAACTGGCTCATCTGCTCGACAGGCGACCCAAAGCGCTGTCCGGCGGGCAGCGTCAGCGGGTAGCGATCGGCCGTACGCTGGTGGCGGAACCTGATGTGTTCCTGCTCGATGAGCCGTTGTCGAACCTCGACGCCGCGCTGCGGGTGCAGATGCGCATCGAGATTTCCCGCCTGCACAAACGCCTGCAGCGCACCATGATTTACGTCACTCACGATCAGGTGGAAGCGATGACGCTGGCCGACAAGATCGTGGTGCTGGATGCCGGGCGAGTTGCCCAGGTCGGCAAGCCGTTGGAGCTGTATCACTATCCGGCCAACCGCTTTGTTGCCGGTTTTATCGGCTCGCCAAAAATGAATTTCCTGCCGGTCAAAGTGACCGCCGCAGACCCGCAACAGGTGCAGGTCGAACTGCCTAACCGCCAGCTGGTATGGCTACCGGTGGAAGGTACGCAGGTTCAGGTCGGCGCGAACATGTCTCTGGGCATCCGCCCGGAACATCTGCTGCCCAGCAATGCCTCTGAAGTGACGCTGGAAGGTGACGTACAGGTGGTGGAGCAACTCGGTAACGAGACGCAAATCCACATCCAAATCCCGGCAATTCGTCAGAACCTGGTTTACCGCCAGAACGACGTGGTGCTGGTAGAAGAAGGTGCAACATTCGCTATAGGCCTGCCGCCTCACCGCTGCCACCTGTTCCGTGAAGACGGTACGGCATGTAAACGGCTGCACCAGGAGCCGGGCGTTTAAAGCATCACAGTCTGTATAACAGGAGAATAATGATGACTACTCTGCGCAAACTTCCTCTGGCACTGGCAATCGCCGCAGGTGTGCTGACCACCCAGGCAATGGCCGTTGATTTTAAAGGCTATGCACGTTCCGGCATCGGCTGGACCGGCAGCGGCGGTGAACAACAATGTTTCAAGGCCACCGGCGCCGACAGCAAATACCGTCTCGGTAACGAATGTGAAACCTACGCTGAATTAAAGCTGGGTCAGGAAGTGTGGAAAGAAGGCGATAAAAGCTTCTACTTCGATACCAATCTGGCTTATTCCGTTTCACAACGTTCCGACTGGGAAGACGTGACGCCAGGCTTCCGTGAAGTAAACGTGCAGGGTAAAAACCTGATCGATTGGCTGCCGGGCGCCAACATGTGGGCAGGTAAGCGCTTCTATCAGCGTCATGACGTCCATATGATCGACTTCTACTACTGGGATATCTCCGGCCCGGGCGCCGGTCTGGAAAACATCGATCTGGGCTTCGGCAAGCTGTCTGCTGCCGTGACCCGTAACTCCGAATCCGGCGGCTCCTACGGCTACCTGGACAATGAGTGGAAAGAACGTCCAACCGTCAACGACACCTTCGACGTGCGCCTGGCCGGTCTGGAACTGAACCCGGGCGGTACGCTGGAGCTCGGCGTGGACTACGGTCGCGCCAACGCGCAGGATAATTTCCGCCTGGCCGACGGTGCCAGCAAAGACGGCTGGCTGTTAACTGCTGAGCATACCCAGAGCATCCTGAGCGGTTACAACAAGTTCGTGCTGCAGTACGCCACCGACTCTATGACCTCGCAAAACAACGGCCGCAGTCAGGGCGCGACCATTAATAACGACGGCAAGATGATCCGCGTGTTGGATCACGGCGCTATCGACTTCAACGATCAATGGGCGCTGATGTACGTCGGCATGTTCCAGGATATCGATCGCGACAACAACAACGGCACCACCTGGTACACCGTGGGCGTTCGCCCAATGTACAAATGGACGCCAATCATGAGCACCTTGCTGGAAGCCGGTTACGACAACGTGAAATCCCAGCGCACCGGCGATAGAAACGGCCAATACAAAGTCACCCTGGCGCAACAGTGGCAGGCGGGCAACAGCATCTGGTCACGTCCGGCTATCCGCGTATTCGCAACCTACGCCAAGTGGGATGAGAAATGGGGCTACGCCAACAGCGATTCCGGCGCCGGTTATACCTCGGGTACCGCGTATAACGACACCAGCGTACACACCTTCAGCCGCGGCAATGACGATGAAGTCACCTTCGGCGCCCAGATGGAAATCTGGTGGTAATGACAGGACGGGGAGGGCCTTGCGCTCTCCCCAACATGTATTCGCCGACGCCGGCTCTCTTGCCTGACCTGCATCGGCGCTGATAGAGGGTATAACAATGAAAAAGAATCTGCTGTCACTCTGCTTGTCACTGGCGTTGAGCCTTGGTGCGCCATTGGCGGCCAATGCCGACACGCCGGCTAATGTTTCCGTTGCCCCGGCCATCAGCGCCGCCACGCTGCAAAGCTTGCCATGGCAACCGCTGGTGCCGCCGGTCAGCCAGGAAGTGAAACTGGATAATGTCAGCCCGCAAATCAATCAGGGTGATATTCAGGGCGCCATTGCCGCCTATACGCTGCCGGCCGATCGCGGTTCGCTGGAAGTTACGCTGAGCAGCATCAGCAAGAATAATTCGATTTACGCGCCAAGCGTGTTGGTGCTGGATGAGCATCTGCGCCCGGCGGCGTATTACCCGAGCAGCTATTTCCCGTACCAACCGCCGGGGGCGATGTCCTCCGATCGCCTCGAGGGCACGCTGAAGCTGACTCCGGCGCTCGGTCAAAAACAGATTTATATGTTGGTGTACACCACCCGCCAGGATTTGGCCAAAACCACCCAACTGACCAACCCGGCCAAGGCTTATGCCGCCGGCGTGGGTAACGCGATACCGGATATCCCGGACCCGATCGCCAGCCACAGCGCGAGCGGAACGCTCAAGCTGAAGGTGACCGCTGAACAGGGTTCCGGCAACGTGATGATCGGTATGCTGCAACCGGCGCCGACCGCTGCACCGGTGGTGGTGGGGTCAACCGCGCCGGCCACCGTGGCACCAGCCGCAGTACCGACCAAGCCTTCGGAGCCGATGCTGAACGACACCGAAAGCTACTTCAATAACAGCATCAGGCAGGCGGTGAAGGCGGGCGATATCGATAAGGCGCTGAAACTGATGAATGAAGCTGAAAGACTGGGTTCCACCACAGCGCGTGAAACGTTTATTGGCAGCGTGAAAGGCAAGGGGTAGTACCCGACGCTGCCGATGCTGGCTCGATGATTGGTGCGCCTCGGCGCACCTTTTTTCATGCGCGGGCCAGCGTTTCGCCAATCAGCGCCAGCAGACGGGCGTTATCTACTTGCTCCATCACCCGTACCGGTTTGCCCTGCGGCTCCGGCATGCCGACCGTCAACCGCAGGCCGTCCGGTCGCCAGCGGCGAGAGCTGCCGCGCGTCATGGCGCCTTCCAATGCCACATCCACATAATACTCCGCGGTGGTCACCAACTGCGGCTCAAGCAACCAGGCAATCACCAACGCATCGTGGATCCAGCAACCCGGCAGGTGGCGGGTCTGGCGCGAATAATCGATCCAGGGCTGGGTAGTGGCCCGCAGATAGCGGCACAGCGGTGTATCCGGTTGCGTCATATGCGCCAGATTCGCCTGAGTGAGCATGGTTTGCGTAGTGACGTCCAGAGGCGCGAGCGTGATGTTGGCGCCGCTGGTCAGCACCTGTCGGGCGGCTTCAGGATCGAGACCGAAATTGGTGTCCTTAAGGTAACCCTCCACGTTGAACACCCCGCCCATAATCACGATTTCCTTCACCGCCTGCGCCATCTGCGGGTAGAGCTGCAGAGCATGGGCGACATTGGTCAGTGGGCCTATCGCCGCCAGCGTGATTTCACCTGGGTTATTGCAGATCAGTTCGCCAAGGGTCACGGCGGCGTTTGGCGTGACGATCGCCGCCGTGTGCGGGTAAGGGACGTTATGCCACAGGCCGGCCAAATCCGGCCGGGTAATCGCCCGGTCAAGGTGGGCGCGCCAGGGTTCCGGCGGTTCGCTCAATGCGCAGGCGGCTCCGGCCACGACCGGCACCTGGTAGCCGGTTTGCAGCAGCAGGTGGTTGGCCACGGCAAAGCCGACGTCGCGTGGCGTATTGCCCGCTACGATGCTGATCAACTCCAGCGATTTTGCTGCCTGCCGCGCCACGAATCCGCCTGCCGCTTTTGGATTTCTGCGTTACAATGAATTTCTGTTAACAGTTTGTATGGTCTGGTGCGGCCGCAGGGTGCGGCGCCAGGCCTGGAGTAGAACAATGTCTGGCAATAGGGATTCCATCCTGCCGCCGCTTGAGTGGTTATCTGCGCAACACCCCCCGGTACCCGCCGCCGTCAGCGACTGGCTGATGGAGCCAGGCTCCATGACCCGCCGTTTTGAACGCCACTGTGGGCGCGTGCACGTTGAACCGCAGCGCGAATGTTTCGTCACCCGCGACCAGTTGGGTGAAGAGGCCGAACACCTGCCGGATAGCCCGCGTTACTGGCTGCGAGAGATAATATTGTTGGGCGATAACCAGCCTTGGCTGCTGGGGCGCACGGTGATCCCGCAAGAGACCCTGACCGGACCGGATCAGGCGCTGGTGGATTTGGGCACGCTGCCGCTGGGGCGTTACCTGTTCAGCAGCGGTGAATTGACTCGCGATTACATTCATATGGGGCGGCAGGATGCGTTATGGGCGCGCCGCTCCCGTTTACGGCTGGCGGGCAAGCCCTTATTGCTGACCGAACTGTTTTTACCGGCTTCGCCGTTGTACGCGGCGGGCAGCGCGGAAATCGCATGATGAGGAGAGGAAATACCTTGGAGGGAAGCGTGACTCAAAGCAAATGGCGGGCTTACGGCCATCTGATGCGCCTCGATAAACCGATCGGCAGCCTGCTGCTGCTGTGGCCAACGCTGTGGGCGCTGTGGATTGCGGGGCAGGGTGTGCCGCCACTGTCTATCCTGCTGGTGTTCGTCATTGGGGTGTTCCTGATGCGTGCTGCCGGCTGCGTGGTGAATGACTATGCCGATCGCGCCGTTGACGGTCACGTGAAGCGAACAGCGGGGCGCCCAATGCCGAGCGGCCGGGTGAGCGAGAAAGAGGCCAAGATCCTGTTCGTGGTGTTGGTGCTGGTCTCGTTTGGGCTGGTGCTGACGCTGAACGCCATGACCATCTGGCTGTCGCTGGCGGCACTGGCGCTGGCGTGGATCTATCCGTTCATGAAGCGGGTTACCAATCTGCCGCAGTTTGTGCTGGGAGCGGCGTTTGGTTGGGGCATCCCAATGGGCTACGCCGCCGTTAGCGAGGCACTGCCGCTGAGCTGCTGGCTGCTGCTGCTGGCCAATATCTGCTGGACGGTGGCTTACGATACGCTGTACGCGATGGTGGACCGTGACGATGATCTGAAGATTGGCGTCAAATCCACCGCCATCCTGTTTGGCCGTTACGACAAGCTGATCGTCGGTCTGCTGCAGTTCGCGACGCTGCTGCTGCTGCTGTGGGTGGGCTATCTGGCCCAACTGAGCGGGGCGTTTTATTGGTCGTTGCTATTGGCGGGTGCCTTGTTTATTCATCAGCAAAAGCAAATCGCTACCCGCGATCGCGACGCCTGTTTCAAGGCGTTCCTGGATAATAACTATGTCGGGCTGGTGTTGTTTATCGGTATCGCATTGAGTTATTGGCGGGGCTAACGGTATTTTCGGCAATAAAAAAGGCACCTGACGGTGCCTTTTTGTTTTTGATTATCAATCAATTATTCGGCTTTCTCTTCCACTGTCGCCGTTTCCGGCTGCACGTTGGTTTCCGCCGGCATGCTGACGCTTTCGATAGTCAGCTTGATTTCCGGGGTAATCAAATCGCTCAACATGCTGTACACCTCCAGGGTGTGCTCACGGACTGCATCGCCGATATCGTTGATGTAGCCTTCTTCACGCAGCGTCGCCACCAGGGTAGAGAACACCGCCTTGTCGAAGAACTCCGGCGCGTTGATGCCGTGCAGCACCGAAAGGCGCTGGGCCATGATGCGGCTCTCTTTCTCCAGCGCGCCGCGGTTGATGCTCGGGTTGGCGCTGAGGATAGACATGGTGATGGCATAGCGCTGCAAGGTTTCGCGCACGCCGGCTGCCAGCAACTGCAGAGGGCGAATGCGCGCCGGGTTAAGCACCAGATCCTCGCCTTTGTCGCAGATGAGCTGCTGGCGGATCATTTCCTCGATCAGCGGTCGCAGCACTTCCGGCAGGTGTTCCTTGTCGTTATGCAGGAACAGTTCGGCCTTCAACATCGGGTAAATCAGGCCGATCTGCCGCAGCAGTTCAGCGCGGGACACCCGGCGGTGATGCATCACTATGGTGGCGATCAGCGAAGGCAGCACCAGCAGATGGTGGATATTGTTGCGGTAATAGGTCATCAACACCGCCTGCTCGCGCGGCAGGATGATGATATCGCCGATGTTATCCTTCTCCACCTCGAACTTGTTCATGTTCAGCGCGTGATCGAGCAGCTCGTCCGGCGTCTGGGTCGGCACGGTGACGTCGCCGGCGTAAGGCACGTTGCGCATCAGTTGCAGATAACACTCCAACTGCTCAAGCAACTGCTCGCGAGTCAGCGAGCGCTGGCGTGAGGCCAGCAGCGCCGTGGAACACAGGTTCATGGCATTGGCGGCGGCCGCGTTGTTGATGCGTACCATGATCTTGGCCGCCAGGTCGTTGACCGTTGGCGTCAGCCAGCTTGGACGTTGGGCTTCGATCGGGTCAATCGATTCGCGCCACTGCGGCACGTTCTGGTTCAGGTAGGTGGTCAACGGCAGCGGATCGCCGAAGTTGACGTAACCCTGGCCGAGATTACGCAGCTTGCGCAGGCCGCGCAGCATCTGCAACAGGCTCTCTTTTTCCTTGGTCGCACCGCGCAGCTCTTTGGCGTAAGTACCTACTTCCATCACGTGTTCGTAACCGATGTAGATCGGGACCAGCGTGATAGGGCGAGTACCACCGCGCAACATGGCCTGGATGGTCATCGACAGGGTGCCGGTCTTTGGTTCCAGCAGGCGCCCGGTACGGGAACGGCCGCCTTCAACGAAGTATTCCACCGAGTAGCCACGGGTAAACAGCTCGCCGAGGTATTCGCGGAACACCGTTGAGTACAGCTTGTTGCCTTTGAAGGTGCGGCGGATAAAGAACGCGCCCAGGCGACGGAAGATCGGCCCGGCCGGCCAGAAGTTGAGGTTGATGCCGGCGGCGATGTGCGGCGGCACCAGGCCCTGGTGATACAGCACGTAGGACAGCAGCAGATAATCCATATGGCTGCGGTGACACGGCACATAAACGATCTCGTGGCCGTCCTGCGCCAACTGGCGCACGCGCTCGGCGTTGGTGACGTTGATGCCCTGATACAGCCGGTTCCAGGTCCAGCTCAGCACGCGATCGGAAAGGCGCACCGTCTCGTACGAGAAGTCGGCGGCGATCTCTTCCATCAGCGCAATGGCGTTCTGCTGGGCCTTTTCATGGGAAATTTTCTTGCTGCGCGCTTCGTCCTCGACCGCTTTTTCGATCGCTTTGGACGCCAACAGCTTATTGAACAGATCCTGACGCGCCGGCAGGCTTGGGCCGACGGCGGCCAAACGTTGACGCGAGAAATGCATGCGCGCCACGCGCGCCAGTTTCTGTGCGATAGTTTTGTCCGTACCGTGTTCGGTCGCCATTCGGCGCAGCGAAACGGTGTTGGAGAAACGCACGAAGCTGTCGCGGCCCAGCCACAGGACGGCGAAGAATTTCTGGACGCCGTTCAGCAAGCGCAGATGCGGCGTGCCGTGACCTTCGCGGCCTGGGGAGCGGCCAAACATCACCGACACCGGCAGCATCTGAATATCGAGATCCGGATTGCTGCGGTGCAGATCCAGATAGTCGTGAAACAGTTTTACCGACTCTTCTTTCGGTGTGTAGTAGCGGAACACGCGCGGGCCGTCGTGAATGAACACGTGGCTTGGCAGTACGGTGCCGTCTATCTCCAGCGGATTGAGGGGGTCGGGCAAATCCTGTGCCAGGCACTGGGTGCGTAGCGTCAGTAAATCCGCCTTGGAATTATAAGGTAAAACATACAAAATCGGCCGTGAGGGATCCAACCCTAACTCCGTGACCGGATCTGAAGGGATAACCTTACTTCTTACCAACAATTTGAGTGGTAAATTCAATAATTTATAATAAATTTTACGCCAACCTGACATAACAACGTGAAGCCTCTTGTTAGCAATGCGCCGCAAGCATACCAGAAACCGGGTAGCAGATCTGTGGTGTTGGAAAACCGTGAGCCGGGAGAGTTTCCTGACCCAAGCTCTATAATTATGACTTACCTCTGTGAAAGGCACTAAAAAACATGGCAAACCAAGCAACCGGCCTGACCCGTATTATTAAAGCCGCCGGCTACTCATATAAAGGCTTTTCTGCTGCCTGGCAGCACGAAGCCGCATTCCGCCAGGAACTGGTGGCGACCGTGCTGGCTATCATACTGGCGATCTGGCTGGATGTGGGTGCGATAGCGCGCATTTTGCTGATCGGATCGGTGCTGTTGGTCGTGATCGTCGAGATGCTGAACAGCGCGATTGAAGCCATTGTCGATAGGGTGGGCACGGAACACCACGAGCTTTCCGGCCGAGCGAAAGATATGGGATCGGCGGCGGTAACGCTGGCGATCATCCTGGCGCTGTTTGTCTGGGGTTCGGTACTGTGGCAGCACTTTGTCTGAGTGGTTCGCCCCGTCGCGGCGGGGCGCTAATCCCTGATTTTTATTCATTCTTCGGTTCCCAAGCCGCGCTTACCTGTATATACTCACAGCAAGACTGTATAAACAAACAGGGGGCGGAATGAAAGCACTAACTACCAGACAACAAGAAGTCTATGATCTGATTCGCGATCATATTTCGTCAACTGGCATGCCGCCAACGCGCGCCGAGATCGCCATGCGTCTGGGGTTCCGTTCGCCAAATGCTGCAGAAGAACATCTGAAAGCGCTGGCGCGCAAGGGCGTGATCGAGATCGTCTCCGGCGCTTCACGCGGCATTCGTCTGCTGATGGAAGATGAAGAAGGTTTACCGCTGATTGGCCGCGTGGCCGCCGGTGAACCGCTGCTGGCGCAACAGCATATCGAAGGACACTATAAGGTGGATCCTTCTCTGTTCAAACCTAGCGCGGATTTCCTGCTGCGGGTCAACGGCATGTCGATGCGTGATATCGGCATTCTCGACGGCGATCTGCTGGCGGTGCATAAAACCCAGGACGTGCGGAACGGCCAGGTAGTTGTGGCACGTATTGAAGATGAAGTTACGGTCAAGCGCCTGAAAAAACACGGCAATGTGGTTGAACTGCTGCCAGAAAACAGCGAGTTCCAGCCTATCGTGGTCGATCTGCGTCAGCAGAATTTCACCATTGAAGGTCTGGCGGTCGGCGTGATCCGCAACGGCGACTGGATTTAATCGCTGCGCCTGAACGTCCTCCTCTGATTTAAATCGCCCCAGCTCTGGGGCGATGTCATTTCTGATTCATTCAAACCCTACCGCCACGGGAACATTTCACTATGCGCCTGCTTTCTGCCTTCACCAGCGATACTGATAAAGCCCTATGGCGCCTTGCTCTGCCAATGATCTTTTCCAATATTACCGTGCCGCTGCTCGGGCTGGTGGATACTGCGGTGATTGGCCACCTGGATAGCCCCACCTATCTGGGCGGCGTTGCGATTGGCGCCATGGCTACCAGCTTCCTGTTTATGTTGCTGCTGTTCCTTCGCATGAGCACTACCGGACTGGCGGCACAGGCGCTCGGTGCACAGGATCCGCAGGGGTTGGCGCGCGCTTTTATGCAGCCGTTGTTGCTGGCGGCGTTGGCCGGTGTGGCTATTGTGCTGCTGCGCCATCCGTTGATCGATATGGCGTTGCAGATCGTGGGCGGCGATGGCGCGGTGCTGGAACAAGCCCGGCTATTCCTCGAAATCCGCTGGCTAAGTGCGCCGGCGGCGTTGGCCAACATGGTGATCCTGGGCTGGCTGCTTGGCGTGCAATACGTGCGTGCACCGGTGATCTTGCTGATTATCGGTAACCTGCTGAATATCGTACTGGATATCTGGCTGGTGATGGGGCTGAGGTGGAACGTGCAAGGGGCGGCGACGGCGACCGTCATCTCTGAATATGTCACCCTGTTGCTGGGGCTATGGCTTGCCTGGCGGGTGATGCGTATTCGAGGGATTTCCGCGCCGATGCTGCGCCAGGCCTGGCGCGGAAATCTGCGGCGCTTGTTGGCGCTGAATCGCGACATCATGTTGCGTTCACTGTTGCTGCAAGTGTGTTTTGCCTCACTGACCATCTTCGGCGCCCGGCTTGGCGGCGACGTGGTGGCGGTAAACGCGGTATTGATGAATTTGCTGACCTTCACGGCCTACGCGCTCGACGGCTTTGCCTACGCGGTAGAGGCGCATTCCGGCCATGCCTATGGCGCTCGCGACGACAGCCAACTGCGCAAGGTGTGGCACGCCGCCTGTCGCCAGGCTTGCCTGGTGGCGCTGGCTTTTGGGGTGGTGTATGCCGTTGCCGGGCAGCAAATCATCTCGGCATTAACCTCTTTACCCGAGTTGCGTACGCTGGCGAGCCATTATCTGCCGTGGCAGGTGGTGCTGCCGTTGGTCGGTGTGTGGTGTTACCTGCTGGACGGCATGTTTATTGGCGCGACCCGCGGTGCCGAAATGCGCAACAGCATGGCGGTGGCGGCCGTCGGCTTCGGCCTGACGTTGTTTACCGTCCCTGTGTTAGGCAATCACGGATTATGGCTGGCGCTGGCGGTGTTTTTGTCGCTGCGGGGCATTGCGCTGGGCTGGTTCTGGCACCGTCACCGGCTGCGCGGTACCTGGTTTGCGGTGCAATAAGTCCGAGAGTTTTTTAGATTATTGAGTAATTTTTCTTATGTTTTTATTTATATTTTCTTACATATCCCGAAGGATATTCCATTCGGGTAGTGCTTTGTTTGTTGGCGTGTTTTTCTGATAAAGTGTTTTTTAATGGATTTTTATTCTGGTTTTTATTCTATTTTCGTTATCTGCGTCTACAATTAATCATGTGGCTGGCTAAATGAATGGGGAGTGGCAACCCTTTGGTTTGCGGTAATAGACCATGAAAATTGCTTGGTTAGACGCCCGGTCAGCACAGCATCAAACTGATTTACGACAGGTTAACGGAGAGACTATGAACAAAGATCAAGCCGACGGTAACTGGAAACAGTTTAAAGGGAAAGTGAAGGAACAGTGGGGCAAGCTGACCGATGACGATTTGGCCGTCATTGAAGGGAAACGCGAACAGCTTGTCGGTAAAATCCAGGAGCGCTATGGCTACCAGAAAGAGGCGGCCGAGAAAGAAGTGAAATCCTGGGAAGACCACAGCAAGTATCGCTGGTAGCGAGCAGGGCCACAGCGTACGGTGGCCGTAATCGACTGTAGCCGGCCTGGCATCATCCCCTTAACGCCACGGCCACAGGTACAGGGAAGTGCCTGACCAACCCCGCTTAATTTATTTCTTCTTGATGGCAATGCTGTGATCGTGCTCGCCGCAATCATGCTTGCTGTCGCAGGCTTCCACTTCAACACAGCCCGAACACAGACCATGCGCTTCCACCACGCTGTGGCGCAGCACAAAACCCGACTCTTTCGCCAGTTTTTGCAGCGTTTCCTCCACCCCTTCGGTGGTGCGTTCAGTCACCTGAGCACAGCGATCGCAGATAAACAACGCGGAGGTATGCATCGGTTGTTCGAAATGATGGCACAGCACGTAGCTGTTGGCTGACTCCACCCGATGAATAAATCCTTGTTCCAACAGGAAATCCAGCGCGCGATAGACCGTTGGTGGTTTCGCCTGCGGTTCAGCCACGCGCAGCAGATCCAGCAGGTCATAAGCACTGATGGCACCGGGTTGTTGTGCCATCAGGCGTAACACTTCCAGCCGCTGCGGTGTCAGCCGCACATTGCGTTGCTGGCAGAGTTG
Organism: Serratia sp. AS12; assembly: GCF_000214195.1. NCBI lineage: Bacteria > Pseudomonadati > Pseudomonadota > Gammaproteobacteria > Enterobacterales > Yersiniaceae > Serratia > Serratia sp. AS12. The sequence goes on along the minus strand of NC_015566.1, from coordinate 4,927,443 downwards.
TTCAGCCTGCGCCAACAGTTTTTCCTGGGTGCTTGAGTTCATGGCAAATATCCCGGTACGTAAAAAAACCGATTTTACCATGATTAAGCGCAATCGCCGAGAGTCGCCCCCTTTTCCGCTGATAAGGAGCAACCTGATGCGGAGATATGGCGGGTGCGATGAAAAATGAGTGATAGTTTCACGCGCTACACCGTCATCTGAGCGGTGGGCAAGCGGCGTGATTCCTTCTCAGGTGGAAAGTGAACGCTGCAAACGCTCTGCCAGCCTGGTCATATCCGCCGCCGGATTATGGCCAATCAGCATAAAGCTGTGGCTGCCATCGGCCCAATACACCACATTCATTCCCTGTCGGCGTTCGCTTTGTGCGGACTCCGGCTTGCCCGGTTGCTGAATAATGCACAGCGCCAGCGGGCCAAACTGTGTGTCCAGCCAGGTCAACTGAGCAATGCGACGATCGTCGTAAGCCAGCACGCGGGCATTTTTCAGCTCTGCGCCGTTCAATGCCAGTTTGGGAGCGGGGAGGGCAATGCCGAGCCGTTCGCCGGTGTGCTGCAATTGACTGGCGAGTAACGCAGGGGAGCTATCGAAGCCCGCCAGCGTTTCCGGGGTGTAAAGCGCCATATATTGGGCTACCAGGCCGCGCCAGTTGTCTTCTGGCTGACTCGCTTGCAGCCAGGCGCGATCGCCTGCGACACCGAGCGCCAGAAAACCGACGGCAGCGGCAATCAGGGCACGGCGGCTGACGCCGCGTTGTGGGACCGGCATGGCAAGTGGCCACCTGTCCTGCAGTTGTTGCACCGGTGCTTCATCCAGCAAAGGGGCGAACGCCTGTTTGAACGGCAGATTGCTGCGTTCCAGCAGCGACAAACGGTCGGCCAATGCCGGTTCGTCGACCAGGCGCTGTTCCAGGCTGCGGCGCTGCTGGGGATCCAGTTGATTGTCCAGATAGGCGACCAGCAGTTCATCCGCAGTATAGTATGAGCTCATGATCGTTCTCCTTTTGACTGCGGGATATGGGGTTGCAGCACACTGTCGTTTGCAAGCCGCAGACGTGCCGCTGCCAGGCGGCTCATGATGGTGCCGATGGGGACGTCCAGCACCTCGGCCGCTTCCCGGTAAGAAAGCTCTTCTACGTACACCAGGAATAGCGTATTGCGCTGTGCCTCCGGCAAGCGGTTGACCCGCTGCATCACTTCATTGGCCCATATCGTATCTTCACCGTTTTCCTCGCCGGCCAGATCGTCGGCATCGACAAAACCCTGCCCCTGACGGATATGCCGGGCACGGACTTCGTTCAGCCAAATGGAATGCAGAATCGAAAACAGCCAGCGATCCATACGCGAGCCCAGAGTAAACTGTGCGGCGCGCTCCAGCGCCCGCACACAGGTGGCTTGAACCAAATCGTCGGCGATATCCCGCCGGTGGGAGAGCACTAAACCATAGCGCCACAGGCGGGAAAGATACTGGCCGATTTCGTTGCGGATTGCGTCGTTGCTGATGCTCGCCTCCGGGCCTGGCTGCCTTATGATTCGGGATGGTGATCGATGGCTGCCGCCAGGTCGCGGTACTCTTCGCAACCGGTGCCGCACAGTGACTGGATCACCGTGAGTTGTTCTTTCGCCAGGTCCGGACGGCCTTTCACCATATAGGCTTCACCCAGGTATTCGCGGACTTTTGGGTAGTTGGGATCGAGCGCTACTGATTTTAAATAGTAGCCGATCCCTTCATCCGTGCGCCCGAGCTTGCGGGTGGCGTAACCCCGGTAGTTCAATGCCACGGCGGTGTTGGGGTTTTTCAGGGTGTTCAGCACGTCGAGGGCATCCTGATAGCGGCCGCTTTTTGCCAGTGCATAGGCGTAGTTCGCCCGATCGTTGTCGCCGATCATGCTGCTTTTATCCACCATGCAGGTCTTGGTTTTTGTATCGTATATCTGGCCTTTCGGGCAGGTCGGCGTGGTTTGGCCGCTGCCGTCACCCCCCATTGCCAGGGCCGCGCCGGAAAACAGCAGAGAGCCGGCAATCACGGGCAGCAACAGGCGTTTAACGAAACTGTTCATGGTTTTTTCCTCATTGGAGGGGAGACGAATTGCCCCCTTGGTGAGAGAACACCTGAAGAAGCGTTTTTATTCGTTTTTTCTTTTTCTTTTTGGCCTGATGGCACGGCGGTTTTCCCAACGCCGCCGATTGTCGTTATAATAGTCGTTTGCGGCAGTACGCCGTTCGTTGAATCCCAGACAGAATCAGGTAGCCAGTAACTCAGCATGACGACAGACAACCACGCCTCAAAATATGCCGCCAATCGTTTCTCCATTGCGCCGATGCTCGACTGGACCGATCGTCATTGCCGTTACTTCCATCGCCTGCTGACCAAAGAAACGCTGCTGTACACCGAAATGGTAACCACCGGCGCGATTATTCACGGCAAGGGCGACTATCTGGCCTACAGCGAAGAAGAACATCCGGTAGCGTTGCAGCTGGGCGGCAGCGATCCGGCTGCGCTGGCGCACTGTGCCAAACTGGCCGAACAGCGCGGTTACGACGAGATTAACCTCAACGTCGGTTGCCCGTCCGATCGCGTGCAGAATGGCATGTTCGGCGCCTGTCTGATGGGGCAGGCGACGCTGGTTGCCGACTGCATCAAGGCGATGCGCGACGTGGTGTCGATCCCGGTGACGGTCAAGACCCGTATCGGCATCGACGACCAGGACAGCTACGAGTTTCTGTGCGATTTTATCGCCACCGTTGCCGGGCGCGGCGAGTGCGACATGTTTACTGTCCATGCGCGCAAGGCCTGGTTGTCTGGCCTCAGCCCGAAAGAAAACCGTGAAGTGCCGCCGCTGGACTATCCGCGTGTGTATCAATTGAAACGTGATTTCCCGCAGCTGACTCTCGCCATCAACGGTGGTGTGAAAACGCTGGAAGAAGCAAAGCAGCATCTGGAGCATCTGGATGGCGTAATGATGGGGCGCGAGGCTTATCAGAATCCGGGCATTTTGGCGCGGATCGACAGCGAGCTGTTTGGTCGCCAGACCGAGGTCATGGACAGCGTGGCGATTATCGAATCGCTGTATCCGTATATTGAACGTGAGCTGTCGAACGGCACCTATTTGGGGCACATCACCCGCCATATCCTCGGCCTGTTCCAGGGCGTGCCGGGTGCGCGCCAGTGGCGTCGCCATCTGAGCGAGAACGCCCATAAGCCGGGTGCCGATGCGCGCGTGGTGGAAGCTGCGCTGGATCTGGTTCGTCTGCCGCGTACCGAAGTGGCGTAATACACAAAGAATTTGACTAACAGTTAGTCTTTTTCATCAGGCACTCAGCGCTATGCTGTTTGCCTGTTTTTATATTTCAACTACTTATCTTTTCCGCCGTTCTGGCACGCATCTTGTAATACTCCTGCAGAGACTTTGTTTTGCGAAGGAGCAATCATGTTAGAACTCTTCTTTCTCATTGGCTTTGTAGTGATGCTGATGGTGACCGGAATTTCGTTGCTGGGCGTATTCGCCGCGTTACTGGTCGCGGCGGCATTTATGCTGCTGGGCGGCCTGTTGGCGATGGTGATCAAGCTGCTGCCCTGGTTGATTTTGGCGGTGGTGGGCGTCTGGATATACCGTTCGATGCAGAAGCCGCAAATACGCCGTTACTGATTTTTTATCGAGTAATCAGACAGTCACGCTGAAATTTGCGTAACGAATGCATCGTGAATGCGGCGACGATCACACCTTGGTGTTTTAAATGCAAATGCGGCACATTAAGCGTGTTTTTTGCGTTTAGGGGCTGGTAGGATATTTGTCGATGCAGCGATGCGACCTATTTCATCACCGCAAGAGACAATAGTACCCAATACGAGCGTTGCTGAAGCAACCCCCCTGTCTCTGGCGGACTCTGCTCTACCCCTACAAATGCAGTAATAGAAAGGGCTCCTTACGGAGCCCTTTTCTTTTGCCAGGGGAATCAGGGGATCAGCAGGCTTGAACCGCTGGTATTGCGGCTTTCCAGCACCTCATGCGCACGTTGCGCATCGGCCAGCGCAAATTTTTGCTCTTCTTTTACGTCGACCTTGATAGCGCCACTGCCGATCAACGAGAACAGCTCATTGCTGGCGAATTGCAACTCGTCGCGGTTAGTGACGTAACCGTTAAGCGAAGGACGGGTGACGTACAGCGAACCTTTCTGGTTCAGCAATGCCAGATCGACGCCGGTTACCGGGCCGGAGGCATTACCGAAGCTGACCATCAGCCCACGGCGCTTCAGGCTATTGAGAGAAGCCTGCCAGGTGCTTTGGCCCACCGAGTCGTACACTACACCGACTTTTTCGCCCTGCGTCAGTTCAGCCACGCGCTGGGCGATGTCTTCTTTATGGTAATTGATGGTCGCCCAGGCGCCGGCGCGTTTAGCCAGTTCAGCTTTTTCGTCAGAGCCGACGCTGCCGATAAGCTTTGCGCCGAGCGCCTTGGCCCACTGGCAGGCAATCAGCCCGACGCCGCCTGCGGCGGCATGGAACAGGAACACTTCGCCCGGCTGCACTTCATGGGTTTGGCGCAGCAGATAGTGTACCGTCAGCCCTTTCAGAAACGAGGCGGCACCCTGCTCAAAGCTCAGGTTGTGCGGCAGGATCGCCACTTTTTCCACCGAAACATTGTGAACGTCGCTGTAGGCGCCGAGTGACGACTGGGCGTAAACCACGCGGTCGCCAGGTTTCACCGCGCTGACGCCGGCGCCGACCTTGATCACCACGCCGGCCGCTTCAGTGCCCAACCCGCTTGGCAGGCTGGCGGGCGCATAGAGGCCGCTGCGAATATAGGTATCGATGTAGTTGATGCCGATCGCCTTATTCTCAACCTGTACCTCACCGGCTGCCGGATCGATAGGTGTAAAATCAACGTATTGCAACACTTCCGGGCCGCCGGTAGCGGAGAATTGAATGCGCTTTGCCATTTCATTACCTCATTGGGGTGTCTGATTTCACCCTACGCGTTTTAGTATCGACGATCCAGTTTAGCCGGGTGCGGATTGATACCTTTTTTGCATCGGTTATGCCGCGGGAATCACAGATAAAAATCACGTATACTCTCGCGTCAGGATTCTCCATTCGCAACCGGATAAAGAATACGCTTCATGGCAGGAAAAAAACCAACCAACAAAACATACGCGGACGAAGCCAGAGATCGCCCCCGAGATCGCCAGATGGAAGGGCTGAAGATGCCGCCACATTCGCTGGAGGCGGAACAGTCCGTGTTGGGCGGTTTGATGCTGGATAACGAACGCTGGGATAACGTATCGGAACGCGTGGTCTCCAACGATTTCTTCAGCCGCCCGCACCGCCTGATCTTTACCGAGATGCAGCGGCTGTTGGAAATGAGCCGGCCTATCGATCTGATCACCCTGTCCGAATCGCTCGAGCAGCGCGGCGAACTGGATTCGGTGGGCGGTTTCGCCTATCTGGCCGAACTGTCGAAAAACACCCCAAGCGCCGCCAACATCGGCGCTTATGCCGACATCGTGCGTGAACGTGCGGTCGTGCGCGAAATGATCTCGGTAGCCAATGAGATCGCCGACGCCGGTTATGATCCGCAGGGCCGCAGCAGCGAAGATCTGCTCGATCTGGCCGAATCACGGGTATTCCAGATCGCGGAAAATCGCGCCAGTAAAGATGAAGGCCCGAAAGGCATCGAGCGTATTCTGGAAGACACCGTTTCGCGTATCGAGCAGCTGTATCAGCAGCCGCACGACGGCGTTACCGGGGTAGACACCGGCTATCAGGATCTCAACAAGAAAACCGCCGGTTTGCAAAAATCGGACCTGATCATTGTCGCCGCCCGTCCTTCGATGGGTAAAACCACTTTCGCCATGAACCTGTGCGAACACGCCGCGATGACGCAGGAAAAGCCGGTGCTGATCTTCAGCCTGGAGATGCCCGGCAACCAGATCATGATGCGTATGCTGGCGTCGCTGTCGCGCGTCGACCAGACGCGTATCCGTACCGGCCAGCTCGACGACGAGGACTGGGCGCGCATTTCCAGCACCATGGGTATCCTGCTGGAGAAGCGCAATATGTACATTGATGACTCCTCCGGCCTGACGCCAACCGAAGTGCGCTCCCGCGCGCGCCGTATTTTCCGCGAGCATGACGGCCTCAGTATGATCATGATCGACTACCTGCAGTTAATGCGCGTGCCGGCCCTGTCCGACAACCGTACGCTGGAAATTGCCGAAATTTCCCGCTCGCTGAAGGCGTTGGCGAAAGAGTTGCAGGTACCGGTGGTGGCGCTGTCGCAGCTGAACCGAAGCCTGGAGCAGCGTGCCGATAAACGCCCGGTCAACTCAGACCTGCGTGAGTCTGGTTCCATCGAGCAGGATGCTGACCTGATCATGTTCATCTACCGTGATGAGGTTTATCACGAGAACAGCGACATGAAAGGGATTGCCGAAATTATTCTGGGTAAACAGCGTAACGGCCCGATCGGTACCGTGCGCTTGACCTTTAACGGCCAGTGGTCGCGTTTCGATAACTACGCGGGGCCACAATATGATGATGAATAATCAGCTAAGGAACTGAAATGAAAGCGGCAACCGCTGTAATCGACCGCCGCGCTCTGCGACATAATCTGCAACAGGTGCGCCGTCAGGCGCCACAAAGCCGCCTGATTGCCGTTGTGAAAGCAAACGCTTATGGACATGGCCTGCTGGAAACAGCTCACACTCTGCAAGACGCCGACTGCTACGGCGTGGCGCGCATTGGCGAGGCGTTGATGCTGCGCTCCGGCGGCATCGTGAAACCGATCCTGCTGCTGGAAGGCTTTTTCTGCGCCGAAGATCTGCCGGTGCTGGTGGCGAATAACATCGAAACCGCGGTGCACAGCATCGAACAGCTTGAAGCGCTGGAGCAGGCCGAGCTGGCGCGCCCGGTGCCGGTATGGATGAAGCTGGATACCGGCATGCATCGCCTGGGCGTGCGTCCGGAACAGGCCGAGGCGTTTTATCAGCGTCTGAGCGCCTGCCGTAACGTGGCGCAGCCGGTCAATATCATGAGCCACTTCAGCCGCGCCGATGAGCCGGACTCTGACGCTACGCTCAAGCAAATGCAGTGTTTCGAAAGTTTTGCCCGTGGCAAGCCGGGCCAGCGCTCTATCGCCGCTTCGGGCGGCACCTTGCTGTGGCCGGATGCGCACAATGACTGGGTGCGGCCGGGCATTATCCTTTACGGCGTTTCTCCGATGGAAGAGTCCTGCGGCAGCCAGTTTGATCTGCAGCCGGCGATGACGCTGAAGTCCAACCTGATTGCGGTGCGCGACCACAAGGCCGGCGAGTCGGTGGGTTACGGCGGCACCTGGGTGAGCGAAGGCGACACTCGGCTGGGGGTGGTGGCGATGGGTTATGGTGATGGTTACCCGCGCAGTGCGCCCTCCGGTACCCCGGTATGGCTTAATGGCCGTGAAGTGCCGGTGGTCGGCCGGGTATCGATGGACATGATTTCGGTCGATCTCGGGCCGGATGCGACCGATAAGGTCGGCGATGAAGTGGTGCTATGGGGCAAGGCGCTGCCGGTTGAGCGCATTGCCGCCTGTACCGGCATCAGCGCCTATGAGCTGATTACCAAGCTGACGCAGCGCGTAGCGATGGAATATATCGGCGAATAGGCTGTCGTGGGCCGGCAATCTTACCGGCCCCAATCCTCAATGCGTTACTTCTTTACCGCCAGCCACTGATCGATAATGCTCTGATACTCACCGGTCGCTTTGGCCAGGTGCAGCCATTGATCCACATACAGCTTCCAGCTCAGATCATCACGCGGCAACATATAGGCCTTCTCTCCGTATTGCAGCGGTTTGTCCGGATTGACCGCACACAGTTTCGGATAGTGTTTTTGCTGATACAGCGCCTCGGAAGCGTCGGTAATCATCACATCGGCTTTCTTGTCCACTAACTGCTGAAAAATACCCACGTTATCATGGGTCAACGTCAGCTTGGCGTTGGGCAGGTAAGCATGTACGAACGCTTCGTTGGTGCCACCCGCCGGCTCCAACAGGCGCACGGACGCTTTGTTGATCTGCTCGACAGTGCGGTATTTCTTCACGTCGGTGCAGCGCACCAGCGGGATTTTGCCGTCGGTATCCAGCTTATCGGCGAAGAACACCTGTTTTTGCCGCTGTAGCGTGACGGAAATGCCGCCCATGGCGATGTCGCACTTACCGGCGACAAAGTCCGGCGTCAGGGTTTTCCAACTGGTTTTCACCCACTTCACTTTGGCACCCAGGCTCTTGGCCAGCGATTCCGCCATGGCGATATCAATGCCTTCGTAGCTGCCGTCTTCCTTCAAAAAGGTGTAGGGCTTGTAATCGCCGGTGGTGCAAACTTCCAGCGTGCCCTGTTGTGTCACCTTATCCAGATGGGATTGGGCACTGGCGCTCCCGGCGGCGACCAGCAGTGCGAGAGGTAATAGCTTTTTCATCTGTTTCCCTTGCTTATACGTTATTGGATTCAGCAATGGCGCCCGGCGCGGCGGCGTTCTTTTTCTTCAGCAGATAGCTTGCCGCCAGCACCAACAGCCAAACCGGAATCAACCATACCGAAATCCGGATGCCTGGCGTCATAAACATAATGACCAATATCCCGGCTAAAAACAGCAGACAAATCAGATTGGTGAACGGATAACCCCAACTTTGGAAACGCGTTTGCTGCCCGGCCAGCCGCTTGGCGCGCCGAAACTTCAGGTGAGTAATGCAGATCATTGCCCAGTTGATCACCAAAGCGGATACCACCAATGCCATCAGCAATTCAAACGCCTTGCCCGGCATCAGGTAATTGAGTAGCACGCACAGTGCGGTCACCAGCGCCGACACGCTCAGCGCCGCCAGCGGAATGCCGCGCCGGTTGATCTTCAGCAGTACACGCGGTGCGTTGCCCTGTTTCGCCAGCCCAAACAGCATGCGGCTGTTGCAGTACACGCAGCTGTTGTACACCGACAGGGCGGCGGACAGCACCACCATGTTCAGCAGCGTCGCCACCAGATTGCTGTCCAACGCATGGAAGATCAGGACGAACGGGCTGCCGCCTTCCACCACCTTCTGCCACGGATACAGTGACAGCAGCACCGCCAATGCGCCGACATAAAACAGCAGGATACGGTAAATCACCTGATTGGTGGCCTGCGGGATACTTTTCTCCGGGTTATCCGCTTCGGCGGCGGTAATGCCGACCAGCTCCAGACCACCGAATGAGAACATGATCACCGCCATTGCCATCACCAGACCGCTGATGCCATTAGGGAAGAAACCGCCGTATTGCCACAGGTTGGCCACGCTGGCGTCCGGCCCGCCGTGCCCGCTGGCCAACAGCCAGGCACCAAATGCGATCATGCTGATGATCGCTGCTACTTTGATGATGGAAAACCAGAATTCCATCTCGCCGTACACTTTGACGCTGGTCAGGTTGATGGCATTGATCGCCACAAAGAATACCGCTGCGGAGACCCAGGTCGGAATTTCCGGCCACCAGTACTGCACGTAAATACCCACGGCGGTCAGTTCCGCCATGCTCACCAACACGTACAGCACCCAATAGTTCCAGCCGGACATAAAGCCGGCAAAGCCGCTCCAGTATTTATTGGCAAAATGGCTGAAGGAACCGGCCACCGGCTCTTCCACCACCATTTCACCCAGTTGGCGCATGATAAAGAAGGCGATAACCCCGGCGATGGCGTAACCGAGCAGCACCGAGGGGCCGGCCATTTTTATGGTCTGGGCAATGCCGAGAAACAGGCCGGTGCCGATGGCGCCGCCGAGAGCGATCAGCTGGATGTGACGGTTTTTTAACCCTCTTTTCAACTGGTTTTCTGACTGATGATTGTCCATCTGTGTTCCCCAAAAAGGTAAATGCGTGTCGCTGGGGATTTAGCAACTATCGGGCCAGTGAGTATGGAGGATGGGGACGCATCACTAATAACCTGCTGAAAACGTTATTTAATTATTTTTTCACTTTAACTCACGAACCGTGCATTAAACTGTGTTTATTGTGGAGTTTATGGCGTTTTAACCTTTTTTTTCGCACGCAATGCCCGTATTGGGTGCCTGTGATGACCGGAAATGGGCCAGGGTGGTGCAATGAAATTGTGAGGCGTCGCCGGGGAATCAAAACGGGGGGATTACAGGGGCAAAAAAACTGATAGTCTGTAACGTCAACATTTCTTAACGGGTTTACAGGTGGCTATGTACAACATTGACGATTTTGATATGAAAATCCTGACGCTGTTACAGGCCAATGGCCGTCTGACCAATCAGGAATTGAGCGAGCTGGTGGGGTTGTCCGCTTCCCAGTGCTCGCGGCGGCGCATCAGCCTGGAACAGGCTCAGTTGATCCGCGGCTACCATGCGCGGCTGGCGCCGGAGGCCGTTGGGTTGGGGATGGTGGGGTTAATCGAAGTGAGCCTGACCAACCATGCCCAGGAGCATGTGGACAGCTTTCATCGCATGCTGGAAGAGGTTGACGCTGTTCTCGACGCCTATAAAACCACCGGCGACGCTGACTATCTGTTAAAGGTGGCCGTAGCCGATCTGGCAGCGCTGAGCGACTTTATCAGCAAAACTCTGTCGATGCACAAGAGCGTAGCGCACGTGAAAACCGCGGTGGTACTGAACCGGCTGAAAGAAAACGGGCTGCTGCCGGTAGCGCGCTGATCGGACATTGCCGCATCCATTTAATGAACCATTTAGGGGCAACATGCACCATTAATGGGCATTTAATGCGTGGGTTGGTCGATATATTTGCATTATATGCGTGATATTTGCGGTTATTTTGTTTTTTGTGCGCATTTTGTGCATTTTTTATTTTAAATAAAAACAGCGGCTTATTGTGCATAAATGCCGAACATCCTGCGAAATCGCATGATGACGGCTGTTTTACTTATCTTATGGTGTGGCTTTTGCATTATTCAGCGTACAAACCCGGTTCACCGGGCGGTGATGGCAACCTACTTTGAGTAATAACACCATGGATAACTGCATCAGCCCTGAAGACAATATTTCCCATACTCTGCTGGAAGACGTGCTGGCGATCCTGATCGGCACGCTGATGGTGTCGTTCGGCGTGATCCTGCTGCGGCAGGCCGGCGCGCTGACCGGCGGCACCGCCGGATTGGCTTTCTTAATCAATTACCTGACACCGCTGTCGTTCGGCGTAGCGTTCTTTTTGCTTAACCTGCCGTTCTATTATCTGGCGATCCGCCGTATGGGGTGGGCGTTCACCGTCAAAACCTTCTGCTCGGTGGCGCTGGTGTCGATATTTTCCGATTTGCACCCCTATTTCATCCATTTCGACCGCCTGCAGCCTTTTTATGCAACGGTGTTCGGTAGCATGATCATGGGGTTAGGGTTTATTGTGTTATTTCGCCATAAGGCCAGCCTGGGCGGCGTCAATATTCTCGCGCTGTATCTGCAGGATAAATACGGTTTGCGCGCCGGCAAGTTGCAAATGGCGGTCGATATTTCTATCGTATTAGCCTCACTTTTTGTGGTGAATATTTCCCTGCTAATTGCGTCTATATTAGGTGCAATGGTGCTGAATCTGATTATCGCGATGAACCATCGCCCTGGTCGTTACAGCGTTTGAATCTGTACCCTCTGAATAACCCAATCTAGGAGAACGACCCCGTGTTCCAGAACGTTGATGCCTATGCAGGCGATCCTATCTTGTCGCTGATGGAAAAATTCAAAAAAGACACGCGTGCGCACAAGGTTAACCTGAGTATCGGTCTTTACTATGACGAGCGGGGGATTATCCCGCAGATGAAGGCGGTTGCCGCAGCGGAAGCGCAGTTGAACAGCGTGGATCAGGGCGCGTCGGTGTATCTGCCGATGGAAGGTCTGCTGCCTTACCGTACCGCCATTCAGCACCTGCTGTTCGGTGCTGAGCACCCGATGCTGCAGCAGGGACGCATCGCCACCATTCAGACCGTAGGCGGTTCCGGCGCGCTGAAAGTGGGTGCCGATTTCCTGAAAAGCTACTTCCCGGATTCACAGGTGTGGGTCAGCGATCCTACCTGGGAAAACCATATTGCCATCTTCGGCGGCGCCGGTTTCAAAGTGAACACCTATCCGTACTTTGATGGCGAAAGCCTGGGCGTGAAGTTTGACGCCATGTTGAGCGCGTTGAAACAGCTGCCGAAACACAGCATCGCGCTGCTGCATCCGTGCTGCCACAACCCGACCGGTTCTGACCTGACCAATGCCCAGTGGGACGAGGTGGTCAAGGTGATCGCCGAACGTGAGCTGATCCCTTTCCTCGACATCGCCTATCAGGGCTTTGGCGGTGGCATTACCGAAGATGCTTACGCTATCCGCACTATCGCCGCAGCCGGTCTGCCGTGCCTGGTGAGCAATTCGTTCTCGAAAATCTTCTCGCTGTATGGCGAACGCGTCGGCGGCCTGTCGGTAGTGTGCGAAAGCGAAGAAGCGGCCGGGCGCGTGCTGGGGCAATTGAAGGCCACCGTACGTCGCAATTACTCCAGCCCACCGAACTTCGGTGCGCAGGTGGTGGCGAAGGTGCTGAACGATACGCAGTTGAAGGCCCAGTGGCTGGCGGAAGTGGAAACCATGCGCACCCGCATCCTTGAGATGCGCAAAACGCTGGTAGAGGCGCTGAAAATCGCGTTGCCGCAGCGTAACTTCGATTACCTGCTGCAGCAGCGCGGCATGTTCAGCTACACCGGTTTCAGCGCGGCGCAGGTTGATCGCCTGCGTGAAGAGTTCGGCGTGTACCTGATCCACAGCGGGCGCGTTTGCATGGCCGGCCTGAACCACAACAACGTGCATCAGGTGGCTGAGGCGTTTGCCGCAGTGCAGTAAAAACTGTTAGGGTGAACTGAAGTTCGCAAAGGAGCGATAGCGATATCGCTCCTTTTTTGTTGTCGGTTTGCCGCCAAAGTTGCCGCAAACCGGATAGAGAATATACTGATTGAGGGGCGCTCACTCATGTGGCATCAGCAAACGCTTATCCTCAGCGCAAAAGCGCGTGGTTTTCATCTGGTTACCGAAGAGATTACTGACCAGTTAACCCACTTACACCGCCTGCAAACTGGCCTGCTGCATCTGTTGTTGCAGCATACCTCGGCCTCGCTGACGCTCAACGAGAACTGCGATCCCACGGTGCGAGCCGATATGGAGCAGCATTTCCTGCGTCAGGTACCCGAGAACGCACCCTATCAGCACGACTACGAGGGGCTGGACGACATGCCGGCACACATCAAATCCTCGCTGCTGGGCGCATCTTTGATGCTGCCCGTCGGCCACGGGCGGCTGATGTTGGGCACATGGCAGGGAATTTGGCTGGGGGAGCACCGCATCCACGGCGGTTCACGCCGTATTGTGGCCACTTTACAGGGGGAGTAACCCAATGAATAACACCGCATTGCTGGAATACTGCATGGCGAAGCCGGGCGCGGAACAAAGCGACCAAAACCAGTGGCAGGCCAGCCAGATCAAGGTCGGCGACGTGATGTTCGCCATGGTGTGCGAGGTACAGGGCCGGCCAGCGCTGGCGGTGAAATCAAGCCCGGAGTTGGCGGAAAGCCTGCGCGAGCATCACCCGGAGATCGTCGCCTGCGCTGGTCTGAACAAGGCACACTGGAATACGGTGTTTCTCGACGGCAACCTGCCGAACTCGCAATTTTACACCCTGATCGACAGTTCATATCAGCTGGTGCTGGAAGGGTTACCCGACCACGTGCGGCAGGAACTGCGCGCTTAACCGGCAGGGCAGGCGTGGCGGCCTGCCTTTTCCGTTCCGTTGTCTCCCTTTTTTCTCTTTAAATTGTGATCGCGATTCGAGAATGGGAACGTTCCCGTTTTATTGGGCGCCAGGAACGACTAGGCTTTTTAATCGATGAACCTCGAGACCAAAGGATGCCGTGAGATGGCCATGAGTGAAGAAAAACGCAAGATGATTGCCGGCGAACTGTACGACGCCGGTGACGAGCTGCTGCGCAGCGAACGCAAGCGCGCACGTCAGCTGGTGCACCATTACAACCATTCATCCCCGGACGAGGGCGCCCTGCGTAAAGAGTGGCTGACGGCGCTGTTGGGCCGGTATCAGGGGGGAACCATCGAACCGACGTTCCGCTGCGATTACGGTTATAACATCTATCTGGGGAAGAATTTTTACGCCAATTTTGACTGCGTAATCCTGGATGTGTGCGAAGTGCATATTGGCGATAACTGCCTGTTGGCGCCGGGTGTGCATATTTACACCGCTACCCATCCGCTGGATGCGCCAACCCGCGTCGGCGGTGCGGAGTTCGGCAAACCGGTAAGCATTGGCAATAATGTCTGGATCGGCGGCAGGGCGGTCATTAACCCCGGCGTTACTCTGGGAGATAACGTGGTGGTGGCGTCCGGGGCGGTCGTCACCAAAGACGTGCCGGCCAACTGCGTGGTCGGCGGCAATCCGGCACGGGTGATTAAACAGCTATAGCAAAAAACGGGCGCCGCAGCAGGCGCCCGTAGCATTATGCTCGCAGAGAGTTGATATCCACCACGAAACGGTATTTCACGTCGCTTTTCAGCATGCGCTCATAGGCTTCGTTGATTTGCTGCATCGGGATCAGTTCGATATCCGAAGTAATGCCGTGCTGGCCGCAGAAATCCAGCATCTCCTGGGTTTCTGCAATGCCACCGATCAGCGAACCGGCGAGGCGGCGGCGTTTCATGATCAGGTTGAACACCTGCGGTGACGGGTGGTCATGTTCCGGGGCGCCGACCAGCGTCAAGGTGCCATCACGTCGCAGCAGGTTGAGGAACGGGTTCAGATCGTGCTGGGCGGCTACCGTGTTGAGAATAAAATCGAAGCTGTTGGTGTGCTGCGCCATTTCTTCCGGGTTGCGAGAGATCACCACCTCATGAGCGCCGAGGCGTTTGGCGTCTTCAACTTTGGAAGCCGACGTGGTGAACAGCACCACATGAGCGCCCATTGCTCGCGCCAGCTTGACCCCCATATGCCCCAGCCCGCCGAGACCGACGATACCGACTTTCTTGCCCGGCCCGGCACCCCATTGGCGCAGTGGCGAATAGGTGGTGATACCGGCGCAAAGCAGCGGCGCGACGCCGGCCGGGTCGAGGTTTGCCGGCACCCGCAGCACAAAGTCCTGATCCACCACCATCGCGGTTGAGTAGCCGCCGTAGGTGATGGCGCCGGTTTGCCGATCCTGGCCGTTATAGGTGCCGGTAAAACCGTTTTCACAGTATTGCTCCAGCCCTTCGTCACAGCTCGGGCAGCTGCGACAGGAATCGACCATGCAGCCGACACCGACCAGATCGCCAACCTGATGGCGGGATACGTGGCTACCGACGGCGGTCACGCGGCCAACAATTTCATGGCCGGGCACTACCGGGAAAATCGAGTTGTTCCATTCGTTGCGGGCCTGGTGCAGATCCGAATGGCAAACGCCACAGAACAGAACCTCGATTTGCACATCGTGGTCGCGCAGGGCGCGCGGTGTGTAATCGAAAGGAACGAGCGCTGACTTCGCGTCATGCGCGGCATAGGCATGCGTAATGTTCATGGTAACTCCAGTCATCAGTGAATGGGGGGAGAATGCTTTCCGGCGGCAGAGTGCCGGTGAGACGCGGCCCAGGTCATACAGGCGGCGCAGAGGGAACATTGATGATAAAAGGGGCGAGCAGGGAGGGAAATGCCTGAAAATGTCTAAATCTTGCCTGTTTCTCTTTAATTTGGGCAGAACGGATAAAATGGCGGGCCGCAAAACGGCCCGCTGACAAGAAAGGTTATTTCTTCATTTTCAGTAACGGCTTGAGGAAGCGTGCGGTATGCGAAGCTTCGCAGTTGGCCACGGTTTCCGGCGTGCCGGAGACCAGGATCTCACCGCCGCCGCTGCCGCCTTCCGGCCCCAGGTCGACAATCCAGTCCGCCGTTTTAATCACGTCCAGGTTGTGCTCAATCACCACGATGGTGTTGCCCTGATCGCGCAACTGATGCAACACCGCCAGCAGTTGCTGGATATCGGCGAAGTGCAGGCCGGTGGTCGGTTCATCAAGGATATACAGCGTCTGGCCGGTACCGCGTTTAGACAGCTCGCGCGCCAGCTTGACGCGTTGCGCCTCACCGCCGGACAGCGTGGTCGCCGACTGGCCGAGGCGAATGTAGGACAGGCCGACGTCCATCAGCGTTTGCAGCTTGCGCGCCAGCGCAGGCACCACGTCGAAGAAATCGCGCGCTTCTTCGATGGTCATCTCCAGCACTTCGTGGATGCTTTTGCCTTTGTACTTCACTTCCAGCGTCTCACGGTTATAGCGCTTGCCTTTGCACTGGTCGCAAGGCACGTAGATATCCGGCAGGAAGTGCATTTCCACCTTGATCACGCCGTCGCCCTGACAGGCCTCACAGCGCCCGCCCTTGACGTTGAAGCTGAAGCGGCCCGGGTTATAGCCGCGGCTGCGCGACTCCGGCACGCCGGCGAACAGTTCGCGCACCGGGGTGAAGATGCCGGTGTAAGTGGCCGGGTTGGAGCGTGGGGTTCGGCCGATCGGGCTTTGATCGATGTCGATCACTTTGTCGAAATGTTCGAGGCCGGTCACTTCGCGGAACGGCGCAGGTTCGGCAATGGTGGCGCCGTTGAGCTGGCGTTGGGCGATCGGGAACAGCGTGTCGTTGATCAACGTGGATTTGCCTGAGCCGGAGACCCCGGTAATACAGGTAAACAGCCCCACCGGCAACGTCAGCGTCACGTCTTTCAGGTTGTTGCCGCGCGCGCCGCTCAGCTTCAATACCTTGGTCGGATCGGCCGGTACGCGCTGCTCAGGAATGGCAATCTCGCGTTTGCCGCTGAGGAACTGGCCGGTCAGCGACTCAGGCTGCGCCATGATGTCTTCGACGGTGCCTTCCGCCACCACCTGGCCGCCATGCACGCCGGCGCCGGGGCCGATGTCGATCACGTGATCGGCGGCGCGGATGGCGTCTTCGTCATGCTCCACCACGATCACCGTGTTACCCAGGTTACGCAGGTGGATCAGGGTTTCCAGCAGGCGTTCGTTGTCACGCTGGTGCAGGCCGATCGACGGCTCATCAAGAACGTACATTACGCCCACCAGGCCGGCGCCGATCTGGCTGGCCAGGCGAATACGCTGTGCTTCACCGCCGGACAGGGTTTCCGCCGAGCGCGACAGCGACAGGTAGTTAAGCCCGACGTTCACCAGGAATTTCAGGCGGTCGCCAATCTCTTTCAGGACTTTTTCGGCGATCTGGGCGCGCTGGCCGCTGAGCTTCATGTTCTGGAAGAAGGTCATGGCGTGGCCGATGCTCAGATCGGAGATTTCCGGCAGCGTGGTGTCTTCGACAAACACGTTGCGCGCTTCTTCGCGCAGGCGGGTGCCGTGACAGGAGGCGCAAGGGCGGTTGCTGATAAACTTCGCCAGCTCTTCGCGCACCGCGCTGGATTCCGTCTCTTTATAGCGGCGTTCCATGTTGTGCAGCACGCCTTCGAACGGGTGGCGGCGCACGGTGGTGTCACCGCGATCGTTAATGTATTTGAACTCGATCGATTCTTTGCCGGAACCGCTGAGCACCGCTTTCTGCACGTTGGCATCCAGGGAGTTGAACGGCGCTTCGACGTCGAAGGCATAATGTTCCGACAGCGAACGCAGCATCTGGAAGTAATAGAAGTTGCGGCGATCCCAACCGCGGATTGCACCGCCGGCCAGCGAAAGCTCGGGGTTCTGCACCACGCGTTCCGGATCGAAGAACTGCTGCACGCCCAGGCCGTCACAGGTCGGGCAGGCGCCGGCCGGGTTGTTGAACGAGAACAGGCGCGGTTCCAGCTCGCGCATGCTGTAGCCGCAGATTGGGCAGGCGAAGTTGGCGGAGAACAGCAGCTCATCCGCTTTTTCGTCGTCCATGTCGGCCACTACCGCCGTGCCGCCGGACAGTTCCAGCGCGGTTTCGAACGATTCCGCCAGGCGCTGCGCCAGATCTTCACGCACCTTGAAGCGATCGACCACCACTTCAATGGTGTGCTTCTTCTGCAGCTCGAGCTTCGGCGGATCGGAGAGGTCACAGACTTCGCCGTCGATGCGCGCACGGATATAGCCCTGGGTCGCCAGGTTTTCCAGCGTTTTGGTGTGCTCGCCCTTGCGGTCTTTCACCACCGGCGCCAGCAGCATCAGGCGTTTGCCTTCCGGCTGGCCGAGCACGTTGTCCACCATTTGGCTGACGGTTTGCGCCGCCAGTTCCACATGGTGATCCGGGCAGCGCGGTTCGCCGACGCGGGCGAACAGCAGGCGCAGGTAATCGTGGATCTCGGTGATGGTGCCGACCGTGGATCGCGGGTTATGCGAGGTGGATTTCTGCTCGATGGAAATCGCCGGCGACAGACCTTCAATATGGTCGACGTCCGGTTTTTCCATCAGCGAAAGAAACTGGCGTGCATAGGCGGAGAGCGACTCGACGTAGCGGCGCTGCCCTTCGGCATACAGCGTATCAAAAGCCAGCGAGGACTTGCCTGAACCGGACAAACCGGTGACGACGATCAGCTTGTCACGCGGGATAATCAGGTTGATGTTTTTGAGATTATGGGTTCGAGCACCACGAACTTCGATATTGTCCATTTACACTTCCCGTCTTGATGATACACCGCGCCTGTCTGGGTTTAGTGCGGGTGATTTTGTGATCAACCGCGCAAAAAACCGGCACAGCCAGTACGAAACGCATAATTATGACACAAAAAAACCTGAATGAATATCCAGTATACGAATGCAACAAGGTCGTTCGAAAGGACAATTCTGGAATACAATACGCAGTTATCAACACGGGTGTCGTTTCAGGCTGAGCGTGTTAAACTTACTCGTTTATACTGTGTAAAAATCAATCATCAGGAGAGTTCTCATGGCCAGCAGAGGCGTAAACAAAGTAATTCTGGTCGGGAATCTGGGCCAAGACCCGGAAGTCCGTTACATGCCGAATGGCGGCGCAGTGGCCAACATTACCCTGGCGACCTCCGAAAGCTGGCGTGACAAGGCGACTGGCGAGCAGAAAGAAAAAACCGAGTGGCACCGCGTTGTGTTGTTCGGCAAGCTGGCTGAAGTTGCGGGCGAGTATCTGCGTAAAGGTTCCCAGGTGTATATCGAAGGTGCCCTGCAGACCCGTAAATGGACCGATCAGGCTGGCGTAGAAAAATACACCACCGAAGTTGTGGTTAACGTTGGCGGCACCATGCAGATGCTGGGCGGCCGTCAAGGCGGCGGCGCACCTGCAGGCGGTGGTCAGGCAGCAGGCGGCCAGGGCGGTTGGGGCCAGCCTCAGCAACCACAGGGCGGCAACCAGTTCAGCGGCGGCCAGCAGGCGCGCCCAGCGCAGAACAACGCGCCGGCAGCCAGCAGCAACGAACCGCCAATGGACTTCGACGACGATATTCCTTTCTGATATCAGGCTGTCTGAAGCCAATAAAAAAGCCCCTTTTCGGGGCTTTTTGCTTTTCTGCCAACCTTAAGCCGAGAAGCCGCCGTCGATGCTCAGACTGGCACCGGTGATATAACCCGCTTGCGGGCCGGCCAGGTAGGTGACAAAGCTGGCGATCTCCTCATCTTTACCGTAGCGACCGATGGCTATCAGCTGTTTCAACTGCTCGGCGAAATCGCCGTCGTCCGGGTTCATCTCGGTATCCACCGGGCCGGGCTGCACATTGTTGACGGTGATGCCGCGCGAGCCGAGATCGCGCGCCATGCCCTTGGTCAGGCCGACCAGCGCGGATTTGCTCATCGCGTAAACTGCGGCGCCGCCAAAGGGCACTCGCTCGGCGTTGGTGCTGCCGATGTGAATGATGCGGCCACCGTCGTTCATATGGCGTGCAGCTTCCTGGCTGGCAACAAAGACGCTGCGTACGTTCACCGCGAGCATACGGTCCAGATCTTCCAGCGCCAGTTCTTCGGTGCTGCCCAACGTAAACACCCCGGCGTTGTTCACCAGAATGTCCAGATTGCCGAAGCTGTTCACCGCCTGGCGTACCGCCTGCTGTACTGCGGCGGCGTCGGCGCTGTCGGCTTTGATGGCGATAGCCTTGCCGCCGGCGGCGGTGATTTCACTCACCACGGCATCGGCCCGATCGGCGGAAGCTACGTAGGTGAATGCCACCGCGGCACCATCACGCGCCAGCCGTTTGACGATGGCGGCGCCGATACCGCGTGAGCCGCCCTGAACGAATGCGACTTTGCCTTGCAGAGAGAGGGTTACTGACATGATGTTTCTCCAGAGTGGGTAAGGTTAAAAAATCTACCGGACCAGTATCGGAGAAACGCAACGTGGCCACTAGCCACAAAGCGCTATAATCAGCTTAAACCATTGGTTTGAAATCAACAGAGGAAAGCCATGCTCGGCCATCTGGAATGTTTTGTCAGCAGCGCGGAAAACGGCAGTTTTTCCGCTGCCGGCCGCAAACTGGGCATCAGCTCTGCGGCGGTGGGGAAAAATGTCACCAAGCTGGAGACGCTGGTGGGCGTACGGTTATTCCAGCGCAACACGCGCAAGCTGATCCTGACCGAAGAGGGGGAACGTTTTCTTCAGGAGGTGAGCGGCGGTTTGCAGTCGATCCAGTGCGCGCTGAAAGGGGTGAACAGCAGCGGCTCTATAGCGGCAGGTACGCTAAAGGTCAGCATGGGCACCGCCTTCGGTCTGCATTTTGTGATGCCTCTGTTGCCGGCGTTTTTGTCTCGTTATCCGGCGATCGTGCCAGACTGGCATTTTGACAATCGCAAAGTGGATATGATTGGCGAGCACTTCGATGCCGCAATTGGCGGCGGCATCGAACTGGCGCAGGGGATGATTGCGCGTGAATTGGCGCCGGCTCACGGGGTATTGGTAGCCTCGGCGGATTATCTGCGGCGTCATCCGCTTTTGAGCCAGCCGGAACAGCTGGCGAATCACGCGGGAATTTTTATCCGCTCGCCGCAAACCGGGCGCATTCGCAACCTGCCGCTGCGCAATGCGGATAACGAACAGCGGGCGCCATTGATGACCATTAACATGACGGTGAATGAGCCGGAGGCGGCGGCGCGAGCGGCGGAAATGGGGCTGGGCATTGCGTTGATCTCCATGCCAAGTGCCTTGCCTTATCTGGAAAGTGGTCGCTTATTGCGGGTGTTGCCAGCCTGGTATGTCGATCGCGGCAGCGTCTATCTTTACTTTCCCACTACCAAATTCCTGCCCAGCAAAACCCGGGTGTTTGTCGATTACATCACCGAGCAATTTCGCCTGCAGAAGCTGGCTACGCGTTTTGATGCGCGCTAGAAACGAGAAAAGCCCCTCGCGGGGCTTCTTTCTTCCGTCAGTGGGCTGTCTGACGATCAGTTGAAAATTTCAGCGGTGCCGTGCAGTTTGTTCTGGCCACCGGCGGAGATGATGCGGTAAGCGCTGGCGCCTGATGCTGCGGCCTTGTTAGCCAGTTCGGTTTCCAGTGCGCTCAGGTTAGAGGCGCCGGCAACGGAGATGACACCGATTTTCTGAGCGTCGGCCGCAGGTTGGCTGGAAGGCTGGTCAGCGGCAACGGAAGCGAAAGAGGCGGTAGTCAGCAGTACGGCAGTAGCAAAAATTTTGATGTTCTTCATGATTCAATCCTCAGGGTATTTTTCAGGTGAGAGCTTGTATCCTCTCGATGTGCTGAATAATAGACTTGCATGTGCAAAGAGAAAATCGGAGAGTTTTGATTATCTGATTCAAATAAATTGACTTAATTTAGAGCGCTGGCGTGCTGGAATAATCGCCACTACCCTTTAAAGGTGATTCTTAAAGGGGAGGCGCAATGACATCAATGCATTTGTCGGCCGCCATCAGATCCGCTTTTACCGCTTCACTGACGATCGACTGACGTTGCGCGCCGTGCCGCTGCAAATCGGTGACGGCGTGCAGACTGGCGAACTGATTTGGCAACGGATTGGAGAAATTTCATGATTATCGTGCACCATCTGAATAATTCACGCTCGCAGCGCATCCTGTGGTTTCTGGAGGAGCTGGGTGTGCCGTACCAGGTGCAGCGTTACCAGCGCGACCCGCAAACCCTGCTGGCGCCGCCGGAGTTGAAAAAGATCCACCCGTTGGGCAAATCCCCGGTGATTGTCGATGGCGATCTGACCCTGGCGGAATCCGGCGCCATTATCGAATATTTGCAAGAAGCCTACGATGCCCAGGGATTGTTTATCCCGACTGACCATCATGCTCGCCAACAATACCGTTACTGGCTGCATTATGCGGAAGGATCGCTGATGCCGCTGCAGGTCATGAAGCTGGTGTTCAGCCGCCTGGGTCAATCGCCGGTCCCCTGGCTGTTGCGGCCGGTAGCAGGGGCGATTGGCAAAGGGGTTCAGCGGGAGTATCTGGACAAACAGATCGCTACGCATCGCGATTATCTTGAGCAGCACCTGAGCAAAAGCACCTGGTTTGTCGGCAATGAATTCAGCGCGGCGGATATCCAGATGAGCTTTCCGCTGGAAGCGATGGCGGCGCGCGGTTCGCTGGACAATTGCCCGAAGCTGCGCGGTTATCTGCAGCGTATTCATTCCCGGCCAGCCTACCAGCGGGCGCTGGAGCAGGGCGGCCCTTATGAATTGCTGAGCTGAGGGCATGATCTATACTTGACGGGTTAACGTCTGTTCGGAGATAGCCTATGGCTACGCAAATTTTTGTTAACCTGCCGGTGGACAACTTGCCCGCATCCACCGAGTTTTTCACCCAGTTGGGTTTCAGCTTTAATCAGCAGTTTACCGATGATACCGCCGCCTGCATGGTGGTCAGCGAGACCATTTATGTGATGTTGCTGACTCACGATAAATTCAAAATGTTCACCCCGAACCCGATTGGCGATGCCAGGAGGGCGACCGAAGTGCTGGTTTGCCTGTCGCAGCCCAGCCGGGCGGCGGTGGACAGCCTGGTGCGCAAGGCGATTGCCGCCGGCGGCAATACCTATAATCAGCCGCAGGATTACGGTTTTATGTACGGCCACGGTTTCCAGGATTTGGACGGCCACATCTGGGAACTGATGTACATGGATGAAAAAGCCGCACAGGCTCAGTAACCGGTTTTTGCCCCCTGAGCCGGGGGCGCCCCATCGGATTTACCTATGTGACAAATCTCGCCTTTTCGATAATGATTGATCTCGACGCTTTTCTGCATGAATTGCCGCGATCTTTGGTTGATCAGAGGGTATGGAAGGCCGGATAATCGTTTGCCTTGAATAAACCACCATTAATCACCCGCATCACGCGATGAGAGTTAAACGTTTGCCTTTTTACGCGGCGCCAACGGGCGGCGCGGCCGAAGGGCAGGGAAGCCAACGTGATGGAAAAGATTCCGTAATGAACATGCGCGGGCGGAATAACAAGCCTTTTGAAACGGGCTGGCAATGAAACACAGGGGACAGCAACATGTCGAATTCTCAAGCGAACAACGCCGTTAAACCAAAAGGCGGGCTTGATGGCTATTTTAATATTTCCGCACGCGGCAGCTCCGTGCGTCAGGAAGTGGTGGCGGGATTAACCACCTTCCTGGCGATGGTTTACTCGGTGATCGTGGTGCCGAGCATGTTGGGTAAAGCGGGCTTTCCGCCAACGGCGGTGTTTGTTGCCACCTGCCTGGTCGCCGGCCTCGGTTCATTGCTGATGGGGTTATGGGCTAATCTGCCGATGGCCATCGGTTGTGCGATTTCCCTGACCGCCTTCACCGCTTTCAGTCTGGTGCTGGGCCAGCACATCAGCATTCCGGTGGCGCTGGGCGCGGTATTCCTGATGGGCGTGCTGTTCACCATTATCTCGATAACCGGCATCCGTTCCTGGATCTTGCGCAATCTGCCGATGGGCGTGGCGCACGGTACCGGTATCGGCATCGGTCTGTTCCTGCTGCTGATCGCCGCCAACGGCGTGGGTCTGGTAGTGAAGAACCCGCTGGATGGCCTGCCGGTGGCGCTGGGCGCATTCACCTCTTTCCCGGTGGTGATGACGTTGCTTGGCCTGGCGGTGATTTTCGGGTTGGAAAAACTGCGTGTGCCCGGCGGTATTCTGCTGGTGATCATCGCCATTTCGGTGATTGGCCTGCTGTTTGACCCAGCGGTGAAATATCAGGGGCTGTTCGCCATGCCAAGCCTGGCGGACGCCAATGGTCATTCGTTGATCTTCAGCCTGGATATTATGGGTGCGTTGCAACCTGTGGTGTTGCCGAGCGTGCTGGCACTGGTGATGACCGCAGTGTTTGACGCTACCGGCACCATTCGCGCGGTGGCCGGCCAGGCCAACCTGCTGGATAAGGACGGGCAGATCATCAACGGCGGCAAGGCGCTGACTTCGGATTCCCTGAGCAGCATTTTCTCCGGCCTGGTGGGCGCAGCCCCGGCGGCGGTCTATATCGAATCCGCAGCGGGCACCGCAGCGGGCGGTAAAACCGGCCTGACCGCAACCGTGGTCGGCCTGCTGTTCCTGCTGATCCTGTTCCTGTCGCCGCTGTCTTATCTGGTGCCGATTTACGCTACCGCACCGGCGCTGATGTACGTCGGCCTGCTGATGTTGAGCAACGTCACCAAGCTGGACTTCAACGACTTTGTCGACGCCATGTCCGGCCTGCTGTGCGCGGTGTTTATCGTGCTGACCTGTAACATCGTCACCGGTATCATGCTGGGCTTCAGCTCGCTGGTGATTGGCCGCATTTGCTCCGGTGAATGGCGCAGGCTGAATATCGGTACCGTGCTGATCGCCGTCGCACTGGTGGCGTTCTACGCCGGTGGCTGGGCGATTTAATCTTCTGTGTTTCCCCCTCCCGTTGGGTGGGGGAAAGTCTGACTGCATTCCCCCTTCAGAAAAGTCTTCTTCTTTCTGTGCTGCGTTTTGAAAGGCACAACAAGCTTTAATCGCTGTAAAAAAAGTGATCTACTATCGGGGTATATATCAGAGATGTAGTCTGAACCCGAGAGTCTAAGGAAAGCATGGAAATATTTTTTACAATCCTCATTTTGATCCTGGTGGTTTCCCTGTCCGGGGTGGTGACACGTATGTTGCCGTTCCAGATACCGCTGCCGTTAATGCAAATTGCCATCGGGGCTCTGCTGGCGTGGCCGCATTTCGGGCTGCATGTCGACTTTGACCCCGAACTGTTCCTGGTGCTGTTTATCCCGCCGCTGCTGTTTGCCGACGGTTGGAAAACCCCAACGCGTGAATTTCTGCATCACGGCCGTGAAATTTTGGGGCTGGCGCTGGTGCTGGTGTTGCTTACCGTGGTCGGTATCGGTTACCTGATTTACGCCATGGTGCCGGGCATACCGCTGGTGGCGGCGTTTGCGCTGGCGGCGGTGCTGTCGCCAACGGACGCCGTGGCGCTGGGCGGCATTGTCGGCAAAGGGCGCATTCCGAAACCGATCATGGGCGTGCTGGAAGGCGAGGCGCTGATGAACGATGCGTCCGGCCTGGTTTCACTCAAGTTCGCCATCGCGGTGGCGATGGGCACCATGGTGTTTACCGTGGGCGGTGCCACTCTGGAATTTCTCAAGGTCGCTATCGGCGGTCTGCTGGCCGGTGTGGCTGTCACCTGGTGTTACAGCAAATCGCTGCGGATGATGAGCCGCTGGAGCGGCGATGATCCGGCCACGCAAATCGTGTTCCTGCTGCTGTTGCCGTTCGCTTCTTATCTGATTGCCGAACACATCGGCGTCTCCGGCATTCTGGCCGCGGTTGCCGCGGGGATGACCATCAGCCAGTCCGGCGTGATCCGCAATGCGCCATTGGCGATGCGCCTGCGTGCCAATAGCGTCTGGGCGATGCTGGAGTTCGTGTTTAACGGCATGGTGTTCATCATGTTGGGCCTGCAACTGCCGGGGATCCTGGAAACCTCAATCCTGCAGGCAGAGCTGGATCCGACCATTCAGACCTGGTACCTGTTCGCCGACGTGGCGATTATCTACGCAGCGTTGTTGTTGTTGCGCTTTACCTGGTTGTGGCTGATGAAAAACGCCAGCCGACGCTTTATGAAAAAACGGCCGCTGCAGTTTGGCGATTACAGTACGCGTGAGCTTTGGATAGCGTCGTTCGCTGGGGTGCGCGGGGCAATCACGCTGGCCGGCGTGCTGTCGATTCCGCTGCTGCTAAGTGACGGCACCGCCTTCCCGGCGCGCTATCAGTTGGTGTTTATCGCTGCCGGCGTGATCCTGCTTTCACTGATCGTCGGCGTGCTGGCATTGCCGTTGCTGCTGCGCGGCGTAGTGGTGGCGGACAAGAGCGCCAGCAAGAGCGAGGAGCGGATGGCGATTGCCATGGCGGCGGAAGTGGCGATCGAAAGCATCAACAAGATGGAAGAACGCCTGGCCGTCGATGTAGAAGAAAACATCGACCCGCAGGTGCTGAAAGAGATCAGTTCACGGGTCGTGGGCACGTTGCGGCGGCGCATCACCACCAAAGACGATATCGAAAATGCGCTGATGCTGGAGAACCTCGAGCGACGCTTCCGCCTGACCGCGCTTCGCGCCGAGCGTGGGGAGCTGTATCACCTGCGCGCAACGCAGAAAATCAGCAACGAGACGCTGCAAAAGCTGTTGCACGATCTCGACCTGCTGGAAGCGCTGCTGATAGAGCGCGAAGGGTAATGCCAACAGGGCCGCAGACGCGGCCCTAGTTATTTGACCGGCGGCCAGTAGTCGCGGCAGCAGGCGATCCAGGCCTGGGCGCCGTGCGACAGGTAGTTGCCCTGGCGCCAGATTAGCCCTACACGCCATTCCATCTTCGGTTCCAGCGGCAGCCAGATCAGGTTTTCTTTATCCAGCCACTGGCAAACCGGCTCCGGCAGGGTAGCGATGCCGACCCCGGCCTGCACCATCGATGCCAGAAAATCCCACTGCCCGCTGCGTACGGCAATCTGCGGTTCAAAACCGGCCAGGCGGAACGCCTTCATCAGCATTTTGTACAACGAGAAATCCTCGTTATAAATCAGGATCGGCCAGTTGGCCAATTCGGTGATATCGATGCTGGTGCGGTTAAGCCAGTGCGGCGTACGCGGCACAACCACGCACATCGGATGACTCAGCAGCGGCAAGAAGGTCAGCGGTTGATCCAGGTCGACGGGC
This sequence comes from Serratia sp. AS12, assembly GCF_000214195.1. Taxonomy (NCBI): domain Bacteria; kingdom Pseudomonadati; phylum Pseudomonadota; class Gammaproteobacteria; order Enterobacterales; family Yersiniaceae; genus Serratia; species Serratia sp. AS12. The sequence continues at coordinate 4,900,356 of NC_015566.1, read as the reverse complement.
AATATCGTCATCGCCAGATCCAGTTCGCCGGACATCACCGCCTGCTCGACCGATAACCCGCCCAGCTCGGAAATTTTCAGCTCTATGCCAGGATAGGTCTGGCGAAACTGGCGGATCAAATCGGCTATCTGCCGGCCAACCATTGGCGGGATACCCAGCCGCAACACGCCTTTTTTCACCGAACTGATGTCTTCCAGTTCGGCCTCCAGTTGGCGGAACTCATCCAGGATCGCCAGCCCACGCTGGTATACTGCCTGGCCGCTGTCGGTCAGGTGCAGCTTGCGTCCTTCGCGGATCAGCAGCGTACACTCCAACTCTTCTTCCAGATGCCGCAGCATTTTGCTGATGGTCGGCTGGGTGACGAACAGTTTCTCCGCCGCGCGGGTAAAGCTTTGCTGGCGCACGACTTCCACGAAGTAACGCAGGGTGCGGACATCCACGTTGGGCTCTCCTCAGGGCAATACCGGCAGGAAACTATTCCCTGATGGCATGATATTGATGATTTTAATTCATTTCAGGCAAGGTTTCCTGGCCGCGTATACTGCAAACCTTGAATTTTTTTGAGGTTATCTTCCATGTCATTGGCGTTACGCCGTGCAACCCCCTCTCTGTTGACCCGCCTGCAGGTGCCGGTGCAGGTTGTTTTGTACGCGGTGCTGTTTCTGATTGCCGACCGGTTGGTAAAGCAATTTCATCTGCCGCTGCCCGCCAACATTGTCGGCATGCTGATGCTGCTGGCGCTGATCCTGCTGAGGATTTTACCGTTGAGCTGGGTCAGGGCCGGTTCACGCTGGCTGCTGGCAGAGATGCTGCTATTTTTTGTCCCGGCGGTGGTGGCGGTGGTCAACTATGCCCAGTTGCTGATGGTGGAAGGCTGGAAGATTTTTTTGGTGATTGCGATCAGTACCATGCTGACGCTCGGCGCAACCGGGCTGGTGGTCGATCGGGTATACCGCCTAGAGGTTTGGCTGCAGAGACGGAAACAGCGCGATGAATGATTTTATCCTTAGCCTGGCCTGCTTTCTGGCTACGCTGGCGTTGTACTTCGCCAATAAGAAGCTCTACCGTCGTCATCGCACTCTGCTGCTGATGCCGTTGGTGCTGACTCCCATGATCCTGGTGCTGCTGCTGGTGGTGACGCATATATCGTATCAGGATTACATCGGTGAAACGCACTGGTTGCTGTGGTTGTTGGGGCCGGCGACCATCGCGTTTGCGGTGCCGGTTTATGAAAATTTGCATATTATCCGCCGCCACTGGCTGTCGCTCAGCGCCGGGGTATTGACGGCGGTTTTAGTGGCGGTTTACAGCTCGGTATGGCTGGCGCGGCTGCTAACGTTGCCGGAAGAGGTACAACGCAGCCTGGCGGTGCGTTCCATCACCACGCCGTTTGCGCTGGAGGCCGCCAAACAGATGGGTGGCCAGCCGGATTTAGTGGCGCTGTTCGTGGTGATTACCGGAGTATTCGGCATGGCGGTGGGGGACATTCTGTTTCTGCGGCTGGCGGTGCGCAGCAGCCTGGCCAAAGGCGCCGGGCTGGGGGCGTCGTCGCACGGTGCCGGCACGGCGAAAGCCTATGAAATGGGACAGGAAGAAGGCGTGGTTTCCAGCCTGGTGATGATGTTGGCGGGGGTTATCACGGTGATCGCTGCGCCGTTGATTGGGCAGTTAATGTGGTAAGTCTGTCGATGGAGGTCTGCGGCGACGAGCGCCGCAGACCTGTCATATCAATGAATGTCGTCGAGCATCATCGGTGAACAAGTAGATTCGCGCAAGGCGCGGCCAATCTCATCATGGCTGGAGATAATGGAGTTATGGTTGCAGGCCAGTGGATGCACGTGCAGATGCCGACTAATCGCCGAAAGGCCGTTGTCGGCGATCGCCAGTAATTCCCGTTCATCGCCGATATCTGCGAGGTCCAGGTTTGTATCCTCGGTGGCCTTGAACAGGATGATCCGCGCATGCTGCAGCGGTGCGCTGAGCGTTTGTTTCGCCAGCGCCAGCTCCGTCGGTTCCGCCTTCAGCGCTCTGTCGGCCGCCTCGCCATCGATGCCCAACATTGCCAGCATCGGCGCCAACATGCCGGGTTCACTGCGGATTTGGAACTGTGTTCGGTAAAACGTATCGAGTAAGAACAGCTGAATGTCGCGGTAGCCTAGGCTCTCAAGCTGGGCGGCCATTTCCAGCGCAATCAGCCCTCCCAGAGACCAACCTAACAAGCGTACGGGATGAGAGGGCGACAGCCGCATATGGCCGAGATAGTACGATGCCAGTTCGCGCAGTGAAGTGATGTGCGGTTGCTGGAACAGGTTGTAATTGTTGACCCCGAAGACATTGAAATCCTTCTCCAGAGAGTTCGCCAGATCGCGATAAACATCGCAGCCGGTGACGGCCGGATGAATCATCCAGACGTTGTCGGCGCCGGGCGAGCGGTTCAGACGTTTAATCTGCTTGAAATTAAAGCTGGCCTGGTTCAGGTTGGCCAGCAGTTGTTGCAGCGGTGCGGGAGCCGCCAGCGTTGTTTCGGGGGTAACACCCCCGGTGAGGATGCGCGCTTGCCGACGCAGGGTGGGGTGCGCAAACAGCGTTTTGATACTCAGCGCATATCCGCTGCGTTTCAGCTTGATCAGCAACTGAATGGCGTGCAGCGAATGGCCGCCGAGCGCGAAAAAGTCGTCATCCAGGCCGATGCGTTCTGCGCCAAGCAGCTCTCCCCAAAATGTGGCAAGCTGCCGCTCCTGCGGAGTCTGCGGCGGTTCATAAGGCACCGTATCCTGCAACGGAGTAGGGGCCGGCAGGGCTTTGCGATCCAGCTTGCCGTTAGGGGAGAGTGGGAATGCCTCCAGCCGGATATAACTGGATGGCACCATATAATCCGGCAAATGTTGCTGCAACTGGCGGCGCCAGTCGGTGGGGTGCGCGTCTTTATCCGGCGCGATGACATACGCCACCAGGCGTTTCCCGCCATGGGCGTCTTCTTTTGCCAGGATCGCGGCGTCTTCCACGCCGGCGCATAGTCTCAATTGCTGCTCAATTTCCCCCAACTCAATGCGTACGCCATGGATCTTGACCTGGAAATCGTTCCTGCCCAGATATTCGATATTGCCATCCGCCAGCCAGCGCGCAAGGTCACCTGTTTTATACAGGCGCGCCTGAGGGTCGCGGCTGAAAGGATCGGCAATGAAGCGTTCCGTGCTTAATTCCGGTCGATTCAGGTAGCCGCGGGCAACCTGAATACCGCCGATATGCAATTCACCGGCGACGCCGGGCGGCAGTGGCTGCAACTGATTGTCCAGAATATAGAGCTGAGTATTGGTGATAGGCTTGCCGATCGGCACCAGTGCCCGTTCGTCATCGAGACGACAATGCCAGCTGGAAACATCCACAGCCGCCTCCGTCGGGCCATAGAGGTTGTGCAGTTCCGCCTGCGGCAATTGCCGCAGGCAGCGCTGTACCGTGGCGAGCGGGAGAGCTTCGCCGCTGCACATGATGCGCCGCAAGGCGTTGCACTGCGCCATGTCGCCATGCCGTAAAAACAGTTGCAGCATTGAGGGAACAAAGTGCAGCGTGGTGACGCCGTGTTTTGCGATGCAGGCGCTCAGATAGTCCGGATCCTGATGGCCACCCGGTTTGGCGATGGCTAGCCGGGCGCCAACCATCAGCGGCCAGAAGAATTCCCAAACTGACACGTCGAAGCTGAACGGCGTTTTTTGCAACACCACATCCTCCGGCGTCAGCGGATAAGCTTGTTGCATCCATAACAGGCGATTGATGATCCCACGGTGTTCATTCATCACCCCTTTGGGTTTCCCCGTCGAACCGGAAGTATAAATGACATAGGCCAGGCTGCGCTGCGGATCAGAAGCCAGTGGCGCAAGGTTGTCCGCCGACGTGTGCCGCCAAAGATGGCTGTCGCGCTGCAGATGCAAACGCGGCACTGTGATGTCGCGGAGCGGGTGCAATGCGTGTTCGCCGCCGTCGTCGATCAACACATATTTAGCGCCGCAATCTTGCAACATATGGCGCAAGCGATCCTGCGGGTAATCGGGATCGAGCGGTACATAAGCTGCGCCCGCTTTTAAAATGGCGTACAGGGCGATCACCATTTCCGGTCCACGGTCAACGCAAAGCGCAATACGATCATCCGGTTGCAAACCTTGCTGCCGCAGGAACGCGGCAAACCGGTTGGCCTGCTGATTCAATTGACGATAGCTGATCGAATGGTGTTCGTAGCAGAGGGCCGGAGCGTCCGGTGTGCACTCTGCCTGCCGTTCCAAAAACTGATGCAAACTCTGCGGCATGTCCGCCCAGACTTGATGCGTATTATTCCATTGGTGGAAAATCTGCTGCTGTTCGTTTGGCAGCAGCAGCGGCAGTTTCCCCACTGGCAGTGCCGGATCTCCGTCCAGCACTTCGTCGAGTAACCTTATGATGCGGGCGGCGATGCGCTCGCCATCCTCGTGGCTGAACCAAGCCTGATTGAGGTTAAATTCCAGCAAGGGATCCTCGCCAGGAAGATAGTGGCGCAGGTAGATGCCCAGCGGCAATTGTTCATGGCCATGGTGCATATTCTCAACCTTAAACTGGCTGCCTTCCAGCTCGATATCGGTAGGGAAAACTTCCAGCGAAAAACTGATATCAAACAGCTGACGCCTTCCTTGTTGGTGCAGATTTAAGTGACGGTTAAGCTCGGCAATCGGGAAGCGTTGATGGCGATAGCATTGCCGCAATTCGCCGCCAATTTGCCGCAGCAGGTCGGCGAAGGAGTGCTGCAGATCGACGTTGATACGCAGTGGGATCATGGAAGAGAACATCCCCAGCGTTTGCTTATGATCTGCGGTGCTGCGGTTGTGAACCGGAACGCCCAAAATGACGTGCTCCATCTGCCAAATCCGGGCGAACCAAAGGGCAATCAAGGCGGTGAAGAAATGCATCGCCGAGCTACCCCGTTCGGCCGCATAGCGCTCCAGTTGAAGAAAACGCTCGTGCGGCAGACGTTTGATAACTTGGCTGCTAGGGTAGGTTTGCTGCTCGCAGTAATTCTGACGGCGCTCCAATATTGGAGACGGGGCCGCGGCAAAGCGTTGCAGCCACCAGTCGCGGTCGCGTTCATAACGTGATGACTGCTGATAGGCCTGGTCGCTGACGACGAAGTTTTGGTAACAAGAGGCGCCGATCTGGCCTTCTTCTCCGGCTTTTAATTGCTTATAACGATCCATGATCATGCGGCTTAACAAAGAGATTGAGGTGCCATCCGCAATCAGATGATGGGACGCCAGCAACCACAGCGTCGTGGTGTCGTTCACTCTGGCGACATGACAGCGCCAAAGCAAATCTTCGTAGAGCTGATAAGGCTGAATAAATTTGCTTCGCAAATGTGTTTTCGCCTGGTTGAATGCATCATTTTCCTTTGAGAAATCATGGTAATGTAATTCAATTTGTTTTTTGAACAGCGGCTCCTGAATGACGCCTTGAGGTGCTTCTTTCAGGGTGGTTTGCAGCGCATCGTGTTGTTGCTGGATTTGGCGGATAGCCTCTTTAAACAACGGGAGTGAGATTTCCCGTTCCACATGCCATAAACACCCTACGTTATACAATGGGATCTCGGGATTCAAAGATTGGTCGAGCCACACAGCCTGTTGCACGGTTGTCAGAGAATAAGCGGACACGGAACCACCTCCATAAATTAGGAATTAATCGACTTAAATAGAGTTAGCAGTCGTTAAGTACCCGAATATTATAAAAGGTGAAAATTGAATTGGCCTGGGTTTACATTAATTTTTTTTAATTGTTACATGTAATAATGTGAAATGTTTTTATTTTAAATACAATTATTTCATTTTCATTTTTTTGAAATCCGTTCGTCAGGTCGAATATATTTTAATGATCATTATTACGATGGTAGCTAACTCTTATTTGTTTTTTGTATCCATTTGTTTATATTTGATTTTTTCTTTGTGTTTTTATGTTGATGTTAGACTTATACAGCGAGTTTCTCCTTGTGATTATCCTCCCGGGGTACCTTCGGCAGATCGCAACGTGTTGAACTTAAAAAATAATAAAGAATTATTTATACAATATTCTTATGAAGGCAATGATAAACAGGGGGGGCGGCGGGGCGCTATTAATGATCTTTTATATGACGGTAAAATTAAGTTGAGATGAATAATCCGTTATCAGACAGGTTTTAGTTAACTTTAATAAGATGGAAATGATATTAGCGGGGGTGATTAACCATTTAATTATTGGTGAGTGCCTTTTCTCGCGGCAACGCGTTGGGCTATATAGTAGCCCTCATTTTCTGAGGGCTAGAGGGTTTCAGACTTGTGCTGCGGTCTTGATCAGCTCGACCACCAGCGGCGACAGCTCATCGCGCAACGCGGCACGTTCGGACTGGAATAGCGTAGCGGCGTAAAAACGGTGCCCCGGCAGCTCTATCGAGCGCACGTCACCTGCGTGGTCATGGCTACTGATAATCAGCGGGTGTTGCTGCAGATCGGCAACGAAATCCGGGTTAACGCCGAAATTGCAGTGGTAACCTTCATGCGTTTCCAGCTTGCCGTAAGCGCGGGCGATCAGCGTGTCTGGCTGTAAAATAATGTCCCCGCTTTTTTCCACCAGCGAACAGCTCAACGGAGCGATAACCAACCGGCCGCCGGTGTCGGTTTCCGCATGTCCGGCATCGTGCCAGCCCATAACGTTACGAGCGTATTCCACAACCGCATACTGGAAGCCAGCGCAGGAGCCGAGGAAGGGGATATTCTGTTCGCGTGCATGGCGAATGGTCATAAAGACGCCATCGTCATGGTTGTACGGGCTGCCGGGTACTACCCAGATAGCATCATAATCCTGCAATACCGAGGTGTCGGTGAGGGTTTCTGTAGGCAGCCAGTGGGATTGAATATCGACGTTAAGGTGTGCGGCGGTGAGCTGGAGAGCGACGGGGATAGCCTGGTGAGATACGGCCTGGGGTTTGTAGTCACCGACCAGAGCAATGCGGACGTGAGTTTTCATCGTTTCCTTTTCCTGTGCGGGTAAAAAAAGAGGTTACAGCAAAGCCTAAGGACCGGCAGCAGGTTTTTTAAACGCAACGCACAAAAAAGCCCGGCGTTTTGGCCGGGCTGGGAAACAGAATCTGGGCTCAGTACAGCGAGGGAGCGCCGATCGGTCGGGTTTTGAAGCGGCGATGCAGCCACATGTATTGCTCCGGCGCCCGCATGATCTCTTTCTCGACCACTTTGTTCATATAGGCCGCCGCCGCAAGTTCATCGCCTATCGGGTAATCTTCCAGCGCAGGCTGGATCAACAGGTCATAGCCGCGGCCTTTCTCGCGGCGGATCAATACCACCGGAACCAGTGCCGGCTTGGCCATACGCGCCAGCATAAAGGTGCCGCTGGTGGTGGCGGCCTGATCGACGGCGAATAACGGCGCGAATACGCTGCCACGTGGGCCATAGTCTTGATCCGGAGCGAACCACACGGCTTCACCGCGCTTCAGTGCATGCACCATGCCGCGCAGGTCTTTGCGATCGAGCATGGCCTTGTTGGAGCGCATGCGGCCTTTGGTCTGTGCCCATTCCATCGCTTTATTGTTGTGCGGGCGGTACATCGCCATCATGGGCTGGCACAGCCCCATAGCACGGCCGCCCAGTTCCAGCGACATAAAGTGCACGCCAATCACCAGTACGCCGCGTTCATTCTGCTGCGCCATTTTCAGGTGATTGATGCCGGAGACGTTGAACCAGCGTTTGACACGCTTATCTGACCAGAACCAGGCCATACCGGTTTCCAGCAGGCCCATGCCAAGGGATTCGAAATTGCCGATCACTTTGCGCTCACGTTGCGCCTCGTCCATATCCGGGAAACACAGCTCCAGGTTACGGCGGGTAATGGCAACGCGACGTTTCAGGAAACGCATCGAGGTGCGGCCCATCCATACGCCGAGCTTGTGCAGCAACGGGTAAGGCAGTTGAACCAGCAGGAACAAAATGGCCAGGCCGAACCAGGTAAACCAGTAGCGCGGGTGCAGCAGGGCCGAACGGAATTCTTGTGGACGCTTCATATCAACTCATTTATGCAGTAGGGGGCAGTAATCTGTAACGCATAAAGGATCCACTCGATTGCGATACGACTACTAAGACACCCAGACATCATTATGGTTTAGCCAGATTCCATAATTGACTAAATCTTTACACTCGAAGGGGCGGTTCGCGCTGCTATCAGGCTTCGGAAGGATGGCTGTAGGCCAGCGAAGGCGGCTCCAGGAATGCGTATTGTATCACACAATACGGGTTACGAAGGAAGAGGGGCATACGAATATTCTCATTCGCATTACGCTGGGGCTGATGCGGTGTAAAGACAAAGAAAAAGGCGCTTATCGAATGAGATAAAGCGCCTTTTTTCAACAACCTGACTGACTAGTATCAGTTCATGCCGTATTTTTTCAATTTCTTACGCAGCGTACCGCGGTTGATGCCCATCATCAGAGCAGCACGGGTTTGGTTGCCACGGGTGTATTGCATCACCATGTCCAACAGTGGCTGTTCAACTTCAGCCAAAACCAGCTCATACAAGTCATTAACGTCCTGACCATTCAGTTGAGCAAAATAGTTCTTCAGTGCTTGTTTAACCGAGTCACGCAGAGGCTTTTGAGTCACTTGATCCTGTGAGTTCACGGTAGAAACGGTCAGTACGTCAGAATTTACGCGTTGTTCGAACATAGTTCTGTCAGCTCTTTTTTGTTACGCAAGATTTTCGAAATATGCCTCCAACGCCTCCAGCTGTTCGCTGGCATCCTCTATGGCGTTGAATGTGCGCCGAAACTGGTCATTCGGGGCGTGTTCCTGTAGATACCAGGACACGTGCTTACGAGCAATCCGGAATCCCTTGCCTTGGCCATAAAAGCCGTGCAATTCCCGAATATGCCCTATCAACAAGCGCTTAACCTCGCCAAGCGGCAAAGGTGGCAGCAACTCCCCAGTGTCCAGATAATGCTGGATTTCCCGGAAGATCCAGGGTCTCCCCTGAGCAGCGCGGCCTATCATCAGGGCATCGGCCCCGGTGTAGTCGAGCACTGCTCTGGCTTTATGCGGGTCAGTAATGTCTCCATTCGCGATAATCGGAATGGAAACACTCTGCTTAACTGCCCGAATGCTGTCGTACTCCGCGTTGCCGTTGAACAGGCAGGCACGGGTTCGGCCATGAATAGTCAGGGCCTGTATACCACAATCTTCGGCCAGTTGGGCAATCTCTACACAGTTACGGTGTTCTGGTGCCCAGCCGGTGCGAATCTTAAGTGTTACCGGCACATCCACTGCGTTAACGACCGCATGGAGGATCTGTTTAACCAGATCCGGGTACTGCAGCAACGCAGACCCTGCAAGCTTCCGGTTCACTTTTTTGGCCGGGCATCCCATATTGATGTCGATGATCTGTGCGCCGCCGGCCACGTTAATCCGCGCCGCGGCAGCCATATCATCGGGATCGCATCCGGCAATCTGCACGGAACGGATCCCTGGTTCATCGCTATGTACCATACGCAGACGCGACTTATCCGTCCGCCATACCTCCGGATTGGAGGAGAGCATTTCGGATACAGCCATCCCAGCACCCATTGCATGACATAGGGTTCTAAACGGGCGATCTGTAATGCCGGCCATAGGGGCCGCAATCAAGCAATTTGTAAGCTGGTGGTGTCCAATGCGCATAGACAAAGAGTAACCATACTGTGTCCGCAAGGGCGCGTATATTACGCATTTTTGCGTTGAGATGAAAGGCCAAACTTTGACCAATTCGCCGTTATCGGGCAGAGAAAAGGGGCTGCGTCAGGTTTTATAAAAATATTGTATATATTTAACAATGAGTTGACTTTAATTGATTGTTTTTAGCGCAATAAAATATTCCCGACACAACAGAATTTTATCTGCAATCAGCGCGGATTCCACTGGAGAACGGTAGCAATATACGGTGTTTATCAGGGTATTCCGTTGAGAATAGGCTGAATTACGCTTAACCGCCTTGCGCGGGGATCGGCTAAACAGGTGTTTGTTCGCCGCCGGGGGGCAAAACCGGCGGTGAAACCCTGTGGATGACCTCAGTCGATGATGACCCGGCCATTCAGCGGCTGTATCGGGCGGTTGTTCGCATGCCGGACTGCGTTCTTGAATTGAGCAATCTGTTCGGCCGACGCGCTAACGGGTTTACCCAGCACCATCCAGCTAACGCCTTCGGAGCAGGGTGGGGTGGTCAGCGAACCGCTGAAGCGATAGAAGTTAAACTGCTTCGGCAACAGGGCCTGGATATCCAGCGGAGCGCTCAGCACGGCGGCTTGATTGACGGTGGTCGGTATCTGTTGCCAGGCCTTCGCCAGTTGCGCGTTTGCCTTGCCTTGTTGGAACATCAACGCCAGCACCGCCAGTTCACCGTCTTTGCCTTTATAAACAAAGTGGGCTTCCAGCGGGAACTGTTTGCCGTCAATTTCGTTTTCGCTCGGGGCATGGAAGTGGAACTGCTGCAGCGTGAAGGTGCTGCTATCCAGTACCAATGTATTGCCGCCGCTGACGTTGACCTGCACGGTGTGGCCGTTGTTGACGATCTGCTGCTTGCCTGGCTGGAATGCCAACTGCAATTGGGCGTGGTGGGTTTCCAGGGCGCCCTTGATATTGATCGGCGACTGATTCTTACCGGTTTCACACAGCGAAAAATCTGGGGAAAGTTTGCCCCAATGCGCCGGATCTTCCTGGCCATCATAGCTCCAATGCGTCTGTTCAGCCGCAGTGACCGAAAAGCTGCCGGCTAAAAGCGCGGCAATCAATAAATGACCTTTCATGTTAACTCCCTTTAAAAACGACAGTATGAGATTTGCCTGAATTGTCGCCGTCACCTCAGGGGGCGTTGGCGCTAGGGAGAGAGAATACACCTACTAACTGTATGTATAAATCAGTCAGGCTTGAGGGAAATAAAAAATCCACCGGAAGGGGGGAGCTTCCGATGGATTTTTGCATGAAAGGGCGGTGTGATTAGTTACGCTGGCCGGTGATGCGGCACCATTCTTCGCGCTCTGCGACCGGATCGAGCGTGAATTTGTCTTCATAGGCTTCCGCTACGCTTGCCGCCTGGGTGGCCAGCACGCCGGACAGGCCCAGATAGCCTCCGGACTTCGGCAGGCAGCCGATCAGCGGCGCCAGCTCGCGCAACGGGCCGGCCAGGATGTTGGCGACCACGACGTCTGCCAGCAGGTCGGTCGGTTGGTCTTTCGGCAGATACAGCTCCAGACGCTCTGAAACGCCGTTACGCTGCGCATTGTCGCGGCTGGCCTGAATGGCTTGGGGATCGATATCGATGCCGATAGCGCGTGCTGCACCGAGCTTCAGCGCGGCAATCGCCAGAATGCCGGAACCGCAACCGAAGTCGATAATGGTTTTTCCGGTCAGATCGAGGCTGTCCAGCCACTGCAGGCACAGCGCAGTAGTTGGGTGAGTGCCGGTACCAAATGCCAGGCCCGGGTCGAGCATCACGTTGACCGCGTCCGGATCGGGCACGTCGCGCCAGCTCGGGCAGATCCACAGGCGCTCGCCAAAGCGCATCGGGTGGAAGTTATCCATCCACTCGCGTTCCCAGTCCTTGTCTTCCAGCTGTTCTATCTTGTGGCGGAAGCCGGCGCCCAGCAATGGGTGTTGCTCCAGTATCGCCACCACTTCAGCCATGTCGGTTTCAGCGTCGTACAGCCCGATCACATCGGTATCGCCCCACAGCAGGGTTTCACCCGGCAGCGGCTCGAACACTGGGTTGTCGTGGGTGTCCTGGAAGGTCACCGATACCGCGCCGCTTTCAACCAGCGCGTCGCTCAGGTCTTCCGCCTGGCTGCCGGTGGTGTTCAGTTTTAGTTGGATCCAAGGCATAGCAATTCTCTTTAAGAGGGTAATGATGACGTCACCCGACGCTTTTCGCCGACGACGTTACCGATATAAAACGCCAGCAGGCTGAGTAACAACGAAGGCACGATGGGGTGCAACCCCGCCAACTGCAGCTTGAAGCTGGCCAATAGCGTATAGCATACCGCACCCGTCACCATTGAGCTAAGCGCTCCCTGCGCGTTGGCGCGTTCCCAGTACAGGCCAAGCACCAGCGGCCACAGGAAGACCGCTTCCAGGCCACCAAACGCCAGCAGGTTCAGCCAGATGATCATTTCCGGTGGTCGCCAGGCCGCCAGCAGCACCAGCAGGCCAAGGATCAACGTGGTCAGGCTGGAGAAACGCTTGATCAACCTTTCGTTCTGCATTTGCTGCGGACGCACGCCAAGATAGAGATCTTTGACGATAGTGGCGGAAGATTGCAGCAGTTGGGCGTTAATCGTCGACATGATTGCCGCCATCGGTGCGGCCAGGAAAATGCCGGCGGCGTACGGCGGCAGCACGGTGATCATCAGCGTCGGGATCACCTGATCGGGGATCTTCAGATCCGGCAACACCGCGCGGCCCAGCGCGCCGGCCAGATGCATGCCGAACATCAGCACCGCCACCACCATGGTGCCGAGGATAATGCCGCGATGCACCGCTTTGCTGTCTTTGTATGAGATGCAGCGCACCGCGGTATGCGGCAGGCCAATCACGCCGAAGCACACCAGGATCCAGAACGATGCCATAAAGGGCAGGCTGAGGATCTGCTCGCCGCCCTCCGGTGATACCAGCGCCGGGTCGATCTGTTGCAGTTTGTCCACCGCGCTGTGCAGGCCGCCGGCGGCGTGGATCACCGCAACCAGCAGCAGCACGGTGCCAAGAAGCATCACCAGCCCTTGCATGGCGTCATTGAGCACGCTGGCACGGAAGCCGCCAAAGGCGGTATACAGCGCGATGCTGATGCCGAAAATCAGCAGGCCGGTGTCGTAGGGTATACCGGCAGCGGTTTCCAGCAGGCGCGCGCCACCGATAAATTGCACCGTCATGGCGCCCAGGAAAGCCACCAGCAGGCTAAGACTGGCCAACCATACCAACAGGCGGCTTTGATAGCGGCCGTACAGCATGTCGTTCAGGGTGATGGCGTTATAGCGGCGCGCCAGAATGGCGAACTTTTTGCCCAGTACGCCGAGCGACAGCCACACCGCAGGCAACTGGATCATTGCCAGCAGCACCCAGCCCAGGCCGTATTTATAGGCGGCGCCGGGGCCACCGATAAACGAACTGGCGCTGATATAGGTGGCGGTCAACGTCATGGCCAGCACAAAGCCGCCCATTGACCGGTTACCGAGGAAATATTCGCTGAGGAAGTTGCCGCTCTGACGCCGGCTGTAAGCATATACCGACAGCCCGAACACCAGCAGCAGATAGGCGATCAACGGCAGGATCACTTCAGTTTGCATCGCCATCCTCCAGCGAAATATCGCGGAACACGCCGCGTACCATCAGCCAGCACAGGCCGATAAACAGCAGCGGTACCAGCAGGCACGCCATTTCGAACCAGTGCGGCAGGCCGGTGATGCCGGCATCGCTGTCCGGCAGATAGGCCGCCAGCGACCAGGCCAGCAGGTAGAGCAGCGTCAGCCACAGCGCCCAGCGCGCTTCGCGGTGTGCCTGAATAAAGCGTTTGTCCATCAGTGTCTCCCACAGGTCTAGGGTGAGGGATGTATCAAAGGTAGGGAATTTTACGGCATGTGGGCGTTTTGCCAAGCCGTTACTGGCCTGAAACGAAAAAGAAAAAGGCCGGTGATTAACCGGCCTTCTGTCAGGCAATGCGAGTAGCCTGCCTTAGGTTTCCTGCAGACCCAGCTTTTTCTCCAGGTAGTGGATGTTGGTGCCACCGTGCTGGAAGTTTTCGTCGCTCATGATCTTTTGCTGCAGTTCAACGTTGGTTTTGATGCCATCGATGATCAGCTCAGCCAGGGCGTTCTTCATGCGGGCAATGGCCACGTCACGGTTTTCACCGTAAGTGATCAGTTTGCCGATCATGGAATCATAGTACGGCGGTACGGTATAACCGGCGTAAATATGAGATTCCCAACGCACGCCGAAACCGCCTGGCGCATGGAAACGGGTGATCTTGCCCGGGCTCGGCAGGAAGGTGTTCGCGTCTTCGGCATTGATACGGCATTCCACCGCGTGGCCGTGAACCTTCACTTCGTCCTGTTTGATCGACAGCGGTTGACCGGCAGCGATGCGCAGCTGCTCTTTGATCAGATCCACGCCGGTGATCATTTCGGTCACCGGGTGTTCAACCTGAATACGGGTGTTCATTTCGATGAAATAGAACTCGCCGTTTTCATACAGGAACTCGAAGGTACCTGCACCGCGATAACCGATTTCCACACAGGCCTTCGAGCAGCGCTCGCCGATGTAACGGCGCATTTCGCTGGTGATGCCCGGTGCTGGTGCTTCTTCAACCACTTTCTGGTGGCGACGCTGCATGGAGCAGTCGCGCTCGGCCAGATAGATGGCGTTACCCTGGCCGTCCGCCAAAATCTGAATTTCGATATGACGTGGGTTTTCCAGGTATTTCTCCATGTAAACCATGTCATTGTTGAATGCCGCTTTGGCTTCAGCTTTGGTCATGGCAATGGATTGCTCGAGATCTTTGTCGCTGCGCACTACGCGCATGCCACGGCCGCCGCCGCCGCCGGACGCCTTGATGATCACCGGGTAGCCGATGCGCTTGGCGAAGGCACGGTTTTTGTCCATGTCATCGGTCAGCGGGCCATCGGAGCCAGGAACGCAAGGCACGCCGGCTTTCTTCATGGCGTTGATCGCAGAAACCTTGTCGCCCATCAGGCGGATGGTTTCGGCTTTCGGGCCGATGAAGATAAAGCCGGAACGTTCGATCTGCTCGGCGAAATCGGCGTTTTCAGACAAGAAGCCGTAGCCCGGGTGGATCGCCACTGCGCCGGTGATTTCCGCCGCAGAGATGATGGCCGGGATGTTCAAATAGCTTTTTACCGAGGGCGCAGGACCAATACAGACGGTCTCGTCAGCCAGCAGTACGTGTTTCAGATCGCGATCGGCTGTGGAGTGCACGGCAACGGTTTTGATGCCCAGCTCTTTACAAGCACGCAGGATACGAAGCGCGATCTCGCCGCGGTTGGCGATAACAATTTTATCAAGCATGTTCGCCTCGTTATTCGATGACGACCAGTGGCTCGTCAAATTCAACCGGTTGGCCGTTTTCTACCAGAATAGCTTTAACAACGCCGGATTTGTCCGCTTCGATCTGGTTCATCATTTTCATGGCTTCAACGATGCACAGAGTGTCGCCGGCGTTTACTTTCTGGCCGACTTCGATGAAGGCTTTCGCATCCGGGCTTGGCGTGCGGTAGAAAGTGCCTACCATTGGGGAACGGACGATGTGGCCACTCATGGCCGCCGGTGCCGCAGGGGTTTCTGCAGCAGGCGCGCTGGCAACGGCGTTAGCCAAAGCTGGCTGCTGCTGAGGCTGCATGGCATAGGCCTGTGGCATCATTGGGTAAGCCTGCACCGGAGCGGCACGGCTGATGCGAACCGACTCTTCGCCTTCAGAGATTTCCAGTTCAGAAATGCCTGATTCTTCAACCAGTTCGATCAGTTTCTTGATTTTACGAATATCCATGAGTGTGATTCCGTACTCTTTTTGCGTAGCAATTAGTGGGTTTTTGACAGACGGTTAACCGCTGCCTGTAAAGCAAATGTGTAGCCATCTGCGCCGAGGCCGCAAATCACGCCTACCGCAACATCGGAGAGGTAGGAATGATGGCGGAAAGGCTCGCGGGCGTGCACATTGGAGAGGTGGATCTCGATAAACGGGATCTGCACCGCCAGCAATGCATCACGCAGCGCCACGCTGGTATGCGTGAACGCGGCAGGGTTGATCAGAATAAAATCTGTGTTGCCGCGTGCCTGATGTATGCGATCGATAAGCTGATACTCGGCGTTGGATTGCAGATGGCTCAGGGTGATATCCAGCGCGGATGCCTGGTTTTCCAATCCGTTAACTATCTCTGTCAGCGTCGTGCTGCCGTACTTCTCCGGCTCACGCGTCCCCAGCAGATTCAGATTGGGGCCGTTCAGAAGCAAAATGTGAGACTTGTCTGCCATTGTGCTGGTATCTCCGGCAATAAAACCATCATCGTAGAAAATAACCCGATGTCACCGATTTGTCACCTGTTAAGGGGGAAATTCACCCTGTGAACAGGAGCAAGGCCGGGCATTATAACGATATCGTAGCAATTCGCAGCTAAATACTGGTCTTATCAGCGAAGATATTCAACCCTAAATCAGCAAACTGACGATGGCGTTATCGCATTATGAGGGATAGAACACAGAAAAGTTCCGCCCTTTAACGCCACCAATTGCGGAATTTCTTGTATCGCAGCGCCAGCAGCAGTATAGCCAACAGAGCGTAAATGAAAGGCTGCGGCGAAAAGGTTTTTACCGACCACAGGTAGTGAATCGGTGCCAGTATCGCCGCCAGATAGACGAAGTTATGCAATGTCTGCCATTTGGCACCCAGTTTGCGCATGGCCCACAGCGTAGAGGTGGCGGCTAGCGCCAGCAGAATCAGCCAGCTGATAATGCCGAGTGTCAGATAAGGGCGAGTCACCAGTTCGCGCCCCAGAAGACCGATATTGCTCAGCCCCAACTCAAGCGTCGAATAGCTTATCAGATGCAGCGTGCCCCAGGCAAAACACCACAACCCCACCAGGCGGCGACAGCGGATCAGCAGCGGTTGGCGGGCATAGCGCGCCAGCGGGGCAATCATCAGGGTCGACAACAGCAGTTTCAGCGTCATCCTGCCGGTAAAATGCTGAATATCCTTGGCCGGATCGGCGCTGAACCAGCCCTGATCCACCGCCAGCACCAGCCAGAGAAAAGGCAGGAATGCCGCCAGATAAATAGCGACCTTGATCCCTTTGATGTGAGTCGGCGTTAAACGCACTTAGAAATTCTCCCGCAGATCCATCCCGCGATACAGCGACGCAACCTGATCGGCATAGCCGTTGAACAGCAGCGTCGGCTGACGTTTGACATCCAGAATGCCGCCGGAGCCGATAAAACGCTCGGTCGCCTGCGACCAGCGCGGATGATCGACGTGCGGGTTCACGTTAGCGTAGAAACCGTATTCATTGGGTGCGGACTCATTCCAGGTCGTCGGCGGTTGATCGCGCACCAGGCGAATATGGACAATCGATTTAATGCCTTTAAAGCCGTATTTCCATGGGGTGATCAGCCGCAGCGGCGCGCCATTTTGCGGCGGCAGCGTTTTGCCGTACACGCCAACGGTCAGCAGCGCCAGCGGGTTCATGGCCTCATCGAGACGCAGCCCTTCGACATACGGGTACTTCAGGCCGCCGCCGATAAAACGATCCTTCTGGCCCGGCATCTGTTCCGGATCGTACAGCGTCTGGAAGGCGACATAGCGCGCATTGCTGTTCGGCTCTGCCAGTTTGATGAGTTTACCCAGCTCAAAGCCAATCCAGGGAACTACCATCGACCAGGCCTCCACGCAGCGCATGCGGTAGATGCGCTGTTCCAGTGGGAAGCGTTTGATTAAATCATCGATATCCAGCGTGATCGGTTTACCGACTTCACCGTCGATGCGCACTTTCCAGCCTTCGGTTTTCAGTCCGCCGGCATTGGCGGCGGGATCGGCCTTATCGAGACCGAATTCGTAGAAATTGTTGTAACCGGAAACCTTGTCTTCGGGCGTCATGGCCAGTTTCGCCTGCCAGGCGGGCGGCTTGCTGAACGCCAACGGCTTGCCTGCCGGAGCTTTGGGCCGATCGTTACCTTTGAACCATGACAGCACATCGGCCTGCGCATTAAGCGGCAGCGCCAACGACGCGGCGGTGATACCTAACGCCTGCAGCACTTTGCGCCGCTGATAAAACACAGTCTCGGGCGTGACGTCGGCCTCGGTCAATTTTGGGGATTTGCTCATGGTGTTTTTCTCCGCATTTTTACCCGTCGCCTTGCAAAATTGGGCGTTCAAACCTGCTCCGGTCAGACTGACTGTAGGGACGAGTCTATTCGCCCCGATGAACGCGGGCGCAGTATGCCGCGCCCCTGCAATACGCTGGGGTATATAAAGGTAAGCATGGCGTGAAAGCAGGGCTTATGCGAGAGGCGGCAGGAAAATATGAAATTTCGCAGGGCGGGTTTCCCCCCGTTGCCGGGGGGCGGACAGATTTAGCGGATCTTCACCAGCGTGCGGCCGGTGACTTGGTTATCCAGCAGCGCTGCGGCGGTGGCCGGCGCCTGTTCCAGCGTAATTTCCTGCGTGGCCTGCTGGTAGAAGCTGTCCGGCAGGATACCGGCCAGGCGTTCCCAGGCAGTTTGGCGGCGGTGCAGCGGGGCGTGTACCGAGTCCACACCCTGCAGGCGTACGTTGCGCAGAATGAACGGCATCACCGTGGTTGGCAGGTGGTAACCACCAGCCAACCCGCAAGCGGCGACGACGCCGTTATAGTTCATCTGCGCCAGCACCCGTGCCAACAGGGTGTCGCCGACGGTATCTATCGCACCGGCCCACAGTTGTTTCTCCAGCGGACGTGGCGCTTCCAGGTAGCCGCTACGCGACAGCACCTCTTTGGCGCCCAGCGCTTTCAGGTAGTCGACGTTGCTTTCGCGGCCACTGATCGCGGTGACGTGATAGCCCAGGGCCGTCAGAATGGCGATCGCCGCGCTGCCAACGCCACCGCTGGCGCCGGTCACCAGAATGTCGCCGTCATCCGGCCGTACGCCGCCTTCTTCCAGCGCCATCACGCATAGCATGGCGGTAAAGCCGGCGGTGCCGAGGATCATCGCCTTGCGTTCATCCAACCCGTGCGGCAGCGGCACCAACCATTCGCCGGATACCCGGGCCTGTTCTGCCAGGCCACCCCAGTGATTCTCGCCGACGCCCCAGCCGGTGAGCACCACGCTCTGGCCCTCTTTAAAGCGCGGGTCTCGGCTGTCACGCACCGTACCGGCGAAGTCGATGCCCGGCACCATAGGAAATTGGCGGATGATCTTGCCTTTGCCGGTGATCGCGAGCGCATCTTTATAGTTAAGGCTGGACCAGTTGACGTCGATCGTCACATCGCCATCGGGCAGTTGATCGCTGCTGATCTCTTTGATGTGCGCCAAAGTTTGCTCGTCTTGTTGTTCCAATAACAGTGCACGCATGTCACTCTTCCTCTCGTTATCACTTTTGCCATATATGGCTGAATCAGATTTATTTGACTATATGCTTACTAAGGCACTTATGCCCTGATAAAGGGCAAAAAATGACGTTTTAAGGTTTTCTTCGCAGGCCAGGCTTGATAGGTTGAGCAGCACGATTTACTGCCTGATGTTGACGGACCGAGTGCAGTGAAAAGTCAGTTATTAATTAAGAAATCAAGGTATTGAGTTGCATTCATTTGAGCGGATTCGGGGCCTTTATACCTCCAAAGGTGAAAATTCACGTAACCATAACGGACAAGGCACAGGGATGCGATTTACCACTAAACTGTCTGCGCTGATCACCCTGCTTGTTGCTCTGGCGATGTTTTTGATGCTGATGGGGTGTTCATACAGTTTCTTCTACGTGACACAGGATCGTCTGGAGCGCCGCTTCGATTCGCTGGTGACGTCGCTCGATCAGTCAATGCTGCATGGTTCCCCCGATGAACAGCAACAATGGTTGCCGCTGGTGATGCGCCCGCTTGGCATCGTGGCCGTCAGCGTCGATAGCGGCCGCACCAATCTCTTCACTTATAAACTGCCGGCTTTGAAGTTGCCCTGGGATTTGCTGAACGGCTGCCGGCAGGTTTCCCGGCCGTTGCTGCAGCACCCGGGCAGTTCGCTCCACATTACCTATATCGATCCATTCGTCAGCGATGTGCGCTCGCTGCAATCCACCGGGGCTGTCACGCTGTCGATCGTCGCGATGGTGGTGATTTTGTTGTTCAGCCTGCGCTGGCTGCGTGAGCAGGCCGAGGGAGAAGATCGGCTGGAGCGCCGTGCGCGCCGCATTCTTAACGGTGAACGAGAAAACGTGATGCAGGGCGATGTGCGCGAATGGCCGGCCAACGTCAGCGGTGCGCTTGATCGCCTGCTGGCGGATTTGGCGGAAGCGCGTGAAGCGCGCAGCCGGGTCGATACGCTGATCCGCGCCTTTGCCGCACAGGACGCAAAAACCGGGCTGAACAACCGATTGTTTTTTGATAACCAACTGGCCACTCAATTGGAGGAGGAAGGCTCGCACGGCATTGTCATGATGGTGCGGTTACCCGATTTCGATACGCTGCGGGAAACCCACGGCAACTCGGCGGTGCAGGAACTGATGTACTCGCTGGTCAATCTGCTGTCGACCTTCGTGATGCGCTATCCGGCGGCGCTGTTGGCGCGCTATTTCCACAGTGATTTCACCGTGCTGTTGCCGCACCGCACGTTGAAAGAGGCGGACGGCATTGCCGCACAGTTGGTGAATGCCATTGATGCACTGCCTTCAACGGCGCTTATCGATCGCGAAACGTTCTTGCATATCGGCATAGTGGCGTATCGCAGTGGGCAAACCCCGGAGCAGGTGATTGATTACGCGGAACAGGCAACGCGTCACGCCACGTTGCAAGGGGAAAACGGCTGGTACGTTTACGACAGCCAGGTGCCTGAAAAAGGGCGCGGCAGTGTTAAATGGCGCACCCTGCTGGAACAGGTATTGGTACGAGGCGGCCCACGCCTGTATCAGAAACCGGCGGTAACGGTGGAAGGGGACGTTCATCACCGCGAGATCATGAGCCGGATTTATGATGGAACCCAAGAGCTGCTACCCTCGGAATATATGCCGCTGGTGCAGCAGTTGGGGCTGGCCGAAAGTTACGATCGTCAGCATATCAGCCGCATTCTTCCCTTGTTGGCGCTGTGGCCGGAAGAGACGCTGGCATTTACGCTTTGTGTCGATTCATTATTGCAGCGCAGTTTCCAGCGCTGGCTGCGCGATACCCTGCTACAGTGTGAAAAAAACCACCGTCGACGAATTCTGATTGAACTTGCAGAGGCAGACGTGTGTCAACATATCGACCGTTTGCGACCGGTGCTGAGATTGCTTTCAGGATTGGGGTGTCGTCTTGCCGTTTCTCAGGCGGGGCTAACCGTGGTCAGTGCCTCTTATATCAAGTCCTTAGCGGTAGAGATCGTCAAACTTCACCCGGGTTTAGTGAGGGGAATTGATAAGCGTGATGAAAATCAGCTGTTCGTTCAGAGCCTGACCGGTGCCTGCGAAGGCACCCGTGCCAAGGTGTTTGCCGCCAGCGTGCGGACGAACAACGAATGGCAGACGCTGAAAGAACGTGGGATCCTTGGCGGGCAAGGTGACTTTTTTGCGCCGCCGGAGCCGATAGACGTGGGGCGCAAAAAATATTCGCGTCGTTATCGCGTTTAACCTGAATGCCTGGCAAAAATTGACGTAGAATGAGCGCCAATTCATCCGGGCTATCTTATCTGTCATTTTGGGATTATCCCCAAACTGCCTGCGACAAGAACGCCTATTTGATATAGGCTCTTGTCAGTCCTTTTCTGTTGTACGTTGGTAGGTGCTTACCACCCGCGTCAATCAGGGAATATGTTAGATTTTATGAGCTGTGTTACGCCGTTTTGTGCGCTGACAGGGTGGTAAACTGAGCCTTTGTTCAGGGAATTCAGGCCTCATCCAATTTCCGTGCATTCGAGCAGAAACAATACAGACTATTTTTCACCGAAGTAGAACGTTTTTGCGCCTTGTCGCTGCTTCGTGTGGTTGGTAAAGTAGGCGGATTTTATTTTCCGCCCCCAGCTTGCAGGATTATCCTTTAGTTATGTTTAAGAAATTTCGTGGCATGTTTTCCAATGACTTGTCCATCGACTTGGGTACCGCCAATACCCTGATTTATGTTAAAGGGCAAGGCATTGTACTGAACGAACCGTCGGTGGTTGCCATTCGCCAGGATCGTGCCGGTTCACCCAAGAGCGTTGCGGCCGTGGGTCATGCGGCAAAACAGATGCTGGGCCGTACGCCCGGCAATATCGCGGCTATTCGCCCGATGAAAGACGGCGTAATCGCCGACTTCTTCGTGACCGAAAAAATGCTGCAGCACTTTATCAAACAGGTTCACAGCAACAGCTTCATGCGGCCAAGCCCGCGTGTGTTGGTGTGCGTACCGGTTGGCGCAACTCAGGTTGAACGCCGCGCCATTCGCGAATCCGCCCAAGGGGCCGGTGCGCGTGAGGTGTTTCTGATTGAAGAACCGATGGCTGCGGCGATCGGTGCCGGCTTGCCGGTTTCTGAAGCGACCGGTTCCATGGTGGTTGATATCGGTGGCGGTACCACTGAAGTTGCGGTGATCTCACTGAACGGTGTGGTGTACTCGTCTTCCGTACGTATCGGCGGCGATCGCTTCGACGAAGCCATCATTAATTATGTGCGCCGTAACTATGGCTCGCTGATTGGTGAAGCGACTGCCGAGCGTATCAAGCACGGCATCGGCTCAGCTTATCCGGGCGATGAAGTGCATGAAATTGAAGTTCGCGGCCGTAACCTGGCTGAGGGCGTGCCACGCGGCTTTACCCTGAACTCCAATGAAATCCTCGAAGCGCTGCAGGAGCCGTTGACCGGCATCGTCAGTGCGGTGATGGTGGCGCTTGAACAGTGTCCGCCGGAGCTGGCCTCCGACATTTCCGAACGCGGTATGGTGTTGACCGGCGGTGGCGCACTGCTGCGCAACCTGGATCGCCTGCTGATGGAAGAAACCGGTATCCCGGTAGTCGTGGCAGAAGATCCGCTGACCTGCGTAGCCCGCGGCGGTGGCAAGGCGTTGGAAATGATCGACATGCATGGCGGCGATTTGTTCAGCGAAGAATAGTCAGCCCCAGGAAAGAGGAACCGTATCGGATGACAGCGCAAAGCGAAAATCAGGTACGGTTCCTTTTTCTGTTGTCGAGGAACTCGCATAATTTATGAAGCCGATTTTTAGCAGGGGACCTTCCCTGCAACTCCGACTTTTTTTGGCGGTGATTGCGGCCATTGGCCTGATCGTTGCCGATAGCCGTCTCGGTACGTTCGTGAAAATTCGTAACTACATGGACACGGCCGTCAGCCCTTTCTATTTTTTGGCCAATGGGCCACGTAAAGTTTTGGACGGCGTTTCAGAAACGCTGGCTACCCGCCAACAGCTGGAGCTGGAAAACCGAGCTCTGCGGCAGGAACTGCTGCTGAAAAGCAGCGACACTCTTCTTCTTGGCCAATTCAAGCAGGAAAACGCCCGCTTGCGTGAGCTGCTAGGCTCGCCACTGCGCCAGGATGAACACAAAATGGTCACCCAGGTGATCTCTACCGGTTCGGATCCTTATAGCGATCAGGTCGTGATAGACAAAGGTTCGGACAACGGCGTTTATGAAGGCCAGCCGGTGATCAGCGATAAAGGCGTAGTCGGCCAGGTGGTGGCGGTGGCGAAGTTCACCAGCCGCGTGCTGCTGATTTGCGACGCCTCGCACGCACTGCCGATTCAGGTGCTGCGCAACGATATCCGGGTGATTGCCGCAGGCAGCGGTTGCGCCGACGATTTGCAACTCGAGCACCTGCCGAACAATACCGACATCCGCGTGGGGGATGTGCTGGTCACTTCTGGCCTGGGCGGCCGCTTCCCGGAAGGTTATCCGGTAGCGGTGGTCTCCTCGGTTAAAGTGGATAACCAGCGTGCTTATACCGTGATCCAGGCGCGGCCAACCGCAGGTCTGCAACGCTTGCGCTACCTGCTGCTGCTGTGGGGCGCCGATCGCAATGGCGATATGCCGCTGCCACCGGACGAAGTTCACCGCGTTGCCAATGAACGCCTGATGCAGATGATGCCGCAGGTACTGCCGCCGGCCGATGCCATGGGCCCGCAACCGTCCCTGCCTGCCGCCGCAACGGGTGCCGCTGCGACGCAGACCGCGGCACCGGTTGCGGGAGCCACGCAATGAACCGCTACCGCAGCAACGGGCGCTGGGTAATCTGGCTGTCATTTTTGGTGGCGCTGGTGCTGCAAATCATGCCGTGGCCGGAGCAAATCTATATGTTCCGGCCGTCCTGGTTGGCTTTGATCCTGATTTACTGGGTGATGGCGCTGCCACACCGGGTGAACGTCGGCACCGGCTTTGTGCTGGGGTTGGTCATGGATCTGATCCTCGGCTCCACGCTGGGCGTACGCGCGCTGGCGTTGGGTATCATCGCCTATCTGGTGGCGTTCAAATTCCAGCTGTTCCGCAACATGGCGCTATGGCAACAGGCGCTGATCGTCGTACTTTTATCCCTGGCGATGGACGTTGTGGTGTTCTGGGCCGAGTTTTTAGTGATCAACGTCTCTTTCCGCCCAGAGGTGTTCTGGAGTAGTGTGGTTAACGGCATTCTGTGGCCGTGGTTGTTCTTGCTGATGCGCAAAATCCGCCGTCAGTTCGCCGTACAATGAGGATATCAATGACTTCGCTTTATCTGGCCTCCGGCTCTCCGCGTCGACGTGAATTACTGACCCTGCTGGGCGTTCCGTTTGAAGTTATCCTGACGGATACCGAGGAGCAGCGTCGGGAAGGGGAAGCCGCTGAAACTTACGTGCGCCGTCTGGCGCAGGACAAGGCTAAAGCGGGCGTGGCGCTGGCGCAGCAGAACTGGCCGGTGCTGGGCGCGGATACCATTGTGGTGCTCAACGGCCGGGTGTTGGAAAAACCGCGCGACGAAGCGCATGCGGCAGAAATGCTGGCGGTGCTCTCGGGCAAGCAGCATCAGGTGATGACCGCAGTGGCGATCGCCGATAGCCAGGACGTTTTGTGCCAACTGGTGGTCACGGACGTGACGTTCCGCAACCTGTCACAACAGGATATCTGCGATTATATTGCAACGGGCGAGCCGATGGATAAAGCGGGCGCCTATGGAATTCAAGGAAAGGGTGGTTGTTTCGTCAGAACGATAACCGGGAGTTATCACGCGGTGATGGGTCTGCCGCTGGTCGAAACACATGAGCTGCTCAGTCATTTTGTCGCATTACGTGATGTAAGAACCGGTTGATGGGCGCTGCCATTATCGACCGGCTCTGAGGAGAAGGCATGACAGCTGAGCTACTGGTTAATATCACACCGTCTGAAACGCGGGTTGCCTATATTGATGGCGGCATCCTGCAAGAGATCCACATCGAGCGCGAATCCAAACGCGGCATCGTCGGCAATATTTATAAAGGGCGCGTAAGCCGCGTCTTGCCGGGTATGCAGGCGGCATTCGTCGATATCGGCCTCGACAAGGCCGCCTTCCTGCACGCCTCCGATATCATGCCGCACACCGAATGTGTCGCCGGTGATGAGCAGAAGAATTTCCACGTGCGCGATATCGCCGAACTGGTGCGCCAGGGGCAGGATCTGATGGTGCAGGTGGTGAAAGATCCCCTTGGTACCAAAGGCGCGCGCCTGACCACCGACATAACCCTGCCTTCGCGTTATCTGGTGTTCATGCCGGGTGCGGCGCACGTTGGCGTCTCGCAGCGCATTGAAAGCGAAGCCGAGCGCGAGCGGTTGAAAAAGGCCGTAGCCGCCTACTGCGACGAGCTGGGCGGTTTTATCATCCGAACGGCGGCAGAAGGCATCGGCGAAGAAGAGCTGTCGCAGGACGCCGCATTTCTCAAGCGCCTGTGGACCAAGGTCATGGAGCGCAAAAAGCGCAATCAGACCAAATACAAACTGTACGGCGAGCTGGCGTTGGCGCACCGTATTCTGCGCGATTTCGCCGGTGCGGCGTTGGACCGGATCCGCATTGATTCGCGTCAGACCCACGATCAACTGGTGGAATTTACCGGCGAATACATTCCGGATATCACCGACAAGCTGGAGTTGTACGCCGGCAAGCAACCGATCTTCGACCTGTACGATGTCGAAAACGAAGTCCAGCGGGCGCTGGAGCGCAAGGTGGAGCTGAAATCCGGCGGTTACCTGATCATCGACCAGACCGAGGCGATGACCACCGTGGATATCAACACCGGCGCCTTTGTCGGCCACCGTAATCTCGACGAAACCATTTTCAATACCAATATCGAAGCGACGCAGGCCATTGCCCGTCAGCTGCGGCTGCGCAACCTGGGCGGTATTATCATCATTGACTTCATCGACATGAACAATGACGAACATCGCCGTCGGGTACTGCATTCGCTGGAGCAGGCGTTGAGTAAAGATCGGGTAAAAACCACGATCAACGGCTTCTCTCAGCTAGGCTTAGTGGAAATGACGCGTAAACGCACGCGAGAAAGCATTGAACATGTGCTGTGTCATGATTGTCCTACCTGTAATGGGCGCGGCACCGTGAAAACGGTGGAAACCGTCTGCTACGAAATTTTGCGTGAAATTGTTCGCGTACACCATGCTTACGATTCCGATCGTTTCCTGGTATACGCCTCTGCGGCGGTTGGCGAAGCGCTGAAAGGCGAAGAATCACATGCGCTGGCCGAAGTGGAAATCTTTGTTGGCAAACAGGTTAAGGTGCAGATCGAACCCTTGTACAGCCAGGAACAGTTTGACGTTGTCATGATGTGATCGTTGGCCCTCGCCCCATACCTCTCCCCGAGGTAGGGTGAGGACGAACAGTCGAGGTATTCCCGTTGCCAGGCAGCGGAAGCAAGGAGAACTGCGTGAGGCGACTGCCTGGGATTTTGTTAGCAACAGGCGCCACTCTGGTTGTTGTTGTGGCGTTACTGGTCAGCGGGCTGCGTCTGGCGTTGCCTGAACTGAACAAGTATCGCCCTCAGGTGCTGGCAAAAGTGGCAAGCCTCTCCGGCGTGCCTTTCCAGGTCGATTTCATGCAGGGGAGCTGGGAAACCTTCGGCCCACAGCTCGAAATGCGTAACGTGCGCGCTACGCTGCCCAAGAGCAATTTGCATATCGAACGCGTGACGCTGGCGCTGGATGTGTGGCAGTCGCTGCTGCACTGGCGCTGGCAGTTCCGCGATCTCACCTTTTATCAATTTCAGCTCGACATGAATACCACGCTGGGTGGTGATGATCGTAAGGGCAACACCATCGAGCCGGGCAGAATCAGCGATTTGATGCTGCATCAGCTCGATCATTTTGATCTGCGCGACAGCCGTATCTCTTTTCTCATGCCTGCCGGCGCGCGCGCCGAATTCGAAATCCCACAGCTCACCTGGCTCAATGGCCGCGATCGCCACCGCGCTGAAGGGCAGCTTAGCCTGTCGACGCTGAATGGCCAGCACGGCGTGGTGCAACTGCGTATGGATCTGCGTGATAACCAGGGATTATTAAATACCGGTACGGTCTATATGCAGGCCGATAACATTGACATGAAGCCGTGGTTTACCCGCTGGTTGCGCGCCAATACCGGCCTGGAGAGCGCGGATTTCAGCCTGGCGGCCTGGTTGCAGATCAAAAACGGCGAGATAGCCGGTGGCAATGTGCTGCTGAAACAAGGCGCGGCTAACTGGAGCGTGGGAACCGAACAGCACCGGCTGGATGTGGATAATCAGGCGTTGGCGCTCAGTCGCCAAGGCAATGGCTGGCAAGTTGACGTGCCGCAGCTCAGTTTGCAAACCGACGGCAAGACCTGGCCGAAGGGCAGGCTTTCAGCGCTGTGGCTGCCGGAAAATACCGAATTTATGGGGCCGGGGCAGAACGAAGAATTACGCCTCCGCGCTACCGATATTCAGCTTGAGCGGCTGTCGGCGTTGTTGCCCACGTTCTCATTCCTCAGCCCGGACGTACTGGAGCGTTGGAACGATTTGCAGCCGCAGGGCAAACTCGATGCGCTGGCGCTGGACATTCCGCTGAAACAGCCGGAAAAAACCCGTTTCCAGGCCCGCTGGCAAGATGTCAGCTGGCAGCACTGGAAACTGCTGCCGGGGGTTAATCACTTCTCCGGCGCGCTGAGCGGCGGCGTGGAGAATGGCCGCCTGCAGCTTGATCTCAACAACAGCACCTTACCTTATGGCGACATGTTTCGCGCCCCGTTGGAAATCAGCAGCGCGCGCGGTGCGCTGACCTGGCTTAACAACGACCAGGGCTGGGAGTTGGCCAGCAAGAACCTGGATGTGAAGGCCAAATCACTGTGGGTTAACGGCGATTTCCGCTATCAGCAGCTGGCGAAAGGCGATCCCTGGTTGAGCATTTTGGCCGGTATTCGTTTGTATGACGGCGCAGACGCCTGGCGTTACTTCCCCGAACCGCTGATGGGCAAGCACCTGGTGGATTATCTTGGCGGCGCTATTCAGGGAGGACAGGTGGATAACGCCACGCTGATTTACGCCGGCGATCCGCAACATTTCCCTTATCGCAAGAACGAAGGGCAGTTTGAAGTGTTTGTGCCGCTGCGCCATTCTACCTTCCAGTTCCAGCCGGGCTGGCCGGCGTTGACCGATCTGGCGATTGATCTCGACTTTGCCAACGAGGGGTTGTGGATGAATGCCCCGCAAACCAAGTTGGGCAAGGTGGACGGCAAGAATATTACGGCGGTCATTCCGGACTATCTGAAAGAACGCTTGCTGATTGACGCCGACGTGGCGGGCGAAGGCTCAGAGATCCATAACTATTTCAACCAGACCCCGTTGCATGATTCGCTCGGTTCCGCCTTGGATGAGCTGCAGATTGGCGGTAATGTCAGTGGGCGCTTACATCTCGATATCCCCTTGAACGGCGAGGATGTGCGTGCGCAGGGTGAGGTCGAGTTGAACAACAACTCACTGCTGGTTAAGCCGATTGAAAGCGAACTGAAAAAGGTCAGCGGCAAATTCCGCTTTGATAATGGCAATCTGACAAGCGACACCCTGTCGGCTAACTGGTTCGGGCAGCCGGTGGCGGTGAATTTCACTACCCAAGAGGGCAAAAGTGACTATAAGGTCAATGTTGGCCTGAAAGCTGACTGGTTGCCGGCCAAATTCCCCGGCATACCGCAGGACGTGAGTGACGCGCTGAACGGCAGCGCGCCGTGGCAGAGCCAGGTTGCGATCGTTCTGCCACATCAGGGCGCGGCCAGCTATGACATTGGCCTCGATGCCGACCTCAGAAAAGTAAGCAGTCACTTACCGCCACCGCTGGATAAACCGGCGGGTGACCCCTTGCCATTGAGCGTTAAGGTGAAGGGGGGCCTGAATGGATTCATGCTGACCGGCAGCGCAGGCAAGCAAAACCGGTTCAACAGCGAATGGATCTTTGCCAAAAAGCAGGTGACGCTGGCGCGCGCCGCATGGCAAACCGACGCCGGCGCTACGCCGCCGTTGCCGGGTAGCCCATCGCTGACGCTGAACCTGCCGCCGCTGGACGGTGAGAAATGGCTGGCGCTGTTGGCACCTGCGATAAAACAAAGCGGTGGTTCAGGCCAGGTGGGCGGTTTTAATTTCCCGACCACCGTGGCGCTGAAAACGCCGCAATTGATGTTGGGCGGCCAGGCATGGCATAAGTTGCAACTGACGGCGGAAAAACAGCTTGGCGGCACGTTGGTCAGCGCCAAGGGCGATGAAGTTGACGGTAACCTGCGGATCGTGGATCGCGGGCCGTGGCGTGCTGACATCAATTACCTTTATTACAACCCGCAGTTCAGCACGGACAAGAACGTCCCGGCGGCGACCAACCCGTTGGCTGCTGCGGATAAAGTCTCCTTCCGTGACTGGCCGTCGCTGATGTTGCGCTGCAAGTCGTGTTGGGTGATGGGGCAGAATCTCGGCAAGGTCGAAGCCGATCTGGCCAATCAAGGCGATACCCTTCTGCTTACGCATGGGCTCATCGATACCGGCAAAGGGCGCATGACCGCCAGCGGCCTGTGGAAGCAAAACGCGCAGGAAGAGCGCAGCTCGCTGAAAGGCAAGCTGCTGGGCAGCAAGATCGACGAAACCGCCGCCTTCTTTGGTATCACCACCCCGCTGAAGGGCGCGCCTTACGATGTCGATTTCGACCTCTACTGGCGTGGCCAACCGTGGAACCCGCAGGTAGACACCCTCAGCGGCGCGTTGACGATTAAAATGGGCAAGGGTGAGATCGACAGCATGGGCGGCGGCCGTGCCGGCCAGTTGCTGCGTTTGGTGAGTTTCGACGCCCTGTTACGCAAGCTGCAGTTTGATTTCAGCGATACCTTCGGTAAGGGCTTCTACTTTGACTCCATCCGCAGCACCGCGTGGATGAAAGATGGCATAATGCATACCGAAAATCTGTTGGTTGACGGGCTGGCGGCAGATATCGCGATGAACGGCCAGATCGACCTGGCGCGCCGCCGGATTGATATGGAAGCGGTGGTGGCGCCGGAGATTTCAGCCACGGTCGGCGTGGCGACGGCGTTCGTGATCAACCCGATCGTCGGCGCGGCGGTGTTTGCCGCTTCTAAGGTACTGGCACCGTTGTGGAACAAGATCTCGCTGATTCGCTATCACATCAGCGGCAGCCTGGATCAGCCAAAAATTAACGAGGTGTTGCGCAAGCCAAAGGAGAATAAGGCGTCATGAGAAATGCTAACGTTGCGTTGTTACAGTTGTGCAGTGGCGATCGGGTGCGTGATAACCTGGCCCAGATTGAACAGCAGATTAAGCAGCTCAATGCCGGGGTAAAACTGGTCATGACACCGGAGAACGCGCTGCTGTTCGCCAACTCTGCCGCTTATCGCCAGCATGCGGAGCCGCAGGGTGATGGCCCACTGCAGCAGGCGGTGCGTGAGTTGGCGCGGCGCTATGGCGTATGGTTGCTGGTTGGCTCGATGCCGTTGATCAGCCGCGAAAATCCTGCGCTGATTACCACCAGCAGCCTGCTGTTTGACGATCAGGGTGAAATCCGGGCGCGCTACGACAAGCTGCATATGTTCGACGTGGACATTAACGACTCCCACGGCCATTATCGGGAATCGGACACTTACCAACATGGTCAGCAGTTGACCGTGGTGGATACGCCGGTCGGTCGGCTTGGCATGACGATATGTTACGATCTGCGCTTCCCGGCCCTGTATCAGGCGCTGCGCGCACAGGGTGCGGAACTGATTTCCGTGCCGGCCGCCTTTACCCGCGTGACCGGCGAGGCGCATTGGGAAATCCTGCTGCGCGCCAGGGCGATTGAAAACCAGTGCGTGATCCTGGCGCCGGCGCAGGTTGGCAGCCACGGCCCGACCCGCCGCACTTGGGGCCACTCGCTGGCAGTGGACGGTTGGGGTAAGGTGCTGGCCGAAAACCCGGATGCGGTTTCGGCGTTGAAAGTACGGGTCGACACTGCCGGCCTCAACACCCTTCGTGCGCAAATGCCGGTATTGCAACACAACAGATTCCAGACGTCGCTGACGGCGCCGTTTGAAAAAACCTCCTCCAATAAAGAGTGAAAAAATTATGAGCCTGACGTTTGTCAGTGAGCAGTTACTTGCTGCGAATAAGTTGAGCCACCAGGACCTGTTCTCTGTCTTGGGGCAACTGGCCGAACGCCGCCTCGATTATGCCGATCTCTATTTTCAGTCCAGCTACCATGAGGCCTGGGTGATTGAAGACAGCATCATCAAGGATGGTTCTTATAATATCGACCAGGGCGTCGGGGTGCGCGCCGTCAGCGGCGAGAAAACCGGTTTCGCCTATGCCGATCAGATAACCCTGAACGCCCTGCATCAAAGCGCCCAGGCGGCGCGCAGCATCGTGCGCGACAGCGGTGACGGTCGGGTGCATACGCTCGGTGAAATCAGCCATAAAGCGCTGTATCCGCTGCTCGACCCGCTGCAAAGTCTGCCGCGCGAAGAGAAAATTGCCCTGCTGCACCGCGTTGATAAGGTTGCCCGTGCGGCCGATAAGCGGGTGCAGGAAGTGAGTGCCAGCATCACTGGCGTGTATGAACAAATCCTGGTGGCCGCGACCGACGGCACCCTGGCGGCGGATGTTCGCCCGCTGGTGCGTCTTTCCGTCAGCGTGCTGGTGGAAGAGGACGGCAAGCGTGAACGCGGCTCCAGCGGCGGCGGCGGCCGTTTCGGTTATGACTATTTCCTGGAAATCGCCGATGGCGACGTCCGTGCCGACGCTTACGCCAAAGAGGCGGTGCGCATGGCGTTGATTAACCTTTCCGCCGTAGCGGCCCCGGCCGGCAATATGCCGGTAGTGCTGGGCGCCGGCTGGCCCGGCGTGCTGCTGCATGAAGCGGTAGGCCACGGCCTGGAAGGGGATTTCAACCGTCGCGGTACTTCGGTATTCAGCGGCCAGATGGGCCAACTGGTGGCTTCCGAGCTTTGCACCGTGGTGGATGACGGCACCCTGCAGGGGCGCCGCGGTTCCTTGGCCATCGATGATGAAGGCGTGCCGGGCCAGTACAATGTGCTGATCGAAAACGGCATCCTGAAAGGCTACATGCAAGACAAGCTGAATGCGCGCCTGATGGGCGTTGCGCCGACCGGCAATGGCCGCCGCGAGTCCTATGCGCATCTGCCGATGCCACGCATGACCAACACTTACATGCTGGCGGGCAAATCCACGCCGGAAGAGATCATCGCCAGCGTGGAGTACGGCCTGTATGCGCCGAACTTTGGCGGCGGCCAGGTGGATATCACCTCCGGCAAGTTTGTGTTCTCCACCACCGAAGCTTATCTGATTGAGAAAGGCCGCATTACCAAGCCGGTGAAGGGCGCGACGCTGATCGGCTCCGGCATTGAGGCGATGCAGCAGATTTCGATGGTCGGCAACGATCTGGCGCTGGATAAAGGCGTGGGCGTTTGCGGCAAAGAGGGGCAAAGCCTGCCGGTGGGCGTCGGTCAGCCGACCCTGAAGCTGGATATGCTGACCGTTGGCGGTACCGCGTAGTTCTTTTCTGGGGCCGGTTCACGGCCCCAATAAATTCGTTTTTTGCGGTGCTTATCGCATTAGCCATAATTAAGACGGATTCGCTGCTTTTTCCGATTAGAGAAAACCAATAAGCCATTTTTAAGTGTAAAAACTGATCTTATGGGGTTTTTGTTTAAGATTTTTCTTGTTTGGTTAGGCCATCTAATGTTTCACCAATAATTTATGCCTTGTTACCTGCCGCACGCCGCCTTTAGAATGCCGAAAAAGTCATAGGGACGGCCTTCTGAATGGATTCAGTAACTCGGCGGCTTTCAGCCGCTTTACTCTGCATTTTCTTTTCCTCCACCGCTGGTGCCAACCTGCTTAGCCCGGCGGATCGCGACAGTATTCAACAGCAGCAGCGTGAATTGCTTGAGCAAAATCAGCAGCAGCGGCAGGAACTGCAACGCAACCTGACACCGACGTTGCCCGCGTCTGCAGAATCAAACGCCAGCTCTGGCGGACCCTGCTTCACCATCACCACCCTTCGGCTGGAAGGCGCAGACCACCTGCCGGCCGGCGCGCGGCAGGAGTTAACTCAAGCCTACCTGCAACGCTGCCTGAATCTGGGCCAAATCCAAACGCTGGTACAGAAGATCTCCGATTGGTATATCAGCCGTGGCTATATCACCAGCCGCGCATTCCTGACCGAGCAGGATTTGTCGCGTGGGGAGCTACGGTTGCTGGTGCTGGAGGGCAAGCTGGAAAAGATCCTGCTGGAACAGCACGACGATCGCATGCTGAAAATGGCTTTCCCCGGCCTGCAGGGCAATATTCTCAATCTGCGCGATATCGAACAGGGCATGGAGCAGATCAATCGCCTGCGGCAGCAGCCGGTGCAGATTGAAATTCTGCCCGGCAGCAGGCCGGGTTATTCGGTGGTCAATTTGAGCGCCAAACCCGAGTTCCCGCTGATGCTGGGGCTGGGGTTTGATAATAGCGGTCAGAAGAGTACCGGTACCGGTCAAATCAACGGCTCGCTGACCGGCAATAATCTGTTGGGCGTGGCGGACCAGTGGTTCGTTTCTGGCGCGCGCAGCAGCGATTTTGCCAAGGATCACAATGCACGCAGCGTGCAGGCCGGCGTCAGCCTGCCTTATGGCTATTGGCTGCTGGATTATAACTATGCCTACAGCGACTACCTGGCCACCATCAATAATCAGGGCTTTGACTGGCGATCCAGCGGCGACAGCCAGACTCACCGATTGAGTCTGTCGCGGGTACTGTTTCGCGATGGTGAAATGAAAACCGGCCTGTCTGTGGGGCTGACGCACCGCATTAACCGTAACGCTCTCAACGATACCCGTTTGGAAAGCAGCAGTCGCAAGTTGACCAGCGTCACGCTGGGGCTCGGCCATAGCCAGAAATTGCTGGGCGGCTTCGCCACGTTAAACCCGGCCTACAGCCGCGGCGTGCCCTGGCTGGGTGCCGAAGACGACAGCGGTAAAATCAAGGAAGCGCCACGCGCCGAGTTCCACAAGCTTTCGCTTTCCGGCAGTTACTACCTGCCGTTGACGCAGGACTGGACTTACCTCACCAGCCTGTACGGCCAGTGGACGCCCCACCGTTTGTATGGCAGCGAGCGCCTGACGATTGGCGGCGAGAGCTCGGTGCGCGGCTTCAAAGAACAGTATCTTTCCGGCGACAAGGGCGGCTATTGGCGCAATGAAGTTAACCGGACGCTGGTGACGCTGCCGTATCTGGGCAGTATCAACGCCTTGGCCGCGCTGGACGGCGGTTGGCTGCATCACGACGCGCTGGACGCCAACGCTTGCGGCACGTTGTGGGGCGGAGCCATCGGGCTGGGCAGCCGCAACCGCTATTTCGGCAGCCAACTGACCGTCGGTTGGCCGCTGGCTTATCCAGATTGGCTGAAGCCGGATCGGGTGTCGGTGTATTACCGGGTCAATATCGTACTTTAACGTTAACGTACAGGAAGGTTTCAGGGATGAAACATAAAAATAATCAACCGCTCAATGCCTACCAGCGCCTGCTGAGTTACACCCTGTGCGGTCTGCTGGCCGGCCAGCCGCTGCTTCCGGCTTTTGCCGCAGGCGTTAACGTCGCCGAAGGCAATACCCGCGTCGATCAGGCCGCCAATGGCGTGCCGGTGGTCAATATCGCCACACCGAACCAGGCCGGTATCTCTCATAATAAATACAATGATTTCAACGTCGGCAAAGAAGGCCTGATCCTCAATAACGCCACCGGTCAGCTCAACCAGAGCCAACTGGGCGGCCTGATCCAGAATAACCCCAACCTGCAGGCCGGCAAGGCAGCGCAGGGCATCATTAACGAAGTGGTGGCGCCCAATCCTTCACAGCTGCAAGGCTACCTGGAAGTGGCGGGCAAGCAGGCCAGCGTGATGGTGGCCAACCCCTATGGCATCACCTGCGACGGTTGCGGTTTTATCAATACCCCCAATGTGACGTTGACCACCGGCAAACCGGTACTGGGTGCCGACGGCAAGCTGCAGGCGCTGGAAGTGACTCAGGGGGCGATCACCGTTCAGGGTAAAGGGCTGGATGCCAGCCAGAGCGATAAATTCGCCCTGATCGCCCGCGCCACCGAAATCAACGCAAAACTGCACGCTAAAGACGCCCGCATCACGCTCGGCGCCAACCAGGTAGACGCCGCAGGCAACGCCACGCCGATCGCCGGCCACGGCGCCGCACCCAGGGTGGCTATCGACACCGGCGCGCTCGGCGGCATGTATGCCAACCGCATCCATCTGGTGTCCAGTGAACAGGGCGTGGGGGTGAATCTCGGCAACCTTCACGCCCGCGAGGGGGATATCAACCTCGACGCCAGGGGCAAGCTGACGCTGCACAATTCGTTGGCGCAGGGTGCGTTGAGCGCGAATGCGGCCGACCTGGCGCTGAGCGGCAGCCACCAGGCCGGGCAGGCGATAACCCTGAACAGCGGAGGCAATATCGCGCTGGATCAGGCCACGCTGAGTGCGGCAGGCGATATGACGCTTAACGCTGCCGGCAAACTGCAGGCCGACGGCAGCACATTGCTGGCCGGCGCCGATAAGCAACAACGGGCTACCGCCGCGCAAACGCTGAAAGTGAACGCCGGGGAGCAGCAATGGAATAACAGCCGCCTCACTGCCGGGACGATAACGGCGCAGGCGCAACGTGGCCTGCAACTGGACGACGCGTCTATGTTGGCCGGGTTGAAGCAGGTAGATCTGCAGGCCGGTGCACTGATGCTGGGGGGTAACGCTGCGTCGGGCGGCGATCTGCACCTCTTGGCAGACAGCCTCACCGGCGGTGTGGCCAGCCGGGTGACCGCCGAAGGCGATATCGGGCTGACGCTCAGCGGCGCTGGCGACTGGCGGGGAACATTGACGGCCGGGCGTGACCTGCAACTGCAGGCCAACACGTTGAATAACCGTGGCCAACTGGCCGCCAATCGCGACAGCCGGGTTCAGGCGCAGCAACTGACCAACACCGGATTGATGCAGGCGCAGGGGGCGCAGAACCTGACCGGCAGGCAGTTGGATAACAGCGGCAAACTGCAGGCGGGTGGCGAGCTGACGATCAACGCCGATGGCGTGAACAATCAGGGGCTGATCGGTTCTCAACAACGGCTTGATTTGACGGTGAAGAATGGCCTGAACGTGGACGGTTCGCTGTATGCCGACGGCCCGCTGACGGTGCAAGCGGGCGAGTTTTTACTGGCCGGCAGCGCTACCGGCAAACAGAGCGTAGCATTTAATGGCGGCGCGCTGAAAACCGCGCAGGGTTCTTCGCTACTCAGTGATGGCGACATCGCGCTCCAGGGGGATGAGGTGCGGCTCGGCGGGCTGCTTTCTGCGGAGCGCGAGCTGACGATCGACAGCCAAAGGCTGATTGCCGCTGCGAGCGGACAAACCCAGGCCAAACAGGGTATGTCTCTGAAAGTCGCCGAGGGTGCGCAACTTGCCGGCGTGTTCAGCACGCTGGGGGATCTGAAGGTCAGCGGCGCTACCGTGGACAATACCGCAGAGCTCGGTGCTCGCAACCTCGACTGGCGCGGGGATTATTTGAGCCAGCGCGGGCAGGTGCACGCCAGTGAGCAATTGACGCTGGCCGTCAATCGTCTTGATCAGCAGGGTGAACTGCTGGCCGGCAAGCAACTGGCTCTGCGCGGCGAGCGGCTGACCAACAGCGGATCAATAGGTGCTACGGTGCTGGATTTGGCTTTCACGCAGTCGGTAGACAACCTGGGCGTGCTGGTGGCGAACAACGCACTGACGCTGGCCGCTCCGCGGCTGAATAACGCCGGACGGCTTGCGGCGAAAGACGTCGCAATCAATACGAGCGCTCTGGACAACGGTGGGCTGCTGCAGGCTAAAGGCAAGGCGGATGTTACTGCTCAGGACCTGCAAAACCGCCTGACGGGGCGGATCCTCGCTGGCGGCGTGTTAGCGCTGCAAAGCGCGCAGTTGAACAACGTCGGCAAGCTGCAGGGGCAGGCTATTGATATCACCGCGCAGCGTTGGGACAACGCCGGCAGCGCGCTGGGGATTGACGGGCTGACCGCGTGGGTTGGCCAACTGGATAACCAGGGGCAGGTATTGAGCCGTGGGGCATTGGCATTGAACGCCGACGTGCTGGACAACGGCGGTAAGGTATTGACGGAAGGCGCGCTGAGGCTGAAGGCCGACAGCATCGATAACCGGGGAGAAGTACAGGGCGACAGCGCACAGATCGAAGCCGACGCGTTGAACAACAGCGGCAACCTGATCGGCGTGAAAAAGCTGGCGCTGCAACTGCAACAGGATCTGCATAACCTTGCCGGTGGCCAGTTGCTGAGCGGCGGTGAACTCGACGTCGCGGCGGCAGCGGTCAATAACGCTGGGCTCTGGCAGGGCGCTCGCATTCTGCTGTCGGCGCGGCAGTTGGATCATACCGGCACCTTGCAGGCAAAACAGTTGATCCGAGTGGATCTGAGCGGCGATCTCAACGCCGGTGCGGGCAGCAAAATCGTCTCTAATGGCGAAGCGGCGCTGACGGCGCTGGCGTTGAACAATCAAGGCAACTGGCAGGCCGCCGCATTGCGCCTGAAAGGCGACAACCTGAATAACGGCGGTGTGTTGACCGGCGTTAACCGGCTTGATGCCGAGATCGCCGGTGCAGCAGTGCAGCAGGCCTCGGGGCAGATGCTGAGCGACGGCGAACTGCGGCTGAATGCGGAACGCATCGAGAATCCGGGCCTGATGCAGGCGGGGGATCTGCGGCTCACGGCCGTGCAATTGGACAACGGTGGCAGGCTGCTGGGGAAAAACAGCCTTAACGCTGAGCTGAGTGGGGTATTCAATAACCTGGCCGGCGGCAACGTGCGCAGCCAAAATGTGCTGCAACTGACGGCGGCAGAGCTGAACAACGCCGGTGAGATGCAGGGTGATGGGCGCAGCGCACTGCGGCTGGATCGTCAGTTGATCAACCCGGGCAAGCTGATCGTCGGCGGCGCGTTGGATCTGCAGGCACCAACGCTGAATAACGCCGGCTGGCTGCAGGCGGGTAGCCTGATCTTCAACGGATCGCAGCTTGATAACAGCGGTACGCTTCTCGCCGCCGGTGATAACCAACTGACGCTCAAAAACCTGAATAATCAGGGGACGCTGCAAGGCGGCAATCTGCAACTGAAGGCGGACAGCCTGGAGAATGCCGGTACGCTGCTGGCGACGCGCCAGATGGCGATCGAAGCGCGGCAGATGGATAACCGACAGGGTGGCAAGCTGTTCAGCGCCGGTGATGCGATGCTGGCAGGCAGCCTGTTGAATCAGTACGGTCAACTGGTGGCGCTGGGCAACATCGCGCTGACGTTGAAAGAGGCCTTTACTCAGCAAGGTACCCTGGCGGCGGGCAATGCGCTGAGCCTTGAAGCCGACGGCGATATTCTGCTGCAAGGGACCACTCAGGGGCAAAGCCTGAACCTGCGCAGCCGCGGGTTGCTGACTAACGCCGGCACGGTACGCGGCGGTGGCGGAGAGGTGCGTCTCGAGGCTGAGAGCATCAAACAAAACGGTGGCGCCAGTCTGCAATCGGGCGGGCGAGTGCAACTGCTCAGCCGCAGTGACATTACCAACAACGGTTTTATCGGTACCGCCGGCGATCTGCTGCTGATTGCCGCCAATCAGCTGTTTAACAGCGGCATGCTGTACGGCGGCGGCAATATGCAGCTGATGGCGGATCGCATCGTCAACCAGCGCGGCGATATTCTGGCGGGCAACAGCCTGTGGATGCAGAAAGATGCCGACGGCAATGCCAACAGCGAGATCGTCAATACTTCCGGCACCGTCGAGACTGAAAACGGCGATATCCAGATAAAAACCGCGCACCTGCTTAACCAACGTGATGGGTGGTCGGTTAGTAAGGAACAGCAGACAGCAATCAGGGATCCGCTGTGGAATGGTCAGCCTCTGGTCGGTATGAAACTGGGGGATTTGCCTGAGAGCGAATTGGGCTATTACATCGAAACCGTGCGTACCGGCGGTAGCATGGGGCATGGCAATGGTTCCGTTGATGATTACTATTATCTGGCACCGAAAGCCGCCGCCGTCGATAAAAAAATCCTGGTTGAATCCTCCAGAGTGACTGTCACCACGAGCGGTGGCGCTGGGCGCATTGCGGCAGGCAAGAACATTGTCGGCAATGTCACCCGTTTCGATAATATCGCCAGCGATATGTTGGCTGGTGGCAATATCTCACTGACCGGCGCCACGTTGAACAATGAGAGCACACAAGCAGGCAGCCAGAATAAGTACCTGAATTACCGTTATGACGGAGAAGTTGCACAATATGATTTCGACAAA
Organism: Serratia sp. AS12; assembly: GCF_000214195.1. Taxonomy (NCBI): domain Bacteria; kingdom Pseudomonadati; phylum Pseudomonadota; class Gammaproteobacteria; order Enterobacterales; family Yersiniaceae; genus Serratia; species Serratia sp. AS12. The sequence continues at coordinate 4,860,808 of NC_015566.1, read as the reverse complement.
CACCATTCTCTGGCTGACTTCAAAAAGAGCGGTGGTTATATCCGTGATAACGTCAATACATCCATTCAGTACCGTTTAACCGGCCAGCCGGAGTACGAGAACGAAAATGCGGTTCTTTACCGTTCCGTCATTCAGGCTGGCGGTGCGGTTAACGCCAGCTTTACCGACACTATCAGTAACACGGCAGTAACGCCGAATGCCGGCAGCGTGAGCCATTCGATCGTCCGGCCAACGCTCGACGGCCTGCAACAACCGAATGCCATCGATGGCGTACAGCAGCAAGGGCTGGCGGGCGATCAGGGTGTCGCCGTCGGCGGCCCGGCGTGGCGCGACAGTTTGCAGAGTGCATTGGGTTCGCTCGGCAACAACGCCGCCGAACTGGCGGATTACCCGCTGCCGAATGGCGGCAATGGCCGCTTCGTCCCGACCGAGGATCCGAACAGCCCATACCTGATCGCTACCAACCCCAAACTGGATGGTCTGGGGCAACTGGACAGCGGCCTGTTCAACGATTTGTACGCCATGCTGGGCCAGCAGCCCGGCGCTGCGCCGCGTGAAAATGACAGCCGCTTCACTAACGAAACGCAGTTTATCGGTTCGGCCTATTTCCTCGATCGCCTCAAACTGAATCCGGACTACGACTACCGTTTCCTCGGCGATGCGGCGTTCGATACCCGTTACATCAGCAACGCCCTGCTGACCCAGACCGGCAAGCGTTATATCAACGGCGTCGGCTCTGATCTGCAGCAGATGCAACAGCTTATCGACAACGCCGCCCAGGCGCAGAGCGGCCTGAATTTGCAGCTCGGGATCAGCCTGACACCGCAGCAGGTGGCACAGCTGGACAGCAGCATAGTCTGGTGGGAGAAGGTGACGGTCAATGGCCAAACGGTGCTGGCACCGAAGCTGTACCTGGCCAAAAAAGACCTGGCACCGCTCAGTGGCAGCGTGATTGCAGGCAACAGCGTTAATCTGAACGCCGGCAGCATCAACAACGACGGCAGTACGTTGCAGGGTGGCGAGCGGCTGAGCGTTACCAGCCAGAGCGGCATCAGCAATATCAATCGCGGGCTGATCGATGCCGCGGGCGAGCTGCAACTCACCGCCATCGGCGACATCAACAATATCGGTTCCACCCTCAGCGGCCGGCAGGTGGCGCTGGAAAGCCTCGACGGCAGCATCATCAACAAAACCCAGACCCGCCAATGGGATGCCAAAGGTTCTCTGGGCGGCGAGTCTCTGGCCCTGTCGCGTACTGAAATTGGCGATATCGCCGCCATCAGCGCCGAAGACGGGCTGAGCATGCAGGCCGGGCGGAACATCGATATTACCGGCGCGAAAGTGACCTCCGGCGGCGGAATGAAGCTGCAAGCGGGCGGCGACGTTAACCTGATTGCCAACAATACCTATACCGCCGATAAACATAACGGCAACGAGCGCATCAGCAGTGGCACTACCCGCAGCACCCTCGCCAGCGGCGGCGATTTGCAGTTGCAGGCCGGGCGTGACTTGAACTCGCAGGCGGCGGCGATAGTGGCGGATAGCAATGTCGGGCTGAACGCCGGGCGTGACCTTGACCTCAACGCGCAGCAAAGTCGGGAGTATCAGGCGAGCCACGACGGCGGCAAGCAGCAGGTGAACGACTCTTTCCGCCAACAAGGCACTGAAATCGCCAGCGGTGGCGATACGCACATGCAGGCCGGACGCGACGCGACCCTCAACGCCGCGCAGGTACAGGCAGGTGGTGACGTCTCGGTCAACGCCGGGCGCGATATCGCGCTCAACAGCGCCACCGAGAGCGACTACAGCTTCTTCGAGGAGACCAAAACCAGGAAAGGCTTGCTGTCCAAGACCACCACCCATACGGTGAAAGAGGACTATGCCACCCGCGAGAAAGGCAGCTTGCTGAGCGGCAATAACGTTTCGCTCAACGCCGGCAACGACCTGAAGGTACAGGGCTCGACGGTAGTGGGCGACGGCAAGGTCAGCCTGCAGGCAGGCAATAATGTCGCGATCGTGGCGGCCACCGAAGAACAATCGAGTTACCGGCTGAACGAGAAGAAAACCAGCGGCATGTTCAGCGGCGGCGGCATCGGCGTCACCTTCGGCAGCACCTCGTCGCGCCACCAGTTGAACGAAGACGGCACCACCCAAAGCCAGAGCGTCAGCACCATTGGCTCGACCGGCGGCGACGTGAATATCATCGCAGGCGGCAAGGCGCATATCGGCGGCGCGGATGTGATTGCGGATAAGAATCTGAACGTGGTGGCGGGGGACATCAGGATCGATCCGGGCAATGACCTGTTGCGGCGCAAGGAGCGCTACGAGCAGAAGCAGAGCGGGTTGACGGTGTCGGTATCCAGCCCCATCACCGATACCCTGCTGGCGATCAATGATTCGCTGAAGCGTGTGGAGGACACCGGCGACGGCAGGCTGAAAGCCCTCTACGCGGTACAGGCCGTGCGCGCCGGTTGGGTTAACTCGGAGGCTAGCGCCGATCAGGCGCAGGGGCTGGCCAACGGTGAGCTGTCCAATAGCGTGAAAGTGCAACTGAGCGTGGGTGCCAGCAAAAGCACCTCCGAGTCTGAACTGGCGCAAAACCAGGTACGCGGCAGCAACCTGACGGCGGGCGGCAATGTCGCGCTGGTCGCCACGGGGGCGAATGGAGCTGGCGGTGACGTGCATGTCAGCGGCAGCGGTATCACCGGCAACAAGGTGACGTTGGTAGCGCAAAACGACGTGTTGCTGGACGCGGCAAGCAACAACAGGGAGCAAACCAGCAAGAACAACAGCAGCGGCTGGAACGCCGGGGTGCATATCTCGCTGGGGCAGGAGACCGGCATTGGTGCCTCGGCCAGCGGTTATCAGTCGAAAGGCGCCAGCGACGGCAACAGCACCGAGTACGTTAACACGCGGGTGAATGCACGGGATGAACTGAGCCTGAGCAGCGGGCGCGATACGGTGCTGTCCGGCGCGCAGGCGCTGGGTGAGAAGATTAAGGTGGATGCCGGTCGTGACCTGTCCATCAGCAGCCTGCAGGATACCGACGATTACCACAGCTGGCAGAAGGACAGCAGCGCGGGTGCGAGCTTTACCTTCGGTTCGATGGCGGGGTCGGCATCGCTGAGCATGAGCCAGACCAAAATCGACAGCGAATACGCCAGCGTGGGTGAGCAAAGCGGGCTGTTCGCGGGTGATAAAGGGTTTGATATCAACGTCGGCAAACACACTCAGCTTAACGGTGGGGTGATTGCCTCGACGGCGGACAGCATCAAAAACCAGTTGTCGACCGGCACGCTGGGCTGGGATTCCATCGATAACAAGGCGGAATACAAGGCTAGCAGTAGCGGGTTCGGTCTGTCGACCGGCGGGCCAACCGGTGGCGGGCTGGCGAAGGAGAAGGGCAAGGCGAGCGGTACCACGCAGTCGGCCATCGCCGGGGGCCAGATTGATATCCGCGATACGGCGAACCAAACTCAGGATGTCGCAGAGTTAAGCCGGGATACGGACAACGCCAACGGACGTATCGATAAAATTTTTGATGAAGCGAAGGTGAAGGACAACCTGGCGTTTACCCAGGGAGTCACACAACTGGCGACGCAGCTGGTGAGCGACTACGGCAACAAGCAGATGCTGCAGGCGCAGCGTGCGGCAGCGGAAAAACTGAGCAAAGACCCGGCTTACCTGAGTGCCTCGCCAGAGCAGCGGCAGCAGATGCTGGAAACCTCGCCGGAGTATAAGGCGGCGCAAGAAGCGTATGGGGTCGGCAGCAACTTCTGGGCGGCGGGTACGGCCATCAGCGCGGCGCTGGCGGGGCTCAGCGGCGGTGATATCGGGGCGGCGGCGGGTGGTGCACTGGCCCCCTATCTGGCGAAGGAAATCAAAAGCCGGACGGAGGGCAACACGGCGGCGAACGCGGCAGCGCATGCGGTGGCGGGAGCCCTGGTGGCGCTGGTATCGGGCAATAACGTGGCGGCGGGAGCTGCAGGTGCGGCGAGCGGTGAACTGGCTGCTAAAATCATCAGCGAGCAGTATTATGGCAAGGCACCGTCGGCGCTGACGGAGGCCGAGAAGCAAAACGTCAGCGCGCTGAGCCAACTGGCTTCCGGGCTGGCGGGTGGACTGATAGCGGACAGCACGGCTGGCGCCGTGGGCGGTAGTGTGGCCGGTAAGACGGCGGTGGAGAATAACTATCTGAGCGTGTCTGAAAAGACGGAGTTTGAGATAGCGAAGCAGAAGCTCAGCAGTAAAGACCCGGCAGAGCGCGTGCAGGCGCAACAAAAAGTTAACGAACTGATGGAGCTGGATATCAGTCGTGACAAGAGGGTGATCGAGGCTTGCGGAAATGGTACGGCAGCGAGTGCGGCCTGTGGGGCGGCGAGACTGGAAGTTATTGCGGCTAAAGGTGAGTATGAAACCGGGCCGTATAACTCGAGGGTAAGCCAGCAATACGCGGATGCTTACGGCAAGATAGTAAACCTGCTTAATATCACCAGTGTTGATGCGCAGAATCAACAGCAGATCCAAGACGCAATGATCAACTTCTTTATGACAACGAAAGGAGTTGATTACGCAACAGCCAAAGATTACACCGAGTTGAAGCAAGGGGCCGATATTATTATGGCTTCGGTTACTCCGGTACTTGGTGCGGCAGCGGCGAAACAACTTGGCAAGATTGTCGATGCGAATCTGAAGGTTGTTGCGAAAGGAAATGTTGATGGCAACAAGTTCACTGATACTAATCAGGGAGTGAGACCACCATCATTAGCCGATATTAATAAGCCAACACTTATAGATGGAAGGATACAAGCCAAAATAGAAAAGCTTGGTAAAGATATGCCTAACGGAAATATGGCAACGGCTCATGCTGAAGTAGGAGTGATCCAACAGGCTTATGAAAAGGGCATGACTCTAGGTCGTGAGATGACTATGACTGTGTCAAAAGAGCCTGTGTGTGGCTTCTGTCGTGGAGATGTAGCTGCAATGGCTGAAAAATCTGGATTGAAATCGCTCACTATATATGAAGAGCAGACAGGGAAAGTTCTGTATTGGCAGCCTGGAATGAAATCTCTGAAGGTGAGGGAGTAACTATGATTTTTTTATCTAGCTGGACATTGAATGGCAAGGGAGGAAATAAAAAAACTTCCCAATGGGAAGATATATCGCTTCTATTAAAATGGCTTAAGGATGAGGCTGGGACATTAACACTTGATCGGGTAAATACTGATAATACAGGCCCTGAAATGTTACAAGTTAGAACTGAAAAAGGTAATTATCTACTGATGTTGGGGGAAACAACAGAAGATGACTATGAGGTACGTTCTTACTGGGATAAAAGCTTGCCAGAGGAAAAGATTTTAATCCTAGGAGATTATTGGTCAGCAAGGCAGGTAACAAAAGACTTTGATCTTGTTGTCAGGATCTTTAAGGAATTCTTCGAGACTGGCAATGTATCAACGGATCTTCTGAACTAATGTACTCCCCCCAGCCTTGGCCGGGGGGGGGATTGAGCCCTAAATCCTCCTTCTTCCCGCCGCCGTAACCGGATAACACCGGGTGCGGCGGTGATCTCCAGTTGTTCCGCCTCGGTAATGCCAGACTCGGTAAGCCAGTCGCCGCCAATCACCAGCTCGCCGTTCTGCCGTACCCAATCCGCTCCCAAATCTTGCCTATGTTGACTAGCCTCACAGGCGGCCTCTCAGATAGCCGCATCGGTGACGACGGTTATCCACAGCCCGTCTGGCCGCAGGGTGAGTTGCAACGGCTCACCGATACTAAAACCCAGTTCGGCCAGCTCAGCACCTGCGAGAGTCAGCTCGGGGTTCGGTTCAGGGGTAAAGTTGATATTCATGCTGTACCCCCCGTGACTGGTGCAATACGGATGATCAGCTGGCCCGGCTCGGTGATCACTTGGATCTTCTGTCCGGTGGTGAATCCCAGAGGTTCCAGCCATTGGCCGGTGAGGGTGAGTTGCGGCGGCAGGTTGGGCCTGCCGCCGTTGTGGCGGTAGCCGTCATGCAAGCCCTGCACTCTAAACCCGCACTTCCCCAATCCTCTCCAGCGCATCCACCACCAAATCCCAGAACCTGTCTTGATCCAGCGTTACCGCGACCTGCGTGTGGCAATCCGGCGGCGGCGGGGCGCGAAAATCGGCCACGGTCATGCCCAGCGTTAGGGTGCCGGTCAGTTCGATATCCACCGGCACCTTACGCACCGTCATCACTTCAGGGTCGATTACGTAGGCCACCGCGCAAGGATCATGTACCGGTGGTGCGCTAAAGCCCTGCGCCTGTTGGTACATCTTGCCGAAGAACGCGAGCAGCTCGCCGACGAATTTCGCCGGCCCGGTACCGATGGCGGCAATGCGTTCGCACACCTCCGGCGTGGCGAGCGCCTGATGGGTCAGGTCCAGCCCGACCATGGTCAGCGGCCACTTTTCATTAAACACGATGTGCGCCGCTTCAGGGTCGATCTTGATATTGAATTCCGCCACCGCGCTCCAGTTACCCACGTGATAGCCGCCGCCCATCAGCACCACTTCCTTTACCCGCTCGGCGATACGCGGTTCTTTGCGCACCGCCATGGCAATGTTGGTCAGGCCGCCGGTCGGCACCAGCGTCACGCTGCCTGGCGGATGCGCCATCAGCGTATCGATGATCAAGTCCACCGCATGGCGCGGCTCCAGCGTCAGGGTCGGCTCCGGCAGCGCCGGACCATCAAGGCCAGACTCACCGTGAATATCGGGTGCTACCTCAATCTGCCGCACCAGCGGGCGCGGGCAGCCGGCGGCAAAGGGGACGCCGGTAATATTGGCGATACGCGCAACGGCCAGTGCGTTGCGGGTGACTTTATCCAGCGTCTGGTTGCCGACCACGGTGGTGACCGCCAGCAGTTCGATCTGCGGGTTGCCCCAGGCCAGCAACATGGCGATCGCATCGTCATGCCCAGGGTCGCAATCCAGTATGATTTTTTTCATTTTTATTCCTGATGCAGAGGAGAGGTGCCCGCAGCATAGCGCAGCGGTGCAGAGCGGAGTAATGCCAATGGTGCTTTTGTTAATCGCATCAAAGCATTGCCAATGTTGCGGTGTAATTAAACGTAAATCCCCGCGCCGGCGCTTTACCCTGGAGTGGAGTCCATGGTTTACATTGCTGCTTAGTGCAACACAGAAAGGGGAGATCATGACAAAGAACGGATGGGCGCTGGCAGCCGTGCTGGCGGCAATGGGGTTATGGACGCTGCTGGCCTGGGGCGTCTCCGGCGTGCTGGGTTGGTTACCTGCACTGGTGGGCTTGGCGGAAAACGGCTCGGCGCAGTTGGCACCCCAGTTTACCGGCTTGCTCAGCCTGGTGCCGCAGACGCTGGTAGAGGGCTGGTTACCGATGCTGCAGGAGCTGGGGCGTTGGTTGGCCGGCTCTTTCCCGCAGTTGCTCACCTGGGCGGGCTACGCCGTTTGGTTAATCTGGGGGCTGGGCATGCTGGCGCTGTTGCTGCTTGGTGCCCTGGCGCGCCGTTTTCTGATCAGCGGTAGCCCTGATAGACTTCCGCCACGCGCTTGAAGTACTCCGTCAGGTAGTCGATGCACACCTGCACCTTAAGCGGCAGCTTGTCTTTCTCGGTGTACAGGGCGTATACCGGGCGAGGATCCGAGTGATAGCTTTTGAACAGGATCTCGATCTCACCGCGTTTGATCTCTTCGATCACCCACATCAGCGGTGCATAGGCGATGCCTGCCCCGGCTTTCAGCCAGCGGATCATGGTTTGCGAATCGTTGGTGACAAAGCGCCCTTGCGGCGAGATGCGTGTGGTGATGCCTTCGGGGGCTATCAGTTCGAATTCGCTGTCCGGCCGCACGCTGTATTCCAGCCAGGAAAAGTTGACCATGTCGCTGGGCTTCTGCGGCGTGCCGTGCTGGCTGAGGTAATTTTTCGCGGCGCATATCACCATCGGCATTGAACCGAGGCGTTTGGAGAACAGGCTGGAATCTTGCAGCGCGCCGGTGCGGATCACCACATCCAGCCCATCGGCAATCAGATCCGGCGCCGGAATACCGGTCACCAGGTTCACCGTCAGGCCGGGATATTCCTTCAGCATATCGGCGGTCATGGTCGCCAGCACGTTTTGCGCCATGGTGGACGAACTGCCGATACGCAGCGTGCCGGTCGGCGTATTGTTAAACGCGTACAGCTGCTCGTGCACCTCGCTCACTTCCTGCAGCATGCGGCGGCAGCCCTGATAGTAAATTTTCCCGGCTTCCGTCAGGCCAATGCGGCGCGTGCTGCGGTTGAGCAGCTTGACCTGCAGCTCATTCTCCAGTTTGGAGACGGTCTGGCTGATAGACGAAACGCTCATATCAAGCTGGCGCGCAGCCGCCGTAAACGACCCGCATTCAACGACTTTTGCGAACACCGACATCCGTTTTAGTCTTTCCATTATTCACTCTGGCTTAAAAGTGATTTAGATCACAGATTGTTGATAGGTTGATAGTAAGCACGCTAATATAAACCGGTCGGGTGGAAAGACCTTACCAACGCGTGAGTGCGGTCGGCAGAGCAGCTTTGGCCGATCCCTCCGATATCCTCGCAATCCCTATCGCGGATGTATGCCCCTGAGTTTATCCTTTTTTCAGGTTCCTGACCTGTCTGGGCCGAAATTTGTGGTGCGCGTCAGCTAACATGTAAAGAGAATGTGAATGAGAAGAAAGGGTAACGCCCGGTGCAGTGAACAATAAGGAAAAATGGATGAGTTTGCTTCCGGTTATGGTCATCTTCGGACTGTCGTTTCCCCCGGTATTTTTTGAGTTGCTGGTATCGCTGGCGCTGTTTTTCTTGCTGCGCCGCCTGCTGCAACCCACCGGGATTTACGATTTTGTCTGGCATCCGGCGCTGTTTAATACTGCGCTGTATTGCTGTCTGTTCTATCTGATTTCACGTCTTTTCGTTTGAGGTCGCTGTGAAAAATTTCTCAATAAAAATAGTTCGAATCGCGATCACTTTGTTTCTGGTCCTGTTAGCGATCGTCGCCATATTCAAAGCCTGGGTGTTTTACACCGAATCCCCCTGGACGCGTGACGCCAAGTTTACCGCCGACGTAGTGGCGATAGCGCCGGACGTCACCGGCCTGCTGACCGACGTGCCGGTGGTGGATAACCAACTGGTGAAAAAAGGGCAGGTGCTATTCGTTATCGACCGGCCGCGCTATGAGCAGGCCTTGGCGGAAGCCAGCGCCGACGTTGCCTATTATCAGACGCTGGCGGCGGAGAAAAAACGTGAAGCCGGCCGTCGCGTGCGTTTGGGCGTACAGGCGATGTCGCAAGAAGAGATCGACCAGGCGAACAACGTGCTGCAAACCGTGCAGCATCAGTTGGCGAAAGCCGTGGCGACCCGCGAGTTGGCGCAGCTGGATCTGGAGCGCACCACGGTGCGTGCGCCGGCCGACGGCTGGGTCACCAACCTGAACGTCCACAGCGGTGAATACATTACCCGCGGCTCGGTTGCTGTGGCACTGGTGAAGAAAAACACTTTCTACATTCTGGCCTATCTGGAAGAAACCAAGCTGAATGGTCTGAACAAGGGCGACCGCGTAGAAATCACCCCGCTGGGCAGCAACCGCATCATGCACGGCACCGTCGATAGCGTGGCCGCCGCCGTTAACAACAGCAGCAGCACCGTGAACAGCAAAGGGTTGGCGTCTATCGACAGCAACCTGGAGTGGGTGCGCCTGGCGCAGCGCGTGCCGGTTAAAATTCTGCTGGACGACAAAGACCAGTTGCATCCGTACCCGGCCGGTACCACCGCGACCGTGGTGATCACCGGCAAGAACGATCGCAAGGCCGACAGCGGCTCGCCTTTTGTTCGTTTGATGCATCGGCTACGTGAGTTTGGCTAATGAATAGCCCAACGTTTATTCGGCTGAGATTTGCTTTCAAGCTCAGCTTCGCGATTGTGTTTGCCCTGTTTGTCGGTTTTCATCTCAATTTGGAAACCCCGCGGTGGTCGGCGATGACCGCCGCCATCGTGGCCGCCGGCCCGGCCTTTGCGGCGGGCGGCGAGCCATTCTCCGGTGCCATTCGCCACCGCGGCTGGTTGCGCATCATCGGTACTTTTATCGGCTGTTTCGTCGGTCTGGTAATTATCGTCACCACCGCGCGTGCGCCGGTGGTGATGTTGCTGCTGTGCTGCATGTGGGCCGGGTTTTGCACCTGGATCTCTTCGCTGATCAAGGTTGAAAACTCCTACGCCTGGGGGCTTGCCGGCTATACCGCGCTGATCATCATCGTCACTGTCGCTACCAGCGAAGCCCATCTGCTAGAGGCGCCGCAGTTCGCCATTGAACGTTGCAGCGAGATTGTGCTGGGGATCGTCAGCGCGGTGCTGGCGGACCTGTTGTTCTCGCCACGTTCGATCAAACTGGATATCGACCGGGCGGTAGACAAGCTGCTGGTGGATCAGTATCTGCTGATGCAGATGTGCGTCAGTAACGCCGAGAAAGAAGACATTGACCGCGCCTGGAGCAATCTGGTCAAAAGCACTACCGCGCTGAACGGCATGCGCAGCAACCTGATGATGGAGTCATCGCGCTGGCAGAAGGTCAACCGGCGCGTTCGGGCGCTGCATACTCTGTCGCTGACGCTGATTACTCAGGCTTGCGAGACCTATCTTATCCTGCTGAATCACCCGGATGCGGTGAAGGACAATATCCGCGAACTGCTGATGGTGCCGGCGGAAACGCCGCAGGAGATCCACAAGCGCATGAAGCTGCTGCGCCAGGTGCTGACCACCAACCGCACCGACGAGACGCTGCTGACTATCACCAGTTGGGTCGGCGCGGCCACGCGTTACCTGCTGTTGGCCAAAGGCGTGCATACCAACAGCAGCATCAGCGCAGTGGAAGAAGACGTGCTGAGCAGTGAAGTGGTGGTCAAACCGACCTCAGCGGAAGGGCATCACGCCATGATTAACGGCCTGCGCACCTTTGTGGCGACGGCGTTTGGCAGCCTGTTGTGGCTGTGGACCGGCTGGACTTCCGGCAGCGGTTTTATGGTGATCATTGCGGTGATTACGTCGCTGGCGATGCGCACCCCGGCACCGCGCATGGTGGCGATGGACTTTGTGCTGGGCATGCTGGCGGCGATCCCGGTCGGTTCGCTGTTCTTTATGGTGATCCTGCCGGCGACCCAGCAGAGTATTTTATTGCTGTGCCTCAGCCTGGGTCTGCTGGCGTTTTTCATCGGCATCGAGGTGCAAAAACGGCGGCTGGGTTCGCTCGGCCTGCTGGCGGGGACCATCAATATTCTGGTGTTGAGCAACCCGATGACCTTTAACGTCACCCAGTTCCTCGATGGCGCGCTCGGCCAGTTCCTCGGCAGCTGTGTGGGGTTGATGGTGCTGCTCTTGATCCGTGACAACTCGCGTGAACGCACCGGCCGCACGCTGCTGAACCAGTTTGTCGGCAGCGCGGTCTCGGCGCTGACCACCAAGGCGTCGCGCCGTCGGCAGAATCATCTGCCGGCGCTTTATCAGCAGCTTAATCAACTGTTGATGATGTTCCCGAACGACATCGCCAAGTACCGGCTGGCGCTGAACCTGATCATCGCTCACCAGCGCATGCAGCGGGCGGAAATTCCGGCCAGCGAGGAGCTTTCGGCCTTCCATAAGCAGATCCGCAATACTGCCGACCACGTGGTTTCGGCCAAGAATGACGTGAAACGTGCCTACTATTACGATCGGCTGCTGAGCGAGATGAACGACTATCAGCAGAAGCTGGTGGACTATCAGGCACCGCTCAGCGTCACCGGTCCGGTAAAACGCCTGGCCGACATGTTGCACCGCTATCGCCATGCGTTGATCGACTGATGCGCTAAGGGCCCCTGATGCCGCTATCCGGGGCTATACTTGCCTGATATGGCCTTGTTTCGGAGTTGCACTGAGTGTCAGGCATACGGGAAAATGGCATGATAAGCATGAATGGGTGATGCGGATTGTTGAGGCATGGGTTCCCTGAAGTGAAAATGTTACCTGCCGGTCATCTCTGATTCATTTTTTTCATCTATAAATCCAACGGGCATGGGTACTGATGTACCCCTGTCGGCACTCAGTCAGGGACAGTAATGAACAAGCGGATCCTCGTGGCGATCGTCATCGCCGTTGTGATAGCCGGTTTTAGCGCTTTGCGCGGTAACGATCGGGTGATTGCCAACGTGCCTGCGGTGGCCGAAGGCCAGAGCATTGACCAACTGACGCAGCAAAAAAGGGTGGTGAGCTACCTGCAGCAGCATCAGCGGCTGCCGGACTATTACATCACCAAAAAGCAGGCGCGTGAGCAGGGGTGGGATGCGCGCAACGGCAACCTGTGTTCGGTTTTGCCGGGCAAAGCGATTGGCGGCGATCGTTTCTCAAACCGTGAAGGGCAACTGCCCACCGCCCGCAGCCGGGTATGGCGCGAGGCGGACATTAATTATCAATGCGGCCGGCGCGGGGCCGATCGCCTGTTGTATTCCAGCGACGGCCTGATTTTTGTCACGCGTGACCATTATAAAAACTTCATTCGGGTGGAGTGAGTTTGATGGCAAAAGTAGAGTTCGATTTTAATCAGATCCACGATTTGCCGGCGTTCTATCGCGATTTTGCGCATAAGTTTGCGCTCGACGAAGCGTTCGGCGCCAATCTGGACGCGCTGTGGGACGTGGTGACCGTCGATATCGGGTTACCGGTCGAGATTGAGTTTACCCATCTCGATGCCCGTAGCAAACGCCGCTTCGGCGCGATTATCCTGCTGTTTGAAGAGGCGGAGGAAGAGCTGGAAGGCAGCCTGCGTTTCAATATTCGTGAAAGCAGCGGTGAACCTGCACATCACCGGGGATGAAACGGGTTCATCCCATGGTGACGGCGACGATCATTCGGCGGTCTCGGCCAGATCGCGCAGGTACTGGAAGATTTGACGGTAGGCTTTCGGCGGCTTGTTAGCGGCCTTCTCTTTCTGCGCGTTACGCACCAGTGCGCGCAATTGCTGGCGATCGGCTTCCGGGTACAGGGCCAGGATAGACGGGATCGCGTCATCGCCTTCTTCCACCAAACGGTCACGCAGCGCTTCCAGCTTGTGGAACAGCGAAACCTGCTGGTTGTGGCGGTTCTTCAGCTTGTCGAGCGCGGTTTGAATCGGCTCTACGTCGCGGGCGCGCAGCATCTTGCCAATCAGTTGCAACTGACGGCGGCGGCCTTCTTTCTTGATCTTCTGCGCCAGTTCAATGGCGGCGCGCAAATCTTCGTCCAGCGGGATGCGTTCCAGCGCGTTCTTACCCAGTTCGACCAGCTCGGCCCCCAGGTCTTTTAGTGCTTCGGCATCACGTTTAATTTCACTTTTACTGACCCAGATAATCTCGTCATCGTCCTCGTCTTTGTTCTCCGGGACATCGTCGAGCCAGTCTTCAGGCTGTTTGTTCATGGTAGGCTCCGATAAAAAGAGGCTAATCCTAACAGGTTGCCGGCTTTATGCGAAATTCCACGCGGTTCCTGTTAGACTCAAAAGCATAAATCACATGATTTTTGCGCGTGACTCCGCGCGCAACCACGCCGCCACGGCACTTTTCTCAACGATTTTCTGATTAATTATGGCAGATTGATGAAAGTAGTCACTCAAGTTGCAGAACAGCGCAAGGCGCTGGAACAGGCCGTTTCACAGGCTCTGGAACTGGCGCGCGCCGGTTCCGATGCGGCAGAAGTTGCCGTAACCAAATCTACCGGTATCAGCGTCAGCACCCGCTTTGGCGAGGTGGAAAACGTCGAGTTCAACAGCGATGGCGCGTTGGGCATTACCGTGTATCACCAGCAGCGTAAAGGCAGCGCTTCTTCAACCGATCTCAGCCCGGACGCCATTGCCCGCACCGTGCAGGCTGCGCTGGATATCGCCCGGTATACTTCTGCGGATCCGAACGCCGGCCCGGCGGAAAAAGACCTGCTGGCGTTTGAGGCGCCGGATTTGGATCTGTTCCACCCGGCGGAGCTGGACGCGGAGCGAGGCATCGAGCTGGCTGCCCGCGCCGAGCAGGCATCGCTGGCGGCGGACAAACGCATCACCAATACCGAAGGCGGCAGCTTTAACAGCCACTACGGCATCAAGGTATTCGGCAACAGCCACGGCATGTTGCAAAGCTACTGTTCAAGCCGCCATTCGCTGTCGAGCTGCGTGATCGCCGAACACAATGGCGACATGGAGCGTGACTACGCCTATACCATTGGCCGCGCCATGGGCGATTTGGCAAGCCCTGAATGGGTGGGGGAAGAGTGCGCCCGTCGCACCTTGTCGCGCCTGGCGCCGCGCAAGCTGTCAACCATGACCGCCCCGGTGCTGTTCGCTTCTGAAGTGGCGACCGGTCTGTTCGGGCACCTGGTTGGCGCCATCAGCGGCAGCAGCGTTTACCGTAAATCCACCTTCCTGCTGGACTCGCTGGGCAAGCAGATCCTGCCGGACTGGCTGACCATCGAAGAGCACCCGCACCTGCTGAAAGGGCTGGCTTCCACGCCGTTCGACAGCGAAGGCGTGCGTACCCAGCGGCGTGACATTGTCAAAGACGGCGTGCTGCAAACCTGGTTGCTGACCAGTTACGCGGCGCGCAAGCTGGGCATGCACAGCACCGGCCATGCCGGCGGTATCCACAACTGGCGCATTGCCGGGCAGGGCCATGACTTTGCCGGTATGTTGAAGCAATTGGGTACCGGTCTGGTGGTCACCGAGTTGATGGGCCAGGGCGTTAGCGGCATCACCGGCGACTACTCGCGCGGCGCCGCCGGTTTCTGGGTGGAAAATGGCGAGATCCAGTACCCGGTCAGCGAGATCACCATTGCCGGTAACCTGAAAGACATGCTGCGCAACATCGTCAGCGTGGGCAGCGATATCGAAACCCGCAGCAATATCCAGTGCGGTTCCGTACTGCTGCCGGACATGAAAATCGCCGGCCAGTAATACCGGTCAAGGCTGGCCGCTCCGGTTGCCAGCCTCTCCCCTTTCCCCCGTTATAACCTTGCTTACAAATCTCTTGTTCCGGTTTTCAGTGCCTTTGCCTATGTTTAGGTTGAACAAAAGCTTATACCCTATGAATGTCGAGTGGCGGCCAACAACGCTGCCGCTTGAAAGGCGACGGGTAGATAAAATAATAACTGGAAGGTGAGTAAGCATGTCGAACAAACTGAAAGCATTGATGGCGCTGGCGCTGCTGGGAGCCAGTTCATTGGCGGTCGCAGCCGATCTGGCTGATGATATGGACACCATCGCCGGCAATTACAAAACGGTGCTGAGCACGGACTCAACGGACACTCTGAAGCAGAGCCTGCAGAACATGCGCGCCGCCGCGCTGGATGCGAAGCAATCCACGCCGCCGAAGCTGGAGGATAAAGCGGCCGACAGCCCGGAGATAAAAGATTTTCAGCATGGGCTGGACCAGCTTATCGGCCAGATAGACCAATCGCTGGCGCTGGCCAATCAAGGCAAGCTGGCTGAGGCCAAGCAGATCGCCCAGGGATTCAAGCAGACCCGCGACGTTAACCACAAGAAGTTCCGCTAAGCCTTTTCGCGCCGTTCCGATCCCAGATAGCAGGACGGCGCCTGTCCCAACACGCGGCGAAACATGGTGGCAAAAGCCGCGCTGCTCTCATACCCCAACTCCAGAGCGACCTGCGTTACGCTGCTGCCTTCCGCCAACTGAGCCAGCGCCAGTACTACGCAGGCCCGTTGTCGCCATTGTGAAAATGACATCCCCGTTTGTGCGCGAAAGAATCGGCTGAAGGTGCGGATGCTCATGTACAGGCGCGTGGCCCATTCCTGCGGCGAATCGTGCGCGTTGGGCTGAAGCAGGAACAGCTGGCACAGCTCACCCAGCCGCCGATCGGCGGGAAGGGGGATGTGCAGCGGCAGGGATTGCAGTTGGGCAAGCTCGTGAAGCAGCAGGAAAACCAGCGCGCCGTCGCGGCCGTCCGGATCGTACTCCAGCGGCATATCCACCGCCGCCATCAAGAGTTGGCGCATCAGCGGCGTAACGCTGACCACCTGACAAACCTGCGACTGAGAGGCCAGCAGTGCGGCCGGTTCAATGTACAGGCTGCGGGTGGTGACGCCGACCATTCTCACTTCATGCGGCATCTGCGGCGGCAGCCACACCGCCCGCTGCGGCGGCACAATCCAGTTCCCCTGGTGGGTAAATACGTGCATGACGCCGGTGGCGCCATAGAGCAACTGAGCACGGCGGTGGCTGTGCATGGGCAGTAAATGACCCGACGGGTAGTCGGTGCCGATGGCAATCACCGACCTTGGCACGTGGTCGATGTCATCAATGCGTACGTTGCGCATAATCCTTATCGGAGCAGTTTGGCCGAAATGCAATGATAGTTGGCCTTTCATATAAAGCAAGCCACTGGTCATAGCTCTACTATCAGGGCAGAAAAATAACGCTGCCTTGGTGGCGAAGTATTTTTATTGTTGATTACCCCCTTTTTAATTTAAACGCCGGGGCCGGGCGGGTTATCTCGTCTGCATCATACAAGAAGTTAATAAGGAATTATTCTATTCCAACACCTGAAGCAATAGTTCTTCTTTTAATGCTGTAACTATAAGGTGATATTTCATGTATAAGATCGGTGTGATTGGCGGTGGGGCGGCAGGTATTTCTTTCGCTTATAATTTTATCAAGAATAAGTCTGTTAATAATTGCACTAAGCCTCTTTCCCTGAAGGTGTTTGACAAGCAGGGGTTCAATGGCGGTATGGCCTACAGCAGCGATTTTGACAGCCATATTTTAAATATGGCGCCAGAGAATATGTCGGCGGATATTTTTGACAGCGCACATTTTTCCGATTGGATCACGACGCATTTTCGGCGATACAGTAAAGACCGTTATCCACCCCGCTGGCTTTATAAAGAGTATCTCGATTTTATTCGCGACAGGGCGGTGTTTATGGCGGCTGCCAGCAACGTCACGCTGAATTTCGTGACCGCGGAAGTTGAGGAGGTAGGTTCGCACCCTGGAGGATATCTGCTGACAACGGCCTGCGGGGCCGCGGAACAGATGAATGCGGTAGTGCTGTGCTCGGGGCATAACGAGCCGGCGAGCCTCTACCCGGTTGACGGGGTGATTGCCTATCAGGCCAATCGGGATCTGCCCGCCATCAATCCTGCATCGGCAGTCGGCGTGATTGGCTGTAGCCTGACGGCGATCGACGCCATTATTGAGCTGATTGAGCGGGTGGGGGCGAGCAATATTTCCGCCCTGTCGCGTTCCGGGCTTTTCCCCAGCGTGCAGCCTGCGTTGATGCGCGCGCCACCGCCAGAATTCAGGCAGCGGCTGAGCCGTTTTGTCGCCGACAACAACTATATTGATGCGCACCAATGGGTTCAGGTGATTAACGCGGCGCTTGAAGAATATTACCCAGGGCAGGAACGGCTAACGGTGCTGTCTGCAATGGGCGCGGCCAGGGATTGCTATCGCGACCTGGCCGAAAGCCTGGATCGGGCGCGCTTTGCCCGTGAGCATATCTGTAGCTATCTGGCGGCGATTCACCCGACCGTATGTGAAGCTTGGGTAAAAATGGATGAACATAACCGACAGATCTTCATGCGCTTCTATAACTCTTCCTGGATGCGCAATCGGCACGCCATGCCATTAAAAAATGCCTATAAAATGATTACGGCGCTAGAGAGTCAACGTCTGCGCGCCTTTGGTGGGGTGGTAAATATAGAAAAAGAGGGCCGGGGATTTAAAACTCTCTGCCACAATGTGGAGGTGCACAGCCAATATTTACTTAATTGCACCACGCCCTCATACCAGCTGAAGTTAAGTCGATTAAATAAAAACCTGCTTCAGGGCGGCCTGGTGCAGGAAAATATCTTCGGTGGCGTAAAATGCAATCCATTTACGTTGAAAGTATCGGATGAAAAAGGTAACGAGCAGGATCTTTATTCCCTTGGCGCTCCTGCCAAAGGCGACCTTTTTTATACTTCCGCGATGGAATCCATTACCCGGGATATCAGCAAAATAGTTTTCAATAACAGCATATTTAATGGAAATAAGGCGGAAGCATGAAAAACGTAGCGCTATTTGTTGGCAACGATATTTTTTCCTGGCTGGCCTGTCAGGATGTTATTAGCGCCTTAAACAAGGAATGCACCTTTAGGGTTTATTTTCCACTGGCGAAAGCCACCGGCCGGATGCAGGAGCCTGAAGTTCGCCAGCTTGCCCTGTATGAACGTGAAGTGCTGAATGACTTCGTTTTCCCCTTTGTCAGCGGAAATGCCGATGCCTGCGAGGGCGCGTACCAGCCGCCGCAGGTTTTCCTGGCCGGCGCAGGCGTCACGGCGCACCGTATTGCAGACATCAATGACGTCACTTTTATCAGCAGTCTGGGTAATATGGACGCGGTGATTTCTTTGCGCTGCTACCAGAAATTTTCCGCGGATTACGTCCGGGCCTTCAGCCAGCGAGGCAAGCTGCTGTGGAATCTGCATCCGGGCGACTTGCCGCATTACCGTGGCGTGATGACGCTGTTTCGCGCCATGATGAACGGCGAGAAAAACGGCGCGTTAACGTTGCACGAGATGGATGAACACTGGGATGCCGGGCCGGTGCTTGCCCGCTTGCCGGTCGAATTGCGCTATGAGCTGTCGTTTTTGGAAAACATGATGCTGGCGGGCATGCGGTCCGGTGCCTTTTTAGCGGGGCAGCTAATGCGCGCAGGCGAACGTAAGTCGCTTATTGTCGAGCGGCAGGGTAATTACCGCTATTGGGGATTTCCTGATGCGCTGACTCTGGCGCAGGCGGCGGAAGCCGGGATTGAGCTTATCGATCATGATGCCATTCGCCGGCATTATCTGGCGCTGTTTGTCGGCGACGAGTTCCATCCACTTGCCGGCCAGTTCTCTGCCGGTTTCGACGATTTCATCCGGGCGCATGGCCATGTTTGAAACGTTGATTATTCTCGGTGCCGGTTTTATTACCGGCATCACCACCATCTTGTTCGGCTTTGGCGGCGGCTTTGTGGTGGTGCCCTTTGTCTATCACCTGGTGTCTTCCTCAGGCGAACAGCCGGGCCAGGCGATGCATATCGCCGTAGCGACCTCGACGGCGGTGATGATCCTCAATTCGGGTTACGCCACCCTAACCAACTGGCGTAGCGGCAACCTGCTGCGTGAAACCATCATCCCGCTGATCTTTTTCATCAGTATTGGCGCCGCACTGGGCGCTTTTGCCTCCACGCTGCTGGCGGACAATGTGGTCAGGCTGCTGTTCGTAATTTATATGCTGGTGACGATTGCGGATTGTCTGTTCAGGCAGGGTTTTTTGGTCAAACCGGCGCGCGCGGCGCTGTCAAAGATGACGTTGTGGGTCGGTGGCCCGCTGATTGGGGTGATCGCCACTATGCTCGGCGTGGGAGGCAGCGTGATGACGGTGCCTTTATTGCGTCGGCATGGCTATGAAATGAAGCACTGCGTCAGCGCGGCCAATCCCTTGTCGATTCCGGTCGCTGTCATCGGCGCACTGATGTATATCGGTTTGGGCTGGCAGGAAATGAGCGGGCCGCACTATCTCGGCTACGTAAACCTGACCATTCTTGGGCTGCTGGTGGCGGCCGGCATTGCGGGGATCGTCTTTGCCAAAAGGGCGTTGCCGAAGGTTAATGACAAGCTGCACGCCAGAGTTTACGTGTTGCTGCTGGTGGTGGTACTGATCGCCATCAGCCTGTAAGGCTCAGAAAGGGCGGCATGTTCACCGCCCTGAATTACCGCTTAGCGGTGGTATTCACCTGCCGCTTCCGGCTGGTACAGCAGTTCCAGCACTTCGATCCGCGCTTCTTCGCCGTTCGGCAACTGCCAGGTAATCTGGTTGCCTACATGCATGCCCAGCAGCGCTGCGCCCAGTGGGGCCATCACTGACAGCTGCTCGTGGCTGTCCTTCAGCGAGGCCGGGTACACCAGCGTGCGCACGTGCTCTTCTGCGGTATGCAGATCGCGGAAACGCACGCGGCTGTTCATGGTCACCACGTTGGCCGGGATCTGGGCCGGCGGCAGGATTTCGGCGCGATCCAGTTCGTCGTTCAGCGCGATGGCGACGTCGGTGTTGGCAAAGGCCGGTTGTTCCAATAGCGCATCCAGGCGTTCCGCATCCAGCTCATTAATAGTAATGATTGGTTTGGTCATTCCACTCTCCAGTCAAATCAAAGGGCGCCCGTTTTCGCGCCCATAAATTCGGAAAAACAGCACAAAAGCAACGCCCCCGCGCCAGAGGAGCGGGGGCGTTGCTGATGTCGAATTGTCTTACCGATAGTAGGCGGTTAAGCGGTGAAAAGAAAGAGATCCCGATCACGAAGCTTTTCACTGCGGCGGGGCGAACTGGAAACCCTTTGTGGCATTAACTTTTTGTAATGTCATTAAATTATCTTAAAAGCGCTTATTTTGCGAAATGGATCCCTGACAATCATTGAATTTCCACTTTAAACTGGAAAAAAAGCGGCTACACAGAAATTCTCCCCGGGGTTAGGGTAAGGCATCAAAGAAAGCGGGAAATACCCGTCGCCTTTCAAGCTGCAACGTTGTTGGCTGTTTGACAAGACTCACGAGCTGACCGCCTGGCTGCAACTTGAAATTCATAGGGTATATTCAAGTGATGCATTCTGCGACTTACGAATAATGTTGGAACCAGGGGTATTGAAAAGTGAATGAAGGATCTGTTGCGAGAGAAAAAAATGAACGGTCTGACCTCAGCGAGGCCGGGGCGATCACCGATAAGGTGTTGGCCGATATTACCGCCATGCTGAATGCAGAAAGCATTTATACCAATGCAGTACAGCAACAGATGCTGGAGTCGCATATTCGTGCCATGGTGCTGCGCTCAATGACCGGTGAACCTTTGCCGGAAGTCGATAAATCGCTTTTTGATGAGATTTCAGAGGAATCGATGCAAATGGCTGAGCGAGTTGTCGATAATTTTCCGGCTCTGCCGATCGAAGAAGCTTATTTACTTTCTGTGCATTTTGAAGTGGCAAAAGACAATAACCAATAGCGATTAACGCATTCATATCATCAGGAGAAAATACCATGGGTCAAATTACCGTAGTGATTGGCGATCGTTTGGGCAAAGGCCAGAAAGTCGGCCAAGGCATTGAAACAGCAGGCGGAAAAGCCATCGTTATCCCTGGCGTAGCGGCGGATATGAAGCTGGGCGACGTAATGAAAGCGGAAGGTGCGCAGTTGGGAATTTCTTTCTGCGGCAGCGGCGGCGCCGGGGCCATTACCGCGCAGACCAAATACGGCTACAAAGCAAAATACGGCATGCGCTCCATTGATGAAGGCGTGACGGCAATCAACGAAGGTTACACCGTGTTAGGTTTTGGCTTTATGGATAAAGAAGAATTGGGCCAAAAACTGGTGGAAGCCTACATCAAAAAACATGGCAACCCGTAATGAAAGAACACTATACCACATCGGTAAAGGTGGAGGGCAAGGGTGACAGCAAAGCGAAAGCTTTTGCTTCCGCCTTGGCTAATGTGCAGGGCACGGTATTAAAATCCACCAGCAATATTCTGCTGCGCATTGAACCGCAGGATGTCAGCGTATTAAAAGCGGAAGAGAAAATAACAAAAGAGAAATTTCTCTTTTTCTTTTTACCGCGAGAAAGAAAAACCTACACCGTGACTCTGGAAATAACCGTGAACGTGACAATGATTAATACAGAAAAGGTTGTCTTCGTCACGAAATAAAAACGTTAGCATAAATCAAAGGGTATACTGATGTTTTTAATCATCTTATTTAAGTCGCTTATTATTGGCGGGCTGGTGGGGGTTGGCGTAGGGGCCGGCGCCGCACGCATGTTCCATGCTCCGACGACGCAGGGCATGGGCGCCTTCCGCACCTTGGGCGAGCTGAATTCCTGCGAAGGCGATCCGGCTTCCCACTTCTCATTCGGCCTGGGTTTCTTCTTCAACGCCTGGGCGTCTTCCGTGGCGGCGGGGGCCTTCACGCAGGACGTTGACCACCGCATCATCCCTCATTGGGGCGCGGCAGCCTTGATGGTCAAGAACCGCAACCTGGCGCAAACGCTGCATGACCCGAAAAAAATGGCTATCGCCTGCGGCGTTATCGGCATGCTGGTGGTGGCGTTCCTCAATACCACCGCTTCCGCAGTGCCCGCTGCATTGCAGGTTACGGCAATCAAAGTGCTGGTGCCGGCGGCCAACCTGCTGGTGAATACCGTGATGCCGGTGATCTTCTGGCTGGCGGCGATCGACGCCGGGCGTCGCTCCGGTTTCTGGGGCACCATTTTCGGCGGCCTGGCGCAGCTGATCATGGGCAACGCCGTGCCGGGTCTGGTGCTGGGCATCCTGATCGGTAAAGGGGTGGAAGAGAGCGGCTGGAACAAAATCACCAAGATCATGATGGCGGTGATCGTGCTGCTGTTCGTGCTGAGCGGTTTCTTCCGCGGCTTCGACATGAAAGTTCTCGAGTCCTTCAGCCTCGGCGTGCCGGGTTGGCTGGACACTATTCACAACACCCTGAGCGGTAAATAAGGAGCGGGATGATGGAAGAACAAACCCAAAAAGGCTTCTGGTACGCCGACTGGTCATTCCCGATTTTTGTTGGCCTGCTCTCGTCCGGCGTGTTCGCCGGGACGCACATGTACTACCTGTATGGCATCGGCGCGTTTAACGAGGTGGCCTTCGTTTCCATGCTGCGCGCCGGGATGGACACCGGCGTTTATGGCGCGGTGGCGGCATTCGGCGCCAGCTTCCTGTTTGCGCGCATCATTGAAGGTTCGCTGGTGGGCATTCTGGACATCGGCGGCGCGATCCAGACTGGTGTGGGGCTGGGCGTTCCGGCGCTGCTGCTGGGCGCGGGGATTATCTTCCCTGTCGCCAACTTTGCCGCCTCGCTGGTGACCGGCCTGGTGATTGGCCTGGCGATTGGCTACCTGATCATTCTGGCGCGTAAATTTACCATCAACCAGAGCAATTCCACCTACGGCGCAGACGTGATGATGGGGGCAGGTAACTCCTCCGGCCGCTTCCTGGGGCCATTGATCATCCTGTCGGCGATGACCGCATCCATTCCGATTGGCGTAGGTTCGCTGCTTGGCGCGCTGCTGTTCTATATCTGGGGCAAGCCAATCACTGGCGGGGCGATCCTTGGTGCAATGCTGTTAGGGGCCATTTTCCCTGTCGCCATTGCTTAATCACCGTTCCAGAGCCGTGTGTGTGATAGTGGGGGCGGTGCGCCGCCCCCTGCTGGAAAAGGAGTAGCGCAGTATGTATGACTTAGTAATTAGACGCGCCAGACTGGCGGACGACCGGCTGGTCGACCTGGCGGTTCAGGACGGTAAGATTGTCGACGTTGGGCAATTGACCGATGACATCAGCGCCCACAGGCAGCTGGATCTGGCGGGCAATTGCCGCCTGAGCGCCGGCTGGATCGACTCCCACGTGCACTGCTATCCCTCTTCACCGATTTACCATGACGAACCGGATTTAGTGGGCGTAGCCAGCGGCGTGACCTCGGTGGTTGACGCCGGCAGCACCGGCACCGACGATGTTGACGAGTTCTATGCCCTGACGCGCCGCGCCAAAACCAACGTGTTCGCCTTCCTGAATATCTCGCGCATCGGTCTGTTACGCCAAAATGAGTTGGCCGATCTGGCGGATATCGACCCGCCGACGGTGAAAAAATCCATCGATGCGTACCCCGGTTTCATCATCGGCATCAAGGCGCGCATGAGCAGCAGCGTGGTGGGTCAAAACGGCATTGTGCCGCTGGTGCGCGCCAAGCAAATCCAGCAGGAAAACAACCGTTTGCCGCTGATGGTGCATATCGGCAATAACCCGCCGAATCTGGATGACATCGCCGATCTGCTGACCCGCGGCGACATCATTACCCACTGCTATAACGGCAAGCCGAACCGCATTCTGACCCCGGCGGGTACGCTGCGTGAGTCTATCCAGCGGGCGCTGAAACGCGGCGTGCTGCTCGACGTGGGCCACGGTACCGCCAGTTTCAGCTTTGACGTGGCGCGCCAGGCGATCGGACTGGGTATTCTCCCGCACACCATCAGTTCCGATATCTACTGCCGCAACCGCATGGCCGGGCCGGTACACAGTCTGGCGACGGTGATGTCCAAGTTCTTCAGCATCGGCCTGTCGCTGCCACAGGTGATTGCCTGCGTGACGGAAAATGCCGCTTCGGCGCTGCACCTGCCCCATAAAGGCCGGCTGGAGCCGGGTTATGACGCCGATTTCACCCTGTTCGATCTTCGCCAGGGGCCGCAGGTATTTGCCGACTCGGAAGGACAATCGATCGGCGGCGAACAGGTGTTGGTTCCGTTGGCTGCAGTGGTGGCCGGTGAAATTCTATTAACCGACGAAGGGAAAGCTCATCATGTCTTCGATTTATGAAAAATATAATTTAAAACAAGTGATTAACACTTCCGGCCGTATGACCATTCTTGGCGTATCTACCCCGCGTCAGGAGGTGATTGACGCCGTCGACTACGGCCTGAATCACTATTTTGAAATCAAGGATCTGGTTAACAAGACCGGCGCTTACATCGCCGATCTGCTGAATGTGGAAGATGCCGTGATCGTGTCCTGCGCCTCGGCGGGTATCGCCCAGTCGGTGGCGGCGGTGATCGTCAAAGACAACGCCAACCTGCTGGTGAACCTGCACTCGGCACCGATCACCGTGCCGCGCGAGATTGTGTTGCCGCGCGGTCACAACGTGAACTTTGGTGCCCCGGTCGACACCATGGTTGCCCTCGGCGGCGGCAAGGTGGTTGAGGCGGGTTATGCCAACGAATGCTCTGCAGAGCAACTAGAGGCCTGCATCACGCCGCAAACGGCGGCGATCCTCTACATCAAGTCGCACCACTGCGTGCAGAAAAGCATTCTTTCCGTCGAGCAGGCGGTGGTGGTGGCGCGTAAGCACAACCTGCCGCTGATCGTCGATGCTGCCGCAGAAGAAGATCTGATGTGCTACTACCAGATGGGGGCCGATCTGGTGATCTACAGCGGCGCCAAGGCCATCGAAGGCCCAACCAGCGGCCTGGTGGTGGGTAAGCGACAATACGTTGAGTGGGTGAAGCTGCAATCCGGTGGCATTGGCCGGGCGATGAAGGTCGGTAAAGAGGGCATTCTCGGCCTGACGCAGGCGATTGAAAGCTACCTGAAGCTGGAAAAAACCACCGGTGAGCAAATGGTGGCGCGAATGACGCCGTTTATCACCAGCCTGAACTCGCTGACCGGCATCAGCGCCAAAACCGTCTGGGACAGCGCCGGCCGCGATATCGCCCGTGCTGAAATCACCTTTGACGAAGCGGTACTGGGGCGCTCTACCACCGACATCGTCCAGGCGCTGAAAACCGGCGAAATTGCCATTTACTTCCGGGGTTATAAGGCCAATGAAGGCAAGATCGAAGTGGATGTGCGTAGCGTCGACGAGCAGCAACTGATGACCGTCTTTACCTGTATTAAAAATCTGTTCACGGAGAAACAAGCATGAAGCTGCAGCCAAATTATTATCGCGACCGTCTGTGCCTCAACGTACTGGCCGGCTCTAAAGACAATGCGCAAGCTATTTATGCGGCGGCGGAAGGGCATGTGCTGGTTGGGGTTCTCTCCAAGAACTATCCGGACGTCGACAGCGCGGTGGCGGATATGCAGCACTATGCGCAACTGATCGAGAATGCGCTGTCGGTGGGCCTGGGGGCGGGCGATCCCAAACAATCCGCGATGGTCAGCCTGATTGCCCAGCGCGTTCAGCCGCAACACGTCAATCAGGTGTTTACCGGCGTGGGCGCCAGCCGTGCACTGCTGGGCCAGAGCGACAGCGTGGTGAACGGGCTGGTTTCTCCGACCGGTCGCGTCGGCTTTGTGAAGATCTCGACCGGCCCGCTGAGCGCTGCCGCGCCAGACGGCATCGTACCGGTCGAGACGGCCATCGCCATGTTGAAAGATATGGGCGGCAGCTCCATCAAGTATTTCCCGATGGGCGGGTTGGCGTGTAAAGAAGAATACCGGTATGTGGCTCAAGCCTGCGCCGAGCATGATTTTATGCTGGAGCCGACGGGCGGCATCGATCTGGAAAACTTCGAACCGATCGTTGAGATTGCATTGGCCGCCGGCGTGAAGCGAATTATTCCGCATATCTACAGTTCCATTATTGATTCTGCCACCGGTGATACCCGCCCGCAGGATGTGAAAACCCTGTTGGCGATGAGCAAAAAGCTGGTGGGTTAAGCGCAGCCAACAACGCTGCAGCTTCAAGCAAGAAAGGTATATCGGATGACGTAAGGCAGGGAGGCTATAGGTTTTGTCTCCACAGGCGCGGTATGCCGCGCCGTTAACTACAATAAGGACAATCATGCGAAACTGGCAGGCTTCCCCCTTACGTACTGCGTTAACCCTGGCGCTGCTGGCTATCGCCAGCCCGGCGCTGCATGCTGAGGATGCAATGAACCCCACGTCATCTCATTTTGCTTATATCGGTACTTACAACCCTAACGGCGAAGGTGTTTACCGGGTACAGGTCGATCCGGCCAGCGGCGCGCTGAGCGCTAAAACGCTGGTCAGCAACCAGCCTAATCCGGCGCAGCTTACCCTGGATGCTCAAGGCCGGACGCTGTATGTCGCCAGCGAAGTGGCCGATTTTAACGGCAGCAAGCACGGCGGCATCATCGCTTATCGCATCAACCCGGTTGATGGCGGGCTGACGCAGCTGAATCAGGTTGATTCGCAGGGCGCGGGGCCGGTTTACCTTTCCCTGACGCCGGACGGCCGCCATCTGCTGGTGGCGAACTATGTCAGCGGCACCGTGGCGGCGTTTCCGGTTGAGAATGACGGCAAATTGGGCAATGCCAGTTCAGTGCAACAGGATCAGGGGCCGGCAGGCGCGAGCAAACCTGCGGCGGCGGTGGAGGGCAGTTTTGCCGCCAGCGACCATAATGGCCCGCACGCGCATATGATCGCCTGCGATCCGAGCGGCAAGTTTGTGTTTTCCACCGATCTGGGGCTGGATCGCCTCTACCAGTGGCGCTTTGACGGCGCAAGCGGCCAACTGACGCCGAACGATCCGCCGTGGATCGCCGCTTCTTCCGCCGGTGCCGGCCCGCGTCACTTTGTGTTCCATCCGGACGGCAAGACGGTGCTGTTGGTGAACGAAGAGGCTTCGACGCTGACCAGCTACCGTTTTGACAGCCAAAAAGGTACTCTGAAACAATTACATACCCTTTCTTCGCTGCCTGCCGATTATAAGGGCACCAGCTTTGCCTCGGGGTTGGTCTTGAGTGAGGACGGCAAGAATCTGTATGTCGCCAACCGGCTGCATAACAGCATCGCGCAGTTCAGCGTTGGTGCCGATGGCGAATTGAAGCCGGTGGCGGAAATCTGGACGCGCGGTGACTATCCGCGATCGTTGACGTTGAGCCCGGACGGGCATTATCTCTATGCGATGAATCAGCGCAGCGATAACGTCACCCGTTTCAGCCTGGACAAGGCCAGCGGCAAACTCAGCTTTGTTGAGGGCTATACGCCGGTAGGCAGCCCCTCGCAAATGGTGTTCCTGCCGGTGGCGAAGTAACTCGTTGCCCGCCTGATTTCCCCAGGTGGGCACCTTAATTGACGGAAAGAGCATGGTACGATTTCCCTACCCGCGTTTGGCCTATCTGTTCGACGCTTTGCAGTCTGAGACCTTGCCGCAGGATGAATTGGCGAAGCGCTTTGCGGTATCCACCCGTACCGTGCGTGCCGATATCACCGCGTTGAACGATATCCTGGAAAAATACGGCGCTCGCTTTGTGCATAGCCGTGGGGCGGGCTATCGCCTGCAGGTGGATGATGCCGCGCTGTTCAGCGCCCTGCAGCATAAAGAGCGCAAAAAGCACGCCACGCCACGCAGTGCGCAAGAGCGGGTGCACTATCTGCTGATTCGTTTTTTGACCTCAGCCTTTTCCCTGAAGCTGGAAGATTTGGCCGATGAATGGTTTGTCAGCCGTGGAACGCTGCAAAACGACATGGCTGAGGTGAGAGAGCGCCTGGCGAACTACCAATTAACCATTGAAACCAAACCACGCTATGGCATGAAGCTGTTCGGCTCGGAGATGGCGATCCGCGCTTGCCTGACCGATCTGTTATTCCAACTGCATCTGGCCGATGCCGAAAACCCGTTGCTCAACAATGAAATCCTGCTGCAACCGCAGGTGGCGACCTTCGCCGGGCTGCTGCATCCGCTGCTGTCGCAATACGCCATCCGCCTGACGGATGAAGGCGAGCAGTATTTGATTTTCTACTGTGCGGTGGCGCTGCGGCGCATCGGCGATGGCTAC
Organism: Serratia sp. AS12; assembly: GCF_000214195.1. Taxonomy (NCBI): domain Bacteria; kingdom Pseudomonadati; phylum Pseudomonadota; class Gammaproteobacteria; order Enterobacterales; family Yersiniaceae; genus Serratia; species Serratia sp. AS12. The sequence goes on along the minus strand of NC_015566.1, from coordinate 4,832,463 downwards.
CCGCTGTCGGACTTTGACGTTGAAGACGGCGATGACGCGGTGCGCAAGGTGTCCACCTGGCTGGCGGGGGAACTGCGCAAGGCCAGCGGCAAAGAGGTGTCGATGGCGGAAGAGGCCTACCTCAGGGTGAATATTGCCGCGCGCCGGGTGCAGGACGTGCAGCCGACCGAGATCAACGCCGACGACGAAGAAGCGCTGGTGGACTACATTTTGTCGTACATCAACGCGCACTATAACTACAACCTGCAGGGTGACCACCAACTGCGGGCTGACTTGCTCACCCATATCAAGACCATGATTACCCGGGTGAAATACCAGATTAATATTCCCAACCCGCTATTGGCCAATATCAAGCAACACTACCCGATGGCCTATGACGTGACGCTGGCGGCAGTATCGAGCTGGGGAAAATATACCCCTTACACCCTGAGCGAAAACGAAATCGGCTATCTGGTGCTGCATATCGGCGTTGGGTTGGAGCGGCACTACAACATCGGCTACGAGCGCCATCCACAGGTGATGCTGGTGTGCGATACCGGTAACTCAACGGTGCGCATGATCCAGGCGCAGATTGCGCGCAAGTACCCGCAGCTGGTGATGACGCGCATCGTTTCGCTGCGCGATTACGAGGTACTTACTCATATCGACGAAGATTTTGTCATTTCCAACGCGCGGGTCAGCGAAAAGAACAAACCGGTGGTGGTAATGTCGCCGTTTCCTACCGACTACCAGTTGGAACAGCTGGGTAAACTGGTGCTGGTGGATCGCACCAAACCCTACATGCTGGAGAAGTTCTTCGACGCCGCGCATTTCTGGGTGGTGAACGAGCCACTGACGCAGGCGGAGCTGTTCCGGAAAGTGTGTGTTCAGTTGGAGCGGGAAGGGTATGTCGGTGACGATTTTTACCCGTCGGTAGTGGAGCGCGAAGCTATAGTGTCGACCATGCTGGGTGAAGGTATTGCACTGCCGCACTCGTTGGGATTGCTGGCGAAAAAAACCGTGGTGATGACGCTGCTGGCGCCGCAGGGCGTGGTGTGGGGCGACGGTGAGATCGCCCACGTGATTTTCCTGCTGGCGATCAGCAAAAGCGACTACGAAGAGGCGATGGCGATTTACGATCTGTTCGTCACTTTTGTACGCGAACGTTCGATGAGTCGCCTGTTGGGCAGCGATAATTTCGACAGTTTCAAGGCGGTGGCGCTGGACTGTTTAAGCCGGATTTAAGCCGTGCGAGCACCTCAGGGGGCGAATATAGTCGTCCATTTGCACAAGAAACAAGCTGGATGGATTTACAGGGATTTGCTGCAGAATTTGGAATTCGGCTCGCAAAGCGGCGTGTGGCCTTAATAGTGCTGAAGGGGACTGGGCATTGGGGGAGTGGCGGTTATTAACGCGCCAAGAAAGGCGCGTTTATCAGGCTTCTTACTACAGGCTAGTCTTCATCAAACCCGGAATTAATCAGTTCAATCACCGCATTCAGCGCTTTCACTTCGTCCGGGCCGGTGGCTTCCACTTCGATGTGCCGCCCCTGTGCGGAGTCCAGCATCAGCAGCGCAATCACGCTGCTGGCTTCGGCCTCGGTGCCGCTGTCGTTACGCAGCATCACTTCGGCGTCAAAACTCTGCACCAGCTCGAACAACTTCATCGCCGGACGAGCGTGCATACCGAGTTTGTTTTTGATTTCAACCGTTTGCTTGACCGTCATTGTTTACGTTTTTCCAGCGTCCGGTGGCGCGATTGCACATTCTTGCCGCGTGAGCGGAAGTAGTCGGCCAGCTGTTCGGCTACGTAGACGGAACGGTGTTTACCGCCGGTACAGCCAATCGCCACCGTCAGGTAGCTGCGATTGTTGGTTTCCAGCATCGGCAGCCACTGTTCCAGATAGCTGCGCGTCTGGTAGATAAAGTTGTGCACTTCAGTGTGACGATCGAGGAACGAGGCGACCGGTTTATCCAGGCCGGTCATCGGGCGCAGTTTCGGATCCCAGTGCGGGTTCGGCAGGAAGCGTACGTCGAATACGTAATCGGCGTCGATCGGGATGCCGTGCTTAAAGCCGAAGGATTCGAACACCATGGTCAGTTCGCGCTCGCGTTTACCCAGCAGACGGGTACGCAGCATTTCAGCCAGCTCATGCACCGACATTTCCGACGTGTCGATGAGCAGATCGGCCCTTGAGCGCAACGGCTCAAGCAGATCGCTTTCTTCATCGATCGCGCTTTCCAGCGACAGGTTCTTGGTGGAGAGCGGATGCAGGCGGCGGGTATCACTGTAGCGGCGAATCAGGGTATTACGGTCGGCGTCGAGGAACAGCAATTGTGGAGAAAAGCAGTCCGGCAATTGGGTCATCGCATATTCAAACACTTCCGGCGATTCCGGCATGTTACGCACGTCGATGCTTACCGCTGCGGATATGTTGCGTTCCGCCAGCGTATTGGCAAGCTGCGGCAGCAGTACCACGGGCAGGTTATCAACGCAGTAAAAACCCATGTCTTCCAGCGCCCGCAAGGCGACGGATTTCCCTGAACCGGAACGGCCGCTGACAATCATCAGCACCATGTGGCAACTCCCCCTGGCATCTCAGTGGCGTTTATCGCCACCGTTAGAAACTTTATTATTCCGGCCTGAGCCGAAACCCATCATAGCTAAACAGTATCGTTATCCTGGCTGGAAGTCACGCCAGCCGGGCGTTACTCGGTAATGATCTGGTAAAGCTCTTCGTCGCTTTGCGCCGAGCGCAGGCGACGGCATACGGTTTTGTCGGCCAGGCGCTTGGCGACCAGCGACAGGGTATGCAAATGGGTTTTACATTGGTCTGCCGGCACCAGCAAGGCGAACAGCAGATCGACCGGCTGGTTATCAATGGCGTCAAAGGCAATAGGTTGGTCGAGACGGATAAACACGCCAACGGCCCGCAGTGTGTCCTCTTCCAGTTTGCCATGGGGAATGGCGATACCGTTGCCGATACCGGTACTGCCCATGCGCTCCCGGGTGAGAACCGCGTCAAACACCACCTGCGACGGCAGGTTGAGCTGTTTTGCAGCCAGTTCGCTGATAATCTCCAAAGCCCGTTTCTTGCTGGTGCAGTGTACCGAGCTTTTGGTGCACTCGATGTTTAACACCGAGCTTAATTGCATTGTTTCGTTGTTCATCTCATCTTCACTTAAAACCACACCATCAAGTTGCCTTGTGAGGTGATTTTTCGCCTTGTTTAACCCTGATGGCTTATCGGCGCGGTACCATACCCGTCATACTTGAAGCTGCCTCTGTGTTGGCTGTGCTTACTTACCCGAATCACTTACCTGTGTAAGTTCGTGGGATAAGCGCTCATGCCACTTCGATGCAACGTCAATTATTCAGAGTAATACAGGTAACGCGCCGACGACCTGGGCTATGTTTGAGCCGTGCCCGCTGACGGAAACGGCCCAGAATGTCAGTGTTGTTTCAGTTTGTCTTTATGTTTGTTCAATTGACGCGCCAGTTTGTCGATCAGGGCGTCAATTGCGGCATACATGTTCTCGTCTTCCGAGGTGGCATGCAACTCGCCTCCATTCACGTGCACCGTCGCTTCTGCGATCTGCTGCACTTTTTCCACGCTAAGCACGACATACACCTGATTTATGCGGTCAAAATACTGTTCGAGCTTGGCGAACTTGGTATTCACGAACTCGCGTAAAGGTTCGGTGATTTCGATGTGGTGTCCGGTAATGTTGAGCTGCATAGTGTCTTCCTTCTCTATTGAGGTCAAACCAACTGTTTACGCTGGTTGGACGGCGGGATGGACAAAGACTCTCGGTACTTGGCGACGGTACGCCGCGCCACGATGATCCCCTGATCGGAGAGCAGGGTGGCCAGCTTGCTGTCGCTGAGCGGTTTAGCGGGGTTTTCCGCCGCAATCAATTTCTTCACTAACGCCCGGATCGCCGTAGAGGAAGCTTCGCCTCCGCTGTCGGTATTCACATGGCTGGAGAAGAAATATTTCAACTCGAAAATGCCGCGCGGACTGTGCAGAAACTTCTGCGTGGTGACACGTGAGATTGTCGATTCATGCATCTCCACGGCCTGAGCGATATCCGCCAGCACCATGGGCTTCATAAATTCAGCACCCTGTTCAAAGAACGCCTGTTGCTGCTCGACGATGCAGCGCGTGACTTTCAGCAAGGTGTCGTTACGGCTTTCCAGGCTCTTGATCAGCCATTTCGCTTCCTGCAGATTGCTGCGGATATACTGGCCGTCACTGTCGTTACGCGCGCTGCTGCCCATGGCGGCGTACTGCTGGTTGATCTTCAGCCGCGGAATGCTGTCGGCGTTGAGCTCTACCGTCCAACTGTCCTGTACCTTGCGTACCAGCACGTCCGGGATCACGTATTCTGACTCGCCAGTATTGATCGACTGGCCCGGGCGCGGATCAAGAGACTGAATCAGCAGCATCGCTTCTTTCAGTGTATCTTCTTTTAGCCGGGTTGTTCGCATCAGGCTGCGAAAGTCGTGATTGGCCAACAGAGCCAGATGTTCGCTGATGATCAGGCGCGCTTCAGCCAGATAGGGCGTATCTTTTGCGTATTGGGAAAGCTGGATCAGCAGACAGTCGCGCAGATCGCGCGCGGCGACGCCAACCGGATCAAAACGCTGCACGCGCTTCAAAACCGCTTCGACTTCGTCCATTGTCACACTCTCGTCACCCATGCTCTCCAGAATATCTTCCAGCGGTACGGTGAGATAGCCGGTGTCGTCGACGGCGTCGACTATCGAGGTGGCAATGGCGATATCGGTATCGGAGAATGGCGTGAGATCCACCTGCCACATCAGGTAATCCTGCAGCGTCTGGGTGGTTTCGCCCTGATAGACCGGCAACTCATCATCGCTGTAATCGGTGCCGGTGCCGGACGGTGTACCTGCGGTGTAGATTTCGTCCCAGGTGGCGTCAAGCGGCAGCTCTTCGGGCATGTCCTTTTGTTCCAACGCCTCGCGGGTATCCAGCCCTTCGGTCTCGGTACTCTCTTTGGCGTCGATTTCTTCGTGCAGATCGGTCTGCTCAAGCAGGGGATTGCTCTCTAACGCCAGCTGTATCTCCTGCTGGAGCTCAAGCGTGGACAACTGCAGCAGGCGGATAGCCTGCTGGAGCTGGGGGGTCATGGCCAGTTGTTGGCTGAGCCTGAGTTGCAAACCTTGCTTCATAATCTTCAGTCTACTTCCGTTAACAGTCGTCCATCAGGACGCGCCGGCACTCAGAGGCGGAATTCTTCGCCCAGATAAACGCGTTTCACCTGCTCGTCAGCCAAAATGGCATCCGGCGTGCCGTGAGCAATCAGTTTGCCTTGGCTGACGATATAGGCACGTTCACACACGTCCAGCGTTTCGCGCACGTTGTGGTCGGTGATCAGCACGCCCAGGCCGCTGTCACGCAAGTGCTCGATAATTTTTTTAATGTCGATAACGGAAATGGGATCAACCCCGGCGAACGGCTCATCCAGAAGGATGAATTTCGGGTTAGCCGCCAACGCACGGGCGATCTCCACACGGCGGCGTTCGCCACCGGACAACGCCTGGCCCAGGTTATCGCGCAGATGGGAGATATGAAACTCTTCCATCAGCTCAACCGCACGGTCCGCACGCTGCTCGCTGCTGAGATCCTCGCGGATCTCCAGGACAGCCATCAGGTTGTCATACACGCTCAGGCGACGGAAGATCGACGCTTCCTGCGGCAAATAGCCAATGCCGCGACGCGCACGGGCGTGCAGCGGCAGCAGGCTGATATCTTCTTCGTCAATCACGATACGGCCGGCGTCACGTTGAACGATGCCGACCACCATGTAGAAGGTGGTGGTCTTGCCGGCGCCGTTTGGCCCCAGCAGGCCGACGATCTCGCCGGATTTCACTTTCAGGCTGACGTCTTCAACAACTTTACGGCCTTTGTAGGCTTTCGCCAGGTTTTCTGCGATGAGTGTAGCCATAAGTGATTAGTTACTCTTCTTTTGCCCGTTTTTGTCTTGCAACTGCGACGGTACCAGAACCGTAGTCACGCGTTTGCCTTTATCGCTGAACGCCTGCATTTGCTGCTGTTGCACCAGATAGGTGATGCGATCGCCCTTCACGTTGCTGTCGAGCTGTTCCAGATAGGCGTTCCCGGTCAGGGTCACCAACTGCGACGCCACGTCGTAACGGACCTTCTGCGCATGGCCTTTTACCGGCTTGCCGCTGTCTTGCATCTGGTAGAAGGTGACCGGATTGCCAAAGGCTTCGATATAGGTTTTGTTCTGATCGCCGCCTGGGCGGGTAACGACCACTTTATCCGCTTTGATATCGATGGTGCCTTGCTTGATCACCACGTTATCGGTAAAGGTGCTGACGTTGCTCTGCATATCCAGAGACTGTTTCAGCGAGTCGATGCTCACCGGTTGGTTGGAGTCAGATTTCAGCGCCCATGCGGGTGCGCTGGCGGCCAAAATGAGGCTTCCGATCAACAGATTACGGCGTTGTTTTTTGGTTTTGAATTTCATAGTTGGTCTTAACCTTATCAATCAGCTCAGCGGTTTTGGCCCGCAGGTTCCCACGCATTTTCATGCCGTTCGAGGTAAAGTTTGTCCCGTAGAGGGTCACTTCATCATCCGAAGCGACATCCTGGGTCACCAGATTCACCTGAGCATTGTCCGTTTTAATTTTTTCCAGCTGTGAGGTGGTGGTCAGGCTGTTCACCTCAACGTGGCCGTAAAGATACAGCATTCTGTCTTTAGTCAGTTTGGCGCGATCGGCGCGAACTGACCAGGTGGCCACTGCGTTTTCATCAAACAGCGTCATCACCGGCTGGGTAAACCAGCTTAATTCATCGGCGGTATAATACTTCACGTCTTCCGCCACCAGCTTGTAACTCAGCTTACCGGCCGGATTGTACACTATGGTGACCGTGTGCTGGCTCTGATAAGTCGGGTCCTGATCGTTAACGGGGCCTGGAACCGCATCATCACTGAAATCAGTCATGTTCCAGCCAATCAACGCCAAGGCGATCACCGCCAAAAGGAGGGTGATCCAAAGTTTGGTTTTGCTCATATCGACAGCCCTTTGGCGTCCTCCAGCTTATTCTGCGCCAACAGTATAATGTCGCACAGTTCGCGCACTGCGCCACGGCCGCCGGCAATACGGGTAACATAGTGGGCTCTTGGCGTCAGCAACGGATGTGCATCCGCAACGGCGACCGCCAGGCCAACCTGAGCCATCACCGGCCAGTCGATCAGGTCATCGCCGATATAGGCCACCTGATCCGCGTTTAACGACAGTGTATCCAACAGTTCGCGGAAGGCCAAAAGCTTATCGGACTGCCCCTGATACAGATGGGTGATGCCGAGGGTTTTCGCCCGATCTTCCAGTAGTTTGGCTGAACGGCCGGTGATAATTGCCACGTCGATATCCGACGTCTTCAGGCAGCGAATGCCATAACCGTCGCGCACGTTGAACGCTTTTAATTCTTCGCCGTTGTTGCCCATAAAAATCAGGCCGTCTGACAGCACGCCGTCGACATCGCAAATCAGCAGGCGGATTTTGCCGGCACGCGCCATGACGTCTTGTTCTACAGGCCCGTAGCAGGTTTCAACCAGACTCATTGAGTTCTATTCCTTTAATTAAACGACGCCGGCGCGCAGCATGTCATGCATATGTACCACACCCAGCAATTGGTCGCCATCGGCAACCAGCAGCGCGGTGATATGGCGCTGTTGCATCAGGTTCAACGCATCGACCGCCAGCAGGTTCGGGCGCACCCGCACGCCGCCGAGCGTCATGACATCGACGATCCGGGCTTCATTGAGGTTGATGCCCATATCAAATATCCGCCGCAGGTCACCATCGGTAAAGATACCGGCGATTTTCATCAGATCGTCGCAGATGACCGTCATGCCCAGGTTTTTGCGCGTGATTTCCAGCAACGCGTCGCGCAGCGATGCATCGGCGCTGACGTGCGGGATTTCGTCGCCGCTGTGCATGATGTCGCAAACGCGCAGCAACAATCTGCGGCCCAGGGCGCCACCGGGGTGCGACAGTGCAAAATCTTCCGGCGTGAAACCGCGGGCTTTCAGCAATGCCACCGCCAGCGCATCACCCATCACCAGGGTCGCGGTGGTGCTGGTGGTTGGTGCCAGGCCAAGCGGGCAGGCCTCCTGCGGCACCTTGATGCACAGGTGAATATCCGCCGCTTTACCCATCGAACTTTCCGGGTTGTTGGTCATGCAGATCAGCGGGATTTGCTGGCGCTTCAAGACCGGGATGAGGGCCTGGATCTCGTTGGACTCACCGGAGTTGGAAATGGCGAGCACGATATCTTGTGCCGTCACCATGCCGAGGTCGCCGTGGCTGGCCTCCGCCGGATGAACAAAGAATGAAGGCGTGCCGGTGCTGGCGAAGGTCGCGGCAATCTTGCAACCAATATGCCCGGATTTACCCATGCCCATCACGACCACTTTACCGCAACAGCCGGCGATCAATTCGCAGGCGCGGGTAAAGTCTGCATTGATGTACCGATCGAGCTGGGCCAGCCCGTCACGCTCAATCTGCAGCACTTCTTTGCCTGCCTGTTGAAAATCAAAGCCTGGTTGCAACTGAATGTTCGACATGCTCATTCCTATCGGTTTAGCCGAAAGTACTGAAAGGATTAAAAAACAGCACCGCAAGATACGCAATAAAGCCACATAATAACAGAGCGCCTGCCAGATGACCGATGCGATGTTTTCGCCCGATGCACAGGGCGCTGAGCACAATGCTGACCGCCAGCATGACCCAATAATCGCGGTGGAAGGCGGCAGGATCGACACTGCCCGGGGACAGCAGGGCGGGAACGCCCAGCACGATCACCGTGTTGAAAATGTTGGAGCCGATGATATTACCAATCGCCATATCATCCTCACCCTTTAGTGCCCCGGCGATGGATGTGGCCAACTCCGGCAGGCTGGTGCCGATGGCGATGAGGGTCAACCCGACCACCAGTTCGCTCATGCCAAAATAATGCGCAATTACCGTGGCGTTATCGACCACCATTTTGGACGACAGCGGCAGAATAATGAACGCCAACACCAGCCACAGCACCGCCACGGTGTTGCTGCTGTCTTGCGGCAGCTCGGCGAGTTGTTCCACGGTCAGGCTGTCGCTGCCTTCGCGCTGCGCCAGCCGGGCAATTTTCAGTATCAATAAAATAAAGGCGGCGGCGGCAGCCAACAGCACCACGCCATCCAGCCGGCTCAGGGTGCCGTCCATCAGCACAAAACCGCACAATACTGTGACCGCTAACATCAGCGGCAGTTCGCGGCGCAGTACCTCGGAGCGCGCCGCCAGCGGGTGAATCAGCGCAGCCACGCCAAGGATCAATAATATATTGGCAATGTTGGAACCTAATACGTTCCCCACGGCCATATCTATCTGCCCATTCAGCGCAGCGGTGGTCGAGACGAACAGCTCCGGCAGCGATGTGCCGATGCCGACGATGGTCATGCCGATGATTAACGGCGGCACGCCAAGCGAACGGGAAATCACCGCAGCACCGTAAACTAAGCGGTCTGCGCCATACACCAGTAAAAATAAACCAACGATGAGTAAAGCTATCGCGAGAAACATGCAGGGTCCTTTGTTGGGTATCAACCCGGTTCGTTGGTTAAAAGCCGAAATTCGGCTATCTTGCTTTGCCCTCCGTTGCGCAGGCTAAAGCCGCAGCAACGGGTTTTCCCGGCTAATATATGAACAGATTCGTTTTTTTCGTTATATGAGCAATTTTGACCGGGTGGCGCGTAAAAGTAAAATCAGGTACAGCCTTAGCGCACCATTGGTAGCGAAATACCGGTAAGTTTTTGTAAAGATGAGACGCATTGCGTCCGTTGCTTTAACATCGTGGGTAGATTTGGCAAAAATGAGCCGTAAAGGATCCATTAACATGCACCAAAATGCAGAGAATCTGGTCGAAGTGCGCGACATGAGTTTCTCGCGCGGCGATCGACTGATATTCGAAGACATCAACCTGACGGTTCCCCGTGGCAAGGTCACGGCGATCATGGGGCCGTCCGGTATTGGTAAAACCACGCTGCTGCGCCTGATTGGCGGCCAACTGGCACCGGACCGCGGCGAGATCTGGTTCGATGGCGATAACATTCCCGCGTTATCCCGCCATCAGTTGTATGAAGCACGCAAGAAAATGAGCATGCTGTTCCAGTCCGGCGCGCTGTTCACCGATCTTACGGTGTTTGAAAACGTGGCCTATCCGCTGCGTGAGCACAGCCGTTTGCCGGAACCGATTTTGCGCAGCACGGTGATGATGAAGCTGGAAGCTGTCGGATTGCGCGGCGCGGCTGAGCTGATGCCCAATGAACTGTCCGGCGGCATGGCGCGACGTGCCGCGTTGGCGCGTGCGATCGCGCTCGACCCGGAACTGATCATGTTCGACGAACCTTTCGTCGGTCAGGATCCGATCACCATGGGCGTGTTGGTGAAGCTGATCGATGAGCTGAATCATGCGCTGGGCATCACCTGCATTGTGGTTTCGCACGATGTGCCGGAAGTGCTGAGCATCGCCGACTACGCGTATATCGTCGCCGATCACCGGGTGATTGCCGAAGGGACGACGCCACAATTACAGAACAATCCTGATGCGCGCGTGCGCCAGTTCCTGGATGGTATTGCCGATGGGCCGGTACCCTTCCGTTATCCGGCCGGGGATTACCAGGCCGAGCTGTTAGGCTTAGGGAGTAAATAAGCTCATGTTATTACAGGCGTTAGCGTCGTTAGGGCGCCGTGGCATCAATACCAGCGCCAGCTTTGGGCGCGCGGGGTTGATGCTGTTCAACGCGCTGGTCGGGCGGCCGGAGCCGCGTAAACAGTGGCCGTTGTTGCTAAAGCAAATGCACAGCGTGGGTGTGCAATCGTTGCTGATCATCATGGTTTCCGGGCTGTTTATCGGCATGGTGCTGGGGCTGCAAGGTTATCTGGTACTGACGACTTACAGCGCCGAGGCCAGCCTGGGCATGATGGTGGCGTTGTCGCTGCTGCGTGAACTGGGGCCGGTGGTTACTGCTCTGCTGTTTGCCGGCCGCGCCGGTTCCGCGTTGACGGCGGAAATCGGCCTGATGAAGGCGACCGAACAGATTTCCAGCCTGGAAATGATGGCCGTCGATCCGCTGCGGCGGATTGTTGCGCCGCGCTTTTGGGCCGGTTTGATCAGCATGCCTCTGCTGACGATTATCTTCGTCGCGGTGGGCATCTGGGGCGGTTCGATAGTCGGCGTGGATTGGAAGGGCATCGACAGCGGCTTCTTCTGGTCGGCGATGCAGGGCGCAGTAGAGTGGAGAAAAGACTTGCTCAACTGCTTGCTCAAGAGCGTGGTATTCGCCATCACCGTGACCTGGATTGCCATTTTCAACGGGTATGATGCGGTACCGACCTCTGAAGGGATTAGCCGGGCAACGACGCGTACCGTGGTACATTCGTCACTGGCGGTGTTGGGATTGGATTTCGTGCTGACAGCACTGATGTTTGGGAATTGATTCGATGCAAACGAAGAAGAGTGAAATTTGGGTTGGGGCGTTTATGCTGATTGCGCTGTGCGCCATCGTCTTTCTCTGCCTGCAGGTAGCAAACATTAAGTCGATCGGTAATGAGCCGACGTACCGCATCTATGCGACCTTCGATAATATCGGCGGCCTGAAAGCGCGCTCGCCGGTGAAAATCGGTGGCGTGGTGATTGGCCGTGTGGCCGATATCTCGCTCGATCCTAAGACCTATACGCCGCGAGTAGCCCTGGATATTCAGGACAAATTTAACCAGATTCCGGACACCAGCTCGCTGGCGATCCGCACCTCCGGCTTGCTGGGGGAGCAGTATCTGGCGCTGAACGTCGGTTTTGAAGATCCTGATATGGGCACCACCATTCTGAAGGACGGCGGTACCATTCAGGACACCAAATCAGCCATGGTTCTGGAAGATCTGATCGGCCAGTTCCTGTATAAAAGCGGCGGCCAGGATAATGCAGCCAAACCGGGAGACGCGGCCGCTGAGCCGGCTGCCGGTACTGTGCCGCAATCTGTCGCCCCAAGTCATTAAGAGAGGAAACCTGCATGTTTAAACGTTTACTTATGGTTGCCCTGCTGGTGGTTGCGCCGCTGGCGAATGCGGTCGATCAAACCAACCCGTACAGCCTGATGCAAGATGCGGCTGAGAAGACCTTCACCCGGCTGAAAACCGAGCAGCCAAAAATCAAGCAGGACCCTAACTATCTGCGTTCGGTGGTGCATCAGGAGCTGATGCCGTTTGTACAGGTCAAGTATGCCGGTGCGCTGGTGCTGGGCCGTTATTACAAAGAAGCGACGCCGGCGCAGCGTGAGGCCTATTTCACCGCATTCCAGGCCTATCTGGAGCAGGCTTATGGACAGGCGCTGGCGATGTATCATGGTCAGACCTACCAGATCGCCCCTGAGCAGCCGCTGGGTAATGCCGACATCGTCGCGATCCGCGTGACCATCATCGATAAAGACGGCCGTCCACCGGTACGTCTGGATTTCCAATGGCGTAAAAACAGTAAAACCGGCTACTGGCAGGCGTATGACATGATTGCCGAAGGCGTCAGCATGATCACCACCAAGCAGAACGAATGGGCGTCCACCCTGCGTACTCAGGGCATTGACGGTCTGACCAAACAGCTGCAAGCGGCTGCGCAGCGGCCTATCACGCTGGATCAGAAAAACTGATGTCGGCCGCACTCAGCTTTGAATCGCAGCAGCAGACCCTGATCCTGCGCGGCGAACTGGACCGGGAAACGCTGCTGCCGCTGTGGGAACAGCGGGAAACGTTGCTGGCGGATAAAACCGCTCTCGACGTCTCGCAACTGCAGCGCGTGGACTCTTCCGGGTTGGCGCTGTTGGTGCATTTGCGTGAGCAGCAGCGCCAGCGCGGCGTTGAATTAAAAATTTCCGGCGCCACCGATCGCTTGAAAACGCTGATCGCGTTGTACAACCTGCAAGCAATAATGCCTGTCGATACCGCTGGTTAGCGATATTTTCAGCTGGCTGAAGACGGTCATCCCCCAGAAAGCCCCTGTTACACAGGGGCTTTTTCTTTAGTTTAAGAAAACGTCGTATTCCACTAAGATGTCAGGCTGATTATGATCCTTTTGCTGCAGAACTGGATACTATGGAAAATAACGAGATTAAAGACGTGCTGATGCAAGCATTGGCACTGGATGAAGCACATGTCACGGGCGATGGCAGCCACTTTCAGGTGATCGTGGTCGGCGAGCTGTTTGCCGCCATGAGCCGCGTCAAGAAACAACAGACTGTCTACGCACCGCTGATGGAATACATTGCGGACAACCGAATTCATGCCTTATCGATCAAGGCGTACACCCCTGAAGAGTGGCAGCGAGACCGCAAACTCAACGGATTTTAAGGCTGTTTGCCCTTCGGGCGGGCAGCTTCAGATTAGATAACAGAGAGTAGTCAGATGGATAAATTTCGTGTGCAGGGCCGGACCCGCCTCAGCGGTGAAGTTTCTATTTCCGGGGCGAAAAACGCCGCCCTGCCGATCCTGTTCGCCGCATTATTAGCGGAAGAGCCGGTCGAGCTGCAGAATGTCCCTAAGCTGAAGGACATCGATACCACCATTAAGCTACTCAGCCAGTTAGGCACCAAGATCGAACGCAACGGTTCGGTATATGTAGACGCCAGCGGTGTGAACGAGTTTTGTGCACCTTATGACCTGGTGAAAACCATGCGCGCTTCTATCTGGGCATTGGGGCCGTTGGTCGCGCGCTTCGGCCGCGGTCAGGTTTCTCTGCCGGGCGGTTGTGCGATCGGTGCACGTCCGGTCGATCTGCATATCAGCGGCCTGGAGCAGCTTGGTGCGGAGATCAAACTGGAAGAAGGTTACGTTAAGGCTTCCGTTGAAGGCCGCCTGAAAGGCGCGCACATCGTGATGGATAAGGTGAGCGTTGGCGCCACCGTAACCATCATGAGCGCAGCGACCCTGGCGACCGGTACCACCGTGATTGAAAACGCCGCACGCGAGCCGGAAATTGTCGATACCGCCAACTTCCTCAACACGCTGGGTGCGAAAATCAGCGGCGCCGGCAGTGATCGCATCACCATCGAAGGCGTTGAGCGCCTGGGTGGCGGTGTGTATCGCGTTCTGCCTGACCGTATCGAGACCGGCACCTTCCTGATTGCCGCAGCGGTTTCCGGTGGTAAAGTGATGTGCCGCGACACCCGTCCGAATACGCTGGACGCCGTGTTGGCCAAGCTGCGTGAAGCCGGCGCGGATATCGAAGTGGGTGAAGACTGGATCAGCCTGGACATGCACGGCAAGCGCCCTAAAGCGGTTACCGTACGCACCGCGCCACACCCTGGTTTCCCGACCGATATGCAGGCCCAATTCAGCTTGCTGAACCTGGTAGCGGAAGGCACCGGCGTGATCACCGAAACCATTTTTGAAAACCGCTTCATGCATGTGCCTGAGCTGATCCGTATGGGTGCACACGCCGAGATTGAGAGCAATACCCTGATTTGTCACGGTGTTGAGCAACTGTCCGGCGCCCAGGTGATGGCAACCGATCTGCGCGCTTCCGCCAGCCTGGTACTGGCCGGCTGTATCGCCGATGGTGTGACCGTTGTCGATCGTATTTACCACATCGACCGTGGTTATGAGCGTATTGAAGATAAGCTGCGTGCGCTGGGTGCGAATATTGAGCGTGTGAAAGGCGAGTAATTTGTCAGATGCCGGGGCGACGCCCCGGCGGAAACACTGCGTTGAGGGTCCGGCTCACTTTGGCCGGGCCCTTTTTAATTGCTGTCTTCCGGGAACTCTCCCACCGTCATCTTCAGCGTAATGCGTTTGCCGTCGCGCAGCACGATGACCGGAATTTCCGTGCCCGGGCGGATCTCAGCGACCTGGTCCATGGTTTCCAGTACCGATATTGCCGGTTTGCTGTCTACGTTGGTGATTACGTCGTTAATATGGAAGCCGGCGTTACCCGCCGGTCCGTTCGGCGTAATTTCGGTTACGATAATGCCTTGCAGGCGGTCGATACCGGAATTGGACGAACGCAAAGGAATAATCTCTTTGCCCTGAATGCCGAAGTAACCGCGGATAACGCGGCCATCACGGATCAATTTGTCCATGATCTTGGTGGCCAACTCGATGGGAATGGCGAAGCCCAAGCCTTCCGGCGTCTCGCCGTCGGTGATTTTATCGTAGGTCAGGGTGTTGATGCCGATTAACTCACCCAGTGAGTTAACCAGAGCGCCGCCGGAATTGCCGCGGTTAATCGAGGCATCGGTTTGCAGGAAGGTCTGGCGACCGGTGGTGCTCATACTGATGCGACCTGTAGCACTTAGGATCCCCTGAGTGACGGTCTGGCCGAGATTATAGGGATTGCCGATCGCCAGTACCACATCGCCCACGTGCGCGGCGCGGGCGTTATTGATAGGGATTACCGGCAGATTGCCCGGATCTATCTTCAGCACCGCCAGATCGGTCAGGCTGTCGGAGCCGACCAGCAGCGCTTCGTAGCGGCGGCCGTCCTGCAGCACGACGGTAATTTGCTGGGCATCCTTGATAACGTGGCGGTTGGTCAGAATATAACCGCGCTCGTTCATGATCACGCCGGAACCCAGCGACAGCACGTTGGCGGCGCCGCTCATATTACGGTTGTAGATATTCACCACGGCGGGCGCCGCGCGCCGCACGGCCTTGTTGTAGCTGACCGGCGTTTCGTCACTAGTATTGTCATGTTTTTCTGCGAACAGAGTATTGGAAGAGCGCAGCACAGGCAGCGCAGCCAGCAGCAGGCCGGCAACGATTAAACCAATAACGACAGAACGCAAGAGCTTAGCAAACATGGAGTTTTAGTACGTGAGATGAAGGATGCAGGGAGGATAACATGAGAATACCGGGCGCAGTATGTCACTGAGCCCGGTTTTTAAACAAATTAACGCAGCAGCAGATAAAGGGTTTCAGTGCCACGCACGATGTTCAGCGCCATGACTGGAGGCTTGGCTGCCAATACTTTGCGCAATGTCGTGATGTCCTCAACGCGCTGGCGGTTGACGCCAATGATCACATCGTCTTTCTGCAGCCCAATCTGCGCTGCCGTAGAGCCTTTATCCACCTTATCGATCTTCACGCCTTTATCACCGCTGGCAAGGGTGCCGTTGCTGAGGGAAACACCCAGCAGGGCCGGTGAAAGCGTTTCGGCATTGGTGGAGGTGCCCTCGCTGTTATCCAGCGTAACGGCAACTTCCTGCGGTTTGCCATCGCGCAGCAGCCCGACCTTAATGGTTTTGCCCGGTGCGGTAGTGCCCACTTTGGCACGCAGTTCTGCGAAGCTGCTGACCGGTTTGCCGTCGACGGAGACCAAGATGTCGCCAGCCTTGATGCCCGCTTTGGCAGCGGCGGACTTCGGCAGTACTTCACTGACGAAAGCGCCGCGCTGGGCGTCAGTATTAAACGCTTTGGCCATATCGGCGGTCATTTCGCTGCCTTTGATGCCTAGCAGGCCGCGTTTCACCTCGCCGAATTCGATCAACTGTTGGCTGAGGTTCTGCGCCATGTTGCTCGGAATGGCAAAGCCGATGCCGACGTTGCCGCCGCCCGGTGCCAGAATGGCCGTGTTGATGCCTATTAGCTCGCCGTTGAGATTAACCAGCGCGCCGCCGGAGTTGCCGCGGTTGATGGAGGCGTCCGTCTGGATAAAGTTTTCCAGCCCCTCCAGGTTCAGGCCGCTACGGCCCAGGGCTGAGATAATGCCGGAGGTGGCGGTCTGGCCGAGGCCAAACGGGTTGCCGACGGCAACGGCGAAATCGCCGACCCGTAAGGCATCGGAATCCGCCATTTTTATCGCGGTCAGGTTTTTCACGTCACTGAGCTGCAGCAGGGCTATATCGGATTGCTCGTCGCGGCCAACCAGCTTGGCGTCCACTTCGCGGCCGTCATTCAGCTGTACGCTGATTTTGTCGGCGTTGTTGATGACGTGGTTGTTGGTCAGCACATAGCCTTTGGCAGCGTCGATGATTACGCCGGACCCCAGCCCTTCAAACGGGCGTGAGCTTTGTTGCTGCCCAGGGCCGCCGGGGCCGAAGAAGCGTTTGAATTCCTCCGGAACTTGCTGGCGCTGCACCTGGGTCCCTTCAACATGCACGCTCACCACGGCGGGCAAGACTTTTTCCAGCATCGGTGCCAGGCTCGGCAGCGATTGCCCCTGAACAGCGACGGGCAATGCGGCGCTGGCTGCCGGTACGGAGGTGATCGTGAGGCCAATACTCATTGCCAATGCACTAAGAATTAACGACTTTTTCTTCATTGATAATAACTCTCTCAATACCTGCCGATGAAATAGTGATGATAAAGCAGCAGCAATACCATAGTGAAGGGTAAGACCGTGAATTTGCGTGAAAAGTTCACTCAAGCACTAGCGTTAAGGATAGTTCAGGCGCGAGGAGATAAAGCGGGCAAGATCAAAACCCGTGGGGCGGGCCCACGGGCAGGGGCGAGGATCAGTCGCGGCGCGGACGTTCGCCACGCAGCAGGCCAGAGGCGCCTTCAGAATAGTCGCGCGGCATTTCTACCGGTGCCTGATCGTTATCGGCTTCGGCTTCGGTCAGGCGATAGCGGAACGGATTTTCCTGCATCGGCAGATCCGGCAGCAGGTTGTTGGAGCTTTTCGCCATGTGTTGATACAGCTGGCGATAGTCTCGCGCCATGTTATCCAACAGCTCGGCGCTGCGGGCAAAGTGGCCGACCAGTTCCTGACGATACTCTTCCAGCTCGGTTTTGCTCTTGTCCAACTCGTTCTGCAAAACTTGTTGTTGACGTAATTTACGGTTACCAAAACGCATCGCTACCGCACCAATGGCGATGCCGACGACTAAACCAATCAGCGCATACTCCCAGGTCATGATGACTCCTATTTTGACTTCGTTGTTCCGCAGGGATTTTTCACTTAATAATATCCACTATAACCGTTAACCTTGTCCGAGTGGAATCCTGATAAGCCATAACCTGGCGTTTGCAGGGTTTTTCAGTATGCCGCGACGCGGACATTTGTGGCGATAACGGTGCGAAGCAGCATCAACATGCCGCGAAAATTTGCTAAATAATTTCTACGGGTTCTAAGGGAACATCGAACAGATGCAGGCATTATCACCGTTATCACGCTACCAGCAGGCGCTGGATGCGGGGGAATATCAGGCCGACGAGGTTCAACGCCAGGCGGTTACCCGGCTGGAGGGCATTTATCAGGCATTACAGCAGACACCTGCAGCAAGCGTGGCGGCCAATGGCCTGCGCGGCAGGTTAAGCCGCTGGCTGGGCAAGGGCGCTGAAACGGCCAGCCTCCGTCCGGTACAGGGGCTGTACATGTGGGGCGGCGTTGGACGCGGTAAAACCTGGCTGATGGACATGTTCTTCCACAGCCTGCCGGGGGAGCGCAAGCTGCGGCTGCATTTCCACCGTTTTATGCTGCGCGTGCACGAAGAACTGACCGAGCTGCAAGGGCAGGAGAACCCGTTGGAGATGATTGCCGACGGTTTCAAGGCGCAGACCGACGTAGTGTGTTTTGACGAGTTCTTCGTCTCCGACATCACCGACGCGATGTTGCTGGCCACGCTGTTGCAGGCGCTGTTTGCCCGCGGCATCACGCTGGTGGCGACGTCCAATATTCCGCCGGACGATCTGTACCGCAACGGCTTGCAACGTGCGCGCTTCCTGCCGGCGATTGCCCTGATTAACGACTATTGTGATGTGATGAATGTCGATGCCGGCATTGATTACCGTTTGCGTACTCTGACTCAGGCACATTTGTACCTGACGCCGCTCGACGGTCAGACCCGAGAGACCATGGACAGGATGTTCATCAAGCTGGCGGGGAAGGCTGGAGAGGACGCGCCGGTGCTGCAGGTCAATCACCGGCCGCTGCAAGCGATCCGCGCGGTGGATGGGGTATTGGCGGTAGATTTCCATACCCTGTGCGAAGAGCCGCGCAGCCAACTGGACTATATTGCGCTGTCGCGGCTGTATCACAGCGTAATACTGTACAATGTCCAGGTGATGGGGCCGTTGAAGGAGAACACCGCCCGCCGTTTCCTGGCGCTGGTGGACGAATTCTACGAACGCCACGTCAAGTTGGTGATTGCCGCCGAAGCGTCGATGTTCGACATCTACCAGGGGGAGCGCTTGAAGTTTGAGTATCAACGCTGCCTGTCGCGCCTGCAGGAGATGCAAAGCGAAGAGTATCTGAAGCTGCCTCATCTGCCTTGATCGTCCGGGGGGCCTGGCCGCCAGGATCCCCATTTTCCTCTCGCCGGCGATAAATTGCTTTTCCATTCAAAAAGCGTTCGATCTTTGTGAGCGACTTCTCTATAATCTTGCGACCCCACGTTACAACAAAGTTTTTTTCCCAAAAACTTTATAGTGCCGGCAATGGCTATTCGAAGGGGTAGGTTTGCTGGACTTGTATGGTCGTGTGAGCCTCAACTGTTTTCGAGCGTTTGGGTGTTCACCAACGTGTAACTAATTATTGGGTAAGCTTTCTAATGAAAACTTTTACAGCTAAACCAGAAACCGTAAAACGCGACTGGTTCGTTGTTGATGCGGATGGTAAAACTTTAGGCCGTCTCGCTACTGAACTCGCTCGTCGTTTGCGCGGCAAGCATAAAGCGGAATACACCCCGCACGTTGATACCGGTGACTACATCATCGTTCTGAACGCAGAAAAAGTTGCTGTAACCGGCAAAAAGCGTACAGACAAGGTGTATTACCGCCACACCGGCCACATCGGTGGTATCAAGCAAGCGACCTTTGAAGAGATGATTGCCCGCAATCCTGAGCGCGTGATTGAAATCGCGGTTAAAGGCATGCTGCCAAAGGGTCCGTTGGGTCGTGCAATGTTCCGTAAACTGAAAGTTTACGCGGGCAACGAGCACACTCACGCGGCACAGCAACCGCAAGTTCTTGACATCTAATCGGGATTATAGGCAATGGCTGAAAATCAATACTACGGCACTGGTCGCCGCAAAAGCTCCGCCGCTCGCGTCTTCATCAAGCCGGGCAACGGTAACATCGTAATTAACCAGCGCAGCCTGGAACAGTACTTCGGTCGCGAAACTGCCCGCATGGTAGTTCGTCAGCCGCTGGAACTGGTCGACATGGTTGGCAAATTTGACCTGTACATCACTGTTAAAGGTGGTGGTATTTCTGGTCAAGCTGGTGCTATCCGTCACGGTATCACCCGTGCACTGATGGAATATGACGAGACTCTGCGTGGTGAGCTGCGTAAAGCTGGCTTCGTCACTCGTGATGCTCGTAAAGTTGAACGTAAGAAAGTCGGCCTGCGTAAAGCACGTCGTCGTCCGCAGTTCTCCAAGCGTTAATTTTTACTGCTTCGGCAGTGGAGTTTACGCCAAAAACCCGGTGCTTCACCGGGTTTTTTTATGCCTGAAAATCACCTTCTCACGACTAAAATCTGTGGCATATCAGACAATTCAACACGAAATCACCGCAGAGTCCCCACAAAACAAGCAAAATCTGGTAAACTATCATCCACTTTTGCGCCTGTTCGCCATGCAGCTGTCGTCAGTCTACCTCCGCGTCCTGTTTTAGACCCAGGGTTTATCTGTGTGCTGCTGGCTAGCGGTCAAGATCATTCAGGATAGCAGCCTGTTAGTTGGCTATTCGCAGTATTTTCTAGATAAACTTGGAGGTTTTCATGGCTGTCGCTGCCAACAAACGTTCGGTAATGACGCTGTTTTCTGGCCCGACCGACATTTTTAGCCATCAAGTACGTATCGTACTGGCGGAGAAAGGTGTCAGCGTCGAGATTGAGCAGGTTGAGTTGGATAACCTGCCGCAGGATTTGATTGACCTCAACCCGTACCAAACGGTGCCTACGCTGGTTGATCGCGAGCTGACCCTGTATGAATCCCGTATCATCATGGAATACCTGGATGAGCGCTTCCCGCACCCGCCACTGATGCCGGTTTACCCGGTAGCTCGTGGTGAAAGCCGCCTGATGATGCTGCGTATCGAGAAAAACTGGTACTCGCTGATGTACAAAATCGAGAAGAGCAACGGCCAGGAAGCAGAATCAGCCCGTCGTCAGCTGCGTGAAGAACTGCTGGCGATTGCTCCGATCTTTGGTCAGACGCCTTACTTCATGAGCGAAGAGTTCAGCCTGGTGGATTGCTACCTGGCACCGCTGTTGTGGCGTTTGCCGCAGTTGGGCATTGAACTGAGCGGTACAGGTTCCAAAGAGCTGAAAGGCTACATGACCCGCGTGTTCGAGCGTGATGCCTTCCTGGCCTCCCTGACCGAAGCCGAGCGCGAAATGCGCCTGCAGACTCGGGGCTAAGCGTCATGGATATGTCTCAGATGACCCCGCGCCGTCCGTATCTGTTGCGGGCGTTCTATGACTGGTTGCTTGATAATCAGCTGACGCCGCATCTGGTGGTGGACGTGACGCGCCCTGACGTGCAGGTGCCGATGGAGTTTGCCCGCGATGGCCAGATCGTACTGAACATTGCGCCACGTGCGGTAGGCAGCCTGGAATTAGGCAACGACGAAGTGCATTTCAACGCGCGTTTCGGTGGTGTGCCACGTCAGGTCTCGGTGCCAATGGCAGCGGTACTGGCGATTTATGCGCGTGAAAATGGCGCTGGCACCATGTTTGAACCGGAAGCCGCCTATGAGGCGGAAGGCACTTTTGAAGGCATGGACAATGAGACTATTCCATCGGAAAGCCTGATGTCGGTGATTGATGGCGATCGCCCGGACATGAGTGATGACCACGAGCCGGACGATGAACCGCCACAGCCGCCGCGCGGTGGCCGCCCGGCGCTGCGCGTGGTGAAATAATCCTGCAGTTACGGACAGCAAAAGGTCGCTCAGGCGACCTTTTTTATTGCCCTGATCCTGCCGAATAATCAAGTCATGCAATCGTTGTATCGGGGCCGAAGGTGGCGGTTGTTGCGTGTGCACAAAAACAAAGGGCCCGGTATTGTGAACCGGGCCCCTGAAGCGTGAAGCAGAAGGGATATTACACTTCCAGGTAGCTCATGATGCCATCGGCAGCTTTACGGCCTTCGGCAATCGCCGTGACTACCAGGTCTGAACCGCGCACCGCATCGCCACCGGCGAAGATTTTCGGGTTGCTGGTCTGGAAGGCATTATCGGTGCCTTCCGGGGCCACAATGCGGCCCTGCTTGTCGAGTTCAACGTCATGTGCCGCCAGCCAATCCATCTTGTGCGGACGGAAACCAAACGCCATCACTACGGCGTCGGCATCGATCACGTGCTCGGACCCCGGCACTTGCTCAGCAACCTGACGGCCATTGGCATCCGGCTCACCCAACTGAGTGCGAACCATTTTCACACCGGCGACGCGGCCGGCGCTGTTCAGTTCGATGCTCAGCGGCTGCAGATTGAATTTGAACTCAACCCCTTCCTCACGCGCATTTTTCACTTCGCGTTTGGAACCCGGCATGTTGGCCTCATCACGACGGTAGGCGCAGATAACCTGAGTTGCGCCCTGACGGATGGAAGTACGCACGCAGTCCATCGCGGTGTCACCACCGCCCAGAACCACCACGCGCTTGCCTCCCATGCTGACATACGGCTCGTGTGGCTCGGCTTCATAGCCCATCA
This sequence comes from Serratia sp. AS12, assembly GCF_000214195.1. Lineage (NCBI taxonomy): Bacteria > Pseudomonadati > Pseudomonadota > Gammaproteobacteria > Enterobacterales > Yersiniaceae > Serratia > Serratia sp. AS12. Next base: position 4,809,813 of record NC_015566.1, on the reverse strand, counting down.
GCTGCTTGGTGTTGGCGATCAGGAACGGCAGTGCGTCGTAGACGCCCGGCGCTTCCTCGTTCTCCAGCCCGCCGCGCATCGACTGATAGGTGCCGACGCCAAGGAACACTGCGTCGAACTCGTTCAGCAGTGCATCCATGGTGATGTCTTTGCCCACTTCGGTATTCAGCTGGAACTCAATGCCCATCTCGCTGAAGATGCCGCGGCGTTTCACCATCACTTCTTTTTCCAGCTTGAAGGCCGGAATACCGAAGGTCAGCAGCCCGCCGATCTCCGGATGACGATCGTAAACCACCGCTTTCACGCCGTTACGGGTCAGCACATCGGCACAGGCCAGGCCGGCTGGACCGGCGCCAATCACCGCCACACGCTTGCCGGTAGGCTGCACGTGGGACATGTCCGGCTTCCAGCCCATTTCGATCGCTTTATCGCTGATATAGCGTTCGATGTTACCGATGGTCACAGCACCAAACTCATCGTTCAGGGTACAGGAACCTTCGCACAGGCGATCCTGCGGGCAGACGCGGCCACACACTTCCGGCAGGCTGTTGGTCTGGTGCGCCAGATCCGCAGCCTCCATGATGCGGCCTTCGTTCGCCAGCTTCAGCCAGTTCGGGATGTAGTTGTGAACCGGGCATTTCCATTCGCAATAAGGGTTGCCGCAGGAAAGACAACGGTCCGCCTGCGCTTTCGCCTGAGTTTCCGAAAACGGCTCGTAAATCTCTACAAACTCAATTTTACGGATCTTCAGCGGTTTTTTTGGCGGATCAACGCGCTGCAGGTCGATAAATTGATAAACATTCTGACTCATTAATGACCTCTTACTGCGCCTGAACCCGCAGCTCGGCTGCGGAACGACTACGGTGACCCAACAATGCTTTGACATCACTGGACTTCGGCTTAACCAGAGCGAACTTCGGTGCCCATTCCGGCCAGTTAGCCAGAATCTCTTCCCCGCGCGCAGAACCGGTCGCTTGCACGTGTTCGGTAATCAAACCGCGCAGGTGCTCCTCATGAATGGCCAGTTGCTCGACATCCAAGACTTCCACCAGCTCCGGGTTAACGCGTTTGCGGAACTCGCCATCTTCATCCAGCACGTAAGCGAAGCCGCCGGTCATACCCGCGCCAAAGTTGATGCCGGTTTTACCCAGCACGCAGACGATGCCGCCGGTCATGTATTCACAACCGTTATCACCAATGCCTTCAACTACGGTGATAGCGCCGGAGTTACGCACCGCGAAGCGCTCGCCCGCACGGCCTGCAGCGAACAGTTTACCGCCGGTGGCACCGTACAGACAGGTGTTGCCGATAATGCTCGCTTCATGGCTGCGGAACGCAGAACCAATCGGTGGGCGTACGGCGATACGGCCGCCGGCCATGCCTTTGCCGACATAGTCGTTGGCGTCGCCGGTCAGGGTCAGCTCAACGCCGCCCGCATTCCATACGCCGAAGCTCTGGCCAGCGGTGCCTGAGAAATAGGCCTTGATCGGATCTGCTGCCATGCCCTGATCGCCATGTACGGTGGCAATAGCGCCGGACAGGGTGGCACCTACTGAACGGTCGGTGTTACGGATATCGAAGTAGAAGGTCTTGCTGTGCTTCGCTTCGATATGCGGCTCCGCCTGCGCCAGCAGATCTTTGTTCATCAACCCTTTATCGAACGGCGGGTTGCTGCTTTCGGTGCAGTACAGCGCCTTGCCTGGATGCGGCGTTGCGGTTTTCAGCAGCGGCGACAGATCCAGTTTGTTCTGTTTGGCGGAGATGCCGTCCAGCTCGGTCAGGAACTCAGTGCGGCCAATCAGATCAACCAATTGGCTGACACCCAGCTGCGCCATGATCTCGCGGGTTTCACGCGCGATAAACTGGAAGTAGTTGGTTACGCGTTCCGGCAGGCCGTGATAGTGATCGCGGCGCAGTTTTTCATCCTGAGTCGCCACGCCGGTTGCGCAGTTGTTCAGGTGACAGATACGCAGGTATTTACAACCCAGCGCCACCATCGGTCCGGTGCCGAAGCCGAAGCTTTCTGCGCCGAGGATCGCCGCTTTGACGATATCCACGCCGGTTTTCAGGCCGCCATCCACCTGCAGGCGGATTTTGTGGCGCAGGCCGTTAGCCACCAGCGCCTGCTGAGTTTCCACCAGGCCCAGTTCCCACGGGCAGCCGGCGTATTTCACCGACGACAGTGGGCTGGCACCGGTACCGCCATCGTAGCCGGCGATGGTGATCAGATCGGCATAGGCTTTCGCCACGCCGGTAGCGATGGTGCCGACGCCCGGTTCGGAAACCAGTTTCACCGAGATCATCGCCTTCGGGTTGACCTGTTTCAGGTCGAAGATCAGTTGCGCCAGATCTTCGATCGAGTAGATGTCATGGTGCGGTGGTGGAGAAATCAGGGTTACGCCCGGCACCGAATAACGCAGTTTGGCGATATAAGGCGTCACTTTATCGCCAGGCAACTGGCCGCCTTCGCCCGGTTTTGCCCCTTGCGCCACTTTAATTTGGATCACGTCGGCATTCACCAGGTAGGCCGGCGTCACGCCGAAACGACCGGATGCCACCTGCTTGATGCGTGAAACCTTGTTGGTGCCGTAACGTGCAGGGTCTTCGCCGCCTTCCCCGGAGTTGGAGAAACCGCCTAGGCTGTTCATGGCGATGGCCAGCGATTCGTGGGCCTCCGGGCTCAATGCGCCGATAGACATTGCCGCAGTGTCGAAGCGTTTGAACAGCGATTCTGCCGGTTCAACCTGGTCGACCGGGATCGGCGTACCCTGCGGCGTAATGGCCAGCAGATCACGCAGCATGGCGACCGGGCGTTCATTCACCAGTTTGGCGTAAGCCTGATAGTCGCTGTATTTGCCGCTGTGTACCGCAGTTTGCAAGGTGCTCACCACGTCAGGGTTGTACGCATGGTACTCGCCGCCGTGAACGAACTTCAGCAGGCCGCCCTGTTCCAGCGGTTTGCGTTTCAGCCATGCGCGCTTGGACAGGTTCTGCAAATCCTGCTGGAAGTCGCTGAAGCTGGCACCGCCGATGCGGCTGACTACGCCCTGGAAGCAGAGATCGGACAGGTCACGATGCAGACCGACCGCTTCAAACAGTTTGGCGCAACGGTAAGAGGCGATAGTCGAGATGCCCATTTTGGACATGATCTTGTACAGACCTTTATTGATGCCGTTGCGGTAGTTCAGCATCACGTCGCGGTATTTCTTGTCGATCGCCTGAGTATCCACCAGTTTGGCCAGCGTTTCGTAGGCCAGGTACGGGTAGACCGCGGTCGCGCCGAAGCCCAACAGCACGGCGAAGTGGTGCGGATCGCGGGCGCTGGCGGTTTCAACGATAATGTTGGCATCGCAACGCAGGTTTTTCTCTACCAAACGGGTCTGGATCGCGCCTACTGCCATCGGCGCAGGCACCGGCAGACGGTTGGCGGCGATGGCGCGATCTGACAGCACCAGCAGCACGGCGCCGTCGCGAACTTTACGTTCCGCTTCGTCGCACAGGGCGCGGATGGTTTGCTCCAGATCCTGCACTGCAGGATCGAAGGTCAGATCGAGCGTGTCGGCGCGATAATATTCGCCTTCCAGCGTGGTGAGCTGTTTAAAGTCGGAGTACAGCAGGATCGGCGATTTGAAGCTCAGGCGGTGCGCCTGGCCTTCGGCCTCGCAGAACACGTTCATTTCGCGGCCGATGCTGGTCGCCAGCGACATCACATGCGCTTCGCGCAGCGGGTCGATAGGCGGGTTGGTCACCTGCGCGAACTGCTGGCGGAAATAGTCATACACGATGCGCGGACGGCTGGAGAGCACGGCGAACGGGGTATCGTCACCCATCGATCCGGTAGCTTCCTGGCCGATCTCGCCCAGCACGCGGATCACCTGATCCAGCTCTTCGCTGCTGTAGCCGAACTGTTTCTGGTAAGTCTCGAGCTGCGAGTCATCGAGTTCACGGCTGCCAACCTGATCTTCAGGCAGATCTTCGAACGGCACCAGGCGCTTGACGTTCTTTTCCATCCACTCTTTATACGGGTGGCGGCTTTTCAGGTCGTCGTCGGTTTCGGCGGAGTGCAGGATCTTGCCGCTGCGGGTGTCGATCACCATCAGCTCGCCAGGGCCAACTCGGCCTTTTTCCACCACTTCATCCGGCTGGTAATCCCAGATGCCGACTTCGGAGGCGCAGGTGATCAGTTTGTCTTTGGTTATGACATAACGCGCCGGGCGCAGACCGTTACGGTCCAGGTTACAGGCGGCGTAGCGGCCATCGGACATCACGATGCCAGCAGGGCCGTCCCACGGCTCCATGTGCATCGAGTTGAAGTCGAAGAAGGCACGCAGATCGGTGTCCATGTCCGGGTTGTTCTGCCAGGCCGGCGGCACAAGCAAACGCATGGCGCGGATCAGGTCCATGCCACCTGCCAGCAGCAGCTCCAACATGTTGTCCAGCGAGCTGGAGTCGGAGCCGGTTTCGTTAACGAAGGGAGCGGCGGTTTGCAAATCCGGGATCAGCGGCGTCTGGAATTTATAAGTACGGGCGCGCGCCCATTGGCGGTTGCCGGTGATGGTGTTGATCTCACCGTTGTGCGCCAGATAACGGAATGGCTGCGCCAGCGGCCAGCGCGGCACGGTGTTGGTGGAGAAACGCTGGTGGAACAGGCAGATGGCCGATTCCAGGCGCAGGTCCGCCAGATCGAGATAGAAACGCGGCAGATCCGCAGGCATGCACAAGCCTTTATAGATCGTGACCAGATTCGAGAAGCTGCAGACATAGAAGCTGTCGTCCTGAACGCGCTTTTCGATACGGCGACGCGCCACAAACAGGCGGCGTTCCATATCGCGCGGGCGCCAACCCGCTGGGGCGTTAACGAAGATCTGTTCAATGCGCGGCAGGGAAGAGAGGGCGATCTCACCCAAAACGTCCGGATTGGTCGGCACTTCACGCCAGCCGACGACCGACAGCGTTTCATTTTGCAGCTCTTCTTCCACAATGCGGCGGCTGGCACGGGCTTCCTCTTCGTTCTGGCTGAGGAACATCATGCCAACGGCGTAGTTCTTGGCTAAACGCCAGCCGCGCTCTTCTCCAACCATGCGGAAAAAGCGATCGGGCTTTTGCAATAACAGGCCGCAACCGTCGCCAGTCTTGCCGTCAGCAAGGATTGCGCCACGGTGCTGCATTCGGGCCAGCGCGTGAATAGCAGTTCGCACCACCTTGTGGCTAGGTTCGCCTTCTATGTGGGCGATTAGGCCGAAACCACAGTTGTCCCTCTCAAGGGATTTATCGTACAACATATTAGTGAACCTCCCCAGGCTCTGCGTGACTCTTACAACCAACTGCGAGGGGGCTTCCCAACGTCAGGCGGAAGTCCAATCAGCAAGGTTAATATCGCCGATCTGCTTTTCCGCCCTCCATCAATGGCCTCTCGTGACGGTTCTCACAAGTGGTGAATGACTTGTTTTAAGAGGGAGTCTTAAATAACTGCATAAATATGACGAGACGTTTGCCCGTCCAGAAAGCTTCCAGCGGACTTCCAACTTAGCGAGAAAGAATACGCAGGTCAAATATAGGCTTAAGATCGTTTTTTATTGAATTATTGTGGGTTATCTTTTTGAAAAATAACTATTTTTACATGAATTTACGGTGGTGGCGAGGAACGTCTGGGCTTGAGGAAATGTGAGCTGTCTCACTATAGTGCAACCTCTGAATCTCTGCACCATGCTAGTGCGGGCGTGAATGTCAGAATTTTATTCTATTAAGTTATGCTTTCTTGTTATTTGTAACTATTTTTCATCGCTTTGTCATACAGACGTTAACGGTTAGGGGAGAATAAGAAAAATTCATCTTGGCTCGGGTGATTTTATTTGCATTTATAATGAATAGTTATGCCTGGCGAAGCCTTGAAGGGAAAGCGTTGATCTCTGTCATCGCGGGAAAAGCCGTTTCTTATTAGCATCACGGGCTTTGAGTACAGAGAAAGCCAAGATTATGCAGTTGCCGCAATTAGTCAATATGTTTGGCGCCGATCTCCAGCGTCGGCACGGCGAAAAGATCCATAAACTCACGCTGCACGGCGGTTTTAGCTGCCCAAATCGCGACGGTACCCTGGGCCGCGGCGGTTGTACCTTCTGCAACGTAGCCTCTTTTGCGGACGAACAGATGCAGCGCCAGAGCATTGCCGAACAGCTGAGGGTGCAGGCCGGCAGGGTCAACCGTGCAAAACGCTACCTGGCCTACTTTCAGGCCTATACCAGTACTTATGCAGAAGTGAGCCTGCTGGCGGACATGTATCGGCAGGCGCTGGCGCAGGCAGATATGGTCGGGATCTGCGTTGGCACGCGGCCGGACTGCGTGCCGCCCGCCGCGCTTGATTTGCTGGCGGGTTACCTTGAACAAGGTTATGAGGTTTGGCTCGAACTGGGCCTGCAGACGGCACACGATAAAACGCTGAAGCGCATTAATCGCGGCCACAACTTCTCCTGTTATCAGCATACCGCCCGATTGGCACGCGAACGTGGGCTGAAGGTATGCAGCCACCTGATCGTCGGGCTGCCGGGGGAAAACTCGGCCGATCATCTGGCTACGCTGCGGCAGGTGGTGGACAGCGGCGTGGACGGCATCAAGCTGCACCCGCTGCATATTGTTACCGGCAGCACCCTGGCGCGGGCCTGGCAGGCCGGGCGCATGCCTGAATTGGCGCTGGAGGAATACGCCGCCAGTGCCGGGGAGATGATCCGCCATACGCCGAAAGAGATTGTCTATCACCGCATTTCCGCCAGCGCCCGTCGGCCGACGCTGTTGGCACCATTATGGTGCGAAAACCGCTGGAACGGCATGCAGGCGGTCGGCGGTTACCTGCAGCGTTATGGCGGACAGGGCAGCGGATTGGATGAAAAGCGGCAATATCGCCCTTGATCGCTGTTTTGATTTGCAAACTTTCCCACACTTCGGTGTTTGCTTCCTTATCTCACCGAGGTTTTACGGTATGATTTAACCGATTCTGTCTGATGGGAGCCGCTATGAAGCAAATCCGGGTATTAGCCCAGTACTACGTTGATTTAATGGTGAAACTGGGGCTGGTGCGCTTTTCGCTGCTGCTGGCTTCGGCGCTGGTGGTACTGGCGATGGTGGTACAGATGGCGGTGACCATGCTGCTGCGCGGCGAGGTGGAAAGCATCGACGTGGTACGTTCGATCTTCTTCGGCCTGCTGATTACGCCCTGGGCGGTGTACTTTCTGTCGGTGGTGGTCGAGCAACTGGAAGAATCCCGCCAGCGCCTGGCGCGTCTGGTCGATAAACTGGAAGAAATGCGCCACCGCGATCTGGAGCTGAACCAGCAGCTCAAGGACAATATCAGCCAGTTGAATCAGGAAATCGCCGACCGCATCAAGGCGGAGCAAGATCGCCAGCAGGTGATGGACAAGCTGACGGAAGAGATGGAACAGCGCGAGCTGGCGCAGATTGAGTTGGGTCAGCAATCGGCGCTGTTGCGCTCGTTCCTCGATGCCTCCCCTGACCTGGTGTATTACCGCAACGAAGACAAAGAATTCTCCGGGTGTAACCGGGCGATGGAGCTGCTGACCGGCAAAAGCGAAAAGCAGCTGATCGGCCTGACGCCGTTTGACGTCTACAGCCAGGAGATCGCCGAAAAGGTGATAGAAACCGACGAGAAGGTCTTTCGCCATAACGTCTCCCTGACCTACGAACAGTGGCTGGTTTACCCGGACGGGCGCAAGGCCTGTTTTGAGCTGCGAAAGGTGCCGTTTTACGATCGCGTGGGCAAACGTCACGGACTGATGGGCTTTGGCCGCGATATAACCGAGCGTAAGCGCTACCAGGACGCGCTGGAGAATGCCAGCAGGGACAAGACCACCTTCATCTCAACGATCAGCCACGAGCTTCGTACGCCGCTTAACGGCATTGTCGGGCTGAGCCGCATTCTGCTCGATACCGACTTGAACGATGAGCAACTGAAATACCTGAAGACCATCCATGTCAGCGCCATCACGCTGGGCAATATCTTTAATGACATCATTGAGATGGATAAGCTCGAGCGGCGGAAAGTGCAGCTCGACAACCAGCCGGTGGATTTTACCGGTTTCCTGGCGGATCTGGAAAACCTCTCCGGTCTGCTGGCGCAGCCGAAAGGCCTGCAGTTCGTGATGGAGCCGCAATCGCCGCTGCCGCAGCAAATCATCACCGACGGTACCCGCCTGCGGCAGATCCTGTGGAACCTGATCGGCAATGCGGTGAAGTTTACCCCGCACGGGCAGATTGTGGTGCGTGTGCGGCGTGAAGAGCAGGATCGACTGGTGTTTGAGGTGGAAGACTCCGGCATGGGTATCCCTCAGGACGAACAGGACAAGATCTTCGCCATGTATTATCAGGTTAAAGATCAGCACGGCGGCCGCCCGGCGACCGGCACCGGCATCGGGTTGGCTGTTTCCAAGCGCCTGGCACAGAGTATGGGCGGCGATATCACCGTCAGCAGCGTACAGGGGCACGGTTCTTGCTTCACCTTGACCATCAATGCGCCGGCGGTGCAGGAAGCTGAAAGTGAGGCGCGGGCCGAGGAGGATCTGCCGTTGCCGGCGCTGCATATCCTGCTGGTGGAGGATATCGAACTGAACGTGATTGTGGCGCGCTCGGTGCTGGAGAAGCTCGGCAACAGCGTGGACGTGGCGATGAATGGCACCGACGCGCTGGCGATGTTCGATCCGGACGAGTTTGATCTGGTGCTGCTGGATATCCAACTGCCGGACATGACCGGGCTGGATATCGCCCGGGTGTTGCGCGAGCGTTATGCCGGACAAGCGCTGCCGCCGCTGGTTGCTTTGACCGCCAACGTGCTGAAAGACAAAAAAGAGTATCTCGACGCGGGTATGGACGATGTGCTGAGCAAGCCGCTTTCTGTACCGGCGTTGACCAAAGTCATTAAACATTACTGGGATCATCAACCCTCTCACACTACAAAGAAAACGGAGCAAAAGGCGATGCAGATTAATGAGTCGTTACTGGATACCACAATGCTGGAACAGTACATGGACCTGGTGGGGCCGCAACTGATTCATCAGAGCCTGGAGATGTTTGAGCAGATGATGCCGGGCTATCTGGCGGTGCTGGAGTCCAATATGACGGCGCGTGACCAGAAAGGCATCACCGAAGAAGGGCATAAAATCAAGGGCGCTTGCGGGTCGGTTGGCCTGCGTCATTTGCAGCAGCTTGCACAGCAAATTCAAACCCCGACGCTGCCGGCGTGGTGGGATAACGTGCAGGACTGGGTTGATGAGCTCAAGCAGGAATGGCGCAACGATGTACAGGTACTGCGTGAGTGGGTTGCGAACGCTGAAAAAAAATGACCCCGACCTAGGCCGGGGTGCGCGAATATTGCGCCAACACCAGGGAAATTGTGAACCTGCGTATTGGTATTCAGTGTTCTGGTCGAGCAGGTTGTAGAGAATTCCTAAACATCATACAGCCAACAACATAGCAAATGTAAGCGCTCTTGTTAGAAGATTCATTAAAATATGTGATGTAGATTAGTGTTTGTTAACTCCGAGCATTAACCAGTTGACAGTCTCATAAGGAGTAAGGGTGATGAAAAACGTTGGCGTTGTGCTGAGCGGCTGCGGAGTTTATGACGGCGCGGAGATCCATGAAGCTGTCCTGACGCTGCTTGCATTGGACCGGGCGGGGGCACAGGCGGTGTGCTTTGCACCGGATAAATCTCAACTTCATGTTATTAATCACTTAACTGGCGATGAAATGCCGGAAGAACGCAATGTTTTGGTCGAGTCTGCGCGTATTGCCAGAGGGAACATTCAGCCGCTTTCACAGGCCGATGCCAGCCAGTTGGATGCGCTGATTGTACCCGGTGGGTTTGGTGCGGCGAAGAACCTCAGCAGCTTCGCCAGTGAAGGGGCGGAATGCTGGATTGATAAAGATTTAGCTAAGTTAACGCAACAAATGTATAAGGCAAATAAACCAATTGGTTTTATGTGCATTTCCCCCGCGCTGCTGCCGAAGCTGCTGGATCAACAAGTGCGGCTGACCATTGGCAACGATCCGGACCTGGGTGAAGTGATTGATGCCATGGGGGGCGAGCCGGTTATTTGCCCGGTTGATGACATCGTGGTGGATATTGAGAACAAAGTGGTGACCACGCCGGCCTATATGTTGGCGAAATCTATCGGCGAGGCGGCCGACGGGATTGATAAGCTGGTTTCACGGGTGCTGGATTTGGTTGAATGAGAAAGTCCGCGGGCAAATCGATTTTTTCCCGACCGTGGTTTTGGCTGAAACTCGGAATTATTGCCCTTGTCGGCCTGTGGGGGCTTGGGATAGCCGTTTTTGCTTTCTTGCCGGTGCCTTTTTCTGCGGTGATGGCGGAGCGGCAGTTCGGCGCCTGGCTGAGCGGTGATTTTGGCTATGTGGCGCATTCCGACTGGGTATCGATGGACGATATTTCCCCGCAGATGGCGCTGGCGGTCATGGCGGCGGAGGACCAGAAGTTCCCTGAACACTGGGGGTTCGACGTGGCGGCGATCGAAAAGGCGCTCAGCCACAACGAACGTCGCCCCACACGCATCCGCGGCGCCTCCACGCTGTCGCAGCAAACGGCGAAGAACCTGTTTCTGTGGGATGGCCGCAGCTGGCTGCGCAAGGGGCTGGAGGCCGGGCTGACCTCGGGGATCGAACTGGTGTGGACCAAGCGTCGGATCCTGACGGTTTACCTGAATATCGTTGAATTTGGCGATGGGGTATTCGGCGTGGAAGAGGCGTCGCAACGCTTTTTCAATAAGCCGGCAAAACGCCTGACTGCTTCTGAAGCGGCTCTGCTGGCGGCGGTGTTGCCAAACCCGCATCGTTTTAAAGCCAGTGCGCCTTCCGGCTATGTGATTCAACGGCAACAGTGGATTATGCGCCAGATGCGGCAGTTGGGTGGGGAAGGTTTTCTTAAAGACAATAATCTGGATTAGCGCGCCGGGATAAAGGCATCAGGCCTACCCCGGCGCAGCGGGTTATTTCACGAAGGTAAAAGCGGTGGTGACGTGTTTCACGCCGCTCACCTGGCTGGCGATCTGCGCAGCCGATTGCGCTTCCTGTTGTGTGACCAGGCCCAGCAGGAACACCTCGCCGTTTTCGGTAGTGACCTTCACATTGGATGATTTCACCGTGTCGCTGGTGAGCAGCTGCGAGCGAACCTTGGTGGTGATCCAGGTATCGGAGGACGCAGTGCCGAGGCTGATTGGCGTCCCTTGGCGGATCTCGTTATACACCTCGGACGTGCCTTCGACACCCATCGCTATTTGCTTGGCGCGGGCGGCGAGGTCGGTGCTCGGCGACTGGCCGGTCAGCAATACTTTACCCTGATAGGCGGTAGCAACCACCCGGGCGTCTTTCTTCAGCTGTTGATCTTTACTCAGGGCGTTTTCAACCCGGGCTTCCAGCGTGCCGTCGTCTACCTGAGTGCCCACGCTGCGTGGGTCAGTGGCGCTCTTGGTGGCGACAGCTGCGCTGCCGACGACAACGCCGGCGATACAGCCTTGTAACAGCAGGGCGCTGGATAGCACTGCAAATGTGGCTTTCAGCTTCATCTCAGTTCCTTATTCGTCCTGGTGGGGAAACAACGTACTATCTATCAGGTCGCATAGGCAATTTACTGTGAGCATATGCATTTCCTGAATACGAGCACTGCGATGCGATGGGATACGGATCTCGACATCCTGTTGACCGAGCAAACCGGCCAGCTCCCCGCCGTCGTAACCGGTGAGTGCGACAATCGTCATGTCACGCGTCACTGCGGCTTCGACCGCTTTCACAATATCACGGCTGTTGCCGCGGGTGGAAATTGCCAGCAAGACGTCGCCGGCATGGCCGAGTGCGCGCACCTGCTTGGCATAAACTTCATCGTGCAGACGATCGTTGGTGATCGCCGTCAGCACCACGTTATCGGCATTCAGCGCAATGGCCGGCAGGCTTGGGCGCTCGGTTTCAAAGCGGTTGATCATGCTGGCGGCGAAATGCTGCGCGTTGGCCGCCGAGGTACCGTTGCCGCAGCACAGAATTTTATTACCGTTAAGTAAGGATTGAACCAGCGTCATCGCCGCACGCGAGATGGCGTCGGGCAAGGCTTCCGCCGCCGCAATCTGGGTTTGGATGCTTTCGGTAAAACAGGCTTTAATTCTATCCAGCACGTTGTATTAATCCACTAAGTCAAAGGGCCGGTCTGCACCGGTAAACCATGATTAATCCGCATTGAAGGCGTTGGGTATCCATTCTAACTGGCTACCGGTGATGGCCAAAACATCAAAACGGCAAGACGATGTGTCAAAACTGGCTCCGCGCCCCGCCAACCAAACGGCGGCGGCATGCAGCAACCGCTGCTGTTTACGGTAAGTCACGCTGGCGGCCGCACCGCCAAAGGCGTCGCTGCGGCGGTAGCGGACTTCAACAAACACCCAGGTTTGACCATCGCGCATGATGAGATCGAGCTCACCGCCGCGCAGCGTAACGTTGGCGGCGAAGAAGGTGAGCCCGGCGCGTTCCAGATAGCGGCGGGCCTGTAACTCATAGCCCGCCCCCTTGGCGCGTTGACTCAAGAGACGGGAACCACCATTCCCTGACGGTATTGCAGCCAAGGCAGTTTCCTGTTGATCACACAGCTTGGTGAGGCGGTCAGCATGCCGGTGGTGCCGGATACCTGGAAGCCAGGCAACTGGCGCATTTCAGCAAAGTGATTGGCCAATGTCCAGGCATCCATCCCCATGGCGTACAGACGCACCAGCGAATAGTCGTTGCGGAACCGGCTGCTCGCCTGCTGCAACAGCTGCGGGTTGGCGCCGGCCAGCAACGGGATATCGCTGAACTGCAGGCCTTCCATTTCCAGACGGAAGTCAGGGCCTGCACCGGCCTGGTAGCTACGCGAGCTGGCGTACATTGCCGGCTTGCTGCGCGAGGTGGTGGCCATGTCGATCATCGGTTTGATCAGCGTCAGCTGGGACTGGGTCGCCACGATGTAGACTGCATCCACGTTGCCGCCGGATTCGGCAGGCACATCGCTTGGCGGCGCCGGGATGGTCAGCCCGGCAATGGTCACGGCCTGTGGAGCCGGTGCCGCGGAAATCGGCGTACCGGTCATGCGGATGCCGCCGCTGTTCACCGCCTGACGCAGTTCGCCGGCAGAGCCGATACCTTGTTGCAGTACGGTCTGGCCGCCCAGTTTTTGCCATTCCTGGTTAAAGGCTTTGGCAACGCGATCGCCGAACGAACCGCGCGGGATCAGCAGCAGTGGTTGGCGCTTTTGCTGTTCCCAAATGTGGCGGGCAGCGTCGCGCGCTTCGTCTTCCGGCGACAGGGCGAAGTAACAGATGTTCGGATTGTCTTTCGGCGTTTCCGGCTGATTGAGCGCCAGCACGTTCAGCGTGGTATTGCTGCCGGACAGTTGATCGACGTTCTCTTTCAGCAGCGGGCCCACCACCAGGGTTGCGCCGTCTTGCTGTGCCTGTGTCAGTAACGCGGCCAGCGGTTGGCTGGTGGTATCATACACTTTAATTTGCGTATTGGTGGCCTGCGGCGGCGTAATCTGCGCATTGGATGGCGTAGAAGGTTGAGCCGCAGTCACGGGCGCGGCATCCGCAGACGGCGCCGAGGTGCTTACCGCGCCGTTGGCATTGGCATCCGCAGGGGCTGCTGCCTGAACGGGATTGTTGGCAGGTTGCTGTTGTTGCTGTACCTGCGCCGGTGCGGTCACGCCGTTTTTCGCCGCTTCAAAACCTTGTTGGATTGCGTCGGCGAACACTTTTGCCTGGCCGTTCATCGGCAGCAGCAGGGCGATTTTAGAGGTGGAAGCCTGGGTAAAGTTCAGCACCTGGTTCAACTGCGTCGGCAACGTTTTCGCCGCCGGGTTCTGCGGGTAACGGTTTTGCCAGTCCTTGATGCCGGCCTTCAGCAGGTCGGGATCTTGCTTGTTGTCCTGATAGACACGCAGCAGATCCAGCCAGCCTTGCAGCACGTTTTCATTGGCGTTGATCACCAGACTGCTCATGTCCTGCGGCGTCAACTGCAGCAGCGCCTGCCAGGTTTGATCCAGATTGGTTTGATGAGCCTTGCCGGTCAGCAACGGTTCCTGCGCAACGTAGGCGCGGATCAACGGCAGAGAGGGTTTACCCTGATTGGCGGCGATCTGCGCCTGGTAGAAGCGCACCAATTGGTTAGCTGACAATGAACCGCTATCCAGATGGCCCAGCGTGCTGCGGGCGCTCACATAGCTTTTGTTCGCCACCTGCAGTTCTGCGGTCAGCAACTGGCGTTCAACCTGCTGAACGCTGTTGAGGTTTTTCGACAGTTGGTTCAGTTGTTCACCGGCCTGCGGCAGTTTTCCTTCACGTAACAGCGCGCGAATAGCAAGTAATTGCCAGTCAGCCTTGTTATCATCGCTGCTTTGTTGCAGCTGCTTCAGATAGTAATCGGAGCTGGCGCTCGCTTCGTCCTGTATATTGGCGGGCGGCGTCTGCGGGGCCTGACCAGGACAGCCTGCAAGGAGCAGGGCTGCCGCGATAACTGCGGTAAGTCGGACAGGCTTTGAACGCCCTGCTTTGGTACGAACGAATGTTGAGGAAAGCATACTGTATCCAGTGATGTTTTTTTCAAGATGCTCAATATTAAATCGGCAACCCGGATGAAACAATGAATCAACACCAACAATCAGTCATTTCTGCATCAACGCTGTATGTGGTGCCCACTCCCATCGGCAATTTGGGGGATATTACCCACCGCGCGTTAGAGGTACTGAAAAGCGTTGATCTGATTGCGGCCGAGGACACGCGCCACACCGGGTTGCTGTTGCAACACTTTGCGATTAGCGCGCGGTTGTTTGCGCTGCATGACCATAACGAACAGCAAAAGGCGGACCAACTGCTGGCGAAACTGCAGGAAGGCCAGAGCATTGCGCTGGTTTCCGACGCCGGCACCCCGTTGATCAACGATCCCGGTTATCACCTGGTGCGTCGCTGCCGCGAAGCCGGCATCCGCGTGGTACCGCTGCCGGGGGCCTGTGCGGCAACCACCGCACTGTGTGCCGCCGGCGTTGCTTCAGACCGCTTCTGTTACGAAGGGTTCCTGCCGGCGAAAACCAAGGGGCGTAAGGATACGCTGATGGCGCTGGCAGAGGAACCGCGCACGTTGATTTTCTACGAATCCACCCACCGTTTGCTGGAAAGTTTGCAGGACATGGTCACTGTGTGGGGGCCGCAGCGCTATGTAGTGCTGGCGCGTGAACTGACCAAAACCTGGGAGTCCATCACGGGTGCGCCTGTGGGTGAGCTGCTGGCCTGGGTGCAGGAAGACGAAGTGCGTCGCCGTGGCGAAATGGTGCTGATTGTCGAAGGCCATAAGCCGCAGGATGACGCATTGCCGCTGGAGGCGCTGCGCACGCTGGCGTTGCTGCAAAAAGAATTGCCGCTGAAAAAGGCGGCGGCGTTGGCGGCGGAAATCCACGGCGTGAAGAAAAATGCGTTGTATAAACACGCGTTAGAGCAACAAGAACAGTAAAGCGGTTGACCTGCCGTGAGCGCGACGCTACTATCCGCGCCGGAGTTGACCAGACAGTCGCCGCTTCATTGCCGTCCCTTTCGGGGGAGACAGATGGAGGGGAGGAAAGTCCGGGCTCCATAGGGCAGGGTGCCAGGTAACGCCTGGGAGGCGCAAGCCTACGACTAGTGCAACAGAGAGCAAACCGCCGATGGCCCGCGCAAGCGGGATCAGGTAAGGGTGAAAGGGTGCGGTAAGAGCGCACCGCGCGACTGGCAACAGTTCGTGGCACGGTAAACTCCACCCGGAGCAAGGCCAAATAGGGGTTCACATGGTACGGCCCGTACTGAACCCGGGTAGGCTGCTTGAGCCAGTGAGCGATTGCTGGCCTAGAGGAATGACTGTCCACGACAGAACCCGGCTTACCGGTCAACTCCCTCTATAAAGAAAACCCCGCGTGACGCAAGTTACGCGGGGTTTTTTCCTTTCTGGATGCCCATTACACCGGTAAATCGATCAGCAGCGCGCGCAGCGGTGTCTCGGCGCGGATGGTCAGGCGGTTTTCCTCGTGGATAAAAGCCCCGTCGCCGCAGGTCAAGCGTTGGCCTTCGTTACGGTCGCCATTGGCTTCAATGGTACCGTGTATCGACTGCAGGTAAGCCCGTTGCCCGTTCAGCGCAAACGTCTGCTGTTCGCCCGGCTGTAAATCCAGATGATGGATCCACACCTGCTGGCGCAGTTGCAGGCTTCCCTGGGCGCCGTCCGGTGATGCCAGCAGCGTCGAGCCGTTATCCGGCAGCATCAGGCGCTGTACTCGATCGTTGTTGCGCTCCGGGCAGGCATCCAGCCACAGTTGCAGACGGGTCAGCGGCGTATCGCTGCTGACGTTCTGTTCGCTGTAACTCAGCCCTGGCTGCGTGGCCAACAACAAGGCTTCACCGGCCTTGGCGCGCACGGTATTGCCGTCGTTGTCGCGGTATTCGGCTTCCCCCTGCAAGATCAGATTCAGGATGTCCACGCTGGGATAGGTGCGTGGCTGGAATGACGCACCCGGCGCCAGCACCTCCTGGTTCAGCACCCGCAACGAGGCGTAGCCCATCAGCTTGGGATCGAAGTAATGTCCAAAAGAAAAGGTGTAGCGAGCCTGCAGCCAACCAAAGTCAGCTTGCCCGCATTGTTGTGCTGTTCTGCATGTAATCATGGCAATCGGCTCTCTAAATTCATTATCCAAATGGTAAGCATCTGGACGCCGGATTGTTAGCCAGTTAATCTGGTCGGCATATTCAAATTTCCTGACAGAGAGATTCGATGGCCAGAGATCGGGCGTTAACGCTTGAAGCGTTAAGGGTTATGGATGCGATCGACCGACGTGGCAGCTTTGCTGCGGCAGCCGATGAACTGGGGCGTGTGCCCTCGGCGCTCAGCTACACCATGCAAAAATTGGAAGAAGAATTGGACGTGGTGCTGTTCGATCGCTCCGGCCACCGCACCAAGTTCACCAACGTTGGGCGCATGTTACTGGAGCGCGGGCGGGTACTGCTGGAGGCGGCGGACAAGCTGACCACGGATGCCGAAGCGCTGGCGCGCGGTTGGGAAACTCACCTGACCATCGTCAGCGAAGCGCTGTCACCGGCGAGCAAACTGTTTCCGCTGGTCGACAAGCTGGCGCTGAAGGCCAATACCCAGGTATCGATTTTTACCGAAGTGCTGGCCGGTGCCTGGGAGCGGCTGGAGCAAGGGCGAGCCGATATCGTCATCGCCCCGGACATGCATTTCCGTGCTTCCTCGGAGATCAACACCCGCAAGCTCTACAAGGTGATGAGCGTCTACGTCGCCGCGCCGGATCACCCCATTCATCTGGAGCCGGAACCCTTGTCCGAACTGACTCGCGTGAAATACCGCGGCATTGCGGTGGCGGATACTGCCCGTGAACGGCCGGTATTGACCGTGCAGTTGTTGGATAAACAGCAACGCCTGACGGTCAGCACCATTGGCGACAAGCGCCTGGCGCTGCTGGCCGGCCTGGGCGTGGCGACCATGCCTTACCCGATGGTGGAAAAAGACATTGAAGAAGGGCGGCTGAGGGTGGTGGGGCCGGAATACAGCCGTGAGGCCGATATCATCATGGCCTGGCGGCGCGACAGCATGGGGGAGGCGAAAGCCTGGTTCCTGCGCGAAATCCCGCGGCTCTTCGCCCAGCAGGAACGGCAGTAACCGGACTGTGTGCTGCATTGATCGCCAACGGCCCGCAGGTGCAAGCACGGCGGGCCGTTTTATTGTTCCCCTTACCGCTAAAGAAAGGGGGAAAATGGGCTAACCGAAACGTTTGTCGCGGCCGTGCGGCTCGTCCAGATCCTGCGCCGGCCCGATGGAAATAATGCCGTGCGGATTGAGAGTGGTGTGGCTACGGTAATAGTGGTTGCGGATGTGCGGTAGGCTAACCGTTTCGGCGATGCCTGGCATCTGGTAGATGTCGCGCAGGAAGCCGTACAGGTTGAGATAATCGCTGATGCGGCGTTTATCGCATTTAAAATGGGTGACATACACCGGATCGAAGCGCACCAGCGTGGTCCACAGACGCAGGTCGGCTTCGGTCAGGCGATCGCCGGCCAGGTAACGGTGTTGGCCCAGGATCTGCTCCAGCCGCGCCAGTGCGTCAAACAGCGCATTCACCGCTTCGTCATAGGCTTCCTGACTGGTGGCGAAACCGGCCTTGTAGACACCGTTATTCACCTGGTCATAAATCCAACCGTTCAGCTCATCGATTTTACCGTGCAGATCGTTGGGATAATAATCCCCCGCGCGAGCGCCGACGCCATCAAATGCACTGTTGAACATGCGGATGATATCGGCAGATTCATTGCTGACGATGGTCTGCTGCTGCTTGTCCCACAATACCGGCACCGTTACGCGGCCGGTGTAATGTTCATCGGCGCGCAGGTAAAGCTGATAGAGAAAGTCTGAGTGATAAAGGCTGTCGCCGGTCGTTTCAGGGAAGTCCTGGCCGAAGGTCCAGCCGTTTTCCAACATCAGCGGATGCACCACGGAAACCGGGATAATCTGCTCCAGCCCCTTCAGCTTGCGCATCAGCAAAGTGCGGTGCGCCCAAGGGCAGGCGAGTGAAACATACAGGTGATAACGATCTTTCTCCGCTTTAAACCCTCCGGTGCCGTGTTCGCCCGGTTGGCCGTCTGCAGTCACCCAGTTGCGGAACTGAGAGGTTGAGCGTTTGAAACGGCCTCCGGTGGACGATGTGTCATACCAGATGTCTTGCCAAACGCCATCGACGAGTTGTCCCATGATGATCTCCTTCGTGTCCGAGTGAAAACGCAGAAGGGTCCGGCATGCCGGACCCCTGATTCGGTAATTAGAAGCTTACCACTTTTTGTTCAAAATACGGTCGATGCTGAAACCGCCTGGGCCGGCAACGGCCAGTACGATATAGCCACCGGCGATGGTCAGGTTCTTCATGAACATCAGCTGGTTTACGCCTTCCGCAAAGTTAGTATGGAACAGTACCGCGGTCAGAAGAGTGAAACCGGCAGTGAACAGCGCCACGGTGCGGGTCAGGAAACCGAACAGAATTGCCAGGCCGCCACCAAACTCCAGCAAGATGGTCAGCGGCAACAAGAAGCCAGGTACGCCCATCGATTGCATGTACTGCTGGGTGCCGGCATAGGCGTCGCCCATTTTGCCGTAACCTGCCACGATAAACAGAATTGGCATCAGAATACGAGCAACCAGCAAACCTGTATTTTCTAATTTTTTCATCATCAACTCCAAAGTGATTTTTAGTTCGCCAGTCTTGGCGTTTACCGCTGTTAGCGGGCGGAATGCCGGGTCTCTGACCCTGTCCTGCCCGTTACGTGTTTGATGGAGTGAATGTTAATCGGGAAGTGATTCCGTTGTTAGCAAGTAAAACTGTCGTATTTTTTCAAAAAAACTGAATCTGTAGCCTGCTAACAAATGATGGCGAATCAGAAAGTTACCCAGCCTTTATCGACAGAAAGAATAAATTTCTGTGAAAAAGGGGGCATAACGACGGAAGAATTGAAGAAATAAGTAGGATTACTTGGTCGAAAAAGTTTTCTGGATCAATCGGATAGTGCCAAAGGCACCAAAAGCGCGACGTGACCAGCGAATCAGTTTGCTTGGGTGGCGGATACCGTAAAGCGCCATCACGCTGGAGCCGACGACCAGGTATTTGCGCAGACCGAAGAGGGTTTGCCAACCGCGATCGATGCGTTCGGTTTTTTCCAGCCACAGGCTTTTGTTGTCGGCCAGATCCAGCCGTTGTTGCTGGATCTGCCGAATCAGTTTCTCTTTTCTCCATTCCAGGTAGCGACGGCGATTCATTTTTCACCCTCCAGCTCGGAACGGTCGATCTCCAACTGTTTGCGTGTAGCGCCCAACAGGGTGGAGCGGCGCGCTTTGACCAGCGTCCAGATGGCGCCGAAAATAGCCAGGAACAGCAATATGCCCGTGGTGGCGCCTAACGCCATCAGGCGGTAGATAGGGTCAATGGCCCAGAAAATCAGGATCAGCAGGCTCATCAGGCCAAATGCGGTGAATAAAAGGGTCATACCGGCCATGATCAGCAACTGAATGAGGTTCGCTTTCTCCTCTTCCAGCTCGACAACCGCCAGGCGCACCCGCGTTTCGACCATACTCACCAGAATGGTGATGATGCGTTGGGCGATATCGAGGACCCCTTTGGCGGGGCCCTGTGCACGAACTTGTGGTTGTTCTGCCATATTAGCGGCGCGCTAGCAGAACGCCCAGCACTACGCCAACCGCAGCGCCGATACCGATACCTGTCCACGGATTATCACGCACGTAATCATCCGCCTGGCCGGCGATTTGCTTGGTCTGGGAAGCTATTTTGTCCCCGGCGTCGCTCAGGCGAGCGCGGGTATCTTTCAATGCGTCTTCAGCTTTGGAGCGCAGCTTTTCCAGCTCGGCTTTTGGTTTATCGGTGGAAGAGTTCAGCACTTCTTCCAGCGTATCGGCTAAGGATTTAAGTTCAGCGCGTAAGTTTTCTGCATTTGAATCATGTGCCATGTGATTATTCCTTAACGTTAACTTCGACAGACTTTCAACATAGCGGATTTTTTCGCCGGAGCAAAGGGTGAATGGGTAGCTGATATCACTAAGCATTCATTCTATATACAGTAAAAATCCCGTATGATGCGGCTCTCAGCGATAAATCCGCTGGTGTAAAAAAATTATTCCGCCTGGGCCTGTTTAAGCTCGGCCTGTGCTTCCGTCAATTTTTTCTGCTTCTTGGCAACTTTATCCAGGTTGCCGGTTTGCTGGGCTGTTTTCAGCTCTTGCTGACGTTCAGCGACCTTGCTTTGTTTCTCTTCGATTTTTTTCTGGCGCTCGGCCTGCAGGCTCGCTTCGGTACAGTTCGCCTGTACTTCACTCAGCGCCTTTTTCAGCCCGGCTATACGGTTATGATTGCCATGTTGGGTGGCGTAATCAATCTGCTGCTGGATGTTTTGCGCCTTGGTCGCACAACCGCCTTCGGCGGCAAATGACAGGGTCGGCAATGCACATAACGGGAGGGCCAGTAAGAGTGAGTGGCGTAATTTCATGCTATCGGTTCCTTGTTAATGGGACGCATTGGCACGCATCCGCTTTTCCTGACTGCTTGCAAAAGCAGTGCGACAGGAGTTTACGCAGCTAGCTTTCAGCATAGCCTTGAATCGCGCAGACCCCAAAGAATCAGCCGCAGTTCGATGGCGATTGGTGATTAATTGAACGGGGCGTAAAAACGAAAGGAAAACCCTTCATTCGAAGGGGTATTATCCCAGATTGAGTGGGGCGCGTGCAAATTCACGCACCCAATGGGTCGGAACAGGGGATTCGCTCAGAGCGATGATATAACCCGGCGGTAAAATCGTTTGCAGCGCTTCGCGCGCCAACAACTGCTGTTCCGGTGAATCCAGGCGAATCACCAGACCATCACCTTCGGGAGTAATGCTTTTGATGCGAATGCCACGCTCATCCAGCCGCTGATAGACAAAAAAGCCGTCAGGCAGCGAAAGGCCTTGCTGGCCGGCGCGGATACGCAGCTCGCTTTCGGTGCGCACCATACAGGGCACCAGCAGCGTTGCCAGCGCCAACAGGGCGAGTGCAATCAGCAAAACATACTGCCAGCGCGGGCGCTTTGCCATCACGCCCCTTTCCCCTGATTCTGGCTGTCGGCGCGTTTCTTGCGCCACAGCACGATCAGCGATCCCACCAGCCCAACCACCAGCAGCACCAGCGGCAGCAGCATCAGGCAGAACATCAGTTGGTCTTCGTACTTGCGGAATACCGGGGTTTTGCCCAAAGCAAAGCCCAGTGACGTCAGGATCACCACCCACAGCAGGCCACTCATCCAGTTAAAGAATTGGAAACGGGCATTACTCAGGCCGGAGAGACCGGCAATGGTAGGCAACAGGGTGCGGACAAACGCCAGAAAACGACCGACCAGCAGAGCGGAAAGCCCGTGGCGGTGGAACAATTGGTGCGCGCGCTGGTGATAATGCGCCGGCAGATGCGACAGCCAGCCCTGCACCGTTCGCGTATTGCCCAGCCATTTGCCTTGTATGTAACTGACCCAGCACCCCAGGCTGGCGGCAACGGTCAGGATCAGGATGGTGAGCGGGAAATTCATGGTGCCTTTGGCGATCAAAACACCTACCAGGATCAGCAGGCTGTCGCCGGGTAAAAATGCCGCCGGCAGCAGGCCGTTTTCCAGAAATAAAATCAGAAACAGCAGGACGTAGAGCGTCCAGACCAGCGACGGGTTCGCCAGCGTCTCAAAATCCTGCTGCCATAAGGCATGTAACAGTTCTTTAATGATGTCCATCCGATGTTCCTAAAACGTCATTGTTTGTCTTTATCTCAGCGGCGGATCAGGAGTGGGCTGAAAGCGCGCGGGCGATCCTGGCTGCTGATAACGATGAAACGGTGTTGCTTTTAGTGAGTTCTCGTCGGTGCGACACCGGTCATGAGTGGTAAGTCAGCGTGCCACGATAAAGCATATTACTTTCTTTCCAGCCACCGAGCCTGTTTTGCTGCTGTGGGGTGTGCAGCATCCAGTTGGCCTGAACAAGCTGATTGGGTACAGATAAGTGCTGACGCGGGAATCTGGCATTATGGCCCAGTTCAGAGGTCAACGCATAGACCGGCTGCAATTGGGCGGAGGCCGGCAGTGAGCCGGGATAAGAATGCACACGCGGCAACAGCAGCGGTAATTTGCCGGGCGCTTTGCGCTGCAACTCTGCTGGAGACCGATAAACCTGGTCATAAGGGGACAGCGCCGGGTTATCGAGCGAGGGCAGGCTACTCAGTGCCGTGGGGGTTGCTTTGGAGGGTGCCGCGCATAGCTTTTGGCCGGAGACCGAGCCGGTCCAGCAAAAAAGAGCAATAAGCATGGCAAACAACCAGCGCATGTATTCGTGTTCCGCCCCGTAGCAAAGGGTAAAAAAAGTGGCCTAACTTTACCAAAATAGCACGATTGGCAACAGGGAAATCTACGTTGCCTCCGGTGAAATACTACACGGCAAACGGCGGCTCAGGCATCGATTCGGAGGATTTTACATTACCTGACATAACCCAACGGTTTTTGACCGCGTACGCTATTTGTTTTCGGCGGTCATGCCGTCCAGATGCACCACCGGGTTTTCGGCGAACAGATAGCGGTCGGCGTTATATTCGAAATCGTCGCTGGTGGCGTTGAACAGCATTTGCTTGGTGTTTTCCAGATGCTGCCACATTGCCAGTTTCGCGGCATAAGGGTCTTTACGTATCAATGCCTTGAGGATTTGATCGTGATCGTCGCACCAACTGGCGATAGATCGCTCGTCGATATGCTCGTGCAGCTTGATCCAGTAAGGGTTATTCACCCGCTGGCTCCACATTTTTTCCACGATGGTCGCCATCGCGGTATTTTGCGTGGCCAGCGCCACCTGCACGTGGAATTTCAGATCCCACTGCGAATCACGGAACCGGTCTTCCTTGCGTGCGTGTTCCTGGATCTCCATCAACTGGACGATATCTTGTTTGGTGACCTGTGTGGCGGCGAATTCGGCGATGTTGCTTTCAATCAACTGACGCGCCTGCAACAGTTCGAACGGCCCGGCGGTGGCGAACTCAATGCTGTCGCCCGGCACCACCAGATGCTTTTGCTGGTTGGACATCACGTGGATCCCGGACCCCTTGCGTACGTCAACGTAGCCTTCCACTTCCAGCATGATGATGGCTTCGCGTACCACGGTGCGGCTGACATTCATCTCTTCAGCAATATAGCGCTCGGCCGGCAGCTTATCGCCCACCGGGTAGCGGCCGCTTTCAATACGCTGCTTAAGCTCGGCGGCCAGTTGCTGATACAGGCGTCTGGTTTCAGTGAATTCCATAATGAATGCTCTTAGGGTAAGAAGGGGCGTGGCTGTCGGATTTGTTATACCACTTATTCGGCAGGGCTGCCAGTGGCCGCAGGGGACGCCCGGCGCGTGGCCGGGCGGGGGGTTAACTGCGCGCCGGGACAGGCTGTGGAGCCTCTTTCGTGGGGGATAAGGCAGGCCGGTTTTGCAGGACGGTCCAGATAACGATGGCGCCGAGAATATCGAATACCGACAGCGCGGCGAACAGCGGGCTGAAGCCCAGGGTATCTGCTAAGGCGCCGACCACCAGAGCAAACAGGGTGCTGGCGGTCCAGGCCGCCATGCCGGTCAGGCCGTTGGCGGTCGCGACCTCGTTACGGCCAAATACGTCTGAAGACAGGGTGATCAACGCACCGGACAGCGCCTGGTGAGCAAAGCCTCCGACGCACAGCAGCGCGATGGCGGCATAAGGGCTGGTGAACAGGCCGATCATACCGGGACCAATCATCAGCACCGCGCCCATCGTGACCACCAGCTTGCGTGAAACGATCAGGTTCACCTTGAAGTGTTTCTGGAAAAACGGCGGCAGATACCCGCCAACGATGCAGCCGAGATCGGCGAACAGCATTGGCATCCAGGCAAACATGGCGATCTCTTTCAGGTTAAAACCATAGGCTTTGAACATGAATAGCGGGATCCAGGCGTTGAAGGTGCCCCAGGCCGGTTCTGCCAGAAAACGCGGCAGCGCGATGCCCCAGAACTGGCGGTTGCGCACGATCTGCCAGGCGGACATTTTCTTGGCGTTGCCGGTCTGGTGTTGCGGTTCCTGGCCCTCGAGGATGTAATCCCGCTCTTCCTGGCTGAGTTTCTTTTGATCTTTCGGATGCTTGTAGAAGATCAGCCAGCAGATGGCCCAGATCAGACTCAGCACACCGGTGATAATAAACGCCATTTCCCAGCTGTGGGCGACGATGGCCCAGACGACCAGCGGCGGCGCGATCATCCCGCCGATCGACGAACCCACATTAAAGTACCCTACGGCGATGGAACGCTCTTTGGCCGGGAACCACTCGCTGCTGGCCTTCAGGCCGGCGGGGATCATTGCCGCTTCGGCCATGCCCACGGCGCCGCGCGCCAGCGCCAGCCCGCCCCAGCTGTTAGCCAGCGCGGTCCCCATGCAAAACAGCGCCCACAGGACGGCGAACATGGCGTAGCCCACCTTGGTGCCCAAGACGTCCAGCACGTAGCCCGCCACCGGTTGCATCACGGTGTAGCAGGCGGAATAAGCGGCGACGATGTAAGAATACTGTTGCGTGGTGATATGTAAGGTGCCTTCCAGCGTCGGCGCCGCCACGGCAATGGCGTTGCGGGTCAGGTAACCCAGCACGGTGCCGATGGTCACCAGCCCAATCATGTACCAGCGTAACCCTTTAATTTTACGCATCCGAAATATCTCCCAGTCTTGAATATGCGCAGCCGAGGTGGCGGCGTGTAGGGGTGTGATTCCTTTTCGTTGATCTGCATCGGCCCTTCCATCACCGACACATTCCCAACGCGCCAGCGACGGGGTGGCGAGACAATAACTTGTCATACAGATTTAAAAGTTGAGTGATATCACAAAAGCCAAGATTCAATGGGGCAATACGCTTTGGCCTGTAATCACGTGATTTAGGCCGTGTTTTGCTGCGAAACTGCGCGTTAATCGCCTTTCACGAGGGAAATAGGCCGTAGGTTGGGGTAAGATTTTGCTGGACGCTCTGTGTAATTGGTGTGATAACTTTGTCTCATTGAACACTGTTCCGAACGGTCAGCAAGGTGAGGAGCCTGATATGGCGACGTTTTTAAATGAAGATTTCTTGTTGGGCAGCGAATTTGCCCGGCGTTTGTATCACGACTATGCGGCGGATCAGCCGATCTTTGACTACCACTGTCATTTGCCGCCTGAACAGATCGCCGAGAATACCCGCTTCAAAAACTTATATGACATCTGGTTAAAGGGCGATCACTACAAATGGCGGGCGATGCGCACCAACGGCGTGGCCGAACGTTTGTGTACCGGCGATGCCGACGACCGCGAGAAATTTGACGCCTGGGCCGCCACTGTGCCACATACCATCGGCAACCCGCTGTATCACTGGACTCATCTCGAACTGCGTCGCCCGTTCGGCATCACCGGCACGCTGCTTTCCCCGACGACGGCGGACGATATCTGGCATCGCGGTAACGCGCTGTTGGCACAGGACGATTTCAGGGCGCGCGGCATCATGCAGCAGATGAAGGTGAAAATGGTCGGCACCACCGACGATCCGATCGACGATCTGCGCCACCATAAAGCGATCGCCGCCGACGACAGTTTCGATATCAAGGTGCTGCCCAGCTGGCGGCCGGATAAGGCGTTCAATATCGATGCGCCGGGCTTTAACGATTACCTGAAAAAGCTGGAGGCGGCAGCGGATATCAGTATCAGCCGCTTCACCTCGCTGTGCGACGCGTTGAAAAAACGTATGGATCACTTTGCCGCCCACGGCTGCAAAGTGGCTGACCATGCGCTGGACGTGGTGGTGTATGGCGAAGCGAACGAAGCCGAGCTGGACGCCATTCTGGCCCAACGCCTGAGCGGCAAGCTGCCTGGGCCGGAGCAGAGCGCCCAGTTCAAAAGCGCAGTGCTGCTGTTCCTGGCTGCTGAATATCAACGCCGTGAATGGGTGCAGCAGTATCACATTGGTGCATTGCGCAATAACAACAGCCGGATGCTGGCAAGCGTTGGTCCGGATATCGGCTTCGACTCCATTAACGACCGGCCACTGGCGGAACCGCTTTCCCGCCTGCTGGATGCTCAGTCCCGGCAGGGAGGATTACCGAAAACCATCCTGTATTGCCTCAACCCGCGCGATAACGAAGTGATCGGCACCATGGTGGGTAATTTCCAGGGGGAGGGCACGCCAGGCAAGATGCAGTTTGGTTCAGGCTGGTGGTTCAACGATCAGAAAGACGGCATGCAACGCCAGATGACGCAGTTGGCACAGCTTGGCCTGCTGAGCCGTTTTGTCGGCATGCTGACCGACAGCCGCAGCTTCTTGTCGTATACCCGTCACGAATATTTCCGCCGCATTCTCTGCCAGATGATGGGGCGCTGGGTGGAAGAGGGTGAAGCGCCGGCGGATATCGCGCTGCTCGGCGAGATGGTGAAAAACATCTGCTTCGACAATGCCAAAAATTATTTCGCCATTGAACTGGCGTAGCCGCTGCCCGAGGTTGGTTTATGCAAAGCATCGTAAAAATTCATTCGCAGGATAATGTGGCGGTGGCGCTGCGCGATTTGGCCGACGGCGAAACGCTGGCGCTGGAAGCGTTGACCCTTCGGCTTTCGCAACCCGTGGCGCGTGGGCACAAGTTTGCGCTGCAACCGATCGCAGCCGGCGAGGCGATCATCAAGTACGGGCTGCCGATCGGCCATGCGCTGGTCGCCATAGCGCCGGGTGTGCACATTCACTCGCAAAATGCCAAAACCAACCTGAGCGATCTGGACAGCTATCAGTACCAGCCGGAATTTCCCGTACTGCTGCCACAGGCAGCGGATCGAGAGGTCCAGCTCTATCGCCGCAGTAGCGGAGAGGTGGGGATCCGCAACGAACTGTGGATCGTGCCGACCGTCGGTTGCGTCAACGGTATTGCCCGGCAGATCCAGCAGCGTTTTCTGAAGGAAACCCAGGATGCGCAGGGGATCGATGGCGTACACCTGTTCAGCCATCCGTTCGGCTGTTCGCAATTGGGGCAGGATCATGAAAACACCCGTACCATGCTGCAAAATATGGTGCGCCATCCGAATGCCGGCGCGGTGCTGGTGATTGGCCTGGGGTGCGAGAACAATCAGGTAGACGTTTTCCGCAGCACGCTGGGGACGATGGATGAACAGCGGGTGCGCTTTATGGTGTGCCAGCAGCAGGACGATGAGGTGGAAGCCGGGCTGGAGCAACTGCATGAGTTGTACCGGGCCATGCGCGACGATCGTCGCCAACCGGGCAAATTGAGCGAGTTGAAGTTCGGCCTGGAATGCGGCGGATCGGACGGGCTGTCCGGCATCACCGCCAACCCGCTGCTGGGGCAGTTTTCCGACTATGTGATCGCCAACGGCGGCACCACGGTGCTGACCGAGGTGCCGGAGATGTTTGGCGCAGAACGGATCCTGATGAGCCGCTGCCGCGATCGGGCGACCTTCGAGAAAACCGTCAGCATGGTCAACGATTTCAAACAGTATTTTATCGCCCATAACCAGCCGATTTATGAAAACCCTTCGCCGGGCAACAAGGCGGGCGGCATTACCACTTTGGAAGAAAAATCTCTCGGTTGCACGCAGAAAGCCGGGCAAAGCCGGGTAGTGGACGTGCTCAAATACGGCGAACGGCTGCGGCAGCCAGGGTTAAACCTGCTCAGCGCGCCCGGCAATGACGCGGTGGCGACCAGCGCGCTGGCCGGCGCGGGCTGCCATATGGTGTTGTTCAGTACCGGGCGTGGCACGCCCTACGGCGGCTTCGTTCCCACGGTAAAACTGGCGACCAACAGCGAACTGGCGGCGAAAAAACCGCACTGGATCGACTTCGACGCCGGGCAATTGATCCACGGTACGCCGATGGATCGCCTGCTGGAACAGTTTGTCGATCTGATCGTGGCGATCGCCGATGGCAAAGCGGCGCGCAACGAAGCGAACGATTTCCGCGAGTTGGCGATTTTTAAAAGTGGGGTGACATTGTAAAGCACCGGCAGCGGGAGTAGCATAAAACAGCGTTTCACTTTTAACGCCATTGTCTCCCGCTTCAGGATCCCCTAATGACGTTTTATTGGTTTGCCCAGGCCGTGGGCGTGCTGGCTTTTCTGGTCGGCATCACCAGTTTTTTCAATCGCGACGACCAGCGTTTCAAGCTGCAACTGTCAGGATACAGCCTGATTATTGGCATCCACTTCTTCCTGATGGGGGCGAGCGCCGCCGGCAGCAGCGCGTTGCTCAGCGCCTGCCGCAACCTGGTTTCAATGCGCACTCGCAGCCTGTGGGTGATGTGGCTGTTTATCGGTTTGACGCTGACCATCGGCCTGACGCACTTCCAACATCCCATCGAACTGTTGCCGATCTTCGGTACTTCAATCAGCACCTGGGCACTGTTTCGTACCCGCGGGCTGACGACCCGTTGCGTAATGTGGTGCTCCACCGCCTGCTGGGTCACGCATAACATCTGGCTCGGGTCGATAGGCGGTTCGCTGATAGAAGGCAGCTTCCTGCTGATGAACGGCTTCAACATTATCCGTTTCCGCCGCCTGCAACTGCGCGGCATCGATCCTTTTGCGGTAGAAAAAAAGGCGCCCATTGGGCGCCTTGCTGACGATCGTTAACCGCTTAACGCACGTTCAACGGGTCTTCATCCGCCAGACGTTGATCTTCCGCCTGGCAGGCCGCCGCGGTGAACAGCACGTCGGTGGATGAGTTCAGTGCGGTCTCTGCGGAGTCCTGCAGCACGCCGATGATAAAGCCCACCGCCACGACCTGCATGGCGATATCGTTCGGGATGCCGAACATGTTGCACGCCAGTGGGATCAGCAACAGCGAGCCGCCGGCCACGCCGGAAGCGCCGCAGGCGCAGATCGCTGCCACCACGCTCAGCAGCAGCGCGGTCGGAACGTCAACCGGAATGCCCAGAGTGTGCACCGCCGCCAGCGTCAGCACGGTAATGGTGATCGCCGCGCCGGCCATATTGATGGTTGCGCCCAACGGGATAGAAACCGAGTAGGTGTCTTCGTTCAGATTCAGCTTCTTGCACAACTCCATATTCACCGGAATATTGGCGGCCGAGCTGCGGGTGAAGAACGCGGTCACGCCGCTTTCACGCAGGCAGGCGAACACCAGAGGATAAGGATTGCGGCGGATTTTCCAGTAAACGATCAGCGGGTTCAGCACCAGCGCGACCAGCAGCATACAGCCGATCAACACCATCAGCAGTTGCGCGTAGCCCCACAGCGCGCCAAAGCCAGTTTCCGCCAGCGTCGAAGCCACCAGACCGAAGATGCCGAGCGGCGCACAGCGGATCACCGCGCGCACCACCAAAGTTACCGCATGCGACATGTCGTTAATCAGCGATTTGGTGGTTTCCGAAGCGTGGCGCAGCGCCAGCCCCAGGCCAATCGCCCAGGCCAGGATGCCGATATAGTTGGCGTTAATCAGCGCGTGGAACGGGTTGGCGACCACGCTCATCAACAGACTTTTCAGCACTTCAACAATGCCGCCTGGCGGGTTGATGTCCGCATTGCCGGCAACCAGCGCCAGATTGGACGGGAACATAAAGCTGACCACCACCGCCACCAGCGCCGCAGCGAAAGTCCCCAGCAGATAGAGGAACAGGATCGGGCGAATATTGGTTTTCTGCCCGTGCTTGTGGTTGGCGATTGAGGCCATGACCAGTACCAGAACCAACAGCGGCGCCACGGCCTTTAACGCGCCGACGAACAGTGCGCCAAGCAGCCCGATGGCGGAGGCCGCTCCCGGTGAAACCAGCGCTACGATAATACCGGCCACCAGGCCGACCATAATTTGCTTAACCAGGCTGCCCTGTGTGATCCATTTTAACAGTTTTTGCATAATGCTTTTCTTCCCGGTGAGGTTGCGCACAGACTGACCGCCTCGACAGGAACGCTGCCGGGCAATTTTTATTTCTATCTGTAACTAAGTATGTTTGCCAAATCAGTATTCAGTAAACAAATGGGGTTGGAAAGGAGAGGAAGTGAAATTCTGAGGGCGGATCAACTCTTGATAACATACTGGTTACATTTGTGTGATCGCAATAACGTTTGGCGTTTTGGACGAATTGCCAAACAATCACGGGGCGGCTAGCGCCCCGGATAACAGATTATGGTGCTTTATTCGCCAGGCGATCGTTGCGGCGGTTAACCCAGGCATTGATCAGCAGCGTTAATGTCAGAATACCGGCTACCACGCCGAGTGAAACGCCGATCGGGATATGGAAGAAGTCGATAATCAGCATTTTGACGCCGATAAACATCAGGATGATCGACAGACCGTATTTCAGCATCGAGAAGCGCTCCGCCACGTTGGCCAGCAGGAAATACATGGCGCGCAGGCCCATGATGGCAAACAGGTTAGAGGTCAGGACGATAAACGGATCGGTGGTGACGGCAAAGATGGCCGGAATGCTGTCGACCGCGAAAATCACGTCGCTCAGTTCCACCAGGATCAGCACCAGCACCAGCGGCGTAGCGAACAGCAGCCCGTTGCGGCGCACGAAGAAACGCTCGCCTTCGAGATTGTCGGTCATGCGCAGATGGCTGCGCAGCCACCTTACCAGCGGCTTGTCGCCAATCGCCGAATCGTCTTCCTTCGCCAGCGCCATCTTGATGCCGGTGAACAGCAGGAAGGCACCGAACAGATACAGCAACCACTGGAACTGGGTCACCAGCCAGCTACCGGCGAAGATCATGATGGTACGCAGCACGATCGCGCCCAATACGCCGAAAATCAGTACGCATCGTTGCAGGTTAGCCGGAACGGCGAAATAGCTGAACAGCATCAGCCAGACGAAGACGTTATCGACCGCCAGCGCTTTTTCGATCAGGTAACCGGTGAGGAAGGCGAGCGCCTGCGTATCGGCGACGGCGCGCCCGGCGGTTTGGTTCAGGTAGTACCAGAAACCCAGGTTGAACAGCAGGGAAAGGCTGACCCACACCAGCGACCAACTGGCGGCCTGCTTCAGCGTCATGGTGTGCGCGCCTTTGCGGCCTTGCAGCAGTAAGTCGATTGCGAGCATCACAACTATGATGGCGGCGAAACTGCCCCATAACCAAGGTGTGCCAACGGTATTCATCATCAGAGATATCCTTCAAAAACAAAAACGGCCAACGTCGGAAGACGCCAGCCGCTCTGTGAACGCTGCAAGCAAACCTCGCCTTCCGGCAAGGTCTCACTTACAACGTTGATGAAGGTGCACCTGCAGTGCCCGTCACATCATGTTGCCCGGTAACCGGATGCTTGCGCATCGTAATGACGATTAACCGGCAATGAAGTTACTCCCCTTTGCACCGCAGAAAGTAATGCAAAATGTGTCAGCGGTCAACGTTTATCACGCTAGCCGGCCAGGGCCTTCTGCGCGCCGAGGCTGACGACGAAACCTTGCAGCAATAACCGACTGAAGGGCGTATCGCTAACCTGCTGTTGCTTAAGCTGATACTGCGTCTGCTGCTCGGGGTTCAGTTCGCCGAGCCAGCTCAGGTATTGATGCATCACCGCGCCGTTAAATTCCGGATGGAACTGGGTGGTCAGTACGTGATCGCCATAACTGAGGATCTGACAGGCGTCCTGTTGTGAGCGAGCCAGCACCTTCGCGCCGGCAGGCGGCGTCAGTACGCTCTGCGAGTGGATCAGATTGGCCTTGAAATGCGGCGGCAGCATCGCCAGACGCCGATCGTTGGTGGCGGCGGGCAGCAGTTCAATATCCAGCGTACCGACCTCCATGCCCTGCGGGTGGTAGCCCACTTCACCGCCGAGCGCATAGGCCAGCAGTTGGTGACCGTAGCAGGCGCCGAAAATCGGCAGCTTGATCTGCATCGCCTGACGCAGCCACTCGGCGGCCTGCTCGCTCCACGGCAATTGTTCGGTGACCATCGCCGCCGATCCGGTAATGACCACGCCGGCGTAGTGTTGCGGCGCCTGCAGCTGTTCGCCTGAGGGAAGGTGCACGATCTGCACGCGATCGGCGTCAATGTTACCCTGTTGCAGGAACATTTCGTCGAAGTTGGCCTTTTCCCTGCGGATAATCTCCGGCGCATCACCGGTTTGCATCAACAATAGCGGTTTCACGTCATTCTCCGTCGGCAGGGAATACTACGCCGGTCTGGCGGCGGATTTCGGTCAGCAACTGGGCGACGATCAGCGAGTTTTCCAACCCTGGATGTTCCACCTGCCGTTTTTCAACCAGTTCAGCGAAGGCTTGCGCCTCATACAGCATGGTATTGATATGCTGCGGTTGGGTCAGATCCTGACGATTGCCACCGCGCGGCGTCAGCGCCACACCCTGACACTCCGAAATTTTATCAATGACCAGCGTCCCTTCTTCACCCTGGATTTCGCTCGGAATATCCGAGTTGCTGACCTTGGAATGCGAAATGGTTACGTCAAAATCCCCGTAATTGAGGCAGGCGGTTCCATGCGCATCAACGCCGGTGTCCAGCAGCGCGGCGCTGGCGATCACGGATTTTGGTGCGCCAAACAGCGCCACGGCACTGGCCAGGCAATAGTAGCCAATGTCCATGATCGAGCCATTGGAAAACTGTGGGTTAAAGGTGTTTGGGTTCTCGCCGGCCAGATAACGCGGATAGCGCGAAGAGTATTGGCAGTAGTTGATAAAGGCTTTGCGCAGCCGGCCGATTTTCGGTAGCGCCTGCTTCAGGGCCAGGAAATTCGGCAGGTGGGCGCTTTTGAAGGCTTCGAACAGCACCACCTGGTTTTCCCGTGCGCAGGCGACCAGTTGTTCTGCTTCGCGCAGGGTGGAGGCCAGCGGCTTTTCGCAGATCACGTGCTTTTTATGGCTGAGGAACAGCAGCGATTGCTGACAATGCAGGGAATTGGGGCTGGCGATGTACACCGCGTCGATGGCGTCGGATTGGGCCAGCGTCTCCAGGGAATCGAAAAACAGACTGACGTGATAGTTGGCGCCAAACGCCTGCGCCTGCTCGAGCTTGCGCGAATAGATGGCGGTCAGCTTCAGTTTGCCACTTTCATGTGCGGCGTCGATAAAGCGTTCTGTAATCCAGTTGGTGCCAACGACGGCAAAGCGAATCATAGATATCTCCGGTTCCCAAGCCCTATACCCTATGAATTTCAAGTGCTGCATAGGGTAGAAAGAATCAGATTATCACGGCAATTACCGAAGGCGAATCCCGCTATGCATACAGATCGCCAAATACGGAGAGGTGGGTCAGGTACAGCCGGGTGTCGAACTCCAGTTGATGGTAATTCGGCTCCATATGGCAGCACAGGCTGTAGAAGGCTTTGTTGTGATCCTTCTCTTTCAGGTGCGCCAGTTCAT
The DNA here is from genome assembly GCF_000214195.1 of Serratia sp. AS12. Lineage (NCBI taxonomy): Bacteria > Pseudomonadati > Pseudomonadota > Gammaproteobacteria > Enterobacterales > Yersiniaceae > Serratia > Serratia sp. AS12. Next base: position 4,775,834 of record NC_015566.1, on the reverse strand, counting down.
GTACCACGATCATGCGCAGGAACGGCTCCGGTGCCAGCTTGAACACCGTCGCCACGCGGATTTCCGCCTTGGCCTTCAGCTTGCCACCCTGCACGCGTGAAATGGCGGTGTGCATGCCAAGCGCGTGTTTCATCACCTGGATTTTACCGTCGTAGGCCACTTTGCTCAGCGGCTGAGCGTTGCGCAGATACTGGTTTTTTAGATCGACGGTATACTGATAAAGCGACTTGTCGGTGGTGCAATCATGCACCTGCGGATAGCGCTGCAGCAGCACATCCCCCAGCCGCTGCTGGTCGATCAACTGCTGCACCTGGCTTTGCAGATGTTCAGGGTAACCCTGCAGGTAAGTCAGTTCGGACATCATCTTCCCGTATTGGCGGCAATTCAGCGGGCTATTCTATGACGTTTTTTCGCGCAAAGCCCGCAAAGGGCAATTTATCCGAAAAAACATTTTACTGATGGACGTTTTTAGGGGATAAACAGCCCAAATTTTATCAGTCAGGAGGGGCAATGAGCCAACTCGATCTGGGAACACAGCAACTTGAGCTGGAGCGTTATCCCCAACAGGAAGAATCCACCCAATTGCAGGCGTGGGAAGCGGCAGACGAATATCTGCTGCAACAGCTTGAAAATGTAGACATTGGCGGTCGCCCGGTGCTGATTTTCAACGACAACTTCGGCACGCTGGCCTGTGCGCTGCACGGCCATCAGCCTTACAGCATCAGCGATTCCTATATGAGCCAGCTGGCTACGCGCCATAACCTGAAGCTCAATGAGTTGGATCCGGAGCAGGTTACGCTGCTGGACAGCCTCGCCGAACTGCCTGCATCACCTGCAGTGGTGTTGATCCGCATTCCCAAGGCGCTGGCGCTGCTGGAACAGCAACTGCGCTCGCTGCGCAACGTGGTGGCGCCGGACACGGTGATCATCGCCGGAGCCAAGGCGCGCGACGTGCACACCTCAACCATGCAGCTGTTTGAAAAGGTGCTGGGGCCGACGCGCACCAGCCTGGCGTGGAAGAAAGCGCGCCTTATCCACTGCGAAGTGGCGGACATCGTGCCACCGGCGGCGCCGGAAACCACCAACTGGACGCTGGACGGCACCGATTGGCTGATCCACAACCATGCCAACGTGTTCTCACGCGGCAGCCTGGATATTGGCGCTCGTCTGTTCCTGGAAAATCTGCCGCACGATCTGGACGGTCACATTGTCGATCTCGGCTGCGGTAACGGCGTTATTGGCCTGGCCGCGCTGGTGCAGAACCCGCAGGCGCAGATGAGCTTTGTCGATGAGTCCTATATGGCGGTGGCGTCCAGCGAGTTGAACGTGGAACACAACCTGCCGCAGGAGCTGGATCGCTGTCAGTTTGAAGTGAATAACTCGTTGGCGGGGATTGAGCGTGAAAGCGTGCAGGCGGTGCTGTGCAATCCGCCGTTCCACCAACAGCATGCGATCACCGATCATACTGCCTGGCAGATGTTCTGCGACGCCAAGCGTTGCTTGCAGGTGGGTGGCGAGCTGCGCATCGTCGGCAACCGTCATCTGGATTATCACCAGAAGCTGAAGCGTCTGTTTGGTAACTGCACCGTCGTGGCATCCAACAAGAAGTTTGTGATCCTGAAAGCGGTGAAATCCGGCGCACGTTATTGAGTAACCGGGGGGCGCAATGCATGCGCCCCTTAATGAATGGCTATTTATTACAGCGCCATCGCCAGCCGCGTGCCTTGATCGATTGCGCGGCGGGCGTCCAGCTCGGCGGCAACGTCCGCACCGCCAATCAAATGCACGGTTTTTCCCATCGCCAGCAGCGGCTGCTGCAGTTCGCGGCGCGGTTCCTGCCCGGCGCAGATAATCACCGTATCTACCGGCAGGCAGCTTTCCTGCTCGGCGCGCGCGATGTGCAATCCTTCCTCATCAATACGTTGATAGTTCACGCTATTGAGCATCTTGACGCCACGCATTGTCAGACTGGTGCGGTGGATCCAACCGGTAGTTTTCCCCAGGCCTTCACCCACTTTGCTGGTTTTGCGCTGCAGCAGATAGATTTGCCGCGGCCCGCGTTCCGCCACCGGCCCTTGCGCCGCCAGCCCGCCGCGTTGGCTGAGCTGGCCATCGATACCCCATTCACGGTTAAATTCTGCCTGATCCAGGCTGCTCGACACGCCGTGCTGGCTGAGGTACTTGGCGGTGTCGAAGCCGATGCCGCCGGCGCCGATAATCGCCACCCGCTGGCCGACCGGCTTTTTGTCGCGCAATACGTCCAGATAGGTCAGCACCTTGGCGTTATCAATTCCTGGGATCGCCGGCGTGCGCGGCACTATGCCGCAGGCGAGGATCACTTCGTCGAATTCCGCCAGATCGACGGCTTCTACCTGCGTACCCAGTTTTACCGTCACCTCAAGCAGTGCCAGCTGGCGACGGAAGTAGCGCAGGGTTTCGTGGAATTCTTCTTTACCGGGGATCTGCTTGGCGATATTGAACTGTCCGCCAATCTGATCGGCGGCATCGAACAGCGTCACCCGGTGGCCGCGGCTGGCGGCGGTGGTGGCAAACGCCAATCCTGCTGGCCCGGCGCCGATCACCGCCAGCTTTTTCGGCTTTTCGGCCATGGTCAGCGGCATTTCGGTTTCACGGCAGGCGCGCGGGTTCACCAGGCAGGAGGTGAGCTTGCCTTCAAAAATCTGATCGAGACAGGCCTGATTGCAGCCAATGCAGGTGTTTATCTCGTCGGCACGCCCTTCTGCGGCTTTTTGCACAAAAGCGGCGTCGGCCAGGAACGGGCGGGCCATCGACACCATGTCGGCGCAGCCGTCCGCCAGCACCTGCTCTGCAACCGCCGGGTCATTGATGCGGTTGGTGGTGATCAGCGGAATGCGCACTTTGCCCATCAGCTTGCGGGTCACCCAACTGAAACCGGCGCGCGGCACCATGGTGGCGATAGTCGGGATCCGCGCTTCATGCCAGCCGATGCCGGTATTGATCAGGGTTGCACCCGCCTGTTCGATCGCCTGCGCCAGCTGTTCGATCTCCTGCCAGCTGGAGCCGTCTTCCACCAGATCGAGCATCGACAGGCGGTAAATCAAAATGAACTCGCGGCCAACCGCCTGACGCACCGCCCGGACGATCTCCACGGCAAAACGCATGCGATTGCTGAAGCTGCCTCCCCATGTGTCCTCGCGCTGGTTGGTGCGTGCCACCAGGAATTGGTTGATCAAATAGCCTTCGGAACCCATCACTTCTACGCCGTCGTAGCCGGCCTGCTGAGCCAGCAGTGCACAGTGGGCAAAGTCGGCGATGGTCTGTTCGATCTCCGTCTCACTCAGCGCGGTCGGGGCGAAAGGGTTGATCGGCGCCTGCAGCGCGGACGGCGCCACCGGCTGCGGTTGATAGCTGTAGCGGCCGGCATGCAGGATCTGCAACGCAATTTTTCCCCCGGCCTGGTGGACGGTATCGGTGACGATCCGGTGATGATCGACCTGATCCCGGCGGTTGAGAGTGGAGCCGCCGCGATACACCACACCCTTTTCATTGGGGGCGATGCCGCCTGTCACGATCAGCGCCACGCCGGCCGCTGCGCGTTCGGCATAGAAAGCGGCCATGCGTTCCGGGCCATCGGGAAGTTCTTCCAGGCCGGTGTGCATCGATCCCATCAGCACCCGGTTTTTCAGGGTAGTGAAGCCGAGATCCAGCGGCGCCAGCAGGTGTGGGTAATTGCTCATTGCAGTCTCCATCGCGTCTTTCATCGTTATTATTATGTGCGACCCAAGTGGTCGGATGAGATAAATCTAGCCGTTGTCTGTGCCGTTGGGAATTTGCATTGCGCTGAATGTGATAGATGTCATGAATCTTTGTAGTTGTTTGCATAGTAGACAAGTTATCGGGTAACCTTTGTCTGCGGCATGTCCATGCCTTCTCTGCGGAGCCATTATCGAAAATGAACAAACACGCCTGTTGATATCTTGTCCCATGCTGAGCACGCCAGTGCCGGATGGGGATGCTTTGATTTCACTCAGGAGTGCTTATGGCTCATTTTGCGCAATCCCCTCATTTTGTTTTACACCAACTAACTTGCCAGTTCGCTAACGGCGAAACGCTGTTCGGCCCGCTGGATCTCACTTTCGATCAACAACGCTGTGGCCTGGTTGGGCGTAACGGCGTCGGCAAAACCCGTCTGCTGCGCTTGATCGCCGGCCTGGATCAACCGGCTGGCGGGCATGTGGAAACGCATGCTTCTCTGGCTTATGTGGCGCAACAGCCGGAAATCGCAGTGCAGATTACGCTGGCGCAGTTGCTGGGCTATGGCGAGGTGTTTGCCGCGCTGGCCCGTATTGAACAGGGGCATCCGTTGGCGGACGATATCGATCGCCTGGAAGGGCAGTGGGATCTGATCGATCGTCTGCACGCTGCCTTTGCTGCCGCCGGATTGCCGGCGTTCGATCCGCTGCGGCCGGCCGGCTCCCTGAGCGGCGGGGAGCGAATGCGCGCGACGCTGTGTGGCGCGATGTTGGGCGGTGCGGATTACTTGCTGCTGGATGAACCGACCAACCACCTTGATACCGATGGGCGCGACTGGCTGTACCGGCAGTTGGCACAGTGGCGCGGCGGGCTGCTGGTTGCCAGCCACGATCGGCAACTGCTGGCGCGTATGGCGCGCATCGTCGAGCTGACGCCCGATGGGCTGCACAGCTACGGCGGCAACTACGATGACTATCGGCGGCAGCGCGATTTGGAGCAGCAGGCGGCGCGATCAGGCTGGGAACATGCGCGGCAGGAACGCAAACGCATTCGCGCCCGACAGCAGAAAGAGCACGACATCAGCCAGCGGCGCTCAGCCCAAACGCTGAAAACCGTCGATACGCTGAATATCGCCTCTTTCGAACGCGTGGCCTACAAAGCGGCGGCCAAAGAGAGCCTCGGCACGCTGCGCAAACAGCATCAGGACCAAAAAAGCAGTCTCGATGCCGCCGTGCGCGAGGCGTACCAGCGGGTGGAAGAAGACAGCCCGGTGATGTTAACCCTGCCTGGCAGCGCGGTGATGGCGGGCAAGCAGGTGCTGGTGCTCGAGCAGCTGCAACTGCCTTTTGTCAGTGCGCCGCCGCTGGATATGCGTATCGACGGACCCATGCGCGTAGCGCTGACCGGCCCGAACGGCTGCGGAAAATCCACGTTGCTGAAGGTGATTCTTGGCCAGTTGGCTGCGGTGTCCGGTCACGTTCACTGCCCGCTGCCAATGGCTTACCTCGATCAAACCCTGTTGCAGTTTGATTCGCGGTTATCGGTGATGGCGCTGCTGGGGTTGCAGGATTCTCCGCTGGCCGAGGGGGCGTTGCGCACCCAACTGGCGCAGTTGCAACTCGGTGCGGAACGGATCACGTTGCCGTTGGCGGCGCTGAGCGGTGGAGAAAGGCTGAAGGCGGCGCTGGCCTGTGCGCTGTGGCGTAAAGAGCCGGCGCAATTACTGTTGCTGGACGAGCCGACCAACCATTTGGATCTGGCTTCGTCACTGGCCATTGAGGCCGCGCTGGCGGAGTTTCCCGGTGCTATGTTGGTGGTCTCGCACGATGAAGCCTTCCTGCGGGCGCTGAAACTGACTCATCGCCTGCATTGGCAGGACGGGGGCTGGCAGTTCAGGGCGCTGTAATGCATTGCAGCAGCAGGGTAAAGGCGGCGGCCATCTGTTCCTCCGGCACGCAGGCGAAGCCCATCAGCAAGCCGCGGCGGTGGTTGGGCAGCATGTAGTAACGCGACAGCGGTCGCACCAGCACGCCGTGTGCGCTGGCGGCGGCGGCGATCGCCACGTCGTCGGCTTCGTCCGGCAGGTTCAGGATCAGGTGCAGCCCGGCGTTGTTGTTGAATTCGCTCAACGCCTGCTTGCCCAGATGCTGCTCAATCAATGCGGTCAGAAACGCCCGCCGCCGGGCATACAGCAGCCGCATGCGGCGAATATGCGCGGTGTAGTGGCCTTCCTGAATAAACTGCGCCAGAGCGGTCTGGATCAGCAGGTGACCGCCGCGATACAGTTCGGCGTGCGCGGTTTTCAGCGCCGTCATCAAGGGTTTTGGCAGCACCACGTAACCCAGCCGCAGCGCCGGGTACAGCGTCTTGCTGAAGGTGCCGATATAAATCACCGGCGCATCGGCTTCCAACCCTTGCAGCGCCGGGATGGGCTGGCCGGAAAAGCGGAACTCGCTGTCGTAGTCGTCTTCGACAATCCAACTGCCGCCGTTGCGCGCCAACGCCAGCAACCGCTGCCGCCGTGCCAGGCTCATCACCGATCCCAGCGGATACTGGTGCGATGGGGTGACGAAAATCAGCCGTGGCGCGCCGGTTGGCTGTTCCGGCGGCACCATGCCGGCCTCATCGACCCCCAGTGGGCAGATATTCACGTCGTTCATCCGCAGAATATTGCGGATCCCCCAATAGCCCGGTTCTTCAATCCACGCGTCGTCGCCCGGATTGCACAGCATGCGCGTCACCAGATCTATCGCCTGATGAATGCCTTCGGTAATCAAAATTTGCTCCGGCGAGCAGCGCACCGAACGCGCCACGCGCAGATAGTCCACCAAGGCATGCTGCAACTCCGGGCTGCCGCCCTGATTACTGTAGGTCAGCCGCTGCGGGACGGGGCGGCGGCCGATGCGCGCCTGGATCTTGCTGAACAGCTGGTGAGGAAAGGCGTTGACGTCGGGTACGCCAGGGATAAACGCACCCCACTGTTTGGGGCTGGCGCTGGCGTGATGCAGCAGGGTGGATCCTCGGGCCGACAGCTCAATGCGCCGTTGTTCTCCGTCACTGCCTGCGGGGGCGCTGACGGTAGATAAACAGCTGTCCGGCACGGTTTCGGCGACGAATGTGCCGCTGCCTGCGCGTGCCAAAACATAACCTTCTGCCAAGAGTTGTTCATAAACGGTTAATACAGTGTTGCGTGACAGCCTGAGTTCCTGCGCCAGATCGCGCGAGGCGGGCAGGCGGCTGGAGGGCGACAAACTGCCGTCCAAAATGCTGGTGCGGATCGCGTTATACAGCCGCTTGTGCAGCTTATCATCAGGCTGTTCGCCGAGGCGCTGCAACAACAGGTCACCACTCAGTGAGCGCAATTGGATCCCTCAATTAATCGTAACTGGCACTCGATTATAGGGCCACATCCTGTGTAAATAAACGTCATTGTTTCACGAATGTGAACGAAACGTACAACGGACACCGACCGGAGAGAACAGCATGAAAAACGCAGAACTGAATCAACGTCGTCAGGATGCCACCCCACGGGGGATTGGCGTGATGTGCGGTTTTTACGCCGAGCGTGCGGAGAATGCCACGCTGTGGGACGTAGAAGGCAATGAGGTGATCGATTTCGCTTCCGGTATTGCTGTTCTGAATACCGGACACCGGCATCCGAAGGTGATCGCCGCCATTGAACAGCAACTGAAGGCCTTCACCCACACCGCTTACCAAATCGTTCCTTACGAAAGCTATGTCTCGTTGGCAGAGCGCATCAACCAGCGCGCACCGATCGAAGGCCCCTGTAAAACCGCGTTGTTCACCACCGGCGCCGAAGCGGTGGAAAACGCGGTCAAAATCGCCCGCGCCTATACCGGCCGACCGGGCCTGATCACCTTTGGCGGCGGTTTCCATGGCCGCACTTACATGACCATGGCGCTGACCGGCAAAGTGGCTCCGTACAAGCTGGGCTTCGGGCCCTTCCCCGGTTCGGTGTTCCACGGCCAGTATCCGAATGCGCTGTATGGCGTGACCACCGAAGACGCGATGAACAGCCTGGAGCGCATCTTTAAGGCGGATATCGATCCCAAACAAGTGGCCGCCATTGTGCTGGAACCGGTGCAGGGCGAGGGCGGTTTCAACATTGCGCCGGCCGATTTTATGCAGGCGCTGCGCGAACTGTGCGACCAGCACGGCATTTTGCTGATTGCCGACGAAGTGCAGACCGGTTTTGCCCGTACCGGCAAGCTGTTTGCCATGGAACATTACGCGGTGAAACCGGATCTGATCACTATGGCGAAAAGCCTGGCGGGCGGTATGCCGCTGTCGGCGGTGGCCGGCCGTGCCGACGTGATGGACGCCCCGGCGCCGGGCGGGCTGGGCGGCACTTATGCCGGTAACCCGCTGGCGGTGGCTGCGGCACTTGCGGTGCTGGACGTGATTGACGAAGAACAGCTGTGCCAGCGTTCCCAACGTTTGGGCCAGCATTTGGTGGAGGTGCTGCAACAGGCGCGCAAAACCAGCCCGGCGATCGCGGATATTCGCGCGCAGGGATCGATGGTGGCGGTGGAGTTCAAGGATCCGGCGACCGGCAAGCCTTCGGCGGAGATCACCCGTCAGGTACAGCAGAAGGCGCTGGAGGAGGGGCTGTTGCTGTTGAGCTGCGGTGTGAACGGTAACGTGATCCGCTTCCTGTATCCGCTGACCATCCCTGAGGAGCAGTTCACCCAGGCGCTGGGCATTCTTTCCCGCGCGTTGGCCCAATAAGGAGTGACCGGCAATGAAACTGAATAATCCCGAGCTGCTGCGCAGCCAGTGTTTGATTAGCGGTGAGTGGTGCGACGCCTTGAGCGGCAAGCGTGAGGCCGTCATCAACCCGGCGACCGGTGCTGAGCTGGCAAGCATCCCGTTGGTCAGCGAAGAAGAAACGCAGCAGGCGATTAACGCGGCGCAGTTGGCGCAGCAGGGCTGGAAGCAGCTGACCGCCAAACAGCGCTCCGTGCTGTTGCTGGCCTGGGCCGACAAGGTGCTGGCAGCCCAGGAGGATTTGGCGCAGCTGATGACGGCCGAGCAGGGTAAATCGCTGGCGGAAGCGCGCGGTGAAGTCGCCTATGCCGCTTCGTTTATTATCTGGTTCGCCGAAGAGGCCAAGCGCGTCGACGGTGCCGTGTTGCAGGCGCCGCTGGCCTCGCAGCGCCTGGTGGTAGTGAAACAGCCGATCGGCGTTTGCGCGGCGATCACGCCGTGGAACTTCCCGGCGGCGATGATCACCCGCAAGGTTGCGCCGGCGCTGGCAGCGGGCTGCGCGATAATCGTCAAACCGGCCGAGCAGACGCCGCTGACCGCGTTGGCATTGGCGAAGCTGGCGCAGGATGCCGGCATTCCGCCGGGCGTGTTGCAGGTGGTGACCGGCGACGCGGCGCAGGTGGGCAAGGTGCTGTGCGACAGCCCGGTGGTGCGCAAACTGAGCTTTACCGGTTCGACCGAGGTCGGCCGCATTCTGATGGCGCAGTGCGCGCCGACGATTAAAAAGCTGTCGCTGGAACTGGGGGGCAACGCGCCGGTGATCGTTTTCGACGACGCCAATCTGGACACGGCGGTGGCGGGCATTATGGCCTCCAAGTTCCGTAACAGCGGCCAGACCTGCGTCTGCGCCAACCGCATCTACGTGCAGGACGGCATCTATGATCGTTTGGTGGACAAGCTGGTGGCGGCGGTTGAGCAACTCAAAGTCGGTGACGGCAGCCATGAAGGCACCACCCAGGGACCGCTGATCGACCAGGACGCGGTGGATAAAGTGCAGAGCCACATTGACGATGCGCTGATCAAAGGCGCGCAGATTGCTATCGGTGGGCAGCCGCACGAGCTGGGCCGCACCTTCTTCCAACCGACGGTGGTGACCGGCGTGACGCAAAAAATGCGCTTCGCCCGGGAAGAAACCTTTGGCCCGGTGGCGCCGCTGTTTCGTTTCCATGATGAGGCGGAAGCGATCGCCATGGCCAACGACACCGAGTTTGGTCTGGCCGCTTATCTGTTTACGCAGAGTGCCTCGCGCCAGTGGCGAGTGCCGGAAGCGCTGGAATACGGCATGGTCGGCATCAACACCGGGCTGATCTCCAATGAAATCGCGCCGTTTGGCGGTGTGAAGCAGTCAGGACTCGGACGTGAAGGATCGCGTTACGGCATTGAAGAATATCTGGAGCTGAAATACCTGTGTATCGATGTGAGCTGTTAACCACCGGGAAATTAACCTGTCCCGGTGGCCGGAGCCGCCGGGCAACAAAGGATGCTGCATGTCTTCTGAAAACATCTCTATTTCTCCGGCGCTTGCCGCCGGGGTGCGAACGTCTGCACCCGCCAAATCACTGAGTTTCCTCGAAGGGGTGGCGATGATTGTCGGCACCAATATTGGCGCCGGCGTGTTGTCCATCGCCTATGCCTCCAGCAAAGCCGGTTTTTTACCGCTGCTGTTCTGGCTGGTGCTGGTGGGGAGTTTGACCACCATCACCATGCTGTACGTCGCCGAATCCACCCTGCGCACCCGTGCCCACCTGCAATTAAGCGGGCTGGCGAAACGCTATGTCGGCGGTATTGGCGCCTGGCTGATGTTCGCTTCGGTGTGCGTCAACAGCGTCGGGGCGTTGACCGCGTACATGACCGGCAGCGGCAAGCTGCTGCAATCTCTGTTCGGCATCTCGCCGGCCATCGGCAGCCTGCTGTTTTTCGTTCCCGCTGCTGGGGTGTTGTACCTGGGGCTGAAGGCGATTGGCCGTGGGGAGAAATTTATCAGTATCGGTATGGTGGTGATGCTGACCGCGCTGGTGGCGGCCACACTGCTGAAAGACACCACCCAGATGCGCAACCTGCTGGACGGCGACTGGCGCTTTATGGTGCCGGTATTCAACGTGGTGGTGTTCTGCTTCTCGGCGCAGTACATAGTGCCGGAAATGGCGCGTGGCTTCTCGGATAAGCCGGAACAGCTGCCGAAGGCGATTATCGTCGGCATGGCGGTAACCTTCGTGCTGCTGGCGGCGGTGCCGATGTCGGTGATTGCCCTCAGCGGGCTGAATAATATCTCCGACGTGGCGACCATCTCCTGGGGGCAGGCTCTCGGGCAGTGGGCGTTCTTCTCCGCCAATATCTTTGCGCTGTGCGCGATGCTGACCTCTTACTGGGGGCTGGGCGGCAGCTTCCTGACCAATATTTTCGACAAGTTCAGACTGGGCAATGACGAGCAACCGCTGCGCCGATTCGGCGTGCTGTTGCTGGTGGTGGTGCCCCCGTTCGCGCTGGCATACAGCGGCCTGGTGTCGTTCGTTAACGCGCTGTATTTCGCCGGGGTGTTCAGCGGGGTGATCCTGTCGATTATGCCGATGCTGATCCTGCGAGGGGCGCGCAAGCACGGTGACCAAACGCCGCGCTGGCAGTGCAACTGGATCACCCACCCGCTGTTGCAGATCAGCATCGTGCTGCTGTATCTGGCCAGTGCGGTATACGCTATTGCGTCGTTGTTAGGCTATCTGCCCTCTGGATGGTGACCTGCCTTCCTTCAGGAAGTGATGTTGTTTCTCAGTTGAGAGCGGCGGCGTCGTGGCCGCCGATTTTTTTATTTTCCGTGCATTTGTTCCGGCAGCGCCAGCCAGGCCTGCACCGAAGGGCGTTGCCACTGTTTTTGCGCGTAGTGGCGAAGGTTCTCCGGCACGTCATCTCCGTTCATCACCAGCCGGTTCAGCATCAACGCCAGATCGGTATCGGCAATGCACCACTCCCTGAACAAATTATCCTGGCCGTGGCCCAGCAATTTTTCGACTGCGGCGATCAGCTTGTTGGCAGCGGCCTCGGCGGCGGCGGACAGGGGTGGGAATTTTTCGTTGCCGAATACCGCCTCGGTTGGCCGTTCGACGCGAATTGGCAACAGATCGCTGCGCAGCCAGGCTTGAATTTCGCGCGCTTTGGCGCGCAGCTTGACGTCGCGCGGATAGACCGCGTGAGCCGGATGGATATCTTCCAGATACTCGGTAATTGCCGAGGACTCGGACAGCTGGAACTCACCGATCACCAACGTAGGCACCCGACGGGTTAGCGACAGTGCCGCATAGGCAGCGCCTTTATTTTCTTCCTGCGCCAAATCGACCGGTTTCACGGTGAAGGGGATGCTTTTCTCCGTCAGCACAATAAATGCGGACATGGCATAAGGGCTGAAAAATTGGCTGTCGGTATAGAGCTCGGTAATCGGTTGAGGCATCGGCTTTTCCTCAAGGCTAAGGGGAGAACATTGATCATTACCGAGGGGGGGCGAAAAATCAATCTGTTAGCGGAAAGTTGTTGCCGGGTGCAGGCGGGGCTACGGTTATTCCGCCGGACATGATGTGATATATTTGTTGCTATTACGTTGAATTTGGCAGTGCGAAGTAACATGAAGAACCCGTTAGTAACAAGATTCAAGATTGGTTGCGCGCGCCTGTGGCCGCACCCGTTGGCCATGGGCAAAAAAGAGATTTTGCTTTCCAGCATCGGCGCCGGGCTGGGGTTGATGATTACCGGTTGGATCAGCCATTTTGTGTTGGGGGAGGTAAACCTGTGGTTTATCGCGCCGATGGGAGCCTCCGCCGTTTTGCTGTTTGGCGTACCGAACAGCCCGTTGGCGCAACCCTGGTCGATCGTGGGCGGCAATATGTCGGCTGCGCTGGTGGGGGTCAGCACCAGCCTGCTGATTGCCGATCCCGGGCTGGCTTGTGGCGTGGCGGCCGCAGTGGCCATTGGATTGATGTTCAAACTGCGTTGCCTGCATCCGCCCGGCGGCGCGGTGGCGCTGACCGCGATCCTCGGCGGGCCGGGCATTCACCAACTGGGTTACAGCTTTGTACTGTACCCGGTGCTGCTTAACTCGGTGTTGCTGGCGGTACTGGCGATTATCTTCAATAACCTGGCCGGGCGCCGTTACCCGCACCAACTGGCACCGGCCGAAGCCAAGCCCACTGGCCTGCCGATTGATGCGGTATCGATTACCCGGGCGGATCTGCATGAAGTGCTGATGCAGGGTGAGCTGTTTGACATCGACGAGGACGATTTGCAGGAAATCCTGCAACGAGCGGAGCAGGTCGCTCATCGGCGGCAGAACGGCGCAGCCTGATGATGTCGGCGAGCGACAAGACGGCACCGGTACACAAACCCACTGTTTTAACCATACAGAATCACAGAACGTCGATCTGTGTGGTGTTGATTATTGGTTGCTGAATCTGTCTTGTGTTTGTGACCTGAGTCACCCTATTACTTTGAGTGTAATTGGGATGACCTTAATGGAAAAGACACTAGATTTACCCGCTGACCGCGAAGGCTTGTGGCGCAAATTATGCCGGTATTGCCGCCGTGGGTATTTTACGTATACCCGTAGAAAGTCTTTGCGCTCGATGAGCCGGGAGCAACTGCATGACATCGGGCTACGGCGTTGCGACGTGCATCAGGAGGGGCGGGATTCGCTTTGGCAGCGTTGAGTGAGCGGAAACAAAAAACCACCTGCAGCGAGGTGGTTTGATGCGCTGTTATGTCAGCGAGAATTTGGTGGCCCCTACTGGACTTGAACCAGTGACCAAGCGATTATGAGTCGCGTGCTCTAACCAACTGAGCTAAGGGGCCAAGCGGCGAGATTATACGGTAATCCTCCGGTGCAGGTCTACTGTTTGACGCCTGTATGTTGTTTTTCTGCGCAGTTGTAGTCTGTTGTAATTGCTGGCGGATTTTGCGATAACCGATGTAAATCCCTTTTATCGGACCTCTCAGACCCATGAATCTTTTGGCGCCAAACTTGCGGGTGGTGTTTTGCGGCATCAATCCCGGCCTTTCCTCCGCCCATCAGGGCTATCCCTTTGCCAATGGCAGCAACCGTTTCTGGAAGGTGCTGCATCAGGCCGGTTTCACCCAGCGCCAACTGGCGCCGGAGCAGTGGCAGCAGTTGCAGGATACCGGCTGCGGCATCACCGCTTTGGTGGCGCGCCCGACGGTCGCGGCCAGCGAAGTGACGCGTGAAGAGTTGCGCAGCGGCGGTGAGGCGTTAAAAGACAAAATTCTGCAATTCCAGCCGCGTGCATTGGCGGTTCTGGGTAAGCAGGCGTTCAGCAGCGCCTTCGGGGTGAAAAATGCGCCCTGGGGGCGGCAGGAGATGACGATCGGCAAAACCGAGGTGTGGGTATTACCTAATCCCAGCGGGTTGAACCGTGCCACGCTGGAGCAGCTTACGGAGAGCTACCGCGAGCTGTTCCTGGCGCTGGAGTGATCCCCCAGGATTTCAGGCAATAAAAAACCCCGGCATGCCGGGGTTTTTTGTTTGCAGCTAACCGCTAGCCTTAGTCGTCCAGGAAGCTGCGCAGCACTTCGGAACGGCTTGGGTGACGCAGTTTACGCAGTGCTTTGGCTTCGATCTGACGAATACGCTCACGGGTAACGTCGAACTGTTTGCCCACTTCTTCCAGCGTGTGGTCAGTGTTCATATCGATGCCGAAACGCATGCGCAGCACTTTCGCTTCACGGGCGGTCAGGCCGGCCAATACGTCGTGCGTTGCAGAGCGCAGGCTTTCCGAGGTGGCAGAATCCAGCGGCAGTTCGAGGGTGGTATCCTCGATGAAATCGCCCAGATGTGAATCTTCATCATCACCAATTGGCGTTTCCATGGAGATCGGCTCTTTGGCGATCTTCAGCACTTTGCGGATTTTGTCTTCCGGCATCAGCATACGTTCAGCCAGCTCTTCCGGCGTCGGTTCGCGGCCCATCTCTTGCAGCATCTGGCGCGAAATACGGTTGAGTTTATTGATGGTCTCAATCATATGCACCGGAATACGGATGGTACGCGCCTGGTCGGCGATAGAGCGGGTGATGGCCTGACGGATCCACCAGGTGGCGTAAGTTGAGAACTTATAACCACGGCGGTATTCGAACTTGTCTACCGCTTTCATCAAACCGATGTTGCCTTCCTGGATCAGATCCAGGAACTGCAGACCGCGGTTGGTGTATTTCTTGGCGATCGAAATAACCAGACGCAAGTTGGCTTCAACCATCTCTTTCTTCGCTCGGCGGGCTTTCGCTTCACCGATAGACATGCGACGGTTGATGTCCTTCACCTGCTCGATGGTCAGGCCGGTCTCTTCTTCGATTTGACGCAGTTTCTGCAGGCTGCGCTGTACGTCGTCCGTTACGTCTTTCAGCTTTTCTGACCATGGCTTGGCCATCGCCAGCGCCGCTTCGAACCAGGAATTGCTGGTTTCGTTGCCGGCGAACAAAGTGACGAAGTTTTTCTTCGGCATTTTGCACTGTTCAACGCACAGCTTCATGATGATACGTTCCTGGGTACGAACGCGGTCCATCATGATGCGCATGCTGTTGACCAGGAAGTCGAACTGTTTTGGCACCAGGCGGAACTGCTTGAACACCTCAGACAGCTTCAGAATTTCTTCTGCTGCGCTGGCGTGGCTACGGCCGTTCTTTTTGATGACCAGACGGGTCGCTTCATACTGATCGCGCAGGTCGGTGAATTTCTGACGTGCCAGTTCCGGATCGATGCTGTTGTCGTCTTCAGCGTCGTCGTCTTCATCTTCGTCTTCTTCGTCGTCGTTCTGCTCTTCGGTCGACAGCTCAGAACCGACGTGCGTTGCGGTTGGGGCGATGTCCTCTTCCGCATTAGGATCGACGAAACCGGTGATCAGGTCGGACAGGCGAGCTTCGCCGGCTTCAACGCGATCGTACTGCTCCAGCAGATAGGTAATGGCTTCCGGGTATTCGGCAACCGAGCACTGAACCTGGTTGATACCGTCTTCAATACGCTTGGCGATGTCGATTTCGCCTTCGCGCGTCAGCAGTTCAACGGTACCCATTTCGCGCATGTACATGCGCACCGGGTCGGTGGTACGGCCAATTTCAGATTCAACGCTGGACAGGACTTGAGCGGCAGCTTCTTCCGCATCTTCGTCTGTGCTGTTGGAGTTTTCAGCCAGCAACAGGTCATCGGCGTCCGGGGCTTCTTCCATCACCTGGATGCCCATGTCGTTAATCATCTGGATGATGTCTTCGATCTGATCGGAGTCGACGATATCTTCCGGCAGATGGTCATTGACCTCAGCATAGGTCAGATAGCCTTGCTCCTTACCACGTTGGACAAGAAGTTTAAGCTGTGACTGCGGGTTTTGCTCCATAAGACGGTATCCACACTTCAGAGTATTTAGGTTGGTGTCGGTCGGCGAAACCGCCAACAATAGCATTTGGGGCGTTTTTGTTGTTGCCGCGGCCCACTGTGGCGGCATATTGCAGGGCTCTGCCCTCGCATTTATCGGCACTTAAGCCGTTTGGTATTCAGTTTTTCTTCGCTAAAACCTGATTGAGAGAACGGACTTCTTCACGTTCTTCCGGGCTCAGGCCGTGCGTTCTGGCCTGCGCAATCAATGTCTCCAGCCGCTGCTCCAGTACGGAGTCGTACAGGCTGGCCAAGGTATCCAAAAATGTCTGCTCGACCCTGTCCTCAACGATCATATGGTTCCATGTCGCCAAGGTTTCAAGCTGCTGGCTCAATTTGTTGTCGCGATACTGCTCCAGCAATTGGCCGGTTGTCAGCCCCGGTTGGGCCAGACAGGTCTGCACCAGCTCGACAAATAGCGGTAAACCCGCCTGTTTGGTCTGCTCCAATCCCTCGAGTGAAGGGATAAGTGTAGCCAGTTGCGGATTTTGTACCAGTAACCCTATTAGTATACGCATGGTTGTGCGTTTTAGCTGGGGCGCCTGATAAGTATTCGCATTTTCAGCCTGTTTGGGCATCAGCTTGTCGAGCTGGCTGTCATCGAGCAGGCCAAGCTTGCTGCCGAGCTGTTGGCGCAGGTACAAGCGCAACGTTTCGCCCGGCACCTGAGTAATCAGTGGCAGTGCCAGCGTGCTCAGTTTGGCGCGGCCGTCCGGGCTGCTCAAATCTACCTGTGGCATCAGCGTTTCGAACAGGAAAGTGGAAAGCGGCTGCGCCAGCTCCATTCGCTGCTCGAAGGCGTCTTTGCCTTCTTTTCGGACCAATGTGTCCGGGTCTTCGCCGTCGGGCAAAAACATAAACCGCAGTTGGCGCCCGTCGTTCAGATAGGGCAATGCGGTTTCCAATGCGCGCCAGGCCGCTTCGCGACCGGCTCTGTCACCGTCATAGCAGCAGACAACGTTATCGGTAGCGCGGAACAGCAGCTGAATATGTTCAGCCGTCGTTGAGGTTCCGAGCGAGGCGACGGCATAATCGATGCCGTATTGCGCCAGCGCCACCACGTCCATATAACCTTCCACTACCAGCAAACGTTGCGGGGTAGGGTGGTTCTGCTGCGCTTCATACAGGCCGTACAACTGACGACCCTTGTGGAATACTTCGGTTTCCGGCGAGTTCAGGTATTTCGGCATGCCGTCACCCAATACGCGTCCGCCAAAGGCGATCACTCGCCCGCGTTTGTCGCGAATAGGGAACATCACGCGCTCACGGAAACGATCGTACGAGCGGCCTTGATCGTTAGTCACCAGCATGCCGGCATCGTTCAATGCGAGACGGCTGTCGGCGTCACGACCAAAACGCTTCAATGCGTTATCCCAACCGGCAGGTGCAAAGCCGATGGCAAAATGGCGGATAACGTCGTCACTGAGCCCGCGCTGTTGCAGGTAATTGCGCGCCGGCGTGCCGGAAGGCTGATGCAGTGACTGTTGATAGAACGCACTGAGCTGTTCCATCAGTTGATACAGGCTTTGACGCTGATGACGTTCAATCTGGGTCGGCCCGGTTCCTGCCTCGTAAGGCACTTCCAGCCCGTGCATGGTCGCCAGCTCTTCGATGGTTTCGACAAACTCGAGTCTGTCGTAATTCATCAGAAAGTCGACGGCGTTACCGTGCGCACCACAACCAAAACAGTGGTAAAACTGCTTTTCGCCATTAACCGTAAATGAAGGCGTTTTTTCGTGGTGGAACGGACAGCACGCGTGATAGTTCTTGCCTTGCTTCTTGAGCTTTACACGCGCGTCGATCAGATCGACGATGTCGGTGCGAGCCAGCAAGTCATTGATAAATACACGCGGAATTCGTCCAGCCATAAGCCCTTACTTTACTAGCCTATAAACGAGAACAAGCCGCGCATTCCTTTCGGAAAGCACGGCCTTCGTATGCAACTACACGGTCTGCGCGATTTTTAAAATCAGAAATTCACGCGGCGGGGTTACCCCCGAAGAATTAATACAGACGAGTGCGGCGTGCGTTTTCGCGAGCCAGTTTCTTCGCGTGACGTTTCACAGCAGAAGCTTTAGCGCGTTTACGTTCGGTAGTCGGTTTTTCATAGAACTCACGACGACGAACTTCAGCTAAAACGCCTGCTTTCTCGCAAGAGCGTTTGAAACGACGCAGAGCAACGTCAAATGGCTCGTTTTCACGTACTTTAATTACCGGCATGTGCCTCTCACCTCAATAAAATTCGGTTTGCTGCTGGCCAAGCGCCAGCCTTTTCAAAATGGTGCGGAATTTTACTTCAACGGATGCTGCTTTGTAAAGCACCACAGCAAATTGAAACCTGCGCCGCCCTGGTAAAACGTGCGCAATTTTGCATCGGGCGCTGATTATAGTCTAATCAAAAAAAAATGCTCGTTTTTAATCAAACCGGCATTTATGGCTGGAATCATCGACATAGCTTCCGGCCAGCGACAAGATGTACCCTGCTGGCGGTAAATAGGCATGATTGTGGTAAACTGCAGGCCGCACGTGAATGATGGGAAAGGGTAATGCGAGTACTGGGTATAGAAACCTCCTGCGATGAAACCGGAATTGCAGTGTATGACGATCAGACCGGTTTATTAGCGAATCAGTTATACAGCCAGGTGAAGCTGCATGCCGATTACGGCGGTGTAGTGCCGGAGCTGGCCTCCCGCGATCACGTGCGTAAAACCGTGCCGTTGATTCAGGCGGCCTTGAAAGAAGCGAACCTGACTGCCGCCGATATCGACGGCGTCGCCTACACTGCCGGGCCAGGCCTGGTGGGGGCGTTGCTGGTCGGTGCCACCATTGGTCGCGCGCTGGCGTTTGCCTGGAACGTGCCTGCGGTGCCGGTGCACCACATGGAAGGCCACCTGTTGGCGCCGATGCTGGAAGACAATCCGCCGGCATTCCCGTTTGTCGCGCTGCTGGTTTCCGGCGGCCACACGCAGTTGATCAGCGTGACCGGCATTGGGCAGTATGAACTGCTGGGCGAGTCGATAGACGATGCGGCCGGTGAAGCCTTCGATAAAACCGCCAAGCTGCTTGGGCTGGATTACCCTGGTGGGCCAATGCTGTCGAAGATGGCGCAACAAGGTGTGGCGGGCCGTTTCACCTTCCCGCGTCCGATGACCGATCGTCCGGGGCTGGATTTCAGTTTCTCCGGGCTGAAGACGTTTGCCGCCAACACCATCCGCTCTAACGGCAATGATGATCAGACGCGTGCAGACATAGCTCGCGCGTTCGAAGATGCGGTGGTGGATACGCTGGCGATAAAATGCAAACGTGCGCTGGAGCAGACTGGCTTCAAACGCCTGGTGATGGCCGGCGGCGTCAGCGCCAACCGCACTCTGCGCACCAAAATGGCGGAAATGATGCATAAACGCGGTGGTGAGGTGTTCTACGCCCGTCCGGAATTCTGTACCGATAACGGCGCGATGATCGCCTACGCGGGTCTGGTGCGGTTGAAGAGCGGTGCCAACCCGGAACTGAGCGTTTCGGTGCGTCCGCGCTGGCCGTTGGCAGAATTGCCTGCGGTATGATAGACATAAGGCCGGAAATTTCCGGCCTTTTACTTCACGATTCTTTCTTTTCTTCCTGATCCGCCGCATCCGCTTTTTTCTTGCGGAACTTGTCCCAGATTTTCCCTTCCTGCCCACGCCACAGGCGTTGGATGTTGTCATGGTGCCGCATTAAAATCAGGCAAGACAGCATCGCTACCGGGAAGGTGAACTGCGGTTTGAACCACCAAACGTAAAACGGGGCAATCAAGGCGCTGATAATTGCGCCCAGCGAGGAGTAACCGCTAAGCAGCACGGTCAGCAGCCAGGTGCCGGTCATCAGGCCGGTAAGATCCCACCCGATCGGCGCGATGGCGCCAAAGGCCGTCGCCACGCCTTTACCGCCGCGGAAATGGAAGAATACCGGATAGATATGCCCCAGGCAGGCGGCGATCGCCGTCAGGCCCAGATACAGCGGCGGTATTTCAAGCTTGTACGCCAGCCAAACCGGCAGCATTCCCTTGAGAATATCGAACACCAGCACCGCTGCCGCCGCCAGGCGACCGCCGATGCGCAGGACGTTGGTGGCCCCTGGATTCCCTGAGCCATGTTCACGCGGATCGGGCAGCCTGGCGATCCGACAAACCAGGATCGCACTGGAAACTGAGCCACACAGATACGCGAAGATAATCATGCCAAGCGCGGTAGCACTCATAACGCGGTTCCGTTTAATAATGGTCGTTTTACTAGCAACATCTATGGATAATACGCATATTCCGCTGGAAGTGGTATCCGGCAAGGCCAAAAACAGAGAATGACGTGATGGATATCGTATTTATTGAAGAGCTTACCGTTATTACTACCATTGGCGTTTATGATTGGGAACAAAACATTCGCCAGAAGCTGGTGTTCGATATCGAAATGGGCTGGGACAACCGCCAGGCCGCTGCCAGCGATGATGTGAACGACTGCCTGAGCTATGCCGATATCAGCGAAGCCATCATCCAGCACGTGGAGCCGAATCGTTTTGCGTTAGTTGAGCGGGTGGCAGAGGAAATATCTGAAATTTTACTCCAGCGCTTCAATTCCCCGTGGGTCCGTATTAAGGTCAGCAAACCGGGCGCAGTTGCACACGCCAGCCGGGTTGGGGTCATTATTGAGCGTGGTACCCGGCCGGTGTGACTTCCTGTCATACGCGTGCAACTAAAGACCGTTAACCTGGTCTGAACCTGAGAATTGTTTTAGCGGCAATGTATTGAGCACTGCCGCTTTTTTATGTTGGTAGTCGCAAATTTATAGGGTGAGCGAAACACATGGCGGACATGCATTCACTGTTTATCGCGTTTGTTCTTGGGGTGGTCGAAGGGTTAACTGAATTCTTGCCGGTATCCTCTACCGGGCACATGATCATTGTGGGCGAGTGGCTGGGCTTTACCGGCGACAAGGCCAAAACCTTTGAAGTCATTATTCAGTTGGGATCGATTCTGGCGGTGGTGGTGATGTTCTGGCGCCGTCTGTTCGGCCTGATCGGCATTCACTTTGGCGGTAAGCCGGTTGAGCACGAAGGCAAGACCGCAGGGCGGTTAAAACTGGGCCATATCCTGCTGGCGATGATCCCGGCGGTGGTGCTGGGGCTGTTACTCCATGATTTCATCAAGTCGCTGTTCGCACCAAAGAACGTGATGTATGCGCTGGTGGTCGGTGGTTTCCTGCTGCTGGCAGCGGAATGGCTGAAGCCGAAAAAACCGAGTGCGGAAGGGCTGGATGACATCACTTACCGTCAGGCGTTTATGATTGGCTGTTTCCAGTGCCTGGCGCTGTGGCCGGGCTTCTCCCGTTCCGGCTCCACCATTGCCGGCGGCATGTTGGTGGGCGTGAACCGTTATGCGGCTTCTGAGTTCTCGTTCATTCTTGCGGTGCCGATGATGATTGGTGCCAGCGGCCTGGACCTGTACAAGAGTCTGCATTTCCTGACGATGGGCGATCTGCCGATGTTCGCCGTCGGCTTTGCGACCGCTTTCGTGGTGGCGCTGATTGCGATTAAGACCTTCCTGTCGCTGATTAAGCGCATCTCGTTTGTGCCGTTCGCCATCTACCGCTTTATCGTTGCCGCCGTGGTTTACATGGTCTTCATGTAAGCGGCAGCGTCAATAAAAAACCCCCCCCTCTGCGGGGTTTTTTTATGCCTGATCGAGAGGGATATCCTGGGTGAGTTTCCAGTCGGCCAGTACCTGCTGGCGACGGCGTTTTAGTTCATCGCGGATCGCCAGTCCCTGCAGGCCGCTGGCGACCACCTCTTTTACCGAGACAGCATTTGCTACCAGGAAAGCCTGGCGCAAATAGTCGCCCTGTGGGTAGGGATTGTTTTCAAAGCCGGTACGGCCGCGCGCGTCCGCCTCGCTGGTCAGGATCATCTGTTCCAGCCGCTGTGGTTTACGCCAGACGTCTATCGCATCGAAAAGCTTCAGCAGAGTCTCCGGACGCAGCTTGTTTACGGTATGAATCAGGTCATGGTATTCAGCCACCAGCTTGGCCAAATCGCGTACCGGGTTGGGCACCCGTAAACGTTGGCACAATTCTTCGACCAGCTTAACGCCGGTCAGGCCGTGACCGTGATGGTGCGGCCAGAGTTCTTGTGGCGTCAGCCCTTTACCGAGATCGTGGCACAGTGCCGCGAAGCGTACGTCGACGTCAGGGCTGAGCTGGGCGGCAATAGCCAGCGTCATCAGGGTATGAATGCCGGTGTCGATCTCCGGGTGCCACTTGGCCGGGGCCGGCACGCCGAACAGGGCGTCAATCTCGGGGAACAGTATCGCCAGCGCATCGCAGTCACGCAGGACCTGGAAATACACTTGCGGACTCTGGCTTTGCAGCGCTTTTTCCGTTTCCTTCCATACCCGTTCGGCGGTCAGCGTCGCTAATTCACCGCTGTGGGCCATTTGGCGCATCAGCTCAGTGGTTTCCGGGGCTATGGTAAAGCCCAGATGAGCAAAGCGGGCGGCAAAACGGGCCACGCGCAACACGCGCAACGGATCTTCACCAAAGGCATCCGAAACGTGGCGCAGCACGCGCGCTTGCAAGTCGGCCACGCCGTGGAAAGGGTCTATCAGCTCACCGTCGCTGCCGCGAGCGATGGCGTTGATGGTCAAATCGCGGCGCTGCAAATCTTCTTCCAGCGTCACATCCGGCGCGGCGTAGCAGGTAAAGCCGGTATACCCCTGGCCGGATTTACGCTCGGTGCGCGCGAGCGCATATTCTTCATGGGTCTCAGGGTTGAGAAACACCGGGAAGTCTTTACCGACCTGTTGATACCCCTGCGCCAGCAGTTCTGAAGGCGCAGCGCCCACCACCACCCAGTCACGGTCGAAAACCGGTATCTCAAGTAAACTGTCGCGGACAGCGCCGCCGACCAGGTAGATCTTCACTATTATGCTCCTGCATGATTCTGGGACTCTGTTGACCAGATTACCTTAATTAGCCGGGCCGTGCCGAAGCCAATAAAAAAGGCGCCCGCAGGCGCCAATCTCAAACTGAACGATACTGAAATCAGTTCATCCAGCGATTGCTGTTCTTGCGACGCGGGATCAGGTGCGGCAACAGCAGGCCGAGCAGCAGGCCAACGCCGGCGACGCCGCCGCCGTACATGAACCACTGCAGAATAATGGTGCGCTGTTTGTCGTCGAGCTGCAGGTTAACCGCGTTAACCTTCTTCTGGGCTACGACCAGCTGGTTTTTCAGATCTTGATTTTCCTGCTGCAGGCCGCTGATGGTGCCGTCGCTTGCAGCCACTTTTTGCTGCATTTCCGCCGTGCGCTGGTTCCAGCTGTTGTCGATATTGGCCAGCTTGTCGGTCAGGGTTTTCACCTGTTGTTCCAGCGCAGGTACGCGAATGCGCAGGCTTGGCGTCTGGCTGAGCTGATCGAGCGGGATCCAGATATTGCGGCCTTTAGGATCGCGGATTTGGCCATAATTGGTGCTTTCATTTACGCTCAGCAGGGCGACTTCTTCACCGGCGTTCAGAGTACCGACAATACGGTACTGATTACCTGGGCCGCTGTGGACGTAAGTACTTAATTCATCGGAGATATAGCGCTTATCTTCGGCATGTGCGCCCCAAGTGATGCTGAAGCTCAGCACGGCAAGGCAAATTAGGCGTAATTTCTGCATTAGTTCATCGTTTCTGTGTGAATTTATGGAACGATAGTAGAGCGTTCAGTCTGACGACGCAACGCAAAAACCGGAATGAGAACTATCTTACTGTGGCAGATTCTGTGAGTTGCGCAGCGTTTTATAACGTAACAGGTTTTTTCTGCAGTTAGCAGGGTTAAGGCGCCGGGAATCGCGGTAAGATAACGGCAACTGTGCGTCATCGGGCAGAGCGTGGCAGGCAGAGCTCGCCGCCGTGAAGGCTGACGCGAACGCGTAACTTATTGGTGTAAAAGACTTATGACCGTTGAAATAGAATTGAAATTTATTGCTACCCCGGATGCCGTCGCCGCGTTGCCGCAGCAACTGGTTGCCTGGCCGCATCAGCATTCGGCGCCGCAAAAGCTGACCAATATTTACTTTGAAACCGCCGACAATTTTTTGCGCAGCCATGATATGGGGCTGCGCATTCGCGGTTTTGACGACAGTTACGAAATGACCATCAAAACCGCCGGTAAGGTGGTGGCGGGTTTGCATCAGCGTCCTGAATACAACGTGGCGATCGCCAAGCCCGAGCTGGCGCTGGATTTGTTCCCGGCGGATATCTGGCCGCAAGGCTGCGACATCCAGGCGCTGCAGCAGCAATTGCAACCGCTGTTCCGCACCGATTTCGTCCGTGAGAAGTGGGTGGTCACTTACGGTAAGAGCGAGATTGAGGTTGGTCTGGACCAGGGTGAGGTGAGCGCGGGTGAACTGAACGAAGCGCTGTGCGAGATCGAGCTGGAGCTTAAAGAAGGCAACACCGCCGATTTGCTGGCGTTGGCTAACGCGCTGGCAGAACACGGCGGCCTGCGTCAGGGCAGCCTGAGCAAGGCGGCGCGTGGTTATCATTTGGCGCAGGGCAACCTCCCGCGCGAGCGCCACCCGCTGGCGGTATTGAAGCCGGCAGCCAAGTCCAGCGTTGAGCAGGGGATGGTTGCCAGCTTTGAACTGGGGCTGAGCCATTGGCAGTATCACGAAGAACTGTGGTTACGCGGTGATAACCAGGCTCGTCGTTCGGTGATGGAGGCGATTGCTCTGATCCGCCAGGCTCTGGTTATCTTCGGCGGCCTGGTGCCGCGCAAGGCCAGCGCCGATCTGCGCGCCCGGCTAACTGCCCTGGAGCCGCTGCTGGTTGATAAGACCACCAAACCGCAGGTGCTGTGCTACAGCGCGGAATATCTGCAATGTAAGTTGGCGCTCACATCGTGGCTGGTGACCGGCGCCTGGCGGCCATTTATCGACGCAAAAGCGCAGACCAAGCTGGACGGTTCCTTCAAACGTTTCAGCGACATTATGTTGGGGCGCAGCGCCGCCGAGCTGAAAGAAGCCTTCACCCGCACGTTGAATGACGACGAGTATGAAGAACAGCTGCCGCGTCTGACGCGCCAGGTCTCTGCGTTTATTCTGCTGTCGGGCGCGTATCCGGACGACGAAACCGGCCCGTATATCGAAAGCTGGCGCGAGCTGCAGCTGGCGGTGGCTGAACGGCGTCAGGGCTGGTACGAAGCTACCCGCAAACAGGCCTTATCGCATGCGCCATTCTGGTTAAACGGCGCGCTCCGCTAATCAAGCCGGCCTGCGAGGCGCAGGCCGCAGGACGGATCATTCACTATGTTGCCACTCTCATGCGCGTTACAGGCTCAGGCACAGAACATCGTGCAGCGTTTTCAGGAAACTCAGGGCGCGGATTGCGCGCTCAGCAGTCAGGAACAATGGGTTTTAGCGTCAAGTGACTTTGTCAGCGACATGTTGCTCAACCAGCCAGCATGGCTGGAGACGCTGCGTAAGCAACCGCCGGTGGCGGATGAGTGGCAACACTATGCCGCTTGGTTGCAGGACTCTCTGGAAGAGGTGCGTGACGAAGCGCAACTGATGCGTGTGCTGCGTCTGTTCCGCCGCGAGACGCTGGTGAGGATCGCCTGGGCGCAGGCGCTGAACCTGTGCAGTACGGAAGAAACGCTGCTGCAACTGAGTGGGCTGGCGGAAACGCTGATCGTCAGCGCCCGTGATTGGCTGTACCAAACCTGTTGCCGCGAGTGGGGCACGCCTTGCAACGCGCAGGGCGTTCCGCAGCCGCTGCTGATCCTCGGCATGGGGAAATTGGGCGGTGGTGAACTGAACTTCTCGTCCGATATCGATCTGATCTTCGCCTACCCGGAAAACGGCCAGACCCAGGGCGGGCGGCGTGAGCTGGATAACGCCCAGTTCTTCACCCGTCTGGGGCAGCGGCTGATCAAAGCGCTGGACCAGCAAACCATTGACGGCTTTGTCTATCGCGTGGACATGCGGCTGCGGCCTTTTGGCGACAGCGGCCCGCTGGTGATGAGTTTTGCCGCGCTGGAAGATTATTATCAGGAGCAGGGCCGTGACTGGGAACGTTACGCCATGGTAAAGGCGCGGCTGATGGGCGGGTCTGAAGACGCTTACAGCCAGGAGTTGCGCAAAACCCTGCGGCCGTTCGTGTTCCGTCGTTATATCGATTTCAGCGTGATCCAGTCGCTGCGCAACATGAAAGGTATGATCGCACGTGAAGTGCGTCGGCGGGGTTTGAAAGACAACATCAAACTGGGCGCCGGCGGCATTCGCGAAATTGAATTTATCACCCAGGTGTTCCAGCTGATCCGCGGCGGGCGCGAGCCGATGCTGCAAGGGCGTTCGCTGCTGCCGACATTGCAAGCGGTGGGTGAACTGGGGCTGCTGGAGCCGCAACAGGCGAAGGCGCTGAGCACCAGCTATCTGTTCCTGCGCCGGCTGGAAAACCTGCTGCAGGCGATTGCCGATCAACAGACCCAAACGCTGCCGCAGGATGAGCTCGATCAGGCGCGTCTTGCCTGGGGCATGGGGTTCAGCGACTGGCCGGCGCTGCTGGCGGCGCTGGAAACCCACATGCAGGCAGTAAGGGCGGTATTTAACGACCTGATTGGCGATGATAGCCCCGATGTGGGCGAAGATCCCGACTATCAGCACTATCACAGTCTGTGGCAGGACGCGCTTGAAGAGAACGAACTGGCGCCGCTGACCCCGCATCTGGATGAAGAAGCGCGCAGGCAGGTGCTGCGTATCATTGCCGAATTCCGCCATGACGTAGACAAACGCACCATTGGCCCGCGCGGCCGCGACGTGCTCGATCAACTGATGCCGCGCTTGTTGGCCGAAGTGTGCCCGCGCCGGGATGCGCCGACTGCGCTGCTGCGTTTGACGCAACTGCTGCTGAGCATTGTGACCCGCACCACCTATCTTGAGCTGTTGGTGGAGTACCACGCGGCGCTCAGCCATTTGATTCGCCTGTGCGCCGCTTCGCCGATGGTCGCCAATCAGCTGTCTCGCTACCCGCTGCTGCTGGATGAGTTGCTGGATCCGGCGACGTTGTATCAGCCGGTGGCGCCGGACGCCTACCGCAGCGAGCTGCGCCAGTACCTGCTGCGGGTACCGGAAGACGACGAAGAACAAAAGCTGGAAGCGTTGCGCCAGTTCAAGCAGGCCCAGCAACTGCGTATCGCCGCCGGGGATATCTCCGGCGCGCTGCCGGTGATGAAAGTCAGCGATCACCTCACCTATCTGGCAGAGGCGATCATCGACGTGGTGGTGCAGCAGGCGTGGAGCGACATGGTGGCGCGCTACGGCCAGCCAACCCATTTGCAAGAGCGGGAAGGGCGTGGTTTTGCGGTGATTGGCTACGGCAAATTGGGCGGTTGGGAACTGGGCTACAGTTCCGATCTGGACCTGGTGTTTATCCTCGATTGCCCGCCGGACGTGATGACTGACGGCGAACGCTGCATTGATGGCCGCCAGTTCTATCTGCGTCTGGCGCAGCGGGTGATGCATTTGTTCAGCACTCGCACCTCGTCCGGTATTTTGTATGAGGTGGATGCCCGCCTGCGGCCTTCGGGCGCCGCCGGCATGCTGGTCAGCACCGTCGAGGCGTTTGCCGATTATCAACAGAACGAGGCCTGGACCTGGGAACATCAGGCGCTGGTGCGGGCGCGCATCGTGCACGGCGATCCGGCTTTGCATCAACAGTTTGACGTCATCCGCCGCGAGATCCTGTGCAAACCGCGCGATCCTGAAACCTTGCGGAAGGAGGTGCGCGAGATGCGCGAGAAAATGCGCAGTCACCTCGGCAGCAAGCAACGCGAACTGTTTGATATCAAAGCCGACGAGGGCGGCATCACCGATATCGAATTTATCGCCCAATATCTGGTCTTAGGCT
The DNA here is from genome assembly GCF_000214195.1 of Serratia sp. AS12. Classification (NCBI taxonomy): domain Bacteria; kingdom Pseudomonadati; phylum Pseudomonadota; class Gammaproteobacteria; order Enterobacterales; family Yersiniaceae; genus Serratia; species Serratia sp. AS12. Next base: position 4,747,981 of record NC_015566.1, on the reverse strand, counting down.
ATGCGGGCGCCGAGCCGCGCCTGACGCGCTGGTCGGATAACGTGCGCATTTTCGAGCTGATGGCCAATTACGACATCATGCCGGAAGAGGAAGCGCGCGCTCTGACCCAGGCTTATGTCACCATGCGCGATGAGATCCATCACCTGGCGTTGCAAGAGCATTCTAGCAAGGTCAGTAGTGAGCTGTTCGCCGCCGAACGTGAGCAGGTACGCGCCAGCTGGGCGAAATGGCTGGGCTGACAAGGCCGGTTGCGCAATACGTTTTGCAGGTATTACGGACGTCTGTGGTAATATCTGCGCCACTAAAATTTTGGACTTTTTTGGAGTTATCGGATGAAAGTTACGCTGCCTGATTTTCGCCGCGCCGGAGTATTGGTGGTGGGTGACGTCATGTTGGATCGCTATTGGTATGGCCCGACCAGCCGCATTTCACCGGAAGCGCCGGTGCCGGTGGTCAAGGTTGATACCATCGAAGAGCGTCCGGGCGGTGCGGCTAACGTGGCGATGAACATCGCTTCGCTGGGCGCTAACTCACGTCTGGTGGGCCTGACCGGCATTGATGACGCGGCGCGGGCGCTGAGCGCCAAGCTGAACGAAGTGAACGTACGCTGTGATTTTGTTTCGGTGCCGACGCACCCGACCATCACCAAGCTGCGCGTGCTGTCGCGTAATCAGCAACTGATCCGTCTCGATTTCGAAGAAGGTTTCTCCAACGTCGATCCGCAGCCGATGCTGGAACGTATCCAGCAGGCCCTGCCGCACATTGGCGCGCTGGTGCTGTCTGACTACGCCAAAGGCGCATTGAGCCAGGTGCAGAGCATGATCCAACTGGCACGCGCCGCCAAGGTGCCGGTGCTGATCGATCCAAAAGGCTCCGATTTTGAGCGTTATCGCGGCGCGACGCTGCTGACGCCAAACCTGTCCGAGTTTGAGGCGGTGGTAGGCCACTGCAAAGACGAAGCCGAATTGGTTGAACGCGGCATGAAACTGGTGGCGGATTTTGACCTTTCCGCGCTGCTGGTTACCCGCTCCGAGCATGGCATGACGCTGCTGCAACCGGGTATTGCGCCGCTGCATCTGCCAACGTTGGCGCAGGAAGTGTTTGACGTGACCGGTGCCGGCGATACCGTGATTGGCGTGTTGGCTGCTGCTCTGGCTGCCGGTAATACGCTGGAAGAGTCCTGTTTCCTGGCCAATGCCGCCGCCGGCGTGGTGGTGGGCAAGCTGGGGACCTCGACCGTTTCGCCAATCGAACTGGAAAACGCGGTGCGCGGCCGTGCCGAAACAGGCTTTGGCGTGATGACCGAAGCCCAGTTGAAAACTGCCGTGGCGCAGGCTCGCCAGCGCGGTGAGAAAGTGGTGATGACCAACGGCATCTTCGACATCCTGCATGCCGGCCATGTTTCCTATCTGGCGAATGCCCGCAAAATGGGCGATCGCCTGATCGTGGCGGTGAACAGCGATGCGTCCACCAAACGTCTGAAAGGCGAAACCCGTCCGGTCAACGTACTGGAAAACCGCATGATCGTGCTCGGCGCGCTGGAAGCGGTGGACTGGGTCGTGCCGTTTGAAGAAGACACCCCGCAGCGCCTGATCGCCGACATCCTGCCGGATCTGTTGGTGAAAGGCGGTGACTACAAGCCTGAAGATATCGCCGGCAGCGCCGAGGTGTGGGCCAACGGCGGCGACGTCAAGGTACTGAACTTTGAAGACGGCCTGTCGACCACCAACATCATCAAGGCAATCAAAGACGGGCGTGGTTAACGCCTGCTGAAAATGGCGGTGGTCAGTGAGTGGACTGAAGCAGGAACTGGGGTTGGCGCAGGGCGTTGGGTTATTGTCCACTTCGTTGCTGGGTACCGGAGTGTTTGCCGTTCCGGCACTGGCGGCACAGGTAGCGCAAGGCGATAGCCTGTGGGCCTGGCCGGTGCTGATTGTGCTGGTATTCCCTATCGCCATCGCTTTTGCGGCTCTGGGTCGCCACTTCCCCAGTGCCGGTGGCGCTGCACACTTTGTCGGTATGGCGTTTGGCCCACGCATGGCGAAGGTCACCGGCTGGTTGTTTCTGTCGGTGATCCCGGTTGGCCTGCCGGCCGCCTTGCAAATTGCCGCCGGGTTCTGGCAAGCCACGCTCGGTTGGAGCGCCAACGGTCTGCTGCTGGTACAGATCGCCACGCTGGTGGCGATTTGGCTGTTGGGGACGCGCAGCGCGGGCTCCAGCGCCAATATTCAAACGCTGATCGCCATTCTGGTGGTGGGGTTGGTGGCCGCTATCTGGTGGCGAGGCGATATCTCGCCTGCCCAAATCCCCTGGCCTGCAATAGACGAAATTTCTCCTCCCAATTTGTTCCATGCGTTGGCGGTGATGTTCTGGTGTTTTGTCGGGCTTGAAGCGTTCGCGCATTTGGCAACCGAATTTCGCAACCCCGAGCGCGATTTCCCGCGTGCGCTGCTGCTTGGCATGTTAGTCGCCGGGGCGGTCTATTGGGGCTGCACCGTGGCGGTGCTGCATTTCCACGCTTACGGCGAACATCAGGCTGCCGCGGCGTCGCTGCCCGGCATCGTGGTGCAATTGTTTGGTCAGCATGCGCTGTGGGTTGCCTGCATCATTGGTTATCTGGCCTGCTTCGCCAGCGTGAATATCTATACGCAGAGCTTTGCCCGGCTGGTGTGGTCGCAGGCGCAGGATCGGCCGTCCAGCGCATTGGCCAAGCTGTCTGCCGGGCAAGCACCGGTCAACGCATTGAGCGCGGTGGTGGGCTGCTGCCTGCTGTTCACCTTGCTGATTTATACGCTGAAACTGCCGCTGGATACGCTGCTGGTGTATGCCAATGGCATCTTTGTGCTGATTTATCTGCTGTGCATGCTGGCGGGGTGCCGAATTTTGCACGGGCGTTCGCGGTTGATGGCGGTGGCGGGTTTGGTGCTGTGCCTGTTACTGATGGTGATTATCGGCTGGAAAAGCCTGTATGCGTTGGGGATGTTCGCGCTGATTTGGCTGGTGTTGCCGCGCAGGCCGCGAGCGGCGATTGGCTCCTGATAAGGGCGCGGTATCGCGCCCTTGGCGACATCTTATTCAGCGTCTGGCTGTTGCGCTGCCGGTGCTGCGTTCAGCTTGCTTTCCAGCTCGCTCATACGCTGTTCCAGTAACGCCAGTTTTTCACGGGTGCGCAGCAGCACCTGAGTTTGCACGTCGAACTCTTCGCGGTTGACCAAATCCAGGCGAGTGAGCTGCGACTGCAGCACCTGACGGATTTTCTTCTCGACGTCTTCCCCGAATTCACGAACGCCTTTAGGCATGGACTCATGAACCTGGCGTGCGATCTGTTCAATTTTTTTCGGGTCAATCATGGCGTATCCCTTTCAGAGTTTAATAGCTGTTGCCTAGTGTAATGCGAGTTGCCCGCCGGATAAACCAATAACCGCATTCTCCGCAGGGGGCCGAATTGTGCTTTTGCCAATTGCCCTGATTAATCATTAGCGTTATAGTCAGAATGCTTATTCTCAGGGCGGGGTGCAAGTCCCCACCGGCGGTAAATCACCTTCTACGGTGAAAGCCCGCGAGCGCTCAGCCAGTCTCTTGTAGTTTGGTTAGAGGTCAGCAGATCCGGTGTAATTCCGGGGCCGACGGTTATAGTCCGGATGGGAGAGAGTAACGGTATCTGCCGGGCTTGCGCCCGCTTGCGTTATTTTTTTAGCTATTGTTGTAGCTACTCCTCAAGATCGCCCTGGTTCTGGTAATCCATAATTTTCTAATGAGGTTTTTTACCATGAATCAGACGCTACTTTCAGATTTCGGCACGCCGGTAGAACGCGTTGAACGCGCTCTTGAAGCATTGCGCAACGGGCGCGGTGTGATGGTGCTTGATGATGAAAATCGTGAAAACGAAGGTGATATGATCTTCGCCGCAGAAACCATGACCGTTGAGCAAATGGCGCTGACCATTCGTCACGGCAGCGGTATCGTGTGCCTGTGTATCACCGAAGACCGCCGTCAGCAGCTTGAGCTGCCGATGATGGTGACCAACAACTCCAGCCAGTTCCAGACTGCCTTCACCGTGACTATCGAAGCGGCGCAGGGCGTGACGACCGGCGTTTCCGCCTCCGACCGCCTGACCACGATTCGTGCGGCAGTGGCCGATAACGCCAAGCCGAGCGATCTGAACCGCCCTGGCCATGTGTTCCCGCTGCGTGCGCAGCCGGGTGGGGTGCTGAGCCGCCGTGGCCACACCGAAGCGACTATCGATCTGGTGGCCATGGCCGGTTTCAAACCTGCCGGCGTGCTGTGCGAGCTGACCAACGACGATGGCAGCATGGCGCATGCTCCGGAAGTGATCGCGTTCGCCAGGAAGCATGATATGACTGTGCTGACCATCGAGGATCTGGTGGCTTACCGTCAGGCCCACGAGCAGAAAGCCAGCTGATTTAGCCTGGTCTTCGCCGATAAAAAAAGCCGCGTAATGCGGCTTTTTTATCGGCTTAACAAAGGGCTACAGATTTGACAGACGTTCGCCGATACGGCTGGCGTGGTTCATCACATGAAACGTGTAGTTCTCCTCGACCGTGCCCTGGAACAGATGCGACCAAGGGCCGATGGCGTAGATGCCAAGATCCTCCCCCCCATGCGTTTCGCTCTTCATCGGCACCAGCGCCGGCTGGATAAAGTCGGGTACGCTGGCCTGCTCCATGGTGAGTGCTGGGCGCTCCGGTAGCGGAATGACACCGCCGGGGCCGTTGGCGAAGCTGACCGTGGTATAGGGCTTGCCGTCGCTGCCCAGCAGCGGTTTGCCGTTGACGCCAATTGAGATGCCGAGGATCGGATTGCCCCGTTTGGCATAGCCGGCAAGGGTGAGCGTATGGCTATGATCGCCGGTCACCACCACCAGCGTCTCGTTCAGGTCAACTTTGCCGATAACGGTTTTTACCGCTTCATTGAGGGCCACCGTATCGGTCAGGGTGCGATAGGCATTGCCGTTATGGCTGCCGTGGTCAATACGCCCGCCCTCAACCAGCAACAGATAGCCCTCGGGGTTTCTGGCCAGAATATCGATGGCCTTACCGGTCATTTCGGCCAGAGAAGGCTCACCTGCGGCATCTTCCCGCCGATCGTGGTCGAAGTTCATATGTGACGGTTCAAACAGGGCCAACAGATGATCAACCTTCGTGGAGTCGATCCGATCGAACTGCGCTTGATTCCACACGTAGCTGCCGCGTTCACCATAGCGTTTTAGCCAGGCTTGCGTCAGGTCACGACCATCCTTCCTGTTGCCTTTTTTAGCGGAGTATTCAGGGTCGGTTGCGCTCTCCGGCAGGAAGTTGGCGCGCCCGCCGCCCATGGCGACGTTGAGGCCGTTGCCGTATTTCATCTCAACCAACTGACGAGCAATATCGCTGCAGCCGGCGGCCAGGGCTTCGGCCGGCATTTTTGCATCGGACTCCCAGTCTCGGTTAGCGATATGGGCATAGGTGGCGCCGGGAGTGGCATGGGTGATGGTCGCGGTGGTGACGGCTCCGGTGGACATGCCGAGGGAGGCGGCCATCTCCCACAGGGTGGTGACCGTTTTGGTTTTCTGATCCTCGCAGTTGTTAAGGCTCGCCGTATGGTCCAGCCCCATCAAGTCATTGAGGGTTTTGACGCCGGTGGTCATGGCGACTGCGCTGGGGGCGGAGTCGGTTATCTGGGCATTGGCAGAGTAAGTTTTGGCTGCAGCCAGGTAGGGGAAGGCTTCCCATGCCAACACGTTAGATTCGCCGTCGACTCTGCGTTGTTGCCCTTCGAAAATGCGTGCTGCGGTAACGGTTGAAAACCCCATTCCGTCGCCAACGACCAGAATGACGTTTTTCGCCCGATGGGTATTCTTAGGCTGTGCCAGCCTTTGTTGCAGCTGTTCCTGCGCCTGTTTGAAGTAAGGATCTTCGCGCTGTACCAGTTGAGCTTTTTCCTCTGCGCAGACGGTTGCTACCCACCCGGTGCATAAGGTAGCGGAAAGAGCCAGGTGGGTTGCCAGTGTGGATCTGAACATGAATTCCTCCTTGTTGTGCTTGAGTTCCGTGTTGCCGAGCGCGGAGGGTACGACGTTTTCACCGTAGCGCCGGAACCTGCCGACGGGGAGCCGGCAGAGAAATTCATTGTATATTTTGAATTAACAAATCATATGCAATTTGTTCACAATTTAGACCTGTGTGGCAGTAATGCTTTGATATTCATAAGGGTTATGAATTGAGTGGAAGGTATTCGATTTGGCGGGGTTGGGTGGCCCCGCCAGTCAGAATCGGCGTTAACCGATGCCGCCGCTTTGCAACAGCGTCAGGCTGAACCCCATGACCGCCATCCCGCATAATACGCCGTAGCTGGGGTTGTTGTGTGGGTCGATCTCTTTGGCCAGCGGCATCAATTCATCTACCGACAGCGCCACCATAATACCGGCCACGGCTGCCATAATCGACGCCATCACCACCGGCGAGATCATCGGGCCTAACAGCAGGAACGCCAGCACGCCGCCGAGAATTTCCGCCATGCCGGAAATGCCCGACCACAGCAGCGCTTTGGTTTTTGAGCCGGTGGCGGCATACACCGGTCCGGCAACCGCCAACCCTTCAGGAATATTGTGGATGGCGACCGCCAGCGCGACACCCATCCCCAATTCCAGATCGGCGCTGGCGGTAACGAAGGTAGCGACGCCTTCCGGGAAATTGTGCAGGCTGATGCCGAGTGTCAGCAGCATTGCGGTGCGTTTCAGGTTATAGGGAGTGAGCGGCTTTTGCTGTAAATCCTGTGGATGCTGATGTGGCAACATGCGGTCCAGCGCAAAATACCCCAAGAGGCCGAGCATAAACATGCCGTAGCCCAGTATCGGCGACATACCCTGGGTGTGCAGCGCCGCAGGCAGCATTTCCATCAATGAAATCAGCAGCATAATCCCGGCGGCAAAGCCGAGGGCAAAGGCCAGCATCCTGTTGGACGGTTTTTGGCCGATGATACCGAACAGGGCGCCGACAAAGGTGGCACCGCCGGCCAGCAGGGTCAGGATCAGGGGTACTGACAGAATAGCCTCCTTATATGCTGCTAATTAGTGTTTATTTTCTGATACTAACAGAGTCACAGCTGAAATCGAGCGGGTTTGACGGATGACTTCGATTGTTTAAACCATTCAAATTTATTGAAGATCATCATCATGGTTATCCGGCTGTGTTGCTGTGGCAAACGGCGTAATCTGGTTAGCAGAACGTAAGATGACTAACCAAGGATTATGTATGAACACCTCTCGTATGCCTGCTCTTTTCCTCGGTCACGGTAGCCCGATGAACGCGCTGGAAGAAAATCGCTACACCCTGGCATGGCGTGCGCTGGGTGAAATGCTGCCGCGTCCAAAAGCCATCGTCGCCGTTTCCGCGCACTGGTACACCCGTGGCACCGCGGTTACCGCGATGGAAAAGCCAAAAACCATCCATGATTTTGGCGGTTTCCCGCAGGCGCTGTTTGATACTCGGTACCCGGCGCCGGGCTCTCCTGAACTGGCGGCGCAGTTGCAGCAGTTGCTTGCGCCGATTGAGGTCACGGCGGATGTCAGCGAATGGGGGCTGGACCACGGCACCTGGGGAGTCTTGATCAAGATGTATCCCGACGCGGATATCCCAATCGTACAACTCAGTATCGACGGCACCAAACCGGCTGAATATCATTACCAACTGGGGCGCAAACTGGCGGCGCTGCGTGAGCAGGGGGTGATGATTGTCGCCAGCGGCAACGTGGTGCATAACCTGCGAATGGTGAAATGGCAGGGGGATACCACCCCTTATCCGTGGGCGGAGTCCTTTGACAAGTTCGTGCGCGATAATCTGAATTATCAGGGGGATAATCATCCTCTGGTGAATTTCATGCAGCATCAGGGAGCGGCGTTGTCGAACCCGACGCCGGAACATTATCTGCCGTTGCTGTACGTGCTGGGCAGTTGGGATGGCGAAGAAGCGATATCCGTGCCTGTGGACGGCATCGAGATGGGCGCTTTGAGCATGCTGTCGGTGCAGGTCGGTTAAATAAAAAACGCCAGTCTCAGACTGGCGTTTGCATTTTAGGTCACTGGCGAGTCCCCGTCAGCCGAGGATGATGTGCGGGTAGAAACGCGACAGATCCTGGGTGATCAGCTCGCGATCTTCACGCAGGCCGATACCGCAGGGTTGATCGTCCACCAGCCAACTGCCGATCAGCGTATAGCTGCCCTCGAACTGCGGCAAGGGGTGGAACTGTTGCACAATCATGCCTTCTTCGCCGTACGGGCCGTCAACGCGTGCCACTTCCTGACCGTTCTGCACGATCTGGATATTGGCGCCTTCGCGTGAGAACAGCGGCTTGGTGACGTAGTGATCGAGCTGCGGATGTTCGTCCTGCGCGAAGTAGGCCGGCAGCAGGTTCGGGTGATCCGGGAACATTTCCCACAGCATCGGCAGCAGCGCCTTGTTGGAGATAATGCTTTTCCAGGCCGGCTCCAGCCAGCGCACGCCGGCATCTTCCAGCTTGGTGGAGAACATCTCGCGCAGCATAAACTCCCACGGGTAGAGCTTGAACAGATTGCCGATGACCTGGTCTTGCAGATCGGTAAACTGGCCCTTTTCGCCAAGACCAATGTCTTCCATAAACAGGAACTCGGTCGGCACGCCGGCTTCCTGCGCGCAGTCCTGCAAGTATTGCACCGTACCGCGATCTTCTTCGCTGTCCTGGCAACAGGCCAGATGCAGCAGACCGAAGCCGTGGTGCGCTTTCAGATCGGCAAAACGCTCAATCAGCTTTTCTTGCAGGCTGTTGTACTGATCGGACTCCGGGCTGAGATTGCCGGCGTTGATCTGGTCTTCCAGCCACAGCCATTGGAAGAAGGCCGCTTCATACAGCGAGGTTGGCGTATCGGCATTGTTCTCCAGCAACTTGGGTGGATTGACGCCGTCGTAGGCCAGATCGAGACGCGAATACAGCGAAGGTTGGCTGGTGCGCCATGAGCTGCGTACGAAATCCCAGGTGTGCTTCGGGATCTGGAATTTGGCCATCAGCGCATCGCTGCTGACCACTTTCTCCACCACTTGCAGGCACATCTGGTGCAGCTCGGCGGTGGCGCTTTCAATCTCTTCGATTTGCGCCAGCGTAAACTGGTAATAGGCATCCTCACACCAGTATGGCTCGCCATACATGGTGTGGAATTTGAAGCCGAACTCGGTCGCTTTTTCACGCCAGTTCGGGCGCTCGGTAATCGCAACGCGTTTCATGCCTTAACCGCCCATGCTGCGTGAGCTGCCGGAGGTGGCGCTGCTGCGCTGCATGCTGGTCTGCTTGGCCACGGATTCGCCAAAGCCACCGCGGGTAACGGTGTTGGTTACCGCCGGTTTTGGCGCCATCGCGGTTTTCGGCACCGTCATGGTGCGGCCGCCTGCAGTGGCCGGGCCGTAGCTCTTGCCGGTGGCGTCAACGAACTTGCCGTTGGCTGGGCTGGCGGCGTTTTTGGAGGTGAACAGCGGCTGTTGGGCAAAGCCGGAGCCGCCCATCATGCGGCCCATCATGTAGCCTGCCATCAGTGGCATCCAGAAGCTGCCGCTGCTTTGCGATTCTGCCGCCATGCCGGCCTGCGCCGGAGCGGGTGCCTGAGTACACTGCGCTTCACCGAACTCGGCGACGCAGTCTTCACGGGTGGCGTATTTAGGCGCGGTTTTTTCGGCTTCTTTCAGGGCGTTGTTATAGGCGGTGGTGCACTGCTCGCTCATGGAAGGGTTAGTGCGCGAACACTCGTCGGCATTTTGATACATCGAGACCGTTTCATCCGCTTTTTCACAGCCGGCCAGCATAAAGACTCCGCTGATTGCCAAGGCTACGGGCGCAACGCGGTAGCTGCGCCAGGATTTGCGGAACGTCTCTTGGTTGATGTTTTTTGTCCGTTTCATCGTTATTAATCCCATCAGTCGGGCTGTTTTCGCCCTTTCCCAGTAGTGGCGGTAAGAATAGGGGAAAGATGGTCAAAATTAAAGCTGAAACGCCCGTAGAATCCACTCTTTACGCAGTTATACGTTAGGCTGTGCGCCAGCTCGCTTTACCGGCTGGAAAAGCGGCGGCAGAGTTTCATTATGAAACGGTGGAGTGGCTGTTATGTTCCATAATGGAACAAAAACGCAGTCTGTCGAAAAGCTCTCCGTTAGCCCTATAGTCAGTGCATAACAACGCGACGGCACAAGACCGGACGCATCATCACCTGATATCTGAACGTTACCATCGCCAATTTCCCCACAAGGATCCGGTTATGTTGAGAATCATCCAGTCTCCAGGCAAGTACATTCAGGGCGCCCATGCACTGGTCGCCGTGGGCCAATACGCGAAAGCGCTTGCCGACCATTATTTCGTGATTGCCGACGACTTCGTCATGAAGCTGGCGGGCGATACCCTGATGGGCAGCCTGCAACAGCACGGGGTGAAACATCACGCCTGCCTGTTCAACGGCGAATGCTGCCATAAGGAAATCGACCGGTTGGGGCGCGAACTGAAGGCCCATGGCTGTCGCGGCGTGATTGGCGTCGGCGGCGGCAAAACCCTCGATACCGCCAAAGCCATCGCGCACTACCAGCAATTGCCGGTGGTGTTAATCCCCACCATTGCTTCCACCGATGCGCCGACCAGCGCGCTGTCGGTGATCTACACCGAACAGGGCGAATTTGCCGAGTACCTGATCTACCCGCGCAACCCGGATATGGTGGTGATGGACAGCGCGATTATCGCCAAGGCACCGGTGCGCCTGTTGGTCGCGGGAATGGGCGATGCGCTTTCCACCTATTTTGAGGCGCAGGCCTGTTTCGATGCTCAGGCAACCAGCATGGCGGGCGGCAAATCGACGCTGGCGGCGCTCAGTCTGGCGCGGCTGTGCTATGAGACGCTGCTGGCAGAAGGCGTCAAAGCCAAACTGGCGGTTGAGGCCGGGGTGGTGACGGAAGCGGTCGAACGTATTATCGAGGCCAATACCTATTTGAGCGGCATTGGCTTTGAAAGCAGCGGGCTGGCGGCGGCGCACGCTATTCACAACGGTTTCACCGTGCTGGAAGAGTGTCATCACCTGTACCACGGCGAGAAAGTGGCTTTCGGCACGCTAGCGCAACTGGTGCTGCAAAACAGCAGCATGGCGCAGATCGAAACGGTGCTGGATTTCTGCCACCGCATCGGCCTGCCTGTCACGCTGGCCGAGATGGGCGTTAGCGGCGATGCGGCAGAGAAAATCATGGCGGTTGCCGAAGCCAGCTGCGCCACCGGCGAAACCATCCACAACATGCCGTTCAAGGTGACGCCGGCCAGCGTGCAGGCCGCAATCTTGACGGCAGACCGGCTGGGCAGCGCCTGGCTGCAACAACACCAACGCTGATAATGCAGGGGCGCAGCAGGCTGCGTCCCATTGGCTAAACGAGGAAATGACCGTGAAAAAACTGATCAATAAGGTTGAGTCGGTACTGGAAGAGCAATTGCTGGGGCTGGCGGAAGCGCACCCTGAACTGCTGGTGCATCAGGAGCCGGTGTTCGTGACCCGCGCCGACGCGCCGGTAGCGGGCAAGGTGGCTATCCTGTCCGGCGGCGGCAGCGGCCACGAGCCAATGCATTGTGGCTTTGTCGGCGAAGGCATGCTCGACGGCGCCTGCCCTGGGGAGATTTTTACCTCGCCGACGCCGGATAAAATGTACGAATGCGGCCAGGCAATCGACGGGGGGGCCGGGGTGTTGTTGCTGATCAAAAACTACACCGGCGACGTGTTGAACTTCGAAACCGCCACCGAACTGCTGCATGACAGCGGCACCCAGGTGGCGACGGTGCTGGTGGACGATGACGTGGCAGTCAAAGACAGCCTGTTCACCGCCGGCCGGCGTGGGGTAGCGAATACCGTACTGATGGAAAAACTGCTCGGTGCAGCGACGGCGCGTGGCGACGATCTGGACACCGTGGTGACGCTGGGCCATAGGATCAACAATCAAGGGCATTCGATTGGCATCGCGCTGGGTGCCTGTACCGTCCCCGCAGCCGGCAAGCCCTCGTTTGTATTGGCGGAAAACGAGATGGAGTTCGGCGTCGGTATTCACGGCGAGCCGGGCATTGCGCGGCGTCCGTTCACCGGCCTCAACGCGGCGGTGGATGACATGTTCCATACCCTGATCGAACACGGCCATTACCAGCGCACCCTTCGTGCCTGGGATCGCCGGCAGGGTGAATGGCGCGATGAAGTGCAGACCAAGCAGCCGCTGACGCGCGGTGACCGGGTGATTGTGTTGGTGAACAATCTGGGGGCGACGCCGCTTTCCGAGCTGTACGGCGTTTATCACCGGCTGGCGGAGCGCTGCGCCGAGGCGGGCATGATCGTTGAACGCAGTCTGGTGGGATCCTATTGCACCTCGCTGGACATGCAGGGGGTATCGATCACCCTGTTGAAGGTGGATGACGAACTGTTGGCATTGTGGGATGCGCCGGTGAAAACCCCTGCGCTGCGCTGGGGTTGCTGAGGAGGATTTATGGCATTAACGAAACAACAGATAGTGGACTGGCTGATGCGTTGCGGCGAGGTGTTTACCCAGCAGCGTGACTTTTTGACCCGGCTGGATACCGAGATCGGCGATGCCGACCACGGTCTGAACATGAACCGCGGCTTCAACAAGGTGGTGGAAAAGCTGCCGTCGGTGGCGGATAAAGACATCGGTTTTATCCTTAAAAACACCGGTATGACGCTGCTGTCGAGCGTTGGCGGCGCCAGCGGCCCGCTGTTCGGCACTTTCTTTATTCGCGCGGCACAGGCGGCCAATGCCAAGCAAAGTCTGGATCTGGCGGAGCTGCATCAGTTGATGCAAGAGGGCGTAGAGGGCGTGGTGATGCGTGGCAAGGCGGAACCGGGCGACAAAACCATGTGCGACGTCTGGTGGCCGGTGGTGGAAAGCCTCGGCCAGTCGGCGCAGCAGCAGTTGAGCGTGGCAGAAGCCTTGCAGCGCGCCAGTGAGCGGGCGGAACAGGCGGTGGAGGGCACCATTATTCTGCAAGCGCGTAAAGGGCGGGCCAGCTACCTGGGTGAGCGCAGTATCGGTCATCAGGATCCGGGCGCCACCTCGGTGATGCTGATGATAAAAACGCTGGCCGAGGTTGCCGGCCACTAGCAGGAGGCGAGATGATCAATATCGTTGTAGTTTCCCACAGCGCGCAGTTGGCGCGCGGGGTTGAAGAGCTGGCGCTGCAGATGATGCGTGGCGACGGCTGCAAACTGGTGCTGGCGGCGGGCGTCGATGACGCCGAGCATCCGATAGGCACCGATGCAATCAAGGTCATGGAAGCCATTGAGTCGGTGGCGGACGGTGAGGGTATTGTAGTGCTGATGGATTTGGGCAGTGCGTTGCTGAGTGCCGAAACTGCGCTCGATCTGCTGGACTCGCAGTTGGCCGCCAAAGTGCGACTGTGTTCGGCACCGCTGGTTGAGGGGACGCTGGCTGCGGTGGTCGCCGCCAATTCCGGCGCCGGGCTGGAACAGGTGTTGGCAGAAGCGCAGGGCGCGCTGCTGGCCAAGCAGGCGCAACTGGGTGAAGCCGTGCCTGCGGCAAAAAGCGTTGAATTGCCGTTGACGCAGGGAAAAAGCATCAGTTGGACGGTGCAGAACCCGCATGGGTTACACGCCCGACCGGCGGCGCGGCTGGCGGAAGCGCTGGCGCCCTTTGAGGCCGAGCTGGTGTTGGAAAAACAGGGGCAATGCGCCAATCCGCGCAGCCTCAATCAACTGGCGTTGCTGCAGGTGCGACACGGCGACACCGTTCGGTTGATTGCCGACGGCCCGCAGGCTGAGCAGGCGCTGGCGGCGTTCAGGGCACTGGCGGAACAGCACTTTGGCGAAACGGTATCAGAGCAGCAACTGCCCTCGCTGCACGGCATCCCGGTAGCGGAAAGCGTGACCAGCGGCCCGGTGTTGCAGGCGCTCAGCTTTTGGCCGACGGTGACCGAGCGCCCGATTGGCGCGGACGACGTGCTGACCGAACAGCAGCGGCTGCGCGAGGCGCTGCAGCATACCCTGAGCGATCTTAGTCGGCTGGCGGAGCGTACCGGCACATTGATTGGCAAGCCGCAGGCGGCGATTTTCGGCGCGCACAGCATGCTGCTGGACGATCCGGATCTGCAACAGGCGGCCTATACGCGCATTGCTCAGCAACAATGTTGCGCCGAGCAGGCCTGGCGGCAGGAAATGGAGGCGATCATCGAAGATTATCGCGCGTTGGACGATGAGTACATGCGGGCGCGCGAACTGGACGTGCGGGACATGCTGCGCCGTACTCTGAGCCATCTGCAACAGCAGCCGTTGCTGCCGATTACGCTGACTGCGCCCTCGATACTGGTGATGGATGAACTGATGCCTTCCGACGTGGTGATGCTCGATCGTCGCCTGGTGCTCGGCATCTGCCTGAGCGGCGGCAATGCGCTGTCGCACAGCGCGATCCTGGCGAAAGCGATGGGCATCCCGATGGTGGTCGGCATGAACGACTGTATGAGCAAAACCCGCAGCGGCCAGAAAGCGATGCTGGACGCGGCGCGCGGGGTATTGCAGCTCAGCCATTGAGTGCGGCTATCAGGCACGTAGCTTAAATTGCCTGATATCAATTTGATATTGTTTGATTTTTCGCCACAGCGTGGTGCGGCCGATGCCCAACAGCTGTGCCATTTCGTTGAGCTGCCCGCGGCTGACGTTGGCCGCGCGAATGATTGCCTGGCGTTCCATTTCCGCCAGCGTCAGCAGCGGCATACCCGGCTGCGGTTCGTTTTCCAGCAGCGGCTGGTGGCTGAGCAAGTGCTCGGGCAAGTCCGCTAACTGGAGATGGTGGCCGTGGCAAATCATCGCCGTGCGCTCAACCACGCCTTTCAGCTCCAGATCGTTGCCGGGCCACAGATACAGGCCAAGCTGGGCCATGACTTCATCATCGACCCGGAACCGGCACTGGAAATGCTGTTCCAGCGCACGCAGGTGGTGCTTTACCAACAGCGGAATGTCGCTCAGCCGCTGGCGCAGCGCCGGGATCTGGATCTCGAACGCTTGCAGGCTGTAAAACAGCTGGCGGCGGAAGCGGTTCTGCTGCACCAACAGCGGCAGATTGGCGGCGCTGCCGGCGATCACCCGGACATCGACGGGGATCACCCGGTTGGAATTAAGCCGCATCACCACACCGGTTTTCAGCACCTGCAGCAGTGCCGACTGCATTTCCGCCGGCAGATACTCAATCTGCTCCAGGTACAAGGTGCCGCCGTTGGCCAGTTCAAACTTGCTGAGCTGGCCCGCTTCCTCCTCACTGGCGTCGCTGCCCAGCAGTTCGCGCAGCCCCTGCGCTTCCGGCAACAACTGGCAGTTGAGCGCGATATATGGCCCAGCGGCGCGTTCGCTGGCGTTGTGGATTGCCTGGCTGAGCAACTCCTTGCCGACCCCTTCTTCGCCGCACAGCAGGATCGGGTGCTGGCCCTTTGCCGCCTGCTGGCCGTAGCGGATCAGACGGCGCATTTCCAGAGAAGCGGAAGGCATCTGTTCAAAGCTGTGGCTGACGCGACCCAGCTGGCTGCTGACGTACTGGTGTAGCCGTTCAATCGGGTGCAACAGGGCGATAAAACTGCATCGCTCGCCGTCGAAGATCGGTTTTAGGGTCAGCAGCGCGGCGATAAACTGCCGCTGGCTTTCGAAGGTGACCTCAACATGTTGCAGCGGCTGGCGCTGGGCGATGGCCCGCTTGAGCAGGGCGGGCAGCGTCAGCAACTGCGTCAAGGGTTTGCCCTGGCTTTGCTGTTCGTCCAGCTTCAGCAGGGTGGCGGCCCGCTGGTTGATGTATTGCAGGTAGCCGCGATGGTCCCAGGCCATCACCCCGTCATCTACCCCGTCAAGCAAACCGTAAAGCTGGTTCAGGTGACGGTTGGATTCCGCCAGCAGGCCGTCGGCGTTCAGCGAGTTGCCTATCTCGCGTGCGATCGCCAGCGTCAGTGACAGATCGCCGGCGGCGGAATCAGCCAGCAGGCAGCCTAGCGCAATCGAGCCGCGCTGGCGGCCGCTGTTGTCATAAACCGGCGTGGCGCAGAATGACCAGTCGTGCAGTGCCTGGCGCACATGCTCGCTGCCGCTCACCTGTATCGGGTGGCCTTCTGCCGCCGCCAGCGAAGGCGCGTTGGTGCCAATGTCCCCCTCGGCCCAATAGGCGCCGGGGGTAAATCCCAATTGCTGCAGGCGTTCACGCGTCAGGGCATCGCCGCACAGCCACAGCATGCAGCCGCTTTCGTCGAGGATCATCAGCAGGCAGCGACGGGGCTCCATATATTCGCAGGCGTCTTCCAGCGCCGCCTGGCCCAGCGTCAGCAGATCGTTTTTACGCTGGCAGATAGAGTTGAAGGTGGCGCCGAGCGCACAGTGCGGCGCTTTCCACACGGGGGGCTGCATCAGGCTGCGACAGCGCAGCCAGGAAGCATAGATTGCCGGCGCAGGGCGTTGTGCGGGCGGCAATACGCCATCGGCCATCAACTGTTGCCAGCTTGAGGTGTTCTCCATGGGATCCCATCCGGACTGAGATAAGGCAGTGGCGCCGATGATACCACCGCAGGGCGGGGGGCTGGCTGTGAGGCGGTGGGCAGAACCGGCATTGAGGCAAAAAAAACGGGGCGCGGCAGATGCCAGGCCCCGTGTTCAGCAGTGCGCGAATCAGTTGCGGAATGGGTTACCGCTGTTGCTGCGCGTCGGCTGGGTAGTGGTGATCGCCGGCGCAGATGCGCGGGTAGCGACCGGTGCCGGTGCAGCCGTTTGCGGCGCAGGGGCATTGCCGTTATAACCTTCCGCGTAAGCGTCTTGCGCGGTGGTCGGCGGCGCTACTACATCTTGCGAGGTAGAAACCGGTTTGCCCAACGCACCGTTCAGCAACAGCAGGTCATTTTCATTCAGCGTGCCGAGCGCGGACTTGATGTTCAACTGGTTGATCAGATAGGTATAACGCGCGCTGGAGAGCTGCTGCTTGGCGTTATACAGCGTGGTGGTGGCATCCAGCACGTCAACGATGGTACGGGTACCCACCTGGTAACCGGCTTCCATCGCATCCAATGAACTCTGAGCAGAGATCACGGCCTGTTTGTAGGCATTGATGCTGCTGATCGACGCGTTCACGTTGTTGAATGACGAACGCACGGTCTGCACTACGCTGCGGTGCGCGCTTTCCAATTGCTCACTGGCGCCGACGAAGTTGTACTGCGCCTGTTGCACCTGTGAATTGGTCTGACCGCCGCTGTACAGCGGGAGATTGAAGCTCAGCCCCACTTTGTTTTCGCCGGCATCGTTATCCGTAGTAATGCTACGGGAACCGCTGTACCTGTTGTTGGACACGGCGGTTGAAGCGCTGAAATCAACGGTCGGCATATAGCCGGTTTGCGCTGATTTGATCTGCTCGCGCGCCAGATCCTGGCTCAGACGGGCGGAAAGCAGGCTCAGGTTGCGGCTTTCGGCTTCTTTCAGCAGATTATTCACCGCTTCCGGACGCTGGGTGCTGAAGCGATCGGTATTCAACGAGGCCAGTTCCGGGTAGAAGGTGCCGGTCACCTGGCGCAGTTTTTCCAGCGCGTTATCCAGGGTGTTGCGAGCGGTCACTTCGGCCGCCAGCACGGTGTCGTAGTTGGAACGGGCGTTCTGCACGTCGGTGATCGCCACCAGGCCCACGTTAAAGCGTTGGGTGGTTTGATCCAGCGTGCGGTAAACCGCCTGCTTTTGCGCCTGCGTATAAGACAGCGAGTCGATCGCGCTCAGCACGTTGAAATAGGCGGTGGCGGTGTCGAGGATCAGCTGTTGCGACGAGGTTTGGAAGGTCACGTCGGAGATACCGGCGGTTTTTTCCTGCAGCGTCAGTGCGCGCCATTTCGACATGTCGAAAATGGTTTGGGTCAGCGCCAGCGAGCCGCTGGTGGTGTTGCCGTTTTGGTCACGGTTGTCGCGATAGCCATAGCTACGGTCATAACCGGCGCTCAAACCCAACTGCGGCAGCAGCGGGCTGCGCGCTTCGTTGATTTTTTCGAATGCGGCGTCACGGTCAGCGGCAGTCTTGCGCAGATCCGGGTTACTTTCCCTAGCCTGTTTGTAAACCTGCAGCAGGTTCTCTGCCTGGCTCATTGCACTGAAGCCGCCCAGGCTCAGTCCGATAAGAAGGGGGAGCAGTTTCTTCATTTGCATTCCTTGTTGTGCAGCAATATTGCTATGTTAGCGCTGACGATAGACGAAATAGTTGCCGATTCTAGCAGAGTCTGTTGTTCGCATAAGGTGGCTGAATGTGCCATCTCGCGTATCTTTTGCCTTTCAGACCGCCGTGTTTACTTTGGTTCAACTGGCCGAGCACGTTACACCTGATATCATGGTTCACAATCTAGCATAAAGCTGCGGAAGATTACCCCGCCGTTTCTGTCATCAAAACTGTTTATTTTATCGGCATACTCACGCAGGAGAATTCGCTTATGAACCACTCACAGCCGTCGCCCGTTACTCTCGATAAAAATGATGTAGAAATTATTGCACGTGAGACGCTTTACCGTGGTTTTTTTTCACTCAATCTCTATCGGTTCCGCCATCGCTTGTTCAACGGCGACATGAGCCCGGAGGTGAAGCGCGAGATTTTCGAACGCGGCCATGCGGCGGTGCTGCTGCCCTATGACCCGGTGCGTGACGAAGTGGTGCTGATTGAACAACTGCGGATCGCCGCGGTCGATACCAGTAGCTCCCCCTGGCTACTGGAAATGGTGGCGGGTATGATCGAAACCGGCGAGAGCGTTGAAGACGTGTGCCGCCGTGAAGCGCAGGAAGAGGCCGGCGTCGAGGTCGGGCGCTGCAAACCGGTGCTGAGCTACCTGGCAAGCCCCGGCGGCACCAGCGAACGGTTGTCAATCATGGTGGGCGAGGTGGACGCGACCACTGCCGAAGGCATCCATGGGTTGGAAGAAGAGCATGAAGATATCCGTGTCCACGTCGTCAGCCGCGAACAGGCTTACCGTTGGGTTGAAGAAGGCGCGATTGATAACGCCGCATCTGTGATTGCATTGCAGTGGCTGGCGTTGCACCATGAATCGTTAAGAAAAGAGTGGGCCAACCAATGAAACAGCGCTATACCCCTGATTTCCCGGAAATGATGAGATTGTGTGAAACCAACTTCGCGCAATTGCGTCGCTTGCTGCCGCGCAACGATGAAGTGGGCGAAACGGTGACTTATCAGGTGAACGGTGCCAGCTATCGTCTGACTATTGTTGAATCCACGCGCTACACCTCGTTGGTGCAGATAGAGCAGACCGCACCGGCGGTCAGCTATTGGAGCCTGCCCGCCATGACGGTGCGGCTGTATCATGACGCGATGGTTGCGGAAGTGTGTTCCAGTCAGCAGATCTACCGCTTTAAAGCGCGTTATGATTATCCCAATAAAAAGTTGCATCAACGCGACGAAAAGCATCAAATTAACCAGTTTCTTGCTGATTGGTTGCGCTACTGTTTGGCGCATGGAGCAATGGCGGTTCCGGTTTGTTAGGTAGACTGAAATAACAAAGGACACCATTTGGAAAGCCTGTTTAAACTGACCGTGGCAAGTGGGGCCAGGGTCAGGATTCTGCAAATAACAGATACCCACCTTTTTGCCGGCGAAAACGAGACCTTGCTCGGCATCAATACCTATCGCAGTTACCACGCGGTGCTGGACGCCATTATGGCGCAGCAGCGCGATGTTGATCTGGTTGTCGCCACCGGCGACTTGGCTCAGGATCATTCGCTGGCTGCTTACCGGCACTTTGCCGAAGGTATTGCGCGGTTGCCTGCGCCTTGCGTCTGGCTGCCGGGCAACCATGATTTTCAGCCGGCGATGGTCGATGCGCTGGCCGCCGCAGGCATTGCCCCGTCAAAGCAGGTGCTGTTGGGCGAGAACTGGCAGGTGTTGCTGCTGGACAGCCAGGTGTTTGGCGTGCCGCACGGTGAGCTGAGCGACTACCAGCTCGAGTGGATGGAGCGCTGCCTGCAGGCCCATCCCGAGCGTTATACGTTACTGCTGCTGCATCATCATCCGTTGCCTTCCGGTTGCACCTGGCTCGATCAGCACAGCTTGCGCAACCCGCACATGCTGGGCGCGGTGCTGCTGCGCTACCCGAACGTAAACACCGTGGTGTGCGGGCATATTCACCAGGATCTGGATCTGGAATGGCAGGGCCGCCGTTTGCTGGCATCGCCTTCCACCTGCGTGCAATTCAAGCCGCACTGCACCAATTTTACCATCGACGACGTTTCGCCCGGTTGGCGCTATCTCGATCTGCTGCCGGACGGTCGCGTCGAGACCCAGGTTTTCCGCTTGGAAAACGATGATTTTCGCCCCGACATGGATTCGGAAGGGTACTGATGTCGACGCTACTTTATTTGCACGGTTTTAACAGTTCGCCGCTCTCGGCCAAGGCAACCTCTTTCAAGGCGTGGCTGGCTGAGAACCACCCGGACATCGAGATGCTGGTGCCGCAATTGCCGGTTTTCCCGGCCGATGCCGCCGAGATGCTTGAAAATATGGTGATGGAGCGCGCCGGGCAGACGTTGGGCGTCGTGGGTTCCTCGCTGGGCGGATACTACGCCACCTGGCTTTCACAGTGTTTTTCACTGCCGGCGGTAGTGGTTAACCCCGCTGTGAAGCCGTTTGAGCTGTTGATTGACTACCTTGGCAAAAACGAGAACCCCTACACCGGTCAACAATATGTGTTAGAGTCACGTCACGTTTACGATCTGAAAACGATGCAGATCGATCCCTTGGAGTCACCGGATTTAATCTGGTTGCTGCAACAAACGGGCGATGAAATTCTCGATTATGGGCAGGCGGTGGCCTATTACACTGCGTGCCGGCAAACGGTGGAGTCGGGTGGAAACCACGCCTTCGTCGGTTTCGAGCACTACTTCCCCCAGATTGTGGATTTTTTAGGGCTAAACGCTGTGTGAATAAGCGAGTTATACCCTGCGGCTTGAAAGACGACGGGTATAGGCACCTTCCTTCTAACCACGAAAAAAATTCAACGATGACTCAATCCACCTATAACGCTGATGCCATTGAAGTCCTCAGCGGTCTAGAACCAGTGCGCCGTCGTCCCGGCATGTATACCGACACGACGCGCCCAAATCACCTCGGCCAAGAGGTGATCGATAACAGCGTCGATGAAGCCCTGGCAGGCCATGCCAAGCGCATCGACGTGATTCTGCACGCCGATCAGTCACTGGAAGTGATCGACGACGGCCGCGGTATGCCGGTGGATATCCACCCTGAAGAAGGCGTCCCGGCGGTTGAGTTGATCATGTGTCGTCTGCACGCGGGCGGTAAATTCTCCAATAAAAACTACCAGTTCTCCGGCGGCCTGCATGGCGTGGGGATTTCGGTGGTTAACGCCCTGTCGACGCGGGTGGAAGTCAACGTTAAGCGTGACGGCAACGTCTACAGCATCGCCTTCGAAAACGGCGACAAGGTGCAAGAGCTGGCGGTGACCGGCAGCTGCGGCAAACGCAATACCGGCACCAGCATCCACTTCTGGCCTGACGAGAAGTTCTTCGACAGCCCGCGCTTCTCGGTTTCGCGCCTGAGCCACCTGCTGAAAGCCAAAGCGGTACTGTGCCCCGGCGTTGAAATTTACTTTATCGACAAGCTGAACAATACCGAGCAACGCTGGTGTTATCAGGACGGTCTGACCGATTACCTGATGGAAGCGGTCAACGGCCTGATCACCCTGCCGGAAGCGCCGTTTATCGGCAACTTCGCCGGCGATACCGAAGCGGTGGATTGGGCGCTGTTGTGGCTGCCGGAAGGCGGCGAGCTGTTGACGGAAAGCTACGTTAACCTGATCCCGACCATGCAGGGCGGCACCCACGTTAACGGCCTGCGTCAGGGGCTGCTGGACGCCATGCGCGAATTCTGCGAGTTCCGCAATATCCTGCCGCGCGGCGTGAAGCTGTCCGCCGAAGACATCTGGGACCGCTGTGCCTACGTGCTGTCGGTGAAGATGCAGGATCCGCAGTTCGCCGGGCAGACCAAAGAACGCCTGTCGTCGCGCCAGTGCGCGGCCTTCGTTTCCGGCGTGGTGAAAGACGCCTTCAGCCTGTGGCTGAACCAGAACGTACAGGCGGCGGAACAACTGGCCGAGCTGGCTATTTCCAGCGCCCAGCGCCGTCTGCGCGCCGCCAAGAAAGTGGTGCGCAAGAAGCTGACCAGCGGTCCGGCTCTGCCGGGTAAACTGGCGGACTGTACGTCGCAGGATCTGAACATGACTGAACTGTTCCTGGTGGAAGGGGACTCGGCGGGCGGTTCAGCCAAGCAGGCTCGCGATCGCGAGTATCAGGCCATCATGCCGCTGAAGGGCAAGATCCTGAATACCTGGGAAGTGTCCTCGGACGAAGTACTGGCCTCGCAGGAGGTGCATGACATTTCCGTGGCGATCGGCATCGATCCGGACAGCGAAGACCTCAGCCAACTGCGTTACGGCAAAGTCTGTATCCTCGCGGATGCGGACTCCGACGGCTTACACATCGCCACGCTGCTGTGCGCGCTGTTTGTACGCCACTTCAGTTCGCTGGTGAAGGGCGGCCACGTGTATGTGGCAATGCCGCCGCTGTATCGCATCGACCTCGGTAAAGAGGTGTTCTACGCGCTGGATGAAGAAGAGAAAGCCGGCGTGCTGGAACAGTTGAAGCGCAAAAAGGGCAAACCGAACGTTCAGCGCTTTAAAGGGCTGGGCGAGATGAACCCGCTGCAACTGCGTGAAACCACGCTCGACCCCAATACCCGTCGTCTGGTACAGCTGACGGTGAGCGATGACGATGTGGCCCAGACGCTGGCGATGATGGACATGCTGCTGGCCAAGAAACGTTCTGAAGATCGCCGTAACTGGCTGCAGGACAAAGGCGACATGGCCGATCTTTCCGTCTGATTCTGATCTCTTGTCAGGCCCGGCTTCTGCGCCGGGCCTTCTTCCCGCAGGGGTGCGGCAGGCCGCACCCGACCACTCTGGGCGGAATGCATGAAAATCACCCTCGAAGAATTGCTGGCGTTTACCTCTGTGGTCGACAGCGGCTCCATTACCTCCGCCGCAGAACAGCTCGGCCAGACCACGTCCGGTATCAGCCGCGCGCTCAGTCGCCTGGAAAAGAAACTCGACACCACCCTGATGCGCCGCACCACGCGCCGACTTGAGCTGACCGAAGAAGGCCAAAGCTTTCTTGGCCATGCGCGCGACATTATCCGTTCGGTGGAGAACGCCGAAGAGCAGATGGCGCTGCGCAGGCTGATCCCGGCCGGCAAATTGCGGGTCAACGCCGCCGCCCCCTTTATGGAACACGTGATCGTGCCGCTGGTGGCGGGATTTCGCCAAAGTTATCCGCAGATCGAGCTGGAGTTGAATACCGACAACCTGATTATCGATCTGCTGGAGAAGCGTACCGACATCGCCATTCGCATCGGCATATTGCGCGACTCAACCATTCATGCGCGTCTGCTGGGGGCCAGCCGTTTGCGTATTCTCGCCAGCCCGGATTATCTTGAACGTTATGGCACCCCGAACAGCGTGGAAGCGCTGCGCGACCACTGTCTGCTCGGCTTTACCCAGCCTGAGTCACTCAATCTGTGGCCGCTGCGCAACCCTCAGGCGCCGCATTTCGCCATCACGCCGACTCTCTCGGCATCCAGCGGTGAAACGCTAAGGCAACTGGCGTTACGTGGCGAAGGAATAGTGCAGTTGGCGGATTTCATGACGCGCGACGATCAGCGCAGCGGGCGGTTGGTGCAGTTGCTGGAGCAGGACACGCTGGATGTGCGCCAGCCGATTAATGCGGTGTATTACCGCAATACCCAGCTGGCGGCGCGTATTACCTGTTTTCTGGACTACGTCAGCGCGCATATCGACGCGCAGACGCTATAGGGACCAGAGCGGCCCCGGGCATTACAGCGCGTTACCCAGCACGTGAATGGTCACGCCAACCACGCTGTCTTTGATGGTGTCGCGATGCTTGTGCATATGAGCGATATCCAGATGTTTTTCCAGATGCGCCTGGCTTTCCCATTTTTCCAGCATAAACACCGAGTCCGGCGACAGCTTCTGCCATGGGGCCTGAGTATGGCTGTCGATCATCGGCGTATATTCGCCGCAACCCTCTTCCGCCAGTACCAAGGGGATCAGTTTCTCGATCGCTTTGAGCACCGTTTCACGGTGGCCCGGTTTGGTCTTGATTTCTGCAATTACGGTGATCATCACAACCTCATTGTTTTATGCGCTTACGCGGCCTTAGTTAAGCAAAAATTTCTGCCAGGTGCGCGCGATAACGTGCGATATCGCTGTCGATATCAGGTTGTTTAATCACGTCATTACAGATAAAGGTCGGCAGCGCTTCCATGCCCAGGAACTGATTGGCCTTGTGGAAGTGCAGATAAACGCCGTCAACGCCCACGCCGTGGAAGAACTGCTGCGGGTCGGTAAAGGCTTCCAGCGGCGCGTTCCAGGTCAGGCTCAACAGGTATTTCTTGCCCTGGATCAGGCCACCTGAGCCGTATTTCTTGCCGGCGTCGGCGCGGGTGCGACCGTCGCTGGCGTACAGGCTGCCGTGCCCGGCGGTGAACACTTCATCGATGTATTTTTTCAGGATCCAGGGTTCACCCATCCACCAGCCTGGCATCTGATAAATCACCACGTCGGCCCACAGGTATTTCTGCACTTCGGCTTCGATGTCATAGCCGTCGTCGACCACGGTGACCTGCACATCGTGTTTCACGTCGCGCAAGAAGCTTTCCGCCACGTCGCTCAGCGTTTGGTTAAGTTCGCCGTTTGAATGGCCGAATTGCTTTTTAGCATTGATAATCAGGATGTTGCTCATTTTCGCGGCTCCTGTCAGAGTTAAAATGGGGACTGCTTTCCGCGTTTGAGCGCAGAAAGCATTTCGTTGACAGGGAGTGTAATCGTTAGCAATAGCCGTAAAAATGGGATCCAGCGCACAACAGTGTTGACTCTGAGTCAATAAAGGCACCGCCAGGTAATGAATTTTTGCATAAAATCGGCCGTTGAACCGGCTTCACCGGGCGATTGCTGCGCCAACTGTGACAGCTACCCTGCTGATGGGTTACTATCGCCGACAGAATCGACAAGCTATACCCTTTGTCGTCCAGGGATTGCCAAGCCACGGTCTGAGGATAATTGAGTAATGAGTGATCTGACTCATGACGGTGTAGAGCGTTTACCGCTGCACACATTCACTGAAAACGCCTATCTGAACTATTCCATGTACGTCATCATGGATCGGGCGTTGCCGTACATTGGCGACGGTCTAAAGCCGGTACAACGGCGCATCATCTACGCCATGTCCGAACTGGGGCTGAACAACAGCGCCAAATTCAAAAAATCCGCCCGTACCGTGGGTGACGTGCTGGGTAAATACCATCCGCACGGCGACAGCGCTTGCTATGAAGCGATGGTGCTGATGGCGCAGCCGTTCTCTTATCGCTATCCGCTGGTAGACGGCCAGGGGAACTGGGGGGCGCCGGACGATCCGAAATCCTTCGCGGCGATGCGTTATACCGAATCCCGCCTGTCCAAATACGCGGAAGTGCTGCTGGCCGAACTGGGCCAGGGCACCGTTGACTGGGTGCCGAACTTTGACGGCACCATGCAGGAGCCGAAGATGTTGCCGGCGCGCCTGCCCAACATCCTGCTGAACGGCACCACCGGCATTGCCGTCGGCATGGCGACCGACATCCCGCCGCACAACGTGCGGGAAGTGGCCGCCGCCGTCGTGGCCTTGATCGACAAACCCGGCGCAGGGCTTGAGGAGTTGCTCGAGTTCGTGCAGGGTCCGGACTTCCCGACCGAAGCCGAAATCATTACGCCGCGCGATGAAATCCGTAAAATTTACCAGAACGGCCGCGGCTCGGTGCGTATGCGCGCCATATGGAAAAAAGAGGACGGCAGCGCGGTGATCACCGCCTTGCCGCACCAGGTTTCCGGCGCCAAGGTGCTGGAGCAGATCGCCAGCCAGATGCGCGCCAAAAAGCTGCCGATGGTGGAAGATCTGCGTGACGAATCCGATCACGAGAACCCGACGCGGCTGGTGATTGTGCCGCGCTCCAACCGTATCGATCTGGACCAGGTGATGAACCACCTGTTCGCCACCACCGATCTGGAACGCAGCTACCGCATCAATATGAACATGATCGGTCTGGACAACCGCCCGCAGGTCAAAGGGCTGGTGGAAATCCTTACCGAATGGCTGGCATTCCGCCGCGACACGGTGCGCCGTCGTCTGAATTATCGTCTGGAAAAAGTGCTGAAACGCCTGCACATTCTGGAAGGTTTGCTGGTGGCGTTCCTCAATATCGATGAAGTGATCCACATCATCCGCAGCGAGGACGAACCCAAGCCGGTGCTGATGCAGCGTTTCGGCATTTCCGACACCCAGGCGGAAGCGATCCTCGAGCTGAAACTGCGCCATTTGGCGAAGCTGGAAGAGTTCAAGATCCGCGGCGAGCAGGATGAGCTGGCCAAAGAACGTGATCACCTCCAGGCATTGCTGGCTTCTGAACGCAAGCTGAACACCCTGATCAAGAAAGAGATCCAGGCCGATGCGCAGGCCTATGGCGACGATCGCCGTTCGCCGATTACCGAGCGTGCGGAAGCCAAGGCGATGAGCGAGCATGACTTTGTGCCGTCCGAGCCGGTGACTATCGTACTGTCGGAAATGGGCTGGGTGCGTAGCGCCAAGGGCCACGATATCGATCCAAGCGGCCTGAGCTACAAAGCCGGCGACAGCTACCGCAGCGCGGCGCGCGGCAAAACCAACCAGCCAGTGGTGTTTATCGACTCCACCGGGCGCAGCTACGCGCTCGATCCGTTGACGCTGCCTTCGGCGCGCGGGCAGGGCGAGCCGTTAACCGGCAAGCTGACGCCACCGCCGGGCGCGACCATTGAGCAAGTGCTGATGGCGGCGGACGATCAGAAACTGTTGATGGCCTCTGACGCCGGTTACGGTTTTGTCTGCACCTTCAACGATCTGGTGGCGCGCAACCGTGCCGGTAAGGCGATGATCACTCTGCCGGACAACGCCAAAGCGCTGGCGCCGATGGAGATCCACGGTGACGACGACATGTTGCTGTCGATCACTGCTGCCGGACGCATGTTGCTGTTCCCGGTTGCCGATCTGCCACAGTTGTCGAAGGGCAAGGGCAACAAGATTGTTTCTATTCCGGCGGCGCAGGCCGCTTCCGGCGAAGACAAGCTGACATGGTTGTTCGTGCTGCCACCGCAAACCTCCGTGACCTTGCATGTGGGTAAACGCAAGCTGACGCTGCGTCCGGAAGACTTGCAGAAATTCCGTGCGGAGCGCGGCCGTAAAGGCACCTCATTGCCACGTGGCTTGCAGCGTATCGATCGCGTAGAGATCGATGCACCGGCGCGTGCGCCTGCGGGCGACAGCGAAGAGTAAGCCGACGGCATAACAAACGGGCGCAGCATGCTGCGCCCGCTTTATTTCCCGCCACCGGCAATTATTTTCAAATAGTTAACATTTCTCTGCATAAAATTATTGTGCGTATCGTCGGCTGGCGGGAAAATAGAAAAAAATGCAGGTGAGGTTTTCGGACTCTGCAATCAAAGAATGAGTAAAGGGATCTGCGCAGCGCTTCAGGCTGCGTCGGCAGTGTGCTAATGAGGTTGTTATGTTATTAATTTTACGTGCCGTGCTCGCCACTCTGTATTGTCTTCTGGTGTGCATTTTCGGTTCTATTTACTGTTTATTATTCCGTCCCCGCGATCCCCGCCATGTGGCGACGTTCGGCCATCTGTTTGGCCGTCTGTCCGGGTTATTCGGTTTGAAAGTAGAAGTCCGCGTACCGACCGATGCAGCCAAAAACGGCAACTGCATTTATATCGCTAACCACCAGAATAACTACGATATGGTGACGGCAGCCAAAGCCGTGCAACCGCGAACCGTGACCGTCGGCAAAAAAAGCCTGTTGTGGGTTCCCTTTTTTGGCCCGCTGTATTGGCTGACCGGTAATCTGCTGATTGATCGGGATAACCGCGCCAAAGCGCATGGCACCATTGCTCAGGTAGCCGAACAGTTCAAGAAGAGAGATATCTCGATCTGGATGTTTCCGGAAGGCACCCGCAGCCGCGGGCGCGGGCTGATGCCGTTTAAAACCGGTGCATTCCACGCGGCAATCGCCGCTGGGGTGCCGATTGTGCCGATCTGCGTTTCTACCACCACCGGTAAAATTAATCTTAACCGTTGGAATAATGGCCATGCGATCGTAGAAATACTGGAGCCGATCGACATCAGCAATTACGGCAGAGAAAATGTGCGTGAGCTGGCGGCCCATTGCCATGAGCTGATGTTGGCGAAAATCGCCGAGCTGGACGAAGAAGTCGCTCAGCGCAATGCGGCCGGAAAATAATATTCCCACCGGCTTCAAAGAATGAACTTTTAAACGGCGCTTGATGCCGTTAACGCCTGGGCTCCTGCTAATCTGATTAACAGGGGTCCGGTCTTTGCACATGGTTTAGTCATTGATTTTCATGGAGAAAATATGTCACTCAGTCGACGTCAGTTTATTCAGGCATCGGGCTTGGCGCTGTGCGCGGGAGCCGTGCCGCTGAGGGCTGAGGCGAGCGGAACGCAGACGCCATTACCGATTCCTCCGTTGCTGGAATCCCGCCGCGGTCAGCCGCTGTTTTTAACCTTGCAGCGCGCCCATTGGGCGTTTATGGATAACCGCAAGGCGTCGGTGTGGGGCATTAACGGCATGTATCTTGGGCCGACGGTGCGGGTTTATAACGGGGACGACGTCAAGCTGATCTACAGCAACCGTCTGCCGGAGCCGGTGGCGATGACCATCAGCGGCCTGCAGGTGCCCGGCACCCTGATGGGCGGCCCACCGCGTATGATGTCGCCTAACGTCGACTGGTCGCCGGTGTTGCCTATTCGCCAGAGCGCGGCCACCTGCTGGTATCACGCCAGCACGCCGAACCGCATGGCGCCGCACATTTACAATGGCCTGACCGGGCTGTGGCTGGTTGAGGATGAGGTCAGCAAAGCGCTGCCGCTGCCGAACCACTACGGCGTTGACGACTTCCCGCTGATCATTCAGGACAAACGGTTGGATAATTTCGGTACGCCGGAATACGATCCGCCGTCGCAGGGCGGTTTTGTCGGTGACACGCTGCTGGTCAATGGCGTGCAAAATCCTTACGTCGAGGTTTCTCGCGGCTGGGTGCGCCTGCGACTGCTTAATGCCTCTAACTCGCGCCGCTACATGCTGCAACTGAGCGACGGCCGGCCGTTCAACGTTGTCGCCAGCGATCAGGGCTTCCTGCCTGCGCCGGTGGCGGTGCAGCAGCTTTCGCTGGCGCCGGGCGAACGCCGTGAAGTGCTGGTCGATATGTCAAAAGGCGATGAGGTCACCATCACCGCCGGTGAAGCGGCGGGCATGATGGATCGCCTGCGCGGCCTGTTTGAACCTTCGAGCATTCTGGTCTCCACCCAGGTGCTGACGCTGCGGCCTACCGGCCTGTTGCCGTTGGTGACCGATAACCTGCCGATGCGCCTGCTGGCGGATCAACTGCTGGACGGCAGCGCCAGCCGCACCCGCGAATTCCGTCTGGGCGACAGCCAGCCAGGGATCAACGGCGCTATCTGGGACATGAACCGCATCGACGTGCAAACACAGCAGGGCACCTGGGAGCGCTGGAACATTCATGCGGATACACCGCAGGCGTTCCACATTCAGGGTGTGCAGTTCCTGGTGAAACGCGTCAATGGCGCGCAGCCAATGGCGGAAGATCGCGGCTGGAAGGACACCGTATGGGTCGACGGCGACGTCGAGCTGCTGGTTTACTTCAATCAGTCCACCTCGGAGCACTTCCCGTTCCTGTTCTACAGCCAGACGCTGGAGATGGCGGATCGCGGTACCGCAGGTCAGTTTATGGTGCAGCCGGCGCTGTAAGCCGGCCCTGTGCGGCGCTGTCAGGGGGCCGCACGCAGCATGTCCAGAAACGCCTGCACTACCGGCGTGGCGCTCTCGGCATGATAAATGGCGTACAAATCCGCTGACGGCGCCTGCTGCAGCGGGCAGAACCGCACGCCTGGCCACGGAATGCGGCCGTAGCTGTCCGGCAACAGCGTGATGCCATAACCTTCGGCCACCAGCGCCATCAGGGTTTGCGGCTCATTGACCTGATAGGCGATGTCCGGTTTGAAACCTTGCTGCAGGCACAGATTGTGCAGATACAGCCCCAGACTGGCCTCGTGCGGCGGCAGGACCATGAATTTGTCATGCTGCAGTGCCGCGAGCGGCAGGCTCTCCGCCTGTGCCAGCGGGTGATCGAGCGGCAGCACCACCGCAATATTCTCCCGCGCCAACAGTTGGCAGGCCAACCCCGGCAATGCCTGTTCCCTGGCCTCTCGCCAGACGCCAATATCGATATGACGCTTTTGCAGCGCGGCGATCTGCTGGCTGGGCGTCAGCTCGTTCAACGCCCAGGTGACGTTGGCCGTTTGCCCGGCAAAGCGCTTCAACGCCGGGATCAACCCGCCCCACACCGAGGTGCCTACCATACCGACCACCATATGACCGGCTTCGCCACGGCCCAACTGTTGCACCTGATTCAGCGCATGACCGGCCTGATCCAACAGCATCTCGACGTTGCGAAACAGCGTGCGGCCGGCCAGCGTCAGCGACATCGAACGGGTGGTGCGCTTGAACAGCGCGACGCCGAGTTGGCTCTCCAGTTCTTTAATGTGCTTGCTGAGCGGCGGTTGCGAAATATTCAGCCGTAGCGCCGCCTGGGTGAAGTTCATTTCCTCTGCCACGACGCGGAAATAGTGCAGCAGGCGGAAGTTAATCCGGCTGGGGTCTGGCAGTTGCTGGGGGGATTTTATGCTGATGATGGCCTCCTGGTGCTACCAATTTATAGGTAAACGGAATAAATCGGCTGCCAATAATGTATTGGTCGCCGTCGCGCATCGCTCTCTACTATGGGGATTATTTCACCCACCCACAGAAGAGAATACTATGTTTAATCAAGAAGATGCTTTTTCCTGTGCCGAAGCGATCCGCCGCCGCCTGCCGGGCTTCCAGCCGCGCGCCGCGCTGATACTGGGTTCCGGGCTGGGCGCGCTGGCGGAGGTGATGACCGACACCCTGATCATCGACTACGCTGAGCTGCCAGGGTTCCCGGTCAGCGGCGTTGCGGGCCACGCCGGGCAACTGGTCGCAGGCTGGCTGGAAGGCGTGCCGGTACTGTGCATGAAAGGCCGCGGGCACTACTACGAAGGGCGCGGCATGCAGGTGATGACCACCGCCGTGCGCACGTTCAAACTGCTGGGCTGCGAATTCTTGCTGGCAACCAACGCCGCCGGCTCGTTGCGCCAGTCGGTGCCGCCGGGCAGCCTGGTGGCACTTACCGATCACATCAACTTTATGCCTGAATCGCCGTTGGTTGGCGACAACGATGAGCGTTTCGGTCCACGCTTCTTCAGCCTGGCCAACGCCTATGACCGCGAACTGCGCGGCCAACTGGCGCAGGTAGCCGAGCGCGCGGGCATTCCGCTGGCCGAAGGGGTATTTGCCGCCTACACCGGGCCTAACTTCGAAACCCCGGCGGAAATTCGCATGATGCAGACGCTGGGGTGCGATGTGGTCGGCATGTCGATCGTGCCGGAAGTGCTCTCGGCGCGCCACTGCGGCCTGAAGGTGCTGGTGGTGTCGGCGATGACCAACTACGCCGAAGGGCTGTCCGATACGCCGCTCTCCCATGAACAAACCCTGAGCTGCGCCGCGCTGGCGGCCGACGATTTTATGCGCCTGATCCGTGAGTTCTTCAAAACGCTGTGATGCTGTAAACCTCGCGGCAGGGCGCAGGGACCTTGCCGTGCGAATCATCGTTTCAATCAAAATAATAAGGTGATGGTGATGGCAATAAAAACGCGACTGAAGGTAATGGTTTTTCTGCAGTTTTTTATTTGGGGCGCCTGGCTGGTCACGCTGGGATCTTACATGATTAACACCTTGCATTTCAGCGGTATGCAGGTGGGTATGGTGTACAGCGCCAAGGGCATAGCGGCGTTGATTATGCCGGGTCTGGCGGGCATCATTGCCGATCGCTGGGTCAAGGCTAACTATCTGTATGCGCTGTGTCATCTGTTCGGTGCGATCGCGCTGTACTGTGCCGCCCAGGTTGAGCAGCCGATGATGATGTTCTGGGTCATGCTGTTCAATGCCATGATGTATATGCCGACCATTTCGCTGTCCAACGCCATCGCCTATTTTTGTCTGGAGAAACACGGTTACGACACGGTGAAGGATTTCCCGCCGGTGCGGGTGTACGGCACTCTGGGGTTTATTGTGGCGATGTGGCTGATCGGTTTCAGCAAAATTGAACTCAGCAATATGCAACTGTATCTGGCTTCCGGGGTGTCGCTGCTGCTGGCCGGCTATGCGCTGACGCTGCCTAATTGCCCGACCAGCAAAGTGGAAAAATCAAAAAGCTGGTTCAGCGTTCTGGGGCTGGACGCGCTGGTCTTATTTCGCCAACGACGCATGGCGCTGTTTTTCCTGTTTGCCATGCTGCTGGGCGCGGCGCTGCAAGTGACCAACACCTTCGGTAACCCGTTCCTGCACGATTTCGCGCAAAATCCGCTGTACCAGGACAGCTTCAGCGTCAGATACCCGGCGGTGCTGTTGTCGCTGTCGCAAATTTCTGAGGTGTTTTTCATCCTCACCATTCCGTTTTTCCTGCGCAGATACGGCATTAAACAGGTGATGTTGATCAGCATGGCGGCCTGGACGCTGCGCTTCCTGTTCCTGGCCTACGGTACCCCGGTCGGTTTTGGCTTCGTGCTGCTGCTGCTTTCGATGATCGTTTATGGCTGCGCCTTTGATTTCTTCAATATTTCCGGCGCGATCTTCGTAGAGAAAGAGGCCGATCACCGCATCCGCGCCAGCGCGCAGGGGCTGTTCATGACGATGGTGAATGGTTTGGGCGCTTATCTGGGGGCGATCGCCAGCGGCGAGGTGGTGGATTTCTTTACCCGCAACGGCATAAAAGACTGGCAGAGCATCTGGCTGGTTTTCGCGCTGTATACGCTGGTGCTGGGCGTGGTCTTCGCACTGACCTTCCATTATCGGCACCGGCCGGAGGAGCAGACCGGGCCGGTAGAGCGCGCTCATTAGATCAAGGCAATGGGCGCAGAGGTGCGCCCATTGTGCTTCAGCTTTCGGGAAAGCGTTGTTGCAGCTGTTGCCAGTTCGGTGCGCTTGCTGCACCCTGGCTTGCCACTACGCAGGCGGCCACGCGGTTGGCCAGGCTGACTGCCTGCGGCAGTGGCCAACCGGCGGAGATACCGGCCAACAGACCGGCGCAGTGGGCGTCGTCGGCACCGAGAGTATCCACAACCTGGGCCTGAGATGCGGCAACGTTCAGCGGCGGATTACGGCCATCGCAAATCCATGCGCCTTCCCCCTCCAGCCGGCATATCAGCGTAATATTGTGCGCGGCGGCAAAACGTTGTGCGGCGGTGAACACGTCGCCTTCGCCGCACAGCGTTGTTGCCTCGTTGCGATTGAGCGTCAGTACCGTGTCGCTGTCGCTGAGCATGGCGAAGAAATCCGCATCCAGCAGGCCAACCCGCGAGCCGGGATCGATCAGGCGCCATTGGTCGAACGGCAGCCGTGTCAGCCAGTCGCGCAGCGCTTCACCGCTCTCGCCCGTCAGTTCGTCGCCATGGATGTAGATCAGCGTTTCCTGCGTCAACGGCAGTGTGGCGAGCTGAGCCTTGTTCCACTGCGTTTCGCACCCCGGTATCCTGACAAAGGTGCGCTTGCCGCAGGGCTCCAGTTGCGTAAGACGCTGGCCGTTATCCCTTTGGCCGTGGCGCAGCAGCACCGGCAGACCGAGTTCATTCATGGCGGTTTCAATCATCGCGCCCCATTCGCCATTGCCTACCGGCATGCCATTGACCACCGGCGCCTGCAGGCGGCTTAGTGCGCGGGCCACGTTAAATGCACTGCCGCCGATCTGCCGCTGTTGCCCCAGATCGATTTCTCCGATTGCGCTACCCAGCACCAGAACCGGTTTTACTGCTAAAAGCTCATTCATTTTGTCCTCCGCTGCCGGCCATCGGGCCGGACAGATAGGCTATGATGACGTCGCAAACGCCCGGAGTCGAGGGGCAAGCGGGTTGGCGATGTGACTAATGTGTGAAATAACCATGCTCTTTTTGTCACTAGTGCGTATAATCGCCGCCCGGCGATTAATTAACCTGTGAAAGAGCACCAGAATGAGCACGACCAGCCTGATCCAACCCGACCGTGAATTGTTTTCCTATAAGCCTTATTGGGCCGAATGTTATGGCACCGCGCCGTTTTTACCGATGTCGCGCGAAGAGATGGATCAACTGGGCTGGGACAGCTGCGATGTGATCATTATCAGTGGTGACGCCTATGTCGATCACCCGAGTTTTGGCATGGCGATCATCGGCCGCATGCTGGAAGCGCAGGGCTTCCGCGTGGGCATTATTGCGCAGCCGGACTGGAGCAATAAAGAAGATTTCATGCGCCTGGGCAAGCCGAACCTGTTCTTCGGCATCACCGCCGGCAACATGGATTCGATGATCAACCGTTATACCGCCGATCGCAAACTACGCCACGACGATGCCTATACCGCCGGCAACGTGGGCGGCAAACGCCCGGATCGCGCAACACTGGTGTACAGCCAGCGCTGCAAAGAAGCCTATAAAGACGTGCCGATCGTACTGGGTGGCATCGAAGCCAGCCTGCGTCGCATCGCGCATTACGATTACTGGTCGGATACCGTGCGCCGTTCGGTGCTGGTGGATTCCAAAGCCGATATGCTGATCTACGGCAACGGCGAGCGTCCGCTGGTGGAAGTGGCGCACCGCCTGGCCGCCGGTGAAAAAATCAGCGAGATCCACGATATCCGCAACACGGCGGTGATGCGTAAAGGCGCGCTGCCGGGCTGGACCGGCGTGGATTCCACCCGTCTGGACAAACCGGGCCGCATTGAGCCTATCCCCAACCCTTACGGCGAGGATCTGCCGTGCGCCGACGGCGGTACGCCCGAGCCGGAAGCCAAGCCGGTCACCGTGCGCGCCGCCAAGCCAAAGCCGTGGGAAAAAACCTACGTGCTGCTGCCGTCCTTCGAAAAAGTGAAGGCCGACAAAGTGCTGTATGCGCACACTTCGCGAATTCTGCACCATGAAACCAACCCAGGCTGCGCCCGTGCGCTGATGCAATCGCATGGCGACCGTTATGTGTGGATCAACCCGCCGGCAATCCCGCTGACCACGCCGGAAATGGACAGCGTGTTTGCCCTGCCATACCAGCGTATTCCGCATCCGTCCTACGGCAAGGAAACCATTCCGGCCTACGACATGATCCGCTTCTCGGTCAATATCATGCGCGGTTGCTACGGCGGTTGTTCGTTCTGTTCGATCACCGAGCATGAAGGGCGTATCATCCAGAGCCGTTCGGAAGATTCGATCATTCGTGAAATCGAAGAGATCCGCGACAAGGTGCCGGGCTTTACCGGCGTGATCTCCGATCTGGGTGGCCCGACCGCCAACATGTACATGCTGCGCTGCACCAACCCGCGCGCTGAGCAGACCTGCCGTCGCGCCTCGTGCGTCTATCCGGAAATCTGCACCTACATGGACACCAACCACGAGCCGACCATCAACCTGTATCGCCGCGCGCGTTCGCTGGAGGGCGTCAAGAAGATCCTGATCGCTTCCGGTGTCCGTTATGATCTGGCGGTGGAAGATCCGCGCTACATCAAAGAACTGGCAACCCACCACGTCGGCGGCTATCTGAAGATCGCCCCGGAACACACCGAGGAAGGGCCGCTGTCGAAAATGATGAAGCCGGGCATGGGCAGCTACGATCGGTTCAAACAGCTGTTCGACCATTATTCGAAGTTGGCGGGCAAAGAGCAGTATCTGATCCCGTATTTTATCTCTTCGCATCCGGGTACTCGTGATGAGGACATGGTGAATCTGGCGCTGTGGTTGAAGAAAAACCGTTTCCGCCTCGATCAGGTACAGAACTTCTATCCTTCACCGATGGCCAACTCCACCACTATGTATTACACCGGCAAGAACCCGTTGAGCAAGGTAGGGTATAAGTCGGAAGACGTGGTAGTGCCGCGCGGCGATCGTCAGCGCCGTCTGCACAAGGCGCTGTTGCGCTATCATGACCCGGCTAACTGGGCGATGATCCGCACCGCGCTGGAAGAAATGGGCATGAAGCACCTGATCGGCAGCCGCCGAGAGTGTCTGGTACCGGCGCCAAGCATCGACGAGCAGCGCGAAGCGAAGCGCCTGCAGCGTCATACCCGCCCGGCGCTGACCAAGCATACCGACATTACCCGGCAGCGCACGCCGTCGAACAAGCCGCCGCGCAAGCCTATCCGCAACGGCAAGCCGTAACGGCTGAGTCAGGTGCTTAAACGAAAGGAGAACCCCAGGGTTCTCCTTTTTTGCTTTTGAAAATCACAATTGTTCGTAGGCCGCTTCCACCTTCATCAAATGGCGCGGTGCCTGCGGAGCGGGATGATATTTGCGCACATGCCAGTTAAAGGCTTCCGGCGACAGCGTATTAATCATCGTGATGGCTTGCTCGCGGTTGCTGGAAAAGGTCCGCAACAGCGCGCCTGTGCCGTTGACGTAGGCGA
Organism: Serratia sp. AS12; assembly: GCF_000214195.1. Classification (NCBI taxonomy): domain Bacteria; kingdom Pseudomonadati; phylum Pseudomonadota; class Gammaproteobacteria; order Enterobacterales; family Yersiniaceae; genus Serratia; species Serratia sp. AS12. Next base: position 4,711,231 of record NC_015566.1, on the reverse strand, counting down.
TAATGGTGGCGTAACGCAGAGTCACTGGATCGTAGATCCCTCTAAGCTGCTGTTTTTGCAACACGGCCAGATAGGCAGCGCCGAGATCGATGTTGGTATCGGGATCCAGTAGATCGTCTTCGTCCGGGCAGCCGCGTTTCCCTTTGTAGCGATAGGCGTCGCAGCCGGCGGTGTCGGCTTTCAACTGCATTAAACCGATGGCATTGGACTTACTCACCGCCTCTGGGTTAAAGCCGGATTCTACCTTAATCATTGCGGCGATCAGTTTTTGGTCGACGCCGTATTTATCGGCAGCATCTTCGATCGCGTCGTCGTAGGCGTGAGGATTGTAACTGACGCGGTGCTTTTTGCCGGCGCAGCCTGCCAATACCAGCATCGCGCAAACGATGCCCAAGCGTGACCACTGCCGTAGAGAAAATTTCATGGTGCTCCGTGCTTTAGTTGAGTGGGGGGTAACCTCAGGTGCGTCATGATAGCGTCAGCCGGGTAAAAGATCTTTAGCAAAAAAATGGCTGTTTTCCTGTACTCCATGATGATGAATTTATCGCCGGCGGCAATTCTGGATCTTCCTCACATAACCCGATTAAATGATGAAACCGGTTACTGAAACCGGTTGCTGTTTTTTCATATTTTCCACCATACTCATTTCTCAACTGAATCATTTGTACGCAATTAGCTTCAGGAGATCGGATGAAAAAGATATTTCTTTGCTGTGCTGCCGGCATGTCGACCAGCATGGTGGTGAGTAAAATGAAAAAGTCTGCCGAACAGCAGGGAATTGAGGTGGATATTATTGCCGTAGGTATAGAGGAATTCGAATCTACGCTGGCTAATTACCAATGCTGCCTGCTGGGGCCACAAATCAAATATAAGCTGGCCGATTTTAAAAAGATCGCCGATCGGGAAAATAAGCCGATTGCGGTTATTAACAGCATGGATTACGGCATGATGCGCGGCGATAAAATTCTGGCCGAAGCCTTGGCGATGATCGCATAACACCGAGAGAACCAGGGCCGTGCCACCTCTGTTATCCCTGGCTCTCCGGCCAGGATTGAGCCGCTTTTTACCCCATTGCTCACCAAACGTCCCGAGGGTTGAACCATGAGTATCAGCCAGGCTGCATTCAATTTCATCGAAAACCGCATCAGCCCGATTGCCGGTAAATTATCGACCCAGCGCCATATTATGGCGATCCGCGACGGTTTTATTTCCGCCATGCCGTTCATGATCGTCGGCTCATTTTTACTGGTCTTCGCCTATCCGCCTTTTGCCGCCGACAGCAGTTGGGGAATAGCCCAATGGTGGCTGGGTGCGGCGGAAAAACATCAGGTCGCCATTCTTACCCCGTTTAATATGACGATGGGCATTATGTCGATCTATATTACCGCCGCCATCGCCTACAATCTGGCGCAAAGTTATAAGCTCGATCCCTTTATGGCGGCGATGCTGGCGCTGATGTCTTTTTTACTGGTCGCTGCGCCGCAGACCGAGAAGATGTTGCCGACCGCCGCGTTGGGCGGCGTGGGGATCTTCACCGCCATTCTGGTGGCGATCTACACCACCGAGCTGATCCGTTTCCTTAAAGTGCGCAATATCGGTATCTCGCTGCCGGAGCAGGTGCCGGCCAAAATCAAGCAGTCGTTCGATCTGCTGATCCCGATCCTGGCGGTGGTGATTACGCTGTATCCGCTCAGCCTGCTGGTGCAACACCAGTTTGGCCTGCTGTTGCCGCAGGCGATCATGGCGCTGTTCCAGCCGCTGATTTCCGCCGCCGACTCGTTGCCGGCGATCCTGCTGGCGGTATTGATCGGCCATCTGCTGTGGTTTGCCGGGATTCACGGCGCGGTGATTGTCTCCGGCATGCTGCAGGCGTTCTGGCTGACCAATCTGGGCATTAACCAGGATATGCTCGCGGCCGGTCAACCGCTGCCGCACATTTTTATGGAAGCCTTCTGGACCTTCTTTATCGTGATTGGCGGCTCCGGAGCCACCTTTGGGCTGGTGCTGCTTTATCTGCGCAGCCGTTCGGCACACCTGCGGTCGATCGGCAAGCTGAGCCTGGTGCCGAGCTGTTTCAACATCAACGAACCGGTGATCTTCGGCACGCCGATCGTGATGAATCCCACCTTCTTTATCCCGTTTATCACCGCGCCGATCGTCAATTCGATCATCGCTTATGCGGCGGTGAAGCTGGATCTGATCGGCCGGGTGATCTCGGTGGTGCCCTGGACCGCACCGGCGCCGATTGGCGCAGCCTGGGCCACCGGCTGGGACTTCCGCGCAGCGCTGCTGGTGATGGTGCTGGCGGCGGTATCGGCGTTGATCTACTACCCGTTTTTTAAAGTCTATGAACAGCAACTGCTGGATCAGGAAGTGAGTGACGCGGATCCGATTGAACAAACGCAAGGAGTGACCGAATGATCGACATGGAAACGGCGGTAATGGAGCTGATCATCAATGCCGGCGAGGCGCGCAGCTGCGCCATGCAGGCGCTGTATGCGGCACGTAAATACCAGTGGGATCAGGTAGATATTCTGCTGGCGGAATCGCAGCTGGCGGCGAAGCGCGCCCACGCGACCCAGACTGAGCTGATCGGCTTTGACGAGGGGGAAGGCAAGCTGCCGGTCAACCTGATTATGGTACACGCGCAGGACCACATCATGAACGCCATGCTGGCGCGCGATCTGGTGGAAGAGCTGGTCAGAATTTATCGATTGCTGGAACAGAACGGAGTGCAAAACGCATGAGCGTATTTCCAAAGGATTTCCTCTGGGGCGCGGCGACCGCGTCTTATCAGGTTGAGGGCGGCCATGATGCCGACGGCAAGGGCTTGTCCAACTGGGATCTGTTTTCCCATCTGCCCGGTACTACCTATCAGGGCACCAACGGCGACGTGGCGGTCGATCACTATCATCGCTTCCGGGAAGACGTGGCGCTGATGGCCGAGCTGGGCATGCAAACCTATAGATTTTCGATCTCCTGGCCGCGGCTGCTGCCGCAGGGGCGGGGAGAGGTGAACGAGGCCGGGATCCGCTTCTACAGCGAACTTATCGACGAACTGCTGAAGCACAATATCAAACCTATGATCACCCTTTATCACTGGGATCTGCCGCAGGCTTTGCAGGAACAGTTCGGCGGCTGGGAATCGCGTGAGATCGTCGACGCCTTCGATGAATACGCCCGCCTGTGCTATCAGCGCTTTGGCGATCGCGTCGAGCTGTGGTCAACCTTCAACGAAACCATTGTGTTTATCGGCATGGGCTACATTACCGGCGCACATCCACCCAGGCTGACCGATCCGAAAAAGGGCATTCAGGCCTGCCACCACGTGTTTCTGGCCAATGCGCGGGCGGTGAAAAGCTTCCGCGAAATGGGGATCGACGGGCAGATCGGCTTCGTCAACGTATTGCAACCTAACGATCCGATCAGCGACTCGCCGCAGGATCGGCGCGCCTGCGAGATTGCCGAAGGGATCTTCACCCACTGGCTGTACGATCCGGTGCTGAAGGGAGAATACCCGGCAGAGCTGCTGGCGATGGCGCAGCAGGCGTTTGGCGTGCCGTATTTCGCGCCGGGTGATGAGGAGCTTCTGAAGCAGAACATCGTCGATTTTATCGGCCTGAATTACTACAAGCGTGAGATGGTGGCGCATAACGACGACGTGGACGGCTATGCCATCAACACCAGCGGCCAGAAGGGCAGTGGGCGCGAACTGGGCTTTAAGGGGCTTTTTAAACAGGTACGCAACCCGAACGGCGTTTACACCGATTGGGATTGGGAGGTTTACCCGCAAGGGCTGACCGACGCCATTGGCCGCATCGTCAAACGCTACGGCAATATTCCCCTCTACATCACCGAGAACGGGCTGGGGGCCAAGGATCCGATTGTCGACGGCGAGGTGCGCGATCAACCGCGCATTGATTATCTGCGCGATCATATTCAGGCGATCGGCGCGGCGATCGAACAGGGTGCCGACGTGCGCGGCTATTACCCCTGGTCGTTTATCGATCTGCTTTCCTGGCTCAACGGCTATCAGAAGCAATACGGTTTCGTCTATGTCGATCATAACGACAATCTGGCGCGCAAGAAGAAGCAGAGCTTTGGCTGGTATCAGCGGGTGATCGCCACCAACGGCGAGCAGCTATAGCGGGGAAATAAAATGGCCCTCTCGTTGGGGAGAGGGCCGGGAACATTACAGCGACTCGGGATCCGGCCCCAGGCGATTGCCGATATCCAGTTTGGCTATCTCGCTCAGTTCGTCTTTATCCAGTTTAAAATCAAATACCTCGAAGTTTTCACGGATGCGCGACGGCGTGACCGATTTCGGGATCACGATCAGGCCGCTGTCCAGGTGCCAGCGCACCACGATCTGCGCCGGTGTCTTCTCGTATTTGTCCGCCAGGTGTTTGATCACCTGCTGGTCAAATACCCCTTCGCCACCCTGTGCCAGCGGGCTCCAGGACTCGGTGGCGATATGATGGGTGGCATTCCAGGCGCGCAGCTGACGCTGTTGCAGCAGCGGGTGCAGCTCGATCTGATTGATTACCGGTGCGATGCTGGTTTCATCCAGCAGACGCTGCAGGTGCGGAATGTGGAAGTTGCACACGCCGATGCTCTTGATCAGCCCCTGCTCGCGCAGCTTGATCAGCCCGCGCCAGGCGTCGACGTACTGATCCTGCTGCGGTTTTGGCCAGTGGATCAGATACAGATCGACATAGTCCAGTTTGAGCTTTTCCAGGCTGGTTTCCAGCGCGGCCTGCGGATCGCCCTGATCGTCGTTCCACAGTTTGGTGGTAATGAACAGCTGCTCGCGCGGCACCGAGGCAGATTGCAGCGCGGCGCCGACCCCTTCCTCGTTCTTGTAGATCGCAGCGGTATCAATCGAGCGATAACCAATTTCCAGCGCTTTGGTCACTGCATTGGTGGTCTCTGAAATACTCGCCTGCCAAACGCCGAGACCCAACTGCGGCATCAGATTGCCATCGTGGAGTTTGATGATGGGTTGTTGCGTTGTCATGCGCGTCTCCTTGTGAACTGATTGCCCGGCACAGCATGCGCCGGAAAACGGCTATAAATAAATTCTAGTTGGCAAACCGGGGTGTTGCTGAGTTTGCTAACCAAATTTCAGCGGTTGCGGCACGGTCTGGTACAGGTCATGTTTTTCTCCCATTAGATTAACGAGACGAGGTCATGCGATGCGATCGGCAGCGCAGAGAAAGCGCTGAACTGCGCCCGGTGATCGGTCGGGCGCAGGGTGCAGAAACGGTAAATAGAAACTAAAGCCTAGCAGGAAATCGCCGGTTTGCGATTAACGCGCCGCTTCATAAATGCGTTGGCTGACTTCCAGGGTGATGTCCTGGTGTTCGCCCAGTGCGGTCATGCCGTGCTGATGCAGCTTGTCGAGCAGCGCCGGGATTGAGCTGCCGTCGAGCTGGTAATCCGCCATACGGGTCGGTACGCCCATTTGCTCGAAGAAAGCGCGGGTGGCAGCGATGGCGCCATCGATACGGCTGTCTTCGCTGCCGTCGCGCAGGCCCCAAACGCGTTCAGCGTATTGCAGCAGTTTTTCGCGCTTCTGCGCTTTTTTCTCGGTCAACAGGGCCGGCAGAACGATCGCCAGCGTCTGTGCGTGGTCCAGATCGTGCATTGCAGTCAGCTCGTGGCCCAGCATGTGGGTCGCCCAGTCCTGCGGCACACCGGCGCCGATCAGGCCGTTCAACGCCATGGTGGCGCTCCACATCACGTTAGCGCGCACTCCGTAGTTTTCCGGCTCGGCGAGCGCGCGCGGACCGTCTTCCAGCAGCGTCAGCAGCAGGCCTTCGGCAAAACGGTCCTGCACTTTGGCGTTGACCGGGTAGGTCAGGTATTGCTCAAGGGTGTGTACAAAGGCATCTACCACGCCGTTGGCGATCTGGCGCGGCGGCAGCGAGTAGGTCACTACCGGATCCAACACCGCGAACAGCGGCTGTACGTGCGGCGAGAAGAAGTGTTGCTTGTCGCCGCTGCTTTTGCGGGTGATCACCGCACCGCTGTTGGATTCAGAACCGGTAGCCGGCAGCGTCAGCACGCAACCCATAGGCACCGCACCGGTGATCTGGCTGCCGACGGTTTTCAGGATGTGCCACGGATCGCTGTCCGCCTGATAATGCGCTGCGGCGGCAATGAACTTGGTGCCGTCAACCACGGAACCGCCGCCGACCGCCAGCAGGAAATCGATGTTTTCCGCACGTACGACGTCGACCGCTTTCATCAGCGTTTCGTAGGTTGGGTTAGGCTCGATGCCGGAGAACTCCAGCACGTTACGGCCGGCCAGTGCGGCATAAACCTGATCCAGCACACCGTTTTTCTTCACGCTGCCGCCACCGTAGGTGATCAGGATGCGTGCGTCCGCAGGGATCTGCTGTGCCAGGCCGGCAATTTGATCCTGGCCGAACAGGATTTTGGTTGGGGTATGGAGAATAAAGTTTTGCATGGGGTAATTTCTCTTCTGCATGAGGCAAGCGCCGGCGGCGCAAAAATATCTGATGCGTATTGTCAGTAACTTAGCCTCGCAGCACAATGCACATTCCTGTGCAAGTCTTGCCTATTCCTACAAAGCGTTGTAGAAAAATAGAGTTTTACACTATTATTTATGCCGAATTGTTCTGAGTGTAAGAGGGTATTTCAGTGATGGAAATTGATGAGCTGCGCTGCCGCATGGCGCGCCAGGCCGCGCGCTTTGCCGAGGGTAACGGCTATACGCCGTCGCCGGTGCCGCGGGTCAAGATCCTGTACGTTGATCGCTACAGCCCGCGTCAACCGGTGATGTATGAACCGGGGGTGGTGATCGTTTTTCAGGGGCACAAGGTCGGTTATTGCGGCAATAAGGTGTTCCAGTACGATCCGCGCAACTATCTGCTGATGTCGGTGCCGCTGCCGTTCGAGTGCGAAACCTTCGCCAGCCCGGAGCAGCCGTTGGTAGGGTTGGCGGTCAATATCGATACCCAGATGCTGCAGGACCTGCTGATCGATATCGGCGATGACGACTATCTGATGCAGCCGCGCCGGGAAAGCAGCGGGGTGAATCTGGCCGCGCTGTCGGAAGAGATGCTGTGCGCCACCGAGCGCCTGCTGGACGTGATGGCCAAACCGCTGGACGCCCGGGTGCTGGGGCCGCAGATCGTGCGTGAAATCCTCTATCACGTGCTGCGCGGCTCCTGTGGGGCATCGTTGCAGGAGTTGGTCAACCGCCATACGCATTTTAGCCAGATCGCCAAGGCGCTGCGGCGTATTGAGAATCAGTATGCGGAAGGCCTCAACGTGGAGCAGCTGGCGGGCGAAGTGAATATGAGCATCTCGGCGTTTCACCATAACTTCAAGGCAGTGACCAACACCTCGCCGCTACAGTATGTGAAATCGTATCGGCTGCACAAGGCGCGTTTATTGATGGTGCACGACGGCCTGAAGGCCAGCACCGCGGCGATCCGCGTCGGCTACGAGAGCGCCTCGCAGTTCAGCCGCGAATTCAAACGCTTCTTTGGCGTGACGCCGAGCGATGAAATTGCCCGGCTGCGCGACAGCCCACTCGGTTAACGTCGGCTGCCTGCCGCCGGGCAGTGCCTCAAGGGATCAGCACGATCTTGCCGAAGGCCCCGCGGTCGAGATGATCGAGCGCCTGCGGCAGTTGGTCGAAGCGGTAAACCCGGTCGATCACCGGCTGCAGCCCGAGGGTGTCCACGGCGCGCACCAGATCTTCCAGCGCGCGGCGATGGCCGACGCCAATCCCTTGAATCACCGGCGATTTCATCAGCAGCGGGCCGGCAGGGGCAGAGACTTCGAAGCCTTCGAGGGCGCCGATCACCGAGATGCGCCCGTGAACCGCCACGGCACGGACCGAATTGCCGAGGTTGGGGCCGCCAACGGTGTCAATCACGTGATCGATACCCTGGTCTTGCGTCAGTTCATACACGGCGTCCACCCAGTCGCCGTTCAGGCGGTTAATGCCGTGATCGGCACCCAGCGCTTTGGCACGCGCCAGTTTTTCATCGCTGGCGGAGGTGATGTATACCTCCGCGCCGTGTGCCTTGGCTATCTGTAGCGCGAACAGCGCCACGCCGCCGGTGCCTTGCACCAACACCGATTCGCCGGCGTGCAGGCGGCCTTGTTCCACCAGCGCGAACCAGGCGGTCAACCCGGCGCACGGCAGGGTGCTGGCCTGTACGTCGTCCAGCGAGGAGGGTGCTGCGGCCAGCCAGTCTTCGTGCACCACCACGTATTCCGCCAGCATACCCTGATAGAAACCGCCAAGGGCGCGGTAGGGCGGTGTACGCGCGTCGCCGTGCGGCTTCTGTCGACCGTCGATCCAGCCTGGGCTGAAGGTGGAGATCACTCGATCGCCGGGTTGGAAGCGGCTGACGTCGGCACCGATGGCATCCACTTCGCCGGCCATGTCGGAGGCGGGGGTAAAGGGCTGCGGCAACGTCATCCCCATACCGGTTTCAATCACCATCTTGTCGCGGTAGTTGAGCGCCACCGCTTTCACTTTCACCCTGATCTCGTGCGGCCCCGGCTGCGGGATGGCGCTTTCGGTCAGTTGCAGGTGTTCACGCCCCAGGGTGGCCATTGTCCAGCGTTGCATTGTGTCAGTCATGATTCACTCCAAAGTCGGTAATAAGTAGACCTGTCAATATTATCGTTGATTGATATTCGCCAGTGGCGATAAGATTTCCTTTGATTGTTTCCTTCAGAGATACAAACCATGACCGATCGGTTGAACGGCATTTCGGTATTTGTCACCGCCGTGGGAGCGGGGAGCTTTGCGCTGGCTGCCAGCCGGCTGCATCTTTCGCGCTCGGCGGTGGGGAAGACCATCGCCAGACTGGAACAGCGGCTTGGCGTGCGCCTGTTCCACCGCACGACTCGCAGCCTGAGCCTGACCGACGACGGGGCGCTGTTCTACGAACGCTGCCTGCGGGCGCTGGAGGAGATCCGCACGGCGGAAACGCTGCTGGAATCGGGCAAACGAGAGGTCAGCGGCAAGCTAAGGGTAACTATGCCGGTGCTGTTTGGCCGCATCTGCATCGCGCCGCTGCTGACCGAACTGGCGCGCGAACACCCTGGGTTGGAGCTGGAGCTGTCATTTAACGATCGCGTCGTGGATTTGATTGAGGACGGTTTTGATCTGGCAATCCGCAACGGTGAGTTGGGCAACAGCAGCGAACTGGTGGCACGGCGACTCGGTAACCATCGCATGGCGCTTTGCGCCGCGCCGGCTTACTTGCAGCGCCGCGGTGAACCGCAGAACATTGAACAACTGGCGCACCACGACGCGGTGGCTTATGTGCGTGCCGGCATGGTGCGCAACTGGTTGATCCCCGAAGCGGACGGCGTGACGCGGGAGATGATGCCGGGTACCCGTCTGCAGATGGATGACCTGCAGGCGATAGCGGATGCGGCTGTTGCCGGGTTCGGCATTGCCTGGCTGCCGTGTTGGCTGGTGCGCGGGCAACTGATTAAAGGTGAACTGGTGCGGATAATGCGAGATCGGCCGGGGCTGTTTTTCGACGCTCATGCGGTGTGGCCGCAGACGCCGCATTTGCCGTTGAAGGTGCGGCTGGCGGTGGATCGGTTGGCGAGCAAGTTGCCCGCCAATATGGAGTTGATTGAAGCGAAGCCTGTCGGTTAGGCGGAGGCGCGTTTTTTGCGCCAGATAACCAGCATGGCGCCCAGTAAGCCCACCAACAGCAGCAGCAGCGGCAGGATCATCAGCCCGGTCATCACCTGGCTTTCGTAGCGTTTCACCAGTGGGATCTGGCTGAAAGCGTAGCCGAGGCTGACCAGAGTGCCGACCCAAACTGCCGCGCTTAACCAGTTAAACAGATGAAAACGCGCGCTGTTCAGCCCAGAGATGCCGGCTATGGTTGGCAACAGGGTGCGAACGAAGCCGAGGAAGCGGCCGATCATCAGGGCCATCAGGCCGTGACGGCTAAACAGGTTGTGCGCACGTTGGTGATACTGGGCGGGCAGTTGCAGCAGCCAGCCTTTCACCAGGCTGGTATGCCCCAACCAGCGGCCCTGCAAGTAGCTGAGCCAGCAGCCGAGGCTGGCGGCGAGGGTCAGAATAATCAGCGTGGGGATAAAAGCCATCACGCCTTTGGCGATCAATGCACCGGATAACAGCAGCAGGCTGTCGCCGGGCAGGAAGGAGGCTGGCAGTAATCCATTTTCAAGGAACAAAGTGGTGAAAAGTACGGCATAAACCACCCAAATTACGCTTGGATCGGCAAGGGCAATGAAGTCCTGCTGCCAAAGCGCATGAACAATCTCTCGTAATACATCCATTTTAAGTCCTGTTGCATGCCGGTTGCGCCCGGGGCCCCCTTCTCCAGGAGGCGGTGTTGACCGTATCTGACCATTACCCGCTTAGTGTACTGCTAATAGCTTAAGCACACATTAAACGAAGCAGAATAAAATTGGCAGCGCAACGGGCTGCGGATCAGCGTGCGTTGGCGATACGCTCGAACCCTTTTGCTAGGTCGGCGATCAGATCCTGCACGTTCTCCAGGCCGATATGGAGGCGCACCAGCGTACCGGAAAAATCAACGCCGCCCGCCGGACGGATCGCCTCCAGCTCTTCCGGTTGGTTGGCCAGGATCAGCGACTCGTAGCCTCCCCAGGAATAGGCCATGCTGAAATGGCTGAAGTTATCCAGATAGTCGGCCAGTTGCTTGTCGCTGAGCCGTTGTTTCAGCACGAAAGAGAACAGGCCGTTGCAGCCGCTGAAATCGCGGCGGTAGAACTCATGGCCTTTGCAGCCGGGCAGTGCGGGGTGATTGATTACCGCCACCTCCGGCCGTTCTGCCAGCCAGTTGGCGACTTCGATACTGCTCCGCTCGTGCTGCTTCAGGCGTATGCCCAGCGTGCGCAAGCCGCGGCTTGCCATATAGGCGGTATCGGCGTCCACCATCTGGCCCATCAGGTAAGAATATTCGCGCAGTTGATCCCAACAGCGTTCGTTGGCCACGGCGGTACCGAGCATGTAATCGGAGTGCCCGATAATGTATTTGGTGCCGGCCTGAATCGAAATATCGATATCAAAATCCAGCGCCTTGAACAGCACGCCGGCCGCCCAGGTGTTGTCGATCATGATCACTATTTCCGGCGCTACGGCGCGGATGGCCTGCACCATCGCCGGGATATCCTGAATTTCCATGGTGATGGAACCGGGGGATTCAAGAAACACCACGCGGGTATTGGGCTGAATCAGCCCGGCGATATCGGCGCCGATCAGCGGGTCGAAATAGGTGGTCGTCACGTTCATGCGGCTAAGAATATGGCTGCAAAAATCCTGTGTCGGCTCATAGACCGAACCGGTCATCAGCACGTGATCGCCGGCGCCGACAAAGGATAAAATGGCGTTGGATACCGCCGCCGCGCCGCACGGATAAAGCACGCAGCCCGCACCACCTTCCAGCTCGACCATCGCATCCTGAAACGCGAAGTGGGTCAGGGTGCCGCGGCGGCCATAAAACAGTTCGCCGTGGGCACGTTGGGCGGTGGCGTGTTTCTTGGCCGCAACGGAGTCAAATACCAGTGAGGAAGCGCGCTGGGTGACGGGATTGACGGAGCCCTGGGTATAGCGTTTGCTGCGCCCGGCGGCGATCAGCGTGGTTTCGATATTTTTTGACGTCATAGGAATGGGCTCACTTTTACTGGCTTTTCACTGGCGTTTTTGCGATAGCCCTTAGGTTAACATGACATATAATAGCCATCCAGACGTTTTAACTTCCAGATATAGAAACGGCCATAATCCTCTGCCGGAGCGCGTTCTGGCACGCCATCATTCTGCGTGACGGCGTTTAACTCGCTCGCATATCGGCAAACGGACAGCCCACAGGCAAAAATGCTGTCGGCGCGCGTTTGTTGCATCTCTGTGGGCGAAAAGTAACGAAAAACCCGTTAAAAGGGGAGTCAAGGGCCTGACCGGCAGCGAATGGGTGAATGTTGCGGCTCCGACGCCGCGAGATCTTAAATATTGCCGATTATCAGGTGCGCCGTAAAACCCCGTCCTTCAGGGCGGGGAGGATGTCAATTGGTAAATAATAATGAGAACTACTATCAATCCCTGATTGGTTTGATATGATCACACGCTGAATTATTCCTCAATTTTGATCGGTAACGGGTGGAGGCACAGCGTGAAAACGGCTGGCAAGCATTTAAATCAAGGAGCGTTCGGCCAAGACCGGGCGCAATGGGGCAAGGCGTTAGGCCGTGGTCTGATCGCTTCAATGGTATTGGTGGTTGGGCTGGCCGGCAGCGCACAGGCTGCACCGGCGGCAAACCCCGCCGTGACCGAGAGCGTTGCTCCGGTCGCCGCGCCTTCCGCTTCAGCGCCTGAAAGCCTGACCCCGCTCAATCCGGCGCCGACCCTTCAGCCACCGGAAACGCGCGGCATGGATCTGTCCGTTTGGGGCATGTACCAGCACGCGGACATCGTCGTGAAGATAGTGATGATCGGCCTGGTGCTGGCGTCTATCGTCACCTGGACCATTCTGTTCTCCAAAGGCAGCGAGTTGTTCCGCGCCAAGCGCCGTTTGCGCCGCGAGCAACTGGCGCTGGCCAATGTGCGTACGCTGGATGAAGCCAGCGAACTGGCGCAGGGTTTCTCCGAAGAAAGCATCAGCGCGGTGTTGCTGAACGATGCGCAAAACGAGCTGGAACTGTCGGCGGAGTCCAACGACAACAACGGCATCAAAGAACGTACCGGTTTCCGCCTTGAGCGCCGCGTAGCGGGCTACAGCCGCAATATGGGCCGTGGCAACGGCTTCCTGGCGACCATTGGCGCTATCTCGCCGTTCGTCGGTCTGTTCGGTACCGTTTGGGGTATCATGAACAGCTTTATCGGCATTGCCCACTCGCAAACCACCAACCTGGCCGTCGTCGCGCCCGGCATTGCGGAAGCGCTGCTGGCGACCGCGTTGGGGTTGGTCGCCGCGATCCCTGCGGTGGTGATTTATAACGTCTTTGCCCGCGTCATCAGCGGCCATCGTGCCCAGGTTGGTGATGTGGCGGCGCAGGTATTGCTGCTGTCGAGCCGCGATCTGGATCTGGCCGCGACGGCAGAGGCCAAACGCTCACAGCATTCACACCAACTGCGGGTGGGGTGAGTTATGGCGATGCGCTTAAATGAAGATCTGGACGACAGCGGCGAACTGCATGAAATCAACGTGACGCCGTTTATCGACGTCATGCTGGTGCTGTTGATCATCTTTATGGTGGCCGCGCCGCTGGCAACGGTAGATATCCGCGTCGATCTCCCCGCTTCTTCAGCCAAACCGCAGCCGCGCCCGGAAAAACCGGTGTTCCTGTCGGTGAAAGCGGATAAGCAACTGTACGTGGGTGAGCAAGCGGTCAGCGCCGATCAACTGACGGCGGTGCTGGATCAGCGCACTCAGGCGAACAAAGAGACCACCATCTTCTTCCAGGCGGACAAGACCGTGGACTACGAAACGCTGATGAGCGTGATGGATACGTTGCGTAAAGCCGGCTACCTGAAAGTGGGGCTGGTGGGGATGGAAGGCGCCGCGAAGTAGCGGGCCGGATATCGCTAACGATGAGAAGGGCGCCGAGGCGCCCTTTTTCTATTTCAATGCTTTGATAGAATTCAGCCGCGAGCATGCGCCGCGGCGCGGGCGATCTGCTCATCGGTAGGGCGCACGCCGGTATAAAGCACAAACTGCTCCAGCGCCTGCAATGCAATCACTTCCGCACCGGTGACCACCCGTTTACCTTGCGCGCGCGCGTTGCGAATCAGCGGGGTTTCCGCCGGCAGCGCCACCACGTCGAAAACGATTTTCGCCGCTTCGAGGGTTGCCGGGGTAAAGGCCAGTTGTTCCGCCTCTGCGCCGCCGGCCATACCGATGGGGGTCACGTTGATCAGCATATCCACGGTTAACTCTCCGACTTCCGCCAGCCACTGATAACCGTAAGCGCTAGCCAGCGCCTGGCCTGCCGCCGCGTTGCGGGCGATGATGTGACCGCGTTTGAAACCGGCGTCGCGCAGGGCGGCAGTCACCGCCTTTGCCATACCGCCGCTGCCGCGCAGGGCGAAAGTGGTTTCTACCGGGATCTGATGCTGCGCCAGCAGTTTGGCGATGGCGATATAGTCGGTGTTATAGGCCCGCAGAAAGCCGTCGTCATTGACGATGGTATTGACTGATTCAATCGCCGTGGCAGAAGCATCCAGCTCATCAAGGAAGGGAATGCAGCTCTCTTTGAACGGCATGGAGACCGCGCAACCGCGAATACCCAGAGCGCGCACGCCGCCCACCGCCGCCTGAATATCCTGGGTGGTGAATGCCTTATAGATAAAGTTCAGATCCAGTTCCTGGTACAGATAGTTATGGAAGCGGGTGCCGAAGTTGCCAGGGCGGCCGGCCAGCGACATGCACAATTGGGTATCTTTGTTAATCTCGCGACTCATGATGGGCTCCTTAATCGGGGAAAAAACCTGAATTTAGGGCTGGCCGAGCAGCGCCTTCGAAGCGGGGTGGCGCCAGTGGATGCTGCCCGGCAGATATAACGCATTCTGCGCCAACGGCTGCTCGTCGATAAGCTGGCTGACCATGTTGAAACTGTGCTGGGCCAGGGCGCGGCAATCCTGGGCTACGGTGTCGATTTTCAGCGTCAGGCCATCGAACAGGTAGTGGTCGTCGAAGCTGCAAAGGTGCAGGTCGCTTTCCATCAACTGGTGCTGATTCAGGTAGCGCAGCACCCCTTCCAGCAGGCCGCAGGCGGCGGTAAACAGCGCTTTCGGCGGCCGGCCAAGCTGCGCGCAAAGCTGAGCGAACATCTCGTAGCCGGAGCTGGGGTGGTAATTGCCGTTGATGATCCATTCCGGTTTACAGGTTACCCCGGCGCGTTCAAGACCGAGCTGAAAACCGGCCAAGCGATCGCGCGTTGGCGAGATGCGCGGCTGGCCACCGAGGAAATAAAATTCGTCAGGATGCTGGCGTGCGACGTTTTCCACCAGCGTGGCGGTCGAGGTCAGTGAGTCTGTCATCACCAGCGGCAGCGCGGAGCCGGTGATCAGGCGGTCCATCTGCACCACCGGCAGGCCGGCGTTAATCTTTTGGTATTCCACATCGCTGAGCTGGCTGGAGGCAACAATCAAGCCGTCGACCTGACGTTGCACCAGGCTGTTCACCGCCATCATTTCCTGCGCCGGGTTTTCATCGGAGCAGGCGATAAGCAACTGCAAACCCGCCTCGCGGCAGAGGGTTTCCAGCTCGCGTGAAATCACGGCAAAACCGTAGTTGGTCATCTCCGGCACGACCAGCCCCAGGGTATGGCTGCGGGAGGATCGCAGCGAACGTGCGTGGAAGCTAGGCTGATAGTGGTGCTCGCCGGCCAGCGCCAGAATACGGTCACGGGTGTCGTCGGACACCCGATATTCTTTGCTGCGTCCGTTAAGCACCAGGCTGGCGGTCGATTTCGACACGCCGGCCAGCGCGGCAATATCACTGATGGTTATGCGTTTGTTTTTTTTCACTGGCGGCATCTGAGTTCAACGGGAGATGCGTCATTCTAGCATGCATGGCGTCAGCGGCCAGTGCTCCAGTGCAAGCTGCGTCTCACCGCTCAAACGCAGCAACGGTTGCGGGCCAGGGAAGTAGCGTGAGCTCATGACCCCTTCGCCGTGGTTGATAAAAATCTCCACGCTGGAGCTGTCGAACAGCATTTGCAGATGGGTGACCTCACCGCGCCAGTAACGGTGTTCAGGCTGCCCGTTGCGCAGGTTGTTGCGCGTCAGACGCAGCAAGGCGCCGTCCCAGCTCAGCGTCATCGCATCGCCAAAGTCGGCGCTGAATGCGCCGTTGGGCGTCAACAACACTTCGGCACTGTCGACCGGCCAGACAGGGGCGTTACCCGCCATTCCCTGCCATTGGCTGCCCTCGCCGCGCAGCCGTTGCAGCTCGCGCGCCGGCTGCTGGTAAAGCTTGCCGTTCTGCAAAGAAAGTTCGCGCGGGCAGGTCATGGTATGGATCCAGCCGTATTGCAACGTCGGGTGACAGGCTTCGTCCTGCTCCGGTACGCCCATCCAGCCGACCAGCAGGCGGCGGCCGTCTTCGGCCAGCGTGGTTTGCGGCGCATAGAATTCGAACCCGGCGTCCAGCTCGTGGAATTCGCCATGTTCAAAGGCCGCCTGTCGATAATCCAGCTTGCCGGTCAGATAGCCCGCCTGGTAAACGTTGAGATAACGTTCATCCTGCGCCGCCAGCCCCTGCGGGCAACAAATCAACACCTCGGCACCCGCCAGCGTGAACAGGTCCGGGCATTCCCACATATAGCCGAAATCGCCCATGCCGTTCAGCTGTGTGCCGGCAATTTCCCCCAACAGCTGCCAACTGCGCAGATCGGCGGAGCGCAGCAACAGCACCTTGCCGCGATCCTGCAGGTCACGGGCGCCGAGCACCATGTACCAGCTGTCTTGGTGGCGCCAAACCTTGGGATCGCGCACGTGGCCGCTGTAGCCTTCCGGCAGCGGCAGCACCGGGCCGAGCTTGTCATACCCGCCCTGCGCATTTTCCAGCGCCAGGCACTGGTACGCGGTGCGAGAACCGTCGGGGTATTTTACGTTGCCGGTATACGCCAGCATGATTTTGCCGTCTGCCACCACCGCCGAGCCTGAGTAACAGCCGTGGCTGTCGTAACAAGCGCCGGGCACCAGCGCCACCGGCTGATGCTGCCAGTTGAGCAGATCCGTCGATTGCCAATGGCCCCAGCATTTGTTGCGGTGATCGCAGCCCAGCGGGTTCCACTGATAGAACAGATGATAAACCCCCTTATGCTGAATAAACCCGTTGGGGTCGTTCAGCAGGCCGACGCTGGGGGCCAGATGCCATGCCGGGCGATGAGGATCGCGCAGCGCCAGCGGCATACCCGTCATCAGCGCCTGAACGGCCTGTTTCATCAAATTCAGTTCTTCCATCATTCACTGTCCGTTTTGTATTTCAGCAGCAGCGAGAGCGTAAAGGCGCTGCCGAAGGCGATAACCAGACCAATGATATAGCTCAGCAGCGAGCTGGCCTGCACGATCGCCAGCCCCGGTATCGCCGTCAGCCCGACGGCGTTCATGCCGACGTGATTGGCCACCACCCAGGCACCGCCGAGCGCGCCACCCACCAGCGCAGCCAGGAAGGGTTTCACAAAGCGCAGGTTGATACCGAACAGCGCCGCCTCGGTAATGCCGAGCATGGCGGAAAAGGCTGAAGGCACCGCAATGGCTTTAATCTTGGCGTCGCGGGTTTTGAAATACACCGCCAGGCAAGCGCCGCCCTGGGCGATATTGGCCATCGACCAGATCGGCAGCAGGAAGTTAACGCCGATTTTCGGGTTGCCGAGCAGCCCGGCCTCGACGGCGTGGAAGCTGTGGTGAATGCCGGTGATGACGATGGCGGAATACAGGCCGCCGAACAGGAATCCGGCGAACCAACCGGCGTGGGCAATCAGCGTGCTGAGCACGAAGGAGATGCCGTCACCCAGTGCGCGACCGGCGGGGCCGATAAACAGCATGGCGACGAAGCCGGAGATCACCACCGTCAGGAATGGCGTCAGGATCAGGTCCAGCGCGTTGGGGATCACTCTGCGCAGCTGTTTTTCCAGCACGCTCATAAACCACACCGTCAGCAGCACCGGGAACACCGTACCCTGATAGCCGATCATGGCGATATCGAGTCCGAAGAAATTCATGGTGTGGAAACCGCCCGCGACGCCCCAGGCGTTGGTCAGCGCCGGGTGGGTCAGGATGCCGCCCAGCGTGGCGCCCAGATAAGGGTTGCCGCCGAATTCGCGCGCGGCAGTGAAGCCGATCAGGATAGGCAAGATGATAAACGCCGCCGAGCTGAACATGTCCAGCATCACGAACAGCGCGCTGTTCGCGTCGGCCCAGCCGTAGGTTTTCACCATGCCGAGCAGGCCCATCAGCAGGCCGGAGGCGACGATAGCCGGAATGATCGGCACAAAGATGTTCGACAGCAGGCGGGCGATACGTTGCAGCGGGTTGAGTTTTTTCGCCGCGATGTCGGCGGCTTCAGACTTGCTGGATTCGCTGACGCCCGCCGCCTTGATAAATTCCGCATGCACCTTGTTGACCAGCCCGGTGCCGAAAATCACCTGGATCTGCCCGGCGTTGCTGAAGCAGCCCTTCACCCCGTCAAGTTTGCCGATTGCAGCTTTATCCACCTTGCTGTCATCCACCAGCACCAGCCGCAGACGGGTGGCGCAGTGGGCGGCGCTGGCAATGTTCTCTTTGCCGCCAAGCAGCGGCAAGAGCGCGTTAGCGGTTGCGGTAATGTCCATGTTTTCTCCCTTAATAAATCAAAACACCGCCGCGGCTTTCCGCGGCGGAAATTAGTCACCAGCCTGCGTCAGAAGAAGTACTTGAATCTGGCGCGCACACCGTAGCGCTGATCGTTATTGGCGTTGGCTATTTTGTTATCGGCATTGGCTTCAAGCATCGAGACGTAGGCCCCGAGGTACAAGTTGAAGTTCTTCATATTCATGATATTAGGTATCTGATACGAAGTATGGATGGTGTGAATGTCATACTTGCCCGGTTCACTGAGCGGGTTATTGATGTCGGCCGCCATTCCGGCAGTATTAAACTCTTTGATGTCGTTGTGGGCGTAGATATATCCCACTTCGAAACGACGCCACAGCACGTTGATGCCGGCGGTTAAGTCTTTTTCGCCCGACGCGTCCAGATAGGCGGTACTCAGGTTGGCGACCACACCGTTGTCCGGATTGGCGGCGGTGTTGTTCCAGGTCATGGTCATGCCATAGCCGTTACGTTTGGACTGGTCGACGAATTTTCCCTGATTGTCCTGATACCCATAGGCATTGTTGACCACGTTGCTTTCCATCGCCACCGCCGCGCTGAACTGGTCTTTCTTCCAGGCGAGCACCGGCCGCAGATAGGCCACGTTTTTCTTATTATCCAGGCTGTTGCCGTGGTAGGCCCTGTCCTGGAACAGTGAGGAACCGTCTTCCACCAGCGTATTGAGCTCGAAGTAGAAGTCGCCGGCGTATTTGCTCAGCATCAGGTTGCCGCCGCTGCTGCTGCGGCCGCGGCCTTCTTTCATCATGTAGATATAGCCGAAGCCATCGGCATACAGATCGTTGGCGGTATTGCCGGAATACTGGATGAAGGTGTCTTGATTGAGCGGGAACATGTCGTAGGCTTCAAAGCGCCCGATTTTGGTCTGCCAGTTCTTTTCGTTGCCGAAGAAGAAGGCGGCATCATCAAGGTTCATTTTACCGGTCATGTCGGCCAGCGGTTGTACGCTGAAACCGGAGAAGTTGCCGTCCTGGTTACGACGGTAACCGTCCACGCCGACCAGAATACGGCCATTGATATCCCAACGCTCTTTGTTGCCCGGTTTCCAGTCCTTGTTGTTGCTGGTTTTCAAAGAGGTGAGCTGGCCGCTGCGGCTGGCACCGTCGAGGTTGAACTCGACGTCGCCATACAGTTTCAGATCGTTAAAACCGTTCAACTTCAGGCTGGAAGCCGGCGCAGCCTTGGTTTCCAGCGTCGCGGTACGCTGCGCAACCTGTACGGTTTGCCGCTCGGTGTTGGCGGTGCGTTGTTCCAACTGTTGTGCGTGACGTTCTGCCGCCGTGGCGCGTGTTTCGGCCTGGGTGGCACGTTGTTCAGCCTGTTGCAGCCGTTGTTCCATCGCATTCAGGCGTGCTTCGATACTGCTGTCGGCGCCAGCCGCCGCTGCAGAGGTGGAAATGAGGAGCCCTGTAGTTACAGCCAAATAGCTAAGTTTTTTCATGGTTCTCTATCATCCGGGTAAAGTTGTTATTGTTTTTTGCTAAATTGCTAAACCGGTTTTTCAAGATGAAAGATAAAGAGTTGAACGGCGGCTGGCAATCAAGTTTGCTAACCCGATTCAGCTATTGTGATCGAGTGCGCAAATTCGGCCCAGCAGTGGAAAACGGTGAGCCTGGCCCACCGTTATGGGTTTAGCGCTGGAGGAAATCTTTTAACTGTTCTGAGGTAGGCAGAGCGGTCATGGCGCCTTTGGCGGTGGTAGCCAAGGCACCGCAGGCTTGGGCCTGGGCGATCACCTCTGGCCACTGTTCATCCTGTGGCAGAGCGCCGAGTTGCGCCAGCGCAGCCAGCAGACCGGAGACAAAAGCGTCGCCCGCGCCCGTGGTGTCGATCGGGACGATCAAGGGGGCGCGGAAATGGCGGATCTGCTTGCCGTCATGCACGCATACGCCATCGCCGCCCAGCGTCACCAGCAGCAAACGCAGCGGATAACGCTGCATCATCCAGTCGATGGCGCTTTCCAGCTCACCGATATTGCTGATAAAACTCAATTCTTCCTGTGAGATTTTGACCACGTGCGCCAGCAGCAGCGCCTTTTGCAGGCAGGGGCGCAGCGCTTCCGGTTGGCGCCAGACATCTTCACGAATATTAGGATCAAAACTCACCCAGCCACCGGCCGCCCTGATGTTCTCCATCGCGGTAAAGGTGGTGCTGCGGCTGGGCTCTTGCGACAGGGCGATAGAGCAAACGTGCAGCCACTCATCCGCTTTGAACTCAGGCAGATCTTCAGGTTGCAGGAACAGATCGGCGCTGGGGGTGACCATGAAAGTGAAAGTGCGTTCGCCGAGCAGATCGAGATCCACCACCACGGTGGAGGTGTGATGCTTGTCATCCTGAGTCATGTGGCGGATATCTACCTGCTCTTCGCTCAGCACCTGCTGCAAGAATGCGCCGAAACCGTCTTTGCCGACCCGGCCGATAAAGGCGCTATCGCCGCCCAGACGGGCGATGCCGACCGCTACATTGGCAGGCGCGCCGCCGGGGCATTTGAGATAACTGTTTGAATTTTCAGGAACCAGATCGACTACAGCGTCACCCAGCACCCATACGCGATTTCCCATGATCAACCTCTGTTTTAACCTGTGTCAGATGGCGAGCTAAAATAGAAGAACCGGTTTAGCAATGCAATGAAAGAATCCGCAAAGGCCCTAAATCCGGGCGCTGGAAGAAAGGATAGAGAGCCAGTTACCGTCTTCTGGAATAAGGGGGGGCAGGTTGATAACGCTGCCCTGGGAACCTTAAATTACGGCCAGCAACGCTGCAGCTCGAAATAGGATGAATATAATCAAAAGGTAGAAGGTGGCTTAATAATAATATCATTCATCGCGGTGATTAATTCGCGAAAAAATGCGCTTGAAATAGGAAATGTCTTAAATTTATGGTGTTATCTGGCAATGATTAGTCATGATGAATAATTGCATTGTTGGCATGCAATTATTCCTAATTATTTTTAGTGGGTATTTTTGTTTTTTTTATTATTTATTTAATATAAACAGCTGGTTGTATTAATATTTGGCGTGAGGGTGCTAACCTCTTGGATTATTCATACCGCGTATTTGTTATCCGGCGCTCATTATTGGCAAAAATAGAGTTGATCCCGAGCTATTCACGCGCATAATGTTCGCGTTTACTTACAATTCTTATCTTTTATTTGTCCTTCGACAGGGAAAACGTCATGCGCGTCTCTGCTTATTCTTCGCTCAGCCTTGCTGTGCGCAAGGGGTGTATTCCATTTGGCTCTGTTGTCTTGCCGCTGTTTATATTCAATCAACCGGTTCTGGCGGCAGCGCCAAATGGCGATCAGCTGATCATACAGCAGCAGAGGCAAAAAGCGCTGGAACAGCAGCTAACCCCCCCGACGCCGGATGTGCGGCTGTCGCCGCCTTCGTCCGGTTTTGGCCGCATTGCGTTCCCGCAGGAAAAACCCTGCTTCCCTATCGAACAGGTCGTTCTGACCGGCCAGGACAAACTCCCGCATTGGCTGCCGTTGCAGCGCATTGCCACCCAGGCGCAGGGCCAGTGCCTGGGCGGGCAGGGCATCAACCTGTTGATGAGCACCCTGCAGAACCGACTGGTGGATAGCGGCTATATCACCACGCGCGTGCTGGCGCCGACGCAGGATCTGAAAAGCGGCAAGCTGCGGCTGGTGGTAGTGCCCGGCTATGTGCGCCAGGTGAAACTGACGCCGGACAGCGGCCGCTACATTCAACCCTACAGCAGCTTCCCGGCTCATGCCGGCAACTTGCTGGACTTGCGTGATATCGAGCAGGGGCTGGAAAACCTGCAGCGCCTGCCGACGGTGCAGGCCAACATGGAAATCATCCCCGGCGAGCAGCCCGGCGAAAGCGATATCGCCCTGAGCTGGAAGCAAGAACGCATGTGGCGCGTTGGCGCCTCGCTGGATGACTCCGGCACCAAGAGCACCGGTCGCTATCAGGGCGGCCTGACGCTATCTTTGGATAACCCGTTCTCGCTCAGCGATCTGTTCTACATCTCCGGCACCACTGACCTGCAAAACCAGGGCGGCAGAGGCACCAAAAACATCACCGGCCATTATTCGGTACCGTTCGGCTACTGGATGGCCGGGGTGACCGCCAACAGTTATGACTATCACCAGACCATCGCCGGGCAGAATCAGGATTACCGCTACAGCGGCAAGAGCAAGAACCTGGATTTCCAGCTCAGCCGGGTGCTGCACCGTAACGGCAGCCAGAAAACCACGCTGACCTATGACGTGTTGGCGCGCGAATCCAGCAACTACATCAACGATACCGAAGTGGAAGTGCAGCGCCGCCGCACCTCCGGCTGGCGGCTGGGCTTGCAGCACCGCCATTACATCCAGCAGGCCACGCTGGATGCCGGCGTCAGCTATCAGCGCGGCACTCGCTGGTTCGGCGCATTGCCTGCGCCGGAAGAGACCTTTGGCGAGGCCACGGCGCTCAGCAAAATCGTGCAGCTCAACGCCCAGCTTGACGTGCCGTTCAGCCTGTTCAGCCAGAACTTCAGATACAACGTGCAGTACCAGCGCCAGATCAGCGATACCCCGCTGACGCCGCAGGATCAGTTTGCTATCGGCAACCGCTGGACGGTACGCGGCTTTGACGGCGAACGCACCCTGAACGCCAATCACGGCTGGTTCGTGCGCAACGATCTGGCCTGGCGCACGCCGCTGCCGGGGCAAGAACTGTACCTGGGGGCTGACTATGGCGAAGTGGGCGGTTACGGCACCGATTACCTGGTCGGGCAACACCTGGCGGGTGGGGTGGTCGGCCTGCGCGGTTACGCCTTCAAGGTGGGTTACGACCTGTTCGCCGGCGTGCCGTTCTCCAAACCGGACGGCTTCAGCACCAGCCCGGTGACGCTGGGCTTTAACCTGAGCTGGAACTACTGAGGGAACGACGATGCGC
This sequence comes from Serratia sp. AS12, assembly GCF_000214195.1. Classification (NCBI taxonomy): domain Bacteria; kingdom Pseudomonadati; phylum Pseudomonadota; class Gammaproteobacteria; order Enterobacterales; family Yersiniaceae; genus Serratia; species Serratia sp. AS12. The sequence goes on along the minus strand of NC_015566.1, from coordinate 4,687,948 downwards.
ATAGGTGACTACGATATTCGAGCGCCGCTGATCCTCGGCGGCGATGACAGTGAGGCGGAAGCCTTTGGCGCGGCGGTATGGTTGTGGATGCATTCGCCGATGCACCGCGATGCGCCGTTGCACACCCTGCCGACGCTGCTGTTGCCGATCATCAAGCGGCAGCAATATGTGCTGGCGTCACACCAAAATCAGCCGGTGTTTTTCCTCAGTTGGGCCTGGATGAATCAAGAAGCCGAGGCGCGCTATTTGACGCAACCGGCGATAAACATGCAGGAAAATGACTGGAACAGCGGCGATCGTCTGTGGTTCTGCGATTGGATCGCCCCGTTCGGCCACACGCGGGAAATGCGCAATCTGATCGCCCGGGATATTTTCCCGCAGTTCTGCGTACGGGCGCTGTACCACCGGGGCGCGCAGCGCGGCAAACGCGTCGTGAACTTTAAAGGCGCTCAGGTCAGCCACCAGCAAGCGCAGCAATGGTGGGCGAACCACCCGTTAGCCGTCGAGCCGTCGGACATTCAATAAGGACATTGCCATGAACAAGAACCTGTACCGTATCGTTTTCAACAAAGCGCGTGGCATGCTGATGGTGGTGGCGGATATCGCCCGCTCCGGCCGCGCCGGGTCCGCACGGTCGCCTGGCCTGGGCCATACCCTGAGCCAGTGTATCGGCAAGATGAGCGCCGTCAGCTTCAGCCTGTTATTGGCATTGGGCGCTATCCAGCCGGTGCAGGCGGCCATTGTCGCTGACGGCAATGCGCCGGGCGGCCAGCAGCCGACCATCGTCAACAGCGCCAACGGTACGCCGCAGGTCAATATTCAGACCCCAAGCGCCGGTGGGGTTTCCCGCAACACCTACAGCCAGTTCGATGTCGACAAGCAGGGCGCGATCCTCAACAACTCGCACAAAATGACCCAGACCCAGCAGGGCGGCTGGGTTGATGGCAACCCGTGGCTGGCGAAAGGCGAAGCCAAGGTGATCCTCAACGAGGTCAACTCCCGCGATCCCAGCCGCCTGAACGGGTATATCGAGGTCGCCGGCCAGCGCGCGCAGGTGGTGATCGCCAACCCGTCCGGCATTACCTGTAATGGCTGCGGTTTTATCAACGCCAACCGCGCCACGCTGACTACCGGCCAGGCGCAGATGAACAACGGCAATCTGACCGGTTTTAACGTCGAGCGCGGCGAAGTGGTGGTGGAAGGCGCCGGCATGGACAGTTCGCGTCAGGATTACACCGAGATCATTGCCCGTTCGACGAAGATCAACGCCGGGCTGTGGGCCAATGATTTGAACGTCACCACCGGGCGCAACAAGGTGGATGCGGCGCATCAGCAGATCGAAAAACAGGGCGACGATCCGGCCACCCGCCCGCAACTGGCGGTGGATGTGGCCAAACTGGGCGGCATGTATGCCGGCAAGATCCGTATGATCGGCACCGAAACCGGCGTCGGGGTGCGCAACGCCGGTAATATCGGCGCGCAGGCCGGCAGCGTGGTGGTGACCGCCGACGGCCGCATCGAAAACAGCGGCACCATCAGCGGCGGCGATATGGCAATGGCTTCGAAGCAGGGCATCAGCAACAGCGGTTCGCTGTTCGCTGCGGGCAATGCCGCCGTCACCAGCGAGGGCGAGGTGCAAAACAGCGGTTCCATCGCCGCGCGGAATAATGTGCAGATTCAGGCCGCCAGCCTGAACAGCAGCAAAGGCAGTACCCTGGCGGCAGGCGTGCAGCAGGACGGTAAACTGGGCGGGAGCGGCGAACTGGCGTTGACCGCCAGCGGCAAACTGACCGCGCAGGGCCAGAACCTGGCGGCGGGCAACCTGCGTGCCAGCGGGCAAGGCATGGACATCAGCGGTAGCCGCACGGCCGGCACCCATGTAACGCTCAACGCCGGGCAGAGCGACTTAACCACGGCCAATGCGCAGGTTGAAGCGGCGCAGCAACTGGCTGCCGACACCGGCAAACGGCTGAACAACGACGGCGGCACGCTGACGGCGAATAAACTGGCGCTGAGCGCGCATGACATATCCAACCGCAAGGGCGAGATCGCCCAGCTCGGCGAAGACGATCTGGCCCTGAATCAGCAGGGTACGCTTGACAACGGCGGCGGCCGCATCGCCAACAACGGCAACAACCTGACGCTGAACGCCGGGGCGATCGACAACCAGAGCGGGCAGATTATCCATGCCGGCAAGGGCCGGCTTGCGGTGAATACCGGCCGGCTGCAAGGGGATAACGGCAAGCTGTTGTCCAACGGGCAGCTCTCGATGCAGGGCGGCGATTACGTGCTGGATGGTGGCACTACGTCGGCGCAGCAGATCGCGATGGATGCCGGCAGCCTGTCCAACCGCAACGGCCAATTGGTGCAGAGCGGTAACGGCAACATGCGCCTCAGCACCCGTAAGGGTATCGACAATCAGGGCGGCCAACTGGCGGCCAACGGCAATGTGGCCTTGAACGCCGCACAGCTGAACAACCAAAACGGCAAAGTGATCGCCGCGCAGGACGGCAGCCTGAGTGCGCAGATTGGCGGCACCCTCGACAACCAGCAAGGCCAGCTGGCCGCGAGCGCCAATACGCGGTTACAGGCGGATAAACTGGATAACCGCAAGGGCCTGGTTTCCGCCGCTACCGGCAACAGCGAGGTGGCGACCCGTCAGGCGCTGGATAACCGCAGCGGCCGTATCGAAGCCAAACAAGGGCTGCAACTGAGCGGCACCGGGCTGGAAAACCAGGGTGGGCAAGTGGTTGGCGGCGCCATTTCCCTGGCGCTCGGCAACGGCGCGTTGAACAACCAACAGGGCGCTATCGCCGCTGCGGGCGATTTGCGCCTGAACGGCGGGGCGCTGACCAATGACGGCGGCCTGCTGCAATCCGCCGGTGACATGAGCCTCGACACCCAGGGCGCCGCGTTGAGCAACCGCCTGAGCGGCGAAACCGGCGGCATTCTCAGCCAGGGGGCGCTGTCGATCCACAGCGGCGCGCTGGACAATAGCCAGGGCATGCTGGTGGGGGGCGGTGCCACCGAAGTGTTCACCGGCCGGCTGGATAACGGCAAAGGCACGCTGGTTGGCAAGCAGCGGTTGAACATCGACAGCCTGGCATTGACCAACGACGGCGGCCTGCTGCAGGCCGGCGGCGACGTGACAATCGATACCCACGGCCAGGCATTGACCAACCGCGACAGCGGCAAAAATGGCGGCATCAGCAGCCTGGGCAAACTGAACATCGCCGGTGGCGAGGTGGATAACCAAAGCGGCTTTATCGCCAGCTCGGGCGACCTGCAACTGAATGGCAGCCAACTGGATAACCGCCACGGCACGCTGGCTTCCGAAAAACGGCTGTCGGCGACCGCCGGGGTGATCAATAACCAGGGCGGGGCGATCAAATCCGGCCAGGACATGGCGCTGAACGCCAAAGAACGGTTGGATAACAGCAATCTGGGGGTGATAGGCGCAGGCAAACAACTGCAGCTGGACAGCGGGTCTCTGCTGAATAATCAGGGGACGCTGGTCAGCGCCGATGCGGCGAAGATCAACTTCGGCATGCTGGAAAACCGGGGCGGCCAACTGGTGGCCCAAACGGCGCTGGAGCTGCACGGCAATAACCTCAACAACAACGACGGCGGGTTGATCCAGAGCGGCAATCGCCTGGATCTGGCGGTCGATCGGCTGACCAACGCCAACAGCGGCGAGAAAGGCGGCATTACCAGCCAGGGCGCGATGAACCTGTCTACCGGTCTGTTCGATAACGGCCAGGGTGTGGTGATTGCCGGCAAAAATCTGCAACTTGACGCCGATACGGTGCTGAACGGTGGCGGCAAGCTGGTGGCGCAGCAGGCGTTGACGCTCACCACCACCGGCGCGGGCGGCCTGAACAATCAGAGCGGGCTGGTGCAGGCCGGCGGCGACATGCTGCTGGACACTCGCGGCCAGCAGCTGGATAACCAAAACGGCACTCTCCACAGCCTGGGCCAGCTGCAACTCAACGGCGGCGATATCAATAACCAGGGCGGTACGCTGGGGGCCAAGGGCGATTTCATGCTGGCGGCGCTCAAATTGGACAACAGCAACGGCGGGCGGATTATCGGCGAGCAGGCGGTAACGCTGAACAACACCGGGCTGGATAACCGCAACGGGCAGATTCAGGCGATCGGCAATCTGTTGCTGGGCAGCGCACAGGGGATTATCGATAACACCCTGGGGCTGATCCGCAGCGGCGCTACCGTGACGCTCAACGCCCTGCAGTTCACCAACGACGCCACGCTGGCGGACAATAAAGGGCTGGAAGGCCAGACGGTAACGCTGAACACCGGCACGCTGAGCAACCGTGGCGGCAGCATTTTGGCTGACCGGCAGTTGGCCATCACCAACGACGGCACCCTGGATAACAGCGGCGGCCAGTTGGCTGCGGCCGACACCCTGCAATTGAAAGGCTCGGCGCTCAACCTGCTGAACACTGGAGGCACGCTCAAAGCCGGCAAGCTGCTGGAGATTAACGCCAACGCGATCGGCGGTGACGGGCAATTGTTGTCGCTGGGCGATATCAATCTGGTCAGCGCTCAGGGCATCAATAACAGCGGTGAGATGATCGCCAACGGCAATTTCAACTTCACCACGCCGGGCGATGTCACCAACAGCGGCAAACTGCTGGCGGGCGCGAAGCTGGATCTGCACGCCAATAATCTGTTTAACGCCGCCAGCGGCGAGATCAACGCCGGGCAGGATTGGCTGACGGTGAACGGCACCCTGACCAACTATGGCCTGATCGACGGCAAGCACACCCTGCTGACGGCCAACACGCTGAACAACATCGGCACCGGCCGTATTTATGGCGACGCCATCGGCGTGCAGACCGCTACCTTCAACAACCTGGCGGAGAACGGCACCGCCGCCACGCTGGCCGGGCGCGAGCGGGTGGATATCGGCACTCAGACGCTGAACAACTACGATCACGGGCTGATTTACAGCGGTGGCGATATGGCGATTGGCGGCCAGCTTGACGCCAACCACCTGGCAAGCGGCCAGGCAGGCACCCTTAACAACCACAGTTCGACCATTGAGTCCGCGGGCAACATGGCGCTGTCCGCCGCGCTGATCAACAATATCAACGATCGTTTCAGTACCGAGTTAGTCACCGTTTCCAACGAAAAAGTCACCGAGTATCAACAGTCCGGCGATCCGGTGCGCTGGAAAGCGGGGGAACAAGGCGTCTTCGTTGACCGCAATTCGTCAGACTCATTGCTGAACCTGAACACCCCAGGCAAAACCGGGCACGGCAACGACAGATTTAATCAGTACGACTATAACCGGACGGTGCAGGAAACCCAGATTAAGGAAAGCGATCCGGCCAAAATCATCGCCGGTGGCGATATGGCGATCAACGCAGGGCATTTGCTGAACGACAAGAGCCAGGTGGTGGCCGGTGGCACGCTGGCGATTAACGCCGGTAGCGTGGATAACGTGGCGGTGGCGGGCCAGCGGCTGACCACCGACGTCGGGGAAGTGACCAGCTACTACCGCATCAAGAAAAAAGGCACTGACAAACAGGGGCATAACACCACGGCCTATACGCCGCCGACCAGCATCCAGACCATCGCGTTGAAACCGAGCCAACTGATCGACCACGGGCAGGTGGCGGGTAACCCGGTCGCCATTGCACCGCTGACGCCGCAAGGCACAGACGCCACCATCGACCAGGCCGGCGGAGTGAATGCGGTTGTCACCGGCAGCGATGTTTCCGCCGGGATGCAGACCATCGGCGGCGGCGACCTGCCGGTGATTCAGGCGGCGGCCCTGCAACCGGGCCAGCAGTTTGAAGTGGCCAACAACGTGAACGCCCAGCAGGGCGACGCGGCGAGCAGCGTGGTGCGCATCGTCGGACCGGACACCCGCCTGCCGGACAACAGCCTGTTCAAGACCAATCCGGCGCCGGGCGGCCAGTATCTGGTGGAAACCGATCCGCGCTTCACCAACCAAAAATCCTGGCTGGGGTCGGATTACATGATCGCGAAAGCCACCAACAACCAGGACAACGTGCTGAAACGTCTGGGGGATGGCTACTACGAGCAGCGGCTGATCCGCGAACAGGTGATCAACCTGACCGGCCAGCGTTATCTGGACGGGTACAACAACGACGAAGAGCAGTTCAAGGCGCTGATGGATCAGGGGCTGGCCTTCAGCCAGCAATATAACCTGAAGGTCGGCGTGGCGCTGACGCCGGAACAAATGGGGCTGTTGACCAAAGACATCGTCTGGCTGGTGAACGCCAAGGTCACGCTGCCGGATGGCAGCCAGCAAAACGTACTGGTGCCGCAGGTGTATGCCCGCATGCAACCGGGCGATCTGGACGGCTCCGGCGCGCTGATCGCCGGGCGCAACGTTAACCTCAACCTCGGCGACGGCCTGTTTAACAGCGGCCATATTGCCGGGCGCGAAGTGGTGAAACTGAGCGCCGCCAACATCACCAATATGGCGGGCAGCATTCAGGGGGCCGACGTCGGCCTGACCGCCCGCACCGATATCAACAATATCGGCGGCGTGATCCAGGGCAACAACTCGCTGCTGGCCAGCGCCGGGCGCGACATCAACGCCATCAGCACTACCCGAGCGGCGCAAAGCGTGAACGGCGCCAACAGCTTCGAGCGCACCAATATCGACAGCGTGGCCGGCATGTACGTGCAGGGCGCCGACGGCAAACTGATGCTGCAGGCCGGGCGCGACATCAAACTGGATGCGGCGCAGGTGGTCAACAGCGGCGAGAACGGCCAAACGCTGCTGAGCGCCGGGCGCGATCTCAACCTGAACGCGGTGACCACCGCCAGCCGCGACAACCTGATCTGGAACGGCGACAACAGCCTGAAACAGGGCAACAGCCAGCAGGTGGGCAGCGAAGTGGTCGGCAAAGGCGCGGTGACCCTCAATGCGGGCAACGATATCACTGCTCATGCGGCGGCGATTTCCGCCGGCGAGGCGCTGAACCTGAATGCCGGCCATGACGTCAACATCCTCAACGGCGAAAACACCCAGGATCTGGACGAGCGCCACAAGGTGACCGGCGGCAACGGCCTGATGTCGAAAACCACCACCACCACCCGCGACACCCTGGATCGCCAGACCCTGCAGAGCAGCACCCTGAGCGGTGACAGCATCAAGGTGCTGGCGGGCAACGATCTGCGCGTGCAGGGCAGCAGCGTGGCCGGCACCCAGGACGTGAAGCTGCTGGCGGGCCATGATCTGACCGTTACCGGCGCCACCGAGCGCAACAGCGAGCTGCACCTCAAGCAGGAGAAAAAATCCGGCCTGATGAGCAGCGGCGGCATCGGCATCAGCTACGGCACCGAAAGCCTGAAAACCACCGACACCTCGCAGGGGGTGACCAACCAGGGCAGCACCGTCGGCAGCGTGAACGGCAACGTCACGCTGGGGGCGGGCAATAATCTGGAGGTGACCGGTTCCGAGCTGGTGGCCGGCAAGGACATGGCGCTGAGCGGCAAGAATGTGTCGGTGACGCAGGCTCAGGATGAAAACAGCCAGACCCACAAGGTCGAGCAGAAAAAATCCGGGCTGACGCTGGCGCTTTCCGGCACCGTCGGCAGCGCGCTGAACACCGCCGTGGAAACCTCGCAACAGGCAAAATCCACCGACGACAGCCGCCTGGCGGCCTTGCAGGGCACCAAAGCGGCGCTGAGCGGCGTGCAGGCGGTACAGGCGGCGCGTTTGGCGCAGGCACAGGGCAGCGATCCGGCCAATGACAACATGGTGGGGATCAGCATTTCCTACGGCACCCAGTCTTCCACCTCGACCCAGAACAGCGGGCAGAGCACCGCCCAGGGCAGCAGCCTGACGGCGGGCAACAACCTGAGCATCACCGCCAGCGGCAACGGCGTGAAGGGCCAGGACGGCGACATTCTGGTGCAGGGCAGCCAGTTGCAGGCGGGCAAAGACGTCACCCTGAACGCCAACCGCGACGTGAACCTGCTTTCCGCCAAAAACACCCAGTATCTGGACGGCAAGAACGAGAGCCAGGGCGGCACGCTGGGCGTGGGCATCGGCGTCGGCTCCGGCGGTATCGGGCTGAGCATTTCGGCCAGCGTCAACAAAGGCAAGGGCAACGAGAAAGGCAACGGCACCCGCTACACCGAAACCACGGTCAATGCCGGTAACCGGGTCAACATCACCAGCGGGCGCGATACCAATCTGATCGGCGCGCAGGTCACCGGCGAATCGGTCAAAGCCGACGTGGGCCGCAACCTGCTGCTGGAGAGCCAGCAGGACAGCGACCGCTACGATTCCAAACAGCAAAACGCCAGCGCGGGCGGCAGCTTCACCTTTGGTTCGATGACCGGCTCGGGCAGCCTCAGCCTGAGCAAAGACAAAATGCACAGCAACTACGACAGCGTGCAGGAGCAGACGGGCATCTTTGCCGGCAAGGGCGGTTTTGACGTGACGGTGGGCGAACACACCCAGCTTAACGGCGCGGTGATAGGCAGCACCGCCACGGCGGATAAAAACAAGCTCGACACCGGCACGCTGGGCTTTAAGGACATCCACAATCAGGCGGACTTCGAGGTAGAACACCAGAGCGTGGGCATCAGCTCCGGCGGCAGCATCGGCAGCCAGTTCGCCGGCAATATGGCCAACGGCCTGCTGGTGGGGGCCAACAACAGCGGGCACGACAGCTCCACCACCCATGCGGCGGTGAGCGACGGCACCCTCGTCATTCGCGATCAGGACAAACAGACGCAGAACGTCAGCGATCTGAGCCGCGACGTCGAGCACGCCAACCAGACGTTAAGCCCGATCTTCGACAAGGAGAAAGAGCAGAAACGGCTGCAACAGGCGCAGCTGATCGGCGAGATCGGCAATCAGGCGATGGACATAGCGCGGACCGAGGGGGATATCCGCTCCATCAATGCAGGTAAGGCAGAGCTTGAGAAGAACGGGATCAAAGAGCCGGGTAAGGATGCCACTAAAGAGCAGTGGAAAGCTTATAACGAGAAGCTGCACGCGACAGACAGCTACAAAGAGACGCAGAAGCAGTGGGGCACCGGCAGCAGCGTTCAGCAGGGCATGCAGGCGGCCACGGCGGCGATTCAGGGGCTGGCGGGCAACAATCTTGCGCAGGCGATGGCCGGGGGGCTGAGCCCTTATGCGGCCGGGGTCATCAAGGCGATGACGACCAACGAGGATGGCAGCACCAACGTTGCCGCGAACGCGATGGCGCATGCGGTGTGGGGGGCGGTAGCGGCCAAAGCCAGCGGTAACAGCGCTCTGGCGGGAGCAGCCGGTGCGGCCAGCGGAGAACTGATGGCGCGCTACATTGCGGGAGAGCTTTACCCGGATGTGAAACCTGAAAACCTGACGGAAGACCAAAAACAGACGCTTAGCGCGCTGGGGACGTTGGCGGCAGGACTGGCAGGCGGGTTGGTGGGTGATGGGACCGGGGATGCGGTCGCGGGGGCGCAAAGCGGCAAGAACGCGGTTGAGAACAATTATCTGAGTGATGCCCAAAAAATTCAAAAAGATAAAGAGTTGGCGGAGTGTGGCACGCTGGTCTGTAAAGCGGGTACTCAGGCTAAATGGACTGCGATAGATGCGGGTCAGGATGGCAGCTTTGCAGCGGGGATGGTTGCTGGGGTGCCGGCTGGGCTATATGACACGGTTGAAGGTATCGTGCAAATGGGCTTGAGCCCAGTAGAAACCTATGATGCTTTGAAACAGCTTTTTAACAGTGGAGATGTGCTCGGTAATGTGTCTGATGCGGTAAAACAGTCGTATATTGAGCGCATCGACAATATGGAAGCTGAGTATCAAAAAGCAGGTGCGAGTGGCTCGTTTAACTCGGGTATTGAAGGCGGTAAACTGCTTACTGATATCGCCTCTTTAGCTGCTGGCGGTGCCGGGATCGCCAAAGGCGGTGTGGTACTGACGGAGAAGATTGTCGCGAAGGTTGCTGGTAAGGCTGAGTCTATTGCTGTTGATGTGGGCAAAACTGGTACCGTATTTGATTCTATAAAAGGAACCCAGCCTGTTTATCCTGGCTCTGTTATTCCGAAATCTTTTGAAATGACACTACCTAACGGTCAAAAAGTATGGGTGCATGGAAATGCTACAGAACACATGGCAGAATATGCAGCATCTAAAGCTGTAACCAATACGCCAGAGGCAGTTAGACTTGCTAGCCAGACAGAACTCAGAAGTTTTCAAGCGGCATTAGATACAGCAACAAAGAACGGTATGTCATATGGGCGTATAACAGTTGATGGTTGGCAACTGGAAATCAAACCTCCGCGTGCTGTTGGTGAGTTGCCTACAGTTATTCATGCTCGTTATTTGGGGGGGAATTAAGTGGATATAGAAATTACAAGCCCTATCAGTATCACATTGGACGTAATAGAACTTGATGAACATATTCCATCATTGAAGTTTAATTTGGCGATTCAAGTGAATAAATTTAATTATAGCTTGAGTGTGGCTTCTCAGCTATGGCTTGAATGTCAATGCTTTGATGAGTTTATCGATAATATACGGAATGAGGATGTTGCTCATCTTAAAGATATGAATGGGGGCTTTGAATTGATTTTAAATCCAGTTTTAGGCTGGCTTGAATGGTCATGTGCCAAAGAAGATCTGGATGGGTATGTCACAGTATCAAAAGGCAGAGAAAAATTAACGGACGAGGCAAAATCTGCAATATATGCAGCGTTTAATAATTATCCTAAATGGTGGTGACTGTCAGATCTAAGCTACTAAAACTGAAAGTAACCCCCAGCCTTGGCTGGGGTTGTTGCTTCTAAGCCCTAAATCCCCCCCAACTTCTCACCGCCGCAACCGGATCAGACCGGGTGCGGCGGTGACTTCAAGCTGTTCAGCCTCAGTGATTTCAGCCTCGAACAGCCAGTCGCCACCAATCACCAACTCACCGTTCTGCCGCACCCAGTCCGCCCCCAGATCCGTGCGGTGCTGGCTGGCCTCGCACAGTGCTTCCCAGATAGCATCGTCGGTAACGGTAGTGATCCACAACCCGTCCGGCCGCAGCGTGAGCTGCAACGGCTCACCGATACCAAAACCCAGCTCGGCCAGTTGGTTGCCTGCAATCGTCAGTTCGGGGATCGGTTCAGGGGTAAAGGTGATGTTCATGTGGCGGTTCCTTCCGTGGTGGGTGCGATGCGGATGATCAACTGACCCGGTTCAGTGATCACCTCGATCCTCTGGCCGGTGGTAAAGCCGAACTGCTCCAGCCATTTACCGGTAAGGGTCAGCTGTGGTGGCGGGTTGGGCTTGCCGCCGTTGGGGCGGTAGCCAACAATGCACTTGCGTGCTTGGGGTGTGGCGGGTTCTGACGTAGAATCTGCTCTAGCCATAGTAACTACTCCTATAGTTGCTTGTGGTTAGCGGGGTTGAGGTGTTAGCGCACCTCAGTCTCGCGTCTGTTAACTACTCTGTTTTACCAATCACATTATCCAGCATCTCAGTGACAAACTTCTGTCGGGTTTTAGGCATCCGACTGATAATCTCAATTTGCTGCTCCAGTCGTGAAGTGGGGCCACGCTTGGCGGCCCGCTTGTCAGGAAGCCCCAGCAGTTCATCCAGCGTAAGGTTCAATATCGTTGCCAAATGCGGCAGTAGCGCAGCAGAAACCTTGAGCCTTGCACCTTCGTAATGTGCCATTGTCTGTTGGGCAATACCCAACTGTTCAGCCAGTTGCTGCTGTGTCAGCTGTTGCTCTTTTCTTGCCAGAGCAATTCGCGCGCCTAATTCTTTGAAAAACTGCTCATCTTTAGTATTCATGGCATTACGTTGTTGTCTGGTGAGTATTGCCATGATGATACTCGCTGTTTTAAATAACTCAGATGACAATACTCCAATATGGAGTACTCTACAATGGAGTTATTCTTACTGCGAACAAGTTTTTACAGGAATTGGCTATGACCCGTATCCCCAAGCATGAGCAGGATGAAATCAAGCGCAAAGTATCATTGTTGATGCTGGTGCAGGGTTAAGTTGAAACCGCCGATTGCACCGTTGCTCGTGCCTGTATCCGTACCATATCGAGAAAACACCTTTTGTTTTTTCGGGGCTTCGGAGAGGTTGTACAACTGTTTTCGATTGCGGGGAGAAAGGCTTGGTCATCGACTTTTTATAGTATATTCAAATCGGGTTATTTTTATCTAAACCCTATTGACAGGTTTTTACGAGAGTAGAGGAATGACCTGCATTGCTAAGCATGGATTGGATGAGATCATTTGACGCAGCTATAGACCCATAATCCACCGACGACAGCCGCCTGGCGGCCTTGAAGGGCACCAAAGCGGCACTGAGCGGCGTGGAGGCGGTACAGGCGGCGCGTTTGGCGCAGGCGCAGGGCAGCGATCCGGCCAATGACAATATGGTGGGGATCAGCATTTCCTACGGCACCCAGTCTTCCACCTCGACCCAGAACAGCGGGCAGAGCACCGCCCAGGGCAGCAGCCTGACGGCGGGCAACAACCTGAGCATCACCGCCAGCGGCAACGGCGTGAAGGGCCAGGACGGCGACATTCTGGTGCAGGGCAGCCAGTTGCAGGCGGGCAAGGACGTCACCCTGAACGCCAACCGCGACGTGAACCTGCTTTCCGCCAAAAACACCCAGTATCTGGACGGCAAGAACGAGAGCCAGGGCGGCACGCTGGGCGTGGGCATCGGCGTCGGCGCCGGCAAAATCGGGTTGAGCATTTCGGCCAGCGTCAACAAAGGCAAGGGCAACGAGAAAGGCAACGGCACTAGCTATACCGAAACCACGGTCAATGCCGGTAATCAGGTCAACATCACCAGCGGGCGCGACACCAATCTGATCGGCGCGCAGGTCACCGGCGAATCGGTCAAAGCCGACGTGGGCCGCAACCTGTTGCTGGAGAGCCAGCAGGACAGCGACCGCTACGATTCCAAACAGCAGAACGCCAGCGCGGGCGGCAGCTTCACCATTGGCTCCATGACCGGCTCGGGCAGCATCAGCCTGAACAGTAAGCGTTAAAATTGATGTAGGATATCCGGGGAGTGGCGGTGTTCGTCCAGATGCATTTAGGGTGACGGCAATAGTAGATGGTGTACCTAAAACATATACATTTATACAGTGAGATACATGATGACTATAGAAGAAGCCTACAGCTTTATAGCGAAGGAAGTATTGGCATTTGTTGGTTCTGAACCTTGGGATGTGGCTGGCGTTGATATTGAGATTTTTGATCAAATGACAAGTAGTCAAGGTTGGCGTGAGTATCGTGGGCAACGTTATCCAGCGTTGAGTATACCAAGTCTACCCGTTTCAGTTGCCTCTACAAAAGCAGCTATTTGTTTGAGGGATAATTTAGTTAAACAACATGAAAAAAACATAACAAATATATATTTCAGTATTTCTCCTGATGGTGATTTTAAAATAAATTATAAGTATGCCGAATGATCTCATTCCCCCAGGGTGTTCGGGAGTAGTGAGGTTTAAATAATTAAAAGTATAATAATCGTCGTGGTTGTAGTGGTGTATACCTATCTATAAGAAAGACGATAATATGTTGCATGCTATTCCATCTAGAGATGACCTGAAATGTAAATTAGAACGACTTTGCTCTGGTGATGAAAGCCGGGAGCAAATTTCGGCATGGGCAATGTCAATTATTGATGATGACTCAATTCGGATTAGCGACTCTATTGTATGGGATGTGCTTGAGTCGTTAGGAGCTATTGATCTCCCATCAACGGATAGAGCTTATTTGTATGACTTAGTCGATTTTGAAAGCTGGTTATCCAAACTATCTGAATCATAAAAAGGCTTTAAAAAAACCCATTTTCTCCCCGTCGCAACCGGATTACACCGGGTACGGCGGTGATACCAGTTCTACTGCACTTGGTCTGCTTTGAGATCTGGGTGGTGCAGGCTAAATGGCTGTCGGTCTGTGTTTAACGATATACTGACGCTGATGTTATGACTTACTTTAAGCAACTTTCGGGGTTAGAGAATATGCCATCAGCTAAGGTGGTTCCTGGTAAAGGTACGGTGTATTCGATAAAAGTCACAGAAGGACCTTCTGCTGGTAGCACTTTGACATTGAGAGACTTTTCAACGTCAGCACAACAAACTGGTGCTAAATGGACCATAGATTTAATGACTCCATCTATAAATGGTGGAAGAAGGGTGGAGATTAAATTTAAATGATTAAAAATATCAATGAGATATATACATCTGTTGCCGAAAGTTCTTATGGATTGTCTTTGGGGGCTATATGGCAACATATCAGTGTTGAATGTTCTGAGTTGCCTGATAACTACTCTTTCAGGAAAAAAATATTTTTTGTTATTTTGGGTAACTTATTGAATGATAAAAAAATTAAACTAGCTACGAATGGCGTGTTTTTGACTGCTCCTGTTGAGCAACAAATAAAAATGTTGCAAGAAGCCTGGCCTGCTTACCCATATGAAGATGAGGATGATGATTTAGATGAATATGGAATGTGGTTTTTAGTTAAGGCACCTGTTGGGGTCGTTTGGCTAACACCTGATGGTGGAGAGCTATGGACTTGAAATAATTCCGGCTACCGAGCCGGGATCCTTTTATCAGCCGTTACCAGCTCCATCCGTCACGGCGCTTGAACACCGGCGCATCGCCGATATCGTTCAGCGGGCCCGGAAAATCCTTCAGCCACAGGGCCACCTTCTTGCGGTTGTCGAGAATAACTATCTGAGCAGTAAGCAGATAGATGCATGGTCTGCTGAAATGGAATTCTGTCAGACCAGCGGTGGTGAGCGACGGTACTATCGTCATTCGCGATCAGGATAAACAGACGCAGAACGTCAGCGATCTGAGCCGCGACGTCGAGCACGCCAACCAGACGTTAAGCCCGATCTTCGACAAGGAGAAAGAGCAGAAACGGCTGCAACAGGCGCAGCTGATCGGCGAGATCGGCAATCAGGCGATGGATATTGCGCGGACTGAGGGGGATATCCGCTCCATCAATGCAGGCAAGGCAGAGCTTGAGAAAAACAGGATCAAAGAGCCGGGTAAGGATGCCACGAAAGAGCAGTGGAAAGCCTACAACGAGAAGCTGCATGCGACAGACAGCTACAAAGAGACGCAGAAGCAGTGGGGCACCGGCAGCAGCGTTCAGCAGGGCATGCAGGCGGCCACGGCGGCGATTCAGGGGCTGGCGGGCGGAGATATTGCCAAAGCCATTGCTGGCGGAGCCGCGCCGTATCTGGCGGAGGTGATCCATACCCAGACCACCGACCTGAAAACGGGCAAGGTGAACGTGGAAGCGAACCTGATGGCGCATGCTGTACTGGGAGCGGTAGTGGCGCAAGCCAGTGGAAACAGCGCACTGGCAGGGGCTTCCGGCGCGGTGATGGGCGAGTATATCGCCCAGCAGATGTACCCGAATGTCGACCGTAAGGACCTGACCGAAGAGCAGAAACAGACCATCAGTGCACTGGGTACGCTGGCGGCTGGGCTGGCCGGTGGGATAGCGAGTGGCGATACTGCCGGAGCGGTTGCAGGGGCACAGGCGGGCAAGAACTCGCTCGAAAACAACGAGCTGAGTCTGCCGGGCGGGATGTCAAGTTATGGCATGGCGGCAACGACCTTGGCTGAAAAGATGATTAAAGACGGTAAAAGCGCGGCAGAGATAAGCGCAGCGTTGAATAAGAATGCGAGAGGTGATTTACCGGAAGGGGCGAATATCACCAAGGTCATTGTTGAAGGTTATACCGATGGTGTGATTATTGCCGGGGCATGGTATCTGGGGCCAGCGGCGTCAATAGGGAAAGTTGTTGCCGGTTCGGTGATTGCAGAAATCGCTAATGGCACTTACCAATGGTATGACCTGAATAAGCCGGGTAATGAGGATAAGAGCTGGGATTATAAAGGGAGTCTGTCAGCGGGCGTGAGTGGTGCTCTGGCTCCGGGGCGTGGGATACCCGCGAATATCGGGATAGCGATAGGTGGCTCGATCTTTAGTGATGGTATCAATGCTGGTGGGCAGTTGGGAGCAGGAACTGGTGCATTACTGGGGGGAGTCTTTGGTAAATATGCGCCTATCGGCGTAGATAAGATCATGTCAGATAATAAGGTTCCAGGTGCCGTTTATGATATTATAGGTTCGGGTGGTGCTGAAGTTACTGGTGGTTTTATCAAGGATGGATTAAACCAAAAAGAAGAAAAAGATAAGGTGAGTAAATAATATGATTAATTATTTTAAGCTGCTAATTTACTCATGTGTATTTTGTTGTGTTGTCTACTTTATTTTAACAGGGGGGGCGGCAGTTTTTATCTATATGTTTAAAGGGTATTTTTTCTATCCGTTGGCTCATGTGAAAAGAACATTGGTGTTCGGTATTATTTCTGGGGTTGCAATTACCTTGGCAGCTATAGTGTTTAAAATTATTGATAAATTAAAAACCAAAAAAGCCCCGCCGAAAGAGTAACCACACAACCCCGGCCACTGGCCGGGGTTGTTGTCCTTGGGGGAAGGAAGATAAAGAGTGCAGTTATAAAACAGGTTTGCTGGGTGGTAGAAATTATGAATGACGTGAAGTAGTTCTAAATTAACCTGTCTAACTAATTAATTATAAAACAGGTTTGCTATGCTCTAATCTTATCTATCAATTAAGTTTGATTATATCCAATAAATAATTTATGCCATCAATATGGTATGGATGGCTATTTTGTGCCAAAGCTGCTCCACTTACTATTAAGGATAGTTCAATGAAGAAATTAGTTATCGCCAGTATGGTTATTTCCACTCTGGGTCTCAGTGCTGCGGCGAATGCCGGGCAAAGCACCCTTAGCGTCGGTTATGCGCAAAGCAAGGTGCAGGATTTCAAAAATATCAATGGCGTTAACCTCAAGTACCGTTACGAGTGGGATTCACCGCTCAGCGTTATCAGTTCCTTTACCTATATGAGCGGGGATCAAAACGAGTCTTACTATGTTGAGCGCGACATTATCGATAACCACGCAGAAGTCAAATATTACTCTTTATCGGTTGGCCCGGCGTACCGTTTTAATCAATATATCAGCGTCTATGGCCTGTTGGGCCTGAATTATAACAAGGTTGATTATAAGTCATCCTGGAATAACTACGCCAACAACGCTTACGAGTATATGGGCGACGAGAGCGGCAGCGAGAAGAAAACCTCCTTGATGTATGGTGCCGGTTTCCAGCTCAACCCAATGGAGAATCTGGCGATTGATATTGGCTATGAAGGCTCAAGACTGAATATCGACGGCAGGAATCTTTCGATCAACGGTTTCAATATCGGCGTTGGCTATCGTTTCTGATAGTGAATGCTTTCGGCCTCCCATTGCGGGAGGCCAGCCGGCGTTGCCAGCCGTGCGCACCCGCTGCAGTACAAGCAGGATAATTGAGAATGCGTTTTAGTTAAGGGGTTTTATTTAAATAGCAATATGGTCTTGGTTTTTTATTCGGCAGGATTTTATGTTGTGAGTGCATTTTTTTTAAATAAATGATGTATTGAAAGGGAGTGTTATGAAAATTTTATCTTATATTATGGTTGTTTTTTCTCTCTTCTTGGCGGGGTGTAGCGTATTGCCTAACCCTGGGCCGCTAGCGGGTAAAGAGGTAAAGGAAATAGATCGCAGTATAGTTGATGGTAAAACGACAAGTAGTGAGCTTTTGTCTATTTATGATAATAAAGTAATAACAGAAACAACACCGCAGGGGAAAAAGGTATTAAACTGGTATAGAGGTTGGAGCTCTGGTTTTACTCAGACAATGACAGTCCTGAGTGTATTGGTGGAAAATAACATTGTTGTCAAGCACGTTGTACTTAGATATAACCCTAACACAGATTATAGTTTTGTCAGTAAACTTTCTGATGACGACTTGAAATCATTTATTATTCCAGGAAAAACAACCCGCTTGGATGTTGAAAATAAATATGGAAAGCCTAATGATAATTCGTTTGATGATGATTCCGATCAAGTTATAATTTACAGATACGCAGAATCCAGTCGGAGTCAATATGGCTGGATACCTAATGTCGGTGGGTTTGCTGAAGCTCTCGCAGGTGATGTCAAGACTAATGTAAAAGTGCTGAAAGTACTTATAGATAAACAAAATATAGTCAAATCCTATCAGAGAAAAACGATTAATTATCAGCAAGGTATAGGTTTGTTAAATTCTTCGGATGTAGAGGAAGTTAAATAAGATCCTGAGTGATCTCCACAAGAATCCCAGCAGCTTGGCTGGGATTTTTTTGTCTGTCACTCAGCAACAGGCCGGATTACCCGTATTCAACGACGACAGTAATCGGCGTATCAACAATCAGGGGACAGAAATAAACCGAGCTACTGCCTATGGTAAGCCTCAAGGCGTCAAAGCCACAGTAGCACAGGTGAAATAATAGAGTTTAACCAAAATCAGGACCATTGAATTAGCTGCTATTGCAATAATGAATTTTTGTTTATTGAAACTCCATCTGGATTGGGTATGGTTGCCGTCGCTCCTCTTTTTCCCCTCTTTATTACAGCCAGATACCAGTGAACATGATATGGGTGAAACAATAAGCCGTTCCGGATTTGATGAGGGCTATATAGCGGAAAATTAGGCGCCCGCCTTAAGCGGGTGCCGGGACAACGACTAACCAGCAGGCCGAGCACTCTCACTGTGGAGCAGGGTGACAACCCCCACGCCGCCAAGGACAAGGCTGGCGGCGGCCAGCAGCAGTGCGGGTTCCTGGGAGGCAAACAGTGCAATGCTGAGTGACGAAATCAACGGGCCAATGAGCTGACCGGTGGCGTAACCCGAGGTTAAAAGACCTACGGTTCTGGCCATCGAACCGGAAGAAAGCTCCCGCGCCAGTCTCATGGTCAATTGCATGATGACGAGAAATCCCAAACCGGTCAGTATCGTTGAAATCAGCAAGCCGGCCACATTGTGAACCAGCACGGCGGCAGCCACACCGATCCCTTGTAAAATCATGGCACCAGCGAGGCTGTTTCGGGTATTGAATTGCGCGGCAAAAAATATCACCAAAATGACCCCAATGGCGGAAGAAAGACCAAAAAGCGGCCAGAAAAAGGCGGAAATCTGCCCGACAGGAAAAGAGGATCTCGCCATCTGAGAAAGGAAGGTGGCGGGTAATATATAACCAAATCCCGCAAGCGCATAAATAAATACCAGCCTTTTGAGGTTGCTGCTGACAGGCGTTTTATTAACGTGCGGTTGAGCGGAATCAACCTCTTTCGGTAAATGCCGAAAGATGATCAACGCGGCGAATAGCGCCACAGCACCATAGACATACCATGAACGCGAGGCATGATAATGCGCCGAGGACATGAACCAGGCCAGTAAACCCGAAAGCGTGATACCGAGTCCAGGGCCTGTAAATACGGCTGCAGATAGCCGGGGGGCGCGATTACCCAAAAGTATGAGCTGTGTCCAGGTGGTCACGATGATCAGGGCCCATGCCCCGCCAATACCCGCCGCCAGCCGAAAGAGACACTGTAGTGCAAAGTTTGGGGTCGAGCCGGACAGGAGAGTGGCCATGACGGTAATGAGGAGGCCGGCCTTGAGATAAAAAGCGTGTCTACTCTGCATGCGGCTGACGTGCAGCGCCCCAATGAGATAGCCGATGTAGTTCATGGATGCCATGATCCCGGCACCGGAAAGCGTCAGATAGCCGTCGTTAATCATCACTGGAATTTGAGGCGTTAACGAGAAACGGCCGATCCCCATCACGGCGATGAGCGTCATAATGCCGATAAACATGGTCGTTATATTGCTGGGTGCTTTTGCGTTCATCTACTGCCTTTCTATACGCTATTGCCGACGAGATGTCGTAATCTAGGCGGCTATGTTAGAAGGCCATTCCTCTGATGAAAATAGGGCAGATTATCCTATGACCAGGAGTCCTACCCAGGAGCAGTTATGTCGAGAAGTGAGGATATAAAAACCTTTTTACTCAAGCGCCGAGCAAGACTTAATCCGGAAGACTACGGGTTCAGTAAAAACAATCGGAGGGTGAGTGGATTACGCCGGGAGGAGGTCGCACAGTTGGCTGCCGTCAGCGCAAGCTGGTATACCTGGCTCGAACAAGGGCGTGATATCAGTATCTCGCCTGCGGCGCTGACTCGTATTGCCCAGGTTTTGCGATTAACAGACATTGAACAGGATTATCTCAATGCGCTGGTTTTTGGTTCCGGCTCCTCAAAACGCACTCATGATGAAATTCCCCGAGAGGTGATGGCCATGGTAGATGCCCTGGATCCGCACCCCGCCTTTGTCAGACGCGAGAATATGGACATCATTTACTGGAACAATGCGGCTAAAACCAAAATATTCGACTGGTCAAGCGTTCCCGTCACCGACAGAAACTCACTCAAGCTCATGTTTATCCAGGATGACTACCGCCGGAGACTCAATGACTGGGAAAGTGCCGCGCGGCATACCATAGCCTCATTTCGCGCCTATTACGCGACCGGTAATCACCCTGCTGCCTTTAAATCTGTTGTTGACGATCTGATGGCAAGAAGTGCGGAGTTTCGTACCCTGTGGGATTATCATGATGTCAGCAAGGTGGGGGCAGGAAATAAAGATATCTTTGATAATAAAGGCCAGCTCAGGCATTACACCTACACCTCGCTTGAAGTAGAAAACAATCCGGGCATGTTCGTGATTTTTTATTGTCAACGTGTCCTGGAATAGCAAACTTTTACCCGCTGTGGCAGGGACAGTAAAAACGGATGCAGTGAGCTTACGGAGGGTAAAGTTTTTTTGGTCAGAGGGTAAAAGATGCGGTTCCGCTGTTGCTGGCCATTGACGCGCCCCATTACGGATATTTTAGCCTGAGCTGGGGCTTTTTTCTCGTCACGGCGTGGCAAGAGCCTGGGGGAAATAGGATAAAGAGTGCCATTACAAGACCGGGTTGCTGGGCGGCGGAAATTACTATTAATGCGTGCTGGTTCGCAACTTACGAGTTCGACTGATTTATTTTTATCTCATGTCAGTTATTATTTATTCTTGTTTGCTAGCTGTTGAGTTTATAAATTCCAATAAAGCATTCATGTCATCAATAACTCATAGTTTCATATGAGTTGGCACTGTATTTGTTCTACTTACTATTAAGGATGATTCGATGAAGAAGTTAGTTATCGCCAGCATGGTTATTTCCACTCTGGGCCTCAGCGCTGCGGCCCATGCCGGGCAAAGCACCCTTAGCGCCGGTTATGCGCAAAGCAAGGTGCAGGACTTCAAAAATATCAACGGCGTTAACCTCAAATACCGTTACGAGTGGGATTCCCCGATCAGCGTGATCAGCTCATTTACCTATATGAGCGGCGATCAGAGCGAGTCTTACTACGTATATCGCGACAGGGTAGATAACCATGCGGAAGTTAAATATTACTCCTTGTCGGTTGGCCCTGCGTACCGCATTAACCAATATGTCAGCGTCTATGGCCTGTTGGGTTTGAATTATAATAAGGTCGACTACACGTCATCCTGGAATAACTACGCCTACAACACTTACGAGTATATGGGCGAAGAGAGCGGCAACCAGAAGAAAACCTCCTTGATGTACGGCGTCGGTTTCCAGGTTAACCCAATGGAGAATCTGGCGCTTGATGTCGGCTACGAAGGCTCCAGGCTGGATGTCAATGGCAGGAACTTCTCGATCAACGGCTTCAATATCGGCGTTGGCTATCGTTTCTGATGAGTTGAACGCTTTCGGCCTCCCTGCTGCGGGGGGCCGACAACCTTTACCCCCATTTTTGGTAAACCGCCCAGCCACAAATATCTCAGGCTTTGCCCATCAGCGGATCGCTGACGCTATCCCGGCCGGTTTCCAGGCGGCCTGCCAGCCGGCGCTGCCAGCCGTGCGCACTCTCTAGCACCAGATCATACCAGCCGCCGCTGGATAGGGTATCGAAGGCCTGCCGATGGTTTTCGCCCGGCGGCAGTTCAATGCGCCACGGGCCGTTTTGCGTATAGGGGCAGCGAGCGATAGTCAGGGTTACTGCCTGGTCGCCGGGGTTATTGAGCGCCAGTTCCAGGCTGCCGTCATGTGGAACCAAACGCACTTCCGGCTGCGGCCGTTGCAAGGTGCCGCGCAGCTCGCGGTGGAAGCCGTTAGGCCCCAGCAACCAGAGGTGGTACTCGTCCGCCGTTTGCCAGTCATCGCTGACCGCCTTGCCGGCCTCGACGGTGTAACGACGCGGGATCTGGTCCAGATGCCGCTGGTCGTAAACGTGAAACACCGCGCCCTGCTCACCGGTATTCAACAGGTTGAGTGTCAGTCGCTTTTGTTCGGGATAGGCGCTGGCTTCGACATGCAACTGGTAAGGCAGCGCCCGGGAAGGGCGGGCCAGTCGCTGCTGATGCGGTAACTGCTGGCTGCCAGGCGGCGGTAACGGCACCTGCGGCAGCTGTTCCTGGTGCATGCGCAGGCGGTCGGCGCTGTGGCGGGTGATGGCCGGCAGCTTGGGCAAGGTTTCCCCGTTGGGATCGACAAAGTTGAATGCCGAGGTGAGATCGCCGCATACCGCGCGGCGCCAGGCGCTGATGTTAGGTTCATGCACCTGAAAACGTTTTTCCAAAAATTGCAGCACCGAGGTGTGGTCGAATACCTGCGAATTGACCCAGCCGCCGCGGCTCCAGGGCGACAGGATCAGCATCGGCACGCGAGGCCCGGGGCCATAGATGCGGCCATCCGGCGGCGGTTGCTCCTGCGAGCCGGGCGGGGCGACATGCTGGAATATCTCGGTGTCGAACGGCACTGAAGATTTGCCGGCGAAGCTGCCGTCTTCCCGCAGCGAAGGCGCCGAAGGGGAAGGCATGTGATCGAAGAAACCGTCGTTTTCGTCGTAATTCACCAGCAACACGGTTTTGCTCCATACCTCGGGGTTGTCGGTCAGCGCATTCAGGATCTCCTGGGTAAACCAGCCACCCTGCACCGGGCTGGAAGGCCCGGGGTGCTCCGAGTAGGCCGCCGGGGCGATTATCCAGCTTACCTGCGGCAGTTTGCCCTGCTGCACGTCGGTGCGAAAACCGGCCAGCATCGCTTCCAGATCGTTACCGTCGGCGGCCGGCAGGGTATTGCCGTTGCCTTTGTACAACGGCGCGCTGTCGTTCAACTCGTCGCGGTAGGGCACAAAGGCGGTGAAGTCTTTCGGCGGTTGCGCCGGGTTACCCACCTTAACGCTGGCGGCGCGGTACTGGCGAAAACCCGCCAGCGGGTTATCGGTGAAGTTATCCGGCAGGAATTGGTAAACCTTCCAACTGACGCCACTCTCCTCCAGCCGTTCCGGATAGGTTTTCCAGTCGTAGCCGACGCCGACTGGGCCGGGACTGTCCCACTCGTTAACCACCACGGCGACGTTGGCCGCCGATGGGCCGTTGGTGCCGGTCCAGTGGAACAGGCGGTTGGTGTTGGTGCCCGCGTGGATTGAGCAATGATAGGCGTCGCACAGGGTGAAGGTTTCCGCCAGCGCAAACTGGAACGGCAGCTCGGGACGGCGGTAATACCCCATCGAGGTCGGCGTTTTATAAGTGGGCCAGGCATTCATCCGGCCATGATCCCAGGCCGACTGCTCATCTACCCAGGAATGCGGCGTGCCATCGACGCGCTGGGCGTTGCCGCGCTTGCTGTCCAGATGGTAAGGCAACACCAGCCGCTCCGCGCCCTGCTGTTGCCAGACGTGGCGGCCTTCCAGCAGGGGAATGGTGATGCGATCGCTAAAGCCGCGCACGCCGGGCAGGGTGCCGAAGTAGTGGTCGAAGGCGCGGTTTTCCTGCATCAGGATCACCACATGCTCGACATCCTTTATCGTGCCGGTGCGGTTATTGGCCGGTATGGCCAATGCCTTGCGAATCGAGGCGGGCAGCAGTGAAAATGCCGATCCGATGGCGGCAGCCTGCAGTAACTGTCTGCGTGAAAAATGGGGCATGCGTCGTTAACTCCCTTTAGCGGTGTGGTTTGAAGATAGTTGTTAACGACGGTAATGGCCAAAAATAACAAGGAGATGAATGGGGGAAATAATGCCCCCGGGTGAGGGCATTACAGGGCTGGCGTTTATTGTCTGATCAACCGGCCCAAGGTTGGCGCCGTTTCGAAATCACTGCGGAACGGATTGATGTCCAGACCGCCACGGCGGGTATAGCGAGCGAATACGCTGAGTTTTTCCGGCCGACAGTGTTGCTTGATGTCGTTGAAAATGCGTTCGACGCACTGCTCGTGGAACTCATTATGCTGGCGGAAGGAGATCAGGTAGCGCAGCAGGCACTCACGATCGATTTTCCGGCCCTGATAATGGATCACCACGCTACCCCAATCCGGCTGGTTGGTGACCAGACAGTTGGATTTCAGCAGATTGGAGGACAGCGTCTCCGTCACGCTTTCCGCCTGTTCGCTGACGGCACCGTGCAGATACTCCGGCTTGAAGTCAAAGTCATCCACGGCAATATCCAGGTCGTCAATATTGATGCCCGGCAGTCGGTCGATCTGCGATGAATAACCCTCTAACCCCGGATACAGCTTCACCCCGACCTGACCGTTGGCGGCCTGCGACAGATCTTTTTGCATCGCGGCGCTGACCTGTTCCACGCTGTCGAAACGGTTCTGGTTAAAGCTGTTGAGATACAGCTTGAATGATTTGGACTCGATCAGGTGGGCTGAGGAATAGGGCAAGGTGAATTCGCCAATGCCGACCACCGGCTTACCTTTGGCATTGAGCCAGGACAGCTCGAAGGCGGTCCACAGATCAAAGCCGTGGAACGGCAGGTTCTGTTCATCTACGCCGATCAGATCCCGACCTCGTGCGCGTGGCAGGGCTTCGAGCAACTCGGGAGCATACTGGTCCGGGTAATCGGAGTTGGCGCCAAGATGGGTGATTTTATCTTGTTTTTTGATATGCATATTTATTGCTCCTTGCAAGATCGGTATTGATATAGCGGTTAAACAGGCTGCGGGCGGCGTAAATCGGCCCAACACCGACCAGGGCGTAGACTACCTTGATCAGGAACTGTGACAAGATCATGGTTTTGATGATATCCCAGCTCAGGACGTTGTAGAACGCCAGGGTACAGAACACCACGCTGTCGATGGCCGAGGCGACCACGGTGCTGGTGATCACTCGCACAAACAGGTAACGGGAGTTGGTCAGTTCCTTGATTTTGCACAACAGATAGGAATTGACGTTCTCGGAGATCAAATAGGCCGTGGATGAGGCTACCAACACCGCCATGATGCTGTGGACGATGCCGTCATAAGTCTTGCTGAATTCCCACTGCGGAATGCTCGGCACCAGCGTGGTCGCCCAGACGCCCAGTACAAAAATCAGGTTGGCCATAAACGAGATGATAATGGTGCGTCTGGCCAGCCGCAGTCCGTAAAACTCGTTCAGAATATCCACCAGGATAAAGGTGAGGGGGTAAATAAATATTGCCGGAGGCGTAATCAGGTTCAATGCGGGGATTTGAATCGGTTTGACGCCGCACAGGGTTGAGAAGATATAAATCACGCTGAGCGCCACGGTAATGATCAGATAGGCATACCAGGATCGTTCATGACGATCGCTGAGCTCATAGGCGGTTTGCTGTTGATTATTGCCGTAGATTTTGCGATAGAGCGCTTGTAACTCATGGCGGCTCAGATCTTCCGATATGTCGCTGTCGGCCAGTTCATTCAGCCCCATGGTAATGGTTTTACCGGTGGCCAATACCATGACATTGGCAGCCAGAGTGCCATGACGAGTAAAACCCAGCAGTTTAAATTTTTGATTAGATTCCATTTATAGCCTTTCTCCAACGATATAACCCAGAAATCGCACGTTATCCTCCATGCCGTTATCTTCTTTGCCGTTAACCACAAAGAAGCCATTTTTTCCCGAGTGATACAATAAAGGCGAATCGCAAACCAGCACCGGCGGGCGTTTTATAATAATGACCTCGCCTGGGATAAATGAACCTTTTATTTCGGTTTCTATTTTCATTGCTACCATATTTGACTCATCGCCGAAGAAATAAGTCAAAGGGAACGCTGTGACCAACTGCCCGACCTTCCAGCCGGCCACCGATAAATATCGGGACTGGGGAATGATGGGGATAGCGGAGGGGTTTTTATTCCCTTCGGTGGACAGTGTCTCGTTGAGCCGCTCCAGTTTTTCCAGATCATAGTCCTCGATCTCTTCGCAGGAAACGCCAAAGAAATCTGAGATCCGGTTAACGGTGGCCTGTTGCACATTGTTGACCCGGCCGTCCAAAATTTTATAGAGGGTAGTGCGCGTCAGGCCGGTGCGGTTAGAGAAGGATGCCTTGGTTTCGCCCCGGGTACGCATCAGATATTCAATATTTTTAATGATGTTGATTTTGCGCTGAGCGTTGGTGGTCTTCATAAGCATTCCTTACAATATTGTCGCGGGCAGTACTATATCCTACGCACCGACATTGTCTACAACGGACGCATTCCTTACGGTGATAAGCGCCTGATTCTCCTTTAAAAATAGATGCTATAAAATTAACTCATTCACCTAATTGATGCTTTAATCATGATTAGCATGATGGGTAATCTAAATAATTATATTTAAATCAATTTGTTATGTTTAGTTTTTGATAAAGTGGACACAAAAGTGACTTTTATGTCCACTTTTATGTTGACCAGAGTGGTTTGGGTGGGCTACTGTTCATCCATACTGAAGTGTTTCTTTATGATCAAAACAGTTAAAAAAAGGTCATTAACGGCTTCTATAATAAAAACTCAGAGGGGAGGCGTTTTCCGCTCTCTGAGTAGTAAAGAATATTTTAGCAACTGACACCAGGGAATTCCAAGCACGTCTCCAGCTTTAAAACCGCAGTTTTAAACCTAGCCTAACTCCAGATGCCAGTCGGCTGCCCAGCCGACCGATATCTATTTTATTGCCTCAGGCCATTAAAGCCCGAACCCCGCCTTATTTTTCTCTTCGCTTAGTCCTGCCCGGAAAGAACCGGGCGCATAAAGCTCCGTTTATAACTGATGATGCTGCGATTGCGTTTTTCCAACTCATAGGCAGCGCAACACTCTGCATCTGCGGCCATTTTTATGCGGTATTCCTCGTAGGCGGCCAGGCTGGGAAAACTGAATAATGCCAGCGCGATGTTATTGGCGCCTTCCGACGGCAAAAAATAACCGTGGTGAGTGCCGCCCATGCGATTGACCAAGGGGATCCATAAACGGGCGTATTGCTCAAATTCGGCGATTTTATACGGGTCTAAAACATATCTTAGGGTGCAGGTGATCATTCGGGGTTCTCCTCACTCCCCGCAAGCGGGGAGTGTTGGTATGATTCGGGCAGACCGGATTACGTCAGTTTTTGTGAGGGTACCGGCTTCTGATAACGGCCTAGCGCCAATTTGAATACCCAATATAAGAGACTGGCGACCAACAGTGAATTGATTGTTGGCACGCCCCACTCGGTAACCAGCCCAACGATGCCGCCCACAATACTGGCGATAATCGCCGTCCAGCCAATGGTTGGCGTTTGGTCGGGTAATTTGCCTGCCTGTCGGCTCTCATCCAGAATTTTGCGGTGGGTGCGCAGCAGATAATAATCCACCAGCATGATGCCGATAATCGGCGGGAAAACCACGCCCAGCACCGTCAGGAAATCGACGAAGCGGTCCAGGATCCCCAGCACGGAAAGCGTGGTGCCCAGTACGCCGATAACCAGCGTGGTGGCGGTGTACTTGAGCCTTTTGCCGGTCATGCCTTCGACGGCGTTGACGATGCCGAGCGAGGACGAATACAGGTTGAGATCGTTAACCCTTAGGGTGGAGAACACCACGACCAGCAGGCCTGCGCCGCCGGCGGCCTGAGACATGATGGTCACCACATCCGCCGTACCTAGCGTTTTGGCGATCAGGATCGCCAGGCCATTGACCACGAACTCACCGGCGACGATGGTGAAAATGGTCACGCCAAAAACATGTTTGCCGTTTTTGGAATAACGGGTCAGATCGGGGGTCATCAGGCTCGCCACGATGGCGCCGCCGACCACGATGGTGATGCCGGCGCTGATGGTCAGCGGCTCTCCCGGCGGCACCAACTGGATGATCTCCTGCAGGTTATGGCCGGAGAGGACGGTGATGGAAATATAGGCCACCAGCATGATGAACATCGGAACCGCAATTCGGGCGGCAATGCGCAATGCCTTGAAGCCAAACGCCACCAGAATCGTCAACAGGGTGCCGGACAGGCCGGCGGCCAGGCCAAAGCCCAGTTTATTGCCCAGGGCGAAATCCAGCGATTTGGCGAAGATGGCGTTTTGTATGCCAAACCAGCCCAGCAGGCTAATGGCCACCACCACCCCGATCAACACCGAGCCCAGGCGGCCGAAACCGCACCAGCGGGCCAGCAGGCTGCCGGAGATCCCTTCGCGCATGCCCGCCAGCCCAAGGCCGTAGGTCACTACGCCAAATATCAGGCTGCCGATGAAAATGGCGGTGAACGCATCAAACAGCGTCATGGAGTGGCCGAGCACCGCCCCAAGCATAAACTGGTCCAGCGCGGTCAGCATGCCCATATGCACGATGGCCACGCTTAAAAAGGAGACTCTTTTATCCTGCGGTACCCGCGTTAACGGATAGTCTTCAATCTTGATCACGATAAGGTATTCCTTGCTGTTCAGATAAACTGGATGCCTTTTGCTATCAGGCGATCGGGAATATAGCTGTCCAGACGCGCATACTTGCAAAACTCCTCAAACTGTTGCAGCGTATGGACGTCAGATTTCTGATAGATGTTATATATTCTATTTTCTATCGTTTTAGTGCTGATGTTATATATTTTGGCGATCTCTTTCACCGACAGCCTTTGCAGCATTAAAAATATAACGTCGAGCTCGGCTTGGGTGAAAACAGTACTGTTCACTTCTGTGGTCAGCACGCTGGGTTTTTGCTGGTTGATGTATTTTAGCGGGGATAGCGTGTTAAGCGGTTTGGCATTCCACATCACCCCGAAGACCTGTTTTTTATCATTGTAAATGGGCAGTTTTTCGCTGATAAAAGGTGTCAGGCTGTCTTTCCCGTACCAATAATGCGTTTCTATTACGGCAACCCGATCCCGCGACATTTCTGTCATCTTGTCGTGTTCTATAAAGTCGTCTGCGCAGTCGGCCCAGTCGGCGGGAAACTCGTCGTCCCGTTTTCCGGATATATCGAAACTCAACGGCGTATTGGTATAGAGGTAGGCGGCATGGTTCATATAGATATGACGGGATTCCAGATCCTTAATGCCCCAGGGATCACTCAAGTGCTCCATCATGGCAATAAGACCCTTCAAATAAAATTCATTATTTTTATCGGGCGAATCCATTCTGACCTCACCGATTAAAATTGGGTTAAATTTCTTTCGCCAGGTAATGACGCGTATGCTTTTTGGCATAGCCGCCTAAATTGCCGTAGACCTGATAACCCAATTTTTCGTAAAAGCCTCTGGCCTGGAAGTCGAACGTATCGACATAAGCCATGTGGCATCCCCGTTGACGGGCTTCTTCTTCCGCTTTTTCCATCAATTGGCGGCCATAACCGCTTTTACGATGGGCATCGCTGACCCAGAGATACTGTACTTCAAGGCCGCCCCACCAGGTTCTGGCCACCAATCCGGCGACGATTTTACCGGCATCATCGGTAACGGTCAGAAACAGCGGGTGGATGTCTACGGGTTGATAATTTTCGTTGTGGGCCCAAAGGTTGTCGATAACGTACTCTTCGTCCTGTGGATTTGGCTGGTCCGTCACATTGATATTCATGGCAGTAATATACTTTCCCTTAGTAATAATTTGCGTTGAAATTAAATGAAATCCGCCCAACTAGTTTAACTATCACTTTTCATAATGTATTACAAGGGTGCTTTTCACCCGTTCCCGTCAGGCATACCTGCGGTTATATTGAACGTAACAGGGCGAACAATAGCGTAATACACGCATAAATAACGGTAGACCCTGCTCGTAACCTATTCCTATTGCGCCTCACCAGGGCCTCACCAGGAACGTTGATCTGCTGTTCAAGGCTCCACCGGTAGAGCAAGCTAACTTGCCAAAGGGGAGCCGCCATCTTCAGTCTTTTGGATTATCCCGTACAACGCTAAATGTTCAGATGTTGCCGCCGTCAGTTAGCGAGCACAACAGAATCACGCATATACTTATCAGCCTTATTATTTTCCATAAATATAAGATTTACGCATTCCTTACACTTTAAATACGGGTTATGGCTTTTATTGTTTGCATTTATATAAACGCCCGGCAATTCATCTTTAAAAAAACTTTTATTCTTTAAAAGGTGAATTTCCGCATGGTCAGAACGCAATATTGCATTTTTATTATGTGTGGTTATTTATTAAGATACGCACCGCTTGTCATCGCAAGCTTCGTGATATTGGTTCTGCTCTGGAACACCTCCTTTGACGTGATAAAAAGGAGGTTTTTTCGCTTTGTCGGCACGTTTACAGACGAATATGAGCACCCCAGTCACTTAGTTTACCAAGCTCCCGGGGATGAACGGCCTTGCCGCCGAGATGCAACGCCAATTATTTTGGGTATAACCTCGTTGTATTCGCAAAAAATAGACGTCTGACAATCAAGATATAAACAATGATTAAACCGCCAGCGCGTCATAGTTTTTACGCCGGTAGTTGACCGCCGACAGCACCCAGAACAAGACAAACAGCGCAATAGCGGCGTAGCCGACGCTGCCCATGTTGTCATTGAGCAGCGCAATGCCATCCCAAACGGCACCGTGCAGGTTCAATTTTTCGGCCAGCAGCCCCAATCCTTCCAGGCCACCAATCAACACCGCAATCGCCACGCTGGTGGCGGTGATGGTCATGTTGTAATACAGCTTGCGCACCGGTTGGTTGAACGCCCAGCCGTAAGCGCCAATCATGACGAAATTATCCAGCGAATCCACCAACGCCATACCGCTGGCGAACAGCAGCGGGAAGATCATGATCGACCAGACTGACATGCCGGAGCCGGCTCCGGCGGCGGAAATGCCCAGCAGGCCAACTTCGGTGGCGGTATCGAACCCCAGCCCAAACAAAAATCCCACCAGATACATATGCCAGCTTTTATTCACGGTATTGAAGGTCACGCGGAACAGCCGCGTCATCAGGCCACCGTGTTGGTGCGTCAGGGTACCCTCCGTCAGTTTTTCGCCCCTTTTCACCCGGCGGAAGGTGCGATAAACATCGCGCAGAATCAGCCCGTTGAGTACCGCCATCGCCAGCAGGAACAGCGAAGAAATCAGCGTGCCGAGGGTGGAGCCGTAGTCATGCAGCCAGCCGATGCGGCTGCCGAACGCCAGCGAGGTGGCGGCGATGGCCGCGCAGGCCAGAATCACGATGCTCGAATGCCCGAGCGAGAAAAATGCGCCGACGGAAACCGGCCGTTGGCCCTGTTGCATCAATTTGCGCGTCACGTTGTCGATAGCGGCGATGTGGTCGGCATCCACCGCGTGGCGCAAACCGTAGCTGTAAGCCAGCAGCGCGGCGGCCATCAGCGCCGGGTGCTGATGAAATGCGGCAAAGGCCGCAGCCCAGGCCAGCAGGTTAACGGCGATCAACGCCAACAGCAGCCAGAAGGCGCGGGTGTTTTTTTGGAAGAACTCAGGGTAATTCATGTTGCGTCCTGTCAGAAAGAGAAGAAGAAAGCGGGGATTGTTGCGCACAGGCGACCATCGCCTGGCCGAATGCCAGCCCGCCGTCGCCTGCGGGGATGCGCTGTGGCAGCAGTACCTGCAGCGGTGCCAGATGATGCACCAACCGTTGGCGCAGCAGCCGGTTGTGCAGCACGCCGCCGCTCAGCGCCACCTGTTTGATGCCATACTGCGCGGCAAAATGCTGGGCCAGGGCGGCGAACCCTTGCGCCAACGCGTCGTGAAATGCCCAGGCGCGCTCGGCCGGCGGTGTGCGCCAGCCAAGCCATTGCGGCCAGAAGGCGGCGAGATCGAGCAAATTGTCTTTGAGCTGCAGGTGCAGCGGGTGGCGGCAATGGGTTGCCTGATGCGCCAGCGCTTCCAGCCGGCAGGCCGCTTCGCCTTCCCAACTGAGTTGCAAAGGCGCACAGCCTAGCGCGGCGGCGGCGGCGTCAAACAACCGACCGCACGACGACGCCAGCGGGGCGTTGATGCCGGCGTCGATCGCTTTCAGCAGCGGCTGCCACGGTTGTTGCAGCAAAAACTGCGTTTCCGGCAGCCGTTGCCAACCGTCGACAAAGCGCGCGCAGTGCGCCAACAGGTTGCGCCACGGCTCTTGCGCAGCGCGATCGCCGCCCGGCAGCGCCACCGCCGGCAAACCGCCGAGCGAGCGGCAGTGGCGGTAGTCCACCCACAAGCATTCGCCGCCCCACAGCTGGCCGTTTTCGCCGTATCCCAGGCCGTCCAGCGCTAACCCGATAACCGCGCCGCCGTCGAGCGGCCACTGGTGCTCCGCCAGGCAGGCCGCCACATGCGCGTGATGATGCAGCACCTCGGTCAAGGGTACAGATTGACATTGCGCCCAGCGGCGGCTGGCATAATCCGGGTGCGCATCGGTGGCGATGCGCTGCGGCCGGCAGTGATACAGCGTCAGGAAATGGGCGATGGCGTGTTGCCACTGTTGTTGAACGTCTTCCTGCGCCAGATTGCCAACATGCTGGCTGAGGATCGCTTTGTCGCCGCGCACCAGGCAGAAGGTATTTTTATTGTCGCCACCGACCGCCAGCAGCGGCGGTTGAACCGGGAAGCCGGGCGGCAGCGGCAAGGCATCCGGCGCGTAACCGCGAGAACGGCGTAGCATCTCGATGCCTTGCGGTTGCTGTCGCAGCACAGAATCATCGGCGCGTTGCAGGATCTCGCGGTTATGCATCAGCCACAGATCGGCAATGCCGGCCAGATCCTGCAGGGCCTGTGCGTTGGTTAACACCGGTGCGCGCCCGGCGGCGTTGCCGGAGGTCATCACCAGCGGGCGTCGCACCGCTTGCATCAGGAGATGATGCAGGGGGTTGGACGGCAGCATCACGCCGACTTCGTCGAGATGCGGCGCAACGGCATCACACAACGCGGAGTGGGGCCGCTGCGGTACCAGGACGATCGGCGCCGCCGGGGAAAGCAGGATTTCGCTCAGTTGCGCCAGCGAGTGGCTACCGGTGCAGCGCGCCAGCCAACTGACATCCGGCAACATTACCGCCAGGGGTTTACCCGGCCGGTGTTTACGGTTGCGCAGGCGCATCACCGCGTGCTGATCGGTGGCGTCGCAGGCCAGATGGAAACCGCCAACGCCCTTGATGGCGACGATTTCGCCGGCGCATAACAGCGCCGCCGCCTGTTGCAGCGCCATATCTGCCAGGTTGATTGCTTTGCCGTCGGCGTGGCAGCTGAAAAGCTGCGGCCCGCATTGGCTGCAGGCCACCGGCTGGGCATGAAAGCGCCGGTCCTGTGGCGAGTGGTATTCCCAGGCGCAGTGCGGGCACAGTGCGAACGGCGCCATGCTGGTCGCCGGGCGGTCGTAAGGCATATAGCGAATCAGGGTGAAACGCGGGCCGCAATGCGTGCAGTTAATGAAGGGATAGCGGTAACGGCGATCGTGCGGATCGTTCATTTCACGCAGGCAGTCGGGGCAGGTTGCGGCGTCGGGAATGACTTGCGTGTCCATTTGGCTTTGCCGGCTGCGACGAATGGCAAAGTCCTGCGGCGGCTGCAACCAGGTAAAGGGACGCAGGCCGATATTATCAATCCGGGCCAACGCCGGCGCCTGGCGCTGCAGCATATGCAGGAATATATCGATATCCACCGGTTGTACCAGCCGAATTTCGACCCCGGCGCTGTCGTTCCAGACTTCGCCACGCAGGCCGAGGCGCTGCGCCAGTTGCCAGACAAAGGGGCGGAATCCCACCCCCTGCACCTTGCCGCTGATGCGAAGCAATAATCCTGACGGTGACTTGGACATCTTACCTACCCAATAAGTAGGGGACGAACAGGTTCGTCCCGGTTTGGCTAACGGTCACATCACGTCTTCCACCGCCCTGCGCAGGCGGGCTTTCATGTCGCTGTAGCTTTGGCTGGCGTAGTTTTCCGCCCATTTTTGATCGCCAATCGCTTCGAGCTTGACCGCGCAGTACTTGGTTTCCGGCGTTTTGGATATCGGATCGAGGTTTTCCTGCGTCAATTCATTGCAGGCGCCAATCCACCACTGATAGGTCATGTACACCGCGCCCAGGTTAATGCGCTCGTTGTAGTTGGCGCGGGAGATCACCTTGCCGCGCCGCGAGGCGACCCACACCAGTTGCTGATCGCCAATGCCCAGGGCGGCGGCGTCTTGCGGGTTGATTTGCACGAAGCCCGGCTCATCCGCCAGCGTTTGCAAGGCGGCGCAGTTGCCGGTCATCGAACGGCAGGAGTAGTGGCCGACTTCACGCACCGTACACAGCACCAGCGGATAAGCGGCGTCCGGTACTTCGGCCGGGGCGCGCCAGGTGGTGGCGAACAGCTGCCCCTTGCCGGACGGGGTGGTGAATTGATTGCCCTGATACAAATACGGCGTGCCTGGGCTGTCGAGCGTGGTGCAAGGCCATTGAATGTGGCCGAGCTCGCCCATTTTTTCGTAGGTTGCGCCGTAAAACAGCGGGCACAGCTCGCGCATTTCATCCCAGATTTGCTGGTTGTCTTCGTAATGCATCGGATAGCCCAGTTCGGTCGCCAGCAGGCTGATGATTTCCCAGTCGCGCTTGACGTTGTACTGCGGTTCGATGGCTTTTTCGAAACGCTGGAAACCGCGATCGGCGCACGAGAACACGCCACCGTGCTCACCCCAGGAGGTGGATGGCAGGATCACGTCCGCTTGTTCGGCGGTTTTGGTCATGAAGATGTCTTGCACCACGATAAACTCAAGCGCATCGAAAGCGCTGCGCACCAGGCTGAGATCGGCTTCGGTCTGTAACGGATCTTCCCCCATGATGTAATAGGCTTTCACTTTGCCTTCGTGCACCAGGTGCGGCACTTCAGTGATGCGATAACCGATATCCGGATCCATTCCGGCGGCGTCAATGCCCCAGGCGGCGGCGAATTTGGCGCGGACTGCGGGGTCAGTAACGGATTGATAACCGGGGAATTCGTTTGGCAGCACGCCCATGTCGCAGGCGCCCTGGACGTTGTTCTGGCCGCGCACCGGGCCGACGCCGACGTTGGCGCGCCCGAGGTTACCGGTCAACAGCGCCAGGCTGGCCAGCCCTTTGACCACATCCACCGCCTGGCCGAACTGGGTGACGCCCATGCCCCACATGATGGTGGCGGAAGGGGCGCTGGCGTAAGTGCGCATCGCCTGACGGATTTGCTGGGCGCTGACGCCGGTCAGCTGTTCCACCGTTTCCGGCGCGTAATCGGCCACTTGTTGGCGATAGGCATCGAAGCCTTCGGTGTATTTCGCCACATAATCGCGGTCATACAGGTTTTCTTCGATCAGCACGTGGCCGAAGGCGTTAACCAGCGCCATATTGCAGCCGTTGTTGATTTGCAGATGCTGATCGGCGATGCGTGCGGTTTCAATACGGCGCGGATCGCAGACCACGATTTGCGCGCCTTTCTCTTTGGCTTTCAAGACCCGACGGGCGACGATCGGGTGCGAGTCGGCGCAGTTATAGCCGATGATCAGTAAACATTTGGAGTTTTCGATATCGCCGATCGAGTTGCTCATCGCGCCGTTGCCCAGCGTGGCTTGCAAACCGGCTACCGACGGGCCGTGACAGACGCGGGCGCAGCAGTCGACGTTATTGTTGCCGATCACCGCGCGGGCGAACTTCTGCATCACATAGTTGGTTTCGTTGCCGGTACCGCGTGAGGACCCGGTGTGCATAATGGCGCGTGCGCCGTGCTGCTGCTTGATGGCTTTCAGCCGCTGCGCGGTGTAGCGGATGGCTTCGTCCCAACTGACCGCTTCAAACTTGCCGCCTTTTTCGCGGCGGATCAGCGGTTGCGTCAGGCGCGGCGTCAGCAGTTTGGTGTCGTTGAGGAAGTCCCAGCCATAGTAACCCTTCAGGCACAGTTCGCCCTGATTGGTGGCGCCGTCGGCGGCTTCTGCGCGAAGGATTTTGCCGTTATCCACCACCAGTTTCATTTTGCAGCCTGCGCCACAGTAAGGGCAGACGGTCGTGATTTTTTTCATTGGTTCAGCTCCTAAAACAGAGACGACAGGTTGTCGAGCGCGGCACGGCGGCGTTTCTCGGCGTTCATTTCCTGCAACAAATTGCGGTCAACGCAGTGCAACGCTTTGGTGGGGCAGGTTTCCATACAGGCCGGGCCGGCGTCGCGACCGGTGCACAAATCGCATTTGTGGGCTTCGGCTTTGTCGCTGGTGGCCGTCAGTTGAGCGCCGTTCTGGCGGATCACCGGGCGGGTGATCACTTCCATGGCGCCGTAGGGGCAGGCCACCACGCAGGTTTTGCAGCCGATGCAGCGTTCCTGCATCACCAGCACCATGCCGTTTTGGCGGCTGATGGCGCCGTTGGGGCAGACGTTGGCGCAGGGCGCGTCTTCACACTGGCGGCATAACACGGCGGTACTGACGTTAACGCCTTTAATCACGTGTAGCCGTGGGGCGAAGGTGGCGGCGGTCAACGCCGAAATGTCCTGGGTGGCGCTGTGTGCCATGACGCAGGCGATTTCGCAGGTACGGCAGCCGATGCATTTCTTCGGATCGGCGATGATGAACCGGTTCATCAGGAACTCCTGGTTTACGGGGTTGGCAGTGGCGGAATGACAAGGTCTATACATAAAGCGTGCCAACCCACAAATATCAATAAAAGCAAAAGGTTAGTTTTTTGGTGACGAGCGAGCCGACAAAAATGACGATGACGATGTCAGGCCGTCGTCACGGTTAATGTCGAATAGCCGCCGTGGGCCTGCCAGTGACCCAGGCGCTGATGCAGGGTTTTCACCGCCTGCTGCACCGCCGGGCCAATGGGGTAGTAAAACGCCACCACCTCCGGTTGAATGCCGATGAAGGTAATGTCCGGTATGTCGGCGCGCAGTTGGTCTATCAGGAAGCTGAGCGGCATGTTGTGGGTGGTCATGATGAACATTTCGGCGATATCCGCCGGATCTATCACCCGGGTCTCGCCCGGTGCCAGCCCCATGTCGGTGGCGTCGACGATCACCAGCCGCTGTGGCCGCAGTTGGCGAATGGCGTGAATGTCATTCTCCGGCGCCGCGCCGCCGTCGATCACCGTCCAGCCGGTGGGCGGGGCGGCCTGGCACAGTTCCGCCAGCAGTGGGCCGGCGCCGTCGTCGCCCATCAGGCAATTGCCGACACATAACAAAACGCTATCCATGGTGCCTCCTGACCATCAGATAAATCGCCGGTTCGTTTTCGATGGATTGCAACAGGGCGATTAACCGTTGGCTCCAGTCTTGTTGCTGCGACGTCATTTGTCCGGCGGCGCGGCTCAGCGCGCTGGCCAGCAAATGGGTGTGGCTGCTGTCGATGCAGATTTCGCCAAAGCGTTCGACGCCGGCCAGTTTACGCCTGGCGGCACCCTCGGCCGGCAGGTGCGCAATCCA
Source organism: Serratia sp. AS12 (assembly GCF_000214195.1). Classification (NCBI taxonomy): domain Bacteria; kingdom Pseudomonadati; phylum Pseudomonadota; class Gammaproteobacteria; order Enterobacterales; family Yersiniaceae; genus Serratia; species Serratia sp. AS12. The sequence goes on along the minus strand of NC_015566.1, from coordinate 4,650,400 downwards.
GTCGCGAAACGCCGCCAGCGGGCAATCGAGCCTGGCCTCCAGACAGTCGATCACCCCCAGGTGATGGCCGATCGCCAGGCTGTAATAGATCACTTCCTGCGCCTTGGGTGGCGCCTTCTTTTCCTGCACGAACTTGCGGCTGAGGGAATAAAACGTCACGTGGCAGACCGCGCTCATAGCCGTAACTCCCCTTGCTGTACGCGCTGATAAAGGGCTAACAGATGACCGACGATCTCTGTCAGGCGCGGGTCGTCTTGCCGTTGCAAATACGCCGCCACGCGCTGTTCCGCCGTTTGCGCGTCGGTGGCGGCCAGCAGTTGCAGGAAGTGATCGGCGATTTGCCGGCCGTAGCGATATCCGGCCAGGCGCCGCGCTTCGCGATCTACCGCCACGCGCAGCGGCTGCGGCAGTTGCGGGTGCAGCAGCGCGGTGGCCTCGCCCTCGGTTTCATCGTGCTGTTGGCGGTGGATTTTCTGTTCGAGCAGGCCGAGCGCCATGGCGAAGCCGTAAATCGTGGCGGCGGGCGTCGGCGGGCAGCCGGGGATATACACGTCAACCGGTACGATGCGGTCGGTACCGCCCCACACGCAGTACAAGTCGTGGAAAATGCCGCCGCTGTTGCCGCAGGCACCGTAGGAAATGCAGATTTTCGGATCCGGCGAGGCCTGCCAGGCGCGGATCGCCGGGATGCGCATCGCACGGGTGACTGCGCCGGTGAACAGCAAAATGTCGGCATGGCGCGGCGAGGGCACCACTTTAATACCGAAGCGTTCGGCGTCGAACAGCGGCGAAATAGCGGCGAAAATCTCGATCTCGCAGCCGTTGCAGCCGCCGCAGTCAACGCGATAGACATAGGCGGAGCGGCGGATATCTTTCAGCAAGGTGGTTTTTAACTGGGCGATGCTGTCGTCGAGCGTTATCGGCACCGGCTGCCCGTTGGCGTCACGCGGGCCAATCAGCGTCTGGTTCATTGGGCGACCTCCCGGGTCAAATGACGGCCGACGTCGATACGGTCGGCCTGGGTCAGGCTTTGTTGCTGTTTGCAGGCGGGGCAGGTTTCGAACTGTTCGCGGCGCTGCTCGCCGAGTTCGAGCAGCGCCAGGGCGTAATCGATTTCTTTCTGCGGGGCATAAGCCTTGCCGCATTGGCGGCAGTGGCAGAGGGTGAAATCGGCGCTTTCGAGCAGATCTTCTTTGCGCCACACCGCCAGTTCGAACTGGTTCGACAGGCGAAGGGCGGTCGTCGGGCAGACTTCTTCGCAGCGGGCGCAGAAAATGCAGCGGCCCAAAAAGAACTGCCAACGGATCACGCCGTTTTCGACATCGGTTTCCATGGTCAGCGCGTTGGACGGGCAGGCGTTGGCGCAGGCGCCGCAGGCGATGCATTGCTGCGGGGTATACTCCGGCTTACCGCGAAAGTTGGCGTCCACCGCCAGCGGCTGCGCCGGATATGCCAGGGTGGCATTGCCGGTTTTCAGCACTTTTTTAATCAGTTTCAGCATGGTGTCGTCCCCTTAAAACGGTGCGTTTTTCCGCTCGATGCCGTAGCGCTCAATTTCCTTGTACGGCACCACGACAGACTTGCGTTTGCGGATATCGACGATGGTCATGCGGTCGGTGCAGGAATAGCAGGGATCGAGGCTGCCGATGATCAGCGGGGCGTCGGAAACGGTATTGCCGCGCAGCATAAAGCGCAGCGTCGGCCAGTTGGCGTAGGTGGCGGCGCGACAGCGCCAGCGGAACAGTTTCTGATTGTCGCCGGTCATGCTCCAGTGAATGTCGTCGCCGCGCGGCGCTTCGGCAAAGCCCAGCGCAAACTTGTGCGGCATATAGGTAAAGCCTTCCACCGCCAGCGGCCCGGCGGGCAGGCATTGCAGGCCGAATTCGATGATGCCGAGCGAGTTGAACACTTCGTGAATGCGCACTTTCAGGCGCGAATACACGTCGCAGCCGGTTTCGACGCACAGTTCCACCGGCAGCTTGGCGTAACCGGCGAACGGATGATCGATACGGGTATCCCGGCGGTGGCCGCTGCCGCGCAGCATCGGCCCGACGTTGCTGTAATCGCGCGCGATCTGCGGATCCAGCCGGCCGACGCCGATGCTGCGCTGCTCGGTATTCGGCGTGCTGAGCAGAATATCTACCAGATCCTTGAGCTCGCTGCGCATCTCTGCCGCCAGCCGCAGGGTTTGCAGCATGTCGTCTTTCAAGATGTCGCGCCGAATGCCGCCAATCAGGTTCAGGCCGTAGGTTTTGCGCGCGCCGGTAAGGATTTCCGCCATCTTCATCGATTTCTCGCGCACGCGGAAAAACTGCATGAAGCCGCTGTCGAAACCGACGAAATGGCAAGCCAGGCCGAGGTTGAGCAGGTGGCTGTGCAGCCGTTCCACCTCCAGCAGGATCGAGCGGATCATTTGCGCCCGTTCCGGTATCTGAATGCCCATGGCGTTCTCCACCGAGCTGGTGTACGCCACGCTGTGGGTAAAGCCGCAGATGCCGCAAACCCGGTCGGACAGGAAGGTTACTTCGTTATAACCCATGCGCGTTTCCGCCAGCTTTTCCATGCCGCGATGGACGTAGAACAGGCGGTAATCGGCGTCGATAATGTCTTCACCGTCGACGAACAGGCGAAAATGGCCCGGTTCGTCCGAGGTGATGTGCAGCGGGCCAATCGGCACCACGTTGGCCTTGGCGCCGGCTTCGCTGACAAACGGATAGGTTTCGACGTCGGTGGTGGGCGCCGGCCGCTGGCGGTAATCCATTGCATCTTTACGCAGCGGGTAAAGATCGTCCGGCCAGTCGTCCGGCAGCACCAGACGCCGTTCATCCGGCAACCCTACCGGGCGCAAACCGTACATGTCCCGCACTTCGCGCTCGCCCCACACCGCCGCCGGCACCCGTGGCGTTACCGACGGGAACTCCAGCGTTTGGGCGTCGACTTCGGCGCGCACGGTGATCCAGCATTTCACCCCTTGCTCCATCGACAGCACGTAATACAGCGCATAGCTGCCGCACAGCGTGCGTTCGTCATTGCCGAACAGCACCGAAAGCCAGCCGCCTTGCTGGTAATACAGCCATTCCACCACCTCCGGCAGCGCATTCAGCTTCACCGTTACCGTGAGCTGATCGGCGGTTTGCCATTCTGCCGCCAGCACGGCTGCCGGGAATTGCCGTTGCAGCGCCGTCAGATAATCTTGGCCCAGATGTTCAGTAATCATGATGTTCCTACTTGTGAATTAGCTGACGACCAGCCAGGAAACCAGCGCCAAAAATGCCAGGCCGAAGCCGGCCCAGGTGGTGCGAGCGGTTTTCAGAAAACGCAGCCGTGCGACGCTGTTTTCCACGACGGCGACGGCCACCACCGCCAGCAGCAGCTTGCACAGCGATAACGCCAGCGCCACCGCCAGCGCGGGCAGGGTCAACGCGGTGGCCTGGCCCCAGGGCACGAACACGCCGATAAACAGTTGCAGCACCACCAGTTGCTTCAGGCTGATGCCCCACTTGAGCATGCCGAGCGCTGTGCCCGCGTATTCGGTCAGCGGGCCTTCCTGCAATTCCTGTTCGGCTTCCGCCATGTCGAAAGGCAATTTGCCCATTTCGATAAAGGTGGCGAAACCGCAGGCCAGCAACGCCAACAGCAGCGGCGCGCTGGCGTACAGCGGCCAATCCGCGACGCACTGGCTGATGGCGCTGAGCTGGGTTGAACCGGCGACCAGCGCCGCCACCCACAGGCCAAGCAGCAGAATCGGTTCCACCAGAATGCCCAGCACCGCTTCGCGGCTGGCGCCAATGGCGGTGAAGGGGCTGCCGGTATCCAGCCCGGCGATGGCAAACACGAAGCGCACTACGGCGAACAGATAAATCAGCGTGATGACATCGCCGATTGCCGGCAGCGGAGAAGCCTGCAACAGCATCGGCAACGCGCAGGCAATGGCCAGCAGTGTGCCGGTCAGCAGATAAGGCATGGCGCGGAAGGCGATTCCCGCTGCCGCAGGGGCGAGGGATTGACGTTTGAGCAACTTGGCGATGTCGCGGTATTCCTGCAACACGCCCGGCCCGCGACGGCTGTGGAGGCGGGCGCGCAACTGGCGGCTGACGCCGGCAAACAGCGGCGCTATGGCCAGCAGCAACAACGCCTGCACGATGCCAATCAGTAGAGTGGGATAAGTCATCAGGTTCTCCTTAGGCCAGCGCCACGACCAGCAGCACCGCCAGCTCGATGGCGGCGACGCCACGGCAAAACGCGTTGAGGGGCGCGCGATGCAGCCAGCGCTGTAAGGCGACCGGTTGCAAGGTTTGGCGCAGGGCGTACAGCGGCGCGAACATCACCCGCAGCGGCTGAGCGAAGCCGGTGGCGGTAATCACCATCGAGGCTTCGTGGCCGTAGCCGCAGGCCCAGGCTTCGCCGCCCGAGCGGCGCGCCTGGCGTTTCCCTCGATAAACCGCAGCGATCAGCAACGGCAGCAGCGGCATCGCCAACAGCAAAATGGCGATCAGCGGCGGGGAAACCAGCAGAGGGTTGCCGAGCGGCGCTTGCGGAGTCAAGGTGGCGGCCAGCCGGGCAAACAGCGGGATCAGCCACGGCGCGCCAATGCCGCACAGCAGGCACAGCAAGGCCGGCAGCAGATGGCTGAGCATCATCGGCCACGTCGCCGGCCGGGCGTTGGCGGCGGCTTCACAGCGCGGTGCGCCGAGGCACACCACGCCAAACACTTTGCTGACGCACATCACCGCCAACGCGCCGGTGATCGCCAACGCCACCGCCAGCAACGGGCCAAGCAGCCGGCCGACAAAGGCCGATGCGGCGCTGAACTGGAACAGGCCTTGATAAATCAACCACTCGCTGGCGAAACCGTTGAGCGGCGGCAGCGCCGCCATCGACATCAGCCCGACCAGCAATGCGATGCAGGTCCACGGCATCAGCCGCGCCAGTCCGCCCATTTTTTCCATGTCTTTCAGCCCGGTTTGCTGTTCGACAGCGCCGGAGGCAAGCAGCAATGCCGATTTAAACAGGCTGTGATTGCACAGATGGAACAGGCCGCCCATCAGCGCCAGCGCGGTCAGTTCAGGCAAGTGCAACGCCAGACCCACCATTGCGCCGCCGATGCCGAGCAGGATGATGCCGATATTTTCCAGCGTGTGGTAAGCCAGCAGTCGACGCAGGTCATGCTCCATCAGCGCATACAGCCCGCCGAAAAAGGCGGTGCCGGCCGCCAGCAGCAACACCAGCAACCCCCACCACAGCGGCGGTGTGCCCAGTAGATCCATGCCGATTTTGATCACGCCGAGCAGCCCGACTTTCATCAGCGCGCAAGAAAAGAGCGAGGCCGCCGGGGCGGGCGCGCTACTGTGCGCTTGCGGCACCCAGCCGTGCAGCGGCATCACGCCGGCGTAAATGCCGAACCCCGCCAGCGCGAGCAGAAATGCCCCGCTGCGCAGCGCCGAAGGCAAGGCTATCTCGCGCATGATGCTGAATTGCAGGCTGTGGGTTTGGTTGTAGATCAACGCAAAAGCGGCGACCAGCAGCAGCGTACCGAAGCGCATCAGCAGAAATTGGCTGTGGCCGGCCTGCTGGCTCTTGGCGTCTTGCCGCCGAACAATCAGGAAGTAACCGCACAGTGCCGCCAGTTCCAGCAGCAGCACCAGCGCCAACGCATTGTCCGCCATCACGGCCGCGCTCAGCGCCGCGGGCATCAACAGCATCAGGCTGCCCTGCCGGGTGCGGCCGTGGTCATTGAGCGTCGTCAGCCAATGGCAAAGGTACAACCCCACGAACAGGTTGCTCAGCGCGATCACCAGCAGCAACAGCGCATTCAGGCCACTGATTTCCACCGCATAGTGCAACCACGGCAGGCGGGCAGGATGAGGCGTGGTGAACAGCCAGGGCAGAGCCGCCGCAGTGGCGGCCAGCGACACCAGCAGCGTGCCGATGCCGCAAACACCGGCGCAAAAACGCGGCCAGATCGCCAGCAGCCAGCACAGTGCGGCCAGCAGCAGCGAACCGCTCAGTGACAGCGTCAGCAACAGCAGCGGGTCGGGCAGAAAATCGGTGATCATCGGTTCGGCTCCTTGCGGGCGATGGGGGGGCTGACAAACGGCAACTCGGCGGCTAACGCCTGCATCGCATTGCGGCGTTTTCGTTCGCTGGCCTGCCGCACGTCGTGGTCGGCAACCAGCCGGATGGCGTTGGTCGGGCAGGTGCGAATGCACGCCGGGCCGTCAGGGCTGAAGGCGCACAAATCGCATTTCACCGCCACCGCGCGTACCCCCGGTTGGCAATCGAGAAACGCGCTGACCGGGCGAGCGGGAGCGGGTGGCGGCGGCGCCAGCGCGGTCTGGCAATCGCCGGGAATGCCCAGCGGCACGCTGCCGCCAAAATCAATGGCGCCAAACGGGCAGGCGATGCCGCACAGTTTGCAACTGACGCACAGGCTTTCGTTCAGCACGATGGCGTTATCCTGATGCGTTATCGCGTTTACCGGGCAAACCTGTGCGCAGGGCGCGTCTTCGCACTGGCGACACATCACCGGCGCGGTATCGCGCGCATTGCGCATCACCTGTAAACGCGGCAAGGCTTGCAACCCGGCCAGGCGGTGTTCGGTCGCGCAACTGGCCATGCAGGTATTGCAACCCATGCATAATTTGGCATCCGCAATAAGAAAGCGGTTCATGCACACTCCTTGCGGTTTCGTCACTTTTGACGAAATCGACAGTAAAAATGACGTTTCGACAGTCGCTGTCATCAATAAAGCGGCGTTATTCAGGCCGGCAGAATGATTTTTTTCAATTCTTCATGAATGGTGCAATCGCCATGCAACGAATCAAATAAGCATTGGTAAATAACGGCGATCTTATTCAGGTAATGCTCCAGCACCGCAGGCTTATCACGGTTATTGATTTGGCCGTCAATCAGGCCGTTTTCATCCAGCGTGGCGTGAGCGAAAGGGGCGAAATTTTCCTCTTCGTTTGGCGCGGCCAAATTAATGCTGTAGCAGATATCGCGGCTGTAAAAACCGTCGCTCAATTGAATGCGCAAGGTGAAGTGATTGAACAGCGTGAAGCGGATGTCCTGACCCTGTCCGCAGATAAACTCATGATTAATACTCTGTTTTGTGGTGGTTACCGCTTTGACCAGCGTGTTGTGGTAATGCTGCCATTGCGCCATCAACCGGTTGTTTTTGCCGGAGATATAATCGGCCTGGCTAGTCAGTTCATTTATTGTGCTCATCTGTGTCACCCGGTGTGTCGACATTTCCTGTGGTGACGCTAATAGGGCATAAATCGTGCCAGCTTGGTTTTGTTTTAATTAATGACTTTAAATTCAATGACGCGATGAATTATTTGATGTGTGAGTTGACGCCGTATGGCGGCTTTTACTGTCGATGACATCGACACTCGACAAATGTGTCGGCGCCTGACTGGCACCGTATTTGCACAGATATTTTCAGTTGGACGTTTTATTGCCGTTACCGGAGACCGCATGCACGAAATAACGCTTTGCCATTACGCGCTGGAGATTATGCAGCAGCATGCGCAGCAACAGCAGGCGCGGCGAATTACTGCCGTGTGGCTTGAGGTAGGCGCATATTCCTGCGTCGAGGCGCAGGCGCTGCATTTCTGTTTCGACATGGTGTGCCGCGGCACGCTGGCCGAAGGTTGCACGCTGCATTTACAGCAACAGCAGGCGCTGAGCTGGTGCCATGACTGCCAGTGTGAAGTGACCTTGCCGTTACCGCAGGTGCGCATCTGCCCGCATTGCGAAGGCCACAACCTGCGCGTGCAGGCCGACGACGGCATACAAATAAAACGCCTGGAAATTGAATAACCACAGAGGGGAAAGCTTATGTGTAGCACTTGCGGTTGCGCCGAGGGAGAAGTGGCCATTGAAGGTGACGCTCAGCCCGCGAGGGTGCCGTTTCGCCCGCGCCAGAACCCGAAAGGCGATCTGCATTATGGCTTTGGCGCGGCCGGCACCCACGCGCCGGGCATCAGCCAGCGGCGCATGCTGGAAATCGAAACCAACGTGCTGGCGAAGAATGACCGCCTGGCGGCGCACAATCGCGAACATTTCGCCGCGCAACAGATCCTGGCACTGAACCTGGTGTCCAGCCCCGGCTCCGGCAAAACCACCTTGCTGACGCAAACCCTGCTGCGGCTGCGCGATAGCGTGCCGTGCGCGGTGATAGAAGGCGATCAGCAAACCACCCACGACGCCGAACGCATTCGTGCCACCGGCGTGGCGGCGATCCAGGTCAATACCGGTAAAGGGTGCCATCTGGACGCGCAGATGGTGCATGACGCTGCCCACCGTCTGGCGCTGAAACCCCACAGCCTGCTGTTTATCGAAAACGTCGGCAACCTGGTGTGCCCGGCCGGGTTTGATCTCGGCGAACGGCACAAGGTGGCGGTGCTGTCGGTGACCGAAGGCGAGGACAAGCCGCTGAAATATCCGCATATGTTCGCGGCGGCGCGGCTGATGCTGCTGAACAAGATCGATTTGCTGCCGTACCTGGATTTTGATCTCGACGCCTGCATCGCCAATGCCCGGCGGGTCAACCCGCAGATTGAAATCATCACGCTGTCCGCCACTCGCGGCGACGGCATGGATCAGTGGCTGAACTGGCTGGCGGTGCAACGATGTGCATAGGCATTCCGGGGCGAGTTGTCGCGCTGGACCCACTGCACTCGCAGCATGCGTGGGCGGAGGTGTGCGGCGCCCGGCGTGAAATCAACATTGCATTGGTGTGCCAGGCCGGTCAGCCGCATGAAACGCTGCTGGGCTCTTGGGTGCTGATCCACGTCGGTTTCGCTCTGAGTCGGCTGGATGAACAGGAAGCCGCTGAGATGCTGGCGGCGTTACAGGCGATGGGCGAAGTGGAAAACGACGTGGCGCTGTTTATGGCGGGGGAAGGCAATGATGAAATACGTTGATGAATTCCGCGATCCGCAGTTGGTGAAATCCCTGTTGCAACGCATTACGCAGCGGGCGGCAACGCTGCCGTTCAGCGCCGAACGTCCATTGCAGCTGATGGAAGTGTGCGGTGGCCATACGCACGCCATTTTCCGTTTTGGCCTGGATAAACTGCTGCCGCCGCAGGTGGAGTTTATTCATGGGCCAGGTTGCCCGGTGTGCGTATTGCCGATGGGGCGTATCGACGCCTGCCATGAAATCGCCGCCAAACCCTCGGTGATTTTTTGCACCTTTGGCGACGCGCTGCGGGTGCCGGGCAAGCAGGGATCATTGATGCAGGCGCGAGAACGCGGTGCCGATGTGCGGGTGGTGTATTCGCCGCTGGACGCACTGCAACTGGCGCGCGCCAATCCGCAGCGGCAGGTGGTGTTCTTCGCGCTCGGTTTTGAAACCACCATGCCGGTGACTGCGGTGACGCTGCAACAGGCGCGTTTGGAGGGCATTGAGAATTTCAGCGTCTTCTGCCAGCACATCAGCCTGATCCCGACCTTGCGCAGCCTGCTGCAACAGCCGGAGGTACGCATTGACGGTTTCCTGGCGCCGGGCCATGTCAGCATGATCATCGGCACCGAACCCTACCGCTTTATCAGCGGCGAGTATCATAAACCCCTGGTGGTGACCGGCTTTGAACCGCTGGATATTCTGCAAGGCGTAATGATGCTGATTGACCAGTTCTGCGAGGGGCGCAGCTGCACCGAAAACCAATACCGCCGGGTGGTGCCGCAAAGCGGCAACCTGCTGGCGCAGCAGGCGATGGCGGAGGTGTTTGCGATCGGCGGCAGCAGCGAATGGCGTGGATTGGGCACCATTGCCGATTCCGGCATCGGCCTGAGCGCCGCCTATGCCGATTTTGACGCCGAACGCCGCTTTCAGCCCCAGCCTCAGCAGGCGGCAGATGACCCGCGCGCCTGTTGCGGCGCGGTGCTGACCGGCCGCTGCAAACCGCGCGATTGCCCGCTGTTCGGCGGTGTCTGCACGCCGCAAAACGCCTTTGGCGCGCTGATGGTGTCTTCCGAGGGCGCTTGCGCCGCCTGGTATCAATATCGTCGAGAAACAGAGGAAAACGTCGCATGAATCCGGTTATTAGCCTGGCACACGGCAGCGGCGGCAAAGCTATGCAGCAACTGCTGGAATCGCTTTTCTTGCCCGCCTTCGCCAACCCGCAGTTGGAACAGCGTGAAGATCAGGCGCGCATCGCGTTGGCGTCGTTAATGCGGCAGGGCGATCGGCTGGCGTTTACCACCGACAGCTACGTTATCGATCCGCTGTTTTTCCCCGGCGGCGATATCGGCAAGCTGGCGGTATGCGGCACTGCCAACGATCTGGCGGTCAGCGGGGCGACGCCGCGCTACCTGTCCTGCGGCTTTATTCTGGAGGAAGGGCTGCCGCTGGCGGAATTGGCGCGGGTGGTGGAGTCGATGGCGGCAACCGCCCGCGAGGCCGGCATTCAGATCGTGACCGGCGATACCAAAGTGGTGCAGCGCGGCGCGGCCGACAAGCTGTTTATCAACACCGCCGGCATTGGCGTGATCCCGCAGAACATCGAGTGGTCGGCGCAGCGCATTCAAGCCGATGACGCGATCATCGTCAGCGGCACCCTGGGTGACCACGGCGCCACCATTCTCAACCTGCGCGAACAGCTTGGTATGGCGATGGACATCACCAGCGATTGTGCGGTGCTGACGCCGTTGATTGCGCCATTGCGGGCGATTGACGGTGTACACGCATTGCGCGACGCCACCCGCGGCGGCGTGAACGCCATACTGCACGAATACGCCGTTGCCTGTGGTTTCGGTATCGACATCGACGAGCAGCGCCTGCCGGTGAAACCGGCGGTGCGCGGCGTTTGCGAACTCCTGGGGCTGGACGCGATTAACTTCGCCAATGAAGGCAAGCTGGTGCTGGCGGTGGCGCAGGCGGCGGTTCCTGCGGTATTGGCTGCGTTGCAGGGGCACCCGTTGGGCGCGGATGCGGCGGTGATCGGCCGGGTGACCGACGGCGCCACACAGGTGCGGCTGCGCGGAGCCTATGGCATCAGCCGGTTGCTCGATTTGCCGCATGCCGAGCCTTTACCTCGCATTTGTTGATCCGGTCGGGGGAAGCGGTGGCCGGTCAGCAGTAAACTTTGCGCCGTAGCTCACATAAAAATAAAAAAATTCAATTACCGCAACCGGATGCCTTAACCGGCAGAGTGATGGTCAATGTCGAATGCAAGCATAGAAAAACAGGAACTGTTGGAAATTGCCCGCTTGTTGTTCAGCCAGCGCGGCTATGGCGATGTGCTGACCCAGCTGCAACAGATCGTTCGGCGCTGGCGGCTGGCGGACGATGTGACGTTGCTGTTGCTGCACCCGAGCAGCGCGCGAGTCGGCTTCCACGGTCACGACAGCCACGGACAGCCGTTGAACTATCAGGATGAAACGCTGTTGGCCAATGGGCCGATCGCGCTATTACGCGAGAATGCGCAGCCGCTGCGCCTGTGCGGGGCCGATCTGCGCCAGCGTTACCCGCAGTTGGCGATGTTGGCGCTGTATCCGCCGCTCAGCCATTATTGCCTGATGCCGCTGCGCACTGGCGGGCAGTTGCTTGGCGGTTGCGAACTGTTGCGTAACGACGGCAACGCGTTCGAGGATGCGGCGCTTGACGCATTGACCCCCTTGATGGAGCTGACGGCGCTGGCGGTAGAGCAGGTACAACTGCGCGAAACCGCCGAGCGCCAGCAGAGCCAGTTACGCCATGAGCGCGATGATTTCCGCGTGCTGGTGGATGTCACCAATGCGGTGCTGTCCAAGCTGGATCTGGACGATCTGATTGGCGAGATCTCCAGCGAGATCCACCGCTTCTTCAAAACCGATGCCATCAGCATTGTGCTGCCGGGCGATCGCGACGATCGCGTGACGATCTACGCCACCCATTATCTGCAAGATAACGTGGCTAAACGTCAGCAATACAGCGTACCCCTGGCCGGCACGCTGTCGGAAAAGGTGATGCAGAGCGGCGAAATGCTGCTGCTGAATCTGAAACACTCGGATCCGCTGGCCGAGTATGAACGGCAGCTGTTTGATCTGTGGCATGAGCAAATTCAGACGCTGTGCGTGCTGCCGCTGATTTTCGGCCAGAAAACCCTCGGTGTGCTGAAGCTGGCGCAATGCCAGCCGGATAACTTCAATGCCGCCAACTTGCGGGTGTTGCAGCAGATCGCCGAGCGTATCGCCATTGCGGTCGATAACGCGTTGGCCTATCAGGAAATCAGCCGCTTGAAAGAGAGTTTGGTGCATGAAAATCTGTATCTGACCGAACAGATTAATGACAACAATCCGGATTTCAGTGAGATCGTTGGCCGCAGCGCGGTGATGTCCAGGGTGCTGCAACAGGTGGAAATGGTAGCGAAAAGCGACTGTTCGGTATTGATCCTCGGCGAAACCGGCACCGGAAAAGAGTTGATTGCCCGCGCCATTCACAATTTGAGCGAGCGCCGCGATCAGCGAATGGTGAAGATGAACTGCGCGGTGATGCCTGCCGGGCTGTTGGAAAGCGATCTGTTCGGCCATGAAAAGGGCGCATTTACCGGCGCCAGCACCCAGCGTATGGGCCGTTTCGAGCTGGCGGACAAAGGCACGCTGTTTTTGGACGAGGTAGGGGAAATCCCGGTCGAGTCGCAGCCTAAATTGCTGCGCGTGCTTCAGGAGCGCGAGTTTGAGCGGGTTGGCGGCAACAAGCTGCTTTCCGTCGATGTGCGTTTGATCGCCGCCACCAACCGCGATCTGCAGCAAATGGTCGCCGACCGCGAGTTCCGCAGCGACCTCTATTACCGACTCAATGTCTTCCCGATACTCATTCCGCCGCTGCGCGAGCGACCGGAGGACATCCCGCAACTGGTGAAATTTCTTACCTACAAGATTGCACGGCGCATGAAACGCACCATCGACAGCATTCCGGCCGAAACGCTGCGCATGCTGAGCCAAATGCCGTGGCCGGGCAACGTGCGCGAACTGGAAAACGTCATTGAGCGGGCAATATTGCTGACGCGGGGCACGGTGCTTAATCTGCAACTGCCGGAGCTGCAATATGCGCAGCCTTCCATCGCGCCAATCGCAGTGCCGCCGCCGGCAATAGCGGGTGAAGATGAATATCAACGGATTGTGCGGGTACTGAAAGAAACCAACGGCGTGGTCGGTGGGCCGCGTGGCGCTGCGCAACGGCTGGGGCTGAAACGTACCACTTTGCTTTCACGGATGAAGAAAATGGGCATGTGAGGCAGAAAACGATTTCCGAATGTTGTTGAGTGTTCGTATGAAGCTTATAAAGAGTAACGGACGGGAAACCCTGTTGAATCAAGAGGAATTGGCCATATTGTCCAGGCAGCTTTGTGCCCTGGAGGCGAGTTTCTCCCTGTTGCCTGACTATGAGGAAAGTGAAACGTTGGCACCGATGGAGTCGGTATTGAGTGAGCTATCTTCAAGGATGGCCGATCATTATCCCTATTTTTCGGTCCGGCTTGTTGTTGTCTTGGCCGGAAGCTCACCCTTCTCTGTCAGCACTACCGATAATTATTATGATAATAAATAAATGCCAGAGTGGAGAATATGGCGGCAGGGGTGAAAACTATTTTTCTTTAAAAAAATGCCTGATTGATTTCATTGCTTATATTTTGAAAAGTGTTATTTCCTGTGCAGTAATGAAACTGTTTTAGCAGGTCAAGATTAAAGCTCTTCCACCGTAAAATGAGTGGCCAACGGGATGTATTTATAGCGGAGTTGAATTATTTTTCAGGAAAGCAATTCACTGCTTATGAGCAAGGTTAACACGAAAGTATATGGCTGCACCTGTTCAGCCGGCGAGATCCGATTACTCGAGTCATGTCGACATTTGCTGCGTGCTGGCGTTGTCACCGTGCTTGTCGTGGGCCCCTGCCCGGAACAATGCTGTTGCAGCAATATCTTCGCTTATAAAATTACATCCGGTAGGCATTTTACTGAGGTACCAGATCGCCCCTCACTATTTGGCGTAGTCTGGTGTCTACTTCGCTCATCACGTCTTCGGATGCTATCCGGTCGTAACTTGGGTATCCGCCAAGGATATCAATTTTTTCAATAACGGTGATTGATTGTTTTTACGCCATGCAAAACCAATATCCAATCGCGGCAGATTTTCCAGCAGTTCCACATAGGCCACACCGGTTCGCGCCAGATGGCGTAATGAATTCGGCACCAGAGAAAGACCGATCCCGGAAGCAACCAGGCTGATGATAGTTTGCATTTGAATAGCTTGCTGAATGATATTTGGTTTCGTACCGTTATTGGCGTAGTACTGCATCACCAGTTTATAGAATGATGGCGCCGCTTTTTGCGGGAAAATGATTAGCGGTGAATTAATCACGGATCGCGAGCAGAGTTTGCCATGGGTTAACTCGAGCCTGCCATTATCCAGCCAGGCCTGAGGCACCGCAGCGACCAACGATTCCGAGAGGATCTTTTTATAGTCCAGACAGCCCGGCAGTTGTGCCTCCTCCGGGGGGATAATGATACCGGCGTCAATCCGTTCCTCCAGCAATTCGCTCAATTGCACATCGCTGGTCGCTTCTTTTAAAATCAGTTCAACCGCAGGGTAAATTTGACGAAAATGACTGACCAGTCGAGGAAGAATGTTATATCCCGCTACACTGATAAAGGCTAGCGATAATGTTCCTGATTCACCTTTACCCAGTCTGTCGGCAATATCAGGTAACGCATTCAAACTGCTTAGTGAGTTTCTGACGTAAAATAACCATTGTTCTCCAAAAGGCGTCAGCTGCACATTTCTTTTGTTACGAAAAAAAAGAGTGTGTCCCAATTCTTTTTCCAACGACATTATTGACTGGCTCAATGGAGGTTGCGTCATATTAAGACGTTCCGCTGCCTTGCCAAAATGTAGGGTTTCCGCAACTGTTACAAAGTATTTCAACTGTCTAACATCCATGACAAATACTCACAGCAACTTAATCGATAGGGGAGATTATATTTCACCGCGCAGTTTGTCCACTCTAATATTGGGCCTTACTTGTTCAGTTAAGGCACCCATAAAAAATGTATCGTTCCCGTACTTCTACCCATGGTCGTAATATGGCCGGTGCTCGCAGTTTATGGCGTGCTACAGGCATGACAGACGCCGATTTTGATAAACCTATCATTGCGGTAGTGAACTCTTTTACCCAATTTGTGCCGGGTCACGTACATTTGAAAGATCTCGGCCAGATGGTCGCCCGCGAGATCGAGCAGGCTGGCGGTGTCGCCAAAGAGTTTAATACCATCGCCATCGACGATGGCATCGCGATGGGGCATGACGGTATGCTTTACAGCTTGCCCTCGCGTGAGCTGATTGCCGACAGTGTGGAATATATGGTGAACGCGCATTGCGCCGATGCCATGGTCTGTATCTCCAACTGCGACAAAATCACGCCGGGAATGCTGATGGCAGCGTTACGCCTGAATATCCCGGTCATTTTCGTCTCCGGTGGCCCGATGGAGTCTGGAAAACTGACATTACGCGGCGAAAAGCGCGCCTTTGATCTCATCGACGCCATGGTGGTTGCTGCAGATGACACCATGACCGACGAGGAAGTGACGGCGGTGGAGGCCGTGGCCTGCCCGACCTGTGGCTCCTGTTCAGGGATGTTTACCGCCAATTCCATGAATTGTCTGACGGAAGCGCTGGGGCTGGCGCTGCCTGGCAATGGCTCAATACTGGCAACTCATGCGCTGCGCAAGCAGCTGTTTCTTGAGTCCGGTCGTCGCATCGTGGAGCTGTGTCGTCGCTACTATGAGCAACACGATGCCAGCATCCTGCCCCGTTCTATTGCCACAAGAGAAGCATTCGAAAACGCCATGACGATGGATATCGCCATGGGCGGCTCCACCAACACCGTACTTCACCTGCTGGCGGCGGCCTATGAAGGCCAGGTGAATTTCACTATGGAAGATATCGATCGTCTGTCACGTAAGGTGCCGGTGCTATGCAAAGTCGCGCCTGCGGTTGAGAACGTCCATATGGAGGATGTGCATCGCGCAGGAGGCGTGATGGCGGTAATGGCAGAACTGCACCGCGGCGGGTTGATTAACGTCAATACCGGCACGGTACATGCCGAGACGCTGGGCGCTGCGCTGGCACGGTGGGATATAAAAACCAGCGATGATCCGGAAATTCGCCGGTTCTATCGCGCCGCGCCGGGAGGTGTACGCACCCAGGTGGCATTCAGCCAGGATAACTATTACCCGGCGCTGGATCTCCATCGCCAGGCAGGCTGCATTCGCAGCATTGAACATGCATTTTCGCAGGATGGCGGTCTGGCGGTGTTGTTCGGCAATATTGCGCAGGAAGGCTGTATCGTGAAAACCGCCAGCGTCGATCCCTCAATGATCCGTTTTACCGGCACTGCACGGGTATTTGAAGGGCAGGACGAAGCGGTGGCAGGCATTCTGTCCGGTGGGGTGCAAGCCGGTGATGTGGTGGTCGTGCGCTACGAAGGCCCGCGCGGCGGGCCGGGAATGCAGGAGATGCTCTATCCCACCAGTTACCTTAAGGCAAAAGGCCTGAACAAGACGTGTGCGCTGATCACCGATGGCCGTTTTTCCGGCGGTTCATCAGGTTTGTCGATTGGCCACATCTCGCCGGAAGCGGCGGCCGGCGGCAATATCGCCCTGATTGAAGACGGGGACATCATTGAGATTGATATCCCCAATCGCGCCATCCGGTTCAAACTGGACGATCATGAGCTGGCCACACGTCGCGCAAAGCGGGAAGCACTGGGCAAGAAAGCCTGGAAGCCGGCCAACCGTCAACGCCGCGTCTCTTCGGCATTACGAGCCTACGCGGCCGTGACCTCCAGTGCCGCCTTCGGTGCGGTACGCATAATCGAGGACGAGGTATGAAACCGGCGCTAACCGTGCGAGGAACCGCAACCCGTCTGACGCACGGCGGTAGAACGCCGGCAGAACACCATGGTTTTGTTAATCCACCCGTTTACCGGGGTTCAACGGTGTTGGCCCCTACGGTCGACAGCTTGTTGAACTACCGTCAGCCCTATGTTTATGGCCGCCTGGGCTCTCCAACCACGGCCGCCCTGCAGGAGGCGCTGCGTGAGCTGGACGGTAGCGCAGGCGTATTGCTTTGCCCGTCCGGGCTGGCGGCTATTGCACTGGCGCTTCAGGCTACCCTGACTCCCGGTGACCATCTGCTGATGACCGACGTGGCCTATCGTCCGGCACGTCGGCTTTGCGAAGGGGTGTTAAACCGTCAGGGAATTACGACGCAGTGGTTCTCACCTTCTCTGGGGGCCGACGAGCTGCGCCGGTTGATTAACTCCAAGACTCGGGCTATTTATCTGGAAACTCCAGGGTCGCAGACCATGGAAATGTCCGATATTCCCGTCTTGGTGGCTGTGGCCAGGGAGGCCGGATTGCTGGTGATAATGGATAACACCTGGGCAACGCCGCTGTTTTTCGATGCGTTTTCCTATGGTGCCGATATCGTGATCCAGGCCGCCACCAAGTACATCGCAGGCCATGCTGATGTGATGTTGGGAATCGTTTCTGCCTCTGAACGCGCCTTGCCTCTATTGCGTGAATATCACCGTGAAACCGGCTTGTGCGTCAGCCCGGATGATGCCTGGCTGACACTGCGTGGTCTGCGTACCCTGGCGGTGCGCATGCGTCAGCATCAGGAGAATGCACGCCATCTCACCCAGTGGTTGGCAGGGCGTGAAGAGGTGCAAGCCGTATGGTATCCGGCGCTGGAAACGGATGAGGGTCATGCCCTGTGGCAGCGCGATTTTACCGGCGCGGCAAGTTTATTCACCGTCGTGCTGCAGCCGGCACCGGCGCAGGCGGTTGCAGCCTTTCTCGAGGGGTTGCAGCTTTTTGGCCTTGGTTTCTCATGGGGCGGTTTCGAAAGCCTGGCGCTGCCTTTTGACTGCTCTGAATATCGCCTGGCGCCTCCCCGACAGCCCGTGGGCCCCTGTGTCCGATTTTATATCGGGTTGGAAGATCCGGACGATCTCCGCCGCGATCTGGAACAAGGCCTGCGACGCTTCAATGCAGAACGAGATTAACGCAAATAGAGATTGCGACCAATTTGTCATCAAACTTCACCGATAACCGGAATATACGATGAAAAAACATCTCTGCCTCGGCGGTTTTATGCGCCCAATCTGCCTGCACACTGCCTGGTGGCGCCATCCTTCAGCACCGGCTCACGCCAATTTCCACTGGCCAACCATCAAATATCTGGCGCAGAAACTGGAGCATGCCTGTTTCGACGCCATTTTCACCGCCGATCATCTGGCGTTAATGCCAATGCCCCCGTCTGCGCTGCGCCGCAGCGCTACGGTCACGTCCTACGATCCGTTGGTCATGCTATCGGCCATTGCCGCCTGTACGGAACATATTGGCCTGATTGCTACCGGCTCCACCAGCTATGAAGATCCTTATCTGTTGGCACGACGCTTCGCTTCACTTGATCATTTAAGCAATGGGCGGGCCGGGTGGAATATTGTCACTACGGTAAATCCTCAGGCGGCGCACAATTTTGGTCTTGATACGGCACTGCGTCATGGTGAGCGTTACGCTCGGGCAGAGGAGTTTTTCAAGGTGGCCACCGGGTTGTGGGATGGCTGGTCCGATAACGCTTTGGTCATGGACAAGGAGAGCGGTATCTTTAGTGATTTGGATAAGATCCAGCCGTTAAACCATCAGGGTGATTTTTTTTCCGTGCAGGGCCCATTGAACATTGCGCGTCCGGTACAGGGGTGGCCGGTTATTGCGTTGGCAGGCGCTTCGGAAGGCGCCAGAGAGATGGCGGCCCGCTCCGCTGACCTTGTCTTCGGCAATGCTCGCAGTCTGGAAACCGGGCAACAGTTCTATCGCGATGTTAAAAACCGTGCCCGCGCCTGGGGTCGCGATCCGTCAGCGATTAAGATCCTTCCGGCTAACCAAGTGTACGTCGGCGCGACCCACGCCGAAGCGCTGGCAAAAAAACGCTATATGGACAATCTGGTCCACATCGAAAGTAATATTCCCAATCTCTCGATCCGTTTGGGTGTCGACTGTTCCAAATTTGACCCGGATAAATTATTGCCCGACCTGCCCACCACGGAGCAGGGCCAGGGAAATCAGCGTGAGTGGGTCGCATTGGCGCGGCGTGAAAAACTGACCGTCCGGGAGTTGGCTAAACGTGCGGCAGAATCCGGAACCGGCGAAATGGTCGGTACGCCGACGGAAATTGCCGATCAGATGGAAGCCTGGTTCATGGAGGAAGCCTGCGACGGTTTCATTATTGTTTTTCACACCGTTCCCGATGGCTATGAGGATTTCACTACTCTGGTCGTGCCGGAATTACAACGTCGTGGTTTAATGCGAACACAATATACAGGTAACACACTGCGGGAAAATATAGGCCTGCCGCGTCCGATCAGTCACCTTGATAAATAAAAGCAACATTGATTTAAACTCAATGGCAGTTATTTACGCATTGGCATGTGGATTCACGTTATTCGGGAGTGGAAATGGAATCAAATACATTAATGCAGCGCCGGTCATCTGATTTTTCCTGGCAGGCCGCTGGAGCGGGCCTGCTTTCTTCTTTTGTCGGTTTCGCTTCTACATTTACGCTGATTGTACAGGCGCTGGTCAATACTGGTGCAACGCAGCAGCAGGCTGCTACCGGGTTGATGGCGGTGTCTGTCGCCATGGGATTGGCGGGGATTTTACTCAGTTTAAAATACCGTATGCCGGTCAGCGTTGCATGGTCAACCCCGGGGGCGGCGCTGTTGGTGGGGCTGGGCGTGGTGAAAGGCGGTTTTGCCGTCACCACAGGAGCTCTGTTGATGGCAGCAGTGATGCTGATCGTAGCAGGGCTGTGGAAACCCCTGAGCCAGGCCATTAACAAGATCCCATCGAGCATTGCCAATGCCATGCTGGCAGGTATTATCCTCAATCTGTGTGTCGCCCCGGTGCATGCTTTGGCGAGCTATCCACGCTATATTGCGCCCGTGCTGATTGTTTGGTTAGTGATGTTGAAAATAAACCGGATATTAGCCATTCCCTGCGCAGCTATTGCAACCCTTGCGGTAATTTATATGACGGCGAATATTGGCGATATTCACATGTCAGAGATCTTGCCTGAATTTATTCTGGTACGACCGGAATTTACGCTCTCCGCTTTTATCAGCATTGCCTTGCCGTTATTTATTGTCACCATGGCTTCACAAAACATTCCCGGGATGACTGTTCTGAACGTCAATGGTTATAAGCCGGATGCAACGCCGTTATTTACCAGCACCGGTGTCAGCAGCCTGTTGGCGGCACCCTTCGGCGGCCCGGCCATCGGGCTGGCGGCGATTACCGCCGCCATCTGCGCCGGAGATGAAGCAGGTAAGGATCCTGCCAAACGTTACTGGGCGGGCATCATCTGCGGTGCGGCGTACATCGTCTACGGCATGCTCGCAGGTGCCGCCACGCGGTTTATTTCCGTTTCGCCGCCGGTGCTGATCGAAGCCGTCGCGGGGCTTGCGCTGATGGGGGCGCTGGGTAATTCGCTGGTGAATGCCCTTAGCGACAAAACGCATCGCGATGCGGCAATTATCACTTTTCTGATCACTATGGGGGGGCATGCCTTTTTTGGCATTGGCGGTGCTTTCTGGGGTCTGATTGCCGGTATTGGAATGGCCTTTTTTCTGCGCCGGCGCGCAGTCACCGCAGCCTGACGCGCTTTCACTTTTAACGGCAAATAAGGGCAGTTATGCAACAGAAAATTATCAAGATCGAAGCTACACCGGTCTTTGTCTCCGGAAATGTGGAAGTGGGCGGCTTGCCTATCAACGGTAAACTTTCCGGCCTGATTGTCGAGATTGAAACCGAAACCGGGATTGTCGGGCATGGTTTCACTGCCATCACTGATGAAGAGGTCGTGGCCGCGATCGTGAAAACCGTCGTGACCCCCAATGTGATCGGGATGGATGCATTGCAGAGAGAAGCGATCAACGAACGCCTTTATTGGTTGTTGAGTCCACGTGGCCAGACCGGTTATGCCAGCCATGCCATTGCGGCCATCGATATTGCGCTTTGGGACATTGCAGGCAAGGCTGCGGGGCAGCCGGTGTGGAAACTGCTGGGCGGTGCCCGTCAGGAACTGAGACATTATACCACCTTTGGTTTCCCTTCCCTGAACGATGAACAACTGGTTCATGCCGCTCGCACCTTGGTCGCGACGGGACATACCCATTTGAAAATGCTGGTGGGCTTTCACGCCATGTCGCGCCGTGACCAGGGGCGTTCTCTTGACGATGTGATCCGTCAGGATGCCCGTCGGGTACGCGCGGTACGTGAGGCGGTGGGCGATACGGCGGAAATCTATATCGACGCCAACTGTGGCCTTGATCACTATCATGCCCTGCGTTTGGCCCAGTCAATCGAGGAGTGCGATATCGCCTTCTTTGAAGAGCCGATCATGGATAACGACCCGGTAAAACTGGCGGATTTGCGTCGTCAGATTCGTATCCCGGTAGCCGCAGGCCAGAGCGAAGGTCAACTTTTCCGCTTCCGCGACATGCTGATGAATAACGCAGTCGATGTGCTGCAACCCAATGTGTGCGTGTGCGGCGGTTACTCCGCCGGGCTGAAAGTGGCCGCGCTGGCGAGAGCTTTCGGGGTCCCCATCGATAATGGGGGAACATTCCCCTATCAGAACATGCATCTGCATGCGGGTGTCGCCAACGGTGGCATGGTGGAGTTTCACGTGGCGGTGACGGATATCTGCCATCAGCTATACCTCGGTTTGCCGGAGCACAACGGAGACAGTGTGACTCTGTCGAATAAACCCGGGCTGGGTTTTGAACTGAACAAAGAGACTTTGGCCGTGCTGTCGCAGGGGCCGTTTTCGCAAGGATTGGGTAAGGCCTGATGCGGAATAATCGCACACTCTTGTCGCCATCCGTGGCGGTATAAACACAACCTGTTGGTGAGACCGACGATGCAATTATCGCAAGAATACACGCCTCAACACACGACGTTGCCAGTGTTCGAAAACTGGTCTCCCACGATGGCCCGGGCGGAATATGACGGCAATACCTGGTCAGCAGTGAGTTTTAGCCCTGTAGCCCCGCTGACCATCGCGCCGGGCGCGATGGCACTGCAATTCGGTGCCGGCGTATTTGAAGGAATGAAAGCCAGGCGCGCAGATGCCAACAAGGCTTACATTTTCCGCGGCGACGAAAACTATCAGCGTTTGTGTCGCTCGGCCCGGCGTCTCTGCCTGCCGTATCCGGATCCGGTGCTGTTTGACGCCGCGCTGGACGGTATCGTCAGCCACTGTGCGAACTGGCAGTCACCATTTTCCAGCGAATGGCTCTATTTGCGCCCATTAATCTACGCCATGGACGATCATCTGATGCCTGTCACCAGCCGGCGTGCGTTGTTCCTGCTACTGGCAGCGCCGATTCGCGCTTACCGGCCCGCTACCTTCTCATTGCGGGTTGAACAGCATCAACATCGTGCGGCACCGGGCGGGTTGGGCGCGGCGAAAACGGCGGCGAATTATGCGCATCAGTTCCAGGCGACGCAGGCCGCTCACTCTGCCGGCTATCAGGCCGTTTTGTGGCTCTCGGCCCTTGATAATCACACCATTGAAGAAGCCAGTACCATGAATGTCTTTTTCGTCGTGGGTGATACCGTTATTACCCCGTTGCTCTCTGACCGGGTTTTAGCCGGGATCACCCGTCAGTCCGCTATCTCCCTGATTCGCAGGCGCGGTATCAGGGTCATTGAGCGAAATATCACGCTGGAAGAGGTCATGCAGGCCAGTCAGCAGCGAAAACTCCGGGAGCTGTTTGTCACTTCGACTGCGCTGGGCGTGCGGGCGGTTGACTATCTGCAAATCGGTGAACGACGCATCGCCACGGCCAACAATCCGTGCTTGTCGGCAGAGATAGCCGTTGAACTGGAAAACATCCAGGCGGGGCGCTGTGGTAGCGACACCTCCGGCTGGCTCAAACCTGTAGCGCTACATAGGGAAGCGTAACGATGTCATTCCCATTAACTCTTTACTACTGTCCCGGTCATCTCTCTTTTGCACCCCATGTGCTCCTCAATGAGATCGGCCAGCCTTTTGAACTGCAGTGCGTATCAATAAAAGACGGTGAGACACGACAACTCGCTTTTCGTGAGCTGAATCCCAAAGGCAAAGTCCCGGTCCTGGCGACACCGCATGGGATCCTGACCGAGGCCTCGGCGATTCTTGTGTGGCTGGCGCTAACCTGGCCGGAATGTCGTTTACTGCCTGCTACGCCGTTTGAACGCGCACAGGCCATAGAGTGGCTTAACTGGCTAAGCAGCATGATGCCTGCCAGCATTGCTCTGCGTCTGCATCCGCATCGCGTTACCGACGAAGAAAATGCCTGGCAGGGGATCCGCCGGCACGGCTTGCGAGAATGTGAACAACTGTATCAACAGATTGAAAACAGGCTACGAGATAAAACCTGGGCCGTGGGTGGCGCATTTTCGATTGTCGATCCGGCTGTGATGATTTTTTTCCGTTGGGGGACATTGCTGGGGCTGGATATGAGCCAATTCCCTCACTGGCGGCAGCATACAGACAATATGCTGAGACGACCGGCAGTACTAACAACGTTGTCCACGGAGCAGATTGCATTCTGAATAATATTTCCAACTTTCAAGGTGGTTATTATGGCATCGCCAAGTTTAGATACACTGACTCAATTATTCCGCCAATTCTTCAGTGCAAGAGATAATATTAATTATATAGAATTTAATGCCAATACCGATCTTTTTGCAGCGGGTTTGCTGGATTCGCTGACCATTGTGGAATTTGTGATCTACCTTGAGGATCTTTTGCATAAAGAGATCCCGGTGGGCGACTTTACTCTGACGTCAATTAAAAGCGTTTCTTCGGTTTACGATCATTATGTACTGGATTAAGTCGGGAGGGGATGTATGTTTGCTTCAGCTTTGCCGTGTTATCTGTTTGCTTATGGTTCATGCATGAACCAACAAAGCTTTACTGCGACGCTCGGCTGCGACAGCCGACGTTATTTTCTCAGTGTTGCCACGTTGCATCAGCATTGTTTGCGCTTTAATTATCCCTCTCTTAACGAGCCAGTCTGTTGCGCCAATATCACCCCTGCCATCGGACATGCTGTGCAGGGAGCGCTTTACCGGATGCCGACCGCATTGTTGGCGTCGGTTGACCGGCGGGAAGGCGTGCATCTGCATCGTTACAAACGCCAATGGGTCAGTGTTTTATTGCCTGACGGACAACAGGTCATGGCCATGACCTACTTCGCGCGGGTAATACATGAGCAAGAGGCTGCCCCCAGCGCCCGCTATCGCCAGTTACTGCTCGATGGCGCGCACGACGCCGGCGTGACGTTAGACTATAAAATCAATTTATTGCAGCATATGGCACGGTTACCGGCCAGAGAGATGACGGACAACGCGCTATTACCTTGAAGTATTCCCCTTCATTCAAGAGAGGCATTTGCATGAAAGACGATATTGTCGCTGCGGTAAACCTGTGTCGAAAGAAAATTATAGCGGAAGGAATAACCGCTGACATTGAGCAGATTCATCGCTGTATTGTCCCCATATTGAGTAAATATCGGGATAATATTCATATTAATACCTTGCTAAGAAACTGCGCCAATCGGAGTTTTTCCTGCGGAAATTTACTCGATCTTACTTGTTTTTCCGATCCTGAATTTATTGTGGGATTTTTTTCTGTACCCTATAACCCGGATGCCTTTCTGGAAGCCATGCGTGTAAAAATTATTCCGTTACCCAAGGTAGTCACTGATTTAGTCCCCATATCTGACGCTGTACCGGCAGTGATTGAATCTTGTACCGAAGGGTTTCTTAATCCGTTGGCGGTAGCGGTTTTTGCGGAAAATTACCGTGACGCCGAGGTTAAAGAACATCACCAGGCTTATTATTTGATCGACAAATTTGTGGCGCGTTTTAAAGGCTATACGCGTAAAGCGATTGACGCTTTCTGGTCACCTACCGCCTTCGCCGACATTATCGATGCCGATGATCCGTTGTTGATCAACGCCAGCGCTATTTGGGTACATCTGCATGAGCATTATCATCGTCGCGGCTATTTGCCCCTGCCGGAGCACCTGAAAGCCAAAAGTTCACGTAATGGCGCCGGCGCGGAAGAGTTGCGGGTGGATATTCTGACGTTGCTGACGCTGTTGCGTTTGAGTTCCCCGGTAGCGGAACTGCGTGCTGCTACGCAGTACATTCTGGCTGAAAGGCTAATTCGTTATCCGCTGCAGGCCTCTGCGCAAGATAACTACGATGCACGTTCCTCTGTCGCTCTGTTCCAGTACCTGCAGCGCCATGGGATTATTGCCAGTAATGGTGGTAAATTTTATTTTAGAGGCGGTTATGCGGCTCTTGAACAGGCATTACAATCAATTGCCGTGAAAATGGCAGCGCTGGAGTACCGACTGAGCCGGTTGCCGCAAGAGGAGCGTAAACAGCGATGGTCTTTGCTCCTTCCTGCACTGGCGAACAACAATAACCAATGGAGTCTGCAGGCATGAGTGTCATAACGACTGCCGCGCTTAGCGCTCGTCGCGGGGCGGATGTATTGTTGGAAACCTTGGCCAGTGAAGGTGTGGAATATATTTTCGGCAACCCGGGTACCACCGAGTTGCCGCTGATCGACGCACTGCTGCGCAACCCGGCGCTGAAATATATTCTCGCACTGCAGGAGGCGAGTGCCGTAGCGATGGCCGATGGTTACGCTCAGGCGTCTGGAAAACCGGGATTTCTTAACCTGCATACTGCGGGGGGCCTTGGTCATGGCATGGGAAATCTGTTGAATGCCAAAGTCTCCCAGACGCCGTTGGTGGTGACTGCCGGGCAGCAGGATACTCGGCATGCGATCAGCGACCCCTTGCTCTATGACGATCTGAACAGCATCGCGGCGCCAGCGGTTAAATGGGCAGAAAATGTCTCCAACGCCATGCAGTTGCCGGTGCTCATCCGGCGCGCTTTTCATGATGCCAACGCAGCTCCCAGCGGCCCGGTATTTCTCAGCTTGCCGATGGATATCATGGATCAGCTCAGTGATGTGCCTATCGGTGAGCCTTCGCAGATTGATCGGCATACCACGGGGGGATCATTACCTGCTTTGGCGCAAATCCTGGCTGATTACCTCCCCGGCAGAGTGGCCATTATCGCCGGGGACGAGATCCATCACAGTCACGCTTCGGCCGAGACCCAGCGAGTCGCGGAGTTGCTTGGGGCTCACGTGTATGGTTCATCCTGGCCTTCGCGCATTCCGTTTCCCACTTCGCACGCGTTATGGCGCGGTAACATGCCGACTACCGCGCGGGGGATTGCCGAGATCCTGCAAAACTACGAAGCAATCTTTGCCCTGGGTGGCAAATCATTAATCACTATCCTCTACAGCGAAGGCTCTGCAGTGCCGGAGAATTGCGCGGTCTATCAGCTTTCCGCCGACGTTAATGATTTGGGACGTTCCTATGCCACCCGGCTTTCCGTAGTCGGCGATATTAAAACGTCACTGAATGCCATGCTGCCAAAGCTGGAGAGTCTGACCGAGGCAAAACGCGAGAACTATGACGCCCTGATCCAGCACGCCCGGAATGAAAAACAATGGGCGCGGGAGGTCCTGGAGCGAGAGGTCGAGGTGAAATTCGCGTTGCCGGTCATTGCGCCGCTGGTGGCTGCCCATGAGGTTGTACGTGCCATCGGGCCCGACGTAGCCATTATTGATGAGGCATTATGCGTCTCATCGTCGATGCGTAGATTTCTCTCCAGCGATCAAGCCGGGCAATATGGTTTCATGCGTGG
This sequence comes from Serratia sp. AS12, assembly GCF_000214195.1. Classification (NCBI taxonomy): domain Bacteria; kingdom Pseudomonadati; phylum Pseudomonadota; class Gammaproteobacteria; order Enterobacterales; family Yersiniaceae; genus Serratia; species Serratia sp. AS12. The sequence goes on along the minus strand of NC_015566.1, from coordinate 4,623,560 downwards.
CGGCGCGTTGGGATGGGGTATGCCTGCGGCAATTGGTTACAGTCTGGGACGTGGTCGACAACCGGTCGTCTGCCTGGTGGGGGATGGCGCGGCGATGTACTCGCCTCAGGCGATGTGGACGGCTGCCCATGAAGATCTGCCCGTGACCTTTGTGGTGATGAACAATCAGGAATACAACATCCTGAAAAATTTTATGCGCAGCCAGCAGCATTACACTTCTTCCCAAAGCAATACGTTTATTGCCATGGATATCACTCAACCCACCATTGATTATCTAGCACTGGCAAAATCAATGGGGCTTGCAGCATTGCAAATCCGCCGTGCCGGCGATATTGCCCCGGCGATTGAAGCGGCAATCGTCAGTGGAAAACCTGGGTTGATTGAGATTATCATCAGCGCGAGTTAAACGCGCACTCCGGTGAATACAGGTACAACCTGGCCTGACGCCACAGTCACCGGAGGCCTTTGAACCGGCCTATTCGTGAGGGCTGGCATTGTCAACGGATTGTGCGGGTACGGAAAGAAACCAACGGCTGGGGCTGAAACGTACCACTTTGCTTTCACGGATGAAGAAAATGGGCATGTGAACCGGTAAAGGTCTCTGGGGGTAGTGGCACGTTATTATAAATAAGGTGGGCATTTAATGAGACGCTTATAATTAACGCTGAAATTATCCCTGGGTATTTTTATAATTAACGTTACTGACACCTCCGACTTGAAGGTTTTTTTAATGGCGCTCTGGCGAGTTTATAATACGTCACCTATAACTAACCGAGTGTTTTTATTGGTGGGACGGTAAGTATGCTATCAATTCCAAGTGTATTAATATCCAACAGACACAGTATATTATTAAAAGATGATGTCAGATTGTTGCTCACGGCGCTCGAGGGAATTGAGGGCGACTTCCTGGTAAATATGGAACCTGCGTGCCGACAGATATTGAAATTTTTAAATCACGAGGTGGCGAGAGCGGAAAGGGTCAGTAATGAAGCGTTCAGTATTTTTGATGATTACTTCGGTATAACACGAACCTCGGATCGGCCCTTGGACGTTTATATTTCATCAGGAATTCATTGTGCTTTGCTTTTTAGTGAGGAAATAAAGGTGTCTGAAACGGCACTGCGGATTGATGAGCAAGAAAGATTATTGCAAGGGATACATGAAGCACTGTTAATTGGCATTGATTACCTCAGTGCTTCAGAACAGCATGTCAGGGAGCGGATATGAAGAGTCCAGAGTTAACCCGTTGGAAGGTCGGGCATAAGATTTTCACCCTTTTTATTCAGGCGGCATTGTTGGCATTACATAATGTTGAAGAATATTTCCTGCAGGGTAACAGGCATGACGGTATTCTCTCACTGAGAAATGCGGCCAATATGATGAGAATGTCGGCACTGGCAATGAAATACAGCGCTGACTTTCAGAAAGGAAAGTATGAAAGCATTATCCGGCCCTCTATGCCCGAGAGGTTCAGCGGGTTGGGGAGTATGGATCATGCCTATTTAATTAAAATCATGGCGCGCATAAAAAAGAATAAAGAACGAATGCGGGCATTTTTTGGTGAGGAATACGATGATTTTGTTGCCTCGGTACAGCAAGCCTACGATGCCCACATTCTTGTCTGCGAGCGTTTTGTGGAAAACCAAAATAGCCTGAGAAGCGCAAATTTACACCCTGCGGCTGAAGTGCTCACCGAGTTTAAAATTAAACGTTTGTCTTTTATTCAACCTAAATGATCGGGGGGCAAGGAAACCATGTTTAATCAAGAGGAATTGGCCCTATTGGCCAGACAGCTCTCCGCCCTGGAGGCGAGTTTCTCCCTGTTGCCTGACTATGAGGAAAATGAAGCCTTGGCGCCGATGGAGGCGGTATTGAGTGAGCTATCTTCAAGGATGGCCGATAATTATCCCTATTTTCACCCCTTTTATTTGGGGCAAATGCTGAAACCCCCTCATCCCATTGCGCGTCTCGCTTATTCCTTATGCCTGTATATCAACCCTAATAATCATGCACTTGATGGTGGAAGAGCCACCTCGGCGATGGAAAAGGAAGCGGTTGCCGAAATAGCCCACATGTTTGGCTGGTCCGAGCATCTTGGCCATCTGACCAGTGGCGGGACCTTTGCCAATCTGGAAGCGCTTTGGATAGCCAAAATGCTACGTCCAGGGACGACGGTGGCCGCTTCAGAACTGGCGCATTACACCCATGAGCGTATTAGCCAGGTGCTGGACATGAGGTTTGAAAAGATCCCCTGCGATGCCGCCGGGCGAATGGATCTCGTCGAGCTGGAAGCGAGGTTGCAACAAGGCAATATAGGTACCCTGGTCGTGACATTAGGCACTACCGCGGCAGGAACGCTTGATCCCCTGGATGCCATTCTCGCGTTAAAAAGAAAGTATCACTTTAGAGTTCACGTCGATGCCGCCTATGGAGGCTATTTTTCTCTGTGCGAGGGGCTGTCTGTGGCGAGTAGGAGTGCGTTTGAGGCCATGGCGCAAGCGGATTCTATCGTTGTCGATCCGCATAAACATGGTATGCAGCCCTATGGATGCGGCTGTGTCTTGTTTAAGGACCCAGGGGTAGGAATACATTACAAACATGATTCGCCGTACACCTATTTCAGTTCTGATGAATTGCATTTGGGGGAGATCAGTTTGGAATGTTCACGAGCAGGCGCATCGGCCGGCGCGCTTTGGGCTACCCAAAAACTGCTGCCTTTGGTGGCGGGCGGCACGTTTGCTGCTGCGCTGCAATGTTCCAGGGACGCCGCCATGTCACTGTTCCAGTGGTTGGAGGAAGAAGCGGACTGCGTGACGGTTTTGGAACCCGCTCTGGATATTGTGCTGTGGTTTGTGGCTGGCGCCAGTGCCCAGGCCAGTTCAGCGCTGTCGCAAAGGGTGTTTGAAAAGGCCGCTGAAATGAATCTCCATCTGGCATTGGCACGCGTCCCTAAAAAATTGCTGCGGGATAAAATCGCGCCGGACAGCGCATTTTGGGATGCGGAGTCGGTGTTGTGTTTACGGGTATGTCTGATGAAGCCGGCGCATATTGCCTGGTTGCCGCAGATTAAAACGCATCTGCGGGTTGCGATGAATGAGGTTGTCAGGATACCGGCGGAAAAAGCATAAATCATCAGTTGGGAAACCGTATTAAAAACCTTACAGGAGTTCAATGTATGGCAGCAGATCTTCAGGAGCGTTTTGCTTATAGCGTGTTGGATGAGACTCACGCCGAACAGACTATTGCATGTCTGTGTACGGTATTTAGCGCTCAGGAACCGCTGGGGAAGGCGATAGGCATATCTTCAGACGAGTTGACGCCTTTCGTAACGGATTTGGTTCATCACGCGATAAAAACCCAGCTGTCTTGGGTGGCGATAGAAAAAACATCCTCCCGGTTGGTGGGGGTAAGGATATTGACGGATTTTCATAATGACTTTATCCCCGGCGATTATGAAAGCCAAAAGTTGAATACCATCTTCGCTTTTCTTGATTCGCTTTATGAGTTTCAACACTCTGCCGAGGAAAATGAAAGTAAACCGCTGCTGCATTGCTGGATGACCGCAGTGTTGCCGGCATTTCAGCGGCAAGGCATATTGCGAAGCCTTTATCGGGCGGCGAGTTTGTCGGCCATTGAAAAGGGATTTAGATTTGGTATTTCGGAGGTGACCAGCCCGTATAACCTCGCTTTTCTGGAAAGCGACGTGACTGTGAAGAAATTGAATACCCTTTATTATACGCAATATCAAAAAGACGGTGTCTTTCCTTTTTCATTGGCTGAAGACAGCGAACTGTGCGTGTTATGCCGATATCCCCTGGTAGTGCGATAACCCTTTTCCAAGGCTGTGGATGATTGCCGGGCAGATGGCGGAAAGGATACGCGGATCGCCGACGGCCGATCAGTATGCCGTTGGTGCCAAAATCAGGGTGATGACTTCGCTGTCGCGGAGTAAGTAATGGCCTCTGACGCGATATCCGGCGGGTAGCCTGGGGGCCAGCCTCTGGGTCAGTTGTAAAGTAAACGCGTTCTGTTGCGGATTAAGTTCACATAGCCAGGCGGCTTCGAAACCAAACATATGCTGAACCTGCGGGAAAAGTGCTTTAAATAAACTTTCCTTGGCGGAAAACGTGATCAGCAGCGCGGTTTCGTAGGGAAGCCGGCTCTTGGCGAGCAGCGCACGTTCATCAGGCGTAGTAAAGGTCGTCGCGATTTCTCGCATAACTTCCGGCTGGAGCCGCTCAATATCAACGCCCGGATTTACGCAATAACGCTGAGGAGAAAGTACCGCGATGGCCCATTTGCCGGTATGCGAAATACTGCCGCACCAGCCGTCTGGCCAGACGGGCGCACGGTCGGGGCCGACGGCAACGGCATCGCGACAGCCTGCATTCATCAACAGCTGACGCGCGGCATAACGCCCGGAAAGATAGTCGGCCCGCCGTTTCGCCACCGCCGACGTCAGCGCGCCCGGCAAGGGGATCGATAGTTGGGCAAACAGCGCATTGTGGTAACCGCAGCCATCAAATTCCACAAGGCATGCCGTAACGGCGGGAACATCGGTGACAAAGCCCGTGCTCTGTTGGCGTATAAAAGCGGAGGCGACAAACGTCGTTTCAAAAGTAAACATATGCCCAGCGTAATACGTTTATAGGCGAACATCGCAACCGATGCCCTTCGGCGCCTGGCGCCCCATCAGGTTACCCCTCGCGTGCCGTCGCGTCGGGTTTATCCGCCGGCAAAATACGCACCAGTACGCGCTGCCCGATACGAATCTGCGGCGCATCCAGGGTCAGTACGCATTCAATAACCCGCGTATCCTGATTCACATTGGGGTCGTCCGTGGGTTGTCGGGCGCCAAACACTTCGCTCAGGCGTAAAACCTGCGCTTTATAGATGCGCTTATCGTTATTCTCCAGAGTGACCTCCGCATGCTGTCCAGGCTGAACGGCGTTAACGAAAACGTCCTCCAGCTCGGCGCGTACGATGCGTGGCGCATTGGGGGCCAGCATAAACAACCGGGTGACGTTCAGCGTGGACGCGCCTTCGCCCGGTTTGGCGTCGCGTTTGACAATGCGGCCATCCGCCGGCGCAACGACCAGGTATTTTTCCACCTCCAGCTCAGCGGCTTTGACCCCCGCGTTTGCCGTTTCCAGCGTGGCTTTCTTCATCGCCAGCTCGCGCTGCTGCAGTGCCATCTGATCCGCTGCGTTGTCATGCTGCTGCTCGGAAATCACCGTGGTATTCAGCTTTGCCAAGCGGTTGAACTCCCGTGTCGCTATTATCAGCTTCTGCTGTGCCCACTCCAGATCGCGCACTGCCTCGATTTGTTGTTTGACCTTGATGTTTAGTGCATCAAGTGCTTCGTTATCTTCGATGCGCGCCAGCAGCTGGCCTCTTTTTACCACCGCGCCTTCTTCTACCAGAATCTCTTTGATAATGCCGGGGCGGGGGGCATCGATACTGATTAAGCCGCCTTCGATGCTGATATAGCCTTTAGCCACGGCGGCCCAAGGGGAGGGCGTGGCGGTGGCGGCAGCGGCGAGAGGAGTGTCATCGCAGCCACTCAAGCTCAAAGCCAGAGACATTGCCAGTAAGCAGAGACGCAGGACGTTTTTCATAGGGTGCACGATCTCTCAGGAATAGGACGAGTGTCGTCGGTTATGTGTCCATCTTCGATGGTAATTACCCGGTCAGCATGATCGATCAGGCGGCTGTCGTGGGATACGGCAAGCACGGTGTAGCCTTTTTCGCGGGCGATATTGTGCAGCAGGTCCACCACCGTCTGCCCGTTGTGCTTATCAAGCGCGCTGGTGGGTTCGTCGGCAAAAAGAAAAGGCGGATCTTTTACCAACGCGCGCGCAATCGCCACGCGTTGCTTTTCTCCTCCGGAAAGCTCGGTTGGACGCAGGGTTTTGCGCTGGCTCAGCCCAACGATGTCCAGCGCCTCGCTGGCCCGCCGGGCGGCTTCTTTTTTCGGGACTTTTGCGCCGTAGACCAGCGGCAGGATGACATTATCCAGTGCGGTCATCGCGGCAAACAGGTTAAAGCCCTGAAACACGAAGCCGCAGTTCATCAGCCGAAAATATTCCAGCTCATGGCGTGATAGGGTCGTCAGCGTTGCGTCATTAACCTGTACGCGCCCGCTATCTGGGCGCAGCAGCCCCGAAAGAATCGCCAGCAGCGTACTTTTTCCAGAGCCCGATGGCCCGATAATCAGGGTCAGCTCCCCACTGAAAATGCTGAGGTCAACATTCCTGATCACCGGCTGTACGATTTTCCCCACGGTAAAGCCGTGGGAAATCTGCTCGGCCAGAATTGTGGCAGTTTTTTTCATCGTATTTCTCAGCGTAGTAACGTAAAGGGTTCGGCACGATTAAGCGCGCGCAGGGCAGAAAGCCCGGAGAGCAGCGTAATGACCATCACCAACAGCAGAATGCCGGCAGCGGCAACCAGCGGAATGGTAAAGGTGACATAAAAGAGCTCAGCCCCGGCGGCGATAAGGACGCTGACCAGTGCGGCAATGCACAGTCCCACCACGCCAATCCAGAAAGATTGTTCCAGCACCACGGCGCGCAGGGATCCTGACGATACCCCGAGCGCGCGAAGCGTGGCGTATTCACGCAGTGCGGAAACAATCGCCGCCATCAGCGTCTGGCTGGTGATCACTACGCCTACGATAAAACCAAGCACGGAGGAGAACAGGAATCCCCCGCCCGCGCCTGATTCAAACAGCCAGTACGCGACCGATTGAATGGAAAATTCCTCGGTGGTCCAGATTTGGTAATGGCGAAACGAACCGTGTGGCTGGAGCCGATCGCGTACCGCCTCAGCCTGCATCGGGTCTTTTATTTTCACCAGGAAGTAGTCGACGTCGTTATTGAGCAGGCTCTTATCGATGGTGCGTGCGGTGGTGAGTGAAGAGATGACGTTGGCGCCGCCCATGGAGCGCATCCCTCTGACCGTCCCGGCCACATGTACCCGCTTGCCTTGCAGTTCGGTATAGTCGCCCACTTTCACGCCCAGCTTGTCGAGATCGCTTTCATCAACCAGCAGATTACCGGGCACCCGCAGCAACTGTCTGAGTTGGGGGTTCAGCAGGTGCGAAAATGTCATGGATTCTGCTTTTGGATTGATGCCTATCAGGGTGGCGGAAATGCGACCGCCGGTCGGCCGTTTCCAGTCAGCCAGCGTCCAGGTATAACGTTCGACGTCGATGACGTCGGGATCCATGCGCAGTTGATTTTCAACTTTTTCAGGAATGGAGCGCGGCTGATCGACACTTTGCGTGCCGGGAAACCCAACCCATAAATCGGCAGAAGAACGATCGATATAAACGCTGACGGCGCTGAACATGCCGAGCAGTAATCCAAACTGAATCAGCACCAGTAATCCTGCAAAAGCCACGGCTAGCACGGCCGGTAAAAACCGTCGCCACTCGTAAATCAAAATAGCTCGGGCTAATGAAAACATAGGGCGGCGATTCCTTACCAGATAATGGGCCTGTGTCATAAAAACGGGGTGATATAATTAACCGGACAGGCAACGTAGCGCGTCTTTCGGTTAGCGTACGAATGAATTAATTCCCCTTCTAATTATTTTTGATTAATTAATTCGCTATAATTTTCTCCGTAAAGCCGCATTCCAGGCCATATTTCTGCCTGCGGGGATAATAAAAAATACAGCGCTCGGACTATCGCACTTGCGATTTGTTTATGTAAAGGCTTTTTTATGAATATTTAATGAACCTAATGTCTTATTTTTGAAGTTGGTCAACAAAAAGTGTTATCCATTTGATTTTACTGGTTAAATTCATTGGGTGTAAAATTCTGTTTTTTTATTTTTGTTAGGTTTAAAGTTCTAAAAAAAACAACAAATGAAGGTTTATGTAACAATTTGGTTAAGTTAAACTCAGCTAAGTGATTAATTTATAAGTCTATAGTCTTTTTTTGTTCCTAAGATTCTGCTGACTATCGATTAAGTTGAAATATAAGCTTTAGGCATGTATACCGTTATTTCATAAATTTTATGTGATATTATTCCCCACATATTCATATGCATTCTTTAACTTGTTTGTAACACTTCTTTGTTTGGCTATATATGGCGGGACTGGGTTCGTTATGACGCATATTTCTACGTATAACAGGTTGTCCGGGGCGGCGTTCATGAATGTCGCCATTCGCAGCGCACTGGATTGTCTAATAATCGGTGGTATTTTTTTTTACGTTAATCCGTCGGGGGGATTTACTTCTGTAGGAATTTTCCTAGCCTTGTTCCCGCTGGTGGCGATTATTTCCATCTCGGGTGAGGTTGTTTATGATCTCCTCAAAGGGTACGCAACAGAAGATTATGCTGTTCATCGCCGAACGTCTGAAGACATATCGCCTGCGGGCTGGGGGGAAACGCTCTGGGGGCGAATCGCCAGCTGCGCGATACTGCTGGCGCTGATTACCGTGCCACCGCTTTATTGGTTGCTACAAGCGTTTTCACCCGAAGGAAAAACCTTAACGGGCTGGGTGCTGGGTGCGGTCTGCCTGGTGATTATCGCGGCGTGTTGCCTGACCCTGCGTATCGTCGGAGATCGGATTATCGATTGGTATGTCGGGCGGCTGGCCATGCCGCAGCAGGAGGCCAGCAAAGAAGCCAGCGACAGATTTATGGTCTTTAATTATTTTCTTCCCTGGGCCGTGATCGCGGCAATCATTGCCGGCCTGCTGTCGTGGGGATATTTTTCACCGAGAAGCGAACACGCTCCCGCCTATATCGACGTTGCAGAAATGGCCTTCAGCTGCGGCGGAACCGCTTATATTATTGCCCTGTGGATCGCCTATATCACGCAAAAGCAGGCAACCATTGACATTAGAGCCCAGTTATTACGTTTCGAGGACGATGACACTCTGGATGAAGGAACGATGTATTTTCTGATCCATGCATGGAGTGGCTGCATTATCGTCGCGATTTTCATCATTAGTCGCTTTTTTTCCTGGGCATCTTTTACGCCGCTGCAGGTGACGCTAATTGACGCTCTGGTCGCGGCGCTTAGCGCCATCGTAGGTGCGCTGGGGGGATTGCTAAGAGCAAGGACCAGTTTGTTAACGCAGGGACTCAAGAAATAATAACGTAAAGCTTCATTCACTTTATTGAAATAAAACAGCGCTTATTACGCTGCCAATAATGGCAGTGATTGTACTGTGCCCGTAAGAAAATTATGGGCGGGACATGGGGTCCATTCATCTGAATCGCGAGGAATATATGTCAGAGACATATCTAACGCATGGTCAGAAAACACATGGCGATATTGCTATTGTCGGCATGGCCAGTCATTTTCCTGATGCATCTAACCTGCATGAATTCTGGGAAAACATTACCAATAAATGTGATTCGCTAACGGATATCAGTTCAATGTCCGACGCTGCATATTGGCGCAAAGAGGATTTCTACGATCCGGATGCGACGGCTGCGGATAAAACCTACGGCCATAAAGCGGGCTTCGTTCCCGCTATTGAATTTGATCCTGTCGCATTTAAGATCCCACCCGCCATTATGGACTCCATCAGCACCGCCCAACTTTTCTCGCTCTATATGGCAAGGCAGGTGATGCAGGATGCAGGGCTGGTGGATAAAAAAGACGCTCAGGTTGATCGCGACCGTATCGGCGTCATTCTGGGGGGAGGAGGCAACGGCAATACCTCGTTCTCGCTGGCGGCGCGTCAGCAGGCCCCTTATCTGCGCGAAATCATGATCAAATCCGGCCTTTCCACGGAAGTGGCCGACGATGTGATTGCCCGTGCGCATGAACTCTACCTGGAGTGGAACGAAGACAGTTTTCCCGGTTTTCTGGGGAATGTCGCCTGTGGACGCATCGCCAGCTATTTTGATCTTGGCGGCACGTCATACATGGTTGACGCTGCCTGCGCCAGCAGCCTGGCGGCGATCAAGGCGGCGATAGGCGAGCTGAATTCCGGCAGCTGCGATGCGGTATTAACCGGTGGCGTTAATCTTGAAAACTCGGCCTTCTCGTTTCTTTGCTTCAGCAAAACGCCCGCGCTTTCAAAAAGCAATCGTTCACGTCCGTTTGATCGCGACTCCGACGGCATCATGCTCGGCGATGGTGTTGGGCTACTTGTGTTGAAGCGGCTTGAAGATGCCGAACTGGCTGGCGATCGCATCTATGCGGTAATCAAATCTCTTGAAGCCTCCAGCGATGGCCGGGCAAAAAGTATTTTCGCTCCACGCTACGAGGGGCAAATCAAAGCGCTTAAGCGCGCCTACGCCAGCGCGGGTATCCTGCCTGGCGATATTCAACTGATTGAGGCGCATGGAACGGGTACGGCATCCGGCGATGGCACCGAACTCAAGAGCCTGCGCGCGGTATTTGACGAGTATCGTCTGCCGGCGCATTCGATTGCCGTCGGCAGCGTAAAATCTCAGATCGGGCACACCCGTTGCGCGGCGGGCGCGGCCTCCATGATTAAAGTGGCGCTGGCGTTACACCACAAAGTGCTGCCGCCTTCCATTAATGTCCAGCAGCCGATGGAAGCGCTGAGCGTTGAAGATAGCCCGTTTTATCTCAACAGCGAGACGCGGCCCTGGCTGCGCCCGCTTGACGATTCGCCGCGTCGCGCTGCGTTAAGCGCCTTTGGTTTCGGCGGCACTAATTTCCACGCCATTCTCGAAGAGTACGAACAGGATGCGCACGGCGCTTACCGGCTGAACGAATCGACCTACACCCTGTTGTTCAGCGGCGATAATGCCGACCAGCTTTTGCAGCGTTGTGAAACTGCGCTGGAGAGCTTCAGTACCGGCTCGGCCGCGCGGGCTTTGCGACAGCATCTTGCCGCCCAGGATATCAACACGCTGGAAGCGCATCAGGCACGTTTGTTGCTGGTCGCTACCTCGGCCGAGCATGCCGGGCAACTGTTGCAAACCGCCGTAAAACAGCTGCGAAATAACCAGGACAAGGGCTGGGAGCACCCGCAAGGCATCTATTTCCAGCCGGAAGGGAAGGCTCTGAGCGGCAAAGTCGTGGCGCTTTTCCCGGGGCAGGGATCGCAGTATGTCAACATGGGGCGTGAGGTCGCCATCGATTATCCAGAGATGCGCCAGGCGCTGGAAACCTTGGATAAATTTGCCGCTGATGTGCGCGGTCATGGCCTGTCAGACATTGTTTATCCGACCCCCGCATTTTCGGATGCCGAACGCGACGCGCAGCGGGAGCGTTTGACGGACACCGCCAACGCGCAGCCGGCCATTGGTGCGGTTAGCGCGGGTTATTACGCTATTTTGAAATCCAACGGCTTTACGCCCGATTTCGTCGCGGGCCATAGCTACGGCGAAGTGACCGCGCTATGGGCGGCGGGCGCGCTTTGCGATGCGGACTTTTATCGCGCCTCGCTGGCTCGCGGTATGGCGGCAGCTTCGGCCGTCGCGCAAAACGAGGGCGACGGCGGTGCCATGCTGGCTGCCGCCCTGACGGTTGAAGCATGTGAAAAGCTGCTGGTACGCTATCCCGATATCGTGCTGGCTAACGACAACTCACCGGCCCAGGTGGTCTTGGGCGGCGCCACGGCGCGCATCCACGCACTGTACGACGAACTGAAAGCCGGCGATGTTCAGTGCCGTATTTTACCGGTTTCCGCCGCGTTCCATACACCCTTCCTGCAGGCTGCCTGTGCGCCATTCCTGGAAAGTCTGTCATCCATCCGCTTCGACACGGCGCACTGCACCGCTTTCTCAAGCGCATCTGCGGCACCTTGGCCTGCTGACACCGCAACCTACGCGGAAACCCTGGCCCAGCAGATGGTCATGCCGGTTCGTTTCCGGGAAACCATTGAAGCCCTTTATCAGCGCGGCGGACGGCTGTTTGTTGAAATCGGGCCGAAAGGGGTGCTGGGAAAACTGGTGGCAGACATCCTGAAAGGACGTGAGCACACGCTGATCTCACTGAATACCGGCGATTCGGGAGACGATCGCCTTCAGTTGGCCCGTGCCCAGGCTCGGTTATTGGCCGAGGGGGTCAAGCTGAACGCCCTGGATCGCTACGTGCGCCCGGCTCCAGAGCAGGGTGATCTTACCGGACGTTTGAGTTGCCGTTTGAACGGCGGCTTTTACCTGTCAGAAAAAAACCAGCGTCGGCGGCAGCACGCGCTTCGTGAAGGTGATACCGAAGTGGTCGAGCGCTTCATCCGTGCGCGACAGGGGGCAGCGATGCCCGTTGCAACCGTGACCGCAGCACCCGTGACCGCAGCGGCGAAAGTGCAGCCTGCCGTAGCGCCCCTGCCTGCCACGGCATCACCCCTGTTTCAATCCACCAAATCCAACACGTCGGAAGCCCTTCACAAGCGAGATCAAGCTATGGAACAGATTAATCAGCGAGTTGAAAGTAACGATAACACCCCGTTGAATGGGGTTCTGCAGGCTCAGCAGGTTATGAGCCAACTGCATCAGCAGTTCCAGACCAATCAAAAAGAGTATATTCAGCTACTGGACTCGCTGCTGAATAAGCAGTACGCGCTGCTGGAAAACTTCCGCGATCACCACAACTTACCGACGATCCTTGCCAGCCTTGGGCAAAGCGTGCAACTGCTGGATAAAAATCTGGAGTTGTATCACAGCAACCATGAGCGCTATTTCTCGACTCAACAAAGTCTGTTCCAACCGGGCCAGGCGCCGATGCCGGTTGCGCCTCGCGCGCTGAACACGCCGGTGCAGGCTTACCCTCAGGCCGCCGTAGTGTCCGTGTCGCCTGTCGCTGCGCCTGTTCATCCTGTCGCTGCGCCGGTCAGCCTCTCGGCACCGCGTCCTTCAGTCCCTGAAATGCCTGTCGTAGCCAAGGCTGCGCCGGCGCCTGCACCGTCAGCGCCAGCACCGCAGGCGGCGAAACCGACCGCCAGCCCAATGTCTCCGGACGTTGAAGCGCAGCTTTCCCGCTTTGCCAGCATCACGGAGGCCGAAATCACGGCGCGGCTGGTCACCATTGTCAGCGACCGAACCGGCTATCCGCAGGACATGATAGACGCGAACATGGATCTGGAAGCCGATCTCGGCATTGACTCCATCAAGCGACTGGAAATTTTCGGTGCCATGTTTGACGCCTTCTCCGCCGATGCCGGTATCTACCACGACGCGTCGAAAAATAAGGACCTGGAGACTTTCGACATCGAGGCGCTGAGCAATGTTCACAAAATGTCTTTGTTCTTCAAAGAGATGATTGATGAAATCATTGCCGATATCCGTCGCAAGCAGGGCTTGGATGAAGGGGAAGAAACGCCGGATACCGCGTCCTCTAAAGACTTCTTTACTGAAGATAATCAGCGCGAAAGCGAGGCGGAGTTGCCTGCGGATGCGTTACGCGCTTCCGAAGATATCGGTGGCGACGCCAAACTGCGCACGCTCGGCTTTGTCACCTCTACGGTAGTCGTCGCAGAGGTTGAATCGGCAAAAAAGTCTTCAACTGAATCGCAGCAGTATGTGGCGCCTGCGGTTCAGTCTGCAACAGAAGAAACAGTAAGCGTAAAGCCGCATACACAACGTTTTAGCGTGACTTCGCAGCCTCTGCCGACGCCGGATTGCGATACGCAGACTTTTGCCGTCAAACGTCACTGGCTGATTGTCGATGAAGGAAAAACGCTCATCGATGACGTAACGAAACAGCTGACGCAGCTGGGACAGACGGTCTCGGTGCTGGCGCTGCATTCGGCAGCCGCCAAAAATAAAAAGCAGGGGAAAACGTCGCATGTCTACAGCCTCGCTCATCCGAATGAGGCGACGCTGGACACCGCCATCACGGAAATTGAGCAGGCTCGCGGCGCGTTAGACGGCGTGATCTGGCTGCAGGCCACGCGCGAAAAAGTGAAAAAGGTTACCGACATTTTCAGCGCCAATGGCTACCGTTCGCTGGAAACCGCCTTCCTGCTGGCGAAGCGGCTGCAGGAGAGCCTGAACCGCGGTGAACAGCACCCAGGCTGGTTCTTTGTGGTCACTCGCGGTGACGGTCAGCTGTCCATTTCAAGGGCAGGCGGTCTCTCCACCATGCTCCCGGCAGGCATTAGCGGGCTGACCAAATCACTGAATATTGAGTGGAAAACGGCATTTTGCCGCACGCTTGATATTGACGCCGGGCTGAAAAGCGGCGAGGCGGTGAGCATTCTGCTGGAGGAACTCCAGGATGCGCGCCGCGATCTGGCGGAGGTCGGGCGCAGTGCTCAAGGCGAACGGATGACGCTGGCTTTGAGCGCAGCGCCGACGGAGAACGAAGAGACGCCGCCCGACGTTAGCGAGCGGGATGTGCTGGTGGTCACCGGCGGTGCACGCGGGATAACCGCAAAATGCGTGATTGAACTGGCGCAGCGCAGCCAGGCTCATTTTATCTTGCTTGGCCGCACCGACATCAATGCACCGTTGCCGGCGTGGGCGCAGGGCACAGCCACGGTAGCGGAACGCAAGGCTGCGGCGATAGCCCAACTGCAATCTGAGGGTGTGCAGCCAACGCCGGTAAAAATCGACGCCATGCTGAGCGGCTTGCTGCATAGCGACGAAATCAACGCCACCCTGCACCAGATTGCTCAGGCGGGCGGAGAGGCGATTTATCGCCACTGCGATATTACCGATGCGCAACAGGTTGCGGCGGTACTGAACGAGGCGCAGCAGGTTGTCGGTCCCATCACCGGCATTATCCACGGTGCGGGCAACCTGGCCGACAAGCGCATTGAGAAAAAAACGCTGGGTGATTTACGTTCCGTGTTTGACGTGAAGGTCAGAGGGCTGGAAAACCTCTGCCGCGCGCTGGATATCACCGGGCTAAGGCACGTGATGCTGTTCTCTTCCGTGTCAGGCTTCTTTGGCAACGCCGGCCAAACGGATTACGCGATGGCCAACGAGACGCTGAACAAGTTTGCATGGCTGCCGCTGCAGGCGGAGGGGCAACCGACAGTGCGCGCCATCAATTGGGGCCCGTGGGACGGCGGTATGGTGAACGATACGCTGAAGCGCGCCTACGATACCCATAACATGGTGATCATTCCGCTGGAGACTGGCACTGAATTATTTGTGCGCGAGTTCACGGACGCGGCGCATCCGCAGGTCATCATCGGCGGAGACAACTATCGTGCGAAACGACGCTTGACGGCGCCTGCGGAACGGTACGAAGTCACGCGCCTGCTCCAGCCGCAGAACAATCCGTTTTTGCAACATCACGTGATCAACGATAACCCCGTGTTGCCTGCTACCGCAGCCATCGCGTGGATGACGCGCGTCTGCGAAGAGCGGTTCCCCGGCTATCAATTGCAGCGAGTCAGCCACTTTACCGTCCTGAAAGGCATCGTGTTCGACGGCAACGAAGCGGAGCGTTATCGCGTGAGCATGACGCCTCATGCCGGCGACAGGCCTGACGACGATCATCTGGCCGTCGATCTGATCATCAGCAGCCAGCAAGAGATGAAGCACTATCAGGCCACGCTGTTGCTCGCCCTGCAGGGAAGAGAAGCGCAGTTTGCAGAATTGCACGGGGATCTCGACGTCGCGATCCCGCTGGCGGTACCGCTTTATGGCGATATGACGCAGGGCGCGCAGCTGTTTCACGGTAACGCTTTCCGCGGCATTCAGCAGGTGGTGCACATCGATGAGCAGAGTCTGATCCTTAAATGTCGCTTACCGTCGCTGGAGGCCCAGGAGCAGGGACAGTTCCCGGCCAACTCCTTCAACCTGTTTATCAACGATGTCGGTCTTCAACTGCCGCTGCTGTGGTTGATGCAGCAATCGGACAAGGCGGGGCTGCCTGCGGCGATAGGGGTTATCGAGCAATATTCGCCGCTGGATTTTGACCAGACATTCTACGCCTCCATGCGCATTACCAGTCAGACGGCAACCCTGCTGCTGGCGGATATCACTTTGCACGACGAACTGGGCAATGTTTATAGCCGGTTTGAAAAAGTGAAATTCACCGTCTCCACCACGCTTCGGTCGCTGTTTACCTGCACCGACGAAGCGTTGGAAAAAAAAGAGCACCGCTAAACGGCGCGCTTAACCGCTGACGATGTTCATCCGGGCGCGGTTAAGCGCCCGGCAACAGGCTTATGTTCAGGAGTGGCTGGTAATGGAAAATATTGCGATCGTGGGATTGGGCTGCCTGTTTCCGGGGGCGGATTCCACGGAGAAATACTGGGAAAATTTGATTCAGTGCCGGGACTGCGCCTCGCCCCTTTCCGTTGCGGAAACCGGCATCGACCCTGCGGTCTATTATCATCCGGTGGCGGGAACGGCGGATAAAATCGGCTATAACCGCAATGGGCACATCCGCGATTTTCACTTTGATACCTCCGGCTACGCGTTACCGGCGCAAGAGCTGGAGACGCTGGATAACTTGTTCAAGTGGACCCTGCACGCCGCAGCGCAGGCGTTAAACGATAGCGGCTATCGCGGGCAGCCGCAGACGCTGGCAAAAACCGGCCTGCTTATTGGCAACATCGGCATGCCGACGCACAGCGGCAAGCGGCTGATGAGCCGCTTTTATCACCAGATGCTGACTCCCTATCTGCGTCAGTTGCTGGGTCGGGACGATTTTGCATTCGACCGCGTCTGGCCTGAAGAGACGCTGTCCGACTTGAACCTTATCACTGGCGGTCATAATGCCACCGTCGCCGCCCAGGCGCTGGGGTTGCAGGGGCCGAGCTACGCGTTGGATGCGGCCTGCTCTTCTGCGTTCTACGCCATCAAAATGGCCAGTGATTACCTTGCCAGCGGCAAAGCCGACATGATGTTGGCGGGTGCGGTGTGCCATGCCGACCACATCTATATCGATCACGGTTTCAATGTGTTGCAGGCGTTTCCGCAGAAAGGGCAGTCGATCCCCTTTGACCGTACGTCGGAAGGCTTGAAGGCGGGAGAGGGCGCAGGCGTGATCGCCATGAAACGCTACGCTGACGCCATTCGCGATAACGATAAAATTTACGGCGTTATCGAGGCGGTCGGTCTCTCCAACGATGCCGGCAGCCGCCATATGCTGGTGCCCGACAGCAACGGACAACAGCTGGCGCTGACACGCGCCTATGGCAAGACCGAGCCGGATATCGATTATCTGGAGTGCCATGCTACGGGCACGCCGGTGGGCGATCAGATCGAGCTGGCGGCAATGGAAGCCTTCTTCGCGCAGGCGCCGACGCGCCCTCTGCTTGGCGCCAACAAAGGGATCAACGGCCATATGCTGACGGCCTCCGGCATGGGCAGCCTGTTCAAAGTGATCCTCGCCATGCAGCACAATCTCATCCCGCCTACGCCTGGCGTGCAGCAACTGGTTAACACGCCCGCCGGCCAACTCGGCCTGGAGGATGTGGTCCGCGAGGCCCGCCCCTGGCCGCAGCGCGATCGACAAAAACGCGCCGGCATCAACGCCTTCGGTTTCGGCGGCGTCAACGCCCATCTGGTGCTGAGCGAGGATCACCCTGCGTTGCGTGCGGCGCTGCCGCAAGCCGCAGAGCCATTAAAAGCGGAGCCGCTGGCGCTGGTCGGCATCGGCGTACACGCCGCCGATACCGAGGATACGCTAAGTCTCGATCGCACCTTCCGCGAGGGCAGGCAACATCAGCGCCCACTGCCCGCTACGCGCTGGTTGGGCGTAGAGCGCCAGCAGGATCTGCTGGCCACGCGCGGTATCGAACAGATTCCGCAGGGGGCCTGGATCGAGACGTTTGAATTTGACTGTAAACGCTTCCGGCTGCCGCCAAATGTGGTCGGCCCTCATCTGCTTTCGCATCTGTTTCTTCTGCCGGTGGCGGAACGCGCTTTTCTCGACGCGGGTTATGCCCTGGATGGCACGCGCCGTAATCTGGCCGTGATTGTCGCAGGCGGGGTGGATTACAGCTGCTTGCGTTATCAGGCACGTAACGAGATTAGCTGGCAGCTTGAACAGAGTCTGCGCAGCCAGGGCATTGCGCTGAGCGAAGAGGATCTTCAGGCATTGCAGAATGTCGTGAAGGACAGCCTGTTCCCGGCGCCTTACCCCGAAGGTATCACCGGTGGCATCGGTAATGTGGTCGCCAGCCGGCTGGCTGCCCATTTGCACCTGAACGGACCGGCGTTCTCCCTTTACAGCGAAGAAAACGCCGCGTTTAAGGCCATTGAACTGGCGCAGTTCCTGCTGGCGCGCCACGAGGTCGAGGGCGTGCTGATTGCCAGTTGCAGCTTTGGCGGCGCGCTGGAGAATGTGCTGTGGGATCATCAATCCGTGCAGGCGAACCAGACGCCGGGCGATGGCGGCAGCGTGGTGGTCGTGCGCCGCGAGCAGGATGCGCAGCAGGCAGGAACGCCGATTTACGCCGTTATCGACGGGCTGGCCGTTGGGCACGAATTGAGCCCGGCGCTGGCGTACACCGCCAGCCGCCAGGGGATTGCCGATAGCGCCAGCCGCGCATTGCAGGCCGCCGGCTGTAGCGCGGCGGATGTCGACTACCTCGAACTTTATTCCGGAGCACGCCCGGGGGAGATGGAAACGGAACTGGCCGCGCTGGCCAGCATCTATGCCACGCCGGAACGGCAGGCACCCGTGACGGTGGGAACGCTGAAGGCGCACTATGGCCATCTCGCCGCCGCTGCGGGGTTGCTGGGGATCGTGAAATGCGCGTTGCAGTTGTCGCAGCGCTATCTGCCCGCGGTGCCCGTGTTCAACCAGCACTCCTCGTTGGCGAAGCAGGCAGACGGACGCTTTAGACTGCCGCAGCAGACGCAGGAATGGGCGCAGCCGAGGGGCGCTTTGCGTCGCGCGGCGGTCAACCATATCGGCATCGATCGCGCCTGTAGCCATCTGTTATTACGCGAGCCGCTGAGCGGGCCTTGCGCGCAGCCGGCCGCAGCGAACTCCGCATCGAGCGGCGGGCTGACGGTAACCGTCTATACCGGGCGGGAGAAGCCGCTGGGCGAGTTCATCATCAATGCGGATACGCTGGCGCGTTTTGCGCCGAGCAGCCCGACGCAGACGCCGGCCGGGAATATCCTGGCGAACAACATTGCCCTGCACCATCTGACGCGCCATGCGCAGACGCATCTGCATTACCTGCATGTTCAGCAAAATTACTATCATCTGATCCGCCAACTGCTGGCGGGGCAAGACCCGGTCGCTGCGCCGCTGTTTAATGAGGAGCAGGTGATCGAGCTGACGGATGGGCTGGTGAGCAACGTCCTGGGGCAAGACTACGCGGGGGTGGATCAGTATCCGGTACGTACCCGAATGCCGTCGCCGCCTTACCTGTTTGTCTCCCGCATTACCGCCCTGAGCGCGAAAAAGGATCGGATGGAACCCTGCTTTATCGAATGGGAATACGATATTGCGCCGGACGCCTGGTTCCTGGTCGACGGCAAAACGCCCCCCTTCGTCGCGCTGGAGTCCTCGCATGCCATGATTGTCGCCTTCACCGTTATCGGCTGCGATCACCTGTTCAAAGGGCAGCTTTGCTACCGAGCGGTCGATAGTCAGACCACGGTCTACAGCGAAATGCCGCGTGCGGGCGAAATGTTGCGCGGGCGGGTAAATATCACCTCCTTTGTCAGGGCCGGCGGCGTGGCGCTGATTGCTTATGAATACTTCTGCTACGTCGGCGATCGGCTGGTGTTTAAGCTGGTCGCTAACTCAGGCTTCTTCGGCAAGCGCGAAATCGCCAACGCGCGGCAGATTGATACTACCGGCTATTTCGCGCGCGCCGCGCAGGCGCGACCGTTTACGCCGCTGTTGCATTGCGAGCGCCGCGAATTTGATGACGCTGCGCTTGATGCTCTGATCCGCGGGGACGTCGCCGCCTGTTTTGGCCCGCACTACGCGGGGCATGCGGCAGGCACGCTGTGCGCACCCGATGCACGCATGCTGAACCGGGTCACATCGATCGATCCTCGCGGCGGTGCCTGGGGGCTGGGTGAGGCGATGGGCGAAGTGGATATCGATCCCGATCACTGGGTGTTCCGCGCTCACTTCAAGAATGACCCGGTGATGCCGGGCACCTTCCTTGTGGAGGGGTGTGAGCAACTGGTGAAATTCTTCCTTTATTACCTCGGCCTGAATGCCAGCCCTGACCTGGTAGCGCATACGTTGTGTCACCACCAGTACAGCGCCAAGTTCCGCGGCGAAGTGAAATGCGAACGCGACGTGCTGCGCTACCGGCTGACCTGCAAGTCAATTGATGCGCGCTGGCGGCCCGACGGCAAAACGCCTGATGCCATCGCGTTGGTTTTTATCGTGGAAATTCTCTATCGCGGCAGCGTAATCGGCCTGTGCGATAACCTTGGCGCGGGCTACACGCACCGCCTTTCTCAAGACGCCAGCGCCCTGACGGCGCTTCAGACACAGGAAGTTTCATCATGAGCCCGCGTTTCTCCGTCAATCATTCGGGCGGTAAACGCCCGTTCGATGCCCTGCCGCTGGTGGCAGGTTCAGCCGCGCTTTATGACCTCGGGCAAGCCTTACAGGTAGTTCAGTCAGGCGATGAGGCGCACCTCTGCGCCGTGGGCGAGGCGTTACCCTCGGCAGAGGCAAAGCCGATCGGCACCTTGCCTGCGGTAACGGAAGCGGAATTGGGTGACGGCAGCTTCTGCCGCGACTATGGCGTACGCATGGCTTACTACGCCGGCGCGATGGCGAACGGTATCCATTCGGAGGCGATGGCTATCGCGTTGGGGCAGCAAAAAATTCTGGGGATTTTCGGCGCGGGGGGGCTCGATATTCCTCGCATTGCCCAGGCCATAGCCACCCTGCGTCAGCATCTGCCCGATGGGCCTTTTGGCATTAACCTGCTGCATAACCCCGGCAACCCAGCCTGGGAAATGGCCTGCGTACAGCTTTGCCTTGAGCATCAGGTGACGATTGTGGAGGCCTCTGCCTATATCAACCTCAGTCCGGCGTTGGTCTGCTACCGTGCCTGCGGCCTGACGCGTGGGCGCGACGGCACCATTGCGCGCCGCAACCGCATTATCGCCAAGGTCTCGCGTCGCGAGGTGGCGCAATGTTTTCTGCGGCCGGCGCCGGAAAATATCCTGAAAAAGCTGCTTGCCGACAACCTGATCAATGCCGAACAGGCTGAGCTGGCGCGTCAGGTGCCGATGGCGGACGACATTACCGTGGAGGGGGATTCTGGCGGCCATACCGACCAGGGCACGCTCGCCTGCATATTCCGCTCAGTGGTTCAGCTGCGAGATGACATTGAACGAGAATCGGGTCATCGCCATCGGGTGCGCATCGGCGCGGCCGGCGGCATCGGCACGCCGCATGCGGTGCGGGCCGCGTTCGCCCTCGGGGCCGCGTATGTAGTGACCGGTTCGATAAACCAGGCTTGCGTAGAAGCAGGCACGTCCGACGCGGCCAAACAGATGCTGGGACGAGTGCGCATCGGCGATGTGGCGACCGCGCCTTCTGCCGACATGTTTGAGATGGGCGCTAAAGTTCAGGTGCTTAAACAGGGCAGCATGTACCCGGTACGCGCGCAGAAACTCTATGCGCTCTACAAGCAGTATGAGGGGCTGGCTGCGCTGCCCGCCGACGACGTCGCCCAACTGGAAAAACAGATTTTTCGTCAACCGCTGGCCAACGTCTGGCAGGAAACCGTGGCGTATTTTCAGCGCTGCGGCCGTCCGGAGGTCATTGAGAAGGCGTTGCAGCAGCCAAAGAAACAGATGGCGCTGGTGTTCCAATGGTATCTCGGACAGTCCTCGCGCTGGGCGATCCAGGGCGAAGCCGGTCGCGAAATGGATTATCAGATCTGGTGTGGCTCGGCGATGGGGGCCATGAACGAATGGCTACAGGGCACACCGCTGGAAGATCCGGCCCAGCGTCACGTCGCGGAACTGGCGCATTTGCTGATGAGCGGCGCGGCCTGGCTGACGCGCACCGCGCTGCTGGAACTGATGCACATCGCGCTGCCCGACACGCTCGGACGCTATTCCCCCTTTAACCTGACGGTCGGCAGCGAGAGCCAGTCCGCCAGGCAGTCGCTGTCTATCCTTTCATCTTCCTGTAAACAAACGGAGAACGCACAGAATATGGACGCATCAACCAAGTTGTCCCTGGATGTATCGAAGAATTTTTATAAAAAATGCTGGGATCTGCTGCCCGGCGGCACGCATTACAACTTTGGCGATCCCGAACGACCGCTGGTGATCCCGTTCAATCGGGGGCGTAATTCGCGCGTCTGGGATCTGGACGGCAATGAACATCTCGATCTGTTCTGCAAGTTTGGCGCGCTTTTCGTTGGCCACCACAATGAAGCCTACAACGCGGCTCTGATGGATTACATGGGCAAAGTCACCTCGGTGGACACGTGCGATCTGGAGGTCGAGGTTTGCGAAACGCTGGTGAAACATATTCCCAGCGCGGAGATGGTGCGCTTCTGCCTGAGCGGTACCGAAGCGGTACAAAACGCATTGCGTCTGGCGCGCGGCTTCACCGGTAAAAACCGCTTTATCCGCTTCCACGGCCATTATCACGGCAACGCCGACAATATTATGGGGTGGCGTAAAAAACAGGATTTGAGTTACCCGGTGCCGGAGCAGTTCAAAGGCGATCTGCTGGACACCTGGGGCCGTGCGACCGGGGCGATTGCCGATCAATCCTTTATGCTGCCGTGGAACGATATCGAGGTGCTGACCGCCACCATCGAGCGCTATCACGATGAGATTGCCGCCGTGTTGATGGAGCCGATCTGCATCAACGGCGGCGGTATTTTCCCGCGTGAAGGCTATTTGGAAAAAGCCAAGGCATTGTGTGAAAAGTACAATATCGTCCTGATTTTCGACGAGATCATTACCGGCGTGCGTCTTGGCCTGGGCGGTGCGCAACAGCTGCTGGGCGTCACGCCGCATCTCTCGACTTTCGGTAAAGCGCTGGGCGGTGGCTCCATGCCGATCTCCGCCATCGTCGGGCGTCGCGACATCATGAACCTGTATACGCGCGGTAAGGTTATCCATGCAGGCACCTTCAACGGTTATCCGCTGGGTCTGGCCGCCATCAAGGCGACCTTCTCGCTGATAGAACAAGATCCCGGCTGTTATGAGCGCATGGCCGGTTTCACCCGCCAGATCTCGAACATCTTCGTTAAAGCCGCCGAGTCGGTAGAGCTGCCGCTGGTGGTTCAGGGGATGCCGACGGCGCTGGTTTACCACTCGCAGAACTCGCCGGTCGATCGTTCCGAAGGGTACAGCGATAAGGTGAAATTCTGCGACATCATCATTCGTGAAATTTCCAAACGCTACGGTATCCAGTTCTCTCCGTTATCGCGCATTTACGCCAACATGCTGATGTCCCAGGACGATGTGCAGTTCTTTGAAGAGCGTATTTATGACGCAATGGCTAATGCGAGAAAAATCATCGACATCACCTTTAAAGAGGGCGTTGACGCATGAGCCATCAGGTCGCCGTGGTGACCGGTGCCGCAGGGGGGTTCGGCACGGCCATCGCCAGGGTGTTGCTGGATATCGGCTACCAGGTCGCCGCCGCAGACGTCAGTGCAGAACGGCTGACGCAACTGGTTGAGCGCCTGGGACACCCGGAAGGGTTGCATACCTTCGTTATGGATGTCACGCAGGAGGATTCCATTGCCCAAGCCGCGCGCGAAATCGAAGCGCGCCTTGGCGCTGCGTTGACCGTGCTGGTGAATAACGCCGGTGTTATCGAACGCAGCTTCTGCCTTTCCGAGCGCGGCCTCAGCGGCGCGGCGCGCGTGCTGAACGTCAACCTGCTGGGCACCTTCAACTGTACCGCCGTGTTCTCCCGTTATATGGCGCGCCTGAAGTACGGGCGCATCATCAATATCGCCTCCATCGCCGGTATCTGGGGCGCTGCCGGCGGATCCGCTTACGCGGCCTCGAAGGCGGGCGTGATCTCGGCTACCGAATCATGGGGGCGCGAACTGGGGCCGCTCAATATCAGCGTCACGGCGGTCGCGCCGGGCATCTGCAAAACCGAAATGCTCGCGCAGTTCGTCGACCCGCACATGATCGATACCCCCGAAGAAGAGAAGATCGTGCGCTCCATCGTGCCGGTAGGGCGATGGGGCACGCCGGAGGATGTGGCGGAGGTCGTTGGCTTCCTCGCCAGCTGTAAAACCAATTACCTCAATACCACGGTGATCCCGCTGGATGGAGGGATGCGTGTCGGCACCCTTTAGCCGTCGCGGGTCAGGCTCATTTAATCGCTTTGTTGAGGGATGAACATGGTCAATGTTAATCAACAGGTAAAAAATATACTGCTTACCGGCGCAACGGGGGTATTGGGCGGCCGTATCCTGCTCGAAATCCTGCTGAGTACCGACGCCTGCGTGTACTGTCTGGTGCGCGCCGCCAGCCCGCAGCAGGCGCTGGAGAGGCTGGAACAACTTCTCTATACCTACGATCCCGAACAGCGCAGCCGGGAACATCTCTGGCGCGTGATCCCTCTTATCGGGGATATCACCCAGCCACGGCTCGGGTTGAACCAGGCGGATTACCAGGAACTGGCAATGGGGATCGATCGCGTTATCCATTGCGCAGCTAACGTCAGCCTGGTGGCGTCGTACGGCAAAATCGCGCCGGTCAACGTCGGCGGTACGCAGAACCTTATTGCGCTGTGTCTGCTGGGCAATGTGCCGCTGCTCTATACCTCAAGCTTCAGCATCGTCGGCGATAAGCTTTACCAGGACGGGTTTACGCTGCAGGAAACGGATTTGGACGTCGGCCAGTCGTTTAATGACATGGACTACGAACGCTCCAAGTTCGAAGCAGAGCAGGCGGTACACGAGGCGGGTAAACGCGGGCTGCGTTGGGTGATCACCCGGCCGGGCAATATCTGGGGCGACAGCGTCAGCGGGCGCTACCCGCTGGTGGAGACCCGAGTGAAGGGCATCTACTACGAGATGATCAAAGCGCTGGTGGAAACCGGCCTGACGTTTAGCTCGCGGGAAGATTTTGATATTACGCCGGTGGATTACGTTGCCCGCGCATCGCTTTGCGCGATAGTGGAAATAGACAGCTTCCAGGGCCGTACGCTCAACCTGACCCATCCCAACCCCATTACCTATGACGATATCGTCGACTTTCTGCGGCAGTACGGCTATCGCATCAGCACGCTGATCAACGCCGATTATTTCGACGCTCTGACCGAGAACCGTCTCTGGTTGCAAGGCAAACCTTATCGCTCCACCTTCACCGATCTGCTGGCGCTGTTCTACTGCGGCAGCGAAATCAGCGAGAAGGCCCGTTACGCCACGCAGTACACCCGTCAGCAGTTGTCGCATGCCGGGATTACCTGCGAGCCATGCGACCGGGCGCTGCTGTTCCGCTACTTCGATTATCTGGTGGAAAGTGGATTTATCGCCGCGCCCGGGCAGCAGGGGCCTGCCGCTGAAATTCGGGAAATCGTGCGTCAGGGCGGCTTCCTGGAGCAACTGTATGACGCCGATCTGCGCTGAAAACATCACACATTATTGAGGGAGGTTAGAGACATGACAGATCAGGATCTGCGCGTCACCTTGGTCCAGAGCGACATTATCTGGGAAGACGCCGAAGGCAATCGCCGCCGTATGGCGGAGCACATCGCCAAGGCCGAAGCCAGCGACATTATTATCCTGCCGGAAATGTTCACCACCGGCTTTTCCATGGCGCCGCGGGGGATCGCGGAAACCATGCAGGGGCCTGGAGTCGCGTGGATGCAGGAGCGCGCCTCTCATTCCGGCAGCGCGTTGGTGGGCAGCATGATCATCACCGAAGAAGGGCGCTTTTATAACCGCTTGCTGTTTGTCACGCCGGACGGCGGCATTGCGCACTACGACAAAAAACACCTTTTCTCTTTTGCCGAAGAGGACCGCGAATATACCGCGGGCGAGGCTCAGTTGGTGGTCAAGCTTCGCGGCTGGCGCATTGCGCCTTTTATCTGCTACGACCTGCGCTTTCCCCTCTGGTCACGCAATGCGGACGCTCGCTACGACGTCGCTCTCTATATCGCCAGCTGGCCGGAAAAGCGCGCGGCGCATTGGCAAGCCCTGCTCACCGCGCGGGCGATTGAAAATCAGAGCTACGTGATTGGCGTCAACCGCGTGGGAGAGGACGGTAACCGGCTGCGCTACAACGGCCACTCGATGCTTATCGACCCGCTCGGCGAGGTTCTGATCGATGAGGTGGAGGTGGAAAGCGTGCGCAACGCCACGCTGTCGCGTGAGCATTTGCTGGGCGTCAGGGAGCAATTGCCTTTCCTCAGGGATGCAGACGCGTTTGCGCTGATCTAACCCCTTTTACCGTTACCCCCGTCAAGAAAAGCAAAGGAAGGATGGCAAATGTCTGTTTCCGCAGTATTTGAGCAGTCTGTAAATCGTGATCCGCAGCGGGTCGCCATTAGTCAGGGCGAAACGCGGGTAACCTATCAACAGCTATTGCAACGGGTCACCGCATTGAGCGCCGCGCTGCGTCGGCAGCCGGGTAGCCCCTTTACGCTGGTGCTGTTGGAGGAGGGGGCCGCGCTGGTGACGGCGGCGCTCGCGATTATGCATGCGGGGCAGGCATTTGTTCCTTTATCGCCGACGTTGCCTCGGCAGCGACTGGAAACCCTGTTGGCACAGTTTCCCGATGCGCGGTTGATCGCGACGTCGCACGGGCTGGCTTCGGTTCGCCATCTTACCGACCGGCTGAGCGTTGTCGAGGTGGATGAGTTGGGCGTGCCCGCGCTGTCCGCCGGGGAGCCCCTTCCCTTAGAGCCGACGCGAACGCAGCCGTTGGCCTACGTCTATTTCACTTCCGGCTCCACCGGCATACCCAAAGCGGTGCTGGGGCGCAGTGACAGCCTGCTGCATTTTATCGAGTGGGAGAGCCGGGAACTGGCTATCACGCCGGACGATCGCGTCAGTATGCTGACGTCGCAGATGTTCGATCCTTTTTTGCGCGACATGTTGCTGCCTTTGCTCAATGGCGCCACCCTGTGTATTCCGCCGTCCCGCGAACTGATCCACACGCCCGCCGCGCTGCTGGCATGGATGCAGGCGCAGCGGATTACCGTCACTCATCAGATCCCCTCGTTGCTGCAGGTTTTGCTGGAGTATCCCGATGCGGCGCAGCGGCTGCACGATGTGCGCTATGTGCTGCTGGCGGGCGAGATGCTGAAAGGTTCGCTGGTGGCGCGCTTTTATCAGAACGGCCCGGCAAACGCCCAGCTCATCAACCTTTACGGCCCGACGGAAACCACGCTGGCTAAGCTGTTTTATCGCGTAACGCCGGCCGATGCCGCGCGCGCGGGCGTGCCCGTAGGGCGGCCCATTCCCGGTGCGAGCATCAGCGTGATTGATGAAAGCGGCAATCCCGTCGCCGATGGCGAAAGCGGTGAGGTCATCATTATTACGCCGTGGATGAGCGCAGGTTATCGGCAGCCCGATGCCTCCGACACCTTTTTCACCGACGCGCGCGGGACGAAAATGTACCGTACGGGCGATGTGGGGCGTCTGACGGCCACGGGCGATCTGGAGCTGCTGGGGCGCAACGATTTTCAGTTGAAGATCAATGGTCAGCGCGTGGAAACGGCGGAAATTGAAACGCTGCTTGAGCGCCATCCGGCGGTACAGCAGGCTGCTGTCGTCGCCTTTGCGCAGCCGCAGCAGCTGGTGGCGTTCATTACCCTGAAAAACGAACTGAATCAGGCGTCAACCGCGCTGCGCGATTATCTGGCCGCTTCGTTGCCCGCCGCGCTGTTGCCGACCGATTTTAGCCTCCTAGAGCTCTTTCCCCGCCTGCCTAACGGCAAGCTTGACCGCAAAGCGCTGCCTCAGCCTGCGCCGCGCCGAAGCGCCCCGTTGGCCGCGGCGCAGCAGCCCCACGCCGGTGAGGAGCAGAAGCTGGCGGCGATCTGGCAGCGTCTGCTGCCGGTGAATGCGGTCGGGCGCGATGACGACTTTTTCGCCCTCGGCGGGAATTCCCTGCTGGCGATGCGCATGATCGCCTGCGTGCGCGCCGAACTGGACCGGGAACTTGAGCTCGCCGATCTGCTGACGCAGCCGACGCTGGCGGTCTGCGCACTAGCGCTGCGCCAGGCCGAACAAGATAGCGTGCAGACGCAGAGCAGCGTCACGCTCAGCGATGAGCAGCAGGGCATGTGGTTAATTCAGCAACAGGCTCCCGAATCGCCCGTATGGCAGTTGGCCTACCGTGCCGAATGGCAGGGGCCGCTGAACATTGAGCTGTTGCAGCAGGCGCTGAATCAGGCGCTGCGTCGCCATGACGCGCTGCGGACCCGCTTTACCCCGTATCAAGACGGCGTGACGGCGCAGATCGCCGAACAGGTTGTCGTGGATATCGACCGGCAGGATTTTAGCGCGCATGGCAGTGACGCGCGGGGAGCGGCGGAGGGCTGGCTGGCGCAGTTAACCACGCGACCGTTCAATCTTGCTCAGGCACCGCTGCTGCGCATCGCTTGTGCGCAGGTACAGCCGCACCGGACGCTTATCGCTCTGGTGTGTCATCACATTATCGCGGATGCGGAGTCCGTGGCGATGCTGTGGCGACAGATGCTGGCGGATTATGGCCGTCTGCTGGCGGGCAAAACGCTGACGCCGGTTGCAGCGACTTCCTGCCAGACAGTCCATGCACGCCGCCAGCAGCAACGTAGCACAGGGCCGCGAGGGGAAGCGCTGCGTGCCTGGTGGCGACAGCAATTGGCGGGGCCGCTGCCGTTGCTGCAGCTGCCTTATGATTTTCCCGTCCCGGCGGTGCGGAGCTACTGCGGCGGCCGTATTCCTTTCCACTTGGCCCAGGCGACCGCAGATGCGCTGGCGGCGCTGGCCGTGCGTCACGGCGTTACGCCTTACGTGGCGTTATTGACGGCCTACACCGCTTTTATGGCGCGCTATACCCGCCAGCAGGATCTGACGATAGGTACACCTGTCAGCTCCCGCCATGCGTTGGATAACGAGCAGGCATTCGGCCTGTTGTTCAATGTGGTGGCGCTGCGTCAGACCGTGGATTTGCATCAGCCGTTTAGCCGGTTGATGCGACAGGTTGCCGCTGGCTTTATCGCGGCCATTGCCCATCAGGATTTGCCGTTTGGTCAGGTGCTGACGGCGCTGGAGGAGACGCGTCATCCGGGCATTTCCCCGCTGTTTCAGACTCTGTTCGTCTGGCAGCAGAAACCGGATGCCGCAACCCGCCTGGGCCAGAGCAGCGTCTCGGCGCTGCAGGCGGTGGATCGCGGCAGCGCCACCTATGAACTGACGCTGGAGATGTGGCCCGACGAGACGGGCATCGCAGGCCAGTTTGAATATGCCGACGATCGCTTTCTGCCGGACACGATTGCCCGTATGGCGGCCAACTTTACGACTTTTGTCGAGCACTGCATCGCGGACAGCGAAGAGGCGGTGGGGCGTCTGCCGCTGCTTTCCGAAGCAGAGCGTCGGCAAATCTGGCAGTGGAACCAGACGGCGCAACCTTTCAGCAGCGATATTGGCATTCATCAGATGTTCGAGCGCCAGGTGTCGCGCACGCCGGACGCGCCTGCGCTTGAGTTTCTCGATGAGGTGCTGAGTTATCGCGAACTGGACGCGCGTGCCAACCAGCTCGCCCACTGGCTCATCGCGCAGGGGGTTGGGGTGGACGTCGCGGTTGGGTTGTGTATCGAGCGTTCGCTGTCGCTGGTGATTGGCTTCCTGGCCATCCTTAAGGCAGGTGGCGTCTATGTCCCTATCGATCCGGACTACCCGCAGGAGCGCAGCGATTATGTGATTGCCGATTCCGGGCTGCAGTTGATGCTGACGCAGGAGCAGTTTGTCGGCCGCTTCACCCGTGCCACGCAGCACATAACGCTGTTCACTGTCGAAGCGCTGGAGCCGCAGCTGAACGACTTGCCGACCCGGGCTCCCGCGCCGCGTGCCGGCGCCGACAACACTGCCTATATCATCTATACCTCAGGCTCCACGGGCCAGCCGAAGGGCGTGCCCATTCGTCATCGCGGCGTGTGTAATCTGGCGGAAACCGAAGTGGCGCTGCTTGATATGCAGCCCCCTGGTCGGGTGCTGCAGTTTGCTTCGTTCAGCTTCGATACGTCGGTCTGGGAAATCGTCATGACCCTGTGCTCCGGCTGTACGTTGCTGATGGCGCCGCGCCTCTCGCTGCTGCCCGGACCGGATCTGCTGGAGCAACTGGAGCAGCGTCGGGTCAGTCATGTCACGCTGCCGGCCTCGGCGCTGGCGGCATTACCGGAGGCTCCGTTGCCGGATCTGCGCGTGCTGATCGTGGCGGGCGAAGCCTGCGGACTCGATCTGCTGCAAAAATGGGGGAAAAACCGCCGTTTCATTAACTCTTATGGCCCCACGGAAACGACCGT
Organism: Serratia sp. AS12; assembly: GCF_000214195.1. Lineage (NCBI taxonomy): Bacteria > Pseudomonadati > Pseudomonadota > Gammaproteobacteria > Enterobacterales > Yersiniaceae > Serratia > Serratia sp. AS12. The sequence goes on along the minus strand of NC_015566.1, from coordinate 4,593,262 downwards.
CAGCGCCACCAATGCCGAGCTGACGCAGGCCGACAACCGTGTGCATATTGGCCGCCCGGTGCATAACACCCAGGTATGGATCCTGGATGAGTTCCGTGAGCCGCTTCCCGTTGGCGTCGTCGGGGAGCTATGTATTGGCGGCGTCGGCGTTTCACAGGGCTATTTGAACCAGCCCGCCCTGACCGCCGACCGTTTTATCGCCGATCCCTTCAGCGCGACGCCAGAGGCGCGGCTCTATCGCACCGGCGACCTCGCCTGCTATCGCAACGACGGCAATATTGATTACCTGGGACGCATCGATAATCAGGTGAAAATCCGTGGTTATCGCGTTGAGTTGGGCGAGATTGAGACCGCGTTGCGTCGCCACCCTGCCGTGGCGGATGCGGTCACCCTGGTGCGCGAGGATTACCTGGCCGCCAGCGCCGTCGTCGCTTATGTGTTGCCGCATGCGGGGCAGCAGCCGGATCGGGCGCAGTTGCATGCCTGGCTGGCCGCCACGCTGCCGGAGTTCATGTGCCCCGCCTGCTATGTATTGATGACCGCGTTTCCTCGCCTGCCGAACAATAAAATCGATCGTAAGCGTTTTCCGACGCCGCAACCCGATGCCGTGGCGAACGCGCCAGGCGAGGCGCCGAAGGGCCGGGTGGAGCAGGCGATCGCCGCTGTCTGGAGCCGGGTGCTGGGGATCGAGGGCATAGGTCGCGACGACTCCTTCTTCACGCTGGGCGGACATTCGCTACTGGCGGCGCGGGCAGTGGCGCTGCTGGCCGCTGAGCACCAACTGCATTTGCGCGTCAGCGACATCTTTACCCGTCGCACTCCGCGCCAGTTGGCGCTCAGCGCAGGAGAAACCCAGACGGACAGCGCGTTGTGCAGGCAGCCGGCGCTGAAAGAGGCGCCGCTGAGTTTCGCTCAGCAGCGTATTTGGTTCCTTGAGCAGCTTCATCCCGACGGCAACAGCTACATTACGGGAGAAATTAAAACCTTTACCTCGTCGGAGGTGACCACCGAACGGTTGAGCGCGGCGCTGGAAGCGCTGTTCCGTCACTTCCCCTTGCTGAATACCCGACTGCGCGCCGACGGTGCCGTACCCCATCAGTATTGGTCTGACGCTCCCGTTGAGTTTACGGCTGAAGGCGTCGACGATGACGCGTGGCACGCCCGTGTACAACAGCGCGCTGCCGCGCTGATGAGCGAGCCCTTTACGCTGCTCGCGGCGCCGCTCTATCGTCTGTGCTTTATTTACTCCCCGCAGGGGCGCAACGCGCTGATTTTCTGTGTACATCACCTGCTGGTCGATGAACATACGCTGTCGCTGATAGACCAGAGCCTGACACTGTTGATTGACGATCCGCAGGCGGCTTGCACCGCGCCTGCCATCAGCTATTTGCAGTATGCCGCGTGGGAGCGCAGCACCCCGCATCAGGAGGGGCTTGATTGGTGGCGCGAAGTGTTCCTTACGCCACCGCCGGTTATCGCCCTGCCGCAGCGTCCGCAACCCGATGAAACGGACTGGCGGGCGGCTTATCAGACGTTGACGTTGCCGCTGCCGCTGACCGAAGCGCTGCGCCAACTGGCGCGACAGCAGGACACCACGCTGTTTACCCTGCTGTTGTCGACGTTCCAACTGCTGCTGCAACGTTACAGCGGTGAAAACGATTTAACTATCGGCCTGCCGGTGTCGCTGCGCGACAGCGACACGTTGCAAAGTTTGCCGGGGTTGCTGCTCAATACGCTGGCGTTTCGTCAGACCCTGGACACCAGCCAGCCCTTCGCCACTTTTCTTGCCGCCAGCGAGGCGGCGCTGCGTGAAGCGCTGGCTCATAAAGAGACGCCCTTCGAGCAGGTGGTTAATGCGGTATTGCCGGCGGAGGGGCGAGCTACGTCCCCGCTGTTCCGCATTATGTTCGTTTATAACACCTCACAGGATGAGCGCAGAGAGGGGGCCGAAGCGCGGCTCAGTAACCAGGCACTCAACGCGCCGGACGCCAAATTTGATCTGACGCTGTTTGTGCAGGAGACGGCGACGCAGTTGACGCTGAATATTGAGTATCGCCCGTCGCTCTATAGCGCCGAGGCTATCGACGCTCTTGCCGCGTCCTATGGTCGCCTGCTGGCGAGTTTGAGCCGTCGGCCGCAGTTGCCTGCCTGTCGGCTGGATATGCTGTCAGAGGCGGAGCACCGCCATTTGCTCGATACCCTCAGCGCAGGTCCACGCCGTGCGGCCGCGCCGCTGTTGCAACAACGTTTCGAACAGCAGGCGCGGGCGACTCCGCAGGCCACGGCGTTGGCCTGGGGAGAACGGCAGATGAGTTATCAGCAGCTCAATCAGCAGGCCAATCAGTTGGCGCATTTGCTGACGGGGCTGGATATCGGGCCTGGCGCGCGCGTGGCGGTGCTGCTGCCGCGTTCCACTGCGCTGGTCTGCGCGATCCTCGCGACGGTCAAAAGCGGGGCGGCCTGGGTGCCGGTGGATATCGCTTATCCGGCGGAGCGCATCCGTTACATGCTGGAGGATGCGCGTGTGGCGCGTGTCATCACCACGCGCGAACAGGCTCTGCGGCTGGCGCTGACCGAGCAGCAGACGATGTTGTTGACGCCGGAGATGATGACAGACGGCGACGTCAGCATGGCTGACCCGGCACAGGGCGCCGTTGCGGACGATCCCGCTTATGTGCTCTACACCTCCGGCACCACCGGCGCGCCGAAAGGCGTGGTCATTCCCCATCGCGCGCTCGCCAATTATCTGCAGCATGCCTGCGATAACTACGATTGCGCGCAGGGACGCGGCAACACGCTGCACGCCTCCATCTCGTTCGATGCCACTCTGACCAGCCTGTTCCTGCCGCTGTTGAGCGGTAAAACGCTGTTTATTCTGCCCGATGAAGAGGATGTCCCCGCGCTGGTGTCGGCCTGGAAGCAACTTTCCGGCATGACGATGGCGAAGATAACGCCTTCTCATCTTGAACTGCTCAGCCAGCAGATTCCCCCTGCGGCGGCTGGCCATGCGGCAACGCTGGTCATCGGCGGCGAAAACCTGGCGGGCGCCGCAGTGCGTTTCTGGCGTGAACATGCGCCTCAGGTCTCGATCGTGAATGAATATGGGCCGACGGAAACCACCGTCGGATGCTGCGTCTATGCGCTGGCTGCGGGCGAATGCGCCGTCTCGGGCGCGGTTCCGATTGGGCGGCCGATTGCCAATATGCGTATTTTCCTGCTGGATGAACACCGGCAACTGACGCCGCCGGGGGGCGTAGGGGAGATCTATATCGGCGGGGCGGGTGTGGCGCTGGGCTATTTTAACCGCCCGGAACTGACCGCCAGTCGTTTTATTGACGATCCTTTTGCCGCCGAACCCGGCGAGCGGCTCTATCGCACCGGCGATCTGGCCCGCTGGTTGCCGGATGGCAATCTGCTCTATCTCGGCCGCCGGGATAATCAGGTGAAGCTGCGTGGGCACCGCATTGAGCTCGAAGAGGTTGAAGCGCAACTGGTCGCGTGCGAGGGCGTCAGTCAGGCTGCGACAGGTATTCGTCAGGTCAACGGGCGCCCTCACCTGGTGGCCTATGTGGCCCTGGCCACGGGGGCGGCAACGCTGGATAGCGTGCGTCAGCAGATAGCGCGCCGTCTGCCGGAAATCATGCGCCCGACCCAGTGGCTATTGCTGCCGTCCATTCCCCTGACCAGCAACGGTAAAGTCGATCGCGCCTGGCTGGCCGTACAACCGCTGCCGGTGACGGTCGCGCTCTGCTTCCGGGCGGCGGAGAGTGAGACGGAGCGGCAACTGGCGGCTATCTGGCAAAAGGTGCTGGGAGGCGAAACGCCAGGGATGGATGACGACTTCTTTGCCTTGGGCGGCGACTCCATTCTTAGTCTGCAAATCGTCTTCCTCGCTCGCGAGGCGGGGCTGCGCGTTCAGGCGCGTATGCTGTTTGATTATCCGACGATCGCCAGCCTCGCCAGCGTGGTGGAGCCACTGGCATCCGCGCCGACGCAAGCACGCCCGGCCATGCAGGCTTATAAGTTGCTGCCTGCCCAGCGCTGGTTCTTCGCGTTGGGCTCGGAAAACACGCATCACTACAACCAATCTTACCTCTGGCGGTTGGACGCGCAGGTCAATTTGCCGCAGCTGGAACGGGCGCTGCGCGGGGTTTTGCAGCAGCATGAAGGGTTGCGCGGCCGCTTCAGCGCAGCCGATGCGCCGGCCACTATCGCCGCCCTGACGGACGCGCCGCTGCTGCGTGAAACGCGCCTTGGCGCGCCTCACGACGGCGAAGCGGCGGTTATCGCCTGGGCCGGATCGCGTCAGTCACAGCTGGACATTGCCCAAGGGCCGGTGTTCAGCGCCGATGTTATCCGTGCGGCATCCGCCGATTACCTGCTGTTAAGCGTTCACCACCTGGTGGTGGATGGCGTCTCCTGGCGCATTATTATCAGCGATCTCAGCCGCGCGTATCAGGCGCAGGCACGAGGCGAAGCACCGCCCTGCGAGCCGGCGACGGCTTCGCTGGCGGAATGGGGCACATGGTTGCAGCAGGTCGTCGATCCCGTTTCGGCTGCCGATGAGCACCGCTATTGGGAAACGCAGCGGCATGCCGGCGCCGCTATTCCGGTAGACAGCAGCACGCGTGCGCTGCCTGGCCGTACGGGAGAAATGCGCAAGGTTCAGATTACGCTGGATCGCGCGGCCACCCAGGCGTTGGTGCGTCAAACCGGGCGGGCTTATCACACCCATGTCGGCGATCTGCTGCTGGCGGCGCTGGCGCAGACGCTAAGCGAATGGACCGGCAGCCGCCAACTGCGTATCGATTTCGAAGGGCACGGGCGCGATGACGCGCCGGATGCGCCGGATGTCAGCCGTACTGTGGGCTGGTTTACCGCTATTTACCCGATCCTGCTGCAATTGCCGCCAACGGGGTCGTGGGGAGATCTGATCCAGGACGTCAAAGAGGCGCAGCGTCGGGTTCCTCACGGCGGTGTGGGTTACGGCATGCTGTATGACGCCGCTGCACAGGCAGCGGAGGTCTGCTTCAATTATCTTGGGCAGTTCGACGGCGATTTCCATCAGCCTCCGCTGAGCGGCGTAGCCGATCTGCTGATGGCGCACCGTTATGCGCCTGAAAATCGTCGTGGCTGGGCGCTGGAGGTGGATAGCTACATCGATGAGGGCGAACTGGTTATCGTCTGGAGCTACAACCCGAACAGTTGGCGGGCGGAGACCATCGCCGCGCAGACGGACGCGATGAAAAAGCATCTCGATGCGCTGATCGCCCACTGCCAGGCGCAAGCGCACACGACCTGGACGCCGTCCGATTTTCCTCTCGCAGGCCTGAGCCGGGCATCGCTGTTGCAACTGCAGCAGCGTCATTCGCAGATTGTGGATATTTATCCTCTTACGCCGACTCAGGAGGGGATGCTTTACCATTCGCTGGCCGACAGCGATGCAAGGCTCTATCACGAGCAGATCTGTTTTGATCTTGCGCGCGGGGTCGATCTTGCTCGCCTGCAACAGGCGTGGACGCAGGTGATCGCCGCCTGCCCGGCGCTGCGTACCACCTTCGATCTGAACGCCGAAGTCGGGCCGCTGCAACTGGTGCATCAGCAGATGCCTGACGCCTGGCGCGTGGTTGATTATCGCTCGCCGCAGGAAGAGGACATCGCGGCGCTGTGGCGTGCGGATCGGGAGCAGGGGTTCGATCTGCATCAGGGGCCGCTGTTCCGCATCACCGTGCTGCTCGCGCAGGATAGCGTGCAGATGCTGTTCAGCCATCACCACGCCATTCTGGACGGCTGGTCGGTGACCCTGCTGCTGGCGCAGGTGGCTGCGGCCTATCATCAGACGCCGCCACCGCCGTCGGCACCGGCATTCAGGCACTATATCCAGTGGCTGCGCCGTTCCCGCGCCGGCAGCCTGGCGCACTGGCAGCAACGGCTGGCCGGCCTCAGTGCCGCGACGCCGTTGCCGGCCGCTTATCCGGGGCGTACGCCGTCTCAGCAACGCCAGCGGCAGGATTTTCAACTGGATGTCGCGCTGTCCGCGCAACTGGCCAGCTTTGGTCGCCGTCATCGCCTGACCATCAGTACGCTGGTGCAGGGCGCCTGGGCGCTGCTGCTGCAACGCTACAGCGGTTCGACGGAGAGCCTGTTCGGCGTCACCCTTTCTGGCCGCCATGCCGATCTCAGCGGCATTGAGCGCATGGTCGGTTTGCTTATCGGCACGGTGCCGATGCGGGCGAGCGTCCAGCCGGACGTTCACGTGGTCGACTGGTTGCATGCGCTCCAGCGTCAGCAACTGGAAAATGAGCGCTTTAGCGACATTTCGCTGGCGGAGCTGAAGCACAGTTGCGGGCTGGCCGGTTGGCCGACGCTGTTTGATACCCTGGTGGTCTTTGAGAACTACCCGCAGCAGGAGAATAACGGGCTATTCAGTTTCACGGCGGCCCAGGAGAGCACCAACTATCCGTTGACGCTGGTGGCGTCGTTTGGCACGGCCCTGAGCGGGGCGCTGGTGTATGACGACGGGCTTTACTCTCCGCATACCGCCGGTCAGTTGACGCAGCACCTGCTGCATATATTGCAGCAATGGATAGACGCGGATGACCGGCGGCTGTCGGAGGTCTCCCTGCTGGACGCCTCCGGGAACGCGGCTCTGCTCAAAGGGCTGCAAGGGCCGGTTCTGCCGCTGCCTGCGGGCGGTGTTTACGCGCTGTTTGCCCAGCGCGCCGCAGCCATGGGCGACCATATCGCCGTGATAGAAGGCGACCTAAGCCTGACCTATGACAGCTTGCGGCAGCGTGCCGAGCAGATCAGCGCCCGTCTGCATCAACGCGGGCTGCGCGCCGGGGATCGCGTCGCGCTGTTTTTGCCTCGCGGTGTGGAGTATGTCGCGGCGATGCTTGCCGCCAGCCGCATCGGCCTTTGCTATGTGCCGATCGACGCCGCCAGCCCTGCCGAACGCATCCGGTATTTGCTGTCCGACAGCCAGTGCCCTCTGACCCTCACCCAGCAGACCCTGGCGGGTGCGCTGCCGTCCGATCAGCCTCTGCTGCTGGTTGACGAAGCCTCGCCCGATCTGCCTTTGCCGCCGGAGGTCAGCCAGGGGAACTCACTGGCTTATATCCTGTATACCTCCGGCTCAACCGGCAGGCCGAAAGGCGTCATGATTGAGCATCGCAGCCTGATTAATTATCTCCTCGATGCGAGCCGACGCTATCAGCTACGTGCCGGTATGCAGAGCCTGTTCCATTCGTCGGTGAGCTTTGATGCGACCCTGACCAGCCTCTGGCTGCCGCTGCTGACGGGCGGCACCCTCGTTGCCATCCCCGGTGAGGGCGATTTGCAGGCCATGGCGCGCCACCTGAGCACCTCTTCTGCGGAACAACTGCTGAAAATCACCCCTGTCCATCTCGCGCTGTTGCAGGAGCAACTGGATCACGCGGCGAAAGGGCGCGTCAGCGCGCTCGTCGTCGGGGGCGAAGCCCTCAATTGCGAAACCGTGCAGCGCTGGCTGCGGGAGGCGCCCCACACTCGCATTTACAACGAATATGGTCCGACGGAAACCGTGGTGGGTTGCTGCGTCCATTTGGCGGATGCGGAGCGCGATCGTCAGGGCGCAATGGCGATTGGTCTGCCCATCGCCAATACCCGCCTGCTGGTGCTGAACGAGGATCGGTCGCCGACGCCGCCGGGGGCGGAGGGGGAGCTTTATATCGCCGGTGCCGGGTTGGCGCAGGGGTACTGGAACCGGCCTGATTTGACCGAGGAAAAATTCATTACGCTGGATTTGGCCGGGGAAGCCGTACGCGCCTACCGCACAGGCGATCGGGTCGGCCTGATGCCGAACGGCGAACTGATGTATTTCGGCCGCTGCGATCGCCAGCTCAAAGTGCGTGGCTACCGTATCGAGCCGGGTGAGATTGAGGCGCAGCTGATGCGTCATCCGCAGGTGCTGCAGAGTGCCGTCGCCCTGCTGCCCGGACGCTCGCAGGAAGATGCGCAACTGGCAGCCTGGGTGGTGCCGCAGCAGGCGGGGATGGAAAGCGAGGCGCTGCGTGCGTTTCTGGCGCTGACGCTGCCCGGGTACATGATCCCGGGCGCGATCGTGGTGCTGCCCGCGCTACCGCTGACGTCGAACGGGAAAGTGGACTATGGCGCTCTGCCTCTGCCCGTTCGCCCGCAACAGACCGAGCTGCTGGCACCCGCTACGCCGCTGGAGAGCGCCATTCAGGCTACCTGGGGAGAAATCTTACGCTGCGGGCCGGTCAGCTGTGACCAGAACTTTTTCGCGCTGGGTGGGCATTCGCTGCACGCCCTGCGGGTCGCCGCGCGACTCGAAAATCAACTTAATGTCAGGGTCTCCCTGATCGATCTGCTTAACCATCAGACCGTCCGGCAGTTAGCGGCGGTACTGGCACAACGGACGACGCCGTTATCGGAAGAGCGCGCCATCACCCGCGTGTCGCGCCGACAGGAGACGCCATTGTGATGCACAACCAAGAATACGATAAACCGCAATTTACCGGAGGCGACATGCAGGAAAACCATTTCCAGTTCAGAGCATCGCTGGCGCAAAAGCGTCTGTGGCTGCATGAACAACTGGGACATGATTCAGCAATTTATCACATCAGCACGTTACTGGAGCTGGAAGGGGAGCTGGACGAAACGGCGCTGCAGCAGAGCGTGAATGACCTGGTGGCGCGCCATGAATCTTTCCGCACCGATTTTGTCTGGCAGGATGAGGCGCTCTTTCAGCGCTGTCATGACACCATGACGCTGCCACTGGAGAAGGTGGATTGGGTCGCGGCGGATGAAGCGGCGTTGCAGGCGCAGCTGAATGCGGCGAGCGAACGCCCCTTCAATTTACAGCAGGCGCCGCTGTCGCGTTTCGTGCTGTTCCGCCGCGGCGCATGTCACCATATGCTGCTTATCGTGTTGCATCATATTATTTCCGATGGCTGGTCAGCCGGCATTATCAGCCGCGAGCTGGCTTCCTGCTATAACGCCCGGCGTCAGGGGCTGGCGGCGGATCTGCCCCCGCTTGACATTCAGTACATCGATTATTCCGAATGGCAGCATCAGCAGCAGGAGGGGGATGACGTCGCCCGCTCCCTGGACTGGTGGCGCGAAAAACTGCGTAACCTCGAACCGATAGATTTGCCCTGCGATCGCCCACGGCCAAATCGGCTCAGTCTGCGCGGAAAAACCCGCTTCTTCTCGCTGCCGCCGGCGCTGGCGCAAACGCTGGGTGAACGCGCCCGCGCACGCAACAGCACGCTTTATTCGCTGTTGCTTAGCGCCTTCTCGTTGATTCTGCATCGTTATAGCGGACAGCGCGACCTGGCCATCGGCTCGCCGGTGTCCGGGCGTGGGCGGCTTGAGCTGGAAGGCGTGGTGGGCTTCTTCGTCAATACGCTGGTTTACCGTATCCAGATCGATCCGGAAGAGAGCTTCACCGCCTTGCAGCAAAGCGTTTTCCGCACGGTGGTCGACGCGCTGGAGCATCAGCAGGTGAGCTTCGATCGGCTGGTTGAAACCCTTAATCCAACGCGCGATCTCAGCTACTCGCCGCTGTTCCAGGTGATGTTCTCCTTTGACGAGAGTGGGCAGCAGGGCTGGACGTTCGATGGCCTACAGGTTAAGCCGCATTCTCTGGCCGGTGAACAGGCAAAATTTGATCTGACGTTGTCGATGGAGAGCCGAGGCCGGCAGCTACAGGGTGCCTTCGAGTACAGTAGCGATCTGTTTGATGACGCCACCATCGCGCAGTTGGAAGCGGATTTCCTGTTCCTGCTCGGTGAAGTGGCCCAGGATGACACCCAGCGGCTGGAATGCTACCCCTGCATCACCGCGCGCGACCTGCACAGCGAACGCCCCCATACATACCCGGTCAGCCAGGCGTTGCATCAGCGTTTCGAATATCAGGCGCAGCGCTATCCGGATGCCGTAGCTATCGGGACGGGTGAGGGACGCAGGCTGACCTATCAGCAGTTGAACGCGCGGGCGAATCAGCTGGCGCACTATCTGTTGCTGGGCATGCAGGAGCGTCCGGCGCAAGGCGGCGGTCTGGTCGGGATCTGTATGGATCGCGACGAAGCTTTGCCGATCGCCATTCTGGCGGTGCTGAAGGCGGGGATGGCCTATCTCCCCATTGACAGTGGCCACGGTGCGGAGCGCGTCCGTTTCTACGTCGAGGACGCCGGGGTTCGTCAGGTGATCGGTGTCTCGGCGCATCAGTCGCTGTTTGAGGGCTGCGAGGTCGACTATCTGTGCACCGATTGCGAAAGCGGCTTGATCCAGACGATGCCGGAGACCAATCCCGATCGGCCGGTTACGCCCGATGCGCTCGCCTATGTCATCTACACCTCCGGCTCGACCGGCACGCCGAAAGGCGTGGAAATCCCTCATGCCAACGTTATGCGCTTGTTTGCTGCCGGCGAGCGCCATTTTGCCTTCAGCGAACATGACATATGGACGCTGTTCCACTCCAGCGCCTTTGATTTCTCCGTCTGGGAAATCTGGGGGGCATTGCTGTATGGCGGTCAGCTCAGCGTGGTGCCGTACTGGGTCAGCCGCTCCCCGGAACAGTTCCGGCAGTGGGTAAGCGATGAGCGAGTGACCGTGCTTAACCAGACCCCTTCCGCCTTTGCGCAGTTTATCGCCGCCGATGCGACGTCCCCGGACGCGGCGCCTCTGTCGCTGCGCTACGTGATTATGGGCGGTGAAGCGCTGGAACCGGCGACGCTGCTCGGCTGGCTGGCAAAATATGGCGAAGATGCGCCGCAGATTATCAATATGTACGGCATTACCGAAACCACGGTGCACGTCACCTGGCGGCGCATCACGTTGGCGGACGCGCGACAGGGAGGCAAAAGCCCCATTGGCGAGCCGCTGGACGACCTTGAAATCTATCTGCTGGACGCGCAGCAGCGGCCGGTGCCGCCCGGCGTGGTGGGCGAAATGTATGTCGGTGGCGCCGGGGTCGCGCGCGGCTATCTGAACCGTCCCGAACTGACTCGCGAGCGGTTTTTGAATAAAGCCGAGCTGCTGGGCGGCGGCGATGACGATGGTGCGCGCCTCTATCGCAGCGGCGACTTGGCGCGTCGACGTCGCGACGGCTCACTGGAGTATCTGGGGCGCGCCGATCATCAGGTCAAAATACGGGGTTTTCGCATTGAGCCGGGAGAGATTGAAGCGGCGCTGCAGCGGCTGGATGGCGTGGATCAAGCGGTGGTGATTGCCCGTGCGGACAGCGCCGATCGTCAGATGCGTCTGATTGCCTGGGTCGCCACGCGTGAAAACGGTCTCAAGGTGGAAACGCTGCGCAATGGGCTGCGGCGCACGCTGCCGGATTACATGCTGCCCTCCGCCTTTGTGTTTATGGAGGCGCTGCCGCTAACGGCGAACGGCAAGCTGGACCGGCGCGCGTTGCCGGATCCGCAGGCGCTTCGTCCGCAGTTGGCGAGCGACTATCAGGCGGCGCGCACCGAGACCGAGGCGGCGCTGCTGGCGCTCTGGCGCGACGTGCTGAAGGTGGATGACATCGGTGTTTACGACAACTTCTTTTCGCTGGGCGGCGATTCGTTGCGCGGAGTACAGGTTGTCGGACGCGGGCGCGAACGGGGGTTGGCGCTGACGCTGGTCAATCTGTTCCAGCATCAGACCGTGGCCGAACTGGCGGCGTTGCTGGACGCCGGCAGCGGGCAGGGCGTCGGCGGTCCGATAACCGCTGCGCCATTCAGCCAGATCACGCAGGAAGATCGCGAGCTGTTGCCGCCGGAGGTGATTGACGCCTATCCGCTGAGCCGTATGCAGGCGGGCATGTTTTACCATATGAACCTGACGCCTGACGCCAACGTTTACCACTGTACCGGCACCTCGCACTTGCGTATCAACGCCGCCTTCGACGAAGCGGCTTTTCGCCGGGCGGTGGCGGAAACGGTGGTTGCTCACGATGTGTTGCGAACCGGGTTTGATTTCGCACGCTACAGCCAGCCGTTGCAGTTAGTCTGGCCGCAGGCGGAGCTGCCGATCCTAGTGGAGGATCTGCGCCATCTCGACAAGCAACGGCAGGAGGAGCGTATCAGAGCCCTGTTGGATGAAGAACGCCATACACCGTTCGATTTGCAAAGACCGACGTTGCTGCGTTTCTTCATTCAACTGCGTTCCCCGCAAAGCTTCCAGTTCACCATGACCGAATGCCACCCGGTATTCGATGGCTGGAGCTATCACACCATGATCGTTGAGGTGTTTAACCGCTATGCCGTTCTGACCGGTGGCAGCCAGTGGCAGCCGCCGTTCAAGCCGCAGCAGGAGTACCGCGACTTTATCGTTCAGGAACAGGCCGCCATCCGGGACGATGCGCAGCGCCGTTACTGGCAGCAAACTCTGGCGGATTGCACCCTTCTCAGGCTGCCTCATCAGGCGCAGGAGGCGACGCTGGGAGCTGCGCCGCGTCTGAAATCGCTCTCGTTTACGCTCGACGATACGGTTTATCAGGGGATGCGCCAACTGATGCAGCAACTGGGCGTGCCGCTAAAAAGCGTGCTGTTGGCAGCCCATGTCAAAGTGATGAGCGTGTTCAGCGGCGAACCGGATATCCTGACCGGCATTCCGACCAATGGTCGTCCGGAGGCGGAAGGCGGTGATTGGCTCTACGGCCTCTATCTCAATATTTTGCCGTTCCGCCAGGTGCTGGGAGCGCAAAGCTGGGCGGAAGTGATTCGTCAAACCTTCGCCAACGAATGCGCGGCGATCCCTCATCGCTGCTATCCCCTTGCCGAAATTCAGCGCCACTTTGGCCCTCAGCCGTTGCTGGATGAGGTGCTGTTCAACTATATGGATTTCCATATTTACGATCAGATGACGCCGGCCCTGGGATTGGGCGTGGTGGATAAGCTGAACGTGCAGGATGTCCATGAGGGGACGCACTTTACCCTGAATGTTCATTTCCAGCACAAAACGCTCTCTTCAGCGCTGGCCAGCAATCAGGTGAGCGTCCAGCTGGATTATAACGCCAGGCTGCTGAGCCGGGAGCAGGTGGAGCAAATGGCGGCCTGCTACCAACGCGTCCTCGGCGCGATGGCGGCAGAGCCGCAGGCATTGCACCTTGCCGTCGATTTTGTTCCCGCAGAGCAGCAGCGTCAGCTGGCTGCATTTACGCGCGGACCGGCAGGCTACGCCGGCACGGAAACCCTGGCGACGCTGTTCGCCCGTCAGGTGGCGCAGCAGCCCGATGCCGACGCGGTAGAATGGGAAGCCCAGCGCCTGAGCTATCGCGAACTGGACCGGCAGTCAGACCGGCTGGCGTCCTTGCTGGCGCAGCGCGGCGTGACGCGCGGCAGCCGCGTAGCGCTCTATCTGGGCCGCAGCGTCGGCCTGATTGTTTCAGTGCTGGCGCTCAGCAAACTGGAGGCGGTTTATCTCCCGCTTAATCCGGAAGATCCGCATGCGCGTCTGGTGGAGCAGATAACGGATGCGCGCTGTTGCCTGCTGATCACGCATCAGCCGGAGAGGGCGCTGGCAGCAGAGACCGGCGTGCCGCAGTTGACGGAGAAGGAACTGAGCCAGGGCGATACCCCGGTGATGCCTTTTGCTGTCGCGCGAGGAGAGAGTTCCCTTCCTCTGTACGTGATGTACACCTCCGGCTCGACCGGTAAGGCCAAAGGGGTGCTTATCGCTCAGCAGGGGGTGATTCGCCTGGTGAAAGAGGTCGGCTATCTCGATTTCACCCATTGCCGCCGCTTTCTGATGCTGGCCGCCGTGAGCTTTGACGCGTCTACGCTGGAAATCTGGGGACCGCTGCTGAACGGGGGCACCATCGTCATCTATCCGCAGGGCCCGGTGGCGATACCGCAACTGGAGACCTTGCTGGTCGGACAGCGGGTAGAGAGCCTGTTTCTCACCACGTCGCTGTTTAACCTGATTGTCGATGAATGCCCGCAGGCATTGCGTGAAGTACGGCAGGTGATAAGCGGTGGCGAGGCGATGTCGCTGCGTCATGCCACCCGCATCAGCGGGCTCTATCCGGCGCTGACCCTGATCAATGGCTACGGCCCGACCGAAAACACCACCTTCACCACCAGTTGGCGTTTTCGCGCTACCGAAAGTGGCATCGTGCCAATCGGCAGGCCCAATGAGGGAAACATTGCCTGGATTCTGGACGCCTTCATGCAGCCGACGCCTCTCGGCACGCCTGGCGAGCTCTATATCGGCGGGCCGGGTCTGGCGCTGGAGTACCTCAATCAGCCCGAACTCTATCAGCAGCGTTTTATCGCGAATCCTTTCGATCCGGAACGATCCGAGCGCCTTTATCGCACGGGCGATCGCGCCCGCTTCCTGGCCGACGGGGCGATCGAATTTTTGGGGCGGATTGACGATCAGTGCAAGATCCGCGGTTTTCGTATCGAGACGGGCGAGATCGAAGCGACGATAGGTCGCCACCCTGACATTGAGCGGGCTGCGGTGCAGGTGGTGGAGGAGCCCAGAGGCAAACGCATTGTCGCCTGGCTGGTGATGCAGCCGGAACGTTCTTTCGATGCCGCTGCGCTGCGCACCTGGCTACTCCAGCATCTTCCGCGCTATATGGTTCCGGCCCGCTTCCAGGTGCTGGATGCGTTGCCGCTGACGGCCAACGGCAAGCTGGATACCTCCCGCCTGCGCGCTGAAGATCGCCAACCCGTGCCGACCGACACGGCTCCGGTGGAACTCACCGATCCTACGGCAAAAGCGATACAACAGGTCTGGAGCACGGTGCTGGGCGTGGCCGCGCCAAATCAGCAGGAGAACTTTTTTGACCTGGGCGGCGATTCGTTGCTGCTGGCGCGCGCGCACCTGCGGCTTGCCGCGCTGGGCTATAGCGGGGTGAGCATCGTTGATCTGCTTAACTACCCGACCATTCAGCAACTGGCGGATTACATCAACGGCGGCCAGCGGCAGCCCGACGCCAGCCTGGATGCCATTCAGTTACAGGTGAATGCCGGCCGCAGCCGTCTTGCCGGCTTGCAGCAAAGAAGGAGCGGTAAACAATGAGCAATGCAGAGATGTTAAAGGACGCACTTCCTCAATCCCTGCACGGTTTTGAGATCGCGATTGTGGGTATGGCGGGGTCGTTTCCCGGCGCGGCAGATATTGAGGCTTTCTGGCGAAACATTGCCGCAGGGGTTGAAGCGATACGCGAACTGAGCGATGAGGAACTGGATGCGGCCGGTACGCCGCACGCTGAACGCGAACAGCCGGACTTTGTGCGCCGGGCGGCGGTGCTGGAGGATGCCGAGGCGTTCGACGCCGCTTTCTTCGGCTACTCGCCGCGCGAAGCGCAGGCGATGGATCCGCAGCAACGGCTGTTTCTGGAAACGGCGTGGCTGGCGCTGGAACATGCCGGTTATGCGCCGGGGAAATTTCCCGGACAGATTGGCGTTTTCGCCAGCGCGTCCAACAGCAGCTACGCCATGAGTTATCTGCTGCGTCATCCCGATATCCAGCGGCATGTGGCGCTGGACGGTCTGTTGTCGGGCAATAATAACGATTTGTTATCCACTCGCGTTGCTTACAAGCTCAACCTGCGTGGCCCGGCGATGACTATCGGAGCCGCCTGTTCCAGTTCGCTGTTGGCGCTGCACGCCGCCTGCCAGTCGCTGCTGGCGGGCGAGTGCGATATGGCGCTGGGTGGCGGCGTGCATGTCGGCTTCCCGTTAAAAAGCGGCTACCGCTATGAAAACAGCGGAATTTTATCGCACGACGGACGCTGCCGCAGCTTCGACGCCGATGCCAGCGGCACGGTGGCGGGCGATGGAGTCGGCGCGGTGGTGCTGAAGCGGTTGCAGGATGCTCTTGATGGCGGCGACAGAATATACGCCATCATTAAAGGCTCGGCAGTCAACAACGACGGCTCCAGCAAACCGGGCTTTACCGCGCCGTCGATCAACGGTCAAACCGAGGTGCTGCGGCGCGCGCTGGTCGCGGCAGACGTGGCCCCGGAAAGCATCGGCTACATTGAGGCGCACGGCACGGCCACGCGGCTTGGCGATCCCATTGAGTTAAAGGCGCTGCTGAATGCCTACGGTAAACAGCGGGGGCCGGATCATCGCTGTGCGGTTGCTTCGGTCAAAGCGAACGTTGGCCATCTCGATTCTGCCGCGGGCGTTACCGGCGTGATCAAAGTGGCGCATATGCTGATGCATCGCTATCTGCCGCCTGCGGTGAATTTTTCCCGGCTGAATACCGAGATTGATCTGCGGGGATCGGCGTTTTATATCCCGCAACAGGGGGAACCCTGGTCCAGCGACCGGCCGCGCCGCGCCGGAGCCAGCGCCTTCGGCATCGGCGGCACCAACGTGCATATGGTGCTTGAGGAATCGCGTTTTGTCGCTCCCTCCGGGCCGGGACGCCCGCAGCAGTTGCTCTGTTTCTCGGCGCGCTCGGCGGCGGCGCTGCGCGACGGGATGGCGCGTATGCAGGCATGGTTGTCATCCGCAGAGGAGAACGAATCGGAGGGCGAAGCCCTGGCCGATGTCGCCTGGACGTTGCAGGTTGGACGCGAGGAGATGAACCATCGTTGCGCGCTGGTCTGTCGCGATCGGCAGCAGGCGCGGGCGGAACTGGCCCACCGATTGGCTCTGCCCGAAGGGGGCAAGGCGATGGCGGATGCGCGGACGATTTTTATGTTCAGCGGCCAGGGATCGCAGTATGCGGGCATGATGCATGATCACTATCAGCAGGAGCCGTTTTTCCGGGATGTGGTGGATGAATGCGCCGGCTTGTTGAAACCGCTGCTGGGACGCGATATTCGTCCGCTGCTGTTTGAAGCCGCCGACGATGCTTCGCTCTCGGCGCTTTATCAAACGCGTTTTACCCAGCCTGCGCTGTTCGTGGTGGAATACGCGCTGAGCCGGCTGCTGATGTCCTGGGGCCTGGCGCCCGCGGCCTGCATCGGGCACAGCATTGGCGAATATGTTGCCGCCTGTCTTGCGGGCGTATTTTCGCTGGAGGACGGACTGCGCATCGTCGTCCGCCGCGCGGCGCTGATGAACGAGATGCCGCCGGGTAAAATGCTGGCGGTTGGCCTGAGCGCCGTAGAACTGGCGCGCCGGCTGCCGGATGGCGTGTCGCTGGCCAGCGAAAACGCGCCGGAGTTTTGCGTGGCTTCAGGAGAAAGCGAGGCTATTGAAACGCTACAGGCTCTGCTGGATGCCGACGGCGTCGAGGCGAAACCCCTGCACACCTCGCACGCCTTTCACAGCGCCATGATGGAGGGCTGCCTGGCGGATTTTGAACGCGCTTTTGACGACATTACACTTTCGCCGCCTACGCTGCCGTTTATTTCCTGCGTCACCGGCGACTGGATACGCCCTGAGCAGGCGACCTCTCCGGACTATTGGGTCAGTCAGTTGCGTCAGCCGGTGGCCTTCAGTCAGGGGGTAAAACGCCTGCTGGACGAACCGCAAAACCTGCTGCTGGAAGTGGGGCCGGGCAGTACGCTCACTGGCCTGGCGCGCATGCAACTGGAGGGTGTCGCTGCCCGGCGCCGGGTATTTAACGGCGGCGTCGGCGTCAAGCAGCCGCGCGCCGGCCTGCAGACGCTGTTGGCGGCACTGGGCGAGCTGTGGTGTCAGGGCGTGGCGGTCGACTGGCCGCGCCTTTATCAACATCAGCAGCGGCGACGCGTGCCGCTGCCCGGCTATGCGTTTCAGCGTCAGCGCTATACGCTGGCGTCATTGGTCAACAGCCAGAGTGAGCAACTTCCGGCGGTTGGCGAGCGTCTGCCGATGGCGGAATGGTGTTATCAGTCACGCTGGAAGCAACTGCCGCCGCTGTCGTCAACGCCGGGTTCCTGGCGCGGACGGACGGTGGTTCTGTTTATGGATCGGCTGGGTAGCGGTAAACGGCTCGCGCGCATGCTGGAAAATCAGGGCGCGCGGGTCAGGCGCGTCAGTAAAGGAATACGCTTCCGTATCCTGAGATCCGGCAACGTCACCGTCAATCCGCAGCGTCCACAGGATTTTCATCTGCTGGCAGAGTATCTCCGCAGCCAGCAGCAGGCACCGGACGCGCTGATCCACGGTTGGAGCATCACGCGCAGTCGTGCGCTGTCGGCAAAAAACGCCACCCTTCATTATGAGTCGCTGCTGCATATCGCCCGCCATTTTCACCCGGAAAATGACGACGCCCCGTTGGATCTGTTTGTGCTGTCCAATCATCTGCATGCGCTGGCAGGCGATGAGCAGATCGATCCGGGTAAGGCGCTCATCATCGGCCCGAGCCGCATCATTCCGAAAGAGTTCAGTCAGATTCGTTGCAAAAGCATCGATTTCATCCCGCCATCGCGCTACCGGGGGCTGGCGACTACCCGCGCTTTGTCGACGCTGCTGGCGGAGATGCAGCACACCGATGAGGCTCTGATGGTGGCGCTCCGTGGCGCGCAGCGCTATGCACCGCTGACGGAGCTGGATCGCGGGCAGCAGGCTGAACCGCCGTTTAGCTTCTGCGATGGCGGCAATTACCTCATCACCGGGGCATTCGGCGGCATCGGTTCCACCATTGCCGAGAATTTGGCGCGCCGGCATCGTGCCCGGCTGCTGTTTATTGTCCGTGGGGAGCTGCCGCCCGAAGCGGAGTGGGAGAGCTGGCTGGCGCGGCATGATGCCAGCAACGCCAAATCGCGGCGCATCGCTTTCTTGCGGCAACTGCAGCAGGCCGGTGCCCAAGTCACGGTGATCAGTGCCGACCTGGCCGATAAGCGCAGCGTCAGTCGCGGTATCGCCGCTTTTACCCAGCGCTATGGAACGCTTAACGGCATATTCCACTGCGCAGGCGTGGCGGACGGCGGTCTGATCCAGAACCGCTCGGCGGACGATTCGCAGCGGGTATTTCAGGCGAAGGTGCAGGGGACGCGTGTGCTGGAAGCCTGTCTGCGCCAGCATGCGCCCGATTTTTTTGTCGTCTGTTCTTCGCTGGCCGCCTTCGTCGGGCCGGTCGGCCAGGTGGCTTACTGTGCGGCTAATGCCTGGCAGGATGCCTGGGCGCTCAACGCTCACCAGCGGCGCGATGCGCGTACCCGTTATCTGGCCATCGGCTGGGATGCCTGGCGCGATGTCGGCATGGCGGTTGACAGCCTGCGGCAGTGGCACGGCGACAGCGGCGAGAAGACGTTGCGTGACGCCATTACGCCCAAGGAGGGATGGACGTTGCTGACGCAACTGCTGGCGCGCAATGGCGGCCATTATCTGATCTCGACACGCGGTCTGCCGCTGGTCGACAGCGACGCGAATGTGCAGACGGATATCGCCCAGCCGGATCGGGACGGAGAGAGGCTTCAGCCGGCCTTGTTTCCGCGCCCGCCGCTCAGCAGCGAGTATCTGGAGCCGCGCAATGAAACCGAACGTCAAATCACCGCAGCCTGGCAGGAAAAAATGGGTATCGGACCGCTTGGCATCGAGGATGATTTCTTTGAGCTGAACGGTCATTCGCTGATGGCCGTGCAGATCATCGCCCTGATTCGCCAACGGTTGAATGTTTCCCTGCCGGTCGGTTTTATCTATGACCACCCGACAGTGGCTGCGCTGTCGGAGCAGGTTCTTATGCGTTTGCAGGAGCGTCAGCCCGCGGTGGAGGAGGCTAAATGAGTGTTCATCATGACGTTCAGCATGCACGCAACCCTTATGGCGACGAATGGACAAGCGCCGCACCGCAGGAGGGCGTCGTCTATCCGCTGGGGTATGCCCAGCACTGCTTCTGGTTTGTTGCCGCCACCCTCGGGGATACGGCGAATAACCAGAGCTGCATTCAGATTGAGGGAGAACTGCAGCCCGCGTTGTTGGAGCAGGTATTGAGTGGCCTGATTGCCCACCATCCGATATTGCGCAGCGCCATTTCGCGCTGGGCGCCCACTCAGCGTATCCGGCCGGTCGGCGGCTTCGATTTGCCCTTTGCCGATTTGACTGGCGATCCCCCGGTGCAGGCGCAGCAGCACGTCAAGGACGTGGCGTGTCGTTTGCTCGCCGAACCATTCGATCTCCAGCGGCCGCCGCTGCTGCGCGCTCAGCTTTTTCGCCTGCAGCCCCAGCAGCACGTTCTGGTGCTCTGCTTTCCGCATATCGTGGCTGATGGCGCGGCGGTGCATCTGTTCTGCCAGCAGCTCTGGCAGCGTTATCGTCTGCTGGCGCGCGGAGACAAGGAGCCGTTAGCCGGACAGGCAGAGATGCCCTTTACCGCGTTAATCGCCAGTGAACGGGCGCGCTATCGTCGTCATGGCAGCGAAGATCAACGCTTCTGGCGCCGGCATTTGCAGGGCTATCCGTGGGCCACTTTTCCCCAGTGCTATATCAATCAGCAGCAGACGCACGCCAGCGACCGCTATGTCTCTTTTCCGGCCGACAGCTATGAACGGCTGGAGAGCGTGGCGCGTCAGCATAAGGTGAGCCTGCAGATGGTGCTGTTGGCGCTTATCGGCAGGGTGGTACGCGAGATGACCGGCGCATCGCGTTTCGCGTTGAATTCCGTGCTGGAAGGGCGTGACCGACCGGGGAGCGAGTCGCTGATGGCGCCGTTGCTTCGTGTCATGCCTGTCCCCCTGGATATGAACGATGCGCCAACCTTCCCCACGCTGCTGGCCCAGGTGCGTGAAAGGGTGCTGCGCGCCTACGAACATATCGATTGTCCGTGGAGTTTGCCGGTTGGCGTGATGGCCGAACAACGCTGGCGCAACAGCCCGCGTCTTTTAACGCTGTTGATCCGTGCCGTCAGCGGGATCTATACCGCGCTCTGCCCGCGTGCAGCCCTCTATCCGCGCTTTCTTGCCGATTTCCTGCTGATGGAGCCGCAGCCGCCGCGCGCATTGTTCCGGCGCATTCCGCAAAGCGCCGGTGTCGCAGACCCGATCATCAACATCAATATTCTCCAGGATGCATTTCGGCAGAAAGCGCCGAGCGGCGGGGATGATCCGTTACGCCTGAGCGTCTGGCGGCAACCTGATTCGCTGGATGAGCAGGAGGAGGCGGATAACTGGGAGAACGACTCGATCAATATTTATCTCACCAGTTCGGCGGAGGGAAAACCCGTTTTACATATCACCTGCTGCTGTTTCAACGCTGACGGGATAGAACAATTTATCAATCTGATGCAGCGGGAGCTTAGTGCTGTTGCGTTTGCGGCCTCCTGATAACGGACAAAAAAATTATGGAAAATAAAAGCAGTGAAAAAGTCATCGCCTTTGATGGGGTGCGTAAGCGCTACCGCAATCATGAGGCGCTTAAAGGGATTACTCTGGATATTTTTCGTGGCGAGTTTATCGGCCTGCTGGGCCCTAACGGCGCCGGTAAAACCACGCTGGTGGAGATCCTTGAAGGGTTAAAACAGCCGGACTCCGGTTCGGTAAGGGTGCTGGGGAAAAGCTGGGCGCAGGATGCGCAGTTTCTGCGTCGACGGTTGAGCGGGGTGCTGCAGGAGACCCTGTTTATCAACAAACTGCGGGTGGAGGAGACGGTGAATCTGTTCGGCAGCTTTTACGGCTGCCCGCGCCGCCGTACCGGCGAAGTGCTGGAGTTGGTCGAGCTGTCGGCCAAGCGTCGCACCTTTGTGGAGGGGCTTTCCGGCGGTGAGCGTCAACGTCTGGCACTGGGGGTGGCGATTCTCAACGAACCCGAGATTATGATCCTCGATGAGCCGACTACGGGCCTGGATCCGCGCATCCGTCACGATACCTGGAATATTTTGCGTCGCCTCAACCAGGAGAAAGGTTCAACCATGATGCTGACCACCCACTATATGGAGGAGGCTGAGTATCTCTGCGATCGCATCTGCATTATGAACCAGGGGGAGATCCTGACGCAGGGCACCATGACGCAATTGCTGAAAAAGCATTGCGACGGTGAAGTGATTGAATGTCGGGCCACCCGGCCCGAGCGCCTGGAGGCCATGAGACAGCATCCTCAGGTGCTTGAATACGATTTCAACGAAAAGGACGGAAAAATCAGCATGCTTATTATGGATGCGAGCAGCTTTATCAGTCACTTACTGGCATTTGCGCAAAGCGCCGGCGTCGAAATAGCCGAGCTGATCGTGCGGAAAAAAACGCTCGACGATCTGTTTATGTCGCTGGCTGGGAGGGGGTTCCATGAATAGCGCGCTGTTCAACCTGATGCTCACTCAATTCCGGCAATACATTCGTGAGCCGCAGATCCTTTTCTGGTCATTTGGGTTTCCACTGCTGCTGGTATGGCTGTTGGGCCTCTCTTTTTCCTCGCAGGACATACCGGAGAGGCGTATTGGCATTGTTATGCCGCAGGATCAGACGGCGGCGGCGCAGGTTCGCGAGTGGAGTGCGCAGCTGGCCGGTACCGATCACCAACTGCAGGGTATCGTCAATCTGCAAGAGGTGAAGCGCCAGCATCTGATTAAGGTGAAATACCTCGTCAGCTATTATCAGAACCGCGATGAGGTTATCTTGGCGCTGAAACGCGGCGACATCCAGATGTTTGTCGAAGTCATTCCGCAGCAGACGGGGCAGAAGCGGATTTACTATCTCGATCCGCAGGACAATGAAGCCATGCTCTCGTACTATTTGATGAATGAGAAGGAGCAGGGCGAGCGGCAACCGACGGATAAAAATCTTTCCGTTCTCGAAACTGCCGGCCTCCGTTACGTTGATTTCCTGGTGCCGGGGCTGCTGGCGATGGCGATCATGGAAACGTGCCTGATCGCCGTTGGCTGGGCGTTGGTGGAGAAGCGAATTACCCGCGTCACACGGCAGATGTGTATCACGCCGATGCGAAAATCCACCTTTCTGATGGCCCATATCGGCGCCTGTTTTCTGATCAACTTCATTGAGATTCTGATCATTAATCTGTTCGCGCGCGTTTATTTCGATGTGGAAATTCAGGGATCGTTCAGCGCGTTTCTGCTGCTGCTGTTCGCCGGTAATGTCTGTTTCTCTGGCATCGCGGTGCTTGCCTCGTCACGGGCGATGAAGGCGCAAACGGCAAATGGCCTGCTGGAAGTGACCATTCTGGTCCAGGTGCTGTTTTCCGGCATCTTCTTCAGCTACAAAAATTTCCCGCACTGGATGGTCAGCATTATTGAATACCTGCCGCTGACGATGCTGGCGGACGCCATGCGCAAAGTCTTTATCGAAGGCGGAGATATCAGGTTGATCATGCCGGCTACGCTGATGCTAATGGGAGTTGGCGTATTTACCTTTGTTCTGGGGATGCGGATTTTCCGCTGGCACTAGGTAAGGAAGAGGGCGGGGAGGAAAACTCCCCGCAGAGGTTTTTTACTGGCAATGACGGTGCTGCCAAGCGAAGTCCTGCTGATCCTGTAAAAAGCCGGGATAGAAAATGGCGCGTGGGAACAATAAACCTTTGTACCAGGTCTCTATTAATGAGTCCTCGGTGCTTTTTTCCAGCATGGAGTGTGTTGCCTGCGGATAAAATTTGATATCCAGCTGGCCTGCTTTGTTTAAGCGATTGCGGTATTCATTTTCGGTATTTTTAATATCGACGTTAATGTCTTTTCCGCCCAAGGCTAAAAAGACCGGCGAGTGAACCTGGCCAAGATCTTGCGTAGCGTCTGAACGGTAATTTTTCATCACGAAGGTCCAGCGGTCGGGGGTGAAATCGGCGGCATTCCCCTCTTTTTGTTGATATTGTTCGAAGCTGGCGTTGGCGTCGAGCAATGCCAGGACCTGCTGCTCGCGCTTTAATTCCGCCGCTATCTCACTTTCCGAACGGCCTTTTTGCTTCATGCTGGCGATAGTATTATAGCGACCCTGCTCCAGCCAGTTAACGGCGGGCGAAACGGCAATCATGAAACAGATATCGGGATATCGCGTTGCGACTTTCGGTAATACCCATCCACCTTGGCTGGCACCCCAGAGTGCTATACGCTGGCCATCCAGTTGGGGCTGATGTTTTATCCAATCGATGGCGGAGATCACTTCGCTGGTGCGATCGTCCATGCTTTGTTGCAGCCAGTTGCCCGGCGCACCGCCAACGCCAGGTTTATTCCAGGAGAGCGAACTGAAACCGGCTTTGGACAGCGCTTCCCAGATGGGGCGGTAAAAGCCGCCGTGAGTGGCGTTAATATCTCCGTCGCCATGAACAAATATCACTACACCGGGTTTCTCGCCAGGAGGAAGATGGCGCGGCATCGCCAGGACGGCATCAAGATTATTCGGCTTATGAGGGATCGTTACCGTACTTTCAACCAACTGATAATTATTCTGATAAAGAATAAATGCCAGAATGGAGGATGTGGCGGCAAGGGTGACAACTATTTTTCTTTTTAAAAGAAAACGCCTGATTAATTTCATTACGTATATTTTTAAAAATGTTATTTCTTGTACAATAATGAAACTGTTTTAGCAGGTCAAGCTTAAAGCTCTGTCACCGTAAAATGAGTGGTGAGCGGGATATCTTGATAACAGCGTTGAATTATTTTCCAGGAAAGTAATTCACTGCTTATGAGAAAGGTTAACGCGAAAGAATAACGGCGTGGCAGGCAGCCGGCAGCAAGTCGACTTGGTTAAATACGTCGAGTTTTGGGTTGTTATCCGGCGCAAATCAGGAAACGTCTGACGATACCCAAGCCATCTTGCGGCAAAGCAAAAGTTCAACATCACCCATTGGAAGATTTGCATAAGGCGTTCATTGATCGCAGTGATTGATATTGGGTTCCGCGCAGTTATCGGCAGTAGTACTGCAGCACGCGTTTATATAATGACGATACAGCTTTTGCAGGAAAATAATTAGCGGTAAATTAATTACATGTCGTGGGTAAAGGTTGACGAAAATGGCTGACCCGCTTGGGAATAGTGTTGTAACCCGCACACTGATAAATGCTGGCGATAATGTTTCCGACTCGCCTTTACCAAGCCTGTCGGCTATATCAGATGGCGCATTCAAACTGTTTAGTGAATTTTTAACGTAAAATAACCCCTGTTCGCCGAAAGGTACGAGTCGCATTGTAATTTAATATATATTTTTTGATTTGGTGTTTTTTGTACCCTCATTTATATCCTCAGTCCTTAATGATAAGAATACGGAATAGAATCGAGCACGAGGCAAGCCCTTGGTCAAAAATGTAAACACACCCAGTGAGAGTCATGTTGATAATGGCTTTGAGCGGCACCTCTGACATGTTCAAGGTACAGGTGAACGCCCCCGAAAAACACGCCAGAAACACCAGAACAACGTTGTACATGCGTCGCATCATTCACGCAAATCTGCCACTGCCTCTTGCCGGTCAAACAACAAAATTCAAGCCTCTGGAGGTAAGGCTGCAGGAAAATGCTTTGCTGCAATGTCCTTCATCTTATCGATCGGTTCCGGTCTTTTAAAAGTGAAACGGGGGCGTTTACCGGTGCCGGCACCCAGCATATGGGGCGTTTCGAGCGGGTGGGCCAAGGCACGCTGTTTTTGACGAGCTGGCAGAAATCTCGATCGAGTTGCCGCCACCTGCAGCAGAGGGTCGCCGACCGCGAATTCCGCAGCGGCCTCTATTACCGGCTCAATGTCTTCCCGATACTCCTTCCGGCAGAAAAAAAAGTTCCGAATGTTGTTGAGTATTCGTATGAAAACCAGACGGATAATTATTTTTAGACTGAATGTTTGATTGTGGAAAAGATATTATTTTATGGATGTTTTTATACGTAAGTAACGAATGGGTTGGAGTTGATTATTCTTGTTGGTTGGCAAGTTTATAATGCATCGACTATAACTAACTGGGTGTTTAATTTATAAGATAATGAGCATGCTATCAATTCAAAATGAATTAATATCTAATAGGTAAAGTGTTTATTTAAAAGGATGAGGTCAAAGCGGCGCTGGCAGTGATTGAAAGCGTCTAACATGGCCTTTTTAGATAAGTCACGGTGCCTTTTTTATTAAAATAGTCAAGTAAAAACAGTATGTTGTGCAGATGTCTTTTGGGGGTGAGTCAGGGGTGTTATAAGGCTTTATTTTATTATGATAAATAATTTTGCGGTCTTGTTTTTCCTGCTTCTCCCGTAACTCTAACCGGTTGAAAATAATATTTTTAACCGGTGGTTGGGTAGTGAAGAATTAGGGTTTTGAGGGGGTGCTTCGCATGAGGATATATCGCTGAGTTAACTCAGAAACGGAATTTGCACTTTTTAGATTAGATTCTAGTCTGAATTAGAACCTAATTTAACATCTCCACTAGCTCCTATGGGAGAGTGTCATGAGCAAACCGATCAAGAATATCGTCATCGTGGGCGGCGGCACTGCAGGCTGGATGTCCGCCTCGTACCTCGTCCGGGCGCTCCAACAGCAGGCGAACATTACGCTCATCGAATCTGCGACGATCCCCCGGATCGGCGTGGGCGAGGCGACCATCCCGAGTTTGCAGAAGGTGTTCTTCGACTTCCTTGGGATACCGGAGCAGGAGTGGATGCCCCAGGTGAACGGCGCGTTCAAGGCCGGCATCAAGTTCGTGAATTGGAGAACCTCTCCCGACCACTCGCGCAACGATTACTTCTATCATTTGTTCGGCAATGTGCCGAGCTGCGACGGCGTGCCGCTTACCCACTACTGGCTGCGCAAGCGCGAACAGGGCTTTCAGCAGTCGATGGCGTACGCCTGCTACCCGCAGCCCGGGGCGCTCGATGGCAATCTGGCACCGTGCCTGCACGACGGCACCCGTCAGATGTCTCATGCGTGGCACTTCGACGCGCACCTGGTGGCCGATTTCTTGAAGCGCTGGGCCGTCGATCGCGGGGTGAACCGCGTGGTCGACGAGGTCGTGGAGGTTAACCTGAACGAGCACGGCTTCATCTCCAGCCTGCTCACCAAGGAGGGCCGGAAGCTGGAGGCGGACCTGTTCATCGACTGCTCCGGCATGCGGGGACTTTTAATCAATCAGGCCCTGAAAGAGCCCTTCATTGATATGTCCGACTACCTGTTGTGCGACAGCGCGGTCGCCACTGCCGTACCCAACGACGACGCGCAAGTGGGGGTCGAACCCTACACCTCCGCGATCGCCATGAACTCGGGGTGGACCTGGAAGATTCCGATGCTGGGCCGGTTCGGCAGCGGCTACGTGTTCTCGAGCAAGTTCACCTCCCGCGACCAGGCCACCACCGACCTCCTCAACCTTTGGGGGCTCTCGGACAATCAGCCGCTCAACCAGATCAAATTCCGGGTCGGGCGCAACAAGCGGGCGTGGGTCAACAACTGCGTCTCTATAGGGCTATCGTCGTGTTTTTTGGAGCCCCTGGAATCGACGGGGATCTACTTCATCTACGCGGCGCTTTACCAACTCGTGAAGCACTTCCCCGACACCTCGTTCGACCCGCGGTTGGCCGACGCGTTCAACGCCGAGATCACCTACATGTTCGACGACTGCCGGGACTTTGTTCAGGCGCACTATTTCACCTCGTCGCGCGAAGATACGCCGTTCTGGCTCGCGAACCGGCACGACCTGCGGCTCTCTGACTCCATCAAAGAGAAGGTTGAGCGCTACAAGGCGGGGCTGCCGCTGACTACCACGTCGTTCGACGATTCCACGTACTATGAGACCTTCGACTTCGAATTCAAGAACTTCTGGTTGAACGGGAACTACTACTGCATTTTTGCCGGCCTGGGCATGCTGCCCGACCGGTCGCTGCCGCTCTTGCAACTGCGACCTGAGTCGATCGAAAAGGCCGAGGCGATGTTCGCCCGCATCCAGCGTGAGGCCGAGCGTCTGCGGGCGAGCCTGCCGACGAACTATGACTACCTGCGGTCGCTGCGTGAGGGCGACGTGGGGCTGTCTCGATCCGGATCGACGCCCGCGTCGCCGGAGAGCCTGTAGTGGAACGCACCCAGGACCGGGCATGTGTATTCGCGGCCACGCACGCTGCCGTGGCGGCTTGCGATCCGCTGCAGGCTCGCTCGCTCGTTCTGCAACTGCCGGGCCTGAACCGTAACAAGGACGTGCCCGGCATCGTTGGCCTGCTGCGCGAGTTCCTCCCGGTGCGCGGCGTGCCCTCCGGCTGGGGCTTCGTCGAAGCCGCCGCCGCGATGCGGGACATTGGGTTCTTCCTGGGGTCGCTCAAACGGCACGGACATGAGCCCGCGGACGTGGTGCCTGGGCTCGAGCCGGTGCTGCTCGACCTGGCGCGCATGACCGATCTGCCGCCGCGCGAGACGCTCCTGCATGTGACGGTCTGGAACCCCGCAGCGGCCGACGCGCAACGGAGCTACACCGGGCTCAGCGACGAAGCGCACCTGCTCGAGAGCGTGCGTATCTCGATGGCGGCCCTCGAGGCGGCCATCGCGGTGACCGTCGAGCTGCACGACGTGCCCCTGAGGTCGCCCGCGTTCGCGCCAGGGTGCGACGAGCTGGCCGCCTATCTGCAAAAAATGGTCGAATCGATCGTCTACGCGTACCGCTTCATTTCGCCGCAGGTCTTCTACGATGAGCTCCGCCCCTTCTACGAACCGATTCGCGTCGGGGGCCAGAGCTACCTTGGCCCCGGTGCCGTAGAAATGCCCCTCTTCGTGCTGGATCACGTCCTGTGGGGCTCGCAATCGGACCACCAGGCTTATCGAGAATTCAAAGAGACGTACCTGCCCTATGTGCTTCCCGCGTACCGGGCGGTCTACGCTCGGTTCGCCGGCAAGCCGGCGCTCGTCGACCGTGCGATCGGCGAGGCGCGAGCGGTCGGCGCGCAGGACGAATCCGTCCGGGCCGGGCTGGCTGCCCTCAACCGGATCTTCGTGGTCCTGCTGCGCTTCCGGGCACCTCATGTTCAATTGGCAGGGCGGGTGTACGAAGTCGGGCGAAGCGGCCCGGCAATCGGCAGTGGGGGGTACGCGCCCAGCATGCTCGGCGATCTGGTCACGCTCACGCTTGCCGCGCGCTCCCGCATTCGCACCGCTCTCAACGAGTTCTGACGCGCACGGCCATCTGTTCCATCTCATTAAGGAGATTTGCCCTCATGACTCAGAAGAGCCCCGCGCACGGGCGCGATAACAACCACTTCGACGTGATCATCCTCGGCTCGGGCATGTCCGGCACCCAGATGGGGGCTATCCTGGCCAAACAGCAGTTTCGCGTGCTGATCATCGAGGAGTCGTCGCACCCGCGGTTCACGATCGGCGAATCGTCGATTCCCGAGACGTCTCTTATGAACCGTATCATTGCCGATCGCTACGGCATCCCGGAGCTCGGCCACATCACGTCGTTCTACTCGACGCAGCGTTACGTCTCGTCGAGCACGGGCATCAAGCGCAACTTCGGCTTTGTGTTCCACAAGCCTGGCCAGGAGCACGACCCGAAGGAGTTCACGCAGTGCGTCATTCCCGAGCTGCCCTGGGGGCCGGAGAGCCATTATTACCGGCAAGACGTCGACGCCTACCTGTTGCAGGCCGCCATTAAATACGGTTGCACGGTCCGCCAGAAGACTAAAGTGACCGAGTACCACGCCGATAAAGACGGCGTCGCGGTGACCACCGCCGAGGACGAACGGTTCACCGGCCGGTATATGATCGACTGTGGAGGACCCCGCGCGCCGCTCGCGACCAAGTTCAATCTCCGCGAAGAGCCTTGTCGCTTCAAGACGCACTCGCGCAGCCTCTACACGCACATGCTCGGGGTCAAGCCGTTCGACGATATTTTCAAGGTCAAGGGGCAGCGCTGGCGCTGGCACGAAGGGACCTTGCACCACATGTTCGAGGGCGGCTGGCTCTGGGTGATTCCGTTCAACAACCACCCGCGGTCGACCAACAACCTGGTGAGCGTCGGCCTGCAGCTTGATCCGCGTGTCTACCCGAAAACGGACATCTCCGCGCAGCAAGAATTCGACGAGTTCCTCGCGCGGTTCCCGAGCATCGGGGCGCAGTTCCGGGACGCCGTGCCGGTGCGCGACTGGGTCAAGACCGACCGCCTGCAGTTCTCGTCGACCTCCTGCGTCGGCGATCGCTACTGCCTGATGCTGCACGCGAACGGGTTCATCGACCCGCTCTTCTCCCGGGGGCTCGAGAACACCGCGGTGACCATCCACGCGCTCGCGGCGCGCCTCATCAAGGCGCTACGCGACGATGACTTCTCCCCTGAGCGCTTCGAGTACATCGAACGCCTGCAGCAAAAGCTTTTGGACCACAACGACGACTTCGTCAGCTGCTGCTACACGGCATTCACGGACTTCCGCCTGTGGGACGCGTTCCACAGGCTGTGGGCCGTCGGCACGATCCTCGGGCAGTTCCGGCTCGTGCAAGCCCACGCAAGGTTCCGCGCGTCGCGCGACGAGGGCGACCTCGATCACCTCGACAACGACCCCCCGTACCTCGGGTACCTGTGCGCGGACATGGAGGGGTACTACCAGTTGTTCAACGACGCTAAAGCCGAGATCGAGGCGGTAAGCGCCGGGCTCAAACCGACCGGGGAGGCCGCGGCGCGGATCCACGCCCTCATCGACGAACGAGACTTCGCCAAGCAGATGTTCGGCTTCGGGTACTGCATCACCGGGGACAAGCCGCAGCTCAACAACTCGAAGTACAGCCTGCTGCCGGCGATGAAGCTGATGCACTGGACACAAACCAGCGCGCCGGCAGAGGTGAAAAAGTACTTCGACTACAACCCGATGTTCGCGCTGCTCAAGGCGTACATCACGACCCGCATCAGCTTGACTCGGAAGAAGTAGCCGGCCATCGAGGACACAAAAATGATGAACGACATTCAATTGGTTCAAGTGAACGCCGAGGAGCATCCTTCGAGGGCGTACGACGCGACTACGAGCGTGGCCGCGAGCTGGTACGTCGCGATGCGCTCGGACGACCTCAAGGACAAACCGACGGAGTTGACGCTCTTCGGCCGGCCGTGCGTGGCGTGGCGCGGAGCGACGGGGCAGGCGGTGGTGATGGACCGCCACTGCTCGCACCTTGGTGCGAACCTGGCCGACGGGCAGGTCAAGGACGGGTGCATCCAGTGCCCGTTTCATCACTGGCGGTACGACGAGCAGGGCCAGTGCGTTCACATCCCCGGTCACAACCAGACGGTGCGCCGGCTGGAGCCCGTGCCGCGATCGGTGCGTCAACCGACGTTGGTCACCATCGAACGATACGGCTACGTGTGGGTCTGGTACGGCTCCCCGGAGCCGCTGCACCCGCTGCCCGAAATCGCCGCAGCCGACGTCGACAACGGCGACTTTATGCACCTGCACTTCGCGTTCGAGACGACGACGGCGGTCTTGCGGATTGTAGAGAACTTCTACGACGCGCAACACGCGTCCCCCGTGCATGAGCTCCCGATCTCGGCCTTCGAGCTCAAGCTGTTCGACGATTGGCAGCGGTGGCCGGAGGTTGAGTCTCTGGCTCGGGCGGGCGCGTGGTTCGGTGCCGGGATCGACTTCACCGTGGACCGGTATTTCGGGGCCTCCGGCATGCTGGCACGCGTGCTCGGCCTGAACATGTCGCAGATGAACCTGCACTTTGATGGCTACCCCGGCGGGTGCGTCATGACCGTCTCCCTGGACGGAGACTTCAAATACAAGCTGCTCCAGTGTGTGACGCCGGTGAGCGACGGCAAGAACGTCATGCACATGCTCATCTCGATCAAGAAGGTGGGGGGGGCCCTGCGCCGCGCGACCGACTTCGTGCTGTTCGGGCTGCAGACCCGTCAGGCAGCGAAGTACGACGTTAAAATCTGGAACGGGATGAAGCCGGACGGCGGCGGTGCGTACAGCAAGTACGACAAGCTCGTGCTCAAGTACCGTGCGTTCTACCGGGGCTGGGTCGACCGCGTTGAGAGTGAGCGATGATGCGTGAGCTAGCCGAGCCGGTCTTGGGCGCGTCGTTCCGCCAGGCGCTCGCGAACCTGGCGAGCGGCGTCACGGTCATCACGGCGTATGGCGCGGCGGGCCCAGTCGGGCTCGCGGCCAGCAGATTCGTGTCGGTGCCGCTCTTTCCGAGGTATTCATGACTGTCTGGCTGTTGCAACTGGTGCTGGTAATCGCGCTCTGCAACGTCTGCGGCCGCCTTGCCGAACGGCTCGGCCAGTGCGCGGTCGTCGGCGAGATCGCGGCCGGTTTGCTGTTGGGTCCTTCGCTGTTCGGCGTGATCGCACCGGATTTCTACGACGCATTGTTCGGCCCAAGCACGCTGTCGGCGATGGCGCAAGTCGGCGAAGTCGGCCTGATACTGCTGATGTTTCAGGTGGGTCTGCATATGGAGTTGGGCGAGACGCTGCGCGGCAGGCGCTGGCGCATGCCCGTCGCGATCGCCGCGGGTGGGCTCGTCTTACCGGCCGTGATCGGCATGATCGTCGCCACTGTCTCGAAAGACATGCTCGCCGGCGACGCGCCGGCGCTGCCCTATATACTCTTCTGCGGTGTCGCGCTTGCGATATCAGCGGTACCGGTGATGGCGCGCATCGTCGACGACCTGGCGCTCAACGCCATGGTGGGTGCACGGCACGCAATGTCTGCCGCGATGCTGACGGATGCGCTCGGATGGATGCTGCTTGCCGCTATTGCTTCGCTATCTAGCGGGCCTGGTTGGGCATTTGCGCGCATGCTCGTCAGCCTGCTCGCGTATCTGGTGCTGTGCGCGCTCCTGGTGCGCTTCGTGGTTCGACCGACGCTTGTGCGGCTCGCATCGACTGCGCATGCGACGCGCGACCGCTTGGCCGTGTTGTTGTGCTTCGTCATGGCGTCGGCACTCGCGACGTCGCTGATCGGGTTTCATAGCGCATTTGGCGCACTTGCGGCGGCGCTGTTCGTGCGGCGCGTGCCCGGCATTGCGAATGAGTGGCGGGACAACGTCGAAGGTTTTGTCAGGCTTGTGCTGATGCCGGTGTTTTTCGCGTATGCGGGGCTGCATGCGTCGGTCGGCACGATCGACGACGCGGCATCATGGATGTGGTTCGGTGTATTCTTTGCGGGCGGATTCATCGGCAAGTTCGGCGGCAGTTATCTGGGCGCGCGTGCCACCGGGCTTGAGCCACGCGATGCGATGTTGGTGGGTTCGCTGATGAATACGCGCGGCTTGATGGAGCTAATAGTCCTGTCAATCGGTCTGCAGATGCAGATCCTTCCGCCAAAGGTCTACACGATCCTCGTGGTGTTCGCGCTGGTGACCACGGCGCTGACCGTACCGCTGGTTCGACTCACCCTGCGCGCACAATCGCGCGCGACGTCAGCAATTCAGGGCACCGAAAAGTGACGCGCATCAGGTAGGTTGCGCCAATTGAAAATTGTTCCTCTGGCGGATCGCTACGCATACGCGCCAGGGCTATTATCCGCAGGGCATTATTTGCTTCACGTGAGCCACCACGTTTAATCGGTGCCCAGAAGAGGCTGGTAAGGGATTCACGTCACAGAGTGATGCCAGCGCCGCTTCACTTTTCAACCGTTCGGGGTTATCACCAGTGATCGAGAAAAGGACGCCTGTGCGCCAACACAGGCATCCTTTTTTAAGAGAAGCTTGGTTATTAATATAGAGTGTACAAGTTCGAAAACACTGTGATATCAACTTGCCAGTTCTTTTGGGTATTAACCTACAGAATAGCCACCGTCAACCGTGATAATTTGGCCAATGATAGAACGGGCATTATCCGAAGCCAGGAAAAGTGCCGTTGCAGCAATCTCCTCGGTTGTAACAATACGACCTGTAGGCATTTTACTGAGAAATTTTTCCTTCGCTATCGGATCGTTACCCACAAACCGGTCAAACATTGCTGTTGCTACT
Source organism: Serratia sp. AS12 (assembly GCF_000214195.1). Taxonomy (NCBI): domain Bacteria; kingdom Pseudomonadati; phylum Pseudomonadota; class Gammaproteobacteria; order Enterobacterales; family Yersiniaceae; genus Serratia; species Serratia sp. AS12. The sequence continues at coordinate 4,559,582 of NC_015566.1, read as the reverse complement.
GGCCCGGGCGCAATGGCGTTAACCCGCACCCCGTCAGCGGCAACTTCAAGTGCGGCGGAGCGCGTTAATCCGTTTACTGCATGTTTACTTGCTGAATAGACGCTGCCGCCAGGAATACCGACTTGCCCAGCTTGCGATGAGAAATTAACTAAGCTGCCTGACCCCTGTTTGCACATAACCGGCAGAACATGCTTCATCACCAGTTGGGTTCCCAGCACATTGGTATCAAATACATGGCGGAAGTCTTCGACTGTGGTTCTGTCATGTGAGATAGGCTGCCCCTCTGTACCGGCAACATTAAGCAATACATCGATTTTCCCAAAAACCTGCTGCGTGTACTTAATTAATTCGGAAACCTGATTCTCAAATACGATATCGGCTAAAAAGAAGTGAATCTCAGGATTGATTTGACGTAGTTCGGTTTCTAATTCCCTACCTCTTTTTTCATTACGTCCTGAAATTATTACATTATACCCCATTTGACTGAACTTGCGGGCACATTCTTCTCCAATGCCGCTAAGCGCACCAGTAATTATGACGGTTTTTTTCTTAGACATCCTGAATCTCCATGGACTGTAAAATACCTACCCCAGTATAGATTGGGATTCAGGAAACGGAAATAAAAAATCCTGTTTTTAGTTGAGTTGTAGTTATAATGAGACGCGGTTTTAATACGTAAAACAATAATGAAAGGTATTGTTACATTATATTCATAAAACGAGAGGGTTTTTAGGTTGCAGAAATATGTTACTTATAGAGTGAAAATGACGGATTATGCTTTCGCTTTACAGTGAAAGCCCTAAAGTCCATGGGAGGACTTCCATGACCAAGATAGAGAGTAGACAGTTTTCACCTTTGGATGAGAAGAACTCACCAACCATTGAGTATTATTTAGACAACCCCGTAATACCTGCCTGCGCCGGGATAAGCCTTGTTAAAGATCTCAATCACCGCTTTGTTGCATCTAACTTATTGTTTAGCCGGTTCTCTGGTGTGGATCCATATAGGTTGCCGACTCTTGATGACTCAGACATGCCATGGGCTGAAAGAGGCGATATTTATAGGGATCATGAGAAAGCGATCCTTGCAGGTGAGGTTTACAATGTTCTTGAGCCACTCCCGGGAGTCGTTCATGCATTTTTACATACGTCTAAACAAGTTATATATGATAAAAATGGATTTCCTGCCGGGACCACGGCAACAGCTATTATTATGAATGGTTATATTGATTTTCATAATGTTACCGGTGTATCAAAAGTGTTAAAAATATCATCATACAAAGATGTGAAACTCAGTGCCAATGAGGCTAAATTGCTTTTTTTTCTTCTTAAAGGATTGAAAAGAAAACAAATATCAGAGCTTTTAAATATTAATCTTGCTAATTATGACTACTGCATGAGAAGCCTGAAAGTCAAGTTCAATGTAACTTCAAGTGTTCAGCTTATAGATGAGTGCATTAAGCTAGGGTATCAGGATACATTTCCTTTTCAGATTTTTTTCAAATAGTTATCGTGAGTCTATTGGTTTTATACTATGACTTCTCATAGGATCTTAAATCCTTCCTTTTGACACGTTAATAAAATTAATATTATTCTACTCCAACGCGTTGCTAATTAAAAAACTATAGGTAATTATCATAATACCTTGTAATATTATTGTGGCCGGATTTATTTAAATAACGGTCAGGGCATTGAAAATATGTAACACCAGGGGAATTTTCAACACTTAGCATTAGAATGATTATAATGCATAAGGTAATCTATTCTCTAAGGGAGAATAAAATGAATCGATGGCAATAAATAGAGTGTTAATATCTGTACAGATATATATATTCGAATTTTTGATATCGGTGCTGAAAATCCATATGTTCGAAGTCTATACCATATATCCTTTCTTATTGCCTGGATTAACGCCTTTTCTACGTAATAAGATAATGTGATGTAATGGTAAGTTTACCATCCCTATAAAAATTTAAAAAAGATATAGCCCTGATATTTTTTAGCGAGCTACTGCTTCAACTCACTTTCCATGGGATCTTTTTACCAGACACAAGCAGCATGTATGACAGCCTAACGGAAACTTTTTCAGTTGCGAAAAGGTTTTCCTATGGTGCGTACCCTATTGACTTGGGCAGGTAGCACCGGTGATGATTCAACGGAGTACTGCTAATGCCTTATTTAGATATACCTGAACAGGCCGCCATCATCGGTTTGGTCTGGAAGCAAACTGGTGGTAAAGGCTTTTACCGGCACCGGCAAAATGTCCGCACGGGTAGAAGAGGTAAATGTCGGAAGATCTCTAACAGTGAATGGTTCGTTTTTCAGGGATACACCGCACGTTTTAATGCCTCCACAATTGCCTTTCGCTCCTCGAATAAGTCGCTCCACTATTTTTAATGAATTTGTAGATGAGGGAATGTTGTTACTGGATGTTCATCACAGAAACGTGCGCAGTTGAGCGACCAGAGCCGCCGACTGTTCCAGAGGGATAAGGTGAGCGCAGTCGGTAAGGGTTATTTCCGTCAGGTCAGCGGTTACGCTGCGCAACTGGCCTGCCAGGGCGCTGCCTACAATGCCGCCAGCGATGGCCATGACGGGTAATTCGAGTTTGTTTTCCGTAACCATGTCTTTAATCTGACGTGCATTTTCGGGGAGGGCACGGTAATGTTCGAAACCGCAGCGCATAGCATCACGGTTGCTGTAAGCATCAATGAATGCTCTGCGAATCTCGGTTGCGACGCCTTTGCGCCCTTTAGTTCCTGACAGCAAGAATTCATCAATATATGCTGCTTCGTTACCCTCCAGAACCTTCTCGGCGAACCCAGGGACTTGATGGAAACCGAACCACCACGGTGGTCCATTTTTCACGAAGGTCTCAGCGCCAGGGAGGGTTCCGAGTAGTCCTTCCATAACTACAAGTTTGCTGGCTCTGGCAGGATGGCGTGCAGCGAGCATCCAGGAGACAGCGACGCCCAAATCAATCCCCACAATCCCTGCAGTTTGCAGCCCCAGGGCATCCAAAATCCCGGCCGCATCATCGGCAAGCGTATGCAGGTCGTAGCCCCTTTCTTCTCTTGCGCTGGCACCCAGACCGCGCAGATCGGGGGCAATGACGGTATAGTTTGATTGCATCTCCTTCATGACATCACGCCAGATTTCCCAGGTATGGGGCCAACCGTGTAAAAAGAGGATAGCCGGGCCTGAGCCGCCAGTGGCCACGTTGAGTGTTGTATTGTTGACGCCGATACGCCGAATACGAAAATGATTTGTATGTATGTTCATATACCACCTGATGGATGATTGTTACTGGAGGTGATAGCATGCCTAAGTTGTACCTTGGTATCAATTAGATACCAGAATGTCACTTAGAAACCTTGAGGTAACCATGGATTTACGAGGGCCATTTTCTATCGCTTGTCCGACCCGCGAATTGTTGGATCAACTTGCCGACAAGTGGTCAATGCTTGTGCTGATGGCAGTGAGAGAACACCCGGTGCGCTTCAACGCGCTAAAACGCGCTATAGAGGGAATTAGTCAGAAGGTGCTAACACATACATTGCGGAAACTGGAATGCAACGGACTGGTCACGAGGACGGTGTTTGCTGCGGTACCCGTCAAGGTAGAGTACAGCATCACCCCCCTCGGTGAGTCGTTGGTAATTTTACTAGCCCCCCTAAGGGAGTGGGCAATTGAAAATCTGCCTCATGTCGAACAAGCCCGTAAGCTGGCAGCGGCCAGCAGACAGCCATCAGATATTCCGTCCGAAGACTGAGTGCGGTTTGACACAGAAGACGTTAATTGAGGTCAGTTAGTGCCATATCATTAAACTGTCCCCGGACCCAGTCGGAAAAGAGCCTGACCCGTGGCGCAAGCTGGCGGTTTTCGGGCCATGCAATATGAACCGGCAGTTTATCCACTTCCCACTCATCAAACAGGCTGACAAGTTCCCCTTTTATTAACGCATCCTTCACCAGAAATGCGTAGGTTGTTACAATGCCTAATCCCGCCCGTGCAGCACACAATGCCGCAAAAGCATCGTTTACGGAAATCTGAAACGGCCCTTGAATGGCAAAAGATCCGTTATCTTTTACCAGTTGGTGCCCAAAACTCCTGCCGCTTTGCGGTGACCTGACCTGAATCAGATAATGCTTCAAAAGCTCAGACGGGTGAGTAGGTCTCCCATTCTTTTCCAGATATTGTGGTGCGGCGCAAACAGCCATCGGCAATGTTCCGAGCGAGCGTGAAATGAGCGTATCATGACGCAACGCACCAACACGGATCACGCAGTCAATCTGATTATCTATAAGGTCGCTGGTACGATTACCAATGCTTGTGATGACTTGCAGGTCCGGATAGCGGTTCATGAAATCAGGAATGCGAGGGATAAGCAGGCAGTACGCCAATGCACCTGGCATCTCAACCCTCAACTGCCCACGCCACGTTGCATCAGAGCCTGACACGCTATTATCAAGCCTTTCGGCCTGTATAAGCAGGTCCTGAGCACCTTTATAGTACACCTCTCCCTGTTCAGTCAGACGGAGCCTGCGAGATGAGCGGTGCAGCAGTTTTACACCCAGTTCTGCTTCAAGTGCCTGGATTTGTCGCGTCACCGTTGATTTAGGCAATCCGAGGCTTTCAGCCGCACGTATGAAGGCGCCGGTTTCTACAACCCGTAAGAAACTGCGCATTGTGGAAAATTTATCCATAAACCACCTTATCGTTGCTTTATTTGCAATTTAAGTTTGCCTGCTGCCCAGTTGTTCATCATGTTTCGCAAATGCGAAGATAATGCCATCAGCAGTAAATAAACGAAAGGAAAGGCTTATGAATGACCTGTTAACCTGGCAAGTGGCTGGAGCAAAAATCACAAAAATCCCGGAACAGCAGAGTACCGCCATTCCGGCGACGTCCCTGTTTCCGCAATGGAATCGTCAGACAGTTTCAGCGTTCGCTGAACATCTCAAACCGAACTGCATAGACCTGCAAACTGAAACACTAACGCTCAGTACGCACAGCTGGCTTGTTGAAAGAGACGGTAAGTTCATCATCATTGATACAGCTTCCGGTAATGGCAAGGATCGTCCGGGTAACCCTAAATTCCATCAGATGAAGAGTGACTGGCTGAAAGCACTAAGAAGCACCGGAGTTACTCCTGAGCAGGTGGACGCCGTGGTGCTGACGCATCTTCACGTCGATCACGTGGGCTGGAATACGACTTATTGTGAGGGGGAATGGATACCTACATTCCCAAATGCCCGTTACTACTTCTCAGCACAGGAATACATCTTCTATCAGGATCCAGAAAATGTAATGCGACCGAGCATTGGTGCACTGGAGGACAGTGTTATCCCGGTGGTGGCATCGGGGCAGGCAGTGCTGCTGGATGAACACGCGGCTGAGATTTTTCCCGGACTGCGTATTCACAGGACTCCGGGGCACAGCGTTGCTCACTTAGCTTTCAGCATGTCACGTGGGGGGGAAACCGCTCTGTTCTGGGGAGATATTGCGCATAGCCCTCTGCAGGTCTGTCTGCCGCAGTGGAACAGTAGCTACTGCGAGTTTCCCGATACTGCGCAGCAATCCCGCCGGGACATGCTGAGTTTTGCCGCAGAGACCGGCGCACTGGTTTTCACCTCACATTTTCCGGATCGCTCTGTCGGAAAATGCGTATCCATAAATGGCCAGCTGTGCTGGCAGCACGCGTAACAGGATAAGAACATGTCATCTTTAATGCCACTGTTTAGTGAGGCTTTCGCTATCGATTCAGATACCACAGACATTAAGCTGTGGTTGCGTCATCGGCGGTTGGCCGATATAAGCGTATTCGACACTGCGCATACGGTGATCCTGATGCACGGCGCGACCTATTCATCAGGGAGTCTATTTGATACGCAAATTGAAGGTGAATCCTTCATGGATTATCTCGCCGCCTCCGGTATGGACGTTTGGGCCCTTGATGTTCGCGGTTACGGTGGCGCATCCAGAATGGCTTCATTCGATGCCCCCGCTCTGGAAAATCCGCCTTCCGCGCGCGCCGAGGTAGCAGCAGGCGATCTCGGCAATGCCATTGATTTCATCCTTCAGCAACAGGATCTGACGCAGCTGAATATCATTGGCATGTCGTGGGGCGGAACCGTATCAGCACTCTATACCACGCTTAATCCCTGGAAAGTGCGCCGGCTTACATTGATCGCGCCGCAGTGGCTTCAGGAAGGCAAGCCTGCGCTCGACCCCGGCGGTGCCATTGGAGCATGGCGAGACATCGAAATTGATGCCATCGAAGCCCGCTGGTTGAGGAGCGTACCTGACGAGAAAAAACATGACCTTATCCCTTCTGGAGGATTCAGCCAGTGGGCCACACAAACGCTTTCTGACGAGCCCAATCCGCAGTTAAAGGTGCAGCGTAAAATCCGCGCCAGCACTGGCCCTATCCAGGATACCCGAGACTACTGGTCAGTGGGTATTCCTGTTTACGATCCGGGGGATATCAGGGTTCCGGTCCTTCTTCTGCATGGCGAGTGGGATCAGGATGTACCTGTTAATGCCACACTGAACTGGTTCCTGCGCGCTACCGGCGCACCGTGGAAACGTTGGGTAGAGATAGGTGAAGCTACCCACATGATGGTGCTGGAGAAAAACCGTAAGCAGGTTTTTGCCCTGTCCCGTGATTTTATCACCCAGATACTTAACGTCTGATCGGTAATTTTCTCACTTCTTACAACTGACCCTCGCTGGCAGGAATAGGGCGCATAGCGGGTTCCAGCGGACTGTTTTAACTTTATTAACATGGAACAAAACATGAATGCTGAACATGTATTATCTTCATCAGATGTGAAACAGATATATATTTTGATAAGCACGCGACCGGGTTTGTAATGTCCGTTCTTGGCGCCAATCCGCAGCAGCGCTATCTGATACACCTGAACAGGCCTCCATCGTCGGTTTGGTCTGGAAGCAAACTGGTGGTAAAGGCTTTTACCGGCACCGGCAAAATGTCCGCACTGGTGCGGTTCGCGTTAGCGAAGCCTGACAGCAGGATGCTCTATCTTACCTATAACCGGCAGTCAGGGACGATGCAGGGCAAATGTTGATGGACAGCGAGGGTGATGTTATCGCTGGAGGCGTGGCATGCTGAAGGCCATCAAATAGTTGCTTGTTGGGGCTCGGGATATGCCGGCAAAGCTAACGGCAATCACTTCAGGCTCACGGGGCTCCGCTGGCTACTATGCTTCAGCCTTGGTCCGCAGGAAGAGTCGATACCCCGGAAAGCAAAAAACCCGCCATAGGCGGGTTCTTCTAAATATGGTGCCCGGACTCGGAATCGAACCAAGGACACGGGGATTTTCAATCCCCTGCTCTACCGACTGAGCTATCCGGGCAACGGGGCGCATTTAACCCTATTGGCTGGATATCGTCAATCGCTTTCTGTCACAAACCCGATCGGTTGCTCTATTTTCATTCAATGGGGCGGGGCGCTGTCGAGCGTCAGCATTGGCCTGCGGTAATAGATATGCAGAAAAAATGTGTATTTATACCGTTTTGATTTTACAGGTTTTTATTTTTATTTGATAAATAACAATGAGTTATGTAACGACGACCTCAATGGGCAGTAACATAATTGTTACTTGAACCTCATAAAAAAACATGCAATCATTGCGCAAATTTTGGCACTCTACGTCCCCTAACGGTGTTTCCGCTCATTTAAGTCAGAGGATTACTGGCATGACTGGTTTTGTTACTCAAGCGCCACTGCGCACCAGACATCTGAAGATGCCATCACGCCGCCGTTACCTTTCCCGAACACAGTACGCCAAGAACGCCCTGCCGACCATGCGGTAAGGCATCTTCTGATGCTCGCTGTTAGGCATTATTAAAAATAGAGCTGCGGCTCTGATTTTACTGATGTCTATCGGACGCTGCCGATACCAGTCCCCGATAGCTGCCTGATGATCTCGCGATCATGAGCCGGTCACGGTTGCGCTTTATGCTGCAACGCCGGACATCACTTTGCCGGGATAACCTTTGTTATCTCATCGCCGTGCCCCGTGGCACCACCTCATCCTTAACCGTTTGAGAGTTAGCATTATGAAAGAATTGAAAATAGCAACAAGCGCCAGCCTGGTCGCCACGATTGAAACGCTGCGCCAGATTGTCCGCATTGAACAGACGGACTATACCGATGTGGCCGCGGTGGTCGTGTCGGTTGATGACGTTAACGCCGGTATTTTGGCGCAGCTGAAAGCCACCGGATTCGAGATCCCAACGTTTGTTGCTGTTGAAGGGGATGAACATCTCTCCCCGGACTACCTGCCGTTTATTACCGGCGTTTTTGCCCTGGCCGGCGCCAGCAAGGCGTTCTATATGGCGCAGCTGGAAGCCGCTGCGGACGCCTACGAGCAGGCGCTGCTGCCGCCGTTTTTCAAAACGCTGAAGACTTACGTGGAGATGGAAAACTCCACCTTCGCCTGCCCGGGGCATCAGGGCGGGGAGTTTTTCCGCAAGCACCCGGCCGGCCGGAAGTTTTTCGAATTCTACGGTGAAACGCTTTTCCGTTCCGACATGTGCAACGCCGACGTCAAGTTGGGCGACCTGCTGATCCACGAAGGCTCGGCCAAGGATGCGCAAAAGCATGCGGCGCGGGTCTTCAACGCCGATAAAACCTATTTCGTGCTCAACGGCACTTCGGCGGCCAACAAGGTGGTGACCAATGCGCTGCTGACCCGCGGCGATCTGGTGCTGTTCGATCGCAACAACCATAAATCCAACCACCACGGCGCGCTGATCCAGGCCGGGGCGACGCCGGTGTATCTGGAAACCGCGCGCAATCCGTTTGGTTTTATCGGCGGCATCGATTCACGTTGCTTTGACGAGCGCTATCTGCGTGAGCAAATTCGTGAGGTGGCGCCGGAGAAGGCCAATGCGGCGCGGCCGTTCCGCCTGGCGATCATTCAGCTCGGTACTTACGATGGCACTATCTATAATGCGCGCCAGGTGATCGACACCATCGGCCATCTGTGCGATTACATCCTGTTTGACTCCGCCTGGGTGGGTTACGAAGGCTTTATCCCGATGCTGAAAGAGTGCTCGCCGCTGTTGCTGGAGCTGGATGAACTCGATCCGGGTATTTTCGTTACCCAGTCGGTGCATAAGCAGCAGGCAGGTTTCTCGCAGACCTCACAGATCCACAAGAAAGACGATCATATCAAGGGCCAGAAGCGCCACTGTAACCACAAGCACCTTAATAACGCTTTCATGTTGCATGCCTCGACCAGCCCGTTCTACCCGCTGTTCGCTGCGCTTGACGTTAACGCCAAGATGCATGCCGGGGCCGCCGGCCGTCGCATGTGGATGGACTGCGTAAAGCTCGGTATCGAGACGCGCAAGCAACTGCTGGAACGCTGTTCCCAGCTCCGGCCGTTTATTCCGTTGCAGGTAGCGGGCAAGGACTGGCAGGATTACGATACTGACCTGATCGCCAACGACGCCCGTTTCTTCAATTTTGTGCCGGGCGAGACGTGGCACGGTTTCGAAGGTTATGCGCAGGACCAGTATCTGGTCGATCCGTGCAAGCTGCTGCTGACCACGCCGGGCATCGACGCGGCCACCGGCCAATACACCGAGTTCGGCGTGCCGGCCACCATTCTGGCCAACTTCCTGCGTGAGAACGGCATAGTGCCGGAGAAATGCGATCTTAATTCGATCCTGTTCCTGCTGACCCCGGCGGAAAATCCGGCCAAGATGGAGCACCTGGTCGATATGCTGGTGCGGTTCGAACGCTACGTGGAAGAAGACGCGCCGCTGAGCGAAGTGTTGCCGACGGTGTACCGCAAGAACGAGCAGCGCTACCGCGGCTATACCCTCCGCCAGCTGTGTCAGGAAATGCACGATCTGTACGTCAGCTTCGACGTTAAGCAGCTGCAAAAAGAGATGTTCCGCCAGAACCATTTCCCGCAGGTGGTGATGAACCCGCAGGACGCCAACGTGGAGTTTATTCGCGACAACGTCGAGCTGGTGCCGATCGGCCAGGCTGAAGGGCGCATTGCGGCGGAAGGCGCGTTGCCGTACCCGCCGGGCGTGCTGTGCGTGGTGCCGGGGGAAGTGTGGGGCGGAGCGGTGCAGCGTTACTTCCTGGCGCTGGAAGACGGCATCAACCGTCTGCCAGGCTTCTCGCCGGAGCTGCAGGGCGTGTATATCGAGAAAAAAGATCACGGCTGGAAACGCATTTTCGGCTATATGATCAAGCAGTAAACGCGCCTCGGGCCGCTTTGCCGCAATAATTAAGAGAGGCCTGCTTCCCGCAGGCGCCGCCACAGCGTGGTGCGGCTGATGCCGAGGTACTGCGCTGTCGCGGCGCGATCGCCATTAAATTGCGCCAGAGCGGCCTTAACGTCTGATATGACGGGCGCAGGTGGCTCGGGCGATAACCCGACGCAAACCAGCTCCGGCAGCCAGCCGCAGAGCTTCTGTTCACTCAATGCCTCCGAGGGTTCGGCGCTTAAAAACAGCGCCAGCCGCTGCATCATGTTACGCAACTCGCGAATATTCCCGGGCCAGCTATAGCCCTGCAACCGTTGTCGGCAGGAAAAAACGCCCTGCATCCAGGCGGCGGTAAATGGCACGCTCAGCTCCGCCAGCGCCTGTTTCAGATACCACTGGGCCAGTTCCATGACATCCTGCTCTCGCTCACGCAGCGCGGGCAGGCTCAGGCGCAGCGTATTGAGCCGATAAAACAGATCGGGGCGAAACTCGCTGCGGCTTACTGCGTTTTCCAGGCTGCAGTGGGTGGCGCTGATAATGCGCACCTTCACCGGGATAGGGCGCTGTCCGCCAACCCGGGTGATTTCTTTTTCTTCCAGCACGCGCAGCAAGCGGCTCTGCAGAGGCAGCGGCATTTCACCGATCTCATCGAGAAACAGCGTGCCCCCATCGGCCGTTTCAAACAGGCCGGCGCGCCCACCGCGGCGGGAGCCGGTAAACGCCCCCTCTTCATAACCGAATAACTCCGCCTCCAGCAGCGATTCGGCAATGGCGCCGCAGTTGATGGCAACGAACGGAGCCGCCGCACGGCGGGAAAAGTATTCCTGATGAATGGCCTGGGCGGCCAACTCTTTACCGGTGCCGGTTTCCCCCTGGATGAGTACCGCGGCGGATGAGCGGCCATAAAGCGCGATCGTGCGGCGAACGCTCTCCATCATTGGTGAATCGCCGCGCAGGTGGTTTATCCCATAACGCGCGCGCAGGGTTTCGCGGCCAGAGGCGGGCTTGCGCGGTTGGGCCGCGCCTTGCAAGGAACGTGTCCTGCTCAGCGCTTCGTGAAAGGCCTGGCGCACCGTGGCGGTCGAATAGATGAGCACGCCTGCAAGCCCCGCTTCCTGAGCCAGATCGGTAATCAGCCCGGCGCCGACCACCGCCTGAACGCCTTTCGCTTTTAATTCATTGAGTTGCTCGCGCGCTTCTTCTTTAGTGACGTAGCTGCGCTGTTCCAGTTGCAAATCAAACGCGTGCTGAAATTCCAGCAGCTCCGGCAGCGTTTTTTTATAGGTAATGATGCCTACTGACGAGGCCATGCGGCGCGCCTTGGCCAATGCCTGAACGATGTCAAAACCGCCCGGTTTGATCAGCACCACCGGCACGGAAAGGCGGCTTTTCAAATAGGCGCCATTGGAGCCTGCGGCAATGATGACGTCGCAGCGCTCGGTGAGTAATTTTTGGCGGATATGCTGCACGGCTTTTTCAAAGCCCAGTTGAATGGGTGTGATGCTTGCCAGGCTGTCGAATTCCAGGCTGATATCCCGCAGCAAGTCAAACAGGCGCGTGACGGAGACGATCCAGATGGCGGGTTTGTCGCCGGCGCCGTCCGGTAGATCTGAAGAGTAAGCCATAGGATCAGTACGCATGCGGAAACATAGCTATTGTTGTAGGCGCGTTTCACGCATGTTTCAAGCCAAGGGTGTGAAACGTTTCATGAAACGTTAACCGGGGCGCATTTTTTGAAATGGCGGCCTGGCTCAGCGAAGAGGTTTTATTATCTGATTGATTAACATTGTTTTTTTAGAACGTCGATTTTAAGCCAAGGTTGGTACGTCCCTTGCTTTATTGCCGACACCTGAAAATCACAGCTGTCTGCAAGAGGATAAGCCTATGACATCCCTCTCTCCGGGCCAGGCCTTTCGTGCCGCATTAAGTAAAGAAAGCCCGTTGCAAATTGTCGGGACCATCAATGCAAACCATGCGCTGCTGGCGCAACGCGCCGGTTTTCAAGCCATCTATCTTTCCGGCGGCGGAGTGGCGGCCGGCTCGCTGGGGCTGCCCGATTTAGGCATCTCCACGCTTGATGATGTGCTGACCGATGTGCGGCGGATAACCGACGTTTGCCCGTTGCCGCTGTTGGTTGACGCGGACATTGGATTCGGCGCTTCGGCCTTCAACGTGGCGCGCACCGTGAAGGCTATCGGCAAGGCCGGCGCGGCGGCGCTGCATATCGAAGATCAGGTTGGCGCCAAGCGTTGCGGGCACCGGCCAAATAAGGCCATTGTTTCTACGGCGGAGATGGTCGATCGCATCAAGGCGGCGGTGGATGCCCGCACCGATCCCAATTTTGCCATCATGGCGCGCACCGATGCGCTGGCCGTGGAAGGGATTGAGGCGGCGCTCGATCGCGCCCGGGCCTATATCGAAGCCGGGGCGGATATGCTGTTTCCCGAGGCGGTGACCGAGCTGGAGATCTACCGTCGATTCGCCGGCGCGGTGCAGGTGCCCATTTTGGCCAATATCACCGAGTTCGGCGCGACGCCGCTGTTTACTACTGAAGAATTGAAAAGCGCGCATGTTGCGATGGCGCTCTATCCTTTATCTGCATTCCGCGCCATGAATCGTGCGGCGGAAAATGTTTATCGGGTTCTGCGCCGGGAAGGCACGCAAAAAAACGTCATCGACCAAATGCAAACTCGTCACGAGCTTTACGAGAGCATTGGTTACTACCAGTTCGAAGAGAAATTGGATGCCTTATTTGCCCGCGAACGCGGCGAATAAGGTTTTCTTCGCCAATATCACAGAGAGGCTGACATGACAGAGACAACGCCCCAACAGACACCGTCAGGCAATAAACCGAAAAAATCCGTTGCCTTATCTGGCGTGGTCGCGGGCAATACCGCGCTGTGTACCGTGGGCAGAAACGGCAACGATTTGCACTACCGCGGTTATGACATTCTCGAGCTGGCGCATTATTGTGAATTTGAAGAGGTGGCTTATTTGCTGATCCACGGCAAATTGCCCACCCGGCACGAGCTGGACGCTTATAAGGTCAAGCTAAAAGCGCTGCGTGACGTGCCGATGAACGTTAAAACGGTGCTGGAAGCGCTGCCCGCCGCCTCGCATCCGATGGACGTCATGCGTACCGGTGTCTCCGCATTGGGCTGCGTTTTGCCGGAGAAAGATGCGCATGGCACCCCGGGCGCCCGCGATATTGCCGACAAACTCCTGGCCTCGCTCGGTTCCATGCTGCTGTACTGGTATCACTATAGCCACAACGGCAAACGCATTGAGACGGAAACGGATGACGACTCGATTGGCGGCCATTTCCTCCATTTGCTGCATGGCGCCAAGCCCACGGAAAGCTGGGAAAAGGCGATGCACGCCTCGCTGGTGCTCTACGCCGAACATGAGTTCAACGCTTCTACCTTTACTGGCCGGGTCATTGCCGGTACAGGTTCGGACATTTATTCGGCGATTGCCGGCGCCATTGGCGCGCTGCGTGGCCCTAAACACGGCGGTGCCAATGAAGTCTCTCTGGAAATCCAGCAGCGTTATGAAACGCCGGAAGAGGCGGAGACCGACATCCGCAGACGCATCGAAAACAAAGAGGTGATCATCGGTTTTGGCCACCCGGTGTATACCCTCGCCGATCCCCGCCATCAGGTCATCAAACGCATTGCACATCAGTTGTCGCAGGAGGCGGGGCAGTCGAAGCTGTTCAATATCGCCGACCGATTGGAGAGCGTGCTGTGGGAAACCAAAAAAATGTTCCCTAACCTCGATTGGTTCTCGGCGGTCTCTTACAACATGATGGGCGTGCCCGCTGAAATGTTCACGCCGCTGTTTGTCATCGCCCGCGTTACCGGTTGGTCGGCGCATATTATTGAGCAGCGCCTCGACAACAAGATTATCCGGCCCGCGGCGGCCTATATCGGCCCGGAGGAACGCGCTTTTGTGCCCCTCGATCAGCGTCAATAAACCGGCGGCCGCATGGCGCCGCATTTGCCAATAATCATAAAACAGGAAGATAGCCTTATGTCCGCCTCCGTGCTCAATATCCGTCCGGATTTCGATCGTGAAATGGTCGATATTGTTGATTATGTTATGAATTTTGAGATTTCATCTGCACTGGCATATGAAACCGCGCACTATTGCTTTCTCGATACGCTGGGATGCGGCCTGGAAGCGCTGCAATATCCGGCCTGCAGGAAGCTGCTTGGGCCAATAGTGCCGGGTACCCAGGTGCCCCACGGCGCACGCGTTCCGGGGACCCAGTTTCAGCTCGATCCGGTGCAGGCGGCCTTCAATATTGGCACCATGATCCGCTGGCTCGATTTTAACGATACCTGGCTGGCGGCTGAGTGGGGGCACCCTTCGGATAATCTGGGCGGGATCCTGGCGGTGGCGGACTGGCTATCGCGCAATGCGGTGGCCGGTGGGAAAGAGCCTCTGACTATCGGGCAAGTACTGGGCGGCATGATCAAGGCCCATGAAATTCAGGGCTGCATTGCGCTGGAGAACTCCTTTAACCGCGTCGGCCTGGATCATGTTTTGCTGGTGAAAGTCGCTTCCACGGCGGTGGTGGCAGAGATGTTGGGGTTGTCCCGCGACGAAATCCTCAACGCCGTCTCGCTGGCCTGGGTGGATGGCCAGGCGCTGCGTACCTACCGCCATTCACCCAATACCGGCACGCGCAAGTCCTGGGCCGCCGGCGACGCCACCTCACGCGCAGTGCGGCTGGCACTGATGGCGCAAACGGGTGAGATGGGTTATCCCTCGGCGCTCAGCGCCAAGACCTGGGGATTTTGCGACGTGCTGTTCAACGGCGAACCGCTGCGCTTTCAGCGCCCCTATGGCTCTTACGTGATGGAAAACGTGCTGTTCAAGATCGCTTTCCCGGCGGAGTTCCATGCCCAGACGGCGGTAGAAGCCGCCATGACGCTGCATCAACGGATGTTGGCGGCAGGCAAAAGCGCAGCGGATATCAGCAAAGTGAGCATTCGCACTCATGAAGCCTGCATCCGCATTATCGATAAGCAGGGGCCGCTTGATAACCCGGCGGATCGCGATCACTGCATTCAGTATATGGTGGCTATCGCGCTGCTGTTCGGGCGCCTGCACGCCGCCGATTACGAAGACAATGTGGCGCAGGATCAACGCATCGACAGCTTGCGCGCCAAGATCGGGTGTGTGGAAGATCCCGCTTTTACCGCCGACTACCACGATCCCGAGAAGCGTTCTATCGCTAACGCCATTACGTTGGAATTTAGCGACGGCAGCCGCTTCGAGGAGGTGGAGGTGCAATACCCGATCGGGCACGCCCGCCGTCGCCAGGACGGTATCCCTTTGCTGATTGAAAAATTCACCACTAACCTGGGGCGCCAGTTCCCGCTCCGGCAGCAGCAGCGGATTTTGGCTATCTCTTTGGATCGGCGGCGTTTAGAGCAGATGCCGGTGCATGAATACCTCGATCTGTACGTGATTTAAACGCCGTATCTGCAGCGATAAGCCGAAAAAAGGGCCGGTTTTTATGCCGGCCCTGATTATTTTCCGCCTGGAGCGTATTACTTCCTGCGATAACTCTTCTGCGCGTTGTTCACCTTCACCAGATAACGGCGTGACTCGCTGGCCGGGTGTTTGGTGGTCAGCGTCTGGTAAATGTCACCCGGCTGCATGCCGTTGATGATACTCACCGCACGGGTTCTGTCGCTGGAGAACACCCGCAACACGCTGCCTGCGCCGCCGTTATAGGCGGTGATCACCGCATAGCGGCGCGAGGTCGGGTTCTGAATGCCGCCCAGATAGTTGTTTTGCAGGATTGCCAGATATGCGGTACCGGTGTCGATGTTGTTCTCCGGATCGAACAGGTAACTGCGGCTTGGCGTGCCCCATTTCCCGCGCATCTGGAACACGTCTTTACCGGCGGTATGCTGCACAACCTGCATCAGGCCGAGCGCATCCGAACCGCTTACCGCATACGGGTTAAAGCTGGATTCGGTTTGCATGATCGCCAGGATCAGCGACTCTTCCACGCCGTATTTCTCCGACGCCTTGCGTACCATCGGCAGGTATTTGTGCGCACGCTGATCCAGGTGGTTTGGCACCAGCTGAATGGTGACCGAGTAAATCACGTGCAGGCCGGAGGTGCGTTTTTGCAGCTTGGTTTGCAGCAGATAGTCGGCAAAGTGCGCCGCACGCCATTCCCAACGGATCGGCGCGCCTTTGTTATCCAGCACCTGGCCGTACAGGAACGGCTCTTTACTGATCTGGATATCGTTGACGTCGGAATAGAGATCGATTGAACCCGGATCGTCCCCCATCAGCAGGGTGCTGATGATAGCCTGGCGCAGGTGCGCGGCAGGATCGGTGGTGGCGATGGTTTCAATGGTAATCGCGCCAGAATCAAAGTTGATGTGGCTACGAGTTTCATACTGATCGGTATATTTAACGTAATCTTTTGGCCCGGCGATCAGAACCTCGTTCAGACCCCAGATATTCTCGATGTTGTGGGCAAATTGGCCCATCAGGATCTCGAAGCCGTTAGTGTCTTTGACCCAGGCTTCGTTGACTTCGTCGGTTTTCTTGCCGGAACAGGAAATCAGCAATGGCGCTATTACTAGCAAAGCTAAAATTTTCTTCATCTTAAAGCCGTATACGAGAAGTTTTGGAAGGGCCAGCGCCTGGCCCCAACAGCATTATTCGCTCGGTGGCGTATAGCCTTCGATATGGACGTCGTGCCCTTCGAACAGGAATTTGACCATTTCGGCTTCCAGCAGTTTGCGGTCATCCACATTCATCATGTTCAGCTTTTTCTCGTTGATCAGCATGGTCTGTTTTTTCATCCATTCGGCCCAGGCCTCTTTCGAGATCTCGTTATAGATGCGTTTGCCGATGTCCCCTGGATAAAGTTGGAAGTCCTGCCCTTCGGCATCGCGCTGCAAGAAGGTACAAAAAATGGTTCTGCTCATGCTAATTCCTCATCAATGGCGCTAGCGCCAAATAAACCCTGTTGGAGCGGGGAGTGTTTTGCCAACTGTTGTAACAGGCGGTCAACCGGCGCTGCCAGCCCGACGGCGGGCGGTTGCGCCAGGTTATACCAGAGACCGACCCCCTCATCCATACTGCCGCCAGCATCGTTCATTTCCAGCCACATTGGCACGATATCGAGATGAAAATGGCTGAAAGTATGGCGAAATGCGGTCAACTGCTCCAGGCGATTGCCTTTCAGACCGCGCTGTTGCAGCCAGAGTTCCATCTCTTCGCGTTCGCTGAACTGCGGGAAGCAAAACAGCCCACCCCACAGCCCTACGGCCGGGCGTTGTTCCAGCCAGGCCCGCTCGCCGTTTTGCAGCAATAAGAAGTAGGCGGTTTTTTCCGGCAGCGTCTGCTTCGGTTTTTTGCCGGGGTATTTTGCCCAACTGTGGTTAGCGTAAGCGATGCAGCCGGTATTCAGGGGGCACAGCTCGCATTTGGGTTTGGAGCGAGTGCAGACCATCGCCCCCAGATCCATCATCGCCTGATTGAACTGGCCGACACCCTTGGCCGGGGTGACGTCTTCACTGATCCGCCACAGGCGGTTCTCTACGTCTTTCTTGCCCGGCCAGCCCTCAACCGCATAGCAGCGGGCCAGCACGCGCTTCACGTTGCCGTCGAGGATCGGATAGTGTTGACCGAGCGCCAGCGACAGCACCGCACCGGCGGTTGAGCGGCCGATGCCGGGCAAAGCGGCGATTTCTTCAAAGGTTGTCGGGAACTCGCCGCCGTGCTGTGCGACAATGGTCTGCGCCGCCTTATGCAGGTTGCGCGCGCGAGCGTAGTAGCCCAGGCCGGTCCACAGGTGCAGCACTTCGTCCAGCGGCGCTTCTGCCAAGGCGCGTACGTTGGGAAAGCGCGCCATAAAACGCTGAAAGTAAGGAATAACGGTGGCAACCTGAGTTTGTTGCAACATGACCTCGGAGAGCCATACTTGATAGGCGGTCTTATCAAGCTGCCACGGCAGGGTTTTACGGCCGTAACGCTGGTACCAGTCAAGCACTACCTGTGCGAACTGTTGTGCTTGCATCATAAGCAGATTCGATATCCGGCAGAAAATGAAGCGAGATTGCAGCATAGAGTCATGTTGCTGTAAACCGGAACTTTCCGACGTCGCACGGCAGGTATCAAGATGAACACTTGCTAAACCAAGGTATCTTTGCATAATGCGCGTTTCCCTAATTGGCAGCCAAACAGACAGAAAGCACTATGATTAATGACGTCATCTCCCCGGAATTTGATGAGAACGGCCGCGCGATGCGCCGTATCCGCAGTTTTGTCCGCCGCCAGGGGCGGTTGACCAAAGGCCAGCAGCACGCGCTGGACAACTATTGGCCGGTGATGGGCGTGGAGTATCAGGCTGAACCTGTCGATATCGCCGCACTGTTCGGGCGCGACGCGCCGACCGTGCTGGAGATCGGTTTTGGCATGGGCGCCTCGCTGGTGACCATGGCGAGCAACAATCCACAGCAGAACTTCCTGGGGATTGAGGTGCATTCGCCGGGCGTGGGCGCTTGCCTGGCTGACGCCACTGAAGCGGAATTGAGCAACCTGCGCGTGATGTGTCACGATGCGGTTGAGGTGCTGGAGAATATGATCCCGGACGGGTCGCTGGACATGGTGCAGCTGTTTTTCCCCGATCCGTGGCACAAAGCGCGCCACAACAAACGCCGCATCGTACAGACGCCGTTTGTTGAACTGGTGCGACGCAAACTGAAAGTCGGCGGCGTATTCCATATGGCCACCGACTGGCAACCTTATGCAGAACATATGTTAGAGGTTATGAACGGGATCTCAGGCTACCGTAATCTTTCCAGCGATAATGATTACGTGCCGCGTCCGGATTCACGCCCGCTGACAAAATTTGAATTACGCGGCCAGCGTCTGGGACATGGCGTTTGGGATTTGATGTTTGAGAGGAAAGAATAATGGCTAAGAACCGCAGTCGTCGTTTACGTAAAAAGTTACACATTGAAGAGTTTCAGGAGCTGGGTTTCTCCGTAGCATGGCGCTTTGCCGAAGGCACCGCGGTTGAGGATATCGACAACACGCTGGACGCTTTCATCGACGAAGTGATTGAGCCGAATGGCCTGGCGTTTGACGGAAGCGGCTATCTGCAGTGGGAAGGGTTAATCTGCCTGCAAACCATCGGGCATTGCACCGACGAACAGCGTGAACTGGTCAAAAAATGGCTGGAAGCGCGCAAGCTGTCTGACGTTAAGGTCAGCGATCTGTTCGATATCTGGTGGGATTGATTTTCTCAGCCTGATGAGTGCGGCATCGCGCCGTGCTGTTCATTGATTTAAGGTGCCTTTACGGCACCTTAGACTGTGGACAACCCGCCGAAAAACGTGGTTTTCGCTGGGTTGGGGTAAAACAGAAAATCTGATTCTTTGTTTTTATTGGCACTCATAGCGCTGCTTTTAACTACAGAGAACTTTTTCAGCATTCTCAGGTGCCTTTACGGCACCTTTGTTTTGTCCGGAGTGTGACCGAGGTGGTAACGACATTGGATAACGCGTTGCTGGATGACATCCTGCAACAGGTGCGCCCGCTGATTGGTAAAGGGAAAGTGGCGGACTATATACCGGCGCTGGCGGAAGTAGCCGCCGACCGTCTGGCGATCGCCGTTTGCACCGTCGACGGCGAGATGTTCCAGGCTGGGGATGCCACGGAGCGTTTCTCTATTCAGTCCATTTCCAAAGTGCTGAGCCTGACGCTGGCGCTGACGCGCTACCAGGAACACGAGATCTGGCAACGGGTCGGTAAAGAGCCTTCCGGCCTGCCGTTCAACTCGTTGCTGCAGCTGGAAATGGAACAGGGCAAGCCGCGCAATCCGTTTATCAATCCCGGCGCGCTGGTGGTGTGCGACATGCTGCAAACCCGGCTCAGCGCCCCTAAACAGCGGATGCTGGAAGTGGTGCGGCAACTGACCGGCGTAGACGATCTGGCCTATGATTCCCGCGTGGCGCGCTCCGAGTTCGAACACTCCGATCGCAACGCGGCGATAGCCTATCTGATGAAGTCGTTCGGCAACTTCGAAAACGACGTGCTCACCGTTTTGCAAACCTATTTCCACTACTGTGCGCTGCGCATGAGCTGCGTGGAGCTGGCGCGCAGCTTTGCCTACCTGGCCAATCACGGGCGTGACCTTAGTGGGCGCGAAGTGATAAGCCCGCTGCAAGCCCGCCAGATCAATGCGCTGATGATGACCAGCGGCATGTACGACGGCGCGGGGGAGTTTGCTTATCGAGTGGGCATGCCGGGCAAATCCGGCGTGGGCGGCGGCATTGTCGCTATCGTGCCCGATGAGTTGTCGATCGCCGTCTGGTCGCCGGAGCTGGATGCATCCGGTAACTCCCTGGCGGGAACTGCGGCGCTGGAACTGTTGTCTCAACGGATTAGCCGTTCGATTTTTTAATCCCACCACGGAAGGGAGTCAGGAGAAAATATGTTAAAGAAAACCGGGTTAGCCTTACTGCTGTTGACCGCTTCACAGGCGCATGCCGAATATCAGTGCAGCGTTAAACCCCAGGACGACGTGGTTATCAGCCCGCAAAACGTGCAGGTGACTGGCGCCAGCGGCAATCTGCAGATTTCGGCGGATGGCGATGTCACCCGTAACGGCCAGGCGCTGAGCCTTAACGACAGCCAGCGCCAGAAAGCTTTCAGTTACCAGAGTGCGCTACGCAAAGAACTGCCGTGGATCGACAAGGGCGCGCAGCAGCATCTGGAAAAAGCTCGGGTGGCGCTGGACAAGGTGATCGTGAAGGAGCTGGGGAGCGACAGCAATGTGCGCAACCGCCTGACCACGCTGAACGACCAACTTAAGCAGCAGATGAACCGCATTATCGAACACCGCAGCGACGGCCTGGCCTTCCACCACAAGGCGATCGACCAGGTTGAGCAGGATGGCCGCAATCTCGTGCAGCAAAGCATGGGCGGCGTGCTGCAAGACAGCCTGAACGAGATGGGCGTCAAGCAGGCCACCAGCAGCGGCGGTAACCCGTTGCAGGCGATTATGGGCAATCTGGGTGGCCTGCAGAAGGCGATTCAGAACGAATGGAACAACCAGGAGCAGGATTTCCAGAACTTTGGTCACGACGTCTGCAACCGCGTTACCGGCCTGGAAACCCAGCGTAAAGACCTGCTTAACGCGTTGAAGTAACATTAGCTTTATCGCTATCGGAGCGTTTTTTGACCTGCTGACGACTATCTGACAGACTGGCTAAACTATAATCAATTGCCAAAAGGATTTTGCATTGATGCCAGTGATATTTCGTTTTAAAGGGTATAAGTTTTTCTTTTACTCAAATGAAGGCGATCCGTTAGAACCTGCTCATATTCATTTCAGAGACACGGGGACGGAAGCCAAGTTCTGGTTGACGCCGGTTGTGCAACTGGCACGCAATGATGGGTTTAATTCCAGAGTATTAAAAGAGTTAGCTGGAATTATTGAAGATCACCAGTCGCTGTTTTTGGAGGCCTGGAATGAGTATTTCAGCTAAAGCTGTCAGCTTTGATGAGGTGACAATGTGGGTGGAGCTGAGCGATGCCAGAATTATTGGTGTTCCGCTAACATGGTTCCCCCGGTTGCTGAATGCAACGGATGAACAACGTGCTTGCTATGAGCTGAGTGCTTGTGGGATCCATTGGGATGCGTTGGATGAAGATATTTCCGTTGAAGGTTTGCTAAAGGGGCGTGGCGATGTGACACATCGCCCCCATCAGGCGGCCTGAGACACAGGTCCGTTGACTTAATAAAAAAGCGCTGATAATTCAGCGCTTTTTGTTTATTCATCCGCCAGGAACAGCTCCAGCAGCGAGTTAAGGAACAGTTTGCCTTTTTCGGTGATCTGCCAGTATTCCGTCGTTTCTTCCAGATAACCTTTCTCCAGCGCCTCATCCAACTGCGGGCGAATAACGCTTTCGTCCAGCCCGGTGTAGTTGGCGAAATCGACGCGTGGCGCGGCTTCCAGCAGGCGGAAGCGGTTCATAAAGAACTCGAACGGCCGATCTGCCGTCGTCACCTCATGCTGTTTGTCCATGTACTTGCCCTGCATAAAACCGCGCGGATGCTTGGTTTTCGCGGTGCGCAGAATGCGGCCGTCGCTGAAGGTCAGCTTGCCATGCGCGCCGCAGCCAATCCCCAGATAGTCGCCGAAGCGCCAGTAGTTGAGGTTGTGCTGGCATTGGTAGCCCGGTTTGGCGTAGGCCGAGGTTTCATACTGCTGGTAGCCGGCGGCGCTCAGCAATTGGTGGCCGCGTTCGAAGATGTCCCACAGCGCATCGTCGTCCGGCAGCACCGGCGGCCGCGAGCTGAACAGGGTGTTTGGCTCGATGGTTAGTTGGTACCACGACAGGTGCGGCGGGTTCAGAGCGATCGCCTGGCGCAGATCGTCCAGCGCCTCTTCCAGCGACTGGTCCGGCAAGCCGTGCATCAGATCGAGGTTAAAGCTGCGCAGGCCGAGATCGGTGGCCAGGTGTGCCGCACGCTTGGCCTCTTCCGGGCCGTGAATGCGCCCCAGACGAGTTAACTTCTCCGCGCTGAAGCTTTGCACGCCGATCGAGATGCGGTTCACACCGGCGCGCTGGTAGCCGCTGAAGCGATCGGCCTCCACGGTACCGGGGTTGGCTTCCATGGTGATCTCCGCGTCATCGGCGACGCGAATACGCGCCCGCACGCCATCGAGCAGCGATTGCATCGCCTCGGCGCTCAGCAGGCTGGGGGTACCGCCGCCGATAAAAATGGTGCTGATCTCCCGGCCGTCTACCAGCGGCAGATCGGCATCCAGATCGGCCAGCAGATGATCGACGTATTCCTGATGCGGCACTTCCCCCTTCAACGCATGCGAGTTGAAGTCGCAGTACGGGCACTTCTGCACGCACCACGGGATGTGAATGTACAAACTCAGCGGGGGCAACTTAAGCATTGCGCATGGCTTCCAGCATCAGCTTCAGCGCCTTACCGCGATGTGACACCGCGCTCTTCTCGTCGCGGCTCAGTTCGGCGGCGGTGCGGCCCAACTCCGGGACGTAGAAGACAGGATCGTAACCGAAACCACCGGCACCGGCGGATTCAAAAGCGATTTCACCCGCCCAGCAGCCGTGGAACACCAGCGGCGTCGGGTCTTCTGCATGGCGCATATACACCAGCACGCAATGGAACTGCGCGCCGCGGCTGCCTTGCGGCACGTCTTTCAGCGCTACCAGCAGCTTGTCGAGGTTTTGCTGGTCAGAGGCGTCTACGCCGGCGTAGCGTGCAGAGTAGATGCCAGGCGCGCCGCCCAGGGCGTCCACCGCAAGGCCGGAGTCATCGGCGATCGCCGGCAGGCCGGTGATTTGCGCCGCGTGACGGGCTTTCAGGATGGCGTTTTCGATAAACGTCAGGCCGGTTTCCTCGGCGGAATCCACGCCCAGCTCGGTTTGTGCGACCACGTTCAGACCGAAATCGGCCAGCAGGTCGGCGAGTTCACGCACTTTTCCCGGGTTACCGGTGGCAAGAACGACTTTTTGCATGATGACTACCTTGAACATTATTCGATAAGCGCCGCGACCACGGCGGGGATTTGTTGCGGATTAACGATGCGTAACTGTTTATGCCGCCCCAGTTCGCCTTTCTCGATAGTGACGTTGCTTTTCGCCACTTTAAACTGCTTGGCGATAAACTTGATCAGATGGGCGTTGGCCTGGCCGTCAACCGGCGGGGCGGTAATGGCGACTTTAAGTTCGTCGCCATGCAAACCGATAATCTGGTCGCGGCTGGCTTTCGGCTGAATATATAGCCTGATCGCCAGCCCGTCCAGCACGGGGGTGACTGCACTCACAGCAGGAACCAGATCTCACCGAACAGATCCATACCCAGGTAGTTGATCAGATACAGGATCAGGATCACCACCATCGCTGAAAAATCGATGCCGCCCATGGCGGGAAGAATGCGGCGGATCGGGGCCATCAGGGGTTCAGTCAACTGATACATCACATAGTCAATCGGGCTGCGGCCCTGGCTTATCCAGCTCATCAGGGCACGGATAATCATCACCCAGAAGATCAGATAACCCGCTGACTTGACCAGCGAAATCAGGCCAAACAGCAGGTTATACGGGCTGAGCGACATTGCGCCGCCCTGAATCAGCAGCAGCAGCGGGTACTTGATCGTCATCAGCAGGAACGCCAGCAACAGCGAAGCGCTGTCGACAGGCCCCAGCGACGGGATGATGCGACGCAGCGGGCCGACCACCGGTTGGGTGATCTTCACCACGAACTGGGCGAACGGGTTATAAAAGTCGGTACGCGTCCACTGCATCCAAATGCGTAGCAGCAGCACCATAACGTAAAGATCAATAACGGTTTTGACCAAAAAAGTCAGCGTTAGCATGAAAGGGTCCTTCTCCTTAACTCTCGGTTATTTAAAATGATTTTTCCATTTCCTGCGCACGGGAAACCGCCGCGCGCATGGCTTTGGCCACCGTCTCCGGCAGTTGCTGCTCGTTGAACACCCGCAGCGCTTCGGCGGTGGTGCCACCTTTGGAGGTGACCTGCTCGCGCAGGGTCGATAATGGCGTGTCCGGGTTGGCTTCCACCAACGCGGCGGCGCCGGAAGCGGCCTGTTGCACCAGCTCGCGCGCGGTTTGGCTGTCGAAGCCCATGCGCTCGGCTTCTTGCTGCATGGCTTCCATAAACAGGAAGAAGTAGGCCGGTGCGCTGCCTGCGGCGGCGATGACGCCGTTGATGCCGTTTTCGTCATCCACCCAGCAAACCTTGCCGACGGAGGCCATCAAATCGCCGGTGTAGTCGCGATCCTGCTGGCTGACCTGTTGCGGCGCGTACAGGCCGCTCATGCCTTTGCCAACCAGAGACGGGGTATTGGGCATAATGCGCACGATGCTCAGCTTGTCGCTCAACAGTTGGTAAAAACGGCTGACCTGAATGCCGGCGGCGATCGACAGCACCAGCTTGCCGGAGAAATCGACCTGTTGCAGCGGCTGACAGACGTCGGCCATCATCTGCGGTTTTACCGCCAACACCACAACCTCGGCCTCGCGCGTGCAGGCCAGGTTGTCGCTGCTGCTGACGATGCCGTAGTCCGCCGCCAGCGCATCGCGGTTTTTAGCCGAAGGCGCACAGACGCTGATGAATTTAGCCGGGTATCCGCCTGCCACCAGGCCGGCGATAATCGCGCGCGCCATGTTGCCGGCGCCAATAAAGGTAATCTTACGGTGTAGCATCAAAATTCCTCGTTATATGTGTATACCCGTCGTCTTTCAAGCTGCAGCGTTGTTACCTGCACTCGCTCACCCCAGTTACTTACTCAAGTAAGCGCCTGGGGATGAGCGAGCTGGGCGCCTAGCTGCAACTTGAAAACCATAGGGTATGTTAATTCGGTGAATAATCACGAGCGCCAAAAATTGCGGTGCCGATGCGCACCAGGGTGCTGCCTGCGGCGATCGCCGCCGCCATATCATCCGTCATGCCCATCGACAGGGTATCCACCTGCGGATAGCGCTGTTGCAGGGCCAGGAAGGCGTCGTTCATCTGGCCGAACACCGCCAACTGGCGCTGGTAGTCTTCTTCCGGAGCGGGAATCGCCATCAGCCCGCGCAGCGTAACGTTCGGCAGCGCGGCTACCGCCTCCGCCAGCGCCGGTAATTCAGCCAGTACAATGCCAGATTTACTCTGTTCATCGCTGATATTAATTTGGATCAGAACGTTAAGCGGCGGCATGCCTGCCGGGCGTTGATCGCTGAGCCGCTGGGCGATGCGCAGCCGATCCACCGTGTGGCACCAGGCGAAGTGCTCCGCCACCAGCCGGCTTTTATTGGATTGCAACGGGCCGATAAAGTGCCAATCCAGCGTTGCGCCTTCCGGCTGAGTGGCGAAATGCTGAACTTTATCCACGCCTTCCTGTACGTAATTCTCGCCAAAGGCACGCTGGCCGGCGGCGATGGCTTCTGCGATCGCCGCCACAGGTTTGGTTTTGCTGACTGCAAGCAGAGTGATTTCTTCTGGAGCGCGTGCGCAACCTTGAGCGGCTGTCGCGATGCGGCTTCTGACATCCTGCAGATTCTGTTGGATAGTGCTCATTATTGACCCAGGAGATTGATATGGATATCGACGAATTCGTGGCCCTTAGTGTAAAGCATAATGCTTCCGATCTGCACCTTTGTGCGGGCCATCAGCCCATGTTGCGCATTGATGGTGAACTGCAACCGCTGGAAAGGGCGGAAATACTGACTCAGGAGCGAATGCACCAGCTGTGCGGCGCGCTGCTGCAACCACCGCAACGGCAACATTTGCAGCAGCATGGGCAGCTCGATCTGGCGTTGATGCTGGCGGGCGATATCCGGCTGCGCGCCAATTTCTTTTTGCAAAGCCTGGGGATATCCATCGCGCTGCGGTTGATTGCCGGCCACTGCCCGACGCTGGCGACGTTAGCGGCGCCGGCCATTGTCCCCGCGCTGCTGCGGCGTGAGGATGGCCTGATATTGGTCACCGGCGCGACCGGCAGCGGTAAATCCACCACGCTGGCGGCGATGATTGACGACATCAATCAGCATCAACGTCGGCATGTCATCACGCTGGAAGACCCGATCGAATTTATGCACCGCAGCCGGAAGTCGTTGATTCAACAGCGTGAACTGGGCCGTGACAGCCACAGTTTTGACGAAGCGCTACGCGCCGCGCTGCGTGAAGATCCGGATGTGATCCTGTTGGGAGAACTGCGTGACACCACCACCATCCGTCTGGCGCTCACTGCGGCGGAAACCGGCCATTTGGTGCTGGCGACGCTGCATACCCGCAGCGCGCCGCAGGCGGTGGATCGTTTGGTAGACGTTTTCCCGGCGGAAGAAAAGCCTTATGTGCGTGCACAGCTGGCTGCCAGCCTGCAGGCAGTGATTGCGCAAAAGCTGCTAAGCAGGCCTGGTGGTGGGCGGGTGGCAATCTTTGAGGTGCTGACGGCGACGGCGGCGGTCAGCAGCATGATCCGCGAAGGCAAAACCCATCAGCTCTCCAGCGTGCTGCAAACCGGCGCGCAGTCCGGCATGCAGACTTTCGAACAGGGGTTACAGCAGCGGATCGACGCCGGTTTGCTGGGTGGAGAAGAAGGGGCGTGACGGGCCGGTTAACCCCGTTGCCGTTCGAACCAGCTTTCCAGAATCACGACTGCGGAGGCGGAGTCTACGCTGCCTTTGTCCAGAGCGCGGAAACCGCCGCGATCGAACAGATTGGCGCGCGCTTCGACGGTGCTGAGGCGTTCGTCATGCAGCGCGACCTGCACGCCAAAGCGGCCATGCAGACGGTTGGCGAATTTGCGTGCCTGGTCGGTCACCAACTGCTCGGTGCCATCCATATTCAACGGCAGGCCGACCACC
The DNA here is from genome assembly GCF_000214195.1 of Serratia sp. AS12. Classification (NCBI taxonomy): domain Bacteria; kingdom Pseudomonadati; phylum Pseudomonadota; class Gammaproteobacteria; order Enterobacterales; family Yersiniaceae; genus Serratia; species Serratia sp. AS12. The sequence continues at coordinate 4,531,924 of NC_015566.1, read as the reverse complement.
ACCAGATCCGGTTGCCACTCTTTCAGCAGCTTTTCGATCTTTTGCCAGTCCGGTGAGCCGTCCTGCGCTTTGAACGCCGCCAAGGCGCGGGCGCTGCCGGTGAGTTCCTGACCTATGGCCGCGCCGATGCTTTTGGTGCCGAAGTCGAAGGCGATAATGGTGCGGTTGGTCATCAGGCGTGTCCTGCGTGGTTGGCAATGCTGCGGATATCAATGCCAAGAAGGTTGGCGGCCTCGCGCCAGCGGCTGGCGATCGGCGTATGGAACAGAATGTCGGTATCGGCTTCGATGGTGAGCCAGGCATTTTCCAGCACTTCCTGTTCCAACTGGCCTTTTTCCCAGCCGGCATAGCCGAGCGCCACCAGCACGTCATCCGGCTGCTCCGGGGTGCCCAGCGTTTCCAACACGTCTTTTGAGGTGGTGATCATGGTATCCGGCGAAATCTGGATGCTGGAGCCAAAGCCACTGCGCGGCGTATGCAGGATAAACCCGCGATCGTCCGCCAATGGGCCGCCGGCGAATATCGGCCTATCCAGGCTGATGGCCGGATTGCGAGCGGGCGGCATGATCTTCAGCTTGCTCAACACCGTTTCCACCGTGAACTGTTCCACCGGCTTGTTGATCACCAGGCCCATGGCGCCTTCTTCATTGTGCTCGCAGACGTAAATCACCGAGCGTTTGAAGCGAGGATCCTGAAGAGATGGCATGGCGATAAGAAAATGGTGCTGTAAATTCATGGCGTTATTTAAGGTAATTGAGTGGTGAGAAGTTAAACAGCCGCCAGTATGCGGCTATACCCGTCGCCTTTCAAGCCGCAGCGGCGCTCCGAAAGGTCAGGATTGCGGGCGACAGCGCCGCCCGCATGGCGGATTACTTCGCTGCCAGGCGCTTTTCGATCGCGTCCATCAGCATACCGGTGATGGAAACCGGGAAAGCCGCTTCGATTTCGCGCGCACAAGTTGGGCTGGTGACGTTGATCTCGGTCAGACGATCGCCGATCACGTCCAGGCCAACGAAGATCAGGCCTTTCTCTTTCAGCGTCGGAGCCACTGCGCGGGCAATTTTCCAGTCGCTTTCGCTCAGAGGGCGCGGTTCGCCACGGCCACCGGCCGCCAGATTACCACGGGTTTCCCCCTGCGCCGGAATGCGCGCCAGGCAGTACGGCACAGGTTCGCCGTCAACCACCAGAATGCGCTTATCGCCTTCCTTGATCGCCGGCAAGAAGTTTTGCGCCATGCAGAAACGGCTGCCGTGCTCGGTTAAGGTCTCGATAATCACCGACAGGTTAGGATCGTCCTGCTTCACGCGGAAGATGGACGCGCCGCCCATGCCGTCCAGCGGTTTGAGGATGATGTCGCCGTGCTGCTGGTGGAATTTGCGGATGTGGGCTGCGCTGCGGCTGACCAGGGTGTCCGGCGTCAGCTCCGGGAACCAGGCGGTGAACAGCTTCTCGTTGCAGTCACGCAGGCTCTGAGGTTTGTTGACCACCAGCGTGCCTTTTACCTCTGCGCGCTCCAGAATATACGTCGCGTAGATGTATTCGGTATCGAATGGCGGATCCTTGCGCATCAGGATCACGTCCAGATCCTGCAGCGCCAGATCCTGCTCGGCTCCGAAGCTGAACCAGCTTTCTTTATCTTCTTTCACGCTTAGCAAGCGGGTGCGTGCGCGCCCATCACCGGCGTGCAGATAGAGATCGTTCATCTCTATGTAGTGCAGTTCCCAGCCACGGCGCTGCGCTTCGAGCAGCATGGCGAAGCTGGTGTCTTTCTTGATATTGATGGAGGCGATAGGGTCCATCACGATGCCGAGCTTAATCATTTTCTCTCCTTTAACCCAGATCGCCGAAACGTACCTGCAAAGCGGTAATTGCGGTGAGCGCTGTAGTTTCTGTACGCAGAACGCGTGGCCCCAGCAGGATATCAGTAAATCCGTAGCCAGTGGTCATCGCAATTTCGTCGGCGGATAACCCGCCTTCCGGCCCAATCAGCAGGCGGACATGGTCCACCGGCAGCGGCAGGGTATTGATGCTGTGGCTGGCGCGCGGGTGCAGGTTAAGCTTCAGACTGCCGTCCTGCTCGGCGCACCAGGCTTCCAACTGCATGGCCTCGCGAATTTCCGGAATGCGGTTGCGGCCGCATTGTTCACAGGCGGCGACGGCGATTTTCTGCCATTGCTGAATTTTTTTCGCCAGACGTTCGCCGTCCAACTTGACGCCGCAGCGTTCGGAAAACAGCGGGGTGATGACGTTAACGCCCAGTTCGATGGATTTCTGAATGGTGAACTCCATCTTCTCCCCGCGGGAAATCACCTGGCCCAGGTGCAGATTGAGCGGTGACTCGCGGTCTTCCAATTGGCCGGCGCTGAGTTGCACCTGCACGCTTTTCTTATCAACCCGAACGATCTCGGCGTTAAACACCCGGTTGCTGCCGTCGAACAGCTGCAACGTCTGGCCAGCGCTCATACGCAGCACGCGCCCGACGTGGTTGGCGGCATCTTCGCTCAGCGCGATTTCCGCATTGTCGATCAGCGGTTGCGGGTGATAAATGCGGGGTATACGCATGTGAATATTCGATCCTGACTAAAGGGGTAGGCAGCTTGATAGAGAGAGGCTATACCCTATGAATTTCGAGTTGCAGCTAGGCGCCCAGCTCGTTCATCCCCAGGAGCTTACTTAAGTAAGTGACTGGGGTGAGCGAGTGCAGGTAACAACGCTGCGGCTTGAAAGGCGACGGGTATATAGTAGGTTAGCCTTTTCGTTGCTGGCAAGCCTGTTGAATATAGGCGTTATGGTTGCCCTGAACCTTGGCGATGCGTGCTTCACGCAGACATTCCCATTGGCTGACCGGATATTGGCGGTTCCACACTTCGAACAATTGGGTTTGCTGGCGCGAAAGCCGCAGTTGATAACGGTCGCGCATATAGAAATAGGTGCGTGCGATAGTGCCACGGGCCCGCGCCGGCGGCTCAGCCTGCTTATTTTTGAAGTCCACTTTCATCGGGCATTGGCCGTACTGGCCTTCACCGCCTTTCCACTGGCTGTACATAAAGTTATTGCGATCGCCGTTCACTTCCCCGATCGCCGGCTGCAGGTTGTGCAGATCGGTTTCGATCTGGCGGTAGGTCGCGTCTTTATTGCAGTTTTTGCGGCCGCCCTGTTGCCAGCATTGCAACTGGTGGCCGAACTGCCAGGCCGGCACCACGTGTTCCCATTCAATGCGCTGTGCGCGCTGGACGTTTTTACGCGCCTGATAGCCGCAGCTGTTGAGGTCAGGAATGCCTTTTTTACCCTGCCAGTCGATCCGGCATCCGCAGTAAAAAGAGCCGGGCGCGTCCTGATTGATTTTGGCCGCTGCGGTCTTGGCCTGAGAGAAATTATTGATGCCGTGGGCGTGCGCGGCACCTGCAATGAAAACTACCATAAACAGAATTTTGCGAAGCATATTCCAAAACAGCTCGAAATTGGAAAAGCAGGCAGGGTAATGGAAGTTTACAACAGTGGCAAACGTCCCCGTCGCCTTTCAAGCTACAGCGTTGTTACCTGCACTCGTTCACCCCAGTCACTTACTAAAGTAAGCTCCTGGGGATGAACGAGCTGGGCGCCTAGCTGTAACTCGAAATTCATAGGGGGATACGCGTGATTCTCTCGATTAAACAGGCTCGCCGGCGAAAAATTTCAGCTTGTCGCCGCACTGGCGACAGCGGTATTCGCTTTCACCGCGCAGCACCCGATTATGACGGCGCACGGTGAGCTGATGCTGCTGACAACCGCACAGGTAGGGGAAGGTTTTGCTCTGCACCGAGGCGATTTCAAACTGGTGAGTGCGGCTGGCGGGCACCTGCAAGACGTTTTCCATCATCTGGCGCCATTCATGGCCATGTGGCGGCACGCGGCCAAACTGGCGGAACACCAGCAGGTGCGCCAGCTCATGCGGCACCACTTCGTCGATAAACGGCTGCTGATTTTCCATTAACAGCACCGGATTCAGCCTGATTTCCCAGGATTGCAGCCAGGCGGTGCCCGCAGTGGTGCCGCGTTGCTGGTAAACGACTTTGGGTTCAGGAAACTCGACGGAAAAATGCTGGCGGGCCAGCTGGAGCTTTTCCCGCAGGCAGCGCATTACCGCCTGTTGCAGCGCAATGGGGATTCTTACTTTATTCATTGTGGGTAGCTTAAGCAAAGGCGCACCGGCTGGCAATAAGACGGAAAACTAATTCCGCGCTCACTCCCGGCAGGTTTTTCACCGCATTGATAAGCCGATCGTCTCTGACGGATTGTAATCAATGTGTTAACTGCGGGATAATAAAGCGTGCATGCTGAGTCTGTACCCGCAGTGCTCATCGTATGAGGTTGGAAAAAAACCACCTGAAGTAATACCTTGCTAATATAGGGGTTATTATGCGATTCAGCGCAATAACCGACTGATTAAAAATAAGTAAGGTGTGGGCAGTTTTTTGCCGCAGCCTGCCCCGGGCATGCTGAGTAAGTGTGAATTTAACGCAGCTGATGTTGCAAGTGAGAGATCAATGTCGAATAAACCGTTCCATTATCAAGATCCGTTCCCGCTGAAGAAAGACGATACCGAGTACTATCTGCTGAGCCGCGATCACGTTTCTGTGAGTGAGTTTGAAGGCCAGGAAATCCTGAAAGTTGCCCCCGAAGCGTTAACCCTGCTCGCCCAGCATGCTTTCCATGACGCTTCGTTTATGCTGCGCCCGGCGCACCAACAGCAGGTTGCCGATATTCTTGAGGATCCGGACGCCAGCGAAAACGATAAGTACGTTGCGCTGCAATTTCTGCGTAACTCAGAAATCGCCGCCAAGGGTATTTTGCCAACCTGCCAGGACACCGGCACCGCGATCATCATGGGGAAAAAGGGCCAGCGTGTCTGGACCGGCGGCGGCGATGAAGAAGCGCTGTCGCGCGGGGTGTACAACACCTTTATCGAAGACAACCTGCGTTATTCGCAAAACGCCGCGCTGGACATGTACAACGAGGTCAACACCGGCAGCAACCTGCCGGCGCAGATCGATCTCTACAGTGTGGACGGTGAAGAGTACAAGTTCCTGTGCGTCGCCAAAGGCGGCGGCTCGGCCAACAAAACTTATCTGTATCAGGAAACCAAGGCGCTGCTGTCGCCGGGCAAGCTGAAAGATTACCTGGTCGATAAAATGCGCACGCTGGGCACCGCGGCCTGTCCGCCTTACCACGTGGCGTTTGTCATCGGGGGCACTTCGGCTGAAGCTACGCTGAAAACCGTCAAGCTGGCGTCGACCAAGTACTACGACGGCCTGCCGACCGAAGGCAACGAACATGGTCAGGCGTTCCGTGATGTGGCGCTGGAAGAAGAGTTGCTGAAAGAAGCGCAGAACCTGGGGCTGGGCGCGCAATTTGGCGGTAAATACTTCGCGCATGATGTCCGCGTGGTGCGTTTGCCGCGCCACGGCGCATCCTGCCCGGTTGGCATGGGCGTTTCCTGCTCCGCTGACCGCAATATCAAGGGCAAAATCAACCGCGACGGCATTTGGCTCGAGAAGCTGGAGCACAATCCGGGCAAATTTATCCCGCAGGAGCTGCGTCAGGCCGGAGAGGGAGAGGCGGTCAAGATCGACCTCAACCGCCCGATGGCCGATATCCTCAAGCAGCTGTCGCAGTATCCGGTATCGACCCGCCTGTCGCTGAGCGGCACCATCATCGTGGGTCGCGACATCGCGCACGCCAAGCTGAAAGAGCGTCTGGATCGCGGTGAAGGTTTGCCGCAATACGTTAAGGATCACCCGATTTACTACGCCGGTCCGGCCAAAACGCCAGACGGTTACGCCTCGGGTTCGTTGGGGCCGACCACCGCCGGGCGCATGGACTCTTACGTCGATCTGCTGCAATCTCACGGTGGCAGCATGATCATGCTGGCGAAGGGCAACCGCAGCCAGCAGGTGACGGATGCCTGCAACAAACACGGCGGTTTCTACCTTGGCAGCATCGGCGGCCCGGCTGCGGTTCTGGCGCAGCAAAGCATCAAGAGCCTGACCTGTGTGGAATACCCGGAACTGGGGATGGAAGCGATCTGGAAAATCGAAGTGGAAGATTTCCCGGCGTTTATTCTGGTGGATGACAAAGGCAATGACTTCTTCCAGAAGATCCAGGCCGGCCAGTGCTCGCGCTGCGTGAAATAACCCTTCAAAAACAGTTGCCGCCTGATAGGGGCGGCAACTTTCAGACTGAACTTCATCCTGTGTAAAGTCCTGTTGCCCGCTGGACGCCTTGTTTTAACCTGTATACCCTACGCACAAAGCAGTAAAACGTGCGCACCGGCATATTTGGAACGGAAGGTTCGGTAAGAAAATGGGAACGCAGGAAAATCACATCAGGGATCTGCTGGTCTGGATTGAGGACAATCTGACTAATCCGCTGTCATTGGATATTGTGTCCGCCAAATCAGGCTACTCGAAATGGTATCTGCAGCGGCTTTTCAAGATGCAGACCGGTCTGTCGCTGGCGTCGTATATTCGCGCACGACGTTTGTATCTGGCCGCTTTCGCTTTGCGTTTCACGCGAAAGAGCATTCTTGATATTTCCGTAGAATATCAATTTGATAACCAACAAACCTTTTCCCGCTGTTTCAAAAAGCACTTTGCCGAATCCCCCAGCGTCTACCGCCATGCCCGCAAGCAGGACTTCAGCCATCTGGTGCGTTCGCTGTCCGCCGGTCAGCCTGGCGATATTAAGGTCGATCGCGTCACCGTTGATAAAGGCCAGTATCTCCTCAGAGGGAAAAATTACGCCTATCACCTGGACATCGAACATCTGGATAAGTCGCATCTGCATCTGCGCAGCGGAATCAAAGAGAATTTCTACAAGCTGCTTGGCGGCCGTCCGTCGTTGGTCTACGCGCTGACCCATTTGAGGCCGGATGGGGAACGGGTCAGGGTGGATTATGCTCTCGGTGTTGAGGCGGACGGTTCGGTCGATGCCGTTTCCGAGCTTGAGCCGCTGCCGGACATCCACGGCGATTTTTGCCGCTTTTGTTATTCCGGCAAGCCGGTGGCACTGAACGACCACGTGGTGCAGATATACACTCAGGTATTGCCGGAACTCGGTCTGGCCCGCCGGGAAGGACCTGACCTGACGTTGTTCAGGTATTCGCTCGATGAGTGGGAGGAGCTGCATCTGGAGCTTCAGCACCTGGTACCCGTAATTCCTCTGGACTGAAAGGCCGGGCCGCTGCGCGATTTTTCTGTTGCACGATATCGGCCATCACCGCCAGGGCGATTTCCGCCGGCGTTTTACTGCCGAGCGGCAGCCCGATCGGCGCATGAATACGCTCCAGCTCTTGTGGGCTGAACTCGGCAATCTGCTGCAGGCGCTGGCGGCGGCGCGCGCTGTTGCGCAGCGAACCCATGGCGCCGATGTAAAACGCCGGGGTATGTATGGCCTCCATCAACGTCAGATCGTCCATCCGCGGGTCGTGAGTCAGCGCCACAATGGCGGTATTGGCGTGGCACCCGCCGTCCTCAATAAATTTGGCCGGGAACTGGCGCAGCAGCGTCACGCCGGGCCGGAGCTGGGGGGCGAAGTTATCCAGCGCCTCCGGGCGGTTTTCGCACACCAGCACTTCGAACCCCAACGAACCGGCGAAATCGGCGCAATACAGTGCCACGCTCGATAACCCGGCAATCAGCAGGCGCGGTGCAGCGGCGATATTCAGCGTGATTTGTTGCCCATGGCGCTCCACCTGGGTGGCACTGGCGAAGTCGGTCAGTTCCAGGTTGCGGCAGGCATCGGGCAAGGTCAGGCGTTTGACCAACGCGTGGTGTCCGTCCAGTGCGCCGGCGATTTTTGTCAGGTAGCCGATGCTGTCGTCACCGGCCGGCAGGTATTCAATCAGCACGTCCAGCACGCCGCCACAGGGCAACGCCACGTTCGGCTCCAGGCCGCCTTCACCGTAGCGGATCACCTGGCTGGCCGCCAGATACTCCCCGGCCGCCACGCGTCGCAAAAAATCCTCTTCCACGCAGCCGCCAGACAGCGAGCCGCAGTAATGCCCGTTCTGAGTTGCCGCCAGCAGCGCGCCTGGCGATCGCGGCGAGGAGCCGTAAGTATTCAGTACGGTACACAGCCACACCGGCTGCTGTTTTAGCCAGCTTATCGCCTGGCTGACCACGGTGATATCAAGATGCTGCATAGAGGATTTTACTCGCTGGCCGGTAGCTGTGACGGAAGATCAATATCCTGTACGACGCTTGCCCGATCAAGAGGCAACAGATAAACCGTTTCCCCTTGCAGCAGTTCACGTGCGCCATTATCGCCACGCAACTGGCAAAGCCTTTTGCGCAAGGGAGCGGCAAAGCCGACCGGGTGGCCAGGCCGTTGGCCGAAACAGGGGCGAGCTATCGCATGATGCTGCAGCGCATCGGCGACCAACCGGAAGATGTCGGGCGTGACGAACGGCATATCCGCCAGATGGATCAACCAGCCTTGCCAGTGCGGCGTAGCGCCAACGCCGGCGGCAATGGAATCCCCGAGACCCGCGCTGGCGATCAGCGTGACGGGCACCTGATACGCGGCGCAAACCTCCTGTACCCACCGGTTATCCGGCCGGGTGACGACCCATATCGGCAGACCTGAGGCCAGTGCCTGGCGCAAGGTATGTTCAAACAACGGGCGCCGGCGACCCGCCTCATCCGCAAACTCAGCGTTTAATTTGTTGCCTGCGCCACCGGCCTGCGAGAAACGTTCCCCACGCCCGGCGGCGGCGATCACTATGCCTGTTGTCATCTGCTCTGCCCGAATTTGCGCAACTATTGATAACCTTAGCGCTAATGTGTGTTTTTAATATGTGTTTTTGTTGAAAACAGGATGTTAATCATCACATAATTTTGGCTATAAGCATATGCTTATGACGTCTACGGCAAGGTCGTCAGCGTTTGCGCAACAACACCGCGAACACAAAACAACAATAAAGATGTGAAGGACTTTTTATGAGCAATTTCAACTCGTCACGGCGTCGCTTTATCAAAAGCGCCGTGATAGCGGGGGTGTCCGTCTACCTCGCCCCCCTCTACAGCCGCGCCTACGCCGCGCTGTTTGAACAGAATATTCTTCAGTCGCCTAACTGGGACGCCCATGAGAAACGCGTGCGTTTCCGTATTGACGGCCGTGCCAAGGTCATGGGGCAGAAGGTGTTCGCCCGCGATATCCGCGCGGTTGATATGCCGCACTGGCCACAAAAGCAGGCGCACGCCTTTATTCTGCGCGTGACCAAGGCCGACAGGCTGTTTACGGGCCTCGATCTCTCGTTGTTGGGAGACGACCTGCAGCCGGATCGTCTGGTGACGGCGGAAGATTTGGCGCGCGACGGCCTGGCTTTCCCGGCGTTTTATGGCGACGACATGCTGCTGCCCGTAGGCAAGACGCCGGCCTATCTGGGGCAAGCGGTGGCGATCCTGATTTATCACGATTTTGCTCGGTTCCGCTTTGCCAAGGACAAGCTGAAATTCCGCGAAGAGCCCCTCAAATACGGTGCCGAGACCGGCCCGCTGGAGCGCGATCCCTGGGGCACCTTCCGCTATGTGCGGGTGGGCGGCGACCAGCCGTTCGATGACGACCGTTTCTCCAGCCTGAAAGACACGCCGATTTTCCCGGTATCGATGAGGAAACATCTGCCGGTCTGGCCGGAAGGCCGCGAAGGCGGCAAGCTGGATCAGGAAGGCATGCATTATGCCGGGATGATTGCCGCAGAGCTGCAAACGCCGCCGGATGATTGGCTGGTGCTGTCGCGCCGTTATACCACGCAGTCTGTCGATACTTCGGCGCTGGAGCCGGACAACGCCAACGGCTGGTACGATGCTGCGACGCAGACTCTGCATCTGGTGGTGCCGACCCAGTCGCCGCAGGAAGTGGCCGACGAAATGCCGCGCATGCTGGCCAAACGCAACCCGCCGGTGAAGCAGCTGATTTTGCACCCGTGCTACACCGTCGGTTACGGTTCGAAAGATCACTTTAACTTCCCGTACTACGGCGCGGTGGTGGCGATGTATGGCGACGGGCACCCGGTACGCCTGGCCAATGACCGCTTCGAGCAGTTCCAGACGGCGCTGAAACGCCACGCTTTCGACATGAATTACCGTATTGCGGTCAATCGCCAAACCGGCGTACTGCAATCATTCCACGCTGAGATGACGGCAGACGGTGGTGGCCGCAGCAACTTTACGCCGTCGGTGGTGATGGTGGCGGCGACGGCGGCACAGTCGATTTACTACTTCCCGAAAAGCGATCTTTCCTCGGTGGGGCTGGCGTCACGAGCTATCGACGCCGGTTCGGCACGCGGCTACGGCACGCTGCAAAGCATGGCTGCCACTGAGATGATGGTGGATGAACTGGCTGCCGAACTGAAGATCGACCCGATCGAGTTCCGTTTGCGCAACGTACTGAAGTCCGGCATGAAAAACACCCAGGGCGCTATTCCTGCCGGAGCTATTCGTGCCGATGAAGTGCTGGAGAAGGCGGCGAAGCACGAGATGTGGCTGCAACGCGCCCAGCGTAAGGCGGAGTTTGAGAGTCAGCATCCGGGCAAACGCTATGGCGTCGGCTTCGGTTGCGTGCAAAAAGACTTCGGCACCGGCGCGGAAACCTCTTTTGCTCGCGTCGAACTGGGGGAAGACGGGCGCATCATGCTGCATCACAGCGGCGCAGAGATGGGGACCGGCATGTCGACCTCGCAATCGGTGCTGTGCGCGCAGTGGCTGGGCAAACCGGCGGATGAGGCGCACTTTTCGGTGACCGATTGGTCAGTGCTGCCGATGATCACCAGCGGCGATCCTTACATTATGTCGCAGGCCGAGCAGGATCAGTTGCAAACCAACCCAGCCTGGACGCCAAGCTACTGTTCGCCGTCCAGCGCCAGCAACTCGGCGTATTACTTTTCCCACAGTACGCGCGAAGCGGCCCGGCTGATATTCAACCACGGCCTGTGGCCGGCGGCGATGGCGCTGTGGCAGGCGGGTATCGGCGGTGGCCAGGCGGCGCCGCTGGTGGTGCGCAGAGAGGACGCGCGCTGGGTAGAAGGTGGGTTGACTGCCGCCGGCATGGCGGTGTTGAGCCTGGAGATGTTGGCGAAAAAAACCTACCAGATGGGCGGTATCACCGGTGCAGCGGTGCACGTGTTTAACCGCTGGCAGTGGGCGGAGGCGGATTTCACGCTGAGCGGTAACGGTGAGCGCCTGCCGATCGACGGGTTGGCAGTACGCAATGCCAATGGCGAGTTCAAAACGCTGCCGCGCACCCAGGTCTATTATCCGCCGACCCAGCGCAATAACGCGGCGGTGACCTATTACAGCGCCGTCGGCACGTTGGCGGAAGTGGCGGTGGATATCGCCACCGGCCAGGTGGAACTGCTTAACCATCATTCGATCATGGAGTGTGGCAACCTGATTGTGCCGGAACTGGTTTCCGGCCAGCTGCAGGGCGGGCTGGCCATGGGAATCGGCCATGCGTTGCACGAATATTTACCCTTGTACGAAGACGGGCCGGGTAACGGCACCTGGAACTTTAACCGTTACCACCTGCCGCGTGCCAGCGATGTGGCGGTCTGGAAGCAGACCGGTGACATCCTGCCTGCGCTGTCGGAAACCGATCCGCCAAAAGGCATGGCCGAAGTGGTGATGATCCCGGTGGTCGCCGCATTGGTTAACGCCATCGCCCATGCCACTGGCCATCGTTTCCGTGATTTGCCCGTTCGTGCAGAAAATATTCGTGAGGTATTACAATGAGCATTAAAACCCAGCCGATCTCCCTGACCGTCAACGATAAGCCGTATGGCCCGATCGAGGTGCCGGAAGGGCTGATGATGATCGACTTCCTGCATGAATATCTCAATCTGACCGGTTCGCGCCTGGGCTGCGGGCAGGGTATTTGTCACGCCTGCGTGGCGATTGTCGATCACCCGAGCGGCGCCAGTGAGGAGGTGCGCACCTGCATCACCGGCGCACACTTTTTCAGTGGCAAGAAAGTGCGTACCGTCGAAGGGCACGCCAGGGTGGATGAGCAAGGCGAGGTGGTCGAGCTTTCGCCCATCCAGCAGGCCTTTCTCGAACATTACAGCTTCCAGTGCGGCTACTGCACGCCGGGCTTTGTCAACGCCGCCACCCTTTTTGTGGAAAAGCTCAAACGTGAACCCATTGCGCGCGATCAATTGGAAAGCGCCATCGAGCAGGCGCTGGACAACCATATCTGCCGCTGTACCGGCTATGTGCGCTACTACGAAGCGGTGCGCGACGTGGTGCTGAAGACGCCGGGCCTGGTGAAGGAGATGGCGCGATGAAAAAACGTCTCGCACTGTTGATTCTGCTGGTGGCGATTGTCGTTATCGCCCTGCTGTGGTGGCGGGAAAACCGCCGCTACGACGGTCCGGTACAGCAGGTGACCGCCAGCGCTGAACAAATCGTCCGGGGGCGCTATCTGGCCCAGGCCGCCGACTGCGCAGCCTGCCATACCGCCATCGGCGGCGCGCCTTTGGCGGGCGGCTATCCGTTGGATACGCCGTTCGGCACGCTTTATGGCAGCAACCTGACGCCGTCGGCCGACCACGGCATTGGCCGCTGGACCAAAGACGACTTCTTCCTGGCGTTGACTCAGGGCGTGGCGCCGGGCGGGCGCCATCTGTACCCGGCGATGCCTTATACCTCGTACAAAGGGATATCGCGCCAGGATGCCGATGATATTTATGCCTATTTGATGACGCGCCCGGCGGTGGACGTCGCCATCCCGGAAAACGCCATGCCGTTCCCGTTCAACCAGCGCATGGCGCTGATTGGCTGGAACCTGTTGTTCCGCACCCAGGATCCGCTGCCGGTCAGTTCGCAGGGGACTTCGGCACAGTGGCAGCGTGGCCGTTATCTGGCGGATACGCTGGGCCACTGCGGGGAATGCCATACGCCACGCGGCATGCTGGGCCAGATGGATCTCGGGAAACCGATGCAGGGCGGCGAACTGGGGCGCTTTATGGCGCCGGACATCACTCCGCACGGGTTGGCGCAACGCGGCTGGACGCCGGACGACCTGAACCGCTTTCTGGCAACCGGCATCGCGCCGCAGGGCAGCGCCTTCAGCGAAATGCATATGGTGGTGGATCTCAGCACGCGTCATTTGACGCCGGAAGACCATCAGGCGTTGGCTACCTATCTGATGGGTGAGCAGCCGCCGGCCGCGGTGCCGGTAAAAGTGGGGCAGGGCAGCGATGCCGGGCGCATCAGCTATCTGGATCAATGTTCCGGTTGCCATGCACGTGAAGGCGAGGGGAAACCGCATGTGGCGGTCGCGATGCGTGATAACGCTACGCTGCGCCAGCCGGACGCTAAAAACCTGATTGTTTCAGTGCTGGACGGTTTGCCGGCGCAGCAGTTCCCCAACGGTGAAAGCATGCAGAGCATGCCGGCTTTTGGTGTGCGGCTGGATGATGCGCAGGTGGCTGAACTGGTGAATTATCTGCGGGTCACCTGGGGCGGGTTGCCGGGCGATATCACTGCCGAGCAGGTGAAGAAACTGCGTAATAAGCCTTGATCAAGCAGAGGCTCAGCGTACTGAGCCTCTTTTACTCTACTCGCGATTATCCGCCGGTGGTTCACCCAATACCGGCATGCCTTCTTCATTCCACGCTATCGGCTTAATCCGCGTATGACGATTGGGGTCATAGAGCGGATCGCCCTCGATTTCCGTGTAATTGCGCGCATGGTAAACCAACAGATCCCGGCCCTGCTCGTCGAGGGTAAAGCTGTTGTGGCCGGGGCCGAATTGGCGGTTTTTGGCGTTGGTGCGGAATATCGGTTGGCTGGCCTTGTGCCATTGGGCTGGGTCGGTGATGTCACTGTCGATATCGGCCCAGAGCAGCCCGATGCAGTAATTTTCATCGGTGGCGCTGGCGGAATAGCTGATAAATATCCGTTGGCCATGAGTAATCACTGCAGGTCCTTCATTCACCTCGAAACCCACGATTTCCCAGGGCAACTCCGGCTTGCTGAGCAGCACCGGTTCGCCCTTTAGCGTCCAGGGATTCTCCATCTCCGCCAGGTACAGATTGGAGTTGCCGCTGATGGCCGGATCCTTTTGCGCCCATAAATAATAGTGTTTGCCGCGATGTTCAAAATGGGTGGCGTCGAGGGAGAAGCTGTCGATGTGGCTGTATATCCTGCCTTTTTCTGTCCATTCCCCGGTTAACGGGTTGGCTGCGCTGCATTCCAGCGCAAACATGCGATGTTGGAACAGGCCATCTGCAATGTCGGGGCTATGGGCGGCGGCAAAATACAAATACCACTTGCCGCTGATAAAGTGCAGTTCCGGCGCCCAGATCAGCGCGCTCATTGGCCCTTGCTGCGGCTTTCGCCACACCACTGTTGCCGTGGCCTGCGGCAGTTCGTCGAGGCTGCGCGCCCGGCGAAGCTCAAGGCGATCATATTCCGGCACCGAGGCGGTGAAATAGTAATAGCCATCGGTGTGGCGCAAAACAAACGGATCGGCCCGCTGTTCAATAAAGGGATTAGGGTAGTCTCGCATCGCGGGCTCCTTACGGGTGTTTGGTTTCTAACTGCTGCTCACGATAGTCGGCCAGCTCCTGGTAATTGACCCGGCGCTTTTCCAGATCGATCTGAATCTGCTGCATCAGTTGACGATCGACCTTCAGCAGGCGCACTACGCCTGCCGTGATCAGATAGCCAATGCCTGGGATCACGGTGAACAACAATACGATGCTATTCAGTGCACTGGCGCTTTGGCTGGCCGCATCGGCCTGATAACCGGAATATGACATCAGGAAGCCGACCATGGCGCCGGCTACCGCCAGCCCGACTTTCAGGAAGAACAGATTGCCGGAAAAGCTGATGCCGGTGATGCGCTTGCCGGTTTTCCACTCGCCATAGTCGTCCACGTCGGCCATTAACGACCAGTGCAGCGGTGAAGGGATCTGATGCAAGATATTCAGCAGGAAGTAGGCGACCACGATTAATGAGGTCAACTGAGGGTTGAGGAAGTAAAAACCGCAGGAAAACGCCGCCAGCACGATATTGGTCCAAAAGAACACTTTCAGTTTGCAGAAGCGGTCGGTCAGCGGCTTCGCCAATGCGCTGCCGATCATCATGCCGACTACGCCCAGCGCGATAAACAGGCTGGCGAATGAGGTTGACTGCTGCATGACGTAGGTCACGTAATACATGGTGGCCGCCATGCGGATAAAACCGGGGCAAACGTTGCAAAAGGTCAGCAGCAGAATGCGTACCCATTGATCATTTTTCCACACGTCTTTCAGATCGGACTTGAGCGCGTCGTGGGTCGGTACGGCCGGACGTATGCGCTCTTTTACCGTGGCAAAGCAGAACAGAAACATGAACAGGGCGATCAGCGCCAGTACGCCCATCGCCATCTGATAGCCGCGCGCCTTGTCGGCGCCGCCAAACCATTCGGCCATCGGCAGCAGGGTTAGCGAGAGGATGAGCGTCGCAATGCCGACCAGAATAAAACGGTATGACTGGCAGGATACCCGCTCTTGCGGATCGGCGGTGATTACGCCGCCTAATGAACAGTAGGGAATGTTAATGGCGGTGTAGGTCAGCGACATCAAGAAGTAAGTCGCGAAGGCATAGATGACCTTGCTGTTGTAACTCCATTCCGGCGTGGTGAACATCAACACGCTGAATAATACATAGGGCAGGGATACCCACAGCAACCAGGGACGAAAGCGCCCCCAGCGGCTTTGGGTACGATCGGCGATGGCACCCATAATCGGATCGGTTACCGCATCCAGCACCCGAACCGAGAGCAACAGAATACCGACCAGCGCCGGAGTCAATCCGAAGATGTCGGTATAGAAATAGTTGAGAAACAACATAATCGCTCCGCCAATCATGTTGCAGCCGGCATCTCCCATGCCATAGCCAATCTTTTCTTTTATCGATAGGGCATTGCTCTTCATGGACATTTTCTCCGTGGCGGCAGGATCTGACTGAGTGGCAACGATTATTGTCCCGGCTGGGGGCGAGTTATCAGAAACTATTGGTTGTAGAGATGGACAAACCGAGCGTGGCGAAGAAACTGTGAGCCAGTTGGCAAAATGGAAGGGCAATAAAATGGCCCGCATTTGCGGGCCATGTTGATTTTAACGCGGTTTATCAGCGACTGGCGGTGCTCGCCGCACGCTGGCTGCGCTGTTTGATGGCGTAGCCGATGGCCAGAACCGCTACCCATACCGGGATCAGCAGCACCGAGATTTGGATACCTGGCGTCAGGTACATGATCACCAGAATACCGGCCATAAACGCCAGGCACAGGTAGTTACTGAACGGATACCAGAATGCCTTGAACTTCGGCTCTACGCCTTCACGGTTCTTGGCCGCGCGGAACTTCAGGTGCGCCAGGCTGATCATCGCCCAGTTGATCACCAGCGCCGATACCACCAGCGCCATCAGCAGCTCGAAGGCGCGCCCCGGGATCAGGTAGTTGATCAGCACACAGAAGGCGGTGGCAATGGCGGACACGCCGATGGCGATCACCGGCACGCCGCGGCCGTCGACTTTCAGCAGGCTTTTCGGGCCGTTGCCCTGTTGCGCCAGGCCGTACAACATGCGGCTGTTGCAGTATACGCAGCTGTTATAGACCGACAGCGCTGCAGTCAACACCACGATATTCAGTACCGTTGCCACCACATCGCTGTTCAGCGCGTGGAAGATCAGCACGAACGGGCTGCCGCCTTCAACCACTTTGCCCCACGGGTACAGCGACAGCAGAATGGTCAGTGAACCGATATAGAAAATCAGAATGCGGTAGATCACCTGGTTGGTGGCTTTAGGGATGCTTTTCTGCGGGTTGTCGGCTTCGGCGGCGGTGATGCCCACCAGTTCCAGACCGCCGAACGAGAACATGATCACCGCCATTGCCATCACCAGCCCCATGATGCCGTTCGGGAAGAACCCGCCCTGTGCCCACAGATTGGTTACGGTGGCTTCCGGGCCGCCCATGCCGCTGAACAGCAGGTAGGCGCCGAACACGATCATGCCGATAATCGCCACCACTTTGATAATGGCGAACCAGAACTCCATCTCGCCATACACTTTCACGTTGGCCAGGTTGATGGCGTTAATCGCCAGGAAGAACACCGCGGCGGACACCCAGGTCGGGATTTCCGGCCACCAGTACTGAACATAGATGCCGACCGCGGTCAGTTCCGCCATCGCCACCAGCACGTACAGCACCCAGTAGTTCCAGCCGGAAGCGAAGCCGGCGAAGTTGCCCCAGTATTTATAGGCGAAGTGGCTGAAGGAACCGGCAACCGGCTCTTCCACCACCATTTCACCCAGCTGGCGCATAATAAGAAACGCGATGAAGCCGCCAATGGCATAGCCGAGAATGACCGACGGGCCGGCCATTTTTATTGTTTGAGCGATACCGAGAAACAGCCCGGTACCAATTGCGCCACCTAGGGCGATAAGCTGAATATGGCGGTTTTTCAGGCCGCGTTTCAGCTGGTCGCCATGCTGTTGACCATCCATCAATGAAACCCTCTGTCGTTGCAGAATACTCACATGCTGTAAAGCAGTGGTTACGATGTGTGTTTTGTTTTATTTACGGCGTTATAGCTATTAATTCCACGGAGCCGCTACCGTTTGGAAAAGAATAATGTTATGTGCGTCAGTTTGCACCTGCTTTATTCTATGAGTGATTAAGATTTCAGCAGTTTAGGAAACAAAATGCGGGTTGTGTGACGACAGAGGGGATTCAATGCACGAAACAAGCAGCAAATCACATAATGCGCAGAAATAACGTAGCTATGATCCCTTGGTGGCGGTGAAAGAGTAATCAGCTTTATTCCGGGCATAGGATGCAAATAGCTATTCGTTAAAGCTTAATAAACATGCAATAAAATTCTGCTTTTGATGCTTCAGTCTTCCTGACGGGAGGTTTCGCAAACGTTAAATCAGAAACCTACCTCGTAAATGGTATTACCAACCCTCAGTTATCGGTGTGCAGCAGGCCTGATATCGAGGTGTTAAAATGTGCGGGGAATCATGATTTCGAACGAGGCCCATATGGACAGGAGGTGAATACTTTGTTACTTTACCGTCACGTTTTTGAAATTGGTATTACCAATTGACTCCGCGCCATTCGCAGAGAAGAATTCACCCATGGCCTACAGCAAAATCCGCCAACCCAAGTTGTCAGACGTTATCGAGCAGCAGCTCGAACACCTGATCCTCGAGGGAACGTTGCGTCCAGGCGAAAAGTTGCCACCGGAGCGCGAACTGGCGAAACAATTTGATGTTTCCCGTCCTTCTCTGAGAGAGGCCATCCAGCGCCTGGAAGCTAAAGGGCTGCTCCTGCGCCGTCAGGGCGGCGGCACCTTTGTACAAACTAATCTGTGGCAGAGCTTCAGCGATCCGCTGGCTGAACTGCTGGCCGACCATCCTGAATCACAATTCGATCTGTTGGAAACTCGTCATGCCCTCGAAGGCATCGCTGCCTATTATGCGGCGCTGCGCGGTACCGACGAAGATCTGGCGCGCATCCGCGATTGCCATATTGTGATTCAGCAGGCCCAGGACAGCGGCGATCTCGACGCCGAAGCCGACGCGGTCATGCAATACCAAATCGCCGTGACCGAAGCTGCCCACAACGTTGTGTTACTGCACCTGTTACGCTGTATGGGGCCGATGCTGGAACAGAACGTGCGTCAGAACTTTGAATTGCTCTACTCGCGCCGTGAGATGTTGGCAAAAGTGAGCAGCCACCGCGCCGGGATTTTTGAGGCGATTGTGGCACGCGAGCCGGAAAGGGCCCGCGAAGCTTCGCACCGCCATTTGGCGTTTATCGAGGAAATATTGCTGGATCTCAGTCGGGAACATACCCGGCGCGAGAGATCGCTGCGGCGTCTCCAGCAACGCAAGGATTAAGAACGATTCTCTTCAGGGTACACCAGCCTGCGGGGTTTATGTTCGGAATGCTTACTTAAGCATTTAAGCGGCAACTAAACTGATGGGCCTGTCTTCGTGTGTTTTGCTTCAGAACACAGGAAGACAGGCTCCAAACAAACCATTAGACAGATAAGGAATACCACCATGTCAGAACGTTTAAACAATGACGTGGATCCGATCGAAACCCGCGACTGGCTGCAGGCGATCGAATCGGTCATCCGTGAAGAGGGTGTTGAGCGAGCTCAGTTTCTGATTGATCAGGTATTGGGTGAAGCCCGTAAAGGCGGTGTTAGCGTTGCAGCCGGTGCTGCCGCCAACAACTACGTCAACACCATCGCGGTGGAAGACGAACCTGCTTACCCAGGCAACCTGGATCTGGAACGTCGTATCCGTTCAGCCATCCGCTGGAACGCGGTAATGACCGTTCTGCGTGCATCCAAGAAAGATCTGGACCTGGGCGGCCACATGGCTTCCTTCCAGTCTTCCGCGACCTTCTATGAAGTCTGCTTCAACCACTTCTTCCGTGCGCGCAACGAGCAAGACGGCGGCGATCTGGTTTACTTCCAGGGCCACATCTCTCCAGGCGTTTACGCACGAGCCTTCCTTGAAGGCCGCCTGACCGAAGACCAAATGAACAACTTCCGTCAGGAAGTTCACGGCAAAGGCCTGTCTTCTTACCCGCATCCGAAACTGATGCCGGAATTCTGGCAGTTCCCGACCGTTTCCATGGGCCTGGGCCCAATCAGCGCCATCTATCAAGCGAAGTTCCTGAAATATCTGGAACACCGTGGCCTGAAGAACACCTCTGCTCAAACCGTTTATGCCTTCCTGGGCGACGGCGAGATGGACGAACCTGAATCCAAGGGCGCGATCACCATCGCTACCCGTGAAAAACTGGACAACCTGGTCTTCGTCATCAACTGTAACCTGCAGCGTCTGGACGGCCCGGTCACCGGTAACGGCAAGATCATCAACGAGCTGGAAGGCATCTTCGCCGGTGCAGGCTGGCAGGTTCTGAAAGTGATTTGGGGCGGACGTTGGGATGAACTGCTGCGTAAAGACACCAGCGGCAAACTGATCCAACTGATGAACGAAACCCTGGACGGCGACTACCAGACCTTCAAATCCAAAGACGGCGCTTACGTACGCGAGCACTTCTTCGGCCGCTTCCCGGAAACCGCTGCTCTGGTCAAAGACATGACCGACGACGAAATCTGGGCGCTGAACCGTGGTGGTCACGATCCGAAGAAAGTCTTTGCTGCACTGAAAAAAGCGCAGGACACCCAAGGCAAACCAACCGTGATCCTGGCCCATACCATCAAAGGTTACGGCATGGGTGAAACCGCGGAAGGTAAAAACATTGCTCACCAGGTGAAGAAAATGAACATGGAAGGGGTTCACCACTTCCGCGATCGTTTCAACGTGCCGGTTGCCGATGCTGACATCGAAAAACTGCCGTACATCACCTTCGAGAAAGAGTCTGAAGAGTACAAATACCTGCACGAACGCCGTCAGGCGCTGAAAGGTTATGTGCCGACTCGTCTGCCGGCCTTCACCCAGAAGCTGGAAATGCCGGCTCTGGAAGACTTCAGCTCACTGCTGGAAGAGCAGAACAAAGAAATCTCCACCACTATCGCTTTCGTACGTGCCCTGAACGTGATGCTGAAGAACAAGTCGATTAAAGATCGCCTGGTTCCAATCATTGCCGACGAAGCCCGTACCTTCGGTATGGAAGGTCTGTTCCGTCAGATCGGTATCTACAGCCCGAACGGTCAGCAGTACACTCCGCAGGACCGTGAGCAGGTTGCTTACTACAAAGAAGACGAGAAAGGCCAGATCCTGCAGGAAGGCATCAACGAACTGGGCGCAGCCTCTTCATGGTTGGCCGCAGCGACTTCCTACAGCACCAACGATCTGCCAATGATTCCGTTCTACATCTACTATTCGATGTTCGGTTTCCAGCGTATCGGTGACCTGTGCTGGGCAGCGGGCGACCAACAGGCGCGCGGCTTCCTGATCGGCGGGACTTCCGGCCGTACCACCCTGAACGGTGAAGGTCTGCAGCACGAAGACGGCCACAGCCACATTCAGTCTCTGACTATCCCTAACTGTATCTCTTACGATCCAGCTTACGCATACGAAGTGGCTGTAATCATGCATGACGGTCTGGTCCGCATGTACGGCGACGCGCAGGAAAACGTCTACTACTACATCACCACGCTGAACGAAAACTACCACATGCCGGCCATGCCGCAGGGTGCGGAAGAAGGTATCCGTAAAGGTATCTACAAGCTGGAAACTCTGGAAGGCAGCAAAGGTAAAGTGCAGTTGCTGGGTTCAGGTTCCATTCTGCGTCACGTGCGTGAAGCTTCGCAGATCCTGGCGAAAGACTACGGCGTGGGTTCTGACATCTACAGCGTGACTTCCTTCACCGAACTGGCGCGCGATGGCCAGGACTGCGAGCGTTGGAACATGCTGCACCCAACCGAAACCCCACGCGTGCCTTACATCGCTCAGGTGATGAACGATGCGCCTGCGGTTGCGTCTACCGACTACATGAAGCTGTTCGCAGAACAGGTTCGTACTTACGTTCCAGCCAGCGATTATCGCGTTCTGGGTACTGACGGCTTCGGTCGTTCAGACAGCCGCGAAAACCTGCGTCACCACTTTGAAGTCGATGCTTCTTACGTTGTGGTTGCTGCTCTGGGTGAACTGGCTAAACGCGGTGAAATCGAAGCTTCTGTGGTAGCTGATGCGATTAAGAAATTCGACATCAACCCAGAAAAAGTCAACCCGCGTCTGGCATAAGAGGTACAGAAGAATGTCTATCGAAATCAAGGTACCGGACATCGGTGCAGACGAAGTGGAAATCACCGAAATTCTGGTGAAAGTGGGCGATAAAGTTGAAGTTGAACAATCGCTGATCACCGTTGAAGGTGATAAAGCTTCCATGGAAGTCCCGTCCCCGCAAGCGGGCGTGGTGAAAGAGAT
The DNA here is from genome assembly GCF_000214195.1 of Serratia sp. AS12. NCBI lineage: Bacteria > Pseudomonadati > Pseudomonadota > Gammaproteobacteria > Enterobacterales > Yersiniaceae > Serratia > Serratia sp. AS12. The sequence goes on along the minus strand of NC_015566.1, from coordinate 4,509,983 downwards.
CAAGGTGTCCGTCGGTGATAAAACCGAAACCGGCAAACTGCTGATGATCTTTGAAGCAGAAGGCGCGGCAGCTGCCGCACCAGCCGCCAAAGCGGAAGAAAAACCGGCCGCAGCACCTGCTGCTGCACCGGCTGCCGCTGCTGCCAAAGACGTTGCGGTACCGGACATCGGCGCCGACGAAGTAGAAGTGACCGAGATCCTGGTGAAAGTGGGCGACAAGGTGGAAGCCGAGCAGTCCCTGATCACCGTGGAAGGCGACAAGGCTTCCATGGAAGTCCCTGCACCCTTTGCGGGCACCGTGAAAGAGATCAAAATCGGCGCCGGCGACAAAGTGAAAACCGGTTCCCTGATCATGGTCTTCGAAGTGGCCGGCGCAGCTTCTGCTGCCGCTCCGGCTGCGGTTGAAGCCCCTGCGGCACCAGCCGCCCCGGCTGCCGCCGCTGCCAAAGACGTTGCCGTGCCGGATATCGGCGGCGATGAAGTGGAAGTGACCGAAGTGATGGTGAAAGTGGGCGACAAAGTTGCCGCTGAGCAGTCGCTGATCACCGTTGAAGGTGACAAGGCTTCTATGGAAGTGCCGGCACCGTTCGCAGGTACCGTGAAAGAAATCAAAATCAGCGCTGGCGACAAAGTGAAAACCGGCTCTCTGATCATGGTGTTCGAAGTTGAAGGCGCGGCACCAGCCGCCGCTCCGGCCCAGAAAGCAGAAGCTGCACCGGCTCCGGCCAAGCAGGAAGCCGCTGCGGCCGCTCCAACTGCCAAAGCGGAAAGCAAAGGCGAGTTCGCAGAGAACGACGCTTACGTGCATGCAACCCCGGTCATCCGTCGTTTGGCGCGTGAATTCGGCGTAAACCTGGCGAAAGTGAAAGGCACCGGTCGTAAAGGGCGCATCCTGCGCGAAGACGTCCAGACTTACGTGAAAGACGCAGTCAAACGTGCAGAAGCGGCTCCAACCGCTGCTGCCGGTGGCGGTCTGCCAGGCATGCTGCCATGGCCGAAAGTGGACTTCAGCAAGTTCGGTGAGATTGAAGAAGTTGAACTGGGCCGCATCCAGAAGATTTCGGGTGCCAACCTGAGCCGCAACTGGGTGATGATCCCGCACGTGACTCACTTCGACAAAACCGATATCACCGATCTGGAAGCGTTCCGCAAGCAACAGAACGATGAAGCGGCCAAACGTAAGCTGGATGTGAAGTTCACCCCTGTGGTGTTCATCATGAAAGCCGTCGCCGCCGCTCTGGAGCAGATGCCGCGCTTCAACAGCTCTCTGTCCGAAGATGGCCAGAAGCTGACGCTGAAAAAATACATCAACGTCGGTGTTGCGGTTGATACGCCAAATGGTCTGGTGGTTCCGGTATTCAAGGATGTGAACAAGAAAAGCATCACTGAGCTGTCCCGCGAGCTGATGGCTATCTCCAAAAAAGCGCGTGACGGCAAGTTGACCGCAGGCGAAATGCAGGGCGGTTGCTTCACCATCTCCAGCCTGGGCGGTATCGGGACAACTCACTTCGCGCCTATCGTCAACGCGCCGGAAGTGGCTATCCTGGGTGTCTCCAAGTCTGCGATGGAGCCGGTCTGGAACGGTAAAGAGTTCATGCCGCGTCTGATGATGCCGATGTCGCTCTCCTTCGACCACCGCGTTATCGACGGTGCAGATGGTGCGCGTTTCATCACCATCATCAACAATATGCTGTCTGACATCCGCCGTCTGGTGATGTAATGAAAAAAGGGCGCAGCATGCTGCGCCCTTACCACTTCAGTAGCAGTTTTGTCGGTTTTTGCATGACTCGACAAAATTGTTGAGACACGGGTCACTTCGAACACGCTTTGCAGATTATTAACAATTCTGTAAACTGCTCGCGGTGTAAGCGTCCCGGTGGATGAAGGGCGTTATGAGATCGATTAGCAATAAAAATGACGTCTGACCCGCCGGACAATCAATTAAGAGGTCATGATGAGTACTGAAATTAAAACTCAGGTCGTGGTACTTGGGGCGGGCCCGGCAGGTTACTCTGCTGCCTTTCGTTGCGCTGACTTAGGTCTTGAAACCGTTCTGGTTGAACGTTATTCCACGCTGGGCGGTGTTTGCCTGAACGTGGGATGTATCCCTTCCAAAGCACTGCTGCACGTTGCCAAAGTGATCGAAGAAGCCAAAGCGCTGGCCGAGCACGGCATCGTTTTCGGCGAGCCGAAAACTGACATCGACAAAGTGCGTGTCTGGAAAGAAAAAGTCATCAATCAGCTGACCGGCGGTCTGGCTGGCATGGCTAAAGGCCGTAAAGTTAAAGTCGTTAACGGTCTGGGCAAGTTCACCGGCGCTAACACCCTGGTCGTTGAAGGCGAAAATGGTCCTACTACCATCAACTTCGACAATGCCATCATCGCCGCAGGCTCCCGTCCGATCCAACTGCCATTCATTCCTCATGAAGACCCGCGCGTGTGGGACTCTACCGATGCGCTGGAACTGAAAACCGTCCCAGAGCGTCTGCTGGTGATGGGCGGCGGTATTATCGGCCTGGAAATGGGTACCGTATACCATGCGTTGGGTTCACAGATCGACGTGGTCGAGATGTTTGACCAGGTGATCCCGGCTGCCGACAAAGACGTGGTGAAAGTCTTCACCAAACGTATCAGCAAGCAGTTCAACCTGATGCTGGAAACCAAAGTGACTGCGGTAGAAGCCAAAGAAGACGGCATCTACGTCACTATGGAAGGCAAAAAAGCGCCTGCAGAACCACAGCGTTACGACGCGGTGCTGGTGGCTATCGGCCGTGTGCCGAACGGCAAACTGCTGGAAGCGGGCAAAGCCGGTGTGGAAGTTGACGAACGTGGCTTTATCCGCGTCGACAAACAGCTGCGTACCAACGTGCCGCACATCTTCGCTATCGGCGACATCGTCGGTCAACCGATGCTGGCGCACAAAGGCGTGCATGAAGGCCACGTTGCCGCTGAAGTTATCGCCGGCATGAAGCATTACTTCGACCCGAAAGTGATCCCATCAATCGCTTACACCGAGCCGGAAGTTGCATGGGTGGGTCTGACCGAGAAAGAAGCGAAAGAGAAAGGCATCAGCTACGAAACGTCCACCTTCCCGTGGGCAGCTTCCGGCCGTGCTATCGCTTCCGATTGCGCAGACGGCATGACCAAACTGATCTTCGACAAAGAAACTCACCGTATCATCGGTGGCGCGATTGTCGGCACCAACGGCGGCGAGCTGCTGGGTGAAATCGGTCTGGCTATCGAGATGGGTTGTGATGCGGAAGACATTGCGCTGACCATCCATGCTCACCCAACCCTGCACGAATCCGTAGGCTTGGCGGCAGAGATCTTCGAAGGCAGCATCACCGATCTGCCAAACCCGAAAGCCAAGAAGAAGTAATTCTGCTGGTTTGACCGGTTAACGAACGGCTCCTGAAAAGGGGCCGTTTTTTTATGGGTGGCAGTCAGGTAAAAGGCCGCTCAATGAGTGGCCAGTAGCTTACTTGTTCTGGAATATAACGTTCAACGTGAGGCTGTTGCCGTTATCGTTCTTTAACGATGTAAGAAATCCGTGAGGTGCCTGCTAACACCGAACGGAACAACAGAACCGCCTTAACGGCGGTTTTTTTGTGCCTGCCGTTCCCAATTTTTGATATTCACACTCAATAACCATTGCAAGTGAAAGGGTATCGTGTTGTGCTCTTGGGGCTGGATTTCCGTTTCCCGCAGCCGGGCCCGCGAGCCTGCGTTACAGCCGATTACTCTGTACTCAACGATTCAGCAAAGATTTAATGTTGCTTTTATGTGAACGAATTAACAACCGTTTCAAATCCTGATATGCTGGCTGAGCGGAACCGGGCACTGTACCTTACAGGCCAGGACATCGACAGCAGTGCCCCGTCAGGATCAATGGCACCAACACCGTGCGCTAAACCCGGTTTGAAGAGTTACCCTATGGCTTTCAAGTTGCAGTTAGGCGCCCAGTTCGTTCATCCCCAGGCGCTTACTCAGGTAAATAACTGGGGTGAACGAGCGCAGGTAACAACACTGCGGCTTGAAAGACGACGGGTATAAACGCCAGGCACAATAAATGACAATGAGAGCGAGGAGAATGTCGTGCTAGAAGAATACCGTAAGCACGTAGCCGAGCGTGCTGCAGAGGGCATCGTCCCTAAGCCGTTAGACGCCACCCAAATGGCAGCGCTGGTTGAATCATTAAAGAATCCGCCACAAGGCGAAGAAGAATTCCTGTTAGACCTGCTGATTAATCGTGTTCCACCAGGCGTCGACGAAGCCGCCTACGTCAAAGCAGGTTTCCTGGCGGCTATCGCCAAAGGTGACGCGACCTCTCCCCTGATTACCCCCGAGAAAGCCGTAGAACTGTTGGGCACCATGCAAGGCGGTTACAACATTCATCCGCTGATCGACGCGCTGGATAACGAAAAACTGGCTGCTATCGCCGCCAAGGCACTTTCCCACACGCTGCTGATGTTCGACAACTTCTACGACGTGGAAGAGAAAGCCAAGGCGGGTAACCCGCACGCCAAACAGATTATGCAGTCCTGGGCCGATGCCGAGTGGTATCTGTCACGCCCGAAACTGGCGGAAAAAATCACCGTTACCGTATTCAAAGTCACCGGCGAAACCAACACCGACGATCTGTCGCCGGCGCCGGATGCCTGGTCACGTCCGGACATCCCATTGCACGCCCTGGCGATGCTGAAAAACGAACGTGAAGGCATAGTGCCGGATCAACCGGGCAGCGTTGGCCCGATCAAGCAAATTGAGCTGCTGAACAAGAAAGGTTTCCCGTTGGCCTACGTCGGTGACGTGGTCGGTACCGGTTCTTCCCGTAAGTCCGCCACCAACTCTGTGCTGTGGTTTATGGGTGACGACATCCCGTATGTGCCGAACAAGCGCGGCGGCGGTGTGGTGCTGGGCAGTAAAATCGCACCCATCTTCTTCAATACCATGGAAGATGCCGGCGCCTTGCCGATTGAAGTGGACGTTTCCGAGCTGAACATGGGCGACGTGATCGACGTTTACCCGTACAAAGGCGAAGTGCGCAACCACGAAACCGGTGAACTGATCGCCAACTTCGAACTGAAAACCGACGTATTGCTGGATGAAGTACGCGCCGGCGGCCGTATCCCGCTGATTATCGGCCGTGGTTTGACCACCAAGGCGCGTGAAGCGCTGGGCCTGCCGCACAGCGACGTGTTCCGCATCGCCAAAGAAGTTGCCGCCAGCAACAAGGGCTTCTCGCTGGCGCAGAAAATGGTGGGCCGCGCCTGTGGCGTTGCCGGCGTGCGTCCGGGCGAATACTGCGAGCCGAAGATGGCCTCCGTAGGTTCTCAGGACACCACCGGTCCGATGACCCGTGACGAACTGAAAGACCTTGCGTGTCTGGGCTTCTCCGCCGATCTGGTCATGCAGTCGTTCTGTCACACCGCCGCGTACCCGAAACCGGTTGATGTGACCACTCACCACACGCTGCCGGACTTTATCATGAACCGTGGCGGCGTATCGCTGCGTCCGGGCGACGGCGTTATTCACTCGTGGCTGAACCGCATGCTGTTGCCGGATACCGTCGGTACCGGCGGTGACTCCCACACCCGTTTCCCGATCGGCATTTCCTTCCCGGCCGGCTCCGGTCTGGTGGCGTTTGCCGCAGCGACCGGCGTTATGCCGTTGGATATGCCTGAGTCGGTGCTGGTGCGCTTCAAAGGCAAAATGCAGCCGGGCATCACACTGCGTGATCTGGTGCATGCCATCCCTTACTACGCGATCCAGCAGGGCTTGCTGACCGTTGAGAAGAAGGGCAAGAAGAACATCTTCTCCGGACGTATTCTGGAAATCGAAGGTTTGCCGGAGCTGAAAGTCGAGCAGGCGTTTGAACTGACCGACGCCTCTGCCGAACGTTCCGCCGCCGGTTGCACCATCAAGCTGGATAAGGCACCGATCGAAGAGTACCTGAACTCTAACATCGTGCTGCTGAAGTGGATGATCTCCGAAGGTTACGGCGATCGCCGTACGCTGGAGCGCCGCATTCAGGGTATGCAGAAATGGCTGGCGGATCCGCAACTGCTGGAAGGCGATGCGGATGCGGAATACGCTGCGGTGATCGACATCGATCTGGCAGAGATCACTCAGCCAATCCTGTGTGCACCGAACGATCCTGACGACGCGCGCCTGCTGTCCGACGTGGCCAACAGCAAGATCGATGAAGTGTTCATCGGTTCCTGCATGACCAACATCGGCCACTTCCGCGCTGCCGGCAAGTTGCTGGACCAGCACAAGGGCCAACTGCCAACCCGCCTGTGGGTTGCGCCGCCGACCAAGATGGATGCGGCTCAACTGACCGAAGAGGGCTATTACAGCGTGTTCGGCAAGAGTGGTGCGCGTATCGAGATCCCGGGTTGTTCACTGTGCATGGGTAACCAGGCGCGAGTGGCTGACGGCGCGACGGTGGTTTCCACCTCTACCCGTAACTTCCCGAACCGTCTGGGTACCGGTGCCAACGTTTATCTGGCCTCTGCAGAACTGGCGGCGGTTGCTTCGCTGCTGGGCCGTTTGCCAACGCCGGACGAGTATCAAACGTATATGGAACAGGTCGATAAAACAGCGGCGGATACTTACCGCTACCTGAACTTCGATCAACTGGGCCAGTACACTGAAAAAGCCGATGGCGTGATCTTCCAAACCGCCGTTTAAGCCGCTATATTGCGCAACTGTTCAACGGGAGGCCTTGGCCTCCCGTTTTATTTTGCTCAGTTGCCAACTTTGCGAGCGCTCGCTGAGTTAGTCATGAATTAATGTTTACACTAAGAAAAAGGCTCAGGAGGGCGTGCTATGGATTACGAATTTCTGCGTGACGTGACCGGTCAGGTGATGGTCAGATTTTCGATGGGGCATGAAGCGATTGGCCACTGGATCAATGAGGAAGTCAAAGGCGACTTCAACCTGCTGGATCGGATCGAAGCCGGGGCGGCGGAAGTCAAAGGCAGTGAGCGTCAATGGCAGTTGGAAGGCCACGAATATACATTGCTGATGGACGGTGAAGAGGTGATGATCCGCGCCAATCTATTGGCGTTTGAAGGCGACGAGATGGAAGAGGGGATGAATTATTATGATGAAGAAAGCCTCTCATTCTGCGGCGTCGAAGACTTCCTGGCGGTGCTGAAGGCCTACCGTTCTTTCATGCTCAAATATTAAATGTAAGGGCGCGGCATGTGTATGGCCGCACCCTTAACCCATTACAAGTGCGGAATATTGCGGCCGTAATAGATTTCCTGCATCTCCTTCCACAGCAGATCGGTAATCTCTTTACGCTCGGCCTCGCTCAGGGCTTCCGGCTTGGCGTTAAACAGGTAATGCTTCAGATCGAAATCCTTCAGCAGCATCTTGGTATGGAAGATGTTCTCCTGGTAAACGTTGACGTCCATCATGTGGTACAGCGCCTTCATATCGTCAGACATAAAGTTCTGGATCGAGTTGATCTCATGATCGATGTAATGTTTCACGCCATTTATGTCGCGGGTAAAGCCGCGCACACGGTAGTCCATGGTGACGATGTCGGATTCCAACTGGTGGATCAGGTAATTCAGCGCTTTCAGCGGTGAAATCACGCCACAGGTCGACACTTCAATATCGGCGCGGAAGGTGCATAATCCGCCTTCTGGATGGCTTTCCGGATAGGTATGAACGCAGATGTGGCTCTTGTCCAGGTGTGCGACCACCGTCTTTGAGAGGGGGCCGGGCTGTTCCGACGTATCGACATCTTTCGGATCGACCGGTTCTTCGCTGACCAAGATGGTCACGCTGGCGCCCTGAGGCTCGTAGTCCTGACGTGCGACGTTCAGAATATTTGCGCCAATGATCGAGCAGGTTTCACTCAGGATCTCTGTCAGGCGATTGGCGTTGTATTGCTCGTCAATGTAGGCGATATAGCCATCGCGGTCATCCGCGGTTTTGGCGTAACAAATATCGTAAATACAAAAACTCAGGCTCTTCGTCAGGTTATTGAAGCCGTGCAGTTTTAGCTTTTGCAATTGGGTTCACCTCCTTATCTTCTCGCTTAACGTGTAACGTTCAGTGCGTTAAGCAAGTACTGTGGCAGAGCAAAGCTGCCTGCGTGGATCGCCGGGTTGTAATAACGGCAGTTTAGGCCGCTTTGATTAAAGCGATGTTGCAGGGCGGATAAATCGAGCTGACGCAGAGCCGGGTTTTGGCTCGCCCAGGCGAAGGTCATGATGCCGCCGTAATAGGTCGGGATCGCCGCCTGATAGAAGCTGACGTCGTTGAAATATTGGCTTAGTTTGGCATGGCTGTTGACTGCTTCGTCTTGTTGCAGGAAGCAGACGCCGTTCTGCGCGACAAAAATGCCGCCCTCGTTCAGGCAGCGTGCGCAGCCTTCATAGAACGCCGAAGTGAACAGGCTCTCGCCGGGGCCGATCGGATCGGTGCAGTCCGAGATAATCACATCGAATTTTTCATCGGTCTGATTAACGAAGTTGACGCCGTCGTCGATCACCAGCTTGAAACGCGGGTCGTCGTAGGAGCCGGCATTGTGATTCGGCAGGTACTGGCGGCAGAACTCCACCACCCCGGCGTCGATCTCGACCATGGTGATCTGCTCTACGCCCTGATGACGGCTGACTTCGCGCAGCATGCCGCCGTCGCCGCCGCCGATGATCAACACCTTCTTCGCCTGGCCATGGGCCAGCAGCGGAACGTGGGTCATCATTTCGTGATAAATGAACTCATCGCGCTCGGTGGTTTGCACCACGCCGTCGAGCGCCATCACGCGCCCCAGCACCGGATTTTCAAAAATCACCAAATCCTGATGCTCGGTCTTCTCGCGGTACAGCACATTCTCTACCGAGAAGTACTGGCCGAAGTTGGCATGCAGCGTTTCATACCAAATTTCTTTCTGGGTCATGTGCGGGAACTCCGTAATAACGGCCATGAAAAATTGGCGCAACATCATAGCTAACTCTGCCTGGTGATGCACGGCTGAATTTCAAACAGAGGTAGCGGAAGGCGGGAGGGATTAGTTGGCGTACGCCAGCAGGCTCAGCGAGTCGCGTGCCAGAGATTTGCATTTGTTGGGGGTAGGGATGGCGATGCCACTGAGATCGCGATAGCTGTCTTCACCCAGCGCCTTCATGTTGTAGCTATTATAGTTGCTCAAATCCCAGCGGTTTTGCTGGGCGAAGTAAACGATGGCACGTTTGATTTGCGCGTTGGGCAAGTCGTTGTAGCCGCAATCGTTTTTCAGATAAATAAATACCGCCGTCAGATCGGCCAGATCTTCCGCCTCAGACTCATTGAGCGCCAGACTGGCGTTGGAGAACCCCAGCATGGTGAGCAGCAGCACCAGTAACGTTGTTTTTTTCATCATGAAAATAGACCTGTTTATTGTCAGCAAACGTTATCACACTTGCCTGTAAAGGCACCAAATTTTATTACTTGCGGATAACATAACCGGCAGCAAAGGCTTGACCTTCCGCTAAGGGGAGGGTTTAGGCTGTCCGGCATGAAAGTTATACCTGTTGTCTTTCAAGCTGCAGCGTTATTACCTGCGCTAGCGCCCCGATTGACAGGGGATGAATGAGCTGGAACTTGAAAGCCATAGGGTACCTGTCACTGAGAAAAGGGAGTCAGCGATGTTACGCCGTGATTTTATCAAATTGACCGCTGCGCTGGGCGCGGCAAGCGCCTTACCGCTGTGGAGCCGAAGCGCGTGGGCTGCCGGGTTGCCGGCGTTGCCGATCCCGCCGCTGTTGATGCCGGACGCGCAGGGAAAAATCGCGCTGGCGCTGCAAACCGGTGAAATGAATTGGTTGCCGGGCAAAGCGACCCAAACCTGGGGTGTCAACGGAGCGCTGCTGGGGCCAGCGGTGCGGCTGCAGCGCGGCAAACCGGTGACGGTCGATATCAAAAACGGCTTGCCGGAAGCCAGCACCGTCCACTGGCACGGTCTGGAAATCCCCGGCGATGTCGATGGTGGCCCGCAGGCGCTGATTCAGCCGGGTACCACGCGCAGAGTGAGTTTCACTGTCGAACAGCCCGCGGCCACCTGTTGGTTCCATCCGCATACCCACGGCAAAACCGGCCATCAGGTGATGATGGGACTGGCGGGGCTGGTGCTGCTGGAAGACAACGAGAGCAGTAAACTGCCGTTGCCGAAGACCTGGGGATTGGATGAGATTCCGGTGATCCTGCAGGACAAACGGTTGGGCAAAGACGCACAGATTGAATACCAACTGGACGTGATGAGCGCCGCAGTTGGCTGGTTCGGCGACCGTATGTTCACCAACGGCGCTCAATATCCGCAGCACGTTGCGCCGCGCGGCTGGTTGCGGTTGCGTTTTCTCAACGGCTGTAATGCACGGTCGCTGAACCTGGCGGCCAGCGATAATCGGCCGCTGTATGTTATTGCCAGTGACGGTGGCTTCCTGGCCGAACCGGTGAAGCTGACTGAATTGCCGATGCTGATGGGCGAACGCTTTGAAGTGCTGGTAGATGCCTCGGACGGCAAGCCGTTCGACATCGTCACGCTGCCGGTCAAACAGATGGGCATGACGTTGGCACCCTTCGACCAGCCGCTGCCGGTATTGCGCATTCAGCCTTCGCGGGCGCAGGGAATCAAAACGATGCCGGACAGCCTGGTGAAACTGCCGGCGTTGCCACCGCTGGCCGGGCTTCAGGAGCGTTGGCTGCAACTGATGATGGACCCGCAGTTGGATAAGCTGGGCATGAAGGCGTTGATGGATCGTTACGGTCATCAGGCGATGGCCGGGATGAGCATGGATCACGGCAGCATGAGCAACAGCGATGGCGGAATGGCCGGTATGGTTCACGGCAGCATGAAAGGTATGGACCACGGCAATATGGAGGGTATGGATCATGGCGCCAAGCCTTTCGACTTCAGCCACGGCAATAAGATCAACGGCAAGGCCTTCGATATGACCCAACCGGCGTTTGAAGCCAAACGCGGCAAGTACGAGAAATGGACCCTGTCCGGCGAAGGCGACATGATGCTGCACCCGTTCCATATCCACGGCACCCAGTTCCGCATCCTGTCGGAGAACGGCAAGCCGCCGGCAGCTCACCGCAGCGGCTGGAAAGACACGGTGCGCGTCGAAGGTTGGCGCAGCGAAGTGCTGGTGCGTTTTGATCATCCCGCTAATAGCGAACATGCCTATATGGCACATTGTCACCTGCTGGAGCATGAGGATACCGGCATGATGATGGGCTTTACCGTAAGCGACTAGAGCAGAAGTGGCGGCGCACTCGCGTCGCCACCGGCTTCAGGCTATGCTAAACTCTGCGCCCTTCTTCCGGCAACTGACCTGAAACCTATGAAACACACTGTAGACGTAATGATTTCCGAGCAGGAAGTTAAGACCCGTATCGCCGAACTTGGCCGTCAAATCACCGAACATTACCGCGATAGCGGCAGTGATATGGTGTTGGTCGGGCTGCTGCGCGGTTCCTTCATGTTCATGGCCGATCTGTGTCGCACGATTGAAGTGCCGCACGAAGTCGACTTTATGACCGCCTCGAGCTACGGCAGCGGCATGTCCACCACCCGCGACGTGAAAATCCTCAAGGATCTCGATGAAGACATTCGCGGCAAAGACGTGCTGATCGTCGAAGACATCATTGATTCCGGCAATACGCTGAATAAGGTGCGCGAAATTTTGGCGCTGCGTGGGCCGAAATCTCTGGCGATCTGCACCTTGCTGGACAAACCTGAGCGCCGTGAGGTGGAGGTGCCGGTGGAGTTCGTCGGTTTCTCGATCCCGGACGAGTTCGTGGTGGGCTACGGCATTGACTACGCTCAGCGTTACCGTCACTTGCCGTACGTCGGCAAAGTGGTGCTGCTGGACGAGTAATCGGCAGGGGCGCGGCTTGTCCGCGCCCACACAGAAAGCAAGATAACGCTCTAGGCTTTTACACCCTTGTCCTGCTGCAGCTTGGCCATGGCCTTGCGATACCCCATTTCCAGGCTCTCGCGGCTGGTGGCTGCCACTTCCAGATCGCGCAGGCGCCCGTCCTGAATCCCGTAGACCCAACCGTGGATCGTCACTTTCTGGCCGCGTTTCCAGGCCGATTGCATGATGGTGGAGTGGCCCAGGTTGTAGACCTGCTCGATGACGTTGATCTCGCACAGTACGTCGAGGCGCTGTTCCGGTTCCAGTTCACCCAGCAGTGAGCTGTGCTTGTACCACAGGTCGCGGATATGCAGCAGCCAGTTGTTGATCAGCCCCAGCTCCGGGTTTTCCACCGCGGCCTCTACGCCGCCGCAGCCCAGATGGCCGCAGATGATGATATGTTCAACTTCCAGCACATCCACCGCATACTGCACGACTGACAGACAGTTAAGATCGGTGTGAACCACCAGGTTTGCCACATTGCGATGAACAAAGAGTTCGCCTGGTTCCAGGCCGGTCAAACGTTCTGCCGGAACACGGCTGTCAGAGCAACCTATCCATAAAAAGCGAGGCTTTTGCGCCTGGGATAAACGTTCAAAAAAGTCTGGATCTTCCTGGTTGATATTGGCCGACCAGGCTTTGTTGTTGGCGATCAGCGTTTCGATTTCTTTCATGGAGGGTTATAGACCTGTAACAAACAGATTGCGTTGGGCTAATATAGGACAAGCGTCACAATTTGGAAATCGGAACAGTTACGCTTTTTTCCGCACGGATTCGCCTCAGTGAAATCGCTGCTGATGATAAGATCATCTCTATTACAAGACGCGGCAGCATACTCATCGTCACAAGGTACTTTCTAACTTATGAATTATGCACTGGAATTAGCGCAGTTGACCAAGACCTACGCGGGTGGCGTCAAGGCGTTGCGCGGGATCGATCTTAACGTTGAAGCGGGGGATTTTTATGCCCTGCTGGGGCCAAACGGTGCCGGTAAATCTACCACCATCGGCATTATCAGTTCGCTGGTGAACAAAACGGCCGGCAGCGTACGGGTGTTCGGCTATGACATCGATAAAGATATCGTTAACGCCAAGCGTCAACTCGGGCTGGTGCCGCAAGAATTCAACTTTAACCCGTTTGAAACCGTCATGCAGATTGTGGTCAATCAGGCGGGTTACTACGGCGTGACCCGGCGCGAAGCGTTGGCGCGTGCGGAAAAATACCTGACCCAGTTGGATCTGTGGGGCAAGCGCGATGAACGCGCCCGCATGTTGTCCGGCGGCATGAAACGCCGTCTGATGATCGCCCGCGCCTTGATGCACCAGCCAAAGCTGCTGATCCTCGATGAGCCGACGGCTGGGGTGGATATCGAACTGCGCCGCTCCATGTGGGGCTTCCTGAAAGAGCTGAACGCCCAGGGCACCACCATTATCCTCACGACCCACTATCTGGAAGAGGCGGAAATGCTGTGCCGCAATATCGGCATTATCCAAAACGGGGAGCTGGTGGAAAACACCTCAATGAAAGGATTGCTGGCCAAGCTGAAGTCCGAAACCTTTATCCTCGACTTGGCGGCCAAAAGCCCTTTGCCGAAGCTGGATGGCTATCGCAACCGCCTGACGGATACGTCAACGCTGGAAGTGGAAGTGATGCGCGAGCAGGGCCTGAACGGCTTGTTCGCTCAGCTCAGCGCGCAAGGGGTGCAGGTATTGAGCATGCGTAATAAGGCTAACCGGCTGGAAGAGTTGTTTGTCACCCTGGTTAACGGTAATGGAGAAAAAGCATGACGCGTTTGTATTGGGTGGCTTTACAGAGTATCTGGGCCAAAGAGATCAACCGTTTTGCCCGTATCTGGATCCAGACCCTGGTGCCGCCGGTGATCACCATGACGCTGTATTTCATCATCTTCGGCAACCTGATTGGCTCGCGCATTGGCGATATGCACGGCTTTGATTACATGCAGTTTATCGTTCCCGGCCTGATTATGATGGCGGTAATCACCAACTCGTACGCCAACGTCGCATCGTCGTTCTTCAGCGCCAAGTTCCAGCGCAATATCGAAGAGCTGCTGGTGGCGCCGGTGCCGACTCATGTGGTGATTGCCGGTTACGTCGGCGGCGGCGTGGCGCGCGGCATTTGCGTCGGCGTGCTGGTGACGGTGATCTCACTGTTCTTTGTGCCGCTGCAGGTGCATGCCTGGTGGGTGATTGTGGTCACGCTGTTGCTGACGGCAATCCTGTTCTCGCTGGCGGGCCTGATCAACGCGGTGTTTGCCACCACCTTTGACGACATCAGCCTGATCCCGACCTTCGTGCTGACGCCGCTGACCTATCTGGGCGGGGTTTTCTATTCGCTGACGCTGCTGCCGCCGTTCTGGCAGGCGGTGTCCAAGCTGAACCCGATCGTCTATATGATCAGCGGTTTCCGCTACGGCTTCCTCGGCATCAGTGATGTGCCGCTGGTGCTGACTATGGCGGTGCTGGTGGCGTTTATCCTGGTGTTCTATCTGCTGTCCTGGTACCTGATAGAGCGCGGTCGCGGCCTGCGCACCTGATGTACTGACGCCCCCGGACCCGCGTTCGGGGGCGCTGTTATCGATCTGAAGCCGGCATCACATAAATCAATAGAATTGCTCACATAACCCCTTTCTCCCCGATGTTCAAATCGTGCTATGCTGGCGCTCCACACTTTCTCCATTTTGTTATATACCCTATGAATTTCAAGTTGCAGCTAGGCGGCCAACTCACTCATCCCCAGGCGCTTACTTTAGTAAGTAACTGGGGTGAGTGAGTGCAGGTAACAACGCTGCGGCTTGGAAGGCGACGGGTATACGCACTCGTAAGCAGAACATAACCATGCGGTCTACACACAAGATAGCGGCTGGGCTACTCGGCATCCTGATGTCACTCGCTTCTCCGGCGACGCTGGCAAATTTGTTGTCGGAAAACAGCGCTGTTAAATCTGAATATATGGAAGCGCAACGCGACAGCGAGGTTTATTCGCTGATTGGTGAGCATGTTATCCCGGTCGGAGAAGTGAAGCAGGGGCAGCTGATTCAGGTGTTCCCGGCGGATGCGGAATATTACGAATTCAAGTTTGGTCACGGCACGGGGTTTATCGATAAAGACGACGTGCGCAACCTCAAAAAGTCACGCAAGGTGCAAGACGATCTCGGTGAGCTGAATAAGCCGCTGACCAATCAGAACCTGATCACGCAGAAGGCGATCAACGTCTATACCGAGGCGGATAACGCCAGCGAAGTGTTTGGCGTGCTGGAAGAGAACCTGCGTTATCCGATCATCGGCAAACTGAAGGATCGGCTGAACAATACCTGGTATGAGATCAATATTGGCGATCGTCTGGGCTATATCAGCGAACTGGACTGCGAAATCGACACCGGCGTTCCGGTGCTGACCTACCACCATCTGCTGAAAAACGAAGAGAACAAGCGTTTCCGCCATACCTCGACCACCACGTCGGACGTGGCGTTCAGCAACCAGATGACCTATCTGAAGCAGGCAGGTTATGACACTATTTCCCTGTACCAGTTGGAAGCCTACCTGAAGAACCAGATCAACCTGCCGGGCAAGGCGGTGGTGTTGACCTTTGATGACGGGCTGAAGTCGGTCTATCGCTATGCCTATCCGGTATTGAAGGACTACGGCTTCCGCGCAACGGCGTTTATTATTTCTTCGCGCATCAAACGCCATCCGCAAAAGTGGAACCCGGACTCGCTGCAGTTTATGAGCATTTCCGAACTGAAGCAGATACAGGACGTGTTCGACGTGCAGTCACATACGCATTTCCTGCACCGTACCGACGGCAACCGCCAGCCTATTCTGCTGAGCCGTTCGCTGCACAATATCGAATTCGATTTTGAGCGCTCGCGCCGCGCGCTGTCGCAGTTTAATCCGCATGTGTTGTACGTATCCTATCCGTTTGGCGGCTACAATCAGCGAGCAATACAGGCGGCGAAAGACGCCGGTTTCCACATGGCGGTGACCACGGTGCAGGGTAAGGTAAAGCCGGGGGATAATCCGTATACGTTGAAGCGGCTGTATATTCTGCGTACCGACTCCATTCAGACCATGGCGGACAGGATAGCCAACAAGCCGGGAGCGGTGGTGGTGCAATAGCAGGAAACGGGCGCTGAAATGCGCCCGTTTTTATTCTCAGGCAACCTGAACCGGCACGGCTTTCGCTTTGCGTTGCAGGTTGTTGTCACCTTCGAAATAGGCGACTTTCGGGTGGTGCTGGCGGGCATCGGCATCGCTCATCTGCACGTAAGAGCAGATGATCAGTTTGTCGCCCACGCAGGCGCAACGTGCCGCCGCGCCGTTGACCGAAATGATGTGCGAACCGCGTTCAGCGGCGATGGCGTAGGTCGAGAAACGCTGACCGTTATCAACGTTATAAATATCGATAGCTTCATATTCCAGAATGCCTGCGGCCTCCAGGAAATCCTGATCGATGGCGCAGGAACCTTCATAGTGCAAGTCGGCCTGAGTCACTTTCACCCGATGCAGCTTGCCTTGCAGCATAGTACGTATCATAACTTTACCTAACTGAATATCCGCCTATCCCCGCCATACTCGACGCTGCACCTGTGTTGGCTGTATCCGATCACCCCAGTCATAGAAGTTGTCTATGCTCCCGGGGACTTACGGGCTTGCCACCTTGCTGCAACGCCAATTATTTAGGGTATATAGAAGCGATTGGGGTTGAACATCCATCCGGTGTTTATCGTCACCGATAACGCCATCCCTGTCTACTTTCGGGTGGGCTACAACGGTGACGATTGCACAAAAAATAACTTATAGTGTCAGGTCAACCTGCTGGTTGTCGATCAGGCGTGCCTTGCCCAGCCAGGCGGCCATCAGTACCACTGCGCGTTGGCTTTCAACACCCAGCGGTTGCAGGCTGTCGGCGTCACGGATAAACAGTTCGTCCGGGGTGAAACCGGCGGCGCGCAGGTGCGCGGCGGTTTGCTCCAGCAGATCGTCGACGTGGCGCTCGCCGTTGCTGAGTTGTTCTGCCAATGCGTTCATGATCTTGCTGAGCTGAGGCGCGATTTTGCGTTCTTCGGCAGTCAGGTAGCCGTTGCGCGAGCTGAGCGCCAGGCCGTCTTTAGCGCGCACGGTCGGTACGCCGACGATATCGATGTCGTACCCCATGTCCGCCACCATCTTGCGGATCAGCGCCAGTTGCTGGTAGTCCTTCTCGCCAAAACAGGCCAGATCCGGCTGAACCAGATTGAACAGTTTGCTGACGATGGTGGCGACGCCGCGGAAATGACCAGGGCGGCTGGCGCCTTCCAGCATGGTGGAAATGCCCGGCACGTCGACATAGGTTTGCTGTTCCAGCCCCTGGGGGTAGACATCGGCCGGCGCCGGTGCGAACACCAGGTCGACGTTGCGGCGGGTCAGCTTTTCGCTGTCCTCCTGCAGGGTGCGCGGGTAGCGCGCCAGATCGTCAGGGCGTTCGAACTGCATCGGATTCACGAAAATGCTGACCACCACGATATCGGCGCGCGCTCGGGCTTCATCAACCAGCGTCATATGGCCTTCGTGCAGATTGCCCATGGTAGGCACCAACGCGATGCGTTTGCCGTCCTGGCGCCAGCGGCGGATCTGCTGACGCAGCAAAGGCAGGGTTTCGATAATAATCATTGATAGCTCCTGGAACGATCGCTTAATTAAAAGAGTGTTCTTCAGCGGGGTAAGCGCCTTGCTCCACTTCCTGCATATACTGTTGCACCGCCAGGCGGATATCGCCGCTTTGCGCCAGGAAATTTTTAGCGAATTTCGGCGTATGACCGCCGGTAATGCCAAAGGCGTCGTGCATCACCAGAATCTGGCCATCGGTCACGTTGCCGGCGCCAATGCCGATCACCGGAATGGACAGCGCTTCGGTGATCTTGCGTGCCAGTTCGGTCGGTACGCACTCCAGCACCAGCAGCTGCATGCCGGCCAGCTCCAGATTTTGCGCATCTTCCAGCAGTTGTTTGGCGGCGAGCTCGTCACGGCCTTGCACCTTGTAGCCACCGAATACGTTCACCGACTGCGGCGTCAGGCCGAGGTGGCCGCATACCGGTACGGCGCGCTCGGTGAGCATTTTCACCGTTTCGCACAGCCAACTGCCGCCTTCCAGTTTCACCATATTGGCGCCGGCCTGCATCAGTTCGGCGGCGTTGGCGAAGGCCCGTTCCGGGGTGGCGTAACTCATGAAAGGCATGTCAGCCAGCAGCAGGCAGGCCGGGGCGCCACGGCGTACGGCTCGGGTGTGGTAAGCGATGTCGGCGACGGTGACCGGCAGCGTGGAGTCGTGGCCCTGCAGCGTCATGCCCAGCGAATCGCCCACCAGCAGTACTTTAACGCCTTGCTCTTCAAACAGTTGGGCAAAGCTGGCATCGTAGGCGGTCAGTGAAGCAAACTTGCGTTGCTCCTGCTTCCACTGGCGCAAGTGGGTCACGGTGGTGGGTTTCATCACTACGTCTCCTGAATAGAGCCGCGCGGTACGCGCAGGGCCCTGGCTGCAAAAAAGTGCTGTCATTCTACTGTAACCCTAACGGGGTGGGTAGCGCAGATCATGAAGCTTAAGGGGTTCTTAAGAACCTTGTGATGTAATAGCGAAAAAGGGAGGAGCATGCGAATTCTACTGATAGAAGACGACAAGTTAATCGGTGACGGCATCAAGGCCGGGTTGACCAAACTCGGCTTTAATCTGGACTGGTTTACCGACGGGGTGGTCGGCAAAAACGCGTTGGAAAGCGCACCTTACGATGCGGTGATCCTCGATCTCAGCTTGCCGGGCCTTGATGGGCTGGATTTGTTGCGCCAATGGCGCCAGGCCGGTCATGATGTGCCGGTGCTGATCCTTACCGCGCGTGACGCACTGGAGCAGCGGGTCAGTGGCCTGCAGAGCGGTGCCGATGATTACCTGTGCAAACCTTTCGCCCTGACGGAAGTCGCGGCGCGCCTGCAGGCGTTGATCCGCCGCCGTCATGGCCAACTGATGCCGCAGCTGGTGCATGGCAACCTGGTGTTTGACTCGGCCACTCGCAGCCTGAGCTGCAACGGCGAGCCGGTAACCTTGACGCCGCGTGAACTGGCGCTGCTGGAGCTGTTCCTGCATAACAAGGGGCGAGTGTTGGCGCGGCCGCTGATCCAGGAAAAACTGTACAACTGGGATGACGAAGTCAGCAGTAATGCAGTGGAAGTGCATATCCATCACCTGCGGCGCAAGTTGGGTAACGGTTTTATCCGCACCATTCACGGCGTGGGCTACACGTTGGGGGAAGTTTCGTGAAACATCTCAGCTTGCGGCTGCGGCTGATCCTTATTTTCAGCCTGCTGGCGCTGGTGACCTGGTGTTCCGCCAGCCTGGTGGCGTGGATGATGACGCGCAACAACATCAATGAAGTGTTTGATACCCAACAGATGCTGTTTGCCAAGCGCCTGGCGACCGCCAATCTGGGCGATCTGCTGGCCGACGAAAGCGTGCGTAGCCTGCCGAAAACCAAGAAGCTGGTGCATCACGGCAAGCGGGGCAAGCAGGATGACGATGCGTTGGCGTTCGCCATCTTCGACCGTAACGGCAAGATGTTGCTCAATGACGGTGAGAACGGCGCGGATTTCCGCTTTGACGGCGAACGCGAAGGCTTTACCGATGGCGAACGCCGAGGCGATGACGACAGCTGGCGGCTGCTGTGGCTGACCAGCCCGGACGGCCGCTATCGCATCGTGGTCGGCCAGGAATGGGATTACCGGCGGGATATGGCGCTGGGTATGGTAACCGGGCAACTGGTGCCGTGGCTGGTGACGTTGCCGATTCTGATGCTGTTGATCGCGCTGATGGTGGGGCGTGAACTGCGGCCACTGCGCGTGGTGGCCGCCGGGCTGCGCAAGCGCGCGCCTGACGACGCTACGCCGTTGGATGCGCGTCAGGTACCGACCGAAGTCAGGCCGCTGGTGGATGCACTGAACGCGCTGTTTACGCGCATCAACGCACTACTGGTGCGTGAGCGGCGTTTTACCTCCGATGCCGCCCATGAGCTGCGTAGCCCGTTGGCGGCACTGCGGGTGCAGACGGAAGTGGTGCAATTGGCTGGTGACGACGAGCCGATGCGCGAGCATGCGCTGGGCAATCTGACGGTGAGCATCGATCGTGCCACCCGCTTGGTCGATCAGTTGCTGACGTTGTCGCGGTTGGATTCACTGTCGGATCTGGCCGATTTGGCGCCGGTCGACTGGAGCCGGTTAGTGCCGATGACGCTGGCGGAGCAGGATCGCCATGCTCACGCCGCCGGCATCACGTTGCGTTACGAACAGCAGGGCATACCGATACCGTTACAGGGGCAAGCGCTGCTGCTGTCGCTGCTGGTGCGTAATTTGGTGGATAATGCGGTACGTTACACGCCTGCGGGCGGCACCGTCACTGTGAGGCTTACAGAGCGCTTGCTGGCGGTCGAAGACAATGGGCCGGGAATAACGGCGGAGCATCTGGTACGGCTGGGTGAGCGTTTTTATCGTCCGCCGGGCCAGGAGCAAACGGGCAGCGGGTTGGGGTTATCTATCGTGCAGCGCATCGCCGGTTTGCACGGGCTGCGCATCAGCTTTGCCAACCGGGCAGAAGGCGGGTTTGTCGCTCAGGTGATGCTGTAGGGGCGCTGCATGCTGCGCCCGATTCAGGCTTTTTGCTTGGGCTGATGCCAAAGTTCCATGCCGTTCTCCGGCACGCGCTTCAGGCAACTGGCCAACGACTCGCCGTCCGGGAACACCAATTCGGGGGCGATTTCCGCCAGCGGGTAGAGCATGAACTCGCGTTCTTTCAGGCCGTAATGCGGCACTGTCAGGCGATCGGTATGAATAACCTGCTCGCCATACAGCATGATGTCCAGATCGAGGGTGCGCGGGCCCCAGCGCTCATCTTTGCGCACGCGGCCCTGATTGCGTTCTATCGCTTGGGTATGATCGAGCAGTTGTTCGGCGGGCAGCAAGGTATCGAGCGCCACCACCGCATTGAGAAAGTCCGGCTGGTTCTGCGGCCCCAGCGGCTTGGTGCGGTAAAACGACGAACAAAGGATCAATCGGGTGCGCGGGAGATGCTCCAGCGCCTCCAGTGCGGCTTTTACCTGTTGCAGCGGTTGCGCCAGGTTACTCCCCAGCGCGATATAAACGCGGATCATTATGCTCCTTCTTTACGCGGCGTCCGGCGGCGAGGGCGACGCTGACGCGCGCGACGTGGCGCGGGATCGTCACCCAAAGTGCTCAACATGGTTTTCTGACGCGCCGGCGTGGCTTCCTGGAACTCGCCCCACCATTCGGTCAGACGCAGCATTTCCTGGTTTTCCTCCACTTCGGCGCGCAGCGCCAGCAGATCGTAAGCGGCGCGGAATTTTGGGTGTTCCATCAGCTTGTGCGCACGTTTGCCCTGGCGGCGAGACAGGCGCAACTGCAACTGCCAGATATCGCGAACCAACGTGGTGATGCGTTTCGGGATCGCCAGTGAGCGACACTGTTCGTCCAGCACGTCATTCATCGCCAACGCGAAGGCGTCGTAATACGCCAGCCCGCTCTCCTGCGCCAGTTTCTGCGCATGTTCCAGCAGCGGATACCAAAGCATAGCAGCAAACAGGAACGCCGGATTGACGCGCATGTCGTTCTGCAGCCGATAATCGGTGTTTTTCAGCACCTGTGCCAGAATGCGCTCCATCGGCGTGTCATGGCTAGGCGTGAAGTGGCGTGCTATCTGCGGGAACAGCGGCTGGAACAGCTGGTATTCGCACAGTTTCAAATAGGTTGGGTAACCGTAACCTGCCTGCAGCAGCTTGAGCGATTCCTCAAACAGACGTGCCGGCGGGATTTCATGCAGCAACGACGCCAGGCGTGGGATCGGCTCGGCGGTTTCGTCGCTGATGCTCATGTCCAGCTTGGCGGCAAAGCGCACCGCGCGCAGCATGCGCACCGGATCTTCGCGGTAGCGGGTTTCCGGATCGCCGATCAGGCGAATCACGCCCTGTTGCAAGTCACGCATACCGTCAACATAATCACGCAGGGTGAAGTCCGCCACGCCGTAATACAGGCTGTTGATGGTGAAGTCGCGGCGCTGAGCATCTTCTTCGATCGAACCGAAGATGTTGTCGCGCAACAGCATGCCATTTTGGGCCTGCTGGGAAGAGTTCTTGTCTGATTCCGGGGTTTGCTGCTCGTGGTGGCCGCGGAAAGTGGCAACCTCGATGATTTCCGGTCCGAACATCACGTGCGCCAGACGGAAACGGCGGCCGACCAGGCGGCAGTTGCGGAACAGCTTGCGCACCTGATCTGGCGTGGCGTTGGTGGTGATGTCGAAATCTTTCGGCTTTTTGCCGAGCAACAAATCGCGCACGCCGCCACCGACCAGATAGGCTTCGTAGCCGGATTTGTTCAGGCGGTACAACACTTTCAGCGCATTCTCACTGATGTCTTTGCGTGAGATTGAATGCTGCTCGCGTGGGATCACGGTCATGGGGCCGGTCCCCTCCGCTGCGGGAAAAGGTGGGCGCTTACGCGGCGCCGGTCGGCGGGCAGGGGTTTCTCTGCCGCTTTCGGCGTGCCGTTGTTGTTGTGGCGCGGCAGGCTGTTCAGCCACCACGCTTTCTTCGCGGATTACCTTTTTATCGCTCACCGGCGCATCCTCGCGGGGCAGCTTGTCATCGCGGATTAGTACCTTACGGCAGAAATTGGCTACTCGGGTAAAAATGGTACACCTCGATAGTGACTGATAAAAATGGAGCTAACAAAAAATAGCGGCTAATCATAGCTCACCATGGCTCCTTTGAGAATGCCGATGTGTTTTCATCCACCTGGCGGGGCACATTTTCCAGTTTCCAGTGTGCTATAGCCCAGCTCAATAATAACGGCAGGTCAAGATCTTGCCAGCTTTCCGGCAGCGGTTGACGCAGAAATTTCAGCGCGGCGATCAGCACCGGGCGAGGATCGCCTTCGGGCAGTGCGGGCGCATGATTTTGCTTCGATAGCTTGATGCCGTTTGCACCCAGCGCCAGTGGCAAATGCACATAAGCGGGGACCGGCGCCTGCAACTGATGATACAGCGCAATCTGGCGCACTGTCGGCTCAATCAGATCGGCGCCTCGCACGATTTCGGTCACGCCCTGGAAATGGTCGTCAATCACTACCGCTAAATTATAGGCAAACAACCCATCGCGTCGGCGAATGATGAAATCTTCCCGCGCCAGAGCCGGATCGGCCCGCAACTCGCCTTGCAGGCGATCGTGAAAGGCGTAAACCGGTGCGGATTGACGTAAACGGATAGCGGCGCCCTGCGGGCCAAGATGCAAATCACGGCAGTGGCCGTCATACAAACCGCCAATTTGCTGGATACGGCTGCGGGTGCAATTGCAGAAATAGCTAAGCCCCTGTTGTTGCAGCTGATCCAGGGTTGCGCGGTAGGCTTCGTGACGTTGGGATTGATAGATGACCTGGCCGTCCCAGAGGAGACCATAGTGTTCCAGTGCGGATAAGATACGGGCGGCCGCACCGGCGACTTCGCGCGGGGGGTCAATATCTTCAATGCGAACCAGCCATTGCCCGCGTTGGGCACGAGCCTGGAGGTAGCTTCCCAGAGCGGCAATCAGCGAGCCGAAATGCAGATCTCCGGAAGGCGATGGGGCAAAGCGCCCCACATAATGACTTTCTTGCATATCAGAGGGGAAACTTTCCCTTTTCTCTGTGTGGCGCACGTTGGAGCGTGCGCCACAGCGGTAACATACTCGTTATGCTTGAAACTGCCTCTGTGTTGGCTGCGCCTGCTTACCTAAATCACTTACCGAAGTAAGCTCATCGGGATGCACATTCTTGCCGCCTTGATACAGCTCCAATCATTTAGAGTAGCGGTATTAGCCGGCCATCTGCTTTTCGCGGATTTCTGCCAGGGTCTTGCAGTCGATGCACAAATCGGCAGTCGGACGCGCTTCAAGGCGACGAATACCAATCTCCACGCCGCAGGAGTCGCAGTAGCCGAAATCTTCGTCTTCCACTTTCTTCAGCGTTTTCTCGATCTTTTTGATCAGTTTGCGTTCACGGTCACGGTTACGCAGTTCAAGGCTGAACTCTTCTTCCTGCGCGGCACGGTCTACCGGATCCGGGAAGTTGGCCGCTTCGTCTTGCATATGCGATACAGTACGGTCCACTTCGTCCCTGAGCTGGTTGCGCCACGCTTCAAGAATAAGCTTGAAATGCTTCAACTGGGCGACGTTCATGTACTCTTCGCCCGGCTTCTCTTGGTACGGCTCCACCCCAGCGATGGCGAGAATGCTCAAGGACGAGGTTTTACGGGTTTGCCCTTCTTGCATGTTGCTTCTCCTACATACACACGCACTATCGAATCCCCAATGCGGGGGAAAAACAGGCCGCTATAAATAACAGATGGAAGGTAGGTTGGCAATTATTCCTGTCGCCTGCTTGACAATGCTGTGAAGGAAGGCGTATTTGGCGACGCGATGACCGGTTGTTGAGTTATTGGTGCCCGGTGTCGCTAATCGATAAAAAACGGTAACTTATCGCAGAGAGATATACCGTCAGGTGATAATTTAGCCCCATAACAAACGACTTCTACTCCCAACTGCCGAACCTGTGCCAACAGTGCCGCATAACGCTCATCTATATGATGTGCCGGTGCGACCTGTTCAATACCGCTATGTAACACAGCAAAAAACAAAACCGCCCGCTGCCCGCTTTCAACCACACCGAGCAACTCACGCAGATGCTTTTGTCCTCTGAGCGTTACCGCATCAGGGAAGTAACCACGTTCTTGTTGCAGTAATGTGACTGACTTAACTTCAATATAGCAGTTAACCCTATTTTCTGCCTGTAATAACAAATCGATACGGCTGTTTTCACTGCCATATCTTACTTCGCCGCTGATTTTACTGTAACCGGATAATTCATTGATTAAATTATGCTCAATGGCTTCGCGCACCAATCCGTTGGCGCGCAGGGTGTTGACGCAGATCCAATCCCCCTGTTGGGTATGGGTCAACTCCCAGCTGTGGGCATATTTGCGCTTGGCGTTATCCGAAGTGGAATACCAAAGGGTATCGCCTGGGGTGGCGCAGCCGGTCATGGCGCCCGTGTTGGCGCAGTGCAGGGTGAACGTTTCGCCTTCCGGGGTAATCACGTCGGCCAGAAAACGTTTGTAACGTTTAATCAGCGTGGCGGAACGTAGCGGTGGGGTGAAAATCATGGGGTATCCTGATGGGTTAAAGGCCATTGTTCCAGCGGGTGATAACGCGTGCGACCGTTCTCAAATACTGACTGGTACAGGGCGAAGGTGTCGGCGCTGAAGGTCCAGCCCGGCGTTGCGGGCGGCACGGCTACCGGTTGCGTTGCAGAGCGCAGCAGGGTGATGTGCGGATGAAACGGCATCGGGCTTTGGTAGCAGCCGCTGCGGGCCGCCTGCGATCGCAACAGCTCCGCCAGTTGCAACACTCCTCGCGGTGCGCGGCGGGTGCCAAGCCATACCACGCCAGGGCGCGGCCAGTGGCCAAGATCGTCCAGTACCATGCTGAAGCCGGGTTGGATAATGCGACCGGCCAGTTTTTTCAGCGCGGTTTCCTTTTGCGCGCTGACATCACCGAGAAACGCCAGCGTCAGATGCAGGTTAGCCGCGGCGACCGGCCGACCGGCTTCGGGCGTGAAAGCTTCGGCGCGCCAGCGGATCACCTGTTGCTGTAGCGCATCCGGTAAGGTCAGGGCGAAAAACAGGCGGCGCGAACTGGACATAGATACCCGGCAAATGAATGAAATGCAGAGTCTAATGCTACAATGTGCGCCGTCCAATGTTAACCACTACGGAGAGTTCTGTGTCTTCACTGCCCGTCAGTGCGGTTCTTGATGAATTGCTCACTGCGCTGCAATCCGCCCCGCAGGTGTTGCTGCACGCGCCAACCGGCGCCGGTAAATCGACCTGGTTACCGCTGCAGATCCTGGCTAAAGCCGGCCTGCCGGGCCGCATCATCATGCTGGAGCCGCGCCGTCTGGCGGCGAAAAACGTGGCGTATCGGTTGGCGCAACAGTTGGGGGAAGAGCCGGGCCAGACCGTGGGTTACCGCATGCGCGCCGAAAGCAAAAGCGGGCCGCATACCCGGCTGGAGGTGGTGACGGAAGGCATTCTCACTCGCATGTTGCAGCAGGACCCTGAGCTGCAGGGCGTCTCGCTGGTGATCCTCGATGAATTCCATGAACGCAGCCTGCAGGCCGATCTGGCGTTGGCCCTGTTGCTGGACGTGCAACAGGGGCTGCGTGAGGATCTCAAACTGCTGATTATGTCGGCGACGCTGGATAACGCCCGTATGACGCAGTTGCTGCCGCAGGCGCCGGTGGTGGTGTCCGAGGGGCGCAGCTTCCCGGTTGAACGCGAATATCAGCCATTGGCCAGCCATCAACGGCTGGAGGAGGGTGTGGCGGTGGCGGTGAAACGTCTGCTGTCCGAACAGGGCGGATCGCTGCTGTTGTTCCTGCCCGGCGTGGCGGAAATCAACCGGGTGCTGGAGCGGCTGAACGGTGAGGTGGCGGCCGATACCGACCTGTGCCCGCTGTATGGCGCATTGCCGCTGGCACAGCAGCAAAAAGCGATTCAACCGTCGCCGGCCGGGCGTCGCAAGGTGGTGCTGGCGACCAACATCGCCGAAACCAGCCTGACCATCGAAGGCATTCGGTTGGTGGTGGACAGCGGGCTGGAGCGCGTGGCGCGTTATGACGTGCGTAACGGCCTGACGCGGCTGGTGACGCAGCGCATCAGCCAGGCGTCGATGATCCAGCGTGCCGGCCGTGCCGGGCGTCTGGAACCCGGTATTTGCTGGCACCTGTTTGCCAAAGAGCAGGCAGAGCGGGCAGCGGAGCATGCCGAACCGGAAATCCTGCAAAGCGATCTTGCCGGCTTCTGGCTGGAGCTGTTGCAGTGGGGCTGCCATGACGTTGGGCAACTGACCTGGCTCGATCGGCCGCCGGAGACGGCGCTGGTGGCGGCAAGAAAGCTGCTGCAACACCTTGGCGCTACCGACGACGGCGGCAAATTAACCGCGCGGGGCCGGCAGATGGCTACGCTAGGCTGTGAACCCCGATTGGCGGCGATGCTGACCCACGGTGCAGAGCAGGGGGCGGATGGATTGGCGACCGCTGCGGCGCTGGCTGCGCTGCTGGAGGAACCGCCACGCAATGGGCAGATGGATATCGGCTACTGGCTGAGCCGTCCGCAGCCAAACTGGCAGCGCCGTGCTGCCCAGTTAGCGCGGCGTTTGCAGCCGCGAAGCGGGCAGATTGATGCAGATTTGGCGCCGTGTTTGCTGGCGTTGGCGTTTACCGACCGCATCGCCCAGCGGCGCGGTCAGGATGGCCGTTATCTGCTGGCCAACGGCATGGGAGCGGCGATGAATCAGGATGAGGCGCTGTCGCGAGCGCCGTGGCTGATCGCGCCAAGCCTGCTGCAGGGCCACAACAGCCCCGATGCGCGCATTCTGCTGGCGCTGCCGGTGGAGATTGATGCACTGGCGGCGCAACTGCCGGCGATCGTTTCCCAGCAAACTGCGGTGGAGTGGGATGAAGAAAAGGGCACGCTGCGTGCCTGGAAACGCCAACAGATTGGCCGCCTGACGCTGCGGGCGCAGCCGCTGGCCAAACCGGCCGATGAAGAACTGCAACTGGCGCTGCTCAACTGGGTACGCGCTCAGGGTGTGGCGGTGCTCAACTGGGACACCGCCGCCGAACAGCTGCGCCTGCGTTTGCAGTGCGCGCAAAATTGGCTGCCGGAGGCTGCCTGGCCACCGGTCGATGATGAGTCGCTGCTGGAGAGGCTGGAGCAATGGCTGCTGCCCTCCCTGAATGGCGTACGCGACATGCGCGGGCTGAAACAGGTCAATATCGCCGAAGCCCTTGCGCGCCTGCTGGACTGGCAGCAAAAGCAGCGGCTGGATAATGCGCTGCCCACTCATTACACTGTGCCGACCGGCAGCCGTTTGCCGATTCGCTATGATGCCGGCAAACCGCCGGCGCTGGCGGTGCGTTTACAGGAAGTGTTCGGTGAACAGCGCAGCCCAATGCTGGCCGAGGGTCGCATCCCGGTGGTGCTTGAGTTACTCTCACCGGCACACCGGCCGTTGCAAATCACCGGCGATCTGGCGGCGTTTTGGCAAGGTGCCTACCGGGAAGTGCAGAAAGAGATGAAAGGGCGCTACCCGAAACACGTGTGGCCGGACGACCCGGCGAATACCGCCCCCACGCGGCGCACGAAAAAATATCAGTAACCCCCGTCATACTTGACGCCGCATCTGTGTTGGCTGTACTCACTTACCCGAATCACTTACTAGAGTAAGCTCATCGGGATAAGCTCTCTTGCCACCTTGATGCAACGCCAATTATTTAGGGGGAGAATTCAGATGTTTCTTCTGTTCAGCGGCCTGGCGTCGGGACAGATTAAGCGACTAATAATGGCCGGCAGTGCCGCCAAGTCTGGAGAATGACAGCAATGGCTGGGGATGACCGCGAGCCCATCGGGCGCAAAGGGAAACAACCAAAACGCACCGCGTCGGGCAAACCGCCGCGCCGTCGCCGAGACGACGATTATGATGATTACGAGGAAGACGAGCAGCAAGATGACGATGATGAATATGAAGACGAGGAGGAAAGCGTGCCGCGTAAGGTAAAAGCTACTCCGCCGCGTAAAAAACGCCGTTGGCTTGGCCTGCTTATCAAACTGATTCTGGTGGTCGCGGTTTTGTTGGCGATCTACGGTGTGTACCTGGATTCCCAGATCCGCAGCCGCATTGACGGCAAGGTCTGGCAATTGCCGGCCGCGGTCTATGGCCGCATGGTCAACCTGGAACCGGGCATGCCGTACAGCAAGAAGGAAATGGTCGATCTGCTGGAAGGTATGCAATACCGCCAGGTTAGCCGCATGACCCGGCCGGGCGAGTTCACCGTGCAGGCCAACAGCATCGAGATGCTGCGCCGCCCGTTTGACTTCCCGGATGGTAAAGAGGGGCAAATCCATGCCCGTCTGGATTTCCAGAACAACCGTCTGGCGAAAATCGAAAACATGGAGAACCAGCGTAACTTCGGGTTCTTCCGACTCGATCCGCGCCTGATTACCATGTTGCAGTCACCGAACGGTGAACAGCGTCTGTTCGTGCCGCGCGCCGGTTTCCCGGACCTGCTGGTGGATACGCTGATTGCAACCGAAGACCGTCATTTCTACGAGCATGACGGTATCAGCCCTTACTCCATCGGCCGTGCGATGCTGGCGAACCTGACCGCCGGGCGTGCGGTGCAGGGCGGCAGTACCCTGACGCAGCAATTGGTGAAGAACCTGTTCCTGACCAATGAACGCTCGTTATGGCGTAAAGTCAACGAAGCCTACATGGCGCTGTTGGTGGATTACCGTTACAGCAAGGACCGTATTCTTGAGCTGTATCTGAACGAGGTGTATCTCGGCCAGAGCGGCAGCGACCAGATCCGCGGTTTCCCGTTGGCCAGCCTGTATTACTTCGGCCGCCCGGTGGACGAACTGAGTCTGGATCAGCAAGCATTGCTGGTGGGGATGGTGAAAGGCGCATCCTTGTATAACCCGTGGCGCAACCCGACGTTGGCGCTGGAGCGCCGCAACCTGGTGCTCAAGCTGTTGCAAAATCAGGGGGTTATCGACGCCGAGCTGTACAACATGCTCAGCGCGCGGCCGCTGGGCGTGCAGCCGAAGGGTGGGGTGATCACGCCGCAACCGGCGTTTATGCAGATGGTGCGTCAGGAACTGCAGGCCAAACTGGGCGACAAGGTGAACGACCTGTCCGGGGTGAAAATCTTCACCACGCTGGATCCGGTATCTCAGGATGCGGCGGAAAAAGCGGTCGAAGACGGCATTCCGGCGCTGCGTGCCGCTCGCCATCTTAACGATCTGGAAGCGGCGATGGTGATTGTCGATCGCTTCAGCGGTGAGGTGCGCGCCATGGTTGGCGGTGCCAACCCGCAGTTCGCCGGTTTTAACCGCGCGATGCAAGCGCGCCGTCTGGTCGGGTCGCTGGCCAAGCCGCCAACCTATCTGACTGCGCTTTCCGAGCCGGACAAATACCGTCTGAATACCTGGCTGGCGGACCAACCGCTGTCGCTGAAACAGCCGAACGGCAGCGTGTGGCAGCCGAACAACTACGACCGCAAATTCCGTGGACAGGTGATGCTGGTGGATGGCCTGGCCTTCTCACTCAACGTGCCGACGGTGAACCTGGGCATGGCGGTCGGGCTGGATCAAATCAGCGCTACCTTGCAGCGTTTGGGTATTCCGAAAGCGGAAATCAACCCGGTGCCTTCGATGCTGCTGGGGGCGATTGGTCTGACGCCGATGGAAGTGGCGCAGGAATACCAAACCATCGCCAGCGGCGGTAACCGTGCGCCGCTGTCTGCGGTGCGTTCGGTGATCGCGGAAGACGGTTCGGTGCTGTACCAGAGCTTCCCGCAAGCGGAACGCATGGTGCCGGCTCAGGCCGCTTACCTGACGCTGTACGCCATGCAGCAGGGTGTAGCGCGCGGGACCTCCCGTTCTCTGTCGGTGAAGTTCCCCAACTACAACCTGGCGGCGAAAACCGGTACCACCAACGATCTGCGCGACAGCTGGTTTGCCGGCATCGACGGTAAAGAAGTGGCAATCGCCTGGGTTGGCCGTGATAACAACGGTCCGGCCAAGCTGACCGGTGCCAACGGTGCGCTGACTCTGTATCGTCGCTATCTGGAAAACCAGACGCCGCTGCCGCTGATGCTGCAGCCGCCGGAAGGCATTAACCAGATTGGCATCGACTCCGCCGGTAACTTTGTCTGTGGCGAGGGCGGGCGCAGCATCCCGGTGTGGACCGATAATCCGCAAGGGTTGTGTCAGGCAAGCCAGGCCGCTCAGCAGCAGCAACAACAGCAACAACAGCCGGCAGGTGAGCAAAAAGACGCTGACGGCGTGGCCGGTTGGATCAAGGATATGTTCGGCCAGGGCCAGTAAGTTGGCGAGCGGTTAATCCCCGTTGTTGAAAGGTTTTTTGTTGCAGGCCCGTAACGTCAGTTGCGGGCCTTTTTATTTTCCCGTGCAGTTTATTCCCATCAGCTTAATGCGGTTAAACGGTTAATCCCCCACCTATTTACCGACTGAATTCGACTTGCAGTTTAATTTGGCTTCTGCATAAAATGCGTCGCTTATAATAATTATTATCGTTTACATTCGTTATCAAATAATTCATCAGAGAAACCACCTATGCTGACCAAGCGTCCATTCTCACCGCAGGCCATGAAGGGCCGTTCTCCCGTCAGTGGGTTAGCGATCACTATCGCAGCCGCGCTGGGTATGCTGGCGATGCCGGCATTTTCCGCTGAAGCCAATCCGGTAGCCAAAGAAGATACCCTTACCGTGGTGGGCAGTAGCCAACCGCAACAGGAAAGCGCCTGGGGGCCGGTCGGCACCTATGTGGCCAAACACAGCGCCACCGGTACCAAAACCGATACGCCGATTGAAAAGAATCCGCAGTCGGTTTCCGTGGTCACGCGTGAAGAGATGGATATGCGCCAGCCGGATACGGTGAAAGGCGCGCTGGCTTATGCGCCAGGGGTTTATGCCAGTCGTGGCAGCTCCAGCACCTATGATTCGGTGGCCATTCGCGGTTTCCCGGCGGTGAATACCAACCAGTATCTGGACGGCCTGCGTCTGCAGGGCGACAACTATAGCGAAGCTTCGGTCGATCCTTATTTCCTCGAACGCGCGGAACTGCTGCGCGGCCCGGTATCGGTGCTGTACGGCAAGAGCAGCCCGGGTGGGTTGGTGGCATTGGTCAGCAAGCGGCCGACCACCGAGCCGCTGCACGAAATCCAATTTAAAATGGGCACCGACAATCTGTTCCAGACCGGCTTTGACTTCAGCGATGCGCTGGATGATAACGGCGTCTATTCCTACCGTCTGACCGGCCTGGCGAAAGACAGCGATGCGCAGCAGAACATGGCGAAAGAGAAGCGCTATGCGATTGCCCCCTCATTCAGCTGGCGGCCGGATGACAAGACCAACTTTACGCTGTTGGCCAATATCCAAAACGATCCCTATACCGGTTTCTACGGCTGGCTGCCGAAGCAGGGGACGCTGATCCCGCTGCCGGACGGCAGCAAGCTGCCAACCAGTTTCAACGACGGTGAAGCAAGCAATTACTTTGCGCGCAAGCAGCGCATGATCGGCTATAGCTTCGAACATGCGTTCAATGATACCTGGGCGGTGCGCCAAAACCTGCGTTATATGCAGTTGGAAAGCGACATGAAGAGTATCTATGGCAGCGGCGTTAGCGCGACGGCCCCGACCACGCTGAACCGCGCCTATGTACAATCGAAAGAGCACCTGAACAGCTTCTCGGTGGATACCCAGGCGCAGGCCAGGCTGAAAACCGGCGATGTAGATCATACCTTGCTGTTTGG
Organism: Serratia sp. AS12; assembly: GCF_000214195.1. Taxonomy (NCBI): domain Bacteria; kingdom Pseudomonadati; phylum Pseudomonadota; class Gammaproteobacteria; order Enterobacterales; family Yersiniaceae; genus Serratia; species Serratia sp. AS12. The sequence continues at coordinate 4,477,585 of NC_015566.1, read as the reverse complement.
CGTCGACTATTCGCGCATGCGCAATGACATCAACTCCGGCTTCGGTGCTGCGAGCAGCCTGAGCATGACCGATCCGCAATACGGCAACGACGCCACTACCGTCACTTTCCCGTATAACTACCTGAACCGCCAGGAACAGACGGGCTTATACGTGCAAGAACAAGGCGAATGGAACCAGTGGTTGCTGACGCTGGGCGGCCGCTATGACTGGGCCAAAACTTCGGCCAATAACCGCATCGATAACTATACCAACGAACGCTCGGACGGCCAGTTCACCTGGCGTGGCGGTCTGAACTATCTGTTCGATAACGGCATCACGCCGTATTTCAGCTACAGCGAGTCATTTGAACCGACGCTGGATACCTCCGCTAACGGTCAGACGTTTATCCCGTCGATTGGCAAGCAGTATGAAGCCGGCGTGAAATACGTGCCGAAGGATCGTCCTATTGTCCTGACCGGTGCGCTGTACCAACTGACCAAAAACAACAACCTGACACCGGATCCGGATAACGCGCAGTTCAGTGTCCAGAGCGGTGAGATCCGCTCGCGCGGCGTAGAGCTGGAGGCCAAGGCGGCGTTGAACGCCAACGTCAACCTGATCGCTTCCTACACCTACACCGACGCGAAATACACCAAGGACAACACCTATCAGGGCAAGCCAACCACCGAGATCCCTAAACACATGGCTTCGCTGTGGGCGGATTACACCTTCCACGAAACGGCTGTCAGCGGTCTGACTCTGGGTTCCGGCGTGCGTTATGTGGGGTCCAGTTCATCCTTTAACAGTGATAACAGCACCTTTAAAGTGCCGGATTACACGTTGGTGGATGCGACCATCAAATACGATCTGGCGCGTTTTGGCCTGCCGGGCTCGTCAGTAGGCGTCAATATCAACAACCTGTTTGATAAGACTTACGTTTCAAGCTGCTATCGCGACTATGCCTGCTATTGGGGCGCAGAACGTCAGGTGGTCGCCACCGCAACCTTCCGCTTCTAACCGGATAATCGGGGCGGCGGATCGTCGCTCCGAACAGAGTAGGGCCTATGCAGGATAAACACCTCGATCACGACGCCACTTTCGCGTTAGACAACGTCAGCTTTGCCGTTCCCGGCCGCGTGCTGTTGCAACCGCTGTCGCTGACCTTTCCCCAGGGAAAAGTCTGTGGGCTGATCGGCCACAATGGTTCCGGCAAATCCACATTGCTGAAAATTCTTGGTCGCCATCAGAACCCGACCGCCGGCAGCGCGCAGCTTAACCGACGCCCGCTGGCGCAATGGGACAGTAAAGCCTTCGCGCGTCAGGTCGCCTATCTGCCCCAGCAACTGCCCGCCGCAGAAGGCATGACGGTACGCGAGCTGGTGGCGATCGGCCGCTATCCGTGGCACGGCGCGCTGGGCCGCTTTGGCGTGAACGACCGCGAACAGGTGGAAGAAGCGATAGCGTTGGTTGGCCTGAAACCCTTCGCCAATCGCCTGGTGGACAGCCTGTCCGGCGGCGAGCGGCAACGCGCCTGGCTGGCGATGATGGTGGCGCAGGACAGCCGCTGCCTGCTGTTGGACGAACCGACCTCTGCGCTGGACATTGCGCACCAGGTTGAGGTGTTGGCGCTGATTCAACGCCTGAGCCATGAACGTGGCCTGACGGTGATTGCGGTGCTGCATGACATCAACATGGCGGCGCGCTATTGCGATCATCTGGTGGCGTTGCGCGGTGGCGAGATGATTGCGCAAGGTGCCCCGCTGGAACTGATGCAAGGGCCGGTGCTGGAGCAAATTTATGGTATTCCAATGGGCACGCTGGCGCATCCGAGCGGCGGTGCGCCGGTGAGTTTTGTCTACTGATGCCTGCTTCCTCTGATTTTCAACACGATCCCGTACGCCGCCGTCTGCTGACCGCCATGGCGCTGTCGCCGCTGCTGTTCTCTCTACCGGGGCGCGCGGCGGTGACACCGCCCGATCTCACGCGCATCGTGGCGCTGGAATGGCTACCGATTGAGCTGCTGCTGGCGCTGGGCGTTACGCCGCTGGCGGTGGCGGATATCCATAACTACAACCTGTGGGTGGAAGAGCCGAAAATGCCGGCGTCGGTTATCGACGTGGGCCAACGCACCGAACCGAACCTGGAGTTACTGCAACAACTGCAGCCTTCGTTGATGCTGCTGTCAAAGGGGTATGGCCCTACGCCGCAAAAACTGGCTCCAATAGCGCCGACGATGAGTTTTGGCTTCAACGACGGCAGCGGAAAACCACTGACGGTGGGCCGGAATTCGTTGCAGCAACTGGCACAGCGGCTGGGGCTTGAGGCGCGCGCTGAACAGCATCTGATGCAGTTCGACCGGTTTATTCAGGATGCACGTCAACGCCTGCATTCTTACACCAGGCAGCCGCTGTTGTTGTTCTCCTTGCTGGATACGCGGCATGTGCTGATTATCGGCCAGAAAAGCCTGTTCCAGGAGGTGATGGAGCAGCTTGGCATCCACAATGCCTGGGAAGGGGAAACCAACTTCTGGGGCACGGCGGTCGTTGGCATTGAACGCCTGATTACGGTGAAAAATGCGCGGGCGATTTATCTCGACCACGGTAATCAGGCGATGATGGAAAAAGTCAGCTCGACGCCGTTGTGGCAGGCTTTGCCCTTTGTGCGTCAGAACCAATTGCGGCAGGTGCCGGCGGTCTGGTTCTACGGTGCGACGCTGTCGGCGATGCGTTTTTGCCATCTGCTGGAGCAGACGCAGGAGAGCTATTCATGAGCGCGCGCATCCGGGTATTACCGCTGACGCTGATCCTGCTATTGCTGGCGGCGTCGGGCGGCTTGACGATCTACAACCTGTTGCAACAGTTGCCTTGGGGGCTGTGGGCGCAGGCGCTGAGCGCGCCGAATCACGACGATGTGCGTCAGATGCTGTTCCACTACAGCCTGTTGCCGCGGCTGTCGGTCTCCCTGTTGGCCGGTGCCGGACTGGGGCTGGTCGGCGTGCTGTTCCAGCAGGTGTTGCGCAATCCGTTGGCGGAGCCGGCGACGCTGGGCGTATCGGCCGGTGCGCAGCTCGGGTTGACCATCGCCACCTTGTGGATGCTGCCGGGCGGTGAGATAACCCGGCAATTGGCGGCAATGGCCGGGGCGATCCTGGTTGGCGGGCTGGTGTTCGGCGTGGCCTGGGGCAAACGCATGTCGCCGGTGACGCTGATTCTGGCCGGCCTGGTGTTGGGATTATACTGCGGTGCGGTCAACAGTCTGTTGGCGTTGTTTAATTACGATCAACTGCAGGGATTGTTCCTGTGGAGCACCGGCGCGTTGAACCAACAGGATTGGAGCACTGCGCAATTTATCCTGCCGCGCCTGGCGGTGGCCGGGCTATTGGCAGTGCTGCTGCTGCGCCCGCTGACGTTGCTGGGGCTGGACGACGGCGTGGCGCGCAATTTGGGGCTGGGGCTGTCGATGGCGCGTTTTTGCGCGCTGGCGGTGGCGATTATCTTCAGTGCGATGTTGGTGAATGCGGTGGGTGTCATCGGCTTTATCGGCCTGTTTGCGCCGCTGATGGCGAAAATGCTGGGCGCGCGCCGGCTGGCGCACCGCATGATCTTGGCGCCGCTGCTGGGCGCTTTGCTGCTGTGGCTGACCGACCAGGTGATGATCTGGCTGACGCAGATCTGGCGTGAAATTCCGACCGGGGCGGCGACCGCGCTGTTTGGCGCTCCGCTGTTGCTGTGGCTGTTGCCGCGCTTGCGTAGCGCCGCCACGCCGCCGCCGATGAACCTGGGCGACAAGGTGCCGGCCGAACGCGGCCATCTTTTGGTCTGGGTGATGTTGGCAGGCGTTGTGTTAGTGGCCGGCATCGCCGTGGCGTTGATGTTCGGGCAGAACGCCGCTGGCTGGCACTGGAGCCACGGCGCAGAATTGGAATCATTGATGCCGTGGCGTTGGCCGCGGGTGCTGTCCGCGTTGGCGGCGGGGGTGATGCTGGCGGTGGCCGGCACCTTAATCCAGAAGCTGACCGGCAACCCGATGTCCAGCCCGGAAGTGCTGGGGATCAGCTCCGGCGCGGCCTTTGGCGTGGTGGTGATGCTGTTTATCGTGCCGGGCGATGCCTTCGGCTGGCTGCTGCCTGCAGGCAGCCTGGGGGCGGCGGCGACGTTGCTGGTGATTATGGTCGCTGCCGGTCGCGGTGGTTTTTCTACCGAACGCATGCTGTTGGCCGGCATCGCGCTCAGCACGGCGTTTACCACCACCATTTTCCTGTTGCTGGCCAGCGGCGATCCGCGCATGGGCGGGCTATTGACCTGGATTTCCGGCTCAACCTATTCGGTGACTTCGGAGCAGGCGATCCGTACCGCAGTCATTGCGGCCACGCTGATAGTGCTGGCGCCGCTGTGTCGCCGTTGGCTGACCATTCTGCCGCTGGGTAGCGCGACCGCCCGCTCGGTGGGCATTGCGCTGACGCCGGTGCGGGTGGTGATTCTGCTGCTGGCCGCCACGCTGACCGCCATGGCGACGTTGACCGTGGGGCCGCTGAGCTTTATCGGCCTGATGGCGCCGCATATGGCGCGCATGCTGGGCTTCCGCCGCGCATTACCGCAGATGGTGATTGCCGCACTGCTGGGTGGCCTGCTGATGGTGTTCGCTGACTGGTGCGGCAGGATGGTGATGTTCCCGTATCAAATTCCCGCCGGGCTGCTGGCGACCTTTATCGGCGCGCCGTATTTCGTTTACCTGCTGCGTAAACAAACCTCGTAGCCGTCATCGCAACGCTTGTTTCTGCCATCAAAGGCTCAGCATTGCTGGGCCTTTTTTTCTGCTTTCAGGCTGTTGCAAGGCGTTGCGTATCAATGCGCAGAAACGGAATTCAGAACGGAAAAAGGCGGTGGAACTGAGGCGGAGATCAATATACTGCGTGCGGGTGCTCAGGATCTTTCGTCCTGAGCCTGAGCAAGGGACAGAAAGAGAAAAGCCCCGAGTCGATATTTATCAACCCGCGGCCAACTCTAACGCCAGACAACGTTAGGTTAGCTTCTTACCCGCCGTGAGGCAAGGAGAAGGAGGCATGATGCCGGACAAACGAAGTGTAGTAAAACTGGTCGTTATTTGTGCCACGGTAATATCATTGGTATGGATAACACGCAGCAAGATTTGCGAGCTGCGTATCAGATCGGGCAACACGGAGGTTGCGGCCATTTTGGCTTACGAATCCAAACGGTAAGGCCACTCAACGGCGGGGGCTTTGCTCCCGTCCATAGGCTGTTTGCGCGTTGATCCATGAGCACCTACCCGATAAAACAAAAACGGCAAGCCAGGGGCTTGCCGTTTTTACCAGGATGCGCAGGCTTATTTCAGGCCGGCGGCATCGCGCAGCAATTCTGCTTTGTCGGTCGCTTCCCAAGGGAAGTGCTCACGACCGAAGTGGCCGTAGGCTGCAGTTTCGCGGTAGATCGGTTGCAGCAGGTCCATCATCTGGATCAGGCCGTATGGGCGCAGATCGAAGAACTCGCGCACCAGCAAGGTCAACTGTTCGGTAGGCACTTTCTCGGTACCGAAGGTTTCCACCATGATGGAGGTTGGCTCTGCCACGCCGATGGCGTAGGAAACCTGGATCTCGCAGCGGTCGGCCAGGCCGGCAGCAACGATGTTTTTCGCCACGTAGCGCGCCGCGTACGCCGCTGAACGGTCAACCTTGGACGGGTCCTTACCGGAGAATGCACCGCCGCCGTGACGGGCCATGCCGCCGTAGGTATCCACGATGATTTTACGCCCGGTCAGGCCGCAGTCGCCCATTGGGCCACCGATAACGAAACGGCCTGTTGGGTTGATGTGGTATTTGGTGCTCGCGCTCAGCCATTCGGTAGGCAGAACCGGCTTGATGATCTCTTCCATCACCGCTTCTTGCAGATCTTTCAGAGAGATATCTTCGGAATGCTGGGTGGACAACACTACCGCGTCGATGCCGACGATTTTGCCGTCGTCATACTGGAAAGTGACCTGGCTTTTTGCATCCGGACGCAGCCACGGCAGCGTGCCGTTTTTACGTACTTCGGCCTGGCGCTGCACCAGACGGTGCGCGTAGGTCACCGGCGCAGGCATCAGCACTTCGGTTTCGTTGGTGGCATAGCCAAACATCAGGCCCTGGTCGCCAGCACCCTGTTCCAGCGGATCGGTACGGTCAACGCCCTGATTGATATCCGGGGATTGCTTGCCGATAGCGCTCAGCACGGCACAGGAGTTGGCGTCAAAACCCATATCCGAATGAACATAGCCGATTTCACGCACGGTTTTACGGGTGATTTCTTCGATATCTACCCAAGCGCTGGTAGTGATTTCACCACCGACCAGCACCATGCCGGTTTTGACGTAGGTTTCGCAGGCTACGCGCGCTTTCGGATCCTGTTCCAGGATGGCGTCAAGAACGGCATCGGAGATCTGGTCGGCGATTTTATCGGGATGCCCTTCGGAGACGGACTCGGACGTGAATAGGTGTTTAGCCATTGTATTCTTTACCTTGCATAAGACGGGTTAGAAATTACTGCACAGCGCTGGAGATCCGGCATCGAAGCGAAGGGTCTTCCGCTGATGGCGCGAGATACATCCTGCAACGCCCCTCAGGCAAAGCCGTTAAGCAGTTTCTCAGTTATGCCCGTCGTCTTTCAAGTTGCCTTGCTGTTACCTGCACTCGCTTACCTGGCGGCAACTTGAAATTCATAGGGCATAAATCAGTATAGATGGATTAACATCTGGACGTCTATTTTAGGTCAGGCTTTAGCCGGATTGCCAGTATTTTTTTGTCGTTTCGCTCTTTTGTGTAAAGCCATCGGCGCCATTTTCATCGCTTGAAACACTTTCCGGCGAATTTTCATTTTGCAATTTACCCAGGTTATCGGTATAAACTGCGCGCGCGGCTCATTTGGTGCACAGTGCGGAGCAAAAGTGGCAAGCTCCCGCTCATGGCCTTAATGGTCAGCCGCAGACGCCGACAGTTGGCGTCGCCGCTTCATAGAACGGTCACGTTCTTACACTATTAATAGAGGCTCAGTCGTTCATTCCGGGCGACGTGCGTGGAGGTGGTTGGATTAATGATCCGTTGTCTACCGGTTGTTGGTTCTCAACAGCAGTGCCGTTCTGGCGCACATTCTTCAGCTATTTCCCGTCTTGTCTCTACTCCACCTTCCAGGTGTGATAAACACTTGGGCGCTACTCAGGATTCTCGGGCCGGTTAACGGTCGTCTGAAGAACTGAACAAGGGTAGCCTGCAGCCTTCCTGTGGGATGTTTCTTGACCCGATTCACGAGGTTTGAACAGGGTGTCTTACAATTATATGAGTGATAAACCGATCGCTGACCGCGAACGGCAGTTTTATTCGCTGCCGCAAGGGCGGTTTGTTGGGTTGTTCTCGCGGGTTGTAGCTGCGATAGTGGCTGACTGTATCGTCAGTACGGGATGTGAGGCGAGTAATGTCTGATGATCTGTTGATTCACCGTCCGCCAGCCGCGGGCGAACCTATATCTTTACGCTCCATGCAGGAGGTTGCCATGAATGACCGTGATGCCAGCAAGATGCTGCGCACTTATAACGTCGCCTACTGGGGCAACAATTATTATGACGTCAATGAACTGGGCCACATCAGCGTGTGCCCGGATCCGGACGTCCCTCAGGCGCGTGTCGATCTGGCTGAACTGGTTAAAGAGCGTCGCAAAGACGGCCAGCGTCTGCCGGCGCTGTTCTGCTTCCCGCAGATCCTTCAGCACCGCCTGCGTTCGATTAACGCGGCGTTCAAACGCGCGCGCGAGTCATTCGGTTATGAAGGCGGCTATTTCCTGGTTTACCCGATCAAGGTCAACCAGCACCGTCGCGTGATCGAATCCCTGGTCAACTCCGGCGAACCCTTGGGGCTGGAAGCCGGCTCCAAAGCTGAACTGATGGCGGTGCTGGCGCATGCCGGCATGACCCGTTCGGTCATCGTCTGTAACGGCTATAAAGACCGCGAATATATTCGTTTGGCGCTGATCGGTGAAAAACTGGGACACAAGGTGTACCTGGTAATCGAGAAGATGTCCGAGATCAACATGGTGCTGGAAGAGGCCGAACGCCTGAACGTGGTACCGCGTCTGGGCGTGCGTGCGCGTCTGGCGTCTCAGGGCTCCGGCAAATGGCAGTCGAGCGGTGGCGAAAAATCCAAGTTCGGTCTGGCGGCCATTCAGGTGCTGAAGCTGGTGGAAACCCTGCGCGAAGCGGGTCGTCTCGACAGCCTGCAACTGCTGCACTTCCACCTGGGTTCGCAACTGGCCAATATTCGCGACATCGCCACCGGCGTGCGTGAATCGGCGCGTTTCTACGTGGAATTGCACAAGCTGGGCGTTAACATCCAGTGCTTCGACGTGGGCGGCGGTCTGGGCGTGGATTATGAAGGCACCCGTTCGCAGTCCGACTGTTCGGTGAACTACGGCCTGAACGAATACGCCAACAACGTGATTTGGGGCATCGGCGACGCCTGTAATGAGCACGGTCTGCCGCACCCGACGGTGATCACCGAATCCGGCCGCGCGGTCACCGCGCACCATACGGTGCTGGTGTCCAACGTGATCGGCGTTGAACGCAACGAGTTCAGCGATCCTTTGCCGCCGGCGGAAGATGCGCCGCGTGCGCTGGAAAGCATGTGGGAAACCTGGCAGGAAATGAACGAGCCGGAGAACCGTCGCTCGTTGCGCGAATGGCTGCACGACAGCCAAATGGACCTGCATGACGTTCACACCCAGTACGCTCATGGCATGCTGGATCTGACCAAGCGCGCCTGGGCCGAGCAGTTGTATCTGAATATCTGCAACAAGATCCAGCAGCAGCTTGATCCAAGCAACCGTGCGCACCGTCCGATCATCGATGAACTGCAGGAACGTATGGCGGACAAGTTCTACGTCAACTTCTCGCTGTTCCAGTCCATGCCGGACGCCTGGGGTATCGATCAGCTGTTCCCGGTGCTGCCGCTGGAAGGGCTGGATAAGCCGCCGGAAGGCCGCGCGGTGCTGCTGGACATCACCTGTGACTCCGACGGTACTATCGATCACTACATCGACGGCGACGGTGTGGCGACCACGATGCCAATGCCGCCGTACGATCCGGAAAACCCGCCGGCGCTGGGCTTCTTTATGGTGGGCGCCTACCAGGAAATCCTCGGCAACATGCACAACCTGTTCGGTGATACCGCCTCGGTTGACGTGTTCGTCTTCCCGGACGGTACGGTAGAAACCGAGTTGTCCGACGAAGGCGACACCGTTGCCGACATGCTGGAATACGTGCAGCTCGATCCGATCGCGCTGCTGGCCAAATTCCGCGATCAGGTGAAAGAAACCGATCTGGACGATGAATTGCAGGCGCAGTTCGTCGAAGAGTTCGAAGCCGGTTTGTATGGTTATACCTATCTGGAAGACGAGTAAGTCATAGACCTGTCGGTTTTCAGATTGCCGCCTGTTTGGCGGTAGTCTGAAGTGACTGACCGGGTTAAATAATAAATGGGTGCATTTAGCACCCATTTACATTGACCTTCTATACTGGCCATTAACGTGGTTCCTACTTCTAAAGTGTCGGCTTTGATGAACATCCTCGGCCTTCATGGCCTGAGTCTGCATTCCTACCAGAGATACAGAGCATTGCCTTTGTTGTTAGCTTTATAATAACGTTTATTTCCCTTCAAAACGTCGATAAAGATAATCTACTGCCAGCATGGATACAGGCACATAGACAAGTATTATTTCCATGGAAATATCATTCAATGCATCAGATTGAGAGCACAAATAACCCAACGGGATACTTAGCAAGAAAGTTATAACTTCTAATATTATATAATTTCTTTTGTTTTTAATTGTCCGTGTTTTTTGCATGGGCATGATTTTTAAAATCATATTTATCAATCTCTATTTTTATATGAGTATGTGGTTTTAAATTCTTATGCTTACTATTTACCTTTTCGTTTTACATAATCCATTGCAAATAATTTATATTTATTCAGGTGCTTGTTTATAGTTCGATCTTAATTATTTAAGAAATGAGTTGGAGTGACAAACGTATATAATTTATCCCCCAGGTAAAGAGATCCTCATCACAAACTTCAAGCGCCGGGAACCTATGTTATACCCCCGTAAAGCACAATCGAGCGGAACGGTCACCTGTCTGCAAGATGCAGCGTATATACTTGCTAATGACGAACTGCCAGGAAGACGATGCGCGGGCTTGAAGCGCGAACCAAATACGGCGATAATCTGCCGCATCAGCAGTACCGAAACAGACATCGTATCAATCCCTTTCTCGTCGGGCTAACGACGCGGGAGGGATTTTTTTTTGCCAACGCCTGGTGATTTTACCGCAGGCGAAACGTTGAAATATGAGGGTTTACAATGAGCACGTTAGGCCATCAGTCCGATAATTCCTTAGTGTCCAACGCCTTTGGTTTCCTGCGCTTTCCGCTGAATTTCATGCCTTATGACAGCGATGCAGAGTGGGTCATCACCGGCATTCCATTCGATATGGCAACCTCCGGTCGCGCCGGTGGCCGTCATGGCCCTGCGGCGATCCGTCAGGTTTCCACCAATCTGGCGTGGGAAGGCAACCGCTGGCCGTGGAGCTTTGATCTTCGCGATCGTCTGAACGTGGTTGACTGCGGCGACATCGTGTTCAACTTCGGCGACGCTCAGGACATGAGCGACAGGCTGCAGGCGCACGCGGAGAAATTGCTGAAGGCCGGCAAACGCATGCTCTCATTCGGCGGTGACCACTTCGTCACGCTGCCGCTGCTGCGCGCGCACGCCAAACATTTCGGCAAACTGGCGCTGGTGCATTTTGACGCCCACACCGACACCTACGCCAACGGCAGCAAATACGACCACGGTACCATGTTCTTCCATGCGCCGAACGAAGGCCTGATTGATCCGAACCACTCGGTGCAGATCGGTATTCGTACCGAGTTCGATCACGACAACGGTTTTACCGTGTTGGATGCCGCACAGGTTAACGATCGCAGCGTGGACGACCTGTTGACGCAGATCAAACAGATCGTCGGCGATATGCCAGTGTACCTGACCTTCGACATCGACTGCCTGGATCCGGCGTTCGCACCGGGCACCGGCACCCCGGTGATCGGCGGCCTGACCTCCGATCGCGCGCTGAAACTGGTACGCGGCATGCAGTCTCTGAACATCGTCGGCATGGACGTGGTAGAAGTGGCGCCAGCCTATGACCAATCCGAAATCACTGCGCTGGCCGCGGCGACTCTGGGCCTGGAAATGCTGTATCTGCAAGCCGCTAAAAAAACGAAATAAGTTCCTAATAGTATTAACAGGCGGCTACGGGCTGTAAACCGAGTCGTTTGTAACTGTACCATAGAGAAATACACACAACCGGTATCTATATACCCTATGGATTTCAAGTCACAGCTAGGCACCCAGCTCGCTCATCCCCAGGAGCTTACTTTTGTAAGTGACTGGGGGGAGTGACAAATCTGTCGGGAACAGATTTGAACGCTGCTTGCAGCGGCCCCGAAGGGGCAAGGCCCAGGGATGGGTCTTGTAAGCAGGTAACAACGCTGTGGCTTGAAAGACGACGGGTATGGAGAAAACATGCTGACCAAGCCTTCAACACGTCTTAACAAATATATCAGCGAGAGCGGTATCTGCTCCCGCCGCGATGCCGATCGTTACATTGAGCAAGGCAACGTTTTTATCAATGGCAAGCGCGTTGCGCTTGGCGATCGAGTGTTTCCAGGGGACGTGGTCAAGGTCAATGGCCAATTGATTGAACCCCGCAACGAAGACAACCTGATCTTCATTGCGCTCAACAAACCGGTGGGTATTGTCAGCACCACGGAAGAGGGCGAGAAAGACAATATTGTCGATTTCGTAAACCACAGCACCCGCATCTTCCCGATCGGCCGTTTGGATAAAGATTCGCAGGGGTTGATCTTCCTGACCAACCACGGCGATCTGGTCAACAAGATCCTGCGCGCAGGCAACGACCACGAGAAAGAATATCGGGTTACGGTCCACAAACCGGTGACCGACGATTTTATCCGTGGCCTGGGGGCCGGCGTGCCGATGCTGGGTACGGTGACTAAAAAGTGCAAGGTAAAGAAAGAAGCGCCATTTGTCTTTCGCATCGTGCTGGTTCAGGGGCTTAACCGCCAGATCCGCCGCATGTGCGAGCATTTTGGCTATGAAGTGACCAAGCTGGAACGCACTCGCATTATGAATGTCAGCATGGCCGGGCTGCCGCCGGGTGAATGGCGCGATTTAACGGATGACGAACTGGTCGAACTGTTTAAATCGATTGAGGATTCCTCCTCAGAAGCCAAGCCGGCTAAGAAGGCCAAACCTGCGGTGAAAAAACCGGCCGGCAGTGCGCCGAAAAGCGCCGAGAAATCTGCTGGCAATGCGGCTGCCCGCAAGCGTTTTGCCCAGCCAGGCCGCAAGAAGAAAGGCCGCTGAGTGGTAAAGAATCCCCGTTAGCCACCGCGTCGGGTGGTTTTAAATAGCGATAATGAAACGCCCCCGGTCTTGATGATCGGGGGCGTTTTGCTTTAGGTCACCCGCTCTCGCCAACAAAAACGACAGAACCCCATTAACGACTTCTTAATATATAAACTCACTATGAAAAGCATGCCTGATATCGGTTTTTCATATCGGTGCATTTTTTCGTGATCCCTTCCACACTTGTTACGATCAAACAACCTTTCATTAACATTTGCCGCTTTGCTCCCTTGACGAAAGTTTCGCCAGACTTATAGTGAGTGTATTAAATAAGAAACTGAGTTTCATATATGAAACAATCAGATAGAGGACAGAAGCAATGAGCTGGAAGAACGTGTGTGAAGTGTCTCAGGTGAAAGAAGATTTTCCTTTCTCCGCCAACGTGGAAGGGAAAGAAGTCGGGGTGTATCTGATCGACGGCAACTATTACGCGCTGGAAGACGTTTGCCCACATGCTTATGCCTTGCTCAGCCAAGGGTTTGTCGATGACGGCAAGATCGAGTGTCCGTTGCACGAAGCGCTGTTCGACGTGCGTACCGGTCAGTGTCTGCGCGAGCCTGGCGGCCGTGATCTGCAAACCTATCCCACCCGGGTGATAGACAATCAAATCCAAATCACCTTTATTGCGGAGGAGTAATCATGCAGCACATCACCGATTTCAATCCCTGGCTACCGGACACCCAACAGGTGATCCCGGCACGCGTTGGCGGCAACGGCCAGATCCACCAACCTGGCCAATTCCAAAACGTCATCTGGCAGAACCGCAGCCGGGTACCGGACGGTTTCGAAACTGCGCTGGTCGCGGCGTTGGAAGACATCTTCGAGCAGGGTGCGGAAGAGCTTGAGCAGATCGTCAGCGCGCTGAACCAGCGCCGCCTGTTTGATCGCAACGGCCAGCCGTGGAATGAGGCGGCGTTCCGTGAATTCCTTCACGTTAACGGTTACTGAGCAGCCCGGGAGAAGGCAATGATAGCAAATACAACATCCTCCGCACAGACTTTGCAGGACTATCTCGATCAGGGGCTGCGCGGCATGTGGTACCCGGTGCTGGCCAGTTGGGAAGTGGGCAATAATCCGGTAGGCATTACGCGTCTTGAGCAGCAGATTGTGGTGTGGCGCGACGGTGAAGGCGCGATCCACGCGCTGGAAGATCGTTGCCCGCATCGCGGTGCGCGGCTTTCGATGGGCTGGAATCTGGGTGATCGCATCGCCTGCTGGTATCACGGCGTGGAAGTCGGCGGCGACGGTACGGTCAAAGACGTGCCTGCGGTCGATCGCTGCCCGCTGGTGGGGCAGAAATGCCTGCGTTCTTACCCGGCCAAAGAGGCCTACGGCGCCGTGTTCCTTTATTTCGGCATCACCGCCGACGAAGCGCCGCCGGAGCTGACCTTCCCGCAGGAACTGGCAGATGAGGCGGCCTACAGCAACTTCCTGTGCACTGCCAGCTGGGACTGCAACTATCAGTATGCATTGGAAAACGTCATGGATCCGATGCACGGTACCTATCTGCATTCTTCTTCGCATTCGATGGCAGAAGGGGATCGCAAGGCGGACATGGCGCTGGAGCCGACCGATACCGGGTTCATCTTTAAGAAGAATGGCCAGATCGGCGTCAACTTTGACTGGGTAGAGTTCGGCAGCAGCGGTGCCTACTGGATGCGGCTGTCGATCCCGTACAAAAAACGCTTTGGGCCGGGCGGCCACTTCTGGATCATCGGCATGGTGGTGCCGGAAGATAAAGATCATTGCCGGGTATTCTTCTGGCGTATCCGCAAGGTCAAAGACTGGCAACGCGACATCTGGCGCTTTATGTACCGCAACCGGCTGGAAGCACTGCATTGGGACGTACTGGAACAAGATCGCATCGTGCTGGAGAACATGGCGCCAAACGCGCGTGGCCGTGAATATTTGTATCAGCATGACGTCGGTCTTTCCCGCCTGCGCCGCATGATGCAGAAAGAGGCGCAAAAACAACTGGCGATGCTCGCCGAACAGGAGGCTGCGCAGTGAACGGCCTGCTGGCGGGAAAACGCATTGTGGTGACCGGCGCGGCGCGCGGTCTGGGCTGTAGCTTTGCCGGGGCCATCGCCCAGGCGGGCGGCCGGGTGGTGATGTGCGATATTCTGGCGGATGAATTGGCGGACAGCGCCGCCAGCCTGCGTGAGCAGGGGGCCGAGGTGGAAACGCAGGTTATCGATCTGGCGTCGCCGGACTCGATCACCGCCACGTTCAGTGCCATTGCCGAAGGCGGTACGATCGACGGGCTGGTGAACAACGCGGCGCTGGCGACCGGTGTCGGCGGTAAAACCATGATGGAATACGATATTGATCTGTGGGATCGGGTCATGCAGGTTAACGTGCGCGGCACCTGGTTGGTGAGCCAGGCCGCGGTGCCGCTGCTGGCGCAAAACCCGCATGCCAAGATCGTCAACGTGGCTTCGGATACCGCGCTGTGGGGCGCACCGCGCTTGATGGCCTATGTGGCCAGCAAAGGGGCGATTATCTCGATGACCCGCTCGATGGCGCGTGAACTGGGCCCGCAGGGGATTTGCGTTAACGCCATCGCACCGGGCCTGACGCGGGTAGAAGCTACCGAATATGTGCCCGCCGAGCGCCACCAACTGTACGAACAGGGCCGGGCGCTGGCCGGGGCGCAACATCCTGACGACGTGAACGGTACGGTGCTTTATCTGCTGTCGCCGCTGGCGAATTTCGTGACCGGTCAACTGTTGCCGGTTAATGGCGGCTTTGTCTTTAACTAATCTACATTTTAGCCAGGAGCAGCACATGGCAGACGATCAAGCGTGTAAGTATCTGATCCCGGGGCTGGATCGCGGGTTACAGCTGCTGCTGGCGTTTGGCGAGCAGCACAAGGAAATGACCTTTGCAGAATTACATCGCCTGGTCGATATGCCGAAGGCGACCGCCTACCGCGTGGTGCAAACGCTGGAGCATCTGGGTTTTCTGGAGCGTAATCCGCGCACCAACACCTTTGCACTGGGCATCAAGGTGCTGCGGCTCGGTTTTGAATATATCGCCTCGCTGGACGTGGCGCAGGCCGGCCAACCGGTGATCGAACAGCTGCGTGATCGCAGCCAATGCAGCAGTCACCTGGCGATCCGCGATGAGCGTGACGTGATCTACATCGCCCGCGTCAGTGCCGCCGGTTCGCAAATCAATCAGGTCAGTGTCGGCACTCGCCTGCCGGTACATCAGACTTCGCTCGGCCGCATGCTGCTGACCAGCGCCACCCGCGAAGAGTTCGAGCTGCTGTACCCGCAAGAACAATTGCCGGGCAGCGGGCCGGGCACCCCGGCGGATCGTGAAGTCTTGTGGCAAATGGTTCAGCAGGACAAGGCGCGCGGCTATGTGATCGGCGAATCGTTTTTCCGCCACGGCATCTCTTCGATCGTCTATCCGATTTTCAACCGCGAGCAGCGGGTTGAGGCCGTGGTCAGCATTATGGTGCCGTTCGATGAGATCCCGAAAGCGGATCGCGAACGGCTGCGCAAGGAGGTGCGGGATGCCGCAGAGAAAATCTCCGGCTTCCTGGGCGCACCGCCGCAGGCAAACGTCGGTTAACTGACGGCACCGACTCTTTTACTCAGGCAGGGATAAGGCTCACAGCTATCAGGGGCCGGGGTTCGATCATGCCTGAAAAACGCATTCAGCGAGAACGTGAGGCACAATAATGAGCGTAATCGGAATCGAAAAACTGGAATTTGGCGTCGAAGATCTGCCAACTTGCGAAAAGTTCATGCAGGACTTCGGCCTGCAGGCGGCGCAGCAGCATTGGGGGGAACGCCGGCGCGAATTCACTACCCTGAGCGGTGCGCGCGTGGTGCTGCATCCGTTGCAGAGCGAAGTATTGCCGGCGGCGTTCGAGGGTGGCTCCACTCTGCGCCGCATGACCTGGGGCGTCGACAGCCCGAGCGAATTGGCGGCCCTGGCGCCGTTGCTGGCGCAGATGCCGGGTTTCCGTCAGGTGGGGGAAGAGCTGGAGTGCCGCGATCCGAACGGCATGACGCTGCGTTTTAGCGTCAGCCAACAGCGCGATGTCGAGTTGCCGGTATCGCCGATCAACCAATGGGGCGACGTGCGCCGCATCGATCAGCCCAGCCCGGTGTATGCGCAGGCGCAGCCGATCAACATCGGCCACGTGGTGTTCTTCGTCGAGGATCTTGCCGCCACCGAAAAATTTTACCGTGAAGTGCTGGGTTTTCAGGTCTCGGATCGCTATATCGATCGCGCGGTGTTCCTGCGGACCCAGGCGCGCGGCGGCCATCACAATCTGTTCCTGCTGAAACTGCCTAATCGCCCGCGCGGGCTGAATCACGTGGCCTTTACCGTGCGCGACATCCACGAGGTGATCGGCGGCGGCATCGCCATGAACAAAGAGAAGTGGAGCACTTTTATCGGCCCTGGCCGCCACCCGATTTCCTCGGCCTATTTCTGGTACGTCAACAGCCCGACCGGCGGTGCATTCGAGTACTACACCAACGACGATTATCTGACCGAAAACTGGCAACCGCGCGAATTGGAGCACTCACTGGTGTCGTTCACCGAGTGGGCGGTGGAAGGCGGTATCGACCACGATACGCGGCGCCAGCAGAAAAAACCGGAGGCGCTATGAGCCAGCCAGTGCAGGCGGGCATCGTGATTATCGGCGGCGGGCAGGCCGGCGGTTGGGCGGCGAAAACGTTGCGCGATCGGGGTTATGCGGGCCGGCTGACGGTGATCAGCGACGAACCCTATGATTTTTACGAACGCCCGCCGCTTTCCAAGGCGGCGTTGCTGGACGGCAATGCGCCGCTCAGCAGGCTGTTCAGCGAGCAGGTGGTCGCCGGGTTGAACATCGACTGGTGTCGCCCGTTGCGTGCCGAAGCCATTGATGGGCAGCAGCAAATCGTCACGCTTAGCGACGGGCGGCAGTTGCAGTTTGATCAACTGTTGATTGCCACCGGCGGTCGGCCACGCTTGCCGGACGCCCGTTGGGCCAGCCACCCGCGTGTGATGACGCTGCGCTCCTGGGACGATGCGGCAAAACTGCGCCAGGCGTTGCAAGGGTGTCGCCAGTTGGCGATCGTCGGCGGCGGCTGGATTGGGCTTGAGATCGCCGCTTCCGCCCGGCGGCTCGGTGCCGAGGTGACGGTGTTTGAGCGCCAGCCCACGTTATGCATGCGCAGTGTAGGCGCGGATGTTTCACAGGCGTTGCTCGAGCTGCATCAGCAGCAGGGCGTAACGGTACGCTGCGGCTGCGGCGAGATCTCGCTGGAAGATCGCGACGGCGCTGCGTGGATCGGCAGTGAAAGCAGCGATCCTCAGGCTTTCGATCTGGTGGTCGTGGGCATCGGCGTCGAGCTTAACCTCGAGCTGGCGCACAGTGCCGGGCTGAAGGTTGACGCCGGTATCGTGATCGACGGCCAGGGGCGCACCAGCCACCCGGCCATCTTCGCCGCCGGCGATGTGGCGCGCCACCCGACGCTTGGCCTGTGCCTGCAGTCCTGGGCCTATGCGCAGAATCAGGCGATCAGCACCGCTTGCGCGATGCTGGATGCCTTTGCCGCCCCTTACAACGACGTGGCCTGGCTGTGGTCGGATCAATACGACACCAATATTCAGATCCTCGGCGTGCCGATCGGCGGGGTGCATCACGTGCTGCGCCGCACGCCGCAGTCGCAGGTGTTCTTTACGCTCAACGCCGACCGTCAGTTGGTGCAGATGGTGGCGTTTAACGACGCCCGCACCATCAAGCTGGGTAAACGCTGGCTGGCCAGCGGGCGGGTGCTGGAGCCGCAGCAGTTGGCGGACGCGGAATTTTCTCTGATGGCGTTGAAATAACGCCCGAACCTCGGGAGCGTTTCATGACTACGCAAGACATTGACGCCCGCGCTGGACGGGTGGGGGATGCCGTTGCCGAAAATCCGCAACAGCGGGTGCGCTGGTCGGTGCCTATCGCGCTGTTCGCCTGCGTCCTGCTGGCATTTTTCGACAAGATCAGCATTGCGGCGCTGTTTTCCGACAGCGAGTTCCAGCAGGCGCTGGGCATCAGTTTTGATCCGGCTCGGCTCGGCTTGCTGATGAGTGCATTTTTGTTCTCTTACGGCATATCTTCCATGCTGTTGAGCGGCATTGGCGACCGTCTGAATCCGGTTAAGGTGCTGATCGGCATGATGGTGGTGTGGGGCGTGCTGATGGTGTTGATGGGGTTGTCCCGTTCTTATCACACCATGATGACGCTGCGCATCCTGCTCGGCATCGCGGAAGGGCCACTGCTGCCGATGGCGTACGCCATTATCCGCCAGGCTTTCCCACAGCGCTTGCAGGCGCGAGCGACCATGTTATGGCTGCTTGGCACGCCGCTGGGGGCTGCACTCGGTTTTCCGGTCACGCTGTATATCCTCAACACCTTCGATTGGCAAACCACCTTCTTCTTTATGGCGTTTCTGACGTTGCCGGTGATGCTGTTGGTGCTGTTTGGCATGCGTCATCTGAACGTGGCGCGCCCGGCGGCCAAAACCGATGCACAACCTGTGGCGGTAGAGCGTAAACAGCAGCGCCGGGAACTTTTGCGCAATCCGCATTTCTGGATGATTTGCCTGTTTAACATCGCCTTCCTGACCTACCTGTGGGGGATGAACGGCTGGCTGCCCAGCTACCTGATCAAGGGGAAAGGCATCCATCTGGAACACGCCGGTTACCTGTCATCATTACCGTTTATCGCCATGCTGCTTGGCGAGGTGGTCGGTGCCTGGCTGTCGGACAAGCTGGATCGTCGCGCTCTGGCCTGTTTTATCTCACTGTGCGGCGCCGGGCTGGGGCTGGCCGTGGTACTGCATCTGCAGGGCACTTACAGCGTGATTGCCGCGATGGCTTTCAGCACCTTTATGTGGGGCGCCGGCGCACCGAACATCTTTGCGCTGCTGGCGAAAGCGACCAGCAGCAAGGTCAGCGCCACCGCAGGCGGTATTTTTAACGGATTGGGCAATTTTGCCGGCGCGCTGGCGCCGGTGCTGATGGGGGCGCTGATCGCCGCCAGCGGCAACATGGATAACGGCCTGCTGTTCCTGGTGGTGATGGCTTTCATCGGCTGCATCATCCTGCTGCCGTTGCTGAAAAAATACTGATTTATCTATGGCTATAGAGGAGTAACAACATGTCCCAGGTTGAGAAACAAGCCGGCGTCAAGCCGCAGGAACAGTCGATAGAGAATTGGGTGGAATCACGTATCGCCCGCTTTGAAGGCCGTAAATATGACTGGAACGCGTTGAAGTTCCAGGCCGACTACGACCCGAAATACCGTCGTGCGCAGATGCGTTACATCGGCACCGGTGCTACCGGGGTGGTTAACGACACCAACACCATTCCTGCGGGCAACTTCACCTTCTCCACCATGGTGCTGCCGTCAAAATGCGAAGGGCCGCTGCATCTGCACGATGATGTGGAAGAGGTGTTCTTTATGCTGAAAGGCAGCATCACGCTGATGATCCAGGACGGCACGGAATACTACGAAACCAAGCTGAAAGAGCGTGATCTGATCTCGGTACCGGCCGGTGTCTACCGTGGGTTGTTCAACCACGGTGAGGAAGAGGCGCTGATGTGCGTGATGCTTGGCACGGCCAAACCGGAAACGCCGACCTACCCGGCCGATCACCCGTTATCCAAAGTGAAGCGTAACTGATGAACGGCCTGGCACAACGTCAGCAGCGGCGCTGCGGGGGGTATTCCCTCAGTTGGCGCGAAGCGGGACAGGGCCGACCCGTGGTGTTGCTGCACGGTATCAGCTCCGGTTCAGCTTCGTGGATCAAGCAGTTTAACGACGCTGGATTGATCGACGGCCACCGTCTGCTGGCCTGGGACGCTCCCGGCTATGGCGGCAGCCTGCCGCTGGCCTCCGCCGAGCCGGACGCTGCCGCCTATGCCGCTGCGTTGGCTGCGCTGGTGGCTGAGCTGGGACTGGAGCAGCCGCTGATTGTTGGCCACTCGCTCGGCGCGTTGATCGCCAGTGCCTATGCCGCAGGTTATCCGGACGGGTTGTGCGGGCTGGTGTTGGCGGACCCCGCACAGGGCTATGCCACGGCGCCTGAGGAAAAACGCCGGCAGGTTTACGGCCAGCGCAAACAGATGATTGAAACGCTGGGGCCGCTGGGCTACGGCGAACAGCGGGCGGCTGCGCTGCTGAGTGACGAGGCGTCGGAACAGGATATCGCCTGGGTGCGCAATGGCATGCAGCAGCTCGATCCTGAGGGTTTCCTCAGCGCCGCCTGGATGCTGGCCAACGAGGATATCGGCCGCTATTTGACGCGCTATCGCGGTCCGCTGGAAGTGTGGTGCGGTGATAAAGATCGCATCACGCCCCCCGAGGCGGCCGCGAGGCTGGCGCAACGGCATGACGCGCCGCTGCGCCTGATTGACGGCGCAGGGCATGCCAGCTATCTGGAGGCGCCGGCGCTGTTTAACCGCTATCTGCAGGATTTTACGGGAGCAATTCAACCATGAATTTTCAGCTTGAGGATCGGGTCGCGGTCGTCACCGGCGGCTCGTCGGGCATTGGCTTCGAAACCCTGCGTCTGCTGTTGGCGGAAGGGGCGAAGGTAGCGTTTTGCGGCCGCAATGCGGACAAACTGGCTGGTGCGGAGGCCAGCCTGCGCAATGAATTCCCGCAGGCGCAAGTGCTGGCGCTGTGCTGCGACGTGCTCGATGAGCAGCAGGTGGCACAGTTCGCCGAACGGGTGACGGCGCATTTCGGCGGCATTGATCTGTTGATCAATAACGCCGGCCAGGGATTCGTCGCCCATTTTGACCAAACGCCGCGCGCCGCCTGGCTGCATGAGGCGGAGCTGAAGCTGTTCGGCGTGATTAACCCGGTGCAGGCGTTTCTACCGGCTCTGGAGCGCTCGGACATTGCCTCAATCACCTGCGTGAATTCGCTGCTGGCGCTGCAGCCGGAAGAACACATGATCGCCACCTCGGCGGCGCGCGCCGCGCTGTTAAACCTGACGCTGACGCTGTCGAAAGAGCTGGTGGAGAAGGGCATTCGCGTTAATTCGATTCTGCTGGGCATGGTCGAGTCCGGTCAGTGGCGGCGGCGTTTCGAGGAGCGCAGCGACAAGGATCAAAGCTGGGAGCAATGGACGGCGGCGATCGCCGAACGGCGCGGCATTCCGATGAAACGCCTCGGTAAGCCGCAGGAACCGGCGCGGGCGTTGCTGTTCCTTGCCTCGCCGTTAGCGTCCTTTACCACCGGCGCGGCGCTCGACGTCTCCGGCGGATTTAACCGCCACCTGTAATGGCTGGGAGCTGAAAAATGAAGAACATCATGATGATTGGCTACGGCGCGATGGCGAAAGAAGTGCTTTCCCGCTTGCCGGAGGGCGTCTGCGTCGGCTGGATTGTGGCACGCGCGGCCCATCATGCGGCTATCAATAGCGCTTTCGACGGCAAAGTGCAGGCTTTGACGCACCCGGATCACTGTACCGGGCAGCCGGATCTGGTGCTGGAGTGCGCCAGCCAGCAGGCGGTGGCGGAGTTTGGCGAGGCGGTGGTGAAACGCGGATGGTCGTTGGCGGTGATCTCTACCGGTGCGCTGGCAGATGCGGCGCTGCAGCTCAGGTTGCAACAGGCCGGGCGGCAATATCAGGGGAGGGTGATCGTGCTGTCCGGTGCAGTGGCGGGGATGGACGGGTTGGCGTCGGCGCGCGAGGGCGGGCTGGACAGCGTCACCTATCAGGCCAGTAAAAGCCCCGCCAGCTGGCGCGGCAGCCTGGCGGAAAAACTGATCGATCTCGATACGGTCAGCGAGGCGCGGGTGTTCTTTGAAGGTTCGGCACGCGAAGCGGCGCGGCTGTTTCCGGCCAATGCCAACGTGGCGGCGACCATCGCGCTGAACGGGCTGGGCATGGACGCTACGCGGGTACGATTGCAGGTCGATCCGCACACCCGGCGCAATACTCACCGGCTGCAGGTGTGCGGCAGCTTCGGTGAGTTCCATATTGAGCTGAGCGGCAACCCGCTGGCGAGCAATCCCAAGACATCAACCCTGGCGGCGCTGAGCGCGGTACAAGCCTGTCGCCGTCTGATCGACGGTGGCTTTATTGCCTGAACGGCAGGAGCGGAGCATGGAAAAGTTAAAGATTTTTGTGGCTGGGCGCTGGTGCGAAGGCCGGGGCGATGAGATGGCCTCGGTATTCCCGGCCGACGGCAGCATCAATGCGCGGCTTAATGCCGCCAGCGTTGAGGATGTTAATGAAGCGGTGGAAGCGGCGGAACGCGCCTGGCGCGCCCCCGAGTGGCGCGGGTTGGTGCCGCATCAGCGTGCCTCGATCCTCTATCGCGTCAGCAACCTGATTCTGGCGCAGCAGGAACAGCTGGCGCAGTTGCAAACCCGCGACAACGGCAAGCCGTTGGCGGAAACCCGTGGCCTGGTGGCCAGCGCGGCGGCCACTGCCCGTTATTTCGCCGCCGCCTGCGAAGTGCTGGAGGGCGAACTGCCCACCCAGCGCAGCGCCGAAGTGATGACCCTGAGCCAGTATCAGCCGATGGGCGTTATCGCCGCCATCACGCCGTGGAACTCGCCTATTGCCAGTGAAATGCAAAAGGTGGCCCCGGCGCTGGCAGCGGGCAATGCGGTGATCCTCAAGCCGGCCGAAGCCACGCCGCTGATGGCGCTAAAACTGGCGGAGTTGTTCGAACAGGCGGGGCTGCCTGCCGGGCTGCTCAGCGTACTGCCGGGCAAAGGCTCGGTGATTGGTGAAGCGCTGGCGCGTCACCCGTTAGTGAAAAAGATTTCCTTTACCGGCGGCACCAGTACCGGCCGCCATCTGGCGCATATTGCCGCTGAAAAATTGATCCCCACCTCGCTGGAACTGGGCGGCAAGTCGCCGACCATCGTGTTGGAAGACGCCGATCTGGAACAGGCGGCGCGCGGGATTTGTTACGGCATTTTCAGCTCAGCCGGGCAGGCGTGCATCGCCGGTTCGCGGCTGTTTGTACAGCGTTCGTTGTACCAGCCGCTGCTGGCGCGCCTGAGTGAACTGGCGGCGGGATTGCGGGTGGGCAACCCGCTGACGCCGGGGGTGCATCTTGGTCCGCTGATTAACGACAAGCATCGCCAGAGCGTGGCGGATTATGTGGCGCTGGCGCAGCAAGAAGGCGGCCGGGTCGTGATTGGCGGCGAAGCTCCGGCCGATCCGCTGCTGGCGGGCGGCAGCTATTACCTGCCGACGATTATCGACGGGTTGAGCAACAGCGCCCGCGCTTGTCAGGAAGAGATTTTTGGCCCGGTGCTGGTGGCGCTGCCGTTCGACGATGAACAGCAGTTGGTCGAACAGGCCAATGACTCGGTGTACGGCTTGGCGGCCGGGATCTGGAGCCGTGACTTCCCACGGGCAATGGCGCTGGCGGAGCAATTGGAAACCGGCACGGTGTGGGTCAATACCTACAAAACATTTTCTATTTCTACGCCTTTCGGCGGTTTCAAAGAAAGCGGTCTGGGCCGCGAAAAGGGTCTGCACGGCATCAAAGCCTACATGCAGCAGAAAAGCTTGTACCTGGCGCTGAACCATCAGGTGAACTGCTGGAGCGATTAGCTTTGGTCGACGGTGCGTACCCCTACAACGAACACAATGAGAAGGCAGATGATGAGCGATAAAATAACGGTTGGTGAAGCGATAGCCCGGACGCTGGAGCAATACGAGGTGTCGGCGATGTACGGCATCATTTCGATCCACAATCTGCCGATCGCCGATGCGGTGGGGCAGCGCGGAAAAATCCGCTTCGTACCGGCACGCGGCGAAGCGGGGGCGGTCACCATGGCCGACGCTCACGGGCGCTTTTCCGGCCTGGGCGTGGCGCTGACCAGCACCGGTGCAGGGGCCGGCAATGCGGTCGGTGCGATGATCGAGGCGTTAAACGCCAACACGCCGCTGCTGCACATTACCGGCCAGGTGGAAAAAGCCTGGCTGGACGCCGATGCCGGGTTTATTCATGAAACCCGCGATCAGCTCGGTTTCCTGCGCGCCTGTTCCAAGCGCGCTTACCGGGTTAATTCCCCGGAACAGGCGGTGGCGGTGATCCAGCGGGCGATCCTGGATGCGCAGACCCTGCCTTGCGGCCCGGTGGCGGTAGAGATCCCGATCGATATTCAAAGCAGCCTGGTATCCCGTTCGGTGCTGAGCCGGCCGTTAGCGCCCGCGCCGCTGCCGCCGGCGGATGATGAGGCGGTAGAACGTCTGTATCAGCGGGTGAAAAGTGCCAAACGGCCGCTGTTGTGGCTGGGGGGCGGGGCGCTTGCCTGCGGCGATGCGGTGCGCAAGCTGGCCGACGCCGGGGTGGCGGTGATCTCCAGCACCCACGGACGCGGCATTCTGCCGGACAGCCATCCGCGCAGCCTGCGTGCTTTCCATAATTCGCCTAGCATTGAGGCGATCCTGACGCAGTGCGATCTGACGCTGGTGGCCGGTTCGCGCCTGCGCAGCAACGAAACTCGCACCTGGACGTTGCCGCTGCCGCGCCCGCTGGTGCAGATTGATATCGATCCGGCGGCGGGCAACCGCAACTATCTGGCCGATGAGCAAATCAACGGCGACTGCGCCGCATTGCTTAACGCGCTGGCCACCCGGTTGAGCCCGTGCGAGAAGGTGAATGCCGACTGGGATGCCGAGATCGCCTCTGCGGTGCGACAGGCGGAAAGCGCGTTGCGCGAGCAGTCGGGAGAATACGCCAAACTGAACGACGCCATTGCCGCTGCGCTACCGCAGGATGGGCTGTTGGTGCGTGATATCACCGTGTCCGGCAGCGTATGGGGTAGCCGTTTGTTCCGCGCTTTGGCGCCGCTGTGTAACATTCACTCGTTGGCCGGGGCGATCGGCATGGGCCTGCCGATGGCGATCGGCACCGCGATTGCTAACCCGCAGCGCAAGGTGGTTGGGCTGGTGGGCGACGGCGGGCTGGCGCTGGGGCTGGGAGAACTGGCGACGATGGCGCAAGAGCAGGCCAATATCACGCTGCTTATCATGAACGACGGCGGGTATGGCGTGATGCGCGGCATTCAGGATAAATACTTTGCCGGCCGCCAGTATTACAACGAGCTGCATACCCCGGCGTTTACGCTGGTCGCCGAGGCGATGGAGCTGAAGGCCTGGAAGGTGGACAGTGCGGCGCAGTTCAAGGGCGTGCTGGCGGAAGCGATTAACTATCCGGGGCCGTCGGTGGTGGAGGTGGATATGAACAGTATCGGGCCGCTGACCTTCGCCGGGCCGCCGCAGAAGTCATTGTATTAAGAGATAAAAAATGCCCGGCGGACGCCGGGCATTGAGGTTTACTTGCCTGCCGCGATGCGATCGCGGATATGCTGAGCGCGCTCTTCAGAGGCCGGGTGATCGTCGAACATGCTGCTTTGACGACCGGCTTCCATTTTCGCCAGTTTTTCAAAGCTGGTCACCAGGCCGTTAGGGTCGATCCCGCGTTTTTTCAGCAGATCGAACGAATAATCGTCCGCTTCGCTTTCCTGTTTCTGCGAGAACTGGGCGTTAACCAGTTTTTCACCCACATCCGCCAGTTGCGATTGCGACAGCGAACCTATGATGCCGCCGGTTGAGGATGCCGCAGTGCGCAGCGCCACGGTGCCGTAAGCGACCTGCATCGCCTTGCGGGTATGGCCCAGCGCCACGTGGCCCATTTCATGGCCCAGCACGCCTTCCACTTCGTTGTCGGTCATCATGTCCATCAGCCCGCTGTAAACGCGGATACAGCCGTTGGCCATCGCCCAGGCGTTCACGTCTTTGGTAACGTAAACCTTGTAGTTGGCCGGCGTGCCGTTGATATTATCTCCCAGCGCCGCCGCGATTTTGTTCAGACGTTTGGCGTAGGTGCTGTCGGCTGGCGCGATTTGTGCCTTGCTGTCCATCTCTGCGCAGGATTTAACACTCAGGGTTTTTACGTCGTCATTGCTCAGCGTTGCTGCCTGAAACGCCTGCGCCCCAGACTGCATCAGCGTATCGGTATTCAGGTTTTGACAGCCGCTTACCAAGGTGGCAATGCTTAATGCAATCAAAGAGGTACGAATCTTCATAAGGCCATCTTCCTGTGAGAGTAACAAGGGATAGTGCGAGTGTAGTTTAGGGGAAATCTTGTCGCACGAGACTAGTGTACGTCAGCAATCGGGAGAATAGTGTTATTCCGAAAAAACGTCCGATCGTGCTAATAAGTTGTGAACTCGCTCTCATTTGGCATTAGGGATTGCCGTTTTAATGCTGAGTCTGAGAAAATAGAAAACTTGACCGATTTTTTTAATCCGACCTGGAGTAAAACATGTCCTCTCGTAAAGA
This sequence comes from Serratia sp. AS12, assembly GCF_000214195.1. Lineage (NCBI taxonomy): Bacteria > Pseudomonadati > Pseudomonadota > Gammaproteobacteria > Enterobacterales > Yersiniaceae > Serratia > Serratia sp. AS12. The sequence continues at coordinate 4,450,760 of NC_015566.1, read as the reverse complement.
GCTTGCCAACGCCATCCGCGCACTCAGCATGGACGCCGTCCAAAAAGCAAATTCCGGCCATCCGGGCGCACCTATGGGCATGGCGGACATCGCCGAAGTCCTGTGGCGCGACTACATGAACCACAACCCGACCAACCCGCACTGGGCTGACCGCGACCGCTTCGTGCTGTCCAATGGCCACGGCTCCATGTTGATTTACAGCCTGCTGCACCTCACCGGCTACGACCTGCCGATGAGCGAGCTGGAAAACTTCCGTCAGTTGCACTCCAAAACCCCGGGCCACCCCGAGTACGGCTACACCCCTGGCGTCGAAACCACCACCGGCCCGCTGGGCCAGGGCATCGCCAACGCCGTCGGGTTCGCCATTGCCGAACGTACCCTGGGCGCGCAGTTCAACCGCCCGGGCCATGACATCGTCGACCACCACACCTACGCCTTTATGGGCGACGGTTGCATGATGGAAGGCATCTCCCACGAAGTCTGTTCGCTGGCCGGTACCCTCAAGCTCGGCAAACTGACCGCGTTCTACGATGACAACGGCATCTCCATCGACGGCCACGTGGAAGGCTGGTTCACCGACGACACCGCCGAGCGCTTCGAAGCCTACGGCTGGCACGTGGTGCGCCACGTCGACGGCCACAACCCGGACGCCATCAAGGCGGCCATTGAAGAAGCCCACAAGGTCACCGACAAGCCGTCCCTGCTGATGTGCAAAACCGTGATTGGTTTCGGTTCCCCGAACAAGGCCGGTACCCACGACGTGCACGGCGCTGCGCTGGGCGCCGCCGAAGTGGCCGCCACCCGCGAAGCCCTGGGCTGGAAATACGCCGCCTTTGAAATCCCGCAGGACATCTATGCCCAGTGGGACGCCAAAGAAGCCGGCCAGGCCAAAGAGTCTGCCTGGAACGACAAGTTCGCCGCCTACGCCAAGGCCTTCCCGGAACTGGCTGCCGAATTCACCCGCCGCGTGAACGGCGAACTGCCGGCCAACTGGAAAGCCGACGCGCAGAAATTCGTCGAGCAGCTGCAGGCCAACCCGGCCAACATCGCCAGCCGCAAGGCGTCGCAAAACGCGCTGGAAGCCTTCGGCAAGGTACTGCCGGAATTCCTCGGCGGCTCGGCCGACCTGGCGCCAAGCAACCTGACGATGTGGTCCGGCTCCAAACCGCTCAATGAAGACCTGGCGGGCAACTACATTCACTACGGCGTGCGCGAGTTCGGCATGACCGCCATCACCAACGGCATCGCGCTGCACGGCGGTTTCCTGCCGTACTCCGCGACCTTCCTGATGTTCGTGGAATACGCCCGTAACGCGGTGCGCATGGCGGCGCTGATGAAAATCCGCAACGTGTTCGTTTACACCCACGACTCCATCGGTCTGGGCGAAGACGGCCCGACGCACCAGCCGGTGGAGCAAATCGCCAGCCTGCGCGTGACCCCGAACATGAGCACCTGGCGCCCGTGTGACCAGGTGGAATCGGCGATTGCCTGGCAGTACGGCATCGAGCGCAACGACGGCCCGACCACGCTGATTTTCTCACGCCAGAACCTGACCCAGCAGCCGCGTAACGCTGAACAACTGGCGAACGTGTACCGCGGCGGCTACGTGCTGAAAGACTGTGCGGGCACGCCGGAAGTGATTTTGATTGCGACCGGTTCGGAAGTGGGCATCACGGTGGAAGCGGCAGACAAGCTGAGTGCAGCGGGCACGAAAGTGCGCGTGGTGTCGATGCCGTCGACGGACGCGTTCGACAAGCAGGATGCTGCCTACCGTGAATCGGTGCTGCCGGCGGCAGTTTCGGCGCGCGTGGCGGTGGAAGCGGGTATCGCGGATTACTGGTACAAGTATGTGGGCCTGAACGGCGCCATCGTGGGCATGACCAGCTTCGGCGAATCGGCCCCGGCAGACCAGCTGTTCAAAGAGTTCGGTTTCACCGTGGACAACGTGGTGGCCAGGGCACAGGCGCTGCTGAAGTAAGAGGCATCGCGCAAGCCAAGGAAAGATCTGAAATTACCGCAATGCCGTTTACTTAATCTTCTCGTGATAGAGTGAACAACGGAAATTCGGATAATATAAAAAGCACCGAATGCTCAGTCTTTCGGTGCTTTTTTCGTTTTGTATGGCGTCCGGGATTACCCGTTTTTGCATGCCTAAATGTGTGACTGCCTGGTCAATACGGACAAAAAGTTCCTGGTGGCTGGAGAAATGTATTTATCTTTGTGGTGAATATAACGAATTCCTCTTGAGAAAGTCATGTCGTCTAATTTTATCTCACATAAAACCCCCGCGCGAATCTCTTGTAAAACTGCAAGTTTAGAGACAATCGAGATACCAAGCCCATGAATTACACCTTGTTTAATTCCCTCCAGGCTACTTATTTCCATAACATCACTCAGTGTTTTATTCTCTTCTTTAAGCCGGCTTAATATAAAGTCTCTTGTAGCGGAGTGTTCTGGTTTTATTAAAAAAGTTTCCGATTCGATTTCTGAAAACTGACAATGGCCAATTTTTGCCAATCGATGTGAAGGTGCGCAAATAACAACCAGTGGGTCTGTCAGAAATGTATCCAGTTTATATTTTCCTGCATCAATATAAATATGGTCAGACATGATTAAAAATTCAAGTTCTTGGGATTCTAATTTGTGAATAAGTTGGCTGGATGTAGAGATATCCATGCTCAAATTTACTGTTGGCGCTTCTTTTTTATATATCGCCATTATTTTTGGAAGCAAATAAACACCGGTAAAATTACTTGCGCCGAACTTTATTGTGCCATTTAATGGGTTATCAAACTGTTTAACATGCTCTCTTGATGCTTTTATCAAATTAATAATCTGGATGGCATATTGCTTGAATATTTTTCCTTGAGGAGTGAGGAATAAACGATTATTGACTCTCTCAAAAAGAACCGTTTTCAGATCCTCCTCAAGCTTGCGAATTTTTATGCTGATACTAGGTTGCGTGCAAAACAAACGTTGAGCCGTTTCTGTCACGCTTAAGCATTCAGACAATACCAAAAAAGCTTCTATTTGATTTAAATTCATACCAGTCCATAAAATTATTTTATGATATCCATATTATAATATAATTTTCAATATGCCTCAACAACCCTATACTGAGCGCCTCTACCCTACGATCAAGAGGATTCGGTTATGGAAAAGACTGACAGGCAGGTAAACGATATACTTGTTAAACCAGCACCATCTTCAACACGAAAGCCCGAAAAAAAACTGACATTAAAAAAAATCGGGATCCCTGCGTCGTTATTTATCCTACTGGTTATAATGAATATCCAGACACCTCAAGGGCTCAGTTTGGAGGGGCAAAAGGCGATTGCCATATTTTGTGCTGCCTTGACATTATGGGTGTGTGGGTCTTTGCCTATTTATCTGACATCAATGATTGTCATCGTTTTACTTCCCTTAACAGGCACGGTTGCAAAAGAGAAAGTCGTCTTCGCTACACTCGGCTATGACGTTATTTGGTTGATGGTTTCTGCGTTTGTGCTCACATCCGCGATGATCAAATCAAATATTGCCCGCCGTTTTGCTTTATGGATGATTACAAGGTTTGGCCAAACCCCCAAAAAAGCGCTCTTTGTGCTTATCATTATCAACTTCTGCTTGGTTTTCTTTGTCCCTTCAACAACGGCTCGCGCTACGTTGATGGTTCCAATTTGTATGATCTTGCTGGAGATTTACAAGGCCACACCAGGGAAAAGCAATTTTGGCAAGGTGATGATGCTTCAAGGAGTACAGGCCGATGCCATTGCTACTTCTGGCGTTATGACGGGGACTGCTGCAAATATCATTGCGGTTGGCTTTATTAATTCTCAGGCCGGTGGTTCGATTGGCTACATGGATTGGCTTATTGCCTCTTTCCCCATTGCGATTGTTGGAATGACGCTTTCATTTTTAATTGGATTAAAACTCTATTCATTTAAAGGTGAAGTTGATTTTTCTGGAGCATTAGAGAAACTTAAAGCAGAAAGAGTAGAGCTTGGTCAATTAACAAAAAATGAAAGAAAAGCCATGTACATTTTTATGATGGCAGTCGTCCTTTGGGCGACGGAAAGCTATCATCAGGAAATGTTGGGTTTTAAAATAAGTGTTTATATGACGGCAGTGATTGCCGCCATTCTCTGCTTGATGCCTGGAATAGGTTTGTTAAGTTGGGCTGAAGCTAATATTAAATGGGATTTAATGATATTTGCCGCAGGCGCTTATGCTGCAGGGAATACACTGGAGTCTACTGGTGGAGCCGAGTGGTTAATCGGGAAGTTGGTCTATGGGCTTGGCATTGAAAACATGAACGCATATCTTGTCTATATTGTCGTCGTGTTTATGTGTATGTACAGTCATTTAATTTTCACCAGTAAGACGGTCAGAACCACTATATTAATACCTTCTATAATTGCATTGGCAAAAACACTGGGAATGGATCCGGTAACGCTTGCCCTCGCAGCCTCATTTACACTCACATATACTATTACGCTGCCACCTCATTCTAAAGTAAATACAATTTATTTTTCTACCGGTTTCTTCAGTGTACTCGATCAAATGAAGTACGGTTTAATAACCTGTTTTATTTGCGCATCATTGATCTCACTGGCTATTTTTACCTGGCTCCGGATTCTTGGATACGGGCTGTGATGAGTTTTACAAAGGAATAATACTATGCGACTTATTTTACTCAGACACGGAGAGACATTGTGGAACATGGATTCACGCCTTCAGGGACACGCGAACTCATGCCTATCCACGAATGGGGTTAAACAGACTGAATCCATAAAAGAATTCGTTCGTTTACTGGCACCCCGGCGTGTTGTCTCATCTGACTTGGGAAGAACGCTACAAACTGCAGACATCGTGGGTTATCCAGATGCTATTCCCGATAGTAAATTAAGAGAAATCAATATGGGGGAGTGGACGGGGTTACGAAAACCTGAACTGATTAAGTATGCACCAGAGAAATATAGAAATTGGCGCTCTGGAGGCTATACGCCGCCAAGCGGAGAAAGCTGGGCTGATTTTTGCCTGCGTATAGGTTCGGCACTGAGTTTCTGGGTGAATGAAGAAGATAGTGATATTTTGGCCGTTGTTCATAGTGGCGTTATTCGCGCAGCATGTAAGGTTTTTTTGAATCTGGCTCCAGAGCAGTTGTTACCGGCAACGCCAGGAACAATTACTATTTTTAATTTTGAGCATGGCGTGAATAAAATGCCAAAACTCGAAGCCTATAATATAGGTTCATTTATTCCTGATATGGATGTGGCAGATTAATCTGCCAGGTTTATTAATTCTAATAAATAATAATAGGTAACGGACGGACGTCGATGAGACGAACAATATCCTTTAAACGCCCGGTATTGCACTGAGATCGGGCTTTTTATTGCCCAAAAAACGCCCAACCTCACAAAACACGAAGATAAAAAATCAACGGCGTTGCTTAAGAACGAGGATTAACTATATGTTAATTTTTAGTTTCTTAAATGTAACCAGGAGTTGATCATGTTGACAAGAATCAGTGCGTCTGTGGTTGCGATCGCGGTACTGGGGGCAGCGCCTGCCTACGCCGACTTCCCGGCAGGCTATCCGGCTGACTATCAGAAAATAGTCGATGGCGCGAAGAAAGAAGGCAAGGTTGTGGTGTATTCCACTACCGACACCAAAGCTGCCGGTCCGTTGATTCAGGGGTTCGAAGCGCTGTATCCGGGCGTGAAAGTCGAATACAACGACATGAACAGCACCGAATTATACAACCGCTACATCAGCGAACAGGCGGCGGGCGGCACCAGCGGCGACGTGGTCTGGAGTTCGTCGATGGACACCGCGCTGAAACTGGCGACTGACTATGCACAGGAGTACGCCTCGCCGGAACAGGGCCAATTGCCGAAATGGGCGGTCTGGAAAGAGAAGGCCTACGGCACCACCTATGAGCCGGTGGTATTCATCTATAACAAACGGCTGATCCCGCAGGGTGACGTACCGGATTCACACGCCGCACTGGCAAAATTGATCGCCAGCCAGACCGACAAGTTCAAAAAGAAAGTCACCACCTATGACATCGAAAAGTCAGGGCTGGGTTTCATGTTGTCGGTACAGGACTCCAAGGCCGATCCGCACTATTTCGCTACCCTGGCTGACGTAGCCAAAGGCGGCCTGGCGGTGCAGTCCTCCACCGGTACCATGATGGAAAGGGTGTCATCCGGTGAGAACCTGATTGGTTTCAACATTCTGGGTTCTTATGCCGAGGCCCGCGCCAAAACCGACCCTTCGCTCGGTATTTCTTATCCGAAGGATTACACGCTGGTGCTGTCGCGCGTGTCCTTTATCAGCAAAGAGGCTGCCAACGCTAACGCAGCGAAACTGTGGCTTAACTACGTGCTGTCGGAAAAGGGTCAAAGCATACTTGCCAATCAGGCGGACATTCCTTCCATCCGCAATGACATCGAAGGCAAGAACGACATTGAAGGCATGACCAAAATGCTTGGTAACGCGCTGAAACCTATCCCGGTGGATGAGAGCCTGTTGGAGTATCTGCAGCCGGCCAAACGCCTGGATTATATCAAGCAGTGGCGTACCGCCGCGGCAAAATAATAACCGGATCCGGACGCGCGTCTGCCACGTCGGCGCGCGCCCTTTGGTCGTCGTCGTTTACAACCATTGGGATATTTTATGGAAGCATGGCGTAGAAAGTGGCAAAGCCTGCCACGCGGCTTGGTGGTGTTGATAACCGCATTGGTTATCTATGTACCGCTGTCGTTTATCGTGATTCAAAGTTTCCTCTCGGCCCCCTTTTTCTCCCCGTCCAAGGTGTTCAGCCTTGAGGCGTTTCAGTTTATTTTTACCGACCCCGACTTTTACAAGGCGCTGAAAAGCGGTTTTATTCTGGCTTTCGGGCTGGTGGTGATCGCCATTCCGCTGGGGGGCATTCTGGCCTTTTTGATGGTCAGAACCGATTTGCCCGGCCGCCGCTTCATTGAGCCGCTGATCCTGGTGCCGATCTTTGTCTCCCCGATGGTGCTGGGGTTTGGCTACGTGGTGGCCGCCGGGCCGGTGGGTTTTTTCTCGCTGTGGGCGGAGGCGCTGCTGGGCTTCGTGCCGTGGAATATCTACTCGATGTCCAGCATCGTGGTCATCGCCGGGCTGACGCATGTGCCCCACGCCTATCTGTACATTTCTTCGGCGCTGCGCAGCGTAGGCTCCGACGTGGAAGAAGCGGCGCGCACGGCGGGGGCCTCGCCCTTGCAGGTGATGACCGCCGTCAGTTTGCCGATGGTGCGGCCGTCCATTCTTTATGCCGGCGTGCTGCTGTTCTTCCTTGGGCTGGAAGTGTTTGGCCTGATGCTGGTGTTGGGCGACCCGGAAGGCAACCTGGTGCTGGCGACCTATCTGTATCAACTGACCAATAAGCTGGGTACGCCGTCTTACCATTTGATGGCGGCGGTGGCGGTGGTGCTGATCTGCATCACCATTCCGTTGGTGATGTTGCAGCGCCGTCTGATGCGCACCGCCAACCGTTTCGTTACCGTCAAAGGCAAGGCTTCGCAGGCTCGCGCGCTGCCGCTGGGTAAATGGCGCTGGGTCGCCGGTGCCGTGGTGGTGTTCTGGCTGACGGTCACCATCGGCGTACCGCTGGTGGGTGTGGTATTGCGCGCCTTTATCTCCAATTGGGGTGTGGGCGTTTCCATCTGGGACGAACTGTCGCTCAATACTTTCCGCACCATCTGGCAGCAACCCAACCTGCTGCGGGCGATTGTCAACTCAATGGCTATTGGGGTGCTCGGTGGCGCGCTGGCAGTGGTTTGCTACCTGTTTATCGGCATCGCCATGCACCGTAAACCCGATGGCGCGACCCGTTTCCTCGACTACAGCGTGCTGGTGCCGCGAGCGGTGCCGGGCCTGCTGGCCGGTCTGGCTTTCCTGTGGGTATTCCTGTTCCTGCCGATGTGGCTGGATAAATCGCTGAAAGAGGGCTGGCTGTCGGCGTTGCCGGTGGTCGAGTGGTTGCGGGAGAACCTGATCGTCTGGTTGCGTTCCTTGCGCAGCACCATCTTCAGCGTTTGGCTGGCCTATACCGTGGTATGGATGGCCTACGGTCTGCGGCTGATTTCCTCCACGTTGTTGCAGGTTGGCCCCGAACTGGAAGAAGCGGCGCGTAGCGCCGGTGCGACCCGTGGCCAGATCACCCGACACGTCACCATTCCGCTGTCGCGTTACGGCCTGATTGGTTCGTGGCTGTTGATGTTCCTGATTTTTGAACGCGAGTATTCCACCGGGGTGTATCTGCTTTCTCCGGGCACGGAAACCATAGGATCGATGCTGGTTTCGCTGTGGGCGGCGGGCGCCATTGATATCGTTGCGGCGCTCTCCTTTATCAACATCCTGTTGGTGGTGTTGGGTCTGGGTATCGCCCTGCGCTTTGGAGTGAAATTACATGATTGAACTTTCGGTAGATAATCTGCATTTGACCTACGGCGACAATCCGGTGCTGAAAGGCGTTTCGATGCAGTTGAAACGGGGTGAAGTGGTTTCGCTGCTGGGCCCGTCGGGCAGTGGCAAAACCACGTTGCTGCGTGCGGTCGCCGGGCTGGAAAAGCCGACGCAGGGCTGCATTATCATCGGCAGCAATAGGGTATACGATGGCGCTTCGCGCAGTGAGATCCCGGCTGAAGAGCGCAACCTCGGGCTGGTGTTCCAGTCTTACGCGTTATGGCCGCATAAAACCGTGTTTGAGAACGTTGCCTACCCGCTGAAATTACGCAAAGTCGCCTCGGCGGAAATTAGCCAGCGGGTGCAGGGCGTGCTCGATCAGCTTGGGCTGGGGGCGTTGGGCAAACGCCATCCGCACCAGCTTTCCGGCGGCCAGCAACAGCGCGTGGCGATTGGCCGGGCGCTGGTGTACAACCCGCCGGTGATCCTGCTGGATGAACCCTTGTCTAACCTGGATGCCAAGCTGCGTGAAGAGGCGAGGGTGTTTCTGCGCGAGTTGATTATCAAGCTTGGCCTGTCGGCGTTGATGGTGACCCACGATCAGAATGAGGCGATGGCGATTTCCGACCGTATTTTGCTGCTCAACAACGGGAAAATCGAACAGCAAGGTACACCGCAGGAAATGTACGGTTCACCTTCGACCCTGTTTACCGCCGAGTTTATGGGCAGCAATAATCGCCTGTACGGCAAGGTTACTGAGGTGAGTGACGGTAAAGCACGCATCGAAGGTAAAGACTGGGCGTTGTGGGGCATGGCAGGCGCGGGGGTAAAAGCCGGCGCAGAGGGGACGGCGGTGATCCGTGTTGAACGCGTGCGCCTGGGGGACGATCAGCAGGGCAATCAACTTGAACTGCCTCTGCTGACCAGCATGTATCTTGGCGATCGTTGGGAATATCTGTTCCGCACGGTGGCCGAGGATTTTGTGGTGCGTGCCTATGGCAGCGAGGTTCGCGGGCAGGCGCTGTGCAGGTTATCGTTGCCGGCAGAGCACCTGTGGATTTTCCCCAAAGAGTAATATCGGCATGACCGCCCCCTGCGATGAGGGGGCGGTCGGCTGGCTAAAAGTTGAGTGTTTCATCGTCAGGCTTTGGCGCCGCCTTAAGTCAAAAGTGTGCGCTAGATCATCTTATTCTCGCAAAACCCTCTCGCGTTGCCCCCCGGCTTGCTGCACCTGTTCCTTTTGGCAAAACTTTGGTTTATGCTCGGCTGAAGCGTTTCAGTTGTGGCAGTATCTCGCAGAAATGCCCGAGTGACGCCGGTGAAGATCCGCCGGCAGAAAGGAATAATGTTACGCGGCGATTCACAGCAGGCGGTGCGATACACTACTCTATGCAGGTTAGTCAGATAACCAGCCAGTGCCCTCTCGATACCGGTGAACGCGCCCGGCGAAAGAAGGCCCTTTTTCAGGAGCAGCATGACCATCCGCATAGCGATAAACGGCTTTGGCCGCATTGGCCGCAGCGTTTTACGCGCACTGTATGAATCGGGACGTAGAGCGGAAATTTCCGTGGTGGCGATCAACGAACTGGCGAATGCCGAGGGGATGGCCCACCTGTTGAAATACGACTCCAGCCATGGCCGCTTTGCCTGGGATGTACGCCAGGAATGCGACATGCTGACCGTCGGGGACGACAGTATCCGTTTGCTGCATCAGCCAGCGGTGGAGTTGCTTCCCTGGAGCGAGCTGGGTGTCGACGTGGTGCTGGATTGCAGCGGCGTGTTCGGCAGCCGGGCTGATGGCGAGGCCCATCTGGCGGCGGGAGCGAAGAAGGTCCTGTTCGCCCACCCGGGCGGCAACGATCTGGACGCGACCATCGTGTTTGGCGTCAATCATCAGACGCTGCTGGCGGAACACCGTATCGTGTCCAATGCGTCATGCACCACCAACTGCATTATTCCGGTGATCAAGCTGCTGGACGATGCCTTTAGCATTGAATCGGGCACCGTGACCACCATTCACTCGTCGATGAACGATCAGCCGGTGATAGACGCCTATCATCAGGATTTGCGGCGCACCCGCGCGGCGAGCCAGTCGATTATTCCGGTCGACACCAAGCTGGCCGCCGGGATTACCCGCATTTTTCCGCAGTTTTGCGATCGTTTCGAAGCGATTTCCGTGCGGGTGCCGACCATCAACGTGACGGCCATCGATCTCAGCGTCAGCGTCAGTTCGGCGGTGAAAGTGACAGAGGTCAACCAGCTGTTGCAAAAGGCCGCACAGGGATCTTTTCGTGGTATAGTCGACTACACGGAACTACCATTAGTCTCGATTGATTTTAACCATGACCCGCATAGCGCTATCGTCGACGGTACGCAGACCCGGGTCAGCGGGCAGCACCTGATCAAGACCTTGGTTTGGTGCGATAATGAATGGGGCTTTGCCAATCGGATGTTGGATACAACACGGGCAATGGCCGCCAGCGGTTTCTAGTACGGCGGCATCGGCGATTTGTCGGTGCGTCGCTTAGGCAACTTTAAAGAGATTTAACCAAGAGGGTTCACCATGTCTGTAATTAACATGTCCGATCTGGATCTGGCAGGTAAACGCGTTCTGATCCGCTCCGATCTGAACGTTCCAGTGAAAGACGGTAAAGTGACTTCCGATGCACGTATCCGTGCTTCCCTGCCGACAATTGAAGCTGCGCTGAAACAAGGTGCTCGCGTGATGGTAACGTCCCACCTGGGCCGTCCTGTCGAAGGCGAATACAATGAAGAATTCTCCCTGCTGCCGGTTGTAAACTATCTGAAAGAACACCTGAAAAACCCGGTACGTCTGGCCAAAGACTACCTGGAAGGCGTTGACGTTGCAGAAGGTGAGCTGGTCGTGCTGGAAAACGTTCGTTTCAACAAGGGCGAGAAGAAAGACGACGAAACCCTGTCCAAGAAGTACGCGGCGCTGTGCGACGTATACGTGATGGACGCTTTCGGCACCGCGCACCGCGCGCAGGCTTCGACACACGGCGTGGGCAAGTTTGCTCCTGTTGCCTGTGCAGGCCCGCTGCTGTCTGCCGAACTGGAAGCCCTGGGCAAAGCGCTGGGTAACCCGGCTCGCCCAATGGTCGCTATCGTTGGCGGCTCTAAAGTGTCTACCAAGTTCGACGTTCTGCAGTCCCTAGTGAAAATCGCGGATACCGTGATTGTTGGCGGCGGCATTGCAAACACCTTCGTTGCTATCGAAAACAACGTGGGCAAATCACTGTACGAGCCAGACTTCGTTGCTGCGGCAAAAGATCTGCGCGATCAGTACGGCATTCCAGTTCCAACCGATTCACGCGTGGGCACAGAGTTCTCTGAAACTGCCGTAGCAACGGTGAAAAATGTTTCAGACATCGCTGATAACGAAGAGATTATGGACTTCGGCGACGAAACTGCTTATGCAATGGCAGCGCTGTTGAAAAACGCCAAAACCATTCTGTGGAATGGCCCGGTTGGCGTCTTCGAATTCCCTAACTTCCGTCGTGGTACCGAAATCGTTGCGAACGCTATCGCAGACAGCGAAGCCTTCTCCATCGCAGGCGGTGGCGACACTCTGGCTGCAATCGACATGTTCGGTATTGCTGACAAGATTTCCTACATCTCAACCGGCGGCGGCGCCTTCCTGGAGTTCGTGGAAGGTAAATCATTGCCGGCGGTAGTGATGCTGGAAGAGCGCGCTAAGCAGTAATTCAGACAACGGGAGGCGAAAGCCGCCCGTTTGTTTTATACCGCGCGGCCAAGGCGGCGCGGCATGAAAAAATCGATTTACATCCATCTACGGCCGACGAAACAGGACAAAGTAACATGTCTAAAATTTTTGATTTCGTAAAACCGGGTGTCATCACTGGTGATGACGTTCAGAAAGTATTCGCAGTAGCTAAAGAGAACAACTTTGCGCTGCCAGCAGTGAACTGCGTGGGTACCGACTCCATCAACGCCGTGCTGGAAACAGCCGCGAAGGTACGTGCTCCGGTTATCGTTCAGTTCTCCAACGGCGGTGCCGCGTTTATCGCCGGCAAAGGCGTGAAGACTGACGTTCCGCAGGGCGCAGCGATTCTGGGCGCGATTTCTGGTGCACATCATGTTCACCAGTTGGCTGAGCATTACGGCGTGCCGGTTATTCTGCACACCGACCACTGTGCGAAGAAACTGCTGCCATGGCTGGACGGCCTGCTGGACGCGGGCGAGAAGCACTTCGCCGCTACCGGCAAACCACTGTTCTCTTCTCACATGATCGACCTGTCTGAAGAGTCTCTGGAAGAAAACATCGAGATTTGCGGCAAGTACCTGACTCGCATGGCGAAGCTGGGTATGACTCTGGAAATCGAACTGGGCTGCACCGGCGGTGAAGAAGATGGCGTGGACAACAGCCATATGGACGCATCTGCTCTGTACACCCAACCGGAAGACGTGGCTTACGCGTACGAAAAACTGAACGCCATCAGCCCACGCTTCACCATCGCGGCGTCCTTCGGTAACGTGCATGGCGTTTACAAGCCAGGCAACGTTAAACTGACCCCGACCATCCTGCGTGATTCTCAGGACTACGTGTCCAAGAAATTCAACCTGCCGCACAACAGCCTGAACTTCGTGTTCCACGGCGGCTCCGGTTCTACCGACGCAGAGATCAAAGAGTCCGTAGGCTACGGCGTGATCAAAATGAACATCGATACCGACACCCAATGGGCAACCTGGGACGGTATCCTGCAGTACTACAAGGCGAACGAAGGTTACTTGCAGGGCCAGTTGGGCAACCCGAAAGGCGCCGACCAGCCGAACAAGAAATACTACGATCCGCGCGTATGGCTGCGTGCAGCCCAGACTTCGATGATTACTCGTCTGGAACAGGCTTTCAAAGATCTGAACGCAGTAGACGTTCTGTAATCTCGGTTAGCTGTTTTGCCATAAAGGCTCCCTTCGGGGAGCCTTTTTCGTTTTAGCTTAACAGGCCGGCGCCGACGTTAATCGACAGCCCCAGGATCACCATATTGAACACGAAAGAGATGACCGATTGCAGCAGGGTGATTTTGCGCACTTCCGCCGCGCCGACCGCCACGTCGGCGGTTTGCGACGCTACCGCGATGGTGAATGAGAAGTAGGCGAAGTCCAGATAGGTCGGTTCGGCAAGATTGCCGGGAAACACCAGCGGCAGCGGATCCTGCTGCGCGCCCTTACGGTAAAACTGGTGGGCGTAATGCATGGTGAAGGCGGTCGGTAGCAGCAGCCAGGACACCACCAACGTGGCGCCGGTCAGCGTCAGATGCAGCGTTTTCAGCGAGTCACTGACCTGCTTGGCCGTGCCCAGTTCAAACATGATAGACAGAATGCTTACCAGGCAACCGATGCTGACCAGCGCCAACACCATACTGGCGCTCTCATCCTGCAAACGGGCGATCTGACGGATGTGCTGTGGCGTGCTCACCAGCATCAAGCGCCAGAGAAACAGCAGGTAGAGCCAGGCCAGCACGTTCCAGCCGATCATCAGGCGTTGCAGTTCAGAAAGCTGAGCCGGTAGCAGCAGGTAGCACAGAATGCCGGCCCCCACCGAAAGCAGCAGCCTCGGCCGAACCTGCCAGTAGTGTTTAATCGACGAAGGAATGTACATAACGGATGGGGTTCCTGGTTAACTTTATGGGGATAGCGCTTTGTTTAGCATAGAGGAAATGGCCTTAAACAGAATGCTGTTTCGGTTATTTTTAGCGCTTGCGGTTGGATGCTGGGCGAATGTTGGTTAACCTAAGGCGGTGGTTTCCAACTGGCGATTGATGTCAGTATATTTTTGCGAGTTTATCCCCTTAGGGACAAAGTTAGGACGACACGAATGAAAGATTTGAATGTAGTGGATGGCATCAACGGCGCCGGTAACTGGCTGGTGAAGAACCAGGATCTGCTGATCCAGTACGCGGTGAACATCGTCGCCGCTATCGTTATCCTGATTATCGGTTCGATTATTGCCCGAGTGATAGGCAACGCATTAAACCGCGTGATGAAGCTGCGCGGCATTGACGCCACGGTAGCGGATTTCCTGTCTGCGATCGTGCGTTATGGCGTGCTGGCGTTTACCTTTATTGCAGTGCTGGGGCGCATTGGCGTGCAGACCACTTCGGTGATCGCCGTGCTGGGTGCCGCCGGTTTGGCCGTAGGTCTGGCATTGCAGGGTTCGCTGTCCAACTTTGCCGCCGGCGTGCTGCTGGTGATCTTCCGTCCGCTGCGCGTGGGCGAGTATGTTGATCTGGGCGGCGTGGCCGGCACTGTCGATCAGGTGCAAATTTTTTCCACCACTCTGCGTACCGCAGACAACAAAACCATCGTGGTGCCGAACGGCAAAATCATTGCCGGCAACATCATCAACTACTCCCGCGAGCCGAATCGCCGTGTGGATATCGTGGTGGGCGTGGCCTATAACGCCGACATCGACGTGGTGAAAAAGGTGCTGGGCGATGTGATAGCGGCCGACAAACGCATTATGCATGCCAAGGGCGTGACCGTGCGTCTGAACGAAATGGCACCGTCTTCGCTGAACTTCGTGACCCGTTCCTGGACCACCAACGCGGAGTACTGGAACGTGTACTTCGATCTGATGGAAAACTTCAAGCGCGCACTGGATGCCAACAACATCGGCATTCCGTTCCCGCAGATGGACGTGCATCTCTATCGCACCGAGCAAGCCGCCGCTAAAGCGGAATAAGCGAGAAGGGGCCCAGGCCCCTTTTTTATTGCTGGCCGAGGTTATCTCCCTGAGAGGCAGCCTCGGCTTTTCGTTTTATCAGTTTGGCAACGCTAATCCAGACGCGGGTACCCGGCGGTACACGCTGAGCCGGTAGAGCAGGAAGAGGGCGGCTGAGCCCACCCATACCGGTACCAGGCGCGGAGGAACAGCAGGCCACGCCAGCCTCTGGTACAGCCTCGAAAATTACAGGTATAATCTCACAAATTATTCAACGGGTTTAGAAACGAAAATGACAAAACTCACCTTACAAGAGCAGATGCTGAAAGCTGGACTAGTGACCAGCAAAAAAATGGCCAAAGTCCAAAAAACCGCTAAAAAATCACGGGTGCAGGCTCGTGAGGCAAGAGAGGCGGTGGAGGAAAATAAAAAAGCGCAACTTGAGCGTGATAAACAGCTAAGCGAACAACAAAAACAAGCGGCTTTATCTAAAGAGTATAAAGCTCAGGTGAAGCAGCTCATTGAAATGAACAGAATCGACCTTGCAAAAGGCGATATTGGGTTTAACTTCACAGATAATAATGTAATTAAAAAAGTCGTTGTGGATAAGCTTACCCAAGCTCAGCTGATTAGTGGTCGTCTCGCCATTGCTCGTTTGGTTATTGATAACCGTGAGGAGAATGAATACGTGATTATCCCCGCGAGCGTAGCTGATAAAATTGCGCAGCGAGATGCGAACAGCATTGTATTAAATAGTGCGCTTAGTCAGGAAGAGCAAGATGAAGAAGATCCGTATGCCGATTTTAAAGTGCCCGATGATTTGATGTGGTAATTAACGTTTTACCGAGGCTTATGCATGAAAAGTCCCTCAGGGCTTTTCATTAAGATTTATGTTCAGCCAGTTTATGGATAAACGCAGGGTTATTCTGGCGAGTTGCCAACACCTTTGCTGCCCGCCCGACTGGATGATGTCTTTTTGGCTACACCGTTTTTATCGAATCTACGCTAAAGTCTTCTGATTAAACCTTTCCATAAGCACTTTGGCACCACACCGGGGCATCGTTCTTCGCTTTCAAAACGGGCTGGCATGACGGGCTTTGATCCGCTCTTTGCCAATGGGGTGAACAAAATGCAGCTCACTGGCGTGCAGCATCAGCCGCGGGATCCGTTCGGTACCCGGCAGCAGGCGACCGCCATACAGGTCACAGCCCAAAATAGGGTGGCCCAATAGCTGACAGTGGATGCGGAGTTGATGAGTGCGCCCGGTTTCCGGGGTTAGCTGTACCCGCGTCACTGGCAGTAACGTCCCGCCTTCCAACTCATGGTAAAAGCGCTCAACGACCCGATAGCCGGAGCGAGCGGGCTTGCCGTGGGTTGCGCAAATCGACATCAACGGGAACAGCGCCGGGTCTTTGGCAATCGCGGCGTCTATCACCCCTTCGTCGTCGTCCAGATGCCCGCAGAGCAGTGCGCTGTACACTTTGGTCACTGTTCGTTGGCTGAACTGTTGGCAGAGAGCGGCATTGATAGCCTTATTGCGGGCAATCACCATCAGCCCGGAAGTACCGAAATCCAGGCGGTGGACCAGTGTGCAGCCGGGAAATATCTGTACCAGCCGATGATGCACCGAATCCAGATTTTGCGGATTTTTCCCCGAGAGGCTGAGCAGCCCGGCGGGTTTATTGATCAGTACCAGACTCTCGTCCTGATAGAGATTCTCGATCTTGTCATGGCACGGCGGGGCAATAAAGGTATCGATAATCTTGGACATCAGGCTACCCGGATGAAGAGTGGGAGCGGATGATAACGAATTTTAAACCGGCTGGCGAATCTGGCTGTTCGTCTGACGGAGCGGCGGCTGGCAACCTGTCACGCAGAGTACGACGCCGGATTATGTCGCGATTTTAATGGCTGTTTTCACCAGACGCCTCTCGGCGTCTGGCTACTACGGTGGTTAGCCTGCGAGGGCGGGCTAACCCGACTTATTGCCCATAATAGGCGTTCTTGCCGTGCTTGCGCAGATAGTGTTTATCCAGCAACTCTTGCTGCATGCTGCCGATACCCGGCATCAGCTGGCGTGAAAAAATCCCCATATAGGCAATTTCTTCCAGCACCACCGCATTGTGCACCGCGTTGTGCGGATCCTTGCCCCAGGCGAACGGGCCATGTGCATTCACCAGCACCGCCGGAATGGCGTTGGGGCTGATGCCGCGCCGGCGGAAGGTGTCGATAATCACCTTGCCGGTCTCCAGCTCATAGTCATGTTCAATCTCCTGCTCGGTCATCAGCCGGGTGCAGGGGACGGCGCCGTAGAAGTAGTCGGCGTGGGTGGTGCCCCAGGCGGGGATGTCCAGCCCGGCCTGCGCCCAGATGGTGGCGTGACGCGAATGGGTGTGTACGATACCGCCGATATCGGCGAATTCACGGTACAGCGCCAGGTGGGTGGCGGTATCTGAAGACGGCTTCTTGGTTCCCTCGACGGTGCGGCCGCTAGCGAGATCTACCACCACCATATCCTCGGCTGCCATATGCTCGTATTCCACGCCGGAAGGCTTGATCACCACCAGCCCGCGCTCGCGGTCCACCGCGCTGACATTACCCCAGGTGAAAGTCACCAGATTGTGGCGGGGCAGGTCGAGGTTGGCTTCCAGCACCTGTTGTTTAAGCTGCGGCAGAGTTAGCATGTCATTCCCCCTTGTTGCATTTTCTGTTCGATCCAGCGGCGTGCCTGAACAATCTCGGCCACCGGCTCCTCGGCTTTTTCGGTCCACATTTCGATCAGGAAAGCGCCGCGGTAGTTAAGCTGTTTCAGCGTGCGGAACACGGCGACAAAATCCACGCAGCCTTCGCCAAAGGGCACGTCGCGGAACTGCCCCGGCGAACTTTCGGTGACCGGATAGGTGTCTTTCAGGTGGATGGCGGCAATGCGATCAATGCCCAGCGCCAGCTCCTGCGCCACATCGTTGCCCCAGGCACTGAGGTTGCCGACGTCCGGATACACGGTGAACCATGGCGATGCCAGACAAGCGTCCCAGGCCTTCCATTTGCTGATGGAGTTCATAAAGGCGGTGTCCATGATTTCCACCGCCAGCATCACCTGGGCGGCGGCGGCACGCTCGACCGCCCATTGCATGCCCTCGGTAAAGCGCGCCAGAGTGCTGTCGTCCTGCTGTTCGTAATAGACGTCATACCCGGCGAGCTGAATGGTGCGGATACCGACGTCTTTCGCCAACTGAATGGCCTGTTCCATCACCTCGAAGGCGCGCTGGCGCAACTCATCATCATGACTGCCGAACGGGAAACGGCGATGGCCCGACAGGCACATTGACGGGATACTGATGCCGGTTTCCAGCATGGCGCTGACCAGCGACAGCCGCTGCTCCTTGCTCCAACTCAGACGTGCCAGCCGCTCGTCGCTTTCATCCACCGACATCTCGACAAAATCGAAACCGCAGGCTTTGGCCAGCGCCAGCCGCTCGGGCCAGGTCAGGTGTTTCGGCAACGCTTTTTCATAAATTCCCAACGGGTGCTGGCGCATATCAACCTCTCCAGATGTCATCAATGGCGGAACGGAACTGACCGGCGGCGGCCAGCGGATCGGCAGCCTCCGCCAGCGCCCGACCGACGATAAAGGCGGTCACGGCGATATCTTTGAACAGCGGTAAATCGGCCGGTGTGATACCGCCGGTGACCGACAGCTCGATACCCAGATCCGACAGCGCTTTCATCAGATCCAGATCTTGCCGCCCCCAGGTTTGCCCGCTGGCCTGAGCGTCGCGGCCACGGTGGTAGATCGCCTGGCGGATGCCGAGCTCGCGCCATTGTCTGGCGTCGTCCAGCGTCCAGCGGCCGAACAGCTCAATCTGAATGTCCCCCTGATGCTGATGCGCCACTTCCAGTGCGCCGGCCATGGTGGCCAGCGGTGCGGCGCAGATCACCGTCATCCAGTCGGCACCGTGGCCGAAGGCCTGTTGCGCCAGGGTGCCACCGGCATCGGCCACTTTCAGGTCAGCCACCAACGTATGCTGCGGGCAGCGCTCACGCAGTGCGCTCACCGCCTGGATACCGGCGCTGATACATAAAATGGTGCCGGCTTCGATGATGTCGACGTGTGATTGCAGGCGTTCTGCCGTTTGCAGGGCGGCCTCCAGCCGGGTATGGTCGAGCGCCAGTTGCAGGCGCGGTTTATTGCTCATGGAACCTCCTGGTGGCCGGATTGCAGCCCTTGCAACGCCGCAATCAGCGCCTGATAACCTTGATGTTTTCGAGCGTAGGCTTCACCGGCTGCGGTGTCCGGCAGCACCCGTTCGATGCGCGGTGCCAGCGCCAACTGGGCGGCGGTGAAATCATGGAATGCGCCGCTACCGACCATGGCCGCCATCGCGGCACCCAAGCAGCCGGTTTCCTCTACCTGCGGCAGTTCCACCGGCAGGCTGCTGACGTCGGCGAACATCTGCATCCAGGGTGCCGATTTGGCGGGGCCGCCGGTGACGCGCAACGCTTTAGCCGCCGGGAAGCGTTGCCGCATGCGGTTAAGGTGGGTCATATGACAGAACACCACGCCTTCGTAGATCGCCTGCACCAGATGTTCGCGCTGGTGGAAGGCCTGTAGGCCGTGGAAGCTGGCGTTCAGCCCCAGACCGGCGTTGGAGCCATACAGGAAGGGGGCGAACAGCAGGCTGCCGGCGGCCTTGGGCAGCGCGGCGACCCAGTCATTGAGTTGGGCGTAGTCGCTCAGCCCCCATTGGCGGCAGAACCATTCCAGGTTGGCGGCTGAGGTGGGGCTGGCTTCGTGCACGATGTATTTCCCCGCCTCGGCGTGGCGGCCATAGACAAAGGGATGGTCGAAACCTTCGGTGATGCTGTCGGTGATGCCGCTGGTGACCGACCAGGTGCCCATCACCGCATTAAGCCGCGTCTCATCCTGCAACCCGGCGCACAGCGCGGTGGAGACCACGTCAAACAACCCGCCAACCACCGGCGTTCCCGGCAATAATCCGGTAGCCTCGGCGGCTGCGGCGTTCACCCGCCCGGCGATCTCGGCGGAGCCAACGATCGGCGGCAGGGCGTGCATGATGTCGCCGATGCCTAACAGTTGCGCCAACGCCGGGTCATAGCGCCCGCCGCTCATCTGGTACAGATTGGATTCGGAGATATTGGTTTCTTCGCAGGCCAGCTCGCCGGTCAGGCAGTAACGCAGGTAATCGTGCGCCATCAGCACGCTGCCAATCCGGCGGTAGCGTTCCGGCTGGTGCTGTTTGACCCAGCGCAGTAGCGAGACCGGATGGCCGGTCCACAACGTTTGCCGCGTCTGTGGGTACAATGCCTGCGGCACGCCCTGTTTCTGCCACTCTTGCACCTGCGCCAATGCGCGCTGGTCGGAAGACAGCATGGCGTTACCCAACGGTTGGCCTTGCTCGTCTAACAAAAATGCGCCTTTACCCTGCGCCGAGATGCCGATGGCCTGAATATCAGCGGCGGCAATGTCGTTGCGGGCCAGCAATTCGCGGATCACCTCGGCGGCGGTCTGCCACAGCGCGGGCATATCACGTTCCGCCCAGCCGGGTTGCTGCGCGATAATGTCCAGCGTACGGCGGGCTATGCCCAGTTCTGTGCCATTCCGGTCATACAGGCCGGCTTTGATAAAGGTGCCGCCGCAGTCCAGCCCCAGCCAATAGTCCATTATTCGGCCCCCGCTTTTTGGTCGCATCTGTTCGGCAGCATCAACGCCAGCACCGAGGCGATGGCCAGCGACACCGCGAGGCTGTAAACGCCGACGTCTTTGCTGAACAAGGTGATCAACACGCCGACCATATAGGGGCCGCAGAAACCGCCGAGGTTGCCCAACGCATTGATCACGCCGCGCGCGCCGCCGGCTACTTCGGCGTTAAACAGCTTGGGCGGAATGGTCCAGAACACCCCGGCGGCGGCCTGGATAAAGACGCCGCAGCCCACCAGCGCCGCGTAAGACCACCAGATGTGATCCTTCAGCAGCACCGACAGCGCCATGCAGATGGCAAAGCAGGCCAGCGGCAGTGCGACGAACACTTTGCGCTTGCCGGTGCGATCGGAGAGGGTGGAAATGATCAGCATGCCGAAGATGGCGCCGATATAGGGCAGGATAGCCAGCATCCCGACCTGCTCCATATTGCCGTTGGTGAGTCCCTTGAGAATGGTCGGCAGCCACAGGGTGTAGCCGTAAATCCCGGTCTGGTAGAAGAAGTTCACCAGAATCAACTGCCACATGATTTTGTCGCCCAGCACCCGACGCAGCGAGGCGTTGCGCACTGTTTTGCCTTTGATCAGCAACTGTTCGTCGTGCAGCGTTTTGATCAGATAATCTTTTTCCGCCTGCGAAATCCATTTGGCCTCTTGTGGACGGTTGCTGATGGTGAAATACCACAGCACCATCACGACCAGCGACAGCGCGCCCTCGACCAGGAACAGCATGCGCCAATCCCAGGCGGTGATGATCCAGCCGGACAGCGGTGCGGTGAGGATGCCGGCGATCGGGACGAACATGATGACGATGGCGTTGGCGCGGCCGCGTTCCTTGTCCGGGAACCAGTTGCTGATCATGGTCAGCACCACCGGCAGCATGCCGCCTTCGGAAACGCCGAGGGCGAAGCGCAGGAACAGCAATTGATACTGGTTAGTGACCAGCCCGGTCAGCACGGAAATCACCGCCCAGGCCAACAGCGACCAGCCGATGAATTTCTTGCCGTTGCCGTACACCGCCAGCTTGCCGCCCGGCACTTGCAGGAACAGATAACCGATAAAGAAGATGCCGCCGGCCAACCCGGCCATCGAGGCGGTGATACCCAGTTCATCGTCCATGCCGCCGGGCATGGCGAAGGCGATGTTTACCCGGTCCATATAGGAAATAATGCAGGTAATAAGAATAGGCGGCACTATTCTCAACCAGCGTAATTTGGGGATCGCCTGGCTTTGGGTGACAGAAACAGAGGCTGTATTCATATATACACCTGTAGAGTCATTTAGTGGTGTTAAGGCGTAGGGGCGCCCACACAGGCCCGCAGGCCCGTGCTATTGGTGGTTATAAAGTCAGCGTTGCTTATTGGGCGTTAAATAACGCCAGCGGTATTTTCACTACCACTTTGCGAATAGCGCAGGGCCGTTGATGAATACAGGCCGGGCGATGAACGTCCTGCGGAAAAAATACCGCGAAATTGCCGGGGCGCATTGTGAGCCAGGATTCGTCCGCGACGTCCTGATAAAAAATGATGTCGCGCTGCGCCAGCAATTCCTGATGGACCGGGTTATCGCCGCGATCGGCCGCTACGCCGATCAATTCGGTGCCGCTGACCAGAAACTGTACGTCTACGTTCTTACGGTGTACTTCGGGCCGCAGTTCGTCCGGCGGTTGAGTGTGCAGATCCAGCACTTGCACCACGAAACCCGTGGCGGGATCTTCATAACGCCCGGCGGGCAGGGCGCTGAAATCGGTATTCTGCAAATAGGCGACGGCGTTGGCGACCGGCGCAGGGTACTGTTCGGGAGCCGTATTGGCGATATGACCGAATATCATGGCGGTTCTCCTGTTACAGCGCCTGAATGCGCGCCCAGACGCGTTCATCGACCGGAATGCCGTCGCGCATGTTTTCCGCCTGGATGCGCGGGAATTTATGGCCCGGCAGGCGAATGGCAACTTCCGGGTTATCGCGCTCGGCGCTGGTGATGTAATCCATGATCCGTTGCAGCTTTTCGTCACGGGTATTGCCGTCGATCAGGCGCTCGATCTCAATGGCGATAAACACCTGGGATACTCCGTACTCATCGCGGTTGTCTTCGGTGACCTCCGCCACCGAGGATCCGCCGGACAACAGGGTGGCGATCATATCCAGCACAATCGACAGCGCCGATCCTTTCCAGTAACCCATTGGTAAAATGCGGCGGTTCTCTTCAATGGTGGCCGGATCTCGCGTCAACTGGCCGTCGTTGTCGAAGCCGCCGTCTACCGGCAGCGTTTTGCCGGCCAGCCGGTTCAGCTCCAGCGCGCCGTAGGAAAACATCGACATCGACATATCCACCATGGTGATTGGGTTGCCCGGCACCGCGACGATCAGCGGATTGGTGCCGATGCGGCACTCTTTGGATCCCCACGGCGGCATCACGGCTGCCGAGTTGGTCCAGCAGATGCCGATATAGCCTTTCTCCGCCGCCTGCCAGCCGTAACCGCCGCCGCGCATCCAGTGATTGGCGTTGCGCAGCGCCACCAGGCCGATACCGTGGCTATCGGCCAGTTGCATGGCGCGATCCATCATGTTGCGGGCGGTGAGGTTGCCGATGCCCTGATGGGCGTCCCACTGTTCGATTGCGCCCAGCGACAGCAGCTTGCTGGGTTCGGCGTCCGGCACGATATCGCCTGCGTCGAGCTGCTGAATAAAGCGCGGAAATCGGTTAACGCCGTGGGAGTAAACGCCGCTGGCCGAGGTGTCGGCGAACATGCCGGCGCAGTCGTCAGCGGTGGCTTCTGCCACGCCCCGCGACAGCAGTACGCGTTTGAATTGCTGTTTCAGATCGGTGTAACTCACTCTCATGCGGGCTCTCCGTTACGGCGTATTTGTGTGTTTTACGCTCGTTAAATTTCAATATACGAAATTACATTTCAAATAAATGCTATACCTGCGGCTGAGTGAAGTCAAAGTAAGCAAAGAGAAAGTTATTTATATAAAACAGTAGGTTAAATTAATCTGGTGGTTTTGTGATCGGCGGCACATTTTGGGCCATTGACGTGCTTCAGACGTGACGAAGCAGAGCGGAACAGGCCCGCTCTGCGTTCACTTTTCCTGTCAGTTATCCCTGGGTATTCAACACCCTGCGGTATAACGAGGTGGTGGCGGTAATGTACAGCTCGTTGCCGTCCGGCCCGCCGAAGGTACAATTGGAGACGCGTTCCGGCACGTCGATTTTACCCCGCTGTTTCCCCTGGCTGTCGAAGATCAGCACGCCATCGGCGCAACTGCAAAACAGGTTGCCGGCCCTGTCTACGCAGAAGCCATCCGGGAAGCCGGGGGTGACGGTGGCGAAACGCCGGCCACGGCTCAACTCACGCCCATCGACCTGATACACCCGCAATTCGCTGCGGCCGAGGATCGGGAAATCGACGACCGACATATCCGCCACGTACAGCAGCGACTCATCCGGTGAAAAGGCCAGACCGTTCGGGCGCTGCAGATCGCAGGCGGCAATGTTCAACGAACCGTCGCGCGGGTCAAAGCAGTAGAGATAGCAGCCGATCACCTGGCTTTCCGACTTGTAGCCTTCTTCGTCGCCGGTAATGCCGTAGGGCGGATCGGTGAACCAAATCGTACCGTCAGAGCGCACCGCCACGTCGTTGGGTGAATTGAAACGCTTGCCGTCAACGCGTTCGATCAGCATGTGCACTTCACCGCTGCTTTCAGTGCGGGAGATGCCGCGGCGTCCGTGCTCGCAGCTGACCACCCGCCCTTCGGCATCGCGGGCATTGCCGTTGGCGTAGTGCGAAGGGGAGCGCCACAGGCTCAGCTCCCCCTGCCGTGACCAGCGGAACATGCGGTTGCCTTTCACATCGCTGAACACCACCGCATCCTGTTGCGGCAGCCACACCGGTCCTTCAGCCCAGATGGCCGGTGAACACAGGCGCTCAAGCTGATGGTCCGCCATCAGTCCGTTCATACCGACCTCCGCTTACTTCACGCCCCAAATGGTTTTGTAGTGGCCCTGATAATCATTTTGCGGGTCATACAGGTTGTTGCTGCCACCGTCGGCGGCGATGTTGTCGCGCGTCACCAGGTGCGCCGGTGTGACATAGCCGGAAGGTGGCTGCTTGGCGAAGGCGCGGTTGAACTCATCCAGCAGTTGCCAGCCGTGTAGTTTCAGCGGTTCGGGCACCGTGGCAGACTGGCTGTCGCCGGAACGGATGCGCTGGTAGGCGGAAATGGATCCGTCGCCGGCGGAGATGTTATAAGGCGCGTTCTTGCCGCCTTTGCCTGCGGTTTTCAGCGCAGGCGCCATGAAATCAAAGTACAAATCGTTGATCGCCAGTGCGTACTGGAATTTATCGCCGTATTTCTGCAACAGGCTGAAGGTCATGGACGGCATGCGGTTGGAGGTGTCCGACAGCGGGGTGTCGATAAATTCCACCACTTTGCAGCCACTGCATTTGCCGATTTCTTCTTTCATCACGTTGGCCTTGTCCAGCGCGATTTGATAGAGAGAATCGGTAAAAATCAGCACGCTGGCCTTGCCGCCGGATTGCACCACCGCGTATTGGGCGGCGATGCGTGCCACTTCGTTGGAATCTGAGGTGACGTTATAGAACACGTTGTATTTGGCGATCGGTCCCGGCTCCGGCACCGCGTGCCACGCGGTCAGCACTATGCCTTGCTGGATGGCCTTCTTCAGCGGGATCTTGGCTACGTTCGGGTTCCAGCCACCGATCACGATGCCGTTCGGTTTCTGGGCGATCGCCTGATTGAGCGAAGCCAACTGGTCTTTCACCGAGCCGCCGCCGTCCAACGTTTCCAGCTTCCAGCCGGCGGCTTTCGCCGCTTCGCTCAGCCCTTCTTGCACGCCCTGCACGCCGCCGTTTTTCATGTCTGAAGCGATAAAGATGATTTTCTTGTTGGCCTGCAACTGCGGGCCGCTGGTCGGCCCGTCCCACTGGGTGACGCTGGCGGTGGCCTTGGCGACCGCCGCCGTGGCCTGATCGAGATAGGCGTCGGCCCAGGCGGGTGAGGTGGCGCTGGCCAGCAGCAGGGTAGTCGGTAAGATCCAAAGACGTTTCATTGGGTGAGCTCCTGGTTAAGGATTGATCGCTTTTTGGTTATTGTTATCCGCCGTAACGGCCGGGCTGCGTTGTACCGCTTTTTGATTGAGTAGCCGGCGGCGCTGGGCATAGCCCGCCAGGGTGATCGACAGCAGCAGCGTCGCGCCGTTGAACAGTGGCTCGACCCAGAATTCGCCGCCGAACTGCTGAATACCGGCGATGCCGATAGCCAGAATGGCGATGCCGACCACGGTGCCCCAGACGTTCACCCGGCCGGGGCGAATGGTGGTGCTGCCAAGGAAGGCGCCGACCAGTGCCGGCAGCAGGTAGTCCATGCCGACGCTGGCCTGGCCGACACCCTGTTCGGCGGCGATCAGTACGCCGCTGAAGCCGGTCAACACGCTGGAGGCAATAAAGGCGCCGACAGTAAAGCGATTGACCGAGATACCGTTTAACCGCGCCGCCGCCGGGTTGCCGCCCACTGCGTACATGCAGCGGCCCAGCGGTGTGTGTTCGGTGATCAGCCACAGCACCACGGCGACGATCAACACATAGAACGCGACGATCGGGATCCCGCCGATCTCGGTGTGGTGCAGGGCGATAAAGGCGTCCGGCAGATCGCCGACGATCTGGCGCCCGCCGGAGTGCCACAGCGCTATCGCATACAGCACGGTGCCGGAACCCAGGGTGGCAACGAAGCTGTCGATATCCGCCAGCGCCACCAGAATGCCGTTCAGCAGGCCGTACAGCGCGGAGATGACCAATACCGTCAGCACCGCCATCTGCCACGAGAAGCCGTATTCCACCTGCAGGGTGATGGCCAGGATATGCCACAGCACGATGCCGAAGCCGACGTTAAGGTCAATTTTGCCGACGATCATCGGAATGGTCGCCGCCAGCGCCAGCAGGGCGATCTTGGATTTGCTGGAGAGAATCGCCTGCACCGTCAACATCGAGGCGAATGACGGCGCGATCAGTGAAAACAGGACAACCAGCGCAACGCACAGCAGCAGCAGGCCGTAGCGGGTGAGAGCCTGCATCAGCCACGGCCCGATGCCGTCTTGCGACAGGCTGACCCTTTGCTCAAGTGCCGTTGATTTAACAGATGTTTTAGACATTACCCACCTCAGATTCTAACGTTGTTGCGAGGGTTTCCCCGGCGCTGGCGGAGGCCAGTTCCAATAAATTGGCGAATGACACCTGCTGATTTTTCAGCTCGCCGACCACTTTTCCCCGGTTAAACACCAGAGCGCGGTTACAGATATGGGCGATCTCCTCAAAATCGTTGGAGACAACCAATACCGCCACGCCTTCTGCCAGGGATTTATTTAAGAGATGATAAATTTCCGCCCGTGCGCCGACGTCCACGCCGGCGGTGGGATCTTCCAGGATCAGCAGCGGTGCGCCCAGGTGCATCCAACGCGCCATCACCACCTTCTGCTGGTTGCCGCCGGACAGGGCGCTGATATCGATGTTGACGTCCTTGGGCCGTACATCGAACAGCTGGACTTTCCACCAACTGGCGCCTATCTCCGCGCGGCGGCTGTAGCGCGAAAGCAGTTTGTGGCCGGAGGCCGCCGGATTGATAAACAGGTTTTCACGCACGCTCATCGACATCACCAGGCTTTCGCCGGTACGATCGCCTGCCACCAATGAGACGCCGCAGGCCATTGCCTGTTGCGGGTTGCCGGCCGTATAGGGCTGGTCACGAAAACGGATCTCGCCGCCGTCGGCCTGGCGCAGACCGAACAGCAGCCGGCCGATCTCCTCTTGTCCGGCACCGCGCAGACCGGCCAGCGCCAGCATTTCGCCAGGTTGCAGGCTGAAACTGACCGGGCCGATATCGCCCACCACTACGTTATTGAGCTGCAATACCGGCGGCTGGTGTTCCGGCAGCGGCTCGCGCTGATCGTCGGCCATGGCTTCTCCAACGATCATCTGCACCAGATCGCGCAGTGTGTAGTCGGCGGTATTGCCACCGGCCACGTAGCGTCCGTCGCGCATTACGCACACCCGGTCGGCAATCTCGATCACTTCATCCAGCCGGTGAGTGACGTAAATCATGCCGACTTTTTTGGCGCGCAGCCGGTTGATGACCGCGAACAGATGGCGCACGTCGTTGGCGGGCAGCGAGGCGGTGGGTTCATCCAGCACCAGCAATTCGGCATTGACCGCCACCGCCCGGGCGATCGCCAGCAGTGATTTTTCGGTGCGCGACAGTTCGAAAACCCTGGCATCGGGATCCAGCGCAATGCCGACGTCCTGCAACGCCTGAACGGCGCGGTGGCGGATGGCGCGCCAGTTGATCAAGCCAAAACGGCGCGGGAAGCCCATCACCAGCGCCATGTTCTCCGCTACCGTCATCCATTCGATCAGCCCGAGATCCTGATGAATAAAGGCAATAGGCTGGCGGCTGTCACTTTTTATCGCCGCAGCTGAGGCTATGCTGGCTCCCTGAAACTGAATGTCGCCGCCGTCACGCGGGTAAACCCCCGCCAGCACCTTGATCAGCGTCGATTTGCCTGCGCCGTTCTCACCCAGCAGGGCCAGTACCTCGCCCGGCATTACTTGCAGACTGACGTCATTGACCGCCACGTTGCCGCCAAAACGCTTGACGATATGGCTGAGGGTGAGAATGGGTTGTTCCGCATTGTCTGGTGTCATGTGATGCGCCCCTGGTGTCCGGCATGCGCGATCGGCGCAATGCAAAATGGGTGAACTTCTGGTTGTTATATCGCCTTTAAATTTCACTATGCGAAATTCAATTTCAAAAATAATATGCCGATCGTTGATCTAAAGCAAAGCCAGAGGCATTTTAATTATTGTTTTAAAACAATGTGTTATTTGTCTCTTTGCGGAATTGTGACGGACAACTCACTTCAGGGGTTACCCGATTGTTGCGCATTTTCGACCTGCTGCTGACAATGAAACGGCGTTCCGTCTTCACCTGATGCGGGCCTTGGGGTAACATTCCCGACAAAAGGTCCGCTTGCCACTCCGTGGCGTTGGCCGGCGGCTAGACACTGGAGAAATTGCGCTATGAGCCTGAAAGCTGTCGACGAGAAAGATGACAAGAAAGATAAACCCCTGGGCAGCCAAAGCCTGTTCCGTGGTTTGCAACTGATCGAGATCCTGAGCAATTTCCCTAATGGCTGCCCGCTGGCGCACCTGTCCGAGCTGGCGGGAATGAACAAAAGCACTGTCCATCGTCTGTTGCAGGGATTGCATACCAGCGGCTATGTGACTCAGGCGCCGTCGCCTGGCAGCTATCGCCTGACCACCAAATTTATTTCCATCGGCCAGAAGGCGCTTTCTTCGCTGAATATCATCCACGTTGCTGCGCCGCATCTGGAACAGCTGAATCTGGAAGTGGGGGAGACGGTGAATTTCTCCAGCCGGGAAGATGACCACGTCATTCTGATCTACAAACTGGAGCCGACCACCGGCATGATGCGTACCCGTGCCTATATCGGTCAGCATATGCCGCTGTACTGCTCGGCGATGGGCAAGATTTTCATGGCCTACGGCAACAACGACTATCCCGAACACTATTGGCAAACCCATCAGCAAGAGATTCAGACGTTAACGCGCAATACCATTACCGAGTTGCCGAAGATGTATGAGGAGTTGGCCGATATTCGCAAGCAGGGCATGGCGATGGATCGTGAAGAGAATGAGCTGGGCGTGTCCTGCGTGGCGGCGCCGGTATTTGATATTCAGCAGCGGGTTCCCTATGCGGTGTCGGTGTCGCTGCCGACCGCCAAACTGCAACAGATTGGCGTGAAGGCCCTGATCAAGCCGGTGTTGGCGACGGCACAGCGCATTTCCCAGGAATTGGGGTTTGTGATCCCGGCTTGAATATTAGTATTTCTGATAGTTGATTAGAAATATCAATTTCACCTAATAATTCCTTCCTCGTATGATGCGCGTGTTGACCGACACGCGCCCCCGAACGGCGCTTTTTTCTCTGTGAGGAACACCATGCTAGCTGTCTTTCTGCAGGGCTTCGCCTTGAGCGCCGCGATGATCTTGCCGCTTGGCCCGCAAAACGTCTTTGTGATGAATCAGGGCATTCGCCGTCAGTACCATTTGATGATCGCGTCGCTGTGCGCATTGAGCGATATCGTGTTGATCTGCGCCGGTATTTTCGGCGGTAGCGCCTTGCTGAGCCGTTCGCCGTTGTTGCTGGCGGTCGTCACCTGGGGGGGCGTAGCCTTCTTGCT
Organism: Serratia sp. AS12; assembly: GCF_000214195.1. Taxonomy (NCBI): domain Bacteria; kingdom Pseudomonadati; phylum Pseudomonadota; class Gammaproteobacteria; order Enterobacterales; family Yersiniaceae; genus Serratia; species Serratia sp. AS12. The sequence goes on along the minus strand of NC_015566.1, from coordinate 4,420,627 downwards.
GTGGTACGGCTGGGGCGCATTTCGCACGGCGTTCAGCCGACGGTTGGCCTTGGTGACGGCAGAGGAATTGAAACAGAGCCGCTGGCGTCTGGTGGTCACCATGCTGGCCGTGACCTGGCTGAATCCGCATGTTTATCTGGATACCTTTGTGGTGTTGGGCAGCCTGGGTGGCCAACTGACGCCGGATGTGCGCTCCTGGTTTGCGCTGGGTGCGGTGAGCGCCTCCATCGTCTGGTTCTTCGCGCTGGCGTTGTTGGCTTCCTGGCTGGCGCCGTGGCTGAAAACCCAACTGGCGCAGCGCATTATCAATACGCTGGTGGGGCTGGTGATGTGGGCCATCGCAGGGCAATTGGCCTGGCAGGGTGCAAATTTATAAGAATTTGTCACTAATCCGAATTTAAAAACCCGCGCGATATGCTACGTTTTATGCCAAGGAACCGGCTGTCAGGCCGGTAATCAGTTACAGCCTGTCATCAAGGAGACACTGTGAAGCTTAAAGCATTGGCTATGGCCGCAATGGTTGGATTAGGGACGCTGCCTCTGGCGCTGCAGGCTGCGGAGTTGCCGGAAGGGCCGCACGTAGTCACCTCGGGTACCTCGAGCGTAGACGCTACCCCAGATATCGCGACGTTGGCTATTGAAGTCAGCGTTTCTTCCAAAGACGCCGGGCAGGCGAAAAAGCAGGTCGACGAGCGCGTGGCGCAATATTTCGATTTCCTGCAGAAAAACAATATCGAGAAGAAAGACATCAGCGCCGCCAATCTGCGCACCCAGCCGGAATACGATTACCTGAAAACCGGCGAGTCGGTATTGAAAGGCTACCGTGCGGTACGTCAGGTGCAGGTGACCTTACGCCAACTGGATAAACTGAACGAGCTGCTGGACGGCGCGTTGAAATCCGGCCTGAACGAGATCCGTGCCGTTGAACTGGGCGTGGCGAAACCGGATGTTTACCGTGAGCAGGCGCGTCAGAAGGCGATTGAGAACGCCACCCAGCAGGCCGCTTCATTGGCGAAAGGGTTTAACGCCAAGCTGGGGCCGGTCTTCAGTATTCGTTACCACGTGGCCAACTACCAACCGATGCCGGTAGCGCGCATGTATAAATCGGCGGGTGCAGCGGCGGAAACCGATGCGGCGCAAACCTACGAACAGCAAAGCATTCACTTTGACGATCAGGTCGATGTGGTGTTCGAGTTGCAGCGCAACGCCGCTCAGTAACGGCAGGCTTGTCGCAGTAAAAAAGGTTCGCCACGGCGAACCTTTTCCATTTAATCCTGGCGCAAAACCTGGCGGCCATGCTCCAGCAGGGCGTCGGTCACTTTACGCATCATGCGGCTCTCCGGCGCGAAGCGGTGCCAGAACAGCATGCGGCGCTGGAACAGGCCTGGCGTCAGATCGATAAGCTCACCCGAATCCAGCTCTTTCTCAATTTGCAGGTGCGGGATCATACAGCAGGTGGTGCCCTGGCGCGCCAATTGCACGAAGGCTTCCGACGAGTTCACGATGTGGCAGGGCACGCTGCCCGGCGACAGATCAAAGTTCTGTTGCAAGAAAGCCTGATGCATATCGTCGAGGTGATCGAACGCCACCGCCGGCGCTTTCAGCAACGCGGAGCGCGTGACGCCGTTCGGGAAGTAGCGCTCGGCAAAGCCTTTCGAGGCGACGAACAGATAATCCAGTGCGCCCAGTTGGTCCACCAGACAGCTTGGCAGCGGCTGCGGCTGGATACTCACCGCGCCCACCACTTCACCGCGGCGCAGCCTTTCCTGGGTGCGCGTTTCGTCTTCCACCTGCAGGTTCAGGCGGATAGGGGAATCGGTCAGCACCGGTTTCAACGCGGGCAGCAGCCAGGTCGCCAGACTGTCGGCGTTGACCGCCAGCGACAATAGCAGCGGCGTATCGGCGCCGGTGTCGTTACCCAGCCACTCCTCTTCCAGCAGTTCCACCTGGTGCAACAGCGCCAGCAATTTCTGGCCCTGCTCGGTCGGGCGCGGCGGTACGGTGCGCACCAGCAGCGGCTGGCCGAACAGATTTTCCAACTGTTTAATGCGCTGGGATACCGCCGATTGGGTGATGCAAAGTTTCTGCGCGGCGCGCTCAAAGCCGCGCTCACGGATCACCGCGTCCAGCGCTTGCAGCGTTCGATAGTCTGGGCGTTTCATCGGAAAGATATCCCTTAAAGTAGATTGATACTGGCACTATGCCACATTTCTGGCGTTTTACAGGTGGAAAAATCACGGGGCTATCCTGCTGCGGCGCGCCTAAAAATGCGGCTTAGGGTGAAGAAGTGTGATCCTGCCGGAGTGAAAAATAGCGATTTACCCTATAATACGCACACGTTTTCGTACAGAGGCAATGGACATATCATGACGCAGGATGAACTGAAAAAAGCGGTTGGCTGGGCAGCGCTGGATTACGTTACCCCGGGCACCATCGTTGGGGTGGGCACCGGCTCTACCGCCGCCCACTTTATTGACGCACTCGGCTCCATCAAGCACCAGATCGAAGGGGCGGTGTCCAGCTCCGACGCCTCTACCGCCAAGCTGAAAAGCCTGGGTATCCACGTGTTCGACAGCAACGAAGTGGATTCGTTGGATATTTACGTCGACGGCGCAGATGAAATCAACCGCCAGATGCAGATGATCAAAGGCGGCGGCGCGGCGCTGACGCGTGAAAAAATCATTGCCGCCATCGCGCGCAAGTTTATCTGTATCGTCGACTCCAGCAAACAGGTAGACGTGCTGGGCAAGTTCCCGCTGCCGGTGGAAGTGATCCCGATGGCGCGATCTTATGTGGCGCGTGAGCTGGTGAAGCTGGGCGGCCTGCCGGAGTACCGTCAGAACGTGCTGACCGACAACGGCAACGTGATCCTCGATGTGCATAACCTGAGCATCATGGATGCCATTGCGCTGGAAAACAAAATCAACGGCATCGCCGGGGTGGTGACCGTCGGCCTGTTCGCCAACCGTGGCGCGGATGTGGCGCTGGTCGGTACGCCTGACGGCGTGAAGGTGGTTGAATAACCCCCATGCTATGGAGGCGCGTATAGTGCGCCTTTATCTTGTATGCGGTCTTGGATCCTGCCTGACCGCATAATTCACTGGCTAAAATATCTTTTATTAAAAGCGCCAAATTTGGTGACATATGTCACATTGTGAGCCTTGGCTCCACAAAGCTTCTGTCTATTTCTTTCCCTTTGGCATTTTCTGCCAAAAACCAGCAACAACGCTGAGCCTTGTACTGACGGGCAGGCAATCGTTTGTATTGCCGCCCGCGTTATTTTTGTTATGTTGGATGCGTGCTGTTCCACAACAGCCGCTTCTGAAGTCTGAATATAGGGTCGGGTAAATGGCAAAAGTATCATTGGAGAAAGACAGGATTAAATTCCTGTTGGTGGAAGGGGTTCATCAAAGCACGGTAGATAATCTGCGTGCGGCCGGGTATACCAACATTGAATATCACAAAGGTGCGTTAGACACCGAAGCGCTTAAGGCATCCATCCGCGATGCTCACTTCGTCGGCATCCGATCGCGTACGCATCTGTCCGAAGAAGTTTTCGCTGCCGCCGAAAAACTGGTGGCGGTGGGTTGTTTCTGTATCGGCACTAACCAGGTTGATCTGAAAGCGGCGACCAAACGCGGCGTTCCGGTGTTTAACGCACCTTTCTCCAATACCCGATCCGTGGCCGAAATGGTGCTGGGCGAGCTGTTGCTGATGCTGCGCGGCATTCCTTCCGCCAACGCCAAGGCACACCGTGGCGAGTGGCAGAAACTGGCCGTCGGTTCGTTCGAAGCACGTGGCAAGAAGCTGGGGATTATCGGCTACGGCCATATCGGCACCCAGTTGGGTATCCTGGCCGAAGGCCTGGGCATGAAGGTGTTTTTCTACGACATCGAGAACAAGCTGCCGTTGGGTAATGCCCAGCAGGTAAGGCATCTGTCCGATTTGCTCAATATGAGCGATGTGGTGACGCTGCACGTGCCGGAAACCCTGTCGACCAAGAACATGATGGGTGCAGAAGAGCTGGCGCTGATGAAGCCGGGCTCGATTCTGATCAACGCCTCGCGCGGCACCGTGGTGGATATCCCTGCGCTGTGCAAGGTACTGGCCAGCAAACATTTGGCCGGTGCGGCGATCGACGTCTTCCCGGAAGAGCCTGCGACCAACAGCGAGCCGTTCAACTCGCCGCTGTGCGAGTTCGACAACGTGATCCTGACTCCGCATATCGGCGGCTCTACTCAGGAAGCGCAGGAGAACATCGGCGACGAAGTGGCGGGCAAGCTGGCGAAATACTCCGACAACGGTTCGACCCTGTCGGCGGTTAACTTCCCGGAAGTGTCGCTGCCGGCGCATGGCCCGAACGCCAGCCGCCTGCTGCACATCCACGAGAACCGCCCTGGCGTACTGACGCAGATTAACCAGATCTTCGCTGAAGAAGGGGTGAACATCGCCGCGCAGTACCTGCAAACCGGTCCGGAAATCGGCTACGTGGTTATCGATATCGAAGCGGAAATCGAACGTGCTGACGCCGCATTGCAGCGCATGAAGGCGATTGCCGGTACCATTCGCGCCCGCCTGTTGTTCTGAGTGTTCGCGCGTTAACGAAAAGGCCGGATTTATCCGGCCTTTTGCTATTCCAGCTCCCGCCACACCCAATTCTGCGACGGAGTGATGATTTCCGGTAGCGGGATATCCCAATGCTCCACCGGGACCTTTTCCACCTGCTGACAGTCATGCGCCAACCCTATCGGGTAGAGGCCTGTAAGCTGCCAGTTTTGCAGAGTGCGATCGTAGAACCCGCCGCCCATCCCCAAACGCTGGCCTGCGCTGTCAAAGGCGACCAGTGGCGTCAGCACCACATCGAGTTCACCGACAGGTAATACATGGCGTACGTCGAGCTGTGGCTCAAGGATATGGAAGCGGTTGTTCACCAAGAGCGTATCCGGGGCATAGCGCAGGAACAGCAGATTGCCGGCGCTGAACGGGTGCAGAACCGGCAGATAAACCTGCAAGCCTTGCCGCCATAACCGTTCGATCAGCGGAGCGGTATCCAGTTCGCCGTCAAACGACAAGAAGACTGCAACGCTCTGTGCCGCCAGAATACGCGGATGCGCAGCGATACGATCGGCCATCTGCAAAGCAAAATCATGTTGTTGTTCAGGCGTTAAAGCGCGTCGACGTTGACGGATTCGGTTTCGGATATTCTGCCGCTGTTGGGCATATTGGGATTGAAAAGACATAATCAGCACACATACCGCTGAGGAAGGGGGAATCTCCGAGATGCCGTCGCAGGCTGTAACCCTTGAACCCATGGTTCAAGGTGAACGTGCTGTCGCAATCTTAAGGCTTCTCGGCGGGCCGAGCATGCACACCGATCGCGGATCATCACATTCTGTTGGTACTAAATATCGGCTCAGGGGACTGGCCCGCTGGCGAACATCTCAGAGAAATTTTTTACTCATTGCCGAAATCTTGGATTTCAGCAATTTAAGTTATTCGAATTGTGCATCCTGACGTTCAGAGATGCGACCCTGTTCAAGCAAAGCTTGTTCAATGGTCTGTTGCAGCATACGAATGCGTTGTTCCATATTGGACGCATAATCACGGGTTTTCAACCGTTCTTGAGCAAGTTCGTGACATACGTTCAATGCCGCGATAAAAACCAGTTGCTCAGTATTTGAGACTCTAGTGCGAACTTTAAGATCTTGCAACCGTTGGTTAAGATCGTCCGCCGCCATGTTCAACGCATCTTGTTGTTCTGGCGGGCAATTGACTCTTAACGAGCGGCCAAAAATTTGAATATCTACCGGTTGTGCAGACATGCCACCTTCCTGCCTAAATTTCGCGCCAGCCCCAGTTCGCCCTTACCGAGCCACCAAAGCGGGCGCCACTATATATACCTCGGTACCAAGATACAACCCCTTTTTCAGTACCTGGTTGTAATCTACCGCGACAGACATTACCAGTCAAAAAAGGGTTTCAAAATGCGTATTTAGCGTCATTTTGATCCCTGCCGGCACTGTGTGAGTTCTGGCGCATCACGATTATAACTAGCCACTGAGGTGTCGCGCTTATCTGGTACAGCGATGGACCTTGGTGGTAGCATAACACGAACTTATCCTGCCAACGATGACGAATGCGCATGTCTATACAGAATACATTTCCAAGTTACCAATCTTTGACCGCTGCTCTCAACCAGCAAGCGGTGGCGTTGACCGCAGCAGAAATGCACGGTTTGATCAGCGGCCTGTTGTGCGGTGGCAGCCGCGACGCCGGCTGGCAAACGCTGGTCTATGATCTGACTAACGAAGGCGTGGCCTTTCCGCAGGCATTGAGCCTGCCGATCCAGCAACTTTATGAAATTACGCGTGAAACGCTGGACGACGACGACTTCATGTTCCAACTGATGATGCCGGAAGGCGAAACGGTCAGCGTGTTCGATCGCGCCGATGCGCTGGGCGGCTGGGTGAACCATTTCCTGCTCGGGTTGGGGATGATGCAACCGAAACTGGCCCAGGTGAAAGACGAAGTGGGTGAGGCGATCGACGATCTGCGCAATATCGCTCAACTGGGTTACGACGAAGACGAAGATCAGGAAGAGCTGGAACACTCTCTGGAAGAAGTGGTGGAGTATGTGCGGGTGGCGGCTATTTTGTGCCATACCGAATTTACCCGCCGCAAGCCGACGGCGCCGGAGAATGTCAAACCGACCTTGCACTAAACCCCGATACCACGCCCATTAGAGGCCGTGAGCACAGGCAGATTGATTTCAGGAGAAGGTGATGACTCAGCAGGAATTCAACAACCGCCGTCAGGCGCTGTTGGCGAAAATGGCTCCGGCCAGCGCGGCAATTATTTTCTCTGCGCCGGAAGCGACGCGCAGTGCAGATACTGAATATCCCTACCGTCAGAACAGCGATTTCTGGTATTTGACCGGTTTCAACGAGCCGGAAGCGGTGTTGATTCTGGTGAAGAGCGACGAAACGCATAACCACAGCGTGTTGTTCAACCGGGTGCGCGATCTGACGGCGGAAATCTGGTTTGGCCGTCGCCTCGGCCAGGATGCCGCACCGGCTAAGCTCGGGGTGGATCGCGCGCTGTCGTTCGATGAAATCAACGATCAATTGCACTTGCTGCTCAATGGTCTGGACGTGGTTTATCACGCGCAGGGCGAATATGCCTATGCCGATCAGATCCTGTTTTCGGCTCTGGACAAGCTGCGCAAAGGCTTCCGTCAGAACCTGCAAGCGCCGGCGACCATCACCGACTGGCGTCCGTGGTTGCACGAAATGCGCCTGTTCAAATCCGCTGAAGAACTGGCAGTGATGCGTCGCGCCGGTGAGATCAGCGCGCTGGCTCATACCCGCGCGATGGAAAAATGTCGCCCTGGGATGTTCGAGTATCAGCTTGAGGCGGAGATCCTGCATGAGTTTACCCGCCTTGGCGCCCGTTACCCGTCTTACAATACCATCGTCGGCGGCGGCGAGAATGCCTGCATCTTGCACTACACCGAAAACGAGAGTGAGTTGCGCGATGGCGATCTGGTGCTGATTGACGCCGGTTGCGAGTATAAAGGCTATGCCGGCGACATCACCCGTACCTTCCCGGTCAACGGCAAGTTCAGCCAGCCGCAGCGTGCCCTGTACGACATCGTGCTGGCGTCGCTGATGCGGGCTCTGGAACTGTTAAAACCGGGTGCCAGCATCCGTGAGGCGAACGACGAGGTCGTGCGTATCATGATTACCGGGCTGGTGGAACTGGGCGTCCTGAAAGGCGAAGTGGATCAACTGATTACTGAACAAGCGCACCGTCAGTTCTATATGCACGGGCTGGGCCACTGGCTGGGGCTGGACGTGCACGACGTCGGCAATTATGTCACGCCGGCCCGCGATCGCGAGCTGAAACCGGGCATGGTGCTGACCGTCGAGCCGGGCTTGTACATTGCACCGGACGCAGACGTCCCGGAACAATACCGCGGCATCGGCATTCGCATTGAAGACGACATTGTGATCACCGTCGGCGGCAATGAAAACCTGACCGCCGGCGTAGTGAAAGACGCTGATGCCATTGAAGCGTTGATGGCGGCGGCAAGGTAAGCGGATGAGCGTAATTATCGTTGGCGGCGGCATGGCGGGGGCGACGTTGGCGCTGGCCATCTCGTCGATGACCCAGGGAAGGATGGCGGTTGATCTGGTCGAAGCTACGCGGCCGGACGACCGCAGCCATCCGGGGTTTGACGCCCGTGCCATCGCCTTGGCGCAGGGTACCTGCCAGCAGCTGACGCGTATCGGCGTCTGGCCGGCGCTGCGCGACTGCGCGACGGCCATTACCCATGTGCACGTCAGCGATCGCGGCCACGCCGGATTTGTTAACCTGTACGCGCAAGATTATCAGGTCGATGCGCTTGGTCAGGTAATTGAATTGCACGACGCCGGCCAACGGCTGTTCGCGTTGCTGGCCAAAGCGCCCGGCGTCACGCTGCACTGCCCGGCGCGGGTGGTCGACGTGCTGCGTACTGCGGACCGTGCCGAAGTGCTGTTGGATAACGGACGGCGCATCAACGGGCAACTGTTGGTGGCGGCGGACGGATCGCGTTCGGCGCTGGCACAGGCCTGCAATGTACAGTGGCAACAAAGTGAATATCCGCAGTTTGCCACCATCGCCAACGTCACCACTTCAGAGGACCCGCAAGGGCGAGCCTTCGAACGTTTCACCCGCTATGGGCCATTGGCGCTGTTGCCGATGTCTCAGGGCCGCAGTTCGCTGGTGTGGTGCCATGCGCGTGAAGATCGCGCCGAGGTCGATGGTTGGGATGACGCCCGCTTTATCAGTGAGCTGCAACAGGCGTTTGGCTGGCGGCTGGGCCGGATCGTCAAAACCGGCAAACGTCACAGCTATCCGCTCAGTCTGCTGACCGCCAGCCGGCATGTCAGCCATCGGCTGGCGCTGGTGGGCAATGCCGCGCAGACGCTGCATCCGATTGCCGGTCAGGGGTTCAATCTGGGCCTGCGCGATGTGATGTCGTTGGCGGAAACGCTGGCAGAGGCGGAGCAGACGGGCGAAGATCCTGGTGGCTATGCGCTGCTGAGCCGCTATCAGCAGCGGCGGCAGAAAGATCAGCAGGCGACGGTCGGCGTGACCGACGGCCTGATCCGGTTGTTCGCCAATCGTTATGGTCCTTTAGTGGTCGGCCGCAATCTGGGCCTGATGGCGATGGAACAGCTGCCGGCGGTGCGTGATGCCTTTGCCAAACGCACGCTGGGCTGGGTGGAACGCTAGGCTGGTGTATAAGCAGGGGCGCAGCGTACTGCGCCCGGAACGCCGCGCAATCGCTGCGCAGCGAGTCATTTAAGGAAATTAAGCAGCATGCAATCATTTGACGTGGTTATCGCCGGCGGCGGTATGGTGGGGTTGGCACTGGCCTGTGGCCTGCAAGGCAGCGGCCTGCGCGTTGCGGTGCTGGAGCACCGGCAACCGGAAATGACGCCGCCGCAGGAACAGCCGGCGCTGCGCGTATCCGCCATCAACGCCGCCAGCGAGCGTCTGCTGCAGCATATTGGCGTGTGGGACGAAATCCTCGCCCTGCGTGCCAGCGCCTACAACGCGATGGAAGTGTGGGATCGCGACAGCTTCGGCAAGATCGCCTTTCGCGGCGACGAATGCGGCTTCAGTCACCTCGGCCACATCATTGAAAACTCGGTAATCCAGCAGGCGCTGTGGAAGCGTGCGGAAAGCCTTAGCGATGTCACGCTGATCACCCCGGCGGCGCTAAAACAGGTGGCTTGGGGCGAGAACGATGCCTTTATCACGCTTGAAGATGGCCGCATGCTGACTGCCCGGCTGGTGGTGGGGGCCGACGGCGCGCATTCCTGGTTGCGTCAGCACGCCGATATTCCGCTGACCTTCTGGGATTACCGCCATCATGCGCTGGTGGCCACCATTCGCACCGAAGAGCCGCACCTGGCGACGGCGCGGCAGGTGTTTTATGGCGATGGCATTCTGGCATTTCTGCCGTTCAGCGATCCGCATCTGTGCTCTATCGTGTGGTCGGTAGCGCCGGAAGAAGCGGAGCGTCTGAAGCAACTGGATCCGGAACAATTTAACCGTGAGTTGGCGATGACGTTCGATCTGCGCCTCGGCGCCTGTCGGCTTGAAAGTGAGCGCCAGACCTTCCCATTGACCGGGCGTTACGCGCGCAGCTTTGCCGCGCACCGTCTGGCGTTAGTGGGGGATGCGGCGCATACCGTGCATCCGTTGGCCGGCCAAGGAGTGAACCTGGGCTTTATGGACGCCGCCGAGCTGATTGCCGAACTGCGGCGCCTGCAACGTCAGGGCAAGGACATTGGCCAACATTTGTACCTGCGTCGCTATGAGCGCCGCCGCAAACATGGCGCGGCCGTGATGTTGGCGAGTATGCAAGGGTTCCGTGAGCTCTTCGACGGCAATCACCCGGCGAAGAAACTGCTGCGCGATGTCGGTTTGCGTCTGGCCGACAGCCTGCCGGGCGTGAAGCCGAAACTGGTGCGCCAGGCAATGGGCCTGAGCGATTTGCCGGAGTGGCTGGCTTAACCGGCTTATGAAAGAGGCTGGCGCTCCGGCCTCTGCAACCCCTCTTCAATTCTGTGTCTGGCGCTCCAGGCGCGTCGGGTACGGCTCCTTATACCCATAGCTTTTCCTTATATAACCCTTCATTTGAAATAATCTAATTTCAGCCCAGTTTTAGCATTACTTTTTCTAATTCCATAACCGGTTATCAAAAGTCGAAATCCCGCGACTGGCCATTGGTTTGTTATATAACTTCGGATTTTTGGTGCTTCAATTGTTGTTTTTGTGCCTTAAAGCGCATTTTTCCAGTTAAAAACTCTGCACACTAGCCCGGCGTTTTACTGGCGACGGACACTGCCAAGCCTATTTTAACTTATGGTTAATGTGGTCGTTCGGTGATAACGTCAGAACAAAGGTATCGTTTGCGTCACGACGGTTAGCCACAGTTTCCGTACGTTTCGGCGCAGCGTTTCTGTTGGGCAGTCAGTGCGCCACGTAACCCGGCCCGCGAGCCATAATCTGACGTATTGCGTGGCAGCACCCTAACTTCAGCTACTGAGTGAAATGAGGGAAAAGATGGCAAAGCAAACCCCACTGTACGACCAGCACGTGGCGTGCGGTGCGCGCATGGTAGATTTTCATGGCTGGATGATGCCGCTGCATTACGGCTCCCAGATCGATGAGCACCACGCCGTGCGTCAGGATGCCGGTATGTTCGACGTCTCCCATATGACCATTGTGGATCTGCGCGGTGCCCGCACCCGCGAGTTCCTGCGCTATCTGCTGGCGAATGACGTCGCCAAACTCACTCAACCTGGCAAAGCGCTGTACACCGGCATGCTGAATGCGTCCGGCGGCGTGATCGACGATCTTATTGTTTACTTCTTTACTGAAGACTATTTCCGCCTGGTGGTGAACTCCGCCACGCGCGACAAAGATCTGGCCTGGATCGAAGAACACGCAGCGCCTTACAGCATTGAGCTGAGGGTGCGTGACGATTTGGCGCTGATTGCGGTGCAGGGCCCACAGGCCAAAGAACGCGCCGCCACCCTGTTTACCCCGGAGCAAAAAAACGCGGTTGAAGGCATGAAGCCCTTCTTCGGCGTACAAGCCGGGGATCTGTTCATTGCCACCACCGGCTATACCGGCGAAGCGGGCTATGAAATCGCCCTGCCGAAAGAGCAGTCGGCGGATTTCTGGCAAAAGCTGCTGGCGGCGGGCGTTAAACCGGCCGGCCTCGGCGCGCGCGACACGCTGCGCCTGGAAGCGGGCATGAATCTGTACGGCCAAGAGATGGACGAAGGCGTTTCGCCGCTGGCTGCCAACATGGCCTGGACCATCGCCTGGCAGCCGGAAGATCGCCAGTTCATCGGCCGCGACGCGCTGGAACAGCAGCGGGAACAGGGCACAGAACAACTGGTCGGTTTGATCATGACGGAAAAAGGCGTATTACGTAATGAGTTGCCGGTGCGTTTCACCGACGCGGCAGGTCAGGCGCACGAAGGGGTGATCACCAGCGGCTCCTTCTCGCCAACCCTGGGCTTCAGCATTGCCCTGGCGCGCGTGCCCGCGGGTATCGGCGAGCAGGCTATCGTGCAAATCCGCAACCGCGAAATGCCGGTCAAGGTCACCAAACCTGGCTTTGTTCGAGCCGGTAAGCCACTGATTAATTGATTTTTTTATTCTCTTATTTCTTCGAAGGAGTAGCTGGCGATGAGCAATGTGCCAACAGAATTGAAATACGCGGCATCCCACGAATGGGTGCGTGACGAAGGCAATGGCGAATACGTGGTAGGCATCACCGAACACGCGCAGGAACTGCTGGGCGACATGGTGTTTGTCGATCTGCCAGACGTTGGCGCGGCAGTGACCGCCGGTGACGACTGCGCCGTGGCGGAGTCGGTTAAGGCCGCTTCCGATATTTATGCGCCAATCAGCGGTGAAATCATCGCCGTCAACGACGCGCTGGAAAGCTCTCCGGAGCTGGTTAACAGCGAGCCTTATGGCGATGGTTGGCTGTTCCGCATCAAGGCTTCCGACGCTGCCGAGCTCGGTAAGCTGTTGGATGCCGGTGCCTACCAGGCTTCTATCGACGAGTAATCGACATACTCTTGGTCTTTCAAGCTGCAGCGTTGTTATCTGCACTTGCTTACCCCAGTGACTTAAGTAAGCGCCTGGGGATAAGCAAGCCGGTCGCCTGGCGGCAGCTTGAAATCCATTGAGTATGTAACCGCCTCTACCTATGATTTGATAGCAGGGCGTTTTAGTTCAGGCTATATCCCGTACCCCGTCAGCATTCAGGAATTTGTAGCAATGACTCAGACACTCAGCCAACTTGAACACAGCGAAGCGTTCATCGAACGCCACATCGGCTCTTCTGCGCAACAACAGCAGCAGTTGCTGGAAGCGGTGGGCGCACGCTCGCTCAGCGCGCTGATCCAACAGATTGTGCCGGCAGACATTCAACTGCCAGGGCCGCCGCCGGTGGGCGATGCGGCGACTGAACATCAGGCGCTGGCCGAACTGAAGGCGATTGCCTCGCAGAATCAGCGCTACAAATCCTATATCGGTATGGGCTACAGCGCGGTGTTGACGCCGCCGGTGATCCTGCGCAACATGCTGGAAAATCCGGGCTGGTACACCGCGTATACGCCATATCAGCCGGAAGTGTCGCAGGGCCGTCTTGAGGCACTGTTGAACTTCCAGACGGTGACCCTTGATCTGACCGGTCTGGATCTGGCGTCCGCTTCGTTGCTTGACGAAGCCACCGCCGCCGCCGAAGCGATGGCGCTGGCCAAGCGCGCCAGCAAGCTGAAAGACGCTAACCGCTTCTTTGTGGCCGACGATGTGCACCCGCAAACGCTGGACGTGGTACGCACCCGCGCCGAAACTTTCGGCTTTGAAGTGATCGTCGATAAAGCCGAGAAGGTGCTGGATCTGCAGGGTGTATTCGGCGTGCTGCTGCAACAGGTGGGCACCACCGGCGAGCTGCACGACTACGGCGCGTTGCTGGCTGAGCTGAAAACCCGCAAAATCGTCACCAGCGTGGCAGCCGACATCATGGCGCTGGTGCTGTTGACCGCACCGGGCAAACAGGGCGCAGACGTGGTCTTCGGCTCCGCGCAGCGCTTTGGCGTACCGATGGGCTACGGCGGCCCGCACGCTGCCTTCTTCGCCTGCCGCGATGAATTCAAACGTTCAATGCCGGGCCGCATTATCGGCGTTTCCCGCGACGCTGCCGGCAACACCGCGCTGCGTATGGCGATGCAAACCCGTGAGCAACATATCCGCCGCGAAAAGGCCAACTCGAACATTTGTACCTCGCAGGTGCTGCTGGCCAACATCGCCAGCCTGTACGCGGTGTACCACGGCCCGCAGGGCCTGCAGCGCATTGCCGGGCGTATCCATCGCCTGACCGACATTCTGGCCGCCGGGCTGCAGCAGGCCGGTCTGGCGCTGCGTCATAAAACCTGGTTCGATACCCTGACGGTGGAAGTCAAAGACAAGGCCGCCGTGCTGGAACGCGCGCTGAGCTTTGGCATCAACCTGCGCACCGACATCCACGGTGCGGTCGGCATCACGCTGGACGAAGCCACCTCGCGTGAAGACGTGCAGACGTTGTTCGCCCTATTGGCGGGTGACGAGCACGGTCTGGACATCGACGCGCTGGACGCGGCGGTGAGCAAAAACAGCCAGTCGATCCCGCCGGCAATGCTGCGCAAGGATCCGATCCTCTCCCATCCGGTATTCAACCGCTACCACAGCGAAACCGAGATGATGCGTTACATGCACCGTCTGGAGCGCAAAGATCTGGCGCTCAACCAGGCGATGATCCCGCTCGGTTCCTGCACCATGAAACTGAATGCGGCGGCGGAAATGATCCCGATCACCTGGCCTGAGTTCTCCGAACTGCACCCATTCTGCCCGCCAGAGCAGGCGGCAGGCTATCAGCAGATGATTGGCCAGCTGTCGCAGTGGCTGGTGCAACTGACCGGTTACGACGCGGTTTGCATGCAGCCGAACTCTGGCGCGCAGGGCGAGTATGCCGGCCTGCTGGCGATCCGCCGTTACCACGAAAGCCGTAATGAAGCGGGCCGTCATATTTGCCTGATCCCAAGCTCGGCGCACGGCACCAACCCGGCTTCCGCCCAGATGGCGGGCATGAGCGTCGTGGTAGTGGCCTGTGACAAGAACGGCAACATCGATCTGCACGATCTGCGCATCAAGGCGGAACAGGCGGGCGAAGAACTCTCCTGCATCATGGTGACCTACCCGTCGACCCACGGCGTGTACGAAGAAACCATCCGTGAAGTGTGTCAGATCGTTCATCAGTTCGGCGGCCAGGTGTATCTCGACGGTGCCAACATGAATGCTCAGGTCGGCATCACCACGCCGGGTTACATCGGCGCAGACGTCTCGCACCTCAACCTGCATAAAACCTTCTGCATCCCGCACGGCGGCGGCGGCCCGGGCATGGGCCCGATCGGCGTCAAAGCGCATCTGGCTCCGTTTGTGCCGGGTCACAGCGTAGTGCAGATCGACGGCGTAACCACTCAGCAAGGCGCGGTCTCCGCCGCACCGTTCGGCAGCGCTTCTATTTTGCCAATCAGCTGGATGTACATCCGCATGATGGGCGCGGAAGGGTTAAAACTGGCGAGCCAGGTGGCGATCCTCAACGCCAACTACATCGCAACCCGCCTGAAAGATGCCTATCCAGTGCTGTATACCGGCCGCGACCATCGCGTGGCGCATGAATGTATTCTCGATATTCGTCCGCTGAAAGAAGAGACCGGCATCAGCGAAATGGACATCGCCAAGCGCCTGATCGACTACGGCTTCCATGCACCGACCATGTCGTTCCCGGTCGCGGGCACGCTGATGGTCGAACCCACCGAATCGGAAAGCAAGGTGGAGCTGGATCGCTTTATCGACGCGATGCTGGCCATCCGCAGCGAGATCGACCGGGTGGCGAAAGGCGAATGGCCGCTGGAAGACAACCCGCTGGTGAACGCACCGCACATTCAGGCGGAGCTGGTCAGCGATTGGCAACATGCCTACAGCCGCGAACTGGCGGTGTTCCCTATCGCCGGTGTGCGTGAGAACAAATACTGGCCGAGCGTGAAGCGTCTGGATGACGTGTATGGCGACCGTAACCTGTTCTGTTCCTGCGTGCCAATGAGCGAATACGAATAACACATTCGGCAAAGTTTGTTAGCAAGGGACACCGCATGATGCGGTGTCCCTTTTTTATTGCCGGGCCGCAGTGATTGCGCTTCACTGCTTAATGGGCAAACTCAATGGCATAAGGAATCGTTATGAAAGCGGCAATCGTAAAAGCGTTAGGGCAGCCACCGGTTTTCGGGTCAGTCGAAGAGCCGCAGGCTCAGGCGGGGGAGGTGTTGATTGAGGTGACATTGGCGGGCATCAAGCAGCTTGACCGCGCGATGGTGGCGGGAACCCATTACTCCAGCCCGAAGAGCTTGCCGATCGTTCCGGGTACCGATGGCGTGGGTTATACGCCTGACGGTCAGCGGGTTTATTTTGCCTCGTTCCGTCAGCCGCATGGCGCGCTGGCGGAACGAACCGTCGCGTCATGGACAGTGCCGGTGCCGGAAGGCGTGGATGACGCCACTGCAGCGGCGCTGATAAATCCGGCTTTCGCCGCCTGGCTGCCGCTTCATTGGCGGGCTGAGGTGCAGCCGGGGGAAACTGTGCTGATTATCGGTGCCACGGGCACGTCGGGCAAGCTGGCGGTGGCCGCCGCGCGTCAGGCGGGAGCGGGGCGCATCGTGGCCGCCGGCCGTCGGCAGAGCGTGTTGGATGCGCTGGGTGTTGATGGCACGGTAGATCTCGGATTGGAAGGCGCTGAGCTGGTACAGGCCTTTGCCGACGCAGCAGGCCCGGCAGGTTATAACGTGATTGTCGATTATATCTGGGGAGCGGCCACCGAAGCGCTGCTCGCCACCTTGAACAACCATGACCTCTCTTCCTACGCCGGTGGGCGCGGCATCCGGCTGGTTAACGTCGGCTCAATGGCCGGGCCGGATATCCGGCTGCCGGCGGCGGTGCTGCGCAGTAATCAGCTGCAGATTATGGGCAGTGGCACCGGTAACTTCCCACCGGTGGCGGAAATGCAGAGATACGCCAACGAGATCCTGGCCCTGGCGGCGGCAGGCAAGATCGCCGTCGAGACGCAGGAACATGGTTTGACCGAGATTGCCGCGGTCTGGGATCTGAACAAGAAAAGCGATGTTCGCTCGGTGATCCGCATTTCTCGTTAAGCTGGGAGCCTGGTGGCCAGTTTGGTCGCCAGGAAAAAACTGGCCAGCGCCGCCCCGCCGATGATCAGCCCGAGCCAGTACGGCACCCGCCCCCAAATGGGCCAGATTCCTTATTCCTTTCCCTGTGGCGCCGGGTAATTTTCCGGCAGATCGATAACAAACCCGATACCGCGATCGTCAAGCCCTTCGGTGATCCGCAATTGTGCGCCGATTTTATCGGCCAGGTTCTTGGCTATCGCCAGCCCCAGGCCGCTGCCGATCTGCTGGGTGCCTGGCACGCGGTAAAAGCGTTCAAACAGGCGTTTGCAATGTTCTTCATTCACACCCGGCCCGTTGTCGCGCAGGCTAATATAGCAACCCATTGGCGACAGTGAGCGGATGTTGGCTTCGATATGACCACCGGCCGGCGCGTATTTGATGGCGTTATCCAGCAGGTTGGTGAATATGGCAATCAGCGAGTGGCGGTCGGTCTCAACCACCACATTTTCACTGCCATCCAGCGAAAGTTCGACATTTTTTTCCAGTGCATAGGGCACGTGCTGCGCAAGGCATTTGCTGATTTCCGCGTGGATATCTACCGCTTCAATCTTCAGCGGAAAGTTCTCCGACTCCAGTTTGGCCAGATCAATCAGCTGGCGTGACAGCGATGCTGCGCGATCCAGCCCCTGTTGCATGTCCTCAATAATTTCCTGCCGCTCGGTTTTATCAGCCACCTGTGTCAACAGGTGCAACTGCGCCAGCACGGCGGCGATCGGGGTGCGCAACTCGTGGGCGGCATCGGCCATAAAGCGTTTTTCACGCTGATTGGCGGCGTCGATACGCGTCATCAACTTATTGATTTCCAACACTACCGGCCGGATTTCCTGATATTGTTCACGGACGCTGATCGGCGATAAATTGCCGGGTTTGCGATCGGAGATCATCCTGGCGATTTGCCGCAGCGGCCGCAGGCTGAAATAGGCGGTGATCAGCAGAGTAACAATAATGGCCGCCAGGACCACCAGCAGCGGGATCGCGGTGCTTTCCGCCGGGTTGCCGAAAATAGTGGTGCGGTTGTCAAAGGATTCGCCGACGATCACTCTAAAACGCTGTTTATCGCTCCAACTGCCGGCGATATGCCACTTCACGTTGGCATAGCTGATGGTGCCGGACAACACGGAAGGCGGCAGGGACAAGGGTTTTTCCTGCGGCGGCGAGGCGTAGATCATCTGATTATTATGGTCGTAAACCAAAAACAACGGACGATAGTCTATTTCGTCCTGCATGCCGTTTTTGATCGAATCGATATACATTATTTCGATATCTTTGATAATCTCGACATAATTGTGTCCGGTAATATCGGTTTTATCGAGAATGTTGGCGATACCGCGTGCGACAAGACGTTGCTGATTATCCAAATACTTCTCTGCATCGGGGTAATACAGATATTTTACCCAGCCAAGCAATATTCCCCATAGTACGAGTATTGCCATAACCTGAAAAACAATGGTGCGTATAAAAAAAGATTTGAAACTAATCATCCCTGCGTCTCTTTTTTTAATAAATAGCCGATGCCGCGCACGGTAATAATTCTTTCCTTGCCGATCTTGCGTCGCAGGTTATGCATGTGCACCTCCAGAGAATTACTTTCCACGCTGTCGCCATTGCCGAACAGCCGCTGTTCCAATGTGGCTTTGCGCACTACGGTTCCGGCGCAGCGCATCAGCTCATGCAGCAGTCGGTACTCTTTTTTTGATAACAGCAACAGTTCGTCTTCCAAGGTGACCTGATGGTTCATCGGGTCCAGATACAGATTACCGAGGCTCCAGGTTTGGGAGGCGAACCCGGCCATGCGTCGGTTCACCGCCTTCACGCGCGAAATCAGTTCCGGCAGCGCAAAAGGTTTTGCCAGAAAGTCGTCGGCACCGGAGTCCAGGCTATTGACCAGACTCTCGATGCGGTCGCGGGCGGTCAGAATAATGATCGGAATATTTTGTCCGGCGGCGCGCCATTCGACCAGTTTCGTCAAGCCGTCGCCATCGGGCAGGGTCAGATCCAGCAGCATTAAATCGAAGCTGCCCTGCGATAATTGAAGTTGTGCATCATGGACCAGCCGCACCCAGCACAGATCGAACCCTGCCAGTTCCAATGCGCGGCACAGGGCTTTGCCCAATTGCAGATCGTCTTCCACAAGCAAAATGTTCACTGGATATCCGGTTTATGTCACGGCGCTGGCGGCTATATAACTACAACCCTCAGCGGAAGACAACGCCGTGCGGCTTTTCGCTTATGCCTTTTTAAGCAAACCTTAATCTGGCGTTAATTTCGCGTTAAGGCAACGACTCAGGGTTTCGGGTAGGCTGCTCCAGCACAACAGTCACCTTAGGGTAAAAAAATGCATGCTGGCAACGCTTTAAATTTAGCCCTCTCTGGCGGGATTGTCCGTCCGTGCGTGATTTTATTTATCGCTCTGGAGCTGCTGATTTTTCACGTAGGTGCCCGGGAAGAAAATAATTCAGTCCCACACCATCCCGCCGTACAGCTCAGCCCGCATACGGAGATGTCGGATATTTTTGACGGTTTTAAACCACGTATGAAAAAACAATTACGGCGCCTGATAGCGCTATAACACTCCCATTAAATAATAAGGTAGATACGGTGAAAAATACTCTGGGTTATTCTGCGATGACGTTGTTGATGCTATTTCCCCTGCAGGGTTTTGCGCAGGATGGCGGAGAAGCTTCATTGAAACTCAGTGGCGGTATGGCGGTAGCACCGGTTTATCAGGGGGCTTCCAGCTATAGCGCCGTGCCGTTGTACGATATTCAGGCCGGTTACGATAAATCGGACTGGGGTGATTTCAGTCTGGGCCTGATCGACGGCGCACGCTGGCAGTTACCCTTGTCAGGGCCGTTTGGCATCGCCTTATTGGCCGGTTATGACGCCGGACGAGATGAGGAAGTGAAAACGCTGAGCGGCCGCAACAAGCGGCTAAAAGGCATGGGTGACCTCGACGGTGCTCTTGAGGCGGGCATAGAACTTAGCTATAAATTTGACCCTTTCCATGCCTTTGTAAAAGGTATGCAGGCCACCAAAGCACGTCGTTACGGCGATGAGGATCTGGGGCATACCGCCTATGTCGATCTGGGTGTGGCGGCAGTTTATTCGCTGAGCGAGGCGCTGACCCTGTCGAGTGATCTGAGCACCACCTGGGCCAACAGCGGTTATCAGCGCGGCTATTTTGGTGTGACGCAGCGGCAGGCGCAGCAAACCTCTTTCGCCGCCTATCGGCCGGGGAGCGGTTTTAAGCAGGTGACGCTCAATGGCGCGCTGAATTACCAATGGACGCCGGAAATCGCCTTCCAGGCCGGTGCGGGTATCTATACTTTGTTGGGTGACGCGGCTAAAAGCCCGATCGTCGAGAAAAAAGTGGCTGGGGTTGCCTTCCTGGGCGCCAGTTACAGTTTCTGATTTCCCAACCATAACAAGGAATAGCATGTCGAAAGTTGCACTGGTCACCGGCGCCAGCCGGGGCATTGGGCGCGCCACGGCGCTGCTGCTGGCCCGCCAGGGTTACGCGGTGGGTGTTAACTATCTGAAAGATGAAGCGGCGGCGCGGCAGGTGGTGGCGGAGATCGCGTCCCTGGGGGGCCGGGCGTTGGCGCTGCGAGCGGATATCGCCGATGAAAGCCAGGTAGTGGCGATGTTTGCTGCGCTGGACGTGACCCTTGGCCCGATCGACGCACTGGTCAACAACGCCGGCATTCTGTTTCAGCAGGCCGGTATCGAGCAACTTACCGCCGAGCGCATCAACAAGGTATTGACCACCAACGTGACCGGTTATTTTCTCTGCTGCCGCGAGGCGGTGAAGCGCATGGCGAAGCGCCATGGAGGGAAGGGCGGGGCAATCGTTAATGTGTCGTCCGCCGCCGCCCGTTTGGGGGCGCCGGGGGAATATGTCGACTATGCCGCATCAAAGGGCGCGGTCGACACCCTGACTACCGGGCTTTCTCTGGAGGTGGCGGCGCAGGGCATTCGGGTCAACGGCGTGCGACCGGGGTTTATTTATACCGAAATGCACGCCAGCGGCGGTGAGCCGGGGCGTGTCGACCGGGTAAAAAGCGGGTTACCGATGCAGCGTGGCGGCTATCCGGAAGAGGTGGCGGAAGCCATCGCCTTTTTGCTGTCCGATGCCGCGTCTTACGTGACCGGCAGTTTTATCGAGGCTGCCGGTGGGCGGTGATTGAACGCGGTGCTGCGTGAAGCGATGCTGAAGGAGCATGAGCACGAAGAGTAAAATCGAGTTGGCGTTGTGGCTAATTGTCCGGTGATTTCAGGTCACCGGATTTGTTCTCTGAGTCTGCTCAGCCCTCGTGCAACAGCGCGCTGCGGAACGACAGAATATGCGCTTCTGCCGCGTCGGCCGCGGCGTCGCTGTCCTGGGCGGCCAGTGCGGCGATAATCGCCCGATGCTCCTCGATCACTTCCCGCATATGCCCTTCCCGCGACAACGTGCTGGCCCAGAAACGCTGCGCCCTGGCGTGCAGCACGCTCAAGATATCCGCCAGCATGTTATTGCCGGCGATCAGCGCCAGTTCCTGATGGAACGCATGATCGAGCGTCATCATCCGAATCCGGTCGCGGCTCTGGCAGGCGGCTTCGATTTGTTGGTTGAGCGCGGTCAGCGCAGCGATCTGTGGCTCGGTAATCCTTTTGCTCGCCAGCCGCATGCACAGCATTTCATTGGCCAGCCGCACTTCGATCAGCTCCAGCGCGTCATCCATCGACAGCGGCGATACCATTACCCCTTTGCGCGGGATCACCTGCAGCAACCCTTCATTCGCCAAACGGTGGATCGCCTGATTGATCGGCGTTCTGCCCATATCCAGTTCGCTCATGACCTGTGCGGTATTGAGATACTCACCGGGTTTATAGCTTAACGTCACCAGCGCCTGCTTGAAGCGCCGATAGGCCAGTTCATTCAGTGACAGCCCGGCTTCCTCTGCCGTCGGGAGTGTCTGGCTCTCTGCGTCAACGGTCATCACGTTCTGCTCCTGCAAGAAGAAAGTTTTTAGACATAGTACACAAAAACATGGCACGGAAATCGCTTATTTGGTTACTAAAGATATAGTGAAATTTCACAGTATTTTAACTAAAGAGGCACAATGCCATGAGATTGACCTTCACTTTACCCGAATCCTGCGGCGCCGTGGCGCTGGATGTCGAGATT
Source organism: Serratia sp. AS12 (assembly GCF_000214195.1). Classification (NCBI taxonomy): domain Bacteria; kingdom Pseudomonadati; phylum Pseudomonadota; class Gammaproteobacteria; order Enterobacterales; family Yersiniaceae; genus Serratia; species Serratia sp. AS12. Next base: position 4,398,592 of record NC_015566.1, on the reverse strand, counting down.
GATCATCTGGTGATCGCCGGCTGGACCGGCCGCGACCGCGAGGCGATCCTGCACCATATTCGGGAGTTGGCCGAGCTGGGCGTGCCCCAACCCAGTGCAATCCCACTGTTTTACCGGGTGGCCGTTAACCAGCTTAGCCAGAGCGAACGCATCGAAGTGATCGGCAACGCCACCTCCGGGGAAGCTGAACCGCTGATCTTCGCCCACCGTGGCGAGCTGTACGTTTCGCTGGCGTCCGATCATACCGATCGTCAACTGGAAGCGCACAGCGTAGCGCTCTCCAAACAGATCTGCGTTAAGCCGGTTGCGCGCTCCGCCTGGCCGCTGCGAGAGGTGATCGCGCACTGGGATTCGCTGATCCTGCGTTCGTGGATCAAGGAAGACGGGGAATTCCGGCTCTATCAGGAGGGAAGCCTCGCCAGCCTGCGCACGCCGGGCGATCTGCTGGAGCGCTATCTGGGCGGACAGCAGTTGCCGGAAGGCGGGCTGACGGTACCGCAGCCGCGTGATGGATTAGCTATGACCTGCGGTACGGTGGCGGCGATTGGCGGCATCCGGCCGGCGGCCGAGTTCCGCATGGAACTGGCGGACGAGGTGCTGGGGCGTTCTATCACTCATGGCTATCACAGCATTGAACTGCCGGTGGTGGCGTGATGAAAAAACTGACTTTAGGGCAAGCCGCCGCCGGGCTGGCCAGCGGTGAATTGACCGCCGTGCAACTGACCGCCGCCGCGCTGGCGCACATTGCCGATGAGCAGGGCGAGGGGGGGCGCGTTTTTACCCGCGTTTATGCGCAGTGGGCGCAACAGCAGGCACTGGCGGCCGATCGTCGGCGTGCGGAGGGGAAGCCATTGTCAGCGCTGGACGGCGTTCCTGTGTCGGTCAAAGACCTGTTCGACGTGGCCGGTGAAGCTACCGCCGCCGGCTCACGGCTGCTGGCCGCAGCACCGGCCGCCGCAAAACACGCCGCCGTGGTGGAACGCTTGTTGCAGGCGGGTACGGTGGTTATCGGTAAAACCAACATGACCGAGTTCGCCTATTCCGGGCTTGGGATCAACCCTCACTACGGCACGCCTGCCAACCCTTGGGATCGCGCTGCACGTCGTATTCCCGGCGGTTCATCCTCCGGCGCTGCGGTCGCGGTGGCCGACGGTATGTGTTTTGGTTCGATTGGCAGCGACACCGGAGGATCGGTGCGGATCCCGGCGGCCTTCTGCGGCCTGACCGGTTTTAAGCCTACCGCCCGGCGAATTAACGATGGCGGCCTGTTGCCGCTGTCACCGTCGCTGGATTCGATCGGCGTGATCGCCCACGACGTTGCCGGTTGCATCGCTCTGGATGCGGCGATAACCGATCGGCCGTTACAGCCGCAGTTAAAAAATGTGAGTCAGGCGCGTTTTGCGGTACCGCAAACCCTGGTGCTGGACGGCCTGGATGAAGAGGTCGCTGCGGCGTTTCACTTCAGCCTGCAGCGGCTGGCGCAGGCCGGCGCGCAGATTGAAACCATTCCCTGCACGGAATTCGCCGAACTGGCGGCCATCAATGCCGCCGGCGGTTTTAGCGCGCTGGAGTCCTGGCGCTGGCACCAGGCGCTGATCGCTGAGCATGCCGAGGAATATGACCCACGGGTGCTGTCGCGCATTTGCCGCGGTCAGCCGCTGGGGGAGGAGGATTTGCAGCGGCTACAGCAACTGCGTGCCGATTGGCAACGGCGGGTGACTGCCGCCGTGCAAGCGTTTGACGCGTTGCTGATGCCGACCGTACCGCTGGTCGCGCCGACCATTGCCGAGCTTGAAGCGGATGAAGACGCCTATTTCCGTATCAATGGCGCTGCGCTGCGCAATCCTTCGGTGATCAATTTCCTCGACGGCTGCGCGCTGTCGCTGCCTTGTCAGCGGCCCGGCGGAGCGCCGGTTGGCCTGATGCTGGCTGGGCTACCTATGCATGACGAGGCGTTGCTGGGCTGGGCGCTGGCGATTGAACGCTGTCTCGCCGGTGCGTGATTTTCCGGTGGGGCATAGCCCCGCCATACTTTGAGCTAACAGGAGAGTACCCATGACCGGTTCCCCGAACGGAATGCTGTTTGTCGCAACAGATGTCGCCGCGCAGGACGAGGCGGATTTCAATCAGTGGTACGACCGTGAGCACGTGGAAGAGCGGGTACGTGTTCCCGGTTTCTTGTCGGGCACGCGCTACCAGGCGTTGCAGGGCGGGCGTAAATACCTTGGGTTGTATAAAACCGAATCCCTGGCCAGTTTTACCTCTGCGGCCTACCGCGCCGCCTTTACCCAACAAACCCCCTGGTCGGTGTCGAGCCTCGATAAAATGCGTGATCCGATGCGTCGGGTGTGCGCGGTGGAGGCAGTAACCGGGCAGGGCTGCGGCAGTCATTTGGCCATCATCACCCTTGAGCAGGCAGAGCCTGAGGGGCTTAAGCTCGCCATTACACATCTGGGGAGCATGCTGGCGGAACAACCCGGTTTTGTCTGCAGCAGCCTGCTCTCGCCCGACGTTGAACTCAGCTCGCCGTTGCCAAAAGAATCGCGGGAAAACCGTCGCCTGCTGCCGATGCTGCTGATTGAAAGCAGCAGCGCCGCAGCCGGTCAGCGGCTAAATGAACTGGCCTGTCGCCAGTTGAAAACCGCTGCTGAGACCACTCAACACTATGTCCTTGGCTGGCAACTGACCAAGCAGGAGCTGACATCATGAGCACATCAACCACTGAAACGCCGATCGTCGATTCGTCTGCCGCCGCCTCTGCTGCCCATCCGCCGAAAACCGGCAGGCTGGCGGCTGCCAGTTCGATCGGCACCGCACTGGAGTGGTATGACTTCACCGTTTACAACATTATGGCGGCGCTGATTTTCAACCACGTGTTCTTCCCGTCGTTCGATCCGCTGGTGGGCACCATTCTGGCATTTTCCACCTATGCGGTCGGCTATGTTTCGCGGCCGATCGGCGGCATCGTTTTTGGCCATCTCGGCGACGTATTGGGTCGGCGATTTGTGCTGGTCACCACGCTGGTGATTATGGGTGTCACCACCGCACTGATGGGGCTGCTGCCCGGTTACGCCAGTTGGGGTGTCTGGAGCCCGCTGCTGTTGGTGACGCTGCGCTTTATTCAGGGCATCGCGCTGGGGGGCGAATGGGCGGGTGCGGTCTTGTTGTCGATGGAACACGGTAAATCGCATCAGCGGGGACGCAACGCTTCGTTTGCTCAGGTTGGCCCTTCCTGCGGCACGTTGATCGGCACAGGGTTGATCACGCTGGTGACGGTGGCGATGTCGGCGGATGATTTCCAGCAGTGGGGGTGGCGTATTCCTTTCCTGCTCAGCCTGGTGCTGGTGGTCTTTGGCTTGTGGTTGCGCCGCGGCGTGGGGGAAACGCCGGCATTCCTGAAGCTGGAGGCTTCGAAGGATGTGACTCAGGCTCCTATCCGTGAAGTCTTTACTCAACACAGGCGGCCGTTGCTGATCGCCGGCGGCTCGCGCATCGGTTCCGACGTGCTGTATGCGCTGGTGGTGGTATTTACCCTGACCTATGTCACTACGGTGCTGAATCTGCCGCGCCCGCTGGCGCTGACTGCCACCATGCTGGGGGCGATTGGCAATGCCATTACCGTGCCGATGTTCGGTGCGCTGTCCGATCGCTTTGGCCGTCGGCCGGTGTATATCGGCGGGGCGCTGGCGGCGATGGTTTGGGCGTTCGTGTTCTTTGCGTTGCTGGACAGCAGCCAGCCGGTGCTGATCTGCCTGGCGGTGGTGATCGGCTTGCTGATCCATGCGGCAATGTACGGCCCGCAGGCGGCATTTATCACCGAACAGTTCCCGACCCGGGTACGTTATGCCGGCTCGTCGCTGGCCTACACGCTGGCCGGCATTCTCGGTGGCGGCTTTGCGCCGCTGATTATCGCTACGTTGTTCAAATCCTACGACAGCACGTTGGCGATCTCGGCGTATGTGGTGGTGGCGTTACTGATCACGCTGTGGGCGGTGATTGCCGCGAAGGAGACGGCGCACAAACCGTTGTAAAGGAAGGCCGGGTGAGGGATTCACCCGGCTTGCTGCGGCTGAGGGATTACTTCAGCCAGCCTTTGCGCTGCGCATCCTGCAGGTGTTGCAGCAGGTGCTTCCACAGCTCCGGGTGGACTTCAGCGATCATCGCGTTGCGTGACAGCACTTGCTCCAGGCTGATGCCGTTCTCGACCCAGCTTTGGCCTTCGTTATGCAGATTCATCAGCATCGGCATGGTGCGGTCCAGCACCAGCGCAAAGCGCGCGTCGGCGCTCTCGCCATCTTCATACTCCTGCCATAAAGCGGTGAAAGACTCGCGTTGTGGCGTCGGCAGCATGCCAAACAGCCGCCGCGCCGCCGCCACTTCCTGATCGTGGATTGCTGCGCGCGCCGCCAGATCGTAAACCAGCACGTCGCCGGCGTCGATTTCCACGATGTCATGCAGCAGTGCCATCTGGATCACTCGCTGGATATCAACGCCTTCACCGGCGTATGGCGCCAGGCTGAGAGCGGCAATGGCAAAGTGCCAACTGTGCTCGGCGGAGTTTTCCTGGCGTTGGGTGCCGAGCACTTTGGTGCGGCGTTGCACGCTTTTCAACTTGTCGATTTCCATCAGGAACTGGATGACCTGGGTCATTGAGCCGAAATCTAACGCGGGTACAGCGGATGACATGGTGTAAACCTCAAGGTAGGTGGGTTGAAGCTCGTCGATTGTAGACCAGCGGGCAGGGGATTTCGATGTTTGTGGCGTTACACGCATTCACAGTTTTATTTTAGCGTACACGTGTACACTGGAATTGTTCTCAGTTAAGCTGGTTTGCGGTAATTTCGAACAATATTGTGCGTTTGAGGGTTTGTGATTTATGGGAAATACGGGCGTAGTGATGAAAGCCGAGAACGACAGAAATACCGCTACGGCGTATCCGTGGGCAGAAGAGATAGCCAATAGCATCAGCCACGGTATCGGACTGGTTTTCGGCATTGTCGGGCTGGTGTTGTTGCTGGTACAGGCGGTGGATACCGGCGCCGGTATCACGGCCATCGCCAGTTACAGTCTTTATGGCGGCAGCATGATCCTGCTGTACCTTGCCTCAACTTTGTACCATGCCATTCCGCATCAGAAAGCCAAACACTGGCTGAAGAAGTTTGACCATTGCGCCATTTATCTCTTGATTGCCGGTACCTACACGCCGTTTCTGCTGGTGGGGCTCAACTCGCCGCTGGCCAAAGGGCTGATGGCGGTTATCTGGGGGTTGGCGCTGCTGGGGGTATTGTTCAAACTGGCGTTCGCCCATCGCTTTGAGGCGTTGTCGTTGGTCACCTATCTGACGATGGGCTGGCTGTCATTGATCGTGATTTATCAGTTGGCGACCCGCCTGGCGATCGGCGGCGTAACGTTGCTGGCGGTGGGGGGCGTGGTCTATACCCTGGGGGTGATTTTTTACGCCTCCAAACGGTTCCGCTTCGGTCACGCTATCTGGCATGGCTTCGTGCTCGGCGGCAGCCTGTGCCATTTCATGGCGATTTATCTGTACGTCTGATTCCGCTAAATCTTTCACACTGCAGCGTTGTTGGTTGCGCGTGCGCACCCCAGTCACTTACTTGAATAAGTGACTGGGAATGTACTTGCTTGCTGCAGCGCGAAATCTGTTGCGGATGGGCTAAGACGCTCTGACTGATTCCCGTTTTTATTTTTCTTCTATCAACGAGTATGGCAAGGGTTTGATCGTCAACTGACTGGCGGCATCGTCACGTACCCGCAGCTTGCTGTCGGCATCCAAATCGTTATTCAACACCGCTTGCACCCAAAGCCGGCCATCGGTCAGCTTGCCGGCGGCCAGCACCGTACCGGTCCGGCGCCAGTTTTCGCCCAACTGCAGTTCGAGATCCTCAGCGGCCAGCGGCACCCGCCCGGCGTTGCCTTCCAGCCAGTACAGTGCACGCTTGTTGGCACCGCGGAACTTGGCGCGAGCTACCATCTCCTGGCCGGTATAGCAGCCCTTACTGAAGCTGATGCCCTCCAGCGCCTGCAGGTTGGTGGCCTGCGGAATCAACTGCCCGCTGTTGGCGGCGTCAATCACCGGGTAACCGGCTTCGATATCCAGCGTCAGCCATTGTTGGCTGTCGTTCAGTTCTGCCTGTTCGTTCAGCTTGTCGGCCAACTGTTCGGCGATGGCCGCGGTGGTCACCAGCAGAAAACGTTCCGCCGGCACAGAGAAGTGCAGCAGGGTGGTTTCACCGTCCTGCACCACCTGATGCTCAGCATCCGGCAGGCTGTTGAATACGCCCGCCAACGCTGCGCGTGCCTGAAAACCGGCTACCCCCAGCAGCACCGCTTCGCTATCGACGGCAATGGTGAGTTTGGAGAACACCGCGTATTTCTTGATTTCCGCCAGTTGGCTGTCCAGTACGCTGCGGCGTTCCAGATAGGCAAAGTCTTCACCGCGATGGAACAGACGCAGGTTGCTCCACATTTTGCCTTTGGCATCGCAGTGGGCGCACAGCACGTGACGATCGGCCGCCAGCGCTTCGATGTCTGCAGTCACCTGGCCCTGAAGGTATTTCACCCTGTCCGGGCCGCTCAGCGTCACCAGCGCCCAATCCTCCAAAGAGATCAGGGTCAGGGGCAGATGGGAAGAGGCGGAAGGCTGACGGGGTGGAAATGGAATTTTATACGCCATAGTAAGATCCTGCTTAACGTTTAGCTTACCTGAAGGTGTGTTGGCCCCATGGTAAAAGAGGCGGCGGGCTTTGCAAACTGTTATTCACGCTTGCCGCCTCGGCAGCGCTTTTTTTGACATTTAGCGCTTTATTCCACTTTACGTAGAGAACGTCCTTCCCGGCGAGTATGTCAAATTGTTACTCTATGGGATTACGGCCAAAGGTAACCCTTGCAGACAGATCTTTGGCCGATGGAATTATATCGCGCAGGCGTTGCCATACAGTGTGTCGGTTGAACCCTGCGATGGCTTTTGCCACGCCGAAAAGAGGTTAGTCATAACAACATGGATATTAATAATAAAGCACGTATTCACTGGGCCTGCCGCCGTGGCATGCGTGAGCTGGACATCTCAATCATGCCGTTCTTCGAGCATGAGTACGATCAGTTGAATGACACAGACAAAGCGTTGTTTATCCGCCTGCTTGAGAGCGACGATCCCGATCTGTTCAACTGGTTGATGAATCATGGCGCTCCGCAAGACAGTGAACTGCAGAGAATGGTGACACTGATCCAGACGCGAAATAAAGACCGTGGCCCAGTGGCGATGTAATGTCCGCATTTCCTGGCGCACCCAGTTACTTTCGCTGCTGACCCACGGCGTTCTTATCCTGCTGATCCTGATTTCGCCCTGGCCGGAAGGCTACGGCCCGATCTGGCTGGTGTTGTTGACGCTGGTGGTATTTGAATGCATCCGCAGCCAAAAGCGCATTGCGTCACGGCAGGGCGAGCTGCGTTTGCTGGCGAATAAGCGGTTAAGTTGGCACGGACAGGAATGGTTGCTGGTAAAGCAACCCTGGATGCCGCGTTACGGCATTTTGCTGACGCTGCAGCCGATACAGGGCAAAAAATGCCGCCGGCTGTGGTTGGCCTCCGACAGCATGGGCAAAGCCGAATGGCGGCATCTGCGCCAGTTGTTGCTGCACCCGTCGGCCGATGATGACGAGGAACCCTGATGAAGCCGACGCTCTGGCTGGTGGAAGATGAGCCCAGTATTGCCGATACGCTGATTTACACCCTGGAGAGCGAAGGCTTTCAGGTACGCTGGTTCGAACGTGGCGAACCGGCATTGCTGGCATTGGCGCAAGGAGCGCCCGCGCTGGCCATCCTCGATGTCGGCTTGCCGGACATCAACGGTTTTGAACTGTGCCGCCGTTTGTTGTCGCAGTCGGCGGATTTACCCATTCTGTTTCTGACCGCCCGCAGTGACGAAGTCGATCGCCTGATCGGGCTGGAGATTGGCGCGGACGATTACGTCGCCAAACCTTTTTCTCCCCGCGAAGTCAGCGCCCGCGTGCGTACCATTCTGCGTCGCCTGCAAAAACAGCAGCGTCTGCAACAGCCCGCGCTGTACACCTTTGGCCCTTTTGACCTGGATGAACCTGCGGCGACCCTTTATTACCATCAGCAGCCGCTGCCGCTGACCCGCTACGAATTTCTGCTGTTGAAAACGCTGCTGCTGGCACCTGGTCGGGTGTTTTCACGCCAGCAACTGATGGACAGCGTTTGGACGCAGGCGGAAGAAAGCCTGGATCGCACCGTCGACACCCACATCAAAACGCTGCGCGCCAAGCTGCGAGCGATCGATCCCGGTGAACCGCCTATTCACACCCACCGGGGCATGGGCTACAGCGTGAGCCGCCAATCATGAGAATCGGCCTGCGCCTGCTGCTGGGGTATTTCCTGATTGTGGCGGTGGCGGGCTATTTCGTACTGAGCATTTTCCTACAGGAAGTAAAGCCTGGCGTGCGGCGTGCGACCGAAGGCACCCTGGTGGACACGGCTAACCTGCTGGCGCAAATAGCGCGCCTGGACCTGCAGCGCGACGATGTGGCGCACGGGCAACTGGCGCAGGCATTCATCCAACTGAATCAACGGCCGATTGGCGCCAATATTTCCGGTATCCGCAAGGATCGCAGCGAATATCACGTGTACCTCACCGATGCGAGCGGCACGGTTATTTTTGACTCTGCCGGCCAGGCGGTCGGCCAGAACTACTCACGCTGGAATGATGTTTATCTGACGCTGCGCGGCCAATATGGCGCACGCAGTACGCGCAGCAATCCGCAGGATGAAAACAGCTCGGTGATGTACGTCGCCGCGCCGGTGCTGGAGCAGGGCAAGATTATCGGCGTGCTCAGCGTAGGTAAACCGAACAGCACCATGGCACCGGTGATCAAGCGCAGCGAGCGGCGCATTCTGTGGGCCGGCGCGCTGCTGCTGGGCATCGCCTTGCTGATCGGGCTGGGCTTCGTCTGGTGGATCAACCGCTCGATTGGCCGGCTGGTGCGCTATGCCGATGGCGTAGCGCAGGGTGAAAGCGTGCCGTTGCCAAAAATGGGCAGCCACGAGCTGACGCAACTGGCGCAAGCGCTGGAAAGTATGCGGATGAAGCTGGAAGGTAAAGCTTATATCGAACAGTACGTACATACCCTGACCCACGAGTTGAAAAGCCCATTGGCGGCGATCCGCGGCGCAGCCGAGTTGTTGCAGGAATTGCCGCCGCCGGCGACCGCCCGGCGATTTTTGACCAATATCGAGCAACAAAGCGTCCGTATTCAGCAATTGGTGGATAAATTGCTGGTGCAGGCGCGGCTCGAGAGCCGGCCCGGCCTGGAATTGGCACCACTGGCGATGGCGACATTGGTGCGCCAGGCAGTGGCGGGTAAAGAAGCTCAGGCGGCGCAGTGCGGCGTTGCGTTGCAGGTGGATGCGCTGGAGGAGATCACGCTGATCGGCGATGGGCTGCTGATTAGTCAGGCGCTGACCAATCTGCTCGACAACGCGCTGGATTTCACCCCGCCGGGCGGGGCCGTCAGCGTGTGCGGCGAACGCCAGGAGAGTCACTACCTCATCACCGTCAGTGACAACGGCAGCGGCATCCCGGATTACGCGCTGGACAAAGTGTTTGAGCGTTTCTATTCGCTGGCACGAGCCGATAAGCCCAAAAGCAGCGGGCTGGGCCTGAACTTTGTGCAGGAAGTGGCACGACTGCATCGGGGCGGCATTCAGTTGCACAACCGCCCACCACAGGGCGTGATAGCCGTTTTCACTTTATCGCTCTGACTTCACCGTCCCTTCACATAACCACATCCTGTTTTCACCTGCCGGTTTTATCGTGGTGCCATTACCTACAAGGAGCGCGCAGCGATGATGAAATCGGTACTGTTTTGGAAAATAACCACTCTGCTGGGATTGATGATTTTAATGATTATCCCGGTGACGCAGTTGATGAACGTGATTGAGGAGCGCAGTGGCTATCGCCAGAGCGTGGTTGGGCAGGTGAGCGAAAGCACCAGCCGGGCGCAGCGCATTTTGGGGCCGTTGATTGTCATCCCTTATATCGAGCGGGAAGAGAAGAAGGACGACAAGGGGCAACCGGTAGTGCAGAGAGTGAGACACTATCGTTATCTGCTGCCGGAGAGTTTACAGGTCAGCGGCAAGCCGAATGTAGAGGTACGCAAGCTGGGTATCTATCAAACTCAGGTATATCAGGGGCCGTTAAAGTTTCAGGTGAAATTCGGTCAGCCGGATTTGGCTGATTTGCAGCGCAGCAACGTGACTCTCGAACAGCCCTATTTGCTGGTTGCGCTCAGCGACTCACGCGGCATCAAGAGCATCTCGCCACTTGCCAGCACCCAGCCGCCAACCCCCTTTGAACCGGGCACGCGAGTGGATGCATTGCCGCAGGGCATTCATGCGCCGCTACAGCTTGCCGCGTTGCAAAAAGAGGGGCTGGATGCCGATTTTACCCTGACGCTGGCGGGTACCAGCAGCTTGTCACTGGTGCCGCTCGGCCGCAGCAGCGAATTAACGCTGCAAAGCAACTGGCCGCACCCCAATTTCCTCGGCAATTTCCTGCCGGATGAACGCAAGGTGACGGAAAAAGGCTTCAGCGCCCGCTGGCGTAGCACCTGGTTCGCCAACAACATCAACAGCGCGTTTCACTATGACGATGGGATCATTGACGAAGACAAGCTGCCGGCCTTCAGCGTCAGCCTGATTGAACCCGTGGATCACTATCAACTGACCGAACGTGCGGTGAAATATGCGGTGCTGTTTATCGGGCTGACGTTTATGGCGTTCTTCCTGTTCGAAACCCTGACCGGCTTGCGGGTGCATCCGATCCAGTATTTGCTGGTCGGTGCCGCGCTGGTGCTGTTCTACCTGATCCTGCTGGCGTTCTCCGAACATTTCGGCTTCGCCACCGCCTACCTGTTGGCCAGCGTGGCCTGCAGCGGCCTGATTGCCTTTTATCTCAGCGCGGTGCTGCGCGGTAAGCGGCGCGGGGCGATGTTCGCCGGTAGCCTGCTGATGCTTTATGGCGTGTTGTACCTGCTGTTGCAGTCGGAAGATAATGCGCTGGTGCTCGGAGCCGGGCTGTTGTTCGCTATTCTGGCGGGGATCATGCTGCTGACGCGTAAGCTGGACTGGTATCAGGTGGCTGATCCGGCGCGCTTGAGCGGCGAAACGCCGACCGGTGACGGAGAAAACCGCTTCCGGTTGTGGAAATAAGCAGAGGCGTTGGGCGCGGCAATCGCGCCCATTGGCATTACAGCAGCGGTTCCATCTCCAGCAGGATCTGTTCGCACCACTGTTGCAGGCGATCTTCGCTCATGTCGTATTGGTTCACCTCATCCAGCGCCAGGCCGACGAAGTGTTTGCCATCGGCGCTCAGCGGTTTCGGGCTGGTGAATTCAAAACCTTCAATGGGCCAGAAACCGATAAACTGCACGCCGAGCGGGGCGATGTGATCGTGCAACATACCGAGCGCATCGAGGAACCATTCACCGTAGCCGAGCTGATCGCCCATGCCGTACATGGCGACGATTTTTCCTTTCAGATCCAGCGTCGTCAGTTGCGGCCAAATCGCTTCCCAGTCTTCCTGCAATTCACCGAAGTCCCAGGTAGGAATGCCGAGGATCAGGATGGAATATTCTTCCATCAACTGCGGGGAGACGTCTTTCAGGTTGTGCAGGTCGACCAGGTCTTCGCCCAGAATCTCACGGATTTTTTCTGCCGCCATCTCGGTGTAGCAGGTGCTGGAGCCGTAAAACAGACCAATCTTCATTTTTAAACCGTTATGTTACCGTTCGTGGAATGGCATCGAGTGTACCAGATTTGTACTGGCTTAAGGCATAATGGCGCAGGTGGAAAGCTAACAAAGAGAGGACCGCGTGCAACAGCAAGAGAGTGCGCTGATTGAGCAATTCCTGGATGCGCTGTGGCTCGAACGCAATCTGGCAGAAAATACGCTGGCCTCTTACCGGCTGGATCTGCAGGCGCTGACCGCCTGGCTGAACCATCAAAATACCTCACTGTTACAGGCGCAGGCGCTGGATTTGCAGGCGTTTCTCGCCGAACGGGTGGAGGGGGGCTACAAGGCAACCAGCTCTGCGCGTTTGCTGAGCGCCATGCGCCGCCTGTTCCAGTATCTGTACCGTGAAAAACTGCGGGAAGACGATCCGACCGCGTTGCTCGCGTCGCCGAAGTTGCCGCAGCGGCTGCCGAAAGATTTGAGCGAAGCGCAAGTCGATGCCTTGTTGCAGGCGCCATGCGTCGATCAGCCTCTGGAGCTGCGAGACAAGGCGATGCTGGAGGTGCTGTACGCCACCGGTTTGCGGGTGTCCGAACTGGTCGGGCTGACCATCAGCGACGTCAGCCTGCGCCAGGGCGTGGTGCGGGTGATCGGTAAAGGCAACAAGGAACGGCTGGTGCCGCTGGGCGAGGAGGCGGTGTACTGGATAGAAAATTATCTGGAGCACGGTCGCCCGTGGATGGTCAACGGCCAGGCGCTGGATGTGCTGTTCCCAAGCAACCGCTGCCAGCAAATGACCCGACAGACGTTCTGGCATCGCATCAAACACTATGCGATCCTAGCGGGTATTGATAGCGAGAGGCTGTCACCGCACGTGTTGCGTCACGCATTTGCCACCCATTTGCTGAACCACGGAGCCGATCTCCGTGTCGTACAGATGTTATTGGGGCACAGCGACCTCTCGACCACGCAAATTTACACGCATGTAGCGACCGAACGACTTAAACAGCTACATCAACAGCATCACCCGCGTGCGTGACACGCCGGGCTCAAAAGGATTGGAAGAATGAATAAAGGTTTAATGCTGCTCTCTCTGCTGGTGGCTTCGGTGACCGGCGCGGCCCACGCCGACGATGCGGCAATCAAAAAAGCGCTCGGCAGCCTGGGCATTCAGCAGGCGGAAGTACAGCCTTCCCCGGTTAACGGCCTGAAAACCGTGCTGACCGATAACGGCGTGCTGTACGTGACCGAAGACGGCAAACACATTCTGCAAGGCCCGCTTTACGACGTCAGCGGCAAAGAACCGGTTAACGTCACCAACCAATTGCTTACCGGCAAGCTGGAAGCGCTGAAAGATCAGATGATCGTCTACAAAGCGCCAAAAGAAAAACACGTGATCACCGTGTTTACCGACATCACCTGCGGCTATTGCCACAAGCTGCACCAGCAGATGAAAGAGTATAACGATCTGGGCATTACCGTCCGCTATCTGGCGTTCCCGCGCCAGGGGCTGAACTCCCAGGCCGAGAAAGACATGCAGTCAATCTGGTGCACCGCCGACAAGGCCAAGGCTTTTGATTCCGCCATGAAAGGCGATGCAGTGTCCCCGGCGACCTGTAAAACCGACATCAGCAAACACTATGCGCTTGGCGTGCAGTTCGGCATTCAGGGCACCCCGGCGATCATTCTGGAAAACGGCATGATGATCCCGGGCTATCAGGGGCCGAAAGAGATGGCCGCCATGCTGGATGCGCATCAGACCGCAACCAAAACCGGTGGTTAATCGCCGGTGAGCATCAAAACACAACTACGCCGCCGTGCGGCGACGGACGACAGCCATCTGCCAGCCAGCCTGCACCCGCTACTGCGCCGTTTATACGCGCTGCGCGGCGTTAAGGCTGAGCAGGAACTGGAGCGCAGCGTCAAAGGCATGCTGCCCTGGCAGCAATTGGACGGTATCGACACCGCCGTTGGCATTCTGCAGCAGGCGCTGGCCGCGAGTCGCCGCATCATGGTGGTGGGGGACTTCGACGCCGATGGCGCCACCAGTACCGCATTGACGGTGTTGGCGTTGCGCAGCATGGGCGGCAGTGCGGTTGACTACCTGGTGCCGAACCGCTTCGAGGACGGCTACGGCCTGAGCCCGGAAGTGGTCGAGCAGGCGGCGGCGCGCGGCGCAGAGTTGATCCTGACCGTGGATAACGGCATCTCTTCTCACGCGGGCGTCGACGTGGCGCACGCCAAGGGCATGCAGGTTCTGGTTACCGACCACCACCTGCCGGGGGAAACCTTGCCGGCGGCGGAGGCGATCGTCAACCCGAACCTGCGCGGCTGTGAGTTCCCCTCCAAATCCTTGGCCGGCGTCGGTGTGGCTTTCTATCTGATGCTGGCGTTGCGTGCCCGGCTGCGTGACAGCGGTTGGTTTGAACAACGTGCGTTGGCGATGCCGAACCTGGCAGAGTTGTTGGATCTGGTCGCTCTCGGCACGGTTGCCGACGTAGTGCCGCTTGACGCCAACAACCGCATTATGGTGTATCAGGGCCTGAATCGCATTCGCGCCGGCAAGTGTCGGCCGGGCATCCGGGCGCTGCTGGAAGTGGCCAACCGTGATGCGCGCCAACTGGCGGCCAACGATCTTGGCTTTGCGCTGGGGCCGCGGCTCAATGCCGCCGGGCGGCTGGACGACATGTCGATTGGCGTGGCGCTGTTGCTGAGCGATGACATTGCGCAGGCGCGCATGCTGGCCAACGATCTCGATGCGCTTAACCTGACACGGCGTGAGATTGAGCAGGGCATGCAGGTCGAGGCCTTGCAGCTGTGCGATGAACTGGAGCGCAGCAGTACCGCCTTGCCGTATGGACTGGCGATGTATCATCCGGAATGGCATCAGGGCGTGGTGGGTATTCTGGCCTCGCGCATCAAAGAACGTTTCCACCGCCCGGTGATTGCGTTTGCGCCGGCGGGCGAGGGCATTCTGAAAGGTTCCGGCCGTTCGATAGCCGGCCTGCATATGCGCGACGCGCTGGAGCGGCTGGATACGCTGAATCCGGGCTTGATGATGAAGTTTGGCGGCCATGCGATGGCGGCCGGGTTGTCGCTGGAAGAGGCCAAATTCGACGAGTTTCGTCAGCGCTTTGGCGAACTGGTGGGGGAATGGCTCGATCCGGCGATGCTGGAAGGGGTGATTTGGTCTGACGGCGAACTGGCGATGCAGGAGCTTTCGCTGGAAACGGCGGAGTTGTTGCGCGAGGGGGGGCCCTGGGGGCAGGCGTTCCCGGAACCGACTTTCGACGGTAAGTTCCGTATCCTGCAACAGCGGCTGGTGGGTGAGAAACACCTGAAGCTGATGGTGGAGCCGCTTGGCGGCGGCCCGTTGCTCGACGGCATCGCCTTCAACGTGGACACCACCCTGTGGCCCGACAGCAGCGTGCGTGAAGTTGAGCTGGCCTATAAGCTCGACGTCAATGAGTTCCGTGGTAACCGCAACGTGCAGTTATTGATCCAGCACCTCTGGCCGCGTTGATTTTTCCTGAACGGGCGCGGTGATGCCGCGCTTGCTTCAGATACAGATCCTTCCCCCACAAAAACTGACCAACTCGCTATAAACTGACGCCCGGATCCGATAGAATTACCGGTTCTAATGGCATTTCGCCATCGACGACATCAACGTAAAAGAACGCTAAAAACCATGTTTGAAATTAATCCGGTAAAAAACCGAATTCAGGACCTGTCCGAGCGGACTGCCGTTCTTAGGGGGTATCTTTGACTATGATGCCAAGAAAGAACGCCTAGAAGAAGTCAACGCCGAGCTGGAACAGCCTGATGTTTGGAACGACCCCGAGCGCGCACAGGCGCTGGGTAAAGAGCGCGCGGCGCTTGAAGCCATCGTGGAAACCATCGATCAGCTGGAACAGGGCGGCGAAGACGTCACCGGCCTGCTGGAACTGGCGGTTGAAGCCGACGATGAAGAAACCTTTAACGAAGCCGTAGCCGAACTCGATCAACTGTCTGCCAAGCTGGAACAATTAGAGTTCCGCCGTATGTTCTCCGGTGAATATGACAGCGCGGATTGCTACCTGGACATCCAGGCCGGCTCCGGCGGCACCGAAGCACAGGACTGGGCCAGCATGCTGCTGCGCATGTACCTGCGCTGGGCGGAATCCAAGGGCTTCAAAACGGAAGTGATTGAAGAATCCGACGGCGACGTCGCGGGGCTGAAATCCGCCACCATCAAGATTATCGGCGACTACGCGTTCGGCTGGTTACGCACTGAAACCGGCGTGCATCGCCTGGTGCGCAAGAGCCCGTTCGACTCCGGCGGCCGCCGTCATACCTCGTTCAGCTCGGTGTTTATCTATCCGGAAGTGGACGACGATATCGATATCGACATCAACCCGGCAGACCTGCGTATTGACGTTTACCGCGCCTCCGGTGCGGGTGGTCAGCACGTAAACAAAACCGAGTCGGCGGTACGTATTACCCACTTGCCGACCAACATTGTGGTGCAGTGTCAGAACGACCGTTCTCAGCATAAGAACAAGGATCAAGCGTTTAAACAGCTGCGAGCCAAGCTGTACGAGTTTGAGATGCAAAAGAAAAATGCTGATAAACAGCAGATGGAAGACAACAAGTCCGACATCGGCTGGGGCAGCCAAATCCGTTCTTACGTGCTGGATGATTCCCGTATCAAGGATTTGCGCACCAACGTTGAAACGCGTAACACGCAGGCCGTATTAGATGGCGACCTGGATAAATTCATTGAGGCAAGTTTGAAAGCCGGGTTATGAGGAACAGAAATGTCTGAGCAACAACCACAGGGCGCCGATCAGGCGTTGGAACTCAATAATGAGTTGCAGTCACGCCGTGAAAAACTGGCCGGGCTGCGCGAGAACGGCATTGCGTTCCCAAATGATTTCCGTCGCGACACCACGTCCGACAAACTGCACGCTGCATACGGCGATAAAGATAACGAAGAGCTGGAAGCGCTGGGCGTAGAAGTTACCGTTGCAGGCCGCATGATGACTCGCCGTATCATGGGCAAAGCATCATTCGTTACGCTGCAGGACGTCGGCGGCCGTATCCAGCTGTACGTTGCGCGCGACGATCTGGCGGAAGGTATTTATAACGAGCAGTTCAAGAAGTGGGACCTGGGCGATATCCTTGGCGCTCGCGGCAAGTTGTTCAAAACCAAGACCGGCGAGCTGTCTATTCACTGTACCGAACTGCGCCTGCTGACCAAGGCCCTGCGCCCGTTGCCGGACAAGTTCCACGGCCTGGCCGATCAGGAAACCCGTTACCGCCAGCGTTATCTGGACCTGATCGCCAACGATGAGTCGCGCAACACCTTCAAGGTGCGCTCTCAGGTGATGGCGGGGATCCGTAACTTCATGGTGGAACGCGGCTTCATGGAAGTCGAAACCCCAATGATGCAGGTGATCCCGGGCGGCGCTTCTGCGCGTCCATTCGTGACTCACCACAATGCGCTGGACATCGATATGTACCTGCGTATTGCCCCGGAGCTGTACCTGAAGCGTCTGGTGGTGGGGGGCTTCGAGCGGGTGTTCGAAATCAACCGTAACTTCCGTAACGAAGGCGTTTCTCCGCGTCATAACCCAGAGTTCACCATGATGGAACTCTATATGGCTTACGCGGATTACAAAGACCTCATTGAGCTGACCGAGTCGCTGTTCCGCACCCTGACTCAGGACGTGCTGGGCAAAACTCAGGTGCAGTACGGTGACGAAGTGTTCGACTTCGGCAAGCCGTTTGTAAAACTGACCATGACCGAGGCGATCAAAAAATACCGTCCGGAAACCGAGCTGGCCGATCTGGCTGACATGGGCAAGGCGGTGGCTATCGCTGAATCCATCGGTATCAAGATTGAGAAGAGCTGGGGCCTGGGCCGTGTAGTCACCGAGATCTTCGAAGAAGTGGCGGAAAGCCACCTGATTCAGCCGACCTTCATTACCGAATACCCGGCGGAAGTGTCCCCGCTGGCGCGCCGTAATGATGAGAACCCGGAAATCACCGACCGTTTCGAGTTCTTCATTGGCGGACGTGAAATCGGTAACGGCTTCTCCGAGCTGAACGACGCGGAAGACCAGGCGCAGCGCTTTGCTGATCAGGTGAATGCGAAAGACGCAGGCGATGACGAAGCGATGTTCTACGACGAAGACTACGTCACGGCGCTGGAGCACGGTCTGCCGCCGACGGCTGGCTTGGGTATCGGCATCGATCGCATGGTTATGCTGTTCACCAACAGCCACACCATTCGCGATGTGATTCTGTTCCCGGCAATGCGCCCGCAGAAATAATCTTTTGCGGTGTGAACATCAACCGGTGCAGGCGACTGCGCCGGTTTTTTTTCGCATGTTGGAAAAAACAGGGGACCGATGCGGCTAACTGCTTAAAATATCGGCAATTACGCGCTATCTCCGCTTGCCCGACGTGGATAACCGGTTATAATGCCAGTCGCACACCGATGCGGGTGTAGTTCAATGGTAGAACGGCAGCTTCCCAAGCTGCATACGAGGGTTCGATTCCCTTCACCCGCTCCAAACACACTTCTCTCAACGTCTACCAAAGCCCACTAAACCCAGTAATCACAAGCCTCTCGGTAAAAGCTCGTTATCTCAACGTCTACACACATCTACCCAAATCTATACATCCATGTGTATAGTAATGAGTATAGGACGTTTGATTTACCTCGGAGCTATACACAATGCCCCTCACAGACCTTGAGCTACGGCGCTCTAAGCCGCAAGACAAGCCCTATACACTCAGTGATGGCGGTGGGCTTTCTATACTCATTGAGCCGAACGGTTCCAAAGGCTGGCGCTTTCGCTACCGCTTCGACGGTAAACCCAAAATGCTTTCCCTCGGCACATATCCCACAGTTTCACTAACCGACGCAAGGCAAAAGCGCGATGAGGCTAAAAAGCTGGTGGCATCGGGCATTAACCCCAGCGAAGCCAGGAAGCAGCAGAAACGAGATCGGCAAGATGTGACTGGCAATACCTTCGAGGGGATAGCGCGGGAATGGTACGTCAAGCGGCGAGATCGCTGGTCAGAGTCCTACGCAGAAGAGATGATGAAAACGTTTGAGAGCGATGTTTTCCCATACATCGGCCATCGGCCAATTGCCGAAATAAAGCCAATGGAGCTTATGGGGACGCTTTCTAAACTCGACGAACGTGGCGCAACAGAGAAGTTACGCAAGGTGCGCCAGCGGTGTGGGGAGGTATGGAAATATGCCATCGTCACCGGTAGGGCTGAATATAACCCAGCTCCAGATCTCGCCAGCGCGTTCTCACCGCATAAAAAAGAACACTATGCCTTCTTGTCAGTTGCCGAGCTGCCCGACTTTTTCCGCACCTTTAACACATACACCGGCAGCCTGATCGTTAAGCTGGCTATGCGCTTGCTTATTATCACAGGGACAAGGCCGGGAGAACTGCGTAAGGCTGAATGGTCGGAGTTTGATTTTGATAACCGACTCTGGGAAGTACCGCCCGAACGCATGAAGAAACGCCGCCCTCATTGTGTACCTTTATCCGACCAGGCCATCAGTATCCTGGAACAGCTTAAACCGCTGACCGGTCATTACAGCTACGTGTTTCCGGGCAGGATCCACCACAGCAAGCCAATAAGCGAAATGGCTATGAATGTTCTGGTTCGCCGTATTGGTTACGCTGGGCGTGTAACAGGCCACGGCTTCCGCCACACCATGAGCACCATTCTGCACGAGCAGGGCTATAACACCGCTTGGATTGAAACTCAGTTGGCCCATGTCGATAAAAATTCTATCCGTGGCACATACAACCATGCCCAATACTTGGATGGTCGCCGGGAAATGCTTCAGTGGTATGCCGATTATATAGATGCGCTGGAGCGTGGCGATAATGTTGTGCATGGCACATTTGGGAAAAGTGCATGACTGGACATATAGACAGTGCTGTTATACCGCAGTAGACTTGTGTAGAAGAACAAAGAATAGGCTATGTCTAGGCTGATCCCCGAAAACCCGTACACCTCTACGGGCTGGCATAGCCGCCAAAATTTAGAGGACGCGAGGTGGCGTATGGTAAATAATTTAAATATTCTTGCTGATCTAGAAGCAAAAGAGCAAGAGTTTATTTCAGTCAGAGAATTGTTTGAGCGTATTCGACTTCTTCAACCTCATGTGACTGATATTGAAATAGCTAAGTGGTTAGCTTGGTTGATAAAAAACAAACAACAACCTGAGTTTGTCTGGCGAAATAAGCGTGGAGATATAGAGACAACTAATTGGAATGAAGATCCTGACTTTGATCGCCTTATCGATATTGTTTTGGAGGAAGGGATAGTGCCAATTGTAAAAAGGGCACCTACCAACGTGGTGACAAACATTGCATTAGACGTGCCAATGGATTTTGATGATGATATTCCGTTTTGATTTGGAGGGTTAACTATGGCTGGCGGTTGGGGTAATAACGATAATACAAAGGCTAATTTATTTGATAGCTATGGATTTAGAAGGGATGAGTTGGCGGATTTTCTAGAGGGTACTGGTGTTTTTTTACACATACCTCTAGATGAAATTAAAGAAAGTATACGTCTTGAATATGATGAATCTAACTGTGTTGAAGAGAATGTATTGTTAGAGAAGTTAATGCAAGAGAATAAAACTCTTAAAGAACAAAACGAAAATCTTAAAGCTTCGATTCCTTTATTACTAGGGAAGTATAGGAGTGATGATCCGCTCCTATTAGCCATAGAGATAAGAAATAGCGAATGGAGAAAATACGATCCTGAAAACGATAGAGCTACCAGAGGCAACCAGGACTCCACTATCAAGTATCTACAGGACAAGGGTTACACGAAAAGACAAGCGGAGTCTATTGAATTGGTTGCTTGTCCGATCAAGCGATAACAGGTCTGTCTAGGGGTGAAGATCTTCAAATAATCTCTCACCCTAATAGTTAAGTTGGCCCCAATTAGGCTTACCCTCAGGGTGACTACTCAAGTTTCCTGCCATCACACCCTTAACCCTAAGGGTAAAGTGAACACAAAAACCCTCAAGCTTGAGCCTTTGAATTTTTTCGTTTTTTCTGTGCGACGATATCCCTTGTAAACGATAATAAACTTTATGAGGTATACATGAATCAATCTTTAATTCGTCTACCAGATGTCCAGCGCCGCACTGGCTACAGCAAGGCATGGATCTATCGCCTCATGTCGGAGGGAAAATTTCCTGCATCAGTAAAAATTGGCACTCGTGCCATTGCCTTCGTTGAAAGTGAAGTTGATGAATGGGTCAATCAGCGCATTATTGAAGCCCGTAGGGAGGTCATCTGATAAAAATATCATGTGCTCATGTTTTGCGGGTGTTTGCGATAAATTGAATCCAATATTCATCGGCAGAAAAATTTTTAACGAGGAATAACCAATGAAACTAAAAAATACGGCCAACACTGGCCGGGGCCAAACTCACCCCAAAGAAAGCCATAGTGCCATTAACGGCAATGACTTCGCCACCTTGGTGCCGGTTATTTCCGGTCAGATCGGTGGGCGTGAAAGCAATATTGTGAGCGCGAAGTCGTTACATAAAGCTCTGGGTGTGGGCAATGACTTCTCTACATGGATAAAGCTCCGCATTGATGAATATGGCTTCGTATTGGGAACGGATTACGCAGTTTTTGATTCCTTAGATTTCAGGAATCAAAGCGCAAATATTGACCAGCAGGAGGGCGGATGGGTATCGAAGCGTGGTGGTGATCGGCGTAGCAAGGATTACGGCTTATCGCTGGGAATGAGTAAAGAACTGGCGATGGTAGAACGCAACGACCAGGGTCGCGCCGTTCGCCGCTATTTCATCCAGTGTGAGGAAGCATTAAACCGCAGCGTGCCGGAAATTGCCGCACAGTATCGCCGTCAGCTCAAGGCCCGCATAGGGGCCGCCAACCTGTTTAAACCAATGTGCGCTGCACTGGATGCGGCCCGCGCCGAACAGGGTAAGCAGACGCTACAGCGCCACTACAGCAACGAAAGCAACATGATAGCTAAGATTGTGCTGTGCGGGCTGACGAGCAAGCAATGGGCTCAGGTGAACGGCGTAGCTGGCGATCCACGTGACGGTATGGACGCGGATCAACTGGATCACCTCACCTATCTGGAAAGCACCAATATCACGCTGATCGAGCTGGGGCAGGAATACCATCAGCGCAAAGCTGAGCTGATACGCCTGTCACAGCGCTGGCTGGCTAAACGTCTGGGAGGGCTGGAATGAGGGAGCATAAAACAAAAGCGGCCTTGCAGGGCCGCCAGTGTCATTACATGAAATCGAAACAAAGCCAGACTATCACACCGATCGATCAGGTCAACTCAACAGAAGGCGGTTTTAATTATAGGCCAGGCATACATTTTAATTATGTGGCCGGCACACATTTAGCGTTCCATCAACCTTTTGGCTCAATGCCCCGTTGCTGTAGTTCTTTACGTGCCAGCTCCTTTAGCCAGTTGGCTAGGCTAACCCCATCCTTTTGCGCTTCACTTTCCATCTGTTCTTTCAGATCCGGATTGATCCGCATGTGGAATGGAGGGGATTTTCCGGCCCCTCGAGATTGGCTATCTCGTATTGACATGTGTACACCTATAGGGATATGGTTTATATCGTTAGGTGTACACCTTAGCATGGTGGGGCCTGATAAAGAAACGCCCCCAAACAGTATTACCAGTACTGAATGGAGGCTCACCAAACCGTTAATTGAGGTAACGATTATGGCTGATACCCAGTCTACCCAAACTCGTCCAAAATATCACTTCCGCTTCCTGGCTCTCGATCGCGCCAATCGGAAAGCCGCCCCTTGCTGCATATCTGTTGACGCCAGTTCTGAGTGTGAGGCCCGCCGCGTTCTGGCACCGTATTTCATCCTATCGCTAGCTGCCCGACTACCGGTATATGGTGAAAGTCATCAGACTGCATCAACTGTTACGGAAATCGAAATGGTTGGAGGAATGGTCAAAATGCCCACACCTTCAGCCATAGAGAAAATCTCTACCCCTTCAGTCTGCATTTCGGAAATCGAAACAGAGGTGCGTAATGCATAGCATATCCCACGAACTCACTTCTTCGATCCTGTTGGTACGCCAATGCAAGGCTTTGAACTGGGTGCTCACCTCCGATATGGAGCCGGACATTGAAGACTTTGCAGCGCTAGGCATGCTTATGACTGAGAAATTGGCGGCCCTTGATTCCTTGCTTTGTCAGGCTGAAGCGGCCCAGATGAGGGGGAAATGATGGATCAGATGAAATATAGAGAGCTGGAAAAACGCGTAGAAGCGCTTGAGCTGGCATTAGTGACGATGCAGCGTAAAGGTGACGTGCCGGATGGCATGGCTCCATTAACCACGTTGGCGGCTGAGATGGGTTTATCCACCAGCAAGGCGGAAGAGCTGGCACGTAACTGCGGTGTGATGATTGTTCGCCAGGGGAACGGCTACCTTGCCCACGCGGGTAAATTCCGCGAGGCCGCTTCGCTGGTGATCCGTGGCGCCAAGCGTAAATACGGCAGCAAGTACTGGTATCACCCGACGCTCGGGAAATTCATCATGATTAAGGCGGCTCAAGCATGAGAAATGCCCCGAACGTCAAGCAACTGCCAAAGGATAAGCTCACCGAGGCCGTTATTTTTGCTGGCGCTGATGCATACGCCCACGCTCAACACTGGATAGAGAGCGAGGGGAAAAGGCACGGTGATAATGTTCCGCCTGTTTATCTGGACGGCAAGCAACTGGCTGAACTGGGTAACCTGCGCATTATCGACAAAGGGCGGCAATCTGCCCGCGTGTATCTGGCCGGTGATATTGAACAAATCCAGATTAATGCCATTGGCGAAAAGTTGGCGCTGGCGGGTGTGATGGAGGCGAAACTCTACAAGGGTATTCCCGACCGGGAGCCGGAGAACTGGCGAGAGTATTTAGCCAGGGTGCGAGAGCAGGCTGCACAGGGGGAAAGCCTGGTTGAAGATATGCGCAAAGCGAGTGGAAATCGTGCGCCAGCAGATGAGCTGGCCCCCCGCATAGAATCCCGCGCTGGCGGCCTGTATTGGGTTACGCCCAAAATCGATAAGCAATCTGGAGAAGTGATCCGCCCGGGCCAATGGCTGTGTGGACCGGTAGAAGTGCTGGGAATCGGTGAGGGAGATAACAGCGATTTTGTGATTCTGCGCTGGCAGCCGACAGGCGGCCGGCCTGAACGAATAGAAGCTATTCCGCCTGGCGATATTGGTAATCGTGAAGGTTGGACGCGACTGAATAACCGGGGATTGCGCGTCACGGCAAATCCCCGGCTGCGTGCCATCCTTGCCGACCATCTGACAGACAGTGATACCGGGGAGCTGTGGAGCGTGGCACAGGCTACCGGCTGGCAGTGCGGTGCATACATTATGCCGGACGGTGAGGTTATCGGGGAACCGAAAACCCCGGTTCTATTCAACGGTAGATCGGCAGCGGCGAAAGGTTACACCGTCAAGGGTACGGCAGAGAGTTGGCGCGGAAGTGTGGCGATGCTGGCGCAGGGGAACCCGTCAATGATGCTTGGCATTGCCTGTGCGCTTGCCGCGCCTTTGATTGGTGTTGCTGGCGCTGATGGTTTCGGCGTCCATCTCTTTGGCGGATCGTCCGCAGGTAAAACTACCACCGGCAACGCGGCCAGTACGGTCTATGGTGAACCAGACGCCCTAAAACTCACCTGGTACTCCACTGCACTTGGCTTGGTTAATGAGGCTGCAGCCCACAATGATGGCTTTATGCCGCTGGATGAGATCGGGCAGGGGAGTAACCGACGCGCTGTGGCTGATGCGGCCTATGCGCTGTTTAACGGTGTAGGCAAGATCCAAGGTGCTAAAGAAGGTGGCAACCGTGATATTAAGCGCTGGAGGGCTATGGCATTCAGCACCGGCGAGATCGACATGGAAAGCTATATTCGGGCCGATGGTGGCAAGGTGAATGCGGGTCAACTGGTGCGCCTGCTGAACGTGCCGATCAGTAAAGCAACGGTGTATCACGGCCATGCCGATGGTAAGGCCCATGCTGATGCAATGCGTGATGCCTGCAAAGACAACTATGGCGCAGTAGGTCGGGAGTGGATCAAGCAGTTGGCCAGCCAGAAAGAAGCCTCAGCCGAAGCTGTACGCAGTGCAGAACGTCGTTGGCTTGGTTTGCTACCAGATGAGGCCAGCGAGCAGGTACGGCGCGTTGCATCCCGCTTTGCTGTTCTTGAGGCCGCCCTTGTACTTTCTCTGCACCTCACCGGATGGTCAGAACAGGAAAGCCGAGACGCGTTACAGCATAGTTTCAATGCCTGGGTGAATGAGTTCGGTTTGGGAAACCGTGAGGCTAAAGCATGGGTAGAGCAAGCTGAGGCATTTCTGCAGCGTTTTGGCTATAGCCGTTACTTACCTCATCCTCAGACGGATCCACGCGACTTGCCGATCAAAGATCTCGCAGGGTACCGAGTAAAGCGAGTTAATGATGATTTGCTGGTGTTTCACACTTTCCCAGCAGTATTCCGGGATGAGATTGCCAGTGGCGCCAATGCGACCGCATTCGCACAGGTATTAGCAGATGCGGGTATGTTGGACAAACCCAACAAGGGGATTACAAAGAAAAATCTACGGATTGATGGTAAGCAGCTTCACCTTGTAGCTTTAATGCTTCCTGAGGATGAAGAGGGATAACTCTCACATGTAGAAAAAATAGGTCGGGTCGGTAGGGTCAGTCGGGGCAGTTTTTTATTGTAATGATTTTATTGGTTTTTAATGAGGTTACTGACCCGACTTTGACCCGACTTTATACAGTCTGACCCGACTTGGATTTGAGAAGTTTTTTCTGGCTGGCGATTTGACCCGACTTTGATGTGGTTGACCCGAACTGCAGGTCGGGTCAGCAAGACAGAGTTAACTATTAAATATCAAATAATTATGTAGATGACCCGACTAACCCGAACAACCCGACGCACTTTTGTTTATATAGAAGGAAAATCACTTTTTCATGGCAATTCAATATGTAGGGTAGTTTGTTAGTTGGCGGGTCTAGTGTCTATACTGTTCCACATAATTGATGGTCAGGAAAAAGGGATGAGCCCTTGTTTTTGGATGGTTTGAAAATTTATTTTAAGATGTATTTATTAGTTCGATTTAAAATAATTACATTAAGAAATTAATTTAAATGATATTTTATGGGTGAGGTAATGTTTAAATATTTCCCGCAATCACGTTTTGATGTGTTATTAAATAATCTTATTTGCTTCAGTAATCCTATTAACTTCAATGATCCGTTTGAGTTTTATTCAATATTTGAATTTAGTAAAATGCAAGAGTTTATTGAAGGTGAGTTTAATAATCTTGATTTTGTTAGTATCCTTGATAACCTCACAGAAGAACAACGGTTTTTTTATAATTCCTTAAGTGATGATGATAAACTTAAATTCTTAGAGTTGGTAAAGCCGGCAGCTAAGATACAATCATATTTTCTAAAAGATAATGTTGATGCCTTAGCCAATCAGTTATTCAAAAAATTCAATGAGTCATTAATTGATGTGGTAAGGGTTCTCTGCCTTAGTGAGAAGCCAGATAATCTACTTATGTGGGGGCATTATGCAGAGTCACATACAGGGTTTGTCATCGAGTTTGACGAAACCCATAGTTTTTTCAATCAACGTAGAAGCTTAAAGGATGAGTTTGGATTTCTCCGGAAGGTAAAATATCAGAAGGATATTAATGTAATAGATCCAACAAAAGAAGATAGTGCGGTTGAGCATTTTATCTTGAAAAGTGAGGAGTGGAAATATGAGAGTGAATGGCGAATGCTAATGCCTGTAAACATGGCTAGTGAAAGTAAAGTTTATAATAATATAGTCTATGATCTTTTTAGTTTTCCAAGTAACAGTATTAAATGTATTATTTTAGGCTGTAGGTCGGGGGATGAGTTCGACAGCAAAGTAAAGGATTTGATTAACAATGATGATAGGTACTCTCACGTTAAGTTATTTAAGTGTAAGCGTTCCGATGCTCGGTACGAGGTTTTAATCAACCCTATTGATGTTTAGATGCTAAATATTGATTGTGATTTTATCATTTCTGACGTGAATGAAATTTGGTCATAAAGGAGATAACGATGTTTGAAGAAGAAGCAAAAGCAGTACAAGAAGCATCGAAAGCTGTGGTGAAAGTAACGGATGCTGCTCAACAGTCAGGCTCTTTCATTGCAAAATTTATTTCAGGCTCTTTAGAACAAGGGGTTGGGATATTTGAGGATAAATTGAAATATATCCGTTTTGAAAGACAAATGCGGTTAATGAAAAAAACTCAGAGCTTGTTAGTTGAGTATGGCCTGCATGCACCAGATAAAGCGATACCACTTAAAATAGCTATACCGATATTTCAGGCTGCAACTATGGAGGAAGATGATTTTCTTCAAGATCAGTGGGCGAATTTACTGATTAATGCTTCCAGTAGCCAATTCGAACAAGAAGTAAAGAGGGTGCACATATCAATTCTTGAAAATCTATCCTCCCTAGACGCCCATATTTTAAATTTAATATATTCAATTCCTCTCGATGAGGGTTCTGCTACCAGAATCGCCACTACATCCTTGCCGGAACGGGTCTTCATTGCGAATGATAACAACAGATATGAAAAAAAGTTACCCAAAGAAATTATTCTGTCTTTGTCTAATTTAACTAGATTGGGATGTATAGAACCTTTATCGACATATGGCGGCGGAGCTTACTTTTATGAAGTATTGCCCACAGAGTTAGGGCGCGACTTTGTTAGGGCTTGCCAGTTGCAACAAAAAAATTAGGTGGCTGTCTGAATTTCGACAAATTTTGTACTCACAAATCATAAACACTAATAAAGTGCAGTAAAAGCAAAAAGAACTAGCCACCAACGTTAGTACGCGCTAAATTTCCGAATGATGCCGGAGTGAGCCTAAAAGCTGCTCCGGTTTTTTATTGCCCGCAATCCAGCCCTGACAGGTTCGCCTGTTGGGGCTTTTTTATGGAGATTTTTCATGTCAGAACACGAAACAGCGCTGGAGTCTTTAAGGCAGGAAGAAGAGTTCGCTGATGAGTATCAGAGGATTTTTGGCGGTGCCGATGAGGATGTGGTTTACATCGGTGATAAACCCAAGAAAGTAATAAATTATAAAGGTGGCAAGTTTACCTTCTTCAGGCTTGCTCCCATATCTGTACCTGCCACGGTTGCTACCTATCTGCTCGGATTCAAAGGGGTATTCTCAAGCGTTGGCGAGATGAAAGTTGAGCTGGAGCGCTGCCGGCAAGTTAAGCAACACAGTGAGTTAATCGGTGAATCGCAGCGCCTGGCCGCCCAGCAGCATCGACAGCAACAGGAAGAACGGCAACGAACAACGGTTCGCATCGGTAGTGACAAGATTGATCTGGCAAAAATGACCAGTGCCCGGATGCGTGATTTAGCCGAAGATAACGGTATTAATCCGTACCTCCTCCCGTCAGCGCCCGCCGACATGCGTACTTATCTCATCAATCATTTCAAACGTCAGGAGAAAAACCTATGAGCGAACAAATTCTGCGTGAAAAGGATGTGATTAGAAAGCTAAGTGTAAGTCGCGATTTGTTCCGCTATCTGTTGGAGAGCGATCAGTTTCCTGCCCCCTTTGATATTTCCGGTCGCGGTGCTATCGGATGGCGTGAGGCTGAGGTTGATGAATGGATCATCAAACAGTCCAAGGCAAAGCGCCGGGCAGCAGTTATAGCCAACAGAGCGTTCCAGAAAGGTGACGCTAAAGAACATGAAGGTGGGATCAGTTCAGCGCTGGCCTTGCTCTCTGACAACATGATTTAAGGGGCATGATATGGGTGTTCAAGGTTTAGCGGATGGTTTTCTGGCAGGCTTCAATACTGCCGATGCAGCCATTTCTCGCAAAAAAGAGCTGGGGCTGCGTGATGCGATGCTCCAACAGCAAGTTAAAGACTCAGATCGAAATTATGGCCTAGCGCAAGCAGGTTTTGATTGGAAAAAAGACACTGATAACCGTGACTTTGACAATTTGAAACAACAGCAGGCTCTCAGCCAACAAAATGCCGATCGCAATTTCTCCCTGGATGCACGACGGGTCAATATCAGTGCAGCCGGCGAGGCCAGACAATCCAGTCAGCAGCAAATGGATATCATGGAAAAGCGTTTCGGTGGCTCAGTTTCAGGGATCATGAATGCCGTAAGGGCTGGAGATTCTGAGACAGCTAATGCCTTATGGTCGCGGTTACCGAAAGAGGCTCAGCAGTTTTATAACATTGCCAACCCTGGCTACATTATGAATCCTAAAGCGGCCCAAGGCTCTGCTTATCTGGCAAGTATGGGATCCGCATTGATGAGCGGTCAGGTAAATCCCGATGATCCGAAAGTTATCTCTGCCGCCAATGAAGTGCTAGCCCCTGAACTGTCGGTTAAGCCTGGAGAGCTTGCCGATGATGGGAAGCCGATGAAAGCCAGGCGTTTGACGCATATCATGCCGGCAGGTCAGGCGGGAAATTATCATTTTGGCGTTGAGATAACGCGAGCGGATGGTTCCATCTACTCTGCGCCGATCACCAAAAACCGCTCCACCGACCCAAAGGATGAGGTCCTCTCGCTTTCCAGTGAAAAGGTAATGCAGACATTAGCCCAAAGGGCCGCAGCATTCCGTATGCTAAACCCTGCTGGTGCACAAGGCGGTGAAACATATACACCCCCGGATGAAAATCAACCGTTCATGCCGGTGCAGGATTTTATGCAGGTCCCCCAGCATATTCGCTTTCAGCAGATCAATGCCGGAAAAACTGCCGATGAGATTATGTCCGCTTACAACAATAGTGGAATGGAACGGCAGAAATATATCAATGACCTGAAGAAGAATGGCCAGCTTGAAAACCCTGATCCTAATGCTGAATTAAAGGGAGCTACCCAGGGCCAGCTAAAAACGGCGGGGTTTGCTTACCGATTACAAAACTCCCTCAATATGATGGATCAATTAGCGACCGATGGCGCTAGCCCGCGTACCGTTGGTACTGCTTTTGGCGCCGTAGGTGGGGGAGCTGTGTCCTCGATGTTACTTGGAAACAAAAACCAGCAGTGGCAATCAGCGGCACGAGATGCCATTGCTGCTGTATTGCGTCACGAGTCTGGCGCAGCCATTCCTGATTCTGAAGTTAAGACATATATGCAAATGTACTTTCCACAGGCCGGTGACACCGATGAAACGTCACAAGCCAAACGTGGGCTGCTACAAGCACAATTGAATCAACTTATCGCCCAATCTGGCGGTGCCTATGATGCGATGAGCCAGTCGATTGCGCAGCGTCAGGATGTTGCGGGTGTGGGCAAAGCCCCTTCAGCAGCAGGTGAACTAAGGCTGTTTGGCGACAAGCCATTTTCTACCGAGAGAATGGCCAGAGCATCGCGTTCAGGGAAAACACCAGGTGCCAAGATCGAGGCTGTTGAGGACGGTTTCGCCATTCGAATGCCACCAGCCGGCGAAGAGATTCAATCGACACCTAGTGATATTCAGCCCTCAGCAGCTCCGCAGTCAGCCTTACAGCCTGATGTACCTCAAAACAAACCACTGCAAGCGAGACAATTGATGGGCTCGGCTGGGGTACCGATTGTGCCTGAGGCCGTACAAATGTTAAGAAATAACCCTGCATCTGCAGCGCAATTCGATCAGACCTTCGGCGAGGGAATGAGTGAATATTTCCTTGGAGGGCAGCCAGGCCCAAAAGCTGAAGGGCTGACTGTTACCGATCAGCCCGCCCAAACGCCTTCTCCACAGCAATATGCCCAAAGCGCCAAGGTTGGTACTGGCATCGGTGGTGCACCTCAATCTGCGCCGGGGCTGCCTGCCCAAAGTACCCAGATTTCCATGCCCGCCTCGGCAAACCGTGCTTATGTCATGGATCAGGCCAGGCAATCGGGGTGGCACCCGGAATTAGGTGCCGCCCATGAGTTCACGTCAGTGGACCAGGAATCATGGGATGCGATGAGGACCAATATCCGCCGTCTGCCACCGGCGGATCAAATGCGCGTGGCTGGGATGATCACGGCCAAATTTGGCGGTAGTGCACGGCAGGACGAACAGGGGCGAATTTACGTTACAGTGCCCAGTGGTGAATATCTTCTCAATGCCCCGGGAATGACACGGCAAGCGGTGGATAATCTTTCGCAAGTGCAGCCCGCGCCGGCGCCTCAATCAGATAATTCGATAGTAGCTCCTGTATCCCCTGCAGATCCGAATCCGTATGCCCAATTTGCCCCTCGAGGTATTGCGGGGCAGGCGGAAGAACAAGACAGTGAAACTGAGAGCAACCCTTATGCGCGGTTTGCTACACAGCAGGCGGATCCGCAGCAACAAGGTGTAATGGGCGATATTGCTCTCGGGATGAGCGAGGCGGGCAAATCCATTGCCCAAGCCGGTGTTAATACGGCGAATATCATTCCCGAAGTCGGTGATGCCGTACAGAGTGCGGCTGCATGGACAGGTAAGCAGATGGGGATCGGTGATGGTACCTACACGCCGGCGACAAGGTTTGAGCTGCCTGAAAATCTGCGGCCACAAACCAATGAGGGGCAGATCGCTGCTGAAGCTCTCCCTTACCTGGTTAACCCGGCCTCATCGTTGGCGCGGAATGCAACGGGCGCTGGCGCGAAAATTGCCGGATTAGCTGCTGAGAATGCAACGGGGGTGCTGGCCGCCAACAGCAATCAGCATGATGCGGGTAAGTTGGCTCAGGATATGGGCACCTCGATGGCCGTTAGCGGTGCCACTCGCGTGGCAGCCAATGCTATCGGGACTGGATATCGGGCACTCAAAGGCCAGATCGCACCGGAATCCAAGGCTGCGATAGACTTCGCAGATCAGCATAACGCGCCGTTGATGACGAGCGATATAAAACAGCCACAAACTTTCGTGGGCCGCTCTGCCCAGCAGTTGGGTGAGAAGATCCCCTTGGTTGGGACGGGGCAAATGCGGGCCAATCAGCAACAGGCCCGTTCTCGCCTGGTCGATGACTTCTCGCAGCGATATGGTACCTATTCCGCCGATGATGTGGTCAACAGCCTGAAGAGCAAAACGGATGCGGTCAAAAAGGCTGCCGGCGCACGTTTCAATGAAATCCGCACCAGAATGGATAGCGTAGGCAATATCGAACCGCAAAAGGCTATTTCTGCCATCGATAGTGAAATTTCGCACCTTTCCAGATTAGGTAAGGTCAGTGATACCGACACGATCGCCCGACTGAAGGATTATCGTGAGGAGCTGTCGAACGGCAAGATCACCTTCAGCTTGCTGGATGACCTGCGAACGCAATTCAGGACGGATGTGAAAGGAGAGCGCATGGTGATGCCTGATCGCTCAACCGTTGCGCTCAATCGGGTCTACGACGGAATGACCAACGATCTCAACGCGGCAGTACGAAAAGGGCTTGGGAGTCGTGATGTAGGGCGCTGGGCCAACGCGAAAGCGGTATACGCGGAGGAAGCGCAAAAGGTTAAAAACACCCGGATAAAGAATATTCTGTTGAAGGGACACCTGACACCGGAAAGCGTCAATACCATGCTGTTTAGCAATAAGCCCAGTGATGTAAAAATTCTCTACGAGTCGCTGGATACTAAAGGGCGGCAATCTGCGCGCGCTGGGTTGATAGCCAAGGCTATGGACGGAGAAGCCTCTCCCGATCGGTTCCTGATGCGACTGAACAAGCTCTCCGCCCAAACCGGGATACTTTTCAAGGGTGAGGAACGGCAGTATCTCACAGGGCTTAAAAAGTATCTGGAGAGCACTAGGCGTGCTTCCCAATCATCGCTGACATTGCCCAACGGTCAGGTTGTTGCCCAGGGGGCTGCAGTGATTGGCCCTGGACTGGTTGGTATTTTTGCAGGTCCAGTGGCTGCTGCTAAAACAGTGACTGCTGGTCTGGCATATGCCGGCATGGCTCGTGCCTATGAAAGCACCGCGGTTCGTAACGCGATGTTGAAGTTGGCCAATAAGCCGAGGGGCAGTAGTGCGTTTGAACGAGATGCTGATGCTGTGAACCGAGTGCTTACCGCCACCCTGCAAGGGATGAAGGAATGATTGGGTGCCAAGGATGCTGAGGTATGGTCATTTTGACCATACCTGCGTGATACCAATGACAAGGTGCTAAAAAAACCTTGGAACAAAAATCAAATGGTTAACGATGTCACTTGTGGTAAACGATTAACCAATAAAACCCCCTCTAAACAGCAGCCCGGCGCAATTTTGCGCCCGCTGATTTGATTGATAAAAACGAATTGGCAAAGGTCGATATATGGCTTGGGAGAAGAGGCGTTTATAGGGAGTATAAAATTGCGCAGATCTGCGAATTGCGCACTGTGCAAGGATGGGACGGCCTAGTCTGCGCAAAGTGCCGCCGAGCTCTTAACTACAGTGGCTCTCAGCCATTCTCGACTCGGTGCGCAAATTTGCGAATAGTATATTTTTTCGTATTCATTCGAGGGGGAGAAATTGCGCAAGCAAACACGCCGCTATACCACATCATTACCTTACATTGGCCCCGAGAGCCTCGCATTTCTGAGGGGGTATATACCGAATGGAAATGCGCTAAAATATGAGGCTCTGCACGGTATCCTGGTCATTACCCGCCGCGGTGGTAACCTCATGGTGAGTATTGGCGGCCACAGCTTCCCACTGTTACTGACCACTACACAAGTGGGCTTCGGTGTACGCTATTGGTATCAATGCCCTCAATGCTGCAGGCGCGCCTCAAAGCTGTACATTAACCCTGATATTCTTGCTTGCCGAGAATGCTCTGGTCTTCACTACGCCAGTCAGAGCAAAAGCCCATTGCAACGCTGTCTGCAGTTGGGGCAAAGAGCAAACGCAAGGTCGCTGGCATTGTGGCCGGATTACTGGAACCAAATGGCACGTGTGAGATTTAAGCTTTCTCGGCTGCCTAAACCCGCTGGAATGAGATGGGACACGTTCAACCGGCGGCGCTTGGATATTCTCCGGCTTAGGGCGAAGCATTGCGAATTCAGGCAAAAACTTAGCCACCAGTATCACCTCCGTTAGGTGCGTTTTTTTCTTGCTGGAATTGGCATTTCGCTCATGATTTTAGCGAGCAATGGGTTTGCATTTTCCTGCTGAGTTTCGGCATAAAGCTTCCTTGCCAGAGTGAATGAATGCGGCTTGATGTAAATGGCATCCTCTCTGACCCGGTAGGATCGGCCATGCTTTTCTGGTGCCGGATAGATATTCCCGCTGTTAGCCCAACGCCGGAGTGTTTTCACCGCGGGTATGTTATCGGCGTAGGTTCTGTTTGCCCATTCTTCCAAAGTCAGTAATTTCACGTTATTGCCCATCCATCAGGATTCGCCTCGCTAGCGGGGAAATCTTCCTGCTTATCTCCGGTTTTGCCAGCATTCCGACATATCTTGCATTTGCTTCGACCATCCAATGTCTTCCAACTCTCACGGCTGGCGGATAAATCATATTTAACTTGGCGTATTTCTTTAGCGTTTGGGGTGATGGTTTGGCATCGCCAAACTCTTCAACTGCCCATTTGTGTAGTGTTTGCAACCTGGCCATTGAACCTCCTTATGCGTTCCTGATCAGTCTGTTAATTTCCGGGTGGTTATACCAAATAATACCGCGCCGAGCTCTTTCCCCACCGGGTGATATCCGCTTGAAATGGATACCCTCTATCCAGCACTCTTGGCGGTATCGCTCAATCTGCCTGGCACTAAGTCCAGTCTTTGCCGTCAGTGCATCTTCGACAATCCATTCATGATCAAAAACCAGCTGTTCTTTTAACACTCAAGTGGCTCACTTTTCATTCGATGTGGTTTGTTCATTCGGTGTTCAATGTTTTGGCCGGGATGTCCGGCTAACTGGAACAAACTTTAAGAGGTATCAAGAATGTCTACTATGAGCTGTAAAAAATGTGTAATGGCAGGGGCTAAGGTTGCTTCGAGGCAGCGTTCCACGCTAATGGCGAGAAAGCGGACGGGGAAAAATGGATTGCATTTCTATATGTTGCGCGAAGATCAGATCAAAACCAGATGGACGGAAAGTGAAGCGATGGCTATCAAGATTACAGCAGACGCGATGGCGTCCAACCCCGCAGTCGAAACCAACGTTGCCGCGATCCGGGGCTTCCTGGTTATGTTTGCCGAAGCTCCCGAAATGTTGGTGCACGTCCATAGCAAACTGAAGGCCGCCAGCCTTCCCATACCGGAATGGTTACCTGGTATTTCTGATGAATAAGTGATTCTTTACCTATATCTGACTTTTTGTCGGAAAGTCAGGCATGGGCCATCAAGCTTTTGCCTGACCTTTTGAGTAAAATACATACGTTTTGTATTTGATGCAGCCTCCCCTTTACCATATGGGAGAATAGACACAAAGTTACAGGGTCTTTACGTCAGTGGTGGAATCCTAGGCATGGTGGTTAGCATGATTGGTGCAAACCAAACATAGTATCGGGGATGCTGGCAAGTCGATGGATTGTTTTTCGGTGCGCTGAGCTTGACCTTTAATTTGGGTAGCATGCCGGATTGGCAGAATGAGAAGGTGGGCTTAACCCCACCACGCCCTTCTTGGGGCTTAATCCATATCTATAACTTTATTTTCAAAAGCGCGAATAGCCTCTTTTGATTTTTCATATGAGCGCTTTGCTGTAATTTGAAGTGCTAAATTAATTATGGTGTAGTTAGGTGACATCCCTTGAATCTCTCTCAGTTTCTTAATGTCATTATTAAAAAATAATGATATTACATCCAGTGATTCTGATAGCTCACTTTTGAGATTTGGGAAGTATATGTTTATACTCATATGTATTACACTTAGTGTTCTCCACCAAATCTCATCAATTTCCTCTATTTCATTTTCTTTTATATATTCTTTTTCAAATAAATTAATATATCTATTTATAGTCAAATCCAGTTCATAAATTGAAAGGTATAAGTTCTCTTTTTTTTGTTTTAAAATCTTTAGGTTGTCGTGTTTCTTATTGGCAAAATAAGTGATTGTAGATGTAGCAACCGCACCAGCTATCGCACATCCGCCACCGAAAAGAGCCCCGAGAAGTGTGCTGTCCATTTTAATACCTTATTATATATCTAGGGATATTATGTTTTTTTTGTAATTGCTTATTAAGTCTTTTGCCTCTGTATATCGTTCTTTTACCTTGAAGGTATCATAGTGCTTATTTGACTCCTCATGGTTAAATATGCTGATTACTGACTTCATAGATGCAACTGAGGAATAAAAAACCATTACCTTTCTTGTCATGTTTTCACAATCAACTTGTGTTTTCGGAAAGTAAATTGAATTAATTGTTATTATTTTGTTGGCTTTTCTTTCAATTGATGCTAGCGATCTAATGTCTTTTATTGCGTTGTCAACTGTTACTGCTGAGATGGCGTAGGAGTCACCAAGCGTATCAAAATGCTTCAATGAAATTATTTCATTCATTTCTTCGCAAAGTGATAGCACTTCCTCTCTTTTTGCCTGCAACAACTTCGTTCTTTCTAAATTACTATTTGATATTACCGTCCATATTACTGTTGTACATGCAGTAATAATCGCTGTTACTGCACCTATAACTGCTCCAATTAAAGTGCTATCAATGGTTATTGCTGTAGTCATTAATTAATCCTGCTGTAACACAATAATTCATTAAGCCCCTCGTGAGGCCTGTCTTTTATATCTTTTTATACCTGGCCCTATGCTTTTTTCAGGTTTCTGTATTGCAGAACCGTTTGTTTCCATGAACAAAGGGAAGTCAAACCAAGATATGCTGGATATTTCTTCTGATGAAATTATTAAGTCCATGTCATTTATTTGTTTTTTCTTCATCGTTCTTGTTGATAGGGCTGATTTTGTTTTAAATTCACTGGGGTAATTATTAGTGAATTCAATTGATAATGTAGAGCTATCTCTATAGCCTGACATTATTGGGAAAAGAGAAATATATTGGTTAGGTTTTTCATTCTCAGTTGGTTCATCAAGACCGTTAACTATTCCAATATAAACTTTTCTTGACGAAAGACTAATTAGTACAGGTCTTTTTGGTGTTTCTTCCATAGCATCCAGAAGCATGGCATCGAAAGTGCCGTGATTAACTGTCATTCTTAAAACACGCAACTTCATTGCGTGTGGAATGCTATAGTGGCATTGTTTTTCATACATAAATCCTAAGAATAGGTTTTTAATGAAAACAATTAAAACCCAAAGTAAAGATATAGCTATTGACCCAATTGATAGCATGGCCATCCAGGCATATATTCTATCGGTAGACTTGTTTTTAGTTACCTGGAATCCACTTGCTACATCAGTTATTAGATGGAAGTCAGGAAAGAAAAACTTAATTATTGCAGCAGATATTGCTGCACCAATAACACAAAAAGCACCAAAGCTTGCTACTTTTAAATACAAAAGCTGGCCATCATATCGGTGAAGTTTGTAATAGTGGAATAAGTTAGCGGTTACCATGATGTAACCGCTAACTAAAATTGGTATTAAAAGCAGAGCAATCAAATTTTACTTCCTGGCAGAAGCAGCTTTACCGCTGACGATCATTGCAGCCCAACGCTGCATCTCTTTTACTTCCGGAAGCTGTGCAATCTCTTCGGATGGTATGTAGGCAGCTCCGCGTCCAACAATGCGCATCTGAGCGACTTGACGCTCAGCATTGTCGGGCAAAGAGCTTACCTGCCCATAACGCTTTGTTTCTGCTTTTGAGTTACCCCAGAACCTTTTCATACACCCTCCTTTGGATTACCAAAAAGGTAATCTGTATGGTCAGTATACAACGTCCCTCACTTTTTTATCAAATGTGAGCTTCGTTTTTAGATGCGAAATAGAACTAAAAATTTATCGGGTTTCTAATCGGTTTAAATCATTGGTATGAGCGATCGTTATCGGTGTAAAAGGCCAACTCAAAACTGAGTTGGCCCTGCCTTTCCCGAACGCGTGCTCGATGCCGCGGGCGTGGGATACGTCCAGATTTGGATGCATCTTCAATCGGCGGACTTTTCCGTCGATTACTGCACCTTCGTCTGCTGTGCGATGAACGCTGGCAACGTTGTGGCTATTGTCTGCCAGTTCTTCAACCAGCGC
Source organism: Serratia sp. AS12 (assembly GCF_000214195.1). Taxonomy (NCBI): domain Bacteria; kingdom Pseudomonadati; phylum Pseudomonadota; class Gammaproteobacteria; order Enterobacterales; family Yersiniaceae; genus Serratia; species Serratia sp. AS12. The sequence goes on along the minus strand of NC_015566.1, from coordinate 4,360,668 downwards.
GGTGATCTGCAAGTCGCGCTCGTTGCTGAGCAGGGCGGGAATCACCTTTTACCGTGGCTTAATCGCAATCACTTTGGCACAGAGTGCGTCTTGCGTTGCCTAACATCTAGCATGTTTACTGGTTGCTTTCCGGTGCTAGTCTCTTGACGGGCATCAAGCAAAATAACTATTTCATCGCTATTCCACGCGACGCGACTCTCTGTGAGGGCTAGTCGTTTAGGGAATTCTCCGGCTTTCTCCAGCGCGTTGATGGTGGACCAACTCAATGGCCCTCATTGCCAGGAGTTGTTGTTTTCCAATTGTTGCCCCCGCAGAGTCTCCTCCCTAAGATTGTATGGCTGAAAATTATACGAAACCGCAGCAAGCGGAAACAAATGTGTATAGGAATGTGTGTAGTTTCATTTTTATAAAGCCAGTAACTACCATATCTACTGGCTTTAAGTGCTTGTGTTCTACTCCCTTCACCTCTCAAACCTTCTTTTGTCGTGTCATGCTTACCTGCCGGTCAGCGTTATGAAATGGCGACCAAAAAAACGATAATTGCGATCGCCACGACCCAAAACCATTTAGAGGTTTTTTCCGGCTTCCATTCTTCGCCATATTCAACCCGATAATCGGGGCTGACATCCTTTCTTTTCATCACATTCCCTGGAAATTAACATCCCTAAATTCCTGTGGGTATATTTTAAGATGAATCTTAATGCTATTAAATTTAATGCGTATTTTTGGGTAAAAATCTTAATAAAACATAAGGGGTGGCCGATAAAATACCAACAAAAACAATGATTTTAATATGGTTTCGTTGGGTTGCTATCTTTCGCCGGTTTTGGTTGGAACCTAAAGTTCAATGGCATTTTCCTTCCTGTGCCTGCTCACCCTCTGCGCTGCCGGCTTGCATACAGGTTTTTGCGGCATATTGGAATGAACATAAAGCATTATCAATCTGACAGGAGAGCAGGTGAACTTATGGCAGGGGATTGGTCTATTGTTTCCTGCGATGACTGGCTTTGCGCTTTGGGTTTCTGGTTCGCTTTTCAACGGGAAAAGTGAAACACCGCGTTCCATTTTATGGGTTTAGAAGCATTTTTCTACATTACAGAAATGCAAAAACCCGCCATAAGCGGGTTTTTGATCACTAATACTTAACTGCTCAGGCTGTTGCCTTCATCGCGATTGTAAGTTTTAGCGAGATTATCGGCGATTAAAGCGCGATAACGTTTACAGCAGAAGGGCCTTTAGCGCCGCTCTCAACAGAGAACTCCACTTTCTGACCTTCGTCTAAGGTTTTAAAATCGCTGCTCTGGATAGCGGAGAAATGTACGAATACATCTTTACTGCCATCTTGTGGAGTGATAAAACCGAAGCCTTTATCTGCGTTAAACCATTTTACTAAACCAGTCATTTTAGTAGACATAGATAGATCCTTTTTCATTTTTGAGCCACTCATCGTGGCGAACATGGCCTGTTTTGCAGAATTTTACTTATGGGGCACTTAGGAGGAGGCTCATGAAGAAGGGGTATCTAGAGATAACGCTTGGACTGAGGACTGCTTTACTAAAACTGCTTTCATAAGGTCTGTGTTCCAAACCGATGACGTCATAGTAGGCTTGGTTTGATTTATTAAGCAAGGATTAATTTTATTAATGTCGTGGGTTGGCTATCACATTCCTGATGCTGTGTGATGATTGTCCGAGGGATTGGAGCGTGGGACAGGCATTTCTTGCCGTAATGTGGTTGATGCATAAAAGATAAAAGCCCTGACCGTTGCAGCCAGGGCTTTTATGGTACTATTGACTTCAGATTTAACATTAATGAACTTAATATTTCTTACTGCTAAGGTACTACTTTTAAATGTACACGTTTATCACAGATAATATTGGGTGCTAATACTAACTAAAACCTCCCCTCTATTTACCAGTTCACATTATCCGCCAACCTGAGTGAATATTCCAAGGTATGGCATTTTAAACAAGTACATCTCCCCTCGCGATATAGACTCTTGATGCGTAGCCTCACTTCCATTGCGATCTTGTTGCACTGTTTTCTACACTATCTTGAAAATCAATCGCAAACAAAAAACAATTAAATCATGGCCTTACATCATCGCGCTTTGGTCCACACCCTGCGATTGTAGATACTGACTACGTGGCCTTAAAGCGTCATCAAGCAAGGGTGTAAATTTTCCTCGGCATTGATGCCCATACAAAAAATACTTCGTGGCCTTTATCGCAAAATAAATTCAAATCAACTTGATTAACACTTTTGGTAATAACAGCTAGCTACCATTTCGCTGCTGCTGATAACCAATCTACGGGTTTTTAAAAGGGTGTCAATACTGTTTTTAATGACATGTTTTTAATAACATGTTTTTATTTACAGTGTTTATATGAAATAATTTATCCAGCGATAACGATCCTGGAATGCTTCATGATGAGTGTGCCCACAATGTGAATTCTGCTTTAACTTTTTCTATCTACCAACGAACCTGTTTAGTTAAGTTGTATGATTCTTCATGAGTCTCCTCGCCGAAAACAATGTTCAGGCGTTAGCCATAAAATTATTATAAACCAGTAACTTAATTAGCGTTCGGTGCTGGCAGCTTCAGGCCTGTACCTCGAGTAATGGCGGCTGCAAGTTCATGTGGATAAACCAGCGATATCATGTGAGGAGCATTTGCGATCATCTCGAAACTTGCTTTGGGTATGTCCAAAAAACCTTTCATCAATTCGGGGGGAGTTGACGCATCAAGCTCACCAGCGACGATATGTGTTGGGACCGTGATCTCATTCAGTCGTTTTCCTGTCTCGATAGTGGCAAGAGCCATCCAACCGGCTTGCCAGTCGGAAACGAAAACTCGCTGAACGTTATCGCGCGCATAGCGAACGCCCCAGCCATTCTCGGCCAGGTCTTCCGGCCTGAACCAACGGGTCAAGCTTGGAATGATCTGGGCATCCATACCGGTAAAAATGGCCGCGTCAGCGCGTTGTGCGAAAGCCTCGAATGGCCAAGCTGTCGTGGCGATAATTGTCAGCGAATGGAATCTGGAGGGGGCCTTCAGTGCCAAATGTTGAGCTATTGAACCACCCAATGACAAGCCTGCAATATGTGCCTTAGCTACACCAAGTTTATTCAGCAAGCTAGAGAGATCAAGCGCATAGGTTTCAAGACCCTGAGCAGGCGGCGCTCCAGCCGCGCAGCCAAAGCCGCGAATATCATAGGCTATCACCCGAAAGTTTGTGGTGAGATTTGGGATGACTTCTCGCCACATTCTCCAGTCCATTGCGAGAGCATGGATTAGCACCAAGGCAGGTTTGACGCCGCCACTGTCGAAAACGCGAGTGTTATGATCATTGAGGCTGACCTTACGCGTTTCCTTTAGAGTGCATAGATTTTTATCTGCCAAGATGGATCGAGTCTCACGCAATAGGTTCAATGCTCGTGGATAGCCAGCATAAACAGAAAGGTGTTCAGCAAGTGCAATAAGCTCATCTGGATCGGCACCGACGCGCAATGCGGCCTCAAGGTGTGTGCGCAGTTGCGGCTCTGCGCCGCCCATAGCACCGAGCAAACCGATGGTGACAAGTTCTCGCTCGCGGCGTGGCAGCGTTGATGCAGCTAATATGTTGCCAAAGGCATGTTCAACAAGGCTTTCCGCTAATAGAGGAGATATTTCTCTCATTTTCTTCACACTATTTTTACCCAGTGGGCCAGTGATTGCCGTCAATTCTTTCCGTCCGATCTGCTTATAAGTCATTGTTGCCTCTGTTCTGCTGGAAACTAGTAGAAGAACACTCTATCTTTCTATATATCGAAAGCGAACAGGCAGTTATTGATTATGGGTTTCGAAAAATCGAAAACGATCGGATGGGAAGGTGTTCCCATTTTTTTGATACTTGCCCGTCTTGGCACGCTCACTGCGACAGCTCAAAAACTAAAGATGGCTCCATCTTCGGTTGCTCGTCATATTGAACATCTTGAAGCTGAGCTTGGAACAATATTGTTTCAGCGTACCCCTCAAGGTTATACCCTTACTGATGCTGCAAGGATGATTCTCCAGCATGCTGAAACGGCCGAGTCGGCTATTGATGATTTCATCAGGAAAAGCTCCGGTTTTTCCCTCAATGTTGCGGGAAGTGTTCGCATTGCTCTCCCGGAAAACTTTGCCACAGAGCTGGTCATTCCATCCTTATCTCCTTTTCAGGAAAAATACCCAGACCTTCGAATTGAAATCGTGACACATGTTCGAATGGAGAATCTCACTCGCCGTGATGCCGATATGGCTATCCGTTTGTCGAGGCCGATCCAGGGTAATTTCTTTATGTTACGCGTCGGACAGATGGAGAGTAGGCTCTATGCGAGCCAAGCTTACCTGGCCGCCCATGCGGAAGCCCTGGCCGATGATGGTGCTGGCCATTTACGTATCGGTTGGGATGACACACTTCAGGATTTACCGCTTGCCCAATGGCTCGAAGAGGTCATTCCTGCGAGTAAAACATGTTTCACGGCTTCGTCACTGCGTAGTCAGATTGAGGCGGCAGCAGCAGGCATGGGGATTGCTGCATTGCCTTCATTTCTTGCTGACGGTCTTGTCCCGGTGGGGCAGGCACGATTGCTTCAGAACATATATCTGATTTCACATCGTGATATACGCCGAGTTCCACGCATTCATGCCACCATTGAATTTCTGCGCGGTGTTTTTTCGGATGCTCAACAGAAGTTGAGTGGCAGTGCTGATTTGTCTGACTAGATAATGGGCTGTCAGTATGCATTACGACCTTGAGTTGCTCAGAATTGCGAAGTACGGGGCGGGGAGACGTTAATGCGTCGATTTTATGTTGCCGCAGAAACCGCTATTCGGCGCCTGGCGTAGCCCGCTGCTGGCGCAACGGGCCGATCCCAGGATATCAGGGCCTGCTGACGAACCGTGCAAGCTGCTGGTGCAATTGGCTGTTTTCTTTACGTAAGTGCTCAATTTCCTCCAGCAGCGTCAAGGTGACCGCAATGCCGGGCCAGTCCAGCGCTAATTCGCGATGCAGCTGTTGAGCGCGATGAAAAATGGTCAGCGCATGATCGTCAAATACCCAGTCTGTAGCCGCCGGGTTACGAGGTTCGATCACCCCCAGCCCGACAATTTCCGTTAACTCATCCTCTGAAACACCGGTATGCAGGCAAAATTCGGTAATGGTTAAAGTGACTTGTACGTTAGCCATTTTGCTTACTCCACTCTTTGCGTGGGTCAAAAGCGGGTTGAGCCTCCGCCAGTTGTTGCCACAGCGCCGCATTTTTTTCGTCTGGTTTCGGTGGCATCACGACCTTGATCACCGCATATAAATCCCCGGTTTCTTTCTTGCCGACCAGGCCTTTCCCCTTGATACGCAGCCGCTGGCCGGTCTGGCTGCCGGCGGGAATGGTCAGCAGAATAGCGTCTTTCAGGGTCGGAACCGGTACCTTGGCGCCGAGCGCCGCTTCCCATGGCGCTACCGGCAAGACGATCTCCAGATTATGGCCGACGATGTCGAACAGCGGGTGCGGCGCGATGCGGATGATCAGATAGAGGTCGCCGTTGGCGCCGCCGTCAGTACCCGGCGCACCCTGGCCTTTCAGGCGGATGCGTTCGCCATCTCCCACGCCGACGGGGATCTTCACATTAAGGGTTTTGGGTATTTCCTGCTCCACCATGCCGAAAGCGTTATAAACCGGCAGGCTATAACGGATGGTCCGGGTTTGCTCGGCCAGGGTTTCCTCAAGGAAAACCGCCACTTCCATCTCGATATCTTGCCCGCGCATGGCGCGGCTTTGGCGCCGGTGTTGCGAACGCGTGCGCTCGCCAAACATGGAGGAAAAGATATCGGAAAAATCTTCGGGGTTATTGGCGTTGCCGTGCTGTGTCTGGCGGCCATAATTGGGGTCGTTGCGGTGTTGCACCAATTGATCGTATTCGGCGCGACGTTCATCGTCTTTTAACACCTCATAGGCTTCCGCGACCTCCTTGAACTGCGCTTCGGCATTCGATTCGGTGCTGACGTCGGGGTGATATTTTCGCGCCAGACGACGATAGGCCGTTTTGATAGCCTTGAGATCGTCCGAGGGCTTAACCCCTAAAATGGCATAATAATCCTTGAATTCCATAACGTTATCATCTCATTTCAATCTTTCATCTGAGGGAATGGCTGAGCCTGCATTGCATGAAACCTTACTCATGGCGGGGCACTTGCCACCGGGACGTCGACATAATTGTGCGGTTGGGCGCCAATGAGCGAAAAAGCCGGGACGATAACTCCCCCCTTATGCCGGCTAATGGACTGGTGATGAACCGGTAGCCGATAATCAGATAAGCCTCGCCCAGTAATATGCCGCCGATCAGCGGCCAGGCGTTTTGCGCCCAATTGGCTATCATGCCTGCCACCAACGTTGTGCCGCTCAGCAGCAGTAATACGCCGACCAGAATGCTCAGCACTGTGCCGGATGCCTGGGGGATAATCAGGCGCAGAATACCGCCCACCAAGAGCAGGAAGGCAATGATCAGCAGGGCAGTGCGTTGCTTTTTGAGACGTTCTTCACTCAGGAGGGGCAGATTTTTATAGTCAACACTTAACATGACAGTCCTCCATTTGTCGTCTGGCACTCAGTAATCCCTACTTGTTTAGCATAGTCCTTTTGGCGCTTTTTGACTGCCCCGGTGCAAATGTTACTATTGACGGCTGACGCGTATCAGCGCCCGGAAATATGATTGAGGACAGGATTTGAGCACAGGAAGCAAACTTGCGTGGTGGCGCCGCGCCGCAGTGTGTCTGACATTGAGCCTGCTGTTGGCCGGTTGTTCGGGCAAAAACAGCTATAACCGCGACTACGACAAACTGCCGAAGGGCAGCTACAGCGGCAAATCCTATACCGTCAAACGTGGCGATACGCTGTATTACATCGCCTGGATCACTGACAGCGAAGTCAGCGAACTGGCCCGAATCAACAAGATACGCCCGCCTTACGGGCTGGAAGTCGGGCAAAAGCTGCGCCTGAGCGGCAGCGCGCCAACCAAAACTGCGTCAAACCGGCGTAAAAATACCTCGTCCGGTGCGGTGTTGGCTAAATCGACGCCGCCGCCGGGGGCTTCCCGCTGCTGGCGCTGGCCGGCTACCGGCAAGATTGCCCAAAAATATTCCACAGCAGACGGCGGCAATAAAGGCATAGATATCGCCGGCGCTCGCGGCCAGCCGATCTTCGCTTCCGCCAAGGGCAAAGTGGTGTACGTCGGTAACCAGCTGCGCGGCTACGGCAACCTGATCATGATTAAGCACGGCGAAGACTTCATCACCGCCTATGCGCATAACGACACCACGCTGGTGCGCAATGGTCAGGATGTGAAGGCAGGGCAAAAGATTGGCACCATGGGTAGCACGGGTACCGACTCGGTGTTCCTGCATTTCCAGATCCGCTATCGCGCCTCCGCACTCGATCCACAGCGCTATCTGCCGCCGCAGGGCTCTTCGCCATCTTGTTAAGCGTGGAGATAACGGCCCGTTCCCTCAGGGAGCGTGCCGTTATCGCGGGCTATTTCCGCTTCCTTCCACATAGCCAGATCAACGCCAACAGCACCACGACTGCAACTCCGATGGCCGGAGCCATATAAGGCTGCAGCTTCGCCAGCAGCGGTACCGGGCCGCCGGTGCGCAGCATCGCCACGTCCTCCTCGCTTACCGTCACCTCCGGGTTGCCGTAGTTTTTCAGCACATAATTGCTGATGGCGGCGATTTGCCGATCGGTTAATGGATTGACGTAGGATTGCGGGCCAAAGTTCGGCATCAGCACGTCCTCGCTGCCTGCTTTGCGCTGCACGCCGAATAAAATGGCGGAGATCAGGTTGGCCGGGTTGCCGGAACCGGTGGCGGTATTGTTGAACAGCGAAGGATAGGCCTGGTTTTTGCTGCCGCTGCCGTCCGGTTGGTGGCAACTGGCGCAGTTGCCGCTGAATAAGGCCGCACCGTCGCTGACGGTATTATTGGCATTGGACGGATGCAGGCCGCGTAGCGTCGGTTCGACGTTCAGCGGTTGACCAAAGCGGTCCGCCGCCTGCTTATCCTGAGCATCGCGGATCGGTACGGTACTTTTCAGGTAGACGGCAATGGCCATCAGATCCTGTTCAGGCAGGTATTGCAGGCTGTTTTCCACCGCCTCTGCCATGCCGCCAGCGGCCTGATTTTTCCCGGCGACCCGCCCGGTTTTGAGATATTGCACCAGTTCTTCATTGCTCCAGCCGCCGATGCCGCTGACGGCGTCCGACGTAATGTTCGGTGCATACCAACTTCCCACCATGCCCCCCGCCAGCGGTTTATCGGCGCTTTCCGCCATCAGCAGGTTGCGTGGCGTATGGCAGGTATCGCAATGCCCAGGGCCGTTGACCAGATAGGCGCCGCGGTTCCACTGCTCGGTTTTCTCGGCATTGGGCTGAAAGCGGTTCTTATCCAGAAACAGCAAGTTCCAGCCGGCCATACTGAAGCGCATATTGAACGGGAAGGGCAGTGCGGTCGGCGTATTCTTCTGCTCTACCGGCTTCACTCCCTGCATAAAGTAGGTGTAGAGCGCGTGGATGTCCGCATCACTCAATTTGCTGTAGGAGGTATAGGGCATTGCCGGGTAGAGATAGCTGCCGTCGGCGCGTACCCCATCGCGCAGTGCACGAGCGAACTGTTGTTCCGTGTAGCCACCGATGCCGTCTTGCGCCGAAGGGGTGATATTGGTGGAGTAAATTACGCCCATCGGCGAGTTGATGCCGTAGCCGCCGGCAAAGGGCTTGCCGCCGCCAGGTTGGGTGTGGCAGGCCTGGCAGTCCGACGCTACGGCAAGCTGCTCACCCTGTTTAAGTAACGCGGCGCCATTGTCGGTCGCCAGGGCGGCGCCGCTCAACCCCAGCAACAGGGCCAATCCAAGCTGTATCTTCATGATTTTACCGCCAGCGATTGGGCGATGTCGTCGGCGGCCTTGATGCCCAACGCCGCCATGGTTAGCGTGCTGTTGACTACGCTGGCGGAAGGAATGGCGCCGCCACCCGGCAGCCAGAGGTTGGCATGGTCATGGGTGCGGCAGTTGCCGTCCACCACCGAGTCATGCGGATCGCGGCCCATAATGGTGCCGCCCATGATGTGATTATTGGCGTTCAGGCTGGTGGTGATTTTGAACTCATCGGCATCGAACAGGCGTCCAATATGCTCCAACTGTTTATGTGCGGCCTCGGCGCCCTTGCGCACGTAATCGCCTACATCGTAATGAATATCCGGACACGGCAGGCCGTGAGCGTCCTTGCGGTTGGCGCTCAGCGTCAGGCGGTTGTTCGGGTCTGGTAACGGTTCCAGGCTAATCGACAAATCAACGCCATAGGCCGCGCGCCGGCGGATCTCTTCATCCAGCACTTTACCTACCAGACCCTGCGCCAGCGCTTTTTGCGTTGCGGGAACTATCTGATTGATATTATTAAGTATCATCTTGTTGGCAGAATAGTCCTTACGGAACTCGCCGTCGCGCGGTCCCACCAGGCAGCTGCTCTGCGCCGGGCCGCGGCCGAGCCACAGTGGCTCCTTAGCCAGGAAGGTGCAGTGAAAGCCGGAGTGATCCATCATATTGCGCCCAACCTGATCGGAAGAGTTGGCGATGCCGTTGGGGTTCTGCTTATTGGCGGCAAGCAGCAGCAAGCGCGGCGTTTCGATACCGTTGCAGGCCAGCGCGAAGGCGTTGGCGCTGGCTTTATGCGAGCGTTTTTGATTATCCAACCAGTGCACGGCGGTAACGCGATTCTGGTCGTCGGTATCAATTTTGTAGACCACCGACTCTGCCAGCACCACTGCGCCTTTCATTTCCGCACGTTCGACATGATGGATGCCGTTATACATGGCGCCAATGGGGCAAATCGGCTGGCAGTTGTTGTTGCCGCAGCAGGTCGGGCGGCCTTTCCACGGGCGGATGCTGCGACCCTGCGGGATTGGCACCGATCGGTAGCCGTGCGGGTTGACCACTTCGGCGAAGCGGGTGTCGCCATAGGCCCAGGGCACCATGTCCATCGGATAAGGTTTGCTGCGCTCCACCGGCGATTGCTGCGCCGGATCGTTGGGGCCTGCGACACCGATTTCCTCTTCCGCACGGCAGTAGTAGGGTTCGAGATCGTTATACGAAATTGGCCAGTCGCGACCGACGCCGTACAAGGTTTTCATCTGAAAATCGCTCGGCAAATGGCGCCAGCAAGATGCTGCCCAGTGCCAGGTGGTACCGCCGACGGTGCGTAGATAGCCCTGTTTGAAGCTGCCGGCGCTGGGGCCACTAAGGGCTACGTAGTTGTTTTCCGGGAAGTAGAGCGGTGCGGTGGCGTATTCAGATTGCGGATACAGCCCTTGGAAATCTGAGCCCGCCCGGTTATCGAACGGCATGTTGCGCCAGTTTTCCACCGCTTGGGCGCGATCGATGCGCAGGCCAGCCTCCAACACCAGGACGGAATAGCCGAGGCTGACCAGTTGGTCGGCCATGATGCCGCCGACAATGCCGGAGCCGACGATCACGATATCGGCCGATGCGTCGCCATTGGCGGTAAATTCAGGTTTTTTCATCAGGATAATCTCAGCGAACGGGTGTCATGGTCATCGGCGGAGCGGCGGTCCACCACAGTGGGCCGTTGCCGCAATAGGTCGGTACGATCAGCGCATCGCTGGCGGGGCGGTACATCAGCGCATCCTTGTAGGCGATCAGCACAGCTTGCTGGCCATGCCCGACGGTGCCGGTATACCAGGCGCTGATAATGGCGGTGAGCAAATCCTGCAGGCCGGCCTGGATTGCCAGCGTTTGCAGCTGTTTGGCACTTTGCTCCGGCTGCAGCAAGGCGCTTAGCTGCTTAATCTGAGCAGAGAAATTGGGGATGCTGTCGCTCAAGGCGGTGAATATTCGCGCCGACATGCCCTGATCGATGTCCTGATGTTCGGTAATAGTCCGCGACAGAGTGAAGAAACGTGCAAAGACAAGTGGGTTGGCTGCTGCGGTTTGCTGCTCAGCCTGGGTCAGAAATGGATAGCCAAGCAGGGAGGTGGCGACAAGGACGGAAGCCATGCCGAACAACACATCTCTTCTTCTGAAACCGGTTCCATTGTTATCCGAACGCAAATTTTCGCTGGGTAATGCAGTGCTCATGGTGAATTTCTCGCAACGGGTGTTAAAGCCTGAGTAGGCGAAGGTAGGGCAGATACTGAATACAAGATGATGAAATAAAATACTTTTTATTATTGATCGATAGCCAATAATTCATTTTATAATAATTTTTTCGGATATTAACGTGGTGATAACTTCTCAACAACAAGTTTTAACGGTGAGCCTGAAAGATCGCACTTTAAGAATAAATGGGGCGAAGGAAAGCGGCAAAATCGCCGAGCTATGGGGGCTTGCTCCAGCGATACAAAAAAGGCGGCGATAGCGGATTTCATAAGGGTTTCGCCGCCATACGTGCCAAAATGGATCACTAGCCGACGTCGCCACTTTGACTAAGAAGATAAATATTACCTTATGGATCGCTCCCGTTTACTGACTTTTCTGCTGCCTTATCTCTGGCCTAAAGATAATCCCAAACTGCGCTATTACTTGGTGATCGCTTTTATTTTCATGGTGATATCCAAGGTCAGTACCACATTGGTACCGCTGGCGTATAAGGCCATGGTCGACGGGCTGAGCGGTGAAAGCGCCAAAGTGTTGGCCATTCCCATCGTGTTTATCGTGGCTTACGGCGTCGCGCGTGTCGGTGCCGCGCTATTTGAAGAATTACGCAACGTGATGTTTGTGCACGTCAGCCAGAATGCCACCCGATTGCTGGGGTTGCGCGTATTCAGGCAGTTGCACTCTCTGAGCCTGCGCTTTCATCTGGAACGCCAGACTGGCGGGCTGTCGCTGTCGATCGAACGCGGCACCCAAGCGGTGGCGACGGTGCTTTCACGGTTGCTGTTCTCTATTTTTCCTATTCTGTTCGAAATCACCTTGGTGTCGGTGATTATGTGGCACCTGTTAAACGGCTGGTTTGCCTTGGCAATTGTGGCAACGGTCGGCTGTTATATCCTGTTTACCGTGATGGCGGTCAGTTGGCGAACCCGATTCAGGCGTGAGCTTAACCAGGCTAACGCCGATGCGAACACCAAATCTATCGACAGCTTGCTGAACTATGAAACGGTAAAATACTTCGGTAACGAAGATTTTGAAGCCGAGCGTTTCAATATGTCACGCCGATTGTACGAATATGCCGCCATCAAAAATCAGTTCAGTTTTACCGCGCTCAACCTCGGGCAAACCGCCATTATTTCCATCGGATTAATAGTGATGATGGCAATGGCGGCGCAAGGCATTGTGCAGGGGCGCTTGACGGTGGGTGACTTTGTGCTGGTGAATGCTTATCTGCTTCAGCTGTATCAGCCGCTGAATTTTTTCGGTTTCATTTATGCCGAAGTCCGGCAAGCGTTGATCGACATGGAAAACATGTTCGATTTGCTGCAGGAAGAGCAGGAAATTGTCGATAGTCCTGATGCGGCAGCCCTGGCATTGACCCATGGCGAAGTGCGTTTTGACTCGGTCAGCTTTGGCTATGATGCGCGTCGGCCGATTTTGAAAGACGTCAGCCTCACCATTCCGGCCGGTCACACCGTGGCGGTGGTCGGCGCTTCCGGTGCCGGCAAATCCACGCTGTCCCGGCTGCTGTTCCGTTTCTACGAGGTAAATGGCGGCTCGGTGTCTATTGACGGCCAGGACATTCGCCAACTGACCCAGGCTAGCCTACGACAGGCGATCGGCATCGTGCCGCAGGATACGGTGCTGTTTAACGATACTCTGGGCTATAACATCGGTTATGGTAAAACCGGCGCCAGTAAAGAAGAGATCGAACGGGCGGCGAAGCTGGCGCATATCCACGAGTTTATTGCCAGCCTGCCTGACGGCTATGAAACTCGGGTGGGCGAGCGGGGGCTTAAGCTGTCCGGGGGCGAGAAGCAGCGGGTGGCGATCGCCCGCACCATTTTGAAAAACCCGGCGATCCTGGTGTTCGACGAAGCCACCAGCGCACTGGATACCCAAACCGAACGCGAGATCCAGGCACATCTGCGTGAAGTGAGCCGTGATCATACGACTCTGGTGATTGCCCATCGCCTGTCCACGGTAGTGGACGCCGATGAAATCATTGTGCTGGAGGCGGGAGAAATCGTCGAGCGTGGGCGTCATGAGGATCTGCTGCAGCGAAATGGCCGTTACGCCGCGATGTGGCAAAACCAGTACAGCGAGGAGTCATAATTTCATTGGCTAACGTCCGGGCACTAACGAACCGGGCGTTAGCCGCAGGCATCACAATTCGCCTGTCAGATACTGCGCTACGCCGTTGCCAAAACTCCAATCGCCCTTGCTGTTGGTGGTGATAGACACCATCAGGTCACTGCTTTCGATTCCACAGCTTTCTTTCAGCTCACGGCTAAGATCGGCGTAAAACCGCTGTTTCTGCTCTTCGGCGCGCGGGCTGGTGATCACCCGCACCACCACCAGATCGCGGGTGCGCGTCAGGTTAAGGCCGGTGTCTTCGATCACCATATGGTGAGCCTTGTTTTCATGAACAATCTGATAGCGATCGCGCTGCGGCACCTCAAAAGCGCTGAGCACGGCACGGTGGGCGACATCGAGCAGGGTTTTCAGTTCGGCTTCGCTGCGGCCCTCGATAACTTCGAAGATAAGTAATGGCATTTGGATAATCCTGTCAATGAGTTAAAAAAATTTCAGATGCGTAGGGCAGCGTTTTTGCATCGCTTCCGATAACCCATCTTAGCCAAGCCGCAGCAGGGGAAGAAGCGCTATACTTGAACTCATTGTTTATATAAATGAACAGTTGGCGATGAAAAATCCAAAAATAGACACCCTGTGGACCCATTTGCACTGGTTTACCGTACTGGCCGAACAGGGCAGTTTCACCCGTGCAGCGGAGCGGCTGGACGTCAGTAAAGCGGCCATGAGCCAGAAAATAAAAGAGATCGAAATGCTGGCCGGGGTACCGCTGGTGCAGCGTACAACCCGCAGCGTCCGGCTGACCGATGCCGGGCTGAGGTTGGTAGAGGAACTGCGTCAGCCTTTCGCGCAGATTAAACAGAGTTTCTCCGGCATCTGCGACTCCACCGGGCCGTTGCGCGGTTCGGTGCGGGTAACGGCGCCGGTGGCGTTTGCCCGCCAGCAGTTGGTACCACGGATCACCGGCTTTCTGCGCGCCAACCCGGAGGTGCGGGTACAGCTCGAGGTGTCGGACCGGCTGGTATCGTTAACCACCGAAGGTTTCGATCTGGCGATCCGCCATAGCGATAACCTGCCGGATACGCACGTCGCCTGGCGGCTGTGCCCGACGGAAACGCTGGCGGTGGCGTCGGCGGACTATATTAAACGGCACGGCATGCCGGCATCCCCCGCCGAGCTGCAACGGCATCAGTGCCTTTACTATCCGCGGGGGAGTGAGCAGCCAGGCTGGAGTTTTGTCGCCAGACACTCGCCTGAGGGGAAAGTGGACAAGGTTCGCGTGCCGGTCAGCGGCCCGTTTGCCACTAACAACAGCGAATCGATACGCGATGCGGCGGCGGAAGGGCTGGGCATTGCTCTGCTACCGGATTTCAGCGCGCAGCAGGCGCTGGCGGACGGGCGGTTGATTGAAGTACTGCCGGCCTGGCACCCGATTGGCGCCTTTGCCGACAGTCTTTACGTAGTGCGGCCCTATGCACCGCAGGTGTCGCGTGCGGTAACGGAGTTCAGCAGCTACTTGCGCGGCGCTTTTGCCGAAGGGTTTTCCGCCGGCTGACCTTCGTTCAGGATGTGCACCACATAGTCGCAGGCAATGCGACAGTCCTGCCTGAGATCCGCTTCGCCACCGGCCAGGCTGCCACGTAGCCACAATCCATCGATCATCGCCGCCAGCCCGCGAGCGGCATCGCGCGCCTGTTGTTGCGGCAGTTCACGGCGGAACTGGCTGCAGATATTGGAATAGAGCCGGCGATCGTTGGCGCGCTGCAAGCGGCGCAGCGGCGGCTGGTGCATGCTGGCCGCCCAGAAATCGAGCCAGGCGCGCATCGAGATCGCATTGGTTTGGCTGGGATGAAAGTTACCCTGAATAATGGCAAATAGCTGTGATTGGCTGTCGGCGGCCGCCTGGCTGCGGCACTCGGCGACCGCGTCGCGCAGATCGCGCAAGATCTTGCGCATGGTGGCGCTCAGTAATCCCTCTTTATCGCCAAAGTAGTGGCTGACGATACCGGTAGACAGCCCCGCTTCTTTTGCCACCTGCGACAGAGTGACGCCGGCCAGGCCGACGACGTTAATGGCAGCGAAGGCGGCATGAATCAACTGCTCCTTACGCTGCTCCGGAATGTCTTTACGGTACATTTTTTCCCCGACTGATAGGCAAATCACAGTTTTAATTTGATTGATTGAATGGTCAATCAATACTCTATATGCTGCAAAAATGTCAAATAAATGGCGATTAAATGTTAATTAAAAGTTTCATTTAAATCGTCTGTCTTTTGCATCATGGAACCCTGCCAATGACAGTGAATAGTCTCCCATCGCACGGTGAACAACCGATTAGGTTAAATGCACCGGTATTTTTCAGCTCGGCGGCGGTGATCCTGCTGCTGGGCGTATTGATCGTGCTGTTCCCGGCCGGCAGCAAGCAGTGGCTTAACCTGGCTCAGAGCTGGGTAGCCGATGCGTTCGGCTGGTACTACATGTTATTGATGGTTGCCTGTATGGCGTTTGTTTTTTGGCTGGCGTTGTCGCGCTTCGGCCATATCCGCCTTGGGCCGGACGACGAGCAACCGCAGTTCAGTTATCCCTCTTGGGTGGCGATGCTGTTTTCATCGGGTATCGGCATTGCGCTGGTTTATTACGGTGCTTACGAGCCGCTGGATCACTTCCTGTCGCCGCCGGAAGGCAGCGGTGGCAGCGTGCAGGCCGCGCGTCAGGCAATGGCGCTCACTTTTCTGCACTGGGGGTTGCACGGCTGGGCGCTGTATGCGCTGATCGCCACCGCGTTGGCGTATTTCGCCTATTGTCGCGGCCTGCCGCTGGCGTTGCGCTCGGCGCTGTATCCGATTTTCGGCGAGCGCATTCACGGTGGTATCGGCCATCTGGTGGACAGCTTCGGCATTTTGGTCACGGTGATCTCGATGGTGACCAATCTGGGGATCGGTGCCTTACTGGTTAACTCCGGGCTGTTTTACCTGTTCGATATTCCGCAAAGCAACGGCGTGTTGTTGGTGCTGATCGTGGTGATGATGGTGGTGGCCACGCTGGCGGCGGTAACCGGCGTAGAAAAGGGCATCGCGATACTGTCCAATATCAACGTCGGCTTTTTGTGCCTGCTGCTGCTGTTCGTGTTTCTGGCCGGCCCGACGCTAAACCTGGTCAACGGCATGTTGCAGAACGTGGGGGACTATCTGACCTCGATTGTCAGCAGAAGCTTTGACATGTACCTGTACGGCAAGGCGCGCCAGTGGCAGGGCGCCTGGACGCTGTTCTACTGGGCCTGGTGGGTGGCGTGGGCGCCGTTTGTCGGCCTGTTTATCGCGCGCATCTCCAAAGGGCGCACTATCCGTGAATTGATCTTCGGCGTGTTGCTGATCCCGCTGGGCTTTACCCTGGCGTGGCTGTCGATCTTCGGTAACACCGCTATCAGTCTGGTGCTGGAAGGCGGGCAGGCGATCCTCGGCCAGGTGGCGGTGAGCGATCCGCCGATGGCGGTGTTCAAGCTGTTCGAATACCTGCCTTATACCCAACTCGCCGCCGGTTTCACCGTGTTGATCAGCTTTGTACTTTTCCTGACGCCGGTCGATTCCGGCACGCTGATGATCGCCAACCTGTCTTGCCAAGGCGGCTCGGCGCAGGATGATGCGCCGGCCTGGCTGCGCATTTTCTGGGCCGCGGTGACCACCGTGGTGTGCATTGGCCTGTTGTATGCAGGCAGCTTCAGTGCGATGCAGACCGCCGTAGTGCTGTGCGGCCTGCCGTTCTCGGCGGTGATCGTGCTGTATATGGTCAGTCTGCATAAGGATCTGCATCGCTACGCCATGAAGCCGGTGACGACATGATAATACGTAGCTTTCATCGACAAGATGAGCTTCGGCGCTGATCCTTAAGGGGGCACCGCCGTGATTCAGCGCCCGGCGACCAGCGATCCGGCGCCGATATCCGCGATGGTTTTCGCGCCGGTGAGCGTCATGGCGACGCGCATTTCCTTGTCGATCAGTTCCAGCAGATTACTGACGCCGGCACCGCCGGCGGCGGCCAGCGCATAGACGAAGGCGCGCCCCAGCAACACGCTGTCGGCGCCCAGCGCGATCATGCGCACTACATCCAGACCGCTGCGGATCCCGGAGTCGGCCAGCAGGGTAATCTCCCCTTTTACCGCATCGGCGATCGCCGGCAGCGCGCGGGCGGTCGATAGCACGCCGTCCAACTGGCGGCCACCGTGGTTGGAAACGATAATGCCATCTGCGCCGAAACGCACCGCATCTTTGGCATCTTCCGGATCGAGAATGCCTTTGATGATCATCGGTCCCTCCCAGAATTCGCGGATCCATTCCAAATCTTTCCAGGAGATGGAGGGATCGAAGTTCGTCCCCAGCCAGCCAATGTAATCCTCCAGGCTGGTGGGTTGGCCGCGATAGGCCGATACGTTGCCCAGATCGTGCGGCTTGCCGCGCAGGCCGACATCCCAGGCCCATTGCGGATGAGTAAATGCCTGCAACATGCGGCGCAGGGCGGCGTTAGGGCCGCTCATACCAGAATGGGCGTCACGGTAGCGCGCGCCTGGCACCGGCATATCGACGGTGAACACCAGCGTTTTCACGCCGGCGGCTTTGGCACGCTCCAGCGCGTTGCGCATAAAGCCACGGTCCTTCAGGACGTATAGCTGGAACCACATCGGCCGATCGATAGCCGGCGCCACTTCTTCGATTGGGCAGACCGACACGGTGGAGAGAGTGAAGGGAATGCCCTTCTGCGCCGCAGCTCGGGCGGCCTGTACCTCACCGCGACGGGCGTACATGCCGGTTAACCCGACGGGCCCCAGTATCACCGGCATCGCCAGTTTTTCGCCGAACAGGCGGGTTTCCAGACTAAGATCCGACATATTGCGCAGCACGCGCTGGCGCAGGGCGATGTCGGCCAGATCCTCGGTATTACGCCGTAGCGTATGTTCGGCGTAAGCCCCTCCGTCAATATAGTGGAACAGAAAAGGGGGAAGCTTGGCCTGTGCAGCGGCCCGGTAATCGGTTGACGCGGAAATAATCATGTTTTTACTCTCTGCGATGGAGGCCGCTGATTACGGCGTGCGGGGGTAATGTCGACCTAAAATGTAGCGAAAGTGTTAATAATTATGCTGTGTTTATTCTAAGCGCAATAGGTAACGGGGTTCTAGGCCGGATTTTTGGCCGGCCTGGCAAGGGTAAGAAACAAGGGGGTTGGGGTAATGAAATCTCTAATTAAAGATGTTTTTAATCAGTTGGTTATATTTTATGGGAATACGCAGCTGCATTCATTAGACGTGAATTTGCCACAGTTTATGTCTGAAAGTGCTCTAATCCCTGTTACCGACGGTGAAAGTTAAATGCCGATAATGTGAGCCGTTTCAAAAAAAGTGGCGGATATTTTGGTAGGACGTAATGATATGTTCGATCAGCAGGCGGGTTTTTAACGGCAAATTGCGGGTGTAGGGATAGACCGCGTAAACGCCTAATACTTTTGCGCAATGGCCGGCTAAAATTTCCACCAGTTTACCGTCCTGCAAATCCTCGTACACCATGCAGCGCGGCACCATGGCTATGCCATAGCCACCGATGACCGCTTTGCGGATCGCGCGGGCGTTATTGGCGGACAGGTTGCCGTTGACCTGCAGTTCGTAAATGTCGTTGCCGCCCGGTTGCTTCATTAGCCAGTTATCGGTACCGCTTTCCTGATAGGTATACGTCAGGCAATTATGCTCAAGCAGATCAGCGGCCGACAGGGGCTGAGGATGGCGCTCAAGATAGCCAGGCGAGCAGACGATCACCCAGCGGGAGTCCAGAATTGGGCGTGCGATAAGGCTGGAGTCGGGCAGGGTACCGGTACGGATCGCCAGATCTACGCCTTCCTCGACCAAATCGACAAAGCGGTTTTCCAGCCGCATTTCTACCTTCAGGTTTGGATGTTGCGCACAGAACTCCGCCACGCTTTCGCTGAGCAACAGTTCCCCGGAAATGGTTGGCACCGACATACGGACAGTGCCGGTCAGCTCTTCACTTTTTTCACTGACGGCGTATAGCGCATCCTGAACTTTCATGCCGATGTCTTTGGCCTGCTGGTAGAGCGCCAGGCCGCTTTCCGTGAGCGTCAGACTTCGGGTAGTACGGTACAGCAAGCGCGCGCCGAGGGACTTTTCCAAACGACCGATGCGTTTGCTGACCACTGAGCTGGTCACGCCGGCGGTTTCGGCGGCTTTGCTGAATGAGCCGCAGTCAACAATCAGGGTAAATAGAATCAGGTCATTGGCGTATTCGTGTGTGGCTAGCATTGGCATCCTGTCATCGCAGAGACCGATTTGATACACCAGTGTAAATCCGGCTCGTCAGGAAGCAATCTTTTCATCGCCGCTTACCGGCTCTATCATCTGGTCAGACCTGATTATTTCTTATTTAAATGGTTTTTTATTTGAGAATTATCCTTTCCGTTACCTTCCCATTTTTACTGGGATTTCTTTATTTTCTTATTTTTTATGTCATTTTTAATAGAGTTATCTTATCAATAATACTTAGCGGGTAAAGTAACGCTATGGCTGAATGTAAATAATTGTATTGATCTACCAGTTTGAGAAGGCTATTATTTTTGCGACTTGGTTTCATAGTTAGTCAATTGTCCCTGCAATAGTTTTTCAGAATTGTTTTTTGCCTGAAGTGAAAAGCAATAACGTAGTGTATTTCTAATTTTAATATAAATAAGGATATTGTAATGAAAAAGATCAATCTGTCTGAAGCGGAAAAAATCGTTGGTGGTACTTTCGTTTGCACCAAAAATTTCGAGTGGGTGGGAAGCGGCAATAACCGGACCTGCAACCTGGTAACAACCTGCGCAGATAAATTCGGCGGAGTGAAAAAAACCTACCGTCCGGCGCCTTCGGCCAGCTGTGGTACCAGCGTACCTAATTAATCCAAATGGGCTGAACGCCTGCATTTAGGTTAAGGGTTATCAAGCGGGGTGGTTTCTGTGCCACCCCGCCTTGGTCCTGCCGGCGTTTTATCGATAGCATAATATTACCGTTCCTCAGGGTGTTGAATTTCCATAATAAATGTTCACCTGGCAGGTTTGAATATTGGTTCGTTCGCAGGATGCGCCCCATGTATAAACGTCCGTTGTTATTTGTTAGCTATACATTTTTTATTATTGCCATCACAGCCATTATGACTTCGGCATATTTCCACGTTTACGTTATCAATCAACCCGAAGGTGAGGGCGTGAGGGCTATTGCGCCGGAGAAGGTGAATGGCAGCCCAATATCAGAGGTTAATGCTATTGTCGAAGTGTTTTCTTACGCCTGCCATTATTGCGAGATAAATGAAAGCAATATCGCCGAGTTGGAAAGAAATCTGCCCGCAGGGACCCGTTTGATACGGCTGCACCTCAATGACGACGATCAAAGCGGTATGGCGGCGTTTGCGCCACTGTTTGCCACGCTGACGGTCATGGGGATCGAAGCGCGGCATCGTCCGGCCGCCTATCAGGCAATCATAAAAGAAAAGATTAATTTGGCGGATAGGCAGCACCTTATCGGTTGGCTGAAGGCTAACGGCATTGATGAAGCGGCATACGATAGGGCCAGTGCTTCTGCACCGGTGAAAGAACTGCTGGCGTATATGTCGTCGGTAAGCCGCTATTACCAGGTCAATGCTACCCCGAGCTTTATCGTCAACAGGAAATGGCTGGTGGTGCAGGACCGCGACTTCCCAGCCTTCAGCGAGCAGTTACTGTCTCTCTTGCAGCATGATAAGCCGCTGGAGCCCTGATGCGTTTCTTTTCCGTATGGGTCTATCTGGCATGGAAAAATGGCCTCGACGGCATAGTTCGCTATACCACAAAGCTCGTCGGTCTCAGGGATCTGCTGGTGTGCGCCATGCTGCGGCGTATGGATTACCGCCTTTATTTGGGGCTCCGGCATCGGCTGCATTGCCGGTCACTGTTGCCGTCTGGGCAGCGCAACCGGAGCGCGGTGGCCATGGCGAATTATCGCAGTTTACTGGGGCGCATGGGTGAACTGGATTTTTCATGGCTGATGCAGCGGCGGCGGTTGTTGGATTTTGCCGCGGTTTACGCACATAACGCCGAGCTTTTGGGCCAATTAGCACAGTGTTCCGCCCAGCTTAACCGGGTGGTGGAACCTTTGCACCGGTCTGGAGTTCCGGTGATCCTGGCGCCGATGCATACGGTTTCCGACGTGTTGGCCACGCTGGTGGGGGCTGGGGTGTATCCGGGGCTGGCCACGGTGATTGTCTCGGGCGAGGCGCAGGAGTCTCTGCGACAGGCTCCAAAGTGGCAACAGAATGTTGACCTTTGTTCCATACACGACGATCAACGGCGGATTGCCGGCAAGTTGGCGCAGGCGATGCTGGAAGCCGCAGAACATCGCCGCAATATTATTTTGTTCCCGGATATCACACCGGATTACACGCTGAACAGCAATAAGGATCTCTCGGCCAAGCAGGCCTGCCGTTTGTTCAATCGCCCGGCGCATTTGCACAGCGGCATTGCCCGGTTGTCGCGCGCGTTACAGGCTCAGGTGGTGTTTTACTCACTCTCTTACGACGGAGGGATCCGCATTCATATCGATGAACCGGTTGCTGCAGAAAATATCGGTCATGTCCTGCCAGGGATAGTGGAAAGGACAATGGTTCGGCATGCGGATGAGTGGCTGTTATGGCATTCGCATTCATTGTTTTTTATTAATGAATAAGTCAGGGATGTAAAAAAGCATGGAACACATTATTCCAACGCCGGTCTTTCAAAGCGAAATCAATGAATGCGGATTGGCCTGTATCGCCATGCTGGCGGAAACTCAAGGGATCGACACGTCTTTGGCGGAGCTGCGGGATCGTTATCCGGCGTCGCAGCACGGCACTTCGCTGGCGACGCTGTGCGCCATACTGTCAGAATTGGCGCTGCCGGCTTATCCGGTGGCGTTTGAACATCAAGATCTCGCCGCTCTGCCTTTGCCGGCGATTTTGCACTACGGCGCGGGCCATTATGTTCTGTTGGCCTATCGTAAAGGGAACTACGTCTGTGTAATGAACCCGGCGTTCGGCCAACAGCTGTTGCCGTTTGGCGCGTTGAAAGCAGAAATTAGCGGCTATGCGTTGGTGTTGGATCGCGAAGGTTCCTCTACATCCCCTATGCCCGCAGGAAAGAAGCGCAACGGGCGTTGGCGCGCGTTCGCCAGCCTGAGCATGAAAGATACCGCCGCCCTTGCCGGTATTTATCGCCTGGCGGCCATGACATTTTTTATCTCGTTGACGTTATTCATTATGCCGGTGATGGTGGGCAGCGCGATTAACCAGGTATTCTCGACTGCGGGGGAGGCGGGTTTTCCTTACTTCTATTACCTGTTGGCATTTGTAGTCTCGACCGCCCTGGCGTTGGCCGTTCGCATGATTACCGAACGTTTTATCAAGAACTTTGTTTTGCTGCACAGTGCAGCCGGCTTTTCCCGTTTGCTTGATAATTCGCTGAATTTCTTCAATAAACGTGCGCCGGGTGAGATCTTCAGCCGTTTCACCAGTTGGCAAATGGCCGCCGGGCAAAAGATAGAGTTGGATAACAGCCTGCGCACCGACTGGATTATCGGTGCGATCGCGTTGGTGGCGATGTGTTATCTGAGCCCGATGCTGGCCCTGGTGCCGGTGAGCGGCATGCTCCTGATGGGGGCAGTCAGCGTATGGGCCATTTATCAGGACCGCTACTATACCCAGCAGTTGCAGGCGAAAGGCGCTGCGCAAAATGACTTTATTCTGGAGACCATCCAAGGGTTTTCAACCATCAAATCTGCCGGCCTTACCGGCCAGCGGCAGCAGGGCTTCGCCGCCCACGCTCTCTCATTGTTTAACTGCCTGCAACAACAAAAAATCTATGAGCAGGTGAAGGGCAGCGTTTACCAGTTGATCGCCAGCCTGGAGATGGTGTTTTTCATGCTGCTGGCGTTGCCATTATTGAAGAGCGGTGAGCTCAGTCTGGGCGCATTCTTCGCCTACAGTTTTATCCGTGAAATTTTCACTTCTTATACCAGCAAGATCTTTTTCTCCGTCCTGCATAAAAACCAACTGCATGTCATTGACGAACGCGCGCGGGACCTGTTCCCCGCGTTGTCTTCTGCTAGCGGGCAACGCGGCGGTCGGGTGTCTGGCTTCAATGCTCGCTTGTGCTACCGCTCGGTGACGTTTGCTTACGATGCCGGCCAGCCGATTTTGCGGGATCTGTCGCTGTCCCTGATACGCGGGCAGTGCATCGCTATTACCGGCGGTTCCGGCGCCGGCAAGAGTACCCTGCTGAAGGTAATGGCCTGTCTGCTGGTGCCTCAACACGGTGTGCTGGAACTCGACGGTCAAACGATCGACGGCAGTGCGGCCCAGGGGGTGTTTTTCCTGCAAAGCCAGGAGGATATTTTGTTCAATGCCTCGGTATTACAGAATATCACGCTGTTTGCGTCGCCGATGCCGGGGCAACAGGCGAGGGTAGAAAAGGCGCTGCGTGGACTGGGCCTGGCCGACGCGGTGGCGAAGTTGCCGGGAGGGGTGAATGCGCTGGTACGGGAAAGTCACGCCGGCTTGTCGTTGGGGCAGCGCCAGCGCCTGTTGCTAGCGCGCGCCATGTACAGCGATTGCCCGGTACTGGTGCTGGATGAGCCGACGGCGAATCTGGATGAAGACACTGCGGGTAAGGTAATAGCGACGTTATTGGCCCACTGTCGGGAACACCGTAAGACACTGATAACCGTTACCCATAACCAGAGGCTGCTGCCGCTGTTTGATCGGGTTTTACACATGGCGGAAGGTCGGTTGGAAACCGCAGCTTTTCCTCACACAACGGTGAGACGTCATACGGCGGTTGAGTGACATGATAAGGAAAAAAGTGCTTTTCGGCCTGGTGGTGCTGTTTGCCATTGTGTTGTCGATCGCCGGAAGTTTGGCGCTGCTGAACCGTCCGGGCGCAATGGAGCCGTCGAATTCGGTGCGCATCGGCCGCGGCGACATCGAGAAAAACGTTTTGGCCACAGGCATTCTTAAACCGGCTCTGCAGGTCAATGTGGGCGCGCAGGTCAACGGGCAGTTGAAAAAGCTGTATGTCAAACAGGGCGATCGAGTGAGCCAGGGGCAACTGTTGGCTGAAATAGATCCGACCTTGCAGAAAAACGAACTGCGCAAATCACAGGCTGAGTTGCAAAGCGCGCAGGCGCAGAAACTGATGAATGAGGCGTTGTTGACGCAATACCAACTGGAACTCACACGCCAGAGGGTACTGCGACGAGATAGTGCCGGCGTGCTCAGCGATTTGGAGAAGGCTCGGGCGCAGCGGGATGCCCAACTGGCGCAACTGAAGGTGAATGAGGCGCAAATCGTTCAGGCGGAAATGGCGTTGGAAACCGCCAGAGCTAACCTGGCCTTTACCCGTATTGTTGCACCCATTGGCGGTGAAGTGTTGGGCATTGTTACTCAGGAAGGGCAAACCATTGTCTCTTCGCAGAGTGCGCCGACCCTGCTGGTACTGGCCAACGTGGATACCATGATGGTGCATACCCGGATATCAGAAAACGACATCCTGAAAGTGCAGGTGGGGCAACCGCTGTGGTTCTACGCTGCCGCCGATCCCAAATGGCGCTATGACGGCGTGATGGGGACGATACAGCAAGCGCCGTCCGAGGCACTGGAGGCCGATCCGATGAGCAGAAATCTGAGCCAGCAGTCGTCGGCGGTGTACTACAACGGCGTTTTTGCCGTCGCTAACGGCGAGCGCCGGTTGCGTACCTCGATGACGGCGCAGGTGTTCATTGTTACCGACCGGGCGACGGACGTGCTGCGGGTACCGATGGCTGCGCTCGGTGCACCGCAGGGCGTGGGCCAATATCAGGTACGGGTGCGCCAGGGGGAACAGATTGTGTCGCGCCAGGTGCGGACAGGCATTAGCGATCGCCGCTACGCCGAGGTTCTGGCAGGGCTGGAGGAAGGTGAGTGGGTGCTAATGGCACCGCAGAATGACACAGAGGAAGATCATGACCGCTAAGGCCACGCCAGTGATCGTTTTGGAAAATGTTTCCCGAGACTTCAACGCCGGCGAGCAAAGGGTAAGGATATTGAAACACATCTCGCTGTGCATTCAGCGTGGTGAAATGGTGGCTATTGTCGGTGCCTCCGGATCCGGAAAATCGACACTGATGAACATCATCGGCTGTCTCGATAAACCCTCTCAAGGCGTAGTCCGCATCAACGATGTGGCGATTCAGCAGGCGGACGGTGAGCGGTTGGCGCAACTGCGCAGCCGCCATGTCGGTTTTATTTTTCAACGCTATCACCTGATGCCGTACCTGACGGCCAGTGAAAATGTGGCGATCCCGGCGTTGTATACCGCTATGCCTGCTGCTGAGCGCCGCCTGCGAGCGCAGTGTCTGCTGGCGCGTCTAGGGTTGTCCCAGCATGGCCGGCACCGCCCGGCCCAGCTGTCAGGCGGGCAGCAGCAGCGGGTAAGTATTGCTCGCGCCCTGATGAACGGTGCGGAAATCATCCTGGCCGATGAGCCTACCGGTGCGTTGGACAGTGTCAGCGGCCAGGAGTTAATGGGCATTCTGCATGCGTTGCACGCTGCCGGGCATACCATCGTCATCGTCACGCACGATCGTCGGATTGCGGAGCAGGCGGAGCGGATCATTGAGATCGGCGACGGAGAGATCGTTACCGATCGCCATAATGACACGCGCCGGGTATCGGCTAACGGCCATTTTCCAGCGCTTTCCGCCCCGATTCGTCGGGCGCACCTCTGGCCGGCTTTCAGGGAGGCCGTCAGCATGGCCTGGCGCGCTTTGCTTGGGCACCGGGTTCGGGCG
This sequence comes from Serratia sp. AS12, assembly GCF_000214195.1. Lineage (NCBI taxonomy): Bacteria > Pseudomonadati > Pseudomonadota > Gammaproteobacteria > Enterobacterales > Yersiniaceae > Serratia > Serratia sp. AS12. The sequence continues at coordinate 4,334,531 of NC_015566.1, read as the reverse complement.
TTATTGTCGATGCTCGGCATCATCATCGGCATCGCTGCGGTTGTTTCCTCGATCGCCATCGGTGAGGGTACTCGGAAAAATATCCTGACTGAAATCAGTCAGCTGGGTACCAGTTCGCTGGAGATCCGCCCGGGGTTGGGATGGGAAAAGAAACGCCCGGATTTTGAACGCTCGCTGAGCTTGCAGGATGTCGCGCTGCTGTCGACATTGGCGTATATCGACAGCGTTTCCCCGGTAGCCAGTGCTCAGGTGCTGGCCGTTCGGGATGGCAAGCAGGTGCAGCTTCCCGTAATGGGCATCGGTAACGGTTATTTTCGGACGCAGGGCACTCGTTTGATCTCCGGAAGCACTTTTACTCAACAGGACTTATACCAACGCGAACCGGTGGTGATTATCGATACGCAGCTTAGGCAGGTGCTGTTCTCCTCCTTGCGGGATCCGATCGGGGAAGTGCTACCGCTGGCGGGCGTTCCTTATCGGGTCATTGGCGTGGCGGAACGCAAGGGCGCTAAATACGCCGGTGCTCAGCCACTTGCCTGGTTGCCTTACACCTCTCTGACTGGCCGCATATCAGGCGATATGCCGCTGGAGTCGATCGTGATGCGTGTGCGGGAAGGGTTTTCTCTGACCCAGGCCCGAGATGATGTGGAGCGGCGCTTGATTTTGGAACATGGTCGGCGGGATTTTTTCACGGTGACCGATGACCAGATGACGCAAACCCTACAGAAAGCCTCCGCCTCCATGAGCTGGCTGATTACAGCCATCGCAGGCATTTCGTTGTTGGTTGGCGGCGTGGGCGTGATGAACATCATGCTGGTGTCGGTAACGGAACGCACCCATGAGATAGGGATTCGCTTGGCGGTTGGCGCCAGAGAAAGAGACATTATGCGCCAGTTTTTGATTGAGGCGGTGGTCATCTGCAGTTTGGGCGGCGCCATGGGCATTGCCTGTTCCGCCCTGGTTTGCCTGGCGCTGGCCTGGTTGACGCCGCAGGTCACCATGGTATTTACCTGGCCGCCATTGCTGTTGGCCTGTGGTTTTTCGGCGCTGATCGGCGTGGGGTTTGGCTTTTTTCCGGCGCGCACCGCCGCCCGGCTACAGCCCGTAGAGGCATTGGCGCGCGAATGAGCAAATTTTTAACATTGGTTTTTGTTTTGATGATCGGTGGTTGCGGGGGGAGCCCTGCCGGCGGGGAGGCGCAGCGGCAGCTATTGCTGCCGTCACAATGGCGCATTGCCGACGAGGATGTTGGGGCGCTACGTAGCGGTGGCGCTTGGTGGGACAATTTTAACGATCCGCTGCTATCGGCTGTGATCGACGCCGTGCTGGCAAGCAATCAAGATCTGGCACTGGCCGGCTTGCAATGGCGCGAGGCCCTTTTAGACGCTGGGCTGGTGAACGGCAACCTGACCCCGGATATGGCCGCCAACCTGAGTGGCCGTAATATCAGAGCGCTGCAGGGTGCAGCGCGGCCTCAGGAGAGCTACCAGATGGCCTTCTCCCTGAGCTATGAATTGGATCTGTGGGGCAAGCTGGCGCGGACCCGTGAACAGGCTGCATGGCTGGCCGACGCCTCTGAATTGGACCGGAAAAATACGGCGCTGGTACTGATTGGCACCGCTGCTCGCTTATATTGGCAAATCGCCAATTTGAACCAGCAAAATCGGCAGCAGCAGGTTGCGGTGGCGATTGCGCGAAATACCGTGCGACAGGTGAAGACGCGCCATGCCGTCGGTGACGTCGGAAAGTTTGAAGTGTTGCAGGCCGAGCAAAAGTTGCTTGAACGGGAAAACCAGCAGCATGACCTGCGCCGGCAACGGGAGAACTCGCGTAATTCCCTGGCGCTGCTGTTTGGCCAGTCACCGTTCGCACGGCGTTGGGAGCGTCAATCGCTGGCTATCGAGAGTGTCCCCATTGTTCAACGCCAGCCGGTAGCCGTGATTGCTCAACGGCCTGATGTCCAGGCTGCGGAACGGCGGCTGCGAGCTGCTCTGGCGGGAGCCGAGTTGGCTCGTTTGAATTTTTTTCCGACGCTGAGCCTGGATGCCTCGCTGGAGGCGGGTAGCCGGGTCTTTCGGCAATGGTTCAGCGATCCGACGCGCGCGCTGGGGATGTCTCTGACGCTGCCGTTTATTGAATGGCGCAAGATGCGATTATCCAGCGAGAAAGCGCTGTTGCGGGCGCAGCAGGCGGAAATCCAGTTTCGTGATGCTGTCTATCGCGCCTTGGCGGACGTGGATAATGCTATGGAGCAACGTTTGGAAGCGCAACGGCAAATCGACAACCAACGGCAGCATCTGACGATGAGTCGGCAAGGCGTTATTTTGGCGCAGAACCAATATCAGGCCGGTGCGGTGTCATTGCAGACGTTGCTGGATGCTCAGGATGCGCTGTTGTCCAGTGAGAATGCGCTGTCGGAGCAGCAGTACCGTTATCTGAATGCCACCATGCAACTGTGGTTGGCGCTGGGGGGAACAGCATCTCAGAATCAAGGGAAAGGAATTAAACATGGATAAGGGAAGATTGCAGAGGCGGGTTGTGGTAACCGGCTATGGTGCTGTAACGGCATTAGGCACCAATGCGCAACAAAATTGGCAGGCTATTATGGCGTACCGATTAGCCTATCGGTATCACGACAAATCGGCTGCGGGGATCCGTTCACGTTTTTTTGCGTTGATGGATGAAGAGCCGCCGCTTGAAGGCATGTCGCGGGCGACCCTGCGTCGATTACCGCGTTTTGCTCGGCTGGCCTTGGCGGCGGCGACGGAAGCGATAGACATGGCATTCTCTTCAACCTCGACTGGGCCGGCACATTTTTATCCTTCGCTGGATTGCGGTGCCATTATCGGCAGCGGGTGGGGCGGGCAGGATGAGATCCTGGTCAATAACGTCGATTATCAGCATTCAGGCCTGGGCCGATTGTTCGGCGGTTTTCATGCGATGCCCAATATCGCGACGGCGATCTGCAGCCAGCGTTGGTTGCTCAGGGGATATCAGAGTTCACCCTCCGCTGCCTGTGCAACCGGGAGCATCGCTATTGGCGAGGCGTTTGAGATTATTCGCAGTGGCCGCGCAACCATGATGTTGGCCGGTGCTGCCGAGTCGCTGAGGAACAATGGCGCTATATGGAATATGGATGTACTGCGTGTGTTGAGCAATGAGCAGCAGGATATCACCAAAGCCAGCTGCCCATTTAGCCGGGCGCGCAACGGCTTTGTGTTGGCTGAAGGGGCGGCGGTGCTGTGCCTGGAGGAACGTGATGCTGCTCTGGCGCGCGGTGCAACGATATTGGGAGAAATCAAAGGATACGGCAATTATTCGGACGCCTTCGATCTTACTGCTCCAGCGGATGACAAGCAGGCCAGAGTGAAAACCATGCAACAGGCTCTTGCGCAGGCGGGTCTTGGCAGCCACGAAATCGACTACATCAACGCGCATGGCACTTCAACGCCGCTCAACGATCTAAATGAAACCGAAGCCATCAAACTGGCGCTGGGAGCGGATGCATACCGCATTCCGCTTTCCAGTACCAAATCTTATACCGGCCATCTGATCGCCGCCTCCGGCAGCTATGAGTCCATCCTCTGTTTGCAGGCTCTTCAGCAACAGGTAATACCGGGCACTTGCCATTTGAACGAGGCCGATCCGGCCTGTGATCTTGACTATGTTAGCGAAGGGCATCGCTCCGGGGATTTGAGGCACGTAATGAACCTCAGCTTTGGTTTTGGGGGCGCTAATGCGGCATTGGTGTTTGGCAAGGCTGACATTAATAATCGGCAGGAGTGATGATGGAAAAGTACCCAATCTTGTATGAAGCTATTTGCACCCTGCTATACGAGGCCAGGGAGTTGGATCGGGCATCCCTGTCGGCAGATATACCTTTGCGGCAGATAGGCTTGGATAGCCTGGATTATGTGGAGCTGATGCTGCTGGCCAAGCGGGAGTTCGGGATATCACTCAGTGCGGAAATGTTTATTGACCAGCCGGATCTGACATTATCAGAGCTCTGTCATTATATGTCCGCGCAATAACTGTCTATCCGTCGTCTTTCAAGCGCAGCGTTGTTGCCTGCACGCATTTACGTGGCCCGTCCATGGGCCACTCTCCTCCGGGCCGCAGCAAGCAGCGTTCAAATCTGCTCCGGGCAGATTTGTCACCCCAGCGACTTACCTGAGCAAGCTCCTTGAGATGAGGTAGCTGGGTGCCTGGCTGTGCTGTACAGGGATGTACGAATGCCGCGAGCGCATGGATGCGGCTTGAGCGGCCAACGTGAAACCCATAGAGGATAATAAGATGCCTCAGGTTTCACATCGAGGTATGGCCGTTCTTTCTTAATACTTCTCTTCCGTCCCCGATTATCATTCCTCGATATCGATAAATAAGACGATGAAATTATCAATATGCACTGTATGAGTATTCTTAGTTCCTTTTGTTACCTATGAAAACAGGGCTTGGAACAGCCGCGAAACATTGTTAGGAATATTCTTTATTTATAGCGACGACTCGCCGGTTATTGTGATGAAAATCGCTTTCCTTGGCGTTCTAAGTGGTTTTTTTTTAATGAAATAGAGGTTGTACATGTTGAAATCATTAACCTTACTCAGGATCACATGCTCGGCATGCGGTTCATTTTTAGTATAAATCATGTCGGTAATTTTCAACTTCAACCAGAGCTGTTCAGTCAGATCAAATCCGCTATACTCCGCGCAGGATGCAGGAACCTATCCGTAAACCGGAGTACGCTCCGCGTATCCATTGTGGTGATGTAAAAGGAAAATGACAGCCACATTTTTCTGATCAAAGTAATAGAGGTACCATGTCCAATCGTAAACATCTAATGCCTTCCGAAGTTGAAAGGTTGCTTGAGGTTACGCTGCAGGGGAAGAATCCAGAACGTGATTACTGCCTGATATATATGTGCTTTATACATGGTTGCCGCGCCAGTGAAATTGGCGGCTGGCGACTCTCGGATATCGATCTGGAGGGCGGTAATATCTATGTCCATCGGTTGAAGAATGGTTTTTCCACCGTGCACCCATTATACCTGCGTGAAAGGCAATGCCTGCGGCGCTGGCTGGAAAAACGCAAAGAGCACCGTGGGGCCGATGGAGAATGGTTATTCCTTTCCAACCGGGGAGGACGCCTGTCACGTCAACGAATTTATTCTCTGATTCGGCATTACAGCAGAGCGGCTAAATTGGAAGTAAACGCTCACCCTCATATGCTGCGTCACGGCTGTGGATTTGCGTTGGCCGATCGTGGGATCGATACCCGGTTAATTCAGGACTACCTGGGGCATAAGAATATCCAGAATACTGTCATTTATACCGCCAGCAACGCGCAAAGATTCAAGGAAATTTGGTAAGCAGGATTTAAGTTAATATATTTAAGGAGTCACTTTGAACTAAACTGAAACATACTGTAAGGACGTGTAAAACCAATGTCAACACTCGCATCAGCTCTTTCCTAAATATTCGATTTTTTTATTTAAAAACAAAAGGATGAGCGGTATTCATTTAAATTATAGCCAGCCATGATCTAAGTATAATCCTGCTTAATTTCCAACCTCTCTAAATATCCCACCCAACCATCTGGTGTTTTTAACTGTTTACTCTTATTTAACCTAATTAATGGTTTATAAAAAACCAAAATAAATAAAATAATCAGCATAAAAAACCAAAGGAGTCACTTTAGTTCAAAATGAACCGTTTGGATGAATAGGCTCTCGGCAATAAATCACCCCTGTCGGAGAGTACATCTTGGTTTGCGAACTAAATAAAAAGGAGTGACATAGGGTTATGTCGGAAATAAACCAATGCGTTTTTTGCATTAATTAAAAGGAAATTAGTAGGATGAAAAAGAATCTGCTGGCTTTAGCCGTTGTTAGTGCGTCCGTATTTACCACTTCGGCATTCGCTGCCGATGGCGTAGTCAACTTCAAGGGCTCGATTACCGATCAGTCCTGTACCGTAGATACCACATCAAAAAACAAGGAAGTTGTCTTGGGTAAGGTTTCCAAAGATGCATTCACCGCGGGCAAGACCGCAGGGGCCAAACAGTTCAGCCTGGTGCTGAAAAACTGCCCGAAAACAGTTTCTGGTGCCACGGTGCGTTTTGACGGTACCAAAGTCGTGGGGCAGGCCGGTTTACTGACGCTGACGGAGGCCACTGATGCAGCGACCGGTGTGGGGGTGCAGCTGCTGGATGATCAGAACAGCGTGATTAATCTGGGCGTAGATTCACGCATTTACACTCTGGTTTCCACAGGGGATAACACGCTGGACTTTATGGCCCGTTATTACGCCTATGCAGCTGTTGGTACTGGTAGCGCCAACGCGACGGCAAACTTTACCGTCGTCTACCAATAAGGGTTTAGCTGACTTTCGGCAGTTAGTTAAATGGGCCAGGGGAAGCTATCTCTGGCTCTTTACTCATGGATGACCAGGACGCAAAGAGAATGAAAGCAGGATATTTCACGTTGGTTGCAGCGTTGCTGATGATGTTTTGGGTGCCGGCCCAGGCTGGGGTGGTGGTGGGCGGGACCCGTCTGATTTATGACGGCGCCAAAAAAGAGTCTGCATTGAATATCAGCAATCCGGACGCCGAGCCTTACCTGATCCAATCGTGGGTTGATGCGCAAGAGGGTGACAGTGCCAAAGCACCTTTTATCATTACTCCTCCACTTTTCCGGCTGGACGGCGGGCAAAATAACCTTTTACGGGTAGTGCGGGCGGGCGGCAATCTGCCGTCAGACAGAGAGTCGCTGTATTGGCTGAACGTAAAAGCCATTCCGTCGGTAGAAAAGAAAGACAACACGTTGCAAATTGCGATCAAGACTCGCATCAAGCTGATTTATCGCCCGCAAGGCTTGTCCGGCAATCTGGAAGAGGCGGTCGGCAAGCTGACATGGCAGCGCAGTGGCAACGCTTTACGGGTGACCAACCCGTCTCCTTATTACCTCACCTTTTTCAATTTGAAGCTCAACGGCAGTGCCGTTGCCGGTAGCACTATGGTTGCGCCGCAGACCACCGCCAGTTTCCCGCTGTCTGCGGGGGGGAGCGCAGGTGGAAATCTCAGTTGGCAAATAATCAATGACTACGGAGGTACAGGAAAGACGTTCGCCAGTACGTTATAACGGATTATTTTACAACGCTTTTATCCCCAGACAGACGATGGGGGAAGGATGCGGCTTGCCTGATTTTAGCGGCGGTCGGAAGGATCGGGACAGGGAGTTAAAACGATGAATAACCCGAATTGTATTGGTTTGCGAAGATCCAAAGCAATCTTGGCATGTCTGTTTTCCTGCCAGGCGATATTGCTGAATTCACCGAGTGTGGCGCAAGCGCGTGATTATTTTAACCCTGCGTTGCTGGAAATTGATAACCCGGCGCTGCGCGGAGCGGATCTTTCAGTTTTCGAGGAAAATATCACTCAGGCACCGGGAAGTTACCGGGTCGATCTTTATCTTAATGGCCAGCAGGTGGATTCCCTGGATGTCGAGTTCAGGCTCCAACAGGATGCAGCAGGGAAAAAAATGCTGCAGCCCTGCCTTAGCGCTGAAAAACTGACCGAGTTAGGTGTCAGGTTGAGTTCACTTCCCGCGATCGCCGGCTCGGATGATTGCGTCAACCTGCCTCAGGCCATTCCACAAGCAAAGGCCACTTTTTTATTCAACCAGTTGCGGCTGAATTTGAGCATTCCCCAGGCCGCGCTGAAGTTGAACGCGCGTGATTACGTATCCCCTGACAAGTGGGATGCCGGCGTACCGGCTCTGTTGGTCAACTATAGCTTCTCGGGTGCTAACAGCCAGGTGAGTGAAAGCAAAGGGCAGGGCAATGACAACTATTATCTCAACCTGCGCTCGGGAATTAACTGGGGTGCCTGGCGGCTGCGCAACTATTCGGTGTGGAACCAGCACAGCGGTAGCGCCTCTTCATGGCGTTCGATCAATACCTATTTGCAGCGCGACATCATTGCATTGCAGAGCCGTTTGACCTTGGGCGATAGCACCACTTCTAGCGATGTCTTCGACAGCGTGCAGTTTCGTGGCGGTCAGTTGGCCTCGGAAGATGAAATTCTGCCGGATAGCATGAAAGGTTATTCACCGATAGTGCGTGGGATTGCGCGCAGCAATGCCCAGATTGTGATTCGGCAGAATGGCTATGTGATCTACCAAAGCTATGTGGCGCCTGGTGCGTTCGAGATTACCGATCTTTACCCCACCGGGGGTAGCGGCGATCTGAATGTGAGCGTGCGTGAAGCCAATGGCCAGGAGCAAAACTTTGTGGTGCCTTATGCCGTAGTGCCGGTATTGCAGCGTGAGGGGCGGTTCAAATACAGCCTCACCAGTGGGACATATCGTTCTTATGGCAGTGAGGTCGATGAACGGCCTTTCAGTCAGGCTACCGGCATTTATGGGCTGCCCTGGGGCGCGACTTTATACGGCGGCGTGCAGGCCGCGAGCAAGTATCAAGCCTTGGCTTTGGGCTGGGGGCAAAACCTGGGAACTGTCGGGGCCTTGTCCGCCGACGTAACCCAAGCCTGGACCAAACAGGAAACCCAGCCCAAGGACCAAGGGCAATCATGGCGTTTACGCTACGGTAAAAACGTTATCGAAACCGGCACCAACTTCAGCCTGGCCAGTTATCGCTATTCCACCCGTGGCTTCTATACCCTGCAAGAAGCGTTGGAAAGTTATGGCGGTAACAGTGCCAAATATAACGACCACAAGAAAAGCCGTGCCGAATTGATATTGAGCCAGAACCTGTGGAAGGGGGGCGGAACGCTGTCACTCAGCCTGTTCAACGAGGATTACTGGAATGATAGCCGTCGTTCGCAATCGGCCAGCGTTGGCTACAACAACAACTGGCAAAGCATTAGCTACGGTTTCAATTACACCTTCAGCCAGAACGGTTTTGACAGTAACGGCAAACGCAACAACGTTCGCGATCACATCCTGGCCTTTAACGTCAGCATCCCGCTGAACAAATGGCTGCCGGGCAGTTACGCCACCTACAACATGAACAGCAGCCGCAATGGCCCCACCAGCCATAACCTTGGGTTGAGTGGCAGCGCACTGGAAGGCAATAACCTGAACTACAGCCTTAGTCAGGGATATACCGGAAAAGGGGGAGGCGCCAATGGCAGCATTCAAGCCGACTATAAAGGCTCCTTGGCTGAGCTGAACCTGGGCTATGGCTACGATCGCTATCGTCAGCAGGTGAACTACGGGATCCAGGGCGGTGTTTTGGTGCATCAAAACGGCATCACGTTGTCGCAGCCATTGGGCGATACGGTAGCGCTGGTACAGGCGCCCGGCGCTGCGGGTGTCAACGTGCTGAATCAGACCGGTGTGAATACCGATTGGCGCGGTTATGCGGTAGTGCCCTATCTGACGCCGTACCGCCGCAATATCGTTGGATTGGACGGCGATTCTTTTGCCGATGATGTGGATATGACTCTCAGCAGCCAAACGGTGATCCCGACTCGCGGTGCCGTAGTGCGTGCCAGTTTTAGCCCCAATGTCGGTTTGCGCGTACTGATGACGTTGTTAACCAGGGCCGGAAGCCCGGTCCCGTTTGGCGCGACCGTCAGCGCTCTTAATGGGGCGAATGGCAATGCCAGTATTGTCGGTGACGGCGGACAAGTTTATCTGGCTGGGTTGGCTGACAGCGGTCGGCTACAGGTCAAGTGGGGAAATGGCGCTGCGCAACAGTGTCAGGTCAGCTATCAATTGGCTAACCAGCCTGAAAGCGGTGGGATTCGCTTGGTCAAGGGGCTGTGTTTATAAGGTGCGTGTGATGACAACAGTAAAATTAAATCAACGAATAACGCTTGTATATAGTGTTCTATTTGCCTCTATGCTCAGCGTTCAGCCGGCTCTGGCCGCTATAGGTCAATGTAAACCGTCGGGGGGGCCCCATCCCTTTTCGTTTACTTTTACACCTACGCTGACTAATCCGGCGCAGAACGTTGCCGGCCTGGTGATTGAAAACGCCGCGGGCAATAACTGGAACCTGAGCGGGACTTATGATGTGCAGTGCGAATGTAAAAGCCGTACTGCTTCCTATATCACTGCCAAGTCTAGCTTGCCAACGCAGATTCATAGCGACGGACGTTTATCTTATTACGCGTTGAACGAGTATCTGGCTGTTGCCAGCGAAGTCTATGTAGGCGGTTATAGGAATGAGTACATCCCGACCCCCTTCAGCAATGTATCAAATTTAAAAAACGAAATGGGCCAGGATGAGAGTTGCGCCAGTGCGCACTATTCCAGCGGTGCCAGAGGGCGAATTCATTTGTACTTTCGGCGCCCGTTTGTCGGTCAGACCATCATTCCCAGCACCCAACTGGTCGAAACCTATGTTTCGGTATCCAACGGGGTGAGCAGCGTGATTCCGGTATCTACCGTATCAATGAGCGGGGTGGTGACGGTACCGCAAAACTGCGAGATTAGCCCACAGACGGTAGTGGTGGATTTTGGCGATATCCTGTCTACCAGCTTTCGGACTAAAGGGATGATGCCGCCGGGTTTTACCCCGCACCAGAAAGAGTTGACCCTGGCCTGCCGCAATATTTCCTCAGGGGTCAAAGTCAGCCTGTCATTCAGAGGAGAGGTTGATAGCAATATGCCCGCGGCGCTGAGAACCAGCAACAATAGCATAGGGGTGATGATAGAGGACCGATTTGGCGGCCCCATTTCGCCACAAAGCGGCCGTCTGCCGGTTGATTTTCTCTATCCCAGTCAGAGTGGGAGCACCAGGTTCAGCGTGTATCCGATAAACACCACCGGGCAGGCACCTGCAGCTGGTGTATTCACCGCCACTGCGACCATCCAGGCAGAAATGGAATAACTGAAGTTTTATGGGTAGCGGGTCATTTGATTCTTAAAGAAAAGGAAATTGCTATGTTTAATGGCTTTAGCGGAATAAGCCGGATAATGATTCTTGTCGGCATTTTTCAGTGGGTAATTCCGGCGGTCGCAGTGGCGGCGAAACTCCAAATAACCGGCAATATTAAGGCGGCTCCCTGCATCGTAGATGGGGCAAACAGTAATATCCAGGTTAACCTCGGCGACACTATTTCCGCCGCCACTTTGGCTGGTTCCGGCTCTGCCAGCGAATGGATCGAGTTTCCCATAACGCTGAAAAATTGTCCGGCCACCACAACCTCGGCGACTGCGACCTTTACCGGTTCGGTGGCAGAGGAGAGCGGTGCCTTATATAAGAACAACGGGACCTCAAGCCGAGTGCAGATTGAGTTGCAAAATCAGAGAGGTGTAAATTTGGGCAATAATAAGAGCATGGTTCAATTGGTCAATCAATTCACGCATGAGGCCAAATTTGATCTCCGTGCCCGAGCATACAGCACTTATGGCGGTGCAACGCCCGGCAGCATAGATGGCGTACTGCAAATTTCTTTTATTTATGAATAGATATTTATCCGGCGAACTCACGGCATCGGATTTTTGAGCAAACGGCCATTTACGTTGAAGTTTTATCACGACAAAAAACGCTAAATTTGGTGACACTGACCGGACAAGTAACCGTAATAACAAATCGGAGGCAGTGATATGAATACCTATTGTCAACCCAGTATTTCGCTAGCTTCAAATGATGCATACGATAAAAAGAATGGTGATGCAGTCATTATGGAACCTTGCCCGGTCACCGCGCTTGGAATACGTAATAAATTAATTGAATCATGCGGCTATCGCCAGGATAGGATCCAGCACGTCAGGTGTCTTGCCGATCTGCCGCCCGTATTGCTCAAACACAGGCCCCGTTTATTGATTATGGAGCTGTGTGGCAAGTCAGAGTCAGTGCTGGATGGCTTACGCCTGATTGCTGAGGTGCAAGCGGGCTCGCCCCAAACCGCATTACTGGTTTGCACGGCGTTGGATGAGTCCAGAATATTGAGGCAGTTAATTGCCTCTGGTATTCGCGGATTGATGCTAAAACAAGAGCCCGCTATCGCCTTGACGCACTGTGTACAGCAGGTATTGGCAGGAAAATGCAGCTTTAGCCACCGGATCCGCCAACGTCAGTTGCATGAAGCCACGCCGGGTCGGCCTCTGACGACTCGTGAACTGGATGTATTGGCAGAGTTGTTCTCCGGTAAGAGCGTGTCCAGCGTGGCCTTGACGATGCGTCGCGATATCCGCACCGTCAGTACACATAAACGTAATGCCATGCTGAAGCTGGGTTTTCACAATGATGGGGAGTTATATCTTCAGGGAAAATGGATGGCCATGAATGGCCCGTCCTTTGTCCGTTAACGGCGCCTGACAGCGCATTAACGCGGCAGGAGAGATAAGACAGGAGCAGAATATGTATTCTTCGCGTCATCAACCTCTACACATCGCATTAATGGATCGTTGTCCCTTAATGCTTGATGGGCTGGCCAGTTTTATTGGCTCACTCTCGAAATCGGGAAAGATTGTGCTGCAGGAAACCAGTATGAGGGAGGCCGCAGATAGTGTGGTCTATCAGCAGGCTAACGTCCTGATTGCGGAGTTATCCGGTGTGGATGAGACTGCCGTACAGGGGCGGGAGATTCTGCTTAACCTGTGCATGCAATTGCCGACACTCAGAGTGGTGGTTTACACCCGTAGCCAAAGTGCCGAAGAGCTGGGCCCGTTATTGAGTCAGCCTAATATCAGCATTGTCGCTCGAGATGACGCATTGCCACTGGTGGCTGAATTCTTCAACCGGGTACTGAGCGGTGAGCGAGTACTGAGTCCGCAGATTGGTGCCTGTTTGGCTCGTTCTGCCTGCCGCGAGACTTCCGTCGTGCACGAGCTGACTCGTTGCGAAAGTGATGTTATGGCTTCTTTGTTTAACGGTATGAGCCTGCGGCAAATAGCCGATCTGCAGTGTCGCAGCATCAAAACGATCAGTGCGCATAAATGCAGTGCGATGCGTAAACTTCAAGTGACGAATGATAGCGAATTGTTTTCTCTGCACACCAGGATTACCCGGAAATTTTCCGGGGAGTAGCTAAAGCACTCTCGCTGTCGGGAATAACGCATGAAATAGGGTACGCCTGAAGACGCTTAATGCGTCTTCAGAAATAGTGAGCCCCTGAATGACTATGCCGGCGTTATATATTGATGATGCGGAAGCGCTCCACGTTGGTGGCGGTATAAATGACCGTATTCTGGATGTTCTTATGACCCAGATAATCCTGAATCAAACGGGTATCGACACCTCTGTCGGCCAGGGCATAACCGCAGGAGTGGCGCAACATATGAGGATGGACCTGAACGCTGATGCCGGCCATCTCTCCGTACATCCTCATCAATCGATACAGCTGTTGCCGTGAAATTTGCCCGCCGTGGCGCGATAAAAACAGCCACTGGCTGTCCGCCTCAAGGTAACTGGAACGTTGGTCAAGCCACTTCAACAGGGCATGACGTTCCCGGGGTTGTATGGGGTGTTGGACTGAAAAGCCATTTTTCAATCGGAATATATGCACCCGATTGGTGGTCAGATCAATATCTTGTAAGCGTAATGAACGTAGTTCACTGACCCGTAAACCATGAATAAAACACATCAATAACAAGCAGCGGTCCCGAATACTGTTTTTACCTTCATGAACGGCTGAGATAAGCTGCTCAATTTCAACCTGACTGAGAAATTTCCTTTTCTTCATCTTAATTACCTGGGGGTTGACTGTTGGCTGATTTTCACCTGTGATTTTTTATTAAAGCATTGAATGATAAGTAACGGCAAAGAAAATAAAGTGACCGCGCTTTTACATGGAGAGGTTATTTATATGTTTCATATTATTTTATGTTCGCGGTGAATGCTTTTATTTTATATTTTTGTTTATACCCCTAACAATGCTGCTGTTTGTTTTTTTTTGTTAATTTGCAGGCTCTTCTTATTTGAAATAATTTAATGCTGCCGATAAAGCTTTCTTCTCAGATATGCCAGACTCCACCTTCCGTTTATCGTTGCCTGTGCGGATTACATTTCTGCAGATGAAGGGCCAGGGATGAGAATTATTATTGATATCATTCTCTCGCCGCTTACAATGCTTGCCATCTCAAGATGGCAGGGTAAGGGTTTCTCATGGAGTTGCTTCGGGTGGTTTACCACCAGTATCGTTGGCCGTTTCTGGCGGTAATGGCGTTGACCATGGCCAGCGCGGCGCTGGGCATTGGCATCATTGCTTTTATAAATTTGCGGCTGATGACGGTGACCGGCAACCCACTGACCGTGCTGCCGGAATTCCTCGGGATTCTGGCGCTGTTGATGGCGGTGACGCTAGGATCTCAGTTGGCGCTGACCACGCTCGGTCATCATTTCGTGTTCCGGCTGCGCGGCCAACTGGTGAAGCGGATCCTGGATACCGATATCGAACGGATTGAACAATTGGGCAGTGCCTCTCTGCTGGCGAGCCTGGCCAGCGACATCCGCACGATCACCCTTGCCTTTGTCCGCCTGCCAGAATTGGTGCAGGGGGTGATACTGACGCTGGGGTCTGCGGCCTATCTGGGTTGGCTTTCACCGCGGATGCTGGCGGTGACCGCAGTCTGGGTGGCGGTGACGGTGATTGGCAGTGGATATCTGGTCTCGCGGGTGTATCGCCACCTGAGCAGCGTGCGTGAGGCGGAAGAGCATCTTTACCAACACTACCAGTCAGCCATTGACGGGCGTAAAGAGCTGGCGCTGAATCGCGACCGCGCGAAAGCGCTCTACCAGCAGGCCTATCAGCCGGATGCTGAAGACTACCGTTACCATATTATCCGTGCCGATACCTTCCATCTCAGCGCGGTGAACTGGTCGAATATCATGATGCTGGGGGCTATTGGTCTCGTGTTTTATATGGCCAACAGTCTGGGCTGGGCAAATACCGCCGTTGCGGCGACCTATTCACTGACACTGTTGTTTCTGCGCACGCCATTGCTGCAGGCTGTGGGGGCTTTCCCGACGCTGATCGGTGCCGAAGTGGCTTTCAATAAGATCAAAGCCCTGCATCTTGCCGATTATCAGCCTGCATTTCCTGCGGTTGAAGCCAAAACCTGGGAAACGCTGGAACTGCGCGACATCGTATTTCATTACGGCGCTACGGAGCAGAAAACCGGGTTTGCCGTCGGGCCACTCTCTCTGACATTGCGCCGCGGCGAATTGGTGTTTCTGATTGGCGGCAACGGCAGCGGAAAATCCACGTTGGCGATGCTGCTGACCGGGTTATATCAACCGGTCAGTGGGCAGATCCTGTTGGATGGCGTCGAGCAGAACCTGGCGAGCATGCCCGACTATCGCCGTTTGTTTTCCGCTATCTTTACCGATTTTCACCCGTTCCACCATTTGCAGGGACCCGATGGTCAACAGCCTGACGCCGAACTGGTGGAACGTTGGCTTAACCGGTTGAACATGAAAGGAAAACTGGAATTTAATGGCCTGCGAGTGACCAATCCGCAGCTGTCGCAAGGGCAGCGCAAACGCCTGGCGTTGCTGCTGGCGGTGGCGGAACAGCGAGATATTCTGCTACTGGACGAATGGGCGGCGGATCAGGACCCGCAATTTAGGCGCATCTTTTATCGAGAGTTGTTACCGCAGCTGCGCGAGTTGGGTAAAACGGTATTTGCCATCAGCCATGACGACCACTATTTCGAACATGCCGATCGGCTGCTGCAAATGCGCGACGGGCATCTCAGTGAATTGTCCGGCAGTGAACGTGAGCGCGCCAGTAAGGACTCTGTTACGCAGATTAGCTGATTTATCTCACTCTGTTCAGGCCGTCTACGCGGCCTGAATTATGGATTCAGTTCTTCAAACCGCAGCGGAAGCCCTCTCCTTTATTTGTCTTTACCCTCAAACCTCCCGCCAATTTCGGTTAAATCCAGCCATTAGTTTTAATAATAATTCATTTACCAATGGTTTGATTTTGATCGTTTGTATCGTGGCACACTGCCTGAATACTGATTATTGGGTTGTTATTAGCCTGCGCGAAGCGTGGAACTGTTTTTTCCTGTCACTCTGGTCGTTCAGAGTAGGTTGCTAGCATGTTTTATTTAAATTTCCATAGTGTAAGGCTACTTTATTGATTGTTTGAATGTATCAATAATGCAGTGTCAATCAATTTAATCTATTGGTGAGGCGCAGAGTGATAAGCAAGGATGGAGTGAGCATCAAACGTAAGGCTTGGCTGTGCGTGTTTATCGGCTGTGGGGTATTTTGGTTGGGTGTTGCCGCCGCGATTTATGGGTTGCTGATGATTTAGGAAACATGTCGATGGACAAAAAACGCGTTAAAAACGGCAAGAGCGCCAAAGAGCGCAGTCTGGCCAGGATACCGCCTCGCTGGCAGTTGAACGCTGCACAGCGAGATTTTATTGACGATCTCTGGCAGGCGGACGCCCCGGATCCTGCACCGACGCTATCCACTCGTCACGACGTTAGCGGATGATGCGATTACGCCCGGCGAGAACGCCAAACAGCATTTGCAGCAGGGTCAGGCCCAGCAGGATACTCAGCGGCAATTGCCAACCCTGGGTCAGGTCGTGTAACAGGCCGAACAACGTTGGGCCCAGCGCCGCCAGTAAATAGCCTACCGATTGCGCCATGCCCGACAACTGTGTGGCCTGGTGCTGATGTTCGCTGCGCAAGCCAAAGAATGACAGCGCCAGCACCAAAGAACTTCCCGCCCCCAATCCGGCAAAAATCAGCCATATCAGCGAGTTTTCTGGCAGCAACAGCAGGCCGGTGACGCCAATAAAAATCAGCGACGAACTGCACAACGCGATAGCACGCTGATCGCGTGCGCGCGGCAGAATAAATACCATGGCAAAGTTAGCGGCGATCGCCACCACCTGGTAGATAAACAGTTCGAAACCTGCCTGTTGCGGCGAAGTGCCGTGGCTGGCGGCAAAGGCGCTGAACCAACCGATAATGGTGTAGAAGGTGATGGACTGTAAGCCCATAAACAGCGCTACCTGCCACCCGAGCGCACTGCCCCATGGCGAGCGGAACGGCATCAATGGGGCCTGTCGCGCATCACTGGCCGTTACAGCCGGTGGGCGGCGCAACTGCGGCAACCAGACAAGCAGCGCCAACAGGGCCGGCAAGCTCCAGCAAAGCAAAGAGAAACGCCAGCCGAGGTTCTTCAGTTCCGCCAACGGTACTGCCAGGCCGGAGGCGGTAGCGGCAGCCAGAGACATCACCGCCGCATAGCCGGCAATCATGGCGGCGGCTCGGCTGGGGAAGTCGCGTTTGACCAGCGTTGGCAACACCACGTTGGCAAACGCGATGGCGGCGCCGATCACTATGCTGCCTATCCACAGCATGCCCGCTTGCGGCAGAGAGCGCAGAACGATGCCTGTCGCAAGCAGCAGCAGTGCCATGCCCAGCGTGCGTTCGATGCCCATTCGTTTGGCCAGGCCCGGCGTCATCGGCGAGAGCACGGCAAACAGTATCAACGGCAGTGAGTTAAGCAAGCCGGCGGAAGTGGCGGACAACATTAGCTGTCGTTGGATCTGTTCCAGTAACGGGCCAACGCTGGTCAGCGCGGCGCGCAGATTGGCGGCGATCAGCATGATGCCGGCCACCAGCAATAAGGGATGGCGTAAACGGCTGCGTTTTATGGCGGCAGATTTTGGGGATAAAGCAGGGTATGACATGAATTCCTCGCACCAGCATGCAGCCAATCAATCCTGCAAGACATGATGCGTTGATTGACGTTAACGCTTACGTACCGACAGGGGGCCGATATCTGTGCGCAAGTTTAGGGAAGAACTCGGGGTCTGACAAGGGGGGCGTCTAACTGACGCTGATGGGATCTGGCGTCTATAACCGGGACTGCACCTAAGCGACTCAATGGCCCGATGAACGATAAGCTTGTTTATCGGGCCACTGTCGCTCCGTTAGCCGGCGACGGGCAGCGGGCCAAGCGCCATGCGCGCCGGTTCGTTTTGTTCCGGGCGGCTAAAGCGC
The DNA here is from genome assembly GCF_000214195.1 of Serratia sp. AS12. NCBI lineage: Bacteria > Pseudomonadati > Pseudomonadota > Gammaproteobacteria > Enterobacterales > Yersiniaceae > Serratia > Serratia sp. AS12. Next base: position 4,316,590 of record NC_015566.1, on the reverse strand, counting down.
CAGCAACTCTGGTGGTATTTGGCCACGCTGTTGCGGTGCGCCACGCTCACCAGCGTTACCTGCGGCAGCTCATCGATCAGCAGGCAATACATCAGTTGCTCGGTTTCGTCGTCCAGCGCGCTGGTGGCCTCGTCGAGGAACAGAATATCCGGACGGGTCAAAATGGCCCGGGCAAACGCCAACCGCTGCTGCTCACCCGGCGACAGACGTTGGCTCCAGTTGGCACTGGTGTCCAGCCAGCGCTGCAAATGTTTCAGACGGCAATTTTCCAGCACTTTCAGCAGTTGCTCATCGCTGTATTCGGCGGCGAGGTGGGGGTAACTGAGGGCTTCTCGCAACGTGCCTATCGGAATGTAACTGCGTTGCGGCAGGAATAATGCGCGGCTGGCGGCATCGAGCCCAAGGGTGCCGGAGCCGTACGGCCAGATACCGGCGATGGCGCGCAATAGCGTTGACTTGCCGCAGCCCGACGGGCCGACGATCAGCACGCGTTCGCCGCGCTTCAGCGTCATGGAGCTTGCATCCAGCAAGCTCTGGCCGTCCGGCAGTTGCAGGCTGAGACTATCAAGAACCAACGGCTGGGTACTCTCCGGCCGCAGTTGAATGCCGCGTTGCTGATTGTGAACCTGATCCACTGCGGCATTAAAGCCAGCCAGACGGTTCACGCAGGCTTTCCAGGTAGCCAGATCGCTGAAGGCGTCGATAAACCACGACAGCGCCCCTTGCACCTCGCCAAAAGCGGAGGCGATCTGCATCATGCCGCCCATCTGGATGGCGCCGGAAAAATAGCGCGGCGCCGCCACCAGCAGCGGGAAAACAATGGCGAACTGGCTGTAAAAGTTGGAGGCAATGTTGAGCCGCCGGGTGATGCGCATGATCGACCACCAGTTGGCGCGAATAGTATCAAAACGGTCGCCCAACTGTTGCGCCTCGCGGGGTTCGCCGTGATACAGCGCGATGGCATCGTTGTTTTCGCGGATGCGGATCAGGCCAAAACGGAAGTTCGCCTCATAGCGCTCCTGGTTAAAACCGAGCTGAACCAGCGGCTTGCCGACCCACCAGACCAGCAGGGAACCCAGTCCGGCGTACAACAGAGCGAACCACACCATATAACCGGGAACGGTGAGGGTGTGTTGGCTAATCATAAAGGTCATTGGCCCGCTGACGTGCCACAGAATGGCGACAAAGGAAAATAGCGTCACCAGACTGGAGAGCAGCCCAAGCGAAAGCGATAGCGTGTACTGGGTCAGGACGTTGAGATCCTCGGCGATACGCTGGTCCGGGTTATCGACGATCTGCTGTTGCTCGGTATGGTAATAGGCCTGATGTGCCAGCCATTTACCCATGAATTTTTCCGTCATCCAGCGCCGCCAGCGCATTTGCAGGCCCTGCGTCAGGTAGATTTTATACACCGCCAGCACGATGAAGATCAGCGCCAGATAGGTGAAACGCCACAGCTGCGCCTTGAACACCGGGTAATTTTTATTTTGCAGCGCGTCGTAGAACACCTGGTTCCACTGGTTGATCTGCACGCTGATATACACCAGACCGAGCGACAGGGAGACGATGGCGATCAGCATCGACCAGGCTTGCCATTTTTCTTCCGAAACCCAAAAAGGTTTAATCAACTGCCAGACGGCGTGTTTTTGCGTAGGGGGGCTGTTCATAGGGTTCTCGGGTTTTTTACGTTCCGATCAGCATGAGCCGCCGCCTGGTAACAAACAAACCGTGACATGTAAGCAGTTTTAACGCGGCTAACCGTTTGAAATATTGTGAGTGAATCCTTAGAGGTGAAGCCTGGGGGCATGAGGGTTATACTGGCGCCGAATTACCGGTTACTCACTCTGGAAAGGATAAGGCATGAAGGCGTTGGTTCCCCTGCTGTTGACCTATGGTGCGCTCGCCAGCGGCCAGGTGATGGCACATATTGATGAGCCGGATATTGATGCTGATTGCCAGAAAGTGGCGGGCTACGCCGCACTGGGGAAAAGCGCTTATCAGCGGGGCGATTATGGCCGGGCGGCCGATGTTTTTCGTGATCAGGCCGCCTGGAGCGAGTTTTGCGGCCTGAACGATCAGGCGATCGCCACTGCCTATAACAACGTGGCGCTGGCGCTGATGCATGCCGGTGAACTGCTCAAGGCGCGCGCTTATCTGGAGCTGGCGCCGAAGGATGCGAAATCCCTGCATAATCTGAAGTTGCTGCAGCAACGTCTGGCGAAGCAACCGCCGGCGAGCGGGCCGGGTGGCATCTATTGGCAGTACGCCGGGCGCGGCGTATGGAGCGAGGTAGAGGTCAAGCCTCAGGGCGAGCGCTGGCTGATTAATTATTCCGGCTATTATATGCCGCAAATGGGGCTGTATTACGGGCCGAATATGGGCGAGTTCGCCGAGGTGTTGCCGATTGAACGGGGCAAGGCGGTATACCGTCAGCGGGAGCCGGGGGACGGGATGGCCTGTGATGTGATGATGCAGTTTACTGCGGATGCGGTGGACATGCGCACCAAGGGCGACTGCGGATTTGGTTTTAACGTGCAGGCGCAGGGCACTTTCGTCCGGGTCGAATAATCGGCTGCGGATCTCGCAGCCGAAGCCGGTATTAAGCCCAGTTCACCGCGCCGCTCAACAACGCTTTCCAGGCATCAACGTTGCCCAAATAGTTGCCAGCCGGGATCTGGCGTAGCTGGCCTTCGCTGTCTTGCAGCGCAAAAGTCGGGAACCCCTGGCCCTGGACTTTGGCAAGAAACGCGCGGCTTTCCGCAATGTGCTGTGCGGTCGGCGCGCCAGCGTTAAAGCGCATCTCGGCAATGAACGGAGCCGAGGGCAGGCCCAGCTCTTTCGCCAGGGCTTCCAGCACCGGGGTATCGGCGATGCGTCGGCCTTCTTGATAATGCGCTGTCTGAATGCGGTGCAGCATATCCACCCCGCGTCCCCCCAGCGCTTCCGCCGCCAGAATCGCAGTAATCGGCGGCTCGGAGTCCATCACTGCCGTGGTATCACGCAGCAGCCCATTGAAATAAGCTTCACCGAAGGTCTGGCCGGTCAGCTCCGCAATGCGCTTGTCATGCGGAATCACATAGTTACGCCATTCGTCCGTGATCTGGCGGCGATTATTGCCGGTCATCATGCCGCCGGCGTGCAGGGCGACAGTCAACCCTGGAATGCTCTTGGCCGCCTTTACCAATGGCGCTGCGCCATAGCACCAGCCGCACAGCGGATCGAAAACGTAATGCAGAGTTGTACCGGTCATCTTTATTCCTCGTGATGTTCTGCGGCTTAACGCCGCAGAACATTGAGCCTGTCAAAGGCAATGTAGTTTGATTGGCGACGCGCTTATTGCGGCCACTTCATCTCGCCTTTCAGCACCTTGGCGCTCAGTTCCAGGCTAGATTCATCTTTCAGGTTCGGGTAATGCTTTTTCATTGCCGCAATCAGTGCCGCAGAATCTTTGGCTTTCGGCAGTTCAGCTTCCAGCGTAGTCAGGTAGTTCTGGGTGAAGGTCACGGATTCCAGCGTCTGTAGTGCGCCCGGCAGGAAGTGGCCAGGGACGACGACTTTCGGTTTCAGCGCCTTGATGCCTTCCAGCGTTTGCTGCCAGTGAGCGCGGGATTCCACGGTCTGGTTATCGGCGATCCACGGGTGGATATTGTCACCGGCTACCGGGACGCCGCCCACTACCGCTTTCAGTTCAGGGATCCACACGTAGGTGCGTTCCGGCGTTGGGCCGGTCAGGCCTTTCACTTCCACTTTCTGGCCGTCGATAGTGAAGCTATCACCCTGCAATGCCTGCGGAACCACTACCGCTTTAGGCGCGTTGTCTTTCAGGATTGGGCCCCAGTAAGCCATTTTGCCGTCTTTGGTGGCGTTGATTTCTTTGATCGTGTCCGGTGACGCGATGATTTTTGCCTGAGGGAACGCCGCTTTGATCACGTCCAAACCAAAGTAGAAATCCGGATCGGAATGGCTGATGTAGACGGTGGTCAGCTTCTTGCCGGTCGCTTTGATCTTTTTCACCAGTTCTTCGGCGTCGTTGCGTTGGAACTGGGCGTCGATCAGCGCCACTTCGTGTTTACCGCTGATGATTTCCGAAGAAACCGGGAACACGCTTTTCTCGCCCGGGTTGTACACTTCCATGGTCAGGGAGTCAGCCGCAGTGGCGAAGGTGCTTGCAGTGGCGATGCCGGCGAAAGCCAGGGTCAATAATGATTTCTTAAACATGGGCAGAGGTCCTTTTGGGTATCGGTTGTTGTTGTACAGATGTTAGGTTGCATAAAGCGTTAGAAAAACCGGATAATGAGCAATTATTCATTGCGTAAATCGGACGAATCATGGATCGCATTACCGCAGCAGAGGTTTTTATCACTATCGTTGATCGCGGCAGCATGATTGCCGCTGCGGAAACGCTGGAAATGTCGCGAGCGATGGTGACGCGCTATCTGGCGCAGATGGAGCAATGGGCCGGCGCGCGTTTATTGCACCGCACTACCCGTAAGCTTAGTCTGACTGACGCCGGAGAGCGCACTCTCGAACGTTGCCGACAGATGCTGGCGCTGGCGGGGGAGATAGATTTGGTCGAAGGCGAGCAAAGCGATGAATTGCGCGGTCTGCTGCGCATCACCTGTTCACAGTCGCTGGGCCAGACCGCGCTGGTGGGAGCGGTGGCCCAATACCTCAAACGTCATCCGCAGGTGGCGGTAGATTTGCAAATGAATAATCGGGCGGTGAATCTGGTGGAGGAGCGCATCGATCTGGCGCTGCGCATCACCAATGAGCTGGATCCCAATCTGATCGCCCGACCACTTTCTTCCTGCGCGTCGGTGGTGTGCGCTTCCCCGGCTTATCTGGCAGCGCACGGCACGCCGCGCCATCCGCAGGATTTGGCGCTGCACAACTGCCTGACTTATTCCTACTTCGGTAAAAGCCTGTGGCATTTTGATGCTCAGGGCGTGAAGTCGGCGGTGGCGGTCAGCGGCAACCTCAGCGCCAACGAATCGGTGGTGCTGATGGCGGGGACGGTGCAGGGTGCCGGCATTTCCATGCAGCCTTATTATTCGGCGGCGCCCTTGCTGGTAAGCGGTGAACTGATAGAACTGATGCCGGATTATCGGCCGCAGTCGATGGGGATTTACGGCATTTATACCTCGCGTCGCCAAATGCCTGCCACCTTGCGAACCATGCTGGATTTTCTGGTGGAGTGGTTTGCCAATGATCCCGCCTGGCGGGCGACGCTGCGCTGATATCGTTAACAGGGTAGCAACATTTTTACACATTTTTCATCGTCAGCGCATTCAAGCGTTTAGCGGGCGGATCGGGGCGTTTTGTGCTCAAAGGTAGCTTTGTCACTGGTTTTCTCGTCGGTCACCGTGCTATTTCTGTAGCGTGAAAAGAGCGAATAAGACTTAATAATTATAGGGTTAAGAAAATAACCCACAGATTGAGCAACATCTCTGACCCTTTTTCGCGGGCAGCCTGTCAGGCTGTCCGGCAATTCCGTGAGTTTTTACCGGCCCCGTGCGCCTGATGCCGGGGCTTTGTCGACTGGGAGCGTTACACATGCCTGTTTCTCTGCTTGCACTGGCGTTAAGTGCATTTGCCATTGGCACCACCGAGTTTGTGATTATGGGGCTGCTGCCTGAGGTGGCGGGGGATCTTCAGGTCTCAATCCCTTCAGCCGGCTGGCTGATCAGCGGCTATGCCCTCGGCGTGGCGATAGGTGCGCCGATCATGGCGCTGCTGACGGCGAAGCTGCCGCGCAAGAATACGCTGCTGTTGCTGATGGTGATTTTTATCTTCGGCAATATCATGTGCGCGCTGGGTTACAGCTACGATTTCCTGATGCTGGCTCGCATTGTCACCGCGTTGTGCCACGGCGCGTTCTTCGGCATCGGCGCGGTGGTGGCCGCCAATCTGGTACCGCCGAATCGCCGTGCTTCTGCGGTGGCGCTGATGTTCACCGGCCTGACGTTGGCCAACGTACTGGGGGTGCCGCTCGGCACCGCTCTGGGGCAGGCATTGGGCTGGCGCTCCACTTTCTGGGCGGTGGCGGTCATCGGCGTGCTGTCCTTGTTGGCGTTGTACAGCAAGCTGCCGGCGGGGGAGGATGAGGTGCCAACCGATCTGAAAAAAGAGCTGGCGGCCCTGCGCGGCGGCGGCATCTGGCTTTCGTTGCTGATGACGGTAGCTTTTGCCGCGTCGATGTTTGCGCTGTTTACCTATATCGCGCCGTTACTGACCGAGGTGACCGGCATTTCGTCGCACGGGGTGAGCTGGACGCTGTTGCTGATGGGGGTCGGTCTGACGCTGGGTAACATCGTCGGCGGCCGTTTGGCAGACTGGCGTTTGCCGGTTACGCTGACCTGCACGTTTCTGGTGATTGCCTTCTTTGCCGCGCTGTTCAGTTGGACCAGCCATTCCATGGTGCCGGCGGAAATGACCCTGTTCCTGTGGGCGGCTGCGGCGTTTGCCGCCGTGCCGGCGCTGCAGATCAACGTCGTGACCTACGGTAAAAAAGCACCGAACCTGGTTTCCACGCTGAACATCGCCGCGTTTAACGTGGGCAATGCCATTGGTGCCTGGGTAGGCGGCGTGGTGATTGCACAGGGCCTGGGGCTGACCAGCGTGCCGCTGGCCGCCGCGGCGATTGCTCTGCTGGGGTTGGTGCTGTGTCTGGTGACTTTCAGCCGAGCCAAACGGCCGGCTAGCGCTTAATCACTGCGGCCAGGCGGGCGGGGAGATTCTCGGCCTGCTGCTGCAAATGCTGAATGAAGGCCGTGACCAGCGCCGAGGAAGGGCGGTGCAGCGGCCGGATCAGGCTGACGGTAAAAGGCACTTCAACGCTGAACGGCCGTACGTGCACGCCGCTGTTGGCGTAATCGAGCGCCGTCAGCGGATTGACTATCGACAACCCCACGCCTTCTTTCACCATGGCGCACACCGATGCTGCGCTGTGGGTTTCCATGACCAGACGGCGCTTAACGCCCTCCTCATTGAACAGCGAGTCGAGCAACTGACGGTAGCTGTCGGTGCTCGACAGGCTGATAAAGTTTTGTCCGTCGAAGTCTTGTGGTGTCAGCACTGTTTTCGCCAGCAGCGGATGCCCGGCCGGCAATACGCACACCTCGTTCAGCGTCATCAACGTCATCCGCTCGGTGCCTGCCGGGGTCAGGGTGTTTTCCGTCAGGCCCAAATCGTGGCGCTGCGCCGACAGCCACTCTTCCAACAACGGCGACTCCTGCGGTATCACGCTGAAACTGACTTCCGGGTAGCGATCGATAAAGGGCTTGCACACCACCGGCAGCAGCGACTGCGAGAATACCGGCAGGCAGGCAATGGAAAGCTGCGCCTGCTGGAACTGGCGGATACCTGCAGCGGCGTTGACGATGCGTTCCAGGCCGTAATAGGAGCGCTGCACCTCTTCGAACAGCCGCAGGCCCTGCACCGTCGGGTATAAACGTCCGCGCAGCCGATCGAACAGCTGTAGCTGGATCAGCTTCTCGAAGCGGGCAAGTTCGCGGCTGACGGTGGGCTGCGAGGTTTGCAACAGCGCTGCCGCCTCGGTCAGATTGCCGGTGGTCATCACCGCATGGAAAATTTCAATCTGGCGCAGGGTAATCGCGTGCATCGGCACACTCCATGAACGGGCAAGTCCATATCATAAATGAATAGACTTCGGCTAAATAGATATTTTCCACACAAGAGAGAGTGCGGCACTATTGATGACATTACTTCAGCCACATTTTTGATCCGGGAACATCACCATGCCACGCGCTTTGCACGACACGACTACTGCCCTCAATGCCGCTAACCTGCTGGCCTTGCCTCAGCGTTTTGGTTGCCCGGTATGGGCCTATGATGCCGCTATCATCAGCGAGCGCATCAGCCAGTTGCGCCATTTTGACGTGATCCGTTTTGCCCAAAAGGCCTGCTCGAATATTCATATTCTGCGCCTGATGCGCGAACAGGGCGTCAAGGTGGATTCTGTCTCGCTGGGCGAGATTGAGCGTGCGTTGCAGGCCGGTTTTCAGCCGGGCGGTGAGCCAAGCGACATCGTGTTTACCGCCGATGTGCTGGACCACGCGACGCTGGCGCGCGTCAGCGAATTGAAAATCCCGGTGAACGTCGGCTCGATCGATATGCTGGATCAACTGGGCCAGGTTTCCGTTGGTCATCCGGTGTGGTTGCGTATCAACCCGGGCTTTGGCCACGGCCATAGCCAGAAAACCAATACCGGCGGCGAGAACAGCAAGCACGGGATTTGGTATGCCGATTTGCCGCAGGCGGTGGTAAAAATTCAGCAATACGGCCTCAAGCTGATCGGTGTGCATATGCATATCGGTTCGGGCGTGGATTACCAGCATCTGGAGCGCGTGTGTGACGCTATGGTGCAGCAGGTGATCGATCTGGGTCATGATATCAGCGCGATTTCTGCCGGCGGCGGGCTGTCGATCCCCTATCAATACGGCGAAGAGGCGATTGATACCGAACACTATTTTGGCCTGTGGAACAGTGCACGCGAGCGCATTGCCGCCCATTTGGGCCACCCGGTGAGCCTGGAGATCGAGCCTGGTCGCTTCCTGATGGCGGAAGCCGGGGTGTTGGTCGCCGAAGTGCGTGCGGTGAAAGACATGGGCAGCCGCCACTTTGTGCTGGTGGACGCCGGTTTTAACGATTTAATGCGTCCGGCGATGTATGGCAGCTATCACCATATTTCTCTGCTGCCGGCCGATGGCCGCAATACCGAGCATCAGCCGTTGCGCGACACCGTGATTGCCGGGCCGCTGTGCGAATCCGGCGACGTGTTCACCCAACAGGCCGGTGGCGGCATTGAAACCCGCGAGTTGCCGCCGGTGCAGGTCGGCGACTATCTGGTTTTCCATGATACCGGCGCCTATGGCGCTTCGATGTCTTCAAACTACAACAGCCGTCCGCTGCTGCCGGAAGTGTTGTTCGAGAAGGGTGAGCCACGGCTGATCCGCCGGCGGCAGACCATTGAAGAGTTGATTGCGCTGGAACTCATCTGATACCGACGGGCGCAGCGCTGCGCCCATCTCAGAGTGTCATCCGCCGATGCTGGCCGTTGGGCAGCTCAACCTCTAACGAAAGCCTGCCGCCCATGGCTTCAATGTAGCGTTTCAGTGAAGAGAGTTTGATTTCGCTACCGCGCTTTTCCAGATTAGCGACCGATGGCTGGCTGATGCCAAGCCGTTTCGCCAGTTCTACCTGAGACACCGCAAGTTCTTCCCGCAGCATCGCCAGTCGCAATTCAAAAATTTCTTTCTCCGCCTTTTGCCGGGCTGCCGCAACGACGGTGGGATCGAGTTTATCTATCAAATTTGATAAAGGCTTGGCCATATGCGTTACCTCTGGGTTGCCAGATGCTGTGAACAGCGTTTTGCGCCCAAGAATCTCAACCGGCGTAGGGGCCTGGAGCCACGGAGTCACGCAGCCGAAGTTCGCCGGTGAACGGGGAAAGCGAGGGGAGGTTTTCGCCATTGATCAGGCGGAAAGCCTGGCTGATAGCCGCTTCGATCATCACGTCTATCGGCAGGTAAACGGTGGATAGCGCGGGTTGCAAATAGGCGGCGCTGGGTTCGTCGTCAAAACCGAATAGCGAGACGTCCTGCGGCAGGCGCTTGCCCGCTTCATGCAACGCTTTCATCGCACCGACGGCCATATCGTCGTTGCAGGCGAAGAGTGCACTGAAGCCGGTATCGCCGGCCAGCAGGTTGCGGCTGCCCTGATAGCCGCTTTGCACGCTGCTGTCGCCATAGGCCACGCGGGCATCGTCGAAGGCAATCTTGTGATGCTCAAGCGCTTGTTGATAACCCGCCAGCCGCGCCTGGGCAGTGGGGGTGGCGATAGGGCCGGTGATGCAGGCGATCTCGCGGTGCCCTTGCCGAATCAGATAATCCACCGCATGGAAGGCGGCCTGCTGCTGTTCGAAGAAAACACAGCGCGTACGCGCCTGCGGCAAATCGCGATTGATCACCATGATCGGTACCGGCAGGCTGTCCAGCAGGGCCATTAACGCCGATTCGGACATGAAACGGGTATAGAGAATGATCGCGTCGCAGCGGCGATCGGCCAACAACTGCACTGCCTGCAGTTCATCTTCCGGCGTATCGTGACCATCGGTGACTATCAGGTGCTTGCCGCTGGCCTCGATAAGCTTGGCGGCCTGGCGCAGCAAACGCCCGAAATAAGGGCCGTCGAAGTTGGATACCACCAGCCCAATGCTGTTGGAGCTTTTGTTCGCCAGCGACTGGGCGAGGAAGTTCGGGCGGTAACCCAGTTCGTCCATCGCTTTGAATACCGCGTCGCGGGTGCTTTTTTTCACCTGGCCGGTGCCATTTAACACGCGTGAAACCGTGGCTTTAGATACCCCAGCGCGAAGGGAAACATCCAACATGGTGATCATCAGTGGCTAACCCCTTTTCAACATCCGCTGCGGCAAATAACGCTCAGTTTAGCATAGGGTTAGCCCTTGGCCGCGGGGCTTTTTGCCATCGGGTTTACGCGGTGACGGAACGGCACTAGACTGCTCTCGGGCAACGAGAGGAAGCGGAATATGATTAACATTGTGCCTTTGGCGGATTACCCGCAGCATCTGCAACAGGTGGTCGACTGGCAATGGCGGGCGTTCGGCAACGAAAACAGCCGGGCATTTTTCGCCAGCGTGGTAGAAAGCGGCCTGCGGGGAGCGGATTTACCGATCACCTTTATCGCGTTGCAGGGGGAGAAGCTGGTGGGCACCGTCGGTCTGTGGCGCTGTGATCTGATCAGTCGCCAGGATCTGACCCCCTGGCTGGCGGCGCTGTACGTGGATGAAAGCCAGCGCGGCAGCGGTCTTGGCCTGAGGTTGCAACGACACGTGCAGGACTACAGCCGGCGCGCCGGCTTCAGTGAACTCTATCTGTACAGCGATTTCAACGGCTATTACGAACGCCACGGCTGGCATTATATTGGCGACGCGCTGGATTACCCTGACCGCCCGGTGCGATTGTACCACCGGGCACTGGTTTAATTCTGCTCGTAAACGTTATTGATGCTGGCGACCGAATGGCGCCGTACCAGCGTCGGGCTGAACATGTTGGTGATCTCCGGCAGAGGCTGGTTGTTGGCCAGCGCCAGCGCCAGTTCGGCAGCCTGGGTCGCCATGGCGACCACCGGATAGCGGATGGTCGTCAGGCGTGGCCGCAGGTAGCGTGAAATCAGCACGTCATCAAAACCGATCAATGACATTTGGGCCGGTACGTCCACACTGTTGTCGCTCAACACCGAGAGCGCGCCGGCGGCCATTGAGTCGTTATAACAGGTCACTGCGGTGAAGTGCTTGCCGCGCCCGAGCAACTCGGTCATCGCCTGTTCACCGCCAATTTCGTCCGGCTCACCGTAGGCTATCAGTTTTTCATCCACCGCAATGCCATGCTCCTGCAACGCGTCGAGATAGCCTTGCAACCGGTCCGCTGCGTCGGAAATCTGGTGGGTGGAGCAGACGATGGCAATGCGCTGATGCCCCTGCTGGATCAAATGGCGGGTGGCCAACCAGGCACCATAACGGTCGTCCAGCGCCACGCAGCGTGCCTCGAAGCCCGGCAGCGTGCGGTTTATCAGCACCATGCCCGGTATCTGCTGCATCCAGCCGCTCAGTTCGTTATCGGTCAGTTTTTTGGCGTGAACCACCAGCGCGGCACAGCGGTGCCGTACCAGCTGTTCAATCGCCTGACGCTCTTTTTCAGCCTCGTGGTAACCGTTGCCAATCAGCAGGAAGTTGTGGGTGGCGTAGGCCACCTGTTCCACTGCCTTGACCATGGCACCAAAGAAGGGGTCGGAAACGTCGGACACGATAAGCCCAAGCGTTTCGGTCGATTGCTGCGCCAGCGCGCGGGCGTTGGCGTTAGGGTGGTACTGCAGTTGTTCCATCGCCGCCAGCACCGCAGTGCGCGAAGTTCCGCTGGCTTTCGGGGAATTGTTTATCACGCGAGACACCGTGGCCACGGAAACACCCGCCAGCCTGGCAACATCCTTTATCGTAGCCATATCTGTAATACATCCTGGGTAATCGCTTACATTCCCCAGTTTTGCGGAAAAAGCCCGGGGCTGCAAGCGGTGGTGATCGCAACTTGTGGCGGCCGTTGCAGATATGAGCGATTTAATGTGCGCTTAGGGCCGCAGGGTACAGTGATAGAGCAATTTGTGCTTTGAAACCGCGCGTCGGCTGATGTTACTTTTGTGCATCTATTGATTGCCCGAGAACCTCATGTCCATTAAACGTTACCCGCAACTCGCACACTGGGGGGCGTATACCGCCGTGGTTGAAGACGGCAGGCTTATCCGCTGTGAGCCTTTCGCCGACGATCCGGATCCTTCCCCACTGCTCGATTCCATCGCGCCAATGGTCTATTCCGACAAGCGTATCCGCAAGCCGGCGGTGCGCCGTTCCTGGTTGCAGAAACGCGAAGGTAGCGACCGTACGCTGCGTGGCCGGGAAGATTTTGTGGAAGTGGACTGGGATCTCGCCCTTGATCTGGTTGCGGAAGAAAACCGCCGCGTGCGCGATCGTTACGGCCCTTCAGGCCTGTTTACCGGCTCTTATGGCTGGTCATCCGCCGGGCGCCTGCATCACGCGCGCTCGCTGGTGCGGCGTTTTTATTTCAGCGGCGGCGGTGGCGTTGACCAACTGGGCAATTACAGCTGGGGCGCGGCGCAGTTTTTCCTGCCGTACGTGATCGGCACCTTTACCCCGCTGACCGGGCGCGTGACCAGTTGGCCGAGCGTGGTCGAACACTGCGAACTGTTTGTCGCCTTCGGTGGGCTGGCGTTGAAAAATGCCCAGGTATCCTCCGGCGGCGCAGCGGAGCATACGCTCAAACCCTGGCTGCAGAAGCTGGCGCAGAAAGGCACCCCGGTGATCAACATCAGCCCGATGCGCGATGACTGCCCGGCGTTTGTGAATGCCGAATGGATCCCGATCCGCCCCAACACCGACGTGGCGTTGATGCTGGCGCTGGCGTATGAAATTCAGCGCCGGGGCGCGCAGGATGAGGCTTTCCTCTATAGCCATTGTGTGGGTTACGACCAGTTGGCGGATTATCTGCGCGGCACGGACGACGGCGTGGCGAAAACGCCGGAATGGGCCAGTGCTATCACCGGTATTCCGGCGGCGCGCATCAGCCTGCTGGCGCAGCAATTGATCGGCGTACGCAGCTTTATTACCTGTTCCTACTCGGTTCAGCGCGCCCATCGCGGCGAACAGCCGTATTGGATGATGATCGCCCTGTCGGCGATGCTCGGCCAGGTCGGCCTGCCGGGCGGCGGATTCTCGTTTGGGCACGGCTCAATGAACGGCGTCGGCAACCCGCGGGTGGATACGCCGGGGCCAATGATGCCGGTGGGTAACAATCCTTGCGGGCTGGCGATCCCGGTAGCGCGCATCTGCGACATGTTGCTGCAACCCGGCGAACCTTACTCGTTCCGTGGGGAAACGCTGCATTATCCGGATATTCATCTGGTTCACTGGGCTGGCGGCAACCCGTTCCATCACCATCAACAGCTGAACCGGTTGGTGGAAGGGTGGCAAAAACCGGATACGGTGATTGTGCAGGATATCTGGTGGACGCCGGCGGCGAAGATGGCGGACATCGTGCTGCCAGTCACTACCTCGCTGGAGCGCAACGATATCGGTGGCTCATCGCGCGATCGCTATGTGCTGGCGATGCATCAGGCGATAGCGCCGCAGCATCAGGCGCGCAATGACTTTGATATTTTCGCCGATCTGGCGGAGCGGCTCGGTTACCGTGAACAATTCACCGAAAACCGTGGCGAACGGGCATGGATCGAATCCATCTATCAGCAGTGCGGGCAGGCGCAGGCGGGTACTGGCGTCGAGTGGCCGGAGTTCGCGGATTTCTGGCGTAAAGGCCACGTAGAGCTGCCGGCACCGGCGAAGGAGTTTGTGTTCTTCGACGGTTTCCGTGCCGATCCGCAGGCCAATCCATTGCAAACCCCAAGCGGCAAAATTGAGTTGTTCAGCGAGAAAATCGCCGGTTACCGTTATGCGGATTTTGCTCCGCATCCGCAGTGGCAACCGCCGGTTGAATGGTTGGGCGCGCCGCAGGCCAAAGAGTGGCCGCTACACCTGATTTCCATCCAGCCGGGTGACCGTCTGCACAGCCAGATGGATCCGGCGCCGTTGGCGCAGGGCAATAAAACGGCGGGCCGAGAGACGCTGTATATGCACCCGGAGGATGCGGCAACGCGTGGTATTGCCGAGGGGGCCGAGGTGCAGGTCAGCAATGCGCGCGGCAGTTGCCTGGCGGGCGTTGCCATCACTGATGGCGTCACTCGCGGCGTGGTGCTGATGGCCACCGGAGCCTGGTTCGACCCAGGTTTTGGCGCGCAGCGCCTGGCGGTGGAGCAGTCCGGCAACCCGAACGTTTTAACGCTGGATATCGGCACCTCGCCGTTGACTCAGGGGCCGAATGCCATGAGCTGCCTGGTTGAGGTAAGCGCACGGTAAACATCTACGTCTTATGGATCCCGAATTGCCGCCAGGCGACGGGGCTGTTCATCTCCAGCCAGGGGAGGGCGCGCGGCATGCTGCGCCCACGTTAATCGGGCGCGTATATCTGCCCGTGACCCTAACAAGAGTGCAGCCAACAACGCTGAAGCTTGAAAGGCGATGGGTATACACCGCTGGTTACACTTTGCGCCCTAATGTTGCGATTGCCCGCTGGCTGGTTTTCGACGCAACGGGGTAAATTGAATGTCCCAGAGGTATTGATTGGTGAGTTTCAACAACTCGTGTGTTGAACCCATATTAATTGCACCAACCTACGCAGATGCGTAGGTTTTTTTTTGCCTGACGCCCTCCCAGCCCGCCTGCGCAGGATTCGATTTTGTCTCCTTCCTACCCCAGGATTATTTAAGTTTCATTGAGTTATTTCCATAAAATGCGGGAAATTTACAGCTGGTTGCATTTAGAGCAGAACTCTTGCGATTCGTCGGTAGTTTCTTGATCGGCATCTCTCTAGAGTAGGTGATCCCAGAGGTATTGATTGGTGAGAAATCAGCATACTCTGTATGTTGAAGCCATTTTCAATTGCACCAACCTACGCGGATGCGTAGGTTTTTTTTTGCCTGCCGTATAGTATTCTTTTCCCTACAACTGTTTACGCTCATTTTGGCTAAAGGGAGAAGGGCATGATCCTTTCCGTGCTGCGCACGCTGTTCCGCCTGCTGTATCGAATTCGCGTTGAGGGTGATGCCCGGCACTTCGAACAGACTAAGCTATTGATTACGCCCAATCATATCTCCTTCCTCGACGGCATTTTGCTGGCGCTGTTTTTACCGATTAAACCGGTGTTTGCGGTCTATGCCAGCATCGGCGATCGCTGGTTTATGCGTTGGTTGAAACCCTATATCGATCTGGTCTATCTCGACCCGACCAAACCGATGGCGATCAAACAGCTGGTGCGGATGGTCGAACAGGGCCGGCCGATCGTGGTGTTCCCTGAAGGGCGTATCACCGTTACCGGTTCGCTGATGAAAGTCTATGACGGCGCCGCGTTTATCGCCGCTAAATCGGGTGCGACCCTGGTGCCGGTGCGACTGGACGGCGCCGAGTTCAGCCCCTTTGGCCGCATGGCCGGCGTGTTCAAGATCCGCTGGTTCCCGCAGATCAGCATCCGTATTTTACCGCCGACGTCGCTGCCGATGCCGGAAGCGCCGCGCGCCCGCGATCGTCGTGCATTGGCCGGTGACCGGCTGATGCAGATTATGATGAAGGCGCGGATGGACACTCGCGAGCCGCAAACCCTGTTCCGCGCCCTGCTGGCGGCTCAGCACCGCTATGGTCGCAACAAACCCTGCATCGAAGACATCGCCTTCAAGGAAGACAGCTACCAGCAGCTTATCAAAAAAGCGCTGGGCGTCAGCCGTATCCTGCAGCGCTTTACTGCCGAGGGTGAACATGTCGGCATGTTGTTGCCGAACGCCACCATCACCGTGGCGGCGATTTTCGGCGCCTCTCTGCGTAATCGTATTCCGGCGATGCTCAACTACACCGCCGGTTCCAACGGTTTGAAAAGCGCGATGACCGCAGCGACCATCAAAACCATCGTCACTTCGCGCCAGTTCCTGGAAAAGGGCAAGCTGACCCACTTGCCGGAGCAGGTACCGGAGGCCAACTGGGTGTATCTGGAGGATCTGAAAGATACCCTGGCCCTGGCGGACAAGCTGTGGATCCTGCGTCACCTGTTCCAGCCGGCGCACGCCATGCTGCCGCAACAGCCGGATGATGCCGCGTTGATTCTGTTTACCTCGGGTTCGGAAGGTAACCCAAAAGGCGTGGTGCACTCCCACGCCAGCCTGTTGGCCAACGTTGAACAGATCCGCACCATCGCCGATTTCACCCCGTGTGACCGTTTTATGTCATCGCTGCCTCTGTTCCATTCGTTCGGCCTGACGGTTGGGCTGCTGACCCCGCTGATGACCGGCAGCCGCATTTTTCTTTATCCCAGCCCGTTGCATTACCGCGTGGTACCCGAACTGGTGTATGACCGCAACTGTACCGTGTTGTTTGGCACCGCCACCTTCCTCAATAACTACGCGCGCTTCGCCCATCCGTATGATTTTGCCCGCTTGCGTTACGTGGTGGCCGGCGCGGAAAAACTGGCGGACAGCACCAAACAGATTTATCAGGACAAATACGGCATCCGCATTCTGGAAGGCTATGGCGTAACCGAATGTGCGCCGGTGGTGTCGATCAACGTTCCGCTGGCGACGAAGGTCGGCACCGTGGGCCGCATTATGCCGAAGATGGAGGCGCGTCTGATGAAGGTGCCGGGCATTGATAACGGTGGCCGCCTGCAGTTGAGAGGCCCGAATATCATGAAAGGTTATCTGCGGGTGGAACGCCCGGGAGAACTGGAACCGCCGGCGGCGGAAGATGAAAATGGCAATCTGCAACCGGGTTGGTACGACACCGGCGATATCGTCACGTTGGACGAGCAGGGTTATTGCGTCATTCGCGGCCGGGTGAAACGCTTTGCCAAACTGGCCGGTGAAATGGTCTCGCTGGAGAGCGTGGAGCTGCTGGCGCAGCGCGTGGCACCGGAAGGGCAGCATGCCGCCACGGTGAAAAGCGACAGCAGCAAGGGGGAAGCGCTGGTGATGTTTACCACCGACGCCGGCATCACCCGCGAAGCCTTGCTGCGTGCTGCGCGTGAGTTGGGAAGCCCCGAACTGGCGGTGCCGCGTGATATTCGTCTGCTTAAAACCTTGCCGGTGCTCGGCAGTGGTAAACCGGACTTTGTAACCTTGCGTAAAATGGCCGAACAGCCGGAGAATGCCCGATGAACCCGTCGTTGAATACCGACTCACCTTTGCTCTCGCGCAGCATGATTGCCGTGATTTGCGCGCAGTTTTTGTCCGCCTTCGGCGACAATGCTTTGCTGTTTGCCACGCTGGCGCTGATCAAGCAGCAGCTATATCCCGACTGGAGCCAACCGATTTTGCAGATGGCGTTTGTCGCCACCTATATCATTCTGGCGCCCTTTGTCGGCCAGGTCGCCGACAGTTTCGCCAAGGGACGGGTGATGATGGTGGCGAATGGTCTGAAGCTGGCCGGTGCGCTGGTCATCTGTTTTGGGCTTAATCCCTTCCTCGGTTATACCTTGGTGGGCGTGGGTGCCGCCGCTTATTCCCCGGCCAAGTACGGCATTTTGGGTGAAATCACGCACGGCGAAAAGCTGGTCAAGGCCAATGGCCTGATGGAGGCCTCCACCATTGCCGCGATCCTGATTGGCTCGGTTGCCGGTGGCGTGCTGGCCGACTGGCACATTGTGGCGGCGTTGGCGGTCTGCGCGCTGGTATATGCGGCGGCGGTGGTCGCCAACCTGTACATTCCACGCCTGCCGGCGGCGCACCCGGCGGCTTCCTGGACGCCGCGCGCGATGACCCGCGCCTTCTTCAACGCATGTGTTGTGCTGTGGCGTGACGGTCAGACACGCTTTTCATTGATTGGCACCAGCCTGTTCTGGGGCGCCGGTGTGACGCTGCGTTTTCTGTTGGTGCTGTGGGTGCCGGTGGCGCTTGGCATCGCCGATAACGCCACGCCGACGCTGCTGAATGCCATGGTGGCGGTAGGGATTGTGATTGGTGCCGGGGCGGCTGCGCGCTTTGTTACGCTGGAAACGGTGAAACGTTGTATGCCGGCCGGGATCCTGATTGGTGTGGCGGTCGCAATCTTTGCGCTGCAAACCACCCTGTTTAATGCTTATGCGTTGCTGCTGACGATAGGCGTGCTGGGGGGCTTCTTTGTGGTGCCGTTGAACGCGTTGTTGCAGGAACGAGGAAAACGTTCGGTAGGTGCCGGCAATGCGATTGCGGTACAAAACCTGGGGGAGAATACCGCCATGTTGCTCATGCTGGGTCTGTACTCTCTGGCGGTGAAAGTGAGCGTGCCGGTGGTCGGTGTGGGGATTGGTTTTGGCGTGGTGTTTGCGCTGGCGATTACCGCGCTGTGGTTTTCACAGCGCGGCGCGAAATAACCGCAACGGACAGAGATCGGGGCGCAACAAACTGCGCCCCGAGTTATTCATGGCGCGGGAATGGTAAAGCGGGTATGGATCTCTTCCAACCCCTGCAACACGTCTTCATCCAACACCAGATCAAAGCTGTCGATGTTGGTTTTCAACTGTTCCAGCGTGGTGGCGCCCAGCAGGGTGCTGGCCACGAACGGCTGCTGCCGCACGAACGCCAATGCCATCTGCGAAGGATCCAGACCGTGTTTTTTGGCTAATGCTACATATTCGGCAATCGCCAGTTGCGTTTGCGGCGCAGAATAGCGATTAAAGCGGGTGAACAGCGTATTGCGCGCTCCGGCCGGCTTGGCGCCGTTAAGATACTTGCCGCTCAGGGTACCGAACGCCAGGCTGGAATAGGCCAGCAGTTCAACGCCCTCGTGCTGGCTGATCTCTGCCAGAGCGATCTCAAAGCTGCGGTTTAGCAGGCTGTAGGGGTTTTGAATCGAGACAATGCGCGGCAGTTCGTGTTTTTCGGCCAATTGCAGATAGCGCATTACGCCCCACGGCGTTTCATTGGATACCCCGATATAACGGATTTTACCGGCGCGTACCTGCTCGGTCAGCGCTTCCAGCGTTTCCAACAGGGTAACCGTGGCTTTATCGTCGGTGTATTGATAATTGAGTTTGCCGAAGTAGTTGGTTTGGCGCTGTGGCCAGTGCAACTGATAAAGATCGAGATAATCGGTATTCAGCCGTTTCAGGCTTGCGTCCAGCGCGGCGCGGATATTTTTTCGGTCCAGCGCCTGTTGCGGGCGGATACTGCTGTCGGTACCGCGTACCGGCCCGGCGATCTTGCTGGCCAGCACTATTTTCTCACGGTTGCCACGCGCCTTGATCCAACTGCCAATGTACTGTTCGGTCAGCCCCTGGTTTTCAGGGCGGGGCGGTACCGGATACATTTCTGCGGTATCGATCAGGTTGACGCCAGCGGCTAATGCATAGTCGAGTTGCGCATGGGCATCGGCTTCACTGTTCTGTTCGCCAAAGGTCATGGTGCCCAGTCCCAGCACGCTCACTTCTAAAGAACTGTGGGGAATACGGTGGTATTGCATTAACGGTCTTCCTTTCAAGTTAGCGCTTACGGGCTTTACACCCGATGAAACAGGAGTCTCATCACCTGCGAGACGGTGATATCGCCTTTCTCGACTATAACCAAGCCGTGAAGATGGGGGAAGTGGATTCCGTGCGGAGAAGGCTATCGCGCAAGAGAGGAGGCGATATACCCGTCGTCTTTCAAGCTACATCTAAAT
This sequence comes from Serratia sp. AS12, assembly GCF_000214195.1. NCBI lineage: Bacteria > Pseudomonadati > Pseudomonadota > Gammaproteobacteria > Enterobacterales > Yersiniaceae > Serratia > Serratia sp. AS12. Next base: position 4,296,753 of record NC_015566.1, on the reverse strand, counting down.
AGCTGAGCCTGATAGTGCTACAGGTGAGGAGCATGCAGAGCGCCGACAGGCCGTGAATCCATCCATGGAGGCTCGTATCGCGCGTCCATGCGCTCAACGGTCGGCTAAACTGCATGCTCCCCACCCGTCTCAGGCTTGGGGTGTAGCGGTATTAAACGCAGTTATTAGACGCCTGGCTGTAACTTGAAAGCCATAGGCTATTACAGCAGAGGGATTAACGTTCGATGACCTGTGAAACCTGATCGCCGTTGATTTGGCGGTTATTGCCTTTTTCATCTTTATAGCTGATCAGGCCGGTATCCTGGTCGATCTCGGGTTTGCCCTGAGTCAGGATCATATTGCCGTCTTTGGTCGCCATCACGTAATCGCTGGAGCAGCCCGTCAGCCCGGCGGCGATCACCAACGCAGAAACTGCCATTACCCACTTTTTCATCCTGCCGATCCTCAATTATGTATGCAGAAAAGAGCCTTCTTCCAAGATTAGCAAACTCTGGATACCTCGTGTTTCGGATAAGTCCTTATCTTGGTAAGAGAAAGTATGCGTAAGAGTTGAAGAAAGGATAAAAATACGAACGGGAGCGGCTTTCGCACGCTCCCGTAGAGGTTACTCTGGGGCCTGGTTTTTCTTGCCGCGCATCAGGTTGAGCGCTTCGACGGACATCGAGAAGAACATCGCAAAATAGATGTAACCTTTCGGAATATGTACCTGGAAGCTTTCCAGCATCAGGGTGAAGCCCACCAGGATCAGGAACGCCAGCGCCAGCATTTTCACCGAAGGATGGCGGTTAACGAACTCGCCGATCGGCCGGGCGGCAAACATCATGACCCCAACCGCAATCACCACCGCCGCCATCATAATAAACAGGTGATCGGACAGGCCTACCGCCGTAATCACCGAGTCCAGGCTGAAGATGATATCCAGTAACATAATCTGCACGATGGCGCCGAAGAAGCCGTTCACTTTGGTGTGGTGCTCTTCATCGGACCCTTCGATAGTTTCGTGGATCTCTTTACTGGCTTTCCAGATCAGGAACAGTCCGCCGAGCAGCAGGATCAGATCGCGCGCCGAGATGCTGTGGTCCATCACCGTAAACAGCGGGTGGGTCAGGCGAATCACCCAGGCGATAGACGCCAGTAGCCCCAGACGCATCAGCATAGCGCCGGCCAGACCGATACGGCGAGCCTTGTTCTGCTGCGCCTTCGGCAGTTTGGCCACCACCAGAGACAGGAAAATAATATTATCAATACCCAGAATGATCTCAAGAATGGTCAGCGTACCTAACGCTAACCAGGCATTGGGATCCATAATCCAATCGAACATTGCCAAGCCACACCTTAATAAAAAGCAAAGGCTGAATTATACGCGTTTATTGGTACGGCGACACTGTTAGCTAAACATGGCTTAAACAAAGAGGATCATATTAAGAAATGTCTTGCCAATAACGCGCCGGTGAAGCTTTTTTTCAGATAAAAACCGCGCGGCAGCGTGAGGATAGGCTGGCCCTGTTCGCCGATGGCCTCGGTCAGCGCCTTGCTGTTGGCCGCCTTGGGCCGCAGTTGCAGTACCTCTCCGTGACGAGCGGTGATCCGCTCCACGTGGCCGAGCACGATCAGGTCCATCAGTTCCTCCCAATCTCGGCGCAGCATCTCTTCTTCAGCGGCGCTCGGGCTCCACAGCAGCGGTGATCCTATGTGCCGCTGCGCCAGCGGGATTTGTCGCTCGCCTTCTACCGGTATCCACAATACCCGCGCCAGCTTATGGCGCACATGGCTGCTGGCCCAGGTAACGCCGCTGTTGCCGGTAAGCGGTGCTACGCAGACGAAGGTGGTCTCCAGCGGCTTGCCGGCAGCGTCAATCGGGATGGTTTTCAACTCAATGCCCAGTTCGGGAAAATCCTGCTCCGGTTTGCTGCCCGCCATGGCGCCGAGGTACAGCTCCAGCAGCATGCCCACCCAGCCTTTATCGCGTTTCAGATCCTTGGGGATCGGCAACTGCGCGCGCGCGGCCAGTTCACCCAGGGTAAAGCCGGCAAGCTGCTGTGCTCGTTCAAACAGCTGCTGTTCGTTTTCCGGCGGAAGGGGAAGAGGGGATAAAAACGCCATAATACAAGCCCGTCAGATTTGGTTGAAAAATGTACTGCATTTGTGCACAGCGAACATCGGCTGGGCAAGACGCGGGAATAGACTAATAGAAGCATGATTTTTCATGACTTTTTTTCTTCCGTCGCGCAGGAAACAAATTTCGTCCGGCGCTTGTGCACCTGAAGCCACCGACAATAAACAGGATCTTACACCTATTTATCCACAGATTTATGGGATAACCCAAATTTTTCCCGATCACTGGTTCGATTTACAGCCTTGACTCGGGCATTTTTTTGCGAAATTGTCCGTTTTGTGCGTAACTCATACGGATAATCTGTGGATAAAAACGACGTTGGTGGATCTTTCGCCAGGGTAAGATCCTAACCGTGCACAGATCACATTTCTGTCCTGTTTATACCTGTTGATAATAATTTATCATGTTGTTTTTATTGAATTAATATTGAACTGGTTTTAATGGTGTTTTTAGGCTCGTCAGAGTTGTACCAGCTTATCCCTTGAGTTCTTCACACACCTATCCACAGAAAAAGTGAATAAAACCGCCGTAAAATCGCCTCACATGTTTATAACTTTGCCATTATCTGTGAGTTATCCCAATGTTATCCGGTTTACGGCGCTGCAAAGCAGTGGTTTACCGCCTGTAGCTTGTGTGAAACAATCAGTACATCTATGCGAAATTAAGCTTATCGAGGTAGTCCGGTGATCGATGATGATGGCTACCGCCCGAATGTTGGTATCGTAATCTGTAATCGTCAGGGGCAGGTCCTTTGGGCTCGCCGTTACGGTCAACACTCCTGGCAGTTTCCCCAAGGTGGGATTAACCCTGGCGAAACCGCAGAACAGGCAATGTACCGTGAGCTGTTCGAAGAAGTGGGGCTGAGCAAAAAGGATGTGCGCATCCTGGCCTCAACCCGCAACTGGTTGCGCTATAAATTGCCAAAACGTTTGGTGCGTTGGGACACAAAGCCGGTATGTATCGGCCAAAAGCAGAAATGGTTTTTGTTGCAGCTAATGTGCAATGACGCGGATATCAATATGCAACGCAGCAGCACGCCGGAGTTTGACGGCTGGCGCTGGGTGAGTTTTTGGTATCCGGTACGCCAGGTGGTGTCGTTCAAACGCGACGTTTACCGCCGGGTGATGAAAGAATTCGCCGTCACCGTGATGCCGATGCAGGAGCAGGCAACACAGCGGCAGCCCCCCGCCTATCGCCGGAAGAGAGGTTAAGTTAAGCCGACTATGCTCACGCGCTTGCGAGAAATTGTTGAGAAGGTGGCCGCGGCGGCCAGTCTGACAGATGCGCTGGATCTTTTGGTCAATGAAACCTGTCTGGCGATGGATACGGAAGTCTGCTCCATATATTTGGCAGACAACGATCGCCGCTGCTACTACCTGATGGCGACGCGCGGGTTGAAAAAACCGCGCGGGCGCGCTATCGCGCTGGCATTTGATGAAGGCATCGTCGGGTTGGTCGGGCGCCGTGCAGAGCCGATAAACCTGGCTGACGCGCAGAGCCACCCCAGCTTCAAATACATACCTCAGGTGAAGGAGGATCGTTTCCGATCCTTCCTGGGCGTGCCGATTATTCATCGTCGCCAACTGCTGGGAGTGCTGGTGGTGCAGCAGCGTGAGCTGCGCCAGTTCGACGAAAGCGAAGAATCCTTCATGGTGACTCTGGCTACGCAAATGGCCGGGATCCTCTCGCAATCGCAGCTTAACGCCATTTTTGGCCAATATCGCCAGACCCGCATCCGAGCATTGGCGGCATCCCCCGGCGTAGCGGTGGCGGAAGGTTGGCAGGACAGCAGCCAGCCGTCGCTCGATCAGGTTTACAAGGCCTCGACACTCGATACCGTGAGCGAGCGGGAACGCCTGACGCAGGCGCTGGAAGAAGCCGGCGCGGAATTCCGCCGTTTCAGCAAGCGCTTTGCCGCCAGCTCGCAAAAAGAGAGCGCGGCGATTTTCGATCTGTACTCTCACCTGTTGAACGACGCCCGCCTCAAGCGCGAGCTATTTGCCGAAATTGACGCCGGTTCCGTAGCGGAATGGGCGGTGAAACAGGTGATCGAAGTCTTTGCCGCCCAATTCGCCAGCCTGCAAGACACCTATATGCGTGAGCGCGCCAGCGATTTGCGCGCGCTCGGCCAGCGCCTGCTATTCCACCTCGACGACACCACCCAGGGCGCGACTCAGTGGCCGGCGCGTTTCGTGCTGGTGGCGGACGAACTGACTGCCACCCTGTTGGCTGAAATGCCGCAGGACAGGCTGGTTGGCGTGGTCGTACGCGATGGCGCCGCCAACTCCCATGCGGCGATTCTGGTGCGGGCGATGGGCGTGCCGACGGTGATGGGCGCGGATATCCAGCCTGCGCTGCTCAGCCAGCGGCTGCTGATTGTCGACGGTTATCGCGGCGAGCTGCTGGTCGACCCTGAACCGGTGCTGGTGCAGGAATACCAGCGGCTGATCAGCGAAGAACTTGAGTTAAGCAAACTGGCGGAAGACGACGTCGAGCAGCCGGCCCAGCTCAAAAGCGGTGAGCGAGTTCAGGTGATGCTTAACGCCGGCCTCAGCCCGGAACACGAGCAGCTCTTGGGCGGGCGAGTCGATGGCGTCGGTTTGTACCGAACCGAAATCCCTTTCATGTTGCAAAGCGGCTTCCCTTCGGAAGAAGAGCAGGTTGCGCAGTATCAGGGCATGTTGCAGCTTTACCCGAACAAACCGGTCACGCTGCGGACGCTGGATATCGGCGCCGATAAGCAGCTGCCTTATATGCCGATCAGCGAGGAAAATCCCTGCCTGGGCTGGCGCGGTATCCGCATCACCCTTGATCAGCCGGAAATATTCCTTATTCAGGTGCGTGCGATGCTGCGCGCCAATGCCGGGACCGGCAATCTGGGCATCCTGCTGCCGATGATCACCAGCCTGGAAGAGATCGACGAGGCCCGGCGGTTGATCGATCGCGCAGGGCGCGAAGTGGAAGAGGTGCTCGGATATGAAATCCCGAAACCCAAGCTTGGCGTAATGCTGGAAGTGCCGTCGATGATTTTCCTGATCCCCCATCTGGCCGGGCGGGTTGAGTTCATTTCGGTTGGCACCAATGACCTGACCCAATACCTGCTGGCGGTAGACCGCAACAATACCCGCGTTGCGGCGCTGTACGACAGTTTGCATCCTTCAATGTTGCAGGTGCTTAAGCTGATCGTGGTTCAGGCCAACGCGGTTGGGCTGCAGGTGAGCCTGTGCGGTGAACTGGCCGGGGATCCGATGGGCGCGTTGCTGTTGGTGGGCATGGGTTATCGTAACTTAAGCATGAACGGGCGCAGTGTGGCGCGCATCAAATATCTGCTGCGGCATATTGAGCTGTCTGACGCCGAAGTGCTGGCGCAGCGGGTGCTGGGCGCCCAGATGACGACCGAAGTGCGCCACCAGGTCGCGGCGTTTATGGAACGGCGCGGCATGGGCGGATTGATCCGTGGCGGCAAGTAAAGGCTTGCTGCTGACTGATTTTTTTACAGAACTTTTCCCTGTTGGCCAGTCCGGAGGCGGTTAAGCTTATGCTATTATCCGCCTCCTCGACTGCGTTGAAAGCAACGAAAAAGAGTGTTTTAGCGCGTTTGGCACCTGCCGCCCCCGGTTGGGGAAGAATAATAGACATGTTGTGGTGATAGATGACCAATAGCTATCTGGCGTTTCCTAAATTTGATCCGGTGATTTTCTCTATCGGCCCGGTTTCTCTGCACTGGTATGGCCTGATGTACCTGGTTGGCTTTGTTTTTGCCATGTGGTTGGCGGTGCGCCGTGCCAACAAACCGGGCAGCGGCTGGACCAAGGATGAAGTGGAGAACCTGCTGTATGCTGGTTTCCTCGGTGTGTTCGTCGGTGGCCGCGTTGGTTATGTGCTGTTCTACAACCTGCCGCTGTTCCTGGATAATCCGCTCTACCTGTTTAAAGTCTGGGACGGTGGCATGTCGTTCCACGGCGGCTTGCTGGGGGTGATCCTGGTGATGTTCTGGTTCGCCCGCCGTACCAAGCGCACCTTCTTCCAGGTTTCCGATTTTATTGCTCCGCTGATCCCGTTTGGCCTGGGTGCCGGCCGTTTGGGTAACTTTATCAATGGTGAGTTGTGGGGCCGCGTGACCACTGATACGCCTTGGGCAATGCTGTTCCCCGGCTCGCGCGGCGAAGACGTCGCCATTGCCGCGGCCGATCCGCAGCTGTTGCCACTGCTGAACCAGTACGGCGTGCTGCCGCGGCACCCGTCCCAGCTGTATGAACTGCTGCTGGAAGGCGTAGTGCTGTTTATCATTCTGAACCTGTTTATCCGCAAACCGCGGCCGATGGGGGCCGTATCCGGCCTGTTCCTGATTGGCTACGGCGCATTCCGCATTATCGTCGAGGCCTTCCGTCAGCCGGATGCTCAGCTTGGCCTGTTCGACGGCGTTGTCAGCATGGGGCAGATCCTGTCCGTCCCGATGGTGGTGGCCGGTATTATTATGATGATTTGGGCGTATCGTCGTCGCCCGCAGCAACAACTATCGTGAGGAACAAATGAAACAGTATCTGGATTTGATGAACAAAGTGCTCGCCGAGGGCACCCCTAAAGCCGACCGTACCGGCACTGGCACGCTGTCGATTTTCGGCCACCAGATGCGTTTCAATTTGCAGGAAGGTTTCCCGTTGGTGACCACCAAGAAGTGCCACCTGCGTTCCATCATCCATGAGTTGTTGTGGTTCCTGAACGGCGACACCAACGTGGCTTATCTGCGTGAAAACAACGTCAGCATCTGGGACGAGTGGGCAGATGAGCATGGCGATCTTGGCCCGGTGTACGGCAAGCAGTGGCGCGCATGGGGCGCTGCGGACGGCCGTCAGATAGACCAGTTGAGCAACGTGCTGAAACAACTGAAACAGGATCCGGATTCACGCCGCATCATAGTTTCAGCCTGGAACGTGGGCGAGCTGGATCAGATGGCGCTGGCACCGTGCCATGCGTTCTTCCAGTTCTACGTGGCGGACGGCAAGCTCTCTTGCCAGCTGTATCAGCGCTCCTGCGACGTGTTCCTCGGCCTGCCGTTCAACATCGCCAGCTATGCGCTGCTGGTGCATATGATGGCGCAGCAATGCGATCTCGAGGTCGGTGATTTTGTCTGGACCGGTGGCGATACCCATTTGTACAGCAATCATATGGAGCAGACCCGGTTGCAGCTAACCCGCGAACCGCGTGCATTACCGAAACTGGTGATCAAGCGCAAACCGGCTTCGTTGTTCGATTATCGCTTTGAAGACTTTGAAATCGAAGGTTATGATCCGCATCCCGCCATCAAGGCGCCGGTTGCCATCTGAGTTTGGCCGCATAAGTTATCCCCAAGGGCGCACGGGTTGCGCCCTTACTTTTTTCTCCCTCTGTCTTGGCTCTGTTTGCGTTCCGCTTCGCATTTTATTTTGACTTGCTGCCCGTTACATCGAAAGGTTGCGCAGAGCGCTTCAGCCTGAGTAAACCGCGCTTCCCCGTTTTGCCGCCTTGATTACACTGACTGCCATGAACGACAACCTGATTTTCAATACCGAAGACCAGCGAGGCATGACGCTGATTGAACTGCTGGTGGTGATCACCCTGGCGGGCATGCTCACCGGCTGGGGCGTCAGCCATTGGCGCCATTATCAGCAGAGCCTGCGGCTGGAACATACCGCTCAGCAACTGCTGGCGTTTCTCACCCGGATGCAGGCGGACGCCAACTGGCGTAACCGCACGGCGCTGCTGTGGTTTAAAACCGGCGATCCCTGGTGCATCGGCAGTAATCAGCCACTTTCGGGGTGCGAGGGCCACGGCGATGACCTGTTCAGCCCGCATTACTGGGATGTAAGGCTGGCAGCGCACACCCAAAAGGAGATGGGATTTTATGGATTACGCAATAACGCGCAGGCTGGGCATATCGTGCTCAGCAACGGTGCCGGCAGCCTTCGATTGGTGCTGTCCGCCAAAGGGCGGCTACGCCTGTGCAGCGAGGACGTAAGCATCCGGGGGATTACGGCATGCCAGCCCTAGAGCGAGGTTTCACGCTGCCGGAGGTGATGCTGGCGCTGACGTTCGGCAGCCTGATTATGCTGGCAGCGGCTAAAACCTACCCGGTGTTACGGCAGCACAGTGTCGATGTCGGTCGGCACTATCGGCTGGAATCGGTACTCCGGCAGTTGGCGTTCGGCATTGAGAAAGATCTGCGCCGCGCCGGTTTCTGCGCCGGTAACTGCCGCGGGCGGGCATTACTGATTGGCCATGCGCCCGGGGAGGCGACGGGCAGTTGTGTGATCGTCGCTTACGACATCACCCGTAACGGCCGCTGGGAGACGCTTGGCGCAGATGTCGGGTATTTTGGTTACCGGTTGCGGCAGGGGGCGCTGGAAGGGCAACGTGGCATAACCCACTGTCACGGTGCGGGTTGGGAGCGGTTACTGGATAACGACGAAGTACGCATTGAAACTTTCAGCGTCAAATCGGTCGCGGGCAACAGTGGCAAAACATGGGTCATGCTGTCGCTGGCCGGGCGTTCGAAGGCGGATGACGCTATACGCCGCAGCCTGCACTGGGCGATTAACATGGCTTCGCTACCATGAGTGCGGCGGGGCAGCGTGGCGGCAGTACGCTGGCGGCAGTGATGCTGCTGTTGGTGATGGGGCTGATGTTATTGAATGCCCAGCACCGCCAACTGGATAGCGCTTTGCTGCTGGCTGCCGATCAACAGCGCTATCTGAAGGCATACAACCAGGCTGCTTCGGCGCTCAGCTGGGGCGTGGCGCAGTCCTGGCCCCGTAACCGGTTAGGTGCCAACGGCTGGTGGTGCCAGCAAACCGCAGAGCTGCGCGCCTGCGCCAAATTGTCCGCCCAGGCGGGGATTGTGCTGGTGCGGGGTGACGGGGTGATGAGTGAAGGGGATCCGTTGCGATTATATCAATTGACCAAACCGGATGGCACGGGCGGGACCTTCGAGCTAAGGGCGGAAATCGGCGGTTGGCTGGATTTTTGCCCCGAAAAACGGGAAACGGACTGTGCGGATTAACGCGCGGGTGGCTCCCGTAGCAGGGCTATGGCGTCAACAGGGGTTCAGCCTGCCGGAAGTGCTGATTGCCGCATTGCTGTTCGCGGTGTCGCTGCTGGGATTGTTACAGTATCATCAGGTGCTGTTGCACTCTTTTCAGCGCCAGTGGCAGTATCGGCAAGCCTGGTCGTTGGCGCATCAACAACTGGAAGTCTTTGCAGCCACCGGTCGCACGGATGCCGAACTGCTGCCCTTACCGCCCGGGTGGCAGCGCGAGATGCGGCAAAACTCCCCGCATGCCGCTTGCCAACGGCTGACGGTAAGAATACAAACGCCTCAGCGGCAGTGGGCTGAATTGAACCGCTGGTACTGCACCGCCGGTACTCCGGCAGATATTATGTTTTAAGGGAGCACCCATGTTTAGGGTTTATCATTCCAATCAGTTGGATTTGCTGAAAACGCTGACCAGCACGTTGATAGCCAGAGAGCCATTGGCCGATCCTTTTCAGCAGGAAGTGGTGCTGGTGCAAAGCCCCGGTATGGCGCAGTGGTTGCAGATGCAGCTCGCGGAACAGTTTGGCATTGCCGCCAATATCGCCTTCCCACTGCCCGCAACCTTCATCTGGGACATGTTCACCCGGGTTTTGCCCGGCATCCCGAAAGAGAGCGCCTTCAGTAAAGACGCCATGACCTGGAAACTGATGTGGCTCCTGCCGGATCTTCTCACGCGGCCGGAATTTGCCCCGCTGCAACATTACCTCACCGACGACGGCGACAAGCGTAAAATTCATCAGCTTGCCGGTCGGGTGGCAGACCTGTTTGACCAATATCTGGTATATCGCCCGCAATGGCTGGAAAGTTGGCAAAACGGCGAAAGCATTGATGGGCTGGCGGAGGCCCAGCAATGGCAGGCACCGCTGTGGGCGCGGCTGGTCGAATATACCCATGAGCTGGGGCAACAGGAATGGCATCGTGCAAACCTGTATCGTCGCTTTATCAGCGTGCTGGAAAAGGCGGAACGCTGCCCGGAAGGGTTACCGCCGCGGGTGTTTATCTGCGGTATCTCGGCGCTGCCGCCGGTGTATCTGGAGGCCTTGCAGGCGCTGGGTCGCCATATTGATATTCACCTGATGTTCACCAATCCGTGCCGCTACTATTGGGGGGATATTCAGAGCCAATCATTCCTGGCGAAATTGCAGAGCCGCAAGCGGCGCCATTATCAGGATAAAACGGAATATGCGTTATTCAGAGATCCCGATAACGCCGCCGCGCTGTTTAATGCGGAAGGCGAGCAAGACCTGCCCAATCCGCTGTTGGCCTCATGGGGCAAGTTGGGGCGTGACCACCACTTTTTGCTCTCGCAGATAGAATCCGCGCAGGAGATTTTTGCGTTTGTAGATATCCCTGCGGATAACTTATTGCACGCCATTCAGCACGATATGCTGGAGTTGAAAAATAGCGCCGTCATCGGCACCACGCTGGAAACGCTGGAGAGCAGCGCGACCAAACGCCGGCTCGATCCCGAGGATCGTTCTATCAGCCTGCACGCTTGCCACAGCCCGCAGCGTGAGGTGGAGGTTTTACACGACCAGCTGTTGACCATGCTGGCGGCAGATCCTGCGCTGACGCCGCGCGATATCATCGTGATGGTGGCAGATATCGACAGCTACACGCCTTATATTCAGGCGGTGTTCGGCAACGCTTCCCCGGAACGCTATCTGCCGTTTGCGATTTCTGACCGCAAGGCGAGTCAGGCGCACCCGGCGCTGCAGGCGTTTATCTCGCTGCTGGATCTGCCGCAGAGCCGTTTTACTTCTGAACAGGTGTTGGCGCTGCTGGAAGTGCCGGCGCTGGCGGCGCGTTTCTCGATCCAGGAGGAAGGGTTGCGCCTGTTACGCCACTGGGTTGGGGAGTCCGGCGTCCGCTGGGGGCTGGATGACGACAACGTACGTGAACTGGATCTGCCGGCCACCGGCCAGCATACCTGGCAGTTCGGCATTACCCGAATGCTGTTGGGCTACGCCATGGACAGCAATGCCGGCGATTGGCAGGGCGTGTTGCCTTATGACGAATCGAGCGGGCTGGTCGCGGAGCTGGCCGGGCAGTTGGCCGAACTGTTGGCCTCCCTCAGCCGCTGGCGGCAACGATTGACCGAGGCGCGCGCTCTGCCGGAGTGGCTGCCGCTTTGCCGCCAACTGCTTGATACCTTCTTTGAGCCGGACGGCGAAACCGAGGCGGCACTGGCGCTGATTGAGCAACAGTGGAGCAAAGTGTTTGAACACGGGCTGGCGGCGCGTTACCCCGATGAGGTGCCGTTGACTATTCTGCGTGACGAACTGGCTGCGCGTCTTGATCAGGAACGTATCAGTCAACGCTTCCTCGCCGGGCAAATCAACTTCTGCACGCTGATGCCGATGCGTTCCATTCCGTTCAAAGTGGTTTGCCTGCTGGGCATGAACGATGGGGTTTATCCGCGCACTTTGCCGCCTCTGGGCTTTGATCTGATGGCACAGCAGGTAAAACGCGGCGATCGCAGCCGCCGCGACGACGATCGCTATCTGTTCCTGGAGGCGATTCTGTCGGCACAGCAGCGGCTGTATATCAGTTTTATTGGCCGTTCCATTCAGGATAACAGCCTGCGTTACCCTTCGGTGCTGGTAACCGAACTGCTGGAGTATTTGGAGCAAAGTTATTGCCTGCCGGGTGATGAGGCACTGGATGCCGATGCCAGCGCACAGAAGGTCGGTAAACACTTGCTTAGCTGGCACGCGCGCATGCCGTTCGCCGCCGAGAATTTTTTGCCCGGCGCGGAAGCGCAAAGCTATGCCGCCGAATGGCTGCCCGCAGCTGATAAACGCGGTGCGGCGCATCCACCGTTTAACCAACCGCTATTGCCTGATGAGCAGACCCAGATCTCGCTGGATGATTTGCTGCGGTTCTATCGCCACCCCATCCGCGCGTTCTTCCAACTGCGGCTGGGGGTCAGTTTTATCCTTGAAGAAACCGAATTGCCGGATGAAGAGCCCTTCATCCTGGATAATCTCAGCCGCTATCAGTTCAACAGCCAATTGTTGAATACCTTGATTGACGGAGAGGATCCCGCCCGTTTGTTCCAGCGGGTGCGTGCCGCCGGCGGCTTGCCTTTTGGCCCCTTCGGCGAGATTTACTGGCAGAAACAGCAAGAGGAGATGAGCGAACTGGCCGAGCAGGTGCGCGCCGAACGCAGCGAAGGGCACAGTCTGGAGCTGGATATCGACATCGCCGGTGTGCATATCAGCGGGTGGTTGCATCAGGTACAGGAGGACGGTCTGCTACGCTGGCGACCGGCCACCCTGTCGGCGGTTGATGGAATACTGTTGTGGCTGGAACATCTGGCGTACTGCTGCGCCGGTGGCACGGGGGAAAGCCGTATTTATGGCCGCAAAGGCGCCGCGTGGCGTTTTGCCGCGTTAACCGCCGAGGATGCCCGCGAGCAGTTGGCTGAGCTGGTGGAGGGTTATCAGCGCGGTTTATGCCAGCCGTTGCTCTTGCTCAATAAAAGCGGTTGGGCGTGGCTGAGCCAGTGCTATCAACCGGAAACTCAGAGCATTGACTGGGATGAAGAGGTGCAAATCAAGGCGCGGGCCAAGTTATTGCAAACCTGGCAGGGCGATCAGCGCATTCCTGGAGAAGGCGAAGACGCCTATGTTCAACGGGTATTCCGTCAGTTGGACAATGCCTGTTTAGAGCAAATTCTGGCCGAAACAGAACGTTACCTGTTGCCGGTGGCGAAGCATAATTTAGGTTGATCCCTTGGCATGACCTTGGGTCATATCCCCGGTGGTACTGCTCGCCGGGAGGTGGTAAAAATAAGCAGGATTATATTCAACTATCGGGGTTAGCTCCGGTCTTACATAACGTACAGGTATATAGCCTTTTGTTGTGTTGTTTTGATGCACACCGCTAACGTCAGGGATTTGGCGTAGCGGTGTCAGAATAGGGGTTCATTTTGGATATGCGCAGACAGTTGGCCCGCATTACCGGGTTAGTATTATTGGCCATGTGTTGGGCACCGTTAAGCTGGGCCGCACAGGGATGGCAACCGCTGGCGGAGAAGATCAACAAAAGCGATCACGATCCACGCCAATATCAGGCGATTAAGCTGGCAAACGGCATGACCGTCTTGTTGGTATCCGATGCTCAGGCGCCAAAATCATTGGCGGCACTGGCGCTGCCGGTGGGATCGCTGGAAGATCCGAACAGCCAACTTGGGCTGGCGCACTACCTGGAGCACATGGTGCTGATGGGGTCCAAGCGCTATCCGCAGCCGGAAAACCTGGCGGAGTTTCTGAAAAAGCACGGTGGTAGCCACAACGCCAGCACCGCGTCTTATCGCACCGCATTCTACCTGGAAGTGGAAAACGACGCGTTAGCGCCGGCGGTAGACCGCATGGCGGATGCCATTGCGGAGCCTCTGCTGGATCCCGGCAATGCCGATCGTGAACGTAATGCGGTCAATGCCGAACTGACGATGGCGCGTTCACGCGACGGCATGCGCATGGCGCAGGTCGGGGCGGAAACGCTGAACCCAGCTCACCCGAGCGCGCGTTTCTCGGGCGGCAACCTCGATACCTTGAAGGACAAGCCGGGCAGCAAGCTGCATGATGAACTGACGTCATTCTACCAGCGTTATTATTCTGCCAACCTGATGATGGGCGTGTTGTACAGCAGCAAACCATTGCCTGAGCTGGCCGAACTGGCGGCCAATACGTTTGGCAAAGTGCCCAATCGCGAAGTCAGCGTGCCGCCGATTACCGTCCCTGCGGTCACCCCTGAACAGCAGGGCATCATTATCCACTATGTGCCGGCCCAGCCGCGCAAGCAGTTGAAAGTGGAGTTCCGCATTGATAACAACAGCGCTGAATTCCGCAGTAAGACCGACACTTATATTAGTTACCTGATTGGCAACCGTAGCCAAAATACCCTGTCTGACTGGCTGCAAAAGCAGGGGTTGGCGGATGCGATCAACGCCGGGGCCGATCCGATGGTGGATCGCAACGGCGGGGTATTCTCAATCAGCGTTTCCCTGACCGATAAAGGTCTGGCCAAGCGTGACGAGGTGATAGCAGCCATCTTTAACTACCTGAAAATGCTGCGCAGCGAAGGCATCAAGCAAAGCTACTTCGATGAGATCTCCCACGTTCTCAACCTGGATTTCCGCTATCCGTCGATCACCCGTGATATGGACTACATAGAATGGTTGGTGGACACCATGCTGCGTGTGCCGGTAGAACACACGCTGGATGCGCCTTACCTGGCCGATCGCTATGATGCCAAAGCGATTGCCGAGCGTCTGGACGCCATGACGCCGCAAAATGCGCGCATCTGGTTTGTCAGCCCGAATGAGCCGCATAACAAGATGGCCTATTTCGTCAACGCACCTTATCAGGTTGATAAAATCGCGCCGCAGCGTTTCGAACAGTGGAAGCAGTTGGGCAAGGGGATCAGCCTCTCGCTGCCTGCGCTGAACCCGTATATTCCTGATGACTTTACCCTGAACAAACCGTCCCACGAGTTCAAGAAACCGGAAATGGTGGTCGATCAGCCGGGTCTGCGGGTGTTGTATATGCCAAGCCGTTACTTTGCCGACGAGCCGAAAGCCGATGTCACAGTGGCGTTCCGCAATGCAAAAACCATGGACTCTGCGCGCAATCAGGTGCTGTTCTCGCTGACCGACTATCTGGCGGGTATTTCGCTGGATCAACTGAGTTATCAGGCCTCGATTGGCGGGCTGAGCTTCTCGACTTCGCCGAACAATGGCCTGATGTTCAATGCCAACGGCTTTACCCAGCGTTTGCCGCAGTTGCTGACCTCGCTGATTGAGGGCTATTCCAACTTCACGCCGACGGAAGATCAACTGGCGCAGGCCAAATCCTGGTATCTGGAACAGCTGGATTCGGCTGAGAAAGGGAAAGCGTTTGAGCTGGCGATCCAACCGGTGCAGATGGTTTCCCGCGTGCCGTACTCCGAGCGCAGTGAGCGCCGCGAGGTGCTGAAAACCCTGACGCTGAAAGACGTGCTGGCGTACCGCGACAGCCTGTTGGCCGATGCCACACCGGAGTTGCTGGTGGTGGGCAATATGAGCAAGCAGCAGGTAGACACTCTTGCTTCAACGCTGAAACACCGCCTGGGCTGCACCGGCATTGAATGGTGGCACGGCGAAGACGTTGAAGTGGCTAAAAAACAGTTGGCTAACCTGCAGCGTGCGGGCAGCAGCACCGACTCGGCGCTGGCGGCAGTCTATGTGCCGACCGGGTATGATGAAGTGACCGGCATGGCTTACAGCTCGCTGCTGGGGCAGATTATCCAGCCCTGGTTCTACAGCCAACTGCGTACTCAGGAACAATTGGGTTATGCGGTATTTGCTTTCCCAATGTCCGTGGGCCGCCAGTGGGGGATTGGCTTCCTGCTGCAAAGTAACAGCAAGCAGCCGGCATATCTGTACCAACGCTACCAGGATTTCTACCCAAAAACTGAAAAGCGCCTGCGTGAGATGAAAGACGCGGACTTTGAACAGTACAAGCAGGCGATGATCAACGAACTGAAGCAGCGCCCGCAAACCCTGAGCGAAGAAGCCAGCCGCTTTGCCAATGATTTCGATCGCGGCAATTTTACCTTCGATACTCGCCATAAGCTGATTGAGCAGGTTAAGCAACTGACGCCGACCAAGCTGGCGGATTATTTCCACCAGGCGGTCATTCAGCCGCAGGGGCTGGCGGTGCTGTCGCAGGTTAGCGGCAGCGGGCAAGAGAAAGCGGATTATGCCGTGCAGCAGGACTGGGTCACCTATCCAAACGCCTCTGCCCTGCAGCAAACTCTGCCGCGTAAGGTGGCGACACCATGACAGAGGTTGCCCCGCAGAGGCTTGATCCGCTGACGCTGCCGCTGTTTGGCGAACGGCTGATAGAAGCGTCTGCGGGGACCGGCAAAACCTTTACCATAGGCGCGCTGTATCTGCGTCTGCTGCTTGGCCTGGGCCAAGCGTCGGCCATTCCCCGGCGGCTGACGGTGGAAGAGATTCTGGTGGTGACCTTTACCGAGGCTGCCACCGAAGAGCTGCGTGGGCGTATTCGCAGCAATATCCATGCGTTACGCATTGCTTGCGTCCGCGGTCTCAGCAAGGACCCCTTGTTGTCTGCGCTGATGGAGGAGATTGACGATCTGCCCGATGCCGCCGCGCAACTGCTGGCGGCCGAACGGCAGATGGACGAAGCGGCGATCTACACCATCCACGGCTTTTGCCAGCGCATGCTGACCCACAACGCCTTCGAGTCCGGCATTCTGTTTGAGCAAACGCTGGTGCAGGATGAATTGCCGCTACGGCGTCAAGCTTGTGCAGATTTCTGGCGTCGCCATTGTTATCCGTTGCCGCTGGGTGTCGCCCGGGCGGTGAGCCAGGAGTGGAGCGGCCCGGAGGCACTGCTGGCCGATATTTCCGGCTATCTGAGCGGCGAAGCGCCAACGCTGCGTCGGCCACCGAAAGATGAAGAAACGGTATTGATGCGCCATGAGCAGATCGTGGCGCGCATTGATGCTATCAAAGCACAGTGGCAGGCGGCGGCGGGGGATCTGGAGGCGTTAATCAGCCAGTCCGGCGTGGATAAGCGCAGCTACAGCAGTAAACACTTGCCTAATTGGTTGAATAAGGTGGGTGAATGGGTGGTGATGGAAACCCAGGATTACCAATTGCCGAAAGAGCTGGAAAAATTCCGTCAGTCAGTGCTGCTGGATAAAACCAAAAAGGGCGATCCGCCCCGCCATGCCTTGTTTGTGGCAATAGATGAATTGTTTGATGAGCCGCTGACGCTGCGCGATTTGATTATGGCGCGGGCGCTGAGTGAGATACGTCTCTCCATTCAACAGGAAAAACGGCAGCGCGCCGAACTGGGTTTTGACGATCTGCTAAGCCGGCTGGACAGTGCGCTGCAAAGTGAAGGCGGCGAACGGTTGGCGCAGGCGATTCGCCAGCGTTATCCGGTGGCGATGATCGATGAGTTCCAGGATACCGATCCACAGCAATACCGTATCTTCCAAAAGCTCTACGTCGGCCGGCCGGAATGCGGCCTGTTGCTGATAGGCGACCCGAAACAGGCTATTTATGCCTTCCGCGGTGCCGATATCTTTACCTATATGCGCGCCCGTTCTGAGGTAAGCGCCCACTACACGCTTGAGACTAACTGGCGCTCGTCACCGGCAATGGTGGGCAGCGTTAACCATCTGTTTACTCAGGTGGAAAAACCCTTCCTGTTCGGTCAAATTCCTTTTATTGAGGTGGCCGCTGCCGAGAAAAATCGCGGGTTGGCGTTTGAGCTGAATGATCAGCCACAGCCGGCGATGCAGTTTTGGCTGCAGCAGGGTGAAGGCGTTGGCGTTAGTGAGTACCAACAATTGATGGCGCGCCTGTGCGCCACGCAAATCCGTGACTGGCTCAGTGCCGGGCAACGTCAGCAGGCCTGGCTGGTGGACGGCGAAAAGCGGCGGGCGGTGCAGGCTTCCGATATTACCGTGCTGGTGCGCAGCCGCAATGAGGCGGCGTTGGTGCGTGATGCGCTCAGCGCTCTGGCCATCCCGTCGGTCTATTTGTCCAACCGCGACAGCGTGTTTGATACGCCGGAAGCCAAGGATTTGCTGTGGCTGTTGCAGGCGGTGCTGGCGCCGGAGCAGGAGCGCACGCTGCGCAGCGCCATGGCGACCGGGCTGATGGGGTTGGATGCGCAGGCGCTGGACGGCTTGAATCGCAACGAACGCGCCTGGGATATGCTGGTCAATGAGTTCGATGAATACCGCACGCTCTGGCTGCGCCGTGGCGTCTTGCCCATGCTGCGTGAGGTGATGAATGAGCGCCACCTGGCGGAAAATCTGCTGGCCAGCCCCGGCGGCGAGCGTCGATTGACCGACGTGATGCACTTGGGGGAGCTGTTGCAAGAGGCCTCTGCGCAACTCGACAGCGAACATGCGCTGGTGCGCTGGCTGGCACAGCAGATTGCCCAGCCAAATCGCCAATCCGACAACCAGCAACTGCGGCTGGAGAGCGATCGCCATCTGGTGAAGGTGATCACCATCCATAAATCGAAAGGGTTGGAGTTCGATCTGGTCTGGTTGCCGTTCGTCGGCAATTTCCGCCAGCAGCAGCAGGTGCTGTACCACGATCGGCAGAGTTTCCAGGCCCTGCTTGACCTTAACGCCGATGAAGAAAGTATCGAATGGGCGGAAGAAGAGCGGTTGGCGGAGGATTTGCGCCTGCTGTACGTAGCCTTGACCCGTTCTGTATACCACTGCAGTATCGGCATAGCGCCATTGATCCAGGGCACACGCAAGAAACAGGGTGATACCGATTTGCACCGCAGCGCGCTGGGTTACCTGGTGCAGGCCGGCCAGGCCGGAGATGCGGCCTGGCTGCAACAACGTCTGCAGCAACTGGCTGGAGGGGGAATTGCGCTGTCGTTGGTTGAACAACTGGATGAACAGGCCTGGCTGCCCCAAGCGCCAGCGTTAACCGAGCTGGCGGCAAAAAGTTTCACGCGCCCGGTGCAGTATTTCTGGCGCGTGACCAGTTACACCGGCCTGCAGCAACACGGCTCTGGCCTGATGCAGGATCTGCTGCCACGGCTGGATGTCGACGCCGCAGGCGAACAGGCGCTGGACAGTGAGCCAGCGCTCACACCGCATACCTTCCCGCGCGGCGCAGCGCCGGGAACCTTCCTGCACAGCCTGTTTGAAACGCTGGATTTCACTCAACCTCTTGATGAGCAATGGCTGTTTGAACAGTTGCAACAGCAAGGGTTTGCTGAGCACTGGCAACCGATACTGCTGGCATGGATGCAGGTGTTGCTGAATGTCCCGCTTAATGATGCCGGTGTTTCGTTGTCGGCGCTGGCACCGCAGTATAAACAGGCCGAGCTGCAGTTTTACTTACCCATAGAAAAACTGTTGCGGGCGGGTGAGCTGGATAAGTTGGTGAAAAATTACGATCCGCTTTCAGCACGCTGCCCGGCGCTCGATTTCCAGCAGGTGCAGGGAATGTTGAAGGGGTTTATCGACCTGGTATTTTGCTGGCAGGGAAAATACTACCTGCTGGATTACAAATCCAACTGGTTGGGAGAGGACAGCAGCGCTTATACCCGTGCGGCGATGGAGCAGGCGATGGCGGAACACCGCTACGATCTGCAATATCAGCTGTACACGTTGGCACTGCATCGTTATCTGCGCCATCGGTTACCGGATTATGACTATCAGCGCGACTTTGGCGGGGTGATTTATTTGTTCCTGCGCGGGGTAGACGCACAGCACCCGGGCAACGGCATTTTCGCCTGTCGCCCAGAGCTGCAGTTGGTGGAAGGTATGGACCGCCTGTTCAGCGGCGAAGCCATTGCGGCGGAGGGTGAACCATGATCGCGCTACTGGAACAGGCACAGGCACTTGGCGTGCTGCGCCCGTTGGACCTGCAGTTTGCCCGTATAGTGGCCGGTGAGGAAGAGCCTGACATTCTGCTGGCTGCCGCCTGCCTCAGTGCGGAGGCAGGCGCCGGTCATGTTTGCCTGATGCTGGAACAGTTACTGCCGGAAAATCTGTTTGAAGGGCGTCAGCCGGAACTGGCGCAAGCCGTGTGGCTGGCGGCCGGGCAACCGGATCTTGCCCGCTGGCAGCAGCGCCTGATGGCCAGTGCGGCGGTGGGTGACGGCAGCAGTGCCATGCCGATGGTGTTGCAACAGCAGCGTTTGTACCTGCAGCGCATGTGGCAGAACGAAGGCGAGGTGGCGGAGTTTATCAGCAGCGACAGTATCCATCAGGCGGTTGATGAACCCGAACTGCATGCCATCCTCGATCGGCTGTTCGGCGAGGCGACGAATGAGCCGGACTGGCAGAAAATTGCTGCCGCAGTGGCCGCGACGCGGCGTATTGCTGTGATTTCAGGTGGGCCGGGCACCGGCAAAACCACCACCGTCGCCAAATTGCTGGCGGCGCTGGTACAGCTTGCCGATGGCAGGCGCTTGCGTATTCAACTGGCGGCACCCACCGGCAAGGCGGCGGCGCGTCTGACCGAATCGCTCGGCAGCGCCGGCAGGCAGTTGGCGTTAACCCCGGAGCAACGCGCGCTGTTCCCCACCGATGCGTCGACGCTGCACCGCCTGTTAGGCGCTCAGCCCAATAGCCAGCGCATGCGTTATCACCGTGGCAACCCGCTGCATCTGGATGTGCTGGTGGTGGACGAGGCTTCAATGGTCGATCTGCCGATGATGGCGCGTCTGATTGCCGCATTGCCCACTCAGGCGCGGGTGATTTTCCTTGGCGACAGGGATCAACTGGCGTCGGTAGAGGCCGGTGCTGTACTGGGGGATATCTGCCGTTTTGCCGAGCAGGGATACAGTGCTGCTCGTGCGGAACAACTCACCCGGCTGACAGGCTGCCTGTTGCAGGGGCAAAGTGCGCAGGCGGAAGCGGCGGTGCGAGACAGCCTGTGCCTGCTGCGCAAAAGCTATCGTTTTGATGCCGATTCGGGCATTGGTCAATTGGCTTTTGCGGTGAATGCCGGTGACGGTAAGCGTGCGGCTTGGGCACTCAGCGGCAGTTTCAGTGACGTTGCGGGTTACCCATTGGCAGAAACGGAGGACTATCAGGCCCTGCTGAACGCCTGTGTAGCAGGCTACGGTGATTATTTGCAGCGGGTCGCTGCCAGGGCGGATGCGGGAGAGGTGCTGGCGGAGTTTGGCCGTTTCCAGGTGCTGTGCGCGCTGCGCGAAGGGCCATTCGGTATCGCCGGGCTGAACGAGCGTATCGAGGCGGGATTGCAACGGGCCGGGCTGATCCAGCGTACGCCAGGGGCCTTGGGGCGTTGGTATCCCGGTCGTCCGGTGATGATTGGCCGCAACGACAGTGCGTTGGGGCTGTTTAACGGCGATATCGGTATCGCTCTGCGTGATGAGAGCGGCGAGCTGCGCGTGCACTTCCAACTGCCGGACGGCAACATCAAGTCGGTGCAACCGAGCCGTTTACCGGCGCATGAAACCGCCTATGCAATGACGGTGCACAAGTCTCAGGGATCGGAGTTTGATCATACGGTGCTGGTGTTGCCCAATCACTTCTTGCCGGTACTGACCCGCGAACTGGTGTATACCGCCATCACCCGCGCGCGTAGCCAGCTTTCGCTGTATGCCACCGAGACCGTGCTGATGCGGGCGATCCGCACGCCAACCCAACGCCGCAGCGGGTTGGCGGAGCGCTTGCAGATAACGCCATAAAAGCGAAACGGGTACAGCCTATCCTGAGGCTTTCAAACTGTAGCCAACAAGGCTGCGGCTTGAAAGAAGAGGGGCGTAGGCTGCGCCTGCAGAGGATTACAAGTCCGCCAGCAGAATCTTCGAACGGCGTTGGTAGTTGTACAGGGCCTGTTTTTGCATCGGCAGCACGTCCACTTCCGCCGGAGTGAAACCGCGCTCCTGGAACCAGTGGATGCTGCGTGTGGTCAGCACGAACAGCTTTTGCAAACCCATCTGACGCGCCTGGCTTTCCACCCGTTGCAGCAGCATTTCCCCGCGGGATGAGCTGCGGTAGTCCGGGTGTACCGCCACGCAGGCCATCTCGCCGATTTTCTCTTCCAGGAACGGATACAGCGCCGCACAGGCGATGGTCAGGTTATCGCGCTCAATAATAGTGAACTTGTCGATCTCCATCTCCAGTTGCTCACGGGAGCGGCGCACCAGAATACCCTGTTGCTCGAGCGGGCGGATCAGTTCCAGAATGCCGCCGATATCGTTAATGGTCGCCCGGCGCACCTGTTCGGCGCTCTCCATGACGATCTGGGTGCCGATACCGTCGCGTGAGAACAACTCTTGCACCAGCGCACCGTCTTCCTGATAGCTGATCAGGTGGCTGCGGCGCACGCCGCTGCGGCAGGCTTTCACCGCACCGCGCAGAAAACGTACGGTGCCTGAATGGTAATCGCCGCTGGCTTCGCGTTCTTCGATACGTTTCTGCGCATCATTGGGGAACAGCTCGGAAATGATATTGCCTTCCTGATCGGTGACGCCCTGCGATGAGCAGAACCCGATCATTTTTTCCGCCTTCAGCTTGATGGCCAACTGGGTCGCCACTTCTTCTGACGTCAGGTTAAAGCTTTCGCCGGTAACGGAAACGGCGACCGGACCGATCAGCACGATAGCGTTACTGTCGAGTTGACGGTGGATCGCTTCTTCATCAATACGGCGAATACGGCCGCTGTGGCAGTAATCCACGCCATCATCAATCCCTAACGGCTGGGCAATGATAAAATTGCCGCTGACCACGTTGATATGCGCGCCCTGCAGTGGCGTATTGTTGAGGCTCATCGACAGCCGTGCAGTGATGTCCAGTTGCAGCAGGCCCGCCGCCTGCTTAACCAGCTCAAGCGTGTGGGCGTCGGTGACCCGGGTATGCTTGTGATAAATAGGTTCGTAGTTATGCTGCGCCAGATTGCTGTCGATCTGCGGCCGTGCGCCATAGACCACCACCAAACGAATCCCCAGGCTATGCAGCAGCCCGATATCGTTGACGATGTTGGAAAAATTCTCATGCTCTATGGCTTCTCCCCCAAGCATGACGACAAACGTCTTGCCGCGGTGGGCGTTGATATAGGGAACTGAGTGACGGAATCCTTGAACAAGCTCGGTACTACGTTCCTTCACGGCAAAACCTCTTTTGCATATTTATACGATATTTTTGTATTTTTATTCTTTTATTGCCCCAATGGCAAGCGGGAAATTGTCTGTATTTATTTGCGGAAGGGGCTAATTGGTTAATAAATTGAAAAACCTTGGAAAGATTTTCTGATGACAGCGCCGGGAGGATTCGTTAAAGTTTTTGCCATTCCCGTTTTATCGGCGTTTTTTTCATCTGTTTTAACCTGTTATCACTACCGGAGTCGCATGCCAAACTCAAATCACAATCTGGGCCGCCGTCGTATATTGCAGGGGGTTGCCGCAAGTTGGTTGCTGAGTGTGAGTCGCATAGGCTTCGCCGCATCATCGCACGTGATTGCCGTGCGTGTCTGGCCTTCTTCTACTTATACCCGCGTGACGCTCGAATCAAACACCGAACTGAAATATAAACAGTTTGCGCTGACCAATCCCGATCGCGTGGTGGTGGATATCGAAGGGGTGCATCTCAATAGCGTATTGAAGGGCATTGTCGGCCAGGTTCGCGCTGACGATCCCTATTTGAAACAGGCGCGCGTCGGTCAGTTTGATCAAAACACCGTTCGGCTGGTGCTGGAACTTAAGCAGAGCGTCAGCCCTCATATGTTTACTCTGCCGCCGGTACCGGAATATCGCAATCGTCTGGTGATGGATCTGTATCCCAGCAAGGGCGGCACTGGCGAAGACTATGATCCGCTATTGGCATTACTGGAAGATTACAACAAGGGCGATCTCGAACGCACTTTGCCGGCCGAGGCGCCGCAGGCCGGCAAGGCGGGACGCGATCGTCCGATTGTCATCATGCTGGATCCTGGCCATGGCGGCGAGGATCCGGGGGCGATCGGCAAATTCAAAACGCGCGAGAAGGACATCGTGTTGCAGATCGCCCGCAAACTGAGCGCGTTAATCAAGCGCGAGCCGAATATGAAAGTGTTTATGACGCGCAATGAAGATGTGTTCATTCCGCTGAAGGTGAGGGTGGCGAAGGCGCGCAAGCAGCGTGCCGATCTGTTCGTTTCCATCCATGCCGATGCTTTTACCAGCCAGGCTGCGCGCGGATCTTCGGTATTTGCGCTATCGACCAAGGGCGCCACCAGTTCGGCAGCGAAATTCCTGGCGCAAACTCAGAACGAATCGGACCAAATCGGTGGCGTAAGCAAAAGCGGCGATCGCTATCTGGATCACACCATGTTTGATCTGATCCAAACTGCGACCATCAACGACAGCCTGAAATTCGGCAAGGAAGTGCTGAACCGAATGGGCAAAATTAACCGTTTGCATAAGAATCGCGTCGATCAGGCGGGTTTTGCGGTGTTAAAAGCCCCTGACATCCCTTCTATCCTGGTTGAGACGGCGTTTATCAGCAATATTGAAGAAGAGCGTAAGCTGCGGACCAGCCATTTCCAACAGCAGGTGGCGGAATCTATTTTGGCGGGTATCAAGGCGTATTTCGCCAATGGGGGCGCGGCAGCGCGCGGATAAGGTTTAAGCTGATGCGGCTGGGTGGGTGCCCGGCCGGTTTTTGGCAGATTTCAGATACAAAAAAACACCCGTTAAGGTGCTTATTTGTAGTCATTAAGATTGGTTGCGGAGGCCGGATTTGAACCGACGACCTTCGGGTTATGAGCCCGACGAGCTACCAGGCTGCTCCACCCCGCGTCCGTCTTAATGCTTGTATTATCGAAACCCAACATTCATGTGATACCGCTGGTACAGTATCGGTTGGTTGCGGGGGCCGGATTTGAACCGACGACCTTCGGGTTATGAGCCCGACGAGCTACCAGGCTGCTCCACCCCGCGTCCGTATAATACTTTTTTCATCGAATCCCAACCTTTACGTGATACCGCTGATGCAGTATCGGTTGGTTGCGGAGGCCGGATTTGAACCGACGACCTTCGGGTTATGAGCCCGACGAGCTACCAGGCTGCTCCACCCCGCGTCCGATGGAAGCGCACTATACTCTCCGTGCATTTTGTTGCAACCCTTTTTGCAATTAATTGAGTTAAAGCCATCTTTATGCTGAATTAGTCCGCAATTTGCGTTCTTTTTCATCGTTATCCGCCGTGCGGGTTTTTTTATTTGCGGCGATTCCCTTATCTATGGGTGTTTGTTATCGTTCGCCGGTAGATCATATCTGTTTGAGAGTGTGCGCAATGAAAGGACGTTGGGGCAAATACCTGCTGGGCGGGTTGATGGTAGCGGTATTGGCAGGCTGTTCGTCAAAGCCGACCGACCGGGGGCAGCAGTATAAGGATGGCCATCTGGATCAGTCGCTGGAGTTGGTGAATCAACCCAACGCCAAAGGCGTACCGGTTAACGCCAGGGATTACTCGAATCAGCTGATGGAGATTAGAAACGCTTCTCCCGCACTGTTTAATCGCAACAACAGCACCTTTCAGGCAGTGCAAAGCTGGATGGCTGCCGGTGCCGATACCCGTCAACTGAACCAATACGGCCTCAACGCCTATCAGATGGAAGGCGTGGACAACTACGGTAACGTGCAGTTCACCGGCTACTATACGCCGGTCGTGCAGGCGCGCTATACCCAGCAGGGTGAGTTCCGTTACCCGCTGTACCGCATGCCGCCAAAAGGCAAAGGCCGCCTGCCGGATCGCGCAGGCATTTACTCTGGCGCGCTGGATGACCGTTATATCGTTGCCTACACCAATTCGCTGATGGACAACTTTATGATGGAAGTCCAGGGCAGCGGCTATGTGGATTACGGCAATGGCCAGCCGCTGGTGTTCTTCGGCTACGGCGGCAAGAACGGCCACGCCTATCGCAGCATAGGTAAAGTGCTGATCGATCGCGGCGAAGTGGCCAAGGTGGATATGTCGATGCAGGCGATTCGCCAGTGGGCCGATACCCACAGCGCTGCAGAAGTGCGCGAGTTGCTGGAACAGAACCCTTCCTTTGTGTTCTTCCGTCCGGAGGCTTTTGCGCCGGTACGTGGCGCCAGTGCGGTACCTTTGATTGCCAAAGCTTCGGTAGCTTCCGACCGTTCACTGATCCCGGCAGGCACCACGCTGCTGGCAGAAGTACCTCTGCTGGACAACAAGGGTAAATTCACGGGAAAATATGAGATGCGCCTGATGGTGGCTCTGGACGTGGGCGGCGCGATCAAAGGCCAGCACTTCGATATGTACCAGGGCATTGGGCCGGACGCCGGTCACTCGGCGGGGTATTACAACCATTACGGCCGAGTCTGGGTGCTGAAAGGCGGTAACACCGGCACGCCACTGTTTACCAGCCAGACTTCTTCCGCTAACGGCGGTTCGTTGTTGGTCACCCGCTGACGACAATAAGTTATACCCTATGAATTTCAAGCTGGTCGCCTGGCTGTGTCTTGAAAGGTGAAGGGTATACCGATATTGACCCGCAAGGGCCGGATTTTCCGGCCCTTATCATTTGCATTGTTAAGGTAAGTAAAGCGTTATGAGCACAGCCTATTCTGAAGCCTATCTGCAGCGTTTTGGCGGCACGGCACGTTTGTACGGTCAGCAGGCGCTGGCGCTGTTTGCCCAGGCGCACGTTTGCGTGATTGGCATCGGCGGCGTGGGTTCCTGGGCGGCCGAAGCTCTGGCGCGTACCGGTATCGGCGCCATTACGCTGATTGATATGGATGATGTTTGCGTCACCAATACCAACCGACAGATCCATGCGTTGCGCCAGCATGTTGGCCAGTCAAAGACGGAAGTGATGGCGGAGCGCATTCTGGCGATCAACCCTGAATGCCGGGTAACTTGCATTGACGACTTTATAACTGCGGACAACGTGGCAGAGCTGCTGAACAACAATTTCAGCTACGTGATCGACGCGATCGATAGCGTACGGCCGAAGGCTGCGCTGCTGGCCTATTGCCGTCGTTACAAGATCCCGGTGGTCACTACCGGCGGCGCCGGCGGGCAAATAGATCCGACGCAGATAGCGGTAGCCGATCTGGCGAAGACCATTCAGGATCCGCTGGCGGCCAAGTTGCGCGAGCGGTTGAAGAATGATTTCAACGTGGTGAAGAACAGTAAGGGCAAGTTAGGCATTGATTGCGTGTTTTCCAGCGAACCGCTGGTGTACCCGCAACCGGACGGCACGGTTTGCGCATCACGCAGCACCGCAGAAGGGCCAAAAAGAATGGACTGCAGCGCGGGATTCGGTGCGGCGACCATGGTTACCGCTACCTTCGGCTTTGTCGCCGTGTCTCACGCCTTGAAGAAAATGGTGGCGAAAGCCGCGCGTCAGGCGTAACGAGAGGCGATCGCTTTCACCCCGGCGGCCAGCGCTTCCAGCCCGCTGGCGCGGGTGGCGCTGAGCTGGGCGCGCAGCGCCAGTTGCTCAAACAGCGCCAGCGGATCCATTGCCGCAATTTGCTGCGGCGTTTTACCTTCCACAGCCGTCAGTACTACCGCCAGCAGGCCGCGTACGATGCGGCCTTCGCTGTCGCCATAAAAATGCAGCGTGCCGTCAGCCAATAATTGATGCCCCAGCCAGACGCGGTTCTCACAGCCGCTGAGCTCCATCTCTGCCGTGCGTAACGGCTCCGGCAGCGGCGGTAGTTGTTTCGCCAGCATAATCAGTTGGCGATAGCGATCTTCCCACTGCTTAAGCGCGGTAAATTTTACGATCAGTGCCTCGGCGGTAATTTCGCTGCCAAAGGGATGTGGGGCAAGCATAGCGTCTCCGAAGTTAATTTAGTCGGCCAGCAGATCTATGGCGTTGATCAGCGCTGTCACCAGGTTTTCAACGTCTTCCGTGGTGTTGTAAGGCGCGAATGACGCACGCAGTGTACCGCTGACGCCCAACGCCGCCATCAGCGGTTGGGCACAGTGCTGGCCAGCGCGCAGGGCGATGCCTTGTTCTGCCAGCAGGGTGACGATATCACTGTGATGAATGCCGGCAATATCAAATGCCAGCAGGCTGGAACCTGAACAGCGGAAGCTACGAAAACCCGATAACTGTGCCAGCCGTTGCTCGGCCAGATCGGCCAGGCCACGGCTGTAGCGCTCGGCGCCCGCCCTATCCTGAGTGCCAAGCCATTCCAGCGCGGCAGCCAGCCCCAGTACGCCGGCGATATTGGGTGTGCCGGCCTCAAAGCAGTGCGGTGGTTTCTGCGGCGTGAAGCCCTCGAATGACGCCTGGGTCAGCATTTTACCGCCACCTTGCCACGGCGCCATCAGTGCCAGTAATTCGCTTTTTCCGTACAGCGCACCGATGCCGGTCGGACCATACAGTTTGTGGCCGGAGAAAGCGTAAAAATCAATATCAAGCTGCTGAACGTCGGCCGGGCAGTGCACTATGCCCTGTGCTCCGTCGATCATCACGCGCGCGCCGACGCCGTGGGCCAGAGCGATGGCTTTTGCCAGATCCGGGCAACCGCCGGTGACGTTGGACATTTGCCCCAGCGCCAACAGCCGGGTTTTATCGTTGAGCAGCCTGGGGAGCCGTGTCAGGTCTGGCAGACGATCGGCACCAAGCGGCAATTTTACCACCCGCGCGCCAGTTTGTTCCGCCACCATCAACCAGGGGATCAGGTTGGCGTGGTGTTCGGCTTCGCTCACCAGAATTTCGTCACCCGGTTGCAACCGGGGGCGGGCATAGCTTTGCGCCACCAGATTGATTGCCTCGGTGGTGCCGCGTACCCAAATAATGTCATCGGCCGTGGGGGCGTTGATCAGCGTAGCGACCTGCTGGCGCGCCTGTTCGAAGCGGGCGGTCAAATCCTGCGCCGCGCGGTGTTGGCTGCGATGCACCGTGGCGGCGTCGTCACGGTAAAACTGCTGCGTCGCCGCGATAACCGCCAGCGGCTTCAACGCGGTGGCGGCGCTGTCGAGATAACTTCCCGCCTGCTGCAGGGCCGGAAACTGATTACGAAAATCGGTGGGATTAAAAGGTGTCATACCCTGATTGTCACTGGCTGAGTCAATGGGTGATCCTGTCCTATTTTTTCGTCGGAGACAAGTTCTCCCGTCCATTAGGACTTATCGCCTGGAAATCTCTGATGAGTTTGTTATGCTATTAAGTGCCTATCAAGTAATGGCGTTAAATAACATAAAAGGTTTTTTACAGCATTTTTATCTACAAGGAGTCCGCAATGAAGAAAACAGCCGCAGTTATTTCTGCTCTGATGCTAACGTTTACCCTGGCCGCATGTTCCAGCAATTACGTAATGCATACCAATGATGGACGCACCATTGTCGCTGACGGAAAACCCAAGGTGGATAACGACACAGGCATGATCAGCTATAAAGACGCCAACGGCGTTGAACAGCAGATCAACCGTTCAGACGTGAAAGAGATGGTTGAAAGCAACCAGTAACGTCGTCAAAAAACGGGCAAAAAAAAGCACCGCAAATATTGCGGTGCTGCATAAAATCACTATGGACAGACAGGGTAAATGTACAGGAAGTGAAAAAACAGTAGCTTAGCTACCATGTCTGGATTGCCAGACAATTTGCAAACACAACATCACAACCACAAGCCAAAAGTTCATCGGCGTCCTCGACACCCACTCCCTTTTCGTTCCGGCCCGGGAAGTGCCGCCACTATAGGTATTTGCTGGCGCATGCTCAACGGACAATTTATAATGGCTCGGATTAAAAAAACTAATGATAGCGGTTTGCTGTCGTGGACCTGTAACTTGGTACACAGCGTCGCCTGATTTTTTATGCCGAATCATTCGGAATATTGTTACACAAAAGTAGCTAATAAATGTCTAAACGCTTACCACCTCTCAATGCGCTGCGGGTCTTCGACGCGGCGGCTCGCCACCTGAGTTTCACCAAAGCGGCAGAAGAGCTGTTCGTTACCCAGGCCGCCGTGAGCCATCAGATCAAGTCGCTGGAGGACTTCCTCGGCCTGAAGCTGTTTCGGCGGCGCAATCGCTCGTTGCTGCTGACGGAAGAAGGGCAAAGTTATTACCTGGATATCAAGGAAATCTTCTCTTCAATCAACGAAGCTACCCGCAAGTTGCAGGCGCGCAGTGCCAAGGGGGCATTAACCGTCAGTTTGCCGCCGAGTTTCGCCATTCAGTGGTTGGTGCCGAGGCTCTCTGGCTTTAACTCAGCTTATCCGGGGATCGACGTGCGTATCCAGGCGGTGGACCGTGAGGAAGAGAAGCTGGCGGACGATGTCGATGTAGCGATTTTTTATGGTCGCGGCAATTGGCCTGGGGTGCGCGCCGAACGTTTATACGCGGAATATCTGTTGCCTGTGTGTTCACCCAGCCTGCTGACCGGGGAACATGCGTTAAAAGTGACGGACGATCTGGCTTATCACACGCTACTGCATGATACTTCACGCCGCGATTGGCTGGCTTATACCCGACAGTTGGGATTGCAGCACATTAATGTGCAACAGGGGCCGATTTTCAGCCACAGCGCAATGGTGGTTCAGGCCGCGGTTCATGGTCAGGGAGTGGCGCTGGTGAATAACGTGATGGCGCAGACTGAAATCGAAGCCGGGCGGCTGGTTTGCCCGTTTAACGATGTGCTGGTCAGTAAAAACGCTTTTTATCTGGTATGCCATGACAGCCAGGCAGAACTGGGTAAAATAGCCGCCTTTCGTCAGTGGATCCTGGCACGGGCAGCCAGCGAGCAGGAGAAGTTCCGCTTTCGCTATGAACAATAAGGCCGGCCGCCGCTCTACTGCAGCCGGTTTTCTTCAATAAGGTAAATAACGATGAGCAGTCGTTCAATGCTGATTTTTGCTGCTATCAGCGGCTTTGTATTTGTTGCCCTGGGCGCGTTTGGCGCGCACGTATTAAACGGCACGCTGGGTGCAAACGAGATGGCCTGGATCCGTACCGGGTTGGATTACCAAGGGTTCCATACCCTGGCGGTCCTGGTGCTGGCGGTGGCGATGCAGCGCCGCGTCAGCCTGTGGTTTTATTGGAGCGGGGCGCTGTTGGCGCTCGGCACCGTACTGTTCAGCGGCAGTCTGTACTGTCTGGCGCTGTCACACCTGAAGGTCTGGGTCTATATCACGCCGGTTGGCGGCGTGTGCTTCCTGATCGGTTGGGCATTGATGTTGATTGGCGCTTTGCGTCTGAGGAAAAAGGCCGAGCGCCATGAATAAGCTTGCGTTGTATTGCCGTCCTGGTTTTGAAAAAGAGTGTGCGGCGGAAATTACCGCCAAGGCTGCCGAGCTGGAAGTTTTTGGTTTTGCTCGGGTAAAAGATAACAGCGGCTACGTGCTGTTCGAGTGCTATCAGCCGGATGACGCCGACCGCCTGGCGCGGGAAATCCCGTTCCGTGAACTGATTTTTGCCCGTCAGATGCTGGTGGTTGGCGAGCTGTTGCGCGACCTTCCGCCGGAAGATCGCGTGTCACCGATTGTTGGCATGTTGATTGGCGTGGTCGATCGCGGCGGTGAGCTGCGAGTGGAAGTGCCGGATACCAACGAAAGCAAAGAGCTGATGAAGTTCTGCCGTAAACTGACCGTGCCGCTGCGTGCCGCAATGCGTGAGCAAAAGGTGCTGATGGCGCGTGAGAACGCGACCCGTCCGGTGGTTCACGTGTTCTTTATCGCACCGGGTTGCTGTTATGTCGGCTACTCCTTCAGTAACAACAATTCGCCGTTCTATATGGGGATTCCACGCCTCAAGTTCCCTTCCGACGCGCCGAGCCGTTCTACGCTGAAACTGGAAGAGGCGTTCCACGTGTTCATTCCCGCCGATGAGTGGGACGAACGTTTGAGCAGTGGCATGCACGCGGTCGATCTGGGCGCTTGCCCGGGCGGCTGGACCTATCAACTGGTGCAACGCAGCATGATGGTGCATGCGGTGGATAACGGCCTGATGGCGCAGAGCCTGATGGATACCGGGCAGGTTACGCATCACCGCGCCGACGGTTTCAAATACGAGCCAAGCAGCAGCAAGATTTACTGGCTGGTGTGCGACATGGTGGAGAAACCGGCCAAGGTGACCAGCTTGATGATCCAGTGGTTGGTCAAAGGTTGGTGCCGTGAGGCGATTTTCAACCTGAAGCTGCCGATGAAAAAACGTTACGAAGAGGTTTCGCAGAATCTGCAGACCATCAAGGAAGCGTTGGACGCGGTTGGCATCAGTTCAGAAATTCACGCCAAACAGTTGTATCACGATCGTGAAGAAGTCACGGTGCATGTGCGCCGTATGTGGTCGGCGGTGCCGGGACGTCGCGACGAGCGTGAATAATTGATCGGGCGTAGGATGCGCCCTGATTTTGATGACAAAGTTGTCTTTGAACCCGAGATACCCGGGCCTAGCGCACCGAGGGGCCATTATGGGACACATCCGTGTGTCCCACCCTGCGGGCCGACATGAAGTCGTTCCAATTTGCTCCCGGCAAATTGGTCGGCGGTCAAGCCGCTACGACCCCTTCGGCACGCTCTCCCTAATAACGGGCTTTGTCAGTTGTCTGGGGCGCTGCTTGCAGCGCCTTTAGCTAACCGGTAACCGCAATTGCTGCAGGTTGCCGGTTAGCGTCAAATCGGTGCGCAGCGTGGCGACTTTTTTGCTGACGTAAGCCATGTCGCGGTGTTGTTGCAACTTGCCGCGCCATTTTTCCGCCACCTGTTCCAGGTCCTGATACAGCCCATCCAACGTACCCGCCTGTTGTAATAACAATACCGCCGTTTTCGGCCCGATGCCGGCCATGCCAGGAATTTTGCTGCTGCTAATTCCCGCCAGCCCCCAGTAATCCGCCAATTGCTGTGGCGCAACCCCGAATTCCTGTTGCACAAAGGGCATGTCCAGCCAGCGTTTCTGGAAGTAATCGCGGATCTGCACGTTGGGCGCCAACAGTTGGCAATAACCTTTGTCGGTGGACACTATCGTCACCTGATGGCCGCCGCCGGCGACCTTTGCCGTCAGCGTTGCCGCCAAATCGTCCGCCTCATTGCCCGGCGAATGCCAGCAGGCGACGCCGAGCGCTTCGAATGCCTGCCGTAGCTGTGGCATTTCCTGCTGTAAATTTTCCGGCATCGGCGAACGTCCGGCTTTGTAGTCGGGCAGAATTTGGTGACGCCAGCTTTCACTGCGGTCATCTTCATCGAATACCGCCACCGCGTGGGTTGGCCGGCTGTGCTGGATCAACTGTTGCAACGCATGCTGGCAGGCATTCACGCAGGGAGAACCCTGCACGGCGTGGATGCGGCGAATTAAGTTCAGGGCGTCAACAATCAGTAGGTGTATAGGCATTTATTCGTCGTCTTTCAAGCCGCAGCGTTGCTGACTTCACGTACCCACCCAGTTTCTGTAGCGGGCGAATATATTGCCCCGAGGAGTGCGGGCACAGCATAAGGTGCCGCCACAATACCTGAGTACGTTTGCCGCCTGGCTGCAACTTGAAATCCATAGAGTAAAGGCGGAGTAAAGTCAGATAAAAGAAGGGCGGCTTTACGCCGCCCTGAGGTATCAGGCTACGATTTCATAGCAGGGCACATAAGCGCTGCCTGGTAGCTTCATGCGGTGCTGGGCGACAAAGCCCTGCAACAGACTGTCCATTTGTTTCATCATCTGCGGCTCGCCGTGCAGTTTGTACGGGCCAAATTGCTCAATGGCATGAATGCCATTTTCCTTCACGTTGCCGGCCACGATGCCGGAAAACGCGCGGCGCAGCGCAGCGGCCAACTGTTCGGCCGGTTGGTCCGGATACAGATTGAGATTCGCCATGTTTTCGTGGCTTGGCTCAAACGGCAGTTGCAGATCGGGTGCTATGCGGATCGACCAGTTAAAACTGTAGGCATCGCCAGTGTTGCGACGGTTCTCTTTCACCAGCGGCATGGCTTTTTTCATCTGCCGCGCCACTTCGGCCGGATCGTCGATGATGATGGTGTAATGACGGCGCGCTTCGTCACCCAGGGTGTTCATGATGAACTCGTCCAGTACGCGGAAGTAATCGGCGCTCTCTTTCGGCCCGGTGAGGATCAGCGGCAATACCTGTTCGCTGTTTTCCGGATTCATCAAAATGCCCAGCAGATACAGCAGTTCTTCCGCCGTGCCGACGCCGCCCGGGAAGATGATGATGCCGTGTGCGATGCGCACGAAGGCTTCCAGACGTTTTTCGATGTCCGGCATGATCACCAGCTCATTGACCAGCGGGTTAGGCGGCTCGGCAGCGATGATAGAAGGTTCGGTCATGCCGATAAAACGGCTGTTGCGGTAGCGCTGTTGCGCATGGCCCACGGCGGCGCCTTTCATCGGCGCTTCCATCGCTCCCGGCCCACAGCCGGTGCAGATATTCAGCTCGCGCAGGCCAAGCTGGCTGCCGACCTTGCGGGCGTACAGGTATTCATTTTCATTGATGGAGTGGCCGCCCCAACACACCACCAGATTAGGATCTTCATCGAGGTGCAACGCTCGGGCGTTACGCAGGATGGAGAATACCAGGTTGGTGATGTGGGCCGAATTTTCCAGGTTCAGATGCTGGAAACGGCCGGCGCTGTCGATTTGGCCGTGAACGAACAGGATATCGCGCAGCACGGCGAACAGGTTAGCCTGCAGAGAGCGGATAATTCTGCCGTCGACAAAGGCATCTTCCGGTGGGTTCACCAGCTCGAGTTTGACCCCGCGCTCACGGCGCAGTACGTTGATATCAAAGGTTTCATAGCGTGAAAGCAGCTGTTTGCTGTTGTCGGTTTGACTGCCGGAATTCAACACGGCCAGCGAACAGTTGCGGAACAAACGGTACAAATCGCTGCTGGCGGTGCGCTTCAGCATGTCTACTTCCAGCTGCGACAGCAAATCCATAGAGCCAAGCGGGCTGATGTGTGTAATCAAGGTAACTCCTTTGCACCCGAGGCGGGGCAGTAGTAATCCATACGCAGCAGAACAGCACTCGTTATTGTTAGCGCACTGCGGTCAATGACTGGCCGCAGCCTTTCTTAACCTTACCGCCGTCCCTTGATTTTTACCAATACAAACCGCTCGTTAGCTTAGTTGTTGAGCGATGCTTCGCACTATTGGCGTGCCAGACGGCCATGCGATGGAACAAAGTCAAGGTTACTGCGCCAGGGGTTGATGTCCAGACCGCCGCGACGGGTGTAGCGTGCGTACACCGACAGGCTCTCTGGCCGGCAATAGCGCATCAGATCGTTGAAGATGCGCTCAACGCACTGTTCATGGAATTCGTTGTGGTGACGGAAGGACACCAGATAGCGCAACAGCGCTTCACGATCGATTTGCGCACCACGATACTGGATTTGCACCGACCCCCAGTCGGGTTGGTTGGTGATCAGGCAGTTGGACTTCAGCAGGTGGCTGACCAACTGCTCTTCAACCTGACGGGTGCCGGTGGCGTTCAGCAGGTAATCGGCGTTGAACTCGTAGTTATCAATACGGATGTCCTGATGATCGATGCATTCTCCGTCCAACCGGGCGATCGGGCTGCCTTCCACCTGATCGAGGCTGAACAAGGCGACGCTGACATCACCCTGCGCGCAGGCGGACAGATCGCGTTGCAGCGTGCTGCGCACCGTCTCCCAGTCGGTAAATGGGGTCTGGTTAAAGCTGTTGAGGTAAAGCTTGAAGCTTTTGGATTCGATCAGATTGAGGCTGCTGGCGTTGAGGCTAATCTCGCCCACCGCAACCTGCGGCAAGCCGTTGCCGTTCAGCCAGGAGAGCTCATACAGCGTCCAGATATCGGCACCGTGGAACGGCAGACTGTCCGGATACAAACCCAGCGGTTCACGGTTCATGCTGCGCGGCACCGCCTGCAGCAGCTGAGCGTCGTAGCGATCGCGGTACGCGGTAGGTTTGCCCAGAGTCAGTGCCGACAGGGCGTGATGGTCTTGATAGGAGGACATCTGCTGTCACCTCGGTGATAGATAGGTACAATAGCCTCCAGTTTACCGTATGCGAGAAAAAATATGGACCATGATGTACCGAATGCCCTGCGTGAGTTCACCCAGCGCTATGTCGATCTTTGGCAGCAGGAGCGCGGTCATGCGCCGGCGAGCCAGGATTTGTATGGCGTGCCATCGCCTTGCATTGTAGAAACGCGCGACGATGAAGTGCTGTGGTTGCCGCAACCCTTCCCCCCGGCGATGACGTTGGAAAAGGTGGAGGTCGCGCTGGAGATACGGCTGCAACCGGACATTAACCTGTTTTATACCCAGCAGTATGCGGGGGATATGAGTGCGCAGTTCGGTGAGCACCTTGTGACCTTGCTGCAGGTGTGGAGCGAAGACGATTTTATTCGCCTGCAGGAGAATTTGATCGGCCATCTGGTGACGCAAAAGCGGCTGAAGCTGTCGCCGACGTTATTCCTGGCAACCACTGAATCTGAGATGACGATGGTCTCGCTGTGTAACGTCAGCGGCAATGTCGTGCTGGAACAATTCGGCAGCGATAAACGCACCTTGCTGGCGGCTTCGCTGGGGAATTTCCTCGATGCATTGCGCCCGCAGTTGAGTGTTTAACGCCGTATCTAGCCTCACCCGTGTGAGAGATCTCGCACACGGACTGTGAGAGATCGCTTTTAATTTTTTGTGGGCTGCGATCTGGATTGTCTTTATTGTTATCCAGATCAATTGGTTAGATTTTCTTTAGGATAACTCTTAGTGCTAATTTAGCCTGATCCTTATGCTAATCCCTTGTGAAGCCGAGATAATTAAGCGATCTTATGGTTACCGGAACGGATACGGTGGAGCAGGAAAGCATCAGGATGATGCAGCTTCAGGAAGAGGAAATGGACGCGCTCAGTGAAGAGCGAAGGACGGCGTCAGGAGATGCCAAGGATGTTTCAGGATTGAAACCAGGGACACCTCCAGGATGGAGATTGAGAGCCGGCAAAGGAGGGTTGGCGGGTCATGAAGACTAAGGAACCGCGTCAGGACGATGCTACAGGATAGAGCAAGGATAGTTGGGTCAGGATGGCCGCAGGAAAAGTTTTCAAGGATTGAGCAGGGAGCACACTGTGTAGCGGGACAGCTATAAAACGAACCGGGGGCACTGTTAACGCAGTGCCCCCAACTTTTTATGGTGGTTTTATATCTTAAGTATCAAAGAACGCTACCCCTTCTCAAACTCTTCGTCTTGTTAACCAATAGCGCCCAGCGTATCGCCATTGCTCTGTGTTTTCGGCAACAGGAACAGCGTGGCGTAAATATCCAACAGATATATCGCCGCCAGCAGGCTGATTGCCGCCGTGAAGGACACCTGCGTCACCAATGCCCCAATCACCAATGGCCCCAACCCGCCTACGCCGCGCCCGAGATTAAACAGAATATTTTGTGCGGTAGCGCGCACCTGGACCGGATAGGTATCGGAGATCAACGCGCCGTAGCCGCCAATCATGCCATTGACGAATAACCCCATTAGCGCGCCGGCGAACAGCATCAGCATGGGATCGCCAAGTTGCGCATAGACCACGACCATCACCACGGCGCCAATCTGATAGACAATAAATATCTTCCAGCGGGCGAAACGATCGGCCAATACGCCAAACAGCCAGATGCCCAGCGTCATTCCGAGCACCGTTACCGCGGTCCACAGGCCAGATTTGGTCAGCGAAAAACCGAAATTTTTTGCCAGGTAGGTCGGCATCCAAATCATCAGCCCGTAATACCCGAAGTTCTGCACTGAGCACAGAATAAAAATGCCGATACTGGCTTTGCTGGTGGTGCGGTCTTTAAACAGCAGCTTTACGCGCTGGGCAAAGGAGAGCTGCTGGCCACTATTTTGCTGGCGTACGAATTCCTCCGGCTCACCCAGAGTGCGGCGGATGAGAAATGACGCGATTGCCGGCAGTAACCCAACCAGGAACATGCCGCGCCAGCCGATATGCGTCAACAACAGCGGGGTGAGGAAAGCCGCTGCCAGAACGCCAAGCTGCCAGCCCATGCCAACATAGGCGGAGGCGCGGTTGCGCTTTTCCGCCGGCCAGGCTTCGGCAATCAGCGCCATGCCGATGCCGAATTCTCCCCCCAACCCGATCCCCGCCAGCGTGCGATAGGCGAGCAAATCCCAGTAACCCTGTGCCAGAGCGCACAGGCCGGTAAACAGAGAGAACATCAGGATGGTGATGGTCAGCACTCGGATGCGGCCAAAGCGATCGCTCAGGTGACCGAAAATCACGCCGCCCAATACGGCGCCGATCAGCGTCCAGGTCACCAGTGAACCGGCGGCGGAAGAGGTTAGCCCCAGCTCGATGCTGATGGCCGGCAGCATAAAGCCGAGGATCAGCAGATCAAAGCCGTCCATCGCGTAGCCGGTGACTGAAGCCAGCATGGCTTTGCCGGGCGTTGCATGATTTTTTATTGGTGTGATTGCAGGCATGTGTCTAATCTTTGCGGTTTATTCGGTGAACTTATTGTGCCGTGCGGCGGCGTGCGCCACCAGATCAAATGCGGTCGATGTCATCAACTCAGCCGAATTTGGGCTATAAAGGGTAAAATGCTATGCTTTGCCGCCTTTCAGCCACGCCGCTGAATATCATGGTTTAAACGGATCGGGAATGCAGATGAGTATACAAAATCAGGTTCGCCTTAGTTTGCAGGCGATTGAACAGTCAATGCGAGAGCTGGCGCTGTGGCAAGCCACGCCGCCCGAGCCTGAAGCCTTCGCCAGCACCGAACCCTTCTGTGTAGACAGCATGCTGGCCGAAGAGTGGCTGCAATGGATATTTCTGCCGCGGATGTACGCGCTACTGGATGCGCATGCGCCACTGCCGACGCGTTTCGCCATTACGCCTTATTTTGAAGAGGCGTTGAAAGATAAGGACCCGAACTGCATGCCGCTGCTGGTGCTGCTGGAACGTTTGGATCTTATGTTGAATAAAGAACCGCAATAATGATTGAGATTCTTTATCAGGATGAGTATTTGGTGGCGGTGAACAAGCCTTCGGGCTGGCTGGTGCATCGCAGCTGGCTGGATCGCCATGAAACCCGGTTTATGATGCAGACGGTGCGTGACCAGATCGGTCAGCACGTGTTTACCGTGCATCGCCTCGACCGCCCGACCTCCGGCGTGCTGCTGATGGCGCTGTCCAGCGAAGTGGCGCGCCTGCTGTCGCAGCAGCTCGAGCAACACCAAGTGCAGAAAACCTATCATGCGGTGGTACGTGGCTACGTGCAGGAAGGGGCAACTCTCGACTACCCGCTGACGGAAGAACTGGACAAAATCGCCGACAAGCATGCCGCTGCCGATAAAGGCCCGCAGCCGGCGGTCACCCACTATCGGCCACTGGCGCAGGTGGAGATGCCGGTCGCCATTGGCCGTTATGACAGCGCGCGCTATAGCCTGCTGGAGCTGAAGCCGGAAAATGGTCGTAAGCATCAGCTGCGTCGCCATATGGTGCATCTTCGTCATCCGATCATTGGTGACAGTAAGCACGGCGACCTGCGTCAGAACCGCGGTATGGCCCAGCACTTCGGCTGCCCGCGCTTGATGCTGCACGCCAGTCATCTGCAGTTGAACCACCCAGTGACCGGTGAGCCGTTACTTATTTCCGCACGCTGGGATGAACCCTGGCAGGGAGTCATGTCGCAGTTTGGCTGGGCAGGGGTTTTCCCTGAACTCGCCGGGGTTGAGTTTAGTGCGGCTAACGGTCAGGATAACGGGTAATTTTTAAAGGTAATTGAGGGAGTAGGAGCAATGGCTCAGGTTGGAATCTTCGTGGGAACGGTCTACGGCAACTCACTGCTGGTGGCGGAAGAGGCGGAAAATATCCTTAGCGAGCAGGGGCATGAGGTCAAACTGTTTGAAGAGGGCACGCTTGAGGCTTGGCAATTCTACCGCCAGCACTATGCGTTGGTGATCACCTCTACCACCGGTCAGGGCGATTTACCGGACAGCATTGCGCCGCTGTTCCACGCCATCCGCGATCAGGTCGGCTACCAGCCGGAACTGCGCTATGGGTTGATTTCGCTCGGTGACAGCAGTTATGACAATTTCTGCGGCGCCGGGCGTGCGTTTGATGCGCTATTGCAAGAGCAGGGAGCAACCCGCGTGGGGGACGTGTTGGAAATCGATGCGATGGAACAGCCCGAGCCGGAAGTGGTTTCCTGCCCGTGGGTTGAGCAGTGGGGCTCATTGCTGAAATAAGATACCGACCCGCCGTCTTTCAGGCGGCTTCCGACAGATTTGTTGTAAGGGGCGAAGCTATTTGCCCCGACTAATACGGGCGCAGCATGCCGCGCCCTACTGCGAGCGGTTTTTTATTTTCCGCGGGTCAGTTTTTCCAGATCGGATTCGATCTCGGCAATCTTGTGGGATACCACGCCTTCCAGATGACGCAGGTCATCAAGAATTTTGCGTTTCAGATCCACTTCGACCTGATCGCGCTGACACAGCTGATCCAGTTCATCAATGACGTAACGCAGGTTCGGGTTAATCTCGTGAATTTCTTTGTAACCCTGACCGGCATTATCCGCCACCACGGTTTTGCGTTGGCGCGGGTATTTGAACTTCACGCTCTTGGCAAAGAATTCGCCTTTATCCTTGCGGAAGTAAATCTTAAGAATGTCGTTATTGGCCTCCTGACGCAGGCTATAGCGATCGACATCTTCCGGTTGACTGATTCCCAAGCTTTTCAGGTTGTCATACATAATAGCGCCACCTTATAAATAGACTTTATTCCACGGTCTGGGATTATGGCGAAAAACCGTGCCAGAGACTGTGACTGCTCGCGTACTGAAGACAAAAAAATAGCGGGTGAGTCACCCGCCAGGTCTATTTTAGTCGATGGTGCGCAATAACTCATTAATGCCGACTTTACTGCGCGTTTTGGCGTCGACTTTCTTGACGATGACCGCACAGTACAGGCTGTAAGAACCGTCTTTGGACGGCAGGTTACCTGAAACCACTACCGAGCCGGCCGGGACGCGGCCGTAATGCACTTCGCCGGTTTCACGGTCATAAATGCGGGTGCTCTGGCCGAGGTAAACGCCCATGGAGATCACTGAACCTTCTTCGACGATCACGCCTTCAACCACTTCTGAACGCGCGCCGATGAAGCAGTTGTCTTCAATGATGGTCGGGTTGGCCTGCAGCGGTTCCAGTACGCCACCGATGCCGACGCCGCCGGACAGGTGAACGTTTTTGCCAATCTGCGCGCAAGAACCCACGGTAGCCCAGGTATCGACCATGGAGCCTTCGTCAACGTAAGCGCCGATATTCACGTAGGACGGCATCAATACGGTATTGCGTGCAATGAATGCGCCCTGGCGAACGGTCGCCGGCGGCACCACGCGGAAGCCTTCTTTCTGGAATCGCGCTTCGTCGTAATCGGCAAACTTCATCGGCACTTTGTCGTAGTAACGGGTTTCGGCACCGTCCATCACTTTGTTGTCGTTGATGCGGAAAGAAAGCAGCACGGCCTTTTTCAGCCACTGATGCGTAACCCACTGACCGTCAATCTTCTCGGCAACGCGCAGGGCGCCGCTGTCCAGCAGGCCGATCACCTGGTTTACCGCTTCGCGCGTTACGGTGTCTGCGTTCGCCGGAGTGATATCCGCGCGGCGTTCGAAGGCGCTTTCAATAACGTTTTGTAATTGCTGCATGCTGTTCTCTGTCCTGATGTTGTTGTCTACGAAAAGGTAACTTGTATCACATTTTATCGTTTGGATTGAGGGCCTCTGTCAACCGTTGTTCCAACTTTCTGCGCGTTTCCGAATTCAGTGCGCGCCGATCGCTGTCTGCCAGAATAAATAAGTCCTCAACTCGCTCGCCAATGGTGGAGATTCGCGCGCCGTGCAGCGACAGGCCGAGATCGGCGAACACTTCGCCCACTCGCGCCAGCAACCCGGGTTGATCAAGGGCGGTCAGCTCCAGATAGCTGCGGCGATCGGTATGGGTCGGCAGGAAGTTGACTTCGGTCGGCACGCTGAAATGGCGCAGCTTGGAGGATGGCCTGCGTACGCGCGGCGGCTGATATTCCCGCAGGGTGATGGTTTGCACCAGCGCATGGCGGATCGCCGTATGGCGGTCCTGAGCCAGCGGGCTGCCGTCCGGCTCCAACACAATGAAGGTATCCATCGCCATGCCGTCGCGATTGGTGAAAATCTGTGCGTCGTGCACGCTCAGGTTACGGCGATCCATCTCGCCGGCCACGGCGGCAAACAGGTAAGGGCGGTCCGGGCTCCAGATGAAGATTTCGGTGCCGCCGCGTGTCGCCTGGCGGCTGACCAGCACCAGGGGTTTGGTGGAGTCATGGGCCAGCAGATGGCGGGCGTGCCAGGCCAGTTGATTGGGCGAATGGCGCAGGAAGTAGTCGGCCCGGCAGCGGCTCCAGATGCGGTGCAACGCCTCTTCGTCGATATTGTCCATGCGCAGCAGCGCCAGCGCCTGCAGGCGGTGGTGGCGTACGCGCTCGCGCAAGTCCGGGCTGTTTTGCATGCCGCGGCGCAACTGCTTTTCCGTCGCAAAGTACAGCTCACGCAACAGGCTCTGCTTCCAGCTGTTCCACAGCGTTTCGTTGGTGGCGCAGATATCCGCCACCGTCAGACAAACCAGATAGCGCAGGCGCGTTTCGCTCTGCACTTCAGCACTGAATTGCTGGATAACCGTGGGGTCCTGGATATCGCGGCGCTGGGCGGTCACCGACATCAGCAGATGGCAGCGTACCAGCCAGGCTACCAGTTGGGCCTCGCGAGAATTCAGACCGTGCAGTTCGGCGAACTCCAGCGCATCCTGTGCGCCGAGGATTGAGTGGTCACCGCCGCGACCTTTGGCGATATCGTGGAACAGCGCCGCCAGCAGCAGAAGTTCTGGGTTCGGCAAGCGCGGATAGAGCTCCACGCACAGCGGATGGCGTGGCCGCGTTTCTGCATCGGCGAAACTTTCCAGCTTTTGCAGAACCCGAACGGTGTGTTCGTCGACAGTATAGGCGTGGAACAGATCGAACTGCATCTGCCCGACGATCTTGCCCCACTGCGGCATATAGGCCCACAGCACGCTGTGGCGATGCATCGGCACCAGCGCGCGCGACACTGCGCCAGGGTGGCGCAAAATAGCCATAAACAGATCGCGTGCTTCCGGAATGTTGCACAGCGGTTGTTTCAGATGGCGGCGTGCGTGGCGCAATTGGCGCACGGTGGTGGAGTAAATGCCTTTGATTTCGCGGTTGCGTACCATCAGGTAAAACATCCGCATGATGGCTTCCGGCTGGCGGATGAACAGCGTTTCGTCACGCAGGTCTATCAGATCGCCACGCAGTTGGAAATCCTCGTTCAGCGGGCGCGGTTTTTCCGTGGCGTCCAGCGCCAGTATCGCTTCGTCGAACAGTTGGAGCAGCATATGATTCAGTTCGCCGACGCGGCGCGTCATGCGGTAGAAATCCTTCATCATGTGTTCAACCGGTTCGTTGCCTTCCCCCTCATAACGCAGCAATTGCGCTACATTGAGTTGGCGATCGAACAGGAGCCGGTTGTCGTAACGCGGTAGCACCAGATGCAGTGCGAAGCGGATACGCCACAGGAAGCTCTGGCATTCATTGAGCTCGTTGCGTTCGGCTTGGGTGAGAAAGCCGAAACCGACCATTTCGTCCAGCGAGGTGGCGCCGAAGTGACGGCGCGCTACCCACAGCAAGGTGTGAATATCTCTCAGGCCGCCGGGGCTGCTCTTGATGTCCGGTTCCAGGTTGTAGCTGGTGCCGTGGTAACGCTGGTGGCGTTCCTGCTGCTCAGCCACCTTGGCGTGGAAAAATTGGGGGGAGGGCCAGAAGCCGTCGCTGAAGATGTGTTTTTGCATCTGCAGGAACAGCGCGACGTCGCCGCAGATCATGCGCGATTCAATCAGGTTGGTGGCCACGGTCAGGTCCGCCAGCCCTTCAAGCAGGCACTCTTCCAGCGTGCGCACGCTGTGGCCCACTTCCAGTTTCAGATCCCACAGCAGGGTGATAAATTCCCCCACGCGCTGCGACTGCTGTTCGCTCAGGCGGCGCTGGCTGAGCACCAGCACGTCAATATCCGACAGCGGGTGAAGTTCGCCGCGGCCATAGCCGCCTACCGCCACCAAGGCGGTTTCCGGGATATCCTCGAAACCGTAAAAGATCCACAGACGACGCAGCAGGCGATCGATAAAGTCGCTGCGGGCCGCGACCAGGCTTTCGGCGCTGGAGCCGGCGTTGAACGCTGCCGCCAGCCACAGCTGAAACTGTTCAAGACGCAGTTTCAGCGCAATGCAATTAATCTCTTCATCGCCATAGGCATTGGGATACTCAGGCTGCTTCGGCACGGCCTGTTGCTCAATGACCGAGTTGCTTTGTTCGCGAAAATTTTCAGACATAATACGCAGCCCATAAAAAAAGCCGGCATAAGCCGGCCTGTGACAAGAAACAACGGTGTGTGACCGCGTTTCTTACTGTTCGTGCGTAATGATGTTGGGGATGGTGTCATCCTTGCGCAACGTCATTATCTCGCAGCCGTTATCTATGACCACAATAGTATGCTCATACTGCGCCGACAAGCTGCGATCTTTAGTTTTTACCGTCCAGCCGTCTTTCATGGTGCGGATGCGGTAGTCACCGGCATTGACCATCGGCTCTATGGTGAACGCCATGCCGGCCTGCAGTACCACGCCGCCGTCGTCGGCGTCATAGTGCAGCACCTGCGGTTCTTCGTGGAACACTTCCCCGATGCCATGACCGCAGTATTCGCGCACTACGGAAAACTTCTCGGCTTCCACGAACTTCTGGATCTCTTTGCCCAGGGTGCGCAGGCGGATGCCCGGTTTCACCATTTTCAGCGCCAGATACAGGCTTTCCTGGGTAACGCGACACAGCCGCTCGCCCAGAATGGTCGGCTTGCCGACAATGAACATCTTGGAGGTATCGCCGTGGAATCCGTCTTTAATGACGGTCACGTCGATATTGACGATGTCGCCGTCCTTCAACACTTTGTCATCGCTCGGGATGCCGTGGCACACCACTTCGTTTACCGAGATGCACACGGATTTCGGGAAACCGTGGTAGCCGAGGCAGGCGGAGATGGCCTGTTGTTCGTTGGTAATGTACTCGTGACAGATACGGTCCAGTTCACCGGTGGTCACGCCAGGTTTGACGTGCGGCTCGATGATTTCCAGCACTTCAGCGGCCAAGCGGCCCGCCACGCGCATTTTTTGGATGTCATCAGATGTTTTAATTGAGAT
This sequence comes from Serratia sp. AS12, assembly GCF_000214195.1. Lineage (NCBI taxonomy): Bacteria > Pseudomonadati > Pseudomonadota > Gammaproteobacteria > Enterobacterales > Yersiniaceae > Serratia > Serratia sp. AS12. The sequence goes on along the minus strand of NC_015566.1, from coordinate 4,251,852 downwards.
TGCCATGAAATTCGTCCGCAGGTGTCGTGCTCGCCGACAACAGAAAGAAATAAGAAGCAGTCTCTTATGGTATCAGCCCGGCCAGAAGCTGCCAAATTTCATTTGTCGGCGCCCCGGTAAACGCAACAAAAGTTGGTGTCGATGGCGGGTTTATGGTATAAAGCGCGCCGGCGATCCGTAAGTTGATCTTGTGTCGATAACGGAAATAGCCGAAGTACTTTAAACTGCACTCACATTGTGTAAATAACACACACGTATCGACACATACACCGGGGTGCTCTGAGGTGATTTATCACCGTCGGGGTCGGCGTTATGGGATACGTGGAGGCATAACCCCAACTAATCTATATAGAGGTTTAATCATGGCAACTGTTTCCATGCGCGACATGCTCCAGGCCGGTGTACACTTTGGTCACCAGACCCGTTACTGGAACCCGAAAATGAAGCCTTTCATCTTCGGCGCACGTAACAAGGTTCACATCATCAACCTGGAAAAAACCGTACCAATGGCCAACGCAGCACTGGCTGAACTGACCAAGATCTCTTCCCGTAAAGGCAAGATCCTGTTCGTTGGTACCAAGCGCGCAGCAAGCGAAGCGGTAAAAGAATATGCTAACAACTGCGATCAGTTCTTCGTGAACCATCGCTGGTTGGGCGGCATGCTGACTAACTGGAAAACCGTTCGTCAGTCAATCAAGCGTTTGAAAGATCTGGAAATCCAGTCTCAAGATGGCACCTTTGACAAGCTGACCAAGAAAGAGGCGCTGATGCGTACTCGCGAACTGGCCAAGCTGGAAAACTCTCTGGGTGGTATCAAAGACATGGGTGGTCTGCCTGACGCTCTGTTCGTAATCGATGCAGATCACGAACACATCGCGATCAAAGAAGCCAACAACCTGGGTATCCCGGTATTCTCTATCGTTGATACCAACTCCGATCCAGACGGCGTTGACTTCATCATCCCTGGTAACGACGATGCAATCCGTGCAATCAAATTGTACCTGACTGCCGTTGCTGCCGCCGTCCGTGAAGGTCGTTCTCAAGATCTGGCCGTTCAGGCGGAAGAAAGCTTCGTAGAAGCTGAATAATAAGGCAAGCTCGTCACTGAGCCCTTATTAACCAGGTATTGAATATGTTGGTTAGAGGGGCCTAAATAGGCCCCTTTTGCTTATCTGAATGAGAACTATCTCCGTGCGAGATAACCGAGGAAAAAGAAATGGCTGATATTACCGCTGCCCTGGTAAAAGAACTGCGTGAGCGTACTGGCGCCGGCATGATGGATTGTAAAAAAGCTCTGGTCGAGTCTAACGGCGACATCGAACTGGCAATCGAAAACATGCGTAAATCTGGTGCGATCAAAGCGGCGAAAAAAGCAGGCAACGTAGCTGCTGACGGCGTGATCAAAACCAAGATCGAAGGCAACTACGGCGTGATCGTAGAAGTTAACTGCCAGACTGACTTTGTTGCTAAAGATGCCGGTTTCCAGGCGTTCGCTGACAAAGTGCTGGATGCTGCTGTTGCAGGCAAAATCACTGATGTTGACGTATTGAAAGCACAGTTCGAAGAAGAACGTGTAGCGCTGGTTGCAAAAATCGGTGAGAACATCAACATCCGTCGCGTTGCTTCCCTGGAAGGCGAAGTGTTGGGTAGCTACCTGCACGGCGCGCGTATCGGTGTTCTGATTGCCGCTAAAGGCGCTGACGAAGAACTGGTTAAGCAAATTGCCATGCACGTTGCGGCCAGCAAGCCTGAATTCGTGAAGCCTGAAGATGTGTCTGCTGAAGTGGTAGAAAAAGAGTACCAGGTTCAGTTGGACATCGCCATGCAGTCTGGCAAGCCGAAAGAAATCGCAGAGAAAATGGTTGAAGGCCGCATGAAGAAATTCACCGGCGAAGTTTCTCTGACCGGTCAGCCTTTCGTTATCGAGCCAAGCAAGACTGTTGGCCAAGTGCTGAAAGAGCACAACGCTGACGTTGTTAACTTCATCCGCTTCGAAGTGGGCGAAGGCATCGAGAAAGTTGAAAATGACTTTGCTGCTGAAGTTGCAGCAATGAGCAAACAGTCTTAATGATTGTTAATGGAGCCGCCGTCTGGCGGTTCCATTTTATCCAGCCAGAATTAACACCGGTGGCAAGCCCTGTGGCACTATACTCAGCACAGGCGCGCTTCATCGGCTGAAATCCCCAATACTAATACTGCTTCTTAGGACAGAACACCATGGCAACCAATGCAAAACCCGTATATCAGCGTATTCTGCTCAAACTGAGTGGCGAAGCCCTGCAAGGTGCAGAAGGTTTTGGTATCGACGCCAGCGTTTTGGATCGCATGGCTCAGGAAGTTAAAGAGCTGGTCGAACTGGGAATTCAGGTCGGTGTAGTGATTGGCGGCGGTAACCTGTTCCGCGGCGCGGGTCTGGCTCAGGCCGGAATGAACCGCGTAGTGGGCGACCACATGGGAATGCTGGCTACTGTGATGAATGGCCTGGCTATGCGTGATGCACTGCACCGTGCCTATGTGAACGCCCGCCTGATGTCTGCTATTCCGTTGAACGGCGTGTGTGACAACTACAGCTGGGCCGAGGCCATCAGCCTGCTGCGTAATAACCGCGTGGTGATCTTCTCTGCCGGTACCGGCAACCCGTTCTTCACCACCGATTCGGCAGCTTGCCTGCGCGGGATCGAAATTGAAGCCGACGTGGTACTGAAAGCGACCAAAGTGGATGGCGTATACTCCGCCGATCCGGTTAAAAACCCGGATGCAACGCTGTACGAACATATAACCTATCAAGACGTGCTTGAGCGCGAGCTGAAAGTGATGGACCTGGCTGCGTTTACGCTGGCCCGCGATCACGGTCTGCCGATCCGCGTATTCAACATGAACAAACCGGGCGCGTTGCGCCGCGTAGTGATGGGTGAAAACGAAGGTACGCTGATCAGCAAATAAAGCTGTTCTGCCAAATTTAACGGGAGCGGTAACGCTGTGCGTTGAGCGCTTTCCTCAAGTAAAATTCACGGGCTATACTGATGTATAGCCTGCCAAGTAACCCGTTTCTAAAGGTTCGCAACGTGATTAATGAAATCAGAAAAGATGCTGATTCACGCATGGAAAAAAGCGTAGAAGCATTCAAAACCCAAATCAGCAAAATCCGTACCGGCCGTGCTTCTCCAAGCATCCTGGACGGCATCATGGTGGAATACTATGGTTCTGCTACGCCGCTGCGTCAGCTGGCTAACGTGACCGTAGAAGACTCCCGTACCCTGGCCATCAACTTGTTTGATCGTTCCCTGGGTTCAGCGGTAGAAAAAGCCATCATGTCTTCAGACCTCGGCCTGAACCCAAGTTCAGCAGGCAGCGTGATCCGCGTTCCGCTTCCTCCTCTGACTGAAGAGCGCCGTAAAGATCTGATCAAAGTAGTGCGCAATGAAGCCGAGCAGGGCCGTGTGGCCGTGCGTAACGTTCGCCGCGACGCCAACGACAAAGTGAAAGCGCTGCTGAAAGACAAAGAAATCAGCGAAGACGAAGATCGTCGTTCACAGGATGACGTTCAAAAACTGACCGATGCTTACATCAAACTTCTGGATGCCGCTCTGGCGGATAAAGAAAAAGAGCTGATGGATTTCTAATCAGCATCGCGCAGAAAAAAAGCGTCGCCTGGGCGGCGCTTTGTTTTTTGTGGCGCAGATCCCGTTTCATCGTACTGATTGATCATGGACAAGCGGTGGCCAAGGTTACACACTGGAACACCTCCGATCTCATCAGACAGTTATTCAGAGCGAACTCATGAAGCAACTGACTATTCTTGGTTCCACCGGCTCAGTGGGAACCAGCACCCTGGCCGTGGTCAGGGAAAATCCCGACCGTTTTGCGATTAAAGCGCTGGTTGCCGGCCGCAATGTAGCGGTGATGGCGCAACAGTGTATGGAGTTTCGCCCGGCTTATGCTGCGATGGCGGACGAAGGCGCGGCGCGCGAATTGCGCGACGTACTGGCGGAAAACGGCATTGACACTGAGGTAATGGCGGGCGAACAGGCTGCCTGTGAGTTGGCGGCGCTGGATGATGTCGATCAGGTCACTGCGGCTATTGTCGGCGCTGCCGGGCTGTTGCCGACGCTGGCGGCGATCCGCGCCGGCAAACAGGTCTTGTTGGCGAACAAAGAGTCGCTGGTGACCTGTGGCCGTCTATTTATGGATGCCGTGCAAAAGAGCCAGGCGCAGTTATTGCCACTGGACAGCGAACACAACGCGATTTTTCAGAGTTTGCCTGAAAGCATTCAGCGTCAGTTGGGATACTCTTCATTAGTCGATCATGGTGTTTCGCGTATTGTGCTTACCGGTTCTGGCGGCCCGTTCCGTTCGACGCCGCTGGAGCAGTTCGCCACAATGACGCCGGACCAGGCCTGCGCTCATCCTAATTGGTCTATGGGGCGCAAGATCTCGGTGGATTCCGCCACCATGATGAACAAAGGACTGGAATATATTGAGGCCCGTTGGCTGTTCAACGCTTCGGCCGAACAAATGGAAGTGATTCTGCACCCGCAGTCGGTGATCCACTCAATGGTGCGCTATGCTGATGGCAGTGTGCTGGCCCAGTTGGGCACGCCGGATATGCGTACGCCAATCGCCCATGCGATGGCTTACCCGCAGCGGGTCAGCTCTGGTGTGGAAGCGCTGGATTTCTGCCGTATCGGTTCGTTGACCTTTGCCGAACCTGAACGGGAGCGTTACCCTTGCCTGTATCTGGCGATTGACGCCTTTGATGCCGGCCAGGCGGCAACCACCGCGCTGAATGCGGCTAACGAAGTGGCCGTTGCGGCCTTCCTGCAAGAGCAGATTCGCTTTACCGACATCGCGACAGTGAACCAAAAAGTGGTCGAACGGCTGTCTTTGCAGGAACCGTCCTGCATTGATGCGGTCTTAGAAATAGATCGCCAGGCCCGTGAAGTTGCCGTTGGGTTAGTGAAGTCACTGCGTGGTTGATAGCGGCTATTATCCTATTTTGTTCGTAAATTACGCGTGCCGCAGTGGGGCCGTTTGTTCATGCCCGGCTGAGGTGGTATAGTCTGCGCCACCTGTCAGCGGTTATACCGTTGAATTATGGCCTGATTGGCATCTTGGATGTCGATAGCGCCCCGGATATGACCGGGTGTGCGGGGGCAGACTGAAAAGCCGTGTCGGGCACACGGCTTTTTTTGCGCGTAAGGGCCTGATGTTCCGGAAGGGCAGTTGTATTTCTATTGAGGAAATAAGTACGAGTTATGTCGTCCGCAAATCAACAAGAGGCTAATCCGTCCGTCTTTGGGCCACGACATGTCGCCATTATTATGGACGGCAACGGGCGCTGGGCTAAACGTCAGGGCAAGTTACGTGTCTTCGGTCATAAAGCAGGGGTGAAATCGGTACGTCGTGCGGTCAGTTTTGCCGCCAACAACCATTTAGATGCACTCACGCTTTATGCCTTCAGCAGCGAGAACTGGAATCGCCCGGTACAGGAAGTCTCCGCACTAATGGAGCTCTTTGTCCGTGCCTTGGACAGCGAAGTAAAAAGCCTGCATAAACATAACGTCAGACTGCGGGTGATCGGCGACATCAGCCGTTTCAGCACGCGTTTGCAGGAGCGGATCCGTCGCTCCGAGCAACTGACAGAAAATAACGATGGCCTGACGCTCAACATTGCCGCCAACTACGGTGGCCGTTGGGATATCATTCAGGGAGTAAGGGAGCTGGCTGAGCAGGTGCAGGGTGGTTTGCTGCGTCCGGATCAAATCAGCGAAGAGTTATTGGGCGAGCGGGTCTGCATGAACGATTTGGCGCCGGTGGATCTGGTTATCCGCACCGGCGGTGAACACCGCATCAGTAACTTCTTGCTGTGGCAAATTGCTTATGCCGAACTTTACTTTACTGATGTACTCTGGCCTGATTTTGATGAACTTGTCTTTGAAGGTGCGCTGAATGCATTTGCACAACGTGAGCGCCGCTTCGGGGGAACAACACCTAACGGCGCCGATGCGTCCTAGGGGGAACTTTTGCTGAAGTATCGCCTCATAACTGCTCTGATCTTGATTCCGATTGTTATCGCGGCGCTGTTTTTGCTGCCGCCGGTGGGCTTTGCCCTGGTAACGCTCGTTGTGTGCATGTTAGCTGCCTGGGAGTGGGGCCAACTGGCCGGTTTTACTTCCCGCTCGCAGCGCATCTGGTTGGCGATACTGTGTGGTTTCCTGCTGGCGCTGATGATGCTCAGTGTTCCTGCCTATCACCAGTCGGTCCATTTGCCTCAGGTGGGCGGGCCGCTGTGGCTGTCACTGGCCTGGTGGCTGGCGGCACTGTTGCTTGTGCTGTTTTATCCCGGTTCAGCCGCGCTGTGGCGTAACTCACGCCCAATTCGCCTGCTCTTTGGCCTGCTGACCATTGTGCCGTTCTTCTGGGGTATGCTGGCGTTGCGTCAATTCGGCTACGAACAAAACCACTTCACCGGCGCCTGGTGGCTGTTGTACGTGATGCTGCTGGTTTGGGGGGCGGACTCCGGCGCTTACATGTTCGGCAAGTTGTTTGGCAAGCACAAGCTGGCACCGAAGGTGTCTCCAGGAAAAACCTGGGAAGGATTAATCGGCGGTCTGGTGACCTCGGCGCTGATATCCTGGCTGTTCGGCCGTTACGCACCGTTGAACGTGGTGCCGGCAACCTTACTGATTTGTTCGGTGATCGCCGCGCTGGCCTCTGTGCTGGGCGACCTTACCGAGAGCATGTTCAAACGCGAAGCGGGTATCAAAGACAGTGGTCATCTGATACCGGGTCATGGCGGCATACTGGATCGTATCGACAGCCTGACCGCAGCAGTGCCTGTATTTGCCTGCCTGATGCTGTTAGTGTTTTAATCCGTCAACGGCGGGGAGTGAAGGGATTATGGTTAGCGTGCTCTGGAACTTAGTCGCATTTCTTGTTGCGCTCGGTGTTTTAATCACCGTGCATGAGTTCGGGCACTTTTGGGTCGCCCGTCGCTGCGGCGTCCGTGTAGAACGCTTTTCCATCGGTTTTGGCCGCGCATTATGGCGCCGCACAGACCGCCAGGGCACCGAGTACGTGATCGCCCTGATCCCGCTGGGCGGTTATGTGAAGATGCTGGATGAACGGGTTGATTCGGTTGCGCCGGAACTCCGTCATCAGGCGTTTAACAATAAAACCGTATGGCAGCGCGCAGCGATTATCAGCGCCGGCCCCATCGCCAACTTCCTGTTTGCTATCCTTGCTTATTGGCTGGTGTTCATTATCGGTGTGCCCAGTTTCCGTCCGGTGATTGGTGAAATATCCCCACAATCGATTGCCGCACAGGCCGAAATTTCGCCCGGAATGGAACTAAAGTCCGTTGATGGTATCGAAACGCCTGATTGGGAGTCAGTTCGTCTGGCTCTGGTGGCGAAGATTGGCGACGCGGAAACCGAAGTGGGTATCGCTCCGTTTGGTTCTTCGCAGGTAGTGACTAAAACTCTGGATTTACGCCAGTGGAATTTTGAGCCGGACAAGCAAGATCCCGTGGTAGCGCTGGGTATTATTCCGCGCGGTCCGCAGATAGAATCGGTTCTTGCCGAAGTGCAGCCGGATTCGGCGGCGCAAAAGGCGGGTTTGCAAGCGGGGGACAGGATCGTTAAAGTCGATGGTCAGCTGTTGGGCCGTTGGCAAACGTTGGTCAAGCGGATCCACGATGGTCCTGGGCAACCGCTGGTTTTAGAGATTGAAAGAAACGGCGCCCCCTTGTCTTTGACGCTGATACCGGATACAAAGCCGGTGGGAAAAGACAAAAGCGTGGGGTTTGCGGGCATCATTCCGAAAGTGCTGCCGCTGCCGGACGAGTATAAGACGATTCGTCAGTATGGACCTTTCCCGGCGCTGTATCAGGCCGGGGACAAGACCTGGCAGCTTATGCGGCTTACGGTCAACATGCTGGGTAAATTAATAACCGGTGATGTAAAGCTGAATAACCTGAGTGGCCCGATTTCGATTGCACAGGGAGCAGGGGCATCAGCTGGGGTTGGGTTTGTGTATTATCTGATGTTTCTCGCGTTGATTAGTGTCAACCTGGGTATCATCAACCTGTTCCCATTACCGGTGTTAGATGGTGGGCATCTCCTCTTCCTGGCGATAGAAAAGCTGAAGGGTGGGCCGGTTTCCGAGCGAGTACAGGACTACAGTTACCGCATTGGTTCGATCGTGTTGGTGCTTTTAATGGGTCTTGCACTTTTCAATGATTTTTCTCGTCTCTAGGGGCGAGAATAGGTTAGGAAGAACGCATAACAACGATGGCGATGAAAAAGTTGCTCATAGCGTCGCTGCTGTTTGGCAGCGCCACCGTATACGGTGCAGACGGGTTCGTAGTGAAAGATATTCATTTCGAAGGCCTGCAGCGAGTCGCCGTCGGTGCGGCGTTACTCAACATGCCGGTTCGCGTAGGCGATACCGTCACTGACGATGATATCAGTAATACCATCCGTGCCTTGTTTGCCACTGGCAACTTCGAGGACGTTCGCGTGCTGCGCGATGGTAATACGCTGATCGTTCAGGTTAAGGAACGTCCTACCATTGCCAGCATCACTTTCTCCGGCAACAAGTCGGTGAAGGATGACATGCTCAAGCAAAACCTGGAGGCCTCTGGCGTTCGGGTTGGCGAGGCGCTCGACCGCACCACGATTTCCAGCATTGAAAAAGGGTTGGAAGACTTCTACTACAGTGTCGGTAAATACAGTGCCTCGGTGAAAGCCGTAGTCACGCCATTGCCGCGTAACCGTGTCGACCTGAAACTGGTGTTCACGGAAGGGGTTTCCGCCAAGATTCAACAAATCAACATTGTTGGCAACCATGCCTTCACTAACGATGAGCTGATTTCACGTTTCCAACTGCGTGATGAAGTGCCGTGGTGGAACATGGTTGGCGACCGCAAATACCAGAAGCAAAAGCTGGCGGGCGATCTTGAAACCCTGCGCAGTTTCTATCTGGACCGCGGCTACGCACGCTTCAATATCGATTCGACTCAGGTCAGCCTGACGCCGGATAAAAAAGGCATCTACATCACCGTCAACATCACCGAAGGTGAGCAGTACAAGCTCAGCGGCGTGATGGTGAACGGCAATCTGGCCGGGCACTCGGCGGAAGTCGCGCAGTTGACCAAAGTCGAACCGGGTGAACTGTATAACGGCAGTAAAGTGACCAAGATGGAAGACAACGTCAAAACGATGTTGGGCCGTTATGGTTATGCTTATCCGCGAGTATCCACTCAGCCTGAAATCAACGACGCGGATAAAACCGTCAAGTTGCACGTGAATATCGATGCGGGCAACCGCTTCTACGTACGCCGCATCAAGTTTGAAGGCAACGACACCAGCAAAGACTCCGTACTGCGCCGCGAAATGCGTCAGATGGAGGGTGCTTGGCTGGGCAACGCTCAGGTTGAGCAGGGTAAAGAACGTCTGAACCGTTTGGGCTATTTTGAAACGGTCGATGTGGAAACCCAGCGCGTGCCGGGTACCGCCGATCAGGTTGACGTCACCTACAAGGTGAAAGAGCGCAACACGGGTACCTTCAACTTCGGCGTCGGTTACGGCACCGAGAGCGGCGTCAGTTTCCAGGCGGGCGTCCAGCAGGACAACTGGCTGGGTACCGGCTACTCCGTCGGCATCAGCGGCACCAAGAACGACTACCAGACTTATACCGAGCTATCGGTAACCAACCCGTACTTCACTGTTGACGGTGTTAGTTTGGGTGGCCGTATCTTCTACAACGACTTTAAAGCCGATGACGCGGACCTGTCCGACTATACCAACAAGAGTTACGGTATTGACGGTACCCTGGGCTTCCCGATCAACGAAAACAACTCGTTGCGTACCGGCCTGGGTTATGTCCACAACGGCCTGTCGAACATGCAGCCGCAAATTGCTATGTGGCGTTATCTCGACTCGATGGGTCTGAACCCGAACACCAACGATCGTGCCAGTTACTCTGCCGATGACTTCACGCTGAATCTGGGTTGGACCTATAACAACCTTGACCGTGGTTATTTCCCAACCTCGGGTAACCGCACCACGCTGAATGGTAAAGTCACCATTCCGGGCTCGGATAACGAATACTACAAGATGACGCTGGACAGCGTGCAATACGTGCCGATCAACGACGACCGTACCTGGGTGCTGTTGGGTCGTGGCCGTCTGGGTTATGCCGATGGTCTGGGCGGTAAAGAGATGCCGTTCTACGAGAACTTCTATGCCGGCGGCTCAAGCACAGTTCGTGGTTTCGGGTCTAATACCATTGGTCCGAAAGCGGTGTACTACAACTCCAGTTCGTACAACTGCTCCAACAGTACCAAGATTTGTAATTCGGATGATGCAGTGGGTGGTAACGCCATGGCAGTTGCCAGTATGGAGCTGATCACGCCAACGCCATTTATCAGCGAAAAATACGCCAACTCAGTGCGTACCTCGTTGTTCATGGATGCAGGTACCGTGTGGGATACCAACTGGGATAACAGCAAGACGCAAGGCTTCGACATTCCAGACTACAGTAAAGCGAGCAATATCCGCGTTTCTGCCGGTATTGCCTTGCAATGGATGTCACCGCTGGGCCCGTTGGTGTTCTCTTATGCCAATCCGCTCAAGAAATACGAAGGCGACAAGTCCGAACAGTTCCAGTTTAACATTGGCAAGACCTGGTAACAGGTTCAGCTTCTGGGTATAGCAGTTATTAAGAATCGCAAATGCCAGATGCCCGTAAGAACACAGAGAGATGATTCTCATTGTTTCACGGGGTAAGTCTGGCAGATTGTGTACTTCAAGTGTCATATGACACAAATGGGTGATGGTAAGGAGTTTATAGTGAAAAAGTGGTTGTGTGCCGCAGGCCTCGGTTTAGCAATGGCTGCTTCAGCTGGCGTTCAGGCAGCAGATAATATCGCTGTAGTTAACGTCTCCAGCATTTTCCAACAGTTGCCAGCGCGTGAAACCGTGGCTAAACAGCTGGAAAACGAGTTCAAAGGCCGTGCGGGCGAACTTCAGAACATGGAGCGTAGCCTTCAGACCAAAATGCAACGTTTGCAGCGTGATGGCGCTACCATGAAAGCCAGCGATCGCAGCAAATTGGAAAAAGACGTGATGGCTCAGCGCGAGCAGTTCTCTCAGAAAGCGCAGGCTTTTGAGCAGGATAACCGTCGCCGTCAGATGGAAGAGCGTAACAAAATCCTGAGCCGTATTCAGGACGCTGTGAAATCTGTTGCCAGCAAAGAAGGCTACGACGTAGTTATCGATGCTAACGCCGTTGCTTACGCAGGTTCTTCTAAAGACATTACTGCTGACGTGCTGAAACAGGTTAAATAAGACATGCTTTCAATTCGACTGGCTGATTTAGCGCAGCAGTTGGATGCACAATTGCACGGTGATGGCGATCTCGTCATCACCGGCATTGCTTCTATGCATTCGGCACAGGCTGGCCAAATCACGTTTTTGTCAAACAGCCGCTATCAAGAGCAGCTGGCCTCCTGCCTGGCAAGCGCAGTGGTGCTTACCGAGGCGGATTTACCACACTGCCGTTCTGCGGCGTTGGTGGTTAAAAACCCTTATCTGACTTACGCGCGCATGGCGCAACTGATGGACACCACGCCGGCTCCTGCTCAGGATATCGCCCCAAGCGCGGTTATCTCGCCTGAAGCCACTCTGGGGCAGCATGTTGCCATCGGGGCAAATGCGGTGATCGAGTCAGGCGCAGTACTCGGCGATAACGTGGTTATCGGTCCGGGTTGCTTTATCGGCAAACGCGCACGCATTGGCGCAGGTACGCGCCTGTGGGCGAACGTAACGATTTATCATGAAGTCGAGATCGGCCAACATTGCCTGATCCAATCAGGAACTGTGATTGGCGCTGATGGTTTCGGCTATGCCAACGAACGCGGCAACTGGATTAAAATTCCCCAGTTGGGCACGGTGATTATCGGCGATCGCGTCGAGATCGGCGCTTGCACCACCATTGACCGCGGCGCGTTGGATAACACCCAAATCGGGAATGGTGTTATCATCGACAACCAATGCCAGATTGCACATAACGTTGTGATTGGCGACAATACTGCCGTTGCCGGTGGTGTGATTATGGCGGGCAGCCTGAAAATCGGCCGCTATTGCCAGATCGGCGGAGCCAGTGTGATCAACGGTCACATGGAGATCGCCGACAAGGTTGTTGTCACTGGAATGGGAATGGTTATGCGACCAATCACCGAACCTGGGGTATACTCTTCGGGCATTCCGTTACAACCCAACAAAGTTTGGCGTAAAACCGCTGCGTTGGTGATGAATATCGATGAGATTAGCAAGCGCTTAAAAGCTGTCGAACGAAAAGTCGGAAAAGACTAATCACTGCCGCCCGCCTCGCTGGGTACAAAACGAAACGCGTTGGTCATAAGACCAAAAGCGCAAAGAGTTGTTAATTTGCGGCCTGCATGATGATCTCCTTTTGGGGTCAGCGCAGGCCGTGTTGTTGATGCCATCAGTTTTTAGAGACAGGAAGAGTATTTTGACTACTGACACTCATACTCTGGATATTGCAGAAATTTTGGAGTTGCTTCCTCACCGTTACCCGTTCTTGCTGGTCGATCGCGTCCTTGAGTTTGAGGAGCACAAATTCCTGCGTGCGGTGAAGAACGTATCTGTAAATGAGCCGTTTTTCCAGGGGCACTTCCCTGGTAAGCCGATTTTTCCAGGCGTATTGATTCTGGAAGCAATGGCGCAGGCTACCGGTATTCTGGCGTTTAAAAGCGTCGGCAAACTGGAGCCGGGCGAATTGTATTACTTTGCCGGTATCGACGAAGCCCGTTTCAAACGACCGGTAGTGCCAGGCGATCAGATGATCATGGAAGTCACCTTTGAGAAAACTCGTCGTGGTCTGACGCGCTTCAAAGGCGTAGCGACCGTTGACGGCAAAATTGTTTGCGAAGCAACCATGATGTGCGCGCGCAGCCGGGAGTCTTAATCCGTGATTGACAAAACCGCCTTTATCCATCCAAGCGCGATTATCGAAGAAGGCGCCGTTATCGGCGCTGGCGCGCACATCGGTCCCTTCTGTTACGTCGGCTCCCAGGTGGAAATCGGCGCTGGCACGGTACTGAAATCCCACGTTGTGGTGAATGGTGTGACCAAAATCGGCCGTGACAATCAGATCTATCAATTTGCCTCTATCGGCGAAGCGAATCAGGATCTGAAATACGCGGGTGAACCGACACGTGTCGAGATTGGCGATCGCAACCGCATCCGCGAAAGCGTCACCGTTCATCGCGGCACGGTGCAGGGTACCAGCCTGACCAAGATCGGCGACGACAACCTGTTTATGGTGAATGCGCACATTGCCCATGACTGTATCGTCGGCAATCGCTGTATCTTCGCCAACAACGCGACGCTGGGCGGCCACGTTGAGGTTGATGATTATGCGATCATTGGCGGCATGACGGCGGTGCATCAGTTCTGTGTGATTGGTGCTCACGTTATGGTTGGCGGCTGCTCTGGCGTTGCTCAGGACGTGCCACCTTTTGTCATCGCGCAGGGTAACCACGCCACGCCATTCGGTATCAATATCGAAGGGTTGAAGCGTCGTGGTTTTGATAAAGAGGCGCTGCATGCCATCCGCAACGCCTACAAACTGCTTTATCGCAGCGGTAAAACGCTGGACGAAGCCAAGCCTGAAATCGAAGCCCTGGCCAAAGAGCAGCCGGTAGTGCAGCAGTTCCTCGATTTCTTTGGCCGTTCAACCCGCGGTATTATTCGCTGACCTATGCAAAATCGTCCATTGACTATCGGATTGGTCGCCGGAGAAACTTCCGGTGATATTCTTGGCGCCGGTTTAATCCGAGCGCTCAAGGCGCAGATCCCCGACGCGCGTTTTGTTGGCGTCGCCGGCCCGCTGATGCAGGCTGAAGGCTGCGAAACCTGGTACGAAATGGAAGAGCTGGCGGTAATGGGCGTGGTGGAAGTGCTTGAGCGCTTGCCACGCCTGTTGAAGATCCGCAAGGATCTTACCCGCCGGTTCAGTGAATTGAAGCCGGACGTGTTTGTCGGCATCGATGCGCCCGACTTCAATATCACGCTGGAAGGCCGTCTCAAGCAGCGCGGCATCCGCACTATCCACTATGTCAGCCCGTCGGTCTGGGCCTGGCGTCAGAAGCGCGTTTTCAAAATTGGCAAAGCCACCGATCTGGTGTTGGCGTTTCTCCCTTTCGAAAAAGCGTTTTACGATCGTTTCAACGTTCCCTGTCGGTTTATTGGCCACACCATGGCCGACGCCATGCCGCTGCAGCCGGACAAACTGGCCGCGCGCGCTACGCTGGGTATAGCCCCGGATGCACGCTGCCTTGCCTTGTTGCCTGGCAGCCGTGGTGCGGAGGTCGAGATGCTGAGCGCTGACTTCCTGAAGACCGCCCAACTGCTTCGCACCCGTTATCCTGAGCTTGAAGTAGTCGTGCCGCTGGTTAACGCCAAACGGCGTGAACAGTTCGAGCGTATCAAGGCTGAGGTGGCACCGGAACTGACCGTTCACCTATTGAACGGCCAGGGACGTGAGGCAATGATCGCCAGCGATGCGGCATTGCTGGCCTCGGGCACCGCAGCGCTGGAGTGTATGCTGGCCAAATGCCCGATGGTGGTGGGTTACCGCATGAAGCCGTTTACCTTCTGGTTGGCGCAGCGGTTGGTGAAGACGCCGTATGTCTCACTGCCTAACCTGCTGGCCGGGCGTGAAATCGTCACCGAACTGTTGCAGCATGACTGTGTGCCGGACAAACTGGCGGCGGCCCTGATGCCGTTGCTGGAAGACAGCCCGCAGACCGAAGATCTGAAACAGACTTTCCTTACCTTGCACCAAAGCATCCGTTGCGGTGCTGATGAACAGGCCGCTCAGGCTGTGTTGGAGCTGGCAAAAGCATGATTGAACCCTTTATCTATCCCGCCGCCACGTTGATTGCCGGTGTGGACGAGGTAGGCCGTGGCCCCTTGGTGGGCGCAGTAGTGACCGCCGCAGTGATCCTCGATCCCACTCGGCCGATTATTGGCCTGGCAGACTCGAAAAAACTCAGTGAAAAACGCCGTCTGGCGCTGTATGACGAAATCGTGGAGAAGGCCTTGTCCTGGAGCCTGGGGCGTGCCGAGCCGGACGAGATCGATCGGTTGAACATCTTGCACGCCACCATGTTGGCCATGCAGCGTGCGGTTGCCGGATTGCATATCGCGCCGGACATGGTATTAATCGACGGTAACCGTTGCCCGAAATTGCCAATGCGCTCGCAGGCGGTGGTGAAGGGTGATAGCCGCGTGGCTGAAATCAGCGCCGCCTCCATTCTGGCGAAGGTGACGCGCGATCGCGAAATGACCGAATTGGATCGCGAGTTCCCGGATTACGGTTTCGCACAACATAAAGGCTATCCGACCGCCTTCCACCTGGAGCGCTTGGCCGTGCTGGGTGCGACAGAACATCATCGCCGCAGCTTTGCCCCGGTAAGAAGGGCGCTGGAGCTGTAATCTGCCGGCCTGGGTATCCGGGCTGGGCGCGCGATAGCGTTAACCCGGGTTCAGCGTGCTGAGCCCCCTAGTTTCAGGTATCTGGATATGGCCGAACCTCGTTTTATTCACCTGCGCGTTCATAGTGACTACTCCATGATTGATGGATTAGCCAAGATCGGGCCGTTGGTGAAAAGAGCCGCCGCGTTAGCCATGCCTGCTTTGGCAATTACCGATTTCACCAACCTGTGCGGGTTGGTCAAGTTCTATGGCAGCGCGCACGGCGCCGGGATCAAACCGATTATCGGCGCGGATTTTCATGTGCAAAGCGAAGTGCTGGGCGATGAGCTGGCGCAGCTCACCGTACTGGCCGCCAATAATGACGGTTATCAAAACCTGACGCTGCTGATTTCCCGCGCTTACCAGCGTGGTTACGGCGCTGCCGGCCCGATTATTGACCGCGACTGGCTGATCGAACACCGTGAGGGATTAATTCTGCTTTCTGGTGCCCGTCAGGGTGACGTCGGCAAGTTTTTGCTGCGCGGTAACCAGCAACAGGTAGATCAGTGCCTGGACTTCTATCAGCAATATTTCCCGGACAGCTATTATCTTGAACTGATCCGTACAGGCCGGCCGGACGAAGAAAACTACCTGCATGCAGCCGTAGCGCTGGCGACCGAACGTGGGTTGCCGGTGGTGGCCACCAACGACGTGCGTTTTCTGGTAGAGGATGATTTTGACGCCCATGAGATCCGCGTCGCCATCCATGACGGTTTCACGCTTGACGATCCCAAACGCCCGCGCAACTACAGCACGCAGCAATATATGCGCAGCGCAGACGAGATGTGCGAGCTGTTTGCCGACATCCCCGAAGCGTTGCTCAACAGCGTTGAAATCGCCAAGCGCTGCAATGTCACCATCCGTCTCGGCGAATACTTCCTGCCGCAGTTCCCGACCGGTGATATGACCACCGAGGATTTCCTGGTACTCAAATCGAAGGAAGGGCTGGAAGAGCGCCTGGAGTTCCTGTTCCCGGATCCGGAAGTGCGCGCACAGCGCCGCCCTGAATACGACGAACGTCTGGATATTGAGCTGAGAGTGATCAACCAGATGGGCTTCCCGGGCTACTTCCTGATCGTAATGGAATTCATCCAGTGGTCGAAAGATAACGACGTGCCGGTAGGGCCGGGACGCGGTTCCGGTGCCGGTTCACTGGTGGCCTATGCGCTGAAAATCACCGATCTTGATCCGCTGGAATTTGATTTGCTGTTCGAACGTTTCCTTAACCCGGAACGTGTTTCGATGCCCGACTTCGACGTCGACTTTTGCATGGAAAAACGCGATCTGGTGATTGAGCACGTGGCGGAGATGTATGGCCGCGAGGCGGTATCTCAGATCATTACCTTCGGCACCATGGCGGCCAAAGCGGTTATTCGCGACGTGGGCCGCGTGCTGGGTCACCCCTATGGTTTCGTCGATCGCATCTCCAAGCTGGTGCCGCCCGATCCGGGCATGACGCTGGAAAAGGCGTTTGCCGCCGAACCGCAACTGCCGGAAATTTACGAGGCTGACGAAGAAGTCAAAGCGCTGATCGACATGGCGCGCAAGCTGGAAGGGGTGACGCGTAACGCCGGTAAGCACGCCGGTGGCGTGGTTATTGCGCCTACCAAGATCACCGACTTCGCGCCGCTGTACTGCGATGCCGAAGGGAATCACCCGGTCACCCAGTTTGACAAGAATGATGTGGAATACGCCGGGCTGGTGAAGTTCGACTTCCTTGGCTTGCGCACCCTGACCATCATCGACTGGGCGCTGGGGATGATCAATGCCCGGCGAGCGAAAAGCGGGCTGGAACCCATTGATATCGCAGCTATTCCGCTCGAAGACAAAAAAAGCTTCGATATGCTGCAGCGCTCGGAAACCACTGCGGTATTCCAGCTCGAATCACGCGGCATGAAGGATCTGATCAAGCGCCTGAAACCCGACTGTTTCGAAGATATGATCGCACTGGTAGCGCTGTTCCGTCCGGGCCCGCTGCAGTCAGGCATGGTGGATAACTTCATCGACCGCAAACACGGCCGCGAAGAGATTTCTTACCCGGATATCCAGTGGCAGCATGAGTCGCTTAAGCCGGTGCTGGAACCGACCTATGGCATCATCCTGTACCAGGAACAGGTCATGCAGATTGCCCAGGTGCTGGCCGGCTATACGCTGGGCGGCGCGGACATGCTGCGTCGTGCGATGGGTAAAAAGAACCCGGTTGAAATGGCCAAGCAGCGCGGCGGTTTCGAAGATGGGGCAAAATCGCGCGGCATCGACGGTGAACTGTCGGTAAAAATCTTCGATCTGGTAGAGAAATTCGCCGGTTACGGCTTTAACAAATCGCACTCTGCCGCCTATGCACTGGTGTCCTACCAGACGCTGTGGTTAAAGGCCCACTATCCGGCCGAGTTTATGGCGGCGGTAATGACCGCCGATATGGACAACACCGACAAGGTCGTGGGGTTGGTGGATGAATGCTGGCGCATGGGCCTGAAAATCCTGCCGCCGGACATTAACAGCGGCCAGTACCATTTCCACGTCAACGATGAAGGCGAGATCGTTTACGGTATCGGCGCGATCAAAGGCGTCGGAGAAGGGCCGATTGAAGCCATTCTCGAAGCGCGAAACAGCGGGGAGCAGGGCTACTTTAAAGACCTGTTCGATCTCTGTGCGCGCTCCGATGTCAAAAAACTCAACCGCCGAATTCTGGAAAAACTGATCATGTCCGGGGCATTCGACCGCCTTGGACCGCATCGCGCCGCGCTGATGAGCTCACTGGGCGACGCGTTGAAAGCAGCCGATCAGCATGCGAAAGCCGAAGCTATCGGCCAGGTGGACATGTTTGGCGTCCTGGCGGAAGCGCCGGAACAAGTGGAGCAATCCTACGCCAATGTGCCCCGCTGGCAGGAGCAGGTGGTGCTGGATGGTGAACGGGAGACGTTGGGGCTATACCTGACCGGCCACCCGATCACCCAGTACCTGAAGGAGATCGAACGTTACGCCGGTGGCCAGCGTTTGAAAGATATGCACCCGACGGATCGGGGCAAAATGACGACCGCCGTTGGGCTGGTGATCGCCTCGCGGGTTATGGTCACCAAGCGCGGTAACCGCATCGGGATTTGTACGCTGGATGACCGTTCAGGCCGTCTGGAAGTGATGTTATTCACCGATGCGTTAGAAAAATACCAGCATTTGTTGGAAAAAGACCGTATCCTGATCGCCAGTGGACAGGTCAGCTTTGATGACTTTAGCGGCGGGCTTAAAATGACGGCCCGCGAACTAATGGACATCAGTGAAGCCCGTGAAAAATACGCTCGTGGGCTTGCTATCTCGCTGACGGACAGGCAAATTGATGACCAGCTTTTGAACCGTCTCCGTCAGTCGTTGGAACCCCATCGCTCGGGGACGATTCCAGTGCATCTTTACTATCAACGGGAAGATGCGCGGGCCAAGCTGCGTTTTGGCGCAACCTGGCGCGTGACGCCCACCGACCGCTTGTTGATAGATTTGCGGACTTTGGTAGGTAATGAGCAGGTGGAACTGGAATTTGACTAATATAGGAATGCTATGAGTCTGAATTTTCTTGATTTTGAACAGCCGATTGCAGAGCTGGAAGCGAAAATTGACTCGCTGACTGCAGTCAGTCGTCAAGACGAAAAATTAGATATTAATCTGGACGAAGAGGTTCAGCGCCTTCGTGAAAAGAGCGTTGAGCTGACGCGCAAGATTTTTTCCGATCTTGGGGCCTGGCAAGTTGCCCAATTGGCACGCCACCCGCGCCGTCCTTATACCCTGGATTATATCAAACACATCTTTACCGACTTCGAAGAGTTGGCTGGCGACCGCGCTTATGCCGATGATAAAGCGATCGTTGGTGGTATTGCGCGCCTGGATGGCCGCCCGGTGATGATCATTGGTCATCAGAAAGGCCGCGAAACCAAAGAGAAAATTCGCCGTAACTTCGGTATGCCGGCACCAGAAGGCTACCGCAAGGCACTGCGTCTGATGGAAATGGCTTCTCGCTTCAAGCTGCCGCTGATCACTTTCATCGACACGCCAGGGGCTTACCCGGGCGTGGGCGCGGAAGAACGCGGCCAGTCTGAGGCCATTGCCCGCAACCTGCGTGAAATGTCTCGCCTGAATATCCCGGTGATCTGCACCGTGATCGGCGAAGGCGGTTCTGGCGGCGCGTTGGCGATCGGCGTTGGCGATAAAGTGAATATGTTGCAGTACAGCACCTATTCGGTGATCTCGCCGGAAGGTTGCGCCTCAATTCTGTGGAAGAGCGCCGACAAAGCGCCGTTAGCCGCAGAGGCGATGGGCATTACTGCACCGCGCCTGAAAGAGCTGAAGCTGGTCGACTCGGTGATCCCGGAACCCTTGGGCTCCGCTCACCGTGACGTCCCGGCGATGGCCGCCTCGTTGAAAGCGCAACTGCTGGCTGACCTGAAAGATCTCGACGGCCTGAACAACGAAGAGTTGCTCAATCGCCGCTACCAGCGCCTGATGAACTACGGCTATTGCTGAGTGTCGTCCCGCGTTGTAAAAAACCGCCTTCGGGCGGTTTTTTTATATCTGATGAAAAAGGCGTTGTTATGCGCAAATTTTTTGCGGAGCGATGCGCAGCATCCCGATGACGGGGTACACACCATCGGATTTTCATGTTGTTATAGAAGTTTGGCGGAACTGACAGGAGCAGCCAATGAATATCATCGCAATCATGAGCCCAACGGGCGTCTATTACAAAGATGAGCCTATTCGTGAGCTGCACACTGCATTGGCTACGATGGGTTTCCAGTTGGTTTACCCGAAGAATGGCGGCGATCTGCTGAAGCTGATCGAGGCCAATGCGCGTATTTGCGGAGTGATTTTCGACTGGGACGACTACAGCCTGGAGCTGTGCAGCGAAATTAACGAGCTGAATGAATATCTACCGCTATATGCGTTTATCAACCAGTATTCCACCTTCGACGTCAGTCTTCATGAAATGCGCATGGTGCTGTATTTCTTTGAGTATGGCTTGAATGCGGCAGATGATATTGCGCAGCGTATCCAGCAATACACCGCAGAATATATCGACACCATTACGCCGCCCTTAACCAAGGCACTATTCAACTACGTGCGCGAGGGCAAATACACCTTTTGCACCCCAGGGCATATGGCCGGCACTGCCTTCCAGAAAAGCCCGGTTGGCTGCCTGTTTTACGATTTTTTCGGTGCGAACACCTTAAAAGCCGACGTCTCCATATCGGTGACCGAACTGGGTTCGCTGCTGGACCATACCGGCCCGCATCTGGAGGCCGAAGAGTATATTGCGCGTACCTTTAACGCCGAGCAGAGCTATCTGGTGACCAACGGCACCTCCACCGCCAACAAGATTGTCGGCATGTATTCGGCCCCGGCAGGCAGCACGGTGTTGATTGACCGCAACTGCCATAAATCGCTGTGTCATCTGCTGATGATGAGCGATATCGTCCCGATCTACCTGCGTCCGCTGCGTAACGCCTACGGCATTCTTGGTGGCATCCCGCAGCATGAATTTACCCATGAGAGCATTGCCGGTCGAGTCGCCGCCACCGCGAATGCCAGTTGGCCGGTACATGCGGTGATTACCAACTCAACCTATGACGGCCTGCTGTATAACACCGATTACATCAAGCAGACGTTGGACGTGCCATCAATCCATTTTGACTCCGCCTGGGTACCCTATACCAACTTCCATCCGATCTACGAAGGCAAGAGCGGCATGAGCGGCGAGCGCACGCCCGGCAAGGTGATCTACGAAACGCAGTCCACGCACAAGCTGCTGGCGGCATTCTCGCAGGCCTCGATGATTCACATTAAAGGCGATTACGACGAAAGCACCTTTAACGAAGCCTATATGATGCATACCACCACTTCGCCGAACTACGGCATTGTGGCGTCGATGGAGACTGCCGCCGCGATGCTGCGCGGCAATCCTGGCCGGCGGTTGATTAACCGCTCGGTAGAGCGTGCATTGCATTTCCGTCGTGAGGTGCAGCGGTTGCGGGAGGAGAGCGATAGCTGGTTCTTCGATATCTGGCAGCCTGAAGAGATCGACGAGGCGCAATGCTGGCCGTTGAACCCGGACGATAATTGGCATGGGTTTGGCAATACCGACAGCGATCACATGTATCTCGATCCGATCAAAGTGACGATCCTGACGCCGGGAATGAACGAACTGGGTACGCTGGAGGGGAGCGGGATCCCGGCGGCGCTGGTGGCGAAATACCTGGACGAGCGCGGCATCGTGGTGGAAAAAACCGGGCCTTATAATCTGCTGTTCCTGTTCAGTATCGGCATTGATAAAACCAAGGCGATGAGCCTGCTGCGTGGCCTGACCGATTTTAAACGCGCTTACGATCTTAATCTGCGGGTGAAGAACATGCTGCCGGATCTGTATGCGGAGGATCCTGATTTCTATCGCAATATGCGCATTCAGGATCTGGCAGCCGGGATCCACCGGTTGATCTGCCTGCACGATCTGCCGCGGCTGATGCTGCGGGCGTTCGACGTGCTGCCGGAAATGAAGCTGACGCCACACCAAATGTTCCAGCAGCAGGTACGTGGCAATGTGGAAACCTGCGAACTGGATCAACTGGTGGGCAAGGTGGCGGCCAATATGATCCTGCCTTATCCACCAGGCGTGCCGTTAGTGATGCCGGGTGAGATGATCACCGAGGAGAGCCGTGCGGTGCTCGATTTCTTGCTGATGCTGTGTTCTATCGGCGAGCGTTATCCCGGCTTTGAAACCGATATCCACGGTGCGAAATTGACCGAGGATGGGCGTTATCTGGTGAAGGTACTGAAAACGCCGCCGCCCGATCTCAACGTTTGAGCTGCTAACCTTAATGACAGCCCCGTTTGTTCTGCGGGGCTTCTTTTTACCGTTGACGTTGCAACCCTCGCCGGATACCGTGCCTCATCAAGCAGACAATGAGGCATTACCATGTTGGCATTACGTCAGGTGCATCACATCGCAGTCATTGGTTCAGACTATGCGGCCAGTAAGCATTTCTACTGCGACATCCTCGGTTTTACCCTATTGGGCGAGTTTTACCGTGAAGAACGAGATTCATGGAAGGCGGATCTGGCGCTCAATGGACAATACAGTATCGAACTGTTCTCCTTTCCGTCACCACCGGCCCGCGTCAGCCGTCCGGAAGCATGTGGCCTGCGCCACCTGGCGTTCAGTGTAGACGACATCGAGCAGGCTATCGCGCATCTGCAAGCCGCTGGGATCGTGTGCGAACCGGTACGCGTCGATCCTTATACCCAGTCCCGTTTTACTTTTTTCAGCGATCCTGATGGATTGCCGCTGGAACTGTATGAACAATGAAGGCTTGCCTGAAGACATCGGGCTGGTTAACGTGCAGTCTTATGGGCGTTATGGTGGCTTCCTGCTGCCTGTCAGGCGATAAACGATAAACCAATGGATACCGATCAACTTTCCGTACAGGTCAGCCGACAATTGGGTACGAAGCGGCATTTGCTGGTGGCATTCAGCGGTGGGCTAGATTCCAGCGTATTGTTGCACCTGCTGGTGGGGCTGCGGCGGCAATGGCCGGACCTGCAGTTGCGCGCAGTGCATGTGCACCACGGCCTGAGCGCTTTTGCCGACGAATGGGCGGCCCACTGCCAACGTCAATGCGCCGCCTGGCAGTTGCCGCTGGTGGTCCAGCATGTGCAGGTGGATGGCAGGCAGGGCGGGATTGAGGCTGCGGCCCGTGCGGCGCGTTACTCGGCCTTTGCCGCTACGCTGGCGGCCGAAGAGGTCTTGCTCACAGCGCAACACCTTGATGACCAATGTGAGACCTTCCTGCTGGCGCTGAAGCGCGGCAGTGGCCCGGCGGGCCTGTCGGCGATGGCAGCTCAGGCATCATTGGGGAATAACCCTTTGCTGCGTCCTTTGCTGGGTATGTCGCGTCTGCAGTTGGAGGACTATGCACAGCAGCATCAGCTCACCTGGATAGAGGACGACAGCAATCAGGATCCGCGTTTCGATCGTAATTTCCTGCGCCTGCAGGTGCTACCGCTGCTGAACCAACGCTGGCCGTATTTTGCTGCCGCGACGGCGCGCAGCGCCAGCCTGTGTGCGGAACAGGAGCAACTGCTGGATGAGCTGCTGGCAGAACAGCTGCACGCGTTGCTTGATGAAGATAATGCCCTGGCGATCGACGGCCTGTTGGGCTGTTCGTCTGCGCGCCGTTTTGCCTTGTTGCGACGTTGGATCGCGCTGTTTGGCGTTACCATGCCTTCACGCGAACAACTCCAGCGGCTGTGGGACGAGGTGGCGCTCTGCCGGGATGACGCCGAGCCGAAGTTGCAGCCGGGGCCCTATCAGATTCGCCGTTTCCGTCGGCGATTATATCTACTGCCGATAATGGCGGATCTGCGCGAAGTCAGCCTGAACTGGTCATTGGCAGAGCCGCTCGAGCTGCCGGATGGATTGGGTAAGCTGAGTAATGGGGAAGGGGACACTTGTCTGCGGGCACCGCAGCCGCAACAGAAGGTAACCGTTCGTTTTGCCGCTCAGGGAAAAATCCGCATCTTTGGCCGAACGCATTCCCGGCCAGTTAAAAAACTGTGGCAGGAGTTGGGCGTGCCGCCGTGGCAGCGCGAACGCACCCCGCTGATCTATTATGATGACCAGCTTATCGCTGCGTTGGGTGTATTTGTCAGCGAAGCCGGTCAGCCGACAGAAGGAGAGCCATCCTGGCGACTGAGTTGGCATAAAAAATAATAATAGTATGAGGAGCAATGATGAAATTTGTGAGCGCAATGGCCGTGGTGTTCGGTTTTTTCAGTCTGTCGGCCATCGCGGCGGGTGACGTGGCCGCAGGGAAGGGCAAATCGGCCAACTGCGTTGCGTGCCACGGCGCGGAGGGGAAGGTGTCGGTGCCGATGTATCCGAATCTGGCCGGCCAAAACGCCATGTATCTGGAGCATGCGCTGCAAGCGTATAAAAAAGGGGAGCGCAACGGCGGTCAGGCTGAAGTGATGAAGGCTTACGTCTCGGCATTGTCTGATGATGATATTGCCGATCTGGCAGCGTACTATGCCAGCCTTAAACCCTAGCCAGCCTGAAGCCATAAATGACGAGGGCAGCCATTGGGCTGCCCTGTTGGGATGGCGTTACCGTTAAATCAATCAGACAGGCTGACGACCACGGTACCGATTTCCGGATGACTGAAACTGAGGATGTGATCCAGACGCAAGCTGAGAGCGTTGCCGGCCTGATCGATAATCAGGTATTCAACACCCTTGGTAAATTTCAGCTCGGTGGCTTTGCCTTCGAGTTTTTCTCCGTCGCGTAACTCCAGCTTCAGAATGTAGTTATGCTGACAGGCGAGTTCCAGGCTTTCATAGTCATCGCAATTGATGGATTGGTACTCATCATTCATCAACATAGTCGCTCACCAATAAGTTAGCGGCGGCAAAGGCCGCCTGTTCCCTAACGGAGGACGGTAGCGCGTTATCCGCAGCAACTTCGTCCAATGCCTTTAACACACATGCTAGCGCATCAGGCACGTAGCCGAGATCCCCACTGCCGATCTCGGCGTAAAAACGGCGTACTAACTCACAGTATTGTTGCACAGTTTCCTCCCTTAAGAACCTCTGCGTCATCGAAGTCCCGTATAGCGATGAGGCCCAGGCTCTCGGAGCTTTACTTAATCCTAGTCGACTATAGCACAGCTGTTGGGGAGTTATTAGCACCTCAGCGCGGCTTTCGCACTGCGCTTTGCCCAGCCGCGCTGGCTGCGGATGGGCCAAATCTAGTACACTGTCGCCTGATAATAATGAGGTCACCCATGGCGCTGAAAGCAACTATTTATAAAGCCACGGTCAATATCGCTGATATGGATCGCCACTTCTACCACGACGCCACGCTCACCCTGGCCCAACATCCTTCCGAAACCGAACAGCGCATGATGCTGCGCTTGCTGGCCTGGATCTGCCACGCCGATGAGCGTCTGGTGTTTACCAAGGGCTTGAGTGCTGAAGATGAGCCGGAAATCTGGCGGCGTAATGACCACAACGGATTGGAAATGTGGATCGAAATGGGCCTGCCCGATGAGAAGCGCATCAGGAAAGCCTGCAACCAGTCACCACGAGTGGTGCTTTACGCCTACGGTGAACGCGCCGGACATGTATGGTGGCAGGGTATCCAGAGCAAAGTGGCAAACCACAAAAACCTAAGCATCCGTTTTCTGGATGATGAACAATTAGGCAAGTTGGCGGCGATGGCCAGCCGCAACATGACGCTGCAAGCCACGCTGCAAGAAGGAACTATCTGGCTTTCTGACGCTCAGAATAGTCTGGAAATCCAGTTTGCCGAGTGGCAACAGGCGCAGGTGTGACCGGTGCTGGAACTGTCAAGAAACGTAGCCATACCGGATAACGAGCTGGAACTGACGGCGATCCGCGCGCAGGGCGCGGGTGGCCAGCACGTGAATAAAACCTCAACGGCTATCCATTTGCGCTTTGACATCCGGGCATCCAGCCTGCCAGAGTATTATAAGGAAAGGCTGCTGGCCCTGAATAATCATTTAATTACCGCCGACGGCGTGGTGATTATTAAAGCGCAGGAATATCGCAGCCAGGAATTAAACCGCGAGGCGGCGCTGGCCAGGCTGGTGGCGTTGATTCAGCAGGCGATGGTGGTGGAAAAAGCGCGCAGAGCGACCAAGCCCACGAAAGGGGCAAAATTACGTCGGCTGGAAGGCAAGGTACGTAAGGGCGCGACAAAAGCGCTGCGTGGCAAAATCCGCACTTAAGGATACATGAACACAGTAGGAGAATAGCTGTGAAGAAAATAACAATAGCCCTGTTTTTAGCGGCAGGGGCACTCTCATTATTGGGATGTAATAATCAGTATCAGCCGAAAGAACAACCTCTTCAGGCGATGCAGCAGAGCTATCAGGGCGTACTGCCTTGCGCTGATTGCAGTGGCCTGGATACAGCGCTATTCCTGGATGAAGACGGCACTTTCATTTTGCAGGAAACCTATCGCGAAACCAAAGACGGGGACCAGAGCTTTGCCGATTATGGCAAATGGGCGCGAACTGCCGATAAGCTGGTACTGACCGACAGCCATGGCGAAAAACGCTATTTCCGCCCGGTAGGCAAGAGCCTGGAAATGTTGGACCAAAGCGGCGCAGTGATCGAGTCCACGCTGAACTACCGCCTGGATCCGGTGGAGAAAGCGTTGCCTAAAACGCCGATGGCGCTCAAAGGCAGCTATACCTACATGGCGGATGCGGCGGTATTCAAAGATTGCGCCACCGGCAAGACTTTCCCGGTAGACAATACTATCGCGTTGGAACAAGGGTATGCCAAGGCGTACAAAACCCCAGGTGAGCCAGTGTTCCTGACCTTGAATGGCCATTTCAGCGTTCAGCCTTCCATGGAGGAAGGGCAGACCGAAAAGGCATTGGTTTCGGACGGCAAGATAGTCTTCGACAAGAACAAGAACTGCGACAGCAAATAGTCGCTATAAAAAAACCCGCCGAGGCGGGTTTTTTACTTTCTGACGCAGCCGTTTAGCGCTTGATCTGTCCCAGCAGGAAATCAACGATTTCGCCGGTTTTAATCATTTGCTTCTCGCCGACACGGCGGTTTTTGTATTCAATCTCTTCGCTATCGAGGTTACGGTCGCCGATGACGATTGAGTGTGGCACGCCAATCAGTTCCATATCCGCGAACATTACGCCTGGGCGCTCTTTACGGTCATCGAGAATAACGTCGATGCCGTGCGAACGCAGGGTGTTGTACAGTTCTTCAGCCAGCGCCTGCACGCGGAAGGATTTGTGCATGTTCATTGGCAGAATAGCCACCTGGAATGGGGCGATGGCGTCCGGCCAGATGATTCCGCGATCGTCATGGTTCTGTTCGATGGCGGCAGCCACTACGCGGGTGACCCCGATGCCGTAGCAACCCATGGTCAGAACCTGGTTACGGCCATCTTCACCCTGAACGGTGGCTTTCATCGCTTCAGAGTATTTGGTGCCGAGCTGGAAGATATGGCCCACTTCGATACCGCGTTTGATCAACAGCGTGCCTTTACCGTCCGGGCTGGCGTCGCCTTCTACCACGTTACGAATATCGGCAACCTGCGGCAGCGGCAGATCGCGCTCCCAGTTAATGCCGAAGTAGTGTTTGCCGTCGATATTAGCGCCGGCGCCAAAATCGCTCATCGCCGCTACGCTGCGATCGGCCACGACAGGAACCTGCAGATTGACCGGGCCGAGGGATCCAGGGCCGGCACCGACGATGGCGCGGATTTCTTCTTCGGTGGCAAAGGTCAACGGAGCGGCTACCTGTGGCAGCTTCTCGGCCTTGATTTCGTTCAGCTCGTGATCGCCGCGTACCAGCAGGGCAACCAGCTTGTGGCCGCTTTCTTTTTCGGCGTGCACCAGCAGCGTCTTGACGGTTTTCTCAATCGGCAGTTGGAATTGCTCTACCAGTTCGGCGATGGTTTTGGCGTTTGGCGTATCCACAATGCGCAGTTCTTCGCTGGCTGCTGCGCGCGGCTGAGCCGGCGCCACTGCTTCCGCCAGTTCGATATTGGCGGCAAAGTCAGAACCGGTAGAGAACACGATATCGTCTTCACCGCTGTCGGCCAGCACCTGGAACTCATGTGATGCGCTACCGCCAATCGAGCCGGTGTCGGCATGAACTGGGCGGAAATCCAGGCCCATACGGCTGAAGATTTTGCTGTAGGCTTCGTACATTGCATCGTAGGTCGCCTGCAGGGATTCCTGCGAAGTATGGAATGAGTAGGCATCTTTCATCAGGAATTCGCGAGAACGCATCACGCCGAAACGGGGGCGCACTTCATCACGGAACTTGGTCTGAATCTGGAAGAAGTTCAATGGCAGCTGTTTGTACGAGCTGATCTCGTTACGGATCAGATCCGTAATCACTTCTTCGTGCGTTGGACCCAGCACAAACGGACGTTCGCCGCGATCGACAAAGCGCAGCAGCTCAGGACCATACTGTTCCCAACGACCGCTTTCCTGCCATAAATCAGCGGGTTGAACCACCGGCATGCAAACTTCAATCGCGTTGGCATTGTTCATTTCTTCGCGGACGATGTTCTCAACCTTTTTCAGAACGCGCAGGCCGGTTGGCAGCCAGGTGTAAAGACCTGAGGCCAGCTTGCGAATCATCCCGGCGCGCAGCATCAGCTGGTGGCTGATCACTTCGGCGTCGGCAGGTGTCTCCTTCAGGGTGGAGAGCAAATATTGGCTAGTACGCATGGTGTTTTGGTTCCGTTAGAACTGCAAATTGCATCGGGCAGCCACAGTGGCGGCCAAAAGTGACAAAAGTGCTTTAGTTTACCAGTGCGAGCGGGTTGTCAAAAGAGAGACGGTGGAATTTTAACGCAGGTCGAGTGACAACACCTCGGTTTGCAGATCCACCACCCGCCAGCGCACGTTGAAATCCAGCAGCCAAACCGCATAATCCCGTTCCGCTTCTTCTCCCTTTCGGTAGGCCGGACGTGGATCCTGGGCCAGTACCTGGGTGATAAAACGCCGCAGTTGCGGATAGCGTTGTTGGTGCTGCTGTAGCTGTTGTTCAGCCTCGGAGGTAAAACGCACTGGCATATCGCCGGCGGGCGCCGTCTGAGCAAATCCGGCGCGGGCCTGAGGTTGGCTTTCGGCAAACGGCAGGTAGGGTTTGATATCCACCACCGGCGTGCCATCAACCAGATCCAGGCTGCCCAGCTCCAGCACCACTTCGCCCCCTTGAACACGCACGCCTTTTAATTCGATTAACGACATGCCGAGCGGATTAGGGCGGAAGGTGGAACGGGTGGCAAAGACGCCCATCCGGGCATTGCCGCCCAAGCGCGGTGGCCGCACGGTGGGGCGCCAGCCGCCTTCCAGGGTTTGATGGAAAATAAACATCACCCACAGATGGCTGAAATCGCTGAGGCCGCGTACTGCTTCCGCCTGATTGTAGGGCGGCAGCAGCAACAACTCACCGCCACCGTCTTCGACTAACCCCGGTTGGCGAGGTACGGCGAACTTTTCTTTATACGGTGAACGGATGGTTCCGATCTGATTGAAGACAAACTCGGTCATTTGGACGAAACGTTAAGCGCTGAACCCTGGCAAATAGCCTGTTGGTAGCAACCTGCAACGCCGCCGACAATCTGACAGTCGTGCAGCAGCACGGCGTTTGCTTTCATGTAAGACGCGCGGATCTGCATGCGTTTACGGGCCGTCGCCAGATTTGGCGGTGAGTCCTGTACGGTGGCCTGGCATGACTCGCCAGAGACTTCACCCAGATCGCGGAAAGGTTTACCCACTAACTCTTCTGCACTTTTATACAGTTTTACCGGCGCTGGACGTGCCGCGGGCGTTGTCTTTGTCGGTGTGGTTACAGTCGGTTTGCTGGTGTTGTTTGTTGAGGAGGGCGCGATACGCTGCGACGAACACCCTGCCAGCGCGAGCGCTAACAAACAGAGAGATAAAACACGCATTGAGATTCCTCTGTCTTTTATAGAAGTGGCGCTATTGAAGCAATCTACGGCGGAAATAACAAGACGGGCCGGAGCCCGTCTTGCAATTATAGGAATAAAATCGGTAATTAATGATTACCAGCCTTTTACTGCGCCACCGTTAAAGATTTTGTTGGCCGCTTCGTTAACTTCGTCAGACTGATATGCCTGCACGAATTTCTTCACGTTTTCCGCGTCTTTGTTGTCTTCGCGGGCAACCAGCAGGTTAACGTACGGCGAGTCTTTATCTTCAACAAACAGACCGTCTTTTGCCGGAGTCAGGCCGATCTGGCTGGCATAGGTCGTGTTGATCACCGCCAGTGCGATTTGCTGATCGTCCAGGGAGCGTGGCAACTGTGGCGCTTCCAGCTCTACCAGTTTCAGGTTTTTCGGGTTCTCGGTCACGTCCAGCACGGTTGGCAGCAGGCCAACGCCGTCTTTCAGTTTGATCAGGTTAACCTTCTGCAGCAGCAGCAAAGAACGGCCCAGGTTGGTCGGGTCATTCGGCAGGGCAATCTGGGAACCGTCTTTCAACTCATCCAGGGATTTGATTTTCTTGGAGTAACCGGCAATCGGGTAAACGAAGGAGTTGCCTACCGATACCAGTTTATAGCCGCGATCCTTGATTTGCTGATCCAGATACGGTTTGTGCTGGAAGGCGTTCAGATCGATATCGCCTTTGCTCAGCGCTTCGTTTGGCAGCACGTAGTCATTGAACGTCACCAGTTCAACGTCCAGACCGTATTTCTCTTTCGCCACTTTCTGCGCTATTTCAGCAACCTGCTGTTCAGCACCGACGATAACGCCCACTTTAATATGGTTTGGATCTTTTTCTTCCTGACCGCAGCCTGCCAGAGCCAGAGTACCGATCAGTGCGCCGATTGCCGCGATGGATTTAAATTTTAACGACATATCCCTTCCTCATTAGACTCGCATTAAAAATACGCTGTGTGAGCGCAGTTGCTGTAAAAACTATTTGTGGGTGACGGCTTTCACGATGCGATCGCCACCGAACTGAATCAGATAGACTAGCACCACCAGTAATACTAATACGGTATTCATTACTGTGGCGTTATAACCGATATAGCCATACTGATAACCGATCTGGCCCAGGCCGCCGGCGCCAACTGCGCCGCCCATGGCAGAATAACCCACCAAGGTAATCAGGGTAATGGTCGCTGCGTTCACCAGGCCCGGCAGGGCTTCCGGTAACAGGACCTTTTTAATGATTTGCATCGGGGTAGCCCCCATCGCACGGGCTGCTTCTACCAGGCCGGATGGGATCTCCAGCAGGGCGTTTTCCACCATCCGGGCGATAAACGGCGCGGCGCCCACGGTCAACGGGACGATGGCCGCCTGCAGGCCGATCGAGGTGCCGACGATCAGGCGGGTAAACGGAATCATCCACACCAGCAGGATGATGAACGGGATGGAACGGAACACGTTCACCAGCCCGGACAGGGTTTTATACAGCGTATTGTTGGCGACGATTTGCCCTGGGCGGGTCACATACAGCAGCACGCCAACCGGCAGGCCGAGCACGAAACCGAAGAAGCCGGAGACAAAGGTCATCGCGACGGTTTCCCACACGCCACGTGCCATTAACCACATCATTGCCTCAGACATAACCCAGAACCTCTACTTTTACCTGATTTTCCTGCAGGAATTTAATCGTTGCCTGCGCGTCTTCGTCGCTGCCGTGCAGCTCTGCCAGCATCACGCCGAATTTCACACCGCCGGCATAATCCATCTGGGCGCTGATGATGTTGTTATTGACGTTGAAGCGGCGAGCGGCTTCTGACAGTAAAGGTGCATCAACGGACTGGCCGGTGAACTCCAGGCGCAGCAGAGGTTGACGGCCGCCACTGCGTTCCGGTGTCAGGCGCTTGGCATAGTCATCTGGGATGTCCAGGTGCAGGGTAGCTTGAATAAACTGTTGGGCCAGCGGCGTTTTCGGGTGCGAGAACACTTCGCTGACGCTGTCTTTTTCAATCAGCTGTCCCTGGCTGATGACTGCTACCTGATCGCAGATGCGTTTCACCACGTCCATTTCATGGGTGATCAACAAGATGGTCAGGCCGAGGCGGCGGTTAATGTCTTTCAGCAGTTCCAGAATCGAACGGGTAGTCGCCGGATCCAGCGCGCTGGTGGCTTCGTCACACAGCAGCACTTTGGGTTGGCTTGCCAACGCGCGGGCAATCGCCACGCGCTGCTTTTGGCCACCGGACAAATTGGCAGGATAGGCATCGTGTTTGTCTGACAGCCCAACCAGCTCCAATAATTCGGTCACCCGTTTTTTTATTTCAGCGCGCGGGGTGTTGTCCAGCTCCAGCGGAAGCGAAACGTTGCCAAATACCGTGCGGGAGGACAGCAGATTAAAGTGTTGGAAAATCATGCCAATCTGACGGCGAGCGCGTGTCAATTCGCTTTCAGACAGCGAGGTCAGATCCTGTCCGTCAACCAACACTTGGCCGGAGGTTGGGCGCTCAAGCATGTTGGCGCAGCGGATCAGCGTACTTTTACCGGCACCGGAAGCACCGATAACGCCATAGATTTGCCCGGCAGGGACGTGAAGAGTCACGTCAGAGAGCGCATGAATAGAGCGCGAACCCTGCTGGAACACTTTGGTGATGTTAGAAAGTTTAATCATATTCTTCTTATTTTAGCGTGGTTGCCCGTGGCTAGATAAAAGTAAACCTTGGCGTGGACCAAGGTATGGGTCAGATGTTAAGGCGTCTAGACGTCCAAGTCAACGGCCAACACCGTTCTCTGCCGTTCTCAGTACCGGGTAAAACATGCGATACTGTACGCGTTTTCAGGCCCTCAGGAGTAAACCGGTGATACAAAGCGTTCCAGCAATTTTCCTAGATCGTGATGGCACGATTAATGTCGATCATGGCTACGTCCATGAAATCGATGACTTCCATTTTATTGATGGCGTGATTGACGCCTGTCGCGAACTTAAAAAGATGGGCTTTGCTCTGGTATTGGTCACCAACCAATCCGGCATCGCGCGCGGCAAGTTCGACGAAAAACAGTTTATGTACCTGACCGAGTGGATGGACTGGTCGCTGGCCGATCGCGATGTTGACCTGGATGGCATCTATTTCTGCCCGCATCACCCAGAGGCAGTAATAGAAGAGTACCGCCAGACGTGCGACTGCCGTAAACCGCAGCCGGGTATGTTGCTGCAGGCACAGCAAGAACTGAACATCGACATGGCCTCTTCTTATATGGTGGGTGACAAACCGGAAGATATGCAGGCTGCTATCGCGGCAGGTGTTGGTACCAAAGTGCTGGTGCGTACCGGCAAGCCGGTCACCGAACAGGGCGAGAAACTGGCTGATTGGGTGTTAAACAGCCTGGCGGAGTTGCCGGAAGCCATCAAAAAGCGGGTTTAGTAGGCGTTATGCATGAATAGTGAGCGGTCAGAAAAAAAAGTGAATATTAATCCTTGTCATTCTGAGCCGGCTCCCTATAATGCGCCTCCATCGACACGGAACATGTGAACAACTTCACAGAGTCTCCGGGGTTAGAAGAGAAAAAATCCTGAAAATTGGGGTTGACTCTGAAAGAGGAAAGCGTAATATACGCCACCTCGAGATAGCAAGCTACGGCGGCTAACTCACTGCTCTTTAACAATTTATCAGACAATCTGTGTGGGCACTCCACAAGACGATATCCAGTACCTTCGGGTACGAAAAAATATCAAGTCTTGAAGAGTGACTACTGAAGTAAAATTCATTTAGTAACCTTTGAGCATCGCTTCACGAGTTGAAGCAAATCGAACTTTTAAATTGAAGAGTTTGATCATGGCTCAGATTGAACGCTGGCGGCAGGCCTAACACATGCAAGTCGAGCGGTAGCACAGGAGAGCTTGCTCTCCGGGTGACGAGCGGCGGACGGGTGAGTAATGTCTGGGAAACTGCCTGATGGAGGGGGATAACTACTGGAAACGGTAGCTAATACCGCATAACGTCTACGGACCAAAGTGGGGGACCTTCGGGCCTCACGCCATCAGATGTGCCCAGATGGGATTAGCTAGTAGGTGGGGTAATGGCTCACCTAGGCGACGATCCCTAGCTGGTCTGAGAGGATGACCAGCCACACTGGAACTGAGACACGGTCCAGACTCCTACGGGAGGCAGCAGTGGGGAATATTGCACAATGGGCGCAAGCCTGATGCAGCCATGCCGCGTGTGTGAAGAAGGCCTTAGGGTTGTAAAGCACTTTCAGCGAGGAGGAAGGGTAGTGTGTTAATAGCACATTGCATTGACGTTACTCGCAGAAGAAGCACCGGCTAACTCCGTGCCAGCAGCCGCGGTAATACGGAGGGTGCAAGCGTTAATCGGAATTACTGGGCGTAAAGCGCACGCAGGCGGTTTGTTAAGTCAGATGTGAAATCCCCGCGCTTAACGTGGGAACTGCATTTGAAACTGGCAAGCTAGAGTCTTGTAGAGGGGGGTAGAATTCCAGGTGTAGCGGTGAAATGCGTAGAGATCTGGAGGAATACCGGTGGCGAAGGCGGCCCCCTGGACAAAGACTGACGCTCAGGTGCGAAAGCGTGGGGAGCAAACAGGATTAGATACCCTGGTAGTCCACGCTGTAAACGATGTCGATTTGGAGGTTGTGCCCTTGAGGCGTGGCTTCCGGAGCTAACGCGTTAAATCGACCGCCTGGGGAGTACGGCCGCAAGGTTAAAACTCAAATGAATTGACGGGGGCCCGCACAAGCGGTGGAGCATGTGGTTTAATTCGATGCAACGCGAAGAACCTTACCTACTCTTGACATCCAGAGAATTCGCTAGAGATAGCTTAGTGCCTTCGGGAACTCTGAGACAGGTGCTGCATGGCTGTCGTCAGCTCGTGTTGTGAAATGTTGGGTTAAGTCCCGCAACGAGCGCAACCCTTATCCTTTGTTGCCAGCGATTCGGTCGGGAACTCAAAGGAGACTGCCGGTGATAAACCGGAGGAAGGTGGGGATGACGTCAAGTCATCATGGCCCTTACGAGTAGGGCTACACACGTGCTACAATGGCGTATACAAAGAGAAGCGAACTCGCGAGAGCAAGCGGACCTCATAAAGTACGTCGTAGTCCGGATTGGAGTCTGCAACTCGACTCCATGAAGTCGGAATCGCTAGTAATCGTAGATCAGAATGCTACGGTGAATACGTTCCCGGGCCTTGTACACACCGCCCGTCACACCATGGGAGTGGGTTGCAAAAGAAGTAGGTAGCTTAACCTTCGGGAGGGCGCTTACCACTTTGTGATTCATGACTGGGGTGAAGTCGTAACAAGGTAACCGTAGGGGAACCTGCGGTTGGATCACCTCCTTACCTAATGATATTGATTCGAGTGGCGTGCTCACACAGATTGTCTGATGAAATGAAAGAGAGCATAAGGCTTAATCTTATCGGTTAAGTCTTAAAGCACCTTGTCGGGTCTGTAGCTCAGGTGGTTAGAGCGCACCCCTGATAAGGGTGAGGTCGGTGGTTCAAGTCCACTCAGACCCACCAATTCCCTCCTATCCTGCGTTGTCGACTCACATGTTTACGTCAGTAAACGTTGTAAGCCTTCGCTTTGACGAGAAGCGAATTGGCGAAGGTAGTAGACAGGGTGTAAAAATGCTTTTCTGATATGGGGCTATAGCTCAGCTGGGAGAGCGCCTGCCTTGCACGCAGGAGGTCAGCGGTTCGATCCCGCTTAGCTCCACCATATCAAAAAATCTTAAAACTGATTCGCAAGAGTCATGTTTAAGATATTGCTCTTTAACAATCTGGAACAAGCTGAAAATTGAAACATGACAGCTGAAACTTATCCCTCCGTAGATGTATTGGGGTAAGGATTAACCTGTCATAGAGTCTCTCAAATAAACAGCACGACAGTGTTTTCTGTTTACAGAAACATCTTCGGGTTGTGAGGTTAAGTGACTAAGCGTACACGGTGGATGCCTAGGCAGTCAGAGGCGATGAAGGGCGTGCTAATCTGCGAAAAGTGTCGGTAAGGTGATATGAACCGTTATAACCGGCAATACCCGAATGGGGAAACCCAGTGCAATTCGTTGCACTATCATACGATGAATACATAGTCGTATGAGGCGAACCGGGGGAACTGAAACATCTAAGTACCCCGAGGAAAAGAAATCAACCGAGATTCCCCCAGTAGCGGCGAGCGAACGGGGAACAGCCCAGAACCTGAATCAGTTTGTGTGTTAGTGGAAGCGTCTGGAAAGTCGCACAGTAAAGGGTGATAGTCCCGTACACTAAAATGCATATTCTGTGAGTTCGATGAGTAGGGCGGGACACGTGACATCCTGTCTGAATATGGGGGGACCATCCTCCAAGGCTAAATACTCCTGACTGACCGATAGTGAACCAGTACCGTGAGGGAAAGGCGAAAAGAACCCCGGCGAGGGGAGTGAAATAGAACCTGAAACCGTGTACGTACAAGCAGTGGGAGCCTACTTTGTTGGGTGACTGCGTACCTTTTGTATAATGGGTCAGCGACTTATATTTTGTAGCAAGGTTAACCGTATAGGGGAGCCGTAGGGAAACCGAGTCTTAACTGGGCGAATAGTTGCAAGGTATAGACCCGAAACCCGGTGATCTAGCCATGGGCAGGTTGAAGGTTGGGTAACACTAACTGGAGGACCGAACCGACTAATGTTGAAAAATTAGCGGATGACTTGTGGCTGGGGGTGAAAGGCCAATCAAACCGGGAGATAGCTGGTTCTCCCCGAAAGCTATTTAGGTAGCGCCTCGTGAACTCATCTTCGGGGGTAGAGCACTGTTTCGGCTAGGGGGCCATCCCGGCTTACCAAACCGATGCAAACTCCGAATACCGAAGAATGTTATCACGGGAGACACACGGCGGGTGCTAACGTCCGTCGTGAAGAGGGAAACAACCCAGACCGCCAGCTAAGGTCCCAAAGTCATGGTTAAGTGGGAAACGATGTGGGAAGGCATAGACAGCCAGGATGTTGGCTTAGAAGCAGCCATCATTTAAAGAAAGCGTAATAGCTCACTGGTCGAGTCGGCCTGCGCGGAAGATGTAACGGGGCTAAACCATGCACCGAAGCTGCGGCAGCGACGCTTAGGCGTTGTTGGGTAGGGGAGCGTTCTGTAAGCCGTTGAAGGTGGCCTGTGAGGGTTGCTGGAGGTATCAGAAGTGCGAATGCTGACATAAGTAACGATAAAGCGGGTGAAAAACCCGCTCGCCGGAAGACCAAGGGTTCCTGTCCAACGTTAATCGGGGCAGGGTGAGTCGACCCCTAAGGCGAGGCCGAAAGGCGTAGTCGATGGGAAACAGGTTAATATTCCTGTACTCGGTGTTACTGCGAAGGGGGGACGGAGAAGGCTAGGCTAGCCGGGCGACGGTTGTCCCGGTTTAAGCGTGTAGGGGGAGAGAATTGGTAAATCCGTTCTCTTATTCAACCCTGAGGCGTGATGACGATGCACTACGGTGCAGAAGTAGTTGATGCCAAGCTTCCAGGAAAAGCCTCTAAGCATCAGGTAACACAGAATCGTACCCCAAACCGACACAGGTGGTCAGGTAGAGAATACCAAGGCGCTTGAGAGAACTCGGGTGAAGGAACTAGGCAAAATGGTGCCGTAACTTCGGGAGAAGGCACGCTGGCGCGTAGGTGAAGAGACTTGCTCTCGGAGCCGAAGCCAGTCGCAGATACCAGCTGGCTGCAACTGTTTAATAAAAACACAGCACTGTGCAAACACGAAAGTGGACGTATACGGTGTGACGCCTGCCCGGTGCTGGAAGGTTAATTGATGGGGTCAGCCGCAAGGCGAAGCTCTTGATCGAAGCCCCAGTAAACGGCGGCCGTAACTATAACGGTCCTAAGGTAGCGAAATTCCTTGTCGGGTAAGTTCCGACCTGCACGAATGGCGTAATGATGGCCAGGCTGTCTCCACCCGAGACTCAGTGAAATTGAACTCGCTGTGAAGATGCAGTGTACCCGCGGCAAGACGGAAAGACCCCGTGAACCTTTACTATAGCTTGACACTGAACATTGAGCCTTGA
This sequence comes from Serratia sp. AS12, assembly GCF_000214195.1. NCBI lineage: Bacteria > Pseudomonadati > Pseudomonadota > Gammaproteobacteria > Enterobacterales > Yersiniaceae > Serratia > Serratia sp. AS12. Next base: position 4,213,740 of record NC_015566.1, on the reverse strand, counting down.
TGTGTAGGATAGGTGGGAGGCTTTGAAGCGTGGACGCCAGTCTGCGTGGAGCCAACCTTGAAATACCACCCTTTAATGTTTGATGTTCTAACTCGGCCCCGTAATCCGGGGTGAGGACAGTGTCTGGTGGGTAGTTTGACTGGGGCGGTCTCCTCCCAAAGAGTAACGGAGGAGCACGAAGGTTAGCTAATCACGGTCGGACATCGTGAGGTTAGTGCAAAGGCATAAGCTAGCTTGACTGCGAGAGTGACGGCTCGAGCAGGTACGAAAGTAGGTCTTAGTGATCCGGTGGTTCTGAATGGAAGGGCCATCGCTCAACGGATAAAAGGTACTCCGGGGATAACAGGCTGATACCGCCCAAGAGTTCATATCGACGGCGGTGTTTGGCACCTCGATGTCGGCTCATCACATCCTGGGGCTGAAGTAGGTCCCAAGGGTATGGCTGTTCGCCATTTAAAGTGGTACGCGAGCTGGGTTTAGAACGTCGTGAGACAGTTCGGTCCCTATCTGCCGTGGGCGTTGGAAGATTGAGAGGGGTTGCTCCTAGTACGAGAGGACCGGAGTGAACGCACCACTGGTGTTCGGGTTGTCATGCCAATGGCATTGCCCGGTAGCTAAGTGCGGAAAAGATAAGCGCTGAAAGCATCTAAGCGCGAAACTTGCCTCGAGATGAGTCTTCCCTGGGCCTTTAAGGTCCCTGAAGGAACGTTTAAGACTAAGACGTTGATAGGCTGGGTGTGTAAGTGCAGCGATGCATTGAGCTAACCAGTACTAATGATCCGTGAGGCTTAACCTTACAACACCGAAGGTGTTTTAGAGAGATTGGTGTAGATTTTCAGCGAAGTTCCGAGATTGGTTTCAATGGCGACACGAGAGTGAAGCGGTTGGAATGAAACAGAATTTGCCTGGCGGCAATAGCGCGGTGGTCCCACCTGACCCCATGCCGAACTCAGAAGTGAAACGCCGTAGCGCCGATGGTAGTGTGGGGTCTCCCCATGCGAGAGTAGGACACTGCCAGGCATCAAACAAAGTCGAAAGCCTCATGCGAAAGCATGGGGCTTTTTGCTTTGCAAAAAACCGACTGTAATCTCCTCTTGTTTTCATTTCACTATTTAATATTCATCACAAAAACCGCGTTTTACCCCTCGTTTCATCACATATCCTTCGCCCGCGATCAGGTTTAATTGTTAACTTAAACATAACAACAAAGTAATAATTAAACGGCGGGACGCCGACTTCACTGCTTATCTGGCTCGGAGAAGACAACATGACAGAAACAACCTCGGCCATTGGGGATGGGGATGCCGCCGAACTGGCGGTTCAGGATAAAAAACAGCGTATTTTCGCTATCGTTGGGGCTTCATCGGGAAACCTGGTGGAGTGGTTCGATTTTTACGTTTACTCTTTCTGTTCGATCTATTTCGCCGCCTCGTTCTTCCCCGCCGGTAACAGTACAACCCAGTTGCTGCAGACCGCTGGCGTCTTTGCTGCGGGCTTTTTTATGCGCCCGATTGGCGGTTGGCTGTTCGGTTATATCGCGGATAAACATGGCCGTAAAAATTCGATGTTGATTTCGGTCTGCATGATGTGCGCCGGATCGCTGGTGATCGCCTGTTTGCCGACCTACGATTCGATTGGCAGTTGGGCACCGGTGTTGCTGTTGGTGGCTCGGTTGTTCCAGGGCCTTTCCGTGGGGGGAGAATATGGCACCAGCGCTACCTACATGAGTGAGGTGGCGATCAAGGGAAAGCGCGGGTTCTATGCTTCATTCCAATATGTGACGCTGATTGGCGGCCAGTTATTGGCGCTCTTGGTGCTGGTAGCGTTGCAGCAAATTCTTTCTACAGAAGAGCTGAAAGCTTGGGGTTGGCGTATTCCATTTGCGCTCGGCGCAGTGTTGGCTGTGGTTGCGCTGTACCTGCGACGTTCACTGAATGAAACGTCCGATGCGAAAACCAGAAATCATAAAGATGCCGGTTCGTTGAAAGGTCTGTGGAAAAACCGTAAGGCGTTTCTGATGGTGCTGGGCTTCACCGCCGGCGGTTCATTAAGTTTCTATACCTTCACCACCTATATGCAAAAATACCTGGTGAATACCTCAGGTATGGACGCCAAGTTGGCCAGCGGCATCATGACCGTAGCGTTGTTTATCTACATGCTATTGCAACCGCTGGTAGGTGCGTTCTCGGACAAGATTGGCCGCCGTAGTTCAATGCTGGTCTTCGCTTCGTTTGCCACATTGATGACGGTACCTATTCTGATGACGCTGAAAAACGTGTCCAACCCTTATGCGGCATTCGGATTGATAGTTCTGGCGTTGTTTATCATCAGTTTTTACACGTCGATCAGCGGGCTGTTGAAAGCGGAAATGTTCCCGCCGGAAGTGCGTGCGCTGGGTGTAGGGCTGTCTTATGCGGTAGCAAATGCGATGTTTGGCGGCTCTGCGGAGTATGTTGCCTTGTCGCTGAAATCGTTCGGTGTGGAGAACGCCTTCTTCTGGTATGTCTCCGGCATGTGCCTGCTGGCACTGATCGTTTCGCTCAAGTTGCATCGCAAGGGGAAAGAGGTCCAGCTGTAAATCAGCGAGTGGCGTGATACAGACTATAGCCGGTCGCCGCACCTGCCACATCCCAGGCAAAATCTTTCCAGCTCCAGCCGGTACCGCCTTCGCGGCTGTCATACAGCTCTTTGGCGGCACCGAGCCCAATTGAGAACATCAGGCCGAAGCTGCGGCTTCTGGCCTCACTCCAGTTTTGGTGATCGCCATAAGCGGCGCCGGCGGCAGCAAAGGCCGCAGAGGCGACAAAATGCTGCGCCTTATCTTTACCCATCCAACTGTCGTTTGCCAGATGAGTGCAACCACTGGTGAACAGCAAAAAGGGCAGGATAAGCAAAGGGCGGAATGGGCGCATAATGAAAACATCCTGTTATCATGACATACAAAAAACCCCAGCATTGGCCGGGGTCTGTGATAGCTGAATTATAGCGGGATTACAGTATACGGCTAATCAACCGGTCAATACGGATACGGCGCAGACGACGGATCAGTTTGCGCACTTTGACCGGATACTGCTGAATTGTTTGTAATTCAAGGTAGTTGCCCACCACGGTGGTATGGGTGCGGATACACTCCAGCTCTTTGTGGCGTTGCTCGCGCATCTCCTGTTTCGGATCGTGGATCAGAATGGCGTTCTCCAGATCCAGCCGCCAGGCACGCGGATTAAGGTTGTTACCCGTGATCAACTGCCACTCGTCATCTACCCACATGCCTTTCAGGTGATAGCTATTATCGCCGTCTTTCCACAGGCGCACGATCAACTGGCCGGTATCGATATAACGCTGCAGGCGACTGAGAAAGCGTCGTAGGTTAATTTCGTAGAGGTAGGGCAGCGCACCGATAATTTTGAACGGCTGATCTTCCGGAATGTAAAAGTCGTTGGCCGTTTTGTCGCCGACGATGATTTCAACTTGTTTGCCCTCGCGCAGCAGATAGATGATATTGCGCACCAGCAGCGCCGGCAGGTTGAAATAAGGGGTACACAGCGTCAGCTTTTGATCGGCGCAGGACATCAGATGATGAATGGTTTTATTCAGCACGCTCTGTTTACCCAGTCCAACCAGCGGCGTTACCGCCAGCTCATCGTTGCCCGCCGCGTTGCGGAACTGATAGCCCGCCCGGCGAAGGCTGAAGCGGAATAAACGCGTTTCGTTTTTGATCTCCGGGCTTTTCGGCCGATCGTCGCGATCCAGGCGCTGTACCGCGCCAGCGGCCAGCAGGTGCTGTTTGATGTAATCGATCAGGGCATTGGCCAACGCGCCATTAGTGATCAACTGATAACGATCGTAACGATATTTCTCATGCTGATGCAGGTAAACGTCATTGATACTGGCACCGCTGTAAATAACGGTATCGTCGATAACAAAGCCCTTCAGGTGCAGCACACCCAAGGCTTCGCGGGTATTTACCGGCACGCCGTATATCGGCACTTGCAGCCCCGGATGCTGGTCTGCCATTGAGCAGTACCAGTCGGCATTGGTATTGGCAGCTGCAGCGCCAATACGCCCACGCTGGGCTCGATGCCAGTCAACCAAGATGCAAATCTCCAGCTCCGGACGCCGTTGCTTTGCCTGATAAAGCGCATTGAGAATGTCACGCCCGGCGTCGTCATGCTCCAGATACAGAGCGACCAGATAGATGCGTTGGGTCGCGTTAGCGATCAATTCCAGCAGCGTAGTGCGGTAATCAGACGGCGCGTACAGGGTACGTACGTCAGCTACCGTCTGGGGGAGTTTTGGCAGTTGTGCAAGGTGTTGTTGATGTTTGCTACGTTTAAATTTTGACAACATCACAGTGCGCTTCTTCTCTCATGATTAGATGGCCGGAACGCCAAATACGTAAAAACAATGAATCGAATAATCGGGCGATAATACCACTAGTTGCCTCGATTGTGCGTATGTTTTGGTGTTAAGTGGTGGATTCGTAGCGCATTGCGACATTGGTCACTGCGCTTCGTCAGCCTGCAACGGCAGGGTCAAATTGACGATCCCGTCTTCCAGCTGCACATCAATACCAAAGCCCAGCCGTTGTGCCAGCGCAATCATGCCGCGGTTGTTCGGCATGGTAATGCCGGTCAGGCGGGTCAGTCCGTGGGCGCGGGCATAAGCGATCATTTTTTCCAGCAATTGGCGGCCGAGACCTAACCCTTTCAAATCTGAACGCACCAGCACGGCGAACTCCGCGTCGGTATTGTCCGGATCGGAAAGCGCACGCGTTACGCCGATAATTTGTTCGTCGCGCACGGCGACAAAAGCCATCTCCCGATCGTAGTCGATCTGCGTCATGTTAGCCAAATCGTCGTGAGTAAACTCATTGATCTCACTGAAGTAGCGGTAGTAGAGATCTTCCTTGGTCACGCGATCGATAAAGTGCTTCAGCGTCGGCTCGTCTTCCGGCAAGATCGGTCGGAACAGGCATTGTGAACCGTCTTTCAAGCGGATAATTTCTTCCAGCTCATGGGGATAAGGGCGGATCGCCAGCCGTGCCTGCGGGTCACCCTCGAAGGGCGCAATTTGCATGGAGACGTCCAGCAGCGTGAATTCGCTGCCCGAGGCCAGTACCGGGTGGATGTCCAGCCGGGTGATTTCAGGGCAGTCGAGGATCAGGTTAGATACCTGTACCAGCAGGCGGCTCAGCCCGGGAATATCCAGCGGCCGCAGTGCGCTGCGCCCACGGATTTTTCCTCCTTTAACCGCCTGTAGCACCAAATAGCGTGCCAGCGCCATATTCAGCGGCGGCAAAGCTACGGCGACCTGGTTTTCCTGCCGCCATTCGATACCCCCTTCGCCCAGCATGATCAGCGGGCCAAAAATAGCGTCTTGCTCCACGGCAATACGCAACTCCTGCGCTCCGGCACGGTTGGCCATGCTTTGCACCAGCAGGCCGTGAATGCGGGCCTGCGGATAGGTACGTTTTACGCGATCGAGAATAGCGTCCGCCGCACGCTGGACCTCGGTGGCGGTACGCAGGTAGAGCATAACGCCCTGAACCTCTGATTTATGAGGAATATCCGGCGAGCGCAGCTTCAGCGCCACCGGATAACCGATTTGCTCGGCGATGTGCACCGCTTCGGTACTGTCTTCGGCAATCCAGGTGGGCAGAGTGGTCAGATCATAGGCCTGCAGAATGGATTGCACTTCGTGGGTATCGAGCTGTGTAGCGCCTTCAGTCAACGCCTGATGGATCAGCCTATGCGCATCGGCGGTGTTGGCCGTCAGGCCGACCGGGAGCGCCGGGGTCTCTTTCAGCTGTTTCTGGTTACGGCGATATTCCACCATATGCATAAAGGCGGTCACGGCCCCTTCCGGAGTGCGATAGGTCGGGATTCCGGCCTCGGTAAACAACCTCCGGGCTTCTTGCGACGAGTATTCGCCGCACCAGTTTGTGAGCAGCGTGATGCGTTTACCGCGCGGGTGCTGGCGAACTGCATCGATAATGCGTTCGGCGGTGGCGGTGCCCGGTGCCGCTGCGCTCGGGGCGTGGATCAGCAGCAGGGCATCGTAGTCATGGCTGTCGAGCAGCGCCTTGACTGCCGCCAGATAACGTTGCGGCGTGGCATCATCACGCAGATCGATCGGGTTACCGGCGCGAATAAACTCCGGCAACGCCACGCCGAGCTGCGTCAGGCTCTCTTCCCCCAACTGCGCCAGCTTGCCGTTGCGGCCTAGCAGTTCGTCTAACGCCATCGCTGCCGGTGCCGCGCCGTTGCTGACGATCATCAGCCGTTCACCGCGCAGCGGATGCATGTGGCTCAGGGTTTCCACCGCGGAGAACAGTTCGTGGGTGTCCTGAACGCGCAGCAAACCCGCACGTTGGATGGCGGCATCATAAGCTGCGTCCAGACCTTGCTGGCTGTTGAGCAGCAGTTGGGCCTGTTGGCTGCGACCGCTTTTGATCACCAATATCGGCTTGTTGCGCGAAGCGCTGCGCGAGGCAGACAAAAAGCGGCGTGCATCGCTGATGTTTTCCAGGTACAGCAAGATGGCACTGGTTTTACTGTCGCGCGCCAGAAAATCCAGCAGGTCGTCGACGTCAATATCCAGGCTGTCGCCCAGCGCGATAAAATAGGAAAATCCGACCTCGCGCTGCTGCGCCCAGTCGAGAATGGTATTGGCGACGGCGGCGGACTGAGAAATGAACGCCAGTTTGCCCTTGAGGATCGGCACCGGAGAGAAACTGGCGTTGAGACCTTGCCATGGCGCCAGCAGGCCCAGGCTATTTGGCCCAAGCAGACGCATCGAGTAACGTTGTGCGCAGGCTTTCAGCTCGGCGAACTGTTCCGGTGGGGAGGAGAGCACAATAGCGGTTTTACAGCCGCGTTTACCCAGGGCTTCAATCAATGCCAGGTTGCGCTGCGCGTGGGTGCAGAGTATCGCCAAATCGGGTGTAAGCGGCAGACTGGCGACGTCAGGGTAGGCCATCACGCCGCACACGGCCTTATAGCGAGGTGTGACCGGCATTACCGGCCCGCTGAAGCCACCGGCCAACAGGTTGCTCATCATCAGGTTACCGGCGCGGCCGGGCTGTTGTGAAGCGCCGAGAACGGCAATCGATTTAGGACGTAAAAGCGCTTCTAACCCTCGCTGGCTCATGCACGGCTCCTTTTGGCAACGTTACTCCTGATTCTAGGCGTTTTGCGGCAGCTTTGCTGTGACCGGTGCCTCCGGGCGCGTAGGTTTCCCGGCCAGATACTGTTGACGGAAATAACGAAAATGCTGGTTCAAACCCTCAGAGGCGGCGGCATCGCCGGCCTGCTGCAACAGCGCCGCCGCCACTTCTGCCGTGCAGTGTTGCTCGGTGCGGCTGGCTTCACGCAGCTGGTAATTCGAAGCGGCGGTGACATTGAGTGAGAATACCGGGAATGCGTTCAGATACGGGCTCTTGCGGAACATCTTGCTCGCCTCGGTCCAGGTGCCGTCGAGCATGATAAACAGCGGCGGTTTGCCACCGACAGGCAGTTCGCTGAACACCGGCCGCTCAGGAGCGGCGTAGGAGGCGGGGAAGACTACGTAAGGCTGGCGTTGCGGATCGTTAATCGCCTTCAGCAACTCGGGGTCGATCTCGGTGCGCGACCAGAGGAACGCTTGGGTATCCGGCAGGATATCGGCTATCAGGCGGCCGGTATTGCTGGGTTTCAACGGCTCCGCGCCAAACATGATCAAACAGAAGCGGCTGGTGGCCGGCTGTGGCTGGATAGTGTCGCACAGGCAGTTTTTATGGGGCAGCAGGCAGCCCTGACAACGCGGTACGCGATTACCGCGCGCCAGAAAAGGGCGGGTAGAGCGTTCCAGACGAAATTGGCGCAGGCGGAGTACGGCGTTGTCAGTCATAAATATCCTGGGGAAAACGGCTATTGTAGCGCAGAAAAAAGCCCGGCGGGAGCGCGCGGGCTAGTTCGAATGGCGGCGGTGTCGTCCACAATGGGCAACACTGCCTATACCCTATGGATTTCAAGTTGCAGCCAGGCGCCCAGCTCACTCACCCCAGGAGCTTACTTAGGTAAGTGACTGGGGTGAGTGAGTGCAGGTAACAACGCTGCAGCTTGAAAGGCGACGGGTATAGACTTTCTGCGTTAAACTAGTTCATTGAGCCAGTTATCGAACGGCGTTTTCGGCATCGCACCGTTGAGCATGTCGACCATTTTGCCTTCACGGAACAGCATGATGGTCGGAATACTGCGGATACGGAAGCGGGCGCTCAGTTCCGGTTCGGCTTCGGTGTTCACCTTCACGAAGCGTACTTTGCCGGCGCGTTCTTCGGCAACGTCCTCGAAGACGGGCGCAAAGTTGACGCAGGGGCCGCACCATGGCGCCCAGAAATCGACCACTACCGGCAGGTCATCCTGCAGCAATTGGTCCAGCGTGGCTGCGGTGGCGTTGATCACTTCGCCGTCAAATAGCGGGTGGCCGCAGCGGCCACATTTCGCGCCGTCCGCCACACGTTCTTCAGGTACGCGATTGGTGGCATTGCAAGCTGCACAGACTGTATTCATGTTTACCTCGGAGACTGAGAAAGCATTCCACGCCGCAGTCAGGTTGCGGAGTTGTTTCTTTAATGCTGGTTATTATCGGTAAAAACGGGGCATTGAACAAAGAGGTTTGTTCAATGGATACGATAGTTGCTAGCTTTTAGCGCAAGTAGGTGGCTTAGCACCCCAACATCAGGTAATCTTCGCGCCCTGCGCGTTGGTGGAGAAGACAATGAACGATTCATTTAGTGGCAAAAACGGTAAAGTTAAAGTGATGTACGTCCGCAGTGACGACGACAGCAGCAGCGACGACCGTAACAAGAATAAACGTCCGGCCGGCAAAGGCCGTCCGGCTGACGGTGCGCGCTCTGGCCGTACCGGTCAGGACAAGCCGCGTGGCAATAATGATCGCCGTGGCTCCGATTCTCGCCGCAGTGAAAGCGATCGTCCTAGCCGTCCGGCGCGTACTGAAGACCGTGGCGGTTATGATTCGCCGTGGAAAACCGTGTCACGTGCCCCGGAAGAAGAGCCGGCGTTCGATCACGGCGGCATCAGTGGCAAAAGCTTTATCGATCCAGAGCAGTTGCGCCGTCAGCGCGCGGAAGAAACCCGCGTCTACGGTGAGAATGCCTGTCAGGCACTGTTCGCCAGCCGTCCTGACGCCATTGTCCGCGCCTGGTTCGTGCAGTCCGTTACGCCGCGTTTCCGCGAAGCGCTGCGCTGGATGGCGGCTAACCGCAAAGCCTACCACGTGGTGGATGAAGAAGAGCTGGCGAAAGCGTCCGGCACCGAACACCACGGCGGCGTGTGTTTCCTGATCAAAAAGCGTCAGGGTCTGGATGCGCAAACCTATCTGAAAGAAGCCCCGGCGAAAGATTGCGTGCTGGCGCTGGAAGAAGTGGGCAACCCGCACAACCTGGGCGCTATCGTCCGTTCTTGCGCCCACTTTGGCGTGAACGGTGTGCTGTTGCAGGATCCGGCGGTGCTGGAATCCGGTGCGGCGGTGCGTACTGCTGAAGGCGGCGCGGAGCACATCAAGGCGATTAACGCCGATGATTTCCTGTCGGTGTTGGATACCTTCCGCAAAGCGGGTTACACCATCGTCACCACCTCAAGCCACAAAGGCACGCCGTTGGCGCAGGCCAAGCTGCCGTCCAAAATGGTGCTGGTGCTGGGCCAGGAACGTGACGGTCTGAGCGACAGCGCGTGGCAGCAGGGTGATATGAGCGTGTCTATCGGCGGTACCGGCAAGGTGGAAAGCCTGAACGTATCGGTCGCGACCGGCATTTTGCTGGCCGATTGGTGGCGCCAGAATCAGGCGTAACGGTTAGAAACCCGGAAACTTTGAAGCCGCTGTGTTATGGGCGGCAACTGGCCATTCGCTGGGTATCATCGGAAATATAAAGAACGGGCGCCTCAGAAGGGCGCCCGTTTTGTTGGGTGAGATTCAGTGAGCGCCGCCGCCCCCGCCACCGGAGCTGAATGGTGGTTTCGCCACCCAGACCAACGCCAGCAGGATCAGGAACACCCCCGCCGCCAGCCAGAAGATCTCGTTGGCAGAGATAATCAGTCCCTGTGCGGTGATCTCGTTGGCAATATAAGCCGAGGCCTGCTGTTTGCTCATGCCAACCTGTTCCAGCTGTCGGTACATCTCCTGCGACTGAGGGTTATAAGGATTTACAAACTCCGCCAGCTGCGAGTGGTGCTGCGATTCCCGCTGGGTCCACAGCGTGGTGGTAATCGAGGTGCCGATTGAACCCGCCAGCGTACGGGTAAAGTTCGACAGGCTCGATGCCGCCGCCATGCGCTCCGGCGGCAGGCCGGACAGCGTAATGGTGATCAGGGGCATAAAGAAGCAGGCAATGGCGAAGCCCTGGATAAACTGCGGCCAGGCCGAAGCGCCAAAATCCATTCCCGGTTCAAACGTATAGGCGCGCCAATAGAAGCACACGGCATACATAACGAAGCTGAAGGTCACCAGTCGACGCATATCCAGCCGGTTACCGAATTTACCGATAATCGGCGACAGCAACACAGGTAACAGCCCGATAGGTGCCGAAGCCAGGCCGGCCCAGGTGGCGGTATAGCCATATACCTCCTGCAACAGCTGCGGCAACAGCACGATGGAGCCGAAGTACAGCATGTAGGCCAGGCTGATGCACAGGCAGCCGATGGTAAAGTTGCGCGATTTGAAGAGCGACAAATCCACCACCGGGTGGTCATCCGTCAGCTCCCACACCACCAGGAACACCAGCGCCACCACGGCGACGACCGTCAGAACGATAATCTCCGTCGAGTTGAACCAGTCCAGCTCTTTACCCTGATCGAGCATCACCTGCAGCGAACCGATGCCGACAATCAGCAACACCAGACCGACGGTGTCGATCGGTTTGATCTCGGTTTTGGTTTCTCTGCCTTTCAGCGTCGCCATCGCCACCAGGATCACGAACAGACCAATCGGAATGTTGATGAAGAAGATCCAGCCCCAATGATAGTTATCACTGATATACCCGCCGAGGATCGGCCCGAAGATCGGCGCGACGATCACCGTCATCGACCAGAGCGCCAGGGCCATCGATCGCTTGGCGGGGGGATAGTTATTCAGCAACAGGCTTTGTGACAGCGGGATCAACGGCCCTGCCACCAACCCCTGGATCACGCGGAAGAAGATCAGCATGCCCAGGCTGTTGGAAATGCCGCACAGCCAGGAGGCGAGGGCGAACAGCGCGGTGGACCAGAGGAACAGGCGCACTTCACCGATGCGCTTGGCCAACCAGCCGGTGATCGGAATGGAGATGGCATTCGCCACCCCAAACGAGGTGATCACCCAGGTTCCCTGTGAGTTGGAGGATCCGAGATTACCGGCGATGGTCGGTATCGCCACGTTGGCGATAGTCGAGTCCAGCACCTGCATGAAGGTCGCCATGGCGAGCGCGACCGTCATCCAGGCTAACTGTGCGCCTTCAAGCGGTTTCTGTGCCAAGGTAGCCTCCCGCACGCTTAGCCGGCATTCGCATGGATCACGTCGGCGATCATTTGATCAACCGGCGCCAGATTCAACGCCAGTGCGTTGGTCTGGTACAGCGGCTTGTCACGCACCACGTCAGACAGCACGCGGCCGTCCAGATTGGTGGTGTCCACTTTCACCTGTGTCGACAGACCAATGCGCAGCGGATGGTCGGCAATCTGTTTGGCATCCAGCTCAATACGCACCGGCAGACGCTGAACCACTTTGATCCAGTTACCGGTGGCGTTTTGTGCAGGCAACAGCGAGAACGCGCTGCCGGTGCCCATATCGATGCCGACGACTTTGCCGGTGTACACCACGTCATCACCGTAAATGTCACTGACTACGGTTGCCGACTGGCCGATGCGCATATTGGCGATCTGGGTTTCTTTGAAGTTGGCGTCAACCCAGACGTGCTCGGCAGGGACCACCGCCATCAGCGGGGAACCGGCGGCGATTTGCGCGCCCACCTGTACGCTGCGGCGGGAAACATAACCGGTGATCGGGCTGATGATTTTAGTCCGTTGCAACGCCAACCAGGCGTCGCGCATCTGCGCGGCGGACTGCTGAATTGCCGGCTGTTTCTCCAGCGGAGTATCCAGCACCATCGCCTGATTGGCGTTGTATTGCTGTACCGCCACTTCCAACGCCGCTTTGGCGCTGTCGACAGCATCACGCGCATGTTGCAGTTCTTCGCGCCCGATGGCGTCAATGTTGCCCAACACCACGCGGCGTTTGAGGTCGTTCTCCGCCTTGCTCAGGTCAGACTTGCGCAGGGCAATATTGGCCTGATACTGCTTGCTGTTGATGATCAACTGGTGGGTCTGGCGCACGCTGTTGGCCAGGCTGGTCTTGGCGCGCTCCAACGCCTGCTCGGCATCGGTCGGATCGAGCGTCAACAGGACATCACCTTGTCTGACATAGTCGGTGTTATCGAAATTGACGCTGTTTACGCTGCCGTTCACCTGCGCCATGATCTGCACCTGGTTGCCGGATACATAGGCATCATCGGTTTCCTGATGATGACGCAGCACCAGGAACCAATACACTAAATAAGCCACCCCAATAACAATGAAAATAACCGTCAGCAACAGCAGCCAAAACTTGCGCTGCTTCTTTTTGCCGCTCGGCTGCTGCGGGTTTTGAGTCTCCGCGCTTGCGCTCATGGTGTTCTCCAAGCTCTCTATTTTATTATGCTTTTGAATCCGCTATGGCCGGGGCTTGATAGCCACCGCCCAACGCGCGGATCAGTCCTATCTTCGCCTGCAACAAATTGCTGCTGGCTGTCAGTTCCGCCTGTTGCTGCTGCAAGAGCTGCGTCTGGCTGGTCAACAGTTCGTCGCGCCCGATAATCCCTGCCTGGTATCGTGCGTTTGCGACTCGGTACACCTGCTGCATCGATTGGGACGCGGATGCCGCCTGCAACTGCTGTTGCGCAGTACTTTGCTGGACGGTGATGGCATCGGCGGTTTCCTGCACGGCATTCAGGATGGTTTGGTTATAGGATTCCACCGCTTCGTCATACAGCGCGGACTCCTCACCCAACTTGCTGCGCAGCGCACCGGCGTGGAAGATCGGCAGCGAAATCGCCGGCATCACGTTCCAGGCCTGGCTGGCCGCTTCAAACAGATTCGGGCTGGTGCCGGAGGTATTGGTGGTGGTCAGACCGGCAAAGGCCGAAATGGTCAGGCTGGGATAAAATTCTTTACGTGCGGCGCTGACGCGTTGGTTGTAGGACTCAACCAATTGACGTTGAGCGGCGATGTCCGGGCGTTTCCCCAGCAGATCTGCGGTCAGTTCGCCTTTTGGCGCCATCAGCGTATTGGCGGGCAAAGCCACCGGACGCAAATTTTGCATGGCGCTCGGGCCTTGGCCGGCGAGGGCCGCCAACTGATGTTTAAGTTGTTCAATCTGCGATTGCAACTGGAGGATCTGTTGCTTGGCGCTGTCGGCCTGCGCCTGGGTTTGTTGCGGAATATCAATGCCGGTGATGCCGGCTTTATACTGCCGCTGGCGTAGTTCCGTCAGGCTTTGGTTGTTGTCCACTTCCTGTTGCAGCAGTTTTTCCTGCGCGAAATTGCTCTGCAACTGGTAATAGGAGGAAGCCACCGAACTGGTCAACGTCAACGCAGCCTGTTCCTGCTCGGCACGGGCCGCATCGACCTGAGCCTTGGCGGCGTTGACCTGGTTGCGGTACTTGCCCCACCAGTCAAATTCATAGGCCAGATTCAGCCCCAGCGAGTTGGAGCTTTCATAGATTGGCTTATGCGGATACCCCAACCCCATATTGACGTTTTGCGGGACTTTCTGGCGGTTGGTGCTGGCGTTCAGATCCAGGTTCGGGCCGTTGGCGGCATTGGCTTGGCCCATGACGCTCTGCGCTTCGCGCACGCGGGCCGCGGCCTGGCGCAGCGTCGGCGAGCTTTGCAGCGTTCGGGTCATCAGGGCATCGAGCTGTGGATCGTTAAGCGCACGCCACCACTGCGGGCTGACGTTCAGCGAGCTGACCTTCGGTTGCGACAGCTGCAGGCTCTGCGAGTCCATCAGGGTGGATTGCGGGGCAATATTATCGGTAGATGCACACCCGGCCAGCAGTAATACCGCGAACAGCGGGGTGAACCTCCAGTTAAATGGGGATCGCATAAGTAAGTACCTGAACAGAAATTGTGAATTAGGATAACTGTTCTGTGATTTCCATTTGATCCAGACGTGCCAATAGTTTGCGCGTCAGCTTTTCAAGCTGTTGCTGTTCATCATTGTCCAGCGTGGACCACAGGAAATGCAGACATTTGTGCTGCGGTGGCAGCAGTTGACTGAGAAACTCTTCGCCCTGCGGCGTCATATGCAGATGCAGGCAGCGGCGGTCATGGTCGCTTTCACGACGCTCAATCCAGCCGCGTTTTTCCAGCTCATCGGCAATGCGCGTAGCATTGGTGCGCGAAGAACCCAGAGCAGAGCTTAGCTCAGAAGGCTGAATGCTGTGATTTTCCTGAGCATCCAGGGTAATCAGCGCCATAAACAATGTTTCGTTAATCCCTTGTGCCTTGAGCATTTTATTGCGATTTTCCAGCAGCTTACCTTGCATGTGCATACACAGCCGGGTCAGAAGAATTTCCTGATAAGGAAAATCCTTCTGACGTTTTGCACGAAAATTAAGCATTTGTTCAATGGGAGTAAACGAGCTTTCCATAATTTAGGGCCTCATTAATTTCGTTCGAGATAGTAACGATAGTGACTAATAATGTAAATGTTCAGCAGAGTGAATAATTTAGCTATTCGTGTCATTTGTCAGCTTTTTGTAAATGACCTATGCCTGAAAAAAGCTTTCGTGTGATGTGGCGCACGAAATTACAGGTTATTTCGGCTGAAAATCATAAATAATATTAATGTTACAACAAAGGTTGCCGTACCGATTTGTAGGGGAAAAATGATGCTTTTGCTGCGATAAAGCATAGATCCAGCGCGATAAAACCGGCCAGCGCTCGCCACCACCAGGCCGATTGATGCAAGACTACGGGGGCGGTAATCACAGACTGGTTGGCGGCCACAGAGATTAGGCAAGAAAAGAAAAGGCTCTCGAGCGGTGAGGATCCCAGCTTGACGGCACTCAGACCAAAAGCAAAGGCCACTGGCATGGAGCCGATGACGATCGGTAAACTGTCGACGATGCCGTGGACGAAGGGCGTTCTGCCGCTGGGGGCATTGTCGTTTTCTGCAGTTTGGCTTTGCATTTTGTGTTCTGATCGCAGGGTATATAGGACATCAATAGTTCATGCTCAGAACATTACCAGAGAGTGAGTAACGTTTATACCCTGCGGAGCTAATAAATTTCCAATATTATTATTCGCGTGCTAATTAGATCGTTGCCGGTCCCTGCGGGTCATGATGCTTGCCGCGCCACCAGATCAGCAGATTCAGCACGCACAAAACGCCTCCCGTGGCGGCGACGCCAGACCACCCAGCGTGCTGATAGGCCGAGGCGGATAGCAGAGAACCGAGCGCGCCGCCGATAAAATAGCTGGTCATATAGCCGGCGGTCAGGCGGTTACGCGCTTCCGGCATAATGCGGTACATCACGCTCTGATTGGTGACGTGCACGGCCTGCACTGCCAGATCGAGGATCAGAATGCCGGCGATCAGCGCCCACAGCGATTGTGCAGCGAAAGCGATGGGTATCCAGGACAGCAGCAGCAGGATCAGGCCCAACGTCGTGGTTAAACCGGCTTTACCCTTGTCCGCCAGATGCCCGGCGCGGGAGGCGGCGAGTGCACCGGCGGCGCCCACCAGGCCGAACAGGCCTATCACCCCTTCGGAATAACCAAACGGCGGCGCTGCCAGCAGGAAGGCCATCGAAGTCCACAGCACGCTGAAATTGGCGAATGACAGCGCGCCAATCGCAGCACGGGTGCGCAGCAGCGGCGTGCCGTAAAACAGGGTGAAGATCGATTTCAGCAACTGAGGGTAATTCAGGCCGGAATGCAGTTTGTAACGCGGCAGCGCGCGCCACAGGATCAGCGCCATCAGGATCATCAGCCCGCTGGCTACCCAGTAAATGGTGCGCCAGCCGCCGATCGACGCCAGCGCCCCGGCCACGGTGCGCGCCAGCAAAATGCCGAGCAGCAGGCCGCTCATGATGATGCCGACGGTTTTGCCGCGTTTTTCCGGATGCGCCAGGGTGGCGGCCAGCGGCACCAGGATCTGCGCCACCACCGAGAACAGCCCGGTAAGCGCGGTACCGAGGATCATCACCGGCAAGGTGGTTGAACTGGCGGTGATCAACATGCCGCCGGCCGCCAGCAGTGTCATGAAGACGATTAGCCCACGCCGTTCGAACATGTCGCCGAGCGGGACCAGCAGCAGCAAGCCGGCGGCGTAACCCAACTGAGCGGCGGTGACGATAAAACCGGCCTGATTGACCGACAGCGCAAAGTTCTTGGCAATGGTTTCCAGCAGCGGCTGCGCATAATAATTACTGGCGACGGCCAGGCCGGTGGCGATGGCGATCAGGGCAATCAGCGCTGGGCTGAGGCCCGGGTGGGGATTTTGTTGGCTCATAAAGGTTTAATCACAAGAAGAAGTGATGCGCAGTATCGGGCAGGACAGTACGCGAAACCAATGTATAATTTTCATTTGATTAATCTCTTTTTGCGATAGATGCCATGAACCTGAAACAGATCCGCTTTGCACTGGCGGTAGCCGAAGAACAGAGCTTTACTCGTGCGGCGCAACGCTGTCACACGGTGCAATCGGCACTCAGCCATCAGATCGCCAAACTGGAGGAGGAGCTGGGCTGCGCATTGTTTGAACGCACCTCGCGCCGGGTCAGGCTGACCAGCGCCGGACAGGCGTTTATTCTGCCTGCGCAGCGGCTGCTGGCGGCCAAACAATCGCTGGTGGAAGAGGTGGTGGCGGCCAATGGGACGATTTCCGGCACCTTGACCATCGGGACCATCTCAACCATAAACGCGATTGATCTGACCGAAAAACTGAGCAAGTTTCATCGCCACTATCCGGCGGTTAACATCAGGTTGTATGTGGGCATGAGTGAGGAACTGCTTGAGGATGTCCGCCAGCAGAAGACCGACGTGGCGTTTGTCGGGATCTGGCCGGGAGATATCGATATGCTGCCGGTATCCCATCGTCAGTTGACCGACGAGCCCCTGGTGGCGCTGGTGGCGGCGCAGCACCCCTTGGCCAACCGCCAGCGGGTCAATTTGCAAACCCTGTCGGAAGTGCCGCTGGTGGATTTTTACAGCGGTACCGGCGCCCGGCGCCAGACCGACCGCGCGTTTCAGGCTGCGGGCATCAAGCGGCATATCAGTTTTGAAATCGATCATATCGAATGGCTGGAAAATCTGGTGCAGCGGGGGTTGGCGGCGGGCATTGTGCCTATCTCGACGGCGCAGCGTCTGAGCGCGCTGGTGTCTATCCCGATTGAAGATGGCCCACGGCGGCAGGTGTATTGCGTATGGCCGCAGCAGCTATCGAGGACAGCCGAACGCTTTTTGCAGTTCAGCGGGATTGAATTGACGTAATAAGGGGCGCAGTGGCCTGCGCCCCGCAGGGGTTATTGCTTCGCAGCTTCTGCAGCGGTTTTCACCCAACCGTCGAAGGTCGCCTGGTGCGCCTTGATCCAGCCGTTAACATGGCTCTGGATATCGGCGTCGGACGCCTGGCCTTCATGCATACGCAAATTCTGCGCATTCACGTCGGCAATCGGCAGCTTCATAATGGCGAACAACTTGGCGGCCGCCGGGTTGGCTTCTGCCCACTTTTTGTTGGCGGCGATACGCATGGTGTTCACCGGGAAACCATAGTTGGCACCGTTCGGCAGCTTGGTATCCACATTTTTCTGCTCGCCCGGCAGGGAAGAGAACGGCACTTGCAGCCAAACCACGTCACGTCCCGGCACCAACACGTCGCTTACCCAGTACGGAGTCCAGGTGTAGTAGAGTATCGGTTTGCCTTCTTTGTAGCGGGTAATGGTATCGGCGATCATCGCCGCGTAGTTGCCCTGGTTGTGTTCGACGGTTTTGCTCAGGCCATAAGCCTCGATATGGTGGTTAATCACCGCCTCGCAACCC
This sequence comes from Serratia sp. AS12, assembly GCF_000214195.1. NCBI lineage: Bacteria > Pseudomonadati > Pseudomonadota > Gammaproteobacteria > Enterobacterales > Yersiniaceae > Serratia > Serratia sp. AS12. The sequence continues at coordinate 4,195,624 of NC_015566.1, read as the reverse complement.
CAGCCCGGCGTACAGCCGGTCAGATCAGCCTTACCGTCGCCGTTGGTGTCAAACAGCTTGGCGATCTTCGGATCTTTCAACTGATCTACGTTGGTGATGTGGTATTTATCGGCGGTTTTCTTGTCGATCAGGTAACCCTGCGCCGCGCCGTTGACGTACACCCCTTCGCGGTAGAATTTGGCGTCGCCGCCTGCGGCCTTGTACTGATCGGCGTGCAGCGGATCCCAGTTCACCGCGAGGAAGGTGGCGTCGCCGGAGGCGATAGAGGTGTAGGCGACGTTATAATCCACTTCGCGGGTGTCTTTGACGTCATAACCGAGCTTTTCCAGTGCCTTGCTGACCAGTTGCGTCTGGAAGGTTTCTTCAGAAATGGTGCTCTGTAGCGGCTGTACCGTTACGCCTTTTCCCGGTAAGTCAGCGGCGAAAACCGCCTGCGAGCCAATCAGTGTCGTAAGGGCAACCGCCCAGATTCCTGTAGTGCGCATAGTGAAATACCTTTTTATGTTGTGAAGTCGGGATTATTTCGCTGCCGCGGCAGCGGTGTTTACCCAGCCGTCAAAAGTGGCCTGATGGGCCTTAATCCAGCCGTCTACGTGGCGCTGTATATCGTCCGCTCCGTTCTCGCCGTTGTGCATGCGCAGGTTTTGCGCGTTCACGTCCGCCAGCGGCAATTTCATGATGGCAAACAGTTTGGCGGCAGCCGGGTTGGCCTGCGCCCACTGCTTGTTGGCGACGATATGCTCGTTATTGACGGCGAAACCGTAATTCTTGCCGTTTGGCAACGCGGTATTGCTGTCTTTCAGTGAGCCCGGGCTGGCGGAGAACGGAACGGTCAGCCAGACAACGTCACGGCCGGGCACCAGTTCGTCGCTGACCCAGTAAGGTGTCCAGGTAAAGTACAGCACCGGTTTACCCTGCTTATAGCGGGTCAGGGTATCGGCGATGATGGCGGAGTAGTTGCCCTGATTTTGGGTTACGGTACCGCTGAGCCCGTAGGCCTTGATATGGGTGTCAATTACGCTGTCGCACACCCAGCCCGGTTCACAGCCGGCCAGATCGGCCTTGCCGTCGCCATCGGCGTCAAACAGCTTTGCCAGCTTGGGATCTTTCAACTGGGAAATATCGCTGATGTAGTATTTGTCGGCAGTTTTTTTATCGATCAAATACCCCTGCGCCGCATTGGCGATATAAGCGCCCTGGCGATAAAATTTCTTGTCGCCGCCGGCGCTGTTGTACATATCGGTTTGCAGCGGATCCCAGTTCACCGCCATGTAGGTGGCGTCGCCGGAGGCGATGGAGGTATAGGCGACGTTGTAATCCACCTCGCCGGTGGGTTGGACGTCGTAGCCCAGTTTTACCAACGCGCGGTTGACCAGTTCGGTCTGAAAACTTTCTTCCGCGAGTGTGCTTTGCAGCGGTTTAACCGTGACGCCTTTGCCGGGAAGTTCGGCGGCGAACGCCTGTGTGCTTAGCAATGAAGTCAGGGCAACAGCCCAAATTCTTGTCGAGCGCATAGTGTTTCCTTCGGTTTTATGGAGCGGCCAGCGCCCCCGACGGTTCGCCGGGGGCAGGGCATTAAGGCTTTTTGATGAAGGGGCGGGTAAGCAGCCCGATCGGGCCGTGAGCGTACCAGCGGCCCATGCCTTTGCTGCGGCGATCGCGCCCCAGCGACTGGGTGAGACGATCGAGAATAATCGCCAGGATCACGATGCCGACACCGCCCACGGCGGCCAGCCCCATATCCAGCCGGCCGATGCCGCGCAGCACCATTTGGCCCAGACCGCCGACGGCGATCATCGAGGCGATAACCACCATCGACAGTGCCAGCATCAGGGTTTGGTTAACGCCGGCCATAATGGTCGGCATCGCCAGCGGCAATTGTACTTTGAACAGTAACTGACGCGGGCTGGAACCGAAGGATTCGGCAGCCTCGATCAGATCTTCCGGCACCTGTTTGATGCCGAGAATGGTCAGACGCACGATCGGCGGCAGCGCGAAGATAATGGTTACCACCACCCCCGGCACGTTGCCGATACCGAACAGCATGACGATCGGCACCAGATAGACGAACGCCGGCGTGGTCTGCATGGCGTCGAGCAAGGGGCGTATGATCTTGGCGGCATGTTTGCTGCGCGCCAGCCAGATGCCTAGCGGCAATCCGATGACAATGCAAAAGAACAGAGCGGTCAGCACCAGCGCCAGCGTTACCATGGCCTGCGACCAGGCGCCAATCGCCCCTATTGCAATCAGGGACACCAGGGTAGCGGCACCCATGCTGAGGCTGGAGATCTGCCAGGCGATCAGTGAGAACACCAGAATGGCGATCGGTGCCGGCATGCCGAGCAGTAACTGCTGAAAGCCGCCGAGGATAAAGTCGACCGGTACGCGTATCCCCTGAAACAGCGGGCGGAAGTGCAGGACCAGCCAGTCTATGCCTTGAGTCACCCAGGAATCGAACGGCACCCAGGCCTTGTGGAACGGATCGAGCAGGTTGAAATGCTCCGGCTGGGCCGGTGCGCTGTTAAGCCAATCAGAACCCTGAGCGGCCTGATTGGCCGCGTCGTGTGTTGCCGGTGGCGGTGCGCTGGACCAGGCATCGCCGCCACTCTCGGCAGGAGCCGCAGAAGCGGCGGCATCAGTCGCCGGTGCGGCGCTGGGGTCGGCAGGCGCGGTGGCCCATGGATCCTGTGTTGTATCACTCATTCGCTGGGCCCTCTTTATCCAAGGCCTGCAGCAGCATGGCCTTGGAAATAATTCCGATATAGTTGTTTTCTTCGCAGACTACCGGCACCGCGCACGGGGCTTGGGCAACCAGGGAAATCAGTTCGCTCAGCGGCATATCCGCCGCTACCGGTGCCGGGGCGTCCAGCAGGGCGTCATCCAGCGTCTGGTTGGCGGCCAGCGCCTGTTTGAGCGAATCTACCGACACCACGCCGATAAATTTCTTTCCGCGTTCAACAACATAACCATAATCGCGGTCTTCATCGCGCAGCAGCTGCAACGCCGAGCGCGGACCAAAACCGGGGGTTTTACGAATCAGGGCAACCGGGCGGCGTTTGGCGATATCCTTCGCGCTGAACACGTGGCTGATATCCACGCCACGGAAGAAGGTGCGGACATAATCGTTGGCCGGATTATTTAATATTTCCTCCGGCGTACCGACTTGAATCACCTCGCCGCCTTGCATAATCGCAATGCGATCGCCAATACGCATCGCTTCATCCAAATCGTGGGAAATAAACACGATAGTGCGCTGATGCCGGGCCTGTAATTTGACCAGCTCATCTTGCATTTCGGTGCGGATTAAGGGGTCGAGCGCCGAGAAGGCTTCATCCATCAATAATATGTCCGGATTATTCGCCATGGCGCGGGCTAATCCCACACGCTGGCGCATCCCACCGGAAAGCTCATCGGGATAAGAATGCGCATAATTCTCCAGACCGACCTGTCGCAGGGCATCCAGGGCTTTTTCCTGACGCTCCTGCGGCGGTATTCCGGCTAATTCCATGCCGAAGGCGGTATTATTCAATACGGTCATATGCGGCATTAAGGCGAATGACTGGAACACCATGCTGATCTTATTTCGGCGTACGGTGCGCAGCGCACTGTCGGATATTTTCGATATATCCTCGCCGTCAATCAGCACCTGCCCGCGAGTGGGTTCTATCAGACGATTGAGAAGGCGTACCAGGGTAGATTTTCCCGAACCGGAAAGCCCCATGATGACAAATATCTCGCCTTCTTCAATGGCCAGAGAGGCGTCTTTCACGCCAAGCGATAATCCGGTTTTTTCAAGCAGTTGGTCTTTTGTCAGACCTTTATCAATCAGTTTGAATGCTCGTTCCGGATGCTCACCAAATATCTTATACAGGTTCTTTACTTCAAGTTTAATTGCCATGCAATTTGCTGTTTCCTCTGATGAATTATCAAACGATAAAAACGTCCTAATAGAAAATAATAGTCGCCTATACCCTAACACAGTGAAGTTCTGAGACAACCCTCAATGTCCCGGAGTGAGAATGTTGGCGGTTTACATCGGCCTGTCGATTAGTTATGGTAGCTTGGCCCACGTTAAATTATTGTTAGGATGTTTCTGAATTATATTTCTCGCTGAAAGGTGATATTTCACAGGAATAATGGCAAAAAAATCTCGCTTTATTTCCCCTGCAGGCTGCCGTTCAGACAATAAAAAACCCGACCAGAGGTCGGGTAAAAGTCATCAGTATTTCATCAGTATTCAACGACAGGTGCCGATATCGAGGGGGATATCGTCGCAAGCACTGTACGCCCCCTATATGACAGCCATATTGCAGCTTAAGCTTTGCGATACAGGCGGCGTGGATGGCCGATATTGCCGTACATCATCTCCACGCGCACGAATTGGTTGGCGACGCAGTATTCCAGGTAACGTCGGGCGGTGGTTTTGCTGATGCCGACCTGCTCGACGACGTCTTCCACCGCGTGCGCGATCTCCGGCTGGTTGATAAACAGCGCCTGCACCAGCTCCAGCGTATTGGCTTCTATGCCTTTGGCGCTCGGTTCGCTGGAAAACTGTTTGGATTGCAGGTTATACAGCGCATCGACGCTGCTCTGGTCTATCACTTTGAAGCTGCGCTGGGTCTGCACAAACTGCATAAAACGCTCCAGCGAGTTACGCAGCCGCTTGTAGGACACCGGTTTGATGATGTAATCGAAGGCGCCGTTGCGGATTGCCTGGCTGCAGGTATTCATATCGCTGGCGGCGGTAATGAAGATCACCGAACACCCGGGTTTTTTCACCGCCGGCTCTTCCATCAGTTCAATGCCCTGACCGTCCGGCAGAAAGTTATCCAGCAGGATCAGCCGTGGCTGATGCGAGTTGACTTTGGCCCTGGCTTCGGCCAGCGTGGCGGCATAGGCCACCACCCGCAGAGCAAAGTTCTGCTCGATGAACTCTGCGTGCAGCGTTGCCAACTGTGGCTCATCTTCCACGATCAAAACGTCCAGTGCTTCGTGTTGCATAATCGGGTGCTCAAGACTGTTATAAGGTTTTTAGGTCTCTATCCGTCGTCTTTCAAACCTCGGCATTGTTGCTTGCGGCCTGAAATTCATAGGGGATAAACAAGGAAAATATGGCGCCGTGCGGATCGTTGTCCGACACTTCAATGCTGCCGTGTGCCTGCGCCACGTGGCTGGCGACCAGGTGCAGGCCGATACCGTGGTCGCCTTTGTCATCTTTGGTGGTGACGCCCTGTTCAAACAGCGTATCGCGCACCTCGGCAGCAATGCCGGTGCCGCGGTCGGCCACTTCAATCACCAGCTCATTGCTGCTGTCGCTGATATAGAGTTCTACCGCTTCGTGCGGCGCGTCGCAATGCAGCGTAGCCTCTACTGCATTATCCAGCAAATTACCGATGATCGACATCAGTTCGGTTTCATTCAGTGCCGCCGGGATTTGACGCAACTGGCAGGCGGGATCAAAGCGCAGCTCGACGCCTTTTTCCTTTGCGCTGGAGTATTTGCCCAGCAGCAAGCCGCACAGCGCGGCCGAGCTGAAGCGCTGCGAGATAAAGTCGAGGATCTCTTGCGCGCCTTCCGACTGAGCCTCCACATAACGGATTGCCTCGTCGTATCGCTGCATATGCAGCAGCCCGGCGAGGGTGGCGGTCCAGTTCAGTTGTTCATGGCGCATGATGCGCAGGTTATCGGCGTAGCGCTTTACCTGGCTTAGCTGGCTGCTCAGGGTATTGATGTCATTTTTGTCGCGGAAACTGATCACCCAGCCTTGCAACACCTCTTCTTGCATGATGCGTACCCGGCTGGCGATCACGCGCACGTGGTTGAAACGGCAAACCTCATCGTGCGTGTCGTGCCCCAGTTGCGACGCGCCGAAGAAGTCCGGCTGCGACTGGATCACTTCGCCGATTTCACGGCCCATCAGGGTGCTGGCGGGTTGCCGCAGGTCCAGCAGTTCACGCGCCGCGTGGTTGATGGTAATGATCCGCAACTGGGGATCGACGGCAATAACGCCTTCGTAGATCGCTTCCAGCAGAGCCTTTTGCTGGCGCACCAGCAACGCAATTTCTTTGGGCTCAAGCCAGAACATTTGGCGTTTTAAATTTTTCGATAACAGCCAGGAAAAAATAAACAGGGCGATTAACAACAGCACAATGGAACCGACGATCTGCGTCAGGGTTCTGGCATTCAAATTATCGATATGTGACTTCAGATAGCCAACTGAAACAATGCCGATGACGTGATTGTTTTCATCCAGTATCGGCGCTTTGCTGCGTAATGAAATACCGATGCCGCCTTTGCGGAACGAAATAATACTTTTCCCTGCCAATACTTCTTTATTATCGCCACCGACCATCGGGGTGCCTAAGCGATCTGCGTATTCTGAATGGTAAAGATGCCGGGCGCGATTATCGCCGATGACAATATAACTGGCATCGCTGCTGGCGCGTATTTTCTTCATCAGCGCGGCGACTTGCTCAGGGTCGTTTTTTTCCACGGCGCTGACCAGGGAGGGGATCAGAGCTATTTCCCGTGCCTGCACCTGTGCTCGCGCGCCAAGGTCACGGTGCAACTGGGCATCCAACTGATGGTAGGTGTAAGCGCCAATCAACGTCAGCAGCAGACAGGAGAAGGCGACCAGGCACAGGAACAGCTTGATTTGAAATGAGAGTTTTACGCGCATGGCCGGGGTTCACCGTGAGAGTTCCTGAGCGCTTACCCTATCATGAGTCGCGGTTAATGTAATATTGCGTCCGATCAAGTTGTGATCGCAGACACGGGATTATGCTTACCGGGTATCGCTATTCAATGGCTACTATAAAACGGATAAGTTTTAAATAAAAAACAGCATTAACGCCATTAAAACCACACCATATTTTACATAATCATTATTAACTCCATAGAAACCATAACCACCATTAAAAACCCTTTTTTATTTTGAACACAATCACAGCAGTTAAGCCGTGCGTTTCTCTATGATGGCTGAACAAACTAATAAGAGGCCAGATTATGAGCACAACAGATGATTCTTACCTCGTCGCCAAAGACAAAACGGCTGAAATACCGCTGAGAGAAAAATGGTGGCACATACTGGACAATTACAAAGTAGGGATTATTCCGTTACCGTTCTTTATTCTGGCCGGCGTGCTTATTTTACTGGATTGCCTGGAAGGAAAATTACCGAGCGATATCGTAGTGATGGTCGCCACGCTGGCTTTCTTTGGTTTTGCCTGCGGCGAGTTTGGTAAACGTCTGCCGCTGATCGGCAAAATGGGGGCGGCGGCGATCTGCGCCACCTTTATCCCTTCCGCATTGGTGCATTACGGTCTGCTGCCGGACGTAGTGGTGGAATCGACCACCAAATTCTATAAGTCGACCAATATTCTTTATCTCTATATCTGCTGCATTATCGTCGGCAGCATTATGAGCATGAACCGTCAGGTGCTGATTCAGGGTTTCCTGCGGATCTTCGCGCCCATGCTGTGCGGTGAGATTGTCGGCATGCTGGTGGGGATGGCGGTCGGCATGGCGCTTGGGCTGGAACCGTTCCAGATCTTCTTCTTCCTGATCCTGCCGATCATGGCCGGTGGCGTCGGCGAAGGCGCGATACCGCTGTCGATGGGGTACGCGGCGATCCTGCATATGGAGCAGGGCGTGGCGTTGGGCCGTATTCTTCCGATCGTCATGCTAGGTAGCCTGACCGCCATTATCCTTGCCGGCTTGCTCAACCAACTTGGCAAACGCTATCCGCATCTGACTGGCGAAGGCAGCCTGATGCCAAGCAAAGAAGGTGACAGCGACATGTCCGCCGTGGATAAAATCAGCGGCAAGGTAGACGTCAGCACCCTTGCCTGCGGCGCGTTGTTGGCTATTTTGCTGTACATGGTGGGGATGTTGCTGCACCGCATGATTGGCCTGCCCGCGCCGGTCGGCATGCTGTTTGCCGCCGTGGCGGTGAAGCTGGCGCACGGCGTGTCGCCACGCATTCAGGAAGGTTCGCAGGTGGTATATAAGTTCTTCCGCACCGCAGTGACCTACCCGATCCTGTTTGCCGTTGGCGTGGCAATCACCCCGTGGCAGGAGTTGATGAACGCCTTCACCCTTCAGAATCTGGTGGTGATTGTCAGTACCGTCTGCGCGCTGGTGGCGACCGGCTTCTTCGTCGGCAAGAAAATTGGCATGCATCCCATTGATGTGGCGATTGTCTCCTGCTGTCAGAGCGGGCAGGGCGGCACCGGTGATGTCGCTATTCTTACCGCCGGCAACCGCATGTCGCTGATGCCGTTCGCCCAGATTGCCACCCGTATCGGCGGTGCGATTAACGTCTCGCTCTCCCTGCTGGTACTGGCGAAATTTTTCTCATAACAACGATAAGACCTTAGCATTTCTTTGCCTTTCCCCGCCCCCGCGGGGATTTTTTTGCCCGCTCGGCAACCAAGGCCGAGCGGGCGGGGAATTACCGGTTACGCCGCCTGTTTGACGGCCGCGTCATACCAGGTGAAATAGCGTTCCACACCCTGGCGGCCGGATTCAATCAGCGCGCGTTTTTTGGCTTCGCTGATGGCGAAATCCAGCGTGCCGACGTCAAGGGTGTCTACATAAACGGTCCGCTTCCAGTCGTCGCTGTCCAGATGCACTTTGGTCTGAATATCCAGCAGGGTGTTAACCACCGCCAGGGTGAAATCGCACAGGTTATTGATGGCGGTTTTATTGACCGATTGGCCCGCCGCCTGTGCGATTTCGTTGGCGGAGTCCAGACGAATACCCAGGGTTCGGGTATTGATCTGTTGCGTGGTGACATCGATATAGGGCGGCGACGCGGTGAAGTCGTAATCGAACATCCGTACCGGATAGTTATCGATGGTGCCGCCATCGATACACAGATCGCCCAGCTGATTGTTTTTAGCGACAAAGGCAAAGGGGAATGACATGGAGATCCGCAATCCATCTGCCACCTTCATGCGCGGCGTTGTTTGATGGGAATACACCTCGCGCAGCCCGCTGTTTAAATTGGCGCCAATAAAGTAGAGAGATTTAAATCCTTTTGTTTCTTTCAATGCTTCAAATCTCTCAAAAGTAATATCCGCATTGCCGGTATATCGTTTGATAATATTGCGCGACCAGGAGTAAAAATAATCGCCAGGGGCAATGCCATATTGATTAAACAGCCGATGCGCATCGTAGAGAGAGCCAAAAATACCGCCGTTATAGTCGAGGAATTTCTTGAAATCCATGTCGGACAGAATTTTTGTGACGTCAGCGGCGCTGCAGCCCAGGCCCACCAGCAGTGCAGCGATTGCACCGGCCGAAGCCCCGGAGGTTTTTTTGATCTGCGGCATAATGCCTTTGGCTTCCAACAGTTCCAAAACGCCGCCATAGGCGATACCTTTTACGCCGCCGCCTTCAAACACCAGATTTTCAAATTGATATTTCATAATAATTCCTTACTCGTTGTTTGGGTGAGTAAAGAAAATAACGGATTCGCGTTTTATTAAATATTGATTGGGGTTGTGTGGCGCTTTAGACAAAAGTATTCAAATTAAATATAATTTTTAAAGTGATATAATTTAAATTTATTTATTGTGCAGGCGCGTCGGCAGTTTTGGGTTAATACTTACCGCTGTCTAATCACAACAAGGAGTCATCATGTTCTGGAAACGCTACCTGTTAGGTGCGGCATTGGCGGTTATGGCGTTGCAGGCTACGGCCGCCGCACCGCAGGTAAAAACGCCTTCACCGGGTTTTTACCGCATCATGCTGGGCAGTTATGAGGTCACTGTTTTGTCTGACGGCGTGGTCCGTCTGCCGGTGGATAAACTGCTGCTCAACAGCACGCCGCAACAAATTGCCGAGGGCCTGGCTGAACATCATCAGAGCTTGCCGGTGGTCACCTCGGTCAATGCCTATCTGATCAACACCGGCAGCAAGCTTGTCATGATCGACGCCGGAGCCGGTAAGCTGCTGGGTGACGGTCTGGATCAACTGGTGATTCATCTTCGGGCGGCAGGCTATCAGCCGGAACAGATAGATGAAATTTATCTGACCCATATGCATCCGGATCATTTGGGCGGGCTGACGGAAAATGGCCGTGCGCGCTTCCCGAATGCCTTGGTGCGCGCTTCACAGCAGGATGCCAATTTTTGGCTGAGCGAAAGCCACCTGAAGCAGGCGAAGGCGCAAGATAAGGCCAACTTTGAAAACGCGATAGCGGCGATCAAGCCCTATCAGGCCGCCGGGCATTTCAAACCCTTCAGCAACGACGGCGAGCTGTCGCCGGGTATTGCCGCATTTGCCGCCCACGGCCATACGCCGGGCCACAGCGTTTATCAGGTGACCAGCCAGGGTAAAAAGCTGTTGTTGATGGGCGATTTGATCCACGTGGCCGCAGTACAGTTTGCCCATCCGCAGGTGGCGATCAGTTTCGACAGCGACCCCAAAGCGGCGGTCGTGCAACGGCTGCGGGTGTTTGGCGACAGCGCCCGACAGAGTGAACTGGTCGGAGCCGCGCACCTGTCGTTCCCTGGGCTGGGTTACCTGAACAAGCAGGGGGAAGGTTACAACTGGGTGCCGCTGGATTACGGCGCCCTGTAAACCTCAGGCCGCCGAACAGGCGGCTTGTTATTGATTGTGTGTGGCAAAAACCTTGCTGAACCAGTCGATAAAGACTCTTACCCGTGGCGACAGTTGACGGTTGCGCGGGTACAGCAGCGAAACCGGCATGGGTGTGGAGGGGCATTGCGGCAGCAGCGGCAGCAGGCTGCCGTTGGCCAAATCGTCAAGCAGGTGGTAACGCGGCACCTGAATAATGCCCAGCCCCATGCGCGCCGCCGCGACCAGGCTTTCCGCTGCGCTGACCGACACCGCACTGGGCAATGTCATCTGTTGCGGCAGGCCGTTGACGTTAAACTCCAGCGGCATCACCGCGCCGGTAGCCGAGGAGCGGAACCCGACCATGCGGTGCCCCTGAAGTTGATCAAGGCTTAACGGCGTACCGAAGCGCCGCAGGTATTCCGGCGAGGCACAGGTGACTTCTTCGAGCTCCCCCAAGCGGCGCGCCGCCATATCGCTGTCTTTCAGCTTGCCGACGCGCACCACGCAGTCGATGCCTTCCCGCACCGGATCCACCAGTCTGTCGCCTTCGCTCATGTAAAATTCGATATCCGGGTACTGCGCCAAAAAATCGGGCAGGCCCGGCAGCAGAAAGTGCCGAGCCAGCGTGCCATGCACGTCGATGCGCAACAGCCCGCGCGGCTTGGCACCGGCGAACGCCATCTCGGCATCTTCGATATCCGCCAGAATGATCAGGCAACGCTGATAGTAGGCTTCGCCATCCAGCGTCGGGCTGACATGGCGCGTGGTGCGCTGCAACAGTCGCACCTGTAACCGCGCCTCCAGCTGTTTGATGGCATCGGTCACCGTCGAACGCGGCAGGTTCATATCCTGTGCGGCTTGAGTAAAACTGCGCTGTTCCACCACGCGGGTGAACAGGCGCATGGCATCAATTCTGTCCATCGTTATTGTTCGTTAATTTCGGATAGTGATAACGAATTTTAGGTAATTATTCGCTTGTGCGAAAGGTGCATTATCACTCTACGCTGGCAAGCCTGCCGACGCTTACCCGAAGAGGACTGAAACTATGAACAACAGCAACCCGCAAATCGCCATTGTGACCGGGGCCTCTCGCGGCATTGGCGCCGCCATTGCTGAACGCCTTGCCGCCGACGGCTTTACCGTAATCGTCAACTATTCGGGCAACCAGGCATTGGCCGATGAGCTGGTGCGTAAAATTGAACAAAACGGCGGCCGTGCGCTGAGCGCCAAAGCGGACGTCAGCGATGCAGCCGCTGTCGCCCAACTGTTTGACCGCGCCGAACAAGCCTTTGGCGGCGTCGATATCCTGGTGAATAACGCTGGAGTGATTGCTCTGGCGCCTGTGGCGGAAATGAGCGACGTCGACGCCGATCGCCTTATCGACATCAACCTGAAAGGCACCTTCAACACGCTGCGCGAAGCGGCAAAGCGTTTGCGTGACAATGGGCGCATCATTAACTTTTCATCCAGCGTGGTGGGGTTGTTGCAGCCGGGTTACGGCATGTACGCCGCCAGCAAAGCCGCCGTCGAAGCGCTGACCAGCGTATTGGCGAAAGAGCTGCGCGGCCGCAACATTACCGTCAATGCGATTGCGCCCGGACCGACCGCCACCAGCCTGTTCCTGGATGGCAAAACTCCGGATCTGATCGAGCGTCTGGCGCAGATGGCGCCGCTGGAACGCCTGGGCCAACCGCAGGATATCGCCGCAGCGGTATCTTTCCTGGCCGGTGCAGACGGCAGTTGGGTCAACGGTCAAACCCTGCGCGCCAACGGCGGCATCATCTGATCCTGCGCAAAGTTCGCGGTTTCCCATTGCCGGATCGGGTATCCTGTGGCGGGCAAATTTAGGGGGCGTTTTATGGCGGGTAACAATAACTCAGGGGACGACGGCGTTCGCTCGCCCTGCATCGCCCTTTGTCGGATTGATGCCGATAAGCAGTGGTGTCGGGGCTGTTGGCGTACGCTGGATGAAATCGCCGCCTGGCCAACTGCCAACGACGAGGAGAAACGCGCCATCTGGCAACGCCTCCGGCTGCGCGCAGAGATGAATAAATAGACAAGGCTATTGAGTACCCCCTATTGATGTAGCACAATTGAGCTACATTCGCTCTGCCAGCGCTGAGGTTTATGACTATGCCAACCACCACCATTCGTCTACCTGAAGAACTTAAAGCTCGAGTCGCGGCCGTGGCTGAGCAAGCCGGTGTGACTTCGCATAACTTTATTCTGCAGGCAATCGCAGAGAAAACTCAGCGCGAAGAGTTGCGTCGAGATTTTGAAGATGAAGCGGAAAAACGTTACGCCAAGATTATCGCTACCGGTGAGACCCTCTCTTGGAAGGAGATGCGTGGTTATCTGGAAAACTATGTGGCGGGGGATATTGCGGCCACCAAACCTACTGTTAAAAAGTTGGGACGCGGATGACAAAAGTCGAGCTGGCGCCAGAGGTCATGGATGATATTGAGCGTATTCTCGCCCATTTGACACATTACGAGGTTGCAGATGCCGGACCGCGAATTCAGGAAATTATTCAGGCGATTGCGGTATTGGAACATAATCCGTTAATTGGAAGAGGGCTTGGGGCGGGAAAGCGTGAGTTGATTATCGGTCAGCAAGCTCGCGGATATTTGGCCCTCTACAAATACATTCCTGATATTGATACTGCATTTGTTCTGGCGATCCGTAGCCAGAAATAACTGGGCTATGAATAGCGAGATAGCGGCCCTCGCAGGCCGATATCGCGATAACCCCCTCAGAAATCCCAGTCGTCATCCTCGGTATTGACCGCTTTGCCAATCACGTAAGACGAGCCGGAGCCGGAGAAGAAATCGTGATTCTCATCGGCGTTCGGCGACAGCGCCGAGAGAATGGCCGGATTGACCTCCGCCATCGCCGGTGGAAACAGCGCTTCATAGCCCAGGTTCATCAGCGCCTTGTTGGCGTTGTAGTGCAGGAAGGTTTTCACCTCTTCCGTCCAGCCCACGCCGTCATACAGCTCCTCGGTATAGCGCACCTCGTTGTCGTACAGATCTTGCAGCAAATCGAAGGCGAAATTTTTCACCTGCTGGCGGCGCGTGGCGTCAACTTTCTCCAGCCCTTTCTGGAATTTATAGCCGATGAAATAACCGTGTACCGCTTCGTCGCGAATGATCAGGCGGATCAAATCGGCGGTGTTGGTCAGCTTGGCGCGGCTCGACCAGTACATCGGCAGATAAAAGCCCGAATAGAACAGGAAGGATTCCAGAAACACGCTGGCGACCTTCTTCAGCAGCGGATCGTCGCTGCGGTAGTGGGCCAGAATGATGTTGGCTTTTTTTTGCAGCGCGCGGTTCTCCTCGCTCCAGCGGTAAGCATCGTCCACGTCCGGCGTTTGGCACAGGGTGGAGAAAATCGAACTGTAAGAGCGGGCGTGTACCGCCTCCATAAAGCCGATGTTCGAATAGACCGCCTCTTCGTGCGGCGTCAAAGCATCGGCGATCAGTGCCGGCGCACCGACGGTATTCTGAATAGTGTCCAGCAGCGTCAGCCCGGTGAACACGCGGATGGTCAGCTGTTGTTCTTTCGGCGTCAGCGTGGCCCAGGAAGGGATGTCGTTCGACAGCGGTATCTTTTCCGGCAGCCAGAAGTTGGAGGTCAGACGATTCCAGACTTCCAGATCCTTGTCGTCTTCGATGCTATTCCAGTTGATGGCGCGCACCAACGGCGCCGGTTTAACGATAGTCATAAGTTTGCCTCACAGCGCGCAGGACACGCAGCCCTGCACCTCGGTGCCTTCCAACGCCATCTGGCGCAGGCGGATGTAGTAAATGGTTTTGATACCCTGACGCCAGGCGTAAATCTGCGCCCGGTTGATATCGCGGGTGGTGGCGGTATCGCGGAAGAACAGCGTCAGCGACAGCCCCTGATCGACGTGCTGGCTGGCGGCGGCGTAGGTGTCGATAATCTTTTCCGGGCCAATGTCATAGGCATCCTGGTAATACTCCAGGTTGTCGTTGGTCATATAGGGCGCCGGATAGTACACGCGGCCAATTTTTCCCTCTTTGCGGATCTCGATGCGCGACACGATCGGGTGAATGCTGGAGGTCGAATTGTTGATATAGGAAATGGAGCCGGTCGGCGGCACCGCCTGCAGATTTTGGTTATACAACCCGTGCATCATTACCGACTGGCGCAGGGCCAGCCACTCTTCACGGCCTGGGATGGCGATATTGGCATCGGCGAACAGCGCGCGCACCCGTTCGGTCCGCGGCAGCCATTCCCGTTCGGTATATTTGGTGAAGTAGTCGCCGGAAGCGTAGGTGGAATGCTCAAAGCCTTCGAACGCGTTGCCGCGCTCGATTGCCAACCGGTTTGAGGCGCGGATGGCGTGGTAAGCCACGCTATAGAAATAGATATTGGTGAAGTCGATGCCTTCTTCCGAACCGTAGAATATGCGTTCACGCGCCAGATAGCCGTGCAGGTTCATCTGGCCCAGGCCAATGGCGTGCGAGCTGCGGTTGCCTTCGGCGATCGATGGTACCGAGCGAATATCGCTCATGTCGGCCACGGCGGTCAGCGCGCGAATTGCGGTGTCGACCGCTTTGCCGAAGTCCGGCGCATCCATGGTTTTGGCGATGTTCAGCGAACCGAGGTTGCAGGAAATGTCCTTGCCCACCCGATCATAGCTCAGGTCATCGTGATAAGTGCTGGCGCGGTTGACCTGTAAAATCTCCGAACACAGGTTGCTCATATTGATGCGCCCGGCGATCGGGTTCTCACGGTTGACCGTATCTTCGAACATCATGTACGGGTAGCCGGATTCAAACTGGATCTCCGCCAGCACCTGGAAAAACTCGCGTGCATTGATGCGCGATTTGCGGATGCGCTTGTCATCCACCATCTCGCGGTATTTTTCGCTAATGCTGATTTCCGAAAACGGCACGCCATACACCTGCTCAACGTCGTAAGGCGAGAACAGGTACATCTCTTCGTTGTTTTTGGCCAGCTCGAAGGTGATATCCGGGATCACCACCCCCAGCGACAGCGTCTTGATGCGGATTTTCTCGTCGGCGTTTTCGCGCTTGGTATCGAGGAAACGCAGGATGTCGGGATGGTGCGCATTGAGATACACCGCGCCGGCCCCCTGACGTGCACCCAACTGGTTGGCGTAGGAAAAGGCGTCCTCAAGCATTTTCATGATCGGGATGACGCCGGAAGACTGGTTTTCAATGCGCTTGATGGGGGCGCCCACCTCACGAATATTGGTCAGCAGAAACGCCACGCCGCCGCCGCGTTTCGACAATTGCAGCGCGGAATTCACCGCCCGGCCGATCGACTCCATATTGTCTTCGATACGCAACAGGAAGCAGGAAACCAGCTCGCCACGCTGCTGTTTGCCGCAGTTGAGGAAGGTTGGCGTCGCCGGCTGGAAACGGCCGGAAATCATCTCTTCCACCAGTTCCTGCGCAAGCCGGGTATCCCCCGCAGCCAGCGTCAACGCCACCATGCATACGCGGTCTTCGTAACGTTCCAGATAACGTTTGCCGTCGAAGGTTTTCAGCGTATAGCTGGTGTAGTACTTGAAGGCGCCGAGGAAGGTCTCGAAGCGGAATTTTTTGGCGTAGGCCTGCTGGAACAGCTGTTTGATAAAGCTGAAGTCGTACTGCGCCAGCACCGCCTGTTCGTAATAGCCTTCCTCCACCAGATAACGCAGCTTCTCTTCCAGATTGTGAAAGAACACGGTGTTCTGATTCACGTGCTGCAGGAAATAGTGCCGCGCCGCCAGCCGATCCTTATCGAACTGGATACGGCCTTCGGCATCATAAAGATTGAGCATCGCGTTGAGCGAATGGTAATCCAGCGCGCCGCTGGCGGGCCTGGTCAGTTCTGTCGTTGCCAAAATGCGGTTACTCCCTGTCGAACGTTTGCAACGTCTTGCGTGGTGCCGAGCAGCTCAAAGCGATAAAGAAAAGGCACCTGACATTTTTTGGCGATGATGTCGCCGGCAATGCCGTACGCTGCGCCGAAGTTGGTATTCCCGGCGGCGATAACGCCGCGCAGGTATGAGCGATTCTGCGGATCGTTGAGAAAACGGATCACCTGGATCGGCACGGCCCCCACGGCGCTGCCGCCGCCATAGCTGGGCACAATCAGGATATAGGGTTCTTCCATCAGCAATTTGCTGCGGGCGCCGGCGATGGGAATGCGCATCGCCGGCAAGCCCAGTTTTTCAACGAACCTGTGGGTGTTCTCCGAACTGCTGGAGAAATAAACCAACGGGTGCATGGTGGGCCTCAGGACGCGAGGGCGTGAGCCAGGGCGCCAATCTTGTCGGGCCGGAAACCTGACCAGTGATCGTCACCGGCGATAATCACCGGAACTTGCTGATAACCCAGAGATTTAGCATGGCTAAGCGCCTGTTGATCCTGAGTGAGGTCGATCACCTGATAGTCAATGCCTTGTCGATCAAAGGCGCGATAGGTGGCGTTGCACTGGACACAGTCCGGTTTACTGTAAATAATAATGCTCATGATTCGCATTTACCTTTTAAGCTGAAGGAAAGGCGGAAAGGTCAGATAACGGAGCATTGAACGGCGTTTCTGACGGCGTTACCCAGCGACAAATCATACCGACACCGGATAAGCTGAATACTATATGTTGATTTTTTATTTATCAACCACGCTATATATGGTGTTTTGATGATTTTTTCGTTAAGGCCGCAGTGGGGCTGGATCTGGGGGCGTGAAATTTATTTCGAGGGTATTCCGGTGGGGGAGAACCCTCTCGCAAGGAGAGGGGAAGTGCAGTCTGGTTACTGACGCATGCTGACGGCCAAACGGTTAAAGGCGTTCATGATGCTGATAGCGAAGGTCAGATCGGCAATTTCTGCGTCGCTGAAGTGCGCCTGCAACGCCTCAAATGCGCTATCCGGCGCGCCGGTAGTGGCGATCAGGGTCACGGACTCCGCCCACTCCAACGCAGCGCGTTCGCGCTCGCTAAATGCATTGCTGACGTGCCAGCCCGCCAGTTGGTCCAGTTTGTCGTTACTGATGCCGCTCTCGCGCAGCGCCTTGCCGTGCATCTCCAGGCAGAAGGCGCAGCCGTTGATTTGGGAGACGCGCATAAACATCAGCTCAATAGTCGCCTTGTCCAGTGCGCCTTTCTCCAGCGCCATCAGCGCGCTTACCAGGCCTTTGTAGGGAGCGGCAGAGAGTTCGGCGTATTTCAATCGTTGCTTAATCATGGTCAACCTCGGTTAGCGGATAGCAAAATCATGGGGGCTACTTTAGCGGCGACATGGACTATGCTATAGGGCCATAAAATGATTATTTAACCGGGCCATGATGCGTCAATTTCTTTCCTCCTTGCGGCTGGATAACCAGCTTGCCGAGCCGCTGTACCGGCAGATTTATCTGCGTATTAAAGACGCTATTGCGCAAGGGGCGCTGACTGCGGGCAGCCGGCTGCCTTCGGTGCGTGGATTGGCGAGCGATCTGGGCGTAGCGCGTGCTACCGTGGAAAGCGCCTATGCTCAGCTGATTGCCGAAGGTTTTTTGCAGAGCCGGGGGCAGGCGGGTACCTATGTTTCACCGCAGCTACCTAACCTGCCGGTACGCGCCGCGCCGGTGGCGGAACCCTTGCCGGCGGTGGTACCGAACTCGCTGCATCCGAACGGAATGATGCCGCCGTTTCAACTGGGGCTACCGGCGCTGGACGTCTTTCCGCGCGCGCTGTGGCAGCGAATTGTCGCTCGCCAGCTGCGTACCGGTACCACGGCATCGCTGGCGCATCCGCCTACCAATGGCCTGCCGGAACTGCGTGCGGCCATCGTCAATTATTTGCATCTCTCTCGGGGCATCAATTGCCGGCCGGAGCAGGTCTTCGTTTGCGCCGGTTATCAGGCGTTGTTGGATCGGGTTATCGGCACCTTGTTAACACCGGGTGATGACGTGTGGCTGGAGGATCCGGGGTATCCGGTGACGCTGCCGCTGTTTCGCGCCGCCGGCATGCGGCCAGTGGCGGTGCCGGTTGACGATCAGGGGATGGATATCACCGCCGGTATTAGCGCCGCGCCAGGCGCACGCATGGCGGTGTTGACGCCGACGCATCAAAGCCCGCTGGGCGTGTCGCTCAGCCTGGCCAGGCGTGTGGCGCTGTTGGAATGGGCGCAGCAGCGCGCGGCGTGGATCCTTGAAGATGACTATGACAGTGAGGTCCGTTATCACGGCCGGCCGCTGCCGCCGCTGAAAAGCCTCGATCGTCAGGGACGGGTGCTGTACGCCGGCACCTTCAGCAAAACCCTGTTTCCTGCGTTGCGGATGGCTTATTTGGTGGTGCCTGCCGAACTGGTGGAGGCCTTTAGCCACAGCAGCCGGCTGCGGGGCTGCGGTTGCCCGCCGTTGATGCAAGCCGGCGTGGCAGATTTTATCAATCAGGGGCATTTTTACCGCCATTTGAAGCGAATGCGGCCTATCTATCGTCAGCGGCGTGAATGGTTGGCGCAGGCGATCGAGCAACAGTTGAGCCGGCATCTTGCGGTGGCATCGCAGGCGGGCGGCATTCAGTTGTTGGCTCGCCTGACAACGTCGTCGGGGCAGGATAAGCGTCTGGCGCAGCGCGGCTGGGAGGAAGGGCTGTCGCTACAGGCGTTGTCGGATTGGCAGATAACTCACCCTTCAGGAGAGGGGCTGTTAATGGGCTTTGCCAACTTCACGCAGCGGACGGATGCTGAACGGGCGGTGGCCAGACTGGCCAGGTTATTCAACGGCGGAAATTAAACGGCCCACGGTTTCCCGTGGGCCAGACGCACATCTGTTTTATCTTTATGACTGCAAGGGGTGTTAACGCCGGGCCAACAGAACGCCGAGGACGATGCCAACAGCGGCCCCGATCCCTACGCCCTGCCAAGGTTTGTCACGTACATAGCTGTCGGCTTGATCGACGGCGTCGCGTGCGTGTTGTGTCAGACTGTTGGAACCATTGAAGCGGGCACGGGCATCGCGTAATACGCCTTTTGCCTTGCTGTGCAGCTCTCTCAGTTCCTCTTTGGTCTTGTCACCGGATTCGCGTAGCACCTCATCCAGCGTGTCTGCCAGAAGGGTGACGTCCTGATCGATGTCGCGTTCTACTTTTTCAGATTTCCTAAACATTCGACTCTCCGTTTCGACACATGTCTATTAAGTGTAGACCCTTTTTCAAACTGTGTTGGCGATCACGGAAAAAACCGCGCGCGGATGGGGGCTCATTGCTCGCGTTACCGCTTGTACATTTGGTTACGCGGCGAAACCAATCACTCACGGAAGCGGCTCATCGATTCCTCTAGTATCTGTTTCAACGGCCCAACAGGGCTTACCGAAAAAACACTCTGAGGATTTAAAGATGAAAAAAGTATTAGCCCTGATCGTTGCTGCTACCATGGGTCTGTCTTCTGTTGCTTTCGCTGCTGATACTGCAGCTGCTGCTCCAGCAACGACCACTCCGGCTGCAACCACCACCACTACTACCGCTGCGTCGGCCGCTGCTGCTGCTGAGAAAGCACCAGCTAAAGCGACGCATCACAAGAAAGCGAAACACCACAAAAAAGCCCCAGCTCAGAAAGCTCAGGCCGCTAAAAAACACCACAAAAAAGCCGCTGTTCAGAAAGCTCAGGCTGCTAAAAAGCACCACAAAGCCACCAAACAAGCGCCAGCTCAGAAAGCCCAGGCTGCTAAAAAACACCACAAAGCACCAGTGCAGAAAGCCCAGGCTGCTAAAAAACACCACAAAGCGCCAGTGCAGAAAGCTCAGGCCGCTAAAAAACACCACAAAGCTGCCAAAAAAGCCGCTACTCCAGCCGCTTAATTGAGTGAAAATGCGGGGCCTGATGGCGCCGCATGATCCAGCCAGTATTCAGACACCCGGTCCGCCGGGTGTTTTCTTTGAGGGCTATCTCATGATGATTAATCGCTATCTGTTTGAAGTGATTTTCAGCGCCGTCACCCTGTGCGGGCTGATCGTCGCCTGGGAACTGTTCCTGGCCGACGGCTTCCTGTGATTATTGCGCGAGGGTGGTCTCATGCAGATGCCGCCAGCCCAGACCGGTTTGGGTCTGTTCAAATACGACCGTTGAGTTACGCAGTGTGGTTGCCTGTCCGGGCAGCGTTTGCCTTTCGCGATAACTAACCACCGCCCCCGTCGGCCATTCGGCCACTAGCGCCATCTCTTCTATTGTGATTTCCAGGCCCGGTTTGGCAGCGCGATGCGCGCGGAAAAATGCGCACAATGCGGTGAAATCCAACCTGCCACCATTCAGCGCAATCATGCTAAAGGCCGGATCAAAGCGCGCCAGCAGCGCCTGCTCATCTCCCGCTCCTTTTTCCAGCCAGTTTTCAATAGCGACGTGAGCGTCGATCACTTCGGTAAAATATCGGTTCATGAGATTTCCTGTTGAGCGTTGAGACGGCGCACGATGGCGCGGTTAGCGATGCGCAGACACAGCAGCAGCGGGATCAGCGTGCTGGCGGCGGCAAGGTAAAAACAGCTTCGATAAGCGACAATCGGCGGTAAATGCTCAAGCAGCAGATTGAGCAACAGGCTGAGCAACGCGACACCCAGGCAAAAACTGAGTTGGCGATTGATATTCCACAGCGCGCTGGCATCGGCCAGCTGCTCATCGGCGATATGCAGGAACGCGCTGCTTTGTGCGGTGCTGCTGCACAGGCTGCCGCCAAAGCCCATCAAGGCAAAGGCGCTGATTTGCCATCCATGATCCCCGGCGTGAGCAATTTGCGACAGCGCCAGAATACCCAGCCCCTGCAACAGGCAACCGGCAATAAATAGCGGCCGTGGGCCAAAGCGGTTGAATTTCCTGCCGGTCAACGTGATGGCAAGGAATGAGGCCAGCGACCAGGGCAGCATCAGGCCGCCGACCTGCGCGGCGCGCATGCCCAGCTGATTTTGCAAATACAGCATGGCGATCAGGCTAACGCCGATAAACAGGCCGGGAATGCACTGATAAATCATCATCGAGGTGCGCAGCAGCGGCTCCTGTACCAGCCGCAGATTTAACAGCGGCTTGGCGATGCGCAGGCTGCGCCGCAGGTAATGGGCCAGCACCAGCGCGCCGCCTGCCAGTAACAGTAAGCCCTGCAACAGGTTGTCGGCCTCCCCCAATCGAGTCAGGCCAAGCAGGATCAGCGTCAGGGCGGCGCAGGCGCTGAGCAGCCCCTGGACGTCGAGCGGTTTGCGCTGCGGATCTGGGGCCTGAGCGCGCAGCCAAAGTGCGGCCAGCAGCAGCGCCAGGGCCGCCAGCGGCAGGTTGGCGAAAAATACCCAGCGCCAGTCGAGCCTGTCGACAATCAACCCGCCCAGCGCCGGTGACAGTGCGGGAGCCAGCAGGCCGACCAGCATAATGGCGGCGGAAAGCCCGGCGCGTTCATGGCTGCGATACAGCTGATAAGTCAGCGTCTGGCCGATGGGGATCAGCAGCCCGCCGCCCATGCCCTGTATAACCCGCCAGCCAATCAACTCGCCGATTGAGCCGGCATAGCCCGCCGCTGCGGTCGCCAGCATGAACAGCGTCAGCGACAGTAAAAATACCCGCCGCCCGCCAATGCGCTGCGCCAGCCAGGCGCTGAGTGGGATCACCAGCGTCAGACCGAGAATATAGCCGTTGCTGACCCAGGCCAGTTCGCTGACCGAGGCGTGCAGCGCATGGCCGATGGACGGATAGGCGACGTTGGCGATAAACATGTTGATCAGATCGACGAAAAATCCGAGCAGATAGACGATTGCGACTTTGATGCGATAGGGCATGGAGCCTCCGGTTGAAGGCTGGCAGTGTAGCGGTGACGAAAGTGCGGATAAATCGGCTGAGGACGATTACACTGTCAAAAATATTTTGACAATAAAGGCGGCAGCATGCTTAACCTGCAACGGTTGGCTATTTTCGTGGCGGTGGTGGACGCCGGGAGTTTCACCGCTGCGGCGGTGACGCTCGGGCAAACCAAGGCGGTGGTGAGTTTCAATGTCAAACAGTTGGAGAGCGAACTGGGCGTGTCGCTGCTGGTGCGCAGTACCCGGCGGCTGGCGCTGACCGATGCCGGCGAGCGATTTTATCAGCGTTGTTTGCGGCTGTTGCAGGATGCGGAAAACGTGCTGGACGATGTACGCCGCGATCACCACGGATTGAGCGGCGTATTGCGCATCACCACCACACCGGAATACGGCGCTCAGGTGGTGGTACCGGCGCTGGCGGCATTTTCACGGTTGCATCCGCGTTTGCGCATCCAGCACGTTTCTTCCTCTTATCATGCCGACTTGATTTCGGAACGGTTCGACGTGGCTATTCGGCTGGGGCAACTGGCGGACTCCAGCCACCGTGCCGCGCTCATCGACAGCTTTGCCATTCTGCCGGTTGCGGCGCCGGATTATCTGGCCCGCCACCCGGTCGGCTCGTTGACGCAACTGGCGCAGGCGCAGTGGATCGCCCACAGCCGCCTCAGTTCGCCGCTGAGCTGGCAGGTGATCACCCCGCAACGGCAGGCGATGCTGTTCAAGGTTGAAGACGCCGCCACGCTGATGGGCGACAGCGCCGCCGCGCTGCTGGCATTTGCCCTGCATGGTGCCGGGGTGGCGCTGTTGCCCGAATGGCTGGTACGACCGGCCATCGCCGAAGGCAAGCTGTGCGCGCTGTTGGCGGACCACCAGTTTCCCGCGCAGAGCATTTATGCGTTGTACCCAAATACTCGCCACGTACCGGAAAAGGTGCGGGCGTTTATTGATTTCCTGCGTGAGCGGGTAGCCACGGGCGGATAAACGCCAGGATAGCCGCCAACGTTTGCCGGTGTACCGCTTCGCGCTGTTCGCCGGAAGCGGCGCACAGCATTTCACCGTCGCCTTCTTCCTCCAGTATTTGTCGCCCGTTGGGTCGGCAAAGCGGCAGAAAATCAAAATGATTGCCGCCGGTCAGCTTGAGCGCGTGGATCGGCTGCCGCCCGGCATATGCGGCCAATGCCGCGCCGCCAAGGCTTTGTTGCCGGTTGCCTGGCAAATAGCGTTGCGGCTCGACGATCAGCAACGGCGCGCCGAGCTGATGCAGGCTGCTTGGCAGCAGATAGGGGGCCATACCGGGATCGAGGGCGACGGCAAAGCGGATGCGCGGGTCTCTGTAGTCGGCGTCAAACTGCCCGGCGGGGAGTTGGGCCAGTTCAACCTTTGCCTGAGTATAGAACTGGCAATCAGGTGACTGAGCGCGTTGCCGACAACCGGCGATAAAGTCGGCCAACCTGATCCTGCCGCCGAGGGCGGCAATGGCGCTGTAGCCGCCCTTGGAGTGGCCGATAACGCCGATCGCCTGACGATTGATTGACTGGCGCCAGCGGGGATCGTGGGTCATGGCGTCAATTAATGCGGAAATATCGCCGGTCTGTAGCCACAGTTGGGCGGAAAGCGCAGGAATTGAGTTGCCGGTGGTGCTGCCTGGATGATTGGCCGCTACTACCACGGCACCCTGCTGAACCAGCGCTGCCGCCAGCCACGCCTGGCTCGCATTATTGCCGCCGCTGCCGTGGCTGATCACGATCAACGGGAAGCGCCCCTTTGCCACCGGTGCATCCGGCTGGCTTTCGATACCGGTAAATACCGGATTTTCCCCGACCCACTGTGGTGTGCCGGTGGCTGAGGTCGGGTAATAAATACGGCTCGCTAACTGGCGTGTACCGGTCTGAAATACCTCATCGTGTGTGGCGATCCGGTAAGCGGCGGCGTTCGCCATTCCACACAGCAGTAACCACAGGAACAACGCTCTTTTCATTTTTACTCCTCAAGATGTATGTCAATACGCTGAAGGCTGGCATTTGCCGCTTAATCCGGCGACCTCGATCGCGATCCGGGTCGTTAAATAATTGTTTTAACAGGTTTAAGGTCCTACACTGCAGATCCCGAATGAAGACAACAAGATGTCGCCGATGCCGCTTATTCCTGTCACTTTTCTGTTTGGCCTGCTGTGTCTGGGGTTGCTGTACCGCCTTGGCCGGCCGCAGGCGCGGCGCTGGGTGTTTCAGCTGTTGTTGTTGTTATGCGCCTGGCAGAGCCTGCTGGTAGGCCTGCGTTACGGCTATGGACTGACGCAGTTCAACGGGTTGCAACCCTTCGGTGCGGTGGCGATACCGCCGCTGACCTATCTGGCATTTCTTGTCAGCACTCAGGGCAGGCTGAGGTGGCGTGAGCTGTGGCACCTGACGCCGTTATGCCTGACGCTGCTGGCAAGCGTCTTGGCTCCGTTCTGGCTGGATATACTGATTGTCGCCACCGATCTCGGCTACGGCGCTGCCCTGTTGTACGCGCTGCGATGCGGCGAAAATGCGTTGCAACAGGTGCCGCTGGCGGAAAGCTGGCTCAGCTACCGGCTGTGGCGCGGGTTGGGGATATTGCTGGTGGCGATAGCGGCGGCCGAAGGGGTGATTGTGCTCGATTTCGCTTATTTCGAGGGACGACATGCCGCCATGCTGGCGACCTTCGACAACCTGCTGGTGGCGTTGAGCATTTGTCTGGTGCTGTCCCGCAGTCGGTCTTCGGAAACCCCGACAGAAAGAGTGCCGGAGCCGCCTGACAGCGTCGCGGAAGACGAAGAGCGGCTGGCGGAGTGGTTCGGTCTGGTGCAACACCGGCTGCGGCAGGATGATCTTTATCTGGAGCCTGAGCTGAATCTGGCTCGACTGGCGCGCAAGGCAGGTTTGCCGGCGCGGCGCGTTTCCCAGGCCATCAACCGGCATACGGGGATGAATGTGTCGCAGTATGTGAACCAACTGCGTATTCGCCAGGCAGCGCAGTGGCTGCTGGCCGGTGACGATCCGGTGACGGATATCATGCAAAGGGCCGGGTTTACCACCAAATCGAATTTTAACCGTGAGTTTCTGCGTATCCAGGGTGTCAGCCCGAGCGAATGGCGCAGGCAGCAAAAGGTTAGTTAAATAATAATTCGTTATAACTCTCATATTTATGATCGGATCGCGCCGGGGTATGCTGAACGCTGTTGCTTACCCCGTATTGATGCGAGCCGCCCTCGATGACCGCAGTCAGCGCCAAAGAAAACACCTTCCAGCTTAACCGGCGGATCTTGTCCGTGGTGATGTTTACCTTCGTCTGCTACCTGACCATCGGTTTGCCGCTGGCGGTATTGCCGGGATTTGTGCATAACCATCTCGGGTATAACTCGGTGCTGGCCGGGTTAATCATCAGCGCGCAGTACTTCGCAACGCTTTTCAGCCGGCCGCATGCCGGGCGCTATGCCGATCAACTCGGGCCGAAAAAGGTGGTGTTGTTCGGGCTGGCCTGTTGCGGCGTGAGCGGGGTGTTTTATGCCATCGCTTTTTGGTGCGACGGCCTGCCGCTGCTGAGTCTGATCCTGCTGTGCGTCGGCCGGGTGTTTCTCGGCGTCGGTGAAAGCTTTGCCAGCACCGGTTCCACGCTGTGGGGCATAGGTCGGGTGGGGCCGATGCACACCGCCCGGGTGATTTCGTGGAATGGTGTGGCCACCTACGGCGCGATGGCAGCCGGCGCGCCGCTCGGCGTTTATCTCAATCAGCTTTGGGGGCTAACCGGGGTAGCGGCGCTGATCGTGTTGGCGGTGGCGGTTTCGCTGTGGCTGGCGTGCGGTAAACCGAACGTGTCGATCTCCGCCGGCAAGCGTCTTGCCTTCAGTGCGGTGCTTGGCCGCATCTGGACCTATGGCCTGGGGTTGGCGCTGGGCACCGTGGGCTTTGGCGTGATCGCCACTTTTATTACCCTCTACTATGCTGATAAGGGCTGGAGCGGGGCGGCGTTCTCGCTGACGCTGTTCAGCTGCGCCTTTGTCGGCATCCGCCTGATTTTCAGCCACACCATTAACCGTCACGGTGGCTTGAAGGTCACTCTGGCGTCATTTCTGATTGAGATTGCGGGGCTGTTGCTCATTTGGCTGGCCAATGATCCGCTGATGGTGCAGGCCGGGGCGTTGCTGGCCGGTGCCGGTTTCTCTCTGGTGTTTCCGGCGCTGGGGGTGGAGGCGGTGAAGCAGGTGCCGCAGCAGAATCAGGGCACCGCGCTGGGTACCTACTCGGCGTTTCTCGATTTGGCGCTGGGGATCACCGGGCCGCTGGCCGGTTTGCTGATGAGCCGGATGGGCGTGCCATCGATCTACCTGGCAGCAGCCTTGATGGTATTTCTGGGAGCCTTGCTGACGCTGCGGTTGTTGTTGCAGAACCGAGCAAATACCTAGCTAAGGATTATTCCTAAACCCACATCCATACCGAGAAATTTATTGTTTCATCTCATGATTGCGGTAAGGTCGCTCAGCGGTCCAGAACGAGAGGAGAAATCGATGTATTTACGGCCGGATGAAGTGGCTAGAGTGTTGGAGAATACCGGCTTTGAACGTGATTATATCACCGATCAAGCCTATGGTTACCGCAAGGGTGAGCACTACGTGTATGTGAATCGCGAAGCGCGTATGGGCAGAACTGCGCTGGTGATCCACCCTGCGCTGAAAGAGAAAAGCGTGCATTTCGCCACGCCGACCTCGCCGATTCGCACCAGCGAGCAGTACCTTGAATTCCCCCTGGATTTAAGCAGCGATGCCCCGAGTACGCGTTATGGCATTCCACACGGCTTTAGCTCGCGTGATGCGCTTTCGCGCTATCTCTACAGCATGTTCCTGTAATCTATTATCCCCCGCCTGCGGGGGAGTATCTCACCCGTTGGCGATCGCCTCGCGGTTAAAGCGCTCATTGTAGGCGCGGCGAAACTGCGCCAGTTCGAACGCGTCAATATCCAGATCGGCAAAGTAAAACAGCGCGGCCTCGGTGTGCTCGGCATGCAGCTCCGGCGACAGCCCGGCGCGCAGCAGCGTTTCACGCCACAGGGCGATTTGCTCGTCGCTCGCCTGCTTGATAAAGGTCAGATAGATAAACAGCAGATAAGCCGCCTGGTGCATCTCCTCGGTGTAACCGTTGTTCAGCATACGGATAAAAGTCTGGCTGTTGCGGCTACCCATTTCCTGAATCATCGATTCAATCAGCATCGGTTTAACTTTCAGCAGGTGGGCCAGCGAGTCGATAGCTTTGCGGGTGTCTGAAGTCAGAATGCGGTAACCAATAATAAATACAACGATCAGGGCTGCGATGATGATCCAGGTCATTTATGATTTATTACACTCTCAGAGCGCCAGTATTTGGCAGGAGGCGCTGTGCTGCAGCGCCCGGGGTCAACGCTGTTCGCCGCTGAAGTTATCGGCTGCCCGCTGTTGATTGCGCAGGTGATGGTTGAAGGTGGCGGCGTCTTTGGCCAACGCATCCAGATGTGCGCCCAGCATTTTTATTTGCTTCACCAGCGCGTGCTGTTCCGGCACCGAGTTGGCGGTGCTCAGTTTGCGCACCAACTGAGCATTTTGCATATGTAGCGCTGCTTCGCGTTGTTTGGACTCTTCCAATAACTGTTGCAGAGCCTGATAGCTTTGCTGCCATTCACGGTGCTGCTTTTCGAAGCTGGCCTGCAACTCACTCATTGCATTTTGAAACTGGATTTCCAGCTCGCGCATTCTCATGGTCTCTTCCTTTGCGGCACTCAATAATGGTTTGCAGTATAACGAAAACTG
This sequence comes from Serratia sp. AS12, assembly GCF_000214195.1. Classification (NCBI taxonomy): domain Bacteria; kingdom Pseudomonadati; phylum Pseudomonadota; class Gammaproteobacteria; order Enterobacterales; family Yersiniaceae; genus Serratia; species Serratia sp. AS12. The sequence continues at coordinate 4,167,447 of NC_015566.1, read as the reverse complement.
CACAGAACCTCACTCGTTGACGACGATTGCAGATAATTCTCGCATGTTTACCGGGGGGCATCTCTTGCGCAGCATGGCATGTTGAAGAGGGGAGCGTCAGGAAAACGGCCGGTAGCGTCACCACCGGCCATTGTCAGAGGAGAATTATTTATTAAAGAATTTATAGTCCAGTGAATAACGCCCGGCGCCGGTAACTGCCAGCAGCAGCAGCCCGCCGATAATACTGATGTTTTTGAAGAAGTTTATTTCATTGCCCATCATTTCCATCCCGGTCATTTTCCAGAATGGATGGCCGATAAAAGCGGTGCCGAGCACATAAACGGCGAAAATAACCGCGATAGGGCGGGTAAATATGCCGAGAATAAGTGCGATGCCGAAAACAAACTCAACCACCACGGCGATAATCGCCGCCAAATACGGCATTGGGGTACCGTAACCCTCCATTGCGCTCACCGTTGCGCCAAAGCTGGTCAGCTTCATCCAGCCAAAAATGATAAACAGGACCATCAACAATATTCGGGATAGCAAAATAACACCGTCTTTTGAGCCGTCACCCATTTTGAACTCCTTAGCCACTACAGAATTATGTTGTGTTACTGATTAAAGACTAGACTAACCCTAGGTTATTTCTAGTGACAGCAGGCCATTACGCATTTAAATATCAGGAGAAAGGCTGTGGAACTTAACATTCTGGAAGATGAGAAACGTTTCTATATAAACGATCAGCAGGGCAAAACGATCGCCGAGATATCTTTTGTGCCGAGCGGGGATAAATTAACCATTATCGATCACACCTGGGTAGATGAGGTGTTGAAAGGTCAGGGGGTAGGTAAAAAGCTGGTGGCGCGGGTGGTGGCGAAAATGCGTGCGGAAAACCGTAAAATCATTCCGCTGTGCCCGTTCGCCAAACACGAATTCGACACCACGCCGGACTATCAGGACATTCGCGCCTGAAAGCTTAGCGGGGCGCTGCTACGCCCCGACCGTTCAACATACGCCGAAATCGCCGTCTTCATGATAGAGCGCCACATCGCTGGCCTGGACTTCCGCACGCTGCTCGGTGCCCAGTTCGTTCCAACTGCAGACCAGCGTGTCACCATCAATGGCCACCACGATCATCTTTGGGCCGCCGGTAGTGCGCTGTACAAAATCGCCGACAGTAAATGCCATTGTTTTCTCTCCGGTTCAAAGGGGTTAAAGCTTAAGTATAGTCGGCTGTTGGCGGGCTCTACGCAAGAAGGTGCAGCCGCCAGGGGCGGAATAAAACGTTGGGGGGAGGCGGCCTCCCCAAGAATGGCTGTGTTAAGGGTTTACTGCGAGAGAGAATAATCAGGTGGGTTTATGGGCGGCCAGGATAAAGATCATCGGGCGTTCTTTTTCTTCATCCAATGCCGGATTTTCCGCGATTTGCTGCGCCGAAGGGCCCCATTCATTCAAATAGGTGATGACGAATCCCTGTTGCACCAGCAGGTTGATATAGCTGCCGAGCATGCGGTGCTGCTTGATGACGCCTTCCGCCAGCCAGTTGGAGGTCCGTCGCCCTTCCTGCTGATAGCCGTTGACCGGCCAGGATTTTTGCCCGTGTTGATTGACCAGCCAGCCCTGATGCTGCGGCGCGGTATAAATCGGGTGCTCGGCGGTGAAGATAAACTGCCCACCCGCCGCCAGCGCCTGATAAACGGTGGCGAACAGCCGGGCCAGATCTTCGATGTAGTGCAGCGTCAATGAACTGTAGGCCAGATCGCAGGATGCCGGCGGCAGTTGAAGCTGCTCCAGATCTTGCCGGCGGTATTCAACGCCGGCGTCCTGCGTCATTTCCCGCGCTTTGTTCAGCATTTTCTCGGAGAGGTCCATGCCAAGTACGCTCGCGGCGCCCTGTTCGCGTGCGCTGCGGCAGAACCAACCGTAGCCGCAGCCGAGATCGACCACCTTCTTGCCGTGCAAGTCCGGCAATATGCTGCGGATAGTCGGCCATTCCGGCGCGCCGTCCAGCCCGTTTACCGAGCGACTGAGTTGGGCATAACCGTCGAAGAAGGCCTGATTGTCATAAATATTTTGCGTCATAACGACTCCTGTTTGGGAAAAACACTGCCGAATCGTTGGGCAGTGCCGCCATGTTATCCGCACATCCGGCTGATTTCTATAATAAAGACCGTGCTAGCCGGCCTCTGTTACTGCATAATTTTAGACCGGTTCAAGCAGGAAAAATAATCACAGGAACGGATATGAACATGATTTCGGTGCGTCAATCACCTGAGTTTGCACAACAAGCGATTCGCTATTTCCAGCAGCAATGGGCTTCGCCAGACACCCTGATGATGTATGAAGATGCCATTACCCGCTGCATTGGCGCAGCCAATCCGCTGCCGCAGTGGTATTTGCTGATGGATAACCACGATATCCTGGGTTGTGCAGGGTTGATCACCAATGACTTTATCAGCCGCGGCGAGTTGTACCCCTGGCTGTGTGCGCTGTATGTGGAAGAAGCGCACCGTGGGCGCGGTTACGGTTCGTTGCTGATTAATCATGTGGCGGAGGAGGCACGCAAGATGGGGTTCCCGCAACTGCATTTGTGCACCGATCTTGAGGGTTTCTACGAAAAACAGGATTTTGCCTTTAACGGATTGGGTTATCACCCCTGGGGCGAGGCTTCACGGGTGTATACGCGGGCGTTGTAAAGACCGCCGCTGCCAGGCCCGCCGTATCAATAAGGCGAACTATCACGAGTTGGGTGTGAGGCAGGTATCCGGTTGGCATAATGAAAAATACATTGCGTAAGATGTTCAGGGGAGTGCCAACAGCGCCACTGCGCTACCCTGGAAAGGACCTGCCTCAACGTTTCCTACCGTCCTTAATACAGAACTGACTTGTACTCTGGTGCCGGCTGGTCCAACCTGCAGGGCAATACCTTTGTTTGCCGGCTGGCCATTGAGTTTAAGGTTCGAAAATAAACTACCGTCGCTACGAAGCCTGACTCCTCCTGTATTTTCGCTGATATAGAGCTGTATGTTTGTCGTTTGGTTGCAGGAAAGCAACAACGATTCGGTGACAGTATTGTTATTCAACTGCTCTGGGGCCAAGACACCGTGATTCAGCGTTAATTGAGGGGTTTTTATTTCACAGGCGTTTGTTTCTTCCGGTGGAATCGCACATATAGAACCGGGCAGCCTTAGTACATCAATATCCATGAATTTTCCTGTCTTATAGAAAAAACCTACGCAACCGTTGCCGCCAATTATATTGGCGTAATTGAAACTGCCAGTGCGAGGTATGCCTACGAATTTTTTGAAGTTTTGACCTAAAATACCCATTGTCATTGAACTGGATATCCAGGGATACGTTCTTCCCTGCCAGAAACCATCGCTTTGATCGGCATTGCCCATAGTGTTGTGAGAGCTGGTGATCATTATTGTGCATTTTGGGTTGTCATAGCATGGGTTGGGGGTACTATCATCTGTAGTCCAATCAAGAAGCTCATAATAAAATGTTCCGAACATAAAGCTTCCGGTTCTTTTTGTAACCTGCATAAATATGCTTGCACTGAACAGTGCTGGTATAAATAAATAAGGCTGAAATGATGAGAAGGGTATGTTTTTTAACGTAACTCATAAGGTTGCTCCTAGGGTGAGGTTTACTTTGATTTATAAGAGAGTATCATTTACAATCCCTTCTTTGGAGTTATAAACCAAAATGATAAGACAAATTAGATTTAAATTCTTTAATTTTGTTTCTTTATGGTTTTTTGTTTTAATTTAGACAGGATTATGACTGACTGATTTTGAGTAATTATTTGTTATATATAAATAATATATTATTTGATTATTTTTTTCTTGTTTTGTTTGTATTTTGTATGTTAATTTTTTGTTTAATGTATGTTAATTTGTTCTGGGCGGTGTGTTCGTGATTCATAGGGAGTGGGTTTTCGGTTAGGTTTATTTCTATATTAAGAGGGGTGAGGCCTTGGCGTGGTGCAGAGAAAAAACACCACCATCTGAATTGCGGTTTTTTTTTCAGTATTATCTTCGGTTCTGATAGTTGCATCGGTTACCTATTTTGCTGTGAATAATCAACCCTTTTTCAACAAAACATCTATCAGCGAGGTAAATACAGCGCCTGTAGAAAAAGCCTGTTCTGTTTTGCGCTCCTCATCTTTGATGTCTTTAAATCTGATAACGGCGGCCTCTGGGGACAGGGCTTCCAATTCTTCAAACTGCTTTGCGTACCCTTTGCCCAAAAAATGTTTCTGCCTGGCCTCGAAATCAGGTGATGAGGTATTGAGAGCAAAAATTTGATCCCCTTTCACGAAAAAGCTGTAAACCACCATGGCATTGTCCTTACTTCGGTGTGCTGCTATGACGACACGCTGCGGGCATCTCTGATGCTTATAAATCAGCGCTTCACTGTAACCAATAAACTAACGGGAAGCCTTACATCTGGCAAGGGTAATATGGGGTTATTGCGTGAGTTGGCAAACGAGATAGGGTGGTGTTTTCTATTTTATTTTTAAAACAGATAATTAAGCGTGATTGTGAGGCGATGCCGAGTGAAGTATCGGCATCGGTAACCGATCGACATTATGGCGTACATCTACCTAAAATCAGCAAATGTCGCCCTGACCGTTGCACGGTCGCATCTCGAGAGCGCGCCACTCCTTAACGAGCAGCCGGCGACTCCGAAGGTAGCGTTCGGTAAGAACTTCCGCGCTAGTGATATCGTCCATGCCGATCACCCGGAACTGTTCATCCAGCTCGCACCAGGCTGCGATAAACCGCTTGGCTTCGATAAAGCCGAGCATGATCGGCCATATTACCTGTTCATCTTCCGGTGCGTGTTCGAGAGACAGCTTGATGCGCAGCTTACGCTGCTCGCGCAGCGCTCGACGGACTTCGCTCAGATCAAGATGTGTCGAGCCTTTCAGCGAATGACCTACATAGATAGTGTCATCGTCGAAGGCTGAACGCATGTCGGGTGGAAGGACTGCATTGATTTTGGCCAGCGCGTTTGTCACCGCAAGGGCTAACGTCGCGTCGGTCTGACGACTGACCCACTTGGCGCCGGTCGCGAGCGCCAGGATTTCTTCTTCGGTAAAAGACATTGGCGGCAGCAGAAACCCTGGCCGCAGGATGTAGCCGACGCCAGGTTCTCCGTCGATGTCGGCTCCCATGTCTTGCAGTGTGGCAATGTCGCGGCGGATGGTTCGCAGAGACACGCCCAACTCACGCGCAAGTGCCTGGCCCGACACCGTTCTTCGGTGTCGGCGGAGCACTTGCATCAGGTCGAATAATCGATGACTTTTGGCCATGCTTACTCCATCGCCACAATGCCTTTACCGCCGAGCTTGCGGCCCTTTTCAAGCTCGGTGATCAGTTGAATTGCGCCCCCCAGATCAACGGTTTCGCCAATCGCGATTTGGAACTTGCCCTCTTTAGCGGCACTGGCAAGCTTTTCCAGGATGTCGGCTCGCGGCGAGCCAATGACAGGTTTCAGCCGTCGATCGAAGACAGCCCGAATGAACTTGCCCAGGTCGGGGTTGAGATCAAGGAACACGCCCCCGCGGCGTAGCATAGCCACGCCGGCGGGTACGGTCATTGTCGCAGCAGTGTCGTATACCACATCGAAGCGGGTGGTTATTGACGACAAATCCGTTGCGCGATAGTCGTAGACAGTCTGTACGCCAAGTGATTTAGCTCGCTCCCTGTCTCGGGAGCTGCAACTTCCGGAAACGACCGCACCGAAAAGCCGTGCGATCTGCACAGATGCCTCGCCAACCGCTCCGGCACAGCCATTAATGAAGACGTGCTGACCCGCTTGCAGCTTGGCCTTGTCGATCAGCCCGTTCCATGCCGTAACGCCCGGAGTACCCAGACAGGCGGCATCCTCGAAGGGGATACTCTCGGGCTTCCTGGTCAGGAAGTTTTCTTTCGTGATCACTGACTGGCCAAGCGCACCGCTTTCCTTGAAGCGAGCGAGGCCGAAGACGGCGTCGCCGACCCTAAAGCGCGAGACCCCTGGGCCAATGGACGTGACGATACCGGAAAAATCCATTCCCATTGCGCGGGGAAAACGTCTGCCGGTGACGATCTTCATCAGTCCGTTGCGCAGCTTCCAGTCGATTGGGTTGATTGCCGCGAACCTGACTTGCACGGCCACTTCATCGCTAGCGGGCGTGGGCAATTCAAACTCATCGACCCGCATCAACTCCGGGCCACCATAACTGTCGTACTGAATACGTTTCATTTGCTTCACCAAGGTTTGAGCGGTTCTGGTTGAGGTACGTTGCAACTCCTTCTAAAAACAGGAGGAGATGAGCGCGATTTGGATGTCTCTCTGCTTGCGGAGACATCCTATAACGCTGTGATGCCAGTTTCTGGCACCATTCGTTAGGCTCTTTTGGCACCGCTAATCCAGGGCGCTCTATCCTTTATCGGGTGCGTAGCACTTCACCGACCACAGGGGCTGCTGAAAAGGCATTTGGCCAGCCGGCATAGAAAGCGCAATGGGTCACGACTTCACCCGCTTCTTCGGCGGTCAATCCATTATCCATGGCCCGGTTAAGGTGGTAACCAATTTGCGCGCTCTGCCCCGATGCTATCAGCGCGCTTACCGTCACAAGACTCCTGTCCCGGGGCTTAAGCGCCGGCCTCTGCCAAAGATCGAGAAAGAGAGGGGCGGTGGTGAATTTGACCAGCCCAGGGGAAATTGGCGCGACATTTTTTTCCACCGTTTCTGAACGCTGCCGTTCGACATCCTGATTAAGCGGCAGAAGTGCAGGAGAGGCCTCGGCTAACTGTTGTGCAGTGACGCCACGCTCCTGAAAAACACCTTTAGTGACTGCAATAGCCGACATCGCACTTGGCCATCCGGAATAGAACGCAAGGTGCGTGATAATCTCCGATACTTCGGCCGGCGTGACGCCACTGTCGAGTGCAACCCCGACATAGTGCTTTAGTTCGGTGGGCTGGTTCCTGGCAATCAGAATGGCCAGGGTAACGATGCTGCGGTCACGTTGCGAAAGCTCATCACGTTTCCAGAGATCGTCCGTAATGGCTTCGCTACCGAAGCGGGCCAGTGCCGGAGAAACGGATTGGATATCGGCAACTGAAAGGCCCGACGGATTAATTTTCAACATAGCTTCACCTCTTTTTTCTTCTGCATCCACGAAATCTGCAAGTACAAGCGACATCACTGCAGCGGCAATAATCTCTTTCATTGCAAAACCTCATTGATCATCCAATCGACAGAAGCTCAGGCACTAATCATCAAACTGCATGGCGCCTTTATTTCTGAGAAACACGGGCACGACAGGGATTGATTCCTTCGCGGTTGTCATTTCTGAGGTTTGCGCTATATACCCCCGGAAGTGGGGCGTCTGCCTGTGCCGTTGATAATCAGCTTCGCTGGCGTAAATTTCATAGAAGTACCAGCGATTTTCATTTTTCGCATCGGTTGCGGCATACATAGCCAGCACGCCATCTTCAATCTTCAGGGAGTCAGACATTTCCGCGAGGACGATATTTTTGAAGGCCTGCTGATGCTCGGGTTTTACATCGACAATAACCAGGTTATTTATCGTTCTCTCGTTTTGTACTATTTGCTTATCGCCAAGGAATTGCGGTGTGACATCTGTTTTGCTTTTTTGATCTATGATTTCAGGCGCACGCTCAATAAACGCCTTGTACTGCTCTGAATCTACGTGTTTTTTATAGGCCTCCTTTCCGGCGTAGATTTCAATCATGTACGCCTGATTGAGATCATCCTTGCGTTTGAGTGAGTACATGGCCAAGGTGCCACTTTCAGCCTCAAGGGAAGAGGAAATAGTGCTTCTGGCGACTTCATCATACTGCCGGCTTTTCCCCGCTTTGATGCCAAGCTCGAAAATGTTCATAACGGTTTTATCCTGCAGAGTTGAGCCGGCTGCAAATGCGGGGCTGCCAACCAGCAGGCAGAGCGTCATGGTTATAATATTTTTCACAGGGTGCCTTTATTTTATACGGCCAGTTTCAATTCTGGGGATAAGGATTTCAACAGCGCGATCAGTCGTGAGGCATGCTCTTTGGCCATTATTTTCTGTTGCGCTATTTTATTTTCATCCCTGTCGGCATAACTGATGCCACAGGTATACACCGGCATTTGCAAATCGAGATTGCAAAGCCTGGCGGTGGTTTCAAACTGGGTAAGGTAATTTTCAAGGCTATGGCCAAAAAATCCTTCCGATGAATAGAGCGCTTGCTGTGCGCCGGTGGTAAACGAAAGAATAAGTTTTTTACCGCCAAGTTTTGCCGTTGAACCCTGTGCGAACCCGTGGACAAAAACCTCATCCAGCCATAATTTCATTACGCCCGGAAGCGAATACCAGGAGAAGGGAAATTGCCAGACGATCACATCGGCTTTCAGCAGGCTCTCCTGCTCTGCTTTTACATTGATTTTGTTGTCCGGATAGAGCCAATCCAGACGGCGAATTTCAGCCTCCGGCAATGCCAAGGTTATCTCATCCAGGATAGTCGCGTTACCGATTGACTCGTTAAGATTCGGATGTCCGGAAATAATCAGGATATTTTTCATTTTCAATAGCTTAAAAGTTAATTGTTTACCAGGTCACCAGTATAGAATGACCGTATTCTGTTTTTTAGAGTATTAATGGAACAATCACTTTTAGCTAAAAGCTAATAATTACCCTGGTTGACTCAAGGCTTCCGCAAAACCTTTTTTATCAAGACGTTAATCCGAGCAACCGCTCAGCATTGCGGAAGGCTATCGCTTCTTTCGCCTCTTCAGGAACAGGTAAACTTTGGATAAATGCCTTCACGCCATCCAGCGTCTGGTAGGGATAATCAACAGAAAAAATAATCCGCTCGGCCCCCAACAGTGCATAGATAAACTGAAAATGCGGTAGCGTCAGCATTCCGGAGGGTGTCACATACACCTGTTCCTTAAAGGTCTGCGCAATGGTGCGTCGTAACCCCGTAGCGGCCTGGGGGAGGCTATCGTCCAGACGCTGTAACCAGAATGGCAGCATCTCTCCCCAGTGGCCGCTTATGACCTGAAGGTTCGGATATTTATCAAAGGCCCCGGACAGGATTAACCGCAGCAGATGAATGCCCGCTTCGTGATGCCAGCCCCAACCAAACATCGATAGCCTGGCGGTGACTTCATCGCTGAAGCCACCGTAATAAGCCTGTTGTACGCTGCGAACGGGAAGCCCCGGATGGAGATAGAGCGGGACGCCAAGAGCGTTGAAGCGGGCCAGCAGCCCGTCGTAATCCGGATGGTCGAGAAAATGGGTTGATGGCCTGCCGTTTAGCAGAGCGCCTTTAAAACCCAACTCTTTAACCGCTCGCTCAAGTTCTTTTTCTGCCGAATCGGGCTGAGCCCATGGAAGCGTGGCGAATGCGGCAAAGCGGTCTGGATGAGCGTTAACCGCGTCAGCGAGGCGGTCGTTAGCCGCGCGGTTCAAATCCACCCCCTCAGCAGCCGATATCAGGTGTGGAAATCCTCCAACCGAAAGCACCTGCATGGTGATACCGGCCACGTCCATATCGTCCAGACGCCCGCGACCTATGTCTGCGCCCTTAATGTTAATCAGGTCGTTTTTTTCAATTTGGGGGCGGCTTCGATCGGGAAGATTGCCGTCAGTAACCGTCTTTCCCCAATCGCTCAGAAACGGAGCCTGCTCAAGTGCAGCCGGCATGGATGCCATAACCAGCGCTTTATCCAGAGTATGTTCTTCAAGGCAAATGATTTTCATCTTTGATTTCCGCTCAGTGTTTTGACATAGGGGAACCGCTGTACAACGGGGGGAGAATGCCTGAAATGGCGATGCCTGCCAGAACGCGGGATCCCGTCTTGAAAAAGGGGGAACCCGGCGACATGCTTCGAGCCCCTCGCTAGACCATGGACTTCTCCCATGCCCCCCGCGTATCAACTCCCGCTTCTTTGGCAAGGCGTTCCAGCGTTGCCATTTCCTCAGCGCCAAGCTGAATGTCTGCAGCCCCGGCAGCGTCCTGAACATGGTGAATCTTGGTCGCACCAATGATCGGCAGGGTGCCTTTCGCAATGGCCCACGCGATGGCAACCTGCGCAACGCTGGCGTTTCTGGCATCTCCCATCACCTTCATCGCCGCGGTTAAGTTTTCTAACTGCGGTAGAACCCGGTTATAGGTTTCAGCGCGCCCACTGCCCGCGGGCATGGGATTTTGCGAGTTGTAATGGCCGCTCAAGGCTCCCTGTTCCAGCACCATATAGGCAAAAAAGGTGATGCCGTTTTTATGGCAATAGTCGAGGATCCCCGCGTCTTCCGATGAACGGTAGAGCAAGCTGTAGTGATTCTGAACTGCGCTTACAGAGAAACCGGCCTGTTTCAGGATTTCATTGGCACGCTTTATTTGTGCCAGGCTGTGATTGGATACGCCAACCTGTTTAACCCTGCCGCTCTGTAAAAGCGGAATAAGGCCCGGCGTCCATTTCTCCACGTCGGAAGGATTATGGATCCAGTAGATATCAATCTCCTCCACGCCCAGGCGCTCGAGGCTCGCCTCAAGCATGGCGCTAACGGGCTGAACCGGCGTCTTGTCGGCAATTTGCGGGGTAAACTTGGTCGATAGAATTATGTCTTCACGCGGGTACTGACGGACTAACTTACCCAGCGCTGTTTCGGAGCTTCCCATCCCGTAGACGGCGGCGGTATCCCACAGATTAAGCCCTTTATCCATGGCGTTGCTGAATACCTCTGCCATCTGCCGGTCGGAAAGGTGATTTCCGAATACGGTATCTCCACCCGCAAATCCCGCTCCCCAGGACCAGGTTCCCAACGCTATTTTTGGCAATTTTTTCATTATGTCCTCCTGGAAAGGGCCGGAGAAATGACTTCCCGCCCGGCCAAAATGAAGGCTTAACACGTTGAACAGAATAACGGTGCCAGCGTGCTATGCCCGCCGTTAGATTGTCTGGTGCAGCGCGTCCACCAACGCCACGCCAACGCCGTGCGCTGAGGCAGGGTTCTGACCGGTGATCAGACGACCATCCGTCACCACATTCTCAGACCAGTTGGGTGCTTCATGATGAAGTGCGCCGTGCTCCCGCAGGGCGGTTTCCAACAAATAGGGGACCACAGCCGTTGCCTGAACTTCGTCTTCTTCTTTATTGGTGAAGGCTGCCAGGTTCTTTCCTTTCACCAGGTATTCACCATTGCTGAGTTTTGCGTCAACCAGCGCGGCCGGGCCATGGCAGACTGCCGACACTGTCCCACCGCTTTCGTATACCTCTCTGATAATGCGCTGCGCATCCGGGTTATCGCGGTAGTCCCACATTGTGCCGTGCCCGCCAGCAAAAAAGACCGCGGAATAATCGGCCCCGTTCAGCTCAGATAAAGGCGGCGTGGTGGCGAGGCGATGCTGGAAATCGGTCTCGTTCCAGAACCAGGCGTTAACGGGATCGCTGAGATCGAAACCGTCAACCGGCGGCTGGCCCCCACGAATGCTGGCAATCACTGTTGGGATCCCCGCATCTTCCAGCACTTTCAGGGGATGGGTGAGCTCTGCCATGAAAAAACCGGTAGGCACGCCGGAAACGCCTTTTATCGGATGGCTGGTGACGACGCACAGCACGGGTTTGCGGTCTGATTTCATTTCATCGCTTCCTCTGGCTGATCTTTGAACTCCCCGGCAAACAGGTGTTCCCAATTGGTAAATGACCCCAAAGGGATACATTCGAAGGTAAGCAGACCGGCTTTTGCCAGCGGAAAATCGGCCATCAGCATCCGGGCTTTTTCCACCGAGTCACATTCAAGAAAAATCGCTACGCCGGGCCGATCCTGTCGAAAATAAATATCCCGGATACTGCCGGATTTATACAAACTCCAGGTATGCAACACTTCTGAAGTCAGATGTGGAGCGTATTTTTCCAGCGAGGCGCCGGAAGCGGGAATATCCAAACACAAAATGCGCATTTCAGTCTCCTGAACTTAACTACGAAGGGGGCACTGAAAAAAGTATAAGCTCGCGATTTTGATAAGATTAGGCCCTTATTGACTTAAGGATATTTAGCCTGTAGTTAATAATCGGTGGGCCATTTGCTTCAGGATGACGTGATGAATAACGTGATTTACAACCAGATACGCATCTTTCAGAGCATTGCCCGGGAAGGCAATATTTCGGCTGCGGCCAGGAAGCTCGAGATTACGCCTCCCTCTGTCAGTAAGGCGCTTAAGCTGCTTGAACAACACATCGGTCACCCTCTTTTTGTCCGTACGACACGGCGCATTGAACTGACGGAAGCTGGGCAACAGCTGTTGGAGCAAACTGTAGCGGCAGTGGACTCGCTTGAAAAATCGCTGGAAAACATCCGCGACCAGAACCAGGAACCCTCTGGCCTGGTCAGGATTACGCTCTCCCGCTTCGCTTATCTGCTCATACTTAAACCGGCTATGGCGGCCTTTTGTCGGCAATATCCCGGCATTAAACTTGAAGTTTCGGTTTACGACGGCACCGTTAATATTATTGATGACCGCTTTGATCTGGGGATACGCTTTGGCGATATTCTTGAAGGCGGAGTGGTGGCTCGCCAGTTGATGAAGCCGTTTAGGGAAGGGCTGTATGCGTCATCGGCCTATCTGGAGGCGTTCGGGACACCCACTACGCCGGCCGAGCTCCATCAGCACAAACTTATCGGCTATAGATTCATCACCAATAACCGCATCCTTCCGCTGATTCTTGATCACAAAGGCGAGCAACTAACCGTTGAGATGCCGGGCCAGTTAATCAGCAACGATATTGACGTTATGGCCGATGGAATACGGAGCGGACTGGGCATCGGAAGGTTGTTTGAGCCCATTCACAGGTTACAGCCCGACAAAGAGAAATTTATTCCCGTGATGGAGAATTACTGGAAAACCTACCCAGCCGTTTATCTTTATTACCCGAAAAATGCGGGTAAGACCAAAAGAGTGAAGACGTTAATTGATTTTTTAACGGAAAGAAAAGCCGTTTAAAATGAATGTCGCGCATGTAAACCTCGTACATGAGCAACCGACACAAAAAAGCCCGCAACGGAGTTGCGGGCTTTCTCGCTATTATCGCCGGATCTATCTGGTATCACCGGTGACCTATTTGGTGGAGCTGGGGGGATTTGAACCCCCGTCCGGAATTACTACACCGTCGGCACTACATGCTTAGTCCAATCATTACATTCGCCGGTCAGCTGCGGATGGACACGCCACTAACAAACTAGCCTGATTGGGTTTAACGCTTCAGCCCCAGGCAGGACATCCACGCGATCTCTTTTGGGTTTGACCTCTCTTGATCCCCGTCCTAAGAGCGGAGGCTAGGGAGAGAGGGAATCTTCAGTTTCTTAGGCTGATTAAGCTGCTAAAGCAGCAGATTCGAATTGCGAGTCGTTTGCAATTATTTTTTTTGCGGCTTTTTACGAGGCCAACCGCCCCTCGGCATGCTCCTAAGGCCTCACAATCCCGTCGAATCCAGAATCAGCCCCAAGTAACTTTGTTCAGTATACCAGAAGTTTAACCCGTTAAGCCAGAGGCTTATCGGTTGGCATGCTTCATGATACGGGATTTCGCCGTCTGCCATTCACGATCTTTGATGTCATCGCGTTTATCGTGTTCTTTCTTGCCTTTGGCTACGCCGATTTTGATCTTGGCCCAGGCATTTTTCCAATACATGGACAAGGCAACTACGGTGTAACCGTCGCGGTTTACGCGGCCGAGCAGTGAGTCCAGCTCACGTTTTTTCAGCAGCAATTTACGGGTACGTGTCGGATCGCATACCACATGCGACGAGGCTACGTTGAGCGGTGAGACGGTGGCCCCAAACAGATAGGCTTCACCATCGCGGAAGGTCACGTAGCTGTCGCTAATGTTGGCTTTGCCGGCACGCAGCGATTTTACTTCCCACCCTTGCAGCGACAGGCCCGCCTCGAACTCTTCTTCAATGAAGTATTCGAAACGCGCTCGCTTGTTCTGCGCAATGGTGGCGGAACCGGGTTTGTGTGCTTTTTTCTTTGTCATAGTTTGTTCATTATACTGGATGATTCGACGAAAGAAATCCTTTACCGCTCAGCACCTGCGCAATTTTTCGCATTTTTGGCCCTCGCGTTGCATAGCAGATTTTTTGTTTGGCGATAGATAAATGGTATTATCTGTATGTTTTGTGTCTCACAGGAAATGATATGCCCCAGATCAGTCGGTCTGCGTTAGTGCCGTTCAGCGCCGAGCAGATGTATCAGTTGGTTAACGATGTTCACTCTTACCCCGATTTTCTGCCAGGTTGTACCGGCAGCCGGGTGATTGACGCGTCCAACAATCAAATGACCGCCGCGGTTGACGTTGCCAAAGCCGGTATCAGCAAAACCTTCACTACGCGCAACACGCTGCAGGATAACCAGAGCATCAATATGCAACTGGTTGATGGCCCGTTCCGCAAGCTGATGGGGGGCTGGCAGTTTACGCCGCTGAGCCCGGAAGCCTGTAAGGTTGAGCTGCACCTGGATTTTGAATTTACCAACAAACTGATCGAGCTGGCGTTCGGCAAGGTGTTCAAAGAGCTGGCAGGCAACATGGTGCAGGCCTTCACACAGCGGGCGAAAGAGGTTTACAGTGTCTGATATTCGGGTTGAGGTGGTTTACGCCTTGCCGGAGCGTCAGTATCTGCGCAAGGTTACGCTGGCGGAAGGCAGCAGCGTTGAACAGGCTATTATGGCCTCCGGGCTGCTGGAACTACGTGGTGACATTGATTTGCAAAGCAATAAGCTGGGCATCTACAGCCGCCCGGCCAAGCTGGGTGATGTGCTGAACGATGGCGACCGGGTAGAAATTTACCGTCCCCTGATTGCCGACCCTAAAGAGCTGCGTCGGCAACGGGCAGAGAAAGCAAAAAAATAAGGCGCTGAATGCGCCTTATTTTTTATCAGAATTTTATCTTCCGAGTTGCAGCCTGTTACTGTCATGAAGAACCTGAATCGCCCCTCACGGGCCGGACGATAGCTCCTGCGCTGATTACTTGGTCAGCGCCGGCTTGTTCTGAATATCGGTCAACACGCCCGCGCTATCAAAGGTCAGCGTCAGGGTTTGCTGGGTGATATCTTCATGGCCAGGTTGCTGGCGGAATACATAGAACCACGTCTGAGTACCGAACGGATCCTGTAACATTGGGGTACCCAATGTATAAGCGACCTGTTGCTGGGTCATACCTTTTTGGATTTTAGCCACGTCGGTCGACGTCAGGTAGTTCCCTTGGTTGATGTCAGGCCGATAAACCACTTTCTCAAAAGTAGAACAGCCTGCAGTCAGCATCACAAGAACCACAGCGGCAGCAGCCAGCGTTTTACAGCGCATAGTAATCACATTCCTTTAGGGCATAGGATGCCGATGATAATAGACCTTGCAGCAGTTGGAAACCTTTATACCCTTCATCTTTCAAGTTGTAGCGGCGATGACTTCCCTCTCACGCTCCAGTCACTCAGTTGACTACGTGCCTGGAGGATGGGGCGGTTGTCGCCTTGCCGCACCTTGAAATCTGCCAGGTAAACAGCGCCAAAGTCAGACCTCAGAAAAGTGAAAAAGTTGAGCTTTTTTATGCGGCCAGCAGTTCTTTTGCGTTTGCCAGTGTGTTGCGGGTGACTTCACTGCCGCCAAGAAGGCGCGCCAACTCCTGCAAACGGGCACGTTTATCCAGCGGCGACATCTGCGTTTCGGTTTCCGTGCCGTCGGTCTGCTTGCTGACAAACAGATGCTGATGCCCGCACCCCGCGACCTGCGGCAGGTGGGTGACGCACATGACCTGCGTTGACTCCCCTAGCTGGCGAAGCAGGCGGCCCACGATGGCGGCGGTCGGGCCACTGATACCCACGTCCACTTCGTCGAAAATCAGCGCTGGGGTTTCCATCTTGCGGGCAGTGATGACCTGAATCGCCAGCGCGATGCGTGACAATTCGCCGCCGGACGCCACTTTAGCCAGCGCCTGCAATGGTTGACCCGGGTTGGTGGATACGCAGAACTCGGTGCGACTTGCCCCTTCGGCGCTCAAATATTGGGGCTCGAAGCGCACATCGATGTTGAATTTGCCGTGTGGCATAGAGAGCGCCTGCATGCTGTCGGTAATCAACGTGGTCAGTTCGGCGGCGTAATGCTGGCGTTTTTGGTGCAGTTGCTCCGCCAGAACCAGCGCCTGCTGATGGTGCAGGGTGACCGCTTCGTTAAGGTGCTCGTGGTCGCTTTCCTGTTGCGACAGCAATTGTTGCTCATCCAGCAACTGCTGGTGTAGCTGCGGCAGCTCCTCTGGCGCCACGTGATGTTTACGCGCCAGGTTGATTTGCCGCGACAGGCGCTGTTCCAGTTCATGCAGGCGGTTGGGATCGAGATCCATGCGATCGGCATAGTGGCGCAGTTCATCGCTGGCCTCGCTGATTTGGATTGAGGCCTCTTCCAGCATGTTCAGCAGTTCGCCCAGTTTTTCATCCATGCTGACCAGTTCGACCAGCAGGTGTTTGGCGGTGTAAAGCTGGCTGAGCATGTTGTGTTCTTCATCATCGGCCAGCAATTGCAGCGTTTGCTGGCTAATGGTCAGCAACTGGCCGCTGTTGGCCAGGCGCTTGTATTCCGCGTCTGTTTGTTCAAATTCACCGGCCTGCGGGGCGAATTCGTTCAGCTCTTTCAACTGGTATTGCAGCAGCTGTTTGCGCGCGTCACGCTCGAGGGACTGTTGTTGGTGGTGCGCCAGTTCGCGGCAACTTTGGTGCCAGCGCTGGTAAGCTTGTTGCATTTGCGCCAGCAGGGCAGGTTCGTCTGCATAGGCGTCCAGCAGCTGTTTTTGATGCTCGGGTTTGAGCAACAGCTGATGAGCATGCTGGCCGTGGATTTGAATCAGGCGTTGGCCAAGTTCGCGCAGCTGCGAAAGCGGCACGGCGGTGCCATTGATAAAGCCGCGCGAGCGGCCGTCTGCGTTGATCACCCGGCGCAGCAAGCACTCATTGCTGTCGTCCAGTTGGTTCTGCTCAAGCCATTGGCGGGCTGAGGGAGTATCCGCCAGCGAGAAGCGCGCGCAGATATCGGCACGGGCGGCCCCCAGGCGCACCACATTGCCGTCGGCGCGGTTGCCGAGGCACAGGCCCAGCGCGTCGATGGCGATGGATTTGCCGGCGCCGGTTTCACCGGTAATCGCCGTCATACCCGGTTGAAAATCAATCTCCAACTCACGAACGATAGCAAAATTGCTGATGGTCAATTGCGCCAGCATGGGAACCTTCCTGTGTATAAACACATAACTGTAGTTTCATACAGTATAAACTGGTTTTATATACAGTAAAGTAGCTGGCGACGTTTTTAGAACAATTTTTTTGACCAGCCGAGTTTTGTGCTTAACGTATTGAAATAGCTGTAGTCCTTTGGATGAATAAGATTCAAATGGAAATCACTGCGGCGTATCAATACCTCTTCGCCTTCCTGGATAGGCAGCGCGATCTGGCTGTCGCAGCTGATTTCCAGATCGCTGCCGATCTGTGAAAACTTCAGCCGAATGGTGCTGTTGCCGTTGATCACCAGCGGGCGGGCGGAAAGGGTGTGCGGGAACATCGGCACCAGCGCAATGGCCTCCAGCGAAGGCGTCAGGATCGGCCCGCCGGCGGAGAGCGAGTAGGCGGTTGACCCGGTCGGCGTGGCGATAATCAGCCCGTCGGAACGTTGCGAGAAGGCGAAACGATCGTCGATATACACTTCGAATTCGATCATGTGCGCCACTTTGCCGGGGTGCAGCACCACTTCGTTGATGGCGGTGCTGATGCGGCACTGCTGGTTCTCTTTGTGCACGATGGTTTCCAGCAGGAAGCGCTGTTCATCGATGTATTCGCCTTCCAGCACGTCGGCCAATTGCTGCAGCGCGTTGTCGGGGTCGAGATCGGTCAAAAATCCGAGATTACCGCGGTTTACGCCGATCACTTTAATATCGTAACGCGCCAACACGCGCGCCGCGCCGAGCATATTGCCGTCACCGCCGACCACCACGGCCAGGTCGGCTTTCTGGCCAATGTCTGCCAGGCTGCCGGTCACGACGTCTTTCAAGCCCAAATCCTGGGCTATCTGCCGTTCGAGCATCACCGAGTAGCCTCGGGCGACCAACCAGTGAAACAACATCTCATGCGTTGCCAGCGCTGAAGGGTGGCGCGGGTGACCCACAATGCCAATACAGGCGAATTTCTTATTCATTGCTGTGATTTTCCTCACCGGGACGAGTTTATGCCCCACATTGTGACCGGTTGACTTGAAACCCCGGTTTTGATCCCCATAATAAGCCAAGTTGCGAGATTAATGCTAAAACGCGGAGATATTCATGAGTAGTAAAGAACAGAAGACGCCAAACGAGCAAGTCTCGGAAGAAATGGACCAGCAGGAAGTCTTGCCGGAAGTGGCAGAGGGCGTCGATCTGCGGGATGCGCGCATTGCCGAGCTGGAAGCTCAGTTGGCTGAATCCCAGCAGCATGAACGCGACAGCCTGCTACGCGCCAAAGCGGAAATGGAAAACGTTCGCCGACGTACCGAGCTGGATATCGAGAAAGCGCACAAATTTGCGCTGGAGAAATTTGCTGGCGACTTGCTGCCGGTGATTGATAACCTGGAACGCGCGCTGGATCTGGCGGATAAAAACAATCCAGAACTGACGGCAATGATCGAAGGCATCGAACTGACGCTGAAATCCTTGCAAGACGCAGTGAGCAAGTACGGTATCGAAATCGTTGGCGACATCAACGTGCCGTTCAACCCGGACGTGCACCAGGCGATGAGTCTGATGGAGTCTGCCGATCACCAGCCGAACCACGTAATGATGGTGATGCAGAAAGGCTATACGCTGAATGGCCGCCTGCTGCGCCCGGCGATGGTTGCGGTTTCCAAAGCCAAGGCTTAAGCGGAATTAAGTAAAGAAAAGGCACCTGCGGGTGCCTTTTTTCAGACTGCTGACAAAGCCTGTTATTAGGGAGAGCGTGCCGAAGGGGTCGTAACGGCCTTGGCCGTCGGAGCGCCCCTCGGTGCGCTAGGCCCGAGTATCTCGGGCTCAAAGACCACTTTGTCATCAACCTCTTTTGCGTCTGGGCTCTGTCTGAGTTATGCCTGCGGCAGTTGCGGCAGCCAGTCGATAGGTTTCAGCCCCTGTTGTTCCAGCAGTTGATTGGCCTGCGAGAAATGGCGACAACCGAGGAAGCCGCGGTGGGCCGAGAGCGGCGAAGGATGCGGCGCTTTCAGCACGTGGTGGCGCTTGCTGTCGATAATGTTGCCTTTCTTTTGGGCATGCGAGCCCCACAGCAGAAACACCACGCCTTCGCGGTTGTCATTCAGTGCGGCGATCACTCTATCCGTAAAGGTTTCCCAACCCAGTTTTGCGTGGGAATGCGCCTGGCCGCGTTCAACGGTCAATACCGTGTTCAGCAGCAGCACGCCCTGTTCCGCCCAGCTTTGCAGGCAGCCGTGGCTTGGCCGCTCAAATCCCGGGATATCCGTCGCCAATTCTTTATACATGTTGACCAGCGAAGGGGGCGCCGGCACGCCGGGAAGCACCGAGAAAGAAAGGCCGTGGGCCTGATTCGGGCCGTGATAAGGATCCTGGCCGAGGATCACCACTTTCACGTCCGCCAGTTCGGTATAGCGGAAGGCGTTGAACACGTCTTTTTGTGGTGGATAAATGGTCTTACCGGCCTGGCGTTCAGCGGCAACAAAGGCAAGCGTTTCATGAAAATAGGGTTGCTCTTTTTCCTTGCCGATGACGTCATGCCAGGTGAGGGAGGTAGACATAAACGCTCTCCTTTGTTTTCGTTAACAATTCACTGACCATAGCTTACCGTTTACCTTCACGCAGTGAAACCCGCTTTTGCCTTTACGAGGGCTGCCCCTGTACGCGTATTTTTTAAAATTTACAAAAATAACGGTTCTCGGCGGAATGGGGAAAATTGACGTAAAACAGAAACTTGCCCCTTCACTATGTATGGATAACCCATAAAAATTGATTTTAATCAAAGAATTGCTCCGACTTGACTGGTATACAGAACAATAAGACAACAATGGTTTTACCAAATGGCCGAAACCAACATTGAATTTTCTCGCGAAGTAGAATTTTTTCGTCCTTGTACGGAGGCAACAAAATGATTACTGGTATTCAAATCACTAAAGCGAACGACCAGGCGCTGGTGAACTCTTTCTGGCTGCTGGATGATGAAACGTCAGAAGCCCGCTGCGTTTGCGCTAAAGCCAACTATGTCGAAGATCAGGTTGTGCCGGTCAACGATCTGGGCCAGATCGAGTACCGTGAAGTGCCGCTGGAAATGCAGCCAACCGTGCGTGTAGAGGGTGGCCAACACCTGAACGTGAACGTATTGCGCCGCGAGACGCTGGAAGATGCGGTCAAGCACCCGGAAAAATACCCGCAGCTGACCATTCGCGTGTCCGGTTATGCGGTACGCTTCAACTCGCTGACGTCAGAACAGCAACGTGACGTGATCGCACGTACTTTTACCGCCAGCCTGTAATGACCTGCGCAGTCACTGAGGGAGCTTCGGCTCCCTTTTTTATTGCTCGCCGGCCGGTAAAGTGAATCCGGATCACATTCCTCGCAAAGATAATCGTCTGCATTACAGAACTGCTCCGACCTGCCGATAGCTACTCTGGCACCCGTATCGGGTGCGGCATTGATAAGCCTATCGACAAGGAGTCGGCATGAGTATGTCTTTGAGTTTTACCTCTGCGGTTAACCCTGCGACCATTCAATCCCCTGTAGCGCGTGCGGCACTGCAACCGGTGAGTTCATCGGAGCCCGTTGAATCACCGGCAGCCGGGGCCGCTGCGGCCACGCTTTCACCGAATAACCTGAATACCCGGAACCTGCTGAACGCTCTGGTGAGCGATATGTCGGCTGCCGCGCCGGCCGCGACACCCCTGGGGGTAACGCGCGGCCAGCAGCCACAACAGGGAGATTATACGCTCGCGTTGCTGGCCAAAGACGTTTACAGCCTGAACGGCCAGGGTGTGGAAGGATTCAACCGCCTGAGCGACAGCGCGTTGCTCGGCGCGGGTATTGATCCCGCCAGTTTGCATGATGCGGCGTCGGGTTTTCAGGCCGGTATCTATAGCGACAACCAACAGTATGTCCTGGCCTTTGCCGGCACCAATGATATGCGCGATTGGCTGAGCAATGTGCGGCAGGCGACCGGTTACGATGATGTGCAGTACAATCAGGCTGTCGCGGTAGCTAAAGGCGCCAGGGCGGCGTTTGGTGATGCGCTGGTGATTGCCGGTCATTCTCTCGGCGGTGGGCTGGCGGCAACGGCGGCGCTGGCGACCGGTACTGTAGCGGTCACTTTCAACGCGGCGGGCGTTTCTGACTATACGTTGAACCGTATGGGCATCGATCCGGCGGCGGCTAAGCAGGATGCGCAAGCCGGCGGTATTCGCCGCTACAGCGAACAATACGACATGCTGACCGGAACACAGGAATCCACTTCGCTGATCCCGGATGCCATCGGGCATAAAATTACCCTGGCCAATAACGATACCTTGAGCGGCATTGACGACTGGCGACCGAGTAAACATGTGGATCGCAGCTTGACCGCACATGGCATTGATAAGGTCATCAGTTCGATGGTGGAGCAAAAGCCGTGGGAGATGAAGGCCAATGCCTGAAAGGCGTGGGGTTCGGCAGACGTTGATTATCGCCGTGCTGGCGCTGATAGTGGTCACCGGCTTGCTGATTATGGCTAAGGAACAACAGATGAATCAGTCTATTTCCCCGTTCACCGGGCGCGGCAATCAGGCGTTGGCGCAGGCGGTGATGCGCGGTGATACGCAGGGCATCGTCGAACAGGCAACACGGCCGCGTTTGAGTGAGCAGGGCGATCGCCAGGTCACGCTGCCTCAATGGGCGATTCTCTCGCAGCAACCGCAAAGCCTAAGTTCGCTGCTGGAGATGGGAGCTGATGTCGCCGTGCCGGGGCTGGAGGGGAACAGCGTGCTGCATACCGCCGCAACGGTGCAGGATCCGCAGTATTTGCGGCTGCTGCTGGCGCATGGCGTGCCGGTTAACCTGCGCAATACGATGACCGGCGCGACGCCGCTGTCCGCTGCGGTGCTGGCGGGGCGCGAGGAGCAATTGCGGTTGCTGCTGGCAGCCGGGGCGGATACCACGTTGAGTGACAGGCTGGGGGATGCGCCTTTGCATGTGGCAGCGAAAATCAATGCGCCGCAGTTGGCGTTGATGTTGCTGCAGGCGGGGGCGGACGGTAAAGCCCGTAACCGGCAAGGCCAGACCTTCCAGTTCTATTTCTCACTGACGCCTGCACACCTGCAGAGTGAAGAGATGCGCGATCGTTATCGGCAACTGGATGTCTGGTTAAAATCCCATCACCAGGCGACGCATTACGCACCGCCGTAATGGGGCATAAAAAAACGCCTTCAGGTGAGTGACGGCGTTTTTTATTCACAGCGGCAGCATTACTTCGCGCCGTTGCTCTCAGGCTTGGCCTTTGGCTGGCGACGTTTGCCCACGTTTTTCGCATCGCGATGACGTACTTTCACCTTGGCTTTTTCTTTGTTCTTTTCTTTGTCTTCCGCACGCTTGGCCAGCACCTTCTTCGAAGGTTTGCCGTTGCTCTTTTCGCTCGGCACTTTGGTTGACGGACGCAGTTCATCGATCACACGCGCTTTCAGCGGTTCGTTCAGGTAACGGCCCACTTTGCCCAACAGCAGGTGATCGTGCGCTTCAACCAGCGAAATCGCGGTACCTTTGCGCCCAGCGCGGCCGGTGCGGCCAATGCGGTGCAGATAGGTGTCCGCAGTACGCGGCATGTCGAAGTTGAACACGTGGGTGATATCCAGGATATCCAGACCACGGGCGGCAACGTCGGTGGCGACCAGCACGTTGACGCGGCCGTCCATCATGCGTTTTACCGCTTCGTTGCGCTTGGCCTGCACCATTTCGCCTTCGAGATAGCAGGTGTTGATGCCTGCCTCGCGCAGCCAGGCCGCCAGCTCGTGCACGCGCTCGCGTTTGCGGACGAAGATCACGGATTTCAGCACGTCCGGCTGTTGCAGCAAATGCACCAGAATGGCGGTTTTATGCTGCACGTCGTCGGCACGGTAGTACCACTGCAGGATCTTTTTGCGTTCGCGGCGTGAAGGGTCGGCTTCAATTTCCACTGGCTCCTTCAGAATACGCTCGGCGAATTCGCGGATGGCATCGCCTTCCAGCGTTGCGGAGAACAGCAGGGTCTGGTTGCGCCAGCGGGTTTCGGCGGAAATGGTTTCGATATCCTGCGCGAAGCCCATGTCCAGCATGCGGTCGGCTTCATCGAGGATCAGCGTTTCTACCGCGCGACAGTCGAAGTTTTCTTCTTTGATGTATTGCAGCAGGCGACCGGTGGTGGCGACCACCACATCCTGGTTTTCGCTGAAGACTTCCGCGTGGTTCATATAGGCGACGCCGCCGGTAATGGTGGCGATATCCAGCGAAGTATGGGCAGCCAGCTCACGTGCCTGGTCGGCTACCTGCATCGCCAGTTCGCGCGTCGGGGTGAGGATCAGTACGCGCGGTGGGCCGGACTTCTTGCGTGGAAAGTCCAGCAGATGCTGCAATACCGGCAGCAAAAATGCGGCGGTCTTGCCGGTGCCGGTTGGCGCCGAACCCAATACGTCGCGCCCATCCATCGCAGGTGGGATAGCCTCGGCTTGAATGGCGGTCGGGCGTTCGTAGCCTTTATCGCTCAGGGCTTTTATCAGGCGTTCATCGAGATCGAGTTCGGAAAAATTGGTTGCTGTCATGGTCTACCTCTACTTGGGGCGCCGATTATAGACGGGTTGGCCGCGTTCTTCACCTATTTAAGCGGAAAGCAGCTCTTTTCCCACAAATCAGATTGCCTTATGCTACGCCAGTTTTGTATCCAGGTGGTTATTGTGAGCAATCAATCGAAAGCAAATTTTACCCCGCGTCGCGGCGGTTTTACCTTCAAACAATTTTTTGTTGCTCACGATCGTTGCGCAATGAAAGTGGGTACCGACGGCGTGCTGCTCGGCGCCTGGGCACCGCTGGCGCAGGCGCGGCGGGTGCTGGATATCGGCAGCGGCAGTGGGCTTATTGCGCTGATGCTGGCGCAAAGATCGGCCGATAACGTACTGATCGATGCGGTGGAGTTGGACGAGGCCGCCGCCGAACAAGCGCGTGACAACGTGCTGGAATCCCCGTGGCCGCAGCGCATTCGGGTACATGCGCAGGATATTCACCATTTTGCCCGGCATCATGCGGGTGAGTATGACCTGATCGTCAGCAACCCGCCGTATTTCGAGCCGGCGGTCGCCTGCCGCGATCAGGCGCGCCACAATGCACGCTATACCGAAACCCTGACTCACGATGCCTTGCTGGTCAGCGCTGAGCAACTGATCGCTGAGCGGGGCGCTTTTTGCGTGGTGCTGCCGCATGATATTGGTGAGGCATTTGAAAGTAATGCGCACCGGCGTGGCTGGCATACTGCGCAGCGATTGAACGTCAGCGACCGTGCCGATACGCCGCTGCACCGGGTGTTGTTGGTGCTGACGCGTCAGCCGGCCGAAGAAAAAACAGAGCAAAGCCTGGCGATTAAACAGGCCGACGGCAGTTACACCGATGATTTCCGTCGCCTGATTACCGATTTTTATCTTTTTTACTGACACCGCCAGGGCGCCCCGGCGGTGTCAATCATGGTTGCAGTATGGTCGGCAGCGCTTCTGGCAACATATCCGGATAGTCCAGCGTATAGTGCAGCCCGCGGCTTTCTTTGCGTTCCATGGCGCTGCGGACGATCAGTTCCGCTACCTGCACCAGGTTACGCAACTCCAGCAGATTGTTGGAAATACGGAAGTTGGCGTAGTACTCATCGATTTCGGCCTGCAGCGTATTGATGCGGCGCAGCGCACGCTCCAGCCTTTTGGTGGTGCGCACGATCCCGACATAGTCCCACATAAATAGTCGCAGCTCATGCCAGTTGTGCTGAATCACCACCCGCTCATCCGCATCGTCTACACGGCTTTCATCCCACTGCGGCAACTGTTTAGCCAGCTTGATAAACGGCAGGCGCAGTTTGATGTCCTCTGCCGCCGACCAGCCGTAGACCAGGCATTCCAGCAGCGAGTTGGACGCCATGCGATTGGCGCCGTGCAGGCCGGTGTAACTGACTTCGCCAATGGCGTAAAGCCCGTCCAGATCGGTACGGCCGTGCTGATCGACCATGACGCCGCCGCAGGTGTAATGCGCGGCGGGCACGATAGGGATCGGTTGTTTTGTCAGATCGAAACCCAGCGTCAGCAATTTTTCATGGATCATCGGGAAGTGCTGGGTAATGAATTCAGCCGGTTTATGGCTGATATCCAGATACATGCAATCCGCACCCAGGCGTTTCATTTCGTGGTCGATGGCGCGCGCTACAATATCGCGCGGTGCCAGTTCGCCCCGCGGGTCAAAATCGGGCATAAAGCGGCTGCCGTCCGGCCGTTTCAGATAGGCGCCTTCGCCACGCAGCGCTTCGGTCAGCAGGAAATTGCGCGCCTGCGGGTGGAACAGGCAGGTCGGGTGGAACTGGTTAAATTCAAGGTTGGCGACCCGACAGCCGGCGCGCCAGGCCATGGCGATACCATCCCCGGACGAGATGTCCGGGTTGGTGGTGTACTGATACACCTTGGCTGCCCCGCCGGTGGCCAGCACTACCGTTTTGGCGCGGTAGGTTTCCACCTGCTCCAGCTCGCGGTTCCAGACATAGGCACCGACCACGCGGCGGGTGCCCGGCAGGCCGATTTTGTTCGAAGTAATCAGATCGACCGCGTTACGGCGCTCCATCACGCAAATATTAGGGTGGGTGCTTGCTTTCCCTACCAGGGTGGTCTCTACTTCTTTACCTGTAGCATCGGCGGCATGCAGAATACGGCGGTGGCTGTGCCCCCCCTCACGCGTCAGGTGGTAATGTTCCTCGCCCTGAGCATTGACTTCGGTGTCGAACAATACGCCCTGATCGATAAGCCATTGCACGCAGTGGCGCGCATTGCCGGCGATAAACTCAACGGCGTCCTTGTCACACAGGCCGGCTCCGGCAATCAAAGTGTCATCAACGTGTGAGGCAATACTGTCCGTCTCATCGAAAACCGCGGCGATCCCGCCTTGGGCATAAAATGTGGCGCCTTCGTTGAGCGGCCCCTTGCTGAGTACAGTAACCTTGCAATGCTGCGCCAGGCGCAGAGCCAGTGACAAGCCCGCAGCACCGCTGCCGACGATCAAGACATCGCTAACATGTTCAGATGATGGTTGCATAACGTATGATGTGTGCAGAAGAAGAGTGAAATTCATGTTAGCCTAATTGTCCGGGCAAAAGCCACGGATTGGATGACATCAACAGAAAAAACAATGGCGATACGGAACTTCGTGTTCTGTATGAACTCCAAGCGAGTGCTTGCTCAGGAAAATAATGTATGGCTGGCAGTACAATTTTACGCGTGGAGACGGATTTGGGGAGAATTTACCTCGGATGAGCGAGCAGTTAACGGATCAAGTTCTGGTTGAGCGGGTCCAAAAAGGCGATCAGAAATCGTTTAACTTACTGGTAGTGCGTTACCAGCATAAGGTTGCGAGCCTGGTTTCCCGATATGTACCGCAGGGCGATGTGCCCGATGTGGTGCAGGAGTCGTTTATTAAAGCCTATCGCGCACTGGAATCATTCCGTGGGGATAGCGCTTTCTATACCTGGTTGTATCGAATTGCCGTGAACACGGCAAAGAATTATCTGGTTGCTCAGGGGCGTCGTCCGCCATCCAGCGATGTGGATGCCAACGATGCTGAAAATTACGAAAGTGCGGGAGCACTGAAAGAAATTTCGAACCCTGAGAACTTAATGTTGTCAGAAGAGCTGAGACAGATAGTTTTCCGTACCATTGAGTCTCTCCCCGAGGATCTTCGCATGGCGATTACCCTGCGGGAGCTGGATGGTCTAAGCTACGAAGAGATAGCAGCCATCATGGATTGCCCGGTAGGAACCGTACGTTCGCGTATTTTCCGCGCCAGGGAGGCTATCGATAATAAAGTTCAACCGCTGATTCAACGTTAGCAATGGCGGACACAGGAAGGGTACTTAGGCATGCAGAAAGAAAAGCTTTCCGCTCTGATGGATGGAGAATCGCTCGACACTGAGCTGCTGAGCTCATTGTCAAATGACAGATCGCTTCAACAAACCTGGCAGAGCTATCACCTGATACGTGACACACTACGGGGTGATATCGGACAAGTAATGCATCTCGATATCGCAGATCGTGTTGCTGCTGCACTTGAGAAAGAACCCGCACGTCTGGTTCCTTCAGCAGTACCGGAGTCTCAGCCGCAACCGCACACCTGGCAGAAAATGCCGTTCTGGGACAAAGTGCGTCCCTGGGCCAGCCAGATCACTCAGATTGGCATGGCCGCCTGCGTTTCGCTGGCGGTGATTGTAGGCGTACAGCACTACAATCAACCGGCAGCGCAGTCTGGCGCAGCTGAATCACCGGCGTTCAACACCCTGCCGATCATGGGACAGGCGTCACCGGTTAGCCTCGGCGTACCGGCAGACAGTTTCTCCACCGGCAGCGGGCAACAGCAGCAGGTGCAGGAACAGCGCAAGCGTATTAACGCCATGCTGCAGGATTATGAATTGCAACGCCGTTTGCATTCCGATCAGCTGCAGCTTGAGCAAAGCAACCCACAACAGGCTGCCGTTCAGGTTCCCGGAACCCAGTCTTTAGGAATGCAACAGCAGTAATGAAGCAACTTTGGTTCTCCGTCTGTCTATTGACGGGCAGCCTGCTCTATTCAAGCATCGCCCCGGCGCAGCCCACTGCGTCCGGGGCGTTGTTACAACAGATGAGCAGTGCCAGCCGTTCACTCAATTACGAACTCGCCTATATCAGCATCAGCAAGCAGGGGATTGAGTCGCTGCGTTACCGCCATGCGGTAATCGACAAGCAGCCACTGGGTCAACTTTTGCATATGGATGGGCCGCGCCGTGAAGTATTGCAACGCGGTGAGGGCATCAGCTATTTTGAGCCAGGTCTGGAGCCCTTCACGCTGTCTGGCGATCATATCGTCGATGCGTTGCCGGCTATCGTCTACGCCGATTTTGACCGCCTGGCGAAATATTACGATTTCATCTCTGTCGGCAGCACCCGAATCTCCGATCGTCCCTGCGAGGTGATCCGTGTGGTTGCGCGTGATGGTTCGCGCTACAGCTATATTGTCTGGATGGATGTGGATACCAAGCTGCCGCTGCGGGTGGATTTACTCGATCGCGATGGCGAAACGCTGGAGCAATATCGGGTGATTTCGTTTGTGGTGGGGCCGGAAGTGCAAGGCGTGATGCAGGGGCTGATCAAGGCTAATCTGCCGCCTTTGCTGTCGCTTCCTGCGGTAGATAACGTCAAACTGGGCTGGAGCACTGGCTGGTTGCCGGCCGGCGTGGATGAAGTGGCGCGTAATCGCCGTAAACTGCCGAACGTGACCGAACCTGTCGAGACGCGGCTATACAGCGATGGTCTGTTCAGCTTCTCGGTCAACGTCAGCCCAGCGGGCAGCGGTGCCGGTCAGCAGTATTATCGCCAAGGGCGGCGTACTATTCAGACTGAAGTGCGTAACGGCAACGAGATCACCATCGTTGGCGAACTGCCGCCGGCGACGGCCAAGCGTATCGCTGACAGTATTTCCTTCAAGGTGTCACCACAATGATGAAAGAGTGGGCCACGGTGGTTTCGTGGCAACAGGGCGTGGCGCTGCTGCGCTGCGAACCCAAAGCCGGCTGCGGCAGTTGCAATGCCCGTTCGGGCTGTGGCGCGCGCGCGTTGAACGAACTGGTGCCGGAAACCGAACATCAGTTGCAGGTGCGTATCGAGCAGCCGCTTGAGCCGGGCCAGCGGGTTGAAGTGGGTATCGCCGAGGGCAGCCTGCTGCGTTCGGCTATGCTGGTCTATCTGACGCCTTTGCTGGGTATGATGCTAGGAGGGAGTCTGCTGCAATACTGGCTGGGCACCGATGCCTCTGCGGCGCTCGGCGCGCTGCTTGGCGGTGGCGCGGCCTTTATGTTGGCGCGTAGCCTGGCGCACCGCCTCGGCGAACAGGCGAATTACCAACCTGTCGTTCTGCAAATCGGTTTGCCGCCTGGGGCCATGCGCCTGCAGACGGACAGTGAACCCCTGCGCTAAAACTGCTGCCGCGTCATCGCCGGATTATGATAGGCGGGGATGCGGTTGTAGATCATATGCTCCAGCAGCGCCATAAATAGATCGGCACTGAGCAGCGAAAAATACCCGACCGTAAACAGCGCCTTGCCCTGATTATCCAGCAGGCGGATGATGCCGCGCTGCGTGTTATTCTCCAGCGTGCGGATCTGCTCAATCGGAATACTCTCCTGCGGCGTGATCAGCGCCGTAGCGCTCAGCCGCAGCGTTTGGGGCGTTTGCTTCCTGCGCTTGCCAGGCAGTAAATGGTTCAGCCAGAGGGCACTGCAATTCAGATAGCTAAACGATAGCACTTCACCCTGATAAAGCGCATTCAGCGCCTGTGGTCCACGCAGTTGGATTTGTTGGCTGATAATGACATCGGCCAACCGCCAGGAATGGGACAGATTGCTGAACACTGTGCACCAGGGTTGTTCGGCAGTAGTACGAAATGCCATCACGTTGCACAACCCGCCAAACAAGCGCCCACCGCGAAAACGATAAATATCGCCAATTTTTTCAAAAGGGATAAACCGTTCTTTGTGGCTATGGTCATTAATCACCCGAACGCCGTGCTCATACAGGCGATAAGTCAGCGTTGGCCGCAGGTAGTGGCGCAACGCCAGCAGACTACCGCCGAGTAAAATAGTGGCTGCGCCGGTTTGCAGCAAGGTCAGTACCGCATTTTCATCCATGTTGCTCAGCAGCGGCAGCAACAGCAGCGCCGCACCGACAGTTAACAGCAGCGCTGCCGCTGCCAGAATGCCCCAATTGACCTTGGAAAAATCGTGCCGGCTCAGCATTTGCCCTTTATCGATCATTATGCACCTTCCAATCAACGTACAGAGATATGCTGGTGAACTCCGGTGGGCATGCCGATGTAGTGCCCTGAATAATATTTTGTCGCGGAGTTCTGTCCCATTTCTATAGGAGGCGCCGAAGAGCGTATATGGGTATTTTCCGAAAGCCGGCAGGGAGAAAGGCAATTCTAAGATGTTGATCCCACTATTATTTATTTCTGATTTAGGAAGGGGTTTATTGCGTTATCGGCGGTTATGTATTAGCGCCGAAGATGAAGGTATGCGCAGCACATGATTTCCGTTGATTCGGTGGCGCAAGCAGTGGTTTTTCATTCATCGGCTTTTGTTAACATCTTCTTTCACAACCTGGAGCGCCGTGTAACACTAAAGTGCGCATAATAGAATGCCTTCACTGCACCGATCGCTAGGTTTTCAGTGTTGTGGCATGTAGAATGCTGCGATTCAGGCGGAAGACGGCCGAACCCATTCACTGTCGCTTTAGGTCCATACGGGTTTCTATAGGCGAGTAATTCAGAAATACCAAGGCAGAAAAACTTTTATAATGAAGCATATACGAAATTTCTCCATTATTGCCCATATTGACCACGGTAAGTCGACGCTGTCCGACCGTATTATCCAAATCTGCGGTGGCTTGAGCGAACGCGAAATGGCTGCGCAGGTGCTTGATTCTATGGATCTTGAGCGTGAGCGTGGCATTACCATCAAAGCGCAAAGCGTAACGCTGGACTACAAGGCGACAGACGGTCAAACCTATCAGCTCAACTTTATCGACACCCCAGGGCACGTTGACTTCTCCTACGAAGTTTCTCGTTCACTGGCTGCCTGCGAAGGCGCCCTGCTGGTGGTGGATGCCGGGCAGGGCGTAGAAGCTCAGACGCTGGCCAACTGTTACACCGCGCTGGATATGGATCTGGAAGTGGTGCCGGTACTGAACAAAATTGACCTGCCGGCCGCCGATCCCGATCGCGCCGCACAGGAAATTGAAGACATCGTTGGCATCGACGCTACCGATGCGGTCCGCTGCTCGGCCAAAACCGGCGTTGGCGTGCCAGAGGTTCTCGAACGCCTGGTACGCGACATCCCACCGCCGGAAGGCGATCCTGAAGCGCCGCTGCAGGCATTGATCATCGACTCCTGGTTCGACAACTATCTGGGCGTAGTTTCTCTTGTGCGTGTCAAGAACGGCACGATGCGCAAGGGCGACAAGATCAAGGTGATGAGCACCGGCCAGACTTATAACGCCGATCGCCTCGGGATCTTTACCCCGAAACGCGTCGATCGCGACGTGTTGAACTGCGGCGAAGTAGGTTGGCTGGTTTGCGCCATTAAAGACATCTTGGGCGCGCCGGTGGGCGATACCCTGACGCTGGCTCGTCAACCGGCAGACAAGGCGCTGCCAGGCTTCAAAAAAGTGAAGCCGCAGGTTTACGCAGGCCTGTTCCCGATCAGCTCGGACGATTATGAAGCCTTCCGCGACGCGTTGGGCAAACTGAGCCTGAACGACGCATCCTTGTTCTATGAGCCAGAGAGCTCCACCGCGCTGGGCTTCGGCTTCCGTTGCGGCTTCCTCGGCCTGTTGCACATGGAGATCATCCAGGAGCGTCTGGAGCGTGAATACGATCTGGAACTGATCACCACCGCCCCAACGGTAGTGTATGAAGTTGAAACCACCGGCAAAGAAACCATTTACGTCGACAGCCCATCCAAGCTGCCGCCGCTGAACAATATCATGGAGCTGCGCGAGCCGATCGCCGAGTGTCACATGCTGATGCCGCAGGAATTCCTGGGCAACGTAATCACGCTGTGTATCGAAAAACGCGGTGTACAGACCAACATGGTCTACCACGGCAACCAGGTCGCGCTGACCTACGAAATCCCGATGGCAGAAGTGGTGCTCGACTTCTTCGACCGTTTGAAATCCACCTCTCGCGGTTACGCGTCGCTGGATTACAACTTCAAACGTTTCCAGACGTCTGACATGGTGCGTGTCGACGTGCTGATCAACAACGAGCGCGTGGATGCGCTGGCGTTGATCACCCACCGCGACAACTCGCAGTACCGTGGTCGTGAGCTGGTGGAGAAGATGAAAGAGCTTATTCCGCGTCAGCAATTCGACATCGCGATCCAAGCCGCTATCGGCACTCATATCATCGCGCGTGCCACGGTGAAGCAGTTGCGTAAAAACGTTCTGGCTAAATGCTATGGCGGTGACGTGAGCCGTAAGAAGAAGCTGTTGCAGAAACAGAAGGACGGTAAGAAACGCATGAAGCAGGTCGGTAACGTTGAGTTGCCGCAAGAAGCGTTCCTGGCCATTCTGCACGTGGGCAAAGACAGCAAGTAATCGCGATAAGGTCGCGTAATTAGGGAGTTTGCATGGCGAATATGTTTGCCTTGATCCTGGCCATAGCCACATTGGTTACCGGGATCATATGGGCTTTTGAGCGCTTTAAATGGGCGCCGGCCCGCCGGGAGAAGATTGCGGCGGTGAATGCACAGGCTACGGGCGCCGTAGACGATAAAACGTTGGCGAAAGTGGCGAAGCAGCCAGGTTGGATCGAAACCGGCGCATCGGTTTTCCCGGTATTGCTGCTGGTGTTTGTGGTGCGTTCGTTTATTTACGAACCTTTCCAGATCCCATCAGGTTCAATGATGCCGACGTTGTTGATTGGCGATTTTATTCTGGTGGAGAAATATGCCTATGGCATTAAAGATCCGATTACCCAGACCACGCTAATTGAAACCGGTCATCCGAAGCGCGGCGATATTGCGGTATTTAAATATCCGCTGGATCCGAAGTTGGATTATATCAAACGTGTCGTGGGGCTACCGGGTGACCGGGTGTCTTACGATCCAGTTAATAAACGCGTGACCGTTCAGCCATCCTGTAATAACGGCCAGTCTTGCGATACCGCACTGGCGGTGACATACACCGATGCGCAACCAAGCGATTTTGTACAGATGTTCAGCCGTAGCGGCATGGGCGAAGCCAGCAACGGTTTCTACCAGATCCCCTTGAGCGATAACGTGCCGCAGGGCGGTATCCGCCTGCGCGAGCGCCAGGAAACGCTGGGCACTGTCTCTCACCATATTCTGACCGTGCCGGGCACGCAGGATCAGGTGGGCGCTTACTACCAGCAGCCGGGTAAGCAACTGGCGGAATGGGTTGTGCCGGCGGGGCATTACTTCATGATGGGTGATAACCGCGACAACAGCGCCGACAGCCGTTATTGGGGCTTCGTACCGGAGAAAAATCTGGTGGGTAAAGCCACGGCTATCTGGATGAGTTTTGAAAAGCAGGAAGGTGAATGGCCAACCGGCGTAAGGTTTAGCCGTATCGGTGGAATTCATTAATCGCGAGCTTATAAACGCAGCATTATATTTCCACTCGTTGTAGAATACCTCCTCGAGCGATAAAAAGTTGGCTCCCTGTTGGGAGCCACTGCAAACGAAACAGCTTTGGATTGGCTTTCGGCGAAGCAGGCCTGTTCCGTATGCTGCAAGTTTTTGACGCATTCTTGATCTATTGGTAACTCATGAACCCCATCGTAATAAACAGGCTGCAGCGGAAGCTGGGCTACACTTTTCAACAGCAGGAGCTCTTACTGCAAGCGTTGACTCACCGTAGCGCCAGCAGTAAACACAATGAACGTCTTGAGTTTCTGGGTGACTCTATTCTTAGTTTTGTCATCGCCAATGCGCTCTACCATCGTTTTCCTCGCGTAGACGAGGGCGATATGAGCCGCATGCGTGCCACGCTGGTGCGCGGTAATACGCTGGCAGAGATGGCGCGCGAGTTCGACCTGGGCGAATGTCTGCGTCTCGGGCCGGGTGAGTTGAAAAGTGGTGGATTCCGCCGCGAATCAATCCTGGCGGATACGGTGGAGGCATTAATTGGCGGCGTGTTCCTGGATAGCGATATCCAAAACGTCGAACGACTGATTTTGGACTGGTATCGCAGCCGGTTGGACGAAATCAGCCCCGGTGATAAGCAGAAAGACCCGAAAACCCGCTTGCAGGAGTTTTTACAAGGTCGTCATCTGCCGTTGCCTTCTTATCTGGTGGTGCAGGTTCGCGGTGAGGCGCACGATCAGGAGTTTACTATCCACTGCCAGGTGAGTGGTTTGAGCGAACCTGTAGTGGGTACCGGCTCAAGCCGCCGTAAAGCCGAACAGGCAGCAGCGGAACAAGCGTTGAAAAAGCTGGAGCTTGAATGAGCGAAGAAAAACAATACTGTGGTTTTATTGCGATAGTCGGTCGTCCCAACGTGGGCAAATCCACGTTGCTCAACCAACTGCTGGGGCAAAAAGTCTCCATCACCTCGCGTAAACCGCAGACGACCCGTCACCGTATTATGGGTATCGACACCGATGGCGCCTATCAGGCTATCTACGTCGACACCCCGGGTCTGCATATCGAAGAAAAACGCGCCATCAACCGTTTGATGAATCGCGCGGCCAGCAGCTCAATCGGCGACGTAGAGCTGGTGATCTTCGTAGTCGAAGGCACTAACTGGACTGCCGACGATGAAATGGTGGTCAACAAGCTGCGCAGTCTGAAATGCCCGGTCCTGCTGGCGATCAACAAGGTCGACAACGTTACCGACAAATCCAAGCTGTTGCCGCACATTGCGTTCCTCAGCCAGCAGATGAATTTCCTCGACGTGGTGCCAATTTCTGCCGAAAAAGGCATGAATGTGGACACTATCGCCGCTATCGCGCGCAAGGTGCTGCCGGAAGCGGAACACCACTTCCCGGACGATTACATCACCGACCGCTCTCAGCGCTTTATGGCGTCGGAAATCATCCGCGAAAAGCTGATGCGTTTCCTGGGTGAAGAACTGCCTTACTCGGTTACGGTTGAGATCGAACAGTTTGTGCCGAATGAGCGGGGCGGTTACAACGTGCACGGGCTGATTCTGGTTGAGCGCGAAGGCCAGAAGAAAATGGTCATCGGCAACAAAGGCTCGAAGATCAAAACGATCGGTATCGAAGCTCGCCACGACATGGAACAGATGTTTGAAACCAAAGTGCATCTGGAACTGTGGGTGAAAGTGAAATCGGGCTGGGCGGACGACGAACGTGCGCTGCGTAGCCTGGGCTATACCGACGACCTGAAATAACCTCTCCAATGGACGGCTGGGAGCGCGCTTTCGTCCTGCATGGGCGACCGTACAGTGAAACCAGCCTGATGCTGGACATGTTCACGGAAGGCCATGGGCGGGTGCGCTTGCTGGCAAAAGGCGCGCGCAGCCGCCGCTCCAATCTAAAGGGGTGTCTGCAACCCTTTACTCCCCTGTTAGTGCGCTGGGGCGGCCGTGGCGAAGTGAAAACGCTGCGTAACGCCGAAGCGGTTTCCCTCGGTTTACCCCTTAGCGGCATGATGCTGTACAGCGGCCTGTACGTGAACGAACTGCTGTCGCGGGTGCTGGAGCAGGAAGCCAACTACTCGGTATTATTCTTCGATTACCTGCAATGTTTGCAGGCGCTGGCGGCGGAAGACATTTCCCCGGAGCAGGCGCTGCGCCAGTTCGAATTGGCATTGCTGAATCACCTGGGCTATGGCCTCGATTTCCTGCACTGCGCCGGCAGCGGCCAGCCGGTGGATGACGGTATGACCTACCGTTACCGCGAGGAAAAGGGCTTTATCGCCAGCCTGGTGGTGGACCATTACAGCTTTACCGGCCGCGAGCTGCGTGCGCTGGCAGAGCGTCAGTTCCCCGATGTGCAAACCTTGCGTGCCGCCAAGCGCTTCACCCGCATGGCGCTAAAACCCTATCTGGGCGGCAAACCGCTGAAGAGCCGCGAACTGTTTCGTCAGTTCGTTCGCAAGCAGCCGGATACGCCGGTCGACGACGCCTGACCTTTTCCCCTTTTGCGGCCCTGCGCCCGCGTGTAAACTGCTGGCACTGAAAATCGTTTTTAGAGGGTTGTCATGGCTGATTTGCTGCTGGGCGTTAATATCGATCACATCGCCACGTTACGTAACGCGCGCGGAACCCAATATCCGGATCCGGTTCAGGCGGCATTTATCGCCGAACAGGCGGGGGCTGACGGGATTACCGTGCACCTGCGTGAAGACCGCCGCCACATCACCGATCGCGACGTGCGTATTCTGCGTCAAACCATCCAGACGCGCATGAATCTTGAAATGGCCGTGACCGACGAAATGTTGGATATCGCCATTGAACTGAAACCGCAGTTTTGTTGTCTGGTGCCGGAAAAGCGCGAAGAAGTTACCACCGAGGGTGGGCTGGACGTTGCCGGGCAACAGGACAAAATGGCCGTGGCGGTGGAGCGCCTGGCGCAGGCCGGCATTCTGGTGTCGTTGTTTATCGACCCGGATCATCGCCAGATTGATGCGGCGGTGGCGGTTGGCGCTCCCTATATTGAAATCCATACCGGTGCCTATGCCGAAGCTACAGGCGAGATGGCGGTGAAGGCCGAGCTGCATCGTATTGCGGTCGCGGCTACCTATGCCGCCGGCAAGGGCCTGAAGGTCAATGCCGGTCATGGCCTGACTTACCATAATGTTCAACCGATAGCTGCGTTGCCAGAGATGTATGAACTGAATATCGGGCACGCCATTATCGGCCAGGCAGTAATGAGTGGGTTGCCGGCAGCGGTTGCCGACATGAAATTGCTGATGCGGGAAGCACGTCGCTAATGGCAGTGCTGGGGCTGGGTACCGATATCGTTGAGATGGCGCGCATCGAAGCGGTGGTGGAGCGCAGCGGCGATCGTCTGGCACGCCGTGTGCTGAGCGCGGCCGAGTGGGAGGTGTATCAGCAGCATCAGCAGCCGGTACGTTTTCTCGCCAAGCGCTTCGCGGTGAAAGAAGCGGCCGCCAAGGCTTTCGGTACCGGCATCCGCAACGGGCTGGCATTTAATCAGTTTGAAGTCTTCAATGACGGTCTTGGCAAGCCGAACATTCGCCTGCATGCTCGCGCCGCCGAGCTGGCACAGGAGATGGGCGTTACCGCCATCCACGTTTCGCTGGCGGATGAACGCCGTTATGCCTGCGCCACGGTAATTATCGAAGGGTAACGCGGTATCGGCCGTAAAACAAAAGGGCGCCTGTTGGCGCCCTGAGGTTGATGACAAAGTTGTCTTTGAGTCCGAGATACCCGGGCCTAGCGCACCGAGGGGCGCTCCGACGGCCAAGGCCGTTACGACCCCTTCGGCACGCTCTCCCTAATAACGGGCTTTGTCAGCTGGCTGAGGGCGCCTGTTGGCGCCCTTGTCGATCGGAAGGTGGCGGTTACAGCCGCTCGGCGTGATGCAGCACTACAAACTTGTCCCACAGCTGTTCGTTGCTTTCACGGTACTGCGGGTTGACGACAATGGTGTTATCGATCGGGCATACCTGCTGGCAGGTTGGGATATCGTAATGGCCAACGCACTCGGTGCAGCGATCGGTGTCGATCTGGTAGATATCCTCCCCCATCGAAATGGCCTGATTCGGGCATTCCGGCTCGCACATATCGCAGTTGATGCATTTGCGTGTGATTAGCAGGGCCATGGTTTATCTCTCATCATTAATAGGGGTATTTTGCGCAGCGCGGATTATAACGTCTAAACCAGTTTTTTCACTAACTGTTCGCTGTGTTTGATACGGTCGCGGGCATGATCGAGATCGTGCTGAATCAAGGCCATAAACAGCAGGTCGGTGAGGGCGAACTGGGCGGTGCTGGAAGAAATAGCGGCGCTGCGGGTGTTGGGTTCTTCTGCGATGGTATACAGACAGTGATCGGCGCGTTGCTGCAGCCCGTTCGGCGAGAAACTGGTCAATGCCAGCACCTTGGCGCCGGCCAGGCGGGCTTCTTCCGCCGCCAGGTTGATTTCCCGCCGTTCTCCGCTGAATGAGATCGCCAGCAGCAAATCCCGCTTATCCAGCGCCTGTACTGCCGCCAGTTGGACGTGCATATCCGGCTCAGCTATCGCCATCACGCCAATTTTCAGCAGCTTGTAGGAGAAATCCTTGGCGACCAACCCGGAAGCGCCGATCCCCACCAAAATGATCCTTCGCGCCTGACGCAGCATATCCAGCGCCTGATGCAGACGCTCTTCGCTATTGATATCCAGCGTGGCGCGCAATGCAGACTGCTTTTCCACCAACAGCTTTTCACCGACCGTTTTCAGCGCATCGCTGCTGAGGATACGGTTATGCACGGTGACCGCCGGCTCAGCCTGTGGCTGGGCCAGGGTTTCGCTCAGCGCCAGCTTCAATGCAGGGAAGCCTTTGTAGCCCATCTTCTGAGCAAATTTCACCACGCTTGACTGACTGACCCCAGCCAACTGGGCCAGCTTTTGCGAGCTGAGATGGCGCGCCTGCTGGGCATTATGCAGCAGGAAATCCGCCAGTTTGCGGTCGTTTTGAGCCAGTGTCGGATACATCTGACGAATGCGAAGAAGGGTACTCATAAGGTTGTGTCCCATAATTGATCGTGGCACCGTCGCAGACCCAGAAGTCCGTAATCAAGGCGGAGCGGACCTATGTTTAAGCCCGACGACGCAGAATACGGGCTTTTGGGGCGAGACCCGAAGGGCTGGGGCCATTTGAACGCGCACCTGTGTTACGAGCGGGTATTCTGCCATGCCGATGGCGAAAACGTGCAGTGAAAATTTTTTGTGACCCGGTGTTTAAAATAGCAAATAGTGCTCGCTTTAATGAATAAAATATTCAAATAATGTTTTAATGTTTGGAATTAAAAATTCAAAGGTAAATAAATGAACTTAGGCGCATTGGTATCTGAAACCCGTAACCCAGCCACCATGGAGCTGGATGAAATGTCTACGTTGGAGATGGTGAGTTGCTTTAACCGGGAAGACCGCAAGGTACCGGAAGCGATTGAAAAAGTGCTCCCGGCCATAGCGGAAGCGGTGGATCTGGCGGCGGCGGCGTTGAAGGCCGGCGGCCGGTTGATTTATCTGGGGGCGGGTACCAGCGGCCGTCTTGGCGTGCTTGACGCCTCCGAATGTCCACCTACCTTCGGCGTGCCGCATGGCAGGGTTGTTGGGCTGATAGCCGGTGGCCCGGGCGCGCTGCTGAAGGCGGTAGAAGGCGCAGAAGATGATGCAGCCTTGGGAGAGGCCGATTTGAAAGCGCTGTCGCTGGCGGCCACCGACATGGTGGTGGGGCTGGCGGCATCCGGGCGTACGCCTTATGTGATCGGCGCCTTGCGCTACGCGCGTCAGTTGGGGTGCCCGACGGCGGCGATTTCCTGTAATCCGGATTCACCCATTGCCCACGAAGCGCAGGTGGCGATTTCACCGGTGGTGGGGCCGGAGGCGTTGACCGGCTCGACGCGCATGAAATCCGGCACCGCGCAAAAACTGGTGCTGAACATGCTGTCGACCGGCGCGATGGTCAAACTGGGCAAGGTATATCAGAACCTGATGGTGGACGTGAAAGCCACTAACGTAAAACTGGTGGATCGCGCCTGCCGCATCGTCGTGGAAGCCACCGGCGCCGAACGTGGCCAGGCGGAGGCGGCGCTGACGCAGACCGGTTTTGAAGTCAAACCGGCGATTCTGATGATTCTGGCCGGTATTGGCGCTGAAGAAGCGCAGCGTCGCTTGCAGCAGCACGATGGCTATTTGCGCGCGGCATTGACGCGTTAAACCACACTTGGGGCGGGCGATGGACAAGACAACGGCACTGGCAACACAGATACTGGCGGGGATTGGCGGCGAGGGGAATATCCTCAGGCTGGAGAACTGCATGACGCGGGTTCGCGTCGAAGTCCGCGACGAACTGCGCCTGGATTTACCGGCACTCAAGCAGTTGCCGGGCGTTAAGGGCTATATCAAGCAGGGCGATCAGCATCAGTTTATTGTCGGTCCGGGCGCCGCCGCCAAGGTAGTGGACGCCATGCGTTCGCTGCTCAATGGTGCTCCCGCCGTGTTGGCGGGCGGTGATGATATCGCTCGTACCAAAGCGCAGGCCAAGCAGAAATACGCAGCCCCGATGAGCGGCGCACTGAAAAAACTGGCCGATGTTTTTATCCCGCTGATACCGGCGTTCATTGCCTCGGGCCTGATTACCGGCATCATCAACCTGCTGAAGCGGCCCGACATCGCCGGCGAGCTGGCGGTTAACTACCCCAACGTACTTGGGTTGCTGGCGATTTTCGGCAGCGCGGTGTTCGCCATCATGAACATTTTGGTGGGAGTCAACGCCGCCCGAGTGTTTGGCGGTTCGCAGGCGATGGGCGGCGTGATGGCCGGCATTCTCTCCAGCCCGGCGCTGGCGCAGATTACGCTGTTCGGCGAGGCGTTGCAGCCGGGGCGCGGCGGGGTGATTGCGGTGCTGCTGGTGGTGGCGCTGATGTGTTGGGTGGAAAAACGTCTGCGCAACCTGCTGCCGGAGTCGATCGAGCTTATCCTCAATCCGCTGTTGACCACGTTGGTGACCGCGTCGCTGGCGATTATGATTTTGCAACCGCTCGGCGGCTACATTTCGGACGCCATCGCCCACGGTGCCAATCTGGCGATCGACAAGGGCGGGTTGCTGGTGGGCGCGGTACTGTCCGGGTTGTTCCTGCCGCTGGTGCTGTCCGGTCTGCATCAGGGATTGGTGCCGATACATGTCGAGCTGGTACAGGCGCACGGCTCCAACCCGCTGCTGCCGATCCTGGCGATGGCGGGAGTGGGGCAAGTGGGGGCTGCATTGGCGGTATTAATGAAAACCCGCAACGCGCGCCTGAAAAAAGTGATCAAAGGGGCGCTGCCGGTCGGTATTCTCGGCATTGGCGAACCGCTGATTTTCGGCGTGACCCTGCCGCTGGGTAAGCCTTTTATTGCCGCCTGCCTCGGCGGCGCTGTGGGGGGCGCACTGATCAGCTACTGGAAAGTGGCGACGGTGATTACCTTCGGTATCTCGGGTTTGCCTTTGGCGCTGACCATTGTCTCGGGTAAGGTGATGTTGTATCTGGCCGGTATGGTGATTACGATTGTGGCTGGATTTATTTTCACCTGGATAATGGGATTCAACGATCCTGAGGAGTAACGCTTGAGCGAGAAACAGAGCCAGGAGGCCGTGGAAGGCCGCCGCGTGGTGTTCTTTGATCTGGACGGTACGCTGCATCAGGAAGACATGTTTGGCAGTTTCTTGCGTTTCTTGCTGCGTCACCTGCCGCTGAACCTGCTGTTGGTGGTACCGCTGCTGCCGGTGGTCGGGTTGGCGATGCTGGTGATGGGGCGCGCTGGCCGATGAGCGTCTTGCTGTGGTCGATCACCTTTGGCCGGTCGGAGGCCAGGTTAACGGCGCTGGAACGGCAGTTCGTCAGCTATTTCCGCGACAAGGTGACCGCGTTTCCGGTGGTGCAAATGCGCCTGCGTCAGTACCTCGATGTGCACGATGCACAGGTGTGGTTGATTACAGGTTCTCCGGAACGGCTGGTGGAGCAGGTTTATCGGGACTCCGCTTTCCTGTCGCGGGTGCGCCTGGTCGGCAGCCGCATTGTGCGCAGTTACGGCGGCTGGGTGTTGACTATGCGCTGTCTTGGCGTCCAGAAAGTGATGCAACTGGAGCAGCGTCTCGGCGCGCCGCTCAGGTTGTACAGCGGTTACAGTGACAGCAAGCAGGACAACCCGCTGCTGTATTTCTGCGAGCACCGCTGGCGGGTCAGTAAGCTGGGGGAATTGCAGCAGTTGGAGTAAGCAAAGGGGCGGATTTCCGCCCTTTGCCGTTTATATCCCCTCGGGTTTTTGAATTGCAGCGTGAAAGACGGCGGCCATAACGCCTTAATCATCGGTCAGATCGTGCGGCTTGCGTCCCAGTTGCCATATCTTCTCTGCATAGTGCCCCAGCGCCCACAGGCTCAGACCGAGCACCACAAAGAACATCGCCTTGGGCATGCTGTCCCAGAAAAACTCGAAGAAGCGGGTATAAAGGTTGATGCACAGGAAGGTCAGACCGAATCCGCGCAGCATGGCGTCATCACGTTTCAGCCCCAGCCAGATGACCACTGCGGCGGCGATGCCGAACAGCAGGCTCCAGTGGAACAGTTCGATCTGGCGCACGCTATACCAGCTGTCAAGATCGCCATAATTGCCGAAGATCGACAGCAGCCACAGGGCGATAAACAAATACAGCAGCCCCATCGCCAGCGAAACCCGCTCCAGCCCACGCCGTGCAAGCAGCGGTTGCAGCAGCAATGCTGCGGCGATCAGGACTGCGCCGAAGGCGATAAAGCGAATCGGGAAGCTCATGCCCAGCCAGTAAGCGCCCCAGCCGGAAAGGTAACCGGTTTCAGCGCCGAAGGCGTTGCCGAGCGACAACAGGGCAAACCACCACACCAGTCCGGAGCGGCTGAACCAGCCAATCACGCCGTAAAGCAGAGCGGCGAATATCAGCAGCAATGAAACCCGGCCACTGCCGTTGTCCAGCCAGACGCCCATTTGCCACAGAGCGCAGGCAGTGAAGATCACGGCAATGAACAGCGCGGCCTCATTACCGTAGCGTTTTTCCGGATGACGGCGACGACGGCGCAAGGCCCAGGTATAGGCCAGCGCGGCCAGTATGCCGACCATCGCCATGCGAACCGGCGCATCGAAGCGGAACAAGCCGCTCAGCCAGTCCAACAGATCGCTGTCGGCGAACAGGCTGGTGATGGCAATGATCAGCGAGGCCAGCGCGGCGAGAAAGGCATAACGCGCCAGCCGCCGCCAGTCGAAAGGCTGTACTTCCACATGCTGCAACAACTGTTCTTGTTGTTGCGCCGTCAGCGCGCCTTCGCCGACCCAGCCGTTCAGGGCTTTGCGTACCACGGCGGCGTTCTTCTTGCTGAATTTCATGTTTCTTATCCCTGATAACATCGCTATTCGTTCAGTATATACCCGTTGCATTTCAAGCCGCAGCGTTCGACTCCGCTCACGGCAGGCAGGGGCGAATATATTCACCCCGGTTAACGCGGGCGCAGCATGCAGCGCACCTACTGTGTATAATGCCCGCCGCAAAAGCGCACGAGGAATTATGCGATGACTGAATATAACGATGAATACTGGATGCGCCAGGCGTTGCTGTTTGCCCAGCGTGCTCAGGAAGAAGGCGAGGTGCCGGTGGGTGCGCTGCTGGTGCTGGACAATCAGGTGATTGGCGAAGGCTGGAACCGGCCGATTGGCCGTCACGATCCTACCGCGCATGCGGAGATCATGGCGCTGCGGCAGGGCGGAACGGTGTTACAGAACTATCGCCTGTTGAATGCCACGTTGTATGTCACCCTGGAGCCGTGCGTGATGTGCGCCGGCGCAATGGTTCACAGCCGCATTCGTCGGCTGGTGTACGGCGCGGCCGATGTGAAAACCGGTGCGGCAGGGTCGCTGGTGGATATTTTGCGCCATCCCGGCATGAACCATCAGGTGGAGATCGCTTCAGGCGTGCTGGCGGACGAATGCGCCGCGACGCTGAGCAACTTTTTCCGCCTGCGCCGTGAGCAGAAAAAAGCGCTTAAGCTGGCGCAACGTGCGGCGGATAAGCCGGAGTAATTAGTGGTTAAGCGCCAGTTCCGGTATCACGACCGGATAGCCTTTCCCTAGCGCCTCCTGTTCGGCCGCTTCCTGCGCCGCCTTCCTCTCTTTTTCTTGCAGATAGCCGACCAGGCTGACCTGATAGCGGCGAATGTTTTCCACGTAGTTATAAGCTTCGCGTCCGCGCGCATAGCCGTAGGTCAGCTGTGGGTAATAACGTTTTTGGCTGAGCATCGGCAGGCGCTGTTTGACGTCCACCCAGCTGTCCGGGTTGCCTTTTTGCATTTTGGTCAGCTTGCGGGCGTCGAGCATATGGCCCCACCCCATGTTGTACGCCGCCAGCGAGAACCAGATGCGTTCGTCTTCCGGCACGCTGTCGGGCACCTTGGCCATTAACCTTTGCAGGTAAAGTGCGCCGCCCTGAATGCTTTCCTCGGGATCCAGACGATCGTTGACCCCCAGGCCGTCGGCGGTGGCCCGCGTCAGCATCATCAGGCCGCGTACGCCGGTGGGGGAGGTTGCCTGCGGGTTCCAGTGCGACTCCTGATAGGCGATGGCCGCCAGCAATTTCCAGTCGATCTCATTGGCGTATTTTTCAAACAACGAGCGGAAGGTCGGCAGCACCGAGTCGATGGCCGACAGGAAGGTTCTGGTATCGACATAATCGAAACTGCCGACGTGGCCGAGATACTTCTCTTCCAGCCGCGCCAGCGTGCCGTCGTCCACCATCTGGCTATAGAAATCCAGCATCGCCGCATACAGGCTGTCGTCGTTGCCGCGCTTCAGATACCAGGTGACCGGTTCTTCATCGGTGACGTCGAACGCAACCGCCAATTGCGGGTGGATGCGCTGCAGCAGGGCGATAGTCACAGAATCGCCCAGGGTATAGTCCAGTTTGCCGTCGGCCACCTGTTCCAGCAGCTCTTTTGAGGTCAGATCGCTGGAGGCT
Organism: Serratia sp. AS12; assembly: GCF_000214195.1. Lineage (NCBI taxonomy): Bacteria > Pseudomonadati > Pseudomonadota > Gammaproteobacteria > Enterobacterales > Yersiniaceae > Serratia > Serratia sp. AS12. Next base: position 4,122,975 of record NC_015566.1, on the reverse strand, counting down.
TCCCAACTGAGGTCCGGAAATTTACTTTGCTTAAGCTGTTTCAGCGTGCTGACGTGCGCGGAACCGGAGGCGACCGCCAGCTTGCCTTTAATATCGGCAAAGGTTTTTGGCCGTGGGGTGCCCAGGCGATAGACCAACTGCTGGGATACGGAATAATAGGCCGGGCCGGTGCGTGCGCGGCTGAGGCGATCCTGGTTGTAGATCAGGCCTGCGGCCAGCAGGTCGGTGTCGTCATCGTCCAGATCGTCAAACAGGTCATTGATATTGTTGTGCGGGATCACCACCAGCTTCACGCCCAAGTAATTGGCGAAGCGTTTCGCCAGCTCGTAATCGAGCCCACCCGGCCCCTGTTTGGTGGTGAAATAGGTTAGCGGCGTGTTCAGCGTACTGATACGCAGCTCGCCACGGGATTTGATCTCTTCGAGCTGCCCTCCCTGGCCACCGCGCCAGGCAATATTGGGCCACAGGGCGAGCGCCAGAAGCAAGGTAACAACACCGATGAGAATGTAGTTTATTTTTAGGCGTTTCAAATAGTTATCCAGTGGTGGTACGGGTGCGCCGGTGACCGAAGGTCAGTCTTTTCTTATGGTTAAATCACCAGTGCGGGAGCATTTTGCGCAACAAAACGCCAGCGTGCAACTTTATTGACACGTTATGACAATTCGAGGGGGCGAACAGCTTTTATCAATAATAGCTGCGCAAACGGTTTCGTCGGCGGCGTAGATTCTCTATAATGGCGCGCGTTTTCCCCTGTTGCGCCCAAAGAAGTGCTGAAGTCAGTTGCTTCGAAGACGAGAGAACTTTGATTATGGAAATACTGCGTGGTTCGCCCGCTTTGTCGGCTTTTCGTATTACCAAACTGCTGTCCCGCTGTCAGGACGCTCAACTTCCGGTCAGTGATATCTACGCCGAATACGTCCACTTTGCCGATGTTAACGCACCGCTAAGTGCCGAAGAACATGGCAAGCTCACGCGCCTGCTCAAGTACGGCCCCTCTCTCGCCGAACATGCCCCTGAAGGCCGCCTGCTGTTGGTGACGCCGCGTCCGGGTACCATTTCCCCCTGGTCTTCCAAAGCCAGCGATATCGCCCACAACTGCGGTTTGAAGCAAGTGGTGCGGCTGGAGCGCGGCCTGGCGTTTTACGTCAAGGCGCCGACGCTGACCGAAGCGCAGTGGCAACAGCTTGCCGCGTTGCTGCACGATCGCATGATGGAAACGGTATTCGGCGAACTGCAGCAGGCAGAACAGCTTTTTGCTCAGCATCAACCGGCGCCGTACCAGGCGGTGGACGTGCTGGGCGAAGGTCGCAGCGCGCTGGAACAGGCCAACCTCAAGCTGGGGCTGGCGCTGGCGCAGGATGAAATCGACTATCTGCTGAATGCCTTTACCGGTCTGGGGCGCAACCCGACGGATATCGAACTCTATATGTTCGCGCAGGCCAACTCCGAGCACTGCCGCCACAAGATTTTCAACGCCGACTGGATCATCGACGGCGAACAGCAACCTAAGTCGCTGTTCAAAATGATCAAAAACACCTTCGAGCAGACGCCGGATTACGTACTGTCTGCTTATAAAGACAACGCGGCGGTCATGGAAGGTTCTCAGGTTGGCCGTTTCTTTGCTGCGCCGGAAAACGGCCAGTATGACTACCATCAGGAAGACGCGCATATCCTGATGAAGGTGGAAACCCATAACCACCCGACGGCGATCTCCCCATGGCCGGGTGCCGCTACCGGTTCCGGCGGCGAGATCCGCGACGAAGGCGCCACCGGCCGCGGGGCCAAGCCCAAGGCGGGTCTGGTGGGCTTCTCGGTTTCCAACCTGCGTATTCCCGGCTTTGAACAGCCGTGGGAGCAGGACTTCGGCAAACCGGATCGCATCGTGACCGCACTGGATATCATGACCGACGGCCCATTAGGCGGCGCGGCGTTCAACAACGAATTCGGTCGTCCTGCGCTGGTAGGCTACTTCCGTACTTATGAAGAGCAGGTCAACAGCCATAACGGCGTCGAACTGCGCGGCTACCACAAGCCCATCATGTTGGCGGGCGGTATCGGCAACATCCGCGCCGATCATGTGCAGAAGGGTGAAATCACCGTGGGCGCCAAGCTGGTTGTGCTCGGCGGCCCGGCGATGAATATCGGTCTGGGCGGCGGTGCGGCTTCTTCCATGGCGTCCGGTCAGTCCGATGCCGATCTGGACTTCGCCTCGGTACAACGCGACAACCCGGAAATGGAACGTCGCTGTCAGGAAGTGATCGACCGCTGCTGGCAGTTGGGCGAACAAAACCCGATTCTGTTTATCCACGACGTAGGTGCCGGCGGCCTGTCTAACGCCATGCCGGAACTGGTCAGCGACGGTGGCCGCGGCGGCCGTTTCGAACTGCGCGATATCCTTAACGACGAGCCGGGCATGAGCCCGCTGGAAGTGTGGTGCAACGAATCGCAGGAACGCTATGTGATGGCAATTGCGCCGGCGCAGATGGCGCAGTTTGACGAAATTTGCCGCCGTGAGCGCGCACCTTATGCGGTGATCGGCGAAGCCACCGAAGAGCTACATTTGACGCTGAACGACAGCCATTTCGACAATCAACCGATCGACATGCCGCTGGACGTGCTGCTGGGCAAAACGCCGAAAATGACGCGTGACGTGACCAGTCTGCAGGTCAAAGGCGAGCCGATCCAACGTGCGAACATCACCCTGGAGGATGCGGTAAAACGCGTTCTGCATTTGCCTGCTGTGGCAGAGAAAACCTTCCTGATCACTATCGGCGACCGCACCGTAACCGGCATGGTGGCGCGTGACCAGATGGTTGGCCCGTGGCAGATCCCGGTAGCCGACTGCGCGGTGACCACCGCCAGCCTGGACAGTTACTATGGTGAAGCGATGTCGATCGGCGAGCGTGCGCCGGTAGCCTTGCTGGACTTCGCCGCCTCCGGCCGCCTGGCGGTAGGGGAAGCCTTGACCAACCTGGCCGCGACCGAAATCGGTTCGCTCAAGCGCGTGAAGCTTTCCGCTAACTGGATGGCGGCAGCCGGTCACCCGGGTGAAGACGCCGGCCTGTATGCAGCGGTGAAAGCGGTGGGCGAAGAGCTTTGCCCGGCGCTGGGCATCACCATTCCGGTGGGCAAAGACTCGATGTCGATGAAAACCCGCTGGCAGGAAGGCGAAGAGCAGCGCGAAATGACGTCGCCGCTGTCGCTGGTGATCACCGGTTTTGCCCGCGTGGAAGACGTTCGCCACACCGTGACGCCGCAATTGCGTACCGATAAGGGCGAGAGTGCGCTGTTGCTGATCGACCTGGGCAACGGCCGTAACGCACTGGGCGCTACCGCACTGGCGCAGGTTTACCGCCAACTGGGCGACAAGCCGGCCGACGTGCGCAATGTAGAACAGCTGGCAGGCTTCTTCAACGCCATGCAGCAACTGGTGGCCGATCGCGCGCTGCTGGCTTACCACGACCGTTCCGACGGCGGCCTGCTGGTTACGCTGGCGGAAATGGCGTTTGCCGGCCACTGCGGCGTGAACGTGGATATCAAAGGGCTGGGCGACGACGCGCTGGCAGCGCTGTTCAACGAAGAGCTGGGCGCGGTGATTCAGGTCACGGCCGACCGGCTTGAAGCGGTGCAACAGGTCTTTGCTCAACACGGCCTGACGGACAATGTGCATCACATCGGCAGCGTGCAGGCCGGCGATCGCTTTGTGATTACTCAGGGCGACAAAGCGCTGTACAGCCAAAGCCGCGCGACCTTGCGCACCTGGTGGGCGGAAACCACCTGGCAGATGCAACGCCTGCGCGATAACCCGGAATGCGCCGATCAGGAGCACCAGGCCAAACAGGACGACCGCGACCCGGGCCTGAACGTCAAGCTGACCTTTGCGCCGGAAGAAGACATTGCCGCGCCTTACATTGCCAAGGGCGCACGCCCTAAAGTGGCGGTGTTGCGCGAGCAGGGCGTCAACTCCCACGTTGAGATGGCTGCCGCCTTCCACCGCGCCGGCTTCGATGCGGTAGACGTTCATATGAGCGATCTGCTGGAAGGGCGTCGCGATCTGCAGGACTTCCATACGTTGGTTGCCTGCGGCGGTTTCTCTTACGGCGATGTACTGGGCGCCGGTGAAGGCTGGGCGAAGTCGATTCTGTTCAACGACCGCGTTCGTGACGAATTCGAATCCTTCTTCCACCGTCCGCAGACCCTGGCATTGGGCGTGTGCAACGGTTGCCAGATGATGTCGAACCTGCGCGATCTGATCCCGGGTGCCGAACACTGGCCGCGTTTCGTACGTAACCTGTCGGATCGTTTTGAAGCGCGTTTCAGCCTGGTGGAAGTGGCGGCCAGCCCGTCGTTGTTCATGCAGGGCATGACCGGCTCACGCATGCCGATCGCCGTATCCCACGGCGAAGGGCACGTTGAAGTGCGTGATGCCGCACACCTGGCGGCGCTGGAAAGCAGTGGCCTGGTGGCATTGCGCTTTGTGGACAATGCCGGTCAGGTAACGGAAACCTATCCAGCCAACCCTAACGGTTCGCCAAACGGCATCACCGCAGTGACCAGCAGCAACGGCCGTGCGACGGTGATGATGCCGCACCCGGAACGTGTATTCCGTACCGTGAGCAACTCATGGCACCCGGAAGAGTGGGGCGAAGACAGCCCGTGGATGCGCATGTTCCGCAACGCCCGCAAGCAACTGGGCTAAGCGGTTACCACGCGGTAACGAAAGGGGCGCAAGAGATTGCGTCCCTTTTTACTTATTGCGCCCGTGCCGGTTTGCCGCTGTCTGCATTTTGCGACAGAGAACCTTTTCCATGTCTCTAAAAAGAGACATTTAACTCATTGATTTATAATGATGAAAAATTAATTGGCTTAAGTTGTCGGTTTTTGGCGACAAGGTGGCTATTTTTTAATCGACCCATAATGGGTTAATTTGAACTTATAGACTGTATTTTAATTTATTTTTCAATGTATTCATTGTGTTAATAAATGTGTTGAAAAGTTGGCACGCAAAGTGCATTATTATCCTCAGTTGCTCATTCAACTTTTTATGATGGCCCCGTATTTAGACGGAAGTTTGCCTCATAAGCCTCCGAATGATGCCTAAGAAATGGTGCCTATCGTCCAACCAAACCGATAACAGACGCGCAAGCGGCTTTATCAAGCATCGGGCGACACGTGGAGTGAGGCACCGCCTGTATCCAACTGTGATGAGTGTTCATCAATCCCGGATACTTATGGATGCTATTCGTCCTGTTCGATGCCAGCCTTGTGCTACATCACCCTGGGGACGAGATTCAAGGGCATCCACACTTTCTTGCGATGGGGCAGTCCTGCCCCAGCGTCAAATACCCTTCATACTTGAAGTTGCATCTGTGTTGACTGCGCTTGTGCGCCCCAGTCACTTACTTGAGTAAGCTCCTGGGGACTTACAAGCTTGTCGCCTTGACGCAACTCCAATTATTTTGGGTATAGACGATAGGTCCAAACACAAACTCCTCATCCTCACAGCTCGATTCCCCCTATTTTCCTGACGCTCCGCTGAACGCCGGGCTTTCCTCTCACCGGTGACTCGGTTAGCATCGAAGCAGATGAGAGACAATGAGATGATTTCGTTGAAAAGATGGCGTTTATTCCCCCGCTCGCTGCGTCAGTTGGTCCTGATGGCGTTTCTGCTGGTGCTGCTGCCGCTGCTGGTGCTGGCTTATCAGGCTTATCAAAGCCTGGATCATCTCAGCGCGCAGGCGGCGGATATCAACCGCACCACGCTGGTGGATGCGCGGCGCAGCGAGGCGATGACCAGCGTGGCGCTGGAGATGGAGCGCAGCTATCGTCAGTATTGCGTGCTGGTAGATCCCACCCTGGAGCGGCTGTACCAAAATCAACGTAAGCAGTATTCGCAGATGCTGGACGCCCATGCGCCGATCCTGCCGGATGAACGCTATTATCAAACGTTGCGCAGCCTGCTGACCCAGCTCGCTGCGATTAAATGCCAGAGCAGCGGGCCGGACAAACAGGCATCGACGCTGCTGGAGTCTTTCTCGCGTTCCAACGCCGAGATGGTGCAAGCTACGCGCGCCGTAGTGTTCTCGCGCGGGCAGCAGTTGCAGCAGGCGATTGCCGAACGTGGCCAGTTCTTCGGCTGGCAGGCGCTGATGTTGTTTCTGGTCAGCGTGCTGCTGGTGGTGCTTTTCACCCGCATGATTATCGGCCCGGTGAAAGCGGTGGAGCGCATGATCAACCGTCTGGGGGAAGGGCGGGCGCTGGGCAGCACCGAGTCGTTTAAAGGCCCGCGTGAGCTGCGTTCGTTGGCGCAACGCATCATCTGGCTGAGTGAGCGCCTGGCGTGGCTGGAGTCGCAGCGGCATGAGTTCCTGCGCCATATCTCGCATGAATTGAAGACGCCGTTGGCCAGCATGCGCGAGGGGACTGAACTGTTGGCAGACGAAGTGGCCGGCCCGCTGACCTCCGATCAGAAAGAAGTCGTGACTATTCTCGATAACAGCAGCCGCCACCTGCAACTGCTGATAGAGCAACTGCTGGATTACAACCGTAAACTGGCCGATGGCCCGGCGGAACATGAGAATGTTGAACTGCGCGATATGGTCGAGTTGGTGGTCGCTGCGCACAGTTTGCCGGCCAGGGCGAAAATGATCCGCACCGAGATCACATTGGATGCGGAAATCTGCTGGGCAGAGCCTACGCTTTTAATGCGCGTGCTGGATAATCTCTACTCCAATGCGGTGCACTACGGCAAGGAATCCGGTAACATTTGGATTCGCAGCCGTCAGGTTGGGCAACGGGTGCAGATTGATGTCGCCAACAGCGGCACGCCAATCCCCGAGGCCGAGCAAACCATGATTTTTGAGCCTTTTTTCCAGGGTAGCCACCAGCGAAAAGGGGCGGTAAAAGGAAGCGGTCTGGGGTTGAGCATCGCTCAGGATTGTATCCGCCGGATGCGCGGTGAATTGCAGCTGGTCGAAGTCGCCGGCGCAGACGTCTGCTTCCGCATTGAATTGCCATTAACCGCCGAGAATGAATAAATAATGTACACATGGTCTAAACGCCTTCGTCTATTGCAGACCGAACGTTCACCGCGTGCCACGCAGAGCGCGCCACTCGGCAAGCGTCGTCTTTCCTTTTTAGGCAGCGTTCTTTGCATGCCGTTTTTGCTGGCAGGCTGCGTCGATCGTGCGGTCAGCAGCGGCCTGAGTCAGCAGCAGCAAGAAGCGATCCCGGACACCAAAGTGGTGGATTACCGCATCGCAGCCTGCGATACCCTGTGGCAGCTCGACGACAAAGACGCGTTGAATAATTCACTTTACTGGCTGCGCGCGATGGATTGCGCCGATCGCGTAGGGTCGACCCAGGCGCGCTCGCTGGCGAAAACCCTGCCTGGCGACAGCTGGGACGGTATTTTCAAGCAAAGTATTCTGCTGGGTAGCGCCGAGCCGACGTCGGGCGAACGCCGCCAGATGATCGATCGTCTGAACAGTTACCGCCTGGCGTTCCCAAGCTCCTTGCGCCCGTTGCTGCAACTGTGGCGTCAGCAGCAGGTTCTGCAGATCACCTTGTTCGATGAAAAGGCGCGTTATCAGCACCTGCAGGAAAGTTCGGACGGCCAGATAGATGCGCTGCGCCAGAGCCAGATCCGCTTGCAGGCCCAGTTACAGGATACTTCGCGCAAGCTGGAGAATTTGACCGATATCGAACGTCAGCTCTCCTCGCGCAAGCAGTTACAGGGCGAAATCCCGGATAACGGCGCGACACAGCAAAAAACCGACGCCGCAGATAAAAATGCCGCGTCGGCCAAGGCCGCAGAGCCGGAAGCCGAACCGGAAAAGGGCACCGCCCTGCCGGTGGATCCGGAAGATACCTACGCGCCGCCCCCCGCTAACAAGGAGTCTCACGCGCGATGACAGCACGCAAACCGGCCAATCTGTTATTGGTTGACGACGATCCCAGCTTGCTCAAGCTGTTGGGTATGCGCCTGACCAGCGAAGGTTTTCATGTCACCACCGCCGAAAGCGGCCAGGAAGCGCTGCGCCTGTTGGGGCGTGAACAGATTGATCTGGTAATCAGCGATCTGCGGATGGACGAAATGGACGGCATGGCGCTGTTTGCCGAAATTCAAAAGCACCAGCCTGGCATGCCGGTCATCATCCTCACCGCCCATGGTTCGATCCCGGATGCGGTAGCCGCCACTCAGCAGGGCGTGTTCAGCTTCCTCACCAAACCGGTGGATCGCGATGCGCTGTACAAGGCCATAGATGAAGCGCTGTCGCTTTCGCTGCCGGCCGGTGACGACAGCTGGCGCGAAGATATCGTCACCCGCAGCCCGATTATGCTGCGCCTGCTGGAGCAGGCGAAAATGGTGGCGCAGTCCGACGTCAGCGTGCTGATCAATGGCCACAGCGGCACCGGTAAAGAAGTGTTGGCCCAGGCGATCCACGGTGCCAGCCCGCGCGGCAAAAAGGCGTTTATCGCCATTAACTGCGGCGCCTTGCCGGAACAACTGCTGGAGTCTGAGCTGTTCGGTCACGCCAAAGGGGCGTTTACCGGTGCGGTCAGCAGCCGTGAAGGGCTGTTCCAGGCGGCGGCGGGCGGCACGCTGTTCCTCGATGAGATCGGCGATATGCCGCTGTCGTTGCAGGTTAAACTGCTGCGCGTGCTGCAGGAGCGCAAGGTGCGCCCGCTGGGCAGCAACCGCGATCTGGACATCGACGTGCGCATTATTTCCGCCACCCACCGTGACCTGCAAAAGGCGATGGCGAAAAACGAGTTCCGCGAAGATCTCTACTACCGCCTGAACGTGGTGAACCTGAAGATCCCTGCGCTGAATGAACGGGCTGAAGATATTCCGCTGCTGGCCAACCATCTGCTGCGTGAATCCGCCAAGCGCCACAAGCCGTTTGTCCGCAGCTTCTCTTCCGACGCCATGAAGCGCCTGGTGACCGCCACCTGGCCGGGCAACGTGCGCCAACTGGTGAACGTGATCGAGCAGTGCGTGGCGCTGACGTCTGCGCCGGTGATCAGCGAAGCGCTGGTGGAGCAGGCGCTGGAAGGGGAAAATACCGCGTTGCCGACCTTCGTCGAGGCGCGCAATCAGTTTGAATTGCACTATCTGCGCAAGCTGTTGCAGATCACCAAGGGTAACGTAACCCAGGCCGCACGCATGGCGGGGCGCAACCGTACCGAGTTTTATAAATTGCTGTCGCGCCACGAGCTGGACGCCAACGATTTTAAAGAATGATATTTTCCGCCATGGCCTGCGCGCGCAGGTTCTCAACAAACGTGGCGGAATGATTTACACTCCGTTCTCTTTGTCGTGGCATGACCGGGCGTAGAGAACCATGGAACGTATTAAGCAGGATCCTAAACAATGAGCAGATCACTTTCCATCGCATTGGCCCAGCTGAATTTGCTGGTCGGTGACATTGAAGGCAACACCGAACGCATGTTGCAAACCGTGCAAGAGCAGCAGAAGGCGGGAGCCGATCTGGTCATGTTCACCGAGCTGGCGCTGTCCGGTTACCCGCCGGAAGACCTGCTGTATCGCGACGATTTCTACCAACGTTGCGACGCGCAGCTTCATCGCCTGCAGCAGGCGTCCACCGATGTGGCGATCCTGGTTGGCCACCCGTGGCGCGAAGGCGACAAGCTGTATAACGCGTTGTCGCTGTTCTCTGAAGGGCAACTGTTGGCGCGCTATTTCAAGCAACAGTTGCCGAACTACGGCGTCTTCGATGAGAAACGCTACTTCCACGCCGGCAACGAAACCTGCGTGGTGAACCTGAAAGGCTATCGTCTGGGCCTGCTGATTTGCGAAGACCTGTGGTTCCCCGAACCGGTCGATGCTGCCAAGGCCGCCGGCGCCGAAATGATTTTGTCGATCAACGCCTCGCCGTACAATCGCGAGAAGCCGTATATCCGCAAGACGCTGATGGCCGGCCATTGTCAGCGCACCCACCTGCCGCTGGTGTATCTGAACCAGATCGGCGGGCAGGATGAATTGATTTTTGACGGTTGCTCGAAGGTGTTCGACGCGGCCGGTAACATGACCCACCGCCTGGCGGCGTTTGCCGAGCAGGTGACGCTGTTGAGGTTCAACGAACTGGACGTGGTGCCGATGACCGCACCGGCCGCCGAGTTGCCGCAACTGGCGCAGGTCTATGAAGCGCTGGTGCTGGCGGTGCGCGATTACGTGACCAAAAACGGTTTCAAGGGCGCGGTGTTGGGGCTGTCTGGCGGTATCGACTCGGCGCTGACGCTGGCGATTGCCGTCGATGCTCTGGGTAAAGACAAGGTCCAGGCGCTGATGATGCCGTTCCGCTACACCGCGGATATCAGCATCGCCGACGCCAAGGAAGAGGCTGAAATTCTCGGTGTCGAGTTCGATATCGTCTCCATCGAACCGATGTTCGACGCCTTTATGGGCCAGCTGACGCCGATGTTTGCCGGTACCGAACGCGACACCACTGAAGAAAACCTGCAGGCGCGCTGCCGCGGTGTGGTGCTGATGGCATTGTCCAACAAGCGCCGCAGCATCGTGCTGACCACCGGTAACAAAAGCGAGATGGCCGTGGGCTACGCCACGCTGTATGGTGATATGGCCGGTGGCTTTGACGTACTGAAGGATGTGCCGAAAACGCTGGTGTTCAAACTGTCCGAATACCGCAATACCGTCTCCTACGTGATCCCGCAGCGCGTTATCGATCGTCCGCCGTCCGCCGAGCTGGCGCCGGATCAGGTCGATCAGGACAGCCTGCCGCCGTACGACATTCTGGATGCGATTCTGGAAGGTTACGTCGAACGTGATAAGTCGGTTGCCGATCTGGTGGCAGAAGGCTTCGACGAGGCGATCGTGCGCAAGGTTATCCGCCTGGTGGATATCAACGAATACAAGCGGCGTCAGGCCGCAGTCGGGCCGCGTATTACCGCCCGCAATTTCGGCAAAGACCGCCGCTACCCAATCACATCCGGCTTTGGCCGAAAAAATTGGTAATTTTGGTAATTAAGGAAAGAAGATGAAAAAAATTGACGCGATTATCAAGCCGTTCAAACTGGATGACGTCCGCGAGGCTCTGGCCGAAGTCGGCATTACCGGTATGACCGTGACCGAAGTGAAAGGCTTTGGCCGCCAGAAAGGCCACACCGAGCTGTACCGTGGCGCGGAGTACATGGTCGATTTTCTGCCGAAGGTGAAAATTGAGATTGTCGTGGCCGACGATATCGTCGATACCTGCGTGGAAACCATCATGCAAACCGCGCAAACCGGTAAAATCGGCGACGGTAAAATCTTCGTCTTCGACGTGGCGCGCGTGGTGCGTATTCGTACCGGCGAACAGGACGAAGAAGCTATCTGATCCAACATAACGGCGGGGCGCGGTGCTGTTCACAGACCGCGCCCCGTTTGATTACAGTACCTTATGCGGGCCGAAGCATTCGTAATGGATGCGATCGGCGTTCACGCCCATTTCCAGCAGCTGTTTGCCAACATGCTGCATAAACGGCACTGGGCCGCAGAAGTAATAATGCATCTGTGGATCGTCGAGCGTTTCGCGCAGTGCGCTGAGGTCCATCAACCCGCGGCTCTGATAATCGCGGCCTTCCACGTCGTCGGTGCCCGGCTCGCGGTACCAGACGTGACGGCTCAGGTTTGGCATGCGGCTGGCGATATCCGCCACTTCATCTGCAAAGGCGTGAACGTTGCCGTTTTCCGCTGCATGCAACCAGTGCACTTTCGCCTGATGTTGACTGTCGTGCAGGGTATTGAGCATGCCGAGCATGGGCGTTTGGCCTACGCCGGCGGAGATCAGGGCTAGCGGGGTGGTTGGCTGCACGTCAAGGAAGAAATCCCCGTGCGGCGGCGCCAGATAAAGCACATCGCCCTCTTTGGCCTGCTGGTGCAGGAAATTCGAGACCTTACCTTGATCTTCACGCTTCACCGCGATGCGGTAGTATTCGCCGTTCGGCGCGGTGGTCAGTGAGTATTGGCGGATTTCCTGATTTTCCATGCTGTCGTGATTGATATAGACCGCCAGATATTGCCCCGGCTTGAAGTCAATCACGCGGCCGCCGTCTACCGGCGCCAGCACGAAGCTGCAAATCACATCGCTTTGCGGCTGCTTTTTGACAATGCGGAAAGCGCGCCGTTCGCGCCAGCCGCCATTCGCGTTTTCACTTTCCTGATAAATCTGGCCTTCACGCTGGATAAACACGTTCGCCAATACGCCGTAGGCCTTGCCCCAGGCATCCAGTACTTCCTGGCCTGGGCTGAACATTTCGTCCAGCGTCGCCAGCAGGTGGCCGCCGACAATTTGATACTGCTCCGGCTGGATATTCAGGCTGGTGTGTTTCTGGGCAATACGCTCTACCGCCGGCAGCAACGCCGCCAGATTTTCGATATTGGCGGCGTAGGCGCAGATCGCATCGAACAACGCCTGGCGTTGATCGCCGTTGCGCTGGTTATTCATGTTGAAAACATCTTTCAACTCAGGATTGTGTTCGAACATGCGATCGTAGAAATGAGCGGTCAGTTTAGGCCCGGTTGCAGCCAGCAGGGGAATCGTGGATTTTACGGTGGCGATGGTTTGGCTATCCAGCATGGTAGCGCTCCTTTGACTTCAATTATTGGAATACTCATAAAGATGCATGTTAAATGCATCTTTAGATTTGCGCAAATACTAGCGATTTCCGCCGGGGCTGTAAATACCCTTATTCTTGTTGCGGCGTTGTTAAGCGACGATCCCGCTCACAGAACATGAAAAAAACGCATTCTCAGCATGAGTAAAAATCCGTTGCCGGATGGCGTGATTTATCGGATCAAAGCCTTGCAGCGCGTCATGCCAATCGTTTGCGTAAAAACCTCTGTCAAGACCTATCCTCGGTAGGGGAAAACAGTTTACACTGTTGCCCAGAACCCAACCGGGTAGTTATTTGGTGATTTTTTAGTTAGCCGATTTAAGTCAGGAGATGCCGGATGTTAAAGCGTGAAATGAACATTGCCGATTATGATGCCGAACTGTGGCGTGCAATGGAGCAAGAAGTCGTGCGTCAGGAAGAGCACATTGAACTGATTGCGTCTGAGAACTACACCAGCCCACGCGTAATGCAGGCTCAGGGTTCCCAGTTGACCAACAAATACGCTGAAGGCTATCCGGGCAAGCGTTATTACGGCGGCTGCGAATACGTGGATATCGTTGAGCAATTGGCCATCGACCGTGCTAAAGAGCTGTTTGGCGCAGATTACGCCAACGTTCAGCCGCACTCCGGCTCCCAGGCTAACTTCGCCGTCTACACCGCGCTGCTGCAGCCGGGCGACACCATTCTGGGCATGAACCTGGCGCACGGCGGCCACCTGACCCACGGTTCACCGGTCAACCTGTCCGGCAAGCTGTACAACGTGGTGCCTTACGGCATCAACGAAAAAGGCGAAATCGACTACGACGATCTGGCCAAGCAAGCGCAGACCCACAAACCAAAAATGATCATCGGCGGCTTCTCAGCCTTCTCCGGTCTGGTTGACTGGGCAAAAATGCGTGAAATCGCAGACAGCATCGGTGCTTACCTGTTCGTTGACATGGCGCACGTTGCGGGCCTGATCGCCGCCGGCGTTTATCCGAACCCGGTTCCGCACGCGCACATCGTCACCACCACCACCCACAAAACCCTGGCGGGTCCGCGTGGCGGCTTGATCCTGGCGAAGGGCGGTGATGAAGATCTGTACAAGAAGCTGAACTCCGCCGTATTCCCTGGCGGCCAGGGCGGCCCGCTGATGCATGTGATTGCCGGTAAAGCGGTAGCGCTGAAAGAAGCGATGGAGCCTGAGTTCAAGGTTTACCAGCAGCAAGTCGCCGATAACGCCAAAGCGATGGTGAAGGTGTTCCTGGAGCGCGGCTACAAAGTGGTCTCCGGCGGTACTCATAACCACCTGTTCCTGCTGGACCTGGTTGACAAAAACCTGACCGGTAAAGAAGCTGACGCAGCCCTGGGCCGCGCCAATATCACCGTGAACAAAAACAGCGTGCCGAACGATCCGAAGAGCCCGTTCGTTACCTCTGGCATACGTATCGGTACGCCGGCTGTGACCCGCCGTGGCTTCAAAACTGCTGAAGTGACTGAGTTGGCCGGTTGGATCTGCGACGTGCTGGACAACATCAACGATGAAGCCACCATCGAACGCACCAAGAAGAAAGTGCTGGAGATCTGCGCCCGCCTGCCGGTCTACGCATAATTCTGCTTTCTCTTTAAAAACCCGCTTCGGCGGGTTTTTTTATGCCTGTACCGGCAAACTGTGAACTGCTTAGCACTCTATCCCCTTGATCGTGAATGAGCGTTGCTCGCGAGTGTGAGCTCTGTCAAAGTATCGCCTACACACCGGAGGGATCATGGTTCTGCAATCAACGCGTTGGCTCGCTCTCAGTTATTTCACCTACTTCTTTTCTTATGGCATCTTCTTACCGTTTTGGGGCGTTTGGCTGAAAGGCGAAGGCATCGCGCCTGAAACCATTGGTCTGCTGCTCGGTGCCGGTTTGGTTGCGCGTTTCCTCGGCAGTTTGCTGATCGCTCCCCGGGTTAAAGATCCTTCCCATCTGGTGACGGCGCTTCGCCTGTTGGCGTTGCTGACGTTGGCCTTCGCCGTGGGGTTCTGCTTCGGCAACGGCTGGGGTTGGCTGATGCTGGTGATTGCCGGCTTCAACCTGTTCTTCTCGCCGTTGGTACCCTTGACCGACGCGTTGGCCGCCACCTGGCAAAAACAAATCACCATGGACTACGGCCATGTCAGGCTGTGGGGTTCGCTGGCGTTTGTGATCGGTTCGGCGCTGACCGGGCAAATGGTGTCGGTTTGGGGCCATAACGCCATTCTTTACAGCTTGATCCTCAGCGTGCTGGCGATGCTGTTGGGCATGATGCTGAAACCGAGCGTGATGCCGCAGGGGGAGACGCGTACCCAAAGCGGGCCAGACCGCTCATTGCGTGAAATGCTCAAGGAAGGGCCGGTCTGGCGTTTCCTGTTGTGCGTTACGTTGCTGCAGGGCGCGCATGCCGGCTATTACAGCTTTGGCTCTATCTACTGGCAGGAGGCCGGCTACTCGGCTTCGACGATTGGTTATCTGTGGTCGCTGGGCGTGGTGGCGGAAGTCATTATTTTCGCCAGCAGCAATTTCCTGTTCCGCCGCTGGAATGCGCGCAATCTGCTGTTGCTTTCCGCCTGCTGCGGGGTGCTGCGCTGGAGCCTGATGGCTTACAGCACCGAACTGGGCTGGCTGCTGGTGATCCAGATCCTGCATTGCGGCACCTTTACCGTTTGCCATCTGGCGGCGATGCGTTTTATCGCTGCACGCAAAGGGCCGGAGGTGATCCGGTTGCAGGCGATTTACTCGGCGCTGGCGATGGGGGGCGGTATTGCGATTATGACGGTGATTGCCGGCTTCCTGTTTGAACATCTGCAGGGCGGGGTATTCTGGGTGATGGCGGCGGTGGCGGTGCCGGCGTTGTTTATTCGCCCGCCGGCCGTTGCGGTCAGCGGCAACCGTTAAGTCGTTTCCAGCAGCGCGCGGATGGCTTTGCGCTGCTGGCGTTCTAACGGCAATTCGGTATAAATCAGCGGCGGTTGCGGTTCACTGTGTACCGCCGCATAAGGGCTGATCACCAGCGTGATACCCTGCGGCGCGCCGGAGCGCAGGTAATCGCGCAGCGGCAGATACTTGATATTTAATGGCAACAGCGTTAATTCGCGGATCTGATATTCCACTTCCTCTTCCAACTGCGGGTTGTCCAGCGTCAGTAACAACACCTGCTTTTCCTGCAGCGCATTACCCTGCATCAGCCAGGCGCCGAAACTGATGGCCACCAACCCCGCTTCCTCACTGGAAAAACGAATTTCATATTCCTGTTCGAGCGGCGCCAGCGCGTCCTGAGTGGTGCGCATCAGACGCGGGTACTTGCGTACCACTTCTTCCAGCAGCAGGTTGTCGATGCCGATGTCAAAACGACAGCGCTCGACCGCAGGCGCCAGATGGGCGAACAGCTGGCTGATCAAATCCTCTTTACTGCTGAAGGTCATGCCGGAAATCTGCTGGAAGCGCTCGACCATCTTTTCAATCGCTCTCATTAACCGCAGATCTTCCTCAGAGTCGTTGCTGTGGTAGCTGTGGTTTTTCAGCATGGTGAACATCAGTACCAGAAAGTCGCTTTCGCTGGCCTTGGGCTGCAGGGCGAAAAGCTGGTTCAGCGATTGATGCAGCAAGCTGGCTGCCTGATGTTCCGGTTTCTGATGCAGCCACTCTCGTTGCGCGGGGGTGAATACCGGGTGCCGTTGGCGCTGGGCTTCCCAGGCGCAGTAACACAGGTAGTGCTGCAGAAATTGGCGATCGCGTTGATCGAGGGTACGGTTGAGCAACGGTTCACAACTGTTGATGTAACTTTCCAACTGCGGCGAGGGAGCGGAGTTTACCGCCAGCGCCTGGTGCAGCCAGGGGGCAAAATGTTGGTCAATAAACACCGGACTACAGCGCAGGGCTCTGCGCAACCAGTGGAGCAGGCAGAGGCGTTGGTTGAGCGCGCTTCCCTTGAGCCGGTAACCTTCGTCGGAATTGCCGACGAGCTCCAGATGGTGGAAACGCTGGATTTCACTGGCAACCTCGGCTATATCTTGCCGGGCAGTAGGGTGGTCGACGCCGTTGATTTGGCTGATAGTCTCCAGTTGTACAGCGGGCACCGGCGCATACAGCATCAATAACAGATGACAGCGCCGTTGTTGACCGGAGAGCTCAGGCACAGGAGCAGTGTCCAGGCTCATATCACCTTCTGGCAGGTAACGTTTAAATTATGAATAAGCATAGCAAAAGGCTGTGCTGCGGCGCGGCTTCGGCACCCGGTTTTATTTCGGCTTACCACTTTCGTCACAATTATTGTGCCGATTAACGGTGGTTGAAGGTTGGTTAATGTTACTTTATAACAATAATGAGTATCGTTTGATGATGAAGTTACGTTTTATTGTGGCCGGTTTTTTAGCGTTGTTCAGCGCCGGCGTTGTTGCACACCCGCACAGCTTCATTGATATGAACACCACCTTCGTGGCGAAAGATCAAAAGTTGGTCGGCTTGAAAATGGTTTGGGTAATGGATGAAATCACCTCGGCGGATCTGCTGTACGATGCGCAGAACGCGAAAAGCGACTCGGAAGTGTGGAAAAAGCTGGCGGCGGAAGTGATGGCCAACGTGCTCGGTCAGCACTATTTCACCGACGTGTATCGCGACGGCAAGCCGGTGAAATACCTGAATCTGCCGACCGAATACCACTTGTCACGTCAGGGGCATCAGGCGGTGCTGGAGTTTGTGTTGCCGCTGGCCGAACCGCAGCCGCTGGCAGGCAAGCCGTTTGAAATCTCCACCTACGATCCCACCTATTTTGTCGATATGACTTACAAAGACCAAACGGCGCTGCATCTGCCGCCGGAAATGGCGCCACAGTGCAAGTTCAGCCTGATGACGCCGAAGCCGGATTCCTCCTTGCAGGCTTACGCATTGTCCCTCGATAAGAACGATGCACCCAGCGAAGATATGGCGCTGGGGCAACAGTTCGCGCAGCGGGTCACTTTGCAATGTCAATAAATCTCAGCCAGAACACTGCGCGTAAGCGGCACTGGGCCTTCAGCCTGTGGCCGCTGCTGCTGTTTGCGCTGTTGCTGGCGTTGGCCGCTCAAGTGGCGTGGCACTACTGGCCGCAGCTGCTGATGCAAAGCGTGGTGTGGCAGAAGGGGCTGCATCAACAATTGGCCGGTCTGTTGCAGCAGGTAAAAGCCGCCCCCCAGCAGGCCGGGCTGGCGTTGACGCTGTTTAGCCTGAGCTATGGCGTGCTGCATGCACTTGGCCCCGGTCACGGCAAGGTGGTGATCGCCACCTATCTGGCCACCCACCCGGCGCGGCTGAAAAGCAGCCTGAAACTGACCTTTGCCGCGTCGCTGGTTCAAGGGCTGGTGGCTATCGCGTTGGTGACTCTGATGCTGGTGGTACTGCAATTATCCTCCCGCCAACTGCATCAGAGCAGTTTCTGGCTGGAGAAGGGCAGTTTTATTTTGGTCATGCTGCTGGGCGTGCTGCTGAGCTGGCGGGCGCTGAAACGCCTGTATTACGCGGTGAAAGCGCTACGTCCGTCACCGGCGCTGCGCATCAATAGCCTGCAACCGCTGCCGACTCATCATGTTCACAGCGAACACTGCGGCTGCGGGCACCGCCATTTGCCGAGCGACAGCGAATTACAGGCGGGCAGTGACTGGCGTACGCAAACCGCCATCGTGCTGGCGATGGGCATGCGCCCCTGTTCGGGGGCGATACTGGTGCTGCTGTTTTCCAAGGTGATTGGCGTATTCACCTGGGGCGTTATTTCCGCGTTGGCGATGGCGCTTGGCACGTCGCTGACCATTTCATTGTTGGCCTTGCTGGTGCATTACAGCCGCCGGTTGGCGGTGCGCCTCAGCCGTTCGCGCGCGCCGGCCGCCTGGAGCGCCGTTGCCTGGGGATCGCTGGCATTGGCCGGTGGCTTGATTCTGCTGTTCGCCGGATTGCTGCTGTATGCCAGCGCTCAGCCGGAGTTCGGTGGCGGTATCCGGCCTTTCTCCCGCTGAAAGGCATAAAAAAAGCGCTGCAATAAATTGCAGCGCTTTTTCTTTATTCACTCACTTCGCGATATTAACGCTTCAGCGCTTCGCTCAGTTCTTCACGCATGGTAGAAAGCATGGCTTTCACTACGCGCGGGTTACCTGCAACCACGTTGCCGGAGCTGAAGTGGTTATGGCCGCCAACAAAGTCGGTCACCAGACCGCCAGATTCGCGTACCAGCAGTTCGCCGGCAGCAAAGTCCCACGGCTTCAGACCAATCTCGAAGAAACCGTCAACGCGGCCGGCGGCCACATAGGCCAGGTCCAGCGCGGCGGAGCCGGTGCGACGGAAGTCTGCACACTGAGTGAACAGTTTGCCAACCACGTTGATGTAAGGGGTTGCGTGCTGTTTAACCTTGAATGGGAAGCCGGTTGCCAGGATGGTGCCATCCAGATCTTTGGCATTGGTGCCGCGCAGGCGGTAGCCGTTGAGCTGTGCGCCTTGGCCGCGGGCAGCGGTAAAGAGTTCGTTGCGCATTGGATCGTAAACCACGGCCACTTCAGTACGGCCTTTGATGCGTACGGCGATGGAAACGGAGAAGTGTGGGAAACGTTTAATGAAGTTTGAGGTGCCATCCAGTGGATCGATCACCCATTGTACATCCTGATCTTCGCCGACCAGCTCACCGCGTTCTTCGGTAATAATAGTGTGTTGCGGATAAGACTTGCGGATCACGTCGATGATCAGATGCTCTGCATCGCGATCGACGTTAGTGACAAAGTCATTGGTCCCTTTCTGGGTCGCTTCTACAGCGTCCGGGGTTTCGTAGTTTTTGGCAATCAGGTTACCGGCCTTGCGCGCAGCGCGCACGGCGATAGTCAGCATCGGATGCATGGGTATCTTCCAACTAGGATGTTAAAGAACAGGAAACGGCGCGAAGTATAGCAGCTGTTCGGCAAAATGCCTATGGCTGTGTTAAGATGCTGTGATTTTCCGCTACGCTCAGAGTTTGTATGCTGCACAACATCCGCATTGTTCTGGTAGAAACCTCCCATACCGGTAACATGGGCTCGACCGCTCGAGCCATGAAAACCATGGGGTTAACCAACCTTTATCTGGTTAACCCGCTGATAAAACCTGATTCGCAGGCGATTGCCCTGGCCGCAGGCGCCAGCGACGTGATCGGCAACGCCACTATCGTTGACACCCTTGATGACGCTATCGCCGGCTGTAGCCTGGTGGTCGGCACCAGCGCGCGTTCACGCACTTTGCCGTGGCCGATGCTGGAACCGCGCGAATGCGGCGTACGCGCCGTGCACGAAGGCGAGCACGCGCCGGTTGCGCTGGTGTTCGGTCGCGAACGCGTTGGCCTGACCAACGATGAGCTGCAAAAGTGCCATTATCACGTCGCCATTCCCGCCAACCCGGATTACAGCTCGCTGAACCTGGCGATGGCGGTGCAGATCCTGGCTTATGAAGTGCGCGTGGCTTATCTCGATCGCCAGCAAGTGGGGGCGCCGCAGTTGGAAGAAACGCCTTATCCTCTGGTGGACGATCTCGAACGTTTCTATCAGCACCTGGAACAAACTCTACAGCACAGCGGCTTTATCCGCCCGGCACATCCGGGGCAGGTAATGAGCAGATTGCGCCGTTTATTCACCCGAGCGCGGCCGGAAGCTCAGGAGCTGAATATCTTGCGTGGCATGCTGACGTCGATAGAGAAACAGGATAAACATCAAGGTAATTAATTTGATGTGGCGTAACGACCGGTAATAATAGTATTAGTTATCCAATGGTTATAACATGTATTTTATATACTTTTGGTATGACTCAGGACGAAATGTGCTAATACTTGAGTAAATTACTAGGTTAAATAGTTGACTGATTTACTCGGGAATGTCAGAATTTCGGCCATGTTTCACCAACAGGTAACCATTTAGCTATGAGACTGACATCCAAAGGCCGTTATGCCGTAACCGCTATGCTTGACGTGGCATTGCACTCCCAGGAAGGGCCCGTTCCTCTGGCGGATATTTCTGAGCGCCAAGGGATTTCGCTCTCTTATCTGGAACAATTATTCTCCCGTCTGCGTAAAAATGGCCTGGTGGCCAGCGTGCGTGGGCCGGGCGGTGGTTATCTGCTGGGGAAAGACGCAAGTGAGATCGCCGTTGGCGCTGTCATCACTGCCGTCGATGAATCGGTAGATGCAACTCGTTGTCAGGGTAAAGAAGGCTGTCAGGGTGGCGATCGCTGTCTGACTCATACCCTGTGGCGCGATCTGAGTGAGCGCATCAGCGGGTTCCTGAACAACATTACGCTGGCAGAACTGGTGAACAACCAGGAAGTGCTGGTGGTGGCGGACCGTCAGAACAACGATACCCGTCGCACGGCCAACGGTCGTCCGCAAGAAACTATCAACGTTAATCTGCGCGCATAAGCAGCTGGCGATATTTTTTTAGTTTTTGGAAGTGATGTACGGAGCACAAGAGCAATGAAATTACCGATTTATCTCGATTACTCAGCAACGACGCCGGTTGACCCGCGCGTTGCCGAGAAAATGATGCAGTTTTTGACCCTGGACGGGACTTTCGGTAACCCGGCTTCCCGTTCCCACCGCTTTGGGTGGCAGGCGGAAGAAGCGGTAGATATCGCCCGTAACCAAATTGCTGAACTGGTTGGCGCTGACCCGCGTGAAATCGTGTTCACTTCCGGAGCGACCGAATCCGACAACCTGGCGATTAAAGGTGCGGCCAATTTCTATCAAAAGAAAGGCAAGCACATCATCACCAGCAAAACCGAACACAAAGCCGTGCTGGACACCTGTCGTCAGCTCGAGCGTGAAGGGTTTGAAGTGACCTACCTGGCGCCGCAGAGCAACGGGATTATCAGTCTGCCGGCTCTCGAAGCCGCCATGCGTGAAGACACCATCCTGGTATCGATCATGCACGTGAACAATGAAATCGGCGTGGTGCAGGATATCGAAGCTATCGGCGAGATGTGCCGTGCGCGCGGTATCATTTACCACGTTGACGCTACCCAGAGCGTGGGCAAACTGCCTATCGATCTGAGCAAGCTGAAAGTCGATCTGATGTCGTTCTCCGGCCACAAAATCTATGGCCCGAAAGGCATTGGCGCGCTGTACGTGCGTCGTAAACCGCGTATTCGCATCGAAGCCCAGGTTCACGGCGGCGGTCACGAGCGCGGTATGCGTTCCGGCACCCTGCCTGTGCACCAGATCGCCGGTATGGGCGAAGCCTACCGTATCGCCAAAGAAGAGATGCCGACGGAAATGGCGCGCTTGCGTACGCTGCGCGATCGTCTGTGGAACGGCGTGAAAGATATGGAAGAAGTGTATCTGAACGGCGACCTGGAGCATGGCGTTCCAAACATCCTCAACGTCAGCTTTAACTACGTTGAAGGTGAGTCGCTGATCATGGCGCTGAAAGACCTAGCCGTCTCTTCAGGTTCCGCCTGTACCTCCGCTAGCCTTGAACCCTCCTACGTGCTGCGCGCGCTGGGGATGACCGACGAGTTGGCGCATAGCTCGATCCGTTTCTCTCTGGGGCGTTTTACCACGGAAGAAGAGATCGATTACACCATTCAACTGGTGCGTAAATCCATCGGCCGTCTGCGCGACCTGTCTCCACTGTGGGACATGTTCAAGCAGGGCGTGGATATCAACAGCATCGAATGGGCACATCATTAATTCTCAGGATTCAGGAGCAAGGTCATGGCTTACAGCGAAAAAGTAATCGATCATTATGAAAACCCACGTAACGTGGGCTCGTTTGACAACGAAGATCCTACCGTCGGTAGCGGCATGGTGGGTGCACCGGCCTGTGGCGACGTGATGAAGCTGCAGATCAAAGTCAACAATGAAGGCATCATCGAAGACGCCCGCTTCAAGACTTACGGCTGCGGTTCCGCCATCGCCTCCAGTTCGCTGGTGACCGAATGGATGAAAGGCAAGTCTCTTGATCAGGCCGAAGCGATCAAAAACACTCAGATCGCCGAAGAACTGGAATTGCCGCCGGTTAAAATTCACTGCTCTATTCTGGCTGAAGATGCCATCAAAGCAGCGATCGCCGACTACAAGAGCAAGCACAGCGCCAAGTAATTATTTCTGAGTCATTTAGCCCAACCTTGGTTGGGCTTTGAAGTGTGAGGTTGTGATGTCAATTACCATGAGCGACAGCGCTGCGCAGCGTGTTCAGGCATTTATGAATAACCGCGGCAAAGGTCTCGGTCTGCGTCTGGGGGTAAGAACCTCCGGCTGCTCCGGGATGGCGTACGTGCTGGAATTTGTTGACGAAATGAACGATGACGACATCGTTTTTGAAAACAAAGGCGTCAAGGTGATCATCGACGGCAAGAGCCTGGTCTACCTTGACGGCACAGAGCTTGATTTCGTTAAGGAAGGCCTGAACGAAGGCTTCAAGTTCAACAACCCCAATGTCTCAAGCGAGTGCGGCTGCGGCGAGAGTTTCAACGTCTGACAGTCCCATCAAGCTCCCCCGCCGGCGCGGGGGAACTTCATCCGATAAAGCTCAGAGCACGCTATGGATCACTTTACTTTATTCGGGCTGCCAGTTCGCTATTCCGTGGACGGCGGCCTGCTTGCCTCTCGCTATCAGGATCTGCAGCGCCAATTCCATCCCGATCGCAATGCCCTCCAGCCAGAACGCGAACGCCTGATGGCGTTGCAGCAGGCGGCGACCATCAATGAAGCCTACCAAACGCTGAAGCACCCATTAAAGCGCGCGGAGTATATGCTATCTTTGCACGGTTTTGATTTGGGTAATGAGCAGCACACGGTGCGCGATACCGCGTTCCTGATGGAACAGCTGGAACTGCGTGAAGAGCTCGATACCATTGAACGCAAAGCGGATGCAGAAAGCCTGCTGGCCGCTTTTAGCTCGCGGGTGAACGAGACGGTCAAACAGCGCAGTGCGATGATGGTGCAACAGTTGGATAGCCAGCAGTGGTCTGACGCCGCCGACACCGTGCGTAAGCTGCGCTTTTTGGACAAACTCCAGCAACAGGTTGAACAACTCGAAGAAAAACTGCTGGGTTTTGAGTAATACATTCTGATTGTGGAAGCTTCAATATGGCCTTATTACAAATTAGCGAGCCTGGCCTCAGCGCCGCACCGCACCAGCGCCGCCTGGCTGCCGGTATTGATTTAGGCACCACCAATTCTCTGGTCGCCACGGTACGCAGTGGGCAGGCGGAAACGCTGGCCGACGCGCAGGGGCGCGATTTATTGCCCTCGGTGGTGCACTATCAGACTGACGGGTTGCGCGTAGGTTGGGAAGCGCGCCAGCAAGCGGCGCAGGATCCGGCCAATACCATCAGCTCGATCAAACGCATGATGGGCCGCTCGCTGGCCGACGTTCAGCAGCGTTACCCGAACCTGCCGTACCAATTCCAGTCCAGCGATAACGGCCTGCCGATGATCGTCACCGCCGCCGGTCTGGTGAATCCGGTAGGCGTTTCCGCCGACATTCTCAGGGCACTTTCCACTCGCGCACAAGCGGCGCTGGAAGGGGAGCTCGACGGTGTCGTGATCACCGTTCCCGCTTATTTTGATGATGCACAGCGCCAGGGCACCAAAGACGCAGCGCGTCTGGCCGGCCTGCATGTGCTGCGCCTGCTGAACGAACCGACCGCTGCGGCGATTGCCTATGGCCTGGATTCTGGTCAGGAAGGCACCATTGCGGTTTATGATCTGGGCGGCGGGACCTTTGATATTTCCATTCTGCGCCTGAGTCGCGGGGTGTTTGAAGTGCTGGCCACCGGCGGGGATTCTGCGCTGGGCGGTGATGACTTTGACCACCTGCTGGCCGACTGGTTGCGCGAGCAGGCCGGCGTGGCCGATCGCAGCGATCACGGTGTCCAACGTCAGTTATTGGATGCGGCTATCGCCGCCAAAATTGCGTTGAGCGATGCCGACAGCGTCAGCATCGACGTGGCCAACTGGCAAGGCGAAGTGACCCGCGCACAGTTCGATGCGCTGATAGCGCCACTGGTTAAACGCACCCTTATGGCCTGCCGCCGAGCTCTAAAAGACGCCGGTGTCAGCGCGGAAGAGGTGCTTGAAGTGGTGATGGTGGGCGGCTCCACTCGCGTGCCGCTGGTGCGTGAGCAGGTGGGTGCGTTCTTTGGCCGCACGCCGCTGACGTCTATCGATCCGGACAAAGTGGTCGCCATCGGCGCGGCGATCCAGGCCGATATCCTGGTGGGTAACAAGCCGGACAGCGACATGCTGTTGCTGGATGTGATCCCGCTGTCGCTCGGTCTGGAAACCATGGGCGGTCTGGTCGAGAAAGTGATCCCGCGCAACACCACCATTCCGGTGGCGCGCGCGCAGGAATTCACCACCTTTAAAGACGGCCAGAGCGCGATGATGATCCACGTGTTGCAGGGTGAACGTGAGCTGGTGCAGGATTGCCGCTCGCTGGCGCGCTTCTCGCTGCGAGGTTTACCGCCAATGCCTGCCGGGGGCGCACATATCCGCGTTACCTTCCAGGTGGATGCGGACGGCCTGCTGAGCGTCACGGCGATGGAGAAATCCACCGGCGTTGAGGCTTCGATCCAGGTGAAGCCGTCTTATGGCCTGTCCGACGGCGAGATCGCCGACATGATCAAAGACTCGATGGCCAATGCGCACAGCGACGTTGGCGCGCGCATGCTGGCGGAACAGCGGGTAGAGGCATCGCGGGTGCTGGAAAGCCTGCAGGGTGCCCTGGCCAGCGATGCCGCCTTGCTGAGCGAAGCTGAAAGCGCGGCTATCGACGCTGCGGTGGAAGGCCTGCAACAGGCGACGCAGGGCACCGATCCTGCCGCCATTGAAGCCGCAATTAAAACATTAGATGCACAAACGCAAGATTTTGCCGCGCGCCGTATGGATGCTTCCATTCGCCGCGCGCTGGCTGGCCATTCTGTGGATGAGGTTTAATCATGCCTAAAATTGTTTTCCTGCCCCATCAAGATCTCTGCCCGGAGGGGGCTGTACTGGAAGCCGAGCAAGGAGAGTCGATCCTTAACGTTGCCTTGCGCAACGGGATTGAAATCGAACACGCCTGCGAGAAATCCTGCGCCTGTACCACTTGCCACTGCATCGTGCGCGAAGGCTTTGATTCGCTTGATGAGAGCAGCGAGCTGGAAGACGACATGCTGGACAAGGCCTGGGGTCTGGAGCCGGAAAGCCGCCTGAGCTGTCAGGCGCTGGTCGCCGATGAAGACCTGGTGGTAGAAATGCCGCGTTATACCGTTAACCATGCGCGTGAGCATTAATTGCTAGTCGCGGCGCAGAGCTGGAGATCATAATGGGACTGAAGTGGACCGACAGCCGTGAAATCGGCGAAGCCCTGTACGACCAATACCCGGATACCGATCCGAAAACCGTACGTTTTACCGACATGCATCAGTGGATTTGCGATCTCGAAGAGTTCGACGATGATCCTCAGGCTTCCAACGAAAAAATACTGGAAGCGATTCTGCTGGTCTGGTTAGATGAAGCGGAGTAAATAGCGTAACGGGCTGCCTTGGGCGGCCCGTTTATTTTGTATCCGACATACCCGTCGTCTTTCAAACTGCAGCGTTGTTACCTGCACGATCACACCCCAGTCACTTACCTGAGTAAGCTCCTGGGGATGAGATCGCTGGCCGCCTAGCTGCAATTTGAAATCCATAGGGTATGCAATAAAGCCCTAATGAAATAATAAAGGGAACATCCGGAGTGAGAAGGCTATGACAACTGAAATTATGCTGGTAACGCTGTCGCACCAACCTGCCGACGCTCGCTGGGGCGAGAAAGCGTTGCTGAGCACCAATGCGGAAGGGATGACCATTCACCTGACCGGCAACGATAAACTGGGCAGCGTTCAGCGCGCCGCGCGTAAAATCGACGGTCAGGGCATCAAAAAAGTGAAGCTGGCCGGTGAAGGCTGGGATCTGGAAAACAGCTGGGCATTCTGGCAGGGGTTCCGTGGGCCGAAAGGCAAACGCAGCGTTGAGTGGGCAGAACTGCCGGAAGCCGACCGTAAAGAACTGGAACAGCGCCTGAAGATTGTTGACTGGGTGCGCGACACCATCAATATGCCGGCAGAAGATCTGGGACCGGAGCAACTGGCCACCCGCGCCGTCGATCTGCTGTGTGATGTCGGCTGCGATGCCGTCAGTTACCGCATCACCAAGGGTGAAGATCTGCGCGAGCAGAACTACGCGGGCCTCCACTCCGTGGGCCGCGGTTCCGATCGTTCCCCCGTGCTGCTGGCGTTGGATTTCAACCCGACCGGCAACCCGGATGCGCCGGTCTTCGCCTGCCTGGTGGGGAAAGGCATTACTTTTGACACCGGCGGTTACAGCCTGAAGCAAAGCGCTTTTATGGACTCGATGAAGTCCGACATGGGTGGTGCAGCCACCATTACCGGCGCACTGGCGCTGGCTGCCGCTCGCGGCCTGAAGCAGCGCGTGAAGCTGTTCCTGTGCTGTGCCGACAACATGGTCAGCGGCAATGCCTTCAAACTGGGCGACATCATTCGCTATCGCAACGGCAAAACCGTTGAGGTGATGAATACCGATGCGGAAGGGCGTTTGGTGCTGGCCGATGGCCTGATTGACGCTTGCGAGCAAAATCCCGAGCTGATTATCGACTGCGCCACCCTGACCGGCGCGGCGAAAACGGCGGTAGGTAACGATTACCATGCGCTGTTCAGCTTTGACGATGCGTTGGCGCAGGAACTGTTGACCAGCGCGGCGGCGGAGCAAGAACCTTTCTGGCGCCTGCCGCTGGCCGAGTTCCACCGCAGCCAATTGCCGTCCAATTTTGCCGAGCTGAACAACGTGGCAGGCCCGGCTTACACCGCCGGCGCCAGCACCGCGGCTGCCTTCCTTTCGCATTTTGTGAAAAACTATCAGCAAGGCTGGTTGCACATCGACTGTTCCGCGACCTACCGCAAAGGCGCGGTGGATCAGTGGTCCGCCGGCGCGACCGGTCTGGGCGTGCGGACTCTGGCTAATCTGCTGCTGAGCAAAGCCAAATAATTGAAAGCCCGCAGCAGCGGGCGGTAGAATATGGTTTATCCTCGGGGCCCAGCATGCTGGGCCCCGTTATTTAATTGCTGGAGTTTGCCATGAGTTCCCATCATCACGATGCCGCCCCAGGCGAGAACGAACTTGAACGTCTGCTGAAGCTGGCGGTGACGGAGCCGGCCCATCGCCCGGCGTTTTTCCGCGAGTTGCTCGATGCCACGGTATTGATTCTCGGCGACAGCGATCAGGTGCAGCAGGACGGCGATATTACGCTGAATGCCGATACTCCGGTGAATATCCAGCACTGGGAAAAACAGGACGGCGGCAGCATCATTCCGTTCTTCTCCTCGCTGGAAGCGTTGCAGAAAGCCGTCGAAGATGAACAGCCGTTTATCGCCATGCCAGCGCGGGTGTTGTTCGAGATTACCGAAGGCGCGGATCTGTTCCTTAACCCGAAAGCCGAGTACGGCAAAGAGTTCTACCCCGAGGAAGTCGCGATGTTGCTGGCTACCGGCGGCGTAGCCAAGCCTGCGGAACGCTATATCGACAAGGATACCCAGATCCTGTTGGGCCAGCCGGAAGAATATCCGTCCGCGATGGTGGATGCGTTGACCACGCTGTTCAGCCAGCGCAAACCGGTACGCCGCGCGTTTCTGGCGCTGATGCATGATCAGGCGGTGGATGAAAAGCCTAACCTGCTGGTGGGGTTGGAAGTGGATGGCGATCAAGGGGATATCGAAGCCTTGATCAACGAAGCCGGCAGCGTGGCCAGCGAAACGGCGCCCAACGACGAACCGGTAGATTTTTGTCTGGTGTCGGAAAAAGAGCGTGGGGTCAGCCATTATCTGATCACCCATACTCAACCTTTCTATCAGCGCCGTTGGGGCAGTTGGTTGCGTAACATCATTCCTTCCACAGACAAAACGCAGTAACCCTTCTCTTGCTACCGTGCGGCGCGCAGCCCGCCGGTAGCGCTCAACAGCAATAAATCCATCAGCATCACCAGGTTCGATTCGAACGAGGTTATCTCACCGGCATCGACCGCCGCGTCACTGGCGTCGTCGTACAACGGAAAGTGAATATCCGCCAACGGCGCTAACGGGTTGATGGAGGCTCGGGTAAAAGCCACCACTTTCATACCTATGTTGCGCGCGATGCGCGTCTTGTCCAGTACCTGCTCGGTCTTCCCGCTGCGTGAAATCACGATCAGCACCCGGTATTTAGGCGCGTTGTTGAGGAAAATACCGCGGCTGTCGCCGCCGCCGGAGACAAAGGCGCTTTTACCGAGGATCTGCAGCTTCTTTTCCAGATATTCGGCAAACAGATGCGAAAAGCCGGTGCCGTACAGGTAAAAACTTTCTTCCTGCTGCAACAGGTCGCTGAATGCGGCGATTTTCTCTGCGCTGACGTAGGCAAAGGTTCGCTGGTAGTTGGCGATAAACTGTTGAAACGCCGCCGGCAGATTGCCGGGCGAAGGGGAGGTGAGCACCAGCGTTGGATTATCGCTCAGTAGCTGTTTGATGGTGAACAGCAGCTCGCTGTAGCCGCTGAACCCCAGTTTATGACATAAACGCATCACGGTAGCGGTGGAGACAAAGGTTTCGCGCGCCAGCTCGCGTACGGTGAGTTTGCCTACCTGCAGGGCATGGTCGGCGATAAAGGCCAGCACCCGGTATTCGGCGCGGGTGAGATCCTCGCCGCGTTGCAGCAAAGAAGCCAGACGGTTATCCAAGAAATATGCCTCCGGTGGCAAGCGTTGCCTTATCCTAGGGGGCGCAGGGCGGCGATTCAATGCAAAAGAGAGCGGCCAGCCCCGAAAGGCCGGCCGGGTACTGCAGAAGATGACGGCTACCGGGCACAAATTATTGCGTGATGCCTTCTTTATAGGCTTGCGTCAACTGCGGCCAATAATCCTGATTGGCGGCTATCATATCGTCCAAAATCGCTTTGGCATGCTGCATGGTTGGCACGGTACGGTTGAGAGTGAACGCTTGCAGCGCCTTCTCATAGCTGCCTTCCAGCGTCGCTTCCACCAGCAGCTGTTCGCAGGCCAGTTGTTGTTCAATCAGCCCCTTGTAGAACAGCGGAATTTTACCGACCGTTACCGCTTCCGGGCCGTTAGCCGTGATGTAGGCCGGCACTTCCACCATGGCATCGTAAGGCAGGTTGGCGATGGCACCGCGATTTTCAACGATCACCAAATGGCGCTGACGCAGATCAAAGGCCAGTGAGCGTGCCACGTCGACAATAAACGAGCCGTGCACGCCAACGTGGAAAGCATCGGGCAGAATGCCGGTTTTTTTGTACTCGGCCGCTGCGGCAAACAGCTTTTTCTCGCGGCCGTCCATCACTTCGTTGGCGCGGGTATAGCCCGGATTTTGATGTTCCACGATCTGATTTGGCATCAGGTAATACTGCATATAAGGGTTTGGCAGGTATTCCGGGAAGTGGTCCATCAGCGGCTTGATGTTGCGCCAGGTTTTGACCCAGGAAGGATCGGAATGCTGCGGATCGGTGGCTGCCGCGTCTTCGGTCAGCAGGCCAAACCTGGCGATGTGCTCGCGCAGCTGCGGCAGGCGATCGACACCGTCGACCAGCACCTGAGTGAACCAACCAAAGTGGTTCAAACCAAAGTAATTTACGGTTACCGCTTCGCGATCGACCCCCAGCACCGCCGCTATATTGCGCATCGCCGCCACCGGCATGTCGCAGATGTTCAGCACTCGCGCCTGTGGACGCAGACGGCGCACCCCTTCGGCCACGATCGCCGCCGGATTGGAGTAGTTGACGATCCAGGCGTTGTCCGCATAGCGCTCGACCAGGTCGATCAGTTCAACCATCGGCAAAATGGTGCGAAGCCCGTACGCCAGCCCGCCGGGCCCGCAGGTTTCCTGGCCTACCACGCCGTGGCGCAGCGGAATTTTCTCATCCTGTTCGCGCATGTTGTACTGGCCGACGCGCATTTGCGCGAACACGAAGTGGGCGTGGCTGAATGCCACCTCCGGGTCGGTGGTGATCGTCAGTTTGATGCTCTGGCTGTGATCGCGGATCACCTTCTCCACCACCGGGGCGATGATGTCCTGCCGCTCGCCGTCAATGTCGTACAGGCGGATCTCCGCCAGCGGAAAATCAGCGAGACGTACCATCAGGCTTTTAACGATGCCCGGCGTGTAAGTGCTGCCGCCACCGGCAATGGCGAGAATGAACGGGGGTTTGGTCATGGTAATTCTCCTGTTAAAGCGCGGTTTCGACCGCTTCACGCATTTTCTTGACGTGCAACCCATACACCACCTGCACATTGTTGCCGGAGCGAATGACGCCCTTGGCACCGGTGGTTTTTAGCTGCTGCTCATTGATGGTTGAGATATCGCGAACCCTGACCCGCAGGCGGGTATAGCAGTTGTCCACCCCTTCGATATTTTGTTTGCCCCCCAGCCCGGCGATGATGACATGGCCGATACTGTCACCTGTGGCTGGCGGTGCGGCGGTGGGGGTTTTGCCTTGGTAATCGGCTTTGGAATACAGCCGGGTTTCCGTTTCATCGCTTTCGCGGCCGGGGGTTTTGAGATCGAACCTCAGGATCAGAAAACGGAACAGCAGGAAATACAGCGCCGCCATAATCAACCCGACCAGGATGTACATCGGCCAGTTGGATTTTTCGATGCCGAGCGGCAGGTTATACAACACGAAGTCAATCACCCCGTTGGCGCCGATGGCATGCACGCCGAACAGGTAAAACAGCATCATGCCGACCCCGGCCAGCACCGCATGCACGCCGAACAGCAGCGGGGCGACGAACAGGAACGAAAACTCCAGCGGTTCGGTAACGCCGAGCAGGAAGGACGTGAAAGCCGCCGGGATCAGGATCGCCTTGGCGGCATTTTTGCGTTCCGGTTTGGCAGTGACATACATCGCCAGCGCCGCGGCGGTCAGGCCAAACATTTTGCTGATGCCGCGTGCGTCCCACACCACCGTCGGGCTGAGCTGCTTCACGCTGTGGCAAGCCATTTCAGCGAAGTAGATATTGCGCGCCCCTTGATAGGCGGTGCCGCAAACCTCCTGCGTGCCGCCCAGTTCGGTGTACAGGAAAGGCGTATAGACCAGGTGATGCAGGCCGGTGGGGATCAAAATGCGTTCCAGAAAGCCGTAAACCAGTACGCCAAACGCCCCGGCGCCGTGAATCGCGTAGGCCAGATGGGTAATGCCCTGTTGGGCGTATGGCCACAGGTAGCTGAGAGCAAAACCCAACGCAATAGCCAGTGGGATCGCCAGAATGGTGACGAAGCAGTGGCCGGAATAGATCGCCATCACTCCGTTAAACTGCACGCCGGAGTAGCGGTTATAGAGATAGCCCGCCACGCCGCCGATCAGAATGCCGGCGAACACGCCCATCTCCAGCACCTGCACGCCCAGCACCATGCCCTGGCCGGCTGCGCGCATCTGCTCCGCCGGCACCAGTTTGCCGTGCAGCTGCAGGGTGATATTCATGGCATTGATAAAAATGATAAAGGTCACCAGACCGATCAGCGCCGCGTAGCCTTTATCGCGCTGTGCCAGCCCAATGGGAATGCCGACGGCAAACACCAGCGCCAGGTTGGCCAGAATGGCGACGGCGGAACGGGAAACCAACTGGCCAAAGTCTTGCACCAACGGGTGATTCAGCAGGGGGATATAGCCCGCCAGATTGCCGTTGCCAAACAGGTTGCCGAGGGCGATAAACAGCCCGACGATCGGCAGAATCAATACCGGTCCGTACAGCGACTTGCCAAAATCCTGCAGCACGTTAACTGCTCTGTTCATTGCATGCCCTCATTATTGCTATTCGTATCGGGGGTCAATCGGGTTGAATCTGATGCTAGCAGCGCCGTGATTGCTTATCTATCTATCCTATTGTTTTAAAAACAAATAACTCTAATGGTAACAAGTAACGTTACGCAGTGTGATCGGCGTAACAGTTCTTTGCATAGCGCTTCGCCATTACGCTCGACACAGATTGAAATGTTTCACGGCTTGGGGAGCAGCGCTGCTATTATTCATCCATATCCGGATATTGCGCCGACAAGTCGCGCAAACGCTGCCAGGGAGTTAAACGATGAAACCATGCCGTTCAGGGGCATTCGCGTCAGGCAAGAAACTTTGTCAGGGGATCGCATTGGCGGGGGGCTTGCTGCTGCTGGCCGCCTGCGATGATGGCGGTCAAAAAACAACCGTGGCGCAAGGCGATGGGCCGACGAACAGCGCCACGCAGGCGAAACGGCCGGATGCCGCCGCACTGGCGGTGCTGGCGAAACGCGACGCAGGCAAGCCGCTGACGTTGCTGGATGCTTCCGAACTGCAACTCGATGGCGCCAGCGCCATGGTGCTGACGTTTTCTTTGCCGCTGGATCCGAACCAGGATTTCGCCGCACGGGTTCACCTGGTCGACAGCGTCAGCGGTAAAATCGACGGTGCCTGGGAGCTGTCGGATAACCTGATGGAGCTGCGGTTGCGTCATCTGCAACCCAACCGCAAGCTGGTACTGACCGTTGAAGGCGGCCTGAAAGCGGTCAACGGCGCCGAACTGGGCCAACAACAGCAACAAACCCTCGCCACCCGCGATATCAAACCCAGCGTCGGCTTTGCCGGCAAAGGCTCGCTGCTGCCGACCAAGCTGGCGCAGGGGTTACCGGTGATGGCGCTGAACGTCGACAACGTGGACGTTAACTTCTTCCGGGTGAAGGCCGATGCCTTACCGGCGTTTCTGGCCAACTGGGAATATCGCAACGCGCTTTCCAGCTGGGAGTCGGAAGAGCTGTTGAAAATGGCCGACCTGGTCTACAGCGGCCGCTTCGATCTCAACCCGCAACGCAATACCCGCGAACGCCTGCTGCTGCCGCTGAACGGTATCGAGGCGTTGCAGCAGCCCGGCGTTTATTTGGCGGTGATGCAGCAGGCCGGTCATTACGGTTACACCAATCCGGCGACCTTGTTCACTCTCAGCGATATCGGCGTTTCACTGCACAGCTACCACGATCGTCTGGACATCTTTACCCAGGGGTTGGAAGGCGGTGCGGCGCTAAACGCGGTTGAGCTGCGCCTGCTGGATGAGAAAGGCCAAACCCTGGCCCAGGGCACGACCGATAAGCAAGGGCACGCTCAACTGGCGAAAAACAGCAAGGCGCGCTTGTTGCTGGCTACCCAACAGGGCCAGACCAGCATGATAGATCTCTCGACGCCGGCGCTGGATCTGGCCGAGTTTGATATCGCCGGACCGGAAGGTTACAGCAAGCAGTTCTTCGCTTTTGGCCCGCGCGATCTGTATCGGCCGGGCGAAACGCTGATCGTCAACGGTTTACTGCGCGATGCCGACGGCAAGCCGCTGCCGGCCCAACCGGTGAAGGTGGATATCGTCAAGCCGGACGATCAGGTGGCACGTAGCTTTGTCTGGCAGCCGCAGGACGGTTTGTATCAATACCAGTATCAAATCCCCGAGGGCGGGCCGACCGGCAACTGGTCGCTGCGCTTTAATCTGGGGGACAACCAGCCGCGGCTTTACGGCTTCAAGGTCGAGGATTTCCTGCCGGAGCGCATGGCGCTCGACATCACCGCACAGAAAACCCCGCTGCAACCCGACGCGCAACTGGTGTTTGACGTCACTGGCCGCTATCTGTACGGTGCGCCGGCTTCCGGCAATCGCCTGCAAGGACAGGTGTTCTTGCGGCCCCAGCGTGAGGCGGTCAGCAGCCTGCCGGGCTATGAATTTGGCTCGGTGACGGAAGAAAGCCTGTCACGCAATATGGACGAGTTCGATCAGGCGCTGGACAGTGCGGGCAAGGCGCAGTTGGCGGTAGACAGCAGTTGGGCCGAGGTGAAATCCCCGCTGAAAGCGATCCTGCAGGCCAGCCTGCTGGAGTCCGGCGGCCGCCCGGTAACGCGTCGCGCCGAACAGGCGATCTGGCCTGCCGATGCGCTGCCCGGCATTCGGCCGCTGTTCAATAAACAACAGATTTATGACTACCGCAGCGACAGCTATCAGGCTCAACCGGTCGTGGATGAAAACACCCAGGCCGCTTTTGATATCGTTTACGCCAATGCCGCCGGGGAGAAGCTGGCGGCCAGCGGGCTGAAGGCCAGGCTGGTGCGTGAGCGCCGCGACTATTACTGGCAATGGTCGGAAGGGGAAGGTTGGCAGTCGCTGTATGACAAGAAAGATCTGCCGCTGGCGGAACAGACCCTGGATATTGCCGCCAACGGCAGCGCCAAGGTGAGTTTCCCGGTGGAATGGGGCGCGTATCGCATTGAAGTGGTGGATCCGCAGAGCAACCTGATCACCAGCCTGCGATTCTGGGCAGGTTACAGTTGGCAAGACAACACCAACGGCAGCGGCGCGGTGCGGCCGGACCAGGTGAAACTGAAGCTGGACAAGCCGGCCTATAAGCCGGGCGAAAAAGTAAAACTGCACATTGAAGCGCCGGCCGCCGGCAAGGGGTATTTGCTGGTGGAATCGAGCGATGGCCCGCTGTGGTGGCAGGAGCTGGAGGTGCCGGCCGGCGGTGCCGATGTCGAGGTGCCGATTAACCAGGACTGGAGGCGCCACGATCTGTATCTCAGCGCGTTGGTGATCCGCCCTGGTGACAAACAGCAGCAGTCGACGCCGAAGCGAGCGGTGGGCCTGTTGCATCTGCCGCTGGTGGACGAAGGGCGCAAACTGGCGCTAACGCTGGATGCGCCGCAGCGTATGCGGCCGAATCAGACGCTGACGGTGAAGGTCAAGGCGACCCATAGCGAAGGCAAACCGCCGCAGCAAATCAACGTACTGCTCTCCGCCGTGGACAGCGGCATTCTCAATATAACCGACTACGCGACGCCGGACCCGTATCAGGCATTCTTTGGCCGCAAGCGCTACAGCGCCGATCAGTACGATGTCTACGGGCAGTTGATTGAGGGGAAAGGGCGCCTGGCCAACCTGCGTTACGGCGGTGACGGCGACGACGAAGATGCGCTGTCGCGCGGCGGTAAAAAACCTATTACCACAGTGACCATCGTGGCCCAACAGGCGCAGCCGGTTAAGCTGGACGCCAAGGGCGAGGGCGAGATCCAGATCGCCATTCCGGATTTTAACGGCGAACTGCGGCTGATGGCGCAAGCGTGGAGCGACGAAGACTTCGGCAAGGCGGAGGCCAAAACCGTGGTTGCCGCGCCAGTGGTGGCAGAGCTGGCGACGCCGCGTTTCCTGGCCGGGGGCGACAGCACCCAGTTGGCATTGGACGTCAGTAATCTGTCCGGCCAGCCGCAGACGCTGACGGTGAAATTGGCCGCCAGCGGATTGGTGGCGCTGCAAGGTGCGGGTGAACAACAGGTCAGCCTGGCAAACGGCGAACGCACTACGCTGCAGATACCGGTGCAGGCGCTGATGGGCTTTGGCCAGGGGGAGGTCGCGCTTAGGGTCAGTGGCCTGACGCTGCCGGGTGAAACGTTGAAAGATTATCAGCATACCTGGAAGATTGGCGTGCGCCCGGCTTACCCGGCGCAAACCCGCCAGTTCGCCAGCGTGATCCGCGCCGGTGAAAGCTGGAGCCTGCCGGCAGATGCCGCCGCCGGCCTGGTGCCGGCAACCCTGGAGGGGCAATGGCTGTTGACCAGCAGGCCGCCGATTAATCTGGCGCGTTATATCAGCGAGCTTTACGCCTATCCGTACGGTTGCCTGGAACAAACGACCAGCGGGCTTTATCCGTCGCTGTATACCAACCGGGCGCAACTGAGCGCATTGGGCATCAAAACCGGCAGTGATGAAAACCGCCGCAGCAGCATCGATGCCGGCATTGAGCACTTGCTCAGCATGCAGCGCTTTAACGGCGGTTTTGGCCTGTGGAACCGCGACAGTCAGGAAGAGTTCTGGCTGACCGCCTATGCCACAGACTTCCTGTTCCGCGCCAGCGAGCAGAATTACAGCGTACCGGCAGATGCATTGACCGCAGCCAATAACCGCTTGCAGCGCTATTTACAGGACCGCAGTCAGATCGACGTCGCCTATACCCCGTTCCCTGATCACACCCGCTTTGCGGTGCAGGCCTATGCCGGGTTGGTGCTGGCGCGTCAACAGCAGGCACCGCTTGGCGCACTGCGGCAGCTGTATGAACGCCGTGCCGACGCTCGCTCAGGCTTGCCGCTGGTGCAGCTTGGCGTCGCGCTGAAGCTGATGGGGGATATGCCGCGCGCCAATCAGGCGATCGAACAAGGGCTGGCGACACAGCGCAACGCCAAGGATTACTGGCTGGAAGATTACGGCAGCCCGTTGCGTGACGATGCGATGATCCTGGCGCTGCTGACCGAAAATAATCTGTTGCCGGCGGTACGCGACCAGCGCTTGCTGTCGCTGTCTGAGCGGCTTAACGGCGAGCGTTATCTGTCCACGCAGGAGAGCAACGCGCTGTTCCTGGCGGCGCGTAACCTGATCGGCAGTGCTGAAACGCCGTGGCAGGCGCAAACGGTGCAGGGCAAGACGCTGTCCGGCAACCAGGCACTGACGCAAAGCCTGTCCGCCGAGCAGGTGGTCGCGGGGCTGCAACTCACCAATACCGGCAGCGGTACGCTGTACAGCCGCGCCGATCTGGTCGGTTACCCAGAGCAGGCGCCGCAGCCGCAGAGCAATGTGCTGAACATTCGCCGTGAATTCCTGGGATTGGACGGCAAACCTGTGGATCTGACCCAGTTGAAAAGCGGACAGCTGATTCTGGTGCATCTGGATGTCTGGGCCGATAACGCGGTGCCGGACGCGCTGGTCGTCGATCTGCTGCCGGCCGGTCTGGAGCTGGAAAACCAGAATCTGGGGGACAGCAGCGCTAGCCTGGGCGAAAGCGCCAGCAGCGTGACCGAACTGTTGCAGGACATGCAGCAGGCCGATATCAAGCACCAGGAGTTCCGCGACGATCGCTACGTGGCGGCGGTGAATATCGACGGCTACCGTCATACTACGCTGCTGTATCTGGCGCGTGCGGTGACGCCGGGTGCCTATCTGGTGCCGGCTCCGCAGGTTGAGTCGATGTATGTGCCCGCCTGGCGTGCGTTAGGCGCTACGCCGCCGCGACTTGAGATTGCCCGATGACTTACCTTGTCCCGCCCCGGAGGTTTAACCGGTGGCGGGGCAAGGGAGCGATGTTTTTCTTATGACTCTCTTCCTCGCCCATTTGCGCCGCCGCGGGTTAATTTGGCTGCTGGTGATTTTATTGCCGCCCGCTTTGCTGTGGCTGGCGGACCGGCTGTGGCCGTTGCCGCTGAAAGATGCCGAGATGGCCCGAGTGGTGGTGGCGGAAGACGGCACGCCGCTGTGGCGCTATGCCGACAGCGACGGCGTGTGGCGTTATCCGGTGACTTTGCAGCAGGTGTCGCCCTATTACCTGCAAGCGTTGCTGACCTATGAGGACCGTTGGTTTTATCAGCATCCCGGTATCAACCCGTTGGCGCTGGCTCGCGCCGCCTGGCAGGACCTGCGCAATGGGCAGATTGTTTCCGGCGGCAGCACGTTGTCGATGCAGGTGGCACGCCTTATCGATCCCCATCCGCGCACGCTGGGTGGCAAATTACGACAGGTGTGGCGTACCGCGCAGCTGGAATGGCATTTATCGAAGGATCAAATCCTCGAAATCTACCTTAACCGGGCGCCCTATGGCGGCACGTTGCAGGGGATTGGCGCGGCAAGCTGGACCTATCTGGGCAAACCGCCTTCGGCACTCACGCGTGGAGAAGCGGCATTGCTGGCGGTATTGCCGCAAGCGCCCAGCCGTTTGCGGCCGGATCGTTACCCGGAGCGGGCGCAGGCCGCACGGGACAAGGTGCTGGAGCGGCTGGCGTATTACCGCGTTTGGCCGGCGCAACAGGTGAATGAAATTCGCCAGGAAGCGCTGTGGCTGGCACCGCGTCAGGTACCTCAGTTAGCGCCGTTGCTGGCGCGGCGCATGACGCAGGGTAACCGCAGCCAGGTCGTAACGACCACGCTGGACGCCACGTTACAGCGGCGGCTGGAAGAACTGGCGCGCGGCTGGAAGAGCCAATTGCCGGAAAAAACCTCGGTTGGCGTGCTGGTGGTCGATCACACCAACATGAAGGTGCGCGCCTACCTGGGCTCGTTGGATTTCAATGACAACGGCCGTTTTGGTCATGTTGATATGGTGGCGGCATGGCGTTCGCCAGGATCGACGCTCAAACCCTTTTTATATGGGCTGGCGCTGGACGATGGGCTAATCCACGCTGAATCGCTGTTGCAGGATGTGCCGCGTCGCTTCGGCGATTACCGGCCCGGCAATTTTGATACCGGTTTTCACGGTCCGGTCAGCGCCAGCGAGGCGCTGGCACGCTCGCTCAATCTGCCGGCAGTACAGCTGCTGGAGGCTTACGGTCCAAAACGCTTTGCCGCCAATTTACGCAACGTGGGCGTGGAACTGCGGCTGCCGGCCCACGCCGAACCGAGCCTGGCGTTGATTCTGGGCGGAGCCGGCGCGCGGTTGGATCAGTTGGTCGCCGGGTTCAGCGCATTGGCCCGTCAAGGCAAAGTGGCGCCGCTGCGATTTACGCCTCGGCAAGGGCTTTACGATCGCCAGTTGCTGTCGCCGGGCGCAGCCTGGATTGTGCGGCGCATATTGGCGGGAGAAGCGCGCCCGTTACCGGATGACGTGCTGCCTGCCAGCGTGCCGCTGGCGTGGAAAACCGGCACCAGTTATGGCTACCGCGACGCCTGGGCGATTGGCGTTAACGCCCGTTACACGCTGGGCATATGGGTTGGGCGGCCGGACGGCACGCCGGTGGCCGGGCAGTTCGGTTTCGCTACGGCGGTACCGCTGCTAAACCAGGTCAATAATTTGCTGCTGGCCTCTTTGCGCCAGCGCGGGCAAGGGATCCCGACCGATCCGCGCCCGGCGAGCGTCAGCCGCGCGGAGATCTGCTGGCCTGGCGGGCAGCCGCTTGCCGCCGGGGACAGTAACTGTCGCCAGCGACGCCTGAGCTGGATCCTTGACGGAACCTTGCCGCCAACGCTGCCCGCACCGGGCCAGGAAAGCGCGTTGGGCAGCCAACCCCTGGTGTGGCTGAATGCTCGCGGGCTGCGCGTGGCGGCGGATTGCCCGGGGGCGGTGGCGCATCGTTTGGCGCTGTGGCCAACGCCGCTGGAGCCGTGGTTGCCGCCGGCGGAACGCCGCGCCCAACGTTTGCCGGCCGTCGATCCGCGGTGCCCACCCTTGCAACAACAGGAGGCGCCGCCGCTGCTAATGCTGGGCGTACGCGACGGCGCGATACTGCGTCGCCTGCCGGGTAAAAATGCGCTTGATTTGCGGGTTAGCGCTCAGGGAGGAAGCGGGCAGCGCTGGTGGTTCCTGAACGGCCAGTTGGTGGGGGAAGGGGAGTCGCTGTTGCAGACGTTGACGCAGCCGGGCCGCTACCAGCTCAGCCTGCTGGATGAGAGTGGCCAGGTGGCGCTACGCGGTTTTAACCTCGATTAAGCCGATTTTTCACCTCCGGCCTACAGGGCGCAAAGTGAAGAATGAAGATAATAATTTTTAATGAAATGTTGATTTTCCCGTAGGCAAGCGTTAACGGCGCACATATAATCTGCGCCACTTAAGAAGGCCGGCACGCGTTTAATTGCAGACCGGCCAGTTTTGGAAGCCATATAGAGGCCATCATGACCGTAGAACGTACCTTCTCCATCATCAAACCAAATGCTGTAGCTAATAACGACATCGGCGCAATCTACGCTCGTTTCGAGCGTGCCGGTTTCAAAATCATCGCATCCAAAATGCTGCGTCTGACTCGCGAACAAGCCGAAGGCTTCTACGCTGAGCACAAAGGCCGCCCATTCTTCGACGGTCTGGTTGAGTTCATGACCTCCGGTCCAATCGTGGTTCAGGTTTTGGAAGCTGAAAACGCAGTGCAGCGCAACCGTGACATCATGGGCGCAACCAACCCGGACAACGCACTGGCAGGCACCCTGCGTGCTGACTACGCGGACAGCTTCACGGCCAACGCCGTGCACGGTTCTGACGCAGTAGAATCTGCCCAGCGCGAAATCGCTTACTTCTTCAACGAAAGCGAAATCTGTCCGCGCTAATACCCGCGGTCTTTCAAGCCGCCGCGTCGTTGGCTGCAACTTGAAATCCATAGGGTATTCTGTGCTGTGGGTTGCAGGGGCTCGATGAGCATTCACCGGCTGAAACAATAAAAATGCCCTGAATGCCTTTCAGTCGTGGTAACCCGCTACTAAAATTTGTACAATGCCGCGCCCCTGATGAGTCGTCTTGTCAGGGGCGCGTTTTTCAGTGCGATTAAAACGCACACTTACTTTCCATTCTTTAGCGCCATAACGTGTAACAACGAGGCCAGAGATCATCATGTTAGAACCCATCACGTCCGAGCACACCGTGTCTGAAAATAATTCGCTGACTACTCAATCCGTTAACGCGGAAACCCCGGCTACGGCCAAAATCAACCTGCTGGATTTGAACCGTCAGCAAATGCGTGAATTCTTCGCCAAAATGGGCGAAAAACCTTTCCGCGCCGATCAGGTCATGAAGTGGATGTACCACTATTGCTGCGATGATTTTGAGCAGATGACCGATATTAACAAGGTGCTGCGCAACAAACTGCAGAGCGTCGCCGAAATTCGCGCGCCGGAAGTGGCAGAAGAACAGCGTTCAGCCGATGGCACCATTAAATGGGCGATCAAAGTAGGCGATCAGCAGGTCGAAACCGTGTTCATTCCGGACGGCGATCGCGCGACCCTGTGCGTGTCATCCCAGGTGGGTTGTGCGCTGGAGTGCAAATTCTGTTCGACCGCTCAGCAGGGCTTTAACCGTAACCTGCGCGTGTCGGAAATCATTGGCCAGGTGTGGCGTGCGGCGAAAATCATCGGCGCACTGAAAGTCACCGGCGAACGCCCGATCACCAACGTGGTGATGATGGGCATGGGTGAGCCGCTGCTCAACCTGAACAACGTCGTGCCGGCGATGGAAATCATGCTGGACGACTTCGGCTTCGGCTTGTCCAAACGCCGCGTTACCCTGTCTACTTCCGGCGTCGTGCCGGCGCTGGACAAGCTGGGCGATATGATTGACGTTGCGCTGGCTATCTCGTTGCACGCGCCGAACGACAAGATCCGCGATGAAATCGTGCCTATCAACCGCAAATACAATATCGAGACCTTCCTGGCTGCGGTCCGCCGCTACCTGGAGAAATCCAACGCCAATCAGGGCCGGGTTACGGTCGAGTACGTGATGCTGGATCATATCAACGACAGCACCGACGATGCGCACCAGTTGGCGGAGGTGCTGAAAGACACGCCATGCAAGATCAACCTGATCCCATGGAACCCGTTCCCGGGGGCGCCGTATGGCCGCAGCTCCAACAGCCGCGTGGATCGTTTTTCCAAAGTGTTGATGGAATACGGCTTTACGACTATTGTTCGTAAAACCCGTGGTGATGATATCGATGCCGCCTGCGGGCAATTGGCAGGTGAAGTGATCGACCGTACCAAGCGTACCCTGAAAAAGAAAATGGCCGGGGAACCTATCAACGTGCGTGCGGTCTGAATCCTATAGCATGATTTTTTTGTTATCTAACAGTCTGTTATGTGAATAGACACCAAGATGACATCAGATAAGGAAATGAATGCGGGCATGAAGCTGAATCTGTGGGGCATGGTGCTGGCGGCCGGTTTACTGGCCGGCTGTTCCGGTTCGTCACCGGAAAAAGACGC
The DNA here is from genome assembly GCF_000214195.1 of Serratia sp. AS12. Lineage (NCBI taxonomy): Bacteria > Pseudomonadati > Pseudomonadota > Gammaproteobacteria > Enterobacterales > Yersiniaceae > Serratia > Serratia sp. AS12. The sequence continues at coordinate 4,080,618 of NC_015566.1, read as the reverse complement.
GCAACCTGAAGCGGGCCAGACGCGTTTGCAACTGGGGCTGGAATATCTTAAGCAGGGCGATTTGAACGCCGCGCGGCAGAATCTGGAAAAAGCGGCGGACGCTGCTCCACAGGATTACCGTACCCAATTGGGCATGGCGCTTTACGAGCAGCGGATTGGCGAGAATGGCGCGGCTGAACAACGTTATCAGCAGGCGCTCAAACTTGCGCCAAACAATGGCACCGTGCTGAATAATTACGGTGCGTTTCTCTGCAGTTTAGGGCAGTATGTACCGGCACAACAGCAGTTTAGCTCCGCGGCACTGGCACCGGATTATGGTCAGGTTGCCGACAGCCTGGAAAACGCAGGTTACTGTTTTCTCAAGGCCGGACAGAACGATGAAGCACGTACCTTGTTAACGCGTGCCCTGAAGGTCGATCCGGACAAAGGCACTCCACTGTTGGTGGAGGCAGAAAAGCAATTTGGAGAAGGGAAGCGCGCTCAGTCGCAACTTTTATTGGATAGTTATCAACATGTTCTGCCGGCCAGTGCCGACAGCTTATGGTTACAGATTCGTTTCGCCGCGTTAGCAGGTCGTCAGGATAGCGTTCAACGTTATGGCAAGCAGCTAGCGCGAAGTTTTCCACAATCCAAACAGTACCAGCAGTTCTTAGCTAATGAATACTGAAGCCTCCCAAGATAAAACCGTATCCATGACGACAGGCCAACGTCTGCGTCAAGCCCGTGAAGCACTCGGGTTGAGTCAACAGGCCGTTGCAGAACGCCTGTGCCTCAAAATGTCTACCGTGCGCGACATAGAAGAAGACAATCTCTCCGCAGACCTTGCTTCGACTTTCGTGCGTGGTTATATCCGTTCCTACGCCAAGCTGGTGCGTTTGCCAGAGGATGAGCTGCTGCCGATGTTGGCCAAGCAGGCTCCGCTGAAGGTGGCGAAAGTCGCGCCCATGCAGAGCTTCTCGTTAGGCAAGCGTCGCAAAAAACGCGACGGCTGGCTGATGAGCTTCACCTGGCTGATTGTTTTCGTGGTAGTCGGTCTGACCGGTGCCTGGTGGTGGCAAAACCACAAGGCGCAACAGGAAGAGATCGCCACCATGGCCGATCAATCTTCCGCCCAGCTTTCGCAAAACAATGAAGGCCAATCAGTGCCGTTGACCGACAGCAATGCCGACAACAGCGCGCCTTTGGCTGACAATGGTTCAACGCCGGTAGATACCGGCGCTGTGCCTGCGCAACAGGCAGCACCGGTTCCGGCCGCAACAGGCAGTGAAACCGCGCAGCAACCTGCAGTGGTTTCACCAAGCCAAGCGCCGCTGCCAGAGACCACGCCTGCGGCTCCGACGGCGCAAGCGCCACTGCCGACCGGCGAAGCGGGCCTGGCTGCATCGGCCGAAGATCCTAACGCGCTGGTGATGAACTTCTCCTCTGACTGTTGGTTGCAGGTAAGCGACGCCAGCGGCAAGACGTTGTTCAGCGGCACCCAAAAGAGCGGCGGCAAGCTGAACCTGGCAGGCACCGCGCCGTATAAACTGACTATTGGCGCACCGGCCGCAGTACAGATTCAATATCAAGGTAAGCCGGTGGATTTAAGCCGGTTTGTTAAATCAAACCGTGTTGCTCGTCTGACCGTTGCCGCGCAGTAATTGCGCGGCTATTGTCGTGATGCCAGAGCAACAATGGAGAGTAAGTAATGCATAACCAAGCGCCCATCAACCGTCGAAAATCAACGCGAATTTACGTCGGCAAGGTGCCTATTGGTGATGGCGCGCCGATTGCCGTGCAGTCGATGACCAACACCCGTACCACCGATGTTGAAGCAACGGTTAATCAGATCAAAGCGCTGGAGCGCGTGGGCGTAGATATTGTCCGCGTTTCAGTTCCCACCATGGACGCCGCCGAGGCGTTCAAGCTGATCAAGCAGCAGGTTAACGTGCCGCTGGTCGCCGATATCCACTTCGATTACCGTATTGCGTTGCAGGTTGCCGAATACGGCGTGGATTGCCTGCGTATCAATCCAGGCAATATCGGCAACGAATCGCGTATCCGCTCAGTCGTGGACTGCGCGCGCGATAAAAACATCCCGATTCGTATTGGGGTGAACGGCGGCTCGCTGGAAAAAGACATTCAGGAAAAATACGGCGAACCTACGCCGGAAGCGCTGCTTGAATCGGCGATGCGTCATGTTGATATCCTCGACCGCCTCAACTTCGATCAGTTCAAGGTCAGCGTCAAAGCCTCCGACGTATTCCTGGCGGTGCAATCTTATCGCCTGTTGGCTGCCCGTATCGATCAACCGCTGCATTTGGGTATCACCGAAGCCGGCGGCATGCGCAGCGGTTCGGTGAAATCGGCGATTGGTCTGGGGCTGCTGCTGTCGGAAGGCATCGGCGATACCCTGCGTATTTCGCTGGCGGCCGATCCGGTGGAAGAAGTGAAAGTCGGTTTCGATATTCTGAAATCGCTGCGCATTCGCGCGCGCGGCATTAACTTCATCGCCTGTCCGACCTGCTCGCGTCAGGAATTTGACGTGATCGGTACGGTGAACGCGCTTGAACAACGCCTGGAAGACATCATCACGCCGATGGACATCTCGATTATCGGTTGTGTGGTCAACGGGCCGGGCGAAGCGCTGGTTTCCACGCTGGGCGTGACCGGTGGCCATAACAAGAGCGGTTTTTACGAAGACGGCGTGCGCCAGAAAGAGCGTTTTGACAACGAGCAGATGATTGACCAACTGGAAGCGAAGATTCGCGCCAAGGCATCGATGATGGATGAAAGCAATCGCATCTCGGTCAACCTGCTGGAAAAATAAGCGTTATCGCTACATGGCGGGCTGATTAGCCCGCTTGTTTATGAACCCGGGAGGCAGAAAGCGGCACCCGCGTTGAATACGGGGCGGCAAAGTCCCTATAATCGGGTTCATTTTTATAGACAACGGACAGAGAAATCACGTGGCAAAGAACATTCAAGCCATTCGCGGCATGAACGACTACCTGCCGGAAGATACGGCATTATGGCAGCGTATTGAAGGCACACTGAAGCAAGTGCTGGGCGGCTACGGTTACAGCGAAATCCGGTTGCCGATTGTAGAGCAGACCCCGTTATTCAAACGCGCGATCGGCGAAGTGACCGACGTCGTGGAAAAAGAGATGTACACCTTCGAGGATCGCAACGGCGAAAGCCTGACGCTGCGTCCGGAAGGGACGGCTGGCTGCGTTCGCGCCGGCATCGAACATGGTCTGCTGTACAATCAGGAACAGCGTCTGTGGTACATCGGCCCGATGTTCCGCTATGAGCGTCCGCAAAAAGGCCGCTATCGTCAGTTCAATCAGCTGGGTGTGGAAGTGTTCGGCCTGCAAGGCCCGGACATCGACGCCGAACTGATCCTGCTGACCGCCCGCTGGTGGAAAGCGCTGGGCATTTCCGAGCACGTGAATCTGGAGCTGAATTCAATCGGTTCTTTGGAAGCGCGCGCCAACTACCGCGATGCCCTGGTGGCGTTCCTGGAACAGCATAAAGAAAAGCTGGACGAAGATTGCAAACGCCGCATGTACAGCAACCCGCTGCGCGTACTGGACTCCAAAAATCCGGAAGTTCAGGCCTTGCTGAACGACGCACCGCGCCTGTCCGAGTATCTGGATGAAGAATCCAAAGCCCACTTCGACGGCCTGTGTGAACTTTTGTCTCAGGCAGGTATCCCATATACCATCAATGAACGCCTGGTGCGCGGTCTGGACTACTACAACCGTACGGTATTCGAATGGGTGACCACCAGTCTGGGCGCTCAGGGTACGGTGTGTGCAGGCGGCCGTTACGATGGCTTGGTCGAGCAACTGGGCGGGCGTGCGACGCCGGCGGTCGGTTTCGCGATGGGCCTGGAGCGTCTGGTATTGCTGGTTCAGGAAGTTAATCCGGATTTCAAAGCCCCGGCGACCATTGACGTGTACGTTATCTCCTCAGGTGCAGGCGCCCAAAGCGCGGCGATGCGGTTGGCAGAAAACGTGCGCGATGCAGCACCACAGCTGAAATTAATGACCAACTACGGCGGCGGCAACTTTAAGAAACAGATCACCCGTGCGGACAAATGGGGCGCACGCGTCGCTTTGATCCTCGGTGAGAACGAAGTCGCGGCACAGCAGGTGGTGGTTAAGGACCTGCGCAGTGGTGAACAAGAAACGCTGGCGCAAAGCGAAGTCGCAGTGCGTCTGGCAACGATGTTAGGTTAAGGAGAAGGACACCGTGGAAGTCTATACCACTGAAAACGAACAAGTCGACGCCGTGCGTCGGTTCTTTGCTGAAAACGGCAAAGCGCTGGCGGTGGGGGTGGTGCTCGGAATTGGTGCCCTGGTCGGCTGGCGTTTCTGGCAGAGCCACCAAAACTCCAACATGATGGCTGCGTCCCAATCCTATCAGGAAGCCAGCGATCGTCTGGCAGCCGGTAAGCCGGACGACGTGTCCGCTGCGGAGACGTTTGCCAAGGCCAACAGCAATAGCTATGGCGTACTGGCCTCGCTGGAGTTGGCGAAACACTTTGTCGAGCAGAATGATTTTGCCAAGGCAGAGCAACAGCTGGTGCTGGCTCAGGGCCAGACCAAAGACGATAACCTGTTGGCGATGGTTAGCCTGCGTCTGGCGCGTGTCCAGTTGCAGGAGAAAAAGCTGGATGAAGCGCTGAAAACGCTGGATGGCGTGAAAGGCGAAGGTTGGGCGGCGATGGCGCAAGATGCACGCGGTGACGCGTTGCTGGCCAAAGGCGACACCAAAGGTGCGCGTGAGGCTTACAGCAAAGGCATTGAGTCCAACGCTTCTCAGGCGCTGCAGGTTTTGCTGCGCATGAAATTGAATAACTTGTCCAGCTAAGGGGAATTCCCATGCAATTGCGTAAAACACTCTTGGTCGGACTGGTTTCCGTCGCCTTACTGAGTGGTTGCTCGCTGTTTAACAGTGAAGAAGACGTGGTTACCATGTCGCCGCTGCCAAAAGTTGAAAATCAGTTCACGCCGAACAAGGCGTGGAGCACCTCGGTAGGTGACGGTATCGGTGAGTTTTATTCTCACCTGCGTCCCGCTTTCCAGGACAGCACACTGTATGCTGCCGACCGTCACGGTATCGTGAAAGCGTTGGATGCAGACAGCGGTGACGAAAAGTGGAAGGTCGATCTTTCCGAGAAGACCGGCTTCTTCTCCAGCAACCTGCCGGCATTGCTGTCAGGCGGCCTGGCGGTTGCGGGCGATAAAGTTTACGTCGGCAGTGAAAAGGCGGTGGTTTACGCGCTGAATACTGCAGACGGTAAAGTGGCGTGGCAGACCAAGGTGGCCGGCGAAGCGATTTCTCGCCCGGTAATCAGCGACGGCATGGTGCTGATTCATACCTCCAACGGCTTGCTGCAGGCGCTGAACGAATCTGATGGCGCGGTGAAGTGGACGGTTAACCTGGACATGCCATCGCTGTCACTGCGCGGTGAGTCTGCTCCGGCCGTTGCCTTTGGCGCGGCGATTGTCGGCGGTGATAACGGCCGTGTCAGCGCAGTGCTGATGCAGCAGGGCCAGTTGATCTGGCAACAGCGTATTTCCCAGCCGAGCGGCGCGACCGAGATCGATCGCCTGAACGATGTGGACACGACGCCGGTGATTGTTGAGGGCGTTGTCTACGCATTAGGTTACAATGGCAACCTGACGGCGTTGGATCTGCGTTCCGGCCAGATCATGTGGAAGCGTGAACTGGGTTCCGTGAACGACTTCATCGTGGACGCGGGCCGCATCTACCTGGTCGATCAGAACGATCGCGTGGTAGCGCTGAGCACCGAAGGTGGCGTAACAGTGTGGACGCAGAGCGATCTGCTGCACCGCAACCTGACTCCGCCGGTGATGTATAATGGTTATCTGGTGACCGGGGATTCCGAAGGTTACCTGCACTGGATTAACACCACGGACGGCCGTTTTGTTGCCCAGCAGGAAGTGGATAGCTCCGGCTTCCTGTCTGCGCCGATGGTGGCTGGCGATAAGCTGGTTATCCAGGCTCGAGGCGGAAAAGTTTACGCTTTCACCCGCTAACGCTGCCGGTCATCGCACGGTTTGCAAACGGCTCCTGAGTGTTCAGGGGCCGTTTCGTATTTTTATAATCTGCACTTCTGGTGTCTATCCATGGTGCAGTAACGCATTGATTATTAAGTAATGAGGCTTCACAATGATACCTGTCGTCGCGCTGGTTGGGCGCCCGAATGTGGGTAAATCCACCTTGTTTAACCGTTTAACACATACGCGCGATGCGCTGGTGGCGGATTTCCCCGGGCTAACGCGAGACCGCAAGTATGGTCGTGCCGAAGTTGAGGGTAATGAATTTATTATCGTCGATACCGGGGGCATTGACGGTACCGAAGACGGCGTGGAAACGCGCATGGCCGGCCAATCGCTGTTGGCGATTGAAGAAGCGGACATCGTGCTGTTTATGGTCGATGCGCGTGCCGGCCTGATGCCGGCCGATCAGGGCATCGCCCAGCATCTGCGCAACCGTCAGAAGGCCACCTTCCTGGTCGCCAACAAAACCGACGGCATGGATCCGGACATGGCCACCGCCGATTTCTACTCGCTGGGCCTGGGTGACGTGCATGCGATTGCCGCTTCGCACGGTCGTGGCGTGGCGCAACTGATCGAGCACGTGCTGGTGCCGTTTGTCGGTGAAAAACCCGAAGAAGTCGAACTGACCGAAGAAGAGGCGAACGCCGCTTACTGGGCTGAGCAGGAAGACGAAATCCCGGAGGATGAAGAGCCGGAAGACGACTTCAACCCGCAAGATTTGCCGATCAAGCTGGCGATCGTTGGCCGCCCTAACGTAGGTAAGTCCACACTGACTAACCGCATCCTCGGCGAGGAGCGTGTGGTGGTGTACGACATGCCGGGCACTACCCGCGACAGTATCTATATCCCGATGGTACGCGACGAGCGCGAATACGTGCTGATCGATACCGCCGGGGTGCGCAAACGCGGCAAGGTGACGGAAACCGTAGAAAAATTCTCGGTAATCAAAACCCTGCAGGCGATTGAAGACGCCAACGTAGTGCTGTTGGTGGTTGACGCGCGCGAAGGCATTTCCGATCAGGATCTCTCGCTGCTCGGCTTTATCCTCAATAGTGGGCGCTCACTGGTGATTGTGGTCAACAAGTGGGACGGCATGAGCGAAGAAGATCGCGAGCACGTGAAAGAGATGCTCGATCTGCGCCTGGGTTTTGTCGATTTCGCCCGCATTCACTTTATTTCAGCCCTGCATGGCAGCGGCGTTGGCAACCTGTTCGTATCGGTGCTGGAAGCCTACGAGTGTGCGACCCGTCGTGTGAACACCTCCATGCTGACCAAAATCATGCAGATGGCTGCCGAAGACCACCAGCCGCCGTTGGTGCGCGGCCGCCGCGTGAAGCTGAAATATGCTCACGCCGGGGGTTACAACCCACCGATCGTGGTGATCCACGGCAACCAGGTGAGCGATCTGGCCGACTCTTACAAACGCTATCTGATGAACTACTTCCGTCGTTCACTGAAGGTCATGGGTACGCCAATCCGCATCCAGTTCAAAGAGGGTGACAACCCGTTCGCCGGCAAGCGCAACTTGCTGACGCCGAACCAGATGCGTAAACGTAAACGCCTGATGAGCCACCTGAAGAAAAGCAAGTAATCTTCAAAAAGAGCGCGGTAGCTATACCGCGCTCTTTTTTATTGCCCCGAAGTCGTTCTATTATCTGCATATTGTCGCCGCCAGTTGAAGGAACACCATGTCTTGGGAAACCTGGAGTTTTGCGTTCAGCGTCACCGTACCTAATCTGTTAATGATGTTGCTGGGCATACTGTTGCGCCACTGGCGGCTGATGGACGATCGTTTTATTGATGGCGCCACGCGGTTGGTGTTCAATCTGGCGCTGCCTTGCCTGTTGTTCTTCAGTATTGCCACCAATCATCCGCAACTGTTGGGCAACCTGCCGTTGGTTCTTTACGGCGCGATCGGCACCATCGCCACTTTCCTGCTGCTGGAGGTGGCGGCGGTCTGGCTGGTTAAGGAGCCGCGTGAACGGGGCGTGTTCGTGCAGGGCGGGTTCCGCGCCAATACCGCCATTGTCGGGCTGGCGTACGCCATGACGGCCTATGGCGACGAAGGGGTGGCGCTGGGTTCGCTGTACCTGACGGTCACGGTGATCCTGTTTAACGTGCTGTCGGTGATTACCCTGACGCGCAGCCTGCAGGGCGGGCATGGCAAGAAGATCGGCCGTTTGTCGCTGCTGCGCAGTATTGTCACCAATCCGCTGATTATCGGCCTGGTGTGCGGGCTGCTGTTCGCGCAAACCGGCCTGGCAATCCCGCAGGTGATCCGGCAGACCGGCAGTTATATCTCCGGGCTGTCGCTGCCGCTGGCGCTGCTGTGCACCGGCGCAAGCCTGGATCTGCGCGCCATGTTCCGTTCGTCCAACGTTGCTGCGCTGTCTTCTTCGGCCAAGCTGTTTCTGGTACCTGTACTGATGACGCTAGGCGGCTGGCTGTGGGGCTTTCACGGTGCGGCGCTGGGGATTATCTTCCTGTTTTCCGCCACGCCGACCGCCTCGGGCAGCTATGTCATGACGCGTGCCATGGGCGGCAACGCCACGCTGGCGGCGAATATTATTGCCATCACCACCGTCGGTTCGTTTTTTACCACCGCGCTGGGGATCTACTTTTTGCGCTCGTGGGGCGTGATCTAATTCAGGAGTCAGTATGGAAGCGCACTGTCCGCAATGCGATCAAACGATGGAGTGGGTGAATGGTCACTACCATTGCGCCGCCTGCAAACGCGATTATCGGCAGTTGGCCCATTGCCCGGACTGCGGGCAGCCATTGCAGGAGCTGAAGGCCTGCGGCGCGGTGGATTATCTGTGTCAGAACGGCCACGGGCTGGTATCCAAAAAGCGCGTGCTATTTAATTATCAGCCGTTGTAAGCCTTCACTCATCCACCTGACCGGTTTTCCACAAGTCCACCAGCGCCTGCGGTGCGCTGGTTTCCGGGATCAGTAAGACGATTTCACTGCACAGATTCTGGCTGTAATAGCTGATTTGAACGCGGAAGTAGCGTTGGTCGCCACAGCCGGGGGAACCCGGTTTTCCCTCTTCTTGCGCGTAGGGCAGCGTTTGATTCAACAACTGGTTCAGGCGTTGTCGTTGCTCCGGCGTAATATCGGCCAGCGCAATGCGCCGCTGGCCCGCCAGTTTGGGAATAAAGGCGAAGCCGCCTTCACGCGCCAGCTCAATGACCGTGTCCTGATTGAGCGACGGCAAGGGTTTCATTATTCCACCCCCACCTGATGCCAGGCTTGCTGCACTTTGTCCGCCACGGTGCGATCAAAACGTTGCTGCGCATGTTTCACCGTGGTGCGGGCAAAGGTGGCGAAGTCGGCATCCTGCGGCAGCGCTTTGTCGCACAATGTGTCATACCAGACGTAACCGGCTTTCTCCCAGGCGAAGCCGCCGAGTGCGGTGGCCGCCAGATAGAAGGCACGGTTGGGGATACCGGAGTTGAGGTGCACGCCGCCGTTGTCCTCTTTGGTCTGAATGTAATCCTTCATGTCGGCCGGTTGCGGATCTTTACCCAGCAACGGATCGTCGTAGGCGGTGCCGGGCGCAGACATCGAGCGCAGGCCCTTGCCGTTAATGCCCTTGGCCAGCAGGCCCGCCCCAATCAACCAGTCGGCCTTATCGGCGGTTTGCCTAAAGTGGAACTGCTTGACCAATGAACCGAACACGTCAGACATAGACTCATTCAGCGCACCGGCCTGTTGGAAGTAAATCAGCCCGGCTTCGCTTTCGGTTACGCCGTGCGCCAGTTCATGGCCGACGACATCGATAGCGAGGGTAAAACGGTTGAAGATCTCGCCGTCACCGTCGCCGAATACCATCTGCTGGCCATTCCAGAAGGCATTCTGATACTCATGGCCATAGTGGACGCTGCCGGTCAGCGGCAGCCCTTTGTTGTCCAGCGAGTTGCGCTCAAACGCCTGCCAGAAGAAATCGTAGGTTACGCCGAGATAGTCATAGGCTTCGTCCACCGCCACGTCATGGTTGCTGGCCTGGCCCTCGTTGCGCACTTGTTTGCCGGGAAGCTGAGTGCCGTTTTGAGCGTCGTAGATATCGCGGATGACTTTGCCGCCGCTGGCGGTTTTCGTGCCGGGTGCGTGCAGTGGCTTGTTGCCGAGCAGGCTTTGGACGTGGTTCAGGGTGTGCAATGCGCAGTCGCGCTGCGGTACGCTGCCGTGTTCAATAATCCTGCGAAGCATATAAGGGGGGATGACTGAACGTGCGGTCAGGGTCGGCATGGTGGCTCTCCTTAGGCAAAAAATTACCCTCAATAAATATTCCATCACTAAGTGTAGTTCAGACATCGTAAAGACGATGATCGTGGGTGCTGACCGCCGGGCTGGTCTTGTGCGGGCTGATGCGCTTGACCGAGGCGCGTACCGCCAGTTTCCCGTGCAGCAGCAGGTTGCACGGCGGCGCATCGGCGCGCAGCATCCGGCGCTGCAACAGTTGGATCGCCTCATGGCCTAGCTCGTCTCGTGGCACATGTACCGAGGTGAGCGGCACATCATGAATTTCCGCCAGGTTAAAACCGTCGGTGCTCATGACCGAGATATCCGCCGGCACGTTCAGCCCCAGTTTGTTCAATGCCTTGACCGCGCCGACCGCCATATAGTCGCCCCCGGCGAGAATAGCCGTCGGCAGTTGCGAACGCTGGCCGACCTGATTGATAAAGGTGGTCAGCGCCTGCTCGGCTTCTTCGCTGCCAAAGCCGGAGGTGGTGACCAGATGGCGGCCTTCGTCAAAGGCGATGTTGTGCTGCGCATAGGCCTGCTTGATGCCCGCCAGCCGCAGCTCCATGGTGTGTCGGCGCAGGCATTGCAGATTCAGAATATGGCTGTGGCCCTGTTGGATCAGATAATTGGCGGAGAACTCGCCGATCAGCTGATGGTCGGGGGAGACGCTGTCCAGCCGCATCTGACGATCGGTGCAGTTGATCAGTACGCAGGGCTTGTGCAGATCGGCGGCCAACTGGTGAATGTGTTCGTCGTCGATGCCGATAATCAGCACCGCCTCGGTCTGCGGATCGCTCATTTTTTCCAGGAACAGCGCGCCGTCGCTGTGCTGTTCTTCAAGCCCGCAATAGCGGATGCGTACCTCATGCTCCGCCAGCGCGGCGGTGATCCCCTGGATCACCTTGTGATAAAAGATGTCGGTGCGCACGTCGAAGGCGCGCTGCGGGGCAAACACCATGACGTTGTTCAGCATCAGCCGGCCGTTGGACAGGCCTTGCAAGATGCCGTTCTGCTGGGCGCAGGCCAATACTTTGTGGCGCGCCTCGGCGCTGGTGTTGGACTTGCCCGCGAGTACGCGTGAAACGGTGCTGATCGACAGCCCTGTTTGGCGGGCGATTTCCTGTATTTTCAGCTTTCCGTTCATTCTGTGATCTCCTTCAAATTTGCCGGTGAAAATATTTTCACCGCGTTTTTTCAGCGTACTGTCTGGCTTGGGTCGCCATTATGGCGAGCTTTTAGGCTACCTATGAAAATTTTTGCAAAAAACCACGTTTCGCTCACGCTCCCGGCTGGCTAGTCTGCATTGGTACACCAATTTTATAGACTTATCAGTCCAATTTACCGACTGAATTATAAATAAAATGAAAATAAATCATGTGGTTGTGAGTGGTGTGTGCGATTTTTCGTGATCGCCATCGCAAGTTTTCGCAACCCATACCTTCGATACCAAAACGTGCCCTACCAAAAAGCGAGCTGTTTCACCGGGCAGCCGCCGTGGAGAGAAGACAGATGAGTGTTGAAATTAATCAGACGGTCGCGCACAGCGGCCGCCGCAAGTTTAAATCGCTGCGTTGGTGGATGCTGGCGCTGTTTCTGCTCGGCGTTACGGTCAACTACATTACCCGTAACTCGCTGGGTATCCTGGCGCCGGAGCTGAAAACCAGCCTGAACATGACCACCGAGCAATATTCCTGGGTGGTGGCGTCATTCCAGCTGGCCTATACGGTATTTCAGCCGATCTGCGGCTGGCTGATCGATGTTATCGGCCTGAAGATGGGCTTTTTGATCTGCGCCAGCATCTGGGCGGTGGTGTGCATGTTGCATGCCGGAGCAGGCACCTGGGTGCAGTTGGCTATTCTGCGCTTCTTTATGGGCGGGGCGGAAGCGGCGGCCACGCCGGGCAACGCCAAGGCGATCTCCGACTGGTTCCCGAAAAAGGAACGGCCGATTGCCGCCGGCTGGGCGGGCGTAGGTTTTTCTATCGGCGCCATGCTGGCCCCGCCAATCATCGTCATCGCCCATATCTCTTTTGGCTGGCAGGGTGCCTTCTTGTTCTCCGGCGCGCTGGGGTTGATCTGGGTGGTGCTGTGGTGGCTGTTCTATCACGAGCCGTTAAAGCACCCGAACCTGAGCCAAAAAGAGCTGGATCTGATCCGCGAAGATAACGAGCCGCTCTTGCCGAGGCTGCCGTTTTTAAAATCATTGGCCATCTTGTGTAAAAACAAAAAGTTCTACGGCATCGCCATCCCGGCTTTTCTCGCCGAACCGGCCTGGGCGGTGTTCAGCTTCTGGGTGCCGCTGTACCTGGCCACCGAACGCGGCATGGATTTAAAGCACATCGCCATGTTTGCCTGGCTGCCGTTTTTGGCGGCGGATATCGGCAGCGTCGCCAGCGGTTATCTCACCACCCTGTACCGTAAATGGTTCGGCTGCAGCCGCGTCAACTCGGTGGTCGCCAGCTCGGTCACCGGCGCCTTCATGATGGTTTCGCTGGCGTTTGTCGCGGTGACCAAAGATCCCTATGTGGCGATCGCGTTGATCTCGATCGGCGGTTTCGGCCATCAGGTGATCTCCTGCATGCTCAGCGCGCTGGTGGTGGAGTCGTTCGATAAAAACCAGATGGCGACGGTCAACGGCATGCGCGGCTCCAGTGCCTGGATCGCCAGCTTCCTGTTTACGCTGCTGATCGGCGCAGTTTCCGACACCGTCGGCTTCAACCCGCTGTTTATCGCCATGGGCTTCTTCGATCTGATCGGCGCCGTGTTCCTGATTGCCTTGATCGCCGAACGCGGCGGTAAAAAAACACTGAATAGTTAAGTTGGATACCTATGAAAACGTTAAAAAAATGGACGCTGGCAGGCGAATATGCCGATCGCATTGAGCTGTTGGTCGACGAGCGTCACCTGTTCTGCCTGTACGTGCTGGAAGACAACCTGTTCCGCGTGCTGATCAAACGCAACGGCGAGCTGGCGCTGGACCGCACCTGGAGTATTGCGCCGCAGGCTGACGTGCCCTGGGAAGGGCGCGATCGCCTGAGCGTCGCCGGTTTTAGCCTGTCGGGTTATCAACTGCAACAGCATGAGGATCGGCTGGTGGTGACCAGCGCCGCGCTGCGCGTTACCCTGCATCAGCCGCTGTGGCTGGAGTGGGAGCACCGCAATGCCGCCGGTGAATGGCGGCCGCTGGCGGCCGACCGGCCAACCAGCGCCTACCTGCTCAATCCGCAGGGTGACGGCGTGGCGCACTACCAGCGCCGCTTTGCCGGCGAGCGCTATTATGGCCTGGGCGAGAAGGCCGGCGATCTGGAGCGCAGCGGCCGCCGCTTCGAAATGCGCAATCTGGATGCGATGGGCTACAACGCCGCCAGCACCGATCCGCTGTACAAGCATGTGCCCTTTACCATAACCCGCGGTGCAGAGGCCAGTTTCGGGCTGTTTTACGACAACCTGAGCAGCTGTTGGCTGGATTTGGGCAACGAGATCGACAACTACCATCTGGCCTACCGCCGTTATCAGGCCGAGGCGGGGGATCTCGATTATTACCTGTTCCTGGGGCCGCAGGTGCTGGATGTGACCAAAGCCTTTGTGCGCCTTACCGGCAAGACCCACTTCGGGCCGAAATGGAGCCTCGGGTACAGCGGTTCTACCATGCATTACACCGACGCGCCGGACGCCCAGCAGCAGTTGCAGCAGTTCATCGCATTGTGCAAGCAGCACGATATTCCCTGCGATTCGTTCCAGTTGTCTTCGGGTTACACCTCGATCGGCAACAAGCGCTACGTGTTCAACTGGAATTACGACAAGGTGCCGCAGCCGAAGCTACTGAGCCAGGCGTTCCACGCCGCCGGGCTGAAGCTGGCGGCCAACATCAAACCCTGCCTGTTGCAGGATCATCCGCAGTACCGGCAGGCGGCGGAGCAGGGGCTGTTCATCCGCGATTCAGAAAGCGACCAGCCGGAGCGTTCCAGCTTTTGGGACGACGAAGGTTCGCACCTCGATTTCACCAATCCGGCGACGGTGCGTTGGTGGCAGCAGGGCGTCACTCAGCAACTGCTCGAGATGGGCATAGATTCAACCTGGAACGACAACAACGAATACGAAGTGTGGGACTCGGAAGCGCGCTGCCAGGGTTTTGGCCGGCCGATCGCCATCAAACATATCCGCCCGGTGATGCCGTTGCTGATGATGCGCGCTTCGATGGAAGCCCAGCAGCGCTTTGCGCCCGATCTGCGGCCGTACCTGATCTCCCGTTCCGGCTGTGCCGGCATGCAGCGCTACGTGCAGACCTGGAGCGGCGACAACCGCACCAACTGGCAAACCCTGCGCTACAACATCCGCATGGGATTGGGCATGAGCCTGTCCGGATTGTATAACCTGGGGCACGACGTCGGCGGTTTTTCCGGCGACAAACCGGACGCCGAACTGCTGGTGCGCTGGGTGCAAAACGGCGTGATGCACCCGCGTTTCACCATTCACTCCTGGAACGACGACGCGACGGTTAACGAGCCGTGGATGTATCCGGCCGCCACGCCGGCCGTCCGCGAGGCGATCAACCTGCGCTATCGCCTGATGCCCTATTTCTACACCTTGCTGTGGCAGGCCAGCGCCGACGACGAGCCGATGCTGCGCCCGACCTTCCTCGATCACGAGCATGATGAACGTACGCTGAACGAGACCGACGATTTTATGATTGGCCGCGATTTGCTGGTGGCCAGCGTGGTGGAGCAGGGGCAGCGTGCGCGTTCGGTCTATCTGCCGGATAACGGCGAAGGCTGGTACTGCTTCCACAGCGGCCAGTGGTTCAGCGGTGGCCAGACGGTGGTGCTGGATGCGCCGCTGGAGCGTTTGCCGCTGTTGGTGCGCGCCGGGGCGGCGTTGCCGCTGTCATCTCGCTTGGCGCACGTCGACGTTGCCGCCGACGATCGGCGCGAGTTGCAACTGTACCCGTTTAAAGGCTGTGGCAGCGCTTCTGGGCTGTTGTTCGAAGACGACGGGGAAAGTTATGGCTGGCAGCAGGGCAACGCGCTGTGGCTGCGCTGGGAGATGCACAGCGATAATCGGCGCGTCATGCTGAACGTCACCACCGAAGGGCAGTTCAAACCGGCATGGCGAACGCTGATGGTCAGCCTGCCTGCCGGAGAAACGCGGGAACTGTGGATCAACGGTGAGCCGGGCGAGAGTTTTACGCTGAAGTAACGTTATATACCCTAAATAATTGGAGTTGCATCAAGGCGGCCAGAACGTTCATCCCGATGAGCTTACTCAGGTAAGTGATTCGGGTGAGCGGGTGCAGCCAACACAGATGCAACTTCAAGTATGACGGGTAGATTCAGTCGCGCGTTTTTTTCGCGGCTTCTTGGCGACGGTGATAGTTTTCACTTCGCTTTCCACCCAGCCATCCTGCAGGCGGGTTTTCAGCAGTTCGCCAACCTGCGCCTGTTTGGTGGTTTTCAGCACTTCGCCGCGCGGGGTTTGCGTCACGCTGTAGCCGCGCGCCAGCGTCGCCAACGGGCTGACCGCTTCGAGCTGGCTGCAGGCCACGCCGAAACGCTGGCGGTAAGCATTGAGTTGGCGCTCCAGCGCCTGCTGCAAACGGTATTCCTGTTGCTGCACGCGTTGCTGATAACGGTGAATGCGCGCCTGCGGCTGTACCTGCGCCAAACGTTGTTGCACCCGATCGCTGCGGCGTGAAGACAGGCGCAGCTGGTTTTGCATGCCGTCTTCCAACCGGCGTTGCAGCTTGAACAACAGCGTCTGCTGGCGCGCCAGGCGCAGGTGCGGATGCTGTTGCTGCAAACGGTGGTTGATGCGGGTGAACTGCTGTTGACGCTGGGCCAGATAGTAATCCATCGCCATTTCCATCCGCTGCTGCTGGGATTGCAACTGACGCAACAGCTCCAACTGATTGCGGCTGACCAGTTCGGCGGCGGCGGAAGGGGTTGGCGCACGCAGATCGGCGACAAAGTCGGCAATGGTGACGTCGGTTTCATGGCCGACGGCGCTGACGATCGGAATGCGGCTGGCGAATATCGCCCGCGCTACGCGTTCGTCGTTAAAACTCCACAGGTCTTCCAGCGAGCCGCCGCCACGGCCGACGATCAGCACGTCGCATTCGTCGCGGCGGTTGGCCGTTTCGATGGCGCGCACGATCTGCAATGGCGCTTCTGCGCCCTGCACCGAGGTCGGGTAGATAACGATGGGCAGAGAAGGATCGCGCCGTTGCAGCACTTGCAGCACATCGTGCAGCGCTGCGCCGCTGGCGGAGGTGATCACCCCGACGCGTTTGGCCGGGCTGGGCAGCGGTTGTTTGAACTGTTGGTCGAACAGGCCTTCGGCGCTCAGGCGCTGTTTCAGTTGATCGAATTGCTGTTGCAGCAGGCCGTCGCCGGCGGGTTGCATGCTTTCGGCAATCAGCTGATAGTCGCCGCGCGGCTCGTACAGCGTGATGCTGGCGCGAACCAACACTTGCTGGCCGTTTTGCGGGCGGAAGGTGGTGCGGCGGTTGCTGTTGCGGAACATCGCACAACGCACCTGCGCGCGGTCGTCTTTCAGCGTGAAATACCAGTGGCCGGAAGCCGGTTGAGAGAAGTTGGAGATCTCGGCGGAGAGCCAAATCTGGCCCATTTCCATTTCCAGCAGCTGTCGAACCGTCTGATTCAGGCGGCTTACGGTAAAAATAGACGGCGAGACAGGTAGCGACATGTGACCCAGATCAAATTCCAAAACAACCACTTAATTGGTCGATACTACAGGGCTGAAAAAGGTAATCAAGAGTTTTTGTGAGAAAGTGCTGGAGGCAACCGATTACGCTCTGTATAATGCCGCGGCAATATTTTATCTTTTTCACAGCCCACTCTGGTGAGATATTGCCCATGCTACGTATCGCGAAAGAAGCACTAACATTTGACGACGTTCTCCTGGTTCCAGCTCACTCTACGGTTCTGCCTAATACCGCTGAGCTCGGCACCCAATTGACCAAAACCATCCGCCTGAATATCCCTATGCTGTCCGCAGCCATGGATACCGTAACCGAAGCTGGCCTGGCCATTGCGCTGGCGCAAGAAGGCGGCCTGGGCTTCATTCACAAAAACATGTCTATCGAGCGTCAGGCTGAAGAAGTCCGCCGCGTGAAAAAACATGAAAGCGGCGTAGTTACCGACCCGCAAGCCGTGACCCCCTCCACCACGCTGAAAGAAGTGAAAGAACTGACCGCGCGTAACGGCTTTGCCGGCTACCCGGTAGTGACCGAAGAGAACGAACTGGTCGGTATCATCACCGGCCGTGACGTGCGCTTCGTGACCGATCTGAACCAGCCTGTTACCGCCGTGATGACGCCGAAAGAGCGCCTGGTCACGGTGAAAGAGGGTGAAGCGCGTGAAGTCGTGCTGCAAAGAATGCACGAAAAACGCGTTGAGAAAGCGCTGGTGGTGGACGACAACTTCCATCTGCTGGGCATGATCACCGTAAAAGACTTCCAGAAGGCGGAGCGCAAGCCAAACGCCTGTAAGGACGAACATGGCCGCCTGCGCGTTGGCGCAGCGGTTGGCGCCGGTGCCGGCAACGAAGAGCGCGTTGACGCGCTGGTCGCTGCAGGCGTTGACGTACTCCTGATCGACTCCTCTCACGGCCATTCCGAAGGCGTATTGCAGCGCATCCGCGAAACCCGCGCTAAATACCCGGATCTGCAGATCGTTGGCGGCAACGTCGCTACGGCCTCCGGCGCCAAAGCGCTGGCTGACGCCGGCGTGAGCGCGGTGAAAGTGGGTATCGGCCCTGGCTCCATCTGTACCACTCGCATCGTGACCGGCGTGGGCGTACCGCAGATCACCGCTATCGCCGACGCGGTTGAAGCGCTGGAAGGCACCGGCATCCCGGTTATCGCCGACGGCGGCATCCGCTTCTCCGGTGACATCGCCAAAGCCATCGCGGCCGGCGCATCCTGCGTGATGGTCGGCTCCATGCTGGCGGGCACCGAAGAATCACCGGGCGAAATCGAGCTGTACCAGGGCCGTTCGTTCAAATCCTACCGCGGTATGGGCTCGCTGGGCGCCATGTCCAAAGGCTCTTCCGACCGTTACTTCCAAACCGATAACGCCGCCGACAAACTGGTGCCGGAAGGTATCGAAGGCCGCGTGGCTTACAAAGGCATGCTGAAAGCGATCGTGCACCAGCAAATGGGCGGTCTGCGCTCTTGCATGGGCCTGACCGGCTGCGCCACCATCGACGATCTGCGCACCAAGGCTGAATTTGTGCGCATCAGCGGCGCCGGCATTCAGGAAAGCCACGTGCATGACGTGACCATCACCAAAGAGTCACCGAACTACCGCATGGGTTAATGCTTGACCCTCTCCTGCGGGAGAGGCCGGGGCGGGGGGCTTGGCTCCTCGCCCCGAAACCTTATTTTTCGCTCTTTTTCTCTGTTGCTGGAATTCGCCTCACATGACAAATAATATCCATAAGCATCGCATCCTTATTCTGGATTTTGGTTCGCAATACACTCAACTGGTAGCACGCCGCGTGCGCGAAATCGGCGTTTACTGCGAGCTGTGGGCCTGGGACGTTAGCGAAGAGCAAATCCGCGAATTCAATCCAAGCGGCATCATCCTTTCCGGCGGCCCGGAGAGCACCACCGAACATAACAGCCCGCGTGCGCCAGAATACGTGTTCACCGCCGGTGTGCCGGTACTGGGCGTATGCTACGGCATGCAGACCATGGCGATGCAGCTGGGCGGCCATGTGCAGGGTTCCAACGAGCGTGAGTTCGGCTATGCGCAGGTGGAAGTGACCACCGACAGCGCGCTGGTTCGCGGCATCGAAGACGCGCTCAGCGCTGCCGGCAAACCGCTGCTGGACGTGTGGATGAGCCACGGCGACAAAGTGACCGCCATCCCTTCCGACTTCGTGACCGTCGCCAGCACCGATACCTGCCCGTTCGCCATTATGGCCAACGAAGAAAAACGCTTCTACGGCGTGCAGTTCCACCCGGAAGTGACCCACACCCGTCAGGGCCAGCGCATGCTGGAGCGTTTCGTGCTGGATATCTGCCAGTGTGAAGCCCTGTGGACGCCTGCGACCATCATCGAAGATGCGGTTGAGCGTATCCGCGAGCAAGTGGGTGAAGATCACGTGATCCTCGGCCTGTCCGGCGGCGTGGATTCTTCCGTTACCGCCATGCTGCTGCACCGCGCCATCGGCAAACGCCTGACCTGCGTGTTTGTCGACAACGGCCTGCTGCGCCTGAACGAAGCCGACCAGGTGCTGGATATGTTCGGCGACCATTTTGGCCTGAACATCGTGCACGTTGCGGCGGAAGAGCGCTTCCTGAGCGCACTGGCCGGCGTTGACGAGCCGGAAGCCAAGCGCAAGATCATCGGCCGCGTATTCGTTGAAGTGTTCGACGAAGAAGCCTGCAAGCAAGACGAAGTGAAATGGCTGGCGCAAGGCACCATCTATCCGGACGTGATTGAATCCGCCGCTTCCGCCACCGGCAAAGCGCACGTGATCAAGTCGCACCACAACGTGGGCGGCCTGCCGAAAGAGATGAAGCTGGGCCTGGTCGAGCCGCTGAAAGAGCTGTTCAAAGACGAAGTGCGCAAAATCGGCCTGGAGTTGGGCCTGCCGTACGACATGCTGTACCGCCACCCGTTCCCGGGGCCAGGTCTGGGCGTGCGCGTGCTGGGCGAAGTGAAGAAAGAGTACTGCGACCTGCTGCGCCGTGCCGACGCCATCTTCATCGAAGAACTGCATAAAGCCGATCTGTACAACAAGGTCAGCCAGGCGTTCACCGTATTCCTGCCGGTGCGTTCGGTCGGCGTGATGGGTGACGGCCGTAAATACGACTGGGTTGTTTCACTGCGCGCAGTGGAAACCATCGACTTTATGACCGCGCATTGGGCGCACCTGCCGTACGATTTCCTCGGCCGCGTCTCCAACCGCATCATCAACGAAGTGGACGGCATTTCCCGCGTAGTTTATGACATCAGCGGCAAGCCACCGGCTACCATTGAGTGGGAATGATTGGGTTGCCGGCTTAAGCTGGCGCTGACAGGCAATAAACATAACTAAACCCGCGTAATTGCGGGTTTTTTTGTTTTTGTGATTGGTAATGATTGGCAAGTTTTGGCACCGCTTGTCGCGATAGAGGAAAATTTTAGCTGCTAAAATCTCTGTGAGTATTTGCCTTTGATTGTGTTGCCTTATATTTGAACTGACATTCTCGTTGGCCTGTGAAAAGTTGGGTTTTGATGTCAGCTATGTGCCAAAAGCGGGCATTGTTAACATTATCTAATACACAATAAAAAATGTCAGTCTATATGATATCATCTATTGTTTTTTAAATTCCCCGCCTGTCTCAGTTATTAGTATTAGATAAGGAATCAAAAAAATTATGAGAGCATACAAATTTAGGTCGGCTTCTCAAATAGCATTTACCCTAGATATAATTTTTAATCGTAGGCTTTTTTGCTCTGACTGGAAAATGTTGAATGATCCAATGGAAGGGATGTTTGTTTTCTCTCATCAAACATCTGATGGTTACGACTATAAAAAGGAAATTCAGCAGATAATAGAAGAAAAGAAACGACTTAAGGTTTGCTCTCTTTCAGCTACATATGAGTCTCATTTACTTTGGGCTCACTATGCTGGGGGGTTTGATGGTTGCGCTATCGAAATTGAAATCCCAGACAATCATCACAGCATTAAACAAATCGAATATAGAGGTGTATTTGCGAATTTATCAATGCCCAATGTTTATAGTCCTGATGAACTTGCTAACCAAGTTTTATCCTCTAAATATCGAGAATGGGATTACGAACAGGAAGTTAGGGTTTTGCAAACGAATGAATGGTTTTACTTAGATAAACCAGTTCGACGAGTAATAGCAGGGCATAGAATGCCTTCAGCATTATTTGAAGCCATGAATATAATATGCAACTCGATGGGGATTGAATTTTGCCGTACTGGAATTGGTGATGAGGGGATTGATGCCGATTATGTTGAGCCCTCAAAAATTCTAACGCCAAATAACCATCTTGACTGGAATGTACTAAAAAAGGACCGATGAATTAGGAATTTATCTGGTTAGCAGAGTGTAAGGCTCAAGATTCCCACGCTCAATAACCAATTGATTATGAAAAATTTTTATCCACAATTGCTCGAGATTAAACTATGAGCAATTGTGATGTAAATGTATGGAGCAGGTTTTTATAACTTATTCCTAAGTATTAACTGTGTGGAGCGAGCCATAATTCTAAATATAAATGGCATACCCTCTGTTAGCTCATCGAGTGTTGGTGTTCTCCTGCTTGCTTCCAAAAGAATTGAACGCAGAAACTAAACTTCAGGATCACATGCGATTTCT
The DNA here is from genome assembly GCF_000214195.1 of Serratia sp. AS12. Lineage (NCBI taxonomy): Bacteria > Pseudomonadati > Pseudomonadota > Gammaproteobacteria > Enterobacterales > Yersiniaceae > Serratia > Serratia sp. AS12. The sequence goes on along the minus strand of NC_015566.1, from coordinate 4,058,938 downwards.
TCATCCAATGCCTTAAGTTTGCCTTTTATTTCTTTTATCTCTGACAAACTATGGTTGAGGGTTTCACTTCCCTTTATTTCTGAAAGTATACGTCTTTCATGGTAGTTAAGTTGCTCACGGAAAAACAATGCCATACTGGCTTTCTTTACTAAAAGTTCCATTTCCTTTCTTTTTTTCTCAAGATCTAATATTTCTTCTTGAGTTGAGTTTTTATTCGTTTTTAGAGATTTTAACTCACTGATGGTCTTAGTTATGGACTCTAATGAAGTGGCCTCAAGTTGTTCTAAATCTGACTGTGTAATAGCAGGCTTCGACAATGAATAGATGCAAACAATAGTCATTACAAAACCAACAATAGCCATCCCATTTAAATAAATTGGCAGTTCTAATTTATTTAAATACGCAAACAAACCACCTATAATGAAATAAACCATGCTTAACAAAACTAATACAGTACAAAACCGCCTCATTCTAATCTCGTTAAATTTTTTTAATTTATATGGTTAACCTACTAAAACTTTGTTCCCAGCATTTCGAGCAAGAACTTTTCGTTCCTCACTTGAGCAAACTACTGCAGCGACACAATATCTTAACTTAATAAACTTAACTAGCAAGCTACTCATAACGTCCGCTTTTCGCTCAAAGCGGACCTGTAATTACCACGTATAGCTTTTTATGCAGAGCTTAAAAATAACAAGGCTGCGTACGCAACATGTAACACCAGCTTTGCCAATGGCCTGATCCTGACATGTTTCCCGCTGCTCACGCAAATTCATCCCGAGCTGCTGCTCAGTGTGCTTGTTTATGTCGATGACGACGTTCTGGTGATGTGATTTTTTTTGACCGACTCCGGACAGCATCGCGGCCTTCATCAATTATCCCTGCCGCTTTTTCAGGCCAACCCTTCGGGATCGCGAATTATCTTCGGACATGTTTTTTCTACCATGCGGCGCCAGCCTGAAAATTTTCCTGATGTCGTCTCATTTTTTCAGGGAATAATTGCTCCCGCATGCGTTCGGAAAAGTTGGGTAAAGAAAGATAAGCGGAGCAGCTTTTACAGATTTCGGCGAGAAATTCAGTTCTCAGGCATATACGGCGCTCACCCCGGCTGATGTGAAAGTCTCCGAGCCTGCTGTTAAACAGATGATTTTTACAGCTCCCGCCACAAAATATCGCTTAAGGAAACTCTGATATTTTTTTTGGGGTGTGTTTGTAAGTTAATGAATTAGATGACTAATTTAATTTATCAAAGTTGCAGGAGACGCAGATCTCTTTACATATGTTAAATATAATTTCAATCTGTGTCCTTAAATTTCAATATGTTTTCATCTTTTGATGAAATCGCTGTCATTAAAGAGGTCCGTATGACGGGGAAAAAAAGACTTTTCGACATCATGGTCGCCAGCATTTGCCTGTTGCTTCTTATGCCGGTGATGCTGATAACCGGACTCATTTTGTTCCTGACCGGAATGAACCCCTTGTTTCGCCATCCCAGAATGGGACAGAACGGAAAGACATTTCACTGCATCAAATTTACGTCCATGCTGCCGATGGAGAAGGTTTCTGAATCCGAACAGCAACGTATCCGCCATGAGCTGCAGCTGTATAGCGTGGTAAAAAATGACCCGCGCATAACCCGTTTTGGCGCATTTATCCGTAAAACCAGCATTGATGAGCTGCCCCAGTTTATTAATGTTCTCACGGGTGACATGTCCGTTATCGGCCCCCGGCCTATCGCTGCCTATGAAAAAGACAAGTATGGCCGCAGCTATCGCCACTACTGCTCCGTAAAGCCGGGCATAACAGGCTTGTGGCAGGTATCAGGGCGTGACGATCTACCTTATCAGCGCCGTATCGCCATTGATCGTTATTACAGCCTTCGCCGTCAGGCATGCATGGATATGTACATCTTTCTGAAGACCTTTGGCGTTGTTGCGGGCATGAAGGGAGTTAACTGAGCATGGACAAGCTTTTTTCATGTCGGCGCTGGCTCATCATCAGCCCCCATGCCGATGATGCAGAGTTGGGACTCGGCGGCAGCATTGCCCGGGCAACCGAGTCCGGCATCGAAGTTCATATTGCCGTAGTGGTGCTGAAAGGCGAAACCCACCTGCGCGGTCAACAATACGTTTCTGCCTCGCAGCGGCATCAGGAGCTTGTCGCCGCTATGGAAACCGCCGGGACACAGTACTCCGTACTGAATTTTGTCAGGGAAGGGGAGAGCTTTGACCTTGCCTCATCCAGCCAGTCTGTGTGTATAAGCCAGCTGGATAAGCTGATAGATGACATACAGCCCGAGTTGATAATGATACCGGTTCCATCTTTTCATCAGGAGCACCAGTGGGTTTATAACTGCTGCGTGGCCGCCACCCGTCCGACAAAGCCTGGGAACCCGCTGCGCCTGATAGCCGCCTATGAATATCCACCGGCAGGCTGGGGAAGTTCCTCGTCATGGGACAACTCGCGCGGTGCGATTTACATTAACATCAGCCATCATCTGCCAGCAAAAATTGCCATGTTAGAACAGCACCGATCGCAGATGTCTGCGGCGGACAATGCCCTGATATCGGTTGACGGGGTGAAAAGGCTGGCCTCGTTTCGCGGCCTTGAGGCCGGTTACGATTATGCAGAGATGATTTATCTAATGCGTGGCCGTATCGATTAATGATCTATCTAACAGTAAAGCTGTGGTGTGATTACTGCTTAAGTGCTGGCTGACAATACTGAACCCCTCCGCCGTTGCATGGCCTGAGCGCTGGTGCCAGAGCAGTAAGGGCATGCGGGGCATCAGTGCTCTTACTTATCCTCAGGCGAAAGCAAAGGTTATCTCGAGCAGGTCTGGCTTATGTTTCAGCTAGGCCATTATTTTCCCGTAGGGTTGCACTGCCCCATGCATACGCTGCAGGCTCTCCTGCGCCACTTTAGCGGTGCCGTAAACCACGTCTGATCATCAAATACGATACGGGGTACTTGTGCAGGCCGATTTCCCAGGCGTGGATTTCCTGGCGATAGGCACCTGCAACTTACAGCCAGTCGGGTGTCTGAATGGTCCGCTGCAGACAATCGGGTCCGTCAAGCCAGACAACTTCAGTATTGGCAGTGAGGTTCCGGGGAGGGCACTAAGGATCGGTGAAAGGGACGGTGCCTGCCATTATCTCAACCGGAATCAGCCGCGAAAAAACAGGAGTGGCCTGATGCGCACTGCAAATCTCCGTCAAGGGTATTAGTGTGCCAGCGCGCGCTCAGGGGTACAGCAGTAAACGCTATTTCGGATTTTGAACATTTATGGGCAGTCCGCTCTGTGCCAGTAGCGGACGTTGCTTATATCCTGCCATGTCGATCACATGTGAGCCGGTCACCTCGGGAGTACAGGCACCTGTTTACGCACTGCATTAGACAGAACTAACGATGTGGTCACTGAACCATGAACCGCCAAGGCATCGACGATGGCTTCCAGATCATTCGGTTTAGAAAAAACACAACGCACGATGAAGCAGTCCTCTCCTGTGATCCTGTCAGCTTCTATCACCTCAGGGATATCGTTAAACAACGCCAGATAGTGTTTGATGTATTGGTGGGTTGTGCGTACTCGCAAGATCGCCTGTAATCCCAATCCTATCTCTCGCAAATTGACGCGTGCGCCGTATCCTTCAATGATGCCTGCACTTTCGAGTTTTTTGACTCGTTCGCTCATGGCTGGCTGCGAAAGGCCAATGCATTTGCCCAGAGAGGCCAGACTCTGACGTGCATTCGTTTGAAGTGCTTCCAAAATTTGCCGGTCTTTGTTGTCAAGCTCCATGCTAATCCTTTGCTCAAAATGTAGATGAATCATCGGTTAATCGGGCTGTATTTCGATGACTTGCCATTCAGGAACGATGTGTCATTCGTCTACATTATGTGAACACCTCTTTGGGAATCAAGACATGACATCTCCAATATTGCTTCTTCCGGGAATCGGCAACTCAGGCTCAGGACACTGGCAAACGTTATGGACACAAACTGACGCGTCAATGACCCTCATTTCGGGACAAGACTGGGATCACCCGGTCTGCGAAGAGTGGGTCGAAAATTTAGAAACTGCCGTCAGAAAGACCGGGCCAGACGTCATTTTGGTCGCCCATAGTCTTGGCTGCCTGCAGGTGGCGAACTGGGCACAATATAGCCGCACGGTTGTGAGAGGCCTTTGCTGGTTGCGGTACCCGATCCCACACGCAATGTGTTTCCAGAAGAGCCTAAGGGGTTTAGTGTTCCCCTTAGTGAAAAGTGTTTCGCATTTCCGAGCATGATGATTGCCAGTTCCAATGACCCTTATGCCGATATCCATTACAGCCAGCGCTGTGCAGATGCCTGGGGCAGTAGTCTGGTCAATATCGGTGAGCGAGGGCATATCAATGCAGCCAGCGGACTCGGTGACTGGCCTCAGGGACGAACATGGTTAAAAGAGCTTATTGCCATGTCCATGAGCGTATCCTGATATAAATAAATCCACTGTGATCTGATTAGTAGGAGCGTATGGTTTAATTGCTTCCAGAAGATAAGAATTGCGAAAATGACAAAAACACTCGCGGAGATAGGCTTACTTATGATGATAAATCCGGAAATAGAAAATGATGGCCTGCATTTACCGCCTGATGGACTCCCTCGATATCGCATTCTGACAGGCAAGGATGACGCTAAATTTTGTCATCGTGTTTCAGAAGCGCTGTCGCTGGGTTATCAACTCTATGGTTCCCCAGCCGCGACGTTTAATGGTCAGGATGTTATTGTCGCACAAGCCATCATATGGGCAGAGGCACAGTAGAGTCCGATTTCAATACCTTGAGCTTCATAGCAGTAGTGTCGGCTGGCAGGGTGCCTCAGTATCGCTTCTGACCTTAACCCCCGTTTATTAATATGTCGTAATGTCAGTAATGGCTTAACAAGTTGTGAGAACAATTGCGAACTTCCGCTTTCGCTCATAGCTGCCCTTGAGCTTTCAGTGGATGGATTAGGTTCAGCAACATATCTTAAAATGATTCAAGGAATCCTTGTGTCCGGGCAGTTTTAGTAACCGCTACAATTTTTTCTCATAAAGACGGTCGTTCCACCTTTGAATGGTTCATGTCTATCGATTTCATATCCTAGCGCCGCATATAGTGCAATGTTCGCCTCGAACGCCTTGTTCGTCTGCAAACGAATTTCCCCAAGCTCCGCTTGAGCTGCTTTACTTTCAACATGTGCCAGCAATGTACGGCCGATTCCTATTCCTTGCCGGTGGGGATGTACCGCAACATTTTCGATCCAAATATGATCAGCCTGGGGCCATATTTCGATGAGACCAACTACTTCTCCTTCGACAATGGCGAGGTCAATGTCATGATCACGGATGGCTTTATTAAAATCGGCAGTCATCGGAGTCGGTTCACGACCAATAACTGAAATCCATTTGGAATATGCCGCACGCACTATCTCACGAACCAATTCCGCATCATTTTCTTCCGCGCGGCGGAACCAAACGGCGATGTCAGGCGATTTGCTCATATAAACTCCTTAAAGCTCGGCTGCCACTAGCTCGGCTGCCACCAGTTCGACGTTGTAACTGCCAGATTACTGACACTGGATAGAATAAGCAAAGTGTACAGTTGGAGGAAAAAAGAGGTAAGAAAGCATGCTAGCGGCCTAGCTGTTAGGATTGACTCGATAGTTGAGATCTCGCCGTTAGAATCAAATTCAACACGTCGGTAATGTCCGCACCTCGCCCATAGCAGCCCAAGAACACCGTTACTGGCACTACAGCTACATTGATTTCAGAACAGGCTCACCGCGCTGCTGGGCCAATGGCGAAAACGGCAAGCTTTCTGGGATGAAACGGGCACTGATTTCCTCCTGAAAACTCTCCTGCATGTTTTTTTCACCGATGTACAGGATAAACCCCATCCCCAAATACGATTCTTGCCTGCAATGGAGCGCATGTATGCCTTATCAGTAGCCAGCCTCAATTTTCAATCTGGTTGTTCTGCTCATCATACCTGCGCTGGCAGTCCTGAATTGCCTCCATATTTCCCAGCGTCCAATTGAACAGTATCGAGAATGGCCCCTGCAAAGATTCGCCAAGCGGCGTCAGTGAATACTCGACGCCAAGCACCCGCCCATCCAACACCTTGCGTTTCACCATGCCGTTGCGTTCCAGCTTGCGCAGCGTCTGGGTCAGCACGCGTTGAGTGACGCCATCCAGGCGGCGCTTGATGGCGTTAAAGCGATGCGGCTCACGCAGCACCTCCAGCACCATCATTGACCATTTGTCGGCGATCTGGTCGAGAACGATGCGGCTCGGGCAGTCTGCGCGGTATATCGGGTCAGTCTTGTCCATAGGTATTCTCCAGCATCCCTGGGATGCTTAAGGTGCGTAATTGACGCCAGGTATGCAAAGTATACCATTCGACGAACGGCGCGAAAATCCAGCACCGCTATCCCCAGGCAAAAAGGACATGGATATGAAAGATACAGATTTCGGCAAGCTCAGGCTGTCTCACGCGAATGGCGTATTGACGATCGCTATCGATAATCCGCCGGTAAACGTGCTTGATGTGGCTCTGATGTCGGAAATTGGTCGTTTATTGCTTTCGGTACGCGACGATCCGAACACGCGCGTGCTGGTTTTCCAGAGCGCGGATCCCGAGTTCTTCATTGCGCATGTCGATATGACCCTGATCGATGAGCCGCACGCCTTCGATGATGAATTGGCGCGCAACGCACCGGAGGGGCTTAATCCGTTCCAGGCCTTTGGCGAACTGATGCGCAGCCAACCGCAGGTCACCCTCGTTAAGTTGGCCGGGTTGGCGCGCGGCGGCGGCGCAGAGTTCGTGGCGGCGGCCGACATGGCCTTCGCCGCGGAAGGGCGGGCGGGGCTTGCCCAGTGCGAAGCCCTGATGGGTATTACGCCCGGCGGCGGCGCGACCCAATATCTGACGAGCCGCATGACGCGCGGCCGCGCGCTTGAAGTGATCCTTGGCGCCGATCTTATCGACGCGGCAACCGCAGAGCGCTACGGCTGGATTAATCGCGCATTACCCGCCGCCGAGCTTGATGCGTTCGTCGAGCGGCTAGCGCGTAACATCGCGGCATTGCCTGCCGGGGTTATCGCGGCGGCCAAGCAGGCGATGCCCGCGCCGGACCTGCGGACGGGCTTTCAGCGCGAGCACGAAGCCTGGGCGGGTTTGTTTGCCCGCCCGGCAGCGGAGCAGTTGATTCGCGATGGGCTTAAGGCCGGTGCCCAGACTAAAGAGGGTGAACGCAACCTCGAGGGCCTGCTGCGCGGGCTTGGCGTTTAAGGTGTTTTGGCGACAGGGCCGGGGGCCAGTCTGTGTTCGCTAACTACTCGCCCACTGGCTCAACAAAGCATGCAATTTCGCCGGCTCCAGCGGCTTTCTCAATACCAGGTAACCTTCCTGCTCGGCCTCTTGCAGAACCGGCGAGTTGAATTCCCCGCTGACCATGGCGCCGCTGGTATCCGGCAGGCGCTCAAACAGCGCTTTCAAGATATCGAAGCCGCTCTCGCCGGAGCGGAGCCGTTGGTCGCACAGCACGGCGAAAGGCGTGAAGCCTTCGTCGATAATCGCAAAAGCCTCTTCTGCGGAAGCCGCACAGCGCACGGTAATGCCCCAGGTGCTCATCAAACTCTCCCAGGCGGAGGTCACCAGCGGGTCATCGTCCACCACCAGGCAGGCGCCGCGCAATGACTCATAGCGGGTTGGGGCGCCGGTGTTGGCGTAGCTGTTAACGCTTTCCGGCGGGTGCTCTTCGCCGGCATACAGGGCAAAACGCATCCAGAAACGCGATCCTTTGCCTTCGATGGAGCGCATGCCGTATTTCACCTTCATCAATTTGGCGCAGCGCGCCACCACCGCCAGCCCCAATCCATGGCCGGCACTGTCGATTTTCCACGCCAGCTCGGGGCGATAATAGGGGGAAAAGATTTTACCTTTCTCTTCGTCGGCGATGCCGACGCCGGTGTCCCACACCTCGATCAGGCATTCTTCGCCCCGTGGGCGGATCGCGATCAATACGCCGCCTTCTTGCGTATAACGCAGCGCATTTTGTATCAGGTTGATCAGCGATTGCCGGATGAGCAATTGATCGCCCATCACGCAAACCCGCCGTTTGGGCCGCCATGTGCGCAGTGATAATGCCCGGCTGTTCGCCTCTTCGCGGAACAGCGTAATCACGGAATCCAGTAGTTTTCCAATGTCCACATGGGTGGTCGCCGTACTGACGTTGCCGGACTCAATTTTGCTGAGATCGAGCAGCGAATTGAACATAAGATGCACCGATCGCACGCTTTGTTGCAGATCCAACAGCTGAGGGAGCAGCGTGGCGTCGCGATTCTTATGGATGATCGCCTCGATCAGAAAACCCATCGCGTGTACCGGCTGGCGCAAATCATGGCTGGCGGTGGTCAGGAATTGATTTTTATCCAGCAAGGCTTGCTCCGCCTCTTCTTTGGCCTGCCGAAATTGTTCCGCAAGGCGCGAGCTTTTCTCTTCGAGCAGGGCTTGCTGAATAAAGAAGGCGTGCGAGGTTAATGCGTGCCGGTAAATGGCGAATCCATAAAGCAAATTGAGCATCAGTACGATCGGCATGACATCGCCCAGTCGCCAGACAATGCCAAAATTAAGCACACCCCAGGAGGCGAAGAAAAAGCGCGTAAAGGTGCTGATGACCGGCGTCAGATGGGTTGCATTGGCAGCGACGATGGCCGCAATACTGATGTTTAATAACAGGAAAAAATCGAAACTGTTTTTTTCTGGGGCGATTAAATATAAGGATGAAATACCCAAACCATGCACGAAGGCGACGTTATTAATGCGCGGCAACCAACGGCTAATCACAGTGCTGGCGTTATTTTCCTGGGTGTCATGGCGATAGCGACGATGCCATAGTCTGATGGCCAATGCGCAGAAAAAATATATCAGTATCCAGGCAATAATTGGCGTGAGTTCTTTCCCCAATAAATAGAGCCAAATGGCGAAAGGAATACCGACAAAGGGCACGGCGGTAAAGCTGAAGACCAACCGCATGAAGGTATTGTCCAGCAGGCGGATCTGCGCGAGTGGGGAGATCTCATCATTTTGTAATGATTGAAGTAATTTCATTGCGAATGATCCTGCCTGCCATGCAGCAGGGTGATGGCTTCTACCCGGCTGTTTACGCCTATTTTTTTGAGAATGTTGCTAATGTGCTCTTTAACCGTGGGTTCGGAAATAGACAACTGCGCAGCTATTCGCTTATTGGGAAAACCGCGCATCATCATGATTAATACTTCTATTTGTCGCGGGGTTAAATTGAATTTTTGCAGGTGGCTGTGAGCGCTGGTTACACATTCTCCATGCTCCAGAGGGAACCAATTTTTATTTTCCATCAGAGCGGAAACGGCTTCGGCGAATAATTCAGGTGGTTCATTTTTAAGCACAAAGCCGTGCCCGCCGGCATCACGCACCTTTTGCCCTATTTCATTGTTCTCATCGCCGCTGACCACCAGAAAACGAATCTTCGAATACTGGTCTTTTAGCTCTTTGAGTAACTTCAACGCCGTCCCCTCGGACAACCAAAAGTCGATGACCATTAAGCGCGGAGCGCCATTTTCCAGAATATGGCGATAACAATGAGCTTCGTTGGTTACCACATAGGCATGTTTAAAACGACAATGCGTATTCAGGTAATTGGCGATGCCGCTTGCCACCAGCGGATGGTCATCGACAACCAGTGCATAATCCTGCTCCAAAGAGATCTCCTTTCGTGTAAACGTACCAGATTGGCTCCGATGACTCGTTATTATCAACCCTCCCTACTTTAGGAGGGTTTTTTAACTTAAGAAAGGGAAATATATTATTCGGGGATTTGGATAAGGTAAAACATAAAACCATTCAGCGATTGGATCTGTTTGGTTACAAAGGATAATTTATGAAAAAACCACTTATCGTTTTAGCCGTTACTTTACTGGTGGCCGGCTGTTCAACGTTGAAAACCGATCAGGCAATACCCTTGCTGCAGGCGGAAACGGCTAAAATGCTGGGCCTGGGCTCATCGGATGAAATAACCGTGACCAATGTCAATGGTGCTCAGCCCGATGCCTTGGGTGGGCAAAAACTTTCTTATCGCGCCACCACCGAGAAAGGCCGCATTTTCGACTGCTCCTCGCTGATGATGCCGGGTATTTTAGGCTCGGCACCCTCGCTGAGCGCACCGACTTGTACTCCAGTCGTCACGCATAAATAATTCGCCTCAGGCGCGAGCCGGAGTTGGCAATCAGGACTGGTCCGCAGTCCCAATAATTTTGGCATCGGGGCATTGGCGCTGGGGGGCAATAAGCTGGCGTCTCGATGACAATTCCTCTGTACTCGCCCTCTGTACTCGCAAATAACGCACCACGCATTTTCTAATGCATTGAGTTTTTCATATAAATAATAACTTTGATGGCATCAAGATAATTGGGCCGGAGATAGAACATGAAAGATCAAACATCGCATCACTTAGCGGTAAGAAAGCCGCTTTCCAAAGTTTACCTCGCACTTTTTTCCGCGCCATTGATATTGATTGGGCCCGCCGATATGGCGCGCGCCGATGATGCTATTTTTGATGGCGACTCCCGTATTACGGAACCTTTGAGTTACGCGGGCAATGTTTACGTCGGTCGTAATCAAGGCGGGAACCTGTTGATCGATAATGGTGAAGTCAACGCCTATAACATCAATATCGGCACCCGCGCCAATGGTCAAACTTATGAAAGTTCGGTCACTGTAAAAGGGCCGAACGCGGTATTGAACGCCATCAATGACCAATCCGTCATGCACGGCAATATTAATCTGGGGCTGGGCACATTGCGGGTTGAGGATGGTGCGTTGGCCAGTGCGGAAGAGATTGTCGTCGGCACCACCGGGGGCTACGACAGCCATCTCAATGTTAAAGGCGCCGGCTCCAGGGTCATCAGTGAAAGGCTCGGCATCGGCTTTGGGCAGGGGGCGCGTTCCACCTTGCTGATTGAAGACGGCGGTGTGGTGACTACCACGGCGGCGGCCAGAATCGACAGCGGTTTCATCCCCGATGAGGCCGACAAGCTCAACCCCAAAGCCACGGTGACCGGCAATAACTCGTTGTGGAATATCACCCAATCTCTCACCGCTAACGGCGATCTGGACGTGCTGAACGGCGGTGCGGTCAATGTCGGCAGTGCGCAGATTGCCGGCGTTTCAGGCTCGCGCAAAACTGCCGAGCTGTATATTGCCGGCAATGGCTCGCGCTTTACCAGCGGGAGCCATGTCAACGTGGGGGATTACGGCAACGGCGTGCTGTCGGTCGTTGACGGCGGCGAGTTTTCCGCCGGCGCAAACGAACTGCGGTTGGGCGATACCGGCTCCGGCTCGAACAGAGGCGCGCTGATCATCGGCAGCCGCGGCAATATGGACACCGGCACCGGGTTGACCGAACCCACGCTCGGCGCGGCGGGTGGCGCGGGCACTGTCGATGCCCAGACGGCGGTCAACCTGCGGGGCGGCTTGTTCGGCAGCTATGTTTACTTTAACCATACTTCCGACAACTACGACTTCCGCAACAAGATGATGGGGGAAGGCGAGGTTATCAATACCGCCGGGCATACGACGCTGAGCGGCGACCTGACCCAGCTCAAGGCGAATGTGACCGCGCGGGGCGGCAAAATCATCATTGCCGGCGATATCAATACGCAGCCAGAAGACAGCCCTTTCGACGTGCAGACGCTGAGCGCCGAGAACGGCGGCACCTTGATCCTCAACGCCACGGCCGGTTCTGACGTCAGCAATGGCCTGGGTTACAGCAGTGCCGCGTCGATCAAATCCGGCGGTACGCTGGGCGGCAACGGCACCTTGGGTCAGACCGAGATCCAGTCCGGCGGCCATATTTCCCCCGGCGACGGCAATATCGGCACGCTCACGCTGAAACGCTATCTGAATTTCCTCGGTGAATCTTTCTACGACGTCGATATCGCCGGCGACGGCAGCAGCGACAAGCTGGTCGTCGCGGGTAAAACCACCATCAGCGAGCAGGCCAAAGTGCAGGTTACCGCGCTGGATCCGCAAACCAGTTATAAGACAGGACAAAGCTATCGCATTCTAACCTCGGAGGGTGGGATTGACGGCCGGTTCGCCGAGGCTATCTCAAAATCTGCCTTTTTGGACGTGGCGCTCAACCAGAGTACGAATGCCGTGGATCTGACGATTGCGCAAAAAGGTGGTAACCCAGGTGAAGGCGGCAACCCAGGTGAGGGCGGTAACCCAGGCGAGGGCGGTAACCCAGGCGAGGGCGGTAACCCAGGCGAGGGCGGTAACCCAGGCGAGGGCGGTAACCCAGGCGAGGGCGGCAACCCAGGTGAGGGTGGTAATCCAGGCGAGGGCGGCAACCCAGGTGAGGGTGGTAATCCAGGCGAAGGCGGCAATCCAGGTGAAGGTGGCAATCCAGGTGAAGGTGGTAACAAGCCCGGTATTTTCCAAACGGTGGCGCAAACCGGCAACCAGTGGAATACCGCCGGCGCCCTGTCGACGTTGGCGCAGAGCGGCCCTTCACTGGCCTTATATAACTCCTTGCTGTTGTTGAACGCGCCGGAAGCCCGCGATGCATTCAATCAACTGTCTGGTGAAGTCTATCCCTCCATTCAGTCAAACCTGATTGCCGGCAGCACCCAAGTGTTCAGTGTTCTGAATCAGCGCATGTTGCGCGCGTTTGATAATGATGCGTTGCCCGTTCCACCGCTGGCGATGACGCTGGTTCAGCCGGCCAATGCCGAAAATAACGGCGTATGGGGGCAGACCTTCGGCTCTTGGACAAGAAACAGCGGTAACGACAACGTGGGGAAACTGGATGGCAACACCAGCGGTTTCCTGATCGGTGCCGATCGTAAACTCACCGACCACAGTGTCCGCGTTGGGGGATATTTTGGGTATAGCCGCGGCGATTACGATATTGATAGCCGCCGCTCCAAGTCCGACAGCGACAATTACCACCTGGGTCTGTATGCCGCAGGGCAGCAGGATGCCTTCTCCTTGCGCGGGGCGCTGGGTTACACCTGGCATCGGCTTGAGAATGAGCGCAACGTTGATGTCGGCAATTTCTCCGATCGGCTCAAGGCGGACTATGACGCCGACTCGCTGCTGGCGTTCACCGAAGCGAGCTACCGTTTCGGGCAGCCGGACGCGAACGTCGAGCCCTTTATCAATCTGAGCTACATCCGTCTGCACACCGATAACTTCCAGGAAAAGGGCGGCGCCGCCGCGCTGAGCGTCCGCAATGAAACGATGAATACGTTCTATTCAACATTGGGCGTACGCGGTACCAAAGAGCTGCCGAAAAACGTCAGCCTTTACGGCTCGCTGGGTTGGCAGCATGCCTACGGCGATAAAAACACCTCATCGCGCATGGCATTTGCCGGCAGTGACGCTTTTGTCACTCAAGGTCAGGCGGTTGATGACAATCTGATGGTGGCTGATGTCGGGGTGAGCGTGAAGCTGTCGCGATCCACCACGTTGGCCGTCGGTTATCAGGGGCAATACGGGTCTGATACTCAGGTTAATGCAGTCAATGCCAGCATCAAATGGTCATTCTGATGTGTTGAGGCATTAGGTCTTTGTGGTATCGAGATGTCGCTGGGCAACGGGAGGTTGCCTGGCGATATCTCAACGTCGGCGCTATTGTGCCGCAAGGCAACGCTATTCGGACGACGAGTGTTCTATCAGCTTAAATAATTCGAGCCGTTCATCAGCGGTGAAATCCCGCCACTCGCCCAGCGCCAGCCCGGTGAGTTCGACGTTCATGATACGCACGCGCTCGAGTTTGGTGACTTCATAACCGAAATATTTGCACATGCGGCGAATCTGGCGGTTAAGCCCCTGAACCAGCGTGATGCGAAACACCTGCGAGGTTTCTTTCTCCACCTGGCATGGATGGGTCACTTTACCCAATATCGGCACACCCGCTCCCATACCCTGAATAAACGCCTCGGTCAGCGGCTTGTTTACGGTGACCAGGTACTCTTTTTCGTGATTATTGCCGGCGCGGAGGATCTTGTTGACCAGCTCCCCCTGATTGGTCAGAAAAATCAGCCCCTGAGAGTCTTTATCCAGGCGGCCGATAGGGAAGGTGCGTTGGCTGTGGTTAACGAAATCGCCGATGTTATCCCGCTCGTGCTTGCCCATGCTGGTGAGGACGCCAACCGGCTTATTGAGCGCGATAAGCACCAAATCATCCGCATCACGCGGCGCGATTTGCTGACCGTTAACCCTCACCCTGTCCCCTGAAAATACCTGTGCGCCCACGGCGGCCAGCCTGTCGTTGATAAAAACATTGCCCAGTTTGATGTGGCGATCGGCATGGCGACGGGAACAGATGCCGCTGTCGCTAATGTATTTGTTAAGGCGAATGGATGATTGAGTCAGCATGGTTTCCCCGTAAAACGCGGACTATACATCACCGACCTTCACCACTCTAGTATTCAGCGGCGTAAGAGTCTGCCCGCCGTGGCCGGTCGGCGTCATGCGCGGGATAGGTTGGCCGCTGCCGCTTTCCACCAGATGCGAGTGCGCTTCGCCCGATGCAAACAGATGATCTTCCCCCCACTGGCGCAGGCCGACGATCACCGGGAACAGGGCACGACCTTTCTCTGTGAGCGCATACTCCTGATAGGCGCTGCCGTCCGAGGCAGGCACGATCTCCAGCACCCCGTGCGCCACCAGCGTGCGCAGGCGGGTGGAGAGAATGTTCTTCGCCATCCCCAACCCCTTTTGAAACTCGCTGAAGCGGCGTACGCCGTCAAAGGCGTCGCGCACGATCAGCAGCGACCACCAATCGCCGATCACATCCAGCGTACGTGCTACCGGACACTGTGCATCTTCCAGGCTTTTACGTTTCATGGCTCAGTTCCATTCATGATATCTGGTTGCATTATAAAACCTCTGCGCGTAAAGTTCATTGGGTTTAATAATGAAACCACATTAAGGGTGAACGATGAGTGACAAAACGCTGGATCCGATCTGTACGCCGCAAAGCCGTGCGCTCAGCCGGCTGCCCGTTTCGCTGGTGCTGCTGCTGGCCGGGGCCAGCGCTTTCAGCGTGGCTAACGTGTATTACGCCCAGCCGCTGCTGGATGCGATCGCTCATGATTTCAACATCAGCCTGGCGTCGGTGGGGATAGTGATCACCGTCACCCAGCTTGGCTGTGCGCTGGCTCTGTTGCTGGTGGTGCCGCTGGGGGATCTGATTAATCGCCACCGGCTGCTGGCGATACAGCAACTGTTATTGATGGCCGCGCTGTGCGTGGTGGGATGGGCGAACAGCAGTGCGCTATTGCTGGCGGGCATGCTGTTGGTGGGTTTGCTTGGCACCGCCATGACTCAGGGATTGGTCGCCTTTGCCGCCACGCTGGCGGCACCGCATGAACGCGGGCGGGTGGTGGGTGCGGCGCAAGGCGGGGTGGTGCTGGGCCTGTTGCTGGCGCGCACGCTGTCCGGCGCACTGGCGGATATCGGCGGCTGGCGGGCGGTCTATTTTTTCTCGGCTGCGGTGACGTTGATCCTGCTGCCGGTGTTGTCGCGCCTGTTGCCAACGCCGCGCACGCCGCCGTCGACGCTCAGTTATCCGGCCTTGCTGTACTCCATGCTGGTTTTATTACTGCGCGATCGCACACTGCAAATTCGCGGCATGCTGGCGCTGCTGATGTTTGGCGCGTTCAGCATCTTTTGGAGCGTGCTGGTGCTGCCGCTCAGCCAGGCGCCGTTCAATTTTTCACATTCGGTGATTGGCGCCTTTGGTTTGGTCGGGGCTGTGGGTGCGCTGGCGGCGGTGCGCGCCGGGCATTTGGCGGATCGTGGGTTAGGGCAAGTGGCGAGCGGTGTCTGCCTGCTGTTGCTGGTGCTGGCCTGGCTGCCGCTCGGCATGCTGGGGTACGGTCTGGTGTGGCTGGTGGCCGGTATTGTGCTGCTCGATCTGGCCGGGCAGGCGATTCATGTGCTGAACCAGAGCATGATTTTTAGCGCACACCCGCAGGCCCACAGCCGGTTGGTGGGCTGCTATATGCTGTTTTACGCCGTGGGCAGCGGGCTGGGTGCCTTTGCCGGCACCCATGCCTACGCCGTGGCGGGTTGGCCCGGCGTGTGTTGGTTGGGGGCGGGCGTCAGCCTGGTCTCCTTGCTGTTCTGGTGGCTGACGCTGCGTAGTATGCCGGCCTCAGGCGCGGCGGTAGAGCAATGACAGCCGGAAACCCAGCGCGTCGCACAGCAATTGCGGTGAGGTAAAACCGCTTTCCGTCAGCAGCAATCGGGCGCGCTGCGCCGCTAGCGGATGCCAGTTGCTGCGGGTGCGTTCAATCACCTCACGTGCGCCGTCGAGGGAATGCCCGGCGCTTTGCAGCCAATGCTGATAGTGGCTGACCGGCAGGCCATCCGGCTGATAGTCGAACAGCAGCAGCGGCGCGCCTGGCGACAAACGTGCGGCCAACTGTTGCAGGAAGGCCAGCTTGGCGCCGTCATCGGCAATAAAGTGCAGCACCAGCGAACAAACGGCGGCGTCGTGCAGCGCTTGCGGCACCTGGTCCAGCAGTTGCTGGTGGAAGGTGACTCGCGGTTCGCAGCCTGCCATTTCCGCCTTGGTGCGTGCAGCTGCCAGCATGCCGGCGGAAGGTTCCACGGCGCTGAAAAGCCATTGCGGACCGATACCCGCCAACGCAATCAGTTCGTTGCCGGTGCCGCAACCGGCCAGCAGCAGCCGGGCTTGCGGCGGTAACGCCTGTGCCAGAGTGGCGGTCAGCAGCGACTGGGCGAACTGATAGCCGGGCACCAGCGTCAGAATACGGCGATCGTAGTCTGCCGCCGCAGCGTCCGGGAAACGGGTATCCGTTTGATGTTGCATGTCCATTCCTTGAATAGCCTGTAAGAGGTAAACCGGAGGATAGTCTTTAACGCAAATGAAATCCATTCGCATTGTTGCGTTGGCGCTGGGCAGTGCTGAAAGGCCCTCGGTACAGGGCAGCTAACATCCCTGCGATGCAGGATATCGTTTTGCGGGGGCTGTAGTCTGAGCCGTGCCAGAGGCCTGAGGTTGATGACAAAGTTGTCTTTGAGTCCGAGATACCCGGGCCTAGCGCACCGAGGGGCGCTCCGACGGCCAAGGCCGTTACGACCCCTTCGGCACGCTCTCCCTAATAACGGGCTTTGTCAGCAGTCTGAGGCCTGACGATGTCAGGCCTTTTCCAGTTCGGCTCACAGCGGGTGAGGCTATTTTTTAGGCGAGTGCAGCAGGTAGTATTCTTCTCCGCCGTCGTCGTTGCCGATGGTTATCTTTTGCCAGCCATGCTTATGGTAAAACGCCAGCGCCTTCTCGTTTTTCACCAGGCATTTCAGCGAACCGGTAGCGGTAAAGGTTCGCTCCGCCGCTTGCAGCAGGGCCGTGCCGACGCCGCGTGGCGGCAAGTGAGGATCGACATACAGGTTGTGAATAAAGTTATCCTGGCGATAAATCGAGACGAACCCCAGTAGTTTTCCCTGATCTTCCGCCACCCAGATATCCTCGCCCAGCGTCGAGCGGTCGAAATCCTCCAGCCGGTAATCTTCGGTATCGCGCCACGTGAACGCCGCCTTGCGCGCAGCCAGATAAAGGGTGCGCAGGAACGGGCGATCGGCTTCTCGGTAGGGTCTTGTTTGCATGGCAGCTCCTTTTTATTTTTTGACACTATAGCGCGATTGACCTCACCGGCAGCAACCCCAATAATGGCCTCCTTGACTCGGGGTGCCCCAAGGGGCTGAGATTTTACCCGTATTACCTGATCTGGATTATGCCAGCGTAGGGAAGTCTCGGTGCCCCAGCCGGTACCCGCCTTCTTGAACGCCGGTTGGGAGGAATATGTTCGCTCGACCTGATGCTTTACCCGGCGCCCGCGCCGCGGCCTGTCTGACCCAATTTAAACAACGGCCCCCGCTGATCCACTGCCTGACCAACGAAGTGGTGCAGGAGCTCACGGCTAACGTATTGCTGGCGCTTGGCGCTTCCCCGGCGATGGTGGTGGAACCGACCGAAGCGGCGCAGTTCAGCCAGATGGCGAGTGCCCTGTTAATCAACATCGGCACTCTCAATGCCTCGCGCGCCGAATCCATGCTGGCGGCGGTAGAGGCCGCCAATTTGGCGGGAACGCCCTGGACGCTGGATCCGGTGGCGGTAGGTGGGTTGGCGTATCGCACCGCCTTTGCCCGTCGTTTGCTGGGCGAGAAGCCGGCGGCAATCCGTGGCAACGCGTCTGAAATTATGGCGCTGAGCGGCCGGCAGGCCGCCGGGCGTGGCGTAGACAGCACCGACGACTCGCTGGCGGCTTTGCCGGCGGCACGCGAACTGGCGCAGCTCAGCGGCGCGGTGGTGGCGGTAACCGGCGTGGTGGATTACATCACCGATGGCCGGCGCGACTGGGCGGTCGCCGGTGGCGATGCGCTGATGACGCGGGTGGTGGGCACCGGTTGCGCCCTGTCGGCGGTGGTGGCGGCATTTTGCAGCCTGCCGGGCGATCGGTTGGACAACGTCGCGACCGCTTGCCGTGTGATGTCGCTTTGCGGCGAGCGGGCCACGCACCGAGCTGCGGGGCCGGGCAGCTTTACCCCGGCGTTTCTCGACGCCCTGTATCAACTGCGTGCGGAGGAGCTGCAATGAAACGGATTAACGCTTTGACCATCGCCGGCACCGATCCGAGCGGCGGCGCCGGCATCCAGGCCGATCTGAAAGCCTTTTCTGCCTTGGGGGCTTACGGCACTTCCGTGATCACCGCGCTGGTGGCGCAAAATACCCGTGGCGTGCAGTCGGTATATAACATCGATCCGGCGTTTGTCGCCGCCCAGCTGGATTCGGTATTCAGCGACGTGCGCATCGACAGCGCCAAAATCGGCATGCTGGCCAACGCCGATATCGTGCAGGCAGTGGCCGAACGTCTGCGCCACTACCGGCCGCCGTTCGTGGTGCTGGATACGGTGATGCTGGCGAAAAGCGGCGATCCCTTGCTGGCGCCGGAGGCGGTAGAGTCTATCCGTCGCGAACTGCTGCCGCAGGTGTCGATCATCACGCCGAACCTGCCGGAGGCAGCGGCTCTGTTGGCGTGCGCCCCGGCGGAAAATGAGCACCAGATGCGCGAACAGGGCCGGGCGTTGCTGGCCATGGGCTGCCAGGCCGTGCTGATGAAGGGCGGCCACCTCAGCGAAAACGAAAGCCCGGACTGGTTGTTCAGCGCGGAGCAGGAACTGCGCTTCACTGCACCGCGCGTAGCGACTCGTCATACGCACGGCACCGGCTGCACGCTCTCCGCTGCGTTGGCTGCGCTGCGCCCGCGTCATGAAGACTGGGCCGGCACGGTCGCCGCCGCCAAGGACTATCTGCAAAAGGCATTGCAGCAGGCGGATACGTTGGAAGTGGGGCACGGCATCGGGCCGGTGCATCATTTTCACGCGTGGTGGTGATTCAACTTTTTGCCGTTGTTGTGGTCAGACTGGATCCATGCCCGGCGCTCGCCGGGTACGATCGGATTTAACCAAGGGAGAAGGCCATGACAGGACAAAACGCACTTCGCTGCGCCATCTTCGGCGCGTTACTCAGCCTCAGTGCGGGCAGTGTTGCCCAGCAGATTGTCACCACCTCGGACGTGATCCAGCAGCCGGGCTATCAAACCAGCTGGCAGAACATGGTGAAGGGGCAGGCTCGCCTGCCGGGCTGGGCGCGTAAGGGAATAGGCACTTCCACTCCGGCGCAAAGCCTGAGCTGGAAGGGGCAGAACTATCTGGTAGGCAATCTGTGCAAGCCGCACGATTGTGCCAACAACTTCTTGATTGTGGCGTTTAAAGAAGACAAATCCCAGGCCTGGGGCGTGCGGGTAGAGGTCGCCAACAAACCGGAAGCGATCGATCATCCGAAGAAATACGCCAAATACCAATGGCTGGGCAAGCCGGACGAAGACATGAAGGCGCTGCTGAAAAAACAGTTCGAGAGCAATCCCGACTGGAAATAAAACGACCTGGGGCGCAGTTGCCTGCGCCCTGAGGCAACGCACTCAGCCAATGCCGGCCTGATGCAGATCGTGCAGGTTGATGGCGCCCACCAGCACGCCATCCAGATTGACCACCGGCGCGGCGCTGATGTGCTGTTCGTGCAAGGCCTCCAGCGCTTCTCCGGCGCGCCACTGTTCCGGCAAGCGGTAGCCGGGGCGGGTAATCGCCGGGCCCAACGCATCCTGCAGGCTATGGCCTTTCACCAGCCAGCGGCGCAGGTCGCCGTCGGTAAACACCCCCACCACTTTTTGCTGCGCATCGCACACCGGTACCAACCCCAGCCCGGTGCGGCTCAGTTCGAGCATCGCTTCCATCACGTTGGCGTTTTCACTGACCTGCGGCAGGCGATCGCCGGTGCGCATCAGGTGGTGTACCCGGTTCAACAGGCGCGCGCCCAGGCTGCCGCCCGGATGGGAGCGGGCAAAGTCTTCGGCGTTGAACCCGCGTTGGCGCATCAATGCCATTGCCAGCGCGTCGCCCATCATCAGCGTATTGACCGCGCTGGAAGTGGGGGCCAGCCCCATCGGGCAGGCCTCACGTTCGACGCTGATGTCCAGCACACAGGCGGCGGCCAGCGCCAGCGGCGACTCTTTGCCGCCGGTAATGGCGATCACCGGGATGTTATTTTCCGCCAGCAGCGGCAGGATCAAATCCAGCTCCTTGGCGCGGCCGGAATAGGAGATAAACACCACCACGTCGTCGGCGCCGATCATGCCGAGATCGCCGTGCAGCGCCTCCGCAGGATGGACGAAGAACGACGGCGTGCCGGTGCTGGCCAGCGAGGCGGCAATCTTTTTGCCGATGTGGCCGGATTTGCCGATGCCGGAAATCACCGCCTTGCCCCGGCAGTTCAACAGCAGTTCGCAGGCGCAGACGAAATTGTCGTCCAGGCGCGCCAGCAGGCGCTGCGCTTCGGTCAGCTCAATTTCCAGCGTTTCGCGGGCAAAGGCCAGCAGGGCAGTAGCGTTACTCATCGGAATCTCCGGTAACCACATCAGAAGGAAAGGAAGGTGAAAATATCACGACTCAGGGGAAATCACTAAGTACAGCGTCTTTCTATGTGGTCAATTCCGGATCGGGATCGCAGAGGCAGAATAATAGCAAGCCCAATGCATTGGGCTTGCAGTATGAAGAGCCGCGAATCAGGCGATGGTGACGTTTTTGTCCAGATAGGTGTCCTGCACGGCGTTGATCAGCGCCACGCCTTCTTTCATCGATTTCTTGAACGCCTTGCGCCCCAGGATCAGGCCCATGCCGCCCGCACGCTTGTTGATGACTGCGGTGCGCACCGATTCCTGCAGGTCGTTTTCACCGGCGGCGCCGCCGGAGTTGATCAAGCCCGCGCGGCCCATATAGCAGTTGGCCAATTGGTAACGCACCAGATCTATCGGGTGGTCGGTGGTCAGCTTGTTGTAGACGCGGTCATCGGTGTAGCCGAATTTTACTGCGCGGTAACCGCCGTTGTTTTCCGCCATTTTTTGCTTAACGATATCGGCGCCGATGGTGGCGGCAATATGGTTGGCCTGGCCGGTGAGATCGGCGCTGGAATGATAATCCACGCCGTCTTTGGTGAACGCCGGGTTACGCAGATAGGCCCAGAGTACGGTGACCATGCCCAGCTCGTGCGCGCGTTCGAAGGCGGCAGAGATCTCTTCGATCTGGCGGCGAGATTGCTCGGAGCCGAAGTAAATCGTTGCGCCGACCGCAACCGCCCCCATATTGAAAGCCTGCTCGACGCTGGCGTACAGCGTCTGGTCGTATTGGGTCGGATAGCTCAGGGTCTCGTTATGGTTCAGTTTGACCAGGAACGGAATTTTGTGGGCGTAGCGACGTGATACCGACGCCAGCACCCCGTAGGTGGAGGCGACGCAGTTACAGCCGGCCTCGATTGCCAGTTCGACGATGTTTTTCGGATCAAAATACAAGGGATTGGCGGCGAAAGAAGCGCCGGCCGAGTGTTCAATGCCCTGATCGACCGGCAGAATCGACAGGTAACCGGTACCGGCCAGGCGGCCGTGGTTGAGCAGGGTTTGCATGGAACGAAGGACGGTATTGGGACGGTTGTTATCGATCATTATCCGGTCAACAAAGTCGGCGCCCGGCAGGTACAGATTCTCAGCAGGGATGGTGGTACAGCGGTGTTGCAACAGGTCTTCCGCTTCCTTTCCTAACAACTGCGCGATATCAGTCATGATTAACTCCCGATTTAGCTCCCTGGTACACCGGCAATGCCATCCCCGTCGTCTTTCAAGCTGCAGCGTTGTTACCTGCACTAGCCCACCCCAGTTACTTACTAAAGTAAGCGCCTGGGGACGAGCAAGCTGGGTGCCTAGCTGCAACTTGAAAGCCATAGGGGATATTGGGTCACCGGCATAGCAGAAAGCGGTGATTAAAGCTGAAAGAACGAGACTACTGAATTTCCTTTGGCAAGGAGAAACAATAGATGCGATTGAGAGGAAATTCCATTTGCAGGGGCAAATACGCGAGGGCGATCGCCCCCGGCGCGGTAACTGACTGATTACTCGATATCGAACCACTCGGTGTTTTGCAGGGCGATCGGCGTAATAGAGTAGATCATCTCCTGCAGGTGCTCATGGATGGCGCGTTCGGCGGCGTCCGCATCCTGCGCCTTCAGTGCGGCAAAGATCCGATAATGCTGCTGGATCAGGCTTTCCGGCGGCGACACCTCGCTCAGGCTGAGAAAACGCACCCGGTCCATGGTGGCCTTGATGGTTTCGATGGTTTCCCAGGCCAGGGGGCAGTCGGCGAACTGGGTCAGCAACTGGTGGAACTCATCGTCCAGCGCCAAAAACTCGCGCGTCTGTTGGTTTTGCGCCGCCAGTTCCTGGCGATGCAAATTGTGCTCCAGCGTCATCAGCTGTTCCGGCGTGATCCGCTGCGCCACGCGGCGGACGATCGCGCACTCCACCGCCTGGCGGATAAAGCGCCCGTCGGCCACCCGCTTGGCGGAAATCTTCATCACGAAAGTGCCGCGCTGCGGCAGTATCTGCACCAACCCGGCCTCCGCCAGCTTGATGAAAGCTTCGCGCACCGGCTGGCGCGAAACGCTAAAGCGGGTGGAAATCTCTTTCTCGGAAAGCAGCGTGCCGGGCGGAATGGTGCAGTCGACAATGTCTTTACGCAGGAAACGGTAAATTTGCTGGTTGACCGGAAGGGTGTTGGTGAGGCTGTAGGATTCAGACATGGCGACAATCAGTGACCCGACTTGCTGTGAATGCCACCATACTAGCAGATTATCTTGGGGCTGCGGGCGGATAAATCCCGCCGCAGCCTGATGAATTTCAATCGATCTATCAACTAACCGCTAATCCGGCGACGGCGGCTTTTGCTCCCTTATCCAACAGCGCCAAATAGGCCTGGGTTACTGCGCTGACGAAGCGTGGGCTGTCCGGCAGGTCATGGCCAAATACCCTTTCCAACTGGAGCAACGCAAGCACGCGCTGTGGGCCTTCCTCGCTGCCCGCCACCAAATCGGCAATAGATTCACGCAACGGATCGCTGATATCTATCGTCCGGCCCTGCTCATCCAGGCCGCCGACGTAGCGCATCCAACCGGCCACGGCCAATGCCAGGGCGTCAAAACGGCTGCCGTGCGCCAGATGGTGGCGAATGGGATCCAGCAGGCGCTGCGGCAATTTTTGCGTGCCGTCCATGGCGATCTGCCCGGTGCGGTGTTTCAACGCGCTGTTACGGTAGCGCTGCAACAATGAGTCGGCGTAATGCGCCAAATCGACACCGCTTACCTGCAGTGTCGGCGCCTGTTCCGCCAACATTAAATGGCGAGCGGCGCGGACAAAGTCCTCATCCTGCATGCAGTCGCTGACGTGCGGATAACCGGCCAGATAGCCGAGATAGGCAAGGAACGAGTGGCTGCCGTTCAGCATCCGCAACTTCATTTCCTCGTACGGCAGCACGTCGCTGGCCAGTTCGGCGCCCGCTAGCTCCCACTCTGGCCGCCCCTGCGGGAAGTCGTCTTCGATCACCCATTGGCGGAAGGGTTCGCAGGCCACGCCGACCGCATCGCCCAGCAACGCCTGCAACTGGCGTTGGGTTTCCGGCGTCACCGCCGGGACAATGCGGTCTACCATGGTGGAAGGAAAGCGGACGTTTTGCCGCACCCAGCCGGCCAGCCCGGCATCCTGCCGCTGCGCCAGTTGGGTGACGACGTTGCGGGTTACCTGGCCGTTGGCCGGCATGTTGTCGCAGGACATCACGCTAAACGCCGGCAGGCCGCGCTCCCGGCGCAAGCGCAGCGCAGCCAGGATCAGCCCCGGCGCGGACTGCGGCCGCAGCGGGTTGGCGATGTCGTGCTGAATATCCGGGTGATCGAGCATCAACTGGCCGTTGGCAGGTTGATAGCAGTAGCCTTTCTCGCTGACGGTCAATGAAACTATGGCAATTTCTGGTTGCGCCATGGCGTCGAGCACCGCTGCCAACCCGTCAACCTGCAGGTGCAGCGCCTGCCTGATCACGCCGATAGTCCGGCCGCGCCAGCCGTCGCCGTCCATTTCGGCCACCGTGTACAGCAAATCCTGCTGTTGCAAATCAGCGATTTTTTGCTGGCCGTTATGCATGCTGATCACGCAGTAGCCCCAGTCGCCGGCGTGATCGTTGGCCAACTGCTCGGCATACACGGCCTGATGTGCGCGAAAAAAGGCGCCAAAGCCGAGGTGGACAATGCGGGGTTTTATTCGTTCACGGGGGTAACCTGGTCGGGCAATTGCCGCCGGCAGCGCGCTGTTGCTGGAAAGTGTCATGCTGAAATCCCTGAAAGAGCGGGGCGACGCTGGCCGCCCCGAAGGGGTTAGTGTTTCGAGATCTGCGGTTGTGCGGCATTGCGCGGTGCCTTGATCACCAGCAACACCAGCACCGCGCCGAGTGCGGCCACGCCGCCGGCCAGGATAAAGGCGCTGTCGAACTTGCCGGTGTTTTGCACGATATAACCGGTCACTACCGGGCCAATGATCCCCGACACGCTGCCGATCATATGAACAAAGCCACTGGCGCCGCCGACCCGGGATTTATGCACCACGTCCTGAATGATCGCCCAATAAATGGCTCCGGTGATATACAGGAAGAAGATAGAGACCGACATCAGCATCACCGCCGGCACCACGCTGCTGACGGTGCCCGCCAATGCGACGCAAATGGCCGCCGCCAACAGGCTGGTCACCAATACGATCTTGCGCGACAGCAGCAACTTGCCGGTGATATTGAAAATCTTGTCGGAGATATAGCCGCCGAGCGCCAGTCCGACAAAACCGACAATCCACGGGATCATGGTGGTAAGGCTCATTTCCTTGATGTTCAGGTTGTGCGCCTGCACCAGATACGCCGGGAACCAGCTCAGGAAGAAGAACAGGATGTAGTTGTAGCAGAAGAAGGCGAATGCGGTCACCAGGATGATCGGCTGCTTCAGGTAGTAGCCTAGCCCATGTGCGGCGTCGCTCAGTTCTTCTTCTTCGCTGATTTTTTCCTCTTTCAGTTTGTTGATCAACGCCCGCTCGTTTTCGCTGACGTGCTTGCTCTTGGCCGGGTTATCCGCCACCACGAAGAACCACACCAGCATCCAGACGATGCCGATCGAGCAGATGATCATGAACGCCATCCGCCAGCCGAACGCCAGCGCCAGATAGCCGACGATCGGCCCGGCTACCGCGCCGCCCAAAGGCGAACCGGCGCTGAGCAGGCCCATGGCGGTAGCCGCCTGTTTCTTCGGGAACCAGCCGTTGATCATTTTGTTGGCGGAAGAGCTGATCGGTCCTTCGGCCATGCCGAACAGGATGCGCAGGATCAGCATGGAATAGAAGCCGGTGGCGAACGCCGTCATGCCGCAGAAGATTGACCATAAGGCCACGGCGATGCCGAGCACCAGCGTCGGGCCGTACTTGTCGACCGCCAGCCCGCCGATAAAGTTGAAAATGGCGTAGCCGAAGAAGAAGCTGCCGAAGATGAGGCCGAACTGCTCGGCGTTCAGCATCAGATCTTTTTCGATCATCGGCACGGTAATCGACAGCGCGACGCGGTCGAGGTAGTTGATCATAAAGACCATGAACAGCAGGAATACTATGGTCCAACGCAGGTTTTTAAACATAAAAGCACTCCATATATTTCTAGTTTTGATGCTTTGTTCTCTGCAAGGGCGGCCAGGCCGCCCTATGCCCCGGTGTTAACAAAACTAACTGAATTGCAGTAACACTTTGCAGCAGGTGCGCTGATCTTTTTCGAACATCAGCATCGCCTGTTCCACTTCATTGGCGGCTACGCAATGGGTGATTAACCGCTGCGGGTCGATTTTTCCGCCGGCCATCCAGTCGATAACCTGCGGGAAGCGGGCGCTGTTGAGACGCGAGGAGAAAATCGACAGTTCCTTGCTGGTGATGCTTTGCTGGGTGACGGTGCAGGCATCGCCGGAGAACCCCATGATGCCGATGCGCGCCGCCGGTGATGCAAGGTTAATGGCTTCCTGCAAAATGGTCGGGTGGCAGGCGGCGTCGACGATCAGCGTCGGGCGGATGCCGCGCTGTTCCAGCTCGGCCGGCAGTGAAGCCTCGGCGTTATTGAACGTCCAGTCGGCACCGTTTTCTTGCGCCATAGCCAGCCGTTCAGCGATGCGGTCGGTGACAATCACCTGCTTCACGCCGTAAACCCCTTTCAGCGTCTGGATCACCGTCAGCCCCATCGGCCCGGCGCCGTAGATCAGCGCGATATCCTCGGCCCTGGGCTGCAGGTGGGCGGTGATATTGGCGGCAATGGTGAAAGGCTCGACCATCGCGGCGTGGCGATCGCTGATGCTTTCAGGAATGCGGTAAGCGTTGCGCGCCGGGGCGCAGGCATAGTCGCTGAAGCCGCCGTCGCGGTGCACGCCGATCACTTGCAGCTCGGTACAGACGTTGGGGCGCCCGATGGAACAAGGATAGCAATGGCCGCAGCTCACCACCGGATCCACCGAAACGCGTTCGCCGATACGTTGCGGGTCGACGTCGCTGCCCACCTGGTCAATCACGCCGAAAAACTCATGGCCGATCACGCGCGGGTAGCGGGCGAACGGGTTATGCCCATGATAAATGTGCACATCGGAGCCGCAGATGCCGGCAAACTTCACCTTTACCCGCACTTCGCCGGCCGCCGGCTGCGGCAGCGGGCGCTGCTGGATAACCAGCCGGCCAGGTTGTTCAATCACCACGCTTTGCATTGCGCGTTCTCCCGTTACCAGTTCCATAAGGTGCCGTCCTCCAGGCGCGCGACCGGCAGATAGGCCGGTTCGTACGGATAGCGTGCGGCCAGTTTTTCGTCGAACTCAATGCCCAACCCCGGTTTGTTGCCCGGGTGCATGTAGCCGTCGTTGAAGGTCCAGCTGTGCGGGAACACCTCGAGCATTTGTTCGGAGTAACCCATATATTCCTGCACGCCAAAGTTCGGCACCCACAGATCAAAGTGCAGCGCCGCCGCCATGCAGATAGGCGACAGATCGGAAGGGCCATGCGAACCGGTACGCACCTGATACAGCGAGGCGAAATCGGCGATGCGGCGCATGCCGGTGATACCGCCGGCGTGGGTGAGGGTGGTGCGGATATAGTCGATAAGTTGTTCTTCAATCAGCTGTTTGCAGTCCCAGATGCTGTTGAAGACTTCGCCGACGGCGATAGGCGTAACGGTATGCTGGCGGATCAGGCGGAAACATTCCTGGTTCTCCGCCGGGGTTGGATCTTCCATCCAGAACAACCGGTACTGTTCAATGCTTTTGCCAAAGCGAGCGGCCTCGATCGGCGTCAACCGGTGGTGCATGTCGTGCAGCAGATGCTCGTCAAAACCGAACCTGTTGCGCACCGCCTCGAACAGCTTGGGGGTGAAATCGAGGTATTTCTCCGTGGACCACAGCTGCTCTTCCGGCCAGTTGCCTTTGGTGGCCGGTTCGTAAGCCAGCCCTTTGCCTTTGGCCATGCCGTAGGTGGTTTTCATGCCCGGCACACCGCACTGGGCGCGAATGGCTTTAAAGCCCAGCTCTTTATGTTTGGCGTAGTCGTCGAGCACTTCGTCGATGGAATGGCCGGTGGTGTGGCAGTAAACCATCACACCGGTGCGCGATGCGCCACCCAGCAACTGATACAGCGGCATATTGGCGGCCTTGCCCTTGATGTCCCACAGCGCCATATCGACGGCGGAGATGGCGGACATGGTGACCGGGCCGCGCCGCCAGTAGGCACCTTTGTAGAAGAATTGCCAGATGTCTTCGATCTGGTGGGCATCGCGGCCGATCAACTGCGGGCAGACATGATCTTTCAGGTAGGAGGCTACCGGCAGTTCGCGGCCGTTGAGGGTGGCGTCGCCGATGCCGGTAATGCCGTCGTCGGTGGTGATCTTCAGCGTGACAAAATTCCGGCCTGGGCAAGTGACAAACACCTCTGCGTTAACAATTTTCATAACGTCTACATCCTGTTCCCACGGGTCATTAATAGGGAAAAAATACGCCATGAACTAACTACCATACAAGTATGATTTAAAGGATTTGCCGGGGAAGATCACATTTCATCGCGTAATGAGGGAAAGGAGGAGGGGGAACCGGCAAGAGGGCGCAGCAGGCTGGCTGCGCCCAGGGATCAGAGAAAGGGCGGCCTTAGCCCAGCAGTTCGCAGTTGGGTGGCAGGCGGCATTCAATGGCGTTCGGCAGCACTTCGATGCGGAAATGCGTGCCCTTCAGCGGCTCGCCGTCTAGGTTAAAGGTGATCTCGTGCGGCGCATTGATTTCCAACCAAGGCAGCGCGGCGCTAACCACGTTTTTGTTTTCCTCGCCGTTAACCAGGCTGGCCACCAACGCGGGCAGCAGTTCGTCTGCGATCAACAGCCGCAGTTGCAGCAGCCCGTCGTTGATTAACGCGTCCGGGCACAGCTGCTGGCCGCCTCCGGCCTGCTTGCCATTGCCGATGCCAATCACCAGCGCGTCACCGGACCATTGGAAATCCGGCCCGCGGATCTCGCAGCGGTCGGCTTTCAGCGTATCCATGCGCAGCAGGCCATGAATAAAGTAAGAAACGCCGCCCAGTACGGCCTTTAGTTTTTCCGGCGTTTCGGTGGTGATGCGGGTACCGAAACCGCCGGTCGCCATGTTGATAAAGTAGCGTTCGTCATTGACCTTCGCCAGATCGATAGGCACCGCGCGGCCTTTCGTCGCCAACTGCAGCGCCTGTTCCGGCATTAGCGGGATATTGCAGGCCACGGCAAAGTCATTGGCGGTGCCCAGCGGCAGTATGCCCAATGCTGGGCGGCTGCCTGCAGGCAGTGCCGTCAGCGCGGCGGCCACTCCGTTGATGGTGCCGTCGCCGCCACCGGCGATCAGGGTGGCGACCCCCAGTTGGCAAGCTTCCTTCACATAGCGCGCTGCGTCACCCTGTTCCCAGGTAACGCGAACGTGCAGGGTCTGGCCCTCATCCCGCAGCTTCTGCACCGCAAGGCGAACGTCTTCGTTGCCGGCGCCTTTGCCATTAATGATAAGAAGCGCTGACGTGTGTTGACTCATTCCCTCTCTCCCGGCTGACAAATGCTTTGGACAGAAACGATAAACCACAAGCGGAGAGCAGACCATCAGAATATTCAGTTAATTCTGATTATGGTCAGCGGGCCAGCGATTATTTCTGCATGTTTGACTTAATTTAAGATATAGGTGCGGTATCAGCAGCGAGTTTTTGTTAATGGTTTAATTAATCGATGAGGTCGGGTATTTATATCGAAGTGCGGAGCGGCGTGTTATTAAAATAGATAACTCGACAATTTTAAATGTTGAAAAAATAGTAGGATTTCATCTGCGGGTATTTTGACGGCACCAAAGAAAAAGCCAGCCCAAGGGAGATTGGACCGGCTAAGGAGGTGGTTCCTAGTATTGCTATGCAAATATTTTTCATTCTTGGTTTTAAGCAGGCTGATGGTAACCAAGCTGCGCGGTAATTGATGTGATCCAATTCTAATATTTGCTAAAAATCGCCACCTAAGGGTGGCGATGGGTGTTTTTACGCGGCGGGACTCTGGGTGTCCGGTAAATTGCGGATCAGCAATGCGTAATTGAGATCGATATCCTGTGGGATCGGCAAATAAACGATATGCCCGTTGCCAGGCGCCACGTCGATCGCTTCGCCTTTCTTATTTTGCATGCTCTCCAGGGTAAACAACACGTTACCGCCGGGGGTCATCATCTCCACGCCGTCGCCGATCATAAACTTGTTTTTCACGTCCACTTCCGCCCAGCCGTCGCGCCTTACGCCGGTAAATTCGCCGACGAACTGCTGGCGTTCGGACAGCGAGGAGCCGTAATCGTAATTTTGCTGTGCCTCATGCACGTGGCGGCGCAAGAACCCTTCGGTGTAACCGCGGTGTGCCAAACCTTCCAGCGTGGTAAGCAGCGAGGGATCGAACGGCTTGCCTGCGACCGCATCGTCAATGGCGCGACGGTAAACCTGTGCGGTACGCGCGCAGTAGTAAA
The DNA here is from genome assembly GCF_000214195.1 of Serratia sp. AS12. NCBI lineage: Bacteria > Pseudomonadati > Pseudomonadota > Gammaproteobacteria > Enterobacterales > Yersiniaceae > Serratia > Serratia sp. AS12. The sequence goes on along the minus strand of NC_015566.1, from coordinate 4,028,371 downwards.
AGGACTTGGTGCGGCCTTCAATCTTCAACGAATGCACGCCGAGTTGAGTCAGACGCTCTACGTGCTGGATGGCGCGCAGATCTTTCGAGTTCATGATGTAGGTGCCGTGTTCATCTTCAAAGGCGCTCATGTATTCATCCGGCTTTTGCGCTTCGGAGAGCATGAACACCTTGTCGGTCGGCGCGCCGATACCCAGCGTCGGCTCGACGGTCTGCACCGGGATCGGCTCATGCAGATGCACGATGTTGCCGGTGTCATCCTCTTTGCCTTCTTCCGCCTTGTACTGCCAGCGGCAGGCGTTGGTGCAGGTGCCTTGGTTGGGATCGCGCTTGTTGATATAGCCGGACAGCAGGCAGCGGCCGGAATAGGCCATGCACAGGGCGCCGTGGACGAAGATTTCCAGTTCCATCTCGGGGACCTGGCTGCGGATCTCGGCGATCTCCTCCAGCGACAGTTCGCGCGACAGGATCACACGCGTCAGTCCCATCTGTTGCCAGAATTTTACCGTCGCCCAGTTGACGGCATTAGCCTGCACCGACAGATGAATGTCCATCTGCGGGAAGGCTTCGCGCACCATCATGATCAGGCCGGGATCGGACATGATCAGCGCATCCGGGCCCATATCGATCACCGGTTTAAGATCGCGCAGGAAGGTTTTCAGCTTGGCGTTATGCGGGGCGATGTTCACCACCACGTAGAACTTCTTGCCCAGCGCGTGCGCTTCGTTGATCCCCTGCGCCAGATTCTCGTGATTGAATTCGTTGTTACGCACCCGCAGGCTGTAACGCGGCTGGCCGGCATAAACCGCATCGGCACCATAGGCAAAGGCGTAACGCATGTTTTTCAGCGTGCCGGCCGGGGAGAGAAGTTCCGGTGTAAACATAATGAGTCTCGGTCTGATTTCAGGTCAGTATACCTGTGTCTTTCAAACTGCAGCGTTGTTGGCTGCAACATGAAAGCCAGTGGGTATAACGCACCACCAAATGGCGCAGTAAAAGCGGGGAATTGTAGCGGCAGCGCGGCAAAAAATCAGCAGTTAACCGGATTTATTACAGGGGGATTGATCCCGGTCATAAGAAAAACGCGCGATGGCGATCATCGCGCGCCGGGTGACGAAGCTATGCGCTTAAATCGCGCACGTCGGTGCTTGGGCCGTTCTTGATCACTGACTGAATGCCATTTTTCGCGGCAGTTTCAGAACTGTACATTTCGCTGACGCCGATCACCTGATGGTTCTTGGCTTTCAGTACAAAGTAAGGTTGATTGCTGGTGCTGTGTTTCAATTCATACTGCCCTTCCTGAGGCGAATTGGTTTGCACCGAGGCAATGCCATTCTCCGCCGAGGCTTTGCTGGCGTACATCTCACTGCCCAGAATGATCTCGCCATTGCTGGCTTTCAGGTTGAAGTGGTATTGCCCATTCTTTGCTTTTTTCAGCTCATAGTGACCGATTGCCATGGTTCCTCTCCTGTGGGTTCCGATAAGTGATGTAAGTGTAGCCAATAGCTTGAAATTGGGCGGCTAATAAACATCCCTTGCGCAGCATAGCTTAAAAAAAACGCAATTTTTTTGCGTTGGCGTTGAGTTTCATCAGCAAAAGGCGCCAAAGCACGGGAAGCTAACGGCGATCCCGATGCCCAAAATTGCGTAGCTTGCCGCACATTGGATAACGCGGTATTCCGCTGAAGGGCATTGCGCATTAAGGTTTGCCGCATCGCAAAGCAATGCGATTAAAAAACAAGCAAAGCATTTGGATGTCGACGCTCAACAGGCATATTCTTGGAAAGGAATTCGTCAAAAGGAGTCAGGGATGGAAAGAAACGCAAAGCAGTTTAGAGACGGCAAAAGCCAGGCTAACCCGGATAATTGGGATGTATTGCTGACAATGATTGCCAAAACAGAGATGCCCCATGATTTTCTGACGGCTGAGGAACGCCGGCAGGAGGGTGTTGACCGCGACCTTTTTCGGAGCGCAGCCAGTTAACCCTCCTTATAGCCCGTTTATCAGCCGACAAGGCTCGGATTCCCAGCGATAGCCCACGCCGTATACCGAGCGAATAAACGACTTTTCACCGTCGATCAGCTCCAGCTTGCGCCGCAGGTTTTTGATATGGCTGTCGATGGTTCGGTCGGTGACTACCCGGTAGTCGTCATACAGATTATTCAGCAACTGCTCACGCGAGAAGACGTTGCCCGGCTGGCTGGCCAGGGTTTTCAACAGGCGGAATTCCGCCGGGGTGAGATCCAGCATCTGGCCTTGATAGCTGGCCTGAAAGCGCGGTTCGTCGATATGCAACTGCGTTTCTTCCAGCAGGTTTTCCAGCGGCCGATAGCAGCGGCGCAAAATGGTTTTCACCCGAGCCACCACTTCTCGGGGGCTGTAAGGCTTGCAGATGTAATCGTCCGCGCCAATTTCCAGCCCCAGCAGGCGATCGATCTCTTCAATCTTGGCCGTCACCATCACCACCGGAACATCGGTAAAACGGCGCAGTTCGCGGCATACCGTCAGCCCGTCGCTGCCCGGCAACATTAAATCCAGCAGGATCAGCGCCGGGGAGTGTTCATGCACCGCCGGTACCACCTCGCTGCCGTTGGTCAACCAACGGGTGGCGTATCCCGCGGCTTGCAGATAGTCCACCAGCAGTTGGCCCAGTTTGGGTTCGTCTTCAACAATCATGATTTGCAACGGCTGATTCTGGGATTCCATCATGGCGCCTTATTCATTATCGGGGTGGCAAATTCTACTGTAATCCGCACGCCGCCTAAAGGCGAGTGCGCAGCAAAGATCTGGCCGTTGTGGGCTTCCACTATGTTTTGACAAATCGACAACCCCAGGCCGGAACCGCCGCTGGCGCGGTTGCGCGAGCCTTCGGTGCGGTAGAAGCGTTCGAAAATGCGCGCGAGCTGTTCGTCATTGACGCCGGGCCCGCTGTCCTGCCAGTAAAGCCGCAGTTGGCCCGGCAACTGTTCTGCGCCAATCTCCAGCTTACCGCCGGCGTCGGTGTAGCGCAGGCTGTTCTCCAACAGGTTGTTGAACAACTGATTGAGACGATCGGGATCGCCGAACAGCGGCGCCTGTTCCGGCAGCAGGGTGACGATCTCAAGCCCTTTGGCGCGAAAACGCTCGCGGAAGGTGGCGACCGCAATTTGCAGCAAATGTACGCAGTCGACCGACGATTTACGGTAGGCCAGCGCGCCGAGATCGGACAGCGAAAGCTGATGCAGATCGTCCACCAGCTTGGTCAGGGTGGTGACTTCCGCCTGCAACGAGCCGAGCGACGCCGGCGTCGGCTGGCGCACGCCGTCCTGCAATGCTTCCAGTTCGCCACGCAGTACCGCCAGTGGGGTGCGCAACTCATGCGACACGTCGGCCATAAAAGCGCGTCGCATCTGCTCGTTCTTTTCCAGTGAGGTGGCGAGCTGATTGAAATCCTGCGCCAATCGGCCGAGCTCATCCTGGCTGTCGACGGTCACGCGGGTACTGAAATCACCGGCCGCCAGCCGGTGGGTGCCGGCGACCAGCCGCTTGACCGGCGCCAACAGCCCGCGCGACATCAACCAGGTCACTGCCGCCGCCAGCAGCGTGGAGAGTGCGACTATCATCCAACTGGTGCGTTTTTGCTGCTGATCGAAATTGATATCGGTATTGCGGGTCAGCCTCTCTACCGGCGTGGTGATCACCCAGCCGACGATTTCGTTGTTGTAGCGGATCGGATGGCGCGGGCCCTCTTTGGGCACCGGGCCGGAATGCCCCACCAACCGGTTGAATTGGTTGTCCACCACCCAAAACTGAGTGCGCCAGCCTTTGGGCGGCAGATTATGGCTGCTGTCGCTGTTTTGTTCGAACGAGCGCATGATCTGGTAAATCACCTGATCGTTATTGCGCAGAAAAACCCAGTTGCCGTGATGACTGTACTGTTCTTCCAGCGCTTCGCTCAGCATGTTGATACGTTGTTCGTTGCTGTGCTTGATGTAGCCGATGAAACCGCGTTCAAAGCTGACGCGTACACCCCAGTGCATGGTGATCAGCACCAGCATGCAGGTGGCGAAGATGGCCAGGAACAGTTTCCCGGTGATGCCTATTCTCATTTTTGTAACCTCGTTGAACCGGTGCCCGGCTCTTTGGTCAGCGTGCGGTTTGGCGCACTATCCGGCGGCACGCGGGCAAAGGCCAGCGCGGGCAGGGCAATGATTAACGCCATGCAGCAGTAGCTGTAAATAAATGCGCTGTGTATCGCCGGGCTGTCGGTGACCACCTGGTGATGGGCAAAGCTGCCAATCAGGATCCCGGCGATGCTGACGCCGAGGCTCATGGACAGCTGCATCACCATCGACAGCAGGCTGTTGCCGCTGCTGGCCAGCCGGTCCGGCAAATCTTTCAGCGTCAGGGTATTCATTGCCGAGAAACGCAGCGAGTTGACCATGCCCTGGAAGAACAGCACCACCGGCAGCAGCCAGATCCAGCCGATCATCGCCACCAGCGGGAAGCTCAGGCTGATCAACGCCAGCATCAGCGTGGCGGCCACCAGCACGTTGCGGTAACCGAAACGGTTAACCACCCGCACCACGATACGCTTCATCCCCATGCTGCCGATAATCATCGGGATCATCATCAGCCCGGCGTGGAACGGGGAAAACCCCATACCCACCTGCATGAACAGCGGGGTCATAAACGGCAGCATGCCGCTGCCGATGCGGCCAAGCAGGCCGGCGGTCAGCCCCACCTTGTAGGTTTGGGTTCTGAACAGCCGCAGGGAGAACAGCGCCCGGCTGTTACCGCGCGCATGCCACCAGTAACCTGCCAGCGCCGCCATGCCCATCGCCACCAGCCCGGCGATAGTGGCGATGGACAGCCCCATGCCCTTGTGGCCGTCAAGCGCCAGCGTCAGCGTCGCCATACCGATCGCCAGCATGATAAAGCCGCTGATGTCGAAGCGCCGGGTCTGCATGCGGTAGTTGGGCATCAGCAGCAGCGTGGCGATGGCGCCTGCAATGCCGACCGGGATATTGATCAGGAAAATCCAGTGCCAACTGGCGTACTGCACCAAAAAGCCGCCTAGCGCCGGGCCAATCAACGGGCCGATTTGGCCGGGCAGGGTGACAAAGGTCATTGCCGCCATATATTGCTCGCGCGGCACGATTTTCATCACCGTCAGGCGGCCGACCGGCACCATCATCGCGCCGCCGATGCCCTGGATCACCCGCGAGGCGATCAGCTCATTCAGGGTTTCCGAACGGGCGCAGAGGATTGAACCGAGGGTGAACAGCACGATGGCGCTGAAGAACACCCGCTGTACCCCAACCCGGTCCGCCAGCCAGCCGCTGGCGGGCAGCATCACGGCTACCGTCAGCACGTAGGAGACGATCACCGACTGCATGCGCAGCGGGTTCTCCCCCAGGCTGACGGCCATCGACGGCAGGGCGGTGTTGACGATGGTGGTGTCCAGCGCCTGCATAAAGAAGCCGAACGCCACGATCCAGAGTTGCCACTGTACTGAGGCGGTGCGTTTTATGATCATCAGTCAACCGGGTTAATCATTAGTGAGGCAGCGGATCCAATTTCTTGCCGCGCCGGAACTTCATCTGCAGCCGGTCAAAATACAGATACACCACCGGCGTGGTGTACAGCGTCAGCAACTGGCTCATGATCAGACCGCCGGCGATGGTGATGCCGAGCGGCTGGCGCAGCTCCGCGCCGTCACCGCTGGTCAGCACCAGCGGCAGTGCGCCGAACAGCGCCGCCAGCGTGGTCATCATGATCGGCCGAAAACGCAGCAGACAGGCCTGGAAAATGGCTTCTCGCGCATCAATGCCGCCGTTGCGCTGCGCAACGAGGGCGAAGTCGACCATCATGATGGCGTTCTTCTTCACGATGCCGATCAACAGCATAATGCCGATCAACGCGATCAGGCTGAACGGTGCGCCAAACAGCTCCAGCGCCAGCAGCGCGCCGACCCCGGCGGAAGGCAGAGTCGACAAAATCGTCAGCGGGTGAATATAGCTCTCGTAGAGCACGCCGAGCACGATATACACCGTGGCGATCGCGGCGGCGATCAGGAACAGCTGGGATTTCAGCGTATCCTGGAATACCTGCGCGGTCCCGGCAAAGGCGCCGCGTACCGTGGACGGTACACCGAGCGCCGTTATGGTGCGTTCGACTGCGGCGGTGGCGTCTGACAAGCTGCCGCCGTCCGGCAGGTTAAAGGAGAGGGTCGAGGCCGCCGACAGCCCCTGATGATTGACCGACAGCGGCGCATTGGCCGGCTGCCAGCGGGCGAAATAGGCCAGCGGGATCGCCTTGCCGTCTTTGTTTATCACGAACATCTTGTCCAGCGAGCTGACGTCCTGGGTATAGGGCGGCGCCACTTCCATCACCACCTTGTACTGATTGAGCGGCTGATAGATGGTGGAAATTTGCCGCTGGCCGAAGGCGTTGTTCAGCAGGGCGTTGGCGTCGGAGACAGAAATGCCGAGCCGTGCCATGGTTTCACGGTCGTAGATCAGATCCATTTCCGAGCCTTTGTCCTGCTGATCGGAGTTGACGTCCGCCAGCTCCGGCAGCGCGGCCAGCGCGGTACGGATCTTCGGCTCCCATTCGCGCAGCGCGGCGAGATCGTCTGCCAGCAGCGTGTACTGGTAGCTGGCGTTGGATTGCCGGCCGCCGACGCGGATATCCTGCACCGCCATCAGGAACAGGCTGGCCCCCGGCTCTTTCGCCAGCCGGGCGCGCAGCCGGGCGATCACCTTCTGCGCGTCATCGCTGCGCACCGAAAGCGGCTTCAGCGAGATAAACATCGATCCGCTGTTGGTGCGCGAACCGCCGGTAAAACCGGTGACGTTTTCCACGTCCTTGTCTTCACGCACGATCTTCATGAAGTCTTCCAGTTTGACGCGCATCGCCTGAAAAGAAATGCTCTGGTCGGCCTGGATAAAGCCCAGCAAGCGGCCGGTATCCTGTTCGGGGAAAAAGGTTTTCGGGATGCTGACATACAGCCAGACGTTGAGCGCGATGGTGGCGAAAAATATCGCCAGCACCCAGCGCGAGTGGCCGAGCACCCAGTTCAGCGAGCGGCCGTAGCCCCGTTGCAAGGCCAGCAACATTTTGCCGAAGCCGCGAATGCGCCGCTGCGCGCGCGCCGGCTGGTGGCGCAGCAGGTAGGCGCACATCATTGGCGTCAGCGTCAGCGAGACGATCAGCGACAGCCCGATCGACACCGACAGGGTGACGGCGAACTCGCGAAACAGCCGCCCGGGCAGGCCGTCCATCAGCAGCAACGGGATAAACACCGCCACCAGCGACACGCTCATCGACAGCACGGTAAAGCCGACTTCCCGCACCCCTTGCAGCGCGGCGTTGAGCGGTTTCATGCCGGCCTCGACGTGGCGCGAGATATTCTCCAGCACCACGATGGCGTCATCGACCACAAAGCCGGTGGCGATGGTCAGTGCCATCAACGACAGGTTATTCAGGCTGAAGCCGCACAGGTACATGGCGGCGAAGGAGCCAATCAGCGACACCGGCACCGCGACCGCCGGGATCAGCGTGGCGCGGCCGGAGCGCAGGAAGATGAACACCACCAGGATCACCAAACCTATGGCGATCACCAGCGACTGCTCCACTTCCGCCAGCGAGGCGCGAATGGTCGGCGAACGATCCTGGGCGATATTCAGCTGGATTGACGCCGGAATACTGTCCTGCAACGTCGGCAGCTCGGCGCGAATGCGATCGACGGTTTCAATGATGTTGGCGTCCGGAGCACGGCTGATCGCCAGAATAATCGCCGGTTTGGCATTGGTCATGCCTGCGTTGCGTACGTCCTGTACCGAGTCTTTGACCTCGGCCACATCCCCCAGCCGCACCGCCGAGCCGTTGTTGTAGTGGATAATCAACGGCCGATAGGCGTCGGCGGTTTTCAGCTCGTCATTGGCCTGGATCTGCCAGCGCTGCTGCGGGCTTTCCACCGATCCCTGCGGCCTGCGTACGTTGGCGCCGCTGATGGCCTGGCGCACGGCATCCAGCGATACGCCCTGGTTGAACAGGGCGGTCGGGTTCAACTCCACCCGCACCGCAGGCAGCGAGCTGCCGCCGACCGAGACGTCGCCCACGCCTTCGGTCTGGGCGATTTTCTGCGCCAGTTGGGTAGAGGCGAAATCGTACAGTTGGCCCTGGCTGTAAGTTTCCGACGTCAGCGTCAGGATCATGATCGGCGCGTCGGACGGGTTGACCTTACGGTAGCTGGGGCGGTTCGGCATGCCGGTGGGCAGCAGGCTTTGCGCAGCGTTGATCGCCGCCTGCACGTCGCGGGCGGCGCCGTTGATATCGCGATTGAGATCGAACTGCAAGATCACCCGCGTGCTGCCCAGCGAGCTCATCGAGGTCATCTCATTGACCCCGGCAATCCGCCCCAACGCACGCTCCAGCGGTGTTGCCACCGACGAGGCCATGGTTTCCGGGTCGGCGCCCGGCAGTGAGGCGCTGATCGAAATCACCGGGTAATCGACCTGCGGCAGCGGCGAGACCGGCAGCAGGCTAAAGCCAATCACACCGCTGATGGCTATCGCCAGCGTCAGCAGCGTGGTGGCGACCGGTCGGTAGATGAACAGGGCGAAGAATTTCACGGCAGCTCCTGCGCATCGGGCTGGCGGCGGGTATTGCGCGCCAGTTTGTCAAACAGCAGGTAGATCACCGGTGTGGTGAACAGCGTCAGGATCTGGCTCATCACCAGCCCGCCGACCATACAAACCCCGAGCGGGTGACGCAGCTCAGCGCCGGCGCCGGTGCTGAGCATCAGCGGCAGTGCGCCAAGCAATGCGGCCAGCGTGGTCATCAGGATCGGCCGGAAACGCAGCAGGCAGGCCTGATAAATCGCGTCGTACGGCGTCATGCCCTGTTCACGCTCGGCGGCCAGCGCGAAGTCGATCATCATGATGGCGTTTTTCTTCACGATACCGATCAGCAAGATGATGCCGATAATGGCAATCACGTCCAGTTCGCTGCCGGCCATCATCAGCGCCAGCAGCGCGCCGACCCCGGCGGTCGGCAGGGTGGAGAGAATGGTCACCGGGTGAATAAAACTCTCGTACAGCACGCCCAGCACGATATACATCGCCACTACCGCCGCCAGGATCAGCCACAGCGTGCTGCCCAGCGCCGCCTGGAACGCCAGCGTTGCGCCCTGGAACTGGGTGGTGATGTCTTTCGGCATGTTGAGGTTTTTTTCCGCCAGGCTAATGGCGTCCACCGCTTCGCCGAGCGAATAGTTGCCCGCTACGTTAAACGAGATGGTCGCCGCCGGGAATTGATCGAGATGGTTGACCGACAGCGGCCCGAAGCGTTCTTCGATTTTGGCGAGGGTGCTCAGCGGCACCGTAGTACCGCTGCTGCTGGTCAGACGGATATCGTTCAGCGCTGCCAGCCCCGGCGTGGTGCTGACATCGTGCTCCAGCACCACGCGGTACTGGTTGGCCTGGGTGTAAATGGTGGAGATCAGCCGCTGGCCGAAGGCGTTGTACAGCGCGTTGTCCACGTCGCTCATGCTGATGCCAAGGCGCGAGGCCGAATCGCGATCGACATTCACGTAGGCCACCAGCCCCTGATCCTGCCAGTTGCTGGTCACGTCCGCCAACTGCGGCGTCTGCTTCAACTCGGTCATCAGTTGCGGCACCCACAGGCTGAGATCGTCCAGCGACATCGCCTGCAAGGTAAACTGGTATTGCGTGCGACTGACCTGGGTGTCGATGGTCAGATCCTGTACCGGCTGCAGATACAGCTTCACGCCGGGGAACTGTGCGCTTTGCTGTTGCAGGCGGGCGATGATCGCCGGAATGCGTTCACTGCGCTCGCTCAGCGGTTTAAGGTTGATCTGCAAACGGCCGCTGTTGAGCGTGGCGTTGCTGCCATCGACGCCGACGAACGACGTCAGGCTTTCCACCGCCGGATCTTTGAGGATTTCCGCCGCGACCTGCTGTTGGCGTTCGGCCATATTGCTGAACGACACCGTCTGCGGCGCTTCCACCGTGCCCTGAATAATGCCGTTGTCCTGCAGCGGGAAGAAGCCTTTCGGGATCAGCAGATACAGCAGCACCGTCAGCGCCAGGGTGCTCAGCGCCACGCCGAGCGTCAGCCACGGGTGATTCAACACGATTTTCAGCCACTTGCCGTATTGCGCAATCACCCGGTCGAAGAAGCGCTCGGAGGCGGCGGAAAACCGGTTCTGCTTGCGCAGCGATTCGTGGCTCAGCATGCGCGCGCACATCATCGGCGTCAGCGTCAGCGACACCACGGCGGAAATCAGGATCGCCACCGCCAGCGTTACGGCGAACTCGCGGAACAGCCGGCCAACGATATCCCCCATAAACAGCAGCGGGATTAATACCGCCACCAGCGAGAAGGTCAGCGAGATAATGGTGAAGCCGATTTCGCCGGCGCCTTTCAGCGCCGCGTCGAGCGGCTTTTCACCCTTTTCGATATAGCGCGAGATGTTTTCGATCACCACGATGGCGTCATCGACCACAAAACCGGTGGCGATGGTCAGCGCCATCAGCGTCAGGTTATTGATCGAGAAATCGAGAAAATACATGGCGGCAAAGGTGCCGACCAGCGACAGCGGTACCGCCACGCTCGGGATAATGGTGGCCGGCACGTTGCGCAGGAACACGTAAATCACCATGACTACCAGCGCAACCGCCAGCAGCAATTCAAACTGCACGTCGTTGACCGAAGCGCGAATGGTGGTGGTGCGATCGGTCAGCACCTTGACGTCCACCGACTTCGGCAGGCTTTTTATCAGTTGCGGCAGCATCTCGCGAATGCTGTCGGCGGTGGTGATCACGTTCACGCCCGGTTGGCGTTGAATGTTCAGTACGATTGCCGGCTGCTTGTTGGCCCAGGCGGCCAGGCGGGTATTTTCCGCCCCCTGCTCGATGGTAGCGATATCCTGCAACCGAATGGCCGCGCCGTTTTGGTAGGCGACAATCAGCTGGCGGTAGTCGTCGGCGGATTTCATCTGATCGTTGGCGGAAAGCGTCACCGAGCGCGTCGGCCCGTCCAGGCTGCCTTTGGCGGAGTTGACGTTAGCGTTGCCGATGGCGGTACGGATGGTTTCGCTGTCCAGACCGTAGGCGGCCACCGCCGCGGCGTTGAGCTTCACGCGCACCGCCGGCCGCTGGCCGCCGGAGAGGGTAACCAGACCCACGCCGGTCACCTGGGAAATTTTTTGCGCGACGCGGGTTTCCACCATGTCTTCCACCTGGGTCATCGGCATGGCGGTCGAGGTGACGGCCAGCGTCATGATCGGCGGATCCGCAGGGTTGACCTTGCTGTAAATCGGTGGGTAGGGCAAATCGCTCGGCAGCAGGTTGGTGGCGGAGTTGATCGCCGCCTGCACTTCCTGCTCGGCGACGTCGAGCGGCAGCTCAAGCTGGAATTGCAGCGTTACCACCGACGCGCCGCCGGAGCTTTGCGACGCCATTTGTTTCAGGCCGGACATCTGGCCGAACTGGCGCTCCAGCGGGGCGGTGATGGCCGAGGTGACCACGTCCGGGCTGGCGCCGGGATACAGCGTGACCACCTGAATGGTCGGGTAATCCACTTCCGGCAGGGCGGAAACCGGCAGAGAGCGGTAGCCGATAATCCCCGCCAGCAAAATAGCCACCATCAACAGCGTGGTGGCGACCGGGCGCAGAATAAACAGGCGGGAGGGGCCGCCGCCGGCGTTAGGTGGCATCGCCTGCATCAGGATTTCCTCTGTGCGAGCGGCTTGCTGCCCGATGTGGCCGCCGCCGGGGTGGCCTGCGGTGTCACCACTTCAACCTGCATACCTTCGGTCAGGCGATCGATTCCGTCGGTCACTACCCGGTCACCGACGTTCAGGCCGGCGCTGATGACCACTTGTCGGCTGTCCTGCACGCCGGTGGTCACGCGGTGCTTGCTGACCTTGTTGTCTTCGCTCAGGGTCCAGACGAAGTTGCCTTCGTTGCCCATCTGCAGCGCGGCGGTCGGGATGACAATCGCGTTATGCAGGGTATCCACCTTCAACCGGGCGTTGACGAACTGGTTCGGGAACAGCGCATCGTCTTCATTGGTGAAACGCGCCTTCAGCTTGATGGTGCCGGTCGTGGTGTCAATCTGGTTGTCCAGGCTCAGCAGCGAACCGGTCGCCAGTTGAGTCTGGTTGGTGCGGTCCCAGGCTTCGACGCTGATCGGACCGGCTTTTTGCGCCTTGAGCAAATCGCCGATATTGCCCTCCGGCAGGGTAAACACCACGTCGATAGGGTGGGTCTGGGTGATTACCACGATGCCGGTGGTGCTGCCGCTGGTGATGTAGTTGCCGACATCCACCAGTTTCAGGCCGACGCGGCCGTCAATCGGCGCGGTGATGCGGCTGTAGGTGATTTGCAGTTTGGCGCTGTCGACCGATCCTTGATCGGCTTTGATCGCGCCTTCGGTTTGCTGCACCAACGAGAGCTGGGTATCCAGATCCTGACGTGAAACCAGGTTGGTTTTCGCCAGTTGCTGGTAGCGCGCCAGATCCCGACGCGCATTGGCGAGTGTCGCCTGATCTTTGGCCAGTTGCCCCAAAGCCTGCGTCAGTTGCACTTCAAACGGGCGCGGGTCGATTTCGACCAGCAAATCGCCGGCTTTGACCTGCTGGCCCTCGGTAAAGTGGATAGCCATCAGTTGGCCGTCGACCCGGCTGGTGACGGTAACGGTATTGGCGGCGGTGGCGGTGCCCAACCCGGAGAGATAGCGCGGTACCGTCTGTTCGGTGGCGGTTGCCGCCTGTACCGGCGACATCGGCGCGCCGCGTCGCCCACCCGCTGCGGCTTTGCCTCCACCGGCGTGAGGTGCGGCAGAGGCCGTATCTGATGCGGGAACCGCAGTATTGAAGTGACGCCAAATCAGAACGGCGGCAATGACCACTATCACCACAACCAGCAGGCGCGGCAGCAGTGAACGACGTTGGGTTTTTGCATTCATGGTGGCGAAAATTCTCTCCAAAAGGCAGGGGTGCGGGCACTCATTGCCACAAAAGTTACACTCCTTACAGAATACTAGTTTAGCCAGTAAAGACGGCATAAAAATGAAGGAAATATGGAGGAAGCGTCAGCATTATCTGAATAGAGTGTCAATTTTATCCTGCTATGTTTATAAGCGACCGGCTTTGACTTATAGCCAAGGCGTTTTAACGACTTTCCTGATTTTGCGCTAATAATTATCCTGCGAATTATTTATCCCATGGAGCATGCAATGAGCAAAAGAGAATTGGGCCGTTCGGGCATTCAGGTGCCGGCATTAACCTTCGGCGGCAATGTGTTTGGCTGGACGGCGGATCGCGAGACTTCATTCAGCCTGTTGGACGCGCTGGTGGAAAACCAGCTCAATTTCATTGATACCGCCGACGTCTATTCGAGCTGGGCGCCGGGTAATCAGGGGGGAGAGTCCGAAGCCACGATTGGCGAGTGGCTTAAAAAAAGCGGTAAACGCGATCAGGTGATTATCGCCACCAAGGTGGGCAAACCGATGGGCGAAGGCAAACAGGGGCTGTCGCCGCGCTACATCCAACAGGCGGTGGAAGACTCGTTGCGCCGCCTGCAGACCGACTATATCGATCTCTATCAATCGCACGACGATGACCGGGACACGCCGCTGGCGGAAACCCTGGCCGCGTTCGATGCGCTGATCAAGGCCGGTAAGGTGCGGGCGATAGGCGCTTCCAACTATCAGGCCGATCGCCTGGAAGAGGCGCTGAAAGTGAGTGAGCAGGAAGGGCTGGCGCGTTACGAAACCCTGCAACCGGAATACAACCTGTACGCGCGCGAAGGGTTCGAAAAAGAGCTGGCGGCGGTGACGCAACGCCATGGCCTGGGGGTGATCAACTTCTTCTCGCTGGCCAGCGGCTTCCTGACCGGCAAATACCGCAGCGCGCAGGATGAGGGCAAGAGCCAACGCGGGGACCGTATTGTGGCGCAATATCTCAACCCGCGCGGTTTCCGCATTTTGGCCGCGTTGGATCGGGTGGCGGAAAAACACCGCACTTCGCCGACGCAAGTCTCGCTGGCCTGGTTGATCGCCCGGCCGGGCATCACTGCGCCAATCGTCAGCGCCACGTCGTTAAAGCAGCTGGATGAGCTGATCGCCGCTACCCGGCTGCAACTGGATGCCGATGATATTAAGGTGCTAAACGAAGCCAGCGCCGGGTAATAGGGATTACTGGACGGTAATTTTGCTCTATCCTGAATGGGTCAATGTGATCCATTCAGGGAGCAGTAATGCAAAGCGATATTATCAACGATCTTGCCGCGCTGGAGCAGCTGTACGGCAAACCCGCCGCGCCGTCGATATTTAAAGAAGTCAGTTACATTCATCCGGTCTACCGCCCCTTTATCGAAGCTGCACCTTTTGCCGCATTGTCCACCGTTGGGCCTGATGGGATGGACGTTTCCCCACGCGGCGATCCGCCCGGTTTCATTCATATCGAAGATGAGAAAACCCTGCTGCTGCCGGACCGGCGCGGTAACAACCGTATCGACAGCCTGCGCAATATCTTGCACGACAACCGGGTGGCGCTGCTGTTGCTGATCCCCGGTATCGGCGAAACGCTGCGGATTAACGGCCGTGCGGAGATTGTTGTGGCGCAAGAGGTGCTGCAGCGCTTCGCCCACCGCAAAATGCTGCCGCGCTCGGTGCTGCGCATTCATGTGGAAGCGGTGTTTTTCCAGTGCAGCCGGGCGATATTGCGCTCAGGGCTGTGGGACGAAGCCAGCCACCTTGAGCGTTCGGCACTGCCCAGCACCGGCAACATTCTGGCCGAAGTGAGTAAAACGCAGTTTGACGGCGACGAGTACGACAGCGCACTGCCGCAGCGACTGCGGGATACGCTGTATTAGCGCGGCGCGGCGTTTAACAACGCCAGCAGCCGGGCGAGGCAACTTTCCACCGGCTGGCCGGCGGTATCGATGCGGGCCACCGGCGTGGCCCAAGGCGTATAGTCATGGTCGATAACGCTCTGCCAACCGGGGAGTTTCAGCCCGGCGATATCCCCGTCGCGGGTTTCCACCCGGCGGCGGTGTTCGGCGCTGTCGGAACAGTAGACTTCAATATCAAAGCAAGCGGCACCGGCCCGTTGCGCCACGCCATGCCAGGCGGCCCGCGTCACCGGCAGCGGGTTGACCGAGTCGGCAATCACCCGGTGGCCCAAACGCAGGTTGTCTTCGGCCACGCCATAAGCGGCAAAGTAACCGGCCGGCCCAATGTCGCCCGCCAGCATGCCGCTGTTGCGGATCGCCTGTTCAAGCGTGTCTATGCGCAGATGGATGGCCGGCAGCGTGGCCGCCAGCGCTCGCGCCAGTGTGGTTTTACCGCTGCCCGGCAGCCCGGAAAAAACGATCAGCATTGCTGTGCCCGCCATTGTTGCTGTCCCAGCCGATACACTACATGGTTTTGCAGCGGATGGCCCTGCGGCAAACGCGGGTGCAGGAAACTTTCGCCGTTGAACGCCATGCCAATACGCGCCATTACCCGACGCGAAGGTTGGTTGACGCTAGCGGTAAAGGACACCACTTCATCCAGTTGCAGCGAATTAAAGGCGGTAGCCAGTACCGCCCTGGCCGCTTCGCTGGCGTAGCCTTTGCCCCAGTGGGGGGCCGCCAACCGCCAGCCGATTTCCACGCAGGGGGAACAGGGCAGATCGTCCGCCCGCCTCGCCAGCCCGACAAAGCCGATAAAAGGCGCACCGCCTTTCACTTCCAGTGCCCAAAAGCCCCAGCCGTGCAGGCGCATGAACCGGCGGATGTTGTCGGCCTGCGCATCGCTTTGATCGGCTGTCATGACCGAGGGGAAATACCGCATGACTTGCGGATCGGCGTTGAGGGCGGCAAAGGCCGGCAGGTCTTCGTCGCGCCAGACGCGCAACCGCAGCCGAGCGCTTTCAGGGGAGAGTATTTCAGACATCACTGGCCTCCAATGACCGGGGCGCGGCAGGCCGCGCCCACGGGGAATTAACGGAACAGCGTTTGTGCCCAGCGCGCCAGTCCGGCGGTGACCGAGCCGAAGTCGTTGCCGCCGACGATAGGAATGCCAGGCAGCTGTTGTTGCAGCGCGGCGCGCAGCAGCGGTGAGCGCGCGCTGCCGCCGGTGAGATAAATCACCTCCGGTGCGGTCTGGCTGCTGGCCAGCGCGGCACTGACCTGTTCCTGAATGCGCAACAGCGGCTGAGAGATAGCCTCGGCCAACTGATCCTGGCTGATGGTTTCCGCCAGTTCCGGTTGGACGAACGCCAGCGGTGCGTGGGTGGTTTGCTGTGCGGACAGGGCGATTTTACTCTCCTCCGCCGCGCGTACCAAACGGTAGCTTAACCGTTGTTGGTGTACTTTCAGCAGGCGCTTGACCTTTTCCGGATCGGCGGCGTCGCGGATCAGATCCCGCAGCATACGGCCGTTGGCGGCGCTGTAGAAATCGATCTGCGCCGGCACGTCGTTGGTGGCTACCGCGTTCCAGTAAGGCAGCGCAGGCAGGGCGATGCCCTTTTCGGTTTCGCCGCCCATGCCGAACAGCGGCATCAACTGTTTGAACGCCAGCATGATGTCCAGATCGTTACCGCCGACGCGGCAACCGCTGTGCCCCAGCAGGCTCTGCTGGCGATCGGCGCGATCGCGCCATTGCGGCCCCATCAACAACACCGAACAGTCGGTGGTGCCGCCGCCGATGTCCACCACCAGCACGGTTTTCTCTTCGTTCAGCGTGGCTTCGAAGTCCAGACCTGCCGCTACCGGCTCGAACTGGAATTCAATATCCTTAAACCCGGCGCGTTCGGCGGCGCGCTGCAAAATGCCCTGCGCCTGCCGGTTGGCGTCTTCACCGCCGATGCCCTGGAAGTTGATTGGGCGGCCAATGACCGCCTGGCTGATGCTGCTCTGCAGCACGTTTTCCGCCTGACGTTTGATGTGGAACATCATGGCGCACACCAGGTCTTCGAACAGCGCGATCTGTTGCGGCTTCAGGCCGTTGGCGCCGAGGAAGGATTTCGGCGAGCGGACAAAATAGACTTCTTCCGGATCTTCAACGTATTGCGCCAGTGCCTGCAGGCCAAACTGTACGCTGTCGTTGCCGACCGGAATGTCTTCTTCGCGGTTGTAGTTGATGGCCCTGCGCAGCAACTGTTGGTTCTCTTCGCTGCCGGTCGGCACCTGCCAGTGGCGGTGCAGGCATTCGCTCACCGCTTCGCGCGTCGGTGCGCACAGCATCGACGGCAGGTAAGGTTCGTTGTTTTCCAGCGTCAGCAGCTCGGGGCCGTTATCTCGCATCACTGCGACGGAACAGTTGGCCGTTCCGTAGTCAAATCCAATAAACATGTCTTTTCTCTACTCCCCATGCCAATGAAGGGGGGCGACTTTACCCGAGTCCCGGCCCCTGGGCAACGTATGCGCGCTTAACTGACGAAAAATTTAGCGGGGCGGGCGGCGTTATGCTTAACTTAGGCTTCCTGTCTTAATGTCCGAATCCCGCACGTCAGCGCGCCAGCCGAGTCGCATAATGAACAAAAAACTGACCCCGAGCGTTGCCATGAAAAACCAGCAACAGGCCCTGTATGACGCACTGAGTGCGCGCGATCGAAAATTTGACGGCCGCTTTTTTGTCGGCGTGTCGTCGACCGGCATCTATTGCCGCCCGGTGTGCAGCGCCCGCACGCCGAAAATCGAAAACTGCACTTTTTATCCCAGTGCGGCGGCGGCGGAACTGGCAGGGTTTCGCCCCTGTCTGAAGTGTCGGCCGGAGCTGGCGCCGGGATTGGCGCTGATCGATCTTGGCAACCGCTATGCGCAGGTGGCGGTGCAACTGATTGAGCAGGGCTATTTGTCCGAACACAGCTGCGAGCAACTGGCGGCGCGGCTTGGGATTTCCGATCGCCACCTGCGGCGCATCTTTGCCGATCAGTTTGGTGCCTCGCCGATTGATTACGCCCAGTCACATAGGCTGTTGCAGGCCAAGCGGTTGCTGGCGGATACCGACTTGCCGTTGAGCGAGGTGGCGTTTGCCGCCGGTTTCGGCAGCCTGCGGCGGTTTAATGAATTGTTCAAGGCGCGCTACCGGCTGATCCCCTCCGCGCTGCGCAGCAACGGTAGCCGCAATGAGCGTACCGTCGCCAGTGGGTTGGTGTTTCATCTGGCTTATCGCCCGCCGTATGACTGGCCGCGCATGCTGGGCTTTTTACAGACGCGCGCGGTAAGTGGCGTGGAAAAAGTGCAGGATCAACAGTATTTGCGGTCGATCGCCGTCACTCTGGGCGGGGTGGAGTACCGTGGTTGGGTCAGCGTGCTGCCGGAAGAGGCGCATAACCGGGTGCGGGTAGAAGTTGCGCCTTCGCTGAGCCGGGTGACCACCGAGGTGCTGCGGCGTATCCGCCAGCTATTCGATTTGGACGCTGCCCCGGACCTTATCGCCAATGCGTTAGGGACATTAGCCGCCGATGCGCCGGGCTTGCGGCTGCCCGGCTGCGTTAACAGCTTCGAGCAGGCGACCCGCGCGGTGCTGGGGCAACTGGTCAGCGTGAAGATGGCGGCCACCTTTGCCGGGCGGATGGCCGAACGTTGGGGCACCGCATTGGAACAGCCTTACGACGGCATTACCCATGTGTTTCCCAGTGCTGAACGGGTGGCTCAATTGCAGCCCGAAGATTTGCGCCCGCTGGGGGTACAGCTCAAACGCGCGGCGGCGCTGATCGCCCTTGCGCAGGCGGTCACCGAAGGGCGGTTGCAGTTAGATAACGTGCTGGATATAGAGCAGGGGATTAAGGCACTGACCGCGCTGTCGGGTATCGGCAACTGGACGGCGAGCTACATCGCCATGCGTGCCTGGTCATGGCCGGATGTATTTTTAACGGGGGATTATCTGATCAAACAGCGTTTCCCCGGCATGACACCGCGCCAGATTGAGCGCTATGCCGAACGCTGGCGGCCGTGGCGTTCCTACGCCACGCTGCATTTGTGGCATAACGACGCCTGGGCGCCGTTAACGGATACCGCCGGGTAAGGGTTACTCTTCAGAGGGGATCAGCGCCAGCAGGCTGCTGATGCCTTCGCGCATCAGAAAGCTCAGCAGCTTTTCGCGTTCGCTTTGCGTCAGGTGGTAGTAATACTCAATCCACACGGCCAGCGGCGGCTGGCGTTCCACCTGGTAGGCAGCCGGCTCCTCTTGCAGCATCAGCAAGCTGCGCGCGCCGATGGGCAGGCTGTCGATATGGTATTCCACGGCCTTGCCCTGTATGCCTTCTCGGCGGCGGCTGATCCAGCCTTCGCGCCGGGCTTTCAAATTGATTCCCTGTGGTGAGGTGGGTAATCCTGCAATGCCTGTAAGCTCCCTGGCGGCGAACCACTCATTTTTCATAGCCATAATCCCTGGGCAATCGTACGCAAAGACGGTGTTCTAAACCGCCTGACTGGCGTTTTTGATCGCCGTCCGGCGATGTCATGTTATTCAAACGATTAATCTTTACCCATTAGTTATACCATTAACTCAAGCTTGGCTAAGCAAAAAAAGATCGGCAGGGGGCGTGCGGCCGATGATAAGGCCGCCGTCTGAAAAACAGGGGAAAGGCTAGGGTTAGCGGATACCGAAATAACCGCCGCTGAGCAGCTCCGACAGCGGTTGTTCCAGCGCCACGGTGTCGCCGTCGGCCAGATCGACGTCGATGGCCTGCAGCGTATTGAGCGTGATCTGCTGGTGCGCCGGGCCGGCCAGCGTCTGCGCATGCACCCGGTGGGCTGCGCCGTTGAGCATCGACACCATCAGCTCGTCCATCTGATTGCAATGCACGTTGGTGATAAAGCGTTCGTCGATGCGGATATAGTCAATTTTCTGGCCGTGCAGCTCGTCGAAGGCGTTGAGGTTGTGGCCAAAACCGTTGACGATCAGCTTGCAACCCAACTGCTGCAACTGGTGGATAAACGGCCTGCAGATGGCCGCATGCTCGAATACCACCGAGTCATCGACCATCAACAGCAGAGCTTCAGGCTGTAACGGGGAAGCGTTAAGCGTTGTCAGCAGATCGTGCCGGAACTGCGCATCGAGCAGGCTGTCGGTCGCCAGCGGCAGCGCCACTGACAGCCCGTTGCGGCTAATGTCGACGGCGTTCTGCGTCAAAATTTGCCCGATGATCCAACGATCCAGATCCGGCTGCAGGTTATAAATCTGTACAGCGGCGATAAACTCGTCGCGGGTCAACGTCCGGTCGTCCAGCGCCATGACCTGCAGTTTCAATTGATAAAAACAGACTGCCTGCGGCGTTTTGGGCGGTGCCGCCGCTTTGACGTGCAACACCAACCGCCCATCGGCGATAATGTCCGCCACTTCTTGCCGTGTCAGCAGTTGATGCTGGCGTTCCTGCATCATTTTTTGGCGCGCTTCGTAGAGGTAAACCTGGCCGCGGCCGCGATGTTTGGCGGTATAACAGGCGATATCCGCCTGCGCCAGCAGTTCGCCGCTCTTGCCACTGGCAGCATCGATATGGGTGATGCCTGCGCTGGCACCGACGTGATAAATTTTCCCTTCCCAAAAGAACGGGTGTTGGCTGATGTGGCTAACCAGTTGCTGCGTCAGGGATTTGGCCTGTTCCCGTGAGCAGTCGAACAGAATCAGCCCAAATTCATCGCCCCCGAGCCGGGCCAGGCAGTCGCTGTTGCGCAGATGATGTTTCATCAACTGGGCGATATCTCTCAACAGCGCGTCGCCGGCGGCGTGGCCGGCACTGTCATTGACCGCCTTGAAGCGGTCGAGATCGAGGAAGACCAGCGCATGCTGCTGTTTTTCACCGGCTCCGGTGATGGCGGATTTCAGGCGTTTCTCAAAGCTGGTGCGGTTTGACAAGCCGGTCAGCGCGTCGTGCGAGGCGCTGTAACTCAGTTTTCTCATCAGTTCGCGGGAGGCGGTGACGTCTTGCAATACCATCACTGCGCCCATCACTTCGCCGTCGAGCGTTTTCAACGGCGATACCGATTGCTGAATATCGAAATGGTGCCCGTCACGGCTGTGCAGCACCAGGGCATAATCCGTCGATAACGGCCGGTTTTCCTGCAGGCAGCACTGGATCGGGTTTTCCACTTCCTCGCCGTCTTTGCCGTTGGTCAGGCGCACCACGCCGGCGATAGGCATGCCGATCGCCAGGCTCAGCGGCCAGCCGCACATCTGTTCGGCCACCGGGTTCATAAAGGTGATATGCATTTCGTCGTCGGTGGAGATCACGCCTTCGCCGATGGCGTCGAGCGTAATGTGCAGACGCTCTTTTTCTTCGTGCAGCGCGCCGGTGAGGTTTCTGACCTCCGTCATGTCGATATTGGTGCCGATCATGCGCAGCGGTCGGCCCTGTTCGTCCAGAATGACGTTGCCCTGGCCACGAATGTGGCGCACTTTCCCTTGGCGGGTGAGCAGCCGGAATTCCAGAATGAACGGCCGTGGGTGTTCCAGCAAAGAGGCCATCTCAAGGTCGGTACGTTCACGGTCCTCCGGCAACAGCAGCGTGCGCCACAGCGACAGCGTCGGTGTCTGGTCCGGGCTGAGGTCATAAAGCTCATACATGCGTTTGTCCCAGGTGAGGACTTCGTCGTGCATCATCCATTCCCAAATGCCGACGCCGCCCACCTGATTGGCCAGCGTGATACGTTCCACCAGCCGGTGGTTTTCCGCTGCGGTGCGTTTCAGTTCACTGATATCTTCAACCTGAGAAATAAAATACAGCGGCAGCCCTTCGGGATCGCGTACCAGCGATACCGCCAGCAGCGCCCAGACGTGCTCGCCGTCGCTGCGAATATAACGTTTCTCCAGGGTGTAGCTGCTGATATTGCCGTCGAGCAGGTCACGCAGTTGCGTCAGATCGGCATCCAGATCGTCCGGGTGGGTGATTTCCTGGAAAGTCAGCCGTTGCAGCGCTTCTGGCGTGTAGCCCAGCAGTTTGCACAGCGCCTGGTTGACCTGCAACCATTTGCCCTGCGGAGACACCAGCGCCATGCCGATGGCGGAATACTCCAGCGCGTTGCGAAAACGGGTTTCGCTCTCGACGATATGCCGTTTTTCCTCCCGGAAGGCATGCATCACCATCGCCATCGAGTGCGCCGGGATCAAAATCAGCAAAATCGGCAGGTAAATCTCGATGTCGCTGAGGGGCGTTACAGCCAGATGGATATGCAGTAGCCCGAATGAAATCATCACGGTGATCATCAGCGTGGTGTAAAAACAGATGATGAAGGCTTCCAGCCGAGGCAGCGCGATCGCCGCCCACAGCAGCGGCAGAATGACAAAGGTGAACGGGAAGGGCAGATGGCTCAGCGCCAGGTAGCTGAAGGCCAGTGTCACCATCAGCGTCAGCAACAGCGAGAACAGATTAAGCGTTTCCAACATGCGGCGACGGTACACCAGCCCGATCGGCGTTAGCGATAACACGCCAATCGCTTCCGAAATAAACCAGGTGCTGAACGGGTGCCAGAACGGCTGTCCGGGCGCGGGGGCCCACCAGGCGGCCAGCAGAGCGCTGAACAAGGGGGTGAATATCACCGCACAGACCACGAATTTAAGCCAACTGATCAGGCCGTTCAGCGGATCGTCCGCCAGCAGCAGGCGGCGCAGCAGCAGAGTACTGACCACGGCTTCCAGCAGATTGAGCAGCGCCAGTTTGACCGGCA
Source organism: Serratia sp. AS12 (assembly GCF_000214195.1). NCBI lineage: Bacteria > Pseudomonadati > Pseudomonadota > Gammaproteobacteria > Enterobacterales > Yersiniaceae > Serratia > Serratia sp. AS12. Next base: position 4,005,701 of record NC_015566.1, on the reverse strand, counting down.
GCCAGCTGTAGCCGAACAGCATGATGCTGGCGGCTACGATGGCAATCCAAAATGCCAACAGCGGCAATCCCCACCGCTTAGGTGGGTGCCGGTACAGCACCGCGATGATGGCGGCGGTCGGGAACCACAGCGGAGTAAAATGGCTGGACTCGCTGGAAAGCGTCAGGCTCAGCAGCGCCAGGACAAATACCGCCAGCGTTGCCAGCAGAATCTGCGTCCGCAAAGCGCCTTTGCGTGGGGTGAAATGATTGGGTGCGCTGATATCCATAGATAACCTTATCGTGGCATCTGTCACTGAACGAGGTCATGACGCGGATGGAATGAGACAATTTATTCGCAAAGGGTAGTACAGCACGGCAATAAAGCCTACCGAATCAGGCTGTTTTAGTGAGCGAACTCAAAAGCCGGCGCGGGCGCCGGCGATAAAAAATCAAAGCAGGAACAGCGTAGCCAGGCCGAGGAAGATAAAGAAGCCGCCGGTGTCGGTCAGCGCGGTGATCAAGACGCTGGAGCCCACTGCCGGATCGCGCCCCATTTTAATCATGGTCATCGGGATCACTACCCCCATCAGCGCCGCCACCAACAGGTTGAGGATCATCGCCAGCGTCATCACGCCGCCCATCGCCCAGTCCCCGTACAGCAGCCAGGTAACCACCCCCATGATGCCGCCCCAGACCACGCCGTTGATAATCGCCACCCCCAGCTCTCTCAACATCAGACGGGAGATATTACCGACTTCGATCTGGTGCAGCGCCAGCGCGCGGACGATCATGGTGATGGTCTGGTTGCCGGTGTTACCGCCGATACCGGCGACGATCGGCATCAATGCCGCCAGCGCCACCAGCTGTGAAATGGTGTGTTCAAACATGCCGATAACGCGCGAGGCGATAAACGCGGTGCACAGATTGATAGCCAGCCACGCCCAGCGAGTTTTTACCGCTTTCATGACCGGGGCAAACACGTCCTCATCCGGGCTCAGGCCCCCCATGCGGCGCAGGGTGGTGTCGCTTTCTTCGTTGACCACGTCAACGATCTCTTCAATGGTCAGGCGGCCCATCAGCTTGCCCTTGGCGTCGACCACCGGGGCGCTGATCAGGTCATAACGTTCGAACGCGCTGGCCGCCGCTTCGGCTCTGTCTTCCGGCAAGAAACGGGTGGGATCGCTGTCCATCACGTCCTGCACCGGGGTTTCCGGGTCGTTCAGCAACACGGCGGTCAGCGGCAACTCACCCAGCAGGGTATTCTTGCGATCGGTGACAAAGAGTTTGTCGGTAGCCGCCGGGATGGTTTTACGCAGACGCAGGAAACGATGCACCGCGCCGAGCGTGACGTCCGGACGCACCGTGACCAGTTCAAAATCCATCATCCAGCCTACGGTGTCTTTACCGTAGTGGATCATCTCGCGTACCTGCGCGCGCTGATCCGGCTCGAGCGAGGTCAACAGGCGGCCCATCAGGTTACGCGGCAGATACTGTGCCAGATAGGCCTGCTCATCGACGTCCAGCGTTTTGATCGCCTTGAGCAGGTCTTTATCGCTCATCTCTTCGATCAGGCTGTCCCACACCGGTTCGGCCACTTCCACCAGCGTCTGGCCGCGCTTACCGTTGCCTACCAACCGCCACAGCGCCAGGCGTTCGTCCTGTGGCAGCGCTTCCAGCAGATCCGCCAGGTCAGCGGCGTGCATATCGTCCAGCAAACCGGTGATTTCGGCGGTCTGGTTCAGCAATTCGGTTTTGCTGAGCGCATTTTCATCCCCCGGCCGACCAAGAATGCCATCGACCAGGTCTTTATTGTTTAGCAGCAGTGAAAGAATGCGCTGGCGATATTCAGCGACTTTTTTAACGTTATGCGTTGCGACAGACATGGTATTCCTTGCTGGCACTCAGTAGTCCTCACAGACAATCTCTACCCAAGATAGAACATAGTGAATGCAGGCGTCATTTTTATGAAATGGATGCAGGCGCTGAGGAATAAGTAAGGGGCCTGGCATACCCAAAAGGCGTTGGCCTTCGGCAGGCTGCTTAACTATTCGGTTGCCCTGCGTGCTGAGGGTATCTTGCCGTCTCAGGGGGCGTCGTCCCGGTTTTCCTCGTGGATCTCTGTGGCGTTCTGAGAGGGAGCGAGTTTTTTTTCCTGATGGTGCGGCACCGCAACCACGGCGGCATACAGCAGACGGCCAACTAAAATGATAAAGCTGATCAACAGCACTATCTTTGTCATTTGTCCGGTGGTTTTTTTACGCATATATCACCCGGCATGCCGGTTTCCTGTGCTATCTGATGCTGGAAATTGTAACCGGAATTTTAGGAGGGGATGACAAAAGTTGTCCATTTATTTCCGGCGTAAGCCGCCGGGCATTTCATCGTCGTTTAGGATAGAGATTCAGCTGCTTCGGCGTTTAATGCACCCCCACCGCAGGGTGGGGGCGTTGGACTCAGGCTGAGCGTTTCTCGTCCTGCGAGCCTTCTTCTTCAATCATCAGCTTCCAGCCCACCACGTCGTTCCAGTAGGCTTGCTCACGTTCGAAATCCAGCTGTACCAGGTTGTTCTGCGCCAGATAGCCGGCCGGGAAGCGCAACGTCCAGTGGTTATCGTCGGTGCTAAGACGCAACGTCTCCGGCGTCGTGGTCGACTGGCGCTGGTTATTGAGCAGGGTGCTCAGGCGCAGCAACTGGATCAGCGGCAGATAATACTTTTTCTTGAACAGGTTCAGGCGCGGCAGTTCTTCGAGCTTGATGCCCTTGCGGTGGAAACGCACCAGCGCGGCCAGCAGCAATTGCTGTTCCTGATGGAAACCCGGCAGGTTGGTGTTCTGCAGAATATAGGCCGAGTGGCGGTGCATGCCGCTGTGGTTGATGCTCAACCCCACTTCATGCAACATCGCGGCCCACTTCAACAGCGCTTCCAACTGCGGATTCGCCAGTTTGGTGTTTTGCGCCATCCACTGCGAATACAGCAGCTCGGTGGTTTCCAGCACACGCTTGGCCTGTTCACGGTCAATATTGTAGTGATCGGCCAGGCTTTTGGCGGTGCGGCTGCGGATATCCTGATGGCGGAAACGGCCTTCCATTTCGTACAGCACGCCTTCGCGCAGCGCGCCGTCGGAAAGGCGCAGATCGCGGATCGCCAGCGCATCGAACACGCCGCACAAGATCGCCAGACCCGGCACAAACACCGACTGACGGTCTTCGGATAATCCCGGCAGGCTCAGCGCGCTGAAGTTTTTAAACTGCAGCACCTGTTCCGCCAGCATCTCCAGCCGCTCCAGGGTGATCAGGCCGTCTTTTTCGCCCATCTCTACCAGTACTTCGTGCGCAGCCTTGATGGTGCCGGACGCGCCAAGCGCATACTGCCAGCCCTGAATGCGGTATTGCCAGGCCAGGGTTTCGAGCTTCTGCGCCGCCGCCAGGCGTGCGCGCTTGAAGTTGTTCTTGCTGATTTCGCCGCCTGGGAAAAACTGTTGGGCGAAGCTGACGCAGCCCATGCGGCGGCTTTCCGCCAGCAGCGGCTCAAAGTCTTCGCCAATCACCAGCTCGGTGGAGCCGCCGCCGATGTCGATCACCAGCTTGCGGCCTTTTTCCGGCTGCGTGTGTTCCACGCCCATAAAGATCAGGCGCGCTTCTTCCTGCCCAGCGATGATTTCAATCGGATAGGGGATCACTTTGGCCGCGCGTTTGAGGAACACTTCCGCGTTAATCGCCTGGCGCAAAGTATGGGTGCCGACGATGGTGACGTTATCTGCCGGAAAGCCTTGCAGCCGTTCGGCGAACAGCGCCAGGCAGGCAAGGCCGCGTTCTATTGCCTCTTCACTGAGCACATTGTTGCTGTCCAATCCATCGGCGAGGTGGACCCGCTGTTTTAAACGGCCCAACACCTGTAAGGCGCCGTTGACGACGCGGGCAATCACCATGTGGAAGCTGTTCGACCCAAGGTCGATGGCAGCGATTTCCTGCGGTTTGTTCGTTGCAGTGCTTTTTAGCGGCATAGTGGCTGGCCTACTGTCCTGGTTGTTCCAGAGCTTTTAAATACTCATAAATGGCAACCTGAGCACGCACTTTACGGCGGTTGCCGCGCGGTACGTACTGGTTGCTCAGTTCTTTATCGAGGTAGCGTGCCTTGACCGTGTCGCTGAACAGGATTTCCAGAATATCCAGAACCCGTTGTTTCAGCGTTGGATCCAACAGCGAGACCGCCACTTCTATACGGTAATCTATGTTACGGGTCATCCAGTCGGCAGAGGACAGATAGACCAGTTTGTCACCTTTGTTGTCGAAAACGTAAACCCGATCGTGTTCCAGATAGCGGTCGACGATGCTGATTATCTGAATATTGTCACTGATCCCCGGCAGGTTGGGAATCAAAGAACACATACCCCGGACCAACAGGCGGATTTTTACGCCGGCGCCGGAGGCGGTATATAACCGATCTACCAGCCCTTTATCCACCAGATTGTTGATTTTCAGCATAATGCCGGCCGAGTGCCCGGCCCGGGCGTTGGCGATTTCCTGGTCGATCAATTCGTACAGCTTCAGGCGCGAGTTTTGCGGCGACACCATCAGATTGTCGAAGGTCACCGGCCGGTAAGGGTTCTCGATAAAGTTGAACACCCGGCGCACTTCATTGGTGATGCGCGAGTCGGCGGTCAGCAGTGAATAGTCGGTGTAAATACGCGCGGTTTTCTCGTTAAAGTTACCGGTACCGATATGAGCATAGCGCACAATATCGTCGCCTTCACGGCGCGAGATCAGGAACAGTTTGGCGTGAATTTTCAGCCCTGGCGCAGAGAAGATAACGTGCACGCCGGCTTCGGTCAGGCGCTTGGCCCAGTGAATATTGGCCTCTTCATCAAAGCGCGCCTGCAGTTCCACCACCACCGTGACTTTTTTGCCGTTGTGCGCGGCGTGGATCATCGACTCGATAATGCGCGAGTCTTTCGCTACGCGGTAAATATTGATTTTGATCGCCAGCACGCTGGGGTCAAACGACGCCTGGCGCACCAGCTCCAGCACGTGCTCGAAGGTATGGTATGGATAGTAGAGCAGCACGTCCTGTTCGCGGATGGCGTCAAAGCCGTTGCGGAATTTATCGAACCAGATGTGGCGCAGGCGCGGCAGCGGTTTATTGACCAGGTTGGCCTTACCGACGTTCGGGAAGCTGATAAAGTCTTTAAAGTTATGGTAACGGCCGCCGGCGATCACCGAATCATAGTTGGAGATGCCGAGCTTGCCGCGCAGCAGTTCCACCATTTCGTTCGGCATGTCGCGCTGATAAACGAAACGCACAGGTTCGGCGGTGAGGCGTTGTTTCAGGCTGGAGGACATCAGTTCCAGCAGGCTGGATTCCATTTCTGTCACCAGGTCATATTCGGCATCGCGCGTCATTTTCATCGAATAGGCGTTGAGCGCATCGTAGTCGAAGAAGCCCTTGAAGATATCGTCCAGGCAGTAACGCAGAATGTTGTCCAGCAGGATCATCGGTTTGCGGCGGCGCGGCGCTTCCGGCGGCAGGTTGACGAAGCGCGGTACCTTATCGGACGGGATCTCCAGCAGCGCATACTCGATGCGCGTGCCGCGGATAATCTCTACCGCCAGATAGGTGTAATCGTCTTTCAGGAACTGCACCAGATTGGTGTCGTGGTTGATCAGGATCGGGGTGATGTGTTGGCGCAGATGCTGCTTGAAGTATTGGCGCAGCCAAGTCTGCTGGTTTTCCGACACCTGACGTTCGTTGATCAAGAAGATCTGGTTGCGTGCCATTTCCAGCAGCAGATCGTTATACAGGCTGTCGAATTCCTGATCGGTTTTTAATACCTTGGCCTGGATCTTCTTCAGCAAATGACGTGAAGCGCCGCCGGACCCTTGCTCTTCGCTGATCAGAATGCGTCGTTTGAGATCGGCAAAGCGGACCTTATAGAACTCGTCGAGGTTATTGGAGTAAATGCCCAGAAAACGCATGCGCTCAATCAGGGGATTGCTCTTATCTGCGGCTTCCTGCAACACGCGTTCATTAAAGGATAACCAGCTTAATTCTTTTTCGATGTAGAGCTTTTCCTGACCCATTGCCACTCCAGTTCAATTTTAGAAAAGGACCGGGGACGCCCCCCAAAAGCCCATACTCTGCGTTGTCGGGCTTGAACGTAGCCCGGCCATGTCCTGCACCCTCAACCTTGATGATGGGCTTTTGAGTCCGCAACGGCCCGGGACACAGCCTATTGTCCTTCATCATTATTGCGAGAGATTGACAGGAAAGTCCAACATATCCATTGCGTTGGCACGGGGCATTTTGCGGTATAAAAAATATTTTTGCGGCGGTGCAGCTGCTGGTCAATATTGTCCGATATAAAATATCGAATATGAATCCTTATTGTTTGCTATATGACCGGTATTGCCATCATTTTTCAGAAATATACTTGGCATATGGTGGGTTTTGTTGGTGGAATAATCCAATTAATAGATGGGGAACTTTGTCATGCAAACGTCACAAAACTGACATAAGATGCCCGGTTATTCTATGGCGCAAGCCTGATTACATCAGCGACAGCGAGAGACATGGCACAGACTACGGTAAACCAACATCCCCGGGATCGCCTGCGCGCGCGGATCGACCGGAGCGTGCAGGCGGCGGTGACCGTCAGCGGGCTGCTGGTGCTGATGACGCTCATGCTGATCTTCGTTTACCTGCTGTTTGCGGTGCTGCCGCTGTTCAAACCGGCGGCGATGGGCAAGGCGCAGCCGCTGGCGATCGCTGCTTCAGCCCCGGCGTTGGCGTTGGGCATGGATGTGCAACAACGCATCGGTTACCGCATTGATGCGCAGGGCGCGGGTCAGTTTTACCGTCTGATGCCGCAAGAGGGTGCGAAGGCCGGCGAACTGCTGGCGCAGCAACCGCTGCTGGCCAAGCCGGCGTTGCTCGCCCAGGCTGCGGGCGAACGCGACTTGTTTGCTTTGGCGCAGGCCGATGGCCGGTTTATTGTCGCCAGCGCAGACTTTGCCGCGGCGGGATCGGCGGTGCCACAGTGGGCGTTTCCGCTCGGGCAACGGCCACAGGAGTTGGATCAACGGGGCCGGCCGCTGACGCTGCTGACGCTGGCCGAGGCGCGGCGCGGCCAGTACTTGCTGGCCGGCGTTACCGACGATAACCGGTTGGTGTTTGGCCGTTTCGGTAACGAGCACCCGCCGCAGTTGAGCGCAAGCGCGCTGGAGAGTGCGCCGCAGCAGATCGTGCTGACCCCGGACGGGCGCCAGCTGTACCTTTTGACGGGTAATCGCCTGGCGCGTTACCAGATTAACGACACGCAGCTGCAGCTGAAAGAAACGCGCACCCTCGGGGAGCATTCGCCTTATCAACTGACGGCGTTGCCCGGCGGCAGCGCGCTGTTGATCGAAGCGGCTGACGGCAGCGTGCGCGAATGGTTCGACGTGGAAAAGAACCAGCGCTGGCAACTGACGCCGGTGCAACATTTCGAACACAGTGCCGAACCGCAAGATTTGCTGGTGGCCGAGCCTTATCGCCGGGTATTCGCTACCCTGCGGCCCGATGGCGGTTTCTCGCTGTTCTCGAGTATTCAGCCGCAGCCGTTGCTCAACGGCAGGCTGAGCAGTGGCGTTCAGCAGATGGCGTTCGCCCCGAGCGGCGACGGCCTGCTGCTGGAAACGGCGCAGGGCTGGCAGCACTATGCGATTGATAACCCTTACCCTGACGTGACCTGGCGTTCGCTGTGGCACAAGGTGTGGTATGAGAATTACCCTGAGCCGGCCTACGTGTGGCAATCGACCTCCGGTGAAGACAGCTATCAGGCCAAATTCAGCCTGATACCGGTGATTTTTGGCACCTTCAAGGCGGCGGGTTACGCGATGCTGTTCGCTATTCCGCTGGCGCTGGCGGGGGCGATTTACACCGCTTATTTCATGTCGCCCGGGCTGCGGCGGGTGATCAAACCGGCTATCGAGGTGATGGGCGCGTTGCCGACGGTGGTTATCGGGCTGGTGGCCGGCATCTGGCTGGCACCGGTGATTGAACATTATTTGCTGGCGGTGCTGTCGCTGCCGGTGCTGCTGGCGGTAGCGGTGTTGGCCTGTGGCGCATTGGTGAACCGGTTTGCGCCGCGGCGGTTACCGCCAGGTTTCGATCTGCTGATCCTGCTGCCTTTGATATTGCTGACCGTCTGGCTGACGTTCAGCGTTGGGCCGTGGCTGGAAGTGAAACTGTTCGGCGAACCGCTGCATTTCTGGCTGGGCGATGATTATGACCAGCGCAACGCGCTGGTGGTCGGCGTGGCGATGGGATTTGCGCTGGTGCCGATTATTTTCTCACTGGCGGAAGACGCCTTGTTCAGCGTACCGGCTACGCTCAGCCAGGGATCCTTGGCGTTGGGGGCGACCCAGTGGCAAACCGTGATGCGAGTGGTGCTGCCTTCGGCCAGCGCCGGTATTTTCTCGGCGCTGATGATAGGGTTTGGCCGGGCGGTGGGCGAGACCATGATTGTGTTGATGGCCACCGGCAATACGCCGATTATCGACGGCAGCCTGTTCCAGGGCCTGCGTGCGCTGGCGGCCAATATCGCGATAGAAATGCCTGAGGCGGTAGCCGGCAGCAGCCATTACCGGGTGCTGTTCCTTACCGCGCTGGTGCTGTTTATTTTCACTTTCGTGTTCAATACGCTGGCGGAGTCGGTTCGTCTGCGTCTGCGTAAACGCTATACCCTGAATCAGGAGGCGCCATGAAGCACTGGGTGAAAAGCGGCTCGCCGTGGATCTGGCTGACCGCCGGTTCGGTGACCGTCAGCCTGCTGGCGTTGCTCGGTATCATGCTGCTGTTGGCCGGGCAGGGGATGCGCTATTTCTGGCCCAGCCCGGTTTACCAGTTTGAGCTGAATCAGAGCGCGGCCGGCCCGGTGATGATGATCGGCGAGCTGTACCAGCAGCAAAGCATTCCCCGCCGCCAGTTGCAGGAGTCCGGCGTTGCGCTGCCGCCGGGCAATGCGCAGAACTTCGAACGTTATCTGATCAAAGTCGGCAACCGCGAGAGCGAAGGGCAGGATTTCCGCACGCTGCTGGCCAGCGACATCCTGCGACAGAGCACGCCGCGTGACCTGCTGGTGCTGGAGCGCAACAGCAACGGCACTGCTTATGGTTATTTGGCGGGGATGCTGGAAGATGGCCAGCCTTTGACCGGGCGCAATATCAACCAGGCGTTACAGCAGCGTTTGCCGCAGATTGCCGCGCTTTCACGGCAGGCGCATGACATTCAATTTCGCGATATGGCGCGTATCAACCAAAGGTTCGATACGCTGCGCCTGCGCGAGAAGAGCCTGCAGCGCGATGACAAGCTCGACGCTCGTTCGCAGGCGTCCATCAGGGCTGAAAGGCTGGAGTTGCAACGTCAATATCGGCAGTTTTCCGACCGGCTGGAAGGGCTGAACCGCGATCGCCAGCGCGATGCGCTGTTGCTGCGTGACATGCACGGGCAGGTTCATACCATTGCGCTCAGCCAGGTGCGCGATGCCTGGTATCCCAATGCAATGAACACCACCCAGAAGCTGGCGCATTGGGCCGAGCAGGTGAAGAAATTCCTCAGCGACAGCCCGCGTGAGGCCAATACCGAAGGCGGCGTGTTCCCGGCGATTTTCGGCACCGTGCTGATGGTGATCCTGATGTCGATAGTGGTGATGCCGTTTGGCGTGATCGCCGCCGTTTACCTGCACGAGTATGCCGGCAATAATTTGCTTACGCGGCTGATCCGCATTGCGGTGGTCAATCTGGCCGGCGTGCCGTCGATTGTTTACGGCGTGTTTGGCCTGGGGTTCTTCGTTTATATGATTGGCGGTACCCTCGATCAGCTGTTTTACCCGGAGTCGCTGCCCAACCCGACCTTCGGTACGCCTGGCGTGCTGTGGGCGGCGTTGACGCTGGCGTTGCTGACGCTGCCGGTGGTGATCGTCGCTACCGAGGAGGGGCTGTCGCGCATTCCCGCCACGCTGCGCCAGGGATCCTTGGCATTAGGCGCCAGCCGTGCGGAAACGCTGTGGCGCATCGTTTTGCCGATGGCCGCACCGGCGATGATGACCGGCCTGATCCTGGCGGTGGCGCGCGCCGCCGGTGAAACTGCGCCGCTGATGCTGGTGGGCGTGGTGAAATCCGTGCCGGTGCTGCCGGTGGACGATATTTTCCCGTATCTGCATCTGGAGCGGAAGTTTATGCATCTGAGCTTCCAGATTTACGATATGGCCTTCCAGAGCCCGAGCGTGGAAGCCGCCCGGCCGCTGGTGTTCGCCACGGCGTTTCTGCTGGTGACGATTGTGGTGGGGTTAAATCTGGCGGCGATGGGCATCCGCCATTCGCTGAGGGAGCGGTACAGAGCATGGTCGCAGTAACAATGACGTTATTTCTGGGGAGTGCGTAATGGGTTTGATGACGCCAGGCAGTTTGCCCCGGCTGGATGTCCAGCATCTTGATGATGAACATACCGCGCTGGCGGTGAACGGCCTCAACCTGTTTTATGGCGAGAAACAGGTGCTGCACAATATTTCGCTGCGTATTCCTAAGCACCGCGTTACGGCGCTGATCGGCCCTTCCGGCTGCGGTAAATCGACGCTGCTGCGCTGTTTTAACCGCATGAACGATTTGGTGGATAACTGCCGGATCGAAGGTGAGCTTCAACTCAACGGGCAGGGCATTTCCGGCACGCAGATCGACGTGGCGGCGCTGCGGCGGCGGGTCGGTATGGTGTTCCAGCGCCCTAATCCGTTTCCGAAGTCGATTTATGAAAACGTGGTCTATGGCCTGCGGCTACAGGGCGTGCGCGACCGGCGGATCCTGGACGAGGCGGTGGAGCGTTCGCTGCGCGCCGCAGCGCTGTGGCATGAGGTCAAGGATCGGTTGCGCGAGAATGCGTTCCGCCTTTCCAGCGGCCAGCAGCAGAGGTTGGTGATTGCGCGGGCGATAGCCATTGAGCCGGAAGTGTTGTTGCTCGATGAACCGACTTCTGCGTTGGATCCGATCTCCACCTTGACCATCGAAGAGCTGATCTCCGCGCTGAAACAGCAGTACAGCGTGGTGCTGGTTACCCACAACATGCAGCAGGCGGCGCGGGTGTCCGATTACACGGCGTTTATTCACCAGGGGCAACTTGTGGAATACAACGCGACCGACGATATCTTTACGTCACCGCGCCAGCGCCGCACCGAGGATTATATTACCGGGCGTTACGGCTAAGGATTGTTGGGCGCAGTTCACATGCTGCGCCCCGTTCCACTGGATCTCGTTCGCTTCAATGCCCTTTAGTTCATACGTCGCTCCTCCTCCCGCTCCTTCACGGTTCTCCCCTGAACTTTCGCTATTTTCTGCACTTTGAATAAAAACAATTCTCATTCGTATGGACGGAAAGGGATAAATGTTTATAATTCGCTAATCTATGTAAATTACAGTAAATGGATGTTTTAAAATGTGTGCATGGAAGCTATGCATCTGGGCTTTGGCGTTTATGGCCAGTGTCGGGCGTTTTCATTGCGTTCAGGCAGCGGAAATTGCCAGCCCGGTAGACCGCGACAGCATTACCCAACAGCAAAAAACGTTGCTGGAACAAGCGCAGCAGCAGCGTGAAGCACTGCAAAGCAATGTCGCGTTGCCTGCATTACCGCTGCCTGTGGCGAGTGTGGGCGAGGAAACCTGCCACAACGTGCAACGCATTGTATTTCAGGGGGCGGAACACCTCTCCTGGTCGGTGAAAGAAAAACTGGCAAAACCCTACCAGGGCCGTTGCCTGACTTTGAACCACATCAATCGCCTGATGCGAGAAACCACCAATGCCTATCTGCAACGCGGCTATATCACCTCGCAGGCCTTCCTGCAGGATCAGGATATTGCTGGCGGTACATTGATCATCAGCGCCAATGAAGGACGGGTGGAATCCATTACGCTTGATGGAGAAAACACGCTGGCGTTACGTATGGCGTTCCCCGGCAGGGCCGGTGAGGTATTGAACCTGCGGGATATTGAACAGGGGATGGAACAGCTCAATCGGTTGCCCTCAAAGCCGGTGAGCATCGATATCCAGCCTGGAACGCATTCTGGTTATTCAAACGTGGTATTGCGGCGCAGTTCCGCGCGTTTGCCTGTTGCACTTTCTTTTGGTGCAGACAACAGCGGCCAGAAAAGCACGGGCACCGGGCAGATGAATGCCGGCATGACGTTGGATAGTCCGTTGCGTCTTGCCGAACAGTGGTCATTTTCTGCGGCACGTAACAGCGATTTCAGCCATAGCCATCGCAGCCGCAGCCTCAACGGCGGCGTGACCTTGCCCTACGGCTACTGGTTATTCAGCTATCAATATGCCTGGAATGATTTTTTCCAGAACGTGCCGTTCAATGGCGACGCTTACCGCTATAAGGGTAACAGTCAAACCCAGCGTTTGGGTGCCAACCGCACGCTGTTGCGAGACGGTACGCGCAAGTTTTCTGTCGACATAGGGCTGACGCGCAGGCGTACAGAGAACCAACTGGCGGGTGAACGTCTGGCTATCAGCAGCCCGACGCTCAGCGTATTTAGCCTCGGCGGAAATTACAGCGCGGTTGCCGGGCGCGGCTATCTGACGCTGAACCCGACGGTAAGCCACGGCCTACGTATGTTGGGTGCCACCACAGATGACCCGGAGCATACCAATGCGCCGCGCAGCGAGTTTCGCAAACTCAGCCTCAGCGCCAGTTACTTCTATCCTCTGACCCCCTCTTTGTACTACCTGACATCAGCCTACGGGCAAACTACGCCGGATAACCTGTACTCCAGCGAGCGCGTCTCCGTTGGCGGGCAGTATTCGGTTCGCGGCTTCAAGGAGCAATACCTGACCGGCAATCGCGGTGGGTACTGGCGTAACGAGCTCAACTGGCAATGGATGACGCAGCCGGGGCTGGGGGACCTCTCTTTGATTGGCGCGTTGGACACCGGCTGGGTGCAGGGGCGCGCCGGGCAAATCGACGGTGGAAACGTCAGTGGCATGGCGCTGGGCGCTTTGCTGAATGGCCGATGGTTCAATCAGTCGTTCACCGTCGGTAAACCCCTGAAGCACTCTGGCAGCTTGCAACCGGATCATTGGGTGGCCTACTGGCAAGCCGCCTTCACGTTATAACGTCAGCACAGGGCAAGACGCCGGCAGATGTCTAAAACCAACATCATTTCAAAGGAGTGAATAATGGATAAGCTCAACCACCCGTTACCCCGGAGTATCAGCTATCTGCTGATTTATCTGACGGCGCTGCAGCCATTGCACCCCGCCTTTGCCGCGGGTATCAACGCCGCCAACGGCAACACTCAGGTCCATATGAAGCCGGGTAATGTACCGGTGGTGAATATCGCCACGCCGAACGGTGCGGGCATTTCTCATAACACCTATAAGGATTTCAACGTCGGGGCTCCGGGTGCTGTGCTGAACAATGCGACACAGGGCGGAAAAACGCAGTTAGGTGTCGATATTATCAACGGCAACCCCAACCTCAAGGGTAAACCGGCCGATTTGATCATCAACGAAGTCACCGGCGGTAGCCGCTCCGAACTACAGGGCAAGCTCGAGGTGTTCGGCAACAAGGCCAACGTGATGATCGCCAACCCCAATGGTATCAGCTGCGACGGTTGTGGTTTTATCAACGCTCCCGGCGTCACCCTGACTACCGGTAAACCGCAGTTCGACAAGCAGGGTGCGCTGGAAGCGCTGGAGGTGAAAAAGGGGGGCGTCACCATCGGCGGCAAAGGGCTGGACGGCAACAGCGCCGATTACGTCGACATCATCAGCCGTGCTACCGAACTGAATGGCAAGATCAACGCCAATAATCTGTCGCTGACCCTGGGGGCTAACCGCGTCAGTTTCAAAAACGGCACCATCAAGCCTATCGCCGGCGAAGGCGCTAAACCTGTTCTCGCGGTGGACACCAAAGCATTGGGCGGCATGTATGCCAATAAGATCCGTCTCGTGGCCAATGAGGACGGGGTCGGGGTGAATCTGAAAGATCTCACCAGCAAACAACGGGATGTCACGTTGAGCGTAAATGGCAAAATCTCGCTTAATGGTACAACGCACAGCAAAACAGACCTCAATGTCAGCGCTAAAGAACTGCATGTCACGCCGGGAGCTATCGTGCAGGCCGACGGCAACGCCACGTTGGCGGCCACCAGACTGGTAAACGACGGGCAAACCAGCACCAGCGGCGATATGCGCATTTTCAGCGATCATGTCCGCAATGCGGGAGAAAACGCCAAGCTTCACGCTAACAAAAATATGTGGATCCAGAAGGATGCGCAGGGCAATAAGGCGAATAGCGTTGAGAACCGCTCGGCGAAGATACTGACCAACAGCGGTGATTTGGTTATACGCACGGAGAAGCTGGATAACGTGCGCCAACAGTTTGCCATTTCCTCGACCAACGCACCGAAAGACAACAAGGATATTGATCGTTGGCTGGCTGACGGTGTTTATCAAGACCAATTCGACTACCGATTCTTTGACTATCTGGCTGAGCTTGAAGACAAGAGTTTCACATGGCTGGGGCATATCGATTTCAAAAGAACACCCTGGGTTAACAGTGAGCGCGCGCGTTTTACCGTGGTGAGGGACAGCAAACCGGCTGAGATCATTTCAGGTAAGAGCGCCTATATCAATGTGTCGGAGCTTTGGAATCACGTCAGTACAATAAAGGCGGGTAAAGACCTGATTTTAACTGGCAATAATCTGAGAGTCCGTAGTGAAACCCTTGGCAATCTGAATGATTACGCCTTGTTCGAACAGAAAATGCCCAATCAGAACATCGTACTGGGGCATAAATGGCAGGATGCGAAAACGACGACGCCGGAATACATCCTCTACGTAAGGAAAGGTACGCAGAAAAGTTGGGCGGCGGAAGGATATTCTGTATCCCTGTTGCAGGCCGGCGGCAACCTGGTGGCGGATTTCAAAAACCGGATAGACATCCAAACGCCAACGCCCAACGAAAACCAGCTCAATGACGTCAAAACGACCGGTCGCCCCGAAACCATCAAAGCGCAGAATGTACTCCTGCATGCGGCCAACATCGTCAACACCGACGCCATTAACGCCAGCGGCAATCTCACTGCCATCGCCGAAGACCGCATCGTGCTGGGGCAGGGCATTCTGTCCGCAGGTAAAGCGCTGGATTTGAGCGCCGGCAACACCATCGATGCCTGGCAAAGCGAACTGAAAGGGCAGGACGTTACGCTGACCGCCCGCACCGGTGAAATCAAGATCCACACCAGTGAAAAACCCAACTATTACCACCCGGACGGCGTTCGCTGGCTGGGCAGCCTGCAGGCCTCACGTGACCTGACGTTGACAGCAGGCAGTACCATTACCCTACTCAATACGTTACTGGCGTCGCAAAGCCGCAACGTCAGCATGACGGCCCCTGGCAGCATCTCCATCATTAAGAATGACGCCATTTTGACGCGTAATCGTCCCGGCGAAGACCTGTCGGCGGACAAGCGACTGCAATACTTCAACGGCCTGCTTCAGGTCGGTGCGATGAAGGCCACCGGTTCGGTCTCGCTCAACAGTGGCGGCTATCTGGCGTTGCGCGGCACCAACATCCATGCAGGCAAGGACGTGACGCTGCTGGCCGGGCACAATGCCGACCTCAACTACCGTGCACTGGACGGCAATTATGGCCATCCCTTTGTATCCTCGCGCACCCCAGAACTGGGCAGCCGGATACACGCCGGTGGCGACCTGTTGATTAACTCGGCCCGTGACCTGGGCACCCAGGGTGGCACGCTCTCTGCCAACGGCAACATCACGTTGCTGGCCGGGCAAAACCTGTGGCTGTCCAACGTGGCTTATTCCGCCATCGATGCCGCCAACGACAACAACAAGGATGACCGTCATGCGGTAACGGCCATCAATGCTGGAAAAAACCTAACGGCAGCGGCCAACAATCAGTTACTGACGTACGGCGCCAAACTCACCTCCGGCGGCAATATGACCCTGACATCTGGTGCCGACATGCGCTTTGAGGCGGTGCAAAACCACACCTACCGCGAGGGCAACAAGGAATTTACCGAAACACGAACCCAGCAGGGTACTGAACTGAATGCCGGTGGCCTGATGACGGTGATTTCCGGTGGCAGCATTTTATTCCAGGCCACCAAACTGGTGGTTAAGGGGTTGGGTGCCAACTGGAAACCGCCGGTTGCGGTGACTGACTGGGGCCAGCGCATTGCGGTAGCTGAGCAGCAGATTCAGAATGCGCAACTGCAGATTAACCAGGCACAACAGGACAAAAAGAATGCTGAGCTTACTGTTGCTCAACGCGTATCCGCTGTTCAGCAAGCAGAAGCCGCCGTTAGAGAAGCAGAAAACGGGCGCGACGAATTTATTAGCAATAATCCACCTCACGAGTATGGAAACGGTTGGTCAGCGGAGGTGGGGAGTTGGAAAAAATTTGTTACACAGCGTGAGAATGAGCTTGCTACGGCGAAAAATAGCCTCGCGGCAGCCCAAAATGACGTCATTCTGGCTGCCCAGCGTATCAATCAGGGTAACAACGGTAAAAACGAAGCGCAAAATCGCCTGACGGCTGCGCGTCAAGAGGCGCAACTCAAGGAGCCGGATGAGGCTCGTCAGAGGGCTGAGGTCAACGCGTATAACCAGGCCGAAGCCATGCGAGCCGGCAATATGGATATCGCCGCCAAGGGCGGTTATCTCTATGCTCAGGCGATGGAAGAGTCCAGCCACTACGAGAAAACCGAGAAGAAACGCAAATGGTGGGGCAAGAAAACCGAAGTTAAGCAGACTCACCATGATGTAGCCAATAAGGTCACCGAGTTTACTGCCGCCGGCAACATCAACCTAATGAGCCGCGACGACAGCACCTATGAAGCCAGTAAAATCGCCGCCGGGCAGAATGCTCGATTAACCAGCACGTATGGGCAGGTCAACTTCCGTGCCGTAAAAAATACCTCCTTCGAGCAAACGATCAGCAACTCGAAAGGTTTCTTCATCAAGCAATCCAATAAAGGTTATGAAGACAACAAGTGGGTGCTGCCGAGCATTCATACTGGCGGTGCGTTGACCGTCGATGCGGCAAAGGGTGTTAGCGCCGACGTGAAGGCGAAAAACGGCCAGGCGCTGCAAAGCGCGATAGATGCGCTGGGTAATACGTCGGGCACCACCTGGGTAAAAGACCTCAACAAACGCAACGACGTGCAGTGGAATATCGTCAAGGACGCCTACGACAGTTGGGACTACAAGAGCCAACACCTGAACCCGGCGGTGGCGGCGGTGATTGCCATTGCAGCGGCGGCAGTGACAGCGGGCAGTTCGCTCACGGCGCTAGCTGCCAGCAATGTTGCCGGGGCCATTGGTGGCGGTGCAGTGACCAGTGGTGCGGTGACGGCCGGGATGTCGTCGCTTGCCTCTCAAGCGGCAGTGGCATTGGTGGAAAATCAGGGCAACCTATCGAAAACCCTGAAAGTGCTGGGCAGTAACGAAAGCGTCAAGGCGACCGCGACCGCCATGGCGATTGGCGGGGCGCTCAACGGCTTTGACAGCGCGATGGGTTGGAGCAAGGACGCAGCGGGCAAACCGCTCAACCCGAACAACGTCAAGCTGCCGCAGCTGAGCAATGGCGACTGGAGCAAGGTGGCGCAGCGGGTGGCGGGGCAATCGGTCATCAGCTCCAGCCTGAATACCGCCATCAATGGCGGCAGCTTTAAGGACAATCTGACCAATGCCCTGCTGGCCAATATCGGCAGCCAGATTAATGCCGAAGGGGCGAAGCTGATTGGCGATAACGGCGAAGTATTGGGCGTAGTCGGTAAATCTGTCAGCCATGCGGTGGTGGCGGGTGTGGCGGCGGAAATCGGACGCGGTGACGGTAAAGGTGCGGCGGCTGGGGCGCTGGCGGCGGAGCTGGCTGCAATCACATTGGGTGATATTTTTACAGAGCCGGCAACGCGGGACGCTAAAGTGCAGTCTGCTGGGCGTATTATTGGCGCGGTAACCGGTGCAGCTATCACTAACTCTGCCAAGGGAGCCAGCAGTGGAGCCTCCGCTGCTGAGAATGTGCTGGTTTACAATTTCCTGATGCATGATGAACCGGCAAAAATGGCGAAGAAGCTTGCCGACTGCAAAGGTAATAGCGGTTGTGAAATCAATGTTCGCCGGGAAATGGCACAATTGTCGGCGAAAAATGAAAAAAGTTTTGAATCCTGTCGGATTTCGGGCAATGGGGACTGTATCAACGATATGTTATTGGGGATCTCTGATGCAACAGGCTTCAGGGAACTGGGTCTCCAACTGGGATTTGATATTGCTTCGCAGTACGAGCAGATGGGGCAAAATGCCTATGACCGGTTTGATACTTGCGGCTGGAGTGCTGGTACTGGATGTGCTTTAAAATTATGGGGTAAGGATGCGTTAGCTGAGGCTGCTTTATTGGGGGCCGGGTGGGGGGCTGGGAAAATTGTAGCTCCTGTTATTGGGAAGTATTTCAGTGAAGTGGGTATACTCTCTCAAAAAGGAGCGTTTGCCAATATTAAAAGTGCTCAGATTGGGCTAAAGAACCCCGAACAGGTTGATGCGATAAAAGCATCGATGGAATTAAAAGGGTTCAATTTTAGCGATCCAAAAAATGTAATTGGCGGGTACGTTGATAAAAGCGGAAGGTATTATATCCTTGAAGGTAATCACAGAATGGTTGCAGCTAAAGAGTTGTATGAGATAACAGGGAATTCAAGCTATGTTGATGGCTTGATAAAAAATGGACGTTGGACTTATGTTGATAAGTATGTTGGTGACATGCACTCACTGCCAGTCAGGAAAAATAAATAAACTATGTTAGTACCATTGATATTTCTTAGGTTTTGTAGGGGATGTGTATGAAAAAAAATGATGTTTATCTGGAGATTTTACAGGTGGCACTTCCACATATTCGCAATGTGACTACTTGGAGGTTATTCTATCGAATTAAAGACAGATCATGTTTTTATGAGTCTCAGTTGATTCATAGCTTTTACATCCTGCTTGCTTCAGAGGACTTTAATGAATCGGATATGTGGTTTTTAAACCATCATGCACGTAGTTACTATGAAGAGTGTGACTCGAGTAAGAGCATGCTCTATAACGCACAAGTGAAAAGTATTTCAAAACTTTTTTTACTCGTTCCTGAGAATCTGAAAGATACCCTTGAATGGAGAGGGCCGGTTGAGCAATGATATTTGGACAACCATGTAAAAGTTGCTAAGGATAGGGGCCTTTCGAAAGCTCATAGGGATGGCTATAGAGCGGACTGGAGGTCGTTGTTTCAGAAAAACCCGCTTTCTCGGGTTTTTCACTTTTGTTTAACCAGCGGCTTATCACCAGGCGTTTTTAACTTCGTCAGATACTGCGGTTGGAAGATGCACATACGCAGCACGGTGTGGTATTCGCCGTTAACGAAGAATTCGTCAATCAGTTCGCCTTCCACTTCGAAGCCCAGTTTGCTGTAGATGTAGATCGCCTTCGGGTTTTCTTTGTCGACGATCAGGTACAGCTTGTACAGGTTGAGCACCGAGAAGCCGTAATCCATCGCCAGCTTGGCGGCGGAGCTGGCTGGCGTGATTATGCAAAGCACGCTGTTTGAACCGGCCAATCTCAATGAAAAGGAACGCCAGCTCTACCGTCTGCAGGAAGCGTTAAACGGCAATGAAGTAAAAGAGCAAACGGCACGAGTAATCGGGGCTTTGACCGGGGCGTTGACAACGCATACACCGGAAGGCGCCTACAGTGCTGCGGACAGTGCACAGTCGGTTTATCGCTACAACATGACCGAACATATGTTGATGCAGTATGCGCTGGATAATCAGAAAGATATTTTGGCCGCTGATAAAGGCGATGTTGCTGCGGCAAAACGTGTTGTGGCTAGCCGGGAAGCAGCAGCCATTGTGGCAGCTGTTGGTGGTGGCGGTCTGGTTCTTGCTGCGGGTGGAATGACGTTAGTGGGGGCCGCCCCTGAGTTGGTTTTAGCTGCGCGTTTGGCCATTGCTAGCTGTAAAACCAATCCGGCACTTTGCCTGAATCAGGCTGGGATTTATGCGGCAGACATTGTGGCACCGGAGGCGATAATTGGAACGGGAGCCGTCACTACCGGCAGCACGCTGATCCTGGGAAAAACCGAGGATAGCGTTAAGAAGCTGACGCAGCAGTTGGTGAAGACTTCAGACGAGTTGTATAAAACAAAAAATTTCAATGCTCAACCGGTTGTCGATTTCATCAAGGGTGAAACGGCTGCGGGAGCTAATCTGTCGGCCAAAACGACGGACTATCTGCTTGAAATTCAAAAAATAACACGAATCAACTAGTTAAACTTTTCGATAAAACACAGCCAGATGGTAGCGTAACTGTTTTTGGCAAGTCCAGATCACAGGTTTTAGGTGATGGAGGAAGTAATAGAAAAGGGACAACGAAAGTGTTTGCATCTGAGTTGTTAAGCGATAAAGAAATCTATGATTATGCTCAGTAACTTACTGGCGGTTTCCCTCTTAAAGAAGTAAGGAACCCGAGAGGTGTTGTTTATTTTGGTAAGTTTGATGGGAAGATAATAAACTTAAGAAATTACTCTTCCAGTGCGCAAGAGTCGAAAGCTCGATGGACAATTGATGTTATTGGGAATAAAGATATAAATAAAAATTCAAATCTTTCTGATAACAAGTTTGAAATAAAATTTAGATAGGTGGTTTTATGCTTACAGCGGAACAATATGAAGATAGAAAAGAGGAACTTGAGGGTGCGTCGATGGTTACCATTTGGGAGAATATTCATCCGGATAGTATTTCTGGGGAGATAACTCTTTCTTTTAGTGAGGAGAAAGAGTTGTTTCTATGGTTTATTGAGCATCTGATGGATGATGGGAAAATTAAACTTGGTAGTGATGGATTGCTTTTGACAGGAACCATAAAAGAGCAGGTTGATAAATTTCGTGTTAGTTTCCCTAATACTCCAGAAGAGATGGAGTATGGGGCTTTCAATGGTTATTGGTTTTTATCTGATGCTTGTCCTGTGGGTATTGTCTGGATCCATGAAAACGGATACTTAGACTGGACCTAACGACTTTGCAGAGACGGCTCTTCGGAGCCGTTTCCTACCTAATTCTTTCTTCACAAAAATACCAATACGCTTAGCGAGTTATGGTCTCATCGAGAAGAGGACATCTGGCGCGGGGAGCTAGATTGCCCCAGCATGCGGCGGGCAGTCTGTTATCAGTTCCAGCTTGCACACCACCATCAATTGATGAATGTCTTGGGGGGATTACCGTATTAAACCACGGCGAGTCATATCATTTTTGACATTAGCGGAGAATATCTTGCGACACTCTCCGCTAATTTTAACCCGAACAGTACTGGATACCGTTCTTAACCAACTCGCCAGAGCATACCGAAGTATGGTGCTGATTTATTAGCGCTGATTTCTGGGGATCTCTCAGCGCCGAGGCGGGTTTTTCACTTTTACTTCACCAGCGGCTTATCGCCAGGCGTTTTGAACTTCGCCAGATACTGCGGCTGGAAGATGCACATGCGCAGCACGGTGCGGTATTCGCCGTTAACGAAGAACTCGTCAATCAGTTCGCCTTCCACTTCGAAGCCCAGCTTGCTGTAGATGTGGATCGCCTTCGGGTTTTCTTTGTCGACGATCAGATACAGCTTGTACAGGTTCAGCACCGAGAAGCCGTAATCCATCGCCAGTTTGGCGGCGGTACTGGCGTAGCCTTTGCCCTGATGGGCCGGATCTATGATGATCTGGAATTCTGCGCGGCGGTGGATGTGGTCGATCTCCACCAGTTCCACCAGCCCGACCTTGGCGCCTTCGTGGGCGATGATAAAACGCCGTTCGCTCTGATCGTGAATGTGTTTGTCGTAGAGATCGGAAAGCTCGACAAAGGCTTCGTAAGGTTCTTCAAACCAATAGCGCATCACGCTGGCGTTGTTGTCCATCTGATGGACGAACGCCAGATCATCCCGTTCCAATGGACGTAGCCTGACGCTGGTAGTGCTGGACATGTGTGTTCCTCTATGTCGTGGGTAAGTACCAATGATAATACTGGACAATAAATTATGGAAAGAATGCCGGTTTGAGTCGCGTATTTTTTGGTAACCAAAGCCGCTATACTGCCTGAAATATAAATACCTCAGAGAGGCCAAACTTTATGGTGATCAAAACCTCCCTCTCCACCCAGCCCACAGCTGAGGTAGCCGAACAAGGCGAAAGTTACGATCGTTGGTTCCGGGCCAAGATTGAAGCAGCCATTAACAGCGAAAAACCAAGAATTCCGCACGAGCAGGTCATGAACGAGATGCAAATTCGTTTAGCTGCAAAGAAAAAGATACGCAAAATGGAATGATTGATGCGGATAGAATGGAGTCGTGAAGCTCAGGAAGAGCTATGGAACATTATTGATTATATTGATGATAGAAACCCGCAGGCGGCGCTCATTTTACAGCGCGAGATCGAAACGGCGGTGCATTCGCTGTCGCTGAATCCCTTTATGTACCGGTTGGGCAGAGTAGATAACACTCGTGAGATTGTCGTCCATCCCAACTACCTGATTGTTTATAGAATCATCGGACATATAGAAGTTCTTAGTGTTATTCACGCTAAACGAGAATATCCCTGAAGAACAAACCCCGGCTAAAAGCCAGGGTTTGAGGAGTGAATCAAGATAGGCGATCAGTCCGCTGCGTGTCCCTGTTCCGGCAGGCGTTCGCCGTCCAGCCAGGCGGCGTTATCACGCATCGCCAGTCGGCCTTCGGCAAACCAGTTCACCACCAGCGGGTAAATGGTGTGTTCCTGGGTTTGCACCCGTTCAACCACCTCGTCTTCCTCGTCGCCGGGGAAAATCGGTACCTTGGCTTGCAGGATCACCGGGCCGCCGTCGAGCTGTTCGGTCACGAAGTGCACCGAGGTGCCGTGTTCGCTGTCACCGTTGTCGATGGCCTGTCGGTGAGTATGCAACCCAGGGTATTTCGGCAGCAGAGAAGGGTGGATATTCAGCATGCGGCCTGCATAGCGCTGCACGAACTGCGGGCTGAGAATGCGCATATAGCCGGCCAGCACCACCAGATCCGGCTGGTACCGGTCGATGGCGTCAGCCAGCGCAGCGTCAAACGCCGCGCGGTCGGCAAAGGCCTTGGCATCCAGCGCATGGGCGGCAATGCCTGCCGCTTCTGCGCGTTGCAGGCCGTAAGCCTGCGCCTTGTTGCTGAACACCGCCACAATGTCGGCGGCAATCCGGCCCTGCTGGCAGGCGTCGATCAGTGCCTGGAGATTGCTCCCCTGGCCGGAGACCAACACCACGATCTTTTTCATCAGTTGATGACCACTTGTTGTTCGTCGGAAGATGCGGACAGTTTACCGATCTTCCACGCTTTTTCACCGGCTGCGGTCAACAATGCGATGGCTTGTTCAACGGATTCTTCCGGCAGCGCGATGACCATGCCCACGCCACAGTTAAAGGTGCGGTACATTTCGTGGCGGCTGACGTTACCGGCCTGTTGCAGCCAGCTGAATACCGCCGGCCACTGCCAGCTTGATTCGTCGATCACCGCCTGCATGCCTTCCGGCAGCACGCGCGGGATATTTTCCCAGAAGCCGCCGCCGGTCAGGTGAGCGATAGCGTGCACGTCGATTTTCTCGATCAGTTCCAGTACCGATTTCACGTAAATCTTGGTTGGTTCCAGCAGGTGGTCAGCCAGCGATTTACCTTCCAGGTCGGTGGTGGTTGGATCGGTGTTGCTGACTTCCAGGATTTTGCGCACCAGCGAGTAGCCGTTGGAGTGCGGGCCTGAAGCGCCCAGCGCGATCAGTGCGTCACCGGACTGCACTTTGCTGCCGTCGATGATTTCGGATTTCTCGACCACGCCGACGCAAAAGCCGGCCACATCGTAATCTTCGCCGTGGTACATACCCGGCATTTCGGCGGTTTCACCCCCCACCAGCGCACAGCCGGACTGCTTGCAGCCTTCGGCGATGCCGGTGATGACGCTGGCCGCGGTGTCCACGTCCAGTTTGCCGGTGGCAAAGTAATCCAGGAAGAACAGCGGCTCAGCGCCCTGTACCACCAGGTCGTTCACACACATTGCGACCAGATCGATGCCGATGGTGTCGTGGCGTTTCAGGTCCATCGCCAGACGCAGCTTGGTGCCTACGCCGTCGGTACCGGAAACCAGAATCGGCTCGCGGTATTTCTGCGGCAACGCACACAGGGCGCCAAAACCGCCCAGACCACCCATCACTTCCGGGCGGCGGGTCTGTTTAACTACACCTTTGATGCGGTCTACCAATGCATTGCCAGCATCGATATCGACACCTGCGTCTTTATAGCTGAGAGAGGTTTTGTCGGTCACTGCGCGATCCCCACGACGGTTTGCGGTTTGAATACGGTGCATCCGGCGTTGATACCGGAATAAGGCGCGGCAATTCTAACAGCGCAGGCAAACGTTTGCGAGTGGCTTGTGAACCAGCTCCGCTTTTTCGTCATCTATACTGTTATTCGAACTTTAGTTGATCCCGATCGGGCTATTGTGGGTGGCGCGGCCGGTAAAAGGAGTTATAATCCCGCGATTTTTTTGGCCGTCAACCACCTTAATAGGAGAAAAATGATGAAGATCGTTGAGGTGAAACACCCGCTGGTGAAACACAAGCTTGGTCTGATGCGTGAAAATGACATCAGCACCAAACGCTTCCGTGAGCTGGCCTCTGAAGTGGGTAGTTTGCTGACCTATGAAGCGACCGCCGATCTGGAGACGGAAAAAGTCACTATCGAAGGCTGGTGTGGGCCGGTTGAAATAGACCAGATTAAAGGGAAAAAAATTACCGTTGTGCCGATCCTGCGTGCAGGTCTGGGCATGATGGAAGGGGTGCTGGAGCACGTCCCGAGCGCGCGTATCAGCGTGGTTGGCGTTTACCGCGACGAAGAAACCCTGGAGCCGGTACCCTATTTCCAGAAACTGGTGTCCAATATCGAAGAACGTTTGGCGCTGGTTGTTGACCCGATGCTGGCTACCGGCGGTTCGATGATCGCCACTATCGATCTGCTGAAGAAAGCTGGCTGCAACAGCATCAAGGTGCTGGTGCTGGTTGCGGCGCCGGAAGGGATCGCTGCGCTGGAGAAAGCGCATCCGGACGTCGAGCTGTACACCGCCTCCATCGACCAATGTCTGAACGAGAAAGGATACATCGTGCCGGGCCTGGGTGATGCCGGCGACAAGATATTTGGTACCAAGTAAGAAATTTAGCCGACTTAATGAGTCGGCTTTTTTATGCATAAAACATATCTGTCCCCTAAATAATTGATGTTGCATCAAGGCGGCAAGCGAGAGAATTCCGATGAGCTTACTTAGGTAAGTGATTCGGGTGAGTGAGCGTAGCCAACGCAGAGGCAGCGGCAAGTAGGACGGGGATAGCAGAGGAAAACACCCATGACCCGTCGCGTCATTGGCGTCAGCGAACGCCCGCCGCTACTGCAGACCATTCCGCTCAGCTTCCAGCATCTTTTCGCCATGTTTGGCGCTACCGTGCTGGTGCCCATCTTGTTCAAGATCAACCCGGCGACGGTGCTGCTGTTCAACGGTGTCGGCACGCTGCTGTATCTGTTTATCTGCAAGGGCAAGATCCCGGCCTATCTCGGCTCCAGCTTTGCGTTTATCTCACCGGTGCTGCTGCTGTTGCCGCTGGGTTATGAGGTAGCGTTGGGTGGTTTCATCATGTGCGGCGTGCTGTTTTGCCTGGTGGCGCTGATCGTCAAAAAAGCCGGTACCGGCTGGCTGGATGTGGTATTCCCGCCGGCGGCGATGGGGGCGATTGTTGCCGTTATCGGCCTGGAGCTGGCGGGCGTGGCGGCCAATATGGCGGGCCTGTTGCCGGCCGAGGGCACCAATGCGGATACCACTACCGTGACCATTTCACTGGTGACGCTGGGCGTGACCATTCTGGGCTCGGTGCTGTTCCGCGGTTTTCTGGCGATAATTCCGATCCTGATTGGCGTGCTGGTGGGGTATGCGCTGTCGTTCTTTATGGGCGTGGTGGATTTGACGCCAATCCGCGAGGCGCACTGGTTTGCGCTGCCGACTTTCTATACCCCGCGTTTTGAATGGTTCGCCATCTTCACCATCTTGCCGGCTGCGCTGGTGGTGATCGCCGAGCACGTTGGGCACCTGGTCGTGACCGCAAATATCGTGAAGAAAGACCTGCTCCGCGATCCGGGCCTGCATCGCTCGATGTTTGCCAACGGTATCTCGACGGTGATTTCCGGTTTCTTCGGCTCAACGCCGAACACCACCTACGGCGAGAATATCGGCGTGATGGCGATCACCAAGGTTTACAGTACCTGGGTGATCGGCGGCGCGGCCATTCTGGCGATTCTGCTTTCCTGCGTCGGCAAGCTGGCTGCGGCCATCCAGGCGGTGCCTGTACCGGTGATGGGGGGAGTTTCACTGTTGTTGTATGGGGTGATCGGGGCTTCCGGCATTCGCGTGCTGATTGAATCCAAAGTGGATTACAACAAGGCGCAGAACCTGATCCTGACTTCGGTGATCCTGATTATCGGCGTTAGCGGCGCCAAGGTGCATATCGGGGCGGCGGAGCTGAAGGGCATGGCGCTGGCGACTATCGTCGGTATCGGCCTCAGCCTGCTGTTCAAGGTCATCAGCCTGTACCGCAAGGAAGAGGACGTTATCGAAACGCCGGCAGAGCTGAAGTAAATAAAAACGGGCAGCCAAAGGGCTGCCCGTTTCGTTAATGAGTCATCCGTTAACTGCGGATTTTACGGTAAACGAACAGCACCACGATAGCGCCGATCACCGCCACCACGAAGCTGCCGAAGTTGAAACCGTCAACTCTGCCATAACCAAAGAAGGTGCTGATATAGCCACCGACCACGGCGCCGACAATACCCAACACGATAGTCAGAATAAAACCGCCACCGTCTTTGCCTGGCATGATCCACTTGGCTAAAATACCGGCGATGAGACCGAAGATAATCCAGGAAATAATCCCCATTTACTGCTCCTTACTTTGCTTTTGAGACTCGATTTTTATCACTGCTGCTTGGCTGGCGGGGTGTTTTCCGTCCCTACAGCGTTGGCATCATTTTTTAATTCTTCCGCTTTGTTCTCAGCGCTGTTTTTAATGGCTTCGGTTTTCGCTTTGGCTTCTTCGGTCAGATCCTTGGCGCCACTGATGGCATCGTTTTTAATGGATTTAGCCTGCTCGACCAACTGTTGGCTTTGTTGGGTGGCGTCATTCTTGATGGCGTCGGCTTTGGCCTTGGCATCATTGGTGATCGCTTCCGCCTGCTTGGAGGCGTCGTCTTTAATGGCTGAAGCCTTGTCTTTAAGCTGGTCAGCCTGAGTGGACGCCTCTTTTTTGATGTCCTTGGCGGTAGCTTCCGCTTTATCGGTCAGATCGTCCGCTTTTTTCTGTGCGGCGTCTTTCATCTGATCTGCGCTGTCTTTGGCTTTCTCAAGATTGGCGTCGACCTTGGATGAGTCATCACAGCCGGCAACCAACAGCCCAATGATTGAGGCCAAAAGCACTTTATTCCATACTTTCATTGTCTATGTCCTTGTAGAAACCTTGTTTATGGTGACTGCATTTCGCCTTTCTATACTAGGATAATCCTTGGATAAAATACAAATTTCACCCGCAATGGCAATGCGTTGGCTTGTCGCCAGTGGGGCCCGTTGCTCACTATTGCGGCATAAAATCCTGCCGGTTCAACAGAGCCCGCTTTTTGTGATAGACTTACCGCGTTTTCCTGCCAGTTTTGGTTGAGGTGCTTCCCTGAATACGCCGGCACAGCTGTCACTGCCACTTTATCTTCCCGATGATGAAACTTTTGCCAGTTTTTATCCGGGCGAGAACCCATCCCTATTGAGCGCGATCCAGTCCGCCGTTCGTCAGGAACATGGCAGTTATATCTATTTCTGGTCTCGCGAGGGCGGTGGGCGCAGTCACCTGTTGCATGCGGCCTGTGCGGAGCTTTCACAGCGTGGTGAAGCGGTGGGCTATGTCCCGCTGGATAAGCGCGCCTATTTCGTGCCTGAAGTGCTGGATGGCATGGAGCAGTTGGCTTTGGTGTGCATCGACAATATCGAATGCATCGCAGGCGACGAAGAGTGGGAAATGGCGATCTTTAATCTCTACAACCGCATTCTGGAAACCGGCCGTACGCGCCTGTTTATTACCGGCGATCGCCCGCCGCGTCAATTGAACCTCCATCTGCCTGACCTGGCTTCGCGCCTCGACTGGGGGCAAATCTACAAGCTGCAACCGCTGTCGGATGAAGAGAAACTGCAGGCTTTGCAACTGCGCGGTAAACTGCGTGGGTTTGAACTGCCGGAAGACGTAGGCCGTTTCCTGTTGAAACGGTTGGATCGTGAAATGCGCACGTTGTTTACGACGCTGGATCAGCTCGATCGCGCCTCTATCACTGCCCAGCGCAAGCTGACCATCCCGTTCGTCAAAGAAATTCTGGGGCTGTAGCCGTAGCCCTGCAATGACCTACCGCCGTTATTCTTCCGCGTGTTCCAGTAAGGAAAAATAGCGATCAATCTGACCGCGTTCCTTGCTGGCCCTCAGTTGCAACGCCAGATTGATGTTCTCCAGACAGCGCGCATTATCTGCCAGTTCCTGGCCAATTTTACCTTTGCTCGCCAACCAGGTTGCTACGCTAGCCCAACGCCATAAGGGCGACGAACCTTTGATTCTTTGGATCGGGGAGGGGAAATCACCGGAACCGCGTGTGCCGTCTTTCAGCATAGCGATGGCCTGCCGCGACATGTCGGTGAGTTCGGCAATATCGCTTAAGCCCACCAGAGAGGAATCGACGGACACTACCTGAGCGGCAATACCGGCGGATTCGATATCTTCGATGGCGCTGAAAATAGCCTTGGCGAAGCTGTCGCTTTCACGATCGAACTCCAGGTAAACGGTCTTGCCATAGAAACAGATTAAGCCGTCATCACACCCGCCGGCATACAATGCATCCTCCAGATTGGCGGTCTCTGAGGTTACGCCGGTCAGCGTCAGTGAGAAATGGTAAAGCGCCATAGGGGCCCCCCGGTTACTTTTTTCCTGATTGAGCAAGACATTGATCTACCTTACGCCGTATTTGCATGGCGTGCTGTTCAGGGTTTTTTGGCGTGGACCAGATGCTCATCATGTGTTCTCGATGCTCCGGAAGAGAACATTGTAGGCGGCCAAACGCGTGGCCCATTGCTGGAGCGAAAAAACCAACCTTGCGAGATGGCATAGGATAACGCGGCCTGAATATGTTTATTAGGGTGGTTTTTCATCGGCCACCTAAAGCTATGTTGAGGATATTTTAACCGTTGACGGTTGTCAACGCCGTTTGTGAGTTAAAACTGCACGCCGGGAGAATAGCAGGAAGAACCAAAAGGGATGATGAAAAGTATTTATATAACAATCAATTAAAAATAGCCCAGGTAAGGGCTATGATCATAATCTTGGTCAATGGGGGCGACCGGAGCGGCGTTTACAATATCTCCAGCACCTGCTCCGGCGGCCGGCCGATACGGGCTTTGCTGCCTTTGACCACGATAGGGCGCTCGATCAGCTTCGGATGCTCCACCATTGCCGCCAGCAATTGCGCTTCGCTCAGGGTTTCATCCGCCAGCTTCAGTTCTTTGTACAGATCCTCTTTTTTACGCATCAACTCGCGTGCGGAACTGAAACCCAGTTCCTTCAGCAGTTTCTTCAGCTCGTCTGTCGACGGCGGCGTTTCCAGATACAGCACCACTTCAGGCGTTACGCCATGCTGTTCCAGCAGCGCCAGGGTCTCGCGGCTCTTGGAGCAGCGCGGATTATGGTAAATAGTGACGTTTTTCATTTAATTCATCCTTATGAAAATCAGCCGCGCTGGTACTGGCGGAAACGCTCTTGCAACTGGCGCAGCTGGTCGATGCGCGCATCATAACGCGCCTGTTTCAGGCTGCCGAGTTTTTGCAGCGAGCTGGCGTTGCTGAGCAGGCCGATCGCCTGATCTAGGCGGCCGGTTAGCGCCAGGCTTTCGGCGCGGGCGGACAGCTCTTCATCGCGCAGCCCCTGTGCGGCGCTGGCCTGTGCCAGCAGATCCCAGGCGTTGGGATCGTCCGGGTGGGCGAAGGTGTAGCGGTTAAGTATTTTTGACGCCTGCGCCGGTTGGTTGCCTTCCACATAGGCGTTGGCCAGATTGAGCTGCAGCACCGGGTTGTTGCTCTGTGCGGCGTTGGCGGCCTGTAGCCGCGCAATGGCCTGCGGCGCGCGTTTCTGACCGAGATCGATGTCGGTCATCAGATCGAGCAGCCAGACGTTTTTCGGATCTTGTGTCAGCAGCGGCTGCAGGATGTTACGGGCATCGTCGTATTTTTTCGCTTCATAGAACAGGATGGCGCGGCCGTATTTGGCGGCCATCTGCTCGCGTACGTTGCCTTTGCTGTAGGCGTCGAGCAGCTCTTCATTCAGGCTGTAGCCTTCCGTGCTGTACATGCCCAGCGAACGTACCTTGGCCATCAGGTAATCCTGCGTGGACTGCACCAGGTGCTTGGGCATTTGGTTGGCGCGGTTGCGCGCATCGGACAGGCGGCTGTCGGGCAAGGGGTGTGTCAGCAGCATTTCCGGCGGCTTGGAGGCATAGCGCGATTGGTCGGACAGTTTCTGCAAGAAGTTGGGCATCGCTTCCGGATCGAACCCGGCGCGTTGCAGCACCTGAATGCCGATACGGTCGGCTTCCTGCTCATTCGATTGGGTAAAGCTGATCATGCCCTGTTGGGTGCCGGCCAGCGTGCCGCTCAGCGCCGCCATGCCCATGGTCGGGTTGGCCATCGCCAGCAGGATCGAACCGAGAGCGCCTACCCAGGTCAGCGGGGCATTGCGCTGCTGGTCTTCCATCGCCCGCGCCAGATGGCGCTGGGTAACGTGCGAGATTTCATGCGCCAGCACCGAGGCCAGTTGGCTTTCGTTGTCGGTTTCACGGAACAGGGCGGAGTGCAGCACCACGTTGCCGCCAAAAAAGGCGAAGGCGTTGATTTCGTCGTTGCGCACCAGATAGAAATGGAACGGCGTACGCACCGAATAGGCGCTCGCCACCAGCCGGTTGCCCAACTGGTTGATGTATTGAGTCAGCAGCGGATCGTTGATCAGGGGCGCGCTGGCGCGTAACTGGCGCACATAGAAATCCCCCATCGCCAGCTCCTGGCCGATGCTCAGGGTGCCGCCCGCAGAGGTGCCCATGTCCGGCAGTTGATCCTGGGTTTCCGCCTTGGCCGGCGCCATCGCCGTGGCGTTGATCGCGCCGAGCAACAGTACTGCAATCGCTGTTTTGGTCAACCGGGTGGTCATAGTCAGGCCTTTCCCTTAAATAGTCATCTCTAAGACGTCAGCATCACATAAGAGTTCTTCTTCCGTGCCGGGGTTGCCAAAACAATCGACGCGAAAGTGCGGTGGCTCACAAAACGGCGCACTGCGGCGCCGTTTAAACAGATCACATCATAGTCAGCCGCTGGCGACAATGAAACTTCCGTCAGGGAATAACCGGGCAAAAAAGTTTTATTTTTCATTTCTGAACCCTCGCTTTTATCCCGCTCTGCCCACCGTTCCCTTTTCGATTGATTCAGGTTGCACGATAAAACAAGGATCAAGTTTGTCCGTGTTTTATTGACAAGATAAACGGAGACTCATATAGTCTGTGTTATTGAAGGCCACATCATACTGAAGACTCAAAAATGGCGTACATCACAACCAGCGTTGAATATGGTATCCACTGTTTGCTCTGGCTGGTCGGCGATAACCAGCGCGCCCTCAGCAGCCGTGAGCTGGCGGAATTGCAGGGCGTTTCCCCCAGCTTCCTCGCCAAAATTTTTCCCAAACTCGAAAAGGCGGGGATCGTTGCGGCCAGCGAGGGGGTGCGCGGCGGCTACCGGCTGGCGCGCCCGGCGGATGAAATCAGTTTTCTGGAAATCATCGACGCCATTGAAGGGCACAAACCCTTGTTCGACTGCCAGGAAGTGCGCGGCCGCTGCGCCGTATTCGACAATTCGCCGCCCGACTGGGCGGTTTCCGGTAAATGTGCGATCCACGCGGTGATGCTGCAGGCGGAAAAAGCCATGCGCGACGCCCTGGCGGCGCAAACTCTGGGCGCCGTTGCCACGCGTTTTGGCCGCAAGGCACCGCAAGGCTTCTTCAGCGAGGTGAATATCTGGATCGATGAACGCATGACCGGGCGCACCACCCGCAGCGGCAAACCGGCGCGCACCAAGCCCTAACATCGCCGCACTACTTCCCTGAAAAGACACTTTTTTCCCGCCTCTCCGGAAGAGGCGGGGGCCTCTCTGCGCCCTGTTGACGGGCGGCGGAGCGGCACCGTTCGTCCGGAAAACGTCACGGGCAGCCTGAAGGCCCGGTTATCTATCTTTGAAGGAGTAAACCAATGACGCAGAAAATAGTGATCGCCGGTTCGGGTTTTGCCGGGTTTTGGGCTGCCGTTTCCGCCATGCGCGCCATCACGCTTGCCGGTAAAACCGGGGCGATTGAGGTGACGATGGTGTCGCCGACGCCAAATGTCACCATACGACCACGCCTCTATGAGGCGGTGCTGGAAAACATGAACCCGGACATTTCCTCCCAGCTTGCCGCCGTCGGCGTGCATCATCTGGCGGGGCTGGTGGAACAGATCGATACCCTGAGTCAATCGCTGGTGGTTCAACAGGCCGACGGGCAAAAAATCTCCCTGGTTTATGACCGTTTTGTACTGGCGACCGGCAGCCGGCTGTTTGTTCCTGCGGTGCCGGGGTTTGCAGAATACGGTTTCAACGTGGATACGCTGGAAAACGCGCGGCGCCTGGATACCCATTTAAAAACGCTGAGCAATAAAGCGGAAACCTCGGCGCGCAATAGCGTCGTGGTGGTCGGCGGCGGGTTGACCGGGCTGGAAAGTGCCACCGAGATGCCAATGCGGCTACGCGACATTTTTGGCAGCCAAGCGGATATTCGTGTGGTGATTGTTGATACCGCGCCAGAGGTCGGTGCCGGAATGGGCGCTGAGCCTGCCGCAGTGATCCAGCAGGCGCTGGCCGAGTGCGGCGTCGAGTCGCGGGCCGGAGTGCGGGTTACTGCGATGGATGCGGACAGCGTTACGTTGTCGAACGGCGAACGCATCGCGACCAATACGGTGATACTGGCTGCGGGCATGCGTGCGCATCCGCTCACTGCGCAGATCCCCGGCGAACGCGACGGCAGCGGGAGGGTGATCGGCGATGCGTTTCTGCGTGCACCGGCGGCGGCGGGCGTCTTTGTGACCGGGGATACGGTGAAAGCAGCGACCGACGATTGCGGCAACTACAACGTGATGTCCTGCCAGCACGCCATGAGCCTCGGCCGCGTTGCCGGCCATAACGCGGCGGCAGAACTGACGGGGCTGCCGGTACACCCTTACAGCCAGCCGAAATATGTCACTTGTCTTGATCTTGGCCCTTGGGGGGCGCTCTACACCGAAGGGTGGGATCGTCAGGTACGCTTCACCCGGCAGGAGGGCAAAAAGATTAAGCAGGAGATCAATACGCAGTGGATCTATCCACCGGCGCCGGACCGCGATGCGCTTTTCGCCGTTGCCAATCCGGACTTTGTGATTGTGCCCTGAGCCACAGGCGGGAGCGGAGACGCTCCCGTTTTATTGCCGGTTTTCCGTGGGTAAAAAAGAACGCGGCCAAACCCCGGTTTTTATCCTCGGCACCGTTATCGCTCCAGCCACTCGATCGCCAATTCGCGCGCTTCATCCAGGCCGACATCCCGGCCTTCACGGGTAATCGCCGTTTTGAGCTCATTAATCACGTCCGCTTTTTGCGTTTCACGCTCCTCATTGGCCAATGCCAGGAAGGCATCGCCTACCACCGTGCAGATGCCGATGTATAAGGCTTTTGAATCCTCGAAACCACTGCTCATGACTGTTTCCTCTTGGGGTTGATTTGAATCTACAACGGCAGAAAAGGCCGGTCTTGCACCACGCTTTTCATGACCAGTGTGGAGGTAAGGCGCTGTACGCCGGGCAGGGCGGAAAGCCGTTCGTCGTAAAGCCGCTGAAAAGCCGGCAGATCGCGGGCGATGACGTGCAGCAGATAATCGGGGTCGCCGAACAACCGCTGCGCCTGGACAACCTGGGGAATGTCCAGCATGGCATTCTCGAAGGCTTCAACGGCCTGGCGATCCCCTTCCCGCATAGTGACAAACACCAACGCAGCAAAGTTAAAGCCAAGGCAGCCGGGATCGAGATGCGCGCGGTAGCCCCTGATCACCCCGGATTGCTCCAGAGCGCGTACCCGGCGATGGCAGGGGGAAACGCTGAGCCCGATCCGGTCAGCCAATTCGGTAACGGAAAGACGCCCATCGAACTGGAGTTCAGCAAGGATTTTGCGGTCGATCTTATCCATTTGGAATAATTTCCCTCAATCTGCAATTTATACGCAAATAATTGAAACCACATTCTAACAACTTGGGGATATTCTTTTCAATAATTGAACAATTTTAGACATTCCTGGCTTTTGGAGCCGGAAGGCCGTGTCCTGCGGAGGAAAGTGAAATGATAAAACGGATAAGCCAACGCACCGCGCTTCGGTGGCCGCAAAAGGTATCGCGCACATGACGCCGGCTATTTTCGCCGCCTTCTGGGCGGTATCCATGCTGTTTGTCATTACGCCGGGGCTGGACTGGGCGTACATCATATCGGCAGGCATACGCGGACGGGGGGTGGTGCCTGCGGTGGCGGGCTTGCTGTTGGGGCATCTGATGGCGATAGCGATCGTGGCGGCCGGCGTGGGTGCGCTGGTGGCGGGCAATCCGCTGGCCCTCACGGCGCTGACCCTGATTGGCGCGGCTTATCTGTTGTGGATCGGTTTTAACATGCTGCTTCATCCCTCCGCGCCCAACGCGGGTGAAGGGCAGCCGTCCGGCTCCTGGCTGCGTTGGGCCGGTAAAGGGATTTGCATCAGCGGCCTGAACCCCAAGGTTTTTCTGTTGTTTTTGGCGCTGTTGCCGCAGTTCACCGATGCCAATGCCGCCTGGTCGATTCCGATGCAGATCCTCGCGTTGGGCCTGTTGCATCTGGTGAGTTGCGGGCTGGTTTATCTGCTGGTGGGATGGGGGTCGCAGTCCCTATTGCAGGCGCGTCCGCAGGCTGCCCGTGTCGTCAGCCGCATTTCCGGCGTTGCCATGCTGTTTATTGCCATCGGTTTGCTCGCCGGGCAGGCGTTCAAATAAAAAGGGGGGAATGCGACTTCCCCCCTTCAATACAGACTCGTTAACGACGGGTCTATTACGCCGTTAGCTGGCCGTGGCGTGAGTTACGCGAACCGGCACCGATTTATAAGACGGGGTGCCGCTTTCCTTGTCGATATAATCCAGCGGAACCAGCACGTTCGCTTCAGGATAATAGGCCCCGACGGAGCCTGGAGCGATGTTGTAGGAGATCACCGTGATATTTTCCAGCCGCAGTTTGCGCCCGGCCACAACGGTTTCGATATCCACCAGATCACCATGTTCCAGGCCCCGCTTCTCGAGATCGATGTCGTGCATGAACAGAACATCGCGACGGCCAAATACGCCTCTGTAACGGTCATCCATTGCGTAAATAGTGGTGTTGTACTGGTCATGGCTGCGCAGGGTGATTAGACGCAGCACGTCGTCGCCCTGGACGTCGGCATCTTCTTCTACGCCGCTGAACACCGAGAACATGGCTTTGCCGGTTGGCGTCGGCCATATGCGCTCGGTTGGCGGCAGCGGCATACGGAACCCACCGGGCTGTGCGATACGCTCATTGTATTTATCGAAACCGGGAATGGTTTTTTCAATCAGATCGCGAATGATGCTGTAATCGGCCACCAGTTCCATCCAGGGCACCTTACTGTCCTGCAGGGTTGCCTTGGCCATACCGGCGACGATCGCCGGCTCTGAAAGCAGGAACGGGGATGCCGGTTTCAGTTTGCCGGAAGAGGCGTGCACCATCGACATGGAATCCTCCACCGTGATCGACTGGCGACCGCTGTCTTGCATATCCAGTTCTGTACGCCCCAGGCAAGGCAGGATGTAGGTTTCCTTGGCTACCAGCAGGTGTGAGCGGTTCAGCTTGGTGCCGAGATGGACACTTAAATCCAGCGACTTCATCGCCGGGAAGCACAGATTCGGGTCCGGCAAGGCCACGGCGAAGTTACCGCCAAGGCAAATCAGCGCCCTGGAGGTGCCTTCCACCATGGATTGCATGCCTTTTACCGCATCATGCCCGTGCTCTTTCGGAGCGACAAAGCCGAATACGTTTTCCAGATTGGCCAGGAACTCTGGCGACGGTTTTTCAGTGATGCCGACGGTGCGGTTACCCTGTACGTTGGAATGGCCGCGCAGCGGGCAAATCCCGGCGCCGGGTTTGCCGATATTGCCGCGCATTAACAGCAGATCGGCAATCAAACGTACGTTTGCCGTTCCTTTGTTGTGCTGGGTAATGCCCATGCCGTAAGTAATGATCGTGGCTTTGGATTTCGCATAGGCCAGCGCAACCTGCTCCAGATTTTCCTGAGTCAGGCCGCTCTCCGCTTCAATGTCTTTCCACGGGGTGGCGGCCAAATCCGTGGCGAATTGCTCGAAACCCTGGGTGTGTTCGGCAATGAAGTCACGGTCGATAACGTTGCTGCCCGCACCCTGAGCGGCGTCATATTCCAACAGCGCCTTGGCGATCCCTTTCAATGCGGCGGCGTCGCCGCCGGCTTTAACCTGATAGTAGGTTGAAGCGATATTGGTGGAGCTGTAGGTCGCCATCTCGATAACGTTTTGCGGATCGGCAAAGCGCTCGAGCGCGCGTTCACGCAGCGGGTTGAAGACGATAATCGGTATCTGGCGCCGCGCCAGTTCGTGCAGGGTACCCATCATGCGCGGGTGGTTGGTGCCCGGGTTATGGCCAATGGAAATCACCAGTTCGGTATTGTCGAAGTCATCCAATGACACCGTGCCCTTGCCGATACCGATGGATTGCGGCAGGCCAACGCTGGTCGGTTCATGACACATGTTGGAGCAATCCGGGAAGTTATTGGTACCGAATTCACGGGCAAACAGTTGGAACAGGTAGGCGGCTTCATTGGAGGCGCGGCCGGAGGTGTAGAACTCAACCTGGTCCGGCGACTGCATGCCGCGCAATAGTTCGCCGATGCGCTTGAAGGCATCTTCCCATTCGACCGGGCGCAGCGTATCGCTGGCGCTGTCGTAAACCAACGGATGCGTCAGACGACCATAGCCTTCCAGCTCAAAATCCGTTTTTTCCAGCAGGGAGGTCACGGTGTTGGCCGCCAGAAACTCCGGTGTTACCCGCTTGCTGGTGGCTTCCCAGGTGACCGCCTTGGCGCCGTTTTCGCAGAACTGGAAGGTCGAGTGGTGTTCTTTGTCAGGCCAGGCGCATCCGGGGCAGTCGAAGCCGTCCGGTTGGTTGGTCCGCATCAGCGTGACCGGCGCTTCGAAGGTTTCCATTTGTGTTTTCACGGCGATAGCCGTCGCTTTCAATGCGCCCCAGCCACCTGCCGGCCCATCATAGGGCCGTATTCCGGGAACGGCGCGTTTCTTCTTCATCATATGAACTCCTACCGCCCCTGAGTGGGCGATATCTTATTGAGACAGGTCTATTCGGCGTTCCCCTCGGGAGGCGGGATAACCGACAACTATTATTGCGGCCCAGCCTGAGTAACAGGCGGTTCTGGTGTTGCTCGCGGGTCTGCATTCTCCTTACTCATGGGGATCAGTTTGTGAAACACGACCTTGTCAGTTGTTTGATCATAGCCAATCTCGACGCTGTCGCCTGACTTCAGGTTGTCGCCAAGAATTTCCTTCGCCAATCGGGTTTCCACTTCCTCGCGGATCCGGCGTTTCAATTTACGGGCACCAAAATCAGGCTGATAGCCCACGTCCACCAGGTGTTCCACCAAAGAATCTGCAATATTGAGGGTGATATTCTGAGCCGCTGCCGTGCGCGTTAAATGCTCCAGCTGGATATTCACGATTAAACGAATTATTTTGCATCACTGTCACACGGCCAGAAGCCGGGCGAGCATGACAAATATCACATAAAATAGGCATGGTGAATTAACTCCTATCAAGTTAAAGCGATTTAACTTCAATAAAACAGGCGTTTTTAGATATGTCTGTTATTTATTTAATCTTCTCAGATTAAATAATGGTGTTGACGAATTTAATGCCGGCTCCTTATTGGTGGTGGTGAGTTAAGGCATCGTTACCACAATGCCAGATGACGAAATAAGGTGCATTCAGCATTTTTCAGTAAAATGCTGGATGCGTTACTCTTTAATTACCTTTGAATGATGTTTTCGCCAGTCGTGACGTTAATGACTATTGGGCGGCACACTGCGCGTCGACAAGGCTTCTAATAACGTCAGCGATGGAATAAAGAATAAACCGCCGGTGACGGCATGGCTGAAGTCGAGCAAACGGTCATAATTACCCGGTGGAAGGCCAATAATCATATTTTCAAGCATTTGTTCTATCGGCACCGGGGAGCGGGCATAGCCGATGAAGTAGGTGCCGAACTCGCCCATACCGGGTCTGCCAAACGGCATGTTATCGCGCAGGATCTTTACTTCGTTACCGTTCTCGTCTTCCAGCGTGGTGAGTGAGCTGTGGGATGAGGAAGGTTTTACGTCGGCATCCAGCTCAATATTGGATTGTTTATGGCGGCCGATAATGCCCTCTTGCTGTTCAACGGTCAGTGCATTCCAACCTTTCATATCATGCAGATATTTCTGCACCAAGGCGTAGCTGCCGCCGGCAAAGGCGCGGTCTTCCTCACCCACCACGGTGAAGTCGATGGCTCCGCGGCCTTCGGGGTTTTCGGTACCGTCGACAAAGCCGATCATGGCGCGTTGATCGAAATAACGGAAACCCTGAACTTCATCCACGACGGTGACGGCATCGCCGAGTTTATTCAGCAACTGGGTCGCCAGCTCAAAGCACAGATCCATTTCTTCGGCACGAATATGTAAGAGAATGTCACCGGGCGTAGCGACGGCGACACGGCCGCCGGATCCTATTTCACGAAAAGGATGCAATTGCGCCGGGCGCGGAAGGCCGAAAAGCGTATTCCAGGCGGTGGAACCGAATCCGCAGACACATGACAGCCGCCCATCCGGCGATCTTTTCGCTACCGAACGCACTACCGCCGCCACGTCGGCACACCAGTTACGTACGGTGGCGTGGTGTTCCGGCGTGTTTGTTATTGTCGCGACAATGAAGATGGCACTGCGCGTAACAGGGCTAAAAACTGCCTGTGAATCATCATAATACGTGCTCATAAGTCGTCTACCATCCAGTAAAGGTTAAATATGATATTTAAAAAGCAACAATAACTGATGTAAAACGCATTAAATATAGAGCTACCTTTTTTACTTTGCATTGTCAATGTTGAAACAACCTTTCCAAATAGCATATCAAAACTTAACAAGGTGCGTGATAGATTGTATCTATTGCGCAATAAAATTAACCAATTTGACGAAATGTTATTGGCAGGTAAAATTACTTCACACAGCGAGGGGAACTGAGAAAAACCAACAGATCATTAGTAGGAAAAGGGGAGTGGTAAGTTCAGAAGATATACCGTTAAAATTTAAAATAAAATCATCTGCGTCGACTAAGGCGTGTCGAGGCTAATTAATTATCCTGATTCCTCCCATGTTCGTGCCCATAAACTCACCCTTGGGGCACCCGCAGGCCTGTTTAGCTAAAAATACGGACAGGAAAAGAAAACTAAAAAATTACCGGGATTGTAAAACAAAAGAGCGGTATGAGGTTTTCCTCATTTTTTGCGTGGCTCATGTAAAGAGTGTGGCCCCGCTTTTTAATGGATAACGGGCAGTGACCTGGAATAGCAATATAACTCGTGGTTTATAAACTTATCAAAATGGTGATACACAGGGGTGAACAATGTTGGGATTAGATGCCTTCCATTTAGCGAGGATACAGTTTGCCTTTACTGTCTCCTTTCATATTATTTTTCCGGCTATTACCATCGGGCTCGCGAGTTTTCTGGCGGTGCTGGAAGGTTTGTGGCTGAAAACACGTAATGACACCTACCGCGAGCTTTATCATTTTTGGTCGAAGATATTTGCGGTCAATTTTGGTATGGGGGTGGTGTCAGGTCTGGTAATGGCTTACCAGTTTGGCACCAACTGGAGCGGTTTTTCGCAGTTCGCCGGCAGCATTACCGGGCCGTTATTGACCTATGAAGTGCTTACCGCTTTCTTCCTGGAAGCCGGTTTCCTCGGGGTTATGCTGTTTGGCTGGAACCGGGTAGGGCGCGGGCTGCATTTCTTTGCGACCTGCATGGTCGCGCTGGGGACGCTCATCTCGACCTTTTGGATCCTGGCTTCGAACAGCTGGATGCATACGCCGCAAGGCTATGCGATCGAAAACGGTATTGTTGTCCCGGTCGACTGGCTGAAAATTATCTTTAACCCGTCATTCCCCTACCGTTTATTGCACATGTCTACCGCCGCTTTCCTGGCCAGCGCCTTCTTTGTCGGGGCATCGGCTGCTTGGCACCTGCTGAGGGGCAACGATTCACCGGCGGTGCGCAAAATGTTTTCCATGGCGCTCTGGATGGCGTTGTTTGTCGCCCCGATTCAAGCGGTTATCGGCGATGCTCACGGCTTGAATACCCTGGAGTATCAACCGGCGAAAATTGCCGCCATTGAAGGCCATTGGGAGAACAAGCCGGGTGAAGCCACGCCGCTGGTGCTGTTCGGCGTGCCGGATATGGAACAGGAAAAAACCCGTTATAAGCTGGAAATTCCTTATCTGGGCAGCCTGATCCTGACGCACAGTCTCGACAAGCAAGTACCGGCGTTGAAAAGCTTCCCTAAGGAAGATCGCCCGAATTCCACCATCATCTTTTGGTCGTTCCGCGTGATGGCCGGTTTGGGCATGCTGATGATTCTGCTTGGCGTCGTCAGCGCATGGCTGCGTTGGAGAGGCCGTTTGTATCAGTCGCGTCCTTTTTTGTGGTTCGCGTTGTTAATGGGGCCTTCAGGCCTGATTGCGTTGTTGGCCGGATGGTTCACCACTGAAATTGGCCGTCAACCCTGGGTGGTCTATGGGGTGCAACGGACCCGCGACGCCGTTTCCGCACACGGTGATATGCATATGACCTTCAGCCTGCTGGCTTTTATCGCGGTGTATTGCTCGGTGTTCGGCGTTGGCTATATGTACCTGATGCGTCTGATCAAGAAAGGCCCGGGGAGCGACGATACGCATGGCGCCGTTGTCGACGGCACGCCGGCGCGTCCGCTGTCTGCGGTTCAGGATCCTTTGAACAAGCCGGAAGGGAGAAACTAACATGGGCATCGATCTTTCAATTATTTGGTTCACCATCATCGTATTCGCCACCTTGATGTACATCGTGATGGATGGTTTCGATCTCGGGATTGGTATCCTGTTTCCGTTCAATAAGGATGCCACCGAGCGCGACATGATGGTCAACACCGTGGCGCCGGTCTGGGACGGCAACGAAACCTGGTTGGTGTTGGGCGGCGCGGCGCTGTATGGCGCTTTCCCGCTGGCTTATGCCGTTATCACCGATGCGTTGTCCATTCCGCTGACTGCGATGCTGATTGGCCTGATCTTTCGCGGCGTGGCGTTTGAATTCCGCTTCAAGGCCACGCCGGAGCATCGTCCGTTTTGGGACAAGGCGTTTATTGTCGGCTCGATCCTGGCGACCTTCAGCCAGGGGGTTGCCGTCGGGGCAATATTGAATGGCTTCGACGTCACCGGCCGCGTCTACAGCGGTTCGGCGCTGAGCTGGTTGGCACCGTTCCCGCTGTTCTGTGGCCTCGGCCTGGTGGTCGCCTATGCGTTATTGGGCTGCACCTGGCTGATTATGAAAACGGAAGGGGCCTTGCACCGCAAGATGTCCGAGCTGGCGATCCCCTTGACGCTGGTGCTGCTGGCCACCATTGCCATCATCAGCATCTGGACGCCGTTAGCGCACCAGGATATTGCCGCGCGCTGGTTCACCGCGCCGAATATCTTCTTGTTCCTGCCGGTGCCGCTGTTGGTTCTGGCCTTTGCCTGGGGCATCGTGCGGGCGGCGTATAACCGCCGGGCCAGCTATGGTCCATTCCTGATGACCCTGGGCTTGATGTTTCTGGGTTTCAGCGGTCTGGGGATCAGCATTTGGCCGAATATCATCCCGCCGTCGATCTCCATCTGGCAGGCGGCATCCCCGCCTCAAAGCCAGGGCTTTATGCTGGTCGGCGGGTTGCTGATTATCCCGGTCATCCTGGCTTACACCTGCTGGAGCTATTACGTGTTCCGCGGAAAAATCAAACCGGACGAAGGTTACCATTGATCGATAACGTTGCCAGGAGACGAATATCATGAAACCTGTGACAGACAACCACCCGGCCTTTTGGCGGCGCTTGATGTGGATGATGGCCATTTGGGCCGCCAGCGTGCTGGCCCTCGGCGTAGTGGCATCGGTATTTAAACTGCTGATGGTCGCAGCCGGCATGAAGTCTCACTGAAAAAACAAGCAGCCAGGCTATGGGGTTAACAGATAGCCTGGCTTTGCTTTTCAGTCAGCCTCGGGGCAATCAACAGCAACGCCATTATTTTCCGCTCTGACACTTAAGTCATAAGTGCCTGATGATTTCTTGTTACTGCTCATTTGGGAGGTATTGCAGATGTCGACATTTACCGATCCCTGGGAACGTAAGTTCTATTATTTACGGCTCTCCATTACGGATGTGTGTAACTTCCGTTGCAGCTACTGTTTGCCTGATGGGTATCGTCCCACTGGGGGCAACAACAAAAGCTTTCTGACGTTGGATGAAATCCGGCGGGTTACGCGGGCTTTTGCCGCCTGCGGTACGGAAAAGATCCGTCTGACCGGTGGTGAACCCTCACTGCGCAGAGATTTTGTCGAGATCATTGAAACCGTCAGACAAAACCCGGAAATCAGCAATATCGCCATGACCACCAATGGTTACCGCATGGCGCGTGATGTGGCGCGTTGGCGGGCCGCTGGGTTGACGTCCATTAACGTCAGCGTGGATAGCCTGGACGCCAACCAGTTTCACGCCATAACCGGCCAGGACAAGTTCAGGCAGGTCATGGACGGTATTGACGCCGCCTTTACGGCGGGGTTTGACAAGGTCAAGGTCAATGCCGTTTTGATGCGCGGGATCAATCATCATAGCCTGCAGACGTTCCTTGACTGGATTAAGCACCGCCCGATTCAGCTGCGTTTTATCGAACTGATGGAAACGGGGGAAGGACGAGACCTGTTTCGCCAACATCATATTTCGGGAGAGGTGATCCGCGAACGCCTGGTCGCCATGGGGTGGCAGCGGCGGGAACGAGAGCGCAGCGCAGGCCCGGCTCAGGTGTTTTTCCACCCGGATTACCAGGGGGAAATCGGC
The DNA here is from genome assembly GCF_000214195.1 of Serratia sp. AS12. Classification (NCBI taxonomy): domain Bacteria; kingdom Pseudomonadati; phylum Pseudomonadota; class Gammaproteobacteria; order Enterobacterales; family Yersiniaceae; genus Serratia; species Serratia sp. AS12. Next base: position 3,962,220 of record NC_015566.1, on the reverse strand, counting down.
CTGATAATGCCGTACGAAAAAAACTTCTGCACCAGTTGTAACCGGCTGCGGGTTTCCGCAACGGGGAAGTTGCACCTGTGCCTGTTTGGTGACGGCGGTGTCGCCTTGCGTGACCTGTTGCAGGCCGACAGCAGCCAGCAAGCATTGCAAGAGCGTATTGCGCACAGTTTATTGCAGAAAAAGCAAACGCATTTCCTGCATCAGGGGAATACCGGCATCACGCAAAACCTGTCGTTTATCGGGGGGTAAATTTTACTGGAGAAAGACCATGACCACACGGGGGATCATGATTGACGTTTTATTCTTTGCTCAGGTACGTGAGCTGATCGGTTGCAACCATCTGCAACTCCCTGCCGACTACGCCACGGTGGCGACGTTACGTCAGGCGCTGTCGCTAAAAGGCGACCGTTGGGCACTGGCACTGGAGGGCGATAAACTTTTGGCTGCGGTAAACCAAACGCTGGTGCCTTTCGATCACCCCTTGAATGCCGGTGATGAAGTGGCCTTTTATCCGCCGGTAACCGGGGGTTGAGATGCAAAACAAAATTATCGTCGACACCGAGAGTTTTGATATCGCACGGGAACATCAATGGTTATCAGCCTCAGAGACCGAGGGCGCCGTGGTCACTTTCGTCGGCAAAGTACGAAATAATAATCTGGGCTGCGATGTCAATTCCCTGACGTTGGAACATTATCCCGGCATGACCGAAAAGTTGTTGGCGCAGATTGTTGATGAAGCCCGCCGCCGTTGGCCACTGGGGCGGGTGGTCGTGTTTCATCGCATTGGCGAGTTGCGGGCAGGCGATGGCATCGTTTTGGTCGGCGTCAGTAGCACTCATAGAGCCGACGCCTTTCTTGCCGCAGAATTTATTATGGATTATTTGAAAACCAAAGCGCCATTCTGGAAAAAGGAATCAACGCCGCAGGGCGAACTATGGGTTGCCGCAAGGGATAAAGATTGCGCGGCAGTTGAACGTTGGTAGTTATCTGAACATTTGATTCCCATCAGGCTTCGGCACGGTGTACACCGTGCCGAAGAGCGGCGTCAGATCAGATTGAAATAACGGTCGGGTTTGAGCAGGGCAGGCAGAGGTTTTTGATTGTTCATTTCCATCAGATTACGTTCGATGGTATTGCAGATGGCATTCAATGGCAGATCATTGGCGCTGGTACCAAAGGGGTCTTCCAGCTCTTCGGCCAGTGAGTCCCAGGATAAAAAGGTATAGGAAATAAACACGGAAACGAACGGCGTCATGTAATGCAAATCAGAAACCAGCGCAAACGGCAGCAAGGAACAGAATAAATATACGGTGCGTTGCAGGATCAGCGTGTAGGCGAAAGGCACCGGCGTGTTGGCTATTCTTTCGCAACCGCCGAGAACATGTGCGAGTTCATCCAGTTTATTATCGAGCATTTTATAGGTGACGTCGCTTAATTTACCCGCCAGACGCAATTTGCCAATCTCATCGCCCAATAATAACAAGACTCTGTTAGTGGGCATTGGGCTGGCGATGATCTCCGAGAAAGCCTCTCTCGGTAAAATGCGATATAAGTCAGCGGTGGGATCGGTGTTTCTTAATTGGTGCTTCAAACTCCAGCTAAACGCAATAAGATATTTTGCTATTTCTTCATGATGTTTTTTATCTTCTGGAAGCAGGTTTTTTAATTGTCTTAATAATGTGCGCTCCGCTATCAGCAGGGTTCCCCATAACATTCGCGCTTCAACAAAGCGGCTGTAGCTGGCGCTGTTGCGAAAACCCAGAAAAATAGCGATGGCAATCCCCAACAGGCTGAAGGGGGCAATGGTGAGATGTATGCCAAGTTGTTCATACCATTGGTAAATGATGATGGCGACAATAGACATGAGGATATTTAAAAACAGGCGGAAGGTGATTTTTGACAACACCGAACCGTGCCAGTCAAACAGGCGGAGAAACCAGTGCTGGTTTGGGCGAATAATCATGGGTTTACTACTCCCTGGTAGCTTACTTTTGGCTGTGATTGTTTTAGTGATGAATAATTATCATGGCCGATAATATGTAACAATGTATGAGATTTCTCGTTTGCAAGTGAATGCTTACTGTATGACATAGGGCAATGATGTTCAGACTCTCTGAGCCGGTGCTTAAATTATCTGATTTATTTATTCAATAATCAATATGTCTAAAAAATAATTAAGATTGTGATGCTAAGATAAATAAGAGTTATTGAATAACTTGCCGTTTGCACGCCCCCGTTTTCGTTTAATGGCCGAGGCGCGGAGGCCAAATGAGAATAAAGAATATGGTCTGCCAACGGAATGCCCTGCACGTTGCCGGGATGTGCGGATTGCGATTCGTCTCGGTTTAAGGATACGCTTGCCCTGGGCTCTGGTATTCTTATGGAGCGTGTTGTGAGTTGGATGTTCTCCGGAGCGGAAAATCCACTCCGTTTGGTGTTGAAGCGCAGCGGGCTCGTTCAGGTACTTTGCGTGTTGGCGTGCCCAAACCTGTACCCCATTCATTTCATAAAAAGACCAACCCCAGGAACCGCAATGCCTGCCAGTCAAACCTCTAGGAGCACTCTCTGATGCTGGAGATGTTATTACAGTGGTACCGTCGTCGCTTCACCGATCCGCAGGCTATCGCCCTGCTGGTGATTCTGGTCGCCGGGTTCCTCATTCTCTATTTTCTGCATGGTATCTTGACGCCGCTGCTGGTGGCCATCGTGCTGGCGTATCTGCTGGAGTGGCCGACCGCGCGGCTGCAGCGTATCGGCTGTTCGCGCAACTGGGCGGCGAGCCTGGTGATGATCATGTTCGCCGGCATCGCGATGTTGCTGGTGTTTGTGGTGGCGCCGACCGCCTGGCAGCAGGGTATCAACCTGATGACCGATCTGCCGGGGATGCTCAATCAGTTCTATAACTTTGCGGCGACGCTGCCGAAGCGTTATCCGGCGCTGGTTGATGCCGGCATCATCGATATGATGGCGGAGAACCTGCGCGGGCGGCTGTCGGGCATGGGGGAGTCGGTGGTGAAATTCTCGCTGGCTTCACTGGTCGGGCTGCTGACGTTGGCGATTTACCTGATTCTGGTGCCGATGATGATGTTCTTCCTGCTGAAGGACAAAGAGCAAATGCTCAACGCGGTGCGCCGCGTGCTGCCACGCAATCGCGGGCTGGCAGGGCAGGTGTGGATCGAGATGAACCAGCAGATCACCAACTATATCCGCGGCAAAGTGCTCGAGATGGTGATCGTCGGCGTGGCGACCTACCTGGTGTTCGTTATTTTGGATATGCGCTATTCGCTGCTGCTGGCGGTGCTGGTTGGCTTCTCGGTGCTGATCCCTTATATCGGCGCGGTGTTGGTGACCATTCCTGTGGTGGTGGTGGCGATGTTCCAATGGGGCGTCGGCGCCGATTTCTGGACGCTGATCGTCGCCTATCTGGTGGTGCAGGCGCTGGACGGCAACCTGTTGGTGCCCATTTTGTTCTCCGAGGCGGTCAATCTGCATCCGCTGGTGATTATCCTGTCGGTGATCATTTTTGGCGGGCTGTGGGGCTTTTGGGGCGTGTTCTTTGCTATCCCGCTGGCTACGCTGGTGAAGGCGGTGATACACGCCTGGCCGGACGAGCTGCGGGTGGACACGGAACAGGAATAAGCGCGAATGACGAAGCGCAGCAGGCCTGGGCCGCTGCGCTTCGTGAGAATTATTGCTGCAGGTAACTCAGAACGATGTCGTGATGATTGGTGGTTTTGAAATCATCAAACACTTTCTCGACTTTACCCTTGGTATCAATCAGGAAGCTGATACGGTGAATGCCGTCATAGGTTTTCCCCATAAAGGTTTTTTCACCCCAAACGCCGAACTGCTGTGCCACCTGATGATCCTCATCAGATAACAGCGTGAAATTTAACAACTCTTTCTCGGCAAAACGCGACAGCTTCTCTGGTTTATCCGTGCTGATGCCCAGCACTTCGACACCCGCTTTTTTCAAGTCATCCATGTTATCCCGCAGACCGCAGGCCTGAACGGTACAACCCGGCGTCATCGCCTTCGGATAAAAATAAACAAGCACTCGCTGTCCCTGGAAGTCGGCCAAATTAATTTCCTCACCGTCCTGGTCAGGCAAACTAAATTTCGGCGCTGTGTCACCGGCTTTCAATGGGCTCATCACTACTCTCCATCTTTCTCATCATGCTGTGGATAGTTAACAACGCTAATACTGCCTTGTGCGTTCAATTCTGTACATAGGTGATGGAAGGCTTGCTCAATATTTGATGCATCCGCGTTGCCGGGGCTGTGCGCGGTGATCTGAATGTAAAGCTGCGGCGGCAGGTGACCTTCCGCCGGTTGGGTTCTGGACACCAGCTCGGCAATGTTCATCTGGCTGGAGTCGAACAGATCGGTGAAGCGCTCAATGATGTGCGGCGAGTCTTTCACCTCAACCTGCACCCACACCGTGGCCGGCATCGGCGGCCTTTCATGCGAAGTGGTGCGTTTCATCACAATCAGCAGCTCCATCTCCGCGCCTTTTTGCGGCAGAGTGGATTCAATCAGGGTAATCGCGTTCCAACTGCCGGAAAGCAGCATGATGAAAGTGAACTCCTCACCCAGCATGGCCAGACGGCTATCTTCGATATTGCACCCGCAGCTGCTGACGTGGCGAGTGATGGCGTTAACGATTCCGGGGCGGTCGGCGCCGAGCGCGGTAATCACGAGATAGTGTTCATCTGGCTTAGGCAAAATGGATCTTCCTGTCGTGCTCAATGGGGTTACCATGGTAAACATAAAAAAAACCGCCTGCCAAGCGCTTACAACGCTGTTGTTTGCTTGCTTTTGGATAGGTAGCAAAAGTACCATGAGTGACTTGTTTGTGGAGGGGACGGCCAATGTTTACGGGAAGTATTGTTGCACTGGTTACGCCGATGGACGACAAAGGTGCTGTCGATCGTGCGAGCCTAAAAAAACTGATTGATTATCATGTAGCCAGTGGGACCGCGGCCATTGTTTCCGTAGGGACGACCGGCGAGTCCGCAACGCTTGCCCATGACGAGCACGTTGAGGTGGTATTGCAGACGCTGGAACTGGCCGCAGGCCGTATTCCGGTGATCGCCGGTACGGGCTCCAACGCCACCGCCGAAGCCATTTCGCTGACCAAAAGCTTCGAAAATACCGGCGTAGTGGGTTGCCTGACGGTAACGCCTTACTACAATAAGCCGACCCAGGAAGGGCTGTACCAGCACTTCAAGGCGATTGCCGAAAGCACCGAGCTGCCGCAGATCCTCTATAACGTGCCTTCACGCACCGGTTGTGACATGCTGCCGCCGGTGATTGCGCGTTTAGCAAAAATTAAGAATATTGTTGCCGTTAAAGAGGCAACAGGGAACTTAAGCCGTGTAAGTCAGATCCAAGTGCTGGTTGATGATGAAGATTTCATTTTGCTGAGCGGCGATGACGCCAGCGGTCTGGATTTCATGCAACTGGGCGGCAAAGGGGTGATTTCCGTGACGGCCAACGTGGCGGCGCGTGAAATGGCGCAGCTTTGCACGCTGGCAGCACAGGGCAACTTTGCTGAAGCACGCCGCCTAAATCAGCGCTTGATGCCGTTGCATCAGGATTTGTTTGTAGAAGCAAACCCAATTCCGGTGAAATGGGCCTGTAAGGCATTGGGATTGATGGCAACCGATACGATGCGTCTGCCTATGACGCCGTTGACTGACGCTGCTCGTCCGATCGTTGAGCGCGCGTTGAAAAGCGCCGGTTTGCTGTAACTCTAAGGGAAATTTGATGGTTTATTCATTGCAAAAGTCGACGGTAGCAAAAGTCGTGGGTATTTCGCTGGTTATGATGCTGGCCGCCTGTACCACCGATCAACGTTACAAACGCCAGGTCAGCGGCGATGAGTCTTATCTCAACGCGTCGGAGCTCAAACCGTTGAACGCGCCGGCCGGTATGATCCTGCCGGTGCAGAGCGGGAATTATGATGTTCCGGCAACCACGCTGAAAGGCGGCGTTGGCAAGCAACTGGATATTCGTCCGCCGGTGCAGCCGTTGGCGTTGCTGAGCGGTTCACGCGCGCAATATGCCGGCGACAGCGGTACGCTGCTGCTGGAAAACAGCCCGCAAAACCAGAACCTGTGGTCACGCGTCGTCAGCATGTTGCAGACGAAAAATATCGCGATTGCCTCACGTCAGGACGCCGGTCAGACCCTGACCACCGACTGGGTGAAATGGAACCGCCTGGATGAAGACAACCAGTACGAAGGCCGTTACCAGATCAGCGTGCAGCAGCAGGGTTACCAGCAGGCGCTGGTGGTGAAAACCGTCGGCTTGCAGCAGCAGGGCAAAACCGAGCAGATTACCGATCCTTCTGAAGTGCAGCGCTACAACGGCATGATGATGAACACTATCGTTGAAGGTCTGGACAAGCAGGACAACCTGGTGAGCAGCCAAACCGCTAACCGCTTCGGCGCGCTGGACGTGCAGAGCGGCGCGGACGACACCGGCTTGCCGATGTTGGTCGTGCGCGGCCCGTATACCGTAGTGTGGGATCGCCTGCCTGCGGCGTTGGAAAAACTGGGGATGAAAGTGGGTGACCGCAGCCGTCCGCAGGGCACCGTCGCCGTGACCTACAAATCCCTGAGCGGTAGCGACTGGGATGCGTTGGGCGCCAAGGATCCTGAACTGACCGAAGGCGATTACAAACTGCAGGTGGGTGATTTGAACAACCGTACCAGCCTGCAATTTATCGATCCGAAAGGGAAGCCGTTGACCCAGTCGCAAAACGACGGGTTGGTTGCGGCATTCCAGGCTGCGTTCAGTAAAACCAGCGTTAAATAACTCAAAAAGGGGCTGCGGCCCCTTTTTGTTTTATCTGCACGGTATCGTTTGCGTTCCAGGTTTGGCACAATATGCCCATGTGTGTTGTTAAAGAATTCGTTGTATAAATTTTATACCCAATAGATTTCAAGCGACAGCCAGGCGGCAAGTGCGTGAATCTTCAGGAGCTTACTTGAGTAATTGACTGGAGTGAGGGCACGCAGCCAACAACGCTGTCGTTTGAAAGATGAAGGGTATTCTTTTATTGGAGTAATAAGATGCAAAAAATAGCTGAGTTGTATCGCGGAAAGGCAAAAACCGTCTACACCACCGAAAACCCCGATCTGCTGGTGTTAGAGTTCCGCAACGATACGTCAGCACTGGATGGTCAGCGCATCGAGCAGTTTGATCGCAAAGGCATGGTGAACAACAAGTTCAACCATTTCATTATGAGCAAACTGGAAGAAGCCGGCATTCCGACGCAAATGGAACGCCTGCTGTCCGACAACGAAGTGCTGGTGAAAAAGCTGGATATGGTGCCGGTCGAATGCGTAATCCGCAACCGCGCCGCCGGTTCGCTGGTGAAGCGTTTGGGCATTGAAGAAGGCCTTGTGCTGAACCCGCCGCTGTTTGACCTGTTCCTGAAAAACGATGCGATGCACGATCCGATGGTCAACGAATCCTACTGCGAAACTTTCGGCTGGGTGAACAAAGAGCATCTGGCGCGCATGCGTGAGCTGAGCTACAAAGCGAACGACGTGCTGAGCAAGCTGTTTGACGACGCGGGCCTGATCCTGGTCGACTTCAAGCTGGAGTTCGGTCTGTTCAACGGCGAAGTGGTACTGGGCGATGAGTTCTCGCCGGACGGCAGCCGCCTGTGGGACAAAAACACCCTGGACAAGATGGACAAAGACCGTTTCCGTCAGAGCCTGGGTGGCCTGATTGAAGCCTACGAAGAAGTTGCGCGCCGCATTGGCGTGAAACTGGACTAAGCGCTCTGCCGCAATACGGGGCTATCCTGCCGGAGCGCCCCGTCATTTATTCATTTTCCCTTCCACCTGCATTTCCAGAAAAATTCTACATTTCCCGCATCGTTAACCATTTATAATGGCAATCAGTGGGCTAGTTTCCTACGATTATTAAAAACCTAATCTGGAGTTTACTTATGCGTTGGCAAGGGCGTCGGGAAAGTGACAATGTTGAGGATCGTCGCGGGCAGTCTTCAGGTCTGGGTGGCGGTGGCGGTTTTCGCGCGCCAATCGGCGGCAAAGGCGGCATCGTCATTCTGGTGGTGGTGCTGGTGGCCGGCTATTACGGCATCGATCTCTCACCGCTGTTGAACGGCGGTGAAGTTAGCCCGCAAACTCAGCAACAGAGCGCCAGCATCAGTCCAAAAGACGATGAGTTGGCCAAGTTTACCTCGGTAGTGCTGGCTTCTACCGAAGATAACTGGAAAGAAGTTTTCCAGCGTATGGGCAAAACCTATCAACCGCCAAAACTGGTGATGTATCGCGGCGTGACGCGCACCAACTGCGGCACCGGCCAGTCGGCGATGGGGCCATTCTATTGCCCGGGCGATAAAACGGTGTATATCGATCTGTCGTTCTACCAGGATATGAAAACCAAACTGGGCGCCGGCGGTGACTTTGCGCAGGCCTATGTGGTGGCGCACGAAGTCGGCCACCACGTGCAGAACCTGCTGGGCATTGAGCCTAAAGTGCGTCAGATGCAACAGGGTGCCAGTCAGGTTGAAGTGAACCGCCTGTCGGTAAAAATGGAACTGCAAGCGGACTGCTTTGCCGGCGTTTGGGGCAAATATGCCGAGAAGCAGCAGATGCTGGAAGAGGGCGATTTGCAGGCGGCATTGAACGCCGCGCAGGCGATCGGCGACGACCGTTTACAGCAGCAGGGCCAGGGGCGCGTAGTGCCGGACAGCTTCACCCACGGCACCTCGCAACAGCGTTACACCTGGTTTAAACAGGGCTTCGACAGCGGCGATCCGAACACCTGCAACACCTTCGCATCCCGTTGATATACCCTGCCGGAGCCTGACTCCGGCATTTTTTTAGGTGGGAACATAGCCTTGCTACAGGCAATGCAACAACTCATGCGGCAGCAGGGCATCAGGCGCCTGCTGGTGCTCAGCGGCGAACCGCAATGGTGCCACCAACAGGCGCAACAGCTGGCTGCAAGCCTGCCGGGCGACTGGCCGTGGGTGGGAGAAAACCCGCCCACCGGCTTGCAACCTCTGGCGAGCGGCGCGGTGCGAACCCTGTTGGGCCAAGAGCGGCTGCATGCGGTGTTTGACGCGACAATGGGCCTGGATGTTGAAGCCCTGGCGGCGCTGGCGGGCACGCTGCGCGCCGGCAGTTGGCTGTTGTTGCTGACGCCGCCCTGGCGTCAATGGCATCAGCAACCGGATGCCGACAGCCTGCGCTGGAGCGATTGTCCACAGCCTATCACCACCCCGCATTTTATCCGTCATCTGCAACGCCATCTGGCGGCGGACAGTGAAGTTACGCTCTGGCGACAGGATGAGGCGCTGGCGTTGGCGGCATTACCGGAGCGCCCGCCCTGGCAAGCACCCGATGGCCACCCCACCGCCGAACAACAAAGGCTACTGGAGCAACTGCTGAATGCCTCGGCGGGCGTTTGGGTGCTGACCGCGGCACGTGGTCGCGGCAAGTCAACGCTGGCGGGCATGCTGGTGGCGAATACGCCGCTCACCTGCTGGATGACCGGGCCGAGCCGTTCCGCCACCGACGTCGCCGGCGAATGGGCACAGGGGCGCGCGCAGTTCTGGGCGCCGGACGCGCTGCTCGCCCATTGCCGCGAGCATGACGTCAGCAACGTGGGCTGGCTGCTGGTGGACGAGGCTGCGGCTATTCCGGGCCCACTGTTGCAGCGGTTGGTCAGTTATTTCCCCCGTGTATTGCTGACGACCACGGTACAGGGCTATGAAGGCACCGGCCGGGGATTTTTGCTGAAATTTTGTGCCGGGCTACCTTCGTTCCGGCCGTTAGCTTTACAGCACCCCATGCGCTGGGCACCGGGCGATGCGCTGGAACGGGTGATAGATAATGCTCTGTTGTTCAATGAACAACCGGAATGGCGAGCGACCGCGCAGGCCGCCAGTGTCAGCCTGGTCGAACAGAGCGCGCTGTGCGCCGATCCCCAACGATTGACGCGCTTTTACGCTCTGCTGAGCAGCGCCCATTACCGCACCTCGCCGTTCGATCTACGGCGGCTGATGGATGCGCCCGGCATGCACTTTGGCGTGGCGCAGGTGGAAGACGACGTGGTTGGCGCGTTGTGGCTGGTGGATGAAGGGGGCCTGAGCGCCGAACTGGCGCATGAGGTCTGGGCGGGCCGACGGCGGCCGCGCGGCAACCTGGTGGCTCAGTCGCTGGCGGCGCATGGCGGCCAGTGGTGGGCGCCGACGTTGCGGTCGCGCCGCATCACCCGCATTGCGGTGCTGCCCGCTCTGCGCCAACAGGGCATTGCCCGCAGTCTGATCGCGCAGCAGAGTCAACGGGCGCAGGGGCTGGATTTCCTTTCGGTCAGTTTTGGCTACACCGAACCGCTGTGGCGTTTTTGGCAATCCTGCGGTTTTGAACTGGTGCGTATCGGCAGCAAGACGGAGGCCAGCAGCGGCTGCTATGCCGCCATGGCCATCCTGGCGTTGAGCGAGCAGGGGGAAGCGCTGCGGCATGCGGCGCATAAACACCTGGCGCGCGATTGGCGCTGGTTGCAGCAACGGGTTGATCTGCAACTGGAGATCACCGGCGATGACGGCGATACGCAACTGAGTGAGGATGACTGGCGTGAACTGGCCGGTTTTTCCTTCGCCCACCGGCCGCTGGAGGCCAGCCTGGGTGCGCTGCAACGTTTACTGTTAGCGAGCGGCCTGCCGCTGCCCGCGCTGCGTGGGCATCTGCAACAGCAAAGGACGACGGCAGACTGCGTGACGCAGTTTGGCCTCAGCGGCCAAAAAGCCTTGCTGCGGTACTGGCGGCTGGAGGCGGCGCAGGCGCTCGAACAGTTGGAGGCGCAGCACTGCCTGCGCTGGCGCAACTGGGCTCAGTCGCAATCATTGCAATAAATCGACAATGTTGTTCAATAAAACCCGATTTTCCTGATTTCTCAGCGGCGTATAGTAGACGCCAACGGCCCGGAACCTCCGGGCGACATCTGATGAAGACGAGGAGTCACCATGAAACATGAGCATTTCGTTGTCCAAAGCCCGGCAACACCGGCGGTACAGCTGATCTTGCTGTTTCACGGTGTCGGCGATAACCCGGTGGCAATGGGCGAGATCGGCAGCTACTTCGCCAAAGATTTCCCGCAGGCGCAGGTCGTTAGTATCGGCGGCCCGGTGGCTTTCGATAACGGCAACGGCCGCCAGTGGTTTTCGGTTCAGGGCGTGACTGAAGAGAACCGCGCCGAGCGGATTGCACAGGTGATGCCGCAGTTCGTCGAAACCGTGCGTTACTGGCAACAGCAGAGCGGCGTCGGTTACGCCGGTACCGCGTTGGTCGGTTTTTCTCAGGGATCTATCATGGCGCTGGAAGCCCTGAAAGCGGAGGCTAAACTGGCCGGCCGCGTGGTGGCCTTCAGCGGGCGCTTTGCCAGCCTGCCGGATCAAGCCTTCGGCGAAAGCGTCGTGCATTTGATCCACGGCGAAGAGGATGCGGTGATCGCCGTGCAGCACGCCAAAGCGGCGGCGGAACGGTTGCAGGCCATCGGCGTGGATTTCACGCTGGACGTTGAGCAGGGCGTCGGGCACGGCATCAATCAGGGCATGATGAATAACGCCCTCGAGCGGTTGCACTACTACATCCCGCAGCGCTACTGGGATGAAGCGCTGTTTGGCAAACGTGGCGATTTGATCGCCTTTCGTTAATATTCCCCTGACGGGCGTGGCTATGCTGCGCCCGCTGTCATTGCGGCATCACCGTAACCTGAACGTCCAACTGGTGAGCGCCCCCGCCAAAAATAATGCCGTGCATCGGGCTGACATCGCCGAAATCGCGGCCCCAGGCCACGGTAATGTGCTGGGTATCGGCCAACACATTGTTGGTCGGATCGATATCTACCCAGCCATAGGGCGGACAATAAACCGACACCCAGGCGTGAGAGGCATCCGCGCCAATCATTCGCTCCTCCCCTGGCGGCGGCTGCGTGAGGATATAGCCGCTGACATAGCGTGCCGCCAACCCCAGCGAACGCAGGCAGGCAATCTGCAGGTGAGCAAAGTCCTGACAAACCCCTTTCTTCTCCCGCAACAGAGTTTCTACCGGCGTGGCGATGGTGGTGGCCGTCGGATCAAAGGTAAAGTCGTTGAAAATGCGCCCGGTAAAATCCAGCAACGCCGACAGCAGAGGCCGTTCCGGGGTAAAGCTCGGCAGGGCGTAGTGGCTCAGTGCGTTATCGATGGGAATAAAAGTGGAAGGAAACAGGTATTGAATGGGATCCAACACCTCGGTTCCCCCGTTGGCCAACTGTTGGCGTACCCGCTCCCAGGACAGGCTGTTTTCCGCCACCCATTGTGCGGCGTGCGGCAAGACCAGCACTTGCGAATCCACCCGCACGGTCAGTTGGGTATGCGGCGTTCGCAGGGCGAATTGCACCAGGTGGTTGCCGTAAAAATCGTCCAGTTCAAACCATTCATCGGGCTGCGGATCTACCTGGATCCGCGAAGCGTGACACTGTTGCCAGGCCAGATTGCGCGGCGACAGCCGCAGCAACTGGCGCGAATGCGGCACCGGCAGGCTGTATTGGTATTCGGTCACGTGACTGACGCTATAGCGGCTTCCGTCGGTGGGCGTGAGAGATTGGCCGGCAGTTTGAGTTTGGCTTTGGCTCATTCGTCGTTTCCCGTGCTGTAGTGGGGGCCATGGTTGAAGAAGCGCAGGCCAATCTGATCGGACAGCCGGTCCAGCGCCAGTTGCAACTGCGACACCGATTCTGACAAGGGGTGTGGGCCGCCGGCAAACCCGGCGTTACCCAGGCCGGCAATTTTCTCCGGCAGATCGAAAATGGCCTGATCGGTAAAAGGCCCGAACTGGTCGGTCAGTTTTTTCAGGTACTCCACCAGCCCCTTCAGCAGGAACATCACCGAGCGCGGATTCTCCTGGCTGGTCAACAACAGCGGCAGGGCGGTGACCAGCTCCGGCCGTTGCGGATAACTGGAGCGGTAGGTGATGGTGCTGTCGCACAACTCCAGCCACCATTCAAGCCCGGCGTTGCGCACTTCGTCATCGTCCAGCACCAGCGTCAGCATATGCGTCACCTGCTGCAAGCGTTCCAGCCGACGGCCAATACTGAGGAAGCGCCAGCCTACGTCACGCGTCATGCCGTCCAGCGCAAAACCGGAGAGCGCCATCATATGCCCGATCGCCTGATCGAGAAACGCCAGCGCCTCCGCCAGGTTCCAGCGCTGGGCCTGATGGCGCTGTTCCAGATCCTTGGCCAGCCGGTTGAGGATATGCCAGTTGTCCAGCGAAAGCCGCTCACGCAACTGAAAACCGATACGCAGCAGTTGCTGCAACGTGCCGGCAAACCCCTGTGGAATTTCCGGGTTGAACAGCGCTTCCAGCAGCAGGGTGTTCAACTGTTGCGGTGCCAGTTCTTCCAGCGGAGAGGCTTCGTCGTTCGGCAGCAGACCGTAGTGCAGGCAAAGCTCCATCACGGCTTTATGCTGCTGTTCGCTGCCTTCGTCTTCGTCGAGCCGCAGGGTGAGGGTGGTACGCAGCAGGCGAGCGATATTGTCGCAGCGTTCGGTATAGCGGCCCAGCCAGAACAAGTTTTCAATCACCCGCGTGGACAGCGTGTGGCCGGTCGGCGGCAACTCTTGCCTCAGCACGCCGGGCCGCGGCGGTGGCGCGGAAGGCGGTGCCAGCACCCAGGTATCCTTGCTGCCGCCGCCCTGCTGCATGGTCACGATCTGGCGGCTGTTGGGGCCGGAGATGCGGGTCAGGCCGCCGGGCATCACCCGGTAGCCGTCTGGGGTGGCGACGGCGAATACCCGCAGGCAGGTGGCATGGTTTTGCAACTGGTAGGGCGGGCGCGGGGACAGCCCCGGCGCCTGCGACAGGCCGATCAACTCCTGGGCGACATAGTTGTAAGGGCGCGCGCGGATGCGTTCCTTTAGTTGAGCCAGCTCGGTGGCGCTCAGATCGCCGGCGATGCAGGTCCTGATGCGCAACTGCGGGAAAGCGCCTTTGACAATCAGGTTAGGCAGGTTTTCCAGCACCGTTTCCCTTGCGGTGCTTTCCCCACACCACCAGGAAGCGACCGAAGGCAACAGCAGCGGTTGCCCGAGGATCTGTTGGCTGAGGTTTGGCAGAAAGCCGTACAGCGCGCCGGTTTCAATCAGGCTGGAACCGAGCGCATTGGCGATCAGCACCTGGCCTTCTCGCGCCGCCTGGATCAGCCCCGGAATGCCCAGCGAAGAGTCGGGGCGCGCCTCCAGCGGATCGCAGAAGTCATCATCCTGCCGCCGTAAAATCACATGCACACGCTGCAGGCCATCCAGGGTTTTCAGCCAGACGCGCCCCTGGGACACCATCAGATCCTGGCCTTCTACCAGCGGGAATCCCAGATGCCGCGCCAGATAGGCATGCTCGAAATAGGTTTCATTGTAAGGGCCGGGGGTCAACACCACGATGTGCGGGGCTTCGCCATCACCGGCGGCGAACGGTGCCCAGTGGCGCAGGCTCTGTTGCAGCGTGCGGAAAAAGGTATTCAGCCGCTGTACTTTCAGGTCCCGGAACTGTTCCGGGAAGGCGCGGGAGATCACCGTGCGGTTTTCCAGCGCGTAGCCGGCGCCGGAAGGGGCCTGGGCGCGATCGGCCAGCGCCCACCAGCGGCCATCGGCGGAACGGGCCAGATCGACGGCGTACAGATGCAGATAAACGTTGCCCGGGCAGCGAATGCCGTGCGCCGGGCGCAAAAAGCCGGCATGCCCATGCACCAGCGCAGGCGGCAGCAGGCCATCGCGCAGCAGGGTCTGCTCGCCGTACACGTCGGCCAGAATACGGTTCATCAGTTCCGCACGCTGGACAATGCCGGATTCTATCTGCTGCCATTCGTCGTGGGGAATAATCTGCGGCAACAGGTCCAGTTCCCAGGGGCGTTTAACCCCTTGCGGATCGGCGTAGACGTTGTAGGTGACGCCGTTTTCGAAAATCTGGCGCGCCACGTGGTTGAGGCGGCTTTGCAGCTGTTCGTCCGGATAGGCGGCCAGCTCGGCGGCAAAACGCTGCCAGTGCGGGCGAAAGGTTGCCTCGCCGGCAAACAGCTCGTCATAGTGTGCTTGCGAGTGGCGATAGCGGGTAAATAGTGATTGCGGCATAGGCATTGCGTTCCCGTTTTCCATGAGGCCTTGCGACGGCAGCTCCCTTGCGGCGCAGGCCGGCACCTTCCTGGTACCGACTTGCGCCCTTCCTGTATCGAACGTTTATTTCCAGCGCAAATCGAGCGTGAACGGGAAGTTCGGATTGCGCGTCTGGGGTTCGATGGTTAACTTTCCAGGCGTATGACCCATCTGCAAGAAACGCGCCAGCCTGCGGCCCTCCGCCTCATAGGCATTGATCGGGTGGGTATCGTGGCTGCGTCCACCCGGATGGGCGACGTGGTATTGGCAGCCGCCCAGCGAACGTTGCATCCAGGTATCCACCAGTTCCACGGTCAGCGGCGCGTGTACACCAATGGTGGGATGCAGGCTGGCTGCGGGTTGCCATGCCCGGTAGCGAACGGCGCCGACCGCCTCGCCGACGTTGCCGGTGGGTTGCAGCGGCACCGGGTGGCCGTTGACGGTCACCTGGTGGCGATCGTCATTAAACCCGGTGACTCTGATCTGCAGACGCTCGACGGATGAGTCAACATAGCGCACGGTTCCGCCGCTTGCACCTTCTTCGCCCATCACATGCCAGGGTTCCAGTGCATGATCGATTTGCACCTGGACGCCGTCGGCGGAGAATTCGCCATGCTGCGGGAAGCGGAAGGCGAAGTGTGCGTCGAACCAGGTGGCTTCAAACGGGTAGCCAAATTCACGCAGTTCGGCGAGTACGTCGTTAAAGTCCTGGCGCACAAAGTGCGGCAGCATGAAGCGATCGTGCAGTTCGGTGCCCCAACGGCGCAGCCGCTCCGGTTGATAAGGTTGCTGCCAGAAACGGGCCAGCAACGCCCGCAGCAATAGCTGTTGGGTGAGCGACATCCGGGCATGCGGCGGCATTTCAAAAGCGCGCAGTTCCAGCAGCCCAAGGCGGCCGCTGGGGCCATCCGGCGAATAGAGCTTGTCGATGCAGAACTCCGCCCGGTGGGTATTGCCGCTGGAGTCGATCAGCAGGTTGCGCAGCAGACGGTCGATAAGCCAGGGTTGCGCTTCCTCGCCCGCCTCCGGGAAGCGGCTAAAGGCAATTTCCATTTCATAAACCGAGTCGTTACGCGCCTCGTCAATGCGCGGTGCCTGGCTGGTCGGGCCGATAAACAGGCCGGAGAACAGATAGGAAAGCGACGGGTGGTTATGCCAATAACCGATCAGGCTGCGCAGCACGTCCGGGCGGCGCAGGAACGGGCTTTCCGCCGGGGTGGCGCCGCCCATCACCATATGGTTGCCGCCGCCGGTGCCGGTATGGCGGCCATCGATCATGAACTTTTCGGTAGTCAGGCGCGACTGGCGTGCGGCGTCGTACAGGAAGGTGGTCTGCTCCACCAGTTCGCCCCAACTGGCCGCCGGCTGAATGTTGACTTCGATGACGCCGGGATCGGGGGTGATGCGAAAACAGGTCAGACGCGGGTCAGAAGGCGGTTCGTAACCTTCCAGCACCACCGGAATACCCATTGAGAGCGAGGTGGCCTCAATGGCCTCCACCACCTGCAGGTAATCTTCCAGCGTGCGCGTCGGCGGCATGAACAGATAAAGAATACCGTTGCGCGGCTCGGCGCACAACGCAGTACGGGCAATCCAGTCCGCTGACTGTTTTTGCTCCGGGCGCTGGGTTACCGGCTGAAGTTGGGCATGGTCGGCTGCAGATGAATGCGGTTGCAGCAGTTGGCGATAGGCCGGCAGCGTCGGGAAAGACTGATGCGGATCGGCGCTGTGAATGTAGGGATAGTCGCTTTTATGCACCCAGGGTTGGGAATCCAGCGGCAAACGGTAACCCAGCGGTGAATCCCCCGGCAGCAGGTAGCAGTGCTCGCTGCGCAGGAACCAGGAGCCGCTTTGCCACGGCTGGTTCTCTTCTCTGGCCAGTGGCAGAACCTGGCCGATGATAGCCCCCAGACCTTGTTCAAACACCTTGTGCAACCGCGCCCGCTCCAGCGGATCTTCCAGCCGGGAGTCAGACGGGTCGACATTGTCTGGCAGACGTCGTTCGCGCCACAGGTAGTAGAGCGGGTCTTCATAAGCCGGGAAGATATGTTGGCCGGAAACCTCCAGATACTGCGCGACGCGTTGCAGGAAATCCGCCGCCTGCCCGGTGGTGACCGCAGAAGGTTCGCGTTCATCGGCAAACATGGCCGGATCGGCCAGCGGCTCGCCGTCCCGACGCCAGAAGCAGTTGAGCGACCAGCGCGGCAGTTGCTCGCCGGGGTACCATTTGCCCTGACCAAAATGCACCAGCCCGGCGGGGGCGTAGCGCTCACGCATACGCTGGAACAGCTCGGCAGCACGCAGGCGCTTGGTTGGCCCCAGAGCGTCGGTATTCCATTCATCGCCGTCAGGATCGTCGACGGCGACGAACGTCGGCTCGCCGCCCATCGTCAGATGAACGCCGTTGGCCTGCAAATCGCTGTCAATCTGATAACCGAGCGCGTCGATGGCCTGCCATTGTTCCTCGCTATAGGGTTTGGTCACGCGCGGCACTTCGTCCACGCGGGCGACGGCCATCAGGTGCTCAAATTCGCATTCGCACTCATCAATCGCGCCGCTGATGGGGGCGGCGCTGGAAGGTTCCGGCGTGCAAGCCAGCGGAATGTGCCCTTCACCGGCAAATAACCCGGAGGTGGGATCCAGGCCAATCCAACCGGCACCGGGCAGGTAAACCTCAGTCCAGGCGTGCAGATCGGTGAAGTCTTCCTCCGGCCCCGACGGGCCATCCAGCGATTTGACGTCCGGCGTCAGTTGAATCAGATAACCGGACACGAAGCGAGCGGCCAGACCAAGGTTGCGCAGGATCTGCACCAACAGCCAGGCGGAATCGCGACACGAACCGCTGCGCAGGGTCAGCGTCTCTTCCGGCGTCTGCACGCCAGGCTCCATGCGGATGGTGTAACCGATGTGCTGCTGCAATTGCTGGTTGATCGCCACCAGGAATTCCGCGCTGCGCTGGGCTTCATCGGGGATGCTGCTCAGGTAGCTTTCCAGCTCGGGGGTCAGCGGCTGGCAGTGCAGATAGGGCGCCAGTTCGATTTTCTGCTCTTCCGAATAGCAAAACGGAATATGTTCCGCCTGCGGCTCCAGGAAGAAATCGAAGGGGTTAATCACTGACATTTCAACCCGCATATCCACTTCCACGCGGAAGTGGTCGGTTTTTTCCGGGAACACCAACCTGGCCAGGTAGTTGCCGTTAGGATCCTGCTGCCAGTTGATAAAGTGATTTTCCGGGGTCACTTTCAGTGAATAAGCCAGAATAGAGGTGCGGCTGTGTGCGGCAGGGCGCAGGCGTATGACTTGGGGACCCAGGTTGATGCGTCGGTCGTAGCGGTATTCGGTAACGTGGTTTAGCGCAATATTAATAGCCATAAGCTCGAGCCTCAGAATAGGGGAATCTGAAATCGGGTCACATCAGTCTGCTGATGCCATGCTGTAGCCGTTACCGTGGAGGGTGGTGCTTTGGTTAACCCCCGTCTGTATTCAGACCGTTTTAACTGCTGGGAGTGTGATGACCATCACGTTAACCAATTAGGGTTAAATCTAGAGGCAATTTTTTGAGAAGTCGATTCTTTTTTCTGCGGGAAAGAGGCGAAAATGAAGCGCCGCCCTCGGGGGACGGCGCACACAGGCGGTTAAGGTTTTTTCTTCGGCCAGTTGTCGTCTTCGTCGTCCCACTGGGCGTTATTATCGCGGTGTGGCGGCAATTCCGGCTTATCGGCGAGGTAACGTTTTACGTCGACGCGACGCAGCTCTTTGATCCCGCTGATGATCATCCCGGCTAAAATCAGCAGGATAATCCACCAGTAGTCAGCTAACCATTGCATGTTTACTCCTTTCCTTCACTGCGTATAAAACGTGAAAATATCGCGGGCAGATGGCGTTCAAGCCATTCGGCACCGGCAACGTCCTTATTTTGCCAGGCGGCCAGCAGCAGCGCTGGCGTCAGCAGATGCTCGGCTTCCTGCGCCAGCGGCCGGTAGCTCAGATGCCAGGGTTCTACCGCCACGCCGTCGCCGTCTTCGGTGAACGGGCGGTAAAAGCCAAATTCTGCCATATGTTCCGTCATCCACTGATTGAGCGGATAAAAGTAACCGCCTTCCTCATATTCCCACGGCTCCAGTTGCAGCTTTTGCCCTTCCGGTAACAAAGAAGGGTCGTACACGTCCAGATCGCTGCCCCAGTGATGGCGGCTGGCGCCCGGCAGGGCGGACCAGCGCAGGATTGCTTCGCAGCGCTCGGCGGCGGACAGCGGCTCGATGTCGAGTGGTCGACTGTCTTTATCTAATACTGGGCGCTCGCCGCAGAATTTGCCATTCCAGATCGCCAGTTGCCGATCGAAATCACGAAATGTGCTGGCGGGCTGCAGATCGAACCCGGCCGCCAACGCGGCCTGCTGCATGGCGAGGAACGCGGTCACCGCCGCGGGCTGCAGGCGATGGTTGCCGCTCAGCGGCGCCAGATGATCGGTCGAGAGCCCGGTGAGCATGGTTGGCGTGATCATGCGACCAACTGCTCCATGATGCGCTGATACATGCGGCTCAGCAGCTGCAAATCGGCGGCGTGCACGCATTCATTGACCTTGTGGATGGTCGCGTTGACCGGCCCCAGCTCGACCACCTGCGCCCCCATTTGGGCGATAAAGCGGCCGTCTGAGGTACCGCCAGTGGTCAGCAACTGCGGCGTCAGTTCAGAATAGTGTTCGACGGCATTAACCACCGCGTCCACCAGCGCACCGCGCGCGGTCAGGAACGGCTGGCCGGACAAACGCCATTCGATGCTGTAGTTCAGCTGATGCCGCTCCAGCAACTCTTCCACGCGCTGTTTTATCGTCGCGTCGGTTGACTCGGTGCTGAAACGGAAGTTGAACTGGACGAACAGGTCGCCCGGGATCACGTTGTTGCTGCCGGTACCGGCCTGCACGTTGGCGATCTGCATGCTGGTCGGTGGGAAGAATTCATTGCCGCGATCCCATTCGGTCGCCACCAACTCATTGAGCGCAGGCATGGCGCGATGCACAGGGTTATCCGCCAGGTGCGGATAGGCGACGTGGCCTTGAATGCCGTGAATGTGCAGGTTAGCGGTGATCGAACCGCGGCGGCCGTTTTTCACCACGTCGCCGACGCGTTCGGTGCTGGACGGCTCGCCGACCAGGCAATAATCCAGGCGCTCGTTGCGCGCCATCAGCGCTTCTACCACTTTCACCGTGCCGTGAGTGGCACTGGCCTCTTCGTCGGAGGTGATCAGGAACGCCAGGCGGCCCTGATGGTACGGGTTGGCCGCCACAAAGCGCTCCGCCGCCACCACCATCGCCGCCAGCGAACCTTTCATGTCCGCCGCGCCGCGGCCATACAGCATGCCGTCGCGAATGGTGGGTTCAAACGGCGGGTTGTCCCAGCGTTTTTCATCGCCGGTCGGCACCACGTCGGTGTGGCCGGCAAACGCCAGCGTTTGCCCTTCGCCGCGCCAGGCCCAGAAGTTCAGGGTGTCGCCGAAGTGCATCGGCTCAACGGTAAAACCAATCGCTTCCAGACGTTCAATCATCAGCGCCTGGCAGCCTTCATCGTGCGGGCTGAGGGACGGGCGTTTGATGAGCTGTTGAGCCAGTTCGATAACCGGGCAAATCATGCTGTTACCTCAGAAATAAATTGCTGGTAACCTTCGGCGCTGAAGCCGAGCAGGGCGTGCCCCTTGCCGTCGTCCAGCAGCGGGCGTTTGATGATTGCCGGCTGCGCCAGCATCAGCGCGATGGCCGCATCGGCATTGTCGCAGGCGTTGCGCTGCGCTTCATCCAGCTTGCGCCAGGTGGTGCCGCGGGTATTCAGCAGCGGTTCCCAGCCCAGACGTTCGACGAACCCGCGCAACTGCTGTTCATCCAGCCCGTCGGCGCGGTAGTCATGAAATTGATAAGTCACGCCTTGCTCTTCCAGCCAGCGGCGCGCTTTTTTGATGGTGTCACAATTTTTGATGCCGTACATGGTCAACGTCATGGAATAAGAACCTTCTCTGCAACCCAACACCGGCATGGCGCCAGTGGTAAACCGCCGTGGCGGTAAAATGAAAACCAGCGCCCAGCATGCCGAAAAATGGCGGGGAGTTCCACCGTACAATGGTCCGAAAGCCAGGGAAAGGGCGAAAAAATTCAGGCCGCATTCAGTGTGGCAAATGTTTGCTAATCTGAATGCGGCAACCTGCCATCCTATCGGAGAGAGTAATGTGGAAAAATACCGTATCGAAACCACCGAGTACGCCGTCGATAAAATAGAAGCGCTGATCGCGGAAGGGCTGAATCAGTATAACGATGAGGTGACCGGCAGCAGCGATCGTCGCCCGCTGGCGGTGACGGTGAAAGACCCGAGCAGCGGTGAGGTGCTTGGCGGCATTACCGGGCGCTCTTCGCTGGGCTTGCTGTTTGTGGATTTGTTTTATCTGCCTGAATCAATGCGGGGGGCTGGCCTGGGCAGCGAACTGCTGCGCCGCTTCGAGCTGGAAGGGCGCCGCAGGGGGTGCGTTTCCGCAGTGCTGTACACCATCAGCTTCCAGGCACCGAGGTTTTATGAACTGAACGGTTGGACGCGCTTTGGCGAAGTGCCTTGCCTACCGGCAGGCACCAGCCGAATTTTTATGTCGAAGACCTTATGAGCTGACCCGCGGCAATCACTCCCTGGTCTGGCGTAATTTATACTCCAGGCTTTTTTTAACCATTGGCCATTCATGGTCGATGATCGAGAAAACCACCGTATCGCGATAGCTGCCATCCGCATTTTTCTGGTGGTTTCTCAGCACGCCGTCTTGCTTGGCGCCCAAACGCGCGATAGCCGTTCTCGATGCGTGATTGTGCCAGTGGGTGCGAAACTCAACGGCAATCACCGCCAGCGCTTCGAACGCATAACCGAGCAGCAGGCGTTTGCACTCGGTGTTGACGGCGGTTCTCTGATGGCTTTTGGCGTACCAGGTATAGCCAATTTCAACGCGGCGGTTGTGCCCATCGGCATTGCAAATGCGGGTGGTGCCGACAATCTTTTGCGTGTCGTTATGCACCACGACAAACGGCAGTGCCCGCCCGGCGGTCTGTTCGCTCAGGGCGAAACCGACATAATCATCGACGGTGTTTTCGTTGGGCGCCGAAGTAAACCAAAGTTCCCAGAGGCGCCCATCAGCGGCCGCCTCCACCAGCGCCGCCGCATGTTCTTTGCGCAGCGGGATCAGGCTGACGGTTTTGCTTTTCAGCTCGGTTTCGATAAGCCAGGATGAGTCAGACATTTGCCGCTATTTCCCCTTGCGTTCACTTTTCGCCGTTTTCACGCGACCAGTGTTTCATCTCTTCGCCAATAAAATAATTAACCAGGTCGCGATACATTTTTTCTATCACTTCTGGGCTTAAGCCCTGTTCATCGGCCCAGGCTCTTCTTTGTTGCAGCATGGCTTCGAAGCGCTCTTTGGCCCGCACCGCATCGGGACTGGTTTTGAATTTGGCGGCGGCCTTCACGTAGGCAAAGCGCTGGGCGATCAGTTTAATGATGTGTTCGTCCAGCATGTCGATTTCCGCGCGGATATCGCCCATGCCCGCACAGTCTTGCGGAGAAAGTTTATTCTCAATAATCACTCTGGGTTTCCCTTTTTTTAGCGCACATAGCCATTTTGTTGCAGGCGATCCAACGCCGGGCCATCGGCATAGACCATGCCGGTAGTCAGCTCGCGGAAGTGGTACTTTTTATAGAATTCCAGTTTGTCGGGTACCGAATAGATAAACACTTTACCGAGCGGCGCCAAATCCTGCATCACCCGATCCATCAGCAGCCTGCCCAGACCGCGGCCCTGATAGTGGGGATGGATAGCCACGTCGGCCAGGTAAGCGACCGAGGTCATGTCGCTGATGGCGTGGGCGGTGGCCACCAGTTCGCCGTCGAGGTATCCCCAATAGCAAAACTGGCTGTGCTGATAAACGCGCTGCAGCTGATGCGGATCACGCTGGCCCAGCCCGGCGGCGGCCAACAACGCGGCCAATTGCGACCAGTCGATGCGGTAGCGGTTTGGGTCGGTCACCATCTCCATGCTTCTCTCCTAGCCGATGCGGTCCAGATCGGCGGCGTATTGACGGATAGCGCGCTGATAGCTGCTGATGTCGCGATACGAGGAGGTTTCCGCCAACAGAAGCAACAGATCGGCCACCGCCTGTTTGGTTTCCCCCAGGTTGTACAGCGTCATGGCGCGGAACAGGGTGAGCTCTTTGGCCTGCGGGAACTCGGCCAGCCCATTGTCGAAGGCGGCCAGCGATTGCTGATACAGCCCGAGTGCGCGGTAGGTGCTGCCCAGACCAAGCCAGGCCTCCTGCCGCTGGGCCGCCGGCAGAGTGCGAGCCAGTGCGGAGAGGTAGCAGGGGATCGCCTGCTGCTCAAAACCTTGTACGTCGTACAGGCAGGCCAATTGGTAGTGCAGCGCGGCCTCTTCCGGTTTTTGCAGCAACTGTTGCTGTGCCAGTTCGGTCGCTTCCTGATAGCGGCCCAGCTGTTTCAATTGTTCGATAGTCAGCGTAGGGGACATGTTATGGCCTCAGAAAAGTGGAGGATTTTCTCCCCTTGGCACGCTACTACGGAAGAATTCATCCTACAAGAAATATAGGCATCAGAACGTGGTCGGCCCCGTTATCCGGGGCCGGTTTTTTAGGGCAGGACGATCAGAACTCGTGCTTCAGCGTCAGCATCAGATTACGCGGATCGCCATAGTTGCGGGTGCTGTAGAAATTCGCCTGCGAGTAGTATTTCTCGTCAAAAACGTTGTTCAGGTTAAGCTGCACTGAGGTCTGCGGGGTGAGTTTGTAACGTGCCATCGCATCGAACAGGACATAAGATCCTTGCTCGGCCTTGCGGTCCACAAACTCGCCGTTGTTGGCCCCGGTGACGTTGGCGTAAATGCTGCTCTGCCAGCGTGCGCCGCCGCCCAGCGTCAGATCGCGCAGAGCGCCCGTCAGCTGATAGGTGGTGAACAGGTTGATGCGGGTACGTGGCTGCTCGGTGTTGAGATTAACCTTGTCCTTGTCTTTCAGTGAGAAATGGGTGATGCCGAGCTGGGCGTTCCAGCCCTGCGCCAGTTCACCGCTCAGTTCGAACTCAACCCCTTTGCTGGTCGCGCCCTGGCTCTCATGATAGGTCTGTTCCAGCGAGTTCGGATCGCCGGCGTTCTCGTCCTGCACCCCAAGGTTGTCCTGCGTGATGCGGAACGCCGACAGCGAAACGTTGAGCCGGTCATCCAGCAGCGCGGCCTTGATACCCACCTCTTTATTCACCCCTTCAATTGGCGCCAGGTAGTGGCCGCTGCTATCGAGCAGGTTTTGATCCTTGAATATGTCGGTGTAGCTGGCATAGGCGGAAACCTGTTCGGTCAGCTTATAGACGGTTCCCACGAACGGAGTGACCTTGTTCGCGGTGGTGGTCGTGGTGTTTTTAAAGCTGTTGAAACGGGCGCCGAGCACCAGATCCAGCCGATCCGTCAGCGAGAAATCGGCGCTGCCGTAAACGCCGATCTGCCGCGTGCGGTAATCCATTTGCGGCATTTTATCCGACCACTCAGGCTCGCCCTGGCCGCCGTTCCAATCTCGCAGGCTACCGCTGAACTGCTGCGAGTAAGTGGCGCTGCGATAGGTGCTGTAACTGTGCTGCCAGGCGGAAGAGTTACCCACCACAAATTTGTGGCTGCGGCCCAGCAGGGTGAAGTCACCGTTCAACTTCATGTCTATCGCATGTTGATCACGGTAGCCTTCATAGCGCCCGGCATAAGGGTTTGAAGGTTGTACCGCCCAGGTTGCCGGATCGATCAGCCCGCCGAGGCTCATCGCCATTTTGGCATCGAACGCCTGGCGGCTGTGGGTATAGTTGACCACGCCTTTCCAGTCGTTATCGAACTCATGTTCCAGAGTGGCGAACTGAGTGGTCAGGGTGGTATCCCAGCTTGACCAGTCAGAGGCGCCGTTATAGTGCCGATCCCAGTTAATTTCACTGCCGTCGCTGAACCAGCCTGTCGGCAAAGCGCCGCCCCAGGTGGAGGTTTTCGGCCTGTTTTGCTGATAATCGGCCCCCAGGCGCAGCAGGGTATTGCTGCTCAGATCGGCCTCCAGCGTGCCGTAGACGGTGCCTTTGCGCTCCTGATGCCGTTCCATAAAGGATCGGCCGCGTTCGCCGGCCGCGGCGATACGTACTCTGACGGTGCCTTCGTCATTGAGCGGCGTCCCGACATCAACCGTGGTCCGGTAGCGGTCCCAGGAACCTGCGGAAAGTTCGGCTCGGGCAAAAGGTGAAAGGCTGGAGGCTTTCTTTCTGACCAGGTTGATGGCGGCGCCCGGATTACCGTTACCGTTCAGCAAACCCGCAGCGCCCCTGACAATCTCCACGTGATCCAGCGTGATTGCGTCAATCTCCGATTCTCCGCCGGAATAGCCGGAGTCAAAGAAGGTGGGGACGCCATCGTATTGGTAGTTATCAACGCTGAAACCACGGTAGTTGAACGAGGAGCGTTCGCTATCGTAATTGCTTTCGCTGACCCCGGTGGACCAGCGCAGGATTTCCTTCAGCGACGTCGCGTTGAGATCGTCCATTTGCTGGCGAGTTATCACCGAGACCGACTGCGGCGTATCCTTGATGCTCAGCGGCAACCCGGTCGCCGTGGTCATCTGTTTGGTGGTATAGGAGCCGGTGTTCTCGGTGCTGCCGTCATCGCTAAAGGGCGAGGCGACCACCTCAAGGGTATCTTCTTTCTGAGTGCGGGCGGTCCGCTCGGTATCCGCCGCTTGTGCAACCATGACCGGGAGGCACAGCAGCGCTCCCCCGGAAAGGCGAATCATAAAACTAGTCATGGATAAGTCTCACAGTCCGCCAAGGTTGATCTTAATCAGATAGTCCTGCTTCTTCTCCATCTCTTCTTTGGACTGCTTGATGCTGGCGAAGAGCGTATTGCCGTCTGCGGACAGCGCGAGGCTATTGGGCAAGGCGGTGGTAGTGATGCTGTTTTTCACCTGGTAGCTGTTGCTGTCAACGATGCTGATGCGCTTGGCTTCACGGTGGCTGATGTAGATCTCATTGCGCGCCGGGTTGAACAACACCGCCAGGGAATTGATCACGTCAATCTGGTGCAGGATTTTCCCGCTATTCACATCGACAACCAGCACCTTCGGCAGATCGGGATCGGTGATGAAAGCGCGGCCGGTTTTGCTGTCCAGATTGATGTTGAGGAAGAAGTGTTTCTTGGCGGGTTCAACCACCACGCGTTTCAGGATTTTGTGGCTGGCGGTGTCCAGGGTGATCAGTTCGCCACCGCCGTTGACGCAGTAGAGGCGGCCACGTTCGCTGTCCAGCGCCATGCCGGTAGGGTATTCGCCCATGTTGCTCAGGGTGGCGATTTTCTTCCGATTGGCGGTATCGATAACCCACAACACGCCTTTTTTCGCGGTGCCGGAGACATACAAACGCTGGTTTTTCTTATCGAGCACCATCTCGCGCGTTGGCGTGAACTGGTCTTCTTTCACGCTTTCATCGAGCTGAATGGTGGCGAGTTCTTTGCCTATCTGGGTGTCGATCACCGTCACCGATCCGTCCACGGTATTGCCGATATACAGCAGATGCCGTTGTTCATCCAACGCGGTGGCGAAGGCGCGGCGTTGGGTCTGAATATTGGCGTCGGTGGCCAGTGTGGCCGGGTTGACCCGATAGACGATACCGGTGTTTTTCCCTTTGGCGAATGACGGCGTAGAGGCGGCAAACAGGGTGTTGTTTTCGCCGTCAAAAGCCAATTCGTACAGGCCATATCCTACCGGTTTGGTCTGAAAATGACTTTCGGGCAGTTCGGCAGCCAGCGTTGAGCAAGACCACAGCAGCAGGGCAGACGTCAGGGCGCTGAGAGAAAAACCTTTGGTTGGGGCGATCAGGTGCATCGACATAGACATTCCTTTACATCAATTTACGATTTGTTGATGCTAATGATATTGATAATTAATATCAATATCATTTAATTAATCATTGATCTGATTTTGTTTTACTTATTGAAATAAAACGTGTTTATTTAAATGATCGAATTTTTTGTTCTGTTTGTTACGCCTTTTTTCTGCTTGTTTATTCATTGTAATGATTTTCATTTCGTTTTTATTGCTGGCAGATATCCGCTATATTCGCCCGGCTTTTGTTAAGAACTGTAAATAAAAATACAACATTCAGAAGTGGGTACAGCGCCGTGCGCAGTGGCGGTCAAGGCCGCGCCCGCGCTCTACGTTTGCCGCATTGGGCGCTTTGTGAGCTACAACACCAACCGGAAACAGGCTCGATTAGGAACAGTGATGATTTATCAACAATCCATGGGAAAACGCTCCAGCATCGCGACGGTCATTGCTCTGGCATTGATGGGCGCGCCTCAGGTTTACGCGCAGGAAGAGGGGGCCGAGAAGGAAAATAGCGCTTCGCAGGAAGACCAACTGGTGGTTACGGCCTCCGGGTTCAAACAGAACAAGAAATATGCGCCCGCCAGTATCTCGGTTATCGATAAAAAATCTTTCGAAAAGCAAAACAGCCGCGATGTCGCCGAAGCGGTGCAGGATGTCTCTGGGGTGTTCGTCAGCAGCGGTGCCGGCAGCGAGGTTTCAGGGGATATCATGATCCGCGGCATGGACTCGAGTTACACCTCGTTCATGGTGAACAGCATCAAACAAAATACCGGTGAGTCGCGCCCGTATGGCCAGAATATCGGTACCGAAGCCGGCTTTTTGCCGCCCTTGGCCGCCATTGAACGCATTGAGGTGATCCGCGGCCCGATGTCCTCGTTGTATGGCTCCGACTCCATTGGCGGCGTGGTCAACGTGATCACCAAAAAGCCGTTTGGCGTGCGGGAATGGATAGGGTCCATTGCCGGTAACAGTTTCCTGCAGCAACATCAGGATTTCGGCAATACCCAGCAGGCCAACCTGTTCCTGATGGGACCGCTGGTGCCTGACGTGCTGGGACTCAATCTTTCGGCAGATTATCTCGATCGCCGCGAAGATGAAAAACCCAACGCTTTCAGCAAGAACAACAAAAAGTCCCTCGACATGACGTTGGGCTTTGCCGCCAACGAAACCAACCTGTTCGACCTGAACCTCGCCAAAGGGGAGAAAAAGCGCAGTCGCTCGGCCAAAGGCGGCGGCACGCCCTGGGGATGGGACTTCGATCGCGACGCACTCAGCCTGACCCACTCGGGCTGGTATGCGGAAGATACCGTCGCCACCACCAGCTATTTCCAGTATGAGAAAGGCGAATCCACCTACCACAGCGCCCAACTGGCGCCGCAGCATATTCAGACCGAGAATTACGTTCTGAACAGCCAGGCCAAACTGAGTCTCGGCGAGCACAACCTGACTCTCGGCGGCAACTACAGCCGCGAAACGCTCAATGACGACTTCTACGCCGACAACAAACGGGCGCCGGGCATCGACCCGGTGACGAAAATTTCGCGTGACAGTTGGGCGCTGTTCGCCGAAGGGCAGTGGAACATCGATGACTTCTCGCTGACCACCTCGGCGCGCATGGACCGAGATAATTATTTCGGCACCCACATCAGCCCGAAACTTTACGGCAACTGGATGCTGGACGAAGCCTGGGCGCTCAAGGGCGGGGTCTCTTCCGGCTATAAAAAACCGTCGCTGCGGGAAAATTCGGATCAATTCATCACCCCGCGTGGCAGCAACCCGCCTTACCCTTACCTGTCGGTAGGCAACAGCGAGCTGAAGCCAGAAACCAGCCTGAATACCGAACTGGGGCTGTACTGGAATAACAACCGCGATCTGTCTTTGGACGGCACGGTATTTTATACCGATTTCAAGGACAAGATTGCTGAAGTCAATATCTGCGAGGCGAGCGAGAATACCCCTTGCGTGGTTAACGGTTACAGCGCTGAATCCATTGATAAATATTTCAATATCGGCAAGGCCAATGTTTACGGCGTGGAGCTCAATGCGGATTGGCAGGCCACGGATCGGCTGAACTTCAACGCCAACTACACCTTCAACAAAAGCGAGCAGAAAAACGGCGTCAACAAGGGTTATGCGCTGAATGACTTCCCGAAACACATGGCCAACTTATCCGTTAAGTGGGCGGCGGCTTCGGCGCTGGACCTGTGGTCCAAAGTCAATTATCGCAGCCGCAACGAGGATACCGGCGACCATACCCGTTATGGCGCTTATGCTCTGTTGGACGCCGGGGTCATTTACCGCCTGGACAAGCACACTCAGGTGATGGCCGGCGTGTATAACATTTTCGATACCGCCCCTAAGCGCACCACCAGTTGGGGCGAATATCCACAGCTTGAAGGACGCCGCTACAACCTTGGCTTGCGCGTGGACTTCTAAACGCTTTTGAGCGATTGATCTGGCCGCTTGCCGGTAGCGGTCGGTATTTTGCGGCGCAGCACCGGCTTTTATGCTTTCTGCACGCGGTAGCGATGACGCTTATCGCAACGGGGAATATGCCGAAATGCCCTGGGGTAGGATTAATACGAAAATGTGCGCCAACCCCGGTTTCCGTGGCCGGCATCGTTCCCGAAAGGCTTCACTTGCTCAAAAAACAGGCGTAGAATTCGCTTCGTCTAATAATTGAGGTTGTAAAGTATTATGGTTGATCGTGAATTAGGAAACTGGAAAGACTTCATCGATGAGATGTTAGGTAACTGACACTGCGCTGAAACTGAATACCCGTCGCATTTCAAATTGCAGCGTTGTTGGCTGCACTGGCTCACCCCAGTTACTTACCGGAGTAAGCGCCTGGAGATGAGCAAGCTGGCCGCCTAGCCGCAACGTGAAATTCATAGGGTATAGGGTATGGTTTATTTGTCGGTATTTGAAAACACCTTGGGAACGACATTCTCGTTCAAGATAAAAGCAGCATCGGTGTGCCGATGCTGCTTTTTTATGTCTGCTATTCGGCGTTTTCCGCGTTTGCTACCGGCAAGGGTTTACCCGGGAAGCGGCGCCTCACCAGCACAAAGAACAGCGGCACGAAGAAGATCGCCAGCAGGGTGGCGGATATCATGCCGCCCATGACCCCGGTGCCGACCGCATGCTGGCTGCCGGAGCCGGCACCGCTGCTGATGGTCATCGGCAATACGCCGAAGATAAAGGCCAGCGAGGTCATCAAAATCGGCCGCAGGCGCATGCGTGAGGCTTCCAGCGTGGCGGACATCAAATCCTGCCCTTTGTGATTCAGCTCGTTGGCGAATTCGACGATCAGAATGGCGTTCTTCGCCGACAACCCGATGATGGTCAGCAACCCAACCTGGAAGTAAACGTCATTCTCCAGCCCGCGCAGCCAGGTCGCGGCGACGGCGCCAATCACCCCGAGCGGCACCACCAGCATCACCGAGAACGGAATTGACCAACTCTCGTACAGCGCAGCCAGACACAGGAACACCACCAGCAGCGAGATAGCGTACAGCGCAGGTGCCTGCGAGCCGGAGAGCCGTTCCTGATAGGACATGGCGGTCCATTCCAGGCCGAAGCCGGTCGGCAGTTGGCTGACGATTTTCTCCATTTCGGCCATGGCGGTGCCGGTGCTGACGCCTTCCGCCGCCTCGCCGACGATCTCCACCGCCGAGCTGCCGTTGTAACGCTCCAGGCGCGGGGAGCCATATTCCCAATGTGAGGTCGAGAAGGCCGAGAACGGCACCATGCCGCCTGCGCCGTTGCGCACATACCATTTGTCGATATCGCCAGGCAGCATGCGGAACGGCGCGGCGGCCTGCACGTACACCTTTTTCACCCGGCCGCGATCGACAAAGTCGTTGACATAGGTCGAGCCCCAGGCGGTGGACAGCGTGTTGTTGATGTCATCGACGGCCACGCCGAGCGCCTGCGCCTTGCGTTGATCAATATTGATTTGCAACTGCGGGCTGTCGTCCAGGCCGTTATGGCGAACGCGAGCCAGCAGCGGGTTGTCCCCCGCCAGTTGCAGAAGTTGGTCGCGCGCCGCCATCAGCTTGGCGTGGCCCAGCCCGGCGTGGTCTTCCAGCTCCATATCGAAGCCGGCGGAGTTGCCCAGGCCGGTAATCGCCGGTGGGCTGCTGGCAATCACCCGCGCCTCGTTAATCTTGCTGAACGCATGGGTGGCGCGATCGATGATATCGAAAGAGGTATTGGCGCCGGAAGTGCGCAGATCCCAGTCTTTCAAACGGATAAACATGCGCGCCACGTTCTGCCCGTTACCGCCCGGCCCGGCACCGATGGTGGAGAACACCGACAGCACATCCTGCTTTTCTTTGGTCAGGAAGTAGTGCTCGACTTTTTCCACCACCTTGGCGGTCTGTTGCAGAGTTGAACCCGGCGGCAATTGCACCTGTACGGTGAATACCCCGCGGTCTTCCTGCGGCAGAAACGAGCTCGGTAGCTTGATGAACAGCAGCGCCATGCCGGCGAGCAGCAGCAGATAAATCGCCATATAACGCAAGCTGAAATGCAGCACGCGCGCCACGCCGCGCTCGTAGCGATCGGCATTGCGATTGAACATGCGGTTGAACCAGCCGAAGAAGCCGCGCTTGCCGTGGTGATGGCCCTTGGCGAGCGGCTTGAGCAGCGTGGCGCACAGGGCAGGGGTCAGGATCATCGCCACCAGTACCGATAGCACCATGGAGGACACGATGGTGATCGAGAACTGGCGATAAATCGCGCCGGTGGTGCCGCCGAAGAATGCCATCGGGATAAACACCGCCGACAGCACCATGGCGATACCGACCAGCGCACCCTGGATCTGCCCCATGGATTTACGCGTGGCCTCGCGCGGCGGCAGGCCCTCTTCGCTCATCACCCGCTCGACGTTCTCCACCACCACGATGGCGTCATCCACCAGCAGGCCGATCGCCAGCACCATGGCGAACATGGTCAGGGTGTTGATGCTGAATCCGAAGGCGGAAAGAATGGCGAAGGTGCCCAGCAATACGACCGGCACGGCGATAGTGGGGATCAGCGTGGCGCGAAAGTTCTGCAAGAACAGGTACATCACCAGGAACACCAGCACAATGGCTTCCAGCAAGGTTTTCACCACGTCTTTGATGGAGGCCTTAACGAACGGGGTGGTTTCATAGGCAACCTTCGCCTCCAGCCCGTGCGGGAAATACTGCGACAGCTCGGCGATTTTGTCCTTCACCAACTGATCGGTCTGCAGCTCGTTGGCGCCGGAAGCCAGCTTGATGTTCATGCCGGCGGCCTGCATGCCGTTATAACGACTGAGGAAGTCATAGTTTTCGCCGCCCAGCTCGATGGTGGAGACATCGCCCAGCGTCACCAGCGAACCGTCCTGATTGACCCGCAGGGTGATTTGCTTGAACTGTTCCGGCGTCTGCAGTTGCGACTGGGCGTTAATGGTGGCGTTAAGCGCCTGCTTGTCGACGGACGGCGTGCCGCCGAGCTGGCCGACCGCCACCTGGGCATTCTGGGACTTGATGGCAGTGACCACGTCCTCAGTAGTGAGCTGGTAACTGGTCAGCTTGTTGGGATCGAGCCAGATGCGCATGGCGTACTGCGAACCGTAAACGTCCATGCTGCCCACGCCGTTGATGCGGCTGAGCGGATCTTGCAGATTGGACACCAGATAATCGGCGATATCCTGTTTGTCCATGCTGCCGTCGGTCGAAACGAACGCCACCATCATCAGCGTGGTATCACCGGATTTTGATACCGTCACGCCCTGAGTTTGCACCGCCTGCGGCAGCCGTTTAATCGCCGCCTGCAGTTGGTTTTGCACCTGCTGCATCGCCTCGTTGGGATCGGTGCCGGCCTCAAAGGTCAGCGTCACCGTGGCTCGCCCGGTGTTGGTGCTCTGCGACGACATGTACATCATGTTGTCCAGCCCGGTCATGTTCTGTTCGATAATCTGGGTAACGGTGTTTTCCAGCGTTTGCGCAGAGGCGCCAGGGTAAGTGGCGCTAATGCGAACGTTCGGCGGCGCAAGGTCCGGATATTGTTCAACGGGTAGGGAAAAGATCGCCAAAGCGCCGGTCAGGCAAAGAATAATTGCCAAAACCCAGGCGAAAATCGGGCGATCAATAAAAAAATTGGCCATGCAGCGCGAACCTCGTTATGACTTGTTCTATCTTTAAGACGCATCTGGATTGCGTTTACCAGCGGCTGGGAAGGATTCCGGCGTTATTGCACTTTACTCGCGAAGGGGGAGTAAAGCGTGGAGAAAAAAAGGAGATAATGTAAATAACGGTAGTAGAAATCGGCAATGACGTCCCAATGCCAGTGAAAAACGTCATTAAGACAATTTTATGACTATCAAGGGCCTGGCCGATCAAGGTTCCCGGAAAACAATCAGGACTCACCGCAAAGCAGGAGCTTGGCATGGAAATTAACCCGGTATTTGCCCGTCGCCTTTATCTGTGTTGGCTGATCAGCCACAGTGAACGGCCAAACGTCCCGCGTCTGATGGAATTGACCGGCTGGCCGCGCCGTACGCTGCAAGATGTGCTGAAAGCCTTGCCTGGCCTGGGGGTGGAGTTGCAGTTCGTGCAGCAGGGCGTGCGCAATAACGACGGTTTTTACCAGTTGGAAAACTGGGGGCCACTCAACAAGAGCTGGATCCACCAGCATCATCAGGCGCTGTTTGCCGCCATCGAATAGACTTTCCCCGGCATGCCGGGGGAAGCATCATTGACTCTTGTGTTCCAGATACATCACCGTCGCCGCCACGCGTGAACGGACGTCCAGTTTGCGCAGCATGTTGCGGATATGCACTTTCACCGTTTCTTCGGAAATGTGCAGCTGTGCCGCCACCTGTTTGTTTGACATGCCGCGCGCCACTTCCCGCAACACGTCCAGCTCGCGTTCGGTCAGTTCGGCGAAGGGATCGTGCTGTTCGCTGCGGGATGATAGATAGTCCGCCACCGCATCGCTGATCACGTTCTGGCCTTCCGACGCCGCGCGAATATGTTCCAGCAGCTGTTCCGGTTCACTGTCTTTCAGCAGATAGCCGTCGGCACCGGCGTCGATCAGCGCATAGACGTCGCTGCGCGAATCGGAAACCGTCAGCACGATGATGCGCGCATCGACGGCCTCATTGCGCAGCGCTTTCAACGTGTCCAGACCGGACAGCCCTTTCATATTCAGATCGAGCAGGATCACGTCCGGCGTGTGCTGCAACGCGAGGGCAATGGCCTCGTTGCCGTCACTGGCTTCGGCCACCACGGTAAACCACGGGTCCAGCCCCAGCAGCTGTTTGATGCCGCGGCGCATCAGAGGATGGTCGTCGACGATCAATACTCGGTAATTCTTCATCACCATGACATATGCTCCCTGTAGCGAGTAAAGCCACTCAAACACGCTGTGCAGCGCGCTTCACAGTGGGACAGACTCTTGTAAAATAGTGGCAATCAACGTCCTGAAATAGCCTTCATCCCCGCCTAAAACGTAACGGGGGCGAATGGCCCCGATTTATGGCGGAAAAGTCAACCGGACTTCCGTGCCCTTGGGGTTACCTCGCTGGATGAGCAGCGTGCCTCCCAGTCGCGCAGCGCGTTCGCTCATGATGGTCAGCCCATAGTGACCTTCCGGCTCACTCAGGCTGGCGATGCCGCAGCCGTCGTCGACAATGCTGATGGCGTTATCACCGCCCGTGGTGACCTCGCAACGGATCACTATCTCCCGCGCATCGGCATGTTTGATGGCGTTGACCACCGCTTCCCGCACAATCTGCAACGCATGTACCTGTTGTTGGGCATCGAGCGCCTGGGAGGAAAGCCGACAGTGTAACTGAATCCGCGCGCCGGTTAGAACCTTTAATGGTGCCAGCAATTGGTGCAGCGCGGCGTTCAAATCGGCCTCCTGAATGTTCAGGCGGAAGGTGGTCAGCAACTCGCGCAACTGGCGGTAGGCGTCGGCCAGCGCGCGGTCAAAATCGTTAATGATCTCCTGCGCCTGCGGTGAACCGCCCGCCAGCGTGCGTTTAAGCAACGTCAACTGAATGCGCAAAAACGACAGCGCCTGGGCCAATGAATCGTGCAGCTCGCGGGCGATGGTGGCACGTTCGTCCATCAGCAAAAACTGCATGTGCTGTTTCTGCGCGCGATTGAAATAAACGCCGCGGCTCAGCATGTTAGCCACGCTTTGCATCAAATGCGGATGCGGCGGTTGATCCTGGTGTTGCCAACACAGTTCCCCCAGCGGCTTGCCGTCCTGAACGATGGTAAGCCGTTGCCAGGCCTGCGTTGGCGACGGGGTGCCGCTGGTCAGTTGCCATTCGCTGAGGCTGTCCGCCACGTTCAGCCGGATGCAGAGCAACTGCTCGCTCTGGCGCACGATGTGCAGGACCTGCTCAAAGGCCTGCCTGCCAATTTGCCGCACGCTCAGCGCCTGTGAGCAGTTGTAGAGTACTTCGAGCGTCTCGTTCGCCTGTTGCAAACGCTGGGTTTTCTCCTGAACCTTTAACTCAAGAGACTGATACAGCTTGGCCAGATCGTCCGACATGGCGGCAAAGGCCTGCGACAGCACGCCCAACTCGTTCGGCAGCGCAACATCCAACTGCGGGTGGTGAAAATCTCGCTGTTGCACGCGCTGGCTGGCATCCACCAAGTGTTTCAGCGGTGCCACGACCTGGCGGCGCATAAAGCGAATGCAAAACAGCACCAGCCCGATAATGGCGATATAACCCACCACGCTGATGGTCGCCACTATGGCCAGCTTGAGTTCGGAATAGCGTTGCAGCGCTAAAACGAAATGGTCAATCTGGTTAACGTAACCGGCGACGTTGGCCTGATAGTCAGCCGACTGTCCGGCCTGGATCTGCCGCGCCAGCCGTTGCCAGGTTTGCTGCAGCGACAGGTATTTCTCACGGACGTCGGCAGGCACGTAAAAACGATCCAGCTTTTGCAGCGCCGGGGCCTGCAGGGAGTGTTGATATTGCTGCAGATGCTGATCCAGCCCCGCAGCCTGTCGGGTGAGATCGTAAGCCAACCGATAACTCTGCATGCGCAGCGAACCGGCGATATTTACCGCTTCGGCGTCTCGCAGGCTGCCGGCGACGGTGGTCAACGCCAGCCCGGTGGAGATAACGGACAAAATAACGATGCAAAACAGCGCCTTGGCCAGGCTACCGGTCACTGAACGTTTAACAAGCAATCACGGATCCTTTTCTCACGGGCGATGCGCATCGTCAGGTTTCATTCGAAAGCAAAATTATAAGTTTTGCAACTAAAATTCGCCGGGTTTTATCTCAAGATGTAAGCAACGGAAAAAACGTTCGTTGTATAATTAAATAGATAGCGATTGAGTAAAAAGAGGGCGGCTAAATACCCTTAAGCACGGTAATAGATTGATCTGGCGCAAGCTACCCCCGCATTTACCCCTAAAGAGTGATTATATACCCCTTGGACTCCTCTTATGTTACCCCCGTATTTTTCAGGGTTTTAAATCCATAGGCTATAGCCGCTGCCCGCAAACTGGCGTGTGGGTATGTTTGCAACCTCAAGGATAAACAGCATGACCGTATTGTCGCGGCGCAGGCTGCTCGGCGGACAATGGCGTCTCTCTTCGGCGGCGATCCGCCCCCCGTGGTCGCATCAAGAATCCCTTTTTATTGCCGGTTGCACCCGCTGCCAGGCCTGCATTCGCGCCTGTGAAACCGGCGTGCTGATCGGCGGCAGCGGTGGCTTTCCCGAGATTGATTTCCAGCGGGCGGAATGCACGTTTTGCGGGCGTTGCGCACAGGCCTGCGAAGTGCCGCTGTTTCGCCCGCTGGCGGAAACCCCTTGGCGGCAATATGCGGCGTTTGGCGCCGATTGCCTGGCGCGCAGGGGCGTTGAATGCCGCAGTTGCCAGGACAACTGCGAGCCGCAGGCGATCCGCTTTCGGCCGCGGCTGGGCGAGATGGCGCAGCCGATGCTGGATACGGCGGCCTGCAACGGCTGCGGCGCCTGTGTCGCCGGGTGCCCGGCGAATGCCGTCACCCTAATCCGGAGCGAAAACAATGAATAACGAATGGCACGTAAGCGGGTTGGTGGTACAGGCCCGACCGGAAAAAATTCCACGGCTTGTCACGGCGCTGCTGGCGATAGCGGACACGGAAATCCCGGTGCAGGATCGCCCGCAGGGCAAGCTGGTGGTAGTGATGCAGGCGGCTTGCTCCCAGGCGCTGCTGGAAAAAATTGAGTCAGTGCGCAATCTGGACGGCGTGCTGGCGGTATCGCTGGTTTATCACCAGCAGGACTTGCAAGGTGAGGTAACGCCATGAAACTCAGTCGTCGAGACTTCATGAAGGCTAACGCCGCGGTGGCTGCTGCGGCGGCGGCCGGGCTGACAATTCCAACGGTAGCGCAGGCGGTGGCGGGCAGCGCGGATGCCATCAAATGGGACAAGGCGCCCTGTCGCTTCTGCGGCACCGGCTGCGGTGTGCTGGTCGGTACCCAAAATGGCCGTATCGTCGCCTCGCAGGGGGATCCGGATGCGGCGGTCAACCGTGGGTTGAGCTGCATCAAAGGCTATTTCCTGCCGAAAATCATGTACGGCAAAGATCGTCTGACCCAGCCGCTGCTGCGCATGAAAGCCGGCCAGTACCATAAAGAAGGCGAGTTTACCCCCATCAGTTGGGAACAGGCTTTCGACATCATGGCCGAAAAATTCAAACAGGCTTTGAAGGAAAAGGGGCCCGACGCTGTGGGTATGTTCGGCTCCGGCCAGTGGACGGTGTGGGAAGGCTATGCCGCTGCCAAACTGTTCAAAGCCGGGTTGCGCACCAATAACCTGGATCCGAACGCCCGCCATTGCATGGCTTCGGCGGTGGTGGGCTTCATGCGCACCTTCGGCATGGACGAGCCGATGGGCTGCTATGACGATATCGAGCAGGCTGACGCCTTCGTGCTGTGGGGCTCCAACATGGCGGAAATGCACCCGATCCTGTGGTCGCGCATTACCGATCGCCGTTTGAGCAACGAGAAGGTCAACGTGTCGGTGCTGTCGACGTATGAGCACCGCAGCTTCGAACTGGCGGATAACGGCATGGTGTTCACGCCGCAGACCGATCTGGCGATCATGAACTATATCGCCAACTATATCATTCAAAACAACGCGGTAGATCAGGATTTCCTCAATCGGCACGTCAATTTCCGCCGGGGAGCGACGGATATCGGTTACGGCCTGCGTCCGACCCACCCGCTGGAAAAAGCGGCCAGGAATCCGGGCAGCGATGCCTCGGAACCGATGAGCTTTGAGGCGTACAAGGCTTTTGTCGCCGAATATACGCTGGATAAAACGGCGGAAATGAGCGGCGTGTCGAAAGACCAACTGGAAGCGCTGGCGAAGCTGTATGCCGATCCGAACATCAAGGTGGTGTCGTACTGGACCATGGGTTTCAACCAGCATACGCGCGGCGTTTGGGCCAATAACCTGTGTTACAACTTGCATCTGTTGACCGGCAAGATCGCCAAACCGGGCTGCGGGCCGTTCTCTTTGACCGGCCAGCCTTCCGCTTGCGGCACCGCGCGCGAGGTAGGTACCTTTGCCCACCGTCTGCCGGCCGACATGGTGGTCACCAACGAAAAACACCGACAGACAGCCGAACAGAAATGGCAGTTGCCGGCCGGTATCATTCCGGCAAAAGTCGGGCTGCATGCGGTAGCGCAGGACCGTGCGCTGAAAGACGGCACGTTGAACGCTTACTGGGTGATGTGCAACAACAACATGCAGGCCGGGCCGAACATCAATGAGGAACGGATGCCGGGTTGGCGCGATCCGCGCAACTTTGTGGTGGTGTCGGATCCCTATCCGACCGTCAGCGCTCTGGCCGCCGACCTGATCCTGCCGACCGCCATGTGGGTGGAGAAAGAGGGCGCTTACGGCAATGCGGAGCGCCGCACCCAGTTCTGGCGCCAACAGGTGAAAGCGCCGGGCGAGGCCAAATCCGATCTGTGGCAACTGGTGGAGTTCGCCAAGCGATTCACGGTGGAAGAGGTGTGGCCGGCGCAACTGCTGGAACAAAACCCGCAATACCGGGGCAAAACGCTGTACGACGTCCTGTTCGCCAACGGCGAGGTGAATAAATACCCGCTGACGGAAATCCCGGCGGACCAGCTCAACGATGAGGCGCGCGCCTTTGGCTTCTATCTGCAAAAAGGGTTGTTCGAAGAATATGCCGGTTTTGGCCGCGGCCATGGCCACGATCTGGCGGCGTTCGATATGTACCATCAGGCGCGCGGGCTGCGCTGGCCGGTGGTCGACGGCAAAGAGACGCTGTGGCGTTACCGCGAAGGTACCGATCCTTATGTCAAAGCGGGGGAAGCGGTGCGTTTCTACGGCAAACCGGACGGCAAGGCGGTGATCTTCGCGCTGCCGTTTGAACCGGCGGCGGAAAGCCCGGACGGCGAATACGACCTTTGGCTGTCTACCGGCCGCGTGCTGGAACACTGGCATACCGGTTCGATGACCCGGCGGGTGCCGGAGCTGCATCGTGCCTTCCCTGAGGCGGTGCTGTTTATCCATCCTCTGGATGCCAAGAGCCGTAATCTGCGCCGTGGCGATAAGGTCAAAGTGTTGTCGCGCCGTGGCGAGGTGATCAGCACGGTCGAAACCCGTGGTCGCAATCGTCCGCCACGTGGGTTGGTGTATATGCCGTTCTTTGATGCCGCGCAGTTGGTGAACACCCTGACGCTGGACGCCACCGATCCGCTATCGAAAGAGGTCGATTTCAAGAAATGCGCGGTGAAGCTGGAGAAGGTGTGAGTGCGCCTTGGTGCGTTCAACACCCATTTTATTACCCGGGAGCCAAATAAAAATGAAAAGCCCTGTCGTGAAAAAGACGCTTGTCCTGTGGGCGGCGGCGTTGTTGCTGGCATTTGCCGGCCCGGCCTTTGCCGCCGGCGATGTCGATCTCAGCCCGTCGCCGGAGGTCTCCGCCACCGCCGTCGGGCCAATCTCCGCGCCTAAACAGCAGGAACGGATGGCGCTGAACTATGTCAATCAGCCGCCGATGATCCCGCACAGCGTGGACGGTTATCAGGTCAGCAAAAACACCAACCGCTGCCTGCAGTGCCACGGGGTGGAGCATTACCGCACCACAGGCGCGCCGCGTATCAGCCCGACGCACTTTATGGATCGTGATGGCCGGGTGCTGAGCGACGTCGCGCCGCGCCGTTATTTCTGCCTGCAGTGCCACGTGCCGCAAACCGACGCGGCGCCGATTGTCGGCAATGATTTCCAGCCCATGCCGGGCTTTGGGCGCTAAACGGAGGCCTTATGGCAGAACCTGATCACACCCCGACCGAAAAAAAAGCCGGCCCGTTGCTGCGGCTGTGGCGCTGGTGGCGCAGGCCCAGCCGCCTGGCCCTGGGCACGTTGTTGCTGCTGGGTTTTGGTTCCGGGATTATCTTCTGGGGTGGTTTTAATACCGGCATGGAAGCGGCGAATACCGAGCAGTTCTGTATCGGTTGCCACGAAATGCGCGAAAACGTGTATGAGGAATACATGGGCACGGTGCATTACAACAACCGCAGCGGCGTACGCGCCACCTGCCCGGATTGCCACGTACCGCATGAGTGGGCACCGAAAATGCTGCGCAAACTGAAGGCCAGCAAGGAGCTGTACGCCAAGGCGTTCGGCCTGATCGATACGCCGCAGAAGTTTGACCAGCACCGGTTGGCGATGGCCAGCAACGAATGGGCGCGGATGAAGGCCAACGATTCGCAGGAGTGCCGTAACTGCCATAACTTCGAGTATATGGACTTCACCGCGCAGAAAACCGTGGCGGCGAAGATGCATGACAAGGCGATAACCGAAGGCAAAACCTGTATCGATTGCCATAAGGGCATCGCCCACAAACTGCCGGATATGCGCGACGTTCCCAACGGGTTTTAAACCCTTCAAGATCCATAGCCCCGTCGCTCTCCCGGAGCCGCGGGGTTTTTTGTTGCAAATCCGTTGTCGCTTGGGGACTCAATCGCGGTATCATTTTTGCGATCCAGCTAACGGAAAAGAAGAAGGGTTCATGTCGGCGAAAATTGAGAATGTGAAGAAAGAGCTGCTGTCGAATAACTGGTATGTACTGCACAAGTACACCTTTGATTTGAAGCGCAAGGATGGCGGTTCCGTTCAGCAGATGCGCGAGGTGTACGATCGCGGCAATGGCGCCACCATTTTGCTGTATAACCGCGCCAAGGGTACGGTGGTGCTGACCAATCAGTTCCGCATGCCGACCTACGTCAACGGCAACGACAGCGGCATGCTGCTGGAAGCTTGCGCCGGCCTGCTGGATGCCGACTCTCCAGAGCAGTGCGCGCGCCGTGAAGCGGTGGAGGAAACCGGTTTTCAGGTCGGTGACGTGAAGAAGATTTTCGAGGCCTACATGTCGCCGGGCGGCGTGACCGAGATCGTGCATTTCTTTATCGCCGAATACCATGACGATGAGCGCCGTGCCGCCGGCGGCGGTATCGAAGACGAAGATATCGAAGTGGTGGAGTTGCCGTTCACCGAGGCGGTGGCGATGATCGCCGACGGCAGGATCAAAGATGGCAAAACCATTATGCTGTTGCAATACCTGCAAATTCACCGAATTATGGCATAAAAAAGCCCGGCAACTTTGCCGGGCCTGGCGTTGTCATGTTCAGGGCGCGGCCTGTGCCGCCCCCTGCCGTGACTTACTTCAGCAGCGCCTGTGCCCTGGCCACCACGTTGTCCACGGTGAAACCGAACTCTTTGAACAGCTGGTCTGCCGGGGCCGATTCGCCGAAGCTGGTCATGCCCACGATGGCGCCGTTCAGGCCCACATACTTGTACCAGTAATCCGCGATACCCGCTTCCACCGCCACGCGCGCCGAAACTGCCGCCGGCAGCACCGATTCACGGTAGGCAGCATCCTGCTTGTCGAACGCGTCCGTCGACGGCATCGACACCACGCGCACTTTCGTGCCCGCTGCACTCAGCTTGTCTGCCGCTTCCACCGTGATGCCCACTTCCGAACCGGTCGCAATCAAAATCACTTCCGGCGTGCCCGCACAGTCTTTCAGCACGTAGCCGCCGCGGTACACGTTCGCCAGTTGTTCAGCGTTACGCGGCTGCTGGGTCAGGTTCTGGCGTGAGAAAATCAGCGTGGTCGGGCCGTCGTTGCGCTCGATGCCGTACTGCCAGGCAATCGCCGATTCCACCTGGTCACACGGGCGCCAGGTGCTCATGTTCGGGGTCACGCGCAGGCTGGCGATTTGCTCCACCGGCTGGTGCGTCGGGCCGTCTTCGCCCAGACCGATGGAGTCGTGGGTGTAAACGAACACGTTGCGGATTTTCATCAGCGCCGCCATGCGCACCGCGTTACGGGCGTATTCCACGAACATCAGGAAGGTCGCGGAGTACGGCAGGAAACCGCCGTGCAGCGCGATGCCGTTGGTGATGGCGGTCATGCCGAACTCGCGCACGCCGTAGTGAATGTAGTTGCCCGCCAGGTCTTCATTGAGCGGTTTGGAGCCGGACCACATCGTCAGGTTGCTTGGCGCCAGGTCGGCCGAGCCGCCGAGGAATTCCGGCAGTACCTTGCCGAAGGCTTCCAGCGCGTTTTGCGACGCCTTGCGGCTGGCGATGTTGGCCGGGTTGGCCTGCAGCTGCTCGACGAATTTCTGCGCGTCGGCTTTCCAGTTGGCCGGCAGTTCGCCGTTCACGCGGCGGGTGAATTCGGCAGCCAGTTCCGGGAAGGCCTTGGCGTAGGCGGCGAACTTGTCGTTCCAGGCAGACTCTTTGGCCTGGCCGGCTTCTTTGGCGTCCCACTGGGCATAGATGTCCTGCGGGATTTCAAAGGCGGCGTATTTCCAGCCCAGGGCTTCGCGGGTGGCGGCCACTTCGGCGGCGCCCAGCGCAGCGCCGTGCACGTCGTGGGTACCGGCCTTGTTCGGGGAACCGAAACCAATCACGGTTTTGCACATCAGCAGGGACGGCTTGTCGGTGACCTTGTGGGCTTCTTCAATGGCCGCCTTGATGGCGTCCGGGTTGTGGCCGTCGACGTGGCGCACCACGTGCCAGCCGTAGGCTTCGAAGCGCTCGGCGGTGTCGTCGGTGAACCAGCCTTCCACGTGGCCGTCGATGGAGATGCCGTTGTCATCGTAGAACGCGGTCAGTTTGCCGAGCTTGAGGGTACC
Source organism: Serratia sp. AS12 (assembly GCF_000214195.1). NCBI lineage: Bacteria > Pseudomonadati > Pseudomonadota > Gammaproteobacteria > Enterobacterales > Yersiniaceae > Serratia > Serratia sp. AS12. The sequence continues at coordinate 3,918,938 of NC_015566.1, read as the reverse complement.
GGCCAGCGAACAGACTTCGTGGGAGATGCCTTCCATCATGCAACCGTCGCCCATAAAGGCGTAGGTGTGGTGGTCGACGATGTCATGGCCCGGGCGGTTGAACTGCGCGCCCAGGGTACGTTCGGCAATGGCGAACCCGACGGCGTTGGCGATGCCCTGGCCCAGCGGGCCGGTGGTGGTTTCGACGCCAGGGGTGTAGCCGTACTCGGGGTGGCCCGGGGTTTTGGAGTGCAACTGACGGAAGTTTTCCAGCTCGCTCATCGGCAGGTCGTAGCCGGTGAGGTGCAGCAGGCTGTAAATCAACATGGAGCCGTGGCCATTGGACAGCACGAAGCGGTCGCGGTCAGCCCAGTGCGGGTTGGTCGGGTTGTGGTTCATGTAGTCGCGCCACAGGACTTCGGCGATGTCCGCCATGCCCATAGGTGCGCCCGGATGGCCGGAATTTGCTTTTTGGACGGCGTCCATGCTGAGTGCGCGGATGGCGTTGGCGAGTTGCTTACGAGAGGACATTCATAACTCCAAAATAATTACAGTTCAGCGGCCAGCATGTCTTCCAGCTTCTGCTGGTCGACGGCGAACAGGCGGATACCTTCGGCCAGTTTCTCAACTGCCATGGCGTCCTGATTATGCAGCCAGCGGAATTCGGCTTCGGCCAGTGGGGCGGGTTGGTAGAAACCTTCGGTGGACGGCGTCAGTTTACGCTCGACCGGTTGCTCGCTGTGCTTGAGCTGTTCCAGCAGGTTCGGCGCTATGGTCAGACGATCGCAACCGGCCAGGGCCAGGATCTGCTCCACCTTGCGGAAGCTGGCACCCATGATTACCGTCTGGTAGCGGTGCTGTTTGTAGTATTCATAAATGGTGCGCACCGATTTCACGCCCGGATCCTGCTCGGCGTCGTACTCGGCGGCAGGCTGCTTGGCCTGGTACCAGTCATAGATGCGGCCGACGAAAGGTGAAATCAGGAACACGCCGGCTTCGGCACAGGCGCGAGCCTGGGCGAAGGAGAACAGCAGCGTCAGGTTGGTGTTGATGCCTTCTTTTTCCAGTTCCTCGGCGGCTTTGATGCCTTCCCAGGTTGATGCCAGTTTGATCAGGATGCGGGACTTGTCGATGCCCTGTTCCTGATACAGGCCAATCAGTTTGCGTGCTTTGGCTACGCACATGCCGCGATCGAACGACAAACGGGCGTCCACTTCGGTGGAGATACGGCCCGGCACACTTTTCAGGATCTCGACGCCAATGTTGACCGCCAGTTTGTCGCCGGCGTTAATCAGCTGGGTTTCTTTGCTGCCGCCCTGTTGGCGGGCATAGTTCAGCGCTTCGACGATCAGTGGCTTATATTGCGGTAGCGCCGCGGCTTTCAGGATCAGCGAAGGGTTGGTAGTGGCGTCCTGGGGTTCGAACTGGCGGATGGATTCAATATCGCCGCTGTCGGCCACAACCGTCGTCAGCTGCTTGAGTGCATCTAATTGGTTCATTTATACGCTCCTTGATCAGTGCCAAACATGTAGGGAAATGAGAACCTTTTTCATCATAGGGTGAACACACTGCATCATAAGCCTGATGAATAAAATGCGCTTTTTCTGATTGTTGCGATGGATAAGAACAATGGATCCCGTTCCGAACCAGGCCGGCTGCGGGTTGCACCTGCGGAAATGCGGTTTTGGCGTGGGGGAGCGACAAGAAGAAGAGGGGGCAACGGCAATAAAAAGGGTTCAGCCCGGCTGAACCCCAGGGGACTTCCTCCGATTATTTACTCAAATTCACGTCAATCGCCTGATAGAAGGCATTGGCGGTATCTGCTACATCCCACACGGCGAGGATCACATGCGAACCGCTGCGGTCTGCCGGTATGTTGCACTGGTGGGTGACCTGCGCGGCTGGGATCGCGCCGCCGTCGTTGTATTGGCAGAACGGCGTCAGGTCAAAGGAGGCACGGGTCAGCGGCTGCGACGCATCCCAGTTTGGCTTGGTAATGAAATAACGCCAGCCGGTGGTGCTGTGGCGGGCGGTCAGCCTCCAGGTAAAGGAGTTGGCGCCGGTGTGCAGATTGAGTTTGTTCCAGCGGGTTGGCGTTTGCTGATCCAGCTCGAAGAAGGTGCTCTTGTCGGCGCTGGCGATATGGCCGTCCACCGGACCGTTTTGCGGGAAGCCTTTCAGACCTTCGACGCTTTGCGGCTCGTACTGCACGCTGCCGCACTGGGTATTGAGTTGCAGCTTGCACTGGTAAGAACGGCTGGCCGGTGTTTCGACATAGCCGTGGGCGTTAGCCTGTTGGGAAACGCCAAACAGGGCGGCGCTCAGCAGACCGAGGGACAGAAGGGTACGAGAAGTATTGTTCATAAGTCACTCCGGACAGAAGTTATATTGTAAGTTGAGTGTATTTTCACCACTAAAATGAGAGGTCATTAACGAAATTAAAAAACATCATTATTGATGGCTTGTTTTATTTTTATCATTCGTGTCAGAGATTGGGATGGAATGTTTTATAGGCTATTAACTAAAATTATTATGATGAATGTCTTTTATTCTTTGATTGAATTTATTTAAACGTTGCTGTCTAAAAACGCAGCATCATGATGAATTTTACTTAATGGATTGATGAATACTCTTTCAGATGACGCTCTCCGATATGGAGTATATTGCTTGTGGTTTTGTTTACTCTTGTTTGACTTGAACGTTTTTACGCGCCAGTTACCTGGGAATTTAGTGTCAATTTTTCTTATTTTATGTCAAAGAGGAATTAGTATGACTAGATTATCCCTGGATGCGATTAAAATAATCAGCACCATAAAAAGTACCGGCTCTTTCTCGATGGCGGCGGAGGCGCTGCATAAAACACCTTCGGCGATATCCTACCGGGTTTCCAATATTGAAAGTAAACTCTGCGTGAAACTATTTCATCGAAATGGCCCGATGATTACCCTAACGGATGAAGGGGAATTCCTGCTGCAGGAGGGCAGTTGGATTTTAAATGCGGTGCAGGATCTCGAGAGCCGTGTGAGGAATATCCCGAAACTCGATAATAATATCCGCATCGTCGTCGATAAGTTCTTTCCGTTGGAAACGATCACCCAGGATATACGTGACTATATTCAGCACAGCCCGAACGCCAACATTTCGGTGCAGCGGGAAGCGCTGAACGGCACCTGGGATGCGCTGAAGAACAATCGGGCGGATTTGATTATCGCCATCGGCCAGATCCCGGACAGCGTACAGGCCAAGACGCTGATGCTCGGCAAGCTGAATTTCGTGCTGTGCGTTTCGCCTTCGCATCCCTTTGCGGCGCAGAAAAAACCGGTGGATAAAAATCAGCGGTTGAATGACATCGTGGTGGTGATTGCCGACAGCAGCCACGAACTGCCAAAGCGCAACCACGGCACGATGCCGTTGCAGCGCCAATTGGTGGTTTGCGATGTCGAGAGCAAGCTGGCGCTGTTGAAGCGCGGTATCGGCCACGGTTTTTTGCCGCCTTCGCTGATCGAAAAAGAGCTGGCGAGCGGCGAGCTGGTGACGGTGCCTGTCGATATGCAAAAAGGCGACGAAATGATTTGGCTGGCCTGGCACCCGGCCAGCAAGGGGACCGGTTTTACCTGGTGGCATGAACGCCTGACGCGTAAAAGCGACGTTTTCAGCTTGATGGGGCGCGAAGTGATTCGCGATGGGGGTTACCCTTGGTGCAATAACTGAGGGCAGCGATGCGCTAACGGCAAAGGAATGCGATCATTAAACGGTTAACAGAGTAAGAAACCCCGCAGCATCAGGCTACGGGGTTTTTTTATGCCGTTAAGCTACGCGGCCCACTTTCAGCCAGGCGCTGTCGGAGCCTGGTACGGAAGTGATAAAGCCCCACTTGGTCTGCCAGACATAGCCCTGATAAGACACCAGGGCGCCTTGTGGATAGGTGGTGCCCGCCACGTACGCCGGCGCGCTCATGATCGGCAGATTGCCGGGACCGATGCCGGTATAACGCAGGCCGGTACCCATATCCAGCTGGCTGTCGTCATAGTCGGCAGCGTTGAAATAGCGGTCCAGCGAGGCCAGCAGATCGCCGTTGCGGTTGTCCTGCCCCAGGTGCCAGAACATCACGCCGCCCAGTTGCTGCTGCTTGATGTACTTCGCCTTGTATTTGAAGCTTTCGACGTCGTCATAGGTCACGAACAGGCCGTTGGCCGCGTGGTACAGGTACGGTGTTTTGGTTTTGTCGTTCCACAGGCGCTGATAACCGTAGTTGCCGAGTAGCATCTGTTCCAGTTGGCGGTAAGAGGCGATACGCGGGTCCTTGTCGCGGATGCACTCTTCGCAGCCCACCAGCCAGTAATCGGTACCCGGGAACGGATCTTCCCCCGGCGTGCTGTGGCTGCTGTATTGGCCGCCGTTGCTGCCGCTGACGCCCTTGAACGCACGGCCGTAGAACGGCACGCCCATGACGATCTTGTTGCTTGGCACGCCTTCCAGCATCAGGTGTTGCTGTACGGCGGCGTCCACCGTCAGACTGAACGGGCTCGGGAAGGCGCGGGTCAGCTCTTCCCAGCTCCAACCCAGATTGGCTTCGCGCAGTGCGTTATAGAAAGTCGGCCCGGCGCCATCGCCAAACAGTGCAGCCTGATGGTTGGTGATTTTTTCCCATGGGCCGGCCAGATCGTAAGTCATCAGATTGATGTAATCGAGCGAGGCGACGATCTGCGGCAGCTTGCTGTAGTAGCGCGACAGGAAGAACGCGCCGCCGGCGCCGGCAATGGTCAACTGATAAGGCAGCGCCTGACGACCGTCGGTCTGGGTCTGCTGATTCAGCAAAGTGCGGATCTCCTGCAGCGCGGCGACAAAACCGTCCACCTCGCTGCTCTGCGGGTATTCCCAGTCAATGTCCACGCCGTCGAAGCCATAGTCTTTCATGATGCGCACGCAGGATTGCGCGAATTTGGTTCGCGCCGCCGGGGTTTTCACCGCATTCACGTAATTGGCGTGGGATACGCCCAAATCGTTGGAATAATACCAGCCCCCGATGGAGAACATGATGCGCAGGTTGGGGTTGTGCGCTTTCAGCGCGGTCAACCGACCGACCACGTCGCGTGCCTTGGCATCTATCGTTGCCGGATCCCAGGCGCACTCCAGATTGCTGTTAATGTCCAGGAACGAGAAGTTAATGTGGGTCAGCTGTTTGGCCTTGGCCGGCGTGATATTGGATACCGGGAAAGGCACGATTGAGGTATCGGTTTCGGTATAGTTATTAATTTGGTTGGTCGGAATAAAATAATAACCAATTACCGCTTTGCGTGCAGACATAGCATTTCTCCAGAGTTGAGGTTTTGTTATCGAGAGTGATTCTCTCGCCGCTATTAAATGTTTATTTTTCTGGCAAAGAGAAGTCGAAATAAATCACAGTAAAGATGAATTTTTTATCTGGTGTCAGCCATTATTCCTGGAAGCTGTTGTGCCAGTGTTGAGCGTGAATGAATTTGACCATAGACGCTGTTTTTATTCATTTGCTTTGTTATAGCATCCTTAACTAGATTCTGACTGTACCGATGTCCTGCCGGCCGTGATTGGCATTTAATTAAAATTAAAAATAGGAGAGTAGCTATGTCCAGCTTAGAGCCAGACGCTGTTGGCTTAATTATTCAGCGAGCGTGTGAATACCTTCAGCCGGCAATGAATGCCATTTTGGCCGGCATTATGGCGCTTTTGCATGGCGCCTATCGCAACGTAGGGATGCGACGTCGGTTATTAAATGCAGGTATGTGCGCGTTATTGGCCTGGACGGTGCGTGATGCATTGGCGTTGGCAGGCTTGGAATTAAAATGGGCGAATCTTGCCAGCGTGCTGATTGGCTTTCTGGGCGCTGATTATATTAGCGCATTAATTAAAAAAATCATTGGCAAGAAGACGGGGTTAAAAAATGTTAAATGAAATTGAGGAAATGCGCTTTACCGCACGCAGCGAGGAAAATTTAATTGGCGTACATCCGGATCTGGTGCGGGTGATGCGGTTGGCGTTGAATTATTCGCTGGTGCCCTTTTCCATCAGTGAAGGCGTGCGCAGCATGGCTCGGCAGCGTGACATGCTGCGCACCGGCAAAAGCCAGACGCTGAGGAGCCGGCATCTGACCGGTCACGCGGTGGACGTGGTGGCGATGCCGGCGGGCGTGGTGTCCTGGGAGTGGGATTACTACGCGCAAATTGCCGTGGCGGTGCGCCGTGCGGCGCGTGAATGCGCAGTCAGCGTCGAGTGGGGCGGCGAGTGGCGAACGCTGAAGGACGGGCCGCATTTCCAGCTCTCTTTCAAGGATTACCCGGCATGAGCGGTTGGCTGAATAAGCTGATACAGGGCGGGTTGCTGCTGCTGTTGGCGGTGGCGATTTGCCTCGGCGGTTACAGCTCGCTGCTGTCGCACCGGCTGGCGCTGGCGCGGCAGCAGGGGGCCGAACAGCAAAAGACCTTGGCGCAGCAGGCCGGGTTTATTGCCACGCTGCAAACCCAGGATGCGCAGAATCGTGCGCTGATGGCCGCTCAGCAGCAACAGGAACAACAGTTGCGCCGGCAAAGCGACGTTTACCAGAGGAAATACCGTGAAGCGATTAAAAATGATGCCTGCGCTGGGCAGCCTATGCCTGGCGCTGTGCTTGAGCTCCTGCGCCCAACCGCCGACGGCACCGACGCCCGTGATGCTGCTGCCCCCTGAATCCGTCTTCACGCCCTGCGAGCAGCCTCTGCTGCAGGGTGACACCTGGGGTGATGCCGTCAGCTATACGCTGGCATTGCAGACCGCGTTGCAAATTTGCGCGGGTCGGGTGGCGACGCTCAACGGCTGGCGAGCAAAACTGCCGTTGCATTAACGGCTGGTTTGTTATTTCCCGTTCAGGGGATCTGTTTTTTTGCTTTTATAAAACTATTTCGATCAAGGTTATGGCCCGCTTCAAAGTTTGTGACGTTTCTCTCACTATACTGGTCTAGCCTTAAAGGTTTACAAGCCTTACCTCAACATAAAAGCAAAAAGCAAAGGAACCCATAATGGACGAACAGCTCAAACAGAGTGCCCTTGATTTCCATCAGTTTCCGGTCCCAGGGAAGATCCAGGTCTCACCAACCAAACCCTTGGCAACGCAACGCGATCTGGCGCTGGCCTATTCACCGGGTGTTGCTGCCCCTTGCCTGGAAATTGCTGCCGATCCACTGGCGGCCTACAAATACACCGCTCGCGGCAACCTGGTCGCGGTGATTTCCAACGGCACGGCGGTACTGGGGTTGGGTAACATCGGCGCATTGGCCGGTAAGCCGGTAATGGAAGGCAAAGGCGTTCTGTTCAAGAAGTTTTCCGGTATCGACGTGTTCGATATCGAAGTGGATGAACTTAACCCGGACAAGCTGATCGACATCATCGCTTCCCTCGAGCCGACCTTTGGCGGCATCAACCTGGAAGACATCAAGGCGCCGGAGTGTTTCTACATCGAGCAAAAACTGCGTGAGCGCATGAAAATCCCGGTGTTCCATGACGATCAGCATGGCACCGCCATTATTACCACCGCCGCAGTGCTGAACGGCCTGCGGGTAGTGAAAAAGAATATCTCCGACGTGCGACTGGTGGTTTCCGGCGCCGGTGCGGCGTCGATAGCCTGTTTGAACCTGCTGGTGGCGCTGGGTCTACGTCAGCAAAATATCACCGTTTGCGATTCCAAAGGGGTGATCTACAAGGGTCGCGACGCCAACATGGAGCAAACCAAGGCGGCTTATGCCATCGAAGATAACGGCCAGCGCACGCTGGGGGATGCGATCCCCAATGCCGATATTTTCCTCGGTTGTTCCGGCCCGGGCGTGCTGACCCAGGACATGGTGAAAACCATGGCCAGGGATCCGTTGATCATGGCGTTGGCCAACCCGGAACCGGAAATTCTGCCGCCGCTGGCGAAAGCCGTGCGTCCGGACGCCATTATCTGTACCGGCCGTTCCGACTACCCGAACCAGGTGAACAACGTGCTGTGTTTCCCGTTCATCTTCCGCGGGGCGCTGGACGTGGGCGCCACCACCATTAACGAAGAGATGAAGCTGGCCTGCGTGCATGCGATTGCCGATCTGGCGCTGGCGGAACAGAACGACGTGGTGGCTTCTGCCTATGGCGATCAGGACCTGTCGTTTGGCCCTGAATACATCATTCCAAAACCTTTCGACCCGCGCCTGATCGTTAAAATTGCCCCGGCGGTGGCCAGAGCGGCGATGGAGTCCGGCGTGGCGACGCGTCCGATCGAAGACTTCGACGCCTACGTCGAGAAACTGTCCGAGTTCGTCTACAAAACCAACCTGTTCATGAAGCCGATCTTTGCCCTGGCGAAGAAAGAAATGAAGCGTGTGGTGCTGGCGGAAGGCGAAGAGGAAAGGGTGCTGCATGCGACCCAAGAGCTGGTGTCGCAGGGGCTGGCCTATCCGATCCTGGTCGGTCGCCCAAGCGTGATTGAAATGCGGTTGCAAAAACTCGGCCTGCAACTGACGCCGGGCAAAGATTTTGAAGTGGTGAACAACGAGTCCGACCCGCGTTTCAACGAATACTGGGGCGAGTATTACCAGATCATGAAGCGTCGCGGCGTTTCGCAGGAGCAGGCGCGCCGTGCGGTGATCGGCAACCCGACGCTGATTGCCGCCATCATGCTGCATCGCGGCGAGGCGGACGCGATGATCTGCGGCACCATCGGCAGCTACCATGAGCACTACGACGTCGTGAAAAACGTGTTCGGCTTCCGCGAAGGCGCGCACGTCGCCGGGGCGATGAATGCGTTGTTGCTGCCAAGCGGCAACACCTTTATTGCCGACACCTATGTCAACGACGATCCGACGCCGGAACAGCTGGCGGAAATCACCCTGATGGCGGCGGAAACCGTGCGCCGCTTCGGCATTGAGCCGAAAGTCGCGCTGCTGTCCCACTCCAGCTTCGGTTCCTCCGACTGCCCGGCGGCGCGCAAAATGCGCAAAACGCTGGAGCTGGTGAACCAGATGGCGCCGGAACTGGAGATTGACGGCGAGATGCACGGCGACGCCGCGCTGGTTGAAAGTATCCGCCACGATCTGATGCCGGACAGCCCGCTGAAAGGTGCGGCCAACGTGTTGATCATGCCGAATATGGAAGCGGCGCGCATCAGTTATAACCTGCTGCGCGTATCCTCTTCTGAAGGGGTAACCGTGGGGCCGGTGCTGATGGGGGTATCGAAACCGGTACACATCCTGACGCCAATCGCCTCGGTGCGCCGCATCGTCAACATGGTGGCGTTGGCGGTGGTGGAAGCGCAGACCGAACCGCTATAAGTCTTGAGTGACGACAAGCCCCCTGCGTCTGGCGCAGGGGGCTTTTTTTATGCCTTGCAGCGTGCGGCGATCTGGCGGATATCCTGCGGCGTAGTGCGGCAGCAGCCGCCAATCAACCGGGCGCCGATGTTTTGCCATTCCCCAATCTGGTCGATCAGGCTGCCATTCTCGCCCCCGCAGGCATGCCAGGTTTTGGTTACCGCGTCGTAATGCTCGCCGGAGTTCGGATAGACCAGCAGCGGTTTGTCGGTCAGTGTGGCCAACTGCCGCAACGCCGGGGTGACGTTTTCCAGCGCAATGCAGTTGATGCCCATCGCCAACACCTGCGGATTGCCGTGCAGTGCTGCCAGCACCTGCGTCAGCGGCGTGCCGTCGCTGAGATGTTGGCTGTCGCGCAGGGTAAAGGCGAACCAGGCGCCGAGCGTCGGGAACTCCTGCAACAATGTCAGTAACGCCTGCAGCTCGCTGAACGACGGCAGCGTCTCACAGGCCAGCAGATCGACCCCGGCCTCGGCCAGCGCGGCAATGCGCGGACGATGGAAAGCGATCATCTCTTCTTGCGGCAGCGAGTAATCGCCGCGGTATTCGGAACCGTCGGCGAGATAGGCGCCATACGGCCCCACAGAGCCTGCGATCAACAGCGGTGCGGCCTGCGGATGTTGCGCCAGATAGTCGCTGCGCGCCTGTTGCGCCAGTTGCACGCTTTTGGCGATCAGCGCCAGTGATTGCTGTTGGTTCAGACCACGGCGCAGGAAGCCCAGCGGCGTGGCCTGGTAACTGGCGGTGATGGCGCATTGTGCCCCGGCGTTGAAATAGTCGAGGTGAACCTGATAAATCAGCTCGGGATTTTCAATCAGCACTTTTGCCGACCACAGCGGATCGCTGAGGTCGCAGCCGCGTGCCTCCAGTTCGGTGGCCAGCGCACCGTCTAAAATCAGCGTGCGGTTAGCGGCCAATAAGGCGGCGACGGTATTGTTAACGGACATGATTCTCTCCCAACGAAGATTTCTGCCCGGCGCGGCGGGTCAGATAATAGGCGACGTAGCACAGGGCGACAAACGGCAGCCCGCAATAAAGCGCGATGCGCTGCGCCGGATCGAAAGCCAGCCCTACGCAGGCCAGCAGGCACAGGGCGAAACCGAGGATCGGCGTCAAGGGGTAACCCGGCGCACGGTATTTCAGGCCCTCGATCGGCTGACCGCTGCGCAGATAATGGCGGCGGAAGGCGTAATGCGCCGCGCAGATGCTCAGCCAGACCGCCACCACCGCAAAGCCGGAAATGGCAGACAGGGCGACAAACACCGTGTCCGGCGCGATAACGCTGGTCAGCAGCGCCAGTACGCCGCCGAGCATGCTGAAGGTCAATGCATTGACCGGGATGCCGCGTTTATTCACGCGCGAAAAATAGGCCGGCAGGGTGCGCTGATTGGCCAGCGACCACAACATGCGCCCCGAGGCGTACAGACCGGAATTGGCGGCCGACAAGATGGCGGTCAGGATCACGAAGTTAAAGATATCGGCGGCATAAGGTATGCCAATGCGTTCAAACACCAGCACAAACGGGCTTTTCACAATCCCGGCCTGATCCATCGGGATCAGCGCCGCCAGAATAAATACCGTGCCGATAAAGAACAGCATCAGGCGGATCACCGTGGTGCGTATCGCCCAGGGCACCACTTTTTCCGGGTTTTCGGTTTCACCGGCGGCAATGCCGATAAGCTCGGTGCCGGAGAAAGCGAAGTTCACCGCCACCATGGTCATCAGGATCGGCAGCGTTCCGTTCGGCAGCCAGCCGGAGGCGGTCAGGTTATGCAGGAACGGCGCAGGCGTGCCGTCTTTCATCGGCAGCAGGCCGAACATCGCGGCGCCGCCCAGAATGATAAAGGCCAGAATGGTGACGACCTTGATCAGCGAGAACCAGAATTCGCTTTCGGCAAAGAAGCGGGTAGTGATCACGTTGAGCAGGAAAATCGCCGCGCAGAAGATCAAACACCACAGCCACACCGGCGACTGCGGGAACCAATACTGCATGCAAAAACCGGCGGCAGTCAGGCTGGAGCCCAGCGCCACCGTCCAGGTCAGCCAATACAGCCAGGCGACGGTATAGCCGGTAGCCGGGCCAAGATAACGTGAGGCATAGACGTGGAAGGCGCCGGTTTCCGGCATCGCGACGGCCAGTTCACCCAGGCACAGCATCACCAGATAAACCACCAATGCGCCAATCAGATAGGCCAGCAGGGTGCCCAGTGCGCCGGTAGTAGAAATGATATAACCGGTGTTGAAGAACAGCCCGGTACCGATCACGCCACCCAGCGACAGCATCACCAGATGCCGGGCTTTCATGGTGCGTTTGAAGTGCCCTTCGGCGGGTTCAGGTGAGTGCATGATATTTCATCCGTATAGACGTCTAAGCAGCTAAATGGCTATTGGTTATACCCGTAATATTTCATGAAATCAATGTAAGACCAGAAGTCACAAAGTAAAAAATAGTTATCGATGTCTCAGGCGGGGTGTGTGGTCATATGCAAATGATAATTATTATCTATAATGTCGCTACTTTTGTTGCAGGGTAATGTCATGAGATTACTTGTTTTACTGGCCACCTTGGCGCTCGGTGCCTGTAGCCAGCCCCCGGTTTCCGTACCGAAAAACACCCTTGACGGCCTGGGGAAAATTACCGATTTACGCAGTGGCGAAACCCTGTTGCCTGAACAGCTGCTTGCCCGTCTGGCCACCGAGCCAAGAGTGATAGTCGGGGAAAAGCACGACAATCCCTATCATCATCAGATCGAACTGTGGTTGGTGCAACATCTGCCGCAGCGGCGGCCGCAGGGCAGCGTTCTGATGGAGATGATCACCCCGAATCAGCAGGCCAACGTGGATAAGGTCAAGCAGGCACTGCGGGGCAATTCTGCCATGCGTGATGAGCGCGTGGCGCAGTTGATTGACTGGCAGAAAGGCTGGAAATGGTCGCTGTACGGCGAGGTGGTGATGGCGACGATGCGGGCACCGTATCCGCTTTGGTCAGCCAATCTGGATCGCGATGAAATCATGGCGTTTTACCGGCAGCCGGTATTTCCGAAGGGGCAATTGTCGGTAAGCCCGGCAGTGCAGAAGGCGCTGGAAGACACTATACGCACTTCGCACGGCGGAAAAATCGAACCCCAACAGTTGCACGCGATGCTGGCAATCCAACAACAGCGCGATCGGCGTATGGCCGAGCGCCTGTTGGCTGCCCCAACGCCGGCGCTGTTGATTGCCGGTGGTTATCATGCCTCAAAATGGGTGGGTGTGCCGCTGCATCTGCGGGATCTGCAACCGGGCGCGCAGCCGACGGTGTTGATGCTGGCGGAGCAGGGCGCGCAGGTTGATGGCCAGATGGCGGATTACCTGTGGGTCACGCCGCCGGTAAAATGACGGCGTGCCAAGGGAAAGCGGTGCCGTTACTGCGCCCGCTTCGCCTGTTGCAGCCACTTGTCCAATTCGTTGGCGAACTGCTGGCGGTCGCGTTGGTTCAGGGTATTCGGGCCGCCGGTCTGGATACCGCTGGAGCGCAGGGTATCCATAAAATCGCGCATGTTCAGACGCTCGCGGATGGTGTCCGGCGTGTAACGTTCGCCGCGCGGGTTGAGGGCCACTGCGCCTTTTTCTATCACTTCGGCCGCCAGCGGAATATCGGCGGTGATCACCAGATCGCCTTTTTCGCAGCGGCGGACGATTTCGTTATCCGCCACGTCAAAACCGGCCGCCACCTGCAGGGTGTGGATGTGTTTTGACGGCGGCGTTCTCAGCGGTTGGTTGGCCACCAGCGTCACCGACATGGCGGTGCGCTCGGCGGCGCGGAACAGCACGTCTTTGATCACGTTCGGACAGGCGTCCGCATCGACCCAAATCTGCATTACTCAGGCTCCTTCAGCCAGTCGCGCACCGGCAGGAAATCACGGTACAACGCCGCCTCCGGGCTGCCCTCTGCCGGTTGATAGTTGTATTCCCAGCGCACCAGCGGCGGCATCGACATCAGGATGGATTCAGTGCGGCCACCGGTTTGCAGGCCGAACAGCGTGCCCCGATCCCACACCAGGTTGAATTCGACATAGCGGCCGCGGCGATAGAGCTGGAACTGGCGTTCGTTGTCGCCCCAGCTCAGCGCTTTGCGTTTTTCCACGATCGGCAGGTAGGCATCGAGGAAACCTTCGCCCACCGCGCGGGTGAAAGCGAAGCTGCTGTCAAAGCCCGGCGTGTTGAGATCGTCAAAGAACAGGCCGCCGATGCCGCGCGCCTCGTTGCGGTGCTTGATAAAGAAGTAGTCGTCGCACCACTTTTTGTATTTGGGGTAGATCTCGTCACCGAAGGGCGCGCACAGCCGCTCGGCGGTGCGGTGCCAGTGAACGGCGTCTTCTTCGAAACCGTAAAACGGCGTCAGATCAAAGCCGCCGCCAAACCACCATACAGGCTCTTCGCCCGGTTTTTCCGCAATGAAAAAACGCACGTTGGCGTGGCTGGTGGGGATATAAGGGCTGTGCGGGTGGATCACCAGTGACACGCCCATCGCCTGGAAGCTGCGGCCGGCCAGCTCGGGGCGGTGTGCGGTCGCGGAAGCGGGCAGGGTAGCACCGGAGACGTGCGAGAAGTTTACCCCCGCCTGTTCAAACACCGAACCCTGAGTCAATACGCGGCTGCGGCCACCGCCACCTTCTTCGCGCGTCCAGCGGTCCTCGTTGAAAACGGCACCGCCGTCGGCCTGGGCCAGTTGCGCGCAGATACTGTCCTGCAGCGACAGCAGGAAGGATTTTACTTCTGCGATGGTCGGTAAGCTCATACGGATAATTTACGCGTCTGACGAAACAAGGCGCAAAGTATACCCGTATTCGCTGCCGCTTATCAGCCGGTTTTTCGTTGGTGCGCGTCGTAGTAGCTGAAGAAACTGATCACGCCGTCGGCGATGGCGCGGGCGATTTTCTCGCGAAACGCGGTGGTGCCGAGCAGGCGTTCTTCCGCCGGGTTGGTGATGAATGAGGTTTCTACCAGCACCGAGGGAATGGACGGGGATTTGAGTACCGCAAACGCCGCCTGCTCTGTGCTGTCGCTGTGCAGGTGATGCACCGGGCGGATCTGGCCGAGCACGTGGCGGCCGAGTGTCAGGCTGTTATTGATGGTATCGGTCTGCACCAGATCGAACAGCACCTGCTGCAGATAGTTATCCTGATTTTTATATTTGCCGCCGGCCACGTCATCGGCGGCGTTCTCGCGGTTGGAGAGATAGCGCGCCATGGCGCTGCTGGCGCCGCGGTTGGACAGGGCGAATACCGAGGCGCCTGAGGCTTCGGGGCTGGTAAAACCGTCGGCGTGAATCGAAATAAACAGGTCGGCCTGATGCTGGTGGGCAATCTCAACCCGCTGGAACAGGGGGATAAATTCGTCTTCTTCCCGCGTCAGACGGGCTTCGACGTGATCGTGTTCATGCAGCATGCGGCGTACGTGGTTGGCGATCTCCAGCACCACGTGTTTCTCTTGCGAACCTTCGCTGCCGACCGCGCCGGAATCGATGCCGCCATGGCCGGGATCGATCATCACCAGCCGTTTGCTGCCGGTCGGTTTCGGTGTCGGTTTGGCGTGTTGATTGCGCAGCATGCCGCCGGACTCCGCTTTGGCAGGTTGGCTTTTACAGCCGATCAGTGCCAGCGCGAGGCCGGAGAGCAGTAATTGACGTCGCGTGGGGGAGGCGGAGAGCGGTTTAAAATTGAGGAATTGTTTAACCTGCTTTTTCATAACGCGACGCTCCATCGATAAATTCTATTTTGCGACGTTATATCGTATTGATAATCATTAATCGAACGGTTAACTATGTCCATTTATTACGCCAGTTACCGCAGTTTTCTGCCTGTTTGACGCGGGAAATCGCAGTTTGATATTGCTTAAGTGAATAATCCCGCGATAATCAGATAAACATCTTAATTAACAGCGGCGAACATCGATGGAAATTCGCGTATTTCGACAAGACGACTTTGAAGAAGTCATTACCCTGTGGGAGCGCTGCGATCTTCTGCGGCCGTGGAACGATCCCGAGATGGATATTGAGCGCAAACTGAATCACGATCCGGACCTGTTTCTGGTCGCGGAAGTGGGCGGAGAAGTGGTCGGCTCGGTGATGGGCGGCTATGACGGCCACCGTGGTTCGGCGTATTACCTGGGCGTGCACCCGGATTATCGCGGGCGCGGCATCGCCAATGCGTTGATTAGCCGTCTGGAGAAAAAGTTGGTCGCGCGCGGTTGCCCGAAGATCCAACTGATGGTGCGTGAAGACAACGACACGGTGATCGAAATGTACGAAAAACTCGGTTACGAAATCCAGAACATCACCAGCCTGGGCAAACGGCTGATCGAAGACCAGGAATATTGAGTCAATAAGGCGGTGAGCCTTCACCGCCCGTTGCTGAGCGTTACGGCAGCTTTTTGATGTTTTTCACATCGACTTCCACGCTGCTCCAGTCTTTATCCACTTTTCCTTCCAACTGCACTTTATCTTTCGGGGTGATGGTCTGGCCGTTCCAGCGCTTTTTGTCGATCTCCACCGTCAGGGTGCCGCTGGCGTCGCGGAAGGTATAGGTATCGTCGCCGACGCGCTGCTCGATGTTGCCCTGCAGCATCACCCAGGCGTCGTCGCTCATCGATTTTACCTTATCCACAGTGGTCAGTGCGGCGCTGGGGCCGGAGAAGCCGCCCTGCGGAGCGGTTTGCGTCTGCGGAGCGGAAGGGTCCAGGAACCCGCCTTGTTGTGCCAGAACCGGTGCGCTGCACAGGGCAATCAAAGCAGCCAGGGTATATTTTTTCATTTGAAGCTTCCTTATCTCAATCGAGAATCAAAGCCCTGCCAATCAGGACTGCTGGGGTGATGAGGTAAGTAAAACATAAAGATCTTAAGAGCTTCTTAAGCGGGTGCATTGAAAACAATCATTACGGATCCCATTTGATGGAGTAATGACAAAACAGGCAAGGAACCGACGTTGAAGCCACACCCGCACCGATTTTCCCCCGACGATTACGATCATCACGGCGTGCTGCGTCTACCGCTGTGGTTTTGGGGCGTCCTGGTTTTGCAGGCCCGCACCTGGCTCCTGTTTGTGATGGCCGGCGTTTCGCAGCAACAGGGGGAAGGGCTGCTGCAACTGTTTTACCCGGATACCCAAAGGTTCTGGTACGGCATCCTGCTGGGGTTGCCGGCCGCACTGGCATTTTTGATTGCCCCGCGCAGGCATTTGTGGCCACGGTTGTGGCGAGCCTGGCGTTGGGTGCTCAGCGCCTCGGTGCTGGCGGCGCTGGGTGGCTCCCTGTTCAGCCTGTGGCAGCAAGACGGCAATCTGCCGGCGCTGGATGGGGTTTTAGCGCTGCTCGATGCTTTGGCTCTGGCCTACCTGCTGTTGAACGCGCGGCTGAAGGCCTGTTTCACTGCACAGGAAGAGGCCGCTTAAATGCCGCACGCTGCGGCACTTTTCTCATTTTCCGCACTCCAATCTCGCAACCCATGGCGTAGCGCGAGCAGTTGTGAGAGGCTGGCACGCGGCCTGACTGAGCCATGCCTTTGATGTTAAGGAGCTATAAATGAATATTCGCCCACTGTTGTTAGGGCTCCCGCTGTTACTGACCGGCTGTTCGACGATGTCCAACTTCTCCTGGTCGAGCCTGTCTCCGTTTAACTGGTTTGGCAGCAGCCTTGAGGTCAACGCCAAGGGCGTTGGCGATATCAACGCCGGCACCCCGATGTCGGAAAGCGCGATCAACGACGGGCTGCACGGCGATTATCGTCTGCGCGGCGGCATGGCCACCGATAAGGGCCAGATTGTTTCTTACTATCAGGCAATGGACGGCAATGACGTGAAGCTGGTGATCACCGGCGAGCCCAAGGGCAACGTACAGCGTGTGGCCGTGATGGACAGCAAAGTGGCCACCGAGTGGGGCAATAAGCTCGGCACGCCGTTCAGCGACATGTACGGCAAGGCGTTTGGCGCTTGCAAACCGGCCGACGGCGACGACGCGGGCAAGGTGGAGTGCGTGGCGGAGCAGAGCAAGTACGTCACCTACATCTTCAGCGGCAAGTGGGCCGGCCCGCAGGACATCATCCCGCCGGACGACACGCTGAAAAGCTGGACGGTCAGCAAAATCATCTGGCACGCCAAACCGCAGTAAACCTGCCGTTTTCGGGCGCCCGCTTATGGTAGGGGCGCAGCCAACAACGCCGTAGCTTGCAAAGCGACGAGTAACCCTATTTTCTTTGCGTTCCGTTAAGGCAATCTTGCACGCATGCGTTATTATACCGCGCGTTTGTAACAGGAAACCCAAGCCTGTTACCCGATTGCGATACTGAGGATAACGACATGACACAGGTTCAGAGCGGCATTTTGCTGGAGCACTGCCGTTTCGCCATTTTTATGGAAGCTACCGTACAGGGCGAATTCGCTGATTTGCGTCAGGGCTGCAAGCAATTTTGCCAGCGGCTTATTGAGCTGCAGCAGCAGTTCCCGGATGCGCATCTGGGGGCGGTCATCGCCTTTGGCTACGACGTCTGGCACGATCTGTCCAGCGGCCAGGGGGCAAAGGAGCTGAAGCCGTTTACCCCACTGGGCAAAGGGCTGGCGCCGGCCACCCAGCGCGATTTGTTGATCCATATCCAATCCCTGCGTCATGACGTTAACTTCTCGCTGGCGCAGGCGGCGCTGGCAGCGTTCGGCAACGCCATCAAGATTGAAGAGGAAACCCATGGCTTCCGTTGGGTGGAAGAGCGCGATCTGAGCGGCTTTATCGACGGTACCGAAAACCCGCAGGGCGACCAACGCCCGGAAGTGGCGGTGATTGCCGAAGGTGAAGAAGACGCAGGCGGCAGCTACGTGCTGGTACAGCGTTACGAACACAATCTGCGTCAGTGGCAGCGCTTTACCACCGAGCAGCAAGAACAGATTATCGGTCGCACCAAGCACGACAGCGAAGAGCTGCCGTCGGATCAGCGGCCAGAGACGTCGCACGTCAGCCGGGTTGATCTGAAAGAAGACGGCAAGGGCCTGAAAATTCTGCGCCAGAGCCTGCCTTACGGCACCGCCAGCGGCAAGCATGGGCTCTATTTTATCGCCTACTGCGCGCGTCTGCATAATATCGAAAAACAGCTGTTGAGTATGTTTGGCGATCTGGACGGCAAACGCGATGCGATGCTGCGTTTTAGCCGTGCGGTGACCGGCAGTTATTACTTTGCCCCTTCGCTGACGCGCCTGTTGTCACTTTGATGCCCTCACCGGGGTCGGCCATGTCGGCCCCGGTGCGCTTTTCCCGCCCCAGCGAAACCGCTCCGCTCCTGCCTTATAGCGTTTGATGCTTGAAAATCACTAAACGGTATATAAAAGCGTTACAGCTCCGCGCCTAGTTATAAATACACTGGTCATCAATAAGGCGAAAGCCTGAAAGATTGACTCAGTGAGCTAAGGTGCAGAATGAAACAAATCCGGGTTAAAAATATCGTGCTGAAAGGAGGGTTGGCAGCGGCTCTGTTAGCCAGCGGCACCGTCTCGGCAACGGAATTGCTGAACAGCTCTTATGACGTATCCCGTGAATTGTTTTCCGCACTGAACCCTGGTTTTGAACAGCAGTGGAACCAGCAGCATCCGGGCGACAAGCTGACCATCAAGCAGTCCCACGCCGGTTCTTCCAAGCAGGCACTGGCTATCCTGCAAGGGTTACGCGCCGACGTGGTGACTTACAACCAGGTGACCGACGTGCAAATCCTGCATGAACGCGGCCAACTGATCCCGGCCGACTGGCAGGCCCGTTTACCGAACAACAGCTCACCCTTCTATTCCACCATGGCTTTCCTGGTGCGCAAGGACAACCCAAAGGGCATCCACAGCTGGAACGATCTGGTCCGTGACGACGTGAAGCTGGTGTTCCCGAATCCGAAAACTTCCGGCAATGGCCGTTACACCTATTTGGCTGCCTGGGGCGCCGCCAGCCAGGCTGACGGCAACGATCAGGCCAAAACCCGCGCCTTCATGACCCGTTTCCTGAAAAACGTGCTGGTGTTTGACACCGGCGGCCGCGGCGCGACCACCTCCTTTGCGGAACGTGGCCTGGGCGATGTGCTGATCAGCTTTGAGTCGGAAGTCAACAACATCCGCAAGCAGTACGGAGAAGACAAATACCAGGTCATCGTGCCGCCGGTCGATATTCTGGCGGAGTTCCCGGTGGCCTGGGTGGACAAAAACGTGGAGAAGAACGGCACCGCACAGGCAGCCAAAGACTACCTCAATTATCTCTACAGCCCGGCGGCCCAACAGGTGATCACCAGCTTCTACTATCGCGTTTACGACAAAAAGGCGATGGAAGCGGCGAAGGGCCAGTTCCCGGACACCAAGTTGTTCCGGGTGGAAGATCAGTTTGGCGGCTGGCCGCAGGTGATGAAAACGCATTTCTCCACCGGCGGCGAGTTGGATCAACTGTTAGCTGCAGGACATAAGTAATGTTGTCGTTGTCCAGTAAACGGGTTTTGCCCGGATTCGGCCTCAGCCTGGGGAGCAGTCTGTTTTACACCTGCCTGATTTTGCTGCTGCCGCTCAGCGCGCTGGTAATGCAATTGGCGCAGATGAGCCTGGCGCAATACTGGGAAGTGATTTCCAATCCGCAGGTGGTGGCGGCTTATAAGGTGACGCTGCTGTCGGCGGGCGTCGCTAGCCTGTTTAACGCGGTGTTCGGCATGCTGATGGCCTGGATCCTGACCCGCTACCGTTTTCCCGGCCGTACGCTGTTGGACGGCCTGATCGATCTGCCGTTCGCGCTGCCGACGGCGGTAGCCGGCCTGACGCTGGCGGGGCTGTTCTCCACCACCGGCTGGTATGGTCAATGGTTGGCATATTTCGACATCAAGGTGACCTTCACCTGGCTTGGGATCGCGGTGGCGATGGCGTTTACCAGCCTGCCGTTCGTGGTGCGCACCGTTCAACCGGTGCTGGAAGAGTTAGGGCCGGAATATGAAGAAGCGGCCGAAACCCTGGGCGCAACCCGCTGGCAGAGTTTCCGCCGCGTGGTGATCCCTGAGCTTGCACCGGCGCTGCTGGCCGGCACGGCGATTTCCTTTACCCGTAGCCTGGGTGAGTTTGGCGCGGTGATTTTTATCGCCGGCAATATCGCCTGGAAGACCGAAGTGACGTCGCTGATGATCTTTATGCGTTTGCAGGAGTTCGACTATCCGGCGGCCAGCGCGATTGCTTCGGTGATCCTGGCGGCGTCGCTGCTGCTGCTGTTTAGCATTAACGTTCTGCAGAGCCGCTTCGGCCGACGCATCGGGGGGCACTGATGGCTGATATCTCTGAGTTCAATGGCGTCGAACGCCCACGCGTCAACTGGGGAAAATGGACGCTGATCGGCATCGGCGTGCTGTTCTCGGTGCTGCTGCTGGTGGTGCCGATAGTGTCGATTTTCGCCGAGGCCTTTTCTAACGGCGTTGGCGCGATGTGGAACAACCTGATCGATCGCGACATGCTGCACGCCATCTGGCTGACGGTGTTGATCGCGTTGATCACCGTGCCGTTCAACCTGATTTTCGGCACGCTGCTGGCGTGGCTGGTGACGCGTTTCACCTTCCCGGGCCGCCAGTTGCTGCTGACGTTGGTAGACATTCCGTTCGCCGTTTCACCGGTGGTGGCGGGGCTGATTTATCTGCTGTTTTACGGCAGCAATGGCCTGCTGGGCGGTTGGCTGGATACGCACAATATCCAGGTGATGTTCTCCTGGCCGGGCATGGTGCTGGTGACCATTTTCGTGACCTGCCCGTTCGTGGTGCGTGAGCTGGTGCCGATGATGCTCAGCCAGGGCAGCCAGGAAGACGAGGCCGCCATTTTGCTGGGGGCATCCGGTTGGCAGATGTTCCGCCGCGTCACGCTGCCTAACATCCGCTGGGCGCTGTTGTACGGCGTGGTGCTGACCAACGCGCGCGCCATCGGCGAGTTCGGTGCGGTATCTGTAGTGTCCGGCTCTATTCGCGGCGAAACCTTCAGCCTGCCGTTGCAGGTGGAGTTGCTGCAACAAGATTACAACACCGTCGGCTCCTTTACCGCCGCCGGGCTGTTGACCCTGATGGCGATCATTACCCTATTTTTGAAGAGTGGCCTGCAATGGCGTCTGGAACGTCAAAATGCGCGCCTCGAGCGGGAGGAAAATCATGAGCATTGAGATTAGCGGTATCAACAAATTTTTCGGTCGTACCAAGGTATTGAACGATATCTCGCTCGATATTTCCTCCGGTGAGATGGTGGCGCTGCTGGGGCCATCCGGCTCCGGGAAAACCACGCTGCTGCGCATTATCGCCGGGCTGGAAAGCCAGAGCGGCGGCAAGCTGGGCTTCCACGGCACCGACGTCAGCCACGTACATGCACGCGATCGCCGCGTGGGCTTCGTGTTCCAGCATTACGCGCTGTTCCGCCATATGACGGTGTTCGACAATATCGCTTTTGGTCTGAGCGTGCTGCCGCGCCGTGAGCGCCCGAGCGCTGCGGCGATTAAACAGAAAGTGACCCAACTGCTGGAAATGGTGCAGCTTGGTCATTTGGCTAACCGTTACCCGTCGCAGCTTTCCGGCGGCCAGAAGCAGCGTGTGGCGTTGGCGCGCGCGCTTGCGGTAGAGCCGCAAATCCTGCTGCTGGACGAACCCTTCGGCGCGCTGGACGCACAGGTGCGCAAAGAACTGCGCCGCTGGCTGCGTCAGCTGCATGAAGAGCTGAAATTCACCAGCGTGTTCGTGACCCACGATCAGGAAGAGGCGATGGAAGTGGCCGACCGCATCGTGGTGATGAGCCAGGGCAACATTGAACAGGTTGGATCACCGATCGAAATCATGCGTGAACCGGCCAGCCGTTTCGTGCTGGAGTTTATGGGCGAAGTGAACCGTCTGAGTGGCGAAATCCGCGGTTCGCAGCTGTTTGTCGGCGCGCACCAGTGGCCGCTGTCGTTCCAGCCGATGCATCAGGGCAGCGTCGATCTGTTCCTGCGGCCGTGGGAAATGGAAGTGGGAACCGAGAGCAGCGAGCGCTGCCCGTTGCCGGTGCAGGTGCTGGAAGCCAGCCCGCGCGGCCACTTCTGGCAGTTGATCGTACAACCGATCGGCTGGCATCAGGAACCGATAAGCGTGGTGTTGCCAGAGGGCAACCCACCCCCGGTGCGCGGCGGCCGTTACTATGTTGGCAGCCTGAATGCGCGTCTGTACGCCGGCGATCAACTGCTACAACCTGTTGCGTTAGCTAAAAGCGCCTGATAGTTTAGGCTGTTTCCCGTAATAGGTCGTGGCACCGTCGCAGACCTAAAAGCCCGTAATCAAGGCGGAGGGGGCAGGGCATAGAGGTACTACGTCCAAGCCCGACAACGCTGAGTACGGGCTTTTGGGGCGCGACCCGAAGGGCTGGGGCCATTTGAGCGCGCACCTGTGTTACGAACCGCTTATTTGGCCCACCAAACCTCACGGCTCGCGCCTTGCTGCGCGCTAAAATGACCGCCAGCGGTGCTCACGCACTATTGCGGGACACAGCCTTATGGCCAATATTATTTTAAAGGCAACCCCAGGGTTGCCTTTTTACATTCCGCACTCCAACAGACAGGCAAAGATCGTGACAACGCTCGAACAATGCATCGGCAATACCCCGCTGGTAAAAGTACAACGTCTGGCCGCAGGACTGGGCAGCGAGGTCTGGCTCAAACTGGAAGGCAACAACCCGGCGGGCTCGGTAAAGGATCGCGCCGCGCTGGCGATGATCCAACAGGCGGAACTGCGCGGTGAAATAAAACCCGGCGACAAGCTGATCGAAGCCACCAGCGGTAACACCGGCATTGCGCTGGCCATGATCGCAGCGCTGAAAGGCTATTCCCTTAAGCTGCTGATGCCGGAAAACATGAGCCAGGAACGCCAGGCGGCGATGCGCGCCTATGGTGCAGAGCTGATTCTGGTCAGCCGTGAACTGGGGATGGAAGGCGCGCGCGATCTGGCGCTGGAAATGCAGCGTGAAGGGCAGGGCAAAGTGCTGGATCAATTCAATAATCTGGATAACCCTTACGCCCACTTCACAACCACCGGCCCGGAAATCTGGCAACAGACCCACCAGCGCATTACGCACTTCGTCTCCAGCATGGGCACCACCGGCACCATTACTGGCGTGGGCGGTTACCTCAAGAGCCAAAACCCGCAGGTGCAAATCATTGGCCTGCAGCCGGCGGAAGGCAGCAGCATTCCCGGCATCCGCCGTTGGTCACCGGCCTATCTGCCGGGCATATTCCGCCCGGAGCTGGTGGATCAGGTTCTGGATATTCAGCAAACCGACGCCGAGCAGACCATGCGCCAGTTGGCTCAGCGCGAAGGCATTTTCTGCGGCGTCAGCTCCGGTGGCGCGGTAGCCGGCGCATTACGCATTGCTGCGGCGAACCCAGGCAGCGTGATTGTGGCGATTATCTGCGATCGCGGCGATCGTTATCTCTCCACCGGCGTTTTTGACTGAAGGCTATTCCCTTTCCAACGCATGTATCGGATCCATCCCGGCGGCACGTTTCGCCGGGAAAAAGCCGAAAATCACCCCGATCAGCGTCGAACAGACAAATGCGGCGACGATCGAGGCCCCGGAATAGATCATGGTGAAGTTACTGCTGAATTGGCTGAACAGCACGCCGATCCCCAGTGACAGCAGCACCCCCAAAGCGCCGCCCAGCAAGCACACCAGCACCGCCTCGATTAAAAACTGTTGCATGATATCCCCGGCGCGAGCGCCTACCGCCATGCGCACGCCGATTTCGCGTGTGCGCTCGGTGACCGACACCAGCATGATATTCATCACCCCA
The DNA here is from genome assembly GCF_000214195.1 of Serratia sp. AS12. Taxonomy (NCBI): domain Bacteria; kingdom Pseudomonadati; phylum Pseudomonadota; class Gammaproteobacteria; order Enterobacterales; family Yersiniaceae; genus Serratia; species Serratia sp. AS12. The sequence continues at coordinate 3,894,795 of NC_015566.1, read as the reverse complement.
ATACCGCCCACCACCAGCGAGATCAACGCGATCATCGACACCAACAGCGTCAGGGTAGCTGTGGTCTTCTCAATGGTTTGGCGGATGCTGTCGGTGTTCATGACGAAGAAATCCTTGGTGCCGTGGCGCTGGCTCAGCAAACGGGTTACGCCGTCTTCGGCGCTGCCGAGGTCGATATCGTCGTTGACCCGCACGGTGATGCTCTTCAGGTAACTTTGGCCCAGCATGCGTTTCATGACGGTGGTGTAGGGGATCCAGACGTTCAGGTTTTCATCGCTGCCGAAGCCGCTCTGCTTTTTGGCGGCTACGCCGATAATCCGGCACGGCAGCGAACCGAGCAGGATCACTTCGCCGAGCGGATTGGCCCCGTTGGGGAACAGCTTATTGCGGGTATTCTCGTCGATCACCGCTTCCTGCATCAGGTTGTCGACGCTGTGGCGGTTGAACGCCATGCCGCTGTCGATGCTGTAGCCGCGCACCAGAAAATATTGCTCGCCTACGCCATTGACCGTACCGCTGACCGACTGATTGCCATAGCGAAAAGTGGTGCTGCTGGACAGTGTCGGCGTTACGCTGTGGACGTATCCTTGTTGCGCCAGCGCGTCGGCGTCGGTGGCGCGCAGCGTCTGGATCGTCGCAGAGCGCATATCGCCGAAATCCTTGCCCGGGTAGATTTCCAGCGTGCTGGTGCCCATGGCATTGATGTTCGCCAGCACCTGCTGCTGCGAACCTTTGCCCAGCGCCACCACCGACACCACCGAAGCGATGCCGATGATAATGCCGAGCATGGTCAATAGAGTACGCAGACGCTGTGACGTCATCGCCAACACCGCCATTTTGAAGGCTTCGTAAAAGCGGTCGCGCTGCGATTGCCAGCGGCTGCCGGGACTTTCCGGCACCTTCGGCAGCAGCGCGTTGGTCTGGGCGGTTTTTTGCCGATCGGCAACAACTTCGCCGTCGCGCAGCTCAATGATGCGCTGGGCATGTTCGGCGATCTGCATGTCATGGGTGACGATCACCACCGTATGGCCGCGTGCGTGCAGGTCTTTCAGAATGCTCAGCACTTCTTGTCCGCTGTGGCTGTCCAGCGCGCCGGTCGGTTCGTCCGCCAGGATCACTTCCCCGCCGTTCATCAGCGCGCGTGCGATGCTGACGCGTTGCTGCTGGCCGCCGGAGAGCTGGCTGGGCCGGTAGTTCAGACGGTCCGCCAGCCCGAGCCGCTGCAACAGATCTGCGGCACGCTGGCGGCGTGCGGCGCGCTGACGCCCGGCGTAGACCGCCGGCACCTCGACGTTGTCTTGCGCGGTGAGTTCCGCCAGCAGGTGATAGCGCTGGAAGATAAAACCGAAATGCTCGCGGCGCAGTTCGGCCAGGCTGTCGCGATCCAACCGCCCGGTGCTGCGTCCGGCAACCTGGTAATCCCCTTCGCTGGGGCGATCCAGGCAACCAAGAAGGTTCATCAACGTCGATTTACCGGAGCCGGAAGCGCCGACGATCGCCACCATTTCGCCCTGGCCGATGGTGAGATTGATATTGTTCAGCACCGTCACGCGTTGTTCGCCGGCCTGAAAATGGCGGCTGATGCCGCGCAGTTGCAACAGAGGAGGTGGGTTCATCAATCACATCCCCATCGGCGGTGGGCCCATGCGCCGCGTGTCGCTTTGCGTCGCCGCGCTGACCTGGCTGACAATCACTTTTTCGCCGGCCAGCACGCCGCTGATGATCTGCGCGTCGACGTTGTTATTGATGCCGACCTTCACCGGGCGGCGGGCGATATTGCCTTGTTCGTCCATCACCTGCACCCAGTCGCCCTGTAACGCGGTGGCGGGGATCACCACCGCACCTTTCGCCTTGGCCAGCACGATATATACCTGCGCGGTCATGGAAATGCGCAGCGCGCCGTCGGGGTTTGCCACGTCGAACAGGCCGTTATAGTAAATCGCGGTGCTGGAGGTGGAAGAACTGCTGGAACTGGTGCTGCTGGAGCTCGACGTGGTGGTCTCATCATTGATCGAGTCGGGTGCGGGCTCTATCGCCCGCAGCGTGGCGCGGTAGTGTTTGCCCGGTTCGCCGAGAATGGTGAAATAGACCGGCATGCCGGTTTTCACCTTCACCACGTCGGCCTCGGAAATCTGCGCTTCGATGGTCATGGTGTCCAGCCGGGCGACTTTGACGAGGGTCGGGGCACTTTGCACCGCATTCACCGTCTGGCCTTCTTCAACCGGCAGCGCGACGATGGTGCCGTCGATCGGGGAGGTGATTTTGGTATAGCCAAGGTTGACCTGCGCAGTATTCACCGCGATCTGCGCTTGCACGATCTGCGCGTCCAGTGCGTTGATGTCGGCGCGGGTGGCATCCAGCGTGGCTCTGGCGCTGTCAAAATCCGCCTGCACGCCGACGCCGCGCGCCACTAGGGTCTGTTGGCGCTGATAGGCGAGCTGATTGTTGCGCAGCGCCGCCAGTTTTGAGGCGCGCTGCGCCTGTACGTTCTTCAATGCCGCTTCTGCGTCCCTCAGCGAGTTCTGCTGGGTTAAATCGTCGATCTCGGCCACCAGTTGCCCTTTATGCACCTTATCGCCCAACGCCACGCGCAGGGCCTTTATCTGGCCGGAGACCTGCGCGCCGACGCTGACCTGTTTTTGCGCTTCAATGGTGCCATCGGCCAGCACGGTTTGTTCCAGATCGCGCGTTTGCGCTACCGCAGTGATATAACGGGGCGTTTCGGCGGTGCCTTGCGCTCTGAAGTAGAGAAATAAGGCGATAGCAGCCACAATGACAGTGGGCAACAGATAGCGTTTTGAGCGTTGAAACGATGGCATGACGAAGAGGTTCCCTGGCATAAAAGCGCGGCAAAAATCTATTTGCACTAATTTAGCGCGCCGTCGGCCAGGCTGCGGTTAAGTGGCGTTCAGGAATGTGTAAGGATTGAGTAAAACCGGCTGCGAAGCAGGCAAATAGGCGTAAAAATGACGAAAATCCGCGAAGGAGCAAGGCATGAAAATATTATTGGTCGATGACGACCTGGAGCTCGGCACCATGCTGAGCGAATACCTGACCGGCGAAGGGTTTAACGCCACGTTGGTGCTGACCGGCAAGGCGGGGGTGGAAGGCGCGCTATCGGGTGAGTATACCGCGATGATCCTCGACATCATGCTGCCGGATATGAGTGGTATTGATGTGCTGCGCGACGTGCGTAAAAAAAGCCGTATGCCGATCATCATGTTGACGGCCAAAGGCGACAATATCGATCGTGTTATCGGCCTGGAGATGGGCGCCGATGACTATATGCCCAAGCCGTGCTATCCGCGTGAACTGGTGGCGCGCTTGCGCGCAGTGTTGCGCCGTTTCGACGAGCGTCCGGAAGAAGTGGATGACGAGATTGCCATCAGCTTCGGTGAATTGACGCTTAACCCCTCTACCCGCAGCAGCGAATGGCGCGGCAAGGCGTTTGATCTGACCGCTTCGGAGTTCAACCTGCTGGAACTGTTGTTGCGCGCGCCGGAGCGTGTGGTGTCCAAGGACGAGCTGTCGGAAAAAGGATTGGGGCGCCCACGTGAAGCCTATGACCGCAGCGTTGACGTTCATATCAGTAACATCCGCCAGAAGCTGGGCGCGCTGACGGACAACGTGCTCAGTATTGAGACGGTGCGCAGCATCGGCTACCGCATCAGGTAATGCCCATGCGCGGAAGACTATTCTGGAAAATTCTGCTGGGCTTCTGGCTCACGTTTATCATCATGACCCAGGCGTTGTGGGTCGCTTTTTCCCTGTATGGCGATCGCTATGAACCTCCGGAAAATGCCATGACCCGGCGGCTTATCAATTTGCAGTTGGCAACGGCCGGCACTTTGCTGCGCAGCGGCGGCGAGCCCGCCCTGGAAGCCATGATGCAAGACTGGTCGGACGATGACCGGCGCTTTTTGTCGGTAACCCCGATGGCGCATCCGCCTGCGACGGTGGAGGGGCCTTTCGAGGTTCGTCGCATGCCGGAAAATATCACGGCATGGGTGCAAACCGGAGACAACAGCGGCTACCTGTTGAATTATGACGTGCGCACCCTGCGCGAACAATACCGCCCCAACAAGCGTTCGCATTTCTTCAACATTCCCGCGCCGATGCTGTGGGTTGGCGGAGTGGGCGGGCTGTTGTTCAGCGCCGTGCTGGCCTGGAACCTGACCCGGCCGATGCGCAAACTGAGCGCTGGTTTTGATCGCGTGGCGCAGGGGGATTTGTCTGTGCGTCTGTTCCCGGCGATGCGCCGGCGGCACGATGAAATTTCTGAAGTGGCGCGCGATTTCGACACCATGGCCGAAAGGCTGGAACTGCTGGTCAGCGCTCGTGAGCAGTTACTGCACGATGTTTCGCACGAACTGCGCTCACCGCTTGCCCGGCTGCAGTTAGCCATCGGGTTGGCGCGGCAGAATGACGGCAACGTAGAGAACTCGTTGCAGCGTATAGAGCACGAAGCGGGGCGGTTGGACAAGATGATTGGCGAGTTGCTTGCGCTGTCGCGCGCCGAGAGCAACAACCTGCCGGACGAGGAGTATTTCGATCTTTACGGGTTGGTGGATGCGGTGGTCAACGACGCACGCTACGAAGCGCAGATCCCGGGGGTAGAGATCGTGTTGCAGGCCAGTTCTGACGTGGAGTACACCGTCAAAGGCAATGCCGAACTGATGCGGCGTGCGGTGGACAACATCGTGCGTAACGCATTGCGTTTCTCCAGCCACGGGCAGCGGGTAACTGTGGTGCTGACGCGTATCGACCAACTGTTCCAGATCGAGGTCAGCGATCAGGGGCCTGGGGTGGAAGAGGCAAAGCTTTCCAGTATTTTTGATCCGTTCGTTCGGGTGAAATCGGCGATGTCGGGCAAGGGCTATGGGCTGGGGCTGGCGATCACCCGCAAGGTGGTGCTGGCGCACGGCGGCCAGGTTGATGCGCGCAACGGCGAGCAAGAGGGGTTAACCATTACCCTCCGGATCCCTCGCTGGGAGTAAAGCCATGCAGATTGTGTGTAATTATGTTGATTTGGAATTATACTTTGCTATGCTTGGTTAACGCGACATAAAAACTTGGAATATGGTGTTTTTTTGGTTTAAGTTAGCGTGATAATGATGTCGTTATGAGTTGATTTGATCACAGCTTAGCGGAGACAACATGAACCCAACGATTTGGCCAGTAAAACAGCGCGAACAGCAGTGCTACCTTTCTGACTCGAGCATTTGGAATGAGTTTGTTTTTCGTGGTGACGACATCATTATCGCTTCATCACCTAAAGCGGGTACGACGTTGACACAACAAATTGTGGCCCAACTGGTGTTTAATGGTGATGAGAACGTAGCTATTGCCGATATTTCACCTTGGTTGGATTTTCGTCTTCCAGGTCGACAAATCCTGCTTGAGTTATATGCGCAACAGCAACATCGGAGGATCATAAAAACGCATCTTCCGGTCGATGCATTGGTGTATTCGCCGAAGGCCAAATATATCTATGTCGCTCGTGACGGGCGCGATTGCGCCTGGAGTCGGCATAATGTGGAATTAAACCTTAGCGAACAATTTCGTCAAGGGCTCGATAATGCCGAAGGGCAGATCGCCAAGGCTCCGCCACAAGCGGCTGCGGACGTTAAACAGTACTGGCAGCAGTGGTTAAACCTGGAGGGTGAGGCATTTTGGCAGAACATCAAAAGTTGGTGGTCGATTCGTCATCTGCCCAATTTACTGTTGCTGCATTTTAACGATATTAAGCAAGATACGCCCGGTACCATCAGACGAATCGCCAGGTTTTTAGAGATCCCTATTCAAGACACGCATTGGCATGACATTGTACTGCATTGCTCGTTTGACTGGATGAAACAGAATGGGGAAAAGGTTGCACCAATGAACGGGAGTTTGTGGCAGGGCGGTGGCAATACATTTTTCAACAAAGGTGTAAATAAGCGTTGGGCAGAGGTGCTGTCCGCACAGGAATGCGCTGACTATGAGGCGAAAGCGAATCATGAGCTTGGTGAAGCCTGCGCGCATTGGTTGATCAATGGTGGTTGGCAAGCCCGCGAGGAGTGATTTTTCGCGGCAAGAATGACGTAAAAAAACGGCGCACTGGGCGCCGTTTATCTTTCACATTCGCAATTACTTCTTGATGCGGATGATCGGGGTTTCACCAACGATTACGGTACCGGACAGTTTGATCAGTTCTTTGATCTCGTCCATGTTGGAGATAACAACCGGCGTCAGGATAGACTTGGCTTTCTCTTCCAGCAGTGCCAGGTTGAACTCGATAACCACGTCGCCTTTCTTGACGCGCTGGCCTTCTTCAGCGATGCGTTTGAAGCCTTCGCCTTTCAGTTCAACGGTGTCGATACCGAAGTGGACAAACAGCTCGATGCCGCTGTCGGATTCGATAGAGAAAGCATGGTTGGTTTCGAAAATTTTACCGATAGTACCGTCAACCGGGGCAACCATTTTGTTGCCTGTCGGTTTGATGGCAATACCGTCGCCAACGATTTTTTCAGCGAAAACTACGTCAGGTACATCTTCGATGTTAACGATTTCGCCAGAAAGTGGAGCTACGATCTCGATAGTGCCCGTGTCTTTCTTGTCATCAGAAACCAGAGATTTCAGTTTATCGAACAAACCCATGATCTTCTCCTAAGCATTAAATTGGGCGGCGTTCCAGTGTCGTGGAAGTTTAGCAGAGCGTTTTTTCTTCGATGAATTTATTCACGCAATTCATCAGGTCTTGCGCCGTTGGCTGTGCCAAGGCTTGCGCTGCCAACGCCTTCACATCTTCGAAATTCGTATTACGAATAATTTTCTTGATGCGCGGGATTGAAATCGCACTCATGCTGAACTCATCCAGCCCCATGCCCAATAACAACAGTGTAGCACGCTCATCGCCAGCCAGTTCACCGCACATGCCGGTCCACTTGCCTTCTGCGTGAGATGCATCAATGACCTGTTTGATCAGGCCAAGCACTGATGGGGACATCGGGTTATAGAGATGAGAAATCAGCTCATTGCCGCGATCTACCGCCAGAGTATACTGGGTTAGATCGTTTGTCCCAATACTAAAGAAGTCGACTTCTTTCGCCAGATGGTGAGCAATCACCGCCGCAGCCGGTGTTTCCACCATTACGCCCACTTCAATTGTTTCGTCGAACGCCTTGCCTTCTTCACGCAGCTGCGCTTTCAGCGTTTCGAGTTCGCCTTTCAGATCGCGGACTTCTTCGACGGAAATGATCATCGGGAACATGATGCGCAGCTTGCCGAACGCGGAGGCGCGCAAAATGGCGCGCAGCTGGGCGTGCAGGATTTCTCTGCGGTCCATGGCGATACGAATGGCGCGCCAGCCGAGGAACGGGTTCTCTTCTTTCGGCAGGTTCATGTACGGCAGGTCTTTGTCGCCGCCGATGTCCATGGTGCGGACGATCACGGCTTGTGCGCCCACGGCTTCCGCAACGGCTTTATAGGCCTGGAACTGCTCGTCTTCGGTTGGCAGCGAGTCGCGGTCCATGAACAGGAATTCGGTACGATACAGGCCGACACCTTCAGCGCCGTTGCGCTCTGCACCCGCGACGTCGCGCACGGTGCCGATGTTGGCGCAGACTTCAACCTGATGACCGTCCAGCGTAATCGCCGGCAGATCTTTCAGCTTGGCCAGATCGTTTTTCTCGGTAACGTACTGGATCTGTGCGGCTTTCAGCTGATCGATAACGTCAGCAGTTGGGTTAACGTAAATTTTATTGTTAACCGCGTCCAGAATCAGGTAGTCGTCGTTCTTCACCTGCTTGGTTACGTCGCTGGTGCCTACGATTGCCGGCAGTTCCAGGGAGCGAGCCATGATAGAGGTGTGCGAGGTACGGCCGCCGAGATCGGTGATGAAGCCCAGCACTTTGTCCAGGTTCAACTGCGCGGTCTCAGACGGGGTCAAATCGGTTGCAACCAGGATCACTTCGTCCTGGATGGCGCTCAAATCGACGATAGCCAGGCCCAGAATGTTCTGCAGCAGGCGTTTACCGATGTCGCGTACGTCGGCCGCACGTTCTTTCAGGTATTCATCGTCCAGCTCTTCCAGCGCTTTCGCCTGGCCTTCGATGATGGTGTAGGCTGCCGCATCGGCAGAAGCCAGATCGTCTTTGATAAGGGCTATGATTTCCTGCTCAAGCTCTTCGTCTTCCAGCAGCATGATGTGGCCTTCGAAGATGGCTTCTTTTTCTTCGCCGAAGGTTTCGCCAGCTTTGGTCTTGATCGCTTCCAGCTGTTCGGACGCTTTCGCGCGGCCAGCCAGAAAACGCGAGACTTCCTGCTCTACATGGTCTGCAGAGATTTTCTTCCGGTTGATGACAATTTCATCTTCTTTCAGTAGGAGAGCCTTACCAAAAGCGATACCCGGTGATACTAAAATGCCTGAAATCATAACCCTACCTTACTCTTGACTGGTTTTAACTAAAAAGACGGGCCGATTACTCAAGCTCTGCCATCAGTTTTACCAAGTGCTCAACGGCTTTCTGGTCGTCTTCACCTTCAGCAGAGATGGTCACTACGGTCCCTTGAGTCAGCCCCAGAGTTTGCAGTTTGAACAGGCTCTTGGCGCTGGCGCTTTTACCGTTGGAAGTCACGGTGATGTCAGACGTGAAGCCTTTGGCTTCTTTAACGAACTGAGCGGCAGGGCGAGTGTGCAGACCATTCGGAGCGGTAATAGTAACTTCTTGCTGGAACATTGATGTTTCCCCAACTTATTGGTGTGTTGTGGAGCTAAAGTTTAGCCCAAGGGTATTACTTTAGCTTGTCTGGTTAGCGCCTGACTATGGTACAGGGGCGAGTATTGATGCAACAGAAAACGACGAATTTGGCCCTTCAGATCAAAAAAAATTGGCTTCTGCCGTCGTTTCAATCAGCTCTCCATTATGCCGTGTTTAACGCAGCTGCGACAAACGAGTAAATCGATTCAGCTTAAAACATGGGACGGAGGGTGATTAATTTTGTGCATCGAAATAATGCACCGTTAAATACTAAAGCTGGCGGGTAAAATCAATCTTCAACTGCTATAAACTTTGATCCAGTCCACAAAAAAGCACCCCGAAAGGTGCTTTTTTAGCTATTTGTGCACAGCTGGCACTACTGTTGCAATTCTTGCTCGGTGAACAAATCGGCAAACAATGCAGTGCTCAGGTAGCGTTCACCGGAGGACGGCAGAATCACAACGATGGTTTTGTCGGCGAAGTCGGCTTCTTCAGCGATTTTCACCGCCGCCGCCACGGCCGCACCGGAGGAAATGCCCGCCAGAATGCCTTCTTCGTCCATCAGACGGCGCGCCATGCTGATGGCTTCGTCGTTGGTGATTTGTTCTACGCGGTCAACGAGATCGAGATCCAGGTTACCGGGGATAAAGCCGGCGCCGATGCCTTGAATCTTGTGCGGGCCCGGTTTGATTTCTTCACCGGCCAACGCCTGCGTGATCACCGGGGAATCGGTAGGCTCTACCGCCACGGTGGTAATCGCTTTGCCCTTGGTGTTCTTGATATAGCGGCTGACGCCGGTCAGCGTACCGCCGGTGCCGACGCCTGAGATGAAAACGTCGACCTCGCCATCGGTGTCTTCCCAGATTTCCGGGCCAGTGGTTTTCTCATGAATGGCTGGGTTAGCCGGGTTGCTGAACTGCTGCAGAATGAGGTAGCGCTCTGGATCGGTAGCGACAATTTCTTCTGCCTTGGCGATGGCGCCTTTCATGCCTTTTGCGCCTTCGGTCAGCACCAGGTTGGCGCCCAGCGCTTTAAGCAGCTTGCGACGCTCGATGCTCATGGTTTCCGGCATGGTCAGCGTCAGTTTGTAGCCGCGTGCGGCGGCGACGAAGGCCAGAGCGATGCCGGTATTGCCGCTGGTCGGTTCTACCAGTTCTTTGCCGGCGACCAGGATACCGCGTTTTTCTGCGTCCCAAATCATATTGGCACCGATGCGGCATTTAACGCTGAAGCTTGGGTTGCGTGATTCAACCTTGGCCAGAATGCGTCCGTTGCCGATACGGTTCAGACGAACCAGCGGCGTATGGCCGATCGTTAATGAGTTGTCTTCATATATCTTGCTCATAGCCCGTCCTTTAACTCTATGAAAATGTGGGGAACATCGAAAGCATACGCTAACAGTACCGGCAGGGAAGTAAAGAATTGGTATATCGATATGTTATTAGGAAATAAGTTTTAAGCACAATGATAAGGGCGCAAATTGCGCGCCCTGTCGAAGAATTAATCGTAATGCGGGGAATGAAACGGCTCAGTAACGAACGAATTGTGTACGATAGCGGTCGACCCACATGGCGGTGGCGCCGCAAACCGCGACCGGCAGGATCACCAGATTAAGGATGGGGATCATGGTGAACAGGCTGACCATAGCGCCAAACTGCAGGTTGTCGGTTTTATGCTGACGCAGCGCACGACGCATATCGGCAAAGCTCACCTTATGGTTATCGAACGGGTAGTCGCAATACTGGATCGCCAGCATCCAGGCGCTGAACAGAAACCACAGCACCGGCGCCACCGTTTGGCCAATCCCCGGAATGAAATAGAGTATCAACAACAGCAGAGCACGCGGCAGGTAGTACGCCAGTTTGCGCCATTCACGCGCCATGATGCGCGGCAGGTCCTTCACAATGCCGAAGATGCCGGTGTCCGGCAGCGGCTTGCCGGTCAGGCTGCCCTCCAGATGTTCGGCCAGCAGGCCGCAGAACGGCGCGGCAATCAGGTTGGTGAGCGTGCTGAACAAATAGCTGAATACCAGCAGGACGGAAATGACCGCCAGCGGCCACAACAGATAGCTCAGCCACTGCAGCCAGTTGGGCACGTGGCTCATCATGCTGGGGATCCAATCGCCCAACTGGGTGAACAGCCACCAGAAAGCGGAACCCATCAGCAGCACGTTGACCAGCAACGGCAGGACGACATAGCGTTTAATCCCCGGGCGCGAAATCAGGCGCCAACCTTCGGCAAAATAATGAAAGCCGCTGGTGGAGTGAGAAGGTGACTGCGTATAGGACATATCTTAAGTTATCTCGTTGTCTGAACAGGCATCGCTATCATATCGGGATGATTTTCTACTGGCTAGGGTGTCATTGGCTGAAAAAACAGCAAAAAAAGGCAGTATAATCATCTTTATTGGCATAAAGTTCAGCACGGACTTGCACTTGTGTGCTCGGGCAAATAGAGTTAAAGAGTGAATGTTTGCCGCGGTGGCAATGTATTGGAACAACAGAGATAGCAATGATGCAGGATTTGCGTCTGATATTAATCGTTGTTGGCGCGATCGCCATAATAGCGTTGTTATTGCACGGTCTGTGGACCAGTCGCAAAGAACGCTCATCGCTTTTCCGCGATCGCCCAGCCAAGCGTTCTAAAAAAGAACGTGAACAATCCCCGATCGACGATCTCGATGAAGGCGTGGGAGAGGTGCGTGTACGCGCCGTCAACCCGCACGATGAGCCGTCGTTTGGTCATTTTGATGCCGCACGCGAAGAACCCGTGGTTGCGCCGAAGCCTGCTCCGGCGGCCGAACCAACGCCACGTGCCGTTCAACCGGCTGCTCATCAGTCTCCGCCACCGTTGTCTCAGCGGCCGGATTATGATGACATCCTGCTGGACAACTACGCGCGGGATGCAGACGACGACGAGCCGCAGCAGCCTGCGCTGCGCCGTGAACCGCGCGTTGACGATCTGCCGCCTGTGGCGACTGCAGCAGAGCCGGCGTTCCGCGCCGAACCTGTGCATCAGCCGCAGCCGGAAGTGAAACCCGCGGCGGTGGAACCTCAGCCTGCTCCTGCAGCCATTAAACCGGCAAAACTGAAAGAAACCGTACTGGTGCTGCACGTTACCGCACATCAGGGTGGCGTGATCGGCGGCGAAGTTCTGCTGCAGAGCGTGCTGCAAGCGGGCTTCCAGTTTGGCGCAATGGGGATTTTCCATCGCCATATCAGCCCGGCAGGCAGTGGTCCTGTGCTGTTCAGCCTGGCGAATATGGTCAAGCCGGGATCTTTTGATCCTGACATGATGTCCGATTTCTCCACGCCGGGCGTGTCGATGTTCATGATGGTGCCGTCTTATGGCGACGCTAATCAGAACTTCAAGCTGATGCTGCAGTCGGCACAGCGGATCGCCGACGACGTGGGCGGTGTGGTGCTGGACGATGAGCGCCGCATGATGACCCCGCAGAAGCTGGAAACCTACAAAGCGCGCATCCGTGAAGTGTTGGAAAGCAACGCCTGACCGGTAGCGACGCGCACTGAACATCCGTAACAACAAAGCCCCCGCTTGCCGGGGGTTTTTTATCTTTGATGGTGAGCCATGGAATCGATAATCCAACAAATCAATCAACTACGAACCTCACTGCGCCATCACGAATACCAATATCATGTGCTTGATGCGCCGGAAGTGCCGGATGCGGAATATGATCGTCTGATGCATGAGTTGCGTGAGCTGGAAAACGCGCACCCGGAGCTGATCACCGCCGATTCACCGACCCAGCGCGTGGGCGCCGCTCCGCTGGCGGCGTTCGATCAGGTGCGGCATGAAGTGCCGATGCTGTCGCTGGATAACGTATTCGACGAAGAAAGCTTTCTGGCGTTCTACAAACGCGTGCAGGATCGCCTGAAGAGCAGCGATCCGCTCACTTTCTGTTGTGAGCTGAAGCTGGACGGTCTGGCGGTCAGCCTGCTGTACGAAGACGGCGAACTGGTGCGTGCAGCCACGCGCGGCGACGGCACCACCGGCGAGAACATTACCTCCAACGTGCGTACCATCCGCGCCATTCCGTTGCGTCTGAGCGGCGACAATATCCCGCGTCGGCTGGAAGTGCGCGGCGAAGTGTTTATGCCGCAGGCCGGCTTTGAACAGATGAACGATGAGGCGCGTCGCAAGGACGGCAAGATATTTGCCAACCCGCGCAACGCCGCCGCCGGTTCTATCCGTCAGCTCGATCCGCGCATTACCGCCAAACGCCCACTGACCTTTTTCTGCTATGGCGTTGGCCTGCTGGAAGGCGGCGAGCTGCCGCGCAGTCACTGGCAGCGCCTGATGCAGTTTAAAAACTGGGGCTTACCGGTCAGCGATCGCGCCAAATGCTGCACCGGCAGCGACGAAGTATTGGCTTTCTACCGCCAGGTGGAGCAGGACCGCGCACAGCTCGGGTTCGATATCGACGGTGTGGTGGTCAAAATTGATGATATCGATCTGCAGGAAACGCTTGGCTTTGTGGCGCGAGCGCCACGTTGGGCGACGGCATTCAAGTTCCCGGCGCAGGAACAAATTACCGTGGTGCGTGAAGTGGAATTCCAGGTTGGGCGTACCGGGGCGATAACGCCGGTGGCGCGACTGGAACCGGTGCAGGTTGCCGGCGTGATCGTCAGCAACGCCACGCTGCACAATGCCGACGAGATCGAACGTTTGGGCCTGCGTATCGGCGATACGGTGATCGTGCGCCGTGCCGGTGACGTGATCCCGAAGGTGGTCGGGGTGATTGAGGATCGCCGCCCGCAGGACGCGCGTGAAATCGTGTTCCCACTGCATTGCCCGGTCTGTGGTTCCGATGTGGAGCGGGTTGAGGGCGAGGCGGTAACGCGTTGTACCGGTGGGCTGATTTGCGCCGCGCAGCGTAAAGAAGCGCTGAAGCACTTCGTTTCCCGGCGCGCGATGGACGTCGACGGCATGGGCGACAAGATCATCGAGCAACTGGTAGAAAAAGAATATGTGAAGAATCCGGCCGATTTATTCCACTTGTCCGCGGGTATTCTGACCGGGTTGGATCGCATGGGGCCAAAGTCGGCGCAGAACCTGGTCAACGCGCTGGAGAAATCCAAGCGGACCACCTTTGCCCGTTTCCTGTATGCGCTCGGCATCCGCGAAGTGGGCGAGGCCACGGCGGCTAACCTGGCGGCGCACTTCGGCGAACTGCAAAAGCTGTACGACGCCGATATCGACGCGTTGAAACAAGTTCCGGACGTCGGTGAGGTGGTGGCGAAGCATGTGCGTCATTTCCTCGACGAAGAGCTTAACCAGAAGGTGATCGACGAACTGATTGGCGCCGAGATTGGCATCAACTGGCCGGAAGTGGTGGTGGTAGCGGCGGAAGAGATCGACAGCCCGTTTGCCGGTAAAACCGTGGTGTTGACCGGTTCGTTGAGCCAACTTTCACGCGATGAGGCTAAAGATCGTCTGACGGCACTGGGCGCCAAGGTCAGCGGCAGCGTCTCGAAAAAGACTGATTTGGTGATTGCCGGCGAAGCGGCCGGCTCCAAGCTGGTGAAGGCGCAGGAACTGGGCATTGCAGTGATCGACGAAGCGGAAATGATCCGCCTGCTGGGTGTCTGATGGAAAAAGAGAACCTGATCGAGATCGCCAATACGCTGATGCCGTTTGGCAAGTACCAAGGGCGGGCGCTGATTGACCTGCCTGAAGAGTATCTGCTGTGGTTCGCCCGCAAAGGCGAGTTCCCCAACGGTAAACTCGGCATGCTGATGGAAATGACGCTGGCGATTAAAATCGAAGGGCTTGACCACCTGGTCAAGCCGTTAAAAAAGAGTTGAACGGACAGACGGGCGAAAGCCCGTTTTGTTTATCCGCGCGATACCTCTGCGTTAAGCGCCCCTTGTTTTTCCTGCTGTTTCTTCTGATAACGTCTCGCCAACACTGCGCAGGTCATTAATTGCACCTGATGGAACACCATCAGCGGCAAAACCATAATCCCCACGGTTGAAGCCGGGAACAGGATATTGGCCATCGGGATGCCGTTCGCCAGGCTTTTCTTAGAGCCGCAGAACACGATGGTGATTTCGTCGGCTTTGCTAAAGCCCATCCAGCGCGCCATGTAAGTGTTCACCACCAGCACGATCGTCAGCAGGACGATGCTGCCCGCCACGATAAACACCAGCGAACCCATGCCCACCTGATGCCAGATACCGTGCGTGACCGCCTCGCTGAACGCGGCATAGACCACCAGCAGAATCGATGTCTGGTCGGTTTTACCGATAAGTTTGCGGTTGCGTTCGATCCACTTGCCGATCAGCGGCCGTGACAAATGGCCGGCAACGAACGGCACCAACAGTTGCAGCACAATCGAGCCGACCTGTTGCAGGCTGCCGGTTTCACCGTGGACGTTCATCAGCAGCCCGACCAACAGCGGTGAGACGAAGATCCCCAGCAGGCTAGAGGCCGACGCGCTGCACACGGCGGCGGCGACGTTGCCCCCCGCCAGCGAAGTAAAGGCGATGGCCGATTGCACGGTGGCGGGCAGAATACACAGGTAGATAAAGCCGGAATACAGCTCGGGGCTGACGTCGATCGGCGACCACCATTTAAACAGCACGCCGAGCGCCGGAAAAATGATAAAGGTGCTGAACATCACCCACAGATGCAGCCGCCAGTTGTTGCTGCCGGCCAGAATGGCTTCGCGCGACAGCTTGGCGCCGTGCATAAAGAACAGCAGGGCGATGGCGGCGATGGTCAGCACGTTTAGCCAGCCGACAAATTCGCCCCGCGCAGGCAGGAACGACGCCAGCAATACGGTGGCGAGCAGCGTCAGGGTAAAGCGGTCGGGCAGGAATCTCATGGTGGCGTACTCGAATAAAAATGATGCGCTTATTGTGGCGCTGCGGGATATAATAATTAAATTGATTTATTTAATTTATTTATGAAAAAAATACATGAATTACTCCATCAAGCAGCTCAGAGTGTTTGTCGCCATTGCCCGGCACCGCAGCTTCAGCCGGGCCGGTGAGGCCATTGGCCTGACCCAGTCGGCAGTCAGCCACAGCGTGAAAGAACTGGAAGCGGAGATTGGCGTGCGCCTGCTGGACCGTACCACGCGCGAAGTGGTGCTGACCGACGCCGGGCAGCGGTTGGCCAATCGCGTTGAACGGCTGCTGGATGAAATGCAAACCTCGTTGCTGGATGCACGCAGCTTTGGCGTGCAGCGCAGCGGTACGGTGCGCGTGGCTTCCAGCCAGACTATCTCCGCCCACCTGATGCCGCAATGCATCGCCGCCGGGGAGCAGCAGTATCCGGATATTCGCATCATGCTGCGTGACCAGGCGCAACAGCAGGTGCTGCACAGCATTCGTAACGCCGAGGTGGATTTTGGCATCGTGGTGGATCCGATCCAGGCGGTGGATCTGGACTGCGAACCGATTCTGCATGAACCCTTCCTGCTGTTGTGCCGCCGCGATCACCCGTTCGCCGCACTGCCCGAGGTGCACTGGTCGGCATTGAACGGCAGCCGTTTGGTGTTGCAGGATTATGCTTCCGGCAGTCGGCCACTGATTGACAGCGCTCTGCGTCAGCAGGGAGTGGAAGCGCCGGTGGTGCAGGAAATCGGTCACCCGGCGACGCTGTTTCCCATGGTGGCGGCGGGTATCGGCATCAGCATTTTCCCGGCGCTGGCGTTACCGTTACCGGAAGGCGGGCAATTGAAAGTGTGTCGGCTGGTGCCGGAAATTAATCGTGCGCTGATGCTGGTGCGGCGCAAAAACCGCTCGTTGACGCCGGCTGCGGAGGTGATTTGGCAGGTCGTTGGGCAGCAGGCGGCGTTGCTGCAACAGCAACGCCGTCAACAGGTGGATTATTGAATCAGATATACACGTCCACGGCATTCAGCGCGGTGGGGCGATTGACGCCATCGCCTTTGACCGGGGCGCTGCCGGAGGCGGCTTTCGCCATCTGTTCCTGCTGTTGCTTTTCCATTTCTTCTTTCTGAATACGTTCGATTTCGGCCTGCAGCATTTTGATCTGCGCCTGGATCAGCTGTTTCTGTTTTTCGATCTGTTGGGCATCGCCGCCCGAGTCTTTGAGATCCACCAGTTTTTGTTGCAAATCCTGGATCTGTTTATTCAGCGCCTTGATGCGCGCCGAGGCGCTGCTGTCGGAGATATTGACCTGTTCGCCGCTGCCGGCGCCTTCGGTTTCTTTGGGTTTACCGCCTTCGGGCTGCTGGTTGACAGGCTTGGCCATCAGCACCTGGCCCTGTTTGCCGGGGGCGCTGAAGACGTTGCTGACGCCGGGCACGGTGTTTTTTACCGGCACGATCATGGTAATGCTGGTGGACATGATGCTCTCCCTGAGTCTTGATGTTTCTGCTCAAGGTATCGGCAGCGGCGGGTAAAACTTTACCCGCGAACTTGCCGCAGCCGCGGCCAGCGCTGCAGCCAGCCTTTGTCGGCCACCCGTTGGTCGAATGTGTGGATATCGCCGTTTTTGGCATTGAAGGTAATGGTGTCGTCGAACAGTCGCTCGAGGCCGAAAGGCGCCACCAGTTGGATGCTGTCATCGGCGTTCAGACGTGCGCCAACCGCCGTTTCAAGCTCGGTCCAAAAGCTGATGGCATCCTCGCTGTTGAGGTAGGGCGTCCGCCCGCTGCGCAGGTGCATGCGAGCCTGATTTTTCACCGACCACGGCTGCGGCAACCACTGTTGCAGCCGCGCCTCCAGCATCCGATCGCGCTCCGCTTCCGCCCGTTGCGGATCAAAATGAATCACGTCGATGTCGTTGAGCGGTGTCGGGGAGGCATAACCGTGGAGCCGGTCCCACACCAGATTGCGTACAAATCCGGCGCCCAGACACCAGTCGTTCAGGCCGAGCCGCCGTACGGTGCGCAATACGGTCATTCTTTCGTTATCTTGCTGTAACCACTGGATAATTTGCTGCTGCCGGTTCATTACCTCTCCTTTGTTGCGGCTACTGTAACCCGAAGCGCTCGCCGGCGGAATGCAATGCATGATTTTAGTGCAGGCTCAGGCTGCCCGGAGCCTGGCGGTAAACGGCATTAACCGCATGATTTCCGGTAAAAAATAAATTCATCTGTCGACTGACTACACTTGGTACAGGGTTTGCAACTTCCGGTGATCATTCCGGGCAGAACAGGGGAGCGCTATGTATCAGGCAACGCTTAGCCGGCGCAGCTACCGTTTCAATGATTTACGCCAACTGATGGCAAAGGCGTCACCGGCCCGTTCCGGCGACTATCTGGCGGAGGTGGCGGCGGAGAGCGCGGAGGAACGCATGGCGGCGCGCATTGCGCTGGCGGAGGTACCGCTGAAAACGTTTTTGCAGCAGTTGCTGGTGCCTTACGAAGAGGACGAGGTCACGCGGCTGATTATCGACAGCCATGATGCCGTGGCCTTCGCGCCGATCTCCCACCTGACGGTGGGGGATTTCCGCGATTGGTTACTGAGCGAGCAAGCGGACAGCGCAATGCTGGCGCAGGTCGCCGCCGGGATTACGCCTGAAATGGCGGCGGCGGTGAGCAAGCTTATGCGCAATCAGGATCTGATCCTGGTGGCGAAGAAGTGCCGGGTGGTGACGCGATTTCGCAATACTCTCGGCTTGCCAGGCCGCATCAGCGTGCGGTTGCAGCCTAATCATCCGACCGACAGCCTGCAGGGCATCGCCGCCAGCATGCTCGACGGCCTGCTGTACGGCAGCGGCGACGCGGTGGTCGGCATCAACCCGGCCAGCGACAGCCTGCCGCTGCTGGAAAAGCTCAATTACATGCTGGATGACGTGATCCAGCGTTTCGCCATTCCCACACAATCCTGCGTGCTGACGCACGTCACCAACACGCTGCGGCTGATGGAACGCGGTGCGCCGGTGGATCTGGTGTTCCAGTCGATCGCCGGCACACAGGCCGCCAACACCGGCTTTGGCATTAATCTGGCGCTGCTGGCGGAGGCGCAGCAGGCGGCGCTGAGTCTCAATCGCGGCACGCTGGGCAATAACGTGATGTATTTCGAAACCGGGCAGGGTAGTTGCCTGTCGGCCAATGCGCATCACGGTGTCGATCAGCAAACCTGCGAGGCGCGTGCCTATGCGGTGGCGCGCCATTTCTCTCCGTTGTTGATCAATACCGTGGTCGGGTTTATCGGCCCGGAATATCTGTATGACGGTAAACAGATTATTCGCGCCGGGCTGGAGGATCACTTCTGCGGCAAGCTGCTCGGCCTGCCGCTGGGGTGCGACGTGTGCTACACCAATCATGCGGAGGCGGATCAGGATGACATGGACACTTTGCTGACGCTGTTGGCCACCGCCGGATTAACCTTTTTGATTGGCGTGCCGGGAGCGGACGACATCATGCTCAATTATCAGAGCACTTCTTTCCACGACGCGTTGTATATCCGCGAACTGCTGGGGCTCAAACATGCACCGGAGTTTGCCGACTGGTTGGTGAAAATGCATATCACCGACGAACTGGGGCGGCTGCGCGATACGGCCTCCAACCATCCGTTGTTGCTGGCGTTGCAGGGAGAGAGTTGATGAATAAACCGGTTCACGTCAACAGCTGGGATGCGCTGCGCGCCTTTACCGATGCGCGTATCGCGTTGGGGCGCACCGGCGCCAGCCTGCCCACCGGGGAGCTGCTTAAATTCGGCCTGGCGCATGCGCAGGCGCGCGATGCGGTACATCAACCGTTCGACAGCGATACGCTGGCCGGAGCATTGCAGGAGAGTGGCTGGCAGACGCTGACGGTGCACAGTCAGGCCGCTGACCGCACCGCCTACCTGAGCCGGCCGGATCTGGGGCGACGGTTGGCGGCGGACAGCCGCAGTCTGCTGCTGGGCCTGCCGGACAAGGCGGCCGATTTGCTGCTGGTGGTGGCGGACGGTCTGTCCTCCAAGGCGGTGCACCGTCAGGCGTTACCCTTGTTGCAGGCGCTGCGGCCTTATCTTGATCTGTTGGGGCTCTCCGTAGCGCCCGTGGTGCTGGCGCATCAGTCGCGGGTGGCGTTGGGGGATGATATCGGCGAGTGTCTGCGGGCAAAAGCGGTGGCGATATTGATTGGCGAGCGGCCGGGCCTGTCCTCGCCGGACAGCCTGGGAATTTACCTCACCTGGGGGCCGAACACCCGGCGGCGCGAGTCGGAGCGTAACTGTATCTCCAACGTTCGCCCGGAAGGGCTGGATTACCCGCAGGCGGCGTTCAAGCTGGCGTGGCTGCTGGAACAGGCGTTCCAGCGGGGTCTGACCGGGATTGAACTGAAAGATGAAAGCGATAACCCGGCGCTGTATGGCCGGGTCTCGCCGCTTCATTCCCAACTGGGGGGCTGACCGATACTTTGCTGCAGCAGGGTGGTGAATGCGTTTAACCGGGCGGAGATCTTGGCCACCGGCCGCAGCAGGTAGATGCCCTGTTGTTCCTGGCGCGGATCCTCCAGCACGGGTTGCAAGCGGCCGGCCTGGATATCCGGGCCAACCACCCAGTTGGGTAAAAAGGTGATCCCCAGTCCAAGCAGCGCCGCCTGACGCTGGGCGGTAAAGTCGTTGCAGCGCAGTACCATACTGCAACGGTTCAGTAGCTGACCGCTGAGGATTTGCGTCCAGCAGGCCGGTTGCTGTTTGTTATAACGGGCAATCAGCCGATGTTCCGGTAACGCGTTGAGGTCCTCTGGGCAGCCATAGCGGGCGATATAGTCGGGGCTGGCACACATGACCCAACGCTGAGTGGCTATTCGGCTGGCGTACAGCCCGCTGTCTTTCTGTTCGCCGATGCGGATGGCGGCGTCCAGCAATTCCTGCGTCGGATCGGTCTGGCGTTCGGTCAGATCCAGGTCAACAAACAGCTGCGGGTAGCGTTCAGCCAGCGTCGGCAACAGCGGCAGGATGTAGGTCTTGCCAAAGGTCGGCAGGCAACTGATGCGCAACGTTCCCTGCGGCACATCACTTAGCGAGGCCAGTTCTGCGCGGATGTCGGTAATGTCCGACAGCAGCGCCGCCGCCCGCGCCTTCAGCATTTCCCCGGCATCCGTCAGCATCAGGCCACGCGTCGAGCGGATAAACAGCGTGGCGCCAAGAGCGCTTTCCAGCGCGTCGATGTGGCGAACCAGCGAAGAGGGCACCATGCCCAGTTTACGGGCAGCAGCGGAGAAGCTGCCCAACAGGGCCACTTCGAGAAATATCGGCAGATGTTCAACATAGCGGGCGTCATTCATCTTTGCATTATATGCAAAAGCGTTTCTTATGAATACCGGGTTCTCTGCCCAACGCATTGCGGTTACTCTTTTTCTGGGGCTTACGGACGGTAAGAGCGAACCGGGATCCCGCCGCAAAGAGAAAAATAGATAAACCCAGCGGATTTTAGACCTTAAAACAACGCCATTCTCCCAGGCACAGCCATGCGCCTGCGACAATGATTGCTGCTTCAATACCAGAGTAAACGTTCAATTTGACGCTGTGCCAGCCAACAATGATTAGTGAATCTAAATCGTTGTTGAGGTTGAGCGTCGCCGGCCTGCCGTGCCGGTTTTTTTGTCGCCGCTGGCTGAATCGTTCCACCTGAACGCGTCGTCGGCGACATCTTTGCTTACCTTTCAGGTGAGCATTTTTGAACGCGTGGGGGCATTTCGCACCGCGCTGGTGGAGGAGTACGTAATGAACGAAAAGCAGGGTTGTTCCTGTGCGCACCATTTGGTGCAGGGTTTCGCCAGGCAGTCAGTGATTGCCGGGGAGGGCGAAATCTATCAAATCTCGCTGATGAGCGCGTTAATCAGCGGCGTTTACGAAGGGGAAGTGACCATTGCCGAATTGCTTCGGCACGGCAACTTTGGCCTGGGCACCTTCAACCACCTTGATGGCGAATTGATCGCCTTTGATGATGAAATTCACCAACTGCGCGCCGACGGCAGCGCACGGCCGGCCAGGCATGATCAGAAAACCCCCTTTGCCGTTGTCACCTTTTTCCAACCAAGCGTTACCCAAAGCTTCGATCGTCCTATCACCAAAGCGCAGCTGCACCAGTGCATTGATGAGCAGGTGGCTTCGCCGAACCTGTTCTGCGCGGTGCGCGTCGACGGTGAATTCAGCCATGTGGAAACCCGCACCGTGCCGCGTCAGGAGCGGCCCTACCGCCCGATGCTGGAGGCAATCGAGGAGCAACCGACCTTTGCCTTTCTCAAGCGGCAGGGAACCCTGGTTGGCTTCCGTTCGCCGGACTACATGCAGGGAGTCGGCGTAGCCGGCTATCACGAGCACTTCGTTACCGACGATCGCAGCGGCGGCGGCCACGTGCTGGATTACCAGCTCGACCACGGTCGCCTGCAATTTGGGGTGATCACCCGTCTCAATCTTCAATTGCCGCATGATGCGGATTTTCTGCGCGCCGACCTCTGTCCGGAGGATTTGGACCGCGCAATTCGTTCTGCCGAGGGTTAATTCCGCGACAGCCGTGGGTATATTTTCAGGAGGTGTGTTCCATGAACAAGGCAAAAACAGACAATAACTGGGCGTGTGGCGCAGATTTAGTGGTGAAAAATCTGGAAGCGCAGGGCGTCAAATACGTGTTCGGCATTCCGGGGGCGAAAATCGACCGGGTATTCGATTCGCTGGAGGACGCGCCGTCGATAGAAACGGTGGTGGTCCGGCACGAGGCCAATGCGGCGTTTATGGCGGCGGCGGTCGGGCGGTTGACCGGTAAGGCGGGGGTGGCGCTGGTCACCTCCGGGCCTGGCAGTTCCAACCTGATCACCGGGCTGGCGACCGCCACCTCGGAAGGGGATGCGGTGGTGGCGATCGGCGGTGCGGTGAAGCGCGCCGATAACCTCAAACAGACCCACCAGAGCATGGATACCGTCAGCATGTTCCGGCCGGTGACAAAATATTGCGCCGAAGTGCATGCCGGCGTGGCGATTTCCGAAGTGATCGCCAATGCTTTCCGCCATGCCGAGTTCGGCCGGCCTGGGGCGTCGTTCATCAGCTTGCCGATGGACATTGTGAATGAGCCGGTCAGCGCGCCGGTGCTGGCAGGGTGCCGCCTGCCACGCATGGGGGCCGCCGCCGCCGATGACATTCGCACGGCGGTAAAATTGATCCAGCAGGCGAAGTGTCCGGTGATGCTGTTGGGTCTGCAGGCCAGCCGCCCGGAAAACAGCGAGGCGGTGCGTCATCTGCTGCACCGCACCCATATGCCGGTGGTGGGCACCTATCAGGCGGCTGGGGTGATCGACGTTAATCATTTCGCCAGGTTTGCCGGCCGCGTCGGGTTGTTCAACAACCAGCCGGCCGACCAACTGTTGCAGAAAGCCGATCTGGTGGTCAGCGTCGGCTACGGTCCGATCGAATACGATCCCTGCATGTGGAACAGCCAGGGCAAATTGAAGCTGGTGCATATCGACGTGCTGCCGGCGGATATCGATACCTGTTACCGCCCGGACGTGGAACTGGTGGGCAATATCAGCGCGACCCTCGATATGATGACTGAAGCCTTCAGCGCCGTGGTGAGCGTGCCGGCAGAGGTTGAACTGATCCTCAGCGATCTGGGGCGGCAGCGTACCGAACTGGCGGAACGCGCCGCACGCCGTGGCGGCATGCCGATCCATCCGCTGCGTATCGTGAAAGAGCTGCAGGATATCGTCAGCGACGACGTGACGCTGTGCGTGGATATGGGCAGTTTTCACATCTGGATCGCGCGCTATCTCTATAGCTTCCGCGCAAGACAACTGCTGATCTCCAACGGCCAGCAGACTATGGGGGTGGCGTTGCCGTGGGCGATTGGCGCAGCGCTGGTGCGCCCGGGGGACAAAGTGGTGTCAATCTCCGGCGACGGCGGCTTTATGCAGTCGAGCATGGAGCTGGAAACCGCGGTGCGGCTGAAAAATAACATCGTGCACGTGATTTGGGTGGATAACGCCTACAACATGGTGGAAATGCAGGAGGTGAGTAAATACCGACGCAAATCCGGTGTGGAATTTGGCCCGATCGATTTTAAAGCCTATGCGGAATCCTGCGGTGCGGTAGGGTTTGCCGTGCAGTCGGTAGATGACCTGCGGCCGATGCTGCGCAAAGCGATGGACATTCAGGGGCCGGTGGTGGTGGCGATCCCGGTCGACTATGCCGACAACTACAAACTGATGGCACAGATGAACTTCAGCCAGATGATTTAATTTCATTATGTCGGTTAACCACGGGGAGCGGCCTTTGCGGCGCACCCCGTTTTTTATGCTCGAAATTTGTGCTTTACAACCCTAACTGCATGATTTATTGGTATCCGTCGGGTTCGTTTTCTAACCACTGGGGATGGCAGGATGAAAAATAAAACACGCACAATGACGCTGGGATTGTTGGCTCTGGCAATGATGGGCGGCGCACATGCCAGCACGCTGGTTTATTGTTCCGAAAGCTCGCCGGAAGGGTTCAACCCGCAGCTGTTCACCTCGGGCCCCACCGTAGACGCCAGTTCTGCGACAATCTACAACCGGCTGGTGGATTTCAAAACCGGCACCGTCGAGCTGCAACCCAGCCTGGCGGAAAGTTGGGAAGTGAGCGAGGACGGCAAGCAGTACACTTTCCATCTGCGCAAGGGCGTGAAATTCCAGAGTAACAAGTTCTTTACCCCAACCCGCGACTTCAACGCCGACGACGTGATCTTCTCCTTCATGCGGCAAAAAGACGCCAATCATCCGTATCACAAAGTCTCCAACGGCGCTTACACCAACTTCGAATCCATGGAATTCGGCACGCTGATCGACAAGATTGTCAAAGTGGACGACAGCACGGTGCGCTTTGAGCTTTCGCGCGCCGAAGCGCCGTTCGTGGCCGACCTCGGCATGTATTTCGCCACCATTTTATCGGCGGAATATGCCGATGCGATGCTGAAGGCCAGCACGCCGCAACGGGTCGATAACGACCCGATAGGCACCGGGCCGTTCCAACTGGTGCAGTATCAGAAAGACGCGAAGATCCTCTACAAAGCGTTCGACCACTATTGGGAGGGCAAACCGAAGATTGACCGTCTGGTGTTCTCGATAACCCCGGACGCCGCGGTGCGCTATGCCAAACTGCAAAAAAATGAATGCCAGGTGATGCCATTCCCCAACCCGGCGGATTTAGCGCGGATGCGCCAGGACCCGAACATTCAGGTGATGGAGAAATCCGGTTTGAATATCGGTTTCCTGGCGTTTAATACCCAGAAAAAACCGCTGGATAACGTCAAGGTACGCCAGGCGCTGGCGATGGCGGTGAATAAATCGGCAATCATCGAAGCGGTGTTTCACGGCGCGGGGCAGCAGGCGAAGAACCTGCTGCCGCCGACCCAGTGGGGCAGCAACGACAAGATTGAGGATTACCCGTACGCGCCGGAGAAAGCCAGGCAACTGCTGAAGGACGCCGGTTTGGGCCAGGGTTTTGCGATTGATTTGTGGGCGATGCCGGTGCAGCGGCCCTATAACCCGAACGCCAAACGCATGGCGGAGATGATCCAGTCCGATTGGGCGAAGATTGGCGTGAAGGCTAAAATTGTCACTTTCGAGTGGGGCGAATATCTGCAGCGGCTCAAAAATGGCGAACATCAGACCGCGTTGGTGGGGTGGACTACCGCCAATGGCGATCCGGATAACTTCTTCGGCCCGTTGTTTACCTGTGTTTCGGCCAACGGCGGTTCAAACTCGGCCAAATGGTGCTACCCGCCTTTTGATAAGCTGATCCTGCAGGCGCGTGAAGAGAACGATCATGCCAAGCGGGTGGCGTTGTATGAGCAGGCTCAGGTGATGATGCATGAGCAGATGCCGGCGTTGATGATTGCCCACTCGACCATTTTTGAGCCGGTGCGCAAGGAAGTGAAAGGGTACGAAATCGACCCGTTCGGCAAGCACATCTTCAAACAGGTATCGCTGGAGAAATAATAAAAAGGGGGCTGCGTTGGCCAGACTGCTGACACAGCCCGTTATTAGGGAGAGCGTGCCGAAGGGGTCGTAGCGGCTTGCCGCCGGAGCGCCCCTCGGTGCGCTAGGCCCGAGTATCTCGGGCTCAAAGGCAACTTTGTCATCAAACTCGGGGGCGGCAGCCCCCAGTGTTTCTCAACAGGCATCAGAAATGCGTGTTGATGCTCATATAATAAGTGCGGCCCGGTTCGTTGTAGGTTGCAGCACCCGCTCCGGCGATGTTGATGGCACCGGTGTTGGGATCGCCAACGTTTTGCGCGTTGCCGGCGCGGAACTGGCGTTTGTCGAACAGGTTGTCGATGCCGGCGGTGACGCTGACGTTTTTGGTGACGTCATAGGTGGCGCTGGCGCCGACGATGGCGTAAGGGCTGACCTCGCGGGTTTCGCTGCCGGTCGCCGGTTTGCCCTGATAGTTGTACTTCTTCGGCTTCTGGCGGCCGTACCAGGTCAGGGTCGATTGCATTGACAGTTCCTGGGTCGCCTGCCAGCTCAGCGTCGAGTTGATAGTGAATTTAGGGATCACCGACAGATAATCGCCGGTGCTCTTGTTCTTGTTCTCGATCATGTAGGTGGCGTTGTTGCTCCAGGAAAGGGTCTCGCTGACCGGTACGTTCAGTGTACCTTCCAGGCCCTGTACGACCGCTTTCGGCACGTTTTCCCACTGATAAACCGTCGTACCTGTGCTGCTGGTGGCGATTTTGCTGTTGCCCGCTTCGATCTTATTGCGGTAATCGTTGCGGAAGTAGGTCACCCCGGCCAGCCAGCCTTCATTATGGAACTCCAGCCCGATCTCTTTGTTGATGCTGTTTTCCGCCTTCAGATCGTCGTTGCCGAGCAGATAGCAGCCATTTTTGGTATCGCTGGCCGCACAACCTTGCCCCTTGCTGTACAGCAAATAGTTTTGGTTGGTCTGGAACAGCGTCGGCGCTTTGTAGGCGCGGGCGATGCCCATTTTCAGCGTGAAGTTGTCACCCAACTCTTGCGACAGGTTTAGCGCCGGGCTCCAGTTATTGCCGGCCTCGGAATGGTGATCGTAACGCAGGCCGGGAGTCAGCATGGTGCTGTCGGTCAGCTCGATATTGTCTTCGGCGAACAGCGAGAAGATATTCGCCGAAGCGTAAGGGCTACGGGTACCGGTCTCTGTGCCTGGGATGGTACCGCCCATCAGCGTTTGGCTGGTTGACGTGCCATCCTTCATGCGCTGCTGGTTCCACTCGGTGCCCAGAGTGGCGGTTTGCGTGACGCCCAATTCAAACGGCACGCTGACTTCGCTGTGCGCCAGAAAATCGTCCAATTTGGTGGTGCCGAAGCCTTCATTTTTGGTGTCGAAAATACCTTCGGTGCCGCCGGCCAAACCTTCGTTCAGACGCGTATTACGCGTGCGCTCGAACCGAATGTAATTGTTGGTGCCGACGCCGTTGTCCCAGGCGCCGCGATGGTTGAGGCCGAAGGTTTCGCGGTAGATGCGGTTGGTCTCTTTGCCGTAGTTGCTTTGTACCAGCGCGTTGGTGTTGGTGTTTTGCGTATCGCCTGCGTACAGGTTGCCCTGGCGGCCATAGGAATATTCAAACTCCAGCGACTGCAAGTGAGCGAAGTCCCAGTGCAGCAGGGCGTCGATGTTTTTGTCGACCACCCCTTCACGCCCGGAGGGAATGCTGCTGGCATAAGCGCCTACGCGTTCGGATTTGTGCGATTCGTTAATATCCCAGGCGTCGGCCTGCGTTTTGCTGTAGCCGCCGAACAGACGGAAGCTCAACTGGTCGCTCAGCGGGCCGGACAGGCTGAAGTCGGTGCGCTTGGTGGAGCCTTCCTGCTTATGCTGCGGCACGTTGAAATAAGTGTTCAGCGAGCCGTGCAGATCTTTGGTGCTCTTTTTGGTGATGATATTGACCACGCCGCCGGCGGCGCCGTTGCCATAGCGTGCAGCGGCCGGGCCGCGCAACACCTCGATTCGTTCGATCATCTCCGGTGGCACCCAGGCGGTATCGCCGCGGGTGTCACGTTCGCCGCGCCACCCCTGGCGCACCGAGTTGCGGCTGCTGGCAGGAATACCGTCGATCAGAATCAGGGTGTTTTCCGGGCCCATGCCGCGAATATCGATCTGGCGGTTGTTGCCGCGCTGGCCGCTGGTGGAGTTGCCGGTCAGGTTAACGCCGGGCATGGTACGGATCAGTTCGCTGATATCGCGCGCCGGAGGGCGTTTTTTGATTTCGTCGGCGGTGATGGTGGATACCCCCGGAGCCTGCAGGTTCTGTCTGGCAGCGGTGACGACAATGGTGTCCTCGGCGGCTTCTTTTTTGCTTTTGGCGGCGGTATCGGTTTCTGCGGTGGTATCAGTTTGCTGTGCGGCGTGCGCAAAGGCGGACGCGCCTAACCCTAACCCGATGAGTGTGGCTAAAGAATAACGTGAAAGTTTGCGGTTCATTTGAGTGTTCCTACCTTGCTGCCTTTCCCGGGGTACCGAAGACAGGCCTCCGGCAGAGAGAAGGGCGGTTGTAGTTTTTGTGTTTGCGGAAATAAAAATCCAACAGGCCGAGACGCAACGGCATTGGATTCGGCGCTAAAAAGCGGTATCCGTCCCTGTTAAAGAATGCCTGCTCTGTTTACGAGCCTTAACACACTATTGCAAACGCAAATAATTATCAATAGTATTCGGTTTACCGTTTTTAGGCAGCGCCTCGCGCCGCGAATGTGCCGGCGTTCTTGAAGCTGCCAGCTAAAAGTGAATAGGCGTTTTGAAAACAAAATCCGAGTCAGAAAGCAGCAGATTATTATCGAGCAAGCACGCCGGGCGTCATGGATGGTGGCTGAATATCGCCAAACGCGGTACGCCTCTGGTGGAGCTGCAAGGAGATGGGCGAGGGAAGGTCACATTTTTATGGCGTGATCCTCAGGGATGTGAGCTCACTTCAGCCTATCGACGCGTCTGGATCCACATCAACTGCCTCACCGATCATCATCAGCCCTCGCCACCGCAGAGCTTGCAACGGCTGGAAGGGACCGACGTCTGGTATTGGCAAACCGAGCTGAACGCCGACTGGCGTGGCAGTTATTGCTTTATGCCCTGTATGGACGATCGGCCGTTGACGCTCAGTGATAACGATGCGCACGCCAATATGCATTCGGTCCGCCACTGGTGGCATCAGGTGTTCGCCAGCGCCACCCATGATCTGCTTAATCCTCATCGCTCCTGGTCCGGCGCCAACGGTAACGTCTTGTCCGGCCTGCATATGCCGGCGGCTCTGCCGCAACCGGCCTGGCAGGATTTCGATCGCTATGCGTCGGCCTGCGGGCGTTGTACCCCGGCTCCGCCCGCCAGGCTGCAACGCCACAGCTGGCACAGCGCGCGGTTGGGCAATACCCGTAACGTCTGGGTTTACACCACCGGCGACAGCAACCCGGCGCAACGGCCGTTGGCCCTGCTGCTGGATGGCCAGTTCTGGTCGAGCAACATGCCGGTCTGGGATCCGCTGATGCAACTGACCCGTGAAGGCAAACTGCCGGAGGCGGTGTATCTGTTGATCGATGTCATCGATCAAAAACGGCGTGCGCATGAGTTAGCCTGCAATGAGGATTTCTGGTTGGCGGTGCAGGAAGAACTGTTGCCGCAATTGGCTGAATGGGCACCCCACAGCGACAACCCTGCAAGCACGCTGGTGTGTGGCCAGAGCTTCGGCGGCCTGTCTTCGCTGTATGCCGGTCTCCACTGGCCGCAGCGCTTTGGCGGCGTGATTGCTCAGTCCGGCTCTTTCTGGTGGCCGCGTCGCGACATGTACCAGCAACCTGCCGTGCCGGCCGATGCCGGTTGGCTGCTGCGGCAGGCCGAACAGGGCGTTGGCCGCAAGGGTGGATTGAAGGTGTTCATGGAGGCCGGCACCCACGAACAGGTGGCGCGCAGGGTGAATGACCGGATGGCGGATGTGCTGCGTGATGCCGGCCATCGGGTGCAATACCGGGTGGTGGAAGGCGGGCACGATTCTTTGTGCTGGCGCGGCGGGTTGATTGACGGGCTGCAGGCGTTGTGGGCGGATCAGCCCGCGGCGCCATTCGCCAAGCTAACTTTCAAAGTCCAAGGAGTCCGTGATGGAAACTCTGAACCCGTTCGATGATGAACACCAAATCTGCCTGATTCTGCAAAACGATGAGCAGCAATACAGCCTGTGGCCTGATTTCAGCGCAGTACCGGCGGGGTGGACGCCGGTTTTCGGCCCGGCGGTACGCTCGCTGTGCGTGAGTTGGCTGGAACAGCATTGGCAGGATATGCGGCCCGCATCGCTGCGTAAGGCGTGATGGCGCCATTACCGTTAACAGGAGTCAGTCCCTTGTCAGACCCTATTTTATTACCGACCGAAGAGCGGCCTGCCACTGAATTGCCGCTGGTCGCCGCGCAACCTGGCATCTGGGTGGCCGATCAAATATCGCCGTACGCCAATGCCTACGCGGTTTCCCACTATATCGAACTCAGCGGCCCACTGAACGAAGGGCGGCTATTGCAGGCGATTGCGCAGGGGTTGTCCGAAGTCGATACCCTTCAGTTCCGTTTTGAAGAGCGGGACGGGGTGCCGGTACAGTGGCATGACGCCGAACTGGCGATCCTGCCGACGGAATATCTCGATCTGCGCGACTCTCCCGATGCCCTGGCGGCGGCGCAGGCGGTGATGCAGCTGGATATGTCCGGTGATTTGCGCATCGGCAGCGGCAAGACACTTTACCGGCATATGTTGATCCGTCTGTCGGAACGGCGTTGGTTCTGGTATCAGCGTTATCACCATATTCTGGTCGATGGCTTCAGTTTTACCGCCATTGCCCGCAGAATCGCCCACATTTACAGCCGCATGCTGAACGATGAACAGCCCGACCCGACGCCGTTTACCTCCTTCAGCGAGGTGGTAGCGGAATATCAGCGCTACCAGCAGTCGGCAACCTGCCAGCGCGATGCCGCTTTTTGGCTGAACAAGGCGCAGCAGTTGCCTGCGCCGGCCACGCTTTGCCCGCAGCCGCTGGCCGGGCAGACGCCAACCACCCGCATCCACCGGTTATCGCAGCTGTGCGATCGTCAAGATTTTACCCAACTGGTGAACGCCAGCCCGCAGCAGTTCAGCGTGGCGGATATGGCGCTGGCGCTGGTGGCGTTGTGGGTGTCTCGCCTGAGTGGCCACGGCAGCTTCAGCGCCGGTTTCATCTTTATGCGCCGCACCGGTTCTGCTGCGTTATGTGCCAACGGGCCGGTGATCAACGTATTGCCGATCGAAATGCACCTCGATCCCCAGGCCACGCTGTGCGAGGTAGCCGGCGGTATCGGCCGTGAGTTGAAAACCGTCCGCCGTCATCAGCGTTACGAGGCGGAGCAAATCCAGCGTGATTTGGGACGGATTGGCGATGCCCAGCCGCTGTACGGCACCGTTTTTAACTTTAAAATGTTCGACTTCCAGCTGGATTTCGGCGGTATCGAAGGCATTACTCACGAGTTGGCCTCGGGGCCGGTACGGGATCTGGAGATCGCGCTGTATCTCGACGAGACCGGTACGCTGAAGGTGGATCTGCTGGCCAACGCCGAACGTTATCAGCGCGATGAGCTGGCGGCGCATTTACAGCGCCTGCCGCTGTTGTTGCGTCAGTTTGCCGCCCGGCCGCAGATGCCGATTGGCGAAGCCGATTTGCTGACCGAACAGGACCGCCAACTGCTGGCCAGGGTTAACGACACCGCTCATCCGGTGGCGGCGCAAACCCTCAGCGGCCTGCTGGCCGAACAGGCGCAGAAAACCCCGGACGCCCCGGCGTTGCGGGATGCGCAATACCGGTTCAGTTATCGAGAAACCCGTGAACAGGTCACCGCGCTGGCGCGCCAACTGACGGCACAGGGGGTACAGCCCGGCGATATCGTTGCCGTTGCGCTGCCGCGCTCGGTGTTCCTGTCGCTGGCGCTGATGGCGATTGTCGAGGCGGGGGCCGCCTACTTGCCGCTGGACACCGGCTACCCTGACGAACGCCTCGGCATGATGCTGGAAGATGCCGCACCGCGGCTGCTCATCACCGAACCTACCCAGCAGGCGCGTTTTGCCGGCAAGGGAGCGATCCTGCTGTTTGATGCGCCTCTGGCCGCCGACTGCGCGGCAGAGGTGGAGCTCAACGGGCCAACGCCGCATCATCCGGCTTACATCATCTTTACTTCCGGTTCTACCGGGCGGCCGAAAGGCGTGCTGGTGGGGCATCAGGCGATCGTCAACCGTTTACTGTGGATGCAGCATCAGTATCCACTGGCGGCGAACGATGTGGTGCTGCAGAAAACGCC
Source organism: Serratia sp. AS12 (assembly GCF_000214195.1). Taxonomy (NCBI): domain Bacteria; kingdom Pseudomonadati; phylum Pseudomonadota; class Gammaproteobacteria; order Enterobacterales; family Yersiniaceae; genus Serratia; species Serratia sp. AS12. The sequence goes on along the minus strand of NC_015566.1, from coordinate 3,862,823 downwards.
ATGCAGCTTTGACGTCTCGGTGTGGGAGTTTTTCTGGCCGTTGATGGTGGGGGCCCAGTTGGTGATGGCACCGCCGGAAGCGCACCGCGATCCGCAACAGCTGTTGGAGTTGATTGACCAGCATCGGGTTACCACGTTGCACTTCGTACCTTCGATGTTGGCGGCCTTTGTCGGCGCGCTGGACAACCCGCCGGCGGTGGCCTGCTGTACGCCGTTGCGGCAGGTATTTTGCAGCGGCGAAGCGCTGCCGGCTGAGCTGTGTCGCCTGTGGCAAAGCCGCACTGGCGTACCCTTGCATAACCTGTACGGTCCGACCGAAGCGGCGGTGGATGTCAGCTGGCATCCGGCCTGGGGCGAGTCGCTGGCGGCAATCACGGGCGCCAATGTGCCGATCGGCCTGCCGGTGTGGAATACCGGGCTGCGCATCCTGGATACGCGTCTGCGGCCGGTGCCGCCGGGCGTGGCCGGCGATTTGTATCTTACCGGCGTGCAGCTGGCGCAGGGCTACCTTGGCCGACCGGAGCTGACCGCCAGCCGCTTTGTGGCCGATCCCGAAGGTAACGGCGGACGGATGTATCGTACCGGCGACGTTGCACGCTGGCTGCCGGGTGGCGAAGTGGAATACCTCGGCCGCAGCGACGATCAGCTAAAAATTCGTGGTCAGCGCATTGAGCTGAGCGAAATCGACCATGCATTGCTGTCGCTGCCGGGCATTAAGCAGGCGGTGACCCATGCGCTGGTGCTGGACAATACGCCGGCAGACACCGGCGGTGGGGATGCCCGCCAACTGGTGGGCTACCTGGTGGCCCAGCCTGGCGTGCGCCTGGATCTCGACGGCCTGCGTGCCGCCTTGGCCGATCGCCTGCCGCCACACATGGTGCCGGTGGCGTTGGTTGAGATGGACTCTTTACCGCTAAGCGCTAACGGCAAGCTGGATCGCAAAGCGTTGCCGCAGCCGCAAAACGGCGTCAGGGCTGCGGGTCGTGAACCTGAACCCGGGCTGGAGACGGCGATCGCTGCGGTATTTGCGCGCTTGCTGCAACGTGAAACCGTATTTGCCGACGATGATTTCTTCGCCCTCGGCGGCCACTCACTGCTGGCCATGCGGCTGGCGGCGGAGCTGCGGCGCGAGTTGGGCAAGGCGGTTTCGGTAGGGCAGGTGATGGTCGCTTCCCGGGTGGAACAGTTGGCGCAACTGCTAATGCAAGAGCGCACGCAGGAAGAAGCCGACCAAGCCGGCTTCGACAGCGTATTGCCGCTGCGCACCACCGATGGCCCGACGCTGTTCTGCCTGCATCCGGCTTCCGGATTCTCCTGGCAGTTCAGCGTGTTGCCGCGCTATATCGACCAACATTGGTCACTGGTGGGTATTCAGTCGCCACGTCCGGATGGCCCGCTGGCGCTAAGTGAGAATATGGATCAGGTTTGCGAGGCGCATCTGGCGACGGTATTGCAGGTTCAGCCACAGGGTCCTTACCACTTTATCGGTTATTCGCTGGGCGGCACGTTGGCGCAGGGGATCGCCGCCAGGTTGCAGGCGCGGGGCGAAGAAGTGGCCTTCCTCGGCCTGCTGGATACCTATCCGCCGGAAACGCAAAACTGGGACGTGATGCTGGATGACAACGTGCTGAAAGAAGTGCAGCGCGAACGCCAGCAGTTCCTGGCGGTATCGGAAGATACGCTGGATCCGGCATTGGGTGAAACCCGGGTGGCGATGTTCGATAATATCGAAGCCAACTATGCCGATTCGGTGCGTCTGCTTTCCGCGACCCATACGGCGAATTTCAGCGGGCAGGCGACGCTGTTTGTCGCGCGTCAGACGTTGCAGGAAGGGATGGATGTGCAGCAAACCTGGGCGGAATATGTGGATGCCTTGCAGGTTCATGAACTGGATTGCGCGCACGTAGATATCGTCTCACCGGCCTCGTTTAAGGTGCTGGGGCCTTTGCTGAACCGCATTCTAAGAGCGCTGTAATACCCGTCGTCTTTCAAGCCGCAGCGTTGTTACTTGCATGACAAGGCCCATGAATGGGCCTTGAGGTTTATGACAAAGTTGCCTTTGAGTCCGAGATACCCGGGCCTGGCGCACCGAGGGGCGCTCCGGCAGCTAAAACTGCTACGACCCCTTCGGCACGCTCTCCCTAATAGCGGGCTTTGTCAGCAGTCTGAAGGCCCATTCATGGGCCTTGTCCTTTTAGGACCGCCGCGAGCCGCGTTCAAATCTGCTAGAAATCACTTCCCCGAGATTTCCCCAGTGGTACCACCAATGGCGTGTGCGAAACCGGATCGTCAATGATCATGCAACGCAGGCCGTACACTTCTTCGATCAACTCCGGCGTCACGATATCCTTAGGTGCACCTTCGGCCACGACTTTGCCATCGCGCATGGCGATCAGATGGGTGGCGTAACGGCAGGCGTGGTTGAGATCGTGCAGCACTACCACCAGCGTGTGGCCGTTTTCACGGTTTAACTGACGCATCAACTCCAGCAGGTCGATCTGATGGCTAATGTCCAACCAAGTGGTCGGTTCATCCAGCAACAGCAGCGGCGTTTGCTGCGCCAGCACCATCGCAATCCAGACCCGCTGACGCTGTCCGCCGGAAAGCGTATCCACCGGCTGTTCAGCCAGTTCAAACACGCCGGTGGAACGCATTGCCTGCTCCACCGCTTGCTGGTCTTCTTCGCGCCAACGGCTGAACAGACGCTGATGCGGGTAGCGGCCACGGGCCACCAGATCAAAGACGGTGATGTCGCCGGGGGCGGTCGAACTTTGCGGCAGCAGGCCTAACTGGCGAGCCACCTCTTTGGTTGCGTATTCGCTGATGTGCTTGCCGTTCAGCCAGACCGTTCCGGCTTGCGGTTGCATCAGGCGGCTGAGGGTGCGCAGCAGGGTAGATTTACCGCAGGCGTTCGGCCCGATAATCACCGTCAGTTCGCCCTGTGGGATAGAGACGCAAAGATCGCTCGCTACGATTTTCTTGTCATAGCTTAGCGTCAGATGTTCAGCGCGCAGCGGCGCGGGCAGCAGGGGTTCAGCATTCATTTTTTTCGTGACTCACGGATTAACAGCCAAATCAGATAAATGCCGCCGAGGCTGACGGTCAGCACGCCTACCGGCAGTTGATAAGGCATAAACAGGCGCTGGGCGGCGACATCGGCGATCAGCAGCAACAACGCGCCGGTCAGGGCGGTCAGCAACAGGACGCTGCGGTTGGCGCACAGGCGGCGGGCAATCTGCGGCGCCACCAGCGCAATAAAGGAGATCGGCCCGGCCACGGCGGTGGCGGCAGCGGTCAGCGTTACGCCGATCAGCAGCAGCAGTACGCGCGAACGTTCCACCGGCACGCCAAGGGCGCAGGCGGTATCGTCACCCATTTCCAGCAGCCGCATGCGGCGTGACAACGTCAGCAACAGCAGGCAACACAGCGCGATCACTGCCAGCACCGGCAGGCTTTTCGCCCAGCTTATGCCGTTAAGAGACCCTGCGCTCCACAGCCCGGCGGTCATGGCGGATTCCAGTGAGGCGCTGATGATAAGCCAGGTATTACCGGCGACCAGCAGGGCGCGCACGGCGATGCCGACGATAATCAAACGGAAAGTCTCGACACCGTTGCGCCATGCCAGCAGATAAACCAGCGCGGCGGTCAGCAGGCCGCCGGCCAGTGCCCCGGAGGTGATGCCGATAACGCCGCCGTTAAACAATACTATGGCTACCAATACGCCGCTGTAGGCGCCGGTATTGAAGCCAATCACGTCCGGGCTGCCGAGCGGGTTGCGCAGCAGAGACTGGAAAATGGCGCCGCTGATCCCGAGTGCGGCACCCAACAGCAACGCCATAGTGACGCGTGGCAGGCGCCACTGGGTGACTATTACCGTCAGGTTTGCCGGGCCTTTGCCGAGGAGAGCGTCGATCACCTGCGTGGCGTCAAGCGAAAGGGAACCGGAACCTAGAGCGTAAATCGCCAGTACCCCGCAGGCAAGCGCCAGTATCGACGCGGTCAGCGCCGGCCGCGACAGGGCACGCAATTTTTGATCGGTCATCAGACGGGCAGCCAACATCGACATTAGCGCTGCCTCCTGAACATATGGCGTTGGCGCACCAGCATGATCAGCAGCGGTGCGCCAATCAGGGCGGTCACGATGGAAACGCGCAGTTCGCCGGCCACCAGGAAGCGGCCAATCAGATCGGCGCTCAGCAGCAGGATGGGGGTCAATACCAGCGTCCACGGCAGCATCCAATGCAGCTCGGATCCCGCCAGCCGGCGGGCAATGTGCGGCATCATCAGGCCGATGAAAGCAATCGGTCCGACGGCGGCGGTGGCGCCCCCGCACAGCAGGGTGATCGCCAGCAGGCCCAGCAATTGGGTGCGGACGATGCCGGTGCCCAGCGCAGTGGCCAATTCGCTGCCCATGCTCAGGCTGTTAAGCGATTTGCTCATCCACAGTGTGATTAGCGTGCCCAGCAGGATCGGCAGGGTGACGGTACGCACCACCTGCATATTTTGAATATCCAGCGAACCGGCCTGCCAAAACCGCAGTTGATCGAACACCAGCGGATTCAGCAGAGAAATCCCTGAGGTCATTCCCTCCAGCACCGCCGCCAGCGCGACACCGGCCAACGTCAGGCGGACCGGGTTCAGGCTGCTGCCGCCAAGAGCGCCGATCAACGCGACCAGCAGTGCAGCGAACATCGCCCCGGCAAAGGCGAACCACAGGTATTGGCTAACCTCGGCGGCCCCAAAGAAGGTGATGCCCAGTACCACGGCAAATCCCGCTCCGGCGTTCACGCCGAGAATGCCCGGATCGGCCAGTGGGTTGCGGGTGAGGGTTTGCATCAATACGCCGGACAGGCCCAGCGCAATGCCGGCCAATACGCCCACCAGCGTGCGCGGCAATCTGGCTTCGGTAATGATGGTGCAATCCGCTCCACGGCATTGACCGTTCAGCGCCTGGACAACCGTATCGAATGGGATGGATTTAGCGCCGAGCGACAGGCTGAGCAGCATCACGGCCAACAGCGCGCAAACGGCAAGCAGCAAACCCGATAGTTTGCGACGAAATGAGTGGGGAGTGCCGCTAATAAGACGATCCCTGGGGGCTGGAATGGACGGTGTGCCATTGCGTGTAGTCCGTAACATAACAATCCGTTATTTAATTGAATATAAATGATATTTATTATCATTATTGATTGCTTTCATCTATGTTACCATGACTCCCTTCGCTATTGCAGCACAGACGCTGTCCCTTTTCCTAAGTTGTGGTGAGAAAGCTGATGAGTAAGCCCTCTATTTTGCTGGATTTTGGCCTGCTTAAGACCAATGGCGCGTTTCGTGCCGTATTTTGCGCGCGTTTTATTTCCATTCTGGCGCTGGGATTGATGGCTATTGCGATCCCGGTTCAGATCCAGGCGTTGACCGGTTCGACCCTGTTGGTCGGGCTGTCCGTGACGCTGGCGGGCAGCGGTATGTTTGCCGGTTTGCTGATGGGGGGCGTGTTGGCCGATCGCTACGAGCGCCGCCGTTTGATCCTGTTTGCTCGCTCCACCTGCGGCATTGGCTTTATCGGGCTGTGCCTGAACGCCGCCTTGCCGACCCCTTCGTTAACGGCGATTTATTTGCTGGCCGTGTGGGACGGTTTCTTCGGTGCGGTCGGGGTGACGGCGCTGCTGGCCGCCACGCCGGCGTTGGTGGGGCGTGAAAACATCGTCCAGGCCGGCGCCATCAGTATGCTGACGGTGCGTTTTGGCTCGATCCTGTCGCCGGCGATAGGAGGCCTGGTGATCGCTCACTCCGGCGTGATGTGGAACTACGGCCTGGCGGCGTTGGGCACTTTACTGACGTTGATCCCCTTGCTGCGTCTGCCGCAGTTGGCACCGCCGCCACAACCGCGCGAACACCCGCTGCGCGCATTGGTCGGTGGTTTCGGCTTCCTGTTCCGCAACCGGGTAATCGGCATGGTGGCGCTGATCGGCGCGCTGCTGACCATGGCCAGTGCGGTGCGGGTGTTATATCCGGCGATGTCCGGCATGTGGCACGTCAGCGCTGCGCAATTGGGCTTTATGTATTCTGCTGTCCCGCTCGGCGCGGCGATTGGCGCTTTCACCAGCGGCCGGGTCGCTCACGTAGCGCGGCCGGGCTGGATGATGTTGATGACGGCGATAGGTGCGTTCGTCGCCATCGGTCTGTTCGGTCTGATGCCGTGGTACGGTTTGGCACTGTTTTTCCTGGTGATTTTTGGTTACCTGAGCGCGGTGAACTCATTGTTGCAGTACGGGCTGATTCAGAACCTGACGCCGGACGCATTCCTGGGGCGCATCAATGGCCTGTGGACGGCGCAAAACGTCGTGGGCGATGCGCTGGGGGCGTTACTGCTGGGGGCAATGGGGGCGTTAATGCTGCCGGCGATGACGTCGACCCGTTTTGGTTTTGGGGTGGCGGTGCTGGGTGTGGTATTGGCTTTCGCCATGCGCGGTTTGCGCCAGGTGGGCAGCGGCGGGCAGGGCGAAAAGCTCCAGCCCGCCAGCGAGACTACCGAGAAATAAACTGTTTTTCCAACAGCGTCAGCAAGTTGCCGGCGCTGTAATAATCCAGCCGGAAGGTATCGTTGCCCAGCGCGTAAACCCGTTTGTGTTGCACCGCCGGCAGGTGAGCGAGAAAAGGATTGGCCAGCAGGCGTTGCGCGTCGGCGTCGCCGTTGGCGAACAGCATCAGCGTCTGGCCGTTCAGGCCTTCCGCCAGGTTCTCGCCGCTCAACTGAATAATGTCTTTACGCACGCCCATGCTGCGGCTGTTGTTCAATTTGGCGGGCGGTACCGCCAGGGTGAAACCGAGCTGTTTAAGCATCTGCCCCTGAGAGGAGTCGGCGGTCCACAGATTGGCGGTTTTGCCGTCCGAACCAAACACCAACGCGGAGACCGGCTGTTCAGGCAGCGTCATGCGCTGTTTCAGCGCTTTTTCACGCGCATCAAAATCGCTAATGACCTTATGCGCCTGGGCTTCATGCCCGGTGGCCTGGCCCAGTTCTGCGGCCAGTTCTTGCCAGCTTTTGTCGTCGTAATTGACCACCAGCACCGGGGCGATGGCAGAGAGCTGATCGTACAGGCGCAGGGCGGAATCGGCGCCGGTGGCCGAGATGATAATCAGGTCGGGCGCAACACCGGCGATGGCTTCCGCATTGGGTTCGCCGATGTACAGGCGTTTAACGCCGCGTTGCGCGGCGATGTCACTCCATTGACGGAAGAATCCCTGTTTGTCCGCCAGACGGCTGCCGGGCGTGGTTGCCCCGCTGGCGACGACCGGTGCGTCGATGGCCAGCAGGGTGCCGGTGACGGTAACGCTGGTAGAAACGATACGGGCAGGAGGCTGATTGAGGGTGATCACGCCGCGTGAGGTTTCAATGTTACGCGGCCAGCTGGCATCGGCGGCGTGAGCGGCGCTGATTGCCGCTAGCCCGAACAGTGCCAGGCCGAAGATCAGGTTCTTCTTCATAAAGAAAGTCCTTAGGTTTTAAATAGTAATACTTATCATTTATATAATTTATGCTGCTGATTTTCTACCACGATGAAGAGGAGAGGAGCTGTTTACAATTATTGACATGGCAAATTTCCAAGGGTACTTTAACGCGGTCAAACATAAATGATAATCATTATTATGTTTGTTATCATTCACGAAGAGAAATGGAGTACCGATGAGCGTGACTGTAAAGGGTGCCGGCCAAAAGAAACCGCAAAGCAAGGAGAGCGAACTGAATACTGCAGGCGTTTCGCCCACCTCGGGCTTCTTCTTTACCTCTCCTTTCCGTAGCCTGAGTACGCAAGGCTGCTTCGCCAAAATCACGCTGCCCGCTGCGGGCGGGGACCAGGTGAATGGGGAGTTTCAGCGAGAAGTACGGCACGCTTTCGCCGAAGCGAAACTGGCCGGCGTGAAGAACCCGGTACTCTGTGGCGCCATTCCTTTTGATACTCATCAACCTTCAGTGTTGTTTATTCCCCAGCAAACTCAGTGGTTTGAACGCGATGCCTTTTTGGCCGGCGTAACGCAGCCGCAGGACACCTTGCCGGAAATTACCCGGCAAACCGAAGTGCCTGCCCAGCAGCCCTTCATGCAGATGGTTGCCGATGCGGTGCAGGCGACCCGTGGCGACCGGTTGGATAAAGTGGTGCTGTCGCGCCTGCTGGAGATTGAAACCCGCGAACCTGTTGATCGCCAGGCGCTGATGGCGCGCATCATCGCCCAGAACCCTAACGGTTTCCACTTCCACGTACCGCTTGAGCAAGGGGCGCTGGTGGGCGCCAGCCCGGAATTGCTGTTGCGTAAATCCGGCGCGCAGTTCCATTCCAATCCGCTGGCCGGCTCTGCCCGCCGCGATGCCGATCCGCAGCGGGACCGTGAAATCAGCCAACAGCTATTGGTGTCGGACAAAGACCTTTATGAGCACAAGTTCGTCACCGAAGGCATGCGCCAGGTATTGGCCGACCGCTGCCGCCACTTGAACATCCCGTCATCCCCTGAATTATTGAGCACCACCACGCTGTGGCACCTGTCTACGCCTATTGATGGCGAAGCCGCCAGCCGGGCGGAAAATGCGCTTTCGCTGGCCTGCCTGTTGCACCCGACTCCGGCTTTGTGCGGCACGCCAACCCAGCTTGCGCATCAGGTGATCAAACAGCTTGAACCCTTTGATCGCGGCCTGTTCGGCGGCATTGTCGGCTGGTGCGATGCCGAAGGCAACGGCGAGTGGGTCGTGACCATTCGTTGCGGCACCGTGCAGGGCAATCAGGTGCGGCTGTTTGCCGGTGCAGGCATCGTGCAAGACTCTTCGCCGGAATCCGAATGGCGTGAAACCGGCACCAAACTCAGTACCATTTCGCGGGCGTTTGGCCTGAACCAAGGATAGGCATACCCATGAGCATTGATTTTACTCCCTGGCCTGAGGCGTTGGCCCGTCGTTATCGTGAACGCGGTTATTGGACCGACCGGCCATTGACCGACATTATTGCCCGCCAGGCCAAAAATGACGCCGTGGCGCTGATCGACCCGCAGCGCAGCCTGAGCTATCGCCGGCTCAATCAACTTTCTGACCGGCTGGCCGCCGCGCTGCAACGTCGGGGCTTGCACAGTGGCGATACCGCTCTGGTGCAGTTGGGCAACGTGGTCGAGTTTTATGTGGCCTTCTTTGCGCTGTTGAAAATTGGCGTGGTGCCGGTGAACGCGCTGTTCAGCCATCAACGCAACGAACTCAAGGCTTATGCCGCACAAATCAAACCTGCGCTGCTGATTGCCGATCGCCAGCATGGCCTGTTCGGCAACGACGAATTCCTCACGACGTTTCGCGACGAAAATCCTTCATTGCGCGTAGTGGGGCTGCGCAGCCAGGCGGAAGGCGAGCAGTCGCTGGCCGCCTGGTTGGAAGAGGATACCGACGATTTTATCGCGACACCGACTCCGGCTGACCAGGTGGCGTTCTTCCAGCTTTCCGGTGGCAGCACCGGCACGCCAAAGCTGATCCCGCGCACCCACAATGATTACTACTACAGCATCCGCCGCAGCGTGGAAATTTGCCATTTCGATGCGCATACCCGCTACCTGTGCGCGCTGCCGGTGGCGCATAACTACCCGATGAGTTCTCCGGGCGTACTCGGCGTGTTTTATGGCGCCGGTCTGGTGGTGTTCGCCAGCGATCCGGATGCCGGGCAATGCTTCCGTTTGATCGAGCAGCACCAGATTAACGTGACGGCGCTGGTGCCGCCGGCGGTGACGCTGTGGCTACAGGCGATTGAAGAGTGGGGCGGTGGTCAACCCTTGGCCAGCCTTAAGCTGTTGCAGGTGGGAGGCGCCAAGCTGAGTGAGACCTTGGCCGCGCGTATTCCGGCGGAAATCGGCTGCCAGTTGCAGCAGGTCTTCGGCATGGCGGAAGGTCTGGTGAATTACACCCGGTTGGACGATGACGATCGGCATATTCTCACCACTCAGGGCTGCCCGATGTCGCCGGACGACGAACTGTGGGTGGCCGATGACGAGGGTAACCGGCTGCCGGTGGGGCAAACCGGGCGCCTGATGACCCGGGGCCCTTACACCTTCCGCGGTTATTACCAAAGCCCCGAACATAACGCCGCCGCCTTTGATAAAGACGGTTTTTACTGTTCCGGGGATCTGATCAGCCTGACTGAAGACGGCTATGTGAAGGTGGAAGGGCGTCAGAAAGATCAGATCAACCGCGGTGGGGAGAAGATCGCCGCCGAGGAGATCGAAAACCTGCTGTTGCGCCACCCGGAGGTGATCAATGCGGCGCTGGTTTCCATGCCGGATGAGCTGATGGGCGAGAAGAGCTGCGCCTTTATTATCGCCGCCAGCGCGTTGAAGCCGGTGGTGCTGCGCCGCCATTTGCGTGCAGAGGGCGTGGCCGAATTTAAATTACCTGACCGCTTTATACAGGTCGATACGCTGCCGCTCACCCCGGTAGGAAAAGTGGATAAAAAACGGTTGCGTCAACGCCTGGAGACGCAATCACTGACTCAGGCCCAGGGAGAATAAGTCATGGCCATACCTAAACTTAATGATTACGCACTGCCGACGCAGGCTGAACTGCCGACCAACAAAGTGAGTTGGACGGTAGAACCGCAGCGGGCTGCGTTACTGATCCACGATATGCAGCAGTATTTCCTGAATTTCTGGGGTGAAGGCAGCCCATTGATTAAACAGCTGGTAGAGAACATTGCCAATCTGCGCCGCTACTGCAAATCACAGGGTATTCCGGTGTTTTATACCGCGCAGCCTAATCAGCAAAGCGACGAAGACCGTGCATTGCTGAACGATATGTGGGGGCCAGGGCTGAATAAACACCCGGAGCAGCAGGCGGTGGTTCAGGCTCTGGCACCGGAAGATGACGATACGGTTCTGGTGAAGTGGCGTTACAGCGCCTTCCACCGTTCGCCGCTGCAGGAAATCCTGCAGGAGTCGGGGCGCGATCAGCTGATCATTTGCGGCGTGTATGCCCATATCGGCTGCATGACTACCGCCATCGATGCCTTTATGCGCAATATCCAGCCGTTTATGGTGGCTGACGGTCTGGCGGATTTCTCCCGCGACGAACATCTGATGGCGCTGCGTTACACCGCAGGCCGCTGTGGCCGCGTGGTGACTACCGCCGAGCTGCTGCCGGGCATCGCCAGCAAAGCTGCGTTGCGCCTGCAAATTATGCCGTTCCTCGATGAAGACAGCGAAGACATGGGCGACGATGAGAACCTGATCGACTACGGTCTGGACTCGGTGCGTATCATGGAGTTGGCCGCGCGCTGGCGTAAAATCCGCAGCGATATTGATTTTATCGCGTTGGCCAAAAACCCGACCATTGACAGCTGGTGGGCAATGTTGTCGCAGGGGAAATCCTGATGGATAAAGACGGGGATTTTGCCGGTAAGCGGGTCTGGGTTACCGGCGCGGGTGCCGGTATTGGCCTGGAGACGGCGTTGGCGTTTGTTAGGGCCGGTGCCGAGGTAATTGGCTTCGACCTGCGTTTCGACGAACCGGAATACCCGTTCCGCACCGAAGTGCTGGATGTCGCCGATAGCGATGCGGTAGACAGTTTGTGCGGGCGTTTGCTGGCAGCACAGCCAGCACTGGACGTGCTGGTGAACGGCGCCGGTATTCTGCGGATGGGGCTGGCAGATGAAACCAGCACTGCAGACTGGCTGGCCTGTATGGCGGTCAATGCCGGCGGGGCGTTCAATATGTTCCGCCATGCCTTGCCGGTGTTCCGTCGCCAGCGGCGTGGCGCGATTGTCAGCGTAGCCTCTAACGCGGCGCATGTGCCGCGCGTCGGCATGGCGGCCTATTGCGCTTCCAAGGCGGCGTTGCGCAGCCTGTGCCAAACCGTGGGGTTGGAAGTGGCGCCTTATGGCGTGCGTTGCAATCTGGTTTCGCCCGGTTCGACCAACACGCCGATGCAGCGTGGCATGTGGCAGGACGAAAGCGGTGAACAGAACACCATTAACGGTTTTCCGGAGCAGTTCAAGCTGGGTATCCCACTGGGCAAGATCGCCCAACCGCAGGAAATTGCCGATGCCATTTTGTTCCTGGCTTCCGATCGCGCCAGCCATATTACCCTGCAGGATATCGTGATTGACGGCGGAGCGACGCTGGCGGCCTGATATACCCGTCATACTTCAAGTTGCGTGTGTGTTGACGGCAACTTAAATTAGGGGATTGGGTGACTTGTTATTTATGACTAGAGAGCGCTGCTTGCAGCGCCTTTTTTATGGGCGGTAAAAGGGGGGATCAGGTAATAGAGGTTATGGTGATTTCCGGGCTACAGATGCGAAAAAAGCGCCGTAAGGCGCTTTTTTCTGTATTGGTGGGTCGTGCGGGATTCGAACCTGCGACCAATTGATTAAAAGTCAACTGCTCTACCAACTGAGCTAACGACCCGCAGAAGTGGTGGGTGATGACGGGCTCGAACCGCCGACCCCCTCCGTGTAAAGGAGATGCTCTACCAACTGAGCTAATCACCCACTTCAGAACTTCCGGGTACTGCTAAACAAGAGAATGAGTGGTGGGTGATGACGGGCTCGAACCGCCGACCCCCTCCGTGTAAAGGAGATGCTCTACCAACTGAGCTAATCACCCTCATTCTTCTCATTTCTTACTGCTTTACTGCTCAACAAGATGGTGGGCGATGACGGGCTCGAACCGCCGACCCCCTCCGTGTAAAGGAGATGCTCTACCAACTGAGCTAATCGCCCCGTCTTGTTGGAGTCGCATTATAGGGATAGTTCAAAGTGAGTCAACGGTTTTTAAAATGATTTCAATCGTTCGCCGCAAATTTAAACAGGATGCGATATTTATCACCGCCAATGATGATTCTTTGCACATTGTTATGCGAAATGCGCCGCAGCGATAACGAAAACAGGTGCGGCAATATCGTGTCGGCGTTGAGGAATTAGCGGGGGGTGGTACAATGTTGCCCACTTTTTTCAATTCCGAGCAATCGTCGGCAACCGCCGACCCGCGTTGCGTAATAAGGCAGTGAAACCAATGAAAATCAAAACCCGTTTTGCACCGAGCCCAACCGGCTATCTTCACGTCGGTGGCGCCCGTACTGCGCTTTACTCCTGGTTGTTCAGCCGCCATTCGGGCGGTGAGTTCGTTCTGCGTATCGAAGATACCGATCTGGAACGTTCCTCGCAGGACGCTATCGACGCAATTATGGATGGCATGAACTGGTTAAACCTGGATTGGAACGAAGGTCCGTACTTCCAGACCAAGCGTTTTGACCGTTATAACGCGGTGATTGACGACATGCTGGTGCAGGATACCGCCTATAAATGCTATTGCTCGAAGGAGCGTCTGGAAGCGCTGCGTGAAACGCAGATGGAAAACGGTGAAAAACCGCGTTACGACGGCCACTGCCGCGACAGCCAGGACAGCCACACCGATGATGAGCCGTGCGTGGTGCGTTTCCGTAACCCGCAGGAAGGCTCGGTTATCTTCGATGACAAGATCCGCGGCCCTATCGAATTCAGCAACCAGGAGCTGGACGATCTGATCATCCGCCGTACCGACGGTTCGCCAACCTACAACTTCTGCGTCGTGGTGGACGACTGGGATATGGAAATCAGCCACGTGATCCGCGGCGAAGACCACATCAACAACACCCCTCGCCAGATCAACATTCTGAAAGCGCTGGGTGCGCCGGTACCGGAATATGCGCACGTTTCCATGATCCTGGGCGATGACGGCAAAAAACTGTCAAAACGCCATGGCGCGGTGGGCGTGATGCAGTACCGCGATGACGGTTACCTGCCGCAGGCGTTGCTGAACTATTTGGTGCGCCTGGGTTGGTCTCACGGTGACCAGGAAATCTTCTCTATTGATGAGATGAAAGAGTTCTTTACCCTGGAAGCGATCAACAAATCCGCCAGCGCTTTCAATACCGAGAAGTTGCAGTGGCTGAATCACCATTACATTAACCATATGCCGGCGGAAGAAGTTGCGGTGTATCTGGCGTGGCATGTTGAGCAGCTTGGCATTGAGACTCGTAACGGCCCTGAGCTGAAAGATATCGTCAAGCTGTTGGGCGAGCGCTGCAAGACGCTGAAGGAAATGGCCGAGTCCTGCCGCTACTTCTATGAAGACTTCAGCGAATTCGACGCTGACGCCGCCAAGAAGCACCTGCGCCCGGTGGCACGTCAGCCGCTGGAAGCGGTACGCGCCAAACTGGCTGCTGTCAGTGCCTGGACGCCGGAGAACGTGCATGACGCCATTCAGGGCACCGCTGATGAGCTGGGCGTAGGTATGGGCAAGGTGGGCATGCCGCTGCGCGTAGCGGTAACCGGCGCCGGTCAGTCACCGGGTATGGATGTGACCGTGCATGCAATCGGCCAGGCGCGTTCTTTGCAGCGTATCGACCTGGCGCTGGCCTACATCGCCGGGCGCGAAGCTCAGGCCTGATAGGTTGACCCCGTGCCGCCAGGTTGTAAGCCGGTGGCAAGATGACGCGATAACAGATAAAGCTTTGTGGAGCGTTCCGCAGGGCTTTTTTTATGTCTGGCTGATTTTTATCCGCAATGGCTATTTTTTAGCGCTAAACGCGCTGATTTGGCGGCTTTTTCAGCGCTTGATCGAGTAATTCAATTTAGCCGTTGACAGTGTTTCGGGGGTTTCATATTATGCGCCCCGTTCACAGGATTTTGTGTTTGTGGATTGGGGCTATAGCTCAGCTGGGAGAGCGCTTGCATGGCATGCAAGAGGTCGACGGTTCGATCCCGTCTAGCTCCACCAACCTTTATCTCAGAAAGGTTGGGGAATACCGTAACGCCGGTCAAAGCGTACCACTTTTGTGGGGCTATAGCTCAGCTGGGAGAGCGCTTGCATGGCATGCAAGAGGTCGACGGTTCGATCCCGTCTAGCTCCACCACTCTTTAAAAAGCCGACCTCAGGGTCGGCTTTTTGCTTTCTGTCTTTGCTGCTTTCTAAACTGTGGGCAATAAAAAAGGCCGCCGAAGCGACCTTTCCGTTGTTGCCGTTTCGGCTTAGCCCAGAACCAGGCCCGCGATGGACGCAGACAGGAGGCTGACCAGCGTAGAACCGTAAACCAGCTTCAGACCAAAGCGGGAAACTACGTTGCCCTGATG
Source organism: Serratia sp. AS12 (assembly GCF_000214195.1). Taxonomy (NCBI): domain Bacteria; kingdom Pseudomonadati; phylum Pseudomonadota; class Gammaproteobacteria; order Enterobacterales; family Yersiniaceae; genus Serratia; species Serratia sp. AS12. Next base: position 3,847,692 of record NC_015566.1, on the reverse strand, counting down.
CTCATTCAGCCCTTTAATCGCACCGGCCACAATACCGATGGAAGAGAAGTTGGCGAAGGAAACCAGGAACACCGACAGAATGCCCATGCTGCGTGGCGACAGCTCGGCAGAGACTTTCTGCAGCTCCATCATGGCCACGAACTCATTGGAGACCAATTTGGTCGCCATGATGCTGCCCACCTGCAGGGCTTCGTGCTTAGGAATCCCCATGATCCAGGCGAATGGATAGAAGAAGTAGCCCAGGATTTCCTGGAAGCTCAGACCGAAGATGGCGCTGAACAGACCGTTGAGCGCAGCGATCAGGGCGATAAAGCCGATCAGCATGGCAGCAACGATAATAGCTACTTTGAAGCCTGCCAGAATGTATTCACCCAGCATTTCGAAGAAGCTCTGGCCTTCGTGCAGATTGCCCAGATGCAGTTCTTCTTCTTTACTGGTGTCATACGGGTTGACCAATGACAGCACGATAAAGGTGCTGAACATGTTCAGTACCAGCGCCGCAACCACAAACTTGGCGTCCAGCATGGTCATGTAAGCACCCACGATGGACATGGAAACCGTAGACATCGCGGTTGCCGCCATGGTGTACATGCGTTTTTCCGACATCTTGCCCAAGATATCTTTATAGGCAATGAAGTTTTCAGATTGGCCCAGGATCAGCGAGCTGACGGCGTTAAACGACTCCAGCTTGCCCATTCCGTTTACTTTTGACAGCACGGTACCAATAATCCGGATGATAAACGGCAACACTTTGATGTATTGCAGAATACCGATCAGCGCAGAGATGAAGACGATTGGGCACAGTACCTTCAGGAAGAAGAAGGCCAGACCTTTATCACCCATACCGCCGAATACAAAATCAGTCCCTTGCCCCGCAAACCCGAGCAGCTTGTCGAACAGCGCCGCGAATCCTTTTACAAAGCCTAAACCCGCTTCCGAATGCAGGAAAAAATAGGCCAGCAGTACTTCAATAACCAACAGTTGAATAACGTAGCGAATGCGGATGCTTTTACGATCGCGGCACACTAACAGTGCCAGGATCGCAACCACCACCAACGCTAACGCAAAGTGCGCAATATGGGACATGTTTGCTCCAAACTTGAGGCAGGCTGAATTTCGGATGTCATTTTATGTAACGCCACGTTTAAAAACGAGAGGTCCATTGCAAATATGGAAAGTCGTAATGGGAAATGTCTTAAATTATTACACTAAAACATAAAAAATCAATGGGTTACTGAATCCATATGAAATTCCTATTCTTGTGCTAATTTGATTATCAGGCGTATTTCGTTTGGAATATGCCTCGCTGAAGGGCAGAAAAGTGTAACCTGCACGTTACACCCTTCGTTAAAACCTGAGTTATCCCCGATTACAGAGATAAGTTTTACCGTCACAAATGCGCTTGATAATTATTCTCATTTACATAAAATAACCCTTAGTTTATCAGACTAAGGGTTCAGGGTATGCCAAACAGTCGCGTGGTTGAGAACACCCGTCGCCCGTCCAGAAAAATCAAACTGTCGCTGATGGGGCCCGCATTTATCGCGGCCATCGGTTATATCGATCCCGGCAACTTCGCCACCAATATCCAGTCTGGCGCCTCTTTGGGTTACAGCCTGCTGTGGGTTGTGGTCTGGGCCAACGTCATGGCGATGCTTATCCAGTTGTTGTCCGCCAAACTCGGTATCGCCACGGGCAAAAACCTGGCGGAACACATCCGCGATCGCTTTCCACGCCCGGCCGTATGGGCTTATTGGGTGCAGGCGGAAATCATTGCGATGGCCACTGACCTGGCGGAGTTTATCGGCGCGGCGATAGGTTTCAAACTGCTGTTGGGCGTTACGCTGCTTGAGGGCGCCATCCTGACGGGTATCGCCACTTTTCTGATCCTGATGTTGCAAAAACGCGGCCAAAAACCGCTGGAGATGGCGATCGGCGGGCTGCTGCTGTTTGTTGCCGCTGCCTATATGGTGGAACTGGCGTTTTCCCAACCGCAGCTTGGCCCGCTGTTAAAAGGCATGGCGATCCCGGATCTGCCGAATGGCGATGCGGTATATCTGGCCGCCGGTGTGCTGGGGGCTACCATCATGCCACACGTGATTTATCTGCATTCGTCGCTAACCCAGGCTGCCGGCGAGAATTCAAAGGCGGATCGGTATGCGTCCACCAAGGTCGATGTCGCCATCGCCATGACCATCGCCGGTTTTGTTAACCTGGCAATGATGGCAACCGCCGCTGCGACCTTCCACTTCAATGGGCACAGCGGTGTGGCCGATCTTGATCTGGCCTATCTGACACTGCAGCCGGTGTTGGGCCAGGCGGCGGCGACGCTCTTCGGGCTGAGCCTGGTGGCCGCCGGTCTGTCCTCCACCGTCGTGGGGACGCTGGCGGGGCAGGTGGTGATGCAGGGATTCGTACGCTTTTACATTCCGCTGTGGGTGCGCCGGGTGGTCACTATGCTGCCGTCGTTTATCGTCATTATGCTGGGGATGGATGCCACGCGCATTCTGGTGTTGAGCCAGGTGCTGCTGAGCTTCGGCATTGCGTTGGCGCTGGTGCCGCTGCTCGCCTTTACCGGTAACCGGGAACTGATGGGGGAGATGGTGAACAGCCGGAGCATACAGACGCTGGGTAAACTGATTGTGTTGGTGGTCGTCGGCCTGAACGGCTATCTGCTGGTCAGCAGCGTGCTGTGATCGAAAAGGCCAGCGTTACGCTGGCCTTTTGGCATCAATCATCGTCGTGATGGCGACGACCGCGATCGTCATCATGGTGATTTTTTTTCCAATGATGTTTTTCGTGATGCTTGTAGTAATGCTTATCGAATTTGCGATAGCGGCCATCATGATAGTAATAATTTTTGCGCCAGTAATCGTTATCGCGCCAGCGATAACCATCCCAGTAATAGCCCCGGCGGCTGCGATCGCCCAGGTAGCGGCCCTGATGGCCTTGCCACCAGTCGCGGTCGCGCCAGTCGTAGCCGTCCCAATAACGGCCGCGATTATCTTCCTCGCCAATGCGCAGCGATACGCCCGGCATCAGATTGATACTGAGGCCTTCTGCATGCGCCTGCTGGATGGCAGGTACCGTCGACGCCACCAATAAGGCGGCCAATAACAGAGGTTTAAACATGGCTTCTCCTTTCCGCCGCAGCGGGTTGGCCGGTTAATGAAGCGCGTTCATCATTAACCGGCCTTATAATTTTTTTACTGCAATATCGGTATATTAGCGCCTGCGGATAGGGTTGAATCTTAGTGGGATTCTGAAAAGCGGCGATGAGATGAGGATTTAAGATTTGTCTGGCACTGCGGAGGTTATCGCCGGCCATGCGCCCGGCGATAATTGTAAGCGATTACATTAATATCCGTTCGATTTGGGCGATTTCGTCGCTGCTGAAAGTGCGGTTAGCCAGCATGCCGACGGCATCTTCAATCTGGCTGGTCTTGCTGGCGCCAATCAGCACCGAAGTCACGCGATCGCCGCGCAATACCCAGGCCAGCGCCATCTGCGACAGCTTCTGCCCACGCTGTTGCGCCAGGGCATTAAGCTGGCGCACCTTTTCCAGTTTTGCGTCGGTGAGCTGATCGGGTTGCAGGAACTGGCTGCCGCTGGCGACACGTGAATCTTGCGGAATGCCGTGCAGGTAACGATCGGTCAGCAGGCCGCCGGCCAGCGGGGAGAATGCAATGGAACCGACGCCATGTTCTTCGAGCGTATCCAGCAACTCCGGTTCAACCCAGCGCTCGAACAGGGAGTATTTCGGCTGATGGATCACGCAAGGCGTGCCGAGCCGGTGCAGAATCTCGAATGCCTGGCGCGCGCGGTCGGCTGGGTAGTTGGACAACCCGACGTACAGCGCCTTGCCCTGGCGTACCAGCAGATCCAGCGCGCCCATGGTTTCCTCCAGCGGCGTATCCGGATCCGGGCGGTGGTGATAGAAGATATCCACATATTCCAGCCCCATGCGTTGCAGGCTTTGGTCCAGGCTGGCGACCAGATACTTCTTCGAACCCCAGTCGCCGTAAGGGCCTGGCCACATGGTATAACCGGCCTTCGAGGCGATGATCAGCTCATCGCGCCAGGGTTTCAGATCTGCACTGAGGATGCGGCCAAAGTTCTCCTCGGCGGAGCCGGGTGGCGGTCCATAGTTATTGGCCAGATCGAAGTGGGTGATGCCGCGATCTAACGCGCAATGAATCAGTTTGCGCGCATTGTCATACAAGGTGGTGTCGCCAAAGTTGTGCCATAAGCCGAGCGAAACCGCGGGCAATTTCAGCCCGCTGCGTCCGCAGCGGCGATATTCCATATTTTGATAACGCGAAGAATCAGCCTGGTAAAGCATACAAACCCTTTTCGGCAGAGGTGAGAGTGAATTTTAGTGTATGCGTTTTCACTCCCGTTGTCAGAGCCCGCGATCACGCTAAATCACCGTCAAGTTTTTAAATACGGCCCATGAAGCAGGTAAATGCTCGTGGCGAATGCGGGGATGTAACGCAGGGTTGCCATTCGCTTTTTAAACACAAAACTCGACATTTTTACAACATATTTGATACTTAAAACTAACAATTGTAACCTTTGGCAGGTGATGATCATGAGTAAAAGCTATACGGTGGCCGATTACCTACTCGATCGTTTAGCCCAGATCGGCATCCGGCACTTCTTTGGTGTGCCCGGAGACTACAACCTGCAGTTTCTCGATCACGTGATTGCTCACCCGCAGATCACCTGGGTGGGGTGTGCCAACGAACTCAATGCCGCCTATGCCGCAGACGGTTATGCACGCTGCAAACCGGCAGCCGCTTTACTCACCACCTTTGGCGTGGGCGAACTGAGCGCGGTAAATGGTATTGCCGGCAGCTATGCCGAATATTTACCGGTGATCCACGTGGTTGGGGCACCGGCGCTGCGCGCGCAGCGGGCCGGCGATTTACTGCACCACTCGCTGGGGGACGGGGATTTTGGCCACTTTGCCCGCATGGCCAAAGAAGTGACCGTCGCCCAGGCCAGCCTCACCGCCGCCAACGCCGAGGCGGAAATAGATCGCCTGCTGACCACCGCGCTGTTTGAACGCCGCCCGGTTTACCTGATGTTGCCGAGCGACGTGGCGGAGGCGCCGCTGGCGTCACGGCCGGCGCCGCTGATGCTGCGACAGGCCCATCTTTCACAGGCGTCGTTGCAGGCGTTTATCGCCGCAGCGCGAGAAATGCTGCTGCCGGCACGGCGGGTTTCTCTGTTGGCCGATTTCCTGGCTGAACGTTTTGGCGCCGAAAGGGTGCTGGAACAGTGGATGAATGAGGTAGACATGCCGCATTCGACGCTGTTGCTCGGCAAGAGCGTATTGGATGAAACCCATGCCTGCTTTACCGGCACTTATGCCGGTGCGGCCAGCGATCCGCAGGTGAAGCAGCTGATTGAGAATGCCGATGCGGTGATTACCGTCGGCGTGCGCTTTACCGATACCATTACCGCCGGTTTCAGCCATCACTTGCCCGCGGAGAAGTGTATCGATATCCAACCTTTTGAAGCGCGGGTCGGGCAGCAGGTATTCAGCCAGATCCCGATGTGTGACGCGGTAAAAGCGTTGCACCAGTTGACGCTGTCGTTGGCGAAACAATGGCAGTTGCCGGTGATCAAACGGCCGGCATTGCCGGAGCCGAACGGCAGCGGTCTGGACCAGCATGGCTTCTGGCAACAGATACAGGACTTCTTGCGGCCGGACGACATTGTGATCGCCGAGCAAGGCACCGCCTGTTTTGGCGCTGCGGCGTTGAGCCTGCCGCAGGGTTGCCGGTTTATCGTTCAGTCGCTGTGGGGGTCTATCGGTTACACCTTGCCGGCGGCGTTTGGCGCGCAGACGGCGGAGCCGGCTCGCCGGGTGGTGTTGCTGATCGGTGACGGATCGGCGCAACTCACTGCGCAGGAGATTGGCTCGATGCTGCGCGACGGGCTGAAACCGGTGATTTTCCTGCTGAATAATGAGGGGTATACCGTCGAGCGGGCGATTCATGGGCCGGAGCAGCGCTACAACGACATCGCTCAGTGGAACTGGACGCAACTGCCGCAGGCGCTGGCCGGCGAGCATCAGGTGAAAACGCTGCGGGTCACCGAACCGGAGCAACTGCGCCAGGCATTGCGCGAAGTGGGCGACAGCCAGCAGTTGGCCTTCGTGGAAGTGGTGCTGCCGAAGATGGACATTCCCGAATTGCTGGATACCGTTTCGCGCGCCATTCAATCACGCAACGCGGCGGCCTGATCTTCCGCGCTTTCCAGCAAGCGCTCCAGCAACCAGTACCCCGCCGGCCCCGGCGGGGACAACTTCGACCACACCGCATCCACGGAAATCAGCTTCGGCCAACCGCGCGGCTTCAACTCGGTTAATTTGTCGTGGCCGTACTGTTTCACCAGCCAGTTTGGCAACGTGGCCCAGCCAAAACCTTGTTCCGCCATTTCCAGCAGCATCAGATAGCTCGGCGCGGACCACACCAACCCCTGGGGCCGTGCCGCGCTTGCGCCAGTGTAGGTATTCAAATACAGCTGGCGCGTGCTGGATAACTGTTCATGCGTTGGCGAGGCCGTTTGTGCCAGCGGGTGCGATCGGGCGACGAACAGCCCCATTTCGGTTTGCTCCGGCAGCCGCGCGAAGGCGATATCCGGCGGATAACTGGGCTGAACTTCTACCATGCCAAGGTGTGCACGACCGCTTTGCAGCAGATCGAGCACGTCGCCGTCCTCGGCAATCATGCATTCCAGTTCAATATCCTGATAGCGCCGCTCAAAGTGCAGCATCAGCCGGTCGTGGTGGTTCGGCTGGTAGGTATCGGAAAATACGATGGTTAACCGGGGTTCTGTCTTGTCCGCCAGGCGGATGCTCAGCGCGTCAAGCCGTTCGCTGGCGGCGAGGATCTCCTGAACATGGCCGAGCACCTTACGGCCGGCGGGGGTCAATACCGGTTGCCGCGCCTGGCGATCGAACAAGAGCAAACCGAGATCCGCCTCCAGGTTAGCGATGGCGGTGCTGATGGTTGACTGGCTTTTGCGTAGCTTGCGTGCGGCGGCAGAAAAAGAGCCGAGGGCGGCGGCTTCGACAAATGCCTGCAGGGCTTCGGGTGAATAGCGCATGACGTATCTACTTTATCGATGGAATCTATCTTTAACTTACCCAAAAAACCGATGATAATCACCTGGCTTTAGTAGGGAGCGAGTCAATTAGCGCCGATTAAGGCGGGCGCGACTTGCTGCGCCCTCAAAGATTCATAGGGTAAAAAAACAGGTGATGTATGCAACTGCAAAACAAGTCTTTCATTGAACGTATCGTCCATGCCGTTGGTTTTGAAGCCATTGCCGTGATGATTTGCGCCCCGCTGGGTGCCTGGTTGCTCAACCGTTCTATGGTACAGATCGGTGCGTTGGCGGTGATGTTGTCGACCGTCGCTATGCTTTGGAACATGATTTATAACACGGTGTTTGACCGCCTGTGGCCGGTGGGCCGTGTGGTGCGTAATCTTAAAGTGCGGGGGTTCCACGCTCTGGGTTTTGAGGCCGGGTTTGTCCTGATCGGTGTGCCGATTGCTGCCTGGATGCTGAATATTTCCTTCGCGCAGGCCTTTATGCTGGAGATCGGTTTCTTCCTGTTCTTCCTGCCGTACACCATGATTTATAACTGGGTGTACGACACGCTGCGTCAACGCTGGTTCGAAGCGCGTCAACCGGCCAGTTCCGGCGTGAAATAAGGCATCGTCATCACTGCGATTCTCCGGTAGTGTCGGGGAGATACGGCAACGAGGTGGGGAAAAAACGATGAAAGTGTTGGGTTTGTTGGGCGGTATGAGCTGGGAATCGACCCTCCCTTACTACCGCATGATCAATGAACAGGTGAAGGCGCGTCTTGGCGGCCTGCATTCGGCCAAGATCGTTCTCTACAGCGTCGATTTTCACGAGATTGAACGCCTGCAGCATCAAGGGGATTGGGACGGCGCGGGGCGTCTGCTGGCCGCAGCAGCCGCGTCGTTACGGGCCGCAGGCGCGGAGGCCATCGTCATCTGCACCAACACCATGCACAAGGTGGCGGATGCGGTTGAACAGGCCAGCGGCCTGCCCCTGATTCATATCGCCGACGCCACGGCGTTGCAGGTGCGTCAACAGGGGATCCGCCGCATCGGGCTGCTTGGCACGCGTTTTACCATGGAGCAGGATTTTTATCGCGGGCGGTTGCAAGAGCGGCACGGCATCGAGGTCGTCACCCCAACCGCAGCCGATCGCGATATCGTGCATCGCATTATTTATGAAGAGCTGTGTCTGGGGATAATCCGTGACGCATCACGCGATGAGTATCGCCGCATTATCGGTGACCTGGAACAGCGGGGCGCGCAGGGCATTATTTTCGGCTGTACCGAGATTGGCCTGCTGGTCAGCGCGCAGGATGCTTCGGTGCCGGTGTTCGACACTACCGCTATCCATGCGCGCGCCGCTGCGGAATACGCGCTGGCTTAATCGTCGTGCGGCGGTTGGCGTTTGCCCACCAACATCAAGGGTTTGCCCGCCAGAACCAGCCAGGCGGGCAGCATCACAATGCACAGCACCGGCAGCAGGTGCAGCTCCGGCACCACCGCGACGGCCATAAACAGGCTGAGCCAGCCATCACGCGTGACCACCAGCACCAGCCCCATAATGGCACAGGAGACGGTGATGGCCGCCGGTACAGCCGGGACGTGCTGATGCAGCATCAGGCCCAGCGCCACCCCGACAAACACCGCCGGGAAGATACGCCCGCCGCGAAAACCGCTGGCAGCGGCAATCACCAACGCCGCCAGCTTGGTCAGGGTAATCAGCAGCAGCTCCGTGACCGAGAAGTTCTCCCCGGCAGCCAGCCGCTTCATTTCGTCCAACCCTTTAAATAGCGTGATCTCCCCGCCGATGAGCGCCAGTACACCGAGCGCAAAACCGCCCAGGCCCAGCATCAGCACCGGGTTTTTCAGTGAATGGAACAGGCGATGGAGATGGGGAAAGCTCCACAGCGCTACCATACCCAGCGCGATGGCGATCAGGGCGACGATGGATCCACTGAAAATATCCGTCAGCCGGGTGGCGGCATAGGCGTCAATTTGCAGCGCGAAGTTCGGTGTGAAAAACAGCTGAGTGGTCACCGCGCCCGCCGCTGCCGCCATCAGCGGGGCAAACAACCGATCCCACAGCGGTACGTCGTTATTGCCGGCCAGCGTTTGCGAAAAGATCAGCGCGGCTGCAACCGGGGTGCCAAACAGCGCGCCGATGGTGCCGGCGGCGGCGAGAATAATCCAGTCCATGCGCGGCACTCTCGGCAACAGCCGCGAACCTACAGCGACCACCAACGCAATATTGATGGCGGTGATGGGGTTTTCCGGCCCCAGGCTCACGCCGCCCGCCAGACCAATGATTAACGCCAGCCCGAGGCCGGGCACGGCAGAAAGCGGCAACGGCATGCCGATCAGCGATTCGGTAGCCGGATCCGGTCCCGCATGGCCTGGCATATAACGGATAATCAGCCCGACGGCGATACCGGCCAGCGTCAGAATGCTGAGCAGCCACCAGGGCGAGTGGGTATCGATATTCAAGGCTGCGGGAATGTTCACCCAAAGCAGCCGTTGCAGCGCGTCGGCGAATTTCATCACCAGAATAAGCACCAGGCTTGAGGCTGAACCGATAACGAGAGCGGGCAGGGCGAAAGCCAACATGGTATTGGCGCGCGGGTGCAGCATGCAAGGATCCCTTGTCAATGGCCCCCTGAGCGGCAGGGAGAATGGGTGATTGGGTTGTGCCCCGGCTTGCCAGACAAAAAGGGACGTCGGCATGTAAAGCAATGGCCGACAGGCAAAGGGCGCCAGCTGATTAATAGTGCCTCTCTGTTATGACGGTTAACAGCCGCCACGGCACGTTTTTTTGCCGCAATTTGTTTCAAACTGCGGCATAACCGCCAAGCTGAAACGTTTTTTGTGATCTGGATCGCTAATGGATGGCAGCGCGAAGGATGGTGATTGTTGTTTTTGCGGCGGGATTTTACAGTGTGGGCAGCTTTCTATTATTCATTTTGCGGAGAAGATACTGATGACCTATGCCCTCGTAGGTGATGTTGGCGGGACGAATGCCCGCCTGGCGTTGTGCACTGTGGCGACGGGTGAAATTACCCAGGCAAAAACCTATTCCGGCCTGGAGTTTGACAGCCTGGAGGCGGTGATCCGCCACTATCTGAAGGAGCAGGATATTCAGGTGCAGGACGCCTGCATCGCGATTGCCTGTCCGGTCACCGAAGATTGGGTGGCGATGACCAACCACACCTGGGCGTTCTCGATCAAAGAGATGCAAGCCAATCTGGGGCTTAGCCATCTGGAAGTGATCAACGACTTTACCGCCGTCTCGATGGCGATCCCGATGTTGACGCCAGACGATGTGTTGCAGTTCGGCGGCGGCAGCGCGCAGAAAGACAGGCCGATTGCGGTGTACGGCGCAGGCACCGGCCTGGGGGTGGCGCACCTGGTGCACGTTAACCGCCGCTGGGTGAGCTTGCCGGGGGAAGGCGGCCACGTTGATTTTGCGCCGAACAGCGAAGAGGAAGATAGCATTCTTGAGGTGCTGCGGGCAGAAGTGGGGCACGTCTCCGCCGAGCGCGTGTTGTCCGGCCCGGGGTTGGTCAATCTCTACCGCGCTATCGTCAAGTCCGATCAACGCCTGCCGGAAAAGCTCGAGCCAAAGGACATCACCGAGCGCGCGCTGGCCGACAGTTGCATTGACTGCCGCCGTGCCTTGTCGCTGTTCTGCGTTATTTTAGGGCGCTTTGGCGGCAACCTGGCGTTGAATCTCGGCACTTTCGGCGGCGTTTACATCGCCGGCGGCATCGTGCCGCGCTTTATGGAGTTCTTCAAGGCATCCGGTTTCCGCGCGGCGTTTGAAGATAAAGGGCGTTTCAAGGATTATGTGCATGATATCCCGGTCTTTATGATCACCCATGCACAACCGGGCTTGTTGGGCGCCGGTGCCCATCTGCGCCAGACGCTGGGTATGCATTTGTAACCTGCATCAGCGATAAAAAAAGGGGCGCAACCCGTCGGATTGCGCCCCTTTTTGCTATTTAAAAATCAGGCTTTGACCAACTCTGCCGGCTCGCGGCTGTCTTCTTCCTGCTCCACCGCTTTTGGCGCCTTGATGAACAGGGTAATCAGCAGGGAAGCGATGGACAGTACGCCAATGACCATGAAAGTGGCATGGAAACCGCCGAAGTATTTGGCGACGAACGAGCCGGCCAGCGCGCCCAGACCGAAGCCTTGATAAATGATGCCGTAGTTTTTGCTGTGGTTTTTCAGGCCGAAGAAGTCGCCGACAATCGCCGGGAACACGGTAATGTTGCCACCGAAGCAGAAGGCGACTGCGCCGACGCAAATAAAGAACAGCGTATGGTTCAGGGTGAGGAAGCTCAGCGAAACAATCGCCAGCACGGTAACCAGCATGGTGAAGCTGATGACGCGCATGCGGCCTACTTTATCCGACAGCGTACCCAGAATGATGCGGCCTGCGGTGTTGAAAATCGCTACGGCGGAAACGGTGTTGGCGGCGGTGGCTAAATCCATCCCGGCCAGCTGTACGCCCATGTCCTTCACGATGCCAATCAGGTACAGGCCACTCATGCAGGCGGCGAAGAAAATGATGAACAACAGGTAGGCCTCTTTGGTCGCCAGCATCTGGCGCACGCTGAAGTCGTTACCCAAAGTACCGGCCTTTTGCTGTGCAGACTGGCTGGTGAGCACCGGTTCTTTCAACAGCAGAGAACCCAGCACAATCAACGCCATCACAATCGCACCCCAGTAGAAGAAGGCGGCGGACACGCCGACGTCGGCAATCAGCGCGGCGTTAACGTATTTGAACAGCAGGCTGCCGCTGCCGAATGCGCCAACGGAGATGCCGGAGATCAGTCCTTTATTGGCCGGGAACCACTTGATCAGGTTGGACAGGGTGGAGATGTAGGCGATACCCACCGCGAACCCAACCACTACGCCGGCCAACAGATAGATCATATCCAATGAGCTGACGTGGGCGCTGGCGATAAGGCCCAGGCCGACCAGGATACCGGAGCACAGCGTCAGGTTGCGGATGCCGAAGCGTTCCTGCAGCTTGCCGGCGAACAGCGTGGCGAAGGCCAGAAAGAAGCTGGTGATGGAGAAGGTGGTGGCGACGTCGCCGAGGCCCCAATGGAATTTGTCGACCAGCGGCTGGTTGAACAGGCTCCAGGTATAGATAGTGCCGAGCCCCATCTGGCAGATGATGGTGCCCAGAACGATTAAGCTGCGATTTGCCGGTTTGGTAGTCATGGCCGGTCTCCTTCTGTGTGTGCGTTGCCGGGCGGTCAGCCGTTGGCGGAAATTTGCGGAGAACCTCAGAGGCCCCGCGGTATGGGCATATTATAAGGCTGGTAATACCACTCGGCGGCGGATCGGGAATGAGTTGCACGGAGGAAGGAATGAAATGCCTCTGGTGGCGCATGAGTTGCCGTTTTAGCGGTTAAAAGGGGATGAAATGCCGCTTGCGTCACGTGATCTACATCAAAGATAGCCACGATTTATTGTCGGCCAGGTGCCCAGGATTGTGCTCAAATTGTGAAGGAAACGTCTGGAATGGGTAAATGGGCATTATTCCTATAGAGCGGCGATAGCGGGGGGCCTATGTTATCGGTGAACGGACGGGTTCCGCTCTGCAGGAGTCATTAGATGAAAAAAACACTGTTGTTGTTGGCCGCGCTGCTGTCGTTGCCGTTGGTCAGCCAGGCGGACGTATCCATTGGCGTGAACGTTCCGGGTATTTCATTGCACATTGGCGACCGCGACGATCGCGGCCATTACTGGGACGGCGACCGCTGGCGCGATCCGCGCTGGTGGTCTGAACACCGCGTCTATGAGCGTCCGCGCGAGTATTACTACGGGCCGCCGCCACGCGTGATCTATTACGAGGAGCCACGACACGAATGGCGCGATCGCCCGCATTATCGTCGCATGCCGCCACCTCCACCGCCGGGGTATTACTACGGCCCCGGGCCGCGCTGGTAACGCGCGCGGTTATAAACGCATCAATTTGCGGAACTCTTTAACCTTGCTGCGGCTGACTGGCACTTCAAACTCCAGGTCGCTCAGCCGCAGAATATAGGTGTTGTTGAACCAGGGCACGATCTCGCGGATTTTCGACAGATTGACGCAGTAAGACCGGTGGCAGCGGAAGAAATGCTCCTCCGGCAGGCGGCCGTAAAACTCGGTGAGGTTCATCGACATCACGAACTCTTCGCGGCGGGTATAGACCCGCGTCACTTTTTCATCGGCAGCGGCATAATAGATGTCGTTGATATCGGTGACGATAATCCGCTCGTCTTTGATCAGGTTAATGCTGTGGCTGCTGCGGTTTGGCGCGCTGGCTTGTTCCGGAGCGTTAGCGGGCCGGTTATGCAGCGCCTCCAGTTTTTGCAACATGGTGACGATGCGCGCTTCGTGATAGGGCTTGAGGATGTAGTCAAACGCTTCGATTTCGAACGCTTCCACCGCATGTTCTTTATAGGCGGTGATGAAAATAATCGAAGGCCGGTGCGCGAACTTGCTGATGTTCTGCGCCAGCAGCACGCCGTCCAACGACGGGATGTTGATATCGAGAAAAATGGCGTCGACCTGATGATTCTGCAGGTATTTCAGCACGTCCAGCCCGTCGTCGAAGGTGGCTTCAATAACGATGTTGCTGTGTTTTTTGATCAGGTAACTGAGCTCCTCTTGGGCGAGGAATTCGTCTTCAACGATAATGGCTTTCATGATGGCTCCCCGGCCGGCAGTGCGCTGTTTTCCATCTGCAGTTTGCCGCCGTTTTTGCTGATGTAAAAGGCAATTTCGGTCCCTGGCTCCAGCCGACGGATGCGCAACCCTTCGCCATACAGCAGCGACACCCGGTGATGCACGTTCAGCAGACCGATATTGTGGCCCGGCATTTCGTTACGCGCCACCCGGTCGATGACCTCCTGATTGATGCCGTTACCGGTGTCTTTTACCGAAATCTTGACCCGAGCGCCCTGATCCTTCACCGCAATCACGACCACACCTTTGCCTTTGCACGGCTGAATGCCGTGTACGATGGCGTTTTCTACCAGCGGTTGGATCAGCAGGCTGGGGATACGCACCGAGATATCGTCGTCGATGTCGTAAATTACCGTCAGTTTGGCACCAAATCGCGCCTGTTCGATGGCGATATAATCCTGGATTTGGTGCAGCTCCTTGCGGATATCGATCAGTTCGTCGTTCAGCTCCAGGTTATAGCGCAGGTAGCGTGACAGGTTGATAATCAGCTGGCGTGCGGTGTCCGGATTGATGCGGATCGACGAGGAAATGGCATTCAGGGCATTGAACAGGAAGTGCGGGTTGATCTTGCTCTGCAGCGCGCGCATTTCGGCTTTGTCCGCCATCTGGCGCAGGTGCTCAATGCGCGAGACTTCCATTTGGGTGGAGATAATCTGCGACAGGCCCACCGCCATGACCTTTAGCGTATTGGTGATCTGATGGGCATGGCAGTAGTAAATTTTCAGCGCGCCGGTCACTTCGCCTTTTTCCCACAGCGGGATCACCAACTGCGAGTGAATTTGCGGCGTGGCCGGGTTTTCCAGGTTGTTTTTGATGATGATCTTGCCGTGGCGGATGCTTTCGCGGGTCACGCGGCTCAAGCCTTCGCGGCCAATCGGATAAGCCTCTTCCCCCACGCCGACGTAGGCCATTACCTGGTGAGTATCGGTGATCGCCACCGCGTCGGCCTTGATGTCCTGACGGATGATGTCGCAAATGGTCGCCAGGGTTTCGCTGTTGATATTGCGAAAGTAGGGCAGGGTTTTACGGGCAATATCCAGTGCCAGCTTGGCCTGCCGGGCGGCGATCACCTCTTTTTCGTCTTCCACGCTTTGCACCAGCAGCACAATCAGGCCGATACAGACCGTGCCGAGGATCATCGGCAGCGCAATTTTGGAGACGATATCCAGCCCCAACTCGGTTGGCTTGGCCCACAGTACGATCAGCAGCATGGTCAGGGATTCGCACAGCATGCCGCCGAGGATCCCGGCGCGCCAGCGTTGCTCTTTTTTCACTTTAAGATTGATATAACCGGCGCTGATGCCGGCAATGATGCTGGTGATCAGGCAGGGAACGGAGGTGATGCCATCGATATCAATCAGGTAGCGGTGCACCCCGGCGATGATGCCGGTGATGATACCCACCCAGGGGCCGAACAGGATGCCGCCGGCCATAATGGCAATGACCCGCACGTTGACCAGCGAACCTTCAACGTTGATGCCGGAATAGGTACTGAACAGCGCGAACAGCGAGAAGATCGCCGTGACCATGCCCAGTTCAAGCGGCGTGTGGTCCTCTTTTTGCAGCAGTTGGCGGAACAACCGGGTACGGGTGAGGAAGAACAGGCAGATTAACATCAGTGCGGCGCGATCAAACACCGCTAACAGCATTTCAAAAAAAGGGTGCACGACGGGCTCTCGCTGCGGCGGACAGATGCGCAGGAGTATATCACAGCACAGTGGCCCCGTGGCGGCCGGGCGGCGCACCACGGGGCTCCGGGTTATTTAATGCCGAGCTGTTCCTTGCCGAGTGGTGTCAGCAGATCGACAGTGGCGCGGCCGTTGAAATCCACTTCGAAATCGTCGGGCGCGAAATCCGGTGGCGTTTTGCCGGCGATAAAACTGGGCAGTTGGCGTTGCAGATAGGCATCGTTTTTCTCGCAGCCCGGCGCGGCGGCGATATACATCACGTTGCTGTCGAACTCGCCGTTATGTTCGTTTTCTACCGCGTGAATCACATCACAGTGCCAGAACACCGTGTCGCCCGGTTCTAAATCGGGAATAGGGGAAATCCCGCTGATTAAAAGGGGATGCCATTTTTCCGAGATTGACAGCGCGCGTCCTGGGGCGGCATCGCACAAATCGTCTTCGGCGACGTCATCTTGCAATGCGCGCAACAAAACGTAGGCCATGGCGTTGGCTATCGGCACCAGATTCAACGTGCCGGCATTGGTGCGTTGCGGCGTCAGCGCCGTCCAACCCTGGAAGGTGCGGAACATTGAGCAGACGGCCGGTGAAGCGATTTCGCGCACTTCGGTGCGGCCATCGGCGGCGAACGGATCGTAAGCTTGCCAGTCGCCGGAGAACACGTGGCGGTAGACATAGCGGAAATTTTCATCCAGCCAGCGTTCAATGGTTCCGCTGTCCACGTGCGGCGACAGGCCCAGAGAAGACGAGTTCGGCGGGCGACGGCGGGTGCGGTCGGCATAGGTGGCGACCCGAGTCGGGTCAAAATGCTGTTTGCCGTTGCTTTCGGTTTCCCACAGGCTGTTGAGAAACACCTGCACGGCGTGCATGCGGGCGTCCTGACGGGCTTCCACCTGCGGTTTTGACCAGTAAATGCCGTAGATTTGCGGTTTGCCGGCGGCCAGTTTGCCGAAATAGTTGTCTTCGGCGGCATTTTTCAGGCGTTCGACAAAGTTGTTGCGCTCAAGATAGCTGCCGATTTCCCGGTTCCAGGCTTCGGCCTTGCTGCGGGGGAACACGCCACGGATAGCGCAGGCGCCGCGCTGTTTGATCAAAGCCTTTTGCTGCTCGCTGACCCGCTGCTGCAAAATATCCTCCGCATCGATTTGCGGCACCGGGTTTTGGCCGGCGGCCAACTCCTGGCGGATTTGTTCGACCTGTTGGCGAATGTGGTCTTCCAGCGCCAGAAACACCTCGCGGTAGTTGGGCAGAGCCTGACGCAGTTGCTGTTTTACGGTTTTAATGGCGGTGGGGATGTCGTCAATGCGTAATGAAGCCATGGTGTTCTCCTCACGCTGCCTGTGGGCAACGATAGACGGTTGTAGAGGACGGAGTAAGACGTTATGGTTTTGTTGTTTTTACGTTAACGATTATCTGGATTTAATAGAGGAAAATAAAGGGATGCCTTTCATTCGTAACTTCCTTGTTTTCGTTTTTCGGAGATTAGTGCAATGAAATTGGTCACTGAGCGTTTGAACCTGCAGTCGATAACCACCGACGATTGGCCACTGTTTCTGCGTCTGTATCAGGACCCTGACGTGATTCGCTATATCGCCGATCCTCTGACCGAAGCGGAAATACGCACGCGCTTTGAGACGCGGCTGCCGGCCTGGGACAAGCATGGGGAACAATGGTTGTGCCTGGTGATGCGCGAAAAGGCAAGTGGTGAGGCGGTGGGCATTACGGGTTTTCGTCCGATGTGGTTGCCTTGCCAACAGGCGGAAGTGGGATACGGCATTTTGCCGTCCGGACACGGCAAGGGCTACGGCAAGGAGTCGCTGTGGGCGGTGCTGGATTTTGGCTTCAACGCTTGCGGCTTCCACAAGCTGACGGCTACCGTCACCGCAGGCAATATCGCTTCGCGCCGCTTGCTGGAGTCGTGCGGTTTTCAGCTTGAAGGCACATTGCGCGATAATTTCCGCCTGGCCGGGCAGTGGCACGCAGACTGGATGTTCGGGCTGTTGGCGGCGGAGTTTCAGGCGGAAAAATAAAAATATCGCGGCGGGTATCGACAATCCCGTCGCCGCTGCGATATGTTCGATATCCGACCACAAGCTGGTCAGCGTCGCTCGGACGGTCCGGGCGCTAACGTCTCTTCGAGGAATCTATGGCTGATAACAGTCCACAACGCCGCTTTACGCGTATTGAACGTCTTCCCCCTTACGTATTCAACATCACCGCCGAACTGAAGATGGCTGCTCGCCGCCGCGGCGAAGATATTATCGATTTCAGCATGGGTAACCCGGACGGCCCGACGCCGCCGCACATTGTGGAAAAACTCTGTGCCGTTGCGCAGCGTGACGATACCCACGGCTACTCTACCTCGCGCGGCATCCCGCGTTTGCGCCGCGCCATTTCACGCTGGTACGCCGATCGCTACCAGGTGGAGATTGATCCCGAAAGCGAAGCCATTGTCACCATAGGGTCGAAAGAAGGGCTGGCGCACCTGATGCTGGCGACGCTCGATCACGGCGACACCGTGCTGGTGCCGAACCCAAGCTATCCCATCCATATTTACGGTGCGGTGATTGCCGGCGCGCAAGTGCGTTCAGTGCCGCTGGTGGACGGCGTGGATTTCTTTGGTGAGCTGGAGCGCGCCATTCGTGAAACCATCCCGCGTCCGAAAATGATGATCCTCGGCTTCCCTTCCAACCCGACAGCCCAATGTGTTGAGTTGGATTTCTTCGAGCGGGTAGTGGCGCTGGCCAAACAGTACAACGTGCTGGTGATCCACGATCTGGCCTATGCCGACATCGTGTATGACGGCTGGAAAGCGCCGTCGATTATGCAGGTGCCGGGTGCCAAGGATATCGCGGTGGAGTTTTTCACCCTGTCGAAAAGCTACAACATGGCGGGTTGGCGTATCGGTTTTATGGTCGGTAATGCGGAGCTGGTCAGCGCGCTGGCGCGCATCAAGAGCTATCACGATTACGGCACCTTCACTCCGTTGCAGGTGGCGGCTATCGCCGCGCTGGAAGGCGACCAGCAGTGCGTGCGCGATATTGCAGAGCAGTACCGTCAGCGCCGCAATGTGCTGGTGAAAGGGCTGCACGAAGCCGGCTGGATGGTCGATAACCCGAAAGCGGCGATGTACGTATGGGCAAAAATACCTGAGCCTTATGCGCATCTCGGCTCGCTGGAGTTTGCCAAACGCCTGTTGGCGGAAGCCAAGGTCTGCGTATCGCCGGGCATTGGTTTTGGCGACTACGGCGACACCCACGTGCGTTTTGCACTGATAGAAAATCAGGATCGCATCCGTCAGGCGGTGCGCGGCATCAAAGCCATGTTCCGTGCCGACGGGTTGATCAAACCAGCCAAGAGCACTCCCCCCGCCGTAAAATAATCGCTTCAGGCCGGCACATTCGCGCCGGCCTTTTTTCTCAACGCTAAGGTTTTCTTCATCATTTCCCCACTATGCTCGACTAATCTTTTTTAATTAATCAGGAAGAGTGTATGGGCAACCGCTACGCGAGATCGCAAATTATTTTACACTGGCTGACGCTGTTGATGGTGATCCTGACCTATGCGGCAATGCTGCTGAAGGATTCGGTGCCGGATGACAAGGCGTCACTGGTGAAAAATCTGCATTTTAACTTTGGCCTGGCGGTATTTTTGCTGATGTTTATCCGGCTGGGGCTGCGTCATCGTTATGCCACTCCGGCCACCACTCCGCCGCTGGAAGAATGGCAGGAGTTGGGTGCCAAGATTTTCCACGTGCTGCTCTATGTCATGTTTCTGGCGTTGCCGGTGCTGGGAGTACTGACGCTGGCCTACGGGGGAAAGGAGTGGGTGTTGCTGGGCTGGCAGGTGCCGCAATGGGTCACGCCGGACCCGGCGCTGCGCCGCATTATCAAGAGTACACATGAAACGCTCGCCAATACCGGTTACTTTATCATCGGCGCTCACACGCTGGCGGCGTTGTATCACCATTATCTGCGCAAGGATGACACCTTGCGCCGCATGATGCCGGGCAAATAACCGCATTCAGAAACAACAAAGGGGCGCTTCTGCGCCCCTTTATCTATGTTCCCGGCCATGCTGAAGATTATGCAACCATCAGCATAAAGGTGCCAATCCACGCTACCAGCATGAACGAAACGCCCATAACAAAATATTTCATTGAACAACTCCCATCTGGAGTTTCTCGCAAGCCAATGATCCCGATTGTTGTGCTGAGTATTTTGTGGATAACCTGCGGTTTATTGGCGGGTTCTTCAATCAGGAAGAACAACGTCCTTGACCACGAGTTACCCGGTTGTCGTGCTTCAAAGTCCGTGAGGTAAAGCATGAACCACGACAGGATCGGCGCTAATGTACTCCCAATGCCAGCCTGATTACAATACTGTGTTTTTGATCACACTTTTTGGCGATTTTTTACTCAGCCCTGACTGTTTTTAAACGAGTTTTATTTACGTTTTTAGCGGGGCAAAAAAGAGGAATAGCCCGCTGGTGCGGGCTTTATAATTATGTTTGCTGTGATGTTATGAAAAGGGATCAGGCGACGGCGTTTGCACCCGTCAGCAGGATAGCCCAGAAGACAAGGCACGACAGCAGAATAACGGTCCAGATATTACGGCGACTCCACTCCATTTTTAGCCTTCACTTTTTGCTCTTGGTGATTCGGTAACGAACACATCGGCAAAAAAGGGAGAATATTTAGTCCCCGGCGATAATATTTTTCTTACTGTTGCCGAATCTCTGCTACCGAGACCTGCACCTCATATCCCTGCAGGTAAAGAGCCTGTTCCAGCGCTTCCACTTTTGAGGCATAGGCAACGTCGAGCAGACGATCCATTTGGCCGCCGTTAAAGCCCAGTTTGCGTGCCAGATCGGCTTTGGACGTCGCGCCGGCCAGCATGATGTTATGCAACTCGAGCTTCAGTTTGACCAGCACCGGTACGTGGATCATCAGGTCTTCCGGCTGGGCGCGGGATGGGGGCGGCACCGGGCGGCCTTCTTCCATTTCCGTGGCGATGGCGATCAGCAGGCTTTCCTGCGCTTCCAGTTCGATATCTTCACGTTTATAGCAGGCGGCCTGCTGTTCAGGAAAATCGCGAAAATGAATCTGCCAGGCGTCGCTTTCGTTATCAAAGGCGTAATGGGCGGGGTAGTGGCAAGACATGATGTTTCCTGTATGGCGCGTGGATTATGCGGCATTGTGACCGCTTGGCCTGCAGATAGCCAGTACCGGGTTTCGCTAGCCGGCCGGCTCGGGTTTACCTGCCCGGGGGGCAGAAGGCAGCACCAGTGCGCACAGGACGCCAATCAGGCTGATGACGATCAGCCAGCGTTCAACCGGACCGGGGTGGTAGTTATTCACCACGCTGAGCGCATACAGCGCTAACGCCAGCGGCCAACCGGGCGTACCGACGTCATTGAGTCGGAATGCGGTGCGGGCGACAAACCACAGCGTCAGGCCGATCCAAAACAGCGACCACAGCATGATGCACAGCAGGTAGATGAAAACCGAAAGAAACGCGGCGATGTCGCTGTGCGCGTAGGCGCGGAACAGGTTTTTATCCAGATAGGGGGACAGGAATGACAGCAATGTCAGGCCGGTGGCGAAAATAACCAGGGAGAAAACATAGTTTTTACGCGTAATGCGGCGTTTAAAGACGTTTCTAGCGATCTGTCCGAGGGAGTCCAAAGTCACATTCCGTTGTAGCAATCAGCGCTGGCCGGGTCGTCAGCCAAGGGGGGCGTATTTTAGTGGCATTCGACGGTGAGTCAATATGATAATCTTTCTCATTTAGTTAAGGTTTAGGATCCTGCCTTCCTACCCTAAGTGGTTTTGGTTTTCTGTGCGATTTATCACGATTTGCAAGATTTTAGCTTCCGGTACTGAGATGAGCGGCATAATCCAGTTTGTTCGCACCGGACAATGGATTAACATAACGCTCACTTATCACTGGCCTGGCTTATATGGATATCCGATGCGTCATTTAGTTGCCCTTCTTCCTCTGCTTACCTTACTTGCAGCCTGTAGCAGCGGGCCGAAGCCTATCCCAGCAGCTCCTCAGGCTAACGCCATAAAAGGCGGTTTCCTGCTGACGCCGGCGCATAGCGGCCAGCCGTTGGGCGGTGATTTTGCCAATAATCCAAACACTGCCCGCTTTATCGATAAAATGGTGCAGGAACACGGATTCGATCGTCAGCAATTGCATGACGTGCTGGCCCAGGCAAAACGGCTGGATTCGGTGCTGCGGTTGATGGATCGTCAGGCGCCGACCCCCACCACCACTCAGGCGCCGTCCGTGCCGAACGGATCCTGGTTGCGCTATCGCAACAAGTTCATTACGCCGGATAACGTGCAAAACGGCGTGCAGTTCTGGAATCAGTATCAGGAAGCCCTGCAGCGCGCCCAGCAGGTATACGGCGTGCCGCCGGAGATCATTGTCGGCATTATCGGCGTTGAGACCCGCTGGGGCCGCGTGATGGGGAAAACCCGCATTATCGATGCCTTGTCCACGCTGGCCTTCGACTATCCGCGCCGCGCCGATTACTTTGCCGGCGAGCTGGAAACCTTCCTGTTGATGTCGCGTGCCGAAGGGGATGACCCGCTGGATCTGCGCGGCTCCTTTGCCGGCGCCATGGGCTACGGCCAATTTATGCCTTCTTCGTTCAAGAGCTACGCGGTTGATTTCAACGGTGACGGCCACATCAACCTGTGGGATCCAGTGGATGCGATCGGCAGCGTCGCCAATTACTTTAAAGAACATGGCTGGATCAGTGGCGAGGCCGTGGCGGTACCGGCCAGCGGCCAGGCGCCGGGGTTGGATAACGGTTTTAAAACTCGCTACTCGCTTGACACTCTCGCGGCGGCCGGGCTGACCCCGCAAGGCTCGCTCGGCACTGAGCAGGAAGCCAGCTTGCTGCGGCTGGATATGGGGACCAGCTACCAATACTGGTACGGGTTGCCGAACTTCTACGCCATTACCCGTTACAACCACAGCACCCATTACGCCATGGCGGTGTGGCAGTTGGGCGAAGCGGTGGGGCGCTCGGCGCGCGGCGGGTTCTGATGCGCTGATAACAATGAAAAAGGCCGTGAAAACGGCCTTTTTTACGTCTATACCGATCAGAAATCGTAGCGCAGACGCACCAGCGTCATATCACCGAGATTATCGGTGCTTGAAGTCAGCACGTGTTCCACATCGACGCGGAAACCGTAATCAAACTGCACCGTAACGCCCAGGCCGTTATCGATATGCTGATAGTTGCGGCCGCTCACGTACTCCAGACGATCGCCCATAAAGTACGGCATCACGGATTTCACCGCATATTGGCCCACCGGTACGGTATAACCGGCCAGATACTCAATGCCCCAGGCGTCGCCGGCGAAGTAGTTGTCAACGTCGGCTTTTTTGGTGGTCAGGAAGTTGTTGTACCAGCCGCCGCCAAAGGTCAGGGTCCAGCTGTCCGGCTTCCAGCTCAGCGCGGTGCCCACAATGTTCTGATCATAGTCTTTCGAGCCGCTGGTGGAAGGGTTACGCATTTCGGCGCGGGTATAGTTCCACGCGGTGCCCCAGGTCAGATCCGGCGTCAGGTGGTAATCCACGCCCAGCGAGCCGCCGCCTTTGCGCTTGTAGCGCAGGCCGTTGCCCGGCAGATAGTCGTTATCGCTGAACAGGTAAGAGGCGTAAACGTCCGCATCGCCAAAGGTATTTTTGTACTTCAGCATTTTGCGCGAACGGTAAGAGCCGTCGTAGTCGCCGTTGATGCCGTTGCCCGGTGCCTGGGCCAGCATGTCGTAATCCCAGATATCGGTTTTTGCGCCCACGACGTCGTAATACACGCTGTTTTGCTGGCCAAAGGTCAGTTGCCCCCAGGTTTTGCTTTTCAGGCCAGTGTACAGCATGCGGCGGCTGGTGTTATTGGCGCCGTCGGCATAGTGGTGATCCCAGTCGAACAGCGCAGGGATATTCACCCCCAGCTCGTAGTAGCTGATCCAACTGATGTCGTCGAACAGGTAGTAGTCCGCGGCAAAGCGGAAACGGGTGCCACCGTCGAAGCCGTTGCGTTTATAGGAGCCTTTATCGCCATCGCCGGTCATGTTGTTGAACTGCGGGCGGATGCTGCCGCCGACGGTAAAATTGAGACGGCTCAGCGGATCGCCCGCCTGAGGATCCTGCTTGAGAAGGGTGATTTCAGCCTGGGCAGCGAAAGAGGCGGTGCCCATCACCAGCCCCAAAGCGACCGCCTGAGTCAATGCGCGCAATGTGAAAGTCATGTGTTTTTATCCCTGTTATTGATTGCCAACATCACCGACGCACCGGGATCGGTGATTTGCTCAGGTTTTTTCTGAGCGTTTTCATTGTTTTTTGGCGTGGTTGAAGCGAAGCGCATATGTAACACGATGTGCATCACAAAAAGTTACTTTTCTTGCTAATTATTTGATTGAATATTAATCATTGACGGGAAAGAGGGCGGCGGGGCCTGACGCGGGGTCATGCTCAGCGTAGTGGCTAAGCCATGACGACAATACTCGGATGAACTCAGCTAACGCATAGCCTTATATTTTTCACTTGTCAGTGAATGGCAGATGCCGTGTAATTTAATCGACATGAGGGCATTAAATAAGCCGACGGCTAGCGTAATTAATTTTGCCGATATCGGTTAGATGGATTGGATTAATAAGGGGTCTGGAGATGACTATGAAAGCTTTGTTAGCGTTATTTATTGGTTTGTTTTCATTGCCGCTGATGGCGGCGGAGTCGCACGTGTGTCAGTCTCAAGCTTATGATTATGCTAGTATTGGTAAGCTCAGGTTGAGTGATGATACGGTATTTACCTGCCGTGATGTTGGCCGCGTCACTATTCCTGATTTGGCGAGGCGGGGTTGGAAGGTTATTCATGTGGCGCAACAAACCGAATATACCGGCGACACAGATAGCGATAATGAAGTAGTTAAGATGTACCAGGAAATAGTGGTTTATAAAGAGTAGCCTTTAGATATTCCTGTGATTTTATTCTCTATCACCGCTATTATTCGCGGCGAGGGAACATTGTATTTTGAGCAGAGCGGTTTGCGGGAGGCATGATGATTTCCAGAAACAGCATAGACAGCAAAGCGGCTACCGCCATGACGCTGATATGCGCCATATGGGGGCTGCAGCAGGTCGCGATCAAGGCGGCCGAGCCGGACATATCCGCCGTACTGCAAATCGCCGTCAGGTCAGGCGTGGCCGCTTTGGCGGTCTACCTTTTGGCGCGTTACAAAAGGGAAAGGTTCGTATTCGATCGCCCCACGTTGTTAGCCGGTTTGGGCGTTGGCTTATTGTTCGCGTTAGAGTTCTTTTTCGTCTCTGAAGGTTTAGGCTATACCAGCGCGTCGCATATGGCGGTCTTCTTGTACACCGCTCCCTTATTCTCCGCCATAGGGCTGCATTTTTTTATCAGGCACGAGCGCTTGTCGGTCGTGCAGTGGGCTGGCATCGCTCTGGCTTTTGGCGGCGTGGTGCTCGCCATCTCGGGGATGGGCGGCAGTTCCGGCGGTGAGGCGCAGCTCCGTGGCGATATTTATGGCCTGTTGGCGGGCATGTCCTGGGGCGGCTCGACGATAGTCATTCGCACCACGCGCCTGGCGAACTGTTCGTCCAAACAGACGCTGTTGTTCCAGCTTACAGGGGCCTGCCTGCTGTTATCTCTGCTGGCGATGACGATGGAGAACCTTCATTTCAACCTGAGTTCTGTGGCCTGGACCAGCCTGATATTCCAAACGATTATCGTCTCTTTCCTCAGCTATCTGATTTGGTTTTCTCTGCTGCGTAATTATCAGGCCTCTTCGTTGGGCATTCTGACCTTTATGACCCCCATTTTTGGCATTTTAGCCGGTGTGGTGATTTTGGGCGAACCGCTGCAAATTGAATTTGTATTGGGTTCTGTACTGATCGTCTTCGGGCTTATTGTCGTAAGCTGTTCTTATTTATTTTATGTCAATAGAGGAGTTGCACCAAAAATATAATCCATGGATGTTAATATTCATAACTATCAAATAAGCTGTGAAAGTCAATTCACCCTCACCGTACAAATATCCAGGTATGCCTGGGGGTATCCTTTGATAACGCTCTACGATAATGGTGATTTTTCCGTGGTGAAAAGCACCAAACGGATGCGATTATCCAACCAGATGCCGGTTGAAGTCATCACCTTTGCTAATAACTATGCTGTGGCCTGGGATAATAGCCGCAGGCATATTTATTATTCAAAGGCCGGAAAGTTATATAACTGCGCACTGGATTTCTCTTATCCCCCAAAGAAATGGCGCTGATTTCAAGAAAACCTGCCAATGCCTCCGGCCATCAGGCCAGAGGCGCTATCTTCATCATCCACTCTTTGAAAGCGATGATCTTCGGCCACTGACGTTCGGAGATGGTTGACATAAAATAGCAGTGTTCGCAAGGCAAGGTCATGTTACTGAACGGGATAATCAGTTCGCCGCTTTTGATCCAGTCTTGCACCAGATTAAGCCGCCCCATGGCGACGCCGAGGTGTTTGGTCGCCGCCAGCACGGCCAGATCCGAGCGATCGAACTCCATGCTTTTGCTTTCTGTATCCAGCGCTAAATCAAAATGTTGCGACCAGGTCAACCATTCGTCTTCGCCGGAGTTGTACCTGTCATGCAGCAGCGTGCAGCGTGCCAGGTTTTCCGGTGCGCCGTAGAGGTTATGTGCCTTGGCGTACTGCGGGGTACAGATCGGGACTATAGATTCCTGCATAAAAGCTTCGTCTATTTGTTTCCCGGATGGCAGCTTGCCAAAGTACATGGCTAAATCAACGCCCCGATTGGCCAGGCTGATGATCTCCTGCCCGGTGACTATGCTCAAATGAATGGTGGGGTGCTGGGCAATAAAATCGCCGATCCGCGGTATCAACAAGCACTGCACGATGGAAGGGTGCGAATAAATAGTCAGGTTGCCCGTCAACTCACGGTTTTTAATATCAAGAATTTCCTGATTCAGCGTATCGAAGGAGCGGCTTAATGCCCATTGCATGCGCTCGCCTTCCGGTGTCAGCGTAATTCTGCGATGGAATCGTTGAAATAAAAGAAAACCCAACTCTTTTTCCAGCAGATTAATTCTGTGGCTCACGGCGCTGGGTGTAATAGACAGTTCTTCCGCCGCCAGTGAAAAGGATAAATTACGGGCGACGCATTCAAAAGTATGCAGGCGTGAAAATTGATAGCTGGTCAGCGGGCTTGCGCGTTGAAAATATTTTTTGTCGGGGAACATGTCATGCCTCCATGCTTATAATTAAACAATTTTAGCATTTAATTTAACGGGGCTGAAACGCGATTTCTCTTATTTACAAATAACGGCTGAGATTAATGACGTTATCTGGCTGACCGAGCGGGTGATTAGGCTGGGGGTCAGGATTCGCTATTAAATATGGGCAAGGCGTCTTGCCGAGTACCGAGGAAGGGGGCGATGTCGTAAAGGTGTTTTTTGTGTGGTGATGGTGTCCCCGACTGGAATCGAACCAGTAACTAGCCCTTAGGAGGGGCTTGTTATATCCGTTTAACTACGGGGACCCTGCGGGCCGGCAACCTGAGCTGCCGGGGCAGTATACCTTTTTTTACCCGCAGAATAAGCGCTTAGCGGTGCGTTTGCTCATTCCCTCGCCAATATGCGGTGAATTTTGTATGTAGCCCCGGCTGCGATCACGGTTTTTTCGCCTTGGCGGCCCCTTTTTCCGCCTCCAGCTTCGCCGCCTTGTTTTTAACGCTCATATCGTTACGGATCTGCGCGTGGCTGATGAGCGCGAAGATAAAGGTGCCGCCGATAATGTTGCCCGCCAGCGTCGGAATGGCGAACGGATAGAAAAATTCCTGCCAGGGGAGAGCGCCGCTAAACACCAGATACAGGATCTCGACCGAGCCGACCACAATGTGGGTTAGGTCGCAAATTGCTACCAGATAGGTCATCAGCACAATGATCCAAATCTTGGCCGCACCGGCGGAGGGGAACATCCACACCATGGTGGCGATGATCCAGCCCGCCAGAATGCCGTTGGCGAACATTTCTGACGGCGAGTTTTTCATCACCTCTTCCGACAGGCTGACGAAGGCGCTGCGGGTATTGTCGTCGAAAATCGGCATATGGATAAACGCCAGCGATGCCAGCCCGGTGCCAATCAGGTTGCCGAGCAGTACCACGCCCCACAGGCGGAACAGGATCAGGAAGTTTCTTGGCGTCGGTTTGTGCATGATTGGCAGCACGGCGGTAACGGTGTTTTCGGTAAACAGCTGCTGGCGGGCCATAATCACAATGATAAAGCCGAAGGTGTAGCCAATATTCTCGATAAAGAAACGGCTGGGATCGTCCGGCAAGCGGGCGTGAAAAATGCCTTTCGCCACCAGTGAAGCGCCCATCGACAGCCCGGCGGCGACGGCGGACCACAGCAGCGCCACCCAGTCGCGTTCCAGCTCTTTTTCGCCTTCCATACGGATGAGCTCATGCACCGCCGCCGCGCGTGAGGGCAGGTTCTCTTCCTTTACCTCGATTTCTGATTTGCCCTGCTCGTGCTCTTTGCTCTCGACTTTTAGAGGGTCATCGGCATTCGCTGTTGTGCGGGGTTGTTCGTCGCTCATGATTAACTTTCTCCGTCAGAGGTCGCCAGGGCCATTTATCAAGCGTAGTTGGCGCACGGGCGGTGCGACAGAAGTGCGGCAAATGGCGGAAAAAAGTAACAAGAGTTTAACGCCGTCGGTTTTTCCTACGCATTATTGATCTGGGCCGTCATATTACCCCTATTGGAGTAGCCGAGCGGCCAGTGGCGGGCTGCGTGCCGCAGGCGCCTTATGCTATGATTCGCTATCCCAAAGAAAAATATGAGTTCTCCCGATGCTGGAAGCTAAAAGTCTGAGCTGCGTCCGTGATGAACGCATCCTGTTTAGCGAGTTAAGCTTTACGGTGAAGCCGGGCGAGATTATTCAGGTGGAAGGGCCGAACGGCGCGGGCAAGACCAGCCTGTTACGCATTCTGGCCGGGTTGGCGCAGCCGGAAAGCGGCGAAGTGTGCTGGCGTGGGCAAAATACGCTGCGTCACCGTGAGAATTATCATCAGGATCTGTTGTTCCTCGGCCATCAGCCGGGGATTAAAACCATGCTGACGCCCTTCGAGAACCTGCAATTTTACCAGGCGGTGCGCGCCGCGCACGATCGTCAGGCCATCTGGCAGGCGCTGGAGCAGGTGGGGTTGGTCGGTTATGAGGATTTGCCGGTGGCGCAGCTTTCCGCCGGCCAGCAGCGCCGGGTCGCGCTGGCGCGTTTATGGTTAAGTGAGTGCCCACTGTGGATCCTGGATGAACCGCTGACGGCAATAGATAAACAAGGCGTGGCTGAATTGATTAGCCTTTTTGAGCAACATGCGCAGCAAGGCGGCATGGTATTGTTGACCACGCACCAGGATCTGGCAGGCACGACGCAGGCGGTAGGTAAAATCAGCCTGGCGGAGAATCTCTGATGTTTTTGACGGTGTTGCGCCGCGAGCTGAAAATTGCCTTTCGCAAAGGGTCGGAAATCGTTAACCCGCTGTGGTTCTTCCTGATCGTTATCACGTTGTTTCCGTTGGGTATTGGGCCTGAACCGCAGTTGCTGGCGCGCATTGCGCCGGGGATTATCTGGGTGGCGGCGTTGCTGGCTTCGCTGTTGTCGCTGGAGCGTTTGTTTCGCGACGATTTTCTCGATGGCTCGCTGGAGCAACTGCTGCTGTTGCCGACGCCGCTGCCGATGACGGTGTTAGGCAAAGTGTGTGCTCACTGGGTCGTGACGGGGTTGCCGCTGTTAATCCTGTCGCCGTTGGTGGCGCTGCTGCTGTCGCTGGATATGCAGACCTGGCTGGCGGTGGCGTTTACGCTGCTGCTGGGCACCCCGACGCTGAGCCTGGTCGGTGCCATCGGCGTGGCGCTGACCGTCGGGTTACGCAAAGGCGGCGTGCTGCTCAGCCTGCTGGTGCTGCCGCTGTATATTCCGGTGCTGATATTTTCCACCGCCGCTATCGACGCCGCCTCCATGGGCATGCCGATAGCGGGGTATCTGGCGATTCTGGGCGCCATGCTGGCGGGCAGCATAACGCTGGCCCCCTTTGCCACCGCCGCCGCTCTGCGAGTGAGCGTGCATTAGCATCACTGATTAACATGCGGGTTAACGCCGTTAAGAGCGTGTTCCACCGCGAAAGCTATTTTCGTCGCCCCACGATAGGGGGGCCACCTTAAAACATTTACCGTGAGCAATGACGACAATGTGGAAATGGTTACATCAATTCGCCCAGCCTGAACGGCTGTATCGTGTCTGCGGCCGTTTTGTCCCGTGGCTGGGGCTGGCCGGCGCGCTCTGCCTGGCGATCGGCTGGGTATGGGGCTTTGGTTTTGCGCCGAAGGATTATCAACAGGGCGACAGCTTCCGCATCATGTATATCCACGTGCCGGCCGCCATGTGGTCAATGGGCATCTACGCTTCGATGGCGGTGGCGGCGTTTATCGGCCTGGTGTGGCAGATGAAAATGTCCGATTCCGTGGTGGCGGCGATGGCGCCGGTCGGCGCGGTATTTACCTTTATCGCGCTGGTCACGGGGGCCGCCTGGGGTAAACCTATGTGGGGTACCTGGTGGGTATGGGACGCGCGTCTGACCTCTGAGCTGGTGCTGCTGTTCCTTTATATGGGCATTATTGCGCTGTATAACGCCTTTGAAGACCGTCGCCTGGCCGGCCGCGCCGCCGGTATTCTGGTGCTGGTAGGGGTGGTGAACATCCCGATTATTCATTTCTCTGTCGAATGGTGGAACACGCTGCATCAGGGTTCCACCAATATGCAACAGAGCATCGCGCCAAGCATGCGCACCCCGCTGCGTTGGGCGATCCTCGGCTATCTGCTGTTCTTCATTACGCTGACCCTGATGCGGTTGCGCAATCTGATCCTGGCCCAGGAGCGTCAGCGCCCGTGGGTTGCCGGGCTGGTCAACAAGGAGCGCCAACCATGAATGCCGCATTTACCTCCTGGTCGGCGTTTTTCGCCATGGGCGGCTACGCCTTTTACGTTTGGCTGGCGGTGGCCGTCACGCTGTTATCCTTGCTGGGTCTGGTGGCCCACACCGGCTGGCAGCGCAGGCAACTGCTGAATGAGGTCAGCCGCCGTCAGGCGCGCGAACGACGCATCCGTCAGTCGCAGCAGTCGAAACAAAAATCCGCTGATCCGCGGGAGAAATCATTGTGAATCCACGTCGTAAAAGCCGCCTGTATCTGGCGATTGTCGTGCTGATCGGCGTGGCGCTGACCGCTACCCTGACGCTGTACGCGCTGCGCTCCAACATCGATCTGTTTTATACCCCGAGTGAAATTCTGCAAGGCAAGGGCGAGGATCACGAAAAACCGGAGGTGGGCCAACGCCTGCGCATTGGCGGCATGGTGATGCCCGGTTCGGTGAAGCGCGATCAGAAAACGCTGCAGGTCAACTTCAAGATTTATGATGCACGCGGCGTGATTGATGTCACCTATACCGGCATTCTGCCGGATCTGTTCCGTGAAGGGCAGGGCGTGGTGGCGCAAGGTGTGCTGGGCGAAGGCAACGTGGTTAACGCGCGTGAAGTGCTGGCGAAACACGATGAAAAATACACCCCGCCGGAAGTGGCAGACGCAATGAAAGAAAACCATAAGGGGCCGGCTTCGGCCTACACCGCCCCGCAAAATGAAGGCGGCAAGTCATGATGCCGGAAACGGGAAGTTTTCTGCTGTGCCTGGCATTGGCGATTTCGCTGCTGCTGAGCATTTATCCACAGTGGGGCGCGGCGCGTCAGGATAGCCGCATGATGGCGGTGGCGCGCCCGCTGACCTACGGCATGTTCGCCGCCATTGCGCTGGCGTTCATCTGCCTGGTGCACGCCTTTGTCGTGAATGATTTTACCGTGGCCTATGTGGCCGCCAACTCCAACAGCCAACTGCCGGTGTATTACCGCATCGCCGCCACCTGGGGCGCGCATGAGGGATCGCTGCTGCTGTGGGTGCTGTTGCTCAGTTGCTGGTCATTGGCGGTGGCGCTGTGCAGCCGTTCAATGCCGCAGGATGCGGTGGCGCGCGTGTTGTCGGTGATGGGCATGATCACCGCAGGTTTCCTGCTGTTTATCATCATGACCTCCAACCCGTTTACCCGTACGCTGCCGAACTTTCCGATCGACGGCAGTGACCTCAATCCGCTGCTGCAGGATATCGGCCTGATCTTCCATCCGCCGCTGTTGTACATGGGTTATGTCGGCTTCTCGGTGGCGTTTGCCTTCGCCATCGCCTCACTGATGGCCGGCCGGCTGGATACCGCCTGGGCGCGCTGGTCGCGGCCCTGGACCACGGCGGCCTGGGTGTTCCTCACCCTGGGGATCGTGCTGGGTTCCGCCTGGGCCTATTACGAACTGGGTTGGGGCGGCTGGTGGTTCTGGGATCCGGTGGAAAACGCGTCCTTCATGCCTTGGCTGGCCGGTACGGCGCTGATGCACTCGCTGGCGGTGACCGAAAAACGCGGCACCTTCAAGGCCTGGACGGTGCTGCTGGCCATTACCGCCTTCTCGCTGTGCCTGCTGGGTACCTTCCTGGTGCGTTCCGGCGTGCTGGTTTCGGTGCACTCTTTTGCCTCCGACCCGGCGCGCGGCATGTTTATCCTCGCCTATCTGGTGATCGTGATCGGTGGTTCTCTGCTGCTTTACGCGGTCAAGGGCGGGCAGGTACGCAGCCGGGTGCAGCATGAAACCTTCTCGCGCGAAACCTTCCTGCTGGGCAATAACGTGCTGTTGATTGCCGCCATGCTGGTTGTGCTGCTGGGCACGTTGCTGCCGCTGGTGCACAAACAGCTGGGCCTGGGCAGCATTTCTATCGGTGAACCCTTCTTCAATACCATGTTCACCTGGCTGATGGCGCCGATGGCGCTGCTGATGGGCATCGGCCCGCTGGTGCGCTGGCGTCGCGATGAACCGACCAAGCTGTGGCGCCGCTTGAGCGTGGCGCTGGCGATCACGCTGGTGCTGTCGATCCTGCTGCCGTGGCTGTTACAAGACAGCATCGCCGGCATGACGGTGGTCGGGCTGATCATGGCGGTGTGGGTGATTATTCTGACGCTGATGGAATTGCATGAGCGCGCTACCCATCGCCACGGTTTCTGGCGCGGCCTGAGCCACCTTTCCCGCAGCCACTGGGGCATGGTGCTGGGCCACCTCGGGGTCGCGGTGACGGTGATCGGCATTGCGTTCAGCCAGAACTACAGCGTGGAGCGCGATGTGCGCATGAAGGCCGGCGACAGCGTGGACATTCACAGCTACCACTTTGTGTTCCGCGACGTGCACGACATTCGCGGGCCGAACTACAGCGGCGGCGTCGGCATTATCGACGTCACGCGCAACGGCAAGCCGGAAGCCACGCTGCACGCGGAAAAACGCTACTACAGCGTGGCGCGCAGCATGATGACCGAAGCGGCTATCGACGGCGGTTTCAGCCGCGACTTGTATGCGGCGCTGGGGGAAGAACTGGACGACGGCTCCTGGGCGGTGCGGCTGTATTACAAACCCTTCGTGCGCTGGATCTGGTTCGGCGGGGTATTTATGGCGATTGGCGGCATCTTGTGCATTCTCGATCCGCGCTATCGGATGAGCAAAAAACTCAAGCGTGAAGGTAAGCTGGAGGAGCAGGCATGAACCGTAAGCTGCTGTTTATCCCGTTAATCCTGTTCCTGTTGCTGGTGGCGGCCTTTATGGTGCAGTTGACGCGCAATGCTGGTGGCGAGGATCCGACTATGCTGGAGTCTGCGCTGATCGGCAAACCGGTGCCCACTTTTAAGCTGGAGTCGCTCGACCAGCCCGGAAAAACGTTCGATCAGGCGGTGTTGCGTACCGGCAAGCCGATGTTGTTGAACGTTTGGGCGACCTGGTGCCCAACCTGCCGTGCCGAGCATCAATACCTCAATACCCTGGCGGCGCGTGGCATTCGCGTGGTGGGGCTGAACTATAAGGACGACCGCAGCAAAGCGGTCACCTGGCTGAATTCATTGGGCAATCCCTATGCGCTCAGCCTGTATGACGGCGATGGCATGCTGGGATTGGATCTTGGCGTGTATGGCGCGCCGGAAACTTTCCTGATCGACGGGCAGGGCATTATTCGCTACCGTCATGCCGGGGATATGAACGAGCGCGTCTGGCAGCAGGAAGTGTTGCCGCTGTACAAAAAGTACGGGGGTGAAGCATGAGGCTGATTGCCCTGATGTTTGCCGCATTGCTGAGCTGGAGCGCGGCGGCGGCGATTGATACCTATAAATTCAACTCGGTTGAGCAGGAACAGCAATACCGTGAGCTGACGGAACAGCTGCGCTGCCCGAAATGCCAGAACAACAGCATCGCAGATTCCAACGCCATCATCGCCGCGGACATGCGCACCAAGGTGTACGAGCTGATGATGCAGGGGCGGAACAAACAGCAGATCATTGATTATATGGTGGCGCGCTACGGCAATTTCGTCACCTATGAACCGCCGGTGACCCCGGCGACGCTGATCCTGTGGGTTGGCCCGTTGCTGTTTGTGCTGATTGGCGGTGCGGTGGTGATATTGCGCACTCGCCGCCGCCGCGCCGGCGCTGCTAACGATGAATTCTCCGAGCAGGAGCAACAGCGCTTGGCGGCGCTGCTGAAAGAGACTGACAGGAAGAAACCCTAATGGCATTTTGGCTGATTATTATTGTGCTGTTGGCCGGCGCTGCGGCGCTGCTGGTGGTGCCTGCGATGCGCCAAAGCAAGCAGGGCGCGGCCACCAGCCGCGACGCATTGAATAAGGCGCTTTATCGGGATCGTCTGCACGAATTGGAGCAGGATGAAGCGCAGGGCGTGGTTGCCGAGCGCCCGGAGTTGGTAAAAGAACTGCAACAGAACCTGCTGAACGACATTCCCGGCCAACAGGACGTGCAGACGAAACCGATCACCCGTTGGGCACTGGTGCCTGGCGTGTTGCTGCTGGTGGTGGTTACCCTGGGGTTCTATCTGAAAACCGGAGGGTTGGCGCAGGTGATGGACTGGCAGCAGGTGCAAGACCAAATGCCGGAGTTGCGTGCGCGCGTCGCCAATGAGCGTGCTCAGCCGCTGAGCATGGAAGAGATTGCTCGCCTCGGGCTGGGGCTGCGCACCGCACTCCAACAAGACGATCGCAACATCAACGACTGGATGATGTTGGGCCGCGTCGGCATGGCGCTGAATAACGCCACAACGGCGACGCAGGCATTTGCTCATGCTTATCAATTGGATCCGAATAATCTGGAAGTGCGTCTCGGCTATGCGGAAGTGTTGACGCGATCCAACGATCCGGAGGATAACAAGCAAGCTACGCAGATGCTGCGCAAGATGATTGCCGATGATCATACCAATCTGCGCGTATTGAGCTTGCTGGCGTTCAATGCCTTCGAACAGGGTGATTTCAAACAGGCGATCGGCGCCTGGCAGGTGATGTTGAAACTGTTGCCGGCCAACGATCAGCGCACCGAGGTGTTAAAGCGCAGTATTGCACAAGCAAAATCACAGGCGGGCGAAGAAACTGTTAAACTGAATGTAAACGTGACGTTATCGCCCGAGGCGACTAACGCTTTACCGCAGCAGGGGACGCTGGTCATTTCGGTGACCGATGGTGCCAACCCGGTGCCGGTTGCGGTAAAACAACTGCCCTTAAGCCGTTTCCCACTGTCATTCTCTCTGGATGACAGCAACGCCATGATGCCCGAACGTCTGCTTTCGGCGCTGCATCAGGTGAAGGTGCGGGTACGGATTTCTCATGACGGTCTGGCCACGCCGCAGGCGGGCGACTGGTTTGGTGAGAGTGAGCTGCAGAATTTCAGCGGTAAAGAGCAGGTTAGCGTTCAGATTAACAAGCAGGTTCCCTGAATAAAAAGACCGAACGTGTTTTCATGGAGAAAAATATGAACTTTCGCCTGACTGGGCTGGCTTTCGCAACTGTGTTATTGGTGGGCTGTGCCAGCGCGCCGCAAGATGAACCACAAGGGCGATCCGATCCTCTGGAAGGATTTAACCGGACGATGTTCGACTTTAACTATAACGTCCTGGATCCGTATGTATTGCGCCCGGTGGCCGTGGCCTGGCGCGACTATGTACCCATGCCGGCGCGTAACGGTTTAAGTAACTTCACGTCGAACCTGGAAGAGCCGGCCAGCATGGTCAACGCCTTCCTGAAGGGCGATCCGTATCGCGGGATGATTCACTTCAACCGCTTCTTCCTTAACACCCTGCTGGGGATGGGCGGTCTGATCGACGTGGCGGGGATGGCGAACCCGAAACTGGCGCGCGAAGAACCGAATCGTTTCGGTAGCACGTTGGGGCATTACGATGTCGGTTACGGCCCTTATGTGATGTTACCTGCCTATGGCAGCTTCACCCTGCGTGAAGACGGCGGCGACTGGGCGGATACGGTCTATCCGGTACTGAGCTACCTGACCTTCTGGATGTCGGCGGGTAAATGGGTGGTTGAGGGGATTGAAACCCGCGCCCAACTGCTGGATTCCGACGGCCTGCTGCATAACTCTTCCGATCCTTACGTGATGGTGCGTGAAGCCTACTTCCAGCGTCATGACTTCCTGGCGCGCGGCGGTTCACTGAAGGCGGAAGAAAACCCGAACGCCAAGGCGATCCAGGGCGATCTGGACGAAATCGATTCAGCGAAATAATTTCTCGCCAAGAGAATATGAGAACCCGCCGCCAGGCGGGTTTTTTGTTATAAAACGGCAATAAAAAAGCGCCCCGCAGGGCGCTTAAGCGTTTTGAACGACCGCTTTAGAAGCGGTAGTTGAAGTTGGCGCCGTACAACCAGGCCTTGCCCACCGAATTGAAGGTGTATGGACCTTCTTTGATGGTGACTTTTTGGCCGTGCATGTAGGAAACACCGACGTCGACCGACGCGTCTTTGTTGAACGCGTAGCTGGTACCGGCGCTGATCCACATACGGTCTTGATCCGGGATCGAGATAGAGCGGTTCTGGGCAGGCACCGGGCTGTCATCGAATGCGACACCGGTACGGAAGGTCCAGTTATCATCGTAGAAGTAAGTGGTACCCAGCGCGATGCGGTAGGCGTCTCTGAAGCCTTCATGCTTCTCGAACAGCGTCTGGCCGTTGTTGCCGGTGGCTTTCAGCTGCTGGAACTGGCTCCAACTGGTATAAGCCAGGCTGTAGTGGACCGCCCACTGCGGCGCCACCTTGTTGTAACCGGACAGTTCCCACATTTCCGGCAGATTTAGGGTTAGAGAGCCTGGAATGGTGTTGCCATCAGTACCCCATGGCAGACCGGTTCTGCCCTGCAATGGGTTCAGACGAGATGAGATGCTACTTTTGTAGTCGCCGTCGAAGTCGATTTTCACTTCGGAACGGTAGGTGAAACCGTAGCGGTTGTTTTCATCCACTTCATACAGGATGCCGGCGTTCCAGCCGTAGCCCCATTTATCACCCTTCAGGTGGGAGATTTGAGTATCAGCGGGCATGCCGAGGGCTGCGCCGCTTTCGCCTGCATAACGCTCAAGTTTGGCTTTAGCGTAAACCGCGTCAAAACCCAGGCCGAAGCTGAAGTGCTGGTTCAGGCGATAAGCGCCGCTCAGGTTCAGGTTCAGGGTTTCGAGGTCGGTTTTGCCGCCATAAGCGCCCGCGGTGTAACCGTCATTGAATTCGGTGGCCAGACCATAGTTGCTGGTGACCGAGCCGCCCACGGCGAATTGATCGTTAATCGGGTGAACATAGTGCAGGTTCGGCACCCAGGCGGTTGGCGCGATATTTTTGGAATCCAGGCTGGCACCCGACGGGGACTTGCCGGTAATGTCCACATCCGGATCGATAAATACGGCGCCGATCGAGAATTCTGGTCGGGTGTACATCATCAAAAGGGCCGGGTTGCGGCTGGCGGATGCTGCAGTATCCGCGATGGCGCCTTCACCAGAATACGAACGTCCTAAACCCGCTGATGAGAACTCATTCAGCTGGAATCCTGCGGCAGACACGTTTGAAGAAATAATTGCCACTGCAGCTGCGAGAGCTGATTTAGTAAATAGGTTTTTCTGGCTCATGACCAAAACCTCATTATGTGTTTATTATTTAAACTATGTTACACAAGGTAACAAGGAGCGCGGGATTGTAGGGTCCGTTATCATTCAGACAAATCAGACCAGTGGCTGAATTATAGGTCCGACCTGTTGGAATGTTGCAACTTTGTTTTTGAGATATTTCAATATTGGTATCAAAAAAGAGATCTGCTTAACAAAAAACCAGCAGTGAATAACAAATCTCTTACCATTCCTTAGCAGACGACGATTTTTATTTGTGATTTCCATCACTTAAAACACCTATAAAAAGTAAGTGCTAGCGATGGGTTTCGCTGCGGGGTAAAATAAACGCAGAATCTTGCGTCTTTGCGCCAGAAAGTTAATGGCAGTTTGGACTCGCGTAATGGCGGTCCCTGAGGAGAATTAAACATGTCTGATGCAATGAATAAATGCAGTGCCCAGGAAACCGCAGCTTGTTGCTGTGTCGATGTCGGTACCGTGATGGACAACACCGATTGCACTGCATCCTACAGCCAGGTGTTTGCCAATCAACAAGATGCCGAGAAAACGCTGGCTGCGCTGACGGAAAAAGCCCGCGGCGTGGAGTCTGACCCTTGTGACATCAGCAGTAGCATTAAACCGGTTGACGGTGGTGTGCAACTTGCGGTGGACTTCACCTTTGCCTGCCAGGCGGAAACTCTGATTTTCCAGCTCGGCCTGCGTTAATTCCCGCCCAAAACGGTGCGGGGTAAACCCGCGCCGCCGCCTCTCCGTTTTCCCCCAATAGAAAGTTGCTCCTGCTCTCAGTTTTCACTTCTGACGGTTTGCCAAATGTAAACATTTGGTTAACAATGACCTCATCAGGTCAGACCTCTTTTTGCCCGTCGCGCTGACGTTATTTTTTTCAGGAGCGTTTATGAGTAAGGCACTGCCGTTGGTGACCCGTCACGGTGACCGTATCGCGATTGTAAATGGACTGCGCACCCCCTTTGCCAAACAGGCAAGCGCTTATCACGGCATTCCGGCGGTGGATCTGGGGAAAATGGCGGTGAGCGAACTCTTGGCCCGCAGCGGGATTGAACCGGTGCTCATCGAACAGCTGGTGTTCGGCCAGGTAGTGCAAATGCCCGAAGCGCCGAATATCGCGCGTGAAATTGTCCTCGGCACTGGCATGAGCGTACATACCGATGCGTACAGCGTGTCGCGCGCCTGCGCCACCAGTTTCCAGGCGATTGCCAACGTAGCGGAAAGCATCATGGCGGGCAGCATCAGTATCGGCATTGCCGGCGGCGCAGACTCCTCCTCGGTGTTGCCGATCGGCGTCAGCAAAGCGCTGGCGCGTACGTTGGTGGACGTCAACAAGGCGCGTACCCTATCGCAACGCCTCAAACTGTTTAGCCGGTTGAAGTTCCGCGATCTGCTGCCGGTGCCGCCGGCGGTGGCGGAATACTCGACCGGTCTGCGCATGGGCGATACCGCCGAACAAATGGCGAAAAGCCACGGCATCACCCGCGAAGAGCAGGATGCGCTGGCGCACCGCTCTCACCAACTGGCGGCCAAAGCCTGGGAACAGGGGCTGCTGCGCGATGAAGTCATGACCGCCTACGTGCCGCCGTACCGCGCGCAAATCACCGAAGACAACAACGTTCGCAAAGACTCCAGCCTGGCGTCATACGCTAAACTGAAACCGGCATTTGACCGCAAACATGGCAGCGTCACTGCGGCCAACAGTACGCCACTGACCGACGGCGCGGCGGCGGTGCTGATGATGAGCGAATCGCGGGCGAAAGAATTGGGGCTGCAACCGCTGGGCTACCTGCGCAGTTTTGCTTTTTCCGCCATCGACGTGTGGGAAGACATGCTGCTGGGGCCATCCTACGCCACGCCGTTGGCGCTGGATCGCGCCGGCATTGGCCTGGCCGACCTGACTCTGATTGACATGCACGAAGCTTTCGCCGTACAGACGCTGGCAAACCTGAAGATGTTCGCCAGCGATGAATTCGCCCAACAAAAGCTGGGGCGCAGCAGGGCGATCGGCACAGTGGATATGGATAAATTTAACGTCTTGGGTGGCTCGATCGCCTATGGCCACCCGTTTGCCGCTACCGGCGCGCGCATGATCACCCAAACGTTGCACGAGCTGAAACGCCGTGGCGGCGGATTGGGGCTGACCACCGCCTGTGCGGCCGGAGGGTTAGGGGCCGCAATGATTGTAGAGGTGGAATAATGAGCTTTGAAAACGCATTGCATGAACAGCGGGCCAAACCCTCGGCTTTTCAACTGACGCTGCGCCCGGACAACATCGGCGTGATTACCATCGACGTTCCGGGTGACAAGGTCAATACGCTGAAAGCCGAGTTCGTCGAGCAGGTGAATGACGTCCTGATCCGCGCGCAACAGCATACTGCGCTGGAAGGGCTGGTGATTATTTCCGGCAAGCCCGATTCGTTTATTGCCGGGGCGGACATCACCATGATTGCCGCCTGCACCAGTGCCAAAGAGGCCGAAACGCTGGCGAAGAAAGGGCAAAGCACGCTGGCGCAGATTGCTGCTTTCCCGGTGCCGGTGGTGGCGGCTATTCACGGCGCTTGCCTGGGGGGCGGGCTGGAGCTGGCTCTGGCCTGCCATGGTCGCATCTGTTCGCTGGATGACAAAACCGCTCTCGGCCTGCCGGAAGTTCAGCTTGGTCTGCTGCCAGGCTCCGGCGGTACTCAGCGATTGCCGCGCTTGATCGGCGCCAGCAAGGCGCTGGACATGATGCTGACCGGCAAGCATATCCGTGCGCGTCAGGCGCTGCGGATGGGATTGGTGGACGATGCGGTGCCGCAGGCGATTTTGTTGCAGACCGCCATTGAGCGGGTCAAGCAGGGCTGGCAGAGCCGACGTGAACTGCCGTGGCAGGAACGCTTGCTCAACGGTCCTCTGGGGAAAAGCCTGTTGTTCAGCATTGTGCGCAAAAAAACGCTGGAGAAAACCCACGGCAACTATCCGGCAGCGGAAAAAATCATTCAGGTGGTGCGTACCGGCCTGGACAGCGGCAGTACCAGCGGTTATGAAGCCGAAGCGCGGGCCTTCGGCGAACTGGCCATGACGCCGCAGTCGGCGGCGTTGCGCAGCCTGTTCTTTGCCTCTACCGCCTTGAAGAAAGAGCGCGGCGGCAATGCGCAACCCCATGCGCTGCACCGCGTCGGCATTCTGGGCGGTGGCCTGATGGGCGGCGGAATTGCCTGCGTGACCGCCACGCGCGGTGGCCTGCCGGTGCGAATTAAAGATGTTAATGAAACCGGCATCAACCATGCGCTGAAATACAGCTGGGATGTGCTTGGCAAGCGGGTACGCAGCAAACGTATGCGTCCGGCGGAACGGCAAAAACAGATGATGCTGATCTCCGGCTCGACCGATTACACCGGCTTTGAGCGGGTGGATATCGTGGTGGAAGCGGTGTTTGAGGATCTGGCCCTGAAGCAGAACATGGTGGCCGAGATTGAACGGCACGCCGCGCCGCATACCATTTTCGCCTCCAATACCTCGTCGTTGCCGATTGGCCAGATTGCCGCCAAAGCGCAGCGGCCGCAGCAGGTGATCGGCCTGCATTATTTCAGCCCGGTCGACAAAATGCCGCTGGTAGAGGTGATCCCCCATGCCACCACCAGTGAGGAAACCATTGCCACCACCGTGGCGCTGGCGCACAAACAGGGCAAGACGGCCATTGTGGTGGCCGATCGCGCCGGTTTCTACGTCAACCGCATTCTGGCTCCTTATATAAATGAAGCGGCGCGTTGTTTGCTGGAAGGCGAACCGATCGAATCGCTGGACAAGGCGCTGGTGAATTTCGGCTTCCCGGTGGGGCCGATTACCTTGCTTGATGAAGTGGGCATTGATGTGGGCACCAAGATTATCCCGGTGTTGGTGGAACAGCTTGGTCCGCGTTTCGCCGCGCCGGCCGCCTTCGATGCGGTACTGAAAGACGG
The DNA here is from genome assembly GCF_000214195.1 of Serratia sp. AS12. Classification (NCBI taxonomy): domain Bacteria; kingdom Pseudomonadati; phylum Pseudomonadota; class Gammaproteobacteria; order Enterobacterales; family Yersiniaceae; genus Serratia; species Serratia sp. AS12. The sequence continues at coordinate 3,806,098 of NC_015566.1, read as the reverse complement.
GCGCAAAGGGCGTAAAAATGCCCGGGGTTTCTACCTGTATCCGAGCGAAGGCCAGCAACGTCAGCGGGGCAAGCGCGCCGATACCTCGGTATATCTTCTGCTGGGCATCACACCGAAGTCGCATTTGCAGCCGGCGGTCATCGCCCAGCGCTGCGTGATGATGATGTTGAATGAAGCGGCTCGTTGTCTGGACGAAGGCGTGATTCGCAGCGCTCGTGATGGGGATATCGGCGCGGTATTCGGTATCGGTTTTCCGCCGTTCCTCGGGGGGCCGTTCCGTTATATGGACGAGCTCGGTGCTGAGAAGGTGGTTAAAACGCTGCAATACCTGCAGCAGCAATACGGCGAAAACTTTGCCCCCTGCGAACGCTTGCAGCGCATGGCGCAGCAGGGCGAACGCTTTTATCCGCAAGGGGAGTGAGCGGCGCGGCGGCCTGATTTGTACTAGAGTTGGATCAGGGCCGCAGTGTGATCGCTATCACTCCTTGAAATACCTGCAATCCCGGATGCTATACAGGGAGATAGCGACGGCGTAACGTAACCGGATAGCGCCGAAAGACTGATCGCCATCAATAAGTTTCATGATGGAAAGGTTAAAATTTAACCCGTTGAATTGGTTGTTATGTGAGCGCCATATTCATGTCAGGACGACGTTGATGTAAAAAACAGCATTTTCTTTACGTGAACTTTCAGGCAAAATGCCCGGCCGCCATAAAAAGAGACGGCGCGTTATCGTTTCAAAGCCTTTGCTTTGGGGTTGTAAAACTCGGCGATACAGCACGCTCGGCGTTTCTGTATAGCGTTATTTTGTCAACAACAGCGGTGCAATATGCAAGTTTTGATTATGCGTCACGGAGAGGCGGCACTTGATGCGGCCAGCGATTCGGTAAGACCTCTTACCGTTTGTGGCCGTGATGAGTCACGTCAGATGGCGGCCTGGTTAAACACCAAGTCTGTGGATATTGAACGAGTACTGGTCAGCCCGTACCTGCGGGCCGAACAGACGCTGGAAACGGTGCGCGAAGCCTTGGCGCTGCCGGAAAGCGAAGAAGTGCTGCCTGAGCTGACACCGGGCGGTGATGCCGGTCTGGTGGGGAGTTATCTGCAGGTGCTGGCGCAGCAGGGGGTCAGCTCCGTGTTGATCGTCTCCCACTTGCCGCTGGTGGGGTATCTGGTCGCCGAACTGTGTCCGGGCGAATGCCCGCCGATGTTTGCGACCTCCGCGATCGCCAATGTCGATCTGGCGGCCGACGGCAGCAACGGCAAGTTTGAATGGCAGGTCAGCCCGTCGCAGGTGATGGCTAAAGTGTAGGACGCCGTGTCTTGGGTCCCACCAGAAAAGGGCGATGTTTAACATCGCCCTTTGTCATTCTTGCCGTTTACTCGGCCAGTTCGACCAGCAACAAAATTGCCGCGTTGCCGCCCCATTCCTTGGGAGCCTGGTGGAACGCCAGTACGTCAGGGTGCTGCGCCAGCCACAGCGGCGTCTGCTGTTTGAGAATGTGCTTGCCGTGGCCGTGCATGACGCAGGCGCAGTGCACATGCTCACGCTTGCAGGCGGCAATCAGTGCGCCCAGCTCCTGCTTGGCCTGCAATTGGGTCAGGCCGTGCAGATCGAGAAACAGGTCCGGTGAATAATCGCCGCGCCGCAGTTTTTTTAGCTCAAACGCGCTGTAGCCGGGACGCACGTAGCGTGTCGGTCCTTCCTCTTCCAACTGCGGTTGGTATTCATCCGAGAAATAATAGCTGGCATCCACCTGCTCCTGCAGCAGGCGCTGCGGCGCCATTTGCCGGGTTTTTGGCCTGGGCTTAGGGTGGACAACGGTATCCTGACGCAGTTTTTTTGCGCTTGCTATCGACTCTCTGAAGAGCTGCAATTCATCTTTGCTCAGAGGGTGCTTGTTCTTCATTTTTTATTCACCGGAAATCATTTATCACGACAGTTTACCGTGTCGCGGGTATCTGTCGACGCAAAACTCCCGTCCGAATGAAAATGAGAATGTCTTAACGCGACTATTGCTGCTGATTTGTCGCGGGCTTCATGGCAAACTATGCGGCTAAATCATGAATCACAGTGCCTGCCGGAGGGCAAATTGGACAAAATTTTCGTCGACGAAGCAGTGAATGAACTGCACACCATTCAGGATATGCTGCGCTGGGCGGTGAGCCGCTTCAATGCCGCCAATATCTACTATGGTCACGGAACTGATAATCCGTGGGACGAAGCGGTGCAATTGGTGCTGCCAACCCTGTTCCTGCCTCTGGACATTCCAGAGGACATGCACACCGCACGTTTGACCTCCAGCGAGCGCCATCGCATCGTTGAACGCGTGATTCGCCGCGTCAACGAGCGCATCCCGGTAGCTTACCTGACCAACAAAGCCTGGTTCTGCGGCATGGAGTTCTATGTCGATGAACGTGTGCTGGTACCGCGTTCGCCGATTGGCGAACTGATCAACGATCACTTCAGCGCGCTGATCCCGCACCCACCGCGTCACATTCTGGACATGTGCACCGGCAGCGGCTGCATCGCCATCGCCTGCGGTTACGCTTTCCCGGAAGCGGAAGTGGACGCGGTGGATATCTCCAGCGACGTGCTGGCGGTGACCGAGCGCAATATTCAGGCGCATGGCGTCGAGCATCAGGTTATCCCGATCCGCTCTGATCTGTTCCGCGACGTTCCCGCTATCCAGTACGATCTGATCGTCACCAACCCACCGTATGTGGATGCGGAAGACATGTCCGATCTGCCGCAGGAGTTCCGCTTTGAGCCGGAACTGGGCCTGGCGGCGGGCAGCGACGGCCTGAAGCTGGTGCGCCGCATTCTGGCCTGCGCGCCGGATTACCTGAGCGACGACGGCGTGCTGATTTGTGAAGTGGGCAACAGCATGGTACATCTGATGGAACAATATCCGGATATTCCGTTCACCTGGCTGGAGTTTGATAACGGCGGTGACGGCGTATTCATGCTGACCAAACAGCAACTGGTCGATTGCAAAGAACACTTCAGCATCTACCGCAGCTAAGACTTCTTCGGGCCTGCTCTGGCGGGCCCACAAAGATAATCATTAACGGTAAGGAGCCGTGATGGCAGGAAACAGTATTGGGCAGATTTTCCGCGTCACCACATTTGGTGAATCTCACGGTGTGGCGCTGGGATGTATCGTAGACGGAGTGCCGCCGGGTATCCCGCTTACCGAAGCCGATTTGCAGCACGATCTGGACCGCCGCCGTCCGGGGACTTCGCGCTATACCACTCAACGCCGCGAACCGGATCAGGTGCGCATTCTTTCCGGCGTGTTCGAAGGCGTGACGACCGGCACCAGCATCGGGCTGATGATCGAAAACACCGACCAGCGTTCGCAGGACTACGGCGCCATCAAAGACGTATTCCGTCCGGGCCATGCAGATTACACCTACGAGCAGAAATACGGCGTACGCGATTACCGTGGCGGCGGCCGTTCTTCGGCGCGTGAAACCGCGATGCGCGTAGCGGCCGGGGCGATAGCCAAGAAATACCTGCAGCAGAAATTCGGCGTACAGGTGCGCGGCTATCTGGCGCAGATCGGCGACGTGGTCTGCGAACTGAAAGATTGGGATCAGGTCGAACAGAACCCGTTCTTCTGCCCGGATCCGGACAAGCTGGAAGCGCTGGACGAACTGATGCGCGCGCTGAAAAAAGAGGGCGACTCGATCGGCGCCAAGGTCAGCGTGATTGCCGAAAATGTGCCGGTGGGCCTTGGTGAGCCGGTGTTTGACCGCCTGGATGCCGATCTGGCGCATGCGTTAATGAGCATCAACGCGGTAAAAGGCGTGGAAATCGGCGACGGTTTTGCCGTGGTGACCAAGCGCGGCAGCGAAAACCGCGACGAAATCACGCCTGAAGGTTTCCAGAGCAACCATGCGGGCGGCATTCTCGGCGGTATCAGCAGCGGCCAACCGGTGGTCGCTCATCTGGCGTTGAAACCGACCTCCAGCATCATGGTGCCGGGCCGTACCATCAATCGTCAGGGCGAAGCGGTAGAAATGGTGACCCGTGGCCGTCACGATCCCTGTGTAGGCATTCGCGCGGTTCCGATCGCCGAAGCGATGATGGCGATTGTGCTGATGGATCACCTGCTGCGCCAGCGTGCGCAAAACGGTGATGTGGTTTCTAACGTTCCGCGCTGGTAATTGCGATGAAAAACTGGATGTTAGGCATCGTTGCTCTGATAGCATCAGGTTCTGCCATGGCGTTGACGCCGTGGCAGAAAATCGGGAACCCGGTGGCCGGTGCGGCGCAGGCGATTGGCGGTTTTGCCAATGGCTGCATCGTCGGCGCTCAGCCGCTGCCGCTGAATTCACCGGATTATCAGGTGATGCGCCCCGATCAGCGCCGCTATTTCGGCCACCCCGATCTGCTGGCGTTTATTCAGCGCCTGAGCGGTAAGGCCACCCAAAAGAACCTGGGCACGGTGCTGATCGGCGATATGGCGATGCCGGCCGGTGGGCGCTTTAGCAGCGGCCACGCCAGCCATCAGTCCGGGTTGGATGTCGACATCTGGTTACAGCTGCCGCGCCAGCGCTGGAGCGCGCAGCAACTGCTCAAACCGCAGCCGATCGATCTGGTTTCCGGCGACGGTAAACAGGTAGTGGCGCGTCAGTGGCAACCACAGATTGAATCTCTGATCAAAATGGCGGCGCAGGATGCGGAAGTGACGCGCATCTTCGTCAACCCGGCGATCAAACAACGCCTGTGTCTGGATGCCGGCGCCGACCGCGACTGGTTGCACAAGGTGCGGCCGTGGTTCGGCCACCGCGCGCACATGCACGTGCGTCTGCGTTGTCCGGCAGGCAGCCTGGAGTGTCAAGAACAAGATACCCCGCCGCCGGGCGATGGCTGTGGGGCGGAGCTGGCGAGCTGGTTCGTGCCGCATCAACCCAGCGCCAAACCGGGCAAGCCGGTCCCACCGCCATTGCCGCCTTCCTGTCAGGCTTTGTTAGATAACCATTTCGCTGCGGAATAATAAATGGATTGGTTCGTCGTTGGCCCCGAGATGCTCGGGGTTTTGTTTGTGGTGGCGTTGCTGGCGGGTTTTATCGATTCCATTGCCGGAGGCGGCGGCCTGCTGACCGTGCCGGCGCTGCTGGCGGTGGGGGTTTCCCCGGCGCAGGCGCTGGCAACCAACAAACTGCAATCGGTGGGCGGTTCATTTTCCGCAAGCCTTTACTTTATCCGTCGGCGGGCGGTGGATCTTAACGATCAGAAACTGACGATCCTGCTGGCGCTGATCGGCTCCATCGCCGGGGCGATTCTGGTGCAGCATATGCGCGCCGATCTGCTGCGACAAATGCTGCCGCTGCTGGTGATTGGCATCGGCCTGTACTTTTTGCTGACCCCGCGTCTGGGGGAAAGCGATCGTCAGCGCCGCCTGAGCGCGTTGCCGTTCGGGCTGGTGGCCGGTGGCTGTGTCGGTTTTTACGACGGTTTCTTTGGCCCCGGCGCCGGTTCGTTCTATGCGCTGGCCTACGTGACGTTGTGCGGTTTCAATCTGGCCAAATCCACCGCGCATGCCAAGGTGCTGAACTTCACCTCCAACGTTGGCGGCCTGACGTTTTTTATCATCGGTGGCAAAGTGGTGTGGGGCATTGGCCTGGTGATGCTGATAGGGCAGGTGCTCGGCGCACGCCTGGGCGCACATATGGTGATGACCCGCGGGCAGAAGCTGATTCGGCCCATGATCGTCATCGTCTCGCTGGTGATGAGTTGCAAACTGTTGTACGACAACCACGGCGCGGAAATTCAGCAGTGGCTGGCGCTGCATATTTAGCATGCCAGGAGAGCACTAAAGTGGAATAATTGCCACTTTATTTTTGTGGTTATAGAGTTTTTATTTATGTCAGACACACAGACTATCCATCAATACGCACAACTGATTGATATATTTAATCAATGCTTTAGCGAAGACTACAACACGCGCCTGGTCAAGGGCGATGATGAGCCGATCTACCTGCCGGCCGATGATGAGTTGCCGTACCACCGCATCGTTTTTGCCCACGGTTTTTATGCCAGCGGTCTGCATGAGATCTCGCACTGGTGCATTGCCGGTGAAGAACGCCGCAAATTGGTGGATTTCGGCTACTGGTATTGCCCGGATGGGCGCGATGCGCAAACGCAAAGCGAATTCGAAGCGGTAGAAATCAAACCGCAGGCGCTGGAGTGGATGTTCTGCATGGCCGCCGGTTTCCCGTTTAACGTCAGCTGCGACAACCTGAACGGCGACTGCGAGCCGGATCGTATCGCCTTCCAGCGCAAGGTGCGCGACCGGGTGCTGTCACTGCTGGAACAGGGAATACCCACAAGACCCGCGCGCTTTATTCAGGCGTTACAATCGTTCTACAATACGCCCCCGCTGGCCGCCGGGCATTTTCCTTATCCGGAAGATTTCTGTTAACGCCACAGCTTGCTATTTAAAGAGGAAATTTGATGATCGCAGAATTCGAAGCGCGCATTTTGGCGCTGATTGATGACATGGTAGAGCACGCCAGCGATGATGAACTGTTTGCCGGTGGCTACCTGCGCGGTCATCTGACGCTGGCGGTGGCAGAGGCGGAAGAGCACGGCGAGCACACCGCCGAAGCGCTGAAAGCGCGGGTGGAAAACAGCCTGCACAAAGCCATAACCGCCGGTGAGTTGTCGCCGCCGGACCAGATTTTGGTGCGCGGTATGTGGGAAAATCTGTACCAGACCGCACTGCCGACCGCCTGATGCCTATTACAGGGCGCTTTAAAAGCGCCCTGTAACTTCTGCATTAAACCGCACGCCCTTTTAGCAATTTTCTCACCCACATCCGGTTCGGATTCAATGCCGCCAGCATCCCCGCGTCGCCCGGCAAGGGTTCGCCAAACAGCTGCGCCGCCAGGATCTCTGCCGCCAGCGGTGCCGAACACAGCCCGCGTGAACCCAGTGCGCCAAGAACAAACAGGTTGGGATAAAGCGGGGCGTCCGCCACGGTCTCGCCAAGCTGACGGCGGCGTTGCAAATCCTGATATTGCGTCAGCGTAGCCTGATAGTCCGGCACTGCGCCAATCATCGGCAGGTGATCGCGGGTAGCGCTGCGCACGCCGCAGCGGGCATGGTGTGTGCTGACGTCCACCTCTCGTGGCCATGCCTGTTCCGGCAGGCAGCGCAACAGACGCGCTCGGTTATCCTGCTGCTCTTCCTCGCGGTATTCAGTGGCCGTCTCGCCGCGCTGGTAACTGGCACCGATACAGTGCTGTTGATTATGGGCATTGACCGGCGTCAGATAGCCGTCGTAACACAGTACCTGCTTCAATTCGCTCAACGCCGGGGTGGTGGGTATATGGGAAACCTGGCCGCGTACCGCGTATACCGGCAGCGCTTCACTTTGCGCCAGCTCGGAAAGGCGATGGCCATTGGCTAGGATCACCGTGGCATGCCGGCGGGTTTCGCCATTGCCGAAGCCGAGCTGCCAATTGCCGTCTGTGTGCGTGAGACTGTTTAGGTCGTACTCGTAATGGCAATGCATCCCCTGACGTTGCGCCAACGCAATGGCTCCCCGCGTCAGCTCAGCCGGGCATAGCCAACCGCCTTGCGGGTAGCTGACGCCGCCAAAACCGCTGTCTACGCCGCACAGCGCGCTGAGCGTGGCGCGATCGGCCGGTGCCGCCAGCGCCGAAGGCCATTCAACCGCCACTATATTGGCAATTTTCCCGGCACTCTTCTCATCAAAGGCCAACTGGCTGACGCCGCACCATTGATGATCGAATGCCACGTCCTGTTGCAACAGCGCATCGTACTGGCGGCGGGCAAACGGGAAGGCGGCGCTGAAAAAGGTTTCCAGCGCGTCACCGCGGCCGTTCAGCAACGGGTAGAGCGCACCCTGACGATTGCCTGACGCGCCTTCGGCCGCTTGCGGATCGGCGCAGTACAGCGTTACCTTCGCGCCACGGCGCAGCAGGGCGAGGGCGGTAAGCGCGCTGGCGACGCCGCCGCCGATGATAGCGATATCGTCAGTGTTTTCCGCCGCCGGGCGCAGGAACCAGGGTGCGGGGTGCGGGACCACAGGTGAATCAGCGGGCAACTCGCCGATCAGCATTTCACGTTTCTGACCGAAACCTTTGCTTTTCGTGACGTCAAAACCGGCTTGCTGCAATCCGCGCCGTACAAAACCTGCGGCGGTAAAAGTGGCTAAGGTGCCTCCCGGCCGGGCGAAACGCGCCATGGCGGCGAACAGCTGCTCAGTCCACATATCCGGGTTTTTCGCCGGCGCAAAGCCATCGAGGAACCAGGCGTCGACCTGGTGATTCATGCTGGGGTCAAAGTGCGGCAGCAGCGTGTTGACGTCGCCGAACCACAGATCCAGCGTAATGCGGCCCTGCGCCAGCAGCAGGCGGTGGCAGCCCGGCAACGGCAGCGGCCACTGAGCGCGGAGCTCATCGGCATAGGGGGCCAGTTCCGGCCAGCGTGCGTGCGCGGCCGCCAGATCGGCGTGCAACAGCGGGAATTTTTCAAAACTGATAAAATGCAGCCGTTGCAGTGGGGCATCTTGCATTGCAGCACGAAAACCGGCAAACGCCTGCCACAGGGTTAAAAAGTTGAGCCCGGTGCCAAAACCGGTTTCCGCGACGATAAACAGCGGGCGCGAGTGCTCGCTGAAACGCTGCGGCAGCCGGTTACCCCTGAGAAATACGTAACGGGTTTCTTCCAGCCCATCCTGATTAGAAAAGTAGACGTCATCAAACTGTTTCGAAACAGGTGTACCCTGTTCGTTCCAGGATAACGCTGCGGTTTGGATCGGGGCGTGGCTCACGGTTAGTTGCTCGTAACTCAAGGGGTGACGGGATTCTAACGGGGCTGGCGAAATGGCGCAAACTGGATAAGAATAAAGCTGAAAAACGCTGATCGGACTTGTTCGGCGTACATCTGTACGCTAAAGTGCGATGCAAAATCCCGAATGTAAAATTGTGGAAGAGGTACTGAATGAAACGTGCAGTGATTACTGGCCTGGGAATCGTCTCCAGCATTGGTAACAACCAGCAGGAGGTCCTGGCGAGCCTGCAGGAAGGACGTTCTGGGATCACTTTCTCCCAGGAGCTGAAAGATTCCGGCATGCGTAGTCACGTATGGGGCGATGTTAAACTGGACACTACCGGTCTGATCGACCGTAAAGTGATGCGCTTTATGAGCGACGCGTCCGTTTATGCCTATCTTTCCATGGAAGAGGCCATCAAGGATTCCGGTCTGGCTGCCGATCAGGTTTCCAACGATCGCACCGGTCTGGTGGTTGGCTCTGGTGGCGGCTCTCCGCGCAACCAGGTTGCCGGTTCCGACGGTATGCGCGCCAAAGGCCTGCGCGGCGTTGGTCCTTACATGGTGACCAAGGCCATGGCTTCAGGCGTTTCCGCTTGCCTGGCAACCCCGTTCAAAATTCGTGGCGTTAACTACTCCATCAGCTCTGCCTGCGCAACCTCTGCACATTGCATCGGTCACGCGGTGGAACTGATCCAACTGGGCAAGCAGGACGTGGTATTTGCCGGCGGCGGTGAAGAACTGTGTTGGGAAATGGCCTGTGAGTTCGATGCGATGGGCGCACTGTCCACCAGCTACAATGAAACCCCTGAAAAAGCTTCCCGTACTTATGACGCAGCGCGTGACGGTTTCGTCATCGCCGGCGGCGGCGGTATGGTGGTGGTTGAAGAGCTGGAACACGCTCTGGCGCGCGGTGCGCACATCTATGCTGAAATCATCGGTTACGGCGCGACCTCCGACGGTGCTGACATGGTAGCGCCTTCGGGCGAAGGCGCAGTGCGTTGCATGAAGATGGCGATGCAGGGCGTTGATACCCCAATCGATTACATGAACGTGCACGGGACCTCCACGCCGGTTGGCGACGTGAAAGAACTGGGCGCAATCCGTGAAGTGTTTGGCGACAACACTCCGGCCATCTCTTCCACCAAGGCCATGACCGGTCACTCTCTGGGCGCCGCCGGCGTGCAGGAAGCGATCTACAGCCTGTTGATGGTTGAGCACGGCTTTATTGCGCCGAGCATCAACATCGACAACCTGGATGAGAAAGCCGCAGGCATGAACATCGTGACTCAGCCGACTAAACGCGAGCTGACCACCGTGATGTCCAACAGCTTCGGTTTCGGCGGCACCAACGCCACGCTGGTCATGCGTAAGCTGCAAAAGTAATTTAGCCGTAATCCATGCCAGTTGAAAAAGCCCGCTTCGCAGCGGGCTTTTTACTGCCTGTCGCTGCCCGTTCAGAGTTATCCCAAATTACATCTTTTGACGGATCATTAACGCCCCGTTCAGCCTTTTACGCATACAATAGCCCGATAACGCGATTATCACTCGGCGTAGCGTTTTCAGAGTGATCGAACCTTGAGGCATGAGTATGAAAAAGTTAATTGCGGTTGGGTTGCTGTCAGTGTTTCTGGCGGGGTGCGCGACTGAGTCACCTTGTGTCCCGGTTTATGACGATCAGGGGCGTTTGGTGCACACCAACACCTGCATGAAGGGCACGACGCAGGATAACTGGGAAACCGCGGGCGCTATCGCCGGTGGTGCGGCTGCGGTTGCCGGCCTGACGCTGGGTATTATCGCACTGACGAAATAACCTTCGCGCCAAATCCGATAGTGATAGAAAAGCCCGGCATTTGCACTGCCGGGCTTTTTCACATCACTTCGCCAGAAATGCTTTGAACTGCGGCGTCATCACGGCGCTGAAACCTTCATCGGTTTTGCTGATCAGGTACACCGCCAGCCCTTTTTCTTCCGCCAGTTTCAGCGCTTTTTCCGTCCCCAGCACCATCAACCCGGTATCCCAGCCGTCCGCTTCCAGCGCGGTTGACGCTATCACCGTGGCGGAGACCAGCCGGTGGGTAATGGGCCGGCCGGTAACGGGATCGATAACGTGCGAATAGCGCTGGCCATTCTGTTCGAAGTAGTTGCGATAGCTGCCGGCGGTACTGATGCCGTAGCCTTGCAGATCGACCAGCGCCTGTACCGCATTTTCCCTGTCGGTCGGTTTCTGGATCGCCACCCGCCACGGGTTGCCCTGGCCGTTGACGCCGCGTGAGGACACCGCACCGCCGACCGACACCAGATAGTTGGTGATACCGTTGCGCGCCATCAGCTTAACAAGCTGGTCAACGCCGTAGCCTTCACCCAGGGTCGAAAGATCGACATACATGTTCGGCAGATCTTTTTGCAGCCACTCCCCACGGCTGTCGCTGAGCAATTTGAGATGCTGCAGGCCAGTATTTTTTTGCGCGGCTTCAATCTGCTGCTGCTCCGGCACCTTGACTGCGCGTTTGTCCGGGCCAAAACCCCACAGATTCACCAGTGGACCGACGGTAATATCCATTGCGCCCCGTGTATCGCGGCCGATGCGCTGGGCCATCAGGATAATATCCGCCATCCCGCGTGGGATGGGTTGCGGGTCTGTACTGTGCGATTGGTTGAATCGCGACAGCACCGAAGCGGGGCGGTAGGTGGAAATATCATCGTTGGCCTGTTCGAGCAAGGCGTCGACCTGCTGTTGCAGCAACGGCTTGCTGATCTTAACGTCACCGCTGATTTTGACGCTGTAGAAGGTGCCCATGGTTTTGCCTTCGAGGTCGATCTGCGTACGGGTTTCTTGATCGTTACAGGCGGCAAGCAGGCTGAGCGCGGTGCTCAGCAACAGCCCTTTGGCGATAGCGTTGACCATGAAAAATCCTTAGAAGCGTAGAAAGGCGCTACAAATAAAGTAAAGCGCGGTAAATGAAAAGCGCAGAAAGGTAAAATAGCATTTTGCTGGCATTGCCGCCGCGCTTCCGCTAACGTCTGGCTCCTGATTCCAGATTGATTTTTGAAGCGATAACCATGAGTTCAAACGCCGCTGCCCGGCTGCTCCAGCCGTTCCTGAAAGATCGTTTCCTGCATATCCTGCTGTTGGCCGGTGTGGTGATGGCCGCCCTAAACCCGCAGCAGTTGCCCGCGCTAGCCGGTTTTATCGACTGGCGCACCATTATTACCCTGCTGGGGCTGATGCTGTTGACCAAGGGCGTTGAGGTCAGCGGCTATTTTGATTTTGTTGGCCGTAAAATCATCAACACGTTGCACAGTGAACGGTGGCTGGCGCTGTTTTTGGTGTTTTCCGCCGCGCTGCTGTCTTCGTTCCTGACCAATGACGTGGCGCTGTTTATCGCCATTCCGTTGACCATTACGCTAAAAAAACTTTCCTCGCTGCCGATCAGTCGGCTGATTATCTTCCAGGCGCTGGCGGTCAACGCCGGTTCGCTGCTAACGCCGATCGGCAATCCGCAAAACATTCTGCTGTGGAGCAAGTCGTCGCTCTCTTTCCTGGGCTTTATCATTCAGATGGCGCCGTTTGGCGCGGCGATGATGGTCAGCCTGCTGGTCCTGACCTGGTTCAGCTTCCCGGCGCGGGATATCGTAAAGGCACCGCGTACTGAGGGCTATCCCTATCAGCGGCCGCTGTTGCTGAGCTGCGTGGCACTGTACGCGATTTTTCTGCTGTGTCTGGATATCGGCTTGCCGCTGTACGGCCTGTTGGCGGTGTTTGCCGGTTTCTTGCTATTGGCGCGCCGGGTGCTGTTGCAGATCGACTGGAGCCTGATTTTTGTCTTTATCGCCATGTTCATCGACGTCGGTCTGTTTACCCAATTGCAGGCGATTCAGCCCTGGTTCGCCGATATCGCCCGGCTTGATGACGGCGGCATTTACGCATTGGGGATTGGGCTGTCGCAGATCATCAGCAATGTGCCGGCGACCATTCTGCTGCTCAACTACGTGCCTTCCAGCCAACTGGTGGCCTATGCGGTGAACGCCGGAGGCTTTGGGCTGGCGATTGGCTCGCTGGCGAACCTGATTGCGCTGCGTATGGCAGGGGAGCGCAAGATCTGGCTGAAATTCCATTACTACTCGCTGCCATTGCTGGCCTGGGGGGCGCTGCTCGGCTGGCTATTGGCCTGACACCGGCCGCGCTTTGCTGCGCGGCCAACGCTTTTCTAACCACGCGCCGCCAGCAAACAAATGCTGCGGGTCACCTGATAAGATTTCACAAAGGAACTGACCGGCAGAAACTCAAAACGCGAATGGAAATTGTGTGCGCCAGTGAAGTAGTTCGGCGTCACTACGCCACGGCTGGACAGCGCTGCACCGTCGGTGCCGCCGCGCATCGGGATCACCTTCGGCGGAATGCCGTGTGCGGCGAGGGCGCCGAAAATCAGTTCGATGGCGCGCTTATCATCACCGATTGAATTGCTGATATTGCTGTAGATATCCGTAACGCTGCAACTCACCCTGGCGCGCGGGTAGTTCGCCGCCACCTGCCGCACCACCTCCTGAATATGTTCCTTACGCGCGTTAAACGCCGTCAGATCGAAATCGCGAATCGACACTTTCAGCGTGGCGAGATTGGCGTTGGCGGTGATGTCGTTGAACCAGAAATAACCTTCGCGCCCCTCGGTATGTTCCGGGGTATCCAGGGTATCGAACTGATTGATGATGTCGGTGGCGATGCGAATCGGGTTGATCAGCACGTTCTTCGCCGACATCGGGTGCGCAGTCACGCCCTCGATACGGATCTCCGCCGCCGCCGCATTGAAGTTTTCATAAACCACTTCACCCAGTTCACAGCAGTCGATGGTGTAGGCGAAATCTACGTCAAAGCGCGCCAAATCCAGCGCTTTGGCACCGCGCAGACCGATCTCTTCATCCGGCACAAAGGCCACCACAATATCGCCGTGGCGGTCTGTGGCGCTCAGGTTAGCCAGCAACGTCATCACGACAGTAACCGCCGCCTTGTTATCGGCGCCGAGCACGCTGGTACCGTCGCTGAAAATAATGTCTTCGTTCGGATAGGCCTGGATCTCCGGATGTTCGGCGGTGCGCAGCCAAATGTCATGCTCCGCGTTCAGGCAGAGATCCTGGCCGCTATAGTGCAGACGCTGAGGATGTATGTGCGCCGACAGGCCGACATCGACGGTATCGATATGGGTAATAAAACCGATACGCGGCGCACCAGGCTGATTGCCGGATTTGCGGGCGGTCACGGTGGCGTGTTCGTCGATTTGCACGTCCTTCAACCCCAGTTGGCGCAACTCGGCTGCCAGCAACTTTGCCATATCATGCTGGCCGGGCGTGCTTGGCAGGGCGTTGACGGCGGCATCGCTCTGGCTGGTGACCGCCAGATAACGAAAGAAACGTTCGGTAAGCTGTTCTGCAATGGCGCTGGTCATTCGGGTTCCTCTCGATAAGCTGTCTATCGGTTTTAATGCTAAATCAGCCGGTTGTCCATTGCTGCAATGCTTTCGCTGTCGGAATGCGAGACGCCGCGCAGAATAAAAAAATAGCGGCGCAACTAGGAAATAGTCGCAGGTATCTGCGGCAGAATCGTTGTTAGCTGTGGGGGAAAGGCTGCCCCAACAAAAAATCTTATCGTTAAAGGAGAACCGATGCGCTCACGTAATGCTTTGCTTATTACTCTGTTATCCCTGGGAATGTCTCATGCCGCCTGGTCATCCACCGCTGCCGGCAATGCCAACAGCAACGTCAACAGCCGCGAAGTGGCCAGCGCACTCGGCGGCCTGAAGAACAAAACCTATAATCTGGAGCAGGCGCCGAAGATCCGCATCGCCAGCTTCAATATTGCCGCCGGCAAGGTCAGCGACATGACCGCCATCGCCAAGGCGATCAAGGCGATGAACGTCGACGTGGTGGCGCTGCAGGAAGTGGATAAGCTCACTGGCCGCAGCGGGAAACTCGATCAGGCGGCGGAGTTGGCCAAGCTGACCGGCATGCACGTAGCCTTTGGTCGGGCGATAGACTTTGACGGCGGCGAATATGGCCTGGCGTTTCTGTCAAAATACCCATTGCATGACAGCAAGATTTATCCGTTGCCCTCCGGCCAGCGTGAACAGCGCATTGCCTTTAGCGCCCAGACCGACGTGCCCGAGTTTCCGGCGCCGATCACTCTGATCAATACCCATCTGGACACCAAGGAAGACCCGGCCATGCGCCTGGATCAGGTACGTGAATTAAACGATCGCACCATTGAAATACGCGGCATCAAGCTGTTGTTCGGCGATATGAACGACGTGCCGGGCAGCGTCACCTGGACCGAACTGAGCCGTTACTGGAACGACATCATGCCCGCGACGCAAGATGGCCGCAGCTGGCCGGCGGAAAATGCGGAAATCAAAGTCGATTATATCTTTAGCGGCAATGCCCAACGCTGGCATCTCGACAGCCTGACGGTGCCTAACGCCAGCGGCGACTGGAATGGCATTCACTGGCCTGCGGTCAGCGATCACCTGCCGGTGATTGCCGAGTTGCGACTGACCGAGCAGTAAAGGGCCTGAGTAAACGCGGGGTGGGGATTGACAGCCGCAGAGCCCGCTGCTTACTATCTGGCGATACAACCCAGGGTTCTGGGTTGCGTAGGCGTTCACGTAATCCAACGCGCTCGTTCTTGTTGCCTTTGGCAACGAGAGAAGAGAGCGTTGGAGCCATCTGGCTCTCTCTGTATTTCCCCTTTTGAGTGAGCAATCTATGTCATCTACGATTTCACATGCGGAGCCTTCCGCTAACAAAGCGCTGCTTTCGCTGACCTGCGCGATCTTTCTCACCTATCTGACCGTAGCCTTGCCGTTGCCGGTGATCCCGCTGTACGTGCATTTTGAACTGGGCATGAGCAACCTGATGGTAGGGGTCGCGGTGGGTATTCAGTTTCTGGCGACGGTACTGACCCGGGGTTACGCCGGTCGGCTCGCTGACCGCTTTGGCGGCAAACGCTCGGCGCGACAGGGGATGATTGCCTGTGCGCTGGCCGGCGTCACCTATCTGGCGTCAGCGCTGCTGCCGGCGGCGCCAGAGATCAAATTCGTCCTGCTGATCCTCGGACGCCTGATTTTAGGCTACGGCGAAAGCCTGCTGCTGACCGGCACCCTGACCTGGGGTTTTGGTCTGGTGGGGGCCGCCCGCTCCGGCAAGGTCATGTCCTGGACCGGCATGGCGATCTATGGCTCGCTGGCGGCAGGCGCACCTATCGGCTTGATGTTGCATCAGCACTGGGGCTTTGTGGCGTTAGGCGTGTCTACCTTGCTGCTGCCGCTGATCGCCATGCTGCTAAATATGCGTGTCGCGGCGGTGGCGCCAACGCACGGTGAACGCCCTTCGCTGTGGAAAATGGTGGGCAGCATTTGGCAACCGGGCGTAGCTCTGGCATTGCAGGGCGTGGGTTTTGCGGTGATTGGCACCTTTGTGTCGCTGTATTTTACCGCGAATGGCTGGGGGCATGCCGGCCTGGCGCTGACGATGTTCGGCGTGGCATTTGTGGTGATGCGTCTGCTGTTTGGCCATTATCCCGACAAGTTCGGCGGTATCCGCGTGGCGCTGGTTTCATTGGTGATTGAGGCCTTTGGCCTGCTGCTGCTGTTCTCGGCCGCCACGCCGCTGATGGCGTTGGTTGGGGCGGCCTTCACCGGTTTAGGTTGCTCATTGATCTTCCCCGCACTGGGCGTGGAGGTGGTGAAACGCGTGCCGCCGCAGGTGCGCGGCACGGCCGTCGGCGGTTACTCGGCGTTTCAGGATGTCTCTTACGCCATTACCGGCCCATTGACCGGGCTGTTGGCCACGTCGCTGGGCTATTCCTCGGTATTTATGGCCGGGGTGGTGTGCGCGTTGACCGGCGTGGCTTTCACGCTGTTGTTTGCGCGCAGCAACGCTAAGCGGGAATAATCCGAGCCAGCCGTTCGACGGCGGCGCGGATTTCCCCCGGCGTCAGGGCGGCGAAACCCAACAGCCAGCCGTCGCGCCGCGCCCGCGCCGTTTGATACTGAGCCGCCAGCCCAGGCGTGACCACACCCAGCTGCTGCGCCTGGCGGGTGAGGGCCGTTTCCTGGCCCGGCGGCAGCCAGACGCTGAGTTGCAATCCGCCACCTGCCTGCTGTGGGGTGGCGTAATGCCCAAGTTTTTCCTGCACTTCCTGCAGCAAGAGGTCACGACGGCTGCGGTACAGCTGGCGCATGTAGCGGATATGAGCGGCAAAATGCCCTTGATGGATGAATTCGGCGGTGACCGCCTGCATCAGTTGGGCGCTGTGGCCGTCGTAAACCGTACGTGCGGTGGTAAAAGGTTCCACCAGCGCGGGCGGCACCACCAGATAGGCCAGCCGCAGAGAAGGGAAAAGCGCTTTGGAAAAGGTCCCTAAATACAGCACGTTGCCCTGACGATCCAGCCCCTGCATCGCCGGCATCGGTTGACCATCATAGTGAAATTCACTGTCGTAATCGTCTTCAATAATCCACGCTCGCTGCTGCTGGGCCAACGCCAACAGTTGGAGTCGCCGCGCCAGGCTCAGTGCCACGCCGGTGGGATAGTGGTGCGAGGGCGTCAGGTAAATCAACTGCGGCCTGGGTAACTGCTCGTGTGGCTGCATACCGGCTTCGTCCACGCGGACCGGTACCAGCTCTGCACCTGCGCTGGTAAAGGCGTTTCTGGCGCCGGCATAACCGGGCTCTTCCATCCATACCTTGTCGCCGCTGTCCAAGAGCAGGGCGGCGATCAACTGTAGCGCCTGTTGCGAACTGGTCAGGACCACGACCTGTTGCGCGTCGCAGTTGACCCCGCGCGCCTGGCTAACGTAACCGGCAATGGCCTCACGCAGCGGCAGGTAACCCTGAGGGTCGCCATAGCGCATCAGGGTTTCTCCCCGCAGGCGCAATTGCTGAGCGGTGAGCTGCTTCCACAGTTTTAGCGGGAAGGCGCGCAGATCCGGTGAGCCGGCGGCAAACGGCAGCGGTTGCTGTGGATCACGGCAGCCACCGGTGTGCACGATCTGCCGGCCACGTGATGACAAGCGAGGCTCACCCGTAATTTTGCTGGCAGAAGGGGACTTAACGACGTCTATCGCCACAAAGGTGCCCTGGCCGACCCGCCTCTGCAGATATCCCTCAGCCTCCAGCTGGCTGTACGCCGCTTCTGCGGTCACCCGGGAGACGCCTAAATCCCCCGCCAGAACCCGTGATGAGGGTAACCGCTGCCCACGGCTCAGCGTTCCGTTATGAATAGCGCGGCGCAGCGTGCCGCAAACGCGTTCACGCAAGGTGCCTGCGTCCTGTTCCGGCCGTTGGAAAAGCGAGATTAGCGCACGGGTCATAATGGGTCTTTTCTTGTGGCAATAATGGGTATCAATCATAAGACCAAAATCAGGCAATATTGTCATCAGTCTCATCCACAGGAGTGAATTTTATGGCGGCATCTTCATTGGTTTTGGCATTTCCCCCTGGGCCGGCGGCGCAAAGCCTGGATTATCTTGCGGCGAAATTGAGTTATTACGCGGACGCATGGGACGTGGCGGAAGATCTGCGCAACGGCGTCAGCGAGATCCTGGTGATAGATACCCGAGCGCAAGCCTTGTATGCGGCGGGGCATATTCCCGGCGCTATCAGTTTGCCGCATCGGCTGATGGACGAGGCCGGCACGGCGCATCTGGCGCACGATAAAGTCTATGTCACCTATTGCGACGGCATCGGCTGCAACGGCTCAACCAAGGGGGCGTATAAGCTGGCGCAACTGGGATTCAGAGTGAAGGAGCTGATTGGCGGGCTGGATTTCTGGAAACGCGATGGCCATCCATTGGCCACCGGTGAGCAGCCGGGTTCGCTGCGGGGCACTGCAGCAGGGGAAGACTGCGGCTGTGCCTGATGGGTTAAAACACCAGAGCCAATATCACCGCCAGCACCAGAATCAGCAGGATAAACGCTACTGCCGGCTTGTTCAGCGCCTTTTGCAGCGGTTGGGGCAGCGCGGCGATCAACGGATTGAGCAACGGCTGCGGTTCGGCAGGGCCGCCGGTTATCGGCTGAGTGGGGCCGGTTTTTTCAAGGCGGCGGGCAAACAGCTGGTTGATGGCATCGCTCATCTGCGGGTGGGTCAGCGGTGCGCTGGCGTTGCAGTCGAAACGCGACTGGCAGTAGTCATTCAACTGTTGTTGTTCCTGCGGGTCGGCCGGTTGTTTAAGTACCGCCAGCAGGCTGTTCAGCGTCGGTGCGGACTGCGGACTAAGCGCCACTTTGACCTGCAAAAACTGGTTTAGCAGTTGGAAATGGCGAGCCGGTAGCGGGTCGTTGGTTTTTACCCCGGCCAGGTCAAACAGCGTCTGCCAGATCTTGATCGGCGACTCGCCGGTAGCGGCGCTGAGTTTGGTCACCTGTTGTTGCAGGCTTTGGTGTTCGGCTGGCAGTAACGGGCGATCGCTGGTGGCAGTCTGCTGCGGATGAGGAATGGCCAGGCTGCCGGTCTGCAGCAGGTTCAACACCTGTTGCAATTGCGGGTGGCTCAATTGGCTCAGTACCGTGTGGCCAAACTGCTGGCGAATAAAATCGCTGACGGCCTGGCGATTATTGCCCTGCGGCAACAGTTCGGTGAGCTGCTGAAGCAACTGGCGGCTGGCATGGCTTTGCTGCACCTGGTTCAGGCGGTTTTGCAACAGTTGCTCGGCCGGCTGGAAATGGCGAGCCTGCAGTTCGCTGCTATTATGGTCTGCCCCGAGATCGTGACGCAGCGTGGCCCAGATTTCTGCGGACTTGGCTGGGCTGAGCGCCATGATCTTAACGATCAACTTCTCCAGCGTAGTGCGCTGCGCCGGAGAGAGTGGGCTGTCGTCGGTGGTTGTGGTTTTGCCCGGGTTCGGAGGGCGATCGCTGGCGATCGGGGTGCCCGGTCCACTCAAAGGTTGCATATCACCAGTCCTTCGCTGTGTATCGAAAAATCGTCGTACCCGGCGAAAAGCGCAGGTGTGCCTCCATGATACCTGTAAATGGCCGCTATCAATACCGCCCTCAGACATTTCTTTACAGGCAAAATGATTGCTAATCACGTCTGCGCCGCTAAGATAAGCCCAGACTTGGCATTGAGGGCAGCATGGTTAAACAGCAGCGGATTGCGAAATGGTTTTTATGCCTGGCTTGCCTGGTGGTGCTGACCTGCATGACTCAACGCATGGCGGGCCTGCATGCGTTGCAGCAGGCGATGGGCCTGCCCGTTGCCAGCGCCGCAACCTTCGTCACCGATGACGACGCCGCACTTCAGCCCAAGCCCTGCGAACTGAGCGCCAAATCCCTGTTGGCCGCGCCGCCGGTGATGTTCGAAACCCTGCTGTTCGGTCTCGGCCTGCTGTTGGTGCTGCTGGCACCCACCGTGGCCGCGCGTCTGCGTATTCCCCCTCCCAGAGTGATTTCTCCCACGACTCTCAGGGTCCACCTCCGATTATGCGTATTCCGTGAATGAGTTAATCGCCCGTCCTTTTTGGTGATTGACTCATTTATGGAGAAAAAACATGTTGAATATCATCAGGTCGGCGCTTGCCTGCCTGTTAATGCTGTGGCTGCCCGCTTTGCAGGCGGCAGACAGCGGCTGGCTGCAAAGCCCGGCCAACGATCACGCCAAAGTGCGGCTGCGCGCCGACACGTCGCACCGCGGGGAAACCCGGCTGCTGCTGGCAATAGAGTTGCAACAAGGCTGGAAAACCTACTGGCGTTCACCCGGCGAAGGCGGTATTGCGCCGGCGATAAGCTGGCAAGGCAATCCGCCGCCGGCCACCTGGTTTTGGCCGACGCCGCAGCGTTTTGACGTAGCCGGCATTTCCACTCAGGGTTATCACGATCGAGTTGAACTGCCGATGGTGATAAAGGGCGCTGCGCCGCCTCAACTGGCGGGCACCCTGACGCTGTCTACCTGCAGTAACGTCTGCATTTTGACCGACTATCCGTTCAGTCTCGATCTCGGCGCGCCGCAAGACGCGCAGTTTAACCACGACTTTGCTCAGGCGATGGGGCAGGTGCCGATTGCCGATGGCCTGGTTGACGGCATTAAAGCCGGTTATCAGCGCGGGGAACTGCAGATCAGCGCCGAACGCACCGCCGGTTGGCGGCAGCCCGAGTTGTTCTTCGATACGCTGAAGGATGCCGATCTCGGCAAACCGCAGATCAGCGCCGACGGCAGCCGGATGTTGGCGCGGGTACCGGTCAGCGATGGCTGGGGGGATACCGCACCGGACTTGCGCGGCAAGACACTGACGTTGGTCATCAGTGACGGCGGCATCGCGCAGCAGGTTCAATTGCCGATTGGCGGGCCGCTGGTTTCCCCGGCTGCGGCGGCTTTCCCGCTGTGGCAGGCGGTGCTGATGGCGCTGGCCGGTGGTCTGATCCTCAACCTGATGCCCTGCGTGCTGCCGGTGCTCGGCATCAAACTGGGCGCGATTTTGCAGGTAGAACTGCGAGATCGGCGCAGCATCCGGCTGCAGTTTCTGGCTTCGTCGTTGGGCATCGTAGCGTCGTTTATGGCGTTGGCGTTGCTGATGACGGCGCTGCGGTTGAGCAATCAGGCGCTCGGTTGGGGCATTCAGTTTCAAAACCCGTGGTTTATCGGCTTTATGGTGCTGGTAACGCTGTTGTTCAGCGCCAACCTGTTCGGCCTGTTCCACGTGCAGCTTTCCTCTTCGCTGAATACTAAACTGGCGACCCATAACGGGCACGGCCTGAGCGGGCATTTCTGGCAGGGCGCTTTTGCCACCTTGCTGGCGACGCCCTGTTCTGCACCGTTTCTTGGCACCGCCGTGGCTTTTGCCCTGGCCGCGCCGCTGCCGGTGCTGTGGGGCATGTTTGTCGCGTTGGGCATCGGTATGAGCCTGCCGTGGCTGCTGATCGCCGCCTGGCCGGCGCTGGCGCTGCGTTTGCCGCGACCGGGGCGTTGGATGAACGCGTTACGGTGGGCAATGGGGTTGCTGATGCTGGCCTCTTCGCTGTGGCTGCTGAGCCTGATGGTGAATCATATTGGTGCAACCCCGACGTTGGGCGTGGGCGGCATAGCGCTGCTGGCTCTGCTGTTGGCGGTATGGCGACGGCATGGCGTGCGCCTTGCTGCCGGATGGGTTGCCGTCACGCTGGTGCTGTTCGGTGTGGCGTTGTTGGCCGGTTCGCTCACCGCCGGGTTGTGGCGTCAGCCGTTGCAGGACAAGGTACGCTGGCAGCCGCTGAGCGAGCAGGCGATCACCCAGGCGTTGGCCGATCGAAAACGGGTGTTTATCGACGTCACCGCCGATTGGTGCGTCACCTGTAAAGCCAATAAATTCAACGTACTGTTGCGTGGCGATGTGCAGAAAGCGCTGAATGCCGAAGACGTGGTCGCTCTGCGGGGAGACTGGAGCCGTCCTTCTGCCGAGATTAGCGCTTTCCTGCAACGGCGCGGCAGCGTTGCCGTGCCTTTTAACCAGATTTATGGCCCCGGCAGCCCTGACGGTGTGGTGCTGTCCCCGCTGTTAACCCGCGATGCCGTGCTGCAAACCCTGTCCGCCGCCAAAGGAAATTCACAATGAAAAAGTTACTGATGTTATTGATGCTGATTGCCGTTCCCGTCTGGGCCGCAACCCCCTTTACCCCAGAGCAGGAGGTACGCATTAAGGAACTGATCCGCGAAACCCTGGTGTCGAACCCGGATATTCTGGCGCAGGCGGTCGATGCCTGGCAGCAGCAGACCACCGGCCAGCAGATCGATCAGGCGATTAAGCAAAACGCCAAAGCTTTGTATGAGGACCCTGCCAGCCCACGCCTGGGGGCCGGCAACGCCAGACTGACGCTGGTGGTGTTCACGGATTACAACTGTCCGTACTGTAAGCGTTTTGATCCGATGCTGGAAAAAATCGTCAAACAAAATCCGGAGGTAGCGCTGGTGGTGAAACTGCTGCCGTTCAAGGGCGAAAGCTCGGTCAGCTCGGCGCGTGTCGCTTTAACTGCCTGGCAGCAACATCCGGACCAGTTTTGGGCGTTGCACCAGCGGCTGATGGCGAAAAAGGGCTTCCACGACAGCGCCAGCATCGCCGCCGCTCAGCAGAAAACCGGAGTGAAAGCGGGGGCGCCGAGCGAGCTGAGCATGACCACGCTGCGCACCAATATGGAACTGGCGGAAAAACTGGGGGTGCAGGGAACGCCTGCGACGTTGATTGGCGACCAGATGCTGCCGGGTGCGGTGTCTTACGAGGAGTTGGAGGCGATAGTGAAACAGCAATTGGCGAAGGCCAAAAATGGCTAAGCTGCGGCGCTGGGGGCGCGAACTCTTGATCCTGCTGCTGATTGTGCTGGCGGTGGTGATGGCGATGGACTGGCTGCGCGCACCGCAGGCGCCGGCGGCTTTCGATGCACAGGCGTTGACCACATTGAGCGGCGAGCGGGTTTCACTCGCGCAGCTCAGCCGGGACAAGCCGCTGCTGGTCTATTTCTGGGCCAGTTGGTGCGGCGTGTGCCGCTTTACCACGCCGTATGTTGCCAGGCTGGCGGAGGAGGGCGGCAATGTGCTGACCGTGGCGCTGCGTTCCGGTGACGATCTGCAGGTTGAACAGTGGCTGGCGCGCAAGCGGCTGACGCTGCCGGTGGTTAACGATCCGCGTGGCGAGCTGTCGGCACAGTGGCAGGTTGGCGTCACCCCGACGCTGGTGGTCATTTCCCAGGGCAAGGTGGTGCAGAGCACCACCGGCTGGACCAGCTACTGGGGAATGAAACTGCGTCTTTGGTGGGCCGGACGGTAAGCACCGGTCTATTTGGCGGTGATTACCTCATTAATCGCCCGGCATAGTCGGGCGATACCTTCTTCAATCAGCGGCGGTGTGTTAGCGGCGAAATTCAATCGCAGGCCATGCGTACCACGTTGTTCCTGAGCATAAAAACACTCCCCGCGTGCAAAGGTGACGCCGTGGCGCCAGGCCACCGGCATCAGCGTTTCGTTGTTAACCGCAGCGGGCAGCGTCAACCAGATAAATAATCCGCCCTCAGGTGTTTCAAAGTGGCAGCCGTGCGGCAGATGCTGCTGCAATGCCGTTACCATAGCGTCGCGGTGCTGGCGGTAGATCCGCCCGGCACGCCGCAGCTGTTTATCGTAGCGGCCTATGGTGACAAAAGCGTCCAGCGCCCGCTGGATCAGGTTGGAGCTGGTAAAACTATCGACGTGTTTTAACCGTGCTACCCGCTGATATTGCTCACTGTCTGCGACCAGATAGCCGATGCGCATGCTGGGCAGCAGCATTTTGGAGAAGGTGCTGACATACATCACCGTGCCCGGCGCAGCCTGCGCCCGCAGTGACGGCAGCTGTTTGCCGTTGTAGCGCAGATCGCCGACAAAATCGTCCTCCAGGATCGGCACGCCGGCATGCTGAGCCAGTGCCAGCAGGCGTTGGCGGCGGGCTTCGCTCATGCAACGTCCGGTCGGGTTATGAAAATTGGGGATGGTGTAAATCAGTTTTGGCCGGTGCTTTTCCAGCAGCGCCGGCAGTTGTTCAACCCGCATGCCGTGTCGATCGCTGGGGATGGTGACGATATTGATCCTGTGCAGGCGTAGCAGCCCCAGCGCTTCGGCGTAGGTGGGTTCTTCGACGATCACGGTATCTCCCGGCTCAAGCAGGCTTTGCACAATCAGGCTGATGGCGTGCTGCGAGCCGTTGGTGATCAGCACCTGTTCCGCGTGAGTGGGGATGCCCTGGGCAGTGAGGATCCGTCCCAGCGTATCGCGCAGCGGGTAGTAGCCGCAGTATTCGCCATAGCCGAAAGCCTCTTCCGCATGGCGGCTGAGCACTGACAGCAATATCTTGCGGAATTCCTCCTGGGGAAAAACCTTCGGGCTGCCGACGCCGGCGGCAAAGTTGATGATGTTATCCGGCAGCGGTGTGTCGGGGTAGCCGTCCAGCCGCGAGGTCAGCGTGGTGAAACGCTCTGCCGGGAACGACGTATCGGACGTCGGCTGCGGTTGAGCGGGCAGTGCGCCCGGATGCAGAACATAGGCGCCGCTGCCGCGCCGCTGGCGCAGAAATCCTTTGGACGCCAGTTCGGCATAGGCATTGTCGACCGTCAGCCGGCTGACGCCCAGTTCGGAAGCCAATGTGCGGGTGGACGGCAGTTTGTCGCCATCGACAAAGACGCCGCTCAATATCGCCCGCCGCAATGCCTCTTCAATTTGCAGATACAACGGGACATCCTGCTGGCGGTCTAACGGGATATGCATGGAAATTGGCTCGGTCAGGGGCGATGATTTTTACTATACCTCATAGCCATCGGGCTTCAAGCGGATAAAAGTGGCCTGCATAACAATGGGGGAAAGTGGCTCTGGCGGCAAAATCTCGCCGCGTTAGAATTCCTGCCTGAGTCCGTTATCGCCGTTTTTTGAGGGTGTCATGTCATTACCGTCGGGTATTTCAGCGAGACCGGTTTTCCCCGGTGCGCGTATTTTGCAAGGCAGCAGCCAGGGGTATGTCATTGCCATCATCAGCGCCATGCTACTGGCCTTTACCGCCATTATCATCCGCGTGCTGACGGAGCATTATCACCTGCCCACCTTCGTGCTGGCCTTTTGGCGTGCAGCGTTGGTTGCCCTGGTGTTATTGCCTTTGCTGTTGCTGATCAAACCCGAATGGGCGCGCTTGCAGCCTGCGCAGGTGCTTTTTTATGCCTGTTATGGTCTGCTGCTGGCGGTGTTCAACAGCCTGTGGACGCTGTCGGTAGCCTTAAATGGCGCGTCGGTGGCGACCATTCTTACTTACTGCTCGGTAGGTTTTACCGTATTTCTTGGCTGGGTGATGTACAGCGAACGGCTAAGTCTGCGCCAACTGCTGGTGATTGTGGTCAGTCTGGGCGGTTGCTTCCTGGTCAGTAACGGCGACAGTCTGGGCAACGCCCATTTCAACCTGCTGGGGCTGTTGATCGGCATGCTGTCCGGTATCGGCTATACCCTCTACACCCTGGGAGGGCGCGTAGCCACGGAACGACGTTACCCGGTGTGGAATACCATTTTGTATGTGTTTGGTTTTTCGGCGGTTTACCAATGGCTGTTCAACACCGCGCTGACGCTGTTTCCCCTGCCGGCATTTCAGGGGATGACCGGCTCTTTGTGGTTCCTGTCCCAGGGGGCGCAGGGCATTGAGTGGAGCGGCTGGCTGTTGCTGGTGATCCTGGCCGCCGGGCCGACGCTGCTGGGGTTTGGCCTGTACAATATCAGCCTGAAGACGTTGCCGCTGGCGGTTGCAAACCTGATTTTGTCGCTGGAGTTGGTGTTCACGGCGGTCATTGCCTATTTCCTGCTGGGGGAAAACATGAACCAGTTGCAACTGCTGGGCAGCGCGCTGGTGATGGGTGGGGTGTTGATGCTGAAGACGAAGACGGCTCAGGCCTGATTTGTTACCCTTAATGCCTCGCTGGAGGGGCAATCATGACTGACAATCCAAGATTAAAAAAGGCGATCATCGCTTAAACAGGCCGTGTTGGGTGAACGAAAACACGGCCACAGATCTCGTTCCGTGGCTCTTGCAACCAGCAAAAGAGAAAGCGCCATGTCTGAAAAACACTGGTCCAAAACAGAACTGCTGCACCAAGCGGTGACCAATCCCAATATTATCGTCAAGGGAACCCACAGCTATTACAGCGACTGCTGGGATAGCGGCTTCGAACGCTCCGTCGTGCGTTATTTACACGGCGACGCGGTCAGCCAACAGTGGCAGCCGTTGGGGCCGATAGACAAATTGCTGATCGGTGATTATGTCTGCATAGCCGCCGAGGCGGTGATCCTGATGGGCGGCAATCATACGCACCGTATCGATTGGCTGAGCCTGTACCCGTTTATGGAGAGCATCCAGGCAGCTTATCAACCGAAGGGCGATACCCGGTTGGGCGACGGCTGCTGGATAGGCATGCGGGCGATGCTGATGCCGGGCGTCACTATTGGCGAAGGGGCGGTGGTGGCTGCAGGCAGCATAGTGACTGCGGATGTCGAACCTTACGCCATCGTGGGCGGCAACCCGGCGCGGCCGATCAAGCTGCGATTTGCTCCGGAGACGATCGCACGGCTGCTCGCGTTGCGCATTTATGACTTGTCGGCGGAGGATTTTGCCCGCGTGCAACCTTGGCTGGCCGATAATGATATTGCCGCCCTGGAACGGGCGATAAACGACATTAAGCGTTAAAACTGAAAAGGGCGGGGTAATATCCCCGCCCATTTTATTTACTCGGCCTTCGCCGTTTCTTCCACCGTGCGGCGTTTTCGCACTATACGCAGCAACAGCGGCAACACCAGCACCGCTACCGCCAATACCAGCAGCGTTTGCGCGATACCGCTGCTCCACAGAATGCCAAAATCCCCGTTGCTGATAGACAGCGCGCGGCGCAGGTTCTGTTCCAGCATTTCCCCCAGCACGAAACCCAGGATCAGCGGCGACATCGGGAAGTGCATTTTCCGCAAGATATAACCGAACACCCCCAACCCGACCATCAACAGCAGGTCAAAGGTGGTGCTGTGCACCGCATAAACGCCCACCGCAGACACGGCGGCAATCGCCGGTACCAGGAACCACAGCGGGATGGTTAACATGCGGGTAAACAGGCCGACCAGCGGCAGGTTCATGATCAGCAGGATCACGTTGGCAATCAGCAATGCGGCGATCAGGCCCCAGACAATGTCCGGCTGCTCGGTGAACATCGCCGGGCCTGGCGTGATGTTGTACAGCGTCAGTGCGCCCATCATCACCGCCGTGGTGCCCGAACCCGGCACGCCCAGCGTCAGCATCGGAATGAACGAGCCGCAGGCCGAAGCATTGTTGGCGGCTTCCGGCGCCGCGACGCCGCGAATATCCCCCTTGCCGAAGGTCTCGCTGTTGCCGCTGATTTTCTTTTCGGTCATATAGGTGAGGGCACTGGCGATGGTGGCACCGGCACCGGGCAGAATACCGACGAAGAAGCCGATCACCGAAGAGCGCAGCGTCGGGCCAACGCACTCGGCGGCCTCTTTGCGGTTAAACAACAGGCGACCGGTTTTACGCACCAGCTTTTGTCCGCCGCTGGTGCTTTCCAGCATCAGCAGGATTTCACTGACCGAGAACAACCCGATCACCACCACGATAAACTGCACGCCGTCGGAGAGATGCACGCTGTCGAAGGTGAAGCGGTAAACGCCGGTATTGGCGTCTACGCCTACCGTCGCCAACCCCAGGCCAATCAGTGCTGCCAGTAGCGACTTCAGCGGGTTTTGGCTCATCATGCTGCCCAGACAGGCGATGGCGAACACCATCAGGGCAAAGTACTCCGCCGGGCCGAACGCCAGTGACCAGCGCGCCAACAACGGGGCGAACAGGATAATGCCGCCGATGGCGATCATGGAACCGACGAAAGAGCTGACCGCCGAGATCGACAACGCCACGCCGGCGCGGCCCTGTTGCGCCATCGGGTAGCCGTCCAGTGCGGTCATGATCGCCGCCGCATCGCCGGGTACGTTAAGCAGGATGGACGAGATGCGGCCGCCGTATTCGCAGCCGATATAGACCGTCGCCAGCAGGATCAGCGCGGACTCGGCCGGCAGCTTGAGAGCAAACGCCAGCGGCAGCAGGATAGCCACTCCGTTGATTGGCCCCAGCCCCGGCAGCAGGCCGACAATGGTGCCGACGAAGCAACCAATCAGCGCGATAATCAGGTTCTGCGGCACCAGCGCCACCTCGAACCCTTGGGTTAAATACATCCAGGTTTCCATCATTGCCCCCGTTAGCTCAGCCAAACGCCGAGTGGCAGTGTTACGTCGAGTAATTGGTCAAAGGCGTAATACAGCGCAACGCCCATCACCACGCCGGAGACCGCTGCCGCAAGCAGGCTGGCCTGGAACAGCAGGCCAATGCTGAAGGTCAGCAGGGCGGTGGCCAGCGGAAAGCCCAGCCATTCGAAGCCCCAGGCGTACAGCACCAGCGTGATCACCAGCACCAACAGGCGTTGCATCACTTTGTTGTGCGGCCATTCGACGGCCTGCGGTTTGTTCAGCAGCAGCAGTGCCGCGCACAACGACATCAGGCTGAGGATGGCTAGCGGGAAGGGGCGCGGCCCCAAGGGTTCATAGCTGTATTCGCTCTGAATGCCCCAGCCGATAAACAGGCCGCCGATGCACAGCAGCAACCAGAAACCGGCAAAAATGCGATCGCTCATGGTAATTCCCCCGGTTATTTAGCCAGGCCAAAGACTTTGGCCTGCTCGCGGTACTGATTGACCTGGTTTTTCACGTAGGCATCCAGTTCCTTACCAGCCAGGGTGAATTCAAACAGGCCACGCAGGTCGCGCTGCTTTTTGAATTCGTCGGTTGCCATCATTTTCTTGAAGGTGTCGAGCCACCACTGGTACTCCTCTTCGCTGACCTTCGGGCCAACATAGAAACCGCGGATGATCGGCCAGATCAGATTGAACCCCTGTTCTTTGGCGGTCGGCACGTCGGCTAACTGGCCAGGCAGACGCTGTTCGGAGTACACCGCCAGCACGCGAATTTTGTCACCCTGCAGGTAGGGCACCATTTCACTCAAATCGCCGGACACCGCCTGAATATGGTTGCCGAGCAGCGCGGTGACCGGTTCGCCACCGCCTTCGAACGCGACGTAGCGCATCTTGTGAGGATCGACCCCGACCTCGCGCGCCAGCAGGGCGGTTTTCATCCAGTCTTGGCTACCGATCGAAGCACCCGCGCCGAACACCACGCTGTTGGGATCTTTCTGGAAGGCGTTCATCAGGTCTTTGAGGGTTTTGTACGGCGAGTCGGCGCGCACGGCGATCATGCCGTAGTCGGTACCGACGGCGGCCAGCCATTTCACGTCATCGACGTTGTACCGACCGAACTTCCCTTGCGAAAGGTTGAGCAGGGAGCCACCGGAGAAGGCGACCACGGTGCCGAATTCCGCAGGGCGCTGGGCGACGATGGCGTTATAGGCCACCGCGCCGACGCCGCCGGGCATATAGGTAACGCGCATCGGTTTGTCGATGGCTTGGGTTTCCTGCAGCGACACCTGAATCAGTTTGCAGGTCAGGTCAAAACCGCCGCCGGGCTTGGCGGGGGCGATGCATTCGGTGCGTTTCGGCGCTTCCACGGCAAAGGCCTGATTGGCCGCCAGCAGCAGGGCGGTTGCGGTCAGAGTACGGGTGATTATTTTTTTCATTGCTTTCCCCAAGGTATTTTCTGTCGGTGTGAATCCCCGCCGATACGGGTTGCTGAATTGTTAAATCAACAACCTTTCATTTACCTTTCAGTCGAAGGGAAAGTTTACAAGATGTGATACGCGTCTCCTGTCTGGGGGCCAACCGCCCGTGCGCTAGCA
Organism: Serratia sp. AS12; assembly: GCF_000214195.1. Taxonomy (NCBI): domain Bacteria; kingdom Pseudomonadati; phylum Pseudomonadota; class Gammaproteobacteria; order Enterobacterales; family Yersiniaceae; genus Serratia; species Serratia sp. AS12. The sequence continues at coordinate 3,775,928 of NC_015566.1, read as the reverse complement.
CATGCGGCGTGGCAAGAACAGCCCGTAAACCGGGCTTAAAACATGTGTAATGTCAGTTTTGTTGTGTTGGTCTTGGGGTAAAATAATAAAAAATAAAATTATTACGGACGCATTATTATGTTTTTACTCGGGAAATTATTCGGTGGCAGGGACAGTACCAAGGTGAGCGCTATCAAGATGTTACCGGCGGCCTATGCTGAAATGATTGGGGAGGCGGGGCATTGTCGGCTAAAACGCCTGCGCCCGGAGATCGGCGTTTTTGAACTGCATTTTTCTGCGGCCAACGGCGAGAAACATGCCTGCCAAATGACCGCCTGCATCACCGGCGTGGATATCGTTTTTGCCGCCAACAATCGCTCTGTGCTGGTTTCTCCGCCGTTCAGCCCGGCCAAAGTGCGGCCGGTGCTTGATATCGCCTTGGCCGACAGTGGGCTTCCATGTTGAAATAAACCGGGTGCCGGTGGCACCCGTTGTTCTATACCGTAATTGTGTACCAGCTCTCAAAACGGGCTCTGCGCCACCCTTCTATCACGCCGCCTTCCATGCCATCCTGCTGTTATAAACGTGTTAATAAGCGATACGTCGTCTCTTGACGATATGGCGCTGTATTCATCCTGCTTGTACAGATAAATCAATGGAATGGAAAAATGCGGCTGTTATTGGTAGAGGACCATCCCGAGTTATCCCACTGGTTGCAAAAAGCGCTGACCGGCGCCGGTTTTGCCGTGGACATCGCGCCGGACGGGTTGGCGGCCGACCATCTGTTGCTAAACGAACGCTATGCGCTGGTGGTGCTGGACGTAGCGCTGCCGCGTCTGAATGGCCTGGATCTGCTGGCCCGCCTGCGTAAGCGCGGCCAGGACCTGCCGGTGTTGCTGTTGACCGCCAGAACTGACGTTGCCGATCGGGTCAAAGGGCTGAATCTGGGGGCCGATGACTATCTCACCAAACCCTTTGAACTCGATGAGTTGGAAGCGCGCATTCGGGCGCTGCTGCGCCGCAGCGTCGGCGTTACCCAGCAGGCGCTGCAATATGGCGCGCTGACCTATCACGATGAAGGCTATTTTCAACTGGACGATAAACCGCTGTCGCTAACGCCGCGTGAGTTGGCGGTGCTGACCGCCCTGATCCACCGGCGCGGCCGGCCGGTCGCCAAACAGCAGCTGTTTGAACAGGTGTTTACCCTGTCCGACGAGGCCAATCCGGAGAGTATTGAGCTGTACGTGCACCGGCTGCGGAAAAAGCTGCAGGGCAGCAACGTGGCGATCGTCACCCTGCGCGGTCTGGGCTACAGCCTGGAGCTCTGCAATGAGGTGGTTTAACGCACCGCGCTCCCTGTTTTATCAACTGCTGCTGTTTTTCGGTTTACCCTTGCTGGCGCTGGGCGGTATCTCCATTTACACCCATTACTTCAGCGCCATGAATGCCGCCACGCTGGCTTACGATCGCACGCTGCTGGCATCGGCGCGCACCGTGGCGGAGCGGCTGGTGGTGCGCAACGGCCGCCTGGAAGTGGATGTGCCTTACGTGGTGCTCGACAGCTTTGAGCGCAACATGAACGATCAGCTCTATTACGAAGTGATCTCTCCGCAGGGCAAAAGCATCTCCGGTTATGACGATCTGCCGCCGATGCCGCCGCATATCCTGCGCTCCAGCCTGTATCCGGCGCTGGTGCATTTCTATGACGCCGAATACAGCGGCCGGCCGATCCGCGTGGCTGCGCTGTACCAGCCGGTCAATGAATCGGGCGTCATGGGCATGGCGACGATCCTGGTGGCGGAAACGCTGGAGTCGCGCCGTTACCTGGCACGGCAGATGATGCTTTCCGCCTTGCTCAGCCAAGGGACCGTAGTGGTGCTGACGATGATCCTGGCCTTCGCCTTGCTCAAGCGAGTGCTAAAGCCGATGCGCAAGCTTTCCGGCATCATGCTGCGGCGCGATCCGGGCGAACTGACGCCGTTACCGATGGTGTTGCCCTGGTCGGAAATGCAGCCTCTGCTGCTGGCGTTCAACCGCTATATCGAACGGCTGCGGGTAATGGTGGCGCGTCAGGAGCGTTTTAGCGCCGACGCCTCTCATCAACTGCGCACGCCGCTGACGGTGCTGAAAACTCAGGTGGGGGTGGCGCTGGCCAGCGATAAGCCGGAGCAGTGGCGGGAAAGCCTGGCGGCGATGAGCGTCACGCTGGATAACACCGTGGCGCTGACCGATCGCCTACTCTATCTCTCACGGCTTAAAGCCCATGAACATCATGCCGATCGCAAGCTGCAACCGGTGAATCTGGCGCAGGTGCTGCGCGATGCCTGTTTTTCGCGCCTGCCGCAGGCGCGCAGCAAGCGCATTGATTTAGGCTATGAAGGGGAGTCGGTATGCTGGGTCGGCGGTGAGACGCTGTTGCTCACCGAGCTGTGCGCCAATCTGCTGGATAACGCGCTGAAGTACGTGCCGAATCAGGGCGTGGTCACCGCGCGTCTGACGCTCGATAAACCGGCCGGGGAGTGCGTGCTGGAAATAGAAGATAACGGCCCAGGCATTGCTCAGCAGGATACTGCGCAGGCGCTGCAACCCTTTCATCGGCTGGATAACGTGGGCGATCAGCCCGGTGCCGGGCTGGGGCTGGCGCTGGTCAGCGACATTACCCGCTATCACGGCACCCGCCCGGAGCTGTTGACCTCGGCCGCGCTGGGCGGCCTGCTGGTGCGGGTGCGTTTTCAGCTGTTGCCTTAGGACTTTACTTCGGCCGCTGGGCTTTTTGCCTTGCGCCCTAACGGCGTGCGCAGGCGCTGCGACAAAATTACGCCCAGCAGCGTGACGCCGCCGCCGATCAAATGGTAACTGTGCAGCTGTTCATGCAGGAACAGCACGGCAATGACGGCGGTAAAGACCGGCGACAGGTTCATAAATATCGACGCGGTATTGGCCCCGAGACGCATCACGCCCTGGATCCACAAGAAAGGCGCGATGATCGAAGCCGGGATGCCGGCAAACAGCACCAGCGGGATATTCTGGCTGTTCAGCCCGACATCCTGCGCCATCAGAAAGTTGGGCAGCAACAGCACGACACCGAACAGGATTTGCACATACAGCGCCTGCCAATTAGGCAGAGCAATCATCCAGCGTTTGGTCAGCACGCCGTACAGCGCATAGGAAGCGGCGGCGGCGAACATCATCAGTTCGCCCTTGCCGATGCCATGTTGCAGCAACTGGCCTGGATGACCGGCGCTGACCAGCCAGATCAATCCGCCGAAGGACAACACGCTGCCGATTGCCACGCCGACGGTCGGTGCAATGCGCAGCAGTACGATGCTGATCAGGATGGTCAGCAGCGGGATCAGCGACACAATGATACCCATAAACAGCGCGCTGACGCTGTGCGCCGCATAGTAGGCCAGGCTTTGGTACAGCACCATGCCGAGCAGGCCGAGGATCAGCAATTTCCACCCGTTGGCGCGCACCTCCCGCCAATTGCGGATCACGCCGGGTAAGACGAACGGGGTCAGGACGATCAGCGCCAGCAGCCAACGGTAAAACGAGATGGCGGCCGGATCGATTGCGGTGGCGGAGAGTTTGCTGACGACGGCGTTGACCGACCAGATCAGCACCGCCAGCAGCGGGAAGAGCATATTCACGATGATTATTCTCAATAACGACGGACATGCTGGCTAGTCTACTCGTGTCCGGTTTATTATATATAGCGATATCCAGACAATATTTTGTGTCAACAAGACAAATCACGGTGTGCAACCATGTCCGAAATCCGTCACTTTCCTGAAGCCTTGATCCCGGCACCGCGCCCGGTGCAGTTTCGTTGCGAGGAGTTTAATGCCCGCACGGAATTCCAGCCCCACAGCCACCGTTGGGGGCAACTGATGTGGGTGAAAGCCGGGGTGATGGTGATGAAGGTCGGCAATCAACGTTTTCTGGCGCCGCCGGAATTTGTGCTGTGGGCGCCGGCGGGGATCGAGCACTCCTGCTACAACCAGCGGCTGGCGCAGTGCCGCATGGTGGATATCATGCAGTCGCTGTGCGTCGGGCTGCCGGCCGACCCCTGCCTGGTGAGCGTGACGCCGGTTTTCCGCGCCATCGCCGAAGATTTTTACGCACGCAAGCAATATATCCCGCAAGGCAAGCAGGATTTGCGTCTGTGCCGGGCGCTGATCGATCAACTGCATCTGTCGCCGGTCCAGCAAACTTATTTGCCGTCGTCCGACGATAAATTCCTGGCGCCGGTGCTGGAAGCGCTGGAGCATTGTCCGTCGGACAACACCTCGCTCGCCGTCTGGGCCGCCCGGGTCTATACCACTGAACGCACCCTGTCACGCCGTTGCCAGCAAGAGCTGGGCATGTCATTCAGTGAATGGCGCCAGCGGTTGCGTTTCCTGCATGCCGTTTCGCTGCTTGAACAGGGCAAAACCGTGCAGAACGTTGCGCTGGAAGTGGGATACAGCTCGGCCTCGGCGTTTATCGTCATGTTTCAGCAAATCGCCGGCAGCACCCCCGAACGCTTTCGCCGGGCCTGATTCGGTGGCACACTCTTTCCCAGATAACCTCTTCATACTTGACGCCGCCTCTGTGTTGGCTGCGAGCACTCGCCCCAGTCACTTACTTGAGTAAGCTCCTGGGGACTCCTGCTCTTGCCGCCTTGATGCAACGCCAATTATTTTGGGGATAAATAGTCGTAAACCGTCGGAGCAACAAGTGAAAATCCTGGTTGATGAAAATATGCCGTACGCGGCTGAATTGTTCAGTCGTTTGGGGGACGTGCAGGCGGTGCCTGGCCGCCCGATCCCGCGTGATGCGCTGGTGGATGCCGATGCGCTGATGGTGCGCTCGGTGACTAAAGTGAATGAAGATTTGCTGGCCGGTACTCGCATCGGTTTTGTCGGCACCGCCACCGCCGGTACTGACCATGTGGATGATGCCTGGCTGAAACAGCAGGGCATCGGGTTTTCCGCAGCGCCAGGCTGTAACGCCATTGCGGTGGTGGAATATGTGTTCTCTGCGCTGATGCTGCTGGCCGAACGCGACGGTTTTCAGTTGCGCGACAAAACCGTCGGCATTATTGGTGTGGGCAACGTAGGTTCGCGCCTGGATGCCCGCCTTAAAGCCTTGGGTATACGTACGCTGCTGTGCGATCCGCCGCGCGCAGAGCGTGGTGACGTCGGTGAGTTCTGGCCGCTGGAAAAACTGGTGGCGGAAGCCGACGTGCTGACGTTCCATACGCCGCTGAATAAATCCGGTCCCTATCACTCGCTGCACTTGGTTGACGCCGAGTTGCTGGCGGCGCTGCCCGACAACCGTATCCTGATCAATGCCTGCCGTGGCGAGGTGGTGGATAACGCCGCATTGCTGCAGGCGCTGGAAAAAGGCAAAAAGCTGAGCACGGTGCTGGACGTTTGGGAACCGGAACCGGAGCTTTCATTACCACTGCTGGCACGGGTGGATATTGGCACCGCGCATATCGCCGGTTACACGCTGGAAGGCAAGGCGCGGGGCACCACTCAAGTGTTCGAGGCCTTCAGCCGCCACGTGGGGCAGCCACAGCAGATTGAGCTGGCCTCGCTGCTGCCGGTGCCGGAGTTCAGCCAGATCCAGTTGAACGGGCCGCTGGATGAAGGCAAATTAAAACGATTGATGCACTTGGTGTATGATGTGCGCCGCGATGATGCGCCGCTGCGTAAAGTGGCTGGGCAACCGGGCGAGTTTGATCGCCTGCGCAAGCATTATCAGGAGCGCCGTGAATGGTCCTCATTGCGCGTCCAGTGCAATGACAGCGCCAGTGCGGAACTGCTGCACAAGCTGGGCTTCAGCGTGCTGTAAGGGGCCTGCATGCCGGTCCCTTGCCAAAAAGGCATCGGCCCAATACGTAAGGTTGCCTTAAGCAATCGCCGCTATAATAGGCGGCAAAGGATTATCGGGCGGTGGCAACACTGCCCGTCTGCTTTTTAAATGAATACTCTGGAGAAACCCAATGTCTGACGGCTGGAATATCGCTCTGCTTGGCGCCACTGGCGCGGTAGGTGAAGCGTTGCTGGAATTATTACAGGAACGCCAGTTCCCGGTGGGCGAACTCTATCCTTTGGCCAGTGAACGCGGCGCCGGGGCAACGGTACGCTTCAACGGCAAGTCGGTGCTGGTGCAAAAAGCGGAAGAATTTGACTGGTCGCAGGCGCAACTGGCGTTCTTTGTCGCCGGTACCGAGGCGGCGGCCCGCTATGCGGAAGAAGCCGGCAACATGGGTTGCCTGGTGATCGACACCAGCGGCCTGTTTGCGCTGGAGCCGGATGTACCGCTGGTGGTGCCTGGCGTTAACCCGCAGGTGCTGGCCGACTACCGCAACCGTAATATTGTCGCCGTGGCCGACAGCATGGTCAGCCAACTGCTGACGGCGATCAAACCCTTGACCGAACAGGCCGGGCTTTCCCGTCTGCACGTCACCACCCTGATGTCGGTATCGGCACGCGGCAAAGTGGCGGTGGACGATCTGGCCGGCCAGAGCGCGCGCTTGCTGAACGGCATTCCGGCTGAGCCGGGCGTTTTCGCCAAGCAACTGGCGTTCAACCTGTTACCTTTGCTGGCCGACGAGCAGGGCAGCGTGCGCGAAGAACGTTTGATTGTCGATCAGGTGCGTAAGGTTCTGCAGGACGAAGGGCTGCCGATTTCCGTGAGCTGCGTACAGTCGCCGGTGTTTTACGGCCACGCGCAAGTGGTTCACCTGGAAGCGCTGCGCCCGATGTCTGCCGAAGAAGCGCGCAGCGAGCTGGAGCAGGTGGATGATATCCAACTGAGCGAAGAAGACGACTACCCGACTCAGGTAACGGAAGCGTCCGGCAGCGATGCGTTGAGCGTCGGCTGCTTGCGCAATGACTACGGCATTCCTGAAATCCTGCAGTTCTGGTCGGTGGCGGATAACGTGCGCTTCGGCGGCGCGTTGATGGCTATCGAAACCGCAGAGCGTCTGGTGCAGGAGCAGATGTACTGATGTCTGACGTTGTCTCGCCCACCCAGCCGAGGTTAAAAATCGCGCTGGGGATTGAATATGACGGCAGCCGTTATTACGGCTGGCAGCGTCAGCAGGAAGTCGCCAGCGTGCAGGCCTGTCTGGAACTGGCGTTGAGCAAGGTGGCGAATGCGCCGATTGCCGTATTGTGCGCCGGTCGTACCGACGCCGGCGTGCACGCTACCGGCCAGGTGGTGCATTTTGAAACCACCGCGCAGCGCAAGGACGCCGCCTGGACGATGGGAGTCAATACTCACTTGCCGCCGGATATTGCGGTGCGTTGGGTGACCGGCGTGGCCGAGGATTTCCATGCGCGTTTCAGCGCCACCGCGCGTCGTTACCGCTACATTATTTATAACCACCGCTACCGCCCGGCGGTGTTGCAGCAGGGGATGACCCATTTTTATCACCCGCTGGATGCCGAACGGATGGAAAGGGCGGCGCAGGCGTTGCTGGGCGAGAACGATTTTACGTCGTTCCGCGCCGTGCAGTGTCAGTCGCGCACGCCATGGCGTAACGTAAAACACGTTAAGGTTACGCGCTACGGCGAGTATATCGTGGTAGATATTAAGGCGAATGCCTTTGTGCACCATATGGTGCGCAACATTGTCGGCAGCCTGATGGAAATCGGCTGCGGCAATCAGAATGAGAACTGGATGGCCGAACTGCTGGCGCTGAAGGATCGGAATCTGGCTGCGGCGACGGCGCGTGCCGAAGGGTTGTATTTGGTTTCCGTCGATTATCCTGAGCATTTTGGTTTGCCCCGGCCACCAATGGGGCCGCTGTTTTTACCCGACGATTAAACAATCGTACCCTATGAATTTCGAGTTGCAGCTAGGCGCCCAGCTCACTCATCCAGGCGCTTACTAAAGTCAAGCAACTGAGATGAGTTAGTGCAGGTAACAACGCTGCAGCTTGAAAGGCGACGGGTATAGACGCCGGCGCGCCCGACGCGTTGCTCCCTTGTACATCTGCCGGGTGGGTGAGACACCCGGTAAAAAGAGAGAATCTATGGACATCATCAAGTTTGTGATTGATTTTATTTTGCATATTGACGTGCATTTGGCCGAACTGGTCGCGCAATACGGCATGTGGGTCTATGCCATTTTGTTCCTGATCCTGTTTTGCGAAACCGGGCTGGTGGTTACGCCTTTCCTGCCGGGGGATTCTCTGCTGTTTGTCGCCGGTGCGCTGGCGGCGCTGCCGACTAACGATCTGAATGTGCATACCATGGTTGCGCTGATGATCGGGGCTGCGATCCTCGGTGACGCGGTGAACTATACTATTGGTCGGCTGTTCGGCGATAAGCTGTTCAGTAACCCGAATTCGAAAATTTTCCGCCGCAGCTATCTGGATAAAACCCATCAGTTTTATGAAAAACACGGTGGGAAAACGATTATTCTGGCGCGATTTGTGCCGATCGTGCGTACATTTGCGCCGTTCGTCGCCGGTATGGGGAAGATGTCCTACCGTCATTTTGCTGCCTACAACGTGATTGGCGCGCTGGTTTGGGTGCTGCTCTTCACTTATGCTGGCTACCTTTTCGGTGATTTGCCGATCGTGCAGGAAAACCTGAAACTGTTGATCGTAGCGATCATCCTGGTTTCAATTTTGCCGGGCATCATTGAAATCTGGCGCCATAAGCGCGCGGCTGCCCGCCAGCAAAAACAGTAAAAACATCGCTTAACCTGTCGGTTCGACCAGTTTTTTATCCACAGTGTCGGGCCGATATGGTTTAATGAGCGACATTTATGGTCTGTTCCTGCGAACAAACCCTGAATCCAGTGCCTCGGTCACGTGTTTGTCGCGTTTCACTCGGGCACTTTTTCATTGGGTCTGTCTGCGGGGGGATTGTTAAAGCATGAACAGCGGACTGGCATGTGCCAGGTTCAAACAGAAAGGTCATCGATGAGCTGGATTGAACGAATTCTTAACAAGAGCAATATTACACAAACCCGTAAGGCGAGCATTCCTGAAGGGGTCTGGACTAAATGTGACAGCTGCGGTCAGGTTCTCTATCGCGCCGAGCTGGAACGTAATCTGGAAGTGTGTCCTAAGTGCGACCACCACATGCGCATGACTGCGCGCATGCGCCTGCATACCCTGCTTGACGAGGGCAGTGAGGTAGAACTGGGCAGCGAACTGGAGCCGAAAGATGTTCTGAAGTTCAAGGATTCCAAAAAGTATAAAGATCGCCTGGTTGCCGCACAGAAAGCGACCGGCGAGAAAGATGCGTTGGTCGTGATGAAAGGCACGCTGTACGGCATGCCGATTGTCGCCGCTTCTTTCGAATTTGCTTTTATCGGCGGTTCCATGTCTTCCGTGGTCGGTGCACGTTTCGTGCGCGCGGTTGAACAGGCGCTGGAAGACAACTGCCCACTGGTGTGTTTCTCAGCCAGTGGCGGTGCGCGTATGCAGGAAGCGTTGATGTCGCTGATGCAAATGGCGAAGACCAGCGCAGCGCTGGCGAAACTGCAGGAACGTGGTCTGCCGTACATTTCGGTACTGACCGACCCGACCATGGGCGGCGTTTCCGCCAGTCTGGCGATGCTGGGCGATATCAACATCGCCGAGCCGAAAGCGTTGATCGGCTTTGCCGGCCCGCGCGTTATCGAGCAGACCGTGCGTGAAAAACTGCCGCCGGGCTTCCAGCGCAGTGAGTTCCTGATTGAAAAAGGCGCCATCGACATGATCGTGCGCCGTCCGGAAATGCGCCGCACTCTGGCGAGTATCCTTTCCAAGCTGACCAACCAGCCGCAGCCGCATTTCGATGAGGCAGAGCCGGTAGTCGCACAGGAAAATCAGGCCGACGCCTGAGGCCAATAAATCACCCGCGCAGGTGCAAGCCCGCGCGGGGTTCAGCCGTCATTTTGTGGCTAAATGCCGGCTGATATGCCCTATGAATTTCACGTTGCGGTCAATTCGCTGCAACTTGAAAGGTGACGGGTGTTACGGAGAGCATCGCCTTTACCGCGGTGAGGGTGGTGCCCTGATGGATCAATGAACCCAATCAGTGATGGGACTCATGCAAAACCACCAAATTCCCCAAGCCACGTCGCCATTGAGCTCGTGGCTTTATTATCTTGAACGTCTGCACAGCCAGGCGATCGAACTTGGCCTGGAACGCGTACAGCGCGTTGCGGCGCATCTTGATTTACTCACTCCCGCACCGACGGTGTTCACCGTTGCCGGTACCAACGGCAAAGGCACGACTTGCCGGACTCTGGAAGCCATTTTGATGGCGGCCGGTCTGCGCGTTGGCGTTTACAGCTCGCCGCATCTGGTGCGCTATACCGAACGGGTGCGCATTCAGGGCGACGAACTGAGCGAAACGGAGCACTGTCGTTCGTTCGCCGCCATTGAGGCGGGCCGGGGTGAAACCTCACTGACCTATTTCGAATTTGGCACCCTGTCGGCGCTGCAACTGTTCAAACAGGCTAAGCTTGACGTGGTGATCCTGGAAGTTGGCCTTGGCGGCCGGCTGGATGCGACCAACATCGTCGATCCGAGCGTGGCGGTGGTCACCAGTATCGCGCTGGATCATACCGACTGGTTGGGCAACGATCGCGAAAGCATCGGCCGTGAGAAGGCCGGGATTTTCCGCGGCGGCAAGCCGGCGGTGGTAGGCGAGCCGGATATGCCTGACACCATTCGCGAGGTGGCGGAAAAGCTGGGCGCGACGCTGTATCGCCGTGGCGAAGCCTGGACTTTCAGCGAACAGGGCGAACGCTGGCAGTGGGAAGGCGGCGGCACGCTGCTGACCGACCTGCCGATGCCCAACGTCCCGCTAGCCAATGCCGCGACCGCGCTGGCGGCGTTGCACTATTCCGCGTTGGAAATCGATGAGCGGGCGATCTTCACCGGCCTGCAGCAGGCGACGCTGCCTGGGCGCTTCCAGATTGTGCGACAGGATCCGATGCTGATCCTGGACGTGGCGCATAATCCGCACGCCGCAGGCTATCTGGCCGGGCGTTTGGCGAAATTGCCGCGCAAGGGCGGCAAGGTGCGCGCCGTGGTGGGCATGCTGTCGGATAAAGACATCGCCGGCACGCTGGCTTGCCTGAGCGAGCAAGTGGATGAATGGTATTGCGCGCCGCTGGAAGGGCCGCGTGGAGCCAGCGTTGAATCGCTGGCGCAACATTTGACGGAACCGCGGCAGTTTGCCGATGTCGAAACTGCCTGGCGTCAGGCTATGCAGGACGCTGATATTCAGGATATTGTGATCGTCTGTGGATCGTTCCACACCGTTGCGCACGTGATGGCGGCGTTAGACGAGATGCGGGGAGTGTGAGTGGCAAGCAAATTTCAAAACCGATTGGTAGGAACCGTTATTCTGGTCGCGCTGGGGGTCATCATCCTGCCAGGGCTGCTGGATGGAAAAAAGAAACATTACGAGGATGAGTTCGCGGCCATTCCCTTGGTGCCGAAACCGGGTGACGTGGAAGAAAACGACGTGGTGCCGCCGGTAACCCAGTCTTTGCCGGCGCAGCCGCCGGAAGGGGCGGGCGCACTGGTCGAGCAGCAGGCGGCGAACGAAGCGGCCTCGCAGCAGGCCGTACGCCAGACGGCGCAACAGCCGGTTCAGGTCGCGCCGCCGGTCGAAACTCGCCCGGTGCAACAGCCGAAACCGAAGCCGGTCGAAACCAAACCGGTGGAAGTGAAGCCAAAACCGGTTGAAACCAAGCCGGTGGAAGTGAAGCCAAAGCCGGTGCAGCAGCCGAAACCGGTTGTTCAGCCGAAGCCTGAGGTTGTTCCGGAGGTTAAAGCTGAGCCCAAAGTTGAGCCGAAGCCAGAACCTAAACCGGAACCTAAACCAGAACCTAAGCCAGAACCGAAACCGGCCGCAGAAGAGAAAGCGCCGGCAGGGCAGGCTTATGTGGTGCAACTGGGTGCACTGAAAAACGCCGCCAAGGTGAATGAGGTCGTGGCGTCGCTCAGGCTGTCCGGCTATCGCGCCTTCACCGTGCCGTCAACGCCGGTACAGGGGCAGATCACCCGGATCTACGTTGGCCCGGACGCCTCGAAACAGAAGCTGCAGTCCTCGCTGTCTACGCTGAACTCCATCAGCGGTTTGAGCGGCCAGGTGAAGCCCTACGGCACACGTTGACAGAATTGGGGCACAGCATGCTGTGCCCCTGAATCGATGAGTGCTGGTGTAATCACTATTAAAAATGTGCCTTTCACAGGCAAAACGGCCTATGTAGGTGCGGCGATTGGGAATTTTTTTATCGCCGTTTTTTATTTGTAACGTGCTAGGAAATCCCCTACGCAAACGTTTTCTTTTTCTGTTAGAATTCGCCGCGAATTGGATGCAGGGGCGATTCATCATTGGAATAGTTCATGGTCTGGATTGATTACGTCATTATAGCGGTGATTGGATTTTCGGCTCTGGTGAGCCTGATCCGAGGGTTTGTTCGCGAAGCATTGTCACTTGTGACATGGGGATGTGCGTTTTTTGTTGCCAGCCATTTCTACTCTTACCTTGCGGTCTACTTCACTCGTTTTGAAGATGAACTGGTGCGAAACGGCATCGCGATTGCCATCTTGTTTATCGCGACCCTGATCGTAGGAGCCATTGTCAACTATGTGATTAGCTCACTGGTAGAGAAAACCGGGTTATCAGGCACCGACCGGGTGCTGGGCGTCTGTTTCGGCGCACTGCGCGGCGTGTTGATCGTTTCGGCGATGCTGTTTTTCCTGGATACCTTTACCGGCTTCTCGCAAAGTGACGACTGGAAACAGTCACAGCTCATTCCCCAGTTCAGTTATATCATCAGGTGGTTCTTTGACTACCTGCAGAGCACGTCGAGTTTCTTACCGACCCATTTACCGGGGCGGTAGCGCTGATGAGGAAAAGACAACATGTGCGGTATTGTCGGTATCGCCGGTTTTATGCCGGTAAACCAGTCGATTTATGATGCGTTGATGGTGCTTCAGCACCGTGGCCAGGATGCCGCAGGCATCGTCACCATAGATGCCCACAACGGGTTCCGTCTGCGTAAAGCAAATGGTCTGGTGAAGGATGTGTTTGAGGCACGCCATATGCAGCGCTTGCAGGGCAACATGGGTATTGGCCATGTGCGCTACCCGACGGCTGGCAGCTCCAGTGCCTCAGAGGCTCAACCATTCTATGTAAACTCGCCGTTCGGCCTCACGCTGGCCCATAACGGCAACCTGACCAACGCCCATGAGCTGCGCCAATCGCTGTTTGAAAGCGGTCGTCGCCATATCAACACCACCTCCGATTCCGAGATCCTGCTGAACGTACTGGCCAGTGAGCTGGACCGCTTCCAGGATTATCCGCTGGAGTCAGACAACATTTTCACCGCCGTTGCCGGCATGCATCAGCAATTGCGTGGCGCTTACGCCTGCGTGGCGATGATCATCGGCCACGGTCTGCTGGCATTCCGCGACCCGAACGGCATCCGCCCGTTGGTGATCGGCAAACGCACGCTGGAAGATGGCCGTAACGAGTATATGGTGGCTTCCGAGAGCGTAGCGCTGGATACGTTGGGCTTCGAGTTCCTGCGCGATGTGGCGCCGGGCGAAGCGGTGTACATCACTGAGAAAGGCCAACTGTTCACCCGCCAGTGCGCAGAGAACCCGAAAACCAACCCGTGCCTGTTCGAATACGTCTACTTCGCACGCCCAGATTCCTTTATGGACAAGATTTCGGTCTACAGCGCCCGTGTGCGCATGGGGCAGAAGCTGGGTGAGAAGATTGCCCGTGAATGGGAAGATTTGGACATCGACGTGGTGATCCCGATCCCGGAAACGTCCTGCGATATCGCGTTGGAAATCGCGCGTATCCTGGGTAAGCCGTATCGCCAGGGCTTTGTGAAGAACCGCTATGTCGGCCGTACCTTCATCATGCCGGGCCAGCAGGCGCGTCGTAAGTCGGTACGCCGCAAGCTGAACGCCAACCGCGCCGAGTTCCGCGACAAGAACGTGCTGCTGGTGGATGACTCTATCGTCCGTGGTACCACGTCCGAGCAGATCGTTGAAATGGCGCGTGACGCCGGGGCGAAACGCGTTTATCTGGCTTCGGCTGCGCCGGAAATTCGTTTCCCGAACGTGTACGGCATTGACATGCCGAGTGCCAACGAGCTGATTGCCCACGGCCGTGAAGTGGATGAAATCCGCCAAATCATCGGTGCCGACGGCCTGATCTTCCAGGATCTGGACGATCTGATCGAAGCGGTGCGCGAAGAGAACCCGGATATCAGCCAGTTCGAATGCTCGGTGTTTAACGGCATCTATGTCACCAAGGACGTAGACCAGAACTATCTCGAGTATCTGGAATCGTTGCGTAACGACGACGCCCAGGCGATGCGTGGCCAGACCGAAGCAGAAAATCTGGAAATGCATAACGAAGGTTAAGCCGAAGCGCTAGCCAAAAAGGTGCACCGCGGCGTTTGTCGCGGTGCATTATCCTCCCCCCGACTTGCTTATGTACCGCCATTCCGGCAAAGTCTGCCTGATCCTACTTTCTCTTCGGCAGAGGCCAGCTTTATGAAACGACTCATCATCGGTATTTCCGGCGCCAGCGGCGCAATCTACGGCGTGCGCCTGTTGCAGGCATTGCGCGACGTCGCAGAGGTGGAAACCCATTTGGTGATGAGCAACGCGGCGCGGCAAACGCTTTCGCTGGAAACCGAGCTTGGCCTGCGTGAAGTGCAGGCGTTGGCTGACGTGGTGCATGACGCACGCGACATCGGTGCCAGCATTTCTTCCGGTTCGTTCAAAACCCTGGGTATGGTGATTTTACCTTGCTCAATCAAGACGTTATCCGGTATCGCCAACAGCTATAGCGACGGCCTGCTGACGCGCGCCGCCGATGTAGTCCTGAAGGAGCGCCGCCGGCTGGTGCTGTGCGTGCGTGAAACCCCGTTGCATATAGGCCATTTACGCCTGATGACGCAGGCTGCGGAAATGGGCGCGGTGATCATGCCACCGGTACCGGCTTTTTATCACCAACCGAAAAGCGTCGATGACATCATCGATCAAACCGTGAATCGGGTGGTGGATCAGTTCGACATTGAATTACCGAAAGATTTGTTCACCCGCTGGCAAGGCTCCAATTAACAAATTTATCCCCAATTTGGCACATTTGTGCAACACCGCACTGAATTAGGGCGGCACATGCACCATAATGATCCCACTCCATCACGTTCACTGTTTCAAGGCTCTGGCATTTTGTCATTGCCCGTGACGCGGCCCTGACTGGCCGATTTATTTTTGCGGTTATCGTCCCAGGAAACAGTTTTGTGAAGGCCGGAGCCGTTCCCTCCGCCTACAGCAACAAATGTGGCACGATTACTGCAAATTGATTTGGTGGGAAAGTAATGCCCGCAGTGGCATCAAAAAAATCAATTTGAGGGTAATTTATGAAAAAGCTGGTTAAGGTTCTTCCTTTAGTCTTGGCTTTGAGCGCAGTAAGCAGCGCATTTGCCGCGCTACCATCGACGCTGAAGATAGGTACCGATCCGACCTATGCACCATTTGAATCCAAAAATGCCAAAGGTGAGTTGGTCGGCTTTGATATCGATCTGGCCAAAGAGCTGTGCAAACGCATAAATACCCAATGTACCTTTGTGGAAAGCGATTTTGACGCGCTGATCCCCTCTCTGAAGGCGAAGAAAATTGACGCCATCATCTCTTCTTTGTCGATCACCGAAAAACGCCAGCAGGAAATTGCCTTTACCGACAAGCTGTACGCCGCTAACGCCCGCCTGATCGCGCCGAAAGGCTCGAAGCTGCTGCCAACGGTGGATGCGCTGAAAGGCAAGAGCGTGGGCGTGCTGCAGGGCACTACCCAGGAAGCCTACGCGAACGCCATGTGGCAGCCTAAGGGCATCACCGTGGTGCCTTACCAGAACCAGGACCTGGTGTACGCCGACCTGGCATCCGGCCGCATTGATGCCGCTTTCCAGGATGAAGTGGCGGGCAGCGACGGCTTCCTGAAGCAGCCTCCGGGCAAGGATTACGCTTTCGCCGGCGAATCGGTGAAGGATGACAAGTTCTTTGGCGTGGGCACAGGTATGGGGCTGCGCAAGACCGATACCGAACTGAAGGCGGCGCTGGATAAAGCCTTTGCCGACATGCGCAAAGACGGCACTTACGACAAGTTTGCGAAAAAATACTTCGATTTTGACGTCTACGGCGGTTAATCCCACGTACCGTTCCATGGTGTGACTACGGGGTCAGCTTGCTGGCCCCGATGGTTCGGGCTCCAATGACGACAGGGTGAAGTAGATGCTGCAAGGCTATTCCCAATTGATATTTGAGGGCGCTCTGGTGACGCTGGAACTGGCCCTCAGTTCCGTACTGCTGGCGCTGGTGATTGGTTTGATCGGTGCCGGCGGCAAGCTTTCCCATAACCGCCTGCTTTCTACGCTGTTTGGTGCCTATACCACGCTGATCCGCGGCGTGCCTGATTTGGTGCTGATGCTGCTGATTTTCTACGGCCTGCAGATTGCGCTGAACAACCTCACAGAACTGCTCGGCTTTTCGCAAATTGATATCGATCCGCTCAGCGCGGGGATTATCACCCTCGGTTTTATCTATGGTGCCTATTTCACGGAAACCTTTCGCGGCGCTTATATGGCGGTGCCGAAGGGGCAGATCGAGGCGGCTACTGCCTACGGTTTTTCAGGCTCACAGATTTTCCGCCGCATTTTGTTCCCTGCAATGATGCGTTTTGCCCTGCCGGGCATCGGCAACAACTGGCAGGTGATCCTCAAGGCGACGGCGCTGGTGTCGATTCTGGGTCTTAACGACGTGGTGAAGGCCACTCAATTGGCCGGCAAAGGCACCTATCAGCCATTCTTCTTTGCGATAGTGGCCGGCGTGGTTTACCTGATTTTTACCACCGTTTCCAATGGCGTGTTGTTGTGGCTTGAACGGCGTTATTCATTGGGCGTCAAGAGGGCCGAATTATGATCGAGATTTTGCAACAGTATTGGCAATCGTTGCTGTGGAGCGACGGCTACCGTTTCACCGGTGTGGCGGTCACGCTGTGGCTGCTGATCTCATCGGTGGTGATGGGCGGCTTGCTGGCGATACCTATGGCGGTGGCGCGCGTTTCCTCAATCTCCTGGGTGCGTTTTCCTGTGTGGCTCTACACCTACATATTCCGCGGTACGCCGCTGTATGTGCAGCTGTTGGTGTTTTATTCGGGGATGTATAGCCTGGAGATCGTGCGGGGCACGGATTTCCTCAACGCGTTCTTCCGCAGCGGGCTTAACTGCACCATTCTGGCACTGACGCTGAATACCTGCGCCTATACCACCGAGATCTTCGCCGGGGCGATCCGCGCGGTGCCGCACGGTGAAATTGAGGCGGGCAGCGCCTATGGGTTCTCTCGCTTCAAAATGTACCGCTGCATCATTTTGCCTTCGGCGCTGCGCACCGCGCTGCCGGCGTACAGCAACGAAGTGATCCTGATGCTGCACTCCACGGCTCTGGCGTTTACCGCCACCGTGCCGGATCTGTTGAAGATAGCGCGAGATATCAACGCGGCGACCTATCAGCCGTTCTACGCTTTCGGCATCGCGGCGGTGCTGTATCTGGCGATCTCCTACGTGTTGATCAGCCTGTTCCGCAAGGCCGAAAAACGCTGGATGGCGCACGTTAATCACTGATAATGACGGGGAAAAACCATGTCTGAAAATAAATTAGCCGTCACTGAACTGCATAAGCGTTATGGGGAACACGAGGTGCTGAAAGGCGTGTCACTGGCGGCGAATGCAGGGGATGTGATTAGCATTATTGGCTCTTCGGGGTCCGGTAAAAGCACCTTTTTACGCTGCATTAACTTCCTGGAGAAACCCAGCGAAGGCTCCATCAGCCTGAATAATGAAGATATTCGCATGGTGCGCGACAAGGACGGCCAACTGAAGGTGTTTGACAAGAAACAGCTGCAATTGCTGCGTACTCGTCTGACCATGGTGTTCCAGCACTTTAACCTGTGGAGCCACATGACGGTGCTGGAGAACGTGATGGAAGCGCCGGTGCAGGTGCTGGGGTTGAGCAAGGCCGAAGCGCGCGAGCGCGCGGTGCGCTATCTGGATAAGGTGGGTATCGACGAACGCGCGCGCGGCAAATACCCGGTGCATCTGTCGGGTGGCCAGCAGCAGCGCGTGTCCATCGCCCGTGCGTTGGCGATGGAACCGGAGGTGCTGTTGTTTGATGAACCGACGTCGGCACTGGATCCGGAGCTGGTGGGGGAAGTACTGCGCATTATGCAGAAGCTGGCTGAAGAGGGGAAAACCATGGTGGTGGTGACGCACGAGATGGAATTTGCGCGCCACGTTTCAAGCCACGTGATTTTCCTGCATAAGGGACTTATTGAAGAGCAGGGGCCGCCGGCTGAGCTGTTTGGCAATCCAAAAAGCCCGCGCCTGCAGCAGTTTCTTTCCGGCGCTTTAAAATAATCGGTTGCCGGGACCCTGCTCCGTCGGGCCCCGGCATTCCCCTCAGCGGGCGTCGTTCCGTTGATTGATAACGTCATCCAGCGCCTGTTCCAGCTCCAGAAAACGGAAACTGAACCCCGCCTCCTCCAGCCGTCTTGGCACCGCCCGTTGACCGCCGAGGACCAGCACCGCCGCTTCCCCCATCAGTAAACGCATGGCAAATGCCGGCACGCGCAAAAACGCCGGGCGATCGAGCACGTTGGCGAGTTGGGCTGCGAATTGCTCGTTATGTACCGGGTAGGGGGCGACCATATTGAAGGGGCCCTGCAGGGTGGCGTGTTCCAGCAAATAAAGTATGCCGTTGACCATGTCGTCCAGATGTATCCAGGGCAGATATTGGCGACCATTGCCTATCGGCCCGCCCAGCCCCAGACGGAACGGCGGCACCATTTTCGCCAGTGCTCCGCCTTTGCTTGCCAGCACCACGCCGGTGCGCAGCAGACAGACTCGGGTCGCGTCGCTTTGCGCTTGCAGCGCCAGGGATTCCCACCGTTGGCAGAGCTGATGGGTGAATTCGTCATGCGGAGCTTCATCTTCGGTGACCACTGCCTGGCCTTGATCGCCATAGTAGCCTGCGGCGGAACCGGAAATCAGCACGCCGGGCGGCGAGCTGCCGGCGTTAATCAGCGCCGCTAACCGTTCGGTCAGATCCCAACGGCTGTGGCACAGGCGCTCTTTCTGCGCCTTGCTCCAGCGTTTATCGGCGATAGGCTCACCGGCCAGGTTGATCACGGCGTCAAAGCCATCCAGCGACGTTTGGTCTTGCAACGTTGACCAGTAGCTGACTTGTTCGCCAAACCGTTCATGCGCACGTTGTACGTCACGGGTCAGTACCGTAATTGAGTGAGACAGACCCAGCAGCCGCTGCGTCAGGCTGCTCCCTATCAATCCTGTGGCGCCGGTGATCAGGATCCGCATGGTCAACCTCCCTGATACGCTATTGTTTCAGCCCCGGCGATAACTCATGGTCATGGAAACCGAGTCGGCATAACGCAGGGCCAGTAGTTTATCGATCTCTACTTCAGCATAGGTTACCCAGGCATGTTCTTTCACGATATCGAGCACATCCTGAGTTAATTTTTCCAGCAGAGCGAAGCGGTTATCTTCAACATGGCGGATGATCGCTTTGGTAATGGTGCGGTAGTTGAGCGCGTCGTCGATGTTTTCGCTATTGCGCGCCTTATCCGCCGGGTAGTGGATGGCTACGTTAATCAGGACGTCCTGGCGGTTGTTGATTTCTTCTTCCTTGATACCGATGAAAGTACGCAACCGCAGATTTTTGATACGAATAATGGCGTCGGGTTGACTAAATGACATCAGAGAATCTCCACAGGTCTGATTATTGGCGCTCAGAATACACGGAAAGTAGGGAAAAGATAACGAGCTGGAGGAAACTCCCCGGAAGCCGGGGAGTCGGACGGTTAACCCTGTTCGGCCAGCTTGTAGGCGCGCCCGGTCGCCGGGCGGTTGCTGATGCGTTCGAACCAGTTGCGCACTGCCGGATAATCCGCCAGATCAATGCGCTGGCGCGGATGCGAAACCACCCAGGGATAGGTGGCGATATCGGCAATGCTGTAATTGTCGCCGCCCAGGTACGGATGCTTTTGCAATTCGGCTTCCAGCACGCCATACAGGCGCTTGGTTTCCAGATGGTAACGTTCGATGGCGTAAGGCACCGGCTGCGGCGCGTAATGGTTGAAATGATGGTTCTGCCCGAGCATGGGCCCAAAGCCCGCCACCTGCCAGAACAACCATTGCAGCGTGGCGGCGCGCTCACGCAGCCCTTTGCTCAGCAACTTGCCGGTTTTCTCCGCCAGATACAGCAGGATTTCGCCGGATTCGAACAGGCTGATAGGCGCACCGCCGTCAACCGGTTGCTGATCGACAATCGCCGGGATTTTGTTGTTGGGTGAAATGCTCAGAAAGTCCGGCTTGAACTGGTCGCCAGCGCTGATATTTACGCGATGGATACGGTAAGGTAAGCCAACCTCCTCCAGAAACAGGGTAATTTTGTGACCGTTGGGAGTAGGCGCGTAATACAGGTCAATCATGGTGCCTCCTGCGGTAAAGTGATCTGTAAGTCATTACACGTTGCAGCGGTCTTCGCCGCATACAAAGGTATATCAGAGATTCAGCTATACCCTATGAATTTCAAGTTGTAGCCAACATGTAGCTTGAAAGACAACGGGCATATAGTGTTACCCACAATAGCAGCTAAGAATAGCAGGCTATGTGAGATTCGTCTGATGCTATATCCGCAAGAGACATCACAATTTCAGGCCAATGAGGTTTAACCTTTCGTCAGCCTTGCCGTCCTTGGCCACTGCGATAAAATAGCGCATATATCCATGCTAAAGGAATGGTTATGAAGCTGATATTCGCCTCTGATATACACGGTTCACTCCCCGCCACTGAAAGTGTCCTGGATCGCTTTGAACAAAGCGGCGCCGACTGGCTGATTCTTCTGGGCGATTTGCTGAATCATGGGCCGCGAAATGCGCTGCCGGCGGGTTATCAGCCCGCTCAGGTTGCCGAACAATTGAATCGCTATAGCGACAAGATCATCGCCGTTCGCGGCAATTGTGACAGTGAAGTTGATCAAATGTTGCTGACGTTTCCCATCACCGCATCCTGGCAGCAGGTGTTGCTGCAAAAAAGACGATTGTTTTTAACCCACGGTCACCTTTATCATCCCTCGGCACTGCCGCCGTTATCTTCCGGCGATGTCCTGGTCTATGGCCACAGTCATGTACCGCAGGCGGAACGGCAGGGAGAGATTTACTGCTTTAATCCAGGGTCGGTCAGCATTCCGAAGGGGGGCTTTCCCGCCAGTTATGGCATACTGGAGGAGGGCATTTTAAGTGTGGTTACCCTGCAGGGCGGCAAGGCTGTTGCAGAGGTGGCATTAACGCACTAATTTATACACACACAATAAAAATCTTTGAAAAACACTCATTGATTAACCAGCGCGCGGGATGCAACGCGCCAAAATAGAAGGTTTTAGAGGATGGCGGAACAGGGTCAGGCTGCAGATACCGAGTGGGTTGATATCGTCAACGAGCAAAACGAAGTGATTGCTCAATCAAGTCGCCAACAAATGCGTGCTCAACGGCTGCGTCATCGTGCTACCTATATTGTGGTGCATGATGGAATGGGTAAAATTCTGGTGCAGCGTCGCACCGACATTAAAGACTTCTATCCGGGCTGGCTGGATGCCACCGCGGGCGGAGTAGTACAAAGCGGCGAAAACGTGCTGGATTCCGCACGCCGCGAGGCGGAAGAGGAACTGGGTATTGCCGGCGTGCCTTTCGCCGAACATGGCTTGTTCTATTTTGAAGAAGAACAGTGCCGGGTATGGGGCGCACTGTTTAGCTGCGTTTCCCACGGACCTTTCGCCCTGCAGGAAGAAGAAGTGGTTGAGGTGAGCTGGCTGACGCCGGAAGAGATCACCGCCCGTTGCGACGAATTCACACCGGATTCGCTGAAGGCGCTGTCGCTGTGGCTGACGCGCAACAACGAGCAGGCTTACGGTAAACCGCTACGCGACACCGACGAAAACGCCTGATAGTCGCCAGGTCGTCAACATGAAAAAGCCGGTCATATGACCGGCTTTTTTTATCCGATAACGCTGGGGTTATCAGGCTTTGGCGGCTGCATCAGCCTGTGCAGACTGAATGGCGGTCAATGCCACGGTGTAAACGATATCGTCGACCAGTGCACCGCGTGACAGGTCATTCACCGGCTTGCGCATGCCTTGCAGCATTGGCCCGATGGATACCAGGTCAGCAGAACGCTGTACTGCTTTATAAGTGGTGTTACCGGTGTTCAGATCCGGGAAGATGAACACGGTAGCCTGGCCGGCAACCGGCGAGTTCGGCGCTTTGGATTTCGCGACGTCGGCCATGATAGCGGCGTCGTACTGCAGCGGGCCATCAATGATCAGATCAGGACGTTTTTCCTGTGCCAGGCGGGTTGCCTCGCGCACTTTCTCGACGTCGCTACCCGCACCGGAGTTGCCGGTAGAGTAGGAGATCATCGCCACGCGCGGCTCGATACCGAAGGCGGCAGCAGAGTCTGCAGACTGAATCGCGATTTCAGACAATTGCTCGGCGGTCGGATCCGGGTTGATCGCGCAGTCGCCGTAGACCAGAACCTGGTCAGGCAGCAGCATGAAGAACACGGAGGACACCAGCGAGCTGCCCGGAGCGGTTTTGATCAGCTGCAGCGGTGGGCGGATGGTGTTGGCGGTGGTGTGGACCGCGCCGGAAACCAGACCGTCGACTTCGCCTTTCTCCAGCATCAGAGTACCGAGAACCACATTATCTTCCAACTGCTCACGGGCAACCACTTCAGTCATGCCCTTGCTTTTGCGCAGTTCAACCAGACGCGGCACGTACTGCTCGCGCACGGCGACCGGATCAACGATTTCGATGCCTTTGCCCAGCTCAACGCCCTGAGCCGCAGCTACGCGCTGGATCTCTTCCGGGTTGCCCAGCAGGACGCATTCCGCGATACCGCGTTCAGCACAGATGGCCGCCGCTTTCACGGTGCGTGGCTCGTCGCCTTCCGGCAGTACGATACGTTTGCCGGCTTTGCGTGCCAGCTCGGTCAGCTCGTAACGGAACGCCGGTGGAGACAGACGACGTGAACGCTCGGAGGTGGCGGTCAGCGACTCGATCCACTCTGCGTTAATGTGGCTGGCCACGTAGTTCTGCACTTTCTCGATACGCTGATGGTCGTCCGCCGGCACTTCGAGGTTGAAGCTTTGCAGGCTGAGCGAAGTCTGCCAGGTGTTGGTGTCGACCATAAATACCGGCAGGCCGGTCTGGAAGGCGCGTTCACACAGCTTTTTGATCGGCGCATCGATGGCATAGCCGCCGGTCAACAGAATGGCGCCGATTTCCACGCCGTTCATCGCCGCCAGGCAGGCGGAAACCAGCACGTCAGGACGGTCTGCCGAGGTGACCAGCAGGGAGCCCGGACGGAAGTGTTCCAGCATGTGCGGAATGCTGCGCGCACAGAAGGTCACGGACTTCACGCGGCGAGTCATGATATCGCCTTCGTTGATCACGGTAGCCTTCAGGTGACGGGCCATGTCGATGGCGCGAGTGGCGATCAGATCAAAGCTCCACGGCACGCAGCCCAGCACCGGCAGCGGGCTGTTGGCAAACAGCTGAGCAGGATCAACGTTAGTCACGCTGGCTTTGGTGGAGTCGTCGAAGATCTCGGACAGGTCAGGACGGGTGCGGCCCTGCTCGTCAACCGGAGCATTCAATTTGTTGATGATGACGCCGGTGATGTTTTTGTTTTTGCTGCCGCCGAAGCTGCTGCGAGCCAGCTCAATGCGTTCTTTCAGCTGTGCCGGGGAATCGTTGCCCAGCGCCAGGACGAAGACGATTTCCGCATTCAGGGTTTTGGCGATTTCATAGTTCAGCGCATTGGCGAACTGGTGTTTACGGGTCGGCACCAGGCCTTCGATCAGTACCACTTCCGCGTCTTTGGTGTTCTCATGGTAGCGAGCCACGATCTCTTCCATCAGCACGTCTTGCTGGTTGGAGCCCAACAGGCCCTCAACGTAGCTCATGCGCAGCGGTTCGGCCGCCGGAATGGTGGAGTTGCTGCGGATGATGGTGGTGGTCTGGTCGAGAGAGTCGCCGCCGGTGCGTGGCTGGGCGATAGGTTTGAACACGCTCAGACGAACGCCTTTCTGCTCCATGGAGCGGATGACACCCAGGCTGACGCTGGTCAGACCGACGCTGGTGCCAGTGGGGATCAACATAATTGTACGTGACACAGAATAGTCCTCTTCACGATTAACATGAGGCTAAAACAGCACCGCCAGCCTGGGCTGACGGTGTCGGAGAGCGTTACGCGGTCAGACGGGATGCGTCTTGCGCGATGACCAACTCTTCGTTGGTCGGGATAACCAGTGCCAGGCGGCTGCCGTCTTTGGTGATGGTGCCGGATTTACCGAAACGGGCGGCCATATTGCGCTCGTGGTCAATCTCGAAGCCCAGCAGGCCCAGTTTATCCAGGGTCAGCTCACGTACCATACCGGCGTTTTCGCCGATGCCGCCGGTGAAGATCACCGCGTCCAGACGGCCGTCCATCAGTGCGCTGTAAGCGCCGATGTATTTGGCCAGACGGTGGCAGAACACATCCATCGCACGCTTGGCGTCGGCTTTGCTTGTGTAGTTGTCTTCAACATAACGGCAGTCGCTGGTGACTTCGGTCAGGCCCAGCAGGCCGGATTCTTTGGTCAGCATTTTGTTGATTTGATCAACGCTCATGCCCAGGGAGTCGTGCAGGTGGAAGATGATCGCCGGATCGATGTCACCGCTGCGGGTACCCATCACCAGGCCTTCCAACGGAGTCAGACCCATGGAGGTGTCAACGCATTTCCCGTTGCGCACTGCGGTAACGGAACCGCCGTTACCCAAGTGGCAGGTGATCACGTTCACTTCTTCAACCGGCTTGTTCAGCATCTTCGCGGCTTCTTGGGTCACGTAGAAGTGGCTGGTGCCGTGCGCGCCATAGCGGCGAACGCCGTGATCGCGATACAGGCTGTACGGCAGGGCGTACAGGAAAGATTCTTCCGGCATGGTCTGGTGGAATGCGGTGTCGAACACGGCAACGTTTTTATCCGCCAGGTTAGGGAAGGATTTCAGTGCTTCAGCAATACCGATCAAATGCGCTGGGTTATGCAGTGGTGCAAATGGCACCGAATCTTTGATACCCTGCAAGACTTCATCATTGATCACGGCAGAAGCGGTAAACTTCTCGCCGCCGTGCACAATGCGGTGACCGATAGCGGTCAGTTGGGCAGAAAGCTCCGGTTTTTGTGCCAGAATAGTATTAACAATGTAGTTCAGTGCTTCGCTGTGCGCAGCGCCGGCACCCAGAGCCGCTTCGTGTTTGGCGCCGTCCATCTTCCACTTGAGGCGAGCCTCAGGCAGGTGGAAACATTCGGCCAGGCCGGAGAGGTGTTCTTCACCGTTGACAGCATCGATGATAGCGAATTTCAGGGAAGAACTGCCGCAGTTAAGAACCAGTACTAGCTTACTCGACATGGAAGTACCTACTTAAATAGTTCGTGTTGTTAAAGGAAAACCCAAACACGTGGTGAATTAATCGTCAATCAGACAACAAGCGTAGCGCATAATGCCGTTGACATTTATGATTAACATCATGTGAAGTGCACAAATCACATGATGATGAAAAAACCGATGATTTCTCTGCGGTTTAAGTAATCTTCATTTTTATAGGGCTAAAAGTTGACAGAATTATTGTCATCTTCTACCGGCCAAAAGGCCGGCCTAGGATACCGATAGCCTGCAGCAAACACAAAATAAATTTAAAGCTTCAAATTTTTTAGTATTGTGTTTGCAGTACCCCCATTTTTACTACGTGACGTTGAGGTACGCGATGACGAGCAAACCGTCCGGTTCCGTAAGCTGGTTTCAGGTCTTCCAGCGCGGGCAGCATTATATGAAAACCTGGCCGTCAGACAAACGTCTGGCTCCGGTCTTTCCGGAGAATCGCGTTGCGAGCGCCACCCGCTTTGCCGTCCGCTTTATGCCGCCGCTGGCGGTGTTTACCCTGACCTGGCAGATTGCGCTGGGCGGTCAGCTCGGCCCGGCGATCGCCACCGCGTTGTTCGCCTGCAGCATGCCGATGCAGGGGTTATGGTGGTTGGGGCGTCGTTCGGTCACGCCGTTGCCGCCAACGCTGCTGCAGTGGTTCCATGAAGTGCGCAACAGACTGGCGGAAGCCGGTCAGGCGGTCGCACCGGTGGAAGGCACTCCGACTTATCAAACGCTGGCGGATTTGCTGAAACGTGCCTTCAAGCAGTTGGATAAAACCTTCCTGGACGATCTTTAAGCCTTAAAGGGCCGCAGTGATAGCGGCCTTTTTCGTGATAACGCCAATAACCCCGGTTTAAATCAAAGAACGGTCGAGTTGTGATTTCCTGCGATATTGCGCTGTGCGATGCTTTCGTCATAAGCAATTTACCGAGGAAATTATGATGGAAATGACCCATGCCCAACGATTGATCCTGTCGAACCAGTACAAGATGATGACGCTGCTCGACCCGGACAACACTGAACGTTACCGCCGTTTGCAGACGATCATCGAGCGTGGTTTTGGCTTGCAGATGCGCGAGCTGGATCGCGATTTCGGCGAAATGAGCGAAGAGGTGTGCCGCACGATCATCAACGTAATGGAGATGCACCACGCCTTGCAGGTCTCCTGGGATAATCTGAAAGACAAACAGGGTATTGAGGCGCGTCGCCTGGCTTTTCTCGGCTTTGATGCCGCCACTGAAGCGCGCCATCTGAGCTATGTGCGTTTCCTGGTTACCACCGAGGGGCGCTATACTCATTTCGATTCCGGCAGCCACGGCTTTAACGCCCAAACCAAAATGTGGGAAAAATACCAGCGTATGCTGGCAATCTGGCTGTCATGCCCACGTCAGTATCACCTAAGCGCCGTTGAGATTGCGCAAATTATCAATGCCTGATTAAAAAGAGGTTTCCTGTGGAGTGTAAGGGTTTTCTGTTCGATCTTGATGGGACGTTGGTTGATTCTCTGCCGGCAGTGGAGCGTGCCTGGATTAATTGGGCCAAACGCCGTGGCATTAATCCGCAGGACGTACTGGATTTTATTCACGGTAAACAGGCCATTACCTCGTTGCGCCACTTTATGCCCGGTGAAAATGAGGCTGCCATTCAGCAGGAGTTTCTGCTGCTGGAACAGGTAGAAGCGCAAGATACCGACGGCGTCACCGCGCTGCCGGGGGCCGCTGCCTTGCTGGCTCGGTTGAACGCACTCGACATTCCGTGGGCGATCGTCACCTCCGGTTCTATTCCGGTCGCCACCGCCCGCCGTAACGCCGCTGGCTTGCCGCAACCGGAGGTGTTTATCACCGCCGAGCAGGTAAAACATGGCAAGCCTCAGCCGGACGCCTATCTGCTGGGTGCCGAGCGCCTGGGGTTGGCACCGCAGGATTGCGTGGTGGTTGAAGATGCGGCTGCCGGGATCCTTTCAGGGTTGGCGGCAGGCTGCCAGGTGATCGCGGTAAATGCACCGGCCGATGCTCCTAAGCTGGATCAGGTCGATCTGCTGCTGTCGTCCCTGGAGCAAATCGCGGTGAGGAAGACAGAGCAGGGCGCCGTAGTCGATCGGGTCGCCTGACGGGCCTTATCTTCACCCAAATTGATTAGACCCCGCATCGGCGGGGTTTTTTTATGCTAGTTTTTAAGACCTTGACTATGTCTGCCGGATGAGGCCGTTTTGAACAGCGAATTACTGTGGGTGCTGAGTTTACTGTTGATTGCCATCGTGCTGTTTACCACCAATAAGCTGCGGATGGACGTGGTGGCGCTGCTGGTGATCATCGCTTTTGTGTTGAGCGGTACGCTGACCCTGCAGGAAGCGACGGTGGGCTTCAGCGATCCTAACGTGATCCTGATTGCCGCGTTGTTTGTGATCGGCGAAGGGCTGGTGCGTACCGGCGTGGCCTATCAGGTGGGCGACTGGCTGGTGAAAGTCGCCGGCAGCAGTGAAACCAAAATGCTGATGTTGCTGATGGTCACCGTGGCGGGATTGGGGGCGTTTATGAGCTCGACCGGCGTAGTGGCGATCTTTATCCCGGTGGTGCTCAGCGTGGCGGCACGGATGAAAATTGCACCGGGCAGGCTGATGATGCCACTGAGTTTTGCCGGCCTGATCAGCGGTATGATGACGCTGGTGGCAACACCGCCGAACATGGTGGTGAACAGCGAGTTAGTGCGCGAGGGTATCGACGGCTTCGGTTTCTTTGGCGTGACGCCGGTTGGGCTGGTGGTGTTGGTGCTGGGCGTGGGATATATGCTGGTGGCGCGGCGCTGGCTGGGCAATAACGACGGGGATAAAAGCCGGGAAACCTGGCAACGCCGCACCTTCCGCGATCTGATCCGTGACTACAAACTGAACGGCAGGGCACGCCGGTTGGCGATCCGCAGCGGATCGCCGCTAGTGGGCCGCTCGCTGGATGAATTGCATCTGCGCGCCCGCTACGGGGCCAACGTGGTGGGGATCGAACGCTGGAAGCGCTTCAGGCGGGTGATGGTCAGCGCATCCGGCAGTACCGAACTGCGAGAAGGCGACGTGCTGTTGATCGACATGTCGGACAGCCAGATCGACTTGCGCGAGTTTTGCAGCGAGCAGCAACTGGAGCCGATGGTGCTGCGCGGCGACTATTTCTCCGAACAGGCGCGCAACGTCGGCATGGCGGAGGTGTCGTTGATTCCGGACTCGACGCTGCTGGGCAAAAGCCTGCGCGAATCGACGTTCCGCAGTCGCTATGATTTGAACGTGGTCGGCATTCGCCGCAATGGCGAAACCCTGTCGGGCAAACTGGTGGATGAATCGCTGATGTTGGGCGATATCCTGCTGGTGATCGGCGACTGGAAGGCGATCCGCCAACTGCAGGCGAAAACCCATGATTTTATTGTCCTCAATTTGCCGGCAGAGGTGGACGAGGTAGCTCCGGCCATCACCCAGGCACCGCACGCGCTGTTTTGCCTGGCGCTGATGGTGGCGATGATGCTGACCGATGAAATCCCCAATCCGATCGCCGCGCTGATTGCCTGCTTGCTAATGGGAAAATTCCGTTGCATCGATATGGAAAGTGCCTATAAGTCGATTCACTGGCCGAGCATCATTTTGATTGTCGGCATGATGCCGTTCGCCCAGGCGTTGCAGAAAACCGGTGGGGTGGACTTGATCGTGCGTGGATTGATGGACGTTGCCGGCGGTGCCGGGCCACGTGTGATGCTGGTGTGCCTGTTTGCGCTGTGCGCCACGATAGGTCTGTTTATCTCCAACACCGCCACCGCCGTGCTGATGGCACCGATCGCCATTGCCGCTGCGCGCGAGATGGGCGTTTCGCCATACCCATTCGCCATGATTATCGCTATTGCCGCCTCGGCCGCCTTTATGACGCCGGTTTCTTCGCCGGTGAACACGCTGGTACTGGGGCCGGGGAACTATAAGTTCGGTGATTTTGTGCGGATTGGCGTGCCGTTCACGCTGCTGGTTATGTTGGTCAGCGTGATTATTGTGCCGTGGCTGTATGCATTTTAACGGCGCAGCGGGCTGCGCCAGGGCTGTTACAGGGAAGAGTCCAGGCTGATTTCATCCAGAGACAGGCTGAAACTGGGGATAAACACGTTCATGAAATAGTCCATTTCCGGGCTGCTGCGCTGCTGCAGGGTCTTTTCAAGTCGGGCTTTCGCCAGCTTGAATTCGTTGTTGCCGGCAGACAACTCTTCCAGACATTTCAGGTAGGCACACAACGCATCGGCCTGTTTCACCACCAGCTTTTCGTCTTCGGTGTAGTAATGCTCATCGAGAATCGACCGGAAATCGTTACGTAATTCCGCCGGGATCATATCCAGCAGTTTCTGCTGGGCGATTTTTTCGATTTTCTTATATTCGTGGGCGATCTGCGGATTGTAGTACTTGATCGGCGTTGGCATATCGCCGGTAATCACTTCGCTGGCATCGTGGTACATCGCCAGCAGGGCGACGCGTTCGGGGCTCAGGTTGCCATTGAATTTTCGGTTTTTGATCACCGCCAACGCGTGGGCGACAAACGCCACTTGCAGGCTGTGTTCGGAAACGTTCTCGGTACGTACGTTGCGCATCAGCGGCCAGCGGTTGATCAGTTTCAAGCGGGACAGGTGGGCAAAGAAATGGCTCTGGCTCATGGTGCTCTCTTCTACAACGGCAAGTGAGGGTTCCATTGTGAGCAGTGACGACGGGTTATGCAACCGGGGCGTGCAGGGAAGGGGCGCAGCAACCGGCTGCGCCCGCTGAGATTACTGACGATAACTTTCCAGGAAGCGGCCCAGTTTGCCCACGGCCATTTCCAGTTCATCGACGCGCGGCAGAGTAACGATACGCACGTGGTCGGGATACGGCCAGTTGAATGCGCTGCCTTGCACCAGCAGCACTTTTTCCTGCAGCAGCAGATCCAGCACCATTTTCTGGTCATCATGAATGTTAAAGCGTTTGGCATCGATGCGCGGGAACATATACAGCGCGCCCTGAGGCTTCACGCAGGAAACGCCTGGAATGTCATTCAGCAGTTCCCAGGTACGGTTACGCTGTTCATACAGGCGGCCGCCGGGTTGAATAAACTCGCTGATGCTCTGGTAGCCACCCAGTGCAGTTTGGATCGCGTGCTGCATCGGCACGTTGGCGCACAGGCGCATGGACGCCAGCATCTCCAGCCCTTCGATATAGCCTTTGGCGTGTTTCTTCGGCCCGTTCAGGACCATCCAGCCCTGACGGAAACCTGCAACGCGGTAGGTCTTGGACAGCCCGTTGAAGGTGACGGTCAGCAGATCCGGCGCCAGCGCGGCGATAGAATGGTGTTCGGCTTCGTCATACAGGATCTTGTCGTAAATCTCATCCGAGAAGATGATCAGGTTGTGCTGGCGGGCGATCTCGACAACCTGCTCCAGCAGTTCTTTGCTGTATACCGCGCCGGTCGGATTGTTCGGGTTAATGATCACAATGCCGCGGGTGCGTGGAGTGATTTTGCTGATAATGTCGTCCAGATCCGGGAACCAGCCCGCCTCCTCATCGCACAGGTAATGCACGGCCTTGCCGCCGGACAGTGACACAGCGGCAGTCCACAGCGGGTAATCCGGTGCCGGCACCAGCATTTCGTCACCGCTGTTCAGCAGTGCCTGCATGGATTGCACGATCAGCTCAGAAACCCCATTGCCGATGTAGATATCCTCAACGGTCACGTCACGGATATTACGCGCCTGGTAGTGCTGCATGATCGCTTTACGTGCCGAGAAGAGCCCTTTGGAATCGGAGTAGCCTTGCGCCGTCGGCAGATTGCGGATCACATCGACCAGGATTTCATCAGGGGCGTCGAAACCAAACGGGGCAGGGTTGCCGATGTTCAGTTTGAGGACTTTATTGCCTTCTTCTTCAAGACGTTTAGCTTCTTTGAGCACCGGGCCGCGAATGTCATAACAGACGTTGTCCAGTTTGTGGGATTTCTCAATGGGGGACATAGAAAGTTGAGCCTTTTGCTGGAATGGGGGCATTCCTACCGTGGAACACCGCAACCCGCTCAATGTACTCCTGGCGCTGGCGCTTTTGAAGGGTTATGCACGCCTTTGGTGCAAACGAGTGGTCCAAAGGCCAATTTAAGCGATGATAAACAATGTTAAAGTATTTATTTGGTTTTTAATATTTCATAACAATGGATTAGTGGTTTTTTATCCCGTTTTCATGGCGTTGTGTTAACATTATTGACCCTGTTCAGAAAGCTGGGGACGACAGATTTTTGCGCACTGATAAGCCAGAGGGGAGGATTACCCGGATAAACTGTAAAGAAATGATAATACCGGAGTAGTCTGATAGCGGGTTGTCAATCGGCAACCCAAACTGAGTAATATGGCGATATTACATTAGTAATATTTCAGTCTCTTTCTTAAGTAAAATTTAACTAATTGTTCCCATATTATTCACGTGGGAAATGTTACTAATTGAATTTATTAAAATCATCAAGAGAGGGTCCTGCGCAACGCAGTAAATAACTTACTTCTTCTCGAAGGTAGGGGGGCTGAAGCCTGTCAGTTCGCGGAAGTCGCGCAGCACGATTGGTGTGGCAATCCAGTATTGTGAATGAGTAAAATCTTTGGTTCGGTAAAAATTAAACACTTTCACTAGTAATAAAGCACAGCGTTCTATAAGCATCCGCGATAGATCGCATTTTAAAAGGCGATAGAGGTAACGAAATATAAGTAATTTTTTTGCCCTCCACTAATGAGTGGGGTACTGTCATGTCAGGCATCGTCCCTTTAAAACGATGTCTTAGAAACACACCAGGGTAGTTTGTAAATTAGAATTCAAAAAGTGAAGAAAACACTATGACAACTGCAAATCGTCCGATACTTAATCTCGACCTCGATCTGCTAAGAACCTTTGTGGCTGTTGCTGATTTGAACACCTTTGCGGCGGCGGCAGTAGCCGTTTGTCGTACCCAATCAGCCGTCAGTCAACAAATGCAGCGGTTAGAGCAACTGGTTGACAAAGAGTTGTTTGCCCGTCACGGGCGCAACAAATTATTGACCGAACACGGTATTCAGCTTCTCGGTTACGCCAGGAAAATCCTGCGCTTCAACGACGAAGCCTGTACCTCTCTGATGTACAACAATATAAAAGGTGTTTTGACTATCGGCGCTTCTGATGATACCGCCGATACCATCCTGCCTTTCCTGCTTAACCGCGTCACGTCGGTTTATCCTAAGCTGGCGATTGATGTGCGGGTGAAACGCAGCCCGTTCATGCTCGATATGCTGGAAAACGGCGAAGTCGATCTGGCGATTACGACGGTGGAAACCGAGGGGCATCCGCACATTGTGCTGCGCACTTCGCCGACCCTGTGGTATTGCTCTGCAGATTACCGTTATCAGGCCGGTGAGCCGATCCCATTGGTGGTGATGGACGAACCCAGCCCGTTCCGCTCGATGGCGATCAAACACCTGGATGATGCCGGGATCCCATGGCGCATCGCTTATGTGGCCTCGACGCTTTCAGCCGTTCGCGCTGCCTGCAAGGCTGGCTTGGGGATCACGGTCCGGCCTATCGAGATGATGAGCCCTGATTTGCGGGTGCTGGGTGCGGTAGAAGGCTTACCGCCATTGCCAGACACCCAATATGCCCTGTGCAAGGACACGCAGTGTGGCAACGAACTGGCGATGGCGATTTTCAGCGCCGTACAAAACGGCAACGACAGTTACAGCTTCAATAGAGCGAGTTCATCCCAGCAGGATGATACTTGCCTGGCCGACGGCGAGGAATAACCTCCCGGCGCGTTAAGCTGCACGTTAAAACCTCTGCTTCGGTGGAGGTTTTTTTTTGCCGTAATTTCGGAAAAATTGACTTTATGAAGGTTAGAGTGGATTTGTTTATCGAAGTGGCTGTTTGTTTAACTACTTTCGGTAATGAGAACCGTTATCAGGTGAGGAATAAATGGTTTTGCTTGTTTTTTGAACTTAAAGGAATGCGCGTAAAGGCCTGGAATTAATATGGTTATTTTGGTAATTTATTGCGGATGTTTTTACGTCTGAATTTGACAAAATTTGTTAAAGGCCCACACTTTTTTTGAGGAATTATGCTGAAAACGTGTCCTGGATCAAAAAAATACCCCTAGGTAGTGAGTGGAAGAACAGGAGATTCCTGAGACAATGGTATAGTAAAACTGAAATAAGCATGTTGGTTTATATCTATCTGTTTCTACACGGCAATTGACTGACACGATTTAGCCTAAGCCAGTCGCATCAAATGTTAATTAAATGATGGGTATGTAAACTAGTGTGTAGATACTTTTGTCAAAGTTGACAAAAGGTTATAGAAAGGAGTAAAAAGCCCACAGTAAAACGCTGCCTAACTCTCTGTAAAAGCAGTTTGTTTGTGTGGTTAATTTATCCTTCCCTTAAATCGATGTGGTGCACTAACTGCCAGTTACAAGAGCAGTGCGATCGACGCCACTTTTGATGAGTAAGCATAGAGTATGTCAACTACCACTGAAGTTATCGCTCATCACTGGGCGTTCGCCGTATTTCTTGTCATGGCTATCGGGCTTTGCGGCCTCATGCTGCTGGGCGCGTTTTTCCTGGGCGGGAGAGCCCGCGCGCGCGCGAAACACACCCCGTTTGAATCCGGGATCGACTCGGTCGGTACGGCGCGTATGCGTCTGTCCGCCAAGTTCTACCTGGTCGCCATGTTCTTCGTCATTTTCGATGTTGAAGCCTTGTACCTGTATGCCTGGTCGGTCTCCGTTCGCGAGAGTGGTTGGGTGGGCTTTATCGAAGCCGCCATTTTCATTTTGGTGCTATTGGCAGGTTTGGTTTATCTGGTGCGTATCGGCGCATTGGATTGGACGCCGTCGCGTTCCAAACGTCTCAGTAAACCAGGCACAATCACTAACACCAACCGTCATCCGCAGTAGTCATTTGTGGTTAAAAACGAGGCATTAAGATGGACTATACGCTCACCCGCATAGACCCGAACGGTGAGAATGACCGTTACCCCCTGCAAAAACAGGAGATCGTCGCCGATCCCCTGGACCAACAGGTTCACCGCACGGTTTACATGGGTAAACTCGAGCATGCGCTGCATGACATGGTGAACTGGGGGCGTAAGAACTCTATTTGGCCATACAACTTCGGCCTTTCGTGCTGTTACGTAGAGATGGTGACGTCGTTTACCGCCGTTCACGACGTGGCGCGCTTCGGTGCCGAAGTATTGCGTGCATCGCCACGTCAGGCTGACCTGATGGTCGTGGCCGGTACTTGCTTCACCAAGATGGCCCCGGTTATTCAGCGCCTGTACGAACAGATGCTGGAACCAAAATGGGTTATTTCGATGGGCGCCTGCGCCAACTCCGGCGGCATGTACGATATCTATTCCGTCGTGCAGGGCGTGGACAAGTTCCTGCCTGTCGACGTGTACATTCCTGGCTGCCCACCGCGCCCGGAAGCTTACATGCAAGCACTGATGCTGTTGCAGGAATCCATCGGTAAGGAACGTCGTCCGTTGTCATGGGTTGTCGGCGATCAGGGCGTGTACCGCGCCAACATGCAGTCTGAAAGAGAGCGTAAACACGGCGAGCGTATCGCGGTGACCAACCTTCGGACGCCTGACGAGATTTAAGACGTTCATTTAACGTCCATCTTAGTGCGCTATTGGTTAACACAGCGAAAAGTGAACTTGCGGCGAAATAACCCTTTAGTGTGGTGAAAAAAAATTATGACAGATTCAACGACGCACGACGCCCTGCCATCATGGCAAACCAGGGATCACCAAGACGATCCGGTGATTGGCGAACTGCGCAACCGCTTTGGGCCGGAAGCCTTTACTGTTCAGCCCACCCGTACCGGAATGCCCGTGGTATGGGTTAAACCTGACCAGTTACTGGAAGTAATGACGTTCCTGAGAAAACAGCCGAAGCCTTATGTCATGCTGTTCGATCTGCATGGCGTAGACGAGCGTCTTCGCACCCACCGCGACGGTTTGCCTGCCGCGGATTTTTCTGTTTTCTACCATCTGATTTCCATCGAACGTAACCGCGACATCATGCTGAAAGTGGCGCTGTCTGAAAAAGACCTGCACGTGCCCACGGCGACCAAGGTATTCCCGAATGCCAACTGGTATGAGCGTGAAACCTGGGAAATGTTCGGTATTACCTTCGACGGTCACCCGCACCTGACGCGCATCATGATGCCGCAGACCTGGGAAGGCCACCCACTGCGTAAAGATTATCCGGCACGCGCCACCGAGTTCGATCCCTTTGTGTTGACCAAACAGAAAGAAGATCTGGAAATGGAGTCGCTGACTTTCAAACCGGAAGAGTGGGGCATGAAACGCGGCACCGAAAACGAGGACTTTATGTTCCTCAACCTCGGTCCGAACCACCCGTCTGCGCACGGTGCGTTCCGTATTATTCTGCAGCTGGACGGCGAAGAGATCGTCGACTGCGTGCCGGATATCGGTTATCACCACCGCGGCGCCGAGAAAATGGGCGAACGCCAGTCCTGGCACAGCTACATTCCGTACACCGACCGCATCGAATACCTCGGTGGCTGCGTAAACGAAATGCCTTACGTGCTGGCCGTTGAGAAACTGGCCGGGATCAAGGTGCCGGATCGCG
The DNA here is from genome assembly GCF_000214195.1 of Serratia sp. AS12. Lineage (NCBI taxonomy): Bacteria > Pseudomonadati > Pseudomonadota > Gammaproteobacteria > Enterobacterales > Yersiniaceae > Serratia > Serratia sp. AS12. The sequence continues at coordinate 3,739,729 of NC_015566.1, read as the reverse complement.
TTGACACCATCCGCGTAATGCTGTCTGAACTGTTCCGCATCAACAGCCACCTGTTGTACATCAGTACCTTCATTCAGGACGTCGGCGCAATGACCCCGGTGTTCTTTGCCTTTACCGACCGTCAGAAAATCTACGATCTGGTTGAAGCGATCACCGGTTTCCGTATGCACCCGGCCTGGTTCCGCATCGGCGGCGTCGCGCATGATCTGCCGCGCGGCTGGGATCGCCTGCTGCGTGAGTTCCTCGAGTGGATGCCGAAACGTCTGGATTCTTACGTCAAGGCCGCGCTGAAGAACAGCATCCTGAAGGGCCGTTCTGTCGGCGTAGCATCTTACAATGCCAAAGAAGCGCTGGAATGGGGCGTGACCGGCGCCGGCCTGCGTGCCACCGGCATCGAGTTCGACGTGCGCAAATGGCGCCCGTATTCCGGCTATGAGAATTTCGACTTCGAAATCCCGGTCGGCGACGGCAACAGCGACTGCTACACCCGCGTAATGTTGAAGGTGGAAGAGCTGCGCCAGAGCCTGCGCATCCTCGAACAGTGCCTGAACAACATGCCGGAAGGCCCGTTCAAGGCCGATCACCCGCTGACCACGCCGCCGCCGAAAGAGCGCACGCTGCAGCATATTGAAACGCTGATCACCCACTTCCTGCAGGTTTCCTGGGGCCCGGTGATGCCAGCCAACGAATCATTCCAGATGATTGAAGCCACTAAAGGGATCAACAGCTACTACCTGACCAGCGACGGCAGCACCATGAGCTACCGCACCCGGGTACGTACGCCAAGTTTTGCTCACCTGCAGCAAATCCCTGCGGTAATCCGTGGCAGCCTGGTCTCCGACCTGATCGTCTATCTGGGTAGTATCGATTTTGTAATGTCAGATGTGGACCGCTAACTATGCATGATCAAAAAGACAATCACGCAGTCAACGATGCGCTTGAGCCAATCAATGCAGCCGCTCCCCAGAGCGGCGCTGATGCATTTGTACTGAGCGCGGAAGAACGTGATGCGATCGAGCACGAAAAGCACCATTACGAGGATCCACGCGCCGCCTCCATCGAAGCACTGAAAATTGTGCAGAAGCAGCGCGGTTGGGTTCCGGACGGTGCGATTTACGCCATCGCGGAAGTGCTGGGCATTCCTGCCAGCGACGTAGAAGGCGTGGCCACGTTCTACAGCCAGATTTTCCGTCAGCCAGTAGGGCGTCACGTGATCCGTTATTGTGACAGCGTTGTCTGCCACATCACCGGGTACCAGGGCATTCAGGCCGCCATCGAGAAAAAACTGAGCATCAAACCGGGTCAAACCACCTTTGATGGTCGCTTCACTCTGCTGCCGACCTGTTGCCTGGGCAACTGCGATAAAGGGCCAACCATGATGATTGATGAGGATACTCACAGTCAGCTGAAGCCTGAAGATATCGAGACGCTACTGGAGCAGTATCAATGATTAAAGACATTGTACGCACTCCCGAAATGCACCCGCTGACCTGGCGGCTGCGCGATGACAAACAGCCGGTCTGGCTGGATGAATACCGCAGCAAAAACGGTTATGCAGGCGCCGAGAAAGCCATCAAGGGCCTGGCCCCGGACGAGATCGTCAACCTGGTGAAAGACGCTGGGCTGAAAGGCCGTGGCGGCGCAGGTTTCTCCACCGGTTTGAAGTGGAGCCTGATGCCGAAAGACGAATCCATGAACATCCGTTACCTGCTGTGTAACGCCGATGAAATGGAGCCGGGCACCTATAAAGACCGCTTGCTGATGGAGCAACTGCCGCACCTGCTGGTGGAAGGCATGTTGATCTCCGCATTCGCGCTGAAAGCCTATCGCGGCTACATCTTCCTGCGTGGCGAATACATCGAGGCGGCGGTGCATCTGCGTCGCGCCATCGCTGAAGCGACCGAAGCGGGCCTGCTGGGCAAAAATATCATGGGCAGCGGCTTCGATTTCGAGCTGATCGTCCATACCGGCGCCGGCCGCTATATCTGCGGCGAAGAAACCGCTCTGATCAACTCGCTGGAAGGCCGTCGTGCCAACCCGCGTTCCAAACCGCCTTTCCCGGCTTCCTCCGGCGTCTGGGGCAAGCCAACCTGCGTAAACAACGTAGAAACCCTGTGCAACGTTCCGGCAATCCTGGCGAACGGCATTGAGTGGTACCAGGGGATCAACGGCGGCAAAAGCAAGGATGCCGGCACCAAACTGATGGGTTTCTCGGGCCGGGTGAAAAACCCAGGCGTTTGGGAACTGCCGTTTGGCATCACCGCGCGTGAAATTCTGGAAGACTACGCCGGCGGCATGCGTGACGGTCTGCGCTTTAAAGCCTGGCAGCCAGGCGGCGCGGGCACCGACTTTTTGACCGCCGATCACCTCGATCTGCCGATGGATTTCGAGAGCATCGGCAAAGCCGGCAGCCGTCTCGGCACCGCGCTGGCGATGGCGGTGGATCACGAAATCGGCATGGTTCCGCTGGTGCGTAACCTGGAAGAGTTCTTCTCACGCGAGTCTTGCGGTTGGTGTACGCCGTGCCGCGATGGCCTGCCGTGGAGCGTGAAGATCCTGCGCGCGCTGGAGAATGGCGAAGGGCAGCCGGGGGATATCGAAACCCTCGAGCAGCTGTGCCGTTCCCTTGGCCCAGGTAAAACCTTCTGCGCTCATGCGCCAGGTGCCGTAGAGCCACTGCAAAGCGCGATTAAATATTTCCGTGAAGAGTTTGAAGCAGGCATAGCCGTTAAGCACTTCAGCAACGCGCATGCGATTGGCGGCATCCAGCCGAACAATCTGCTGAAGCAACGCTGGTAAGCCGGCTCGTTCCGACAACACGGCCAGAATTTTTGATTAACGCCTGCCGTAAGGCAGGCCACTTGGAAGCATGCTGACTATGGCTACGATTCATGTAGACGGCAAAGAATACGACGTAGATGGCGCTGACAACCTGCTGCAGGCTTGTCTCTCCCTCGGGCTCGATATTCCTTACTTTTGCTGGCATCCGGCGCTGGGAAGCGTCGGCGCTTGCCGCCAATGTGCGGTAAAGCAATACCAAAACGCGGAAGATACGCGTGGCCGTTTGGTGATGTCTTGTATGACACCGGCATCGGATGGAACCTTTATTTCCATCGACGATTCCGAAGCCAAACAGTTCCGCGAAAGCGTGGTCGAGTGGTTGATGACCAATCACCCGCACGACTGTCCGGTATGTGAAGAAGGCGGTAACTGTCACCTGCAGGATATGACAGTAATGACCGGCCACAGCTTCCGTAAATACCGTTTCAGTAAGCGTACCCACAACAATCAGGAGCTGGGGCCGTTTATCTCGCATGAGATGAACCGCTGTATCGCCTGTTACCGTTGCGTGCGCTACTACAAAGATTACGCGGATGGCACCGATTTCGGCGTGTACGGCGCGCACGACAACGTCTACTTCGGGCGTACGGAAAGCGGCACGCTGGAAAGCGAGTTCTCCGGTAACCTGGTGGAAGTGTGTCCGACCGGCGTGTTCACCGACAAAACTCACTCCGAGCGGTATAACCGTAAGTGGGATATGCAGTTTGCGCCAAGCATCTGTCAGCAGTGCAGTATCGGCTGTAACACCAGCCCGGGCGAGCGCTATGGCGAACTGCGTCGTATCGAAAACCGCTACAACGGCAGCGTGAACCACTATTTCCTGTGTGACCGCGGCCGCTTTGGCTATGGCTACGTGAACCAGAAAGATCGTCCGCGTCAGCCGCAGCAGCTGCGCGGCAATGACTGGATCACCCTGAACGCCGAACAGGCGATGCAGGGCGCGGCGGACATTCTGCGTCAGGCAAAGAAAACCATCGGTATCGGCTCGCCGCGCGCCAGCCTGGAAAGCAACTTTGCGCTGCGTGAACTGGTTGGCGCCGAGAATTTCTACACCGGTATTGCCCAGTCTGAGCAGGCACGCCTGAACCTGATGCTGAACGTGCTGCAAAACAGCGGCGTTTACACCCCGGCACTGCGCGAAATCGAAGACTACGATGCCGTTCTGGTTCTGGGTGAAGATTTGACCCAGACCGGCGCACGCATCGCGCTGTCGGTTCGCCAGGCCGTGAAGGGCAAGGCACGTGCGATGGCTGCGGCACAGCGCGTTGCCGACTGGCAGATTGCGGCAATACAAAACATCGGCCAACGCGCCAAACACCCGCTGTTCGTCACCAACGTGGATAACACCCGTCTGGACGACATCGCGGCGTGGAACTACCGCGCGCCGGTGGACGATCAGGCTCGCTTTGGCTTTGCCATTGCCCATGCGCTGGACAACGCAGCGCCGGCGGTCAGCGATTTGGCTGCCGACCTGAACAAGAAAGTCGACATCATCGTGCAGGCACTGACCGACGCGCGCAAACCGCTGATCGTTACCGGCAGCAACGCCGGCAGCGAAGCCATCATCGAAGCGGCGGCCAACATCGCCAAGGCGCTGAAGGATCGCGGTTCTGACGTTGGCATTACCTTCGTCGCCAGCGCCGCCAACAGCGTCGGTCTGTCGATGATCGGCGGCGGTTCGCTCGATGAAGCGTTGGCGAAGCTGGAAAGCGGCGAAGCCGACACCGCCATCGTGATGGAAAACGATCTTTACCGTCACGCACCGGCGGCGAAAGTGGACGCTGCACTGGCGAAGGTCAGCAACCTGATCGTGGCCGATCACCAGCGCACCGCGATCATGGATAAGGCCAACCTTATCCTGTCAGCGGCCAGCTTCGCTGAAAGCGACGGTACGTTGGTCAACCAGGAAGGCCGCGCGCAGCGCTTCTTCCAGGTTTACGATCCGGCTTACTACGACGATGCGAAGAAAGACGTTTACACCGTGATGCTGGAAAGCTGGCGCTGGATGCATTCGCTGCACTCCACCTACACCAGCCGCCACGTGGATTGGACACAGCTCGACGACGTGATCGCAGCCTGCGTCACGGCGCTGCCGCAGTTGCAGGGCATTGTGGAGGCTGCGCCGGATGCGAGTTTCCGCATTCGCGGCCAGAAGCTGGCGCGTTCTCCAATTCGCTCCAGCGGCCGCACCGCCATGCGCGCCAACATCAGCGTGCACGAACCGCGTCAGCCGCAGGATAAAGACACCATGTTTGCCTTCTCGATGGAAGGGAACAACAGCCCGCTGGCCGATCGTCAGCAGATCCCGTTCGCCTGGGCGCCAGGCTGGAACTCACCGCAGGCATGGAACAAATTCCAGGCCGAAGTGGGCGGCAAGCTGCGTCATGGCGATCCGGGTATCCGCCTGATCGAAGCAGGGGAGGGTAACCTGGGTTACTTCACCAATGTGCCTGCCGCCTTTAATCATGCGGAAGGCTGGCGTGTCGCGCCGTATTACCACCTGTTCGGCAGTGATGAAATGTCACAGCGTTCCGGTGTGATCCAGCAGCGTATGCCAGAAGCTTATGTGATGGTGAACCCGACCGATGCCGCTGCGCTTGGCGTTAATGCCGGTGCGCTGGTGGAGTTCAGCTGTGCGGGCCAGCAGCTTCGTCTGCCGGTGCGTCTGAGTGAAACTCTGACCCAGGGCCAGGTTGGTTTGCCGCTTGGCTTGCCAGGGATCCCACCGGTGCTGGTGGGCGCAACGGTTGAAAATCTGCGGGAGGCAACACGATGAGCTGGTTTACCCCTGAGGTGATCGACATTCTGATCTCCATTCTTAAAGCGGTAGTGATCCTGCTGGTCGTAGTGAGCTGTGGGGCATTCATGAGCTTCGGTGAACGCCGTCTGCTCGGCCTGTTCCAGAACCGTTATGGACCGAACCGTGTCGGCTGGGGCGGCTCGTTGCAGCTGGTCGCCGACATGATCAAAATGTTCTTCAAGGAAGACTGGGTACCGAAATTCTCCGACCGGGTGATCTTCACCCTGGCGCCGATGATCGCCTTTACTTCCCTGTTGCTGGCATTTGCCATCGTCCCGGTCAGTCCGACCTGGGCGGTGTCCGACCTCAACATCGGTATTCTGTTCTTCCTGATGATGGCCGGCCTGGCGGTTTACGCCGTGCTGTTCGCCGGCTGGTCGAGCAACAACAAATACTCGCTGTTGGGGGCGATGCGTGCTTCTGCGCAAACCCTGAGCTATGAAGTGTTTCTCGGCCTGTCGCTGATGGGCGTTGTGATGCAGGCTGATTCGTTCAACATGCAGGCCATCGTTGAATCGCAGGCTCACGTCTGGAACGTCATTCCGCAATTCTTTGGTTTTATTACCTTTGCGATTGCCGGGGTTGCGGTGTGTCACCGCCATCCGTTTGACCAACCGGAAGCCGAGCAGGAACTGGCTGACGGCTACCACATTGAATATTCCGGCATGAAGTTCGGTCTGTTCTTCGTGGGCGAATATATCGGTATCGTCACCGTTTCCGCCCTGATTGTGACGTTGTTCTTCGGCGGCTGGCAGGGGCCGTTCCTGCCGCCATTCATCTGGTTCGCGCTGAAAACGGCTTTCTTCATGATGATGTTCATTCTGATTCGTGCTGCTCTGCCACGTCCGCGCTATGACCAAGTGATGTCTTTCGGCTGGAAAGTGTGCCTGCCGCTGACGCTGCTGAACCTGCTGGCGACCGCCGCAGTCATTTTGTACAACGCTCAATAAGGGGTGAATAAACCATGACATTGAAAGAGTTATTGGTTGGTTTCGGCACCCAGGTGCGCAGCATTTGGATGATAGGCCTGCACGCCTTCGCCAAGCGCGAAACCCAGATGTATCCGGAAGAACCGGTTTACCTGCCGCCGCGCTACCGTGGCCGCATCGTGCTGACGCGCGATCCGGACGGCGAAGAGCGTTGCGTGGCCTGTAACCTGTGTGCGGTTGCCTGCCCGGTTGGCTGTATCTCGCTGCAAAAAGCAGAACAGAAAGACGGCCGTTGGTATCCGGAGTTCTTCCGCATCAACTTCTCGCGCTGCATTTTCTGCGGCCTGTGCGAAGAAGCTTGCCCGACCACCGCAATCCAGCTGACGCCGGATTTCGAAATGGGTGAGTTCAAGCGCCAGGATCTGGTGTACGAAAAAGAAGATCTGTTGATCTCGGGGCCGGGTAAATATCCGGAATATAACTTCTACCGGATGGCCGGTATGGCGATTGACGGCAAAGCCAAGGGCGAAGCCGAAAACGAAGCCAAACCGATCGACGTCAAAGGTCTGTTGCCTTAAGGAGCCAGCAAGCATGGAAATTGCCTTTTATCTGGCAGGTTTGATTGCGATTGTCGCGACGATTCGCGTGATCTCGCATACCAATCCTGTGCATGCGTTGCTGTATCTGATCGTCTCGTTACTGGCGATCTCTGCAGTCTTTTTCTCACTCGGCGCGTACTTTGCCGCCGCGCTGGAAATCATCGTTTACGCCGGTGCCATCATGGTGCTGTTCGTGTTCGTGGTGATGATGCTGAACCTCGGCAACGCGGTGCAGCAGCAGGAGCGCGAGTGGCTGAAGCCGTCGGTGTGGATCGGGCCTGGTCTGATGTCGTTGGCGCTGCTGGTGGTACTGATTGTCGCTATCCGCAGCCTGTCCGATCAGGGTATCAGCGGTGAGATGGTTGACGCTAAAGCCGTGGGGATCAGCCTGTTCGGTCCTTACGTTCTGGCGGTTGAACTGGCTTCAATGCTGCTGTTGGCAGGTCTGGTTGTTGCCTTCCACATTGGCCGCGAGCACAAACCGGGCGAAGTGTTGAGCAACGCCCCGGCCAGTAGCGAAATGGCGAGAAGAAAATCGGAGGAGCAAGCATGATCCCTCTTCAACATGGTCTGATCCTGGCGGCGATCCTGTTCGTGCTCGGCCTGACCGGGCTGACGCTCCGTCGCAACCTGCTGTTTATGTTGATCAGCCTGGAAGTGATGATTAACGCCGCAGCCTTGGCGTTTATCGTGGCGGGCAGCTATTGGGGCCAACCGGACGGGCAGGTGATGTATATCCTGGCGATCAGCCTGGCGGCTGCCGAGGCCAGCATTGGTCTGGCGTTGCTGCTGCAGCTCTACCGTCGTCGTCATACCCTGAATATCGATACTGTCAGTGAGATGCGCGGATGAACCTATTATATTTAACTATTCTGCTACCGCTGATCGGGTTCCTGCTGTTGGCATTTTCCCGTGGCCGCTGGTCTGAAAACGTCTCGGCGACCGTCGGGGTAGGCTCTATCGGCTTGGCTGCTCTGGTTACGGTGCATGTGGCGATGGATTTCTTCGCCCAGAAAGCCACTGGCGTGCAGCTGTTTGAGCAAAGCCTGTGGAACTGGATGACCGTCGGCAATTTCAATATCGGCGTGACGCTGACGCTGGACGGCCTGTCGCTGACCATGCTGTCTGTGGTTACCGGCGTCGGTTTCTTCATCCACATGTTCGCTTCCTGGTACATGCGCGGTGAAGAGGGGTATTCGCGCTTCTTCGCTTACACCAACCTGTTTATCGCCAGCATGGTGATACTGGTACTGGCAGACAACCTGTTGCTGATGTACCTGGGTTGGGAAGGCGTGGGCCTGTGCAGCTACCTGTTGATCGGTTTCTACTACAAGGATCCGGCCAACGGTGCAGCGGCGATGAAAGCCTTCATCGTGACCCGCGTCGGCGACGTGTTCCTGGCGTTCGCGCTGTTCATTCTCTACAACGAGCTGGGCACGCTGAATATCCGTGAACTGATGATCCTGGCGCCGCAAAAGCTGGCCGTCGGCGATACCGCCATCACCTGGGCTACCCTGATGTTGCTGGGCGGCGCGGTCGGTAAATCGGCGCAGCTGCCGTTGCAGACCTGGTTGGCTGACGCAATGGCGGGTCCAACCCCGGTTTCAGCGCTGATCCACGCTGCGACCATGGTAACCGCCGGTGTTTACCTGATTGCTCGTACTCACGGCCTGTTCCTGATGGCGCCGGAAGTGCTGCATCTGGTGGGTATCGTCGGGGCTGTGACCCTGGTGCTGGCCGGCTTTGCCGCGCTGGTGCAGACCGACATCAAACGCGTGCTTGCTTACTCCACCATGAGCCAGATTGGCTACATGTTCCTGGCGTTGGGCGTGCAGGCGTGGGATGCGGCGATCTTCCACCTGATGACCCACGCGTTCTTCAAGGCGCTGCTGTTCCTCTCCTCCGGTTCGGTGATCCTGGCCTGCCACCACGAGCAGAACATCTTCAAGATGGGCGGCCTGCGCAAGAGCATTCCGCTGGTTTACGTCTGCTTCCTGGTGGGTGGCGCTGCGCTGTCGGCGTTGCCGCTGATCACTGCCGGCTTCTTCAGTAAGGATGAGATCCTGGCGGGCGCGATGGCGAACGGTCACCTCAACCTGATGATTGCCGGTCTGGTCGGGGCGTTCATGACCTCGCTCTACACCTTCCGTATGATTTTCATCGTGTTCCATGGCGAAGAGAAAATCAAAGCGCATGCCGGTAAAGGCATCACTCACCACCTGCCGCTGTTGGTTCTGCTGGTGCTGTCCACCTTCGTTGGCGCGATGATTGTTCCGCCATTGCAGGGCGTACTGCCGGACACCACCGAGCTGGCGCACGGTAGCGTGCTGCAACTGGAGATTACCTCCGGCGTGGTGGCTATCGCCGGTATCCTGCTGGCGGCAGCGCTGTGGTTGGGCAAACGCAGCCTGGTCACCAGCATCGCTAAAAGCGCGCCGGGGCGTTTCTTCTCGACCTGGTGGTTCCATGCCTGGGGCTTCGATTGGCTGTATGACAAAGTCTTCGTCAAGCCTTACCTGGGCATTGCGAAACTGCTGCAGCGCGATCCGCTGAACTCGATGATGAACTTGCCGGCCATTTTCTCCCGCTGGGGGAACCGTGGTCTGACGGTGAGCGAGAACGGTCAGGTGCGTTGGTATATAGCGTCTATGGGTGTGGGTGCAGTGGTCGTATTGGCGCTGTTGATAATAATTTAAAGCATTTATCGGGCATAGCTCTGTGCTATGTACAATGTTTTATACCGTATGGATTTCGCGTTGTAGCTAGGCGGCAAGTGCGAGCATCCCCTGGAGCTTACTTAGGTAAGTGACAGGGGTAAACGCCCGCAGCCAACAACGCTACAGCGTGAAAGACAACGGTAGAATAAGGGACACAAAACGCCATGCTATTACCTTGGCTAATTCTTATCCCCTTTATTGGCGGTCTGCTGTGCTGGCAGTTTGAGCGCTTCGGTACTAAGGTGCCGCGCTGGATTGCGTTGATCGCAATGGGGCTGACATTGGCGCTTTCTCTGTATCTGTGGATGCAGGGTGGCTACACATTGACTACGCCGAAAGGCATTCCGCAGTGGCAGTCTGAATTCCTGCTGCCGTGGATCCCACGCTTTGGCATTTCCATCCACCTGGCGCTGGACGGCCTTTCACTGCTGATGGTGGTGCTGACCGGCCTGCTGGGCGTGTTGGCCATCCTCTGTTCCTGGCGTGAAATCCAGAAATACCAGGGCTTCTTCCACCTGAACCTGCTATGGATCCTGGGTGGGGTAATCGGCGTGTTCCTCGCCATCGACATGTTCCTGTTCTTCTTCTTCTGGGAAATGATGTTGGTGCCGATGTACTTCCTGATTGCGCTGTGGGGTCACAAGGCGTCGGACGGTAAAACCCGCATCACTGCGGCTACCAAATTCTTCATCTATACCCAGGCCAGCGGTCTGGTGATGCTGATTGCGATTATGGGCCTGGTGTTCGTGCACTACAATGCGACCGGCGTGTGGACCTTCGATTACGAAGACCTGCTGCAAACGCCAATGTCGCACAACGTGCAATATCTGCTGATGCTGGGCTTCTTCATCGCCTTCGCGGTGAAAATGCCGGTGGTGCCGTTGCACGGCTGGCTGCCTGATGCGCATAGCCAGGCGCCAACCGCAGGTTCCGTTGACCTGGCGGGGATCTTGCTGAAGACGGCGGCCTACGGCATGCTGCGTTTCAGCCTGCCGCTGTTCCCGGAAGCCTCGCACGAGTTTGCGCCAATCGCCATGTGGTTGGGCGTGGTCGGTATCTTCTACGGTGCCTGGATGGCGTTCGCGCAGACCGACATTAAACGTCTGATCGCTTACACCTCGGTATCGCACATGGGCTTCGTGCTGATCGCCATCTACACCGGCAGCCAACTGGCTTACCAGGGCGCGGTGATTCAGATGATTGCGCACGGTCTGTCTGCGGCCGGCATGTTCATCATCTGCGGCCAGTTGTACGAACGTCTGCATACCCGTGACATGCGCGAGATGGGCGGCCTGTGGGGGCGTATCAAGTACATCCCTGCGCTGTCGCTGTTCTTCGCGGTAGCTACCTTGGGGATGCCGGGTACCGGTAACTTCGTCGGCGAATTCATGATCCTGTTCGGCAGCTTCCAGGTGGTGCCGGTGATCACCGTGATTTCTACCTTCGGTCTGGTGTTTGCTTCGGTTTACTCGTTGATCATGATGCAGCGCGCCTACTACGGCAAAGCTAAATCCGAGCAACCGTTGCCGGGCATGACCGCGCGCGAACTGTTCATCATTCTGCTGTTGGTGGTGTTGCTGGTTCTGCTGGGGGTTTACCCGCAGCCGATTCTGGACACGTCTAATGCGGCGATGAGCAATGTGCAACACTGGTTTGGTTCGTCAGTTTCAGCAATTTCAACAACAAGGCCGTAATTCGCCATGACAATAACTCCTCAACAACTGATCGCACTGCTACCGCTGTTGATCGTCGGATTGACGGTGGTGGTTGTGATGCTAGGCATTGCGTGGCGACGCGACCACTTTATCAACGCCACGCTGACCGTGATCGGTCTAAACCTGGCGCTGCTTTCGCTGTATTTTGTTGGCCAGGCAGGCCCAATGGACGTCACCCCGCTGCTGCGGGTTGACGGCTACTCGATGTTCTATACCGGGCTGGTGATACTGGCGAGTCTGGCGACCTGTACCTTCGCTTATCCATGGCTGGTGGGTTACCCGGACAACCGCGAAGAGTTCTACCTGCTGGTGCTGATTGCCACGCTGGGTGGCATTGTGCTGGCGAGCGCCAACCACCTGGCGTCGCTGTTCATCGGTATTGAACTGATCTCGCTGCCGCTGTTCGGCCTGGTGGGCTATGCCTACCGCCAGAAGCGTCCGTTGGAAGCCGCTATCAAGTACATGCTGCTGTCCGCTGCGGCTTCGTCATTCCTGCTGTTCGGTATGGCGCTGCTGTATGCCGAGTCCGGTGATCTGTCGCTGGCCGGTCTGGGCAAGAGCCTGCACGAAAACATGATGCACCAACCGCTGATCCTGGCCGGTATGGGCATGATGATTGTGGGTCTGGGCTTCAAGCTGTCTCTGGTGCCGTTCCAACTGTGGACGCCGGATGTGTATCAGGGGGCGCCTGCGCCGGTCTCTACCTTCCTGGCCACTGCCAGCAAGATTGCGATCTTCGCCGTAGTGATGCGTCTGTTCCTGTATGCCCCGGCCGCCGACAGCGAAGCGCTGCGTATGGTGTTGTCGATCATTGCCGTCTGTTCAATTCTGTTCGGCAACCTGATGGCTATCAGCCAGACCAACATCAAGCGTCTGCTGGGTTACTCGTCGATCGCCCACCTGGGTTATCTGCTGGTGGCGCTGATTGCGGTGCAAACCCATCAACTGTCGCTGGAAACCGCCGGTGTCTACCTGGCCGGTTACCTGTTCAGCAGCCTGGGCGCGTTCGGTGTGGTCAGCCTGATGTCCAGCCCGTACCGTGGCCCGGACGCCGATTCACTGTTCTCCTACCGTGGTCTGTTCTGGCATAAGCCGATTCTTTCCGCGGTCATGACGGTGATGATGCTGTCTCTGGCCGGTATCCCGATGACCCTGGGCTTTATCGGTAAGTTCTTCGTTATCGCGATGGGCGTCAGCGCTCACCTGTGGTGGCTGACCGGTGCTGTGGTACTGGGCAGTGCCATCGGTTTGTACTACTACCTGCGTGTGACCGTCAGCCTGTTCCTCAGCGCGCCGGAAGCTCTGCAACGCGATACGCCGAACAACTGGGCGTTGACTGCGGGCGGTGTGGTCGTGCTGATCTCCGCTGCGTTGGTGTTGCTGTTGGGTGTCTACCCACAGCCGCTGATTACGCTGGTGCAGATGGCGCAGCCGATGTTCTGATGGGCATCAAGGCAATAAAAAAGGTCGCTTCGGCGACCTTTTTTTATGGGGTGGGGGATCAGCCTGGGTTATTTTTAAACGACGCTTCCAGCGCCTGCACGACGGCACGCACCCGCGCAGCGCGCTGCAGGTCGGGGTGCAGCACCAGCCAGATATCCACCCAGTCCTTATTTTCCGGGAAGATGCGCACCAGGTCCGGATCCTTATCCGCCAGGAAGGAGGACAGCAGACCAATCCCCAAACCGCTTCGTGTCGCCGAGCGCAGCAGCAACTGTGAATTGCATTGCAAAACGACGTTGGGATCGATCAGCGCCTCGCCACAGAAATTATTCCAGTGGCGCGGCACCAGTTCGCGCGGAAACATCAGCAAATCGTGGCCGCGCAGGTGGTCGCCTTTGGTTGGCTGGCCGTGTTTATCGAGATAGTCTTGCGTCGCGTACAGCCCCATTTCGATGGTCGCCATGCGCTTGATAATCAGCTCATCAGAATCGGGCCGTGCGCCACGGATCGCCAGATCCGCGCCGCGATAAGAAATATCGGAGATATTAACCGCCGTCAGCAGTGTGACGGTGATTAATGGGTGCTGCTCACGCAGATCCTTCAACGCCGGAATGACAAAGGCCTCGGCCATGGTGTCGGTGGTGGCGATGCGCACGTTACCGCACAGGCTGTCGTCGCCGCTGGTGGCTTTGCGGCCAATTGCCTGCACCGAGTTTTCCATATTCATTACGTCAGCCAGCATTTCCTCGCCCAGCGGGCTGAGGGAAAATGATTTCGGCGTGCGGATAAACAGCTTCGATCCCAAGCTTTCTTCAAACGCGGTAATGCGTCGGCCGACAGTGGCCTGGTCGACGTGTAGTTCATTGGCGGCTTTTCGTAAAGTACCGCAGCGTGCTACTGCCAGGAAGAAGCGTGCGTCATCCCAATTCATCATGCCATTTCCTTTGTACAGGCTTATCGGTCTTATCAGTGTTCATTCTCGCGCAGCCGCTTTGGCTCTGGTTTTGGCTGCAAATGAAGCCCACGTATCATAATTATTTATTATGTTTCAGGATATGAATAAATGCATCAACGTGAAGCAGTTTTGCATCTTTATTTTTACTAAACAATCTTTATGCTTATCAACGTTTATGCTGTGATCTGGCGCACATTTTTGTATCAATGTTACCCTAACGCGTAAGCAGATGCGCATGAGAGCCTGTCTCTGTGGGCTAACCGCCTGGTGGGATTGACTCTGAATCAGGTTGGCCCACCACGACTGGACATGAAAAATGGAGTCTCACGCAGAGAAGTTATACACCCCCGTAGCCCTGGCAACTGCGGACGGTATCAGGGTTATTGCGACGCCTGGCGCGAAAGCGGTAGAGAGAAGTAACGCTGATGTGATTATCCAGGGTCTTGAAGCTCGCGGTATTCAATACATATTCCTGGTACCGGGCAAGCTCGTGTACCCACTAATTAAATCCATTGAACATTCCGGCATTACCGGCATCGTCGGCGCTCATGAAACTGCCTGCGGTTTTATGGCCGATGGCTACGCCCGTGCCAGCCGCAAGTTCGGCGTTTGCCTCGGCATCTCCGGCCCGGGCACCATGAATTTCCTGCCGGCGATGGCTGCAGCACAGGCCGATAAGATCCCGGTGCTGTACCTGGCCGGCGGCATCGCTACCTACCATGAAGCGCAGGGCGCTTTTCAGGACGGCAGCAATAGCGGCATCGATGAGCTGACTATCGTCAAACCTCTGCTTTCCGCCGCCATCGAAGTGAAAAATAATCTGACGTTGCAGCATGAACTGCGGCGCAGTTTGTCTTGCCTGAATACCCAGCGTAAAGGCCGCGCTTATTTAAGCGTACCGGTCGATATGCAAAAGAAAGCGGTGGCCGGCAATCATGCTGCAGATCCGCAGCGCACACCACAGTGCCGCGAAGCGGCGATTGACCAGCAAGGCCTGGATCAGGTGCTGGACGATTACCTGTTGCGCGGCTTGAAGGTTGCCTGCCTGGTGGGCAACCGCATGAATAACCCGCAGGATGCCGAACTGCTGCTGCGCCTGGCGGAGAAGTATCGTCTGCCGGTCGCCACCACGCTGTCCGGCAAGGGGGCGTTTCCTGAAGGGCACGAGCTGGCGCTTGGCCTGTATGGGTTCGCCGGCCATACTCGTGCGGTGGAAACCATCAATGGCGATGACGTGGACGTACTGCTGGTGCTGGGATGCGACCTTAGCCAGCGTGACAGCCTGAACTGGAACCCTCGGCTGCACGGCACCAAAACGTTGGTGGTGATTGACGAAGATTTTGACAAGGTCAGTTCGCACTATCAGCCGGACATGCAGATTTTCTCCAGCCTGACCGGTGGGGTGCAACACCTGCTGGATGCGGTCGGCGACGACGACGCGCACCTGGCCGCTATCAAGGCGCTGCGCGATGGCTGGCTTGACCAGGTGCGTCAATTGCCGCTTGAACAGCAACAGCCTGACTTGCAGGCGCGCCAGGCCGCAGGTGAAGCCAACATGTATCCCGGTGATGTCATCAAGCGCATCCGCAGCCGCATGGACGAGGACACCAACGTGGTGGTTGACTCCGGGGCGCACCGTATCTTTATGGCCCACCACTGGCTGGCCAGCGGGCGGGGCGATTACCACACCTCAAGCTCCCTGGCGCCGATGGGCTGGGCGATATGCGCCGGTATTGGCATCAAACTGGCGGCACCGCACCGCGATTGCGTGGTGGTGACCGGCGACGGCTGCATGCTGATGCATGGCATCGAGATCCAGACCGCCGCACGTTATCAGGTCAAAATGACCTTTGTCGTAATGAACAACAGCGCCCACGGTGCCATGCATATCGACACGCTTCAGAACCGAGGCGTATCGGCTGATTACACCGCTCTGCCGAGCCACGACTGGAAGTCATTCGCCAACAGCCTGGGCGTCGCCTCTGCGAAGGCGGCGACGCTGGAGGAGCTGGACGAGGCGCTGGCCGCCGCAGCCGAGTATGAGGGCCCGTTCCTGATCGAAGTGATAGTCGGAAATCATGTCGCACCCAATCGATACTATGCCGAGAGCATCGTAGAATACGAACAGCGTATCAAAGGGTTGTAAGGGCGCGTCCCTGAGGCCGTCGTTAATTATCCTTTGTATCACGCCATTTCTGTTCTTATTCACAGGGTCATGGAGCGATAACAATGTATAAATTGATACTTCTGGCATTAACGATGGCATTTCAGGGGAGCGCGCAGGCTGCTGAAGATCACGGCGAAGGGATCAGCAAAGAAACCTTGCTGAAAACCGAAACCTCGTGGGAGGGCACGCCGTACGGGCAGTATCCGGCCGGTGCCCCACAGATCACCCTGTTGAAAGTGACGGTGGAGCCGAATAAGGTGCTTGCCTGGCATATCCACCCGTGCATCAGTGCGGTGTATATGACCGGCGGCAGCGTTTCTCTCACGGTAAAAAAAACCGGCTTGAAGCACACCTTTAAGCAAGGGGATTCCTTTACCGACACGGTAGATATCGTTCATCAGGGCGTTTCTGGCGATAAAGGGGCGGAGATGCTGGTGTTCTTCGCTTGTGCCGACAACAAACCACTGACGGTGAAAACCGCCGAATAATAGTGTCTTTCAAGCTGCGGCGTTGTTGACTGCACTGCCCGTAGGGGGCGAATATGTTCGCCCCGTTTGATACGGGTGCAGCATACGGAGGCACTGGCCCACTCTGGGGCAGCCTGTCCGTACAGGGTATAGATCATTTTTGCCACCCGTTTGGGTCGTATTCCGAGGAAATCATGGTTGCTTTGTGGATGGTCGTCGCCAGCGGGTTTTTCGCGCTGATGGGGGCCAGTGTTAAACTGGCTTCGGCCAAAGTCGGCTTTTTCGATATTATTTTTTATCGTTCTTTTATTAACGTACTGATCGTCGCCGCGCTGATTAAGGTTAAAAATCTCGGTTTCCGCACGCAGCACCTCGGTTTGCATATGAAACGCGCCGCTATCGGCAATGCGGCGATGTATTGCGGCTTTTATTCGCTGATCCACCTGCCGATCGCCACCGCCACCACGCTGGGTTACACCAATCCGATCTTTCAGTCGGCGATCGCCTTCGTTACCTCCAAAGGCCAATTGACCGGCAAACTGCTGTTTTCCGTGCTGTTGGGGTTTATCGGCATACTGGTGTTGCTGCGCCCGGACACGCCGAATGGCGAGTATGTCGCTACTCTGATTGGCCTCTTGTCCGGCCTGCTGACTGCGCTGGCCTATTTCAATGTCGGTAAACTGGTACGCAGGGGTGAGCCGGAGCTGCGGGTGGTGTTCTATTTCTCGCTGGTGGGTACGGTGACTGGCTGTGTGATGACTGCGGTGATGGGCTTTACGGCCCTGGACAGCGCCATGATGCTGTGTGTAGGCGCTATCGGCGTATTCGGCAGTTTGGGGCAAATCACCATGACCCGCGCTTACGGTAGCGGCAATGCGGTGATTGTCAGCATCCTGTCCTACAGCACCATCATTTTTTCCACGCTGCTCGGTTATCTGCTGTTTGGCGAAAAGCTTTCTTACATTGCTGCAGCCGGCATGGCGTTGATTATTCTTTCCGGCGCATTGGCCATTTTGAAACGCAGCCCGGCGAAAGCCTCGAAGGCTGCGGCAGTTTAACTACAAAGGAGAGAGACCATTGGATGTAAGCCCAGCCAGGGAACTGGCACGTTATGGACTGTATGGCATTGTGGCGACCGTCGGCATGGACCTGGTCAATTTTATTGCCGCGTCCGCCGGGGTTATCAGTAAACTGAACCTGGTTTTTATCGGCAATTTAGTCAATCAATGGTGGCATGGGCAATTCCTGTTCCTGCGGCCAGGCGATATTCCCCCTGTGCCGCATGCATTATTATTGGGCTACGGTGCGCATTATTTTGCCGGTATCGTCCTGGCACTTCTTTTTTATTATTTTGTTTTTTCCGTTTATCATCCGCGCAGCGGTGCCCTGTGCCGGGCCGTTATTTATGGCCTGATTTGTTCGCTTATATCGTTATGTTTAATTTATCCCTCAGTTGGATTGGGTTTTTTCGGCAGCGCCACTAACGGCATAGGTCTACTGGTGGCCAGTCTGGTCAACCATGCCGTATATGGTTTGGCCTTGGGTATTTGCGGTATTTGGCCGCGCCGGCAGCCCGTTCGCGTGTTGCATTAAACGATCATATTTGCCCTGTTCATGCATTAATGAATCACTGTGATGCATTCTTGGCTATTTTTGCTCTTATACCCAAACGGTATGATGAACGCGTTTCCTGATTGAGTTTGGTTTTCAGGACAGAATGTTTATCCAGCTTGTTTCGGGAGAGAAAAATGTCTGAAGGTGTCGCTGTTAATCAAGCAGCTAAAACGAATTCGGGCACGTCGCATTTTGCCATTCTGCTTTTTTTAGCGTTGGCATTAATGTCTGCATTGCTTAATAGCAGTGCGCCGACGCCGCTTTATCCGCTTTATCAACATGAATTGGGTTTAAGCTCGGTCAGTCTGACAATTATTTATGGCGCTTATGCGGCAGGGGTGCTGATTTCACTGTTTGGCGTCGGTAATATGGCCGGCAAAGTGAAAGATCTGCGCAGCATGATTGTGCCGGCGCTGCTGGTGGTTTTAGCTGGCGCGCTGTTGTTTTCGATGGCCGATTCGTTTTTGATGATGTTTATGGCACGGTTGCTGGCCGGGATTGGGACCGGTGCGCTAACCGGGGCGGCCAATATTGCGCTGGTGCGATTTGGGCCGAAAGACGGCGGTAAGAATGCGGCGCTGATCGCTACGCTGTCGTTTACTCTCGGCTTGGCATTGGGGCCGATTTTCAGCGGTGTGGCGCTGCAAACCGGATTCCATACTACTTCATTGCCCTTCATTATCATCATGGCGGTGGCGGCAGTAGCCGCGCTGGGTGTGATGCTGAAATGGCCGGGTGAAGTGGTGGTTGTGCCGGTAAGCGGGGAGCCAGTGGCAAACGCCGTGCCGGAAAAGAGTTCGTTGGCGGACGGCCTGCGCACCACGGGCGGCAAGTTTTTCTTGTGCGCCGGTGCGTTGTTCATCTGTTGGGCGGTCGCTGCCAGTATCCTTGCGATTGGCCCGAGCGTATCGGAAAAGCTGTTGGGCATGCACAGCCGTGGCGTTTACGGTTATGTGATTGCCGTGTACCTGGTGATTGCCGGCATTAGCCAGATCCTCAGTCGCCGCATTAATGCGCGGCACTCGCTGATGTTTGGTTGCCTGGCGCAGGCGCTGTCGGTGGTGGTGTTCGCCGAGGCGATCCAGATCCACTCGCTGGGCCTGGCAGCCGCAGGGATGGTGATTGCCGGTTATGCTTACGGCGCCATTTTTGTCGGCAGCGCCACGTTGGTGAATTTGATTTCACCGAAGGCCAGCCATGCAAGACTGATTTCGCTGTTTTACGTTATTGCTTATATCGCCAACTGGGTACCCATCCTGTTGGGGGTAGTGATCGACCATGCCAGCCTGCACCTGGCGGTCAATCTGTTATTTGTGGTCAGCACCCTGGTGTGCTTGATTCTGAGTTTCATGGTGACCCGCGCGGGCTTCCCGCGCTGATACCCGCCGCTTGTGAAGCCGCCGTGTGGTTGGCTGCAACTTGATATTCATAGGGTATAAGAAAGAATACTTTAGCCACGCAATGTGGCGAACGATTTCCCTGGTGTTGTTGTGTGTCATTTCCAGCGTGCTTGCCACGCTGGTTTTTTTTGTGACAAATTCCGCAAGTCTGTAATTTACATTTCTCCTATTACATATTTTTTGTGACTCTTATCACATAAATTTGCCGGTTTTCGAGTACACTGCGCGCTTTCTTTTCTGCCGGGTCGATTTATGAACGTTATTTTCGCCATTGCTGTCACTACCGGAATTCTGTCCGGCGTCTGGGGATGGGTTGCCGTCAGTCTGGGACTGATCGGCTGGGCCGGCTTTCTCGGTTGCACCGCCTATTTCGCCTGTCCGCAGGGTGGGCTGAAAGGATTGTTGATTAGCACGCTGACCAGCTGTAGCGGGGTGTTTTGGGCGATGGCGATCATTCACGGCAGCGAACTGGCGCCGGGTTGGAGCATGCTCGGCTACCTGCTGACCGGTATAGTGGCTTTCCTGATGTGCATTCAGGCCAAACAGCAGTGGTTGGGGTTCGTGCCCGGTACCTTTATCGGCGCTTGCGCTACCTTTGCCGGCGGGGGTGACTGGCCGCTGGTGACGGCGTCTTTATTGGTGGGGCTGGTGTTTGGTTACGCGATGAAAAACAGCGGGCTGTGGCTGGCGGCGCGCAACGATAAGGCGAAAATGCCTGACGTGGCTACCGCGCATTCAAATAGTGCCGCCGAGTGAAATGCGGTAGTGCAGGTCAACGCGCTCAATGCACGGCACCCCTTTTATGCGCTTTAGCAGGATCTCAGTGGCTACCTTGCCGATATCAAATCGGGGGGTAATCACGCTGGCGATGCCCGGCGTGGTGGCTTTACCGATATCCAGACCGTGAAAGCCTGACAGCGCGATGTCCTGCGGGATCTTCAACCCAAGCCGCAGGCACTCCTGCAACACGCCCACCGCCAGATCGTCGTTAGTGCACAGTATGCCGTCCAGATCAGGATAAAGCCGACGCGCCATCGCCAGCATATCGGAGCCGACCGAGACCGATGAAACCTTGTGCGGTGTGATCTGGCGTGGGGGCAACCCCTGATTTTCCATCGCCCGGCAATAGCCCTGAAAGCGTTTCAAGTCGCGCGCATCGGACATGGCGCCGAAATAGACCACCTGGCGTTTACCGCTGGCAAGCAGCGCTTCGGTCATGTCATAACCCGCCTGATAGTTATCGAACCCCACGGCAATTCGCCCTGGCGGCCCTTCAAGATCCATCACCTGCGCCACCGGGATTTTTGCCGCTGTCAGGTACTTTTCCGCCCGCAGAGTGTGCTGTGAATCGGTAAGGATCAGCCCGGCGATCGGGTAGGCCAGTAACTGGGCTATGTGTTCTTCCTCGCGTTCGCGGCTGTACTCATAGTTCACCACCAGCGTTTGATAACCCTGATCCAGAGTGACGGATTCTATGCCGGCCAGCAGATCGGCAAAGATCTGGTTGTTGAAGGAGGGGACTAACACGCCGATGCGCGGTTTTTGGTTCGAACGCGCTTCATCCGTGTCGGTGAAGTTCACCTCTTTCATCACTTCGGCGATGCGCGCGGCGGTGTCGGCCGCCACCTTTTCCGGCGTACGCAGATAGCGGCTGACGGTCATTTTGGTCACACCGGCGAGCAGCGCGATATCTTGCAGCGTAACGCGTTGGTTCTTCATTCTGAGGCCTTAGCAGGGTGGGGCGGAGGAATCGCGGATAACCCCATGTTAGCAAATCGATTTGGTGATAACAATCGACGTTATAAAGTATAAAAATCCTATTTATCAATGAAATATGTCAAGTGTTTGGCCTGTGAGAATGCGTGGCTTCACGTTAAAGGTAACAGCTTTTAGTAACATGATTTTAAGTGATGCAGCTCACGTTTTTGCCGGCGGCAATCCGGTGAGATAGGCACCTGTTCTAACTGAATGACGGGGATCGGGGAAGCTTATGAACAACTTATTTTCGCTGGATAATAAAAAAATACTGATTACCGGCGCGTCACGGGGCATTGGTTTTCTGCTGGCGCGCGGGCTGGCGCAGTACGGCGCGCACATTCTGGTCAATGCCACCAGCCGGGAAAACGCGCAGCGC
This sequence comes from Serratia sp. AS12, assembly GCF_000214195.1. Taxonomy (NCBI): domain Bacteria; kingdom Pseudomonadati; phylum Pseudomonadota; class Gammaproteobacteria; order Enterobacterales; family Yersiniaceae; genus Serratia; species Serratia sp. AS12. The sequence continues at coordinate 3,717,948 of NC_015566.1, read as the reverse complement.
GCAGTGGATGCTCTGCGGCGTGAAGGCTTCAGTGCCGATGCAGCCCCTTTTGACGTGACCGACTCGCAGGCCATTCATGCCGCCATTGAGCAGATTGAGGCGGAAATGGGCGGGATCGATGTGCTGATTAACAACGCCGGTATCCAGCGGCGCCATCCCTTTACCGAATTTCCGGAAAAAGACTGGGACGACATTATCGCCGTCAATCAGAAAGCGGTATTTATGGTGTCGCAAACCGTGGCGCGCCATATGGTGCAGCGACAAAGCGGCAAAATTATCAACATCGGCTCGATGCAGAGTGAGCTGGGGCGCGACACCATTACGCCCTATGCCGCCTCCAAAGGTGCGGTGAAAATGCTGACGCGCGGCATGTGCGTGGAGCTGGCGCGTTACAACATTCAGGTCAACGGCATCGCGCCGGGCTATTTCAAAACCGAAATGACCCAGGCGCTGGCGGACAATCCGGAGTTTACCGCCTGGCTGACCAAACGCACGCCGGCCGCACGTTGGGGCGATCCGCAGGAGCTGATTGGCGCGGCGGTGTTTTTGTCGTCCAAAGCTTCGGACTTTGTTAATGGCCATTTGCTGTTTGTCGATGGCGGCATGTCCGCTGCGGTATAACGACCTGTTCAACGGAAAATCATGATGAAAATTCAAACCCGGTCCTGTGTGGTCAACGGCAAATATGACGTAGCTGTGGTGGAGCAAGAGGTGGAATATCAGGGAACCGGCACGCTGGTGAAAATCACCCGTGGCGGAATCTGCGGTTCAGATCTGCATTATTACCAGGAAGGTAAGGTCGGCAGTTTTCAGGTGCGTCAGCCGATGGTGCTTGGCCATGAGGTGATCGGCGAAGTGGTGGCCAGCGATTCGGCGCTGCTGACAGCGGGCCAGAAAGTGGCGCTGAACCCCAGCAAGCCATGCGGGCAGTGCAAATATTGTCTGGCGAATCAGCAAAACCAATGTACTCAAATGCGTTTTTTCGGCAGCGCGATGTATTTCCCGCATGTTGACGGCGCTTTCACCCAATACAAGGTGGTTGATAGCGCGCAGTGCATTGCGTTCGGCGCCGATCGCGACGAAAAGGTGATGGTGTTTGCCGAACCCTTGGCGGTGGCGATCCACGCTGCGAAGCAGCCCGGTGAAGTCAAAGGAAAAAAGGTGTTCGTGTCCGGCGTCGGCCCGATAGGCTGCTTACTGGTAGCGGCGCTGAAGGCGCTGGGTGCCGGTGAAATTGTCTGCGCCGATCTCAGCCCGCGCTGCCTGGATATTGCCGGGGAAATGGGGGCCGACGTCCGTTTGCACGCCGCCGACGACGATTTCAGCGTTTATCTGCAGGACAAAGGTTATTTTGATATCGCTTTTGAGGTTTCCGGCCACCCGTCGTCTCTACAGCGTTGTCTGGAAATCACCCGCGCCAAAGGGACGGTGGTGCAGGTGGGCATGGGCGGCAGTTTCCCGGATTTCCCGCTGATGCTGCTGATTGCCAAAGAGCTGAACCTGCTGGGATCGTTTCGTTTTGTTGAGGAATTCTCGTTGGCGGTGACCTGGCTGGCCGAAGGGACAGTCGATCCGCTGCCGCTGCTTTCTGCCGAGTTCGATAACCGGCAACTGGCGCAGGCGCTGGAGTTTGCCGGTGACAAGAGCCTGGCTGCCAAGGTGCAGTTAGTGTTCTGATTTTAGCCAATAGTCTGATGGCGTGGACCGGCGATCCTTGTCTATAGTTAAGAACCGTTTAATTTTTTAACCACGGAGAATTTAACATGGCGAGAGATACGGATGCGGATCAAACCACGCTGGATGACGATCTGAGAATGCTGAGTGACACGCTGGAAGAAGTGTTGAAATACTCCGGCGATCGCGCCGATCAGGCCTATATCGATATCAAGGCCCACGCGGAACAGGCGTTGAGTGAGGTAAAGTCGCGGCTGACTGACACCACCGAGTCCTACTACGCGCGGGCCAAGGATGTCGTTTGCCGCACCGACGGCTACGTGCGCGAAAAACCCTGGCACAGTGTGGGCATTGGCGCCACGGTCGGTTTGGTGCTGGGTCTGTTGCTGGCGCGTAAATAACGGCCTGTTGAAGTTGGGCGCGGCAATCGCCGCGCCCCGAAGTTTACTGCCCCAGCGTGACCTCCACCTGATGGATTTTCCCATCGTCAACCAGCGTTATCGCCGCCCCAGGCTGTTTTTCACCGTCCACAGTGACCAGCGCCTCGCCCTGACCCTGACGGATCGTCAACCGATACTCGCTGCCGCCTTCACGGTAGTTAAGCGTGACCTGCGGCCAGTCTGCAGGCAGCCGGGTATTGACGGTCAGTCGATCGCCGTGGCGTTTCACCCCCAGCAGGGATTCGACGATTAACCGGTACATCCAGCCGGCGGAGCCGGTATACCAACTCCAGCCGCCGCGGCCGACATGCGGCGCCACCGCGTAGATATCGGCGGTGACCACGTAAGGCTCGACCTTATAACGTTCGGCGGCGGTACTGTCCAGGCTGTGGTTGATCGGGTTAATCAGCGCCATCAGTTCCCAGGCGCGTTCGATATTGCCCATTTCGGCGAAGGCCATCACCGCCCAGACCGCACCGTGGGTATATTGGCCGCCGTTCTCGCGCACGCCGGGCAGATAGCCGCGAATATAGCCCGGGTTTGGGCCGTTGCCGTCGAACGGCGGCGTCAGCAGTTTGATCAGGCCAGCCTGGTTGTCGACCAGATGTTTATCCAGCGACTGCATCGCCTGCAGGCTGCGCGGTTTATCCCCGGCGCCGGACAGCACTGACCAGCTTTGAGCGATGGCATCGATGCGACACTCCGCCGACTCATGGGAGCCCAGCGGTTCCCCGCTGTCAAAGTAACCTCGGCGATACCATTCGCCGTCCCAGGCGTGGTCACGCAGGTTGTCGCGCAGGGTGGCGGCCTGTTGGCGGCACAGCGTCGCCAGTTCCTTGTCGTTGCGGGCGGTCGCCAGTTCGCCATAACGTTGCAGAATATGGAACAGGAAGAAGCCCAGCCACACGCTTTCACCGCGCCCCTCCAGGCCGACCATGTTCATGCCGTCGTTCCAGTCTCCGGCACCCATCAGCGGCAGGCCATGCTCGCCGAAGTTCAGCCCGTGTTTCAACGCGCGCACGCCGTGCTGATACAGGGTTTCCTGCGTCGCGCTCAGCGCCGGTTGTTCGTAGGACGATTCCTCGCCTGGCGCCAGCTTGCGCGCCTCCAGATAGCCGACCTGTTCTTCCAGAATGGTTTTATCGTCGGTGGCGTCCAGGTAGTGGCAAATCGCCAGCGGTAACCACAGATAATCATCCGAACAGAGCGTGCGAACGCCATTGCCCTGCGGCGGATGCCACCAGTGCTGCACGTCGCCTTCGACAAACTGGCGCGATGCGCACAGCAGGATCTGTTGGCGCAGCCGCTCAGGGGCGGCGTGGGTCAGCGCCAGCGTATCCTGCAGTTGATCGCGGAAGCCAAAGGCGCCGCCGGATTGGTAGTAGCCGCTGCGCGCCTGAATGCGGCAGGAGAGAGTCTGGTACAGCAGCCAGCCGTTGGCCAGCAGATCGACCGCCGGCTGCGGCGTGCCGATTTGTACTTTGTTGAGAATGCCGTCCCAATGCGCCGTCACCTGCAGCAACTCATTTTGCAGTGCCTCTTCTTGCAGGTATTTTTGCAGCAGCGCTTCGGCCTCATCGGCATTTTGCCCCAGGCCGAGGGCGAACACGAAGCTGCGTTGATCGCCATCGATCAGGCTGATCGCCGACTGCACGGCACCGCAGGGATCCATGCCGGCACCCACTTTGTCGGACAACCGGCGCAGCTTAAGCACCGCCGGGCTGGTCAGCGAGCCGTTGCGGCCAATGAATTCGCGCCGATCGCCGCTGACTGAGCAATGCGCGCCGGAGACGCCGAAGAAGGCGGTGCGTTCCGAGCCGCTGCCACCGTAGTGATTGGTGGCCAGAACGCCGCATCCGCTTTCGGGCGTTGCCGCCTGCGTGACGATGTGCATGGCCGTTTTTTGCCGCAGATCGCCGAGGATAAACTCCACGTAGCCGGTAGCCGACAGCTTGCGCGTGCGTCCGGAGGTATTGGTCAGCGTCAGCAGGAACAGTTTCACCGGCGCCTCTTTGGCGACCAATACGGTGAACTGGCTGTCGATGCCGCTTTCGCGATGATCGAACACGCTGTAACCGAAGCCGTGACGTGTCAGATAATGGCCGCGTCCCCGCGCAGGCAGCGGCGTCGGCGACCAGAAGTGGCCGCTTTCTTCGTCACGCAAATAGAAGGCTTCGCCGCTGCGGTCGCAGATGGGATCGTTTTCCCAAGGCGTAAGGCGGTATTCGTGGGCGTTTTCGTACCAGGTGTAGGCTTGGCCGCTTTCCGAGACAACCGAGCCGAACATCGGGTTGGCCATCACGTTTGACCAGGGCGCAGGGGTGATTTTGCTCTCGTTCATGGCGATCACATATTCACGGCCATCCTCCGAGAAGCCGCCGAGGCCGTTATAGAACTGCAATGCGTCAATGGCGGGTAACTGTGGCGAATGCAGGTTACGCGGCAGATTGTCCACCGTCGCCAGTTTCGACGAGGCGGTAACCGGCGACAGCGGCTGCTGCAGGATCTGCGGCAGTTGCAGGCGCTGGTTTAGCTGTTCATTTAATCCGCCGCGCCTGTCGTCAAGGTAAATACGCGCCACGCTAAGCAGCAGGCGGTGATCCTCCGGTGACATATGCTCGCTGGTGCGCACGAAAATGCCGCCCGGTTTATCGGTTTGGGTTGACTCCATACCGGCGGCGATCAGGCTCATTATCTGGTTTTGCAGCTCCTGGCGGTAACCGCCGGCGTCCTCGTTAAGGATCACCAGATCCACCTGCAGCCCTTTCAGCCGCCAGTAGTTGTGCGCCTGAATCAGCTGTTGCACCAGCCCGATGTTCTCGCCATCGGTCACCGTCAACAGAACGATCGGCAGATCGCCGGAGATCGAATGCCCCCATAGCCCCGACTGGCCGCGGCGATTTTGGATGATTTCGCTGCCGGCAGCCCGCATTTCTTGTGCCGGGAACACCACTGCGCTCGCCAGGCGATTGAACAGGTTGGCATCTTCCTCATTGGCGTTCAACTGACGCAGTACCACCTGGCTGTGCGACCAGGCCAGTTCAAACACGCGGTCCGCCAGATGGCGGTCGCGGTATTTTTCCAGCATGGCCAGGCTGCTGACGCGGTCTTCGCAAACACCGTAGAAAATATCCAGCGTCAACGGCACGTTGGGTTCCAGCACCACGCGTTGGCGGATGGAGATAATCGGATCGATGACCGGCCCGGCGCTGTTGGTCAACGGCGTATTCTGATACAGCGCCTGCGGGTTGGCCGGGGTCCGGCCACGGCCGATAAATTTGGCGCGATCGGTTTCGAACGAGGTCTGGCTGGAGCGGCCCTGTACCGTCATCATATGCAGCAGCCACGGGCATTTCTCTTTGGGTTCGCGCGGGCGGCGGTGACACAAAATGGCGTCCTGATCCGGCAGCAGTTCGGTCTGAACGAACAAATTGCTGAACGCCGGGTGAGCCAGATCGTTGCCGGCCGGCGCCAGCACCACTTCCGCATAGCTGGTGATTTCGATAATGCGCGGCTGTTTACTGCGGTTCACCAGGGTGACGCGCCGCAGCTCGATATCGTCCTCCGGCGACACCACAACCTGCGTTTTGACCGACAACGACCCCTGACGGCGCTGATATTCGGCGCCGGCATCGTTGAACACCGCGCTGTAACCCTTGGCTGCACCGCCGATCGGTTGCCAGGTGTTGCTCCATACCTCACCGGTTTGCGGATCGCGCAGGTAACAGAAGGCGCCCCAGTTGTCGCAGGTGGCATCTTCACGCCAGCGGGTCAGGGCCAGATTTTGCCAGCGGCTGTAGCTGCCGCCGGCCTGGGTTAGCATCAGGTGATAGTTGGCGTTGGACAGCAACTGCACTTCCGGGATCGGCGAATCCACCCGACTGAACTCACGCGCAATGAAGCTGGCCGGAGTAATGGTGCCTTCATGGGTTTCGAAGTGACGGCGGGTGCTGTACAGCTCAACCGCATCCGGTACCCGTTCTTGCAGCAGCAAGCGTGCCGACTGGAACGCAGGATAATCGGCGAAGCGCGCCACCATAGGTGCATCCAGCAGCAGATGGGACAGGGCAAGGAAGCTCATGCCCTGATGGTGCGCCATATAGGAGCGGATGATCACGTACAGCTGACCACGGCTGAGGCGCGCGGTGGTGTAATCCAGCGCCTCGTAAAACCCGTAGCGGCCTTTGGCGCCATTTTTTTCCAGCGCGACGAGATTGCTGCAAGCGGCATCCGGATCGACAATCAGCGCCATCACCGTCGCGTATGGCGCGACCACCATATCGTCACCCAACCCGCGACGCAGGCCCAGCCCCGGCACGCCAAAGGCATGATACTGGTAGTTTTGATCGGCATCGAAGCCAAAATAACCGGATTCGGAAATGCCCCAGGGCACGCCGCGCTCCTTGCCCCAGGCGATTTGCCGTTCCACCGCGGCGCGGCACATTTGCACCAGCAGGGAGTCGGGGTAGGCCGGCATCACCAGTTGCGGCATCAGGTATTCAAACATTGAGCCGCTCCACGACATCAGTGCCGGCTCATTTTCGATCACGGTAAACAGTCTGCCGAGTGCAAACCAACTGCGCTGAGGCACCTGGTTAGTGGCGATGGCGACGTAGTTGGTCAGCCGGATTTCCGATGCCAGCAGATCGTATTTACTGCTGTCCATCCGGTTCTGATCGCAGTTAAAGCCGACGGTCAGGAAATGGGTCGACTCGTCATACAGGAAGTTGAAGTCCATCTGCGCCATTTTTTCCAGCCGCTGCTGGAGGCTATACAATTGCGTCAGCCGTTCCTGAGCCAATGCGCTGGCGGCGTCAAGCTGGCTTTGCTGCTCTGCGGGCAGCGTCAGTTGGGCCGGCGGATTGGCCAGCCAGTGCAGGCTTGGCACCTGGGTCAACTCGGGTACGTTGTCGCTCAGCCAGCCGAACCACAGCGCCCACTCCGCGCAGAGTTCGTTGAGTTGCTGATGCAGCGCGCCGGCCCAGCGTTTGGTTTCTTCGTCGTGATTCAGCGCCGGTTCCTGCAACCCGTTGCTGTAGTTGCGCATGGCGTTCAGCTCGGCCTGCAGCGCGGCGGGATGGCTGTTTAACGCCTGTTCAAAATGGTTACGCAGCTTCGGAAGATTTTTGTGGGCGGCGTCCCCCCAGTGCTGTTCCAGCAGTTGCAGGCTGTCGCCAAGTCCGGCCAGCACTAATTGCGGGCTGATGACCGGCTGGTGAGCCAGCGCGGGCAGACCGGCGCTGAGCGTCAGCAGGTGCCCGGCGAGATTGCCGCTGTCTACGCTGGAGATATAGCGCGGGTTCAGCGGTTCCAGGGTCCGAGTGTTGTACCAGTTGTACAGGTGACCGCGATAGTGCTCCATGCGGTCCAGCGTGTTAAGCGTCAGCTCAATGCGCCGCAGCGCCTCGCTGAGCGTCAGGTAGCCGAAATCATAGGCGGTGAGGTTGGCCAGCAGCGACAGCCCGATATTGGTCGGTGAAGTGCGGTGGGCCACCACCGGTTCCGGTATCTCCTGATAGTTATCCGGCGGCAGCCAGTTTTCCTGCTGATTAACGAAGGTATTGAAGAAGTCCCAGGTCTGGCGGCTGGTGTGACGCAGAAAGCGGCGCTGTTCATCGTCGAGCGCGGTTTTACTGCGCTGCGGTTGGTGGCTGAGATAACACAGCAGGAACGGGGCCAGGCACCACAGGGTGGCGAAGGGCAGCGTGATAAACAACGCCATCGGGTTATGCAGGAAGCTAAACAGCAACAACGCCGCGCCGGCTACCGGGTTGATCCACATCGCCCGATAAAAGTTTTTCAGAGTAACCTGCTGACGGGCGCTGGATTGAGCGTAGCTGGTCCACTCTTGCAGGTTGCGTTTGCTGATCAGCAACCGCCACAGGGTAATAGCGATCGCTTTCAGGCTGTACAGCGCTTCATGCGGCAGCGTCGCCAGCCGCAGGCCGACCTGAGCCAGCCGATGCAGCGAACCGTTCATCGCCAACTGCAGGTGTTGCAGGAAGGGCCTGCGCGGCGGTTTGCGCACCACATCCTGCACCAGCGCCAGCAGAGTGGGTAGCAGCAGGATGATGGCGAAGACCGCCAGCCAGTAGCGGGTGTTCGGCAGCCAGACGAAACCGCAAAACAGCAGCAACAACAGGCTGGGCGACGTCAGACTGCGGCGCAGGTTATCGAACAGCTTCCAGCGTGACAGGGTGCTCAATGGGTTGGCGGCGCGGGTGCCGTCTTCGGTTTTTACTCGTGGCAGCAACCAGTTGAGCAGTTGCCAGTCGCCGCGGATCCAGCGCGTGCGGCGCGCCACGTCCACCAGATAATTGCTGGGATACTGTTCGTACAACAACACATCGCTCAGCAGGCCTGAGCGGGCGTAGCAGCCTTCCAGCAGATCGTGGCTCAGCACCAGATTCGGCGGGCAGGTGCCTTTGAGGCTGTGCGAGAACACGTCGACATCGTAGATGCCTTTGCCGATAAAGGATCCTTCGCCAAACAGATCCTGGTAAATGTCCGAGGCCATCAACGTATAGGGATCGTTGCCCGGCGTGCTGCTGCACAGTGCTGCGTAGCGGCCCTGGCCGTAACTCGGTATTTCCTCTGCCATGCGCGGTTGCAAGATGGCGTAGCCTTCTACCACCCGCTGTTGACGCGCGTCGTACTGCGGTTGGTTAAGCGGGTGCGCCATGGCGGCGATCAGTTGATGGGCGCTTTCGCGCGGCAATACGGTATCGCTGTCGAGGGTGATAACGTATTTCACGTTTTTCAGTACTTCCAGGCCGGCGCCAACCTGGGTGCAAAAAGCGTTGCCCCGGTTGCGCAGCCAGTCGTTCAGCGCATTCAGCTTGCCGCGCTTGCGCTCCAGCCCCATCCAGACGCCCTGTTTTTCATTCCACTCGCGATCGCGGTGAAACAGGAAAAAGTGGCTGGGGCCTTCACAGGGATAGTGGTCGTTAAGCGCTTCCATTTGCTGGCAGGCATAGGCCAGCAAATTGGCATCGTCCGCTTGCTGCTTTTGCGGTGCATCGTCGAAGTCGGTGAGCAGGGCAAAGTGCAGATGTTTCATCGCGTTGCCCAGATAACAGACCTCAAGCGCGTTGATCAGCTTATCGACGCCGCTTTTGCTGCCGATCAACGTCGGTATCACCACCAGGGTACGGAACTCGGCGGGAATGCCACAGGAGAAATCGAGCCTCGGCAGGGGTTGCGGCGTGCGGCTGCGGGTGGTGACCTCGCTAAGCAGGTTGAGCACGAACTGGCTGACTACCGCCGCCATCGGGAAGAACAGCAGCGCCAGCCCCCAACTGATGCCGGTGCTGTAGGCATGGCGCAGCAATTCCGCACAGATGGCGGTGGTGATCAGGCTCAGGCTGCCTAGCCAGGAAAGTAGCGGTGCCTGATTTAACGCATGGCGCAACCGGGTAATGCGCCCGAGCTGAACCTCCAACTGCTGTTCCAGCTCCGGCCGACCATCGTCAATCAGATAGTAGCCAACGTGGTTGCGGCGTGGATCGCTGGACGGATCTTCGGCCGCCACCCGCGCCATATTCAGTACGTGCTGGGCGACCTGAACCTCATTGCGCGAGCAGTGGCGCGCCAGCATTTCGATCACGTGGCGGTAGTGGTCGCGAGTGTCGAAGTGCATCAACGGGTAAACCCCCGCCGGATCGTCGCGCAGGGTCTGATCGACCTGGCTCATGGTTTCGACAAACTCGGCCCAGTCCATTTCGCTGAGCTGGCGCAGGCCGGAAATGCTGTTGCTGACCGACAGCTGGCTGACGGCCAACTGCTGGTTAAAGCGGTGTATCAGTTCAGCCGAACTCAGGCTGACCTCTGCCAAACGCTGCTCAACCCAGGTGAGCGGCAACGCCAGCATGGTGCCGTGGCCCTGTAAACGACGGACCAGCTCAGCGACAAAGGCGCTGGTGCGTGGGGGGTTGGAGCGCGCCATATCGGCAATGACCACGATCAGGTTAGCCGGATCGTTTTCCGCCGATTCCAGCATTTTGGTCACCCAACTGTCGGCCAGATTGCGTTCCTGTTGGGCCTGCGCCACTTCGACGCTGACGCGCCGCAGATTTTCGATCAGCGCCAGGCGCAGCATGCCGGGCAACGCCCAGAGTTCGCCCAGCGTCAGGTTGGCTTCTTTTTGATAGGCGGCGATATACCGCGTCAGGCTCTCCGCATCCCAGTGGCCGTCGCCGTGCGCAATGGCTTCGGCAGCCACGTCATAAATTCGCGGGCAATTGTGCGGCGCTGCCAGCTGCGGCAGGCCGCGGCCAAAGGTTTTCGGCAGATGATGACGCACGACGCGGATTTGTTCTTCGATCAGATAGTAGTTATCGAGCAGCCATTCGCCGGCGGGGGTCATGCTGGATTTCTTGCCGTTGCTCAACTGGTGGCAGCTTTCCGCCAGAATGCGCTCGTTTTCGTCCAGCCGCTTCAGCAAAAAGTAGGGGGTCTTGCGCGTCGCCAGCTTGTGCGAGCGTGCCAGGCGCTGGCCATAGCGTTCCATTTGGTCGACAGAAAACAGCTCTGCCTTGATGGCGTTACCGTTGGTCTCAGGGGCGTTTTTATTGCGCCGTAACGGCAACGTTCTTATTTTTGCATTTTTGCGTTGTTTTTTTAACCAATTGATTAGTATTTCTTTCACACAAAAGCTCCTTACATCTGACCCAAAGGACAGCCGGTGAAACCGCTGGGAGATCGTGAACATCCTGTTTTTAACGCCGGGCAGATCTGACGTGGGTTCGCAGCAGGCAGGAACATGCTTTCTCAGTATAGTCGTATAATGCCCGGTCGGCCGTTTTTTGAACTGATTGTTTAGATTTAATAAACAGTTTTTTGAGCGTGAACCTTGACTTAATGCCGCTATTTTTCCGCCGTTCAGCCTTGATTTACCGTATAATTCCCTACATTAAGTTTGGTTATTGAGGTGGCCGTGGAACAACTTTCGGGATTGCTGAGGCGATTGCGCCGACAGCTTGAATCCCCTTTTTCCGTAGGGGGCGGTTTCCGCCAGTTTTCCCTTCCCGTGCCCGCATCGTTGGCCGCCACCTTACTGGAGTGGCTGGCGGCGCAGCCGGCATTCCCGCAGTTTTACTGGCACCATCGCGACGGCCATGAAGAAGCGGCAGCCTGTGGCGCACTGCGTCTGTTTACGCAAGCACAAGAGGCGCAGGCATTTATCAGGGCGTATCAGGGCGCGCGCATATGGGGGCTGAACGCCTTTGACGGCGCCGCGCATTTATTCTTGCCACGTCTGGAAATTCTGAGTCGCGAAGGTGAAACCCAGCTAACGCTTAATCTGTTTTCTGAAAGCTCGCTGCGTGACGATGCGGACGCAGCCGGTCGCTGGTTGGAAAAGGTGGTGGCTGCACGGCCAATCGTGCCCTTAAAGGCTGACGTGGGTAAGGTGCAGCATCAACCGGAACGTGCCGGGTGGGAAATCATGTTGCACGAAGCGCTGAAAGCGATCGATCGGCAACAGATGGAGAAGGTGGTATTGGCGCGCAGCACGTTGCTGACGCTGGATAGCCCGCTGTCCGCACCGGCGATGATGGACGCCAGCCGTAGGGTGAATCACCGATGCTACCACTTTATGCTGAGATTTGATGCACATTCCGCATTTCTCGGTTCCAGCCCGGAAAGGCTGTACCGGCGAAATGGCCTGCAACTGCTGACCGAAGCGCTGGCGGGCACCGTGGCCAATCATCCGGATCAACAGCGCGCGCAGGCGCTGGCGCAGTGGTTGCAGGGCGACGCTAAAAACCAGCATGAGAACCTGCTGGTGGTGGACGATATCTGCCAGCGTCTGCAAGGGGGCGCCGGTTCGCTGGACGTGCTGCCGCCGGAAGTGGTGCGTTTACGTAAGGTGCAGCATTTGCGGCGCCGTATCGAAGGACTGCTCAATCGCAGCGACGACGCCGATTGCTTGCAGCGGCTGCAACCGACGGCGGCGGTAGCCGGGCTGCCACGCCAGGCCGCGCGCGAGTTTATTCTGCAACATGAACCTTTCTCCCGCGGCTGGTATGCCGGATCGGCCGGCTATCTTTCTTTCTCCCTCAGTGAGTTTTGCGTTGCGCTACGTTGTGCACAGTTAGAGGAGAAAGGGTTAAGGCTGTATGCCGGTGCCGGTATCGTGGCCGGTTCCGATGCTGCCGAAGAGTGGCAGGAGGTCGAAAACAAGGCCGCCGGATTGCTGACCTTGTTACAGCCGACCAATTCGGGCTGAATTTCCCTATTTATTATCCGGATTTATTGAGCGGCAGAGGCGGCGAGTGTAAACTGCTCGTGATCTTTATGTTTATTTTTTGTTCTAAATCAATAAATTGTCTGCCATAAAGTCACAGGGATATACGGCGTTTTTGCGCTGGCGCAAAAGTCGTAGAGATAACTACTCATATAATACAGAACATAATTTTTGGCACACCGCTAAATGGCAGGTGCTAAAGGCTGATTCTGTTAACCGACTTGTGAGCGAATTATGTCGACAAGTGTTTTTAATCGCCGATGGGCAGCGTTGTTGTTGGAAGCGCTGGCCCGCCACGGAGTGCGGCATGTTTGTATCGCTCCGGGATCGCGCTCTACGCCGTTGACGCTGGCCGCAGCGGCTAACAGGTCTTTTATCTGCCATACCCATTTTGATGAACGCGGGCTGGGCCATCTGGCGCTTGGTCTGGCGAAGGCGTCGCGAGAGCCGGTGGCGGTGATCGTCACTTCCGGCACCGCCGCCGCCAATCTCTATCCCTCGCTGATTGAAGCCGGGCTGACCGGTGAACGGCTGGTGTTTCTCACCGCCGACAGGCCGCCAGAACTGATCAACTGCGGTGCCAATCAGGCGATCCGCCAAACCGGCCTTTATTCCAGCCATCCGACGCTAAGCATCGAACTGCCGCGTCCGACGCCGGATATTTCCGCCAGTTGGCTGGCATCCACCGTCGACAGCGCCATGGCACGCTTGCAGCACGGCGCTTTACATATCAACTGCCCGTTTGCCGAACCGCTGTACGGCGGCGATGAGCAACACTACGCCGACTGGTCGGCGACGCTCGGCGACTGGTGGCAAGGCAGCCAGCCCTGGCTGCGGGAAATGGATCCCCATGCGGTACTGAAACAACCGGATTGGTTCTCCTGGCGGCAAAAGCGCGGCGTGGTGGTGGCAGGGCGCATGAGCGCGCAAGAGGGCGAGCAGTTGGCGCAATGGGCCGCGACGCTTGGCTGGCCACTGATTGGCGACGTGCTGTCTCAGACCGGCCAACCACTGCCCTGTGCCGATTTATGGCTGGCTCAGCCTCAGGCGCAGCGCATCCTGCAAGATGCGCAGCTGGTGGTGCAATTTGGCAGCAGCCTGACCGGCAAACGCCTGTTGCAATGGCAGGAGCAGTGCCGGCCGGAGGAGTATTGGTTGATCGATGATTTGCCGGGCCGGCTCGATCCTGCGCATCACCGTGGCCGCCGTATCCGCTCTGGCGTGGCGCAATGGCTCGAACTGCATCCGGCGCAGCCGCGTTCCCCCTGGGCGCAAGAGCTGTCGCAACTGGCGGATCAGGCTCTGGACAGCGTATCCGGCTATCTGGTGAACCGCTTTGGCGAGGCGCAACTGGCGCACCGCCTGCCGGAGCTGCTGGCGGAAAATGGTCAACTGTTCCTCGGCAATAGCCTGGTCGTGCGGTTGATTGACGCCTTGACCCGATTGCCGGCCGGTTATCCGGTCTTCAGCAATCGCGGCGCCAGCGGCATCGATGGCCTGATCTCTACCGCAGCAGGCGTACAACGGGCTACGGCCAAACCGACGCTGGCGGTGGTGGGGGATCTCTCCGCGCTCTACGACCTGAATGCGCTGGCGCTGCTGCGGCAGTGTTCTGCGCCCACGGTGCTGATTGTGGTGAATAACAACGGCGGCCAGATTTTTTCACTGTTACCGACGCCGGAAGAAGATCGCCAGCGTTTCTACTGCATGCCGCAGGACGTGGATTTCAGCCATGCCGCAGCGATGTTCCAACTGAACTATGCGCGGCCGGAAAACTGGGGGCAACTGAGGCAGGCGGTTGAACAAGGCTGGCGTCAGGGTGGCGCTACGTTGATTGAGCTGCAGGTGCCGCCGAGCGACGGTGCCGAGACGTTACGGCTCCTGGTGCAACAAATGGCGGTGCAATGATGCTGGCGACACGTATTTTACAACGAGGTGAACCGGACCGCCCTTGGCTGATTTGGCTGCACGGCTTGCTGGGTAATAACAATGAGTGGCGGGTCATCGCCGCGCACTGTCCGGAATGGCCGTCTCTGGCGATTGATCTGCCCGGCCACGGCGATTCGGTTGCCGTGGCGTGCCGCGGTTTTGACGATATCAGCGCGCAAATCAGCGCCACTTTGCAGATGCATAACATTGAACGCTATTGGCTGGTGGGCTATTCGCTGGGCGGGCGCATCGCCATGTATCACGCCTGTCATGGTCAAACCGACGGCTTGCTGGGAGTGATTGTCGAGGGCGGCAATCCGGGGCTGAACAGCGAAGAGCTGCGCAGCCATCGCCGTACGCAGGATGCCGCCTGGGCGGAACGATTCCGCCACCAGCCGATTGCCGAGGTGCTGGCGGACTGGTATCAGCAGCCGGTATTTACCGAACTCAGCGCTGTGCATCGCGATGCGTTGATTGCCGCGCGATCCGACAACAGTGGCCCGGCGGTGGCCGACATGCTGCAAGCCACCTCGCTCGGCCAACAGCCTTATCTGGTGCCGCAATTGCAGCAATTGACCGTGCCGCTGATGGTGCTGTGCGGTGAGAATGACCCCAAATTTCAACGGCTGGCGCGCGACGCCGGGTTGCCGTTACGCACCGTGCCGCAGGCCGGGCACAATGCGCATCTGGCTAACCCGCAGGATTTCGTCGCCGAGCTGCAGGCCTTTCTCGTTAACCCTGGTTAAGGAACCGAACATGCTTTATCCGAATGAAGAACTACTGTATGCCGCCATCGACTGGCAGGATTGCTCAGGTGATTTCGAGGACATTCTGTATCACAAATCCGCCGACGGTATCGCCAAAATCACCATCAACCGCCCGCAGGTGCGCAACGCGTTCCGCCCGCATACGGTGAAAGAGATGATGGAAGCGCTGGCCAATGCCCGCTATGACGACGGTATCGGCACCATTATCCTCACCGGCGCCGGCGACAAAGCCTTCTGCTCCGGCGGCGATCAGAAAGTGCGCGGCGACTACGGCGGCTATCAGGACGACAGCGGCGTGCATCACCTGAACGTACTCGATTTCCAACGCCAGATCCGCACCTGCCCGAAACCGGTGGTGGCGATGGTGGCCGGTTATTCGATCGGCGGCGGCCACGTGCTGCACATGATGTGCGATCTGACCATTGCGGCGGACAACGCCATCTTTGGCCAGACCGGCCCGAAAGTCGGTTCGTTCGACGGCGGCTGGGGGGCTTCTTACATGGCGCGCATCGTCGGCCAGAAGAAAGCGCGCGAGATCTGGTTCCTGTGTCGCCAGTATGACGCCGCTGCCGCGCTGGACATGGGCCTGGTCAACACCGTAGTGCCGTTGGCGGACCTGGAAAAAGAAACCGTGCGCTGGTGCCGTGAAATGTTGCAGAACAGCCCGATGGCGCTGCGCTGCCTGAAAGCGGCATTGAATGCCGACTGCGACGGCCAGGCCGGCCTGCAAGAGTTGGCGGGCAACGCCACCATGCTGTTCTACATGACCGACGAAGGCCAGGAAGGGCGTAACGCGTTTAACGAAAAGCGCCAGCCGGACTTCAGCAAATTCAAGCGTAACCCGTAATGAACGCGCCGATCCGCAACGCCGCGGTTTACCGTTACTGCCTGCCGATGGAGGCGGGAGTGGTGCTGCGCAACCAGCGGCTGAAAACCCGTGATGGCCTGCTGATTCATCTGCAGCAGGGCGAACAGGAAGGTTGGGGCGAGATTGCGCCGCTGCCGGAGTTCAGCCAGGAAACGCTGGCCGAAGCCGAACAGGCTGTGTTGGCCTGGCTGCAAGGTTGGCAGGTGGGGCAGTTGCCGGCAGACAGCCCGCTGCCTTCGGTGGCGTTCGGCACCAGCTGCGCGCTGGCCGAGCTGGAACAGCGCCTGCCGCAGCAGGCCGATTACCGCAAAGCACCGCTCTGCACCGGCGATCCCGATGAGCTGTTCGAGGTATTGAGCGCGCTGCCGGGCGAGAAGCTCGCCAAGGTGAAGGTTGGGCTGTATGAGGCGGTGCGTGACGGCATGATCGTTAACGTGCTGCTGGAAGCGCTGCCGGATTTGCGCCTACGGCTGGATGCCAACCGCAGCTGGACCCGTGCCAAAGCCGAGGGTTTCGCCAAATACGTCAACCCGGCGCTGCGCGATCGCATCGCTTTTCTCGAAGAACCCTGCAAAACCCGTGATGAATCGCGGGATTTCGCTTTGGCGACCGGCATAGCCATCGCCTGGGACGAGAGCGTGCGCGAGGCGGATTTTGTGGTGCAGGCCGAACCGGGCGTGGCGGCGATAGTGGTCAAGCCCACGCTGGTCGGCAGCCTGAGCCGCTGCCGGGCTCTGGTAGAGCAGGCCCATGCGGCAGGGCTGACGGCGGTGATCAGTTCCAGCCTCGAATCCAGTCTGGGGCTGACCCAGCTGGCGCGCATCGCGCACTGGCTGACGCCGGCTACCGTCCCCGGGCTGGATACGCTCGATTTGATGCAGGCGCAGTTGCTGCGGTGTTGGCCGGGCAGTCGCCTGCCGTTGCGGGATCTGCAAGCGATGGAATGCCTATGGCGCAGTTGAACGACTGGCCGTGGCGGCATTGGGCGCAGCGGCAACCTCAGGCGACGGCAGTCATTGTCGGGCGACAACCGATTAACTGGCAGGTGCTGCAACGCCAGGTCGATGAGCTGGCAGCCAATTTTCAGCATCAGGGCGTCGAACCCGGTTGCGGGGTCGCGCTGTGCGGCAAGAACAGCTATCCGCTGCTGTTGGCCTATCTGGCGTTGCTGCAGTGCGGTGCGCGGTTGTTGCCGTTGAATCCGGCATTGCCTGTTTCTCTGTTGGAAACGCTGTTGCCTGAACTGGATATGGCGTTTGTCTTCAGTCCGGATCCCTTGCCGGCGTTGCCGGCCGTCCTTATTCCGTTGACCCCGCCCTCTACCGAACCGCGTAGGCTGACTTTGCCCGCTTGGGATCCGCAGCGGCTGGCGACACTGACGCTGACCTCCGGCTCCAGCGGCATGCCAAAGGCCGCAGCGCATAACTGCGCCGGGCATTTAGCCAGCGCAGAAGGGGTGCTGAGGCTGATGGATTTTCAGCCACAGGATCGTTGGTTGCTTTCCCTGCCGCTGTTTCACGTATCCGGCCAGGGTATTCTCTGGCGCTGGCTGGCTGCCGGTGCCACGTTGGTGGTGCGTGATATGTTTCCCTTGGCCGATGCGTTGGCGGGCTGTACCCATGCCTCGCTGGTGCCGACGCAACTGTGGCGGCTGTTGGCGCAGCCGCTGGACGATCTGTCGCTGAAAGAGGTGCTGCTGGGCGGCGCGATGATCCCGGTTTCGCTGACCGAACAGGCAGAGGCGGCGGGTATTCGCTGCTGGTGCGGCTATGGTCTGACCGAACTGGCTTCTACGGTGTGCGCCAAGCGCGCCGATACGCGGCCGGGCGTCGGGTTACCGTTGGTCGGCCGTGAAATTCGGCTGGTGGATGAGGAAGTGTGGATCCGCGCGCAGAGCCTGGCGTTGGGGTACTGGCATTGCGGCGCTTTGCAGCCGCTGGCCGATGAGCAAGGCTGGTTTCATACCCGCGATCGCGGCGAGATGGCGCAGGGCGAGCTGCGTATTATCGGGCGGCTGGACAACCTGTTTTTCAGCGGGGGGGAAGGTGTGCAACCGGAGGATATTGAGCGTGTGCTGACGGCTCATCCGCAGATTACGCAGGTGTTTGTGGTGCCGGTGGAAGATGCTGAGTTTGGCCAGCGGCCGGTGGCGGTGATCGACAGTAAAGGCGTCCTCTCGCTGGATGAATTGCTGACGTGGGCGCAGGGCAAACTGGCCAACTTCCAGCGCCCGACGGCGCTATTGGCTTTACCCGCCGAGCTGAAAGCCGGGGGCATCAAGATTTCGCGCCGTCTGCTTCAGCAATGGGTGACGGAGCAACTTTCAACGGCATAAAAAAGCCGCCCGAAGGCGGCCGTGGCAGCAAACAGGGCCGATTACTTCAAGCCAAGCGCACTGGCGACGCCGGCGCCGTAGTCCGGGTGCACCTGGGTAAACAGATCGACCTGACGGCGTTGGATCTGTTCCGGTACTTGCGACAGTTCACCGGCGATACGGGTGAACATACGCTGGTGTTCTTCGGCACTCAGCAGGTTAAACAGTGCGCGCGGCTGGCTGAAATAATCCTTATCCTCGCGGTGATTCCAGTGATCGGCCGCGCCTTCGATGCTCAACGGCGGTTCGCTGAAGTCCGGTTGTTCCTGGAACAGGCCGAAGCTGTTCGGTTCGTAGGTCGCCCCGTTGCCGCTGTTGCCGTCCACGCGCATCGCGCCGTCGCGGTGATAGTTGTGGAACGGGCATTTGGCGGCGTTAACCGGGATTTGGTGATGGTTAACGCCCAGGCGGTAACGGTGCGCATCCCCGTAAGAGAACAGGCGGCCCTGCAGCATTTTGTCCGGCGAGAAGCTGACGCCCGGCACCACGTTGGCCGGGTTCATCGCCACCTGTTCAACTTCTGAGAAATAGTTGTCCGGGTTGCGGTTCAGTTCGAAGAAGCCGACGTCGATCAGCGGGTAGTCGCCATGCGGCCATACCTTGGTCAGATCAAACGGGTTGTAGGGTGTCTGCGAGGCTTCGTGTTCAGGCATGATTTGAATTTGCAACTTCCATCGTGGGAAATCACCGCGCTTGATTGCGTCTAACAGGTCGCGCTGCGAGCTTTCACGATCTTTGGCGATGATAGCTTCCGCTTCCTCATCCATCAGGTTTTCAATACCCTGTTCGCAGCGGAAGTGGAATTTCACCCAGAAACGCTCGTTATTGGCATTGATAAAGCTGAAGGTGTGGCTGCCGAAACCATGCATGTGGCGATAGGATTTCGGGATACCGCGATCGCTGAAATCGATGGTCAATTGGTGCAAAGATTCCGGCAGATGGGAGAAGAAATCCCATTTGTACACCGGATTGCGCAGGTTGGTGTGCGGATCGCGTTTTACTACGTGGTTAAGATCGGGGAACTTCAGCGGATCGCGCAGATAGAATACCGGCGTGTCGTTGCCTACCAGATCCCAGTTGCCTTCGTCGGTGTAAAACTTCATGGCAAAACCGCGAATGTCGCGTTCGGCGTCTGCTGCGCCGCGTTCACCGGCTACGGTGGAGAAGCGGATGAACATGTCAGTTTGCTTGCCGATTTCAGCGAAGATTTTTGCGCGGGTGTATTGGGTAATATCATGGGTGACGGTGAAAGTGCCGTAGGCGCCGGAGCCTTTGGCGTGCATGCGGCGCTCGGGGATCACTTCGCGGTCGAAGTGGGCCAGTTTTTCCAGGAACCAGACGTCTTGCAGTAGCATCGGCCCGCGTTTTCCTGCGGTGATCACATTATTGTTATCGACAACCGGGGCGCCGGCTGCGGTGGTCAATCCTTTCTTGCTCATCACTTGCTCCTTATCGTATTGCCATTGCGTTAAGACTCGGGTGGCTTAAGCGTTCATCATGATAGTTCTGCCGGGGGTTCTCTCCTGACTTTGATTAATGCCAATACTATTTGTAGATCTATTAGGCGACGGCGGCAAATAGGTCTGAGTTATCGTTGGCGTCGTCAGCGTGAATTTGCCTTTTACTTGCAAAACTTTACAATTATCTGATATCAGAAGGTTTTTTTCGCCCTTATCCCTTAAAGACTCGTTGTGCTTTGGTATAGACTCGTGAACGTATTATTACGGGTTGGCTCATGCCATTCTGAACGGATAAAAAGCGAGAGGGAAAAATGATGATGAAAACTTTGGTCGCGTGCGCAGCCGGTATGCTGTTTGTGACCGGTACGGCGAGCGCTATCGGCCTGTCGGGCGAAGCCGGGCAGCATTATACCAACCTCGGCTTCGGCCAAGACACCGGTAGCACCGGATTGGGGTTAACGGGCAACTGGTCGCGCAGCGATCATGACGGCAACGTCGGTAGCCTGGGGCTGAATTTCGGTCTGCCGTTGGGTACTTTGACCGCTACGGTGGGCGGCAAGGCGCTGTATCTGAGCCCGAAAGACGGCGATAGCGGTGGCGCTTTGGCGTTGGGCGGCGGCCTGGACTGGGCTATCAGCCGTTACTTTAGCCTGCACGGCGAAGGTTATTTCGCACCGGAGTCGCTGACCAGCGGCGTGAAAGCCTATAACGAAGCCAGCGGTGGCCTGCGTTGGAATATTTTCCGCCCGCTCAGCGTAGATGTGGGTTACCGCTACATACAGATGGAAGGGAAGGACGGGCGTCGTGACAACACGCTTGCCGATGGCCCGTACGTCGGCGTTGGTCTGAGTTTCTAACGCAGCAAAAAGGGGGCCGCAGCCCCCTTGTTTCAATAAAAGTCCGCTGTTACCCCACCGCCGGCAGTAGACCACTGGCGATGCCCAGTTGAATGGCAATCACCGTAACCCCGCAGACAAACACCAGTGCCAGCGCCGGCGTGCCGCCCCATACGCGGTATTGCGCCTGATGCCGTTGACGCGCCTTCCACACCAGCATTGACGGCAACAGCAGTGCCAGCACCGCCAACGCAATGGCGGCAAAGCCCAGCGCCAGCACAAAACCGCGTGGATAGAACAGAGCGAACGCCAGCGGCGGCAGGAAAGTGATGGCCCCGGTTTGCAGACGGCCGCGCACGTTGTTCTGACGCTTGCATAAATCGGCCAGGAAATCGAACAGCCCGAGCGCCACGCCAAGGAAGGACGTAGCCAGTGCCAGATCGGCAAACAGATGTACCGCCAACTCTACGTGCGGTGACGCCACCACGTCGCGTACCGCCTGCAACAGGCCGTTTAGCCCGGCTTGTTGCGCCAGGATGCCGACGAAGGTGGTAGAACTGATGGCGCCGAGCGTGGCCAACTGCCAGAAGATATAGGCCACCAGTGGAATGGCGCTGCCGATGATGAACACCCAGCGCAGCTTGCGGATGTTGCCGCCCATATAGTTAACGATGCTGGGCACGCTGCCGTGGAAGCCAAAGGAGGTGAAGATGACCGGGATGGCCGACAGCGCCAGCCCCTGTTCCAGCGGCAATGTCATCAGATTGGTACGGTGAATATTCGGCAGCATCAGACCCAGCATGACGATCAGAAACACCACTTTGGCGGTAAACAAAATGCGGTTAAACAGATCGACCGAATGAGTGCCGATGCAAACCACGCCGCCGGCCACCAGGGTAAACAGCAATACGCCGAGCGTGGTGGGGAAATCTTGTGAGGTCCATTGGCTGATGCTGGCTGCCAGCAGTTCACCTGCACCGCTGATATAGGCGGCGGTCAACGCATACATCAGGAACATCATGCTGAAGCTGGTCAGCCATTGGCCACCACCGCCGAGATAACGTTTCGCCAGGGTACCCAGACCGGTATCTGCCTGTTCATGCTGATAAACCTCCACCAGCAACAGCGCGGTGTAACACATCAAGAGCCACAGCCCGACCAGCAAGGCCAGCGTGACGCCGAAGCCTACGCCGGCCGCCGCCAGTGGCATCGCCAGCATCCCGGCACCAATGGTGGTACCTGCCACGATAAAAACACTGCCCAGAGTGCGATTCTTCACTTTTTTCTCTACCAGCCAAAGATTTGGGAAAATTACAGATAACTAATTCTGAGTGCGGCAGGATAGTTGATTGACTATTTTGTGTCAAACAGGCGTTACGGATGGTGTTAATTTATGTTTACACCTGTGTGGGCCGCTCGGCAGCGCAAAAATGCCTTCAACAGAAATTAACCTGTGATGCATAGTGAAAACTTATTTACGGGCTTCTATAGTGGAATGACTGGAAAATAAGGGAGAGATCAATGTTAAGGGTGGAGATGCTCAGCACCGGCGATGAGGTGCTGCATGGGCAAATTATAGATACCAACGCCGCCTGGCTGGCAGATTATCTGTTCCAGCAGGGCATGCCGATGAGCGGCCGTGAAACGGTGGGGGACAGTCTCTCCTCTCTGATCGAAACGCTGCAGGAACGCAGCCATATCGCTGATGTTCTGATCGTTAACGGCGGGCTGGGGCCGACCAGCGACGATCTCAGCGCGCTGGCGGCGGCTACCGCCTGCGGTGTCGAGCTGGTTGAGCATGCTGAATGGATGGCGCGCATCGAGGCTTATTTTGCCGAGCGCGGCCGGCCGATGGCGGCTTCAAACCGCAAACAGGCGCAGATCCCGGCCAACGCCGAAATGCTCGATAACCCGGTTGGCACCGCCTGTGGTTTTGCGCTCAAGCTGAACAAGTGCACGATGTTTTTCACTCCCGGCGTACCTTCTGAATTCAAAGTGATGGTCGAGCAGCAGATCGTTCCGCGCCTGCGCCAACGTTTTCCCCTGCCGGCGCCGCCGCTGTGCCTGCGTTTAACCACCTTTGGCACCTCGGAGAGCGATCTGGCCGCCGAGCTGGACGGCATGCCGCTGCCGCCGGAAGTGGTGCTCGGCTACCGCTCTTCCAGCCCAATCATTGAACTGAAACTGACCGGCCCGGAGATCCAGCGTGCGGCGATGGAACAGGCGTGGGAACGAGTGCGCCAGGTGGCGGGTGAAAACACCATTTTTGAAGGCACGGTAGGCTTGCCGGCGACGTTGGCGCAGCGGTTAACCCAGCAAGGGTTGAAGCTGGCGCTGAGCGAACAGTTCAGCGCCGGGTTGATCAATCTGCAATTGCAGAGCGAAGGCGCACCGCTGGCCGGCGGCGAGCTGTTGCCGTCGCACTGTGTGGAAACGCTGGAAACCACGTTGGCCCGCGCCCGTTCGCTGGCAGAGCTGGCAGGGGCGCAATTGGCACTGGCGGTCAGTGCGATGAGTGACGATCGGGTGAGCGTTGCGTTGCACACGCCGAAGGGGGGGATCGGCCAAACGGTGCGCTACCGGGCGGCGCGCCATGGTTTGCGTCTGCGGCAGGAATCGGTGGCGATGCTGGCGCTCGACATGCTGCGGCGCTGGCTGAACGGCGAACAGGTGTGCGGCAAAAACGGCTGGCTGGAGATCGTGGAGATTATCGAATAAGGATTCGTTAGATTTAATGATATATCCCTTATTAATCATAATATTATAAGGGGTTATCTTGGTTGGGACAGGCTGTTACAATCGCTGCGGGTGCTTGAGACTGTTCGTCTTGAGCATTGTGTGGCAAGGCGGATAAGTGAAAGCCCCAAACTGACTCTCAATCAGAATGGGGCTGCCCTAACGCCTAGACACCGTTATGGTAGCCCCTTCACAGCAAGGAGGCAAGCATGCGGCTAAAGCATGTGTTTCACTCGTTAACTGTTGTATGTATTACTATTTTGTTATTTATCTGGATGATAAGAGACTCACTGTGTGAGTTGGCCATCTACCAGGAAAATATCACGATTTTGATCAGGTTAGCTTGTGAGGTGAAGCGGTAATCATCGGGCGGGGGAAACCCCGCCTTCTGGTGACCAGGCGCGGTTTCAGGCACCCAACGTCAAATTTCCAGCTCGATATCGGTCAGCGGCATGCAGCAGCAGGGCAGGATCTCGCCGTCATTGATAAACGCCAGCGGCTGTTGGTGATAGGTCACTTCGCCTTTTACCAATTTCAGGCGGCAGGCGCCGCAATAGCCGGATCGGCATTGGTATTCTACCTGCACGTCGTGCAGTTCCAGTACGTCGAGCAGGCAGCTTTCACTTTTCGGGCAGGATAACTGCGTGCCAGCGGCACGCAGTGTGATGAGAGGTGATGCCATCGCTTACAGTTCGAAGTCGCTCAGGTCGTCGGCATGCACTTCCGAGTCGATCTGACCAACCAGATAAGAGCTGACTTCCACTTCCTGCGGCGCAACCTGAACGTTGTCGGACACCAGCCAGGCGTTGATCCACGGGATCGGGTTAGAGCGGGTTGCGAACGGCAGGCCAAGGCCAACCGCCTGCATGCGGATGTTGGTGATGTATTCCACATACTGGCACAGAATGTCTTTGTTCAGGCCGATCATCGAGCCGTCGCGGAACAGGTATTCCGCCCACTCTTTTTCCTGTTGGGCCGCCAGCACGAACAGGTCGTAGCACTGCTGCTGACACTCAACGGCGATTTCCGCCATCTCAGGGTCATCGGCGCCGGAACGCATCAGATTCAGTATGTGCTGGGTGCCGGTCAGGTGCAGCGCTTCGTCACGGGCGATCAGCTTGATGATTTTGGCGTTGCCTTCCATCAGCTCGCGTTCCGCAAAGGCGAACGAACAGGCGAAGCTGACGTAGAAGCGGATGGCTTCCAGCGCGTTCACGCTCATCAGGCAGATGTACAGCTGCTTTTTCAGCGCCCGCAGGTTCACGGTGACGGTTTTGCCGTTGACCTGATGGGTGCCTTCACCCAACAGGTGATAGTAACCAGTCATCTCGATCAGATCGTCGTAATAGCCGGAAATGTCTTTCGCGCGCTTGAGGATCTCTTCGTTGGTAACGATGTCATCGAACACCAGTGCAGGATCGTTGACGATGTTACGAATGATGTGAGTATAAGAACGCGAGTGGATGGTCTCGGAGAATGACCAGGTTTCCACCCAGGTTTCCAGCTCCGGGATTGAGATCAGCGGCAGCAGGGCCACGTTCGGGCTACGGCCCTGGATGGAATCCAGCAGCGTTTGATACTTCAGGTTGCTGATGAAAATGTGTTTTTCATGTTCCGGCAGCGCCTGATAGTCGATACGGTCGCGGGATACGTCAACTTCTTCCGGACGCCAGAAGAAGGACAGCTGCTTCTCAATCAGTTTTTCGAAGATTTCATGTTTTTGCTGATCGAAACGCGCGACGTTAACCGACTGGCCGAAGAACATCGGCTCCAGCAACTGGTTGTTTTTTTTCTGAGAAAATGTGGTGTAAGCCATAAGCCTGAATCCATCGTAACGTGGCTAAATGAAGGGGCCGGAAGAGTTCCGGCCCGCTGTGTCAAACATTAGATCTTGCAGGCGCCGCTTTCGCAGTCGTCATCGCCGCCCTTGGCCGGCAACAAATCTTCCTGCACATCGTCCGCACCGTCACGGGTGTTCTGATAGTACAGCGTCTTGACGCCAAACTTGTAGGTGGTGAGCAGGTCTTTCAACAGCTGCTTCATTGGCACCTTACCGGCCGGGAAACGGCTTGGGTCATAGTTGGTGTTGGCAGAGATCGACTGGTCGATAAACTTCTGCATCAGACCGACCAGTTGCAGGTAACCGTCGTTGTTCGGCATTTCCCACAGCAGCTCGTACTCGTTTTTCAGACGCTCATACTCCGGAACCACCTGGCGCAAAATGCCGTCTTTCGACGCTTTGATGCTGATGTGGCCGCGCGGCGGCTCGATGCCGTTGGTGGCGTTGGAAATCTGCGACGAGGTTTCCGAAGGCATCAGCGCAGACAGGGTGGAGTTGCGCAGACCGGTTTCCTTGATCTCTTTACGCAGGGTTTCCCAGTCGTAATGCAGCGGTTCGTCACAGATCACATCCAGATCTTTCTTGTAGGTGTCGATCGGCAAGATGCCCTGAGAATAGGTGGTTTCATTGAACCACGGGCAGGCGCCCTGTTCCTGAGCAAGACGGTTCGACGCCTTCAGCAGGTAATACTGGATGGCTTCGAAGGTTTTATGGGTCAGGCTGTTGGCGCTGCCGTCGGAGTAGCGCACACCGTTCTTCGCCAGATAGTAGGCATAGTTGATCACGCCGATGCCCAGAGTACGGCGGCCCATGGCACCACGGTAAGCGGCTTTGATCGGGTAGTCCTGGTAGTCCAGCAGGGCGTCAAGCGCGCGCACCGCCAGGGTAGCCAGCTCTTCGAGATCGTCCAGGCTTTCGATGGCACCCAGGTTGAAGGCGGACAGCGTACACAGCGCGATTTCGCCGTTTTCGTCGTTGACGTCATCCAGCGGTTTGGTCGGCAGGGCGATTTCCAGGCACAGGTTGGACTGGCGTACTGGTGCGATCTGCGGGTCAAACGGGCTGTGGGTGTTGCAGTGGTCAACGTTCTGGATGTAGATACGGCCGGTAGAAGCGCGCTCTTGCATCATCAGTGAGAACAGTTCGACCGCTTTCACGCGTTTCTGGCGAATGCTGTCGTCTTTTTCGTACTGGGTGTACAGACGTTCGAATTCGTCCTGATTGGCGAAGAAGGCGTCATACAGGCCCGGCACGTCAGACGGGCTGAACAGGGTGATATCTTCGCCCTTGATCAGACGCTGGTACATCAGGCGGTTCAACTGCACGCCGTAGTCCATGTGACGCACGCGGTTGCCTTCAACGCCACGGTTGTTCTTCAGCACCAGCAGGCTTTCCACTTCCAGATGCCACATTGGGTAGAACAAGGTGGCGGCACCGCCACGCACGCCGCCCTGAGAACAGGATTTTACCGCGGTCTGGAAGTGTTTGTAGAACGGGATACAGCCGGTATGGAAAGCTTCGCCACCCCGGATCGGGCTGCCCAGCGCACGGATGCGGCCGGCATTGATGCCGATACCGGCACGTTGCGAAACGTATTTCACAATGGCGCTGGAGGTGGCGTTGATGGAATCCAGGCTGTCGCCGCACTCGATCAGCACGCAAGAGCTGAACTGGCGGGTTGGGGTGCGTACGCCGGACATGATTGGCGTAGGCAGCGAAATCTTGAAGGTGGAGATCGCGTCGTAGAAACGTTTAACGTAGTCCAGACGGGTTTCGCGCGGATAGTTGGAGAACAGGCACGCGGCGACCAGGATATACAGGAACTGGGCGCTCTCGTAGATCTCGCCGCTGACGCGGTTCTGCACCAGATACTTCCCTTCCAGCTGTTTGACGGCCGCGTAGGAGAAGTTCATGTCACGCCAGTGATCGATAAAGGAGTCCATCTGCTCGAACTCTTCAGAGCTGTAGTCTTCCAGCAGATGCTTATCGTACTTGCCCATTTCTACCATGCGAGTCACGTGAGCGAGCAGCTTTGGCGGCTCGAACTGGCCGTAAGCTTTCTTGCGCAGGTGGAAGATGGCCAGGCGTGCCGCCAGGTACTGATAGTCCGGCGCGTCGCGCGAAATCAGGTCGGCTGCAGCTTTGATAATGGTTTCATGAATATCGGCGGTTTTGATGCCGTCATAAAACTGAATATGGGAACGCAACTCTACTTGAGATACCGAGACGTTATTTAAACCTTCTGCGGCCCAGTCGATGACCCGGTGGATTTTGTCGAGGTTGATGCGCTCTTTACGGCCATCGCGTTTAGTTACAAGCAGACTTTGGTTCATGTGGTTGTCCGTATGATTCCCCCAAGCAGAAGTGTAGTCGCTCTGCTCAGTATGTAAACACTACATATAGGGGTTGTATGTCGGTGAGGTAACAAGATAGTGAGAAAATAGGGCGTTTGCAAGTGAACAAAACCGGCCTATTTTGTGGATAACTTGGGGGTGAAATTTGGCTTCCGGCCGTGAGTGCGCGCTGTGACTGGCGCGACGAGCTTGTCAATAAGCGTGATAAGAATTTCCTTAGATTCACAAAAACGTGATCGTTTGCCGCTTTATTAAACGTTAGAAAAAAACGTGATATTGATCTGATTTAATATTCTTAAAAACTGTTTACAACGGCGATTTTGATCGAAATCGTGAAAATAGGGCATTTATCCCGATTGATATGCGCACCGGATCCGGCGGAGCCA
Source organism: Serratia sp. AS12 (assembly GCF_000214195.1). Lineage (NCBI taxonomy): Bacteria > Pseudomonadati > Pseudomonadota > Gammaproteobacteria > Enterobacterales > Yersiniaceae > Serratia > Serratia sp. AS12. Next base: position 3,690,038 of record NC_015566.1, on the reverse strand, counting down.
GTCCCGGTGCGGGCTGGGATACTTACCCTTCGTGCTGAGTATGTACCATATAGTTCACATCAACGTTGCGGCCAAGCTTGAAATGGTCAGTGACAGGATTGTAATGCAGGCCAATCATGTGTTTTTCGCGCAGCGGCGTGCCGTCGACCCAGCCGAGCAGCTCAGAAGGGCGGATGAACTTCTTATGATCATGGGTACCCTGCGGTACCATCTTCAGAATATATTCTGCCCCGATCACCGCCATCAACCAGGCTTTGGTGTTGCGGTTAATGGTGGAAAAGAACACGTGGCCGCCCGGTTTCACCAGGTGAGCGCAGGCGCGTACCACCGAGGCCGGATCGGGAACGTGTTCCAGCATTTCCATGCAGGTCACCACGTCATACCTTTGCGGGTTGGCCTGCGCGTGGCTCTCCACCGTTTCTTGCACATAACTAACACTCACGCCGCTTTCCAGCGCGTGCAGACGGGCCACTTGCAGCGGCTCTGCGCCCATATCCAGCCCGGTCACTTGCGCGCCTTCGAGCGCCATGCTTTCTGCCAAAATGCCGCCACCGCAACCCACGTCGAGCACCGTTTTGCCAAAAATACCGCCGGCACGCTGCAGGATATAATTCAACCGCAGCGGGTTGATACGGTGCAAGGGTTTGAATTCACCTTCCAAATCCCACCAGCGTGAGGCCACTGCCTCGAACTTGGCGATTTCCTGATGGTCAACGTTTTGCGTTTGGTTGGATGATTCTGCATTCATGGGCGTGTTTGGCTCCTTGTTCTCGTTGCGCGGATTATACATGTATCGGCGCAGCCCCGTCTGCGCCGATACATTTTTACCGCACATATATGCACAATTTCAGCGAAACAGCGGCGGTTATTTTCCCGTAAAGCGTGCTTTGTGATATAGTTTTACACCTTTGCCACTATGGCAGCGGGCAGATGAATCATTAGTAGAGGGATAGCAGCTCCATGAGCGACCTTGCCAGAGAAATCACACCGGTAAACATCGAAGACGAGTTAAAAAACTCGTATCTGGATTACGCGATGTCCGTCATTGTCGGACGTGCGCTGCCAGATGTTCGTGATGGACTGAAGCCGGTGCACCGCCGCGTTCTGTTCGCGATGAGTGTATTGGGTAACGACTGGAATAAACCATACAAGAAATCGGCCCGTGTCGTCGGGGACGTGATCGGTAAATACCACCCACACGGTGACAGTGCGGTATACGACACCATCGTGCGTATGGCTCAGCCGTTTTCACTGCGCTATATGCTGGTGGACGGTCAGGGTAACTTCGGTTCCGTCGATGGCGACTCCGCCGCGGCGATGCGTTATACCGAAGTACGCATGTCCAAAATTGCTCACGAATTGCTGGCGGATCTGGAAAAGGAAACCGTCGACTTCGTGCCTAACTATGATGGCACCGAGCAGATCCCGGCCGTCATGCCAACCAAGATCCCGAACCTGCTGGTTAACGGCTCGTCGGGCATCGCAGTGGGGATGGCCACCAACATTCCGCCGCATAACCTGTCTGAGGTTATCAACGGCTGCCTGGCTTACATCGATGATGAAAACATCAGCATCGAAGGCCTGATGGAACACATCCCGGGGCCGGACTTCCCGACGGCGGCGATCATCAACGGTCGCCGTGGCATCGAAGAGGCCTACCGTACCGGGCGCGGTAAAATCTACCTGCGCGCTCGTGCCGAAGTAGAAACCGACGCCAAAACCGGCCGCGAAACCATTATTGTTCACGAAATCCCGTACCAGGTGAACAAAGCGCGTCTGATCGAGAAGATCGCCGAGCTGGTAAAAGAAAAACGCGTGGAAGGTATCAGCGCGCTGCGTGACGAGTCCGACAAAGACGGTATGCGCATCGTGGTTGAAATCAAGCGCGATGCGGTCGGCGAAGTGGTACTGAACAATCTGTATTCGCTGACTCAGCTGCAGGTCACCTTCGGCATCAACATGGTGGCATTGCATCAGGGTCAGCCAAAACTGCTGAACCTGAAAGACATTCTGCAGGCGTTTGTCCGCCATCGCCGTGAAGTGGTGACCCGCCGTACCATCTTCGAACTGCGTAAAGCCCGCGACCGCGCCCATATTCTGGAAGCGTTGGCCATCGCGCTGGCAAACATCGATCCGATCATTGAACTGATCCGTCGTGCGCCGACCCCTGCGGAAGCTAAAGCCGGGTTGGTTGCTCAAGCCTGGGATCTGGGCAATGTAGGCGCGATGCTGGAACGTGCCGGTGACGACGCGGCCCGCCCTGAGTGGCTGGAGCCGGAGTTCGGCATCCGTGACGGCAAATACTACCTGACCGAGCAACAGGCTCAGGCGATTCTGGATCTGCGTCTGCAGAAACTGACCGGCCTGGAGCATGAAAAGCTGCTGGACGAGTATAAAGAGCTGCTGACTTTCATCGCTGAGCTGATCTTTATTCTGGAAAACCCCGATCGTCTGATGGAAGTGATCCGCGAAGAACTGGTGGCGGTCAAAGAGCTGTACAACGACGGCCGCCGCACCGAGATCACCGCCAACACGTCAGATATCAATATCGAAGACCTGATCAACCAGGAAGACGTGGTCGTTACGCTGTCGCACCAGGGCTATGTGAAATATCAGCCGCTGAGCGACTATGAAGCGCAACGCCGCGGCGGTAAAGGCAAGTCAGCCGCACGTATTAAAGAAGAAGACTTTATCGATCGTCTGCTGGTGGCCAACACCCACGATACGATCCTGTGCTTCTCCAGCCGTGGCCGCCTGTACTGGATGAAGGTGTATCAACTGCCTGAAGCCAGCCGTGGCGCACGCGGTCGCCCAATCGTCAACCTGCTGCCGCTGGAAGCCAATGAGCGTATCACCGCCATTCTGCCGGTGCGCGAGTATGAAGAAGGGCGTCACGTGTTTATGGCAACCGCCAGCGGCACCGTGAAGAAAACCGCTTTGACCGAGTTCAGCCGTCCGCGCAGCGCCGGCATCATCGCCGTCAACCTCAATGAGGGTGATGAGCTGATTGGTGTTGACCTGACCGATGGCAGCAACGAAGTCATGCTGTTCTCCGCCAACGGTAAAGTGGTGCGCTTCCCTGAAACGCAGGTGCGTTCGATGGGCCGTACCGCCACCGGCGTTCGCGGTATCAACCTGGGTGAAGGCGATGGCGTTATTTCCCTGATCGTCCCGCGCGGTGAAGGCGACATCCTGACCGTAACCCAGAATGGCTACGGTAAACGTACCGCAGTCACCGAATACCCTACCAAGTCGCGCGCTACCCAAGGGGTTATCTCCATCAAGGTGAGCGAGCGTAATGGTCAGGTTGTCGGCGCGGTGCAGGTGGAAACTACCGATCAGATCATGATGATCACCGATGCCGGTACGCTGGTGCGTACTCGCGTGTCGGAAGTCAGCGTGGTCGGCCGTAATACCCAGGGTGTTACGCTGATCCGTACTGCGGAAGACGAGAACGTCGTCGGTCTGCAGCGCGTTGCCGAGCCGGTGGAAGACGAAGAGTTGGACAGCCTCGAACCGGGCGCGGAAGAAGCGGAAGAAGACGCTGCACCGCTGGACGACGCTGACGATGATTCTGAAGCCGCAGATGATGCGGAAGATGACAACGCCTAAGCGGTAAGGGGGCGGCGTGATGCTGACCCCGGATCGTACAGATGCAAACAGGGCCTGGCAGCGATGCTAGGCCCTTTTTCAGTTCTATGGTTTAATTGCCGTGCCAAAATCAGCGATCCCGACTCTGAGGCGAATGCGCTGGCCGCCACTCAATTTTTCATGGTATCCGATTGAAATATTTAGCTTCTTTTCGCACCACGTTAAAAATATCCCGTTATTTGTTCCGGGTGTTGGCGATTATGCTGTGGTCGCTGGGCGCGCTGCTCACAACCTTCTATATCCTGAATATCCTGAACGACAAAGAGACTGACATCCGGCAAGAATACAGCCTGGATTTCGATCAGGCGCAGAGTTATATCCGTCATTCCGCCGATATTATTCGCGATATCAAATATATGGCGGAAAATCGCCTTAACGGTTCTGTCAGCAGTCTGGATATGTTCAGTGGGATATTCCCCGGCAAGAACAGTACGCCGGAGTTTCTTCCGTTGTATCCTGAATCCAACTGTTCGCTTAACACCACTTATCGCAGTTCGCTCAATTCGCTGAGTGGGTTGATCCAGTATTGGAAAGAGAATTTCGTTGCGGCCTACGATCTCAACCGGGTTTTTTTCATCGGTGGCGACAGCCTGTGCATGGCGGAGTTCGGTGGCGGCAATGCCGTGCCTAACCGCGAGAACGTGTTGAAATCGCTGCACGAGCGCATCCTTAAATACCGCAACGCCAAAAATCAGGATAAAGATAATAACCTGTACTGGATCAGCCCAAGCCAACAGCGGCCGGATGTCGGCTATCTGTATGTGCTGACGCCAATTTATATTGGCAACAAGCTGGAGGCGCTGCTGGGCATCGAGCAGACCATAAGGCTGGAAGATTTTGTCACGGCGGGCAACCTGCCGATTGGCGTGACCCTGCTGGATGAGAATAACGAACCGATATTGCGTCTGGCGGAAGGGGAACGCGCTGCCGCGACGCTCGATAGCTATCCGGATGCGCACACCTATTTTGGTTATGATGATAATTACCGCCATCTGATTATGAAGAAGGTGCTCCAGCCTTCCTCGCTCAGCATTGTTTATGCCTTGCCGGTAAAGAGTGTGGTCGAGCGTTTCAAGATGCTGATCCTCAATGCGTTGCTGCTGAACCTGCTGTCGGCCATTGTGTTGTTCACCCTGGCCTGGCTGTTTGAACGTAAAATGTTCCTGCCGGCGGAGAATAACGCCTTCAGGCTGGAAGAACATGAACAGTTCAACCGCAAGATCGTCGCCTCGGCGCCGGTGGGCATCCTGATTCTGCGCATCAGCGACGGCACCAATATTCTGAGCAATGAGTTGGCGCATAACTACATCAATTTGCTGACCCAAGAAGACCGTGACCGCATTACGCGCATTATCTGCGAACAGCAGGTGAATTTTGTCGATGTGATGACCAGCAATAACAATAACCTGCAAATCAGCTTCGTTCACTCCCGCTACCGTAACGAGGATGTGGCGATCTGCGTGCTGGTAGACGTCAGCGCTCGCGTAAAAATGGAGGAGTCGCTGCAGGAGATGGCGGCGGCGGCGGAACAGGCCAGTCAGTCCAAGTCGATGTTCCTCGCGACCGTCAGTCACGAACTGCGAACCCCGTTATACGGCATTATCGGTAACCTCGATTTATTGCAAACCAAGGCGTTGCCGCAGGGCGTTGACCGTCTGGTCAATGCGATGAACAACTCGTCCGGGCTGCTGTTAAAGATCATCAGCGACATTCTGGACTTCTCCAAAATTGAATCCGAGCAGTTGAAGATTGAGCCGCGCGAGTTTTCCTGCCTGGAGGTGATCACCCACATCGCAGGCAACTATTTGCCGCTGGTGGTGAAGAAGCGGCTGGGGTTGTACTGTTTTATCGAACAAAACGTGCCGGAGCGTATTTCCGGCGATCCCGTGCGGCTGCAGCAGGTTTTGTCCAACCTGTTAAACAACGCGATTAAGTTTACCGACACCGGCTGTATCATCCTGCAAGTCTGCACGCGCAGCAGTTATCTGGAGTTCAGCGTTCGTGATACCGGCGTCGGTATTCCGGAAAAAGAAATTACCCGTTTGTTTGACCCCTTCTTCCAGGTAGGCAGCGGTGTGCAGCGCCATTTCCAGGGGACCGGGTTGGGGTTGGCGATTTGTGAAAAACTGATCAATATGATGGATGGCGATATCGCCGTTGAATCAGAGCCGGGGCTGGGAAGCCTGTTTACCATCCGTATTCCGCTGTTTAACGCTCAGTTCCCGATCCCGCAGGCCAGTGATACCTGGCAAGGTAAAACCCTGTGGCTGAGCATTCGCAATCAGCGGCTGGAAAGCTATCTGATGGAGATCCTCGGCGGTTATGGCGCTACGGTGCTGCGCCATCAGGGGCAGGACACCACTGCAGGGGAGGTTATGCTCAGCGACTATCCACTGATGGTCAATACGCCGCTGCTGGCGCAGATTCAGTTTTCCATCGAGCATATTGGCCCGTCGCAGGAAACCCGGCCGGGTTACTGGATGCATAGCACCTCGACGCCGCGCGAAACCTTGGTGTTGCTCAATCGGTTGTTTGGCACCAGCACTGAAAGCGGCAGCACTCTGATGCAATTGCCGTTACCGGTCAAAGCCAGCACGGCGGACAACGGCGATATTCATCTGTTGGTGGTGGATGATCATCCAATTAACCGTCGGTTGCTTTCCGACCAGCTCGGCTCGCTGGGTTATCAGGTGGTTACCGCCAACGATGGGCTCGATGCACTCGACGTGTTGAATCGCAATACCGTCGATATCGTGCTGACCGACGTCAACATGCCAAATATGGATGGCTATCATCTGACCCAGCGCCTGCGCCAGCAGCACTTTACCTCTCCGGTAATTGGTGTGACGGCGAATGCCCTGGCGGAGGAGAAACAGCGCTGTATGGAGGCGGGAATGGATAACTGCCTGTCGAAACCGGTCACGCTGGAAACCCTGGAGCAGACATTGGCGTACTACAGCCAGCAGGTGCGTCGCATGCGCGCCGAGTCGGGGGATGCCTAGAAAGCAAAAGGGCGCGGCATACAATACCGCGCCCTCGGTTAACCGCGAAGGTTTTACTCTTTATCCAGCGGCGCCATGCTGACGGAAGAGAGGTAGTTGAGCAGCGCGATATCGTTCTCGACACCCAGCTTCATCATGGCCGATTTCTTCTGGCTGCTGATGGTTTTGATGCTGCGGTTGAGCTTCTTGGCGATCTCGGTCACCAGGAAACCTTCGGCGAACAGGCGCAAGACTTCGCTCTCTTTCGGTGACAGACGTTTATCACCGTAGCCGCTGGCGCTGATTCTCTCCAGCAGTTTGGAGACGCTTTCCGGCGTGAATTTTTTGCCTTTTTGCAACGCGGCCAGCGCTTTTGGCAGGTCGGTTGGCGCACCCTGTTTCAACACGATGCCTTCGATATCCAGATCCAACACGGCGCTTAAAATTGCCGGGTTGTTGTTCATGGTCAGAACGATGATCGACAATTGCGGATAATGGCGTTTGATGTATTTGATCAGCGTGATGCCGTCGCCATATTTATCACCCGGCATCGAAAGGTCGGTGATCAGTACGTTAGCGTCCAGTTTGGACAGATTGTTGATCAGCGCTGTCGAGTCTTCAAACTCCCCAACGACATTCACCCATTCAATTTGCTCAAGTGACTTCCGGATGCCAAACAGTACGATAGGATGGTCATCAGCAATAATTACGTTCAGGTTATTCATGTTGTTGGCTACCTTGCTGCAGCAGTCTACTGACGAAAAAATCAATCTGACTGATGTTATTCTCGATCTTGAGCGCATCACCGTCTGCGATGTGCTGTTCTAACGATTCACACAGTTGCTTGCCGGGAAGCAGATTTAACATGGCAAACACGCCTTTCAGGCGGTGTGCTGTCTGTGACAGAGCATTGAAATCACTGCTGCCCGCCTCAGTATACAGTTTTTTGACATCATCGGGTACTGTATCAACGAATAGTCCATAGTAATCACTTGATTTCAATTGTTTTTCATAGAGTTGGATGTCATCTGCAGTCAGCGATAGCGCGATTTCTTCCTGTTCCAGCGCGGCCATTTGCTGTTCGATCAGCATCAGTACGGCGTCTATCATTGCCCCACTCAGGTTATAATTTACCCGAATATAACGCTTTTCAAGCTGTTGCCACCCGGCCTCATCGCTGGCCAGTAGCAGGGTATAGTCGTCGGCCCTTTGCGGATTATCGGTCAGCAGCACGTCGTAGTCGCGATTAACCTGGCGGTCGTCGGCAATGATACAGCTCGCGCCATAAGCGTGCAGCAAGGTGGTGACGATGCCGCGGACCTCTTCAGACGTGATGTCCAGCAGCGCAGTCACGCCGTCGAGCAGTTTCTCCTGCGCTTCGGTATCCTTTTTCTCCATTTCCATCGGCACGCGGATGGTATAGCGAGTACCGATGTCTACCTTGCTGCGGATGTCCAACTGCCCGTTGAGCTTTTTGCACAGCTGGTTGCACAGGAAGAAGGTGAGGCCAGATCCATGATTAAAGCGATCCACCAACGTTTGGCTGAGGAACGGATAGTTCAGGTTGCTGATTTCTTCGTTGGAAATGCCCGAACCTGTGTCATTGATATGGAATACCAGACGATCCTGGTGTTCCGGCTCATGGTCGATCACCAGCGAAATCTTGCCGCAAGCGGTAGTGATGATGGCGTAATGGACCAGCAGTGAGATCACTTTGCGCAGCGCGTTGGCGTCACCGATATAGTGCTGTTCGACGTCAAGATTGACATGGTTGAACAACGACAGACCTTTTTGATTGATGGCCGGCAAGGCTTCCAGCAGCAGCTCATCTATCAGAGCGGCAGGGTTGAAAGGCTGGCGTGAAGGCTGCCAGTCTTGGGTTTCCAGGCGGGTAAGCAAGGTGATGTTCTCGATCAACCCCAACACCGATGCCGATTCCTCGACCAATTGGTTCAGCAGCGTCTGTTGCTGTTCCTCATCCGGCTGGGTGCGCAGGCGATCGGCCAGATCGTGCATTTGGCGCACCGGTTGGTTCAGTTCGATACCCAGGTTATGCAGCATCAGTTTACGCGCCTGCACGTTTTTATCATATTCGCGTCGGGCCTGCTGTAGCCTTTTATTCACCATCACTTCCTTGTCCTGATCGTTGAGCAGGAACAGGTAGGTTTCCGGTGATAGCTGACTGCGGAAGATGCGAATTTCGTACACCTCATTGTTGACCGTTGCCTGAATGACGCCGTGATGTTGTTCGGCCATATGGGCGATTTTTTGCAGGCTGAGGTGGGGCAGCAGATGTTGGGCAATTTTATTGCTGGCGATCACCGTATTGCTGGCGAAGCTGTACACCAGCAGGCCGGAAGGCAGGCTGGCAATGATTTCCTGATTCAGCGCGCGTTCGGCCTCGAGTTCAACCGCCATGCTTTCGCCCGGCCGGATGTACTGACGACGAATAGAGTAAATGCCGATCATCGACAGTACCAGCAGCAGCAGATTGATGGCGACCAACCACAGGTTGTTACGCAGCAGATCAATCGCCAGGTTCAGGGCCGAGACGCGGTAAACCACTTTCAGCGGCGCATTCGGCAGCGGAGCGCTGAACTCCACCCAACTGGCGCTGAACGCTACGCTGGCGTTGGTGGTCGTTTCCACCGGAAGAGTACTGTCATCCAAATCGGTATCATCGGGCTGCAGCATAAAGTTGGAACGCGCCATATTAATCGGAATGATGTCGTTAATCGGCAGATCGAAAGCAATGACCGTAGCCAGGTGCCCCGGCTGATTAAAGGTGGTGCGGATTGAAAATGAGTAGGCGTTTTGGAAGCGCTGCTTGCGCAAGCTGGAGAAACTTTCCCGTTCGTCGAGCATGTTGGCCTGTTGCAGCATTTCTGCCCGACGATCCTCCGCCGACGACGTCAGGTAGCTTTCTCTGAAGCGTGAGGCCAGCTCTTTCAGCGGTTGAGTGGTGATCAGGCTCAGGCTGTTATCCTGGCCATTAAGATAATACATGGCATAGTTTTCAGATGTGGCGCCCCAACGGGTATCCAGGTAATCCGAAATTCTGGCGATCATGGCCAGCGTGCTGTCGTCGTGGCTGCCAAAAATCACCGCATCGGTTTTTTTGTGCGGTTTCTCTACATAATAGACGTCCGGGCGTAGCCGGGTTTCCTGCAAGCTGGGATCGGTACTTAAAGAAGAGGCCGTGCCGAACTTATCGTAGATCTGGTAGGTGATATAGCGATAGTTGTCTACGCGCTTTTGCAGGCCGTTGGCGATGCTGTTCAGCGCGTACTTTTTTTCCGCCAGCCAGGCGTTGGTATAGTTGTAGCCATACAGGCCGATGGCCATCGTCAGCAGGACGGTAAATAACAGGAAGCTGCGGGTAATAGTGCTTGAGCTAATCGTCAGTTGTTTGTTTTGCATAGTTGACTGCACATTCCTGAATCAACGGGTTACGGCTCTGGCGCTGGCGGTGACCGCCAGGAGTAATACGGCGACGCAGGCAAAAGCCACCGTCAGGTTGAAGAACTGGGCGATGAAGCCGATCAGCGCCGGCCCGGCAAGAATGCCTGCATAGCCTACGGTGGTCACTGAGGCGATGGCCAGGTTTGCCGGCATATCATGTTGGTTGCCCGCCGCGCTGAACAGGATCGGCACCACGTTGGAAGCGCCCAATCCAACCAGCATAAAGCCAACCAGAGAAATCATCGCGTTGTTGAAGACGATCGCCAGGCTCAGGCCAATGGCCGCGCAGAGGCTGCCGAGCAACAGCACCTTATACCTGCCCAGGGAATTCACCATGCGATCGCCATTCAGCCTGCCGATGGTCATGGTGATGGAAAACAGCGCGTAGCCTAAACCGGCCTGGCTGCTCGCGACGCCGCGCAGGGTCGTGAGGAACAGGGCGCTCCAGTCGAGCATTGAACCTTCCGCCAGGAACATGATAAAGCACAGGATACCGATAAACATCACCCAGCCGCGCGGCATCACGAACAGCGGCCCACCTTCTTCGCCACCGCTCTCGCGCAGTAGATTGCGACTGGCGAGTGCCAGAAGGGCGGCAATGGTCAGTACGATAATCAGCGTTGCCAACAAAGGCGACAGCCCGAGCCACAGCACCACGCTGACACCGCCGGCACCGGCTATGCCGCCGACGCTGAAGAAACCATGAAAGCCGGACATCATCGCCTTGCCGCTGGCGCGCTCGACCACCACGGCTTGCACATTCATCGCTACGTCGATCATGCCGATAGCTGCGCCAAACAGCAACAAGGCCAGCGCCATGCCGCCGGTGCTATCCATCAGCGTCAGCAAGGGTAAATCAATGCACAATGCCAGGCCGGCGAGCAGGATCACCGGTCGGCAACCCAACCTACCGGTCAGATATCCGGTCAGCGGCATGGCCAGCATGGAACCGGCGCCGATGCACAGCAGCAGCAAACCCAGCGACCCATCATCAATACCGATACGTGCTTTGGCAAAGGGCACTAGCGGCGCCCAGGCGGCCATGCCGAAACCCGCGACAAAAAAGGCCAGCCGCGTGGCAATTTGTGCCGGGACACCGGGTTTTTGCTGTTCATTGCACAGGGTAGAAGTCATGTGGGCATCAGAATCTGTTATGGAAGTGCAGGTTGAAAGTAATGGACTGTTTTTATCACAATCCGCGATCCGGGTCGAAAGGATTCGCGCTGCCGTCGGGGGCATCGGCCAGGGGGAGGGCAGCTATAGCGTTTCATCGGGTTGAAATATCATCGACCGTCTGCTTGTTGCAGGGCATTTTTTTCTGTCTGGCAGCCTGATGGGCTGAGCGTATGTCGTGCTGAAAAAAACGCCATTTAAGCAATCGAATACTTTTTAAATAATGCGATTAAACTGTAGTCAAATAGAAATGTTAGCGATTTGTGCTGCAGTTAATTAGGGTAATGATATCGATGGGTTATTATTTATTGGCAAAAAATGCGATTGAAGGGGGATTCTCATCGGTGTGTGAAGAAATAAAAAACCGGCCAGAAGCCGGTCGAAATGGACAAAAATTATCGTATAGATAATGAAGGTAATAATGAAAATAATGATGATAGCGGCGCAATTATAGCGCCAGTTGGTTGAACTGCTTTTGGCACAATGTGCTTATTGTCGATGACTTTTGTATGGCTATCTTTTTTTTCTTATATTTTTGTATAACCACATGATTTTAATTTAATTAATGTATTTTTTATCATTATGTGCTGTATTTGTTTTGTCTGTAATGTTTTGTGTAAGTTCGCGCAGATTTACATCTTGAATCATTTGTTAATTATAATGAAACACTATTGGGTACTTGGTATCATTTTCTTTCTGGATTAATATAATCCCTGTTACCAGAATGGTAATGCACAGTCGTGCTAATAATGCTCAGAAGGGCAGTGGCCATAGCTCGACATAATTAATGAGGATAATAACGATGAAACTTCGAGTACTCTCTCTGATAGTACCCGCCCTGCTGGTTGCAGGTACTGCAGGCGCGGCGGAAATTTACAACAAAGACGGAAATAAACTGGATTTGTTCGGTAAAATCGATGGTCTTCACTATTTCTCCGACAACAAAAATTCCGACGGCGACCAGTCTTATATGCGTTTTGGTCTGCGCGGCGAAACCCAAATCAGCGATCAACTGACCGGCTATGGCGAGTGGGAATATCAGGCGAACCTCAATCGTGCGGAAAGCGAAGATAACAATAACTTTACCCGTGTCGGTTTCGCCGGTCTGAAATTTGGCGACTACGGCTCGCTGGATTACGGCCGTAACTACGGCGTACTGTATGACATCGGCGCATGGACCGACGTTCTGCCGGAGTTCGGCGGTGACACCTACGGTGCGGATAACTTCATGTTCCAGCGCACCAATGGCGTGCTGACCTACCGTAATACCGGCTTCTTCGGCCTGGTCGATGGCTTGAACTTTGCCCTGCAATACCAGGGTAAAAATGACAGCGCGACCGAATCCAATAACGGCCGCGACGTGCTGGCACAGAACGGTGACGGTTATGGCATGTCTGCGTCCTACGATCTGGGCTATGGCATCAGCGCTGCAGCCGCTTACTTCTCTTCCGATCGTACGAACGACCAAAATGGTATGAACGGCAACTACAGCAACATTCTCGGCCGTGGCGATAAAGCTGAAGCTTACAGCGGCGGTCTGAAATATGACGCCAACAACGTTTACCTGGCGGCGATGTACACCCAGTCTTACAACGCTACCCGTTTCGGCAGCAGTGGCAGCACTGTTTATGGCTATGCCAACAAAGCGCAAAACGTCGAAGTTGTTGCACAGTACCAGTTTGACTTTGGTCTGCGTCCGTCCGTGGCTTACCTCCAGTCGCGAGGCAAGGACATCGACCGAGGTTACGGCGATCAGGATTTGATGAAGTATGTTGACGTGGGTGCGACTTACTACTTCAACAAAAACATGTCCACCTACGTTGACTACAAAATCAACCTTCTGGATGACAACAATTTCACCAAAGCCGCCGGTATCAACACCGACAACGTGGTTGCCTTGGGTCTGGTTTACCAGTTCTAAGCAACAGAGTGTGAAAGTGACCACGCGGCCTTCGGGTCGCGTTTTTTTTGCCTGCGATTAGGCACAAATGGATATTTACCCGGCACGGATTGCTATTTCAACACCCCCTTGTGTCACTAAACTCGACCTATATAGATAGACACCTCAGGAGGTTAGTATGGAGCTCAGCATAGATCGGGTTATTGAAACGGTCCTGTATGTGCGCGATATCGAACGCGCCGACACTTTTTACCAACAGGTGTTAAAGCTGCCGGCGATGCTGGCCAACGAGCGTTTTCGTGCCTACAACGTGGGCGAACAAAGCGTATTGCTGCTGTTTATTGAAGGCGACTCGCTTAAAGGCGCACGTTATCCCGAGGGGTATATTCCTCCGCATGACGGCAATGGGCCATTACATATCGGGCTGGCGGTGGCGAAAGAGCAGTTACCGCATTGGGAGCAGCATCTGACGGCTCATGGTATAGAGATAGAAGGGCGGATGACCTGGGAACACGGCGGGGAGAGTATTTATTTCCGCGATCCCGACGGTCACCTGCTGGAGCTGGTGACGCCGGGGATCTGGGCCAATTATTGATCGAGCCAGGCTAGTGCCAACGCCTCAAGCATTCCACTCATCAGCAGCAATGCTTGTTGTGGCTGCTGCTCAATTTGTACTTTGACGATCGCCCCGTCTATCAGCATCGCCAGCATTGCCGCTTGCTGTTCCTGCTGCGGGCCGGCAGGCAGGTGGCGTGCAATTGCGTCAGCCATCTGCTCTTTGTGCTGCCGTGCGATGTTCAGACTTTCCGGCAGCATATCCGCTAATTCCACCGCCGTATTGATAAAAGCGCAACCGCGATAGTGCGGGTCGTTGAACCATTCCGCAAGGCAGGACGTTAAAGCAGACAGCACATTGCCTTGCTTTGCCACATGCCGTTCCAGAGATTGGTTAAACCAGGCCAGCCACTGCTCATGGCGATAGGCTAAAAACGCTGCGATCAGATCGTTCTTGCTGGGGAAGTGCCGATAAAACGTCACTTTTGTTACGCCAGATTCGCTGATGATGCGATCGATACCGGTCGCGCGTACACCTTCACGGTAAAACAGATCGTGCGCCGTCAGCAGGATGCGCTGGCGCGCAGGCAGAATGCTGGTTGTAACAGACATCAGAGCACCTCATAAATTATTTACCGGATTGATTGTAGACAACTCTGTCTACATACGCTAGTTTAATTAAGTAGACAATTCTGTCTACTTAACCCCAAGCCCAGAGGTGAATAATGAGCATTAAACCCCCGTTACCGCCATTTACCCGTGAATCCGCCATCGAGAAAGTCCGTTTGGCAGAGGATGCCTGGAACAGCCGCGATCCTGAGCGCGTATCGCAGGTTTATTCTGTAGATACCCATTGGCGCAATCGGGCTGAGTTCGTTGATGGCCGGGAGGCGGTCTGCAAGTTCTTGCAGCGCAAGTGGGCTAAAGAGTTGGAGTACCGGTTGATTAAGGAACTGTGGGCGTTCGATGGTGCGCGTATCGCAGTGCGGTTTACTTATGAATGGCGCGATGATTCCGGCAACTGGTACCGCAGCTTTGGCAACGAGAACTGGGAGTTTAATCCGGACGGCCAGATGATTAACCGGCATGCCTGTATCAACGATATGCCGATCCGTGAGCAGGAACGTCAATTCCATTGGCCGCTTGGCCGCCGACCGGATGATATTCCGGCCCTGAGTGACTTTGGCTTCTGATTGCGTTTACTGATAATAGGGCCGCAGTTCTGCCTGGCGCGCAGAGATAAGTGAAGGCATTTCAATCTGGAAAATAAAAGTTAATTATGTTTTATGCGGCTTTATTTTAGACGTAATAAAGCCTACCTAAATAAATAAGGCATATAAATTAAAGTGATTGTACTGAATGTGGAAATAACGGTGGAGCGCGTGTTCGATAAAATGGAAAGGTGGCCAGAGTAATAACGAGGTAAATAGCGTGAATAAGACGGGGTGCGTATTGAGGCGGCAGAGGCGGTGCCGCAGGTATCTGGGCCATCAGCGGCGGATTGTGATGTAACAGGCTGCAATAGCCGCAGAGGTCAAAACAGGCGCCGGAGGCCATATCCGCCATGTCGTGGCCCGCGGGCGGGCTTTCCTCTGGCTGATGACTCATCATCACCATATGCTCGGCATGTTCCCCGCTCGTCGGCATATCCATAGTCATCTCTTTGTTATTGATATTATTTTTTGAGAGATGAGAGGAGATGGACGGCGCGATGAAAACCATCAACATAGCGAATAAGCCCAGCCGGGCCAGAGAGCGCATATGTTGAGTGGACAGTTTCACCAGGACGGTCTTCCAGAGCCAGAGGGTAAATGAGTGATGATGACGGTAATTGTGCTCGCATTGTAACATTAATGAGAATTAAGCTAAACAGAGAAGAAATCTGTTTGTTAAATGAAAGTAATTCGGGTAAATTTTGCCATTATTCTATTTAACCACGGATAACCTATCATGTCTGAACGCACTTCTGCGTCGCCTGCGGCTGCGCAGAATATTAATCAGCAGGTAACCACCCGCAGTTGGTTTATTCCGTTGATGATGCGGATTCATTTCTATATTGGTCTGTTTGTGGGGCCCTTTTTACTTATTTCCGCAGTGAGTGGAATATTTTACGCATTGACGCCGCAAGTTGAATCCCGCCTGTATGCCCAACAGCTATTTAACGACAGCACCGGGCCGACACTGCCGTTAGAACGACAGATAACCGCCGCTCAGGCGGTCGCACCGCGGCAGGCTTCACTTTCGGCGGTAAGACCGTCACCTGGCGAAGGCGAGAATACTCGTGTGTTGTTTAACGTTGCGGGATTAAAGGCCTCGGAACGGTTGGCGGTGTTTGTCGATCCGGTGACCGCGCAAACGCATGGCGCAATGATGGTTTATGGCACCAGCGGCATATTGCCGCTGCGCACTTGGTTGGATCAATTTCATCGCAGTTTGCTGTTGGGGGATTTTGGTCGCAATTATAGCGAGCTGGCAGCTTCCTGGCTGTGGATTGCGGCGCTCGGGGGATTGATCCTCTGGGGCGCTCGCAAGCGTAAGCAGACGAGGCAGGGGCGTAAAGGTTTACGTTGGTTGCATGAGAAAAGCGGCGTGCTGTTGCTCATCGGCCTGTTGTTCTTTTCCGCCACCGGGCTGACCTGGTCGCAGTGGGCCGGAGAGAATATCAGTGTGTTGCGACAGCAACTGGGCTGGGCGACCCCCTCGTTGTCTACGGCAGTGGGTGGGCAGAGCGCACTGCCTGCTGATGAGCATGCCGAACACCATGGCCACAGAATGCACATGACAATGGCTGAGCCGCCTCAGGACCGTGCCATGTATGACAGAGCGCTGGCTGTCGCACGTGCAGCAGGCATTGATGCCACCAGGGTTGAAATCAGGCAGCCGGCAGCGGCGGGCCAGGCTTGGGCGGTGATGGAGATAGATCGCAGTTGGCCGACGCAGGTTGATGCCGTGGCAATCGACCCCGCGACGATGGCAATCGTTGATCGGGTCAGGTTCGAACAGTACCCGCTGGCAGCCAAATTGACGCGCTGGGGTATCGATCTGCATATGGGTATCTTGTTCGGTTTGGCAAATGAGCTGGTGTTGGTGGCTTTCGCTGCCGGGTTGGTGGCAATGGTGGCGATGGGGTATTTGATGTGGTGGCGCGGCCGGCCCACACGGTCAGTGCGTAAACCGCGGCACTCACCCTTTATGTTGCTGCGCAAAACACCCAAAGGGCCGCTGTTGCTGATCGTCAGTCTCACGTTGCTACTGGGCGTTTGCCTGCCGGTGATGGGCGTTAGCCTGTTGGCCTTTTTACTGTGCGATCTACTGCGGTTTCTGATGGCGTGGCGACGTGAACCGCACCTATCGACAAAGCGAAGTTTGTAGAAAAGCCTTTCCTCTTCTACACTTAGAGTACAATAAACGTACATTAAGAGGACAAGCCATGACTAATAAGCTGGTTTTAGCCGTTTGCACCGCCGCGACATTTTCCATTCTTGCCGGCTGTACCGCTTATGACAGGGCCGCCAGTTACGTGAAGGAACCTGTGGTAAGCGATGTAAAAGTAGGGATGACTAAACAGCAGGTGCGGGCAATTGCCGGCCCACCGTCTACCTCTGCAACACTGGTTAATGCGCAGGGGACTTGCGACACTTATGCGGTGGCGCCGCGCGACGGTAAAGTGCAAACCTATTTTGTCAGTTACAGCGACACCGGTCATGTGATGAACAAGGGGTATCAGACCTGTTCGGACTACGACTCTCAGCCTAAATAAGCCTCATCTGCGCTGAACAATAAAACCTCGCTTTGGCGGGGTTTTTCATTTTTTAACCGCCAGTCGCATGAAGTTTAAGCAAATGCGCTTTTTGCTGCATTTTTTTTCATGAAACAGTAGACATTTCATAACGGTATCGCTAATATCTGCGCCCATTGGAAGGATGGCCGAGTGGTTTAAGGCAACGGTCTTGAAAACCGTCGAGTGTAACAGCTCCCAGAGTTCGAATCTCTGTCCTTCCGCCAAATTAAGCCGGCTTAGCTCAGTTGGTAGAGCAACTGACTTGTAATCAGTAGGTCACCAGTTCGATTCCGGTAGCCGGCACCATAAAAGAAGCCCCAGCAGAAATGCTGGGGCTTTTTGCTATGGCTACTAATGTCAACGGAATTATGTCTTAGGATGACGAGCTGTTTGGCAGGATACAATAAAAAACCCGGCAGGAAGAAGCGCCGGGTGTGCTGGTTGCATCGATTAAAGGTTTACGGTCAGTCCGTTATAGCAGGAGCGGGACTTTTTGCTTCGCCACGGCTGATAATCGCTTTGCCTAGCTTAATCCCTGGTTTTTCAATAAATTTATATAGCAGGGTCGCTATTCCGTAAGTTACAGGCAGAATGATGGCTGATGCCGAAATAAATCTTATCAGCGCAGGCAGCGCTGCAAACTGGGTGTTTGACAGAAGGAAAGCAACGACGGGGATTACGATTAGCAGATGCAATAGATATACAGAGTAAGATACATCCCCCATATATACGCTGGCTTTGTTCGTCAGTATCCAGCGAGGAAGACGCAGCGCCTTTGCCCAAGTGCTGTCTTCATTTCGTGGCCATAGGATAGTAACCATCATTAAAATCAAGCCAATTTGGGCAAACAAATGGTACACGTTAAAGTCGTTTGGTATATAGATGCCAACGAGAACTGAAACCATAGCGAAAATAACATACCACATACTCTTTCCACGTATGGCTTCCGCAATAAACATGCCTGCTATGAACAGGTTAAGTTTTATCAGAATCATTGAAGGCATTGGGAATGCGGAAAAATAGTTTGGTAACAGATACTTGGCGACTAAACACACGATGATGACGGCGAAGCAGCCCCGGGCGAAGCCTAGTTTCATTACGGCTAACATGATGAAGGGGAACAGGAAATAAAACTGCATTTCCAGGCCGATACTCCAGTCTGGCAACACGGTATTAAAGGAAAAATGGGGCAGGAAACCGAAAGTAAACGTTAAATGGGTAAGAATATTTAAGAATGAAGAGTCACTATAGCGTGAGCTGTTAGTTTGAGTTTCGCTGTAAAAGTGACCAATTATGTCGCGTGCCTCACCGAAATAATGACCAAATCCAATCGCTACAATCAATAGTACGTAGTAAAGCGGGGCAATACGGAAGAAACGGCGTAGCCAAAATTTCTTGAAGGTCGCACTTTCAGTCCAGGGTTCTTTCTCTTTACGCTCCACATAATTTTTAGCCATCAGGTAGCCAGAGAGTAAAATGAATAGATCAACCCCGATTGCTGGGTCTGAAAGGATAGGTAAATGAAAACTGGTTAATATGCAAATATGGCCCAAAACGACCCATAAAGACGCCAGACCACGTAACCCTTCCAGCTCCTGCGACCATTTCTTAACAGGTTGCATTGGCAAGCCCCTCTGAACAATATTTCATTAACAACTCCCCATATTCAGGTGAATTTTTGTCAGTATAGCATGGCATATTTAGATAGTTTACAGGGGCAATGTCTGAATTTGGTACTGACTATAGTTATGTCGATGGGTTTGCCTGGGGCGCGTTACATACAAATCGCAGGCATAAAAAAACCAACCGCAAAGGATTGGTTTTTCTAGGGATATTTGGTCGGCATGAGAGGATTTGAACCTCCGACCCCCGACACCCCATGACACCGACACTAAACAGCTGAAAGCCCCGCCACGCCTGACTCTCCTCTGTTTTGACTGTTCATACAAACAGTGCATTTCTCGCCAAAATCGGCCTATATACATCAATAACTTAGACACGGTATTGCCATCATTTTTTTTCCGTTATAATTCCAAAACGTTAACGCTAAATGAGGATGGCTACATGCCAAGGAAAAGCCCTAACCAGTTGCACTGGGAGTCTGTTGAGCGACAACAGCTTGTTGATGAATACAATCGCTTTTTGCAGGAAAATGGTTATGAAGATAACTCAGAGAATGCAACTTTGTTTGTAAATCGTAAGGGAATGGTAGGGATGAAAGCCAGGGATACAATCGAGTCTCTTGCTGGTTCACTTCCACCTTTTTATGATTGAACAAGAATTGGGGGGATTCCCCCCCAATTTGACTATCCTACAGAGATTTCTCCATGCGGTACGACGACCCAGTCAATGTGATTCTGGGTATAAATCTTGGTGGATTTTGCATCGCTGTGAGCCATACGCCCCTGCGGATCTATCCCTTGGTTGTCGAACAAGTGTGCGGCTAATGCCCGGATCTCGTGGAACGTTGGGCGCTCTTCCATTTCTAAATGATCGGATAACCCAAGCTGATCCCGCAGCTTTGAAAATGAACGGCTAAGATAGTCAGGCGCTACCTGGGTAGGGTGCGCGACTTCTTTGCTGCGTTTTACGTTACGTTCTGGGATGCGGTGTACTATGTATGGGCTGGCCACATTGTCTCGACTGTCGTCAATAATTCGCTTCAACTCATCCCCGATCGGAATCGCTACATGCGAGGCCTCTTTTTTCTGCACTTTCTGGCGGTGGATATAGAGGGTGCCGTGAATGCCATTTAACGGTTGGTCCAACCATACGCAACCGCAAACGCCGTTTTTAGGCTCCCGGATAGAATACCGGATCCGTGAAACCTCAAGCCGGGCATGGGTTGTCTGTAATGCTAAATCCATGGCTGTTCTTAACCATGGGGCTGCTGCTCTGCGAATGGCCATAAAATTGTCGAATGACAAACGCTGTCTTTTCTTCTCTTCAACCCTGCGCATTTTCTTCCGGGTGGCAGGGTTATCCAGCATCAGCGATTCATCGACCGCATAGCTGAACAGCTTCTTCAGAAAACTTACTTTACGGTTTTGCACGTTTGCAGATGAGTCAGCGTGGTATTCCTTTATATACGCGTTGACGTGTTCCAGCTCGATATCGCATGCTGGGATCTTGTCGAAAAACTCTTTCACACGGGTCGCATCGTTATTCCAGTCATCCCGGGTGCTCTCGGACGGTTGCTCATCTTCTATCGCGCGCGCCATAATGCGGTCGACGTGTTCAGCGAAAGGCAACGCCTCACCTTGAATTCCGCCAGATTCCCGGATCAGCGAGTCGATAGATACTGACGTTTCAGGGCGCATCCTGTTGTTATATTCACGTGCGATAGCAATCGCCATAGCCCGATCACTACCGAGTGATTTGCGCTTCCCGGTTACAAGAGTGAAGCGATAAACGCCCGTCGCCTTATCAAAATAGAGTAAATCCGGAAGATGCCGATTTTCCCGTCGGCGCGGGCGGGCAGCCATTACGACTCCCTGATCAGTTGATTAACGGCGTGGGAAACTTCGGATTGAACTCCCCAACGCTCTGATGAATAAACCCATGACATACCGTCTATTACCCTTCCTCGAAGTTGTCCGTGCTCAATCCAACGTTTAACGGTACGTTTATCAGGGATTGAACCCTCTTCAAATTCACGCTTTAGCCACTTGCTGGCGCGCATCAATTTGTCTTCATTCGCCATGGTTTTGTCTCCACACGATAGAGGCCCGCTGCAACGGGCCGGTAAGAATTACAGCTCGGTCGGTTGCTGGTGGGGGGCCAGTAATCGCTGGTGGATTGCCGACACATACCGCGCCTGGTGAATGGCATCAGCCAACGCATTATGACGTTCGCCGTCGAATGGCAGATCACGTTTCGGGTCAAAGCCAATCTGCCGGCCGAGGCTCACCATAGTGCGCACGTCCAAATCGTTGTACCAGTTCCAGCATGGCGCCACGCCGCAACGCTCATATGCCCCACGCAGGATGACATTATCGAAGGCGGCACCGTTGCCCCAGACTTTCAGGTACTTCGGCTGCTGGCTGCTGAGAGCAACAAAACTGGAAAGGGCATTGAGGGTTTCAGCTATCGGTTTCGCCTGGTCATTGGTGATCGCCGCCCGGGCCTCGCTGCTTTGCATCAACCACCAGTTAATGGTATCGCCATCGGGAACGGCGCCGGCGGCCAGCTCACTGACTAGATTCACCGCGGTATAGAACTGCGGGCCCAGTTCACCGGTAGTGGGGTCGAAGAACACAGCACCGATCGCCACGATTGGCGCGTTGGGCTTGTTGCCCATGGTTTCCAGGTCAATCATCAGGTTGTTCATTGTTTTTCACCTTGTATTGGCGCTGCTGGTAATGGCATCCAGTGGGTTACCGCACTGTCGCACCATTCACGGTTTCGATTTATCCAGATGCAAACACGTTGCTGAATAACGCTGGGCTCTTCTTTGCCAAACCAGCACCAATAAGCGCCGTCGGCATCAGGCGTTTGTTCGGTGCACGCTATCCAACTATCCGGGATTTCCGGAGAGTTCAACTTGTAATCCTGGCTTACAGGTTCACGGCGCATGTGAAAAACATGACCGTTGTCGCATTTGTATGTGCGATTACCTTGATGATCTGCGTCATGCCCACACATATCACAAATCATTACCGGCTCTACATTATCGGTGGCGTCACCAACATGGCTCAGCATTGCGGCGCGGCAGGTTACAATGGCTTCTTTTGCGCGGCTCCATGCCTCATGGTCGCGATCGGAAATACGGATAACCTCAGTCATTACTTCCAACAGATCGCTGGTCACTGCTGGCGCTGGCTGAGCGGTGAACAATTCACCTCTTTCCGTTTCTTCTCGATGGTCTGTCTTCGCCCAAAATGCCAGGACTTTACGACCCTCTCCCTTGTACGGGGCAAGCCATTGTCCATTAAGCTTTTCGAACGAAATGCTGATTGGAACCTTTCTCACTGCGTTACCATCCAGAATATCAGCGGGCATGCGCAGCAACGCGGTGGTTTCCATGGCAGGGTCGAGCGTCTGAAGTTGCCCGATCAACTGACCGACAGTTTTCGGCGATCCCCATACCACCGGCTGCGCCTCCCGGGTAGCCAACAACTCGGCAGCGATTTTTTCAGCCTCACCCCATCGCAGGCTTGGTGATCTGCGCTCTGCGATTTCACGCAGTCTTTCAGTTGTTAGTTTCATGCCTTCGCTCTCCCATAATCTTCAAGTTTTATGTTTGTTCGGAAAGTGAAGTTTAACCAGCGGGTCACCGTGCTCTGGTTAACTTCCATCTTCTTGGCAATCTCCCGCTGTGTGATCCCTTCATCGTACAGATGTCGCGCCAATTCGACTTCGTGATCCGTAGCTTTGCAGCTCGGGTGGTGCTCTCCCTGCGGTGTACCTGCCCCGATGCCTTTGGCATGCGCAATGGATGCTACCGACGATTCCGTGCGACCCAGGTGCTGAGCCATTTGTTTATAGGTCAGGAGCTGTGCGTTACGCCGAATAAATGCCAGCTCTTGAGGTTCATAGGATCTCCACGTTCTGGGCAATTGGATTCCCAACTTTGCCGCTTTCTTGCTTACGGTCGCTGGATTTAGTCCGAACATCGTTGCAAACTTCTTCGCCCCTATCTGTGGGCCTAACCGGTACAGCATCGCCGTGCGCATCGGGTGCCAGCGCTGCTGCCGAACCTTCCCTTCGGCCCAATCGCTCCAAACTACTCGCTTTATGTTGGGATATAGATTCCGTTCATTTGCTGGCATCACGCACCTCCACCTTGCCTATGAACACCGCGCGCGATGGCGACCAGTCGCAATATGTGTCAGTTTCAACGTGACCGAAAATTGCCTTGCATCGGCGAATGTGCGCACAGTCTCCGCACGTATTACCTGCAGGAAGCCTCATCTTGTCCGGATCGGTTGGGTCAAAGTTGAGCTCTTTCATTTGGCCTCCCGGGACTTAGCCAGCCACTCACGGTTTTTGCGGCAGATCTGTGAAAGCATATTCAGCTCATTGAGAAAGCCGCACATACCTTTAGCGGTTCGACGGATGCCAACCTTGTTGGATTTGCCAACTGAACGACGAGCTTTGCGCTGTGCCTTGCGGTTGTGCGCATTGCACACTTCAATCCAGCGATCTTTTCCCCGGTTTTTGTAAGGTGCCCACGCCTTGAGTTGGCGCGACGCTTGTTCGATGCGATGTGCTTTTTCCAAAGCGTCAAGATAGGTCGCTTTACTCATTTGTCCCCCTGGTGCCGTGCCGGAATAACTCCATCAACCGGCAGGCATTCATACTGCGGTGGTAACTGCTGCTGGTGGATATCCGCCAGGCAGTTGCTTTGATCTGGATACACCCAGCCTTGCGGCACGAATTCGCACGGCTGGTACGTGTAACAGACGAGCAGGAACAGGCCGAACATCACGCAGTCCTCTCGCCGGTAAGCTGGTGGAATCGCAGCATGAACATTGTGCGGGCCTGAATTGGGTTAACGGGGGATACCAAGATATCTTCCGATGGCTGGATCCCGTCGAGCATTGGCCATGGGGTGCCGTCGTCCAGTTCCAGATCCCGGCGTTCTGTGGCCAACAAAATGAGGTCAGCGAGTTTGACGATAGGGCTAATGGTTGCAGGCAGATCGAATTTTTGGCGGATCACAAAATCGATACTATTTTCGATGCCGCGATAATCTGGGATAAGTGCTTTCAGTGGTGACGGAATATCTTTGCAATAGGCCTCATGAGCATCATGTAATAATGCCTCTAATGCATATTCTTCCGGTACGATTTGACTCACTAAAACGCAATGTTGGGCGACGCTATAAAATTCAGGCAAGTGCCCAGCAAATCGGCATTCATGGGATAAGGCTTGCGCTGTATCCTCAATGCAAATACTTTCTTTGGTAGGGTTTTTATAATCAAAACGCTTTCCAGTGAATGTTTTAATCCACGACATAAATATTTCTCCACACAGTTTTAGGCAACACTTCACCAAATACCCCATTGCTGGGGTATTTGAGGCTGCATTACAGGGGGTTAATTAAGCTTTAAATTTACCAATGAAGGATTCGACTTCAACGCCATCGAATTTATTGATCAGCAGGTCACGGAATTCAGCGGCAATTTCTTCCTCCGCTGTTTCCAGCTGAACAATTCGCAGCACCAAGATCGGCTTGTCGCTGGTGATAATGCTGTAGCGCAATTTGAAGGGGCGTTCGCCCAGGCCTTCATAAGGTACGCATTTGAATTCGAAGGCCGCCGGCATAACGTCTTTGCTCTTGGCTTCAACGCTTTCCATCAGCGAGCGTTTGCCACTGAAATCGTTCTCTTCATGATCGGAGGTTGAGATTGACTCAATGGTGATGCGGCGAACGGCGCCAACAGCCTGCTTGATATCCAGCACAGTGCCGTCAGCATCAAAGGCCAGCAGGAAATCACGGTTATCTTCCAGCCATTCAGCCAGTTCTTTCTGGCCCTGTTTGCGGCCGTTGATCTCCAGCAGGCCAGTGAATGGCGCTGTTTTCTTCAGGGTAATGGCCGCTTTGTTGTCGGCATGGCCTGGGTTATCCAATGTGCCCAGATTAAAGATGGTTTCGGCCTGCATGCGATCGGCATCGATGAAGCAGCGTACGCCTGCACCAGCGTATTCCGAAGAGTATTTAACGAAGTCTTCAATGCTGGTAGTGGCCATGTTTCCACGGAAGCGGTAGCGGTTTACGTTGAAACCCTCCAGGCTGTGGAGATCAACATCATTCGGCAATACAGCTACAGGACAATCGGTCAGTTCCACATTCTTGAGTAACGATGCCGAAAGAGTGAGGTTTTTAATTTGTTCGATGGCAGAGCCGTCTAATTGAGACATAAATATAATCCTATCTATTAATAAAATGACTGTGTTAATGAAAGTGTCGGGGTATTACTGGGCGACGCGCAATTTACCGTCGGTCTTTCCGTCAACAGTAAATAACTGGCCTTGGTCTTCTTGCAGGATTGTTAACTTGCCACCTTTGCCAACGTACATTGGTGTTTCGGTGGTGTCTTCTTCTGAAACTTTCCCGCGCGGAGTAGGGGTAACAAATTTAAGCTGATGCTTAATACCGACACGTTTCTCTTCGACTGAATTGCTTAAGCGGTCAAGGTCAAGGGTAATAACGAGTTTTCCCTTACCGCCATTATTAAGAACACCCAGCGCCGTAGCGTTTAAAGCTGCTGAGATTTTATTCATAAACACACCGGCATCCAGTTCGCCCAGAAAGTCCGGTACGTTGGTCTTGCGGTCTTCACTCATTGAATACTCCTCACACGAAGCGGCGAACGCCGCGGTTTTCTCCACACACCTGGTAGCGCACCGGTACAGGGTTTTTATACTGTGCAAATAGAAAAATTGATCTGTCCAGTGCGCTACCTGATGTGTAAAAAAGGGCGGCCAGCCTACGAACATTATCTTCACCTCCGAGGGGTAGAAGCTCGGCGTGGCCGCCAAAGACTACACACAGCACTAACATGGTTGTGGTGGTCGACGGACAACGCCCCGAAGTCCGCCAGCCAGATCCACAACGGTATGCTCACTCATGAGTTAGGATCCTCCACCGCTCCCAGAACTGAGGGAAAGGGCGAGTGAGCATGCCGTTGTGCGCCCCGCAGGGCGCGGTATTACTTTTTGGTTTTCAACATCGGCCAGGCTATGGCCATGATCCCTGCAACCAGCACCCCATCAGCAACCATCGACATCAGACGGCTGGTGAAGTCGACTGCAACGACCAGAAACAACAGCAGGCCGATGCCAACCCACCGCAATTTGGTAATCACAGGTACTGATCCAGAGACAGCTGCAGGGCTTGGGCAATTTTCTTCAGCTGCTTTTCTTCTTCATCACCGATGCCATCGTTATCGGCGACATCCAGGCACAGACACAGAACGTCGACGGCATCAGGGGTACCAGCCACATCTTCCAATTCACGCAGCGCCTGAGCGTTTGCACTGCGCGGTGACGCTTCATAACGAGCACGGATATTGCTGCTCATCTGGGCAATCTCACCGGCGAACGGGGCGAAAGCCGGCAGGGCGCTGATGGTTTTCTCCAACACCGAAATTTCTTTCGCGTCACAGGTGCCATCGGCATAGGCGATCGAGTAGGCGCCCCATACGGTTGCCTCAACGGCATCGCGGTTTTCCATTTTCTTGACTTCAACAACCGCTTTGCGGGCTTTCTTCTTGAAAATACCGAACATGTGAATTCCTCTTTGACTGGTTAAGAAACTGCTTACTGAGTATTAGAGTTTCGACTCTCTGAATTGAAGAGGTCGCGATATGAGGAAACTATAGACTGTCGCGATTTGCGGAGCAAGAGAATTTGGCAAAAAATTTGTAAACCTCAATAATCAAGTGTATAAATATACAGTATGTGTTGTTTTGAATGTTTTTAATCAATAACTTAAAAACAAGTCGTTGGTTTACGGGGGGAATTCATGGCGATGTTCGAACTCAAGCGAGTTGGAGGAGGGCTGTACGAAAAGGTTACCCGCGAAGAACGATCCCCGCAGGTCAAATGTCAGTTGCGAATTTTTCTACTTAGGAAGACTACGACGCCGATCATTTCAACGCCTGCACCTATCTCTATTAAAGGAACACGTTGATCATCTACACCTAGAAATTTCTTTCCAGCAACCTCTAAGTATTTAAAGACAGAGATCTCATCCTGGACTTTTGCAACAACGAAGTCTTTTGATACTGGGGATAATTTGGCGTTAACAATAACTCTTGTTCCAGATGGTGCCACATCACATCCACTATCTTTTTCAATAATATACGCGCGATTGTTTAGCCCAACGTCTGCTGGAGCGGTTACCATTCCATCTGTCTGACCGTCTTTGTTCCATAGGGGTACAAGTACCTCATCCCTAGGAGTGATTTGCTCAGTAGGTCTAAAATCTTCAGGCTCCCCAAAAAGTAACCACCGCGAAGAAACTCCCAGTGCCTTAGCAAGCATACTGATCTCATCGAGTTTCGGTTCTCTATCACCGCTCAACCAACCACTAACAGTTGACCTCCCTCTGCCAATTCTTTCAGCAATGGCTTCGTGAGATACCTTTTGTTGAGCGGCCAAATCTCTGGCTCGTTCGTACCAATGCATAAATAAATTACCTATCTGGTTACTTTCTAACATGGTCGCACATCGCGGAATCTCGTTCTGTTGACTATTGAAGAATTTATGCGGATACTAACTCCGAGATTTGCGACCATGAGAAAATAAAATGACCCCTTTATTGAAATTCAAGCAAGAGAAAAAACTAACTCTCAAAGAGCTTTGTTTGCTGTTGGGAGAAGCCACCGCCTACGAGAAGGCTTTAGGTGATGTGGTTAATGGAAAGCGCCAGGTTCCTGTGGCGAAGGCTATGAAATGGGCTGAAAAGACAGGAATCCACCCACATAAATTGAGGCCTGATATTTACAAAGTTAGCCATTTTCCGAACAAGTTTAAAGCTCGGGCAAAGATTATCCCAGCTGTTCAATGAACGTAACTACCAAAGGAAAAACAACATGGTAGAGCCAAATTTGAAAGATGTAGTGAAGGGCATGTGTAAGGCGGTAGCTGGTGGCCGATCGGCGATGGCCGGCGCACTTGGTATGTCTGAGACGGCTTTTAACAACAACCTGTACGAGAAGAACGGCTGCCGTTTCTTCGAGATCGGGGAGTTGGAAGCAATGGAGGATATTTCCGGCACCAACCTGCTGACCGAATATTTCGCGCGGCGCCGCGGTTTGCTGGTGGTGGAGATCCCAGCTCTGGAAGAACTGGACCAGGTGGAGTTGTTCAGCAAAAGCATCCGCACCGCCGCGCACCGTGGCCATGTTGATCAGATTATTCAGACGTCACTTGCTGATGGAGTCATTGATGAGAAAGAAGCTGCCCAGATTATGCGCTATCACACAAAGCACCTGCAGGCGCGTGATGCAGAGGTTAGGGCTGTGCTGGCGCTGTTTGGCAAAAAAGCCAAATGTCAGAAAGGTTGACGCCCAGAGGTTGCAGCCGCTGGGCGTCGGGGTGCGAGTAAATCAGTGTGTGGAGAAATAATCGCATGAGCAATTTAACCAGAAATTCAATGGTGCCGCAAATCCGCTGCCGTGCAATGGCTGGCGGTAAATCTGCGTCGCCGTTCCGGTATGAAGTAAATGTAATGGGTCGGTGGATTGCCAGCAACTACCAGTTTGCGCGCTGGGTGGTAGATGGCGGCAAGTGGCTGGCGCGTGAGCGGGAGGATGTATGAATACCATGATCACTTCGGCAAATCGAACCATGAGCAGCCGAGAAATCGCTCAGTTGGTTGAGTCCCGCCATTCTGACGTCTGCACCACCATTGACCGTTTGGTGAAACGTGGCGCGATATCGGGGTATGCGGCAATGCCGTACACCCACCCCCAGAACGGTCGACAGTACAGCGAGTACCAGGTGAACAAGCGTGACAGCTATGTTGTGGTTGCCCAGCTATCACCTGAGTTTACAGCCCGTTTGGTCGACCGGTGGCAAGAGCTGGAAAACCAGACCTCTGTCCCACAGTCACTTCCTGAGGCATTACGCCTGGCCGCCGACATGGCAGAGCAGAATGCTGCCCTGGAGCAGAAGGTGCAGGATGACGCTCCGAAAGTGGCCTTTGTCGATCACTACGTTGATGCCAGCGGTGCCAAGAGCCTGCGTGAGACAGCCAAAATCCTGAACATGCCAGAGAAGGCGATGATTGAGGCACTGATCCGCGATCGGGTGTTGTTCCGCCAGTCCAATAATCTCCTTCCGCATTCGCAACGTCAGCGAGAGGGGCTGCTTACTGTGAAAACGGGCACCTCTGACCATTCAGGCCATGCCTATACGCAAACACGCGTGACGCCACGCGGCATTCAGTGGATCGCTGAGCGTTACGCCTCTGAGCTGATGGTGGGCTGATATGGCGAACTTACTTATTCAGGCTGGTTGCCATTACCGCGATCGCAATCACTCAGTGGTTCTGGTGCACAGCACAGATCCGGAGCGCGAGACCGTCACCTACAGCCCGGTAGGGCAAGAATGGGCGATCACCACGCCGATGATTATTTTC
This sequence comes from Serratia sp. AS12, assembly GCF_000214195.1. Classification (NCBI taxonomy): domain Bacteria; kingdom Pseudomonadati; phylum Pseudomonadota; class Gammaproteobacteria; order Enterobacterales; family Yersiniaceae; genus Serratia; species Serratia sp. AS12. The sequence goes on along the minus strand of NC_015566.1, from coordinate 3,660,441 downwards.
CGGTCACGATTTATCGGGTTTGACGTATGAGCAGAATATTTGAAGTTGTTCAGGCTATGTCTGGGCAGAAGAACTGCATTGTGATCCCAGGCCCGTACTTGGACTTCTTTGCCAGTGATCAGCAGTCCTTTGCTTTGGCCGCCGTGCTTAATCAGCTGGTGTTCTGGACAGGGAAGTCATCACAGGACGATGGCTGGTTTTACAAAACGCATGAAGAGCTTGCGGGTGAACTGCGCGGGGTCAGTGAAGACCAGGTACAGCGCGTTGTCAGCAAACTTCGCAAGAAGTATTTGCCGGGTGTTATTGAAGTATCTACCCGTAAGGTAAATGGCACACCGAAGAACCATTACCGTATCGACGGCGACAAGCTAATTGCTCTGATATTCCCGCCAGCAGTGGAATCCGCAGAATCACGGAATGGAAAACGCGAAGTTACGGAATCCATTACGCAGAATCACGGAATGGAAAACGCAGAAGTGCAGGAACAACGCCGCGATTCTACGGAATCCTATCTCTATACAGATCATTACTCAGATCAGAACAAACAGATCATAAAACCTGTTGGTCAACTGGCTGAGCCAGCCGACCCGCAAGCGGATGATTCTTTGAAAATCGATTATCAGGATGTGTTGAAAACCTTCCACGACACGCTGCCTGAATTGCCACAGGTTATCAAAGTGACCGAAGCCCGCCGCAAAGTGCTGCGCAAGCTGTGGAAAGAGTACGACCTGAACATCGAGAAGTGGGGCGCTTACCTGCGCTACATCGCCAAGAAGTGCCGCTGGATGCTCGAAGACCGCCCGGATACAACCAGTGGCAAGACATGGCGCAAGAAGGATTTCGATTACCTGATATCCGAGAAATGCTACCTGTCGGTCAAGGAAGAACGCGCTAACGATCTGCCAAAAGTCGAGAGACTGGACACCACCGCCCGGGATGATGCTTACCTGCGGATCGTGACTCAGCGCCGTAAGCCGCGCAATGAGGTAGAGACTATTGCACAGCGCCTGGCTGGTTCCTTGGGCCGTATGACTGACTACGACGCCCGCAAGGCATGGGTAGGTATTTGGGCGAATGCAGTGGCTCAGGCCAGCGAGAATGACTTGGGGAGGTTGGCAGGATGAAACCAGCAACGCATCAAATTTTAGGCGTCACTGTATTCCCGCTGGTGGCCGTGCTGCAACAGGTTCGCCGCTGGTGGTCATTGCGGTATTTGCGCGGGTATTGGGCTGATGATCAGGATCTACGCCGTATCGCCCGGGAACGTAACTGGGGGCGCGTACTGACCCAATTCAACATCGAGGCGCGTTATCGCTTCATCAAGCTGCTGGCCACCGCTGAACAGCAAAGGGGGATCCTGTGAGCAATTATTGTGAAAGCCTCGCCACTTTACGTGAGCAACCGGCCCACCAGCTGAAAGAGGTTGGCGATCAGTGGTGTACTCCCGACGACCTGTTTTGGGGGATTAATGCGATGTTCGGCCCACTGGTGCTGGATCTGTTCACCGACGGTAATAACAGTAAGTGTCCGGCATTCTACACGGCGGAAGATAATGCCCTCACTCAGGACTGGTCAGCACGGCTGGTGGAACTGCACGGTGCTGCTTTTGGCAATCCGCCATATTCCCGCGCCCAGCAGCATGAGGGGCAATACATCACCGGTATGCTGCACATCATGGCGCATACGATGGCTATGCGTGAGCTGGGCGGCCGGTACGTTTTCCTGATTAAGGCCGCAACATCGGAAACTTGGTGGCCTGAGCAGGCAGATCATGTTGCTTTCATCCGTGGGCGTGTTGGATTCGATGTACCGAAGTGGTTTGTTCCGGCAGATGAAAAGCAAGTGCCCACCGGCGCATTCTTTGCTGGCGCGGTCGTTGTATTCGATAAAACGTGGAATGGCCCGGCCACCAGCTATGTGAGCCGCACCCAGTTGGAGAATATGGGTGAAGCCTTTATGGCGCAGATCCGCCGCGAGGCCGAACGCCTGGCACCACAAATCCAACCCCAAAATATTCCAGAAAATATTCTGCCGGAAACCGCCAATACCGTGTGGCCACAGGAAGTAAATTTCCTGTTTGACCAAGTGACCACAGCCAGCAGCCTGCCGGCGCACCTGCAGAACAAACTGCGCAACCACATCAACCGCCTGAAGTTGGAGGGCGCTCCAGAGGCCGCCATTATCCAGGCCGCAACCACTTTAACCGCCGCAATGGGAGCCACAGCATGAACCGTGAACTGATAGTAGATAATTTTGCTGGTGGTGGCGGGGCGAGCACCGGCATTGAGATGGCCACTGGGCGCAGCGTTGACATTGCGATCAACCACGATGAAAACGCCATTGCGATGCACGAAACCAACCACCCCGAGACGTTGCACTACTGCGAATCGGTCTTTGATATCGATCCGGTAGCGGCGACCGCCGGGCAGCCAGTTGGCCTGGCATGGTTTAGTCCAGATTGCCGTCATTTCTCAAAAGCGAAGGGCAGCAAACCGGTTAAGAAGGAGATTCGCGGACTGGCCTGGATTGTGATCCGATGGGCACTGGCGAAGCGCCCGCGCGTGATGATGCTGGAGAACGTCGAAGAGTTTAAAACGTGGGGCCCGCTGCTGACCGCCGAAGACGGAACAGAGCATCCAGATTCGACGCGGGCTGGTGAAACCTTTGCTGCCTTCATTGGCATGTTAACAACCGGCGTTGCTGCAGATCATCCGGCGATTGCTGAGTGCTGCGAGGTGTTAAACATCGATGCGGCCAGCGACGATGTGCGCCGACTGGTTGCCGGCCTGGGTTACGTTGTCGATCATAAGGAATTACGCGCCTGTGATTTCGGCGCGCCGACTATTCGCCGCCGGTTCTTCATGGTCATGCGCTGCGACGGGAAGCCGGTCGAGTGGCCAGTTGCGAGCCACGGGGATCCTAAATCACTTGATGTGCAGAGTGGTAAGCTCGCTCCGTGGCGCGCCGCCGCAGAGTGTATCGACTGGTCAATTCCATGCCCGAGCATTTTCGAGCGCAAAAAACCGCTGGCAGAGAACACCCTGAAGCGCATTGCGCGTGGTATTCAGCGCTTTGTGATCGACAGTTCTACCCCGTTTATCGTGAAGTGCAACCACACCAGCACCAAGACAACCTATGACTGTTTCCGTGGCCAGTCGCTGAAGGATCCATTGCAGACGATCACAAAGACCCACGGTTATGCGCTGGTTACCCCGCACGTCACAAAATTCAGAACCGGTGCCACCGGTCAAGAATGTGATGAACCGCTTTCCACCATCACTGCAGGTAGTTCGGATCGCCCGGGTGGCAATGGGCATGCTCTTGGAATGGTTGAGGCAAAACTGGCTCCGTTTATTGCTGGTGCCGGCGGCTCTGAATACCAGGCAAAACCACGCAGCGCAGATCAGCCGATGCACACCATCCTGAAGCAATCGAGGGCTGCATTGATTGCGCCGATCATCGCGCGTATCGGTCAGACAGGTTTCGGCGGCGACCGCCTGGCCTATGAAACAGGCAAGCCACTGACGACCGTCACCACGAAAGCAGAGCATCTTCTTGTGGCCCCAATCATTGCCCGCCAATTTGGCAATAGCGTCGGTCATCGCGCTGACGAGCCAAATGGCACGATCACTGCGGGCGGCGGTGGCAAAAGCCAACTGGTTGCAACATTCCTGGCGAAACACTTCGGCGGCAATTACACCGGCCCCGGCGCTGATCTTGCTGAACCGGCGCACACAGTGACGACTGTCGACCACCATGCTCTGGTTACGTCAAACCTGATCAAATTCCGTGGTACCTGCAAGGATGGCCAGCCGGTGACTGAGCCCATGCCAACCATTACCGCCGGCGGCCTGCATATTGGTGAGGTTAGGGCATTCCTGCTGAAGTATTACGGCAACGAAAAGGAAGGGGTTAGCCTCACAGATCCGCTGCACACCGTCACCACGAATGACCGTTTCGGCCTTGTCACTGTAGAAGGCATCGATTACCAGATCGTTGATATCGGTATGCGTATGTTGCAGCCGCACGAACTGTACGCTGCCCAGGGATTTCCGTCCTGGTACATCATCGATCAGGACTATCGTGGCAAGAGGTACGCCAAGGATAAGCAGGTAGCACGCTGTGGTAACGCTGTGCCGCCACCATTTGCAGAGGCGCTGGTGCGTGCCAACTTGCCAGAGCTGTGCGTTGAGCGCAAGGAGGTGGCCGCGTGAGGATGTTACTTACCTCTTACCTGCAGCGTGATCTGGGTGTGGTACTGCTACGCCCAGGTAGCGACTTGCTGCATTATTTCAGCGGGCGCAGCCGTCTGCTGATCGCGAGTGAGCCGGAAGAGTTAAAACCGCTGCCTTCCGGCCTGCTGCCAGCAGTAGATCAGAGCCTGGCGGCGGATCCGCGGTTGTCCTCTTTCTTCCAGAATGAACGGGTCATAGATGCAGCTGGTGGTGTTGCAGGCCTGAAAGAGTGGTTGATGCGCAGCACAGAATGTCAGTGGACCACCGGCGACGATTACCACCACCATAATATGGACATCCTGAACTATGACGGCCGTCCGGTCCGCTTGTGCTGGCACCATGAGCACCGCCTGCGGGAGCAAACGTTGCCGGAGCTGGATGCTATCGCTGCGCAGAACGTGGCGGAGTGGGTAGTTTACCGCGCCCGCTCTCATTTTATGTTTGGTGAAGACCACCAGCTGAGTCTGCCAGAATTGTGCTGGTGGGCTGTATTGAAGCAGGTGTCCGATCTGTTGCCTGATGCGGTAGCCCGCTTTTCCCTGCGCCTTCCACTAGCCACTATCCCAACGGGAACGCGCAAAGAGGCCGATATCGTGTGGGAGAAAGCCCCACAGGCGATCATTAACGAATACGTGGAGAAGGTGAAACCGGCGCTGACCGTTGATGTCGACCCCGAGCCACCAGCCGGTTTTATGCTGCTGCCCAAGCTTACCCGCTGGGAGTGCGAGAAATACACCCAGTGGGTGAAGTCACAGCCATGCTGCTGTGGCTGCAAACGCCCGGCAGACGACCCGCACCACATTATTGATCACGGGCTCGGCGGCACCGGCACCAAACCACATGACATTTTCACCATCCCCCTGACCCGTGAATGCCATGACGAGCTGCATGATGATGTGGCCGCATGGGAGGCCAAGCACGGCAGCCAGTTATTCCACCTGGTGCGCACGTTGAACAAGGCATTTGGTATTGGGGCGATCAGCACGGCAAACAAGCGCGGGGCAAAACGATGAATCTCGAATCAGCACTGAAACACTTCAGCCCTAAAAGCCTGAATATTTCCGACTCGTCCAGAGCCACGGCGAGCGAAGCATTAACGGGTACTGACATCATGGCAGCGCTCGGCATGGTAGAAGCCAAGGCAGTATTTGGCATGGCACTTTGTCTCGGCAAGTATGGTGTCAGTGAAGAGGATCGCCAGCGGTCGGTTGATATGCTGACTCAATTTGCCAGCAAGAAAGCGCCAAGGGCGATAAAGCGAGCCGCCGGGGCTAAGTTTGGTCGTTGCCTGCGTATCATGGCCGCAATGGCTTACGGTGAGTTTTGTCGTTCGGCATTGTCAGCTGAGTCGTGTTCGTGCTGCCAGGGTAGAGGGTTGGTGCGTAAAACCCAGATTAACCGCAACGAGCTGGCCATCGAGTGGGAAGAAAACAAATTCAGCATTAAGAATGGGTTGTGGATGATAAAAGACCAATGCCAGCCGCCAGCAAAGACAGTGTGGGAAGACGTTATGATGGTGGCCTGCCCAGTATGTAATGGTAAAGGCAATATCAGCGCACGTTGCCGCTGCCAGGGTACAGGTACCGTGCTGGATAAGAAGAATAGCGAGCTGCAAGGTGTGCCGGTAATGAAGGAGTGCCCGAAATGCAAGGGGAGAGGCTTCAAACGGGTTCAGCCGTCAGTGATCCACCACGCGGTTAAAAAGCTAATCCCTGAGCTGCCAGAGCGCACATGGCGGTATAGCTGGAAACCCTTCTATGAGTCGTTGCTGACAAAATGCTATCAGGAAGAGAGTGAGTTAGAGCGTGTTTTCAGTAAGGTCACCCGGTGATGGAAAACGTGCACTTGCAATAGTTGCCGTTTTTTCCTAATATCAGTCCTAACGATGGGGTATATACGCCCGTTACAGAAAACCTGCCGATGTGCAGGTTTTTTTATGGACGCAGCAGAAGGGCGCATTTAGTTTTGATACGCACTATCGAACCCTTTGGTGGGGAGTTTCTAAGTGCGCCCCTCGATGTGAAGTGACAGTCGGGAAAGACCGGCACTAATTCTAACCCTGGCATCTGCCGGGGTTTTTCTATTTAAGGGCTGCGCTAATGCGTGGCCTTTTTTATGTCTTACGCCCGGCGTTCGCTGAGCGAGCAAAGGAGCAAACAAATGACTGAGCCGGTAGGTACTGGGGCAGCGACTACCGCATTAACCGGCGTGACTGTGGCGGGGCTGTTATCAGGGGTAGATTCTGGCGTGCTGATCGGGGCATTCGCCGGCGCAGTAATTTTTGTTATGTCAGCCAGTGATTTTACTTGGCTAAAAAAGCTGGCGTTGTTCGTTGCTTCTTTACTCGTGGGAATTCTGGCAGCGCCTTTTGCAGCTGACATCATCACTTGGGCAACACCTGGTGACATCAAAGCCAGTAATCCAGTCGGTGCGTTGGTGGCCTCCGCAATCGCAGTTCGGCTACTCATGTCAGCTAGTCAAAATCCAACGGGTTTTTTTGACCGGTTCCGGCGAGGGGGGAGCGATGCTAAATGAATACCTCTTAATCGTGAATGCCATCACATGTGCAGTGATAGCAGCCCGCATGATGTTGTATCGCCGGAACGGGGCAACTCACCGGTTCTTTGCTTCTTTCTGCGCCTGGCTGCTGATCGTCGCCAGTGCCTCAGTGACGATCCGTATTCTTACCGGTGATTATCACTATGCAAACTGGTCGGAAACATTAATCAACTTGGCGTTCTGCGTAGCGGTAATTTCGTCTCGCGGCAATGTCATGAGACTGGCAAAACCCGCCCAAAGGTAATTCACCATGACTTATAAATTCAGCCAACGCAGCGAGAAAAATCTCGTTGGCGTCAACCCCGCGTTGGTAGCGGTTGCACGCCGGGCACTTGAGCTATCACCCGTAGATTTCGGTATCACGGAAGGGCTTCGTAGCCGAGAACGTCAAAAACAGATGGTTGCTGCCGGCGCCAGCCAGACGATGAACAGCCGCCATCTGACCGGGCATGCTGTAGACGTAGTGGCCTATCTTGGCAGCAATATCAGTTGGGAATGGAAATACTACGAGCAGATCGCCATAGCCTTTAAGCAGGCGGGCGCGGAGTTGGGCACGCCGATCGAGTGGGGTGGTGATTGGAAAACCCTGAAGGACGGGCCGCACTTCCAGTTACCACATCGGGATTATCCGGCATGAATAGCTGGTTGGCGGTGGTAAAGAACGGTGGATTAGTGGCGCTGCTGCTTACCGCCATTTTCCTGGGTGGGTATAGCTCGCTGTTGTCGCATCGGCTGGAGCTGGCACGGCAGCAGGTGACAGAACAGGAAAAAACGCTGGCGCAGCAGGCCGGGTTGATCGCCACGCTGCAAACTCAGGATGCGCAGAACCGTGCATTGATGTCAGCCCAGCAGCAGCGAGAGCAGCAGTTGCGCCAGCAGGCCGACATCTATCAAAGGAAATACCGGGATGCGATTAAAAACGATGAGTGCGCCCGTCGCACTGCTCCTGGTGCTGTGCTTGACCTCATGCGCCAGCCCAGCGGTACAACCACCAGCGCCGATCATCCTGTTACCCCCTGAGTCAGTATTTAAACAATGCGAGCAGCCAACGCTGCAGGGTGGTACCTGGGGAGACATCGGCAGCCATGCACTGGCACTACAAACAGCTTTATCAATCTGCGCTGGCCAGGTGGCCACGTTAAACCAATGGCGGACATTAATTGGTAGAGAGAATAGTAGTTTTTGAAAAGCGTACAGTTCACTGGTGAGGCCAAAGGTGTTAAATTGCCCATTAAAGAATGGGGGAATTTATGGCTGAGTGGTTTGATACTAATGCGTCCGCAATCATTGCAGCATCTGCGGCTCTTCTCGCAGCAATAATCGCTGCATTGGCCGCCTTCGGTGGCGCAATAATAAATAATAATAGTAGTAAGGCTTTAAGAGATGGACAATTTAAAATTGAAAAATGGAAAGCGAACCGAGAGCTTTACTTAAATAAAGCAGAGGAGTTGTTCACATTATTTGATAAGTGGCACGATAACGCCCACCAGGTAATGCTGCTTCAAACATTTCGTGCCCTTGGTACCAAGACAAAAGAGCAAGTTCTTGAAGAATGGGATAAATTCGATAACAGGATAATCCAGCCAAGGATTAAGTCATTGATATATCTTTACTTTCCAGACTTGGCGGACCGCTTCGAAGAAATAACAAAAATAATAACAGAAGTGAATTTAAAGTACGCAGTCTTTATATCTGATGATAATGAGAAAGCAAATTTTATTATTTTATCTCAAAAGAAAGCAACGGAACTATTTCCTCTAGCATCACAGTTTAGAACCGAGCTTGCTAAATTGACGCAAAAACACATTTGATCTCTATGTGTTGATGTATAATCCCTCTAATTGGAGGGTTCTATGTCATACAATCTCGGCAATCTGCCAAAAGAAGAAATGGACAAGGTGAACGTTGACCTTGCAGCGTCAGGCGTAGCGTACAAAGAGCGCATGAACCAGCCTGTTATCGCCGATCAGGTGGAGCGAGAGCAGCCAGCGCACCTGCGCGAATACTTCCGCGAGCGCGTGGCTCACTACAGAGAGGTGAGCAAAAGGCTACCTACCGGATCCGCGCCGGTGTATCAGCAAATGGCTGAGGCCAACGGCAAGAAGTAACAGAACATCGATAACGACCCGCTTAGGCGGGTTTTTTTATGCCCGAAATAACTGGAGGCTTAAATGTCAGAAACAGTAGAAATCGCACAGGCGAAGAGCATTCGCCTTAAAATTTTGTCGTTGGTGGGATACGACACCGCCGCAGCTTCAAGCGCTATTACGTTTGTTGCTGACGACCCTTTTAAGGCTGAGCTATTTGAACAGCAATACAACCGCTTCCTCCTCGATTACGGTGAGGTAATCGCCCGAACACTCAAGGCAATTCAAGAAAGCAAAGAGGCGTTGACACTGTTTGATACACCTATGTCATAAGCATCGCAGCAGCCATTCGTTGAGTGGCTGATTCAATGCAAATGAGAGTGATTATCAAAAGGTACTCCCGAGGGGGGACCCCAGCCACGGGGCGGCGGACTCGCGGAAAACGGCTAGTTTTCGGATTTTCATGCTGTCGGCAGCAGGTGTTATAACTATTTGAAATATAGAAATAAAAACGTATTTCAGGTGACAAACCTTTAAACCTACTGTCATCTGACCAGCTTGCAACCCTTTGAGTTAACGAAATAAATCGTGACTTCACCTGACAACGTGAGGTGTCAATGTCCAATATCAGCAATCTGGGGGACGCCTACAACTGGAGCGTAGCGAAGATTGCTGAGGCTTTTGGGCTGAACCGCGGCACGGTAAGAAAGCGGCTGCTTGAAGCCAATACGCCGATCGCCGATACGGTGAGAGGCAACCCAGTTTATGCCCTGAAAAATGTGGGGCCGGTGTTGTTCGGTGTGAGTGTACCTGGCGATATCGATGATATTCAAAACCCTGAAAAGATGGGGCCGAAAGACCGCAAGGACTGGTACCAGTCTGAAAACGAGCGCATCAAGCTGGAAGAATCACTTAAACAGTTGCTACCGGCGTCAGAGGCCCATCGTGAAATGGCATTACTGGTTAAAGGCATTTCTCAGGTGCTTGATACCTGGCCAGATAAGTTAGAGCGTGACCGAGGTTGGCGGCCTGATCAAATAGCCGAGGCACAGGTCGCAATAGATGAAATGCGGGAAATGTTGGCGGCGGAAGTTATGACGATTGAGGATGGCGACGATGACAGTTAATTGTTACGCATCGGCCAGCGCCTTGCGTCGTGAAGTTGCCACTTTGCTGAAGCCCCCCCGGCGTATGCCTGTGGCGGAAGCAGTGACAAAATTTATGCGGGTACCGATGGGGGCGGGGAGTTCTCTTCCTTGGGATCCAACCCTAACCCCCTATATCATTGAGCCGATGAACTGCCTGGCTTCACGGGAATATGATGCGGTGGTGTTTGTTGGCCCTGCGCGTACCGGAAAAACGGTGGGGTTAATCGACGGCTGGATCGTCTATACCATTGTTTGTGACCCTGCAGATTTCCTGTTGATACAGATGACAGAAGAAAAAGCCCGCGAACATTCTAAAAAGCGTCTCGACAGGACTTTTCGTGTAAGTAAAAAGGTGGCTGAACGACTTAGCCCACGAACAAATGACAATAACGTCCATGACAAAACATTCCGGGCCGGCAACTACCTGAAGATCGGCTGGCCGTCGGTCAACATCATGTCTTCTTCGGATTATCGTTTTGTAGCCCTGACGGATTATGACCGCTGGCCAGACGATATTGATGGGGAAGGCGATGGGTTCACGCTGGCATCCAAGCGTACCACCACTTTTATGTCTTCAGGTATGACGCTGGTTGAAAGTTCCCCAGGGCGGGAGATCAACGGTAAATGGCGACAAACCTCCCCGCACGAAGCACCGCCAACCACCGGGATTTTGTCTTTGTATAACCGTGGTGATCGTCGTAGTTGGTACTGGCCGTGTCCGCATTGCGGCGAATATTTCCAGCCATCGAAATCTAACATGACGGGATTCCGAGAACATACGGATCCGGTGATAGCCAGCGAAGCAGCTTATCTTCAATGTCCCCACTGCGCGGGCCGGGTTGACGCCAACCAAAAGCGAGAGCTTAACGGGCGGGGGGTATGGCTAAAGGACGGTGAAAAGATAAGGGCCAATGGGGAAAGGTACGGTGACGTTCGGCGGTCACGTATCGCGTCATTTTGGATGGAAGGGCCTGCTGCCGCATATCAGACCTGGGCGCAGCTGGTTTACAAATTACTGACGGCTGAACAAACATTCGAAGCCACTGACAGTGAAGAAACGTTGAAAGCGGTTATCAACACTGACTGGGGCTTGCCATATTTGCCGAGGTCAGCCTCTGAGCAGCGAAAGTCAGATGCACTGATGGCCAGGGCGGAGGAGATCACCAAACGTACTGTACCAGAGGGCGTTCGTTTCCTTGTTGCAACGGTAGACGTTCAGGGTGGGAAAAATCGCCGGTTCGTTGTTCAAATCATGGGTTACGGTGCTCACGGGGAACGCTGGCTGGTTGACCGTTACAACATCAGGCAGTCGATGCGATTTGACAAGAACGGTGAAAGCCTGCCGATTGATCCTGCCGCTTATCTTGAAGATTGGGATCTGCTGCGAACTGATGTGCTGGACAAAGCCTGGCCGTTGGATAAAAACCCCGACATCAAAATGCCGGTGCTGGCCATGGCTGTGGACTCCGGCGGTGAGGACGGTGTCACGGGTAATGCGTACGAATTCTGGCGTAAGTGCCGCCGTGATGGGGTGCATAAACGGGTTTATCTCTTCAAGGGGGACAGCCAGGCCCGTAGCAAGTTGATCAGTAAAACATTCCCCGATAACACAGGCCGCTCCAACCGGCGTGCGGAGGCTCGCGGAGATGTGCCGTTATATCTACTGCAGACTAATGCCCTAAAAGACCGGATAAATAACGCGCTATTACGTAATACGGCAGGGCCGAATTATGTGCATTTTCCTGATTGGATCGGTGAATGGTTCTATGACGAGCTGACGTATGAAGAACGCGGGCCAGATGGTAAGTGGAAGAAGCCTGGCCGTGGTGCTAACGAGGCATTTGACCTTATGGTCTATGCCCATGCGTTGGTGATATTGCGTGGCTACGAGAAGATCAAATGGGAAAAACCGCCCCCTTGGGCGCAACCCTTTGAAATGACTGAAAGCTCAACTCCATCACCCACACCTGTACCCCTTGCCACATCTGAAAGATTAACCGAACAAAAAGACACCGCAGCCCCTGAAAGTAAACCTTCAGCGTGGGCACCCATAAATTCATCCGGAGGGTGGGTATGAATCAGGCTGATATCGAAAACATGATCCAGCGCTATCTGGACGCAGAAACATCAGTCTTGGAGGGAAAGTCGATCACGTTTAACGGCCAATCCATGACGATGGAAAATCTGTCAGAAATTCGCAAAGGCAGGGAGTCCTGGGAGCGGCGGTTGACGAGTTTGACAGCGACGCGCCGCGGACGGCCGATGTACAAAGTGGCGAGGTTCCCATGAGTTTTATCGATGACGTGATCGGCATCATTTCCCCAGGCTGGAAGGCGGGAAGGTTGCAAGCTCGCTATAAGATTGCTGCTTATGAGGCGGTGATGCCGACTCGAACCCACAAGGCCCGCCGGGAGAACCGCAACGCTAATCAGCTGACGCAGTTTGGTGGGCGCTCTTTACGCGAGCAGGCTCGTTGGCTGGACAACAACCATGATTTGGTGATCGGCTTGCTGGACAAGATGGAGGAGAGGATTGTCGGTGCCAGAGGGATCATTGTTGAACCACAGCCATTATTGCTAACGGGAGCAGTGGCGGACGATCTGGCTAAAGAAATCCGTGCTGCCTGGGCGGAATGGTCTGTGGCGCCCGAAGTCACTGGCCAATATACCCGCCCGGTGATGGAACGGTTACTGGCTCGAACCTGGCTGCGCGACGGTGAAGTTTTCTGTCAGATGGTTCAGGGGAAAGTCACCGGACTCACTCCGCAGGCAGGGGTGCCATTCTGGCTGGAGGCGCTGGAGCCCGATTTCGTGCCTCTGGATAGCAATGACAGCGGAAAAGGTTTGTGCCAGGGGATTTTCCTCAATGCCTGGGGACGACCTATCAAGTACCAGGTTCATAAATCACTTACCACATCGGGTATAGCGTTGGGTGATACAAAGGAAATCAACGCCGACAACATGTTGCACCTGAAGTTTGTGCGCCGACTTCACCAAATCAGGGGCAACAGCTTGCTGTCCGGCATCCTTATCCGTCTCAGTGCGCTGAAGGATTACGAAGATGCAGAACTGACAGCAGCACGTATTGCAGCGGCACTTGGCATGTACGTTAAAAAAGGTGATGGCCAGTCGTATCCAGAAAGCGAAGACAAGGAGGAGCGGGAAATGGATATCGTGCCGGGCATGCTCTTTGATGGGCTACAGCCTGGTGAAGATATCGGCATGATTAAATCCGATCGGCCCAATCCAAATCTTGAAAACTTTCGAAATGGGCAGTTGCGAGCGGTATCTGCAGGCAGCCGTGGTAGCTACTCCAGCATCGCACGGGACTATAACGGTACCTACTCATCCCAACGGCAAGAGCTGGTGGAGTCATTCGAAGGCTACAACATCCTTCAAGACTCATTTGTGGCGGCCATTTCCCGTCCGAATTACCGAAACTGGCTGCAGATGGCGATCACCTCTGGCGTGATAAAAACGCCGGCTGATCTCGACATGAAATCACTTTTTAACGCCGTGTACAGCGGCCCGGTGATGCCGTGGATTGACCCGTTGAAAGAGGCCAACGGCTGGAAAGTGCAGGTGCGAGGTGGTGCGGCTACAGAAAGCGATTGGATACGCTCTCGAGGTGCCAACCCGTCAGAGGTTAAGCGCCGGCGCAAAGCTGAAATTGACGAAAACAATAAGCTGGGGCTGGTGTTTGATACCGATCCCGCCAACGACAAAGGAGGCACCAGTGCCGAAGCAACGAAACAGGACGAATCGTCGTCCGAAAGCGAACGCCGGAAGAAATAACTCCTGGTTCCGCATGCAGGCCAAGGCCAACAGCTCCGCCGATATCTACATCTATGACGAGATCGGTTACTGGGGGATCACGGCCAAGCAGTTTGTTAAAGACCTGCAGGCCTTGGGCGATATCACCCAAATTAATCTGCATATCAACTCCCCTGGCGGCGATGTTTTTGACGGTATCGCCATTTTTAATGCCCTGAAAAACCATGGCGCCGCGATTACTGTGCATATTGATGGCCTGGCGGCCTCGATGGCTTCAGTAATCGCGATGGTTGGAAACCCCGTCATCATGCCCGAAAACACCATGATGATGATCCATAAGCCCTGGGGCTTCGCCGGTGGCGATGCCAATGACATGCGGGATTACGCTGACTTGCTGGATAAGGTCGAGAACGTATTGATCCCGGCCTATGTGGCCAAAACAGGAAAGTCGGCGGAAGAAGTTGCCGCCATGCTTGATGATGAAACCTGGATGGATGGCAAAGAATGCCTTGCTTTAGGTTTCGCTGATCAGGTCACCCCCTCTCTGCAGGCCATGGCCTGTATTCATTCCAAACGCATTGAGGATTTTGAGAAAATGCCAAATTCTATCCGTAACCTGATCACTCCACCGCGCAACAGCACCACTCCGGCGCCACAACCAACACCGCAACCAACGCAACCTGTCGATCAGGGTAATCCAGATGCAGCCACTATTCGTGCGCAAGTGGTTGCTGAACAAAAAGCCCGGGTGACAGATATCAACAACCTGTTTGCCATGTTTGGCGGTAAACACATGGATCTGCAGGCGAGTTGCATCGCTGATATAGATTGCACCGTGGCGGCGGCAAAAGACAAGCTGCTGGAGATGTTGGGCAAAGGGGCGACGCCTTCAGACAAAACCTTACCTGGCGCACAAGGTCATATTGGTAACGGCAACATTGTCGGCGACGGTGTACGACAAATGTTGATGGCCCGCGCCGGTTATGAAGAGCGTGATAACAGCAACGCCTATAACGGCATGACACTTCGCGAACTGGCACGTATGTCGCTGACCGAGCGAGGTATCAGCGTTTCGACGCTCAACCCGGTTCAAATGGTCGGTCTGGCGTTGACGCACAGCACGTCCGACTTTGGCAACATTCTGCTGGATGTGGCGAACAAGTCGATTCTGCAGGGCTGGGAAGAAGCAGCCGAAACGTTTGAACAGTGGACCAAGAAAGGCCAACTGTCAGACTTTAAAACTGCGACCCGCGTCGGTCTGGGTGGGTTCCCATCGTTACGGCAGGTACGTGAGGGGGCCGAGTACAAGTATGTTACCACCGGTGATCGCGGTGAAAAAATTGCGCTGGCCACCTATGGGGAAATTTTCTCTATCACCCGCCAGGCCATCATCAACGACGATCTCAACCAACTGACGGATGTGCCGATGAAGATGGGCCGCGCGGCGAAAGCGACGATCGGCGATCTGGTTTATGCCGTATTGGTGGATAACAAAGTTATGTCGGACGGTAAAAAGCTGTTCAGTGCCGACCATAAAAACATGACCAACGGCGCGATTGACGTAGCTAACCTGGATAAAGCCCGTCAGCTGATGCGTACGCAGAAAGAACCGACCACCGGCCGCTCGTTGAACATTCGTCCAGCTTTCCTGCTGGTACCGACCGCTCTGGAAACGATCGCCAATCAGACAATCAAATCGGCCAGCGTGAAAGGGGCCGATATCAATGCCGGGATTATCAACCCGATCCAAAACTTTGCCTCTGTGATTGGTGAAGCTCGTCTTGACGATGCTGATCCTGTCGCGTGGTATCTGGCATCAGCTAAAGGCAGCGACACAATTGAGGTCGCATACCTCAACGGCGTTGACGTGCCATATATCGATCAGCAAGAAGGTTTCAACACTGACGGTATCGCGACCAAGGTTCGTATTGACGCCGGCGTGGCCCCGATCGATCACCGCGGCCTGACTTACTCGTCCGGCAAATAAGCCAGCAGCGCAAACATTACGGCCCTGACGGGCTTTTTTTATACCTGAAATTCGGCCCCTTCGCGGGCCGTATGGAGAGTTTCAAATGGCTAAGAACTTTGTACAAGACGGTAATACCATCGCGATCGCGGCCACTGCAGCGGATATCGCCAGCGGCGATCCGGTTGTTGTGGGGGATCTGGTCGCTGTGGCTATTACGGACATTCCTAAAGGCCGCATCGGTGACGGTTTTACATCCGGCGTGTTTCAACTGCCTAAACTGTCGGCCGACGTCATTCCTGCCGGTAAGAAGGTATTTATTAAAGGCGGCGTGGTGCAACTGGCTGATGTTGATGCAGTCGCGGCAGGTTATGCCTGGGAGGCTGCGGTTAAAGACGCCACCGTGGTATCGGTAAAACTCAATGGCTAATCCGTTTGACAGGATGGCTGCCAGGATGGATAGCGTCACGCTGTCCCGGCTTGGTATACCTGTCACGTTGGCGGACTCGCCACATGTTGCGGTGGAAGCCCATTTCATTCCTGAGCTGCAGGCAATGAGCGGAGACGGTATTTCGTTGGTGATCTTCACCCCGGGATACCGGCCTCGCAGAAACGATGCGGTGATTTTCGATGGTAAAAATTACATCGTGACGCGTTACCAGCTCTTCAACGGTAAGCCGCATATCTGGATTGAATAAGGGGAGCAGCCATGAAAGGCATTGAACAGGCCATTCGTAATCTGAACACCCTCAGCAAGTCTATGGTACCGCGCGCGACGGCACAATCGCTCAACCGCGTGGCCGGGCGGGCAATCAGTCGAAGTACCAAGCTGGTGGCCGAAGATGTCCGGGTGCAACAGAAACTGATCAGGCAGCGTGCCCGATTGCGCAGGGCCAGCGCCGAACAAAACCCACCGAGGGCATCGCTCTCAATTAACCGCGGTAATTTGCCGGCGATCAAGCTCGGAGCGGCACGAATGCAGCTATCCCGCCGCGTTGGGTTTGTGGGTAAGCAGGGCAGCGTGCTGAAGATTGGGCGCTATACCTTCCGCAACGCATTTATACAGCAGTTGGCCAACGGTCGATGGCATGTAATGAGGCGTGTCGGTCGGTCACGATATCCGATCGAGGTCGTCAAAATCCCATTGGTGACACCGCTGACCAAAGCCTACCAGGAGGAGACGCGGCGTTTGCTGGAAACCGATATGGGCAAGGAAATGGGGTATGCCCTGAAAAACCAGCTGCGGCTTTATCTTGTGAGGAAAATTGGATGATTAAGCATGCTGAGATCCGCAACGCGGTACTGAACCGTTGCCGCGCAACAATCACCGGAGATGTAACCTATTTCGACGGCCGCCCGGCGTTCATCGATGAGAACGATTTGCCGGCAGTGGCCGTATTTCTTGATGATGCACGTTATACGGGAGCATCGCTGGATGAGGACAGTTGGCGCGCCATATTGCATGTCGTGGTGTACCTCAAAGCCAGCCAACCTGATGCGGCGCTGGATCAGTGGGTAGAAGAGAAAATCTATCCTGTCCTGAATGATATTCCTGATATGGCCAGCCTGGCAGAAACCATGGCTCCCGTGGGTTACGACTACCAACGGGATGATGAAATGGCCACCTGGGGCGCCGCCGATCTTTCCTACCAACTGACCTATACCATGTAAGGAGCCTGATAATGGCAACTCCAAACCCGTTGGCGCCGGTAAAAGGCGCCGGGACAACTTTTTGGCTTTATACGGGAAATGGCGACCCGTACAGCAACCCGCTCAGTGACGATAGCTGGGCCCGCCTGGCGAAGGTTAAGGAACTGCAGCCGGGTGAAATCACTGCTGATTCCTATGACGACAGCTATCTGGATGATGAAGACGCTGACTGGAATGCCACGGCACAGGGGGCGAAGTCCGCCGGTGAGGCTAACCTGACGTTAGCCTGGAAGCCTGGCGAAACAGGCCAGCAAGGTCTGGTGGCGTGGTTTCATTCTGGTGAAGTCCGTGGTTACAAGATCAAATACCCGAATGGCGCTGTTGATGTGTTTAAGGGTTGGGTAAGCAGCCTTGGAAAAACCGTGACCGCTAAAGAGGTGATCACCCGTTCCATCAAGGTGACCAATACCGGCCGGCCATACATTGCCGAAGACGGCGATTCGCCAGTTGTGCCTGTCACTGGTGTGACCGTTGCACCGACAACCGCAAACGTTGCAGTGGGTGCAACGGTGGATCTGACCTTTAGCGTGCTGCCGGCCAATGCAACTGATTCTGGTTTGCGTGTGAGCACCTCTGCGCCAGCGACAGCCACCGTTACTCAAAATGGCAATGTGGCCAAAGTGAAAGGGGTAAAAGCCGGTAGTGTGGACATCATCGGGATGACAAACGATGGTCTGCTAGTGGCCATTGCCAAGATCACCGTAGCTTAATTTTTATTTCAGCGCCCCGCGAGGGGCGTTTTTTATTGGTGGATTTATGCTGAAAAAAGACGCGTTTGATTATGCCGATCAGAAGGTCGAGATTAGCGAACTTTCAGGATTGCAACGTATTGATTATATTTCATTTATTAAGGAAGTGGCAGACAAATACGACGCACTTCCAGAAGAAACCAGTGATTCTGATCGAAATATCGCTTTTACAACAATGCAATTGCGTATTAACGCCTGGTTGGTGGCCGCATCGCTTTGGCATAGCGATAAAAAACAAAATGTTGAAACACTGCAACAGGTTGTGTTGGAAGATTGGTCCGGCGCGGCCATTGCCAGCTGCAGCCAGAAGGTCCTGGCGCTGAGCAATATGATACCGGCCCAGGTTGAATCTTCAGATACCGATGAACAACTCCTCCCAGAGACAAAGAAAGACCTTACCCCGGAAAAGCCCTAGCCTCCGAAATCCAGTTCGCCATGCGGTTGGCGCGCGAATTTAAGCGCCCAGACTGGAGGCGAATGCTTTCAGAGATCAGCGCATCTGAGCTGGGTGAGTGGGCTGATTTTTATCGGGAAAATCATTTCTCGGATGGTCTGCTTGATGCCGAGTTTTCGTCACTCAAGGCCATGCTGGTGGCGCTGTACACTACCGGTGATGATCCTATTTATCCTAGTGACTACAGCTTACTGACCCCGCCAGAGCCGGAAATAGAGCAGACGGACGATGATCTTATGTTGATCGGCGAGGGGATTTACGGAGGGGTTCGTTATGGCTGAGCAGATTGCTGATCTCGTCGTCAATCTGGATGCAAATACAGTCTCTTTTCAGGAGCAGATGGGCCGCGTTGAGCGCCAATTGCTTGAATCGAGCCGTAAAGCGGATGTATCTACCGATCGTATGCGGCGCCTGGCAGAACGCCAGGCGGCAACGATTAGCGGGATAGCGGAAAACGGCGCCGCCGCTACCGCGAAGATGCAGGCCAGCCAGGCTATCGCAGTGGATAGCATGAAGGGGAAATGGTCTGAGGCATCGAGGGCCGTGGATGAAACGCATCAGCGTATCGCCCAGCTCAGTACGCGATTGAGGGAGGAACAGCAACAATCACAAGTGACCGGCGATGCACAGGACCGCCTGACAGCGTCTTTTTTCCGCCAGATCGATGCAGTAAAGGGAGCCGAAAACAGCCTGCAAGAGCTCCGTGTGATTCAGGAGCAGATCCGGGTTGCGAGGGCATCCGGCAATATTACGCAGGGGGATTACCTCTCCCTGGTGACAGAAACGGCGACAAAAGAGCGGGCACTAGCCCAGGCAGAGCGTGCCGCAGCTCAGGCCAAAGATGATTACCTGCAGAAGCTTCGTGAACAGGTTGCTTTGCAGGGAAAAACCTCATCACAGATTCAGGAGTACAAAGCTGCGCAATTAGGTGTTTCTCAACAGGCTGCGCCGCTGATCGCTAAGATGCGCGAACAGGAGGATGCCTGGAAACGCGGTGCAATTTCGGCTGGCCAATATCGCATGGCGATGCGCCAATTGCCGATGCAGATCACAGACATCACTACCTCGCTGGCATCTGGTGCTCCAATATGGCTTGTGGCCATTCAGCAAGGTGGCCAGATCAAAGATAGCTTTGGTGGCGCCGGTAATGCGCTAAAAGCGATGCTCAGTCTGTTAACGCCGGCACGGTTGCTTATTGGAGGTACTGCCGCGGTAATGGGGTTGCTCGCGTATGATGCCTACGACAGCAGCACGCGGATCGCCGATCTTAACCGTGAGCTTGTTCGGACTAATGGTGTATCCGGGTTAACAAAGCAGGGGCTGCAGGATTTAGTCTATCAGGGCACGGCTGCCGGGCAGTCTTTTACTGCTGTGACCGATTCTTTGAAGGCTCTGATCGCCGCCGGTGCCACGTCCGGTACCAACTTTTCACAGGTGAGTCAGGCTATCGCCGCCTATTCCAAAGAAAGTGGCGAAGGGCTGGATGTGTTGGCTGGCAAGTTTACAGCGATAGCCAAGGATCCCAGCCAGGGTATTTTGGCGCTGAATGAAAGTCTGCATTTCCTGACGGCAGAGCAGTACGCCAACATCCGCTCGCTTGAGGAACAGGGGCGGCAAATGGATGCCGTGAAATTGGCCTCAGATCTTGCGGCTGATGCGATGCATGGTGCCGCGGTGAAGATGAAAACCGAACTTTCCTCGGTTGAATCTTACATGCGGACGCTGAAGGACATGGCCGGCGGCATGTGGGATGCCATCACCGGTGTTTTCCGTGACAAGACGGCCGGTGAAGCTACTGCCGAATTGCAATCCCGTGCGGCAAGCATTCAGGCGCAGATCGCAAACTCTGAACGTACTGGCTACAACCAGAAGAACGGCAAGCTGCAAGCCTGGCGTGAAGAACTGGATTTGCTCAATTTCCAGCTTGATGCCTTAAGCCTGCGCCGCGGTGCGGAGAAGGGCATACAAACCATAGGTCAGCAGCAAAAGGAAAATGAGCAGCAACGTCTGCGCCTTGCGCAGCAACAGGATGCACTGGCTACCACGCTGCAGACCAAAGAAGAAAAGCGCGCGAAATTAATCCGGCAGACGAATGAAGCCTTCAACAACGGCATCATCAAAACTGCAGCAGAACGCGATAAACAGATTCAACGGATTAACGAGCAGTTCAAGGACCCGAAAACCCCGAAAGGACCGCAATACCGCACACCTGCCGGTGAACGGGCGATGGACAGTACGCAGTCAGAGATGTTGGCTCTGCAGGCTCAATTGCAGGTACTACGCCAGCACAGTGGGCTGAATGACACGATAAGCCAGCAGCGCAAGGATCTATGGAAAGCTCAAGCACAGTTCACTGTATTGGAGGAGGCGGCTGGTAAGCGTCAGCTATCCGCACAGGAAAAGTCTCTGTTGTCCAGCAAGGATAAAGTGCTGGCGCTGGCGGAACAGAAAGCTGCGCTCGGCGATCAAATCGCTCAGCAGGAACGGCTCAACAAACTGCAGGACGCATCGACCAAATATGTCACCCAAATGGCAGAGAAGCAGCAGGCGCTGCAGCGCAGTGCCGGCTTGGGGGATCGTGCCGCCCAGCGTGAAAGCACCTTTGCTCAACTGAGCCAGGGATGGCAAAACCAGGGTGGGAGCCTGGACGATGCTGGTTATAAGCGTCAGCTGCAGGCCGCGCAGGATTATTATGCAGCGGAGGACAAGTTACGAGGTGACTGGATGGCCGGCGCTTCTTCTGCCTGGAGTAATTATCAGGATCAGGCCGCAGATGCCGCCGGAATGACGAAATCACTCTTCACGGGGGCATTTTCTGGGATGGAAGATGCGCTGGTTTCTTTCTCTACTACGGGGAAAACCACATTCCGCAGCTTTACCACCTCAATCATTTCTGATTTGTCACGTATTGCATACCGGATGGCTATATCAAGCGGACTGCGAAGCCTCTTCGGCGCTTTTTCCGGAGGTGCTGGTAACAATCCCGGAGCTGTCCCTATGTTCGCTAATGCCAAGGGCGGGGCGTATTCCTCCCCATCGCTGAGCGCATACAGCGGGCAGATTGTGAGCCAGCCGACGTTCTTCGCGTTTGCCAAGGGCGCTGGGGTGATGGGGGAAGCGGGTGCCGAGGGGATATTGCCACTCAAGCGTGGTCCAGACGGGCGTTTAGGTGTCAGCGCTTATGGTGGTGCGGCTTCAGGTGCTTCCGGCGCTGCACCACAGGTAAATATCTACCTCACGGATAATGGTCAGTCGTCACAACAGAAAACGACGCCAGGCTTGGAATCGTTTGGTGCTGATATCGGTAATTATGTGGCGAAAAAATACCGTGAATTGAGGGATAAGGATCTTAGACAAAACGGTGTACTAAATCAGGCTATACGCGGCGGGAGGGGGTAATGGCACAACTTAAAACATTCCATTTCCCTCCGCGCTATGGCTCGGCTGGGGAATTTGAACCGGTTGTTCGGGAAGTGCAGTTTGGTGATGGCTACAGGCAGGTGACCGGCGATGGAATCAACAGCGAAAAGGAAAGCTGGCCATTAACGTTTTCTGGTCCCTGGAAGTTTGTCGAGCCGATCGTGGCATTTTTGCGCGAACATAACGGGTACCGTTCATTCCAGTGGCGTAATCCACTGTATCAGCTGGGGCTCTACAACGCAGGGGCCTTTACTCTAACGCCCACGTTTGCCAACGCTCAGGGCCGTAATTACACCCTGACGGTTACTTTCACCCGCGCTAATCATCCGTAGGAAAAATCATGTCAATCAATGCAGATCTCCAGCTTCTACGGCCGGGGAGCAAGGTTTTTTTGCTCCATGTGGATGGCAGTATGTTCGATGGTCCTGAACTGTTTTTTCATAACTATCCGATCCCGTACTCAGAAGCTGAATTGGTTTCCGCTGGCAGTGACCCAAGCTTGTTGCCAGCTAAATCCATCTGGTGGCAGGGGCAGGAGTACAAACCCTGGCCGGTGGAGGCAACAGGTTTCGAAGTTACCAGCGATGGCAGTGCACCGACGCCCACGTTGAGCGTGGCAAACCTTGATGGAACGATATCGGCCATGTGCCTGGCGTATCAAAACATGGCTCAGGCCAGAGTCACGCGTCACTTTACCTTTGCTCAATATCTGGATGCGCGAAATTATCCGGACGGCAATCCGGAGGCTGATCCGACAAAGGAAAAGCTGGATGTTTTCTACATCGAAAACAAAACCAGCGAAGATGACGAAATTATTCAGTTTCAGTTGTCCTCGCCGGCAGACCTGCAGGGTATCCAAATTCCAACGCGCCAAATCCATAGCCTGTGCACCTGGTGCATTCGTGGGCAGTACAGAGGTCCATCCTGTGGCTATACCGGCACAAACTATTTTGATCAGGACGGTAACCCGGTTGACGATCCGTCAAAAGACGACTGTGGCGGCTTGCTCAGTGATTGCAAAAAACGTTGGGGCGCAACAGAGCAATTGCCGTTTGGTGGTTTCCCCGGCTCCGCATTGCTGAAGAGGTGATAATGCGTAAACAGATAATCAGCGCCGTTCTGGCGCATGCGGCGGCGGAGTATCCGCGCGAGTGTTGTGGGCTGGTGGTGCAAAACGGACGCCGGCAGCGTTACGTTCCTTGCCGAAATTTGGCACCGGAGCCCACTGAACAGTTTAGCCTGGCACCAGAGGATTACGCCGCCGCTGAAGATGCCGGCACAATCATTGCGATTGTTCACAGTCACCCCGATGCAACGACCCAACCTAGCCAACTCGATATTGCGCAGTGTGACCTGTCACAACTGCCATGGATCATTGCCAGCTGGCCAGAGGGGGATATTCGTGAGGTCATGCCCACGCAGGGCATCAAGCCATTGCTGGGCCGTCCGTTCGTGCATGGGTTCTGGGATTGTTACGCAATTGTCCGGGATTGGTATCAGCTCGAGCGTGATGTCACCTTACCGAACTACCCGCGTGAAGATGGCTGGTGGGAACGGGGTGAAAACCTCTATATGAAGCTCTACGCCGAGGCGGGCTTCGTGCCGGCGTCGGGCGAGATACAGATCGGTGACGTAATCGTTATGCAGGTGCAGGCGCCGGAGCCGAATCACGCAGGCGTTTACCTGGGCGATGGGTTGATGGTGCATCACATGTATGGACAGCTCAGCTCGCGCGTTCCGTATGGTGGGTACTGGTCAGAACGGACGATCACCGTTTTGCGTTACAACGGCTGATCTGCTGCTATGATGTTGTGATATTCAGCAAAGGGATATCATTATGAAAAAAATAGCGTTTGTGGCTGTAGCAATTGCGATTCTATCAGGTTGTGCGACTCAAGCCGTTTTGCCAAATCAGGCAAAATTAGCCCCAAAAGAAAGAGTTTTTAAATATCAATCTTCCCAGGTAAATAGTGCACAACTAATCATAGTCAGAGATAGCGGTTTTTTAGGTGGTGGTTGCTATTTTGGCGTATATGTTGACGGTGAGCGTGCAGCAAGCCTCAATCCAGGAGAGCGAGTGAATTTTTACCTCCCTGCAGGTGAGCACAATATAGCGATGAAAGGTGAGGGAAAGGTTTGTATTGCAGACGAGGTTCCTGTTGGTAGGGATATAAATTTGAAGCCAAATCAAACAAAAGCCGTGAGGTTATTCGCTGACCCAAGTGGAAATCTCGATGTGAAACCCCTACCGTTAAATTGAAACTAAGCCACCAATAGGTGGCTTTTTTATTGGGAGTGTTTTATGGCCCTTTTAATCCCTGAAGTAAAAACCATACGATTATACGGTGTGCTTGGTGCAACATTTGGAAGAGTTCATCGACTAGCGGTAGATAGTCCTCAAGAGGCAATTAAAGCGTTATGTACGGTTATCCCTGGATTCCAAAACTTCTTACTGAAAAGCAAGGAAATCGGTTTAACTTTTGCTGTGTTTGAGGGTAAGAATGGGCTGAGTAGAGATGATCTCATCATGCCTTCAAACGGGCGAGATATACGAATAGCACCAATAATTATTGGAAGTAAAAAAGCAGGTGTTTTCCAAACGATTTTAGGTGCAGTGATGGTTGTTGCGGGTGTTCTTATATCAGTGTTTTCTGCTGGGACAATGTCCGCGTTTGGTGCTCAGTTGGCGTGGGCTGGTGGAGCCATGATGCTTGGTGGCGTCATTCAAATGCTTTCACCTATGCAGGGCGGACTGGCTTCACGCCAAGATCCTGACAATAAGCCGTCATACGCATTCGGTGGGCCAGTTAATACCATTGCCCAGGGTAATCCAGTGCCGATTCTATATGGGAAGCGTCGCATTGGTGGCGCCATTATCTCCGCTGGCATCTATGCAGAAGACCAGCAGTAATTAGATGCCTCTGATTTACTGAACCCGCTCCGGCGGGTTTTTTTACGCCTGGAGAAAAGCATGCATGTTATTGAAGGCCGAAAAGGTGGCAGCAGCAGCCCGAGCACACCGACAGAATCACCCGATTCTTTGCAGTCCACCTCTTACGCAAAAATACTTCTGGCGCTGGGCGAGGGAGAGTTTGCCGGTGAACTTGATGGCACCCGGATTTTTCTTGATGGCACTCCGCTAACTTCGGCTGATGGCACTGAAAACTTCCCCGGCGTGAAATGGGAATTCCGTTCAGGCACGCCACATCAGGATTACATTCCCGGCATGCCTGATGTTGAAAACGAAATTACGGTCAGCACTGAATTAACAAGCGAACGTGACTGGGTTAGAGCAGTGACCAACACTCAGCTTTCTGCGGTACGACTGCGTTTTTCTTGGGCCCAGTTGCAGCAGCAGCAAGATAACGGGGATGTAGTCGGGTACCGCATTGAATATGCGATCGACGTTGCCACTGATGGCGGCACTTATCAAGAAGCCCTGCGCACTGCCATTGATGGCAAGACCACGACCAAATATGAGCGCAGCCACCGCATCGATCTGCCGGCGGCCACAACAGGGTGGCAAGTGCGTGTCCGTCGCCTGACGCCGAACAGCACCAGTAACCGGGTAGCCGATAAAATGGTGGTTGAAGCCATTACGGAGACGATAGACGCCAAGCTGCGTTACCCGGAAACAGCGTTGCTGTTTATCCAGTTCGATGCGAAACAGTTCCCCAATATTCCCCAGGTATCCAGCGAGCCAAAAGGGCGCATCGCTCGAGTGCCTTCGAATTACAACCCCGAGACACGGGAATATACCGGCACATGGGACGGGACATTTAAAACAGCATGGACGAATAACCCGGCCTGGATAACCTATGATCTGATGATAAATGACCGGTTCTCTATCGGAACCCGAGTAAAGGCTGAAAACCTCGCGCTGACGAAATGGGACTTGTACCAGATTGGACAGTATTGCGATCAACTGGTGCCGGATGGCCGGGGCGGTGACGGAAAAGAACCGCGTTTTCTGTGTGATGTTTACATCCAGTCACAAGAGGATGCTTGGAACGTACTACGCGACATCGCGTCTATTTATCGCGGCTCTACGTTCTGGGCAAACAACGGCATGAATGTCCTGGCCGACATGCCCGCCGATGTTAAATACATTTTCACCCGCGCCAACGTTAAAGATGGCAAGTTTACCTATGCCAGCGCCAGCGAGAAAACGCATTACAGCACCTGCATGGTGAGCTGGAGCGACCCGGCAAACGGTTATCAGGACGCGATAGAGCCAGTCGCAGAACAATCACTAATTCGACGTTATGGCATCAAACAAGCTGACCTGACGGCGATCGGGTGTATTCGAAAGTCTGAAGGTATCCGCCGGGGTAAATGGCTGTTACACACCAACGACAAGGATCGCCTGGTGTCATTCACCGTGGGCCTTGATGGCAAAGTACCGCTGCCTGGTTGGATTATTGCCGTAGCTGATGAAATGTTGGCTGGTCGCCCGCTTGGTGGCCGCATCAGTTCTGTTGATGGTCGCAATATCAACCTTGATCGGGTTTCCTCCGCAGCTGTTGGCGAACGTTTGATTTTGAACCTGCCAAGCGGTAAGGCCGAGGGGCGAACCATTGCAGCGGTATCGGGTAAAGCCGTTACGGTCACGACGGCGTATTCCGAAACACCGGTTGCTGAGGCCGTGTGGGCAGTTGACGCGTCAGACCTTGCACTGCAGCAATTCCGCGTTACAGGCATTAAAGAAGGCGATGACGGGGTATCGTTCGATATTACCGCTGTCGAGCATGACCCAAATAAATTTGCAAAAATCGATACAGGTGCGCGGATTGAAGACCCGCCGTTCAGCGTTATTCCGCCTGGTGTGCAGCCGCCGCCGAAGAATGTTCAGATAGGTGAGTCGTCAGCCATTATTCAAGGGCTGGCCGTAGCGACGTTGCGTGTTACATGGGATCGGGCTGAAAGCGCTATTGCCTACGAGGCCGAGTGGCGCAGGGACAACGGCAACTGGATACCGGCACCGCGTACGTCAACACTCGGCTTTGAGGTTTCCGGCATTTATGCTGGTCGCTATCAGGCTCGCGTACGCGCCATAAACCCTTCTGAAATTTCGAGCGTGTGGGCGAACGCGCCAGAAATGGTACTGACCGGCAAACAAGGAGAGCCGCCAGCGCTGGCCAGCTTCACGACGTTAGGCCAGGTATTCGGCATTGTGTTGAACTGGGAGTTTCCTCTCGGGGCCGAGGATACGCAGCGGACTGAAATCTGGTATAGCCAGAACTCAGATGGCAGCAACAAAATGCACCTGGGTGATTATGCCTACCCGCAGCGCAGCCACACCATGACCGGATTAGCTGCAGGCGTGAATTTCTGGTTCCAGGCACGTCTGGTGGATAAGCTGGGAAATACAGGGCCGTGGACGGGCTGGACGCAAGGAACGTCAAGCGAAGACGCCAGCGAGGTACTGGACTACCTAAAAGGGAAAATCACCGAAACGGAGCTGGGGCAGGAGCTGCTGGGGCCGGTTGAGGATGCCGGAAAGCTGAAGGACATGTGGTCGGTTAAAGTTGGCCAGACTGTAGATGGTAAACTGTATACCGCTGGGATCGGCGTGGGCGTTGAAAACACCCCCGAAGGGATGCAGAGCCAGGTACTTATTCTGGCTGACCGGTTCGCTGTGTTGAATACTGCTGATGGTCAGGGTTCGGCTGTATCTGTCCCGTTTGCGATTGAGAATAACCAGGTGTTTATTAATAGCGCGTTCATTAAAGACGCGACGATAGATAGCGCCAAAATTGCACAACAAATTCAATCATCGAATTATATCGATGGTCAAAGAGGTTGGGCTATTGATAAAAGCGGATATGCTCAATTCCATCAGGTCACTGTCCGTGGCGTCATTTATGCTGATGCAGGTAACTTTAATAACGGTACTATAGGAAATTGCCATATTCTGGATACTTGCGTTATTGACGGTAAATTGTCAGCGGCAAATATTGAAGGGAATCTAGTTCAAGGCAATTCATTTTCATTCATTGTTTCAAATACCGGTGGTGGGCGAACTGTTCATTATGATGGTAACCCACTAATGCCAATGCGTATTTATGGCTATGTAATGGCAGTAATGCGTAAAAATCAAAAAACAAAAATTTACTTCAATGGTAATGAGGGAAGTGCTGTTGATGGGTTAGATATTGCCAGAAATGGTGAGTCCTCTACTGGGTACTCTTACACGAAGATGTTCAGTTTTTCTCGGGATGTAGGTAAAGGAGAAGCACTTGATATAAATGTAAGTGCTGGTTCCCTCGACCAGGGTAATGGTGAATCTACAAATTACACAGTAATGGTTTGGGCAACACCTCAAAATAGCGGGTTCTCAGTAGTATAAATATCATTGGAAAAACCAACCCGCTTCGGCGGGTTTTTTACTGGAGAAAATATGGCTGTTTTAATCAGCGGTAAACTCATCGGCCCGAATGGCGATCCGCGCCCCGGTGTAACCATTATGCTGACAGCGGTCAAAACGTCATCGGCAGTAGTTCACCTGGCGCCGTCCAGTTCCACTACCGGCGCAGATGGTAGCTATTCACTGTCGGTAGAGGTTGGCACGCATAACGTAATGATTGAGGCGTACGGGCGTCCATTCGAGAAAGTTGGGCAGATCACCGTTTATAGCGACTCTAAACCGGGGACCCTTAACGATTTTCTGACCACACCAGGCGCGGATGAACTGACCCCCGCTATAGTGGCAATGGTTGATGATATGCGAACTGCGGCCGCAGCATATGCTAACGCTGCAGCTGATGCCGCAACGCGTGCAGAGGCCGCTCGGGATAATACTGAAAACATTGCAGATGCAAATACGTACTATGCCACATCAACAGATCCAGATGGGACGATAGCGGGACTAGCCGGCACACAGGACGGAAAATCGTTCCGTGTCGCTATTCAGGATGCAACGCTATCTGTTGTGGCATTCAATTATTACTTAAATAAAAGTGGTGTAGCGGAATTCATCACCTCATATCCAAATAAACGTTATCTCGATATGGTCAATGAACTGGCAGACTCCACTGACAGGCGCACTCGGGGTTTGCTAACGCTAAAACGCAGAAAGAAACCTGTTGATTTTGTTAGCCGCCAAGGTGCAAGCATGTTCTCGATAAATGAGAACAGTGAAAAGGAGATGCCTGGAAAGACTTTCTCAGATTACATGAATATTCTCAGAGAGTTGATTATTGGTCCCTCAGCGCTGCGCCGTGCTCGTCCTGGATATCTTTTCAATCTTGTTGTTGGCGGTTTCCGGTTGTTAGCCGTTCGTGATGATAGCGCTGGCACACTGGAATATCGCGGAATTCCGCTTGAAACCCATATGGGGCTGTTGCAGAACACACTGGGTGGCTTCGGTGATTCCCTGACTGATAATGGCCGAAACCCAGCAGAATCAGGTAAGCCGCGCGGATGGACGTATAACGCGCGTTCGTGGCAGATGTGGGCCTCATTATTTAGCGATGGCAGAATTAAATATATTGGGCAATGGGCAACAGGTGGCTATACAACTGCTGACATGATCCGCGATCATTTGAAACCTGCAATCGCTGCAAAACCGAGATTCATTACGTTCCTTGGGGGCCGCAATGATGTCATACAGACAAACGGCGATGGTAGTTTTAAATTTTCATTAACAGCAATAAAAAATAACATTAAATATATATTAACTGAATTCAGAAAGAACGGGATTATTCCTGTTGTTTGCACTATGGCGGCCCAGAATAATTCAGATCCCGCCTTGAAATATCGCGAAAACGTGATCAATGCGTTTCTGCATGCCTGTGCAATTGAACAAGGATTGCCGTTCGTCAATATGCGCGCAGTGACCGTTGATCCCGTCACCGATGGGTGGAAGGCCGGATATAACGGTAAATTACCCGATGGGAGCCCAGATCCCTCGCATCCGTCACCGCTGGGTGCATTTCATATGGGTGGTAAGGCATTGGTTGAAGCCCTAGAACCGTTCATTATGCCAATTTATCCGCAACTTGCGATCGCGAATCCTGTCACAGAGGGGGGAGCAAACGCGATTATTAACCCTCTGTTCCTGGATACATCCGGCGGCATCCCGACAGGGTGGACAGTTGAAGGGGGGAGCGTTGCCATCACAACTGACCCGGCCGTTGTTGGTAATGTGCTGGTTGTGACGGGAATAGGCACAACGATCCCCCGAGTTTCTCAGACTGTGGCCGTCACTCCTGGTGAAACGCGCACATTCAGCTTCAGGGTAAAAACAGACGTGACAAGTGAAAACTCAACGGCTTGTTACTGCGAGGCAAATGATGCCTTTAATACGAACATAGCGGGTATCAGAACGTGGCGTCACTCAACGGGTGGATTTATGACATTCAGCTATGACGTAATCATTCCCGTCGGCGTTACTGAAATAAAAGTAATTATTGCGGCTAATGCAGGTCAGATTAGCGTAGGTCAAATGGGGTTGATAAAAGTGGAGGCAATATGATTATTATTTGTGATGGCGTTATTAACTCCGGTGATTTAGAACTGGCTGAGCCAGAAATGCTGCTAAATAATGATCACAGCTTAGCGACATATAGCATGCAAGATAAGTATGACTCCAGCGGTAACGCCCGCGACCTTGTGACCGATAACGAATTTACCTCCTTAGGGATGAAAACTGTTGCTGATTCAGCGCATGGGGCAAATACAGGCATCATAGAAACAGATGAGATGACGTTTGCATTGTGTATCAATATGAATCTGCCGACTGTTTCTGGGCGTATTTTCTCCAATTTCTATCCAGGCGTAGCACCATTCTCTGGCATTCAGCTACGTATTGAACCCAATGGCGCACTGATTTTGCAGGTTGCGACCGGCGATACTAACAATGGACAGACAGGAACCATTTCTGTGACATCTGTTGAACATGGTGGTGCTGTTGGGGGCTGGACGCGCTTCACGGTCACAGTATCAAACACAGAAGCATCAATAACTAGATCGGGCGGTGAACGCAGGTCAACGCCGATTACTAAACGGAATAAATCGACAAGGCCGCTCATGTTCAATGGTTCGCCAAGCGCTGAGCAGAATATGGGGCTACCAGGGTTAATAGGTTGTGCAGCAGTTTATGGCAGTGTTCTGACAGCAGAAAAGCAGGCGGAAAAGCGTGATGATTTGAAAACAGTCATGTCTCTTCGTGGCCAGTTCGTTAACTGAGTTTCAGTCAGGCGGAGTTATCTCCGCCTTCTCCAATCCCATTCAGCATGAGCCCAGATAACAAGCATCACACAGCTTGAGATAAACATGACGTCAGGCCAGTGAGTGAAGCTAGTAATAATGGAAGCGGCAGAAGTCAGAGCTGCGATCCGTGTCAGCGTTTTGATGGGCATTTGAAGGCCAAGGCAAGGGGATTAATCTGATATGTTGAGGCCGTATCAAAAATTGTTCAAATTGGTTTGATAGATCAATTATCTCGTATCGATCGTTGAAATCGATCGCAATTCGAATTATTTACCTGCGCTATTAATAATCAATTTTTTCAGATGACGAGGGATACTGCCATTGTGTCACACCGGGGATGTCATGGAGTAATGGTCGCAAGGGTGGGATGGCCGGGATGGAACCCGGCTATTTTTTGTCGAGGTCGGAGAAGTCGAAGGCGATAGCTGCCTCAATGGCGTCACCCTGTGTTGCAAACGGAGTTTCAGAAACTAATTGCCAGCCTTGATTGTGTAAAGTGTACATCCAGTGCTGGTGTTCCTCATCTTCGCGAATAGCGAACATCGAAGCGCTATCCCTATGTGGCTTTGGGAATCGCTCGTTTTCTGTCAGAACGAAGATCTGAGTGCCGCCAATAGTGAAGCTGCTCATCAGATATCCATCACCAGCCACTCATCGGCTTCTTCAAACATTTCTTCCAGCATCCGGTTAAGCTTTTCTTTGTCGCTTTTACTGGCATCGGTGTTCAGGCTGTTTGCCTGCATTGGTTTTACCCGAACGTCAGCGGCAGGAAAAATACCGTGAACGCGCTTGGTCAGTTCTGCCTTGATCATTTCAGCGGCGCCAGGGAGTTCTGCCACATTGCGCTTATCAAACACGAGCTCTACGAACATTTATTCACTCCTTAATTTAACTGTGATTTTATACAGTATATTCGGGTGGGTGATTTTTTCAATGCTCAGCGTGCAAATGGGGCATGTTACGGTATAGACGTATTGAGCTCGATCCCTAGTTTCGTCGGTAGTTTTACCATGGGTTTACCATCATTTTACCATGTTAAAATTTCAGACATAAAAAAACCAACCGCAACGGGTTGGTTTCTCTAAGGTTTTTTGGTCGGCATGAGAGGATTTGAACCTCCGACCCCCGACACCCCATGACGGTGCGCTACCAAGCTGCGCTACATGCCGACGCTATGGCAAATTATACTACCCTTTACCAAAGCCATTGCAAGAGTTGTAGCACCTGACTGCTTGTATTTTAAGCAGTTAGTTGGCAATGAACCGTTTAACGTCAGTCAGCACCTGCAACAGCAGGGTAAGCTGCGGTTTCTCGTCTTTTATTTCTTTGTCGTTCTTATCGTACGCGCGATAAGTGCCATTGCCGTCCAGCACCAGGGTTTGTGTCGGCGTTGTGATGATCAACAGGTTGTTATCACCGGTGGCGACCCAGTTATTCTTGCGCTGTGCGGTGAATAGATCTTCACCTTGCGAGTAATCGTTAGGGGCCGTTTTAACGTGCAGTAAACGCTGCATCAGCGTGCGCATCACATCGTTATGGCCGGTCAGCTTATTGATGGTCTGAGCCGGTGTACCCGGCCAGTGGATAACCAGCGGCACTTGCAGCTGCTGTTGGTTATAACTGCTGCCGGCACCCCAGTAGCCTTTGCCGCTGTCATTAAATTCAACGCCGTGTTCTGCGGTAATCACCACGACCGTTTTATCCAGAACGCCACGTGCTTTCAGCGTGCTGAGCACCTCAGCAATCTGCGTATCCACATCCTGCGCACCGGTGCGGTAACGTTGAATAAAGTCGGCCGGGGCCGGTGTTTTTTCATTGGCTGCCGGTTCAGCGCCACGGAAGTTGATGTAGGAGAACCACGGCGCATTGTTGTTCTGATCGGCCAGCCAACGCTGCCATTGTTGTGTGGTGACTGCATCGTTTTGCCTGCTTGGCGTCGGCAACGAGAAGTCGGTCAACAGCGCCTGACGATATAGGCTGGCGTTAAAGCCGTCAGACGAGAACAGGCCAAACTGATAACCCTGGGCGCTAAGTGCGTTCACCAGGGCAGAAGGTTTGCGCGCGGCAAGAATGCTGTCCAGATAGGTCGGCGAAATACCGTAGAACAGACCAAACAGGCCGGTATCCGCATGATTGCCTGAACTGTAGTGATCGCTGAAGCGAACGTTTTCCTGCGCGAAGCGGGTGAGGGCAGGCATATCCTTTGTCATATCCTGGGCGCGAACGCCATCTACGACGATCATCAACAGGTTATAGCCGCTGCCTTTGTCGTTGTAGCTGAGATCGTTGAGTGGATATTCCACCGCTACGGCCTCCGGATTACCCTGCTGCACCAAACGGCGCTCGTACTCTTGTGGATCGAGCAGGCCGTGTTTCTCAAGGAATTTACGCGCGGTCATGGGGTAGGAAAGTGGCAGGTTGGCTCGCTGCATGGTGATCGGGCGATAGAAATTGGCGTCGGCCCAGATATAAATCAGGTGCGAGGCAAAAAAGGCGCTGATGAACAGCACGGCCAACGGCTTGCCAAAGTGTTGGCGGTTCAGGCTGCGAAGCTTTTGCCAGCTCCAGGTGCCAAACAGCATCTCCACCAGGAAGATAACGGGCACGCAGATGAACATCAGTTGCCAGTCGCGCGCCAGCTCGCTTTGATCCGGGTTGACCACCAGTTCCCACACCACCGGATTAAGGTGAAGATGGAAATGCGTGAACACTTCGCTGTCTACCAGCAGCAGCGTTAGCCCGGTCGTGGCCAGCGCGGCGGAAATAAACCGCAGCAGCCGCTGCGACATCACCACAAAGGTCAGCGGGAATATCACCAGCAGGTAGCCGGCGAAAACGATAAAGCTGAAATGCCCCAGCAAGCTGACCAGGGCATAAACCCGGCCCAACAGGGAGGAGGGCCAGTCGGTGACAAACAGGTAGCGGCTGCCCAGCCCGAGGGCGAGCAGAATATTGAATAAGGCGAACCAGTGCCCCCAGCTAATCATCTGGGAGACTTTTTCACGATAACGCTGACGGTTTGTCACCATAAGTAATTATTAATGCGCTTTGTCTTCACGAATAGAAGCTTGCAGAGCTTCTGCAAACGATCTTGCCAACGTCTTCCGCTGCGCGGGAGCAACGCTGGTGTTGATCAGATTAGTTACCATGTTGCCCAGCACCATCAGCGAAAGATCGGTGGGAGTATGGTGTTTTTCCAGAACATTGACCAGCTCAGAGAGCAGTTGTTCAACGTGTTCGTCACTGTAACGGGATGATTGTGGCATAAAAATTGCGCTCAAAGCCTGACAAAGTCCCATATCTTACCGTATAGAGCCGTGATTTTCCGCTCTTTTATAGCGTGGTAGCCGTTAAGGTAACGATCGTTTGCCGATCCCGCATTACAGTTGCAGGGCGAAGCCTTCGGTGCTTGAATACGCGCTCAAAGAACAGGAGGATTTATCATGAGTCTGGATATCGACCAGATCGCTCTGCACCAGTTGGTAAAACGCGACGAACAAACGCTGGACGTAGTGCTGCGCGACTCTCTTCTTCCCACCAATGCGGCGGTGGAAGAAATGATGGAGGAACTGCATCGTGTCTACAGTGCCAAGAGCAAGGCTTATGGCCTGTTCAATGAAGGCAGTGAGCTGGCTGATGCGCTGCGCACCTGCCGCAAGGACGATAAGGATTTTCTGGCCTTCAGCCGCGCGGCAACCGGCCGCCTGCGCGATGAGCTGGGTAAGTATCCGTTTGCCGAAGGTGGCGTGGTGCTGTTCGGCCAGTATCGCTACCTGTCGACAGAGTATTTGTTGATCGCGGTGCTCAACAGCCGCAACAGTTCGCGCGTTAACGAAGAGCTGGATATCAATACCACCCATTATCTGGATATCAACCACGCCGATATCGTGGCGCGCATCGATCTGACCGAATGGGAAACCAACCCGGAATCTACCCGCTACCTGACCTTCCTGAAGGGCCGAGTGGGGCGCAAGGTGTCCGATTTCTTTATGGATTTCCTGGCGGCGGCCGAGGGGCTGGACACCAAAGCGCAAAACCGGGGCTTGTTGCAGGCGGTTGACGATTACTGCGCCGACGCTCAGTTGGATAAAAATGAGCGCCAGTCGGTGCGCCAGCAGGTTTACAGCTATTGCAACGAACAGTTGCAGGCCGGTGAGGAAATCGAGCTGCAGGAACTGTCGAAAGAGATCGCGCCGGTGGGCGAGAAAGATTTTCTGCAATTCTCCAGCGAACAGGGCTATCAACTGGAAGACAGTTTTCCGGCCGATCGCGGCACGCTGCGCCAGTTGACCAAGTTCGCCGGCAGCGGCGGCGGCATCAGCATGAACTTTGACGCGATGCTGTTGGGTGAGCGAGTGTTCTGGGATGCGGCAACGGATACGCTGACGATTAAGGGCACGCCGCCGAACCTGCGCGATCAGCTGCAACGCCGGTTAAACGGCGGCAACAAGTAACTTTTGCCGAATCGCAGGCAATAAAAAACGCCGCAATTGCGGCGTTTTCTACTTCGGCGTCCCGAAAAGCTCGAATACGTTGCGATTACGCGCGAACGAAGTCGATGTGGGTCAGTTTTGGCTTGAACGGGTGACGCTGTACAGCCTGAACCTTAACTTTGGTTTCTTTACCGTCGATAACCAGAGTTACTGCTTCGCTGTAGAATTCTGGTTTAGCTTCCATGTTCTTTACAGAATCATGGTCTAATTCGATGGAAACTGCAGCTTCTTCGCCACCGTAAACGATAGCTGGGAATTTGTTAGCTGCACGCAGGCGGCGGCTCGCACCCTTACCCTGGTCTTTACGTACTTCTACATTGATAGTGAACATTGTTTTTTCTCTTAAAAGAAAATTTACCCTGTTAAGGCGACCCAGTAACAGGTTCGATAAACCACTTTAGCACCGGGCGAACCCAGCTAAAGCGGGCGGCATTTTAACGGAAAGCGGTCGGCAGGGCAATGGAAACCTCCCGAATCTGCGCGATGCGGGCATCAATACAGCTCGTTGGCCCGGCGGAAGCGGCCTTGATAATCGAACACTTTTTCTCGCACCTGCCAGAATTGCCCACGTTTGCGCGCCACGACAAAATCCGGATGACGCAACAGTGCCTGCTGGGCCAGCACGTCGGCGGCGGTTTGCCAACTGAACGGCACCCCCGGCGCGCGTTGATGCGGGCGCAGAAACAGCATCTCGAAGGCTTTGCGCTGCGCCGGCGTTTGCAGGCGGAAGCGCTCGCTGGTGCTGGTACCGTCTTCATCGTAATAGGTGGCCTTCAGCCATTCGCCTTTTTCATCGCGCCCGCTTTGCAGCTCCATACCGCCGCAGCGCAGAACCAATGCGTCCTTCAGTTTCAGCGCCTCTTTCAGCATGTCATCGGGATCGACCAGCACTTCCTGGCACTGGTGGCAGCGGCGCGCAGCAATGTCGTTTTCTGCGCCACAGTGTGGGCAACTCTTGAAACGAAAGCGGTAGTCGCACTGTTCGCGATGGCCATCATCGTCTTCCAGCCAGCCTTGGCAGCGGCGGCCGTAATGCTCGATGATGTCGCCATTCTCGGTGCATTTTCCCCAGAACAGGTTGGCGAAGCCGCAGCCGGGGCAAAATACTTGTACCGGCTGGCTGTCGCTGTGCGGTTTGCTGACGCCCACCTCCGGCGTAAACAGGTCATGCGGATTGCCGGCGTAGTCGAGGATCAGGCAATCCTCTTTGCCGGGAGCCAGCCGCAGCCCGCGGCCGACGATTTGCTGATAAAGGCTGACGGATTCGGTGGGGCGCAGAATGGCGATCAGATCGACATGCGGTGCATCAAAGCCGGTGGTCAACACCGCTACGTTGACCAGATAGCGCAGCCGCTGTTGTTTGAACGCCTCAATCAACGCATCCCGCTCGGCGGCCGGCGTTTCGGCGCTGACCAGCGCGGCCTCACCGGCCGGCAGCAGGCCGTGGATCTCACGAGCATGCTCAACGGTGGAGGCGAAAATCATCACCCCTTTGCGCGTTTCGGCATATTCGACGATCTGGCTGATGATATGCGGCGTGATGCGATTTTGCTGTTTCAGCTCGCGGTTGAGGTCTATCTCACTGAACAGGCCGTTGCTTCTGGCCTCCAGGCGGCTGAAATCGTACTGTACAATCGGCATGTCGAGCCGTTCCGGCGGCACCAGATAGCCGTTCTTGATCATGTAGCGCAGCGGCAGTTCATAAATGCAGTCGCGAAACAGGCTGCCGGCATCGCCGCGGGTAAAACCGTGGTAGTGATACTGATAAATCCAGCCTTTACCCAGCCGGTAAGGCGTGGCGGTCAGCCCCAACAGCCGCAGTTGCGGATTGGATTTTTGCAGGTGCTGAATAATTTGCTGGTACTGGCTGTCGTCGTCATCGCTGATGCGGTGGCACTCGTCGATAATCAGCAGGGAAAACGCACCGTCGAACAACGGCAGATTACGCGCCACGGACTGTACGCTGCCGAACACCACTTTGCCGGCGCTGTCTTTTTGCTGCAGCCCGGCGGCAAAGATATCCGCCTCCAGGCCATAGGCGCAGTATTTGGCGTGATTTTGCGCTACCAGCTCTTTCACGTGGGCCAGCACCAATACCCGGCCGCGTGCGCGCTTCGCCAGTTCGGCGATCACCAGGCTTTTGCCTGCACCGGTCGGCAGCACAATCAGCGCCGGTTGTGAATGCCGGCGGAAATGTTTGATGGTGGCTTCGACCGCTTCCAGTTGGTAGGGGCGTAGAGTAAAGGCCATGAATTAACGCCGTTGGTTGAAATGGGCCGCCGGGAACATGTTTTGCAACATCTGAACCCACAGAAACAGTGACATTTTACTCCTCAGGCGGCTAAAAAATTTCTATTATTATGCCTTCTGAGCGCATGCGGTGCGAGAAGCGTGGAAATTACCTCTGTCAGGGGGCCGTTTCCGCCGCTATACTCCTGTGACAGTAATCGCTGTTTCCCCCTCTCCGAACCTGCCCTGTTGCACCTGGTGCAACGGCGGGCGTCATATTTTAGCAATACGATCAATGCGATCATAACAACGACAGGCAAAGCAGATTCAATGCGACTGGACAAGTTTTTATCTCAGCAGTTAGGTGTTAGCCGCGCGCTGGTAGCGCGTGAACTTCGGGCAAAACGCGTCACCGTGGACGGTGAAGTGGTGAAGAGCGGGGCTGTCAAACTGACCCCGGAGCAGGAGGTGGCGTTTGACGGCAACCCGCTGCAACAGCTGAGCGGCCCACGCTATTTTATGCTCAACAAGCCTCAGGGTTACGTTTGCTCTACGGACGATCCCGATCACCCAACGGTGCTGT
The DNA here is from genome assembly GCF_000214195.1 of Serratia sp. AS12. Taxonomy (NCBI): domain Bacteria; kingdom Pseudomonadati; phylum Pseudomonadota; class Gammaproteobacteria; order Enterobacterales; family Yersiniaceae; genus Serratia; species Serratia sp. AS12. The sequence goes on along the minus strand of NC_015566.1, from coordinate 3,621,822 downwards.
ATTTCCTCGATGAGCCGGTCGCTTATAAACTGCATGCCGCCGGTCGGTTGGATATCGACACCACCGGCCTGGTGCTGATGACTGACGACGGGCAGTGGTCGCACCGCATCACCTCACCGAAACATCATTGTGAGAAAACCTATCTGGTCACGCTGGAGCATCCGCTGGCGGAAGATACCGCGCAGCAGTTTGCCGAAGGCGTGCAGTTGCATAATGAGAAAGATCTGACCCGTCCGGCGCAGCTGGAAAAAATTGAAGACACTCTGGTGCGTCTGACCATCAGCGAAGGGCGTTACCACCAGGTGAAACGTATGTTCGCGGCGGTCGGCAACCGGGTTATTGAACTTCACCGCGAGCGGATTGGCGCCATCGTGATGGATGAAGATTTGGCTCCGGGTGAATATCGCCCGTTGACTGAAGAAGAAATCGCCAGCGTGGGCGCGCCACATTTACAGGACTAACGGCTGCGGCTGATTAAGGAGTCGTCGAACGTGCAACAGAACCGGTCATCTCACCTCGGTTTGATTTTTATTCTGGGCCTGCTTTCCATGCTGATGCCGCTGGCTATCGACATGTATCTGCCCAGTATGCCGGTGATAGCCAAGCAGTTCGGCGTCGAGTCGGGCAGCGTGCAGATGACGCTCAGCGCCTATATGCTCGGTTTTGCCCTGGGGCAACTGTTCTATGGGCCGATGTCGGACAGCATAGGGCGCAAGCCGGTGATCCTCTGGGGGACGCTGATCTTCGCCATTGCCGGCGGCGCTTGCGCCATGGCGCAGTCGATCGAGCAATTGATCAACCTGCGTTTCCTGCACGGCCTGTCGGCGGCGGCGGCCAGCGTGGTGATTAACGCCCTGATGCGCGATATGTTCACCAAGGACGAGTTTTCGCGCATGATGTCGTTTGTCATCCTGGTGATGACCATTGCGCCCTTGCTGGCGCCGATGATCGGCGGTGCGCTGCTGCTGTGGTTCAGCTGGCATGCGATTTTCTGGACCATGGGCGCTGCGGCGCTGATCGGTTCGCTGCTGGTGGCGTTCTTTATTAAAGAGACGCTGCCGAAAGAGCGGCGGCAGAAATTCCATCTGCGCACCACGTTGGGCAATTTCGCTTCGTTGTTCCGCCACAAGCGCGTGCTGAGTTATATGTTGGCCAGCGCCTTCTCGTTCGCCGGCATGTTCTCGTTCCTCAGCGCCGGGCCGTTCGTGTACATCGAATTGAATAACGTTTCGCCGCAGCATTTTGGTTATTACTTTGCACTGAATATCGTGTTTCTGTTCCTGACAACGCTGGTCAACAGCCGCAACGTACGGCGGCGGGGGGCGATCAAAATGTTCCGGCTGGGCTTGTTGGTTCAGTTGGCGATGGGGCTGTGGCTGCTGGCGGTAAGCGCCATTGGTCTGGGCTTCTGGGCGCTGGTGCTCGGTGTGGCGGTCTATCTGGGCTGTATCGCCATGATTTCGTCCAACGCGATGGCGGTGATCCTGGATGATTTCCCGCATATGGCGGGTACGGCGTCCTCGTTGGCCGGTACGCTGCGTTTCAGCATCGGCGCTCTGGTCGGGGCGGTACTGTCGATGGCGCCAGGCAAGAGTGCTTGGCCGATGGTCTCTTCCATGGCGCTGTGCAGTATCGTAGCGGTGCTGTTCTATTTGTATGCCAGCCGCCCACGCAACAACGTTGCCTGACCCCTTCGCGAGTTATCTCTGAATAACCCAGGCCAGCTTAGTGCTGAGCCTGGGTTATTTTCCATTCTTTTCAGCGCCCTCTCATCAATTCCGTTGGCAATGCAAATTTTGTTGCTAAATATAAGTACGCTAATTAAATGCTCGGCGTGCAATCTGTGTGCTTTTTGTTAAAAAAAGCTCAGGGTAGGCAAAGATAATTACAGACGTTTCGCACGGTATCTTTGCCGGGATGTGGTGTCTGATTTGTTTTTTGTCTATTTAAAGTCAATGGATTACATCGATTTTTCACCTTGAAGGGGGAAGTTAAATGTTTCTGCAATGTAAAATTATGAAGAGTGAAAAGTAACCGCATTGCAAGAAAAAAGAGTTGAGATCGTGGCGGGAAAGGGTTACATATAACGCAAAAATGCGAGCTGAGTCGCAAAATGCCGTGAAATGACACCGCGCGGCGTACCAAAACAGCACGATATCAGCAAGCGCAGGGTGCGGTTAATGAGTTGTGACATATTTTACATTTAAATAACATATGTGCTCAGCAGAGTCGGTTCTCAACGGCTATAACTTAGTTACCCCTGTCAGGTAAAAACTGTTTCACTTTTCAAACTAGGGATTTCATGTGGATAGTATCCAACTTTCGGTAGTGCATCGCTTGCCGCAAAGTTATCGTTGGCTATCAGGTTTTACCGGCATCAAGGTTGAACCGATTCCGCTTAGCGGGATAGACGAAGATAACAACCTGATTGGCTTGAAACTGCTCAGCCATGAAGGGGCGGACGCCTGGCAGGTTATGCAACAGCTTAAGCTGTCTTTGCAGGAGATTCAGGTCGATTGCGCCATCGTGGAGTGGGAAGGGGAAGCTTGCCTGTTTGTGCACCGCAGCGATGAAAGCGCTACCTTATGCCGGTTAAAAAACGTTGGCGCCGCCATCGCCGAGCCACTGAGCGCGCAATACCCTTTCTGACCCCGCCGCTAATCGGCCAGCTGTAACAGCTGCTGCGTATAAGCGGCGGCAGGCGAGTTGAAGATCGTCTGGCAATCGCCCTGTTCAACCACTTCCCCTTGGCGCAGTACGATCACCTGATGGCACAGTGAGCGCACCACCTGCAAATCATGGCTGATGAACAGATACGCCAGCCGGTGGCGCTGTTGCAGAGACTTCAATAGCGTCAGTATTTGCGCCTGTACCGATTTATCCAGCGATGAGGTCGGCTCATCCAGAATCAGCAACTGCGGCTGCAGAATCAGCGCCCGTGCGATAGCAATACGCTGGCGTTGGCCACCGGAAAACTCGGTAGGGTAGCGGTGGCGCAGGGCGGGATCCAGCCCCACCTCTTGCAAGGCTTCCATCACCTTCTGTTCACGCTGTTCGGCGCTCAATTTCTGATGTACCTCCAGCCCCTCGGCGATAATTTGCAACACGCTCAGTCGCGGATTCAGTGCGGAGTAGGGATCCTGAAACACGATCTGTATCTGACTGCGGTACGGCAGCATCTGTTTCAGGCTGAACTGGTGCAGCGGTTGGCCGTTAAACCAGATAGCGCCGCTGGCGCTCAACAGACGCAGCAGCGCCAGCCCGGTGGTGCTTTTACCCGACCCCGACTCCCCCACCAACCCAACGCTTTCCCCGGCCTTCAGCTCAAAACTCAGTCCCTTCAACGCGTAATGATGGTCAACCGTGCGGCGTAACAAACCGCGCTTGATCGGGAAGCTGACCTGCAAGTTTTCCACTTTCAGCAGCGGGGCGGCATCCGTCGGCAACGGCAGGGGATCACCGACATTTTCGGCTGCCAACAGTTGCTGGGTATAGGAGTGTTGCGGCTGGCTGAACAGGCCCGCCCGGCTGTTCTGCTCAACGCACTGACCGTTACGCATCACCGCCACATTGTCCGCCAGGCGGCGAACGATATTCAGGTTATGAGTGATAAACAGCAGCCCCATGCCCATTTCTTGCTTCAGCTCCTTCAACAGCACCAGGATTTGCGCCTGAATGGTCACATCAAGCGCAGTGGTCGGTTCGTCGGCAATCAGCAGTTTTGGCTGGGTCAACACCGCCATGGCGATCATGACCCGCTGCCGTTCGCCGCCGGAGAGCTGATGCGGATAGTCTTTCAACCGGCCTTTGGCGTTGCGAATACCGACGCGATCCAGGCATTGAATAATCTCCCCGCGCGCCACGTCGCGCCGCATGCCGCGGTGCAACGCCAACACTTCCGCCAACTGTTTCTCGATGGTGTGCAATGGGTTGAGCGACACCATAGGTTCCTGAAAAATCATCGAAATCTGGTTGCCGCGCACTTTGCGCAGTTCGGCTTCCGGCGCATGCAGCAACGAGCTGCCATTGAACTGGATATCCCCACCGGTATAGACCACCGGCGGCGAAGGCAGCAGCCGCAGCACCGACAGCGCGGTCACACTTTTGCCTGAGCCGGACTCACCCACCAAGGCCAACGTTTCCGCTTTTTCTATCTGCAACGACAAGCCGTTGACCACCTGATTCAACTGCTCTCCCTGACGGAAAGCGACGCTGAGATCCTGAATTGAAAGCAGTGGAGAGCTAGCCATATCAATGTGCCTTGCTGGGGTCAAAGGCGTCGCGTATGGCTTCGCCGATAAAAATGAGTAAAGACAGCAACACCGCCAACACCAGGAACGCAGTAATGCCGAGCCACGGTGCTTGCAGGTTGTTCTTGCCCTGCAGCAACAGTTCACCGAGCGACGGAGAGCCGATCGGCAGGCCGAAGCCCAGGAAATCGAGAGAGGTCAGGGTAGTGATGGAACCACAGAGGATAAACGGCAAGAAGGTCAGCATCGCCACCATCGCATTGGGTAGCATATGTCGGTACATAATGACCCGATCCGGCACCCCCATAGCGCGTGCGGCGCGGATGTAATCATAGTTGCGGGTGCGCAGGAACTCGGCGCGCACCACGCCTACCAGACTCATCCAGCCAAACAGAATGGTGATACCGAGCAGCCACCAGAAATTGGGTTGTACGATACTCGACAGCAAAATGATCAAAAACAGCGTCGGCATGCCCGACCACACCTCGATAAAGCGTTGTCCCCACAGGTCAAAACGCCCGCCGTAATAGCCTTGCATCGCGCCGACGCAAACGCCGATCACGCTGGAAAACAGCGTCAGCGCCAACCCGAACAGCATCGAAATGCGAAAGCCGTACAGTACGCGAGCCAGCACGTCGCTGCCGTTACCGTCGGTACCCAGCAGGTTATGGCGCGAGGGGGCGGAGGGGAAGGGCACTTCAGTGGCGAAGTTGATGGTGTCGTAACTGAAGCGAATCGGTGGCCAAACCGCCCAGCCGTGGCGGTCGATCTGCTGCTTGACGAAAGGATCCTGGTAATCGGTGGCGGTATTCAGCTCACCGCCAAAGGTGGTCTCGCTGTAATTGATCATGAACGGCAGGTACAGGCGGCCTTCGTAGCGCACCAGCAGCGGCCGGTCGTTGGCGATCAGGTTGGCGGCCAGGCTGAGGATAAACAACACCAGGAAAACCCACAGTGACCAGTAACCGCGGCGATTACTGCGAAAACGCGCCCAGCGCGCCTGGTTGATCGGGCTTAAGCGGCTCATTGGCGGGCCTCGAAATCAATGCGCGGATCGACCAGGGTATAGGTGATATCGCTGAGGATATTCAACAACAGGCCAATCAGGGTAAAAATATACAGCGTGCCGAACATCACCGGATAGTCGCGCTGCAGGGTGGCATCATACCCCAGCAGCCCCAGCCCGTTGAGTGAGAACATCACTTCAATCAGCAATGAACCGGTGAAAAACATGCTGACGAAAGTCGCCGGGAAGCCGGCGATCACCAGCAGCATGGCATTGCGAAATACGTGACGATAAAGGATCTTGTTCTCATCCAGTCCCTTGGCGCGCGCGGTGACTACATACTGTTTGCGGATCTCGTCAAGGAACGAGTTCTTGGTCAGCATGGTCAGGGTGGCGAAACCGCCAATGACCGTCGCCAGCACCGGCAGGGTGATGTGCCACAGATAATCGGTAATCTTGCCATACCACGACAGGCTATCGAAGTTGCTGGATACCAGGCCGCGCAACGGGAACCAATCCAGGTAACTGCCGCCGGCGAACAGCACGATCATCAAAATGGCGAACAGGAAGGCCGGAATGGCGTAGCCGATGATAATCAGCGTGCTGCTCCAGATATCGAAAGCGCTGCCGTTATGCACCGCCTTGCGGATACCGAGCGGGATCGACACCAGATAGATAATCAGCGTGCTCCACAGGCCCAGGGTGATGGAAACCGGCAGGCTATGGCCTACCAGTTGCATCACCGACGCGCCGCGAAACAGGCTGTCGCCAAAGTCGAGACGCATATAATTCCACAGCATGGTGAAATAGCGTTCATGCAGCGGTTTGTCGAAACCATAGCGTTTGGTGATTTCGGCGATCACTTCCGGATCCAGCCCGCGCGAACCCCGGTACTGGCTATCCGTGGCGCTGCCGACGCCGATCCGCGCGTGCCCCAGGCCTTCACCTGCGCCACCGCCGCCAAAACCGCTGCTCTGGCCCATCTCGATGTTGGCAATGGCCTGATCGACCGGGCCGCCGGGCGCGATCTGTACGATGAAAAAGTTAATGGTGATGATCGCCCACAGGGTGGGAATAATCAGCAACAGTCTGCGAATCAGATAAGCCGCCATCGCCGACCCCTTATTGTTGTTGGGTCGGCAAACGCGCCGCCTTGTTGACGTCAAACCACCAGTTGTCGAAGCCAATAACGTAAGCCGGACGGACAGCCGGCGTGGAGAACTTGTCCCAGTAGGCATAGCGATCGTGATTGGAATACCACATCGGCAGCATGAACCTATTCCAGGTCAGCACCCGATCCAGCGCGCGACCCAGCGGCAGCAGGGCTTTTTCGTCGCCCTGGTGCCGCAGGATGTTGCGTACCAGGCTGTCGACCGCCGGGTCTGTGACGCCGGGGGTATTCCAACTGGAATGGATGTATTCGGAGTCCCAGAGCGCTTGGAGGGAAGAGCTTGGGAACGGCATCGCCATATAGACCGTCGGCATCATATCGAAATCGCCGTCACGCATGCGTTTGGTGAATTGAGTGACGTCAATTTCACGGATTTGCATCTCGATGCCCAGCCGTTTGAGGTTGTGCTGGAACGGCAAGACGTACTGGAAGTTGCTGCCGCTCAGCAGCATCAGCTCGAAGGTAAAGGGCTTGCCGGTTTTGCTGTTCACCAGTTGCTGGTTTTTCACTTCCCAGCCGGCCTGCTTGAGCAACTGGGTGGCTTTCAGCAGGTTCTGGCGATCGCTGCCGCTGCCGTCAGAGGAGGGCGGCTGGTAGATGCTGGTGAACACCTCCGGCGGTACCTTGTCCTTCAGCGGCGCCAGCAGCGCCAGTTCGGCGGCATCCGGATAGCCGCTGGCGGCGTAGGGGGTATTCTGGAAATAGCTGTTGGTACGTTGATAAGCGTTGTAATACAGCGCCTTGTTCATCCAGTCGAAATCGAAGGCCAGCGTGATCGCCTCGCGTACGCGCCGATCGGCAAACAGAGGGCGTTTCATATTGAACGCCATCCAGCGGGTATTTTGCGCCGACTGGTTGGTTTCATCCTGTTTGACTATGTAGTTACGGGCGAAGTTGCCGCCCTGATATTGGGTAGCCCAGCTTTTGGGCGAACCCTCAATGCGGAAGTCGTAGGCACCGGCCTTGAAGGCCTCCAGAGCCACTTTGTCATCCAGATAGTAGTCGTAGCGGATGCTGTCGAAGTTGAAGCGGCCGCGATTGACCGGCAGGTTGGCTGCCCAGTAATCGCGTACCCGTTGATAGGTAATGTATTGGCCGAGGCGGTAACTGCCGACCTTATACGGGCCGCTGCCAAGCGGCGGCGCGGCCAGCGGCTCGTTCAGCTTATGATCTTTCCAGAAACTCTCCGGTAGCACCGGCAGCCCAAACAGCCCAAGCAGCTTGTCTTTATCCGGCTGTGGGAATTCGATGCGTACCGTCAGGCGGGAGATGGCCTTTACCGTAATGCCTTTGTAGGCAATGCGAAACTGCGGTACGCCTTCGGTCATAAACTTGTTAAAGGTGAAGGCGACGTCAGCGGCGGTGATAGGGCTGCCATCGTGGAAGCGGGCGCGGGCGTTAATGTCCAGCTCCACCCAGTGCATATCGGCCGGGAAGCGGGCAGATTCGGCGATCAGCGGATAGTAACTGCCTATTTCGTCGTCCGAGGTGGTGAACAGCGAGTCATACAGAGCGTCGGTGCGTTCGCCGGGTACGCCGCGCGAGGCGTAACGGTTAAAGTTATCGTAGGTGCCGATCGCCGCCATCCGCACGTCGCCACCTTTCGGTGCGGCCGGATTGACGTAGTCGTAATGACTGAAGTCGGTGGCGTATTTCGGCTCACCGAGAAGGGCGAAAGCGTAACTTTCATTGAGGGTTTCGGCCTGCAGGCCAAAACTCAGTGCTGAGAGCACCAGGGCAGCAAAAACGCGCACGGACATCTTGACGGTAAGCTCCTGCTGATAAGTCGGTTAAGTCTGCGGCCAGCATAACATTCACTGCCGTGCCGCAGGGTGAAGTAATGTAAAGATCAGGCTTTTTGCGCCTGATAATCAAAGACCTGCTGGCTATTGCAGAATGTCACGAAGTTGTCGATGCTCAACGGCTTGCTGAAATAATAACCCTGCATAAAGTTAACGTCCCGTTCCTGCAGGAAGTGCAATTGTTCGGCGGTTTCCACGCCTTCCGCCACGGTTTGCATTTTCAGTTTTTTAGCCAGCGAGATCACCGCGTCCAACACCGGAGCGGTGACCGTATCCTGACCAATGGTGTTGACGAAACCACGGTCTATTTTCAGGTAGTCCATGGTAAAGCGTTCCAGATAAATCAGCGCGCTGTGACCGGTGCCGAAATCGTCGACGGCGATCTCGATGCCTTGCTGGTGCAGCCAGTCAAACTCCGCCAGCGCATTGGCTTCCTCTACCATGCCGCGTTCGGTGATCTCGAATACCAGCGTAAAGTAGTCGCTGGGCAGTTGCGCCAGCAGTTCGTACACGTCCTGATGGAAGGAGGGGGCGCTCAGATGGGAAGGGGAGATGTTCAGACCCAGTTTGGCGCCTTTTGGCAACACCGTCGCCAGGCGTGGCACGTCTTCGGCAATCAGGCGGAACAGATGGCGCGTCAGCGGCACAATCAGCCCTTCGCTTTCGGCGTAGGGGATAAACAGGTCCGGCGGGATGCGCCCTTCAATCGGATGCTGCCAGCGGATCAGCGCCTCCAGTCCGGCGACGGCCCCTTTGCGGGTATGGAACACCGGCTGGTATTCAATAAAGAATTCATTGCGCTTGATGCCGCGCATCAACGCACGTTCCGGGCTTTGGCGCAGCAGCAGCATGTAGTAGCACAGAACGCCGATCATCAATGACAGCACCAGGCTGCCCAGCAGGGTCAGGCGGATATCATTGGGCGTCAGCGTTTCGTTATAAAACAGAATCGTCATCGGCGTGCCCGGAATGGCTAAGCGGTCGGCCTGGTCGTCCGGCAACTGGCTCACTGGCATCAGGTTCGGGCTGAAGGTGGTCAGGGCGCGATCGCCCAGAATAATGGCAATGCCGGGTGTGCGTGCGTCACGCGAAGCGAACAGCAGATAGGGCATCAGGTTGATATCCAGGGTCGCCAACACGCCGGTGTTTTCCTCTCCGGGATGACGCAACCAGACGGCTACTGCGGGTTTTCCCGGTACAAGGGGGGTGCCTTGCTGCAATTTGAGATCCCGCGTCTGGCGCGGATCGATTTCCGGATAAATATTTTTCAGTGCCAGCATCATGCTGCCGGTAGCCGAGGAGCAATAGGCAAAACCGTTTTTCACCAACAGAAAACTCCGCACGCCGGAATTAAACGCCGCCTGATAAGTAATTTCCGGCTGGCTGGACGCGCAGGAGCGTTCCGTCAACGGCATCAATTGCAGCATGATTTCCGTCAGACTATCCAGATTTTCGAGGGTGAATTTCTGCGTACGTTGTTCTACCGTGCGTTGATATTGTGTGCGCTGGTGATTAATCAGGAGGAGCGTGATGCCTGTAAACAGGATAAAAAATACCAGAGCGACAATGCTGCTTTTAGCCAGGCTGCGTCGTCTGTGCGAAACATGGCGTGCAAATGCCCTTTTCAAGCCCATAAACCTTTGCCCCCTGAGCACGGCGTATCATTCTGTTTTTGTTATCAAGTGATCGCTTAATATATCCCAATGGTGGTGGTGCAGTCATTATTCATCGTTTATTTACGCAGGGTAATCCGCGAACAAACGCTTAATAGTATTTGATGATGATAGGTGAGTTTTTTATCAGCGTAACGTTAGGGATAAAAAAAAACGCTGCCCGGAGGCAGCGTTTTATTGCTCGTTTGGTATTCAGGACAATCAGGTATTTTGCGCCGTCAGCTGCTGGTCAGCACTCTGCGGGCTTCACGATAACGTTTATTCCAGTAGTTATCGCTCAGATTCGAAATCATCACGCCGCTGCTGGTAGAGGCATGAACGAATTGATCGTTACCTAAATAAATGCCGACGTGGCGTCCGGTAGAGCCGGCGCGGAACAGCACCAGATCGCCAGGACGCAGTTTGGTACGCACGATTTTCTTGCCGAGGTCTTCCTGTTCATAGGTAGAACGCGGTAAATCCATACCAAACTGTTCACGGAAGGTGCGCTGTACAAACGCCGAGCAATCAATGCCGCGCTTGCTTTCGCCGCCTAAACGGTAACGAACGCCTTTCCAGTCTGCATACTGATCCATGATTTTTGACTTAACGTCAACGTTACGGACCATTGCTTCGAATTCATCCTGAGAGGCTTGCAGTAAAAGACCATTTTTGTCATTAACTGCATGCATCTCAGTTTGTGCGTTATTCAAGTTCGAAGTGTGAGTCGAGCTGCATGCGGAGAGCATTACCGCTGCGGCAATTGCAGGTACTACCCGCAAAAAATATCTCAGAAACGGTTGAGATTTGACCATTGTTGTTGTTTTCCCTTGAAGTCCTTAACGACGAAAGTCGCTACCTGAAAATGCCAAACGGAATGAGCCTAATCTGCACCTGCTGCCCCGACAATCGCTTACCGCTGAAAACGTGGCGGAACGCACATTTTTCACGGATTTAATGCTGAAACGAGGTAAACCAGGCACAAACGCATCCGAGGTTACCGCAACGAATCAGGGATTGCGAGCCTTTTCCTGCCCTTTTTTATATGAATTTGTGATGTAACATAATGTAAAACTTCATATAAAAAACGCCGATTGTCCGTTGTGTTGGTTTTACGTGAAATCAGGTGACGAAAGCGTTAACGCGCTGATGTGGAAATAGACAAAAGCCGGCGCGGAAATAATCAGGAGGCGGCGGGCCTCCTGCGGGTCATAGCGATTTGTTATGGCTGGGCGGGGCGATGCTTGCCGGGCAGCATGAGGTTCAACCCGTTAATCAGCTTGTCGCTGAGTGGGGTCATCAGGCACCAACTGACGCCCACCAGCACCACGGACAGTGAGCCGACGGCGATATCGGTGAACCAGTGGGCGCCGATCATGACGCGCGGCAGTGAGAAAACCAGCGTGATCAGCAGCGCCACGGCAAAGGCGCGGCGGTTAAAATAGCGCAACATAAAACAGGTAAAAATCATCAGCATCATGCCGTGATCGCCGGGGAAGCTGTCGCTGGAGGCATCTTTGGTGGGGATGCCGGTCAGCATACTGACTCGGTTGATGTTCTCGAAGCTGAGCGATGGGCTGGGGTGCTTTACCGGCAGCAGATGCCCAAGCTGGTTCAGCACTACGGCGGTCAGCAACATGACAATGCCGGTGACCCATAAACGACGGCGGCCGGTGGCATCCTGTTTGAGATAAAAATACAGGTACAGCAGCCCCATGGCGATCAGTGAAATCACGTCAAAGGCGCGATTATTGGTGATGGCCACCAGGTGCAGAAAGCCGGGATCGGTCGCCAGATGGCGGTTGAAGAAAAAGAAAATCGCTGAGTCCAGAGTAAACCAGTAACCGTGGTTAGCCGGCAGGAACCAGGACAGAAACAGCGCAATGCCCAGTAAATTGAAGAAAATGATGAAGGGTAAATTGCGGCGTGTCATGACATAACCTGTTGTAAGTCTAAAAATAAAATGATGCTAACGGTAAAGATTCTAACTTAAACGAATGTTAAACAATTGGGATTGCAGGGCGTTCCAGTCTGCATTGTCGCTGTGGATCAGTTCAATGCGGCTGTCCAGCGGTGCGACAGGGCGCGTTTCGATATTGAGATCCTGCCCCTGGCGGTTAATCAACAACGTGCCTTCTGCAATCCGGACCACGCCTTTGGCGCGTTCGACCGGCGCCAGCCGCACCCACTCCATGATGCCAATGGTATCGAATACTGTGTCCGCATCAAAAATCCAGCCACAGCTGGTAAACCCCTGACCCTGATTGAGCGCCCGTCGCCAACGCGAGGTTTCCGGCAGCCGCAATGCGGCCAGGCCCTGAGTTTTGGCATGGCTATGATGATGCTGCGCATCCGGTAATTCTGTGCGATTCGTGCGAGGCAGGTTGAGCCAATCTACATTCGCCTGGCCTTGTTCTATGGGGTAAAGCGGCCGCTGGCGGGGATCTTGCGCCGCCCACTGTTGCAAGGCCAGCAGATCCTGCGGTTGATAGGTGTCGCTTTTACTGGCCAGAATAATGTCGGCTGCAGCCAGTTGATCGCGAAAGTTTTCATTTTCTCGATAGCGCGGCTCACTGAGTTGGCGAGCGTCCAGCAGGCACAGCGTGGCCTGCAGATCGATCCAGCCGGCGTAGCTGTCCTGCGTCAGCAACGACAGTATTTGCTTCGGATGGCCCAGGCCGGTCGGCTCGATGAGTAACCGGTCGGGCTTGCTTTGCTGCAACAGCATATTCAATCCAACCTGCATCGGCAGGCCGTTTACGCAGCACATGCATCCGCCGGGGATCTCCTTCAGCACCGCGCCGCTGTCCGCCAGCAACGCGCCGTCGATGCCAATTTCACCGAATTCATTCACCAGCACCGCCCAGCGCTCGTGTTCCGGCTTATTGGCCAGCAGATGACGGATGGTGGTGGTTTTACCGCTGCCGAGAAAACCGGTGATCAGGTTAGTTTTGGTCATTGATGATTCCTGATGTTGATAAAGTCCAGGGGGCGATAACTAAGCCGTACTACCTGGTTGTGTGAGAGTGCGTAACCTGCGCCAGGTCACAAATTCAATACGTTATGCTGCGTTATTTCACCGGTGAAATCCACGTTTAGCGCTCGGAAAATTCCTAACAAAAACCCGCTATTAGACAAATGTTCAGGCAGTTAGTAGCTTGTTTTTACACTGTTAATGGCTGGAATATCCATCAAATAACCCCCCTTACCTTGCGATTATTCCTAAGGAAATCCTCTATGTTTAAATTGAGTTAACAAAAGTGAGGTTGCCATGAACATCTTTCGGTTAGTTTTGATCGCAGGAATGTTGTTTTCATGGACGGCGGCAGGCCATGCTGGAACCACTGGCGGGGTTATTCATTTTGTGGGTTCTATCGTAGAAAGCCCCTGCTCGGTGGATATCGCCGGTTCAACGGCCAATACGCAATGTTACCGCAATGGGCAACACTATCAAGGGCAACAGACCCTGTCGCACTTCGATGTTTCACGCAAAGAGCTTCCACTGAATTTAGGCACGACGGAAATGCAGTGGGTGGATCAACAGAAAAAATTGGCCGTCATGACCGTGGTTTATCGTTAAGTTACCCGACCATGCCGGGCACAGCTTGCCCGGCATGGCTTTCATTCCTTAGGCCAGTTGAGTCGCAACCCACTCTTTCACCGTTTGGCGTGCCCCGCGATCGCGCAGCGACAGGTAAGCGCGGGTTACCGCCGCCACAAATTCCCCCTCGGCCGGCAGTTGTTCACCGAAAACGCTTTTCAACCCCAATAGCGCCTTAACCCGCTGTTCATCGTCCGGCGTAGCGGCCACCGTTTGCTGCAGTGCAGGCAGTAGCGGATCGCGGATGTCGATAGGCTGGCCGGCATCATCCACACCGTTGACATAGCGCATCCAGGCTGCGACGCCCAATGCCAGACCGGCATAACTGCCGCCGTGCTGCAAATGCCAACGGACCGAATCCAGCATGCGCTGCGGCAGTTTTTGCGTGCCGTCCATGGCGATTTGCCAGGTGCGATGCTGCAGCGCAGGGTTGCTGTAGCGTTCGATCAGCTGCGCGGCGTAGGCGGCCAGATCGATGCCGCTGACGCTGAGGGTCGGCGCCTGTTCTGCCAGCATCAGGTGGTGTGCGGCGCGGCGATAAGACTCGTCGGCCATGCAGTCGTTAATGTACTGATAGCCGCCCAGATAACCGAGATAGGCCAGGAACGAATGGCTGCCGTTCAGCATGCGCAGCTTCATCTGCTCAAACGGCAGCACGTCGTCGACCAACTGTGCCCCGGCCAGTTCCCAGGCCGGGCGACCGGCGACAAAATTATCTTCCACCACCCATTGAATGAAGGGTTCGCAAGCGATGGCGCACTCATCATGGACGCCGCCGAGAGCGGCGGCAATGTCAGCCAGCGTTTCCGGCGTGGCGGCCGGAACAATACGGTCGACCATGGTGCTGGGGAAGCTGACCTGCCGGGCTATCCACTCGGCCAGCATGCCGTCACGCTCCTGCGCCAATCCGATTATTGCGTTACGCAGCACATGGCCGTTTTCCGGAATGTTATCGCAGGAGAGCAGGGTGAAGGCGGGCAAGCCGCGTTCAAGGCGCAGACGCAGCGCCTCCACCAGAATGCCGGGAACGGTGGCCGGTTGGCCTGGATTGGCCAGATCGGCACGGATCGCTTCGTGTTGCAGATCCAGTTTTCCACTGCCCGGCTCGATGCAGTAGCCTTTTTCGGTAATGGTCATCGACACGATCGCCACCTGAGGTTCTGCCAGCTTTTCCAGCACGGCCTCGATCCCTTCCAGCTTGCGGTGCACGCTTTCATTCACTGCGCCTATCACGATAGCCTGATTACCCGCCGCGCCTTTCTCCAGCACGCTGTACAGATGCTCTTGCAAGCGCAGGTTCTGGAACAATGGCACGCCGCCAGACAGGCTGATTTCGCAAATACCCCAGTCGCCGCCCTGGCGATTCAGCACCCGGTCGGTAAGCAACGCCTGGTGGGCGCGGTGGAAAGCACCAAATCCGATATGCACCATGCGGCTTTGCAATGCGCTGCGATCGTAGCGCGGTTGCTGGACCGCATCCGGTAGCGGCGAGTTGGCGATAGTCTTCATTCAAGGCTCCAAAGCTGAGTAAAAAGGTGCTGGCCGGTAACTTTTTAAAAGCTATCAGACCAGTTTTTCAGGCGATAAGTGAGGCTGCTTTCAGCCTTTGTCGTACTGGCTCTCTGCCGCCAGTGTAAGGCTGTCTGCGCATCAATAAAATTGCTCTGTCCAAAATAAGCCAGATTCGTGAAGTGGATCAACCCAGTGCGATTTCTGTTTTGACAACCTGCCTCGACGGAGTAAGGTAAAAGATAAATGATATCTATCTCGTTTGGTATAACAAGATTGCCGGATTTGAGCAGTCTTGATCACCAACCGGCAACCCCCGGCGATTTTTACAAGGATAAACAATGGAACAAACATGGCGTTGGTACGGGCCGAACGATCCTGTCTCTCTTGACGATGTGCGTCAGGCCGGTGCCACCGGCGTCGTCACCGCACTGCACCATATCCCGAATGGCGAAGTTTGGCCGATCGATGAGATCAAGGCGCGTCAGGCGTTGTTGGCGGAGAAAGGGTTGGTATGGTCGGTGGTGGAAAGCATTCCGGTGCATGAAGAGATCAAAACCCACAGCGGCAATTACCTGCGGCATATCGCCAATTACCAGCAGTCGCTGCGTAATCTGGCGACCTGCGGTATCGATACCGTGTGCTACAACTTTATGCCGATTCTCGATTGGACACGCACCGATCTGGAGTACCTGCTGCCTGACGGTTCGAAAGCGTTGCGTTTCGATCACATCGCCTTCGCCGCCTTTGATCTGCATATTCTGCAGCGCGCCGGCGCACAGCAGGATTACACGCCGGAAGAGCAGGCGCAGGCGGCCGCCCATTTCGCGGCCATGAGCGAAGCGGAGAAAAACAAATTGACCGGCAATATCATCGCCGGACTACCGGGCGCCGAAGAGGGTTACACGCTCGATCAGTTCCGCGCCCGGCTGGCGGAGTACGATGCGATCGACAAGGCGCAACTGCGCGAAAATATGGCGGTGTTCCTGCGCGCCATTGTGCCGGTGGCGGAGGAGGCTGGCGTGCGTCTGGCGGTGCATCCGGACGATCCGCCGCGGCCGATCCTCGGCCTGCCGCGTATCGTGTCCACCATTGAGGACATGCAGTGGCTGAAGCAGACCGTCGACAGCCTCTATAACGGTTTCACCATGTGCACCGGGTCTTACGGCGTGCGTGCGGATAATGACCTGGTACGGATGATTGACACCTTCGGCGACCGCATCCATTTCACCCACCTGCGCGCCACCTGCCGCGAAGAGAACCCGAAGAGTTTCCATGAGGGTGCCCATCTGCAGGGGGACGTGGATATGGTTGCGGTGATTGAGGCGATCCTCAGCGAGGAGCAGCGACGCCATCAGGCGGGCGATCGCCGGCCGATCCCGATGCGTCCCGATCACGGGCACCAGATGCTGGATGATTTGAAGAAAAAAACCAATCCGGGTTACTCGGCGATTGGTCGTCTGAAAGGATTGGCGGAGCTGCGCGGCGTTGAGCTGGCGCTTAAGCGCCGTTTCTTCCCTGAGTTGCCGTCGTAAAGCGGGAATAACGCCCGATGGATTTCACGTTGCAGCTAGGCGGCAAGCGTACAAATCCCCAGGAGCTTACATCGGTAAGTGACTGGGGTATGGGCGCGTAGCCAACAACGCTGCAGCGTGAAAGACGAAGGGCTAGTCTGCGCGGCTCATATAGCGGCGTTCGGCAATATGAATGCGGATTTTATCGCCGGCACTGAGGTATTCCGGTACCTGAATGGTCAGGCCGGTCGCCATGGTGGCCGGCTTGTTGCGGGCGCTGGCGGAGGCGCCTTTGATGCCCGGCGCGGTGTCGACAATTTCCATATCTACGGTCTGCGGCAGTTCCAGCGCCAGCACCTGGCCGTCCAGCGTCAGCACCTGCATGCCCGGCAGGCCGGCTTCAGGAATAAACAGCAGCTCGTCTTCTATCTGGTCTTTCTTGAAGATGTACGGGGTGAAATCCTCGTCATCCATGAACACGTATTCTTCCCCGTCGATATAAGAGAAGTTCACCTTGCGGCGGGACAGGGAAATGGTGTCCAGAATATCGTCGCCCTTAAAACGCTCTTCTACCTTCAGCCCGGTGCGGACGTCGGAGAAACGCATTTTGTATAAGGTGCTGGCGCCGCGTGCGCTTGGGCTTTGCACATCGATGTCTTTCACCAACAGCAGTTTGCCGTTGTAATTGATCGCCATGCCGCGCTTAATTTCGTTAGCCTTTGCCATATAAAGTAACCTGCAATGAAGAGTATTTGGGAAGTTGCGACAAGTTACTCGCGCCGCCGATTTCAGGCAAGCAGATCGCGCAAAAACAGTGACGGAAAGGGGATGACGAATGCCATCCCCTGAGCGGATTTACTGGAATACCGGCAGCAGGCCGAGCAACGCCAGCAGATGGGCGGCGGCGTTGATCACCCCAAACAGAATGATGAACAGGATCATCCCGTGGCCGCCTGGCGCGCGATACTGCGCCTGCGGGAAGCGGCGGCGGCTGGCGCGCGCCATCATCGCCGGCACGATCACCGCCCAGATGGTGGCCGCCAGCCCGGCGAAGCCGATGGCGTACAAGAAGCCGTTCGGGAACAGCAGGGCGGCCAGCGTTGGCGGTGCGAAAGTCACCAGCGCGGTTTTGCTGCGCCCGGTAGTGTCATCGCTGAATTTAAAGAAGTCCGCCAGATAATCGAACAGGCCCAGCGACACCCCGAGGAATGAACTGGCCAGCGCCATATAAGAGAAGGCGTTCAGCAATTGGCCAACGGCCTGGCTGCTGGAGACGTTGCCCATCTGTTTGAGCAGGCTGCCGATGTTGCCGCCTTCGGCAATCACCTGTTTGAAGGCATCGCGGGCGATGTTGCCCTGAATCACATACTGCCACAGGATATAGATAGCCAGCGCCAGCAGCGTACCGTACACCAGGCTGCGCACCACCGCACGGCTGTCTTTTTGGTAGTACTTCACCAACCCCGGCACGTTGCCGTGGTAGCCGAACGACGTCAGCAGATAGGGCAACGCCGCCAGTGCGTAAGGCAGGTAGCTGGCCTGGTCATCGCCGCGGTTGAACAGCACCGCCGGTTGTACGTGGGTGAACATATCGCCCACCGACATCACAAAGGTGATCACCATCCCGCCGATCAGAATGGTGCTCAGGCGATCGACGGCGCGGGTCGACAACCAGACGATAAATGCCACCACGATGGCAAACACCAGCCCTGCGGTGGTTTGGCCGACACCGACGATGCCTTCCAGCGTGTGGGCGATGATCGAGCCGCCGGCGGAAATGTAGGCGTAGGTGAGGATGTACAGCACAAAGGTAATGGAAATGCCGTTAATGGCGTTCCAGCCTTTGCCCAGCAGATCTTTGACGATGGTATGGAAGCTGGCGCCGCTTGGGTAATGCAGTGTGGCTTCCAGGATCATCAGACCGGAAATCAGCATGCAGGCCCAGGTATAAATCAACAGCGCCACGGAGCCGCTGAACCACACGCCAGAAGTGACGATGGGAATGGAGAACATGCCGGCGCCGACGGCGGTGCCTGCAATGATCATCGCGCCGCCGAGTACCGAAGGGCGGGCTAGCTTCTGGATGGTGTCCGTGGACATTTTTGCTCCTGAGTGGCCGCGTCGGCCGTGAGTTCTTTTGTACTAGCTTAATGGTACATGTGTGATTGGTGCATGTAAAGCCGGGAGTGCGCTTGTTTCATGCATTAATTGGCGCTAATTGGACAATTTATGGCGTATTTTTTTGTCTGTATGAGAGTGGCTGGTTTTTGGCTATGGAGGTGGGGTGTAAAGATTCGCGAGCAAAACCGGATTATGCTGGCGGCGGATGGGCCGTGCTGATATTGTCGCGCTTCAATTCCGCCAGCCCACCGGGAGACTCGCTGATGGACTGTCGTACCGACTGCGGCGCCTGTTGTATCGCGCCTTCAATATCCAGCCCCATCCCCGGTATGCCTAATGGCAAGCCCGCCAATACCCGCTGCATTCATCTGAGTGAGCAACTGCGCTGCGGCCTGTTTCACTCGCCGCTGCGGCCCAAAGTGTGCGGCAGCCTGCAGGCCAGCCGTGAGATGTGTCATGACCATCGTGACCAGGCATTGATCTATCTGATCAAGCTGGAAGCGGATACTGCACCTTAAGCATCTTTAAGCTTCCACAGGCATAGCACCGCGCCGGCGACCATCGCCAGCGCGGAATAAAACACCGCGTGATAGCTCCAGATCTCCGCCACCACGCCGGCGACGGAACCGGCAATAATCCAGCCCACGCGCGTGGTGTTGGTAAACAAGGTGGTGGCTGCACCCGCCTGTCCGGGCATCAAATCCTGGAAATAGAGCATGCCGATACCCGCCAGCACGCCGATAAACGCTGCGTTAAGCAGTTGCAGGGCGATCAGTTGCCAGGTGCCGGTGATAAACAGCAGCCCAAAATAAAACAGCAGACCCGCCACCACCGCATAGCGCATCAACAAGCGTTTGCCGAAGCGTTTGGCCACCATGCCGGCAATCAGCATGGTCGGTATCTCCAGCCCGGCCGCCGTGCCCATCAGTATCCCGGCCAGCTTTTCCGACAGTCGCAGCTCGTGCACCATATACAGCGGCATATTAATCAAATACATGCCATTTGCGGTCCACATAAAGGTGCCGGCCATAAACAACAGCAGCGTATCGCGGCGGTTCTGGCGTGGCGCCTCCAGCGTGGCGCGGGTTGTCACCTGCGTTTTGCGCATCGATGGCAGCATTTTCCACACCAGTACGCCGCACAGGATAAATGCTGCCGCTGCCGCCAGATACATCACCTTAAAGCCAAAACCCAATGCCAGCGCGAAGGCGATAGGCGGGCCTATTACCCAGGCGAGGGAAACCTGTGCACGCAAAATTGAGCTGAACATCACCGCCTCGCGGCCGGTGCGATCGGCGTGTTCGCGCGCCAGGGCGAACATCTGCGGGTTGGCGGTAGAGCCGAAACTGGTCAGCATCACGCCCACGATCAGCAGCAGGTAATAATTACGGTTCCAGGCGAACAGCACGCAGCCCAGCGCGCCCAGCATGCAGCAGAGGAAAATCAGCGATTTGCGGTCGCCTTTTTGATCCGAGCGGCGGGCAAGAAACTGACTGACCAGAATGCCGATGACGGCGCTGCCGGTGAAAAACAGGCCCACCATCGACGGGCGCACCTGCACTTCCGTCGCCAGAAACAGGCTGAGCGTGGGCGTCTGTAAAGCACCGGCAATCCCGGTGAGAAAAGCCACGACGAGAAAGGCCAGCGAAGTGAGATCGGGCGAGCGTCGCGTTACCGCAGTCGATGTAGGCATAGAGGTCAGCAAAGGGTCGGAAATAAGGAGGTCGGGTGAATGATACGCCCATTTTTTTAAGAAAAAACAAAAAAACAAAAAGCAGTTTCATTCTGCTTAACAGTGAAAAGCGATTATCCGCATAAGCTTAAAAAAGGGCGACGTTGCCGCCGCCCTGTCTGGCAGTTTACGCGCCGGCAGGCACGGCGTGTGCGGTGTTTTTCAGCACCGGGCCCTGATACTTCTCAATCTGCAACTGCGCCATCTGCCCGCAATTACCCTGCGCGAGGCTAGAGGAACCGACGTCGAAGGTCAGGCAGTTGACGTTGCCGTTCTTGCACAGCGACCCCGGTTGGGAAGGATCGGCCGGATCGAACCAGGCGCCTTCGCTGATGCGTACCACGCCGGGGCGCACGTCTTCGCTGACCACCGCACCGACCAGGATCTGACCGCGATCGTTAAACGCCCGCACCAAATCGCCATTGGCGATGCCACGCGGTTGGGCATCCTGAGGGTGGATCACAATCGCTTCCCGATCCGCCACCGCATATTTTTTGCGCAGCGGTGTGTTGTCGAGCTGCGAATGGAGTCGATTGATCGGGTGCGCGGTGTTCAGCGACAGCGGGTACTTCACCGCTTCCGGTCCGCGATACCATTCGTGAGGCGGCATCCAGGTCGGGATGCCCGGGCAGTCCTGATACTTCATTTTGGCGATGGCGTCGGAGTAGATCTCTATTTTGCCGGACGGCGTGCCCAGCGGGTTAAGCAGGGGATTTTCGCGGTAGTCGGCGAAGCGGACCCATTGGGTATTGGCCTCGGGCACCGGGAAACGCACATAGTTGTTGGACTGCCAGAACATGTCGAACGGCGGCAGAGCTACCCGGGCGGCGCGCGCCTGGGTTTTCATGTCGTCGTACATACCTTTGAGCCACTGGGTTTCATCTTTGCCTTCGGTAAAGGCATCCTGAACCCCCAGCCTTGCGGCCATCGCCGCGAAGATATCGAAATCGCTGCGCGACTCATGCTGTGGCGGCACGCACTGGTGCATCGGGAACACGTACAGCTGCGAATAATCGCCGCCCATTTCCAGATCGTTGCGCTCATAGCTGGTGGTGGCCGGCAGCACGATATCGGCGTGCCTGGCGGTGGCGGTCCAGTAAGGTTCATTCACCACTATGGTATCCGGCCGCTGCCAGGCCTTGACCAGGTTATTGGTGTCCTGATGCTGGTGGAAGGTGTTGCCGCCCGCCACGTACACCATTTTCACCTCAGGGTAGGTAACCTGCGCGCCATTGAAGTTAATGGTCTTGCCGGGGTTGGCCAGGCATTCGGCAATGCGCGCCACCGGAATGGGTGAAGGGGAGTTCTTCGGTGAATTGCCGGCGGAAATACCGGCAATAATGCCGCCTTTCGCCGTCGGGCTGCCGCCGGAGGAATAATGATAGCTGAAACCGAAGCCGCCGCCCGGCAGGCCAACCTGGCCGAGCATGGCCGCTACCGTGACCAACAGCCAATGTTGCTGTTCGCCATGATGCTGACGCTGAATGCCCCAGCCACCCATAATCATGGTGCGATTTTTCGCCATGTCGCGCGCAAGTTGGCGCAGCACTTCGGCATCGACGCCGCAAATGTCCGCAGCCCATTCGGCGGTTTTCGGCATGCCGTCGTGTTCGCCCAGCAGATAGGCCTGGAACTTGTCAAAACCGACGGTGTAGGTTTTCAGGAAGTCCGGGTTATGCAGTTTCTCGGTCAGCAACGTATGGGCGATGCCGATCAGCATGGCGCCGTCCGTATAAGGGCGTGGAGCAATCCACTGCGCGCCGACAAATTTGGCACTGTCGTTGTGCACCGGATCGATGCTGATGACGCGGGTGCCTTTTTTCTTCAACGCCTCAAAACCGGTCTGGCCGTAGTGATCCGGCACGTTCCAGCTGTTTTTCAGCGTGATCATCGGGTTACAGCCCCACATCACCACCAGTTGGCTGTTTTCAATCACGTTGGGCCAAGCGGTTTGCTGTTCGTAAACCTCCATCGACCCCACTACGTGTGACATGATCACCTGCGCCGCACCGGTAGAGTAGTCACCGGCATAGCCGAGGAAACCGCCGGTCAGGTTCATCAGGCGTTGCAGCAGCGTGCGGCTGTTATGCAGCATGCCGACGCTCTTCCAGCCATAGGAACCGGCGTAGATGGACTGCGGGCCGTGATCTTTTTGCAAACGGGTGATCTCGTTGCAGACCAGTTCAATCGCTTTGTCCCAGCTGACGCGCACCCATTCGTCGCGCCCGCGCAGTTCAGTGCGGCTGCCGGGGCCCCCTTCCAGCCAGCTTTTACGCACCATCGGGTATTTAATGCGGTTTTCGGCGTGCACCTGGAAGGGCGCCATGGTGATCAACTCGTTCGGATAAGGATCGTCTTTCACCGGCTGCACGCCGACCATTTTGCCGTCTTGCACTATGGCTTCGAAAGCGCCCCAGTGCGCGCCGGTCAGAATGCCTTTTTGCGCCTGGCGCAGTACCACAAACTGCGGCAATGCCTGGCTGATGGCTTGCGCCAGTGCAGATTTAGGCCACAGGCCCGCCAGCAGCGGTGCGGCGGCCAGCGCGGTGGCGCCGGTCAGGAAGCGGCGGCGGCTCATTTTTAACGGGTGCTGTTGATATTTGCTCATTGCGCTTTTCCCTTAAAGCTTGGCTGGTGCGGCAAGTGTCATGTCGCTGGCGTGTTTCTGCACGTACTGTGTCAGAACGCGCAGCTGTTCCTGCGTCAGCGAGGTGCGTGGAGCCATGCCTTTAATCACGCCGATCCACTGGTTGGCATTGAAGCGATCGAGGGCGGTCAGGCCGTGACAGCCGGTACAGTTGGCCGACATCATATCCGCCGCGTAGCGCCAGATTTTTTGCTGATCGTCGATCAGTTGCTTGCGTGGCAGCCAGACCTGCAGTGAAACCTGATGCCACACCAGGCCGGTTTCGGCGTCGGTCAGAGTATTGCCGGTTTTCAATAATTTACGGGCGTCTTCACCCAACAGCACGCTGAGGATACGTTTGCCCTGCGCGGCGTAGAACACTTCGCTCACGCCGTCTTGTTGCCAACCGGAGACGTTGGCCAGCACTTTGTCGCCGTCTTGTTTCACCACCTGAACTTCGGTGGAAGGCATCAGGTTACCGGCATTGTGGCTGTCGTCCTGCTTCAGGAAGAACGGCTCGGTGGCGATGGTGTACAAGGTAGTGGCGGCAGGAGAGGTTTCCGCCGCCGCCTTCGCCAGTTCTGCGGCGCCGGCCTGAGTTTCACCGCTCATGTCCGGCAGGATATGCGCTACCCCTTTATGACAGTCGATGCAGGTTTCGCCCTGTTTGATGGCGACCGGGTGCTGAATGCGCGCTTCAGGCCGCTGGGCTGTGATGTCCATGGCGTCGAAGCTGTGGCATGAGCGGCAGGTGGCGGAGTCGTTTTCTTTCAACGTTTTCCACACCGATTGGGCCATCGCCAGCTTGTGCGCCTCGTATTTTTCCGGCGTGTCGATGGTACCGACCATTTCGCCGTAAATGTCTTTTACCGCGCGGATTTTGGTCCACAGGTAATCGAGCGGTTCATGCGGGACGTGGCAGTCGGCGCATTCGGCGCGGATGCCTTTGGTGTTCTGGAAGTGAACGCTGCCCTGATATTCAGCCAGAGGCTGTTGCATGGTGTGGCAGGAAACGCAGAAGGTGGTGTCGCTGGTTTTATGGAACACGGTGGCGGTGCCCGCCAATAGCGCCGCACCGAGGATGATGCCGAGCAGCAATAGCCACAGCCATCCCCACCGGCGCTTTGTTGCCCAGTCCGTTAGCTTTTTGTTCATATTGAACCCACTTATAATTATGAAATACCAAGGAAAACCTTTCCCAAAAAGGTGTTGGCCAAAGACCAATTAACCAGATTAAGTATAAGGTTTATCGGTAAAAACATCTAACACTATAGGGTTATTTTTAGTGGAAAAAAGGGCATTTTGGGGATATTTTAGCGTTATATTTTGTATTATATAACGCGTTTTTACAGGGGATTATGACCTTGCAAGCGCCATCACGGACAGGGTATAAAAACCCTGAATGGGAAATGGTTACTTTGTCGGCAACAATGGGGCTGTCGGTAAATAGAATTGGCCGGTCAACCACAGATGGATGGCGTTGCGGCTGGCTTCAAAATGGGGCTCCGGCAGCGCCTCAGGTAAACACCAGCGCCATTCCGAGCATTTATCCGGCTCTTTCAGTTCCGCCTCGCCGCCAGGATGCTGCGTCACCATGCACACCGACACCGTATGCTTTCCTTCGGCACGCCAGGTCTGCAGATTGTTACTGATGCCGATCACGCTCGGCGGGGCGATGATCAACCCGGTTTCTTCGGCTATCTCACGCTGCGCGCACTGTTCAAACGTCTCGCCGGCATCCAGATGCCCACCGGGAATTGACCAGAAAGGGGCGTGTTTACCGCAGCGTTTTCCCAGCAAGATCTCTCCCTGCGCATTAACGATAATGACGCCTATGCCCGCGACAACAGTCATGCTTCTCTCCGTCAGCAAAGTTTCAGCACAGTATGTCATTTTTGCGCCACAGCGGATAACCCATAGGCCAAAGTGTGCGTAAGGTCAAAAATCTATCACATCAAAATTGAGAAAACTTGCTTTCAGTCTGGGCTACTTACACACTGATTGAAACGTTTCAGCGTTATTGCCGCAATGACTGCGTGTCGATAACGCTCCTTTTTCTCAATAAAGCTGAAACGATTCAATTCAGCAGGAGAGGAGAATCATGTTCCAGTTATCACAGCAAGACATCCACCTGGGCGCTGCCGCCGGCAGCAAACAGGACGCTATCCGCCAGGTGGCCGCCGGGCTAGCCGAGGCCGGCTGCGTCAGTGCCGCCTATGTAGACGGCATGCTGCAGCGTGAGCTGCAAACCTCAACCTACCTGGGCAACGGCATTGCCATTCCGCACGGCACTACCGATACCCGAGGTCTGGTGCTGAATACCGGTGTTCAGGTCTTCCAGTTCCCTCAGGGCATCGAGTGGGGTGAAGGCCAAACCGCGTATGTGGTGATCGGCATTGCCGCCCGTTCCGATGAACACCTGGCGCTGCTGCGTCAGCTGACGCACGTCCTGAGCGACGACAGCGTGGCCGAACAGATGGCGAAAACCACCTCATCCGAAGAGCTGCGCAGCTTGCTGATGGGCGAAAAACAGGCGGCTGAATTCCGGTTCGACGTTTCGCTGATCGCACTCGACGTAGCCGCAGATAACCTAATGACGTTGCAAGCGCTGAACGCGGGCCGTCTGCAGAAAATCGGCGCGGTCAACGCACAGTTCGTCAGCGACGTCATTACCCGTCGGCCATTGAATCTCGGGCAGGGTATCTGGCTGAGCGACAGCACCGAAGGCAATCTGACCAGCGCGGCGACCCTGAGCCGTCCGGCGCAGGCGTTTGACGAAAACGGTGAGCAAGTCGCGCTGTTGCTGACGCTGTCCGTGGCCGACCAGCAACCTCTGGCGGTGCTGAATTACCTGAGTGACCTGTTGCTGGCGAACAAGGCCGAACGCCTGCTGAACGCCGATGCCGCTACCCTGTTGGCATTGCTGACCAGCGAGGTGGAAGAAGAAAGCACCATGCTGAGCGCAGAGTACGTGATCCGCAACGAACACGGCCTGCATGCCCGTCCCGGCACCGCGCTGGTTAACGTGATCAAGCAGTTCAACAGCGAAATTACCGTCACTAACCTGGATGGCAGTGGCAAACCGGCCAACGGACGCAGCCTGATGAAGGTCGTGGCGTTGGGCGTTAAAAAAGGACATCACCTGCGCTTTACCGCCAAGGGTGAAGATGCTGAAGCGGCGCTGAAAGCGATCGGTGAAGCCATTAACGAAGGACTGGGCGAGGGCGCAGCATGACCAGAAGAGTAGCCACCATAACCCTGAATCCGGCTTACGATTTGGTGGGCTTTTGCCCGGAGATCGAGCGCGGGGAAGTGAACCTGGTGAAAACCGCTGGCCTGCATGCCGCCGGTAAAGGCATTAACGTTGCCAAGGTTCTGAAAGATCTGGGCATTGATGTCACTGTGGGTGGTTTCCTGGGGAAAGATAACCAGGACGGCTTCCAGTTGCTGTTCAGCGATCTGGGCATCGCCAACCGCTTCCAGGTGGTACCGGGCCGTACCCGCATCAACGTCAAGTTGACGGAAAAAGACGGTGAAGTGACGGATTTCAACTTCTCCGGTTTTGAAGTGACATCGCAGGATTGGGAGCGTTTCGTGACCGATTCTCTGAGCTGGCTGGGTCAGTTCGACATGGTTGCGGTAAGCGGCAGCCTGCCGGCCGGCGTTGATCCCGATGCCTTTACCGACTGGATGATCCGCCTGCGAGCACAGTGCCCGTGCATCATTTTCGACAGCAGCCGAGAAGCGCTGGTCGCTGGATTGAAAGCGGCGCCATGGCTGGTGAAACCGAACCGCCGCGAGCTGGAAATCTGGGCCGGTCGTCCGTTGCCGAAGTTGGCGGACGTGGTTGAGACCGCGCATGCGCTGCGCGATCAGGGCATTGCCCACGTAGTGATTTCTCTCGGCGCCGAAGGCGCGTTGTGGGTTAACGCTTCCGGCGCCTGGATTGCCAAGCCGCCGGCCTGCGAAGTCGTCAGCACCGTGGGCGCCGGTGATTCGATGGTTGGCGGCCTGATTTATGGCCTGCTGATGCGCGAATCCAGCGAACACACTCTGCGTTTGGCCACCGCCGTGGCTGCGCTGGCGGTAAGCCAGAGCAACGTTGGCGTGACCGATCGTCCACAGTTGGCCGCGATGATGGCGCGCGTCGATCTGAAACCTTTTAACCAATAGCAGGAGGCGTAATGAAAACGCTGCTGATGATAGACAATTCGTTGGGGCAGGCCCGTGGCCACCTGGCGAAACGCATGCTCGGCGCTGCTGCGGCGAAAACCGGCCTGACGCTGGTTGAGTCGCCTGCCGAGGCCGAACTGGTGGTGGTTGCGGGGCAGACAGTGCCTGCCGACGCCGCGCTGAACGGCAAACGGGTTTATGTGGGCGATGTGGAGTTGGCGGTACGCGAACCGGAAGCTTTCCTCGCACTGGCCAAAGCCGAGGCGAAAGCCTGGCAGGCGCCGGCTGCGGTTGCCGTGCCGGCAAAAGCGGCGGGTCAAAAACGCATTGTGGCGATCACCGCTTGCCCAACCGGCGTGGCGCATACCTTTATGGCAGCCGAAGCCATTGAAAGCGAAGCTAAAAAACGCGGCTGGTGGGTGAAAGTGGAAACCCGTGGCTCCGTGGGTGCCGGTAATGCCATTACGCCTGAAGAAGTGGCGGCGGCGGATCTGGTGATCGTGGCGGCTGACATTGAAGTGGATCTGGACAAGTTCGCCGGCAAGCCGATGTACCGCACCTCTACCGGTTTGGCGCTGAAGAAAACCGCGCAGGAACTGGACAAGGCGCAGGCCGAAGCCGAGATTTTCCAGCCGCAGAAAAGCGGCGGTTCGGCCACAGCCGGCAAGAAGAAAGAGAGCGCAGGGCCGTATCGTCACCTGTTGACCGGCGTGTCGTATATGCTGCCGATGGTGGTGGCGGGCGGTTTGTGTATCGCGCTGTCGTTCGTGTTCGGTATCAAGGCGTTTGAAGTCAAGGGCACGTTGGCTGCGGCACTGATGCAGATTGGCGGCGGTTCAGCCTTCGCGCTGATGGTGCCGGTGTTGGCCGGTTTTATCGCTTTCTCCATCGCTGACCGTCCGGGCCTGACGCCGGGTCTGATCGGCGGCATGCTGGCGGTGAGCACCGGTGCCGGTTTCCTCGGCGGTATCATTGCCGGTTTCCTGGCGGGCTACGTCGCCAAATTTATCAGCACCAAGCTGCGTTTGCCGCAGAGTATGGAAGCGCTGAAGCCGATTCTGATCATTCCGCTGGTCGCCAGCCTGGTCGTCGGTCTGATCATGATTTACATCGTCGGTACGCCGGTGGCGAAAATCATGGAAGGTCTGACCCACTGGCTGCAATCGCTGGGTACCGCCAATGCGGTGCTGTTGGGTGCGATCCTCGGTGCCATGATGTGTACCGATATGGGTGGCCCGGTTAACAAAGCGGCTTACGCCTTCGGCGTGGCGCTGCTGAGCTCTTCGGTATACGCCCCGATGGCTGCCATTATGGCCGCCGGTATGGTGCCACCGTTGGCGATGGGATTGGCGACGCTGCTGGCGCGTCGTAAGTTCGAGAAATCCGAGCAGGAGGGCGGTAAAGCGGCGTTGGTATTGGGCCTGTGCTTTATCTCTGAAGGCGCGATTCCGTTCGCTGCCCGTGACCCGATGCGTGTGCTGCCATGCTGCATCGCCGGCGGCGCGCTGACCGGTGCGCTGTCGATGGCCTTCGGCGCCAAGCTGATGGCTCCGCACGGTGGTCTGTTCGTGCTGCTGATCCCAGGTGCTATCACACCGGTGTTGCTGTATCTGGTGGCGATCATCGCCGGTACGCTGTTGGCGGGCGTGTCTTATGCGCTGCTGAAACGCGCTGACGTTCCTGCGGCTACCGCAGCTTAACGTTATCGCAGGCAATAAAAAACCGGAGCATGATGCTCCGGTTTTTGCGTTTTTGGGGCTTATTGTTGCGCTTTCAGCCAGGCGATTTCTTCCGCCCAGATATCCGGGTTCACGGTTTCGAGAATCAGCGGGATATTGTCGAAACGCGAGTCGCTCATGATGTAACTGAAGACCGTTTTGCCGATATTGCCTTCACCCAGGCTGTGATGGCGATCGACACGGCTGCCGAACGCGCTCTTGGCGTCGTTCAGGTGCATGCCGCGCAGGTAGTTGAAGCCCACCACGTCACCCAGCACTTTAAAGGTCTGCTCGCAGGTTTCCTTGGTGCGCAGATCGTAACCGGCGGCAAAGGCATGGCAGGTATCGATACACACGCCGACACGGCTTTTGTCTTCCACGCCGTCAATGATCGCCGCCAGATGTTCGAACCTGAAGCCCAGATTGCTGCCCTGGCCGGCGGTGTTCTCAATCACTGCCGTCACGCCGACGGTTTTATCCAGCACGATGTTGATGGATTCAGCAATGCGCGCCAGGCATTTGTCTTCATCAATCTGCATCAGATGGCTGCCGGGGTGGAAGTTCAACAGCGTCAGCCCGAGTTGTTCGCAGCGCTGCATTTCATCCAGAAACGCCTCGCGAGATTTTTCCAACGCTTCGGTCACCGGGTGGCCGAGATTGATCAGGTAGCTGTCGTGCGGCAGGATTTGCCCTGGGCCGTAACCGTACTGTGCGCAGGCGCTTTTGAATTTATCAATCACCTCTGCCGGCAGCGGTGCGGCCTTCCATTGACGCTGATTTTTGGTGAACAGGGCGAACGCGGTCGCCTCTAATTCGTGCGCGCGGATAACCGCCTGATCCACGCCGCCTGACGCGCTGACATGTGCACCGACAAACTTCATTTTCATTCTCCTGTGTAATCGGCGTCATTATGGCATTGATAGCGGCAGGATTGAATGGCGACAAAAAGGCCCGCGATAAATCGCGGGCCAGGGAAAACTCAATGCTCATCAGAAGAAATGTTGCACCAACAGGTTCATCGCGCCGCCGCCGACAATCAGCCAGACAAACAGCAGGGTAGCCAGCAGAATGGGTTTGACGCCTGCCTCACGCACCGCGCTGATGTGGGTGGTCAACCCCAGCGCCGCCATCGCCATCGCCAGCATCCAGGTGTCGGCGGTAATCAGGTGTTTCACCCAGGTGGCCGGGATCAGGTTGAACGAATTCAGCCCGGCGACGGCGATAAACAGCACCGCGAACCACGGAATGGTAATGGC
Source organism: Serratia sp. AS12 (assembly GCF_000214195.1). Taxonomy (NCBI): domain Bacteria; kingdom Pseudomonadati; phylum Pseudomonadota; class Gammaproteobacteria; order Enterobacterales; family Yersiniaceae; genus Serratia; species Serratia sp. AS12. Next base: position 3,591,691 of record NC_015566.1, on the reverse strand, counting down.
AGATTTGTCCGCCTTGCTTTCGGCATCACGGCTGCGGCTGATATAACCGGAAAGCAGCAGCAAGAACGGCGCCAGCATCATCACGCGGATCATTTTGGCGATCACTGCGGCGTTCTCGGCATCCGGCCCTACGGCATGCCCGGCGGCTACGACCTGCGCCACTTCATGAATGGTTGAACCGGCATAGATGCCAAAGGTTTCCTGGCTCAGCGGCAGCCACTGATAATGTTCATTCAACTGGAACAGCCACGGGTAGGCGAAGATCGCCAGCGTACCGAACACCACCACGGTGCTCACCGCTACCGCCACCTTGCTGGAGTCGGCCTTCAGCACCGGTTCGGTCGCCATCACCGCCGCTGCGCCGCAGATGCTGCTGCCGGCGCCGATCAACATCGCCGTCTGGCTGTCGATGCCGAACACTTTTTTACCCAGCCAGCAGGCCAGCAGGAAGGTGGTGCTCAGCGTCATCGCATCGATGATGATGCCGGTAGCGCCGACGTCGGCAATTTGCTGAAACGTCAGGCGGAAACCGTAAAGAATGATGCCCAACCGCAGCAGGCGCTGTTTGGCGAGCTGAACGCCGCTGTGGCAACTCGGTTGCAGCCAGGGATACAGCGTATTGCCCACCAGAATGCCGAACAGGATCGCCAGCGTCAGCGCACCCAGCCCCAGACCGGCGACCCACGGGATATCGCCTGCCAAAATGGCCAGCGCGGTGAGCGCGCCGGCCAGTAACAACCCCGGCGCCAGCCGAGGTAAACCGAGCAGGGGAACGTGTCGTGATGGAAAAGCAGGTGTGGTATCGGTCGCCATGAGTCAGCCCTTTTAATCGAATTCCTTGAGCACAAGACTACGTTTCGGCGGCATAAAAGAGAAATTGATTATATATTTATAACCTATCTGAATAAGTGGTAACTCTCTTCCTCTTTCAGGCTGCAACCTGCAAGTTATTGGGGAGAGAAAATCGTGGGCGAGGTGCGGTCGTCATGCCGATTTCTGCAAACGTGGTAATCTTAATGAATAGATACCCTGTGCGTCGTTGCCGGACAGCGGCGCAGATTTAGCATTAATTTCAGTGGTTTTACGATCAGGCCACTTTTTAATACCGAGATGGTTATGCATATCACCTTACGTCAACTGGAAGTTTTTACCGAAGTGCTGAAAAGCGGTTCGACCACGCAGGCCTCGGTAGTCCTGGCGTTATCACAATCGGCGGTCAGTGCCGCGCTGGCTGACCTGGAAGGGCAGTTGAGCGTGCAACTGTTCGATCGCGTCGGCAAGCGTTTGGTTATCAATGAACATGGCCGGTTGCTGTACCCGAAGGCGCTGGCGCTGCTGGAGCAGGCGGGGGAGATTGAACAGCTGTTCCGCCATGACGGCGGCGCTTTGCGTATCGCCGCCAGCAGCACCATCGGCAACTATATGCTGCCGGAAATGATCGCTCGTTACCGCCATGATTTCCCTGCTACGCCACTGGAGCTGAACGTCGGCAACAGCCAGGACGTGATCGGGGCAGTAGCGGATTTTCGCGTCGATCTGGGGTTGATTGAGGGGCCTTGCCATATGCCTGAGCTGGTTACTCAGCCGTGGCTGGAGGATGAACTGGTGGTGTTTGCCGCGCCGGAAAGCCCGCTCGCCCGGCAGCCGCTGACGCTGGAGCTGTTGGCCAATGCGCCCTGGATCCTGCGTGAGCGCGGGTCGGGCACGCGAGAGGTGCTGGATCACCTGTTGCTGGCGCATCTGCCGCACTTCCAACTGGTGATGGAGTTGGGCAACTCGGAGGCGATCAAACACGCGGTGCGCCACGGGATTGGCATCAGTTGCCTGTCGCGGCGGGTGATTGAAGAACAACTGGCGAGCGGTGTGCTGGTGGAACTGAAAATCCCGCTACCGCCGCTGATGCGCACTTTGTATCTGATCCACCATCGGCAAAAACACATCTCCAACGCCCTGCAGCGTTTCCTCAGTTACTGCACGTTGCCGGCCTGAGGCGGCGAACTGCGCCAATAACGCCCCCATACGGAGAAATGAAGCATAAAAACCTGCACCCTGTCACATTAATGACAGTAAGTAAGGAAAAATGGGCTGCCGCTAATAATTAGCGCTGAGTTATGAAGCTATCTTATATCAGCGCAATGTTACTAGTTCGCCGGTGGGTATTTGTTACAATCCGCCCTCATTTTTTGACGAGCAGATAGGGTAAGAATGGCTCAGCAGGATATAAAAACATCGGGGCAGCAAGCACCCGGATTGCGCCGCGAGCTGAAAGCGCGGCACTTAACCATGATCGCTATTGGTGGCTCAATCGGCACCGGCCTGTTCGTCGCCTCCGGCGCTACTGTCTCTCAGGCCGGCCCGGGCGGGGCTCTGCTGTCTTATGCGTTGATCGGTCTGATGGTCTACTTCCTGATGACCAGCCTGGGCGAACTGGCGGCCTTTATGCCGGTGTCCGGTTCGTTTTCCACCTACGGTGCCAAATACGTCGAAGAAGGCTTTGGTTTCGCACTGGGCTGGAACTACTGGTACAACTGGGCGGTGACCATCGCCGTTGACCTGGTGGCTTCGCAGTTGGTGATGACCTACTGGTTCCCGGATGCGCCGGGCTGGATCTGGAGCGCACTGTTCCTCGGCCTGATGTTCCTGTTGAACTACATTTCGGTCAAAGGCTTCGGTGAAGCGGAATACTGGTTCTCGCTGATCAAAGTCACCACCGTCATTATCTTTATCGGCATTGGCGTGCTGATGATCTTCGGCATCCTCAAGGGTGGCGAACACGCCGGCTGGCAGAACTGGACTATCGGCGATGCACCGTTTGCCGGTGGTTTCTCGGCGATGATTGGCGTGGCGATGATCGTCGGCTTCTCGTTCCAGGGGACCGAGCTTATCGGTATCGCGGCCGGCGAATCGGAAAACCCGGGCAAAAACATCCCGCGCGCGGTGCGCCAGGTGTTCTGGCGTATCCTGCTGTTCTATATCTTCGCGATCCTGATCATCAGCCTGATCATTCCTTATACCGACCCAAGCCTGCTGCGTAACGACGTAAAAGACATCAGCGTCAGCCCGTTCACGCTGGTATTCCAGCATGCCGGCCTGTTGTCGGCGGCGGCGGTAATGAACGCGGTGATCCTGACGGCGGTGTTGTCCGCCGGTAACTCCGGGATGTACGCCTCTACCCGCATGCTGTTTACTCTGGCATCGGAAGGCAAAGCGCCGCGCATTTTCGCCAAACTGTCGAAGGGTGGGGTGCCGCGCAATGCGCTGTACGCGACCACCGTGGTGGCGGGCCTGTGCTTCCTGAGCTCGATGTTCGGTAACCAATCGGTTTATCTGTGGCTGCTGAACACCTCGGGCATGACCGGCTTTATCGCCTGGTTGGGGATAGCCATCAGCCACTACCGGTTCCGCCGCGGCTATATGATTCAGGGGCGTGACCTGAACGATCTGCCGTACCGTTCCGGTTTCTTCCCGCTGGGCCCGATCTTTGCCTTTGTCCTGTGCCTGATCATTACGCTGGGGCAGAACTACCAGGCGTTCCTGCAAGACCGGATCGACTGGTACGGCGTGACCGCCACCTATATCGGCCTGCCGCTGTTCCTGGTGATCTGGTTCGGTTACAAGCTGACGCGCGGCACCCGTGTGGTGAAGTACAGCGAGATGGAATTCCCGAAAATGGACGTGAAGTAACGCCTGTCTGCACCTTGTGAATGCCCGGTTGCAGCCAACAGCGCTGCAACCGGGCAGGCAACGAGTATGAAACGCGGTGTAATCTCGCCGCGTTATTCCTTCGTATTCATCGCCAGCGCTTGCTGCGCCGCCGCCATCAGGCTGTCCACCGTTTGATAATCCTGAGTTAACGCCAACGCCCCGGCGTTCAACTGCAACGTCACCTCACCGAAAACACCAAAGACATACGGCGCTTCCAGCGGCGGCAGGATGCGTGCCAGAAACTCTCCTTCGGAGCCGTAAGGCAAATCGTGCACCAGGATCAGAAACTGGCCGCCGGTATAACGGCTGACAAAATCGCTTGGACGAACCAGCATTTTCAGGCGCTCGCCAATAGTGCGCAGCACGTCATCGCCGATCAGCACGCCGTGGCTTTGATACAGCGCCGCCAACGGAGTGAATTCAATAATAAACAGGTGCGAAAGCGGGTGTGCCGTTGTCGATGGCCGGCAAATGTCTTGCATCACGGCTTCGCCGCCCGCGCGGTTGAGAAAACCGGTCAGATGATCGCGATGAGCCACTTTTCGTTTTTCGCCTGTCAGCGTGACGTACTGCACCAACTGGCGATGGTAGAGCGCGATCAACCCATGGGCCAGCAGTAGCCACAGCGGGATGATATTCGCCAGCAAAAACAGATTCTGCATGCGTGACAGCGGTGCGGCCAGCAGGTAAGGCAGCGTCAGCAGCATGACCTCCAGCAGGGCAAAGCGCGGCGCTGCGGCATGGCGCTGCATCAGCCAGAAGGCCAGCGCGGTAATCAGCAGGCCGGCGAACAGGACTAGCACCATGCGGCCAGACAGCATGGCCAGCAGCGCAATGGCGCCCACCAGTCCAGACCACAGCAGTACCGTCACCAGCATGGCATTCGGCCAGACGGGCGGCGTGACGCGAGCCAGCCACCAGCGTATGCCGGTCAACCCAAGCACCAGCACCAGCAGCGCGGCGCCGATCGCCATATTGCTCAGCCAGGCGTAGGCCAGCAGCAGCACGACTACACCGGCGGCGTTCAGCCAAGGGGTTCGGGGAGAAGGGACAAGCGTAAGCCGCAGTTGGTGTTGGAACTGGGCGTCATCAGCCTGTTGTGGGCCTTGTACCAGCCAGTGCAGCAGGGCGGGTCTTTTAGGCGGTAACGTGGATGGTCGACTTCTCATGGCTGCCTCTTCAATAAGGGCCTAAGCAGTAGGTCCTAAATATCCGGCCAGGCGCGGTTGGCGCGTCGTTGACCGGTCAGGATTTGGATTCTAGGTGGTTTTGTCGCAATTTGTCACAGTGCTGCGTGGAGCGATGAAACTTTCGGAATTATTAACCCTGCATCAGCAGGATGAGGTTGTTACGGCGGCTTGGCGAATACTCTTTAAAAATAAAGTGTTACATCTCAACATGGCAGGTAATAGCTATTGATATGATTGATAAGTATTATCGTTTGCTTTATTGTTAGCGGCTGCTTGTCAGGGTAAAGCGGCCGTTTGCATGCCGCTATGGTCATTGTCGTAACAGGTATCCGAAATAATGAGCGTATCCACCGAACCTATGTCTGACGCCAAGGGGAAACCCGACGTCAACGTCATGGGGCGTTATCAACATATTCTTCGCCACCGTTTATTGATGATGGGGGTGTTGGCACTGGCGATTGTTGGTTCGCTGCTGCTGGATTTTACCATGGGGCCATCCGGGCTCTCTCTGTCCTCCCTGTGGCAAACGCTGATTGACCCTGCGGCGGCAGATGCCGGAACGCGAGTGATCGTGTGGGATATCCGCCTGCCTTACGCGTTGATGGCGGTGGTGGTGGGGTTTGCGCTGGGTTTGGCCGGCGCGGAAATGCAGACTATCCTGAATAACCCGCTTGCCAGTCCGTTCACCCTCGGCGTTTCTTCCGCTGCGGCCTTCGGGGCGGCGTTGGCTATCGTGCTGGGTATTGGCGTGCCGGGCATCCCGGACCAGTGGTTTATTTCCGCCAACGCGTTTGTTTTTGCCCTGTTTGCCGCACTGATGCTGGACGGTATCACGCGCTGGACACGGGTTGCCACCTCCGGCGTCGTGCTGTTCGGTATTGCGCTGGTGTTCACCTTTAACGCACTGGTTTCAATGATGCAGTTTATCGCCAGCGAAGACACGCTGCAGGGGCTGGTGTTCTGGACCATGGGCAGCCTGGCGCGCGCTTCATGGGACAAGTTGGGTATTCTGCTCGGCGTGTTCGCCGTGCTGTTGCCATTGTCGATGATGAGCTCCTGGAAGTTGACCGCGCTGCGGTTGGGCGAGGATCGGGCGGTGAGCTTCGGTATCGACGTGCGTCGCCTGCGCCTCACGACTCTGCTGCGCATCAGTATTCTTTCCGCGCTGGCGGTGGCGTTTGTCGGCCCTATCGGTTTTATCGGCCTGGTGGCACCGCACATCGCTCGCATGATTTTCGGTGAGGATCACCGCTTCTATCTGCCGGCCAGCGCCTTGATTGGCGCGTTGGTGCTGTCGATGGCTTCAGTCGCCTCGAAAAACCTGATCCCGGGCATCATCATTCCGGTCGGCATAGTAACGTCACTGGTGGGCGTGCCGTTCTTCCTGAGCATTATTCTGCGTCATCGGGGGAATGTATGAGTCAGGGATTGCGTATTGAACATTTTTCCGCCGGTTACCCAAAGCGCCAGGTTATCCGCGATCTTGCCGTGCCGATGCTGCCGCGCGGGCAAATCACCGTGCTGCTGGGGCCGAACGGCAGCGGAAAATCGACGTTGCTGCGTTCTCTGGCCGGGCTGAACCCGGCGCAGGGGCAATTGTGGCTGGATGACGTCGATTTGATGCAGATGCCCTTTGCCCGTCGTGCGGAAAAAGTGGTGTATCTGCCACAGTCGCTACCTGCGGGGGTGCATTTGCACGTGCTGGAGTCGATCATCGTAGCGCAACGCGCTTCGGGCGGCCGCAGCAACGCCGGCAGTGAGGCGGAGGTCATGGCCTTGCTGGCGCAGCTCGGTATCGATCATTTGGCGCTGAGCTATCTCGATCAGCTTTCCGGCGGCCAGAAACAGTTGGTGGGGTTGGCGCAATCGCTGATCCGCCAACCTTCGCTGCTGCTGCTGGACGAACCGCTGAGCGCACTTGATCTCAACTACCAATTCCACGTGATGGATTTGGTGCGTAAAGAGACGCGTAAACGCAATATCATCACTGTGGTGGTGGTGCATGACATCAATATCGCCCTGCGGCATGGCGACCACGTGTTGATGCTGCAGGATGGCGAGTTGATTGCCGACGGTACGCCGGAAGAGGTGATCACGCCGCAGAGCCTGGCGAGAGTCTACGGCGTGTGCGGGCGCATTGAGCGCTGTTCGCAGGGAACGCCGCAGGTGCTGATCGACGGTTTGGTTACCCAGCCGGTGATCTGAAAGATTACTGCGTTTTGAAAGTCAGCTATTTTGACAACAGAAAGGCCCGGTGTCGTACAGATACCGGGCCTTTCTGTTTTAGCGTTTTGAGCACGCAGCGCGCGCCCCTGTTGGCATCAGAAGTTGTACGTCATGCCGACGGTGTAACGGCGGCCGTCCAGGGTGGTGTTGTAGTTATCGTAATCGACGGTTTTGTCGAGAATGTTGTAAACACCGCCGGTGACCGTCAGGTCTTTATTCGCCTGGTAGCTGAGGCCGGCGTCAACAAAGGTATAGGATGGCGTGTTCTTGGCCATTGAGGTGCGGCTCAGGTATTCCGATGTCTTGCTGCGGAAGTTGACGCGTGACCACAGGCTAACGTCATGGGTGGCCTGCCAGTCCAGTACGGTATTGAGCATGTGCTTCGGCATCTGGTTCAGCGCCTTGCCCTGGAACTCGCCGCTTTTTTGCTCTGACGAGGTGAAGGTGTAGTTGGTGTTCCACTTCCACTCTTTGCTGATCTGCCAGCCGAAAGTGGCTTCCACGCCGCGCATATTGGCTTTATCGACGTTAGTGCGATCGCTGATAAAGTCATAGAGATCGCCGCCGATGGTGCAGTCTGGCGTATCCTCACAGCGTCTTACTTCGGTGATTTTGTCTTTAAAGTCGGTGTTGAATACCGTTACGCCGGCATTCAGATTCTGCTGATTGTCCCACATGAGGCCGATCTCTTCGCTCAGGCTCTTCTCTGGCTGCAGATCCGGATTGCCGACAATAATGCCCTTGCGCACGCCGCCACCGGTAACCTGTCCCCAACTGGCGGAAGATTGACGCAGGTCCGGTGAGCGGTAGCCGGCGGATACGCCGCCTTTCAACGTCCACTGCTCTGTCAGGTGCCAGACGCCGTACATGCGTGGTGTCCAATGGTTGCCGTAGTTCTGATCCTGATCCATGCGGATGCCGCTGGTCAGGCTGAAATCGTTAGTCAGCGCCCATTCGTCTTCGGCAAATAGCGCCCAGCTCCAGCGGGTCAGTTGGTTCAGACCTTGGGCGGATTCAAGCTTGTTGCCGCTGTCGCCCAGCTTTTCGTAGCGGTATTGGCCGCCAAGGTTCAGCATATGGGAACCCAGTTCGAACTGATTCTGGGTGTTGAAGATGGTGTTATACATCTTCATGTCGCGGCCGGGATTATTCGTCTCTTCGCGCTGAATGTAGCTGGTGGTATTGCCGAAATCGTAATAGCCATTGTGGGTCAGGGCGTAGTTGGTACGGGTATAAAGGCTTTCGCTGCGCGTGCTTGGGGTGCATTTACCTTTGCTGCAACGTTCCGCGACTACCGATTCGCCCGGCGTGCTGTTACGGTCCTGCAGCGAACGGCCGACTTCAAAGTCGAATTCGTTTTTGTCGTCCGGCGTCAGGCTGAATACCGCAGTACCGCTGCGCATGCGTTGCTCGTTGTAACCGTTAACGATTTTGTCCTCGGCGCGGCGCGACAGCAGGCCATTGACCCGCAGGCCGAGCAGGCCTTCAATCAGCGGGCCGGAGGCGTAGGCGTTGGTCTGGAAAATATCGCCGGAATCGCTGCGTTCCTGGAAGGTGGCGTCGCCGTGCAGCGAACCTTTCCACTCGGTTCTGGAGGTTTTGCGAGTGATGACGTTGATTACGCCGCCCATGGCGTCGGAGCCGTACAGCGAAGACATCGGCCCGCGCACCACTTCGATGCGTTCAATCGCCTCCAGCGGCGGCAGCCAGCCTTGTTCGATACCGGAGTTGTCGCTGTTCGGGCGGGTGCCGCGGGTGTCCACGCGTTTGCCGTCCACCAGAATCAGGGTGTATTTGGAGGACATGCCACGGATGCTGATATCGCTGCTGCTGGCACCGCCGGTGACCACCACGCCCGGCACGTCTTTCAGTGCGTCGGTGATGTCTCGGTAGGCTTTGTCTTCGATCTGCTGGCGTGGGATCACTGAAATAGAGGCGGCGGAATCCTGGATTTTTTGCTGGAAACCGGAGGCGGTCACCACCATGGTGTCCTGGGTATCCTCTTGCGCCGCCAGTGCGCCGGTGCTGGCGAGTGAGGCGATAATCAGTGCGGTGAGTTTGTTATAGCGTGGCTTTTCCATGGGCAACCTTTCCTGGTTTGCTGTAATTCGACAAAGGTGTCGACTTAACGGGTTGAATAATAGGTAGAAACGGTTCCCTGTCGTGGCAGGGGACATCATTTCGGCAGTATTTCGTCAGGCCATTGTAAGGATTTAAAACTGAATGTAAACGCAAATGATAATTCGTATCATTTGTATGCTTAAAAAGAGGTAGGGAGAGGTAACCGGATGAATTAAAGGGAAAACCGGCGCGGCAGGGCGCGCCGGGGGAAAGTCAGCGTTTTTGGATGTAGGTGATAGCCAGCGCCAGAGCCAGTACCAGCCCTTTGATAATATCCATCGCATAGTAGGGGACTGAAAGCATCACCAGCCCATTTTGTAAGACGCCGAGGATCACCGCACCGACCAGCGTGCCGAGCGCGTTGGGTTTGCCGGAGCCGGCCAGAGAGAAACCGATGTAGGCGGCGGCGACGGCATCCATCAGATAACCGCCTCCGGCGTTAACCTGTGAAGAGCCGATACGTGACGCCAGCAATATGCCGCCAAGCGAGGCCAGCAGCGAGGAAATCACATACGCGGCGACCTTGTAACGTACCGTGCGGATCCCCGAAAGGCGCGCCGCCTCCGGGTTGCCGCCGATGGCGTACATGCGGCGGCCGTGTTTGGTCAACGACAGGAACAATTGCACCACAATCGTGACCGCCAGCATAATCAGCACAATCACCGGTACCTGGCCCAGCGCGGAGAAAATGTCCGGGATGAGCCCCTCGGCCATATCGCCATTCGGCAACAGCATATTTTGGGTGATCGATCCGCCGTAACTGTAAGTCATGGCAACGCCCTGGATCACAAACAGGCTGGCCAGCGTCGCCAGCATGTCAGGGATCTTCAACACCACAATCAGGAAGGCGTTGAACAGGCCAACCAGCGTACAAATCAGCAGCGTCAGCACAATCGCGCCGGTGGTACCGAAGCCGTACCAAACGAACAGCGAGACCACCAGCGCGTTAGCCAGTGAGGCGGTGGAGCCGACGGAAAGATCGAAACCGCCCACCGACAACGAGATAGACACCCCGATGGCGATCACCGTAACGATGGCGATGGAGCGCAGAATGTTGATGATATTGTTGGGATCGAGGAAGTTGTCCGACGCCAGCCCGAACAAGGCGATCAGCGCGACAACGGTGAGCAACATCCCCCATTTGTAGAGAAACTCAAACAGCTGATGACGCCAGGGCTGTGCATTGGGCAGGGATAATTCTTTACTCACGCAGGGGTTCCTCCGGTGGAATACAGTAATAGGGTTTCTTCATCAATATCGGCGGCGTTCAGCTCCGCCACCACACGGCCGTCCCACAGAACGCAGATGCGATCGCACAGGCCGAGTAGCTCCGAGAACTCGCCGGAGGCGTAGATAATGCCTTTGCCGTCGCGCGCCAGGCCGTCGATCAGGGTAAACAGCTCCTGTTTGGCCTTGATATCCACCCCCTTGGTCGGCTCATCGAAAATCAGCACGTCGGCATCGCCACGCAGCCATTTGCCGATGGCTACCTTTTGCTGGTTGCCGCCGGAAAGCCTTTTTAGCCTCTGCTGCGGGCCGGAGGCGCGAATGTTCAGGCGTTGCATGATATCGCGCGCCCAGCGCAGCTCCTCTCGGCGGCTGAACAGGCTCCAGCGCGAGAAACTGTCGTCGGCGCTCACGCTCAGGTTCATCGGGATGGCTTCATCAATAAATATGCCTTCTTTGCGGCGCTCTTCCGGCACCAGCGCCAGCCCCTGTTCAACGGACAGATGCGGTGCGCGCGGTGCCCAGGGCTTGCCGCGCAGCTCGCCGCGTTCAACTCGGGCCGGCGAGGCGCCGAACAGCGCCTTGCACAGTTCGGTTTTGCCCGCGCCGGCCAACCCGGCGATACCCAAAATCTCCCCCTGATGCAGCCGCAGGGAGACGTCGCGCAGCTTGTGGCGATCGTGCAGGCTCTCTACCTGCAACAGCGTGCGCGTGCCGTGCGGCGGCCGCGGTGATGGGAAGATATCGTCCAACCGGTGGCCAAGCATTTTCTCGACAATCTGCTCGCCGACCAACCCCTGCATGGCATCTTCACTGACGTGGCGGCCATCGCGCAGCACCGTCAACCGATCGCAAATTTCACTCAGCTCGTGAATGCGGTGGGAGATAAACACAATGCCGATGCCTTCGGACTGCAAGCGACGCACCACGCGGAACAGGCGCTCGCTTTCGGCGCGATCGAGCGGGGCGGTGGGTTCATCGAGCACCAGGAAGCGGCAGCGATGCGACAGCGCGCGTGCCAGCAACACCTGCTGTTTTTCCGCCAGCGTGCACTCTGCCAGGCGCTGGCGCAGGTTGAGGGATAAATCCAGTTGCTGAAGCAGTTGCGCAGCCTGGCGGTACATCTGCGCCCAGTTGAGCAGATGGCCCGGTTCGTTCAGCCAGTCGAGCATGATGTTTTCGGCCACCGACAGCGTGGGGATCAGCGCTACGTCCACCTCCTGCTGCACCACGTGGATGCCGTGTCGGCGGGCTTGCAGCGGTGAGTGAATATCGACTTTTTGGCCGTCGATAAAGATCTCGCCGCGGTAATGATCATGCGCACCGGAGAGGATCGCCATCAGCGTTGATTTTCCCGCGCCGTTGGCACCGACCAGTGCATGCGTGGAGCCCCCCTGCAGGGTGAAGTCGACGTTTTGCAGCGCATTGAATCCGGCAAAGGCGATCGAGATATTGCGCATCTCGAGGCGTGAGGGCGTTGCGGTTGGCATAGTGTGATTAAAAGACGTTTAGGTGTTTAGATGGCTAAAGATCTTCTTTTTTAACACAGATTGCGATTTTGGCAACAAACTAAATGGCATAACTGAGACGAAAAAATTCCTGGAGAGGCGCGCTAGAATCCCAAACGGTCCCGCAGCGCATAGTAGGCCGCACCGAGGGCGGTGAAGGGAACGCGGAACTGACGCCCGCCGAAAAAGGGCAGGTGCGGCAACCGGGCGAAAGCGTCAAAACGTTCGGCATCGCCGCGCAGCGCTTCGGCAATCAGCTTGCCTGCCAGATGGGTGCTGGTGACACCATGGCCGCTGTCACCCTGCATGTAATAGACGTTATTCTCCAGCCGGCCGAACTGCGGCATGCGCGACAGCGTCAGCAGGAAATTGCCGCTCCAGCGGTAATCGATACGCACCTGTTTCAATTGCGGAAAGGTTTTTAATAGCTTGGGCAGGATCAAGGGGTCGATATCGACCGGATCGCGCGCGCCGTAAACCACGCCGCCACCGTACAGCAGCCGGTTATCGGCGGTCAGGCGAAAATAATCCAGCAGGTAATTGCCGTCTTCGACGCAAAAGTTATTGGGCAGCAACGACAGCGCCATGTCTTTTGACAGCGGTTCGGTAGTCAGAATTTGCGAGCCGCACGGCATGCTCAGCCGGCTGAGGCGCGGCTCCAGTTTGTCGCCCAGATAAGCGTTGCCGGCAATAATCACAAAACCGGCGGTGACCGACCCCTGTGCGGTGTGCACCCTGGCCGGTTGGCGGTAATCAATACGCGTGGCCGCCGACTGTTCGTACAGCCGCCCACCGTGACGGCGTATCGCGTCAGCTTCGCCCAATGCCAGATTGAGCGGGTGCAAGTGGCCGCCGTTGTGGTCCAACAGCCCTCCCACGTAGCGTTCGCTGGCTATCTCGCGCCTAATTGCCTGCTGGTCCAGCAGCTCCAGTCGGGCATTGCCATAGCGCCGCCAGTTGGCCTGTTGGTGTTCCAGCGTACGCAGTTGTTTAGGGTTCAGCGCGGCGAAGATACCGCCGGGGCGATAGTCGCAGGCGATGGCGTAGTGATCGATGCGGTTGCGGATAATCTCCGCGCCTTCGAACATCATGCCGCCAAGCATGGCGGCGGTATCTGCGCCGTAACGCGCCTCGATCACATCGATATCGCGACTGTAAGAGTTGACCACCTGACCGCCGTTGCGGCCGCTGGCGCCCCAACCGATACGCGCAGCCTCGAGCAGCACCACATCAAAACCGGCCTCGACCAAATGCAACGCCGACGACAGGCCGGTAAAACCGCCGCCAACGATGCAGACGTCGCAGCGGATATCTTCGTTCAGCGCCGGATAGGGCGCGAACGGATTGGCGGTGGCGGCATAATAGCTGGCAACATGTTCCGTCATGACTCCTCCGCCAGAATCGGTCAGAAGGTGGTGGGCGTATGCGCGCTGACGATTCGGCAGACGCGCGCCGACGTATTGCTAAAACTGTGGGGAATGCCGGTATTGATGGCGTAACTCTGGCCGGCGGTCAGGCAATAGGTCTGGCCGTTGATGGTCAGCATTATTTCGCCTTCCAGCAGAGTGCCTATCTCCTCGCCCTGATGCTTGATCTTCTCGCCGGTGGTGGTGCCGGGTTGATAGGTTTCCAGCATCATTGCCAGATTGCGCGCCGGATTGCCGTTGTGCACCAGCTTCATCGACACGCCCTGGCTGCCGATTTCGATCAGATCCTCCGCGTCGATCACCACTTTGGGTTCATCGGCGGCTTCCGGTTCGGCAAAAAAGGCGGACAGCGACAGCCCATACACCTTCAGCAGCTTTTGCAGCGTACTGATGGCCGGGCTGACCTTGTCCTGTTCGATGGTACTGATTGCGCTGTGGGTTAACCCGGACAGTTCGGCGACTCGGCGCTGCGACAAACCCAATTGCAGACGGATCTGTGACAGGCGCTTACCCGGCGCCAAGCTGACTTCGCTCATAGCGGTACTTCCTTCTGATAGGGACGACAGGCAGAAATGAATAACAGGGTCGGGTGCCTGTCTGAGGGATATCGACACAGCATGATATCGGTAGTTAAGGTAGATTTGGAAAATATATTGCCCATAGTCACCCCCGTTCTGGCGGACGAAATTCTGTTCGTTAAAAGGCAGTCAACGCCTTTTCGGTCAATATTTTATCAATTTAGCAGCCGGTGGCGAATAATCAAACGGGATTGTAACATTTGCAAACCATTTGTGTTAAGGCTATGTTTCATATTATGGATGTTATTTTGAGCGCCAGACAGGGCGCAGTCTACAGAGAAATCAGACCATGTGTTGAACCGATCGGCAGACGGATGCGCAAGCGTCCTTAGAGCATAATGGCGGGTGATGTATGCAAACCAATATCGCAGCAGTTGAAAATTTTGCACAGCATAATGAAGAGAGGCGAAGTAGCGCGTTCCAACGTGAGGTTGCTCACTATCTGGAACGCCATCCCTCAACGCAGTATATCGATATCCTTCTCACAGACCTGAATGGTTCCTTCCGCGGTAAACGTATTCCCGTCTCCGGGCTGAAAAAATTGGAAAAAGGCTGTTACTTCCCCGCCTCGGTATTCGCTATGGATATTCTGGGCAACGTGGTGGAAGAGGCGGGCCTGGGCCAGGAACTGGGCGAGCCGGACCGCGTGTGTATGCCGGTGGCCGGATCGCTGACCCCGTCGGCGGCGGACCCGGACAATATCGGTCAGGTATTGCTGACCATGCTGGATGAAGATGGTACTCCCTTTGACGTTGAACCCCGTAATGTCCTGAATCGAGTGTGGCAGGCGTTGCGCCAGCGCGGCATGTTCCCGGTGGTAGCGGTAGAGTTGGAGTTCTATCTCATTGATCGACAGCGAGACTCTGAAGGTTATTTGCAACCCCCTTGTTCGCCCGGCACCCAGGAGCGAAACATGCAAAGCCAGGTCTACTCGCTGGATAACCTGAATCATTTCGCTGAGGTGTTGAACGACATCGACACTCTGGCGCAGATGCAGGGGTTGCCGGCGGACGGCGCGGTGGCGGAGGCGTCGCCCGGCCAGTTCGAGGTGAACCTGAACCATACCGATAACGTGCTGCTGGCCTGCGATCATGCACTGTCGTTGAAACGCCTGGTGCGGCTGGTGGCGGAAAATCATCATCTGCACGCGACCTTTATGGCGAAGCCCTATGAGGAGTACGCCGGTAGCGGCATGCACGTGCATATCAGCATGCTGGACGGTGACGGCAAGAATCTGTTTACGGATGCGGATGGCGAAGACTCGCCGCTGTTGCACCGCGCGCTGGCCGGGATGATCACTTTGATGCCTGCCTCCATGGCGCTGCTGGCCCCCAACATTAACGCCTTCCGTCGTTTCCAACCGGGGATGTATGTGCCTACCCAGGCTTCCTGGGGGCATAATAACCGCACTGTCGCGCTGCGCATTCCCTGCAGCGATCCGGAGAATCACCGGGTGGAATACCGTGTCGCCGGTGCCGATGCCAATCCCTATCTGGTAGTGGCGGCGATTCTGGCTGGGATCTTGTACGGCCTGGACAACGAGCTGCCGCTGCCTGAGCCAGTGACCGGCAACGGACTGGAACAGGAAGGGCTGCCGTTCCCGATCCGACAAAGCGATGCGCTGTATGAGTTTGAGCACCAGCATGAGCTGACGCAGTATCTGGGCGAACGCTTTGCGCAGGTTTATCATGCTTGCAAGATGGATGAGCTGATGCAGTTTGAGCGGCTGGTAACGGAAACCGAAATTGACTGGATGTTGAAAAACGCCTGAGCCTGGGTAAACTGAATGTTAATATTCTGGTGATAAGCGGATTGATAGCGGAATAATTCGCCTTGCGGGCGGGTTTTGAGCACAATCGCCAAAAGAATTTGTGTAAGAAGGTTTCCGGATCTTGTCATCCGGCCGCTTTCTGGTGCAAAATATGACTAATGCAGATAGCCGACGTTTTAAAGCGTCGGTTATTTTTTTTGCATTTGTGTTCTAACAACTGTGCGTTTCATACACCAAGCGAGGCCGGACACCGATCCGGATAGATAAATAGTTTCGTGCGCGATCAAACAAAACTTTATGGTCGTGACTCATGAGGATAAGAAAGATGGGGCAATTTTTCACTTTAGCGCCGGCGCCCGCCGGTTTCCGCTGCGGTCGCAGCGATTATGGAGCAGTCAAGGCCATCTTGACCCGTTATCCAGCTTCCAATCCCCTTCTTTTTGAATTCAGTCGCACGTTGCGAAGTTTCCCCGCAACCTTAAGTCTTGGCGTGTCTACGCTCCGCAAGGCAGAAGGTAAGGGGGGGCTGCGTCATGTCCGATAACATCATCAGCGCTGCTCCAGCCCAACGCGCACAACTGCGTAAAACCCTGACTTTAGTTCCGGTAGTGATGATGGGGCTGGCTTACCTGCAGCCAATGACCATCTTCGATACCTTCGGCATCGTATCCGGCCTGACCGATGGTCACGTCGCCACTGCGTACGCCTTTGCTCTGCTGGCGGTTCTGTTTACCGCATTGAGCTACGGCAAACTGGTGCGGAAATTCCCGTCCGCCGGTTCTGCTTATACCTATGCTCAGAAAGCCATCAGCCCGCACGTCGGCTTTATGGTGGGCTGGTCGTCGTTGCTGGACTATCTGTTCATGCCGATGATCAACATCCTGCTGGCCAAAATTTACCTGGAAGCCATCTTCCCGGGCGTGCCTTCATGGATTTTCGTGGCGGCGCTGGTCGCGCTGATGACCCTTTTCAACCTGCGCGGCATCAAGCTGGTGGCGAACCTGAACTCCATCATCGTGGTAGTGCAGGTGGCGATCATGATCGTGTTCCTCTGCCTGGTGGTGAACGGTATTTCCCACGGCGAAGGCGCGGGCACGCTGATCAGCAGCCGTCCGTTCTGGTCTGAGAATGCGCACGTGGTGCCGATGATTACCGGTGCGACCATTCTGTGCTTCTCGTTCCTCGGGTTTGACGGCATCAGCTCGCTGTCTGAGGAAACCAAAGACGCAGAGAAAGTGATCCCGAAAGCCATCTTCCTGACGGCATTGATCGGCGGCATCATCTTCATTGTGGTGTCTTACTTCGTGCAGCTGTACTTCCCGGACATCTCGCGCTTCAAAGATCCTGACGCGTCCCAACCGGAAATCATGCTGTACGTGGCCGGCAAGTTCTTCCAGTCGGTGATCCTGGTGTTCTCCTGCGTAACCGTACTGGCTTCAGGTATGGCGTCGCACGCCGGTGTTTCGCGCCTGATGTATGTGATGGGCCGCGACGGCGTATTCCCGGAGCGTTTCTTCGGTTATGTGCACCCGAAATGGCGTACCCCGGCGCTGAACGTACTGCTGGTCGGCGTGATTGCGCTGTCTGCGGTGTCGTTTGACCTGGTGACGGCGACGGCGTTGATTAACTTCGGTGCGTTGGTGGCGTTCACCTTTGTGAACCTGTCGGTGATTTCGCAGTTCTATATCCGCGACAAGCTGAACCGTACCGTAAAAGACACCTTCAACTACCTGATTTTGCCGGTGTTGGGTGCGCTGACCGTAGGTGCGCTGTGGCTCAATCTGGAAACCAGCTCAATGACGCTGGGGCTGGTATGGGCGGCGATTGGTCTGATTTATCTGGCTTTCGTGACCCGCAGCTTCCGTCTTCCGGTGCCGCAGGCCAGTGAAGACGTGGCATAAAGCTTAACCGGACATCATTAAAAAGGGCGCATTGCGCCCTTGATTTTGATGACAAAGTTGTCTTTGAACCCGAGATACCCGGGCCTAGCGCACCGAGGGGCCATTATGGGACACGTCCGTGTGTCCCACCCTGCGGGCCGACATGAAGTCGTTCCAATTTGCTCCCGGCAAATTGGTCGGCGGGCAAGCCGCTACGATCCCTTCGGCACGCTCTCCCTAATAACGGGCTTTGTCAGCAGTCTGAAGGGCGCATTGCGCCCTTTGTTGTTTTTATTAGCCCACCAACTCTTTGCCGTATTCAAACAGCGCTTTCAGCAGCGCAGTCTTTTCTTTATCGCCTTCGTGCAGGTTATACAGTGATTCCAGCTGCAGCACGTAGCTCTGCACCCGTTCGGCGCTCAGGGCCTCCTGACGGTGCTGCAACCAGCGGCGCTGCTCGGCGTCATCCAGCGTATTCGGGTAGTTGCGGGCGCGGAAGCGGAACAGCAGCTCTTTCATGCGTCCATCGCTGAAGGTCAGATCCAGGGCCGGCAGATTCTGCGGCTTGGTTTGCTGGATGATCCTCATCGCCGCCTTGTCGGCATCGCTGAAGAAACCGTCGTACAGCCTGGCGTCCACATCGTCGACGGCTTTAAAAGGCTCGGCATCGGCGAACAGCGCCACCACCTTCTCGCGGACTTGCGGATTCTGGCGCAGCAATTGCAAATTCTGCAGGCAGGCCTGGCGGTCGATACCCAATCGCTCGGCGTTTTCCGGCAGCAGCGTCTTGGCAGGTGCCAGCACCGGGCATTTATTGATATGTACCAGCTTGATCGGCACCGGGGATTGGTCGGCCGCCAGATCCTCACGGCGGGTATACAAGCGTTCACGCAGTTCGTCGGCGCTCAAGGTCAGCAGCGGGGTCATATCGCCGGCCAAATCGCACATGATCACCGCATTCTTGTTGTCCGGGTGCCAGGCCAGCGGCGATACCCAACTGGTGTTGCCGCGCGCTGCGCCGAACATCCCGGAAACGTGCACCAGCGGCGTCATTTCCGCGATATCGATCAAGGCGTTCAGCTTGTGTTTGTTGCGGTGTTGCAGCAGAAAATCAAACAGCCGCGGTTGCGCCTGCTTCACGAGCTTGGCCATGGCGATGGTGGCGTAAACGTCCGACATGGCGTCATGGGCATGCTCGTGCTCGACGCCGTTGGCGCGAGTCAGATGTTCCAGGCGGAAACTGGGGAACCCATCTTCGTTCTCCGGCCAAACGATGCCCTCCGGCCGCAGCGCATAGCAGGCACGCATCACGTCAAGCAAATCCCAGCGGGAGTTGCCGTTTTGCCAACTGTAGGCGTAGGGATCATAGAAGCTGCGATAGAAAATATTACGGCTGACTTCGTCATCGAAGCGGATATTGTTGTAACCCAGAATACAGGTGCCCGGCACGCTGAACGCCTGATGGATTTCGCGCGCAAAGTCGGCTTCGTTAACGCCTTTGGCCAGCGCCAGTTGCGGCGTGATACCGGTGATCATCACCGCTTCAGGATCGGGTAGGTAATCGTCGGCCGGTTTGCAGTAAATGACCAGAGGTTCTTCGATGATATTGAAATCCATATCGGTACGCACGCCGGCAAACTGCGCCGGGCGGTCCATCGATGGGCTTTTGCCGAAGGTCTCGTAATCGTGGATGTAGAATGTGGCCGGTGCCTTACTGCTCAAAATCGCATCTCTCACTTGGCGTAGGGAATATGCCTCTATTGTAACGGCGGGATGCACGATGCCAAGCGGTCGTTACCGTTAATCGCCCAAATGCGAAGGATTACGCATTGCGGTAGTAGTTCAGGCGCTGATGAAAGTAGGGGCGTAAGTGGTCGGGGACTTGTTCTTCAGCGCTGATGGCGTTGGAAGCAATGCCATAACGCTCGTTATAAATGACGCTAAGTGCGAGTAAATCGGCTTCAATTCTTTCACGTTCTGCCTGCGGTAAGCTATCCAGCTTTCGACCCATATTCTTCTCCCTGTGAACTAAAGGGCATCATAGGATCGTTAGCGGTACTTGTCCCTACCCCATTCAGGGGGGAGTCTCACAAGGCCCGCGACTCTGCCTGCAGGCTGTGGCCAGATGCGGCAGTGGCATGATAGCTATGTGAGGTTTGCGCCGTGAGCGCCTCCTGGCTTTGTTGATGGTCACGTTCGACGACCCGATTGACCGAAAGAACGCTGCCGAACACCGCCAGCCAGAAAACGCTGCACAGGACCAAAATGCTCAACCAGGCTTTTTGGTTATAGCTCATAGAAACTCCTGACGATAAAAGTGAAAGGTATTGACCGGTAAATTAAATCAGAGCTTGTATCAATGGTCGATAAACGGCGTTGTTTAATACGGATTGTTTTTTATTGAATGTGTTACAAAATACCGTAACGGTGTTTCAGGATATTCCTTAAGACAATATTAAGAAAAGATAACACAGAGCTACTGAGTTCCATTTAATATTCGTTTAATTATCTCCGCATACAATTAGCGACATTCAATGCCAATGTGGGTACATATTATGAAAACGCTGCTATTGACCGGCGCTACCGGCTTTCTTGGTGGTGCAGTCCTTGAGAAATTACTGAATGAAAATCAGTCAATTAACTATCTGCTGTTAGTGCGTGCCGAAAGCGCGCAGCAAGGATTAGATCGCATTCGTATTAATATGGAGAAATTTAATATTGATGCTGAGTTATTTTCTAAAATCACGATAGAAAATATATTGTTGGGCGATTTAAGTGAGCCTGCTAATTTTTTGTCTGACACACGTATTAACAATGTAACGCACGTTATCAATTGTGCGGCAGTAGCGTCATTTGGCAATAACCCACTTATTTGGAAGGTTAATGTTGAAGGCACGTTGGCCTTTGCCGAAAGAATGGCGCAGGTGGAAGGATTGAAACGTTTTCTGCACGTGGGCACCGCCATGTCTTGTGCGCCTGAGCCGGGTTCACTGGTGGCAGAAAGCGCAGAGTTTGAAGAAACCGCCGAGCATCTGGTGGAATACACCCGGTCCAAATCCACCATTGAACAGTTGATGCGTCAACGCTGCCCGCAACTGCCGCTGGTGATCGCCCGTCCTTCCATTGTGGTGGGGCATACTCGCCTTGGCTGCCAACCTTCCAGCAGTATTTTTTGGGTGTTCAGCATGGCGCTGATGCTGCGCAAGTTTATGTGCTCGTTGCAGGACAATATCGATGTGATCCCGGTTGATTACTGCGCCGATGCGATGGTAATGCTACTGAACAGTGAAGCGCTGGATAATGACGTTTACCACATCTCCGCAGGGGAAGAGTGCAGCGTCAGTTTCGCGGATATCGATAGCGCCATTGCCGCCGCGCTGGAGAAACCGCCGCTTGGCGATCGTTATGCACAGGTCAGTTACGAAGCGTTGCTGAAAATGCGCAAGCAGCTAAAGGATATTTTCGGGCCGTGCAACGAGCGGCTGATGCTGAAGGCGATGCGCCTGTATGGCTCATTTGCCATGCTCAACGTTCGTTTCAGCAACGAAAAAATCCTTAAACTGGGTATGCCGAAACCACCGCGTTTTACCGACTACATTGCCTGTTGCGTACAGTCCACTCGCGGTTTATCGATCCAGCAGCAAATGGTGGTGGATTTCAAATAAAGTCAGGGCGAATCGCTCGCCTGGCTACAGACGAAATTTATCGGGGATATCTTTGCCATTACCAGGATGAAGAAGACCAGAAAACGCGGCCCAGCACCACCAATTGGTCTTTACGCTGCGCATAACTCAGATGCTCATCCTGATATTCTTCCCGGTTCAGGGAACGGATCGTCACGCCGCCGTCAGGCTGCTCGATCAAGACCTTCACCCGCAGCAGATTGCCGTGGCGGATAGCGTAGGTTTTACCTTCACGGATGCGGGTGTCATCCGTGTTGATGCCCACCACGTCGCCGTCCTGCAGGCGTGGCTCCATGCTGGAGCCGGAGATACGGATGATCCGCGCGGCATTCACCGCCACCCCCATCTTGTGCAGATAATAGCGGCGGAAGATCAGTGAGAACTCTTCACGATCAACGATTTCATAGCAACCATCACCGGCTGAGAAATCGATATCCAGCAGGGGAATTTCCACAAACTCTTCCTTGTCTTGTTCGGTATCTTCCCACACCACCGGTTTCAGGCGGGCAGGTTGAAAATCCGACTCTGCCGCCACGTTATCGAAAGGGCGCACCAGCTGTTTTTCATGGAAAACGTCAAACCAGCCCTTCGGCAGGTTCAGTTTGGCCTCGATCCGCCTGGCGAGGTTGTCGCCCAGGTTGCGGGAGGATTTCTCACCGGTGATTTGGCTTAGCGTCGGCGCGGAGGACTCAACCAGTATCGCAAACTCATTCTGGTTAACGCCTTGCCGGGCGTAGCGGGCCATCAGGTCGCGCAAATTATTGCGTCTTATTTCTTTGGTTTCCATCGTCGGATGATTGCATTCTTTAGCAAAAAGGTAAATATCGTTTTTGCTAAAAACTGCTTGCGTTTAATTTAGCAATTAGCTAAATCTAAAAGAGTGGACAGCGTTCACGCAGGCAGTGTAGGGGCGACCCCTACATGACGATAAGGTGCTAATGAAGACCAACAGAGAAGAAGGAATCTACGATGTTCAGTATTGATTACAATAGCTACCGTTCGGTGGCCGGTTTTGGCCACCGCGTGCGTTTTCTGGTGTTGCATTACACGGCGCAGAATTTTGCCGATTCGGTGCAATCACTGACCGGAAAATCGGTCAGTGCCCATTACCTGGTGCCGGATCCGGAAGATCAAACCTATCAGGCGGCCGGCTTTAGCGGCGTGCGTATTTTCAACCTGGTAGATGAAGATGAACGGGCCTGGCATGCCGGAGTCAGCAAGTGGGGTAGCCGCAATAATCTCAACGATACGGCGATTGGCATTGAGATCGTGAATCTGGCAAGCGGCGAGGGCGAAGACATTACTTTCCCGCCGTTTAACCCGCAGCAGATCGCGGCGGTAACGCAGCTGGCGCAAAATATCCTGCAGCGCTATCCGGATATCACGCCGATCAACGTGGTGGCGCATTCGGACATAGCGCCGGGCCGCAAGAGCGATCCCGGCCCGCAATTCCCGTGGCGTCAACTGCATCAGGCCGGCGTAGGCGCCTGGTATGACGACGCGGTTAAACAGCATCACCAGCGTGAGTATCACTGCCAGGGCATTCCCACGCAGCGAGAACTGCTGGCGCTGTTCGCCAAATACGGTTACGACACCTCGGCTGCGACCGATGCTGAAGGCTATCGCCAACTGGTACGTGCCTTCCAACTGCATTTCCGCCCGCAGCAGTATGGCGGCGTAATGGATGTGGAAACCGCCGCCATTCTGCGTGCGCTGGTGGACAAATATGCCGCTTAAGGTTCGCCTGCGGGTGGGGGACGCCTCATCCGCCTTTTCTCCACCCGCTTTCCTCCGCTAAACTAAGCTTCTTCCTCGTCATCGGTAACGGGATGCATTGTGCGCCTCGACAGAAAAATATCGCCTTTTGAACGACTGACCTATCGGCATTACCGCGTCGTCCATGGTTTGCGCATTGGGCTGGCGTTTGTCCTGACCTTCCTGCTGATCCGCCTGCTCGAGGTGCCGGAAGGCACCTGGCCGCTCATCACCCTGGTGGTGGTGATGGGGCCGATCTCATTTTGGGGCAACGTGTTGCAGCGGGCGTTGCAGCGCATTGCCGGCACGGTATTCGGTGCCGTCTCCGGCCTGATCGCCCTGTATCTTGAACTTTACTCGCTGTCGCTGATGCTGGCGTGGTGCGGGGTAGTGATGTTTTTCTGCGGCTATTTGACGCTCGGCAAGCGGCCCTATATGGCCTTGCTGGTGGGTATCACGTTGGCGGTAGTCTGCGGTGCCGGGGCCGGTGATATGCATACTGCACTGTGGCGCAGCGGCGACGTGATTTTTGGTTCGCTGCTGGCGCTGTTGTTCAGCAGTATTTATCCGCAGCGCGCTTATATCCTGTGGCGCATGCAGTTGGCCGATTGCCTGCAGAGCGCAGGCAAAATCTACGGCGCCTATCTCTCGCCGAACATGATTGAACGGCCACGGCTGGAGCCGCAGTTGAAAGATCTGCTGAGCCAGGTGGTCAGGTTACGTGGTCTGATCGTCCCCAGCAGCAAAGAAACCCGCATTCCCACAACGGTATTTGAAGCGGTACAGACGCTGAGCCGCAATCTGGTGTGCACGCTTGAGCTGCTGGCGGACGCTTACTGGGCCTCGCGCGAAACCCATTTTATTATGCTGAATGCCAAAACACTGCGCAGCGCGCAACTGTTGACGCTGCGTTCGCTCGAATCGTTGGCGGAAATGATGCACAACGGCCCCCAGGAACAACAGCAGGCGGCGGTGGGGCAACTGAGCGAAATCGCCGCCGAACTGAAAACCCTGATGCAGGAGGCCAGCGTTGTTCAGCACGGTGAAGCACCGATCTATGGCTATGTCTGGCTGAGCATGGAGCTGACGCAGCAGTTGGAAGAACTGGGCGATCTGCTCAAGGTTTGTACCGCTGCCGGTCACGATTAGGGGGTCAGATCATGAAGCAGGCGCTTCGGGTTTTTGTCAGGCGGTTAAAGTGGGTAAGATAAGGCAATGAGAGTTGTGCCTGACCGCCACAAACCTGTATCTTGGTGTCATTGTGGCCGTAAGCAAATGAATCTGTGTATTACTAAAGCAAGGGTATGAAGATGGATAATGCAAATAAGCCGAGTTTCCAGGACGTTCTGGAGTTTGTGCGTATGTTCCGCCGTAAAAATAAGCTGCAGCGCGAAATTATCGACAACGAGAAGAAAGTCCGTGATAACCAGAAGCGTGTGCTGCTGCTCGACAACCTGAGTGAGTACATCAAGCCAGGCATGAGCATTGAAGACGTTCAGGGCATCATTGCCAACATGCGTAGCGACTATGAAGATCGCGTTGATGACTACATCATCAAAAATGCCGATCTGTCTAAAGAGCGCCGTGATTTGTCCAAAAAGCTGAAGGCTATGGGCGAAGTGAAGTAACAGGTTTTATCGGGTCAGGCATTCGCCTGGCCCTTTTAGTTTCCCCGCTCGTCTCTGTTATTGCGCCGAACCGCTAGCCCAACGCCGTTTTGCGCGTTATTGGCCTGCGCCGTAGACGTCAAAATCAAAATATTTATCATTCACTTTCTTGTAAGTGCCGTTGGCAATGATTGTTTGCAGCGCAGAATTGAACGCGTCGCGCAGTGCGGTGTCCTCTTTGCGCAGCCCAATACCGTCGCCGATGCCAAAATACTTGCTGTCATTGAGTTCGGCGCCGACAAACGCAAAGTCTTTCCCTGCCGGAGTATGGAAGAACTCGCCGGCGCTGACGCTGGCCAGCAGCGAAGCATCCAAACGGCCATTGATCAGATCTTCATTGGCTTCCTGCTGGCTCTGATAGGACACCACGTTGACGCCGGCCGTTCGCCACAGGGCCGTGGCGTAGGCTTCCTGGCTGGAACCCTGCTGCACGCCAACCGACTTGCCTTTCAGCGAAGCCGCGGTGGGCTGCAGATCGCTGCCTTTACGGGCCACCAGCCGCGCCGGGGCGTTGGAAACCTTGTTTGAAAACGCAATCTGCACCTGACGCTGCGGCGTGATGGTCATCGACGAGGCTATGGCGTCAAACTTTTTCGCCAGCAACCCGGGGATCATCCCGTCCCAACTGCTCTCGACCCAAACGCATTTGGCCTGCATCTGATCGCACATCGCCTGCGCGATATCGACGCCGAAACCGGTCAGCACACCCTGCGGAGTTTTATATTCCAGCGGTGGATAGGTCGGGTCTACGCCCAACTTAATCACTTTACCGCTAAACCCCCCGCCAAAGGCCGCAAAACTTAACGCCAGTGGCAAGACTAAAACCAGACTCATTGTTGTCTTCATTTCATTTTCCTCAGCGTTGTGGCGGTCAAGTCAGGACATTAAGCCAAAAAGCGCTCAACCAGCTTGACCCAGTAAGTGGCGCCAATGGGCAGGCACTCATCGTTAAAATCGTAACCGGCGTTATGCAGCGCATTTCCGGGCGTACTTTCACCGTTGCCGATTGAGATATAGCTGCCGGGGCATTTTTCCAGCATAAAAGCAAAATCTTCGCTGGCGGTAATTGGCCTCATTTGGCGGATAACCCGGCTTTCGCCGGCCCATTCCTCCGCGACTGAACGCGCCAGCTCGGTTTCTGCCACATGATTCACCAACACCGGGTAGCCGTGCTGGTAGTCGATGTCCGCTGTGGCGCCAAAGCTGGCGGCTTGGGCCGTGACCAGCGCGGTAATGCGGCTTTCCAACCGTTGGCGCACTCCGGCATCCAGTGCGCGCACGCTTAGCGTCATTTGGGCGCTGGCAGGGATCACGTTGGCGGCCTTGCCGGCGTTGATCGCGCCAACCGTGATGATCGCCGTCTCCTGCGGATCGATATTGCGCGAGACGATGGTTTGCAGGCTCATCACTATGGCGGCGCACACTACCACCGGATCGACCGTGTGCTGCGGCACTGCGCCGTGGCCGCCCTGGCCGTGCAGGGTAATGGTGACCGTATCGGCCGAGCACATGAAGGGGCCGCTGGCAAAACCCAGTTGGCCGACCGGGAAGCCGGGAACGTTATGCATGGCGAACACGGCATCACAAGGGAAGCGATCGAACAGCCCGTCTTCAATCATCACTCGGGCGCCGCCGCCGCCTTCTTCCGCCGGCTGGAAAATCAGGTGCAGGGTGCCGATAAACGAAGGGTGCTGTGCCAGATAGCGCGCCGCCGCCAGCAGCATGGTGGTGTGGCCGTCATGACCGCAGGCGTGCATCACGCCGTTATGGGTGCTGGCATAGGGCAACCCGGTGGCTTCTTCGATCGGCAGTGCGTCCATGTCGGCACGCAAGCCGAGCGATTTCCCCGTGCCGCGTTGCAGCGTGGCGACAACACCGGTTTGTCCTACATGACGCGTAATCCGATAACCCCATTCGGCCAGCAGTTTCGCCACCAGATCGCTGGTAGCGAACTCGTTGAAGCCCAATTCGGGATGTGCGTGAATATGGCGGCGAATGGCGACCATTTCGTGCTTAACAGCGGCTATTTCAGGTAAAACAAGCGGGTTTGGCATCGCCGTCTCCAGAGTGAGTTTCCGATTTTCGGCGGGTCGACAGCCGGAAAGCAGGGGGTCTTCGAGACTAGCAAACAACCTTTTTGCCGGGGAGCCGCCGTTCGGTTATGCTGACAATCTTTGGTTGTCAGGGGGCGCGATGAAACTGCATCAGTTACAAGCATTGGTCGCCAGCGCCGACAGCGGCAGCATTCGCGGTGCCGCGCGGCAACTGGGGCTTTCACAAGCGGCGGTCACGCGGGCCCTGCGCGAACTGGAACAGGAGCAGGAACTGCCGTTGCTGATCCGCACGCCGGCCGGATTGGGTTTTACCCCTTACGGCAAAACGCTGTTGGCTCACGCCCGGCTGGTGCTTAACCAGTTGGAACAGGCCAACATGGAGATGGCGGGTCTGCGTGGGTTGGCGGAAGATCAGGTAAAAGCGGCGATAACGCCCTGGCTGATGCTGACGGTGTTGCCGCCGGCGGTGATGGCTTTTCGCAAAAAAATGCCCAAGGTCAAGCTGGAGTTGTTTGAAAGCCTGATGGCCAACGCGCAATCGCAACTGCGAGAGGGCACGATGGATTTCGCCATCACGCCGCTGCCGGCCTCTATGGCGCCGCAGGAGTTTCATTGTGAACCGCTGCTGGACTACGAAACGGCGGTGATGGTGCGGCAAGGGCATCCGTTGAGCCAAAGCACCTCGGTCCACCAACTGCTGGAACAGGACTGGGTGCTGAATTACACGCCGGAAAACTATGACGATTTGGTCCGCCAACTGTTCAGCCGCCATGGCGCCCAGCTTGATCCCCATCGCATCATCCACGCCCATTCCCTTGGCATGCTACAGGCAATGGTGGAGTCGGCGGACATGTGCACCTGGTGCCCGTCGCCGCTGGCCGGGCTGCCGCAGCTTACCGGGCGCCTGATGCCGCTGACGCTGCGGGAAAGCTGCGACCCGGTGCGGCTGAATATCGTCACCCGTCGCAACAGCATCCTGAGCGCGGCGGCGAATGCTCTGATTGACTCTCTGGTGCGCCAACTGCGTCTGCATACCCGCTCGGCACGGCAGGAAGACCGCCGGATTTTCGAACGGGTGCGGCTCCTGATTTAGGTTTGCCTACCCGTATTTGTCATTAGATAAGCGGATAGAGCGAGCGGTTCAGGGCCACGATATCTTGATGAGTCGGGTTGGCACCCAGTTGGCCGAACAGTTCAGGCAACCGATCGCGCTTTTGTGCCGCTTCACCCTTTATGGCTGCGGCCAAGCCTTTCTTCATTTTTTCCACACCGTAATCGCAGCAGTAGGCCGGTGTTGACGGTTGCTGCCGCCAGGACGCTTCAAGAGAACCCGCATCGACCGGATCGAACCCGGTGTCGTTCACCAACGTCATAACAATCTGTTTTAACGTGACGTCATCGCCCGCGACGGCAACCGCCAAACGCGATGGTGAGCCTTTTGACGTTCCGAGCTCCGCAAGCGAATAGGCAAGAATATTGTTGAATGCCTTGATCACCGGGCGCCCAAGTTGTTGCGATACCCATAGGCTTTCAGTCATGCCGTTATCGATTTCCGGAATGCGGGGATCGCGCAAGCCGGGATAATAGTTGCTGGTATCAATCAGCGGCACCGTATCGGGTACCTCATCAAAGAGATCCTTTGGCAGCGATGCCAGTGCAGGCAGCGGGATCGACACAATGATCGCATCCGCTCCCTTCACCGCACCATAGACATCCGCCGCAGTGACCTCGATTTCATCGGCAAAGTTCTGGACGCCCTGAATGCCTTTGGAGTTCGCTACGCGTACGTGATGGCCCGCAGCGTTAAGCTTGCGGGCCAGCGTACCGCCGATATTGCCCGTGCCGATGATGCCAATTTCCATGTTTTTTGCCTCTCTAGAATTAGGGGATTGAGCGTGTGGCCACTTTATGGTGTACATGTTAATCTTGCAAGAACACACCAAAAAGTAAGTAACACCCAAAAAGGTAAGTATGAAGAAAGAACGCGTCTGGAACTGTGAGGATCCCCAACGCCGGCTGGCCTGGGCAGCGGCGACCACCGAGGCCCTGCGGGTGCTGGAAGGCAAGTGGAAAATCATCATCATCTGCCAACTGTTTGCGGCCAAAGGCCCGCTACGTTTTTCTGACCTGGAGCGATTGGTGGAAGGCGTCAATCAAAAGATGCTGATTCAGCAGCTTAGGCAGTTGGAAACCGATGGCATCGTCACACGGACGGTGTATCCGCAAGTGCCGCCCAGGGTTGAATATGCTCTGAGCGCTACGGGTATTGCGCTGGGGCCTGCGATGGAAGCGCTCATCGACTGGGCTGAGGAGAAGCAGCGGATCATGGATGAAGGATCACAGGCAATGTGATGTGATTGTGAAGTCTACAGAGGAATTCGTTGCCCCCAACCCTAACAAGGATGCGCCGCTTTATTGGGGCGGCGTGGTTTTTTGCACGACCGATAAAACCGTTTCTGACGCAGCACGCCAGGGATTAAGCGCCTGCATTTGGGCAAGCACTTCCAGCCCCTGTAGGGTTAAGCGCTCAGAAGAGGCCATATCATTACCCAGATCGCCCAAGGCGATAGAGGCGTTATGGCCCGCATACTCTGCGCAATCCTTCAACCCGCCGAGTACCAGACGACGGGCAACCTCCGCTGCCATGCCTTTCTCGGCAAGCCAGCATTGCAAGCCCTCGGCGAAGAAGTAGAACCACCCATTCATGCAAAGGCTTACCGTCGCCAAATCAAAGTCCGATTCGTTGGGGAGCACGGTCAGTTGGCCCAATCGGGAAAACAGGTCCTGGATCTCTTCGTCGGCGGCCGTCAGGATCACGTTCGATTTGTTGATTTCAGCGGCGAAAGTCAGCATCAATCTGACGCAGTCAGCGTGCCTGAACAGATCTCGCAGGCTCTGAGAACCCATCCCCGGAACCAGAGAAACCAGCGTTTGCGAGCTGCGCAGGTGCACCTGGTTTGCGATTTCATTGAGAGCATGTCGGCTCACACCGGTAATAATAACGTCAGCTTCATCGACGACATCCTGGTAATGATCCAGAGTCCAGCAGGGTAGCTCTCTCTCCAGCCTGCGCGCCCGTTCATTGTTGCCAGAGACAAGAAATATCTGTGCCTCAGGAACGGCGAGAAACATTCCCCTGACCAGTTTTTCGGTCAGTTCGTCAACGTCCAGAATCCCCATCCTTTTCATTAACAACGCTCCGGTGATCAGTCTCTGTTCTGTAGCCGCATTTACGGTGCGGAGAAGTCACGACAGTGCAATTACCGCACTTGTTGCGGACGAGGATTCTTAGCATTCATTGCGTCATTGCACCGGCTTGCGGAGGCTGCCAACCGCCCCCGAGCGCCCTGAACGTAGCGACCGCCGCGCGCGCCGATTCCGTTTGGGCCTGTGCCCTGGCGTCGGAGGCCTGCAGCAAGGCTTCATCGTTGTGCAGGACGTCAATCAGGCTGGCTGTCCCTTGCCGGTAGGCAACGAAAGACGATTGCCTGGCGCTGGCCAGGGCCGTTTCACCCCCGGTCAGTATTGCTGCTTGTGTTTCACGATTGATCAGTGCGGAGAAGGCGTTTTCGACGTCTTCGGTGGCGCGTAACACCGACAGACGGTAAGCTGCGAGCGCTTCGGCCTCCTGGCCTTTCGCCTGATCGATCTGCGCGTTGATACGACCGAAATCGAAGAGCCGCCAACGCAGCCCCAATACGCCTGCCGATTGGCTGGCGCCGCTGGAGAACAGGTTGCCGCTCGTCACCGCCGTTGCGCTGCCGAGTAATGCGCTGAGCGAAAACTTCGGATAGTACTCGCTGACGGCCACCCCGATGCGCGCGCTGGACGCGGCAAGATGACGTTCGGCCACGATAATGTCGGGGCGGCGGCGCAGCAGATCGGCGGGGGTGCCCGTGGAGGTGATCTGCGGAGCCTGCGGAATGGCGCCCGGCGTAGTCAACTGAGCGCGATGAGTGCCGGGCGGGGTGCCGAGCATGACGTCCAGCGCGTTCATGGCGGCGTCGAGCCCGGTCTGGAGAACCGGCACCGTTGCCTGAACCTGCGCAAGGGATCCTTCGGTCTGGCGGACCTGGTACTCAGCGGCCAGCCCCTTGCTGTGAAGGAGTTGCACTTTGTCCAGTAGCTCTTGTTGCGTACTGACTTGCTTGTTTGCGATAGCCAACCGGGTTTGCAAGCCGCGCAGGGTGATATAGATATCGGCGGTTTGGGCCGCGACGGCAAGGCGGGTTGCGGCAACACCCGCCTCGGAGGCCTGATAATCAGCCAGTGCGGCCTCGCGACCGCGTCGCAGTCCCCCGAAAACATCAATCTCCCAGCTTGCGTTCAGATCGGTTTCATAGCTATTGCCATAGCGATTATAATCCGGGGTTGAGCTGAGCACTTGGCCAAGCGGAGTCTCGACCGACTGATAGGCGCGAGTGGCCTGTCCGCTGATATTACCCGACGGCAGCAACGCCGCTGTCGCCGCGCCAAGTCCGGCGCGGGCCTGCGCCATCCGGGCGCTTGCCTGAGCCAGATCGAGATTTTGCGCGAGTGCGCTTGAAACGAGGTCACTCAATAAGGGATCGTCAAAGCCTTCCCACCAGACCGCAAAACTGGCTGGCCGGGCGGCGTTTCTCTGTTGGACGGCGGATTGGGCCTGATAACGATCCGAGAGTGGAGCGTCCGGGCGCTGGTAATCCGGTCCAACCGCGCAACCCGCCAGTAAGACGGCGCTCACAACCAGAGCAAGAGTACGGAGGGGAAACATGGGGATTCCTTGAGTCGAAGCAGAATGGTGACTACATTACCAAATGGTCACTTGTTGTCAATCAGTGCTCATCGAGCTAAGCTAGAAAAATGACTAAACACATGAATGCACTTTCCCCGCGAGGGCCATTGGATCACAGCGTTCGCGATCAGATCGTGGAAGCCGCCACAGAGCACTTCGGGCACTTTGGGTATGAGAAAACCACCGTGTCCGACTTGGCCAAGGCGATTGGTTTTTCCAAGGCTTACATCTATAAATTTTTCGATTCCAAACAGGCAATTGGTGAGGTGATCTGCGTCAATCGGCTGGCCATGATCATGGAGATTGTCAATTCGGCGCTCGCAGATGCGCCGACGGCCTCGGAAAAATTAAGGCGTCTTTTCAAAGCGTTGACGGAAGCAGGCAGCGACCTGTTTTTTCACGATCGCAAGCTTTACGACATCGCTGCCGTCGCCGCCCGCGAACGCTGGCCTTCGGTGGTGGCGTATGAAGAACGTTTGTGCCAGGTGATCCAGCACATCCTGCTCGAGGGCAGGCAGTCGGGGGAGTTCGAGCGCAAAACGCCGCTGGATGAAGCGACACTGGCGATCTCCCTGGTGCTGCGGCCCTACATCTGCCCTGTCCAACTGCAAAATAACCTGGAGAATGCGCCGGTGGCGGCGGTACTTCTGTCGGCATTGATACTGCGCAGCATGGCGCCTTAAAATTTGTGACCATTGACATTATTGGTCACTGGTTGGAGAATGCGGTTACCGTCCTGTTCATTAATTAAGGGAACCCATGCTCCGGCTAAAATCCGCCCCCTTTGCTGTTTGCCTGTTATCTTTCGCCCTGGTGGCGTGCGGCGACGCTGCCAGCGTCGACGATCCGCGTAGCCAACCTCCTCTGGTGAGGGCGGCTACCGTGAAGAGCGCCGTCGATGCCTCCCGCGCCTTCACCGGCGTCGTCGTCGCCCGCGTTCAGAGCGATCTCGGTTTTCGGGTGCAGGGTAAAATACTTGAACGTCTGGTCGATACCGGCCAAAGCGTCAAACGCGGTCAGCCGCTGATGCGTCTGGATCCCGTCGATCTTGGCCTGCAGGCGCAAGCCCAACAGCAGGCGGTCGCCGCCGCACGGGCGCGCGCCAGACAGGCTACCGATGACGAAGCGCGTTATCGCGGTCTGGTTGCCTCAGGGGCCATCTCGGCTTCGGCTTACGATCAGATAAAGGCCGCTGCCGATACGGCCAAAGCGGAGCTCAGCGCGGCGCAGGCACAGGCCGACGTGGCGCGCAATGCGACGGGCTATGCCGTCTTGCTGGCCGACGCAGACGGCGTGGTGGTGGACACCCTGGCCGAGCCGGGGCAGGTCGTCAGTGCAGGGCAACCGGTGGTACGGTTGGCGCGGGCGGGGCAGCGAGAAGCCATCGTACATTTGCCTGAAACGTTGCGCCCGGCTATCGGGAGCGAGGCCCTGACGACGTTATACGGCAAGGATACGGCGGCGGTTCCCGCAAAATTGCGCCTGCTCTCCGATGCGGCCGATCCTCTGACGCGCACCTTTGAGGCAAGGTATGTGCTGGAGGGGGCGCTTGCGAGCGCACCGCTGGGTGCCACCGTTACCCTCGCCATCGCTGAAGGCAAGTTAACCGGGCAGGTGCTGCAGGTGCCTATCGCCGCTCTCTATGATCCGGGCAAAGGACCGGGCGTGTGGGGCATTTCCGGCCAGCCTGCCAAAGTGTCGTGGCGGCCGGTTCAGGTACTTGGCCTGGGCGACGATGCGGCCAGGGTGACCGGCGGCCTCAAGCCCGGTGAACGGGTGGTGGCTTTGGGCGCGCATTTGCTGCACGAAGGCGAAGCCGTCCGTCTTGGTAATCAGAGCGATGCCAGCGTCGCCGGGAGCCGGCCATGAGCGAAGGGCGGTTCAACCTTTCGGCGCTCGCCGTTCGCGAGCGCTCAATCACTTTGTTCCTTATCATCCTGATTACCGTGGCCGGCATTCTTTCGTTCTTCGAGCTGGGGCGTGCGGAAGATCCGCCGTTTACGGTCAAGCAGATGACGATCATTTCTGCCTGGCCGGGCGCCACCGCGCAGGAAATGCAGGATCAGGTGGCCGAGCCGCTTGAAAAGCGCATGCAGGAGCTCAAATGGTACGACCGCAGCGAGACCTACACGCGGCCCGGCCTGGCTTTTACCATGATGTCGCTGCAGGACAGCACGCCGCCTTCACAGGTGCAGGAAGAATTCTATCAGGCGCGCAAGAAACTCGGCGACGAGGCCAAGAATCTGCCGGCGGGCGTGATCGGCCCGATGGTCAACGATGAATTCTCGGACGTGACCTTTGCGCTCTTTGCATTGAAAGCCAAAGGGGAACCGCAGCGCCTGCTGGTGCGCGATGCCGAATCGTTGCGCCAGCGTTTATTGCATGTCCCAGGGGTAAAGAAGGTCAATATCGTCGGGGAGCAGGCCGAGCGTATCTTCGTCTCTTTCTCGCATGACCGGCTGGCCACGCTGGGCATCTCCCCGCAGGACATTTTCTCCGCGCTCAACAACCAGAACGTGCTTACGCCGGCCGGTTCGATTGAAACCCATGGGCCGCAGGTCTTTTTGCGCCTGGACGGTGCCTTCGACAAGCTGGAGAAGATCCGCGATACGCCGATTGTGGTTCAGGGAAGGACGTTAAAACTCTCGGACGTGGCGAAGGTCGAACGTGGCTACGAAGATCCTGCGACCTTCCTGGTGCGCAATCAGGGTGAGCCGGCGCTGTTGCTGGGCATCGTGATGCGTGAGGGCTGGAACGGCCTGGATCTGGGCAAGGCGTTGGATGCGGAGACGGCAAAAATCAATGAAGGCATGCCGTTGGGCATGACATTGACGAAAGTCACCGATCAGTCGGTGAACATCAGCTCATCCGTCGACGAGTTCATGATCAAGTTCTTCGTCGCGTTGCTCGTGGTGATGGTGGTCTGTTTCGTCAGCATGGGCTGGCGCGTGGGCGTGGTGGTTGCGGCGGCGGTACCGTTGACGCTGGCTATCGTTTTCGTGGTGATGGAGGCCACCGGCAAGAACTTTGACCGCATCACCCTCGGCTCGCTGATCCTGGCTCTCGGGCTGCTGGTGGATGATGCCATCATCGCCATCGAAATGATGGTGGTGAAAATGGAAGAGGGCTACGACCGTATCAAAGCCTCGGCCTATGCCTGGAGCCACACGGCGGCCCCGATGCTGGCCGGTACGCTGGTGACGGCCGTCGGCTTTATGCCCAACGGTTTCGCTCAGTCTACCGCCGGCGAGTACACCAGCAACATGTTCTGGATCGTGGGCATCGCCCTGATTGCTTCCTGGGTGGTGGCGGTGGTGTTTACGCCTTACCTGGGCGTGAAGATGCTGCCGAAAATCAAAACGGTTGAGGGTGGGCACACGGCCATCTACAACACCCGCAATTACAACCGCTTTCGTCGACTGCTGACGCGCGTCATCGCCCGGAAATGGGTCGTGGCGGGCACGGTCATTGCCGTGTTTACTCTGGCCATTCTCGGCATGGGACTGGTGAAAAAACAGTTCTTCCCCACCTCCGACCGCCCGGAAGTGCTGGTTGAAGTGCAGATGCCTTATGGCACTGCCATTGAACAGACCAGCGCCGTAACGGCCAAGATCGAGGCGTGGCTGAAAAAGCAGAAAGAGGCAACAATCGTCACGTCCTATATCGGGCAGGGGTCACCGCGTTTTTATCTGGCGATGGCGCCGGAGTTGCCCGACTCGTCATTCGCGAAGATTGTCATACTGACGGACAGCCCGGACGCGCGTGAGGCGCTCAAGTTTCGTCTTCGCCAGGCAGTGGCCGATGGGCTGGCACCCGAAGCGCGTGTCCGGGTCACGCAACTGGTATTTGGCCCGTACTCGCCATTCCCCGTTGCCTATCGCGTGATGGGGCCGGATCCCGAGCTATTGCGCGCGATCGCCGATCAGGTCGAGACGATCATGCAGGCCAGCCCGATGATGAGGACCGTCAACTCCGACTGGGGCCCGCCGGTGCCGACGCTGCATTTCACGCTCGATCAGGACCGCTTGCAGGCCGTGGGGTTGACCTCAACGGCGGTCGCCCAGCAACTTCAGTTCCTGCTCTCGGGTGTGCCGATCACCTCCGTGCGTGAAGATATCCGTTCGGTGCAGGTCATGGGCCGTGCCGCGGGGGATATCCGGCTTGACCCGGAAAAAATTGCCGGCTTTACGTTGGTGGGGGCTGCCGGTCAGCGCATTCCGCTGTCGCAAATAGGGGATGTCGATGTACGCATGGAAGATCCCGTTCTCCGTCGGCGCGATCGTACCCCGACCGTTACGGTGCGGGGCGACATAGCCGAAAACCTGCAACCGCCGGATGTGTCCGCGGCGATCACGAAAGCGTTGCAGCCGGTTATCGACCAACTCCCGGCCGGGTACCGCATCGAGCAGGCGGGGTCGATTGAAGAGTCGGGCAAAGCGACCGAGGCGATGGTACCGCTGTTCCCCATCATGATTGCCATGACGCTGCTGATCATCATCCTGCAGGTGCGTTCGATGTCGGCGATGGTGATGGTCTTCCTCACCGCGCCACTGGGGCTGATTGGGGTGGTGCCAACGCTGCTGCTCTTCAACCAGCCGTTTGGCATCAATGCGCTGGTGGGGTTGATCGCGCTGTCGGGCATCCTGATGCGTAATACCTTGATCCTGATAGGGCAGATCCATCACAACGTGCAGGAAGGGCTGGATCCGTTCCATGCGGTGGTCGAGGCGACGATTCAGCGAGCCCGACCGGTGTTGCTCACGGCGATGGCGGCCATTCTGGCGTTTATCCCGCTCACCCACTCGGTGTTCTGGGGCACCCTGGCTTACACCCTGATTGGCGGGACCTTTGGCGGAACTATCGTGACGCTGGTGTTCCTGCCGGCGATGTATGCCATCTGGTTCAAGATACGCCCGGACAACACGCCGCCAACCGACAAGCCGACATTGGCATAAGTCATAACGGGGAGCGCGATCCCCGCGGTGGCGCTCGCCGAATAACCTACCGACACGTTATGGCCACAAAGCCCTGACGTGTCGGTAGACGTTTACCGCAAAACGAAAGGGTCCGATGATGAAGGCTGAGGGTGTTTACGCGCCGGCCACTCCCGGCGAGGGATTACCATGAGTACAGAAAACACGCCCACTGAAATGAGGGCGGCTATCCCTTCGGCCGAAGGCCCGCAACTAACAGGTAAAATCGTCGCGTTACTGGCCGGCCTTTCTGCCATTAGCATACTGTCCACCAACATTATCCTTCCTGCGTTTCCGGATATCGGCGAGCAGCTTGGGGTGTCAGCGCGTGAGCTTGGTCTGACGCTCTCCAGCTTTTTTATCACCTTCGCGCTGGCTCAGTTGGTCGTCGGCCCGCTGGCTGACCGATACGGACGCAAGAAGCTGGTGTTGGGGGGACTCTCAATATTCATCGTGGGTACGGTGGTAGGCGGTCTCGCCGGTTCGCTGGAAACGCTGATCGTCGGGCGCATCATCCAGGCGTTGGGCGTATGCGCGGCAGCGGTTTTAGCCCGCGCCATTGCGCGTGATCTGTTTGAAGGCGAAACGCTGGCGCGCGCGTTGTCGCTGACCATGATCGCAGCGGCTGCCGCACCGGGCTTCTCGCCGTTGGTGGGGAGCGTGCTGACTACGGCGTTGGGCTGGCGAGCGATCTTCATACTGGTGGGCATTGCCGCCTTCGTTGTCGCCGTATTTTACGTCAATGTGCTGGGGGAAACGCATCCTGCTGAGCGTCGCGCACCGCACTCGATGCCGAGTGTGATATTCGCGTACGGCAGGCTGCTGGTGGAGGGGAAATTTATACTTCCGGCATTGTCGATGAGCCTGTTGATGAGCGGATTGTTTGCCTCTTTCGGTGCCGCGCCCGCCATTTTGATGAACGGGATAGGCTTGTCGTCGCTACAGGCCGGGCTGTATTTTGCCGCCACCGTGTTCGTGGTCTTTGCCGCAGGGATGGCGGCACCGCGCCTTGCGCACCGCTATGGCCCGCAAGTCATTACCTCGGGAGGTATTTTCACCGCATTATTGGGGGGAAGCCTGTTGCTGATTGGGCCGGAAACTCCAGGCTTGGCCTGGTATACCTTGTCCATGAGTCTGTATCTCTGGGGAATGGGGTTGGCCAATCCATTGGGAACGGCAATCACCATGGGGCCCTTCGGGAAACAGGCCGGCCTGGCATCCGCATTACTGGGTTTTCTTACGATGGGGGCGGCGGCAATCACAACCTGGCTCGGCTCGGTGCTGACGTTCCCCGCGGTCACAACGCTGGGGGGCATACAGGCAACGGCCTGTCTGATCGCACTGTTATTGTTTCTGCTGCGGGGAAAATTAACGGCATCGTCTTCGTAAAAACCCGTCATTTTTGGCAAGCCTGCATCGGCAAGGATCCTCAACGGTAATCCGGGTGCAGGCCCTCTCTCTGCCCCCCTGCAAGCACCTTAATGGTGCGAGTGGTTTTTTTTGGGGCAAGAGATGCCCTCTTTTGTTCATTTTTTCCTCTCGGCACAGCCCATCCCCCTAAAACCGCCGGTATCACCCTGTTTTGGTAAGTTGGCATCCTGCTTGCTAGCTTGTACATACAGGTTAGTACATATCGGGTCTGCGAATAGATGAAAGGCAGGCGACGGTTAACAACAGTCCGTAATGGGGCAGGAAACGTAATGATTTCATTTGAGAGCATCAGCAAATTTTACCCCGATGGCACGGTGGCCGTAGACAGGCTGTCGTTCAGTGCGCCGACAGGCAAAATCACCATGCTGGTCGGGCCTTCGGGCTGCGGAAAAACCACGTTACTGCGCATGATCAACCGGCTAATCGAGCCTTCTTCGGGGAGTATTTTGCTCAACGGACAACCGACGGCAGGGATGGACCTGGTCAAACTGCGCCGCAAGATTGGCTATGTGATCCAGAATGCCGGTCTGTTTCCGCATAAAACGGTGCAGGACAACATCGCCGTCACCGCGCTGCTTAACGGGGCAACGCGCACGGCGGCGCGTAAAAAGTCATTGGAACTTCTGGAGCTGGTCGGGCTGTCGCTGGCGATGGCGGAACGTTATCCGTGGCAGTTGTCCGGCGGCCAGCAGCAGCGGGTCGGTGTCGCCCGCGCACTGGCTTCCGACCCTGAATTCATGCTGATGGATGAACCTTTCAGCGCCGTCGATCCGGTGGTTCGTGAACAGTTGCAGGAGGAGTTTTTACGTTTACAGCGTGAAATCGGCAAGACGATCATCATGGTTACCCATGATATTGATGAAGCGATGAAATTAGGC
Organism: Serratia sp. AS12; assembly: GCF_000214195.1. NCBI lineage: Bacteria > Pseudomonadati > Pseudomonadota > Gammaproteobacteria > Enterobacterales > Yersiniaceae > Serratia > Serratia sp. AS12. Next base: position 3,552,843 of record NC_015566.1, on the reverse strand, counting down.
GATCAGGTGGCGGTTTTTCGTCCCGGAGGGCGTCTGGCGCAAATTGCCTCGCCGGTCAAATTATTGAACGAACCTGAAGATGCTTTCGTCGCCGATTTTATCGGCCGCGATCGCGGATACCGCAAGCTTTCTTTTGACATGATCCCTGAAGATATTGCGCTGGCTAAAGAGAAAGTCATTGCGCCGGGAATGTCGGTCAGCGAAGCCCGCTTAGTGGCAGGGCATGAGTCCTGGGTGCTGGTGGTGGAAAATGATTGCCCGGTCGGCTGGTATGATGTGCAGCAAAACAAAACCACGGTAGAGGCGGAAGACATTAATCTTGGCAGCACCTTTGCGCCAAAAAATGGCACGCTGCGGCAGTTAATGGATTCTGTATTAAGTTCTCCCTGTCAGCGCGGTATTGTTGTCGATGAACAACAACGCTTCATCGGCACGGCGAATATCGAACAGGTATTTTCGCTTTCTCACTCCCGCGCCGAGAGGTAATGCCATGCGCTTTGACTGGTTGTTTCAGCAGCGGGAAAATATAGTGACGTTACTCGGCTGGCACGTTTATCTGTCCATCATTCCTGTCTTGATCGGGCTGGCATTGGCCATTCCGGTGGGCGGTTTACTTCACCGCTGCGGGAAGTTTAAGGACGGCATTCTTAATCTGTTGGGGCTGCTTTATACCATTCCCTCACTGGCCCTGTTTGTCTTGTTACCGGGGCTGCTCGGCACCAAAATTCTGGACGCCGTCAATGTCGTTGTGGCGTTGACGCTGTATGCCTTCGCGCTGTTGATTCGCACGGTTTGCGACGGGTTGGATTCTGTCCCGCAAGACACGCATCAGGCCGCCGTGGCTATGGGGTATCGGCCGCTACAGCGATTTCTGAGTGTCGAACTGCCGCTGGCGGTGCCGGTGATCGCCGCCGGCATGCGCGTGGTGGTGGTGTCGAATGTCAGTATTGTTTCCATCTCGGCGCTGGTCGGGATGCCGCAACTGGGGGCGTTATTTACCCAGGGTTTCCAACTGCATTTTCTGACGCCGATTATCGCCGGTATTTTCCTGTGCATCGTGCTGGCGCTGCTGCTGGATAATCTGGTGCTGCGCACCGGCAATAAAATCACCGCCTGGCAACCGAAAAGGAATGCGAAATGATTAACTGGTTGCTCGACCCTGGTCATTGGCTCAATGACGACGGACTGTTGATGTTGATTTTCCAGCATCTGGTTTACAGCATCGAAGCCTTGTTTGTTGCGGTGATTATCGCGTTTCCTGTGGGATGTTATGTCGGGCATACCGGCAAAGGCGCGACGTTATTAATCGGCAGCGCGAATGCCATGCGTGCGCTGCCTTCCTTCGGGTTGATCATCTTACTGGTCATTCTTTTCGGGCCGGTATTTGAATCCGATCTGGCCTTTATTGTGCCTTGCCTGATAGTGCTGATTATCCTGGCATTACCGCCGATCATGATGGGCGTTTATTCCGGTATTCGGGCAATTAATCCGGCAATTATTGACGCAGCCATTGGCATGGGGTATTCGCCGTGGAAATTACTGCTGACCGTTGAGATCCCCTGTGCGCTGGCGCTGATATTATCCGGCATCCGGAGCTCGGCATTACAAATCGTTTCGACCGCCACCATTGCGGCTTATGTTTCTCTCGGCGGGTTAGGGCGTCTTATTATTGATGGCCGTGCGCAGAACGATTATCCGCAGATGGTCGCGGGGGCTTTTATGGTAGGAATGTTGGCGTTACTGGTCGATGTATTTTTCTCTTTTTTAATTCGTTTCACGGTATCACCAGGTATACGGCAGCGTGAACGCCGCCGTAAAAAAACACTGCCTTTATCGAATAGCTGAATCATCTACTCACTCATTCCGGAGTCTGATAAAAATGAAATTGAAAAATCTGCTTGCCGTTGCCCTGTTTTCTGCCGCCGTGGTGCATGCTCCTGTGGCTCTCTCTGCTGATGCCAGTGGAACCCTTATCATCGGTTCCGCAGACTTCCCGGAAAGCCAACTGATTGCCACTATTTACGAGCAGGCGCTGGCCGCTAAAAACGTCAAAGTGGAAACCAAACTCAATATCGGCAGCCGTGAGGTTTACATGCCCGCGTTGCTCGACGGTTCCATCAACCTGATCCCTGAATACAGCGGTGCCACGCTGAGTTATCTCGACGAAAAAACACAGGCTCACTCTTCCGAAGATGTGGCCGCGGCGCTGGCCAAAGCGTTGCCGGAAAAAATCAAGATGCTGGATATTTCAGCTGCGCAGGACCGCGATGTACTGGCAGTAACGGAAAAAACCGCGAAGAAATACAACCTGAAAGACATCAGCGATCTGGCTCCGGTCGCCAAAACGCTGGTGCTGGGCGGCCCGGCAGAATGGAAAACCCGCCGTGAGGGCGTGAGAGGGTTGAGCGAAGTGTACGGATTGACCTTCAAAAACTTTAAGGTGCTTGATGTTGCCGGCCCGCTGACGCTGTCTGCGCTGACCAACAATCAGATCCAGGTGGCGGATATGACCTCAACCGATCCGGCCATTAAAACCAAAAATCTGGTGGCGCTGGAAGATTCCAAACACTTGTTCCCTGCGCAAAATATCGTGCCCTTGATTGCGAAAGACAAAGCCAGCGATGTGGTCGAAACCACGCTCAAAGCCGTCTCCGCACAGCTGACGACCAGCGATTTGATCGTGATGAACGGCAAACTGGCGAATTTCGAAAGCGTCGATGCGGTAGCGAAAGAATGGCTGACTCAACACGGTCTGAATAAATGAGGACGCAACCGGTCACCTTAGGCACGGCTGAAACCTCGATCCGCGACATCGTTGATATTGCTTACGGCGCACAGGTGTTGCTCTCACCGCCAGCGTTAGACGGCATGGAGATTGTGCACGAGAAAATCAGACAGGCGATAGCCGAAAATAAAGTGATTTATGGGTTGACCACCGGCGTGGGCGATCTGGTCACGCAGCGGTTATCGCCGGAACAAATCTCTGATGTGCAACTGAATATGCTGAAAAGTCATGCGTGCGGGGTGGGGCCAGAACTGGCACAGCATGAAGTGCGCGCGATGATGGCGGTGATGATTAAATCCCTGTTACAGGGTTTCAGCGGCGTCAGCCCGGCATTGGTGCTGACCATGGCGGATATGCTCAATAAGGGCGTGATCCCGTGGTCGCCCGGTAAGGGGTCGGTCGGGTATCTGATTGCCACGGCGCACATCGGACTGTCGGTGTTTGGTTATGGAAAATCGTACTATCAGGGCGAGCTGTTGCCTGCCCGCGAAGCGCTGAAGCGGGCGGGCATTGCCCTGCGTATTCCCGGCCCGCGCGAAGGCCATGCGCTGGTCAGCGGCACCTACGAAATTACGGCGCTCGGGTGTCTGGCAGCGGAAGCTTTCCGGGAACTCATCCCGGTGGCGGACGCCGCCGGAGGCATGAGCCTGGAGGTGCTCAAAGGGAATATCCGTGGTTATGACGCCCGCTTGCATGCCCTGAGGCCGCATGACGGGCAGCAGGAAACCGCGCGGATTTTACGCTGCCTGCTGCGTGACAGCGAGATCCTGGACAGATACCGCGATTTCCGCGTTCAGGATGCCTTGAGCCTGCGCTGTATCCCGCAAATGCATGGCGCGGTGCGTGATGTGCTGAGTTATTGCCAGAAAACCCTGACCACCGAGGTCAATTCTGTCACTGACAATCCGGTGTTTATGGTTGAAGACGGGGAACTGAATGTGCTGCCGGGCGGCAACGGGCATGGCGCCCCGGTTGCGTTGTGTCTCGATGCGCTGGCGATCGCCATTGCCCAGCTCAGTACCGGTTCGCAGGCGCGTTCCGATCGGCTGACCAACAGTCATCTCAGCGGCTTACCGGCCTTTTTAGTGGCGGACGGTGGGGCGCATTCAGGAATGATGATCCCGCCTTACGCTGCGGCCGCGCTGGCAGGGGAAAACCGAGCCTTGGCGGCACCGGCCAGCGTGCATACCGTGTCCACCTGCGCGGGACAGGAGGATCACATTTCTATGGGCGTCACGGCGGCGCGTAATGCCATCGATGCCGTCGAAAATGCCATCGATATCGTGGCGATAGAAATATTGTGCGCCACGCAGGCGGTGGAGTTTTACCGGCCGTTGCGGGCGTCCACGGGCACCGAAAGGGTGCTTTCGTTGGTGCGTCAGCGGGTGGCGTTCAGACAAAGCGATGAAGAAATGTATCCGGATATGCTGGCCATCCGGCTGTTGGTCAAACACGGGGATATTTACCGGGCGCTTGAACCGCTTATCTTTCCCGAACCCGCTCACGGAGGTTCGGCATGAGTACGCCAACCCATTCACGGCCACTGAAAGGGGCAAGGTGTTTGAACCTCTCCTGCGTGCGTAGAAGTCCTGGGTAGAATCGTGATGCTGGTGTTCTTGCTGGCGGAGTGTGCCACCTGATTCAAGATATTCGATAGCCGAACAGGTGGCTTCCGGCATGTCGCCAGGTGCAATCGCTATACCTACCGAGTTATGTATGAGAACCGCGCACGTTCTGCACCAGAATATAAAGATGCGGACGAGAGATGATCAATAACCGGCTATTGCCGTATTCTGCATTCATCGTCCGCGACATTTTTGCTGCATCCTGTGGATTGCTTTGAGCCGATTCGATAGGCACTGCGCAGTCAGGCGTCATCCCAGGGCGCTCGCCGCCACCGTTCAAGCAAGAAATCACTGAAGGCGGTGAGTCTGTGCGGTACAGGTTCTCTTCGCGCCCGGACGAGACTTATCTTCGATGCTACGCCCTCCCAGCCGGCCAGTACGCGTATCAGATGGCCGCTGCGTAATTCTTCGTGAACGTCCCAGGTTTCACGCAGGGAAATGCCCAACCCGGCAAGGCACCATTCATGTAACACGTCGCCATTATCGCTGCTTAGCGTGCCATCGATAACGATCGCCTCTTCAAGGCCATTTTTTTGTATCCGCCAGGTGTTTTGCAATAATCCTGGGTAGGCAAACACCAGGCAGTTATGGTTTTTCAGCGCTTCGGGGCTTTGAGGGCTGCCATGTGCTTTGATATAGGCGGGGGACGCGACCAGGATACGGCGGTTATCGGCCACCCGGCGAGCAAGCAGCCTTGAGTCGGCCAATTCCCCCATGCGTATTGCCAGATCCAAATCACCGCTATACAGGTCCTGAATTTGATCAGACAAGCGTAAATCAAACCCCACTCTGGGATGTAACCGGCTGAAGTCCGTGATCGCCGCCGCGACAAATTTCCGCCCGAAGGGAGCTGGGGCGGTCAGACGTATATTACCGGTCAGTTCCTGACTGCCGCCCCGAGCCAATTCTTTAACTTCATCAAGCACGGATAAGGCTACACGGGCCCTTTCCGCAATGGCGCGACCCTCGTCCGTAATGCGTAAGTTACGCGTATTCCTTTCAAACAGGGTGGTTCCAAGCGCGCCTTCCAGCCTCGCAATCTGTTTGCTGACAGCCTTCGGGGAAATTTGCAGGTCTCGTGCCGTAGCGGAAAAGCTATGGCGGTCGACCACATGCAAAAAGACGGCGAGATCGTCATTGCGCAATGGATTTGGCCTTTTTTGGAGAAAGTGTTTGTCGATTTTAGACACTTTGAAGTGCAAATCAAATCATCCAAGATGGACTTTGATGAGGTTAGCCCGGTCTGTATTGCTCAAGGTGATGGCCGGGGCCACGCGCATTTATTTCAAAGGAATCAAGAAATGACAAAACGCATTTTGTTCGTATTGACCCCTCATGACAGAAAAGGGTCGACAGAAGTAACGGATGCCGATGGGGGGGAATAAAGTATGAGTGAACGTACGCCTTTCGTTATTTACGTGTTTGCGCTGTGTGCCTTCGCTTTGGGGTTCACCGAGTTCGTCACCATCGGTCTGGTGTCCAATATTTCTGAAGATCTTCATACCAGCGTCAGCCAGGTAGGGACGGCGGTGACGGCCTATGCTTTGGGGGCGGTGATTGGCGCGCCGGGTTTGACTGCGCTTGCCACGCGTTGGCCAAGAAAGCGATTGTTACTGGTAGCGATGGCGTTGTTTACCCTGGGCAATGCCATCGTGAGCCTGTCGGATTCGTTGACGCCGATGCTGGTCGCTCGCTTCGCTTCAGGGTTGGGCCACGGCGTGTTTCTCGCCGTGGCCTCCAGCGTAGCGACGCAGTTGGTAGGGCGTGATCGTGCTGGCCTCGCTGTCGCTGTCGTTTTTGGCGGCCTGACGCTGGCTTTGGCCCTTGGGGTGCCTTTGGGGACTTATCTCGGCAGTCTTTTCAATTGGCCGGTGATTTTCATGGCTGTTGCCGTCAGCGGTGCGATGGGTTTTCTGGGCCTGCTGTTGCTCATGCCGACTGACCACAACGATGCCTCGAACCAGGCCAACGCCCTGGACGGCCTTAAGGCGATGTTTAATCCGCGTCTCCTGGCCGGCGCCGGTATTACCGTATTGGCCTACGCCGGTTCGTTCGCTCTTTATACCTATATCTCGCCCATCTTGTTGCACGTCACTAAGGTCCATGAAAGTACCGGCAGTTTATTGATGCTCGGATACGGCGTGATGGCGGCAATCGGGAACGTTTGGGGCGGGCGCCTGACTGACCGCAAAGGTGCGGATTATGCAGTGATGATCATATTGGTTGGGCTGGCCGTGGTATTGCTTGCCATCGGGGCGTCAGCCGTATCGGTCGCGCTCATGGCGATACTTATCGGCTTGCTTGGCGCTTTGACCTACGCAGCGGTGCCTGCGCTTCAGACTCGGGTGATTGGCTTGTCTCATGAACATGCGCCACAGGCACCCGCAGTGGCGGCGGGCCTGAATATCGCCGGGTTTAACGGCGGCATTGCTTTAGGTTCTATTCTGGGAGGGATTGCATTGGAAATCACGGGGTTGGCGAGCACTGCATGGGTAGGGGCGTGCGTGGTAGTGCTGGGAATAGTTTGGATGCTGTTCCAAATGTTGGGGGCAAAAAGCAAAAGAGCCTTTGTGCGGTGACGTCATCAGCAAACGGAAAGGCTTTTTTTGATGCTTAAAGAGGGCGCCTTGCTGGCGCCGATGGGGAAAGATTGAGGGGGCTCCACATGCATACCTTGTTCAGGTCGGAGTTTATTTTCCGCTATGCGCTGGCGCGTTCAGAATATCGCGCACATTAACCAACGCATTACGTACCGCAGCACCCCCGGCATAAAACAACAATTGCAGGATGGCCTCAATAATTTGTTCACGACTGGCCCCGGCATTCAGTGCCGCCTGAGTATGCGCGCGCAGTTGCGGAACGGTATGGCCCAGGGTGACGCAGGACGCGACCACGACCAGCTCCCGCGTCATGGCGTCCAGGCCGGGTCGTGAAAGGATGCCGCCCATTGCCCATTCTATTGAAATATCTGTAAAGTCGGGGCATAGATCGGCCATATCTTGGCGTAATGCTTCCCCGGCACCATCACCATACAACTTGGTAAACAACGCTAAACCCCTTTCGCGCAACTCTGGATTCGTCACCATTTTCATTCTCCTGTCTGAGTGAGGTTTAATTAAAACTCGCTAACAGGAGTTGATAAACAGCGTTATAGTTTAATCTTTAACAAGAAAAACTTGGTAATTGTGAACAAACTGGAAAGCATGTCGGTGTTTGTGCGCGTGGTGGAGCGTGGCAGTTTCAGTGCGGTTGCCGAAGAAATGCGACTGAGCGGCACTATGGTCGGGCTGCACATTAAAGCGTTGGAAAAACATCTCGGCGTTCGCCTGCTGAACCGAACGACGCGCAGGCACAGCCTGACTGACTTCGGAAGTGCTTATTATCAGAGTTGTCGGCGCATTTTAGCCGATATTGAGGATACGGAGTCGGTCGCGTTGGCATTGCACCAGAGCCCACGAGGAAGGTTGAAGGTGGCTTGCCCCGTTTCATTTGGGGTACATGCACTGTCCCCGGTCACTGCACGGTTTCTCACCACCTGGCCTGAGATGACGTTGGATCTGGTGCTGAGTGACAAGACGATGGACATGGCGGAGGAGGGGATCGACGTCATGATTAAAGTGGGCGAACTGGAGCATGTGAATTCGTTGGTCGCCCGCCGGCTGGCTGCGTATCGATCGGTCATCTGTGCCTCTCCCGCCTATCTGGAGCGCGCGGGTACGCCTGTTCACCCTGAAGAGTTGATCGAGCACCGCTGCCTGGGGTTTGCCCACCCACTGGCGGGCAGTGAATGGTCACTGCAGCAAGGCGGTAAACTAATCAAAGTGCCGGTCAATATCGTTATGGCGGTCAATAATGGCGAGGCCCTGCGCAACGCAGCGTTAAATGGGCTGGGAATTTTAATGCAACCGGAGGTGTTGCTGGCCGAGGATTTGCGCCAGGGCAGGCTGATACCTCTGCTGCCGGAGTATCAACCCTTGGCGAGACAGGTGCATATTCTTACGTTTGCTGACCGCCAGCAGTTGCCGAAAATCCGTCTATATGTCGATTTTCTGCTGCAGCATTTTAAGGAGACACTCGTTCTTCACAAGGGGTAGCGCTTATCGCTGAAGAGTAATGTCCAATAATACTGAGCATGATTTTAACTATCAAATAAAGCGAGGTTTTTAAATTACAATTGATATATATTAAAATGAAATAATATAAACTTTATGGTTTTAATTTAAAAACATTAAAATAGCCATTCGTACACTCCGTTTTTCATTTGTTAATGAAAATGAAGAGCGATTTGACATTTAATTGTCAGGTGCTGAGTGAGTTCTTGCAGTTACGATAGAGATAGTTAATGTCGTTACATGACTTGCAGTGTTTTTTTAATGTGTGCATTACAAATAAATAGCGTGCTCTTAATCTACCTATCGATGGCCAAATTGGCGTAACTCGGATATCCGTCAGCTATGGCGGCATAAAATATTACCCCACACTTTTCCATTCCCTCCTTTATCTAACTGTTTTACCAGAGGTCATGCAATTAATAGACACGTCCTAATTTTAAATTATTATTATTATTTTACGTTATTTAATGAGCTTGGTAATTAATAATTTAAGTGTGGATTTGTTGATAAATAAAATAACTCTGATACGCTTCAGTGAAGCACGAGCTATAAACTCATGCCACTGCATAAATAAATGTACTTTTATTAAATAATGAAAAATACAGGTGAATGCTATGAGGCAAGTACAGAAAATTACAGTAAATAATAAAGGTGGGTATGTGTTTAATTTCTCAGTTCAATGGCTGGGAAGTGACGGGAAATGGCATACCACTAGTTGGAACAGCGGCGATTATCCGGTGGCGCAGTCCAGAACGACTCCGCCGCTTAATGAAATTGGTGTCCCAAGTGATGCCTTGGCCGTAACGCCACATGGACATGCTGTGCTCGGTAGCTCCGGTCAGGGAAATCCGTTTGTTTCCTTCGCTCCAAACGGCCAGATTGCGACGTATGATGCCGTTGGTACCACTATAATTGGGTTTGCTATCGTGTTGATTGAGTAATTTAGATAAAAATCTATACTAAAGGGAATTATCAGATTAGAAATGCTGATAAGTCCCTGGATATAGAATCGATTATTTTTCCGCTATGTTTTACAGAACACTTATACCTATGAATTCCGCAAGTCCGGCATTCCTGAGTGAATCGTCGTTATCTGCACAGAATGAGCAGGTTAATTTTAATCAGAAAAGTGTTGGAGAGTAAACGATGGCTTATTATATAGACAAAAAATATCAGGTTATAGGAATGGGCAACAAGCCCTATGAAGTGAGGATTCAGATCCTTCAAAATACCTGGGATAAATGCGATTTAGATGTGCAAACTGGCGTGAATAACATTTTAGCATCGGAGCCTATTCCGCTGCTGAGTAGTTCCGGTAAAGGAAACGGTATTAAACAGGAGACAAAAGGGCTTGAATTTCATACCCAGACTCAAAAGCGACTACAGTTCCCGGGCGGGAATATTAGGACGGATACAACCTTCATCTTTGATAGCTATGGCAAGGGATGGGGGCACTAAAAAAGGTTCTTTCACATTAAGCGGCCAATGAGGGGACAACTCGTCGAACGCCTCCAGCTTTGCAAGGTTATTCAGTCAACATCCCTGATGACTAACAATCACATAATAATTTATTGAATTTTATTATGAAATTATGTGGTGAGCATTGTGTTAAATCAGGCCTGAGATCAGATTGTCGGCTAATAATCAGTATGTCGGAAGATCTCTAAAAGTGAATGGTGCGACTTACACGTGGGTAAAAACCGATTTAGCCGTGGAATTACAGGCAAGTTTGGCCGTGAAGGGTATGCGTTTGAGGTGTTCATTGCCGAGTTGGGAAGCGCGTTCCCTGTGGCGGATTTGGGCATTGTTGGAGAGGGACAGCATGAAAGTGATATTGCTTCCTGGCTGAAAGCATTTAAAGAACGACAAAGGCTATATTTTCAACGTCGCCAGCGCGGCGTCAAAAGCGCATCGTTATTTGATGGATAAGAACCCAGTTTGAGACAGATCAAGTGACATCAAAAGCAAAAAGCCCGCTTAAGTTTCCTTAAGCGGGCTTCTCTAATATGGCTCCTCTGACTGGACTCGAACCAGTGACATACGGATTAACAGTCCGCCGTTCTACCGACTGAACTACAGAGGAATCGTGTGAACGGGGCGAATAATAGCGGGGTGCCGTGGGTTTGTCAAAGCACTAAAGTGAGGAAAAAGCGCGTTTGCTGTCAGAATGAGCATGTTGCGTCGTTTTTCAGCACTCATCCCGTTCATTTGCGGGGTTTGTCATCAGAAAATTCCTGCCATTGTCCTTGCACCGGCGATTGCACGTTTATGGTGCGAGTGTGTGAAAGGGTATTCCCGACTGGCCTGAATGCCAAAAAAATTCCTCTGCGCGGTTAGCGCATAGGTCCCGCTCAGCCCCCTGATGCCAGCGATCGCCCCCATTTTCCCACTGATATGTAGGATGAATAATCAGAAAATATGTATTGGCCGTCACAATGGCTGGATTTTTGCTTACCTAAATGCGGGTAATGCGACTGCGCTCTCGCGCAAATTATTTTCCCCGTCTACACATAAAGTGATTGCTCCGCGCCTTTGGGCGTTCTGCTAAAACAGTGCTGAGGAAAACAACAATGTCATCGAAATTCATTAAAAGTCCGCTCGCTGCTCTGCTTATCGGTTGTTTAGGTTCTGCTTTTTATGCTCAGGCCGATATCGTTATCGGCGTTGCCGGGCCCTTCTCCGGGCCGAATGCGACCTATGGCGATCAGTACTGGCGCGGTGCTTCGCAGGCGGCGGCGGATATCAACGCTGCCGGTGGGATCAAAGGGGAAAAAATCAAACTGGTGCAGGGCGACGACGCCTGCGAACCGAAACAGGCGGTGGCGGTTGCCAACCGTCTGGTCGATCAGGACAAGGTTTCGGCGGTAGTCGGCCACTTCTGCTCATCCTCCACCATGCCTGCCTCTGAGGTGTATGACGAGGCTGGCATCATCGCCATCACCCCGGGTTCCACCAACCCGCAAATTACCGAGCGCGGCATGGCCAACATGTTCCGCATGTGCGGCCGTGATGATCAGCAGGGGGTTATCGCCACCAACTACATGCTGAACACCCTGAAAGCCAAACGCATTGCGGTGATCCACGACAAAGACACCTACGGCCAGGGGCTGGCGGATGCCGCCAGGGCGGAGATGAACAAGCGTGGCGTGAAAGAGGTGCTGTATGAAGGGCTGTCACGTGGTGAAAAAGACTTTAACGCGCTGGTGACCAAAATCGCTTCGGTCAAACCGGACGTGGTCTACTTCGGCGGCTGCCATCCGGAAGCCGGGCCGCTGGTGCGCCAGATGCGCGAGCAGGGCGTGACCGCCAAGTTCTTCTCCGGTGACTGCGTGGTGACCGAAGAGTTGGTGACCGCTGCCGGCGGGCCGCAGTACACCAACGGTGTGCTGATGACCTTCGGCAACGATCCGCGCCAAATCCCGGAAGGCAAGGCGGTCATCGCCAAGTTCCGCGCCAGCGGTTTTGAGCCGGAAGGTTACACCCTCTATTCCTACGCTTCCATCCAGGCGATTGCCGCCGCCTTCAACGCGACCGGCGGCAAAGACAGCGCCAAGGCCAGCGAATGGCTGAAATCGCACGACGTGGATACCGTGATGGGCAAAAAGGCCTGGGATAAGAAGGGCGACCTGAAAGTATCGGACTACGTGGTCTATCAGTGGGACGACAAAGGGAAATATCACCAACTCTAATATCTCCTGCGTCTTTCAAGCGGCAGCGTTGTTGGCTGCAACTTGAAATCCATTGGAGAAATACTGGTTACGGATCCGCGCATTGGGCGGATCCGTTCCGATACTTTCTTGGGCCGCGTCGGACTTCGTTTGCGGCCCCTCCAGGCGAGACTGCAAATTATGGATGTTTTCTTCCTGCAACAGCTGATTAACGGCCTGACGCTCGGTGCGGTTTATGGCCTGATCGCCATTGGCTACACCATGGTTTACGGCATTATCGGCATGATCAACTTCGCCCACGGCGAGGTGTATATGATCTCCGCCTATCTGTGCGCCATCGGGCTGGCGCTGCTGTCATTCTTCGGTTTGCACTCGTTCCCGCTGCTGATCCTCGGCACGCTGGTGTTTACTATCGTGATCACCGGCGTGTACGGTTGGGTGATCGAGCGCATCGCCTACAAACCGCTGCGCAATTCCACCCGCCTGGCGCCATTGATCTCCGCCATCGGCATGTCACTGATCCTGCAAAACTACGCGCAAATCAGCCAGGGGCCACGGCAACAAGGGATCCCGACGCTGCTGGATGGCGTGTTCCGCATCGGTTTTGACGGCGGGGTAATCCAGATTACCTACACCAAAGTGTTTATTCTGGTCGCGTCCCTGCTGGGTATGGCCATTCTTACCTACGTGATCCAGCACACCCGGCTGGGGCGCATCTGCCGCGCTACTCAGCAAGACCGCAAGATGGCGTCGATTCTCGGCATCAACACCGATCGGGTGATATCCCTGGTGTTCGTGATTGGCGCCGCGATGGCCGGGCTGGCGGGGGTGTTGATCACCATGAACTACGGCACCTTCGATTTCTACGTCGGCTTTATCATCGGCATCAAAGCCTTTACCGCTGCGGTGCTGGGCGGCATCGGCTCGTTGCCCGGCGCAATGTTGGGCGGCCTGCTGTTGGGCGTGGCGGAGGCGCAGTTCGCCGGTATGGTGAACTCGGATTACAAAGACGTTTTCTCCTTCGGGCTGCTGGTGGTGATCCTGATTTTCCGCCCTCAGGGCCTGCTCGGACGGCCAATGGTCGCTAAGGTTTGAGGGGTAAACTATGTCGCAAACAGTGGTTCACCAAGGGCTGAACGTGAAACGCAGCCTGCTGGACGCCGTGCTGGCCGGATTGATCGCCCTGATCGTGTTCGGGCCGATCGTCGGCATCGTACTGAACGGCTACAGTTTTAACTTTGAGCCGCGCCGGCTGGTGTGGATTATTGCCGCGGTGATGGCCGGGCGGCTGCTACTGAGCCTGTTCCTGCAAACGGCACCGGGGCGCAAGGTACTGGCGCGGTTCGACGGCGGCAATGACGGGGTGTATGTCCGGCCGATAGGGGCCAAGACCAGCCTGCGCTGGATAATCCCGCTGATGGCGGTGATTGCGTTGTTGTTCCCGTTCGTCGCCACCAAATATCTGTTGACGGTGGCGATACTGGGGCTGATTTACGTGCTGCTTGGGCTGGGGCTGAACATCGTGGTTGGGCTGGCCGGGCTGCTGGATTTGGGCTACGTGGCGTTTTACGCCATCGGCGCCTACGGGCTGGCGCTGGGCTACCAGTATCTCGGGCTGGGGTTCTGGGCGATGCTGCCGCTGGGGGCGCTGATGGCGGCGCTGGCAGGGGCGTTGCTGGGGTTCCCGGTGTTGCGCATGCACGGCGACTATCTGGCGATCGTCACGCTGGGGTTCGGTGAAATCATCCGGCTGGTGCTGAATAACTGGATGTCGCTGACCGGCGGGCCGAACGGCATTTCGGTTCCGGCCCCGACTCTCTTCGGCCTGGAGTTTGGTCGGCGGGCTAAGGACGGCGGCGTGCCGATCCACGAATTCCTCGGTATTGCCTACAACCCCAACCTGAAGTTTATTTTTATCTATGCGGTGCTGTTCCTGGTGGTGCTGCTGGTGCTGTACATCAAACACCGGCTGACGCGTATGCCGATTGGCCGCGCCTGGGAGGCGTTGCGCGAGGATGAAATCGCCTGCCGTTCGCTTGGCCTGAACCACGTGCTGGTGAAGCTGTCGGCCTTTATGATGGGCGCTTCTACCGCCGGGCTCGCCGGGGTGTTTTTCGCCACCTACCAGGGATTTGTCAATCCCACGTCGTTCACCTTCTTTGAGTCGGCGTTGATCCTGGCGATCGTGGTACTGGGCGGCATGGGGTCGACCATCGGCGTGGTGCTGGCGGCGTTTGTGCTCACGGTGGCGCCGGAGCTGCTGCGCAGCTTTGCCGAATACCGGGTGCTGCTGTTCGGTGTGCTGATGGTGGCGATGATGATCTGGCGGCCGCGCGGGCTGGTCCGTATCAGCCGCACCAGCTTTGCGCCGCGCAAGGGGGTGGCGCCATGAGCGACGCTATCCTGCGGGTTGAGCATCTGATGATGCATTTTGGCGGCATCAAGGCGCTGAACGACGTGAATCTGTCGGTTGAACGCGGTTCCATCACCGCATTGATTGGCCCTAACGGTGCCGGGAAAACCACGGTGTTCAACTGCCTGACCGGCTTCTACCGCGCCACCGGTGGCGCGATCCTGCTCAACACCCATAAGCGGCCGACCGACGTTATCCAGGTGTTGGGGCAGAAATTCCGCGCCGGCGACTGGGTTAACCCAAAGCGGCTCGGTTCGCGCGTCTACTATAAAATGTTCGGCGGCACCCATCTGGTCAATCGTGCCGGGCTGGCGCGCACCTTCCAGAATATCCGGCTGTTCCGCGAAATGTCGGTGGTGGAGAATCTGCTGGTGGCCCAGCACATGCTGAGCAACCGCAATTTGATCGCCGGCGTGCTCAATACACCCGGTTATCGCCGGGCGGAAAACGACGCGCTGAACCGCGCTTTCTACTGGCTGGAGGTGGTGGAGCTGACGGATTGCGCCAACCGGCTGGCGGGGGAGATGTCCTACGGCCAGCAGCGGCGGCTGGAGATCGCCCGCGCCATGTGCACCACGCCGGAGATGATTTGTCTCGACGAACCGGCCGCCGGCCTGAACCCGGTGGAGACGGCGACGCTGAGCCGCATTATCCGTTTTCTGCGCCAGCATCACGGCATTACGGTGCTGTTGATCGAACACGATATGGGCATGGTGATGGAGATCTCCGATCGGGTGATCGTGCTCGATCACGGCGACGTGATCGCCGAAGGCACGCCGAAAGAAATTCAGCATAACGACACGGTGATCGCCGCTTACCTTGGCGCAGACGAAGAGGAGCTGGCGGGATGAGCAATGCGATGTTGGAGTTTCGCGACGTAGACGTGTTTTATGGCCCGATCCAGGCGTTGCAGCAGGTGTCGCTGCAGGTGAACGAAGGGGAAACGGTCGCGCTGATCGGCGCTAACGGCGCGGGGAAATCCACGCTGTTGATGTCAATCTTCGGTCAGCCGCGTATCAGCGGCGGGCAGATTCTGTTTCGCGGCGAGGATATCAGCCGGCGTTCCACCCACTACGTTGCCAGCAGCGGCATCGCCCAGGCCCCCGAGGGACGGCGTATTTTCCCGGATATGAGCGTGGAGGAAAATCTGCTGATGGGCACCATTACCCTGGGTAACCGCTATGTGGATGAAGATTTGCAGCGCATGTTCGATCTGTTCCCGCGTCTGAAGGAGCGGCGCAACCAGCGGGCGATGACCATGTCCGGCGGCGAGCAGCAAATGTTGGCCATCGCCCGTGCGCTGATGAGCCGGCCGAAGCTGCTGTTGCTGGATGAGCCGAGCCTGGGCCTGGCGCCGATTATCGTCAAACAGATCTTCAGTATTCTGCGCGAGCTGACCCGTGGCGGCATGACGCTGTTTCTGGTGGAACAAAATGCCAACCATGCGCTGAAACTGTCCGATCGCGGCTATGTGATGGTCAACGGCCAAATTCGTCTGACCGGCAGCGGTGCGGAGTTGTTGAGCAATCAGGAGGTGAGGAAAGCCTATCTGGGCGGGATTTGAACCGTCACGCCGGGGGCCAGGAGGCTCCCGGCCATCGATTCAGAACTGGCGTTGGATCCAGCGTACGTTCAGCCGCACCAGCGCGATGATGCCGCTGGACAACAAACGCAGGCCGGCGGGCAAATCGCGGCGGCGAATATCCAGCAGCAGCACGGTGCGCACTTCCTCGCTGTCGTTCCACACTTCGTGTTCGAAGGTATCGTCCCACAGCATAAATTCCCCCTCGTTCAACCGGTATTCGCGCCCATCGACTTTCAGCACCGCAGCGGGAACGCCGTCGGCCCGTTTGGGCATCGACAGCACCAGATAACCGCGCAAAATACCGCGAAACGGGCCACGGTGCGCCGGTACCTGTTTGCCGGGCGCCAGGAAAGACAGTGAAGCGGAAAGCACATCCGGCGAGGTGGCGATCAATTCGGCAAGCGTCGGGCAGCGTTCAAGATTGCGGGTTATCGGCTGGCCATAGGCCTGCATGATAAACATCCGCCAGTCGCGCGCGTCGTTGGCGGAGATTGACGCCTGCTCGCTCATGATCTCGTGAAAACGCGGGATATTGCGCAGATCCTGGGCAACGCTCAGTGCCTCGTCACGTATCTGCGGCCAGGCTGCGGTAAAACGTTGTGCGTCAGGGAACAGGCGATCGCTGTCGAGCACCGGCGCGCCGGAGATGCGGCGATCGTAAATACCGCGTAACCGCAGCACTGCCCAATCATAGATAAATGACATGGTGTCCTCGTTAAATAAGGTGCGACTGCCGGGCGATCAAATACTGTGAGAAAAAAGGTATGAGTTCAACAGATTAGCACAGCATTTCGCCATGCGGGAGTGGTAGCGGCCTGTGCTGAGACAGGCAGGGTGAAGTGGGGGAGCGGTCCGGCAGATTTACCGACAATGGGTGTTCCTGTTCGGCAGCAAACCAGGTGCCGGCCTGAGCATGTTGTCGAAAAATACAGCACAATAAAAATGTGACGCATATCGCATTTTAACCGGCGGTTGGTTAAAATATCGCTACTGCTCGCCTCTGTCCGGACCCCGTTAAATATGGAACACACCCACGTCTCGCGCTCGACCGCCTGGTTGCGCGTGGTTGTCCTCGCCATTTCGGCCTTTATCTTCAATACCACCGAGTTTATTCCGGTCGGGTTATTGAGCGATATCGCCCAAAGCTTCTCGATGCAAACCGAGCAGGTTGGCCTGATCATCACGATTTACGCCTGGATCGTCGCTGCCGCCTCACTGGTGTGCATGCTGCTGACCAGCAAGATTGAACGCCGTAAACTGCTGATCGGGGTGTTTGTTCTGTTTATCGCCAGCCATGTGTTGACCGCCGTGGCGTGGAACTTCACCACGCTGGTGATTTCCCGCGCCGGGGTCGCGCTGGCTCACTCGGTATTCTGGTCGATCACCGCCTCGCTGGCGATTCGCGTGGCGCCGGCGGGCAAGAAAGCGCACGCGTTAAGCATGCTGGCGGGCGGCACCGCACTGGCGATGGTGCTTGGCTTGCCGTTGGGGCGCATCGTCGGCCAACTGCTGGGGTGGCGCATGACCTTTATCGGCATCGCGGTCTGCGCCACTTTCGCGCTGGCGCTGCTGTGGCGTCTGCTACCGGTACTGAAAAGCGAGCATTCCGGTTCACTGGCCAGCGTGCCGGTCCTGTTTAAGCGCCCCGCGCTGGTTCGCCTGTATATGCTGACCATTATCGTGGTGACGGCGCATTTTACCGCCTATAGCTATATCGAACCCTTTATCCAGACCGTGGCCGGGCTGTCGGAAAACTTCACCACCTTGATGCTGTTGCTGTTCGGGGCCGCCGGCATTTTCGGCAGCCTGTTGTTCAGCCGTTTCAGCGAACGTTTCCCGTCGGGCTTTTTCATCGGTGCCATCGCATTGTTGATGGTGAGCCTGTTGCTGCTGCTGCCAGCCTCCGGTGACGAAACCCACCTGACGCTGTTGTTTGCGGTATGGGGCGTGGCGATCATGGCGATTGGCCTGTCGATGCAGGCCAAGGTGTTGAACCTGGCGCCAGATGCCACCGACGTCGCGATGTCTATCTACTCCGGGTTGTACAATTTCGGTATCGGCGCGGGTGCGCTGTTGGGCAATCAGGTTAGCCTGCACCTGGGCATGGGCAATATCGGCTTTGTCGGCGCACCGTTGGCGCTGATTGCTCTGGGCTGGTGCTTGTTCAGCTTCTATCGCAGCGAGCGTTTATCGCAGCACCGGGCCTGACGGCTGGCGTTTACCTTTCTTGTGCCGCGCCGTCATGCGCATGTAAACGGCCCAATAGCATAAACACCAGCAATGCGGTGCCAGCCGCGCCGGCTGCCAGCAGATAAAGCAGGGTGCGGAACGCCTGATCATAGATCTGCAGCGTTAGCCGGCGTTGGCCGGGCAGCAATGCGGCGGCGTGGTCGAGATCGCCCAGCGCCGCGCGGTTGGCCGCCTCGGTGATGGAGTGCGTACCGACAGCGCCGGACAGTGCGTCAAGCAGGCCGCCCTGAATCAGCAAGGCGAGCACCGCGCCGGCAATCGCGATGGCGATGCCATCGGCTGAGACACGTACCGCGTTGAAAATACCGGTAGCCATACCCGCCCGCTCTTTTTCCACCACGCTGACCGCCATCGCATCCATCAATCCCCAGGGCAGGCCGATACCGGTACCGATCAACAGCATCGGTACTATCAGGCCGTTACCGCTATTTTCCGTTAACCCATGACCGAGCCAGGCCAATCCTGCGGCGGTCAACAGCAACCCGACGCCGGAGAGCAGGCCAGAGGTAAAGCGCCGCGCCAACAGTGCCGCGATAAAGGGCACTATCAGCAACGGTGCCGCCAGGGCAATCATGGTTTTGCCGGCCTCGAATGCGCTCTGCCCGTCAATGCCGATAAAGCGCCCCGGCAGCATGACGATCAGCACCACAAAAAAGAATGCCGGTGAGGCGGCCAGTACCTGAACCCCAATAAAGCGGGGGCTGCGGAACAAGGTCAAATCGAGCATGGGCCGCGCCACCCGCCGTTCAATCAGCACGAAGCCAATAAACACCGCCAGGGATAACAATAATGAACCGGCTACCGACAGGCTGCGCCAGCCGTTTTCCGGCGCGAGCAGGATCGCGTAGGTGAATAATGTCAGTGCAGCGGTGAAACTGATCGCGCCGGGCCAATCCAACCCCGCCGCATGAGGATTGCGCGACTCGATGGCCGCGAACAGCACCAGTGCAAACCCCACAACGGCAATCAACGCGGTGGCGATAAACACCCATTGCCAGCCTGCCGTAACCACCAGCCAGCCGGATGCCAGCGGCCCGAAAGCCAGGCCAATGCCGAACGTGGTGCCCAGCAGGCTGAATACCCGGGTACGCACCGGCCCGTGGAAGGTCTGCGCCAGCGACGACATGGCTCCGGCGAACGCGGCCGCGCCGGCCAGACCTTGCGCCAGCCGCAGGATATCTATCCCCACTACCGAGGGGGTGTAAGGGATCATCAGGGTCAGGAGGGTGAACGCACCCAGCCCGATCAGCCAGACGCGCTTGCGTCCATAAATGTCGGTCAGGCTGCCGGCGGCCATCATCGCGCTGCCATAGGTGAGGATATAACCGTTAACCACCCAGCTCAGCTGTACGGCGGTGCCGCCCAGCGAGTGGCTGATGGAAGGCAGCACCACCGCCGGGCCGGTGAAGCTCAAAGGAATAAGAATGCCGGTCAGGCAGGCGGCCAGCAATTGCAGCCATACCCGAATCTCAATGCGGTCTGCGGTGGAGGTTATCTGCGTCATAGTTTTCATCTTGCACATAATGGAAAGGCCCATAAACGGGGCTGCGCAGCGTTATCACTGCATAGCCATCAACATAATCCCTCCCGTACTGAAGAAAAATAGGCTAAATTTCCATAGATATCGGACAAAAACGTCCAAAATAACAGAGGGCATCATGGACAGTCTCAGCGGTATTCTGGCGTTTGTTCAGGTCGCGGAAACGCGCAGTTTCTCTGATGCCGGTCGGCAATTGGGCGTATCGTCCTCTGCCGTGGGTAAAAGCGTGGCACGCATGGAGGAACGGTTGGAAGTGCGCTTGTTTCACCGCAGCACCCGCAGCGTGACGTTGACAGCCGAAGGCGCGTTGTTTCTTGAACGCTGCCGCCGCATTTTGGCGGAGATAGCCGCCGCCGAGCTTGAACTGGCGGATACCCGGGCCGCGCCGCGCGGCAAACTGCGCATCAGTCTGCCGCTGGTCAGCGGGCTGATGATGCCGGTGTTGACGGCTTTTATGCATCAGTATCCGGATATCGAGCTGGACGTGGATTTTTCCGACCGTCTGGTCGACATCGTTGAAGAAGGGTTTGACGCGGTGGTGCGCACCGGCGAACCGGTCGATTCACGGCTGGTATCCCGCCGGTTGGGCGTTTTCGAACTGGTGTTGGTGGCGTCGCCGGACTATTTAAAACGGCGCGGCGTGCCGGAGAAACCCGCGGATTTGCTCGGTCACGCCTGCCTGCAGCATAAATTTCCCACCACAGGGCGGTTTGAGCCCTGGCCGTTGCGGCCATTGCCGGGCGAAATCTTGCCGGAGTTGCCTGCCACGATGATCTGCAATACCACCGAGGCGCTGGTGCAGGTAGCACAGGCTGGGCTGGGCATCGCTTGCCTGCCGGATTTTATGGTGCAGGAGGCATTACGGCGCGGCGAGTTGAGAAGGGTACTGGAGAGCTGCACCGAGCATCAGGGGACGTTCCGGGTCATCTGGCCGTCCAGTAAATATCTGGCGCCTAAACTGCGTGTTTTTATCGATTTTCTTGGCGAACGGCTGCTCTCCTCTGTCATTCCTTTTTGATTGTATTTGACTGGAATGGCACTGAGTTTCTAACTCTCCTGGTAGGACATGGCCCAGCTATCCTTGTCTTTTTGAGAACCAATATGTGGGTGATGTATCTATAATATCCTTGTACAGTACAGATATTTTTCGATAGGTATATTATCAGTAGTTAACTGAGACAGTAATACGCTACAAGTTTATCTTGGTTTTACTTTAAAATAACGCCCCTAAAGAGGGGCGATGACTTAATTATTTCCTGTCTTCAAAAGTTTGGAATTGAAGTTTCCAACAGTCGTTAATTTTCATCCAACTTTCAATGAAGTTTATTTTTCGAATATCACCATTTCTTTCCATTATTTCGGCTGACCCAGTTATAGATGCTAACCCATCAAAGGTAATGGTATGAACATCAATTTCCTTTCGTTTGATACCATCCATCGATCTTGGATCTTTTGACTTTAAAAGAGACAGTTTTCTGAGTTGGTGCTTTTTATAAACTAACATTTCGCCGTTAGTCGAAAAAAACCATTCAGCTTCAAGATAGTCGAGCATATCAATATTTAGAGAAAAAAATGCGTTGTACCACTCTTTTCTCATTAACTCTAAATTCGATGCAATCTTGGTCAAATTATCCTCTTCAAATCAATTTGCTCTTGTATAACCTCACTTCCCTGATCCTGATGTTTCCCCTAGGTGTTATGCAAAATAGTTATAATTAAAAATTTTATTTTCTCGATGGAACTTAAAACTATCACTTGTAACTCATTGTTTCAATATTGTTGATTTGTTGTTACTTAATTCAATTTGTTATTTTTATATTTCAGTGTTTTTCGTTGGATAATTCTTTATTTTGGCTTTTTTATGGTAATAAAAAACGAATCATAGCTAATTATTTTATTATTAATTGACGAGAGTGATGGTTATTGGCGTAACATAATAATTTTTTAAATTTATTTTTATAATGATTCTTGTTTTATTATTCAGTAGGTAAAGAGATTGGAAATCGTTTATGACTACATTCTGTAACCTCGTTAAATTGAGAAAACTACACACTTGCTACAAATTCAGTTGAATAATTTCTTCGAAAAGTTTTATTGCAGTGAATGGTGCCGAGCAACAAAAAGCCCGCTTAAGTTGCCTTAAGCGGGGATTGCGGCAGAGATCGCCGGCGGTCGAAAATGATGAAGCGGGAAATGCGGCGCAGCTTAGCCGAACACGTTCGTCAGGTGCTGTTTCAGCCGTTCTATGTCATTGCTGATATCCGGTGATTTAATCACGTCGAAACACGAGAAGGCGGGAACGATATCGGCGCCGCAGAATTTATAATTGGCGGTATTGCTGACGAAGATGTCATCGACGGACTTGCCGGCGAAGAGCTGCTGGTTGTTATCGTCAAATGCCTGTTGCGGTGCGTTCCAGGTTAACGACAGCATGTATTTTTTGCCCTGCATTTTTCCGCCGCTGCCGTATTGCCGGTCCGGGTCCTGGCGGGTTCTGCCGTCATCAACCAGCATGCTTTGTTGCATCAACCCGGCGGTAAAGACCTCGTCGACATATTTTTTGTAGATCCAGGGCGTGCCGAACCAGTAGACCGGCGATTGCAGAATAATGATGTCGGCCCAGAGGTGCTTTCTCACCTCTTCAGCAATATCGTAACCTCGCGCGATGGCGGTCTGCTGCACTTTATGGCCGCGCGTTTCCATCTCGTCGCGGATCACGCCGAGCAGGGTCGTATTTAAGCCGCCTGACGAGATGCCTTCGTATAACTGGTGTGTATTGATTATCAGAACGTTTTTCATAATGGAACCTGTGTGATGGGGAAGGGCCAAGACGATGTCTCAATGGCGAACAGTATCGCCGTAGCAAGGTGCGGATCGCTTGTCGGATTCGATTCAATTTTTGCCTGATTCAACGGATTGGCATTGATATCTGCAATAAGAGGGTGACGAGGTGATAGACTTTTTGCTGACCCTTTTTAGTTGCGAGAGCGAACCCAATGCTGACCGACACCAGAGCGAACAACGTGACGCTGGCCAGTCTGGTGGCAGATATTGCCGCTGCTGATGGCGATTACCCTACCGCCATACCTGCACTGATGATTTACCGCAGAAATGCCGTCACGGCGCCGATGCCCTGTATCTACGGGCTGGGGTTGGGGCTAACCGTACAGGGGGGAAAGCGAGTCACGCTTGGCAATGAGATCTTCGACTATGGGCCTGGACAGTCGCTGATAACCTCGGTTGATCTGCCGGTGGTGTCTTATGTTACCCAGGCCAGCGTCGCCGAGCCCTACCTGGGGGTGCGCCTGGCGCTGGATGCCCGGCTTATCTCACAACTGGCGGCCGATCTGGATTTCGCCGCTGGGGCGAAAGTGTCCGGCGGCAGGGCCGTATCGGTGGTTGAACTGGACGATGGCCTTCTGGAAGCGGTAAGTCGCTTGGTTAGCCTGTTGGGTGAGCCGACGTTGATGGCATCGATTTACCCGCTGATCTTGCAGGAAATCACGATCCGGTTACTGAGCGGGCAACATGGTCCGACATTACGGAACTTGGTCGCGCAGGGATCGCCAAGCCAGCAAATCGCTCGGGTGTTGTCGTGGCTCAAACTCAACTTTACGCAGGATTTGTCGATGGAAGCCTTGGCCGCCAAAGCCTGCATGAGCCCATCGACATTCAGGCAGCACTTCCGCGCGCTGACCGGCATGAGCCCTCTGCAATATTTGAAGAGCCTGCGTTTGCAGGAGGCACGGCAGGTGATGATGAATGAAGGATTGGATGCCGGCAGCGCGGCGGTGCGGGTAGGCTATGAGAGCGCCTCGCAGTTCAGCCGTGAATATACCCGTCTGTTTGGCGCGCCTCCTCTACGCGATATCAAGCGAATACGCGAGGCCGGCTGAGCGTAATATAAATGCAAAAAGCCCGCCTGAGGGATCCCAGGCGGGCCGTTTTAACGATCTTTAAACGAAGTTTAAGCGATATCGAAGCGATCGAGGTTCATGACCTTGTTCCAGGCGGCGACAAAGTCCCGAACAAAACTCTCCTGGGCATCCGCACTGTCGATGCAGGCCAAGGTGTTGAACTTGGCGCCAGATGCCACCGATGTCGCGATATCTATCTACTCCGGGTTGTACAATTTCGGCATAGGTGCGGATGCGCTGCTGGGCAATCATGTCAGCCTGCACCTAGGCATGGGCAACATCGGCTTTGTCGGCGCACCGCTGGCGCTGATTGCTCTGGGCTGGCGCCTGTTTAACTTCTATTGCAGCGATATTGCAGCACCGGGCCTGACGGCTGGCGAATGATGGGGGGAGGTGCTCCCCCATAATCTCTTCGGGTTAGCCAAAAACGTCTTCCAAAATAATTCCGTTATCTCCCCCCTTTGCGCTATCAGGACAATTTCCAGCATAGGTTGTTGCAATCCGGCCTGAAACCGTTGCTGATGTGTAAAATTAACCACGCAACAGGTAGTGACCCTTTATGGGGTCTGTGATCTGTGTTTATATATTAATGACCCATTTTTGGGTTTTTGTTTTAGTATCTATTTTAATGTATACTGACCCAATTATGGTGTATTAATGTCCAATTAAAGAACTAGCAACCCCAAAAGGTATCATTACTATGATGGGTCAATCATCATCTTTGGCCATGGCTGAGGAACTCGGAAGACGGTTGAAGCAAGCAAGACTAAATGCCAACCTGACACAAGAGGCTGTAGCACAGATTGCGGGTGTAAATCGTAAAGCTATTGTTAATGCCGAAAAAGGTCGAGGATTGCTTGTTTCCTTTGTTTCTATTATGTCAGCGCTAAATTTAACCGGACATTTGGATTTATTCCTTCCCGAACAAGTTATCTCCCCATTGCAATTGGTTAAATTACAGGGCGAAAAACGTCAACGCGCTTCGGGGCAACGGACTGATAAAAAAGGAGAAACCACGGAATGGTAATGGAAGCTATCGCTATAAATTATGACAAGTATCGGGTGGGTGCAGTCAGTTTCGATACTGAAAAGGGAGTGGGTGCTTTTGAGTATGACCCTGCCTTTATTAAAAGCGGCATTGAACTATCACCAATAAAAATGCCATTAAATTCACGTATTTATTCTTTCCCTGAATTGGAACAACATACTTTCAAAGGGCTGCCAGGTATGGTCGCCGATTCTTTACCCGATGATTTTGGCAATGCGGTGCTTAACGCTTGGGTGGCTCGCCAGGGGAAGTCTCCCGATCAAATTACGCCTTTACAACGTTTACAGTATACCGGGACACGTGGCATGGGGGCTCTTGAGTACCACCCGGCAACGCAGATGCGTCATTTAAATGCTTTTCAACATGTTCAAATCAGCAGTTTGGTGGACATCGCACAAGAGATTTTGGATGAGCGTTCACATTTCTCTGTGTCATTAAATGCGAACGGTGAAGACGAACGCGAAGCAATGATGTCTCTATTGTCTGTTGGAATGAGTGCAGGTGGGGCTAGACCTAAAGCGGTATTAGCGTTTAATCGGGATTTCACTGAGGTACGTTCTGGTCAAAGTACGATTCCTGAAGGGTTCACCCATTATCTGATGAAGTTTGACGGTGTCAGTGAACACAATAAAAACAAGGAAACATTTGGTGATCCTCTTGGTTATGGTGCAATGGAGTACGTCTATTACTTGTTAGCAAAAAAGTGTGGTATCAAAATGATGTCGAGTCATTTACTGAACGAAGGGAATCGGCGCCACTTTATCACGCAACGGTTCGATCGTATTGGAACACAAAAAATTCATACCCAAACGCTAAATGGGCTTGCACATGTGAGCTACAAACAACCGGGCAGTTATTCCTACGAAGAATTGTTCGGTATTGCCCGACAGTTAAAATTGCCATTTGAGGATGCTGAACAATTGTTACGACGTATGATTTTTAACGTTGTGGCTAGAAATCATGATGATCACTCGAAGAACTTTGCTTTTATAATGAATCAACACCATCAGTGGCAATTGGCACCTGCCTATGATCTTGCTTACAGCTATAAACCAGGAAGTCGTTGGGTGAATAGCCATTGGATGACGATAAACGGAAAAAGAGATCATTTTATTCGTGATGATTTTTATGCTTTTGAGCAGGTAAGCCGTAGGTTTAATAAGGTGAGTATTGACGCTATTATTGATGAGACTCTTGAGCATGTTGCCACGTGGTCCGTAGTGGCAAATGATTATGACGTTCCCAAAATGCTGGCTAAAGAGATTGGAAACCATCTACGACTCATGCTGTAGTGTCGTTAGATTGAGTAAAACTACATGCTTGCTAATAAAGTCAGTTGAATAATCGCTACTGAAATCATTTCTTTGAAAAGTTCTATTGCAATGAATGGTGTTGATCAACAAAACGGCCCGCCTGAGTGATCCCAGGCGGGCCGTTTTAACGATCTTTAAACGATGCTTAAGCGATATCGAAGCGATCGAGGTTCATGACCTTGTTCCAGGCGGCGACAAAGTCCCGAACAAAGCTCTCCTGGGCATCCGCACTGCCATAAACTTCCGCCAACGCCCGCAGTTGCGCATGTGAACCGAAGATCAGATCGGCGCGGGTTGCCGTCCATTTCAGCGCACCGGTCTGGCGATCCTGGCCTTCAAACACGCCGTCCTCATCCGCCTTTTTCCAGGTTGTGCCCATATCCAGCAGGTTAACGAAGAAATCGTTGGTGAGCGTTTCAGGCCGCTGAGTCAACACGCCGTGCCGGCTTTGGCCGACGTTGGCGTTCAACACCCGCAACCCGCCCAACAGCACCGACATTTCCGGCGCGCTCAGGGTAAGCAACTGCGCCTTGTCCACCAGTAATGCCTCGGGGGAAATGCGGTAGCGGGTATCCAGGTAGTTGCGGAAACCGTCGCCCACCGGCTCCATGGCCGCGAACGATTCGACATCGGTTTGCTCTTGCGAAGCGTCCATGCGCCCCGGCGTGAAAGGAACGGTAACCGGGTGGCCGGCATTGCTCGCTGCCTGCTCAACGCCCGCACAGCCTGCCAACACGATCAGATCCGCCAGCGAGACCTTTTTGCCGTCGGTTTGCGCATCGTTGAAGGTGCGCTGAATGCCTTCCAGCGTGGCCAGCGTTTGCGCCAGTTGAGCGGGCTGATTCACTGCCCAGTCTTTCTGCGGCGCCAGGCGGATGCGGGCACCGTTGGCGCCGCCGCGTTTGTCGGAACCGCGGAAGGTGGAGGCCGAGGCCCAGGCGGTGGAGACCAGCTGTGAAATCGGCAGGCCGGCGGCCAGGATTTTGCCTTTGAGATCGGCGATATCCTGTTGGTCAATCAGCTTATGATTCACTGCCGGGATCGGATCTTGCCAAATCAGCTCTTCAGCCGGGACTTCCGGGCCGAGATAACGTGCGCGTGGGCCCATATCGCGGTGGGTCAGTTTGAACCAGGCGCGGGCGAAAGCGTCGGCGAACTCATCCGGGTTCTGGAAGAAACGGCGCGAAATTTGTTCGTACGCCGGATCGAAGCGCAGCGACAGGTCGGTGGTCAGCATGGTAGGGCGATGTTTCTTCGCCGGATCGAACGCGTCAGGAATGGTCTCACCGACGTCCTTGGCTACCCACTGGTGCGCACCGGCCGGGCTCTGCGACAGCTCCCACTCGTATTCGAACAGGTGTCGGAAGAAGTCATGGTTCCATTGGGTCGGGGTGGTGGTCCAGGTGACCTCAAGGCCACTGGTGATTGCATCTTTACCTTTGCCGGTACCGAAGGTGCTTTGCCAGCCGAGGCCCTGCTGTTCCAAACCTGCACTTTCCGGATCGGCGCCGACGTGCGAAGCGGGGCCTGCGCCGTGGGTTTTGCCGAAGGTATGGCCGCCGGCGATCAGCGCGACGGTTTCTTCGTCATTCATCGCCATTCTGGCGAAGGTCTCGCGGATGTCGCGTGCTGCGGCGATCGGATCGGGGTTGCCGTCCGGGCCTTCCGGATTCACGTAGATCAAACCCATTTGCACCGCCGCTAAAGGGTTCTCGAGATTGCGGTCGCCTGAATACCGGCTGTTCTCGCCGCCGCTCGGTTCCAGCCAAATCTTTTCCGCGCCCCAGTACACGTCGTCCGGCTCCCAAACGTCGGCGCGGCCGCCCGCATAACCAAAGGTTTTGAAGCCCATCGATTCCAGCGCCACATTGCCGGTCAGGATCAACAGGTCGGCCCAGGAAATTTTACGGCCGTACTTCTGTTTGATAGGCCACAGCAACCGGCGCGCCTTGTCGAGGCTCACGTTGTCGGGCCAGCTGTTGAGCGGGGCAAAACGCTGCTGGCCGGAGCCTGCGCCGCCGCGGCCGTCGCCGATGCGGTAGGTGCCGGCGCTGTGCCAGGCCATGCGGATGAACAGGCCGCCGTAGTGACCGAAGTCCGCCGGCCACCATTCCTGAGAGTCGGTCATCAGGGCATGCAAATCTTGTTTGACCGCCGCCAGATCCAGGCTGTTGAACGCGTCGGCGTAGTTGAAATCTTTGTCCATCGGGTCGGACAGGGAGGAGTGTTGGTGCAGGTGTTCCAGACTAAGTTGGTTTGGCCACCAGTCCTGGTTCGAATTACCACGCTGGGGAAGGGTCTTGTTGCTGCCACCCGAAAATGGGCATTTGCTTTCAGTTGTCATGATGCGCTCTCTGCTTGTGTCGGATGTTGCGCTAATGGGGGGAACCCCTGAGTCAATCTGATCGTTATTGGGTTTCGTCACCTGAGCCAACGGCGGGTAGAACGAAACTCAGTAGTAAGCTTAGACAGTGGTTGGCGAGAGATAAAATAGGAATGGTTGAATTCTGCAATAGTTTCGGACGATTGATTTTTTCTGTATTGATAGGCATGGCCAGAAAGGCGTATGGCGGCCAAAAAGCGTAAAAACGCTCAGGCTCCCGGTACCGATTTTTCTAAACCCGTTTCCCTTCCTTTGAAAATTTACGACCAAAGGTAACAAAAAGTGATCGTGATCAATATCACACTTTGGTGAAGATATAACCTGATTGGTGAACGATAAACACTAATGATTTTTAGGGGATGGATATGAAAATTAGGGATTTTTTTGTGCAAACGCCGCTGGAAAGACGCCGTTATGGCGTCGCGCTTTTTGTCGGCGTCATCGCCGGGCTGCTGTCTGCATTCGTTAAGTGGGGCGCAGAAGTTCCGCTTCCGCCAAGGACCATTCTGGATGGACGCGCGGAGTTTAATCCACCGTATCTTTTCCTGAGAGATTATTTGGGCATAGATCCCACGGCAACGGTTTACACCTTTTCGGAGCATGTGATCAATCCGGTTATGGTGACGCACATTATTTTCTCGTTGGTGTTTGCCATCGGTTACTGCGTGGTTGCCGAAGTCTTCCCGAAAGTAAAACTCTGGCAGGGCGTGCTCGCCGGCTTAATTGCCACGGTGTTCGTTCACGGCATCAGTTTCCCGCTGCTTGGCTTAACGCCGCCTTTATCCATGCTGCCTGTCGAAGAGTATGTTTCCGAAATACTGGGGCATGCATTCTGGTTCTGGGCGATCGAACTTGTTCGGCGTGACCTGCGCAACAGAATAACGCATCAGCCGGATGCGGAAGTTCCTCTCAACTCACCGTTCCGTTAAGTCAACGCGATAGGCATAAAAGCCCTGAATGCACAGGGCTTTTCCTTCTCGTTGATTATCGTCGTCATGAAGGGGTATTGCTCAGGGGTATTCGTTAATACCTTGTTAATCCAGAAGTTTCATTTCAAGTGCACGGCTCATGGCTTGGGTGCGGCTGTTGACGTTGAGCTTGGCGTAGGTGTTCTTGAGGTGCCATTTCACGGTCTGTGCAGAAATAGCCAGGGAGCGAGCGATGTCTTTGTTCGTCTGGCCCTCGGCGATCAGGCGTAATACCTGAAGTTCGCGTTCACTGAGCCCCCAATAAACGTCATGACTGCTCTGAAGCTGCCTTTCCCCGGTCTGTGAGCCCTTATCTACCAGGCGAAGCTGCGCACCTTGCTCGTTGCAGGCAGCAGGACCTTCGTGCATATGGAGAAGCAAAGGTTGCAAGGTGTCGCCGGCATCAAGAAAGCTGCGCATGAGATGCGGGTGTTCAGCCAATTGCAGAACCGGTTGCAGCGTAGTGCAGGCAGCCGCGTTTTTACCGGCTTTCCACAAGGCTAATGACCAGAGCGCACGCAGGCGCGCGGCGGTGAGCCAGTCGCGACGGTTTTCCTGTTCGGTAACCAGTTCGGCCAGCAGTTTGCAGGCTTGCGGCATCTGGCCGGAGGCCAGCAACAGGCGACTGCGGCTGAGTGCCGCATGCTGAGCGATCGCACGTTGACAAGGATGTTCAGCATCAATCCTGGCATGGTGCGCCAGCTGTTCCAGTTGTTGCTGCAACTGCTCTGCACCAGGGCGATCCGCACGCTGCAAGCGCACTCTTACTTGCTCGGCCAACAGCAGAGCCTGCAACCGGCGCCACCCGCGAGACACCGCCAGTTGCTGCGCATGTTCCAGCAGCCGTTCTGCCTCCTGCGGCATGCCGTCATGCAAGGCCTGCCGCGCAAGGTAGGTATAGCAACGGCTCAGCGCGTCGGGTGGGCTGAAACGGTCGATGAGCTCAAGCCTATCCGCCAGCAGATGATCGAGCGAGTCAAGGCTCTTGCGCTCGTAGGCGATTTCCGCCAGTAGCGGCGCGAGCGTCGCTCCGCTGGTCGACTGGGGGCCGGTATAACGCTCGGCCTGACGCAACGCATTGCCGGCGTACAGCCCGGCGTTCTCCAAATCGCCTTGGCAAAGATGGCATTGGGCGATGATAAAAGCGCGATAAACCGAGACGAACAGATTGTCCAGCGGGCTGTCCGGGCTGGGCATATGGCGTTGGACCGCCAGGGCCTCGGTATAGCGCTGGTTAACCACATGGCAGTAGCTGAGAATATTGCATATCAGGCCATCGACCCAGGTATCGCCGCAAGGCACTTCGGCCAGCAACGGCTCGACAATCGCCAGGCTTTCAGGGATGTTTTCGGCAAAGGCTTCGCAGATGGCGCGCACCACCCGCAGCTTGATCCAGGCGCTGCGGGCCATCCCGTCACGGTGGTCCGCCACCATTTGGTCGAGGTTGTCGAGCAACTGTCGCGATTCATCGAAGCGGAAATAGTGCGCCAGCGCCCAGGCCAGATTGATTTGAAGGTCAATGCGCGACGGATCAACGCTCGCCGGCAAGTGACGCATCCAGGAAACCAGAGTATCGATATCTCCCTCTTCAGCCAGGGATTGCGCGCTCGCACCATCCTGGCCGGGGCTATGAACCGGCTTGCCGGCGGCCAGCGCATGGCGTACCGCCTCAGCCCACAACAGCTGTTCGGCGAACCAATGACTGGCGCGGTCGTGCAACTGTTTAAGGTTGATATCGGCGCGATGGCGCAATGCCACGCCCAGGGTTTCCTGCAAGAGAGGATGATAGCGGAACCAATAGCCTTGTTCGTCAAGGGCCGACAGGAACAGGTTGTGCCGCTCAATCCATTCCAGCATCGCCTCGCTGTCGTCACGCCCGGTGACGGCGTTGCACAGTCCGGTATTGAAACGATTGAGAAACGCCGTTTGCATCAGGAAGTCGAGCACCTCCGCCGGCAGCGGGTCAAGCACCACTTCTTTCAGATAACGGGCGATGGATCGCGTCCCCCCGCGCAGATTGTGGATCAGGTGCCCAGGGTCTACACGCAATTCGGGGGACAATGAGGCGATCTTCATGCCCGCGATCCAGCCCTCCGTCGCGGACAGCAGCCGAAGGGCATCCTGATTGCTGAGCGGCACGGCGACCGTCTGGCTGAAATAGTTCCGGGTTTCTTCGAGCGTGAACTGCAGGTCCTGATCATAGATTTCCACCAACTGGTCCTGGGCCTGCAATCGGCTCAACGACAGACTCGGGTGGAACCGGCTGCCGACGATCAGATGCAGCGCCGCAGGCGCATGCCTGAGCAGGTAGCCCAGGGCTTCATGTACGCCGGCGTCATTGATCATATGGAAGTCGTCGACGATCAGATACAGGTCGTGCGGACAATAGTGCAATTGGTTAATCAGCCCAGCCAGCAACTGCAGAGAGCTTGAGGGCGCTTGCTCTTCCATGTTCTGCCAAAAATCGGCGTCCCAGTCGGCATAGAGCGGTCGCAAAGCATGCAGCAGATAAGGAATGAACTGCCAGACGTCATCGTCATCCTCATCAAGGCTGAGCCAGGCAACGCGTTCACCCTGGCCGATCAACTGCTGGTGCCATTGCGCCAACAGCGTAGTTTTGCCGAATCCTGCGCCCGCACAAACGACGGCCAGACGCCGCAGGCGCACTTGATCGAGGCGTTTGAGCAGGCGCGGGCGCGGTAGCAACAGGATAGAGGAGCGGGGCGGGACAAATTTGGTCAGGATCAGCGGCAAGCCTCTCGTCAGCCGCAAAGGCCCCGAGACCAACGATGTAGATTGGGAACCTGCAAAATCCGATTGCTTCATCCGTGGTTGCCTGCCCGTATTTTGTTTTTTCAATTGTACGTCAGAGCCCAGGATGAAACGGGGCCGTCGTTCTGGATAGATAAACAAAATTCATAAAGTTTGACCTCAAGCATGAAAACCCCCACTTACCCCCCCATTAGGGTGGCTTCGCAGCTTCCCGAAACACCCGTACATTTTTTGTATTGGTGTGGCTAGGGTGTTCTCACCCTGTCAAATAGCCCCGCCTGTCCGACCCTTATTGAGGAGAATCAGATGACGCTGAGCAAACAGGCTTTGCTGCAGGCTTACCGAAAGATGCGCGAGATCAGGACATTCGAGGAGCGCCTGCATCAGGAAAATACCAGCGGTGACATTCCGGGCTTCATTCACCTTTATACCGGTGAGGAGGCCATTGCGGTGGGGGTCTGCGAAAATTTGACCGACGCCGATTTCATTGGTTCTACGCACCGTGGGCATGGCCACTGTATTGCCAAAGGTTGTGATATTCACGGCATGATGGCCGAGATTTTCGGTAAGGACAGCGGTTTGTGTCGCGGCAAAGGCGGCTCTATGCACATCGCCGACCTGTCAAAAGGCATGCTGGGCGCGAACGCCATCGTTGGCGGAGCCCCTCCGTTGGCCATTGGCGCTGCGCTGACGGCCAAGACCCTGAAGACCGGCAACGTCGGCGTGTCTTTCACCGGCGATGGCGGTTCCAATCAGGGCCTGGTATTTGAAGCCATGAACATGGCCGTGGTGCTGCAATTGCCGGCCGTCTTCATTTTCGAGAACAACGGCTATGGCGAAGGGACCGGCCATGACTACGCCGTCGGCGGCCGTGATATCGCCAAACGTGCGGCCGGTTTCGGCCTCCCGGCGGTGACGGTCGACGGCACCGATTTCTTTGCCGTTTACGAAGCCGCTGCAGAGGCGGTCAAGCGTGCTCGCGCAGGGGGCGGCCCCAGCGTGATTGAGGCCAAGGCCTTCCGCTGGCACGGCCACTTCGAGGGCGATCCGGCGTTGTACCGCGCTGAGGGTGAGGTTCAACGCCTGCGTGAACAGCACGATCCGCTGAAGATCTTTACGGACAAGATCAAAAAACAGGTCACTCAGGAGGAACTGGCGGCGATCGACGCGGAAGTGGAAGCGCTGGTCGGGGATGCCGTAACGAAAGCCCGCGCAGCCGCCTATCCGGCTCCGGAAGACCTGCTGACCGACGTCTACGTTTCCTATTGAGGGTGATAACAATGGCTATAAAAACCTATCGTGAAGCGGTCAAGGAAGCGCTGGCCCAGGAAATGGAGCGTGACGAACGCGTGGTGCTGATCGGCGAAGACTTGCGTGGCGGCCACGGCGGCAATGCGCCGGAGGAGGCGAGGATAGAGGCCTTTGGCGGCGTGCTCGGGGTGACCAAAGGGTTGTGGACGCAGTTCGGCTCTGACCGCGTGATCGACACGCCCATTACCGAGTCGGCGATCATCGGCATGGCTGCCGGCGCTGCGGCGACCGGTCTGCGGCCGGTGGCCGAGCTGATGTTCATGGACTTTTTCGGCGTCTGCCACGATGCGCTGTACAACCAGGCCGCCAAGTTCCGCTACATGTTTGGCGGCAAGGCCAAGGCGCCGCTAGTGATGCGTGGCATGATCGGCGCCGGCTTCTCTGCGGCGGCCCAGCATTCGCAGTCGCCTTATAATATCTTCGCCACCACGCCGGGCCTCAAGGTGGTGGTGCCGTCTACCCCTTATGACGTCAAGGGCCTGCTGATCCAGTCGATCCGCGACGACGATCCGGTGGTGTTCTGCGAACATAAAATGCTTTACGACCTTAAGGGCGAGGTGCCGGAAGGCATTTATACCATCCCGCTGGGCGTGGCCAACTACACCCGCGAAGGGGAGGACGTCACCATCATCGCGTTGTCGGCGATGGTGCATAAAGCCAATGAAGTGGCCGACAAACTGGCCAAAGAGGGCATCTCGGTGGAGGTGGTCGATCCGCGTACGATTTCACCGCTGGACGAGGAAGGCATTCTGGAATCGGTGGCGTCCACGGGCCGTGTGGTGATCGTCGACGAGTCGGCGGCGCGTTTCGGTTTTGCCCATGATGTCGCGGCACTGATCGCTTCCCAGGCATTCCATTTCCTCAAAGCGCCGATTGTGCTGGTCACACCGCCGCACACCCCGGTGCCGTTCTCTCCCGCCCTCGAAAAGCTTTGGATCCCCAGCGTCGAGCGGATCGAGGCCGCTGTCCGCCAAGTGCTGGAGGATTGAGCCATGAGTGATATCAAAACGCTTGAAATGCCCAAGTGGGGTCTTTCGATGGAGGAAGGGGTGCTCGCGCAGTGGTCTATCCGGGAGGGCGACAGCTTCACCAAGGGACAGGAAATCTGCGAGATCGAGACCAGCAAAATCGTCAACGTGCTTGAGGCTCCCTTCGCCGGAACCCTGCGCCGGGTGTTGGCCCGGCAGGGCGATACCCTAAAGGTGGGGGCGGCGCTGGCGCTGGTGGCTGAGGCTTCGATCAGCGATGCCGAACTGGACGCCTTCACGGCCAGTCTGGCAACGGCGGAACCGGCCGCGTCTGTTGCGTCGCCTCCCGCGCGCCCTGTGGCAGCCCCGACACTCGACAACGAACTCCCCAGGGTATCGCCCCTATCCACCAAACCGGTGGCCGCCAGTGGGCAGACCGAGGTGCCGATCGGCCTGCAAGGAAGCACCGATGCCGCACAGGTCAATGCCACGCCCCACGCGTTGCGTCTGGCCGCCAGGCTGGGTGCCGACTTGAGCAAGGTGCGCGGCAGCGGACGTGAAGCACGTATCTCCGTGGCTGACCTGGAGAACGCTATCCTTGCCGCAGGGGGCCGCATCGTATCGCCGACGTTGCCATCGCGTTCAGGCAAAGCGCCCCGTTCGCACGCCGACGACAGTCAGGTATCGGCAACCCCACTGGCGCGCCGTCTGGCCGGCAAACTGGGGATCAACCTGCACGACTGCCGCAGCAGCGGTTCACGCGGGCGGGTCAGCCGCGAGGATGTGCAGGCGGCGGCTCTGCTGCTCGACGGGCAGCCGCAGACAGCGACTGCACAGAATGCGGCGCCGGCAGCCTTCGAGAACTTGCCCATGTCGGGCATGCGCAGGGCGATCGCCACCCGTTTGCAGGCTTCCAAGCAACATTCGCCGCACTTCCGCCTGATCGCCGATCTCGATCTGGAGCGCCTGTTGGCGTTGCGCA
Organism: Serratia sp. AS12; assembly: GCF_000214195.1. Lineage (NCBI taxonomy): Bacteria > Pseudomonadati > Pseudomonadota > Gammaproteobacteria > Enterobacterales > Yersiniaceae > Serratia > Serratia sp. AS12. The sequence goes on along the minus strand of NC_015566.1, from coordinate 3,517,203 downwards.
AGGAAATCAACCTCGGCGCGCCCGGCGTCAAGATTTCGGTTAACGACCTGCTGGTTAAGGCCTGCGCTCAAGCACTGGTGGCGGTGCCGGATGTCAACGTACAGTTCGACGAAGCCAGCCAGAGCATCCGCCGCTTTACCGATGCCGACATCTCGGTGGCCGTTGCGCTGCCGGCCGGGTTGATTACCCCCATAGTGCGCGCCGCCAACCGTAAATCGGTCAGCGAGATCTCGCGTGAAATTCATTCCCTGGTGACCCGGGCGAAAGCCGGCACGCTCAAGCCCGAAGAGTTCCAGGGCGGCACCTTTAGCCTGTCAAACCTGGGCATGCTCGGTGTACGCCAGTTTGACGCCATCATTAACCCGCCCCAGGGCGCGATCCTCGCGATCGGTGCCGGTGAGGTGCGGGCGGTGGTCCGCGACGGGCAGATCGTAGCGCGCCATCAACTGACGGTGTCGCTGTCCTGCGACCACCGGGTCATCGACGGGGCGCTGGGCGCGGCTTTTCTCCAGGAACTCAAGCGACTGGTTGAAACACCGACCCTGATGTTTGTCTAGGAGACGAGCTATGCACGACAAATACGATGTACTGGTGATCGGCGGCGGGCCGGGAGGTTATGTTGCCGCCATCCGCGCCGGCCAGCTCGGGCTGCGTACGGCGCTGGTGGAAAAACAGCATCTGGGGGGCATCTGTCTGAACTGGGGGTGTATCCCAACCAAGGCGCTGCTGCACGGCGCTGAGGTGGCGCACAGCATCGCCCATGCCGACCAACTGGGCTTCAGTGTCGGCGAGGTGAGTTTCGATCTCCAGAAACTGGTGCAGTTTAGCCGCGCGGTGTCACAACAGTTGACCGGTGGGGTCGAGTACCTGTTGAAGAAGAATGGCGTAACGGTGTTCGACGGCACTGCCCGCCTGCGTGGCAAGGGGCAGGTGACGGTGGTCGATGCCAAGGGGGGCGAGCGCGACTACCGGGCCGACCACGTGATCCTTGCGACCGGCGCCCGCCCGCGTGCGTTGCCGGGGATCGCGCCGGATGGCGAGCGGATCTGGACCTACTTCGAGGCGCTGCAACCCAAAAAATTGCCGAAATCCTTGTTGATCATCGGCTCCGGCGCCATCGGCGTCGAGTTCGCCAGCCTCTACAACGATCTTGGCAGCGAAGTGACGCTGGTGGAGGTGGCCGCACAGATACTGCCGATTGAGGATGCCGAAGTCTCGGCGGCGGTGCGCAAGTCGTTCGAGCGGCGCGGCATTCAGGTGCATACCCAGACGCAGGTGACGCAGGTGCAGATCACGGAGGCGGGAGGGCGTTGCACGTTGAAAAACGCCAGTGCCGAGCAGGTGCTGGAGGTCGAACATGTGCTGTTGGCGGCCGGCGTCCAACCCAATGTCGAAGGCCTCGGGCTGGAGGCGCTGGGCGTCGAACTGGATCGCGGTTTTATCAAGACGGATGACGCCTGCCGCACTAACGTCTTCGGCCTTTACGCTATCGGCGACGTCGCCGGCCCGCCGTGCCTGGCGCACAAGGCCAGCCACGAAGGAACGATCTGCGTCGAGACGCTGGCCGGCGTCGAAGGCGTGCACAAGCTTGACCGTAGTTATGTGCCCGGCTGCACCTATGCCCGTCCGCAGGTTGCCAGTCTGGGCCTGACCGAGGCGGCGGCGCGTGCCGGTGGACGGCCACTCAAGATCGGTAAGTTCGCCTATCAGGGCAATGGCAAGGCGCTGGCCAGCGGTGAGGCGGAGGGCTTCGTCAAGACGATTTTCGATGCCGAAACCGGCGAGCTGTTGGGGGCGCACATGGTTGGCGCACAGGTCACCGAACAGATCCAGGGTTTCGGTATCGCCCATCATCTGGAGGCCACGGACGAGAGCCTGCTGTCGGTCATCTTTGCGCATCCGACGCTTTCTGAAGCCATGCATGAATCTATCCTCGCGGCCGCTGGCCGACCGCTGCATCAGTAGGACAATACGGGAAAACGATAACAGCCTGATCCGATTGCGTTTTCGGTAGCGGAAACCAACAAAAAACTCTCCATTAGACGTAGTACAAAACGAAACAGGAATAATCATGTCGACAGGTTTGAACGGAAAGGTAGCCATTATTACTGGCGCTGCGCGTGGCATTGGCCGGGGGATCGCATTGCGTCTGGCACAAGAGGGGGTAAACCTTGCGCTCTTGGATTTATCCGCAGATCAGCTTGGTACAGTCAGGAAAGAGGTGGAGTCTTTCGGGGTAAAAGCGACAACCTACGTTGCCGATATCAGCAAGCGCGAGGAGGTATATGCGGCCATCGAGCATGTTGTGAGTACGCTGGGTACGTTGGATGTGATGATTAATAACGCCGGCATTTCGCAGGTAAAACCCATCGCAGACGTGGTGCCGGAAGATCTTGAGAAGATCCTGAACATCAATATCGGGGGGGTGACCTGGGGGATCCAGGCCGCCGCGGCGAAATTTAAACAGCTCAACAAAAAGGGCAAGATCATCAATGCTTGTTCCATCGCCGGCCACGAGGGTTTTGCATTGCTGGGTGTGTACTCCGCCACCAAATTCGCCGTACGCGCATTGACCCAGGTTGCGGCAAAGGAATACGCCAGCGACAACATTACCGTCAACGCCTATTGCCCTGGGGTGGTCGGTACCGATATGTGGGTGGAAATAGATCAGCGCTTCTCGGAGATTACCGGTGCCCCGAAAGGCGAAACCTATAAGAAGTACGTCGATGGCATTGCCTTGGGGCGCGCACAGACTCCGGCTGACGTTGCGGCACTTGTCGCTTTTCTTTCCAGCGACGACGCCGCCTATATCACCGGTCAGTCGATTTTGACCGACGGCGGGCTGGTTTATCGCTAACCGACGCCGCTCTTTAAAGCCCTATTGAAGGGCTTTTTAGGTGCTTACTCAACCGTGGCGATTTATTTCGTGCAGTTTTGGCGGAGGAGGGTAGGCAATCTAATGACGCCAAAGCAAAAATCCTGCCCGGTTTTCCTGAGCGGGATTTTCTGAATTGGGTTCCTGACAGGGGCATAAGAACATAGACGCCCCTCTTTAAGACTTTGCCGGCCAGAAAGAACGCAGGTCTGCTTTCTCTTTACCTAAAATACACGTCGACATGTGTACCTAATTTGCGGGCTAAACCTTTTGCTCCATCGCGCATCACCCTATGGTGGTTCCAACGGAAAACGGGTGTTGCCAGCGGAGCGAGGTAGTTCATCCATCGGGTGTTAGTCCGGATATTCCAATCATACCTAACGATAGTATCCCCCTCTTTGTCAGAAAACGCCCACACTCCTCGGCCTTCAACATCGCCACTGGCTTCCCCTTCTAAAAGGCAAAAAGGCTTAATGTTTAATACATGGATATCAAAGGTTAATCGATAAGGGAGTACGCCTTTCCAGGTATAACGATGCAAGGCGCCAATTCCCTGAATATCACCTTTCTTTAACTCAATAATCTGCTCCAGACTTCCCCACCATTCGGGCCACAGATCCGGATGGCATAGAACATCCCATACCTCCTGTATAGAAGCCTCAACCCGCCAGATGGTGGAGAACTTATAGTCAGCCATATAGTCAGGCTCCCATTAAGGTGCGAAAAAATCAGCGGGGAAATGGATGTTGATAACCATTGCATCCATAAATACGGTTTCCAACATTTTTCCATCCAGTGCGTAACTGACCACCTTTGCAGGAAATCCATATTTATTATCTAACCAAATGTCATAACGATGAACAGCATCGACTGTCTTTCCTTCGGGGCCGACCACGGATAAGTGTAATGTCGACTTCCCCGCGATGATATCTTCACCGAGGGGGGTTGTTGTCCCCTCATTTTGTAGGCTGCGAACATTATTCAGCAAAACGCCAAAGTCTGATTGATCCACCCGATGACCGTTAGCATCTTGTATCAATGAATCTGTTGGCGACAGGCTCAAAACAGGAAAATTTCCTACTCCAAACGGCCACAGCTTAACTTTGCCATTGACTGGGTTATAGATTAGGACTGCACCTGAATGTGGTTCGGTAAAGTCCATCCGTACATAACCAGGTTTACGGTAGCTATAGCGGATGATTTTAGTGTCATCAGACGGTGACAAGGAACGCACCATAACTTGATAAGATTGAATTTGTTCAAAATGTTGCAGCGAGAGAATGATGGGATCAGTCGGTGTTGAATTCTGCAAAAAAGCCGATGCCACAGCGCTCTTGTCCGCTGCGTACGCAGTATCGTTAAAGCTAAAGATCAGTAATGTTACAAGCATTACGGCAAAAGAGACTAAGTCGCTAATGATCGTCTCCTGTTTTGAACTGGTAAACAGGTTATCCCAGCGTTTTGATTTTGTGATTCACTACCGTCTTCAGAGCGCTGATCTTCGGGGGCTGACTAAATCGGTTTTTGCTCCTACGGATCTACCGGGAACATAATCAGTATGTCAGATAAAATCTAAGGCAGTGTTTTTCAATTATTTTAAATAGAAATAAAAAACCTTCTTTTCAGCATGCTTGGCCGTTATCAGGTTAAACATCAGGGGTGTATAAAAAACTGACGTTGCTGCTTCATGACCGAACTCGGCGTGACGCCAAAGGCTATACGGAATGCAAGGTACAGACCCTGCGAATCGGAAACGTTGAAAGGTTTTTCAGAAGGTTTGAGATTGCATGCCAAGGGGCGAGAAGATCACGGAAAGCAAAAAGCCCGCCCAGGTTTCCCTGAGCGGGCTTCTCTAATATGGCTCCTCTGACTGGACTCGAACCAGTGACATACGGATTAACAGTCCGCCGTTCTACCGACTGAACTACAGAGGAATTGTGTGAACGGCCGCAATCTTAACGGGGTGTCGGCGGCATGTCAAAGGCGGATTACACATTCTGTGACTGTTTGCTTACAGAATGCGCAACCCGTTGAGCTTTTGGCAGATTTATCCCGTCATGCCTCAGGCTGTCTCTGTGCTCATGCCCCGAATCGCTGGCGGGCGCAGAGAAATAATTCGGCTGCCTTCAATCTGGCGCGACGAGCCGAATAACCGCTTAATCCTCGATTTTGGCGCGGTAAACCCGCTGCGGACGGCCAACCTTGCCGTAAATGATCTCGGCGCGGAGCTGCTGGGCAGCGGTGGAAAATTCCAGATAACGGCGCGCGGTGGTGCGGCTTAGCCCCATGTTTTTCGCCACGCTTTCGGCGGTGTGGCTGGCCGAAGGTTGCTCGAACAGGGCGCGTACTTTTCCCAGCGTGAGTTCATCAATACCCGCCGGTAAGGCCGCCTGTTGTTCACCGCGCGAATAGGTATTGAACATCTCGTCAACACGGCGCTGGTTAAGGCGCGCGTTATCTTTCAGCGCCTGGCGCCGCTGGCTGAACCGCAGCAGGGTAGCGGCCAACCGGTCATAGGCCAGGGGTTTGATCAGGTAATCGAACACCCCGCATCGTAACGCTTCGGCTACCGTATCCCTATCGCTGGCGGCGGTGATAAACACGATACCGCCCGTGTAGCCGCTCAGGGTCAACTCGCGCAACAGTTCAATGCCCTGGCCGTCGGGCAGGAAGTTGTCCAGCAGGATCAGATCCGGTCTGAATCGTTCCACCATCATGCGCGCCTGCCCCAGCGTGCCGGCCAACCAGATTTGTCGGCCGCCGCCATGCTGCTTGATGAACTCCGCATGCATCTCCGCCAGCGGCGTTTCATCTTCGACGATAAGAATATTTAGCCATTCCATAATTAAATCCATACTTGCAATAAACATGCAAAATTAATGTAAGTTAATCGTGTCTAAAAAATAAACGTCACTTTATGAATAAACACCATAAAAATAATTAAGTAAATAAAAAACATTAAACAACTTATTACCGGATGAGTGTTTGTGAAACAGGTCAATAATTCGCGTTTTTTTTCTGTTTACCATAGCTTCATTAAATAAACCTATCACTATTTTTAATTTCAACTTTATGGTTTTAAAGGTTTTATCTCTGCGTGTTAATTAAAATGGTTTTTTGTTATTTATTGGTTATTTTAGAGAGATAATTATGTTGGGCGGCGCCGTATTTAATCGGGTGAAAAGATCAGATCATAAAGACATTGCGCAGATTAATGCGTTTCTGCGCAGTAACGATTTGAATATTGATACTACGGTAGAGATTTTTATTACCGTGGCCCAGGACGATAAGTTGGTCGCCTGCGGCGGCATCGCAGAGAATATTATCAAATGCGTCGCCATCAGCCCGCAAATGCGTGGCGAAGGGCTGGCGCTTACGCTGGCGACCGAACTGGTGAACCTGGCCTATGAACGCCACTACACCCAACTGTTTATCTACACCAAACTGCAAAATGAGCCGTTGTTCCGCCAGTGCGGCTTCTACCCGATAGCCCGCGTGCCGGGCATCGTGGTGCTGATGGAAAACAGCCCATGCCGCCTGAAACGCTACGCGGCCCAGTTGGCGGGCCAGCGGCGGCCAGGCAAGCGCATCGGCAGCATCGTGATGAATGCCAATCCTTTTACCCGCGGCCATCAATATCTGGTGCGCCAGGCGGCGGCAAAATGCGACTGGTTGCACCTGTTTCTGGTGAAAGAAGACACCTCGCGTTTCAGCTATGAGGATCGGCGGCGGCTGGTGCTGGCGGGCACTGCCGATATCGCCAACCTGAGGGTGCACGAAGGATCGCAATACGTCATATCCCGCGCCACTTTCCCTTGTTATTTCATTAAAGATCAGGGTATTGCCGATGACTGTTACACCGAGATCGATCTGAAGATCTTTCGGCAGTACCTGGCACCCGCGTTGGGCATTACCCACCGTTTTGTCGGCAACGAGCCGTTCTGCGCGGTAACGGCGAAGTACAATCGCGATATGCGCTATTGGCTGGAAACGCCGGCACTGCCCAGCCCGCCGATCGCCCTGGTGGAAATTGAGCGTTTGCAATATCAGGGCACGGCGATCTCCGCCTCCTGGGTGCGCAAGCTGCTGGCGGCGGGGGATTTCCACGCCGCCGCGCCGTTGGTACCGCCAGACACCCTTTATTACCTGCAAGATTTGCAAACGCAGCGCCGGGCCAAACCGGCGGCCAAACCCTTTGGTTTACTGCCCAAGCCCGTTATTAGGGAGAGCGTGCCGAAGGGGTCGTAACGGCCTTGGCCGTCGACCAATTTGCCGGGAGCAAATTGGAACGACTTCATGTCGGCCCAGAGGGTGGGACACAGGGATGTGTCCCATAATGGCCCCTCGGTGCGCTAGGCCCGGGTATCTCGGGCGTGAAGACCATTTTGTGATTAAACCCTTTGTATCCGCACAATCAGGTGAACGATGAAAATTATCCGAGAAGCAATGGCCGGCACGCTGGAATCCAGCGATGTCATGGTGCGCATCGCACCCGCTGAGGGGCCGGAGCACGATCTGCTGATCGCCAGCAGCGTGGAAAAACAGTTCGGCCACGCCATCCGCCACACGTTGCTCGAGGTGCTGCAGCGTTATCAGGTGGAGCCGGTGCAGGTGATGGTGGACGACAAAGGCGCGCTCGACTGCGTGCTGCGTGCCCGGCTGGAAACCGCGCTGATGCGCGCCAGCGACAATGGCCAACTGCCGTGGGGGACGCGTAATGAAAACGCTGAATAAACACCGCCTGCGCCGCAGCATGCTGTTCGTTCCTGGCGCCAATGCGGCCATGGTGAGCAACGCCTTTATCTATCAGGCCGATGCACTGATGTTCGATCTGGAAGACTCGGTGATCCTGCGTGAAAAAGACGCGGCGCGGCGGTTGGTGTACCACGCTCTGCAACATCCGCTGTACCGGGAAGTGGAAACCATAGTGCGGGTCAACGCGCTGGATTCCGCCTACGGGCTGGCGGATCTTCAAGCGGTGGTGCGCGGCGGGGCGGATATCGTGCGCCTGCCGAAAACCGACAGCGCGCAGGACGTCGTGGAGATGGAACGCGAGATAGCCGCCATCGAAGCCGACTGCGGCCGCCCGGTCGGCAGCACCGGCCTGCTGGCGGCGATTGAATCGGCGGCGGGCATCACCCATGCGGTGGCGATTGCCCATGCCTCGCCGCGCCTGATCGGCATTGCTCTGGGTGCGGAGGACTACGTGCGCAATCTGCGCACCGAGCGCTCGCCGGAGGGCATCGAACTGCTGTTTGCACGCTGCTCGCTGTTGCAGGCGGCGCGGGCCGCCGGCATTCAGGCGTTCGATACCGTGTATTCCGACGCCAACAACGAAGCCGGGTTCCTCCAGGAAGCGGCGTTGATCAAACAGCTCGGTTTCGACGGCAAATCCCTGATCAATCCCCGGCAGATCGAACTGCTGCACAACCTGTATGCGCCGACAGCCAAAGAGGTGGCTCATGCCCAGCGCGTGGTGGACGCCGCCGCAGCGGCAGAGCAGGAAGGGCGCGGGGTGGTGTCGCTCAACGGCAAAATGGTCGACAGCCCGGTGATTGAACGCGCGCGGCTGGTATTGCAACGCGCGGCGCTTTCCGGCATCCGCGAAGAGTCGGTTCAGCAGGGAGAGGAAGCATAATGAAACGTCAACAACGACTGATGCCCCTGAACACCCTGGCGGACCTGCGCTGCTATCAGGACGCCACCAAGGCCAATCAACAGGCCCGCAAACCGCGCGATGCTAAACGCTGCGACACGCTGGAACAGGCGGTGCGCCGCAGCGGGTTACAGGACGGCATGACCATCTCCTTCCACCATGCGTTTCGCGGCGGTGACCTGGCGCTGAATCAGGTGATGGAGACGCTGGCGGCGATGGGGTTCCGCAACCTGACGCTGGCCTCAAGCTCGCTAAGCGAATGCCACGCGCCGTTGGTCGGCCACATTCGTCACGGGGTCGTGAGCCGCCTCTACACTTCTGGCCTGCGCGGCCCATTGGCGGAAGCTATCTCACGCGGCCTGCTGGCCGAACCGGTACAAATCCATTCCCACGGTGGCCGGGTCAATCTGATCGAGTCCGGCGAGCTGAATATTGACGTCGCCTTCCTCGGCGTACCGGCCTGCGATGATTTCGGCAATGCCAACGGTTACAGCGGCGAAGCCTGCTGCGGCTCGCTCGGCTATGCCAAAGTGGATGCCGACACGGCGCGCACCGTGGTGTTGTTAACCGAATCGATAGTGCCTTATCCGCACCATCCGGCCAGCCTGGCGCAGGATCGAGTGGATCTGATCGTACAACTGCTGCGGGTGGGGGACGCCGACAAGATCGGTGCCGATGCCACGCGCATGACCTCCAATCCGCGTGAACTGCTGATTGCTCGCCGCGCCGCCGAGGTGATTGCCGGGTCCGGCTACTTTACCGAAGGTTTCTCGCTGCAAACCGGCACCGGCGGCGCTTCGTTGGCGGTGACGCGTTTTCTGGAAGACAAAATGCGTGCACGCGGCATTCGCGCCGGTTTCGCCCTCGGCGGTATCACCTCGACCATGGTGGATCTGCATGAAAAAGGGCTGATCGGCCGGCTGATGGACGTGCAGAGCTTTGACCGCGTGGCGGCGATGTCTTTGGCGCGCAATCCCAACCACATTGAGATCAGCGCCAACCAATACGCCAACTTCAGCTCGAAGGGGGCCACGGTCGACAGGCTCGACGTGGTGGTGCTGAGCGCGCTGGAAATCGACACCGATTTTAACGTCAACGTGCTGACCGGCTCCGATGGCGTGTTGCGCGGCGCTTCCGGCGGCCACTGCGACACCGCAGCGGCGGCGCGGCTGGCGATCATCGTGGCGCCGCTGGTGCGCGGGCGCATTCCGACGCTGGTGGAACAGGTGACCACCTGCGTGACCCCGGGTTTCAGCATCGACATTTTGGTTACCGATCATGGTATTGCCGTCAACCCGACACGCCCGGAGCTGGTGCAGCGGTTGCAGGAGGCCGGTTTGCCGGTGGTCGATATCGACTGGCTGCGCCGCCGCGCGTTGCTGTTGACCGGCGAGCCCGAGCCCATCGCCTTTACCGATAAGGTAGTGGCGGTGGTGCGTTACCGCGACGGTTCAGTGATCGACGTGGTGCATCAGGTGGCGGAGTAATCCTATGGCTTACGTTGCCCCCGAACTGGCCGCCAACCGCGCCGTAAGCCTGCCGGAGCTGCTCACCAGCCGCGATTGCCGCCAGGCGCGCCAACAGGCATGGCTGGCGCGCCATCAATCCACGCTGCTGGTACTGACGCTGGTGGTGCCCGGTGCGCGAAAAGACAGCGCGCTGACGCGCAACATCTTCAACCTCGGCTGGCAGGCGCTGCAACAGCTAGGGCGCGAGCAAGGTTGGCGCTGTCTGCAGGCCGAAACGCTGGCGCTCGCCACCGGCTGCGAAGGTTTTCTGGCGTTGCAGGCCGATGCCCGGCGGGTGAAAGACTGCGCCATGCAGTTAGAGGTGCAACAGCCGATTGGCCGGCTGTGGGATATCGACGTGCTGGACACCCAGGGGCGTATTTTGTCGCGGCGCGATCTGGGGTTGGCGGAACGTCGCTGCCTGTTGTGCGGCCAGCCGGCCAAACTGTGCGCCCGCCAACGGCGGCACGGCAGCGAACAGCTGCTGCAGCAAATGGAAAGGATGCTCAATGATGCGCTCTCAGCCCGTTAAGCCTGTCGGGCGTGCGCCGCAAGCGGCGGTACAGGATTTCGCCCGCACCGCCTACCGCGCACTGCTGGTGGAAGTGAACCTCACGCCCAAACCGGGGCTGGTGGATCGCCATAACAACGGCGCTCACCGGGATATGAACCTCGGCCACTTTTATCGCAGCGCCCGCGCCATTGGCATCTGGTTGCCGCGTTTTATCCAACAGGGTTGCGACGATGCGGCGCGCCCGGCCGACGAACAGCTGTTGCGGCTGCGCCCGCTGGGCCTGGCCTGCGAAAACCATATGTTCCAGGCCACCGGCGGCGTCAACACCCATAAAGGCAGCGTGTTTTCCCTCGGCCTGTTGTGCGCCGCTTTTGGCCGCCGTTATCAGCAGCAAAAGAAGATCGATGCCGCAACGCTGTGCGCCGAGGTGGCGGCCATGTGTCGTGGGCTGGTGGCCCGCGAGCTGCAAACCCGCAACGCATTGCAGACTGCCGGCCAGCGGTTGTTTGCCGAACATGGCCTGAGCGGCGCACGCGGCGAGGCGGAGTCCGGCTTTGAGCGGGTGATCAACGGCGCGCTGCCGTTCTACCGACAACGGCTGAAGGCGGGCTGCGATGAGCAGACGGCGCTGATGGACAGCCTGCTGTGGCTGATGGCCCACAACCAGGACACCAACGTCGCCTCGCGCGGCGGCCTGGCCGGGCTGCGCTGGTTGCAGCGGCGTGCCGACGGGCTGTTGGCGCAGGGCGGGGCGCAGGGCGAACGGGGCAGGCAACGCCTGCGGCAGTTCGACGCCGACTGCATCCTGCGCCACCTCAGCCCTGGCGGCAGCGCCGATCTGTTGATCGTCACCTGGCTGCTGGCGCAATTACCGCATTCCGATATCCCCGCGGCCATTCAAGCGGCAACGTGAAATCCACAGGGTATAGCCAAAAAAATAACCCGTCTTCAGGAGAGTCTTATGTCTCAAACCCAGGAAAAAATCTGGAAAGCGATAGCGCCGCTGCTGGTACTCGCGATCCTGCTGTTGATACCCACGCCCGACGGCATGCCGCCGCAGGCCTGGCGCTATTTCGCCCTCTTTGTGGCGATGATTGTCGGCATGATCCTGGAGCCGATCCCGGCTACCGCCATCAGCTTTATCGCCGTGACTCTCAGCGTGCTCAGCGCCAACTGGGTGCTGTTTGGCGCGCAGGAACTGGCGGAACCGGGTTTCAAGGCCGGTAACGAGGCGTTGAAATGGGGGCTGGCGGGCTTCTCCAGCACCACCGTCTGGCTGGTATTCGGCGCGTTCATCTTTGCGCTGGGCTACGAGGCCACCGGACTGGGGCGGCGTATCGCGCTGTTCCTGGTGAAGTTTATGGGCAAGCGTACCCTGACGCTCGGCTACGCGGTGGTGATCATCGATATCCTGCTGGCGCCGTTTACCCCGTCCAACACCGCACGGACCGGCGGCACGGTGTTCCCGGTGGTGAAAAACCTGCCGCCGCTGTTTGATTCGTTCCCCAACGACCCTTCGTCGCGGCGTATTGGCGGCTACCTGATGTGGATGATGGTGGTCGGCACCAGCATCAGTTCGTCGATGTTCGTCACCGGTGCGGCACCCAACGTGTTGGGGATTGAGTTTGTCGGCAAAATCGCCGGGGTGCACATCAGCTGGATGCAGTGGTTCCTGGCCTTCCTGCCGGTCGGGCTGTTGCTGCTGATTGTCGCGCCGTTGATTTCCTATTACCTCTACAAACCGGGCGTGACCCACAGCAGCGAAGTGGCTGCCTGGGCCAACACCGCGCTGGGTGAAATGGGCAAGCTGACGCGCAAGGAGTGGACCCTGATTGGCCTGGTGTTGTTCAGCCTGAGCCTGTGGGTGTTCGGCGGCAAGTGGCTGGACGCCACCACGGTCTGCCTGCTGGCGGTCTCGCTGATGCTGGCGCTGCACGTGGTGTCGTGGAAGGACATCACCAAATACTCCAGCGCCTGGAACACGCTGGTTAACCTGGCGACATTGGTGGTGATGGCCAACGGCCTGACGCGCTCCGGCTTTATCGACTGGTTTGCCCAGACCATGAGCACCCACCTGGACGGCTTTTCGCCGAACATGACGGTGGTGGCGCTGGTACTGGTGTTCTACTTCGCCCACTACCTGTTCGCCAGCCTGTCGGCGCATACCGCCACCTTGCTGCCGGTGATCCTGGCGGTCGGCAAAGGGCTGCCTGGCGTGCCGATGGAGCAACTTTCGATGCTGCTGGTGTTGTCGATCGGCATCATGGGCGTGCTGACGCCGTACGCCACCGGGCCGGGGGTGATTATCTACGGCTGCGGCTACGTGAAATCGAAAGATTACTGGCGGATGGGTGGCATTCTCGGCGTGGTGTATATCGCCGCGTTGCTGTTGATCGGCTGGCCTATCCTGCGTTTGTGGTACTGAGTTGCCTGCGGCCATCGCTCGTGGCCGCTTGTCGGATCCTCTCCCCGTGATACCCATCACACACTTCAGCGGATAACCTCTCCATCATAGCGAGGCGAAAGCTAACATATTCAAAATAATCACTTTCCTGGAGCCTCTGCGGATGAGAAGAAAAACGTTATTGCTGTGCTTGCCCTTATTGTTGACCGGGAATGCCCTGGCGGAAACCAACGACTATCAGTTGGAGCAGGTGCTGCTGATGAGCCGCCATAACCTGCGTGCGCCGCTGGCCAATAACGGCAGCGTGCTGGCGCAGTCTACCCCCAAAGCCTGGCCGGCCTGGGATACGCCGGGTGGCCTGTTGACCACCAAGGGCGGGGTGCTGGAAGTGTATATGGGCCACTATTTCAACGAGTGGCTCAAGCAGACCGGCGTATTGCCGCAGGAAGGCTGCCCGACCGCCGGCAGCGTTTACGTTTACGCCAACAGCCTGCAACGCACGGTCGCGACCGCGCAGTTCTTTACCAACGGCGCGTTCCCCGGCTGCGACATCAGCGTGCACCACCAGGAAAAAATGGGGGAGATGGATCCCACCTTCAACCCGATCATCACCGACAACAGCGAAGCCTTCAATCAACAGGCGCTGGGGGCGATGAACACCGAGCTGGCCTCGCTGAAGCTGGATGCCGCCTACAAACAACTGGCGAAAATCATCGATTACAAAGCGTCCAGCGCCTGTAAAACCGACAAGCACTGCGATCTGACCAAAGAAGCCAGCAAGATGAGCGCGGTGCCGGGCAAAGAGCCGGGCGTCGCCGGCCCGCTGCGGGTGGGGAACTCGCTGGTGGACGCCTTCATGCTGCAATATTACGAAGGCTTCCCGATGAAGGACGTGGCCTGGGGCAAAATCACCACACCGCAGCAGTGGAAACAGCTGGCACAGTTGAAAGACGGTTACCAGGATTCGCTGTTCACCTCACCGGTGGTGGCGCAGAACGTCGCCAAACCGCTGCTGACCTACATCAACGGCGCCTTGATTGGCGAACGCAAACCGGATGCGCCTAAGGTGACGGTGCTGGTGGGCCATGACTCCAACATCGCTTCGCTGCTGTCGGCGATGCGCTTCAAGCCTTATCAGCTGCCGCATCAGTATGAGAAAACGCCGATTGGCGGGAAACTGGTGTTCCAGCGCTGGCACGATAAGAAAAACGATCGCGACCTGCTGAAGATTGAGTATGTCTACCAGTCTGCGGACCAACTGCGCAATGCCAACCCGCTGACGCTGAAAACGCCGCCGCAGCGCGTGACGCTGGCGCTGGAAGGCTGCCCGGTGGATAAACAGGGCTTCTGTGCCTGGAGCGATTTCGAAAAAACCATGAAAGATATTCTGTAACCCTACCGTACCTCTCCCTCCGGTTGGGGGGAGAGGAATAATCGTTGTTGCCGGTCCATCCGGCGTCTAAAATTAGCGGCCTGCACACTCACCCTGGACGACACGTGTTCTCTTCTTTTATCCCCACCATCGAATGGCTGAACCTGGACGGTTATCCGGGGCAGGTCGCCCGTTGCCGTTTTTCCCTGGCGGACTATCAGGACCGCTGTTTCGGCGACGCCGGTATGGCGATCCCCGATCATCTGGCGCGTGCGGTGCCAAAGCGGCGGGCGGAGTATCTGGCCGGGCGTTATCTGGCGCGGGCATTGCTGACGCCGTTGGGGTTTGCGGATTTTACCCTGCCGCGGGGAGAAGACCGGGCGCCGCAGTGGCCGCAGGGAATTGCCGGTGCGCTCAGCCATAATGCGGATACCGCGCTGTGCGCGGTGCATCGGGAGAGCGGGCTGGGTGGCGTGGGGCTGGACGTTGAAACGCTGATCCCGACTGAACGGGCCGAAGAACTGTGGACCGCCATCGTCGGCGAGGAAGAGTGCGCAACGCTGCGCCAGCGGCCGCAGGCGTTTAACCAGCTGCTGACGATAGCGTTCTCCGCCAAAGAGAGCTTGTTCAAAACGCTGTACCCGCAGGTGGGTTGCTACTTTGATTTTCTCGATGCGCGCCTGGTAACGATAGATACGCAACAACAGACCTTCGAACTGGAACTGCTTAAGTCACTCACGGCGCATTGCCACGCCGGCCGTCGTTTTAGCGGGCGTTATTGGCATAAAAGTGACGATGTCACTACATTTATCTATTTATAAATCAATTAAATAATTGACGTGACGTCGTCACTTTATCTGTCGGCGGCGCAACAGATGACGCGTACCTTCCGACACCAATAACAGCACCGCCAGCCAGATCGGAATATAGGTCAGCCATTCGTCGCGGCCGATACTCTCGCCCAGCAACAGCGCCACCACCACCAACAGCACCGGCTCCACATAGCTCAGCAGGCCAAACAGGCTGAACGGCAGCAGGCGGCTGGCCAGGATATAACACACCAGCGCGGAGGCACTGAGCATCCCCAACAGCGGGATCTGCACATACAGCAGCGGATGAGTGGCCAATGCGGCCTGCGGCCCGTTTCCGCCAAAGGCGAACCAGCCGGCGACCGGCAGCATCAGCGCCAGTTCGCACCACAGCCCGCCAAGGTTATCGGTGCCGAAATGCCGACGAAGAATAAAGTAAACCGGATAACCCAGCGCCACCACCAGTGTCGCCCAGGAGACGCCACCGACCTGATACAGCTCGTTGCCGACGCCGATAATGGCGCAACCCACCGCCAGCGTTTGCAGCAGCGACAGGCGATCGCGGAAAATCACTCGCCCTGCCAGCACCATGGTCAGCGGCAGCAGGAAATAACCGAGCGACACCTCCAGCGCCTTGCCATGCAGCGGCGCCCACAGGAACAACCACAGCTGAACCCCCAGCAGCGCGGAACTCAGCGGCAGAAACAGCAGGCGGCGCGGCCGCTGTTTGATCCAGCGCAGCGTCTCGCTGACCCGGCGCCAGTCGGCGGAAAAAATCATAAACAGCGTCAGGAACGGCACCGTCAGCAGGGTGCGCCAGCCGAAGACCTGTTCACCGTCAAGCGGGGCCAGCGTGGAGGTGTAGTAATACATCACGGCGAACAATACCGAGGCGACAACCGAAAGAACGATCCCTTTAATCACGCGTGATCCCGAAAGGTTATTGATTTTATTGCAGGTACTCTAGAGAAGTTTGGCGCGTACAACAATGGCGCGTATCACACTGGACAATCCTTGGCGGCGAGTTAAAATAAATACTGGATATTCATACAGGCGTTAAGCAATGACTCTCGATCTTTTCGAAGACGCCGTGCCGCCGCCGTGGCGCGAGCAGATCGCTCCGGGCGCGGTGGTGATGCACGGTTTTGTGCGCGACCACGGGCCGGAACTGTTGGCGGCGGTAAAGGGGGTGATCGCACAGGTACCGTGGCGGCACATGACCACGCCGGGCGGCCATGTGATGTCGGTGGCGATGAGCTGGTGTGGTAACGGCTGGAGCAGCGACAGCCGCGGCTACCGTTACTCCGAGCGTGATTCGCGCAGCGGCAAACGTTGGCCGCCTATCCCGGCTATTTTTATGGCGCTGGCAGACGAAGCGGCGCAGCAGGCGGGCTTTGCGCCGTTCGTGCCGGATTCGTGCCTGATGAACCGCTACGATCCCGGCAGCAAGCTGTC
This sequence comes from Serratia sp. AS12, assembly GCF_000214195.1. Classification (NCBI taxonomy): domain Bacteria; kingdom Pseudomonadati; phylum Pseudomonadota; class Gammaproteobacteria; order Enterobacterales; family Yersiniaceae; genus Serratia; species Serratia sp. AS12. Next base: position 3,500,610 of record NC_015566.1, on the reverse strand, counting down.
GCTGCACCAGGATAAAGACGAACACGATTTTGGCTCACCGATCGTGTCGGTGTCACTGGGATTACCGGCGGTGTTCCAGTTCGGCGGCATGCAGCGCAGTGACCGGGCCCAGCGCATTCCCCTGGCGCACGGCGACGTCGTCGTGTGGGGCGGCCCGTCGCGGCTGTGCTTTCACGGCATTATGCCGATCAAAGAGGGCTACCATTCGTTGGTGGGGCCGCACAGGATCAACATCACCTTACGCAAGGCGCTTTAGCTGCGGCTCTTTGGCCAGGCAGGCGACCAGATAATCGATAAACACCCGCAGTTTGGGCGGCAGATGCTGGTTGGGTGCATACAGCAGCCACAGGCCACCGTGGTAGCTGCTGAGGAAATCCCACTCCGGCAGCACCTGCACCACTTCACCGCTGTCCAGCGCCTGCCGGGCGGTAAAATAGGGCAGGCTGCCGATGCCGAAGTGCTGTTTCACCGCATCCAGCCGCACGCCGGTATGGTTGGCGGCATAGCGGCCGCGCACGTTCACCGTGATCGTTTTGCCGGCGCGACGGAATTTCCAGCGGGCGTCGTTGGGCGTTTCCCCCAGATAAATGCAGCTGTGCTGTGCCAAATCCTGCGGCTGTTGTGGCGTGCCGTGCTGCGCCAGATACTCCGGCGTGGCGCACAACAGGTGTTCTATCGTCATCAACTGGCGGCCGATCAGCCCGGGCGATGGGCGATCGGTAATGCGTAACGCCAGATCGACCCGATCGTCAATCAGGTCCATATAGCGGTCTTCCAGCCGCAGACGCACGTCCACCTTGGGGTAGCGGCGCAAAAATGCCGGGATATGCGGGTGCAGCACGAAGCTGCCTACCGCTTTGGGGACGCTGACGCTGATCAAGCCTTCCGGTTCTACAGCGCCCTGGCCGCTGATTTCCATCACCGAATGCGCGGCCTCCAGCATGTTGCGGCAGCGCAGGAAGGCTTCTTCGCCCTGTTCGCTCAGGCGCAGCTTGCGGGTAGTGCGATGCAGCAGTTGCAGCGCCAGTGCCTGTTCGAGTTTCGCCACGCTGCGGCTGGTGGCCGAGGGCGAGGTGCCCAGCAGGCGGGCGGCGGCGGAGAAGCTGCCGCTTTCCACCACCTGAACGAAAACGGCCATTTCGGCCAGCAGAGAATGGGATAGATTTGTGCTCACAGCGCAAAGGTCCATTGTAAAGAAGACGGATTATCCTTTGATTATGGCATGAATATACTAGGCAGAGTTCCGTAACCAGGAGAAAGCCATGACCGAACGACTTTATTATTACAGCGACGAGCTACAGGGCGAAGCGCAGGTGTTGGCCTGCACCCCGGTCGAAGACGGCGGATATGCCGTGGAGCTGAGCGCGACGCTGTTCCACCCGCAGGGCGGCGGGCAACAGGCCGATACCGGCTCTCTCGGCGCCATCCCGGTACTGCGCGTGGCGCAGCAGGGCGATAAGGTGCTGCATTTCACCACCGAACCCGTGAGCGCCGGGCCGGTGAACCAACAGGTGGATGGCGAGCGGCGCCGGTTGCACGCCCGCTGGCATTCCGCCGGCCACCTGATTGGCTGGGTAGGGGAAAACCACGGCTGGCAACCGGTGAAGGCGCATCATTGGCCAGGTGAAGGGCGCATCACCTTTGCGCCGGGCGCAGACCCGCAAACGCTGGAGCAAGGTGCCCTGCAGGCGGAACTGCAACGGCTGATTGCGGCCAATTTGCCACGCAGGCAGTTGGACGTCGATGGCGTGCGTCAGGTAGGTTTCGGCGATCTGCCCGTTTACGGCTGCGGCGGCACCCACGTGGCCTCGCTGAGCGAGCTGGGCGCGGTGACCATCACGGCAGTGAAGATGAAAAAAGGGCAGTTGATTGTGCAGTATGAAATGGGCTGAAATTTGAGCCGGACCGGCTATCTCGCCGGCCCGGCCTGTCGCAGCTGGGTGCAGAAAGCGCATTGGCATCCGGCCTGCAGCAATGCTGCGCAGGTGCCGATGTTGACCGCCTGCGCATCCATCGCGTGAAAACCATAGAACATAGTCTCGAGGGTATTTTCCGCCGCACGCGCCTGTTCTGGCTGCGGTCCCGGCACCTTCGACTGAAACGCGGCCGCCCGCCCGGCCAGCAGGCCAAGGAACAGCAGCGAGAGTTGAATTTTCATCCTGGCTCTCCTGATTTTGGTTTTTGATACACTATAACATTACCTCGATTCTGCCAAGCCAGAGCGCCTTGTGCGTTTTCCACCCTTGGTTAGCGAAATTAGTTCGTTCAACTCCCCGCCGATTTGGTTTGTTATCTATACCCGTCGCCTTTCAAGCCGCAGCGTTGTTGGCTGCGGCTTGAAATTCATAGGGTAAAACCCATAACGTTCCGAAATAAAGAAGGCGTGGCAAATCTATGTTTAAGTTCTCTTTCAACACATTAACCGGCGGGATAACAGTGGCATTGGGGCTGGCGGCGAGTGTTCATCCGGCGCTGGCGGCGGTGCAGGGCGGCACGCTGGTCTACCTGGAGCAGCAGGCGCACACCAACCTTTACCCGCCCTCCGGCGGTTTCTACCCCAACGGCGGCATCCTCAACCAGATCACCGACAAACTGACCTATCAGAACCCGAAAACGCTGGAGATTGAGCCGTGGATCGCCGAATCCTGGAGCAGCAACGCCGACAAAACCGAATACACCTTCAAGCTGCGCCCGGGCGTCACCTTCTCCGATGGCACGCCGCTGGACGCCAACGCGGTGGCGAAGAATTTTGATACCTACGGCCTGGGCAACAAAGACAAACGCCTGCCGGTGTCGGAGGTGATCAACAACTATGACCGCAGCGAAGTGATCGACCCGCTGACCGTCAAATTTTACTTCAAGCATTCATCGCCGGGCTTCCTGCAGGGCACCGCCACCATAGGTTCGGGGCTGGTGTCCCTCAGCACCCTGAACCGCAGTTACGACGAACTCGGCGACGCGCGCCATATCATCGGCTCCGGCCCGTTCGTGGTCAGCGGCGAAACGCTGGGGCGCGAAGTGGACCTCAGCGTACGCAAGGACTACCACTGGGGGCCGGCCAAACTGGCGCAGCAGGGGCGCGCCAATCTGGACGGCATCAAGGTGATCGTCATCGGCGAAGACAGCGTGCGTATTGGGGCGTTGCAGGCCGGTCAGGCGGACTTTATTCGCCAAATTCAGGCTTATGACGAGAAGCAGACTCAGGATCAGGGGTTCACGATTTACGCCGCCCCGACGCGTGGCGTTAACGACAGCGTCTCCTTCCGGCCGGACAACCCGCTGGTGAGCGACCTGCGGGTGCGTCAGGCGCTGCTGCATGCCACCGACAGCAAGCAAATCGTCGAGACGCTGTTCTCGGCCAATTACCCGCAGGCCAAATCGGTCATCGCCTCGTCCGCCGCCGGTTTTGTCGATCTGTCCGACAAACTGAAGTTCGATCCGCAGTTAGCCAACCGTCTGCTGGATGAAGCCGGCTGGAAAAAGGGCAGCGACGGCCTGCGCGAGAAAGAGGGTAAAAAACTGCTGCTGAATGTGTATGAATCCCTGCCGCAGCCCCAGAACAAGGCGGTGCTGCAGTTGGTTTCGCAGCAGTGGGGCAAGGTGGGTGCACGCCTGAATATCCTGGCCGGTGACGCCGGCAGCCGGGTGGCGGATAACCTCGATCCGCAGAAAACCCCGGCGACGGTGGTGGAAGTGGGCCGCGCCGATCCTGATGTGATTAAAAGCCAGTTCTACCCGACCAACCGCGATGCGTTGTTGCAAAAGGGCGGCAGCGGCAAGAACAGCCAATTCAGCGATGACAAGCTGAACGCGCTGCTGCTGGGCATCGCCTCCGAGGTCGATGCGCAAAAACGCCTGCAAATCGCCGGCGAGGCGCAAAACTACCTGCTCGATCAGGCCTATGTGATCCCGTTCTTTGAGGAGCCGCAGGTGTTTGCCGGCGCGCCTTATCTGAAGGGCGTCAGTTTTGAAGCGGTCGGCCGCCCGAGTTTCTATGGCGCCTGGTTAGAGAAACATTAAGGAGGCCACGATGACCCGATATCTGGCAGGGCGCATTGGGCAGGCGGTGCTGGTGCTGTGGGCGACTTTCACCCTGTCGTTTATCCTGCTGCAGGTGCTGCCCGGCGATGCGATTCTGATTAAGTTCCAGAACCCGGACATGGGGCTAAGCCCGGCGCAAATCGCCGACATGCGCGCCGCTTATGGGGCCAACGTCTCGCTGTGGCAGCAGTATTTGCACGCACTGGGCAACGTGCTGCGTGGCGACCTGGGTTACTCGATTCAGGCCGGCGTGCCGGTTACCGATCTGCTGGCCACCAACCTGCCCGCCACACTGCAACTGGCGGTACTGGGCTTCTCGCTGGCGTTGATCCTGGCGCTGGCGATTGCCTTTCTTTCCAATTTGAGCGGTTTCGGCGGGCTGAGATCGGCGTTGCAATCGCTGCCCTCGTTGTTTGTCTCGGTGCCTACCTTCTGGTTGGGCATCGTGTTGATCCAGGTGTTTTCATTCCAGCTCAAGTTGATCCCGGTGATCAACCCGGGCGAGTGGGAAGGGTTGATTTTGCCGATCGTGACGCTGGCGGTACCGATCTCTGCCCCGCTGGCGCAGATCCTGATCCGCAGCATCGATCAGGTCCAGACCCAGCCGTTTGTCGCCGTGGCGCGCGCCAAAGGCGCCAGCCGCAGCGGGGTGTTGTGGCGGCATGTGACACGCAACGCCATGCTGCCTGCGCTGACCATCGCCGGCATTTTGTTCGGCGAACTGATCGCCGGGGCGTTGATCACCGAAACCGTATTTGGCCGCAGCGGGCTGGGGCAACTGACCCTGCAGGCGGTGCTTAATCAAGACGTGGCGGTGTTGCAGGCGATCGTGGTGATTTCCGCCGCCGCCTTCGTCACCATCAACCTGCTGGTGGATCTGCTGTTCCCGCTGCTGGATCCCCGGTTGAAAACGCAGACAGGAGCCGCCGTATGAGCAGTATCTCCTTTGAAAAAGCGACCGTGCCGGAACGCGATCTGGCCGGGCTGGAAAGCGAAGGCACTTTACCGGCCAGCCGCCCGCGCCGCCGCAGGCGCGTACCGGTGACGCTGTTGCTGGCCTGGGCGGTGATCGCCATCGCGGTGTTGTGGGCGCTGGCGCCGCAGCTATTTACCGCCTACAGCGGCACCGAGGGCATTGCCGGCGCGCAGCGGCTGGCGCCGGGCGGGACACACTGGCTGGGCACCGATCAATTGGGGCGCGATCTTTACGCACGCATTGTTTATGGCGCTTCGCAAACGCTGTCCGCTGCGCTGGTGGCGGTGGCGTTGGGCTTGTTGCTGGGTACTGCGCTAGGGCTGATTGCCGGTGCGGTGGGCGGCGTGGCGGACGATGCGGTCATGCGCCTGGTCGATGTGCTGCTGTCGATTCCCGGCCTGCTGTTGTCGCTAAGCATCATTATCCTGCTGGGGTTTGGCACGGTAAACGCCGCCATCGCCGTCGGGATCACCTCGGTCGCCAACTTCGCCCGCCTGGCGCGCGCGGAAGTGGTGCGGGTGCGGCACAGCGACTACGTCGAAGCGGCCTATGGCAGCGGCGGCACCTTTTGGGCGGTGCTGTGGCGGCACATTCTGCCGAACTCGCTGACCTCGGTGATTGCTTTCTCGGCGCTGCAATTCGGCAGCGCCATTCTGGCGATCGCCACCCTGAGCTTCCTCGGTTACGGCACGCCGCCACCAACGCCGGAATGGGGGCTGTTGATCGCTGAAGGGCGCAACTACATTTCCACCGCCTGGTGGCTGACCACTTTCCCCGGTTTGGCGGTGGTGGCGGTGGTGCTGGCGGCTAACCGCATCAGCCGCGCGCTGGCGAGGACGCATTGATGAGCATTCAAACCGCATTGCAACGGGCCGCCGCTACGCCGGTGCTGGAGCTGGACAAGGTTTCCATCGCCTATCAGGAGGCGGCTGGCAGCCGCCGGGTGGTACACGACGTCTCTTTCTCGATCCAACCGGGTGAGGTGGTAGCTCTGGTCGGTGAGTCCGGTTCGGGCAAAACCACCACCGCGCAGGCGATCATTGGCTTGCTGACGGAAAACGGCCGCCTGGAGCAGGGGGCAATCCGCCTCAACGGCACCGACATTGCCCACTGGTCGTCACGCCGATTGGATGCGGTGCGCGGCGCGCAAATCAGCCTGATCCCGCAAGACCCTTCCAGTTCGCTTAACCCGGTAAAAACCATCGGTGAGCAGGTGGCGGAGATCGTCAACATTCACCGCCGTCTGCCGCGCAAGCAGGTGCAGCAGCGGGTGGTGGAGCTGCTGACACGGGTTGGCCTGACGCACCCGGAGCTGCGGGTGCGTCAATACCCGCACGAGCTTTCCGGCGGCATGAAACAGCGGGTGCTGATCGCTATCGCCATTGCGTTGCAGCCGGCGCTGATTATCGCCGATGAGCCCACCAGCGCGCTGGACGTCACGGTGCAGAAACGCATTCTTGATCTGATCGACGAACTGCGGCAGGAATTCGGTACGGCGGTATTACTGGTGACCCACGATCTGGCGGTGGCGGCGGAGCGCGCCGATAGGTTGCTGGTGTTCCGTCACGGCCGGGTGCAGGAGCAGGGCGTGACCGCCGAGGTGCTGCGTGCCCCCGCCAGCGACTATACCCGCCGGCTGTTTGCCGATGTGCCTTCGTTGGCCGGTGCCGCTGCGCCGCAGCTAAACCTTGGCACGCAAGCGCCGGCGATCCAGGTTAACGGGTTGGTGAAAGATTTTCGTCTGGCCGGCTCCGGCGGCAAAAGCTACCGCGCGCTGGATCAGGTTTCCTTCGGCGTGCAGAGCGGCACTACCCATGCGCTGGTGGGGGAATCCGGCTCCGGCAAGACCACGCTGGCGCGCTGCCTGCTCGGTTTTCAGCGGCCGGACGCCGGGCAAATCATTATCGACGGCACCGATTTCACCCGGCTGAAGGGGGAAGCGCTGCGCCAGTTCCGCCGCCGTATTCAGTTGGTGTACCAAAACCCCTTCGGTTCACTTGATCCTTCGCAGACGCTGTATCAGGTCATTGAAGAGCCGCTGCTGAACTTCGAACCCTTGGGCAAAGCCGAGCGCTATCGTCGGGTGCGCGAGCTGTTTGAACGGGTGGCGCTGCCGGACGATCTGCTTGGCCGCAAGCCACGCGAGCTGTCCGGCGGCCAACGCCAGCGGGTGGCTATCGCCCGGGCACTGGTGTTGCAGCCAAGGGTACTGGTGCTGGACGAAGCCACTTCGGCGCTGGACGTGACGGTGCAGGCGCAGATCCTGCGCTTGCTGCAGGATTTACAGCAAGCGTTGGGGCTGACCTATTTGTTTATCTCGCATGACCTGGCGACGGTGCGGCAGATTTCGCACAGCGTATCGGTGTTGCACCGTGGGCAGCAGGTGGACGGTGGCGCGACCCGTGACCTGTTCGCCATGCCGGGCAGCGATTACACCCGTCAGCTGATTGAGGCCATTCCCGGCCGCCAAAGGTATGCCGCACAGCCAAAGAGTGAGGACGCGTTCCATGAGCAGTAAGAGACTTGGTTTTTTCACCCGGTTGTTGGATCAGGGCAGCGCGCAACAGCGTTACCGGCTGGCGACCGAACAGATCGTGCATGCCGAACGGGCCGGGTTTGATACCGCCTGGGTGGCGCAACACCACTTCCATGAGGATGAGGGCGGCCTGCCTTCGCCGCTGGTGTTTCTGGCGCAGGTGGCGGCGCGTACCCGCCATATTCGATTGGGTACCGGGGTTATCACGCTGCCGATGGAATCGGCAATTCGCGTGGCGGAAGACACCGCGGTGCTGGATCTGTTGTCCGATGGCCGGCTGGAGGTTGGCATTGCCGCCGGCGGCACGCCGTCCTCGTTCAGCGCCTTCGGGTTCGATGCCCAACAGCGCAATGCGGTGTTTGCCGACAACGTCAACACCCTGCTGCGGGCCTGGCGCGGTGAGGCGTTGGGCGGCGAGGATAACCGTTTGTATCCGGCAGCGCCGCAGTTGGCGCAGCGCGTCTGGCAAGCCACCTTCTCGGTGGAGGGCGGCGAGCGCGCCGGCCGGGCCGGTGACGGCCTGATGCTGTCGCGCACTCAACCGCGCCCGATGGATGCGCCGGATTTGCCGCTGGACGCGTTGCAAAACCCGATTATCGACGCCTATCTGGCGGCGTTGCCGCCCGGCATAGCGCCGCGCATCATGGGTTCGCGCACGGCGTTTGTCACCGACCACAGCCAGCAGGCGCGGGACTTCGCCGCGCAGGGGCTTGCCCGGGGGCTGGAACGCCTGCGCGCCAGCGGCCACCGGCCGTCCGATGAATCACTCGACGGATTGATCCGCGCCTTTGACGTGCACCTGGGCACGCCGGATCAGGTTATTGCCTCGCTGCAAAAAGACAGCGCGCTGGCGCGGGTGACCGATCTGGCGTTTCAGGTGCATTCGATCGACCCGCCGCACGCCCATGTCCTGCGTTCGATCGAACTGATCGCCCGCCATGTTGCTCCGGAGCTGGGCTGGCAACGCCGCAATCCCGCTTCCATCTCCCACGAACATCACGCTGAGGAAAAGGTATGACAGCCACATTGAACACTGAAGATCTGCTGGCGGCGCTGGCAGAGATTGCGCCCGGTTCGGCTTTGGCGCAGGCCAGAGCGACGCGTCAGGCGGCAACAGACGCCATTCAGGCCAGCTATCAGGCGCTGTTTGCTCCCGCCGACGCCGGGGATTTCCCGCCGGCGCAGCGGCTGCTGATCGCGCAGCGCATCAGCGAATGGCAGGCAGACCGGCCATTGGTCGCACACTATGCGGCGTTGCTGCAACAGCAGGGCGGCGCACCGGCCGGCCCGCGTTGGCAGGCGGCGTTGGATCATGCCGAACGGTTGGCGTTCAAACCCGCCAGCGCCGATGCACGGCATTTGCAGGGGTTGCAACAGGCCGGTTGGTCGCTGGACGATATCGTCACGCTGTCGCAACTGATCGCTTTTGTCAGCTTCCAAAGCCGCCTGCTGACCGGTTACCGGCTGCTGGGCGATAAACCGGTTGAGGTGACCGGCTCCCCGGTCAGGGCCGGCGCTTGGCGTACCGACCCCGTCACGTTGAGCGGCCGCCATGCGCCGCCGGTGTTTACCCGCGAGGAACTGGGGTGGGAACCTTGGATCGCCGCCAAGCCGCTGGCGGAGTTTGATGAGCCGGGCCAGGCGTTGTTGACGCGCTTCGGGCATAGCGATTCGGATTATTTCCGCCTGCTGGCGCGCAATCACCCGGTGCTGGAACAGCGCACGTTGGCGGACAGGGCGATTTTCTATACCCCCGGCGGGCTGGAGCGTAAAGATCGCGAACTGGCGGCGACGGTGGCCAGCAAGGTCAACGGCTGCATCTATTGCGCCTCGGTACATGCGCGCAAGGCGGCGCAGCTGTCGAAACAAACGGAAGAGGTGCAGCGTCTGCTGGACGTAGCGCCGGGTGGCGTACTGAGTGAGGGGCAAGGGGCTCGTTGGCGGGCGCAGATTGATTTTGCCGCCGCGCTGTCCGCCACGCCGCCGCAGGCTAACGCTCAGCATCTGGCAGCGCTGCGCGAGCAGGGGCTGGACGAACTGGCGCTGTTGGATCTGGTGCAATCAACGGCGTTCTTTGCCTGGGCCAACCGGCTGATGCTGACGCTGGGCGAACCTTTCGACGACTAAAGCGGACGCCCGTCTTACATCGGCCACACCGCATCGCGCACGGCGATCGCTCTGGGCAGCAGGCCCAGGGCGTAAAACCGGTCGGCAATGCTTTGTTGTTCGCGGATCACCTGGACATTCATGGCGCGGGTTTCATGGCTGCGGCGCGACAACGCCAGCTCAAGCGAGGCCGGTGGCAACCCCAGTTCGCTGGAGAGATAACGCGCCGCTTCAACCGGCTGCTCGGCAATGTAGCGGCCGGTATTTTGCAGCGCCAGCATCACCTGCTGGAGCAGATCGCCCGACTGCTCGGCAAAGCGACGTCTCGCCAGATAGAACTGCTGATTCAGCACCCGCTGCGTGCCGTCGGCTATCACCCGCAATTCCCCCGAACGCTGCGCGTCGCTGAGCAACGGATCCCACATCATCCAGGCGTCTACCGCCTGATAGTCGCTCGCCGACAGCGGATACTTCGGCGGCGCGTAGACTATGCGCACGTCGCTTAGCGCCAGCCCTTGCTCGTCGAGCATCTGCACCAGTAAATAGTGGACGTTGGAGCCTTTGTTGACCGCGATGCGCTTGCCGCGCAGATCGGCGGCGCTGCGGATCGGGCTGTTGTTCGGTACCACCATCGCCACGCTTTGCGGCGCCGGCGGTTCATAGGCCACATAGACCATGCCATGCCCTTGAGCCTGGGCGAAAATCGGCGGTACCTCGCCGGTGGTGCCGAAATCGATCTCGTCGTTATTCAGTGCATGCAACAGCTGCGGCCCGGCGGGGAACTCGCTCCACAGGATGCTGATGTGCCGGTCGGCGAAGCGCTGCTCCAGACTTTGCCGCGCTTTGAGCACCCCGAGATTGCCGAATTTCTGATAGCCGATACGCAACTGTTGCTCCTGTTCCTGCTGCGGCCAGGCGGCGGGAGGCGAAACGGCGGTAGAGGTGGCGCGGCGGCGCGGTTTGATCAACCCGAGATGCGCCAGGTGGGTGCGCAGCGTGTTGCGGCTGATGCCAAGCAGCATGGCGGTTTGCAACTGGTTGCCGTCGCAGGCCTCGAAGGCGCTGCGCACCAGCGAGTTCAGTACCCGCTGATAGAGCTGCGTGGTGTCCCCTTGCAACTGGCGGCGCATAAAGTGCCCGATGGCGTCATCACCGGCGATGCCGGCATCTTGCAGGTTTTGATTCAGCCGCAGCTGGTGGGGGGCGATCAGCGCATCTTTGCTCAGCAGCACGGCGTTGTGCAGGGTATTTTCCAGTTCACGCACGTTGCCCGGCCAGTGGTAATCCAGCAGCGCCTGCAGGGTTTCCGGTGCCAGCCGCAGCCGGGGCCGCCCCAATCGGTGGCCGTACAGCGTAAGAAAATGCTGGGCCAGCACCGGAATATCGTCCGGCCGTTGGCGCAGCGGCGGCAGCGTAACCGCCGCCACGTTGAGCCGATAATAGAGGTCTTCGCGAAACAAGCGTTCGCGGATAGCGTTGGCCAAATCCACATGGGTGGCGGCAATCACCCGGACATTCACCTTCAGCGCCTTGCGCGAACCGACGCGGGTGATCTCCCGTTCCTGCAATACCCGCAACAGTTTTACCTGTAATGGCAGGCTCAGCTCGCCTATTTCATCCAGCAGCAGGGTGCCGCCTTCCGCCGCCTCGAACCACCCCTGATGGGTGCTGGTGGCGCCGGTAAAGGCGCCTTTCTCATGGCCGAACAGCTCGGCCTCGGCGAGGCTTTCGGTCAGCGCGCCGCAGTTCACCGCCAAAAACGGCTGATGACGGCGCAGGCTGTTGTGGTGCAGATAGCGCGCCACTACCTCCTTGCCGGTGCCGGTTTCACCGACGATCAGCACCGTGGCGTCGGTCGGCGCCAGCCGGTCCAGCACGCTTTGAAAGGCGATCGACGCCGGGTCGATCAGCACCGGTTTGTCTGGCGCATAGGGTTGCGGGTTATGCATTGGGTGGCTCCAGGCTTGGCCGAGGCTAACAGAGAAAAAATCTTATCCCAGCAGGGCGCTAACGGCGAGGGGAGCCAAAGCGCGGGTTGCTGCAAAAGCAGCAGTTCATCAGCAACGGCTGTTGCCAATGCAGCAGTTTTGCCCGCGCTGTAAATCTACAACCGGATGATTTTAAACAACTAAAAATTCCCACGACGCTGGCATGCATCCTGCTAACAGATTTATAACCAAAGGGTAATTTTCTATCGATGAATACCAGAAATGGTTATATGGGAAAGGCATAATGACTGAGTCCGTGAAAGAGAAGATTAACGTTTTCTGGTTCCTGCCGACCCACGGCGACGGCCGTTACCTTGGCACCGCCGAGGGCGGGCGGCCGGTGGATTTACCCTACCTGCAACAAGTGGCGCTGGCCGCCGACAATCTGGGGTACTACGGCGTGCTGATCCCCACCGGCAAGAGCTGCGAAGATTCCTGGCTGGTGGCGGCGGCATTGGCGCCGATCACCCGTCGTCTGCGCTATCTGGTGGCGGTAAGACCAGGTTTGCAGCCGCCGAGCCTGGCTGCACGCATGGCGGCAACGCTGGACCGGCTGTCCGAGGGGCGGCTGTTGATCAACGTGGTCACCGGCGGCGATCCGGTGGAGAACAAGGGCGACGGCATTTTTCTTAGTCATGCAGAGCGCTATGAGGTGACGCAGGAGTTTCTCGAGGTCTACCAGCGCTTAATGAAGGGCGAAAAGGTTGATTTTGCAGGCAAGCACATTCATGTCGAAGGCGCGGAACTGCTGTTCCCCCCGGTGCAGGAAAACGGCCCGCCGCTCTATTTCGGCGGTTCCTCCGAAGAGGCTATCGGTATCGCCGCCAACCAGATAGACACCTATCTCACCTGGGGCGAGCCACTGGAGCAGGTGGCGGAGAAACTGGCGGTGGTACGCCAACGCGCCGAACAACAGGGGCGCAAGCTCAACTACGGCATTCGCCTGCATGTCATTGTGCGCGAGACGGAAGAGGAGGCCTGGGCCGCCGCCGATCGGTTGATAAGCCATCTGGATGAAGGCACCATTGCGGCCGCGCAGAAAATTTTTGCGCGCATGGATTCCACCGGGCAAAAACGCATGAGCGCACTGCACGGCGGCTCGCGGGAAGATCTGCGCATTGGCCCTAACCTGTGGGCCGGCGTCGGCCTGGTGCGCGGCGGCGCCGGCACCGCGCTGGTGGGTAATCCGCAGCAGGTGGCGGAACGCATTCGCGAGTATCGGCAGCTTGGCATCGACAACTTTATCCTTTCCGGCTATCCGCACCTCGAAGAGGCCCATCGCTTCGCCGAACTGGTGATGCCGCTGCTGCCGCTGGCGCAGCCGGTGAACTCGACGGGGCGCACGGTGAATACCGGCCCGTTCGGTGAAACCATCGGCGGCGACAAACGGCCCGCCTGATAATAAAGGCGGTGTGATGGCCGCGTGCGCAATACCCCAATTCCCTCAGGGTTAAGCCCCCAATCTCATTCTGCGGCAGCGCCTTCTGCCGTAGTTTTATCCTTCAAAAAGAGAATAATTACGTTTCCCTGCATTTTTTTAACATGGGTTACAAATGCACATATCTCTTATCGCTATCGTGACGAATAATTCAAATTGAGAAAATTGCCCACTGTAATAAATGCTCAGATACTCGGGTTCTGAGTTGGCGTAATTAAAATAAGAGCAATCAGCTCAGATGCCAATACATTTACCAGGGGAAGTGGGCGAGATGGGCAGTTTTTTTAAGCAGGTATATCGGTATTCTCATTCTCGCCCGTATCGGCACAATGAAAATCTCTGGCCCTATGTGAGGGTTGAGCGGGCCCAAAGCGGTGAGATTGCCGTATTGCATTATAAAAAACAGCCTGTTCCGCTGGTCGCGTTGTCCGCGTTGAAAGACAGTTGCCAGGGGCCGCTGTTGCTTACCGCAACCGGGCCTTCGGTCAAGGATATGTGTTTTAACCATATTCCCGCCATGCCGACAATGGGGGTTAATGGCGCCTATTCTTTGCACCCGCAGGTTGATTTTCGCTTTTACGTTATCGTCGATATGGGGTTTATTGATCAACGACCGGATATTATAGAAAACATTATCCTGAAGCCGGATTTAATTCTTTTTACCACGGTGCACGGCATTGCCAAAATAATCGACCGGTTTACGCTGGCGGACGTGAAGTGCCGGTTTGCGGTAGTAGAAGATGCGGCCTTTAAAATTTATAGCCCCAAAATAACCCCCCCAGAGCTGTGGGAGCATTACCGAAACGACCGCAGCGTCTCTTTTTCATCGTCCAATAAAACCATCGCCTTCACTCACGATATCCGGCGCGGTATTTTCGATGCCGGCACGGTGGTTTATTGGGCTTTCCAGATCATTTCATTTCTGGGGTTCAAACAGCTGTTTATTGCCGGATTGGATATGAATAATTTTCATTTGCCGCGATTTTATGAAACGAAGGAAAATAAACTGCCCACTTTTTTACCTGAAAAGATTGACGATATCATCATGCCTGCCTTTAGCCACGCCGGTGAAAGAATGAAAAACAACAGTATTGCCATCAAGAATTTTTCGTTGAGCAGCGCCATTGACAGTAATATTTTTGAAAAGGTTGATTATAATGTTTTTTTCAAAAAAGGCTGATTTTACTACGGCGCTCTATGTTTACTCATTCCTGGCCTTTTCATTTTTCAGCGCCGTTTTTTGCGGGCATACCCGGGTCAATAATTTATTCCATATTGCCGCTTTTTTTTACCTTGTCGCGTTTGTCACCCACCCGAAGCTCCGTTCGGCATGGCTAAAGCAGCGCAAGGCGGTTACGGGGCTGGCGTTGGCGGCGGGCTTTTTGGCCTATTACTCCGCCAGCAACCTTTGGGGGGGAACGCCGGACGATACGGGGTCGGCCTTTACCCACAGCGCTTATATTCTGATTTACCTTGCCCTGCTGGTCACCTTGCTGGCTGGGCCCAGGCGTAATTTCTTACTTTGCGCGGTGATTGTCGGCATTGTGCTGCTGTGCGTGTATCTGGCTATAAGCGATTATCACGCTATTTATACCCTCAGGGAGACCTCGGCCCTCAATCCGGGCCCGCGTAATGTGATCGATCTTGCCGGCTATGCCGCCGTGGGCATTATTTTAAGCCTGATGGTATTGCGCGATACCCGGCAAAAGAAAGTGCTGTTGGCGATCCCGCCGCTGTTTGCCTTTATGGTGCTGACGCAAAGCCGTGGCCCGTTGATTGCGTTATTGGCAGCACTGGCGTTGACGACCTCATTCGTTACGCTCAATAAAAAAACGGCTGTGGGCATTGCCACCACGATGATAGTTGCCGTCATCGTCGTTTTGTTTTCTGACATTGGCGAGATGCTGATTACGCGCTTTGACGAGCTGTATCAACAGAGTTTTGTGCGCATGAGCATTTGGCGACACAGCCTGTCGCTGATCGCTCAGGCGCCGTTTTTTGGCTATGGCTTTGATAAAGAACTGGCCTTTACCAACTATACCGGTGAGTTTATTCACACGACCCACAGCCTGTATCTGGGCGCGTTGCTCAAGGGGGGGCTGGTCGGATTCTGTTTATTCGCCGCGTTGCTGGCGTATGGCGCACGGCTTGCGCTGAGCCATCTCAGGGCCGGCCGTCGCCTGGAGGCCGCCTTATACCTGTTTATGCTGATCTTCTATTGTTCGCAGGGCATGTTTGTCATCGCTAACCCGGCCGAGTTTTGGTATCTGTTCTGGTTCCCGGTGGCGATGGTGTTGACATCGCCACCGCCTGCCGAAAATTAATCAGCCGTGAGGGGGGCGAGTGCCAAGGCATTCGCCACTTTTTCAAACACCTGGTTCTCGGTGATGATGCTGAGTGGTTGACGGCGTTGCGCTACGCTAAGTTTTTCGGCATCGACCGGCACGTACATCACCTGATGCAGTTCGCTATTTTGATAGGGGCCGGTGTGTTGCGGATTTGCCGTAACAAACAGGCTGACGGTCGGCGTTTTCAGGGCGATGGCCAAGTGCAACGGGCCGGTGTCGCCGGTCACCAGAACCTGCATGTTCTCCATAACCGCCAGCAACTGCGGCAGCGTGGTTTTGCCGATATGGCTGACAACGCGTTGCTGTTCGGCTGCCGTCAATCCCGCCATAAACACCTGTTCGATAGCTTGCTCTTTAGGGGCACCGATTAATTCAATTTGGTTATGCGCCGACTGCGCCAGCAAGAGCTTTGCCAGACGGATAAACTGGCCGACGGGCCAGCAGCGCAGCGGTTCAGAAGCGCCCATCTGGAAGCCGATAACGGTTTTCCCCACGGCCTTGTTTATGGGCGGGAAGGCGATGGGAATAAACATCTCGGTGTTTTGAGTCTGGCAACCCAATTGGGCCACCAGATCCAGCTTGCGCTGAATTAAATGCCCCCCGGTGCTGCGGCTTACGCCACTCAGCCAGCGTTCCATGCCGGTGGCTTTATTGCCGTAGGCGTCTTTGAACACATAATGGCAGCCGGCGGTAATCGCGGTGATCACGTCATAAGGGGATTTTGAGTGCAGGATGATGGCCAACTGGGGCCGACGTTTTCGCAGTTGGCAAATCACGCCAAGCATGTCTTTCGCTTTATGATCCCAATAGATGACATGATCAAAATAACGGCTGGTCGCGACCAGTTGCTTGTTTTTGTGGCTGGAAATGAGAGTGATGCTGGCCGCCGGATAACGTTCGCGCAGCGCGCGAATGGCCGGCGTATTGAACATCAGATCACCCAGGGCGGTGGTGGAAAAAATAACGATGCTGTCGAAAGTCAGGTCCGGCTTAAACGTAGCCTTGTCTTTGAAATGCCCCCCCAGCCGGGTGTAAAGCTTTAGGCCAGCGTTGGCCGCCGTTATTTTCCACTGTTTCGACATCTTGATTCACTTTGAGTTGATGGGCGCGCCGGTCGGACAGGTGCATCATATGATGTTTACCTTAACGGGCCAATGGGCGGCAATATATTGCTACATATGCTTGCGCAACCTTAATAAAGGGCAGCGGGCTGCCCCTTTACGGCATCAATTTTGCCAAACCTGCGAGCTGCGCGGCGTGTCCATCCGGTAATCCGAATAGGGACGCGTGAAGATCTCGCGGCCCAGATCGCGGGCGGCCAACAGCGGGTTACGCGGATCGCGGCTGATTTCGCCCCGGCTGTTGCCCGCGCCGTGCACCACCCCGACAAACTCGGAATGCGAGTAGCGGCTGAATTCCTGGATCTGATGCGCGATGCCCATTGCCGCGCCGGGGTAGGTTTCTTCCGAGGCGACCGCCAGCCCGATGCGTTTGCCGCTCATGCGCTGATGCACCTGCTTCGCATCCGGGTAGGCGTCGGCGTAATAGCTGAAAGCGCGGTCGAAGAAGGCTTTGGTCTGCGCCGACATGCCGTACCAGTATATAGGGGTGCAAAACACCGCCGCATCGGCCGGCAGAAAGTGCTCCAGGAACAGTTCGCCATAGCGGTCGGCCGGCGGCGGGCTGTGGCGCTCATCCGTCAGAAATCCGCTGATATAGTCATCCAGAAAATGCAGGCTGGCCCCGGTGCCCGCCTCGGCGGCGCCCCGCCATGACGGCTTGCGCCAACGCGGCGCTGTTACCGTCACGGCGCGGGCTGCCGACCAGCACGATAAGGCGTTTGGGTTGATGAGTTGAATTCATGTCATTCTCCGTTTTCCGAGCGTGAAATTGTCATCGCCACTCTATGAGGAACAAGGTACAGGCGACAAATGACGCTTTCTCTGTCAGGATGAATTCAACTCATCCTATGGATTGTCCACTATGTTTGCCACGCTTCCGGTGACCGCACTGCGCACCTTTGAATCCGCTGCCCGCCTGCGCAGTTTTAAACAGGCTGCGCTGGAGCTGGCGGTCACCCCGACCGCAGTTTCGCACCAGATCAAGGCGCTGGAGCGGCAGTTGGGTTTTGCACTGTTCGACAGGGTACCGCGAGGTGTGCGGTTGACGGAGAAAGGGGAGCGTCTGTTCGCTGGGGTACATACCGCGCTACTCGATGTGGCAAATACATTGGACGCTCTGCGGCCGGTGCCCAGCGCCGGCGTGCTGTGCGTTTCCGTGACCCATTCTTTCGCCGCCCTGTGGCTGGTGCCGCGCCTGGGGCGTTTTTATCAGGCCTATCCGCACTATCTGGTTCGCCTGGAAGCTTGCGCCGAGGTGATTGACCTGCAGCAGGACGCCAGCGTGGACATTGCCATACGCTACAGCAGCGCCAATTATCCCCAGTTGCATCAGGCCGCACGGCTGGAGGAGCGTTTTGGCGTTTACGGCGCGCCGGGGCTGTCTGCCACACAGTTGCAAACCCCTGCGCTGATCACCGTTCGCTGGCGCGATTCAACGCTGTATGAAAACGGCTGGCGTGACTGGTGTCTGGCTGCCGGGGTCGACTGGTGGCAGCGGCACACATCGCTGCGGGCCTACGATGAGGAGCATTATGCCTTGCAGGCGGCGGTGGCCGGGCAGGGGCTGGTGCTGGCCAGTTCGGTGATGGTGTCCGATCTGGTGCGTAACGGCCTGCTGGTGGCTTACCGACCGGATATCTGCGTGCCGGGTGCCGCTTATACTGCGCTGTGTGTGCCGGGGCGCGAACGACACCCGCCGGTGCGGGCGTTTCTGGGGTGGTTGCAGCAGGAATTGCGCTAGTGAACAAAGCACAAAATAAAAATTTTTCTGATGTGGGGCGTGGGAATATTGGGTAAATTCGGTATTCCATTCCCATGAGAGAGATGTCCATGAGCCAGCCAAGAACTTCTGATTACCCGATTGATGCGCAGTTTATTGAACGCTGGTCGCCGCGCGCGCTGGCCAATGATCCTATCGACGACGAAACCCTGCTGAGCTTCTTTGAAGCGGCGCGCTGGTCGCCTTCGGCGTATAACATCCAGCCCTGGCGTTTTGCTTACAGCAAGCACGGCTCGGCCAGCTGGGACAGCTACCTGGATTTCCTGATTGAGTTCAACCGCGGTTGGGCGCAGCACGCCTCGGCGCTGGTGGTGGTCATCTCCAAAACCACCAGCCTGAATGGCGATAAGGAAGTCGCTAACCCAAGCCATGCGTTTGATGCCGGTGCCGCCTGGGCGAACCTGGCGTTACAGGCGCACTTGAAAGGCTGGCTGACCCACTGCATGGGGGGCGTCCACCACGACAAAATCAAGGCGGCGCTGAACCTGCCGGATAACTATGTGGTGCACGGCATGGTGGCGATCGGCAAAGCGGGTGATAAATCCCAGCTGCCGGAGTTCCTGCAGCAAAAGGAGATCCCTTCAGGGCGGCTGCCGCTGGAGCAGACGGTGGTCGAAGGGCTGAACTTCACCCTGTAATCGCTTCGTTTGACGTGAAAAGCCCGCAGAGGATAACTTTGCGGGCTTTTTGCTTTCTTCAGGCCTTGCTCATCACCACAACCAGATAAATGCAGGGCTCGCCGCTCTCGTTTTTGAACACGCAGTCCGCCGGTGGGCCAAGTTCAAGGCAATCCCCTTCGGCCATTTCATGGCGATTTTCCCCTTCCAGGAACACCAGCTCGCCGGACAGCAGCCAGATTAATTGGCGTTTGAACGCGTAGACGGAGGCCGGCATCGGGATCTCCGCCCCGGCGGGCAGTTCAACGCGCACCAGATCGAGCGGAATGTCTGAGCGCGGTGACACATGACGGCGGACGTAACCGCTTTCGGGATCGACCCAGACCGGTTGATCCTCCCGACGCAGCAGCCGACCTTCCTGCGTTTCCGCACGGGCAATCAGTTTGGACATGCTCAGGCCGAAGGCGCCGGAGAGCCTGGCCAGCAGCATGGCGGTGGGGCTGCTGTCGCCGCGTTCAATTTTATGCACCATGGCCCGCGAAACGCCGGCCCGCTCGGCCAGATCGGACAAGGACCAATGGCGGGCTTCGCGTTCGATGCGGATGCGTGCGCCGATGCGCTGATTTAAGTTGTCTAATTTATTATTCATATCGTAGTATGATAGTGGACAGTCAACCAGGGGGTCAACATGCTTATCCGTAACGCGACTATAACCGATAGCGAAGGCATTGCCGCTATCTATAACGACGCCGTGCTTAACACCACGGCGATCTGGAATGAACTCACCGTCGATGCGGCGAACCGTGTGGCATGGATGGCGGAACGCCAGGCTGCGGGGTATCCGGTGCTGGTGGCCAACAATGAGGCGGGTGAGGTGATTGGCTATGCCTCGTTCGGCGACTGGCGGGCGTGGGACGGCTATCGTCACACCGTGGAACATTCGGTGTATGTGCGGCGCGACAGCCGCGGCGGCGGGGTGGGGAAAACCCTGCTGATTGCGCTGATTGAGCAGGCGAGAGCGATAGGTAAACATGTGATGGTGGCGGGCATTGAATCCGGCAATACCGCGTCGATACAGCTGCACCTTAATCTGGGGTTCCAGAACGTGGGGCGGATGAGCGAAGTGGGCGCCAAGTTCGGCCAATGGCTGGATTTGACCTTTTTGCAGTTGCAGCTTGATCACGAAAAATCGCCACCGGTCCGCTAATTCTATGAATATCATGTTATTGCTGCTGGTGGCGGCGGGTGTCAGCCTGGTCGTCCAGAACCTGCTGATGGTGCGCATCAGCGAAAGTGCATCGACGATCCTGATCGCCCTGGTGATCAACTCCAGCGTCGGCCTGTTGCTGTTGATGGCGCTGCTGTTCGCCAAAAACGGCGCCAGCGCCCTGGCTGAGGTGACCGGCAATTTCAGGGGCTGGATGTTGTTGCCCGGTTTGCTGGGATCGTTTTTTGTCTTTTCCGGCATTTTGGGTTACCAAAAGCTGGGGGCCGCGACCACCATTTCGGTGCTGGTCGCCAGCCAACTGGTGGCGGGGTTGGGGGTGGATATTTACAAGGCCGGGCCTGCCGCGCTGCGCGACAACCTGCCTGCGCTACTCGGCGCGCTGCTGTTGGTGGTGGGCGCTTTTTTGGTGGCCAGAAGAAGTTTTTGAAACGGTAAAAAGCCCGCCGGGGTGCCCCCTTGGGCGCGCTTCTGTGCTTCGCAACGATCAGAATGACCGCAGTGCGTCAGGTGCAGGCAACTTATCTGCGTATTTGCTATATTCCCCGGCAAGACAATGGCGTGTTAGTGTTTTATTTTTCACCAGAGTACAGATCAACGGGGCTTGTCATGAATAAAAAACGGGTGCTCATCATCGAAGACGACATGGATGCAGCGGGCGTCCTGGAGGCTTACTTGGTGAGAGAGCATTTTGCAGTTTCCATTGCGACCGACGGTTTGAAAGGGTTTGATATGGCATTGCAATGGCGTCCGGATCTTATTTTGCTGGATGTTATGCTGCCAGGCATGGCAGGAACTGAAATTCTTAGTCGGTTGCGTAAAAAAAACAACACTCCGGTTATCATGATCTCGGCGATGGGCGATGCCTCGGATAAGATCGGCGCTTTGCGCTACGGCGCGGACGATTACATCGTAAAACCCTACAATCCCGGGGAAGTCATGGCGCGGGTGCATGCCGTTATGCGCCGCTATTCAGAGGGCGTTTCGCCAAACCAACGCCTTGTATTTGGTCCACTTCAGTTGGATACCGAGGCTATGGCGGCATCGGTAGAAATGGCAGATGGGGAAACTCGGTTGCTGACGCTGACGCCTACCGAGCTTAGTCTCCTGGCCACTTTTTTACGTGCGCCCACCAAAGCCTTTTCGCGACAGGAATTGCTGGAAAAATCTTTGCCGGACAGTGACGCATTAGACCGGGTGGTGGATACCCATATCTATAATCTGCGTAGAAAGTTGGAAAATGTCGGTATCGGAAATGTATTGCTGACGGTAAGAGCCATCGGATATCGATTTAAGTAACCTTAAACAGCGGTATGTTGAACGTGAATCTTCCAGCCTGACTCGTGCAGACTTTGTTTTTACGCTGTCAGGTCACCCCGTTTTGAGCCCAATCTTTTTTCTCCCTCTTTGGCTGCCATGCAGAGCACGCATTGATCACGTTCAGATGTATTTATAACTAACGGGTATAAGTTATTTTAACTGGTTATCAAATATTGACGGAATATTGATTATTCACACAGGGTATCTGGATAATTGGCATGTTTAATCCTGAAAAACTATCCGTCAGGTTATAAACAGTGAAGGAAAAAACGATCGTTACCCTTCTGCCTTATGGGACCGATGTATTAAATTGCAGGGTAATTTATGATTGAGACGGGTTATAGAAAAATCATATTGGCAGACCTGAGTGGTGGCATGGGGGGAACTTTTGAAGCGTTCCTGAAAACCCGGGAGTCTTTTAAAGTTTCTCTTTGCTATCTTTCAAACCCGGATCTTCAAACGCTGGATTTTCATGTCAAAAACAACTGTTTTTCTTCTGTGGTTTTTTTCTATCTGAGCGGAGATATTCACTCTCAGGCGGATGAAATCTCGTTGATCACCGTGTTTTACCTGAAAAATCCAAGGACGCGTGGAATTGTCATGCTGGGCGACACCGACTGCCTGACGCGGGTTCTGTACCTCTCTTACCCTTACACACTGATCCATAAACGTGATCGATTGTGCGAAGTGGAGCGGTTGATTGCGTTGGGTATGAAAAAAGACAGGCAGCTCAGCCATTGGTGCCAGCAGTTTCTGATAACGGGAAAAGCGATGCAATGGATAGATAAACTGAATTTACTGACCCGGCGTGAAAAGGCGGTGATGAGGGATCTGGTGATCGGCATGTCCCCTGTTACGATTTCCCAAAAAATGCGGTTAAGCATCAAAACAGTGTCGAACCATAAACGTAAAGCCTATCTGAAATTGGGGATAAGCCGCACGATTCATTTGCTCAATTTCAGTGCCGGCTGCTTTGCCACAATGCGCTATTAGACTTATGAACAAGCGGAGGAACAGGGGATTGCCGTTTCGGCGACGGCGCAGGGCCAGGCGGCGACGCTATACTCACGGGATCATCTCCACTCTCTTTCAAGTACCTGAAGCCGCCAGCGGTTTTGAATAAAGGTGTTATTTGCTATGAACAAGCCTGCTAAACAAGCCTCGCTTTGGCGGTGGATTTGGGTGCGTATCGTTTTACTGGCGGTAGGTTCGATCATACTTATCGCCGGGTGCCTGTGGTCGTGGTACGCCTTGATAAATTTTTTGGTATTGCAATCGATGCCCACCGCCGTCAGGCAAGAGTTTCTGAGCTTGCTGAAAAACCCGGAAAGCAACCTGCAACGTTTTCATGAAATGGTTGATGCCTGGTATGGCATAGAGTCTGGCAACCCTTTCTACCTGGGTATTGATTGGGCGTTGTTGGCTGTCTATACCACCGTGATCCTGCCATTTATCGTTCTCCTGGCGTTGTATGCCGTCAGGCCGCTCTCCGAACAATTTACTCGCCTGGCGATGGCCGCCCGTGCGATATCCAGAGGTAAGTTTACCACGCGAGCCGAGTTGACGAAAAATGCGCCGATAGAGCTGATCAAACTGGTCAATGACTTTAATACCATGACAGAACGCCTTGCACATTTTGATCGTGAGCTTAAAGCCTCCCATGCTGCGATGGCTCACGAATTGCGTTCTCCGCTGACTGCCGCAATGGGGCGGTTGCAGGGGATGATAGACGGTGTTTTCCTGCCGGAAACACACCATCTCAAGTTGGTTATGAATCAACTTACGCATTTAAATCAATTGATTGATGATCTTTCTCTTTTGTCTATGGCTCAGGCGGGGCAGTTGCCATTGAATAAGTCCCCGGTCGATGTCATCGGCCTGTTGTGGGAAAGAAAAGCCTGGCTGCAACCCCAGGCCGAAGCTGTGGGTTTTTCTTTCAACATTTCCGCACGAGCGCCGTTAATCATTCTGGTCGACTCTGTTCGTTTGGGGCAGGTATTCACTATTCTGATGGACAATGCGTTGCGTTACGCCGTCGAAGGTAAAACGCTTGATATCACGCTGCATGATCATCCAGATCATGTCGCCATCGCGTTTCGCGACCATGGGGCTACCGTAAACCATGAGTTTATACCGCAGATGTTTGATCGTTTTTCCCGGGCGGACAGTTCGCGTGCGCGCAACTCTGGCGGGAGCGGATTGGGGCTCTCAATCGCCAGGGCCATTTGCCAGTTGCATGACGGCAGCTTGATCGTCAACTCGCATCCGGAAGGGGGAATGCGTTTTATTATTCAACTGCCAGTGAAAAATATTTTGTCTTGACGATAACTTGACACATTGCTCACTGTATCTGGACACTTATCTTGTTTAATTGCGGACACGTATAATCAGGAAATCAGACGTTTCAATCAAGGCCAGGCTAATTTCGGCATTATGCACATAGTCAGAGAGGTATCGCCGAACGGTGGTATGTCATTATTTTATTGGGCTTGAAGATTTTTACTTGGGTGATGGTGTGAGATATTTTATTTTAATCATGATGTTTATGTCCCCTGCTGTTTTTGCCAATGAATCGCCTGATTATCTCCGTAAAATAATATGGCAGTCATGCGACGATAGGGCATTTAGCGCTTGGTTCGGTCATGAAGAAATTCCGGATCGGTTACAGTGCGGGTATATCATTGCACCGTTGAGTTACGATGATGAAAATGCGAAAAGGGTGAAGTTGGCCGTTACCCGCTTGCCTGCAACCGGAGAGCGAAAGGGGAGCATCATTTCCATTTCCGGTGGGCCGGGTATATCTGGCGTACTGGTCCCTTTTAGCAACGAAAAACTGAATGAATCCTATGACATTATTGGTTATGACTCCTCGTGGAGTAGGGAGTTCGTTGCCCCAAATCGTTTGTCCTCCCTTGATTAAAAACGATGACAACGGCAACAGTCCTGAGAAAAGCGTTGAAGAGTTGGATAATGACAATAAAGCATGGGTTGAAGGCTGCATCGCCAGGACCACGCTCGATGTTGTAAAACATATCGGTACTCATGAGGCCGTCAATGACGTTGAAGCGATCAGAAAAGCGCTGGGTGAAACGCAATTGAATGCGATCGCTTATTCCTATGGCACCCAGGTCGCGCAGCTTTATGCTGAGCGATTCCCGCAGAATGTCAGGGCCATGGTTCTGGATGGTGTGGTTGACCTCACTGACAGTGCATTTGATGTGAACTATAAGCAAGCCCTGTCTTTTCAACGGAGTTTCAGCCGATTTTCGACCTATTGCGAAGAGAATCGCGCCTGTCCGTTGAGTAAAAAAGGGGGAGTTAAGCAGTACCACGCATTGCTGGACAGCGTTAATCAACAGGTATTGGCCGATGATAACGGCAACGAGATTAATTCCGATAATGTGCTCAAGGCGACAACCAATGCATTGTACTCATCGGGTAACTGGCCGGCTTTGGCCAGGTTGTTGAGCTCCATTGATAGCGGGCGATTCGATTACGACACCCTGCAGAAACTGGAGACATTCTCCACTACCGATGCGGAGCCAATGCAAATACGTGCGCCAATTAAAAAGAGGGGTTATTTACCTGAAAATAGTGGCGAAAATAGTGAAGAAAATTCGCTGGATACTGAAAGCAACAATATGACGGTGATCGATTGTGTCGATATGGCCGATCCGAGTATCAGTGTTGCGCAGAGCCGGCGAAATGAGCAAAAGATTGCGGAGGCGGCAGCCTACAGCAACTATTCAGCATCCAATTCGTTTCCCAGAGGCCTGTGCGATTTCTTTCCTTTTAAAGGGAAATTGGTGCCGCACGCTCCGGTCATTTCCGCGGCATTACCTCGCTTGCTATTCGTTGCACAGTTGAATGATCCAGCCACTCCTTATGCAAATGCGAAAAATATGGTGAAGTATTTTCGAGGACACTTGATAACGGTGGATGGTGATGGGCATACCTTGGCACTTTCTGATGAAAATCAATGCGTTGATAAATCCGTTGTTGAGTATTTTATGGCTCCTGAAACCGTGGTAAGCGATACTCAGTGTTAAAGGGGATAAGGATAAAATAACATCAAGAGAGCTGGGCTCTCTTGATGTTTTACTTTTTATCATGCGGGAGGGTTTTTTTAATCGTTTTTAACGTCTGGCTGTCTATGGGGGTGTAAATATCCTCAATGAATTTTTTTTGCGCGTCAGTCAATTTCCATTCGCTCGGTATTGTGGTTTCTTTTTTCTTTATTTTTTTCTCGTGTCTTGTCATGTAAAACACCAAATAAATAAGATTACGGCCAACCAAAAAAAGTTGCAGAAAATAATAATTGTCAACAAAACCTTACGCCGTAGAGTTCTATCTACATTAATGTCCATTGTATGTTTTCAGTTTATTCTTCTATTGATGAATTATCGAATTAAGATGATTTTTATTGAATGGGAATAATCTCTGGTTTTTGTTTTTTTATTTTTTGGTTAAGGGTGGTTTATTACAAAGGGTTGTCATTATGTGGAGTTAAAGGTTTTTATTAGATACGGACTGCTTTTTATGTGAACAGGTTTTTCCATTCAGGATATTTTTGTGCTTGATTGCCGATGCTTGGTGATTTTCCTGGCCTATCTCCGGACCGACGCTGTCGAGGCGTTAGCGCCGGTTTACAGGTTAGCCATTTTCACTAAAACGGTCTGGTGGTGCGTCTATGCCGAGTATGGCCGTGCTTTTACGGTATGAGCACAAGATAAAGGCAAGCCAGAGCAGACAAGCGGAAATGGAAATGCGGAAATGGAAATAATGACAAACCATTTCCTCACGGACGAATTCATGTTCGTTGGTGAGTTTGCAAACATCGTCCAAAGAGGCAATTTCACGTTCAAGCTGTGCAACGCTATTTAAAATTGCTGCACCAGCGCTTTCAGTTGCCTGATAAGCGCATTCTCCGAGCCTGCGGCGTCCGGATTGCCGGTGGATTGCCGGATAACCAGGGTGGTCGGCAACAGATCGTTAAACGCCTCTTGCGGCTGATTCGCCATTCTCAACAAATGGGTGACTGCGCGTTTTCCTATCAGATCAAAGTCCTGCCTCACCGTGGTCAGGGCCGGGTGGAAATACTGGCTGTCGGGGGTATCGTCATAGCCAATCACGGACACGTCCTGCGGTATGCGCTTGTTGAGTTGCCGCAACGCGCTGATGACCCCTAACGCCATCTGATCGCTGGCGACCAGCATCGCCGTGATATCCGGGTGCCTGCCGAATAATTCCATGGTTTTTACCCAGCCGCTGTTGGCGCTCCAGTCGCCGTACTCGGTATCCGTCTCCGCAATGCCCGCCTGATACAAGGTGTCGCGCCAACAGGCCAGCCGCAGCCGTGCCGAAATGGAGCTTTCCGGCCCGGCCAGCAAACCGAATTTCCGGTGCCCCAGTTCCAGAAGCAGGTTGACGCTGCTGGCGGTGCCGTCGCTGTGAAGAAAGCCAAGGTGACAGACCTCTGCGGCGGGCGGCACGTCCAGAAACAGTTGCTGTATATCCGGGTTATCCCGCGCCAGGGTTTCCGCATCCGATTTTTCCAGCGGCAGGCTCATGACCACGCTGTTGATCTTCTGCGCCCGAAACTCATTCAGCGCCGATTGCAGGACGTTCAGCTGCCCGGTTTTCAACATCGATATCGCCACCTGATACCCCACCAATTCCGCATGGTGCTTGAACGATGAAGCGATTTGCGAAGGGGCGTGCAGCGCAAGGGAGGTGGTGATCAAGCCAAACGTCGGCAAGGTTTTGCCGGCCAGGATCTGTGCGGAGCGGTTAGGCACATAATTGAGCGTATTCATCGCACCCAGCACGTTATTACGTGTGCGCTCGGAGACGATATCCGGGTTGTTCAACACCCGTGACACGGTTTGCTGGGAAACTCCCGCCTCTTTTGCCACGTCTTCCAACGTTGCCTGCCGTTTATTCATCAATTCAATCTCGCAATAACGTGCGGCGTTAAATAGTGCTACAGGTGAGGAACATGCAGAGCGCCGACACGCCGTGAATCCGTCCATGGAGGCTCGTATCGCGCGTCCATGCGCTCAACGGTCGGCTAACCTGCATGCTCCTACCCGTCTCAAGTTTGGGTGTCGCGGTATTAAACGCAGTTATTTAGCCTGTAATTGTACCCTTCTGTCTGAAAATGTATTAAAAAAACATTTTATGTCATGCGCAATACATTATAGGAAACAATCAACAAATAGCGTGATTGACCTCAAATATACCCACCAAATTTATTGCCCGTTAGGGCGTATCTCGTATTTACTCGTTTGAAAATGTATAGCGCTATACATCCCTATGACAGCAGGTAAGGATTGTTATGAAACAGCCTCTTTATTCGGTAAACGATAACCCGCCGGACAGCGTTCTCCCTCAGGTGCTGGCCCGGCAGGACTGGCAGAACCCGGCCGTCACCCACCTCAACAGATTGCCCGCCCACCCGCAATTTCGCAGTTGGCGCGCGCTTGAAGAGGCCAGGGATAATCGGCGCTCCGATCGGCGCGTTTCGCTGGATGGCGAATGGCAGTTTGTTTATCTGGCGCAGCCCGAGGCGGTGGACCCGCGCTGGTTGGTGGCGGATGGCCCGGACAGCCGGCCCGTAACAGTGCCTTCCAACTGGCAGATGGACGGCTATGATGCGCCGATTTACACCAACGTCCGCTACCCGATCTCGACCGAGCCGCCTTTTGTGCCGCAGGAGAACCCGACGGGGTGCTATTCGCGCGAAATTGACATCCCTGAAGCCTGGCTGAAGGCAGGCAAAACCCGAATCATCTTCAACGGGGTGAACTCGGCGTTCCATCTTTTTTGCAATGGGGTGTGGATTGGCTATTCGCAGGACAGCCGTTTACCGGCCGAGTTCGATTTAACCGACGCGCTGCATGCCGGTGGGAACCGTATCTGCGCGATGGTGATGCGCTGGAGCTCGGGCACCTGGCTTGAGGATCAGGACATGTGGCGCATGAGCGGCATTTACCGCTCGGTGTCATTGCTGCACAAGCCGGATACCCACCTTACCGATTTTCAATTGTCCGCCGGGCTGGATACGGAGTATCGGCATGGCACCTTGCAGGCCTCGGTGCATGTTGCGGCGGGGAAAGCCCAGCCGGCGGGGCTGCAGGTGGATTTATCCCTGTGGCGAGGCGATGAAAAAATCGCCGGCCAACGCAAGCCGCTGGGCACCGAGGCGATTGACGAGCGGGGGGCTTATGCCGATCGGGTGACCTTTGCGTTGCCGGTGCAGGCGCCGGATTTATGGAGCGCCGAGTTACCCCATTGTTATCGCGCCGTCATTGCGCTTTATGGCGCCGATGGGGAACTGATCGAAGCCGAGGCGGCGGACACCGGTTTTCGCCGCATAGAGATAACGGACGGGTTGCTGAAAGTGAACGGCAAGCCGCTGCTGATCCGTGGCGTCAACCGGCATGAGCACCACCCGGAACGCGGCCAGGCGATCAACGAAGAGGACATGCTTCAGGATATTCTGCTGATGAAGCAGAACAACTTTAATGCCGTGCGCTGTTCGCATTACCCCAATAATCCGCGCTGGTACGAGCTCTGTGACCGCTACGGCCTTTACGTGGTGGATGAGGCCAATATCGAAACGCACGGCATGGTGCCGATGGCGCGGCTGAGTGACGATCCGAGCTGGTTCCCGGCTTACAGCGCCCGCGTGACCCGTATGGTGCAGTGTAACCGCAATCACCCCTCCATCATCATCTGGTCGTTGGGTAATGAGTCCGGGCACGGCAGTTTGCATGATGCGCTTTATCGCTGGATTAAAAGCAGCGATCCCACACGGCCGGTCCAGTACGAAGGCGGCGGAGCCAACAGTGCGGCAACGGATATCCTTTGCCCGATGTATGCCCGGGTGGATGAAGATCAACTTATCCCTGGGGTGCCAAAATGGTCGATAAAAAAATGGGTCGGGATGCCGGGCGAAAACCGCCCCCTGATACTGTGCGAATACGCCCACGCGATGGGCAACAGCCTGGGGAATTATGACGAGTATTGGCGTGCGTTTCGTCAGTATCCGCGGTTGCAGGGCGGGTTCGTCTGGGACTGGGCCGATCAATCGTTGCTTAAAGACGATGGGAACGGCTCGCGTGCATCGGCCTATGGCGGCGACTTCAACGACACACCCAATGACCGGCAGTTCTGCCTGAATGGCCTGGTGTTTGCCGACCGCACGCCACACCCTTCGCTCCATGAAGCAAAACATGCGCAGCAGTTCTTCCAGTTTTCGTTGGTGGGGCATGCGCCGCTCGAGGTGGCTGTCGGCAGTGAATACCTGTTCCGCCGCACCGACAATGAAAGGCTGTACTGGCGGATTGAACAGGATGGGCGCGAATGGCGCTCGGGTGAGGTGGCGTTGGACATCCCGCCACAGGGAAATGCCTTCGTCACCCTGGCGGAACGCATCGATTTTCCGGCGAATGCCCGCAATGTCACTCTGATCCTTGAAGTTATCCAGCCGGAAGCCACCGCCTGGTCATCGGCCGGGCACCGCGTTGCATGGCAACAATTCCGGTTGCCGACGGCGCTGGCGTTGCCGGATGCGCCAAAACCCGGCGTTCGCCCCGAACTGCAGCTTGATGAAGACGGTTATCGGGTGCTGCATGGCGAACAGCAATGGTTTATCGACCGCAATAGCGGTTTGTTAACGCAGTGGACGGTGGCGGGTGAAAACACACTGGTGAGCCCGTTCACCGACCAGTTTGTTCGTGCGCCGCTGGATAACGACATTGGGGTCAGTGAAGTTGAACGATGCGACCCTAACGCCTGGGTGGAACGCTGGAAAAAAGCCGGGCTTTATGCAATGCAGAGAACCTGCACCCAGTGTACGGCGACGGCTTACGAAGACCGGGTGGAGATCCGCAGCACCTTCCATTACCGCTATGGCGATGAGGTGCTGATCGTCAGCCATTGGCAGATGATGATTGATGGCCACGGCGCGCTGAAGATCAACGTAGAAGGGGAGCGCGCAAGCCACTTGCCGCCGTTGGCGCGCATCGGCATGGTTTTCCAGGCCGCGCCGGCCTCCGCAGACGTGGAGTGGTTAGGGTTGGGGCCGCATGAGAACTACCCCGACCGCCAAAAAAGCGCCTGTTTCTCACGCTGGCGCTTGCCGTTGAGCGAGATGGTCACCCCGTACGTCTTCCCCACGGAGAATGGACTGCGTTGCAACACCCATGAGCTCAATTGGGGAGGCTGGCGTGTCGACGGGTTATTCCATTTCTCCATCATGTCTTACGGCAGCAAACAGTTGATGGACGTCGATCATTGGCATCTGTTGCGCGCCGAACCCGGTATCTGGATCACCCTGGACGCGCAGCACATGGGCGTGGGGGGCGATGACTCCTGGACGCCGAGCGTGCACGAAGAGTGGTTGTTAAAGGAAACGCAGTGGCGTTATCAGGTCAGTATTAAGCATCAGTAAACGTGGAGGGGGATATACCCGTCATACTTGAAGCTGCCTCTGTGTTGGCTGCGCTCACTTACCCGAATCACTTACTACAGTAAGCTCATCGGGATGCGCTCTCTTGCCGCCGTGATGCAACTCCAATTATTTTGGGTATATTTTTCCCATTAAAAAATAATAATCCAGGTGACACTATGAAATTGACTCAGCTCTCGGCACAGGAACGGCATAATTTTATTTATTTTATGCTCTTCTTCTTTTTCTACTATTTCATCATGTCGGCGTATTTCCCTTTTTTCCCGATATGGCTTTCGGATGTCAATCACCTCACCAAAACTGAAACCGGGATGGTTTTTTCATTTATTGCCTTGTTTGCCATTATCTTCCAGGTGGCTTTCGGCTTAATTTCCGACAAGCTGGGCCTGCGCAAACATCTGCTTTGGGCGATTGTCATTCTTTTGATTTTATTCGCGCCGTTCTTTATTTACGTGCTTGCGCCTTTGCTGCAATACAATATTTACGCCGGCGCGCTGGCGGGGGGCCTTTACCTGGGGTTTGTGTTCTCCGGTGGCGCGGGCGCCGTGGAGGCTTATATTGAACGCGTCAGCCGCACCAACCGTTTTGAATACGGCAAGGTTCGCGTTTCCGGCTGCGTGGGCTGGGCCATTTGCGCGTCGATAACCGGGCTGTTGTTCAGCATTAACCCCAATATTACCTTCTGGATTGCCTCCGGGTTTGGGGTGGTGCTGGCCGTCTTGTTGATTGTTTCCCGCCCGCAGCCGAACCAGACGGCGCAGGTGATGGACAAGCTGGGGGCGAATCAGCGCGAGTTCTCGCTGGCCATGGCGCTGGAACTGTTAAAAATGCCGCGCTTCTGGGCCTTCTTGTTATACGTGATTGGCGTCGCCAGTATTTACGACGTGTTCGACCAGCAATTCGCCAACTTCTTCAAAGGCTTCTTTTCATCGCCCCAAAGGGGCACCGAGATCTTCGGTTTCGTCACCACCGGCGGGGAGTTATTAAACGCCTGCATTATGTTCTGCGCCCCGTTTATCATTAACCGCATCGGCGCCAAAAATGCGCTGCTGGTGGCCGGCGCCATCATGTCGGTGAGGATTATCGGTTCGTCCTTCGCCAGCAGCGGCATTGAGGTGATTTTACTGAAAACGCTGCATATGTTTGAGCTGCCTTTCCTGCTGGTGGGCACCTTTAAATATATCTCCTCGGTGTTTGATCCCCGGGTGTCGGCAACCTTGTTCCTGATCGGTTTTAATTTGTCCAAACAGCTTTCGGGCGTGGTGCTTTCCGCCTGGGTGGGAAGAATGTATGACTCGGTGGGGTTCCATCAGGCCTATCTGATCCTTGGCCTGATCACCACAACCTTTACCGTCATTTCCTATTTCACGCTGACGGGGCGCGGCCTGCGTACACCGGCGGAGGCTAACACCGCCACGCCGTAACGCCTTATCGCCAACAATAGAAGGAGCCAGGGAACGGCCCCGACAAAAAGCCCGCTCAGGGTTACCCCGAGCGGGCTTTTTCTTCGGTCAGGTTAAAGGAGGCGGAACGGCTTAGAACTCCACGCTCGCCTGCACCATCAGATTACGGGTTTCCCCTTCGCGCACGCGCAGATTGCCGCCGCTGGAGGTGTAGTAGTGCTCATTAAACAAGTTGTTCAGGTTCAGCCTCAACTGCGTTTTCTCGCCAAACAGGCGGTTGTTCCAGGCGATGAAGCTGTCGGCCACCACATAATTCGGCAGAGTGAAACTGTTCTCCGGATCGCCCGCCCGCGTGCCGATGTAGCGCGCACCGCCACCGACGCGGAAGTCGCCCGGAATGCCGCTGACCACCAGATTATGGCTCAGGTAGAGCGCGCCTGAATGGCGTGGCGCATTTTGCAGACGGTTGCCGTTATTCGCGGCGTTGACGCCGTCGTCAATGATCTTGGCGTTGGTGTAGCTGTAATTGGCGCTCAGCTCCCAGTCCGGCAAGATCTCGCCATTCAGTTCGAATTCCGCACCGCGAGAGCGCGCTTTATTGATAGCGCGTGTTGCACCGTTGATGCTGAGCGACATGTCGCGTTCGTCAATATTGAACAATGCCACGCTGGCGAACAGGCGCGGCGAAACTTGCCACTTGCTGCCCATCTCCCAGGTGGTGCCCTGTTCCGGCTTGCCGACGTCACCGTCATCGTCGACGTTGGTGGAGGGCGTAAAGGATTTGCTGACGCTGCCGTAAAGCGAGACATCCGGCGTCAGTTTATAAATCAGCCCAGCCTGCGGCAGGAACTTGTTGCCTTCGTCATCCAGCGTTTCCACCACCGGATTGAAGCCTTTGGAGGCGCGCTGCTCGTAATGCTGATAGCGCCCGCCCAACACGGCGATCCAGTCCGGCGTCAGCGAAATGCTGTCTTTGGCGTACACCGAACGGCTGTGAATGCGGTTCAGGTTATTGCTGTTGGCGACGTTTTCCGTGCTGCTGTTGGTCACGGGCGACAGCATGTCGTATTGCGGATCGTTGAGGTTAAAGTTGTTGTTGGCCTTGCCCTGGTATTGATGCGCGCGATAGGTCTGGTTCATCTCATAATCGGTACCCAGAACGATATCGTGCGTCATGCCGAAGATGTTCTGCGAGCCGATCAGGTCCCAGGAGAGGTATTTGGTTTTATGGTTGAAGCCACGGTTGGCATCGGCGCGGCGCGTGACGGCGCCGGTGGTGGTGTTGACGCCGGTCACCCGGACTTCGTTGTTGTCGTAGCGGCGCTGGTTCCAGCCCAGTGTCAGGCGGGTGCTCCAGTCTTCGTTGAACTGCCAGCCATACTGGGCATTCAGCGTTTTGTTGTGGCCCCAGGCATGGTTAGCCTTGTCGTCCAACCGGTTTTTATAGCCGATGTCGACCGGTTTGCCGTCAATAAAGGCGGTGCCGCGATCGTAAGGAATGTCGTAGCGATATTCGGAGTAGCTGATGAGGAAGTTCGCTTTTTCGCCGAACCATTGCAGCGACGGGGCGATCAGCGTGTGTTCGTCACTGCCGAAATTGCGCCAATAGTCCTGATTTTGTTTCTCGGCAATCAGCCGGAATGCAAAACCGTTACCGAGCGGGCCAGTGACATCTACCGTACCTGCACCGCCGCCTTCGCTGGCGTAACGGCCGCTGACCCGGGTGTGCCAGTCGTATTGCGGTTTCTTGCTGACGACGTTGATCACGCCGCCCGGATTTTGGATGCCGTACAGCAGCGAAGCCGAGCCTTTCAGCACTTCAACGCGCTCGGTGGTGGCATCGAAATTCAGCCCCTGGCTGCTGCGCACGCCGTCGCGGTAAATGGAGCCGTCCGAGTTGGAACCAAAACCGCGGCGCACAAAGCCATCTTCGGTGCCCGCCAGCGTGTTGCCTTCGGCTACGCCGCTGACAAAACGCATCGCATCGGCCAGGCTTTCGGCCTGATAATCTTCTAACTGTTGTTGGGTGACTACGCTGACGGACTGCGCTTCATTCAGCCTGGAGGTTGGCGTTTTGCCGGCAACGGAGCTGGTGCTGGCGCTGTAACCCTGTTCGTCCGCCGCTTGCCCGGTAACGGTGAGGGTATTGTCGTTCCATGCAGCATAGCTGGCGCCTGAGGTGAAAAACGCGGCGCCATAGATTGCGGCCAGAATGGCCGGATGGCAACTGCGTTTAAAATAAAACAATGTGTTGTTATTCATCTAATTAAACCCGGTGTTAATGATGTTGTTATTTTCTTTTTGCCAATAAAAACCCGGCTGTTTTTAAGTGAAACCGCCAGGGTAAGGGAAGTCTTGGTATCAATGTAATTGATAATCATTCAATCATAGGGCAATGTAGTAGTAAATATGAAAATTCAACTCATCACTACAGCAGTGCGCAAAAAAATGCCTCGTTTTATGTGGGTGATTATTTTTATATAGTGCTATGTATTTAAAGTTGTTTTGTTGAGTTGTTGGTTGCGGATTGGCGACGATTTTCCGTTGGCTGGCCACGATAGGATTATTTTCACAGCCTGATGGCTACTACATTTAGCGCGAACGAGGCGGCCTTTGCAGGATGGCCCCGGTCAATAAACTGATCTATACCCTAAATAATTGGAGTTGCATCCAGGCGGCAAGGGCAGGCATCCCCATGAGCTTACTCAGGTAAGTGACTGGGGGGACTGCGTGCAGCCAACACAGATGCAGCTTCAAGTATGACGGGTATAAAAACAAACGGATTGAGCAAAGACTATGGCGGGAAATGAAATAAAAAAACGTGTCGATGTTTTTGGCGAACGTTACCGCGCGCGTGCGGCGGGCCTTTCTCCACGATTACAGGCGGTGGTGCGCTACATCCATGAGCATCGCGAGTCCGTAATGGAAGCGAGCGCCATGGAGATTGCCGCAGCGACGGGCACCTCGGATGCCACCGTGGTGCGGGCGGTGCAGGCATTAGGCTTTGCCGGCTTGCGCGACATGAAAAGCACGCTGGAAGCCTGGTTCGGCACCGCGGTTAACTCAGAAGAAAAGATGAACGCAACCGTGAGCGATCTGGCCTGCGACATCAATTCCGGCATCGATTTCGTGTTGGGCGGGCATAAGCGCGCCTGCGACGTGTTATCTGAACCGCACAACCGCCAGGCCATCGCGCAAGCGGTGAGCTTGCTGATAGAGGCACGCCAGGTGGCGCTATTCGGCATTAATGCCTCCGGGATTTTGGCCGACTACAGCGCCCGGCTGTTTAACCGCATCGGCATTCCTGCGGTATCGCTGAATCGCTCCGGTATTGCCCTCGCCGAACAGTTGATCAGCCTCCAGCGCGGTGACGTGTTGATTATGATGGCGCAGAAATCGGCGCACAGAGAAGGGAGGACAACCATTCGCGAAGCGAAGCGCCTCGGCATCCCGATTATTTTGCTGACCAATGCCAGCGACTCGTTTTTTGCCGGGGAAGCGCATGTCGTGATCAACGTTCCCCGGGGCGGCGAGAACGGCCGCTTACCGCTGCACGGCACCGTATTGGTGTGCCTGGAAATGCTGATTCTTTCCGTTGCCTCGGCCACCTCTGCACGTACGATGAAAACCATGAAACGCATTCAGGATTTAAATCGCGGACTTAAAGGGGCGGGGAAGTAGGGGGGGGGGGTTGTTAGTTGGCTTGCAGGGGGATGTTGCTGGGTAGGGCAACTAACCCTGCGCTTGACGGGATGAACCTGAGGGCGGGTTTGATAGTTAGGTTAGTGCCGAAGCGGACGTTAACTCATCTGTTTAGGTGGCCAAGTTCAATGCGCCACTACAGACTGAGTATTTTTATGAATAATAAGGCCAGTGACTGTACACTCTGGTTTTCATTAAGTCTTCCCCCAGAGGGCTAACTGTTGATCTAACGAGGAGTAGCAATAAGTTATTCAGCATCTACCTCCGAGGATTGAGCATTGCCCGGTCTCAAATCTGCCAGTAACTACAAATACAGAGGCTACGTGAGCATATATGGCATCAAAATGTTTAAAGGTCAGCTATGAACACAATTGCTAAATCCAGCTTTTTCACCGAACAAACGGAAAATGTTACGATCCAGTTTGGCGATACTTCGGTGTCCTGTATTCTTAGCTTTGGTGGCATGAGAATACCTGAACTTCGGGTTAAGGATTTCTCACAGGTATCGAATAATTTTATCAAGCAGTTGAGCGGAGAAATACGTGAATTGCGTTGCTCTGGTGTTCTGGATGGGCAGATTTATACGCTTCACAACCTGAATGTTAAAGAAGGTGTGATCCGCGCAGAATTTATCACTCTTGGTAAATTTGACTTCTCATTCGACAGCGTTGAGGTTCACCTGACGGGGCTATCAGTGTGGATTGAGGGTATCAGGGGGGTTGTCCTCAACGGAGAGCGTCTTGAAAGGGACATCAGTGTCGAGCGATTCAAGGAATCCTTTTCATTTGAATCCGGCAAGTACTGTCTTTCAAATGATTGCCAACTGGAACTCCTAAAAGATGATCCTGTCGATTGTCACGTTCAGATATCGCATACCCTTGTCATACATAAAACTAACGGTGCCTTTTCCCTGCCCGAATGCCGTGATGTAATACATGAAATTAGAGTGCTGTTTTCTCTCCTTGTGGGAGCATCGCTTTCAGTTGAAGAAGCCAACATTTTTAACGCAGACCGTACTAAATTCAAAAAACTCTATTTTCCATCGGTCATCTACGCCGAGACGCCGATCAAACATTCAGTTGATGCATTGTTGAATTTCTGGACCCTCACCGAAGATAAGAGATGGGGTGAAATACTTAAAAATTTCTTTAATCATTCCACATTCAGGACTATCTGGAATCGCATCGTTCCCGCCTTCAACCCACTCGGAATATGGGAGTTCGACATTCTGGCGCGGGTAGTGATACTCGAAATGTATGCTGATAACAAAACCAAAAAAGCTAAACTTAAGCTTGATGATGAGCTTTACGGTAAGTTAATTGAAACACTGAAGGAAACCCTCAACCAGTTCTCTGCCTCCCATAAGTTAGAGGGAGATAGCAAAACTGTCTTCACGGGTATGGAGAAAGCGATTTTAGCGACTAAAAATACCTCTTTGCCAACGCTGAAAGAAAAGTATGAGGCGTTAATAAGCAAGATAGATACCTCCCTCAAAGACGCAATTTCATTCAGCGATAAGGATTTTGCTCAGATCCAAAAGCTCAGGAACAGTACAGCGCACGGGAATGTTTACAAAAGACTCGGTCAGGGGGCAGACATTACCCAGGAGATGCAACTCAGCGACAGACTTTTACTTTTGCTGATGTGCCTTATCTATCTTGAGCTGGGCTTTACTGAATCAGATATTGCCAACAGTCTCTTGAGATCTCATTGTCGATTTAAAGGTAATGCTAGAATTAACAGTCGGGAGCTGGACAGACTTGCCGGTACGGCTGAATTTATCGAGTTGGCAACACCAGTACGGTCCCTATCCCTCAACAGCTGGGATGAAATTTTGCTGAATCATGACCTGAAGAAAAATATCTGGGTGTTGAATGAGGAAATAACGAAGAGCATCAGGTCAGGATGGCGTTCAAGCGGTATTGCTTCTCTTAATGACTACGTTCAAAGCCTTGTAACTCTTTACGAGGGGGAGAGAATTGAAACGTTGGACAAAGCCTATGTGACCAGCGATGGCCATGAAACTGAACATTTTGGGGTGATGGTGATCAGGTCATGAAACCCTAGGACCACGTCTTCGAACACTGATTTAGTTCTCCATAAGCCATCATTACCCAAGCCGTAAAGCCCGAAACTACAATTCTAATGGTTCAGTGGAGCTTAGCTGCTTGCCTATTTACGGTGTCGAGTGGCGCCAGGCCTACCGGGGTAGAATGAACTATTAACATCTGGATGCTTTTAGATAGGCATTGGATAGGCAGCAAAGCTTGGCCTCGAAGATTCACTTTACAGCACACATTCCATTAGAAGAACAAAGCCTTACCTGATTTACAAAAAGACGAGAATCTCCGTGTGCTCCAACTCCAGCCCTGTGCCAGAAGCTGGCGACTAGTCCCCCGATAGCTAATGCGTGATGAATTCATGCTTAAAACGGTGTGCTGGCTTTAATATTTATTCTAAATGCCCGCCAGTTACTCCCGTGCATAGCCATACAGATGTGCAAAAATGATCGCGGACTTTTTTGGGCAATACAGGGAAAGTGCCGAAAACAACCCGCCTGCTTAAGGATGGAGTTTAGGGCTCTGAGGGGGCGGAAAAATATCCCATTGAAAAAAACATGAATAGGCTGTAGGTTGTTTAAATAGATACGTTAAATGATGATTTGGTAGCTCGTGGATATTCTAAATAATCGAGAGATTGCAATTACATTATGGCTTCTAGTAATTTCGTATTACACTTTTTCTTCCTCAAAAATGGCGGAAGGCAGAAATGCCTTTAAAGGCGTTTTAGCGGCATTATTTGTTAAACAAATAATTTCTGTCCTTTGTTTCATGGTTGCTTACATGGTGATTGTCATTTACTGGCTTTCTGAGTTGGAATTATGGAATTTTGAACAGCTAAAAAATACTGTTTTTTGGTGTGTTTCTGTTGGTTTTATGTCGCTATTTAAGATTGAAAAAATTAAAAAAGATAAGCTTTTTTTCAAGCACTCAGTTTTAGATAGCTTCAAACTACTAGCGATTATTCAATTTGTTGTTGGTGTATATACTTTCTCTCTTTGGGTCGAGGTTCTGCTAGTCCCTGTTTTAACATTATTGGGAGCTATGCTAGCTATTTCTGGTTCCGATAGAAAACATCATGGGATTAAGATTTTTCTAGAATATTGCCTAGCTTTATTCGGCGCAGTCTTAATTGTTTACACTTTGTACATGTTAATGACCGATTTTGGTGAGTTTGGGAAAGAAAAAACTGCATACGACTTCTTTATCCCTCCATTGCTGACTCTTTTTTACTTACCATTCATTTTCTTTATGTTGGTTTATTCAACATATGAGCAGGTCTTTGTTCGTCTTAGGTTTTCAATAAATGGCCGGTTCCATAGATATGCGGCTATACTCTTTGCATTTATATTATTCAATGTTCGGCTAAGCCTGCTAGAGCGATGGTCATTTCAAGTCGTCAAAACAAACATAGAATCATACTCGGATCTGATTGATACCTTTAAATATATATTTAAAGCGAGATGTTCTGAGAAAAACCCAAAGGGAGTGCTAAAAGAGCACGGTTGGAGCCCTTATAAAGCTAAAGAATTTCTTGTAAACGAAGGGTTGAGTACTGGATTCTACAATAGATCTTTCGAAGATGAATGGTTTGCATCATCCCAGATGGAAGAATTTAGCGATGGTATTATCCCAGACAATATCACTTACTATATTGAAGGTTCTGAAGATGCTGCAAAAATACTGAAGCTTAAAGTGAACGTGAATGATGCTTCTAGAACCCATCAGGCATGTGAGAAGTTAGAAGCCATGGCAGAAGCTTTGAGCATCTCAAGCTTAAGTCTGCCCTTATCTGAAGAGATGAAAAGTGCTATTTCAGGTTGTAATTCACATTCTGAGAAAGTCGAGGATAAAACAATCGCATTGATTGTAGAGCACTGGCCAAATCATAAGTTTAATGGGTTTAATCTCAATTTCCTGATATCAAGCATTTAACAAAGCGCTGCTGTCGGACAAATTTTCCTCAAAGCGCGGCGTTAACGTCCGCTTTTCGCTCAAAGCAACCCAATGATCTGTCGGCTACTCAGTAACAACAGCAGGTTTACTCCAGTTTGTTGATCAATGTAGAGCCTACTATTGACTGGTAGTAAGGAGTTGCACGAATTGTCTGGATTGCTTGGATATCAATGAAGTAAATTGAGAACAACTTAAGAGAATCCGTGGTTGCTTATGGCCGTCTTGCTAAGATCATGGATTGATTTTTCAGTAGGAGATACTTGGGGACGAATATGGGACGCAGATCGGGATTTGAAGGTTTTATACGTGCAACAGCTAGAGCGGTCGCTGCCGCAGAACGTGAGCGGAAGAGGTCAGAGAGAAATCATTTTGCTGAAGTTCGACGTTTAGAGCGAGAAATCAAAAGAGACAACACTCAAAGATTACGCGAACAGAGAGAAGCTGAAAAAGAAGCTAAAATCATGTATTTAGAAGGGCGCCTAGATGAGGTGTCGGATTTGAACGCTGAGCTTGAAGAGAGCGTGATTGCCCTTTCAACCCTTCTTGAACATACACTTGAATTTGATGATTCGATAGATTTCACAGCTTTGAAAAAGAATCCTCAGTTCGAAGATTTCAAAACACCTCAACATTTATTACCAGAGCAGGAACCAGAGCAGAGAGTTGTGAATGCTCCTTCCTCATGGAAAACGATTTTTCCTTGGGTGATAAAAAAATATCAACGCGAATTACAAGAGGCTGAAGAGCTTTTCATTAGAAGCAAAGAAGAGCACTTACAGAAGGCTTCAGCGCAGAAGACCGAATTAGACTTTCTGATTTCAAAGTATCAAAAACACAGAACAGCCTATTTCGATGAAATTAAAATTCAACATGATGAAGTTGATCAGTTCGAACAAGACTATCTAAAATG
Organism: Serratia sp. AS12; assembly: GCF_000214195.1. Lineage (NCBI taxonomy): Bacteria > Pseudomonadati > Pseudomonadota > Gammaproteobacteria > Enterobacterales > Yersiniaceae > Serratia > Serratia sp. AS12. The sequence continues at coordinate 3,459,608 of NC_015566.1, read as the reverse complement.
TGTTCCTGACAGCGTGTTAGCTTATTGCGAAATGGTTCTGACACGCTCTGAATATCCCGAAACGGGTTTTCCTCAAACATTCAGGCTTGCATACTTACCTGAAAATAAGGAACTGGTAGTCGAATATCACTTGCCAGAAATATCTATTATCCCTCGTCAGCTTGAGTACAAGTATGTTAAGACAAGAGATGCCATTGATGCAAAAGCAAGGAAAGCTAGCGAAATCAAGGATCTTTATCAAAATATAATTGCAGCCATCACGCTTAGAACTTTGCATGAACTGTTTGAAGCAGATAAGGCCTCAGTTTTAACCTCTATTCTTTTTAACGGTGTAATTGAGACAATCGATCCGACCAGTGGACATGATATCTGCGTTACTTTGGTTTCAGCGCGAGCGTACAAAGAGGATTTCATGCAAATAAAACTGGAGCGGGTTGAAAAAAGTGCATGCCTACGAAGCTTAGGTGCTCAAGTTTCAGGTCATCCTGACGAACTTCAGGCCGTCAAACCGATTCTTGAGTTTGACATGGTTGATAAACGCTTCATTGAACAAGGTGACGCGCTTTCTGGCCTTGAAACTCGACCAAATCTTATGGAACTTTCTCCATCTGAATTTGAAGTATTGGTATCCAATCTGTTCACGCAAATGGGGTTAGATACGAAACTAACCAGAGGGACAAAGGACGGTGGTGTTGATGCAGTTGCATTTGATACACGTCCAATTCTGGGAGGTAAAGTTGTTATCCAAGCGAAAAGATATAAAGACACTGTCGGTGTAAGTTCAGTCAGAGACCTGTACGGCACCATGATGAACGAGGGTGCAAATAAAGGGATTTTAGTCTGCACCAGCCAGTACGGAAAAGATGCTTATCGATTTTGTGAGGATAAACCCATAGAGCTTATTGATGGCGGAGGTCTTCTTTATCTCTTAAAGGAGCATGCAGGCGTATCCGCTCGTATTAATCCAAATTTTTAACAATTTTAAAGATGCCATCGTTATCTGATTGTTTCTTAGCCACAAGCGGGCTGGTAAGTCCGCTCTTCGCCCTCAACCGACAAATCCCATTTGGGATGCTGCTGGTCTGCACCAGAAGCAAACGCCCGCAATTGGATCACATGAAGCCGCTGTATCAGTTCATCAAGAGTCAGTATCTGTCTGGAACAGCCCCAGTGATTGAGCAATACATCTGGCTCTGACGCCTCATGTTGAAAGCGACATCCTCAAAGCCAACCGCAAGAGCTACCAACTAACGCACTCTCTCAATTCGTGACGCAAGCGATCTCCCCATGCAACATAATCACTATTTCAGGAGATCGCCAAAAGTGCATGGCTGCTTTAAGCAAGGTACTTACCCTCGACCCGCTACTAATCCAAATACGGCGCCAATACCTGCTGCGACCACGCCATGAAACTGCGTACGCGGCGCGACAAGTTTTGCCGGTGTGCGACGACGAATGACACGGTCAAGGGCTCGGGGCGCAAATCCGGCAGTATCTCTATGAGCTCGCCGTTCTCAATATATTCGATCAGGCTCGAGCGGCCCGCCTGGATCAGCCCCAAACCGGCCAGACCTGCGGCATGGTAAGTCTGCACGCTATTGACGCTGATGGAGCCTGCCAGCGTCAGCGTGGCGTAGCCGTCACCCTTTGGATATTCCCATCCAAACGGCCGGCTCCCCAAGATTGGCGCGTAGTGGATCATGCGGTGTTCCTGCGCCGATAAATCCTCAAGCGTCTGGGGCACGCCGTAGTTTTTCAGGTACGCGGGGCTTGCTACGTTCACCATGCTTAAAGCGCCCATCTTCTGCGCGACCAGCGTTTCATCGACAATCTCTCCAATTCGCAGCGCGCAATCTATGCCTTCCTGAATCAGATCCACACGCCGGTCGGTACTGGATATCTCTAACTGAATTTCAGGATAGGTGGCCATAAACGAAGGGAGCGCGGGCACTATGGGGGTACGGGCCAGTTCGGTGGGCAGATCGATGCGCAGCCGCCCGCTCAGCGGCGTGTTACTGCCTGCGAATAGGCTATTTAATTCTTCGGCATCCGCCAGCAACGCGCGTGCGCGGTTGTAAAAAACGCGCCCATCTTCGGTCAACTGCACGGTACGCGTCGAGCGGTGCAGCAGCCGCACACCCATGGCCGCTTCAATGCGGCGCACCACGTTCGATGCCCGGCCTTTTTGAATGCCGAGGCTTTCCGCCGCATGGGTGAAGCTCGCCATTTCCGCGATACGTACAAAAATGGCCAAAGAGTCGAGATCTTGCATTGTGTCTTTTCTCGATAACTATGGGTTTCGATTGGCATACTTTATGACAAAAATAGAATGACGCATAGTTGCCTCTCCGGGGGCCAGAAGGGCTGGCCGCACTCGACGAGGCCGGCAAGCCGCCGCCGGAATATCCCGGCTGGATACTCGAGCATGCCGCGCCAACGCGCATGCCGCCGGGGGTGCGCATCAAGCCGAACTGAATCTGACCCGTGTTCAATCCTGAACTTTCAAGCGCAGTACTCACTTAACCAAAAGGTAAATCATGAGCTTATCCAGGGAAACCTTTATCGATTACGACGCCGTGATGCAGGCACCTATTCATCGCGTGTTCGCCGAGCCAGATACGCAGAGGCGGCGTGCGGCGATCCGAGAGATCTATGCCGAAAACGTCCTGGTTTACGAACCGGGCGTCGAAGCGAGCGGATATGAAGGTATCGAACAGGTCGTCAACGAGGTGTTATCGCAGGCACCTGCGGGCTTTGTTTTCGGCTCCTTCGGGCCGGCGGTCGGGCATCACGGTGTCGGCCGCCTGCGCTGGCATTTCGGGCCGCAAGAAGGGCCACCGGCGATAACCGGGCTTGATGTTGTCGAGATCCTCGACGGCAAGATCACCAAGCTTTACGTGTTTATCGACCCCGTGCCGGCCTAAGGCCCGCGTCGATTGAAAGGTTATCAGGGGTATTCTGCCATTGCGCGGATGGCTGGAAAAAAGGCGTTCAGTTAACCAGGTGAGGCAGTATCTGGCCATGGTGATATTTTCGCCATGGCCTTCTAAAAACAATTTAACGCGTAGATTGCATCCCTTGCCGATGCTAAATGGGAATCTCGGTTTTTTGTTTTGCTGTGGTTTTCTGTGCTGGCTTTGTTTTTATAGATGGTTGTTGATGCTGGGTTTTATGCAGTGGCTGGTTTTTTTATACAAAATTCAAAGGGTACAACGATTACAGTTGCTGTTAATTTTAATAGAAATTATTATCATTTGCATCTTGATTTCAAGAAAATAGAATAAATTATTCTAAGATTGAACCCAAATCCCGAGGATTTTCATTTTATGGGCGTTCGCAATTTAATCACCTTTTTGATGTTCATTGTTTTTTTGACAGGGTCCAGCATCGCTAATGCCGCCACCACCACCTTAACCGATGTTATGGGGCGGCAGGTTACGGTCGATACGCCTGTAAAACGGGCTATTTTAGGATTTAACTTCGAAGATTACATGGCTGTGGGTGGGGAAGCCGCATTCGATCACGTAATAGGTATTTCGCGCGAAGCATGGCGGGGGAAAGTACCCGCCAATTGGAATATGTATGTTAAACAAATGCCGTCCCTTGCCCGTATCGCCGATATTGGTGAAGTCGATCTCCATAATATCTCGCTTGAAAATATCATCTCGTTAAAACCTGACGTGGTTATTTTGGCTCAGTGGCAGTATGTCGCTTTAAAATATGAAGTGTCTCGCCTTGAAGCGTTGAAAATCCCCGTGGTTGTGATCGACTACAATGCTCAAACGGTAGAAAAGCATGTTAGCTCCACTAAAATATTTGGAATACTGACAGGGCAAGAAAAACGGGCTCAGGAACTCTCGGACCTTTACGCCAATAACATTGCGGATGTGCAACGCAGAGTAAGTAGTTCAGGCCTGAAAAAACCAAAAGTTTATATTGAGTTTGGGAATAAGGGACCTGGTGAATATTCATTTACCTATGGCGAGAACATGTGGGGTGCGATGCTGAAACTCGCCGGCGCGGATAATATAGCTGCATCACTTTTTGAGTGGTGGGGTGTCATTAATCCGGAGCAGGTTCTGGTTGCGATGCCAGATGCGATCTTTATCTCGGGCAGAGAAAACAACAAGGTTTCGTCGGCACTGTCTATGGGGGTTGGCGTTGATAAAAACATGGCCACTCAGCAGCTTATCGGTTTTTCTGCGCGTAATGGCTGGGCCTCGCTGCCGGCGATAAAAAACAAACAGCTCTTCGGTGTCTATCAAGGTGCATCCAGAACGCTTTCCGATTTCGCCATGATTCAGTTTATTGCCAAATCACTTTACCCAGAGCAATTTAAAGATGTGGATCCGGTAAAAAACTACCTGGATTACTATGCGAAGTACCTGCCAGTGAAACCCGAAGGGACATTCGCTATTTCTGCATGGAAGTGAATTTTAATCCGCTTTAAATAGCGGATTTCACTATTGGCCCCCGTTAAACGCGTGCATTCAAGCGGTGGGGGCTTTATTACCGACGAACAGCATTTTGAATGGCATGCGATGGGGCATTTGTCAGTGTCTTAAGAGAAGGCTGTCGATCACTTTCTAAAAGGTTGCCGTTGTCCAATAAGCGGCTATCATCTCTCCTTTACGCCCTTGCCGCCTTTGAAAGGATTGTCTGCCGCTATGCCCGTGAATTTTGATCTCAACGATCTTTACGCCTTCCGAGCGCTGGTTGAATACGGTAATTTTCGGCTTGCCGCAGAGTCCATCTGCCTTTCGCAGTCCGCATTGAGCCGCAGGATAGAGAAGCTGGAATCCGCGCTGGGCATTAAGCTGTTCGACAGAACCACCCGGCGCGTCACCCTGACGCTGTATGGGCAGACCTTTGCCGGGCGTTCAGATCAGCTATTGGCGAATGTCGAGTTGGTATTGGCGGATATCAATAAGGTCAGTCAGGATCGCGTGGGGCTGGTCACCGTCGCCACGGTTCCCTCGGCGGCCTACTATTTCATGCCCGACGTGATCCGCCGTTTCCAGGCCCGCTACCCACGGGTACGCGTCAAGCTTATCGATAGCAGTGCGGGTAACGTCATCGAAGCGGTGGCCAGCGGCCAGGCGGATTTCGGCATCTGTTTCGCGACAAGCCTGCAACCCAATATCGAATTTTTGCCGCTGGTGGGGGATGTCTACGTGGCTGCCTGCAGGCGCGATCACCCCATCGCCAGTAAAAAAAGCCTGACCTGGCGCGAGTTTTACCAGCAGGATTATGTGGGGCTGGATAAGACGTCCGGTAACCGCAATCTGCTTGATCAGATGCTGGAGCACATCATTCCTGAACGCCCCAGCATCTGCGAAACCCGCCATGTGACGACCATGCTGGGTATGGTTGAAGCGGGTGTCGGCATTGCCGCCGTACCCGCGATGTCGATGCCGGCGTCAGAGCATTCGGTGCTGACTCACCTGCCGCTGACCGACCCGGTGGTGAAGCGCACGGTTGGCCTGATCAGGCGCAGCGGGCGCATGCAGTCCTACGTTGCCGCCGAGTTGGAAAAGTTGATCACTGAACGGTATCACGCTGTTTAACCGGCTGTTCAGCTTTCACGGCTCTCATCCCGGTGGCGCGAATGGTGTTTTGCGCCTCCGTGGAAGACAAGAAATCCAGTAGCGCTTTGCCTTCCTGACGGTGTTCTGCGTTGGCGGTGACCGCGCCGGCAAAGCGGGTAATGTACTGCACATCCTCAGGCAGTTCGCCGATAAAGGTGACGCCCGGCACAGGCAGCAGTTCACTCACTTGCTGGAAACCTACCGCATATTTCCCTTTCGCCACCTCGGATGCCACCGGAATGCGCTCAATCATATGCGCCTTCTCTTTCACCTGGTCTTCGATACCCAGTTTTTTGAACAGCTCGTTGCTGACATAGCGGCCGCTGGCACTGTCCGAATAGGCAATGGATTTGGCCTGCAGCAGGGTATTGCGCAGATCGGTATCCTTTTGGATAGTGGGTTTGGGGTCGCCTTGTTTGACCACCATGCCAATCGGCGAGTCGGCCAGTTCCACACGCGACCCCGGCTGGATCCAGTTATCCTTTTCCAGATTTTTCAGCGCATCACCCACCATAATCACCACATCGGCCTTTTCTCCGCGAGCCAGGCGCGCGGGGATCGCCTGGGGCGTTTTACCCATAGAAGGGCCGGACACCAAAATGATGTTGTCGCCGCTCTTGGCTTCAAATTGCGGGGCCAGTTTTTCCAGTGCGGCTTTAAACCCGCCGGAGATCATGACGGTCACGTCTTTGGCCAGAACTCCCGTGCTGACAGTGGAAAGCACCAGAGTGGCGAGGAGTGAACGATAAATTTTTTGCATGACGTAATCCCTGATTTAACGTGCGGTTTGGAGTGTTAACGCGCTGCGGCGGTACAGATAAAGCGTCGCCAGTAATGCGCATACGGCAGCAAAACTCATCCAGTAGCCGGGTGAGGCCTTATCGCCGGTGTACTCAATCAGTGCGGTAGAAATTACCGGCGTAAACCCGCCAAAGACGGCAGTCGCCAGGCTGTAGGCCAGCGAGAAACCGGCAACCCGGACTTCCGTCGGCATGATCTCCGTTAACGCCGGGATCATGGCGCCGTTGTAGAGGCCGTAGAGGAAGGACAACCACAGCAATACCGTCAGCATCATCGAGAAGCTGGGGGCTTCAGCAAGCAGGCTAAGTGCCGGATAGGCCGTGATCAGCGCCAGCAGCGCCATGGTCACCAAAACCGGCTTGCGGCCAAAACGGTCTGACAGGGCACCGCCGACCGGCAGCCAAAGGAAGTTGGAGATCGCGACCAGCAGGGTCACCAGCAGGCTGTCGGAGGCGCTGAGCATCAGCACTTTTTTACCGAAGGTCGGTGCATAGACGGTGATCAGATAAAACGCGGTGGTGGTCATGGCGACCATCAGCATGCCGGCGATAACCACCTGCCAGTTCGCCAACAGGGTTTTAAACACGTCGCGCATCGCCAGGTGGTTGCGACGGGCGGTGAACTCCTGGGTTTCTTCCAGTTTGCGGCGCAGGAAAAAGATGAAAGGCACAATCAGGCAACCGAACAGGAAAGGCAGGCGCCAGCCCCACTCGCGAATGGCGCTTTCTTCCATGAAGGCATTCAGTGCGAAGCCCATCGCCGCAGCCACCATAATGGCCACTTGCTGGCTGCCGGACTGCCAGCTGGTGTAAAAGCCTTTACGGCCTGGCGTGGCAATCTCGGCCAGGTAAACCGATACGCCGCCCAGCTCTGCACCCGCAGAGAAGCCTTGCAATAAACGGCCGGCCAGCACCAGCAGCGGCGCCCAGAGCCCGATCGTCTGATAGGACGGGATGAGTACAATCAGGAAGGTCCCGGCGGCCATGATCGACAGGGTAACAATCAGCCCCTTGCGTCTGCCGACTTTATCGATGTACGCGCCCAGCACGATTGCGCCGATAGGGCGCATCAGGAAGCCCGCGCCAAAGACCGCGAAAGTCATCATCAGCGAGGCGAATTCACTGCTGGCTGGGAAAAAGGTATGGGCGATGTAGGTGGCATAAAATCCGAACAGGAAAAAATCAAATTGCTCCAGAAAGTTGCCAGAGGTCACGCGCAGTATCGCGCTGATTCTGGCCCGAGTCGTCATGGGTGCGTTAGGTGAATGCATCGTTATCTCCAGTTTGTCATTGACGCTTTTAACCGCATCTGTTTCTGCAGACTGGACCATGAAAATAAAGTAAATAAGCGCAATAAACGCATGCACTGATGCGTTTGGCGCATGAATTCATGTTAACAATTGGCTGCGATAAGCTGTAACGGGCCATTAACAAGATTGCCCTGTGTTGTCTTGTCCGTTACAGGCTAAAAACTTCATGCGTGTTTTGTGACAGGCTTCATACAAGGCGAAGGGGCAGAAAAATGCTGAGCGGGGGGCAAAAGGGGGCGTTTGGGTTTTTCGCAGAGCCGCCCGGAATTGAGCTTCTTCCCTCCGCTTTATGCGGTGGACCAAACTTTTTGAGGGCTGCATCAAAGAGGTTCAGGACTCTGCAGCAGTAAGCAGCAGTATCCCGGCGCCTAATCTGACACCACAACGAATCTGCCGCAAACCCTTAACCGGCACAACAAAACTTGCGCCGATCACAAACCGGGCCCTGAGGAAAAGGCTAGCGCAACCGTGAGGGAGACAGGCCAAAGCGCTGGGTGAATCGTTCAGCAAAACGCGAAACCGATTTGTAGCCGCAGGCATCGGCCACCTGCGCCATGTTCCAGCGGGTAGTCTGTATCAGCATCAGGCCGTGGTGCATGCGTATATCCACGAGCAGCTTTTCAAAGCTGCCCCCTTCCTCGCGTAAGCGTCTGCGCAGGGTAGATTCACTCATCGCCAGCGCTTCGCCGGCAGAGCGCGCGGTCCAGTCGGTTTCTGGTGAAGCACGCAGCAGATTGCTTAAGCGCGGTAAAACGCCCTGTCGCCGGGGCAGAGCAAAATGAATGTCTTGTTCTGCCAGTACCAGCAGCAAGTCGAATATCCTCAAACGTATTCTCGCATCGCTGAGATTCGGCTGAGCCAGGTTTTTCAGCAGCGTGTGTAACGACTCTTGCAGCGCGCTGTTAAGCGCCATCGCGGTAAATTTCGGCTTCTTTCTGTCACCTGAGAGAGATAAATGGCTTTGCGAGAACTGATAAAAAGATTCCAGCACATCGGCGCTGAAAGTCAGAAACAGCGATCGGAACGGGGAGCCGTTATCCGGAGGAAACTTGGTATAATCAGCAATGACGCCCTGATCTATAAAACCCACGGCGGCAGTATCAGCCAGGGTATGGCTTTCTCCTGAGGTCAGAAATTCAATTCTCCCCGCCAGTACGATGAGCACCGTCGGTTCGAAGAAGCAAAATGAGGGTGTGCTTTGTCTCACCCTGAGCTGCGGATAAGCCACCGAAATCAGATTATCGCGGCTGAGACTGCTGCCATAGTAATCTGACCAGGAAAGAGATTCATTGCTCATGGCGTCTGGTTCATCCGGGAGAACTAATCGACTTTCTCTGGTCATGATGTACCTGTTGATGGCTCGTGGTGAGTTAAACGCTGACGTCCGGATTCAGGGTATAGATCCCGGTCAGCGTGGCCGTTGCCAGGACATTGCTGTTTTCCAGCGCACGACGAACGTTAGCGCCAGTCAGCTCTCCCTCTACGTTTAATGTCGGCATCGGAATCGCATATAACGTGAATAGGTAATGATGAACCAATTCATCATTCCACGGCGGGCAGGGGCCATCATAGCCATAATATGTTCCGGCCATTGACTCATCGCCGGCAAACCACGCGGTGTAATCATTGATGCCATGGATAAGACCGCCTGGCGCGGAAGGACCCTGTTTGCCTCTGGCAGAAATGCCGCTGGACTGAGTGCCTTCAATAATTTCGCCCTGACCCGCCGGAATGTTCAACAGCGACCAGTGATAGAAATCTGCACGGAGCAGAGACGCCGGAACGGTTTTCCCCGGTTGATTAACATCTTCTGCGCTGGTTGGAACATCAGGATCGTGGCAAAGAAGCACCAGAGCCTGTGTGCCTGCCGGCACATCTTCCCAGGCAAGATGTGGGTTGAGGTTGTCAGATAAACGAATGCGGTTTTCTGGATCATAAACGGCAAAACTGTTCTTGCCTGGGATGGTCTCACCGTCTTTAAAACTGTGGCTGTATAATTTCATGTTATTGCCTTATCAATGGCGGAAAACACGATTATACGACCATTGTACATCCTGAGATTTACTTATCCGGTCAAATTACTTCCTTAAACTGTCATTCTGACTGGATGTGTTGAGTTGGTATGAGGGTTCTGCCTTGTTAGTTGCAATTCGGATAGGGTGACTTCCCACCCAAAAGGGACATCAATCTGGCTGGCCAAAGACACCCCATTCCATCGAGCGGGGGCATATCCCTGTCGGCTTGCCGGATAGCGTGCCAGCCTCTTCAGGGGAAGTTCTGGGGGCGAGTTATATTTTTGGGCAGCCAGTGACCTGCGGGTAATTGCGACATACTAGATTGAGTTTGTTTTTTGGCTCGAAACCTTTATCCAGCATGCATCGCTGAACATTAGCGGCTTTGCGCAGCGTAGGCACGTAAGGCGTCGAGCCCAAAGGTTGCGGATAACCGCATTGATACATCACCGCCAGCGCTTGTTTGTCGTTTTCAATTTCATGTGAAAAATGCAGTGAAGCTCCTACTTTACGCCAGGTAATCAAGGAAAACTTGCTCACGCCGGAATCCGGGTTAATCGGATGAAACCCTCTGTCTGCGACAAAAGGCAGCGCTTCTAGCTGACTCTGACTCAAGGGATACCCCTGTTCTTGCTCGAGGCAGGCTGATGTATCATGGTAAACACGAACGCTGCAAATTTTGAATCCATCTTTACGGGTAAACCCCATTTTCTCCATGCATTGGTAATACAGAACGGACTCATTATCCGTTTTGGGGATATCGGAGCCGGGGAGTTGCACGCCGCATTTAGCCATCGCGACGCGCACGCCATCGATATCCGTATCAGGACGCTGCCACTGTGTTAGATCCGGTGCTGGGGGACATCCTGTCAGCAGGAATACCGACGTCATCAGCAGAGGTAAAGTTATCAGAGTCGATTTTCGGAACATTAAAATCCCTTATTTATTATTTCAGGTAGCATCCCATACTGCCCGTATTGCCCCTATGCGACAACGTTGTCTGCGTTTTGATTATCACTGAAATAAAAATTTCACCCAGCCTGGATTGACTAAGTCTCCACATTCGATTCTAAAACATCCGATCCGCTGAACTCACAGCTCATAGCAGACCTGACGACCCTTCAGTCTGGTCTGGAAGCGGACGTCACTGACGCGTTGTGTTAAACAATGAAGAACAGCTCAGTCCGCTTGGCGGTTTGGAATGGTTAGCGATTGATCAGAGCGCTAACCCCCGGACTGAGCTCCTTTCAGGTCATCTACTATTTGGCGACGTTATTTGGCCAAGAGTTCTTTGCGGACGATTTCTGCGCCTGCACTTAACGCATCCAGCTTGCCTCTTGCTACTCCGCGAGGCAAAGGGATCATGCCGCAGTTGGTGCAAGGATAGAGCTTGTCGGCGTCTACAAACTGAAGCGCTTTTCGAAGCGTAGCGGCGACTTCCTCTGGCGTCTCAATGGTATTGCTTGCCACGTCAATGGCCCCAACCATCACCTTTTTACCGCGAATGAGTTCCATCAGCTCCATGGGAACATGGGAGTTCTGACATTCCAGTGAGATGATATCGATATTGGATTTTTGCAGTTTTGGAAAAATCTCTTCATATTGCCGCCACTCTGTTCCCAGCGTCTTTTTCCAATCGGTATTGGCTTTGATGCCATAACCGTAGCAAATGTGTACAGCCGTTTCACACTTAAGCCCTTCAATGGCTCTTTCTAACGTGGCAATGCCCCAATCGTTCACCTCATCAAAGAAGACATTAAAGGCGGGCTCATCAAACTGGATGATATCGACACCGGCAGCTTCTAATTCTTTGGCTTCTTCATTGAGAATTTTAGCGAATTCCCAGGCTAGCTTTTCGCGGCTTTTATAGTGGTTATCGTACAGCGTATCTATCATGGTCATGGGACCTGGCAGGGCCCATTTAATGGGTTGGTCGGTTTGCTGGCGTAAAAACTTGGCATCTTCGACAAAAACAGATTTTTGGCGACTCACCGGGCCCACGACTGTCGGTACACTCGCCTCATAGCGATTACGGATTTTAACGATCTCGCGTTTCTCAAAATCAACGCCGTTGAGGTGCTCAATAAAGGTAGTGACGAAATGTTGGCGCGTTTGCTCGCCGTCGCTGACAATATCGATACCTGCCTGCTGTTGATCTTCCAGGCATAAACGCAGGGCATCTTGTTTGCCGTCGATTAATTCCTGGTCTTGCAATTTCCAGGGTGACCAAAGTGTCTCAGGTTGTGCCAGCCAAGAGGGCTTAGGTAAACTGCCGGCCGTTGAAGTCGGTAATAACTTTTTCATAATAGATGACCCTGTATTTTGGTTAATCAAGCAGCGTAGTTAGCAGACCATTGTTCAAGAATAGTTTGGTATGGTTTAATAAAGTTCTCTTCAGTAAACTTTCCCTGCTCAATCGCCAGCTGGCTACGTTCTTCTCGATCATAAACAATTCGAGTTAAAGAATAATCCTGTTGATTCAAGCTTGGCTGATAGTATTGCCCTGCCACGGAATTAGCATTGTAAATCTCCGGGCGGTAAATTTTTTGGAACGTCTCCATCGTGCTGATGGTACTGATAAGTTCAAGATCAGTGTAATCGCTGAGCAAGTCGCCACTAAAATAAAAAGCCAAAGGCGCAACACTATGTTTAGGCATAAAGTAACGAGCCTGCAACCCCATTTTATTGAAATATGCATCGGTCAATGAAGGTTCATCTTGCTGATATTCCACGCCCAATACAGGGTGCTCATTACCCGTCCTATAATAGGTGTTTTTACTTGAAACACTTAAGCATATAACAGGCGTTTTATTAAAGTTATCTCTGTACGCATCTGAATCAATAAAATATTTAAATATGTTGCCGTGTAAATCACCAAAATTCGCTGGAATGCTGAATTGAGGTTGGTTCTTATTGTGCGCTGACAGCAACACGCTAAAGTCATAATCCCGCACGTAAGAAGAAAAGTTGTTCCCTACAATACCGTCAATACGTTCATTGGTTTTTTTATCAACAATGTTCGTTTTTAATATTTCAATCACCGGGAAGGTATTGCCATTGTTTTCAATATTCATCTCAACAGAAATGATTTCAAGTTCGACAGAATAACGATCGCCTTTGGGGTTGTCCCAATGCGCCAGTGTATTGAAACGATTGTCAATCATCACTAACGTGTTGCGCAAGTTCTCCTGGCGGTTCTTTCCTCTGGCCAAATTGGCAAAGTTAGTCGTGATACGCGTATTTTCGGAAGGGTTATAATTTTCATCGAAAACACTGCTCTTAAGAGTAAATGTAAAATTTTTATTCATCGTGTTCTGCATCCTGAGTTCTGACATGAAAACTGAATTTATTTCTTGATTTCCCAGAAATCACTGACTTTCTCTTCATCAGTCTTCATGTTGTCAATAAGTTAACAATGCATCTTTTATGCCAGAGCCATGGGATGAGTGAAAGCGACTTAATTTCATTACCACATGAGTCATCTTCATGATGTGGCGGGCCGTCATGCCCGGCATCGTCTGAAACCTTGGCACACATGATTTACCGCGGGATCCAGGGGGCCAGAAGCGGCTAACTGAACAGCTTTATGGCAGGGCTAAAAGAGGTGGAAGACCGCTTTCATTGTATGAGCATTTGCTCATGCATTGATGACGACGCTTCACTTTCAATCGGGGCATGTGCTGTTTAGCATCAGCACGGGGTTATCTTTTTATCGGCGAAACCTTAACGGCGATAAAATGCTGGCGTGTGCGGTGATTGCCACGGCACACTGATGACGGGCTAACCAAATCAGGAGAACACCAGATGTCTGACCATCCCACAATTGCTCTTCTTGGTCCGGGTGCTATCGGTACCACCATCGCCGCCGTCCTGCATGACGTTGGTCGCACGCCAGTCCTGTGCGGGCGTACCGCGCATCCGCAGTTAATTCTGCGGCGCGATGACGGCGAAGTTGTGGTGCCAGGGCCGGTATTGATCAATCCGGCGGCTATCAGCCATCCGTTCGATCTGGTGTTTGTCGCGGTGAAAACCACCCAGGTTGCTGACTGCGCCGACTGGCTGGCCGCGTTGTGCGATGAAAACACCCTGGTATGTGCACTGCAAAATGGCGTTGAGCAGGAAACCCAGTTGGAACCTTACGTCAACGGCGCCAAGGTGCTGCCTTCAGTCGTGTGGTTCCCGGCCCAGCGCGAGCCGGATGCCTCCGTCTGGCTGCGTGCCAAACCGCGCCTTACGCTGCCGGATGTGCCGCAGGCGAAACGGGTCGCCGATGTGCTCAAAGGCACAGGCTGCACGGTTGAGTTGTCATCCGATTTTCTCTCCATCGCCTGGCGCAAACTGCTGCAGAATGCGGCCGCGGGTCTGATGGTTCTCGCCAATCGTCGTGCCGGGATGTTCTCACGCGGGGATATCACTGAACTTGCACTGGCGTATTTGCGCGAGTGTTTGACGGTGGCGCGTGCGCAAGGGGCCGTACTGAACGATAACGTTCCGCAGGAGATCGTCGACGGTTTTCGTCATGCCCCTGCGGATTTAGGGACCTCCATTCTCGCCGACCGCCAGGCCAATCGCCCACTGGAGTGGGATATTCGCAACGGTGTGGTACAGCGTTATGGTCGCTTGCAGGGTATTGCGACGCCCATCAGCGACGTGCTGGTGCCGCTGCTGGCGGCAGGGAGTGAGGGACCGGGTTGACGCCGTTAACTGCAAGGGTATTTGCAAGACAACGACACCCTGAATCGCCGCAGGTTTGAGCGAGATATCCAGCCCATTAAAATGGCTAAAGAGTGTCCGCATGCCTGCTTTTCGTTCATCGCTGACTGTATGAGCCATTTTTTGCCAAAAGTGTTTAGAAAACATATGGCGCCCCAGAGGAAAAAATTGTTAAAACCTTACCCTTGTTTCACAATCGCGGCAGCGCGTATTTATGTTTTGAAAACGTGAATACGTTGCGGTAATCGGGCAGGATTAGGGTTCTTGAGGGAGTAATAACAGGATGGCACTCGGATTTGTTACGAAGAACGCTCTGGCTGACTGGCAAAATGTCCCTCTCTATCTGCCGAACTTTCAGTTCCATGAGCGGCATCGCACCGTCATAACCACGGCTTACCCCGAAAAAATCTTACCGGCAATTGCGGGTTATGATATCCAGCAGGATGTCGTGATTAAAACGCTAATGGCGGTGCGGAAACTGCCGCAAAAATTACGACGCCATCAATCTGAAAGTGCCATTGATCAGTTTGGGCTACAGAGTTTCACTGTGTTGGAAAACTCGCCAACCGAACTTTGCTATGGCTTGAGAGGACAATTCTGGCGAACCGATTTTGGCCTTGAGGATGTGCCCGATATCAGTGCCTATTGCGCCGCGCTACGGCCGGGCAACGCAAAGCTGCTGCTGCGATATCAGGTGCAACAACTCGCCGCCGATGAATATGCACTCTGTACAGAAACCTTCATACATTGCCCTGACAGAGCGACACAGCTAAAAATGGCCGGATACTGGCTGGCAATCCGAGTGGGAAGTGGCTGGATTCGGAAAAGGACATTGAAGGCAGTAAAGCTTGAGCTCGAGAAAGCGGGCCAATAGCCTTACGGCAGATAATCATCCCCTCGGTTGAGGTTGGCCGCACAGCCGTAGCGGGGCGAAATGCCGGCATTATGCCGACTCAACTAATGCCCAAAGAGGGTGCCCTTGAAGAGTTGTTCAGTACTCTATGAGGATGACGTCCGCTTCTCGCTCATAGCCGACCGGGCTCCGCCTAAGGGCAGATAAGTGCCAAGAGCGGACGTTAACCTCAAATCAACCAATAATGTGCTATCACCTGCTATTTTCATTTCTGGAGAGCCTGCAGGAGCAAGAAGGCGCTCTTAAAAGCGCCCACGGTAAAGAATTTATGCTTCTTATTTTGTGAACGAAGAGTAGATCAGTTTGATGCCCAGTATGCCCAAGACCGCTGAGGAGACCCGATCAACCGAAGATTTTATGCGTAAGTATATCTGACGCGGTTTTTCTGCAGATAGAGCTACAGAAACAATGGAGTACCAGACAAAATCTATCAAAAAACTCATTAGAGGGATTGCGAAATAAAATATTACTGGGATATTTTTGGGTAAAAGGGCACTAAAGATAGATGCAAAGATAATTGCCGTTTTTGGATTGCTTAGTTGTGTTAACAGGCCATCTCTGAACGTCTTCAGCAAAGTCTTGCTGCCCCCTTTTTCTCCATTCAAAACTAAGGTTACAGGCTGAGATGCACCTTTGAAAATTTTAAAAGCTAGCCATAACAAGTAAATACCGCCCGCCACCTTCAAACCAACAAATAATTCCGGCACCAAAAGTAGCAGCCTCTGTAGCCCAAGCATAGCCACCAAAGCAAAAATCGCAGCTCCAACGCCTGTACCCAGGGCTGTCACTAGTCCATGAAGACGAGAGTACACAACCGCATTTCTGGCAACATATATAAAGCTTGGACCAGGGCTTATAACACCCATAATCAGAACGGCGGCAATAGCCATAAGGCTTGAAATAAGCATCGTATACCTCGGTAAGTAGTAATCTGAACGGGTATTCTAAAGGAAATATGCCGTGTTCACCGAGGGAATTGTGTTGTATCCAGGGTACGAAAGCGAAGTGAACCCCGCTAAGGTCAGGTAAGCGCCAAAAGCGCACGTAGGGGTGTCTTAAACAGTCATTGTCTGTGCCGGTATCATCTCTTGCTGAGTACAAAAAATCCCTGCCGCAGGTTCGAGTGCAAGCCTATTCTTTGATGCAGGCGCCATCGGCCTGATTCTGGGCGTTTTTCTGGAGTAAAGTGAGACTTTTGATTTCTCCGCACTCCGCGTGTTTGGCGGACTGCGGCAGGATATGCTGTCGAGATGGTATGATAAATGGACTTATTCTTTGTAAAACTCGTCTTTATGCTGATATCGATACTCTTGAGTGATCCCCGTGTATCCGTATGAAGCAGCTTTACAGTCGATTATATGAACATTCGACTGAGGATGCAGGTTACCAATGGCTTGTTCCATAGCGTTGTAAATTGCTTTTTGGTATGCCGATTTCTGGTCCTTGCTACAGGTTTCATCCACGATAGTCACTTCGAGTCTAAACGAATTTTTGCCCCATTCGGCCAGGCTTTTGCCATCAATAAACCAGTCTTCATCATCGACATGTCTCACTATGACCATAGTTTCGAAGCTATTTTTCCTTAAAACATCGCATGTGATTTGAGTCGCTAAAAGTACACACTTTTGGGTTAATTTTTGATTCTTTAAGCCAGACAGCGTCAGGGTTATACCAGGCATACCATGTCCTTAATTAGATTGTCATTTCGGCTAAATGATTACAGAAACCGCGGTTATTTTATAACCCCTTAAAATGGCATAATCGAGGCCGTGAGCACAATGCGTTAAGGCCCGCTTCCGCTCATAGCAGACCTGACAGCGCTTCGGTTTTGCCGCTTCGTGCCCGAGGCGGACACCACAATATCCTGCCATGCCGATCAAAGGTGAGCCGGTTACCTCGGACGCACAGGCACCTGTTTACGCACGGCATTAGACAGAACTAACGACGTGGTCACTGAACCATGAACCGCCAGGGCATCGACGATGGCTTCCAAATCAGTCGGTTGAGAAAACACACAACGTACGATGAAGCAGTCCTCTCCGGTGATCCTGTCAGCTTCTATCACTTCAGGGATATCTGTAAATAACGCCAGATACTGTTTGATGTATTGGTGGGTTGTGCGTACTCGCAGGATCGCCTGTAATCCCAATCCTATCTCTCGCAAATTGACGCGTGCACCGTATCCTTCAATGACGCCTGCGCTTTCGAGTTTTTTGACCCGTTCGCTCATCGCTGGCTGCGAAAGTCCAATGCATTTGCCCAGAGAGGCCAGACTCTGACGTGCATTCGTTTGAAGTGCTTCCAAAATTTGCCGATCTTTGCTGTCAAGCTCCATGCTGATCCTTTGCTCGAAATGTAGATGAATCATCGGTTAATCGGGCTCTATTTCGATGACTTGCCATTCAGGAACGATGTGTCATTCGCCTACATTATGTGAACACCTCTTTGGGAATCAAGACATGACATCTTCAATATTGCTTCTTCCGGGAATTGGCAACTCGGGCTCTGGACACTGGCAAACGCTATGGGCACAAACTGACGCGTCAATGACCTTCATTTCGGGACAAGACTGGGATCACCCGGTTTGCGAAGAGTGGGTCGAAAATTTAGAAACTGCCGTCAGAAAGACCGGGCCAGACGTCATTTTGGTCGCCCATAGCCTTGGCTGCCTGCAGGTTGCGAACTGGGCACAATATAGCCGCACGGTTGTGAGAGGCGCTTTGCTGGTCGCGGCACCTGATCCCACATGCGATGTGTTTCCAGAAGAGGCGAAAGGGTTTAGTTTTCCTCTGAGTGAAAAGCGTTTCGCATTTCCGAGCATGATGATTGCCAGTTCCAATGACCCTTATGCCGACATCCATTACAGCCAGAGCCGTGCCGATGCCTGGGGCAGTAGTCTGGTCAATATCGGTGAGCGAGGGCATATCAACGCAGCCAGCGGACTCGGTGACTGGCCTCAGGGGCGAGCATGGTTAAAAGAGCTTATCGCCATGTCCATGAGCGCCTCCGGATACCAATAAATCCACTGAACAGCCCCTTAAACACCCAAAATTCATGCCACACCTGTTACGGAAAGCTAAATGAACAATTCACCCAACACGCCTATCCTATTTATCAACGGTTTAATCGGTACTTTGAATGACCCGACATTTCACCGACTGATAACAATTAATTTCAAAACAGGTTTATTCTTTCACGTAAACATGTCCTTAAGCCCATTATCTACTAAAAGAACGAACAGGATGAGTGCTGTAATATTTAGATGATATCTTCACGCACTGTCCATGACGGCAGGGAGCGTAACAAGGACAATGTTATGCTCCTCGCTCAGAGCAGACCTATCTCCCACTTCTGACTGCAGAGTGCCAGAAGCCGATTTTTCTGAATTCGCACTGCATTAATTATTGGGGAGCAGGGCACTCAAATATTACTCACTTTATGGCGTTTTTATGCTGGCCTACAGAAGCGTATATTGATATTGATATAACCCCCAGAATAAAAAGTGTCGCAAACATCAAGTAACCTAACCCGGCATCAATAAAGAATCCACAGAAAAGCGGACACAATGCGGTTCCGAGTGACGTCAGATTAATTAAACCAAAAGATGTCCCCCTTAATTCAGCAGGAGCAAGTCTGTCTACCTCGACGCTGAAAGCTGGCATTGTTATCAATTCCCCAAGGCTGAGGACGAATACGGAGAAAGCGAGCAATCCAAGCGATCCTGAGTATACTGTCAAAAACAGTAACTGGGATAAAGAGATAAGAGTTATCCCCAGAATGACTTTCCCTTTTATACTCCATCTCTTTAACAAGAACAAAACTGGATACTGAAAAACAATAACCGTTATTGCGTTAACCAAAAATATCACACTAATAGCATAATTCAAGTCGGGAAATTTTAGTCGAGTTAGAAGTTGAATGAGAGGGGAGTCAAAGGACGTATACACAAACATCACAATGAAGTAACAAATAATTAGCTTTGAAAATTGTGTCTGCGAGAATATTTTTGAAACGGAATTGGCAAAACTTGGAATTTTTTTCTTATGGCTAACCTCTCTCTTTTGCAAACCTTTCAAAATAAAAATCAATGCTAAGGCGTAGATCAGATAAATAACACTGGAAGCAAAAAAAACATTTATGACTGGTGATGCAAGAGCATACGTCCCTGCAAGCGGCCCAAGAGCAGAGCCAATATTTACGACATAATACCGTATATATTGATACTGTTCCCTCTGCCTAAAATCAGTAATATAATCACCAATCATTGCCTTGCTAAACGACTCCGTACATGCGCGTCCCGTTGAAATCAGTAACATGGAGCCAACAAATTCAGCAGCACAATCAGAGTAAGTCATTGATGCGAAACCGATAATGCTCAGAAATAGACTCGCTATAAGCGATCGTTCACGCCCTAGCTTGTCAGAATAATAACTAACGAAAACACCAATCAGTGTTCCAGTAGCTAATGTCATAAAAAAGATGGCACCAATCTGTAATGCGCTCAATTGAAACTGACGATAAAGCTCTACAGACAGATAAGGCCATACCATGAAATATCCTGCCCGAGACAGAAATGTTCCGGCCAGCATAGTATGTATAACCGCAAGCTGTTTTGGTTGTGCTAGCGATAGGTTTAAGTTCGTCATAAGTCAGCTTATTCTAAATCCAGCGGTAAGCTTTCATCAGCTCCCCATTCAGCCCAGGAACCATCATAGATGCGAAGTTTTTTAAAACCGGCCAGATATGCAGCAAGAAGAACTATACAAGCTGTAACTCCAGATCCACAACTGAATACAAGCTCATCGTTATCATTCAGCCCGTTACGATTAAAAATTTCAGCCAGAGACTCGGGTGATTTGTAGTGCCCATTGTTCAAAACCTCACTAAAAGGGATACTTATGGATCCTGGTATATGACCGCACCTTAAACCGGCTCTGGGTTCAGCTTGTCGTCCAGAAAATCTCTCTGAGGGTCTTGCATCAATTAACATAAAATGAGGCGTAGTGATGTTTTTAAGGACAGTGGATTTATCAACAATCTGCTCAGGCTTAATGTCAAAATCGCAGACCCTATTTACCTTGGGCCTTGCATAGCTTTCGGATATACCCAGTCCCGCGTCAAGCCATGCCGGTAATCCTCCGTCAAGAATATAGGTTTTCTCAATACCCATAACTTTTAGCATCCACCAGACCCTCGGTGCCGAATATATACCCTGCTGATCGTAAACTACCACGGTTGAGTCGGGCCTAATACCGATTCCGGAAAGCAGGGATGGAATACTTAATGCAGAAGGGAATGTATGGGGCAGATCAGACTCAGGCTCTGAAAAAGTACTGTCAAGGTCAAAATATATTGCACCTTGAATGACTAATCCCTTAATTTCACTCGTCTTATTCGCTGTTTTTTTTAGCGTAGCATCCAGTATGATGATGCTATCTGAGTCCGGGTTGTTTACAACCCAGTGAGGAGAAACCAGAGCTTCCATATTTGTCCTTTTCAAATAAGGCTCCTGCAGGAGCCCAAGATAAATTTTAAACTTCAATAATGTCAATACGATTCTGATTTACCAGCGGAATGTCATAATTTTGCATCTGAAGTATCTCTCCTGCAAAACAGCCATTTTTATAAACGCCAGAAATTCTTTCCTGAGTGAATGCTTCAATAGCATCTACATTAAAATGAATCTGATAATCAGTCTCACCACTGTCGGTATGTTTAAAGCGCGTCAGATACCCGAATGTCGGTTCAAAAATGTTGACGCAGCCAACGATCTGGCCGATACGTTCATGAGCTATCCCGTTGATAACCAGACTTTCACCTGCCTCTGGAATGATGGCAAATAACTGACGGCCCGCCCGGCACCATCCAACATGCGAAGGTAATCCTAGAATATCAATGCCTGACGTTCCAAAATCTTCGCTGACACCGAGTTGGAAATTAAGAGGAATGTTTTCATGTATCCACTTTATGTCCTGATAAAATTGCGCCACTTGTTCTTGAGTAAGCTGCAAGTGGGGATGTCTGCGACCATGATCTGTAAAGCAATTGAACCTGACTGTCTGCACGCCAAGCTTGTTAAAAAGCTTACAATAATTCACAAGATCATTTTTGGTATGATTGTGCGTTCCAACTGTAATACCAATATTAACTCGAATGAGGTTATTGTCGCCACTTTCCTGGCTATAACTTTTAATCCTGGAAATCACGTCGATACATTTCGCTCCAGGAAACACCCCTTTAATGGGATAATCTGCATGGGAATGCAAAGAGCACTCTTCCGCATCGTTAACCAGTCCGTGAAATGTAATGGATATAGTGCCGTATCCATTTTTCACTGCTTTATCCAACAATTCCTTATAGTTTTTCTGCAATAATGGCTTACCACTTGTCCATGCATCACCCGCTATCATGGTGTCCGTCTCGTTTTTGTCCTCTCCGGAACGAAACTCGCGATTGTGGGCCGGGCCATAGATATCCATAAACTCACCATTGTGAGCAAAGCTATCCACATATCGAGGATAAATATTAAAATTCTGATCCGTTAACTTTCGATAAATTTCATGACCTTCATTAATGCCAAAAGATTTAGAGAATACCTTTTCATAGTTCACGAACCAGCAATGATTACAATTCTGACCACATGTGTCCTTGCCCACAAATGTATCAACATCCAGATAAAAATGGATGTCTTCATTTTTGATTGATGTAAAAGGAACTCGAAAATCAATGTCCCCATGATAATCGTATGACATATCCATATTGCCTTGCATCGACATTGCCTCATTTTATATTTATCGCGAAATGATTTACGTAAATTAAATTAGTTTTGTCAACCAGATAAATACTTAATATATATAAATGTTTTTTAAATTTAATTTGTAGATTTTTATTCCATTAAAGTTAATGAAGTCAGCATAACTAACTAATTATCGATTGTAAAAATATAATAACTATTGGTAACAGTTAAGTTTTAAAATAATTTATAGACTATGGGTTTTAATGTTTTAATTGTAACTAATTGAATTAAAACAAATTAAATAAAAAGTAACAATTCGACAACAATTCATTGTTTACTAATTCTTTACTGTTGATATTGTCATATAAAAAACAGGGATTAACATAAGAAAATGAAAAAAGTTCTCATCTTGGCAAAAACGGAATATACACGCACCCCTTATGACTTATGGCTTAAAGACTCCGGTGTCGAACCTGTCTTGATTACTTCTCCAAAATTTTACCAAGATTATGCCAGACACATTAAACACTGTTTCTGCTTGGAAAATTATGATCATGATGATGAATCCCTCTATGATTTAACAGAGTCAATTTATCAAAAGACGCCATTTGACTATATATTTTGCCGAGCAGAAGTAGATATACTTCGTGCTGCTAATATAAGAAAACGCTACAGCATCCCTGGGCAAGATGTAACCAGTGCTCTATGTTATAGAGATAAATTCTTCATGAAAGAGCAATTATCTCTTTCTCAGGTAATGATGGCAGACTACCGGAGAATAGATTCCCAGGAAGAACTCTTGGCATTTGCTTCAGATAATGGAATGCCATTTGTTATAAAACCCCGCCTTGCTTCAGGTTCTTCTGGTGTAGTAATAATTAAGTCACAGGTTGAACTTTATTCATATCTTCAAAAATATAACAATCAAATTGTTAGTATGTTAGCAGAGGATTATGTTGACGGTGAAATGTTTCACATTGATGGGTTAGTTGTTGAAGGTGAACTTACATTCATCCAACCCTTCAGATATGTAAATAACTGTCTTTCCTATCGAGATAACTTATACATTGGTAACATTCCACTCGATCGAAACGATAAACTGTATTCTCGTTTGGTAAGTTCTGTTAAGGATATACTTCATATCATGCCAGAAACTCCGCATTTTGCTTTTCATTGTGAAATGTGGGTTACCGGAGAGGGCGATATTATTTTCTGCGAGATAGCGAGTAGAACCGGCGGAGGAATGATAAGTTTTCTGATTGAAGAGATGGCGGGGTTTAATATCGATAAGGCATGGTTATTGGCAGAATGTCATATTCATCAACAGTCCTATCCTCAGTATCAAGAACGTTTTCTAAGGTTTGGCTGCGTTTGTATCCCCCCTTCAAACGGGAGACTTGTGTCCCTACCTACCGAGTTTCCAGTTGAGGTGCGCAAAACACATCTAACAGGTAAAGTTGATGAAATTTATGACGGTGGAGAAAAATCTGGTCTTTATCTTATAGGGCACGTAGTAGAAGCAGACGATCCGAAATCCGTGTTAAGACTATTTAGCTCATGCTACCAACAAATTCATGAGGCTGAACGCTGGGAAACGGTCAATAATGGTTGATAAAGTTTACAGCGAAGAGGACAGCTATTTCCCCCATCCTCCAATCCATCGATTTACTTCCGGAATATATCCGGATTTTGAATCTTTGGTGTATGCATCACAGGATTCTCTAAAGAGTCGGTATCCGCGTTATTCACGATTTGGCACGCCGATGACGGATACTGTCGAGTGTGAGATTACGCGCCTGGAGGGCGGCTACCGTTCGCTCAGCACATGTTCCGGTCTTGCTGCGATCACCTCCGTTCTCATGTCTTTCCTTCGCCCCGGCGATCATATACTTATGACTCGTTCAGTCTATGAACCAGTCAGATGTTTTGTCATGACATATTTGTTTGAGCTTGGTATAAGCGCTACCTTCCTGAGTGCTGATGAGTTCGGCCACTTAGAGGACTATGTCACTGATAAAACAAAGCTGATATATGTTGAGTCTCCATCATCAAACATATTTGAAGTAACAGACATTGATGCTGTCGCTAAGCTGGCCAGGCTAAGGGGAATTGCCACCATCATAGACAATACGTGGTCTACGCCCCTGTTGCTTAATCCGCTTCATCATGGTTTTGATGTGGTTATTCATTCAGCATCAAAATATCTAGCTGGTCATTCCGATGCTGTAATGGGCATCATAACCACTACAGAGCAGTATTATGAACCGGTTCGTCGCTACCTTATTAAGTCAGGAGTATGTGCGGGCGGAGAAGAGTCCTTCAGCCTTTATAAAGGACTTAAAACATTGGCTGTCAGGCTTAAAATACAACAGGACACTGCTCAAAAACTGATCATGATGCTGCTAACTCATCCTGCAATTAGTACAGTGATTTCACCAGATCTTCCCTCTCATTCTGGTCATGAAATTTTTTGTAAATATTATCGGCAAAGTAATGGTCTTTTTAGTTTTTCAGTTAAAAAGCCTACAGATCAAAAGCGCGATGATTTTTTAAGAGAATTGAAAACATTCAAGTTAGCGTATGGCTGGGGAGGAGTCGATAGCTGCATGATTCCATTTAGGTCTCCAGACTGGATGACACAGGATGAAGAACAGTTGTTTTTAAGGGTAAGCGTCGGAATTGAAGACGCAGACATGTTAGCAGCAGAGCTATCATCAGCATTGTCTAAACTTTAATTTATTTTCTATAAAAACATGCAGTTGTATCATTCAGGTCCTGGCGACCATCTTAAATATAATAACAGCCTGGTCCTTCAGAAGAATTAAACCTCTTTCGATAGACATTCGTTTTTCTGACCCGCTTTCCGGTGATTAACATTCTGTAATATTATTGAGGCATCCATTAGTGGTGAGAGCAATTACGAACTTCCGCTTCTCGCTCATAACCGCCGGTCAAAAAACCAAAAAGCCCACTTAAGTTTCCCTAAGTGGGCTTATCTAATAGGGCTCCTCTGACCGGGAACGCCATTGCCATTAAGTGGCTAATAACTAAGAAAAACACCCCTCCTGTCAAGATCACCGAAATGGCCGCCATTGGCCTCGCGTCATCGTGAGGCCCGCGCCAGTCCAGCCGGTGAACATGTGGTGTCTGATTCAGCCGATATCGACTTTCATGGCGATGTCCCAGCTGCCGGCGCCATTCTTGGCCAGGCCGATCATCATCAGGCCGAGCGACTCTAGCGTCTGGGCCATTTGTAGGCCGCCGACATCGAACGGACGCAACCCGAGACTGTCGATGAAGGTCGAGACGCGTGCCTTCGCCTGCGCATCGTCGGCTGCGATGAACGCGTCAAGGCGTCCGCCCTTGGCCAGTACGTGGCCGAAGAGGGTATTGAACGCCTTCACGACATGCGCGTCGGCGGGGAGGAGCTTGGCGGTCTCCTGCGCAGCGGAACTGCCGTGGGGAGTGACGAGGCCTGAGAGGTCGGGGGCAACCGGGTTAGTGATGTCGATGATCACCTTGTTGTCGAGCGCTTCGCCAAAGTCGGCCACCACCGCCGCAACGCTGCTGTACGGCACGGCGAGAATGACGATGTCGCCCGCCGGCGCAGCGCCGTACGTCCCTATGGTCGCTCCGGCTGCCAGCTGGTCGGCCAGCGCCTGGGCCTTGGCAGTGTCGCGGCCGATCACCTCAAGGGTATGTCCAGCCTTGGCGGTACGCTTGGCGATGGCCGTGGCCATGCCTCCTGATCCTATGATGCTGATAGTGCTCATATGCTGATTCCTCGTGAGTTGGGGGATTGCCCGTAATCTCTAAACGGGTCTCCCCGGTTGATATGTCGTGTACGTCGAGCCTCCCGCGTCATCCCTGATGCCATCGCCGGGTCGGCAAAGTCTTTGCCCGAACGGGGCAGGGCATCGCGACATCGCCGTCTGCCAGGTTCGTTGCGACCCGAATCCCTGTCCCCGCTCAACTCAACTGGCAGGGAAGTAATGACCGTTGTCCAAATCGGCGAGCAGCCCGGGCTGGGCGGGTTCCCAGCCGAGGGTCTGGCGGGTGATGAGGTTGGACGCCGGGAGGTTCAGCGTGACCAGATTCGCGAGGAACCCAAAGTATCCCGGCAGCATGAGTGTATCGACGGGAATGCTCACCGCAGGCAGGCCCAGACGGCTGCCAATGGCCTCGGCGATCTCGCGGAACGGGATGCCCTCGCTCTCGAGCCCATGCCAGGTTTTGCCGGCCGGACCCTTCTCCAGCGCCAGGCGGAACAGCGAGGCGAGGTCGCGGGCATGCACGGCTGGCCACAGGTTTGTGCCGTCTCCAGGGTAGCCGATGACCCCCTTCTCCTTAGCGAGCCCAATCAGCAGCGGGAGGAACCCGGTATTGTCGGTCATGCTGTGCGCGATAGTCGGGATCCGCACGATCGAGGATCGCACGCCGCGCTCCGCAAGGCCGATTACCGCGAGTTCCACGACGTTACGAACCCGCAGGGAGCCCTTGTACGCATCGCCGCCGGGAAGGGCCGGGTCCTCTTCGGTCGCCGGTCGGTCGAGGAAGCTGGCCCCGGGCGCCGTCCAGCCCAGGTTCGTGGGCGAGCCAATGCTCCCCGAAACGACCAGCGGTTTTCCGGTTCCGGCCAATGCCTCGCCGTACGCGAGCATGATCTGGAGCTCTGCTGCGGCTACGGCGTCAATCCCGCCGACGGGAAGCAGGTCTTGCCTGTGCGCGACGTGGATGACGCCATCGGACTCCGCCACAGCCGCCTTGAGCCCATCCAGATCGGAAATATCCCCGCGACGCACCTTGGCGCCGAGCGCGGACACCGCCGCGGCGGACTTATCCGACCTGGCCAGGCCGGTGACCTCGTGGCCGGCGGCGATAAGTTCGGGAATGATGTACGAGCCGATATGGCCGGTCCCGCCAGTGACTAAAACGTGCATGATATTTTCCTTTTAGGTGCGATATGAGTGGGGGTGTCGTGCGCTCAACCGAGAAGGCTGACGCCGATCGAGAAGTTGGTGTGCCTGACGGAGTGGGTCATGAGGCCCAGACACAGCATGCAGGCGTGCTCCAGCGTCCGCGCCATGAACAGCGGCCCGGTATCCATCGGGCGCAGCCCGAGGCTCTCGATGAACGCCGAGACGCGTGCCTTCGCCTGCGCATTGTCTCCGGCGATGAACACGTCCAGCCGGTGACCTTTGACTGAACCCACAGCCAGCACGTGGGAAAACTGGGTGTTGAATGCCTTGACGATATCCGCATCGGCAGGGGCGGCCCTGGCGATCTCCCGCGCGCCGAAACTGTCTTCAGGTGTCAGGAAGCCCGAGAAGTCGGATTTGATGGGATTGGTGATGTCGATAAGAAGCTTGCCCGCCAGCTTTTCGCCGTACTGCTTCACCACGTCGAGAACGGCGGAGTAGGGAACCGCCAGGATGATAATGTCCCCGGCCGGGATGGTGCCGAAGGTTCCTGCCGTCGCACCGGCTCCGATCTGCCCGGCCAGCGCCCGCGCCTTGGCAGCGTCGCGACTCATTACCTCGACGAGGTGTCCGGCCTTGGCGGCAAGACCGCCGATCGCCGCCGCCATGCCGCCGGAGCCGATGATGCTGATAGTGCTCATGTGCAATTTCCTTACGGATAGGGGGTTAATCATTCCTGGATTGCAGGTGCGATCCCACAGCCGGACTCAACGTAAAGGTCATGCTAGCCTTGTCACTTGCAATAAACAAGTAAAATTGCTTGTAAAAAGCAAGTGAAAAAAAAGAGGAGAGTTTGCTTGCGATAGACAAGCGATGTAAGATCTCGCCATGAAAACGACGAATAAAGAAATTCGGTCCCATTGCGCGGTAAATTACGGCGTGGAGATCTTCGGCGACCGGTGGTCGCTCTTGATCATTCGCGACATCGTTTTTACCGGTAAGAAGACCTATGGCGAGTTTATGAAATCGGAAGAGGGGATTGCGACCAATGTCCTGGCTTCCCGCCTTGCCTTTCTTGAGCAGCAGGGGGTTCTTGCGAGAGCGCCCAGCCCCGACGACGGGCGCAAGGATTTATACACTCTGACCGAGAAAGGCCTCGACCTCATTCCTGTCATGCTTAACATCGTCCTTTGGAGCGCGAAGCACGATTCGAAGTCGTACGTATTGCACCGCAAGGAGTGGGTTGATCGATTAAGTCGAAACCCCGTGGAAGTGAGCGAAGAGGTGAAGGCGCTGGTTCGCAATGGCGGATGCATGTTTCCCGCTGGCAAGGAATGAGTAAGACGGTAAGCGTGCCCTGTCACGCGTAGAGCGAACAACGTGAAAACGATGCCGGGTGCCTGCCATCAGGCTTTCGAGCCGAAACGCCAAGCTGAAAAACATGTCACTTTTCCCCAAACGGAAAAGCAAGAAGCCCGCTCAGGTTTCCCTGAGCGGGCTTTTCTAATAATGCACTTCCGCCGCATGCCCGGTCTTGTCAGTCAGACCGGATAATATGGCCAATATCAGCGCAATAACTGAAAGCACCGCGCCAGCCCAGTTAGGCGATTGAAGGCCAAAGCCGGCGGTGATAACCACGCCGCCAAGCCAGGCACCGACAGCATTGCCGAGGTTGAAAAGGCCAATATTGACGGCTGCAGCAAGCGTCGGTGCGCCGGCAGCCCGTGCTTTATCCATGACCAACTTTTGAATGGGGGATACGGTTGCAAAACCGAACGCGGCCATAAGGAAAATACAGACTGCTGACATAACCTGACTGTGCGCTGTAAAGTTAAAGATAAACAACACTAAAGCCTGTGCTGAAAGCGTGATGTAAAGCATTGGCATAAGGGCACGGTCTGCATAGCGTCCGCCCAACTGATTACCCACAAAAAGCCCCAACCCGAAAAGCAGCATCAGCCAGGCAAGGCTGCTTTCGCTGTACCCGGCAAGCTCGGTCATCATCGGGGCGATATAAGTGATGGACGTGAAGAAAGCGCCGGGGCCGAAAACGGTAATGCCCATTGCCAGCAGCACGTTAACGTTTCTGAAGGCGTTAAACTCATGCGCGAAGTCGTGATTCTGTGGGCGCGGCTGATGCGGAATTAGCATGCCGATACTGATAACTGTAATGACTCCAATTGCCGCTATGGCCATAAAGGCATCACGCCATGAAAGATGCTGTCCAACCCAGGTGCCGGCTGGTACGCCGATAAGGTTGGCTACTGTCAGCCCCATAAACATGAACGCAATGGCCCTTACGCGTTTAGACGGCGCAACCATGTCAGCCGCGATGATCGAACCGATTCCAAAAAATGCGCCGTGGGTCATGGATGTGATAATTCTGCCCATAATCGCCATGCCCAGCGTCGGGGCGAAGGCGGTAACGAGATTACCGGCTATAAACAGTAACATCAGAAAAACCAACATAGCCTTACGCGGCACCCTGGCCCCCAGAATAATAAGGGCGGGAGCACCAACGAAGACACCCAGTGCGTAGGCGGTAGCCAGATTACCGGCAACGGGAATAGTGATGTTGAAATCAGCGGCAATAACGGGAAGCAGGCCGGCGATGATGAATTCAGTTGTACCGATACCGAATGCACCTATCGCCAGCGCCCAGAGAGCGAATGGCATAACTTATATCCTGTCAGTAAAAGCGTGTTTTTACGTTTAAGCTGCTCTGGGCTGTAAACCGGCACCGATAAAAGAGCCGGCCCATAAACCACAATATCAGCAGTTCGGACAGGGTAGTTGTTTACTGAGAGGAGATAAACATCCCGAATATCGTCTCAGTGTTGACAAAAATTCTACTTCAATGGGCCGAAATATCCTTCTGCGGCTTTTCTGAGCAGTTCGTCAACAATAAGTCGGACTTTGGGAATGAGGTGCCTGGTACGGGGCCAGACGACGTTCAGTTCAACCGGCACGGGAGTATGATCTGCCATCAACGTCACCAGAGTGCCTGCATCGAGGTGGTTGTTCACCATTGACTCCGGAAACTGCGCAATCCCCGCGCCTGCCAGGCAGGCCATTAGCATGGCGTCGCCGTCGCTGATCTGATGAGCGGCGGCGGATATGAAGCGTATTTCCCGTTCATCGGCTGGCTTGAACCGCCAGGCAAGAGGGGCTCCTCGCCTGTAGCCCATAATACAGCAGTGTTTTTTCAGCATCTCGGTGTCGGTCGGTATCCCATGTTGCTCAAGGTAGGCGGGTGTTGCGCACAACAAAAGCCGCTGACGGCTCAGGCGACGGGCAATCAGCTCATCTGTGCTTTGCAGCTCCCCCAGGCGCAAAACCAGATCAACGCCTTCCTCGACCGGGTCAATCAGCCGATCGTTAAAGGTCAGGGCCAGACGCAGGGCCGGAAAGCGACGCGTAATATCAAGCAGTACCGGCATCATAAGATTACGGCCAAATGAGGCCGGCATATCGATACGGACCGTGCCTGCCGGGTTGTCCTGACGCCTGCTGAGGGTGTTTTCGGCAGAGTCGAGAATTTCAAGCGCCGACAAGCAACTCGTGAGATAAGCTTCTCCGTCACTGGTCAGGCTGAGTTTACGCGTGGAGCGATGAAACAGACGGGTTCCCAGTCGTTCCTCAAGCCGCGCCACGCTTTTGCCCACGGCAGATTTTGTAATGCCCAGCTGTTCGGCCGCTTCAGTAAAACTGTTCGATTTTGCCGTGATAACAAAATGGGTGATTCCCCTCAGGGATTCTGCTGTAAATCCGGTAGACATAAAGTTAGCTCACTGACGACTAAGAACGGGTTTATCGATGTCTGATTCTACACCAGGCTTAAGTCCGACGTTAATTAAGCACCGACAACTACCGGAAAGGGAAGTGTAACTAGAGCGAACATCGAAGAATCTGCCCTAAGTGGAACTATGTACCAAGAGATCTGACAGTCTGCTCAGTGCGTGAAGCAGACGTTGGTACTTTGAACTCACACGGACGATGAGTCGAAGAGATATTATGATTCTTACGAGATATTCGGTCAGTTGCACGAACTTATGGTATCAGGCTGGATAGAGAAAAAATAATGAGTGTCAGCCCTCCGGCTATTGCCAGTTGCCACAGTAATACAGGTGCGTTTTTGGGTATTCAGCCGGGTAAAAATATGGGTTTTGAGCCCGTAGCTCGCAGAAAAGCCCTGAGAGGCGCTCGGGTGTTGCACGTACAGATGTTATGGTTAATAGGCTTAAGCCCAGCGAACAAAAAGGAGCGAACATGCGGGTAGGAATGAAGGAAAAGATCATCAGGACGTGTGAGGCAAAAATTGTGACCAAGGGCAGTAACGTAGGGCTGTCTTTTTATGCTTTTTTTGCCAATAAAAATGATGACCCGGAACTGCTGATGGAGGTTGCGCATTGGTGGATTATGGAGATGAAACTGGATCACTTTGAAAAGGCAGAAAAGATAAAATCTCTCGTTTTAGCCATGAAGTAAACCATTACGGTAGCTAATGATACCTTACAGTTCGTAGCGTCTTAATTATGATATGACAGCCTTTACTCTGGACAGGTATGTCCGCTTTTCGCTCAAAGTTGCCCATCAACGCCTATCTGCTTAAAAAACAGGCTTGGCGTGGGATGTTTTCCGTTTTCTAAGCGGATCCCTTAAACTACACCGCGCAGATCACAACATATGAGCAATGACCATAAATGGCTGTAATCCGAGGTTTTTAGACCCGTGACGTGAGTTTGAACCATTGCTAGAATGTTCATCAGTGTCTGTTTATAAGAGCCTTCCATTTGGTTCGCGCTGACGTGCTAAGCGGTACCGACGAGCGAAGAGGGGGGGCAGTTGTTCATACGAAGGAAGTAAGATGCTTTTGCCAGATTTGAGCTTTACAAAAACAGTATATCAATCGCCATTTCAAGAATGAGTCGTCAGCTGTTTGTTTCCCTGGATGGGCCCAAGGGAGCCGGTAAAACCACACTGTTGGAAGCCATTACGAAAGTACTAAGGGCAGACAACAAGAAGGTGATCCGACTTTGCGAGAAAAAAAGCGATCCCTACAGGGGGGAAACAATGGCCCTCGTTAACAAGCTCGCCAGAAATCCCACCCTGGATTTGGAATGGGAAGTTTGTGAGCGCTTTGCTGATAGCCGTGCCTGGATTTCCCGGCACGTGCTGACTAAACAGCCACCGGACAGCATTATCTTGATGGATCGCTGGTACCCGTCGGATGCCGCGTTTCGCCGGATGGTCCCATTTGCAGATATTTTACAGCTTAACATTGAGCGAAACGTGCGAACGCCAGACCTGCATGTCGGGGTTGTTACTGCGCCTGATATTTCATGGGCGAGGGCCGCGGCCCGACCGCGTGGGCTAAGTAGTACTGTGATTTATAAGCTGGAAGAGCATGTTGCTTGTACCAAGGCATTCGAGCGAGAAATTGCAAATCACGGCTGGGTTTTATGCCGTAATGAAGGAACTCTCGAAGACGCAACGATGCAGGTGATTTCTGAGATCTACAGAGTGCTTGGATGCCCCACAGGCATCGGTTTTGCGGGCAGAGCTTCCGCCGTATGCCGCCAGTAATTACAATAACGTATTCCGTCACTCTCCACTCCAGAGTGATCCTCAGATTTGTGTTGCGTCTACAGAATCGATACTACTCAGTATTTTTCGGTCTTTGACACGGGAAAATAAAACTCAGTGTTCTGACCTGCCACAGCTTATGGCAGAACTCCGGCACCGCCGTATCCAGTTCTACCTGCTTCAGGGCAAAGACAATCTGTTCTTCGATAAATCGTGACTTTTTTATCGGCCCTACATCCGTTTCGGGGGGCATTTATCATGCCGGAATTCTGTTTCTGAATGGGGCAGGATTTTTGGGGAGGGCCATGCCCCACTGTAAGTATCCCGACAAAACAGACCTTTCGTTTTTAGAGGTCTTCCTGCCTCCTCCTGGAGGCAAATGTTCGCTCCTCGCCGTTATCGAAATAGTTGATAGGCTGGGTTTCAGTACGCAGCAAACGTTTACCCGTACTTTCAAGCGTCATTTTGGTCTGGCGCCAGGTCGTTATCGTGAGTCGGAGCTCTGGAATTTTAATGGGTTGATCCCAGAATTTACCGGAAAATATCCAGTATTGCCAACCCCGCAGCGCATTATGGCAAGTCTGCATTCATTACCGGGTATCAGTCTGAACTATACCTGTAACAGTACAGATCTTGGGAATGTGCGATTCCACACTGAGCAGCGCCAGGAATTATTTCGCATAGCCGGAAAAATACCGAATGATGTATTTCCGATATCCTTCGCTGTAATGTGTGAGCCGTCTTCCAGTAATGCTGAACAAATAAACTTCAGCCTGACGTTCGCAACCGTTATCCCGGAAGGCCACACCTGCTCAGATGGAGCCGCGGCATTTCTACGGTTTCCTTTCCAGGGAACACCTGAGCAGTTGACAGAAATGCAGGTAAATATTTACGGGCATATTATGCCATTCAGACGCGAAGCCCGCCGGACCGGACATGATTTTTTTATATGTGAAAGTAAGGTGGAACCTTATAAAGGTGACTTAAGATTGCGGGGAGGTTATTACATACCTATAACTGATAAAAAAGCTCAAACCGATTCGTTAATTAACCAGAAGGAGCTCCGTTTTTAGCTCTTAGCCAGCGCTATTTGCGACCAGGACTTAACTACAGAGACTACCCTGTCGTGAGGAGCATGTAGTAATCCCGGCAAATAAGCACGCCTCTGCGCTTGATGTTTTTAACCAGATCCACGTATTGCAAATATCAATCAATACCAGGCTTAAAAAATAATGAAAAGGCGAGGCAATTATTGTTCAAACACCCCGGGATACTTCGGCGGTTTCACCACTATCCTGCATGTACGCTTTGATTGTTCTCTACTGAGAAACAGTGCGTCGCGGCGCCCCCGCGCGCAGTCCCGCCATAACGATGTCTATGAGCCAGGTTAGCTGCGGTTGCCACTCGTCATTAAAATCAAGCTGCCATATACCCGCAATGGCAAGGAAGAAGTCGTCAGTGGTAACCCCGGTGTGGAGGGTTCCGGCTTCCTTATTTGCATCGAGTAGTAATTGAGCCGCAGCGATCACAGGGGCATAGCCCGCTTTTTCCTGACAGTCCCGCGTGAGTGACACCTCGCGAATGGCATTTGCCAGGCCAGCTTTGGTTATCGCGTACTCGGCAAGGCGATTTATCCACTCCCGTAATGCCTGGTCGGGCGGGAGGGTCTGAAGCAAGTGCTCTGCAAATTTTGTGACCTGCAACATCTCATAGCGATAAACCTCCATCACTAATATTTCCCGTGACGGAAAGTGACGATAAAAAGTTGCTTGTCCTACGCCTGCCTTCTTCGCGATCGCGCTGAGTGGCACGTCTGCGGAAAGGGTCAACTCCTGAAGCGCAACCGACAGAATACGTTCGCGATTTTGCTGTGCGTCAGCGCGTGCGGGGCGCTCCATCTTTTGTTGCTGTGTCACCAGTCCTCCTGTCCAAAAGTTTAAAACTTGCTAAACGGACAGTTGTCCGTTAAGTTTGGTTTTAACGGATAGTTGTCCGTTTAGCATTCTACCTTTTTCACCAACCCGGAGAAACATATGAAAACCTCAGGTAATACGATCCTCATCACCGGTTCCACCTCGGGTATAGGGCTGGGCCTTGCGGTGCGCTTTCATCAGGCAGGCAATAAGGTCATTGTAGCAGGCCGACGCAAGGCTTTACTTGATCAGATCACAATCGATTATCCCGGTATAGAGGCCATTGAACTCGACGTTGCCGATGCCAAGTCTATTATCCAGGCGAGCGAGCTCGTGGCAGCACGTTACCCTGACCTGAACATCGTCATCAACAACGCAGGCATTATGTTGAGCGAAAATGTTTTGGATCCGGATTCTGTGAAGATTGCGCAAGAGACTATAGAGATTAATCTTTTGGGCACTATCCGCATGACTTATGCGTTTTTGCCTCAACTCACTCAAAAGAACGATAGCGTCATCATCAACGTCAGCTCCTCATTAGCGTTTGTTCCGTTCCCGATAGCCATGACCTACAGTGCCACCAAGGCGGCTGTTCATGCTTTCACCGAAGGCTTGCGTGTTCAACTCGCCGACACTTCCGTACGCGTAATTGAGTTAGCGCCCCCGGGTGTGCAAACCACGTTGTTTGGTCAGGAAAGTGACGAGCATGCCATGCCGCTGGAAGACTTCCTTAATGAGACGCTCGACCTTTTGCATGCAGAACCCGAGCCTAATGAAATCATTGTTGAACGCGCCAAATTTTTACGCACTGCCGAGGCTACCGGTAACTACGACAACGCCCTTGAAATGCTTTCTGCGTGGAAGGCCCCGGACTGAGAGTGTTCGTCGCAAAGCGAACTGGCAGTGCGATACAGAGATCGCATGCTGTTCAATGACATTGCCGGCCGGGCGATTGGCGTATAGAGCCGTATTCGCTGGTAATTTCGTATGCACATGGCGCACGAAATATTCCCAAAATATGCAGCAGTTATTGTTGCGGTTGTCTGGATATACAGGGGCATCTCCAGATACCAAGCGATTTATTACATTTGATGTATAAAATTATCTATAAGCTTAGAAGTGTAATAACGCTCATCTATATAATATTTCCAGTAAAAAAAACAGCGTATTGCGGCAGGGCGCAGGGTTGGGCTAAATGAAAAGTGCACGATGCAAACGAACGATATAGTCGGCATCTGGATTCGTTTTGTTATCCTCCATTCGCTCCTGAATAGCTGTAACTGCAATATCACGACGAGCACTCAAACGCACCATTTCAGCTGCAGCCAGAGCCGGTCCCATTGCGTCAAACGTGAGGTCGGTACAGTACTGGGTTGCTGGCGCCAGGTCATCGTTCAGGCTCTTAGCCGTGAAACGTCACAGACTCGCTGATATCGACGCGATCCATTTTCATGCGGTTACCTGGCGCACTTTCATCCGGGTAGGGGAAGTACGATCGTTGGTGAATTTGTGCGGTAGCAGGATCCTCAGACTTTACGAGATTCGGGCTGACCAGAGCAGATTTGCCAGCGAATGACTGTTGTGATGGGTTGCGAGTAACTTACGAAGACTTCCGCGCTTTTGATGGACGTTGGGTAAACTGAAAATGCATCCTGAAGATTGTTCACGCCAACGAAGTGAATCAAAAGCGGGCAATATGATAAAAGCAAAAAGCCCGCTCAGGTTTCCCTGAGCGGGCTTCTCTAATATGGCTCCTCTGACTGGACTCGAACCAGTGACATACGGATTAACAGTCCGCCGTTCTACCGACTGAACTACAGAGGAATCGTGTGAACGGGGCGAATAATAGCGGCGTGGCCCGGGCTTGTAAAGCGTGAAAACGTCTCGTCGTTCCGTTTGCTGCAAGATTATTCAACCTGCTGCTTTTTATCGCTTTTATTGGTGCAGCGCTGCACAACGGCCCACGGCGGGCCGCGAGATGCCTTATGGTGGTGCAAGCCTGCGTCACTGGCCGCCGGTTGCGTGTCGGTATCAGGTCGCGCAAATATCATTTTTTCTTATTTTTCCGTCGATTAGTTAGCACTTTCTCTTATTCCGTTACGCTGGCCCGGATTTTGCAATTCTGTTGTCAACATGGCTTTGCCATACGCAGTTCAGCGGCTCGACGGAGGCAATATGAATCTCAGACGTCTAAAATATTTCGTGAAAATCGTCGATATCGGCAGCCTGACCCAGGCGGCGGAGGTGCTGCATATCGCGCAGCCCGCACTCAGCCAACAGTTGGCGACGCTGGAAGGGGAGCTGAAGCAACAATTGCTGATCCGCACCAAGCGCGGCGTGCAGCCCACCGAAGCCGGCAATATTCTCTATGCTCACGCCCAAACCATTCTGCGCCAGTGCGAACAGGCACAGAGCGCGGTCATCGGCGCAGGCCAGGCGGTGAGTGGGCAGGTTTCCGTCGGGCTGGCGCCGGGCAGCATGGCCGCGCAACTGGCGCTGCCGTTGTTGCAGGCGGTGCGTGACCGCCATCCCGGGATTCTACTCAGCCTGAACGAGAACATCGGTTCGATGTTGGCCGGGCAGGTGGCCAGCCAGAGCCTGGATATGGCGGTGATCTACGGCGCAAAAATGCCTGAGGGCCTGCAAGCCACGGCGTTGATGAAGGAAGATCTGTATCTGGTGGCGACGCGTGCGGTGCCAAGCCCCGGTAGCAGCGTCGATCTGTTGGACGTGGCGCGGCTGAATCTGTTCCTGCCGCGCGAAGGCGATGTGGTGCGCACGCAGGTCGACGAAGCAATGGCGCTGCGCAAGCTGGCCGCCAACGTGATTGGCGAAATCGAATCCCCCGGCACGCTGAGCGCGGCTATCGCCAGCGGCCTGGGCGCGACCATTCTGCCGGAATCCGTTGCGCGGGCGATGATTGGCCCGGCCAAGGCGTGGATGGCGCGTATCGCCGCCCCGGCGCTGAGCGTGCCGCTTTCACTGTGCATTTCCAGCCAGCAATCGCTTTCCGCACCGGCGTTGGTGGTGAAGGATATCTTGCTGTCGATTGCCGTTAGCCGCAGCCAGGAAAAACGCACGCTGGCGCTGGTGCAATAGGGATTTAAAGAGGCCCACGCGCGGTGGGCCTGAAGGGCAGGTTAGCGGAACGGGGGTTCGTTGAAGGTGCGCAGCTTGCGCGAATGCAGCTTGTCGCCTTCGGCGCGCAACAGATCGATGGCGCAGATGCCGATCTGCAGATGTTCCGAGATCGCCCCCTCATAGAAGCGGTTAGCCTGGCCCGGCAGCTTGATCTCGCCGTGCAGCGGTTTGTCGGAAACGCACAGCAGCGTGCCGTAAGGCACCCGGAAGCGGTAACCTTGCGCCGCGATGGTGGCGCTTTCCATATCCACCGCCACCGCGCGGCTGAGGTTAAAGCGCAGCGCCGAGGCGGAGTAGCGCAGCTCCCAGTTGCGATCGTCTGTGGTCACCACCGTGCCGGTGCGCAGGCGCTGTTTCACCTCTTCGCCCGGCATGCCGCTGACCATTTTGGTGGCGTCATACAGCGCGCGCTGCACTTCGGCGATGCTCGGGATCGGGATATCCGGTGGCAGGACCGCGTCCAGCACGTGATCGTCACGCAGGTAGGCATGGGCCAGCACGTAGTCGCCGATCGACTGGCTTTCGCGCAGCCCGCCGCAGTGGCCAATCATCAGCCAGGCGCTGGGGCGCAGCACCGCCAGATGGTCGCAAATGGTTTTGGCATTGGACGGGCCGACGCCGATGTTGATCAGCGTAATGCCCTGGCCGTTGCGCGAAATCAGGTGGTAGGCCGGCATCTGGTGGTTTTTCCAGGCCAGATCGGACACCGCCTGTTCCGGCGCGGTGGTTTCGGGCGTGATGTAGATGCCGCCGGCGCTGGACAGCGCAATATAAGGGCTGTCCGGGTTGGCTATCTCGGCGCAGGCCCAGCGGACAAATTCATCCACATAGCGGGTGTAGTTGGTGAACAGCACGAAGGGCTGGAAATGCTCCACCGGGGTGCCGGTATAGTGCCGCAGCCGCGCCAGCGAGAAATCGGCCCGCAGCGCGTCGAAGTGCGATAGCGGAAAGGTGCTGGTGGCGTTGAACAGGCCGTCGGCGGTTTCGTCGCCGATTTGCGCCAGCTCGGTGGTGGGGAAATGCTGCGCGAGGCTGGCGCTCATCGAGCGATCCAGCATCAGGTTCGAGCCGTCAATCACATAAGGAAAAGGGATCTCCTGTTGTGAAGGCGCCACTTCGATATGGGCGTCGTAGTCGTGCGCCAGCATCGCCAGTTGCTCGGCCAAATAGCTGCGAAACAGCTGCGGGCGGGTAATGGTGGTGGTGTAGCGGCCGGTATGGGTAAAACGGCCGAAGGCGCGGGTTTTGCTCTGGCCGGATTTTTGCCCGTCCCAGCTTACGCGCAGCTCTGGATAAACGAACAGCCCAGCGGCGCGGGCCTGTATGTCGGGCACACTGCCGTGGCTGATAAAATCGCCTACCGCCTGGCGCAGCGCGGTAACCGAGGCGTCATACAGTGCTTCCAACTGGTCGATCGCCTGAGCGGGGGTAAGGCCGGTGCCGGATTGGTAACTACTCATTCTCTCTCCTTGGTTCTCCCGTCCCTGCGGCGGGAGGCATGCCGATATACCCTTCATCTTTGACGTT
This sequence comes from Serratia sp. AS12, assembly GCF_000214195.1. Classification (NCBI taxonomy): domain Bacteria; kingdom Pseudomonadati; phylum Pseudomonadota; class Gammaproteobacteria; order Enterobacterales; family Yersiniaceae; genus Serratia; species Serratia sp. AS12. The sequence continues at coordinate 3,420,450 of NC_015566.1, read as the reverse complement.
ACCTCTGCGTTAGCGGCGAGCATGCATCCCAGTCACTGGCTTGAGTAAGTTCTTGCTGCCTTGAGGTAACGCCAACTCATTTGGTTATAGCAATTTATCACAACAGGTTAGCTGAAGCTGGGCGCAAAAGCTTTGCCGAAATGGAACCGGAGAAAAAGTAAAGCGCAGCGGCAGGGCTGCCGCTGCGACGTTGAGATCAGGAGGCCGGCTCTGCCTGTTCCACCTTCAGCGAGACCAGGCCGATGCCGCGTTTTTTCGGGGTAAAGCCGCCGCTGGCTCCTTCCTGCGGTTCGGTCGGGGCCGGTGGCGTGATGCTGATGTTTTGCGCGCCGCCGGGGTTGTTGAAGCGCAGGGTGACGGTGGTGTCCTGCTCGCCGAGCGACACGAACTGCTCTTCGTCGCCCACGCGCACCGAGATCGGCGCACCGACGTTTTTGCCGTAGGCGCGGGCGCGCAGCACCAGATCGAAGGTCGGCGGCAGCGGGGCGACATAGTCGATGTTGACCGCCGGCGCGAGGTTGGCGTCCGACCAGCGGCCCCAGTCCTCGACGCTGGACACGCCGGTAATGGCCTTCACCTGTTGCGGCATGCCCGGCAGCATAAAGGCGATGGCGTCCGCCTGATATTTAACGGCGGCGTCGTCCACCTTCAGTTTGTCGACGGCGTTCTGGTAGGCGGCAACGCTGTCCGCTGCGGGCTCGGTAAAGCTGACTTTGCCGCGGTAGCTGCCGCCCTTGGCCTGCACGATATGCGGCGGGGCGGCCAGATTGCCGGAAGCCACGCAGGTGTCGGTGCTCAGCGCCAGTTCGGGCGCCCACACCCGGCCAATCTCATAGCATTTATCCACCCAGACAAACTTTTCACCCGCCCCCAGGCCGGCGAGCTGCTTTTTCAGCGGTGTGGAAAGATAGACGTTAAACATGGGTTCGATTTTATTGTCCGTCACCTTGAGGATAAACGGCACCTTAAAGCTGATGCCGGAGAAGGTGAAACTGTTGCGCTGGGCATCCAGCTGATAATCGGAAATGCTGTTCGGGAAGCCCCATTGCTTCACCACCGCCGGTTTCCAGCCGTTGATTTTTTCTTCGATATTCAAGAAGACGGTAGCCAGCGTGGGGCTGGACAGGCTGCTGCGGCCGAGGCCGATATAGTTGTCGCCGCCCATCACGTCCAGCACAGTGGCGCCGTTGTCCAGCGTGCTGCGTTTTTCGTTATGCTGCGCGCTTTGCGGCTGCCTGCCGTCGATAATAAAGAACAGGTTGCGGCGCTTTTGTTTGGTCAGAATGTCGTAGGCGGTGTTGTTCATCGCCAGATGATCGGAAGACACCACGATCACGGTGTTTTTGAAATACTCCGACCCTTTGATTTTGTCGATCAGGGCCGCGATATGCTGCTGGCTACAGGCCACCGCGCTCAGCGAACGGTTCTCTTTGTTCTGCCGGCTATAAGATTTTTTACTGCAGCTCGCGGAGATAAACCCGTCCGGGTGGTGGGTGTCCACGGTCAGTGCAAACAGCGAGAACTTTTTGTTCTGCTGCGACAGCTCGACGAACTTGTCGAAAACCACGTCCAGCACGGTATCGTCGTACCAGCCCCAGTCATTTTTGTAGCCCGGATCGCGGACCTGTTCGCGCAATTCCTTGTAGCCGTAGGCGTGGTCAAAGCCGTGCGATTTCAGGAAAGTGTCTTTTCCGGCGAAGGCCAGTTCGGCGCCCTGATAGAAATAATTGTCGTAGCCGGCGGCTTTCAGCACGTCGCCCAGGCAGACGTTTTCCGGGTAGAAGGTGGAAACGGCGCTGGAGGCGTTGCCGTCGAACGGGGCGAACAGCGGAATGCCGCACTGTGAAGCCACCATGCCGGCAATGGTATAGCCGGTGCCCGGCAACTGTTGGGTATTGCTGAAGTCGATGCCGTTTTCACGGTGCCGATTCAGCTCGTCGGCGAGATCGGGAAAGATTTCCGGGTCGAAATAGGTGCGCTCAAGGCTTTCGGCATAGATGTACACCAGGTTCGGCGCTTTGCCCTGCAGGCTCTTTTTCGGCGCTTTGTAGTAGGTGTAAAAATCGGCGGTGTCGCCGGTAATCTGGCTTCTGAGCAGCAGCGAAATATCCTGAAAAGCCGGGGTGGTGCCGACGGAGAACAGCGCCAGCAGCACGGCGAGCACGCTGTAAACCACGCTGCTGCTTTTCGCTTTGTGCCGCACCAGGCTCCAGGCCAGCACGGCGAAAATCAGCGCCAGCACCGCCAGCAGGCCGATAAACGGCAGCACGTACTTGCTGACGCCGGCCCCTTTCATGCTGCTGGTGAGGGTGTAGATCACCGCATCGGTGATGCCGTCGCCGGTAAAATAGTTACTGGCGATCAGAATAACATTGAGGATCAGATAGCTGCCCAGCAGGATCAGCAAAATGGAAAGCCACCAGCGGTTGGCGGCGGCCTTGTTCCGGTAGATCAAAATTGAGGCTAAAAAAAGTGCAAACGAGACTAATGCTGAAACCATCCACCGTACCCTGTCTGATTAAAAAGAAAATCTTAACTGCCCTGGCAAAGGCTGCTGAACCTGTCGCAGCGCGAAAGAGGAAGGGTATAGCGCATTGAACGCGCCAGGGTCAATGCGCGTTTGCACAGCGGGGTGGCCGCCAGGCGTGAATGAACAATTTTGTGACAATATTGTGACCATAGTCACTACTGAGAGGCGTGGGCGCTGAAATATTGCTCGCCGGGCATTTGGCTCTACCATTAATGAATGGCGCTGATTGCAGACCGGCGAGGCGCATTAACCTGTTCAGGAGAAAACATGCAGAGCATTTCCACCACCGTACTGGATGATTTGGCGCCGCAGGGCGTACTGCGCGCGGCGATCAATTTAGGCAATCCGGTGTTGGCACAATGGGGGCCGGATGGGGAACCGCAAGGCGTGTCGGTCACGCTGGCCGGCGCGCTGGCGCATGAGCTGGGCGTGGCGCTGGAGCTGGTGACCTATGATGCGGCGGGCAAGGTTTTCGTCGCGCTGGAAACCGCCGCCTGGGATGTCGCCTTTATGGCCATCGAACAGGTGCGGGCGGAGCAAATTGCCTTCAGTGCCCCTTACGTCATTATTGAGGGCACCTATCTGGTGGCGCAGGAGGCGCCTTATCGACAAGTGGCCGAGCTCGACAGGCCTGGCATGCGCATTGCGGTGGGTCAGGGCGCGGCCTATGACCTGTATCTGTCGCGTACTTTAAAGCAGGCGGAACTGGTGCGGGCAGAGACTTCGCCTGCAGCGATCACCTTATTCTTCGAGCAAGCGTTGGACGCCGCTGCGGGCGTGCGTCAACCGCTGCTTGCCGCCGCTGCGGCGAACCCGGGCTACCGGGTGCTGGACGGGCATTTTACCGCGATTCACCAGGCGATGGCGGTGCCGCGCGGTAAAGAGCAGGGGGCAGCCTATGTGCGCTGTTTTGTGGAAAGATGCAAAGCCAGCGGGTTGGTGCAGCAGGCGCTGAAGCGCAGCGGTCAGGGCGATGTGACGGTGGCCCCTACGGCGTGAGGCGGTCGGCAACGGCTTTTGTGGTTCGAGGGTAGGGGCGCTGCATACAGCGCCCTTGCGGATACCCCTTAATGCAGTTCCACGGCGTATTGTTCCACCGGGGTGATTTTCTTGATCAGCTTGTTGTCGAACAGGAATTGTTCGTAAGCCTGGTAGCGCGCGGTGTCCAGCCTGGCCGGATCGGTGGCGAACAGCGGCAAGCTCGCCTGCCACGCCTGCTTGTTCAGTTCGGTGTTCAGCTCCGGATGGGTTTTGGCGAAGGCCAGCCAGGTTTCCTGTGGGTGAGCCTGCAGGTAATCGTTGCCTTTTTTCAGCGCGGCGAGGAATTTCCTGATCTTCGGCTCGGCTACCGCGTCGCGGTTGGCGACGATGATCAGTTCGTCATAGGCCGGCACGCCGTAGTCTTCGACGTTGAACACCACCGGATTTTTCCCCTGCAGTTTCAACTCCAGCGCTTCAATGTTGCGATAGCCGCCGATCACCGCATCGACCTGGCCCGCCAGCAGGGCGCTGGTCAGTTGGAAATTGACGTTAATCAGCTTCATGTCGTTCGGGTCGATATGCGAATGTTTGACCATGGTTGCCAGCGTGGCCTGTTCGATGCCGCTGACGGAATAGCCGATTTTTTTGCCTTTGAGATCCGCCGGCGAGGTGATGCTTTTATCCAGCGTCATCAGGGTATTGAGCGGTGAGTTAATCAGGGTGCCCACGCGCACTAACGGCAGGCCCTGATCGGCGAAGAAGTGCAATTGAGGCTGATAGGTGATGGCGAGGTCGGCCTGTTTTGCTGCCACCAGACGCGGCGGCAGCGCCGGATCGGAAGGGGGCACAATCTTGACCTCAAGGCCTTCGGCCTTGAAGGCGCCAATTTGCTCGGCCACCATGATGGGTGCGTGATCGGGATTGATATACCAGTCGAGCACCAGCGTCAGTTTTTCGGCGGCGGCAGCATTGCCGGCCAGAGCGGCGCTGAGCATCAGCCCGCAGAAGGTTTGCTTGATCATTTCTTACCCCAGTCGTTAAAAAGTTATCAGTCGTTTTCCGGCGCCCAGTCGATCAGGCGCAGCAGCAGCGCATTCACCGTCATCCACAGCAAGACGGTCATCAGCACCAGAATAAACAGCGCGGCAAAGCAGACGTCGGTCTGCATGCGCGCGTTGGCGTTCAGCATCACGTAGCCCAATCCCTCCGCCGAGCCGACCCATTCGCCGATAATGGCGCCGATGGGCGCGACGGCGGCGGCCATGCGCAACCCGGAACCAAAGGCCGGCAGCGCCGCCATCAGCCGCACATGGCGCAGTTGCGCCCAGGGGGAAGCGCCCATGGTGCGGGCCAGATCGAGATAATCGTTATTGACCCGGCGCAGCCCGTCAAAGAACGCGGAGGTGACCGGGAAGAAGATCACCAGTACCGCCATCGCCACTTTGGCGCTCATGCCAAAGCCGAACCACAGCACCAGCAGCGGCGCCAGCGCAAATACCGGTATCGCCTGGCTGGTCAGCACCAGCGGCATCAGCCAGCGTTGCAGCCGGGGCGAATAGATCATGCACAGCGCCAGCGCGGCGCCGAGCAATACCCCAATCCCCAGCCCGCAGGCAATTTCCGAGGCGGTGATCAGCGTGTGATAAGCAAGATAGGCGCGCCCGCTCCACAGCGCCTGCGCCACCGCAGAGGGGGAAGGCAGCAAAAAGGCGGGAATATCGCCCAACGTGATGAGCCACCACAGCAGCAGTAAACCGGCGAACACCGTCAGGCTGCGGCGCACCTGCGACAGGCGGTTTTCAATGAGCGGTTTCATTCGGCGGCCCTCATCAGTTGCTGCAACAGCTCGCCCTGGCTTTTCAGCAGATGGGGATCGTCCGGTGCGCGCGGCGGCAGGCCGCTGATGATATGTGTATCGTCAATGCCGTCGGGGTAGCGGGAGAGCACCAACAGGCGATGGCTCAGGCGGCAGGCCTCCATCGGATCATGGGTAATCAGCAGCACGGTATGCTGCGCCAACAGCTCGGCCGCCAGGGTTTGGATCATGGCGCGGGTAATGGCGTCCAGCGCCGAGAAGGGCTCGTCCATCAGCACAATCGGCTGGCGTTCATACAGCGTGCGCGCGATGGCGGCGCGCTGGCGCATGCCGCCGGACAACGCCGAGGGCAGAGCTTTGGCGTAACCGCTCAGCCCCACGCGCTCGAGCAGATGCCCAGCCCATTCCCGGTCGGCTTTTTCACCGCGCAGCCGCGCACCGAGGCTGATGTTTTCGGCGACGGTCAGCCACGGATAGAGCAGGTCCTTTTGCCCCATATAGGCGATGCGGCCGGCTATCGGCAGGCCATCGCTGCCGGTCACCTCACCGGCGGTGGGCAGCATCAGCCCGGCGATAATCTTCAGCAGGCTGGTTTTGCCCGCGCCGCTGGCGCCGAGCAGGGCGACAACGCTGCCGCCGGCAATATCGAAACTCAGCCGATCGAAAATCACCTGCCGGCCAAAGCACAGGCTGAGATCCCGCACCTGAATGCCGGGCGGCGCGATGCGGTCACTCATGAGGCGTTCAACCCCATCTGCCAGAAGGCGGACTCCAGCCGGGTGGCGGTGGTGAAAATCCCCGCAAGCTCGGTAAAGCGGCTTTCTGCGCCACGCTGGTGGCCCACGCGCTCCAGCAGATCGAGGGCTGCCTGCACGCCGGCCAGATAGTTTTTATCGCCATAGTTGCGGATCCACGAGGCGTAAGGATTGCCCTCCATCACCGTCGCCGGGTCGTCAAGCAGGCGCAGACCAATCTCGGCATAGCCTGCGACGCAGGGCATCAGCGCCGCCAGCAGATCCAGCGCATCGCCGGAGTGGCCGATATCGAGCACATAGCGGGTGTAGTTCAGGGTTTCCGCCGCCTCGGGTTCGGCGGCAATCTCGGGTTCGCCCAGCCCCCAACCGGCGCAGTAAGCCAGATGCAAAGGCAGCTCGGCGACGATGGCATTGAGCGAAGCGGTGGCCGCGCGCATCTCCGGCAGCGTGCGCAGCTTGCTCACCAGCAGGGCGTAGGCGCGGGCGAAGTGGATCAGGAACAGATAATCCTGGGTCAGATAGCGGCGGAACGCGGATTCAGGCAGCGTGCCGGCGGCCAGTTGCTGAATAAAAGGATGAGCAACGTAGTCCTGCCAGTCCGCGCCTGCCTGTTGGCGCAGCCGTCCGTAAAGACCGTTATCGAAAAGGGGAGTAAACATGGGACCTCCAAAAGTGAGTGGAGATCCGGGCGCGCTGAGGTATGAACAGGCAATGACCGAGAGAGTGATTGCCGACCCGTCCCTTCGCTGGCATGACCCAGATCAGGTTCAAAGGGTTCGGCTTGCGCCATCTCAGCCCGTAACAGGACACCCCTCGGAGGAGCCTGTTATACGATATTTGCTTTTTGATTACAATGCTCGGACGAGGGGGAACGGCGGGGGCGGCAATCGGTTCGTTTAGTGCGGTTCGCGACGATTTCTCTGGCACCGGCGGCGGCATTTTTGCACTGTAATCCGGTAATGTTGACTCTGAGGAACACTCCCATGAAGAAGATCGGCTTTCTCTCTTTTGGTCACTGGACGCCTTCGGCACAGTCCGGCACCCGTTCGGCGGCGGATGCGCTGCTGCAATCCATCGATCTTGCGGTCGCCGCAGAGGAACTCGGGGCGGATGGCGCCTATTTCCGCGTGCATCACTTTGCCCGCCAGCTCAGCTCCCCGTTCCCGCTGTTGGCCGCCGTCGGCGCCAAAACCCAACGCATTGAGATCGGCACCGGCGTGATTGATATGCGCTATGAAAACCCGCTTTATATGGTGGAAGACGCCGGAGCCGCCGATCTGATTTCAGGCGGGCGGCTGCAACTCGGCATCAGCCGCGGCTCGCCCGAGCAGGTTATCGAAGGCTGGCGCTATTTTGGCTATACGCCCGCAGAAGGCGAGACCGAGGCCGATATGGCCCGTCGCCACACCGAGGTACTGCTCGATGCGCTGCGCGGTGAGGGCTTTGCCGAGCCGAACCCGCAGCCGATGTTCCCTAATCCGCCGGGGCTGCTGCGCATCGAACCTTTCTCCGCCGGCTTGCGCGATCGCATCTGGTGGGGCGCCAGCTCCAACGCCACGGCAGTGTGGGCGGCAAAGTTGGGGATGAACCTGCAAAGCTCAACGCTGAAAAACGACGAAACCGGCGAACCCTTCCACATTCAGCAGGCCAACCAGATCCGCGCTTACCGCGCGGCATGGAAAGAAGCGGGCCACCCGCGCGAACCGCGCGTGTCGGTAAGCCGCAGCATCTTTGCGCTGATGAACCAGCAGGACCGCAGCTACTTCGGCGGCAGCGGCAAGGAAGGCGATCAGGTCGGGTATATCGACCAGCAAACCCGGGCGATTTTCGGCCGCAGCTACGCCGCCGAGCCGGAAGAGCTGATCAAACAGCTGGCGCAGGACGAAGCCATTGCCGAAGCGGACACCTTGCTGTTAACCGTGCCTAACCAGTTGGGCGTCGATTACAACGCGCACGTGATTGAGTCGATCCTCACCCATGTCGCCCCGGCGCTGGGCTGGCGTTGATGTCTTAAAAATAAAAGGAAGCTGGCCATGTCTCGTATTTTCATTACCGGCTCGGCGGACGGGCTGGGGCGCGCGGCGGCGGAAACCCTGCTGGGCGAAGGGCATCAGGTGATCGTTCACGTGCGTAAGCCAGGCCGGCTCCACGGCGTGCGCGATTTGCTGGACCGCGGTGCGCTGGCGGTTACCGGCGATTTGTCTGATTTGCAGCAGACCCGAGAGGTGGCCGAACAGGTGAACCGCCTCGGGCGTCCGGATGCGGTCATTCACAATGCCGGTGTCTTCACCGGGTCGCAGGTGCTGGCGGTCAACGTGATTGCGCCTTATCTGCTGACGGCGCTTATCGCTCGCCCGGCGCGTTTGGTGTATTTGAGCAGCAGCATGCATTTTGACGGTCGCGCCGCGTTGGAAAAGGTGGACTGGCGCGGGCAGGCCGCCGTCTCCTATTCGGACAGCAAGCTATTTGTGACGGCGCTCGCCGCCGCCGTGGCCCGGCGTTGGCCGGGCGTGGTCAGTAGCGCGGTCGATCCTGGCTGGGTGCCGACCAAGATGGGTGGCGAAAACGCCCCCGACGATCTGCGCCTGGGGCACCTGACGCAGGAATGGTTGGTCACCAGCACAGATGCGCAGGCCGGCGTTTCCGGCGGTTATTGGCATCACCAGCGCCGCCTGGAGCCGCATGCCGCCGCGCGCGATCCGGTTTTTCAGGATGCGCTGTTGGCGGAACTTGAACGCGTTACGGGCGTTGCGCTGGCGATATCCTGAGCGGAAAACCGGTGGCGGCCAGGGTGGCGTGGCATGTGCCTTATTGACTTATTTTGCTCAAATTGTATTTTAAGGCCATGCATACATTCCTGATTATCGTCCCCGAAGGGGGCATGCTGTTTGAGTCTGCGGGTATCGCCGACATCCTGATGCAGGCCAACCGCTTGAGGCCCAACGACGCTCCGCTCTATCGGATTGAGGTCGCCACCACGCAGTCTCATCGGGTAGTTCATGGGTCGTCCGGGTTGAATTTGCTGGCCGATCACCGTCTTTCCGATCTCGACCCTGAACAAAAACGTGACACTGTCATTGTCACCGGAAAGGGGGCGACCGAGGAAGAAGGCGCGTTTGTCGCAGGCTGGCTCCGTCGCGCCGCCCCCAACGCACGCCGTATCGCTTCCGTTTGCGGCGGGGCCTTGCTGCTTGCCGAGGCCGGTTTGCTCGAAGGGCGCCGGGCGACGACGCACTGGCGCTTGCTGGATACCCTGCAATCTCGTTTCCCGAAGGTGAAGGTCGAAAACGGGCCGATCTACGTTCAGGACGGGCCCGTCTGGACCTCCGGCGGCGTCAGCTCCGGTTTCGATCTCACCCTGGCGCTGGTTGAAGACGATTACGGTTTTATTCAGGCGCGTGAAGTGGCGCAAGATCTGGTGATGTTTCTTCGCCGCCCCGGCGGGCAATTGCAGTTCAGCCGCTATCCGCTGAATCAGGCCAAAACGCCTGGCCCGATCCGCGATCTCCAGTCCTGGATCCTGGAAAACCTGGACGGCGATCTTTCCGTTGAGAAACTGGCCGAGAGGGTCGCCATGAGCCCGCGAAACTTTACGCGCGTCTTCACCCGCGAGACCGGCATCTCCCCCGCTAAATTCGTCGAAGAAGGGCGTTTGCATACCGCCAGGCAGCGTCTGGAGCAGAGTGCGGAAGGCATCGAGCATATTGCCGTGACCACCGGTTTTGGCAATGGCCTCAACCTGCGGCGCGTGTTCGAAAGAAACCTGCAGCTTACGCCGACCGAGTACCGCGATCGTTTTCACTCCCGTAGTTTGGCGTAAATTGATCTATAAACGTCATTTACGCCACATCTCTCTCCCGGCTAGATTGGCAGGCAGAGACAATAACGAAGGAGTAGATCATGGTCAAAGTAGGCATTAACGGTTTCGGCAGAATCGGGCGCAATGTTTTACGTGCGGCGTTAGGGCGCAGTGACTTTCAGGTTGTCGCGATCAACGATTTGACCGACAGCAAAACCCTGGCGCATCTGCTGAAATACGATTCGCTTTCGGGCACCTTGGCCGCCAGCGTCGAGGCCGGTGAAAACCAGCTGCTGCTGGATGGCAGGCCGATTCATGTTTTCTCTGAAAGAGATCCAGGCGCTATTCCGTGGAAAAGCGTCGGCGTTGACATCGTGATTGAAGCGACGGGCTTTTTTACCGACAAAAGCCAGGCCGAGGTGCACATCACGAAAGGCGGCGCCAAGCGCGTTATCATCTCGGCGCCGGCCAAGAACGACGACATCACCATCGTGATGGGCGTTAACCATCAGGATTACGATCCGGCCAGACATCGGGTGGTCAGTAACGGCAGTTGCACCACCAACGGGCTGGCGCCTGCCGCGCAGGTGCTGCATCACACCTTCGGCATTGAATACGGCCTGATGAACACCACCCACGCCTACACCAATAGCCAGGCGCTGCACGATCAGCCTGAAAAAGATTTACGTGGCGCGCGCGCCGCCGCTCAGTCGATTGTGCCTTACTCCAGCGGCGCGGCCAAAGCGCTCGGCAAGGTGATCCCGGAGCTGGATGGCCGCCTGACCGGCTACTCGTTGCGGGTGCCGGTCCCTGTGGTCTCTATCGTTGATTTAACGGTCACGTTGAAACGCGAAGCGACGAGCGAGGAGATCAACGCTGCCTTCCGCCAGGCGGCGGAGTCGGGGCCGCTCAAGGGGATCCTTGGCTACAGCGACGAACCTTTGGTGTCGAGCGATTATAAAGGCGATCCGCGTTCGTCCATTATCGACGGGCTGTCTACCTTGGTCATCGGCGGCAAGCTGGTCAAGATCCTGGCCTGGTATGACAACGAATGGGGTTTCTCTAACCGCCTGGTCGATCTCGCGTTGCTGATGGAAAAACGCGGGTTGTAGTCGGTTACCCGAGCAGGGGCGCAGCATGCTGCGCCCGCTATAACGTGCTTGTTCACACGAAGATCATAACCGCGCGATACGCATTAGCTCGTCTTTGGCCCCAGGGGCCACCGCCAGCACCGGCGCACCACGTAACAGCTGTTCCCCTTGTGCGTTAAACGGATGCGTCCAGCCGCCGGCTTCGTTCACCAGGCAATAACCCGCCAGACAGTCCCAGGCGTGCATATAAGGTTCGTAATAGCCGACCAGCCGCCCGGCGGCGACCCATGCCAGCATCATGGCGCCGGAACCGTTGCGGAAGAAATTGCCGCCGACCGCCGTGATCTCGGCGGCGATTTCACCGACGCGTTCAGGTGCCACATAGCTGTTGGCACCAAACCCGGTGATGTGGTTTTGCAAGGTGCGCGCCGGATCCACATGCAGCGGTTTGCCATTGAGCGTGGCGCCCGCGCCTTGCGCCGCGACGAAACATTCCTGTTGGCAGGGCGCCATGATCACGCCGATCACCGGCTCGCCCTGGTAAATGACGGCAATGGACACGCACCAGTTCGGCATGCCGTTGACGAAGGGGCTGGTGCCGTCAATCGGATCGACCACCCAGTGATAGCCTGAATTCCCGGGTTGCAGGCCGAACTCTTCACCGAGAAAACCGTCGTCCGGAAACGCTTGGGCGATCTGTCCGCGGATCAGCAGCTCGACCTCACGATCGGCAATCGATACCACGTCCTGCGCATCGCGTTTGGTTTCGATCACCAGACTTTCGCGACGGTTGAAATAGTCCAGCGCCTTGGCGCCCGCCTCACGCGCCACCCGTTCAGCCAGCGCCAGGCGCCGGGAAATGTGTTCATTCATAACAGATCCTTAAAGTTGTGGGCCGTCACTGGGCAATCAGCGCCAGCCCTTGAGGTTTGAAATCAATGGCCACGCGCGTGGCCGGCGCCAGTTGGCGTTCCATCTGCACATCGACGATAAACAGAGCGCCGAGGTCGGTTTTCACTTCATACTCGATATGGTCTCCGAGCCAGGTGCTGTGGGTCACCTCGCCGTTCAATGCGCCGGACTGTTCCGCATGCAGAGTAATAAACTGCGGCCGCACGGACAGTTGCGCGGCGCCGGGGCGCGCTTTGGCACCCGGCACCCGATACTGACGGCTACCCAGGCTGATCAGCGCTTCGCCACCGTCCACCCGTTCAATGTCACAGGGCAGGATATTGGCCTCGCCCATAAAATCGGCGATAAACACCGACGCGGGCGAATGATAAAGCTCCTGCGGCGCACCCTGCTGGGCAATATGCCCTTCTTTCATGACGATAATCTTATCGGACACCGCCAGCGCCTCTTCCTGATCGTGGGTCACGTACACCGCAGTGAACCCGAGGCGCTGTTGCAAATCGCGGATCTCGGTGCGCACGCGGCGCCGCAGCCGCTCGTCAAGATTGGATAAGGGCTCATCGAGCAGCAGCACCTGCGGCTCCAGCACCAGCGCGCGCGCCACGGCGATGCGTTGCTGCTGGCCGCCGGACAGCTCGGCGGGCAGGCGCTTGCCCATGTTTTCCAGCCCGACCAGCTTCAGCCCTTCATGCGCCCGATCCAGCGCCTCTTTGCGCGACAGCTTGCTGGCGAGCAGGCCGTACATGACATTGTCCAGCGCGTTCATGTGCGGGAACAGCGCGTAGGACTGAAACACCATCGCCACGTCGCGCTCGTTGGCGGGCAAATGGGTCACCTCTTTGCCGCCGATCAGGATGCGTCCGGTGGTCGGGTGCTCCAGGCCGGCCAGCAGGCGCAGGGTGGTGGTTTTGCCGCAGCCCGAGGGGCCGAGCAGCGTCACCAGCGTGCCAGGCTCGACGGTGAGCGAGAGGCCGGGCAGAGCGGTGAAATCGGCAAACTGTTTGGTGACGTTTTCAAACACCACCGAGCCGGAACGAATGGCAGTCATACGGCAGTCTCCTGTTGTAAGGCCGGCGGCGACGCCACCGGCGGTGTGGCGATACGGGATACGCGGCGCAGGCGACGTTCACCGACCAGCACCTGGAAAGTGAGGATCACCGCCAGCATCACCACGATAAGCACGGAGGAGTAGGCGATAGCCACGCCGTATTCCCCGTTTTCGACCAGCCCGACGATGTAGGAGGTGGCCATGTTGTATTGGGCGCTGACCAGAAAAATTACCGCGCTGATGGAGGTAATCGCCCGCACGAAGGCATAGACCAGGGCTGCGCTGATGGCGGGTTTCAACAGCGGTAAAATCACTTTGCGCAGGGTGCGGAAGCTGCCGGCGCGCAACGTCAGCGACGCTTCATCCAGGCTGCGGTCCAATTGGCTCATGGCCGCGATGCCGCCGCGCACGCCCACCGGCATGTTGCGGAACACAAAGCAGGCGACCAGGATCAGGGCGGTGCCGGTGATTTCCAGCGGCGGCAGGTTATAAGCCATGATGTAACTGACGCCGATCACCGTGCCGGGGATGGCAAAGCTGAGCATCAACATAAACTCGAAGGTCTGGCGGCCGGCAAACTTCTGCCGCACGATAAGCCAGGCGGTGAGCAGGCCGACGATGGCCGTGAGCGGCGCGGCGATTAGCGCGATTTCCAGGGTGGTCCAGAACGAGTTCCAGGCGACGCCGGTCCAGAGGATCTGGCCGCCGCTCCACTGGAAGCCGAATGCGCGGGTGTAATGCGCCAGGGTCAGGCTGTTGTCCAGCCCCCACGACTGAACAAAACCGCCGATTAAAATCATGCCGTAAACCACCAGCGTGAACAGGCCCCAGGGGATCACCAGCCCGTAAACGCCATAGCGCAGCCCGCGCGGCAGGCCGCAGTGCATGCCGGAATCGCCTTTGCCGGTCACGGTGGCGAAGCTTTTTCCCGCCAGCCACAGGCGTTGCAACACAAAGGCGCTGAGGGTAAAGCACAGTAGGATGATCGCCAGCACCGCCGCGCGGCTCGGATCGTTTTGCGCCCCCACCACCGAGAAGAAAATTTCGGTCGAGAGCACGCCGTGGCTGCCGCCTAGCACCATCGGGTTACCGAAATCCGCCATGCTTTCGATAAAACTGATCAGGAAAGCATTGGCCAGGCCGGGCGCCATCAGCGGCAGCGAAACGTAACGGAAGGTGCGCCAGCGGTTGGCGCGCAGCGTTTGCGAGGCTTCTTCCAGCGAAGGGCTGACGCCTTCCACCACGCCAATCAGCACCAAAAAGGCGATCGGGGTGAAAGAAAGCACCTGGGCAATCCAGATCCCGGTCAGGCCGTACAGCCAACGCCCCGGCTCGATGCCGAACAGGGTGGAAAGCAGCTCGGTGACGATGCCTGAACGACCAAACAGCAGCATCAGCGCCAGGCCAATGACGAACGGCGGCGTGATGATCGGCAGCACGCTGAGCAGGCGCAGCCCTTTCTTGAACGGCAGTGGCGTGCGGGTAGCGGCCAGCGCAAAGGCCAGGCCGAGCAGCGTCGATCCGCCGGCGGTCATCAGCGCCAGCCACAGGGTGCGCCAGGCGGTGCCGCAACTGCCGCCGTTCAGGCAACCGAGGCTCCAGATCGCCGGATCCTGCATATTGGCGATCAGGCCGTCCGGTTTAAACGCGCCGTCAGCGTCCTGCACCGAAGCGACAAACATGCTCAGTACCGGATAAAGCACGAAGGTGCTGACCAACGCGACGAGCAGCACGATCGAGGACACCACAAAGGCATCCCCTTTCAGCACGCCACGCTCGGCCAACCCAAAAGAGAACAGCAGCAAAAACGCGGTGAGCAACGCAATAGCGCCGGCGCCAAAGGCGGGTTGGCCGTCGCCGAGCGCACCAAACAGCTGCTCGCTCCATTGCCAGTTCCAGCCGCTGTAACCGATGGCGTGACCTTCAAACAGCAGGAAGACGATGCCGGTGGCGGCGGCAGACATCAGTAGCTGCGAGCGCAACCGGCCCACCAGCAGCAGGCGCCCCAGCGAGCAAACCAGCAGCAACAGCAGCGCAATAGCCAGCCACGGGCGTTGAAAAACCAGGATTTGCCACAGCGCGGGAGCGCTTTCCCGATCCTGCCACAGCGTATTCAACCAGCTGAAGTCGAAAAATCCGGCTTCCTGGCTGTACCAGGGCAGCAGCAGCAATGCGAGCGCGCCCAGCACAAGAGCCACGTCTAAGCGGCGGTTTTGAGCATTCATCGTAACCTCGATCGTTCATTATTCCTTTTCTGCTAGCCGTGCAGGCGCGGCGTGCCACGCCCGGTTCATCGGCAACGGCAGAAAGTGCGAGAGGGAATGGACGGGAATTACTGCGCGCCGGAGCCGATCTCTTTATCCCAGCGGCTGAGCAGCTCTTTGCGTTTTTCCGTGGCGCCGTAGGTTTTAAAGTCGTAGTCGATCAGTTTGATGTTCTCGAAGCGCGGCGCATACTCGGAGATCGCCGCTTCGCGGTTTGACGGCAATTGGAAGGATTTTGCGTCTTTCATGTGCGATTGTGCTTCGGCACCGAGCGCCCAGTCGTACCACAGCTTGGCATTGGCAAGGTTACGCGCGCCTTTGACAATCGACATGGAGCCAATTTCAAACCCGGTCCCCTCGCAGGGGGCGATGGCTTTCACCGGGAAACCATCGACCTGCATCGCCACCGCATCGTGCATAAAGACGATGCCTACCGTCGTTTCGCCGCGGGCCGCCGCTTTCACCGGTGCGGAACCCGATTTGGTGTACTGCGAAATATTGGCGTTGAGTTTTTTCAGGTAATCGAAAGCCTTATCTTCCCCCATGATCTGCACCAGCGTGGCGAGGGTGTTGTAGGCGGTGCCGGAGGAGTTCGGGTTGGCCATCTGGATCTCGCCCTTGTAGGCCGGATCCAGCAGGTCGGCCCAGCAGGCGGGGACTTTGAGTTTTTTCTCTGCCAGCAGCTTGGTGTTGTAGCCCCAGCCCAGCGCACCGGCGTAAACGCCCACGGTGCGGTAGTCGGCACTCTCCGCCTGCTTGCGCGCCCAGTCGTGTTGTTGGTCAAGCAGCGGCGATTTATAGGGCTGGGTTAAGCCTTCGTTGGCGGCCTGCATATGGGGATCGCCAGTGCCAGCCCACCAAATATCGGTGCGCGGGTTACGCGCTTCGGTTCGGATGCGTGCATAGGCTTCTCCGGCGGACAGACGCACCATGCTGACGTTGACATCCGGGTGCTGTTTTTCGAAGAGCGTGGTCATTTGCTCGCAGACCACGACATCGGCGGAGCAGATCATATTCAGTTTTCCGGCGGCGTGAGCCGGCAGGGCCGAGAGCGCGGAGCCGGCGGCGAGGACCGCCATCAGGGTGACTCGATGCATGGTGTTCTCCTGGTTTGTGTAGGGTGGCGATACGTTGTCGCCATTTTTTTTGCACGTGTGTGCAAATAACTAGAGGATAAAAATTGTGCTGTCAATTGCGATATAGAACAATTCAACCTATTCGTCACAAAAATGAAACAAATTTTCTGCGAAAAATTTGCACAGCTTTGCAAAGTGCGGCAAACTTTATCGGAACGGGTAACGGATGGATGTAACCATGGCGGTAGACAAGGCAATGATCAGTGCCAAAGACGTAGCGGAGCTGGCCGGCGTGTCCCGGTCGGCGGTGTCGCGCACCTATACGCCCGGCGCCAGCGTCTCGGCGGCAACCCGCGAAAGGGTGATGTGGGCGGCGGAACAGCTGGGCTACCACGTTAATCATTTGGCGCGGGGATTGGTGCGCAATCGCAGCGGTATTGTCTGCCTGATCGTTTCCGAACTGGCGACCCCTTACCGGGCCAGCCTGGTGCGATTGCTGACCCAGCATTTGCAGGCGGCGGGTAAGATCGCCATGTTGATTAACACCGATCGTTCCGACGACAGCGTATCCCAGGCGTTGCAGCAGGCGATTAACTTCCGCGCCGATGCGTCTTTTGTCCTCTCCGGCATGCCGGACAGCGCCATCGCCCGCCTGTGCCACCGGCACGGCCAGCGGCTGGTGCTGATTAACCGCAATGATGCGCTACCGGGTTCGCTCAGCATCAACCTGGATAACGAAGAAGCGGCCGGTACGGTGATGATGGCGTTTGTCCGCGCCGGTTGCCGGCGGATCGCCTTTGCCAACTCGCTGGCAGGCACGCCAAGCCTGATGGCCCGCGAACGCGGTTTTCTCCAGGCCGCGGAAGCGGCGGGGCTGGCGGTGATCGTCGAGCGTTTTGGCACCACGTCGTATGAGAGCGGGCAAATTCTGGCGCACCGGCTGTTAACCCGTCGGGAGCGGCCTGATGCGGTGTTCTGCGTCACCGATCTGCTGGCCTGCGGTTTTATGGATGAGGCGCGCCATCGTTTTGCGTTGCGCGTTCCGGAAGATCTTTGCGTGGCCGGGTTCGATGATATCCCGCAGGCGAGCTGGTCATCCTACAACCTCACCACATTTACCCAACCGGTGGAGCAGTTCGCTCGGGAAGCGGTGGCATGGCTGGTGACGGAAGAGGAGAACGAAGAGAACATGGCGCCGGCGCTGGGGCAGGAAATGCCGGGCGAAACGCAGATGTACCATGCCGACTTTATTTGGCGCAGCACCATTCGCGGCGGCTGAGAGCGGAGCGGTTCAGCCGGATCCCCGTGCACGTTTCTTTTTCGGCAAATAATGCGGCCGCGCTGTGTGGCCGATCACAAATTGCACCCGGACGCGGTGAAAAGTTCTCCCCGGTATTTAGTCTGATATAACCAGCCGTTGATAACCGGTGCGCTGAAACCTGCCGGCCATGCCCCTGCACCGGGCAGCCAACCCAGTGTATGATGAGGGCCCGCATCAGCATCGGTTATTCCCACCGTGCCGCCACAGGAGAACGACTCGTGAATCAGAGCCAGCGCGAACACATTGCCACGGTAATGGCCAGCCTCAGCAACAAGGCGCATTTGCTGGCCCCGCGTTTCCATGAACAGACTATTCGCGATTCCTGGCAGCGCTGCGTGGAACATCATGGTCTCGATCCCAGCCGCATGCAGGAAGCGCGTATCTTGCCGTGGCATGAACTGCGGGAACACCGCCAGGAAATGGAAGAGTTTCGCCACATTGCCCATCACGGCCTGACGGTGTTGTATCAGCAGATTGCCGCCGCCGGCTACGTGGTGCTGTTGACCGATGCGCGCGGTATCACCGTGGATTACCTGGGGGACGTCAATGCCGAAATCAGCCTGCGTCGTGCCGGGCTGTTCCTCGGGGCGCAGTGGACGGAAGCCTGCGCAGGCACCTGCGCCGTGGGCACCGCGCTGGCCACCGGCAAGGCGCTGACCGTGCATCAGGCCGATCATTTCGACGCCACCCATATCCCGCTGACCTGCACCGCCGTTCCCCTGTTCGATCCGCAGGGCCAGTTAAACGCCATTCTTGATATTTCCGCGCTCAGCTCGCCGCAACCAAAATCCAGCCAGCAGTTGGCGTTACAGCTCGCTAAAATTTATGCGCATCAGATTGAAAATGCCTGGTTTGAGCATAGGCATCGCGGCGATTGGGTGCTGAAACTCAGCCCGGCATCGTCGTTTGTTGAGGTCAGCCCGGATTTCCTGATCGCCTTTGATGCCGCCGGCAAAGTGGTGGGGCATAACCACCGCGCCCAGCGCATGCTGGAAAACGAGCTGGGCATCGCCGCGCCGCCGGTGCACTGCCGCAGCACGCTGCTCGGCCGGCCGATTGAACAACTGTTTAATACTTCCATCGATAGTCTTCCCGATTGGCTGGCCAGCGCCAGTGGGCAGCAGGGGACGCTCGAACGCGTCCGCAGCGGGGAGAAACTGTACGTTACCGCCGTGCAGCCCGTTCGGCGTGCGCCACGTAAGGCCGCAGTCAGCCACGGCGCGTTACCTCCGGCGCTGGCCGCACTGAACGGCGGCGACGCTGCGTTGCAGCTCCAGCTCCAGCGCGCCGCCCGGCTGCTGGAGGCACCGCTGCACCTGATGGTTCACGGTGAAACCGGCTGCGGGAAAGAGTTTTTTGCCAAAGCCTTTCACCAGGCAAGCAACCGCCGCCATCGGGCATTTGTGGCGGTGAACTGCGCGGCGATCCCGGCGGCGCTGATTGAGAGCGAACTGTTCGGCCATCTGCCCGGCAGTTTTTCTGGCGCAGGCAGCAAAGGGCGGCGCGGGTTGATCCAGGAAGCCGACGGCGGCACGCTGTTCCTTGATGAGATAGGCGACATGCCGCTGGAGATGCAGACCCGGTTGCTGCGGGTGTTGGCGGAGCAGGAGGTGCTGCCGGTGGGGGCCACGCGTCCGGTATCGGTGGATATCCGCGTGATCTCCGCGTCGCACCACGCGCTGGATCAACTGGTGCAGGAAGGGCGTTTTCGTGCCGATCTGTTCTACCGTTTACAGGGGGCGCGTATCTCGCTGCCTGCGTTACGTCAGCGCAGCGATCTCGACTGGCTGGTGGATAAACTGCTGGCCGGTAAGGCGCAGCTCACCGCCGCAGCGCGTCGCCGCCTGCATCAGCATCGCTGGCCGGGCAACCTGCGTGAACTGAGCAATGCGCTGGATTACGCCGCCGCACTCTGCGAGGGGGGCCGCATCGAGGTCACCGATCTGCCGGAAGGGGTGACGGCGGCGATCCCCGCCAACCCGCTGCCGGTGGTTAACGCCGAAGCCGATGCGGCACTGCCGCCGGAGGCACGGCTGTTGGTCCAGTATCTGCGTGCCGCCCGCTGGAACCACAGCGCCGTTGCTCGGCAAATGGGCATCAGCCGGATGACGCTCTATCGCCGTATGCAGCGCTTTGGCATTCAGTCGCCGGTGCATGACTAACCCCGCCTTCTATGAGTGGTGGACAAAGGTAGATGATGAAGGATGTTTCCCAGGCTGCCGCCGTTAACGGCGGCCAGTTTTCACTGCAGCCATCGCGGCTGATGTTTTTCCCGGACCCTACGCAGGCCGAAGCCGGCCTGTTTGCCCGCGCTGCCGCCGGAGAGGCGGTGGCACAGCTGTGGCACTCGCCGCTGTCGCTGGTGGTGCCGGGCAGCTATAAGCGTTTTGCCGCGCTGGAATCGGCGCGCCAACAGTTTGCCGCCGACGGGTGCCCGGTGTTTTTGCGTAAGTCCGGCGGCGGGCTGGTGCCGCAGGGGCCTGGCATCGTGAATATCAGCCTGGCGTACCCGATAGCGCGCCCCCTGGGTGAAGCGGCAGAAGAGGTGTATGAGCATCTGTGCGCCATTCTCCGCAGTGCGCTGGCCGAACGGGGCGTGGTGGCCCATTGGCAGGCGGTGGAAGGATCGTTCTGCGACGGGCGCTTCAATCTTGCCTGCGGCGACGGGGAGGCGGCGCGTAAAATCGCCGGTACTGCCCAATATTGGCGACCGGTGGCAGATCAACCTGCCGACGAGGCGCGGCGGCATGTGGTGCTGGCCCATGCGGTGCTGTTGGTGGATTGTGATTTGGCGGCGGCGCACCGCTATGCCAATCAGTTTGAGGCAGCATTGGACAGCGGGCGGTATTATCAAGCGGAGAAAACCGTTAGCGTGGCGCAAATGGCACCGGACGCTACTCACGATTTACGCGACGAGATAGTCGATGCGCTGCGAGCGGCGATCCTGCGTTCCCCGGCACCGCGGTAACCTAGCGGGGCGTTCGGAATTGCGTATTGAGCTTAGATGGCGGACCGAGGGTCCGCCATCTCGTCATACCTGCGGGACATTTTACTGCGGTGGACGCACCAGGATTTTAACCTGTTGTTTTTCTTTCACCAGCGCTTCAAAACCCTGCTCCACCAAATCAGCCAGTTCGATGCGCTTGGTCACCAGCTTGTCGGCCTGGAAGTAGCCCTGGGTCATCAGATCCATCACCGCCGGGAAAATATGGCGATAAGCGATAATCCCTTTGACTGAACGTTCGCTGAGCACCACTTTGTTCGGATGGAATGCCGCTTCCCCTTCCCAGATGGAGACGATAATCGTCTCGCCTTCGTAGCGAGTGCTGTCGATACACTGTTTTAGCACCACCGGTACGCCGGTCACTTCAAACGCCACGTCAACGCCACCCGCGCTCAGCTCGCGTATTGTGGCGACGGCATCGTCTTTGCTGGGGTCGATAACCACTTTCGCTCCCAGTTCACGCGCTTTTTCTGCCCGCTGAGGTGACAGCTCGACCACATAAATCTCTGCCGCACCGGCTGCGCGCAGTGCTTCAATCACCAGCAGGCCGATGGGGCCGGCACCGAAGACGGCCGCTTTATCCCCGGCTTTCAACTTGCTCATCCGCACCGCATGAAGGGCTACCGCCGCAGGCTCTACCAACGCACCTTGCTCATAGCTCAGCGCATCAGGCATGCGGTGTACCATATGCTCGTCCACCATGGTAAAGGAAGAGAAGCCGCCGCCACCGCCGGACAGACCGTGGAAACCCAGATCGGCGCACAGGTTATATTTGCCTTCGCGGCAGGCTTCGCACTGCCGACAAGCCAGGATAGGCTCTACGACCACGCGGTCGCCAGCTTTGAATCGCGTTACGCCGCGACCCACTTCCACCACTTCACCGGAAAACTCATGGCCCATGACTATGGGTGCGATGTCATGGCTTAGCTTGTGAGGTTTGCCTACCGGGACAAAAATCGGTCCGGCGAGGTATTCGTGCAGGTCGCTGCCGCAAATTCCGGTCCAGGCTACCTTGATTTTCACCTTACCGGCGGAAACCTGAGGTTCTTCAATATCATCAATACGGATGTCGCGCGCCTGATACCAACGAGCTGCTTTCATCATCTTCCCCTTGAAATTAACCATAAACCTGTCCCGGCGGCCGATACGTCGGTGGCCGGGGCAGAGACTCAACGCAGGAGATAGCGAAAAACGTGCCAATGTGACGATGCAGGGAAAAGTGATGTTATTTCAGTGAGTTGATTTATTTCTGTGAAAGGTGTTACCTGTCACAGGCGTGCGATGAGACACCTGTAACAGATACAGGTGTAACAAGGCGCCTGGGGTTTTGAGTGAATCTGAAGAAGGGCGCTTATACCCGGTGAACCGTCCTCTCCTCGTCGGTGCTGGTGTTCATGTGTTTGTGATGTTTGTGATGCGAGCCAGGCACTGCTCAAGCGCCATTGCCACCGTTGCCGCCATTTCCTCCGTTGCCGCCGTTGCCACCATCGCCACCGTTGCCGCCATCGCCACCGTTGCCGCCATCGCCGCCATCGCCGCCATTTCCTCCGTTTCCACCATTTGCATCGTTGCCGCCAATGCCTCCCATGCCGCCACCCATGCCGTCGCCGGAGGCACCGTTACCGCCATTCCCCCCGTTCAGACAGCCCGATCCTGGGATGCCGTTTTTACCGTTCTGACCGTTAGGGGAGTTGCCTTGCCCGTTTTGACCGTTTTGGCTTTCGCAGGCGGAGAGTTGAATGGCGACCGGGGTTCTGGCCTGACTGGATTGCGGTATGGAAAGGAGAACACCGGAAGAAAAGGGGATAATAAATAATAAATTTCGTAGTTTTAACATAGACATTTCATCCTTGTCATTGATAGCCACCTCAATGGGAGGGGTCCAACGGACACCCAGGTAGCATTCTGCTTCGGCCATTGATGGCCGTCAATAAATGAAGGGGCAATGGAACGCCGGTCACCCCTGCCCGGCAAATTGTCGCACTGCGCAAGGGCCGACGGCGGTGATGGCGCAATAGCCGATATCAACCCAGCCAGCCGCGTTGACAGAGGCTACGTCTGGGGTTTGCACGGGGCATGCGTGTCACTTTTTCTCACCCAATAGTGTGATTTGACACAATTTCATATAAGAAAAATCTGTATTAAAAGTGGCTCAGGAAAAATAGCGATGGATAAAAGGGATAAAACCGTCTGTGGGCGTGAAGTTCGACAGATTGGTTTACTACCACAGTTGCCGTCTGCAAAGGCAATGCCAAGGCCCCGCTAGCGGCGCAAGGAAGCGATCCGCACAAGAAAGTGTGACGCTGTGAGGGGTAATTTTAACAGGATCAGGGGGTTACATGTCATATTCATCCACGGCCCGCATCGTCGCACTGACGTTGGCTGCGTTGGGGTGCGCCAGTGCGCAATCATCTTCCGGTGAGACGATATCGGTTGGTGTCGATAATTTTGTCCGTGCCGAGTCCGATCTTTACATGGGCAATATGGTAGCGGACGGCGGATTGGGGCGGTTTGTGCATAGCCGCGAACCGATTGCCATTGACGCTCAGAGCGTCATCCGCATGAATCGGGACACGCTCTACTCGAGTGCGGTGTTCGATCTCGATGCCGGCCCGGTTACAATCACTTTGCCGGAGGCCGGTAAGCGATTCATGTCGATGCAGGTGGTCAATGAAGACCACTACGTTCCCGCCGTCTTTTATGGCGCCGGCCGCCATACGTTGTCGAAGGAGGAGGTCGGCACGCGTTATGTCTTTGTCGCTATCCGTACGCTCGTCGATCCTGCCGATCGCAAAGACGTTGAGCAGGTGCATGCGCTACAAGATGCCATCAAGATTAGCCAGGCTCAGGCAGGGGAGTTCGTGGTACCGAAATGGGATCCGGCGAGTCAGAAAAAGATGCGCGATGCTCTGCTGGTTCTCGGGGATACGCTCCCCAACTACAACCAGGCATTTGGCACCAAGAGCACCGTCGATCCTATTCAGCATCTGATCGCGACGGCATCCGGATGGGGAGGAAATCCGAGCAAGGATGCGATTTATCTCGGCGGCGTGATGCCGAAGAATGACGGGAAAACCATTTATCGGCTCAAGGTCGGGCATGTTCCGGTGAAGAGTTTTTGGTCCGTGAGCGTTTATAACGCCGACGGTTACTTCGAGAAGAACCCGTATGACGCCTATTCGCTAAATAATCTCACCGCCCAAAAAAGCGATGATGGTTCGATTGTGATCCAATTTGGGGGTTGCGACGGCAAGATTGCGAATTGTCTGCCGACCATGCCCGGTTGGAACTACACGGTCAGGCTTTATCAACCTGGCGACGAAATCCTGAATGGTCAATGGCATTTCCCTGAGCCACAGTGATCCGCCGGGTATTTTCCTGAACCTGTTTTTTGCTTTTTCTCCCTTGATTGTGCCGTTTGACACAATTAGGGATAAGAAAAATCTGTATTAAAAATACGTCAGGGAGAAACAGGGATGGGTAACAAGGATAACGCCGTCTTTGGGCATGACGTTCGGTCATGGTGGGAGCGGGAAGTGAGGGCGCGTTTTCACTCTCTCTTTTGTTTCAATCAACGTTTTGGCCTGTCGAATTACTCTTTTCGGCAAACGGTGTAAAGACATAATACTTTTTTCCAGCTGTGCAGGCGCTTTTAAGCAGGCTCTCGCGCACCGGGGTTTTTTGCGCCCTTTTCCGGGCAGGAGGATTATCCACAGGCATAGGATTGGCTATGCCATGACTGAAAAAATAAAAAGTAATTAGCCAAAACCTATTTCCGGTCAAGGGAATGGATGACGGGAATATATCCCGGATAGAGGTTAAGCATGCCGCTGAATCAGAATAAAAACGAAAAGAAAATAGACAGAAAGGAACAAGGACATGACAAGCAAGAAAAACGGGATTCATAAATCGTTCGGGCTTCCTGCCTTTGCGCTGATGGCGGCGTTGCCGCTGTCCGTTCAGGCCGCTTCCGATACGGGCCAGAGTATAACGCTGGGCGGTGGGGTGGCGGTGAGCCCGTTGTATGAAGGCTCCTCGCGTTATGAAGCCTTCCCTTCTCTGGTGGCGAAGGCGGTGATGCCGACGCAGAGCTGGGGAACCTTCACGGCAGGCTTTCCTGACGGTCTGCGCTGGGACTTGCCGGGGGCTTCTTCCGTGGGGCTGGCGCTGCTGGCCGGATATGACATGGGCCGCAAGGAAAAAATCCGTACCCTGGGAGGCAGCAATAACCACCTGAAGGGAATGGGCGATCTGGACGGCAGCGCGATGATCGGTGCGGAAGCCTATTGGCGTCTGCCGGCCGGCCGACTGTTCGTCCGTGGCTGGCAGGCTACCCGCAGCCGCGAATACGGCGGTGAGGATCTGGGGCACACCGCATACCTTGAAGCCGGTGCCGACTACTCGCTGCCGCTGTCTTCCTCACTGACGCTGGATTCCGCGCTGTACGGGACATGGAGCGACAGAGACGACATGATGGCGCGTTTCGGGGTGACGGGGGAGCAGGCCGATCGTAGCGGCTTCAGCGAATATCATGCCGGTGGCGGCATGCGGAATGTGACGTTAAAAACCGGTCTGACCGTCCAGTTACAGCCTCATATTGCCCTGCAGGGTGGGATGAAGCTGTACGCCTTGACGGCGGATGCGCGTCGCAGCCCGTTGACGGATAAAACGGTGGGGGCGGGCTTTTACCTGAATGCGGTGTACCAATTCTGAGTGCTTCGATAGCGCTTTGCCCTCTGCGGCATCAATCGACTCTGGAGATCATCATTAATGAAAAAATCATGCCACCCTCTGTACCTGATAGCGCCGTTGGCCGGTCTGTTGTGTTCCGGCCTGGCGGCGGCGAGCGATACCGGGCCGACGGTAACGGACCCGCATTTTAAGCTGGCGCCGGGTTACCTTGAACCGGCCAGCCTGCCGGTGCGCTTGGCCCTGCTCGGGGGGCCGCCAAAACCGGACTCTGCGGCATTCGCACGCGATGAAGAGGCGCGGCGGGCGGCACTGGCGTTACGCGGGTCTGCCCGTGAAAAACTGGCCGCAACGGATGCCGAGTTGACCTTCCCTGCACCGGCAAAATCGTTCTCGTGCGCGCTGGGCACCGATATCAACGAGAAAAAGACGCCGCACCTTTACGCCATGATGCAGCACGTACTGACGGATGCGGGTGGTTCAACCTATGCAGGAAAGAACGCCTATAACCGTACTCGCCCGTTTGTGCAGCATGACGAGGGAACCTGTCGCAAAGACATGGAGCCGGTGCTACGTACCGACGGCTCCTGGCCGTCGGGCCACTCGGCGGCAGGCTGGGCCTGGGGATTGGTGCTGGCCGAGGTGCAGCCGGCACGGGCGACCGAGCTGCTGGCACGCGGCTTGGCCTTTGGTCAGAGCCGTGTGGTCTGCAATGCGCATTGGCAGAGCGACGTGGATGCAGGGCGCATCATGGGGGCTGCCACGGTCGCCGTGCTGCATGATAACCCGGCTTTCCTGGCAGATTTGGCCGCCGCCAAGCGTGAAGTGCAGGACGCTACCAACGCGAACCTGAAACCCACCGAGGACTGCGCGGCTGAACGTGTTGCACTCTCTTTGAGTATGCACTGAGAAGATCATGGCGATGATGAATTGTGACAATCTGCAAAACAGGCTCGCCTGGCGGGTTCTGCCTGCGGCGCTTTTAGCGTCGGGCGTTTTGAGTCTCCCGGCAGAGGCGGCTCAAGTGACACCACCGGCCTATCAGCCGGCGGAGGAGTGGCAGTTCACCGTCTCTCCTTATCTCTGGGCGGCAGGCATTCGCGGAGATGTCGGCCATCGGTCAACGGGCACGCAGTTTATGAAAACGGATTTCTCTGCCATTGCCCGTGACCTCGATGTGGCGGTGATGGGGATGGGGGAAGCCCGTAAAGGGCCTTACAGCCTGCTGGTGGACCTGATGTTCATCGACACCACGGCGCGGAACGGGCTGCCGGATGGGGCACCGGCATCACGCCTGAAAGTGGATAGCCGGACAGTATCCGGGTTCCTCGGTGGCGGATATACCCTGCTGGAGGAAGGCGGCGCTCGTCTTGATGCCACCGGTGGCGTTCGGGTGTGGTACAGCAGCACCAGCTTGCATTTTCAGGGAGGGATTATCGATGGAGCGTCGGGCAGTGACCGTGCAACCTGGGTGGATGGCGTTGCGGGGCTGCGCGGCCAGTATGCACTGACGCCAACCGTCAGGCTTTCGGCCTGGGGATTGGCCGGTGGCGGGCAGTCCCGATTGGACTGGGATGCGGCGGCGCTGTTGAGTTGGGAGTTTACCCCCGGTTTCTCTGCCGTGGCGGGATACCGGGCCATGGGGGTCGATTATCGGCATAACGGCTTTGTGTATGACGTGGTGCAGCAGGGACCGATATTGGGGATGAACGGCAGATTCTGAGGCCGCGAATCCTCCCCACAGCATCAGGCGCTGGTCGGCGTGATGCGGTTGTTTCGTCCGGCAATGCAGGCTCCTGGGGGGGACGCCTGCATTGCCGGCTTGTGAATGGCGGCGAGCATCCGCCAACGGGTTCGCCGGTTCATCCAAACACATCGTCTTCGGTTTCCTCATGCTCATAGTCAGGTAGCGATCTCCGCGTAAGTCAGCCCACGAATCTGCGCCATCACAAACGCCGTGCGGACTTTCTCCGGCCATGCCCGCAGCGTGCCATCCAACCGAAATAACGTTTTCAGCCAGACGCATTGGATTTCTTTCCGGCGCCGCCACAGGCGTGTAAATTAAGAGAGGGGTAGACCACTAAATCCACATGAGAATGATTTTTATTTCAGTTCGTGTCAGGGGGCTAATATGCCATTCGTGAAATATGAGAACGGACTTTTTACCAAAAACGAATCGCGAAAAACCCTGTATATGCCGCTGGTATTATCCGGGGCGCTGTGTATTTTGGTGATGATCATTCACCTGGCGTACTTCCCAGCAAAAGAAATCGGGCATTCCTGGATACAAAATTCAGGCTGGTTATTTGATTTATTTCAGCTGTTAATACTTAACTTTATCTTATGGAGTTTTAACCGGCTAACGGTAAAAGCCAGCCAGCGCCGGTGGATTAACGTGGGCCTGCTTGTCTGGATCCTCTCCGCGGCGTGTGATTTTATGGACGAAATCATCCGTCAGCCCCAGTGGTTAGGCTATTACATCGAGGACGTCACCAGGCTCATCGGGATGCTCTGCGTCGCCGTTGGCGTGTATTTCATCGTGCACTATGTTAATGATAAATATGCCGATGCCAGCATCGACTCTTATCGTGACGAACTGACGAGTTTGCCCAACCGGCGTTATTTTAGACGTGTGCTGCTGGATTTGCAGACCGTGAATTATTATGTGTTTTTTATTGATATCGACTTGTTCAAAAAGATAAATGACAAATACGGGCACGATATTGGCGATGAAGTCCTCAGAGTTTTTGGGCAGATGCTGGGCGAGCTGTATAAAAATAATGTCATTACCGCCAGAATCGGCGGCGAAGAGTTTGCCGTAATAGTGCAAACGTCGGTATTTGAAGAGGCGCAGTCAATGGCAGAGAAAATATTAACCCGCGCCAGAGAATTGGTGGTTAATGATGAGGTTCGCCTTACTGTCAGCATAGGTGCCGGAAATAAAAGAGAAAATGAAAGCCAGGAAAGTTTGCTCAAGCGTGTGGACATCGCGCTCTATCAGGCAAAGTATTGGGGCAGGAACCGAATCGAATGGGCATCCTCCCAGGAACATGGCGTTCCTCAGGCCGGCCCCGGAAACGCGGTGAGTTAATACGGGCATGGTTGCGGAGGGGTTACCGCCGCGATAGTCCCCGGATATTCAATGCTCATGGATTTCCTGACCGAGAATACGGGAGCGGCAAACCTCCAGAATCTCATCGGCAAGGGTAGAGCCATCTGGACAGGCGCGCGATAGCACCAGGGCACCGACAAGATGTGCAATGGTGCTGATTCTTTCGGCGCGGGCTTCGTCTCCCGATCCATTCTCATTTTCTAATGTAGCCAGCTGGCTTTCAATGCCAGCCGCAAAGCTTTCTTTAATTGACGCCGACTGGCGCGCGGCATCGACACCCAGTGCCGACATCACGCAGCCATTTCCCATAGCATCACGGTGCTTGCGTGAGAGGTATTGCTCTACAAAGCCAGCCATATCCATACCCAGGGTATTTTCTACAGAGTGCGAAAAACCGCAGCTCATTGCCTCCGACATCAAATCTGCCTTGGAACCAAAGTGCTTGTAAAACCCGCCATGCGTTAACCCTGCGGCTGACATGAGCTCAGCGATACCCACGCCGTCATAGCCCCGTTCACGAAACAGCACTGAGGCAGTTTCGACAATGCGCATGCGATTTTCGCGTACTTGCTCTTTCGAAACTTTCATCGTTTCCGGATCCTCTCTTAAAAATGCATGCCGCAAGTATACATTGATGATGATCATAATCAAACCGTTTGACTTTTTAGATTATGACCATCATCATTGAGTGCGTCGCTTCACACATCACTTAGCAGGGGTACAAGCATGGCGAACCAACCTTTATTTCAACCCTATAATCTTGGGCCAATCTCGCTCACCAACCATATTGTGATGGCGCCGTTAACGCGTAATCGTGCCGGAGCGGGTCTGGTACCCAGCGAATTGGCGGCGACGTATTACGCACAGCGCGCGACTGCGGGGCTGTTGATTACTGAAGCCACGCAGATCTCGGCGCAAGCTCAGGGTTACCAGGATACCCCGGGGATCTATACTCCAGCGCAGGTTGATGGCTGGCGCAAAGTGACTGACGCAGTGCATGCAAAAGGCGGGCATATCTTTGTGCAGTTGTGGCATGTAGGACGTATATCCCACGTCGACTTACAGCCTGGCGGCGCAGCGCCCGTTGCCCCTTCGGCCATCCGAGCCGAGACGAAAACCTTTGTGAACAACGGTTTTGCTGACGTCTCTGAGCCTCGTGCGCTCGAACTGGACGAAATAAAGGACATTATCGACGATTTCAGAAAGGCATCCGCCAACGCGATTGCCGCTGGATTTGATGGTGTTGAGATCCATGGCGCGAATGGCTATCTGCTGGAACAGTTTCTCAAAGATGGTGCCAATCAGCGTACCGACGAATACGGTGGTTCTATCGAGAATCGCGCACGGCTGCTGTTAGACGTCGTGGCTGCCGTTAAAGATGAGATCGGGACTGAGCGCACTGGCGTCCGCATTTCACCGGTTTCTCCCGCTAATGCGATTTCGAGCAGTGATCCACAGCCACAATATGACTATCTCGTTGAACAACTCGACGCATTAGGCATCGTATACCTCCATGTTGTGGAAGGCGCTACGGGGGGCCCCCGTGACGTATCGCCGTTCGATTATGGCTCTCTGCGTCGGCGCTTTAAAAATACCTATATTGGCAACAACGGCTATGACCTGGCGTTAGCCTCCAGCCAGCTTGCTGAAGGTAAAGCGGATCTTTTCGCTTTCGGACGTCCGTTCATCGCCAACCCCGATCTGGTCGAAAGACTGAAAACGCAAGCGCCTCTGGCCACGCTTGTCCCTGAAACGCTTTATGGCGGCGGCGCAGAAGGGTACACCGATTACCCGCCGCTTTCCGCGAGCGGCAAGTAGATCTGTGGGTGGCTCGGTTCTCTATATATCGCACATTGCGGATTCTATTGACTCATTAATAAAGGCGATCAACCTATGACCAAATCTTCAGTCCTCATTACAGGCGCTTCTACGGGTATTGGCGCGGTTTACGCCGAGCGGTTCGCGCGCCGGGGCCACGACCTTGTGCTGGTCGCTCGCGACAAGACAAAACTTGATCTCCTTGCAGAACGTCTGCGACAAGAAAATGCTATTTCTGTCGATGTTCTGCCGGCGGATCTCACGCAATCGAGTGATTTGGCCACTGTCGAAGCTCGTCTTCGCGACGACTTGCGGATAGGTGTTCTTATTAATAACGCGGGTATCGCGCAGTCGGGCAGCTTCGTTGAGCAGACGCCTGATTCTATTGAGCGACTCATTGCGCTTAACATCACTGCCCTGACGCGTCTTGCCAGTGCGGTGACCCCCCGATTTGTCCAGGCGGGTGAAGGATCGATCGTCAACATCAGCTCCATCGTTGGCCTGGCCCCTGAATTTATGATGTCGGTTTATGGCGCAACCAAAGCCTTTGTCCTTTTCCTGTCTCAGGGAATGAGCTTGGAGCTGTCGCCCAAGGGCATTTACGTCCAGGCGGTACTTCCTGCCGGAACTTACACGGAAATTTGGGAACGCGCAGGTATCGACATCAGCACCTCGTCCAAAATGATGGAAGTGGGCGAACTGGTTGATGCGGCACTGGTTGGCTTCGATCGCCGTGAACTCGTCACCATTCCGCCACTGCATAATGCGGCACGCTGGGACACCCTGGATACCGCGCGACAGGCTCTGCTTTCGGACATCAAACAAGCTGAAGCCGCAGAGCGATATAAAAACGTTTAGTCGATGAGTGACGCTCTGCAGGAGACGGATAACGATCTTTCGGCCCCTCCTGCAGAGCGTTAACCCCAAATATATTCCGTATCGCTTGTCATCGCACCACGGGTGATAAACCGCTTATGAAGGTCTTATTTCAGCATGACAAATAAACGTGTAGCGCTCGTGACGGGTGCCTCATCAGGTATTGGCGAGGCATCGGCCAACAAACTCTTGGCCGCAGGATTTACGGTCTACGGCACAAGCCGCCGTGGCGCCCTGGCGGGTAAACATCCCTTTCCTTTGTTGGCGCTTGATGTGACGGACGACGCTTCTGTTCAGGCCGCCATTGATGAGTTGCTGAGGTTGGAGGGGCGGATCGATATCCTGGTGAATAATGCAGGCTTTGGTGTTGCTCCGGCGGCGGCGGAAGAGAGCTCAATCAAACAGGCCAAGGACATTTTCGACACGAATTTTCTCGGTGTAGTCCGGTTAACCCGGGCGGCCGTGCCTCACATGCGCCGTCAGGGCAGCGGCCGTATCATCAACATCGGTTCGATACTGGGCATCGTTCCGTTGCCGTACGTGGCTCTTTATGCTGCCAGTAAGCATGCGATTGAAGGGTATTCGGGATCGCTGGATCATGAACTGCGCACGCAGGGCATCAGAGTCTCTGTTATCGAACCTGCCTACACAAAAACGCAGTTTGAAGCCAATAATATAGAGCCGGATGCCAAGCTGGAAGAGTATGAGATTATTCGGGCCAAGCTGGCGAAAGTGGTGAGCAAGGCGATGGCTGAAGCGGAAAGTCCGGAAGTGGTGGCGGATGTGGTCGTTAAAGCGGCTCAGACTTTACATCCAAAGTTGCGCTACACGGCGGGAAAATTGGCAGGCAGATTGAATTTTTTGCTCAGATTTGCGCCGGCAAAACTCCTGGATAAGGTGGTACGCAACAATCTTCAGCTTGATACCAAAGAATAAAAAGAATGAAATTTTCTCGATTGGCTATTTTGGCTTCTATCTTGTTTTTTTAATGGGCAGATCCTGTTTGCCGTATCTATCGAGGTCCTCCTGGGCGTGGCCTTTTTCTGACCAATAGGGCGGCTAAATGAACGTTTTATCGACAAACACGATAGGGTAAACAACAAATGAACAAGAAGACGATGAAAGCCTTCACTTTCAAACGCTATGGCAAGTCGCCTGACTTAGGTTTCGATGACGTGGATTTTCCTTCACTCAACGCTAATGAAATCCTTGTAAAGGTTTACGCTGCGGGTCTGAACCCTATCGACAATATGATCCCAACAGGAATATTTAAGCCGGTCCTCAATTTTCAGTTACCTGCCACCCTTGGCAGTGACCTGTCTGGCGTCGTCACCGCGGTGGGACGTCGCGTGACACGTTTCAAGCCCGGCGATGCCATCTTCGCCAGCATTTTCGATATGGGTAGGGGATCGCTTGCCGAATTTGCAGTGGTGCCTGAGAACGCCGCTGCAATGAAACCCGCGAACCTGGATTTCGTGCAAGCGGCATCTCTCCCGATGGTGAGCCTCACGTCCTGGCAAGCGCTGAAAGAGCGTGCCGAGCTTCGGCCTGGCCAGAAGGTTTTCATTCCCGCAGGGTCGGGGGGGATTGGCACGTTTGCGATTCAACTGGCGAAGTACCTTGGCGCAACGGTGGGAACGACCACGAGTACGGGCAATGTCGAATGGGTCAGCCATCTTGGCGCAGACGAAGTGGTTGACTATAAAAAGCAGGAATTCGAAAACGTGCTGAGTGGCTACGATATCGTACTTGGCACTATCAGAGGCGATGCGATTGAAAAATCCACCAAAATTCTTAAGCCCGGAGGAATGATCGTTTCTCTCATCGGGCCGTTAGATGCCGCGTTTGCACGGGTTCGGCGGTTAAACTTCTTTCTGACTTTTGTCTTTGGGTTGATGAGCCGCAAGATTATGCGTCTTTCGAAAAAGCGAGGTATCACCTATTCATTTCTGTTTGTCCGCCCTGAGGGTGATCAACTCAGCCAAATCGGCAAACTGCTGGAAACTGAAAAAATCAAACCCGTGATCGACAAGGTCTTCGCCTTTGTAGAAACAAAGGATGCACTTGCCTACCTTGACCAGGGGCATGCGAAGGGAAAAGTTGTCGTCAAGATGCAGGAGTAAACCCTTTCAGTTAACAACCAGGGTGCAAGTCTGTGATGGGGCATAATCGTTAAGAACTTGGCAATGCCTTGGGTGATTTTCTTGTGTGCGGTACCCTCATGCACCCAGACTTGGTTATTAGTGCCACAACAGCAAAAAGCCCGCTTAAGTTTCCTTAAGCGGGCTTTTCTAATATGGCTCCTCTGACTGGACTCGAACCAGTGACATACGGATTAACAGTCCGCCGTTCTACCGACTGAACTACAGAGGAATCGTGTGAACGGGGCGCATCATATCCAGCCACCCAGAGTGTGTCAACGCTAAATTCGCCGATTCGGTGCGACTGCTCAGTATGCGAGCAATGCACGGTCGGTTATGGCGTTTCTACGCCGCCTTCGGCTTGCCAACGCTGCAAGCGCGCCAACGTATCTTGTTTATAGAAATGGCAAAAATGCTGGTACAACAGTGGAAAACGGTTGGCCAGCAATTCGGGGGCGCTGAAAAAATACTCCGACAGCACGGCAAAGCACTCGGCGGGATCGGTGGCGGCATAGGCGTCCATGCTGGCGGCCTCTTCGCCGACCATGTCGATCTCGTCTTGCAGGTTTTCCATTGCGGCGTGCAGGTCATGCTCCCAGGCGGCAATATCGCGCAGCGGGATCGGCGGTATCCCGGTGGCGCTGCCGCCATTGCGCATATCCAGCTTGTGTACCGCTTCGTGGATCACCAGGTTAAAGCCGGAGAGATCGAAAGAGTCCTGCACGTCCTGCCAGTTGAGCACAATCGGCCCTTGTTCCCAGCTCTGTCCGGACTGAACCACCGGCCCGGAGTGGACCAGGCCGATGTCGTCCTGCCATTCATCCTCCACCACGAACGGTGAAGGGTAGAGCAGGATCTCATTGAAGCCGTCCAGGCATTCCGCCCCCAGTTCCAGCACCGGCAGGGCGAACAGCAGGGCAATGCGCGCCTGCATTTGCGACGTCAACTCAAGCCCCTGCAGCGGCACGATGCGCTTTTGCTGCAAAATCTGCCCGGCAACGACGATCAGGCGCTGTTGTTCCTGCTCATCCAGCGGAGAGAGCAGGGGGATTGCCAGCGCGTCCTGCCACTGAGCAAGCGTTTCCGCCTGCGGTTGATGCGTTTTCCACGGCCATTTAATCATCGTGTTGCTCGTAAAGTGGTCACTTGAACATTCGGCTGGAGGCTAACTCTGTAAAAATGCCGCAAAAAGGGGCATCATGACAAGCACTATCAGGAGAGATGCCGGAGCGGCTGAACGGACCAGTCTCGAAAACTGGAGTAGGGGCAACTCTACCGGGGGTTCAAATCCCCCTCTCTCCGCCACTTAATTATTTCAATTTTTTGATTTAAAAGTGATTATTATGATATTCACTTTTCCGGCATGTTATTCGATATGCCATCAGGCTCAGGCTCGCTTGCGTTTGACTTAGCTTACCTCTGGACGACTCTCTCTCCTCACGCATTATAACCCCGGCAGCACTATCGGATAGTGTTTTGCAATTAAGTTATTAATTTTGTGAACTAAACCCGGAGATTTGAACGTTCTGCAGCAGGTTTCCGCAGGTATAAGTTGTGTCGCCGATATTTGCCGGAGTGACAAGTTGCGGGTGAGGGAGGAAAACCCCCTTGCTTCAACTATAGAACGGTACAGGGCAATACGAATGAAATTGGTCAAACGAGCGCCCGTTCAGCCCCTTTCAGTCATCGATGTCCTGCTCTGCGTGTTGCCGTAATGCCACAGGGTTGGTGACAGTGATGGAACGGTAACCCGCCCCAATCCACCCTTCCTCCACAAAGCGTTGAATAACGTTGTTGACCTGTTTGCGGGAAGTATTGGCAATAATGCTGATATTTTCCTGAGAAAGGCTAACCGGAGAGTTTGTTGCCCAAGACATGCGGTGCAGCACCGATGCAACCCTGGCGCTGACATCTTTTTTCTGCAAGTCATTCACGACTCTGAGCAGTGAGTCTGACCCCAGAATAGAAATCACGCCGAAGGCACGCATGTCATTGGGGTTTTGCGCGGCCATCTGTTCCATTGCAACCAGGGGAACATGCATCATCCAGGACCCACTCTGCGCAACAAGTTGAAACCTCCGCGGCTGTCCGGTCATAAAGCCGTCGTCACCCGTCCAGTCACCCGGCACGGCAAGGTCAATCAGCCGCGGCGTTGAGTCGCGAGGAGCCGTCTTGATGATTACCATTCCTTTGATAAAACCGTAGATCCCCTCCGCAGGATCGCCCGGGCTGAAGATGACTTGCCCGGGGGCGCATTTCACCAACAACGCATGCTGAAAAAGTCTGTGCCTGAAGGATTCGGGCATGTGAGACAGCCAGCCTCGTTGACTCATTATGCTTTCTGCGTTTTTTCGCGACATCTGTCCCATGATTTATCCCCAAGGTGCCCCATATGAACTTATCTTGCTTCACGTACGCTAGCGGTAAACGAGGTTTCGGCTATTGTCCCGTTCGCTATAAATTATTCCGTTACCTTTTTTCCGAGTATTGCCGTAAAGCGGCAGGGTTGGTGACCGTGATGGCGCGATAACTCGTCTCCACCCAACCCTCTTCGACAAAACGTTGAATAACGCTGTTAACCTGTTTACGGGAGGTATTGGTGATGATACTGAGGTTTTCCTGAGAAACAGTCACCGGGGAATCTGTCGCCCAGGACATACGGTGTAATGCGGAGGCAATCCTGGCGCTGACATCTTTTTTCTGTAGATCATGCACAATCCTGAGCAGTGAATCCGATGCCAGAATAGAGATCGTACCAAAAGCGCGAATATCATTGGGGTTTAATGCCACCATTTGTTCCATTGTTTTAATCGGTACGTGCATGACCCAGGTATCGCTCTGCGTGACCAATTCAATCCGTCGCGGTTGGCCTGTCATAAAACTGTCTTCGCCTGTCCAGCCTCCGGGGCGAGCGATGTGAATCAACCGTGGGGTGGAATCAGGGGGCGCCGAATTGACAATCACTGTGCCTGTGACCAACCCGTAGATCCCACCAGCCGGCTCACCTCTTCTAAAGATCACCTGCCCAGCTTCAAATTTCAAAAGCACTGCATTTTGCAGCAATCGGATCCTGAATGGCTCGGGCATATGAGACAACCAGCCTCTTTCACAGATCAAACGCTCCGCCACCTCACGCGACATATCCGGCATTTTTCTTCCCAATCGTCTTGTTTGACACAATGATCAATAGGCAAATTAGGTATTAAACGCATATTAATCAAGAGAAAATGATGCGGTATTGAAATAACGGCGATTGAATCTCAACTTTCAGTATGGCCAAGCTTGGTAACCGGTGGCTTTATGCACCGGATAAAGTCACACGATAGTTTCTTGATGAACAACACAATAGGAGGATATATACGTTTTTCAGAATGAAATCGGGTGCCGGTCGGGTTTGCAAAGTGAATATCGTTAACTTTCACATGTAAAAATAGCGATTATTTTAAATGATGAACGTATTTAATGTTTGTGGATAATAATAATGAAAGAAAGAGTATGTCTAACGCGAGCGGAAATGTGCAGGTCAGTCAGAACGGTATATCGGCTCAAACGGGATCAGTCTGACGGCTTATTATAGCCGTAAGGCGAAGTATTGGTGAAGACAATGGAGCCATAGCTGATTGCAACCCAATCGGCGGCAACAAATCGCTGGGCGGGGCGCAATGCCCCGGATACTTAGCGGCTTTGCGCGTTATGACCTCATTTTGCCTGGATCGGACAGCCTTTTTTTATCCTGAATGAAAATGCCCAGGCGATGACAAGGAAGGCGCACTGGAACAGAAAAAAGGGGGCAAGCCATTGGTTATTGAGATAAACGTAATAGCCGTTGTGGATGACGTCAACGGTGATGAGGGCTAATGTGGCCGGCAGGCCAATCCTTGGATTGACGATCAGAAAATACGCCACCAGCGGATCCAAAAGTGTCAGGCTGCCCCAAAAAAGGCGGCTGGCCAGGAAAGCCTGCTCACCGTAGCCATAATCCCAGAGAAAACCAAACTTCACGTCGGCGATAGCATGATTGAGGGTCGCTATGATTAAGCACAGGGCCAGAAAGTACCGCATTAAGGTAGGACTTAGCATGGGTTTGATGCTCTTGATATGCTAACCGCAGTTTTACCCGGCAGGACAAAACGTCTCAGGTTTAAGGCCAGATGCGGCGCATCCCGTAGAAGATTAACCACTTTCATTGAGCCTCTCTGGCTTTCGGCCATCATGATACGACGGTTACGGCAGCGATAAAACCCCCTCTGATCCGCCGTGTATTTTTCAGAACCTCTCTTACAAAAAATTCTTTGCAGGATAACGATCTGTCATTCATCCTTTGAAATGTTGTTTCACTTTCATCCGAGTTCATCTTGAATTTACTTGCCGCCCTGCGTCAGCGCGTGGAAAAAACGCCCTGGTATGCCAAACGAAAAAGCTACCGTGTCCTGTTCTGGCGTGAGATCACGCCGCTGGCGGTGCCGATCTTTATGGAGAATGCCTGCGTCTTGCTGATGGGGGTGCTAAGCACCTTCCTGGTGAGCTGGATCGGTAAGGAAGCCATGGCCGGCGTGGGGCTGGCGGACAGCTTCAATATGGTGATTATCGCTTTCTTCGCGGCAGTGGACCTGGGCACCACGGTGGTGGTGGCCTTCAGTCTCGGCAAGCGCGATCGCAAAAGAGCGCGATCGGCGGCGCGCCAGTCGTTGGTGTTGATGACTCTGGTTGCCCTGGTGTTGGCGGTGGGCATCCATCTGGCGGGCGAGCAGATTATTGACGTGATCGCCGGTGCCGCCACCCCGGAGGTCAAGGCATTGGCGCTTTCTTATCTGCAAACCACGGTGTGGAGCTACCCGGCCGCCGCCATTGCGCTGATCGGCAGCGGCGCGCTGCGCGGGGCGGGCAATACCAAGATCCCGCTGCTGATCAACGGCGGCATGAATATCCTTAACATCATCATCAGCAGCATTCTGATCTACGGCATGCTGGGCTGGCATGGACTGGGCTTTGTCGGCGCTGGGCTGGGGCTGACCATTTCCCGCTATATCGGTGCCATCGCCATTATTTACGTGCTGATGATTGGGTTTACCCCGGCGCTGCACATCACGCTGAAAAGCTACTTTACGCCGTTAAAGCTGAATATCCTCTGGGAAGTGCTGGGGATCGGCATCCCCGCCAGCATCGAATCGGTGTTGTTCAACGGCGGCAAATTGCTGACCCAGATGTTTGTCGCCGGCATGGGGACCAACGTCATTGCCGGTAATTTTATTGCCTTTTCCATCGCCTCGTTAATTAACCTGCCGGGCAACGCCCTGGGATCGGCGTCGACCATTATCGTGGGAAAACGGTTGGGGAAAGGGCAGATAGCCCAGGCGGAGCGGCAACTGCGCCATATTTTCTGGCTGGCGACGATTGGACTGACGGTTATCGCCTGGGGAACGGCGCCGCTGGCCGGGGTGTTCGCCTCGTTTTATAGCCAGCAGGACGATGTTAAAGAGGTGGTGAAAGTGCTTATCTGGCTCAACGCCGCCTTTATGCCGATCTGGGCCGCCTCCTGGGTGCTGCCCGCCGGGTTGAAAGGTGCGCGCGACGCCCGCTTTGCCATGTGGGTGTCGATGCTGGGCATGTGGGGTTGCCGCGTGGTGGCGGGTTACACGCTGGGCATTGTGTTGGGCATGGGCGTGGTCGGCGTTTGGCTCGGCATGTTTATGGATTGGGCGGTGCGCGGTGCGCTCTTCTACTGGCGCATGGTCAGCGGACGTTGGTTGTGGAAATACCCGCGTAGAAAACAGGCAAAGGTTGCGGAAAAGGCAATCCCCCGCGCCAGACGAACGGGGGGCTGAACGTCACCTGCCAGGCTGCGGTGCCCGAAGGTTTTCCTGCCGCCATTTGGCCGGCGATACGCCGTGCACCTGCTTGAAGGCTTTGGAAAAGTGCAGTTGATTTTCATAGCCTACAGAAATACCCACCACTTTGATCGCCGTAGGGCCATTGCTCAGCAGGCTGACGGCGATACTCATGCGAAAATTAAGCAAATACTCCTTGGGGCCGATGCCGTAGGCGTTTTTGAACAGCCGGCACAGGTAGCTGCGGTTGATATTGCAGTAGGCGGCCAGGCTCTCAATCGTCAAATGTTCATGGTAGCGGTTTTCAATTTGTTTGACCGCTTTACGCAGATGCTGCGCCTTGTCATCGGGATGTGCAGCCGTGCCCTGCAGCTTATTGCCGATTAATGCGGAAAAGAACAGGTAGCTCAGCCCGAGCACCTTCAGCCGATGCTCATCGCCCTGGGCAACGATCTGTCGCAGGTAGCCCAGGGCACCGGCGTTATCGTCCTGTAGGTTGGGCCGATAAATTGGGAATTGACGGCTCAGATGGCACTCTTCGAAAATCTTGCCGGCGATAAGCCCATCGACTTCCAGCCACATATAATGCCAGGGATCTCTTTTGTCGGCACAATAAGTGGTCACGTCGTGCGGGTGGATCAGAAAACCTTCCCCTGCCACGACGGGAAAAGAGCCGTATTCGCTGTGCAGCACGCCGGTCCCGCTTATCACATAATGGAATAGATAGTGCTGGCGCACGGCGGGGCCAAAACTGTGGCCTTTGTCGCAGTTTTCCTCCCCGTATTGGTACAGGTTCAGCTCAATATTGTCGGTGCGATTGAGGGTGAAACTCTTATGCATCAGTCACGGCCTCCATTTTCTCCCCACTCTATCAGCGTAGTTGCGGCGGAGCTGCCGGGATGAGGTCAGATCCCGACCTGGCTCACACTTTTTGCGGTGCGTCATTTTTCGCCATAATAAGGTCACATTCATCCATATCTCGTGCGGACGTTGCAGGGTAATTTCAGCTTATCGACAACGGCAGCAGCGGAGAAATACGATGATTAAAGTGACATTTATGGGCGCGGGCAGCACCATTTTCGCCAAGAACGTACTCGGCGACATCATGGCGACGCCGGCATTGAAAGAGGTGGATATTGCGCTGTACGACATCGACAGTGCCCGTCTCAACGAATCCTTCACCATGTTGAGCAATATCAACCGCAATACCAATGCGGGCAGGGCGAAGATTACCCCTTACCTCGGCGTAGAAAACCGCCGCGCGGCATTGAAAAACGCCAATTACGTGGTGAATGCCATCCAGGTCGGCGGCTACGATCCTTGCACCATCACCGATTTCACCATTGCCAGAAAATACGGCTTGCAGCAGACCATTGCCGATACCTTGGGTATTGGCGGTATCTTCCGTGCGCTGCGCACCATTCCGGTGTTGTTTGATTTCGCCCGGGATATCGAAGCGGTCTGCCCGGACGCCTGGCTGCTGAACTATACCAATCCGATGGCGGCAATAACCGGCGCCATGCTGCGCCATACCGAAGTGAAAACGGTGGGGTTGTGCCACAGCGTTCAGGTCTGCGCCGAGACGCTGCTGAAAAGCGTGGATATGCCGACCGACGACGTGCAGTTCCACATCGCGGGCATCAACCATATGGCCTGGCTGCTGGACGTTCGTCGTCACGGCGAAGACCTGTACCCGGAAATCAAGCGTCGCGCCAATGCCTTGCAGGGCAAGCATGATGACATGGTGCGCCATGAAATCATGAAAACCTTCGGCTATTACGTGACCGAATCTTCAGAGCACAATGCCGAATACATGCCTTATTGGATCAAACGCAATTATCCGGAACTGATTGAGCGCTTCAATATTCCGCTGGATGAATACCCGCGCCGGTGTATTGAGCAAATTGAACAGTGGCAGCAACAGAAAGTGGCGCTGACCCATGACGCCAGTCTGACTCATTGCCGCACTCATGAATATGCTTCTTACATCATCGAAGCGATGGAGACCGATCGGCCCTACAAGATTGGCGGCAATGTGCTCAACACCGGGTTGATCACCAACCTGCCTGCGGAGGCCTGCGTCGAAGTGCCTTGTCTGGTGGATGGGCAGGGGATCACGCCATGCTACGTCGGCAACTTGCCGGAGCAATTGGCGGCGCTGAACCGCACGAATATCAATACCCAACTGTTGACCATTGAAGCGGCGGTCACGCACAAACGCGAGGCTATCTACCATGCGGCGCTGCTGGATCCGCACACCTCCGCCGAGCTTTCGATCGATGACATCCGCAAGCTGTGCGACGAACTGATTGAAGCGCACGGCAACTGGCTTCCCGCCTACCATTAATCGCCGAATTACCCCTATACCTCCTCAAAACGCACAAGGCGCGGGGGCTTCCCGCGCCGTTAAAAATGGGATGGTGAGCCATGTTTTATTTGAAAAACAAGAACTTTTGGATCTTCGGTGCCTTCTGTTTTTTCTATTTCTTTATCATGGGCGCGGTGCTGCCGTTCTTTCCTATCTGGCTGCATGACGTCAATCATCTCGATCAGCAACAAACCGGGCTGGTGTTCGCCGGCATGGCGCTGTTTGCCCTGGTGTTCCAGCCGATTTTTGGTTTCGTCACCGACAAGTTTGGCCTGAAGAAACACCTGCTGTGGATGATTATCTTCCTGCTGCTGTTTCTGGCGCCGCTGTTTATCTATGTGTTCTCGCCGCTGCTGCAAAGCAACTTTTTGCTGGGCGCACTGCTGTGTGGCATTTATCTCGGCTTGGTGTGCAGCGGCGGTTCGCCGGCGATTGAAGCCTATATCGAAAAAGTGAGCCGCCGCAGCCAGTTCGAATATGGCCGTGCCAGGCTGTTTGGCTGTATCGGCTGGGCGATCTGCGCCTCGATCGTCGGCTACATGTTTACCATTAACAATCAATTCGCGTTTTGGCTGGCCTCGAGCTTCGCGCTGGTGTTGGCGGGCTTGCTTTACCTGTTCAAACCGGAAGAGAACAACACGCTGGCGGTGGCGGACGGCTTGGCGCTGAACCACAAACCCATCAAGCTGAAAGCGGCGTTGGGGCTGCTGAAGATGCGCAAATTCTGGTGTCTGGTGATGTATATTGTCGGGGTGGCCTGCGTGTACGACGTGTTCGACCAGCAGTTCGCCAACTTTTTCACCTCGTTTTTCCGCGATCGGCATGCCGGCACCCAGGCATTTGGCTATGTCACCACGTTGGGCGAGTTTCTTAACGCTTTTATCATGTTCTTTGCGCCGTTGATCATCAACCGCATCGGCGGCAAGAATGCGCTGCTGATTGCCGGGGTGATTATGTCGGTGCGGATCATCGGCTCATCGCAGGCGGACTCGGTGACCGCGGTGATTTTCCTCAAGACCCTGCATATGTTTGAGGTGCCGTTCCTGCTGGTGGGCATCTTCAAATATATCACCACCCAGTTTAACGTTAATCTCTCCGCGTCGATTTACCTGTGGGGCTTTTGCTTCTTCAAGCAACTGTCGGCCATCGGCATGTCCTATGCGGCGGGGATGATGTACGTCAATTACGGCTTCAAAACCTCTTACCTGATCCTTGGCTGCATTGCGTTGCTGTTTACCCTGATCTCGGCCTTTGCCCTGAGCGGCAAGGCGCGGGTATTGAAGGGGGAAGGCACACTGCCGCTGGCGGTGAGATAGCAAAAACCGTAGTAGGTGTTGTACCTGTGGCCCCCAAGGCTGCTATGGCTTGGGGGGCCATGTATTTGTTGGCAGCCATTCAGGCGGATGTCGTTAAGGAGTCGGCAAGCCGATACACCCTGGCGTTCCAGTAGCTGTTGCCTGACTGGCTGTGAAGCTTCCAGCCGGCCGTTTTCAATTTATTGGCAATCAGGCTGTTCATCACGCCGTGTCCCAACAGCAGTACCGCCCCCTGAGACGCCGCGAGATCGGCCAGTTTGCTGCTGGCGGCCGCGGCGCGTTTTTTGGCTGATGACAGGGATTCGACATTTTTCGCGTAGCCGCACAGCCACAGGAGACGAAAAATCACCACCCAATGCAAGGGGCGTAAACGTAACAGCGGTACAGATAAAACCGGCAGCTCGGCTTCGCAGAACAGGGCGTCGCTCTCGTGGGGTTGCAGGCCCAGCAAGGCCAGTGAAGCCAAGGCTCTTGGCAGGGTGCTGGCGACGACATACCGGGGTTGCGAAGACAGCGTCCTGGCGTTTTCGGGCGGCGTATCGGCGATGCCCGCAAGATTGTATTGATCGATCCAGGCGCGCATCTCACGGGCGCTCTGAAGCTTGTCGGTATCGATGTTTGGCTGACCATGACGCAGTAGAATGATGTCCATTTATCGCCCTCCCTTCGGCGGCGCATTATGGCACAGCGCCGATGTGTCGGCAGCGGTTTGCACGACCTGGCGCACCGGATGCTAATCCGTTTGCTGCCTGCGGGGTGAATTTATTGCGTATTGAGATTCGGGGGGCGCTACGGGGGAGATAGAGCACGCCGGATGGCGTGCTCCAGGGTAGGACTCTCTTGGGCGATTATTTCTCGTCCGGCAGAGCGTAAGCGACGATGTAGTCGCCCAGCTTGGTGCCGAAGGAGCCATGTCCGCCTGCGGAAATCACCACGTACTGCTTGCCGTTAACCTCATAGGTCATTGGCGTGGCCTGACCACCGGCCGGCAGACGCGCTTCCCACAGTTTGTCACCGTTGGTTACGCTGAAGGCGCGCAGGTA
Source organism: Serratia sp. AS12 (assembly GCF_000214195.1). Lineage (NCBI taxonomy): Bacteria > Pseudomonadati > Pseudomonadota > Gammaproteobacteria > Enterobacterales > Yersiniaceae > Serratia > Serratia sp. AS12. The sequence continues at coordinate 3,376,662 of NC_015566.1, read as the reverse complement.
GTTGTCCGCGGTTGCGCCAATGAAGAACACATTACCGGCGGTAGAAACCGGCCCGCCCAACATCGGCATGCCCATCTTGAACGGCAGCGGCAACGGAGAGCTGTCGCGCACGGTACCGATGCGTTTTTTCCACACGATGTCGTTGGTTTTCAGGTCTACTGCGGAAATATAACCCCATGCCGGCTGTTTGCATGGCAGGCCAAACGGCGACAGGAACGGGTTCAGGGTCACGCCGAACGGCACGCCATACTGTGGCTGCACGCCGGCTTCGGTGCCGCTGCCGCCTTTGTCGTCGGCTGGCGGTTCAATCGGGTTGCCCGGGCCGCGTGGAATCAGTTTGGAAACGAACGGCAGCGCGATCGGGTTGGCGATGGCGATTTGACGATCGGTATCGACAGACAGGCCGCCCCATTCGAACATGCCGAGGTTGCCCGGGAACACCAGCGTACCCTGCTCGGAAGGCGGGGTGAAGGTGCCTTCGTAACGCATGCTGTGGAACATCACCCGGCAGACCAGTTGGTCATAGATGGTAGCGCCCCACATATCCGCGCCGGTCAGTTTTTTCTCCGGACGGAAAGTCAACTCGGAGAACGGCTGGGTCGGTGACAAGCGGTCGCCTTTGGCCGGGCCTTGCGGGACCGGTTTTTCTGGCGCCGGCACCACCAACTCGCCGTTGGTGCGGTTCAGCACGAAGATATTGCCGGTTTTTGTAGGTACGTAAATCACCGGCACCTTGTTGCCGCTCTTGTCGGTGATATCCGCCAGAGTAGGCTGAGCCGGCACGTCCATATCCCACAGATCATGGTGCACGGTCTGATAGAACCAGGCCAGCTTACCGGTGGAGGCATTCAGCGCCAGCAGGCCGCTGGCATAACGCTCCATTTCCGGCGTGCGGTCGCCGCCCCAGATATCCGGGGTGGTCACGCCCATCGGCAGATAGACAATGTCCAGTTTGGCGTCATAGGCGGCTGGCGCCCAGGAGTTCGGTGAGTTCGGCGTGAAATGGTGCTCGTCCGCCGGGATGGCGTTCGGATCTTTGGCACCCGGATCAAAGGCCCACAGCAGTTTGCCGCTGTTGACGTCAAACCCGCGGATCACACCCGAAGGCTCACGGTTGGAATAGTTATCGGTAACCGCACCGGCAACGACAATCACCTTATCGGTGATCACCGGCGGCGATGTCGGCTCATAGTGGCCTGGAGTCGCATACGGCATATTGCTTTGCAGATTCAACTCGCCGTTATTGGCGAAGTCGGCGCATGGCTTGCCGGTTTCCGCATCCAGAGCAAACAGACGGCCGTCATTCACCGGCAGGATAATGCGGCGTGCGCACTGTGCCGGAGAGGCCTCGGCCGTTGCGCCGGCCGCTGCGGTGGTTTCATGGTAAGACACGCCGCGGCAGGTGATGTGCTGGAAGGTCGGGTTGAATTTCAACTGAGGGTCGAACTTCCACTTCTCTTTACCGGTGGCGGCATCCAGCGCGAACAGCTTCTGGTGAGGCGTACACAGATAAAGCGTGTCGCGGATTTTAATCGGGGTGACTTCGTTGGTGATTTCGCCCGGATCGTTGGCGGTTTTCAGGTCGCCGGTCTGGAAAGTCCAGGCTTCCTTGAGTTGGCCCACGTTTTTGTCGTTGATCTGGCTCAGCGGGGAATAGCGAGTACCTTCCTGCGTGCGGCCATAAGCCGGCCAGTCGGCGGCAGACGCATCCGTTTCGGCTTTGACCTGCGCCGGTTCCAGGGTGCCGTGGATCTCTTGCGGATCGTTAAACACCGCATAAGCCAGAACGCCCACGGTAATCACCAGCGCGATGCTCAGAGCACCGTACGCCAGCTTGCCGTTGGCGATAAGCCGACGATAGATAAAAGGCAACACCAGCCACAGGCCGAAGAAGAAGGTGACGTCCAGACGCGGCGTCAGTGCCCAGAAATCCGGGCCGACTTCCCACAGCGCCCAGACCGTGGTACCAAGCAGAAAGAGGGCGTACACCAACAGCGCGGTGGCGCGGCGGCGGAACAGCAGCCAGGCCGTGACCAGCAATACCACGCCGGCGATGATGTAGTACAACGAACCGCCGAGCTTAGCCAACCAGATGCCCCCGGCCAGCAGATAGAGCCCGCTCAACACGGCGAACAGCGCCGTTATGATGACGAGCGGCGACAATGACGCTTTATTTTGCATAGTATTATCCTTACCAAAAATGAAAAGTCCCCGATTTAGAGATTAAGCTAAATCAAAAAAAACACTCGGTTTCTCCTTAAAAAACCAGGGTGACGCAAACCCTGTCCCGCGTTTTTGCCTCAGGGCGCTTTACCTTCTCCAAAGGGGGCGCTGCCACAGGTGATAGCCTGGGTTGCCGCCCGGTCTTGGTTTTATGATTGGTCAACCGATCATTGTTACCGGTAACGGTGCGAGAGTATCCGGATGCTTCCAACGGGTGTCAATGCCCGACAATTTATTTCCCTAGCTATTGCCGTACAGATGTAGGGGATATTTGACAGGTCGCCATTGGGCTTAAGGGGCGGTTTTCAATTATTTCGTTTTTCTCTCGGAACTTTCTCATCTCAGGTGCATTTTTCACGCTTCAATTTAAATATAAATAACCAATGCTTTGATTTTTTTTATTTTAAAATTCTATTTGTTCTTGGTTGTTATTATTGTTCTTGTTTTTTTATTGCGTTATAAATTTGGCTGAAATATACCTGATTTATGTTTTACTTATTGTTTTAATTGTATTTTATTTATTTTTATTTTGCGTGTTATTTGTGTAAAAAATAAAATAATATTCGATCTCATATTTTCTTAAGTGTTTACATTAACAGGTCGCCTACTTTGCATGCGGAGGCGCTGCCGTGCTGCGCCAATGCCGCCAAATATATAACCATGGATTATAACTAAAAGGGATTGAATTAATGAAAGTAATTTACGCCTCGCCTTATACCCAAACTTTTTGGAATGAATATATTCTTAACCCACAATCATGTGAATACAACTTGGTGCTTGACCAAACTATTGAGGGTGCTCTGGATATCAACCGCCTCCGTGCTGCGGTGGAGAGCATGAGCCGGAATTATCTTCTTTTTCACCATGTGCTGGAGGATAAACACCCGCAACTGCGGTGGGTAAAAACGACAAAGAACATCACCCTTGAAATAGTCGCTGCCGATTGCGACGTCAGTAAATTGATTAATACACCTTTCGATCTCAGAGAGGGGCCGCTGTGCCGGTTTTATCTGATTGAACTGGCGCCACAACGCTATAATTTCATTAGTGTTGTCCACCACGTATTGGTCGATGGTCTTGCCGGCCAAGAGTTTTATAACGCCATTTCCACTTATTACAATAATCCGAGCGCAGCGGAATTGCCGGCCGGCAGCATCGATAGCCTCAATGGGCTGTATCGACAATATGAAGAGGATATTTCAGGGCTCAGACAGGCATTCGATTCGCGCGCCTTCTGGCGCGATCTGCTGGCTGACTGCCCGCCACGCGTGGAGCTGCCTTATCTCCCCGATCCTTCCGTTTCAGCGGGCAGCGCCGGCGAAGTCCGTTTCGCGTTGCCTTTTTCCGAGTGGCAAAGCCTGAAGTCCGGTATCAAATACGCCAATCCTTTCCTGATATTCAAAACGCTGTGGGCGCTGCTGATTGCCCGCCTGTCGCCGCAGGAAAGGGTGTATATCGGTTATCCCATCGCTGCGGAGGGCGGGAGCGCGTTGTACTACGGCGCTCAGGTCAACACCGCCGTTTTTCCGCTGACGCTGTCGCCGGGGGCCACCTTCAGCCAGCTATACCGGGCGACCCTGGGCTACAGCAAAGCGCTAAAAGCCACGGGCAAACTGCGACACAGCAAATTGCCGATTTACGACATGTTGGGGCAAAGCCAGATCCGCCAGTTGAACGTCAACTTTACCCAGGCTTATCTCAAGGATGCGCCGTTGAGTCTCGGAGAGTGCAGGGTTGACGTTAATCACCGTTTCAACGTTGATCTGGCCGGTTCCGAGCTGCTGCTGGAGTACCAACCTTCCGAACGTGCTTTTGAATTCAGGTTGCGTTACCGGTCGGATTTGTTCGATGAGACGCAGATGGCTGAAATGGCGGAACAGTTCTGTCATCTGTTGCGCAATGCCCTGAACGAACCGGATTCGCCGATCGCTTCGCTGCCGCAGTTGACGCCGCCGCAGACCCGCCGTTTAAACGATCACTGGGAGAGCGGTGAGGATGCGCCATCGCAGCAGGCAATGGTCTTGTTCGCCAGCGTCGAAAGGCATGCCCGCCTCTATCCTGAGCGCATCGCACTGACCGACGCCCGCGCTGAGCTGAGTTACGGGCAGTTGGCGCAGCGCAGCGATCAACTGGCGCAGCGGCTACGCACTGAATACCTGAGACTGCACGGCGAGGAGATGCTTCCGGATACGCCGATCCCGCTGTATTTGCCGCGCAGTGTGGATGCGGTGGTGGCGATGTTGGCCATCATGAAGGCGGGCGGCGCCTATGTGCCGTTGGATCCTGAGGCACCGGCACAGCGGCTGGCTTACATTCTGCAGGACGTGAACAGCCCGATTATCATGACCGAAACCGCGCTGCAAGCCGCAGTACAGCAGTTGTCGCCGGCCAGCCACTGTCTGTTGGCGGATGTGCAGTTGCAGGAAGGAGGGGTGATTGCGCTACCTGTCGTGCGAGCGCAACAACTGGCTTATGTGATTTACACCTCCGGCACCACCGGGCGGCCAAAGGGCACGCTGTGCGAACATCAGGGGGCCGTGAATATGATCGAGGGGCATACCCGGCGCTTGCTGCACCGGGAGCGCGGTGTGCTCAACGGTTTGCAGTTCGCCTCGCTGGCTTTCGATGCGCATGTGTTTGAAGTGTTCGTGGCGCTGAGCAATGGACACCGTCTGTTTATCGCCAGTGAGCAACAACGCCGGGATCCCGCGTTGCTGTGCGAGCAAATGGCGGTGTGGCAGATTCATTTTTGCTTCCTGCCGCCGGCGTTGCTCAACACGCTGCCGGCGCTACCGCCCTCGGTGCGCCATCTGGCCATGGGAGGAGAAGCGGCCTCACGGGCGGTGCTCGATCATTATCTGGCAAGCGGCCTGCAGGTGGTCAATATGTATGGACCGACCGAAGCTTCGGTCAGCGTCAGCCTCAACCTTTATCGCCGCAACGGCGCGCGCAATATCGGCCAGGCTATCGCTAACATGCGCTGTTACGTGGTGGATGAGCATTTTAATCTGCTGCCGCTGGGGGCTGAAGGCGAGTTGTGCCTGGCCGGCATCGGCCTGGCGCGGGGATATCTGAACCTGCCGGAACTGACGTCCTCCGTTTTCATTGCCAATCCTTTCAGCCAAGAGGCGGATTACCGCCGCCTATACCGCACCGGCGATCGGGTGCGCCGCCTGCCCGATAACAGCCTGGAGTATCTTGGCCGTCACGATCAGCAGATCAAGATCCACGGTTATCGCATTGAACTGGGTGAGATAGAAATGCAGATGCGCGCCATCGAGGATGTGGCCGAAGCGGTGGTGGCCGCGCGGCCGGGAACGGCGACGCAGCTGGTGGCCTGGTATGTGTTGCAGCCCGGCAGCCGGTTGACCGCCGACGAAATCCTCCAACGGCTGGCGGCACAGTTGCCGCACTATATGCTGCCGACGGCGCTGATGGCACTGCCGTCGATCCCACTGACGGTAAGCCGGAAAGTGGATTACCGGGCATTGCCGGAGCCGACTCCGTTCGAACGACAAGGTGCGTTCCGCCAGCCGGGCACCCCGCTGGAAAGCCAGTTACTGGCGCTGTTCAACCGGCTGCTGGGCTGCCGGGCGGGCATAGACGATCACTTCTTCCGCCTGGGCGGCAACTCCATTATGGCCATCCGGCTTTGCCACGAAGTCAATAAGCTGCTGGGGGTGCAGATCTCGGCGTTGACGCTGAACCAGCATCCGACGGTGGCGACATTAAGCGAACATATCAACCGGCAGCAACAGGCATCGGAGGATACGGCGATTGTCGCCAGCGGGCTGCGGGAAGCGCCGCTGTCGTTCCAGCAATCCCGGCTGTGGTTTATGCAACAGTTGTCGGGCGGCGCTACGCACTATCTTTCCCCGGTGCTGCTGCGGCTGTCCGCCGGGGTTGACTGCGAGCTTTTCATTAAAAGCCTGCAGGCGCTGGTGAGCCGTCATCAGGTGCTGCGCAGTCTGATCCGCCAGGATGAGCGGGGGGAGGCCAGCCAATGGGTAAGCGAGGAGGTATTGCCGGTACCGCTCCACCTGCTGAGCGCCGAGGCGTTTTCCGTGGCGCTGTCGCAAGCACTGCAACAGCCGATGGATCTCACCTGCGAGCTGCCGTTGCGGGCGACGCTCTACCGCTATCCTGAGCCTACGGGAGGCGAGATCGCCGCCTGCCTGCTGGTTTTTCACCATATCGTTTTTGATGGCTGGTCGCTGGAGGTGCTGCTGAAAGAGCTGGACACGCTCTATCGCCATTTCCAGCGCTCGCCGGCAAATCCGCCTGCGATGCCGGGCCTGCAGTATCTCGACTACGCGCTCTGGCAGCGTGCGCCGGAGAACGCGAGCCGCCAGGCGGACGATCTGGCCTTTTGGCAGCGGGAACTGGATGGCTGCCAGCAGCTCGACATCCCCTTGGATTTTGTCCGACCCACCGCCTTCGACGAGCGCGGCGACAACAGCGAAGTGACGCTGTCGGCGGAGCTGGTGGCCTCGCTTGACGGGCTGGCGCGCAGAGAAGGGGTTACGCTGCATGCGGTGCTGCTGGCGGGCTTTACCCTGTTGTTGTCGCGCTATACCGACCAGAATGATGTGATGGTGGGCACGCCGCTGGCTAATCGCGGCCGGCCGGAGCTGGAGGGGGTAATCGGGTTCTTCGTCAATACGCTGCCGCTGCGCAACCGGTTGGATCATCAGCACAGTGTAACGGCGTTTATCCGCCAGGTTGCGGCCACCACGCTGCAAGCACAGCAGCACCAGGAACTGTCGCTGGAGCTGTTGGTCGACAGCCTGAAGCTGCCGCGCGACTTTTCACGTCATCCACTGTTCCAGGTGATGTTCGCACTGGAAAGCGGAGCCAATGCGACGGAGCGTCCTGACTGGCTGTCGGTGGTCGATCTCAGCGACCATGAGCGGACCGCCAAGTTCGATCTGACCCTGACACTGGCGCCGGATGAGCAGCGGCTGCGTGCCCGTTTCAACTTTGCCGTGGCGCTGTTCAGCCAGGCGTCGATAATGCGGCTGGCAGGTTACTACGTCGCCATTTTGCAGCAGATGGCGCAACATAACGATTGGCCGCTGGAAAACATCCGCTTGCAGCCGCAGCGCCCGCTGGCGCAACCGGCACCGGCATGCTCCGGCGCATTCGAGCGCACCTTGCAGAATGATTTCATCCGCCATGCCCAGCGTAATCCGCAGGCGGTGGCGGTGATCGATGAGTTGGGTGAAATGACCTATGGCGAATTGTACGAGGCGGCGCTGACGCTTGCCACCCAACTGCGGCGGCAGGGGCCAATCGTCGGCGAGGCCATCGCTATCATTGCCGACAAAGGGCGCCGACAACCGGTCGCCATGTTGGCGGCGCTGATGTGCGGCAAGGCGTTTCTGCCGATGGATGCAAGCTGGCCGTTGCAGCGACGGTTGGCGGTGATGGCGCAGGCCGAGATCAATACGCTGTTGAGCAGCGCGCCCTGGCCGACCCGCGAGATTAACGTTATCGAACTGGGTGCCGACGGCCTTGCCCTCGGGCTGCCGGTGTCTACGCCGCTGCTGCCGGCGATCGACGCCGCCCCGGACAGCCTGGCGTATATCATTTTCACGTCGGGTTCGACCGGTACGCCAAAAGGCGTGGCGATCGAACACCATAGCGTGGTGAGCACGCTCGACGCCACCCGGCGCTATTTTGCCCTCGATGAGCGGGATCGCAGTCTGGCGATCAGCGCACTGAGTTTTGATTTGGCGATCTACGATATTTTCAGCCCGCTGAGCGCAGGCGGTGCGGTGGTCATGCCGGCCGAACGGGACCGGGTCAACCCGCAGGCCTGGTATCAATTGATGATCGATCACCGGGTTACGGTATGGCTGAGCGCCCCGGCGTTAATGGAGCTGTTGCTGGATTATGTCAAAGGGGGAGGGCTGATGTCCGGCCCTGAGCCGGCGCTGCGTGCGGTGATGGTGGGCGGCGACTGGATCGCCACTTCGCTTCCGGCGCGTTGTCGCGAGTGGGCGCCGCGCAGCCGCTTTTTCAGCGCAGGCGGCGCCACCGAAGCGGCGATATTCTCGATGTTGTACGAGGTGCAACGCGAGCAAGCGATTTTGTCAGCCAGCATCCCCTACGGCAAACCGCTGGCCTACCAACGCTGCTATATCCTGGACGCCTGGCTGCGACCGGCACCTGAAGGGGTCAGGGGTGAGATTTATCTGGCCGGTGCAGGGCTGGCGCGGGGTTACTACGGTGATCTGCAGCGAACCGCAGACAGTTTCTTTTGGCATGAACAGCTGCAGGATCGCGTCTATCGCACCGGCGACGCCGGACGTCTGCTTGAAGACGGCAATATTGAGTTTTTGGGGCGCCTCGATCAACAGATTAAGCTTAACGGCTACCGTATCGAACTGGGCGAAATTGAAAATATTGCGCTGTCTTATCCTGCCGTCACCGCCTGCTGCGTGGTGTTGATTACCCAGCCACAGCCCTATCTGGCCGCCTATTTTGTCGCCGACGAAGCGACAGATACCCGAATGCTGGCGCAGCATCTGAGCAGCCAACTGCCGCAGTATATGATGCCGCAGGCGTTTATCCAGTTGGAGCGGTTACCGCTGACCGAGAACGGTAAAATTGCCCGCCAGGCGCTGCCGCTGCCGGAGGTGGAAGCGCGCGAATTCGCCGCGGCGGAAAATGCCTGGGAGAGTGCCTGCGTTGCCATCTGGCGCGAACTGCTGCAACGGCCGGACATCAGCGTGGAGGATAACTTCTTCTCGCTGGGCGGCAATTCGATTCTGGCGATCCAGGCTTGCTATCAGATCGGCCGACGCTTGCAGCGTGAGGTCACGCTGAGCGAACTGGGGCAGTTCCCGACCATTCGCTCCCTGTGCCAGGCCCTGCGGCAGCTCGGCGGCGGCGAAGCGTCGCTATCGATACCGGCGTTGCAGCGGCAGGCTTACCCGCTGTCGTCTGCGCAGATGCAGCTGTGGTTTATCGAAAATCTGAACGGCGGCAGCAACCTCTATCATGTGCCGATGCTGTTTCGCCTAGACGAGGATGTTTGCCTGACGGCCTATGCCGACAGCCTGCAGGCGATCGTCGCCCGCCATCAGGTGCTGCACAGCCTGATTGACCGGACGCACTCCCACATTGCCGTTTCTCAATCTTGCATGCAGACGCTGTGCGTGGAGCGATTGACGATCGACGCACAGCGCTGGCGGGATCGGTTGAAGCAAGATATCGACCGGCCGTTCGCACTGGATACCGAACTGCCGATCCGAGCCTTTATCTATGAGCTCACGCACCCCGACGGTGGCCGCGAACGTTACAGCCTGATCCTGGTGCACCATCTGGCGTTCGACGGCTGGTCGCAGCGGCTATTTGTGCAGGAGCTGGACTGCCTGTATCAGGCGCAGCGGCAGGGGCACCCACCGGCGTTGCCGCCGCTGGCGCTGCAGTATGGCGATTATGCCGTCTGGCAGCAGGAGTACCTGGCATCGGCGCAGGCCGAAGGGGTGAAGTCCTATTGGCGGCAACGGCTGGCGGGGTGGCAAACGCTGGAGATGCCGCTCGATTTTGTGCGCCCGGCCCAGTTCGACCACCAGGGCGCCAATCACGCCATCAGCCTGCCCGAGGCGTTGATCGCGCAGGCGGAGCATTTTGCGCACCGTGAAGGGGTAACGCCTTTTGCGTTGTACCTGGCGGCGTTCAACCTGTTGCTCGGTTGCTTCAGCGGTCAGCAGGATATTTTGGTCGGCACGCCGGTCGCCAATCGCCCGACGGAGGAGACGCGCTCGGCGATCGGCTTTTTCGTCAACACGCTGCCGCTGCGTTCGCAGATCGACGACGGCCAGCCGTTGGCCGACTACGTGCATCAGGTATTCGACGGCGTGCTACAGGTGCAGAAATACCAGAACCTGCCGCTGGATCACCTGATCGATCTGCTGCAGGTGCCGCGCGATCTGTCACGGCATCCGCTGTTCCAGGTGCTGTTCGTGCTGGAGGATGACGGCGCGCAGCCGTCATCGCCGGAGTGGCTGAAGCCGCAAAGCCTGATGGCACACTATCAGGCGGCGAAGTTTGACCTGACGTTGAGCATCCAATTGGCGAAGGGCGCCGGGCAGGCGGTATTCAACTACGCCACCGCGCTGTTCAGCCCGGCCACGCTGGAACGGCTGTCCGGCTATTATCTGGCAATCCTGCGGCAAATCGTCGAACACGGCGAACTGCGTGTCAGCCAACTGGCGCTGGTGCCGGAAGAGGAGGTAGCGCACCAACGAGCCCTCCGCCAGTCCTGCCTGCCGTACTATGACTTTGAGCGCGCCATCCATCATGATTTTATCCAGCAGGCCGCCCGCTATCCGCAGCGGGTGGCGATCGTCGACAGCCTGGGCGAACTGAGTTATGGCGAACTGTACCGGGCGGCGCTGACCCTGTCGCTGCAACTGCGTGAACACGCGGATATGACGGCCGAAACCCTGGCGGTAATGGTTGACAAGGGGCGGGCGCAAATTATCGCGGTGCTGGCGGTGGTGATGTCCGGCAAGGCCTACCTGCCGCTGGACAGCGCCTGGCCGGAACGCCGTTGCCAGGACATTATCGACCAGTCGCAGACCCGGGTGATCCTCAGCAGCAGGCCGTGGCGGGAGACCGGCGGGGCCAGAGTGCTGGTTGTCGATCCGCAGGGCGCGGTGGCCGAATTGCCGCCCGCGTCGCCGGGGAAACCGCTGTTGCCGGCACCATCCGCGCTGGCCTACGTGATCTTTACCTCTGGTTCCACCGGTGCGCCGAAAGGGGTGGCGGTAGAGCATCGCGGCGCGGTGAACAGCATTATCGATACCCTGCGCCAACTGGATCTCGGCGCGGAAGATCGAGCGCTGGCGCTCAGTGCCTTGAGTTTTGATATCTCGGTGTTCGACCTCTTTGGCCTGCTGTCGGTGGGCGGCACCCTGGTGATGCCGTCAGAAGCCGAACGCTATCAGCCGCAGGCTTGGCATCGCTTGCTGATGACTCAGGGCGTGACCTTCTGGAATTCGGCACCTTCGGTGATGACCCTGTTGGTCGAGCAGCTTGAAGCCGGGGCCGCAGAGGCCTGTTGGCCAGCGCTGCGCAACGTGGTGCTGGTGGGCGAGGTTATTTCCCGGCAACTGCCTGCCCGCATTCGCCAGTGGCGACCGGGTTGCCGGGTGATCAGCGCCGGTGGCGCCACCGAAAGCTCCATTTGGTCGATCCTGTATGACATCCCGGAAACGCCGATAACCGCGCCCAGCGTGCCCTATGGACAAGCGATGGCGCACCAGCGCTTCTATGTGCTGGATCGCCATCTGCGGCTACTGCCGCCTTGCCTGCCGGGCGAACAATACATCGGCGGGGCCGGTGTGGCTCGCGGCTATTATCGCAACCCGTCGCTGACCGACGAAAAGTTTATTTATCATCCTGAACTGGGGGAGCGGTTGTATCGTACCGGCGACGCAGGCCGCTACCTGCCGGACGGCAATCTGGAGTTTTTGGGGCGGATGGATTTTCAGGTCAAAATCAACGGTTACCGGGTGGAACTGGCAGAGGTCGAACAGCGAGCGCTGGCGTTTGGCCCGATAAAATCCTGTTGCGCCCTTGTGTTGCAGGAGGCGTCGCAACATCGGCTGGCGCTGTACTATGTCAGCGATGAAGCGCTGGCGGAACCGGCGCTGCTGGCGTTTATGAGTCAGCGGTTGCCGTTGTACATGATCCCTACTGCGCTGATGCGCCTGGAGGCCTTACCGTACAACTCCAGCGGCAAGCTGGATCGTAAAGCGCTGCCTGCGCCGGCGGCGCGTGAACTCAATGACTATGTTGCGCCGGGAAATGCGCTGGAACAACGGCTGTGCGCGTTGTGGCAACAGGCATTGCAGTGCGATCGGGTCGGCATGACGGACGACTTCTTCCAACTGGGCGGCACCTCAATTCGGGCGATCTCGTTGTGCCTCAGCATGGCGGAGCTGCTGGGCACGCCGATCCCGGTGGTCAGGCTTTTCCAGCAACGTACGTTGAAGAACCTGCTGGCGGCGGGTGATCAGCCTTTGGTGATGCCGCTCAATCGGCCGGCCGGCGATGCGCCTGCGTTGTGGATGATTCACCCGGCGCTGGTGGGTGCGGAAGCCTTTCACTCCCTGGCTCAGGAATTGCAGGGGGAAATAAACTGTTATGGTGTTGATAACTATAATCTTTACCACAGTCAGACCATAGATTCTCTCGGTAACATCGCCGAGCTGTATCTGAGTGAAATGACCGCCAACGGCCTGTTGAGCCCGGCGGGGCCGATACACATTTTGGGGTGGTCATTGGGGGGCATCATTGCCTTGGAGATCGCCGCCAGGCTGGAGGCGCGCGGGCACTGCGGCGTCCGCCTCTGTCTGCTGGACAGCTTCTATCGGCAAACGTCGGCAGAGCTGCCGCTTGAGCAACTGCTGTCGGCGTTGGGCATTGATGGCGATGCGGCCCGGCGCGCTATGTCGGTGGCGCAGGCTGAACAGCGCCTGGCGGGGGGAAGGCTCAGCCGCAGGCTGCAAACTACCCAGGTGACCCTGTTCAAGGCGATGCAGGTGAATCCGCAACTGCCGCAAGGCGTGATGGAGCCGCTGCTGGCGATAGCGGACAACGGCTTGAGCGCCGTTTGCGAACGTTTGACGGTGATCCCGCTGGCCTGTCACCACCACAACATTCTGCAATGCGGGGAGGAGATAAAGGCGGCGCTTAACGCAGGGCAATGACGCTAATGGGGAAGGCGGTAGGCGCCATCGTCTGATTTATGAGTCAAACTCATAAACTCAAGCGGATTTACTCCATAGTCACCGTCGCCACGCTCTTCTACAGTAATCACACGATAATCGGCCCCCAGAAAGTACATCGGGGGTCAGTGCGATTCACCCGGAGGAATGAAATGCAAACACGCAAATTGGGCAATGGCGGTCTGGAAGTCTCGGCGTTAGGGCTGGGTTGTATGGGCCTGAGCTTCGGTTACGGCCCGGCGACCGACAAGCAACAGGCGATTGCCCTGATTCGTTCGGCCGTGGAGCAGGGCGTGACCTTTTTCGATACGGCTGAGATCTATGGCCCGTTTACCAATGAGGCGCTGGTGGGCGAAGCCCTGGCACCGGTGCGCGATCACGTGGTGATCGCCACCAAATTTGGTTTGAACTGCCGCAGCCGGATGGCAGGCAGGTGCTTAATAGCCGGCCTGAACATATCCGCCAAGCGGTGGAAGGATCGCTCAAACGCCTCAATATCGAGACCATCGATCTGCTTTATCAGCACCGGGTTGATCCCAATGTGCCGATTGAGGACGTCGCCGGCACGGTAAAGGCGCTGATCCGGGAAGGGAAGGTAAAACATTTCGGGCTGTCGGAGGCTGGGGCGGAAACTGTCCGTCGCGCCCATGCGGTGCAGCCGGTTACGGCGTTGCAGAGCGAATATTCGCTGTGGTGGCGCGAGCCGGAGCAGGACATTTTACCGACGCTGGAAGAACTGGGCATCGGTTTTGTGCCGTTCAGCCCGCTGGGGAAAGGCTTCCTCACCGGGGCCATCAATGAAAACACCACCTTCGACAGCGGCGATTTTCGTAACATCGTGCCGCGCTTCAGCGCCCAGGCGCGCAAAGCCAACCAAAGGCTGGTGGACGTGCTGGGGCAGATCGCTCAGCAAAAGGGCGTGACTTCGGCGCAGATTGTGCTGGCCTGGCTGTTGGCGCAGAAACCCTGGATTGTGCCGATCCCAGGCACCACCAAACTCCATCGCCTTACCGAGAACCTCGGTGCGGCGGAGGTCGTGCTGGCGGCGGGTGAATTGAGCAGTATCGAAGAAGCGCTTGCCGCCATTGAAGTGCAGGGCGCGCGTTATCCGGCGCATCTGCAAAAAAACGTCGGGCGTTGATCACATCCCGCCTGCCAGGCTTGTCGGCAGGCGGGTTATCCACGATTAGCGCTGATAGCGCAACGCTTCGACAAACAGGGCGAAGGCGGTGGTGTGCTGCCTGCGGCTGGGGTAATAGAGGTAATAGCCGGGAAAAAGCGGGCACCATTCATCGAGAACACTCACTAAACGGCCGCCGGCCAGCTCGTCGGTGACGGTATCCTCCGGCACAAAGGCGATGCCGAAGCCGAGCAGCGCCGCGTCAATGCGTTGGCGCAGGCTGTTAAAGATCAACTGGCCCTCTACGCGCACTTTTATCTCACGCCCGTCTTTTGCAAACTCCCAGGCATAGAGCCCGCCCATCGTGGGTAAGCGCATATTGATGCAGCGGTGGTTTTGCAACGCCTGCGGCGTGTTCGGGATGCCGTATCGCTCGAAATAAGCGGGTGAAGCGACCGGCACCATGCGCATATCCGGCGCTATCCGTACGGCGATCATGTCCTTGGCCACCTGTTCGCCCAAACGGATCCCGGCATCAAAGCGGCCGGCGACAATGTCGGTCAAGGTGTTATCGACCGTGATTTCGACATTAATGTCCGGGTAGTCGGCCAGAAATGACCTCAGCATCGGCCAGAGCACCGAGTCGACGGCATGTTCCCCGGCGGTGATGCGAATGTTGCCCGCCGGCCGTTCGCGCATCTCGCTTAAGGCATCCAGTTCGCTTTCGATTTCCGCAAAACGCGGGCCGATGCTGTTGACCAGCCTTTCGCCGGCTTCGGTAGGGGCAACGCTGCGCGTGGTGCGGGTCAATAGCCGCAGCGCTAGCCGTTCTTCCAGACCCCTAATGGCATGGCTTAATGCCGATTGGGAAACGCCGAGCTTGGCCGCCGCTTTGGTGAAACTGCGTTCACGCGCCACGACAAGGAACGAAATCAAATCGTTAAAGTTTTCTTTTAACATGCGGCACCTTAACTCCGGCGGGATCAATACCGGCATTCTATACGCTTGCCGGGGGCATCACACTCGAACACTCATGAATTAAGCTCATAGGTCCTTGCGTATTTTGCTATCTAGTCCCGGCAGCGGCGTGGCGTTATCTTTCTCTTTCGTGCCATCTTAACGGGAACACCCAGTGAAATTACTCGCAGCGTCTACCCTTGTTTTATCCATGTCAGCACCGGCAGCCATTGCCGAAACGGAGGAAAAAGTGAAAATTCAACGCAGCGGTTCCCTGCCATCCCGACCAGGTCCGGAAGATTACTTTACCGGCAAAGTGCGGATTGATGCACCTTTTGCCGGCACTGAACCGGCCCGCGTGGGCGGCGCCACCGTGACCTTCGAACCCGGCGCTCGCACCGCCTGGCATACTCATCCGCTGGGGCAGACGTTGA
Source organism: Serratia sp. AS12 (assembly GCF_000214195.1). NCBI lineage: Bacteria > Pseudomonadati > Pseudomonadota > Gammaproteobacteria > Enterobacterales > Yersiniaceae > Serratia > Serratia sp. AS12. Next base: position 3,361,183 of record NC_015566.1, on the reverse strand, counting down.
TCGTCACCCAAGGGCGCGGCTGGATCCAGGTGTGGGGCGACCCGATCCAGGAGATGAATCAGGGCGATATCGTTTGGATCCCCGAAGGGGTCAAGCATTGGCACGGCGCTACCCCGGAAACGGCCATGACCCATATCGCCATTGCCGAATCCCTCAACGGCAGCCCGGTTGACTGGATGGAGAAGGTTAGCGACGAGCAATACCGGCAATAAGAGCGGCGGTATTACCGGCGAATTAAGCGATAAACGCCTGTTTAACGGCGGTTACGCATTGTCAGCTTGCTCGCAAAAGCGCAGGCAATTGCCGAAGGGATCGGTGAGGTTCAACTGTCTTCCCCAGTCAAGGGTTTCAACCCCCGGACGGGCGTAACGGTACTGTTTCGCCAATAGCTCCCGCTGCAAGGTATCGATATCGTGGGTTGGAATGAACACCGCTGAACCGGGCGTACTGTCGCCGTAGTGCTCGCTGAGATGCAGCGTCAGACCGGAACGTGATATTTGGGCATAAAGCGGCAGGTCCTCGCTAAAACGGTGCTCCCAATCCAGCGTAAAACCGAGAAAATCCAGATAAAACTCTTTGGCTTTTTCAACCGAGAAGATACGGATAATGGGAATGGCGGCGGAGAATTCCATGTGAGAGTCCTTTAGAAGCCCCTGACGGGCGATACAACGTAGCAGAAACGGCAGCAGATTAGCCAGCGTTCAGCCCCCTTGCGGGGGCCGGTGACAGATTCAAATACCCAGCCCGCCAAGGCACAGATATTTGATCTCGAGATAATCCTCGATGCCGTACTTCGACCCTTCGCGCCCCAGGCCGGAGTTTTTAACCCCGCCAAAGGGCGCAACCTCGGTAGAGATCAGCCCTTCATTGATGCCGACAATGCCGTATTCCAGCGCTTCGGCCACGCGCATCACCCGGCCGATGTCGCGGCTATAGAAGTACGAGGCCAGGCCGAACGGCGTGTCGTTCGCCAGTTCGATGGCTTCGGCTTCGTGCTTAAAACGGATCAAGGGCGCCACCGGGCCAAAGGTTTCCTCATGGAAGATTTTGGCGTGCCTCGGCACATCGGTCAGGATGGTCGGCGTATAGAAGTTGTTGCCCAGCGCATGGGGCAGGCCGCCCAGCAGCACCGAAGCACCGCGCTTCACGGCATCGGCGATATGCTCGCTGACTTTCTCCACCGCCTCCCGGTTAATCAAGGGGCCGATAGTGACGCCCTCGTCCATGCCATTGCCTACTTTCAGCTTCGCCACTGCGGCTTTCAGCTTTTCCGCAAAAGCGTCGTAGACGCCTTCCTGCACCAGAAAGCGATTGGTGCACACGCAGGTCTGGCCGGCGTTACGGTATTTTGAGGCTACTGCCCCGGCGACGGCGGCGTCCAGATCGGCATCGTCAAACACGATAAAGGGCGCATTGCCCCCCAGTTCCATGCTGGTTTTTTTGATGGTAGCCGCACACTGGGCCAGCAACTGCGCGCCCACCTCGGTGCTGCCGGTAAAGGAGAGCTTGCGTACGTCCGGGTTCGCGGTCAGTTCGCCGCCGATCGCCTTACTGGGCCCGGTAATCACGTTGCAGACGCCCGCCGGTAAACCGGCGCGTTCGGCCAGCACTGCAATCGCCAGCGCCGAGAACGGGGTCTGGCTGGCGGGGCGGATCACCCCGGTGCAACCCGCGGCCCAGCCGGGGCCGGCCTTGCGGGTGATCATCGCCGCCGGGAAATTCCACGGCGTAATGGCGGCAAATACCCCGATGGGTTCTTTTTGCACGATAATGCGCCGGCCGGGCAGGTTTTGCGGAATGGTGTCGCCGTAAACGCGTTTTCCCTCCTCGGCGAACCATTCGATAAACGAAGCCGCATAGGCAATCTCACCGCGGCTTTCTGCCAGGGGTTTGCCCTGTTCTGCGGTCATGATGTGCGCCAGATCGTCCTGGTTTTCCATCATCAGTTCGAACAGGCGGCGCAGCTTGCCGGCACGCTCTTTGGCGGTCAGCGCACGCCAGGCCGGCTGGGCTTTTTTGGCGGCGGCTATTGCCTGCGCGGTTTCTTCGGTGCCAAAGGCCGGCACCTGGCCGACCAACTCGCCCGTGGCCGGGTTATGGATCTTGATGGTCTGGCCGTCTTTGGCCTGCAGCCATTGCCCATCGATGTAGTTTGCTTCGCGAAATAGCGCGGGATCTTTGAGGGTGGCGGAGAAGGTCGTGCTCATCGGTTATCTTCCTTTTCAGAATGCCAAACACTGTGGTCTGTCTCAAATATTCCTCTTTACCCTAGCAAACTTTGCCGCATCCATTTGCTGCCATGCGCACCTTCTGTACAAAAAACACTCGTCACCGGGACGATACTGAACTCAGTAAGCATATGACCCTTTTCGAGATAACAAAAAGGAGTGTGCAGAATGGTAAATTCAGTGAGTCGGCACCTTGCGGCCTACAGCAGCGACATGGATTTTCTCGCTTCCAGCATTGCGCTGATGGAGTGGCAGGGGCGCGAAATTGATGCCGGCAAGGTGGCCGGCAATATGTCGGAATCGCAAAGCCGTTTGTTTTTTGAGCGTTTGAGCTATTTTCGGCAGCTCTATCAGGCCACCTCGATGGCGGAACACAGCCTATAAGTTCTTATTGAACCCGACCCCGCCAATGCGGGGTTTTTTATGGCGATTTACCCCTGCCACACCCCGGTGTTCAGCGTGGCCGGGGAGTATTCCAGGTTGCGGCCGCGCCAGGGCAGAGCCTGCGGGAAACGCCACGCACTGTGCATATCAAATCGCCAGTAACGTTCCGCCCCCTCCACTCCGTGGTCGATATCCGTTTGCCAGAGGATCTGCGTTTCCCCTTGCAGATGCAAAATATCGCCGTTGTCGAAATCGATAAACAGCAGCGCCGCCCGGGGTTGGGCCAGCAGATTACCGAGGGTGTTCATATAGCGGTTGCCGCGAAAGTCCGGGATCCACAGGCTGTTGTCCGTCAGGTGGATAAACCCCGGCTTGCCGCCACGGTGCGATATATCCATGCCGCCCTGCGCCAGCCCGGTGTGAGCGCAACTGGCGACGAAAAAGGTGTCCGCCCGCCGAATCAGCGCCTGCGCCTCAGCATCCAGCGCAGGAAGATATTCAATCGGCGCAGGATCAGCGGCCACCGGGTAAAGCTCGCGCCGCTGGATATATTGCGGGCAGTTGCCAAAGCTTTGCGTGACCTCGATTTCAATGCGGTTCTTATCGGTGCGACCAATCACGCCGTTGGCCCGGTTGCGCCTGCGGTTGCTGAAATCCAGCCCTAACGCGCCAACCAGTTTGCCGCTTTGCAATGCGGCCTGCGCCGGATCGTCGTTGCGGCGCGGCGCGCTGATACGCAGGTGGGTATCATCCGGCGTGCGCAGAAAACCGGGCGGGCCGCTGAACAGCGTAGCGACCGGCCAGCCCTGATCGTCCAGCGTGGCGACGAACAGGTAAGGCAACGCGGCGAAGAATTCCCGGTGCTGCTCGGGCATGGCGGTATAAATACCGGCACCCACGCGATCAAAACCGGCCAATGCCTGGGCGCGCACTTCATCGGGGTGGAACAGCGGCTGTGTCATCAGCGTTACCTCGCGGTGGGTTCCGGCAGCGCCGGCATGGCGAAGAAACCGGGCAGAGCGGCGATGCGCGCGACCCAACGCCGGATCGCCGGATAGGGTGCCAGCGAGATGCCGCCTTCCGGCGCTACTGCCACGTAACTGTAGCAGGCCAAATCACCGATAGTGGCGTGTTCCGTCGCCAGGAACTCACGTTCCGCCAGATGCTGTTCCATTTGCGGCAGGAAGCGCGCCGCGATCGCCAGCGAAGCCTGATAATCCTCCGGAGCGGAAAACTGGGCAATCATCCTGCTGGAGGCCGGGCCATAGCGCACCTCTCCGGCGGCTTTGGACAACCACTCTTGCACCTGCGCCGAAGCCTGCGGAGTTTCCGGCAGCCAGTGGCTGCCCGGCGCGTAGCGTTTGACCAGATACACCAAAATGGCGTTGCTGTCGGCGAGTGCCAAATCGCCGTCCACCAGCACCGGGATTTGGCCCAGAGGGTTAAGATGGCGGAAAGCTTCGCTCTGGCGCACGCTGGCGGGAGCTTCGATAAATTCGTACGGCAGGTTAAGCATGCGCAGCAGTAACGCCACGCGATGAACGTGGCCGGAAAGTGGGGTGCCGTACAGTTTGAGGGGTTGCATGATGAGGCTCCTGAATAATTTTTATCAGCATACTCTTGCCGGCGGTGAGCGTAATCCGGCAATGTAGAAATTGATAATTTCACATTTTGGAAGAATCTATGGATCGGTTGGACGAACTGGCTATCTTTGTGGCGGTGATTCAGCACGGCAGCCTGGCTGCGGCCGGGCGCAAGCTACGGCGTTCCGCGCCGGCGATCACCCGTGCGATTGCCTCGCTGGAGCAACGCTTTGGCGCCCGGTTGGTGGAGCGCACCACCCGGCGGCTGGCACCGACCGAGGCGGGTTTACGGCTGGCGGAGCGTGCGCGCCTGCTGCTGCATGACTATGACTCGGCGGTACTGGACACGGCGGACAGCCAGCTCTCCGGCCTGTTGCGCGTCACCTCGCCGGTGCAGTTCGGGCGCAAACACATGGCGCCGCTGGTGATGGCGTTTCTTGACCGCTATCCGCAGATGCAGATTGAAATGGTGCTCAACGATCGCAACCTGGATTTGATCGACGAAGGGCTGGATGTGGCGGTGCGCATTGGTCATCAGCAGGATTCTTCCCGGGTGGCGCGCCGTTTGGGGCAGGTGTCGCGGGTTACGGTCGCCAGCCCGGCTTATCTGGCGCGGCGCGGTGAACCGCAACACCCGGCGCAGTTGACCGACCACGATACCATTGTCGGTACCCAACGCGCGTCGCTGCGCGAATGGCGTTTTGGCCCGCAGGAAAATGGCGAGCGGGTGCGGCTGACGCCCCGGCTGTTGATCAACGAGGTGGAAACCCAACTGTTGGCGGTGCGGGCGGGCAAGGGCATCGCCCGATTATTGTCGTATCAGGTGGCGGACGATCTGGCGGCGGGCACGCTGGTGCGTTTGCTGCCGGCGTATGAACCCTTGCCGATGCCGGTACAACTGGTGGCGCAGAACGTGCAGCGCATGCCGCTGAAGGTGCGCACCTTCTGGGACTACGCCTGGCAAGAATTAAGCCGGTTGGCGCAAATTCAGCCGGTATAAACCGGTGAATCAATACCGATAAGTTTCACTGGTTAAACTTATTTGGCGCAAAAATAAGATTTATTTTACCGTGCACGCATTGCTGCGGTTCCCTTCTTGACAATATTTTGGCCGGTGCTAATAGTTAACGCATATCTTATCTTAAATAATAAACGAAGTTTAATATATGAAACTTGTCCCGGGAAGTTACGATAACGGTTCGACAGTAGACAATGAAAATGAGATCCTGAACTCATTTCAAACCCGCAGTCAGGCCGTTTATCAGCAAGTACGCAGCGAACTTAATATTGCCTATGGTTATTCGGAACGGGAAGTTTTTGATTGGTTATATTCTGATGTGCCCTCTAAAGGAACATTAATATTTGTTCACGGCGGTTATTGGCAATTTTGCCGTAAAGACGATTTCGCATTTATTGCCGAGGTGCCATTGGCGCTGGGCTTTGACGTGGTGTTGCTGGAATATACGTTGGCGCCGGTGGCGACACTGGAGGATATTTGCCGGCAAATCGGCACGGCGCTGGATGCCATTGAACTGCGGCTGGCAGCGCAAAAAAACGCGCCGGTCTATTTGTGCGGCCATTCCGCCGGCGGGCATTTGGCCAGTTATTGGCAACAGCATGCGGTTGTTGACGCGGTATTGCCCATCAGCGGAATTTTTGAACTGGAACCGCTGTTAAGCACTTACGTAAATCGGCAATTGCAACTGACCCGGCGGCAAATCACGCAGCTGAGCCCGGCGCGCCATATTCCTGAACAGCTAAAACCCATGACGCTGTTTTACGGCGCAGCCGAGCTGCCGGAACTGATAGGGCAGTCGCTTCATTATTACGCTGCGCTGCGGGAGAAAAACCTGCCGGCTGAGCTGGTTGCCGTAGCGGGAGCCAATCATTACAACGTACTGGATGCGCTGTTCGCCGCTGACGGGGCGCTGATCCGGCAGTTAACCACCACGGGGAAATAAGCCATGCGCAGCATCGTTGATACCGGCCTGCCGGAGATTGGGCAACCCTTTTCCTGGGCCACCAAAGGCGGGGGCATGTTGTTCACTGCCCACGGCCCGGTCAGGCCAGACGGCAGTATTGAAACCGGTGCGCCGGAAAGCCAGATTACCCTGACGTTCGATAATCTGGCGCAAACGTTGAAAGCGGCCAATAGCCACAGCGATAACGTATTGCAGGTGATTGTTTATCTCACCGATGTGAATGACGTTAAATTACTCGATGATATTTATAAAAAGTACTTTAATTATCCTTACCCCAATCGCTCAACCGTGATTGTCGATAAATTGGTAGTGCCGGGAATGAAAATAGAAATAACCGTCAGCGCCACGGCCTGAGTCGCATTTAATTATCACCTTCATCAGTAAATTCATTAAATAATGAGTTAAGGAATCGCTATGTTTAATCATATCGGCGCGTCTGCGCCCGATCCTATTATGTCGTTGATGGAAGCTTATTTACAGGATGAAAATACGCAGAAAGTGAATCTGGGTATTGGCCTTTATTATGATCAGCAGGGCAGGATCCCGCTGATGCAGGCGGTTGAAGCGGCCGAACGGCGCTTGCTTGAACAGCGCACTCCCCACGGTTACCCGCCGATAGAAGGTTCGCCGCTGTTTACCCAACAGGTGCAAAGTTTGCTGTTTGGCGAACAGGATACCTCCGCCATCGCCACGGTACAGACCCTCGGCGGCTCCGGTGCCTTGAAGCTGGCGGCGGACTTTATCCACCACTATTTGTCCCGCCGCGATATCTGGGTGTCTGACCCGACCTGGGCCAACCATTGGGCCATCTTCGAGGGGGCCGGGCTGAAGGTTCACACCTATCCGTACTTTGATGAGGCCAACGGCGGCCTGCGTTTTGACGCCATGCTCGATACGCTCGCCAGCCTGCCGGAAGGCAGCGTGGTGCTGCTGCACCCTTGTTGCCACAACCCGACCGGCACCGATCTCACTCAGGCGCAGTGGCGCGCCACGATCGAAGTACTGCAACGCCGCCGGCTGCTGCCGTTCTTCGATATCGCCTATCAGGGGTTTGGCGACGGCCTGGCAGAAGACGGCTTTGCATTGCATGAGACGCTGAAAACCGATCTGGAATTTTTGGTCGCCAACTCGTTTTCTAAAAATGTCGCGCTGTATGGCCAGCGGCTGGGGGGCCTGTCGGTGCGCTGTGGCAGCCCGCAAAGCGCGGTGAACGTGAAGGGTGCTTTGAAAACGCTGATCCGCCGCAGTTACTCCTGCCCGCCGACCCACGGCAGCCAGATTGTGGAGACTCTGTTGGTGGACGCAGCGCTGCGACACCAGTGGGAGAGTGAACTGGCCGGTATGCGCCAGCGCATTAAGCAGATGCGCCAGGTTCTGGCCGCAGGGCTGGAGCTGGGCGGTTCACGGCTGGATCACCGTCGCATCCGCGATCAGAAAGGCATGTTCAGCTATACCGGGCTGAACCAACAGCAACTCGCCCGGCTGCGGCAAGAGTATGCCATTTATCTGGTGGCGCCCGGCCGCATGTGCCTGCCTGGCCTGAACCAAAATAATGTCGATTACGTTACTGCCGCCATTCTGGACGTCACCCGCACTGTGTGAACAAGGTAGGACATTGCCATGAAAGAGATAAAAGGTTTTGACGAAATAGCCCGGCGGCAGGGCGGGTTGAAAAAGCAGCTCACCGCCGGGCAGATGTCGATGCTGGCGATAGGCGGCGCGATCGGCACCGGGCTGTTTCTCGGCAGCGCCTACGCCATACAAATGGCTGGCCCCAGCGTATTGCTGAGCTATTTTATCGGTGGCGTGGTGGCGTTATTGCTGATGGGATGCCTGGCGGAGATGACCTCCGAACACCCGACGCCCGGTTCTTTTGGCGACTACGCCGAGTTTTATATCAGCCCGCTGTTCGGTTTTTTGGTGCGCTATTCCTATTGGTCTTGCGTGGTGCTGGCGGTAGGCACCGAAGTGACCGCCATCGGCATGTACATGCAGTTCTGGTTCCCCGGTACGCCAATCTGGCCCTGGGTGCTGCTGTTTTCTGCGGCGGTGATCGCCATCAATGTGATTGGCGTCAAGTCGTTCGGCCAGGTGGAGTACGCGCTGTCGACCATCAAGGTGGTGGCGATTGCGGCCTTTATCGCCATTGGCATCGGCATCTTGGCCTTTTCCGCCAACCCGGCCTTTGGGGTTAAAAACTTTACCGACAACGGCGGTTTCTTCCCCTTTGGCGTTAAAGGCATGTGGTTCGCGGTAATCGTCTCCATTTTCAGTTACCTGAGCATTGAGATGATTGCGGTGGCCGCCGGTGAGGCCAAAAACCCGGTGATTGCGGTCAAAACCGCCTTCAAGGGCACCATTTTGCGGCTGTTTATCTTTTACATGCTGTCGATTGCGCTGATGCTGGCGATCGTACCCTGGCGGCAGTCCGGTACCGGCGAAAGCCCGTTCCTGGTGGCGATGAACGTGATCCATTTGCCCGCTGCTGCCGGTATCTTCAACTTCATCGTACTGGTGGCCGCGCTGTCGGCGATGAACAGCCAACTGTACATCACCACCCGCATGATGTTTTCACTCTCCCGCGCCGGGCAGGCTCCCGCTGCGCTGGGCCGCGTCAGCCAACGCGGCATACCGGTGAGCGCGTTGGCAATGTCCTGTATCGGCATTGTGGTGTCGATCGTGCTGAGCCTGGTTTATCCGGAAAAATCGTTCGCCGCCATGATGTCGATCTCGGTGTACGGCGCTTGCTTTACCTGGTTGATGATCTTTGTCACTCATCTGTTTTTCCGTCGTCAGCACCGCAAAACCCACCTGAAATTCCGCATGTGGGGCTTCCCCTACACTACGCTGGCGGGGGCCGGTTTGATGGCTGCGTTGCTGATCTCGACGGCGTTCACCGAATTTTTCAAAATGACGCTGTGGTTTGGCATTCCGTTCACCCTGCTGCTGGCGGCGGTCTATTTCTTCTATAGCCGTCACCAGCCCGTGCCGGGCCGGGTGGAAACGACGGGCGCGGAGTAAACCGGTCTGCTGAAAATGTGTCTATGTGGCTCTGGCAATAAACCACTTTATCCGGAGAATGACCCCTCTTTGAAGCGTGTGGAGCCTTATTGGAATGACAAGTCAGACAGCAAAAACCGGGGTTAACGTTGGCGGGGTGCATGCGGGCGCCACGCGTTCGGCGCAGGGGTGGGTCAACGGTTTTTTGGGGATGTTGATTTTTAGCGGTTCTTTGCCCGCCACCCGGGTGGCGGTGCTGGAGCTTGATCCGGTATTCCTGACGGCGATGAGGGCGACGATTGCCGCGCTGCTGGCCCTGAGCGCGCTGTTGTTGATGCGCCAGCGTTGGCCTCGGCGCGCTGATATCACGCCGCTGATTTTTGTTGCCGTCGGGGTGGTGATCGGTTTTCCGCTGCTGACGGCGTTAGCCTTGCAACACACCACCTCGGCGCATTCCATGGTTTACATTGGCCTGCTGCCGCTGGCGACGGCCTGTTTCGGCGTTTTGCGCGGCGGGGAGCGCCCGAGGGCGGCCTTCTGGGGCTTTTCGCTGGTAGGCGGCCTGCTGGTTGGCGCTTTCGCACTGAGCCAGGGTTCTGGCGGTTCCTGGGCAGGTGATGCGCTGATGGTGGTTGCGGTGCTGCTTTGCGGATTGGGCTATGCCGAAGGGGCGGTACTGTCCCGCCGGCTTGGCGGCTGGCAGGTGATCTCCTGGGCGCTGGTGATCGCGTTGCCGTTGGCGGCGGCGGTCGCGGCCTGGGCGGTGCCCGCAACCTGGACAGGGGTGAGCGCCGGGGCCTGGTTCTCTCTGGGTTATATTTCGCTGTTCAGCATGTGGATAGGTTTTATTTTCTGGTATCGCGGCCTGGCGCAGGGCGGTATTGCCGCTGTGGGGCAACTGCAATTGCTGCAACCGTTCTTTGGCCTGGCGTTGGCGGGGCTGGTACTGCATGAAACCGTCCAACCTTCGATGATCGCGGTGATGGCCGGCGTCGTGGTTTGCGTGTTCGGCGCCAGGCGTTTTTCGCGCTAAATCCGGCCAGGTCATGCCCCATGCCGGACGAGAGGGTTGACCCGATTTCACCGCTATTTGGCCTTCGGGCTACTCACCTTCTTTTCAGGTGCTCCCTATACTGGCTTCTCTACCTACAGCAGAGTGCTTGATTGCCGAGCAACCTGCATTCGACCTGTTGAGACGACCCCTATTCGGAGCCGAAAGCATGAAACTGACCCAAATTCGCAATGCCACGCTGTTGCTTGAATACGCAGGTACTAAATTTCTGATTGACCCTATGCTGTCTGACAAAGAGGCTTGGGACGGTTTTGCCGGTACGGCGCGTTCCCATCGGCGTAATCCTCTGGTGGCGCTGCCGCTATCGATTGATGCACTGCTGAATGTCGATGCCATCATTGTGACCCATACTCATAGGGATCACTGGGATGAAGCCGCACAGGAGAAAGTGGCAAAAGATAGCCTCATCCTGACTCAAAACGACAGCGATGCCGAATTGATCCGCGCTCAGGGTTTCGGTAATGTGCGCGTTCTTGAAGACAGCAATGAGTTTGCGGGCATGACCATTATCAAAACTGGCGGTCAGCACGGAAGCGATGAGGCTTATGCTAATCCCGATATCGCTGCTCGGCTGGGTGATGCCTGTGGTCTGGTATTCAAGCACGCCGATGAAAAAACGTTATATATTGCAGGCGATACCGTCTGGGTTAAGCCTTACGTGGACAGCCTGAGCGTCTGGAAGCCTGATGTGGTGGTGTTAAATACCGGTTTTGCTCAGGTTGACGGGATCGGCGCGATCATTATGGGTAAAGAAGATGTGCTGCGTACGCATGAGCTTATGCCGCAAGCTATGATCGTGGCCTCCCACATGGAAGCCGTTAACCACTGTATCCTTAGCCGTGATGAGCTGCGCGAGTATGCCATTGAAAAAGGTATTCAGGACAGCGTGCTGATCCCGGCAGACGGTGAAACCTGTACGTTCTGATAACATTCTCGGCCCGGTAACCGCGTAACGCCCTTTGGTGCTGAAAAGGGGGGCGCGGTGTGCCGGTAAACAAAAATAGGCCGACGAGAAACGAGAACCAAATCTATGTCTGTACTTTCCGTCGCTGTCATTGCCACCCATGGTTTTAGCCCGTTCCATTTTTCGGTACCCTGCATCATTTTTGGTCAGGCAATGCCGGAACCGGGGCTGTTTGATCTGCATATTTGTGCGGAGCATCCTGGCGTAGTGCATTCTGATATTGGGGTATCAATCAACGTTGGTGAAGGGCTGGAGGCGCTCGATTCGGCGGATATTGTCGTTGTTCCGTTCTGGAACCACCCAGAAAGCAAACCTTCAGAAGCCTTGCTTGCCTCTCTGGTAGCCGCGTGGCGGCGCGGCGCAGACGTTGTGGGTCTGTGTCTGGGAACTTACGTACTGGCCTACGCGGGGTTGTTGGATCATCGTCGTGCGGCAACCCACTGGGAATTTGAACGGGACTTTACCCGCCGTTTTCCCGCAGTGCATCTGGATAGCAATGCGCTTTATACCCATGACGATCGTCTTATTACCTCGGCCGGCACCGCGGCGGGAATAGACTGTTGCCTGTACATTGTTCGTAAACATTACGGCAGCACGCTGGCTAACCGGGTGGCCAGACGCATGGTAACGCCTCCTTATCGCGAAGGGGGGCAGGCGCAATATATTGAACGTCCGGTACCGGAAACCACGCGCGATAACAAAATCAACGAACTGCTGGATTATTTGCGTCGCAATCTCGATAAACCCCACGACCTCGATTCGCTGGCGGGATTTGTCAATATGAGCCGGCGTACCTTTACCCGCCATTTTATCAAAGCCACCGGTGTCCCCGTCGGCGAGTGGCTAAATGCCGAACGGTTGCATCGCAGTCAGGAACTGCTTGAAAGTACCGATCACAGCGTAGAGACCGTGGCGGAATTGTCGGGTTTTCAGTCCCCGGTGTCCTTCCGCCAGCGCTTTCGGTCGCGGTTCGATATTAGCCCCAGCGAATGGCGCCGGGCGTTTCGCGGTACACGAAAAGAGCAATGAGTCAGTGGCAGGGTTGCATTACCTTTCAATTCAATGCAGCCCTTTTAAACCTGATGCTCAAGAGGCCGCTATCGACACCAGTACCTGATTCAACTTTTGGGCGGCGCGGTGAATAGCCTCGTCGTCGTAACCTCCCAGCCCCAGGATCAACCCGCTTTTTCCGCTGCCGGGGGCGTACATCGGCGACAGCGCACTGACCGCCACTCCGGCCTCGGCGGCGCCGGCGGTCACTTGCCGGTCATCCAGTCCCGCTTTCAACCACAATACCCGGTGCATCCCCTGGTCACTGGGGAGCAAGGTAGCCAGATGCGGCGAAATATGCGCGTTGACGGCGTCGGTCAGCACGCGCCGCTTTTCCGCATAGACGCCGCGCATTCTGCGGATATGACGATCCAGATGCCCTTGCGCCATAAAGCTGGCCAGTACGTGCTGGTCGGCGGTGGGTGGGTGGCGGTCCATCAGCACACGCGCACCGCAGAAGGCGGCCAGCAGCGGTTCCGGGACGATAGCGTAACCCAGCCGCAATGACGGGAACAGGATCTTGCTGAAGGTGCCGAGGTAGACGACTCTGGCGGGATCCAACCCTTGCAGAGAGGGAAAAGGGTGACCGGCGTAGCGCATTTCACTGTCGTAATCGTCTTCGACAATCCAGGCTTTTTGCTCTTTCGCCCAGGCCAGCAGCTCAAGCCGGCGCGACATGCTCATCGGCATGCACAGCGGATACTGGTGAGACGGGGTGACAAAAGCGGCCCTGGCCCGTGGTGCTATTCTTCGGCCCGCCGCCACGTCTATACCTTGGTCATCGACCGGCACCCGTGCCATGTGCCGGTCCCTGAGCAGGTTGTCAAAGATAGCGGTAATACCGCGGTAGGCGGGGTTCTCAACCCAGGCTGCATCGCCGGCGTCCAGCAGGATTTGCGTGGCGAGATAAAGCCCCTGCTGGGTGCCGGAGGTGATGATCACTTGTTCTGGCGTACAGAGCACCGAACGCGATTTTCGCACGTATTCACAGACTGCTTTACGCAGCGGCAACTCGCCAAGAGGGTCACCGTAGCCTGATGGGGCACCAGGCCCCCGGGCGCGGATCCGGTTGCCGAGCCGGCGCCAGACGTCATCGGGGGCAGTATCATTGATCGGTACAGAGACGGTGAAAGGGACCGGTGGCAGGGGCGCCCGTTGGGCGGAGAATTGCGCCAGCGCCTGCGCCTGGGCGGTCAGGGGAATGTCGCAGGCCTGCGGTTTTTTGGCCGGTGGCGGGGTTTTGCGATTGAGCGACAGGGCCACGCGGGTGCCCGAACCGGGCAGCGCTTCCAGAAACCCTTCGGCGGTTAGCTGCTCAAAGGCGGCCAGCACCGTACCTCTGGCGAGTTGCAATGCGCCCGACAGCACCCGCGTCGAGGGCAGCAGATCGCCTGCTTTCAGCTCGCCTTTATGAATGGCGGCCCGCAACGCTTGGGCAAGCTGGAGGCTGAGCTGCCCCGCGTTTCGGTCAAGTTCGCCGATGGCGGGGATTTCAACGGTTTTGGCGGTTCTTGGCATGGATTCCGGTCCAGGATTCAGTGGCGATACAGGGTATTAACTGTAAACCACTTTTGAGCGGAATGCGGTAGCACGCCCCGTTTAAAGTTGGCTTTTGGGGAGCAGGTGATCGCCAAAGCTCAGGCGCTGGCGGCCGGGCTCCACTTCGGCCAGCGGTTCGACCTCGTTCAGCGTGGATTTGCAGCGCAGCACCAGATCATGATATTCACGCGTGCCGGTCACTTTCCACGCCAGCTCCTGTTCGGTCAGGTCGCGCAGTACCCGCGCCGGGCTGCCGAGTACCAGTTTATTGGCCTCAATCACCGCCGCCGCCTTCACGAAAGCCATTGCGCCGACGATGCTGTTCTCGCCAATCTCTGCGCCGTCCATGATCACCGCGTTCATGCCGACCATGGCGTTGCGACGGATGCGGCACCCGTGCAGGATTGCGCCGTGGCCGATATGGCCGTCTTCCTCGACTACGGTGTCCTGCTGCGGAAAGCCGTGCATCACGCAATTGTCCTGAATGTTGGCGCCGTCGCAGATAACCAGCCGGCCAAAATCGCCGCGCAGGCTGGCGTTCGGGCCAATATAGACCTGCTTGCCGATAATCACGTCGCCAATCAGCACCGCCGTCGGATGCACGTAGCTGCTCGGATCTACCACCGGCGTCAGGCCGTCAATCTGATACACAGGCATAGCTAAATTTCCTTAAGAGTATCGCGTGGCAGGCCGCCAAAGCGCCGGTAATAACTTGCTGCCGGGGCGGGCAGGGAACCGATAGTGGTTTCCGCCAGCGCGCTGACATAGTCGGTCGCGGCGCGGTCTACCCGCTGATAAATGTTGATGCACAAATTGCGGGCGATTTGCCCCTCCCACTGCGCCGGTAACAGGGCGTCCGGCAGCAGCGGATCTTTCAGCGCCACGCGGCGGAAGAAGTGGATCAATAATAGCTTAATCTGGAAGCAACGCTGGGGCGTCAGCAGAGCGTCGTCGGCTTCGCGCAGCAGTTGCATCAGCGGGCGGAAGGAGACGATAAACTCGTGATAACCGGCAGCCACGTCAGCCAGAGACCAGCAGGTAGCCACCAACTGTTGCAGGGCAGGTTCGGAACGGTTGTACGGGTAGTCGGCGCGGAAATAGATCACCTGCTCGCTGGCGTTAAGCTCGCCGAGCAGTGCCGTCACGTCGGTTTGCGCGTGGGTGGGGGCCGCCATCAGGTTATTGGCGATCTGGCCGAAACCCAGCCAGCCCAGCTCTTTTTTCAGCCGTGCCCGCTCGCTTTTTTCCGCGCTTTCCAGCAGCAATAAATCCCATTTGCCGTCCCAGGCCGGCGGTTCGCTGAGGTAGATTTTCGACTCTGCGTGGCGGAACTGGCGCATGCCCTGATCGGTCACTCGATAAAAACTGCGTCGGCCTATTTTCTCCACCGCCAACCAACCCTCTTTTTGCAGACGGAACACCGAGGTGCGCACGAAGCGATCGCCGAAACCCAGCGCCTCCAGCAGCGCGCTCAGACTGCCGAGCCACACCTCGCCACCGCGATGGCTGAGTGCATCGCCATACAGGGAGATAATCAGTGAAGTGCCGCTGATCGGCTGGGCGTCTACAGCATGGCGAATAAACTCATCCAGTTTATGTTCCATATTTCTCCATGGGTTAGCCGTCGATGAGACACAACATTAACACAATTCATTGAGGCGTCATCCGTGACGCCAGCTGAATTAGCGCGGCCGCAGATCGACCACGCGCTGGGCCTTGCCTTCCGAACGCGGGATATCGCCGCAGTTGGCGATGCTGACGTCGGTGCTGACGCCGATAATCGATTTGATATGATGACGCAACTGGTGGCAGATCTCGCAGCGCTGCTGGTGGCTGAGACTGAGCGCCGACTCTTTCAGCTCAACGCGTACCGCCAGGGTATCCAGATGCCCGCTGCGGCTGACCTGCAACTGGTAGTGCGGCGACAGCTGTTCGAACTGCATAATTTGCTCTTCCACCTGCGACGGGAACACGTTGACGCCGCGAATGATCAGCATGTCGTCCGAACGGCCGGTGATTTTCCCCATGCGCCGCATCTGGCGCGCATCGCCCGGCAGCAGGCGGGTGAGGTCGCGGGTGCGGTAGCGGATCACCGGCAGCGCCTCTTTGGTCAGGGTGGTGAACACCAGTTCGCCGTGCTGGCCGTCCGGCAGGACTTCGCCGCTCTCCGGGCAGATGATCTCCGGCAGGAAGTGGTCTTCCCAGATGGTCGAACCGCCGCCGCTTTCGGCGCACTCCATCGCAACGCCCGGCCCCATCACTTCGGACAGGCCGTAAATATCCAGCGCCTTGATGCCCAGACGGGACTCGATCTCGTGGCGCAATGCCTCGGTCCAGGGTTCGGCGCCAAACACCCCGAGGCGCAGCGAACAGCTGCGGGCATCGCCACCCATTTTGCGTTCCAGTTCGTCGATCAGCGTCAGGCAATAAGACGGCGTCACCATGATGACATCGGGTTTGAAATCGAGGATCAGCTGTGCCTGCCTTTCGGTTTGCCCGCCGGACACCGGGATCACCGTCGCCCCGAGCCGCTCTGCGCCGTAATGGGCACCCAGACCGCCGGTGAACAGGCCATAGCCGTAGGCCACATGCACCTTGTCTTTGGCGGTGGCTCCGGCGGCGCGCAGGCTGCGGGCGACGATATCGGCCCAGTTATCGATATCCCGTTGGGTATAGCCGACCACCGTCGGTCGCCCGGTAGTGCCCGACGAGGCGTGAATGCGCACCACCTGTTCCATCGGAACGGCGAAGGTGTCAAACGGGTAGTTGTCGCGCAGATCCTGCTTGGTGGTATAGGGGAAGCGCGCCAAATCGCTCAGCTGTTTGAGATCGTCGGGGTGTACGCCTGCCTGATCGAACTTGCGTTTATACATCGGCACGTTGTTGTAGGCGTGATGCAGCGTCCATTTCAGGCGTTCCAGCTGCAGCGTTTCTATTTCATCGCGCGAGGCGAACTCAATGGTGTCGAGTGGCTGTGGAAGGGTTGTCATAGTTAGCCTCGGAGTGTCATGCCCGTTCAATGATCATAGCAATACCCTGACCGGCGTCGATACGCTGGGGGTAAAGCGCGTCGCGGCCCATCGGCGTGCGGACGCCGTCGCAAATCAATGCCTGACTCATGGCAGCGCCCCTAAAACAGGGTGGCCGAGGCGGTGCGCGCGGCCGCGAAACCAGGCGACGGTTTTGCCCCGTTGGTTGACGATCTCTACGTCATACAGCCCGGTGGTTTTGCCTTGATGACGTAGCTCGGCGCTGGCGGTGAGGCGATCGCCCGCCAGCGCCGGGCGGATAAAATCGATGCTGCAACCGGACGCCACCGCAGCCAACCCCTGGCTGTTGCAGGCATAGGCGAAAGCGGTATCGGCCAGGCTGAACAGCTGGCCGCCGTGGCAGGTCCGGTGACCGTTAAGCATCTGCGGGCCAACGGTCATGCTGACCCTGGCGAAACCGGCGTCGACATCATCTACCTGCATACCCATCGCCTGTGCGCAGGTATCTTGTTGAAACATCTGTTCGGCACAGCGCTGCGCCAGCGCATGGGGCGTATTGGCGTTCATCATTCGGCTCCTGAAGAGAGGAAAGCGTAGTGGCGCAGCAACGGCATTGGCCGATAGCGCGGTTCGCCGTAGTAGCGATACAGGTTTTCCAGCGTAGCGAGGATTTGCCGCCAGCCGAGCGCGGCACCCCATTCCAGTGGACCGTGCGGGTAGTTGACGCCGCAGCGCAGGGCGCTGTCGGTATCTTCGGCGCTGGCGACGCCTTTATTCACCACGTCCAGCGCCTCGTTGCTCAGCATGGCGAGGGTGCGCATCACCAACAGGCCAGGGTAATCCGGCAGTAAAATCACCTGCTTACCGAGCGATTGCAGCAGGCGTACCACCTTATCGCTGTGCTGTGCGTCGTTTTGCATTGCGCAGCTGATGGCGACGCAGGGGGCTTGCGAATAGTTGGCAGACAGATCAAACAGCACCACGGGGGTTCCGGTTTCCTCGGCAATCTGGCTGGCCGTTTTACCATTTGTTAACATAAATGTAACTTCATCGATCCGGGCAAAGGCGCTGGTCTGGCCAGGTTGTATGATCGCCTCCGCATTTCCCGTCAGCAATCCGGCCAAAAACGCCACGCCCGCTTCGTCGCCGTGCAGTTTGATGCTGCGTGGCGGCTCCGCCTGAGAGAGGGGCAGGCAGACGGCGGTCGGCGACGCTTGTTCGCCGTCATAACGATAAAAGCCGCAGCCGCTTTTGCGGCCCAGACGCCCGGCGGCCACCAGCTCTTGCTGTACCAGCGACGGCGTAAATCGCGAGTCCTGGAAAAAAGCCTGGAACACCGATTCGGTGACGGCATAGTTAATATCCTGGCCAATCAGATCGGTCAGTTGCAGCGGCCCCATGGCGAAACCGCCGGCATCGCGCATCACCGCATCGAGCGTGGCGACGTCGGCCACCTGTTCTTCCAGCGCACGCAGGGTTTCGGCGTAAAAGGGTCGCGCCACGCGGTTAACGATAAACCCCGGCGTGGAGCGGCACAGCACGCTCTGTTTGCCCCATTGCCGGGCCAGCGTTTGCAGGGTGGCGACGGTGTCGGCGCTGGTGTCCAGCCCACTGACGATCTCCACCAATTTCATTAGCGGTGCCGGGTTAAAGAAGTGCAGCCCGGCCAGGCGTTGCGGATGCTGCAGCGCGCCGCCGATGGCGGTAATCGACAGCGACGAGGTGTTGCTGGCAAACAGCGTGGCGGGTGAACACAGGGCTTCCAGATCCCGAAACAGGTTTTGTTTGATCGCCAGTTTTTCTGCTACCGCCTCAATGATCAGTGCGCTGTCGGTCAGTTGATCAAGCGTATCCACCGGCTGGATGCGTGCCAGCAACGCCTCAGTGACTTCCGCATCGGCCTTGCCGGCCGCCACACGCCGGCGCAATTGCAGGCTTAAGGCGTCCAGCGCGTTTTGGGCAGCGGTTGCGGCGATATCAAACAGTTTCACCTGATGCCCGGCATGGGCCGCCACCTGGGCAATGCCGATGCCCATGGTGCCCGCGCCAATCACCGCCACGGTTCCGTTGAAGTTCGGCAGGCTCATGGTTATTTCCCGCTGAAATTGGGTGTGCGTTTGGCGAAGAAGGCGCTGACGCCTTCGCGATAATCGTCGCTGCGGCCGCCGAGGCGCTGGAGATCGCGCTCCAGCTCAAGCTGTTGATCGAGGCTGTTGGTCGCCGAACTGTAGAGAGCTTTTTTTATCAGCCCCAGCCCGTAGGTCGGCTGGGTAGCCAGATGCCGCGCCAGCGTTTGGGTGTGGTCGGTCAATTCGCCTGCGGCCACTACCTGCCAGATCATGCCCCATTCCAACGCCTGCTGTGCGCTGACCTTGTCGCCCAGCAGCGCCATGCCCATGGCGCGGGCATGGCCCGCCAGACGCGGCAGGAACCAGCTGCCGCCGGAGTCCGGCACCAGCCCCAGACGGCAGAACGACTGGATAAAGCTGGCGTTGTCGGCAGCGATCACGATATCGCAGGCCAACGCCAACGCGGCCCCGGCACCCGCCGCTACGCCGTTGACGGCGCACACCACAGGTTTGGGCAATGCGGTCAGGCGGCGGATCAGCGGGTTATAGAAACGTTCGACCGACAGGCCGAGATCCGGTGCCTGTTGCTCAACGCTGACGTTACGATCGTTGAGGTCTTGCCCGGCGCAAAAACCTCGTCCGGCCCCGGTGATCAGCAAGCAGCGCACCTCGTCGTCACGTTCGGCGCGGGTCAGCGCCTCGCTGAGCTGGTGGTGCATCTCGTCGTTAAAGCTGTTCAGCCGGTCCGGCCGGTTGAGGGTCAGGGTCAGTACCCCGGCATCGAGGTGGGTGAGAATCAATGCGTTATCCATAAATCAGCGCCCCTGATAGTTTGGCGTACGTTTTTCGAAGAAGGCGGCGATGCCTTCACGGCGATCGTCGGTGGCGGCCAGTGCGACAAACTGCTGGCGTTCAAAGGCCAGCCCCTGGCTGAGGCCGACTTCTTCCGCCTGTTTCAGCGCCTGCTTGGCGGCACGCAGCGCCAGCGGGGCCTGTAAGCTGATGCGTTCGGCGATCTGCTGAGCGCGTTCCAGCGTCAGCGCGTCGACGCACACTTCACTGACCAGCCCGGCATGCAGCGCGCGAGTGGCGTTGATAGCTTCACCGGTCAACACCATCTGGCAGGCCAGGGATTTCCCGACGCAGCGAATTAAACGCTGGGTGCCACCCGCTCCCGGTATCAGGCCAAGGGTGATTTCCGGCAGGCCAAAGCGGGCGCTTTCGCCGCAGATAATGAGGTCGCAGGCCAGCGCCAGCTCGCAGCCGGCACCGAGCGCGTAGCCGTTTACCGCCGCCAGCAGCGGTTTACTGAACTGCGCCAGTCGCTGCCACAGCAACGGGCGACGATCCGCCAGTGCTGCGGGCAGGTCCTGCTGTTGCAGCTCCCGCAGATCGGCGCCCGCAGCAAAGAAGCGCGCGGCACCGGCTATCACCACCGCGCCCACGCCTGCGTCGGCATCGGCCTGTTCCAGCCGATACACCAACTGTTCCAGGCACGGGGTGCTCAGGGCGTTACGCGCCTCTGGGCGATGCAGCGTCAGGGTGACCACGCGTCGCTGCTGTTGCTGCAAGATCAAAGGGGTTTCCATTACCGGCTCCTATACGTCAAAGTCCAACACCACGCCGTCGCCGCGCGGCCACGATTGGCAACTCAATACGTAACCGGCGGCCAGTTGATCCGGCTCCAGGCTGTAGTTGACGGCCATCTCCACCTGACCGGCCTTAAGCCGGCATTTGCAGGTTGCGCATACCCCGCCTTTACAGGCGTAGGGCAGGTCGGCGCCCTGGCGCAGCGCCGCGTCCAGAATGCTGTCGTCCTGTGCGCCAACCTCGATATTCAAACGGCGGCCATCGAGCAGGATCTCCACCTGGGTGGCGTTGCGGCTGCCGTCGTTGAGCGGGCGGGCGGCAATGCCGCTGGTGTTAAAACGTTCGCTGTGGATATGCGCGGCCGGTACGCCGGCCAGTTCCAGCACGGTTTGCGCGTCGTCCATCATCGTCTCCGGCCCGCAGATAAAGGCGTGGTCGTAGTCGCGGTAATCCAGCAATGCGCCGCCGATAGCTGTCAGGTGTTCGCGATCGATACGGCCGCTGAGCAGCGGGCTGTCGAGGCTTTCCTGGCTGAACAGGTACAGCGGTTGGAAGCGCTGCGGATAGCGGTTTTTCAGGTCGCACAATGCCTCTTTGAACATCACCGAACGGCTGCTGCGGTTGCCGTAGATCAGCGTGAAGCGGCTGTTGGCTTCCAGTTGCAGCGTGGCCTTGATGATCGACAGCATCGGCGTGATGCCGGAACCGGCGGCAATCGCCAGATAGTTGCCGCAGTTTTCCGCCTGCGGCTGATAGCCGAAACGCCCCTGCGGCACCATCACCTCCAGCGCGTCGCCGACCTGTAGCATCTGATTGACGAACGAGGAGAAACGCCCCTGATGAATCGCTTTGACGCCGATCTGCAGCAACCCTTCCTGCGGGGCGCTGCAAATGGAATAGCAACGGCGCAGCTCTTCGCCGTTGACCCACGCCTTTAACGTCAGATGCTGACCGGGGGTGTAGCGATAATGACTTTTCAGCTCGTCGGGCACGCGCAGCGTAATGGCCACGGCGTCCGGCGTTTCGCGCTCGATGGCGGCGACGTTAAGGCGATGGAAGAGCGTCATGGTGTTCTCCTGGGCTATACCCTGTAATAGTTCGGGGCGCTCACGAACTATTACAGGACACAGCCTATATGCATTTGAAATAGTCGAACGGTTCCCGGCACTCGCAGCAGCGGTACAGTGCCTTGCAGGCGGTGGAGCCGAACTCGCTGATTTTTTCGCTGTGGGTGCTGCCGCAGCGCGGGCAGGGCACCGGGCCGTGGGCCTCGGGTTTATCGCAGGTGTGGCCTTGCGGCGGCGCGACGCCGTAGTCCCGCAACCGCGCACGCGCCGCCGCATTCATCCAGTCGGTGGTCCAGGCCGGGCTGAGGCGGATTGCCACCTTCACCGGGCTGAAACCGGCTTCGGCCAGCCGCTGCTCGATGGCGTTGAGCAGGAATTCGGTGGCGGGGCAACCGGAATAGGTTGGCGTAAAGGTAATGCGCCAGCCCGCGCCGTCCGGCTCTATGTCGCGCACCATACCCAGATCGGTGATCGACAGTACCGGCAGTTCCGGATCGCTGATCTGTTGCAGACAGTGCCAGATTTGCGGGATCTCGGCGGCTTGCAGCCGGGTGATATTCATGGCGGCCTCTTTACCAGTTGCTGTTGGGATAGGCGCGCTGCAGAAACTGCATTTCTGCCAGCAGCGGGCCGAGATGTTCGCTGTGCCGCCCCTGTTTGCCGCCGTGACGGAACGCCTGTTCTTCCGGTAACGACAGGGTGGCCAGGCGCAGGGTGTCGTCCACCAGCGCCCGCCAGGGTGCCTCAAGCTGACGCGGGTCGGCGGCGATGCCCTGTTCCGCCAATTCCAGCTCGACGTCGTCGGCATGGAACAGTTCGGCGGTAAAGCGCCACAGGTTATCCAGCGCCTGCTGAATTTTTTGATGGCTGACCGCGTTGCCATCGCCCAGGCGAATCATCCAGCCGCGGCTGAAGCGCAGGTGATAATCCGCCTCCTTGAGCGATTTGGCGGCGATGGCGGCCAGCTGTGGGTCACGGCTGCGGCTCAGTGCCTGATGCAACTGCACGTGGTAGGCGTCGAGCAAAAACTGCCGCACCAGGGTGTCGTTGAAACCGCCGTTCGGCTGTTCCGCCAGCAGCAGGTTGTGGAATTCACGCTCGTCGCGGCCAAAGGCCAGGCGATCTTCGCCGTATTGCAGCCCGGCCAGTTCGGCGGCATAACCGAGAAAGTGACGCGCCTGCCCGAGCAGATCCAGGCCGATATTCGCCAGCGCCAGATCGATTTCCAGCTCCGGCGCGTGGCCGCACCAGGCACACAGCCGCTGGGCGAGGATCAGCGGCGTATCGCTCTGACGCAGTACATAGGTGATTCGCGGATCGTTAAAGGTCATGGCCGCCTCTACATGTTCTTGATGCCGTCGGGAATGGTGTAGAACGTCGGGTGACGGTAGATCTTGTCATTGGACGGATCGAAGAACGCCCCGCGATCTTCCGGCTGCGAAGCGATCAGATGGCTCGATTGCACCACCCAGATTGAGCAACCTTCGCTGCGCCGGGTATAGGCATCGCGGGCATTTTCCAGCGCCATTTGGTCATCGGCGGCATGCAAGCTGCCGACATGGCGGTGCGCCAACCCTTGTTTGCTGCGAATAAACACTTCATACAATGGCCATTCAGCGTGAGTCATTTTCGATTCCTTCTTTATGCGGCGGTGGCGGCGCTTTTCGTCGCGTGGGCCAGCGCGCCTTCACGCACCCAGGCGCCGTCGTCCCAGGCGCGGCGCTTGGCCTGCAGGCGTTCGTGGTTGCATTGTCCGCGTCCCTTGATCACCTCGTGCAACTCGCTCCAGTCGATAGCGCCGAAGCGGTAGTGACCGGCAGCGTCGTCCCAGGCCAACTCGGCATCGGGTGCGGTCATGCCCAGCGCTTCCAACTGCGGCACGGTGTTGTCGACAAATTTCTGCCGCAGCTCGTCGTTGCTGTGGCGCTTGATCTTCCACGCCATGCTTTGCGCGCTGTGCGGTGAGTCGGTGTCGCTTGGGCCGAACATCATCAGCACCGGCCACCAAAAGCGATTAATGGCGTCCTGCAGCATGGCTTTTTGCTGCTCGCTGCCGTTAGCCATCGCCATCACCGCTTCGTAACCCTGGCGCTGGTGGAAGCTTTCTTCTTTGCAGATTTTCACCATCGCCCGTGCATAGGGGCCGTAAGAGGCACGGCACAGCGCCACCTGATTGACGATGGCTGCGCCGTCGACCAGCCAGCCAATCACCCCGATATCCGCCCAGTTGAGCGTCGGGTAGTTGAAGATGGAGGAATACTTCATCTTGCCGTCGAGCATTTTTTGGTAGATCTCCTGGCGCGAGCAGCCCAGGGTTTCGGCGGCGCTGTACAGGTACAGACCGTGTCCGGCTTCGTCCTGTACCTTGGCCAGCAACACCGCCTTGCGGCGCAGGGTCGGTGCCCGCGTCAGCCAGTTGGCTTCCGGCAACATGCCGACCACTTCGGAATGGGCGTGTTGGCCAATCTGGCGGATCAGGTTTTGGCGATAGGCGTCCGGCATCCAGTCTTTGGCTTCGATGGCGGTATCCGCCGCAATCTTGGCGTCGAAGTGCTGCTGATATTGCGCGTCAGTTGTCATGCTTGCCTCTTGATGATTCGTATTTTTCACATTGAACATAAAAATGTGAATCACGTTTTATCACCTTAA
Source organism: Serratia sp. AS12 (assembly GCF_000214195.1). Classification (NCBI taxonomy): domain Bacteria; kingdom Pseudomonadati; phylum Pseudomonadota; class Gammaproteobacteria; order Enterobacterales; family Yersiniaceae; genus Serratia; species Serratia sp. AS12. The sequence continues at coordinate 3,337,016 of NC_015566.1, read as the reverse complement.
GGCTACAAACTGATAACAAAAAAATCAAAGGTCCTGTATGTGGTTTTGCGATGCCACTCACAATGATGTTCATTAATTAATTGTTTTATATGCTTTTATAAAATCAGTTCGAGCGTGTTTTCGATGTGTTTGGCTCGCGCTGCGGTCATGTTGTTTGGCTTTTGTTAAATTTTGAACGGGCACAAACTGGACAATATGTGATACGTAATTAAGCTATCTAGTGTAAATTTATGAATTCCGGAGATGTACATGCAGCAGTTACACAGTTACCTTTCTGGCGGCTGGGTGTTCGGCCAAGGGCAAGCCCGCGAAATCCATCACGCCATTACCGGCGAACCGCTGTATCAGGTTTGTTCCGACGGCTTGTCGCTGGCCGCCAGCCTGGACTATGCGCGCAATAAAGGCGGCAGGGCGCTGGCGCAGATGACATTCCAGCAGCGCGCGCAAATGATGAAGGCAGTGGCTAAACACCTGCTGGCGCACAAAGAGGCGTTGTATGAGATTTCATACCAGACCGGCGCCACGCGCAGCGACGGCTGGGTGGACATCGAAGGCGGCATCGCGACGCTGTTCGCCTATGCCGGCATGGCGGGACGTGAACTGCCGGACGATACCCTGTGGCCGGAGGACGAGCCGATTTCATTATCCAAACAGGCGCAGTTCGCCGCTCGCCACGTGCTGACCTCGCGGCCGGGCGTGGCGCTGCATATCAACGCCTTTAACTTCCCCTGCTGGGGGATGCTGGAAAAACTGGCGCCGACCTGGCTGGCGGGCATGCCGGCCATCATTAAACCGGCGACGGCCACCGCGCAGCTGACACAGGCGATGGTCAGGTTGATTATCGACAGCGGGCTGGTGCCGGAGGGGGCTTTGCAGTTGGTGTGCGGCGGTATCGGCGACATGTTCGATCACCTGGATTATCAGGACGCTGTGACCTTCACCGGCTCGGCGCAGACTGGTCAACACCTGCGTGCACATCCGCGCCTGTTGGCAAAATCTATCGCTTTCACTATGGAGGCCGATTCGCTTAACTGCTGCGTGCTGGGGGAGGACGTCACGCCGCAAATGCCGGAGTTCGCGCTGTTCATCAAGGAGGTGTGCCGTGAAATGACCGCCAAGGCCGGGCAGAAATGCACAGCTATCCGGCGGATTATCGTGCCGGCGAAGCGGGTGGTTGAGGTGCAACAGGCGCTACTGCAACGGCTGGCCGGGGTAACGGTGGGCGATCCCAAACTGGAGCAGGTGCGCATGGGGGCGCTGGTCAGCCGCGAGCAGCGCGATGATGTGCAGCAAAAGGTGGAATTCCTGCTGCACCACGGCTGCGAACCGCTGTGCGGTGCGGCGCTCAATAAGCTGGAACTGGTCGGTGAAGGGGCGCAGAACGGCGCGTTTTATCCGGCCACGCTGCTGTATTGCCCCGATCCGTTTTCGCATCAGGCGGTACATGGCACCGAGGCTTTCGGGCCGGTGGCGACGCTGATGCCGTATCAACAGACCGAGCAGGCGATTGAACTGGCGCTGTTGGGCCAGGGCAGCCTGGTGGGGTCATTGGTGACTGCCGATGAGGCGTTGGCAACGCGCTTTATCCGCGCCACCGCCTGTGCCCACGGCCGTATGCTGATCCTGGATCGCCACGCGGCCGTGGAATCCACCGGCCACGGTTCACCGCTGCCGATGCTGATGCACGGCGGGCCAGGGCGCGCCGGTGGGGGCGAGGAGTTGGGTGGGTTGCGTGCGGTGAAGCACTATATGCAACGCACCGCCATCCAGGGCAGCCCGGCGATGCTGGCGGCGATTGGCCGCGAGTGGGTGCGCGGGGCGACGGTGATTGAGGATCCGGTTCATCCGTTCCGCAAATACTTTGAGCAGCTGCAACTGGGCGAAAGCCTGCTGACTGCCCGCCGCACCGTGACCGAATCCGATATCGTGAATTTTGCCTGCTTGAGCGGCGATCATTTCTACGCCCACATGGACAAGATCGGCGCCGCCGAATCGCTGTTTGGCGAGCGGGTAGCGCACGGCTATTTTGTGGTTTCAGCCGCCGCCGGGCTGTTTGTCGACCCGGGTGTGGGGCCGGTGATCGCCAACTATGGCATGGAAAACCTGCGCTTTATCGAACCGGTGAAAATCGGCGATACGCTCCAGGTACGCCTGACCTGCAAAAAGAAAATCCGCAAGCCGCAGAAAACCGCAGAGGATCGCCCGCATGGGGTAGTGGTGTGGGATGTTCAGGTGTTGAATCAGCATCAGCAGGCGGTGGCGCTGTACAGCATTTTGACGCTGGTGGCGTGCCAGGAGGGCGACGTTGGGGCGGTAAGCTGACCGGCAACAGATTGCCGGTCATGTATCACCGTGGGACTGGGTTAAACCGCCGCGCTATTGCAGACGATGCGGTTTTTACCCTCTTTTTTGGCCTGATACAGCGCGCTGTCCGCCATATTGATAAAACCAATTGGCGTGTCGTTGTACATATGCGGCACTTTGGCGCAGATGCCAATGCTGAGGGTGATAACGTCGTGCGGATTCCCCTGATGCGGTATCTTCAGTTCACGCACCGCCTGCATCACGCGTTCGGCGAAAATCAGCGCCCCCTGAGCGTCGGTGTCCGGCAATATGATGCTCATTTCTTCGCCGCCATAGCGGGCCATGATGTCATTGCTGCGGCTGGCCAGCCCCTTGAGCATTTGTCCGATCTGCTGCAAGCATTGGTCGCCGGCGACGTGGCCGTAGATATCGTTGAACTGTTTGAAATAGTCGATATCCAGCATCAGCAGCGCCACGCTGCGGTAGTTTCGCGCCGCGCGCGCCAGTTCGTTCTTTAAGGCGATATCAAATTGGCGGCGATTGGCCAGCCCGGTCAGGCCATCCAGCAACGCCAGCTCTTCAAGCCGCAGGTTGATGCTGGTGAGCTGATCGCGGGTGCGCATCAGTTCGGCTTCTGTGCGTACGCTATGGTTTATCTGCCGCATCAACACCAGCCCCAGCGCCAACAGAATGGCCAGCAGCGTGGCGCCTCCGGCCACAAACAGGCCGGAATCGTTGCGCCAGTCGGCCAGCGCGTCTTCCTTCGACAGTCCGGCGGTGATCACCAACGGATAGCGGCTGACCCTTGAATAGCCGTAAATCCTTTCCACCTTGTCGTACAGCGAGGTGATGGTGGCATTGCCGAATTCGGAATGTGGCAGAATTTCGCGGAACAAGACGCCCTGAGAAATATTTTTGCCGATCGACGCGGCGGAATAAGGGCGGCGGTAGAGGATGGTGCCATCCGCCAGCAGCAGGCTGAGCGCGGCATCGCTGTTAAGCGCAAAGGTGTCGTAAAATTGGCGGAAATAATCGACGTACAGCGTCGCCAGCACCACGCCGGCAAAACTGCCGTCCGGGTGATTTAAACGGCGTGACACCGGAATGATCAAATCGCCGGTTGAACGGCTGCGCACCACCTTGCCGATATAAATCGCGTTGCTGTTGTGCTCGAGGTGGTATTTGAAATACTCGCGATCAGCATTGTTGGCGCCCTGCACGAACTTTCCTGAAGAGGTGACTATCCAGCTGCCGTGCGCATCATAAATAAACAGGCCATGCAACTGAGGCAGATTGCCGACCTGTCCTTGCATCAACTTTTGCAGCCGCAATTGCTGCGGTTGGCCCAGCCCGTCGGTTTGAATGCGTTCGGTCAGATCGGACAGCGTACTGTCTACTTGCAAGAAAGTGTCATCGGCATGTTGCGCCAGAGAGCGTGCCAGATTGGCGGATTCATATTCGGCGCTTTTCAGATCGCGCTGATGCGCATTCCAAATTTGCCAGACGTTAAACAGAATCAGCGTGGCGGCAACGATGATGACAAACACGCCAGCCTGAAATAATAACGGGGAATTTTTACCGCTGTGCGGCAGATCGGCATCCTGCGGTTGCTGCTGTGTCATGTAACCCTTTTTATTATGTGATTTTTAAATAAAGTTAAGAACTATCTTACATCTTATTCGTTAATTCTGCTGACCACTACTCCCTTAAACAAGTTACCCTCGGCAGATGTTACAATTCGTCCAAAACCGCCCGGAAACCAGAGGATCGCAAGTGTGTCTGACACCATCATTATTACTTTACTGACGCTGGCGGTGTATTACCCGGTCACGTTGGGCGTGCTGGCGGTGATGATATTTTTTGCCTGGCGGCGGCGTAAATCGCCTTACTGGCGTTTGGGGCTGGTGCTGCTGGCGGGGCTGTTTATCCTGTTCGCCATGGCAGCCTACGACTGGCATCACTATAGCTGATTGCCGAAGGCGCGGTGTCCGCCAGAGGCCGCGGGCACCGCGATGGCGTGGGATTATTCAACGTTAATCATCCAATTGACGCCAAATTGGTCGGTCAGCATGCCAAACCCCTTGGCCCAAAAAGTGGGCCCATAAGGCAGGGTTACCTGTCCGCCCTGCGACAGCTTTTCAAACAGTTCACGCCCTTGTTCCACGTCTTTTGGGTTGAGCGACAGGGAAAATCCTTTATGTGACGCGTCGGCGCCATCCTGCGGGCAGCCGTCGGAGGCCATCAGCGCGCTTTCACCAATCAGCAACCTTGCATGCATGATGGATTCCGGATCGGCATCCTGTGGGCCACCTTGTTTTGCTTCCTCGGGCATCTCCTTGTAACGCATGATCATTTCAATTTTACCGCCCAGTTGCTGGGCGTAGAAATTCACCGCTTGCTCGCAATTACCGTTAAAAAATAAATAGGGTTGAATCAACATGACATTGACCTCGGTTATGGCCCGTCAGGCTGTAAACCGGCCCGTGGGCGGGGATAAATAATTTCGCCGGGCAACTATTGCCGCAGGTGACTTACAAGTGTAGTGCGATTCGCGGTGAATGCCCGGTGGACGATCACGCTCTGGCGCTTTGGTACGCGGCCAAACAGATTGAGCGAAAAAGTGGGATGATTCATCCCAATTTGGACAGATTATCTGAGTGGTCAGGCTTCCTATACTCATTGCAACTTTCACTAACGGAGTCATGGTCATGAGTAAGCAATCTTTGAATGGAAAAGTGGTGTTGATCGCCGGTGGCGCGAAGAACCTGGGCGGCCTGGTAGCACGCGATTTGGCGGCCAACGGCGCGGCGGCCATAGTGGTGCATTACAACAGCGACGCGACCCGTGCGGCGGCGGAAGAAACCCTGGCTGCAGTGAAAGCGACGGGGGCGCAGGCGATAGCGGTGCAGGGCGATCTGACCCGGCCAGCCAACGTGGCGCATCTGTTTGAGGAAGGGATCAAGGCGTTCGGTAAGGTGGATATTGCGATCAATACCGCCGGTCTGGTGATCAAAAAGCCGATCGCCGAGGTGACTGAGGCGGATTACGACACCAGTTTTGACGTCAATGCCAAAGCGGCATTCTTTTTCATTCAGCAAGCAGGCAAACACCTGGCGGACAATGGCCGTATCGTGACCATCGTCAGTTCGCTGCTGGCGGCCTATACGCCGTTTTATGCGGTATACCCCGGCAGTAAGGCACCGGTGGAACACTTTACTCGCGCGGCTTCCAAGGAGTTTGGCGAGCGTGGCATCAGCGTGAACGCCATCGGCCCCGGCCCGATGGATACGCCGTTCTTCTACGGGCAGGAAAGCAAGGACGCGGTGGAATACCATAGCGGTGCCGCCGCGTTGAGCAAGTTCTCGAAAACCGGCCTGACCGATATTGAGGATATCGCGCCTATCGTCAAGTTTTTGGTCACCGACGGCTGGTGGATCACCGGGCAGACGTTGTTCGCCAACGGTGGCTATACTACCCGTTAATATCAATTTGCTGCGGCAAACCGCCGCAGCTATTTTTCAGGATGCACAGCCGGTGGATAAGATAGGGAGATTACGGGTTTTTATCCAGGTTGCCGAGGTGGGCAGTTTTATCCGCGCTTCACATATCCTGCTGATGCCAAAAACCACGGTGTCGGCGGCGATCCAACAGTTGGAACATGAAATGGGCGCGCGCCTGTTTCATCGCACTACCCGCAAGGTACAGTTGACCAGCGACGGCGAACTGCTGCTCGACAAAGCGCGCAGCCTGCTGTTCGACGTGAACGCGCTGGACGCGCTGTTTCAGCAGAAAAACGGGCCGATAGGCGGCCGCTTGACGGTCGATGTACCCAGCCGCATTGCCCGGCGAATAATCGTGCCGGCGCTGCCTGATTTTTTCCTGCAATACCCCGATATTCAACTCTTCCTTAGCGCCAGCGACCGCTCGATCGATTTGATTCAGGAGGGGGTAGACTGCGTGGTGCGTGTCGGCAGCCTCAGTGACAGTAGCCTGGTCAGCCAGCCACTTGGTCGTTTGAGCATGATCAACTGCGCCAGCCCGGATTATTTGCGGCGCTACGGGACGCCGGAGCATACCGATCAACTGGACGATCACTGGGTGGTGGGGTACGCGCAGCCCAATCTGGCGGGCGCGGAGACCTGGCAGTGGGAGCAGGGTGGGCAATCGGTTGAAAAAACGCTGCGTAGCCGGGTGACGGTCAACAATGCGGAAAATTATATCGGCTGCTGTCTGGAAGGGTTGGGAATGATTCAGAACCCGCGGTTTGATCTACAGCATCATCTGGATGACGGCAGCCTGCGAGAGATTTTGCCGCAAGCCCGGCCATCGGCGATGAGCATTGCGTTGCTTTACCCCCACCGACGTCAACGTTCGGCGCGTTTCACGGCGTTTGCCGAGTGGTTCAGCTGCTTAATCAAGCCGTTTTGCGAAAGTTGAATCGGGGCGCGAGATTACATCAGCAACTGCGCGGCAGACCCATCCCAGAAGGCGGCAAAGGTGTAGATGACAGCCAGTATCAGCATGAATGGCGTATTGTTCATTGCCTATCTCCAGCGGAAATATTCACTTCAAGTATAGCCCGCGGAAATGACAGTCAGATGAATTTGATTATTTTTTATACAGGTAAATTCAGACAGACGGAAATGTGTAAACTGCTGATATTTGACTATAGTAACAGTGTGAAGCTGCGTATTTGTCGCGAATCACCCTGTATCGCGCTGCCGGTAACGGCAAGCATAGGGAAACATAGGTGTGAATTTTTCGGCTATGTTAACTTAAGGATATGAAATGTCAGTTAAAAATGACGTTAAAGACAATGTGGAACAGCTGTGTGGCAGTGCAAAATCTGCCGCATGTGAAGTGCGGGCCGGTTTGAAAGACGTTGCCGGTCACTCCTGTTCTTACATTAAGGACAACCCCTGGGCTGGGGTTGGCGCCGGCGCCGTTGTGGGCCTGGTGATAGGTTTTCTTTTAGGCAAAAAGTAAATAGGGAGAGTAAAAATGGGCATCATTTCCTGGATCATTTTTGGTTTAATCGCCGGTATCCTGGCTAAATGGATCATGCCGGGCAAGGACGGCGGTGGCTTTATCGTGACTGTTATCCTCGGGGTCATCGGTGCGGTAGTTGGCGGCTATATCAGTACCTTCTTCGGTATGGGTCGCGTAGATGGCTTTAACCTGGGCAGCTTCGTTGTCGCAATAATCGGTGCCCTGGTGGTACTTTTTGTCTACAGAAAGGTCAGAAGCTAGTCAGATGCTGATCAACAGGGTCGCTGCGGCGACCCTTTTTCGTTAAATCATAGCGGTCGCGCGGCCTGGGTCGGCGGCCAGAAGGGGATGACCATGGGTCTGTTTGATAACGTATTGGGCAGTATTCTGGGTGGCGGAGCTAACGGTGGCAAAGGCCTGGATTACGTCGCTATCATGCAATGGGTCGAGCAGCAAGGCGGCCTGCAGGCGATTTTGGACAAGTTCCGCCAGGGGCAATTCGGCGATGTGGTCGGCTCATGGTTGGGCAACGGTGAAAACCAGCCGATCAGTGGCGATCACGTTCAGCAGGCGCTGGGCAGCGATGCCATCAACCAGTTGGCCGAAAAGCTGGGGATCGATCCTGCTCAGGCTTCCAGCACCATCGCGCAGTTCCTGCCGTCGGTGACTGACGCCGCATCGCCAAATGGCGAAGTGCAGCAGGACAGCGACGAACTGGGCGATATGGTCGGTAAGCTGTTCAAATAACGCTTAGGCCCCCGGCATCGGGTCGGGGGCCTTGTTTAGCCTAATGCCTTCAATGCCCTCCAACGCTTTCAGCAAATAATCTACCCATGCCCGCACTTTGCCGGGAATAAACCGCGCGGCGGGATAAACGGCATGCAGCGCCATCGGCGGATAGTGCCAGGCAGGCAATACCTGTACCAGCGTGCCTGCCGCCAATTGCCGGCCAATCAGCGGCCGTTGCGCACCACCGATGCCCAAACCATACTCGATGGCGGCCAGCAGCGAGAAGGTGTTGTTGGCGCGGAATACCGGCCGCACATTCACCATCTCGGCGCCCTGAGGGCCGATTAACGTCAGCGCATCGCCGTCGCTAAGGCCGCTGTAGCGAATATGCGCATGGACCGCCAGCGCGGGCGGCGTTTGCGGTGTGCCATGCGCCGCCAGATAAGCCGGCGAGGCCACGAGAATGCGCTGTAATTCCCCCAACCGCCGTGCCACCGTACCCGGCGCGCTCAGTTCGCCAAAGCGAATCGCTACGTCAATGCTCTCGCCGATGACATCCGCCCGACGATCGTCCAGCAGTAACTCAATATTCAGCTCCGGATGGCGCTGTTGAAAGGCAATCGCCAGCGGCGTCAGATGCTGCTGGCCGAACCCCGTGGGGGCATGAATGCGTAAGTTTCCTTGCAACCGCTGGTTCAGGCCGTGCAGCGCCTCTTCCGCTTCGTCTACCGCCGCTAAAATCGGTTTGATTTGCCGGTAATAACCACCGCCGGCATCGGTCAGGGAGACGGCGCGGGTGCTGCGAAACAGCAATTGCGTACCCAATTGCTGTTCCAGCCCTGCGATCTGCTGGCTGACCGCCGGTTGCGTTAACCCCAGATCGCGGGCCGCCGCCGAGAGGCTGCCCAGCTCCGCTACGCGGACAAAAGTCTTCATGGCGCTCAGCTTGTCCATCGATGCTCCATTTATAGGGTTTGCTTATAAGTGTTAGTTAAAAATAGCGTCTACCGCAAGCTTTGCTAATCGATCACAGTAGGTGCATCCATACATGGCAGGAGAGAGAGCATGCAAAGCGGCAAACTGGCGCTGGTGGTCGGCGCTAATGGTGTCATCGGCCATAAACTGATTGAGGAACTGGTCGTGCAGGGTTGGCAAGTGGTCGGCCTGTCGCGGCGCGGTGGCGTGGACCGGCCGCAAGTGCGTTATCTGGCGGTTGATCTGCTGGATGCACAGGCGACGCGCGACGCGCTGCAACCTCTAACGCAGGTCAGCCACATTTTCTACGCCGCTTATCAGGACGCGCCGGACTGGGCGGGGCTGGTGGCACCGAATCTGGCGATGTTGACGAACGTGGTAGACGCGGTGGAGCCGGTAGCGCAAGGGCTGGAGCACATCAGCCTGATGCAGGGCTACAAGGTTTATGGTGCGCATCTGGGGCCATTTAAAACCCCGGCGCGTGAAAGTGACGCCGGGCATATGCCACCGGAGTTCAACGTGGATCAGCAAAACCACCTTGAACGGCGACAGCAGGGCAAACGCTGGCGCTGGAGCGCGATTCGCCCCAGCGTGGTCGGCGGGTTTTCGCTCGGCAATCCAATGAACCTGGCGCTGACCATTGCCGTTTATGCCTCAATCAGCAAGGCGCTGGGGCTGCCGCTGCGTTTTCCCGGCAAACCGGTGGCTTACCACAGCCTGTTGGAAATGACCGATGCCGGCCTGCTGGCGCAGGCTACGCTGTGGGCGGCGACCGAGCCTGCAGCGGCCAATCAGGCGTTTAACATCAATAATGGCGATCTGTTCCGTTGGAGCGAGATGTGGCCGAAAATTGCCGATTATTTTGGTCTGGAGACGGCGCCGCCACTGCCGATGCCGCTGGAACAGATGATGGCGGATAAAACCGCGTTGTGGGAGACCCTCGCGCAGCAGCATGATTTGGCGGTGACTGATTACCATGCGGTGACCGGCTGGCGCTTTGCCGATTTTGTTTTCTCGTGGGACTACGACATGTTTGCCGACGGCAGCAAGGCGAGGCGCTTTGGTTTCATCCAATTTGTCGAAACCGAAACGATGTTCTTCACGCTGTTTGACGAGTTTCGGCGCAGAAGGATTATTCCCTAGCGCCTGCTGGCGGGGCGGGCGCTTTTTATGGCACTCTTTGGCTGCCGCCCGGTCGGGCGGCCAGAGAGGCCGTCAGCCCGACCGGCCTGGGGGATGATGAGGAAATAAACGTGACAGGGATTACCGCCATACTGACGCTTTTGCTGGCGCTGGTGACCATTGCGCCACTCTCAAAGCATACAGCCTGGTGGATTCGGGTATGGGATTTTCCACGCCTGCAAATACTGGCGCTGTCATTATCGGTGTTACTGCTTAACCTGCTTTTTCTGCCCCTGCCCTCGTCGTTGGTGTGGGGCATGATAGCGGTGAACCTGGCCTGTGTAGTGTATCAGGGGGTATGGATCTTCCCTTATACCCGACTGAGCAAGCCCCAGGTAGTGGATTTTACCGGCTACCAACACAAGCCGCGTTTGCGCCTTCTGGTGTGCAATGTGTTAACCCCCAATCGGCAGGCGGATAAACTGCTGGCGCTGGTGGCGACCGAACGGCCGGACGTACTGGTGGTGGTGGAAACCGACAGTTGGTGGGAGCAGCGGCTGGCGCCGCTGGAACAGGATTATCCTCACAGTTTGAAATGCCCGCAGGATAATCTTTACGGCATGCATGTTTATTCGCGGCTGAAACTCAGCGATGCGGAAATTCAGTACCTGGTGGATAAAGAGATTCCGTCGATGCACATGATGGTGCATTTGCCGCAAGGGCCGCAGGTGCGCCTGCACTGCGTGCACCCGATGCCGCCAAGTCCCACCGAGAATGACGAGTCGGAAGATCGTGACGCCGAACTGGTCATGGTGGGCAAAAGTGTTGCCAAATCGAGGTTCCCGGCGATTGTGACCGGCGATCTGAACGATGTGGCTTGGTCGACCACCACCCGCTTGTTCCTCAAAGTCAGCGGCCTGTTGGATCCGCGTCGCGGCCGCGGCATGTTCAGCACTTTCCATGCCGGCTATCCGTTCTTGCGCTGGCCGCTGGATCATGTGTTTCACAGCGATGATTTTGTGCTCGGCACGCTGCGTCGTTTAACCCACGTCGGTTCGGATCACTTCCCGATTTTGGTGGAACTGGTGTACGCGCCGAAGCAGGGGGCTGAACAGGAAAGCCTGGAGAAAGATAGCGAAGATGAGGCGTTGGCGCAGGAAAAACTGGCCAACACCGGTTCTTCGCCAGAGGACGTGCATACGCCGGGCACCTGAAATATCACCCCGCGGCGTCAGCTGCGGGGTGTCTCTCTTTAGAGGGTCAGCATAATCTTGCCGATATGCACGCTGGACTCCATCAACGCATGTGCAGCGGCCGCTTGTTCCAGCGGGAACGTTTTGAATATCTGCGGTTTTAACGCGCCACGCTCCAGCAGTGGCCACACCTTTTGCTGCAAATCAGCGGCAATTTGCGCTTTATCTTCCACGCTGCGCGCGCGCAGGGTAGAGCCGGTGTGAGTCAGACGTTTGAGCAGCAGCGGCATCAGGTTCAGTTCTTTGACCACGCCGTTCTGGGTGCCGATTTGCACAATGCGTCCATCCATCGCCGCCGCCTGGTAGTTCTTCGCCACGTAATCCCCGGCGATCAGATCGACAATCACGTCTGCACCCTTGCCGTTGGTCGCGTGTTTGGTCTGCTCGACGAAGTCTTCGCTACGGTAGTTAATCGCTACGTCGGCGCCCAGCGCCAGGCTGGCCTGACGTTTTTCCTCGGAGCCGACGGTGGTGATCACGTGGGCGCAGAACGCTTTCGCCAGCAGAGTGGCGACGGTACCAATGCCTGACGTGCCACCGTGGATCAGTACGGTTTCACCGGCCTTTAGATGCCCGCGTTGGAAGACATTGACCCAGACGGTAAAGAAGGTCTCAGGGATGGCTGCCGCCTCCGTCAGGCTCATGCCCTGAGGCACCGGCAGCGCATTGCTCTCATGCACTTTGCAGTATTCGGCGTAGCCGCCGCCGGCAATCAGGGCGCATACGAGATCGCCGATGGCATAATTTTTCACCCCAACGCCGATGGCAACCACTTCACCGGCTATTTCGAGACCGGGAATATCCGACGCACCGGGCGGCGGCGCGTATTGGCCACGGCGTTGCATAACGTCGGGCCGGTTAACCCCGGCGGCGGCGACCTTCACTAAAATCTCACTTTGTTGCAGCGTCGGCAATGGCCGCTCGGCGACAACCAGCACCTCCGGTTCGCCCGGTTGGCTGATCTCGATCGCTTTCATGGTGTTGGGCAGTGGCGGGTTTACTGACATGGTCATTCTCCTCCGATTGGCGTTCAGGCACAGTGAACAGTGTAGATAAGCGCCTGCTGTCATTCATATTTTATCTTACAGAAATGCCGACAGGAGAATGTGGATCATTGGGCGGTTTTTAGGGGGCAGAGGAGGGGAGCCGCCGCAGGGGCGGCATGGTATCAGTCGTTTGGCGGAATGCGGAAGCCTTTGAGTGAGACGATGAAGTGCTCTTTCCCTTTGGAGATCTTGGCGCCTTTATCACACCACAGACTGGCGAGCTGGAAAAAATCGTCGCTGTCGATGTCATAAGCCAGTTCGATTTTCTTGGCTGTTCCATAACGGATCAGCTTTTCTGCTTCCTGATGGTTGGTTGCTTTAATGGTGGTCATAACGAAATCCTTGGTGTAAGCCAGTTCGGATAATCGTGGACCATGATATGGCTGAATTGTGACAATTTTGTGATGGAAGCATGACAGTGAACGGTTGTGCGGCCTGGAGCATAACCCAGAGGTTATGCTCCCCCTGTTCTGTCAACGATCGTGCGGACGAATCAGCGTGCTTTTCTTCTGTGATTTAAAGTGTTTGTACAGCGCATATCCTGCAATGCCGGCCAAAACCGCCAGTAAAGACATATATTCTGTCGCCATGAGACTAACCTCCGATAAAGAGTGGCTAAGGAGCCGCTATTTGTGACAGTTATCACGTTATCGCGCAATGAGACCATTCTGTAACGCAGCAGGTTATTGATATTTAGACATAAAAAAAGCGCCTATAGGAAGGCGCATAAAAATTTACAACACAGCTTGTCATGTTCAGCACCAGGAGGAGTGGTGAACAGGGCGCCATTGTATGAACTCTCCGCAGCGGCAGATATAGGGATAACTCTTAAAGCTCAGCTACCACTGATAGCCCATATTCAGGCTGTAATCGTCATCCTGATTGGTGGAATAAGGATCTGACTGGCGGCGGCGGTCGGTTTTTTTCACCGGGCCGTTAAGCGCCGAATAGGGTTTGGCGCGTGGACGGCTGCAACCGGGGTGATCGCATTCCATTTCAACGCTAAAACCGGTTTTGTCCTCTGACTCAGACCAGACAACCGGTGGCTTGGCCGTTTTAGCTGCTGGGCCAAGCGCGCTTTGCGGCACGGGCGCAGGCGTGAGGCTTGGCTCCGGCGCGGTATAAGATAAATCGAGCGCCTGGGCTGAGTAGGCGCTCAGCATCAACAGGGCAGTGCAGCAGGATGCTGCCAGCGTACGCTTTCTAAGCATGGTCGATCTCCCTTCATAATTACGCGTCGCAACTATAAAACAGACAAACGAGAATGACTATCATTTATAGGGCTGAGTGTCTTCTTTTGAGGCTGCTCCATAAATAATTTCTCTTTATCAAGTATCGGACCAGGTTTGTTGGCAGGGTGAAAGGCGAAATTGTGTTCAATCTCAACAAGGTGGCCACTTGGCCGAGGCGAAATTTAAAAAAAATTTTGGCTGTGCCTGGCCGCCATTATCGGGCGAATACGGCTGATAACGCTGATAAATCAAACAAATTGGGTTAAATTCTGTGCGTTTAACCCCGTTTCTACAGAGGGGCTGACAAAAAGAGTTGCTATTAAAGTCCTGTCATGAGTTAATGCTTCTCGGCCTGTGGTACAGACCTATTTATGCACGACATTTTGAGTAAAGTAGTTCAAATTTAAAGCGTTATCCTAGATAGCTCTTCTCTGACGAATTTCCTTTCTAGTGCCTCCATAAGTAACTGATGACCGGCTATATCATACGCCCATGGTGGCTTACATTTAATATTGAAGGAATTAGACATGTCTAACATGATCAAAGGTCAAGTGAAGTGGTTCAACGAGTCTAAAGGTTTTGGTTTCATCACTCCAGCAGACGGCAGCAAAGACGTGTTCGTACACTTCTCTGCTATCCAGGATCAAGGCTTCAAGACCCTGGCTGAAGGCCAGAACGTACAGTTCTCTATCGAGAACGGTGCTAAAGGTCCGTCAGCGGCTAACGTTACCGCTATCTAATCGGCTTCTGCTGATTAACAAAAACCCGCCAAGGCGGGTTTTTTTGTGCCTGTAATTTGCCGAAGGCAAAAAAAAGCCCGCAAGTCTGCGGGCAAAAGTTCCTTGTTACTTCTTCATTTGCAGGCACCTCTCTGGGGGGAAGCACCTGTGAACAGCCTATCCTTTGCGGGCTTAAGATTCTGCGGTCAAAACGTTAAGAAAGTGAAAAAACAGGTTGGTGCGGCGGCCTGCTACGCTTTAGGAAAGCGCTAAAACGGGCGAGCTGCGGGTTTACCGGCACCGCACAGTGTTTTTCGCACCTTATTCTGTAATACACTGACATCAATGATAAATGATGGGGCACAGTATGAAAGTTAACGATCTGGTAACGGTTAAAACCGACGGTGAACTAAGGCGTGAGGGGGTGATACTGGCGGTAGAAGAATTCAATGAAGGGATAATGTACCTGGTCGCGTTGGATGACTATCCAGCCGGCGTCTGGTTTTTCAACGAGATTGACAGCCGGGACGGCACCTTTGTCGAACTGAGACAGGGCGGAACCCGGTAGACGCTCGGCAAAGATCCAATATCTCTCCAACGGATTAATTTAATTCGCAAGTTTTTCGCAAGGTTATTATTTCGGAGGGGAGGGGCTATTTTTGCTGCGGGAATACCCGCCGCGGCCGAAAATGTCGTCGCGAGCAGGTATGAGGTTATTTAAATGTTTTATATCCAGGATGACTGGCTGTAAGACATTTAAAACCAAGATTGAGCAGAATACACGGTAAATCTCTTTACCTAGCGGCTATTGACAAATATCCCACTGGTTAAGGTGTCGGTTAAACGGACAACATGATAAATAATTTGCTTGTTGTGCGTTTTAATTTTTCTTTTGATATTTCCCTTGTGGGAAGAGACGGTCTTGGCTTTAATTTGCATCTGGTCGGATATCTGGATGGTTCCCTGACCCGACATCCACATGCGCAACATGTTTGATTCTGTTTGACTCAGCGTAACGGGCGTTTGGTCAAATGAGGTCTTTTCCGTACGAGTGGCTTTTTTCTCAAGATAGTGACTAAGTAACTGATTCATAGTCTCTGGCTTGATGGATTTTGACGAGATAATGACATTTTTACGAACATATAAATAATCGTCAAAATGTACGTTGGTGATAGCCATAAAGATGAAGAATAAGGTGTCCGGGTGCAGTGAAATCACCCGTTTTATACGTTCTGTCGCATTGGCTTCGTGTATAAAGCAATCTTCGTTAATAAACACCAAGCTGGGTTTCAACTTGCTGCATTTTTCATGCAGATCGTCGATATCGTTGATGGCATTAATTTGGCGTTTTTTTACTCCGTGTGTTGTCAGGTAGTCTGTTAAACCCAATCTGGTATAGCTGCATGAATCCATAATGATCGTTGGCATATCGCACCCCCACTTAAATCCGTTTTACCGCGGTAACAAAGAGAAAAAGCCTGAAGCCTAAAGGCAAAAAAATGGAACAAAATTTCACGTATAGCCAGTGTTCTATCAATAAACACGACGGCACTCAACGATATTTTCTTTCTAAACTAATTAATTGCATGAATCTATAAGTTTAGCTTAAGTCAGAATAATCTGCTAACCGATAAATAGCCAGTCAAGAACGCTAACTTATGCCTGAGCTACGTGGCTGCGGGCATCGTTATGATTGAATCTGCGCATCATGTCACGAAATGAATTTTTAAATTGCTAGGAAAATTCTTAAAAAAAATTCATGTGTTGTTTTTTTAACATTTTTCAGTCTGATTTTTCAACACATTGAGAGTTGCCAAATTTTGATTTTTATAAATTTATAGTTATAAATCAATGAATTGCTGGTTTTATTTTCATGTTTGATAATAAGAATTTTTTCTTTTTTTATCAGTTGCGATATCCAGCACTCACATTGAGTTAACATGGAACCGGTTCTTTGTTAAGGAAACGGGCGTTATAACAACGAGTTGATGTAGCTATATGTGCTATTCCACAAAATGTGAGAAATGTCAGAGAGTGATTAATTGGTTTCTCTGAACTATTTTGCCCATTGTGGCCGGGTGTGGCGCTGAAGAGGGGCGATAAGGGGACAATACACCGGGCCTGCTGCTTGCAGTATGTTGGTAGTAATAACAATGATAAAGCAGGACGCCGCAAGGGCGCCCTTAAACTTGGTGATTAAAACGCTTCTGGCAGGCAGTGTTGCAACGATTCCAGCGCCAGGCGGATATCTTCTTCTTCCGTCATCCAATTGACCAACGCGGCGCGGATCCCGGGTTGCCCGTTATAACGCGTAGGGGTGCAGCGCACTATACCATGTCGATCGAGCCGGGCGATAAAGCGATCCCGTGCGGCCGCGGCATCCCCTTCAACGTGACTGAGAGCGAAGCACACCACGTTCAAATTGACCGGCGCCAGCAGATGAAAACCCTCGCTGGCATCCAACCCTGCGCCCAACCGGCGCGCCAACTGGATATTACGCTCAACCATGTCCTGCATGCCGCTGCGGCCATAAGCTTTAAGCGCCATCCATAACGGCAGGGCGCGGAAACGCCGTGAGTTTTCCGGCGTCAGGTGCAGGTAGTCGTCCGGGCGTAACGTCGGCGCTTCCATATAGACCGAATGGTTTTGGAAAACTTGCATCTGCAGTTCCAAATGACGGGTGAATTGAATGGCGCTGTCGTAGGGCACATTTAACCATTTATGTGCGTCAACGGTGATTGAATCCGCTTGCTCCCAGCCGGTCAAGAGCGGGGAATAGTGCGGTGAACAGGCGGCGACACCGCCAAAAGCGGCATCAACGTGCAACCAGAACGGGTAGCGTTCGCGCAGTGCCAGCAGGCGCGGCAGATCGTCAAAGGTCACGGTGTTGACCGTGCCGGCGCTGGCCAACACGATAACAGGCACGCCATTGCTGGCGGCCAGATGCCGCTCCAGCGCTGCAGTGTCTATGGCTTCGGAATCCGGCAGACTGTCGATGATTTTCAGCGCATCGCGGCCGATCCCGAGCATGCTGAGTGCCTTCACGCTGCTGGAATGGGCATTCGCCGACAGCACCTGTATTGGCCCTAACGCCGCTAATCCCTGCTGGGCGACATCGATCCCACGCTGTTGCCCCAGCCACTGGCGGCCAATGGCGAGGCCGACAAAGTTGGCCATGGTCGCCCCGCTGACAAAGCTGCCGCTAAATGCTTTCGGTAAACCCAGCAACGACTTCAATTGCTCAATAGTGGCCAGCTCAATCGCTGCGGCAACGGTATCGTGGCTCAGCAGGCTGTTTTGGTCTATGGCACTAACCAGCCAATCCGCCGCCAGCGCGGCCGGAGTAGCGCCGCCGGTGACAAAGCCAAAATAACGCGGCCCGGCGCTGCCTGAGAGACCCTCTGCATAGCGTAACCAGAAATCCTCCAGCGTCGCCAAAGCGCCGTTGCCGCTGTCCGCCAGCTGGTCGTCGCCCAACTGCAGCTGTTGGGCCTCAAGAGGAGGGTAAACCGGGCGCTGCTTCAACCCGGCAAGAAACCCGTCTGCCAACTGGCGGGTCCGGTCAAGTATCTGTGGAAATTGGTCAAGATCCTGCTGTAAGCGAGGGTGCATCTGTGGCTCCGGAGAGAAAAGATAAGGATGACACCTTAGACCATTTACTTTGGGGCGAAAATCGATGAAAAATGACCCTTTTGGATAGCAGGACTAACCAATGCTCAATGATCGTATTCCCCTGCATACCCTGCCGACCTTTGTGATTGCCGCCCAAATGGAGAATTTGCGTGCCACCGCGCAGCAGGTACATCTGACCCACGGCGCGGTTAGCCAACAGATTCAGCAGCTCGAACAGGCGATCGGCTGCCCGTTGTTTGAACGGCACGGGCGCGGGTTGCGTTTGAATGCCGCCGGCCGCGAACTGTTGGCGGTGGCGGAACCGGCGCTACAGGCTCTGCAACAGGGGATTGGCCGCGTCAGGCGTATTGCGCAAAGCCACACGCTGCGCATCAGCGTGCTGCCATCCTTCGCTCACTATTGGTTAATGCCGCGGTTGTCGGCTTTCCGCGAGGCCTGCGCCGGCATTGCGCTGGATATCGACGCTTCTCTGGCGGTGCAGGATCTGTCGCGCAAGGGGTTTGATGTGGCTATTCGTATTGGCGAGGGTCAATGGCCGAATTTGCAGGCGCAGCGTATCGCTTCTGGGGAGGTGGTGCCGGTGGCCACCCCTGAGTTGGCGCGACAGTGGCAGGCGGCATTCGACAAGGGTTCTCCGCGCACGCCGCTGCTGGAGCATGATGTTACGCCGTGGCGCAGTTGGTTTACAGCGCATCAGCGGGAGGAGTGCGGCCAGCAATTGGCGCTGTTTAATGACGCCGGTTTGCTGATCCGCGCCGCAGAGCAGGGGTTTGGCGTTGCGTTGGTGAAAAGGCTGCTGGTCAGCGATGCCCTGGCGGAGGGGCGGCTGGTGGCGCTGGCCGAGGCCAGACATCTGGATAAGAGCGATTTTTATCTGGTTTGGCCGCAGACCGCCGGTTTGACGCCGGCGGTCGAAGAGTTATTGCACTGGTTACAACGCCAACTGGCCTGAATCAGCGGCGCAGCCACTCCGGCTGGGAAGTGCCCAGAGCGGTAGCGGGCAGTGCCCATTGCAGCGCAGTTCCGTTCAGATGCAGCGGGGCGCAAAGGCGCAGCGCGGCACCCCAATGGGTCAACTCGGTTTCCGGGTTTTCATCGGCCGCAGTGACCGGTGCCAGCGGTTTTGACAACTGCCCTTGCGGGTAGGGATTATCAAATAACAGTTGAGCGGTGCGGGCAAGGGAAAGTCGTGCGCTGTAGCCGGTGCGGTGCTCCAGTCGCTCGCGCATGCCATGCAGCACCGCTGTCGCCATCAGGTAACCGGTAGCGTGATCCAGCGCCTGTACCGGCAATGGCACCGGCATGGCGGCGTTTTTCCACGTCATACCTGATGCCGCCAACCCGCAGCTCATTTGCACCAGGCTATCGAAGCCACGCCGCCCACGCCACGGGCCGCTCCAGCCGTAAGCGTTCAGACAGACGTCGATCAACCCCGGCGACAGCGCGCGCCGTTGTTCCGCGCCATAGCCCAATTTCTCCAGCGCACCGGCGCGGTAGCCATGAACGATGACATCGGCGTTTTGCAGCAGATGCTCAAAGGTGTGGCGATCGTGGGCGTTATTCAGATTCAGGCGCGCGCAGCGTTTGCCGAGGAGCACTTCATGCTCGACGCCCGGTTCATCCCAACCGTAGGGATCGATACGCAATACGTCCGCACCCAACCCGGCCAGAAAGCGGGTGGCGATCGGCCCGGCGATAATCCGCGTCAGGTCCAACACCCGCACGCCGTGCAGCGGTCTGGCGGCCGGCAACGTCCAGGCAGGGGGCGGGGCTTCAGGTTGCCGCGTTTGGTGGATTAACGGCTCCTGTGCGACGCTTTTGCCCTGAATATGCTGCCGCCACGCCTCGACCGGGCGCATTTCCGCCGCGCAGCCACCGGCCTCTATCACCGCCTGTTCCAATTCGCTTTTTTGCCACTCCAGCACCTTTTGCGCCAGCGTGCCTTTATCCTGATGCGGCCCCAGTACCTGCTCCACCGCTTTACGGTGATGCGGCGCATTGGTATGCAGGCGGATCCAGCCGTCGCGCGTGGCATAATCACCTGCCAGCGCGTCCCAGGCGGAAGGCGGTTGCCACCCCAGTGGCCGCAGAGTCCAACCGAACCACAGCGAAGCCAGTCGACGATCGACCAATGCCTGCGGAATACCGCCTTTGCTTTGTTGCAACAGCCCGGCGCAGGCCAGGCCAGCTGCGCCCCAACAGGCCGTAGCCAGTTCGGTCACCGGGAATGCGCTGGCCAGCTCGCCTTCGCCGCTGACCGCCAATTGGCCCACAGGAGAAGGGCTGTGGCTCAGGCTTTGCCAGATTTCTTCGAGCAGCTTCTGGGTAAGGGTAGGCATCAGTAAACTCCATCGTTGCCGATCGGGGGACTGAGCCTAGCGTAGTTCACCCCGGCCGGAGTTGCTATTGCGTGATGTTCAGGGTGCGGCCGTCCGCCAGTTTGGCATGCAGGCTCTGGGCGGCGATGCCCTCGAACGGCTGGTTGCCAAAGTTGGCGGTCAACGTTGAACCGTCGCTGAAGGTGGTTTGCTGTACCCAGCCCGCCGCATCCAGCCAGCGGAAGTCTGTCAGCGCCTTATCCCACAACGCCTGATGCAGCGGGCGAAACGCCGTATCGGCCCGCTTGATCTCCGGCAGACGTGCTTGGAGGGTAGCGCGGTTGAGGTGGAACATCGGCGCGGTGTTGTACAACTGGCTGAGCAGGCTGCGCGCGGTTTTGACATCGCTGAATTTCAGGTTGTCGTAATTCCAGTGGTGGCTGGCGATAACGGCATCGTGAAACACCGCCTGGTACAGCGGTAGGCGATAGCGCGGATCAAACTCCACCGTTCGGTAGGGTTCTTTGACCTTGGCCGGGCTGAAGAAAAAGGCCGGCTGGGCATTTGGCCACCAGGCACCCAGATAGTAGGGCGAGGATTTATCCTGATTCATCTGCTTGTCACCCCAGCCGAAGCCCCAGGTTTCCATGCCGTGGGCAAACATGATGTGGCGGGCGGTTACCGCATTGCCATCCTCAGAACCAAGCGGCAGTTTTAGTGTGTCGCTGAACCAGGCCAGTCGCGCGTTGCGCGCCAGCGCCATTTGCGCAGCGCCGGTAGGGTGATTGGGCTGATAGTCATCAGACACCATTCCGGTGCCGTCCACGTCAAGGAACAGGCTGTTCAGCCCGGCCAGTTGTACCAGGCTGCGCATGCGCTGTTGGGAATAGGGCAATACGCAACCGGGATTCAGGTAGTAGCCTTGCTTGCCGAAACCGGGTTTTTTAGTGCCGTCGGCACGTACGATGGCACAGTCTTCACGCAGTGCTGTCGGCAACTGGGCCGTCAGCCAACCGTCGTTGACTCCTCGGGGAATCGCCGTGTCGTAAGAGTCGTAACTGGCGATGAGATAGCCCAATGTCTTGGCGCTCTCCACCGCCTGTGGATGCAAAAACTCGGTGGTCCAATTATCGGTGCCCAACCACAGGCGCGGCAGCCCGGCCTGATGCAGCGCCTCGATCAGTGGTTTCGCCAACCCCTGACCCCAGCTGTCTGCCGGCGCCAGATAGGCGCCAAGCTGCCGCTGCGCCAGCTCGCGCACGCTGACGGCCTGCCGATGTTGCGCTTCCAGGAAGTCTGGATCGTCCGGCGTAGCGTTGAGCGGCGTCAGCGCGACCAGCGCCTGGTTCAGCGCGTCGATCAGCGTCAGTTGTTGCCAGCCCTCCGGCGTTTTTCCCGCCAGTTGGCGCAGCGCTTTCTGGTTTTCGGCATCCATTTTCTGCCGCAGCGCTTCGCCAGGCGGGGAGATAAGCCAGGACAGCAAGCCTGGCCAGTTTTTCACGTCAGCGGGTGCCAGCAGTTTGTCGCCCCACAGATAAATATGCGTGGCGCCAATCAGCTTTTCGCCCTCCGGGGCCGTGCGGATTTTATCGCGCAGACTGCTGAACTGGCCGCTTTGCTGCAAATACTGGCGATAACGACGCGCGCCGGATAATGGCGTTTCACCCACATGCAGCAACACGTCGAAAGCCTGTTGCTGATTCAAACGGTTGAACTGGTGGCTACTGCGCATGCTGAATACGCCCTTTGCGTTGGCAAAGTTGACCTGATTGCTGAACGGCGTAAGCAGAAGCCAGCTATACACCTTGCCCTGTTTCTCCAGGCTCCACAGCGGCAACTTCAGATCCCAATTGGTATCCAGCGGCGTCATTTCCTTAACCAGATACCGCTGCCAGACGGCATTTTCCAGCGGGATACGACTGCCTTCACCTATTGGCAGCAACAGGGTGTCGGCCTGCTGCGGCAGGGTGAACCAATTCAACGTCTGCGCCCGGCGGGTGTTGAAACTAAGACGCAGATCGCCGTCCTCAAGCCTGGCGGACACCTGCATGGCGCTGTCCGGCCATTGCCAACGGGCCTGCGTTGACGTGCTTTGCAGTTCGGCCACGGTTTGCGCGGCCTGAGCCTGATTGACGATGGTTTTGCCTGTTGCGATTTGCAGCGTGGCCGGGTCGATGTCAAAACGGGCCGTTCCCTGTTGCAGTAACAGGGCGTCGGTGGGGAAGGCGGCAAACAGGGCGAAACTGATGGAAAGGCGAAGCATGTTCATCGGATTGGCTGTCCTTCGGGGATTAATGTCCTGTTGAGACGCTAGTCTATAGATAATAAGCGTATCACCCAAAGCCAATGCGGCAGATTGCGT
Organism: Serratia sp. AS12; assembly: GCF_000214195.1. NCBI lineage: Bacteria > Pseudomonadati > Pseudomonadota > Gammaproteobacteria > Enterobacterales > Yersiniaceae > Serratia > Serratia sp. AS12. The sequence goes on along the minus strand of NC_015566.1, from coordinate 3,314,334 downwards.
AGCGCGTCAAATAAATGGCGTTATGCAGTTTAATTTCTGTTTAATAAATTCGCCTTTACATCATTACTCTGCGTCACTATACTCAGCCAAAATTTCAGTGAGGAAACACAATTGGACAGTTTTAGTTGTAGCGATATAAATAAGGCAAGCTGACCAATCCTCTTCTGATTTGTTGCTTGCCGAAAACGGCGGGCAGCACCCCTCTCTTTTTATTCCGAGCTGTGCAAACCCGAATCTCATTGTTGTACCTGAGGCCCAATGGCATCAGGCGAATTGATTTGGACGTTATTATGGCAATTTGCAGCCACAGCCTTTTCCCTCCAGGCACTGACGCGTTCGTTCGCTAATATATTATTGGCGCAATTTCGCGTGTGCTAAAGAGCACATGATTTTATCTCCTGCAGTTTATTAAGGGGACAGTCATGGCTATGACTCCTTTTGTTTTAAATCTATTACTGGCGATGAGCCTGGGCGCGGTTATTGGCGCTGAGCGGCAGTGGCGTCAGCGTATGGCCGGCCTGCGCACCAATGCGCTGGTGGCCACCGGTGCGGCGGTGTTTATCCTCAGCTCCATGTCCACCGATCCTTCCAGCGCCGGGCGGGTTGCCGCGCAGATTGTTTCCGGCATCGGCTTTCTGGGCGCCGGGGTGATCATGCGTGAAGGACTGAACATCCGTGGCTTGAATACCGCCGCCACGCTGTGGTGCTCGGCGGCGATTGGCGTGCTGTGCGGCCTGGGGCAGTACTGGAATGCAGTACTGGCGACGCTGGTGATCCTGTGCGCGAATATTCTGCTGCGTGAAGCGGCGCAGCGCATCAATCTGCAACCTCAGCAGCAGGCGACCGATCTGGAACTGTGTTATCGCATTCAGGTTACCTGCGGCGAACAAGATGAAATACTGGTACGCACGCTGATATTGCAGGCACTGAACGGCGTGGCACTAAGATTGCAATCTTTGCGCAGCGCCGATATATCCATTCCCGGCCAGCTTGAGGTTTGTGCCGAGATAACGGCCAATCCCGCAGCGCAAAAAGAAATCGAGGGTATTGTCTGCCGCGTCAGCCTGGAAAAAAGCGTGAGCGCCGTACGCTGGCGAGTGGCTTCTGAATTACCCGTTTAATTCTTCATTAATATTCACTTCATTTGGTGGTAAGGAGGCGTCATGGACGATGACCCCATAATATTGATTGTTCGACGTAATTGCCTGTGGTTATAAAACCCGGCAATTACACTGATTAAATAAATTCCATTCTGCGCCTATTCACCTGTTAATCAGGCGAGGTAACCCTGTGCGCAGAATAAGATAAGAGAATAGCGTTATGACCTATATTAATGACAACCTACGCCGTCGCGATAAAAAAGAGGCACCTTACGCCATCGCGCAAGAGGCGAAAAACAGCGTCGACCAGACGCTGGCAAATTTAAAATGCAACCGTAATGGCCTGACCCAGGATGATGCTGATGAACGCCTGGAGCAATTCGGCGTTAACCAGGTTGCCCATGAGAAAGCGCCGCACGCGCTGGTGCAACTGATTGGCGCATTTAATAACCCATTTATCTTTGTTCTTATGGTGTTGGCTGCGATCAGTTTCTTTACCGATTACTGGTTGCCTCTCCGGCGCGGTGAAGAAACCGATCTCATTGGCGTGATAATCATACTGGTGATGGTCTCACTCAGCGGGTTGCTGCGTTTCTGGCAGGAATACCGGACCAACAAGGCAGCGGAAACGCTGAAATCGATGGTGCGCACTACCGCAACGGTATTGCGCCGCAGCAGCTACAGCGCGCAGCCCTTGACGCTGGAAGTGGCAATTCGCGAACTGGTGCCGGGAGATATCATCCAGCTTTCCGCCGGGGACATGGTGCCGGCGGACGTGCGCCTGCTTGCCTCACGCGATCTGTTCATCAGCCAGGCGATCCTGACCGGGGAGGCAATCCCGATCGAGAAATACGATGCGATGGGCAACGTCAGCCAAAAATCGAGCGAGGAGGAAGTCTCCAGCGAGCATGCGCTGTTGGAACTGCCGAATATCTGCCTGATGGGCACCAACGTCGCCAGCGGCACCGCCACGGCGGTCGTGGTGGCGACCGGCGGGCGCACCTATTTTGGCTCGTTGGCCAAGTCGATCGTCGGTTCCCGTTCGCAAACGGCCTTCGATCGTGGGGTGAACAGCGTCAGTTGGCTGTTGATCCGTTTTATGCTGGTTATGGTGCCGATTGTGTTGCTGATCAACGGCTTTACCAAGGGCGACTGGAGCGAAGCGGCGCTGTTTGCTTTGGCGGTGGCGGTGGGATTGACACCGGAGATGCTGCCGATGATCGTCAGTTCCAACCTGGCGAAGGGCGCGATTGCCATGTCGCGGCGCAAAGTGGTGGTCAAGCGCCTGAATGCTATCCAGAACTTCGGCGCTATGGACGTGCTCTGTACGGATAAAACCGGCACCCTGACCCAGGATCGCATCATCCTCGAGCATCATCTGGACGCCGGCGGTGCCAAAGATAATGAGGTGCTGCACCTGGCGTGGTTGAACAGCGCCCACCAAAGCGGCATGAAAAATCTGATGGATCAGGCGGTGATCCGATTCGGGCGAGGTAAGCCGGGCATCGAAGCGCTGGGGCGTTTTAGCAAGGTGGATGAGCTGCCGTTCGATTTTGTACGACGCCGTCTGTCGATCGTGGTGGCGGATGACAATGGCCAACAGCGGCTGATCTGCAAAGGGGCGGTGGAGGAGATGCTGGACATCGCCACCCACGTGCGCGAGGGGCAGCAGACGCTGGTGCTGGATGAGGCGCGGCGTGCGGCGCTGCAGGCGCTTGCCGCCCAGTATAATGAGGATGGATTCCGCGTGCTGGTGCTGGCGACGCGGGAGTTGGGTGAGCAGAAAGATCCCATGCCGCTGAGCGTGGCCGATGAGCGCGATATGGTGATCCAGGGCGTCCTGACCTTCCTCGATCCGCCGAAGGAGAGCGCGCAGGAAGCAATCTCTGCACTACAGGAAAACGGTGTGGCGGTGAAGGTATTGACCGGCGATAATCCGGTGATCACCTGCAAGATTTGTCGCGACGTCGGGCTGGAGCCGGGCGAGCCGCTCTCCGGCCCGCAAATCGAACAGATGGACGATGAAACGCTGGCGCGTGAAGTGGAGCAACGCACGGTCTTTACCAAACTGACACCGCTACAGAAATCGCGGGTGTTGAAGATGTTGCAGGCGAATGGCCACACCGTCGGGTTCCTCGGCGACGGTATTAACGATGCCCCGGCGCTGCGCGATGCGGACGTCGGTATATCGGTGGATACCGGCACCGACATCGCCAAGGAGTCGGCGGACATCATTCTGCTGGAAAAAAACCTGATGGTGCTGGAAGAAGGGGTAATCAAAGGCCGTGAAACCTTCGGCAATATCATCAAATACCTGAACATGACCGCCAGCTCCAACTTCGGCAACGTGTTTTCGGTGCTGGTGGCCAGTGCGTTTATCCCGTTCTTGCCGATGTTGGCGATCCACCTGTTGATTCAGAACCTGATGTACGATATTTCCCAGTTGTCGCTGCCGTGGGACAAGATGGACAAAGAGTTTCTGCGTAAGCCGCGCAAGTGGGATGCGAAGAACATCGGCCGCTTTATGCTGTGGATTGGACCAACCTCATCCATTTTTGATATCACCACCTATGCGCTGATGTGGTTCGTCTTCGCCGCCAACAGCGTCGAGCATCAGGCATTGTTCCAGTCCGGCTGGTTTATTGAAGGGTTGCTGTCGCAAACGCTGGTGGTGCATATGCTGCGCACCCAGAAGATCCCGTTCATTCAGAGCACCGCCGCATTGCCGGTTCTGCTGACCACGGCGCTGGTAATGGCGCTGGGCATTTATCTGCCGTTCTCGCCGCTGGGTGCCTGGGTCGGTTTGCAGCCCTTGCCGTGGGAATACTTCCCGTGGCTGGCCGGCACGCTGGTCAGCTACTGCGTAGTCGCGCAAATGATGAAGCGTTTCTATATTCGCCGCTTCGGTGAGTGGCTGTAATGACCCTGACCGCCGGGCGCAATGCCCGGCGGTTATAACAATTTTTTTACCAGCAGACCGAGCAAGATGGTCAGCGTAAAGGAAAACAGCGTGCCGAGCAGCACATACTCGGTACGCATTTTATCATCGCTCTGCCGCAGGTCGCCAAAGCGAAAAATAGACTTTGCGGCCAGCAAAAAGCCGATCGCCGGAATTTGGCCGATCAACACAAACGTCAGGATCAGCGTCCTTTCCAGGTAGCCAATCTGCTTGCCTGCGCGTAACAGCGAATCGCTGTCGGCTTTGGCCGAGGGCGGCATTTGCGGTGTCCAGTGCGCCAGCAATTGCCCAATCAGTACGCCCATCGGCATATAAATCACTAAATACGCCAGTAACATCAGCCCAAACTGCCTGCCGGTAGCGGCGGCGCCAATCGTGGCGATCAGGCTGCGGGGTTCTGGCGTCAGGCACAGCCACAACAGAACAATCACCGTCAGATGCAGGCATTGATCGAGAAGAAAGCCGCCGGCCCGGCTGAGGCGGGCCAGAAGGGTGACTTTCAGCAGGTCGATAAAATAGTGGCTGATAGCGATAACCGGCAAAGTAGCCAGCGCCGCCGCGGCGGAGAGCCCGCCATGAAGCAAGCCGAAAGTCGCCACCGCACAGGCGGCCAATATGCCGTGCAGCAAGGCATGCAACAGCAGGAAACGCGAACGCGCGCGACGGCGAATTTTATCCTCTACCCAACTGAGCGGTTGCAGCGGGAAATCAGCCAGCAAATGTACAATCAGCAACCAGGTCAGCAACGGCGCGTAGGTTAAATCCATCTTCAGGTGATCCTGTTAATCGCGTGAATAAATCGCATGATCTCCTCATAGGCTGCGCGTTTTAGCGTTGCGGAGACCGTGGATGCGGCTTTATGCAGTTTCTCTGCCACTTCCAGGTTGGTGGCGGCAAACATCCGCGCCTGTACTATCTGCGCCTCGGTCTGCGACAGACGGCCAATCACATGATCTAACATTGGCAACAGATCGCTGACAATGGCATTCGTCTCGGCATTGTCATTTTTCAGAGCCAGCCTGCAATTTTTATCCAGGCTGTCCAGCGCGTGACCGGAATTCACAAAGGCGCTGGCATAACCGGCCGCTCGTTCCTGGCCGTCTCCCAGGCCTACCGCGATGCGGGCGTCCCACTGGCCGGCGTCCATTGCTTTGAGTGCGATACGGATATACGCCGCCAGCAGCAGGCCGGATTGCGATTCGGCCACCGCCTGGAAGCCGTCGCCGCGGAAAATCTCGAACCGCTGTATAAGATTGGCCTGTTGCAGCCGGTTGAGCAGGGCTTTCAGCCCGGTAATGTAATTTGCGGTGTCGAACTGCCGGGAGTTGACCAGATCACCGGTGATTACGCTGAGTTGCGTTTGCATGTCTTTCTCTGCTCTGAAGCGATAACTTACCGTTAAAATTCGCACCTAAATACGAATATGTCAATTATTCGTACCTGAATGCGAATTTTGCATTTATTCGCTTCTAAAGGCGAATTATTCGCGCAATTTAAAAACGTCATGGATCAGCGTAATAAGGGGTTTTTCCATCCGCGCCAGAGCGACGCCGAGCAGGATCAGCCCGACCCCCAAGATCTGCGTACCGATTGGAGCGCCGCTGTCGCGCAGGCGATCGATGATGACGCCCGCCAGCATTTGGCCGCTGATAATCAGCAGTGCGGCGCGCAGCGTGCCAAGGCGCGGCAGCACATAGCTGTTCAGCGCCACGAACAGCGCACCGATGACTCCGCCGAAGTAGGCTCCCCACGGGGCATGACCCAGCGGGAGGCCATTGAACCCTCTCCCCGTCGCCAGCAGCAGGCTGAGGAACAAAAAACCGACGATGTGATTGCAGAGCGAGGCTTGGAAAGCGCCGCGACTCAACGCCAGGCGGCCATTGACCGCGCGGCTGATGCTGATGCAGACGCCATTGAACAGCGCGAGGAATACCAAGGTTAGCATGGCGGTTATCTCAGAAAAATAAGCAGGGCGCAGCCGGAGAGGATCAGCAGCGTAGCGATAATGTCGTTGGTGCGCAGGCGGCGTTGAATGACGCCAAACCAACCGCGGCTGTCGGAAAGCATGCCGAACAATACCTGACCGGTAAGCATGAGCGCCAGGCTACCGGCAAGCGCCAGCGGGCTATTGACGGTGATGGCGGCCACTACCACGGTCAGGGCACCGGGAATACCGCCCAAATAGGCCCAGCGGGGGGGCGCCGGCACCGTCGCAGAAGAGAGGTGCGTGCGGCGGCTCAGCAGCAACTGTAGCAACAACCAGGCGGCGATCGCGCCAACGCCATGAGCCACCCACGAAGCGAATAGCGGGCTGTTATAGCTCGCCAGTCCGCTGTTGACACTGATCATCAGGGCCAGCAAAGCACCGGCGGTTAACGCCAGCAAAGGATCGGAAAAACGTCCGCGTATCATCATGTCAGGTTCCATTTTTACAGTGGCGAACAGCGTACATTGTTTTTGTTATCGTCATAATCCACTACAATGGAAACTCATTGTTGAGTAAAAGTTGACGATAAATGACCGATAATTTTGCGGCGATCCCGCTGTTTGTGGCGGTAGTGGAATGCGGCAGTTTTTCAGCGGCCGGCCAGCGGCTGGGCATTACCAAGTCTGCGGTAAGTAAACGCATTACCCAGCTGGAAGGCTCGCTGGGCGTGCAGTTGCTGCATCGCACCACCCGCAGCCTGAGCCTGACCGAAGCGGGCGAGCAGTATTTTGGTTATGCCCGGAACGCCTGCGCGGTGGCGCAAGAAGGGGAAGACGCCATCACGCGCTTGCAGGGGCAGCCGCAGGGCATTTTGCGGCTCAGCGTGCCGATGGTGTTCGGCCGTTTGCATATTGCGCCGTTGATTCCGGTTTTTTTGGCTGCCTGCCCGGAGGTGGAAATCAATATGATGATGGACGATAAGCTGGTCGATCTGGTGGAAGGAGGCTATGACCTGGCGATCCGCATAGGGCGGCTTGCCGATTCGAGCCTGATTGCCCGGCGTATCGCACCTTGCTACAGCGTATTGTGCGCTGCGCCGGCTTACCTGACGCGCTGCGGCACGCCAAAGGATCTGGCGCAGTTGGCGCAGCATAACTGCCTGTTTTACAGCTATTACCGCGCCGGCAGCGAATGGCAGTTTCAGGGGCCTGAAGGGGCGGTGCGTTTTCAGCCGAGAGGGAATTACCAGGTGAATAACAGTGAGGCGCTACGTGAAGCGTTGCTCGCCGGCCTGGGTATTTGTCAGATGCCGACCTTTATCGTCGGTGACGATCTCGCGCAGGGGCGGTTGGTCGAACTGTTGCCGGATTACAAGCTGCCTGAACACGCGATTTATGCCGTGTACCCGGAACGCAAACACGTGCCGGCGAAAGTCATGGCCTTTGTCGATTTCCTGCTGGCGCACTTGGGTGGAGAACGGCCTTATTGGGACGTTCAACGTCAGACATGAAAACGCATTGTCATTCAGCCGGGAATACGCACGCCTGTTCGGCATGCCACCGGCGAAGGCCACGGTGGGGTTTAAAAGCTTTTTACCAACACTTCGCGTTGCTGCTCGGCGCCGTGCTTCAGCAAGTATTCAAAAGATCTTTCGCTGTTTTTCAACTGCTGCAGAAATTCTTGCGGCGACAGATCGTGTTTCTTGCCGCTCATATAAGCCAGCGCCAGTTCTTTTGCCTGATAGCGTGAGAAATTGTACATCGTGCCCCCGGTGAGAATAAATGGTGTTTTGTTAAGGCTGATTGTAGGGGAATAGCACGTAATGAACAGTCGCTTTGGCGTATGGAATCGATAGCTGAAACCTGTGTGGTGGTGAGCCGTTTTAATGCGGCGGTTGCAACAGTTCGTGGCAGAGTTGTTTGATCACGTCCTTTTGCTGCAGGTCGTTATGCCGCAGGCGTCGTATGCGGTCCGCATCGTTCAGCGCGATCTTGACGTAATGCTCAACATCATCGAGCAGCGCGTTTTCTTCGCTGTTTTGCACGCCAGGCCGCAGGGCGGCGAGTGTGTCCAGCATATGCGATGTCAGGCTGCAGCGGCGCAGCGTGGCGGGATCCACATAGTCGGCGCCAAAGCCGTGGCGGCAGGCATTGATCTTGTTGTAGTTGGTAAAGGCGACATATTCCGCAACAACCCTTTGTCTGTTATCCAACAGGTATCTGGCCAGTAGCCGGCAGTAACCGGCTAATGTGGCCGCATGGTGAATATGCAACGGCGTATCGCAGACCCTGACTTCCACCGTACCTAACTCCGGCTTTGGACGCACGTCCCAATAAATGTCTTTGATACCTTCAATCACCCCGGCACTGGTCAGTCTTTCATAATAGACAGTGAATTCGTCCCAATTATAGATTTGCTCCAGGCAGCCGTAGTTGGGGAAAGAGTTTTGCGCGCTGAAACGGGAACTGGCAAACAGGGTATCGACGCCCTGGTAGAGCGGCGAAGAGGCACTCAAGGCAATCAGATGCGGCAAATAGGGCGTCATGGCATGGCACAGATACATAGCCTCATCACCGTCGTTGACGCCGATATGGATATGTTGGCCGAACACGCAGGCCAGCTTGGAGAGGTAGCCAAAGCGGCTGGCCAGCAATTTGTAGCGTTCGGAGTCGGTAATGACCTGTTGACGCCAGTCGTTGCTCAGATGGCGGCCTCCACCGCAGACGTCGCAATCAATGCGCTGCGCGCTGGCGCGTATCTTCCCGGTCAACTCGTTCAGTTCGGCCAACAGTTCACCGATATTGGTATGCACCGAGCTGTTTAATTCCACCATCGATTTAGTCAGCTCGTGCTTGACGCGTTTTTTGTCGCCGACGTCCTTCACCACCCGGTCGGCCTTGTGCGACAGATCGCAGCTTTCATTATCCACCAGCTGCAGTTCTATCTCCGTACCAAGGGTAAGCCTTTCCGAACGTTTGAAGGGTAGCGGCATCACACATCTCCAGATCTACGGCGGTGTACTCAGTATAGTGCGTCAGTAGGGCCTTGACGTTCGCGGATGCCCTGTAAAACGATCATTATATTTGATTATCCATATGTGTTGTTGACATCGCCTGGCTGTGAATTATGATGGCGGTTATCATTCGGAGAGAAATCCATGCCATTACTGACACCGCTGAAACTGTTTAAAAATCTGTCGGACGACACCCGATTGAACCTGGTGTTATTGTTGCGCCAGGCAGGGGAACTGTGCGTATGCGAGCTGTCCGGCGCGTTAGACGAGTCGCAGCCCAAAATTTCCCGTCATCTCGCTATGCTGCGTGAAAGTGGCCTGTTGCTCGATCGCCGTGAAGGTAAGTGGATCTTTTACCGGTTGTCACCGCATATGCCGGCCTGGGCTGCGGCGATTATCGAGCAAGCCTGGCTCAGCCAGCAGCAACGGTTTGCCGAACTGGCGCAGCAAGCTGCAACGGGTGGCCAGGCGCTCTGCCGGTAACGTCAAAAAATTTGTTTTTATATATTCGAAAAATCATATGTATTTATGGCGTGGTGCGCCATGGAGCGATGATGGTACTGGCTGGGGCAATTTTTATTCTGACGCTCATTTTGGTGATCTGGCAGCCAAAAGGGTTGGGCATTGGCTGGAGCGCCTCGCTCGGGGCGGTGCTGGCGCTGCTGACCGGCGTGGTACACCCCGCTGATATTCCGCTGGTTTGGCACATTGTCTGGAACGCCACGGCGACCTTTATCGCGGTGATCGTCATCAGCCTGCTGCTGGATGAATCCGGCTTCTTTGAGTGGGCGGCGCTGCACGTTGCGCGCTGGGGCAAGGGTAAAGGGCGGTGGTTGTTCACCTATATTGTGTTGCTGGGGGCCAGCGTGGCGGCGCTGTTCGCCAACGACGGCGCGGCGCTGATCCTTACGCCGATTGTGATTGCGATGCTGCTGGCGCTGGGGTTCAGCTCGGGCGCCACGCTGGCGTTCGTGATGGCGGCGGGATTTATTGCCGACACAGCCAGCCTACCGTTGGTGGTCTCTAATCTGGTGAACATCGTCTCGGCGGATTTTTTCAAGCTGAGCTTTACTCAGTATGCCGCCGTGATGGTGCCGGTGGACATTGCCGCCATTGTCGCAACGTTGGTGATGCTGCACCTGTATTTTCGCAAGGATATTCCGGTGAGCTATGACCTGGCGCTGCTGCGACCGCCGCGCCAGGCGATCCGCGATTTGCCGACCTTTAAAGCCGGTTGGGGCGTGTTGGCCTTGCTGCTGGTGGGTTTCTTTGGCCTGGAGCCGCTTGGCGTACCGGTTAGCCTGGTCGCCGCCGTGGGGGCGTTGATCCTGCTGGCAGTGGCGAAAAGGGGGCATGCGATTGATACCGGTAAAGTGTTGCGTGGTGCGCCCTGGCAGATCGTGGTGTTCTCGTTGGGCATGTACCTGGTGGTCTACGGTTTGCGCAACGCGGGATTAACCGATCTGCTGTCCGGTATGCTGGATAGCCTGGCCGAGCGGGGGCTGTGGGTGGCCACGATGGGGACCGGTTTTCTGGCGGCGTTCCTGTCTTCGATCATGAATAACATGCCGACGGTGCTGGTGGGCGCGCTGTCGATCGACGGCAGCAACGCGGACGGCGTGATCAAGCAGGCGATGATTTACGCCAACGTAATAGGCAGCGATCTGGGGCCGAAAATTACCCCGATCGGCAGCCTGGCTACGCTGCTGTGGCTGCATGTGCTGTCGCAGAAAAATATCGTCATCACCTGGGGATATTACTTCCGGGTGGGGATAGTGATGACTCTTCCGGTGTTGTTTGTCGCGTTGGCCGCTCTGGCCCTGCGCCTGTCGTTTTAGTGTTAACAAGAGAGAACCCCATGAGCCAGATAACCATTTACCATAACCCGGCCTGCGGCACCTCGCGCAATACGCTGGCATTGATCCGTAACAGCGGCGTGGAGCCTGCGGTGATCTTGTATCTGGAGACGCCACCCAGCCGTGCCCAACTGGTTAAACTGATTGCCGACATGGGCATTTCCGCGCGTGAGTTGCTGCGAAAAAACGTCGAACCTTACCAACAATTGGGGCTGGCAGGCACACAGTGGAGCGATGCTCAACTGATCGACTTTATGTTGCAGCAGCCGATTTTGATTAACCGGCCGATCGTGGTGACGCCGTTGGGCACGCGGCTGTGCCGTCCGTCGGAGGCGGTGCTGGATATCCTGCCGGATGCCCAGCAGGGTCCGTTCAGCAAAGAAGACGGCGAGCCGGTGATTGATGCGCTGGGGCAACGAATCACGGGAAAATGACAGCCCCGCCAGCCCGTCATCCTTTCTCGGTCAGGAACTCGATAACGCTTTGGCCGAACGCTTCCGCGCAGGCCACGTTGGAAATATGCGAGGCCGGCAACACGTTTAACCGGGCATGTGGCGCGTTGGCGACCAAAAACTCGGCGTCCGCCACGGTGGTGACCGGATCATGCTCCCCCGCAATGACCAACATCGGCCGCGCCATCTGGCGGGTCTGGTCACGAAGATCGGCCTGCGCCAGCGCGTCGCAGCAGGCGGCGTAACCGGCGGCGTCGCCTGCTGCCAGGCCGTCAACCAGCGCAGCAACCTGCTGCGGCGAGCGCTGCAAAAAGGCTTCGGTGAACCAGCGGGAAGGGGATGCGGCGGCCACCGCCGCCAACCCTTCGCAACGCACTTGCTGCGCACGCAACTGCCAGCCTTCGGCGCTGCCGATGCGCGCGGCGGTATTCGCCACCACCAAACGATCAATGCGTTGCGGGTGGTAGCGGTTGAGCCACAGCCCGGTCAACCCGCCCATCGAAATGCCGCAAAAGTGGGCGCTTGGCGCACCCAGCCGGTCGAGCAGGGCGATAACGTCATTGCCCAGCGTTTCCAGCCGCAGCGGGGTTTCCGGCAAGGGGGTTGCACCGTGGCCGCGTTGGTTGTAGCGCAACACGCGAAAGTGTTCGCACCATGCCGGCAACTGCGCCTGCCACATGTCGAAGGTGGTGCCGAGCGAGTTGGACAATACCAACAGCGGCGCACCGGCGCGGCCATCGAGGCGATAGTCGATGTCCATATTCATACCCGTTCGATGATCAGCGCAATACCTTGGCCAACGCCGATGCACATGGTGCACAACCCGTAGCGTCCCCGCGTTTTCTGCAATTGCCAGGCGGCGTTCATTACCAGCCTGCCACCGGAAGCGCCCAGCGGATGGCCCAGCGCAATCGCGCCGCCGTTCGGGTTCACCTGTGCGGCGTCGTCACTCAGTCCCAGCTCACGAGTCACCGCCAGCGCCTGCGCTGCAAAGGCTTCGTTAAGCTCGATAACGTCCATTTGATCGAGCGTCAGACCGGCGATTTTCAGCACTTTGCGCACCGCCTCTGTTGGCGCAAAGCCCATAATCGAAGGTTCAATGCCGGTCACGGCGCTGGCGACAATGCGCGCCATTGGCTGCAAACCGTGGCGGGCTACCCCGCGTTCTCCGGCCAGCAACAGTGCGCAGGCGCCGTCGTTCAGTCCGGAGGCATTCCCGGCGGTGACGGTACCCTGCGGATTAACTACCGGTTTCAACTTCGCCAGCGCCTCGAGCGTAGTGGCGCGCGGATGTTCATCCTGGCGGAACACTAGCGGGTCGCCTTTTTTCTGCGCCAGACTGACTTCAACCAGTTGCTCGGCAAAGAAACCGCTTTCCTGGGCCACTGCGGTGCGTTGCTGGCTGCGCAGGGCGAAAGCATCCTGATCCTGGCGGCTAATGCCAAACTTCAGGGCCACGTTTTCAGCGGTCTGCGGCATAGAGTCCACGCCGTACTGCGCCTGCATTTGCGGATTGATAAACCGCCAGCCCATGGTGGTGTCTTCTATTTTCATCGCCCGGCTAAAGGCGCTCTCCGCTTTGCCCATCACAAACGGCGCCCGCGACATGCTTTCCACGCCACCGGCAATCATCAACTCGCTTTCACCGGTTTTGATGGCGCGGGCCGCCATCGCCACCGCATCCAGGCTGGAGCCGCACAGACGGTTGAGGGTGCAACCGGGGATCTGCACCGGCAGGCCGGCCAGCAGCAGCGCCATGCGCGCCACGTTGCGGTTATCTTCCCCCGCCTGGTTGGCGCAGCCGAGCAACACGTCGTCTACCGTGCTCCAGTCAAGCTGCGGGTGGCGCGCCTGTAGCGCTCTCAGTGGCAGGGCGGCCAGATCGTCGGCGCGGACAGTGGCGAGACTGCCGTTCAGACGGCCAAAAGGCGTACGAACGGCGTCACACAGATAGGCTGGATTCATGCGTTGGTTCTCCGTGCTGAAGGGCAAAGGTCAACCCGACCGGGGTGACTTCCTGTAATTGTTGCGGGGTCAGCCCGCCGAATATTTCGCGTACCACCAGGCCCTGAGGCGTCACGTCCATCACCGCCAGATCGCTGTAGATGCGATCAATGCAGCCGACGCCAGTCAAAGGATAGGTGCAGTGGCTGACAATCTTGCATTCGCCTTTTTTGGTCAGGTGTTCGGTCATCACAAAGACCTGGCGTGCGCCAATCGCCAAATCCATCGCACCGCCGACTGCCGGAATGGCCCCCGGTGCGCCGGTGCTCCAGTTGGCGAGATCACCCTGTTCGGAGACCTGATAAGCCCCCAGTACGCAGATATCCAGGTGGCCGCCGCGCATCATGGCGAAAGAGTCGCCGTGATGGAAAAAGCAACCGCCTTTCAGCAGGGTGACCGGCTGTTTGCCGGCGTTGATCAGATCAGGATCCTCCTGTCCCTCTGCCGGTGCAGGGCCCATGCCAAGGATGCCGTTTTCGCTGTGCAGGAAAATTTCTTTGTCCGCCGGCAGGTAGTTGGCGATCTGCGTCGGGATGCCGATGCCCAGATTCACATAGGCGCCTTCCGGGATGTCGCGAGCAATGCGCTCGGCCAACTGCTGATGAGTGAGTTTTGACATAAGTCCGTTCCTTAAGCCGACAGTTGCGCTGCGCTTGCCGGGGAGGTTACCAGGCGTTGCACGAAGATCCCCGGCGTGATGATGGTTTCAGGATCCAACTGGCCCAGTGGCACCAGTTGATTGATTTCAGCGATGGTGCAATGGGCGGCCATCGCCATGATCGGCCCGAAGTTGCGCCCGGTTTTGGAATACAGCAGATTGCCCCAGCGGTCGCCTTTTTCAGCCTTGATCAGAGCAAAATCGGCCTTTAGCGGCAGTTCAAATACGTACTGGCGGCCGTCTATCTCACGGGTTTCCTTGCCTTCCGCCAGTTTGGTGCCGTAACCGGTCGGCGTGTAGAAGCCGCCGAGGCCGGAACCGCCGGCCTGAATGCGGGCGGCCAGATTGCCCTGAGGGATCAGCTCCAGTTCCAGTTCGCCGCGGCGGTACAGATCGTCAAATACCCAGGAGTCGGACTGGCGCGGGAAAGAGCATACCACTTTGCGTACACAGCCGGCCTTCAGCAGCGCAGCCAGGCCGAAATCCCCGTTACCGGCGTTATTGCTGATCAGCGTCAGCTCGCGCGGGCGGTGACGGATCAGCGCATCCAGCAGGGCACAGGGCTGGCCGGCCGGGCCAAAACCGCCGACCATAAGGGTGGCGCCATCCGGTATATCGGCGACGGCGGCGTCTGCGGATGCCACGTTTTTATCGATCATCTGCTCTCCTGAGTAGGCTACGGTTAATTCAGCGTCACACGGGTGGTTCTGGCTCTAAATTAAATGATGAAAAATACAGCGACAAGTGCGAATATCAGCGCATTGTGCGATTATCGAAATATTGGTGAGTGAGTTGCTCATTTTGTGATGCAGGTAACTAAATCGATATTTGGCGTTGTTTCGGCACTGTTTTCGGCACTTCGGGCGTATCAGCCCGGGCGTCATCGAAAGAAAGGGGATCTGGATGGGTGATGTTTCGGAATTTGGCGGCGAGGAGCTGCGCCGGCTGCAGGAGATCGGCGATTTAAGCAACGATAAGTACAAGGGCGATCCCAACTTTATGGCGTCGCTGGCCCGGGGGTTAGAGGTGTTGCAGGCCTTCCAGCCGCAGTATTCGCAGATGTCGGTTTCCGAAATCAGCCAGATTACCGGTATTCCGCGCGCCGCGGTGCGCCGTTGCCTCTACACTTTGCGGGCGTTGGGTTTTGTGCATTGCCCCGACGGCCGACATTATCGGCTGCTGCCGCGGGTGCTGACCATCGGTCACGCTTATCTTTCCTCTTCCGAACTGGCGAAGGCGGCGCAGAATTCGCTGGATTACCTCAGCAAGCTGCTCAACGAGTCCTGCTCGGTGGCAACGCTCGACGGCGACAACATTTTGTATATCGCTCGCGCCTCGGTGAAGCGCATCATGACGATTGATCTGGGGCGCGGCAGCCGCTTGCCAGCCTACGCCACGTCAATGGGGCTGGTTTTGCTCAGTGCGCTGAATGAGGAACAACTGGAGGATTATCTGTCGCGGGTGACCTTCGAACCGCTGACCGAGCACACCGTGACCAGCGCGGAACAGTTGCGTGAACAGTTGGCTAAAGTGCGCAGGCAGGGATATGCCATCAACGATCAGCAACTGGAAATTGGCCTGCGTTCGATCGCGGTGCCGATGCATTCGCGCAAGGGCGGCGGCGTGGTGGCGGCAATGAACGTTGGGGTCAATGCTTCGCAAATTTCCTCGGTGGAGCTGCGTGAGCGGGTGCTGCCACAGCTGCAACGCGCGGCGATGGAACTGGCGCTGCTGCTGTAGCTGTAGCCGCTAACCCGGTGGTCCGCCTCAGTCGGGGCAGTTTGGCTGAGACGGGCCACCGGAATTTCACCCGATGATCACGCAAATACCTGTGCTCATTGCGGCTTCATCGCACCCTCATTGCCGACAGTTGGCACCACAAAACTGAAGCAACTGCCGTAGGGTTCCACCGCCTGTGCTTTCAGTGCGCCACGATGGCGTTCAATAATGGCGAGGCTGATGGTCAACCCCATTCCCATTCCCTGCGCTTTTGTGGTGTAGAAAGAATCGAAAACCCGTTCCATTACCTCAGGATCCAGCCCGATGCCGTTGTCCATTATGCGTAGCTCAACCTTGCCGTCATCTGGGTTCAACGTGGTTATCCTAAGCGTTCGCGTACGATCGCTCACCTCAGACAGAGCCTCGATCGCGTTCATCACCAGGTTAATCAATACCTGTTGAATTTGAACGCTATCGCCAAAGATAAAGCTGTCGGCGGCCTTCGGTTCATACTCCACCGCCACGCGGCGCTGCTCAATTTCGCTGCGTGACAGGGTCATGATATGGCGGACAAGATAGTGCAGATCAATACGGGAAAAGACCGGCTCCTGCTTGCGCGTCAGGGTTTGCAGGCTGCGAATGATTTCACCTGCGCGCTGGCCTTCTGCAATGATCTCCTCCAGCCCCGTACGAATATTGTCATGCCGGACAGGGTCGTGGTTCAGCCAGCGCAGGCTTGCCCCGGCGTTCGAGACAATCGACATCAAGGGTTGATTGATTTCGTGCGCAATGGACGAGGTCAACTGGCCGACGGTGGTCGCGCGGGAAACGCGGGCCAGTTCGGCCTGGGCGACCCTGACGGCGTCTTCCGTCTGCCGCTGGGCGGTGATGTCGGTGATGGTGCCGTAGTATTCATAGACCTCGGTGCCCACGCCGACCGGGTTACCTATGCCCAATATGTAGCGGCAAACGCCATCCGCGCTCATGATGCGAAACTCGGCCCGTAGAGGCAGCCCGTCTCTCACCCCGTCGGTGACGACGGTGCTGACGCGCGCATAGTCGTCCGGATGAACGAAGGTAAGAAATTCCGCCATAGAAATCATTTTTTGCTTTTCGGGCAGGCCGAGAATACGGGCATATTCTTCGGACATGAACATCAGGTCCTGCTCCAGCTCCCAACGCCAACTGCCGGTATGGCTGATCTGCTCGCCCAGCATCAGCGAGGTCTGGCTTGCTCTGAGCTCTTTCTCCACCCGCCTGCGCTGAATGTTCTCCTCAAGCAATTCGGCATACAGCCTTGCGGTTTCGAGCGAGACGGCGGCATGCGCGCCGAGCAGGTTAACCACTTTCGAATGCTCGGCGGTGAAGATTTCAGGCATTAAACGGTTTTCGAGGTACAACACGCCGACCAGCCGCGCCTGCTTGAACATCGGCACGCACAAGACGGCGGCACCGGAAGTCACGAGGTAAGGATCCTGCGAGAAGGGGCTGAACTCTTCCGGTTTTCCGGTGCGTATCTCTTGCCCTGTGCGGATCACGGCCGACAGTATCGACAGCGGCATGTCGGTGGCCATCGGCACATCTTTTATGATCCGCACCCTGATGCCGTCGCTGCCGGTATAGGCGCTCGCCTCGATTTCAGGAATGTTGTTATCCAATACGCGGATCAACAGGCCGCGCTGGGCACCGGCACGCTCCAGCAGCATGGTCATCAGTATCTGAATCAGCCGCTCCAGATTGATCTCTTCAGACAGCGCACGCGATGCTTTGATGACACTTTGCAGATCGCGTATTTCTTCATTCTGGGCAAAGGCGATGGTGTCATAAGGCGTGGCCTGGCCGGGGGACACCAGATGGGGATAAATCTGTTTCAGCTGATTCACCTTGGCCTGAGCACCTGCACGCCCCCATGCCGCCATTGAGCCCCGAAAGTGAGCATCAGCGGCAGTATGGTAGCCGCAACTGAGCGCGAAGCGGCCCGCGAGTTCATGAGCCAGCGCATTGCAGGGGGTGAAACCCGAGTCCCGCGAGAGCCTTATCGCTTTTTCATATTGCTCGAGCGCAATGCTGTTCATGCCGTCAAGGCGGACAATCTCCGCATACACCAACGCCTCTTTGTCGGCGAATGTGCCTGGATTAATGCGCGCCCAAAGCGCGATTTTGTCATGGTGCTTTTGCAGCCTGCGCCGGTGCTCGACGGAAAAGGTATCCGGCGTCAGTTGAGCGGTTAACGTCAGCGCGCTGTACAGATGCAAATCCAGCAGGTGGATATGCCCCGGTGCAGACCAGGCAAAGAATTCGGCCTGCGCCAGCGACTCTTCCGCCTGCGGGTATTCGCCGGCGACAAAATGCGCCATGCCCCGATACAGCCAGAACCAGAACATCATGGTGGACATTTGCTGCGGCGCCTGTTCCGGCGCGGTCGGCAGCAGCGAGTCGGGCAGCGCATCTATGCCACCCCAATATCCGGGAGATACGGTGCGCAAGTGCTCAACATAATGCCGCTGGATCAACATAATGCGCTCAACGTCCGGAAAATGGGATTTCCGCACAAAGGCCAGCCCCCGTTCGATGCTGGTCAGCACGTTATCGAGATGATCGCCGCGGCTTAAAAAGTTAATGATTTGATGACAGGCGGCAAAAGAGGCGACGGTCAGATCGCCGTGCGTCACCGCTGCCGTGAAGCAGGCTTTGGCGCATTCGGTGGTGTAGGATAGCGGCTGGGTCCAGACGCTCAACTGATCGAGCGGCAGCAGCGTTCTCGCTTCGTAAACGCT
Source organism: Serratia sp. AS12 (assembly GCF_000214195.1). Taxonomy (NCBI): domain Bacteria; kingdom Pseudomonadati; phylum Pseudomonadota; class Gammaproteobacteria; order Enterobacterales; family Yersiniaceae; genus Serratia; species Serratia sp. AS12. Next base: position 3,295,869 of record NC_015566.1, on the reverse strand, counting down.
GTAACCGTGGCGCGTCACGAGTTCACGCGCCAGCACCGCATATTTGAAACCCAACCGATATTCGTCATAGCGGTGACCAATCAGCACGCCAAACCAGCCCATTGCCGACGTTGAGGCGCCGGTAATGCCATGTTCCAGCGTCAGATGCAGCATCTGGCAAAGCAACATGAAGTGCAGGCGTGGGCTGATGAAGCTGGCGGACAGGCCGGCACGGGCCAGCAAACTCATCGCGGCTTCCGTTTCAGGATTAGCCATGAGCGGCAATTGATTGAAAATAGCGGCCGGGCTCTCACCGATACGGGCGTGGAGCATTTTCCAGGCCGCCTCGCATTCTGCATCGTCGGGGTGTCGGTTAAGCGTAATGCCGGATACCGTCAGCCAGCATAATGCGGTCTCCAGCGCCAGCGGGTTATCCGACTGGCGCATATGCACTTCCGCCAGCAAATTGGCGGCGGAGATTTTTTCCGCCAACCCGCCAGGCGAACCCAGCAACCGGTCGCTCAAATGCCGCGCCGCGACCAGGTTACCCAGTAAAAACGCGCATTCGGCCTCTTCCAGCTCCAGCGCGAAATCGGACGCGTTATCAGACGCGGGGCCGCCGAGTGCTCGGGCGGTCTGTAGGTATCGCTGTGCAGAGAGGTAGTCACCGGAACGCTTCGCGCGCTGGGCCGCCAGCATGCTCAATTCACGGAACATTTTGCGCTGTGGCGGCGGCTGTACGCAGTCAATGGCTGCGGACACATGGTGAATGGCGCGGAACAGCATCTCATTGCCCGCCGCCTGGCGTGAAGCTTCGGCCAGCAGACTTGCCGTCGTGAGGTGCAAGTGCCCCCGTTCGCCGGCATCCAGCAGGGCGAAGGCCGCTTCCTGCACGCGATCGTGGGGGAAGGTGTAGGTGTCGGCGGACAGGGTAATCAACTGGGCGATAACCGCAGGGTGCAGTTGATAGCGGATATCCGTATCTGAGAGGTTCAGGACGCGGCTGATGGTGCCAAGCTCACCGCTGCTACCCAGGCAGGCCAGGCTGCCCAATAGCTTGCGGGTTTCTTCGGGCATTTTCTCCAGTTGCTGCAATACCAGCCCGACGACGTTTTCGGTGTAATGGCGTGCCTGAATGGTCGGCACGTCGTAATACCACTTGCCTTGATACTTGTTGTGCGTCACCAGGCCGTCATCGACGATGCGTTTGAAAAACTCATGCACGAACAGCGGGTTGCCGCCGGTTTTTTCATGTATCAGACGAGCGAGGTCGAGGGTGTCGGTTGAGCGCCGCTGGAAGACGTCGGCCAGCCAACGAGCGACGGCTTTAACCGAGAGCGGCGCCGGTATGATGTCGATTTTACGTTGAGCCGCATCACGAAGCCGGCCCAGCGCCTCAGACACCGAAAGGTTGTCCGCTGAAGAGGGATCGCGCAGGGCAACCACCAACAGTAACGGCAGCGCATCGCTGTTTTTAAGCAGATATTCCAGCACCTGCAAGCTGGCGACATCGATCCAGTGAAGATCGTCAATCAACAACACCAGCGGACAGCCGGGGGTGGCAAAGGTATTGACCAGGCTGACTATCATAAGATTAAAGCGGGCCCGGGCATCGGTCGACAGTGCGTCGGGGGCCTGCCGGGATTTCCGCTCCAGCAGCAGACCCAGTTCCGGCACCAGGTTAATGGCCAGCCCCTCGTAACCGTCCAGCGTGCGCGCCAGGCGGGTTTTCCAGAGAGCGACATCTTCTGCCGGCAATCCCAGCAGTTTCAGAGTCAGCGTCCGGAAGGCGGAGGTCAGCACGCCATAAGGCAGCGACGACGAAAACTGGTCGACTTTACCCACGGCCAGCAGCGTGCGCCGGTTTTTCAGCTCTTTTAACGCTGAGGCGATCAGCGAAGATTTACCGATGCCAGAAGGCCCGCTGATGACCGCAAGCGCGTGGGTTCCGCTCTGATTAACCTTGTCGAACGTGGCGATAAGCTCGCGGCCCTGTGGATGTGGGGTGTACAACGTATCGGCGAGATGAAACTCAGGTGCGCGATCCTGCAATCCGGGAGGAAAGGGCATGATGTCATTGTCACTGGTCAAAGTGGCCTGACAGCGACGCAGGTCTGCGACCAGCCCGTCGACCGTCTGGTAACGGTTATCGGGCGACTTGGCCAACAGCCGCAGGACCAGGGTTGAAAGCATGGCCGGTACCTGTTCGCGCAGCAGATGAGGCGGACGTGGCTCTGAAGCGATATGGTGATGCGTCCACTCCTCCAGGCCACCTTCGCTGAGGTCGAAGGGCAAAGATCCGGTCAGCAGTTCATAAAAGACGATGCCAAGGCTATAGAGATCGCTGCGGCTGTCCACCGATCTTTGCGTGCGCGAAGTGTGTTCGGGCGACATATAGGCGAGCGTGCCGCCAAAAAACGGCAGGCGGGTTTGTTTTAACTCTTCCGCAGTGCCCGTCGTCAGACCAAACCCGGCAAGGCGGCATGAGGTATCGCCCTGGATGAAGATGTTACCCGGCTTGATATCGCCGTGGATCAGGTTGTGCCTGTGCATCTGACGCAGTGGGGCACATATCCGGATGGCAAGCTCCAGGAAGCTGGCAATGCAGGCCATTGGCTGCCCCGTTATGCGGGCCAGGGAGTCAAAGGCAAAAGACGGATAGACCAGCGCGTATCGGCCGCGATACTGCGTGCAGGCAGCGGGTTTCACCGCCCAGGCGTCGGACAGGTAGGGACGCAGCAGAAATTCATTTTTCAGCAGTTGCGTCGCGTCCGCTTCCGCCTCATCGCTGACCGCCGTGGCGAGGATGAAAGCCCCGTTCGAAAAAGGGTGCCGCCCGTTCATCCAGACGATGCAGCCCTCCTGAACCAGGGGGGTAAAAATGACATCATCCTTAAATGCAAAAAACTGCCCATCCTGAAAATCAGGAAGGGCAGCCCGGTCTGGCGGTATCAGCGGATCATTCATTCGGCTCTCTCGCAGGAAGCGGTCTTGTCATCAGGCGTTTTTATCGCCTCTCAATGCGTGTTGGATCAGGCCCAGGAGCGCGTCGATATCGATAGGCTTACGCAAAAAAGCAACGGCACCGAGTTTAAGGGCTAGCCGTTGCATATTCTCATCACCGTGGCCGGATATAAATATCACCGGTGGCGGCGTTGCGTAAGTCTTTATTTTTTCATAAAACTCGAAGCCACCCATTCCTTTTAGCTTGATGTCGATAATGACCAACGAAGCGTCTGACAGCGCGGTTTTTTCGTTTAAAAACGCCTCTGCGGATTCAAAGGCGCATGTCGTGTAACCGTCAGACTGCAGCAGGTTGATTAACCCGCTGCGGACAGAACGTTCATCATCGACAATGGCAATGCGCTGCGGCAGCATCATGCTGATATTCCTCTGACAAGTCATTACTTAAGCGGAGGGTCCTCTGTTGTCGTCTGAGACTTGGCCGGTGGAGTTCCGCATATTTTGGGGACGCATTCATGGCGAAACCACGCCAGCGTCAGCGGCTGTCGGTTTATCAGCCGCCGGGTGACCGGGATGATCTGTTCGCCGATCAGCATCCCCAACAGGCCCAGCAGGGCAATAACCGGCGGGGCCGGTGAATGAATATTCAACGCAGCATAGATAATACCGGCCAGAAGGCCAATGGCCAGCGAAACGAGCCATGCTTTCATTTCAGTTTCCTTTCGCAGGGCAGGTTACAGTGGAAGAGGCCGCCGCGCCGGGCTGCGCCTGACAACGCTGCGCGTTGGCGGTCTGTTCAGGTTGCAGCACCTGTCCCATCAAGCTTTCGCCGGCCAGCATTCCCAGTAGCCCCACCAACGCCAGTGCCGGGGGCGCCGGCGAGCGGACCTTAAGCAGCCCATAGAGCAAGCCAATAAGGACGCCGACGGAAAGGGAAATTAATCCTGCGCTCATCATTATCTCCAGTGATGAAGCCGACCGGGCTTTACGCCGGCCGGCTTCCCGCGGTTAGCGGGCGGCGACCGGCGCCAGAGTGCGGTGCTCGCTCTTCTGACGTGAAGGCGCTTTGTGCACCATGGTATAGGCATAATCCACGCCCATGCCGTAAGCGCCCGAATGCTCTCTCACGATATCCATCACCGCGTTGTAGGTCTCTTTGTGCGCCCAGTCACGTTGCCATTCCAGCATCACCTGCTGCCAGGTTACCGGGATCACGCCAGCCTGAATCATGCGCTGCATGGCATAATCGTGCGCTTCTTTAGAGGTGCCGCCTGACGCATCAGCCACCATATAGATTTCATAATCGCCTTCCAGCATGGCGCACAGGGCAAAGCTGTTGTTGCAGACTTCGGTCCACAGGCCGGCAACCACCACTTTTTTCTTGCCGTTGGCGGCCAGCGCGTCACGCACTTTCTGATCGTCCCACGAGTTCATCGAGGTCCGCTCGAGGATGTCTTTGCCAGGGAACACGTCCAGCAGTTCCGGATAGGTATTCCCTGAGAAGCTCTCGGTTTCAACGGTTGTAATGAGGGTTGGAATGTTGAATACCTTCGCGGCTTTCGCCAGGGCAACGGTGTTATTTTTCAGCACCTGGCGGTCAATCGACTGCACGCCAAAAGCCATCTGAGGTTGGTGGTCGATAAAAATCATCTGGCAGTTGGCTGGCGTCAGGACTTCAAGCTTAGAGGTTGTCATAAAAATACCTTTGGGATGAGGTTAAAAGTAACAAGGTCATCGCGCCGTTGGCGCAGCGACAGAGCCGAGAGCTACCGGGTGGTAAACGCTATCAACAGGCTGAATGTTAGGCTGGCGGCGGGGGCGAAACTATTATCTGTTGGTATAACTAACCTTTCGTATACCTATACTTTGGTATATCTATCCCTTTGTATAACTGGTCTTTTCCCATTCCTATTCCATAATCCTTTCAATTCGCGCCGCTCTGAAAGGCCGCGCACGTTGTGTCCGGCGGCTTTCTGCCTGAACCGGACGTCTCAGACAGGAGGATCTATGGTTTCGCTGGGCAAAGCTGATTTGATACTGGTTAACGGGCAGTTTCATACTGTCGATCGCGAAAATCCGCTGGCGGAAGCCGTGGCGATCCGCGAGGGAAAGTTCCTTGAGGTCGGTACCGTCGCTGAAGTGATGCAGCATCACTGCGAAGGCACGAAAGTGGTGGATCTTAAGGGGCACACTGCGGTTCCGGGGCTTAATGACTCACACCTTCACTTGATCCGCGGTGGCCTGAACTACAACCTTGAATTGCGCTGGGAAGGCGTGCCGTCGCTGGCGGATGCCTTGCGGATGTTGAAAGATCAGGCGCTGCGCACGCCATCGCCACAGTGGGTGCGCGTGGTGGGCGGCTGGACGGAGTTCCAGTTTGCCGAACGCCGCATGCCAACGCTGGATGAGATCAACGAAGCTGCGCCGGACACGCCGGTGTTTATTCTTCATCTTTACGATCGCGCACTGCTCAATCGTGCTGCACTGAGAGTGGTGGGCTATACCAAAGACACGCCCAACCCCCCAGGCGGCGAAATTCAGCGCGACAGCAACGGCAACCCGACCGGCATGCTGATTGCGCGCCCTAACGCGATGATCCTCTACGCCACACTGGCCAAAGGGCCGAAGTTGCCGCTGGAACAGCAGGTGAACTCGACCCGTCAGTTCATGCGTGAACTGAACCGTCTGGGCCTGACCAGCGCCATCGATGCCGGCGGCGGTTTCCAGAACTACCCGGAAGACTACCAAGTGATCGCCGAACTGCACGAGAAGCAGCAGATGACGCTGCGCATCGCTTACAACCTGTTTACCCAACGGCCGGGGCATGAACTGGAAGACTTCGAAAAATGGACCGACATGCTGACGCCGGGCCAGGGCAGTGACTTCTTCCGCCATAATGGCGCAGGTGAAATGCTGGTGTTTTCCGCCGCGGACTTCGAAGACTTCCTGGAGCCTCGCCCGGATTTGGCGCCAGGCATGGAAGACGAGCTGGAGCGTGTCGTACGCCACCTGGTCGAGCATCGCTGGCCGTTCCGCCTGCATGCGACCTATAACGAATCCATCAGCCGCATGCTGGACGTGTTTGAAAAAGTCAACCGCGAGATCCCGTTCAATGGTCTGCACTGGTTCTTTGACCATGCAGAAACCGTGACCCAGAAAAACATCGATCGCATCAAGGAGCTTGGTGGCGGCATTGCCGTGCAGCACCGCATGGCCTTCCAGGGCGAATACTTCGCCGAGCGCTACGGCATTGAAGCGACCCGCCACACGCCACCGGTGGCCCGCATGTTGGAAACCGGCGTGCCGGTGGGGCTGGGGACGGATGCAACCCGCGTGGCCAGCTACAACCCGTGGACGGCGCTTTACTGGCTGGTTTCCGGCCGCACCGTGGGCGGCATGCAGATGTATGACGCCAATGCGCGTCTGGATCGCGATACCGCGCTGATGCTGTGGACGCAGGGCAGTGCCTGGTTCTCCAGCGAGCAGGGCAAAAAAGGGCAGATCAAAGCGGGCCAACTGGCGGACATGGCGGTGCTCAGCAAGGATTACTTCTGCGTGCCTGAAGAAGAGATCAAGGGCATCGAATCCGTGCTGACGGTGGTCGGTGGCGACATCGTTTATGCCGCCGGCACGTTCGGGCCGTTGGCGCCGCCGTCCATTCCGGTGTTGCCGGATTGGTCGCCGGTGGTGAAGGTGCCGGGTCACTACCGCAGCGCACCGCCGGTAGCGAATGCACGCGTCGGTATGATGTCACAGGCGCATCATTGCAGCGGCCCTTGTGGGGTGCACACCCACAATCATGATATTGCCCGCGGTGCCAGCGTACCCGTTGCAGATGACAATGCATTCTGGGGCACGCTCGGCTGCAGCTGCTTTGCGTTTTAATCCTATGAAAACGTCATCTGCATTTTTCATCGCGCCCCGGATCGATCTGGGGCTGTTCTTCCTGCGCCTGACCGGCAGCCTGCTCTTGCTGCATGTGCACGGTTTGCCGAAGGTGTTTAATTTCAGCGAAGAACTGACACGCATCGAAGATCCTTTTGGCTTCGGACCTTACATGAGCCTGTTGCCCGCCATTCTGGCGGAAGTGGTCTGCCCGGTGCTCATTATTCTGGGGTTCGGTACGCGTATCGCCTGTCTGCCCATTATCGGCGTGCTGCTGGTGGCGATGCTGTTCGTGCACCCAGGCTGGTCTATCGCCGAAGGGCAATTCGGCTGGCTGCTGCTGATCATCTTTACCACGCTGGCGATAACCGGGCCGGGTAAGTGGCGTATCGGTGCAGACAGGCCGCTGGAGAGGCGTTATGACGCAGATTAATGATATTCACAGCATCACGGCTGAAGCGCTGAAAGAGGTGCCGGCGGTGAACGCATCGCCGTGGCAACCGCTGCGTCAACGCGTGTTCCGCATGCTGTGGATAGCCACCGTCGTTTCCAATATCGGTTCATGGATGAACGATATTGGGGTGAACTGGACCATGCTGACGCTCAGTGCCGATCCGCTGTCCGTCGCCATGGTCCAGGTGGCCAGCAGCTTGCCGATGTTTCTGTTTGCGCTGCCTTCCGGGGTGATGGCGGATATTGTCGATCGCCGTAAATACCTGCTGTTTTCGCAGGTCTGGGTGTTTATTGCCGCGGCCGGGCTGACCCTCTTGTCGGTGACGGGCCACGTCACCCCTGGCGTGTTGTTGGTTGCGGCCTTCCTGCTGAGCACCGGTGCGGCCATGAGTTCGCCGCCGTTCCAGGCCATCGTGCCTGATTTGGTCAGCAAAAATGAGATGGGGCCGGCCATTGCGCTCAATTCATTGGGCATCAACATCAGCCGCGCCATCGGCCCGGCGTTGGGGGGGCTGATTCTTTCCTTCGCCGGCCCCTGGATGGTGTTTTTGCTCAACGCCATCTCGGTGCTGGGCGTAGCCTGGGTGCTCTACCGCTGGAAGGCGGAACCGAGCGTTCAGCGCCTGCCGCCCGAGCACTTTTTCTCCGCCGTTCGCGCCGGGTTTCGCTATGTACATGCCGCCCCGGTTTTGCGCAATGTGCTGGTCCGTACGGTGGCTTTTTTCACGTTCGGCAGTGCGGGCTGGGCTTTGCTGCCGCTGGTCGCACGGCGTGAACTTGGGCTTGGTCCGGGCGGTTACGGGATCATGCTGGCCTTTATCGGCGTAGGGGCCATCTTCGGTGCCGTGTTACTGCCTCGCTTGCGTAAGTCCTTCAACCCGGATCGGCTGATGGTGCTGGCAAGCCTGCTGTTTGCCGTCACAATGCTGGCGCTGGCGTTTGTCCGTAATGTCTGGCTGCTCAACGCGTTTGAATTTTTCACCGGTTTTTCCTGGATTGCGGTGCTGTCTACGCTGAATCTCGGCGCACAGCGCAGCGCGGCGAAATGGGTGAAAGCGCGCGCGTTGGCGGTGTATCTGACCGTCTTCTTCGGCTCCATGACCGCCGGCAGCGCCATTTGGGGGCAATTGGCCTCGCATTTTGGCATTCCAGCTTCGCTGTGCGTGGCCGCGTTGGGCATGGTGTTGGCCAGCACCACGGTTTACCGCTGGCGTTTGGACCAGGATCCCGACCTGAATCTGGACATCAGTACGGAACAAGGAGCCACGCCTGAGCTGGATGTGCGCCATGACCGTGGGCCGGTGATGGTGAGCTACGAATATTTGGTTACGGCAGAGGATGCGCGCGCCTTCACGGTGTGCATGCAGGACATGCGACGCGTCAGGCGGCGCGGCGGCGCCATCAACTGGTCCGTGTATGAGGACATTCTTCAGCCCGGCGTTTTTGTCGAGACGTTTGTGGTCGGTTCCTGGATGGAGTACCTGCGTCAGCAGGAGCGTTACACCGTTAATGACCAGAAAATACAAAACCGTATTTGCGCATTTCATCAGGGCGAAACACTGCCGCTGATCCGTTACCTGGTGGCGCCGGTTTAACCGGGTCCGTCAGTCTCTGAGTTTATAAACACTGCCAAGGGGTCTGTAATGAGCACGATTAAAACGAACGACGGTACGCAGATTTACTACAAAGACTGGGGGACGGGGAAGCCGGTGCTGTTCAGCCACGGCTGGCCGCTGGACGCGGATATGTGGGACAGCCAGCTAAACTTTCTGGCTGAACGCGGCTACCGTGTCATTGCGTTCGACCGTCGCGGTTTTGGCCGTTCGGAACAGCCCTGGACCGGCTATGACTACGACACTTTCGCCTCGGACATCAATGAACTGATCACGCAGCTTGATCTGCAGGACGTCACACTGGTGGGCTTTTCTATGGGTGGCGGCGACGTGGCCCGCTACATCGGCCGCTACGGCAGCGCGCGCGTGGCCGGTCTGGTGCTTTTAGGCGCGGTTACGCCGATGTTTGGCAAAAGCGAAACGCATCCGCAAGGCGTGGACTTGTCCGTTTTCGAAGGGATCCGCAATGGGTTACGTAAAGACCGCGCCCAGTTCATCAGCGATTTCAACGTGCCCTTTTACGGCATCAATGCCGGCCAGACGATCTCTGAAGGCGTATTGACCCAGACCCTGAACATTGCTTTGCTGGCATCACTGAAGGGGACCATCGAGTGCGTGACCGCGTTCTCGGAAACCGACTTCCGTGACGATATGCTGAAGATTGATGTGCCTACGCTGGTGATCCACGGCAGCAACGATCAAATCGTTCCGATTGACGTCACCGGTAAAGTGGCCGCTGAAACGATCCCTGGCGCCGAACTGAAGGTGTATGACAATGCGCCTCACGGCTTTGCCGTAACGCATCAGGACCGGTTAAACGACGATCTCCTGGCGTTTTTACAGGCTCGCTAAGCAAAATGGCTCATGTGCAGGGAGCGCTGTATGCCTGCACATGAGCCGATTTGTCAGGATGCTTTGGACTTACTGAGATTCAACCGCTCGGCATCACGCACCAGATCCGCGAGAGAACGCACCTGCATTTTATCCATCACCCGGCGACGATGTACCTTGACCGTAATTTCGCTGACGCCCAGTTCTGCGGCAATCTGTTTATTCATCAAGCCCTTAATCGTCAGTTCCAGCACTTCCTGTTCGCGCGGCGTCAGCGTGAGGTGCCGCTGTTTCAGTTCGTAATGCTCGCGCAACTGATCTGAATTCTCCGCGGCCAGATTGAGGGCTTCCTGAACCGCCTTCAGCAGATCGTCGGAAGCGACCGGCTTGGTCAAAAACTCATGCGCACCGGCTTTCATCGCCTGCACCGACAGCGGGATGGTGCCGTAGCCGGTAAGGAAGATCACCGGCATTTCCCGGCCGCTCGCTTTCAGCGCATCGGTTACCTCGAAACCATCCCCGCTCGGCATGCGCATATCCAGAATGATACAGCCGGGTATGGCAGGAAAGGAGTGTGAAAGAAAGGCCTCTGCGCAGTCAAAATCAACGGCACTGTAGCCGGCAGAGTTTAACAGCCTGACGATAGATTGCCTGACCGAATGGTCATCATCGACGACATAAACGACATGTTCCATAGCTTGCCTCTGCAATTACGCCCTGAAACCGGGCATGTACCCAAGGGAACCCCACGCAGCCCGCCCGTTCTTCGGCCGGCAAATGCGATCATGCTACCCCCTAATTAACCCGATCCGGATGTCAAAATGAAGACATGGCGGGGGATAATCAGGCTGCTCTGCGCCCACAGGCCATTCAGGCTGGGGTTACACCTCAATGAAAAAGATAAAGACTTGTAGTTTAGACGATGAACACAGAGCGATCATATCAGTGCGAAGGCCTGCTCATCGGTAAACAGACCGGCTGAAATGATAGGCAAATCGAGAATAAATTGATCACTTTTTCGTGAAAAATCATGCCATTATAGCTATGGCATACTCTTGCAGTAAAGGTGTTTACTGATGCCCGAGGGTGAAAATGCAGATAAGTTGCCGGCCAGCCAGGGCAGCTAAAGTTCCCACGGCATCAATCGGTTCCCGGGATCCTCAGGTAAACAACTTGAACACTATAAATCCTTTGCGATACTGTATAAAAACACAGTCAAATAGGGTTGTTCATGATGTTGTTTATTTCCCCTTCCGAAGACAATAAAACCACGCCGGCATTGCCGCTGTTTGCCGATCCCGTAGCTTGCGGTTTCCCTTCTCCGGCGCAGGATTACGTGGAGGCCCGGCTGGATATCGGCAAACTGCTGGTGCGGCACCCCAACGCCACTTACTTTGTGCGCGCCAGCGGCGATTCGATGGTCGAAGGCAACATCAAGGATGGCGATCTGCTGATCGTCGACAGTTCACTGCGGGCGGAGCACGGTAACATTGTCATTGCCGCCATCGACGGCGAGTTCACGGTGAAGAAGTTGCAGCGCCACCCCGATCTGCGGCTGCTGCCGATGAACCCGACCTATTCGCCGATCGTCTTCGGTGACGAAGACGCGCTGGAGATTTTCGGCGTGGTCACCTTTATTGTCTATGCTGCGGTGTGAGAGCGGGGTAAACCTGCCAAGGGTGTTGGGCGAGTAAATTGTCGTTGAAGAGCCATCTTTGGCTGCCCAGCACCAGGCTCAATCAGCCTGGCGCTGAGATTCACTATTTTGATCGGGTTTTCTGGCGAGCCTCAGCCCTGAGGGAAAATTGAGGTCACTTCACGGGCGGTATCGGCCAGAAGCTCGCCGTTTTTGTAACTCTCGGACACTTCTCCATTCTTGCCGATGGCTGTTTTAGGGCGTTCAATAAACTGCCCCAGTGGAGTCGTGTTCTCATCCAGTACCACCGCAAACGGAATTTTGACTTTATCGACACCAAAGTGCGCTTTAAAGACGGCTTCCGCCTTATCGCGCGTGATGATGCCCAGACGAATAGCCGGCGTTGACGCGGCAACGGCATGGATAACGGGCAAGTTTTTATGGCAGTCGGGGCACCACATTTCAGCGGCAACCAGAATGCTGTACGAACCCGGAAGCCGTGACAACTTACTGATGACATCGTCAGGTAATGCCCCTTTGGCAAGCGCCTCAAAATGACGCAATGCCTTGCTGTCTTCTTCTGTTCCGCCGGCAACAAATTCGCTGTAACCCGATGCGGCATCGAGCAGTGCTTTGAAATCTTGCATGTATTCTCCTTAGGTATTAACTGGCACTCGGCATCACATAACTCTGGCAATGATAAAGGCCAATGGGATCTGTTTTGCAATTATTGCTGTCATGGCTGGGAGCGCCGTACCATTTTGGTGCCTGCTTCCCCGTAGCGTTAGATATCGCCATTCTACCTCAGCCAAACGGGGCAGGAGAATTTGTTACTGTGAGACAGAGGCGAATGTTGCCGTTTAGCGAGTGACGGGAGGGACGGTGGTTTGTGATATAAAGGCCCGTAACGATTACCTATTATAGGGAGATAAGAGTGAACAAATACCTCCTCGCGTTATCTGCTGCGCTTATCGGCACGCAGGTTCAGGCTGCAACGCCTGCTGAGCTTCCCGCACCGGTCAAACAACTGGAAAAACAAGGTATTGAAATCATCAAACCCTTCACCGCGCCAGGTGGCGTTCAGGGATGGTTGGGAAAATACCGGGGAACGGGGGTGACAATTTATCTGACCCCCGACAAGAAACATGCCATATCAGGTTATATGTACGATGAGAACGGCAGTAACCTGAGCGAAAAAGTCATACAAGAAGAGATTTACATCCCTGCTGGCCGGGAGATGTGGCAAACGCTCTTAAAAGCGCCAGGCATCCTGGAAGGCAGCGATAAGGCAAATTGCCAGATTGTCGTGTTTGCCGATCCCTTCTGCCCTTACTGTAAAGCGTTCAGACAGGAAGTGCAGCCCTATATCAAAGACAATAAAATCGCCATGAAAACGCAGTTGGTCGGCGTCATGCAGCCCGACAGCGGCCGTTATGCGGCGGCGATATTGTCTTCTGACAACCCTGTGAAGGTCTGGCAGGATTTCGAACTGTCTGGCGGCAAAAGCAAGCCGACACTCCTGGAAAAAACGCCGCAGCCGATTTTTTCCCAGATCCAGTACAACCAGAAATTGATGGACGATCTGGGCGCCAACGGCACACCGGCGATTTATTATCTGAACCATGCCAACGTGCTTCAACAGATCGCCGGTCTGCCGGATAAAGATCAAATGGCCAATCTCGTGGCTTGCAAATAGTTCGCATGCCGTTTGCAGGGTGACCGCGGCTCAGATCACCCTGCTTATTATCAGCCGTGTTGGCGCATAAAGCGTGAGCGCCAGGGTTTCAACACCCAAAGGGCCAGTGCGGCGGTGATAAAATCAAAGGAAATCGCCATACCAAAAACAACGTGCCATCCTTGCGTGTGTTGATAAAGCAGTGCCGCCAACGGGCCGCCAAAAATAGAGCCGATCCCTTGCGACATGTACAGCCAGCCATAGTTTGCGGTGGCGTTTTGGCTGCCGAAGGTATCGGTTAATGTTGAAGGGAACAAAGAAAATATCTCCCCCCAACCAAAAAACACCACGCCGGAAAGTAAAACGAATAACAGCGGGTCTTCACGGCACATCAGCCACAGCGTCATGGCGACACCTTCGAGCGCAAAGGCGATAAACATGGTTTTTTCCCGGCCATAGCGGTCGGAAATAAAACCAAACAGCGGACGAGTCAGCCCATTGGTGAATCGGTCCAGGGTTAACGCCAGGGGCAGCGCCGCCAAGCCAAAAACCACCGCCTGACTGATGCCAAAATCTTCCGCGAAAATAGCCATCTGTGACGTCACCATCAACCCAGAGGTGGACATCATTGCCATCATGACAAACATCAGCCAGAACAGAGGCTGACGCAGCATTTCTTTTGACGTGAACTGACGTTTGCTCTGCTCCAGCTTGGTGCTGGTCGGCTGTAAGTCAACATTGGCCGGTACTTTCAACCCTTGGCTGGCCAGAAAGCCCACCAGGGCAAAGAGGCCGCCGAAGACCATCATGGTCTGCTCCAGGCCGTAGCTGCCCAGAGAAATGCTGATGGGGAAGGTGGTTAAAATCGCCCCCATGCCATATCCGGCAGCCACGGCTCCGGCCGCAAAGCCGCGCTGTTGCGGAAACCACTTAACCATCAACCCAACGACACCGATGTACACAATGCCGGTACCCAGCCCACCGAGACAGCCATAAACCAGATAGAACTCAGTCAGGTTGCTGATCTGGGATGAAATAATCCAGCTAAATCCCGAAAGCAGCGTGCCGATGGAGATTAATATCCGTGGCCCAAAGCGATCGATAAGCTTGCCCTGGAAGGGCGAGAAGAACGTTTGCAATATGATGAGCAACGAAAAGGTGACCTGCAACGCGGGCATATCAACGCCCAACTTGGCCGACAGCGACTTGGTCAATAATGTCCAAACATATTGCGGGCTGGAAATCGCCGCCATACAGATCAATCCCAAAAGGAGTTGTGTCCACCGCTGATTACTTTTTTCTATTACTGACTCGCTGACTAGGGTCATTTAAATCTCCCAAGGTGTAAGTGTTGTATCTGCCGATGCAGATGAATGAGCATTAAGCGTGCCAGAATAAAAAATAAATAATAAATATGTTATTTAACAAGGTGATGGGTGTTTTTTATAATTTAATTTTAAATTTGGCTGGAAGGGGGGGGAAGATATTTCGCACGGGTATAGTGCACATGGGCAAAGTTAGTGCGACATTAAGTAATGTAATTAATAGGTTAAGTATAATTTTTTCTGAATAGCCTGAGATTAAATAGCTAACGAATATGCGTGTCGCAGCGGGCAAGCTCAGCATTTATAAGCTGGAGAAGGCTGCGGCAGATCCGGCTGAACTCGGTTACGGCCTTAAACGGCGCCTGACCGAGAGATACTTTGCTAACGGTTAGCATTGTCACGATATTAATCTCTATTTATCCCGTTGGTCTTAAACCGTTAATGCTAGCCAGTGTTTATTGATGGTTTTAAATTTTTATTTTTTCTCATCATTGTTAATTCTTTCGGCCGCTTGCTATGAATTAATAATGATGCAAGGCGCGTTGCCATCTTATGATAGGTTTCCTTGGAAGGTCATGTCGGGCATTGTTAAACAGGTGAGTACTATGAAAAGTGTCATTGTGACGATAATATTTTTTTTACCTTTATTATTTTGGGGTGTGCAGAGCGTCAAGATGCGGGCGATGTGTCTAAGGAATGGCATGACAATTCAAGGCAGGTGCGATGGAAATGCTACGCCTAATAACGTCACACCTAATAATAAAATTTAGGAGAGGGTTCTCAAGTGATTCTGATTTATATTGTTATGTGATGTAATGGGTGTTTTAATTGGAAATGATAAGTTTTTTCATGATGCTATAAATAATGTCCGGCAGTCATAATAAAAAACTCATAGGTAGTGGCATATATTTAACCCATGTTGTTCTAACGTAGAGGACAATACCATGCCAAAATTAATCACACATGCCTGGAAAAACCATAAGGTTTCGCCGGACGAACCCACCATACCCGATCCTGTTGTCATGATTAAAGATAATGACCATATCTTGATCATTGCCGATGCGGACACTGACGCGGATGGAAGCCCAGATGCAAAAGAGATCGATGCGACAGGCCAGATAGAAACCAGCCTTAGAAAAAGAAAAGATGGAACTGGTTGGCAGGGCGAGGGGGATTACGTAAATGCGCGAGTTATTCCTTACTATGTCATTCCCGGAAATTGGAGAAAGGTGAGCGGAATAGACGTTAAAATGGGTGACCTGGCTAAGCTCAGCTATAATGATCGTTCTGTTTATGCCATTTGTGCTGATGTTGGTGGTGAAAAATACATTGGGGAGGCGTCAATTGCGGCTATTGAAGCGCTTGGGGGAAACCCATGGGGAAAAGGAAAGAAAAAGATAATCAGCGGATTAGACTATGGTGTCACATATGAAATTGTCGCAGGTTCTGCGAGTTTAAGTACTACCTTGAATTTTGAAACTATCCAGGCATACGGTAGAGAGTTATTTAATGAAAACCTGCCCTTTAGCATCCCTTTGGAAAATAGTAAAATTTCAGCTATCGAGTTAAGTACGGATAAGAATGGAAGGCCTACGGTAATAATATCATCCGAATCTGGTGGGCGAATTGTAAAGGGATATTCTGATACGTTCGAACTTGGGCTTATTTTGCAGTCTTTGCCAAGGGTTAAAGTTAAATCAATCCCAGGCTTACCGTTAGAGAGCTTCGCTGAATTTATTGAGCTTGCAGACAGTCATACGGAGAAATTCGTGGGTCTTTTTAAAAATAACTACGGGCTGATTCGGGAGGAGGTTGAGGACTGGTTTGTTCCTGCATACAGCCCAACGGCAACCAGAAATGGATGCGTGGCACATCAAGTCAGCTGCCTCAAACTCTGTGCTTTACCCTACCCAAAACTGGGGAGCAGGGCATCGATTAATGTTGACGATTTTGCCGAATGGACTTTGTCCAACGGTTGGACAAAAATAACCAAGAGAGCCGCTTTAATCGCCGGGGACATCTGTGTCTCAGGTCCCAGAGGGCATTTGACGCAATTTGACCATGTTTATTGCTTCGTATCCCTGTCTGAATATCATCCGGGTTATGCGTCCATTTTTGACAATCAACATTTCGGCATTCATTTGAGATCTCTCGACGGAGACGGTTCAGCGGTGGGCGAGTGGCGTTACGCTCTACGAATGACGCAAAAATAAATCCGTACCCGTGCGGGAGATAATGCCCTGACATAACGTGGGCCGTAACCGGGATACAAAGCAATGTCAAAACGCGTTGTGTTCATTGTCGTGCGGTGACGGCCCATCGCTAGCCAGGTTGTGCCTGGCAAACCAAATTTCACAGAAAATGATTGTCTTAGCGATTCACACCGCATTCTGCCGGCAAAGTTGCTTGCAGGGCGGTGATTTTTGTTTATCATTAACTGTATATATATACAGTTAAATTATGCATTATGAAAACACGTCAACCCCGTTGCCCAGAACCCGATGCGATCATGCCCAGCCTTTGCTATGGAGCGGTCTGACGATGTTTGCCCTGGTGGATGTGAACAGCTTTTATGCCTCCTGCGAGACAGTTTTTCGGCCAGATCTTAAAGGTAAGCCAGTGATTGTACTGTCCAATAACGATGGCTGCGTGATCGCCCGTAGCGCCGAGGCCAAGGCGCTGGGCGTGCCGATGGGGGCGCCGTATTTCAAGATCAAGGAGGAGATGCGCCGCCGCAATGTGGCGGTGTTCTCTTCCAACTACGCGCTGTATGCCGATATGTCCCACCGGGTGATGAGCATTCTGGACGAGATGGCGCCGGCGGTGGAAATTTATTCGCTGGACGAAGCCTTTCTGCGGTTGGATGGCGTTAACCGCTGTGCCGATCTGGCGCAGTTTGGCCGCCAGGTGCAACAAAGGATTTTGCAGGAGACGCATTTGGCCGTCGGTGTGGGTATTGCGCCCAGCAAGACGCTGGCCAAGTTGGCCAATTACGCCGCCAAGCGTTGGTCAGGTACCCGGGGTGTGGTGGATCTTTCGGATCCTGTCCGTCAGCGCAAGCTGCTGGCATTAATACCGGTAGAGGAAGTGTGGGGCGTCGGCCGCCGACTGACCCGGCAACTGCGGGCGATGGGGATTGAAAACGCATTGCAACTGGCGGATTGCGATACCCGGCTGGTGCGCAGAACTTTCAGCGTGGTGCTGGAACGCATGGTGCGTGAGCTGCGCGGGGAATCCTGCCTGCAACTGGAGGATGAGGCCGCGGCCAGAGAGCAGATTATCTGCTCACGCTCGTTCGGCCAGCGGTTGACCTATTACCCGCATATGCGGGAGGCGATTTGCAGTTATGCGGAGCGCGCGGCGGAAAAACTGCGGCAGGACGAACGCTATTGCCGCAGCGTGTCGGTCTTTATCAAGACCAGCCCACATTCCGCAGGCGAGGGTTACTACAGCAACCTGGGCACCGCCCGACTGCAAACGCCGAGCAACGACAGCCGCGATATTATTGCCATGGCAGTGCGTGCGCTGGAAAGCATCTGGCGGGAGGGTTGCCGTTACCTGAAAGGTGGCGTGATGCTGGGGGATTTCAGCACCGGTACCATGGCGCAAATTGACTTGTTCGACGATTGCCCGCCACGGCGCAACAGCGGCCAACTGATGGCGACGCTGGACAAGCTCAACCGGGAAGGGCGCGGCCGCATCTGGTTTGCCGGACAGGGCATCGCCAAGCCGTGGCAAATGAAACGCGAAATGCTGTCACCGGGCTATACCACTAAATTTAGCGATATTATCAAGGTTAGGGTTGGCTGAGCCCGATCCAGCTCCGCAAAGGGGATTGAATATGACTGCCTGATGGTAGTGGTTTGCTGTGATAGTCATTTACTTTTTTCGTAAGAAATCATAGATCTTTAAGGATAAAGAAACAAAAAAGTAGCCTGTGGCGAGGGTAATCATAAATTTGGATATGCCCGCCGGTGCGGAGAACGCCAGACCAGGAGTCATAACTCCGGCACCACTAAGGAAAGGGGAGATGGAAAGTATAGCGAAAAATATAATTATGGGTCTGATGATTTTATCCATTTATAACTCTTTGTTAATCTATAAGACGGCAGGTGTTAACTGCCGCCTTTAATTAATGAATTCCCTGGTGGTTGCGTTGTTATAATTCAAGATTGGCAGGTTAATTCTCTCCAGGAGACTTGCCGAAAGTGAACCTGACAACAAAATATAAAAATCATTTTTTAGTGTGAACGCTTACCAGGAACAACTGCCACCCGCGCTTGACCCGCACTTGTTGCCGCCTTTACCCATTCCTACGTTGCCGCCGCCTTTACTGGTGTCTTGGAAACATTTCCCAGTAATTGCGCCACCAATCAACCCAGCGGCTATACCGGGTAAACCACCAAATGCGCCCAATGCCGCACCAACGCCCATCCCATTGATACAGTCTTCCGAGGTATTGTTGGCGTAGTAATTACCTGAACCACTGTTGTTACCGGATTGGCTTCCACCCTTATTTCTTCCGCCATTGTCGGTACGATCGCCACCATTATTACCGCGACCGCCGGCGATAGAGTCGAACCAAACTGCATCAACGATTTCCATAACCAACTCCTTTTGAATATATGATTTATTTTAATGCTGACCTCTGTAAGGTGATTAATTATTAGCGCATGGCAATTATCATATCAAGTGTTTTTTTAGAAAATAAAATGGAAAGTAAAATGCGTTATTGGTTGAAGTAAGTTGGTGAATTAAATAATTCGAATAAGGCTAATCGGTATTAATTCCCTATAACATTCCCGGTTGGTTTGTTATTTTTTGTTGATGTTTTCAGGTTCTCGCGCCAGGCATTTCGTGCCGGTAATGAGACTCCTCCCGCACCTTTACCGATACGAGATTACCCTGGCTTCATCATGACCGAGATCTGCGAGGCAACTCTCGTTTATAGTCCTTCGGACGTGAGGGTTCTGTACTATTGTTTTCTCTTTGCAGCACGTTCCACGCCGCTTCCGGCCGTGGTACCGCGGAGAGTACAGATGAACAAACGAGAATTAGAAAGCGCGATTGTCACCGATTTTTCCAAACGCATGAGTTACGGCGATTACCTGTGCCTGGACCAGTTACTGGATTGCCAGCATCCGCTGTCCAACCCGCAGCATCATGATGAAATGCTGTTCGTGGTGCAGCACCAAACCTCTGAACTGTGGATGAAGCTGATGCTGCATGAACTGCAGGCGGCGCGGGCATTGGTGCAACAAGACAAGCTCAGTCACTGTTTCAAGATCCTGGCGAGGGTCAAACAGATCCAACGGCTGCTGTTTGAACAATGGGCGGTGCTGGAAACCCTGACGCCGTCGGAGTATGTTGAATTCCGTGACGTGCTGGGCAACTCTTCGGGCTTCCAGTCCCATCAATACCGTTCCATCGAGTTTTTACTGGGCAACAAAAATGCGGCCATGCTGGCGGTGTTCAGTAATGATGCGGAAAAACACGCGGCGCTGAAGGCGATCCTCGAGGCGCCAAGCCTGTATGACGAATACCTGCTTTACCTGTCCCGCCACGGCCTGCCGATCCCGCAGGAATGTACCGATCGCGACTGGACGCAGCCGTATCAGCGCAACCCGAATCTGTTGCCGGCCTTCAAAGAGATCTACGACCACCCGCAAAAGTATTGGGAAGCCTATGAAATGGCCGAGAAGCTGGTGGATATAGAAGAAAGCTTCCACCTGTGGCGTTTCCGTCATATGAAGACGGTGGAGCGCATTATCGGCTTCAAATCGGGTACCGGCGGCTCCAGCGGCGTCAGCTTCCTGAAAAAGGCGCTGGATCTGACTTTCTTCCCGGAGCTGCTGGACGTGCGCACCGAAATTGGCGCCTAGCGGGTGTGCAGCAACCAGGGCGTAATCTTTTGGCGAGGAGATCGTGATGGCGATAAGAATTGAGGATAGGGCAGCAGAACAGGTTGTGGGTTTGCGTGTGGTAGGGCCTTACCCGCAGACCATTCCTTTGGGCCTCGAACGGCTGATGGCCTGGCGGCAACAACAGGACGTTGAGCCCGGCAAATGGCTGGTGCTGTACTGGGACGATCCGGCAGAAGTGGCGCCCGAACGGCTGCGGGCCGACGTGGTGTTTACCGTGGCGAGCGATTTTACGCTGCCGACACCGGGCAGTGAGGGATTTGCGCTGCAAACGCTGCCTGCCGGCCTCTACGGGATTTATCACGTCCGCATTACCGACGGCGATTTTGAGCGGGCATGGAGCGATTTTTATCAAAAGGAACTGCCGGCCAGCGGTTATCAACCGACGGAGGGCGTGTGCTACGAGCACTATCTCAACGACTGTGAAGCCGATGGCTATTTTGATCTCGATATCTATCAATCGGTGAAAAAAATATAACCGCAGGTCCTGGCGCAGCGGCATATGTGGATAACGTATCGCCATAATCATTTTGCCTCGTTTAGGCTGGTACCCTACGAATTTAAACACGGCATAAGGTGCGACGATGGAGAGGGTATTGGTGACCGGTATCGAGCCGTTTGAAGAAGGACTTGACGATCGGTGGCGGCGTGCTGCACTGAGGCGACTGCATTGAGGTAATGCCAGGGCATGGCAGATTTGAACTGCGCCCTGGCTTTCGATTACTCGTTGGCGACGCGGATCACCAATTTGCCGAAGTTTTTCCCTTGTAACAGGCCGATAAACGCTTGCGACGCATTTTCCAGCCCGTCGACCACATCTTCGCGGAACTTGATTTTTCCCTGCCCGACCCATTCGCCCATTTGCTGCAGGAAGTCACCGTATTCTGAACCATAGTCATCGAAAATAATAAAACCCTGCATGCGGATGCGCTTACGTAAAATCAGCCCCTGCAGCATCGACAGCCGATCCGGGCCGTCGGGCAAACCGGTGGCATTATAGTGAGCAATAATGCCGCAGACCGGAATACGCGCCTTGGCGTTGAGCAGCGGCATTACCGCATCAAACACCGCACCGCCGACGTTCTCGTAATAAATGTCGATCCCCTGCGGGCAAGCTGCGGCCAGCTGTTCGGCAAAGTTGGCAGCCCGGTGGTCGACACAGGCATCGAAGCCCAGTTCTTCCACCACATAGCGGCATTTTTCCGCGCCGCCCGCCACGCCAACCACGCGACAACCTTTCAGTTTGGCTATCTGGCCAACGACCGAACCGACGGCGCCGCTGGCTGCGGCGACTACCAGGGTTTCACCGGGTTGCGGTCGGCCGATATCCAGCAGGCCCATATAAGCGGTAAAGCCTGGCATGCCCAAGACCCCGAGCAGACGGGAAGGGTGTGTCTGTTGCGGGCCAAGATTGCGCAAGCCGCTGCCGTCAGACAGCGCATAATCCTGCCAGCCGTCATAGCCAAGCACCCAGTCACCGGGTTTGAAATCCGCATGTTGCGACGTGACAACGCGCGACACCGTGCCGCCGACCATGACCTGGCCGATCTCCACCGGCGGTGCGTAAGAAGGCGCATCGCTCATACGGCCGCGCATGTAGGGATCAAGCGACAGATAGACAGTGCGTAAGAGTACCTGGCCGGCGGCGGGTTGCGGTATCGCTCCCGTTTCCAGGCGGAAATTGTCAGCGGTAGGTTCACCGTGCGGGCGTGAGGCCAGCAGGATGCGGCGGTTTTGTTGTTCAGATTGAGACATCAGGAACTCCTTATGCGGACAGAACCCTAAGTCTAGTCAATCCTCGGTAAGGGGGAATGGCCTAATGTGCTTCGGCGTTGTCCCTTAAATCGGCAGGACTGTCACAGAGCTAAAAGTGCGTCACGAAGACGGAAGGGGCAAAAGTGGCGGCCGTGCGGCAAACCGCCGGATATCAGAGCGGGACGATCAGCACGTCGATATGGCTGGTATTGACAAAGCGCGCCGCAGAACAGGAGATCTTGTTCATCAGGCTGTCGCAGTGATTGCCGCAGATCACCAGATCAAACGGCTGGCGCTGGCGGGCGTAGCTCAGGCTGTCGCTCAGTTCACCATGAACGATCAGCGTATCGGTTATTGGGTAATCGGCCCGTAACCGCAGTTCCTCCATAAACAGCAGCGTCTCTTCTTCCATCAGTGCACGCAAATCGCCCAGCATCGGCCCGGCGAAGTTATTATACATTTCCGGGTTGGCAATCGTGCTCAGCAGAGTAATTTTGCCATTAGAGGGGCGCACGATGGAGACGGCTTTTTCAACCAGGCGGTGGCTGTCAGCCGCTACGGCAACAGTAACCAGAACGTTTTGATATCCCATCTTCCACCCCCGTTTCTCATGCTTAAGATAAAGAGTAGAGCCTGGTGCGTTTGATAAATGTGTTTTGTATCACGCGCGACAATAAATCGGGGATTATTGCCGCTATTTAGCAATAAAAGATAAAGGGGCTTTCGCGCGTAATGAAGGAAAACTAAAGCACCTGCGCCCACAGCGTTTTTGGTACCTTGCCCAAATCGAACAATTTACCGGCAACCAGCTCGGCACGACGGTGATCGGCCGCTCGGTACATATTGCTCATTTCAATATCGTTATCAATGGAATAGTTAAGCTTGTCGTACACTTTTTCCACGCTGTCCAGACTGGAGCATTTGCGGAACGTCATCAGGTAATCGAAGGTATCATTCATGATTAAAATATAGCCTGTTAAGAGTAGTGGCCGGACGAAGAAACATCACACGGTCACGCAGAGAGGCGTCAAAAGCGTGATGTTCGACCTGAAAAATCAATTTCAAATGAATAAATTGCAATAGGGTAATAATCGGCTGCGCTGCCAGCGCCTTTGCATGAAGAATAATAATATGCCCACGCGGTATCGGCAATGTCATCCTGCCGGTAAATACGCTAAATAGGGAAAGTCTCAGGCCGCTGGAGGCGGGCACAGCGTCGGCAGCGGCCTGCGGGGTGGGACCAAACCGGGGCGGTGAACGTCGAGTAGCATCCTCCCGAGGTTTTTTTCACGCGTTGAGGCTCTCCGGCTGCCGGGCGCATTCACTTGAAATCCTCCACAGGGAGTTTTCAATTCCCTCATAGCAGCCGATGACAATATGACCGACGTTATATGCGTTGGTTTTCTGGCAGCAGCGAATAATGAAATAGCTCGCCCGGCGAGAGAAAATAAAATAAAACTGCGTTTTATTTTATAAGGCAGTAAAAATGCGCGGGTAGGTATTATCGAAAAATAAGCACGAACCGATATTTAAATTTTTTGCCAATGAAAAAAATGATTAAAGTTTTAATTATCGCTGCCGATAAAACGTTACGGGGATGCACAACCCTAAATCTGCCGCCTTAACTCTGCAAATCGAGAAACATGTCGTTACGTCTGTTTTCTTGTTCATAACCCAAGCAACCCATTGTTAACCTAATATGCACTTTCGCTTAAAATTAAAACAGGCGCTGAGCCGTTCTTTAAGTCAAATCTGAAACTCAATGGCCTTGTAGTTTCTATGTGTTATTTTTTTTGCGTTGCTAGTTTATTGTTAATTAAATGGTTATTTATACTAACTTTACCGGCTACGAACAGATTTTTGTTCTGTTATTTTGGTTTGGTAATGCTTTTGTTCGAATTGATCTAAAAATGATATTTTTTTGGCTCATATACATTGTTTTTAAGACGTTTTTTTACTTATGACTGATTTTTAAGCAAAAACACGATTAAAAAATGGACGTATAGAGGGGTATTTGGCTTAATTATTTTTTATTTTTGTGATCTATGTCACATTGTATTTAAAATTGCCACCTACTTACGTTGTGTGTGCTATTGGTTCGGGGGTAGAGTTGCGCTGCTTTAGGAATAATCTTATTAATTTTGTAAAAATAGTTTCATGGTGGCTACACACTATCGAAGCAAAATGCTGTACATCCATACACATTGGTTTGCGCACGTATCAAATACTGAATGATGGTCCGAATTTAGAGATGTTGAAAAATTTATAACGGCCGTTATTCAGGGATTCATTTGCCAACTTCGGGAACAAACCCAGGTCACGGGCGATAAAAATTATCACCCAGCGTATGTTTTTAAACATAGTCTGTCGGGATGGGGAATATGGGTACGTCTGAATTACTTAAGCATATTTATGACATAAATTTGTCATATTTACTTTTAGCACAGCGTCTGATTAATGATGAAAAAGCATCGGCGATGTTCCGTCTGGGTATCGACGAAGCCATGGCCGATGCGCTCGCTCAACTCACGTTACCGCAAATGGTCAAACTGGCTGAGACTAACCAGTTGGTCTGTCACTTCCGTTTTAACGAAAGCCATACTATCGAACGCCTGACGAAAGAGTCACGTGTGGACGATCTGCAGCAAATCCATACGGGTATTTTGCTATCAAGCCATTTACTGCAAGAACTATCGGCGAAAGACGGTAGTGCTACGAAGAAAAGAGCCTGATGATGGTAGAGAAAAGTATTGTTCAGGAAGCCAAGGACATTCAGCTGGCTATGGAATTGATTACGCTGGGTGCGCGTTTGCAGATGCTGGAAAGTGAAACTCAGCTCAGCCGCGGGCGTTTGATCAAACTCTATAAGGAATTGCGCGGCAGCCCGCCGCCGAAAGGAATGTTGCCGTTCTCTACCGACTGGTTTATGACCTGGGAACAGAACATCCATTCATCCATGTTTTACAACGCCTACAGCTTTCTGATGAAGAGCGGGCATTGCACCGGTGTCGAGGCGGTGATCAAAGCCTATCGTCTGTATCTGGAACAGTGCCCGCATCCGGCGGGGGAGACGCCGTTGCTGGCGCTGACCCGCGCCTGGACGCTGGTGCGTTTCGTCGATAGCGGCATGTTGCAGCTCTCCGCCTGCAACTGTTGTGGCGGCACTTTTATCACCCACGCGCACCAACCCTTGAACAGTTTTGTTTGCAGTTTATGCCAGCCCCCTTCCCGCGCAGTAAAAAGACGTAAACTTTCGCCGCAACTGGCCGATATTATTCCTCAACAGCCGGACGAGCAGGTTAAACGCGCTATTTGAGCCGGCGGCAACGCCGGTTCATCCAGACCTAAATCGACTTGTGAAACGCAGGGTTCGGTATACCGAACCCGTCGGCGCAGCCTAGCCTGCTGCGCCGTTGCGGCTCAAGGCGCGCTTATCCCACCTTCCATCCACATTGTTAATTTAAGGAATGCGTGTGTTAGTTATTTTGGGTTATCTCGTGGTATTGGGGGCGGTTTTTGGGGGGTACATGATGGTGGGGGGCCATCTCGGTGCGCTTTATCAACCGTCGGAGTTCTTGATCATCGGTGGTGCGGGCATCGGCGCTTTTATCGTAGGTAACAACGGTAAGGCGATAAAATCCACCCTGCGCGCTATTCCCAAACTGATGCGCCGTTCGAAGTACAGCAAGGATCTGTACATGGATCTGATGGCGTTGCTGTATCGCCTGCTGGCCAAATCCCGTCAACAGGGCATGTTGTCCCTCGAGTTCGATATCGATAACCCGCAGGAAAGTGAAATTTTTTCTAATTATCCCCGCATCCTTGCCGATAACACCCTGGTGGAATTTATTACCGATTACTTACGGCTGATGGTGAGCGGCAACATGAATGCGTTTGAGATTGAAGCGCTGATGGACGAAGAGATCGAAACCTTCGAACAGGAAAGCGAAGTGCCGGCCGGCAGCCTGGCGATGGTCGGCGACTCGTTGCCGGCCTTCGGCATTGTGGCGGCGGTGATGGGCGTGGTGCATGCGCTGGCCTCAGCCGATCGCCCGGCGGCCGAGTTGGGTGCGCTTATCGCCAACGCGATGGTCGGTACCTTCCTCGGCATTTTGCTGGCCTACGGTTTTATCTCGCCGCTGGCGACCCTGCTGCGGCAGAAAAGCGCGGAAAACGTCAAAATGATGCAATGCATCAAGGTCACGCTGCTGTCGAGCCTGAACGGCTATGCGCCGCAGATTGCGGTCGAATTCGGCCGTAAAACACTGTACACCACCGAGCGGCCATCCTTCGTTGAGCTGGAAGAACACGTGCGTCGCGTTAAGGCGCCGGCGCAGCAGGCGACGGAAGAAGAGCAGGCATGAAACAGAATCACCCGGTCGTTCTGGTCAGAAAACGCAAATCGCATCAGGCGGGGCATCACGGCGGCTCCTGGAAGATTGCCTATGCTGACTTTATGACCGCCATGATGGCGTTCTTCCTGGTGATGTGGTTGCTGGCGATAGCCAGCCCCCAGGAGCTGACGCAAATCGCCGAATATTTCCGCACGCCGTTGAAGGTGGCGCTGACCACTGGCGACAAAAGCAGTTCGGAAAGCAGCCCGATCCCGGGGGGGGGGGATGACCCCACTAAGCAGGATGGGTTGGTGAAAAAACAGATCGAGACGCTGGAGAAGCGTGACGAGGAACTGCGGCTCAACAAGCTGCGGGAAAAGTTGGATGAGTTGATTGAATCCGATCCGCGCCTGAAAGCGCTGCGTCCGCATCTGCTGATCAACATGATGGATGAAGGATTACGCATTCAGATCATCGATAGCCAGAACCGACCAATGTTCAAAACCGGCAGCGCACAGGTAGAAAGCTACATGCGCGATATCTTGCGGGCCATTGCGCCGATCCTGAATGATTTGCCGAATAAAATCAGCCTGTCAGGTCATACCGACGATATTCCCTACGCCACCGGCGAGCGCGGCTACAGCAACTGGGAGCTTTCGGCCGATCGCGCCAACGCCTCGCGGCGCGAGCTGATCGCCGGGGGGTTGTCGGAGGGCAAGGTGCTGCGGGTGGTAGGCATGGCCGCCACCATGAGCCTGAAACAGCACGGTGCCGATGATGCCATCAACCGCCGCATCACCGTGCTGGTGCTGAACAAGCAAACCCAACAGGGCATTGAACACGAAAATGGCGAAAGCAACGCGATGGGCATCGCCCGG
This sequence comes from Serratia sp. AS12, assembly GCF_000214195.1. Taxonomy (NCBI): domain Bacteria; kingdom Pseudomonadati; phylum Pseudomonadota; class Gammaproteobacteria; order Enterobacterales; family Yersiniaceae; genus Serratia; species Serratia sp. AS12. Next base: position 3,268,620 of record NC_015566.1, on the reverse strand, counting down.
CCGGTTGACCTGAAACCTCTGGCGCCGTCGGCAACGGCACCGGCGACCCTTATCGCCCCGGAGCAGCCGACGGCTGTCCCTTCACCGACTAACAGCGACTCACAGCAGAGGTGACCCCGTGAGCATGGATATTAGCGCTTTTTATCAGACCTTTTTTGATGAAGCAGATGAGTTGCTGGCCGATATGGAGCAACACTTGCTGGAGCTGGATCCGCTGGCCCCGGACATTGAGCCGCTGAACGCCATTTTCCGCGCAGCGCACTCGATCAAGGGCGGTGCGGCGACCTTCGGCTTTTCGGTGCTGCAGGAAACCACCCACTTGCTGGAGAACCTGCTGGATGGTGCGCGGCGTCAGGAGATGAGCCTGAGCACTGAAATTATCAACCTGTTTCTGGAAACCAAAGACATTATGCAGGAGCAACTGGACGCCTATAAAACGTCGCAAAAGCCAGACGCCGACAGCTTTGAATACATCTGTCAGGCGTTGCGGCAGCTTGCGCTGGACGCACAGCAGCAGGATGCTCCCGCTGCGCTTGCGTTGACGGAACCGGCCGTCGCCGCACCTTCGGCGATAGAGGGCGGGATGCGGGTTTGCCTGAGTGGTCTGAAGCCGAATGAAATCCCGCTGATGCTGGAAGAGTTGGGCAACCTGGGCGAGGTGAAAAATCCGCAGCAGACCGAAAGCAGCCTGGAAGTGACGCTGCTGACCTCCGCCAGCGAAGATGACATCAGCGCAGTGCTGTGTTTCGTGCTGGAGCCGGAACAAATCAGCTTCGCCAAGCCGCCGCAGGCCGAGTTGCCGCCGGTGCCGACACCGCCTGCCGTTCAGGCTACAGAGCCGACGGTAGCCAAACCGACGCCTGCGGTTGCTGAAGCGCCGAAGCCGCGCGCCAAGGCCAGCGAGTCGACCAGCATCCGCGTGGCGGTGGAAAAAGTTGACCAGTTGATCAACCTGGTTGGGGAACTGGTGATCACCCAGTCGATGCTGGCGCAGCGTTCCGGCAGCCTGGATCCGGTCAACCACGGCGATCTGCTCAACAGCATGAGCCAACTGGAGCGTAACGCGCGCGATCTGCAAGAATCGGTGATGTCGATCCGCATGATGCCGATGGAGTACGTATTCAGCCGCTTCCCGCGTCTGGTGCGCGATCTGGCCGGCAAGCTGAACAAGCAGGTGGAGCTGCAGTTGCAGGGCAGTTCTACCGAGTTGGACAAGAGTCTGATCGAACGCATTATCGATCCCCTGACGCACCTGGTGCGCAACAGCCTGGATCACGGCATCGAAGACCCGGCCACGCGCGTTGCCGCAGGTAAATCGGCTGTGGGTAATCTGGTTCTGTCGGCGGAGCATCAGGGCGGCAATATCTGCATTGAGGTTACCGACGACGGCGCCGGGCTGAACCGGGCAAAAATTCTCGCCAAGGCGGCATCGCAGGGGCTGCCGGTCAGCGACAGCATGAGCGATGAAGAGGTCGGCATGCTGATCTTTGCGCCGGGTTTTTCCACCGCAGAGCAGGTGACCGATGTGTCGGGCCGCGGCGTCGGCATGGATGTGGTGAAGCGAAATATTCAGGAAATGGGTGGGCACGTAGAAATCCACTCGCAGGCAGGCAAGGGCACAGCCATTCGCATTTTGCTGCCGCTGACGCTGGCGATCCTCGACGGTATGTCGGTCAAGGTGAACGACGAAGTGTTTATCTTGCCGCTCAATGCGGTGATGGAATCGTTGCAACCGCAAGCCGAAGACTTGCATCCGTTGGCCGGTGGCGAGCGGGTATTGCAGGTGCGCGGCGAATATCTGCCGTTGGTGGAACTGTTCCGGGTGTTTGAGGTGGCGGGTGCCAAAACCGATGCTACTCAGGGCATTGTGGTGATCCTGCAAAGCGCCGGCCGCCGCTATGCGCTGCTGGTGGATCAGTTGATCGGCCAGCATCAGGTGGTGGTGAAGAATCTGGAAAGCAACTATCGCAAAGTGCCGGGGATTTCCGCCGCGACCATTCTGGGCGACGGCAGCGTGGCGCTGATTGTCGACGTGTCGGCGCTGCAAACGCTGAACCGAGAACAACGTCTGACGGACGCGGCTGCATAATAATAATGAGGTTGATGGCAGCGTTGTCTTTGAGTTCGAGATACCCGGGCCTGGCGCACCGAGGGGCGCTCCGGCAGCTAAAGCTGCTACGACCCCTTCGGCAAGCTCTCCCTAATAACGGACTTTGGCAGCCGTCTGATAATAACTAATCGATTGGTGTAGAGGTGAATGATATGGCAGGACTGGCAACCGTCAGCAAATTGGCTGGCGAAACGGTAGGGCAGGAGTTCCTGATTTTTACCTTGGGCAATGAGGAATATGGCATCGATATCCTCAAAGTGCAGGAGATCCGCGGATACGATCAGGTTACGCGCATTGCCAATACGCCGGCCTTTATCAAGGGCGTCACCAACCTGCGTGGCGTGATTGTGCCGATTATCGATCTGCGGGTGAAATTTGCCCAGCAGGACGTGTCCTACGATGAAAACACCGTGGTGATTGTGCTGAACTTTGGCCTGCGGGTGGTGGGTATTGTGGTTGACGGCGTATCCGACGTGCTGTCGCTGACCACCGAACAGATCCGCCCGGCACCGGAGTTCGCCGTGACGCTGGCGACCGAATACCTGACCGGCCTGGGGTCGCTGGGCGATCGCATGCTGATTCTGGTGGATATCGAAAAGCTGCTGAGCAGCGAAGAGATGTCGCTGGTCGACAGCGTGGCGAAAAGCGCCTGATTTACGATGCGACGGGTTCAGCATACGGCAAGGGATCTCCGCCGTATGCTGCGCTCAAAAACGGGTAGCGCCTGATGATGCACTGCCCGACTAATCGATATCCTTCAACCGCAGCACGTATTTTTTCCAGATACGGCTGGTCACCAGCAGGTAGCCGGCAGCGAACAGCGCCGCAACCGTGGCGCTGCGCAAAGGGTTGACCTGCGTCGTTGAGCTCAACAGGCTGCTCAGCAGGTTGGCGACCAAGAGTCCCGCAAATACCCACGCCGCCCGTTTGATTCGTCGATTCTCCATCTCGTCCTCACAAATGCTTTCCGATGATGGCAGAATATTACGCCTGGCAGGCGTACGCGCCAAGCCCTGTGGCGATACGGGGTCAGCGTGCCGAACCCTGCCTATGTACAGCCCTTGATCTCCGCCGTAGGGACGCTGCACGGTGCGCCCAAAACCCCAACCAAAAATAGTTACCTCCTCGCATAAAGTTCTGCCCCGCAGCGCCGATAACTCTGTCAATCAACAGACTTCGGGCCTGTCCGCGCGGGCTTTCAACAAGGGAAAACATGTTTAATCGTATGAAGGTGGTCACCAGCTTGTTGCTGGTACTGGTGTTATTTGGCGCCTTGCAGCTGGTTTCGGGCGGGCTTTTTTTCTCCTCACTAAAGAATGACAAAGAAAACTTTACCGTTTTGCAGACCATTCGCCAGCAGCAGTCCGATTTGAACGAAAGCTGGGTTAACCTGCTGCAGGCTCGCAATACGCTGAACCGCGCCGGGATCCGCTACATGATGGATGCCAATAAGATTGGCAGCGGCGCCAGCGTTACCGAGCTGCTGGCTGGGGCCAAGAACAGCCTGCTGGTGGCGGAACAACATTATGCCGCCTATGACAAAATCCCTCTAAGTCCTCGTCAGGACGCGCAGTCTGCCGAAAAACTCAAACAGCAATACGGTATTTTGCACGGTGCGTTGTCCGAGTTGGTTCAACTGCTGGGCGAAGGCAAGATCAACGCCTTCTTCGACCAACCGACGCAAAGCTATCAGAACGGCTTTGAAGACATCTACAACACCTACCTGGCACAAAACGACAAGCTCTACCAAAGCGCGGTGGAAGACAGCAACAGCTCATTCAGCTTCGCTATCTGGACGCTGGTCGTGGTGTTGGTCGTGGTGCTGGCGGTGATCGTATTGGTGTGGAGCGGTATCCACCACATTCTGGTGCGTCCGCTCAACCGCATGATCGAGCACATCAAAATGATCGCCGCCGGCGATCTGACCCAACCGATCGCCGTGACCAGCCGCAATGAAATGGGGGTGCTGGCCGCCAGCCTCAAACATATGCAGAATGAACTGATCGAGACCGTCAGCGGTGTACGTCAGGGGGCGGACGCCATTTACAGCGGTGCCTCCGAAATTGCCGCCGGCAATAACGATCTCTCTTCCCGTACCGAACAGCAGGCTGCCTCGCTGGAGGAAACCGCCGCCAGCATGGAGCAGTTGACCGCCACGGTGAAACAGAACGCCGAAAACGCCCGTCAGGCCAGCCAACTGGCGCTGAGCGCCTCCGAAACCGCCCAGAAGGGCGGCAAAGTGGTGGCCAACGTGGTGCAGACCATGCACGACATTGCCGGCAGTTCACAGAAAATTGCCGACATTACCGGCGTGATCGACGGTATTGCTTTCCAGACCAATATCCTGGCGCTGAATGCGGCGGTAGAAGCGGCACGCGCCGGCGAACAGGGCCGTGGCTTTGCGGTGGTGGCGGGTGAAGTGCGTAACCTGGCCCAGCGCAGCGCGCAGGCAGCCAAGGAAATCAAGGGTCTGATCGAAGACTCCGTCAGCCGTGTCGATATGGGCTCGGTGCTGGTGGAAAGCGCCGGCGAGACCATGGGCGACATCGTAAACGCGGTCACCCGCGTCACTGACATCATGGGGGAAATCGCCTCGGCCTCCGACGAACAGAGCCGTGGTATCGATCAGGTCGGCCAGGCGGTGGCGGAAATGGACCGCGTCACCCAGCAAAACGCCTCGTTGGTAGAAGAATCCGCTTCTGCGGCGGCGGCTCTGGAAGAGCAAGCCAGCATGCTGACGCAGTCGGTGGCGGTGTTCCGCCTGAAAGCGGAAGGTCAGGACGAATTCAAAATGCCTGCCGGCAAAGCAACCGTTCTTCCGGTACTCAATCATAAAAAAACGAACGCCAGCGATCTGCAGGATAACTGGGAAACGTTCTAACCGACATTGGGCCTCCTCGCAGTTCTGCGGGAGGCTTATTCCCCGTCGTAAGCTGGCCGTCGGCCGGCTGCAAGGAGGTTCACAGTGTTTAACCGAATCCGCGTCTCTACCAGTTTGTTTCTGTTGTTGATGACTTTTTGTGTTATGCAGTTGGCCACCAGCGGCTTGTCGTACACCGCTTTCCGTTCCGATCACCACAATCTGAACCTGATCACGCTCGGCAGCCAGCAGCGCGATGCCCTCAGCCTGAGCTGGGTATCGCTGCTACAGGCCCGCAATACGCTGAACCGCGCCGGTACCCGTTCGGCGCTTAAGCTGCCGCAAGAGCAGGTGAATGCGCTGATGGGCAATGCGCGCAGTTCACTGCAGAAAGCCGATCTCTATTTCAACCAGTTCCTGGCGGTACCGCGTCACAGCGAACAGGAACAGCAACTGACCGAAACCACCCAAGCCAGCTATAACCGGCTGCGCAGCGCGCTGCGTGAGCTGATTGGCTTCCTGGAGAACAACAACCTGCAGGCGTTTATGGACCAGCCGACGCAGAAAACCCAGGACCTGTTCGAGGCCGATTTTGTCCAGTATCTGCAACTGGTGAATGCCAATGTCGATGCGGCCAATGCCGCCAATCAGCAATCCTTCACGTTGTCCGGCTGGCTGGTGGGCGGTGCGGTGCTGATGCTTATCCTGGTAACCGGCTGCGCCCTGTGGTGGCTGCGCAATATGCTGGTGCAACCGCTGAATATCATGCGTCGCCATTTTGACCGCATCGCCGCCGGCGATCTGGCTACGCCGATCCAGGTTTATGGCCGCAATGAAATCAGCCAGCTGTTCGCCAGTCTGCAGCACATGCAGCGTTCGTTGATTGGCACCGTCGGCGCAGTGCGCGATGGCGCAGAATCCATCCTGATTGGCCTGCAGGAAATCTCCGAGGGTAACAACGATCTCTCTTCGCGGACCGAGCAACAGGCCGCCTCGCTGGAGGAGACCGCCGCCAGCATGGAACAGTTGACCGCCACGGTGAAGCAGAATGCCGACAACGCACGCCAGGCCTCGCAACTGGCGCGCGATGCCTCCGCCACGGCAGCCAAGGGCGGCGAAATGGCCGGCGACGTGGTGACCACCATGCAGGATATCGCCAACAGTTCGCAGAAAATTGGCGCCATTACCAGCGTGATCGACGGCATTGCCTTCCAGACCAACATCCTGGCGTTGAACGCGGCGGTAGAAGCGGCGCGTGCCGGTGAACAGGGGCGAGGTTTTGCGGTGGTGGCCGGTGAAGTGCGCAATTTAGCCAGCCGCAGTGCGCAGGCGGCGAAAGAAATCAAAGGGTTGATCGACGAATCGGTCAGCCGCGTGAAACAGGGTTCGGTGCTGGTGGAAAACTCCGGCGCGACCATGCAGGACATCGTGCGCTCGGTCACTCGGGTTACCGACATCATGGGCGAAATCGCTTCGGCGTCCGATGAACAGAGCCGCGGCATCGAGCAGGTCACGCAGGCGGTGACCCAAATGGATCAGGTAACCCAGCAGAACGCCGCGCTGGTGGAGGAAGCCGCCTCGGCGGCGGCCGCACTGGAAGATCAGGCGATAACCCTGGCCGACGCGGTGTCGGTATTCCGCCTGGCGGACGATAACTTCGCCGCGCCGGGCAACAATCAAGACGCAGTTTCACCCGTGGTAAAGGAAGCCTCAGATTGTCAAACCGCATAAGCAGCACGTTTTTTATGAGTGAGAGGGTATGAAACAGGCGCCGTCGACCCCTAACCGGGATCCTGGGTCCTTACTGACGCAGATGGCCCAGCGCCTGCCGCTGTTGGACGTGCATTTTCGGCGTATCAGCCAACTGATTTACCAGCGTGCCGGCATTGTGCTGGCGGAGCACAAGCGCGAGATGGTTTACAACCGCCTGGTGCGCCGGCTGCGGTTGCTGGGATTGAACGATTTCGGCGATTACCTGGCGTTGCTGGAAAGCGATCCGAACAGCGCCGAATGGCAGGCGTTTATCAATGCACTGACCACCAACCTGACGGCATTTTTCCGCGAGGCGCACCACTTCCCGATCCTGGCGGAGCATGCACGCCAGCGGCCCAACGGCTATTGCGTGTGGAGTACGGCGGCATCGACCGGGGAAGAGCCGTATTCGATCGCCATCACCCTGAACGAAGTGCTGGGGCAACGCGCCAACGGCTGCCAGGTATGGGCCAGCGATATCGATACTCAGGTGCTGGAAAAGGCCGAAGCGGGCGTTTACCGCCACGAGGATCTGCGCACCCTGACGCCGGCGCAGATGCAGCGCTATTTTCTGCGCGGCACCGGTCCGCATCAGGGGCTGGTGCGGGTACGGCCGGAGTTGGCGGCGCGGGTGAATTTCCAGTCGCTCAACCTGCTGGCGCCGGAATGGGCGCTGCCAGGGCAGTTTGACGCCATTTTTTGCCGCAATGTCATGATTTATTTCGATAAGGCGACACAGGAGAGCATCCTGCGCCGCTTTGTGCCCTTGCTTAAACCGGGGGGCCTGATGTTTGCCGGCCACTCCGAGAACTTCAGCCAGATCAGCCGGGATTTCTACTTGCGTGGGCAGACCGTGTATGGCCTGACCAAGGAGAGGTAATGAGTAAAATCAGAGTATTGAGCGTAGACGATTCGGCCCTGATGCGGCAGCTGATGACCGAAATTGTGAACAGCCATTCCGATATGGAGATGGTGGCGACCGCGCCGGATCCGCTGGTGGCGCGCGATATGATCAAAAAGTTTAACCCGCAGGTGCTGACGCTGGACGTTGAAATGCCGCGCATGGACGGGCTGGACTTCCTGGAGAAGCTGATGCGCTTACGGCCGATGCCGGTGGTGATGGTGTCGTCGTTGACAGGCCTTGGGTCGGAGATCACCCTGCGTGCGCTGGAACTGGGGGCGGTGGATTTCGTCACCAAACCGCAGCTTGGTATCCGCGAAGGCATGTTGGCTTACAGCGAACTGATCGCCGAGAAAATCCGTACGGCGGCCAAGGCGCGGTTGCCGCAGCGCTCCAACAGCCCGGCGCCGGCGATCCTTAGCCATACGCCGTTGCTGAGCAGCGAGAAGCTGATTGCCATCGGCGCCTCCACCGGTGGTACCGAAGCGATCCGTCAGGTGCTGCAACCGCTGCCGGCTACCAGCCCGGCGCTGTTGATCACCCAGCATATGCCGCCGGGTTTCACCCGATCGTTTGCCGAACGGCTGAACAAACTGTGCCAGATCACGGTGAAAGAGGCCGAGGACGGTGAGCGGGTGCTGCCGGGCCATGCTTATATCGCGCCGGGCGATCGCCATCTGGAACTGTCGCGCAGCGGCGCCAACTATCAGGTGAAGTTGAATGACGGGCCACCGGTCAATCGTCACCGGCCTTCGGTGGACGTACTGTTCCGTTCGGTCGCGCAGTTCGCCGGGCGCAATGCGGTGGGCGTGATCCTGACCGGCATGGGCAATGACGGGGCGATGGGCATGCTGGAAATGCACCGCGCCGGCGCTTATACCCTGGCGCAGAACGAGGCCAGCTGCGTGGTGTTCGGCATGCCGCGCGAGGCTATCGCCACTGGCGGGGTGAGTGAGGTGGTGGAGCTGGATCGCATGAGCCAACGCATGCTGGCGCAGATTGCCGGCGGGCAGGCGCTGCGTATTTGATTTTAATCCCTAAATTATAGGGATCATGGTTAACAGCTGTCGCGAGACGAGTTGTTGTTTGGAAGAGCTTTACCCTATGGATTTCAAGTTGCAGCTAGGCGCCCAGCTCACTCATCCCCAGGAGCTTACTTAAGTAAGTGACTGGGGTGACAAATCTGCCGGGAGCAGATTTGAACGCTGCTTGCAGCGGCCCCGAAGGGGTGTGGCCCATGGACGGGTCACATAACTGAGTGCAGGTAACAACGCTGCAGCTTGAAAGACGACGGGTATGGATAGTTAACACCTTGGGAGTGAACATGGCAGATAAGAGCCTCAGATTTCTGGTGGTAGACGATTTCTCCACTATGCGTCGCATCGTCAGAAATTTGTTGAAAGAGTTGGGCTTTAACAATGTTGAAGAGGCTGAGGACGGCGCGGATGCGCTGAACAAGCTGCGCTCCGGCGGTTTCGATTTCGTGGTATCAGACTGGAACATGCCGAATATGGACGGCCTCGAACTGTTGCAAACCATTCGTGCCGACGGCGCGCTGGCGGCGATGCCGGTGCTGATGGTGACGGCGGAAGCCAAGAAAGAAAACATTATCGCGGCGGCGCAGGCCGGTGCCAGCGGTTACGTGGTGAAACCTTTTACGGCGGCGACGCTGGAAGAAAAGCTCAATAAGATCTTTGAAAAACTGGGCATGTAAGGAGAGGGCGATGAGAGACATTCCAATGCCTGCCAGCGATGCGGCGACTGCGGGAGAGATAATTTCCCGCATTGGTCAACTGACGCGCATGTTGCGCGACAGCATGCGTGAACTGGGGCTAGATCAGGCTATCGCCCAAGCGGCAGAGGCAATCCCGGATGCACGCGATCGGCTTGATTACGTGGTCACCATGACGGCGCAGGCGGCGGAACGGGCGTTGAACTGCGTGGAGGCGGCGCAGCCGCGTCAGGCGGAACTGGAATCAGAGGCCAAAGCGCTGAAAGGGCGCTGGGACGACTGGTTTGCCGACCCGATCGAACTGGCCGACGCGCGCGCGCTGGTCACCGATACCCGCCAGTATCTGGAGCAGGTGCCGGAACATACGGCGTTCACCAACGCCCAGTTGCTGGAAATCATGATGGCGCAGGATTTCCAGGACCTGACCGGTCAGGTGATCAAACGCATGATGGACGTGGTGCAGGAGATCGAAAAGCAGTTGCTGATGGTGTTGATGGAAAATATTCCAGAGCAGCCGGCGAAGGAGAAAAAGCCGAACGACAGCCTGCTCAATGGCCCGCAGCTCGATCAAAACGGCGCTGGCGTTATCGCCAACCAGGCGCAGGTGGATGACCTGCTCGACAGCCTCGGTTTCTGACGTTTTCTGGGGCGCACATTATTGCGCCCCAGATGCCGCATGTGGGCGCAATGCCTGCGCTTCCTTCTCATCCCCCAAATAACCCGCCTTTTCCCCCGTTGTTCCATCAATGAAATCAGCGTTTTTTTGGCATGCTGGCCGCAATTTTATTCCCCCCCGGCACAGGAACCGCGCCCGTGGCTGAAGACAGCGATCTGGAAAAAAGCGAAGCCCCCACGGCCCACAGGGTGGAAAAGGCGCGCGAGGATGGCCAGATCCCGCGTTCGCGTGAGCTGACGTCGGTATTGATGCTGGTCGCGGGGCTGTCGATCATCTGGGTTGCCGGCGGCAGCATGGCGCAGCAACTGGCGGCGATGCTGACCCAGGGGCTGAATTTCGATCATACGATGGTCAGTAATGACAAACAGATGCTGCGCCAACTGGGCATGCTGTTGCGGCAGGCGGTGTGGGCACTGCTGCCAATCATGGCGGGGTTGGTATTGGTGGCTATCACCGCGCCTATGCTGCTGGGCGGCTTGTTGTTAAGCGGTAAATCGCTCAAGTTCGATGTAAAACGGATGAACCCGCTGTCAGGGCTGAAACGAATGTTTTCCAGTCAGGTGCTGGCGGAGCTGCTGAAGGGCCTTTTGAAGGCAACGTTGGTGGGGTGGATCACCGGTTTATACCTGTGGCACCACTGGGCGGAGATGCTGCATCTGGTGACGCAACAGCCGCTCGATGCGCTCGGCAATGCGCTGCGCATGATCATTTTCTGCGGTCTGCTGGTGGTGCTCGGCTTGACGCCGATGGTGGCGTTTGACGTGTTCTACCAACTGTGGAGCCATTTTAAAAAACTGAAAATGACCAAGCAGGACATTCGCGACGAGTTCAAGGATCAGGAGGGCGATCCGCACGTTAAAGGCCGTATCCGCCAGCAGCAGCGCGCTATCGCCCGACGCCGCATGATGGCCGATGTACCGAAGGCCGACGTGATAGTCACCAACCCGACGCATTACGCCGTGGCGTTGCAGTACAACGACCAAAAAATGAGTGCGCCGAAAGTGCTGGCCAAAGGCGCCGGCGAAATTGCGCTGCGCATCCGTGAACTGGGCACGGAACACCGCATTCCGATGCTGGAGGCGCCGCCGCTGGCGCGTGCGCTGTATCGGCACAGTGAGATTGGACAACACATCCCGGCCACCCTGTATGCCGCCGTGGCCGAAGTTCTGGCCTGGGTTTACCAACTGCGACGTTGGCGGCGCGAGGGCGGTCTGATCCCGAAAAAACCTGAACGTTTACCGGTGCCGGAAGCACTGGATTTTGCTGGAGAGAGTAACTCTAATGGCTAATTTGGCCGCCTTGCTTCGTTTGCCGGGCAGTTTTAAAGATACGCAGTGGCAGGTACTGGCCGGGCCGATCCTGATCCTGATGATCCTGTCGATGATGGTGCTGCCGTTGCCGGCATTTATCCTCGATCTGTTGTTCACCTTCAATATTGCCTTGTCGATCATGGTATTGCTGGTAGCGATGTTTACTCAGCGCACGCTGGAATTCGCTGCCTTCCCCACCATATTGCTGTTCTCGACCCTGCTGCGCCTGTCGCTCAACGTGGCATCGACGCGCATCATCCTGATGGAAGGGCATACCGGTTCCGCCGCCGCCGGCCGCGTGGTGGAGGCCTTTGGCCACTTCCTGGTGGGAGGCAACTTCGCCATCGGCATCGTGGTGTTTATCATTTTGGTGCTGATCAACTTTATGGTCATCACCAAGGGCGCCGGGCGTATCGCCGAAGTGGGGGCGCGCTTCGTGCTGGACGGAATGCCCGGCAAGCAGATGGCGATCGACGCCGATCTCAACGCCGGTCTGGTCGGCGAGGAAGAGGCGAAAAAACGCCGTTCAGAGGTAACGCAGGAAGCCGATTTCTACGGCTCGATGGACGGCGCCAGCAAGTTCGTGCGCGGCGATGCGGTCGCCGGGCTGATGATCATGATATTGAACGTGGTCGGCGGCCTGCTGGTCGGTGTGATCCAGCACGGTATGGAGCTGGGTACGGCGGCGGAAACCTACACCCTGCTGACTATCGGTGACGGCCTGGTGGCGCAGATCCCGGCGCTGGTCATTTCGACTGCCGCCGGCGTTATCGTGACTCGCGTGGCGACCGATCAGGACGTGGGCGAACAGATGGTCGGCCAACTGTTCAACAACCCGCGCGTGATGTTGCTCAGTGCCGCAGTGCTCGGCCTGCTGGGTCTGGTGCCGGGGATGCCGAACCTGGTGTTCCTGTTGTTCACCGCAGCCTTGCTGGGGTTGGCCTGGTGGCTGCGGGGGCGCGATCAACAAGCGCCGAAGGTACAGGAGATGCCGCTGGCACAGGATAATCCACAGGCGGTAGAAGCCAGTTGGTCAGACGTACAGCTGGAAGATCCGCTGGGAATGGAGGTGGGCTACCGGTTGATCCCGATGGTGGATTTCCAGCAAAACGGCGAACTGCTCGGGCGGATCCGCAGCATCCGTAAAAAATTCGCCCAGGAGATGGGCTACCTGCCGCCGGTGGTGCATATCCGCGATAACCTCGAGTTGCCGCCCGCCAGCTACCGGATCCTGATGAAGGGCGTGGAAATCGGCAGCGGCGAAGCGCAACCGGGGCGTTGGCTGGCGATTAACCCCGGCAATGCGGTGGGCGAACTGGCGGGGGATAAAACCGTCGATCCGGCCTTTGGGCTGGAAGCGGTATGGATTGACAGTGCGTTGCGCGAACAGGCGCAGATCCAGGGCTTTACCGTGGTGGAGGCCAGCACCGTGGTGGCGACCCATCTCAATCATTTGATTGGCCAGTTTGCCAGCGAACTGTTTGGTCGACAGGAGACCCAGCAGTTGCTGGATCGCGTAGCGCAGGATATACCGAAATTGACCGAAGATTTCGTGCCTGGCGTGGTGTCCCTGACCACGCTGCATAAGGTGTTGCAGAACCTGTTGGCGGAAAGGGTCTCGATCCGCGATATGCGCACCATTATTGAAACGCTGGCGGAACATGCGCCGTCGCAAACCGACCCCTATGAGCTGACCACCGTGGTACGGGTTGCGCTGGGGCGAGCGATCACCCAGCAATGGTTCCCGGGCAACGGCGAAATTCAGGTTATTGGTCTGGACACCCAGCTCGAGCGTCTGTTGCTACAGGCGTTGCAGGGCGGCGGTGGCTTGGAGCCGGGGCTGGCGGACCGTCTGCTGGATCAGGCCAAACAGGCGTTACAACGGCAAGAAATGCTCAGTGCGCCACCGGTGCTGCTGGTAAACCACGCGCTGCGGGCGTTGTTGGCGCGCTTTCTGCGCCGCAGCCTGCCGCAGATGGTGGTGCTGTCTAATCTGGAAATCAACGACGACCGCCAAATCCGCATGACGTCGACCATTGGAGCCGCATAATGAAACACTGTTTGCCGTTGCTCTGCCTGCTGGCGCCGCTTGGTGCGCAGGCGGTGTCGGGATCCTGGGTGGCCGACAGCGTCGGCGCTACGCTGGAATATGGCGGCATACGCGGCGAATCGCCTGGTCTGCGCACGCCTTACGCATTGCCGGACTCGGATGCGCGCATCACCAGCGTCAGTTGGCGCTACCGGTTGCTGGCCGCCGAACCGGCTGGCTTGCAGGTGCAGCTCTGTACGCTGACCCGTTGCATTGCGTTGGGCGGCGGCAGTGGCAGCAGCAACGGGTTGAACGGGGAACCGGCTAATGCCGAATTGCGCTTTGTCTATTACGTGCAGGCGCGCGGCGGATTGAATCCGCCGTTGCGGGTGATTAGCAATCAGGTGATTGTGAATTACCAATAACGGTTTAAGCGAGGATCGCCAGACCGTTGCGATCGACCAGCGAAAGCAGTTTCATCGCGGCGGAGTTGGGAACGGCTTCGCCACGCTCCCATTTTTGCACCGCTTTTTTGCTGACGTTCAGATGCAAGGCAAACACCGGCTGGCTGACGTTTTCGCGCTCGCGCAGGGCGCGGATGTCCGCAGGGGTATATTGTTTGACCGGGTGTAAGCACAGCATGCCGAAGGTGCGCATAGTGCCAGCGTCGACAAATCCGGCCTGATACAGCTCCTGCACTTCTTGGTGGATTTCAGCAAGGATCTTGCTCATAGGTTAGTCTCCTCAACCTCTTGTCATTAACCAACTGATAAAGCCTGAAAGGGGAATAGTCCAGATAGAGCGCGGCAAGGCGTTTTAACCCCAGCAATTCATCACTGGAAATGTTGTCCATTTCATTTTTGGCAAAACCGCGCATGAAAAAAAAATCGATCTCCATCTCGAAAGGCAATCAGCACCCGGTAGCCGCCGCGTTTACCACCACCCGCTCGTGCGACCCGTTTCTTATAAACGCAACTGCCCAAATTGGCATCGTACAGTTGGCTTTGTATTTCTTGCGCAGCCTTGATCACCGTGGCGTCGTTAATGCGTTCATGGGCGGCAAATGCCTGAAACGTTTTGGTGAGATAAATATCGGTCATTCACTCTCCTTGCAAAACTATACCCTTTGAGGGTATAGATCAAGTGGTTTAAAAACCAACACAGAGTGGCGGAGTTGAATGGGAGGGCGAAGGGGGCAATTTTGGGTATGCGCAGTGTTGTGCAAATAAAAACTGCCGTGTAGGCAAGGGGCTGTTCAAAGTGCGAGTGAGTTTGAGCGTAAGAGATGCACCCGACTTTAGGTTGGTCGGGTGAAGTGTCTTTGATTAGACGCCGATTTTACGCCCCAGCAGGCTGCCGCTGCGCGACTGACCATCCGGGCCATAAAGCGATTTGTTGTTCTTGCCGAGGATCGCCAGCGCCTGGGCGTTATGATCAATCTGCTGATTGAGCAACAGGCCGTTATGCTGATTTTTCTCACGTAACTTTTGGCTGAGCAACTGTACTTGCTGCCAGGCGTCGGCCAGACGCGAGTGAGCGGAATAGGGCGCCTGTTGCCTTTGTGCGCGCTCCAGCCCCAGCCGTTGCTGTTCCAGGTAGTTCACCGTAGCCAACAGCTGGCTCTTGACATCGGTAACGCGCTGCAACGCTACGCCCGGCAGTTGGCCGGAGCAGAGTAAATGATGTTCTTCCGTCAGTACCGTATCGAGTGCATTCAGGGTTTCCAGCAAATTATCAAGCAGCTGTGGCAGATTTTCCATTGCGATTCATCACCTTTCAGAGTGTCCCTTGATCTTTCACGCCGCCGCCGTGTGGGCAATGCAGGCCAGGTTGCATCACACGATTATGCCTTCGGCGTTCGACCGCCGTTTGACATCCATTGGGCATCGCTCTGCGCGTCTTGCAGCAGCGCATCGGCAATTTTACCGGCGTCCATTTTCAATTCGCCGCGGCGGATTGCCTGCTTGATAGCGTCCACCCGGTTCATATCAATATCCTGAGTGCCCGGTTGCATCAGGCGCGCCTGCGCGTCGCTCAATTTTACCTGGGTGCCGCTGACGGCGCTTTCCGCCTGAACAGCCTTGCGCGGCTGAAGCTGATTTTCTGCCGGTGTTTCACGCGGCTGCACCGTTGTCACGGGCTGCAGCCGCTGGGTGCGATCGATACTCATGGTCAATCTCCATCAATGCCGCGGCCCGACGGGCAATGGCTGATATTTTTTGCGGCCCTGGCGGCCAGATAATTACTGCTTATGTTTTTCTTATCGGCAGGTTTTTATAAACCTTTACCTTTTTATAACGTAATGCGAATCGTACCGTCATCATCGGCAATACCGCTGACGATTTGCCCGGAGGCCATGCGTACGCGGACGCTGTCCTCGGCGGCGGCGTTGTTCATGGCTTTGCCTGCACCGCTGATGTTAAACCCGGTGCCTTGCGCCGTTACCCGCACCGGCTGACCGGCCTTGACCGCCCAGGCGCGGCGCAGCATGGCGAAGGTCAGCGGCTGCCCGGGGCTGATATTTCGCAGGCTGACCGCACCGACAGCCTTGCCCGCATTGGTCAGGGTGCGTGGTGCCAGGGTGTCGAGCCGGCCGCTTTTCAGCTTCACGTCTGCGGCCGTCAGCCGGCTGCCGGCGCTGATGCTACGCGCCGACACCAGGTAGTTGCCGATCACCTGCACTTGCGTTTGTATAAAACGCCGTTCCTGGCCGCAACGCGCCGAAATGCTGATGTTGCCCCAGAGGCGGGCGTTCGGCGCAAGCGACAACTGCGGAAACTCACACTGCGGCCACTGTGCCGCCGGCGTGCGCACCAGCACCTTAACCTGCACCGGGTTGCCGCTGAATTGGCCGCTGATGAAGCTGTCGATCTGTGCCGCCAGATCGTCGGCCTGTGCGTTCAGACTGCACAGCAGGGCGGCGAACAACAGTATTTTACCTTTCATCTTCGCTTCCTCAAGCGCCATCGGGTGCGGGTAAGTTTACCCGGACTGCGCGCAGGCTAAGCAGACAAATAGCGACGCATTTTGCCCTTATTCCCGCGATAGGCTGGCGGTAGGGACGTTTATGCTGTCGGCTCCAAATTCTAACCTCGCGGAGGGAGCATGATCGACAAACTGGACGCTGCTCTGCGCTTTGGTCAAGAGGCGCTGAATCTGCGCGCCCAGCGGCAAGAAATTTTGGCCGCTAACATCGCCAACGCAGACACACCGGGCTATCAGGCGCGGGATATCGATTTCGCCGGCCAGTTGAACAAGGTTCTGGCACAGGGCCGCGTCAGCGGCAGCGGCATCGCGCTGAATATGACGTCTGCACGCCACATTCCTGCGCAAAACATGCAGCCGCCGCAGCTCGATTTACTGTTCCGCGTGCCGGATCAGCCAGCGATGGACGGCAATACGGTGGACATGGATCGCGAACGTACCCACTTCGCCGATAACAGCCTGAAGTATCAGACCGACCTGACGCTGATCAACGGTCAGATCAAAGGGATGATGTCAGTGTTACAACAAGGATAAGGCGCATGTCGCTACTGAATATTTTCGATATCTCCGGTTCGGCGCTGTCCGCCCAGTCGCAGCGCATGAACGTCAGCGCCAGCAACATGGCTAATGCAGACAGTGTCACAGGCCCGGATGGCGAACCCTATCGCGCCAAACAGGTCGTGTTTGAAGTGGCCGCAGCCGCCGGGCAACCCACCGGCGGGGTGCGCGTATCTCAGGTGGTCGACGATCCGGCGCCGGAACGCCTGGTGTATCAACCGGGTAATCCGCTGGCGGATGGCAAAGGGTATGTGCGCATGCCGAACGTGGATGTGGTGAGCGAGATGGTCAATACCATCTCTGCCTCGCGCAGCTACCAGGCCAACGTCGAGGTGCTCAACACCACCAAGTCGATGATGATGAAAACCCTGACGCTGGGTCAGTAACCGGAGCTTTGCATGGCTATTGCCGCAACCACCAATGAATCGCTGGATAACACCGTCACCGGCGTCAACGCCAAAAGCAACACCGGCCAGGATCTGCAGAACAACTTCCTGACGCTGTTGGTGGCGCAGTTGAAAAACCAGGATCCGACCAACCCGATGCAGAACAATGAACTGACCACGCAACTGGCGCAGATCAACACCGTTCAGGGCATCGAAAAACTCAATACCACGCTGGGGTCGATCTCCGGCCAGATCAACAGCAATCAGTCATTGCAGGCAACTGCGCTGATTGGTCACGGCGTGATGATACCCGGCAGCAACATTCTGGTCGGCAGTAAAGACGGCAAGGTCAGCACCACGCCGTTTGGCCTCGAACTGGAGCGCGCCGCCGATACGGTAACCGCCACCATCACCGACGCCACCGGCAAAGCGGTGCGCACCATTGATATCGGCGGCCTGACCGCCGGCGTGCACTCATTTACCTGGGACGGTTCACTGACAGATGGCACCACCGCCCCCGACGGCGCCTACACCGTGGCGATCAACGCCAAGGGCAATGGCGAACAGCTGGTGGCGCGCAGCCTGCATTTTGGCATGGTCAATGGCGTTATCCGCGGTTCAGACGGCACTAAGCTGGATCTGGGCCTGGCGGGCAGCGCGACGCTGGAAGACGTTCGGCAGATTTTATAACTCTATCATTTGTTTCTCAGGCGTTATCGGACGATAGCCTGCACATTATTCGGAGAATGACATGGCCTTTTCTCAGGCAGTAAGCGGCTTGAACGCAGCAGCAACCAACCTGGACGTGATCGGTAACAATATCGCGAACTCCGCCACGTCCGGTTTTAAATCAGGCACCGTTTCCTTTGCCGACATGTTCGCCGGCTCGCAGGTCGGGTTGGGCGTCAAGGTGGCGGGGATCACTCAGAACTTCAAGGGCGGCACCACGACCGGCACCAGCCGCGCACTCGACGTCGCCATTTCCGACAACGGTTTCTTCCGCCTGCAGGACAAGGACGGCGGCATTTTCTACAGCCGCAACGGCCAGTTCAAGCTGGATGAAAACCGTAACCTGACCAATATGCAGGGCCTGCAATTGACCGGTTTCCCGGCGGCCGGTTCACCGCCGACCATTCAACAGGGCGCCAACCCGGTGCCGTTGAGCATTCCGGAAGGGATGATGACCGCCAAGTCCACCACCTCGGGCACCATGGTCGCCAACCTGAAGTCCACCCATAAGGTCCCGGATAACAAGACGTTCGATCCCGCCAAGCAGGATTCCTACAACTACGTCAACTCGATTACCGCCTATGATTCGCTGGGCAATGTGCACAATATCAATGCCTACTTTGTGAAGACCTCCGACAACAACTGGCAGGTGTACACCCAGGAAGGCAACATCCCCGGCTCCCCGGTGACGGATGCCGGTACGATGGCGTTCGATACCAGCGGCAACCTGGTCAGCACCACCAGCAAGCAGGGCACCACCGGCGCATTCAGCATGCTGATCCCGATGTCTGCCACCAACGGCGCCCCGGCGCAGAACTTCAGCCTGAGCTTTGCCAAGAGCATGCAGCAAAGCGTCAGCAGCGACTCGGTCAGTAAGGTGTCGCAGGACGGGTATACCGCCGGTGAGTACACCAACTTCCAGATCAATAACGACGGTAGCGTCGTAGGGGTCTATTCCAACCAGCAAACCCAATTGCTGGGCCAAATCGTATTGACCAACTTCTCCAATCCGGAAGGCTTGTCCTCACAGGGCGATAACGTGTGGCAGGAAACCGGCGCGTCCGGCCAACCGCGC
Source organism: Serratia sp. AS12 (assembly GCF_000214195.1). NCBI lineage: Bacteria > Pseudomonadati > Pseudomonadota > Gammaproteobacteria > Enterobacterales > Yersiniaceae > Serratia > Serratia sp. AS12. Next base: position 3,249,517 of record NC_015566.1, on the reverse strand, counting down.
GTAGGGCTGGCGGGCAGCGGCGGTTTCGGCAAGCTGACCAGCGGTGCGCTGGAAGCCTCCAACGTCGATCTGAGCCAGGAGCTGGTGAACATGATCGTCGCACAGCGTAACTACCAGTCGAACGCTCAGACCATCAAAACGCAGGACTCCATCCTGCAGACGCTGGTCAGCCTGCGCTAATAGGATTGATTTATGGATCACGCGATTTATACCGCGATGGGCGCAGCGCGACAGACGCTGGAGCAGCAGTCTGTCACCGCCAACAATCTGGCCAACGCATCGACTCCGGGCTTTCGCGCTCAACTTTCGGCGCTGCGTGCCGTGCCGGTGGACGGGCCTAGCCTGCCGACGCGTACGCTGGTCGCCGCGTCGACGCCGGGGGCCGACATGAGCCAGGGGGCGCTGAACTACACCGCGCGCCCGCTGGACGTCGCGCTGCAGCAGGACGGTTTTCTGGCGGTAAGCCTGCCGGATGGCGGCGAAGCCTACACTCGCAACGGCAATCTTCAGATTTCCTCCACCGGGCAGTTGACGGTGCAGGGCAGGCCGGTAATGGGCGATGGCGGGCCGATCGAAGTGCCGCCGTCGGCAGAGATCACCATCGCCGCCGACGGCACCATCTCGGCGCTGAACGCCGGCGACCCGCCGAACACCATCGCCCAGATAGGGCGGTTGAAACTGGTGAAGGCCAATGCGCGTGAAGTGATGCGCGGCGACGACGGACTGTTCCGCCTGACGCCGGAAACCCAGCAGCAACGCGGCAATCAGTTGCAAAACGATCCGCTGGTGCGGGTGATGCCGGGTGTGCTGGAGGGCAGCAACGTCAAGCCGATGGAAACCATGGTCGACATGATTGCCAACGCCCGTCGCTTTGAAATGCAGATGAAGGTCATCCACAGCGTGGATGAAAATGAACAGCGCGCCAACTCGTTGTTATCACTGAGTTAAGCAGCAAGGAAATAACCCATGATCCCCTCTTTATGGATTGCCAAAACCGGTCTGGATGCGCAGCAGACCAATATGGACGTGATCGCCAACAACCTGGCGAACGTCAGCACCAACGGCTTCAAACGCCAGCGTGCGGTATTTGAAGATCTGCTGTACCAGACCATGCGTCAGCCTGGCGCGCAGTCCTCCGAGCAGACGACCTTGCCGTCGGGCCTGCAGATCGGTACTGGCGTGCGCCCGGTGGCGACCGAGCGCCTGCACAGCCAGGGCAACCTGTCGCAGACCAACAACAGCAAAGACGTGGCGATTAAAGGCCAGGGCTTCTTCCAGGTGATGTTGCCGGACGGCAGCCAGGCCTACACCCGCGACGGCTCTTTCCAGATCGACCAGAACGGCCAACTGGTGACCGCCAGCGGTTTTCAGGTACAGCCGGCGATCACCATTCCGGCCAACGCCCTGAGCATTACCGTCGGCCGTGACGGCATCGTCAGCGTCACTCAGCAGGGGCAGACCGCCGCCCAACAGGTGGGTCAGTTGACCCTGACCACCTTTATCAATGACAGCGGCCTGGAAAGCGTGGGCGAGAATCTGTACCAGGAAACCGAGAGTTCCGGCGCGCCGAACGAAAGCACGCCAGGGCTGAACGGCGCGGGCCTGCTTTATCAGGGCTACGTGGAAACCTCTAATGTCAACGTGGCTGAAGAGCTGGTCAACATGATCCAGACCCAGCGCGCCTACGAGATCAACAGCAAAGCAGTATCGACGTCCGATCAGATGCTGCAAAAACTGACGCAACTGTAATTGACGGGCGCCGCCGGTGCGCCCGTCACCCTATTTCGTGAAACAAAGGCGAGACCCGTGGTAACCACATATCTGATGGCAAACGCGCCGCAGCAAGGAAAGCGCTGGCTGGCGGCGATGGCGATGCTGACGCTGAGCGGCTGCGCCTATATTCCGCATAAACCCCTGGTTGATGGCGCTACCACGGCGCAGCCGGCGCCGGCGGGCGCTCCGGTACCGAACGGATCGATTTTCCAGACGGTGCAGCCGATGAACTACGGCTATCAGCCGCTGTTTGAAGACCGCCGGCCGCGCAATATCGGCGATACCCTGACCATCGTGCTGCAGGAAAACGTCAGCGCCAGCAAAAGTTCCTCCGCCAACGCCAGCCGCAATGGGGCGAGCAAGTTCGGCGTCGCCACGTCGCCGCGTTATCTCGACGGCCTGCTGGGCAACGCGCGCGCCGATATGGATATCTCCGGCGACAGCACCTTTGGCGGCAAGGGCGGGGCCAACGCCAACAATACCTTCAGCGGTACCATTACCGTCACGGTCAATCAGGTACTGGTCAACGGCAACCTGCACGTGGTGGGTGAAAAACAGATCGCCATCAACCAGGGCACCGAATTTATCCGTTTCTCCGGGGTGGTCAACCCGCGCACCATCAGCGGCAGTAACTCGGTCACCTCCACCCAGGTGGCGGATGCGCGCATTGAATACGTCGGCAACGGCTATATCAACGAAGCGCAGACCATGGGGTGGTTGCAACGCTTCTTCTTAAATGTCTCCCCGTTTTGAGTACAGGCTATTTTACTTGTCATTTTGCGGTTGGGCAGTGCTCGGCGCCGTCACGTACTGCGTGTACGCTCCGCCGCCTGTGCGCTGTCCGCCCCCAAACTGCCTGCGACAATAACGCCTTGTGGGTAAGGCGAATGAGGTTCCAATGTTAAAGAAATTTCTAATGGCGCTGGTGATTTGTGCGCTGAGCCTGCCGGCGACGGCGGAACGCATCCGCGATCTGGTGACGGTGCAGGGAGTGCGTGACAACGCCCTGATCGGTTACGGGTTGGTGGTGGGGCTGGACGGTTCCGGCGATCAGACCATGCAGACGCCGTTCACCACCCAAAGCCTGAGCAATATGCTGTCGCAGTTGGGCATTACCGTACCGCCGGGCACCAATATGCAGTTGAAAAACGTAGCGGCGGTCATGGTCACCGCCAAGCTGCCGCCGTTCTCGCGCACCGGGCAGAACATTGACGTGGTGGTGTCCTCGATGGGCAACGCCAAAAGCTTGCGCGGCGGTACTTTGCTGATGACGCCGCTGAAAGGCGTGGATAACCAGGTTTACGCGCTGGCGCAGGGCAACGTGCTGGTGGGCGGCGCAGGCGCGGCGTCCGGCGGCAGCAGCGTGCAGGTCAATCAGCTGGCGGGTGGGCGCATCAGCAACGGTGCGACTATCGAGCGTGAGTTGCCGACCACCTTCGGCAACGGCGGGGTGATTAACCTGCAACTGAATAGCGAAGACTTCACGCTGGCGCAGCAGATCAGTGACGCCATCAACCGCCAGCGCGGCGGCGGCACCGCCTCACCGCTGGATGCCCGCACCATTCAGGTATTGGTACCACAGGGCAACAGCTCGCAGGTGCGTTTCCTGGCGGAAATTCAAAACATCAACGTCAGCGTCGGGGCAATTGACGCCAAGGTGATCATCAATTCACGCACCGGATCGGTGGTGATGAACCGCGACGTGATCCTGGATTCCTGTGCGGTGGCGCAGGGCAACCTGTCGGTGGTGGTCGATCGGCAAAATACCGTCAGCCAGCCGAACACGCCGTTTGGCGGCGGGCAAACCGTGGTGACGCCAAATACCCAGATTTCGGTGCAGCAGCAGGGCGGTTCGCTGCAGAAGGTGAACGCCAGCGCCAGCCTGAACAACGTGATCCGCGCGCTCAACGCACTGGGTGCCACGCCGATCGATTTGATGTCGATCCTGCAGGCGATGCAAAGCGCCGGCTGTCTGCGTGCCAAGCTGGAAATTATCTGATGGCCGGCGATCTGATGGCGATGTCGGGCGCCGCCTATGACGCCCAGGCGCTGAACGGCCTGAAACGCGACGCAGCGGCCGATCCGCAGGGCAACCTGAAGCAGGTGGCACAACAGGTTGAAGGCATGTTCGTGCAGATGATGCTGAAAAGCATGCGCGCCGCGCTGCCGCAGGATGGGGTGCTGAGCAGCGATCAATCGCGGCTATATACCTCGATGTATGACCAGCAGATCGCTCAGCAGATGTCGCAGAAGGGGCTGGGGCTTGCCGATATGATGGTGAAACAGATGGCCAATGCCAACGCCGTTCCGAGCGAAACGGCGGGGATGTCGCCGATGGCGTTAGACAACGAAGTGCTGCAAACGCTGCCGAATCAGGCGCTGGATCAGATTCTCCGCCGTGCGGTGCCGAAAGCGCCGGTGGCCGCGCCGCTGTCGCTCAACAGCGGCAACTTTGTCGCCCGTTTGTCGATCCCGGCACGCGTCGCCAGCCAGCAGAGCGGCATTCCGCATCAGCTGATTGTGGCGCAGGCGGCACTGGAATCCGGCTGGGGTCAACGCGAGATCCCGACCGCCGACGGCTCGCCGAGTTACAACCTGTTCGGCATCAAGGCGGGCGGCAGCTGGGACGGCCCGGTGACCGAGATCACTACCACCGAGTTTGAACAGGGGGCGGCGAAGAAGATCAAGGCGAGGTTCCGGGTTTATGGCTCTTACGTCGAGGCGATTGCCGACTACGTCAAACTGCTGACCCATAATCCGCGCTACGCCGACGTAGCCGCTGCCCGCAGCCCGGAGCAGGCGGCTCATGCGCTGCAACAGGCCGGTTACGCCACCGATCCGCAATACGCCAACAAGTTGGTCAGCGTGATCCAGCAGATGAAAAACGCCGGCGAGCAGGTGGTGAAAGCTTATACCTACGACCTGAAGGATCTGTTCTAAATCCCCTTCATTCTTGACGCTGTAGCGGCGTTGGCTGTGCAAGCGTACCCCGGTCACTGGGTTGACCAAGCTCCCGGGGATCCCTTTGCTTGCCGCCTGGCTACAACGCCAATTATTTGGGGGGACTTCAGTAAATGAAAAACAAAAGAGCCAGATCGGCTATTTCACACCTTAAGTTTCCCCCGTTTTTGCCGATAACAGAGACAGGCTGGGCGAACGGCTCGGCAGATTCATTGACTCCTGTGGGCCACCGGCGCCGCAGTAAAAGGAACTTCTATGTCCAATAGCTTAATCAATACCGCCATGAGCGGGCTGAATGCGGCGCAGGTGGCGCTCAGCACCGTCAGTAACAACATATCCAACTACAACGTGGCGGGCTACAACCGTCAGACGGCGATCCTGGCGCAAAACGGCGGCATGAGCACTATGAGCGGCTTTATTGGCAACGGCGTCACCGTCACCAGCGTCAACCGGGAATATAACCAGTTCATCACCAGCCAGTTGCGCGGTGCGCAGAGCCAGGCCGGGGCGCAGAACGCCTATTTCGAAAAAATCTCGCAGATTGATAACCTGTTGGCCAGCAAGACCAACACCTTGTCGACCAACATGCAGGACTTCTTCAGCAACCTGCAAAATCTGGTCAGCAACGCCGGTGATGACGCCGCGCGCCAGACGGTGCTGGGCAAGGCCAATGGCCTGGTCAATCAGTTCAACAATACCGACAAATACCTGCGCGACATGGACAGCGGCGTGAATCAGCAGCTCAGCGACAGCGCGCAGCAGATCAACAGCTACAGCCAGCAGCTTGCCAAACTGAACGAAGAGATCACCCGTTTGCGCGGCAGCGGCGGCGAGCCCAATGCGCTGCTGGACCAGCGCGATCAGCTGGTTACCGACCTGAACAAAGTGGTTGGCGTCCAGGTGACTCAGCAGGACGGCGATGCCTACACCGTCTCTTTCGCCAACGGCCTGACGCTGGTGCAGGGCAACAATGCTTACCAGGTCGCGGCGGTGCCCACCAGCGGCGATCCTTCCCGTCTGACGATGGGGTATGACCGCGGCAACGGCGCCAGCGAAATACCGGAAGGCCAAATCACCGGCGGCAGCGTCAGCGGCGTGTTGAAATTCCGCAGCGAATCGCTGGACAGCGCCCGCAATCAACTGGGGCAACTCGCGTTGGCGATGGCAGACAACTTTAACCAACAGCACCGCGCCGGGTTCGATCTTAACGGCGATGCCGGCACGGATTTCTTCAGCTTTGGCGGCGCCCGCGCAGTGGACAACAGCCGCAATACCGGCGATGCCGCGCTGTCGGTGTCCTACACCGACACCAGCAAGGTGAAGGCCAATGATTACCGGGTGGAATTTGACGGCAGCAACTGGCAGGTGAGCCGCCTGCCGGATAACGTCAAAGTTAACGCCACGGCGGGCACTGACGCCGCCGGCAACCCGACGTTGAGTTTTGACGGCCTGAAAGTCGGCATTGACGGCACTGCGCAAAAGAATGACAGCTTTACCGTCAAGCCGGTCAGCGACGTGGCGGGCAGCCTGAAGGTCGCCATCACCGATTCCGCCAACATCGCTGCCGCAGGCAAAGATGACAGCGGCCGTGGCGACAATGAAAACGCCAAGAAGCTGCTTGATCTGCAAACCCAAAAATTGGTCGATGGCAAGGCCACTTTCAGCGGCGCTTACGCCAGCCTGGTCAGCAGCGTCGGCAATCAGACCGCGTCCGCCAAGGTGAGCGCCACCTCGCAGGGCAACATCGTCAAGCAGTTGGAAAACCAACAGCAGTCGATTTCGGGCGTCAACCTGGACGAAGAATACGGCGAGCTGTTGCGCTTCCAGCAATATTATATGGCGAACTCGAAGGTGATTCAGACCGCCAGCACGCTGTTCGATACGCTGCTGAATATTCGTTGATTTTCATTTTAACCGGAGCCCTGGCGGCTCCGGCCGCTGATTTTGAGGAACCCGCACCATGCGCATGAGCACCAGCATGATGTACCAGCAGAACATGACCGGCATTACCGGTAATCAGTCGTTGTTTATGAAGGCGGCAGAACAGCTTTCTACCGGCAAAAAAGTCAGTAACCCGTCCGACGATCCGCTGGCGGCGTCGCAGGCGGTGATGCTGGCCCAGTCCCAGTCGGAAAACACCCAATATGCGCTGGCGCGTACCTTTGCCCGCCAGAGCGTGTCGATGGAAGAGACGGTGCTGTCCGGGGCGACCAGCACCATTTCGGACATGAAAGCGCTGATCGTCAATGCCGGCGGCACCAAAAGCGACAACGACCGCGATTCGCTGGCTACCCAGTTGCAGGGGTTGAAAGACCAATTGCTTAACCAGGCCAACAGTACCGACGGCAATGGCCGCTTTATGTTTGGCGGCTTTGAGAATGACAAGCCGCCGTTTGCGAACAACAGCGGTTCGGTCAGCTATGTGGGTGGCAATACGCCGGTCGAGCAGAAAGTGGATGCCAATCGCACCATGACGGTCGGCCATACCGGCGATACGGTATTCATGTCGCTGACCAGCAACCCCAAGCCGGAGCCGGACGGCAGCGCATCGGTGTCCAACGTGTTTGAAAGCATCGATATCGCGCTGAAAGCGTTGAAAACCCCGCTCGACGGGGCGGACGACGCCACCAAACAGCAAGTGAACGACGCGATGGCCAAGGCCAATCGCGGGCTGGACAACTCCTATAACAAGGTGCTCAGCGTGCGCGCCGAGTTGGGCAACCAACTGCAGGAAATGGATACGCTGGACAGTATTGGCAAGGATCGCGACATGATCAACCAAACGCAAATGAGTGCGTTGGTGGATGCCGATCTGACCGAGTCGATTTCCAGCTACTTCATGCAGCAGGCGGCCTTGCAGGCATCGTACAAGACCTTTGGTGATATGCAGGGGATGTCGCTGTTCCAAATGAACCGCTAATTCCCGTCGTCTTTCAAGCCGCAGCGTTGTTGCCTGCACTAACCCACCCCAGTCACTTACTTAAGTAAGCTCCTGGGGATGAGTTAGCTGGGCGCCTAGCTGCAACTCGAAATCCATAGGGTAATAACAAACACTCGTCGTGGATATATGGCGGGTACCTGGTTGGGTGTGCTTAGAGGACGTTATCGCTGTAACACAGCGGTGGGGAACTCTTGAAACCGGGCGCACTTTTTGGCACGTCACTCTTTCTCCCACAATAGGCTTGAGTGACGTGCCTTTTTTTTCTCCGCCATTCTCTTTCTATTTACGCTAATCGTTAGCGGAAGGGCACACCGCGATCGCGGCCGGCGTCTTTATTGCATTGACCGCCTATGTTGACAAAGGCTGAGGCCGCTGCAGTGCCAATCGCACTGCTGTTACGGCTGGCCAGGGCGCCGGCCATGGCAATGGCGCCGGTCACCACCGCGCCGGTACAAGGATCCTGAAATAGCCCATAGTCTTTCGCCGCCCAATTAGGCTGGAAGCCGTTCGCCTGCGCGCCGTAGGAGCTTGGGCCATAGTCGCGATCCCGGTCGCCGCCGTTATTGCCGTCACCGGCGCCGCCAATCCGTTGCATTTCTTCTCTGGTCAGTTCTCTCAGCATAGGTCGATCTCCTGTTAACGCGACTTAGCGTTATTTTTAGGGTTGTTATTTTCGATTTGAGGTTTGCGGCTCTCATTTAGCAGCCACCGTATTGGCTTATAGAGGCACTCGGCCAACTTCAATGAGCCAAATAAGGTAAACGGGATGATGACAAAACTATCGACACCAGGCGGCAGAGAAAATAAACCCCAGGAAAAACCCAGCGTGTTTAAAATAGTGCTCATGATCAAAATGGCGATGCCGCTGATGAATAAATCACTCAGCTGAAATTTTATCTTCATATTTACACCGATTATATTTTAGTGAGGCTTGCAGCGTGCTGGCTGCAAGGTTGTTTTCAATATAACGCTTGGGAAATAAGGTGGGAAATCGATTTTTCTTGTCAGTGAATAAATAAGAGGTGTGAGTAAATTAAATCGTTAATGCATTATTTTTAAATTTAACGCAGCAGCCAGAGTGATGTGGCGCGTTATTCCCTTCCTAAGAATAAAGTACACCGGCACAGTTTGCCGGCGAGTGATGAGTGTGGGTCCCGGGCTGCCGATGCGGCGCAGCGTCGAATGACGTTGCAGAAGCCGGATAGGGGCGCAACCCGGAATTTTTGCTAAGGTCCTGCGCGATTATTTCTTTTTCTTCACCACTTTCCATTTTCCGCCATCGCTGGTCTCGGTGAAGGAAACTCTAAACTTGTTGCTTTTCCAGTGGGTCAAACCGAATAATCGGCGTGCCTTGCGGTTGCTTTTCGCTTTAATCATGATATCACTCCTGTTGTTATCAGAGGTCAACGCTTCGCCCTGCAGCCAGCTGCCAGGCCGGGCGCATGTTTTTATGACGTACAGGGTCCTGCACGTAATTAATAAATACGTGGGTTAATCATTCAGTGGTTTAATAATTCGCCTATTGGATTTTTATGCCCTTTTCTCCAAAAGTTAATGGTCGATTATATTTTGTCGATGGGTCTATTCTAGGTCGGGTATTTTTTTATTCAAGCCGTGACGGACATTTGGACCTTAATCTGGACAAAAGGGCTTTATCACGCTTTTGTCCCGGTAAAGCCGGTTTATTGCCATTTTGTCTTGTGGCGGGCGGGGGCGTTGTGAGTAGCCGGTGGGGATTCAGAAAGCCATGCCGCCGATAACGCCTGCCAACTGGTCGAAGAATTCGCCGAACAGGTGCTCGCAGAACGGTGCCAGCATCGGCATCATCATGCCGATAGTCATAATGCCGATGGTCATGGTGACCGGGAAGCCAATGACGAACACCGACAGCTGCGGCGTCATGCGGTTGAGCAGGCCGAGCGCCATGTTCAGCGTCAGCAGCAGGCAGATCAGCGGCAGCGCCAGCATCATGCCGTTGATAAAAATCAGCGAGCCTACCTGGGTCAATGCTAGAAAACCGTTGCCGTTCAGCGGGGCGGGCTGGATCGGTAGGGTGTGGAAGCTGTCGGCCAGCAGGGAAATCAGCCACAGGTGGCCGTCAAAGCTCAAAAACAGCAACATCGCCAGCAGATTGAGCAGCCGCGCCAGCACCGGCGTGTTCGGTCCGCCGCTGGGATCGAAGAAGGTGGCGAAGGACAGACCCATCTGCATGCCGATCACTTCGCCGGCCAGGCGTATCGCCGCAAAGGCGAACTGCATGGTCAGCCCGAGCGCCACGCCAATCAGGATTTGCTGGGCTGCCAGCCACAAACCGGCGGCGGAGAAAATGGGAACGGCGCTGGTGGGTAGCCCGGGGGCGATCAGGATGACAATCAGCCCGCCGAGGCCGATTTTCACCTTTTTGCCGATTTGTTTTTCGCTGAACACCGGCGCGGTGCTGATCAGCGCCAGAATGCGCAGCAGCGGCCAGAAATAGTGGCTAAGCCAGACGCCGAACTGTGCGCTGTCAACGGTGAGCATGGCTAACCAATCAGATTCGGCAGGTTGCTGAACAGCGTGCGCATATAGTCCAGCAGCAGGTTCAGCATCCACGGCCCGGCAACCACGATAGTGGCGACCACCGCCAGAATTTTGGGAATGAACGACAACGTCATTTCGTTGATCTGGGTGGCGGCCTGCAGCAGGCTGACCACCAGGCCGCTGACCAGCGCGGCGAGCAGCAGCGGGGCGGACAGCGCCAGCGCCACTTTCATCGCCTCGGTGCCCAGCGCCATGACCGATTCGGGTGTCATTGTGAGTTCCTCAGTGGCTGCGTGGCGGCCACCTGAATAAATTTACGAATAAAAACTCTGCGCCAGCGAGCCGAGCAGCAATTGCCAGCCGTCCACCAACACAAACAGCATCAGTTTGAACGGCAGCGAGATGGTGGCGGGCGGCACCATCATCATCCCCAGCGCCATCAGCACGCTGGCGACCACCAGATCGATAATCAGAAACGGAATAAACACCGTGAAGCCGATTTGGAACGCGGTTTTCAGTTCGCTGGTGACGTAAGCCGGCAGCAGAATGCGCATCGGCACCGCTTCCGGCCCGGCCAGCGGCGGCTGGTTGGCGAGCCTGGCGTACAGCGCCAGATCGGTTTCACGCGTCTGGCGCAGCATAAACTCGCGCAGCGGTTGGGAACCTTTATCCAGTGCCGCGTCCAGGCTGATTTTGTCCTGGCTGAACGGCAGATAGGCGTCCTGATAGACCTTGTCGAAGACCGGCGACATGATGAAAAAGGTCAGGAACAGCGCCAGCCCGAGCATCACCTGATTCGGCGGCGCCGAGGGGGTGCCGAGCGCGTTGCGCAGCAACCCGAGCACGATGATGATGCGGGTGAAACTGGTCATCATCAGCAGCATGGCGGGCAGGAAGCTGAGTGACGTCAGCAGCACCAGCGTCTGTACCGGCAGCGACCAGCTTTGGCCGCCGTTGGCCAGCGGCTGACTGATCAGGCCGGGCAGCTGTGCCAATGCCGTCGGGCTGACAAGCAGCAGAGTGGCAGCCAGCCAGGGCATATTCTTCCCGCTTCGATAAAGCGAGGCGACACAATGAGCGATGGGTTTCATGCCGATTTTTCCGGACGTTTCAGAACTTTTTGCATCAGTTGGCGAAAATCAGCCGGTGGCGCGGCGTCGGCTGCTTCGCTATCCCGTGCTGGAGCCGGCAGCGTATGCAGCGGGGTGATTTGCTGCGCGGTTACGCCCAGCACCAGCAGGGTGTTATCCACTTCAATCACCACCACCCGCTCACGCTGCCCGACCTGGCAGCTGGCGCGCAGGTTGAGCAGTTTGCTGTTGCGCGCCTGAGGGGCAAACCCCAGGCGGCGGAACAGCCAGCCGGCCAGCAGGATAAGCAGCAGAATGCCACCCAGCGCAGTGCTGACCTGCGTCAGCACCGAACCGGCCGGCAGCGCCGGTGCGGCGGGTTGCAGTGTGCCCTGGCCGGGCACGGCGGTACCTGGGTTCATCAGCGGCTCAGGCGGCGCATGCGTTCGGATGGGGTGATGATGTCGGTGATGCGTACACCGAACTTGTCGGCCACCACCACCACTTCGCCCTGGGCGATCAGATAGCCGTTGATCAGAATGTCCAGCGGTTCACCCGCCAGCCCGTCCAACGCCACCACCGATCCCTGCGACAGGCGCAACAGCTCTTTGATGGTCATTTTGGTGCGGCCCAATTCCACGGTCAGTTTGACTGGGATATCCAGGATCAGATCGATATCCTGCAGGCTGCCGACGGCATCCTGCGCCTCCAGCGATTTGAATACCGCGTCGGTTGCGGACGTTTTGTCGGCCGCTTGCTGTTCGTTAAACGCATCAGCCCACAGATCGTCCACGGATTCCTTTCCTTCGCCAGACGGTTGCTTAGGATCACTCATTTGGGCTGTTCCTCACTCAGAGCATTCAAAATAGGGTTAATCAAATGTTCAACACGCAGGGCGTACTGCCCGTTTAACGTGCCATATTGGCTGGTCAAAACCGGTACGCCGTCCACATGGGCGATCAGGCGTTCCGGTTTATCAATCGGTAATACGTCACCCGGCTGCAGCTTCAGAATTTTTGACAGCCGCATCGGGATATCGACGAAGTTGGCAATCAGCTCCAGCTCGGAATGTTGCACCTGCTTCACCAGCGTTTCACGCCAGTGGCTGTCTTCCTGCCGCGAGTTTTCCAGCGGCGGGTTGGTCAGCAGTTCGCGCAGTGGTTCGATCATCGCGAACGGAATGCAGATGTTGAATTCACCGCTCAGCGCACCGATTTCCACCTGGAACGGTGTGGTGACCACGATGTCGTTCGGCGAGGTGGTGATATTGGTGAATTTCACCTGCATCTCGGCGCGCACGTATTCCACGTTGATCTTGTAAATCGCGCTCCAGGCGTCGCCATAGGCATCCAGCGCCAGGCGCAGCATGCGTTTGATCACCCGTTGTTCGGTTGGGGTGAACTCGCGGCCTTCCACTTTGGTCGGGAAGCGACCGTCGCCGCCGAACAGGTTATCGACGGCGATAAACACCAGGCTCGGCGCGAACACGAACAGCGCGGTGCCACGCAGCGGGTTCAGGTGCACCAGATTGAGGTTGGTGGGCACCGGCAGGTTGCGGGCAAATTCGTGATACGGCTGGATCCTGATCGGGCCGACGGTGATGTCCGGACTGCGTCGCAGCAGGTTGAACAACCCCATGCGAAACTGCCGGGCAAAACGTTCATTGATGATTTCCAGCGCGTGCAGCCGTTCGCGCACCACTCGGCGCTGGGTGGTCGGATCGTACGGCTTGACCTCGCTCTCGTTGCTGACCACCGCTTCGGGTTCATCCCCCGCGTTGTCGCCGTTGAGCAAGGCGTCGATCTCTGCCTGTGAAAGAATGCTGTCGCCCATAGTGATTACCGCAATATGAAGGCGGTGAACAGCACGTCGCTGACCACCTGCTTCGGTTGTCCCTTAACCAGCGGCGGGCTAAGCACGTCCTTAATCTGCGCCACCAGTTGCTGTTTCCCTTGCTCACTGCTCAGTTGGCCCACTTCCTGACGGGAGAGCAGCATCAACAGGCGGCTGCGTACTTCCGGTAGAAAATCGTTCATCTGGCGGCGGGTGTTTTCGTCCGGTAAGCGCAACGTCAGGCCGATATACAACACGCGATCGGGGTTGTTATCCGGCGTAACCAGATTGACGGTAAAAGTGTCCAACGGCATAAACACCGGCGCAGCCGGCGGCAGTGTTTTGGCGGCGGGTTGAGCGCCGTCTTTGTGTTGTTTCAGTTGCCACCAACTGTAGCCTGCCGCGCCGCAGGCGAGGACTGCAATCAACACCAGCAGGATGATCAGGAGAGGGCGTTTCGGTGCTGCCGGTAGGGTATTTTGAGACATAGCTAAATCAAATTCCTGTAGTGACATACCCTTCGTCTTTCAGGCCGCAGCGTTGTTGGCTGCTCGCACTCACCCCAGTCACTTACTTGAGTAAGCTCCTGGGGACTCATGCGCTGGCCGCCTAGCTGCAACTTGAAATCCATAGGGTATATATCCTTTATTTTTCAAGCTGCAACCTAAGATCTCGTAGGTATTTAGCGTGTGTAAAAGCCGCACGCACGACATATTTACCCAAAATAATTGGAGTGGCATCGCGACGGCAAGTTTGTAAGTCCCCAGGAGCATAGGTAACTATGTGACTGGGGCGCGCAAACGCAGCCAACACAGATGCAGCTTCAAGTATGACGGGTAAAGGTATTATCGCGCCTATTCCGGCGTGCAATAGCCAGAATAGGCGGGGAAAAGCGTGCCAGCTTGGACGTTTGCCGCCGCTCAGGCGAAAATATCAACGCCGCTGACGGCGCGGGCCATCGCCTGCAATTGTGTCGGGGCGATGAGGGTTTCGGCAGCCAGATCGCGTTCGCCGTGGCTATCGCGGTAGGACGGTCGGCCCTGATCGTCCGCCGTCTGCTGCTGTGCCTGTTGCCACTGTGGCGTGGACTCGCCGCCAACGCTGCTTTGCCCCAGACTGATGCCGCTTTCTGCCAGGGCATGGCGCAGTTGCGGCATGGCGGCTTCCACGGCGGCGCGCACCTGGCCGTGCGCTGAAGCGATGTGCAACTGCGCCTGGTTATCGTCCAGTTTGAGGGTGATTTGCAGTGCGCCCAGCTCCTGCGGGTGCAGGCGCAGTTCGGCGCTTTGCTGACCGTTGCGATGGAACATCAGTACCTGCTGGTTCAGCGCCTGTTGCCACTCCGGGCTGCCAAGTTGAGCATTCAATTGTGGCGTCGGCGGGGCGGTGACCAGGGAAGCGCTCGGCGTTGTCGCCACGACCGGGCTCGATATCTGCGGCACCATCAGGTGATTGACCGGTGCCTGAGGCTGGGTATCGGCGCTGAGTTTTAGCGCGGTTGTATCCGGCTGGTCATGGGCGGGCGCGGTTGGCTGTGGGCCATCGGTGCGCGCGTCAACGTTCAGCGGTTTCTCGGTCACTGGCGACGTGGCTTTTGGGGACGGCGTCATCGGGTTGACTGCGGCATTGGGCTGTTGGTTCAGCGCGACGCTCAGCAGGGCGGCAGGGTGCGCCGGGTCCTGTTCGCCGTCAAGGTTTGGCCCCGTTGCGGCCGTGGTCGGCGTGGCAGGGGTAACGGCCAGCGGCAGCATGGCGAACAGCGCCTGCAGCGTGGCGGCGTCTATTTCACCGGCGGGGCGCAAGGCGGCATCCGGTTTTTTATCCTGCGTCTTGTCATCGCCGCCCGCCGCGACTGGCGGCTGGATGTCGCTTAACAAGGAGGGCGCCAGCAGCCCATAGCGTTCACTGAAGGCGGCGAGCAGTGGGTTTAGCGGGGTGCGGCTCAGCGCCGGCGTGTTGTCATCTTCTGCTTCTGTGCTCAGCAACGTCGGCGGCAGCTTGCCCTCATCTTTGTCGGCCGGCAGCGTACGTGCGCCGAGCAGCAGGGCAAAGGCCGAGGACAACTGCGAGTCATCCATTGGCAACTGCGCGTCCGGCAGCACGCCGGCATCGCCAGGCGCTATGCTGCCCGGCAAGGCATTCAGGTTCATGGGTGTAGATTCCTTTGTGAACTGCGTTGAGCGAACTCATCCATCAGTTTTTGATCCCGTTTGTTCTCCACCTGCCGTTCTGCGCTTTGGGCGCGGGTATGCAGAGTGTCGAAGGCGTTCAGCCGCTGCTGTTTGTCCTGCCACTGTTTCATTGCGTGGTCTACCTTTTGGCCCCACTGCATCAGTTGTCGGCGGTGCTGATCGATGGCCTGCTCCAGCGTGCCGATAAACTGCTGGTAGTTTTGCCAGTGTGAAGAGTCCATTCCGTCACTCAACTGGTGATTCAGTTTCTGGCGGTACTCGTCTTGATAATTGAGCAGCATGGAAAGCTGTTGCTCGGCCGCCTGTTGCGCTTTGCGCACCTGGCCCAACTGTTGCGTAGCCTGTTCCACCGCATCCTGAGCCAGATCGCGTAGGGTAATCAGAGGTGACTGTGGTTTCATCGGGTTCAGCCTTTTGTGACGTTAAACGATCAACTGCTGTAACTGTTGACAGGCGTCGTCGTAACCGCTGCGTTCAAAAATGCCCTGCTGCAGATAGTCTTCCATCTGCGGGTACAGCGTCATGGCCTTATCCAGCAGCGGATCGCTGCCTGCTACGTAGGCGCCGACGCTGATCAGATCGCGGTTACGCTGATAACTGGCCAGCATCTGTTTGAAATTGCGCACCCGACGGTAATGTTCTTCGTCGATAAGCGAGGTCATGGCGCGACTGATAGAGGCTTCGATGTCGATCGCCGGGTAATGGCCTGCCTCTGCCAGTCGACGCGACAGCACCACGTGGCCATCGAGGATGGCGCGCGCCGAGTCGGCTATCGGATCTTGCTGGTCATCCCCTTCGGTCAGTACGGTATAAAACGCGGTGATCGACCCGCCGCCGTTGATGCCGTTGCCCGCGCGCTCCACCAGTGCCGGCAGTTTGGCGAACACCGAGGGCGGATACCCTTTGGTGGCCGGTGGCTCGCCGATAGCCAGCGCGATTTCACGTTGCGCCATGGCGTAGCGGGTGAGCGAGTCCATAATCAACAGCACGTGTTGACCACGATCGCGGAAGTCCTCGGCGATGCGTGTGGCGTAGGCGGCGCCCTGCATACGCAACAGCGGCGAGACGTCCGCCGGGGCAGCGATCACCACCGAGCGCGCTCGGCCTTCGGTGCCGAGGATATTCTCGATAAAATCTTTGACCTCGCGGCCGCGTTCGCCGATCAGACCGACGACAATCACGTCGGCCTGGGTGTAACGCGCCATCATGCCTAACAAGACGCTTTTGCCGACACCGGAGCCGGCAAACAGCCCCATGCGCTGGCCGCGCCCGACGGTCAGCAGGCCATTGATGGTGCGCACGCCGACGTCCAGCACCTGTTCGATCGGCGTACGTTGCAGCGGGTTGAACGGGGCGGTGATCAACGGCGCGCGATAGCCGGTCTCCGGCGCGGGCAGGCCGTCGAGCGGTTTGGCGCTGCCGTCCAGTACCCGGCCCAGCAGCGCCGGGCCGAGCGGCAGTTGCTTGCCGGCGCTTTGCCCTTCCGGCGCAATGCGGGCGTAAACCCGAGCGCCGGGCACGATGCCTTCCACTTCTTCCAGCGGCATCAGGAACAGCCGCTGGCCGTTAAAACCGACCACTTCGCTTTCCACTTCCTGCACCTCACCGCCGGTGTGACGTTCGATCAGGCAGGTGGCGCCGATCGGCAATTGCAGCCCGGTGGCTTCCAGTACCAACCCGGTGGCTCGTGTCAGGCGGCCGTAGCGGCGAACCGTAGGTGTGCAAGCGATGCGTTTTTCCAGCGTATCCAGCGAGGACAGCCAGCGGCCGAGGCGAGCGGTCATTACACGTCTCCCGGCGCAGCCAGGCGGCAGAGTTCGTGCCAGCGCGTCGCCAGGCTGGCATCGAGATCGCCTTCTTCGGCGCTGACCTTGCAGCCGCCGGGATGCAGTTGACCGTCCGCCAACAGCCGCCAGCCGTGCAGGCTGAGCGTGGCACCCAGTTGTTGTTCGATACGTTGATAGTCGTCCGGGTGCACGCGCAACTGTGGCTTGCCGCTGAACATCGGCTCTTGCTGGATCAACTGCTGGATCTGCGCCAGCAGGGCGGTACCGTCACATACCGGCGGCTGACCGAGCACCTGTTTGGCGGCGGTCAGCGCCAACTGCATCAAACGCGAGGCGATCACGCTGTCGAGTGCATCGAGCGTGTGCTGAAATTCGGTGATCAGTTGCTGCCAGTGCGCGGTCAGTGGCTGTTGTTGTTGCTGCGCCTCCCGCAACCCCTGCTGGCGGCCCTCTTCCATGCCGGCCTGGAGACCCGCTTCATAGCCTTTTTGCTGGCCGTCGGCATAGCCCAGCTGTTGGCCTTGCTGCTCCGCTTGCAGGCGCAACTGGAGCAACTGCTGTTGCCGTTCAGCGCCTTCGTCCAGTGGCGCGGCGTCCGTTTCAATGGGCGGCAAAGGTGCGATTGCCGGTTTAGGCTCCAGCAGATCGTTGAGTGACCAGGGCTGCCAGGGCAGGGTGTTAATGCGATCAGACATAGGTGTCCTCGCCACCGCCGATAATCATTTCGCCGCTCTCCGCCAATCGGCGGACAACCAGCAGGATGGCTTTCTGTTCGTTCTCCACCTGCGACATGCGCATCGGGCCACGGTTGGCCAGATCGTCGCGCAGAATGTCGGCGGCGCGTTGCGACATGTTTTTGAGGAACTTCTCGCGCAACGGCTGTTCCGCGCCTTTGAGCGCAACCAGCAGCGATTCGCCTTCCACTTCCTGCAACAGGCGCTGGATGCTGCGATCGTCGACTTCCACCAGATTTTCGAACAGGAACATCTCGTCGATGATCTTCTGCGCCAGCTCACCGTCGTATTCGCGCATGGCATCGATAACGGCTTCTTCCTGCTGGGTTTTCATCAGGTTGATAATCTCGGCTGCGGTGCGTACGCCGCCCATCTTGCTGCGCTTGAGGTTCTGGCCATCGAGCAGGTTGTTCAGCACCTCGGTCAGTTCCGCCAACGCCGCCGGTTGCACACCGCCGAAGGTGGCGATGCGCAGCATCACGTCGTTGCGCAGGCGTTCGTCGAACAGCGCCAGGATGTCCGCCGCCTGGCCGCGCTTCAGATGGACCAGAATGGTAGCGATGATTTGCGGATGCTCGTCGCGGATCAGATCGGCGGCGCTCATCGGCTCCATAAAGTTGAGGGTTTCCATGCCGGTGGTGGTCTCGCGCGATTCGAGAATGTCCTCCAACAGGCTGGAGGCACGCTCTTCACCCAGGGCTTTGACCAGCACCGAGCGCAGGTAGTCGCTGGCATTGACGCTCAGCGCTGCGTACTGTTCGGCATCGTCTTCGAACTCGCTCAGGACTTCGCCCAGCTGTTTGTGCGAGACCTGGCTCATGCTGGCCATGGTGCCGCTGAGCTGCTGCACTTCACGCGAGGAGAGGTGTTTGAACACCTCGGCGGCGCGATCTTCACCCAGCGTCATCAGCAGGATGGCGCTTTTTTCGGTTCCGGTCAGACTCATAATTCGTTACTCATCCATTGGCGGATTACCAGAGCGACCACGCGCGGGTCTTTATCAGCCAGATCACGGATCCGCTGGCTCTGGACTTCTGCACTGACGCGCTGCTGCGATTTTCTGTGCTGCGCCAGCTCCTCATTGCTCGGTTTATTGTTGTCAGCCGGCTTGGTCATCGGTGCGTTGGCGGCGGCGAGCGCGGCCTGTTGCACTGCCTGACGGTTTTGCAGTTGCGGGCGTACCAGCTTGCGCCACAGCAGCCAGGCCGCCAGCAAGACCAGCAGATAGCGACCGGCATCGAACAGACGATCGATAAAGCTCTGGGTTTGCCAGAACGGCAGTTCGCCACCGGTGACTTCGGTATCGGTAAACGGCGTGTTGACCACGTTCAGGGTATCGCCGCGGCTGCTGGAGAAGCCCATGGATTCACGCACCAGCGATTCGATCTGCGCCAGTTGCTCTTTGCTCATCGGCAAGGGTTTGCCGTCTTTATCGACGCCGCGATAGTTGACCACCACCGCCACCGACAGCCGCTGTACCGTCCCGGCCTTTTGCTGAGTGTGGCGGATGGTGCGATCGACCTCATAGTTGGTGGTTTCATCGCGACGGGTATTCTGTGGCCCGCTGCCGTTGGCTGCAGTGCTGCGGGTGGCGGTGGCGTTAGGTTTGGCGCCGGTGGCGTTATTGCCGGCAGCGTTGGGTTTGGCGGTTTCTATCGGCGCAGTCGCCGGCGCGCTAGGCTGATTGGAGAGCGCACCCGGTACGCCGCCGACCTGCGGCCCGCCAAGCTGTTCGCTCTGGCTCATTTGCTGAGAGCGCACGGCGGCCTGATTCGGCAGTTGGTTTGGCTGGTATTCTTCGTCGGTTTGCTCGCGGGTGGCGAAATCGATCTGCGCGGTGACCTGGGCTCGTACGTTATTGCCGCCGACCATCGGCGCCAGAATCGCCTCGATGCGGCGCTGGTAGCGGTTTTCCACTTCGTTGGCGTATTTCAGTTGTGCCGCGTTCAGATCGCGACCGGCGCCGTCAGACTGGGTCAGCAGGCGACCAGCCTGATCGACCACCGTGACGTTGCCCGGCGGCAATCCGGCCACGCTGCTCGAGACCATATAAACGATAGCGTTGATCTGGCCGTCATCCAGCGCCCGGCCGGGTTGCAGCGTCAGGGTGACGGAGGCGGAAGGGGATTTCTGCTCGCGGACAAACAGCGAAGGCTTGGGCAGCGCCAGATGCACCCGGGCGTTTTGTACCGGCCCCAGTGACTCGATGGTGCGGGACAGTTCACCTTCCAGCGCACGCTGATAGTTAATCTGCTCGCTAAACTGGCTGATGCCGAATTTTTCCTGATCCAGCAATTCGAAGCCCACCGCACCACCTTTCGGCAATCCCTGCTGCGCCAGACGCAGGCGGGTTTCATGGACCTTATCGGCCGGTATCATCAACGCAGCACCGTTTTCGGCAAACCGATAAGGGATATTCATCTGCGTCAATTGGGTAACGATGGCACCGCCGTCGCGATCGTTAAGATTGCTGTACAGCACGCGGTAATCCGGGCTTTTCGCCCATAACAGCAACGCGACCACAATGGCGATTGCCGCGGAAGCGGCGATCAGCAGCGGGATTTTCGGGTTGGCGCGCAGGCGGTTCCACAGGGCTTGCAGGCCATTTTCGCGGCTTTCGGTGGCGGTTATTGAAGCACTCATTTTATCCCGTGTCCTTCAATGTCGCTCAGTACCCGGTGCAAGCCACGGCGTAGCTCCCTGCCAGGCTGATGAACGGTGTGGTTAGCGTTGTGTGGTGACAAAACAGACTCCCTGATACACATATCTTCTAAATAGCGGCGCTCCCATTTCTGGGCGTGCCATTATTTGCCCTTAACGGCGATTTTGATGGGCCGATAAGCCGGGTTTTTTGCAGTTAATTAACCGCTTTAGGATAAAAATGCTGTGGTAGGCTCCTCAGCATCAAAGTAGTGCCTGATGAAAACACATCCGGCAGCAGAGTCTTTATTGAGGTCATAATGGCAATTCAGGGGATTGAAGGGGTATTGCAACAATTGCAGGCCGCGGCGATTCAGGCGGGGCAGATTGACCAAGGCTCAGCGTCGCAGGGTGTCAGCTTTGCCGGCGAGCTGAAAGCGGCTATCGGCAAGATCAGCGAGACCCAGCAGGCTGCGCGCAAACAGGCGCAAGACTTCGAGCTGGGCGCGCCGGGCGTCAGCCTGAACGACGTGATGGTCGATCTGCAAAAATCGTCCATCTCGCTGCAAATGGGCGTGCAGGTGCGTAATAAGCTGGTTTCCGCCTATCAGGAAGTAATGAATATGGCGGTGTGATGGGTTGAGGTCTTTGAAATCGTGAACAAATTTCATGCCCGCCGAGAGTCTCGGGGCAAGGCTGGGGAAAATGCCAATGCGGAAACATTTTAAATAGTGATTTAATTCTACTAATTAATTGATTTTAATAATTTTATTTTCCAGGGCTACCGTGCTAATTTTTCCCATTATGAATGGAATCTAATTGGCATTGGCAGGTGAAAATGGAAAAAGCGAAGGCGATGAAATCGCTTGAAAATGATATTGCCGTAGAACTCCTGGAAAGGAGCAAATTGTACTTTGAGTATCAAGAGACTCAATATGCAGCGGCTTTGGACAGGATACGAAAGCTGGAGGAAAAGGGACTTAAGGTTTTTGCATCTTTGAGCGTGATAGTTACTGCGTTTATCTTGATCGTCAGATTTACAGCGGCATTGCTGCTGAATCAGAAGTTTGCCGCACTTAACATGCTCACATGTATAGCTGGTTTTTTTTACCTTTCTTTGCCTTTGTAGCGCATGGAGCTTTGTTTTCAGAGCTGTCTTGCTAAAAGATATCCCCAAGTTGCCAACCAACCATCAGAAAATGGAAAGTGTTTTTCTGGATAACCCAAGAGATTCAACGTACGTAGGATTGGCAAAACAGTACTCTAAGGCAACATTGAAGATCGAAGAAACGCAGGGTGATAAGGCTAAGCTGATCGGCTTATCATTCAGGGAGATGGCGTTTACGGCATGGAGCTTTTTGGTATTTGTTATACTTGTAGTAGCATTAGCTTTCTGTAACTCTGGAGGTTGATATGACCGTGCGACATAAAAGCGTGCCTGGGGAAGCGAGCACTGATAGGCAGGGTAAAGGGTTCACGCATACTTCTGCCGCCTCAATGGGATATATCGGCAGACCGAGAGAAGCCGAAATCCCGGAGCTTGAGGTCAGCCTGGAAAGCCTTGATTCTCTCCTGAAGAGAGAACGGCAGGTTAAGGCCTGACTTAAAAAACCACCGATGGTGGTTTTTTTTGCTTTTTAACGGCAAAACCGAAAACCGCACTCGGTAATCGCCCGAGTAAACGCATAAAAAACATGCTTTGTCTCAAATTGCTGAACTTATTGCTGGATTATAATTGTGCGAGTTTAAGACACTTTAATTATCAGGTAATAAAAATGAGCAGCAAAAGTGAGAGCAGATGGCGGTTTTTCAGTGTGTTAATACTGATCGTTTTAGTTGGATTGATCACGGTATTAATTAAACAAAGTTAAATCATCATTGGCCACTGCGCGTGGCCTTGCTGATTTATTTCCCCGCCAGCATCCGCATCGCGTCTTCTTCGTACAACAGACCCATAAGCCACAGGCCGACAAGCAACACGGCAAGGGAAAGCAGCCATTTTTCGTTGAGCACCGTTGATTCACCTCTGGCGGTATTAAGGTTCGCCGATGCTATCGCACTTGGCCATTTTCCGCTAACGCCGGGTGCATAAACGGTGAGTTCATTGTGCAATGATTTAATTTGCAGGATGGACATCACTCCGGGTCCTCCATCAGGCTGAGGCGATAGGGTTGGATCGCGCCGGGCTCCATGATCCGCTGATGCCCGCGAATGGCCGTTGGCGCAAAACCGAAACGTTTGCGGAAACGCTCGGCAAACCGCGAAGAACTTTCATAACCGACGTGCTGGGAGATGGCGGATATTGGCCAATCGGTAGATTGCAGCAACGCCAGCGCGCTGCTCATGCGCACGTCGATCATCAAATCGCGCAACGCGGTGTTTTCTAAAGAAAGTTTGCGTCTCAGCATGACCTCGCTCATTGACAGACTTTCCGCCACTTTGGCCGCCGTCCAGATGCTATGCGGATCGGTCGCCAGGCAGCGGCGTACCCGCTGCGTTAAATCGCGCGCCTCGTTATGCATAAAGCTTACGTTGAATTGCTTCAGCCAGAGCAGGATTTCCAGCATCTTGTGGCGGATGATGATCGGCGGGAAACGGTGTTTAAGCGCCATCGCCAGGCTGGTGGTATCAAAACTGTGCATCAGCGCACAGGGCAGGTTGCGTAAGGCCAACACCGCGTCGAACGCGGGCTGAGGGGCGGTTTCAGCGGGAGTTTGCTGTACGTGGAACAACAGAGGATCGCAGATAAGCAACTGACAACTGAATATGCCCTCATTGGAAAGGCCATTAATTATATCCACGGTTTGCCCCCCGCCGATAATCAACAGTTCTCCCGCATGAGCCACCACTTCATGCTGTTGCCAGCGCACGCGTTTGTGGCCTTGCTGTACCAGATACAGATGGGGTTGCTCAAAATAAACTGAAGGGAATAATAATTCAGTATGCTGAATGATGTGCGCAGAGGCACCAATCCCAGGACAAAGATTAATTGTACGTTCCATCGATATTCATTTCGCAGCCATTATCTGGGAATATCTTTACGCTTTGATGGGCGTCGGAGCAACATTTTTCCATGCGTTGTGAAACACAACGACGTGTTTTATCTATCAAAAATCAATTTCCTGCTGAACAGAAAACGTCCGTGTCGGAGCGATATTTATCCGTATCCTAGGGGCGCTGCATGCCACCCCCGCGTTAGCCGGGGCGAATATATTCGCCCCTACGGAGTCTGGGTGATGAATGTGATGGGTATGAACAATTCAAATATCATGGATTAATATCCTGACTTAATCGGGTGTAAATAGCGTATGGTGCTATTTATCCATAAAATGTCGTTATTATAACCGGATCACCTGACTTGCGGTTCTCCTAATAGCAGGGCGCGATCGTGAAACTGACCGTAGGTGCTGTTGACCACGCTTTGGCGCGTCGATTGGCCAATCAATTCTTTCAACTGGTCCATGCGACGTTGCAACAGGCGCTTCAGCTCGTTTTCGTTGTCCAGGATCTGCTGCAGCTTATTGCGCAACGATTCCTGCAGCGCCATCGATGGCCCGGCTTTGCCGGTAAAAACGGTGGTTTTCTCTACCGCCTGAACGTAGGCCAGCTCCAGCTCGACCAGGTCTTCCCATCTTTCCGTTTGCGCCAGCGCGAGCATTTGGCTGCTCAGGCTATAAATTTGCTGATACGCGGCTAGCAGTTGCTGTTGACGTTCCATTATACGGCGTCCTGAGAAGGGTGATAATTGGGACCAATCTGGCGCCAGGCGTCAGCAATATTTTCCAGCAGCTTGACCACTTCGGCGATCGCCGCTTCGTCGTTATGCAGATTGGCCTGCATCAGGCGACGTTTCATATAGTCATACAGCGCGGCCAGATTATCGGCCATCTCGCCACCTTGATCGTGGTCGAGACCGTTTTTCAGGCCGTTATCAATAATGTTGATGGCTTTTGATATAGCCAGCCCTTTGCCGGCAATATCACCCTGATTCATCAGAATGCGTGCGCGTAACAGGGCGCTGAGCGCCCCGTCGAAAAGCATCACGATTAACTGGTGCGGGCTGGCACTCATTACGCCACTTTCCAAACTGACCTGGGCGTAGGCCTTAGTTCCGCTACGGTTATACATGCGATTTATTACCTGGTTAAAAAGTTCTTATTTGGATGAGAACTGTTGGTTTAAATAATTACTGGTGCCATTAAGTTTGGACATCATGGTATCGAGTTGAACAAACTGTTGTTTATAGCGGTCTATGGTGTTCTGAATACTTTCTGTCACGCGGGTAATTTGCGTATTCAGGCGATCGAGATTGGTGTTGATACTCTTGGTCGCATTCTCGAGCACACCGCCGGCTTTAATATAATTTTGAATTTCATTGTGGATTTCGGTCGCCATGCCGGTATCCGTGCCGTTGCCGGCAAAGAAATTCGCCACCTGGGCGGGTTTCTCATCGATGGCTTTTTTCAGTTTCTCGCTATCGAGCTCGAGCTTGCCGGTTTTCACATTGGTGGTGATCCCCAGATTGCCCAGTCCCTTCAGCTCCGGGTTGTCCTGAGCCGAGCTAAGCGCGCTTTTGATTGAGGATTGAATGCCGCGCAGGGTATTGTCGCCCAGCAGTGCGCCGTTTTTCGCCGATTGCTCTTCGCCGCTTTTCACCGGGGTAAACTTGGACAGCGAATTAAAGGTGTCCAGCAGCGAGTTATAGCTGTCGACCCAGCTTTTGATTTTATCGGCGGAGCCGGTTTTATCGTTGCTGATCACCAGGTTTTGCGGTTCATCGACCTTGGTCTTGGTTTTCAGATCCAGCGTTACGCCTTGCAGGGCATCGGCAATGGTGTTGGTGCTGCGTTGGATCTCCGTGCCGTTAACCTTGATTTTGGCATCCTGCGCGGGAACCGTCTGCTTCATGGCACCGCTGGGGATGCTGGAGTCGTAGCTCAGAATGTCGTTCAGCGCATCGTCATTATTGACCTTGACCGACATCTTGTTGCTTTCGCCGGTGGTCGAGGAACTTAACGCCAACTGATACTTGTTATCGCCAACGCGCATGATGCTGGCGCTGACGCCCGCTTTCGCGCCGTTGATCGCATCGCGCATTTCCAGCAGCGAGGTTTGATCGTCATTCAAAGGGATATTAACGGTCTTGGCCGGGTTGCCCTGGGTAATGCTGATGGTGCGGCCGCTGGCGCCGGAGGTGCCGAGTTCGGTGGTTTGATCGCTAATGGTCGCCTGAGTCGTCAGCGTCTGTGGCTGCGCCAGCTGTTCAACTTCGACCACATAGTTGCCCGGTACCGCTTTGGCATTGGTGGTAATGGTGAACTGATCGTGAGTGCTGGCGGTGGTGTTATTAAAGAAATCCGGTTTGGCCAGATCTTTGCTCAGGGTATCAAACTTCTCCAGCGAGCCTTTCAGGGTGCCGTAAGCGGTCAATTTGGCGTTGTAACTGGTCTGCTGGGTGGTGTAGGGCGTCAGGCGTTGCTGCTCCGCTTTGGTCAGCTTGTCCAGCAAGCCGTTGAGGTCGAGTCCTGAGCCGATGCCTAATGAACTGATCGATGCCATTCGTAATTCTCCTTGATAATGACTTTATTCGCTTTACGCGTTTATCGGCCCAGTGGAGAAAAAGTTTACTGAAAAAATAAAAAACCGATGGCGCAATAGAGGAAGGAAAAACAGCGTTATTTATGCCATTGCCGGAAAGCGAAAAAAAAATAAAAAATTTCTAAAGGTTGCAGGGGGAGGGCCGATACCTGATGGGACGGTGGTTGACGCCGTGGGCAACGAAGCCCGAACCTTTTAACCGTGATGCGAATATCGCAACTGATTCGTAAGGAAAGCATACAATGGCACAAGTAATTAACACCAACAGCCTGTCGCTGATGGCGCAGAACAACCTGAACAAATCCCAATCCACTCTGGGCACTGCGATCGAGCGTTTGTCTTCTGGTCTGCGTATCAACAGCGCGAAGGATGATGCTGCGGGTCAGGCGATCTCTAACCGTTTCACCGCTAACATCAAAGGCCTGACTCAGGCTTCCCGTAACGCTAACGACGGTATCTCTTTGTCGCAGACCACCGAAGGCGCACTGAACGAAGTCAACGACAACCTGCAAAACATCCGTCGTCTGACCGTACAGTCCCAGAACGGCTCCAACTCTTCCAGCGACCTGCAGTCAATCCAGGACGAAATCACCCAGCGTATGTCCGAGATCAACCGTATCTCTGCGCAAACCGATTTCAACGGCGTGAAAGTGCTGAGCGGCGACCAGAAACTGACCATTCAAGTGGGTGCCAACGATAACGAAACTATCGATATCGACCTGAAAAACATCAACTCTTCTACTCTGGGCCTGGACAAGTTCAGCGTTGCGACCTCCATCGATCCTACCAAAGTGGGTGGCGCGGCAACGACGGTACCAAACGGCAAAGATATTGCCATCACCAACACCACTAACAAGCAGGCTAACGGTGCTGCACCAGCCAGCTTTATCAAAGATGACGCGACCGGCGACGTTTACGCGGTAGGCACCGATGGCAAGAACTACCTGGCCACCGTTGACAAAACTTCAGGTGACATCACTGCGATCGCAGCGACTGAAACTACCGGTCTGACCGGCACCAGCGCGACCACCACCGTTAAGCAGGAAGTGACTGCAACCGGCGCTGACGCGGCTAACCTGAAGTCTTATGACAGCGGCAAGTCTTACGTTATCCAGGAAGGCACTGGCGCAAATGCCAAATACTTCAAAGCTAACGTAGACTCTGCGGGTAAAGTCAGCAAAGGCGCAGAAATGAGCACCACGCCAACAACGGATGATCCGCTGGCCGTATTGGACAAAGCGCTGTCTCAGGTTGATTCGCTGCGTTCTTCTCTGGGTGCGGTACAGAACCGTTTCGATTCTGTTATCAACAACCTGAACAGCACCGTGAACAACCTGTCCGCTTCTCAGTCCCGTATTCAGGATGCCGACTACGCGACCGAAGTGTCCAACATGAGCCGTGCCAACATCCTGCAACAGGCAGGCACCTCCGTTCTGGCACAGGCTAACCAGTCTACCCAGAACGTGTTGACCCTGCTGCGTTAATCGATTCTCCGCGATTAACCTGTCGTAAAGAACCCTGCTTCGGCAGGGTTTTTTTATGGTGCGCGCCCAGAAGTTAATGCATGGCGCAAATAAAGCCTATTTTGTGCGACTGTTCAGCCGATTGGCATTTTGCCCCCTACGGATAATAGCGCTGACTCTCTTATCCGCAGGTTTTAGACATAGTGAGCGATCTGTATACCGCCGAAGGCGTGATGGACAAAAATTCTCTTTGGCTGCGCTATGTTCCGTTAGTGCGCCACGAGGCGTTGCGCCTGCAGGTCAGGTTGCCCGCCAGCGTGGAGCTCGACGATCTGCTGCAGGCCGGGGGAATCGGGTTGTTGAACGCCGTTGAGCGTTATGACGCCCTGCAGGGAACCGCCTTTACCACCTATGCGGTGCAGCGCATTCGCGGCGCAATGCTCGATGAGCTGCGCAGCCGCGACTGGGTGCCGCGCAGCGTGCGTCGGCATGCACGTGAAGTGGCACAGGTGATGCGGCAACTGGAACAGCGGCTCGGCCGCCCGGCCAGTGAAGTGGAAGTCGCGCAGACGCTGAATATCCCGCTGGATGAGTACCGTCAAATACTGTTGGACACCAATAACAGCCAGCTTTTCTCCTACGACGAATGGCGTGAAGAGCATGGCGAAAGCGCAGAGCCGCTGCTGGAAGGGCACGAAGAGGCCAACCCGCTGCATCATCTGCTGGAGGGCAACCTCCGCCAGCGGGTGATCAACGCTATCGACGCGTTGCCGGAGCGCGAGAAAATGGTGCTGACGCTGTATTACCAGGAAGAGTTGAACCTGAAAGAGATCGGTGCCGTGCTGGACGTGGGGGAATCGCGCGTCAGCCAACTGCACAGTCAGGCGATCAAGCGGCTGCGCGCCCGCCTGGCGGCCGAAAATTGAGGCGAGTCAACTCTTACCCTTCAACCTGATTACCGTTGCGATAACCGGACTGTCTTATGCCAGGAATATTATTGAAAAAACGGCCGCTGAGTCGTTATTTGAAAGATTACAAACACAGCCAAACCCACTGCTCCCAGTGCAGTAAATTATTGGATCGCATGGCGTTGGTGTTCCGAGGCAAGATCATTAACAAAGATGCCATTGCGCGCATGGACCAGCCGATTGACGATAACGTCTGGCTGAATGTGCAAAATGAGCTGACCGCGCTATGCCGTTTTTGCAGTGAGATTTCCTGCAACAGCCATCCGAGCTATTTCGATATCATGGCGTTCAAACAGTATCTGTTTGAGCAGACCGAGATGAGCCACAGCACTATCCGCGAATACGTGGTGCGTCTGCGTCGGCTGGACGAAATGCTGGTGGCGCGAAACTATCCGGCGGACAAGTTCGCCAGCAACAATAACCATCAGCGCATTATCGAAGACTTGCCCAGCGCCGCACACAATAATTACCGCATTGCCCTGCGTAAATACGACCAGTATATCGCCTGGCAGAAGACCTACTGATCCCGTCTCCCCGGCGCGCCGGCCGGGGGTTTACCGCTTTACGTCTCATCAAAAAGAGTGATTATTCAGCCCACATCTGATAAATCTATGCTTTAGATGTTGATACCTGTTCCCTGGGGGACGTTGTGAATCTGCAACAGCAACTGGCGCAATTCCCGCGCCTCGATTTAGTCGGCTCTGCCACACCGCT
Organism: Serratia sp. AS12; assembly: GCF_000214195.1. Taxonomy (NCBI): domain Bacteria; kingdom Pseudomonadati; phylum Pseudomonadota; class Gammaproteobacteria; order Enterobacterales; family Yersiniaceae; genus Serratia; species Serratia sp. AS12. Next base: position 3,220,323 of record NC_015566.1, on the reverse strand, counting down.
CGAAAAACTGTCTCGCCTTTCAGACTACCTTGGCCGTGAAATTTACATCAAACGTGACGACGTCACGCCGATGGCGATGGGCGGCAACAAACTGAGAAAACTGGAGTATCTTGCTGCCGAGGCCTTGCGACAGGGCGCGGATACGCTGGTGACCGCCGGCGCTATCCAATCCAACCACGTGCGTCAAACTGCGGCGGTAGCGGCAAAACTCGGCCTGCACTGCGTGGCGTTGCTGGAAAACCCGATCGACACCCAAGCGGAAAACTACCTCACCAACGGCAACCGTCTGCTGCTCGGGCTGTTCAATGCCGAAGTGGTGATGTGCGAAGCGTTGCACGATCCGCAGCAGCAATTGGCCGACCTGGCGACGCGTCTTGAAGGGCAGGGTTTCCGGCCTTATGTGGTGCCGGTGGGCGGCTCCAACGCGTTGGGCGCGCTGGGTTACGTGCAGTGCGCGCTGGAAATTGCCGAACAGAGCCGGCGTAGCGGCGTCGTTTTCAGTTCAGTGCTGGTGGCTTCCGGCAGTGCCGGCACGCATGCCGGGTTGGCGGTCGGCCTTCAGCAACTGCTGCCGGAGACTGAACTGATTGGCGTTACGGTTTCGCGTAAAGTGATCGACCAATTGCCCAAGGTTGAGCTGATTCAAAAGGCGCTGGCTTGCTCGTTAGGCATCGACACTCTGGCGCCGATCCAACTGTGGGACGAGTATTTTGCGCCGCAGTATGGCATGCCCAACGAAGAGGGCACGGCGGCGGTGCAGTTGCTGGCGCAGCAGGAAGGGGTGTTGCTGGATCCGGTCTATACCGGCAAAGCGATGGCCGGCCTGATCGACGGCATTGCCCAGCAGCGTTTTTGCGGCGATGGCCCGATACTGTTTATTCACACCGGTGGTGCGCCGGCGCTGTTTGCCTATCATCCGCAGGTGTGACGGCAGCTTGTTATTCCATTTTGAACTATATTTATAAAGTTATATTCCTTTATGCAGTCAAACGCACTGGTAAAGTGCTGATATCAAAAAAGATAAACAGAATATGGGGTGTTTATGATCTTTTCCAAATTTCGTCGTCAATTGCTGTTGGGCGTGATGACCGTTGCGCTGACCGCCGGTTTAAGCGCACAAACCTATGCCGCCGACAATCTGCTCCAGCAGGTTAAGCAGCGCGGTACGCTGATTGTCGGGCTGGAAGGCACCTATCCGCCATTCAGCTTCCAGGGCGAAGACGGGAAGTTGACCGGATTCGAAGTGGATTTCGCCAACGCGCTGGCACAGCACATCGGCGTGAAGGCCAAGCTGAACCCGACCAAATGGGACGGCATGCTGGCATCGCTGGAATCGAAACGCATCGACGTGGTGATCAACCAGGTGACGATCTCCGCCGAGCGCAAGAAGAAATATGATTTCTCAACGCCTTATACCGTTTCCGGTATTCAGGCGTTGGTGAAGAAGGGCAACGAAGGCACCATTGCCAAGCCGGACGATCTGAAGGGCAAAAAGGTCGGCGTTGGCCTGGGGACCAACTATGAGCAATGGCTGCGTGAAAACGTGCAGGGCGTCGACGTACGTACCTATGATGACGACCCGACCAAGTACCAGGATCTGCGCGTTGGCCGCATCAACGCCATTCTGGTTGACCGTTTGGCGGCATTGGATCTGGTGAAGAAAACCGGCGATACGCTGGCGGTTGCCGGCCCGGCGTTCTCTCGTCAGGAGTCTGGCGTCGCGGTGCGTAAAAACAACCCGGAACTGTTGGCAGCGATTGACCAGGCGATTGCCGAGATGCAAAAAGACGGCACGCTGGCGAAGATCTCCGAGAAATGGTTTGGCGCGGACGTAACTAAATAATGCACGAAAGTATTCAACTGGCGCTGGATTCAGCGCCATTTTTATTGAAGGGCGCGATACTTACCCTCCAGCTTAGTCTGGGGGGCATGGCGCTCGGTTTACTGCTTGGTTTTCTGCTGGCGCTGATGCGCCTTTCGCCGTTATGGCCGCTGTCATGGCTGTCGCGCATTTATGTGTCGTTGTTTCGCGGCACGCCATTGATCGCTCAGCTGTTCATGATTTACTACGGCCTGCCGCAGTTCGGCATCGAATTTGATCCCTTCCCGGCGGCGCTGATTGGCCTGTCGCTTAACACCGCAGCCTATACCTCGGAAACGCTGCGTGCGGCGATTTCGTCGATTGAAAAAGGGCAGTGGGAAGCCGCAGCCAGCATTGGCATGACGCGCTGGCAAACCTTGCGCCGGGTGATCCTGCCGCAGGCGGCGCGCACCGCCTTGCCGCCGCTGGGCAACAGTTTCATCGGCCTGGTGAAAGACACCTCGTTGGCGGCGACCATTCAGGTCCCTGAGCTATTCCGTCAGGCGCAGCTGATCACCTCGCGTACGCTGGAAGTGTTTACCATGTATCTGGCGGCATCGTTGATTTACTGGGTGATGGCGACCCTGCTTTCGGCACTGCAAAATCGCCTGGAAGCCCACGTTAACCGCCAGGATCAGGAGTAACGCATGAGTGCCATCGAAGTGAAAAAACTGGTCAAGCAGTTCAACGGCCAAACGGTGCTGCATGGGATCGATCTGGAGGTTAACGCCGGTGAAGTGGTGGCGATTATCGGGCCGAGCGGCTCGGGGAAAACTACCTTGCTGCGCAGCATTAATCTGCTGGAGGTTCCGGATTCCGGCACCATTCGCGTCGGCGATATTCAGATCGACGGTTCAAAGCCGCTGAGCAAACAGAAAAAACAGGTGCGGGCATTGCGCCAGCAGGTGGGCTTCGTGTTCCAAAACTTCAACTTGTTTCCGCACCGTTCGGTGTTGGAGAACATTATTGAAGGCCCGGTCATCGTTAAGGGTGAGAGCAAAGCCAGTGCCGAACAGCGCGCCCGTGCTTTGCTGGCCAAAGTCGGGCTGAGCGGCAAAGAGTCCGCTTATCCACGCCGGCTTTCCGGCGGCCAGCAGCAACGTGTAGCGATTGCCCGCGCGCTGGCGATGCAGCCGGAAGTGATCCTGTTTGATGAACCCACTTCCGCGCTCGATCCAGAGCTGGTGGGCGAGGTGCTCAACACCATTCGCTCGTTGGCGGAAGAGAAGCGCACCATGGTGATCGTGACGCATGAAATGAGCTTTGCTCGCGACGTTGCCGACCGTGCCATTTTTATGGACCACGGACGCATCGTCGAACAGGGGCCGGCCAAACAACTGTTCGCCAACCCGCAACACCAGCGCACCCAGCAATTCCTCGACAAGTTTTTGAATCAATGAGAAAGGGGGGCGTTTTGCCCCCTGACTCTCGACTAACCGGCTTTCGATAATTCATTACGGGCGGCGGCGGCCAAAAAGGCGCTGCGGCTCCCATAGCCAGGATGCTGCTGCACCAGTGAATCGATGCGGTTCAACAAGCGGTGCGGCAGGGTGATATTGATACGTTCCGCCCGCCCATCGAACTTATCCATATTGATATCGACCAGCAGCCACTGTCCGCCGTTCAGGGTGTCGTTTTCCTGTGCCAGATGGAAGGAAACGGCCTGTGGGCGTGGGATGGCCTGGTTGTCTTCGCTCAGAAGTTCGAAATGCGCGTCCAGCGCGCCTTTGGCATCTTCAAAGGCTTTATCGAGGGTATCGCCGGCAAAATAACAACCCGGCACATCGGGGAAGAAACCGCTGGCGCTGCCGTCGAGGTCTGAATGTACATAAGCAGGGTAGAACATAATTTCTCCTGTTAACTCATGGTACCGGGTTAGCACAGCCCGGCATCTTTCATGATCTGGCGCAGCGTTCCCGGCTTCAGATCTTTACGCGGGTGTGGAACGGTGATCACCAAACGAGATCTCGGGTGTTTAAACTGATGGTGGCTTCCCTTTATCCGCTCTAAAACCCAACCTTCTCGTTCTAACAGCCTGATCAGTTCTGAACTTTTCACGCGCTTACCGTCCCTTTATGATACACACCATACACACTTTATGGCAACAGGATTAATACGCTAGCGCGCCGCTTTTGTGCAGACAATAAAAAACCCTGCACGGGTGCAGGGTTTGCGAGGGTGACAGCAGAGTGGATTACAAACGGCTGCAATCCCTCTTTAAGCGTTAACCGATGGTCATCAGGCTGGCGTTACCACCGGCGGCGGCAGTGTTGACGCTGAGCGAACGTTCGATCAGCAGGCGTTCCAACAGGATATTGGTTTCACCGTGGGCAAAGCCCTGTACCGAGACGATCGCACCGCTGCGTTGGGCGATCTGCTCGCACAGGGTACGCAGCTGATCGGCGTCGCCGTGGTAAATGGCGGCGTCGAACTCCACCTTATCCTGCTGCCAGTCCTTGCTGAAGCTGATACGCGCCTGAACCGTTGCCGGCAGGCGGCGGTATAGCGTGCGCTGCAATTCGGCTTCAGGCCACAGCACGCTGCTGCCAACCGCCAGCACGGCTGCCAGTTGAGTCAGCGCATCGGTTTCGTTGTCCGCCAGGCACAGCACGCGCTCACGCGGCAGCAGGGCGTAGGTGTTGCGTTCGCCGGTAGGGCCCGGCAGCGGTCGAACGGTGCCGCCCTGGCCCAGTTCGGCGTAACGTTGCGCCAACTGCACCAGATCGCTGTGTTTCTCGGCAACAGCCCACTGCTCGAGCGCCTGGTGGGCATTGAGCAGCAGCGGTCGCGCGGTGGCTTCCAGCGGGCGCTCGTCGTCCTGGCGGTTCAGGGTGCGCTGAACGGCGTCGTCCGGGCGGTTGGCCAGCAGGCGGTAGAGATACAGCGGGCCACCGGCTTTCGGTCCGGTGCCGGACAGGCCTTCGCCACCGAAGGGTTGCACGCCGACGACCGCGCCAACCATGTTGCGGTTAACGTACAGGTTGCCCACTTTGGCGCGGTCGGTAACGCGGGCAATGGTTTCATCGATGCGGGTGTGAATGCCCAGCGTCAGGCCATAGCCGGCGGCGTTGATCTGATCGACCAGCGACTCCAGATTGGTACGCTGGAAGCGGACCACATGCAGCACCGGGCCGAAGATCTCTTTTTGCAGCTCGTCGAAGCTGTCCAGTTCGATCAGCGTCGGCTTGATAAAGGTGCCGCGTGACCACTCTTTCTCATCCTGCGCATTGCCTTTCGCCGCTTGATAGACCTTGCGGCCCTTGGCGCGCATCGCCTGGATATGACGTTCGATGCCGGTTTTGGCTTCGGCGTCGATCACCGGGCCGATGTCGGTAGACAGGCGTTCCGGGTTACCCATGCGGCATTCGGCCATCGCGCCGCGCAGCATTTGCAGCGTATGTTCCGCCACGTCTTCCTGAATGCACAGGATACGCAGCGCGGAACAGCGCTGGCCGGCGCTGTCGAAGGCCGAGGCGACCACGTCCGTCACCACCTGTTCGGTCAGGGCGGAAGAGTCGACGATCATGGCGTTCAGGCCACCGGTTTCGGCGATCAATGGCGTTGGGCGGCCCTGCGGATCCAGGCGCCCGGCGATGCTGCGTTGCAGGATGCCTGCGACGTCGGTGGAACCGGTAAACATCACGCCGCGCACGCGGGCGTCGTTGACCAGCACCGAACCGACGCTCTCACCCTGGCCCGGCAGCAGTTGCAGCACACCTTGGGGAATACCGGCTTCAAGCAGAATGCGCACCGCCTGTGCGGCAATCAGCGGAGTTTGCTCGGCCGGTTTGGCCAGCACGCTGTTGCCTGCCGCCAATGCCGCGGCAATCTGGCCGGTGAAGATCGCCAGCGGGAAGTTCCACGGGCTGATACAGACCACCGGACCCAGCGGGCGATGGCTGTCGTTGGCGAAGTCATCACGCACCTGGCCGGCGTAGTAATGCAGGAAATCGACCGCTTCGCGCACTTCGGCGATGGCGTTGTTAAAGGTTTTACCCGCTTCGCGCACCAGGATGCCCAGCAGGCTTTGCAACTGGCCTTCCATCAGTTCTGCGGCGCGATCAAGAATGGCGGCGCGTTCGGAAGGTGGGGTAGCGAACCAGATTGGGCCGGCGGCGGCGGCGGCGTCGAGCGCCCGGCTGACTTCCGCTTCGGTGGCTTCACGCACGTAACCGACCACATCGCCCGGCTCGGCCGGGTTAATCACCGGCTGTTCCACGCCCTGATCCAGCTCTGCGTCGATAATGGGTTCTGCACGCCACGGCTGGGTGGCGCTGGTCAACAGTGCGCTGGACAGCGAGGCCAGACGTTGTTCGTTGGACAGATCCAGGCCGCTGGAGTTGGTGCGCTTATCGCCATACAGCTCACGCGGCAGCGGAATGCGCGGGTGCGGCAGGCCAATCTGGCCTTCGCTTGCGGCCAGGGCCTCGACTGCGGTGACCGGATCGGCAACCAGTTCGTCGAGCGGCAGGGTGGCGTCGGCAATGCGGTTAACGAACGAGGTGTTGGCGCCGTTTTCCAGCAGGCGACGTACCAGATACGCCAGCAGCGTTTCATGGGTGCCGACCGGGGCATAGATGCGGCAAGGGCGGTTCAGTTTGCCGTCGGCCACTTTGCCCACCACTTGCTCATACAGCGGTTCGCCCATGCCGTGCAGGCATTGGAACTCATACTGACCCGGATAATAGTTGTTGCCCGCCAGATGATAGATCGCGCTCAATGTGTGGGCGTTATGGGTGGCGAACTGCGGATAAATCAGGTTTGGCACCGCCAGCAGTTTGCGGGCGCAGGCCAGATAAGACACGTCGGTGTAGACCTTGCGGGTGTATACCGGATAGCCTTCCAGCCCGTCCATTTGGGCGCGTTTGATCTCGCTGTCCCAATAGGCGCCTTTCACCAGGCGGATCATCAGGCGGCGACGGCTGCGTTGTGCCATGTCGATAACCGCGTCGATAGCGAACGGGCAACGTTTTTGATATGCCTGGATCACGAAGCCAATGCCATTCCAACCGGCCAGTTGCGGTTCAAAGCACAACTTCTCCAGCAGATCGAGCGAGATCTCCAGACGATCGGCTTCTTCGGCATCGATGTTAATGCCGATGTCATACTGCCGCGCCTGCAAGGTTAGCGACAGCAGGCGCGGGTAAAGCTCTTCCATCACGCGCTCGTACTGCGCGCGGCTGTAACGCGGGTGCAGGGCGGAGAGCTTGATCGAAATGCCTGGGCCTTCATAGATACCGCGGCCGTTAGACGCTTTGCCGATAGCATGGATAGCCTGCTGGTAGGACACCAGATAGGCCTGCGCGTCGGCTTCGGTCAGCGCCGCTTCACCCAACATGTCGTAGGAATAGCGGAAGCCTTTGTCTTCGAGTTTGCGTGCGTTGGCCAGCGCTTCGGCGATGGTTTCGCCGGTCACGAACTGTTCGCCCATCAGACGCATCGCCATATCCACGCCTTTGCGGATCAGCGGTTCGCCGCTTTTGCCGATGATGCGGTTCAGCGAAAGGGACAGATTGGCTTCATTATGGGTCGATACCAGCTTGCCGGTGAACAGCAGGCCCCAGGTGGCGGCGTTAACGAACAGCGACGGGCTGCGGCCGAGGTGGGAATGCCAGTTGCCGTTGCTGATTTTATCGCGGATCAGCGCATCGCGAGTTGGCTTGTCCGGAATGCGCAGCAGGGCTTCCGCCAGGCACATCAGCGCCACGCCTTCCTGCGAGGAAAGCGAGAACTCTTGCAGCAGACCTTGCACCATGCCGGCGCGGCCGTTTGCACTCTTTTGGTTACGCAGCTTCTCGGCGATGTCGTAAGCCATCTTATGGGTAGCTTTGGCAAGATCGGCAGGTAATCGCGCCTGTTCGAGCAACATCGGCACCGCTTCGGTCTCCGGGCGACGATAAGCGGCGGTAATGGCGGCCCGGTTGACCGACTGCGGCAAAATTTGTTCTGCAAATTCAAGGAATGGCTGGTGGGACTCTTCCAGTGCTTGCGGCATAATGTCGTCCGCTTCGGCCTGGGCCGCGGCGGCAAGTGCTGGAATTTCAGGAATATCGGAACCGCTCTCGAGACGCTCGAGGTAATTGAAAATGGCCTGCTTGATGAGCCAGTGCGGCGTGCGATCGATACGCTGTGCCGCGTCTTTAATCCGGTCGCGTGTTGCTTCGTCGAGCTTCACGCCCATTGTGGTAGTGCCCATGCCAATCCAACTCCTGTGTTAAAGAACCTATCCCATCAGGCTATACAAACTATGGGCCACATAGGCTGTTGGGATAGGTTCGTACGTTATGCGGTGTGAAGAATGCAGACAATATCCAGCATGTTGCAACTTTGTGCAACCGTGTTAAATCAGGCCGATGAACGAAGTGTGAGTTTCATCGATTTTTTAACATCGGCAACCGGCATGATTCTTGCTGGGTTCTCTGCCAAAGAGTGCAGAGGTTGGCTGTGTGAGTCCGTTATCCCCAGCAATATAAGGGGTAAGCGCAGGGTTGCTGGAGGTGCAACTTGATTTGGGGGTGAGTGGTGCAACCGTAAAGGCGGTTAAATGTGACGCAGGGTAAACTTTGTGTAACTTTGTTGTTAAATATCTTGTTGAATAACGAACGGGTCATCTAGGATAGCCGGCGGTCAGACAATTGCGGGAGGAAACTATTTTCACTCGCGGCCTGTTCGTCATTTCGCCTCGTTCCGGCGGATCGGCAAGTAGCAAATATCGCAATACAGCGCGAAATAATAATGAGAGTGGAGAATTTCATGACAATGAGCACACCTATGCTGGTGACCTTCCTGGTGTATATCTTCGGGATGGTGTTAATCGGCTTACTTGCCTACCGGGCAACCAATAACTTCGACGACTATATTCTGGGGGGCCGCAGCCTGGGTAGCGTGGTGACCGCGCTCTCCGCCGGCGCATCGGATATGAGCGGCTGGTTGCTGATGGGCCTGCCGGGCGCCATCTTCCTGTCCGGCATCTCGGAAAGCTGGATTGCCATTGGCCTGACGATCGGCGCTTACCTTAACTGGAAACTGGTGGCGGGGCGGCTGCGTGTGCATACCGAAGCCAACAATAATGCCCTGACGCTGCCGGATTACTTCACCAGCCGTTTTGAAGACAACAGTAAACTGCTGCGGGTGATTTCCGCCATTGTTATCCTGGTGTTCTTCACCATCTACTGTGCATCCGGCATCGTGGCCGGTGCGCGCTTGTTTGAAAGCACCTTTGGCATGAGTTACGGCACGGCGCTGTGGGCCGGTGCGGCAGCCACTATCATTTATACCTTTATCGGCGGATTCCTGGCGGTGAGCTGGACCGATACCGTGCAGGCCAGCCTGATGATTTTCGCGCTGATCCTGACGCCGGTGTTCGTGATCCTGGCGGTAGGCGGTATCGACACGTCAATGCTGGTGATTGAGGCGAAGAACCCGGCCAACATCGACATGCTGAAAGGCCTGAACTTTGTAGCTATTCTTTCGCTGCTGGGCTGGGGGTTGGGTTATTTCGGCCAGCCGCACATCCTGGCGCGTTTCATGGCGGCGGATTCCCACCGCACCATCCGCAGCGCACGTCGCATCAGTATGACCTGGATGATCCTGTGCCTGGCGGGCACCATTGCCGTCGGTTTTTTCGGTATTGCCTACTTCGCCAACAACCCGGATCAGGCGGGCAACGTGTCGCAAAACGGCGAGCGCGTGTTTATCGAGCTGGCGATGATTTTGTTCAACCCTTGGGTGGCGGGCATTCTGCTGTCGGCGATCCTGGCTGCGGTGATGAGTACCCTGAGCTGCCAATTGCTGGTGTGTTCAAGCGCGATTACCGAAGACCTGTACAAAGCTTTCCTGCGTAAGGGGGCCAGCCAACGCGAGTTGGTATGGGTCGGTCGCATCATGGTGCTGGTCGTGGCGCTGGTGGCGATCGCGTTGGCCGCCAACCCGGAAAACCGCGTGCTGGGCCTGGTAAGCTATGCCTGGGCCGGCTTCGGCGCCGCCTTTGGCCCGGTAGTGCTGATCTCGGTGATGTGGTCACGCATGACCCGCAACGGCGCATTGGCCGGCATGCTGGTGGGTGCAGCGACAGTGATTGTCTGGAAACACTTCGCCTGGCTGGATCTGTATGAAATCATCCCGGGCTTCCTGTTCGGCTGCATCGCCATTGTGGTGGTGAGCCTGATGGGTCGCCAGCCTTCTGCCACCATGACCGAACGTTTCGACAAGGCGGAAGCTGAGTTCAAAACGGTTTAGCCTTCTCGCAGAGCGGGTCTCAAAGGGCGCTTAATGCGCCCTTTGTCATTTCTTGCTTCGTCGCTGTCTGTCATCTGCCGGAAACACCTCGCGACATTTGATTAGAAAAAATCACCCTTGCTCCCCTTGTATTTCTTTTTGGCAGAATGATAATCACTATCGTTGTGTTTTACTTTTCTTTACATTAGCGCTGTGGCCATTCCTGGCGTGCGGACGCTTCACGGCAGAAGCCTTTTTAGGGGTTATTACTTATGTTTGTTCCCTTCCTTATCATGTTCCGTGAGGGGCTGGAGGCTGCGCTGATCGTCAGCCTGATCGCCAGCTACCTGAAACGCACCCAGCGCGGTCAATGGCTAGGCGTGGTGTGGATAGGGGTGATTGTCGCCGCTGCCCTGTGCCTGGCGCTCGGCATTTTCATTAATGAAACTACCGGCGAATTCCCGCAGAAACAGCAGGAACTGTTCGAAGGTATTGTCGCGGTGATTGCGGTGTTGATCCTCACCTATATGGTGTTTTGGATGCGTAAGGTCTCCAAATCGGTCAAGGTGCATCTGGAAGGTGCCATCGACAGCGCGCTCAATTCCGGCAAAGGCCAGGGCTGGGCGCTGGTGGCAATGGTGTTCTTCGCCGTGGCCCGCGAAGGGCTGGAGTCGGTATTTTTCCTGCTGGCGGCCTTCCAGCAGGACGTCGGCATCGAAGCGCCGATTGGCGCGGTGCTCGGCCTGGTCGCCGCCATCGTGCTCGGCATGGCTCTCTACTGGGGTGGCGTGAAGCTGCACCTGGCCAAATTCTTCAAATGGACCAGCCTGTTTATCCTGTTCGTTGCCGCCGGCCTGGCCGCCGGGGCGATCCGCGCTTTCCACGAAGCCGGGCTGTGGAACCATTTCCAGGATATCGCGTTTGATCTCAGCAACCATCTGTCCACCCATTCGCTGTTTGGCACCCTGCTTGAAGGCATCTTCGGTTACCAGGAAGCGCCGACGGTGAGCGAAGTGGCGGTCTATTTCCTGTATCTGATCCCGGCGCTGATTTTCTTTTTCCTGCCGCAGCGTGCGGAGCCGGCAGCGGTTTCGGCGCAACGTAAAATCAATCATTAATTTTAATAGGGAATCTTATATGTCTACCCCGTTATTCCGCCGCAAGGCGTTGCACGCCGCATTACTGGCTATCCCGGCGTTCGCGCTGAGCATCGATGCCCTGGCGGCGGACGTGCCGCAGGTGAAGATTACCGTTAACGACAAGCAGTGCGAGCCGATGCAACTGACCGTACCGGCCGGCAAAACCCAGTTTGTGGTGCACAACACCAGCCAGAAAAACGTGGAATGGGAAATTCTGAAAGGGGTGATGGTCGTGGAAGAGCGCGAAAACATCGCGCCGGGTTTCACCCAGAAGATGACCGCCAATCTGGAAGCGGGCGAATACGATATGACCTGCGGGCTGCTCAGCAACCCGAAAGGCAAACTGATCGTTACGGCGGGTGCGGCTACCGACGGCAAACCTAACGCGCTGGATCTGGTTGGGCCGATTGCCGAGTACAAGGTTTACGTCACTAAAGAAGTGGAAGGGCTGGTCAAGCAGACCAAGCTGTTCACCGACGCGATAAAAGCCGGCAATGTCGCGCAAGCGCGCAAACTGTATGCGCCAACCCGCCAGCACTACGAGCGTATCGAGCCGATCGCCGAGCTGTTCTCCGATCTGGACGGCAGCATTGACGCCCGCGAAGACGACTACGAGAAGAAAGCCGAAGATCCGAATTTCACCGGTTTCCACCGTCTGGAGAAAGCGCTGTTTGCCGACAATACCACCAAGGACATGAGCAAATACGCCGATCGCCTGTACAACGATACCGTTGAATTGCAAAAGCGCGTGAGCGATTTGACCTTCCCGCCAAGCAAGGTGGTAGGGGGCGCGGCCGGCCTGATCGAGGAAGTGGCGGCGAGCAAAATCAGCGGTGAAGAAGACCGTTACAGCCGTACCGACCTGTGGGATTTCCAGGCCAACGTCGACGGTGCGCAAAAAATCGTTAACCTGCTGCGCCCGCTGCTGGTTAAGGCCAATAAACCCTTGCTTGACAAGATCGACGCCAACTTCAAAACCGTTGACGGCATTTTGGCAAAATACAAAACCAAAGACGGCTATGAGTCTTACGAGAAGCTGACCGACGCCGATCGTAACGCAATGAAAGGGCCGATCACTACCCTGGCGGAAGACCTGTCACAACTGCGTGGCGTACTGGGTCTGGATTGAGGCAAGCACTATGAGTAACAAGATCGGCCCAGGCAACGGGCCGCATCCGCAATCGACAGGCGCGGCGTCACCGTCGCGCCGTCGTTTGCTGCAGGGGCTGGGGCTGGGTGTTCTGGCGCTGGGCAGCAGCCGTTTGACGCAGGCAGCAGAGAAGGAGGCCGATCCGCTGGCGACGTCGCAGGACGAGCGTTGGCAGAAACAGCCGTTCTATGGCGCGCATCAGGGCGGGATCCTCACAGCGCAACAGGCGGCGATGATGCTGGTGGCTTTTGACGTGCTGGCAAGCAACAAGCAGGATCTGGAGCGTTTATTCCGGTTGCTGACTGCCCGCATTGCGTTTCTGACCAGCGGCGGCAAGGCACCGGAGGTGGATCCCAAGCTGCCGCCGCTCGACTCGGGCATCATGGGGCCGGAAATCTATCCCGACAACCTGACCATCACCGTGTCGGTGGGGACTTCGCTGTTTGACGAACGTTTTGGCCTGCAGGGGCAAAAACCGCTGCGGCTGCAAAAGATGACGCGTTTCCCTAACGACTCGCTGGACGCCAGCCTGTGTCATGGCGATCTGGTGTTGCAAATTTGCGCCAATACCAATGAAACGGTAATCCACGCGCTGCGCGATATCATCAAGCATTCGCCGGACTTGCTCAGCGTGCGCTGGAAGCGGGAAGGCTTTATTTCCGCCCACGCCGCGCGCAGCAAAGGCAAAGAAACGCCGATCAACCTGCTGGGCTTTAAAGACGGCACTGCCAACCCGAAAACCGGCGACAAGCCGTTGATGGATAAGGTGGTGTGGGTGGCGGACGACGCCGGGGAGCCGGCCTGGGCGGTAGGCGGCAGCTATCAGGCGCTTCGGATTATCCGTTTCCACGTCGAGTTCTGGGACCGCACGCCGTTGCAGGAGCAGCAAACCATCTTCGGCCGTGAAAAGCACAGCGGCGCGCCGCTCGGCATGAAACATGAGCACGACGAGCCGGACTACGCGAAAGATCCCGAGGGTAAAACCATTCCGATGGATGCGCATATCCGCCTGGCGAACCCACGCACACCGCAAACCCAGAGCAATCTGTTACTGCGCCGCGGTTACAGCTATTCGATCGGCGTGTCCAATTCCGGCCAACTGGAAATGGGGCTGCTGTTCGTCTGCTATCAGGCCGATCTGGAGAAAGGCTTCCTGACGGTGCAAAAACGCCTGAACGGCGAGGCGCTGGAAGAGTACGTGAAGCCGATCGGCGGCGGGTACTTCTTTGCGCTGCCAGGGGTGAAAGACAATAATGACTATCTTGGCAGCGGTTTGCTGAAAGCGTAGTCAATGTTCAATCTGGCGGGGTCTCCCCGCCTTTTTTCATCGGCCCTCCGCAGCGAACCGATCTTATTTAAATATTCCGTGGCCTTGCGCAACCGGGAATCCGGGTTTTTAATTATGGCTAACTGTTTTCATTTGTTTGTTAAAAGTATTAACATGCCAGCCATTTTGTTCCAGACGGTTCAGATTTCCCGATCCCTTTAACGGCATTCTCTTGATGAAAAACACCCGTAAAAACACGCTGGCGTCCGCCATCGTCATTCCCGCCTTACTGCCCCTTTCATTGTGCTATGCGCAAGACAGCGAGGGGGAACAGACCATGGTGGTGACCGCCAAACGCAGCGGTCTTTCCGAACTCTCGACGCCCGCCGCCGTCAGCGTGGTGAATGGTGATCAAATCCGTGACGCCAAGCCTCAGATCAACCTGTCTGAAAGCCTGGGCAGCGTGCCTGGCCTGCAAATTCAAAACCGCCAGAACTATGCGCAAGATTTGCAGTTATCGGTGCGGGGGTTTGGAGCACGCTCTATGTATGGCGTGCGCGGCGTGCGGATTTATGTGGACGGCATTCCGGCCACCATGCCGGATGGGCAGGGGCAAACCTCGAATATCGACCTGAACTCGGTCGACAAGGTGGAAGTGCTGCGTGGGCCGTTTTCCGCGCTTTACGGCAACTCCTCCGGCGGCATGGTGAACGTGGAAACCGAAACCGGCCAACAGCCCAACCGCATTGAGGCGGGCAGTTATTTTGGCAGCTACGGCACCTGGCGCAATGGCATCAAAGCCTCCGGGGCTACCGGGGATGGCAGCCATGCCGGCGACGTTAACTACACCATTTCCGGCACGCGGTTTACCACTCAAGGATTCCGCGACCACAGCGGTGCGCAAAAAAACCTCGGCAACGCCAAGCTGGGCGTGCGTATCGACGATGTCAGCACGCTTACGCTGCTGTTCAACAGCGTGGATATCGACGCCAACGATCCCGGCGGCCTGACGTCTGCCGAATGGCACGACAACCCACGGCAGGCACCGCGAGCCGATCAATACAATACGCGCAAAACCACCTCGCAGACCCAGGCCGGATTGCACTATGAACGCCAGATGGGCGTTAATGATGACCTGAGCGTGATGATGTACGCCGGCGAGCGCGAAACCACTCAGTACCAGTCGATCCCGGTCGCGGTACAGCAGCGCAGCGCACAGCATCCGGGCGGGGTGATTGACCTGACGCGTCATTATCAGGGGATTGATACGCGCTGGACCCACCGTGGCGAACTGGTGGCGGTACCTTACACTCTGACCGGCGGTCTGGACTATGAAACCATGACCGAACAGCGCAAAGGGTATGAAAACTTTACCCAGTCCAACGGCGTGACCGAGCTGGGCACCCAGGGCGCGCTGCGCCGCAACGAGCGCAATCTGATGTGGAATGTGGACCCTTATCTGCAAACTTCATGGAAACTGACCCCGCAACTGACGCTGGATGCCGGTGCGCGTTACAGCACCGTCAATTTTGATTCCAACGATCACTACGTCACCGGCAGCAATGGCGATGACAGCGGCAGCGCCAGCTACCATCAGTGGTTGCCGGCCGGCTCCTTCAATTATGCCGTCAGCCGCGGCTGGAATCTGTATTTGTCCGCCGGTCGCGGTTTTGAAACGCCGACCATCAACGAGTTGTCCTATCGCCCCGGCGACCAAAGCGGGCTCAATTTCGGCCTGAAACCGGCAACCAGCGATACGGTGGAGTTTGGCAGCAAAACGCGTATCGGCAACGGTCTGTTGACTGCCGCCGTTTTCCAGACCGACACCAAGAATGAAATTGTTGTCGATGAGAGCAGCAACGGGCGCACCAGCTACAAAAACGCCGGGCAAACGCGTCGGCGCGGGCTGGAGTTGGCGCTGGACCAGCAGTTTGCCTACGATTGGCGGCTGCAACTGGCCTGGACGCTGCTGGATGCGCGCTACCGGGATGACGTGTGCGGCGACAGCCAATGCTCGGTGGACAATAAGGTGCCAAGCGGCAACCGCATGCCGGGCATTGCACGCAATATGGGGTTCGCCTCCTTTGCCTGGGCCCCGCCGGAAGGTTGGTATGCCGGCGCGGAGGTGCGCTACATGAGCGACATCGAGGTGAATGATGAAAACACCGAACAGGCACCGTCCTATACCACCGTGGGGTTGAATACCGGCTACCGCTATCCGGTAGGGAACTGGATGCTTAACGTTTTCGGCCGCGTGGACAACCTGTTTGACCGCCAATATGTTGGCTCGGTCATCGTCAATGAAGGCAACGGCCGTTATTACGAACCGGCGCCGGGCAGGAACTGGGGCGGTGGCGTGAGCGTCTCTTACTCCTTCGAGTAAAGGCACTTTCGGCCACCCTTGGGCGCGTATACCTGGTACTTCAGGGCGGGAGATTTCCCGCCTTTTTTATTAATGAAGTACAGCGCCAGGGGGAAGGCGTGCCGCTAACATTGCGGATAAAATCGCGTTTTTGTTTGTGCGAAATTTAATCAGGAAACCAAAATGTCATCCGGCACTTTTAATCATAACTATTTGATCTGGCTGGGTGATAAAATTTCTCTGGAATGGCGTAAACAGCGTGATATAGTGTTCTGGCGTTATCTGAAAACAAAAAAGATTAAATTTTTTTACATTTTAGTAACGCGATGGGTTTGAATGTCATTATACTGTAATCATCTGGCGGTAGTTTTCACAAGGTGCACAGCGGAAGCTGTAAATAACACTGCGGGGATCGCTAATGGTAAAGTCCTTGGTTGGGCTGGAAAGAAAAAACAATACACCTTCTCTGATTTCTCGTTGTAACGAGGGTTCTCTCTCCGACTCTCTTTTCCTGGCAACTCCGCATTCCCGGCATGACAAATTCTTGTCACTTTTTACTCCACAATTAATTACGCAATCGCGTTCTCCCGTGAAAAAACGGTGCGCTACAACGCCCGCGTATTCACTTCGTCTATTGGCTTTTATTGGCTCTGAAGGAAGCCAAAACCTCATCTGTATGTGAAACATTAATCGCGCGGCCAGGCCGCAGCGGTAGGTGAAACAAACTGTAAGGTGCCACTATGAGACAAAAAGCAGTGATCAAAGCACGTCGTGAAGCGAAACGCGTTATTCGTCGTGACGCTCGTAGTCATCGCCAGCTGGAAGAAGAGTCCGTAACCTCGCTGGTACAAATGGGTGGAGTTGAGTCTATCGGCATGGCGCGAGACAAGCGCGATAGCTCTCCCATCGAGGCTAGAACCGAAGCTCAGGGTCATTACTTAATCGCCATAGATAAAAAGCAGTTGATATTTGCCACCGGCGAAGCCGGCTGCGGCAAAACATTCATCAGCGCCGCGAAGGCGGCAGAAGCCCTTATACATAAAGAAGTGGATCGGATTATTGTTACGCGTCCGGTTTTACAGGCGGATGAAGACCTCGGTTTCTTGCCCGGGGATATTTCTGAGAAGTTCGCCCCTTATTTCCGCCCGGTGTATGACATTCTGGTGCGCCGCTTGGGATCGTCCTTTATGCAATACTGCCTGCGCCCGGAAATCGGCAAGGTAGAGATCGCGCCTTTCGCCTACATGCGCGGGCGTACCTTCGAAAATGCGGTCGTTATCCTGGATGAAGCCCAGAACGTCACCGCCAGCCAGATGAAGATGTTCCTGACCCGTTTGGGTGAGAACGTAACGGTAATCGTCAATGGCGACGTAACCCAGTGCGATTTACCGCGCGGCGTGAAGTCCGGCCTCAGCGATGCGATGGAGCGCTTCGAAGAGGATGAAATGATCGGCATCATCCGCTTTGATAAACAAGACTGCGTCCGCTCCGCCTTGTGCCAGCGTACGCTCAACGCCTACAGTTAACCTGCCTGCTATGACGAGGCCGCTTCGGCGGCCTTTTTCTTTTCTGCCGCGAATCCTCGTCCGCCAATCCGTTATGTAAATTATTGTAGGTTTTTGTATGGATTTTCGTTGCATTAGCGTTAATGATTAATGGTGTTCCAAATTGGCGCCAGCCTTTACCTGGCAAACGGAAGTAGTTGCGTTGTGCGCCGGTTTGGCGCACAGGTGTTGGGCTTCTCACAGCGGTTCAGTCATGAAATATATTATTTTAATTTTATTTATTTTATGTGTGATCTATATCCATTATCGCGGCCGGGTGCGTTATACCTTCTGGCGGCAGCTTTCCGATCATTCCACTTTTACCGCGCCACTGAACGTTTTTATGTATTTGTTCTCGCGCGCGCCGATAACGCCTTATCTGCAACCGGAGCAATTTCCCGAACTGGGGGTGCTACGGGATAATTGGCAAACCATTCGCGACGAAGGGCAGCAGTTGATGGCGATCCAGCAAATTAAAGCTTCGGATCAATTCAACGATGCCGGCTTCAACTCGTTCTTCAAAACCGGTTGGAAGCGTTTTTATTTGAAATGGTATGAAGACAACCACCCGTCGGCGATGAGCCTGTGCCCACAGACCACCGCGCTGCTGCGCAGCCTGCCTTCGGTCAAGGCGGCGATGTTTGCCGAACTACCGGACGGTAGCCGCCTGCCACGCCACCGTGACCCCTACGCCGGTTCGCTGCGTTACCATCTGGGGCTGATTACGCCTAATGACGATCGCTGTTTTATTGAAGTCGACGGCGAACGTTACAGCTGGCGTGACGGAGAAGGGGTGATGTTTGATGAAACCTATCTGCATTACGCCGAGAACCAGAGCGGGCAAAATCGGTTGATTCTGTTTTGCGATATCGAGCGGCCGATGCGTTATCGCTGGGCGCAGAGCATCAACCACTGGCTGGGGCGCAACCTGATGAGCGCGGCTACTGCGCCAAACGAAGAGGGCGATCGCACCGGCGGCGTTAATAAGTTGTTCAAGTATATTTATGCGGTGCGCAAAGTGGGGAAACGGCTAAAGGCGTGGAACCGCACCGGTTATTACATCATTAAATGGATTCTGTTTGGCGGGATCGCGGCGGGCATTTTCTTCGCGGTATAAATCCTGGCGGTACAAGGCGGTATAAGAAGAGGGGCGCAGAGTGCGCCCCTCGGTCATTCAGGAAAAGATGGTCATCATGTAGGCGGCAAACAGCGCCAGGTGCGCGGTACCGTTCAGCACGTTGGTGCGCCCGGTGGAGAACGACAGCTGGCACAGCAGCAATACCGTCAACATCACCACGATATGCGGTGTCTGCAGGCCGAAGATCAGTGTCTGGCCGGTGAGGGTAGCGATGATGGTTACCGCCGGCACCGTCAGAGAAATGGTCGCCAATACCGAGCCGAAGAACAGGTTCATAGCGCGCTGCACCTGATTGTTCAACACTGCGCGCAGGGCGCCCAGACCTTCCGGCGACAGGATCAGCAGCGCCACCAGGAAGCCGGTAAACTGCGCCGGGGCGTTCACTTTGGTCAGCAAACCTTCCAGCGGGTTGGCGTTGAATTTGGTCACCGCGATCACGGCAATCAGATGCACGACCAGCCAGCCCGCATGCCAGGCGCTGCTGTGCGAGGAAGGCTTGCCGTGGTGCGGGTCACCGTCGTCATCTTCATGCTCGTACACGAACAGGCTCTGGTGGGTTTTGGTCTGGATCACCAGGAACACGCCATACATGGCGGCAGAAATCACCGCGACCAACAATGCCTGACCGGTGCTGAAGTTACCCCCCGGCAGCGCACTCGGGAACACCAGAACGATGATCGCCAGCGGGAAAATCGCCATCAAATACTGTTTGATGCCGCCGAGGTTAACGTACTGGGTAGCGAATTTACGCCCGCCGAGCAGCAGCGCAACGCCTACCAGCCCGGCGGTGACGATCATGATGATGGAATAAAGCGTATCGCGCATCAGCGCTGGGGCCGCGTCGCCGGTAGCCATCAGCGCTGAAATCAGGCTCACTTCCAGAATAACCACCGACAGGCTGAGGATCAGCGAGCCGTAGGGTTCCCCCAAACGATGAGCCAGCACGTCCGCATGGCGCACCACGCTAAAGGCGCTGCTGAGAATACCTATTAGGGCGACGATGTTAATGCCGACGATCAAAGGAAAGTTGCTGGTGCTGCCCCACAGATTCAGGACGACCAGGGCGGCAATCGGGAAAATCAGCGAGTACTCGGTGTGGCGGGATTTGGATCGGCCAGGATCGTGTTGCGACTTCATTTTGATGGTACTCCTTCTCAAACAGCGTGGACCCGTCATCGCTGACTGCCGCAGTACGGCAACTCGCGTATCCAGAATGTTTACCCGCCGCCTTTCACGCTGCTGCATTGTTGACCGCAGCTTGAAATCCATTGGGCATATTTATATTTAATAATAATAGGATACACCCAGTGTCTTGTGTCGGGTAATGATGTGATGTTGTGTTACTCGAAAAAGCAATTGCTTGCTTTGTGTGACAAGGTTAACAAAAAAACCGCATCTGATGCGGTTTTATTTACTTACTTTTACGTAGTGGGATTAACTTTTCGCATCAATGGCGCGTAAATTGCAGTTATACACGCATTGTATGGTTAATAAAGGGAAAAATTCCCATTAGTCGTCAATATTATCCATGATTTCATGCCGTTTATTATGATAACCCTCTTCATTTAACCCCTCACGCCAGTAAGGCACGGCATAAAGCTGATTACGATCACATTGGCGATCGCGGCGCAGGTAGCGGCGCAGCTCGACCACCAGGCGATCTTCACCCGCCAGCCAGAACTGGGTGGCGGCCTGCGGCAAGGATAATGCGCAAAATTGGGTTATCAGCTCCGGCGTTTTTTCGGTGCCGCCGATAATCCAATTCAGCTCGACGCCGGCAGGTTTTTTCATGCTGATAACGTCGGCGGCAGTATCCACGCGGATAAAAGCATGGCCTTCGCTGCTCGCCGGCAGCTGTTCCAGCAACGCGGCCAGCGCGGGTAAAGATGAAGGATCGCCGGCCAGGCAGTAGAAATCGGCTGGCGGCAGCATCGGTTTGGGGCCGCCAGGGTTGCTGATGCCAATTTTGTCGCCCGCTTTGGCCTGGCGCGCAAAGTTTACCGCCGGGCCGCTATGGTCGTGGATGGCGAATTCGATGTCGATCTCGGCCAGTTCCGGGCGCACGGCGCGCACCGAATAGGTGCGAATAATCGGGCGTACCGCGTCCGCTGCCCAAACCGGGCCGCTAGCGGTCAGCGTTGGGAGATCCGGTTGCTGTTGGCCTGCGAGCGGCAGGAAAACCTTGATGTGCGCGGCAGCGGCTTGCGCCGGGTAATAGCGCAGGTCTGGCGCGCTAAAGGTGATGCGACGCAGGTGCGGCGTGATGTCACGGACAAGGGCGACTTCAATCAGGTAAGGCGCGCGTGAGCGGGGGGCATCGGTATTCACGGTGATCTCCTTATGTTCGTTTGGCGCCGAGTATATCATGTCATTTGATAATGAGAATCGTTTGCTAGTTGAGGCGGCAGGCGGTATTGACTAGGCTTATAGATTAATACGTCGTTATGGAGAAAAATGATGCCGTACAACAGCAAGAGCGCCTTGCCTGACAATGTGAAAAATGTGCTGCCGGATCATGCACAAGAGATCTATAAAGAAGCGTTTAATAGCGCCTGGGATCAATACAGTGATTCTGATGACCGCCGCGGCGATGACAGCCGCGAAGAAACGGCGCATAAAGTCGCCTGGGCGGCGGTAAAGCAGATCTATCGCAAAGGCGACGACGGCCATTGGCACAAAAAGTGACCTTAAAACCCAGCTTCGGGTGCCGGTAAAATCACAATATCTGCATAGCTACGCATACAATTAATATTATTGCTTCCGCGTACAAATACTTTTTCACTTTATCTACGTTTTGAAACTTGATTGCGGATCGAGAAAAGAATAAGGTCATTATTATCGTGGAGTGACTATTGAATTAATAAAATTCCGCATCCAAAAAATAAAAATTCCAGAGATCGCAGTGGCGAGGGAGTAGGAGTAGCCTATTCCCAGGAGGTTGTTAAGATGTTAACGCGAGATTTTCTGCAAAAGGCAGATTGCAAAACAGCATTCGGCACAATTGAGGAGTCGCTGTTACTGACATCAGAGCAGCGTGCGGCCTCGCTGAGTTGTACTTTATCCCGTCGTCCAGATAACAGCCCGGTGTGGGTATTTGGCTATGGTTCACTGATGTGGAACCCGGTATTCGAATCCGAAGAAGTGCGGCCGGCTACGTTGCAGGGGTGGCACCGTGCGTTTTGCCTGCGGTTAACCGCCGGACGCGGTACCCTGCATCAGCCTGGGCGCATGCTGGCGCTGAAAGAGGGCGGCCATACTACCGGGCTGGCGTTCCGCTTGCCGGAAGAGAAGCTGCGCGAAGAGCTGGAACTGCTGTGGAAACGCGAAATGGTGACCGATTGTTACCTGCCGACCTGGTGCGATCTCCAGCTTGCCGATGGCGAGGTGGTCACCGCGCTGGTATTCGTGATGAATCCGCAACACCCGCTGTTTGAAGAAGACACCAGCCACCAGGTGATAGCGCCTCTGATAGCCAGCGCCAGCGGGCCGTTGGGCACCAATGCTCAATACCTGTTTGCACTGGATAATGAGCTGAAAAACCACGGCATGAAGGACGACTGCATCGGCGATTTGGTCAACTATGTGCAGCAGTGGTTGCAACAGAATACGTCCGGCCCTATTGGCGGCGAAGCGATCGCCTGATCTCTCAGCCAAAACATTCTTTCCAAACGGGCTCTGCATGCAGGGCCTTTTTATATATAACCAATGCCTATATTTAATAACTTTATTTCTCAGGAATATTTAACCCACAGTTAATGAGTGGGTTTGTATCTTGTTAATTTTAAAGGTGTTCGTTATCTTCTCTTGAAGAAACAGTTAATTCACGACCATGAAAAATCCACTTAGTATTAAAATGCATAAGTAAAGGTTATTTCTTATTTGTTCCCTCCTGCCAGACTCAGTATCACTGTTGTTAACACTATTGCTCGACAGGGGGAAGGGATGAACTTTCAACAACTAAAAATTATTCGTGAATCGGCGCGTTGCAACTACAACCTGACCGAGGTCGCCAACACGTTATTTACCTCGCAATCTGGGGTTAGCCGTCATATTCGTGAGCTGGAAGAAGAGCTGGGCATTGAGATATTTATCCGCCGCGGGAAGCGTTTATTGGGCATGACCGAACCGGGTAAAGAGTTGTTGGTGGTGGCTGAACGTATCCTGAATGATGCCAATAATATTCGCCGCCTGGCAGACGTATTCAGCAGCAACGACTCCGGTCAACTGCATATCGCTACGACTCATACTCAGGCACGTTACAGCCTGCCGGGGGTGATTAAAGAGTTCCGTGCGTTATATCCGCGGGTGAGAGTGGTGCTGAACCAAGGCAGCCCGGAGGAAATTGTCGCCATGCTGGCTTCCGGCGAAGCCGATATCGGTATTGCCAGCGAGCGGTTGATGAGCGACGAATCGTTGGCGGCGTTTCCCTACTACCGCTGGCATCACACCATACTGGTGCCGGAAGGGCATGAGTTGACGCGTCAGCCACAGGTCACGCTGGAGATGCTCAGCACGCTGCCGCTGATCACCTACCGGCAGGGCATTACCGGCCGTTCACGGCTGGATGCCGCCTTCAAGGCCGCTGGCCTGACGCCGGATATCGCTCTGAGCGCACAGGATTCCGACGTGATTAAAACCTATGTCGAGTTGGGGTTGGGGGTGGGCGTATTGGCGGATATGTCGTATGAGAAAGAGCGCGACCACGGCCTGGTCAGCCTTAATGCCGAGCACCTGTTCGAACCCAATACCGTGTGGTTGGGGTTGAAACGCAGCCAGTTACAACGTAACTATGCCTGGCGGTTTATCCAGCTGTGCAACCCGACGCTGTCACTGACCGAAATCAAGGACAAAGTATTCTCCTCACAGTTGGATGCGGTGATCGACTACCAGATTTGACCCGGAGAGGAACATAACAGCCGGGCAGATTGCCCGGCGATGGAGGAGTCTAAAGCTGCTTTTTCAATAGCTTTCTAACCAGACGGCGTTTGCATTTTTTCATTTGATCATCCTGGGCCTTGACTGGCCGTACGCTAATCGCTGGCAAAGGGCAACGCAAAGCGTTGTTTGTGCAGACGCGTATCATCACGCAAGAGAAGTCATTAGCGACAAAATTTGCGCATGCCATTGCGGGCAACGCCGCAGAACTTAGCCTGCTTAATAATCAAAACCTCATCTATAGATATAAAAAGAATATCTATAGTTATTTAAGTACCTTCGCCTGCCGAATGCTCTCACTTACACTCGCGAAATTACTATAAATTCCATCCGCTTGGAGAGTTTCTGATGAAAGCGTTCGTTCCTTCTTTGCTATTTTTGGCCGTAGCGGCCAGTTTCAACACGCAGGCGGCGACTCCGGCGAATACGTTGGTGATTGCCCAGTCAATCGATGACGTGGTCAGCTTTGACCCTGCCCAGGGCTTTGAATTAACCACGGTGCAATCGTTCAACAGCCTGTATCAGCGTTTGATTCAGTCGGATCCGCAGAACCCTATCGATCTCAAGCCTACGCTGGCCAGCGAATGGCAGGCGGGCAGCGATAACCGCAGCCTGACCTTCAGCCTGCGACCGGACGCCAAATTCTCCAGCGGCAACCCGTTGCGCCCGGAGGACGTGATCTTCTCGCTATCAAGGGTGGTGAAGCTGAACCTGGAACCGTCGTTTATCCTCACCCAACTGGGTTGGAACGCTAAAAATGTCGACCAGCACCTGAGCAAGGTGGACGACCACAAGGTGAAAATAAGCTGGAGCGAAAACGTCAGCCCGGCGTTCGTGCTCAGTCTGCTGTCGGCGCCGGTGTCGTCGATTGTCGATGCCAAAGAAGCGCTGGCGCACCAGCAGGGCGATGATTTGGGGCATCAGTGGCTGAACAGCCATTCCGCCGGCAGCGGCCCGTATAAAATCCGTACCTATGTGCCGCATGAAGTGGTGGTGCTGGATGCCAACCCGACCTCACCGGAAGGCGCGCCAACGTTGAAAACCGTCTTGATCAAGAACGTGCCGGATCCGGCTGCGCGTCGCTTGCTGCTGGAACAGGGCGACGCCGATATTGCGCGCAACCTGGGCGCAGACCAGATGGCGGCGCTGAAAGACAAGCCGGGCGTAAAACCGCTGGCGATCCCGTACGCCTCACTCTACTTCCTGCAGTTCAACGCCAAGGCGTCGCCGGCACTGAGTAATCCGGCGTTCTGGGAAGCGGCACGTTGGCTGTTTGACTATAACGGCATTGCCAACGATCTGCTGAAAGGCCAGTTCCAGAACCACCAGGCTTTCCTGCCGGATGGGTATCTGGGTGCGCTGAAGGACCGGCCGTACAGTTTCAATCCGCAAAAAGCCAAAGAAATCCTGGCGAAGGCCGGCCTGAAAAACGTCAGCTTTAAGCTGGACGTCAACAACCAGCCGCCGTACCTGGATATCGCCCAGGCGTTGCAGGCCAGCTTCGCCCAGGGGGGCGTGAAAGTGGATCTGGTGCCGGGGCTTAGCGCTCAGGTGTCCACCAAGGTCAAAACCCTTAACTATGACGCGGTCCTGACCTCGTGGGGGCCGGATTATTTTGATCCGAACACCAACGCCGCCGCCTTTGCTTATAACCCGGAAGACGGCAGCAAAACCCTGGCCTGGCGCGCCAACTGGCAAATTCCTGCGCTGAATAAACTGACGCTGGCGGCCACTGCGGAGAATGACACCGCCAAACGGGTGGCGGATTATCAGCAGTTGCAGAAATCCGTTCAGCAAAGCTCGCCATTTGTTATCGGTTTGCAGGCACGCAGCCTGATCGCCGTGCGTGACAATCTGAAAGGCTACGTGCAGGGCATCAACCCCGACATGGTGTTCTACAGCAAGGTCAGCAAGTAATGACAACCCGTTCTTCCTCTGCCGGGTTCGCCCGGCATAGTTGGCGCTGGGGCCGCAGGCTGTTGACCGGCGTGCTGTCCCTGGCGCTGACGCTGTTCGGCCTGTTGCTGTTTACCTTTATGCTCTCGCATCTGGCGCCGATCGACCCAACGTTGCAAATTGCCGGCGATCACGCCAGCGAAGCCACTTACGCCCAGGTGCGCCACGATTTGGGGCTGGATCAGCCGCTACCGGTGCAGTTCTGGCGTTATCTGGTGCATCTGGCGCACGGCGATATGGGAATATCCCGCATCACCTCGCAGCCGGTGCTGAGCGATCTGCTGCGCACCTTCCCGGCGACGGTAGAACTGGCCACCTGCGCCATTATCCTCGGCGCCCTCGGCGGCATTACGCTGGCGTTTCTGGCGGTGCTCAAGCCGGGCAGCTGGCTGGATAACGCGGCGCGCCTGCTGTCGCTGATAGGCTATTCGGTACCGATCTTCTGGCTCAGCCTGCTGGGCTTGCTGCTGTTTTATGCCACGCTGCATTGGTCGGCGGGGCCGGGACGGCTGGATGATATCTACCTTTACAGCATGGAGCCGCGCAGCGGATTTGTGCTGATTGATAGCTGGCTGTCCGGCGATCGCGAGATGTTTTACAACGCCATCAGCCACCTGTGGCTGCCGGTGGTGGCGCTGGCGCTGCTGTCGATGGCGGGCATCACCCGGCTGCTGCGCGCGGCGATGCTGGAAGAGTGCAACAAAGAGTACGTCACTTTGGCGCGTTCCAAAGGCGCCAGCCGCGTGCGTATTCTGGTGCGTCACGTGTTTCCCAACGTGCTCGGCACGCTGATCACCGTTTTGTCGCTGTCCTACGCCAGCCTGCTCGAAGGCGCGGTACTGACCGAAACGGTGTTCGCCTGGCCGGGCGTCGGGCGTTATCTGACCACCGCGCTGTTTGCCGCCGATACGCCGGCCATTCTTGGCGCTACGCTACTGATCGGCACCTGTTTCGTGGTGCTTAATGCACTGGCCGACGCACTGACTTATTTAGTGGACCCGCGAACCCGATGAGCCAATACCTTTCAGAACATGAACCCCAGGGTACACCTGCTACCGGCTACCGTTCACGCCGTCGGCTGACGACGTTGACGATTGGCGCGACGCTGGTGGCGATCCTGATCCTGACCGCGCTGTTGGCCCCGTGGCTGGCACCGTTCGACCCCAATCTGCAACATATTGAGTTGCGCCTGCTGCCGCCTTCTTCCGGCCATTGGCTGGGCACCGACGGTTTTGGTCGCGACTTGCTGTCGCGGGTGATTTACGGCGCCCGCCCGACGCTGATTCTGGTGTCCCTGATCCTGCTACTGACCATTCCTATTGGCCTGCTGGTGGGCATCAGCGCCGGTTATCTCGGCGGCTGGGCGGAGCGTATTTTGATGCGTGTGACCGATATTTTTCTGTCGCTGCCTAGCCTGGTGATTGCGCTGGCGTTTGTCGCGGTGTTGGGTCCTGGGTTGATGAACGGCGCGCTGGCACTGGCGTTGACCAGTTGGCCTTCTTTCGCTCGCCAGGCACGGGCGGAAACCCTGGCGTTGCGTCGCAGCGACTATCTGGCGGCGGCGCGCATGCAGGGTATCGGCGGTCTGCGGCTGATGGCCGGCCATATTTTGCCGCTGTGCTTGCCGAGTGCGGTCGTTCGCGCCGCGCTGAGCCTGGGCGGAATTATCCTGTCCGCCGCCGGTTTGGGTTTTCTCGGCATGGGCGTTGCGCCGCCGACCGCCGAATGGGGGTCAATGGTGGCCGAGGGCAGTAAAGTGATTTTCGATCAGTGGTGGGTTGCCGCCGTGCCGGGTGGGGCGATCCTGTTTGCCAGCCTGGCTTTTAACCTGCTGGGCGATGGCCTGCGCGATAAAATGGATCCTCGTCATGGGCATTGATAACCGCTTATTAATCGCCGACCGGCTGTCGGTGCTGCTGCCGGCGCCGCAGCCGGTTGCGTTGGTAAAAAACATTTCTTTCAACATGGGGCAGGAGCGGCTGGCGCTGGTCGGTGAATCCGGTTCCGGCAAATCCTTGACCGCCCGTGCGTTGATGGGGTTATTGCCCCCGCCGCTGCAAGTGCGGGCGCAGCGCCTGACGTTGGGCGAGGACGAACTTACGCGGTTGAACGAGCGCGAGTGGAACCGGCTGCGTGGTACAAAAGTGGCGATGGTGATGCAGGATCCCAAGCATGCGCTGAACCCTACCCAGCCGATTGGCAAGCAGGTGGAGGAGCCGCTGTTGCTGCACACTCGCCTGGGCCGAGCCGAACGGCGGGAGAAGGTGCTGGACATGCTGGCGGCGGTGGGCTTGCCCGATCCGGCGGCGTTGCGTCAGCGCTACCCACATCAGCTTTCCGGCGGCATGGGGCAGAGGGTGATGCTGGCGATTGCGCTGATTAACGATCCTCAGCTGTTGATTGCCGATGAACCGACTTCCGCGCTGGATCACCAGATGCGCGATCAGGTGCTGCAACTGATCGAAAATCTGGTGGAGCAGCGCAATATGGGGCTGATTCTGATTAGCCACGATTTGCAGCAGGTGGCGCACTACTGCGAACGGGTACTGGTGATGTACAAGGGCGAACTGCTGGATCAGCTGCCCGCCGATCGGTTGGCCTCGGCCACGCATCCTTATACCCGCACGCTATGGTCGTGCCGGCCGAGCCGGGAAACCCACGGCAAACCCCTGCCGGTATTGGATCGCGCGTTGCTGGAGGCGCTGAAATGAGCCTGATTACTCTGGAAAATCTCAGCGTCAGTCACCGTCAGGGCTATGAATTGCGCAGGGTGGTGCATGACGTCAATCTGCATATCGAACAGGGTGAATGCTTCGGGCTGGTCGGCCCCTCAGGCTGCGGTAAATCCTCGCTGCTGTGGGTGCTGGCTGGGTTGAACGAGAACTGGAGCGGCGATTTCCGGCTGTTGGGCCAGGATCTGAAGCCCGGTCGCCCGTTCACCGGCACGCTGCGGCGTGAGGTGCAGATGGTGTTTCAGGACCCTTATGCTTCGTTGCACCCCAAGCACCGGCTGTTGCGCACGCTGGCGGAGCCGTTGAAGTTGCTGAAAGAGCGCGATATCGAGCAGAAAATCAGCGCCGGTTTTCGGCAGGTGGGGCTGGACCCGCGCTTGCTGGATCGCTATCCCCACCAGCTTTCCGGCGGCCAGCGCCAGCGGGTGGCGATAGTGCGGGCACTGCTGCTGAAACCGAAACTGCTGCTGCTGGATGAGCCGACGTCGGCGCTGGACATGTCGGTACAGGCGGAAATCCTTAACCTGCTCAACGATCTGAAGCAGGCGGGGGATCTGACCATGATCCTGGTCAGCCACGATGCCGACGTCATCGACCATATGTGCGATCGCTCGGTGGCGATGGCGCACGGCCGGCTGGTGAATTGAGGCAATACCCGCCGTGGCTCCGGCGGGTATATTCATCTGTGTAATAAATAAAGCAATTTATAGTCGTTCTTCTTATAAACTCACCCCCCTACACTCGAAAAATAACGCATCCGCGTGATTCTGGAGAGTGCATCAATGAAACGTCTAATCCCAACCTTAGTGTTCAGCGCGCTGGCTGCAAGTTTCGGCGCGCAGGCCGCCACTCCGCAAGACACGTTGGTCGTGGTCAGTTCGCTGGAGGGGATTATCAGCCTCGATCCGGCCGAGAGTTTTGAAACCGTCAGTTCAGCCAACCTGGTCAATCTGTACCAGCGCCTGCTGGCACCCGGTCGTGAAACGCCGGAAAAGCTGGCACCGGAGCTGGCCAGCGGCTGGCAGGCGGGCGCGGACGGCCACAGCCTGATTTTTACCCTGCATGACAACCAGCGCTTTGCCTCCGGCAATCCGGTACGGCCTGAAGACGTGATCTTCTCGCTGGTGCGTGCGGTGAAACTGAACAAGGCGCCATCGTTTATTCTCGGTGAATTCGGCTGGACGCCGGACAACGTCGAAAGCCAGTTGAAAAAACTCAACGACAACCAGTTGCAACTGAGCTGGCCGGCGAATATCGGCAGCGACCTGGCGTTGCGGTTGCTGACCGCACCGGTGGCGTCGATCGTCGATGAGAAGCTGCTGAGCGAACACAGCCAGGCGGGGGATTTCGGCAATGCCTGGCTGCGTTCGAACTCCGCCGGTGCCGGCCCTTACCGTGTCAGCAACTATGTGCCGCACGAGGCGCTGTTGTTCAGCCGTAACGATTACGCCCAGCCCAAAGCGCAGTTGAAAACGGTGTTGCTGAAGAACGTCAGCGACGCCGGCACCCGCCGCTTGCTACTGCTGAAGGGCGACGCCGACGTGGCCTATGATTTGGGAGCCGATCAGTTCAACTCGTTGCGCAATGAAAAAGGCGTGCGTATTGAGCAGCATGATTCGGCAAAGGTGTATTACCTCGGTTTCAATACCGGCAGCCAACAGCAGCCGGCGCTGAGCAATCCGGCGCTGTGGCAGGCGGCTCGCTGGCTGGTGGATTATCAATCCATCGCGAAAAATCTGCTGAAAGGGCAATACCGCGTCCATCAGGCTTTTCTGCCGGTCGGGCTGGACGGTGCCATCTCGGACCAGCCGTTCAAACTTGACGTGGCAAAGGCCAGGCAGATTTTGCATGACGCCGGTATCGCTGAAGGGACGCGTATCGATTTGATCGTCATCAACCAACCGCCTTATACCGATATCGCTCAGGCGCTGCAGGCCAGCTTCGCCAAGGCCGGTTTGCAACTGGATATTCATCCGGTGGTGGAGAGCGATCTGTGGGGCAAGATGCGCGGTCGCGATTTCCAGGCGATCTTCACCTATTGGGGCGCCGACTATCTGGACCCGAACACCAACGCCAGTGCCTTTGCTTACAACGTGCCGAACGGCCCGAAAACCCTGGCCTGGCGCACCCAGTGGACGATACCGGCATTGAGTGCGGAAACCCGTGCTGCGGCGGCAGAAGGCGATGGGGTAAAACGCGCCGCGCGCTATGCAGCCTTGCAGCATGAAGTGCAGGCCAGCTCGCCGTACGTCGTTGCGTTGCAAGGGCAAACGCTGGTGGCGCTGCGTGACAACATCAAGGGGGCCACGCTGAATATCGCCAACAGCATGCTTTATCTGGATCGCGTGAGTAAGTAACGCTACGGCACGGCTTTTGCAGGATCCGCCTATTTACCGTAACGGGATCCTGTCATGAGCCGTAATAGCGCTTTCCCGCCCAGTGCCGGCGATTTTCTGCTGGCGTCCAAACGCTGCGAAATCACCGTGTTGCAACAGCTGCTGCAGATGGGCCAGTTGGTTGGCCGGGTGAGCCAACTGATCCACGTGCTCCAGCGGGAGCGCGGCACCGTCAATATTTATCTGTGTTCGCAGGGCGCGCTGTTCGGCGAACGGCTGGCCGGCAGAACGCAGGACGTGGAGCAGGCCGAACTGGCGGTACAGCGGCAACTGGCGCAGTTGGATGCCGCCACGGCACCGCTGGCCAGCGCCAGCCGCCTGTTCAGCCGTATCGCCTGTGCGTTGCACAACCTCACCGCCTTGCCCGCACTGCGCCGGCAGGTGCGGCGGCAGCAGGTCTCGCAGCCTGCCGCCATGGACACCTTCAATAACATCATTCACAGCCTGCTGGCGCTGGTATTCGAGGCGGCGGATGCCTGCGTTGAACCCGCCATGACGCGTGGGTTAATCGCCATGTTCAGCTTTATGCAGGGCAAGGAACTGGCCGGGCAAGAGCGGGCAATCGGCGCGGCCGGTTTTGCCGCCATGCATTTCAGTGAAGCCTCCCATCAACGGTTACTGATGCTGATCGAAGGGCAGGAGCGCTGTTTTCATACCTTCAGCGAGTTTGCCGATGAACAGTCGCTGGCCCAGTGGCGGCGCATACAGCAGCAGGATGACCGCGAGTTTGAACGCCTGCGTCGCATTGCCTGTACTCAATTGCAGTTGAGCGATCGTGCCGACACCAGCCTGCGCTGGTTCGAGATCACCAGTGCGCGCATCGACCTGATGAAACAGATAGAGGATCGGCTGGAAGAGGCGCTGATGGCCAGTTGCCGCCACAGCCTGGCCGAGGCCCAGCGCGCGCTGGCGCTGGATTATGTCGATTACGTGCCGCAACAGGCGAGAGAAAGCTACGCGGTGTTTGTGGCCACCCCGCTGGGGGAGGCGTCGCCGCTGATGGGGGATGGCATCAATCCGCGTCTGGGCCGTTCCATGATGGAGTTGATTCAGCAGCAGTCGCAGCGGTTGCAGGTGCTGTCAGAAGAGTTGGCGACGGCGCGGGCGACGCTGCATGAGCGCAAGCAAATCGAGCGCGCCAAAGGGCTGCTGATCCGGCATCGCGGCTTGACCGAGGAGGACGCTCACCGGCTGCTGCTCAAGATGGCCATGAACCAAAACAAGCGGCTGATTGATATCGCCAATGCCATGCTGGCGGTGGCGGATATTTTACCGCCCACCGGGAATACTCCTTAAGGAGTATATGCACACAGTCAGTGCAGTTAATGCCTTGAGATTGTGCAAACGATGCCCTGTGTACCCCTATCGGCAGTAGGGGGCGAATATATTCGCCCCGAATTATGCGGGTGTGGAGTGCAGCGTGCCTGTCTGGCAGGGGCTATCGACAGATTTGGCACGCAAGCTGCATTAACTAAAACGTAGCCCGGCCAATGGCGGCCGGGTTGCCAACAAGAATTTGGATAAAGGCGTCCTTTCAGCATGTTCACCCCAATGGTGGAATGTGCTGATGGGACGCCTTTTTTATTTTTATCGCCTGATTGAAGGACTTGCTGATGACGCACACCAAACACCCTGGGCTGGAGTTGACGCGCCGCCGCTTTTTGGCCGGCAGCGCGGCGCTGGGCGGCAGCATGTTGCTGCCTGGCCTGATGAATACGGCCTGGGCGGCAGGCTCTGACGCACCGGAGAAAAAAGAGATCCGCGTGGGCTTTATTCCGCTCACCGATTGCGCCTCGGTGGTGATGGCGGCGGTGAAAAAATTTGACGAAAAATACGGCATCAAAATCATTCCCAGCAAAGAAGCCAGTTGGGCGGCGGTACGCGACAAGTTGCTGTCCGGCGAGCTGGATGCGGCGCACGTGCTGTACGGCATGGTTTATGGCCTGCAATTGGGCGTAGCCGGGCCGCAGCACGACATGGCGGTGCTGATGACGCTCAACAACAACGGTCAGGCGATCACGCTTTCCAACCAGTTAAAGCAGGCCGGCGTCACCGATGCGGCCGCGCTGAAAAAACACGTCGACGCCAGCGCCAAGGGCACTTACACCTTCGCCCAAACCTTCCCGACCGGGACTCACGCCATGTGGCTCTATTACTGGCTGGCGAACGCCGGCATTCATCCGTTTGACGACGTGCGCAACGTGGTGGTGCCGCCGCCGCAGATGGTGATGAACATGAAGATCGGCAACATGAGCGGTTTCTGCGTCGGGGAGCCGTGGAACCAGCGCGCCATCGCCGAAAACATCGGTTTTACCGCCGTCACCACCCAGGAAATCTGGCCCGATCACCCGGAAAAGGTGTTGGGTACCACGGGGAACTGGGTCACGGCCAACCCGAACAGCGCCCGTGCGCTGACCGCCGCCGTACTGGACGCTGCACGCTGGATAGACAGCTCCGACGCCAACCGCGAGGAGACCGCCCAGGTGGTAGCAGGCCGCGCCTACATCAATACCAAACCGGAGGTGATCACCGGCCGCATGCTGGGTCAATACCAAAACGGCCTGGGCAAATCCTGGCAGGACGCCCATGCGATGCGCTTTTTCCATGATGGCGAGGTGAGCTACCCGTATCTGTCGGACGGCATGTGGTTCCTGACCCAGCATCGCCGCTGGGGCCTGTTGAGCGCCGAGCCGGACTACCTGGCCGTCGCGCAAAAAATCAACCGTACCGAGATCTACAAACAGGCGGCAAGCGCGGTGGGCGGGGTGAATCTTCCCGGCAGCGACATGCGCGCCAGTACGCTGTTTGACGGTAAACGTTGGGACGGCAGCAATCCGGCGGAATACGCCAACAGTTTCTCTTTAAAGCGCTGAGGTAACCGATGAAAAATCTCGCTGAACGTATTGATATGCCAACGCCGACCCGTGCGGAAGTCGTGCCGCTGAAAATCCCGGTCGCCGCGAAACCGCAACCCAAAGCGCGCTGGAGTTTGCCTTTGCAGAACGCTTTTCGTCGTGCGGTGCCCGCGGCGTTGGGGCTGGTGGTGACCCTGGTTATCTGGCAGATCGCCGCGCTCAACAGCAAGGGTTTTCCTACGCCCCTGGCGACCTGGCAAGCGGCGCTGACGCTGTTTGCCGATCCGTTTTATTCCGCCGGGCCGAACGATCAGGGTATTGGCTGGAACGTGCTGGCCTCGTTGCAGCGCGTAGCCACCGGTTTTGGGCTGGCGGCGTTGGTCGGTATTCCGGCCGGGTTCCTGCTGGGGCGTTTTGCCTTTCTGGCGAACATGCTCAACCCGATCATTTCGCTGTTGCGCCCGGTCAGCCCGCTGGCCTGGCTGCCGATTGGCCTGCTGCTGTTTCAGCGCGCGGAACCGGCATCAACCTGGACCATTTTCATCTGCTCCATTTGGCCGATGATTCTCAACACCGCAGAGGGCGTCACGCGCATTCCGCAGGACTACCTCAACGTGGCGCGGGTGCTGAAACTGTCTGAGTGGACGGTGATGCGCAAAATCCTGTTCCCGGCAGTGCTGCCGTATGTGCTGACTGGGGTGCGCCTGTCCATCGGCATCGCCTGGCTGGTGATCGTGGCGGCGGAAATGCTGACCGGCGGCGTCGGCATCGGTTTTTGGATTTGGAATGAATGGAACAACCTCAACGTCGAAAACATCATCATCGCCATCATCGTGATCGGCGTGGTGGGGCTGCTGCTCGAGCAGGGGCTGATGTTACTGGCAAAACGTTTTAGCTATCAGAACCGTTAAGGAGCTCGCCATGAAACCGATTATCCAGGTCCAGAACGTCAGCCAGCGCTTTGCCACCCCGCAGGGGGAGTTTATCGCGCTGGATCGGGTGAGTTTCGATATCCAGGCAGGGGAAACCGTCAGCCTGATCGGTCATTCCGGCTGCGGCAAATCGACGCTGCTGAATTTGATCGCCGGGCTGACTGTGCCCAGTGACGGCGTGTTGTTGTGCGATAACCGGCAAATCACCGGGCCGGGGCCAGAGCGCGGCGTGGTGTTCCAAAACCATTCGCTGCTGCCGTGGCTGACCACCTACGAAAACGTGGCCTTGGCGGTGCATCAGGTATTCCGGCGCGAAATGACGCGCGGCGAAATGCGCGAGTGGATCGAGCACAACCTGGAGCTGGTGCATATGAGTCACGCGCTGCACAAGCGGCCGCATGAAATCTCCGGCGGCATGAAACAGCGCGTCGGCATTGCCCGCGCTCTGGCGATGAAGCCCAAGGTGCTGCTGATGGACGAGCCCTTTGGCGCACTGGATGCGTTGACCCGCGCCCATCTGCAGGATGCGGTGATGGAAATCCAGCAACGGCTGAACACCACCATTGTGCTGATTACCCATGACGTCGATGAAGCGGTGCTGCTGTCCGACCGGGTGATGATGATGACCAACGGCCCGGCGGCCACTGTCGGTGAGATTCTTGAGGTGAAGCTGCCGCGTCCGCGTTCACGGGTAGCGCTGGCGGACGACCCGGATTATCACCATTACCGTCGCCAGGTGCTGAAGTTCCTCTACGAGAAGCACGCGAAAGCGGCATGAGAGCCGAATGATGGACAAAACCCAACTGGTGGTGATTGGCAACGGCATGGCCGGGATGCGTCTGGTGGAAACGCTCTGCCGGCTGGCACCCGCGCGCTATGCCGTCACGGTGATTGGCGAGGAGCCGCGCGGCAACTACAACCGCATTCTATTGTCACCGGTGCTGGCAGGGGAAAAGGCGTTCAGCGAGACCCTGTTGCACGATCTTGACTGGTATCACCGGCACGGTGTGCGGCTGCTGGCCGGTGAACCGGCGCTGGCGGTGGATCGGCAGCAAAAGCGGGTGATGACTGCCCGGCATGAGGTGCCTTATGACCTGCTGGTGTTCGCCACCGGTTCGCGTCCGTTGATGCCGCAACTGCCCGGCGTGACGCTGAACGGCATTTACGGTTTTCGCACGCTGGACGACGTTGAAGCCATGCTTGGCCGCTGCCGACCAGGGCGGCCTGCGCTGGTGGTGGGGGGCGGCGTGCTGGGAATAGAGGCGGCGGCGGCCCTGACGCAGCGCGGCATGACCGCCGGCGTGGTGCACCGTGGCACGCACCTGATGGAGCGGCAACTGGATGCTCGCGCCGGGCGGATGCTGCAACGCAACCTGCTGCAGCGCGGTATCGAGTGTCGGCTGGCCTGCGAGGTCAGCCGGTTCCACGGCACAGAACAGGTTCAGGCCGCCACGCTGAGCAATGGCGAACAGCGCGATTGTGATCTGGTGGTGATCGCCGCCGGGGTGCGGCCCGAACTCAGCCTGGCGCAGGCTGCCGGGCTGGGCTGTGAGCGCGGTATTTTGATCGACGATCGGATGCAGACTGAGGATCCGGCGATCTTCGCCATCGGCGAATGCGCCCAGCTAGATGCCACCACCTTCGGTCTGGTGGCACCTTGCTGGCAACAGGCGGAGCTGTTGGCGCGGCGGTTGAGCGGTGAGCAGGTACCGGGCTACCGACCGACGCCGCTGCATACCCGCCTGAAAGTCAGCGGTATCGAGATGTTCAGCGCCGGTGAAATGATCGCCGACGCGCAAACCGATCTTCACCATGCCGAAGACCCACAGGCGCAGCATTACCGCCGCCTGCTGGTGCGCGACGGCAGATTACAGGGCGTTGTGTTGTACGGCGACGCCCAGGACAGCCCTTTTTATCTGCGGCAACTTGGTCAGCCGGTGAGTCAACCGGAAGCCCTGCTGTTTGGCAGTAGCGAACCCGAGGCGCCGCAGGCGTCTGACGAGAGGACATCTGATATGCATAAGCCCGTTTTGCTGGTTGCCGGACACGGCATGGTCGGTCATCACTTCCTGGAACAGCTGGTCGCTCGCGAACTGCATCAGCAGTATCACATCGTGGTCTTTGGCGAAGAGCCGGTGGCGGCGTATGACCGGGTTCATCTGTCCGAGTTTTTCTCCGGCCGCAGCGCCGACTCGCTGTCGATGGTGGAGGCGGGCTTTTTCGAACGTTCCGGCATTGAACTGCGGCTGGGGCAGGCGGTTTGCGCCATCGATCGCCAGCGTAAATGCGTGATCGACGCCGGGGGGCGCGAAACAGCCTATGACCACCTGGTGCTGGCGACCGGCTCTTATCCGTTTGTCCCGCCGATCCCCGGCAACGATCGCCCCGGCTGCCTGGTTTACCGTACGCTGGAGGATCTGGCGGCGATTGCCGAATGCGCCGCCAGTGCCAGCGTGGGCGTGGTGGTCGGCGGCGGTCTGTTGGGGCTGGAGGCCGCCAACGCCTTGCAACAGCTTGGGCTGAAAACCCACGTGGTGGAATTTGCGCCGCGCCTGATGGGCGTGCAACTGGATGAAGGCGGCGCGGCGATGCTGCGTAAAAAGATTGAGGCGCTGGGCGTTAGTGTGCACACCGGCAAGCAAACGCAGGCGATTATCGAAGGTTCGTTACACCGTCACAGCATGAATTTCGCTGACGGTGAAACCCTGGACGCTGATTTGATTCTGTTTTCCGCCGGCATTCGGCCGCGTGACCAGCTTGCCCGCGCCGCCGAACTGGAGGTAGGATCACGCGGCGGCATCGTGATTGACAGCCAGTGCCGCACCAGCGATGACGCTATTTACGCGATCGGCGAATGCGCGCTATGGAACGGCCAAATTTTCGGGCTGGTGGCACCGGGGTATCAAATGGCGCGTACGCTGGCGGATCTGCTGGCCGGGCGGGAAAACGTGTTCTGCGGCGCAGACATGAGCACCAAACTGAAACTGCTGGGTGTCGAGGTGGCGTCGATCGGTGATGCGCACGGCCATACGCCCGGTAGCCAAAGTTACAGTTGGGTCGACGGCCCGGCGGAAGTGTATAAAAAACTGGTGGTTGATGCCGGCGGCAAACGGCTGCTGGGCGCGGTATTGGTCGGCGACAACAGCGAATACAGTACGCTGCAACAAATGATGCTCAATGATCTGCCGCTGCCCGCCGCCCCGGAAAGCCTGATTCTCCCGGCCTTGGCCGGTGGCGCGCCAAAAGCGCTGGGCGTATCGGCGTTACCGGCCACGGCGCAGATTTGCTCCTGCCATAACGTCAGTAAAGGCGATATCAGCGGTGCGGTGGACCAGGGCTGCGGCGATTTGGCGGCGGTGAAAGCCTGCACCAAAGCTGGCACCGGCTGCGGCGGTTGCGTCGCCCTGGTGAAACAGGTGATGGAGCACGAACTGCAGCAACGTGGCGTGGCGGTGAAAAAGGACGTTTGCGAGCATTTCGCCTATTCGCGCCAGGAGCTGTATCACCTGGTGCGGGTCGGCAACATTCGTACCTTCGACGATCTGCTGGCCCGGCATGGTCATGGGCACGGCTGCGAAGTTTGCAAACCGCTGGCGGGATCGATTCTGGCCTCGTGCTGGAACGAATACCTGCTCAAGCCGCAGCACCTGCCGTTGCAAGACACTAACGATCGTTTCTTCGCCAATATCCAAAAAGACGGCACCTATTCGGTGGTGCCGCGCATGCCGGCCGGTGAAATTACCCCCGCGGGCCTGATCGCCATCGGCCAAATTGCCCAGCGTTATCAACTGTACACCAAAATCACCGGCGGCCAGCGGGTCGACCTGTTTGGCGCCCGCCTGGAGCAACTGCCGGAAATCTGGCAGCAACTGGTCGACGCCGGGTTTGAAACCGGTCATGCCTACGGCAAGTCGCTGCGTACGGTGAAATCCTGCG
Source organism: Serratia sp. AS12 (assembly GCF_000214195.1). Lineage (NCBI taxonomy): Bacteria > Pseudomonadati > Pseudomonadota > Gammaproteobacteria > Enterobacterales > Yersiniaceae > Serratia > Serratia sp. AS12. Next base: position 3,181,903 of record NC_015566.1, on the reverse strand, counting down.
TCGGCTCAAGCTGGTGCCGTTATGGCGTGCAAGATTCTACCGCGCTGGCGATTGAACTGGAGCACCGTTACAAGGGATTGCGCTCGCCGCACAAAATCAAGATGGCGGTTTCCGGCTGCACGCGCGAATGCGCAGAAGCGCAAAGCAAGGATGTTGGGGTGATCGCCACCGACAAAGGCTGGAATCTGTACCTGTGCGGCAACGGCGGTATGAAGCCACGGCATGCGGATTTGTTCGCCAGCGATCTCGACACCGCCACGCTGATCCGCATGGTCGATCGTTTCCTGATGTTCTATGTCCGCACCGCCGATCGCCTGCAGCGCACCAGCACCTGGATGGATAATCTCGAGGGCGGGCTGGATTACCTGCGTGAGGTGGTGCTGGAGGATAGCCTGGGCATCGCCGCCGATCTGGAGAACGACATGCAGGCGGTGGTCGGCAGCTACCAGTGTGAATGGCAGACCACGCTCGCCAGCCCGGATCGTCTTAAGTTGTTCCGCGCTTTTGTGAACAGCGATCGGCCGGACGAAGCCATTGTCTGGCAGCCGGAGCGCGGGCAGCGTCGCCCGGCCAGCGGAGGGGAGCGCGGGCAGGTTATCGACGTGCAACCGGCCCCGGCCGCAGGCGATCAGTGGCTGGATGTCTGCGCGTTGGCGGACATTCCCGCCAACGCAGGCATTGCCGCACGTCTGGGGCCGCGGCAGATTGCGCTGTTCCATCTGCCGGGCAGCGGCGTTTATGCGCTGGCGAATCAGGAGCCGGACAGCGATGCCAACGTGCTGGCGCGTGGATTGCTGGGTGACGTGGCGGGTGAACCTGTGGTGATCTCCCCGTTGTACAAGCAGCGTTTCCGTCTGAGCGACGGCGGCTGTGTGGATAATGCGCAATCGGGTGTTACTGCCTGGCCGGTGCGGGTGACGGCGGGCAGAGTCTGGGTGTGCAGCCAACCGTTGGCGGTGCAGGCCGCCATGCAGGAAGCGACGGACGTCGCATCATGACCGCCGCGCATTGTACCACCTGTCCTTACTGCGGCGTTGGCTGCGGCGTCGCCGTCGAAAAGCGCAGCGACGGCGCGGTGACGGTCAGCGGCGATGTCGCCCACCCGGCAAATCAGGGGCGACTGTGCGTGAAAGGCAGTGCGCTGGGAGAAACCCTGGATTTGGCGGGCCGGTTGCTTCAGCCGCAGGTCGACGGCCAAACGGTGGGCTGGGACGACGCGCTGGAGCAGGTGGCACAGCGTTTTAGCCGCGTGATTGAGCAGCACGGCCCGCAGGCGGTGGCGTTTTACGCTTCCGGCCAGTTGCTGACCGAAGACTATTACGTCGCCAATAAGTTGATGAAGGGCTTTATCGGCGCGGCCAATATCGACACCAACTCCCGGCTGTGCATGGCATCGGCGGTGGTGGGCTACAAGCGGGCGTTCGGTGGCGATGCGGTGCCTTGCTGCTATGAGGACATCGAGCAGGCGGATCTGGTGATCCTGACCGGTTCCAACACCGCCTGGGCGCACCCGGTGGTGTATCAGCGGCTGGTGAAGGCGCGCCAGCAGCGGCCGCAGATGCGCGTAGTGGTGATTGATCCGCGAGAGACGGCGACCTGCGATATTGCCGATCTGCACCTGCCGCTGCGCCCTGGCAGCGACGCCGCTCTGTTTACCGGAGCGCTGCGCTGGCTGGTGCAGCACGACGGCCTGGATAACGCCTTTTTGCATCAGCATGCCAACGGCGTGGAGGAAACGCTGGCGGCGGTGGCCGACTGGGAACCGGAGCGGGTAGCGGATTTTTGCGAGCTGCCGCTCAGCGCCGTGCTGGCCTTTTTCACCTTGCTGAAAACATCGCGCGACTGGGTGACGCTCTATTCCATGGGCATCAACCAATCTTCAAGCGGTGCGGATAAATGCAACGCAATCATCAATCTGCACCTGGCGGGCGGGCGCATTGGCCGGGCGGGCTGCGGCCCGTTTTCGATTACCGGCCAGCCGAATGCGATGGGCGGGCGTGAAGTGGGCGGGCTGGCCAACCAGTTGGCGGCGCATATGGGGTTCAGCGACGAGGATACCGACCGGGTACAGCGTTTCTGGCAGTCGCCGGGCATTGCCAGGCAACCCGGCCTGAACGCGGTAGAACTGTTCCAGGCGATGGCCGCCGGGCAGGTGAAGGCGGTGTGGATCATGGGCACCAACCCGGCGGTGTCGTTGCCGGATGCGGACGCGGTGCGACAGGCGTTGAAACGGTGCCCGCTGGTGGTGGTGTCGGAAGTGATGGCGGTGACCGATACCGCAGAACTGGCGCACATCCGCCTGCCGGCGCTGGCCTGGGGCGAAAAAGAGGGCAGCGTCACCAACTCCGAACGCTGCATATCCCGCCAGCGCGCGTTTTTGCCGCCGCCGGGAGAGGCGCGGGCCGACTGGTGGATCCTCAGCCAGGTGGCGCGGCGCATGGGCTATGGTGCGGCGTTCGGCTACCGGCACCCTTCGGAGGTTTTCAGTGAGCACGCCGCGTTATCCGGGTTTGAGAATAACGGAACGCGTGCGTTCGATATCAGCCTTCTGGCACAGGCGGATCAGGCGCAGTGGTCGCGCATGGCACCGGTGCAGTGGCCGGTCAATACCCAGCATCCTGGCGGGTGTCGGCGCCTGTTCAGCGATGGCCGCTTTTTCCATGCGGACGGCAAAGCGCAACTGCTGCCGGTAACGCCGCGCCTGCCGCAAAATGCGGTATCGCCGCGTTACCCGATGGTGCTGAACACCGGCCGTATCCGCGATCAGTGGCACACCATGACGCGCACCGGCAAAGCGGCGCGCCTGATGCGCCACCTCAGCGAGCCGTTTTGTGAAATGCACCCACAGGATGCTGCGGCGTTGGGCATTGCCGATAACGCCCTGGTGCGGCTCAGTTCGCCCCACGGCTGGATGTTGGCGCGGGCGCAGTACCATCCGGGACAGCGGCGCGGCAGCGTATTCGCACCTATGCACTGGAATGGCCAGTTTACCGCTCAGGGCCGGGTTGACAGCCTGATCCCGCCGGTGGTCGATGCTCATTCCGGCCAGCCGGAAAGCAAACATGCGCCGGTACGGGTCAGCCCGTGGCCGACGAGTTGGCAGGCGGAGATTTTCCTGCGCGCCGAGGTAGCGCCACCGGCGGGCATTTACTGGAGCCGGGTAGCGCAGGACGGCCTGACCCACTACATCATGGCCGGGCAACGACCGATCGAAGACTGGCAGGGCTGGTTACGGCGGCATTTTCCCTTGGCGGGGCTGACGCTGCAAACCGCGCAACTGGCCCAACGCGGTTTGCACGTCATTGGTTGGCGTCAGAACGAGGTGCAACTGGCGTTTTATGTTCGCCAACAGGCTCCGATGCTCGATCGACCGGCAATTCTGAGCGCTTTTGCACAGCCGCCGGTCGGTGGACCGCAGCGGTTGGCGTTGTTAGCGGGGCGAGGGGCTGCAGGGCAGCCGGCGGCCGGGGCGACGATTTGCAGCTGTTTCGGCGTGGGCGAGAATCGCATTATTACGGCGATTCAGGCGGGCTGCCATAGCGCCAGTGAATTGGGCGAGCGTCTGCAATGCGGCACTAACTGCGGCTCTTGTTTGCCGGAACTGAAAAAGTTGATTCAACAGCATGCGGCCCAACGGGTGGCATAGTGGAGGAGATGCAATGAAGGCATTTGAAATGCTGATGTTGGCTGGGGATCGTCGCCAGCCGGTGCGCCGGGGCGAAGTATGGTTGGTCGGTGCCGGGCCGGGGGATGCCGAGTTGCTGACGTTGAAGGCGCTGCGGGTTCTCCAGCAGGCGGACGTGGTGGTGTTTGATCGACTGGTTTCTCCGGCGGTGATGGCGCTGCTGCCTGCGGAGGCGTTGCGTATCGACGTGGGCAAATCCCTGCGCTGCCACACTCTGGCGCAATCGGAGATCGAACAACTGCTGGTAGAGCTGGCGCAGGCCGGTAATCGGGTGGTGCGGTTGAAGGGGGGTGACCCTTTTATTTTTGGTCGTGGCGGCGAGGAGATGGCCTGGTTGCAGCGTCATGGCGTGGTCTGCCATGTCGTGCCGGGCATTACCGCCGCCAGTGGCTGCGCGGCGGCAAGCGGTATTCCGTTAACCCACCGGGATTATGCGCAGTCAGTACGTTTTGTTACCGGCCACTGCCGTAACGGCGAGGTGGATCTGGACTGGCGGGGATTAGTCAGCTCGGGGCAGACGCTGGTGTTTTATATGGGGCTGGCCTTGAGTGAAACCATCGCCGCACAGCTGCTGCGTCATGGTATGGCGGCGGAGATGCCGTTGGCGATCATTGAACGCGGCACCCAGCCGCAGCAGCGGGTATTGATCGGCACCCTGGGCGAACTGCCGGCGATCATAGCTCGACAGCGGCCGGTTTCACCCAGTCTGCTGGTGATCGGTGAGGTGGTCAGCCTGTACCGCGCTGCGGCGGTGACCGCGGAGACCCCGGCAGAGGCGTTGGCGGTCTGAACGACTATTGGCCGAAGCGGCCGATAAGGCCCGCGCCACCCTTGGCGTGGCCTTGCAGTTTTTCCAGGAGTTGTTCGCGCGTTAAGCCTGGGCCAAATGCATGGGGCGGGAGATCGGTGGCGATCAGCACGAAAGTATAGTGGTGCAACCCTGAACCGGCCGGGGGACAAGGGCCGTGATAAACCGCAGTACCCGGCGAGTTTTTGCCGCCAACAAAGCCTTTGCCCAGGGTGAGATCGCCCTCGGCGAAGCCGCTGGTCGAGACGGGAATGCCGTAGGCCACCAAATGGCTGACGCCAAGGCCGCTGCGCCCTTCGGGATCGGACAGCAGCAACGCGAAACTTTGGGTGCCTGTCGGTGGGTTGGCCCAGTTCAGCGGCGGTGAAACGTTATCGCCAGTGCAACTGGCATTGCCCGGCGTCGCGCCGGCATATTTTTGCGCCAGCCTTCCGCCATCCTGAAACGCCGACGAGGTGAGGGTAAAGGTGCCGGCCGCCTGCGCCGCGAATGACAGTGACCCCGTCAGTAACGTCGCGCCGAGCGCGAGTGCGGATAAACCATGACCGATCATATAACCTCCCGTATTGATTTAGGCAAAACCCCGTTTTGGCTTAGCCAAAGGATAGCGGTGCAGGTGAAGCATCGCCATAACAGCCGTACCGACAGTGGGCTATAACAGCGGTAAAATGGCCCTGTGCGAATCTGTCGCCAGAGTGAAATAAGGTGAAATTTAGCGTTATACCCCGTTGAACGGCGCTATTCCCTTGCCGGCCGTCGACAGCAGCAATGGCCAGGCCGCCGCCGCCAGATACAGGCCGAACGGCAGCGGAGTTTGCCAGCCGGGTTTACGCATCAGGCCGGTAATGGCCACTGCGCATAATCCCGTCGCCGCCGCACCGGTGACCAACATCGGCAAGGCGGGCCAGCCGACCCAGGCGCCTAATGCCGCCAACAGTTTAAAATCTCCTTGCCCAATGCCATCCCGTTGATGACGGCGGCGATAGGCCGCGTTCAGTAGCCACAGCGACAGATAACCGACGACGGCCCCTGACACCGCCTCCGCCAGCGAAGTGAAATAGCCTTGCTGGTTAACCAGCAGCCCGGCCCATAGCAGCGGCAGTGTCAGGCGATCCGGCAACAAACGGTGCCGCCAATCGATAAACGCCAACGCGATCAATACCGCCGCCACCGGCAGCAATACCACGCGGTGCAGGAGCGGCATGCCGAAAGGCAATGCCGCCAGCCCGGCGCAAACGGCAGCCCCCATTATCCAGCGCGCCTGCTTTGGTGAGGGTCCCAACAGGCTTGCCGATACGCAGTGAATCAACCGCGTAGCGATGGCTGCAGCAAGCAGCAGGGCCGGGATAAACAGGCAGCGATGCCAGAGATCGTGTTGCGCGTCATCGAGCATAAAACGTCCTTGTCGAGCTGAAATTAGCGTTCAAAATAACGGCAAAATGCGGTTGATAGGGAAAAATGATGCCATCAATGGTTGGCATTGCGATCTTGGCCGCAAAGCATTGTTCAGCCAAAAGAGGGATAGCAAAAAATTGCGTATTGCTGCGCATAATCAAGACATTATTGGTCCCGTTGATTTCCGTCTGACGTTTTTTTCGGCAAAATTTCAGGTGAAATAAAGTGAATTCACTCCTTTTGGTGGCTCGGAACCGGGCATTTTTATGGCTTGATGCCATCGCCTCTGCGGAGGTGATGATTTTGTTACGCTGTCACATGAATAACTGAGGTTTATCCGATGGTTTCTCATCATAAATCGACTAGGCTTGGGTATTCATGATGCGCTTTGGCGCCGGGCCCTTGAAAGGGGATAAATGCCCTGTGTTAGAGTGTGCGAAGGTTGAGTTGTCTGCCGCCTGGAGTGGCCGCAGCAAAAAAAGGATTGATGCGCCTTGCCCTCCGGATGAGGGGATGGCGACAGAGTAATGACTCACGTTATACAAAAAACACGTTACAGAGTGAAAAAAGCCGTTCATTTTCTCCCTCGCTTCACCGGCAGTTTACCGGCGGCGCTACTGATGTGGCCACTCGTCTGGTTTTGCGGCGCGTTACCCGCCCAGGCTGAATCCCCGCCGGCACCCGATTCGCTCGCTCATTCATCGGGCAATGATTTACCCGAGCTTGGCGGCAACGCCCAGGACGACGCTGCGCGTGAGAAAGAGTGGGCCACGATGGCCAAACAGCTGGGTGAACGTAATTTGAATAACGTTTCCGGCCAGCAGGTGCGCACCCGCGCCGAGAACTATGTGTTGGGCCAGGCAAACGACGTCTTGCAGCAGCAAGCGCAGGAGCTGTTATCGCCGCTGGGCACTGCCAAACTGTCGCTGGCGGTGTCCAACCAGGGGGATTTTGCCGGCAGCAGCGGCCAGTTGTTCAGCCCGCTGTATGACGTCAACGGCTTGCTGACCTACAGCCAGCTCGGTCTTTTGCAGCAAAATGACGGTTCGCTGGGCAATCTGGGGATCGGGCAACGCTGGGTCGCCGGGAATTGGCTGCTGGGGTACAACACGGTGCTCGACAGCGATTTTGAGCGCCGGCACAACCGTGCCAGCGTGGGCGCCGAAGCCTGGGGCGATTTCCTGCGCTTTTCCGCCAATTATTACTATCCGTTGTCGGCGCTGGCGCAGCAGAAAAATGACGCGGTGTTCCTCAGCCGGCCGGCGAGCGGTTATGACATTACCACTCAAGGATACCTGCCATTCTACCGCCAGATTGGCGGTTCTCTCAGCTATGAGCAGTACTGGGGGGAGAATGTCGATCTGTTCGGCAGCGGTAAAAAGCAAAGCGATCCGCGTGCCATGCAGTTCGGGGTGAATTACACGCCGGTGCCGCTGGTGACGGTGAAAGCGCTGCACAAGATGGGCGAAGGCGGAGTGAGCCAGGATCAGATCGAGCTGGCGCTGAGTTACCGGCTTGGTGTCCCCCTGGTGAAACAGATATCGCCAGAGTACGTTGCGCAGGCCAAGTCGCTGCGCGGCAGCCGCTATGACAATATCGAACGCAAAAATGTCCCGGTGTTGGCGTTCCGACAACGCAAAACGCTGCAGGTGTTTTTGGCTACGCCGCCGTGGAGCCTGAGGGAAGGGGAAACGCTGCCGCTGGCGCTTGAAATTAAAGCGGCCAACAAAATCGCCCGCGTCAGTTGGCAAGGGGATACCCAGGCTCTGAGCCTGACACCGCCGCAAAACGGTAACGATCCGCACGGCTGGAGCCTGATTGTGCCTAAGTGGGATGCCTCTTCGGGCGCAAGCAACAGTTACTCTTTATCGGTTACGCTGGAAGACGATAAACACCAGTTAGTGACATCCAACTGGATCCAACTGCACGTGACGCAGCCCCTGACGCTGTCTTCCGGCACCGACGAGGGGTTGCCGCCGGCGAAAACCTTGCAAACGCCGGCGATACCGGCGCAGACCGGGCCACTGAACGGCGGCGATTAACCGTTTTTCCCCTGCAACACCCAGACGGCGGCTTCAACGCGCGATTTCAGCTTCATTTTTTTCAGCAGGTGTTTGACGTGCACCTTGACGGTACTCTCGGTGATCGTCAGCCTGCGGGCAATCATTTTGTTCGGCAGACCCTGGGCGATCAGTTTCAGAATATCGCGCTCACGCGGCGTCAGTTGCTGGATATCGCGTTCGGCGCTGGGACGGTTCTCACGCAGGCTGGCGGCCAGGATCGGCGTCAGGGCTTCGCTTAACACCATCTGGCCCGCCGCCGCCTGATGCATGGCCTTCAGCAGATCCTCCGGCTCCATGTCTTTCAGCAGGTAGCCGTCGGCGCCGCGTTTCAGAGCGCTGACCACATCATCTTCGTGATTTGAGACGCTAAACACCACGATGCGGCCCGATAGCGCGGTCATGCGCAGGCGATCCAGCGTCTCCAGACCGTTGATGCCCGGCATGTTCAGGTCGAGAAGGATCAGATCAGGATCGTGCTCTTCGGCCAGCGCAACGCCCTGTTCGCCATTGCCGGCTTCGGCAATCACCTGCAGGCGTGGGTCCATAGCGATCAACTGCTTTACGCCATTACGCAGCATCGGATGGTCATCAATCAGTAAAATGGTGGCAGCGGTTTCAGTCGTCATGGTTTCTCTCATTAATCGATGGCGTGGTTGTCCGGTTTGAATACCACCCGGACTTCAGTGCCGCCGCCGCTGCAGGGTAAAATCTCGCAGTGGCCGTGCAGGCTTTTGGCGCGATCGCGCATAATTATCAGGCCATAGTGATCGGGGCGGAAGGTCTCTTCCGGCAGCCCGCGTCCGTTATCGCAGACGCTCAGGGTAACTTCGCCTCGTCGATTGACCACCTGAATGCTTACCCGGCTGGCCTGGGCATGTTTATTTATGTTGCTTAACGCTTCGCGGGCAATCTGCAACAGGTGAATAGCCTGATAAGAAGGCACCGTGCGTGGCGTCAACTGGTAATCGAGATCAATGGCAACGCCGAGCCGCTGGTTAAATTCCTGTACCGTTGATTGTAGCGCCGCCAGCAGCCCCGGCTCGGTCAGGCGCAGACGGAACGTGGTCAGCAGTTCGCGGAGTTGGCGGTAGGCGATGTTCAGCTCTTCGCGCATCTGTTGCACCAGCGCCAGGTTGGCGGGCGAGAGCTCCGCACCCTGCATTTGCAGGCAACCGGTCTGCATTTTCAGGCACGACAGCGACTGGGCAATGGAGTCATGCAGCTCACGTGCAATCGCTGCGCGCTCTTCCATCAGCATCAGCTGTTGCTGATGATCGACCTGGCGTTCAATCGCCAACACGCTGGTCAGTTGTTCTACCAACGTGTTAACCAACTGGCGATGATCGTCATTTAGCGGCCGTTGCGGCGAGTGTTGTGCGACGATCACCCCGTAATCGCCCAGTTTGTCGCTTAAACGCCAGCTCAGTGAAGGATGATGGGCGTGTTGTTGGCCGTCATCGTTCAGGCAGGCGCTGCAGACCGGGTTGGTGCAATATTCCGGTCGTAGCGGCAGGTTGCCGCTCAATTGTACAAATTGTTCCTGACTGTTGTTCTCGTACAGGCGAACCTGAATGGCGCGCAGCGGCGTCAGGCTTTGCAGTTGATTGAGTATCGGCGTCAGGCGACTGCACAGCGGCTCATTGCCGTGCAACTGGCGGCTGGCTTTATAAAGGAAGCTCAGCACCTGGTTTTTTTGTTGCAGGTCGGCGGTTTTTTCCGCCACCCGCAGCTCCAGCCCGCTGTACATGGCGGAAAGTTCGTCGGACATGGTATTTAACGCGCCGCCGAGCGAGGCCATCTCATCCTGGTGGCCGCGTTGGGCAAAACGCCGGCTGAAATCGCCGCGGCCCGCCGACAGCGCCATCGCCACCAGTTGCCGCCAAGGATGCAGCAGACGACGGCGCAGGTAACAGATGGTACCGACCAACAAGAGCAGGGTCAGCGCGATAAATCCCGCCTGGACCAGCGTCACCATCAACAGCCGCCGTTCGGTCTGGTGGTCAATGTCGGACACCAGCTTATCCAGCAGGGTGACGAAATGCGCGACCTGCGGCGCAGCCTCGTCCGGGTGCCGAGCCTGACGCAACTGCGGCAGCAGGGTTAGCTGCCAATAATCATGCAGCGTCTGAAATTGTTCAGTCATCTCCTCTTGTTCCAGCGAACGCTGAAGATCGGGACTGTCTTGATCCTGATCCAGTTCGCGGATCAGCGCTTCGCTGCGAGCATCCAGCGGAACCTGCGACAGCAGGCGATAACTCTGCATACGCAACGAGCCGGCCTTATTGATGGCATGCGCGTTGCCCTGAATGCTCTGCGACATCCAGGCGGAAATGCCCATTCCGGCAATGCCCAATATGCCTAGCAGTATCATCAGCACGGCGACCTGGTTAACGATGGAAAGTGGAGCCAACAGGCGTTTCATGTTGCTTGGATCCCCGGAGGTAGAGTGTGGCGACGGCTGGAAACCAGAGGGCGAAAGCAGGCGGTGCCAGCGAAGGCGGTAACGATTTGGCGTCATTTTTCACCATCCTTGCAGGCAACCCCATACCTCTAACGAAGTACTTCTTAGTTTCCGCGCGCCGTTGCAGGTGGGCGGCAGAGGCGTTATATCAATTTTAACAAATTGATTTATAAATATATTATCTGGAATCGCCGCTTACTCATAAAGGGATGTCGGTACGTTTACCGCGCAGGGCTACCTGCATCCGGGTTGATTTACATCAACTTTGCTCGGGAGGGGGCCACCTAGGGTGTGCGAAGTTATCATCCTGTCTCTGAGGTTTTTATGTCGCAATCTGCAACGTCATCATCAAAAAAAACAGGTGCGGTTATTCAGAACTGGCAGCCTGAGGACGCCGCGTTCTGGCAACAGCGTGGCCAGGCTATCGCCAGCCGCAACCTGTGGATTTCCGTTCCTTGTCTGTTATTGGCCTTCTGCGTCTGGATGTTGTTCAGCGCGGTTGCGGTCAATCTGAACAAGGTTGGCTTCAATTTCACTACCGACCAGCTTTTTTTGCTCACCGCGCTGCCTTCCGTTTCGGGTGCCATTCTGCGCGTACCCTATTCGTTTGTGATCCCGCTGTTCGGCGGCCGCCGCTGGACGGCAATCAGCACCTGTTTACTGCTGGTACCCTGCCTGTGGCTGGGGTTTGCGGTTCAGGATACCTCTACTACCTATGGCATTTTTGTCATCATCTCTCTGCTGTGCGGCTTCGCCGGCGCCAACTTTGCCTCCAGCATGGCCAACATCAGTTTCTTCTTTCCAAAGGCCAGGCAGGGCGGTGCATTAGGCTTGAACGGCGGGCTGGGCAATCTGGGCGTCAGCGTGATGCAACTGGTGGCCCCGTTGGCGATCTCCATCGCCATGTTCGGCGCTTTTGGCGGCACGGGTCAGGTTCAGCCGGACGGCAGCCAACTGTGGCTGGAGAACGCCGCATGGATCTGGGTGCCGTTTCTGTTGGTCGCCACGCTGGCGGCGTGGTTCGGCATGAACGACCTGGCGGCTTCGAAGGCCTCGCTCAGACAACAGTTGCCGGTGCTCAAGCGCGGCCATCTGTGGATGCTGAGCCTGCTGTATCTTGCCACTTTCGGATCCTTCATCGGTTTTTCCGCCGGTTTCGCCATGCTGTCGAAGACGCAGTTTCCGGACGTGGTGATCCTGCATTATGCCTTCTTCGGCCCGTTCCTTGGCGCCCTGGCACGGCCGGTAGGCGGTGCGCTTTCCGATCGGTTTGGCGGTATTCGCGTCACGCTGATTAACTTTGTGTTGATGGCGGTGTTTGCCGCACTGTTGTTCCTGACCTTACCGGGGGCCGGGCATGCGGGTTCCTTTATTGCGTTTTACGGTGTCTTTATGCTGTTGTTTCTTACCGCCGGTTTGGGCAGCGGCTCGACCTTCCAGATGATCGCCGTGATCTTCCGTAAAATTACCCTTGAGCGGGTTAAGGCTCGAGGCGGGAGCGACGAAAGCGCACAGCGCGAAGCTGCAACCGATTCCGCAGCCGCTCTGGGGTTTATCTCGGCGATTGGCGCCATCGGCGGTTTCTTTATTCCGAAAGCATTTGGCACTTCCCTGGCGCTGACCGGTTCACCGGCGGGTGCGATGAAAATTTTCCTGGTGTTTTACCTGTTATGCGTGGTGATTACCTGGGCTGTGTACGGCCGTAAAAAAACGGCCTGATGAGGTTTGTTCCTCCCCGACAGGGGAGGGACTGTCTCTTTTTCTCTCCGCGTAATTTGTTTTTCCTCAGTGAAATTCCCCGCCTTTAGGTAATATTCTTATTTCCCCATGCTGAATTTCCCTTTTTTAATAGGTGCATCTCTCACTTCATGTTTTTCAATCAAGAATACCCCACAGTATTATTGTTAGCGTGATTTTCATTTTATTGTCGGAATTTTTACAGAAATAAAGCATGCTGGTGACATAGCCTGTTATGGTGAGTGACAGATATCTTCATTATTTGAAGGTTGTGTAGCCAAATTGAAAATATGTCTTTGTATTTGGTGCTTTGTTTCATGGAGTGATTAAATCAGATAACTCTCATTCTGTTTTCGCTGGCTTTTTGTAGGCTATCTGGCAATCGGATTAGGTGGAAAAACAGGTGATACTTACAGGCTTTCGGGTGAATTTCACAATTTCACTTAACCAACAAAGTTATAACATATATAGAGTTTTTGTTTCAAATCAGTCTGTTGGCTGATTTTTATTGCCGGTAAACATGCAAAGAAACCATGTTACCAACAGGGAAAAAGAGAACATTCTGAGAATCGGATCTTTGGTATTCGAGGTGATGTAAAAAATGAAATCAGCGAATTTTTATAAAAATAAACATCTAATGAATGCAACCTGTTGAGTTTACATTTAATTTCTTGAACATTTTTTCATATTTCTATACAAAGTGTGCAGGACAGGCACGTTAAGGAAATTAAAAGTGAATCTTGATAAAAGAATAAAGATTAGGAATCTAGATGTTCTGACACCTTCCCGGGAAAAGTTCCGCCTGCGTTGGAAGGAGTATCAGATACTTTCACTTCTGGTCGCCAGATCCCCTGAACTGGTTAGTCGTACGGAAATTATAGAAAATATATGGAAAGGGACTTATTGTTCAGATTCGACGATAAATCAAACAATTAAATCAATTCGTCAGAAAATAGGTGATGTTGAACATACGCTTATCAGAACGATACCGCGCCTGGGTTATAAGGTGGAAAACAAGGCCGCTTTTCACTTTATATCGGAGGAGGATGAATATGGTGCTGATGAAATATGGAGCGTTTCTGGGAATATTAACGAAGATTTTCAAGCGGAATTTTCTGAAAATGGAAATAAAGATGATGAAATTAGCGCCGAGAAAATAGACACGCACGAGGAAGCGATTACGAGTTCCGGGCCACCTGTTGCTGTGGTATCAGTACCGCTGAAAAATACGACAATAAGAAATAAAATGACTGCGTCGGCGGGTTTTTTCTCCGTTCCTGCCGTCAGAGTGGTGAAGTATCTGTCGGTGTTTGTCTCACTGCTGATTATTTCACATTTTTCCTATGTGCTGGGGAACCAAACTCGTCCACCGATCATCAATGATATACAAAACAATACCCGCGTGGTGCTTACGCTGACGCTGAACAACCCCCAATCTAACGGCCCGCAAACGCTGCTTTGCCTTTATCAGGGCGAAAGCCTGGAGCAGGCGACTATCGAGTGCGTCGATCCCAAACAGGGGAAGTTTAAACAGCCGGTGAAATACGAAATTTCAGAGGCCAAGGGTAAAGGTAAGATTAATCTTATTCTGCCGAATAAAACCATTCAATATCAGGTTGCTTACGAAGTTAAAAATTAGTCTACGCCGACATTTCATCTTTCCCCATAATTTTACATTCAGCAAATATTGTTATTTCATTATTTGTTATTTGAAAGCTTGGGCCGATTTGTTCAGTCTGGTTTCCATGATCTAACGCGTATTAAGCGTCTCGCCTCAATTCTGCGGTGGGAATTAATGGAAAACTTGGCTGAGTGACAAATATGGATAAGCGTAAAGTAGCTATCATCGGGGGTTCCGGCTTTATCGGAACGCGTTTGGTTAAGCGCCTGAGTGCGCGTAACGATCTGATTTTGACGATTGTAGACAAGAAACAAAGCGAACATTTTCCGGAACTCTATCAGTTTGGCGATGTAACCCAGCCGCAGACCTTGCTGCAACCACTGGCGGGGTGTGATGCCGTGATTAATCTTGCGGCAGAACATCAGGATAATGTTGACCCGATCTCACTGTATTATCAGGTTAATGTCGAGGGCGCGCGTAATGTTTGCATGACTGCATCTTCGCTGAATATCAGGCAGATTATTTTTACCTCATCCGTAGCGGTCTACGGGTTCGTTACCCAGGAAACCGGCGAAGAAGGGCGTTTTGAACCCTTTAACCATTACGGTAAATCCAAGCTGGAAGCGGAGTATGTCTACGAAGCCTGGCGCAAGGCCGACGGTGACAATAAGTTGACCATTATCCGTCCGACCGTGGTATTCGGCGAAAATAATCGCGGCAACGTTTATAACCTGTTCCGTCAGATCGCCAGCGGCCGTTTCGTAATGATTGGCAGCGGCAATAATATGAAATCCATGGCTTATGTCGAGAATATTGCAGCCAGGCTGGAGCATGCGCTTGACCAGCAGGCCAGTTATCAGGTCAGCAATTATGTTGATAAACCGGATTTCACCATGAACCAACTGGTCGACGTTATTTCGTCTTCATTGGGCAGAGAGAACAAGACTATTCGGATCCCTTATATATTTGGGATCTGCGGCGCTACGGCATTGGATGTGGTGAGTAAAATAAGTCACCGTAAATTCCCTATTAGCCGGGTTAGAGTACAAAAATTCTGCGCCAGAACACAATTTAAAAGCAATGTGCAAAACAATTTCGAGGCACCGGTTGAACTTAATTTGGCAATCGAAAGAACCATTAAGCATGAGTTTTCCTAGAGATATATTTCTCATGCGCTAACGCCTTTTATTTTTCGGATAAATCTGTAGTTAACAGGATGAGCTTATGCTGACTTATATCCTGGCGATGTCAATTTTGTTTTTGTTAATAGCGCATTGGGAGCTGTAACTCAAGGGCGGTAGCGTGCTTATTCGCTGGAGGAATAATGTTATATCAACTTAGCATAATATTTATTTTGGCGCTTACGCTGGTGGTTATTGCACGCCGTGCTGCGCTGGCGGTGGGATTAGTGGATAAACCCAGTGCCCGCAAGCGTCATCAGGGGCATATACCTCTGGTTGGCGGAATAGCCATTTATCTCACCATTATGCTGGTGACGTTTTGGCAACCGGAATGGTTGCCGCACAGCAATATCTATCTGTTATGCGTCACGGCGTTAGTGGTGTTGGGTGTGCTTGATGACCGTTTTGATCTGCCGGTGGCGCCGCGCGTCATTGTGCAGGGAGGGATCGCGCTGGCGATGATGCTGGTGGCAGGGATGCAACTTACTTCCTTCGGCTATCTGTGGGGTCATCAGGAGCTGATGCTGGGTTACATAGCCTTGCTGATCACGCCGCTGGCGGTATGGGGGGCGATTAACGCCTATAACATGGTTGACGGCATCGACGGCCAGCTTGGCGCGCTGTCTTGCGTCACTTTTATCGCACTGGCGATTCTGTTTGGTCTGGCGGGGCAGGAAGAACTGGCGATGTGGTGCCTGAGCCTGATCGCGGCCTTGGCGGCGTATCTGTTGTTTAATCTCAGCATGTTCGGTCCACGCAACAAAATTTTCATGGGCGATGCCGGCAGCATGGTAATTGGTTTCAGCGTGCTGTGGTTGCTGATCGTCGCCACCCAGGGGCAGGACGCTGTCATACGGCCAGTGACCGCGCTGTGGTTGATCGCTATCCCATTGATGGACATGGTGACGGTCATGGTGCGCCGACTGCTGCGCCGTCAGAGCCCGTTCAAGGCCGGTCGCGATCATCTGCATCACATCCTGATGCGGCGTGGTCTCAATGCGCGCCAGGCGCTGGGGATGAGCTGCATGTTGGCGGTGACGCTGGCCTGCGTCGGTATCTGCAGCGAGGTCCTGCAACTGCCGGACTACCAGATGCTGGTGGCCTTTGTACTTTGCTTCTTCGGTTATTTTGTCATGTTGCATGAACCGCGCCAGGCACCGATTTTTACCGATAACCCTACCGCCGATCGTTAATCCTCCCACGGGCCGCAACGGCGGCCCGTTTTTTCACGGTACTGTCATGAACCTTCACTTACCTCATTTGATGCCGCTGGTGTTGTCCACCGCGTTGCTCAGCGGTTGCACGACGTTTCCAGGTTCACACCTGCCTACTCAAGGGAAAGCCAAAGTTATCCAGCAGGATGAAGACTTCGATTTGGATAAGCAGGTCCAGGTGTATCGCGTAACGCCGATGCTGCTGGAAAAAATGCGCCGCGTGGAGCCGGTGGCCCGGCCAAACCCGGCGCTGGACCAGCGCTTGCAGAGTTACCAATACCGTATCGGTGTCGGCGACGTGCTTAACGTCACCGTTTGGGACCATCCGGAACTGACAACGCCTGCCGGCCAATACCGCAGCGCCAGCGATACCGGCAACTGGGTGCATGCCGACGGGGCGATCTTCTACCCGTATATCGGCCGGGTGCAGGTGGCGGGAAAAACCGTCACCGAAGTGCGCAATCAGATCGCCAACCGGCTGGCGCGCTATGTGGAAAGCCCGCAGGTGGACGTCAGCATTGCCGCTTTCCGCTCGCAGAAAGTGTATGTGACCGGCGAAGTGAAAACGTCAGGACAGCAGGCGGTGACCAACGTGCCGCTGACCATTCTCGATGCGATTAACGCCGCCGGCGGCCTGACGGACAACGCCGACTGGCGCAACGTGGTGCTGACTCACCAGGGCAAGGAACAGCCAATCTCTTTGCAGGCGTTGATGCAGCGCGGTGATACCGGCCAGAACCAACTGCTGCAGCCAGGCGACATTCTGTATGTGCCGCGCAATGACGAGTTGAAAGTGTTTGTGATGGGTGAGGTCGGTAAACAGGCGACGCTGAAAATGGACCGCAGCGGCATGACGTTGACGGAGGCGTTGGGCAGTTCAGAGGGCATCAGCCAGACGGTGGCCGATGCCACCGGCGTGTTCGTGATCCGCCCGAACGGCGGCAAACAGCCGCAGCGGTTGGCGTCGTTGTACCAGTTCGACCTGTCTGATGCTGCTGCACTGGCGATGGGCACGGAATTTCAGCTGGAACCTTACGACGTGGTGTACGTCACCGCAGCGCCGATTGCGCGCTGGAACCGCTTGATAAGCCAGCTGGTACCGACGATTTCCAGCTTTAACGACCTCAGTGAGGCCACGTTGCGGGTGCGTAACTGGTAACCCCGCCACGCTGACTTAAGGAACACCGATGATGAAGAATAATGCAATGCCGATTGTGATGGCCGAGCAGGACGAGAAACTGGATTGGGAACGGCTGATTGGCCCGCTGTGGGACAACCGCTGGCGCATTTTGCTGGTGACCGGCGTCGCCGGTGTCCTGGGCTGTGCCTATGCCTTGATGGCGACGCCGATCTATCAGGCGACCGCGCTGGTGCAGGTGGAAAAACAGCTTTCGGGCGATTCGCTGCTGCGCGAAACGCTGGACAACTCGCTCGGGTCGGCTGGGCAGAATTCGGCGACGCAAGATGAAGTTTCGCTGGCGAAATCACGTTACGTGATTGGCAAAACCGTGGACGATCTCGGTTTGACGGTACGCATCAGCCCGGATTACTTTCCGCTGTTCGGCAAGGGACTGGCCCGCCTGAGCGGCGAACCGCCACCGGTCTTGCTCATCTCAGGGATGACGGTACCGGCTGCGATGCAGGGCCAGGAACTGACCCTGACCGTGCAGGATAAGCAACGTTATAGCCTGAGCCATGAAGGGAAGAACTTGTTCAGCGGCACCGTCGGACAACCGCTGAAGCAAGGCGCCTGGGCGATGAACGTCACTGCGCTGGAGGCATTGCCGGGCACCGAGTTTAGCGTGGTCAACGTGCCGCGCCAGCAGGCGGTGGATGATCTTCGCAACCTGCTTGACGTTGCTCCTGGCGGCAAGGAAAGCGGCATTATGACGTTCAACCTGGCCGGCGAGGATCCGCAGCGCGCCGAAGCGGTGCTCAAGAGCATCACCGATAACTATCTGCAACAGAATGTGGATCGTAAAACCGAGGAAGCGCAGCGCATGCTGGCCTTCCTGCACGAACAGCTGCCGCGCACTCAGACGTCGCTCAACAATGCCGAGAATCAGCTCAACCAGTTTCGCCAGCAGAACGACTCGGTGGACCTGACGCTGGAAGCCAAATCGGTGCTGGATACTCAGGTTCAATTGGAGGCCCAGTTGAATGAGCTGACCTTCAAAGAAGCGGAAATCTCAAAACTTTATACCCGCGAGCATCCGGCCTATCGTGCACTGCTGGAAAAGCGCGCCACGCTGGAGGCGGAAAAGGCGCGGCTCGGCAAACAGGTACAGACGCTGCCGAAAACGCAGCAGGAAATTCTGCGTTTGACCCGCGATGTGCAGGTGGATCAGCAGGTATACATGCAACTGATGAACAAGCAGCAGGAATTGAGCATCAGCAAAGCGGGCACCGTGGGCAATATCCGCATTATCGATGAGGCGGAAAGCGGTCTGCGGCCGCTAAAACCGCAAAAAGCGATGATCGTGTTCTTCGCGCTGTTGATGGGGGGCGTGCTGTCGGCGTCGGTTGTGGTATTGCGCGCGGCGCTCCAACGCGGCGTCAGTGACACCGAGGCGTTGGAAAAGCGCGGTATCAATGTGTATGCCACGGTTCCGCTGTCGCCGTGGCAGCAAAAACGTAACCGCACTCAACAGCAGCTACTGCTCAAAAACAGCGGTGACAAGCTGCCGATCCTGGCCAAGGAAGAGCCGGGGGATTTGTCCGTCGAAGCCATCCGCAGCCTGCGTACCAGTTTGCATTTCGCCATGATGGAGGCCAAAAACAACATCCTGATGGTCTCCGGCGCCAGCCCCGCCAGCGGGAAAAGTTTTACCAGCACCAATCTGGCGGTGGTAATCGCCGAGGCAGGCCAACGAGTACTGTTGATCGACGCAGACATGCGCAAAGGATTCCTGCACCGTTGGTTCAACAACAGCGCCAAGGGCGGTTTGTCGGACATGCTGTCCGGGTTGATTGCGCCAGATCAGTCGGTGAAGAAAACCGCTATCGCCAATCTGGATTTTGTGCCGCGGGGCCAGGTGCCGCCGAACCCGTCCGAACTGCTGATGCATCAGCGTTTTGCCGACTTCCTGCAGTGGGCGAGGCAGAACTATGATTTGGTGCTGATCGACACGCCGCCGGTGCTGGCGGTGACCGACGCCGCCATCGTGGGTCACCATGTCGGCACCGCGCTGATGGTGGTGCGTTTTGAGATCGACACCGTCCGGCAGATCGAAACCAGCATTCGTCGTTTCGAGCAGAACGGCGTGGCGATTAAAGGGGTGATCCTGAACGGCATGGTGAAAAAAACCGCCACCGATGCCGGCTACTACGCTTTTGCTTACCCCAGCCATCAGGAAAAGGTGTAGTCGCGCATGAAAGCGATGCTGATGAACTCCCTGTGGCTGATGTTGGAACGGATATCGCTGAGCCTTTCGGGGATTTTCGTTTCGGTGTACGTAGCGCGTTATCTGGGGCCGGCGCAATACGGGCTGATTAACTATCTGCTGTCAGTGATCGCCATTGCCGTGCCGCTGGTACAACTGGGGGCGGATGCGGTGTTGTTTAACCGGGTCGCCAAGCGGCGGCGCAGCGGTATTCGGCTGATGATGGCTTCGATGCGTTTGCGGCGCCAGCTTTTTGCGCTGATCGCCGTGCCGCTGATGGCCTGGGCTGTGCTGACGCAGGATCGTACCAGCCAGATCATGATGTTGTTGATGCTTGCCAGTGCGTATTTCTCTATTCAGGACGTCTACAAGATTTATTACGACGCGCTGTTGAAATCGAAGCTGAACACGCTGATCAACAACCTGGCTCTGTTGCTGTCAATCATTCTGCGGCTGGCACTGGTGCATGCCAAATTGCCGTTGGAATGGTTTGCCGTGCCGTATGTTGTGAGCAGCCTGATCCCGTACGCCGCGCGTTGGGTACTGTTTCGCCGCGAGCAGGGTGGTATGCGGGCGATCAGCGGGCGTCACAAGCGGCGCTATGGTCGTTATCTGTTAAAGGTAGGTTTGCCGCTGGCGGTCTCCGGGCTGTCGATCGTCGTCTACACGCGTATCGATCAGATCATGATCGGCAACGTTCTGGGCGAGCACAGCGTCGGCTTGTACAGCGCGGCGATTACCCTGAGCCAGGGGTGGATATTCGTCCCTATTGCCTTGATTACCTCAATGATGCCGGGCGTGGCGAATGCCCGCACATTGGCCGAACAGGAAGGACGTATCCGGTTGCTGTATCTGGTGGTGCTGTCGCTCTCCATGCCGGTGATCTTGCTGTTATCGTTGTTCCCAGGCCCGATCGTGGCGCTGATGTTTGGCGACAGCTACAGCGGAACGGCCACCATTTTGGCGCTGTGTTCGGTGACGTCGCTGTTCTCGGTGATGGGCACCGTGTCCTATCGGGCGATAGTGCTGTTTGGAGGGTATCGCTTCATAGCGATAAAAATGCCGCTGGCCGCGTTGGCCAACGTGCTGATGAATCTGGTGTTGATACCGCGTTACGGCATTGTAGGTGCGGCGGTTTCAACCCTGATAACGGAGTTCATCTCATTTTTTGTACTTAATGGCTTCTTCAGAAGAGGGCAAATTACGAGATTGCAGTTGACCTGCTACCGTTGTTTACCTCAGTTAATAGGGAAGGTGCGAGAAATCTATGCTAAATAATCTGGTGAAGGGTTTTTACCGTAATATACCCGACGCGTTATATCATCAGTTGAAATACGCTCTGTTTTTTCGGAAAATACCGCATTTGGCTCAGCCGAAAAGATATAGCGAAAAATTAATGCGCAGGAAGATCTACCCTTTGGCGATATATACGCAACTGTCCGACAAGTATCGGGTGCGTGACTATATTGAAAAGCTGTGGGGGAAAGAGTACCTGATCGATCTTTATGCGCACGGCAATCAATTAACCGAGGAAATGTATCAGGCATTACCTGACGCCTTCGTGATCAAGGCAAACCACGGCAGCGGTTATAACAAATTGGTGTTCGATAAAAGCCAAACCAGCTTCAATGAGTTACGGGTGTTAACCAACAGCTGGCTGCGGCAGAGTTTTTATCAGGTTTACCGCGAACGCCATTATAAGGATATCCCGCCATGCATCATGGTCGAGAGAATGCTGCTGGAAGAGGGAAAAACGCCGAATGATATCAAGATCCACTGCTTTAATCAGGGGGGAGATATTCGGTTTTTCATCCAGATAGATTACCAGCGTTTTATCGACCATCGGCGAGATTTTTTTGACGCCGACTGGAACCGCACCGAGATCCGCATGGGCGTGCCAAACAGTGACGTGCCCATGGATAAACCCTGCAGGCTGGGGAAAATGCTACTCCTGGCACGGCAGGTGGCGGAGCAGTTTTCTTATGTGCGCGTGGATTTTTATCAGGTGCAAGAGCGTATCTATTTTGGCGAACTGACGTTTACCCCGGGAGCCGGGTTGCAAAGGCTGATGCCAGAAACCATTGAACAGGAGTGGGGCAGTTATTTTCAGGATTAATTAAATGACCGGTAGGCTGCGCGTATTTTAATCGCTGCAGGATGGGGGGGGATAACCGGGCAAGGATATGCTGGGATAACAAACTATTCCGCTGGCATTACCGCTGTTTTGCCAGATGATAATATATTGTTGAGGTAGTAAATGGACTTATCAATTGTCATGCCCGCTTTTAATAATTCAGCCAGTCTGGCCGCAACATTAGTCCGTATGACCAACGCCTGTTTCGGGTTCGATTATGAAATTATTGTGGTTGATGATGCATCAGACCCAGAAGAGTTGAAAAAAATGCGCAGTTTATTGGCTGCTAATCGTCGGGCACGCCTGCATGAAAATAAAGTGCGCAGTAACACGGCAGCATCCTGTAATACCGGCTTCAGACTGGCGCGTGCCGAGGTGGTTTTCTTTCTGGAACCGGAGGATTTCTTCAGCACCAATTATATTATTCGCCGACTGAAACACCACCATGACACCCGACTGGACATTGTTTTTGGCAATTACAGTACAGTGAATGACAAGAATATCCGCAGCTATAGATTTGATTACAAAGAGGGGGCGACGGGGGCGGATTTTTTATTTCTCGATATGGGCGATATTCGCACTTCCGCCATCAGCCTGCGTAAAAAAGATGACCGGCGTTTTTTGTTTCCCGAGTTCCTTTACAAATACCAGGACTGGGGGTTTTTGGTCAATGCCACCAATCTGGGCGCCAAGGTGGCCTTCGACGAGGGGCTCGGAGTGTTCATCCGTTGCGGCGATGCCGCGACGGATCGCAGCCGGATGAACATCGATGCCAGTGAACAGTTTATTGACGCTTACCTGAACGCCAGCGGTCGCTATATCAGCGGGTTTGCCAGCAAGCATCTGTTGGCTTCGCTGTACAGCGAGAATCTGCAGGCATTCAACTATTACTCATCGCGCGCGGAGCACCACGCTCTGAGCAGCAAGTTCAAGGCGATCAAACTGTATGGCGACTGCCTGGCCAGACTGGGTCTGTTTCCGTTAGGGGGGCGCCTGTTGCGTACAGCCCGTGAGGGGTTTCGGAGATGACATGCAGCAACGGAAAGTAGCGATCGTGATTGAGAACATCGCCGAAAAAGGCGGTACCGAGCGGGTGGCCAGCAGCCTGGCCAATGCGCTGTCCGCGCGTTTGGGCCATCAGGTGGATCTGGTGTCGATCAGCGGCGATCGGGCGTTTTACCCGCTCGAACCCGAAGTGAAGTTGCGCTTCATGTCCGGCAGGTCACCGCTGTGGCCCTGGCGGCTGGCGCGGTTTCTGCGACGTGGCCGCTATGACGTGATAGTCACCGTATCTATGGGCAAGCTCTCGTCGATCATGGTGCCGTATCTGCGGTTGTTGTGCCCGCACAGTCGTCTGCTGCTGAGCGAACACGTCAGTTTCCATCAGTATGCCTGGCCGATGAAGTGGCTGAAGGTGTTGGTCTACCGGCTGGGCGACCGCACCGTGCTGCTGACCAAGAAAGATCTGGCCACCATCAGCCGCTGGGTGCCTGAGCATAAATGCCGGGTGATTGAGAAC
The DNA here is from genome assembly GCF_000214195.1 of Serratia sp. AS12. Lineage (NCBI taxonomy): Bacteria > Pseudomonadati > Pseudomonadota > Gammaproteobacteria > Enterobacterales > Yersiniaceae > Serratia > Serratia sp. AS12. The sequence continues at coordinate 3,158,702 of NC_015566.1, read as the reverse complement.
GTCTCACCGTTCCCGATACGACCGCCGCAACAGGCGCCCCAGCCGGTGGCGTTGGCGGTGGGGCGACTGTGTTACCAGAAAGGCTTTGACCGCTTGATTGCGGCCTGGCAGCGGGCGGCGCCACAAACGGCGGGCTGGCAGTTGCATATCGTCGGCGACGGCCCGGATCGCGCCGCATTGCAGCAGCAAATCGATGCAGCAGGCCTTGGCGAACAGGTGAAGTTGTTGCCGGCGACCCCGGATATCGCCAGTCACTACCGGCAGGCCGGAATGCTGTTGATGACGTCCCGTTATGAAGGGTTGCCTATGGTGCTGATTGAAGCGATGAGCTTTGGCCTGCCGCTGGTGGCGTTTGACTGCCAGACCGGCCCTGCCGAGCTGATTGACGATGGCGGCAACGGTTATCTGGTGCCGGAAGGCGATATCGGTGCCTTTAGCCAACGCACCCTGGCGCTGATCGCTGACGGCGAGCTGCGTAAGCGCTTCTCCCTGCATTCGCTGGAGCGGGCGCAACAGTACATTCCTGAACGTATATATCCCCAATGGCAACAGCTTATCGCTGGAGGTTAAGATGGAAAAGGTGTCAGTAATCATGCCGGCGTACAACGCCGCCGGTTTTATCAAAGAATCGATCCTGGGTGTGCTGAACCAGACTTATCAGGATTACCATTTGTATGTGATCGACGATGCTTCGACGGACAACACCGCAGACGTGGTTAAACCCTTCATTCACGATCGTCTGACCTACATTCGCAACAACACCAACCAGGGTGTGGCCGAAACCCGCAATATCGCCATTGAGGCGGCGCGCGGTGACTACATCGCTTTCTGCGACAGCGACGACGTCTGGCGCGAAAACAAACTGGCGCGCCAGGTCAGCGTCCTGAAGACAAACCGTTACGACGTGGTGTGTTCGCATTATTACACCTTCGAAAATGATCCGGCGCTGGTGAAAAACTACCGTGGCGCAGGCGAGATTATCGCCTACAAGGACATGCTGAAAAGCAACTGGATCGGCAACCTGACCGGCATGTACAACCAGCGCCGGGTGGGCAAGGTCTACCAGAGCAAGGTAGGGCATGAGGATTATGTGATGTGGTTGTCGGTGCTGGAAAAGGCGCGCAACCGTCTGGCGTACTGCATTCCTGAACCGCTGGCTTTTTACCGTCTTTCCGCCCAGTCGCTGTCGGGCAACAAAATCAAGGCGGCGGATTGGCAGTGGCAAATCTATCGTCGCCATTTGGGGCTGTCCTACCAGAAGTCCTGCTACCTGTTCTTCTCCTACTTGTACAGCGCAGTGATGAAACGACAATGAATATCAGCAAGCTCTCTTTCGCCTGCCTGTTGGCGGGCGTCGGGCTGGCCGTGCAGGCCCATGCCGCGCCTTGCGGCGACAACCTGTTGGCTAACCCCGGCTTTGAGCAAGGTGGTGCGGGCTGGTCGCTGGCTTCCGCAGAGGTGGTGTCCGGCGGCCATACCGGCCAGGCCAGCCTGTTTTATCAAAACCACAATCCGGCCAACTATCACAACATGTTGCAGACGCTATCGGTCAAAGCGGGCCAACAGCTGGCTTTCGGCGCCTGGGTGCGTGGCGAGAACCTGAAGGGCAAGGGCGACAACCAGGGCGCGACGGTGTTTGTCGAAAGCTACGACGATCAGGGGCGCTTTCTGGCGGGTAGCTACCCGCAGGGCGTGCTGGGCACCAGCGGCTGGCAACCGGTCACCGGCGATTTCAGGGTACCGGCGCGGGCGGTAAAGGTGGTGCTGGGGGTTTATCTGCGCCGCGGTACGACCGGCAGCGCCTGGTTTGACGACGTTTACGCCTGTCGGCAGCCGGTTGCGCCGGCGCTGTACCAGATGCGCGCAGGCAACGGCGCGGCATCGAGCCTGATCGAGGTAGTGGATCCGCAGCAGGTGCAAGTAGACAGCACGCTGGTCGACGCAAAAAGTGCCGCCGTGAAAAGCGACAGCCGCCGTTACCGTATAGAAGGGAAACAGCAGGTAGAGTTCACGCTGCCGGCCGGGCTGGCCGCCGGGGAATACCGCCTGCAGCAGCAGGTGACGGACGTGGCGACTCAGCGCAGCCAGCGCAGCGAGATGCCGATCAGCGTCGGCCGCCCGCAACCGAGAGTGGTGCTGGATGCGCAGGGCTATACCCTGAAACAGGGGAAGCGTTTCTTCCCGCTCGGCATTTACATGTACGGTGAGATGGCGACGGATGAGCATCTGGCGCGCATCCGCGATGCCGGTTTCAACACGCTGCTGAATTACAACTATGGCACCGTAGGCGATCCGAGCCGTTATTTCCGCAAAACGCAGCAGTATGGCTTGCAGGTGATTTTTTCGCTGAAAGACCTGTATCCCGGTACCCGGTTCGCGCCGCAAACCAAACTGAGTTACCCGCAACTGACGGCGAATTACGTCGAAAAGTTCAAACATGAACCGAACCTGCTGGCTTGGTACATCAACGATGAGCTGGGGCCGGAGTATGTGCCGCAGATTGAAGAAAAACACCTGCAGGTGAAACGGCTGGATCCGGATCACCTGACGTTCCAGGTGCTGGACAAGACCGGCACGCTCAACGCCTATTTCAACAGTTCGGACGTGCTGGCCAGCGATCCTTACCCGGTCGGTAGAGACGCCGATCTGACGCGCACCCTGGAATACACGCGTATCACCAGTCAGGTGGCGCGTCAGGTCAAGGGAGCCTGGTTGGTGATGCAGATCATGGATCACGCCGCTTATGCGCCAAAACGTAAACCGCGCCAGCCCACCGAGGCGGAGATGCGTAATCAGGCCTGGCTGGGCTTGATTGGCGGCGCGAAGGGCATCTTGTTTTATTCCTATACCGACTTGTTCTACAAGCGCCAACGCGGCGGTTTCAGCCAGCGGGAATTCGATGCTGTCTGGCGAGGCGTCGCCAGCGTAGCGCAGCAGATTGTCAGCTTTAACCCCTACCTGCTGTCTGGCGAAAGCCTCTTGCTGCAGGGCAACAATACCGCCATCCCGGCGCGGCTGTTTATCAACGGCGAGCGCGGCCTGGTGTTGATCGCCAACCCTTATTATCGGCCGATGTCGGCGCGTTTCGATCTGCCTGCGGGCTGGCGAGCGCAAGGGAAGACGCAGATCGACGCGCAGTTGTCATCGATGGGCAGCAGCGCGGTAGAGGTGCAACGTCAAACAGAAAAGAAAGGATAACCGATCATGAAAACCACCCTGAGCCTGATTATTCCGGTCTATAAGGTCGAGGCTTACATTGAGGCGTGCCTTTGCTCGGTACTGCAACAACTGCCTGATTGGGCGGAGGTGATCATTGTGGATGACGGCAGCCCGGACGATTCCATCGGCATTGCCGAAGAGGTGTTGTGCCGTTACCCGCAACTGAAACCGCAGGTCAGCATCCTGCGGCAGCATAACCAGGGGCTGAGCGAGGCGCGCAACAGCGGCATTGCGCATGCAGAGGGGCGGCATATCGGTTTCCTGGATTCCGACGATGTGCTGCTGGAAGGGTATTTCAGCATTCTGGGCCGGCTGTTGGCGGATAACCCGCTGGCGGACATCGTGGCTTTCAATGCCCAGCGATTTTCCGTGATGAACAACGGCCAAATCCAGCCTGACTGCACCCTGGCCATTGTGCCCGGCAATGCTGCCCCGCAGGATCGCGACACGCATATGGCGCTGCTGGCGGACAGCTTCAATCGCAGCATGTGGTTTGCCTGGGCGCGTATTTACCGCAAAACGTTATTCGACGAGATGCGTTTTCCTCAGGGACGCAATTTTGAGGATATTCAGCTAATCCCGCAGCTGTACCTGAAGGCGGAACGCATCGTGATGTGCGATACGCCGCTGGTGGGATACCGCACCAACCCGAACGGCATTACGCGTGCGCCAAAGCGGCGCGATCTGGATGACCTGGATTTTGCCATCGCCGGTGCCGACAGCGGACGGCTCCAGGGAACGGGGAATGGGCTGTATTCGATCCTTTATGTCACCACGCTGAAGGCACGTCTGCTGGTGGGGCTGGATTTTTTCGGGCTGCGCGACGCGTTGCGGGAAACCGGCGAACTGAAACGCCGCTATTCCGGTTTACGCGCAGAGGAGCGCAAACTGCTGAGCCGCAAGAACCGGCTGTTCTATCGCAGTCCATTGGCTTATTACCTGATGGCCCGGCTTTATAGCCTGCGCGGATAGCGGCGCTGTATTTACCCATTCCCGGATCGAATAGGGCGCCGCATGCTGCGCCCATGTTAAACGGGGTGAATGTATTCGCCCCCTACAGGCAGAATAAGACAATGGACATCAAAGTCAGCGTTATCATACCCACCTATGGCCGCAGCGAGCTGCTGACGCGCGCCATTGACAGCGTGCTGGCGCAAACCCACCGCACGTTGGAAATCATCGTGGTGGACGACAATCCGCCAGGCGATGCGCACCGCCTGGCGACCCGCGAATGCCTGGCAGGCTATATTGATAAGGGGCAGATTATCTATTATCCGCGTCGGCACAACGGCGGCGGGGCGCTGGCGCGCAACAGCGGGATCCTGCGTTCAAGCGGGGAGTACATCACTTTTCTGGATGACGACGATTACTACCACCCGCAGAAGATTGCCCACCAACTGGCGTTCATGCGCCAGAGCGATTATGACGTCAGCCTGTGCGATATGGATATTCTGAAGAACGGCCAGATTAACGCAGACCATTATTACCGCGCCCGTTGCGACGGCCTGGAGGACTTTATGTTGGCCGGCGTAGCCTATACGCCGATGATCATGATGCAGCGCAGCACGGCGATTGCGGTGCGCGGCTTTTTCAACACCCCGCGCTACCAGGACCATATTTTCCTGTATCGGCTGCTGGCGGCCGGGGCGCGCATCGGCACGCTGCATGAACGCCTGGCGGTACATAACGATCATGACGGCGAACGCATTACCTCCAGCCCGAAAGGCATTATCGGGTATCGCAACAAAATGCAGTTCGAAAGGCGGCTGATGCCGCAGATATCGCCCCGGGCGCGCAAGGTTATGCGCCTGCGCCATACCTGTATTGATTCACGCATCATTACCGACGGCAAGAGCCGGCTGGCGGGCGTAGTGTACGGTCTTAAGGGCATTGTCTACGTGAACAGCGGCCTGATGGCCGGGGTTTACATGAAAAATATCATCCGCAACGTGTTTTTCCGCGGCGTCCCCTTCTGAAGGGCCATGTGTGATGTGCGGTGAACGGCGAACCCATCCAGAGGAAGATTATGCGCTTTGAACGTTCTACGGTGATCGGCAGCGTGCTGTTGTTGACGGTACCGCTATTTGCTTTGATACAGAGTATCGCCACGCTGCGCCCAGGAAAGAAAAACTCGATGGCCTATCTGCTGATAGCGCTTTGCTTTTTTTTCTTTTTCATCAAGATCCCGCCGTTGGCGGATCTCTATCGCCACTTTGCCAATTACGCGGCCATCACCTCGGCCACTACGCTGGGTGACGTGATCCAGGGCAAGGTGGACATCGTTCTTTATGCCAACTTTTACATTTTTAAAACGCTGGGCATTCCCTTTTTCGTCATTCCGGGGCTTTACACCGCGCTGTCGGTCTACTGTTATCTCACCGCGCTGAATATTGTCATGTTGCACTCCGGCAAGACGTTTTCCTCGCGGCAGTTTGTCCTGCTGCATCTGGCGGTGTTGTTTCTGATCAACCCGTTTATCATCGCCATGGGGCTGCGCTTTGGTTTCTCTATGGCCGTGATGACACTTGCCATGACGCTGTTTTGCCATAAGAAAAATCAAACGCTTGCCATCTGCTTGATGCTGTTCGCCATGTTGACACACTTTTCCAGCATGCTGCTGGTCGGCGTTTTCCTGTGCAGCAGGCTGATGCGCCTGAACCGCCCGCTGACGGTGCTGTTCAGCGCCATTGCGCTGGTGACCGCCAAGTTCGCACTGCCGTTTATCCTGTCGCATATTACGATTTCCGGCATCAATAGCTACTCGGACGTCTATACCTCGGGTATGTATGCCAGCGACTATCTGACCAGCGGTAACGCCAACGGGATGATTAACTTCCTGATTATCCTGTTCCCGGCGCTGTTCCTCGGCGGGTATATGTTGGGCAATCCGATGCGCAACCAGACCGGGGATATCAAAAACGCTGCGGCGTGGCTGGTGGTGTTTGTCTTCCTGTGTTCCAGCTCATTGCAGGCGGCGAGCCGCTATGCGAGCGTGGCGTCGGTGTTCCTGTTGTTTTACTACGTCGCCCATCAGGGGTCTTTCCTGCGCGGCCGGTTTAATTATTTCTTCTTGTGTTTCATGCTGATGGCCACCGGCTACAACCTCATAGAGAATATTTATGTCCCGCGCCGCCCCATCCTGCTGGGGGAAATGTGGCAGTCGTTCTACAAAACGCCATTGCTGAACCTGTTCTACGGTGAAGAAGAGTACGAGCAGTATCTGCGCTTTATCAACCGCGACAGCGGCGAGTGGATAGGGCACGAAATGGATCTCGGTTAATACTGCCGGATGCGGGGGCTGCCCCGCATCCTACCCCCAAATACTCCAGCCCGACTTGTCGCTCCCCCCATCAAATGCAATCCCTCATTTTTTGCTTTTACTTTCAATAAACTAGCCTTCCTTCTCCTGATTATACTTTAGGGGTAGTCACGCTTGCGTCCCCGTTTATCTCCCTCCATTCCCTTGATCGCAATCAATTTGCCACTTTTGTCGCATCAGTAGGCTGGCGGCAGATTGAGCAACGTCATTCCTTATAACGATAAAGTATCAAAGCCCTTCAGGAGAACTCCGGATGAGCAAGTTTCTAGACCGTTTCCGCTATTTTAAGCAACTGGCGGAACCTTTCTCTGGCGATCATGGCCAGACGCTTAACACCAACCGCGACTGGGAAGACGGCTACCGCAGCCGCTGGCAGCACGACAAGATTGTGCGCTCGACCCACGGAGTGAACTGCACCGGCTCTTGCAGTTGGAAGATTTACGTCAAAAACGGCCTGGTGACCTGGGAAACCCAGCAGACCGATTACCCGCGCACCCGCCCCGATCTGCCCAACCATGAACCGCGAGGTTGCCCACGCGGCGCCAGCTATTCCTGGTATCTGTACAGCGCCAACCGACTGAAATATCCGTTGATGCGTAAACGCCTGATCGCACTGTGGCGTGAGGCGAAGGCGCTGCACAGCGATCCGGTCGATGCCTGGGGCTCTATCGTCTCCGACCCCGAAAAGTCGAATAGCTATAAGGTCGCCCGCGGGCGCGGCGGCTTTGTGCGCTCCAGTTGGCAGGAGGTGAATGAACTGATCGCCGCCTCCAACGTGTACACCGCCAAAACCTTCGGCCCGGACCGCATCATCGGTTTCTCGCCGATCCCGGCGATGTCGATGGTGTCCTACGCCGCCGGCGCCCGTTATCTGTCGCTGATTGGCGGCACCTGTCTGAGCTTCTACGACTGGTATTGCGATCTGCCACCGGCTTCACCGATGACCTGGGGCGAGCAGACCGACGTGCCGGAATCTGCCGACTGGTACAACTCCTCCTATATCATCGCCTGGGGCTCTAACGTGCCGCAGACTCGCACTCCGGATGCCCATTTCTTCACCGAAGTGCGCTACAAAGGCACCAAAACCGTTGCGGTGACGCCGGACTACGCCGAAGTGGCCAAGCTGTGCGACCAATGGTTGAACCCCAAGCAGGGGACCGACAGCGCTATGGCGCTGGCGATGGGCCACGTGATGTTGAAAGAATTCCACCTGGATCGCGAGGTCGGTTATTTCCGCGACTATGTGCGCCGCTACACCGATATGCCGATGCTGGTCGTGCTGGAGCCGCGTGAAGCCGGGTATTACGCCGCCGGCCGCCTGCTGCGCGCCGCCGATCTGGTGGACGGGTTGGGGCAGGAAAACAATCCGGAGTGGAAAACCGTTGCTATCGACCAGCGCAGCGGCGAACTGGTGGCACCGCAAGGGTCCATCGGTTTCCGCTGGGGCGAGCAGGGCAAATGGAACCTGGAACAGCGTGAAGGCAAGGGCCAACAGGAAGTGGATCTGCAGCTCAGCCTGATGGGCGCTCATGACGAGATAGCCGAGGTGGGCTTCCCGTATTTTGGCGGCATAAAAGCCGAGGGCGAGCACTTTAACAGCGTGGCGCTGGACGAGATTCTGTTGCACAAGCTGCCGGTAAAACGTCTGCGTCTTGCGGACGGCAGCGAGGCGTTGGTCACCAGCGTCTACGATCTGACCCTGGCCAACTACGGGTTGGAACGTGGTCTGGACGACGCCAACTGTGCCGCGAACTACGACGACATCAAAGCTTACACGCCGGCCTGGGCCGAGCAGATCACCGGCGTGTCGCGCCACAACATTATCCGCATCGCCCGCGAATTCGCCGACAACGCCGAGAAAACCCGTGGCCGCTCAATGATTATCGTCGGGGCCGGTGTCAATCACTGGTACCACATGGACATGACCTACCGCGGCCTGATCAACATGCTGATCTTCTGCGGTTGCGTTGGCCAAAGCGGCGGCGGCTGGGCGCACTATGTCGGCCAGGAAAAACTGCGGCCGCAAACCGGTTGGCTGCCGCTGGCGTTCGGTCTCGACTGGCAACGCCCGCCGCGCCACATGAACAGCACCTCATTCTTCTATAACCACTCAAGCCAATGGCGATATGAAACCGTCGGAACCGAAGAGCTGTTGTCGCCGCTGGCGGACAAGTCGCGTTTTGGCGGCAGCCTGATCGATCTCAACGTGCGTGCCGAACGCATGGGCTGGCTGCCTTCTGCGCCACAGCTGGGCGTTAACCCGCTGCATCTGGCGGTACAGGCGAAAGCCGCCGGGCAGACGCCGGTAGATTTCACCGTCGACGCGCTAAAAACGGGGCGGCTTGGCTTCGCCGCCGAGCAACCGGACAACCCGCAGAACTTCCCGCGTAACCTGTTCGTCTGGCGCTCCAACCTGTTGGGCTCTTCCGGCAAGGGCCATGAGTACATGCTCAAATACCTGCTGGGCACTGAGAACGGCATCCAGGGCAAGGATTTGGGCCAACAGGGCGCTGCCAAGCCGCAGGAAGTGGAATGGCTGGATAACGGCGGTGAAGGCAAGTTGGATCTGGTGGTGACGCTCGATTTCCGCATGTCCAGCACCTGCCTTTACTCTGACATCGTGCTGCCGACCGCTACCTGGTACGAAAAAGACGACATGAATACCTCGGATATGCATCCGTTCATTCACCCGCTGTCGGCGGCGGTCGATCCGGCCTGGGATTCCAAGAGCGACTGGGAGATCTATAAGGGCATCGCCAAAGCCTTCTCCGAGGTGTGCGTTGGGCATCTGGGCCAGGAAACCGACGTGGTGACGCTGCCAATCCAACACGACTCCCCGGCAGAGCTGGCGCAACCTTATGGCGTGAAAGACTGGAAGAAGGGCGAATGCGACCTGATTCCCGGGAAAACCGCGCCGCACATCATGGTGGTGGAGCGTGACTACCCGGCTACCTACGAGCGCTTTACCTCGCTGGGGCCGCTGCTGGACAAGCTGGGCAACGGTGGCAAGGGCATCACCTGGAATACCCAGACTGAAGTCGATTTCCTCAAAAAACTCAACTATGTGAAAACCGAAGGCCCGGCGGTGGGCCGGCCGAAGATTGAAAGCGCGATCGACGCCGCTGAGGTGATTTTGTCGCTGGCGCCGGAAACCAACGGGCAGGTAGCGGTCAAGGCGTGGGAAGCGCTGGGTAACATTACCGGCCGCGATCACCGCCATCTGGCGCTGAACAAGGAAGATGAAAAGATCCGCTTCCGCGATATCCAGGCCCAGCCGCGCAAAATCATCTCCAGTCCCACCTGGTCAGGGTTGGAAGATGAGCATGTGTCGTATAACGCCTGTTACACCAACGTGCATGAGTTGATCCCTTGGCGCACCCTCAGCGGTCGCCAGCAGTTGTATCAAGATCACGAATGGATGCGTGCCTTTGGCGAAAGCCTGCTGGTGTATCGCCCGCCGATCGACACCCGCGCCGCGCAGCCGCTGCTGAACCGGAAGCCGAACGGCAACAAAGAGAAGGCGCTGAATTTCCTGACGCCGCACCAGAAATGGGGCATTCACTCCACCTACAGCGACAACCTGCTGATGCTGACCCTGTCGCGCGGCGGGCCGATTGTCTGGATGAGTGAAGACGACGCCCAGGATCTGGGCATCAAGGACAACGACTGGATCGAGGCCTTTAACGCCAACGGCGCGCTGACCGCGCGTGCGGTGGTCAGCCAGCGCATTCCGGCGGGCATGACCATGATGTACCACGCACAGGAGCGCATCGTGAATATTCCCGGTTCGGAAATCACCAGCCAGCGTGGCGGCATCCACAATTCGGTGACCCGCGTTTGCCCGAAACCGACCCACATGATCGGCGGTTATGCGCAGTTGGCCTACGGCTTCAACTATTACGGCACCGTCGGTTCCAACCGCGACGAGTTCGTGGTGGTACGCAAAATGAACCGGATCGACTGGTTAGACGGTGAAGGCAACGACGACTCGCAGGGCAGCCGGCAGGAGAAAGCAAAATGAAAATTCGTTCGCAAGTCGGCATGGTGCTGAACCTGGACAAATGCATCGGTTGCCACACCTGTTCGGTGACCTGCAAAAACGTCTGGACCAGCCGTGAGGGTATGGAATACGCCTGGTTCAATAACGTGGAAAGCAAACCGGGCGTCGGCTATCCGCACGCCTGGGAAGATCAGGACAAATGGAAGGGCGGCTGGATCCGTAAAATCAACGGCAAACTGGAACCGCGCATGGGCAGCCGCGTCGGGCTGCTGTCGAAGATTTTCGCCAACCCGGATGTGCCGGCGCTGGACGACTATTACGAGCCGTTCGACTACGACTACCAGAATCTGCATACCGCGCCGCAGGGCAAGCATCAGCCGATCGCCCGGCCACGCTCGCTGATCACCGGCCAGCGCATGAAGAAGATCGAAAATGGCCCGAACTGGGAGGAGATCCTCGGCGGCGAATTCGAAAAGCGCTCGCAGGACAAAAACTTCGACAACATGCAGAAGGCGATGTACGGGCAGTTCGAAAACACCTTCATGATGTATCTTCCGCGCCTGTGCGAACACTGCCTCAACCCGGCCTGCGTCGCCACCTGCCCGAGTGGGGCGATCTACAAGCGCGGCGAAGACGGCATTGTGCTTATCGATCAGGATAAATGCCGCGGCTGGCGCATGTGCCTGACCGGTTGCCCGTACAAGAAAATCTATTTCAACTGGAAGAGCGGCAAGTCCGAGAAATGCATCTTCTGTTATCCGCGCATTGAATCCGGCCAGCCGACGGTATGTTCGGAAACCTGCGTCGGCCGTATCCGGTATCTGGGCGTGCTGCTGTATGACGCCGACCGCATTGAACAGGCTGCCGCGGCCGAGCATGAGAAAGACCTTTACCAGAGCCAACTGGACATCTTCCTCGATCCGCATGACCCGGCGGTGATTGCCCAGGCATTGAAGGATGGCATTCCGCAAGGCGTGATCGAATCTGCTCAACAGTCGCCGGTATACAAAATGGCGATGGATTGGAAGCTGGCGCTGCCGTTGCACCCGGAATATCGCACGCTGCCGATGGTGTGGTACGTGCCGCCGTTGTCGCCGATCCAGTCCGCCGCAGATGCCGGTGAGCTGGCGCACAGCGGCGTCCTGCCGGACGTGGAAAGCCTGCGTATCCCGGTGCAATATCTGGCGAACCTGCTGACCGCCGGCGATACCGTGCCGGTGCTGCTGGCGCTGAAACGCATGTTGGCGATGCGCCACTACAAACGCGCGGAAACCGTGGACGGCGTGGTGGACATCAGCGCGCTGGAGCAGGTGGGGCTGAGCGAAGCGCAGGCGCAGGAAATGTATCGCTATCTGGCGATCGCCAACTATGAGGACCGTTTCGTTATCCCGTCCAGCCACCGCGAACTGGCGCGAGAAGCCTTCCCGGAAAGCAAAGGCTGCGGTTTCAGTTTTGGCGACGGTTGCCACGGCAGTGACGGTAAATTCAACCTGTTCAACAGCCGCCGCATCGACGCTATCGATGTGACGCAGAAAACCGACCGTCAGAAGGATATCTCATGATTAGCCTGAAAGTGATTGCTCGCCTGCTGGATTACCCGGAACAGGCATTGTTTGACCACCAGAAGGCGCTAATCGAGGCGCTGGAGCCGGCCAACGAGCTGGATTTGCACCGCAGTGCGCAGCTGATTCTGTTTATTCGCCGCTTCTGCGCCCGCCCGCTGCTGGACGTGCAGGCTGAATACTGCGAGCTGTTCGACAGGGGCCGCGCCACCTCGCTGCTGTTGTTTGAACACGTGCACGGCGAATCACGCGATCGCGGTCAGGCGATGGTCGATCTGATGGCGCAATACCGCACTGCCGGGCTGGAGATCGACAGCCGCGAGTTGCCGGATTTCCTGCCGTTGTATCTGGAGTATCTCGCCAGCCGCAGTCAGGCGCAGGCGGCTGAAGGGTTGCAGGATATCGCTCCAATTCTGGCGCTGCTCGGGGCCCGGTTGCAGCAGCGCGAAAGCCCGTATGCGCTGCTGTTTGATCTGTTGCTGACGCTGTCCGGCACCGGGGTCAACAGCGCCAGCCTGGAGAGCCAGGTGGCGGGCGAGGCCAGGGACGATACGCCGCAGGCGCTGGATGCGGTGTGGGAAGAGGAACAGATCAGGTTTTTAGGTGAGCAGGGCTGCGCTTCGGCACAGCAGACGGCGCACCAGCGGCGTTTTGCCGGCGCCGTGGCACCGCAGTATCTGGACCTGACAGAGGCGCTAACCGGAACCCAAGGACGCTAATCATGCAATTTTTGAATCTGTTCTTCTTCGATATTTACCCCTATCTGGCGGGGGCGATTTTCCTCATCGGCAGTTGGCTGCGCTACGATTACGGGCAATACAGCTGGCGCGCCGGTTCCAGCCAGATGCTGGATAAAAAAGGTGTGCGTCTGGCCTCCAACCTGTTTCACATCGGTATTTTGGGCATCTTCGCCGGGCATTTTCTCGGTATGCTGACGCCGCACTGGATGTATGAGTCCTTCCTGCCTATAGATGTGAAGCAGAAATTGGCGATGATCGCCGGTGGTGCCTGCGGCGTGATGACGCTAATTGGCGGCGCGCTGCTGTTGAAACGCCGTCTGACCAATCCGCGAGTGCGCGCCACCAGCAGCTTTGCCGATATCATGATCCTGACGTTGCTGGTGGTGCAGGTATGCCTTGGTCTGCTGACCATTCCGTTCTCCGCCCAGCATATGGACGGCAGCGAGATGATGAAACTGGTGGCCTGGGCGCAGGCGGTGGTGACTTTCCATGTCGGAGCATCACATTACCTGGCGGACGTAGCGCCGATCTTTAAACTGCATCTGGTGCTGGGCATGACGCTGTTCGTGCTGTTCCCGTTCTGCCGCCTGGTGCATGTCTGGAGCGTGCCGGTGGAATACCTGACTCGCCGTTACCAACTGGTGCGCAACCGCCGCTAAGCATCGCAACACCAGAATCAATACGGCAAGATCCCTCACTTGTCATCAAACACAAATGCACCTTAATCGGTGCATTTCAGACTGCTGACAAAGCCTGTTATTAGGGAGAGCGTGCCGAAGGGGTCGTAACGGCCTTGGCCGTCGGAGCGCCCCTCGGTGCGCTAGGCCCGAGTATCTCGGGCTCAAAGACCACTTTGTCATCAACCTCAAATGCACCTTAATCGGTGCATTTTTGCTTTCTTGCCCTGACGTCAATATCTCAGTATTGTGACATTCACTGCCAGCGGATGCCGGTTAACAGCTATCATAATTACAATCAATAATCCCTCTGCCGAGGGGTATTTTGGGACTTAAAACCGGGGATGACCTGCCGCCGTCGCCATGCCGACAGCGTCGGGAGGTCGCTTTATGGATATTCAGGTTACTTATTAATAATAATGACAATACACTCTGGTTCACCCGCTTTGTTACCTCTCAAAGTCATCGCCACCGGCGTGGCTTTACCGCCAAACTGCGTAGCATCCTCCGCGCTGGACAGCCTGCTGGGCAAACCGGCCGGCTATGTCGAAAAACGCTCGGGGATAGTTCACCGTTTTCACGCCACCGACGACGCCAGTCAGGCCGAACTGGCCGCTGCCGCATTGCATGACGCCTTGGCCTGTCACTCGCTTCACGCGCACTCGATTGACCTGCTGATTTCCGCTTCGGCGATTTCTGTCCAGGCGCTACCTTGCACCGCCGCGCACATTCTCAAGGTGGCCGGACTGGCGCCAGGCACCCCAGGTTTTGACATCAACAGCAGTTGCGTAAGCTTTATCTCCGCCCTACAGGTGGCCGCCGGACTGCTGAATGCCGGCACCTACCGGCGCATTGCCATAGTGTCGGCGGATTTGGCTTCGCGCGGCATCGATTGGGAGCACGAGGAGTCCTCGCTGATCTTTGGCGACGGCGCGGCCTGCGCCATTGTCGAACGCGGTGACGGTACCAGCGGCATTCTGGCGAGCCGGGTGGAAACCTATCCGGAGGGCAGCGAGCTGTGCGAGATCCGCGCGGGTGGTACCCGCCGCAACCCACGTGCCGGCATGACCGGCAGCGATTTCCTGTTCCATATGCAGGGCAAACAGCTGTTCAGGCAGGCTTCGGCATTAATCGAGGGCTATCTTGCCCGCCTGCTGGCTGCCGGCGGGCTGACACTGGCGCAAATCGCCACCGTGGTGCCGCATCAGGCGAGCCATCTTTCGCTCGAACACATGCGCAAGCGCCTGCACGTTTCCAACGAGGTGCTGGTGGATATTTATCCCTACCACGGCAATCAGGTCGCGGCATCCATTCCTACGGCGCTGCACGCTGCGGTCACTCAAGGCCGCTTTAACCCCGGCAAGCCGGTGATGCTGATCGGTACCGCCGCCGGGCTGTCGCTGGCCGGCATGGTGCTGCTGCCATGAAGGTGCTGGTTACCGGGGCCACCAGCGGCCTGGGGCGCAATGCGGCGCAGTGGTTGCTGGAGGAGGGTCATCAGGTGCGCGCCACCGGGCGCGACAGCCAGGCCGGACAGGGGTTGCGTCAGATGGGCGCCGAATTTGCCCCGCTGGATTTGGCGCAGGCTACGGTGGAGCAATGCAGACAACTGATGGCCGGCTGCGATTGGGTCTGGCACTGCGCGGCAAAATCTTCACCCTGGGGCGACAAAAACGAGTTCTATCAGGCCAATGCTACCGCGACGGAAAAACTGGCGGAGGCGGCCGGTCAGTGCGGCATCCGGCGTTTTATTCATATTTCCACCCCGGCGATTTACTTCGATTTTCGCCCGCATCAGGATGTTGATGAGGGTTACCGCGCCCGCCGCTTCGCCAACCATTACGCAGGCAGCAAGTATGCCGCCGAACAGCGGTTGCAGGCGCTGGTACCGCGCTACCCGCAAACTACCTACGTTATTCTGCGCCCCAGGGGCCTGTTTGGGCCGCACGACCGGGTGATTGTGCCGAGGGTGTTGCAACAGCTCGAACGCGATGGCGGCGTGTTGCGCTTGCCCAGCGGAGGGCGGGCGATGCTGGACCTGACGTTTGTGTTGAACGTGGTGCATGCGATGGACCTGGCCAGTTGCCGGCCCCGGTTGGTATCCGGCGCGGTTTACAACATCACCAATCACCAGCCGCAGCAGTTGGCTGACATGCTGCATGCCTTGTTGCACCAGCAGTTGGGGCTGAATTACCGACTGCAAGCGGTGCCGTACCCGTTGCTCTACGCGTTGGCCGGCGGGCTTGAACTGTTGGCTCGCTTTACCGGCAAAGAACCGCTGCTGACGCGCTACAGCGTGGCGGCGGTGCATTTCGATATGACGCTGAGCCAAACCCGCGCCGTTGAAGAGCTGGGCTATCGGCCGCGCTATTCGATGGAAGAGGGGATCCGCCTGACCGGCGAGTGGCTTAAAAACCCGCGGGGGGCGAACAATGGCTAAGGTCAGGGTCTTTGAAGTGGGCTATTGCACCCACATTGGCTGCATGGCGCTGCGCGGGGCGGGGTTCCGGGTGTGTAAATTCCCGGCGCGCGCCTACCTGCTTGAGGTGGGGAACCGCCGCTGGCTGTGGGATACCGGCTATGCGCGCTATTTCCAGCAACAAACGCAGTCGGGCATTTTTCGCCTTTACCGCCATATGACGCCGGTCTATTTCGATCCCGCAGAGTCGCTGGCGCAGCAGTTGCGCGCCGCCGGCTATGCCGCCGACGATATTCAGGGGCTGATTGTTTCGCACTTTCACGCCGACCACATTGCCGGGTTGCGCGATTTTAGCCAACTCGAGTTTATCTGTTCCGGTGAAGGCTGGCAGCAAACCCGCACACTGCGTGGCTTCGCTGCGTTAAAACGCGCTTTTATCCCCGGATTGATCCCCGACGATTTCGAGAGTGGCCTGCACTTTATCGAGGGCTTTCCGCAGGTGAGTTTGCCTGCGCTGCTGGCACCTTTTGAGCGGGGATATGTGCTGCCGGGCAGCAAAGGGCAGATCCTGCTGGTGCCGTTACCCGGTCATGCGGCGGGCCATATCGGCGCGTTTATTCTTACCGAGAGCGGCTGGACGCTGTTGGCCAGCGATGCCGCCTGGTCGCCATTGAGCTATCAGCAACTGCGAGGGCCTTCCGTGCTGGCCAATCTGGTGATGGACGATCCCAAGGGCTATTACCGCACGCTGGAACGGCTGAACCAACTGTGGGTGGGCGGCAACGTGAACATTCTTCTGTGCCACGAGGGGGATCTATGATCCCGTTAATGACGCTGTGGCACTATTTCCGCGCCCGACGCTTAATCTTTGCCGATCGCGCGGCACTGGAGGCGCACCAGGCTAAACGGCTTAAGGTCTTCGCCCGCCGGGTGCTGGCGAGAAGCCCCCACTTCAGGCGCTTCAGCCGGCAACCGATCGCCACCTGGCCGCGGATGGACAAGGCGCTGATGATGGCGCAGTTCGACCAAATGAATACCGCCGGATTGCAGCGTGACGTGTTGCTTGCCTGTGCGCAGCGCAGCGAGGCGGAGCGGGATTTCACGCCAAAAATCGGTCAATACAGCGTTGGGTTGTCTTCCGGCACCTCTGGGCAGCGCGGCATATTTGTCGTCAGCCCGCGCGAGCAGCAAGTCTGGGCCGGCGGCATGTTGGCGAAGATGCTGCCGGACGGGTTGTTTGCCGGCGAACGCGTCGCGCTGTTTCTGCGGGCGGACAATAACCTCTATCAGAGCGTCAATAATCGCTGGTTGAGCCTGGCGTTCTACGATCTGTTTGCCCCGTTTTCCGCGCAGTTGCCGCGCCTGGAGCAGCAGGCGCCCACCCTGATTGTGGCGCCGGCTCAGGTACTGCGCGCGTTGGCGTTGGCGGTGATGAAAAAACAGATCGTCCTCAACGTGAAAAAAGTGATTTCGGTGGCGGAGGTGTTGGAGGAACAGGATCGCCGCTTGCTGGCACAGGTTTTTCCAGCGGTGGGCGAAGTGTATCAGGCCACCGAGGGATTCCTGGCCGCCACCTGTGCGCACGGCACGCTGCATCTGAACGAAGAGTTTTTGCATATTGAACCGCAGTGGATCGATGAGCACCGTTTTACCCCCTTGATCACCGACTTTACCCGCAGCACCCAGCCGATAGTGCGTTATCGGTTGGATGACGTGCTGGTCAGGCGACCCGAACCCTGCCCGTGCGGGCAGCCGACGATGGCGCTAGCCCGTATTGAAGGGCGCAGGGACGATCAACTGATTCTGCCGGATAGGCAGCGGCAACCCAAGGTGGTCTTTGCCGACTTGTGCAGCCGGGCGATAGCCAATGCGCTGCCGCTAACCAGCGACTATCGGCTGATTCAACACGCGCAACGGCGTTTGCAATTGATTGCCGATTGTACCCAGGCTGAGTTGGCGCATTGTCAGGCGCACCTGGTCGAGGTGCTCGGCCAACAGGGCATTGCTACCGACCTGCTGGAGTGGCAATTAACGGTACAGGCGGTGATGCCGGAATTTGACAGAAAAAGACGGCGGATCATCCGTTTGGCGGGGATGGCATGAAAATACTCCTGTTTCGGCTAGGGCAAATGTTGTTGGGCTGGGGATTTGTTGGGGTTATTTATTCCAGCGCCGATCGGTGGCAAGGGGCGGGGCAACTGATATCGCCTTCGGCGATCGATCGCTGGATCCCCTTCAGCCCGGCTGCCGTTTGGCTGTATCTGTCTTTCTTTATCCTCATTCCGCTGGGGTATTTGCTGGCACCGGCTCATCGGGTCAAATGGCTGGCAACGGCCATGCAACTGACCGCTTTGGGGGCCGGCGCCATATACCTGCTGTGGCCGACCACGATGGCATATCCGGTGGATAGCGGCACCGGTTTAAGCTCTGAGGTGCTGGCGGCACTGATTGGGGTAGATTCACCGCAAAATTGTCTGCCCTCGTTGCATATGGCGCTGACGGTGCTGGCGGTTTGGGCGCTCAGCGACCGGCAGCGTAAGGTGAGGACGGTGCTTTTGGTGGTTTGGGCGGCGGCGATCGCCGTTTCAATTTTGCAACTGCGCCGCCATTTGTTTGTCGATCTGGCGAGCGGGGCGCTACTGGCGTGGCTGGCCGGCTGGCTGGCCCTGCACATTAAAGGCGCCCGGCGAGATAGGGTAAAAGGAGAGGCAGGATGAGCGATTTAGCCATGCCGATAGTGTTCATGCTGTTTGTCGTCGTCGGCGAAGCCGGGATATTGCAGTGGGTGCAACGGCAGCGGGTCAACTGGCATGACGTGGTGTTCAATTTGAATTCCGGTCATATCATGCTGTGGCTGTTCCGCGGGCTGGAGATCACCTGCTACGGCTATGTGGCCGCGCATTTCAGCTTGGGCCTGCTGGACACCTGGCCGCCGCTGTTGATGTGGTTGTTTGCGCTGTTGGCATGGGATTTCGGTTTTTACTGGCTGCACCGCTTGCACCATTATCTGCGGGTGTTGTGGGCGGTACACGTGGTGCACCATCAGGGCGAGCATTTCAATCTGTCGCTGGGGGTCCGTAACTCCTGGTATTCGTCGCTGACCTCGATACCGTTCTTCTTACTGCTGGCGCTGGTGGGCGTGCCGCTGACGGTGTTTGTCACGGTCTCGATCCTGCATTACAGCATCCAGCTGTTTAACCATAATGCCCTGACGCCCCGGCTTGGCGTGCTGGAGAAAATTCTGGTCACTCCGGCCCACCACCGGGTACATCATGTCAAAGACCTGGCCTATTCGAACAAGAACTTCGGCGGCAGTTTTATTTTCTGGGACAAGCTGTTCGGCACTTTTTGCCCGAGCCTGCCTGAAACGCCGTTTGTCTACGGTGTCAGTGGGGATAAAGCGTCCGCCAACCCGTTTTGGGCCAGTAACCTGCCGTTCTTGCGTTATTTCCGCCTTGCGTGGCGCCCGACAGCGGCGAACGTTAGCTTCCGCTGTTCGGCATTCAGCCTGTTCAGCGGCGCGATGCTGTTATTTACCCTGGTGATTGGCTATGTCGACCAGTATGGCTACGGCTACGCCGACATTCACTGGCCGCAAATGGCGCTACTGGCGTTGCTGGCGCTGGGATCGGTTGCGTTGGGTGGCATGTCGGAAGGACGCGGCTGGGCGATTGTCGCCTGGCTGCTGGTGACGCTGGGAATTGTGTTGCTGTTTATGGGGTATCTTGGCTGGCCGCAACGCTATTGGCACATCACCATGGCGGCTACCGCGCTGCATGCCCTGTGCGTGGCACTGGGCTGGGGGCGGAAAGTAGCGCTTGCACCGGAGGAAGAGCCCGATGGCTGACACTCTTTCGCCGCTGAGTTTCCCCGCAGCCGGGGAACAGGCGTTTCATCGCGCGCTTAAGCGTGCGGCGCATGCTTATCTGGCGGATGACCATCGCTACGCCGACGCTGGACGGCTGGCGTTGGCGACACTGCTGCTGGCGTTGTGCGGCGGTTTTTATGCCTTGGCGCTGATGCAGCAGCAGGCGTGGGCGTTTTTCGGCTGCTATTTCCTGTTTGTGATGATGGGGATGCTGCTTAATGTGAATGTGAATCACGACGCCTCGCACAATGCCTTTCTGCGCGCCCCCTGGGCGAACCGTCTGGTAGGGCGGCTGGTGACGCTGCCATTGGGGGTGGATCCGGATTACTGGCGGGTACGCCATGTGGAGTATCACCACGTTTACGCCAACGTTGAACATTACGATCTGGACACCGAGGAGAACGGTTTCTTCCGCCAGACGCCTTTCCAGCGCTGGCGCAAGCATATGCGTTATCAGCACCTTTACTGGCCGCTGATCGCCGCGCTCTCCTTGCCCTATATCGCCTGGATTTTTGACTGGTCGGATCGCCTGGGCAAAACCCCGCTGCATGAAAAGAACATTTTACCGGGGCGTGGCGGTTGGGCGGTGTTTATCCTGTGCAAGCTTGGACATCTGTTGTTGGTGCTGGGCGTGCCGCTGGTGCTGTGCCAACACAATGGCATTGGCTGGCCGTGGGTATTGCTGACCTACACGCTCAGCCAGATGTGCGCCTCGCTGCTGGTGGTGTTCTTGTTACTGGGCACCCATTGGGCGCAGGCCGAGTTTTACCCTGTGCCTGAGGGGACGAACATGCCGCACGGTTGGTATCGTCACAACTTCGCCACCGCCTGTGACTGGCTGACGTCCCCGCGCTGGCTGCAGCATTTGACCGGTGGGCTGAATTATCACCTGACCCACCATCTGTTCCCCGGCTGGAATCACCGCCATTATCCGGCGCTGGCCAACATTGTGGCGCAGTTGGCCGCACAGCACGGTATGGAATACCGCTGTATCGGCTATCGCGAACTGCTGGCGCAACAACAGCAGTTTTTACGCCGCATGGGGCAACCATGAAGCCGCTGCGTCCGCTGACTTTCCGGCGCGATGATGCCGGGCTGCATCGTGCATTGATGCAGGCGGCCCATGACTATCTGGCCGGCAATCGCGACCACCGTTTCGCCGATGTCGGCATGTTGGCGAAGGTGGCGGTGCTGCTGGCGCTGTGTGCGTTCTGTTATGTTGTTGGCCTGCAGCAGCAGAACGTCTGGGCCTATTTCGCCTGCTATTTCGGCTTTATCTTTATCGGCATGTTTCTGACGGTAAACGTGGTGCACGATGCTTCGCACAACGCGTTTTTCAAACGGCCCTGGGCCAACCGCTGGCTGAACGGCCTGGTCAGCATCCCGCTCGGGCTGGACTCTGATTGCTGGCGGGTGCGGCACGTTATTTTTCATCATGCGCACAACAATATCGAACACTACGATCCCGATATCGACGCCAACGGCGTGCTGCGTCAGACGCCGTTCCAGCGCTGGAAACCCTTTATGCGCGCACAGCGATATTACTGGCCGTTGGTGGCAGCCATGACATTCCCGTATTACATCTGGTTGTTCGACTGGTTGGATCGGGCAGGAAGAACCCGGGTGGCGGCACGGATGGCGCAGCAAGGGGCGCGCGGCTGGGGCATTTTTCTGGCCGGCAAAGCGGCGCATTTTCTTCTGGCGCTGGCGATCCCGGGTTATCTGCTGCCACCGGAGATCGGCATCAGCGAGATCCTGCTGGTTTATCTGCTGAGCCAGATGCTCTCTTCGCTGCTGTTCGTGATGCTGATCATCGGCACCCACTGGGCCAAGGCGAAATTTTATCAGGCGCCGGAGCAGGGGGCGTTGCCGCACGGCAGATATCGCCACGTGTTCGCCACCACCTTTGACTGGCGCACCCGGCCGCGCTGGCTGGGGTATTGGCTGGGCGGGGCGAACCTGCATCTGACGCATCACCTGTTCCCGCACTGGAGCCACCGGCATTATCCTGCGTTGAGCCGCATCATTGCCGAGGTGGCGCCGCGCTATGGTATCGACTATCGGGTGCTTGAACTGGGGGAGTTGCTGCGGTTACAGCAGCGTTTTCTCAGCGAGATGGGGCGAAAACCGCCGCAGTCATGATTGAGGGGTTATGTTGTCGCAACCCGCTGAATTTGCGAGACGTTACGTAGTTCACTAATTGAACGATTCGTGCCGGTAAAGTAGACTCTATACCACTGACGGACAGCCACAGGAGGTGGAATATGCGTAGTTTGCCGATTCGTTTATCAAATAAGATTGATGATGATCTAAACGATATAGCCCGGCGTCATGGGATGGAGAAAACCGATGTGATCAAGATGGCTTTTGCGCTGATCGCCATTGCCGACAAGCACTGGATGAAACAGGATGGGACGTCCCTTGGCATCGTGCGAGAGAAGGGAGAACAGCTGGAGGCCGTAGGGCAAGTCGTGGGGATCTTCCCATGAGCGCAGCAGACACAAATCTGCGGGATGAGGCCGGCAGAGTTTACCTGGAACAGGTGTTGGTGTTTGACGAAATGGAGCGGCTGCGGTTGGCGCGTCAGGTGCTGTGCGGGATTTTTGTGATAAGCGTGGGCGTTTTTATTGCCCACGCTTATTGGGATCAAAGCGAGCCTATCAGGCAAGTGTTCGAGTTGTTGAAGATCGGTGCCTTGCCTTTGGTCACGCTGGTGATTTCCTTTTACTTTCCTAACAGCGCGACCCGATAAACACTATCGGTCAGTGCGACTTCATGCCCGCCGCAGTCATCAATAGGCGGAACAGCGAGGCGACCAGAAACAACCCCAGCACGCTGGCGCTCCAGATGATCACCAGCCAGCCGACGCGTTTCCACCAGGGAGTGGGTGCGGTTGCGGTTTTATCGTTCATGCTCTCCTCCCTCATCAGTGATAGCCATGTTCATGGCTGACCTTGCCCCGGAACACGTAGTAGCTCCAGAAGGTGTAAACCAAAATAATCGGAATGATAAACAGCGCGCCAACCAGCATAAAGCCGAGGCTTTGCGGCGGGGCAGCGGCGTCCCACAGGGTGATGGACGGCGGGATCAGCAGCGGCCAGATGCTGATGCCCAATCCACTCAGGCCGAGGAACACCAGCAGCAACGTCAGCAAGAACGGCGAGTAGTGCGCCGCACTTTTCACTCCGCGCTGGATGCCCCAGGCGCTGAGTAGCACCAGTACCGGCACCGGCAGCAGCACGAACAGGTTTGGCAATGTAAACCAGCGGCTGGCGATTTCCGGATGAGCAATTGGCGTCCAGATACTGACCACCGCCAGCACCAGCAGCAGCGTTACCAGCAGCGGCGTCGCCAGCCGGTACATGCGCGCTTGCAGGTCACCGGCGGTTTTCATCACCAGCCAGGTGCAGCCGAGCAGGGCATAGGTCACGACCAACCCCAGCCCGCAAAACAGCGCGAAAGGCGTCAGCCAGTCGAGCGCACCACCTGCATAGCTGCGGCCGCTAACCGGGAAACCGTTGATGATGGCGCCCACGACGACCCCCTGGCTGAAGGTAGCGAACAGCGACCCCCAAATAAACGCCTTGTCCCAAATATGGCGTTTCTCTTCTTTGGCTTTAAAGCGGAACTCAAAGGCCACGCCGCGGAAGATCAGCCCGAACAGCATCAGCGTAAGCGGGATCGCCAGCGCGTCGAGGATCACCGCGTAAGCCAGCGGGAAGGCACCGAACAGCGCCGCGCCGCCCAACACCAGCCAGGTTTCGTTGCCGTCCCAGACCGGGGCGACGGTGTTCATCATCACATCGCGGTCATGGCTGTTCTTAACCCACGGGAACAGGATGCCGATACCTAAATCAAAGCCGTCCATTACCACGTACATCATGGTGCTGAACACGATGATCACAAACCAAATCAGCGGAAGATCAATGCCCATGCTCAGCTCCTGTCATCCAGAGTTTCTTTCACCGCAGACAGCGGACGCGCCGGCCGGCCTTCGGTGTCATCTTCTTTGTGTTCATTCTGCTGCGGTCCTTTACGGATCAAGCGCATCATGTAGGAATACCCCACCCCGAACACCGAACAGTAAACGACGATAAACGCCAGCAGGCTGATGCTCATGTGCAGGTCGCCGTGCGCAGAAACGGCGTCCTTGGTGCGCAACAGGCCATACACCACCCACGGTTGTCGGCCGATTTCGGTCGTGAACCAGCCCGCCAGCAGCGCTATCAACCCGGAGGGTCCCATCCACAGAATGAAATAGAGGAAAGGCCGTGACCGGTACAGTCCGCCGCGCCAGCGCAGCCACAGGCTCCATACCCCGGCGAGGATCATCAGCATCCCGAGCGCCACCATGATGCGGAACGACCAGAACACCACGGTGGAGTTCGGGCGGTCCTCCGGCGGGAAGGATTTCAGCGCCGGCACCTGTTCGGTCAGGCTGTGGGTCAGGATCAGGCTACCGAGATAGGGCACTTCCAACTTGAAACGCGTTTCTTCGCGCTGCATATCCGGCCAGCCGAACAGGATCAGCGGCGTGGCCTCGCCCGGAGGGTTTTCCCAGTGGCCTTCGATGGCGGCGATCTTCGCCGGCTGATATTTCAGCGTATTCAGGCCGTGGGCATCCCCGATCATTGCCTGCACCGGCGCGACGATCAGCGCCATCCACATCGCCATCGACAGCATTTTGCGCATTGCCGGCGTGTCGCGCCCGCGCAGCAGGTGCCAGGCGGCGGAAGCGCCGACAAAGAAGGCCGAGGACAGGAAAGCGGCGGTCGACATGTGCAGCAGACGGTACGGGAATGACGGGTTGAAGATCACCTTCAGCCAGTCGACCGGCACCACCTGGCCGTTGATGATTTCGTGTCCCTGCGGGGTTTGCATCCAGCTGTTGGACGCCAGGATCCAGAAGGTGGAAATCAGCGTGCCGAGGGCCACCATGCAGGTAGCGAAGAAGTGCAGGCCAGGGCCGACGCGGTTCCAGCCGAACAGCATTACCCCCAGGAAACCAGCCTCAAGGAAGAAGGCGGTCAGTACTTCGTAGGTCAGCAGCGGGCCGGTTATGCTGCCGGCGAACTCAGAGAAGAAACTCCAGTTGGTGCCGAACTGGTAGGCCATCACCAAACCGGAAACTACGCCCATGCCGAAGTTGACGGCGAAAATTTTGGACCAGAAATGGTACAGGTCGCGATAGGCTTCATTGCGTGTTTTCAGCCACATTCCTTCCAGCACGGCCAGATAACTGGCCAGGCCGATGGTAATCGCAGGAAAAAGGATATGGAAAGACACGGTGAAGGCAAACTGTATTCTGGCAAGTTCCAGTGCATCAAGACCCAGCATGGCGCCTCCTTGGGGTGGACATAAAATAACCTCTTCAGTATAGCTGTAATTTTTTTGTGGAAAGCTTGGCGTCAAGTTAAGCACGGAGTACAGTGACTATAATAGTGACAGTTATTTCACTTTTTCATATAACAGTTAGGGCTTATGACCAGATACGAGCAGCTTGCGCAACAGATTCGCGAACAAATTCAGAACCGGGTGTGGCGGGCGGGAGACAAGCTGCCTTCACTGCGAGAGAGCGGCAAGCGGGCCGGTCTCAGCCTGATGACGGTGGTGCAGTCGTACCAGTTGCTGGAGAGCCAGGGCTGGATCGTCGCCCGGCCGCAGTCCGGCTACTACGTGGCGGCGCGCCCGCAGCCGCTGCCGCAGCCGGTGCGCGGCGAGAAGATGTTGTTGAGCGAGCAGGTGGACATCAACACCTTTGTTTTCGATGTGTTGCAGGCGTGCAAGGATCCGGAAATCGTCCCTTTTGGCTCGGCATTTCCCGACGCCACGTTGTTTGCCCAGCCGAAGCTGGCACGGGCGCTGAGCAGCGTGGCGCGCAAGTTTACGCCGCACAGCTCACTGGCCAATCTGCCGCCCGGCAACGATGCGTTACGGCGTAACATCGCCCAGCGTTATGCGCTGAGCGGCATGCAGGTGGCTCCGGACGAGATAGTGATTACCGCCGGGGCAATGGAGTCACTGAGCCTCAGCCTGCAGGCGGTGACCCAGCCGGGCGATTACGTGGCGATTGAATCGCCGGCCTTTTACGGTGCGTTGCAGGCGCTCGAACGGCTGCGGCTGAAGGCGGTGGCGATCGCCACCCATCCGCAAGACGGTATCGATCTGGACGCGCTGGAGCAGGCGCTGGAGCAGTATCCGATCAAGGCCTGTTGGCTGATGACCCACTTCCAGAACCCGCTGGGTGCCACGATGCCGGACGAGAACAAGCAGCGGCTGGTTTCCTTGCTGCGCGAACGGCAGATCTCGTTGATTGAGGACGATGTTTACGGTGAGCTGTACTTCAGCGCAGAACGGCCGCTGCCGGCCAAGGCGCTGGACAACGGCGGCCAGATCCTGCACTGCTCGTCGTTTTCCAAATGCCTGGCACCGGGGTTTCGCGTAGGCTGGGTGGCGGCGGGGCGCTACGCACAGCAGATCCAGCGGCTGCAACTCATGAGCACCGTATCGACCAGCGTGCCGACCCAGATGGCGATTGCCGACTACCTGCTGCACGGTGGCTACGATACCCACCTGCGGCGTTTGCGGCGCCTGCTGGCCCAGCGCCAGAGCATGATGCGTCAGGCGATTGCCCACCATTTTCCGCCCACCGTGAAGGTCAGCCAGCCCGACGGCGGCTACTTCCTTTGGCTGGAGCTGGATCCTGCGCTGTCGTCGATGGAGCTGTACCAGCGTGCACTGGCGCTGGGGGTGAGCATCGCGCCGGGCAGAATGTTCACCACCGGCAATCATTTCAACCACTGTTTCCGCCTGAACGCCTCTTTTGACTGGAGCGACAAGCATGAGGCGGCGATCAAAACCTTAGCCAAACTTATCCGGCAGCTCGAACCGGCAGGCTGCACAGCGCCGCGCCGGTAAGCATCGCAATAGAAAAATTCATAATGCTTTATCCGGCAATGGAATGCCGGTTTCGTTGTTAGACAGCCCTCCGGTCGCCCATTACTCTGCGATAAATTTTGTCACATTTTATCAACGGGCAGACAAGGGGCAGTGAGTGGGCAGAATAAAAAACAAGATAAACAAACTGTTGCAAAAACGGCTGGCACCATTGGCGATAGCCTGTGCCGTGGGCCTGGTCTTCAGCGCTCAGGCTGAACTCCTGACGGAAGGCATTACCTTTGCAACCGATGCAAGCCAGGTACCGGCGGCCGCCAAGCTGCGTAAAGATACCGTGGTGGCCGGTATTCTCGAACCTCAGGGCAATTTTAACCCTTATCTGTTTACCAACGGTTGGGACGAGAACGTTACCGACGTGATCTTCACACGGCTGATTGGCCTGGACAGCCAGGGCAAACCGGTGGCGCGGTTGGCAGAATCCTGGCAGATCAGCCCGGACAACCGGGTGTATACCCTCAAGCTACGCGCCAACCTGGTCTACAGCGACGGCTCGCCGATGAAGGCTGAAGACATCGCTTTTACCCTGACGCTGCTGCACGATCCGGCCTATGACGGTGACACCGACATTGCTCCGGCGCACATCCAGGGCGGCGCGGAATACAAAAACGGCACCGCACCCAGCATCAGCGGGCTGAAGGTTGTCGACGATCGCACTATTCAAATTACCACCACCCAGCCGGGGGCGACTACCTTGCAACTGATTGGCGGGCCGGTGCTGTCGAAAGCCTATTACGGCAAGGATTACCAGCGCGGCAAACTGGAGAGCGTACGTGCGCTGAACGGCAAGCCATTGGGGAACGGGCCTTATATTTACGATAAATACGTGCCGGGGCAGGAGATCCGTTTCCACGCCAACCCGAACTTCTACCTCGGTCAGCCAGCCGTGGCGCGCTTTATTTACCGCGTGACCAACCCCGCCACCAACTTCCAACTGTTCCAGACCGGCGAAACCGATTACGACGCCTTCACTGCCAAGCCGGACGATATTGAGCAGTTAAAGCTGCTCGGCTTTGCCAACATCAATCTCTACAGCTCCAGCGACTACAGCCGTATTGATTTCAACTTTAAGCGGCCGGCGTTGCAGGATGCACGCGTGCGGCAGGCCTTAATCTACGGGCTGGACCGCCAAAAGCTGATTACGGTGGTGTATCAGGGGTACGGCACTGTGGCTAATGAGCCGATCTCTCCCGTTTCCTGGGCTTACGATCCGCAGGGGATTAATCCGTACGCCTACGACGTCAACAAAGCGAAGCAATTGCTGGATCAGGCTGGCTGGAAACCGGGCGCGGATGGCATTCGCCAAAAAGACGGCAAAAAGCTGGAGCTGACGCTGCTGGTGACCAAAAAGCTGCTGAATGACGCGCTGGTGCCGATCGCCAAAGACAACTATCGGCAGATTGGCGTGCTGCTCAAACCGCAGGTACTGGATTTCAACGCCTTGTTGGCACAGCGCAAGGCAGGGAATTATGACCTGGCATCGCTCAGCACTAGCGGGCTGAATGACCCGCATGACGGGGTGCGTGATTTCATCAGCCAGGTGAGTGAAACCGGCTATAACAACCCGCAGGTGGACAAGCTGATCGGCCAGGCCAACGCTACGCTGGATATCGGGCAACGCAAGCCGTTGTACCACCGGCTGTATCAGGCGTTGGCCGAAGATCCACCGGTGATCCTGTTGGGTAACCGCAAAGTGCTCAGCGCCAGCAGCGCCCGCGTCACCGGCTTTAAACCGGACGTTTACAACGGTCTGACCGGCAGCCTGCCGGACGTCAAACTGGCTCAGTAACGGCAAGCACCGCCGCGCTCCCTTGCGCGGCGGTGATGGAAAACACCATGAGAAATTTTATCCTGCGCCGCCTGCTGCAAACCATTCCGATGCTGCTGCTGGCATCACTCCTGATCTTCTTTATCTTCGCGCTGACCCCCGGCGACTTTATTGACGGCAACATCAACCTGACACCGCAGCGTGCCGCCGAACTGCGGGCGTTGTATGGGTTGGACCAGCCGTTGCTCATCCGCTATTGGCACTGGCTCGGCCAGTTGCTGCAAGGCAATCTCGGCTTTTCGCTGCAATACCAAATCCCGGTCAGCACGCTGTTGAACCAGTACATCTGGAACTCGTTCCTGCTGGCTTCGGTGGCGCTGGTGCTGTACTGGGGCATCGCGCTGGCGGTGGGGGTGGCTTCGGCGATGAAACCCTATTCGCTGTTCGATCATCTGGTCACGGTGGCGGTGTTCGGTGCCATGTCGTTCCCGACGTTTTTCCTCTGCCTGCTGTTGATTAAATGGTTCGCCGTCGATCTGCATTGGCTGCCGGCGGGCGGCATGCTGCGTACCGGCAGCGAGGCGACCGGGCTGGCGTGGGTGCTGGAAGTGGCGGCGCACCTGCTGTTGCCGGTATTGGCGCTGGTGATGTTGCAGGCCGGCACCCTGACGCGCTATTTCCGCGCCAGCATGCTGGACGTTATCCGCATGGACTATATCCGCACCGCGCGCGCCAAAGGGCTTAAAGAAAAAACGGTGATCGTCAAACATGCGCTGCGCAATGCGCTGTTGCCGATCATCACGCTGTTGGGGTTTGAGCTGCCGGCGCTGTTTTCCGGTGCGCTGATCACCGAAAAGATCTTCAACTGGCCGGGCGCGGGGCATATTCACATCGACTCGCTGGCCGCGCGCGACTATCCGGTACTGATGGGCTTTACGCTGTTTCTGGCGGTGCTGACCATTTTGGGCAACCTGCTGGCGGACATTCTGTACGCCTATGCCGACCCACGAATTCGTTTGAGGTAAACATGTTGGCAACGCTGTTTTTTGGTCGCCGTCGCCGCTGGCGGCAGGCGCAACTCCCGGCGCTGGCGCAGTTGTCGCCACCGCCGGCCGCACAGGCCTGGCAACGGTTGCGGCGGCACCGGTTGGCGATGGCCTCGCTGTTGTTGCTGCTGATACTGGCCGTGTTGTGCATTTTGGGGCCGATGCTGTCGCCGTGGCAGGACGATGCCGGCGATGCGCTGAACATTAACCAGGCACCCAATGCCGAACACTGGCTGGGTACGGATTTTCTCGGCCGCGATATTTACACCCGCCTGCTGCTGGCGGGGCGCATTTCGCTGACCATCGGCCTGGTGTCGATGCTGCTGTCGGTGACGCTCGGCTACCTGTTGGGGGCGTTATCCGGCTATTTGGGCGGCATCGTGGACAAGCTGATCATGCGTTTTGCCGATCTGTTGATGACCATCCCCAGCCTGCCGCTGCTGATCATTATGGGAGCGATGTTGTCCGAGCTGGACGTCTCGCCGGATTACCGTATCTACATGGTGATGATCATGCTCAGCCTGTTGGGTTGGCCGTCGCTGGCGCGGCTGGTACGCGGCCAGATCCTGTCGCTGCGCGAGCGTGATTTTATGCTGGCTACGGAAGTGCTGGGGCTGTCCACACGGTGGCGTATTTTCGGTCACCTGCTGCCGAATACCATCCCGATCCTGGTGGTGGTGGCGACCATGGGGGTGGCCAATGCCATTCTCAGCGAATCGGCGCTCAGCTATCTGGGGCTGGGTGTGGTACCGCCGACGCCGTCGTGGGGCAACATGATGGATGCCGCCAACAGCCTGATCGATTTTCAGCGCCGCCCCTGGCTGTGGATGCCGCCGGGCCTGGCGATTTTTATCACCGTAGTGGCGATTAATATTCTGGGTGACGGCCTGCGGGACGCGCTCGATCCGAAAATGAACGGAGTAAGACGATGAGCCAACCGTTGGTAGCCTTTAATCAACTGTCGGTGGCCTTCAACGGCGAACAAGGCCGGGTGCGGGCGGTGCAACAGGTGAGTTTCGAACTGCACGCCGGGCAGACGCTGGGCGTGGTTGGCGAGTCCGGCTGTGGCAAAAGTGTCACCGCCCTGGCGATGATGGGGTTGCTGCCGCAGCCGCTGGCACAGATCGACGGCGGCGAGATTCATTTTGACGGCCAGGATTTGCTGAAACTGCGTCCACAGCAGATGGCCGATTTGCGCGGCAACCGGCTGGCGATGATCTTCCAGGAACCGATGAGCGCTCTGAACCCGGTGCTGACCATTGGCGAGCAACTGGTGGAGCCGCTTATCCGCCACCGGGGGGCGGCGCCGAAGGCCGCCTGGCGGGAAGCGACGGCGTTGATTACGGAGGTGGGATTGGCGCGCGCAGAACAGCTGATGGCCAGCTATCCGCACCAGCTTTCCGGCGGCATGCTGCAACGCATCATGATCGCCATGGCCATCAGTTGCCGCCCGGCGCTGCTGATTGCCGACGAGCCGACCACGGCGCTCGACGTCACTGTGCAGGCGCAAATCCTGGCGCTGCTGCGTGAACAGGCGCAAAGGCACAATATGGCGATGATGCTGATCACCCACGATCTTGGGGTCATCGCTCAGATGGCAGACCGGCTGGTGGTGATGTACGCCGGGCGGATTGTCGAGCAGGGGCCCACCCGAGAGGTGCTGGATAACCCGCAGCATCCGTATACCCAGGGGCTGATGGCTTCGCGGCCGGTAGCCGGACAGCGGCGGCGTCGACTGTATTCGATCCCCGGCCAGGTGCCCGATTTGGCCCGCTTGCCCGACCATTGCGCTTTTGCCGATCGTTGCTCGCAGGTGAGCGCACGCTGCCGTGACGGCATTCCGCCGCTGTACGGCCATGCGCAACGCCAGTCTGCCTGCTTTCTGAATGCGGGAGGGCGTATTTATGTCGGCTGAATTACTGGTTGAAGTGAAGGGGCTGAAGAAATATTTCCCGCTACGCGATGGCCTGTTCGGCCAAACGACCGGGCAACTGCGGGCGGTGGATGACGTCAGTTTCGGCATTCGCAAGGGCACTATTTTCGGTTTGGTGGGCGAATCTGGCAGCGGTAAAACCACCGTTGGGCGCACATTGCTGGGGCTGCATGATAAAACTGCCGGCGAAGTGTTGTTTAACGGGCAGGCGCTGGATGCGCTCAGTCCACGCCAACTGCGTGCCATGCGGCCGAAGATGCAACTGGTGTTTCAGGATCCCTACAGTTCGCTGAATCCGAGAATGCGCGTTGGCGATGCGATTGGCGAGGCCTTGCTGCAGCACGGTCTGGCGACTAAAAGTGAATTGCGCGACCGGGTAATCGATACGATGGAAATCTGCGGGCTGTCGGCGCAGCACTATGGGCGTTTCCCGCATGAGTTCTCCGGCGGCCAGCGGCAACGCATCGGCATTGCGCGTGCGGTGATCCTGCAGCCGGAGTTTATCGTCGCCGATGAGCCGATTTCGGCGCTCGACGTCTCGATTCAGGCGCAAATCATCAACCTGTTTTCCGATCTCCAGGAGCAGCAGGGCGTAACCTTCCTGTTTATTTCGCACGATCTTGGGGTGGTGGAACACCTGTGTCAGGACGTGGCGGTGATGTATCTCGGCCAGATTGTCGAGAGCGCCGATCGCGACAGCCTGTTTCGCCGGCCGCGGCACCCTTACACCCAGGCGTTACTGGCGGCGGTGCCCAGCCTGGATCCACTGCGGCAACCGCAGGCGATGGCCCGGGGGGAGTTGCCCAACCCGGCTCAACCGCCGCACGGCTGCCGTTTTCACCCCCGTTGCCCGCAGGCTACCGCTCAGTGTCGGCAACAGGCCCCCGCGTTACGTACCCTGGCTGCAGGGCACCGGGTGGCCTGCCATTATGCCGATTAGGCCAGATAGTGTTTCAGCGCGCGCCCGGCCTGGTGGATGGCCGAGTGCACCGCCGGGACGTGGGCTATCGGGTTCAGCAAGCCATAATCGTGGATCAACCCGTTGTAGCGTGTGGAGGTGACTTCCACGCCGGCGGCGTTAAGCAGGCGGGCATAGGCTTCGCCTTCGTCGCGCAACACGTCCAGCTCCGCAGTCTGCACCAGCGCCGGCGGTAAGCCTTTCAGCTGTTCCAGCGAGGCATTGAGCGGCGAAGCGTAAATCTCTTTGCGTAGTGCTTTGTCGGTAGTGTAGTTGTCCCAGAACCATTTCATCATGTTGCGAGTCAGGAAGTGGCCTTCGGCGTACTGGTGATAGGAGTCGGTATCAAAGCTGGCGTGGGTCACCGGCCACAGCAGAATCTGGCTGCGCAGCGCCGGCGTGCCTTTTTCCTTGGCCATCAGGCTGACCGCCGCCGCCATATTGCCGCCTACGCTGTTGCCGACTACCGCCAGTCGGGAACCGTCGACGTTGATTTTTTCGCCGTATTCGGCCACCCATTCGGTGGCGGCATAGGCCTGGTTGATGGCGGTGGGATAATGCGCTTCCGGTGAAGGGGTATAATTGACGAACACCGCCGCGGCACCGGAACTGTGCACCAAATCGCGCACCAGCCGTTCATGAGTCGGGAAGTCACCCAGCACCCAGCCGCCGCCGTGGAAGAACATGAATACCGGCAGCGCTTCTTTAACTCTGGCCGGTCGCACCAGATGCAGCAGGACATCCTGCCCCTCAACGTGAATGGTCTTCTCGCTGATTTCGACTTCGTACAGCGGCACCTCAACGCTGCTTTGTGCCCCTTCCAGCACTTTACGCGCCTCTTTCGGTTTCATCTGTTCCATCGGTTTGCCGCCGCCGGCATTTAACGCATCCAGGAATACGCGAATATCCTTTTGTGCTGCCGGTTGGGTGGGATCAACAGTTTTTTTAGACATCATGGCTCCTCAAGCGCGGGGGGGTCGAAA
Source organism: Serratia sp. AS12 (assembly GCF_000214195.1). NCBI lineage: Bacteria > Pseudomonadati > Pseudomonadota > Gammaproteobacteria > Enterobacterales > Yersiniaceae > Serratia > Serratia sp. AS12. The sequence continues at coordinate 3,125,256 of NC_015566.1, read as the reverse complement.
TCACAGTGTAGTTGCTGCTTAACAAATAGGTGATCTGGCGTGTGGATGAACCGCCGGCGGGAAGAGGCATGGCCCGGCAGAGCCTTAACTGACGCGGGATTGTTCGCCTCTGGTGCATTCGCTGCACTCAAATGGGGCGAAAGTGTGATCGGGCGCAAATCGGGCCAAATTATTTTTGCGAGCGCGATCAGAAATATTGAAGTTTTTTGCAATTGAATAGGATTTCGCGGCCAATGATGATTTTTAGCCTTATTTTTTCAATTATTCATTACCAATGCATAATTATTGAATAAGTATGCATTGTAAGCCGTTGTTTTAACGAAAAAAAACGCGATATTCGCCAGAAAACCCGTTTTGGCACGATAGCTGCTCTACACTCTTTATCAAACGGCATGTATTTTAACTGCTCGTTAACATTTATTCCCCGTTCAGAGACCGGATACGCGGCAGAAATAGTGGAAAACCGATTTTATGTAACAGATTTGTTTCTGAATAGCCGGTAGATGGCAGAGTTATCACCGGGCGAAAAGCGGAATCAACGGTGCGGTTTTTTTGTTTTGTTGCGGAATATCCGGGCAGGAACGGCCCTTACAGTCAAAATTCAGCCTTTGCTGAGGTTATGAGGTCATTATGGAACAGCCAATCGCAGTTACCCGCCAGTCTTTCGACGACTGGATGGTCCCGGTTTATGCCCCCGCTGATTTTATTCTGGTTCGGGGTGAGGGGTCACAGGTCTGGGACCAGCAGGGTAAGTCTTACATCGATTTTGCCGGTGGTATCGCGGTGAATGCGTTGGGGCATGCGCATCCTGCGGTGAAGGCGGCGCTGGTGGAGCAGGCGGGGAAACTGTGGCATCTGGGCAACGGCTATACCAACGAACCGGTACTGCTGTTGGCGAAACAGCTGATTGACGCCACCTTTGCCGACAAGGTGTTTTTCTGCAACTCCGGGGCGGAAGCCAACGAAGCGGCGCTGAAGCTGGCGCGTAAACGTGCGTTGGACAACGGCAACGCCGGCAAGAACCAGATTGTGGCGTTCAATAACGCTTTCCACGGCCGGACGCTGTTCACCGTGTCTGCCGGCGGCCAGCCGAAGTATTCAAAAGATTTTGCGCCGCTGCCGGGCGGTATCAGCCACACGGCGTTTAACGATCTGGCTGCCGCGGCTGAGCTGATCAACGACCAGACCTGCGCGGTGATTGTGGAGCCGATTCAGGGCGAAGGTGGCGTGCTGCCGGCCGATGCCGCTTTCCTGCAGGGCCTGCGCGAGCTGTGCGATCGCCACGATGCGTTGCTGATTTTCGATGAAGTGCAAACCGGCGTGGGTCGCACGGGATATCTGTACGCGTACATGCAATACGGCGTCGTGCCGGACGTGCTGACCACCGCCAAAGCGCTGGGCGGTGGCTTCCCGATTGGCGCCATGCTGACCACCGACGCATTGGCCAAAACTCTGGGCGTAGGCACCCACGGCACCACCTACGGCGGTAACCCGCTGGCGACGGCGGTGGCGGGCACGGTGTTCTCCATCATCAATACGCCAGAGGTATTGGAAGGGGTGAAGCAGCGTCACCAGTGGTTTATCGACGGCTTGAACAAGATTAACCGGCAATACCCGATTTTCTCTGAAATTCGCGGCGGCGGCCTGCTGATTGGCTGCCAGTTGAATAAGGATTATGCCGGCAAGGCAAAACAGATCACCCAGTTCGCCAACGAAGAGGGCGTGATTGCACTGATCGCCGGCCCGGATGTGGTGCGTTTCACCCCTTCACTGATCATTCCAGAGCAGGATGTGAAAGAGGGGCTGGCGCGATTCGCGCGTGCTGTGGCGCGGATTTGCAGCTAATACACAGGCTGCGCCTTAACCGGCGCAGCCTGATTCTGACGAGGTTCGCATTATGATGATTATTCGCCCTATAGAGCGTCGCGATTTGGCTGATTTACTGACGCTTGCCGGTAAATCCGGCATCGGTCTCACTTCCCTGCCGCAAGATGAAGATACGTTGTCGGCGCGCATTGAGCGGGCGTTAAAAACCTGGCAAGGCGAACTTCCACGCGGCGAGCAGTGCTATCTGTTTGTGCTGGAGGACAGCGAGCGCCAGCAGGCGGTAGGGGTTTGCGCGATTGAAGTGGCCGTTGGGCTGACTGAACCCTGGTACAGCTTTCGCGTCGGTACCCAGGTGCACGCGTCCAAACAGTTGAACGTCTATAAATCGGTGCCGACGCTGTTTCTCAGTAATGATCACACCGGCCATTCCGAGCTGTGTACGCTGTTCCTCGATCCGGACTACCGTCACGGCGAAAACGGCAAGCTGTTGTCGAAAGTGCGTTTCCTGTTTATCGCCGCTTTCCGTGAGCGTTTTTCCGCGCGGTTGATTGCCGAAATGCGCGGTTTCTCCGATGAAGAGGGCCGTTCGCCGTTCTGGGAGAGCGTCGGAAACCATTTCTTTTCCATCGAGTTCGCCAAGGCGGACTACCTGAGCGGTACCGGACAGAAGGCGTTTATCGCCGAGCTGATGCCGAAACACCCGCTGTATGTCGATTTCCTGGCTGAGGATGCGCAGAAGGTGATTGGCCAAGTGCACCCACAGACCGTTCCTGCCCGCCGGGTGCTGGAATCTGAGGGCCTGCGCTATCAGGGCTATGTCGATATCTTCGACGGCGGCCCGACGCTGGAAGCGGAAATCGACCATATCCGTGCGGTCAAAGAGAGCCGCACGGTGAAAGTGGTGCTGGACGAGACGCCAATGCGCGCCGATGCGCCGGCTCTTCTGGTGGCCAACGATCATTATCAGTCCTACCGCGCACTGCTGGTCAATGCCGATCTGTATGACGAGCGTCTGCATCTCAATGCGGAAACCGCTGCGGCGCTGGGCGTTGAGCAAGGCAGCTTGGTGCGGGTCATCCCCCTCATTTCAAAGGAGAAAGCCTAATGTCACATCCTGCACTGTTTATTAACGGCGCCTGGCAACAGGGCCGGGGCGCTGAATTCGGCAAGGCCGATCCGGTCGACAACCAGACGCTGTGGCAGGCCAATGCCGCCGATGGCAGTGATGTCGCCGCCGCTTGCGAGGCTGCTCGCGCCGCGTTCCCGGCCTGGGCCCGTACCCCGTTTGAACAGCGTGAGCAGTTGGTAAAGCGTTTTGCTGCCCTGCTGGAAGAGCATAAACAGGATTTGGCGGCGGTGATCAGCCGTGAAACCAGCAAACCGCGCTGGGAAACGCTGACCGAAGTGCAGGCGATGATCGGCAAAGTGGCGATTTCCCTGCAGGCTTACCAGGCACGCACCGGCATCAGTGAAACTGCGATGGCGGACGGCGCTTCGGTGCTGCGCCACCGGCCGCATGGCGTGCTGGCGGTGTTCGGACCTTATAACTTCCCGGGCCATTTGCCGAATGGCCACATTGTGCCGGCCCTGTTGGCGGGTAATACGGTGGTCTTTAAACCTAGCGAGTTGACGCCGCTGACCGCCGAGGAAGTGCTGAAGCTGTGGCAGCAGGCCGGCTTGCCAAACGGGGTGATCAACCTGGTGCAGGGCGGGCGTGAAACCGGCGAAGCGCTGGCCGCCAGTGCAGATATCGACGGTCTGCTGTTTACCGGCAGCGCAGGGACCGGTTATCACCTGCATCGCCAATTGGCGGGGCAGCCTGAAAAGATGCTGGCGTTGGAAATGGGCGGCAACAACGCGTTGATTGTCGATCAGATTGACGATCGCGATGCGGCGGTTAATCTGGCGATTCAGTCGGCGTTTATCTCCGCCGGCCAACGTTGCACCTGTTCGCGCCGCATTCTGGTGAAACGCGGCAGCGAGGGCGATGCCTTTATTGAACGTTTGGTGCAGGTGGCGAGCGCTCTGCGCGTCGGTCGCTGGGATGCTGAACCGCAGCCGTTCATGGGGGGGGTGATCTCTCCTGCGGCGGCGGAAAAAATGCTGGCGGCGCAGCATCATTTGTTGTCTTTGGGTGGCAAAGCCTTGCTGACCATGCAGCGGCTGGAAAGCGGCAGTGCGCTGCTCAGCCCCGGCATTATTGATGTGACTGGCGTACGAGACGTGCCGGATGAAGAATATTTCGGCCCGCTGACCACCGTCATTCGCTATAACGACTTTGACGAGGCGTTGCGCATCGCCAACCAGACGCGCTATGGCCTGTCTGTCGGCCTGGTGTCACCGCAGCGTGAGCGATTTGATCAACTGCTGTTGGAAGCGCGTGCCGGTATCGTCAACTGGAACAAGCCGTTGACCGGTGCCTCCAGTGCCGCACCGTTCGGCGGCGTGGGTGCCTCGGGCAACCACCGCCCAAGCGCCTATTACGCGGCGGATTACTGTGCCTGGCCAATGGCGTCGCTGGAAAGCGAAAGTTTGACGCTGCCGGCAAGTCTGTCGCCAGGACTTTCGTTTAAGACCGATACACCCTAAATTTGAGGCCGGTGGGGGTCATTACAGGTTAGCGACCCTTGAGCGCAGGGACGCGGCTTGAGCGGCCAACGCGAAATTTATAGGGTATGTTTTTTGAATAGGGCCGAGCCTGCTCGGCCCGGGAGAACAGCATGTCAGGATATGAAGTCAATTTCGATGGTCTGGTGGGCCTGACCCATCATTACGCCGGATTATCGTTTGGTAATGAAGCCTCTACGCAGCACCAAAACAGCGTGTCCAACCCGAAACTGGCGGCCAAGCAGGGGTTGCTGAAGATGAAGGCGCTGGCCGATCTCGGCTTCCAGCAGGGTGTTTTGCCACCGCAGGAGCGGCCGCATGTGCCGATGCTGCGCAAACTGGGCTTCAGCGGCAGCGATGAGGCCGTATTGGCGCAGGCGATGCGTCAGTCGCCACGTTTGTTGTCGGCGCTGAGTTCGGCCTCCTGCATGTGGACCGCCAATGCGGCGACGGTTTCGCCTTCCGCGGACAGTAAAGATGGCAAGGTGCATTTCACCGCCGCCAACCTGAACAATAAATTCCATCGCGCGATTGAGGCCGAGACCACTTCCGGCGTGCTGCGCGCGATTTTCAACGATGAACGCCATTTCGCCCATCACGAAGCCTTGCCGCAGGTGGCGTTGTTTGGCGACGAAGGCGCGGCCAACCACAACCGGCTGGGCGGCGACTATGGCAAACGCAGCGTGCAGATGTTTGTCTATGGGCGCCAGGAGTTCGGTGGCGAAACTGCCCCGACACGCTACCCGGCACGCCAGACGCGTGAGGCCGGCGAGGCGATTGCTCGCCTGCATCAACTGGATGAGCAGCACACCGTGTTTGTGCAGCAAAACCCGGCGGTGATCGACCAGGGCGTGTTTCATAACGACGTGATTGCGGTCAGTAACCAGAACGTGCTGTTCCATCATCAGCAGGCGTTTCATCAGCAGCAGCAAGCACTGGACGAGGTGCGCCGCAAGATGGCGACGCTGGGCTGCGAACTGACGGCGATTGAGGTGCCGACGGCGCAGGTCTCGGTGGCGGATGCAGTATCGACCTATCTGTTCAACAGCCAGATTTTAACCAAACCTGACGGCAAGATGATGATTGTGGTGCCGGAAGAGTCACGCCAGCATGGCGGTGTGTGGCGCTATCTGAGCGAGACGGTGACCGGCGGCGGGCCGATCGATGAAATCAAGGTATTCGATCTGCGTGAGAGCATGCGTAACGGCGGCGGGCCGGCGTGCCTGAGACTGCGTGTGGCGCTGAATGAACAGGAACTGCGGGCGGTGAATCCGCGCGCGATGATGAACGATACGCTATTCGTTACGCTCAATGAGTGGGTCGACTGCTATTACCGCGATCGGCTGACGCAAAACGATTTGGCCGATCCGCAGTTGCTGCGCGAGGGGCGCGATGCGCTGGACGCGTTGACGTCTATCCTCGGGCTGGGCTCGGTTTATCCTTTCCAACAATAGACGGAGCTGCCATGTTTGATTTGCTGGCCCTGACGCTGGCGGGGCAAGCCCCGACCAACCAGCAGGGTGATAACCTGAATGTGCACTGGCGCTGGCAGGGGGAAGGCCTGTTGGAAATCACCCCACACCAGGCTTACCGGCAGGCGGTGGTGCTTTCCGCCGGGATCCACGGTAATGAAACGGCACCGATTGAACTGCTGAACCAATTGGTCAATGCGTTGTTGGCGGGCGAAAGGCCGCTGGCGGTGCGGCTGTTGGTGGTGCTGGGTAACCCGGCGGCGATACGCGCAGGTAAACGTTATCTGCACAGTGACATGAACCGCATGTTCGGCGGCCGCTATCGCGAGTTTAACCACAGCGGTGAAACCGCGCGGGCGCAGCAGCTGGAGCAGGTGATAACGGCGTTTTTCGACGGGGAAGAGGCCGCGCGTTTCCATTATGATCTGCACACGGCGATACGTGAATCGCGGCTGCCGCGTTTTGGCATTCTGCCCTTCCAGACGCGGCCTTACAGTGCGGAGATGCTGGGAGTGCTGGATGCCGCCGATCTTGACGCGCTGGTGATCCACAGTGCGCCTGGCGGCACCTTTAGCCATTTTTCCAGCGAGCACGCCGACGCCGCAAGTTGTACGTTGGAGCTGGGCAAGGCGAAACCCTTCGGCAGCAACGATCTGCAACAGTTTGCCGCCATTAACCGTGCGTTGCAGGGGGTGGTGAGCGCTGAGCCTTTACCTTTGCGGCCGGGTGAGGCGCTGCGCCTGTTCCGCGTAGAACAGTCGTTGATTAAGCGAAGCGAGGATTTCAGGCTGCACCTTAGCGACGACACCGCCAACTTTACCGAGCTTAAGCAGGGCACTTTGTTGTGCGAACAACCGGGTGAGGAGTACCGGGTTCAACATGCCAGCGAGTGGATTTTGTTCCCCAATCCTGGCGTGGCGCTTGGGCTGCGTGCCGGTATGGTGTTGACTGAGGTGCCGCGCAGCACGCTGTATTAATCTGTCAGCCATGTGGTGGTTTTCATTTGCGGTGTGCACCAGGTTGTAGCATTGTCAGCTGCAACCTGGAGTTAGTATGGTGTATTATTCTGTAGTATTTGTTCATTCCCTTCTCTTTATATATCCGCTATTCACTGTTGCCATTTCTTAAATTTAATTTCCCCCGGTATTACTATTTTGACGGTTTGAATCGTATTGACTATGAGAACCCGTAAAAGATCTGATTAAAACTCGGTTAATGGTCTAAATCAACGCAGCGACTTTGTTCAGATAAAAATGTGAAATAAGTAACGTTATTAGTAACCACGCTAAGTTTAATGTTATTTACGTATCGTTTAGAAAGTAGGCAAAAAGAAAGTGATTTGCACTAAATTGGTGCAATGCACCAATTTGGTTATAAGTTATGTGTCAAATATCAATATTAATCAATGATTTGATGCTGGCTTTGTTTGTAATATTAAGTTACAAATAAACATGCTTTACCCACGGTATTTTATGAACTTTTTCTTTTGAAGTTTGGATTCATGATGCTAATGTCACATGGCCCCTGATTAGGGGCGCTCATAAAATACTAAATGATAAAGATCACAGCCCAAATCATAAATTGGGCGTGATGGGCAGGTTTTTAATTATAATATCTAGGAAAATAAATGATGAATCGCAGTGTATTAGCCTTAGCTGTTGCCCTTGCGGCAATGACCTCCTTTGCCAACGCGGCTGAAATTTATAATAAGGATGGCAATAAACTTGACCTGTACGGTCGCGTTTCCGCCAAACATGTTTTCAGCGATGATAAATCTGAAGATGGCGACAAGACTTATGTCCGTCTGGGTTTCAAAGGCGAAACGCAAATCAATGACCAACTGACCGGTTACGGCCAGTGGGAATATAACGTCCAGGCCAACCACGACGAAGCGCAGGGCACTACTGGCACCAAAACCCGTCTGGGCTTTGCCGGTCTGAAGTTCGCCAACTACGGTTCATTCGACTACGGTCGTAACTACGGCGTGGTGTACGACGCGGAAGCCTACACCGACATGCTGCCGGAATTCGGTGGCGACAGCTACAGCTACACCGACAACTACATGACCGCGCGTTCCAACGGCTTGGCGACTTACCGTAACCGTGACTTCTTCGGTCTGGTGGAAGGCCTGAACCTGGCAGTACAGTACCAGGGCAAAAACGACGGCGACAGTCGCAGCGTGACCAAGCAGAACGGTGACGGCTACGGTCTGTCGTTGGATTACCAGGATATCGGCGGCTCAGGTATCGGTGTGGCGGCGGCATTCTCTGACTCGAACCGCACCAGCGATCAAAAGAAACTGCAGTACGGCAAAGGCGACAGCGCGACGGCCTGGACCACTGCGGTTAAATACGACGCCAATCAGGTTTACCTGGCGGCAATGTATGCGGAAACCCGCAACATGACGCCAATCAGCGGCAACGGCGTGTCTGGCTTCGCCAACAAAACTCAGAACTTCGAAATGGTCGCTCAGTACCAGTTCGAAAACGGTCTGCGTCCTTCTCTGGCTTACGTGCAGTCCAAAGGCAAGGATATCGAAGGGTTTGGCGATGTCGATCTGGTGAAATACGTGGAAGTGGGCGCGACTTACTACTTCAACAAAAACATGTACACCTATGTTGATTACAAAATCAACCAACTGAATGACGACAACAAGCTGAAACTGAGCACAGACGATATCGTCGCGGTCAACCTGACTTATCGTTTCTAAGTTTCAACGCTATTACCTTCATCCTGTGTCGGGATAACGGTCAAAAGGCAGGGCGCAAGCTCTGCCTTCTTTTTTGGGACGCTATCCTTTGGCTGCCAGGCCCACGACTTCAATAGCGGAGCGCAGGGTTTCAAAGCGCTGCTGATTTTTCTCATGTTCAATCTCGGTGACCAAATGGGCCAGAATATTATTGCCGGACACTTTCTTGTTGAGATTGATCAGTTGGATCACCGCGCCACCGAGCACCAGGCTGACATCGCGTAACAGGGTTTCATAATGTTCGTCTGAGAGAGCAGATACGGGCATGACGCCGTCTCCATATCGTTCGGGTGAAGCAATTTAGCAAAGCAGCGGGATAAAATATCGCAGATACACCACTTTTCCGATGAATTCAGAAATTCCTCAGAGGTAAGCAGCGGAAAAATGGAAGACCGCTCTACAACGGCGCATATTCACTGGCAGGCAGCCAGAAACCATCGATAAAATCTTCCACCGGAAAACACCCGGCGTGGCGCAGATTTTGTTCCTTCATGACGACCAGACACTGGGGTTCATTGCGCAGCACGTCAACCACGATATCGGCGCAGCCGCCATCCAGATAACATACAAACATCACCAGTGCGTACATAGCGTCTTTCGTCCTCTACCCAAATCTTTCCATACCTTTATTGTAGGTAAAAACGGGGGGCTTTCAGCCCGAGAATCGGTGCAAAGTGATGGATTGGCAACAAAAGGGTGCACTTTCGGATTACTCCAACGGCTGAATGCCGCAGGAGCAATTGAATATCCGTTTTGCAGTGCTAAGCTTAACAAGCCTTAAGCGAACGCAACATTGTAACCATCGAAAGGAGTGAATATGGGCTTGTTTAACTTCGTCAAAGAAGCTGGCGAAAAACTGTGGGACACAGTGACCGGCAATGCGACTGCCGAAGACCAAAGTGCCAAACTGAAGGAGCATCTGGATAAAATCGGCCTGCCGGGTGCCGATAAGGTCGACGTGCAGGTGGTGGATGGCAAAGCCGTGGTGACCGGGGACGCCGTCAGCCAGGAACTGAAAGAAAAAATCCTGGTGGCGATCGGTAACGTGGCGGGTATCAGCGGTGTGGAAGATAAGGTGTCTGTTGCACAATCTGAAGCCGAGAGCCGTTTCTATACCGTGAAGAAGGGCGACACGCTGAGCGCGGTGTCGAAAGAGGTGTACGGTAACGCCAATCTGTACAACAAGATCTTCGAAGCGAACAAACCCATGCTGTCCAGTCCGGACAAGATTTATCCAGGACAGGTTCTGCGCATTCCGCAGTAAAGAAGATAAGATATCCAGGAGCCCGATGTGATATCGGGCTTTTTTTATCGCATTTACTATCAGTTTTACTGATTATTTTTTACTTTTAATAAAAGTTGTGAATGTTTTATACTCACCGCCGCCTCAGCTCCCGGGGGATGTTGACCCTGGCGAGGAAAGTTGATAGCGTCTTGCCACTATTGAGGTCCGAATGGCGTTGACGCAGAATCTAAGAAAACCGCAGTAGCGAGTTTTTATCGACCATCCCATAACAGTAGCGTTTACGCGTGATGAGTTAAGATAGATTTTGTGAAAGAACAACGTAATGCCTCACAAGACAAAAACTACCGTGAAACTCTGGGAGATGCGCAGTTTGCCATCATTGTGCTGGCGATCGCGTCCTGCTCCCTGATCATCTTTACGCTGTCAGTCACCCTGTGGCTGACATGATGTCGTTCTGTACAGGAGATAAAATGGAGCATAATCTCCACGATGAAACCAAACTGCTGGCTGTTATCGGCCTGCTGGTTTCCGTGTTGCTGGTCGTATCGATACTCTTTGGTGTGACGTATTTCTCCGACTTGAAGCATGCACGTGACGAAGTTGATGTAAAAGGCTGCTATATCAAGACGCCCTGACGCACTCCGCCTCCCAGGTTGCATTGAGGCCGCCGGCTGTGTGATAAGCTGGCTTTGCCATTAATTCAACCTGTGTGCCGTTCTGGAGGCGTTACTATGAGCAACTCCCGCCCAACCCATTCTTCTTCTTCCCGTGACTGCCCTACGGCCGAGGGTGTGCGTCAGATACAACGCATTACCGCACGCAATGCCGAAGTCGGCGGTATCCCGATCAATCGTGCCTTACCTACCCGCGAACGCCGTACCGTGGGCGCCTGGTGCTTTCTCGACCATGCCGGACCTTCGGTCTTCAGCGGCTCCTCTAGAGGTATGGACGTGGGTCCGCACCCGCATATTGGCTTGCAAACCTTTACCTGGATGATTGAAGGAGAGGTGCTGCATCGCGACAGCCTGGGTAGCGAGCAGGTGATTCGTCCGGGCCAGGTCAATCTGATGACGGCAGGGCGCGGTATCGCCCATACCGAACAGTCAACGGGAGAAGAGCGGCGTTTACATGCCGCACAGCTGTGGATTGCTCTCCCTGCCGACGATGCCGATATGGCGCCGCGCTTCGATCATTATCCCGATTTGCCGTCCTGGGAACGAAATGGGGTTAGACATACTTTGCTGGTGGGGGAGTTTGAGGAATACCGTTCTCCGGTGTTTACTTTTTCGCCATTAATCGCCATTGATTTGGAGTGGCAGAGCGACGGCTATTTACCTTTACCCTTGCGGGAAGACTATGAAATAGGTTTTTTGCCCCTTGTTGGTGCAATTGAGGTTAATGATGAAAAATTTTCACCTGATGAGTTCGCCTATTTAGGGATGAATATTAACCAAATAGGGTTAAATGCCAAGAAGGGCAGCCGGGCATTATTAATCGGCGGGGTACCATTAAACGAAGAGATTCTCATTTGGTGGAACTTTGTTGGCCACAGTAAGCAAGATATTACCCAGGCGCAGCATGACTGGGAGCAGGGGAATAGCCGTTTTCCGGATGTGAGTGGTTATAGCGGGCCGCGTATGACCGCACCACACCTGCCCTGGAGCGAAGTTTGATGCCCTCTGGCTATAACGGCGGGATGATCTTATTCATTTCTTTCTATTAACGCTGAATTAATGTGATCGAAAGTCCATGTTTTAGATCGAATATAGTTTATCTGGTAAATAGTGATCTGGCGCAAATAATTGGTCGGAGCAGTGGATTAAGATATCTTTCAAGAAGTGTTGTTATCTAACCGCTAGTCAGAAGCCTGTGAGGTCATTATGAGCCAAGTACTCTATCGTGCAAGATTATCCCATGTTGTTATTGCAACGGCGGCTTTTTGGATCTCTATCGCAGCTATGTTGGTTGTTGCGCTAAGCTAACACTGAATGATTAGGTAATAAACCCGCTGCGGCGGGTTTTTTTATGTCTGATTATTCGCAACTTTCTGAATGCGGTTATACTTATTAAACCGAGCCCTTAATTAACCTTGGTAAATATAATGGTAATTTTTTCTAATGTTATCGTGATATTCATAGCCGCGATTCATCTGTATATCCTGATCCTGGAAATGTTCCTTTGGCAGACGCCGACCGGCAGACGTGTGTTCGCCACTACGGCGGAATTTGCGGCTGCAACGCGCGTGCTGGCCGCTAACCAGGGGTTGTATAACGGTTTCCTGGCTGCCGGGCTGGCATGGGGAGTCTGGCGTGCTGACCCGACGGTGCAACTGTTTTTCCTCGGCTGCGTGCTGGTGGCGGGCATCTTCGGCGGCCTGACGGCGAGCCGTAAAATTCTTAAGGTCCAGGCGCTCCCTGCGTTGATTGCCATATTGGTGGTCATTTGGGCCCATTAGCCCGCCGCTGGGTACGGCGGGAGAGCGGTCAGGCAGTTTTTTGATGGATGACGTGCAACGGCGGGGCGATGTGCAAATCTACGCTTAAATCCTGGCGAAAATCATAAGGCGTGATGTTGAACCGTTTTCTGAACATATAAGTAAAATGTGACTGCGAGCCAAAACCAAAATCCAGTGCAATGTCAAAAATGGTAGCGTCACTGCTGCGCAATTGATAAACCGCACCGGCCAGGCGGCGTTCGCGGATATACTTGCCCAGCGAAATCCCGGTCGCTTCTTTGAACAGCTTCTGCATGTGCCACAGGGAGTAGCCGGAGTACTCGGCCAGCTCTTCGAGATGGATCACTCTACCTAGGTGAGTTTCGACCCATTTACTGAGGGCGCAGACCAATGAGAGGTGATGTTCTTGTATCATCAGTGCGTCTGTGTGAGATCTACATAGCGGTGAAGTATACACAACTTGCCGCCCCGGACAAAAAGCCCACCTGCGCCAGGGTGAAATTATTCGGAAAAACCATCATCAGGTGGCTTGTCAGCCGGAAGGAAAAACGGCTAATCTGAGATTGCCCGCTACCGCTGATACTGAAGTGGTTCAGGCCGCAGGAAATAAACCGCCTAGACAGAGTCAGCCGTAACAACTCAGCGTTGATGGGGTGATCGCATGTTAATGACAGTGATTATTACTCTGGTTGTAATCGTGGGCGTTGCCGCTTTTATGGTGACACCGGTGATGAGAATGAATAATGCGGAAGGTGTGGGAGGTGAAGAGCCGTGATATCAGGCCACAATATAACCCGCTGTGGGATGTGACAGACTACCGAAAAAGCCTGGATGTTCATACCCGTCGTGTTTCAAGCCTGCGCGTTTTGGCTGCAGCCTGAAATGCACTGGGCATCGTTCATCTAGGCTTTTTGTTGATAATGCCCGATCAGACGTTTTTGCGTTCTACGGTTTCTTCGCCCCAGTACAGCTGATCGGCACTGGTTTTTGCGAAGGCCATTTCCAGCGCTTTGTCACTGCCTTCCTCCCAGATTTTTTGCGCCAATATCTCGTCGTTCTTCGCCAGCTCAAAAATCGCCTCGGCAATTTCAACCGAAGTTTCGCGCACTGTTGCCCAGGATTTCACATTGTGGTTTGCCATTACGTTCTCCCGTCAGGTTAGCATTTGCAATGCGCCGCCAAGCGCAACGCTCAAGCCCAAGTATAGGTCAATTCGGCAGGGCGTTTTGATGGCCAATGCGCATTAGCGCTGAAAATTCAGCGGCAAACGGCAAGGGGGGCGGAAAAGCGGCAGGCGGCATGGTATTCTGTGCGGCGTCTGAACTAAGAAGGAAAGTCACTATGTCCGACATGCTGAGCAACGACCAGGAATTGGCATCCGATCTGGTCGCCTGCCAACTGGTCATCAAACAAATTCTGGATGTCATTGACGTTATCGCACCTACCGAGGTGCGGGACAAAATGGCAAGTCAGTTGAAAAGCATCGATTTTTCCACCCATCCTGCCGGCGCCGATCCGGTGACGCGGCGGGCTATTGAAAAAGCGATTGCTTTGATTGAGATGAAATTCACGCGTAATTGATGTGAAACCGCCGTTTGACGGCGGTTTCGGACGGTGGTGATCAATCCACCACCGTTTCGATCTTTTTGAACAGCGGGCAGTCGGCAATGCCAATCACGCCGTTGTCACCGTGCAGATACTGCGCTATCACCACATTCCGCGCCGTCAGGTATTTACACTGCAACCCCAGCCCTCCGACGTTTTGATTGCTGCCGATAAGCACCCCGTACCCCGAAAACAGAAATGCGCCATACAGCACCGCCAGCGCTACGATCCACTTAATCAGCTTGCCCATTTTGACTCCTGTTATTGATTGTCGTAGCGATATAGCCACGAGCCAGAGCAGGGCGCAACGGTAACATTCTGAAAAATAAACCCAGGTGAGATTTCTAAACGACCGGTTAAACTTCGTTTAAGTTAGCCGTGATAGGCTGAGAAACCAATTACCAAGATAACAATGAGGCTGCTAAAATTTGTTGCGAAAAAAAATCCTCGTGATAATTGCGGCTCTGGCTGCCTGTTTGTTTTTTTATCTGCTGGCACTGGACAGTTATTGTGACGAGGGGGAGAGGTTTGCGTTGGGAATTTGTTCAATCACTCGCTTTGTTCCCTGGTGAGGTGCGCGGCGGTGCGCAACAATTTTCTGCGGAGATGTTCGTGCCCATACCCGGAGTGCTAAGATGTCCGCCTGATTTTAGCAGTAGATAGGGTTGTCCATGTACGATTTAGGTTTTGGTCCAAATAGCCTGGTTTCGTTGGCCATCGCAGCGTTGGCGCTGTTGGTGGGATTATGGGGCTGGTTCCTGGTGAACCGCGCCAGCGTGCGTGCCAATGAACAGATTCGCCTGTTGCAGGAAATCGCCGAGCAGCAGCGCCAGCAAACGGCGTTACTGAAGAGCCTGGCGCAAAGCGCTCGCGGCGGCAGCGTGGCGGACGATGACGATCTCAGCCCGGCGTTGGATTTCAAGAGTTTTATCCCCGAACGTTAATCAGATGCCTGCCGGGTGGCGCTTCACACACTTTGCGCCACCCACCTTCCTCAGAAAAACTCCATCCCCTGATAAGGTTGAGCACGGCATGCTGCCAGACGACTGGCCAGATCGCCGCCGTGAATTTCTAACTGATGCCCGTCGGGATCGAGAAAATACAGTGATTCCCCCTCGCTGCGATTGTTTTTCCACTCTTTTACTCCCGCCTGGCGTAGCTTTAATGCGGCGGGTGCAAAATTTTCCTCCGTCACGCTGAATGCGTAATGGGTATAGTCGCCCGGCGTGTCCACCGCTCGCGAACTGTCCCATGACAGACACAACCACAGTTCGCCAAGGGACAGGTAGGCGCCATTTTGCCAGCGCGCATGCGGGATGAATCCCAACAGACGGGTGTAGAAATCGAAACTGCGGTTGACGTCACGTACCGCGAGCGTCAAGTGGTTAAGGCCGCTCAACATGGCGATAATTTCCGGGCAAAGAAACAGGTAAAAAGTGTAATCATCCTAATGGGGAATATAAAGATGAAAAAACATTAGTATGGATAATATGAAAAGCCGTCGTTTTGTCATAAATCTGTCGTATTGGCATCGTAATGTAGCGCCAACCTTACGAAAGATGGATGAAGCCGATGATTAAATGGTATGAAGAAAGCGACGCCGAGGTGAACCGCAGCATTGCGTTGATCACCGGAGAAAACCCGGAAAAATGGTATCCTTATGGCGGCGTGAAAGGTAAAGATTATTGCAAGAATCCCTCCGATGCCTGGCCGATTATCTGCGCCAATAAAATCAGTTTGAATGCTGACGGCCAAAGTGATAACCCGTTGTGGCAGGCCCGCATGATCACCCAGAGCGGTGAGTGGCAGGCAGACAGCAACAGCCCATTGCGCGCCGCGATGATCTGTTTCCTGCTGAGCCAGCAAACCACCGAGATGGCCCGTTGAACCACCAGAAATACTGATGATTTTTCCCTTTTTATGACAACAGAACTGTCTCTGGCGGAGCCTGTTTATGAAGCGCATTATTAAAGGTGATAAAAACTTGTCTCATCTGGTGATTGCCCATGCGGCAATCGATCGTCATGCCGAAAGCTTTGGGCAGCGCCGACAGGGCTGGCCCTCAACCTACCTGATAAAATATCAAAACGATCGCGTGGCAGTGGAAGTGGTCACGCGTCGCCAGTCCTACGTCGCTACGCTGATGATTGGCGCACGCAATCTGACCAAGCTATGCGGCCTGCCAGGCTGAATCCCAGCCATTCCGGCGCCATTCTTTGCATGAAATAGCATCCAGGTCCTTGTTACCGGGGTGCTTCTCCTTGATGCTCCCGGGGTTAAGTGTTAAAAAGCCGCCCGCAGATACATTTATTGATTGGCGAAATCTTGTGCAAAAGCGACGAGATTCAACGCCATATGAGGGTAAGATGGGCGGTCAGCAACAGGATACTCCGCTAAAACGCGGTTTAAAAAACAGACATATACAACTCATCGCCCTTGGGGGCGCCATTGGCACCGGTTTGTTTCTCGGCATCGCGCAGACCATTAAAATGGCCGGTCCTTCCGTGCTGCTGGGCTACGCAATCGGTGGCGTTATCGCTTTTCTGATTATGCGCCAACTGGGTGAAATGGTGGTTGAAGAGCCGGTCGCGGGCTCATTCAGCCACTTTGCCTATAAATACTGGGGCGATTTCGCCGGTTTCCTTTCCGGCTGGAACTATTGGGCCATGTTCATTCTGGTCGGCATGGCCGAGTTAACCGCCGTAGGGATTTATATTCAGTATTGGTGGCCGGACATCCCGACCTGGGTCTCCGCTGCGGTATTTTTTGTGCTGATTAATCTGATCAACCTGGTCAACGTGCGCCTGTATGGCGAAACGGAGTTCTGGTTCGCCATCATCAAGGTGGTGGCGATTGTCGGCATGATCGTCTTCGGCGCCTGGCTGTTGGCCAGCGGAAATGGCGGCCCGCAAGCCAGTTTCGGCAACCTGTGGGAGCAGGGGGGCTTTATGCCGCACGGCATAGAAGGGCTGGTCATGGCGATGGCGGTGATCATGTTTTCATTCGGTGGGCTGGAGATGGTCGGCATCACGGCAGCGGAAGCCGCCGATCCGCGCCGCAGCATTCCGAAAGCCACCAACCAGGTGGTGTACCGCATCCTGATTTTTTATATCGGCTCACTGACCGTACTGCTTTCTCTCTACCCATGGGACCAGGTGGTGGAAGGCGGCAGCCCGTTTGTGATGATTTTCCACGCGCTGAACAGCAACCTGGTGGCGACGCTTCTTAACGTGGTGGTGCTGACGGCGGCGCTGTCGGTGTATAACAGCGGAGTCTATGCCAACAGCCGCATGCTGTTTGGCTTGGCGACGCAGGGGAATGCGCCGAAGATGTTGACCCGGGTGAATAAGCGCGGCGTACCGGTGCTGTCCATTGCGCTGTCGGCGCTGGTGACCTCTGTCGGCGTGTTGATCAACTACGTGATGCCCGGCAAGGCGTTTGAGCTGCTGATGGCGCTGGTGGTGTCTACGTTAGTGATTAACTGGGTGATGATTTGCCTGGCGCACTTGAAGTTCCGTGCGGCGAAAAACCGCCAGGGGGTGATCCCGAGCTTCAAGGCGTTGTGGTATCCGTTTGGCAACTACCTGTGCCTGGCGTTTCTCAGCCTGATTCTGGTGATCATGTATTTCAGCGAGGGGATCCGCATCTCCGTACTGCTGATGCCGGTATGGATCCTGCTGTTGTGGGTGGGTTTTATGCTGACGCGCCGTAAAGGCGCCAAAGTGCGGCGTTAATCTATAACGGAGGCGCCTTGCGCGCCTCCGGTTCAGGCTTTAGCTACGTGGCATAAAGGCCGTGCCCTGATTGCCGCGGCCCAGCCCCAACAGCTTCCTGCACAGCAGGAACAGGGTGGTGACGATATCGATAGCGACCACGCTAAGCATCAGCACGCCCAACATGAAAAAACTCACCAGCGCGCCAAACAGCAGCACCAGCGGTGCCGGCACTCTCACCCGGCGGAGCTTCATCGCCGCGTACATTTTCCAATACTGGCTCTGTTGCCGCATCGCGCTACGGATACGGCCCAGACGAACACGTGATTTGCGTGATGTAGAACGGCTCATAACTTCTCCTTTTCTGAATGTCCTATAAGTAAATCATAAAGATCTTAAGAGATGCTTAACAGGCTCTTTATGGCCCTGGCATGCTCATAGGGACTGTGACAACAAAATACGCGAAAAGGTCAGTCGCGTTTGCGCACGGTTCACAAAGCGCGGTAGCAGGCTATCTTGTTAAGCTGGCGACAGTGCCCGTGCAGGGTGTCCGCAGTGGTCGGGAGAACAGCAGGATGAAGAGAACCAATCGTTACTATGATGCCGCTAAAGCGCATCACACTCCGGAAGGGTTTCGCAATCCGGAACCGACTCAGCGTCAGGAAGGGGATCTGAGACGCTGGCAGAATGAGCGCAAGCAGCAAGGGTTGCCCAAACCGCCGCAGTTGGGGTATCAGCAGTTTACCCAGCGCTGGTGGCAGCCTGCCGACCTCAGCGGCAGCGATGACAGCATCTGGTGGCTGGGGCACGCTTCGATGCTGCTGCGTCTGGATAGCCGCTATATCCTGATCGATCCGGTGCTTTCGCAACGCGCATCTCCGCTGAGTTTCTACGGTCCTAAACGCAAAACGCCGCCGCCCTTGACGGTGCAACAATTACCGGCGGTGGATGTGGTGTTGATTTCTCACAACCATTATGACCACCTTGATCGGCGCACTGTGCGCCAACTGGCGCAACGTTTTCCCAACGCGACCTTTATCGTGCCTCTGGGGTTAAAATACTGGTTTCGGCGTTATCGCCTCAAGCGTGTGGAGGAACTGGACTGGTGGGACAGTCTGTCATTGGGCGAGTTAACGTTCCACTGTACGCCGGCGCGCCACTGGAGCATGCGTACCTTGTGGGATCGCAACCGCTCTTTGTGGTGCGGCTGGGTTATTCATCATCCGGCACTGCGTTTCTATTTTTCTGGCGACAGCGGTTATTCGGAGCGGCTGGCGGATATTGGCGCGCGCCTGGGGCCGTTTGACGTGGCGGCGTTGCCGATAGGCGCTTATGCACCGCGTTGGTTCATGCAGGAACAACATATGGATCCGCAGCAGTCGGTGACGTTGTATCAGCAATTAAATTCGCCGCGGGTTATTCCGATTCATTGGGGCGTTTTTGAATTGGCCGATGAGTCGTTGGATGAGCCGCCACAGCAATTAAATCTGGCGTTGAGTTCTGCCGGAATAGAGCGGCATCAGTTCTTGCCCATCAAAATTGGCGAGCGCATTGCACTTGATTCTAACTCTTAAGGGGTAACTTCCGTCCCGTGAGGGACGGCTTTTCGGATTGAACCGCCTGTAAGGCCGCCCGGTTGCGGGCTGCCGTTATCCGGGGGAACGGCGGAGAGCGTTATCCGGTGCCGGGCCTGATGAGTGGGTGTAAATAGCGAGGTGCGCAAAAAGACAAAATAATTAGACCCACGAGTTGGCTTTATCGGCAGAGTAAATACCCCCTGTCTTTTTAAGATTTAATTTGGTTATACATTCTCACGGATGTCAGGGTTATTGCCGTTATTTAATCCCGTCGTCAGCAGGATATTTATCCGGTTATGCACAATGATGGTGCGTAAATTCCCCCGTTGCATGCTTATGCACCTTAAAGCGGCAGCGCCATTTGTTTTTTTCCGGGGATCCGATTGTGCAAAGGGTATTCACGCTCACTAATATTAATAATTAGCATCGGTATTATTTTCTCCGGCGACGGAAAGGTTATCAGACAGGCGGCGGCACCGGCGTTGGGCCATCCAGATGGCAGCTTGGTGGTCTGATGAGTTGGAGATCAAAGGCACCCGTTCATCGATATTCAAATGTTGTATAAGAAATTCCATAAAGATTCAAATTTTTTAACGTTCTAAGCGCCCGATGGCGGTTATATGTTGTATCGCAGAGGAGCGATCGGATGAAAGAATTGTTAAAATTCAGTCAGGCTGCGGAGTGTAGCGCGGTGTGAGCGTTAAGCAGAAAATAGCTAAGGCTTCAACATCTTTTAGCCTATTTAAGCTTATGTTGCTATCGACCGTTTCAAATATGTGCGACAGGTCCATCAGTGATTAAAAATGGCTTGCCATCGAATACAGAGTATGTGATAACGCATCTGGGTAAAACGAGGTACAGTTCTGTATATGTGTGGCATTTTCAGTAAAGAAGTTCTGAGTAAAGACGTTAGCGTTGAATACCGCTTCTCTGCCGATCCTTATCTTAGTGCCTCAAGCAGTAACGACTCTAGTTTGTCTATGTAACGCCTACAGGCGGTTTAAACAATCCAAAGGAAATACTCAAGATGGCAAAGATCAAAGGTCAAGTTAAGTGGTTCAACGAGTCTAAAGGTTTCGGTTTCATCACCCCAGCTGACGGCAGCAAAGACGTGTTCGTACACTTCTCTGCAATCCAGGGTAACGGCTTCAAAACCCTGGCTGAAGGCCAGAACGTTGAGTTCGAAATCCAAGATGGCCAGAAAGGCCCATCTGCAGTGAACGTTACTGCTATCTAATCAGCGTCAGCTGTACAAAAAGCCCGCCTTCGTGCGGGCTTTTTCGTGTCTGCGCTCAGCCGGCGATAATAATACCCGCGTACTGATTGCGGCCGGTAATGCCTGGGTGCCCAGGATCCTGCTCGCGCCGGTGGCTGTTGCGGCGGTAGCTGGTGTATTTAAAGCGCTGCGGGTGCCGCGAGTCGGTATTCGGCGTGCAGATGGTGCAACTCCCGGCGCGATCAACGGCGGCAAATCCCAGTTCGCTGAGTTTGTATTCGGCGATGGCGGCCAGATCCAGGTGGCGATAGCTTGGACTGATCAAGGCGGCAGGCAGCGGCAACTGCTGTTTAAAGCGCGCAACCAGCTCTTCGTTCACCTCATAACAGCACGGGCCGGCAGCCGGGCCGATGGCGGCCACCCAGTTTTCCGTTGAGTCATCGCGGCTGATACGCGCCGCCAATTGCTCAAGAATGCCATCCAGCAAGCCGCGCCAGCCGGCATGCACGGCCGCAATGGCCGAGCCGTCATTGCGGCTGAAAATGACCGGCAGGCAATCTGCCGTCAATACGCTGAGCAAAATGCCGGGTTGGGTGGTGTAGAAACCGTCGGCTTCACCGCAAATTTGGGCCGCATGATGAATGTCGACGATGCGGGTTCCGTGCACCTGTTTTTTTTCCGGCAGCGTGGCGCGATAGGGTTGCAGGTGGCCGGGCAGCAGGGCACTTTTGTGGCCGAAACCGTGCTGAATGGCCGCAACGGTGCTGAGAAGCGGGGAGTAGTCGGTCATATAACGTCTTTGCCTGCGTCAGAAAACATATCGTCAGTGTAGCCAGCTTTTTTACCCGTTGGCTAGGCCTGCCTTGCATCGTGCGGAAGCCTTCTTTAGACTACCTGCGCCGTATCTCTCTGGAATCCAACCATGTCTTATCAGTGCCCTCTGTGTCACCAGCCGCTTCTTCTTTCTCACCTGCAATGGCGTTGCGATGCCAACCATCAGTTTGACTGTGCCAAAGAAGGCTATGTCAATCTGCTGCCTGTGCAGCATAAACGCTCGAAGCAGCCGGGAGACAGCGCGGAAATGATGCAGGCGCGGCGCGCTTTTCTCGACGCCGGATTTTATCGACCGCTGCAGCAACGGGTGGCGGAACTGCTGGAGCAGGCATTGGGGAGCGAGGCGCAGGCGCTGCTGGATATTGGCTGTGGCGAAGGCTATTACACCGCTGAAGTGGCGGCACGTTTGGCGCCGCGCGACATCACCGTTTATGGGCTGGATGTTGCCAAAGTGGCGATCCGCTATGCGGCCAAGCGCTACCCTGCGGTGCCATTCTGCGTGGCGTCCAGCCACCGTTTACCCTTTGCCGACCGTTCTTTGGACGCGATCCTGCGCATTTACGCGCCGTGCAAAGCCGAAGAGCTGGCACGGGTGGTCAAACCCGGCGGCGTGGTAGTGACGGTATCACCTGGCCCGCGCCATCTGTATCAACTGAAAGAACAGGTTTATCAGCAGGTGCAACTGCACGCGGAATCCGATGAGCAACTGACGGGGTTTGACTGTGAGCGGCTCGAGACACTGGCGTACCCGATGACGCTGCCGGGCGAGCAGGCGGCCAACCTGCTGCAGATGACGCCTTTCGCCTGGCGGGCTTCTCCAGAGGTGCAACAGCGCCTGAGTGCCAGCGAAACATTCGCCTGTGAAACGGATTTCGTTATAGGCCTGTACCGTCGTCAAGCCGATTAAACCACCGGATATGCCGCTTCGCCATTGACCGAATCATCCCCCAGATCTGCGCGCTCAACGGCGAGGTGCGTTTTCAACGCCGTCCAGCCCTGTGGGGTTACTCTGAGCGCCCGGGTTGCCGGCAAACGCTGCAGCCAGCCCCAATGGCAAAACGCGTCCAGCAGATAAGCCGCCAGCGGCCCGGCGAGGTGATATTGCCGCTCGGTCCAGTCCAGACATTGGCGGCCTTTGCCAACCCCCTCTGGCTCGACTGTGGCCGCCTCAACGCCCAACGCCTGTAACCAATTAGCGCCGGCCGGCGTCAGCACATATTCGCATGCGCCATTTTCGACGATTAGCCCTTGTTTCAGCAGGCTGCGCGTTACAGCGACGCCGACTTTCCCGGCCAGATGATCATAACAGCAGCGCGCGAAACGCATCTCACGCGCAGAACGGTTGGGCGTATTGCGCCAGGCCGGCGTTACCGGCCCGATCGACGCCAGACTTTCCAGCAGATGCGAGACGTGCGGCCCCGAGAGACGGTAATAGCGATAGCGCCCAATCCGTTCGACGCTAAGCAGGCCGCCGTCCAACAACTTTGCCAGATGCGAGCTGGCGGTTTGCGGGGTGACGCCTGCCGTCTCCGCAAGCGCACTGGCCGATAGCGCGTTGCCGTCGGCCAGCGTGATCAACATCACCGCCCGTACCGGTTCGGCGATCAGATGCGCAACGGATGCAATATTATGTTGACCCACGAGTTTCTCCTTTATCGATAGCAGGCGATGTTTTCATTGCGCAGAACACACTTCGATATGCTTCGAAGTATTCCAGGCTAATAGCGGTTTATAGTCAATGCCTCTTTCATCAGTCTGGGTCCGTAACGAGTGGCAAGCTTGAATCAACAACAAAAACGAGTACTGATGGCGACCAGCCTCAGCTATGTCATTGTCATCCTGGATACGTCGATCGTTAACGTCGCCTTGCCACCGATCGCCGCCGATCTGGGGACCGGGATTACCGGCCTGCAGTGGGTAGTGAACGCCTATACGTTGGCGTTCGCCAGCCTGTTGCTCAGCGGCGGGACGTTGGGCGACAGGTTAGGGGGACGGCAAGTCTACCTTGCCGGGTTGGCGATCTTTGCCTGCGCTTCTGCCCTTTGCGGGTTGGCGGGGGCATTACCCGTACTGGTCGCCGCCAGACTATTGCAAGGTGTTGGGGCCGCTTTGCTGGTACCCAGTTCCTTAACGCTGATTAACGCGGCCTTCCCCGAGGCGAAACAGCGGGCGGGTGCCATTGGCGTATGGGCCGGATGCGGCGGCGTGGCGATGGCGGCGGGGCCGCTGGCCGGTGGCGTGCTGATCCAACTGCTGGGCTGGCGCAGCCTGTTTTGGATCAATATCCCGGTGATCGTGTTGGGAATAGGGCTTACTCTGCGTATTGCGGCCGTTCGCCCGCCACTGTCCTTGCGCCAGATGGACTACGCCGGGCAGGGGACGGTGATTGTGGCGCTAGCCACTTCGGTGGCCTTGTTGATTGAAGGCGCCCGGCTTGGCTGGGACTCTGGCTGGGTGTTGGGCGGTATCGCCGTGGCTGCCTTGAGCTGGCTGATGTTTGTAGTGATAGAGCGACGAGGCCGGCAGCCGATGCTGCCGCCGGCACTTTTCCGCAGCGCGGTTTTTTCCGCCTCGGCATGGGTTTCGCTGGTTTCTGCGTTGGTGTTTTACGGGGCGTTCTTTCTGCTGAATCTTTATTTTCAAGAGGTTCGGGGTTGGTCGCCGCTGCAGTCCGGCATGGCATTTCTTCCCCTGACCATCATGGTCACGCTGGGCAGCTTTGTTTCCGGTCGTCTGGTTCAGGCGTTTGGCGCGGGGCGGGTAGTTTGTTGGAGTTTGCTGCTGTATGCGCTGGGTTTTGGTAGTTTGCTGGCGCTGGCTGAAAGCCCGCCTTACTGGCGTATTGCACTGTGTTTCCCTTTGCTTGGCCTGGCGGCTGGGATCATTACGCCTGCGGCCACGGCGGCGTTGTTGAATGAGGTGGCGGGTGAACGGGCGGGCATTGCAGCCGGTGTGCTCAATGCCGGCAGGCAAAGCGGCTCCGCGTTTGGCGTGGCGATTTTCGGCGCGCTAATGACGGTATTTCATCCGCTGGAAAGTGGGATCAAGTTGGCTGTGTACGGCGCGATAGGCTTATCGTTGCTCACGGCTGTTCTATGGGGATTGGCGACCAGGTTTGCCGCGCGCACAGGAGCCAGGCAACCGGCAGGGCGATAGTCGGGGCGATGCGTTGCCAGAAACAAAAAGACCTGCCATGGGCAGGTCTCAGACGGCTGACAAAGCCCGTTATTAGGGAGAGCGTGCCGAAGGGGTCGTAGCGGCTTGCCCGCCGGAGTGCCCCTCGGTGCGCTAGGCCCGGGTATCTCGGCTTCAATGACTACTTTGTCATCAAACTCAGACCTGCCATTGGCAGGTTTTTTGCGTTCAGGGACAATCAGGCGAGATAGCCTAAATGCTCCAGCAGAATATTGATGCCGATACCGATCAACACCACGCCGCCGATGATCTCTGCGCGTTTGCCCAACAGCGGCCCGATAAAGCGGCCAATCATCATACCCAGCGTTGCCATAATCATGGTGGCCATGCCGATGGCCATGGCGGTATGCACAATATTGACCTGCAGGAAGGCCAGGCCAACGCCGATCGCCATGGCATCAAGGCTGGTGGCGATAGCGGTGGCCACCAACAGCCAGAAGCCGTGGCGCTTCACTTTTTCCACTTCGTCCGGTCGGTTTCTGATGCCTTCGACAATCATGCGCGTACCGAGAATAAACAGCAGCGAGAAGGCTACCCAGTGATCCCACTCCATGATGTATTGGCTGGCGAACAGGCCGATTGCCCAGCCGATGATCGGCGTAATGGCTTCGACCACGCCGAAGATAAGTCCGGTACGCAGGGCTTCACGAAAACGGGGTTGATGCAGGCTGGCACCTTTGCCGATCGACGCGGCGAACGCATCCATAGACATGCCAAAAGCGAGAATGAGTGTAGCGGAAATATTCATGTTAAATAGCCTCGGCCGGGCGGCTCCATATACACGTAACCCACCCCCAACCATACGACGGAGTTACGTGTCTATGGTCTCGCCAACCTTACCTGGCTGCCCGCACCACGTTTCAGAGTCCGAAACGAGTATGTTGATACGGGCGTTTCTGGCGTTTTATTGCCCAGAAACCGGCTACTCCCCAATGACGGCGCAACCATACCATAATATTTCTGACGACGACAACCTTAATTACTTGAGAATATTCCTGTTGGAATTGAGAATTGTTTTCATTAAAGAATTGCAAGAGGGAATATAATGTAGGCTGATGCAACAATGTTGCGTAAATAATAAACGGATAAGTGCTGGGGTTGTTGATTAATTATCCATATACAGTGCGTGTTAGCGGTGGGCGTAAAAGCTAATGTGTTATTTGTTTATTGATTTTCAACGAAAAAGTGATAAATCCTCTCCAGATCGTCTAATTGCGTAACCTGAATGAGCAACCGGCGCTGCTCCAGATCGATGACCAGGATTCCATCTTCGGATAAATTCATGGCTTTAATGCGGTTATATTCAATGAATGTGTTGGCATAAAAGAAACCCTGCGTTTTAAACAACATCTTTGGCCAGCGAATATAGGAAATGTAGACGGCGATCAGTGCTAAAGAAATAAGCAGATAGGTGGTCAATATTGCGCCGTTAGTGGTGACGTTTCGGTAAATCAAAATGGCAATCAGGCCGACAAAAATCAGGCAGTCGATCCGGTTGCGGCGTTTAAGCTGCACTTTAAGCCGCGTTTTGCCCTTCAGCAGGTTCATGCCGAATTCGTCGTAAATCGCATACAGCAGCATCAGCGCGGTAAAAATCAGCAATACGCCATCGGTCAGTGACATCTTTCAACTCCACAAATAAAAAAACCGGGGGTTTCCCCCCGGCTGTGACGAACTTTACAGGCCCAGAAGGCCAATCCAGTAACCGAAGATACCGATGGCGAAGAAGCCGATGATAATCCACAGCGCATTCACTTTTCTGCGCAACAGCCACATACAACCGAAGGTCAGCAGCAGTGGTACCAGACCCGGCATCAACTGATCGAGAATGGTTTGCACCGTGGTCACCGTGGTATGCCCGGTCTGATCGGTGATCTTCGACACCACCAGCGGGATATTCACGTGCGTCCACTTGTTAACCAATGCTCCCATCACAAACAGGCCAAGAATGGACGCTCCTTCCGTCAGTTTTTGCAGGAAGCCGCCGCCCATGTCATTAACGATATCCACCCCTTTACGGTAACCGTAGGCCACGCCGTAATAGCGGGTCAGCAGGCGCACCAGGTTGAACAAGACAAAGAACAAAATAGGGCCAAGCAGGCTGCCGCTCATGGCAATACCGGCGCCGAGCGCGGCGAATACCGGCCGTACGGTGCCCCAGAAGATCGGGTCGCCCACGCCGGCCAGCGGCCCCATCAAACCGACCTTGATGCCGTTGATGGCCGCATCGTCGATCGGTGCGCCGTTGGCGCGCTGTTCTTCCATCGCCATGGTAACGCCAAGCACCGGCGCCGCCACGTAAGGGTGGGTGTTGAAGAATTCCAGGTGGCGCTTGATTGCCTGTTTGCGGTCGTCGTTATTTTCCGGGTACAGGCGACGGATTACCGGCACCATAGAGAAGCAAAAACCCAGCGCCTGCATGCGTTCGAAGTTCCATGAGCCCTGGAACAGGTTCGAGCGCAGGAACACACCGCGAATATCGGCCGGCGTGAGTTTCTTTTGAGCTGTTGTATCAACCATGTCTCTCACCTATTCCTAATCGAGTTCGTTATCGAGATCGTTGGCATTAGCCGGACCCGCCTGTACAACCTGAGACTTGTTGTATTTCGGGCTGAGCTGGATATAAAGCACGGCCATCACCACGCCGATGACGCCGAGCGCCACCAGGTTAAAGTTGGTGAAGGCGGCGGTAACGAAGCCGAGGTAGAAGAAAGGCATCAGATAACCGGCGCGCATCATGTTGATCACCATGGCGTAACCGACCACCACAATCATCCCGCCGGCGATGTTCAGGCCGCTGGTGACGACTTCAGGGATCGAGTTAAGCAGTGCATGAACGCCTGCGGTGCCCACCGAGATGGCCACGATAACCGCCGGGATGGCGATACGCATCGCCTGCAGCAGCAGGGCGGAGATGTGGATCCAGGTGATGGCGCGTAAACTGCCGCGTTCCGCTGCGCTGTCTGCCGCGTGCTGGAAGGCCACGGTCAGTGTACGCACTATGATGGTCAGCACTTGCCCGGCCGCCGCCAGCGGTATGGCCAGCGCGATACCGGCACCGACGCTCTGGCCGCCGGCAATAACCAGAATGGTGGAAATGATGGAAGCCAACGCCGCATCTGGCGCGACCGCAGCACCGATATTCATCCAACCCAGTGCGATCATCTCCAGCGTACCGCCGATGATGATGCCGGTTTTCATATCACCGAGAATAAAGCCGATCAGGGTACAGGCGACCAGCGGACGGTGGAACTGGAATTCGTCGAGGACGGATCCCATCCCGGCGATACAGGCAACGATAAATATCAGCACAATCTGAAGAGTGGTGATCTCCATTGCACTTCTCCTATGACCAAAGAGCTCTGAGTAAAATAATTATTGGCTTGCGCCATTAATTGAGTTTGTTAATCAGGTCCATCATTTTTAACCGGCTGTCGGACGAGACCTTACGAACTTCCAGTTCAATACCGCGATCGTTTAATTTCTTAAACGCTTCGATATCTTTTTCGTCGACCGACACGGCGTTGTTGACCTGAGTTTTCCCCTGGCGGAACGCCATGCCGCCGATATTCACCGATTTGATCTCCACGCCGGCCTCGACCAGGCGCCAAACGTCGGTCGGATTGGTGAACAGCAGCATGACGCGGTCACCGGCGTATTTCGGGTTGTTCCATACGCGGATGGCTTTCGCCACGTCGACCACGTGCGCGGTAACGCCCGGCGGGGCCACTTGGGTCAGTAAGGTTTTGCGGACGTGATCGGCGGCGACTTCGTCGCTGATGACAATGATGCGGCTGACGTTGGTTTCCTTGGTCCAACGGGTGGCTACCTGGCCGTGAATCAAGCGGTCATCGATGCGTGCCAGGCCGATCTTCATACGGTCATTGGGGCCAAGCGGTGCCTGCGGTACGGCGGGTTTGGCGGCGGGGGAACTCTGTGGTGCCGCGGGCTTAACACTCTCTTCTTGCGGTTTTTTCAGCGCTTTTACGCCTTCACGGCCGGTTTCCAACGCCAGTGCGACCAATTCGTCGAAGCCTGGGTTATCGTCCCGCGCCATGAACGTTTCCACCAGCATGGGAATGTTAACCCCGGTGACGACCTCATAGTTTTCTTTATCGACGGCAATGCGGCTGGCCGCGTTGAATGGGCTGCCGCCCCAGGTGTCCACCAGAAACAAGACACCACCGCTGGTGTCTAGCTCGCTGATTTTCACGTTATATTTCTCAATTAACGTTTCGGCGTTTTCACCGGGGACGAAGTCTATAAAAGCGACGTTATCTTGCTCGCCCAATAGCATTTCCGCCGTCTTCAGCAATTGTTCCGCTGCGGTCCCGTGTGTGCCGATGATAATAGCTATTGCCACTCGCTACCTCCTCATTAAACTTCATACCCGTCATCTTTCAAGCCGCAGCGTTGTTGGCTGCAACGTGAAAGCTATAGGGTATATGCACGGATTGTGTCGTTCTTGATTTCCTTTCTTGGCAGTCACTTCCGCGGTTCAGATACAGGTTCAGATACATTATGGTAGAAAATCAGAAACGCGGGCTTAACATTTCTCGCGCAGTTTCAAAAGCCTGTGCGCGTTAATTCACATTGGCGTCATTTATTTTAGTGAGTGAAAAAATAAATTTTGTGACATTGCTCTGTTATTGAGCGCTCAGATAACTCTTAATCCGGCGTTTGCAGAATTAAACAACAGACCTGTTACAAGACGATGCTGAAGGTAAAAAAGCTTCTTTGCCGTAAAAAAAATTCCTGCTAGAGTATTTGCTCTTTCATATTTAGGAGTGAAGGGCCTCAGCCCACCCTATGGACTGTCACCGAAGTTACTGTTTTTCAAGGTTCCACCCGCCACCTGCTGGCGTAACACAAGTCACACGGCCGTTCGGCCATCCCCCGGTACTGCAATCCCGTTATCTTGCTGTTGTTCTCTGCGCGCCCTCTGCGTCAGCATCGTCACGCCTGAGCCCCGCTCGGCAATCCTGTCTTTTTTCCGGAGTCTGATATGGAATTTTTAATGGACCCCTCGATCTGGGCTGGGTTACTTACACTGGTGGTATTGGAAATTGTACTGGGCATCGACAACCTGGTGTTTATCGCCATTCTGGCCGATAAGCTGCCGCCGAAGCAGCGCGATAAAGCGCGCATACTCGGTCTGTCGCTGGCGCTGTTTATGCGTCTGGGCCTGTTGTCGGTCATTTCCTGGATGGTTACGCTGACTACGCCGCTGTTTAGCGTGGCGGATTTCAGCTTCTCCGGTCGTGATCTGATCCTCCTGTTCGGCGGTGTCTTCTTGTTGTTCAAAGCCACGATGGAACTGCATGAACGGCTGGAAGGGCAGACGCACCAGGATGGCGCCAACCGTGGCTACGCCAAGTTCTGGGCGGTGGTGGTGCAGATTGTGATCCTTGACGCCGTGTTCTCGCTTGATGCGGTGATTACCGCCGTGGGGATGGTGAACGACCTGCCGGTCATGATGACTGCGGTGGTGATCGCCATGGTGGTGATGCTGGTGGCGTCAAAACCGCTGACCAACTTCGTGAATGCCCATCCGACCATAGTGGTGCTGTGCCTGAGCTTCTTGCTGATGATCGGCCTGAGCCTGATCGCCGAAGGTTTTGGCATGCATATTCCTAAAGGTTATCTGTACGCAGCGATTGGCTTCTCGATCCTGATCGAGCTGTTTAACCAGATTGCCCGCCGTAACTTTATCAAACACCAGGCGCACCGCCCGATGCGCGAGCGTACCGCAGAGGCGATTATGCGTCTGATGGGGCAACAGCGCGCACAGCAAACGGACGAAGCCGTACCGCAGCCGGTGAACGAGACTTTTGCCGCTGAAGAGCGCTATATGATCAGCGGCGTGCTAACGCTGGCTTCGCGTTCATTGCGCAGCGTCATGACACCGCGCACCGAAATTTCGTGGGTGGATTGCGATCGCTCACGTGAAGAGGTACGCGAGCAATTGCTGGATACGCCGCATAGCCTGTTCCCGGTTTGCCGTGACTCGCTGGATGAGATTATCGGCGTGGTGCGCGCCAAGGATCTGCTGGTGGCCGTGGAACAGGGTGATGATATCGCCGAGTTTGCCGCACGCACGCCGCCGATAGTGGTGCCGGAAACCATGGACGTGATTAATCTGCTGGCGGTATTGCGTCGCGCCAAGGGGCGTCTGGTGGTGGTGACCAATGAATTTGGCGTGGTGCAGGGGCTGGTAACGCCGCTGGACGTGCTGGAGGCCATCGCCGGCGAATTCCCGGACGAAGATGAGACGCCGGATATTGTGGTGGAAGACGAAAGCTGGCTGGCGAAGGGTGGCACCGACTTGCACTCGCTGGAGCAGGCGCTGAACTGCGAAGATTTGGTCAGCCCGACGGCGGATTACGCCACACTGGCGGGTTTCCTGCTCTCTCATTACGGCCAGATGCCGGCTGCGGGGGATGTGGTGGAGCTAAACCAGCTGCGTTTCGAAGTTATTGACGTGTCGGAGTACCGCATCGAGCTGGTACGTATCAGTAAAGTGACGCCTCACGACGAGGAACAGCAGTAACATGACGAGCCGGGGGCATCACGCCTCCGGCTTGTTTTCCCTTTCTTTCTGCCGCTCCTCACGCGCACTCATCGCTCGCAACTTCGATTCATACTGCTGTAACCACAGCGGAAATACGTTGATTGGCATCGGCTTGGCGAAATAGAAGCCTTGCAGCGCGTTCACGTCGTGTGAACGCAGGTAATCTGCCTGTTCAGCGGTTTCCACGCCTTCCGCCACCAGCTTTAGCTTCAACTTGTGCGCCAGAGTAATGATGGTATCGGTGACGGTGGCGTTGATCGCATCGGTACCGATGGCGGCGGTAAAACCGCGATCGATTTTCAACACGTCAGGGCTGAGTTTTTTCAGGTAACTGAGCGAACTGTGCCCGGTGCCGAAATCATCGATGGCCAGCATGATCCCCATTTCTTTCAATGTCTTGATTTGCTCATATTGAATTTCAGACAGTGCGGTGCGTTCGGTGAGCTCCAGCATCAACGAGGGCATCGGCTGGGCCGGCAGCCAGATACGCCGAATGTCGTCGATAAGAGTGACCGCGTTGAAATGCTCTGCGGCGACGTTAATGCTGATATAAAACGACGGACGTGGCGGGAACAACGGCAGGTTTTCCACCACGGTGCCCATCAGGTAGCGGGTCAGGGCGATGATCAGCCCATGTTGCTCCGCGAGGGGAATAAATACGTCCGGCGAGATCCACCCCTGGCGTTTGTTTTTCCAGCGCAGCAGGGTTTCCACTCCGATGCAGCGGCCTGTTTCGGCGTTGATGATCGGCTGACAGTAAACGCGGAATTCGCGGTGGGTAATGGCATGGCCAATATGGTAGGACAGGCTCATGCGGTTGGCGGTGAGCAGGTACACGACATAGGCTGCCAGCAGGCTGATAAGCAATGCCAGCGGAATATGGCGCGGCAGCGCAGCCAGGGCGAGCCGGCTTGCCTGCGGGCCAAACAGCGAGATGGAGAAAGGGTATTGCGCTGATTTTGCGGTATAGAGAAGGCCGGTAGTCAGGGAATCGCTGCGCAAGATCTCTCGTCGCCCGTATTCCAGGCTGTTGTCACCGACGTTCAGCACTACCCGTTGTGCGTAGGGTTCTTGCGGTTCCAGCAGGAAATTGGCCAACAGCTCAATATTGAATACATGCAGCACGCCGTTGAGATTGTTATCGGCCGTTCCCGGCGTCCACATGATCAGCGTTGGCACCCCTTTGGCGACCGAAAGAGAAGGGCGCAGGGCTAACTTCGCGCTACCGTCTGCCAGGGTAGGCAAAATGGCGCTGAAAACATAGTTACGCACGCCGAACAGGCTGGAACAGTAAATAACCCCGTCTTTGACCAACAGCATGGCCCGTAGCGCCTGATTTTGCGCAGCGCGAAAGCGCAGCGTCGGCATTGCGGTCTGGCAGGGTTGGTCCAGCAACGACATGGAGCGTCCGGCCTGGAGCTCCGCAGGCGCCAGCAGGTTATTGATCTTGGTGACGGTACGGGTGGCAAGCACCCGCTGGCTTTGCTCAATGGTGCCGAGTTCCTGATAGTAGCGGGTGTACAGCGAGAGCAGCAGAATAGCCAACCCAACCGCCCCGGCCAGAAGCCAACGGTAATAGCGGTATTTAGTCACGGCAAGTTGGGTCATCAACATCGGTAAATCCTTGTTCGGTAAGCTAGCCCAGAATCCTCGTCAGGCCAAACTGCCATGGGATGATACTCGGCTAATTCTAGCCTGTCGTTATACAAGAGTGATGGTAACCCAGTAAATTATTTAAATTTGGCGAAACAAAGGGCTAAATTGCAGGTTAACCGGTGGATCGGCGCGATATTGTAAAGGTTTTTTTGAGTGACGGCGTCACGTATGGTGAGTAGGGGGTTGATTATCAAGATTTTATACAAAGAAAAACCCCGCCGTGAAGGCGGGGTGTGGGGTCAATCGCACTGCACTTTTATTGCCAGGCCGCCGCGCGAGGTTTCGCGGTATTTGGCGTTCATGTCTTTACCGGTTTCGTACATGGTCTCGATCACCTTATCCAGAGAAACGCGTGGCTCACTGGTGCGGCGCAACGCCATGCGCGCCGAGTTGATCGCCTTCACGGACGCAATCGCATTACGCTCGATACAAGGTACCTGAACCTGCCCGGCAACCGGATCACAGGTCAGACCCAGATTGTGTTCCATGCCGATTTCCGCCGCGATGCAAACCTGTTCCGGGCTGCCACCCAGCAATTCAGCCAGACCTGCCGCCGCCATAGAGCAGGCGACGCCTACTTCCCCCTGGCAGCCTACTTCGGCGCCAGAGATGGAAGCGTTCATTTTGTAGAGTGCGCCGACGGCACCCGCAGCCATAAAGTAGCGGATGTAAATGTCCGGGCTGACGGATTCGATAAAGTGGTCATAGTAGGCCAGTACGGCAGGAACGATGCCGCAAGCGCCGTTGGTTGGCGCGGTGACTACACGGCCGCCGGCGGCGTTTTCTTCGTTAACCGCCAACGCGAACATATTGACCCAGTCAATAACGTTCATCGGGTCGCTGGACAGCTTATCGGAGGAAACCAGCAAGCGGCGCAGCGCGGAAGCGCGACGCGGCACCCGCAGCGGCCCAGGCAGCACGCCCTCGGTGTTCAAACCGCGATCGATACAGGCGCGCATGGTCTGCCAGATATTGCCGAAGTAGGTTTCGATTTCCTGCTTGCTGTGCAGCGCCAGTTCGTTCTGCATCACCATGCCAGATAAAGACAGCCCGGTTTCGCGGCAGTGATCGAGCATTTCACGAGCAAAATTGAACGGATAAGGAACGGTCAGCTCATGTTCGTCGGCTTTGCCGAAGTTCTCTTCATCGACGATAAAACCGCCGCCGATGGAGTAGTAGGTCTTGCTGTAAACTTCTTTATCACCGGCGAAGGCATGAACCTGCATGCCGTTTTCGTGCAGCGGCAGGTTGTCGCTGCGGAAAACCATGCCGCCGTCGCGCGGGAAATCGACTTCATGCAGGCCGCTGGCCAGCATCAGACGTTGACGTTGTTCTACATCGCGAATAAAACTCGGAATGCTATCGATATCAACGGTATCCGGCATATTGCCCGCCAGGCCGAGGATGATAGCGATATCGGTATGGTGACCTTTACCGGTCAATGAGAGTGAGCCGTAAACATCTACAGCTACACGCGTGATAGAAGGCATCAGGCCTTTACTTACCAGATCGTCGACAAACTGTTTGCCGGCTTTCATCGGTCCAACCGTATGAGAGCTGGACGGGCCGATGCCGATCTTAAACATGTCGAAAACGCTAATCACGCTAAAACTCCTTAGAGGCATGTTGTTATGGCTGCATCGGTTAAAAACCGCGCAGGGAACAGCGATATTGTAAAAGGCCCGTACGGGTTCGGTTGCCTTTTTCGCATGAAATAAAATAATCCGTGGTGTTAGCTCACTTATTGATTGTCTCTGGCAGTCGGTCAGCCGTGGAACCTTCCGTTGCCCAAACTCAGTTAATGACAATCGCGCCAGCTTCCGTTGCGGGACGCTGCCGGCTTAATCCCTATATTGATAGTGGTTTATTCCGGACGGCAGTATTTTACAGGTATTTCGTAAGGTTGAAGAGAGGGTTTACAGTTTTTTTAAAACTCTCATGGCCAGAAATGTAGTTGAAAAAGCAGATGAATGAAGTGATGCCGATCGCTTTACCCGCGCCTGTTGTGCAGGTAACCGTTTGGCTTGTGATCCGTGTCACGTATCTGGCGTTAAATACTGACCTGCTGCGCCAGCCGGCGAATGATGGCGGCGGTCAATCCCCAAACAAACTGACTCTGATACCAGGAAAGATAAATGCGGTGCGAGTGGCCTGCGCGGTGGATATCCAGCGGATAATAGCGCGACAGCGTCAGCGCTTCATGCAGCGGCATCTCAAAGACGTCGGCCACTTCGTCTTCGTTGGCGCTGAATTGCACATCGGGCGAGATCAAGCCGACCACCGGCGTGACCTGGAACCCGGTGCTACTGTCAAGCGGCGCCAGTTGGCCAAGCACAGTCACCGACTGGGGCGGGATCGCCACTTCTTCCTGCGCTTCACGCAGTGCGGTGATAATCGCCGAGCCATCTTCGGCATCGGTTTTACCGCCTGGAAACGCCACCTGGCCGGCATGTTTACGCAGCGAGTCGGCGCGGCGGGTGAGCAGCAGCGTGGGCTCGGGGCGGCAGATAATAGGGATCAGCACCGCCGCCGGGCGGGTATTGTGCGAAATCTGCGACGCCTGCGGCAACTGCAGTTGGAAGCGGCTGATAAAAGCGGTAAGCGAGGTCGGGTAAATCGGTTGGCTCACGACGGGGTAACCTCTCCCAATTGCGGCAAGATACGGCCGACCTTATCAAAGGTTTCCTGATATTCCGCCTGCTCTTGGCTGTCGGCCACGATGCCGCCGCCCGCTGAACAGTAAATGCGACCGTTTTCGGTGATTAACGTGCGGATGGTGATATTGGTGTCCATGGTGCCGCAGGCGCTGATATAACCGATGCTGCCGCAGTAGGTATTGCGCCGCTGCGGCTCCAGTTCCTCAATGATTTCCATCGCCCGCACTTTTGGCGCGCCGGTAATGGAGCCACCCGGGAAGCAAGCGCGCAGCAGTTCGGTTGCTGCGGTGCGTTCCGGCAGGATGGCGGTGATGGTGCTGACCAAATGATGGACTGCGGGGAAGGGTTCGACCACGAACAATTCGGGGACGCGCACGCTGCCCGGTTCGGCGACACGGCCGATATCATTACGCAGCAGGTCGACAATCATCAGGTTCTCCGCACGGTCTTTCGCTGAATTCGCCAATCGCTGCGCCTGTTGAGCATCCTGATCGGCATCGGCCAGCCTCGGCAAGGTGCCTTTGATCGGACGGGTTTGAATATGCCGGTTCTCCAGCCACAGAAAACGCTCGGGCGAAACGCTCAGTACAGCGTTGTCCGGCAGGCGCAAAAAGGCGGAAAAGGGCGCGCGGTTGCTGGCGTTCAATTGTTGAAAAGCTTGCCATTCGTCGCCCTGATAATCTGCGGAAAAGCGCTGCGCCAGATTAATTTGATAGCAATCACCGCTACGCAGATAATGCTGGATGCGCTGGAACTTTTCGCCGTACTGTTGGCGCGTCATATTGGTCTGCCAGCGGCTGGTCAAGGTAAATGCCTGCTGCGGTTCCGAGCGTTGTCCGTTAAGCCACCGCCAGCGCTGTTCCGTGTCGCCGTAACTGAGTAACGTCAATGTCTGCCGGTGGTGATCGGCAATCAGCGCCCAGTCATAAATGCCGATCGCCATATCCGGCAGCGCGATATCCGCCTGCGCCCATTGCGGCAGCTTTTCCACTCGGCGTCCCAAATCGTAACCGAACAGCCCGAGCGCGCCGCCCTGAAAGGGCAGGTTGGGATCTGCCGCAGGGTGCCATTGTTGACGGTCCAACTGTTGCTGTAGCAGGTTGAAGGGATCTTCACGCGACTGTCGGCAATCTTCGCCGTGGCGGATCTCCGTGATTTGCCCTCGTGTGGTCAGCGTTGTGCAGGGATCTGCAACCAGGATATCGAAACGGTTATGCGAGTGTTCGGCAAACCCGGAGTGCAGCAACATCGCCCACGGCTGCTGTGCCAGCGGAGTAAAATGCTCCAGCAGGGCGGTACGGGTGTAAGGCAAAGACTTAAGATTCGGTGCGGTTGCGCTCATGGGCCTCAATAAACCTGACTGACGGGAACGGCTGTTTCTGCCCGCTATTCTGCCATATTCGACCGGCGGGTGCATGTTCTGGCGTTGGGTTCCAGAGCACACTTCACATAAACGGTGAGTAAACGATTTTGTAATGAAGCATTTTTTGCGCCATTAACGATAATTTAATGTGTTAGAAAATAATAAATTCAGGTCGAGGTTAAATCAATTTTAATCTGCAGGCATTGATTGAAGGAAAAGCAATTTATTGTTTTAACCTTGTTATTATTTCTGAGCGTCATCAAAAATGGTGGGGACGATATGCTTTATTGCCAACAACGTTACAAACGAGATTTTGATGTTTCGCACCGTCGCAGCGTTCCCCTTTACCTGTTATCTGCTGGGGATACAGATTAAAGAAATGTCGTTAAAAACGCACTCGAGGGTCTGTTTTGATTATTTAATCCCGAGTCGACCCATTTAACTGTGCACCGTTTTTTAGAAAATAGAAATATTTATTCGTTACTTTTTGCGAAGAGCTGCCTATGCCCTTAATGTTGAGTGTCATTGTCCCGTTGCATAACGCGGGAGCACTGTTTGAGCCTTTTATGGCGTCACTATTGGCTCAGGATGAGCGGCGGCTGGAGGTGATCATCGTTAATGACGGCTCCACCGATGGCTCTGGCGCTATCGCCCACCGCTATGCGCGGCAATACCCGCATATTACCGTGATCGATCAGCCTAATTCCGGCGTTTCCTGCGCGCGCAATGCGGGCCTGGCCATTGCGCAGGGAAAATATGTGGCGTTTCCGGATGCGGATGATTTATTGGCGCCTGAGATGTATTCAACGTTAGTGGCTTTGGCCGAGCAAGAACAATTAGATGTCATGCAGTGTAACGGTCAGCGTTATTTTTCCCGAGAAAATGAACTGCAAGCGATTATTCCGCAAAAGCGACTGGGCGACACCGGCGTTATTAGCGGAGCACAATGGCTAGAGCGGGCGTTGAAAACAAGAAAGTTTATTCATGTGGTTTGGTTGGCGGTGTATCGTCTTGATTTTATTAAGCAGCATCAGTTGTATTTCGAACCGGGTTTACATCACCAGGATATTCCGTGGACGACCGAGGTGATGTTTAATGCGCAGCGGGTCAAGTACCTCAGCAAAGCGTTGTACCGGCAACGGGTGCACGATCAATCCATCAGCAATCGCCGCCGCACCGGCAAGGCGAACGTGGAGTACCAGCGACACTATATGAAAATAGTGGAAATGCTGGTGGTGCTTAACCAACGCTATGCCGGAAAAATGGTTATTCGACCGGCTTTCCACTGGCAGATCGCCCGCGAGGCGTTGGGTATTTGCCACAGTATTCGGCGGGAGCCCGAGCTGGTGGCGCAGTGTCAAATCACCGGTGAGTTTTATCAGCGTGGCATTGATCGAACGATGGCGGCTAACGCGCGCGGCCTCAAGCAGCTCTGGCACGTTACGTTGTGGTTGCATCGCCTGAAGCAGTGGCGGGGCTGCGATCATTGCTCGCAGCCCGCCGCAGAATAACAGGCGTTGGGATCCGCCGGTTTAAGGCGTATAATCCCTCTCCATTTTGCCGGAGAGAAACACATGCTTGCAGGTATGCCGTCATTGAGTCACCAAGAGCAGCAGGACGCTGCGGACCGTATCCATCTGTTGATGGAACAAGGCATGAGCAGTGGTGAAGCCATCGCGCGCGTCGCGCAGGAAATCCGCGAAAAACACCAGGGCGACCAGGTTACCGTTCTGTTTGATGATGAAGACGAAGACGACGAAGACTATCAGGAAAGGCCGGACGAACAGGCTGACGACGATTCGGAAGAAGACGAAAACTATTGATGTTGCAGGGGCCGGCAAGCCGGCCCCAACGTGTTATCCCTCAATCACTACCGCAGCGGCAGCCTGCTTGGCTAACGCCACCGCCTCTTCCACATTTTCCGCCGTTGCCAGCGCCACGCCCATCCGGCGTTGCCCGTTAATTTCCGGTTTGCCGAACAGGCGCAACTGATTGTGGCCGCTCAATGCGCGATCCAAACCGCTGAAGCGCAGATCGCTGCTGGTCATTTGTGGCAGGATCACCGCCGAGGCCGAAGGCCCGAACTGGCGAATAGCGCCAATGGGCAGACCAAGGAAGGCGCGAACGTGCAGGGCGAATTCGGACAGATCCTGCGAGATCAGCGTCACCATGCCGGTATCGTGCGGGCGCGGTGACACCTCGCTGAAGATCACCTCATCGCCGCAGACGAACAATTCAACGCCGAACAGGCCAAACCCACCCAATGCCTGCACCACGTTTTGCGCGATCTCCTGCGCGCGGTTCAGCGCCAGTTCGCTCATCCGTTGCGGTTGCCACGACTCACGGTAATCACCGTCCTCTTGACGGTGGCCTATTGGCGCACAGAAATGGACACCGTCGATCGCGCTGATGGTCAGCAGGGTAATTTCAAAATCAAATTTCACCAGACCTTCGACAATCACTCGGCCGCCGCCGGCGCGGCCGCCCTGTTGGGCGTAATCCCAGGCGGTTTTCAGCTGTTCCGGGCTGCGGATCAGGCTCTGGCCTTTGCCGGAGGAACTCATGACCGGTTTGATGATGCACGGATAGCCAATTTCGGCGACGGCCTGCCGGAAGGCTTCTTCACCGTCGGCGAAGCGGTAACTGGAGGTTGGCAGGCCCAGGGTTTCTGCGGCCAGGCGGCGAATGCCTTCGCGGTTCATGGTCAGGCGCGTTGCTTCGGCACAGGGCACTACACGGTGCCCTTGTTGCTCCAACTCAACCAGCATGCTGGTGGCGATGGCTTCGATCTCCGGTACGATGTAATCGGGACGTTCCTGTTCAATCAGGGCTTTCAGCGCGTTGCCGTCCAGCATGTTGATGACGTGGCTGCGGTGCGACACGTGCATGGCAGGTGCGTCCGCATAGCGGTCTACGGCAATCACTTCCAGTCCTAAACGCTGGCATTCGATGGCAACTTCTTTACCCAGCTCGCCGGAGCCGAGCAGCATAACGCGAGTGGCGGACGGGCGCAGGGCGGTTCCAATAGTTAACATAGTCTCGTACCTGGATCTGTGGATTTAAGGCGGTCTGATAACGGGTGTGCAGTATATACGAAAACGTTTGCGCGTGCAGGCGGGGGATGGGGCCGGCGATGTTATTGCCAAAAAAATGCATCCGGTGGCTTTTTTTATGCGTGAAATCCGTAATTCCTACTATCTCTGTTATCATCTGCGGTTGATTCGGCGCCAGCCCGTGGGCGCGCCGCCATTCCATTTGTCATATAAGAGTTATCGCCGTGAGCACAGTATCTTTTTCTTCCCTGCCGCTGCCAGCCGAACAGTTGGCCAACCTCAACGAACTGGGGTATGCCGAAATGACGCCGGTGCAGGCCGCCGCGTTGCCCGCCATCCTGAAAGGGCAGGACGTACGAGCCAAAGCAAAAACCGGCAGCGGTAAAACGGCTGCGTTCGGTATCGGCCTGCTGGATAAAATCAATGTTTCCCAGGTGGCGGCACAGGCGTTGATCTTGTGCCCGACACGCGAGTTGGCTGACCAGGTAAGCAAAGAGCTGCGTCGGCTGGCGCGCTTTACCCAGAACATCAAAATTCTGACCCTGTGCGGCGGCCAACCGATGGGGCCACAGCTCGATTCGCTGGTGCATGCGCCGCATATCGTGGTGGGCACACCGGGGCGTCTTCAAGAGCATCTGCGCAAGAAAACGCTGGTGCTGGATGAACTGAAAGTGCTGGTGCTGGACGAAGCCGATCGCATGCTGGACATGGGCTTTGCCGATGATATCGACGATGTGATCAGTTACACCCCGCCGCAGCGCCAGACTCTGTTGTTCTCCGCGACCTACCCGAGCGGCATCGAGCGCATCAGCGCCCGCGTGCAACGTGAACCCTTGAATGTGGAAGTGGACGATGGCGATGATCAGACCTCCATTGAACAACGCTTCTACGAAACCACCCGCGATCAGCGCCCGGCGGTGCTGGTATCCGCCATCCGCCATTACCAACCTTCTTCCTGCGTGGTGTTCTGCAACACCAAACGCGATTGTCAGAGCGTATATGAAGCGCTGGAAGCCCGTGGTATCAGCGTATCGGCGCTGCACGGCGATCTGGAACAGCGCGATCGCGATCAGGTGCTGGTGCGTTTTGCCAACCGCAGTTGCCGGGTGCTGGTAGCGACCGACGTTGCCGCTCGCGGGCTGGATATCAAAGAGCTGGAGCTGGTAGTCAACTATGAGCTGGCGTTTGATCCGGAAGTACACGTACACCGTATTGGCCGTACTGGCCGCGCGGGCCTGAACGGCCTGGCGATCAGTCTGTGTACGCCGCAGGAGATGGAGCGTGCGCATGCGGTCGAGGAGTACCAGCGCAAGGCGGTCAACTGGGCGCCGGTGTCTGAACTGAGCGGTGCTTCCAATACCACGCTGGAGGCCGAAATGGTCACCCTGTGCATCGACGGCGGGCGCAAAGCCAAAATTCGCCCTGGCGACATTCTCGGCGCTTTGACCGGCGACGCCGGGTTGACGGCCGCTGAAGTGGGCAAAATCGACATGTTCCCGGTACACGCCTATGTGGCGATCCGCAAGGCCAGTGCTCGCAAGGCGCTGCAACAGCTTCAGCAGGGCAAAATCAAAGGCAAGAACTGCAAGGTGCGGTTGTTGAAATAATCCGCGTCAGGGGTGTGCTTGCATCCCTGCGTAAAATCACCGTATACTGTATATAAATACAGTATTCTAACCTTTGAGGAATGCACACATGGCGGTCGAAGTAAAATATGTGGTGGTGAGAAACGGTGAGGAAAAGATGACTTTCGCAACCAAGAAAGAAGCCGATGCATACGACAAAATGCTGGACCTGGCGGACAGTCTCGGTGAATGGCTGCAGCAGGCGCCTCTGAACCTGGACGACGAGCAGCGTGAAGGGCTGAGCTTCTTCCTGGCGGAGCATAAAGAGGTGCTGGGGCAGATTCTGCGTGGCGCCGCGCCGGCGGAAGCACCGAAGAAACCGACCAAAGTGAAAACGGAAAAATCCGTCGCTACCTCAAAAGAGGGATCTGCGTCAGAAAA
This sequence comes from Serratia sp. AS12, assembly GCF_000214195.1. Taxonomy (NCBI): domain Bacteria; kingdom Pseudomonadati; phylum Pseudomonadota; class Gammaproteobacteria; order Enterobacterales; family Yersiniaceae; genus Serratia; species Serratia sp. AS12. The sequence continues at coordinate 3,083,454 of NC_015566.1, read as the reverse complement.
GCAGGCAGCATAATGACTTATGTTGCGGCAATGTGATGAAAAAGGATCTAGAATGACGCGTGGAATAACTTTCTTCAGTCGCTTTGAGCAAGACATTCTGGCCGGGCTCAAGACCATTACTCTCCGGGATGCCAGTGAATCCCACTTTCAGCCCGGTGAGGTATTGCGCGTTAGCCGTAATGAAGACGACGTATTCTTCTGTTTTATTGAAGTGCTGTCAGTCACACCGGTTCACCTGGATGCGCTAACCGAACAGCATGCCAAACAAGAAAATATGTCGCTCAGCGAGCTGAAGCAGGTGATCAAGGAAATCTATCCGGGGCTGGATGAGCTGTTTGTCATCAGCTTTGTAAAACGCTGATCCTTTGCCAGACCTGTTGTGAGCCAGGGGGCAAATACCCATGGATAGTGTCAATCACAACTGGAGGGCATATGAAAAGAACGGGACTGAGTTTGGCCGTAACGCTGTTGGCCATGGCAGGTTTGACGACGGCGGTACAGGCACAAGAGCAACGCACGGCCAAAGTGGCGCAATGCATCGGCCTGCAACCGACAGACGTCGCCGCTCAGGTAAAACGCGATTATCTGCAGAACCGCATCACGCGCTGGGCATCGGATAAAAAGTTGCTGGGCACAGCCACCCCGATAGCCTGGATCAGCCCGGAAGCCATCACCGGCAAGGACGCAGTCTGGCAGGTGCCGTTGACGGTAAGGGGCACCAAACAGGATAAAACCTATAACGTTACCCTTAACTGCAATACGGGTGAAATCACCTACAGCGAACCGCAGTAACGCCACTGCTTTCAGGCTATCGCCTGCCTGAAAACGAATAAACCCGCCTTATCAGCGGGTTTTTTAGTTTTAGCGGTTTGCCTTAGTCAGTGAACGGAATAACCAGTTCACCGGGTTTCACTTCCAACCCTTTTGCCAGCTTCTTCGCCAGCGCTTCGGTCTTGCTGTTATCCGGGTTCAGCACGTAGGCCGGTTTTTGATCGAAGTAGGATTTCAGCGACTGATTCAGGTAAGGGGTCAGCGCCTTCATCACCGTCTGCATTTTTTCCGGCTGCACGCTATAGTCGGTCAGCTCCATGTCCTTCAGGAATACCGCACCTTGTTCACGGTCATAGACCGGCTGCGCCTTTAGCGTCAGTTTCAGGTCCGCGGTCTGCGGGCCGAGGATTGAGCTGATATTCACCTTGGCATCGCCGGAAAGGGTGACCTTACCCGGCTCACTGCGGCCAATCTGGCTTTTTAACTGGGTTAGCACAATATTGGCATCCAACAGCCCCGGTACGCCGATTTGCTTCTGATAATCGTTGTGCTTTTGCAGGTAATCGTTCACTTCCTGCTCGCTGAGCGTGTATTGGGTGAGTTGATTACAACCGGCCAATACGCCGGCGAACAGCAGGGCGGCTGCGCCCATCAGAATCTTCTTCATTTGTGCCTCGTAGCTACTGCCAACAACATGCTGCAGATAATTGATTTGTCATTATAAACGGCTACCGCCTGCGAGGGAAATCGCTGACGGTGGCAAGCAGAATGATAGTGCGCGTGAAAGAGGGTATCACCTATCGGATAACGCTGAAACTGCTCAGCGCCGCAGACGCAGCGCCAGCAACAGCACACCGCCCAGGCAGGCAAGCCCACCCAACGCGGGAAACAGCGGAATGCCCCAAAGCCGTGGCGAAGCGTGCATCAGATAAGGTGCCAGCCCTAGCGCGAAAGCTGCGGTGACAATGGCGATGGCCAACGTGACAGCAGCTCGCTCCAGCGCCTTGCTCAATTGATCGATGTTCTTGATGTTGATGTCGGCACCGATTTGCCCGCGCTTCAAACGGCGCATCAGCAGCCGCAGGGTTTGCGGGATCTCTTCACCGGCATCCAGCGCTTCTGCACCCAACGCCAGCATGCGTCGCTGTACCGCGTCAGGGGAGTAACGCTGCAACATCACCTGCTGAAGCAGGGGTTTCAACGTGGCGATAATATCAAAGTTGGGATCGAGCCGGTGCAGTACGCCGTCAGCGGTGATCAGCGCCTTGAACAGCAGCACCAGGTCCGGCGGCATCGCTAACTGATGCTCACGTGCCATCACCAGCAGATCGGTCAGCGCCTTGCCTAACGTCAGGGTGGAAGAAGTTTGCTTATCGAGGAAGTTCTGCGCCGCCAACTCCAGATCCAACAGATCAAGCGGATCGCTGTCCGACCAGGCAATCAGGGTATTGACGATACCGCCGGATTCGCGTTCAGCGATGGCTTGCAACAGAAGTAACAGTTGGTTGCGACGCCGTTCGGAAAGTTGCCCCACCATGCCGAAATCGATAAAGCCGACGCGATTACCCGCTAGCGCCATGACGTTGCCGGGGTGAGGATCGGCGTGGTAAAGGCGATGCTCCAGCACCATTTTCATAAAGGCTTGTGCGCCGCGCTGGGCCAGCAACGGGCCGTCAAAACCGGCAGTTGCCAACTGTTGCGGGTTCTCCGGCGCGGTGCCGGGCAAGAATTCCTGGACCAGCAAGCGTTTTGACGACCATTGCCAGTAAATTTTTGGAATTGCTACCTCAGGGTGTTGGGTAAAGCATTCGGCAATGCGTTCGCAGTTATTGCCTTCGTGGGTCAGATCCAGCTCGTGATTGAGCGCGGTCGCCAGCGCTCGCACCATCTGGCGCGGGCGGTAACGGGCCAGCGCGGGGCTTTGCTGTTCTACGGTTTCCGCCAGATAAGTCAGCAGGCGCAAATCGGCGTGAATGGTTTTCGCAAGGTTTGGTCGCAGCACCTTGATTACCACCGCTTCACCGCTATGCAGGCGTGCGCGGTAAATTTGCGCCATCGAAGCGGCAGCCAGCGGCGTGCTGTCAAACTCGGCAAACAAGCTGTGCGGATCGCTGCCCAGATCGGCCGTGATTTGCGCTGCCAGCTCGCTCCATGGCAGGGTAGACGCCTGACTGTGCAAGCGATCAAGTTCGTCGGTCCAACTTGAGTCAAGCAGGTCCGAACGGGTAGCCAGAATTTGCCCGAATTTGACAAAGGTCGGGCCCAGAGCTTCCAGCGCGGTGCGCAAACGTTCCGGCAGGGTTTGATTGTCTTGTTGAGCAACGCCACTTTCGGCCCCGCTCAACAGGGAGCCCAGGCCCAGCAGACGAATGATATCCTGCAGTCCGTAGCGGATTAACACCGAGGAAATCTCTTTCAGCCGCGCCCGGTCGCGGGCGGTGACCAATACCATTTTTAGCATAGGCGCGCTATATCCTTATTGCGAAAGGGTTCACTGTTCCATATCGAGCAGCAGTGGAATATCACTGAGTTGCGCCATACGGTTGCGGTAGGCCTCCACGTTTTCCGGCAGCGTGACCCCGGCGACAATCGACAGAGAACGCAGCAGTGGAAACAGCTGAATATCATCTTCCGACAGCGTGCCATTCACCGCATCAGGGGTGATGATCAGGCTGGAAAGCGCCTGGAGATCGGCTTCCAGCTCAGCAATGAGATCGGCGCTGTTGGCCAGGTGTTCGGAGAAATCACCTATCGAAGCCTGCTTTTTGTGGGCAAAGTATTGGCGCGCGCTGTCAGTGGCGAACTCTTCGAAATCGGCATTGGCAATGCGTGGCAACAGTAATTTTGCGGAGTAACCGCCGACCCGTTGCAACCAGTCGGCGATCGCCGGGTTGGTCTTGCCGGTCAGCAGCGGCCGGCCGTCGAGATTATCGACATAGCGTACGATATCCATGCTTTCCGGCAGATAGCTGCCATCATCTTTTTGCAGAATGGGCGCCATTTTCTTGCCAATCATGCTGATGGGCGTGGCTTCATCATCGCTCAGCAAGGTGACGAGGCGGACGGGCAGGTTTTTCAGGCCGAAAATCATGCGGGCTTTAACGCAGAATGGGCAATGATCGTAGATAAACAGTTTCATGCTTGCTCCGGTTTTAGGTTTGAACAGCAATAGTTATCACAGCATACTGAGGCTGTCGCGAAGAGTTGTGTTGGAAGGTGCGTTATTGTGGCGTGGCCCGCGCATTACACGCGGGCCGGGGCAGCGATTATTTTTTTGTGGGCACGGAATTGATGACGTCTATCAGGTGCGTACGCGCCTCTTCCAAATCGATTTTATCGCGGTCGTTGGCTGCGTTGACTATTTGCAACTGTTTGATGATGTCACTCTTCAGCGTCGCATTTTCCGCAATGATGTGGGCCAGGGCTTTTTCTACCAGGGTTGAGCGCGCGTAGATCATGCGCAGGTTCAGTACCATGTGTTCCAACAGTTGCGGTAATTTATCTTCGTCACTCATCGCCAACTTCTCCCGTTTATATTTTTACTATCAGGATAGCAGCTGTGGGTAATTTAGCTGATTTTCTGGCAACTTAGAGAAAAAACTCAGCCGCCGCGCACGATCGCCGGCGCGGCACTGCGCGGATTGAACTGCCAGTACAGAGCGAACAGCGTAATAAAGCCTACGACCCCGAGCAATATCCACGGCAGTTCGGGCATGTTCATTGTCTTGCCTGTGTCGTACATCCAACCGCCGCCGGTGTAACCGAGCGCACCGCCCAGAGCCAGCCCGAGGCGGCTGAATCCCATGTAGCTGCCGCGCGCGCGCGGATCCGCCAGCGAGGCGCTGAGGGTTTCCCGCGCAGGTTCGGCGATGATGGACCCCAGGTAGAAACAGCAGATCAGAGTGAAGACGCCCTGCAGACTGGTCGCCAGGCCGACGGGTAACAGGCTGAGGGTCATCAGCAGCAAGCCCGCCATCAGCCGTTGTTCCAGGCGAAAACGTTTTTCGCTCCAGCGCGCCAGCGGGTAGAGCAATGACAGCGACAGCGCGGCCTCAATGGCGTACATCCATTTTACCGCTGCCGGCGAGCCGGCGATTTCATTGACCACGATAGGCAGCATCAGCATGACCTGAACCGACAGCATGTAGTAACCGGTCAGCGTCAGCACATAAGTCAGGAAACGGCGGTCGCGCAGCACGCGCATCATGCCTTCTTTCATCGGGGCGCGAACGGTGGAAATACGGTAAGCCGGCAGCAACCAGGCGTTCCAACCTGCCGCCAGCACGAAAATGGCCGCGCCAACCCAGCAGACAAAGTGGAAGTCATATTGCAGCAGCCAACTGCCGATCAGGGCGCCAATCACCGCACCGGCGCTGTCTTGCATCATCAGCAGAGAATAAAAACGGCCGCGCTCATGCGGGCGGGTGAGCTTAATCACCAGTGCGGTGCGCGGTGGATCAAACAGGGTGCCGCCGAGTGCGGAAAGGGCGCAAGAGAACCACAGCAGCCAGGGTTCATCGGCCATCGCCATGGTGGCGAAGCCTGCCGCGCGCATCAGCATGCCGGTCACGATCATCGGTTTGGCGCCGAACCGGTCGGCGATTGCGCCGCCGAAGATCCCCAATCCTTGCTGAATCAACTGCCGTAAGCCCAGAGCGACGCCCACCACTACCGCAGCCCAACCGAGTTGATCGACAAAGCGGATCGAAATAAGCGGGAAGACCACAAAAAAACCCAAAACCACTAACAGATTATCGAGTAACAAGAAATATTTACCCAAGCTCCGAGCTTGCGATACCAGAGACATGCTTCACCACGAGCAATTAAGAGGGAGAGGAGTGCAACCCGTCTAGTTTGTACCCAATCTCCGGCTACCGATAGGGGCCGGGTAGATAATATTTTTTTATCGTCAATACGTTACCTGCGCGGCAAAACCGCACGAAAATAGCCGTAAAATGGCTAATCGCTTATTTACTGAGCTGTCGGGATTTTACCTCCGGGGCAGGCTACGGTTATATTAAATGAGGGTAAGTGCGGTTCTGCGCCGGTCGTTGAAAAATAATGGCTCAGGATATGATCGTTACGGGATTATTATCCGGACGCGCCCCAATAAATACTTCTTATCGAACCGTTCTGACCGCGGGGGAAATGATGTTTGGCTACCGCTCTGCATCACCAAAAGTACGTCTCATCACCGACCGACAGGTCGTGCGTTTAGTTCATGAACGCGATGCCTATCGTCTGGCGGAATACTATGCCGAGAACCGGGCTTTCCTGAAACCCTGGGAGCCGGTGCGGGATGAAAGCCATTGTTATCCTTCCGGCTGGCAGGCGCGGCTGGGGATGATCACTGAAATGCAAAAGCAGGGCAGCGCGTACTATTTTATCCTGCTCGATCCGGAAGAAAATGAAGTGCGGGGCGTGGCCAACTTCAGCAACGTGCTGCGCGGTTCGTTTTATGCCTGTTTCCTTGGCTATTCGTTGGCTGAAAAATGGCAGGGGCAGGGCCTGATGTATGAAGCGCTGCAGTCGGCGATCCGCTACATGCTGCGTCAGCAGCGCATGCACCGCATTATGGCCAACTATATGCCGCACAATCAACGCAGCGGCGCGTTGCTCACTCGTCTGGGATTTGAACGTGAAGGTTATGCCAAGGATTATCTGCTCATCGACGGGCAGTGGCAGGATCACGTCCTGACGGCATTCACCAATAAAGAATGGCTACCGCCACGCTGAGGCCAAATCAAATAATGAAATACGAATTAAGCGCTAAAGAAGCCAGAGTGATTGGATGCCTGCTGGAAAAACAGGTCACCACTCCAGATCAGTATCCTCTTTCCCTGAACGGCATCGCCCTGGCGTGCAACCAGAAAACCAACCGCGACCCGGTGATGGATCTGACGGAAAGCGAAGTGCAGCAAGTTCTCGACCTGCTGTTAAAAAAACATTTTCTGCGTACGTTGAGCGGTTTCGGTAACCGGGTGGTCAAGTATGAACACCGTTTTTGCAATTCTGAGTTCGGCCAACTGAAACTGTCTGCCGCCGAACTTGCGGTGATAGCCACGTTATTGCTGCGCGGGGCGCAAACCCCCGGTGAACTGCGTACCCGTACCAATCGCATGCATGAATTCAGCGATGTCTCTGAAGTGGAACAGGTGCTGCAGCAGTTAAGCACTCGTGAGGATGGCCCGTTCGTCGTGCGTTTGGCGCGGGAGCCGGGCAAGCGAGAAAGCCGTTTTATGCATCTGTTCAGCGGCGAGATTGATGAGACGACGGCGGAGGTTGCGCAGATTGATGATGCGGATTTGAGTGAGCGCGTCAGCGTGCTGGAAAGCGAAGTCGCAGAATTGAAACGGCAGCTGCAGGCATTACTGGCCCGGGGGCAGCATGACTAAGTTACGCGTTGGTGTCGTGGGGCTGGGCGGCATCGCGCAAAAAGCCTACTTGCCAATCCTCTCTCTGGCAGCAGATTGGACGCTGGTCGGCGGTTTTTCCCCTAATCAGCAAAAAGCGCAGCCGATATGCGACAGTTATCGCATGGCCTGTTTTTCCAGCCTGGATAGCCTGGCGCAGCAGTGTGACGCGGTATTTGTTCACAGCAGCACAGCCAGCCACTTTCAGGTGATAAGCGAGCTGCTGCGTCATGGCGTGCATGTTTATGTCGATAAACCGCTGGCGGAGACCGTGGAGCAGGGCGAACAGTTGATCGCACTGGCGGAGAAGCAGGGCAAAACGCTGATGGTGGGCTTTAACCGCCGTTTCTCGCCCTTGTATCTTCAGTTGAAACAGGAAATGCAGCAGCCGGCGTCGATTTGCATGGATAAGCACCGGGCGGACAGCGTAGGGCAAAACGGCCTGCGCTTTACCCTGTTGGATGATTATTTGCATGTGGTCGATACCGCGCTGTGGCTGGGAGGAAGCGCGGGGCAGCTACTCAGCGGCCACCTGCGCGCCACAGACGCCGGTGAACTGCTGTTCGCCGAACACCATTTTACCTGTGGCGAAACGCTGGTGACTACCAGCATGCATCGTCGGGCCGGCAGCCAGCGTGAAAGCGTGCAGGCGGTGGCCGAGGGGGCGGTGTATCAGGTGAACGATATGCGGCAATGGTTGCGGGAAGATCCGCAGGGCGTGCTGGAGCAACCGGCTCCGGGTTGGCAGACCACGCTGGCACAGCGCGGTTTCGATGGCGCTATTCGGCACTTTATCGCGTCTGTCAGCAACCAGACCGTGCCGGAAACGGCCGGGGAACAGGCCATCGCCGCTCAACGGGTGATCGAACGGTTGCTGCAGGATGCCGGTTTGTAAGGCAACTCCCCCGCGTGGGGCGCACGTGCTATTGCGGAATGCGCTTATAACTCTATGTAACATATGGCGGTAGCTATTCTGCTGTGGATGCGTAAACTTATCCGCTAGTTTTACGGACGCCTGCTGATGCAGGCGTCGACATTTACGGGACACATCAGACAACCACATGAACCTACTAAAATCACTGGCCGCCGTGAGCTCTATGACGATGTTTTCACGGGTGCTGGGCTTTGCCCGTGACGCCATAGTGGCGCGCGTGTTTGGTGCCGGAATGGCGACGGATGCCTTCTTCGTGGCGTTCAAACTGCCCAACCTGCTGCGCCGTATTTTTGCCGAAGGCGCATTTTCTCAGGCCTTTGTGCCGATCCTGGCCGAATATAAAACTCAGCAGGGTGAGGAGGCGACTCGGACCTTCATCGCCTACGTTTCCGGTTTACTCACGCTGGTGCTGGCGGTGGTCACCGTATTGGGGATGCTGGCTGCCCCTTGGGTGATCTACATTACTGCACCAGGCTTCGTTGATTCGCCGGACAAGTTCGCGCTGACGTCGTCGCTGCTGCGCATCACTTTCCCTTATATTCTGCTGATTTCACTGGCTTCGCTGGTGGGCTCGATCCTCAATACCTGGAACCGTTTTTCGATCCCGGCCTTTGCGCCGACGCTGTTGAACGTCAGCATGATTGGCTTTGCGCTGTTTGCCGCACCTTATTTCAACCCGCCGGTGCTGGCGTTGGCCTGGGCGGTGGTAGTGGGTGGCGTGCTGCAACTGGGCTACCAGCTTCCACACCTGAAAAAAATCGGCATGCTGGTATTGCCGCGCCTCAAGCTGGGCGATGCCGGCGTATGGCGTGTGATGCGCCAGATGGGGCCGGCGATCTTTGGCGTTTCGGTAAGCCAAATATCGCTGATTATCAATACCATTTTCGCCTCGTTTCTGGTCTCGGGCTCGGTATCCTGGATGTACTATGCCGATCGCCTGATGGAGTTTCCTTCCGGTGTGCTGGGCGTAGCCTTGGGGACCATCCTGCTGCCGTCGCTGGCCAGGAGTTTTTCCAGCGGTAATCACGATGAGTATTCGCACCTGATGGATTGGGGGCTGCGTCTGTGCTTCCTGCTGGCGCTGCCTAGCGCTATTGCCTTGGGGATATTGGCCAAACCCCTGACCGTATCGCTGTTCCAGTACGGCAAGTTCAGCGCTTTCGACGCGGCCATGACCCAACGTGCGCTGGTGGCGTACTCGATAGGCTTGATGGGATTGATCGTGGTGAAGGTATTGGCGCCGGGCTTCTATTCGCGACAGGACATCAAAACGCCGGTGAAAATTGCCATTATCACGTTGGTCATGACGCAGGTGATGAATCTGATGTTTATCGGCCCGCTAAAACATGCCGGCCTTTCGCTGTCGATTGGGCTGGGAGCTTGCCTTAACGCTTCGCTGCTGTACTGGCAGTTGCGTAAACAGAAGATTTTCCACCCGCAGCCTGGCTGGGCAAAATTCCTCACCAAACTGGTGATTGCGGTAATCGTGATGTCAGTGGTATTGGTTGGCGTAATGTGGCTGATGCCGGCGTGGGATCAGGGCAATATGCTGGAGCGCCTGCTGCGACTGGCGGTGGTGGTGGTGGCCGGCGTGATCGCCTATTTTGGCGTGTTGGCCGGTTTGGGTTTCCGCCCGCGGGACTTTGCGCGCCGGGTGGCATAAACGGGAATTCCCAACTGCCATTGCACAAAAAAAGGGTCGCCTCGGCGACCCTTTTTCGTCTTCAGACCTTGGCTTACATGCGTTCGACGGTGTCGATACCCAGCGTATCCAGACCGGTTTTCAGCGTTCTGGCGGTCAGCAATGCCAGTTTCAGGCGGCTTTGACGCGCCTCTTCACTGTCTGCATTCAGGATTTGGCAATGTTCGTAGAAGCCGGAGAACAGGCCTGCCAGGTCGTACAGGTAAGTACACATCACGTGCGGGGTACCTTCGCGTGCTACCGTGGTGATAACTTCCTCAAATTGCAGCAGGCGGGTCGCCAGCGCAATCTCACGCTCTTCGGTCATCACCAGCGGCAGGGTCAGGCTGCTCTCATCGAGACCGGCCCGCTTGAATACCGAGGCCACACGGGTATAGGCATACTGCATATAAGGGGCAGTGTTGCCCTCAAACGCCAGCATGTTGTCCCAGTCGAAGATATAGTCGGTAGTACGGCTTTTTGACAGATCGGCGTATTTAACTGCGCCGATACCGACGACATTTGCCAGGTGCTGCATTTCTTCTGCCGGCATATCCGGGTTTTTCTCGGCAATCAGTTTGCCGGCGCGATCGATAGCTTCATCCAGCAGATCGGACAGCCTCACCGTACCGCCCGCACGGGTTTTGAACGGCTTGCCGTCTTTGCCCAGCATCATGCCGAACATATGGTGTTCCAGCGAGAGGGAGTCCGGGATGTAACCGGCTTTACGCACAATGGTCCATGCCTGCATCAGATGCTGATGCTGGCGGGAATCGATGTAATAGAGTACGCGGTCAGCACCCAGCGTTTCGTAGCGGTATTTGGCGCAGGCGATATCGGTGGTGGTGTACAAGTAGCCGCCATCTTTCTTCTGGATGATGACGCCCATAGGTTCGCCGTCTTTATTCTGGTATTCGTCGAGAAAAACCACGGTGGCGCCTTCACTTTCTACCGCCAGCCCCTTGGCTTTCAGATCGGCGACGATGCCCGGTAGCATCGCGTTATACAGGCTCTCGCCCATTACGTCGTCTTCGGTCAGGGTGACATTCAGGCGGTTATAGGTGAGCTGGTTTTGCGCCATGGTAATGTCGACCAGCTTACGCCACATCTTCAGACAGTATTGATCGCCACCCTGTAATTTCACCACGTAGGCGCGGGCGCGTTCGGCGAACTCCGCATCTTCGTCGTAGTGTTTCTTCGCTTCACGATAGAACTGTTCCAGATCGGCCAGGCCCATGTCGCTGGCGTTTTCGTTCTGCATTTTTTCCAGGTAGGCAATCAACATGCCGAACTGGGTGCCCCAATCGCCGACGTGGTTGGCGCGGATCACTTTATGGCCCAGAAACTCCTGAGTCCGTGCAGCGGCGTCGCCGATAATGGTCGAACGCAGGTGGCCGACGTGCATCTCTTTCGCCACGTTGGGCGCGGAGTAGTCGATCACGATAGTTTGTTGTTTAACCGGTGCAATGCCAAGCTTCGGCGCATTCAGCACCTGATCAACCTGTTGCGCAACCCATTCGCCGTTCAGGAAGATATTAATAAAGCCGGGGCCGGCGATTTCTACTTTGCTGGCGATGTCGCCGAGATCAAGCAGCTGTACCACTTTTTCCGCCAACTGGCGTGGTGGCATGCCAAGTTTCTTGGCTACGGACATCACGCCATTGGCCTGGTAGTCGCCAAATTGTGCTTTTGCTGACTGACGGACCTGTGCTTCGCAATCGGCTGGCGCGCCTGCGGCAATCAGCGCCTGGCTGACTTTATCTGAAAGAAGAACCTGAATATTCACCGGGTTACCTTAATGACGAACGAGGGGCCGTATGCCATGCCCCTGCGGGATTCAAAGGTGGTTTTCTGGCTGCGCGTCAAGACGGCGGCCCACCACAAAACAGCCTGTAATTGTAACCGATCTGATGTGTTACGTCAGCAGTTGGCGCGGGGGAGAAGGCGAAAGGGCAGCTTTGAAAATACCGGGCCAACAAAGAGAGCGTGTTTTAAAGGAGGGAATATGCAGTGCAGAAGGTCAAGATGAGCGAAAAGGAATAGGTGAGAAGGAAACGAAATAAGCGGTTCTAATGCTTTTTGTTATGACGTCGGGAGTCCAGAGTGTTAATGCGACGTGATTTGAAATGGCGATATATCGCGTACGCGGCAATAACGACCAACAGCAAAGATATGATTAAAAGAAGCATGGGTATTATCTCAAGTTTTGATTTTAGCCAAGGTAGCTTAATTGGTTTTTATAAGCAATTATTAAAACTCCATTTAAGATAAGTCTCACTTTTTTGTGGGGTAAAAACCAGTAAAAACAATAATCTGATGCCATTTTTTACTGGGTTTCATCGTATCACGTTGTTAATTTGTTGTTTTTATGGCGAGTTCTCGAGTGGGTTTAGTGATTTTTTGGATTCAGTACGGCTTGTTAAGCTAATAATTTCAGAAATGTTTCCGTCATAAGAAAAAGCTATCTGTGACATGCGAAGATTCCGATTTTTAATTAATCAGGCTCGGATTTTAACGGTGCTCTTAATAAGGGTAATTAACGCTTGTTCTTTTGTGCTCTTTATCAACGTTAGTCAAAATATTTTACGCGACGGTAATGTGACGGATACATATGTTACATTTTCCTGGGCAAAACGTGGATAGCCGCGTCTCAGCCGTGTAAATTAGCCCCCCTGAATTCGCTTTCCTTCGTATCGAGGCCCCTATGACGATCTTCCCGGCCATTGCCGAGCTTAATGACTTGGCGTTGGACCTGCCGCGCTTTGAACAGGCGCTGAGCCAGTTTGCGGAAAAACTGCATCTGGATTTGTCGCAGTTCAGCGCGGATCACATTTCGGTTCGTTGCCACCAAAACACCACCGCTGAACGCTGGCGGCAGGGGTTGCAGCAGTGCGGCTCGTTGTTGTCTGAAGCGACGATCAATGGCCGCCCGATTTACCTGTTCGATCTGCATCAGCCACTGCAGGTGGGGCCGTGGCTAATTGACTGCGTGGAACTGCCTTACCCGGGGGATAAGCGCTATCCTCACGAGGGATGGGAACATGTGGAACTGGTGCTTAGCGGCGAACCGGCCTCGCTGTATGCGCGCGCGCTGAGCCATTTGCCCGACGAGGCGCTGTTGGCGCCTGGGATCAAGTTGAAACAGAGCTCGCCGAAGGGTGAGGGCGAACGATTGCCGAACCCGACGTTGGCGATCACCGACGGCAGCGTAACGATTAAGTTTCACCCGTATTCCATCCGGGAAATCGTTGCCAGCGAGCAAGGTTAACCGGCCATCAGCGCCCGGGTGGCCAGCATCATGCGATCCAGCGCCTGATCAAGCAGTTCGCGCCGGCAGCCGAAATTCAGACGTACAAACCGGCGGTCGCCGAAATCCAGGCCTGCGCTTAAGCCCACCCCTGCCTGCTCGAAGAAAGCGTGCGGATTATCGGTCGCCAGTTGGCTGCAATCGATCCAGGCCAGATAGGTGGCTTCTATCGGGTGCAGCAACAGGCCGGGCATGACGTTAATGCGCTCGGTCACCAAATCGCGGTTTGTGCGCAGATACGCCAACTGGGCGTCCAGCCAGTCTTGCCCGTCCTGGTAGGCGGCCTGTGCAGCGACCAGAGCCAGCACGTCAACTTCCGGGACTATGCCGCTGCGCGCCCGGGCCAGCTTTTGGCGCAGGCCGGCGTTGGGAATCACCGCCATTGAGGCCCCTAATCCGGCAATATTGAAGGTTTTCGATGGCGACATCAGTGTGATGGTGCGCTGGGCGGCGTCTTCATTCAACATGGCAAAGGGGAGGTGCTTGCAACCCGGTTCAAGCAACAGATCACAATGAATTTCATCCGAACAGACGATCAAATCATGTCTACGGGCGAATTCATGCTGTTGCAACAACTCCTCTCGCCGGTAGACGGTACCGCCCGGATTTTGCGGGTTGCACAGCAACAGCAATTTTTCGCTGCCGCTGAGCTGGCCTGCTATCGTGTCGAAATCCAGCAGCCAGCGCCGGTCGTGCAGCTTGAGCGGTACCGGCAGATGCGGGCGTCCGGCGAATTTCGCCGCTTTGCGAAACGGCGGGTAGATGGGGGACGGCGCCAGAGTGCCTTCACCCTCATCGGTAAAGGCACGGACGCACAGATTGAGCCCACAAACCAGACCGGGCAGGAAAATCAGCCATTCGGGCTTGATGTGCCAGCCATAGCGCTCTACCATGCGGCGGGTAAAAACCTCAATAAGTTCAGGGGATGGATGGCCGTAGCCGAACACGCCATGCGCTACGCGCCGCTGCAATGCGTCGATGATCGCGGGCGGTGAGCGGAAGTCGGTGTCGGCGACCCAAAGAGGAATAATGTCGCGGTCGCGATATTTATCCCACTTAACGCTGCCACTGTGACTACGGTCTACCCATTGATCAAAATTGAATGCCATAGTTATTACCCTGAACCGGTTCATGTCTATCAATGAGCCTACGCGAGAAATTCTGAAGTTAACAAACTGCCGTCACATTTTGGCCGTCATCTGGGGGTGACAATGATTAAACTGGAAGTTTGCTGCTTTAGCGTCGATTGCGCGCTGACGGCTGAGCAGGCAGGCGCTGATCGCATAGAATTATGTGCCAGCCAGAGCGAGGGCGGTTTGACGCCCAGCTACGGTACGCTGCGCCTGGCGCGCGACAGGGTATCCATCCCGGTGCATCCGATCGTCCGCCCACGCGGAGGCGACTTTTGCTACGGTGCGGTGGATTTCGACGTGATCAAGCAGGATATCGTGCAAATCCGCGACATGGGTTTTGCCGGCGTAGTGGTGGGTATGCTGGATGAAGAAGGGCATATCGACCTGCCGCGCATGCGTGAAGTGATGCGGTTGAGCGGCAAGATGGCGGTTACCTTCCATCGCGCTTTTGACATGTGTCAGAACCCGATGGTAGCACTTGATCAACTGACGCAACTGGGGGTTGCGCGGATATTGACCTCCGGTCAACAACAAAACGCCGAGCTTGGGCTACCGCTGCTGCGCGATCTGGTGCAGGCCAGTCAAGGGCCGGTGATTATGGCCGGTGCCGGCGTAAGGCTCAGTAATCTGCACAAGTTTGTGGACATTGGCGTTCAGGAGGTGCACAGCTCCTCCGGCCACGCGGTACCTTCGACCATGCGCTATCGCAAAGCCGGCGTGACCATGTGTTCAGACAATGAGTTTGATGAATTTAGCCATTATTGCGTGGATGGCGAAATGGTAGAGGCGATGAAAAACGCGCTGGCCTTGGTTGACCCTTTGGCGCAAAGCGCATAAACACGCAGCTAACCGCGTTCTGATTACCGGTTTCCGGGCTAAAAGCCCCTTGGCGTGCAACTGAACCCTCGGTGATCACGCGAGTACCAGGCCCCGACGTTTTGTCGGGGCTTTTTTTATGTCCGAAAAAGCCCGATGACTGGCAATATAGATAGATTAAACGGCAGCCATCCTTCATCTGGATTCGTTATTATCGGATGCCTTGGGTATTCCCTTGTCATTATTATTATCAACTGATAAATTTAATTTATACCGGTCGTTTAATATCATTAATTTAAATGTATTGCACTATGATTATAAATATAGTGAATGAGTGAGACTTAATCTAAGAAATAACCTGGATTATATTTTTACCACTCGGTGATTTTAACCATTTTATTTTCAACAACCCTGTTCTCTATAACCAATGGTTTTCAGTTACAGCCAGCAACGCTGCCACTGAGAAGCGACGGAGATAGATGAGATCGCGCTAATGTTGAAAGTATCGTAATACCACTAAGGAAGCCTGCCACAGGGCGCCGAATGGCCGTCACGGCTACAAACGGAAGTGCTTGTCAGGTTTAACAAGGAGATAAAGATAATGACCAGAACGGCATACCACCTAACAGCTTCACTTTTATTGACCATGACATTAGCCGGATGCCAAAACGTCAAACGACCTGTGCCCATGGTGAATAAAGAGAGTGCAACAGAAGCGGTGGAGCAAGATAAAAAACAGCGTGAGGCCGAGCGTATGCAGCAATGCCAACATGAGCTTGAGGCAATGCGTAATATGGATCCCGAGAAGCATCAAAAGTTCAAACGCGAATTTGATACCTTGATGAGTGGCGCGGCGCAATATGCCGGGATGCGGACAAGGGTAAATACTGACACTCAGGAAACCGTTGATGCGTTATACCGTTATCGCACCAACCGCCTTTGCGCTGATATCAGCACCACCATGATGACCGGCCTCGCCGAGCGGGGAGAACGTACTCAATGATCTCTTGCTCCCGACAGACTTTTTTTAGCCTGATGCTGCCGCTGATGACGGTATCGGGTGTGCTTTATGCGGATGACGGCGTGCCCGTTTTGCTGCAGTTTGCCGAACAATATCACCAACAGGGGGGGCAGGAAATGCCGGCAAACAAGCAGCAGCCACCCCAGATGCCGGTTAAAAAGCCAACGGTTGAGGTGAGTCAAGTTCGGGAGCCTGCCGCTAATCAACGGCAACAATTGATCGCAGCCCACAAGGCGTTGCGGGCGAAAGAAGCTCAACTGGAGCGTCAACAGGCCGTCATTCAGTCCCTGCAGCAGGAGTTAACGGCGCTGCGCGTCGCTTCAACGTTGACGATTCCAAACACTGTGCCTTCGCAACAAGATTTCACCGCCTTGAGTGAGTTTGCCCGCGATGTGCGGCAGGCGTTAAATCTGACGCTGACGGAACGGCAGGCGCAGGCGTTGATAGCCGAGGCGCACAAGACGATGAGTGAACTTCAAGTACAGTTGACGCAGCTTCAGGATAAAAACCGGAAGCAGGCGAAACAGCTTGAAGATAATGGTCTGCAGCTTGCTGCAGCGCTTGAAGAAAATGCTAAATCAGCTCAGCAATTCGAGCAGGTAAGCAAGCGGGCAAGCGAAGCTGAGCAAGAAAGGGTTGCCGGCAATCAGGTGGAGAAGCGTTTGCGCAAAGAAATTGACGGTCTGCGTTCGCAGGCCAGTCTGTTGCCGGATCAGCTGGCGCTGATGAAACCTCAGCAGCAGCAGAGTTATGCCGCCGGGGTAGCGCTGGGGCGCGATATCCAGATTCTGCTGGCAGAGCGTAAAACGTGGGGAATCGATCCCGATAAAACGGCGTTGTTGGGCGGCATGATCGACACCTTCAATGGCCACTATCAATTGAGTGAGGCGTTGTTGGCAAGCGCGTTGGCTGAATCGGAAAAAACGGTGAATGCCGCCAGAACCAAGGCGGCGAAAGACCAACGGGCCAAAGGTGAGTCTTTTGTTTCTGAGTTCAGGAAGAAAAAAGGCACAAAGAAATCGTCCGCTGGCTTCTGGTACCGGGTCGATTACCTGGGCGATGAAGCCATTGCTGAAACCTCTTCGGTAGATATCGTGGTGAAAGAGATGCTGACCGATGGCCGGGTGATTCAGGATATGGATCGCAGCGGGAAGGTGCTTTCTCAACCGCTGTCAGCCTATCCGCCGTTATTCCGCGAGGCCATAGGGTACCTGAGAAATCATGGTTCGCTGACCATGGTGGTGCCGCCAGAACTGGCTTACGGTGAAGTGGGCTATGCGCCGCAGATCCCGCCGAACGCTACCATGGTGTATGAGCTGCGGGTAGTGGATGCCGATAAGGGATAATACGGGGCCTGGTCTCCCAGGTCCCCGTTTGGCAAGAATTAAGGCTTCTTGGCCACCAAAACCGCACGCAACGGGGCCGGGTAACCTTCGATCGTCTTGCTGTTATCCTTGGGATCAAGGAATTCGGCCAGTGATTCGCTGGTCATCCAATCGGTGCGGCGCTGCTCTTCGGTGCTGGTTACGCACATGTCGGCAATCTTGACGTCGACAAAACCGCATTTCTCCAGCCAAGACTTCAGCGCTTCGGCTGAAGGAATGAAGTAGACATTGCGCATCTGGGCATAACGATCACCCGGCACCAGCACCTGGTTGCGATCGCCTTCCACCACCAGGGTTTCCAATACCAACTCGCCTTCGGAAACCAACTGATTTTTCAACTGATACAGATGATCCAATGGCGAACGGCGGTGGTACAGCACACCCATGGAAAATACCGTATCAAAGGCGGCCAACTCGGGCAGTTGCTCAATACCTAGCGGCAGCAGATGAGCGCGTTGATCGCCACCCAGCAGTTTGCGAACCGCTTCGAACTGGCACAAGAACAGCTGCATCGGATCAATACCCACCGCCATCTGTGCGCCGGCACCCACCATTCGCCACAGGTGATAACCGCTACCGCAACCGACGTCCAGAATGGTGCGGCCGGCCAGCGGCGAAATGTGCGGCAGAACGCGATCCCATTTCCAGTCGGAGTGCCATTCGGTATCAATGTCGATGCCGTACAGCGAGAACGGGCCTTTACGCCACGGCATCAGGGTCCGCAGCATCTTTTCGATGCCTTCCAACTGGCCCGGCGACAGCGGTATCTCCATCTCGGCGCGCACGCCGTGCAGCAAATCGAGACGGCTTGGCGTCAGTTCCGGCAAGTGTTCAACCGAGTTAAACCACTGTTTGAACTTGCCGTGCAGCGACTCGCGTTGCCAGGCGCTGAGCTGCGCGGGCAGGGTATCCAGCCAGTGGCTAAGGTTGCCTTTAGCGATGCGCTGATAGAAATCGCCAAACTCAATCATTGCTCAGTTCCCGCTTTCAACGCGATCAGTGAACCGAAGTTAAAGCACTGAAACCACACTTCGGCATGTTTAAAACCGGCCTGTTTCAGGCGGGACTTGTGGGCTTCAACCGAGTCGGTCAGCATGACGTTTTCCAGCATGCTGCGCTTTTGGCTGATCTCCAGCTCGCTGTAGCCGTTGGCACGCTTGAAATCGTGGTGCATGTTGAACAGCAGTTCGCCGACGTCAGCATCTTCAAAACTGAACTTCTCCGACAGCACCAGCGCACCGCCTGGGCGCAAACCGCGATAAACCTGCTCCAGCAACCGCAGACGGTCAGCCGGCTCGAGGAATTGCAGGGTAAAGTTCAGCACCACCATGGAAGCATTTTCGATCTTGATATCGAGGATATCGGCTTCGATAACCTCTACCGGCGTATCGGCGCGGAAAGCGTCAATATGGCGGCGGCAGCGTTCGACCATCGCCGGAGAGTTATCGACGGCGATGATGTTGCAACCCGCCACCTTGATATTCCGACGCATCGACAGCGTTGCCGCGCCCAGAGAACATCCCAGGTCATACACCTGGCTATCTGGCTGCACAAAGCGTTCGGCCAGCATGCCAATCATCGAAATGATGTTGGAATAGCCGGGAACGGAACGCTGGATCATGTCGGGGAACACTTCAGCGACGCGTTCGTCGAAGGTCCAATCGCCCAGTTTGGCGATGGGGGCAGAAAAAAGAGTATCGCGGTTTGGCATAGCGGGAAGTCAGTTCAGAATTCGAAGGCGCGTATTCTAACAGATAACGGCAAGAAAGCGGAGCGGAAGCAGGCGGCGGGGCCGCCTGATGACGAACAGAAGATCAATACAGGCTGAAAATAAGATCCCAGGGCAGATAGAAAATGTTGGCCAACACCATCAGGACCAACGAAATATAGGTTGCCGCCATACCTGAACGGCGCCAGCGGACTTCACGGTTACGCAAACCGTAGTAGTGTACCAAACGCCCGGTCATCAGCATCAGACCACAAATATGGATCATCCATATTCCTGCGCCGTTCATTTCCATGATCACCAGCAGCACGGCGGCGATAGGAATATATTCTACGGCATTGCCGTGAACGCGGATGGCGGTCTGCAGCTCATAAAAGCCGCCGTCTCCGTAGGCGACACGGTATTGCATCCTTAACTTAACCACGTCATAAGAGAGTTTGATCAACAACAATGCGCCGAGCACGACATAAAGCGCGCTTACCATTTTTAACTCCATTCCCTAACCAAAACTGGCAGCGAGCATCATAGCGGCCATTGCAATCACTGTCGCGAGGAAAAATCTGATGTAATCGGTCAGATTAATCGGTCAAAACAGTGCATCCTGCTCCGGCCAGTCCGGCGGTGGGGGTAAATTAGGAATAGCCTGATGAAGCTGCTGCCAGATTTTTTGCGCCTGTTGCGGTGAATCGCCATTATCCGGCGTATGAATAAACAGGAAGGGGGTGGATTGCTGTTGCCAGGTGGGCAGTTTTTGCTGCCAGGCGTCAAACCAACGCAGATTATCTTGCAACACGTCGCCGCCGATAAAACGGACCAGCGGGTTGTGGGCGGTGACCAGCGCATGCACCGGCAGCTTGGGTTTCTTTTGCTGGGCGTCACGCACCGCGGCGCTGTCAGGGGCGGCATGATGCACCGGCCGACTGTCGAGGATCACCCGGTTGATACCACGTTGATGCAGTCCCTGATTCAACAGGCGCTCTTCCTCTCCCTTGGCGAAGAAAGCCGGATGACGTACTTCTACGCCGTAGGTGAACGCTTTCGGCAACCCGTCAAAGAACTGCCACATGCGCGGCAACTCATCCGGCCCAAATGCCGAGGGTAACTGCAACCAAAGCTGCCCTATACGCTGATGAATCGGGCTCAGGCAGTGATAAAATGCCTGCAGCTCGGCATCGCAGTTACGTAGTGCTGCCTTATGGCTGATCTCTGAGGGGAACTTGAAACAAAAGCGAAAATCATCGGTGGTCATGTCGCGCCAGCGCAGAACGATCTCCGGCTTGGGCAACGCGTAGAAAGTCGTGTTGCCTTCCACGCAGTTAAAATAGCGGCTGTAATCCGCCAGATCGCGCAGCCCGATACGATTCCAGGCTGTGTGCTGCCACTGCGGTAGTCCGATGTAGATCAACGCGCCATCTTCCTTAATGTCCTTGTGAGGTAAACGTGGGCGCGGCATGCGACGCCCCTGCAATGTTATTCGCCGAGTGCGGCAAGAATTTCACCGGTGCTGCGTACGCGAGCCAGACGTGGGAAGATATTGTCGAAGGCAAACCGGTGCATCTCGGTATTTTGCGCGCTGCACAGGTCTTCGGCTATCACTAACTCGTAACCGTGCTCCCAGCCGGCGCGAGCGGTGGATTCAACGCCGATATTGGTGGCGATCCCGCCCAGCACCAGAGTTTTAATGCTGCGACGGCGTAATTGCAAATCAAGTTCGGTACCGTAAAACGCGCCCCATTGACGTTTGGTCACCAAAATATCGTTGTCGCTGACCGCCAGAGATTCCGGGAATTCCCACCAGTTCGCCGGTAATCCACCCGCCGGTGAGGGCGCGGGTCTGTCCACCGGCTGTTTCAGCGCATCGGCAAATGTGTCGGACCAGCCGACGCGCACCAGGATCACCGGCGCACCGAGCGAGCGAAAACGCGCTGCAAGTTGCGCGCCGTGGGCTACCACGCTTTCGGCGCTGTGCGGCCCACCGGCGTAGGGCAGGATGCCGTTTTGCAAATCAATCAGCACCAGCGCTGTGGTTTGAGCATCAAGTTTTAACATCGGGGTCTCCCGTTACTGGGTGAATAAAATATGCGCAGCCAGAACGGCGCACTAAAACCAGGGTGAATTCAGGCTACGTGAAAAAAGGGTCACCGGTTAATGAGAAATTTGTTAATCAATGTGTTACTTCGGACAAAAACACGCCATTTAGTGCTGCAACAAAGCTGTGTTCGCACTTATCTGGAGCATGAATTTCCTTTATAATGATCGCCTTTTTTCAACACACTTTACTCCAACGAACTATGCCGATTTATGAATATGCATGTGGTGCTTGCAGCCTTCGGTTAGATAAATTGCAAAAATTTTCCGATGCGCCGCTGACTGACTGTCCGGCGTGTGGGCAGCCCGCGTTAACCAAGTTGATTTCTTCCACGGGTTTCCAGTTAAAGGGCACCGGTTGGTATGCAACAGACTTCAAACCGGGTAATAAATAGATTTCATCAGTTAACAGCCGCGTGGCCGGCGCAAAAGCCCGCGCGGAATCGGCTTAAGCCAAAAGGATAGCGTATGCGTACTGAATATTGCGGGCAGTTGAATCTGTCCCACGTGGGCCAGGAAGTCACTTTGTGTGGTTGGGTCAACCGTCGTCGCGATCTGGGCGGCCTGATCTTTATTGATATGCGCGACCGCGAAGGCATCGTGCAGGTGTTCTTCGATCCGGACCAGAAAGCCGCATTTGACAAGGCATACGACCTGCGCAACGAGTTCTGCATCCAGATTGTCGGCACCGTGCGCGCGCGCCCGGACAGCCAAATCAATAAAGATATGTCCACCGGAGAAGTGGAAGTGTTCGCCCATGCTCTGGAGATCATCAACCGCTCCGAACCGTTGCCGCTGGACTCCAACCAGGTCAACACTGAAGAAGCGCGCCTGAAATACCGCTACCTGGATCTGCGTCGCCCGGAAATGGCCGATCGCCTGAAGACCCGTGCCAAAATCACCAGCTTCGTGCGTCGCTTTATGGACAGCAACGGCTTCCTCGACATCGAAACCCCGATGTTGACCAAAGCCACGCCGGAAGGTGCGCGTGACTACCTGGTGCCGAGCCGTGTGCACAAAGGTAAATTTTATGCGTTGCCGCAGTCGCCACAGCTGTTCAAACAGCTGCTGATGATGTCGGGTTTTGATCGTTACTATCAAATCGTCAAATGCTTCCGCGATGAAGATTTGCGTGCTGACCGTCAGCCTGAGTTTACCCAAATCGACGTTGAAACCTCTTTCATGACCGCCGATCAAGTGCGTGAAGTGATGGAAAAGCTGGCGCGTGATCTGTGGCTGGATGTGAAGGGCGTGGATCTGGGCGATTTCCCGGTCATGACCTTCGCCGAAGCGATGCGCCGTTATGGCTCCGACAAACCGGATCTGCGTAACCCGCTGGAGCTGGTGGACGTTGCCGATCTGGTGAAAGACGTTGAGTTCAAGGTGTTCTCCGGTCCGGCTAACGACGCCAAAGGCCGCGTAGCCGCTATCTGCGTTCCGGGCGGCGCGCAGCTGACCCGTAAGCTGATCGATGAGTACGGTACCTTCGTTAACATCTATGGCGCCAAAGGCCTGGCCTGGCTGAAGGTCAATGACCGTGCCGCCGGCATGGAAGGCGTACAAAGCCCGATCGCCAAATTCCTCAGTGCGGAAGTGCTGGAGGCTATCCTGACGCGTACCAACGCGCAGACCGGCGATATCCTGTTCTTCGGCGCAGACAGCTTCAAGATTGTGACCGATGCGATGGGCGCGCTGCGTCTGAAACTGGGCCGTGACCTGCAACTGACCAAACTGGACAGCTGGGCGCCACTGTGGGTGGTGGACTTCCCAATGTTCGAAGAAGACGGTGAAGGCGGCCTGGCGGCGATGCACCATCCGTTCACCGCACCGCGCGACATGAGCCCGGAAGAGCTGAAGTCGGCGCCAACCACGGCCATTGCCAATGCCTATGACATGGTGATCAACGGCTACGAAGTGGGCGGCGGTTCCGTGCGTATTCACCGCAGCGAAATGCAGCAGACGGTCTTCAGCATTCTGGGCATTAACGACCACGAACAGCGCGAGAAATTCGGCTTCCTGCTGGATGCATTGAAGTACGGCACACCACCGCACGCCGGCCTGGCCTTTGGTCTGGACCGACTGGTGATGCTGCTGACCGGCACCGACAACATTCGTGACGTGATTGCCTTCCCGAAAACCACCGCTGCTGCCTGTCTGATGACCGAAGCGCCAAGCTTCGCCAACCCGGCGTCGTTGCAGGAGTTGGGGATTTGCGTGGTCAAGAAAGCCGCGTTACCGGAAGAGAACGAGTGATGAGTTACAAGCGGCCCGAGTCCATTTTGGTAGTGATTTACGCCAAATCCAGTGGACGGGTGCTGATGTTACAGCGGCGCGACGATACCGAATTCTGGCAGTCGGTTACCGGTAGCCTGGAGGAAAATGAGTCGCCGCCGCATGCCGCACGGCGTGAGGTCATGGAAGAAGTCGGCATCGATATCGAAGCAGAGAATCTGCCGTTGTTCGATTGCCAGCGCTGTGTGGAGTTTGAACTCTTTGTCCATTTGCGACATCGCTATGCCCCGGGAACCACGCGCAATAAAGAGCACTGGTTCTGTCTGGCGTTGCCTGAAGAGCGCGATCCGGTGATTACCGAGCATCACGCCTACCGCTGGCTTGAGGCGGCGCAAGCCGTGAAGTTGACCAAGTCCTGGAGCAATCAGCAGGCGATTGAAGAGTTTGTGATTAATTCAGTCCAGTAATTTTTTTCGGAGATTTTTTATGGCAGGTCATAGTAAGTGGGCCAACACAAAGCACCGTAAAGCCGCACAGGATTCCAAGCGCGGTAAAATTTTCACCAAAATTATTCGCGAGCTGGTGACCGCCGCGAAACTGGGCGGTGGCGATCCAGGGGCTAACCCACGTCTGCGTGCGGCGATCGACAAGGCGCTGTCCAACAACATGACGCGCGACACCCTGAACCGCGCCATCGCGCGTGGCGTAGGCGGCGATGATGATTCCAACATGGAAACCATCATTTATGAAGGTTACGGTCCGGGCGGCACTGCCGTCATGATCGAATGCCTGAGCGACAACCGCAACCGTACCGTGGCCGAAGTGCGTCATGCCTTCACCAAATGCGGCGGTAACCTCGGCACCGACGGTTCCGTGGCTTATCTGTTCACCAAGAAGGGCGTGATCACTTACGCACCGGGCCTGGATGAAGACGTGGTGATGGAAGCGGCGCTGGAAGCCGGTGCTGAAGATATCGTCAGCTACGACGACGGTGTTATCGACGTGTTCACCGCCTGGGAAAATCTGGGCGAGGTGAAAGATGCGCTGACTGCGGCCGGTTTCACCGCCGACTCGGCGGAAGTTTCCATGATCCCATCGACCAAGGCCGATATGGATGAAGAAACCGCGCCGAAACTGTTGCGTCTGATCGACATGCTGGAAGACTGTGACGACGTGCAGGAGGTTTACCACAACGGCGAAATCTCCGACGAGGTTGCAGCGACGCTGTAATAATGAAATTGAAGTACGGCGCTGCTCTGTGGCAGCGCCTGGCGATGTTAATGCTTAACGCAAGGTGGGTGTAGGGATGACGATCATACTGGGTATCGATCCCGGATCGCGCGTCACCGGTTATGGCCTCATTCGCCAGCAGGGTCGCCAGCTGAGCTATATCGCCAGTGGCTGCATTCGTACCGTGGTGGATGACATGCCGACGCGGCTGAAGTTGATCTACGCAGGCGTCAGCGAAATCATCACCCAGTTTAAACCGGATTTTTTCGCTATCGAACAGGTGTTTATGGCGAAGAACCCGGATTCGGCGCTCAAACTCGGGCAGGCGCGCGGCGTGGCGATTGTTGCTGCCGTGAACCAGGACCTGGAAGTGTTCGAATATGCGGCGCGTCAGGTGAAGCAAACGGTGGTCGGCACCGGCGCGGCAGAGAAGGCGCAGGTGCAGCACATGGTTCGTTCGCTGCTTAAACTGTCGGCCAATCCCCAGGCGGACGCCGCGGATGCGCTGGCCATCGCCATCACCCACTGCCATCTCAGCCAAAACGTGCTGCGAATGAGCGAAGGGCGGTTAAACCTGGCTCGTGGTCGTTTAAAGTAGTGCTTGGTCAGTGACAACTCAGGCTGGATATTCATCCAGCCTTTTTTATGTTATAAGCTTTACCAGCACGGCATGACAGTCGGTCATGCTCAAGAATTCTGCAGGAGGGTAAATGATAGGTCGTCTCAGAGGATATATTCTGGAAAAGCAGCCGCCGCTGGTGTTACTGGAGGCAAACGGCGTGGGTTATGAAGTGCATATGCCCATGACCTGCTTTTATGAGCTGCCGGATCTGGGGCAAGAAGCCATCGTGTTTACCCAGTTTGTGGTGCGCGAAGACGCGCAGCTGCTGTACGGTTTCAACGATAAACAAGAGCGCGCACTGTTCCGTGAGTTGGTTAAAGTGAACGGTGTGGGACCGAAACTGGCGCTGGCTATCCTGTCCGGGATGTCCGCACAGCAGTTTGTCAGCGCGGTAGAGCGTGAAGAGATCACCACATTGGTGAAATTGCCGGGCGTGGGCAAGAAAACCGCTGAGCGCCTGGTGGTCGAAATGAAAGACCGCTTTAAAGGGCTTAATGGCGATCTGTTCAATAACAGCAGCGAAATCACGCTGCCCGCTACGGCAACGCAGGCGGCCGAGCTGGATGCTGAAGCAGAAGCCGCTTCTGCGCTGGTGGCATTAGGCTATAAACCGCAGGAAGCCAGCCGCATGGTCAGCAAAATCGCCAAACCGGGCGCCGATTGCGAAACCCTGATCCGCGACGCGCTGCGCGCCGCCCTGTAAGGTTGATAAGGGATAGAGAATGATTGAAGCCGATCGCCTGATTTCTGCTGAGCCGATCAACGAAGAAGAAATTCTTGATCGCGCCATTCGACCAAAGCTGCTGACGGAATATGTCGGCCAGCCGCACGTGCGTGAGCAGATGGAAATCTTTATTCAGGCGGCCAAGCAGCGTGGCGACGCGCTGGACCATTTGCTGATCTTCGGCCCGCCAGGGCTGGGTAAAACCACGCTGGCGAACATCGTCGCCAATGAAATGGGCGTTAACCTGCGCACTACCTCCGGCCCGGTGTTGGAGAAGGCGGGCGATCTGGCGGCGATGCTGACCAACCTCGAGCCGCACGACGTCTTGTTTATCGATGAAATCCATCGGTTGTCGCCGGTGGTCGAAGAAGTGCTGTATCCGGCAATGGAAGATTACCAACTGGATATCATGATCGGCGAAGGCCCGGCTGCGCGTTCGATCAAACTCGATCTGCCGCCCTTTACGCTGGTGGGAGCTACCACCCGTGCCGGTTCTCTGACCTCGCCGCTGCGCGATCGCTTCGGCATTGTGCAGCGCCTGGAGTTCTATCAGGTCGCCGATTTGCAGCATATCGTTTCACGCAGTGCCAACTGCCTGGGGCTGGATCTCTCGGAAGAGGGCGCTCATCAGGTGGCTCGTCGGGCACGCGGAACGCCGCGTATCGCCAACCGCTTGCTGCGCAGGGTGCGCGATTTTGCCGAAGTCCGTGCCAACGGCGTGATCAATGGCGAAGTTGCGATGCAGGCGCTGGACATGCTGAACGTTGATGCCGAAGGTTTCGACTACATGGACCGCAAGCTGTTGCTGGCGATAATCGACAAGTTCATGGGCGGGCCGGTGGGCCTGGATAACCTGGCTGCGGCGATTGGTGAGGAGCGGGAAACCATCGAAGACGTTATAGAACCCTTCCTGATCCAACAGGGCTTTATCCAGCGAACCCCGCGTGGACGAATGGCGACCAATCATGCCTATAAACACTTTGGTATTGCGCGCGAAGAGTAAGTATTAAAAAGGGCCGCTGATGCGGCCCTTGTCACGTCTGCCGGCAGCCCGGAATCAGGCCTGCTGCTTCCTGAATAAACTCAGCACAAACAGCACCGCAGCGCTCAGCACCACCGAGGGGCCGGCCGGGGTATCGTAAAAGGCCGAGAAGGCCAGCCCGCCAGTGACGGCCAGCATGCCTACCAGCACCGCATAACCGGCCATTTGCTCAGGCGTACGGGCGAATCGGCGTGCCGTAGCCGCCGGTATAATCAGCAGTGAAGTGATGATCAGCGCGCCGACGAACTTCATTGCCAGACCAATGGTCAGAGCGGTGACCAGCATCAGCACTGTGCGCGCCCGCACCAGATTAACGCCGTCTACGTGCGCCAGCTCAGGACTGACGGTCATCGACAGCAGGTTGCGCCATTGCCACCACAGGATCAGCAGCACGATGCTGACGCCGATGCCAATCATCCAGATATCGGTAAAGGTGACAGACAACAGATCGCCAAACAGATAGGCCATCAGATCGACCCGCACGTTGGACATTAACGCCACTACCACCAGGCCCAGAGACAGCGCGCTGTGCGCCATAATACCGAGCAGGGTATCAACGGAAAGCTGCGGCCGACGCTCCAGCCACACCAGCACCAGAGCCAGCACCAGCGTTACGGCAATCACCGCATAGAAAGGGTTCACATCCAACAGCAGGCCGAAGGCCACACCCAGCAGTGAGGCGTGCGCCAAGGTATCGCCAAAGTAGGACATCCGCCGCCAGACAACAAATGAGCCTAGCGGACCTGCGGCCCCCGCCAACAACACCCCGGCCAGCCAGCCGGGTAATAACAGTTCGATCATGCCTCACGGCCCCCGGTTTTCTTCAACACAATTCGGCCTTGCAGGTCGTGACGGTGGTTATGGTGGTGGCGATAAACCGCCAGCTGTTCCGCTCCCCGGTTACCAAACATGGCGATAAATTCAGGGTGCATCGACACCACTTCCGGTGCGCCGGAACAGCAGATATGTTGGTTGAGGCACAGTACCTCATCGGTTTTCGCCATTACCAGATGCAGGTCATGGGAAACCATCAATACCGCGCAGCCCAGCTCTTTACGCAACTGATCGATCAGATCGTACAGCGCCAGTTGGCCATTGACGTCGACTCCCTGCGTCGGTTCATCCAGCACCAGCAACTGAGGCTTATTCAACAGCGCACGTGCCAGCAGCACCCGTTGGTTTTCGCCGCCGGAAAGCTTTTGCATCGGTTGATCGAGTAGATGGGCCGCCTGCACGCGTTTCAGCGCAGGCAGGATATCGGCCTTTTTGACGCCGGGTTTCAAGCGCATAAAACGGCTGACGGTAAGCGGCAGGGTGGCATCAAGGTGCAGTTTTTGCGGCACATAGCCGATGCGCAGGCCCGGCTCGCGTTCAAGCGTGCCTTGGGTTGGCGCAACGAGCCCCAGTACCACCCGCACCAGCGTAGATTTGCCCGCGCCGTTTGGGCCGAGCAGCGTCAGAATACGGCCCGGCTGGAGGCTGAGCGAAATATTCGACAGGACCTTGCGGCTACCAAAGGAGACGGTGATATTTTTTAGCGTTGTCAGTGTAGACATCTCGTGATTACATTTTGCAGAACTAACCGAATGTTATAATATCACGCCTCGCTGATGAAAACGACGGGATTACTGAGAATGGCACAGAAAAATAAATGGCTGCAACGCACGCTGCTGGCCAGCGCATTGATGATGGCCGGGCCGCTGAACAGCGCTTATGCCACGGTGGTGACTTCCATTCGTCCGCTGGGGTTTATCGCCTCTGCGATAGCCGACGGTGTGACGCCCACCGAGGTATTGCTGCCGGATGGGGCTTCGCCGCATGATTTCGCTCTGCGGCCTTCCGATATCCAGCGCCTGCGCGCCGCCGATTTGGTGGTGTGGGTAGGGCCGGACATGGAAGCCTTTCTGACCAAATCGCTCACCCCGGTATCGGCCAATCGTCAGTTGGCCATCAGTGAATTGAGCGGGGTGAAACCCCTGTTGATGAAGGGCGATGATGACGATCATGAGCATGAACATGCTGGGGATGCGAATAGCCATGCAGATCATGACGAAGATGATGGACATCATCACGGCGAATATAATATGCACGTCTGGTTATCCCCGGAAGTGGCAAAAGTGACCGCGATCGCGATTCACGACAGGTTATTGGAACTTATGCCGCAAAATAAGGACAAATTAGACGCAAACCTGCGCCAGTTCGAGAATCTGCTGACGCAAACTGACAAAAATGTTGGTAACATGCTTAGGCCTGTGCAAGGCAAGGGATATTTTGTTTTTCATGATGCTTACGGCTACTTTGAAAAACACTTCGGCTTGAGCCCACTGGGCCATTTTACCGTTAATCCCGAAATACAGCCTGGAGCACAGCGCCTACACCAAATTCGAACACAGTTGGTTGAGCAGAAAGCAGTCTGCGTTTTTGCTGAGCCACAATTCAGGCCGGCCGTAATCAATGCCGTTGCCAAGGGTACCAAAGTGCGTTCTGGAACGCTGGACCCGCTGGGCACCGGCATCGCACTGGGGAAAGACAGCTACGGGAACTTCCTGACTCAGCTGTCTAACCAGTACGTGAGCTGCCTGAAGTAAAGATTATGAGGAAAATATCGAGTGCAGCAGATAGTCCGAACTATCGCTCTGGCGTATAACAATCTGCCACGGCCCCATCGCGTCATGCTGGGGTCGCTGACAGTGGTTACACTGGCCGTTGCCGTTTGGCGGCCTTTTGTTTATCACCCAGAACATAACCCCATCGTTAAGAACATCGAGTTAGAATCCAGCCAGTTACGGTCCTTACTGCCAGAAGCCAGTGAGCCGATCGACCTTGACCAAGCCACTCCCGATGATGACATCCCACAGGATGAGCTGGACCAGAAGGTCGCCGGCGAAGATGGCGTGCATGAATATGTAGTTTCTACCGGCGATACGCTGGGCAGCATTCTGACCCAGTACGGCATAGATATGTCAGACGTCTCTCTGCTCGCATCGCAAAATCGCGACCTGCGTAATCTGAAGATTGGTCAGCAACTGTCGTGGACGGTAAATGATGCCGGCGATCTGCAACGTTTGACCTGGGAGGTTTCCCGGCGTGAAACCCGTACCTACGATCGCGTAGGCAATAGTTTCAAAGAAACTCAGGAAGCCCAGCAGGGTGAATGGCGTAATAACGTGATCAGCGGCCGCCTCAACGGGAGCTTCGTCAGCAGCGCCAGTGCTGCCGGCTTAAGCCGCGCTGAAATCAACGCGGTAATCAAAGCGCTGCAATGGCAGTTGGATTTCCGCAAACTGCGCAAGGGCGACCAATTCTCGGTATTGATGTCCCGCGAACACTTTGACGGCAAGAGCTCGCAAAGCCAGTTGCTGGGCGTACGCATGCGTTCCGGTGGCAAAGATTACTACGCCATCCGCGCTGAAGACGGCAAGTTCTATGATCGTCAGGGCTCCGGCCTGGCGCGCGGCTTTATGCGTTTCCCAACCATGAAACAGTTCCGCATCTCTTCAAACTTCAATCCGCGCCGGGTGAATCCGGTGACCGGGCGCATTGCGCCGCACAAAGGCGTCGACTTTGCGATGCCGGTTGGTACTCCGGTACTGGCGGTGGGTGACGGTGAAGTATTGATAGCCAAACGCAGCGGTGCCGCAGGCAACTATGTGGCGATCCGTCATGGCCGTCAGTACACCACACGTTATATGCACCTGAAAAAACTGTTGGTTAAGCCGGGACAGAAGGTCAAACGTGGCGACCGCATCGCGTTATCGGGTAACACCGGCCGTTCTACCGGGCCGCACCTGCATTTCGAAATGTGGACCAACCAACAGGCGGTCAACCCGTTGACGGCGAAACTGCCGCGTTCCGAAGGGTTGAGCGGTAAAGACCGCAGCGATTATCTGGCGCAGGTGAAGGAAGTGGTTCCTCAACTGCAGTTGGACTAATCCTTTTATTCGGGCGCACTGCCGCGCCAGTGATTCCATCGGCCTGATTGCGGGCCGATGCTGTTTTATATTGGCGCTTCGTCGTTGTTAATTGCAAAATCAGTCTTTGCAATTATGATTAGCCGAACCGCTAAGTTAAGAGCTTGTGCATGCAAAACGAGAAAAAATCGAACGTAGAGTTCATCCCGCAATTTCAAAAAGCCTTTTACCATCCACGCTACTGGGGCGTTTGGCTGGGAACCGGGCTGATGGCAGGCATCTCACTGATCCCTGCGCGCTTGCGCGATCCGGTGCTCGGTGCGGTTGGCAAACTGGTCGGCAAGGTGGCAAAAAGCGCCCGCCGCCGTGCGCGTATCAACCTGCTGTATTGCCTGCCGGAAGTGCCGGAAAACGAACGCGAGCACATTATTGACGAGATGTTTGCCACCGCGCCGCAATCAATGATTCTGATGGCGGAACTGGCCTGCACCAAACCGGAAAAAGTGCTGAAGCGTGTGCGTTGGCACGGCGAAGAGGTGCTGGATAAGATCCGCGAAGAAGGCCGCAACGTGATTTTCCTGGTGCCACACGGATGGGCGGTGGATGTACCCGCCATGCTGATGGCGGCACGTGGTCAGCCGATGGCGGCGATGTTCCACAACCAAAGTAACCCTTTGGTGGATTATCTGTGGAATGCGGTGCGCCGTAAGTTTGGCGGCCGAATGCATGCGCGCAATGACGGCATCAAGCCGTTTATCAGCTCGGTGCGTCAGGGTTATTGGGGCTATTATTTGCCCGATCAGGATCACGGCGCCGAACATAGCGAGTTCGTCGACTTTTTTGCTACCTACAAAGCGACGCTGCCCGCGGTGGGGCGCCTGATGAAGGTGTGCCGTGCGGCAATTGTGCCTTTGTTCCCGGTGTATGACGGCAAAACCAGCATGCTGGATATCTATATTCGCCCGCCGATGGATGATTTGGCCACGGCTGATGACCCCTATATTGCGCGTCGCATGAATGAAGAAGTGGAGAATTTGGTGGGGCCGAACCCAGAGCAATACACCTGGATCCTCAAACTGCTGAAAACGCGTAAAGAAGGGGAGACTGAACCCTATTCACGCGACGATTTGTATCGCTAAGCGGCACAGTCGCTTCCGGTCGTAAGGGCCAGCCATCGAAAGGGGGCTGGCCCTTTGTTTTTAATGCCTTATATATGCACCATACAACCCTGCGCCATCAATGGCTCCAGCACCGCCGGCATCTGGGCGAAGTTGTTCCAGCGCAAATCTAATCGTCGCAGGCGAGTCAATGCCGCCATGCTATCCGGCAGCTCACTCAACCGGTTAGCGCGCAGGTCAAGCGTGGTGAGCGCCGTTAGTTGACCAAAACAGCCTGGCAGCTGCCGTAGCTGATTAGCGCGCAGATTGAGGTCGGTCAGGCTGGCTAAGTGACAGAATGCCGCAGGCAGCCTGCTGATGGCGTTATTTTCCACGTCCAGCACCGCCAGTTCAGACAATTGCGAGATCTCTTCCGGCAACGTTTCCAGACGATTATTCATCAGGTGCAGTTCCCGCAGCGCGCTCAATTGGCCGATGGCGGCCGGCAACGCGGTAATCTGGTTGTTATACAGCCTCAGTTCCTGCAGGCCGCTCAATTGAACGATAGCAGCCGGCAGTTCGCTCAGTAGGTTATCGGTCACGTTTAGATAGCGCAATTTATGCAAACGGCCCAGCTCTATGGGGAGCGTGCTGAAAGCGTTGTCGCTCAGATAAAGATAGGTCAGTTCGCGGAGTTGGCCGATGCTGGCGGGCACGCGCTCGGCTTTGTTGTGACCGCAATCCAGCATCGCCAGTTTTTGCCATTGGCCGAGATCTTCCGGCAGCTCATTGAGTTGGTTACAGGAGATATTCAGTACCTGCAGCGCACGATGCTGAAAGATTTGCGCCGGGAACTGGCGGAGGCGATTGTCGTATAGGCTGATTTTCAGCAATGCGTTGCCCTGCAGGCGGTCATCATCCAGGCTTTCCAGCCCTTGGCCGTCGAGATCCAATGCCAGCGAGCTGCAGTTTTGCTGTGGGTGTTGATGAAGCATCGATGGTTCTCCATTTGCCGTAGTGGCGACTGGAGATGAGTTTAACAGGGGGGAAGGGCGGAGCGGGAAAAAATGCCGGCCGTGTTAACGGCCGGCGGCAAGCGAGGTTATTCTACGCGCAGGATACGGCTGGTGTTGGTGGTGCCAACGGTTTCCATCACGTCGCCCTGTGTCACGATCACCAGGTCGCCGGAAACCAGGAAGCCTTTGTCGCGCAGGCGATTCACTGCGTCATTGGCCGCGATGACGCCGTCGTTATGGCTGTCGAAATAAACCGGCGTAACGCCGCGATACAGCGCCGTCAGGTTCAGCGTGTGCTCATGACGTGACATGGCGAAGATCGGCAGCCCGGAGCTGATACGTGACATCATCAGCGCAGTGCGGCCCGATTCTGTCATGGCGATCAGTGCAGTCACGCCTTTCAGGTGGTTGGCGGCGTACATTGAAGACATGGCAATGGCTTCTTCGATGTTGTCGAACTGTACGTCCAAACGGTGTTTGGAGACGTTGATGCTTGGGATTTTTTCAGCGCCCAGACAAACGCGCGCCATCGCCGCCACGGTCTCCGCCGGGTACTGGCCCGCAGCGGTTTCGGCAGACAGCATTACGGCGTCGGTGCCATCCAGCACGGCGTTCGCCACGTCCATGACTTCGGCGCGGGTTGGCATCGGGTTGGTGATCATCGATTCCATCATTTGGGTCGCGGTAATGACGGCGCGGTTCAGCGTGCGGGCACGACGGATCAGTTTTTTCTGAATGCCGACCAGTTCCGGATCGCCGATTTCAACGCCCAGGTCACCACGGGCGACCATCACCACGTCGGAAGCCAGGATGATGTCATCCATTGCTTCATCGCTGCATACCGCTTCAGCGCGTTCAACTTTAGACACGATCTTGGCGTTGCAGCCTGCATCGCGCGCCAGACGGCGTGCGTAGTTCAAATCTTCGCCGGTACGTGGGAAGGAGACCGCCAGATAGTCGACGCCGATTTTTGCTGCGGTAATGATATCGGCTTTATCTTTCTCGGTCAGGGCTTCTGCGGACAGGCCGCCGCCCAGTTTGTTGATGCCTTTGTTGTTGGACAGCGGGCCGCCAACGGTCACTTCGGTAAACACTTTCATGCCCTGAACTTCGAGCACTTTCAACTGTACGCGGCCATCGTCCAGCAGCAGTACGTCGCCCGGCACCACGTCGGCAGGCAGGCCTTTATAGTCGATACCGACTTTTTCTTTATCGCCTTCGCCTTTTGACATGTTGGCATCGAGCAGAAATTTGTCACCTATATTGAGGAAGATTTTGCCTTCCTTAAAGGTGGAAACACGGATTTTTGGCCCTTGCAGGTCGCCCAGAATCGCGACGTGACGCCCCAGTTTGGCAGCGATTTCGCGCACTTTATCCGCGCGAGCCTGGTGATCTTCCGCGCTGCCATGAGAAAAGTTGAGCCGAACCACGTTAGCGCCGGCAGCAATGATCTTTTCAAGATTATTGTCGCGGTCAGTAGCCGGGCCTAGGGTGGTAACAATTTTGGTTCTTCTGAGCCGTCTGGACATGTATTACTCCGTTGACTGGTGAAGCAAAGTATTGGTGTTGCGATAACGTCGGATAACGAAACCAAGAGTGAAATGTAATTTTACTACACTGATGTTTCACCCGGGTTACCCGCATGAGCGTTTTACAGGTACTGCCTCTAAGACTGCCGTTCAAACTTTTCGGCAGGTTTTTTTACATCGGTTACGAGTCGAAATTATTCGGGATAACCGCACCCTTATCAAAGCGCGATTCTTTTAACGCTTCCTTGACCCGCTTCAAGTTATCTCTGAATTTAGCCCCTCTGCGCAAGGTAAATCCGGTAGCCAGAACGTCGATGAGCGTTAATTGCGCAATTCGGGACACCATCGGCATATAAACGTCAGTGTCTTCCGGCACATCGAGCAGCAGAGACAGCGTCGCCGCATGGGCGAGGGGGGTATCGCGTGAGGTGATGGCGATCACCGTGGCGTCGTTTTCGCGCGCCAGTTGCGCCATTTCAACCAGGTTTTTTGTGCGGCCGGTGTGGGAAATTAATACCACGACGTCGCCTTCGCTGGAGTTCATGCATCCCATGCGTTGCATGACGATGTCATCGAAGTAGACCACCGGGATATTAAAACGGAAAAATTTGTTCATCGCGTCGTGGGCGACTGCCGCCGACGCGCCCAAACCAAAGAAAGAGATCTTTTTTGCCTGCGTGAGCAGGTCAACCGCACGATTGATTGCGGCAATATCCAAATTTGCCTTTACTGTATCCAGGCAGGCCATCACCGATTCGAATATTTTACCGGTGTAGGAATCCACACTGTCATCTTCCTCCACGTTACGATTTACGTAAGGGGTGCCGTTGGCCAGGCTTTGCGCCAGATGCAGCTTAAAATCGGGGAAGCCCTTGGTATCGAGACGGCGACAAAAACGGTTGACGGTGGGTTCGCTGACGTCCGCCATTTTGGCCAGCGTGGCGATACTGGAGTGAATGGCGGTTTGTGGGGAGGCCAGGATCACCTCGGCGACTTTCCTTTCAGATTTGCTCAGGAGCTCCAGATGGCTCTGGATTTTTTCCAGCGTATTCATATAACGAGAGTCACTCATGGTTTTATACCCGCAGTCTTTCAAGCTGCCACTTGGAATCCATCGGATATGTCGATTTCAATCAAAGGAGAAATCAATGCCGGTTTAATGAAAATATACTACGTGCCGGTAACCGTTGGCAGTCTCGACAGAGGGTATGCAGACTTTTTTCATCAGAACATGACCTGTGTCTAACTTTCATAATGGTAAAAGAGCGTCAAAAAAGACAGAAAATTACAGTTTTTAGTTTCGTCAGCGGCGTTTACGCCCGATCACGCTTAACACTGGAGTTTCTGGGGCTTTTTTTCTGCTTTTGATCCGGGTTTACTGGCCGTAGTCAAAGAGAGTACATTAGTAATGTAAGAAAATTACAAATATCCTGCAACGAGGAGATGAACATGGCGGTAACCTCTACAGCCCAGGCGTGTGACCTGGTTATTTTCGGCGCGAAAGGCGATTTGGCGCGTCGTAAGCTGCTGCCTTCCCTGTACCAGTTAGAAAAAGCCGGCCATATCCACCCGGAAACCCGGATTATCGGCGTTGGCCGTGCGGAGTGGGATAAAGAAGCCTATATCAAGGTGGTCAAGGAAGCGCTTGGCACCTTTATGAAAGAAACGCTGGATGACGAACTCTGGGCCACGCTGAGCGCGCGCCTGGATTTCTGCAACCTGGATGTGAACGACAGCAAAAACTTTACCAAACTGGGTAAAATGCTGGACCAGAAGCATCGCACTACCATCAACTACTTCGCCATGCCGCCAAGCACCTTTGGCGCGATCTGCAAAGGGTTGGGCGAGGCAAAACTGAATCACGACCCGGCGCGCGTCGTGATGGAAAAACCGTTGGGCACCGATCTGGCGTCTTCCCGCGTGATCAACGATCAGGTGGCGGAATACTTCAACGAGTCCCAGGTTTACCGTATTGACCACTACCTCGGTAAAGAGACGGTACTGAACCTGCTGGCGCTGCGTTTTGCCAACTCGCTGTTTGCCTCCAACTGGGACAACCGCACTATCGATTCCGTACAGATCACCGTGGCGGAAGAGGTGGGTATCGAAGGGCGCTGGGGTTACTTTGACCAGGCCGGCCAGATGCGCGACATGATCCAGAACCACCTGCTGCAAATTCTGACCATGATTGCCATGTCGCCGCCGGCGGATCTGACCACCGATCGCATTCGTGACGAGAAAGTGAAGGTGCTGCGCTCGCTGCGCCGTATTAATCAGACCAATGTGCGTGAAACCACGGTGCGCGGCCAATACACCGCCGGTTTTGTGCAGGGTAAAAAAGTGCCGGGCTATCTGGAAGAGGAAGGGGCGAACAAAAGCAGCAACACCGAAACCTTCGTCTCGATCCGCGTGGATATCGACAACTGGCAGTGGGCCGGCGTGCCGTTCTACCTGCGTACCGGTAAACGCCTGCCGACCAAATGTTCTGAAGTGGTGGTTTACTTCAAGAACCCGCCGTTGAACCTGTTCAGCGACTCTTACCAGCAACTGCCGCAGAACAAGTTGACCATTCGTCTGCAACCGGATGAAGGTATCGAGATCCAGGTGCTGAACAAGGTGCCGGGGTTGGATCACAAGCACCGTCTGCAAACCACCAAGCTGGATCTGAGCTTCTCGGAAACCTTTAACCAGGAGCACGTGGCAGACGCCTACGAGCGTTTGTTGCTGGAGACCATGCGCGGTATTCAGGCGCTGTTCGTGCGCCGTGACGAGGTGGAAGAAGCCTGGAAATGGGTAGACTCCATCATGGACGCCTGGAAAGCGGACAACGAAGCGCCGAAGCCTTACCAGTCTGGTACCTGGGGCCCGGTAGCTTCGGTCGCGATGATCACCCGCGATGGCCGTTCCTGGAACGAGTTCGAGTAACGACGCCGCCGGC
Source organism: Serratia sp. AS12 (assembly GCF_000214195.1). Lineage (NCBI taxonomy): Bacteria > Pseudomonadati > Pseudomonadota > Gammaproteobacteria > Enterobacterales > Yersiniaceae > Serratia > Serratia sp. AS12. The sequence continues at coordinate 3,045,838 of NC_015566.1, read as the reverse complement.
AGCTTATCTGCCGGCATTTTTTTGCCCGCAGAACGCGGGATAGCAACCTCACTTAGGGTACGGCCGGACGCCCGCATACACTTGCGGAGCCCTGTGGCAGGGGCGTGCCATTTATAAACCGTAAGTAGTGGAGAAGTAATAATGAAAAACTGGAAAACCAGCGCAGAACAGATCCTGACTGCAGGCCCGGTGGTTCCGGTCATTGTGATCAATAAACTGGAACATGCGGTGCCGCTGGCCAGGGCGCTGGTCGCCGGTGGCGTTCGCGTGCTGGAGGTGACATTACGCACCGCCTGCGCCATGGAGGCGATCCGCGCCATTGCCAAAGAAGTACCGGAGGCGATTATCGGCGCAGGTACGGTAATTAACCCCCAGCAGTTGCAAGAAGTGACCGAGGCCGGTGCGCAATTCGCTATCAGCCCAGGCCTTACTGAGGCGTTGCTGAAAGCTGCTACCGCAGGGACCATTCCGTTAATTCCGGGCATCAGCACCGTTTCAGAACTGATGCTGGGCATGGATTACGGCCTGCGCGAGTTCAAGTTCTTCCCGGCAGAAGCCAACGGCGGCGTGAAGGCGTTGCAGGCGATCGGCGGCCCGTTCCCGCAGGTGCGTTTCTGTCCGACCGGCGGCATCACGCCGAATAACTACCGCGATTATCTGGCGCTGAAAAGTGTGCTGTGCATCGGTGGATCCTGGTTGGTGCCAGCCGACGCTTTGGAGAGCGGCGACTACGAACGCATTAGCGAATTGGCGCGCAGCGCCGTCAAGGGTGCGGCTTTGTAACTCGCTCCGAGCCTGGGTTTGGCGATTGTTTGCCCACTCGTGACGTCATCAAGGTTCAACGGCTCGTTGAACCTTTTTTTATTTTTAAAATGCTTAACTTTCTTATTTTTAACCCGTTTTTTTCTGCTTTTTGTGAAAACGGCAATTTGCTTTCTTATTTTGGCTATGGTACAAATATCTCAGTTGAAAATTTTACTTTTAAGAGGATATTGGGCAAATCGCACGGTGTGCGGCTGAGAATAGAGAATAATTATGATGAAACTTAATGGAATTACCCTCAGAACCTCTACTTGCCAGCTTTTCCTGTCTGCCATCCTTGCCAGTGAGCATCACTGGTGCAGCGAGCTATAGCGTCTTTCTCCCTTAACCGGTGCTGGTGACAGGCTCAGTCCTTCGTCATTCCGCGTAACCGGGCAAACATTTTTATTACGTTTGGGTCAGTTTATCCCCAGGGATCTCTGCGTCGTCAGCGTCTTACTGCGCCTGTCCGACGAGATACATCGGGATAAATACGCCTTAGCGTGCGTTATTCGCCGTTTGGGAGAAAAATCATGATTTATTGGATCTTTTTAGGCTTGGCTATCGTGGCCGAAATTATCGGTACCCTGTCAATGAAATACGCCAGCATCAGCGGCGGCATGACCGGGCATATTGTGATGTACGTGATGATCACCGCTTCTTACGTAATGCTGTCGCTGGCGATAAAACGCGTCGCCCTTGGCGTGGCTTATGCGCTGTGGGAAGGTATCGGTATCCTGTTTATTACGCTGTTCAGCGTGTTGTGGTTTGATGAGCCGATCTCTGCGTTGAAAGTGTTGGGTCTGGTGACGCTGATTGCCGGCATCCTTCTGGTGAAATCCGGTACCCGTAAGGGTCGAAAACAGGTCAGCCCGCGAGGTAACAACCATGCAACAGCTTGAGTTGTACCACATCGGGTTTCTGGCACTGGCGATCGTCCTGGAAATTGTCGCCAACATCTTTCTGAAAATGTCGGACGGCTTCCGTAAAGTGTGGATGGGTCTGCTGTCTCTGCTGTCGGTGCTGGGCGCGTTCAGTGCGCTGGCGCAGGCGGTGAAGGGGATTGATCTGTCGGTGGCTTATGCGCTCTGGGGCGGTTTCGGTATTGCCGCGACCATCGCCGCCGGTTGGATCCTGTTCGGCCAACGGCTCAATGCCAAGGGCTGGATTGGCTTGGCGCTGTTGTTGGTGGGAATGGTGATTATCAAACTGGCTTAATCAGCGCGCTGAATGACAACATAAAAACCGCAGGGGGTAACTCCCTGCGGTTTTTTGTTTACAGCGCGGCGATAATCTTGATTTCAACCTTGTACTTCGGGTTCATCAATTTGGCCTGCACGGTGCAGCGCACCGGTGCGCTGCCTGCAACCACCCAAGCATCCCAGGCGGTGTTCATCGCGGCGAAGTCTGCGGCGTCTGCCAGGAAAATAGTGGCGTCCAATACCCGGCTCTTGTCCGAGCCAACGCGGGCCAGCAGCACGTCAATGGCTGCCAGGGTATTTGCCGTCTGTGCGGTGGCGTCGTCATCCAGATTTTCCGGCACGCTGGTGTAATAGACGGTGTCGTTGTGCACCACGGCTTCGGACCAGCGTTGGTCGGGATCAATGCGTTCGATGTTCATTCAGTTATCTCCATATCATCATCACCTTAAGGGTAACACAGCCGTCGGCAGAAATACGTGATGATAAATCCGTTGTCTTTCAAGCAGCAGTGCGGCTTGGAAGCCATAGGGTAAAAGTCTGTGGTAGCCGTGCGGCAGGATTGGCATAATCACCGCTGAATTACACTGGCAGAGAGATAGCGTGACGGACGATTTCGCAACAGACGGCGCACTGGCGCAGGCAATCAAGGGTTTCAAACCGCGCGAAGCTCAGCGGCAGATGGCGGAAGCGGTCACCGAGGCCATTAATTTCAAACAGGAACTGGTGGTCGAAGCGGGCACCGGTACCGGTAAAACCTTCGCCTATTTGGTGCCGGCGCTGCGTGCCGATCGCAAAGTGATTATTTCCACCGGTTCAAAAGCCTTGCAGGACCAGCTTTATGCGCGCGATCTGCCTACCGTCGCCAAAGCGCTCAAGTACAAAGGCAAGATGGCGCTGTTGAAAGGGCGTTCCAACTACCTGTGTCTGGAGCGTCTGGAGCAACAATCGATGGCCGGCGGTGAGCTGGCCGGACAGACGCTTATCGATCTGGTCCATTTGCGCAAATGGTCATCATTGACCAAAGAGGGCGACATCAGCAGTTGCAGCGACGTGGCGGAAGACAGCTTTATCTGGCCGCTGGTGACCAGCACCAACGACAACTGCCTGGGCAGCGACTGCCCGTTGTATAAAGATTGCTTTGTGGTCAAAGCTCGCCGTCGTGCCATGGATGCTGACGTTATCGTGGTGAACCACCATCTGTTTCTGGCGGATATGGTGGTGAAAGAGGGCGGATTTGCCGAGTTAATCCCCGAGGCTGACGTGATGATTTTCGACGAAGCCCATCAGATCCCCGACATCGCCAGCCAATATTTCGGCAAGCAGCTGACCAGCCGCCAACTGATGGATCTCGCTAAAGACATTACTATTGCCTATCGCACTGAAGTGCGTGACGCCGCACAGTTGCAAAAAAGCGCCGATCGCCTCAGCCAGAGTACCCAGGATTTCCGTTTGATGTTGGGAGAACCGGGGTTTCGCGGCAACCTGCGCGACGTGCTAAGTCAACCGAACGTGCAGCGCGCCCTGCTGCTGCTCGATGACGCGTTGGAGCTGTGCTACGACGTGGTTAAACTGTCCCTTGGCCGCTCGGCCTTGCTGGATGCCGCCTTCGAGCGCGCCACGCTGTATCGCGCACGCCTCAAAAGATTGAAAGAGGTCAACGAGCCGGGCTTCAGCTACTGGTATGAATGCAATTCACGCCATTTCGTGCTGGCATTGACGCCGCTGACGGTGGCGGATCGTTTTCGTGAGCTGTTGGATGAGAAACCGGGCAGCTGGATTTTTACCTCGGCAACGCTGTCGGTCAACGAACAGATGGGGCATTTTACCGAGCGGTTGGGCCTGACCAAAGCCAAAACCTTGTTGTTGGCCAGCCCGTTCGACTACGCCAACCAGGCGTTGCTGTGCGTGCCGCGTTTTCTGCCTTCGCCGAATCAGCCCGGCGGTGCCCGCCAGTTGGCGCGCATGCTGCGGCCGCTGATTGAAGCCAATAACGGCCGCTGTTTCTTCCTTTGCACTTCGCACCAGATGATGCGCGAACTGGCGGAGGAGTTCCGTGCCACCATGACGCTGCCGGTACTGTTGCAAGGGGAAACCAGTAAAGGCCAACTGTTGGCGCAGTTTGTCGAGGCCGGCAACGCGTTGTTGGTGGCGACCAGCAGTTTCTGGGAAGGGGTTGACGTGCGCGGTGACGCTTTGTCGTGTGTGATCATCGACAAGCTGCCGTTTACCTCACCCGACGATCCGCTGTTGAAGGCGCGAATTGAAGATTGCCGGCTGCGTGGCGGCGATCCGTTCAACGACGTGCAATTGCCGGATGCAGTCATTACCCTGAAGCAGGGTGTCGGACGCCTGATCCGCGATACTGACGATCGCGGTGTGCTGGTGATCTGCGATAACCGTCTGGTGATGCGGCCTTATGGCGAGGTGTTCCTCAATAGCCTGCCGCCGACGCCGCGCACCCGGGATATCGCGCAGGCGATTGCCTTCCTGCAGGCTGAACGTTAGCGGATAGGCGCGGACACGGGGCTGTGCTACAATGCGCGCCCTGTTTTTTTCCCGCCAGAGGTTGGTATGTCCACGCGAATTTTAGCGATCGATACGGCGACGGAAGCCTGTTCCGTTGCCATCTGGAATCAAGGCGAAACCCACGCCCTGTTTGAGCTGTGCCCACGTGAGCATACGCAACGCATTTTACCGATGGTGCAGCAAGTGCTGGCGGAATCCGGTTTAACCCTTAATCAACTCGACGCGCTGGCTTTTGGCCGCGGGCCCGGCAGCTTTACCGGCGTACGTATCGGTATCGGCATCGCGCAAGGGCTTGCGCTGGGAGCCGAGTTGCCAATGCTGGGCATTTCAACGTTGCAAACCATGGCTCAAGGTGCCTGGCGCGTTACCGGCGCCGATCGAGTGTTGGCGGCGATTGATGCGCGAATGGGTGAGGTCTACTGGGGGCAGTTTGAGCGCGGGCAAGACGGCATTTGGCTGGAAAGCGAAGGTGAAGCGGTGCTTTCGCCACAGCAAGCGCTGGAACGCGCGCAAGGCCTGCAAGGCAACTGGGCGCATGTGGGCACCGGCTGGCAAACGTACCCGGACCTGATTGCCGGCTCTTCCCTGGGCCTGCGCGACGGGAAAATGCTGCTGCCGCAAGCGCAAGACATGCTGCCGCTTGCGCTGCATGCCTGGCAGCAAGGGCTGGCGGTGGCGGTAGAAAATGCCGAACCGACTTATCTGCGTAACGAAGTCACCTGGAAAAAACTGCCTGGGCGCGAATAACGACAGCCTATTGTGCAGCGGTTGAATCCGGGCTATGAATGAACTGCAACTTGCTCAGCGATTTGATGTCAAAGTTACAGCCATTTCAGGAGATTGCGACGATGTTAACCCGCACTGTAAGTAAAAAAATGTCGCTGCTGGCCATGGCCGGCGGCGCGCTGGCGTTGTCAGGCTGCGTAACCGTGCCGGATGCGATCAAAGGCAGTACGGCGACGCCGGTGCAGCAGTTGTCTTCGGTGCAAAATGCGCCGAACCTGTTTGCCGGAGCTGAAGCCCGCTTTGGCGGCACCGTAGTGAACGTCGCTAACGAGCAGGGACGCACGGTGCTCGAGATCGCGGCGGTACCGCTCGATTCTGGCGCCCGGCCGATTCTGGGCGAGCCATCACGGGGCCGCTTGCTGGCCACGGTCAACGGTTTCCTGGAGCCGGTCGATTTTAAAGGTCAGTTGGTTACCGTTGTCGGGCCAATCACCGGCGTGAAAGAAGGCAAAATCGGCATGACGCCGTACAAGTTTGTAACGATGAACGCCACCGGTTACAAGCGCTGGCGCCTGACCCAGCAGGTGATGATGCCACCGGCGCCGATGGGGCCATGGGGCTGGCGCAGCGGCACCTGGGGCCCGGGTTGGGGCGTAGGATACGGCTGGTACAATCCTGGTCCTACGCAGATACAAACCATCGTTACCGAATAGGGTTTTGCTTGCAGTTAACACATCTTAATAGGGCGGCTCCGGCCGCCTTTTCCTTTTGGCACAGGGAAATACCGCCAATTAGTGATGTACATCGCAACCTGAATAATGTTTAAAACCCAAACTGGTCTGCTGAGTTAAAATATTGTTATGGTTTGGCTGCGTGTTAGGGGCTGCGATGATAATGAGCAATGATTTCAGGAGTAATACCTTGGATAAGGTCTGGTTAAAACGTTACCCGGCAGATGTTCCGGCAGAGATCGACGCCGATCGTTATTCATCTTTGGTCGAAATGTTTGAAAATGCGGTTCAGCGCTATGCCGATCAACCCGCTTTCATCAATATGGGCGAGGTGATGACCTTCCGTAAACTGGAGGAGCGCAGCCGGGCTTTCGCCGCTTACCTGCAAAATGAGTTGGGCTTGCAGAAGGGGGATCGCGTTGCCCTGATGATGCCAAATCTATTGCAGTATCCGATCGCGCTGTTCGGCATTTTGCGCGCCGGCATGGTGGTGGTAAACGTTAACCCCCTGTATACGCCGCGCGAGCTGGAACACCAACTGAATGACAGCGGCGCCAGCGCTATCGTGATCGTCTCCAACTTTGCCCATACGCTGGAAAAAGTGGTATTCAATACCCAGGTAAAACATGTGATTCTGACGCGCATGGGCGACCAGCTCTCCACCGCCAAAGGCACGTTGGTCAACTTTGTAGTGAAGTACATTAAGCGACTGGTGCCGAAATACCATCTGCCGGCCGCGATTTCTTTCCGTAGCGCTTTGCAACGCGGGCGCCGCCTGCAGTACGTCAAACCCGATATCATCAATTCCGATCTGGCTTTCCTGCAATATACCGGCGGTACCACCGGTGTGGCGAAAGGCGCAATGCTGACGCACCGCAACATGCAGGCCAATTTGGCGCAGTGCAATGCCGCCTACGGGCCGCTGTTCCGCGATGGCCAGGAATTGATAGTCACTGCATTGCCGCTCTACCATATATTTGCGCTGACGGTGAATTGCCTGCTGTTTCTCGAGTTGGGTGGCCGCAATTTACTGATCACCAACCCGCGCGATATTCCGGGGATGGTGAAAGAGTTGGCCAAATACCCCTTCACTGCCATCAGCGGCGTCAATACGCTGTTTAATGCACTGCTCAATAATGAAGATTTCCACAAGCTGGACTTTTCGACTTTGCGTTTCTCGGTCGGGGGCGGGATGTCGGTGCAGAAGGCGGTGGCGGACAAGTGGGAGAAGGTCACAGGCAGGCATTTGCTTGAGGGTTATGGCCTGACAGAATGTGCGCCGCTGGTTACCTGTAACCCGCACGATCTGACGCACTACAGCGGCAGCATCGGTCTGCCCGTTTCGTCCACCGATATTCGGCTGGTGGACGATGATGGCCATGATGTGCCGGTGGGTGAGCCGGGCGAACTGTGGGTCAAAGGGCCGCAAGTTATGTTAGGCTACTGGCAGCGGCCGGACGCCACTGATGAAGTGTTAAAAGAGGGCTGGCTCGCAACCGGCGATATCGTTACAGTTGACGAGTCGGGCTTTGTACGCGTGGTCGATCGCAAGAAAGACATGATTCTGGTTTCCGGTTTTAACGTTTACCCGAATGAGATCGAAGACGTGGTCAGCCAGCATCCGAAGGTGCTGGAGTCTGCTGCGATTGGTGTGCCGAATGACGTGTCCGGTGAAACGGTCAAGATTTGCGTGGTAAAGAAAGACGCCTCTCTGACCAAAGAAGAGCTGTTGACCCATTGCCGTCGGTACCTGACCGGGTATAAAGTGCCTAAAATTGTTGAGTTCCGCGACGAGTTGCCGAAATCTAACGTCGGTAAAATTTTGCGGCGAGAACTGCGTGATGAACAGAAAAAAACGCGGGCGGCCGATGCCGCCTAGGTTATCATCCACGCCTTACAGATCAACGACGCCGGTGAATGCCGGCGTTGTTGTGTTTGAATCATGAAAGCGACCAAGAGAATGACGTTTTGAACTATCAGTTGATCACTACCGATGCCGGATTGCAGCAGGTCTGCGAGCAGGCAAGAAACCATGCCCAGATTGCGTTGGACACCGAATTTGTCAGAACGCGCACCTACTATCCGCAGTTAGGCCTGATTCAGTTATACGACGGTGAACAACTCTCCCTGATCGATCCCTTGCCGATCAAGCAATGGCAGCCGTTTATCGATCTGCTGAGCGATACCCAGATTGTGAAATTTCTGCACGCCGGCAGTGAAGACCTTGAGGTGTTCCTGAATGCGTTCAAAACGCTGCCGACCCCGATGGTCGATACTCAGATCCTGGCAGCCTTTACTGGGCGACCGCTGTCTTGTGGTTTTGCGACCTTGGTGAAGGAGTATATGCAGGTAGATCTGGATAAAAGTGAATCCCGCACAGATTGGCTGGCGCGTCCGCTGACGGAAAAACAGTGCGTATACGCCGCAGCCGACGTGTTCTACCTGCTGCCGATGGCCAAACAACTGGTGCAGGAAACCGAAGACGCCGGTTGGACTGCTGCCGCCGCCAATGAGTGCCTGTTGCTCTGTCAGCGCCGCAGCGAGTCGCTGGCGCCGGAGTTGGCCTACCGTGAAATCACCAACGCCTGGCAGCTGCGCCCGCGCCAACTGGGTTGTTTGCAGAAACTGGCGGAATGGCGACTGCGTCAGGCGCGTGAGCGTGATTTGGCGGTGAACTTTGTGGTACGCGAGGAAAACCTGTGGCAGGTAGCGCGCTATATGCCAACTTCGCTGGGAGAATTGGATTCGCTCGGCCTGAGCGGCCCGGAAATTCGTTATCACGGTAAGACGTTGCTGGCGTTGGTGGCCGAGGCCAGCGAGCTGGATGAAGCTGCACTGCCCGAGCCGTTGTCCAACCTGATCGACCAGCCGGGTTATAAGAAAGTGTTCAAGGATATCAAAGCGGCGATCGTTATTGTCAGTGAACAAAGCGGGTTAAGCAGTGAATTGCTGGCATCGCGTCGGCAGATTAACCAACTGCTGAATTGGCATTGGAAATTGAAAAGCGGTGACAGCCTGCCGGAATTAGTCAGCGGTTGGCGCGGTGACTTATTAGCGACGCCACTTCAGGACATTCTGAAAAATTATTAATCGATGGGTAGAAAAGTCGAGGGCAGGGTAAGGAAACGCTGCTCTGATTATTTATTAGGAATAGTCGAAGAAAATACTTTTATCGCTATCATTTACTTTAAACAACTGCGGCGCAAGATTAATTGAGATTAATCTCAAAGGGAGAAAACGGTTAATGGATGGTTTTTATCCCAATAACTGGATGTGCATACAGTTACCCCCTGTAAAAAATATACAGGGGGTAATTAATGCGTCGCAATCATTTAGCTGCTTCTTCCGATTCCGGTAATGTCACGTTGAGTTCAAGTACCGAAATATCATCCCCTTTCTGCTCAAACTGCACGTGCAGCATTTCAGGGTCGATTTGAATGTATTTGCAAATTACCGCCAGAATATCGCGTTTTAAATCAGGCAGATAGTGGGGCTCGCTGTCCCCACGACGACGCTCTGCGACGATAATTTGCAGCCGTTCCTTGGCTATATTGGCTGTCGGTTTTTTGCGGGACAGAAAGAAGTCTAGTAATGCCATGGTTTATCCCCCAAAAAGGCGTTTCAGGAAGCCCTTCTTCTCTTCTTCAATGAAGCGGAAGGGGCGTTCTTCTCCTAACAAGCGGCTAACGGTATCGTCATAGGCCTTACCGGCATCAGACTCGATATCAAGAATAACAGGCTCGCCCTGGTTAGACGCGCGCAGCACGGACTGGTCTTCAGGGATAACGCCGACCAATGGAATGCGCAGAATTTCCAGCACGTCTTCCATGCTCAACATATCGCCACGGCTGACGCGGCCTGGGTTGTAACGGGTGAGCAGCAGGTGTTCCTTAATAGGTGCTTCGCCTTTCTCGGCGCGACGGGATTTGGAAGACAGGATGCCCAGAATACGGTCAGAGTCACGCACCGAGGAGACTTCCGGGTTAGTGGTGATCACGGCTTCATCGGCGAAGTACAACGCCATCAACGCACCGGTTTCGATGCCGGCAGGTGAGTCACAGACCACGAAATCAAAATTCATCTCGCCCAGATCGTTGAGGATTTTCTCGACGCCTTCGCGGGTCAGTGCGTCTTTGTCGCGGGTTTGCGACGCCGGCAGGATATAAAGGTTATCAGTGCGTTTGTCTTTGATTAACGCCTGATTCAGCGTGGCGTCACCCTGAATCACGTTGACGAAATCGTACACCACCCGGCGTTCGCAGCCCATGATCAGGTCAAGGTTCCGCAGACCGATATCGAAATCGATCACGACGGTTTTCTTACCTTTTTGGGCTAAGCCGGTAGCGATGGCCGCGCTTGAAGTGGTCTTGCCAACGCCCCCTTTACCCGATGTAACAACAATAATGCGTGCCATGAAATGGATTCCTTGTCAAAAGGGCTTAATTTAAAGGTTGTATGGTTAAAGCGTTATCCAACAGGCTGAGTCGTGCTGCCTGCCCGAGAAAATCGGACGGGATTTGGTCGCTCAACCAGTACTGCCCTGCGATAGAGACTAGCTCAGCACCCAGGTGCGTGCAAAAAATCTGGCACTGCGTATCTCCTGAGGCACCGGCCAGCGCACGACCGCGCATCATGCCGTAAATGTGAATATTGCCATCGGCAATTAATTCGGCCCCGGCACTGACGCTGCTGGTCACGATCAGATCGCAGTTGCGGGCATAAATTTGTTGGCCGGAACGGACCGGGGCACTGATGATACGCGTTTTGGCAGGGGCGTTGAGATCCACCACCGGGGCAGGCGCAGGGGCCGGTTCCGGGGCGGCCATCTTCTGGCCTTTGCCTTCGTTCAGTAACGGCAACCCGGCACGGGTTATAGCACGCTTCTGACGCTCATCTCTGCAACCGCTGATGCCAACAACGCGCAGACCCGCAGCCGTGACAGCCTGTTGAAGTTCTTTCCAGTTTGCATCGCCGTTCAGCGTTGCAACGTTGATAACAACAGGGGCGTTTTTCAAAAAAGCGGGCGCTTGCTCCACTTTTTCCAGTAACGCCTGACGAATTACCTCGGGTTCCGAATTATGCAAATGAACAACCGATAGGGTAAAACTGCTGCCTTTTAGCTCAATTGGCGATTGTGACATCTATCCTGACTCAGTCTCAGCAACTTTAAATCCCCGGAATACCAATCGGGGTGCGATATTCCGAAGTACTATAAGCATGTTATAGTCAGAGTTATATCCAGGCAAGACGCTGCCCCAATTAAATAGAGTTAAAAAAATGCTTTGTGTGATCTATAGAAGCCCAAAACGGGATCAAACTTATCTTTATGTCGAAAAAAAAGACGATTTCTCCCGAGTGCCGGAAGATCTGATGAAAAGTTTCGGCACGCCGCAATTGGCGATGGTGATTTCCCTCGAAGGACGGGAAAAGTTAGCCTCGGCGGATATTGAGAAAGTGAAGGAAGCCTTGAAAGAGGAAGGGTTTTATCTGCAATTCCCGCCGCCAGTGGAAAATTTATTAAACCAGCATTTGTCAGAGGACAAAAAATAATCACTGCCGGCGCGCAGGGGCCTGGCTGAATCAGTACCCGAAAACGACTAAGGAACAGTGTGATGAAATTGTCGGCGATAACGGTGGCGTTAACTCTGTTGATGCTGGGATGTGGTGTCTGTCAGCAGACAACGGCGCAGGCCGCTGCTCTGGAAGAGGCCGCTCCGTCGGGTGCGCCTGCGCCGACAACGACCGCTACTGTGGGCACACTGGCTGAAACTGGCCGCGATCCGGCGCAATTCCCGGCTTATGTAGAGCAACTGAAGCGCCAGGCGTTGGCGCAAGGGATTAGTCAGGCAACCATCGATAATGCCTTCGCCAACGCGCATTTTGTTGACCGTGTAATCAAGGCCGATCGTAATCAGCCGGAAAAGAAAATCACGCTGGATGATTACCTTAAACGCGTACTGCCACCCGCCAAAATCGAGCAGGGCCGAACTTTGTCCCGGCAATATCGGCCGCAACTGATCCGCGTCACCGCTCGTTATGGCGTTCCTGGGCGTTATATCGTGGCGTTGTGGGGAATGGAAAGCGCCTTCGGCAAGATTCAGGGGCGTGAAGATGTTATTTCGGCGCTTGCCACGCTGGCGTTTGAAGGCCGGCGCGAAACCTTCTTCACCCAACAGTTGATGGCGGCGCTGCAGATCGTGGAGCAGGGCCATGTCAGCAGTGCCCAGCTAAAAGGTTCCTGGGCCGGCGCGATGGGTCAATGCCAGTTCATGCCGACCTCATTCCTGAGTTATGCGGCGGACGGCGACGGCGATGGCCGCATCGATATCTGGAACAACCCTGACGACGTGTTTGCTTCTACCGCCAACTATTTGGCGAGTGAGGGGTGGCAGCGCGGCATTGGTTGGGGCAGGGAAGTGACGCTGCCGGCCGGTTTCGGCGCCGATAGCCTGGGGTTGAAAGATCGTCAGGCTCGCAGCGTAAGCGAATGGCAAAAACGCGGTGTACGGCGGCCTGACGGTTCAGCGCTTCCGCACTCAACCCTGCGCAGTTGGGTTATCACACCAGATGACATGCAGGGCCGCGCGTTTCTGGTTTATGATAATTTTCGGACCATCATGCACTGGAATCGCTCTTACTATTTTGCGATAGCTGTGGGTATGATGGCTGACGGTATCGGGCAATAAATTAGCGCTACGGTACCCCACCAGAGCGTGGAATAACGGGCTTAGCATGCTAAGCCCCTACATGATTGTAGGGAGAGGCGGTATGTATCAACATAGAGACTGGCAGGGTTCACTACTTGATTTCCCGGTTAATAAGGTGGTCTGTGTCGGCAGTAACTACGCCGATCATATTAAGGAAATGGGCAGTGCGGCCTCGGCAGAGCCGGTAGTGTTTATCAAGCCTGAAACAGCGCTGTGCGACATTCGCCAGCCGGTGGCGATCCCCAAAGAGTTCGGGTCGGTACACCATGAGGTGGAGCTGGCCGTACTTATCGGTACGCCGTTAAAGCAAGCGAATGAAGATCGCGTAGCGCGTGCTATCGCCGGTTATGGTGTGGCGCTCGATCTGACGCTGCGCGAATTGCAGGCGGGTTTCAAGAAGGCCGGGCAGCCTTGGGAGAAAGCCAAAGGTTTTGACGGTTCATGCCCGATCTCCGGTTTTATTCCGGTGGCGGAGTTTGGCGATCCGCAAAATGCCGAGCTGTCGCTGACGGTGAATGACCAACTGCGTCAGCAGGGTAACACCCGCGATATGATTACGCCGATTTTGCCGCTGATCAGCTATATGAGCCGTTTTTTCACGCTGCGCGCGGGCGACATCATTCTTACCGGCACGCCGCAGGGTGTAGGTCCGATGAGCTCTGGCGATATGTTGAAGATTACCCTTAACGGTAAATCACTGAGCACTCGCGTGATTTAAAACCGCCGGCGACACAACATTAAAAAAGGCCCGAAAGGGCCTTTTGTCTGCCTGTTTCCGCTCTGGCACCGGATTATTTACGGCCCAACAAGAAACCGAAAACGATACCTACGGCTGCGGCGATAGCTACGCCGGCAAGCGGGTTGGACTCAACCTGGGTCCGCACCGTGTCAGCCGCGTCGCGAGCCGCATAGCTGGCTTGAGAGGCATACTTGCGGGCCGCACCTTTAACCTGATGCTCCGGCGAATCTGTTGCCTCACCGAAGGCTTCCTGAACAGCGCCAGCAGCTTCATTGACCTTGTCTTCTGCTTTTCCAAACATGTTTAGCTCCTTATCTCTGTTCTAAAGGCGAACATTAAACATAGCAGCATTATTCCGTTCCAGGCGGCATAACGTGCTTAATGAGATGAATCCGAACATTGTCGCAGGGAAGGCCGATGGCGTCAGACGGGATGCACCAAAAGGTATTGGACCTGTAATTTGTACGTATAATTGAGGACAGTGGGTGTGATTTTATTCGCCGGATAAAACCGGTAACACCATGATATTCTTGTTGCTCAATGGCGGACGTTATTGTTTTAAATAGCGTTTTTTTTAAGCGGCATTGTGGTTATCATTATGATTATATTGTATTTTTGGCCTTTCCAATTGGCTCTGATATCTATATAGTGCACCCTCAAAACCTGTACGCAGGTTATCTATTCATTTACCTATACCGGACGCGAACATGTCACAAATCCCTTTTTGGCAACAAAAAACGCTGGCGGAAATGTCAGAACAAGAGTGGGAATCGCTGTGCGACGGTTGTGGGCAGTGCTGTCTGAATAAGCTGATCGACGAAGATACCGACGAGATTTATTTCACCAACGTAGCCTGCAACCAGTTGAATATTAAATCGTGTCAGTGTCGCAACTATGAACGCCGCTTCGAGTTGGAAGAAGACTGCATCAAGCTGACGCGCGACAATCTCACCACGTTTGATTGGCTGCCGCCGACCTGTGCGTATCGCCTGATTGGCGAGGGTAAACCACTGTTTTCATGGCACCCGCTGGTAAGCGGTTCCAAGGCGGCGATGCACGGTGAACGTATCACGGTACGACACATTGCGGTGCGTGAGAGTGAAGTGGTGGACTGGCAGGACCATATTTTGAACAAGCCGAGCTGGGCAAGATAAGGAAAAAAGCCCCTGCAAAGAGAGAGGGGCAAGACACACAACAACACCAGGGAAATCGGGATACAACTTGCGGTTACTATAAGGATTTTTTGACAGAAGTTCATCAAAATATTGATGCAATAATGCATCACCATGATGAGTTTTTTTGTATGAACTTAATGAGTGTAAAAAATCACCGCTCTTGTTCCTCGATCTTAGGGACGATCGGGTAATACATTACCCCTGCGATTAACGTGTCATACCGTTCAAACTTAATGTTATGTAAATTACCCGCCAAATCCTGTCTGAGTGCTTCTTTATCGTTGTGATATTAGGTAGTTTGACCGCTCTCCCGCCAAGTTCCGAGAGTACAATAATGAAAATGATACGACTGTTTGCCGTAGCTGGGGCATTGATAGTGCTCGTTTATTACCTTACGCATACTTGACGTCGGATTACCTCTGAAAATCACAAGCAATCCCATGCAAAACGGCGCCCTGAGGCGCCGTTTTCATTATGCCGCAATGCCGCATTTAGCGACCGAACAGGTCACGGCGACGCGGGCGGACAAATTGTGCGATCAACACGACGATGGCGATCAGCAGATAGGCCGCAAAGATACCTACCAGCCACTGAGGCATTTCCAGCGACAGGAACTGCCATTGGCGCACTGAACAGTCGCCGGAAGCGTGAAACACCGCCGGCAGCCATTTATCCAGCGGCAGCCAGGACGGGAAGCTGACGAAGAAATCACAGGTATTGAACGGCGAAGGGTGCAGTTGGATCATGGTGTGCTTCCATGCCAGCTGTAAACCTTCCCAGGCGCTGTAAATCCACAGCAGGATAGCGACATAGCGCAGCGGCGTTTTCGGCGCGATGGCACCGACCAGCGAAGCGCCCAGAATGCCAAACAGCGCGCAGCGTTCATAGATGCACATCACACAGGGTTGCAGCAGCATTACGTGCTGAAAGTAGAGCGCGACTAATTCCAGCGCCAGCGCAGTCAGGGCCATTAGCAGCCAAGCACCGCGCCCCTGCGAGCAACGGTTAAAGAATTGCAACATATATTTATTCTTCCATGCAGTAAGCAATTGAACCGGCAGTGTAAACCAATTCAACCCCGCTGCCAGCCACCTGGGCCGTATTCAGCACAAAAATAGTCGCCGACAGCAGAGTGGGTTAGCACCGTTAATGCGCAGCGGTTTCGAGTGAAGGCAACGTCAGCCAGTGCCACTGGGTTAGCAAGTCGGTCATCGGCGCCAGAGTAAACTGTACGCACAGCAGCCCAACCAAGGTTAATACCACAGTATAGGGCAAAGCCATCCACACCATTCGTCCATAGGACAAACGCACCAGCGGCGCCAGTGCAGACGTCAGCAGGAACAAGAATGCCGCCTGACCATTCGGCGTGGCGACCGAGGGCAGGTTGGTTCCTGTATTAATGGCGACCGCCAACATTTCGAATTGCTTCAGGGATATTGCTCCGCTGTTGAATGAGGCGCGCGCCTCATTGATGTAAACCGTGCCGACGAAGACGTTGTCGGAGACTGACGACAGCAGGCCGTTAAACAGATAAAACAGCGCCAACTGCGAAGAGGGTTCCGCTTGCAGGACAAACTGGATGATCGGGCTGAACAGATGTTGCTCGATGATCACCGCGACTACGGTGAAAAATACCGTCAACAGGGCGGTAAAGGGCAGCGCTTCCTGGAAAGCCTTGCCGATAGCGTGCTCGTTGGTTACGCCGCACAGGGAGGTAGCGAGAATAATCACCGACAAACCGATCAGGCCCACTTCCGCCAGGTGAAAGGCCAAGGCGATGACCAGCCAAATGCCGATCAGCGCCTGGACCACCAGCTTGGCCTGTTCCTGCTTGCTGCGTCCTGCGGTGGCCTGGCGGTCAAACTCTTTCAGCACCTCGCGCACCCGTTCCGGCAGTTTGGCACCGTAACCGAAAACGCCAAAGCGTTCGAGCAGCATGCAGAGCAGCAGGCCGCAAACCATCACCGGCAAGGTAACCGGAGCCATTCGCAGGAAGAACTCGGCAAACCCCCAGCCGGCGCTTTTAGCGATAATCAGGTTCTGCGGCTCACCCACCATGGTCATTACGCCGCCCAGCGCGGTGCCGACGCCGGCGTGCATCAGCAAGCTGCGCAAGAAGGCGCGGAACTGCTCCAGCGTTTGCTTGTGATCGTCGCTCGCCAGTTCACTGTCGTCACCGACGTCGGTATGGCCATCTGACCGGTTAGACGCCACATTGTGGTAGATCGAGTAAAAACCGGTGGCCACGCTGATCACCACAGCGACTACCGTCAACGCATCCAGGAAGGCGGACAGCAGCGCCGCGGCTAGGCAGAACGCCAGCGAAAGCAGTATCTTAGAGTTAATATTGAGCAGCAACTTGGTAAACACGAACAGCAGTAACTGCTTCATAAAGTAGATGCCGGCTACCATAAAGATTAACAGCAGCAGCACGTCCAGATTATGGGCAATTTCTTCGCCCACGCGAGCGGGGCTAGTCATGCCAATCAGTACCGCTTCAATCGCCAGCAGGCCGCCCGGCAACAGTGGATAACACTTCAGCGCCATCGCCAGGGTGAAGATAAACTCTATCACCAACAGCCAACCGGCGATAAAGGGATCGACGAGGAAGAAAACCAGTGGGTTGACCAGTAAGAAAACGATGAGGGTCAATTTATACCAGCCAGGTGATTGCCCGAGAAAGTTCTTCACCAGAGCACTGCGTAAGCTTGTTTCCATTTTGCGTGACATGTCCTGAAAATAAGGTGTTGCATATTACCCTAACAATGTCGCAGGGGCGGAGACAATAGGGCCTTGCTTTACGAAGAGAAATTTCTCCGAAGCGGTGTTTTTGCACAATTTTTGCCACTTTATGCACACTTTCGTTTAATGTTTTTCGCTCACGCTATGTCATGCTGGCGCGATCTGGTATGATCAGCCGATTACTATTACTGATTATCGTCGCAACGGAACGTCAAAAACATGGTCATAAAGGCGCAGAGTCCTGCCGGTTTCGCGGAAGAATACATTATCGAGAGTATCTGGAATAATCGCTTCCCCCCTGGCTCTATTTTGCCCGCGGAGCGTGAGCTTTCGGAACTGATTGGCGTCACTCGCACCACGTTACGTGAAGTTTTACAACGCCTGGCCCGTGATGGCTGGCTGACCATTCAGCATGGCAAACCCACCAAAGTAAACAATTTCTGGGAAACATCCGGCCTCAATATTCTTGAGACCCTAGCGCGTCTCGATCATAAAAGCGTTCCGCAATTGATCGACAATTTGTTGTCTGTGCGCACCAATATCGCCTCGATCTTTATTCGCGCTGCAGTGCGTAATCATCCGGAGCAGGCTCAGGAAGTGCTGGCGAAAGCGTCCCAAGTGGAAGATCAGGCGGATGCCTTCAACCTGCTGGATTACGAAATTTTCCGCGGCCTGGCGTTTGCTTCCGGCAACCCGATTTACGGCTTGATCTTCAACGGCCTGAAAGGCTTGTATACCCGCGTTGGCCGTTACTATTTCTCCAACCCGGAATCACGCAAGCTGGCACTGGCCTTCTACAGCAAGCTGTCGACTCTGTGCCATGATAAATCCTACGATCAGGTCATGGATTGCGTGCGGAATTACGGTAAAGACAGCGGTGCCATTTGGCAGAGCATGCAAGGCACCATGCCAAGCGATCTGACCGACGCCCGTCGTTAATTCTTCACGTTTGCTGCATGAAGCAAAAGGGGCGTCACTTTCAAGTGGCGCCCCTTTGTTATTATGGAAACTGAGTCATTAAGCAAACTTACAGTGGCGTCGGGCGTGGTGGGCAACGATCCAACAACTCGACGCTGCCGTCTTCGTTCTGTTGTTCGAGAATAATGTCGAAGCCCCACAGGCGATGCAGATGTTTCATCACTTCGCGACGGCTCTTGTCCAGCGGCGCGCGATCTTGCGGGATGTAGCGCAGCGTCAACGAACGATCACCGCGTAAATCCACATTCCAAATCTGAATGTTAGGTTCATGGTTGCTCAGGTTATATTGCGCAGACAGCTCTTGGCGAATCGCCCGGTAACCGGCTTCATCATGAATAGCCGCAATTTCCAGGTAGTTATTGCGATCGTCATCCAACACGGTGAACAGCCGAAAATCACGCATGATCTTGGGTGACAGAAACTGGCTGATAAAGCTCTCATCCTTGAAGTCGCGCATGGCGAAATGCAAAGTTTCCAGCCAGTCTTTACCGGCGATATCTGGGAACCAGTAACGATCTTCTTCCGTCGGCGATTGGCAAATGCGCTTGATGTCCTGGAACATGGCAAAGCCCAGCGCATAAGGGTTGATGCCGTTGTAGTACGGGCTGTTGTAAGGCGGCTGGTACACCACGTTAGTGTGGCTGTGCAGGAATTCCAGCATGAAACGCTCGGTGACCCGGCCTTCGTCGTACAGGTGATTGAGAATGGTATAGTGCCAGAATGTCGCCCAGCCTTCGTTCATCACCTGGGTCTGTTTCTGCGGATAGAAATACTGGCTCACTTTGCGCACGATGCGCAGAACCTCACGCTGCCAAGGCTCAAGCAGTGGCGCATTTTTTTCCATAAAGTAGAGAATGTTTTCCTGAGGTTCGCTCGGATAGCGGCGGGCCTGTTCAGGCGCCTCTTCGCGTTCGACCCGTGGCAGGGTTTTCCACAGCGTATTTACCTGGCTTTGCAGGTACTCCTCACGGCTTTTCTGTCGCGCTTTTTCTTCTATCAGTGAAATTTTCTGCGGCCGTTTGTAACGGTCCACGCCGTAGTTCATCAGCGCATGGCAGGAGTCGAGCAGTTTTTCTACTTCCTCAACGCCGTAACGCTCTTCGCACTGGCTGATGTAATGGCGGGCGAACAGCAGGTAGTCGACGATCGAGCTGGCGTCGGTCCAACTGCGGAACAGGTAATTATTTTTGAAGAAGGAGTTGTGCCCATAGCAGGCATGCGCCATCACCAGGGCCTGCATGGTGATGGTATTTTCTTCCATCAGATAGGCGATGCAGGGGTTGGAGTTGATAACGATTTCATAAGCCAGGCCCTGTTGCCCATGCTTATAGCGCTGCTCGGTTTCAATGAATTTTTTACCGAATGACCAATGGGTATAGTTAATCGGCATGCCCACGCTCGAATAGGCGTCCATCATCTGCTCTGAGGTGATAACCTCGATCTGATGCGGGTAGGTGTCGAGCTTGTAATGTTTGGCTACGCGATCGATGTGCTCCAGATACACCTGCAGCAGCTCGAACGTCCAGTCCGGTCCATCGCTCAGACGCTTATCTTCCTTGACCTTATCATGTGTTGAAGTAGTCATCAGCGCACCCTCGTTATTACGGACCTTGCTCGAACGGCAGACCCTGTATCAATCATAGTTCATGTAATAATAAACCGTTTTAAATCAGTGAAATAAAAACGACAGGTCACAATAAGTCGAAATTCAGTCAAAATCAGTTATACATCAACCCAGTGATTACCGCGATCATCCTGGTATTTTGCCGTCATTTCTGCGGACTTATGACCGAGCAAACGCTGAGCAAAATTCCCCTCTTTCTCTTTCGAGTATAGTCTTGCCGATAGGCTGCGCAACTCATGAAATGACGGTGGTTGTTCCCAGTCCAGGCCTGAGTCTTTGCGAGATTTAGTGAACCCCATCGAGATAGTGCTGGGGGATAGGGCACTGCGCAGGTGGCTGGCCAGCACGTTTTCGCAATCCCCATATGCTGCTTTACAGCACGCCAGAACGTCCTCAAGTTTTAAGTCTGCGGCCTCAAGTTCGAGGCTGACTGGGATCGCCAGCCTTGAGGCTGTTTTTTGTTGAACAACCCACAATTTTCCGTCATGAACATCTGACCATTTCATGCTGCTGATATCGCTGACGCGTTGGCCAGTAATCAATGCTAAGTCCATGCTTAAACCAACCCATGGTGCTTGTTTGTTGGCTGCTTCTCGGATCTTAAAATATTCATCCAGTTTAAGGCGTTCGCGCTGCACCTCTGCTTTTGGGTTACGAGTGGCATCTACAGGGTTTGTTTGAATATGCCCGTCGGCGATGGCCTCCTTAAAAATATCTACGAGTGAGGCGCGTAATGCTTTAGCCCTCATGTTTTTCCCTTGCTTAACGTATGCGTTGATAAATTCCGCAATATCTTTTGTGGTGATGACGTTGATTTCAACGTTAGCGAATCCGTTTGTTATGGCTCGGATCCTGTTGCGGTAGTCTTCGAGGGTTTTTTCTTTTAAACCTCGAGCCGTGATAATTTCATCATAACGAGCCAGCCAATCATGGAACGTCACACACGCCTTGCCGTTGATCCTATCTACCAAACGAGACGCTGAGTCCATCAGTTGCAGGTTGGCTTCAATCGCCTGGTTTATCGCGTCCCGCTTTATCCGGCCTAACCCGTACTCTTTTCCCGTTCGTGGGTCGCGGTAGCAGTAATAGCCGCCGTTACGAGCGTACAGGTTTGGTGGCAGGTCGCGCCTTGCGTGGTTTCGGTTCCGGGCCATTGGTGATTCTCGTCAGTAACGTTTTGATCGGGGCGCGCTGATTCTGCGGGTCAATTTTGACCGCCCGTTCATCAAAAAGGTATTCGCGGCCATCCAGTTCGGGGGCGGGGTAGATCTTCCCGGCCCGTATCCATCGGCGCACAGTTTCATGGCTACGCGGACGTGGGAGCCGGTTATTCCACTCCCCCAGGGTCAATTTGTTGGGCATGGTCTTTCCTCGGTTTCATTAGTTGGGCTATAGCGTCGTCGGTCATACGACAAGCCCGGGTTATATCGTCATCGCTGAGCGTCTTTTTCCTGACGCTGGCGGATAGCCGGCCGATCTTGATATCGAAATCAGAGAGTAGGCGGGCGCCTGGTTGCCATCGTTGCATTGCTGTTCCTCGTTGTGTGGTTTCCAGCAATGCTAACGATGACGAGGTGTTATTTCTGATTAGGCGGAATTGGTTTTTTAAACGCTTCCTTTTCTCGCGTTAGCCGTACACTCTGCGGAAAGTGAAAAGCCAGTTCGCCACGGCTTTCGGCCTCAATGATCCCTGTAGTCCCGTCGGGGAAAGTCACGTGAATGGCGTCGCCTTTGGCCAGGTACATTCTCAGCATGGTGAATCCTCAGTATTAGCCCCGCTGCCGGGGCCGGTTGATTACCGCACCTGCAGCGAACGCTCACCGATCTCGATGTGCGCGCCGGGTACCGGGTTGAGTAATTCCGCCGGTGGTTCTTCGCCGCGAGCGAGGATTTCCGCCGCCGCCGCTTCCGCCTCTTCAATTCGTGCCTTAATGGCCTTTTTGTCGGGCGTCACGGTGGTGGAAACATTCACCAATTCATCAGGCAGCAGGCTTTCGTTATCAATCTCCACACTGGCGACACCTTTGCGCGCAGTAAAAGTGTTGATCGTGGTCTTAATGGTATCCTGCCCACTTGCCAGCAAGCAGCTCAACACGTACTTACGGATCGACTTGGCGCGGTTGTCGAAAGACTTTTTACGATCGGTCAGGCGTTTAATTTCCTCTCCGACAGTGTTACCCAAACCCTCCAAATTTCGCACGTGCACAAAAGCGGCATCCAGCTTGTCACCCAGAGCGCCTTCGATACCTTCAAGCGTGTCGGCGATCATTTCCGGCGTTAGGTCGTCGGATGTTTCAATCAGCTGCTGAAACTTGGCGTAATCAGCGGCTAATGCAATGGCGTTTACGCTCATGATGCTTTCTCCTCGTTGGACAGGGTGGCAACGCGTTCATCTTTCAGTGCGGTCAGGCGGCGCAGTCGGCCAGCCAGGTATTGGACGTGTTCTTTATCACCCTTGGCGTCCGCAGCCTTGCGGTGCGCTTCAATTTCGCGGGCGATCGAGGTGTGAATCTTGTTTGCTTCGTTGACAGTTACCGCGCCTTTGAGCGTTTCCGCGACCTTGGTCATGTGCTCATCCAGCTCTTCACGCATGCGGGTCACGCCTTCGGCTTTTTCACTGGCATTCTTGAGTGCGAATTCCGCTTCGTTCTCTTGGCGATACGTCAGATCGTCATACAGGCCAAGGAACACGTCGGCGGAGAAGCCAAGCTGTGAGAGGGCTTTTTTGGTGGCATCAGTGAGGGATTTTTTCGGCGCTTCGCCGTCGCTGATCGGCCCATTCTTGCTCTTGTAAACGTATGGCGTGCAGCCGTAAGCGAACACTTCGCCAGTCTTACCTTCGTGCTTGTACCAGAGTCGGATTTTTGCCGTGTGGTTTACTTCGGACAGATAGCCGCCAGCACCATTTGGAATAATCTCTTGAATAAAGCTTCCGTCCTGCTGCTTCACCGAACGCATGATCGGGGCGCCGTCGTCGAAGCGTTCTTCGATAATTTCTACCCCCCAGCCGGTGCCCTGCGGACCGAATACCTTCGTGGCCTGCATCACCATGTAGATGCCATTGATCGAGGTACCGCCGCCGTTATTGCTGAAAGCCTTGGTAAACTTGGCATCGGTTTTATAAACACGATTCCAAATCCTAAGATTGTCCCGATCCTCTGCGGGCTGTTCGGCGATTGTCTGTTCAACCTGTGCGGCACGCTGTTGGAAATCGTCGGCTTTAAGCTGATTTACCAGCGCTTCGGCGCGGTCGGCGTTCTCTTCTGCCTGCTGCAGCTGGGAGGATTTTTCCTCTGGCGCATTGGCATAGACGCTGTAACCCATCTGATCCAGCTGCTGTTTGGCTTCCTGCGCTGTCGAATCGGTAACTTGCGGCTGGGTTACTTCCTGTTTTTCACCATGATTTGAGGCGTTAGCCGTTGCTGGCGCTGGGTTTTCCTGACGTGCATCAGCGCCGGTCAAGCCGTCAATCGAGAAGCGGCCGCCGCCGAGGTTTTCTACCTCGACACTTTTCGTGGTTTGCTGGCCATAGTTCGCCAACTCAGCGCATGCCGGATGGCCAGCAAGACGCGTTTTCACAAAGTGCAGGCGCTCTTCGTCGTTATTTACCAATTTGAGATTTTTCAGTCCCTCGGAAACGATCGCGTGTCGGGTATCAGTTTCAACATTCAAAATGCCGATGATCACCCGTAGAGATTTATCCCAGGCACGCCAGACTGAATCACGTGACGCGATGATCTCTTTTGCGTTCTTCACGTCTGTCGCCTTGGCTGCGGCAGGGTTAACGCCCATGATCGATAAAGCTGTATGCATGCTGAGGGTGTTGTAATCCGGCACGCCCCCAGTATTTTCGGTGCTGGTGCTGGTGCTGGTGCTGGTGCTGGTGCTGGTGCTGGCCAGCGTCAGGTTTTCCCGTTCGCCTGGCTTATCTACCCACGCCTGAGCAAAGGCAGTTGTGTCAGCCTGTGATGGCATAGTCTCGCCAGCGCACTGGAAGAGGGCTGAGATCAATCGACTAACGGCCTCAGGGGACATAGCACCGACGGCGGTCACAGATACAAGCCCATCGATCACCGCACGCATGCCGGTATCGTCTGGTGTTTCATCGTCGTTAATGAAATCGACCGCCATCGACAGCTGGCTGTTATCGATCTCAGCGTCGCCATACATCACCACTGCGGTGATCCGGACGTTGGCAGGCTGTGACATTAAATCTACTGGCCCAGCCGGGAATTCTGGCTCAGGCTCTTTCGGTGTCCACTTGCTGCCGTCGAAAACGTTCTCTGCAGCGAACTGTTCATCGAACTGGCCAACGGCTGGACGTGGGTTGCCAGTTTGATCTTCAACGGTCTTCGGGTTGAAGAAGTTGTCACCGCCCTCGGGGTAGGCTTCGAACAGCTTCCCTAACGCGATGCTTTCGGCTGCTCGTTTGCTTGGAGCCTCCAGCGCGATAACCAGCGCCACAGCGCCGTTTGTCAGAGCCTTTTTCTTTGGCTCAAAAAGTGAAATGTAGATAGGCATTATTGGTCTTTCCTCTGTGAAAATCGGCGCTGGTCAGGCGCCGGGGTGGGTTAAAACTTCTCGCGTGCAACGGCCTTCACGTTGTCGCAATACCAGCTGTACAGCTCATTCTGGCGAAGGCGCAGAGTGTCAGGCGTCGCCATCATTACGGCCATCAGCAGGCGGTCGCGGGTGTCGGCGGCAGTGCCGTCGATATGGGTGAACACCTCGATCGCCTCGTCGGAATAACCGTGTGTCGCAGCAGCTTCGAACTGGTCACGCTGTTCGGCTGCGTCATGGCGTTGCCACAGCGCCAGTTCAGCGCTCAGGTTGTGTGTTTCGATATCCATGACCGCGCCCTCAGAATGGGATTTCGTGGGCGTCGATAGGGCAGTGCTCAATGCATAGCAACTGCTGTACCTGATCATCGATCTCGGCGATACGCTTATAGGCCGCGTCAGTCAGTCGGACTTTTTCCAACTGCAGCGCTTCAACCTGTTTGCCGATGATGTCGATCGGTTCTGGCTGGTTAACATCGATATGGATTTGGCGAGTTTCCAGCAACACGTACCCACGGAAAGAGGACATATCAGCGGTGGTGACCGTGATGCCTTCACCGTTTGGGAAGGTGTTTGCATGGATAAACAGCGTGACGGGTATCTGTAGTGCTTTCATAGCGACTCCTGATATAATCGGAGCTGATCGACAGCTCATTGGGTTGTTGGTCTTTCCTCGATACAGGGTTGGTCCCCTGTATCACTCCCGGTTGCTTTGGTCGGCATCCGGGGTAAAAGAACCCACTTCGGTGGGTTTTTTTACGTCTGGTGGTTGCCGGTCTTTCCCGGTTGTCAGGCTGGTCATGCCGTTGGTCTTTCCTCGATTTGCTTTGTAAAAAATTGCCCCAAGGTTCGGGGCCAAATTTCACACAGCAATGGTCATTCAATTCTTTGCCGCGTATCGCCCGGCTGGCGGAACATTCTGAACAACTGCTGCAGGGTTAGTGCGCTGTTGATGGGAGTAATTTAGATAATTCTAACTTTATCGTCAATGAAAAATTAGATAAAACGAACAAAAAGGGTAATAAAAAACCCAACGCCATGAAAATGTTGGGTTAATTTTTATTTAGACTTGCGGGCCTGAAGCAACTCTTCAAACAGTCTGTTAAGTCCATCAACCTTATCCCGAAGAGAGGCAAGGTGGGATTCCTTCTCGGATTCAGGTAGAGACTTGAACAAATCGAGCAATTCATTTTCGCGCTCGTCGAGTTGACGCGGCAACTCCGTTGGCTCACCTGGTTGCTGATTTTCATCACCATAAAGAATCCATGTAGGAGAGCACTGTAGCGCCTTACTGAGGGCGAATAGGTTCTTCCCGCCAGGCTCACTGTCACCAGTTTCCCATTGTGAAATTGTGACGTGAGCAACCTGCACGTTCTTAGCAAGAGCGCGCTGGGTTAGTTTCAGTTCTTTTCTTCGCGCTCGAATGCGCTCGCCGGGTAATGTCATAGTTAGATTATTCTAAATTTTCTTGACTTCGTTATCTTGAACATCTAATTTGTTAGACAAATCTAACAAGAGGTGTCCGTATGTATACCGCAGATGCAATCGCATTTTTCAAAACAAAAGCGGGGCTGGCTGCTGCTGCTGGCGTAAAAAAACCAACTGTTTACGCATGGGGTGAGCTTGTTCCAGAAGGCCGAGCCGCTCGCCTTGATCGCATTACCAACGGTGCCTTGAAATATGATCCAGCGTTGTATCAGAACCGCGATGGAATCAACAAGGGTGCAGCTTAACAACCAACCCCACCGAAATCTGATTAAGTGAAATCGGTTTTCGAAGCGACAGGAGACGCGAAGTGGAACACATCGAAAAACTGAAAAATGAAATTACAGCCTGGGCGGCGGAGAGTGGTCAGGAACATGTGGCCATCGAGATCAGCCGCGCGTGGTTCCAGATCGGAGCTGACGGCGGCCGCGTGCGGCTTTACCCGATTGAAGATTCAGCCGGTACCGCTGATTGGCGTGCGATTAACACCAACCGGCAGGCGATTTTTCGCCACATGCGCAGCGACTCGAAAGCCGCCAGGGCAAAGGTGCAGGAACTGGCCGACGCGATGATCGCAGCCATGCCAGCAGAAAGGCGCGCACGATTGGATGGGCCCACGCCGCAATATTTGCTGTCAGTGGCCATTCGAGAATTTGCCGCGGCAATTATCGCAATTTTGCTTGGTGCCTGTGACACACCACAACGAATAGCCGGCGCATTAAGCGCCCTGCAGGAAACTCAGCGCCTGACCAGCGCCGCGTAAAAACGCTGTATCGAGGAAAGACCAATATGCAAACCGATCACATCACATATCGGAACGGCTGGCGCCTGAATGGCATGCCTGCTGACGCCGCAGATATCAAACCGATTTTCGAAGATCGCCAGGCTGCCGCACATGCAGTTTGGGAACAATACGAGCAGGGCAAGGCCGCGCTGCGTGATGAAAACTTATCGCCGGAGCAGTACCAGGACGCGTGCCGCCAGCTTGCAGATGGGCTGGGGATCTAATCATGACTACAAAATATTCCGCCATCAAAAAATCGAATGTTATGGCAAAAACCTCGGGGAAATGTGCCTATTGCGGTGTGTCTCTTAGTGGTGAGTCGCTAACAATCGATCATGTACTCCCAAAAAATCGCGGTGGTGACAACAGCGTATCGAACCTCCTTGCGAGCTGCCGTCCATGCAATACGGCTAAGGGAGCGAAGACCATGGAGCAATGGCGCCGTTTCTATGCAGTCAAATCAGTTACAGGTAAAACTATTTTTGGGCAGGAGCAAGTTGATTATTTATTCAAAAATGGGCTTTTCCCTGCGATTGGGGCCAGTGAGTCATTCCAGTTTTATTTCCAAACTGGGGGTGACCAGTGAGCCGCTTACTGATCAATGAAAATCCCTTGCAAGTATTGCCGACGCTGGCATGTGCAATTGGCCTTAACGAGGCCATAGTTTTGCAGCAGATCCATTATTGGATGAATATCTCTCAGAATTTTCACGACGGGCGTCGTTGGGTCTATAACAGCGTCCCGAGCTGGCAAGCACAATTCCCGTTTTGGAGTGGGTCAACTGTTAAACGTGCGTTGGCCAACTTAGAGAAATTGCAGATGGTCCATACTGCAAATTACAACAGTGATTCATGGGATAAAACAAAGTGGTATTCCGTTAATTATGAAGTGCTTGCAGCGATGGAATCAACCAAATATCCAGTGGACGATCGATTGGGTCAGATTGACCCTATCGAAGGTGCCAAGATGAGCCAAGGAGCGGGTCAAAATGACCTTACCCCTCGGGTCAAAATGACCTCATCTCCTACAGAGAATACAACAGAGACTACTACAGAGAATCCCCCTAACCCCCAAGAGGGGGATGACGCTGACGCGTCGGGTAAGCCTCCAAAAATTAAATATCAGGACGTGGCTGACGCCTACAACGAAATCCTCGGTGAACGTCTGCCGAAAGTGCAGGAGCTGAACGAAAAGCGCAAACGCCAAATCAAGCGCCTGCTGGGCGAGCTACATGAGCCAACCCTCGACGCGGTGAAGGCCTATTTCGAAACTTTCAGTGATGCTGCTGGGCCGTTTTACTTTGGCGACAACAATCGCAGCTGGCGTGCTGGGTTCGATTACCTGCTCCGCTCTGATGTGCTGGTGAAAACCCGAGAGGGGGCGCTATGACCCCGCAGGAGATGGAAGCCACTGTGCTGAGCGGCCTGCTGGTTGGCGGTGCCACCCCTGATGCACTGGACGTGATTGCCACCATGCCGGAAGAGGCATTCAGCATCCGTTTTCACCGCGAAACCTACAAAGAAATCAAAAAACAGGCGCTGACCCACGGTGTGATCGACGTCGTGCTGATCGGCGAATCGCTCGGCGGCGATAGCTTGGCATCTTTGGTAGAAATTAGCCGCATGCCCGGCACGCTGGCCAACCTGAAAGGCTTTGCGAGTCTGGCCACCAAAGGGTGGCGTAGCCGTCAGATGGCCGCATTGCTGCAGGAAGGTGCAGACGGTATCCGCAGCGCCAGAAACCAAGAGCAACGCGACACGGTGATCCAGGCGTCAGTAACCAAGCTGATCGAAATGACCGCCGACACGGGCGGGGTGGTGCCGGTGCATCTTGGCGAACTGCTGGGCGGCTACATGGATTTAATGGATCGCCGCATGAAGGGCGATGCCGAAATGCGCAACCTGTACAGCGGTATCGACGAGTTGGACGCCATCACCGGCGGATGGAACCCGCAGGATCTTATTGTGGTTGCTGGCCGTCCGGGCATGGGTAAAACCGAATTCGCGTTGAAGGTGATCGAGGGTGCCACGCGCAGCGGCGGTGGGGCGTTGATATTCAGCATGGAAATGGCTGCATTGCAGATGGTTGAGCGTTCAGTCGCGGGTGCCGGAAACCTGTCCGTCTCGAAGCTTCGCAAACCCGAATCACTGTGCGATGAAGATTGGGGCCGGATCCACTCGGCGCTCGAGGTACTGAACAACCGTGATATTTGGATTGTTGACGCCACAGACCTGACCGTTGACCAGATCCGCGCCATCACAGAAACCCATAAACGCCGCTATCCGCATCTGAGCGTGGTTATGGTCGATTACCTTGGCCTGATTGCCAAGCCAAAGGCAGAGCGTAATGACCTGGCCATGGGGCACATTTCCCGCAGCTTGAAAACCATGGCCATGCGCAGCAAAACGCCGGTGCTGGCACTGAGCCAGTTATCGCGAAAAGTTGATGACCGTCCAGTAACCGCCAGGCGTCCAACGATGTCAGACCTGAGTGAGTCAGGAAAAGTTGAGCAGGACGCCGACAGCATCGTTTTGCTGTACCGCGATGGTGTTTACAACCCGAACGGGCCAGCCGCACGCTTTGCGGAAATCATCGTAGGTAAAAACCGATTCGGGCCGGGCGGCACGATTTACCAGGAATTTAAAAATGGCCACTTCATCGCTGTCGATCAAGTGGTGGCGCAAGAATCCAGCCGTATGCAACAGGAGGCACAACAACCAAAACCGAAAGAACGACGTTACTCGAGCAAACCGTTTTAACCAGCGCCTGACCAGCGCTTGAACAAACAAACGAGGAAAGACCAATGACCAGTATCAACGAAATGATCCGCGATAAGCGTTTTGTTATGGATGACGGCTGTGACCACGGCCCGGCCATCATGGACAGAATCAACCAGGCAGCTCGCGCACGCTGTCGCGCCCCATACTGCCCACCGCCAAAACCCCAGCGCGTAGCTAAGCCAGTCGCTGAAATGGGGCCAATCGTCAAAATCGGTGACCGTATCAGTTATGGCCGCCGGGTAATGACTGGCGTCTACGAGCTGCAGCGCCTTGGACGCTCCCCCGAAATCATCGCCCTGATGCTCCGCATGCCCCTCGATCGAGTGGAGCACATCCTGAAGCCTCTAACGGCTGTACGCCGCGAGATACAGCAAAGGGTGCTCACAGCATCACTTCCGTCAGAAAAAGACGTCATGCGCCGTTTGGCTGCCGAATCGAGGGCATAAACGATGGCCGGGCAATCGGATTATCTTCCGCCCGGCCTGCCATTCAATCGAGGCCAGTGGCCGCAGGAATGCCGCGATTTAGAGCAGTACGACCTGCGCGCCAGCGGCCTGATCCGTGACCTGTACGCACGGAAGATCACCCGCACAAAGGTGCTGGTGGCGATTGAAGAAGCGCCGGAGCGGTACCGGGAACATTTCAAAGCGCGCCTGAATTACTGGCGCGAACGCAGAGAGGGGAAGGGGCAATGACAAAATTAAAAAGCTGGGTGGTGTGCAATCCGTTAAGGGCGCTGTTCTGGTCGCTCGTGATTTTCTGGGCAGCAGTTGCGGCTACCGTCGCTTTGGCGGTGTTGGTATGACCGAAATCAAATCACCGGCACTACGCTATCACGGTGCCAAGTTTCGCCTGGCGCCGTGGATTATCGAGCATCTGCCAGAGCACACCTGTTATGTGGAGCCTTTCGGCGGAGCTGCTGGCGTTCTGTTGCGAAAAAAACGGAGCTATTCAGAGGTATATAACGATCTCGATGGAGAGGTCGTGAACTTGTTCAAGGTGTTGCGCGACCCTACGAATAACGCTCGCTTGCGTACACTTTGCGCCTTGACACCGTACAGCCGCGCTGAATTCAACGCAGCTTACGAGCCAACAGAAAACCCGATCGAGAGAGCACGCCGGATGGTTGTTCGCGCCTGCATGGGTTTTGGTGGGGCCGCCGCTGTTGGGGGGCAGTCTGGGTTCAGAAGTGACAGCAAAAGGAAATATGCAACAGCCTCACACCTTTGGGCTAGTTACCCGGACAACCTGGCCGCCATCGGGCAAAGATTTAGTGGGGTAATTATCGAAAACAAGAACGCTGTTGACGTGATTAAAGCCCACGACTCAGAGACGACAGTGTTTTTTATCGACCCACCGTATCTGCCTGAAACCAGAGTTCAGGGCAATCGTTACTATCGTTTTGAAATGGATGAAACCGAACATCGCTCTCTACTGGATGCAATTTTAGAAGTCAGTGGAATGGTTTTGATTTCTGGCTATGACAGCGAACTTTATAACGAAATGCTTTCTGGGTGGAGGAAAGAGGTGAAAGGGGCACGAATCAGTGCGGGAAGAGGCACAAAAGTTAGAACTGAATGCCTATGGATCAGCCCGAACAGCCGGAAAGCGGGGTGTGTAGCATGAGCATTTGGCCTACAGAAGTTCAGCAGTGCGCATCGTCCGTACTGCCGGTTCATGCGCTGAATGGTGATGAACAGCAGGAAGTCCTACAGCACATTAATCAGATGTTCCTGAACCGCGTCAGTCCGCAGGAAATCCAGAAAACGGCGCATGCCTGGGCGCGCCAGAAACAGATCGTGGATTTTCGCCCCGATGCTGTGGAAAACGGCCTGGTGGTGGTCGGGTTCGCCGGCGGCGGTGGCAGCTGCGAGGGCATCAAGCAGGCGCTGGGTTTTGAACCGCACATCGCGATGAACCACAACCCGGTGGCTATGGCTATGCACGCCGTGAACCACCCGCGAACGTTGCACTACCCGGAAGATATTTTCAGCGTTGATCCGAAAATATCCACTGGCGGTCTGCCGGTGCTGCTGGGCTGGTTCTCGCCAGACTGTCGCCACTTTTCAAAAGCGAAGGGGGGCACGCCAGTCAAGAAAGAGATCCGCGGGCTGGCGTGGGTGGTGCTGCGCTGGGCGCTGGCGGTGCGGCCGCGTTACCTGATGTTGGAAAACGTGGAGGAATTCCGCTCATGGGGACCGCTGAAAGCCGATAAGAAGGGCAATTTATACCCAGACCCGGCGTACACCGGCGCAACTTTCCGCGCGTTCATTGGCATGCTGAGCGATGGCGTTGCGGCAGACTGCCCGGCGCTGGCCGAGGCCTGCGAATTCCTGCAAATTGATATCCACAGCGACGACGCCCGTCGCCTGGTTGCCGGGCTGGGCTACAACGTCGATCACAAAGAGCTGCGAGCCTGCGACTATGGCGCCCCTACTATCCGCAAACGTCTGTTTGTCGTCAGCCGTTGCGATGGCGAAGCTGTTGTATGGCCTGACCCATCCCACGGCGCACCGGAAAGTGCCGATGTGCTGGCGGGCCAACTACAGCCATATCGCACCGCCGCTGAGTGCATAGACTGGTCAATCCCGACGCGCAGTATCATGGGCAGGAAGAAGCCGCTGGCGGACAACACGCTGCGGCGCATCGTTAAAGGGTTGAAACGCTACGTTATCGACTGTCCGGATCCATATATCGTGCAGATCGGGCAGACAGGTTTTGGCGGCGATGGCCGGCAGTACGCAACCGGAACGCCGTTGACCACGGTCACTAGCAAGGCGGAACACCTGCTGATTGAGCCATTCGCTGTGAAATGCAATCACACGTCAAGCCGTACCAAATACGACTGCTTCCGGGGACAGTCCGGCCGCCTGCCGCTGCAGACGGTTACGCAAACCCACGGTTTCGCGGTGGCAGCACCAGTGGTAGTTCGCCAGTTTGGGAATAGCACAGGAAACCGCGCTGATGCGCCTGTAGGCACAATCATGCCAGGCGGTGGCGGCAAAACTCAACTGGCCAGCGCGGTGCTGGTGGGTGCCGGCGGTCCGACCTATTCCGGCAAGCCGCGCAGCATCGCCTCGCCGATGGCAACTATCCCGACCGAGTCCCATACCGCGCTGGCGTCCGCATCGCTGATTCAGATGGGTTATGGCGAGCGGAAAGGGCAGGCGCCGCGCATATTGAATATTCGCGCGCCGCTGGGAACCGTCGTTGCTGGTGGCATCAAGCATGCCGTCGTCGCGGCCAACCTGATCAAGCACTACGGCGGAAACTACACCGGCGCTGGGTTGGGAATGGACGAGCCAGCGCACACGGTGACGCAGGTCGATCACCATGCGCTTTGTACATCGCACCTGGTGCAGCTGCGCGGTACATGCAAAGACGGAAGACCAACGAACGCGCCAGCGCCAACCCTGACAGCCGGCGGCAATCACATTGGCCATGTGACCGCCTATCTGCAGAAATACTATGGCAATGAGAAAGATGGGATAGACGTAGACGCACCGATGCACACGGTGCCAACGCATGACCGGTTCGGGCTTACGGAAGTGAAATGCGAACCAACGCTGATCACCGACGACCAGCGTTATAACGCCTGGTGCTGCGCGCGGCTCATGGACGTATTCAGCGATGAGCCGGATGATAGCAATCTGTTCCCAACACCGCGCCCGCAGTTTATACAGGTCGGCGAATACATGGTGGTCGATATTTGCATGCGGATGCTGGAACCGCGCGAGCTATATAACGCCAACGGCTTCCCGCGCAGCTACATCATCGACAAGGACATCGATGGCACTCGTTGGCCGAAGTCTGAACAGGTGGCGCGTTGTGGTAACTCGGTACCGCCGCCGTTTGCTGAGGCGCTGGTAAGGGCAAACATGCCTGAGTATTGCGTTTGGAAGATGGCTGCGTAACCGAGAGCGAGCTTCTCAAAAATTGCTGTTTTGGGATATAACTTAAAAAAAGCCTCAATAAATTAACTTGTTGAATTAATTTAAAAATAGGTTATATCCCGCAATCAGATTAAAAATTAAGTGCTAAATTTAAGTGGAGTCAAAGAAAAAAATACACAGAGGAAATAGCATGAGAATAAACCAAGAATATATCAAAAATTTGCTGTTGGCTTTTGAGGATAACCCCGGGCCAGAAACCGATATTAATGAACTTGCAGATCAAGGATTTGATTACAACACAGATGAATTTATTTTCCACATTCGGCTTCTTTACGAGCAGGGTATGATTGCTCGGGCTGACGGTGGTAGTGGATTTGGTTTATACGCTCGAGCGGACGATGGGTATTCATGGGGTGAAATGCCACTTCGGTTAACGACTTCGGGTCATGAATTCATTACCAACCTTAGACAAAAGGAGGTTTGGGAAACGGTGAAAACGGAATTCAAAGATGTGGCCAGCATCCAGTCATTGATTGGTATTGCGAAAAGCTTGGCCACAGGTTTTGCCAAGAAAAAAATCAAAGATTTGACGGGATTCGATGCTGACTAAAAAACCTCTCCACTTGGCGGTTTTTTTGTTTGAGGCGTGACACAAAACCAGTGACTGTTTATTTGTACAGTGCTTTGGTTTAATAAACTCGCAGCACACAATAAAGAGACAGTTAATTGATTGATATTAAAGATTTACTTAAATCACTTCCCAGCACCGGACGAATTGTAATTACTTGCGATAACGGCGTCATAGCTGGCACTCGCATCGTTAAGGAAAACGAGCACATAGCATCATTTAACGCGTTGATTGATTTGGCAAAATCCGCCGGTTATTCGATTGTAAGACCCGATGGAAACGCGCTATAATTAATGGGCTGGACTGAACACCCAGCCCATTCAAATTCTGAACAACTGCTGCGCCACCGGAGAACACCCAATGGCGCAGTATTCATATATCAAAACAGCAGGCGATATGCTGGTACCCGCAACCCGGGATGCCAGGGACTTCTTGCGATCCAAAAAGGTCGGTTCCGTTCTTTACGCCGACTTCAAACAGGCACGCAATCCGGCTTTTCACCGCAAGCTTTTCTCGCTTCTGAACCTCGGCTTCGATTACTGGCAGCCCACGGGCGGTGCCATATCTCCGGCAGATAAGGCGCTGGTGAATGGATACGTCAAATTCCTGGCTTACTACGCAGGTAGCGAAGAGGCTTTACAGGCGGCCGTTGATGAATATCTAGCAGATGTCGCAGAGAAACGCGCCGGAAATATCAGCGCCGCAAAATCCTTCGAAGCGTTCCGCGCCTGGGTAACTATTCAGGCCGGTTTCTACGTCGAATTCATCATGCCAGATGGCACCACCCGCAAAGAACCCAAGTCGATCTCGTTCGCGAAGATGGACGATATCGAGTTCGGCGAGTTTTACAAAGCCGTGCTCGATGTGCTCTGGAACTACATCCTATTCCGCACATTCCCCGATCAACAATCCGCAGAAAACGCAGCTGCCCAGCTTATGGGGTATGCATCGTGAGCAAATTAACAAAAGAAGCCCGTGGCCGCGACTGCCAAATACGGATCCCTGGGTTTTGTAATTTCAACCCAGAAACCACCGTATTAACACATTACCGCATGGCGGGAACCTGTGGCACAGGGATTAAGCCCGACGATGTGCAGGCAGCATGGGGATGTAGCGAGTGCCATGATGCCTGCGATGGGCGAACCAAAACCGAATATAGCCGCGAGGAGCTTCGTCTTTTTCACGCCGAAGGAGTTTTTCGCACACAGGCCATTTTGCGCAAGGAGGGCAAGCTATGAATGCTGACGGCCTGAAACTGACGGAAGAACAAGAGGCTTGGCTACATCCTTGGCTGGAGCGGTGGGGCGCATGGGTTTATACAGGGCGACTGGAACGCCGACAGAGCAGTATCATCGCAGAGTACATGGCAACGGTTGAGCCGAGTAATTATCCAGAGCGCCCAATCTGCAACGATGACGACGGTATGCTGATCACCCGCGTTGTGGACAAACTGCATGCCATCGATCGCCGAGCGTTTGGCTTACTGCTGAGCCGTTACGTACATGGCTCATCTGATAGGGCGCTCGCAAACTACTACCATGCTGTAGCAAAGCCCCGGCAGATGGCCCGTCGGTGTGGAGCGCCAGCCTATCGTAAGCCGTCACACCGAACCTGCAGGCGGGAAGTGGTTGAAATACTGTGTGCAGCAGAATATTTGTTGTATCAGCCTTTGCAAGATGCGTTTATCGATCGCGAACAGGAGCGAAAAAAGAAGAAATTGATGCGAACGTGTTGACATCTTTGGTCCAATGGTCCAGTATTTCGATATACGCTGCCATTTATGTATGCGTGACCAGACAAGAACCCGCCACTGAGCGGGTTTTTTGTTACTACATTTAAATTTCTGATTTATGATATTCATCATGCTTTCAAATGAAATGGATGATGGTAATGACAGATGGCGATGTTACTCATGCTGATATAAGCAAAGAGGATTTTTATTTAGCGCTCAGAAGTCTTGATATTGCTGTTAGTGAGGCTAAAGCAGTGAGTCAAGCTGTGGGCGTGCGCTATATGGAAGAAAATGAAGCTTACAAGGCTTGGTCAACATATATATTCATGCGAATTTGCGTAAATGCTGGAATTATGATTGGCAACGTTCCTGGTTCTCGATGGGGAAAAAGAGATTATGAGCTTTGGGATTTGTCGTTGGTAGCGCCCTATGTTAGAGCAATAATCGAAGCAAGGTTGCTATTTTATTATATTTCAAAAAAACCAACTTCAGAAAATGAATGGCGAGCTAAATTGAATGTTATGCATATGAATGATTGCATAAAAAGGCTAGAGTTAATGGCTGATTCTGATGGAGGGGGCGAGTTCTATGAGGAACAAAGAGAACAAATTTCTGAAAGATTAATTAATAATGAATATTTTAATACATTAGATGCTGGAACGCGTAAGCGATGCTTGGCGGGTAAGGCAATGATGCTCCAGACTCGTGATGAAATCTTAAGCGAGTTAGGGGAGGATATTAAAGAATTTAAAGTTTATTTCGATTTCTTGTCACATTATACCCATATATTGCCAATGTCATACTACAGGGCTGAGCCAAATGGTAGAGGGACAGGGTGTTTTAATGATGTGGATTTTGGCTACATTTGGCTTGCTATGAAAGTAGCTACTGAAGCACTTTCTCATTGCACGGATATTATGTGTGAATTATTTCCGGATACGCAAAAGTCCCGGAAAGGTTTGAAGTCGAAATTTAGTCCGAGCCCAAAACAAAGAAAATAAGCAACCCTAAATACCAATCAATCCGAAACCCGCTATGCGGGTTTTTTTATATTTATCACCCGTGAACGGGAGAACCCCGATAGGGGGAGGACATGAAAATGCCTGATAAAAACCCCGACTTATGGGTGCAACTGATCGCATGGCTTGCAGCTCACAAAGAGGGCGGCGGTTATGCGGCTACCGCTGCGCTTATGGCGTTGCTACGAAGCGCCTACGTTGGCCGCGATGGCTGGGCTCGCCGGCTCATCGATGCCGCCATGTGCGCATTAGCCGCCTATTTCATTAAGGACTGCCTGACCGCCATAGGTTGGGATTCCAAGTATGCCTATCTCGGCAGCATGTTTATCGGTTATGCCGGTGTCGACTATTTCGGAAATTTGTTGCGTCGCATCATGAATAACCGTACCGGTTCCCCAACTCAGGAATAATTCATGACAAAAGACCAATTCAAAGAGGCGGCCGGTATTGGCGCCGGACTGGCCGCGCGCTGGTTTCCGCATCTGGAAACAACCTTCACTGAATTCGGAATCACTTCTCCGATGGAACAGGCGATGTTTATCGCTCAGGTGGGGCATGAATCGGCAGGTTTTACCGCTACTGCGGAATCATTCAACTACAGCGTTGATGGCCTGATCGCCACATTCGGCCCCAAATCGAAAGCCAAGCGGCTGACGGCGGAGCAATGCAAAATGCTGGGGCGCCAGCGCGGCGAATCGGTGGTGCCGGTGAATCGCCAGGCGGCGATCGCCAATCTGGTTTACGGCTCCCGCCTGGGTAACAAAGGGCCGAGCGACGGCTGGAAATATCGTGGGCGTGGACTGATACAGATTACAGGGCTGGATAATTACCGAGCCTGCAGCGCCGGCGTCAAAACCGATCTGCTTCTGGTACCCGAACTACTGGAAAGGGACGAATATGCGATGCGCTCCGCAGGCTGGTTCTGGACTTCAAGGAAGTACGGCCAGTACGCAGGCGATGTTGAACGGGTAACGCTACTGATTAACGGCGGAAAGAATGGGCTGGCAGACCGCCAAGAACGATTTGAGCGGGCATGCCTGGCATTCCAATGAATTGGTTCCCACTGCCTAACGGCAAAGCGTTACTGGTGGCCGCAGTTCTCGGGCTGTACACATGGCTCGCCCTCAGCAACCTGGGTTACCGCAAAGATTTAGCACGGGCACAACAGGTAGCGGAAGAGCAGAAAAAGACGCTTGACCGGCAGGCTGGGCTTATTGTCACGCTGCAGACACAGGACGCACAGAACCGTGCGCTGATGGCGGCTCAGCTGCAGCAAGAACAGCAACTACGCCAGCAGCACGATGCCGCTCAGAGGAAATTACGTGATGCACTTAAAAATGACGCCTGCGCTGCTAAGCGGATGCCTGGCGCTGTGCTTGAGCTCCTGCGCCCGGCCAACAGCGCCACCATCGGTGCCGCTGTTCCTTCTTCCCCTTGAATCCGTATTCACCCCATGCGAGCAACCGCAACTGGTCGGCGACACATGGGGTGACGCCGTTAGCTATACGCTGGCACTTCAAACCTCACTGCAAATTTGTGCCGGCAGAATTGCCACGCTGAACGCCTGGCGCTTTAGGTTAGGAAAAAATTAACTTTTCTCAGCGGCGGTGCATATGGAATTTCTTTTGTTTTTTAGATACCGTAACTTGTTGTAATTTTAAACGTCACGACGATTACACAAGGATACGATGGAAATGAAAATCATAGGCATAGATAGTGACAGAAGCAGTACTGATGAAGGGATGGGTGAGCGTTATCTAGAGCTTGATAATCATCCGCCTCGTGATTGGTTGCCGTTCTTCGAACAGACCCATAAGAATTATTTTTCAATGTCTAAAAGACGGGCGAGAATTGAGGGTAACTATCTTGTTGTTAATTGCCCTCTCGTTGAATTGCAAAGTCAAATTAATGCATTGAAAGAGCAGCTCGTTATGGCTACACGGAATTATGAAGAGCATATTCTTCAGGAAAAAATAGTTCTAGATGCGCAAGAAACAGCATTAAAAGAGCAAGAAAAGAAAGCTCAAGATGTCTTTAAGAAGTTAGACTTTTGAGACAAAGCCGCCTCCGGGCGGTTTTTTATTGCCCATCACAGAGCGCCCACCTGGACGCTGCGTAATGCGCAAAGCAAAGTCACCGAATCTACCCGGCTCGCTGTGGGGTAGAGGCTGGTGGCTTTTTTATGGAGAACGCTATGTCAAAACCGGAAGAAAGCGGCCTTGAGCGCGATTACTGTGCCGGCCAGCTCTCTCTCCGTGAGATGGCAGAGATATACGGCATCAGTGAAGGGGCTATCAGGAAGCGCGCCAAAAAGCATGGCTGGGTACGCAGTGAAAAGACTGGTACGCAGGTACGCAAAAACGGTACGCAAAAAGGAAAGGTGTGCACCAGTCCTGAAACCAACACAGAAGTACCCACCCCGGACAATGAAATCATTCCGTATGTCGATTACGGGGATGACGAGGAGCCAGGGTTAGACCCGCACAAATATGGGCTCAACGATATGCAGTGGCGGTTCGTGAATGAGTACCTCATCGACCTGAACAGGACCGCGGCATACAAACGGGCAGGCGGGAAGGGCGAAGGCAACACGGCCTACGTCAGCGCAAGCCGGATGTATAGAAACGCTAAGGTGAGCCGCGCTATCAGCGACGCGCTGGAAGCCCGTGAACGACGGACGCAGATAACCCAAGATGCAGTCCTGAAAATGTGGTGGGATATCGCCACAGCTGACGTAAACCAGATTACAGAATATCGCCGGCTATGCTGCCGCCATTGCTGGGGTTTCGGCTTTCAGTACCAGTGGCGGGATGCCGTGGAGTACGAAGAGGCGGCTGAGAAAGCTAAGACAGCCAAGAAGCCGGCACCTCGAGACAACGGCGGTTATGGGTTCGACGCTACGCTGGATCCGAACCCTGATTGCCCACGATGCAACGGCGCAGGAGAGGGGCGCGCTCATTTCCACGACACTCGTGATCTGAAGGGCGCAGCTCGCCGCCTGTTCGCTGGTATCAAAGAGGGCAAGTTCGGAATTGAGGTAATCACCCGCAATCAGGATGACGCGCTGAAGATGGTTGCGCAGCACCTGGGTATGGTGAAGAACAAGACGGAATTGAGTGGCCCGGACGGTGGCCCTGTTAAAACCGAGAGCGTCAACATGACGACAGAAGAGGCGGCGGAGTTTTATCGTAAAATGATGGGGTAAACAGGGGGTGTTTAACACCCCCGTACATTTGAAATTAGCAGGCACCGTTACAACACACGTTACTTGCCCCACAACAGCAACAGGCTCCGGCAAATGCTGCCCCAGGATTTTTTGATAGTTCAAACGATTTCATATACAGCCCTGAAAATCCTTGTTTTTCCAAAACCTCATTAAACCCTTGCATTAACTCATCAAGAGCCAGGGATACTTTTCTTGCAGTTTCTTCTTCTTCAGGTGTCGGTTTGTAGGTTTCATCAGACATATAGAATCTCCAGATATCGGGATGCAATATTTTCTTTGGTTTAGGCAAATTAAATATAGCTGAAAAAGTGAGCACTTCGGGTTGAGTGAAAATTTACTTTGAAGTCTTTTTAAGGTTGCAATCATGCCAATCCCATTCCCGTTCGACTTCAAAAAACCAGATTACACCCAGGTGTTCGAATGGCGGATGGAGCGCCTACAGCGCATCAGAGCAAACCCGGAATCACTGCCGGCTATTCGTGAGTTCTACCGCACCAACCCGGCCCAGTTCATCATCGACTGGGGGATGACCACTGACCCCCGCAACATCGACTACGGCCTGCCGGTGACCATTCCGTTTCTGCTGTTCCCGAAACAGGAGGAGTGGATCCACTGGATAATGGACCGCCGGGAAAAGATGGAGAACGGCATTACAGAAAAGAGCCGCGAGATGGGGCTCAGTTGGACGGCGATCGGCCTGGCCTGCTCGTTGTGTCTGTTCAACAAAGAAATGGTGATTGGTTTCGGCTCCCGTAAAGAGGAGTACGTGGACAGCACCGGCGACCCGAAGGCGCTGTTCTGGAAGGCACGCAAATTCGTTGAAACGCTGCCGGTAGAGTTTCGCGGCAGCTGGAACGAAAAGAAACACGCTCCTTACATGCGCGTTGAATTCCCCGATACGGGCGCTGTAATCAAGGGCGAGGCTGGCGACAACATCGGGCGCGGTGACCGCACCACGCTTTACCTGGTGGATGAGGCGGCGTTCTTGCAGCGCCCGCTGCTGATTGATGCTGCCCTGTCGCAAACCACGCGCTGCCGCATTGACCTGAGTTCGGTGAACGGCATGGCTAACCCCTTCGCCCAGAAGCGTCACAGCGGGAGAATCCCGGTGTTCACGTTTCATTGGCGCAGTGACCCACGCAAGGATGATGCCTGGTATCGCAAAGAATGCGACAAGATCGATAACCCGGTGGTGGTAGCGCAGGAACTCGACCTCAACTATAGCGCCTCCGCTGAGGGCGTGCTGATCCCGTCAGACTGGGTGCAAGCCGCCGTCGATGCACACATCAAGCTTGGCATACAACCAACCGGTAAACGTCTGGGTGCGATGGACGTGGCTGACGAGGGTAAGGACAAAAACGCATTTTCAACCCGCCACGGTTTCCTGCTGGAGAACGTCCGCGAGTGGTCTGGTGTCGGCAGTGACATTTACCAATCCGTCGAAAAGGTTTTTGGTTACTGCGAGTCCGACAGCGTCGAAGAATTTCGATTCGATGAGGACGGGCTGGGGGCCGGTGTTCGCGGTGACGCACGCGCTATCAACGAACTGCGTAAAGCCGCCCGCCGGCCGTCGATTCTTGCCACCCCATTCCGGGGCAGTGGTGCAGTGTTCGATCCCGATGATGAAGCCGTGCGCGGTGACAACGGGCAGGCGGCGCGATTGAATAAGGATTTCTTTGCCAACGCCAAAGCACAAAGCTGGTGGCGACTGCGCAAGCTGTTCCAAAACACCTATCGTGCAGTGGTCGAGAAGATGCCTTATGACCCTGACGAGATCATCTCCATCAGCAGCAACATGGAGAGCAAAGACAAACTCATTATCGAACTTTCACAGCCGACCTACTCCATTAACGGGGTGGGGAAAATCGTCGTGGATAAACAGCCTGACGGCACCAAGTCACCTAACCTGGCCGACTCGGTGATGATCAGTTACGCGCCAATGAATTCAGCCCTGAATATCTGGGAGCTGCTAGGGAGACAGGCCTGATGGCACGAAATAAAGCAACCACGAAGAGGACGGCGCAGGCGACAGCTGACGGCTACGAAAACTTTGTGGCCCGTGTTGGGATGCAGACCTCTAACCAGCACTCAGCATCAGCCTACAGGCCGAACTTCACCAGCCGCAACCGCATGATGGTTGAATGGTCTTATCGCTCGTCGTGGGTGATTGGTGAAGCGGTGGACGCCATCCCTGATGATATGACCCGCAAGGGCATTCGCATCACGTCAGAAATCGATGCAAAAGACCGCGGCATTATTGAGTCGCAGCTGGACGAGATGCAGATCTGGGATGCACTGAACGATGTGCTGAAATGGTCGCGACTCTACGGCGGCGCGGTCGGCTTCATCATGATAGAGGGGCAGGCACCTTTCACCCCTCTGCGGCTGGAGACGATTGGAGAGGGCAAGTTTAAAGGCATTCTCCCGCTGGACCGTTGGATGATTAACCCGGTGCTGACCCGGCGCATCAAAGAGATGGGGCCAGATCTCGGTAAACCTGAGTTCTACGACGTGGTGACCACAGGCGCGGGAATTCCTGCCTGGCGTATCCATCACAGCCGCCTGATCCGCTTTGACGGCGTGACGCTGCCTTACCAGCAGAAAATCACCGAGAACGAGTGGGGGATGTCGGTTGTAGAGCGCATCTGGGACAGGCTGACAGCTTTCGATAGCGCCACTGTCGGCGCAGCGCAGTTGATCTATAAAGCGCACCTGCGCACTTATAGCGTGGAGAAACTTCGGGAACTCATCGCGCTGGGTGGCCCCGCATTCGAGGCATTGCTGAAAAACATCGACCTGATCCGTCAGTTCCAGAGCAACGAAGGTATGACGCTCATGGATACCAAGGATAAGTTCGAAACTCATCAGTATAGTTTCAGCGGGCTGGATGACGTTATTTCGCAGTTTGCTGAACAGATCAGTGGCGCTGTCGGTATCCCATTGGTGCGCCTGTTCGGACAGTCACCGAAAGGATTCTCAACTGGCGACGCTGACCTTGCCAACTACTACGACCGCGTCAGCTCGTTGCAAGAGCGCCGCCTGCGCCTGCCGTTGCGGAGAGTGCTGGATATCATGCACCGATCTGAGCTTGGCAAGCCATTGCCGGAAGATTTCACCTTTGAGTTCAACCCGCTCTGGCAGATGTCCGACGTTGACCGCTCGACAGTGGCGGTGAACACCGTTACCGCCATCAGCACCGCGCTGGCTGACGGGTTGATGACACCAAAGGCTGCGATGACTGATTTGCGCGAAAACTCTGACGTCACCGGCATCGGCGCATCGATCACCGATGAGGATATTGAAAATGCGCAGTCGCAGTATGAGGAGCCTGAACTTGAAACCGGCCCTGCGCCGGCGTTCAGAAATCCAGTATCAGAAAAGCCTACTGGGGATAGTGAGTCAAATAAATCAGATCGTAACTGGTTCTTACGATGGTTCCCAGACAAGCGCTAACACTGTTTCCGAACACCTTATCGACTATTCGCATGTGCTGAATGACTGGGCGGCAATGGTCGGACAGAAGATGTTCCTGCAGGTGGAGCGTGAAGAGTGGAACCAGTGGAAGTCAGTGTCGCAGCAAATTTCGGAGGGGTTGCGGGATGTGGTCGGCAACACGCCGATCGGCCAGGTGACGCAGGACATTGTCTACCGGCAAATCCAGTTGATGAAATCCCTGCCGCTGGAAGCCGCAGATCGTGTCCGTGAGATACAGCAGCGCGCGATAGAGGCAACCATCAACGGCGAGCGCCCCGACGCGCTGTACGAAATGATTATGCAGTCAGGCAACGTTGCTGCCGGTAGGGCGAAGATGATTGCTCATACCGAAATCGGGCGCGCTACTGGCGCACTCACGCAGGCCCGCGCGCTGTCAGTTGGCTCGGAGGGGTATTGGTGGCGCATCGAGGGGGCCGGTACGCGGCCCTCGCATAAAAAAATGCGGGATAAATTCGTGTACTGGCACAACCCGCCGACGCTGGACGGCATGACTGGCCATGCAGGATGCCTGCCAAACTGCAAATGCTGGTCTGAGGTTCATATACCCGGACCAAGAAAATGACAGGCCGCCGCTGGGCGGTTTTTTTATGCCCGCCATTCAGCAGGTAACCCATGAAATATTTCTTCAATACCCAGTTGGGCGAGACCCGCTATCGAATGGCTGATGGTGGCTTGCTGTGCAAGGACGTGGCTGTCGCCCGAACCGGTACGCAGGTATATGCCGCAGCAGACCTGCCAAATCTGACGCCAAACGCCGCCGGCCAAATCATCGTCACGCGTTCACCTGAGCAGGTATTCAACCCGACGACCCTGGCGTCATTCGAAGGGATGAGCATTACGGTGCTTCACCCGGAAGACGAGGACGGGAACATCCGACTGGTCAATCCGCAGAACTGGAAGGATTTGGCGCACGGCCATCTACAGAACGTTAGGCGCGGTACCGGTGATCAATCCGATTTGATGCTGGCTGACCTCATCGTTAAAGACGAATACGCCATCCAACTGATCGACGACGGTCTGCGGCAGGTTTCGTGTGGCTATGACGCAGAGTACGAACAAACGGCCCCTGGCAAAGCTGACCAGGTGGACATCACAGGAAACCATGTGGCTCTTGTTCCAAAAGGC
This sequence comes from Serratia sp. AS12, assembly GCF_000214195.1. Classification (NCBI taxonomy): domain Bacteria; kingdom Pseudomonadati; phylum Pseudomonadota; class Gammaproteobacteria; order Enterobacterales; family Yersiniaceae; genus Serratia; species Serratia sp. AS12. The sequence continues at coordinate 3,001,161 of NC_015566.1, read as the reverse complement.
AGAGCCGGAAATCGTTGTGCAATTGGAGACAGAGACACAATGGCAACTCAAAAGAAAAGCTGGCTACAGCGCCTTCGTTTCGCCGCCAAGACTGGCGACGCGGACACGATGAATGAACTGCTGGACTCAGCGCCGGCAGCCGTAACGGGGGATGAGGGGGATTTGCCGAGCGGCGTAAACCTCAATATCAACCTTTCACCACAGCAGCCTTTGCCGGACAAAGATCCGGAGATGGGCGGTAAAGTTACCGGCGACGGTGAGGACGATATCAAAACCTTGCTGAAAGCCCTGCTGGCGAAACTGGAGGGGACCACCACCGGCGATAACGCCGATGACCCTGAAGACAAAGATAAAAAAGACCCCACCGGCGACGGTGAGGACGATGAGGAAGAAACCACCATCACCGGCGACTCGGCATACCGCGCAGAGGTCATCGTTCCCGGCATCGATCTCAGCCGCAAGATGAAGCCAACCGCCTTTAAGCGCGATGTACTGTCGGCCGCTGAAAAAACTCTGGTGCGCCAAGTGGTGGGTGATGCTGACATCAGCAAACTGCCGAAACAGTCGGTAAATATGGCTTTCAACGCAGTATCTGAAATTGCGAAAGGTCGCAACACCCGCTCTACCACTGGCGACGCAGCGCGCCCAAATCTCGGCACCCCAAAAATTTCCGACTTGAACAAGCAAAACGCCGACTTCTGGTCTAACCGAAAAGGATAAAACAATGACTGCATACCTGTACCGGATGCCTGTGGGCATTGCCGGGGCTATCTCTCGCCCGCAGGATTTAACCGTTGAGCCGGTGATTCTGAAATCCGACAACGCCTTCCCGGCGTATGGCTTGGCGGGCAAGCTCGATACTGATGGCTTTTTCGTGCCGCTGGCTGATGGCGACACCGCCGATAAAGTGAAGGGCATTTATGTGCGGCCTTATCCAACTACCTCACAGCCTGACATGGTGCGTCAAGTTGGCACTGGCAAGAACTTCCCCGGCGACGCAATGAAGCGTGGCTACATGACCGTTAACGTCGGTTCGGACGCCAGCACCATCAAGAAGGGGGCACCGGTCTACATCGTCGTTTCACCTGATGCCTCTATCGATGTTCCGTTGGGCGGCTTCATGGCGACGCTGGTTGCCGACAAAACCGTTTTGCTGCCTAACGCAGAATTCACTGGCGCCGGCGATGCCGACGGCAACACCGAAATCTCCTGGAAGATTTAAGGAAAAAGAATGATTACTTTTGATCAGGCAACCGTTGATAGCTCCGGTGCGTTTCTCATCGGTGAGCTGGAACGCCTCGACCAAACGCTGAACTTGCCGCTGGTGGGGTATACCTGGAGCCGCGATATCCAGCTGCGTGAGGATGTCTCTATCGCCGACGATATCTCGAGCTGGACAAAGACCAGTTTCGGCGCCGCTGGTACGGGTGCAAACCCGAACGGTAAAAACTGGATCGGTAAAGACTCTACCGCCATCGCTGGCGTGAATGTCGATATCGGTAAAGACGGCAACCCACTGAACCTGTGGGGCATGGAATTGGGCTGGACCGTTATTGAACTGAAAGCAGCGCTGCAGGTTGGCCGCCCTATCGATACCCAGAAATATGAGGGTATGCAGCTCAAGTGGCAGATGGACAACGATGAGCAAGTGTATATCGGTGATGCGGCTTTAGGCCTTAAGGGGCTGTTCAACCTCGTCGGCGTGAACCTGAACAACGCACCGAAGACCTGGGCGGTGTCAACCAACGACGAGATTCTGGACAGCGTGAACAGCATTCTGGCTGCTTCCTGGTCGGCGTCGGGTTATTCCGTCGTGCCGTCCGATCTGCGTATCCCGCCGGAGCAATATTCCCTGCTGGCGAGCCGTAAGGTTTCTGAAGCAGGTAACCAGTCGCTGCTGACCTATCTGGCCGTGAACACCATCGCGTTCCACCAAAACGGCGTGCCGCTGGAGATCAAGGCGGTTAAATGGCTGAAGGGGCGCGGGGTGGGTGGCAAAGACCGCATGACGGCCTACACCAACGACAAGAAATATGTCCGCTACCCTCTGGTTCCGCTGCAGAGCGTGCCGATCCAGTACCGCGGCCTTTACCAGATTGCCACCTACTACGCCAAGCTTGGTGCGGTTGAGCCGGTGTACAAAGAAACCCTGTCCTATGTGGACGGCATCTGATAACCAGATCGGCCCCTTCGGGGGCCTGAAGGATTCCGAAAATGACAAAAGAAAAGCTGGTTTCGATCCACGTTCACACTCCTTTCAAGCTCACTCACGCGGATAATTCGGTGCAGGAGTTCGGCAAGGGGCGCCACAATGTTCCCGAGGCCGTGGCCACTCACTGGTTTGTCGAAGCGCACACCGAAGCGCTGGGCGACTATACCCAACCGAATATCGACGAAGTCGGCGCGCAACGCATCACTGAGTTGGAAGCCAAGGTAACCGAACTGCAGAGGCTTCTGGAATTGGAACAGGACAAGGTGGCAGAGCAGACTGAGCAGTTGCAGGCAGCCGCCGCCGGGCTGGTTGAGCGTAATGATCAGATCTCTGAACTGAATGCTCAGGTGGCAGAGTTGACTGCAAGACTGGAGAAAACCAATGGAGCAGCCAAGAAATAATTCACTGCCCACGCCTGCAGACTTTCGCCGAGACTTCCCGCAATTCGCTGATACTGTCGCCTACCCAGAGGTGCAGATTCAGTTTCGCCTTAACCTGGCGGACATCCTGCTGAGTGAGAAAATTACTGGCCCCAAGATTTTCCCGTACCTGGTGGAGTTGTTCGTGGCCCATTACATGGCGCTCTTTGCTCAGGATAAGCGTTCAGCGGCGGTCGGTGGTTCAGGCGGCTCGGCCAGCGGCGTTCAGACATCAAAATCAGTGGATAAGGTCAGCGTGAGTTATGACACGAGCTCAACCCTCAACCCCGATGCTGGTTTCTGGAACAACACGCGCTACGGTGCAGAGTTCTGGCAGTTGATCACGATGTTCGGTGCCGGCGGGCGGCAGCTATGAAAAGCGGGCTTAAGGTCAGGAAGGATAACGCCGAATCGGCTCTCTCGTCTTTGCGCTCACTTTCAAAAATGGATGTGCTGGTGGGCATACCAGAGGCCAACGCCACGCGCGAGGATGGGGAAGCCCTGAACAACGCGGAGATCGGTTATCTGCAGTCTGCCGGTGCCACGGTGCAGCTCGGCGGCCAAACCGTCACGCTGCCGCCGCGACCGTTTTTGGACATGGGTATCGAGGACACCAAACCGCGAACCACCGAGCACCTGAAGGCGGCGGCCGTGGCTGCCCTGAACGGTAATGCGGATGCTGCGCAGCGGGAACTTGAAAGCGCAGGCCAGATTGCGAGGGACGGCGCCAAGGCGGTCATTGGTGCTGGCGATCGTCTTCACCCCCTCTCAGATATGACGAAGGGCAACCGCCGCGCCCAGGGCATTCCAGGCGATAAGCCGCTCTACGCCCACGGCTACCTGCTGCGCTCAATAACTTACGTGGTAAGGAGTAAATAAATAATGCCGCTACTCGACGTTACTGAGGTGCTGCTGGATCCGGATTTTGCTGACCTATCGCTGATTTGCCGCCGGCAGGTACAGACGACGGACGACGACAACTTCCCGGTGAACACCCAGCAAGAAATCCCGTTCTCTGGTGTGGTGACCGTTGATCGGTCACTGGAAGCAAGGCGCATGGCCGCCGGCCAGAACATCAACGGGGCCATTCTTATTGTGACGCAATTCAGGCTCACCCAGGGACGCAAGAGTGCGGCCGATGGCCCTAACCTTGATGCCGACCTTGTCGTGTATAACGGCGGACTGTACCGGGTGACATTCGTAGACCCCTATACCCGCTATGGCGCCGGGTTTGTCCAGGCCCACTGCGAGCTGGTGGGGCAAGAAGGGGGTTAAGTGAACGACAGCACAACACCCGGGTATCTCACCCCCACAGGTGGCGGCCCTGCATACGATGAGGAACTGGAGCGACTGCTTAGCCGCTGGATCCGCGGGCTGACGGGGTTGGATAAAAACGTGGTCTATCCGCGTTGGACCGACCCGCAAATCCAGATACCAAAGAATGGCACTACCTGGTGCGCATTCGGCATCACCAGTGTGCCTGACGATGCCTACCCGGCATATGTCCAGGGCGAAGAAAGCGCCGAGCAGTGGTCGCATGAAACCATCGAAATTCTGTGTTGCTTCTACGGCCCGCAAGGGATGACAGTCGCAACGCAATTCCGTAATGGGCTGTTCGTCTCTCAGAACAATGACGAGCTGCAGGCCGTCAACCTGACCCTGTTGGACTGCGGGCGGATCCTGAACCTTCCAGAGTTAATCAACAATCAGTGGGTGCGCCGGTACGACATCGCCGTGCGCCTGCGCCGCAAAGTCATTCGCCAATACGGCATCAAGTCGCTGGTGGATGCATCTGTTAAATTCTTCGGAGAATAATTTATGGCTCAGCAGGGGTTACCTGTTCGAAACGTCGTCGGCGTCTCGATTAATATGACCTTGCGCGCTGCGCAGGCTCGAAATTTTGGTTCATTGCTGATTATCGGTGCTTCACCGGTGATCGACGCCAGCGAGCGGATGCGCGCCTATTCTGGCATTGCCGGTGTGCAAACAGATTTCGGTATTTTATCGCCGGAAGCTAAAGCAGCGCAGGTGTACTACTGGCAGCGTCCGCAGCCCATCGACTTATATGTCGGCCGCTGGGTGAAGGAGGATACGGCCGCAGTGTTGCGCGGCGCAATCCTGACCACTGCGCAGCAGGTGATGACCAACTTCACCGCGGTGACCGATGGCGCGATGAAAATCAGCGTTGACGGTACGGTTAAAACGGTTTCCGGCGTGGACCTGTCAGCGGAAACCAATCTGAATGGCGTAGCCGCCCGCGTGGCGGAAAAACTGACTGCGGCAACCGTGATTTGGGACGCGAATAACGCGCGCTTTGTGGTTGCATCGAAAACCACCGGTGAGGCGTCTGCGGTTGGATTCGCAACACCTAACGCCACAGGCACCGATATTTCCGCGCTAATGGGAATTCTTGAAGGCACCGGCGCGAAAATTATCGCCCGACAGCCGGCGGAAACCATCGAGCAATGCGTGGCGAAATTTATCGATTTATCTTCAAAATGGTACGGGCTATATATCGCCGAAACGATTTCTGATGATGACGTGATGGCAGTTGCCGAGCAGATCCAATCTGACAGCGTTTCCCGTATCTATGCCCACACCACGCAGAACACCGCGGTGCTGGATGCTGACAACAACACGGACATTGCCAGCCGTCTGAAAGCCGCGTTCCTTGGCACCACATGCGTACAGTATTCCAGCCAAAGCCCGTACGCTGCCGTGTCAATTCTTGGACGTGCCTTTACCGTTAATTTTGCCGGCTGGCGCACTACGATCACCATCAAATTCAAACAGCAACCCGGCATCGTCGCCGAAACTCTGACGCAGACCCAGGCACTGACGCTGCAGGCGAAAAACTGCAACGTGTTCGTCAACTACGACAACGACACGGCGATCCTGCAGGAAGGGGTGATGTGTAACGCCGACTTCTTCGACGAACGACACGGCCTCGACTGGCTGCAGAACTACGTCCAGACCAACTACTACAACCGTCTCTACACCAGTCCGACGAAAGTCCCGCAGACCGACGAGGGTATCACTGATCTGCTAACCAACGTCGAGGCTTCGCTGGCGCAGGGGGCAGAAAATGGCCTGATAGCTCCGGGCGTATGGGGTGGGGAAAGCTTTGGCGCGCTGAATACCGGCGACACCCTGACCAAGGGCTATTACGCCTACTCACCGCCGATCGCACAACAGGCGCAGGCAGAGCGTGAGGCACGAAAAGCGCCGGTGATGCAGGTCGGGATCAAGCTGGCCGGCGCCGTACATTTTGGCGACGTCATCATCAACGTTAACCGCTAAGGAGCCGGTAAATGCCAACTTATAGCTTTTTGGATGTGTCCGGCAATCTTACTGGAGTAGGCGGTTCGATTGACCTCGGCAACGGTGCTGCGACCTCCGACGAGGGGATCACGGTCGCCATGTCGGAAAACAAGAACACCATGACTACCGGGGCCGATGGTGAGGGGATGCACAGCTTGCATGCGAGCAAATCCGGCACGATCACCGTGAACCTGCTCAAAACCAGCCCGACGAACGCGAAATTATCCGTGATGTATAACGCCCAGTCGCTTTCGTCGGAGACATGGGGGAACAACGTTATCGTGATCCGCAACAAATCCAGTAATGACGTCACTACCGCGCGCGGTGTGGCATTCCAGAAGCAGCCAGATTGGCAGAATGCCAAGGACGGGAACACCGTCGCCTGGGTGTTCGATTGCATCAAGATCGACCAACTGCTCGGCACGTTTTAAGGGGTAATCATGGAATTTGAAATTAAAGGCCTGAAGTATCGCGCGGCCAAGTTAAGTGTTTTTGAACAGTTGAAAGTTTCCCGCAAGCTGCTTCCGCTGCTGTCTGGGCTGTTGGGCGAAATCAAAGTTCTACGCCAATTGAAATCCGGCCAAATCACGATTGAAGAGGCACTAAAAGTGGCGCTGCCGGTGATCGCCAACACGCTGTCCGACCTCAGCGACGAGGACAGTAACGCGATTATTCATCCCTGCCTGGCGGTGGTGTCGCGTGAGACGGGTAAAAGCTACACCGCAATTTTCACCAGTAGCCAGTTGATGTTCGATGACATCGATTTGATGGACATGCTGCAGATCGTTGCCCGGGTGGTTGGGAATTCGCTGGGAAATTTTTTGCCCGCACTCCCCGACAGCGAGACGGACGTCCCGGCACCGGTTTAACGCTGGATGTGTTGCCAGGCGGAGAGGATTACATTCTCCGCCCGGTTGATGCTGGATTGTGCAGCTTTGAGGCGCTCAAGGATGGGCGCATCGACCTTTTCGACATTGCGCTGATGAACGATTACCTGGACATGAAGGCGGATAACGAGGCCCGGATCGCCAGGTGGAGAGAGGACCAATGAACGCTGAAACCATCAAGGATTTTCTGATTTCGCTGGGCTTCGAAATCGACTCTGCCGGTGAGCGGAAATTCTCGGCTGTCGTCGCCGGCGTCACCGCGAACGTGCTCAAAATGGGCGCCGCAGTGGAAGGGGCGGCGCTGACGATTGTCGGATTTACCACGCAAATCGCGAGCGGGCTGGATAAGGTCTATTTTGCCTCCCAGCGTACCGGCGCGTCGGTTGCCGGCATCCGCGCCCTGGGTTATGCCGCGTCACAAACTGGATCGGATGCGGCGGCCGCGCAGGGTTCGCTCGAGAGTCTTGCCCGCTTTATCCGCAACAATCCGGGGGCCGAAGGTTTCCTGAACCGCCTGGGCGTGCAGACGCGCGGCGCGAACGGACAGATGCGCGACACCGCCGCCATTTTTACCGGTGTCGGCGATAAGCTGCGCAGCATGCCGTATTACCGTGCAAACCAGTACGCGCAGATGCTGGGCATTGACGAAAATACACTGCTCTCCATGCGTCGCGGTATCAACGGTTTCACTGCTGATTACCAGAGTATGCTCAAGGCCACCGGACTGAACGCCGACCGCGCAGCGCAGCAATCCAATAAATTCATGACCTCAATGCGTAGCCTTACTGCGCTGCTGGGCATGGCAAAAGACAAAATCGGTTCTGATCTCGCCGGAGGCCTGAGCGGTTCGCTGGATAACCTTCGCAAGCGGATCATGGACAACTTCCCGAAGATAGAGGGCTTCATCACCAAAACAGTGAAGGGGGTTCTCTGGCTGGCTGAGGTGTTCGGGCGAATGCTTTATCGTGGCTACCAAGCGATCGATAAGGTGATCGAGTGGTGGGAAAGTCTGGATTCTGGCTCTCGGAAACTGATCGGCGTGTTTGGTGCGCTGCTGTTGGCGTGGCGAATTCTGAACAGCGCATTCCTGATGTCCCCTATCGGGATGATAACCGCGTTGATCGTCGGTATTGGCCTGCTGTGGGACGATTACCAGACGTGGAAAGAGGGCGGAAAAAGCCTCATCGACTGGGCCAAATGGGAGCCGGCAATTACCCAGGCGAAAGCGGCCATGATTTGGCTACGAGACAAGCTGCTCGATCTGAAAGATGGCGTCGGTGGCTGGAAGACTGCGCTGGAGATTTTGGCAGGATACATGGCTGTTACATGGGCTGCCAAAATGATTAAGGCGGTCACAGGGGTAAGCAAAGCTTTCGGTGGGCTATTTAAATTCTCTGGGAAAATTATCGCTGTTGGCCTGGCTATAGAGCTTTTCAACAAGGTCAATGAAATACAAAAGGCGGCAGAAAAGGCGGGGGTATCGCCAGGCGAATACCTCGTTAAAAAGATGCAGAGCCAGCGTGAAACTGACCAGCCACTACTGACGTTCGACGATATTGGTAACTGGTTAAAGGGGACGTTACACGCGGGTAATGAGGGACTATTTCAATCCGGGGGCCTGATCGGACGTTCATCAGGCCGGGTGAGTCGTCCTCAGGCCACAAAAGCTGGCGCAGCGCTGCTGGGGTGGCTACAGCCTAAATTGACGCAGCTCGAGGCAATGTACAACCTGCCAGCGGGGCTGCTGCGCAGCGTCGCGCTGACCGAGTCGGGTGGTAATCAGTTCGCAGTTTCTGGCGCTGGCGCAAAAGGAATGTTCCAGTTTATGCCCGGAACTGCAAAGGACATGGGGCTGCGTGGAAATGACGTTTTCGACCCGGCCAAGTCTGCTGATGCTGCCGCGCGTTATCTCGGCATGCTGTTGCGCATGAATGGCGGCGACCTTGAAAAAACGCTGGCATCCTATAACTGGGGGATCGGCAACGTTCAGAAGCATGGCATGGGGCTAATGCCGGAGGAGACGCGGAACTACATCCCGAAAGTGCTCAGCAACATGCCTGGCTCTGGCGGCGCCACTGTGCAGCAGGAAACTAACATCCACATACACGGTGTCAGCGACCCAGCACGCGCCGGGATGGAGGTTGCTGACCGTCAGACCGGTGTTAACTCTCGTTTGACCCAGCAACTTTATGCGAGGCCGCAATAATGGATATTCTCTCCGTTCTGTTTTCACAGCAGACCCGGAAGATCGGCGCCATTGTTCCCAGCGTCACGATTTCGGAAAAGCACAGCGACACGCTGGAAATAACTGAACACCCGATTGAGGATGGCGCGCCGGTCAGCGACCACGCCTACAAGCGCCCCCCAGAAGTCACTATGGAATTAGGTTTTGCCGGCGGTGGCTCGTTATTAGATGGGGTGGACACCACGCAGATGTTTAACCTCAATAGTGGGTTGTCCCTTGGAACCAGTCCACGTGAGGTTTATCAGCAGTTGGTGGCGTTGCAGGAAAGCCGAATTCCTTTTGATGTCACCACCGGTAAGCGCCAGTACCAGAACATGCTGATCAAGTCGCTGGACGTCACCACCGACAAAATCAGCGAGAACGTGCTGATGTGCTCGCTTACGCTGCGAAACGTCATTATTTCCCGAACACAAAGCGTCACAGTAGCGGACAAGGCAAATATGGCTGACGGGGTGAGCACGTCAGCCGTACAGAACTCTGGCACAAAATCAGCAAAACCCATTAACGAAAGCCTGCTCTCACAGGGGCAGCGGGGGATTTTGGCGCTACTGGGAGGGGGCGGATGAATATTCAGGAAGTACCGCTTACACCGGATAATCAGCAATTCGGGATCGCGTTGGGTGGACAGCAGATGAACATGCGGCTCTCCTGGCGCGATGAGGCTGGGTGGATCCTCGACTTACTGGACAGTGCCGGCGCAGAACTGGTGAACGGAATTCCGCTAATGCCTGGTGCCAACCTGCTGGCGCAGCATGCGCACCTGGGGTTCACCGGTGCGCTGATCGTCATGGTTGACAACAATGAACCGGAATTGCCGACGAAAACCAACCTCGGGATCGGTAGCCACCTATATTTTGTACAGGAGTAGGCAATGAGCCAGAACTGGATGCGTCATTTTGAGCTGCAGCTGCTAGACCAGCAGGGCAGCGGCATCAGCTTGTCAGATTTTAAAGTCACGTTTCGTATTGAGTGGGCAGACACGAAGTGGCCACGCGTCGCCAACGTTAAAATTTACAACCTTTCGCCGGATACCCAGAACCGTATTCTCGGCAGCGAGTTTTCCAAAATCCGGATGATTGCCGGCTATGACGGTATTGCGCCTGATGCCGACGCCAGTCAGGTCGGCGTGGCGCGCCAGGTAGACCCGGCGAAATCAGGTCAGCGGGACGGCCAAAACTTCGGGCTGATTTTTGAAGGTGATCTCCGCTTCACGATCACTGGCAAAGACAACCCGACGGATTCCTGGGTGCTGATTCAAGCTGTGGGCGATCATGAGGCGTTTCTCTATGCGACGGTAAACACCACGCTCGCCGCCGGCTACACGGTGGCTGACATGCACAGCGCGGCGCTGAAAAGCTTTAGCGCCTACGGCATCACTCAGGGGATCACCGGTACTTTCCCCGACACGGTTTTCCCCCGTGGACTGTCGTTGTTCCAATCCGCACGCGACGTTATGGACTCGGTCGCCGGCATGTGCAAGGCCACCTGGCAACTGATCGACGGGCAGCTGCAGATGGTCAACGAGAACAAATACATTTACGAGGCCATCTTGCTGAATAGCAATACCGGCCTGATCGGCATGCCACAGCAGACGATGGGGGCTGGCGTTAACGTGCGTTGCCTGATTAACCCGAACATTCGCATCAACGGCCTGATCCAGCTTGACCAGGCATCGGTTTACCGTGCCTCGCTTTCAGATAGTGAAGTTGCCCAGTCCGGCGGCCGTATCAGTGAAACCGACCAAAATGGAAACCGGGTTGTCGCTGGTAGCCTGCAGCAGCCGGCCAGCGTTGCGACGGATGGCGTGTATATCGTGAAAGCTATCGACTATACTGGCGACACACGGGGCCAGGCGTGGTACATGGATTTAATGTGCTTTGCGCGAGGTTCAGCTGACATGCTTAGCAATTCGGCGCTTTCAAGACAGTCATAAGGTGGGGGATGTGAAAAGGATAATTCTGTGTTTGTTCGCAGCTGCATTTTCAATAAATGCCACAGCAGATGTGCGATGTGGGGATTTTTTATTAACACCAAGCAATGATGGCTTTATGCACATTAACGGTGTGCGCCCTGAAAGTCAGAAGGTCACATATTTGACAAATCCGCCAAATGACGACAACACCAAATTTGAATGGCGAGTCGCCACAAACCAGCCGGGCAAATGGCTAGGTATGGAGTACATCAAACGCGATGGTAAAAAGCGTTTTCTTAACGTGCAACTTCTTCAAGCTAGCATGGACGCGCCACGCCAGTACGCGACCTATGATTGCGTAAAAGTTAAAGGATGATTTCATGAAGGGACTTTTGGCCTCACTAATTTTGATTTCTTCAGTTGCTTCAGCCGGTACGTTAAGTGATTTCTTTGCCAATCATCCGGATCTGGATGCAAATCTGCCTGTGCACACGGCCATATCAAAGGCGTCACGATTCGAGGCGGCAGGATTTGCAAGGCGTGAGGGCGGTGATGAAAAAGAGTTAATGAACACCAAGGGCGATCAATTTGCAATCCTTGGGTTTAGAAGAGTGAAAATGTCTTGCTCTTATCCAGAATCCGCCCAAATGAGCGGGTTAAGCGACGACGATTGTAAGCTGGTTCTCAGCAAAAAAATCTAACTCGTTTCACTCTATCTAAACCCGCTTCGGCGGGTTTTTTTATGGGGAAAATTCATGCCCGTATCACTCCAATCACAGATCGGCGACCAGCAGCAGGCCGACCAGGCGCTGGCTGACGCCATCAGCGCACAAATGCGCGTATCAATTCCAGGCATCATCCAATCCTTTGACGCTGACGCGGTGACCTGCGTAGTGCTGCCAGCGGTGAAAGGCTACGAGCCGGAGAGCGCCGGCGGCGGTAACTCAGCCAGTCTGCCGCTGTTGGTTGATGTGCCAGTCATTTTCCCTCGCGGCGGGGGCGTCACGCTCACGTTTCCGGTTAAGTCGGGTGACGAATGCCTCATCGTGTTTGCCGACCGTAGCATCGATTTCTGGTGGCAAAACGGCGGCGTGCAGGAGTCGGGGACCGAGCGTATGCACGATCTATCCGATGCCTTCGCTATCGTCGGGCCGCAGTCGCAGGCGCAGAAAATCAGTGGCGTCAGCACCAGTGCCGCGCAGCTGCGCACCGACGACGGGGGCGCATTTATCGAACTCGACCCGGGCAGCCACGCGGTTACCATCATCACATCGGGGAAATTAACCGCCAGCGCGCAGGGCGGTACCGAGATCAACTCCCCCGAGATCGTGCTGAACGGCAACGTGACGATTAACGGCAATCTGTCGCAGGGCATGGGAGACGGCGGCGGCACGGCAACAATGCTGGGACCGGTGAACGTGACCAACGACGTCAGCGCCGGCGGCATCAGCCTGCAGACGCACAAACACGGCGGCGTAGAAACTGGCGGTGGCCAGACGGGAGGTCCGCAGTGAGATATCGCAAAGAAGACAAGAACGGCGATTACAGCTTCGGGCGCGGCGAGGGTGATTTCTTCATCAACACGCCCGAGGCGGTGGGGATGGCGGTGATTAGCCGCCTGCAATTGCGCACCGGAGAATGGTTCCTCGACAAAACCGCCGGCACCGACTGGACGCAAATACTCGGCAAATACACATCGGGCCTCTACGACATTGTGATCCGTGAGCGAATTCTCGGCACGCCGAACGTAACGGAGATCGTCGAGTACCAGAGCCGGCGGGATGTAGAAACCCGCGATTTGCTTGTCACCGCCACCCTAAACACCGCATACGGACAAACCTCGGTAACAGCCTATGTATGAAGACATCATTGATGCAATGCTGCCAAAAATAACGGCGGCAGGGATGAGTGCACCCGATTTCCAGAGCATCCTCACCGGATGGCAGACGATTTTTCGCGGTATCTATGGCGATGATATTTACATTGAACCGGACAGCAAAGACGGCGCACTCCTGTCGCTGATCGCGTACGCCATGCATGGCGGCAACAATGCGGTGATCTCCACCTGGAACGCATTTAGCCCGGCGACCGGCACGGGCGCGGGGTTGGCGAGCAACGTCAAAATTAACGGAATCAGCCGTAAGGCGCCGTCAAATTCCACTGTTGACGTGAGGCTAATCGGCCAGGTTGGCACGGTCATCAGAAATGCCTCGGTTCGGGACAGCGCCGGAAACCTCTGGGATTTACCGGCAGAGGTGGAGCTCGATATTCATGGACAGGCGGTGGTAACCGCGACGGCGCAGAAGGCGGGCGCCATCACTGCGCTGCCCGGAGATGTTTCGCAAATCGCTACACCGACGCGCGGCTGGCAGTCTGTCACGAACCCTGAAGCGGCCACCTCCGGCAAACCGGTGGAAACTGACGCCGAACTGCGCCAGCGGCAAGCGCTCAGCGTCGCGTTACCGTCCCGAACCGTCATGGAGGGGCTGATAGGCGCCATTGCCAACATCACCGGCGTGACGCGCTATAAGGGCTACGACAACGACACCTCGGAAACCGACATCAACGGCGTGCCGGCGCATGCTGTTGCGATGGTTGTGGACGGCGGCGACGCTGAAGAAATAGCAAACATCATCGCTGTGAAAAAGTCACCAGGCGCGCCGACATTCGGCACCACGAACGTGACTGTCAAGGATGTCTACGGCGTAGACAAAACCATCCACTTTTTCCGGCCGACTAAAGTCCCGATCTACGCCGCTATAAAAATTAAGGTACTCCCAGGCTACACCAGCGACATCGGCGAGGATATCAAAGCGGCGGTGGCCGACTACATCAACACGCTGTATATCGGCGACACGGTCTATTTCTCGCGACTCTATGTACCGGCCAATCTCGGTAACACGGCGAGCGGGAAAACCTACGACCTGATGACTGTCAGCATTGGCAAAGACGCGGTCACGATGAGCGAGGCCAATATCCCGATCCTGTTTAACGAATCAGCGACCTGTTCGCCGGAGAATATCGCAATTATCACGGTGGCATGATGACGAACAAATACACCTCAAAAATCCCTGCATATAACAGCCAGTTTCCCAAATATTTTGACACCGTTAATGCCACTACTGAGGCGTTCTCGCGCCAGCAAGACAGCACGCGCGCCATCGCACCAGCATTTGATCTTGATGACGCCGTCGGCGTGCAGCTTGATGTGATTGGCCTATGGGTGGGGCGCGGGCGCCGCATACGTGCGCCGGCAGTGAACCATTATTTTTCGTTCGATGATCCAGAGCTGGGTTTCAATCTGGGCTCGTGGAAAGGTCGCTATGACACGGGCGATGCGTATATAGACCTGGATGACGACACATATCGAACGGTGCTGCGAGCAAAAATTGGCGCAAATAACTGGGATGGAACAGTCGAAACGCTGCCGGCCATCCTGTCCGCCATCTATCCCGACGGCGGTATTGCAATCTCGTTTACCGACAACCTGGACATGAGCATGACAATTACCGCCCGTGGCGCAGCCATACCGGCAATTACCAAAGAAATTATTAGACAAGGTTATCTCTCGATCAAACCGATGGGGATCACCGTCAATTACGAAGTAGTGGAGGGATAAATGGCGAAGAATGACTTTAAGCCGTTTGCAACTGGTGAGTTTTCAAACGTTCTTTCTCAAGCGGATTATGAGGTGCTCCCCGCTGTTGGCGCTGGGTTTAATACTGGTATTGCGAGAAGCGAGGAGCTTAATAAAGTATGGCGCCAATCTTCAGTGATGGCTGCAGTTATCGGTAACTTTATTGCTGAGCAATCTGGTGATGATGTGCTCGACGATGGCAATTTAGCAAATTTAAAACTTTCGTTGGAAAAAGCGATTCGCCAGTTTTTAACTAATTCGGCTGTGGATGACAGATACGTACTAAAAACAACAAAGGTAAACGGAAAACCGCTAGGCGGTGATATTTCATTATCCGCTTCTGATGTCGGAGCCTACAGCAAAGTTGAATCAAATCAGAATTTTTTTCCGTACACCGGAGGAACAATCACTGGCCCGATTAATACGCGCGGTGATATTGGAACTCAAGGAGGCGCATTCATCATTCGCAATGTTGACGGTGTACAGGTAGGTTCAATCACAGCAGATAATGCTGGAAATATCACAATCACGTCGAATGTGTCAGGCAGAACCTTTGGGTTGGGATTGGGTGGGAATTTCGGCACATCTACCGGCGTGGAGATTTACGAATCAGGACAGCGTGTTTACAGTCCTAATAATCGACCTGATGAATTACACGTTGATGGTGATAATTGGTGGTCGCGGGATTCAAGCGGGAAAATTACACAGGGTGGCATTGTTAACCGCAGCGCAAATTCAAATCCAGTCAGTTTCCCTCTACCATTCCCAAACAAGGTCCTCAGCATTCAATTAACACTGAGAGAGGTAACCAGTAGCGGAGGCTCAACGGATAATATTATTGCGCAGGGTGAAAATAATTCAGGGTTCAATGTATGGATGAATTCAAACGAATTATCAGCATACTGGATGGCTGTTGGCTATTAAATATCCACAATAATTAATCAGAGAATAAATCATGTCTAATAATGGTTTGCCAGTCACTGACGTGGTAGGGGTTTCTGTTACACTCGGGCAGCGCCGCACTGCCGGCGCATCTTCTGGAGATGCATACGCAGAGGCCGCCCAAGGCAGTGCTATTTCTGCAGCTGGGTCTGCATCAGCGGCTAAACAAGCTGAATTGGGGGCCGTAGAGGCAGCTCAGGGAATTAATGAAAAAGCAGAGCAGGTATCTATCGACGCTGATAGGGCAGAAACTGCCGCCGAGAACGCCCAGAACATCGCGGACGCCAATACCTACTATGTCACCTCAGAAGACCCTGATGGGACGATCGCCGGTTTAGCGGGCACACCTGATGGTAAGTCATTTCGTGTTGCCATTCAGGATGCAACGTTGTCTGTCGTTGCCTTCAATTACTACCTAAATAAAGGCGGTGTCGCGGAGTTCATCACCTCATATCCCAATAAGCGATATCTCGACATGGTAAGTGCGTTGGCTACATCTACCGATACGCGAACGCAAGGGTTACGGATGGAAAGCGAGTCTGTCTATCCAGGGGAATGGTTAACAGAGGATGGCGACGGACTTTTATTTTTTGGTTTTGATGGCACGACTAATGTGCCAGGAGGCGTTGTGACTAAAAGCGTAGAGACAAAAAAGATTACTGCGGTATCAGAACCTGACGATCTTTATCCTCTCGCTGAACTGACACTGGATGATGATGTTCTCTTTGCTACAGATCCCACTACCGGGCGCAAGATTTACATGGGGGAACCGTTGCATAACCATCGAGGCCCACTCGCTGGCGATTGTTTTGTAATTGGTGATTCGCTTGCTGCTTATGGCGTTGCTTGGTCAGAGGATAATAATACGGGCGAAAACCGTGCTCCATGCCTTAATGATAAAGGATTTTATACCTGGGCCATGATGCAGTCTCTTGGGCGAATCAGGGTTACAGGTATCTCAGCAACGGGTGGTTATACGGTGAGTGAAGTTTGGGCAAGTCACTTATTCAATGCGATAGCAGCGAAGCCCACTTTTTGCCCTGTAATGTGTGGTCGTAATGACATCTTACAGGGTATTGATCTTGATGAAGTCACAATACCCGCATTTGAGATGATATTCCTTCAGCTCCGCTGGGCGGGAATCATTCCTGTTGTGTGCACGATGGCAGCACAGGCGAACGGGAGTGATGACGGTCGCCGCACGAATGAGCATAAACTCAATAATTGGCTGCGTGCGTATGCACGGAGGTATCGGCTTCCATTAGTTGATTTTCATCGGTACACCGTTGATCCAACAACCGGTAGTTGGTTGCCTGGCTACAACCGTGATGCTTCACACCCCACAGGTGAAGGTGCCAAAGCAATGGGCAAGGCAATGGTCGATGGGTTGTTGCAGTGGACCGCTACTACATTTCCCCCAAGGGCTGACGAACAAATCGCTGCTGGCCTGACTGCTAACCTTCTGGCTAACCCATTATTCCTGAATAACGACGGTACGAACCCAACGGACTGGACAATAACAACGGTCGGTACTGCATCGATCAGCCAAGACCCAGCGGTAAAAGGAAATGTATGGAATTTATCTAACCATGCAGCCTCTCTTGTGGTAACTGCTGTGCCAGGGAAACGTTATCAATTTGGCGTTTTAATGAAAACTGCCGGGAGTAATTTATTTGAATGCTATGCATTGTCAGGCGGTGGCAGCTCGACAACTCATCTGGCCGGTGTCCGTAAGTGGGGCACACCAACAGATGGTTGGGTTTATTTCTGTTATGAGTTTGTAGTTCCGGAGTCTGTACCAACTATCACCTTAAAAGTTAATGCTGCGGCGTCGCAATGCTCAATTGCTGAAATAAATCTTATTGAAATTACGGAGATTGAATAATGAGAACTTATGTTCCTATACGCGGCATTCCAGGCTTGCCAAAAATAAACCCAGCAGCTGGATTACTGAGCGATACCATGATGGTGGGTTATAAGATGCTCAGTAATGAAGATTTCAGTGGTAACGGTCATCACTTTTCATACGCCGGTAGTTTTAACGAGCAGGGTGCGGTTCTGGCAAATGATGTGAATCATATAATCACCACCCCGGTATTCGAAGAAAATGAGATGACATTAATCATCTGTGAGAATATTCCAATGAGTAACCCGGTGGCATCGATTATGAGTAACTTAAAAATTGATGCATCTCCGTGGCAAGGAGTAAGGCTGACTAAATCTGCTGGTGCTGGTAAGATGACGGGGCAATTTGATATAGCAAAAACGGGCAATGCTTTAACGTCCGCAACATTGCAAATTGATAACGGCTGGATGCTGAAAGCTTACACATGGAATGGTTCGAACCTCCGAATCATTCAGCGTGCTGGCGGGTTTACTGATCAAGCGTTACCGAGCCGTGTTAAAGGAACGGTTAACCCGTTTCGGTTTAATGGCATACCGGCAAACATCGGCGGAGGAACTATAACTGGTGGTGTAGTGTCAGGGACTCTTGGCCCAGTGGTGATGTACAACGAATATATGGATGTTAACAAAGCCGTCAATTATATGGGATTGATTGCACAAATGATGGCGAGTCGAGGTGTGCCAGGGCTTTAGGGATTGGGCGGAGCTATCTCCGCCTTCTCCAGTCCCATTCGGCATGTGCCCAGATAGCAAGCATCACGCAACTTGAGATGAACATGACATCAGGCCAGCGCGTGAAGCTAGTGATAATGGAAGTAGCGGAAATCAGAGCTGCGATCCGTGTCAGCGTTTTGATGGGCATTATAAGGCCAAGACAAGGGGATTAATCAGATATGTTGAGGCTGTATCAAAAATTGTTCAAATTGGTTTCGTAGATCAATTATCTCGTATCGATCGTTGAAATCGATCGCAATTCGAATTATTTACCTGCGCTATTAATAATCAATTTTTTCCCGATGACGGGGGATGGTCATGGAGTAATGGTCGCAGGGGTGGGATGATCGGGATGGACCCCGGCTATTTAACTTGCGTATTTATTGCATGAAAAACAGGTCACTATCTTCTACAAGTCATTGATTAATATGATGCGTAATGTGGTGCTTTGTCTTACTTTGTAGTGTTTTTTTTGAGCTGAATTTATCGTATGTCATTGAATATAAATTGAATTTTTATCTTTTATGATGCTATATCAATCGTAGCTCAAACTACGCATAGGGAATAATGATATAAAGCGTAAAAATTCAACGATCTGCCCGCAACGCCTCCACAACGGTGAGCCGGGGAGATTTTGCCCTGAGTTTTTTCTGCTATGGCAGACTCGACCATCGGTAAAAGGTTATGGTGATAAAAGTCTGCTTTATTGGTTTTTTATTCTGTTTGAAGGTGCGTGTTTCATTTTTATATTCTGTTAAAGGCTTGTTGCGCATCCTGGTTTTTTTTGATGCTATCAACGCTAGCATTGATAGCATATCAGCGGCTGTTGCCCTCTAAAACTGGCCTTGGACGACATCTTATCGCTATTTATAGGTAGGTATTGCAAAAGGCGCGGCCATGAACGATAAATTAATTGTGAATGTTGTCACGTTTGATGACGAAGATGTTGGACGGATTTTTCCACTGAGTTAATTTCCTGTGAGCAGAAGATTATGCTTTTTGGAGCCTTGAGCTGGAGTCAGCGATGCGTGTGGTAATTTTAGGTAGTGGGGTGGTGGGCGTTGCCAGTGCCTGGTATTTGGCGAAGGCCGGTCACGAGGTGACGGTAATCGATCGCCAGCCTGGCCCGGCAATGGAAACCAGCGCGGCGAATGCCGGCCAAATCTCACCGGGCTATGCGGCTCCGTGGGCTGCGCCGGGTGTGCCGTTGAAAGCCATCAAATGGATGTTCCAACGCCATGCACCGTTGGCGGTGCGCCTGGATGGCAGCCGTTTCCAGTTGAGCTGGATGTGGCAAATGCTGAAAAACTGCGATACCTCACACTACATGACCAATAAAGGGCGCATGGTGCGGCTGGCGGAATACAGCCGTGACTGTATCAAGGCGCTGCGTCAGGAAACCGGCATCCAGTATGAAGGGCGTCAGGGCGGCACGCTGCAGCTGTTTCGCACCCCGCAGCAGTTCGAAAGTGCGGCGAAAGACATTGCTGTGCTGGAGGATGCGGGCGTGCCCTATAAACTGCTGGAAGCCCACCAACTGGCAACGGTTGAACCTGCGCTGGCGCAGGTCGCGCACAAGCTGACCGGCGGTCTGCAATTGCCCAATGATGAAACCGGTGACTGCCAGCTGTTTACTCAGCAACTGGCCAAGCTGGCGCAGCAGGCGGGTGTCACCTTCTTGTATAACCGCAGTGTTGATCGTCTGCTGGTCGAGGGCGATCAGATCAGCGGCGTGCAGTGCGGCGCAGAAGTGTTCAAGGCCGACAGCTACGTCGTGGCTTTCGGCTCTTACTCCACCGCGCTGTTGCGCGATCTGGTTTCGATCCCGGTTTATCCGTTGAAAGGCTATTCACTGACCATTCCTATTACGGATGAAGCTGCGGCGCCGTTCTCGACCGTTTTGGATGAAACCTACAAAATCGCCATTACCCGTTTCGACAAACGCATTCGCGTCGGTGGTATGGCGGAAATTGTTGGTTTTAATACCCAGTTGGAGCAGAAACGTCGGGAAACGCTGGAAATGGTGGTACGCGATCTCTACCCTAACGGCGGGCGGATTGAAGAGGCGACTTTCTGGACCGGTCTGCGTCCGATGACGCCGGACGGCACGCCGATTGTCGGCAAGACCTCGCTGAAAAACCTGTTCCTCAATACCGGGCACGGTACTTTGGGCTGGACCATGGCGTGCGGCTCCGGGCAATTGCTTTCCGATCTGATTTCCGGCACCACGCCTGCTATCCCTTCAGACGATCTGGCGGTGGCAAGATACAGCGCCGACTTTCGCAACGAGCACCTCACACCCTTGAACGATGTGCATCCAGCGCGTTAATCCTCTTAATTTATAATGCTGAAGTCACGGGCATTGGCCCATGATTTCAGCCGCCAGTCCGCAGGAGAATCCATGCCTCGCCCGATTACCGCCACGCTGCATCTTTCCGCTTTTGAAAATAACCTGCAGGTGGTTCGCCGTTTTGCCCCCAGCGCCAAAATTTGGTCGGTAGTAAAAGCCAATGCTTATGGCCACGGAATCAAACATGTCTGGCGTAGCCTGGAGCAAACCGACGGTTTCGCCTTGCTGGATCTCACCGAAGCCATTTTACTGCGTGAGTCCGGCTGGCAAGGGCCGATTCTGCTGCTGGAAGGTTTTTTCAAACCGCAAGATTTGGTCCTGCTCGACCGCTATCGTTTAACCACCTCGGTACACAGCGATTGGCAACTGGCAGCGATAGCGGCGGCCAAACTGTCCGCGCCGCTGGATGTTTATTTGAAAGTGAACAGCGGGATGAATCGCCTGGGCTTTTCCCCGGATCGTTTGCACAGCGTTTGGTTGCAAGCCAGGGAGATGGGCAATATCGCCAGCCTGACGTTGATGAGCCACTTTGCTACCGCCGACGGCCCGCAGGGCGTGGCAGAGCAAATGACTATCATTGAGGGTGCGACGGCTGGAATTCCGCTGCCGCGCAGCCTGGCGAATTCCGCCGCCACGTTGTGGCATCCGCAAACCCACGGCAACTGGGTACGGCCAGGCATCGTATTGTATGGGGCATCGCCAAGCGGCCAGTGGCGCGATATTGCCGACACCGGTCTGCGGCCAACCATGACGCTGAGCAGCGAAATCATTGGTATTCAGTCGTTGAAAGGCGGCGATCGAGTGGGTTACGGCTGGCGCTATAGCGCCAGTGCCGCGCAGCGTATCGGCGTGGTAGCCTGCGGTTATGCGGACGGCTATCCCCGCCATGCGCAGACCGGCACGCCGGTCTGGGTAGATGGCGTGTTGACGCGTACGGTGGGTACGGTCTCCATGGATATGCTGGCGGTTGATCTGACGCCTTGTCCACGCGCTGACATTGGTTCGGAAGTGGAACTGTGGGGGCGGCGCCTGCCGGTTGACGATGTCGCCGCAGCCGCAGGCACGCTGGGTTATGAGTTGCTGACGGCGCTGGCCGCGAGAGTGCCAGTCACCGTCGAGGCGTAAGCCTCAGGCAATTTTCTTCAACGGACTTTTAATTTGCTTGCTGCGCTGCCGTGCGTGCAGCGCCAGCAGGCAGCCCGCCAGCATGACCAACGCCAGTGACAGCTTCGGTGGCAACGGCATTGCCATTGCCAACAGGCCCAGCGCTGCACCGCCGGCCATCTGCACGAAGCCCACCAACGCCGAAGCGACGCCGGCTTCATTGGAGTACGGCTCCAGCGCATAGCTGGTTGCCGGGCCCATCACAAACGCCAGACCCGCACAGGCGCTGGCGACCGGCAGCATATACGCCAGCCAGTGGGTTTGCGCCGCGCCGGAAAGCAGGCTAACGCCCATTAACAGCCCAATGCAGCCGATTCCCATCAATACCCCACCGGTCGCCAGGCAAATCGGCCGGCCGACTTTGTGAATAATGCGGTTGGCGAAAAAGCTCACCAGCATGATCCAAAAGCCGTTGGCACCAAATACCAGCGAGAACTGCAGAGGCGTCAGCCCGGCGGTACCCATCAGTACGTTCGGTGCCAGCGAAACATAGGTTAACGCCATCCCCATTGCCCCGGCGTTCACCACGGCGAAGGACAGGAAGTTGCGATCGCTGAGGATGCGCGCATATTGCCGCACCGGCAATCCTTTGACTCTAACGGTATCCGTCGGCCGGGTTTCCGGCAGCCGCAAGGCGATCAGCACCAGCACCGCGAGGGCATAGCAAACCAGGAACCAGAATGGGGCGCGCCAGCCGAAAGCTTCCGCCAGCAACCCGCCGAGCAGCGGCGCCAGCGCAGGAATAATATTCAGCGTGCCGTTGAGAAAACCGTAGGCACGTGCAGCGTCGTCGCCGTTCAGGCGGTCACGTACGCCGCTGAACGCCACTACCGCCGTACAGCACACCGCTACGCCCTGCAGTAGGCGTGAGGCAACAAACACCGCTGGCGTGGTCGCCAGCGCCGCCATTGCCGCGCCGATTATGTAGATAACGATACCGGCCAGCGCTACCGGCTTGCGGCCATAGTTATCCACCAGCGGGCCGGCGATAACCTGCCCAAGACCCAACACCAGAATGAACAGTGAAATGGTGGACTGAATCAGCGCTTCGCTGCTATTAAGGCCAAGTGCGATAGCGGGAATGGTCGGCAGATAGAGATCGATGCCCAGCGGGCCGAGCAGCACCAGGCTAAGAAGCAGAAACAGAAATTTTTGCATAACAAAAACAGCACGTCCTAGTGACAAAGAGAGGTAGAGTAGAGATTCTGGCGCCAAATGGAAAGAGGCAAAGCACAAGCGTTCGACAGTTCGACAGGTGAATTTTCCGGCCCAATTACACGGCGGAGGCTTGGCGATAATAAAGTGCAGAAACCGTATCCGCCACGTAACGTGCCTGGTGTTTGGCGTCGTCCAGCGCCCGATGCGGTGTGCCTTCGAAGGGCCGTTCTTTCTTCGGGTTGAAGCCGTGCAGTTCAGCCAGGGTGATCACCGTTCGTACATCCTGCGTGTCCCAAAACTTCCATGGACAGGGCATTTCCAACTGCTGGAAAGCATGTTCGAGGATCGCGCAATCAAACTCTTTGCCATTCCCCCAGACCTTCACCCTGTCTGTGCTGTTCATATGGATAAAACGGCTCAGGCTGGTCAGTACGCGCTTCAGGCTTTCGGTTCCGGCAAAGGCCAGTTTGCGCGCTTCGTCAGACTGCTTTGCCCACCAGGCCACGGTATCCAGGCTGATGGTTCTGCCAGGCTGATCTTTTTGGCTGCTGACGGCGTTTTCAAATTCCGCGCCGAGCTGGCCGGTCTTGGGATCAAAAAATACGGCGGCAACCACCAGGATCACTGCGCTGGGTTTTATGTCCAGAGTTTCAATGTCTAGCATCAGATGGTGCATTGGCGGCTCTCCGCTGGCTGAGTCATCGTAATATGTTACTACAAACCGGGCGAGGATGCGCAGTCAGCCACGGCGCTGGCCTGCGGCATTCGCCAGTGTTACCGCCAACACTGCCAGCAACACCAGGGCGGCCACCGGGGTCACAACGCCCCAGGGCGCTCGTTCGATATAAGGCATAGCTTCGGCCAGCACCAGCCCCCATTCTGCGCCCGGCGGCGGAGGCCCCAGGCCGAGGAAACCCAGCGCGGCCAGCGCCAGCGCAATACCCGGCAGGCGAAGCATGGCGTGACGAAGCAACGGCGCGACTAACGCCGGCAGCAGGTAGTGCGTCAGCGTACGCAGGCGGCCTATGCCCAATACGGGGAGCATGCGGATATAGGGCTGCATACGCGCCTCCGTCAATAACGAGGCGCAGTGTGCCGCCAACGGCGCCCAACTGACCAACATCACCGCGCATGCTGCGCCGTAGGCTGAAGGACCGGTAATGGCGATGACCAACAGGCCTGCCATGATGGGCGGCGTGGCATTGGCCAGTTCAATCACCCCGCACATCAGGCGCGGCATTAACCCAAATAGCATTCCGAGGATCAGTGAAGCGAAGCTGACGGCCAGCGCCAGCAGGCTGGTGTTCACCGCGCCGTGGGCGACCCGAGCCAGAATGTCCCTGCCGGTGGCGTCGGCGCCAAAGGGTAACGCCAGGCCGGGTGGTTGCAGGCGCATATACAGGGACGAGAACGGATCGCGGATGACCCCGCTCAGTACCAGCAGACACAGCAACAGCGCGGCGATTGCGGCGACAAGATAACTGCCTTTGGCGCTATGCTGGGGTTGTGGCGCATTAGGCAGGGACGCGGCGATGCGGCCCAGCAGAAGATAATGCGCTCCCTGTGCCAGGAAACCGGCGCTGAAGGCGATCATCAGCAGAATCAGGATACCGCACTGCAGCGCAGGCAGATCCTGTGCGATGGCGGCACCTAAGGTCGCCCGACCAAGACCGGGAATGGCAAACAACTTCTCGACGGCAATGGCACCGCCGGTAAGCCCCACCAGCACCAGACCGATCTGAGGCAGCAGGGCGGGCAATGTGCGGCGCAATACCGCCAATAGACGTTGCCTCCGGGAGATACCGGCAAGGCTCCAGGTGATCAACCAGCGTTCAGAGAAGGTTGCGGCCAGCCCGTCGCTGAACAACAGTCCCAGCAATCCTCCCGCGGGCAGGCCCAGCGCCAGCGCAGGCAGAACAACGTGTTGGAGGCTTTGCCAGCCGTAGGGCGGGAACCAGCGCAACCAGACGGCGCCGACAATCAGCAACAGCGCCGCCAGCAAAAATTCCGGCAGGGAGGTCAGTGCCACGGCCAGTACGCCGGCAGGGCGCTGACCATCGCCGCGCATGCCACGCCACAGGGTTGGCAATGCCAACAACAGTGCTACTGACAGCGCTACCGTGAGCGCGCAGGCCATCAGGATCAACGACACTCCGGCGGCTTGCAGCATGCCTTCCAGCACGGGCTGACCCGAGATCCAGGAGTGACCGGCATCCCCCCGCAGCAACCCGGAAAACCATCGGCTAAGCAGCACCAGCGGCCCGTCATCCAGACCGAATCGTTGTCGAATGGCGTTCAGGGCTTCCGGCGTCGCCTCTTGCTCGCTTGAGCGAGCCCGCAGCAGGCTGAGCGCGGGGTCACGGCCGGAAATCCAGGGCATCAGACCAATGAGCAAAATCATTGCCAACAGAGCAAACAGGCGTGAGGCGAGTGGCAATAACATTTTTATCGAGCGCTTTATCACGATCAGGGCTGCCCGGCGGAAATAATGCTGCGCGGTGTCACCAGTCGGCGTTCACGCGGGTCGCGTTCTGCGTGCTGCATGGCGACGGTTTCACCCTGGATAACCCTTTCATGCAACAAGGGGATGGCCGCATGCGTGGCGAGGATGCGGCTCTCCGCCTCGATAATCGCCTGACGTCGCTGCGCGCCGGCCGGTATGGCAGCGGCCTGGGTTAATGCTTCGTCCACTTTGGGGTCACAGAGTTGAGCAATATTGAACGATCCCCGGCAGGCAAAATCGCTGTACATGTAGGCCACCGGATCGCCGGAATCCAACACGGTGGCGCGCGATAAAATGAACGCATCGAATTTGCCCGCCAACGCATCGGCTTCAATATGGGCGTATTCCCGAACCTCCTGCTTCACTGTAAAACCGGCTGCGCTGAGCTGTTGCGCCAGATAAACCGCGACTTCGGGCAGCTCTGCCCGATCGCTGAAGGTCGCCAGGGTAATGGTTTGGCCTTTTACATCCGCTGGCGGGATAGTCGGTTGCGGTTGCCGTAATGAGGCGGCCCAGGGCAATGCAGGGCCAAGCAACCCGGTGGCAATATCGGCACGACCTTCGTAGACGTTGTCCACTAACTGTTGGCGTTGAACCGCCGCCGCCGCCGCTGCGCGCACCGCCGGATCGCGGAAAGCGCCGAGGCGAGTATTCAGATACAGCGTATTGGTGCGCGGCATCGGGACTTCGTGGATCAGCCCCGCTTCAATAAGCGGCAACTGCGATACCGGCAAAGCTTCAACCAGATCGGCGCTGCCGGTACGCAGGGCGGCGGCACGCGCATTGCTGTCCGGCACAAAACTGACGTCGATCCCCGGTGCGGCGGCTTTCTCGCCCCAGTAACCGTCAAAGCGATTTAGCCGTGCGCTGCTGGTGCCGTTGATTTCTGTTAATACAAAAGCGCCGGTTCCGGCCTGCAGCGGATTGACCACGCCGTTGGCGGTGTAGGCCCGTTCAGCGAGGATCGCCAGTTGCGGGCTGGACAGCCGTTGCGGAATTAAAGGATCGGGGCGGGCTGTAGCGATCAGCACGGCATTATCGCCTTCGGCGGTGACCGACAGCTCAACGCCGTCCAGAATGCGTGGTTTTGGCGCGGCATTTATCGCTGCTGAAAGTGAGCGCACTACGCTTTGCGCCGTCATTAGGCTGCCGTCGTGGAAACTGACCCCCTGACGCAGCACAAAGCGCCAGCGGCGTTGATCTATTTGCTGCCATTCAGTCGCCAGTGCCGGCTCGGCATCGCCATTGGCGTTCAGCACCACCAGGGTTTCGGCATTGCTCCAGCGCGAGAGTTTAAAAGCATCGTCGCTCAACGGCGTTAACCCGGAGCGGGGCGGCTGTAACATGGCCAGCCGGATACGTTTTTCTTCGGTGACACTTTCTTTTGGTTTTGCAGGTTCAAAGCAGCCAGCAAGCAGCAAGCTGCCGGCTAGCAGGCAACCGGTCGGGCCAATAAAACGCGGATTCAACATGCAAAATTCCTCAGGATCTCAGGGCTAAAAGGGGGGCAATGATGGGATTGCGGCGATCAACGCACGGGTAGCGACATGCCGGGGCGATTGCAGCAGATCGTGAGTTGGGCGATCTTCCACGATGGCGCCATGGTCCATCACCAGCGTGCGGTGGCACAAGGCGGCCACCAACGAAATATCATGAGAGACCAGCAACATGCCCATCCGTTGCTGACGGGCAATACGATCGAGCAGGTTGATGATCTGCCCGCGCAAGGGCAGATCCAGACCGCTGACCGGTTCATCGGCCAGTAAAAAACGGGGTTGCAGCGCGATGGCGCGTGCCAGCGCCACCCTCTGTGCCTGCCCGCCGGAAAGCTGGTCTGGCCTGACGTACAGCAGGTGGTCATCCAGTTCGACCTGACGCAGAGCACGCTCTGCAGTGATACCCAGATCCTGCGGCAGACCGAGTTGGCGCAGCGGGGCGATAATCAGTTCGGCGACCGTATGACGTGGATTGAGCGAGGCGTGGGCGTCTTGCGGGACATACTGCACCAAACGTCGGTACCAACGCAGCTGATGAACGGGCGCTGGGCGAATCGCGGTACCCTGGCAGAAGATATGGCCGAAATCCGGCGCCTCTAGCGCTAACAACAGTTTAAGCAAGGTGGATTTGCCTGCGCCGGAACAGCCAACCAGCCCGATGCGTTCTTCGGCATGCAAATTCAGATCGGTAGGGCTAAGGCCACCAGATGCCGACGTATATTGCCGACAGACATTCTGCAGGCTGATAAAAGGCAGTGTGGCGCTGACCGGTAGGTGACTCAAGGGTTATCCCGCCATACTCATAGAGGGGGCATGACCGAATGTCGGGCGCAGTGCCGTGGCAACCAGCCGCTGAGTGTAAGGATGTACAGGCTGGCGCAACAGCTGCGCGACAGACCCGTGTTCGGCTATCGTGCCGTTCGCCAGCACGATGGCCCGTTGGCACAGGCTGGCGGCGACGGCAAGGTCGTGGGTGATAAACAGCAACGCCGGCGCTGCGGGGCGCTCGGTGTAGCGCTTCAGGATATCGATTAACTGATGCTGGCTGACCATGTCCAGCGCGGTGGTGGGTTCATCCGCTATCAGCAGGCTTTTCTCGCCGCTCAGCGCCAGCGCCGCGCAGACTCGTTGGCATTGGCCGCCGGACAATTGCCCGGGGTAGCGCATCATGATGATCTCCGGCGGCAGGCCCAGCGCAGTCAAGAGTTCTGTAGCGCAG
Organism: Serratia sp. AS12; assembly: GCF_000214195.1. Taxonomy (NCBI): domain Bacteria; kingdom Pseudomonadati; phylum Pseudomonadota; class Gammaproteobacteria; order Enterobacterales; family Yersiniaceae; genus Serratia; species Serratia sp. AS12. Next base: position 2,973,077 of record NC_015566.1, on the reverse strand, counting down.
CGTTGGGCGTGTTCTTTGCTCATGCCGCTCCGGCCACGCAGAGCCATGATCAGTTGCTTACCCACGGTGGTCAGAGGGTTGAGGCTGGTAAAAGGATCTTGAAAAATGGCCGCCAGCGAGAGGGACTTGCGCTGTTGCAAACGTTGGCCGCTGATTTCTTGCCCGAGTAGCCGTATCGATCCGCTGAGTTCGGCACCGTTCGGCAGCGTGCCCAAAATGGCGGCGGCGGTAAGTGACTTGCCTGAGCCGGATGCGCCAAGCAGGCACAGCCGCTCGCCGGCATGTAGGGTGAAGTTCAGATCGCTGATTTTGACTTCCCCGTTAATCGACAGTGTCAATTGTTCTACAGTGAGTAACGGCGGGTTTTGGTTTTCCATTAGCGTGTCTGTATGAGGTGGTTATGATATGTAATAACATAACATTCGTTGGCGAGAAATGACCAGCAGATTTCTGAAATACTTTGAAATAGTCTAAAGCAGGAAAATCAAGGTATGATGCTCAAGGTATTGTTGTCAGGTTGGTTCTATCGGTGAGAACGTTTATTTTTATTCTGTGCATGGCCGGCTATGTGCTGGTGCTGGGTTATCTTGGTGTTTACGTCACCGATAAGTTGTGCGAACAATCCAGTAACTACACCAAGCTGTGCCGTATGGTGGATATCTCCGAGCCGCATATCCCAAAATAAACGACTGCCGTCAACCCAGATAATCGGTAGTGATCATCGGCGTCAGTACCCCGGACAAGCCGGCCAACGTAGCCCATTGCCGCCAGCCCAAGCGCGCCAGCCAATCCTGACGCAACCGCGGTGTCGCGAGTTGCCCCAGTGCAACCGTGCCGGTGAGCAAGACCGTCAGAATCACGAAAACCAACCCGCGGCTCCAGGAATTAAATTCGATATGCAACACGTTAGCGTAATACAGCCGCATCAGAATAAAATAGGCCAGCATCAGCCAGGCAAAATGCGTTCGTTTTTTCAGCAAATGGTAGAGCATAAAAGCGATGAACAGGCTGTGAAACCATGAGATCATTGGCGATTCAATAGGATGCCTGACGCAGACGTTATACACTGCCAGGTAGATATTAAAGATCAACAGCGTATAGACGGCATATATATACCAACCATAGATGACTTTGAGTTTTTGGGTGTTCGGTGAGATAGGGCAATAGTCCGGTATCATTGGGGCCTCCTGAGCTGAATAGCGTTATAACACCGAATAGCTAAATGAAAATTAAACGCCAAACGGGCTTTATTTTACCCCAAAATGGGAACTAACTGGCCCTTGCCGGGTCTGTTCAAACAATAACGGCCAGGGCGTTTTCAGCGAAAGAGTAATGGCAGATAGTGAGATGAAGAACTATAAAAACAGTCGTTCGACAGTATGTTTACTGGTTGCCACGTTGGGACTTTATTTTTTCCTGCCACCGACGCTCATGGCCTTGTTCTGCCAATGGTTTAATTTGAATCCCTTCTTTCTTATCAGGTCCTGGCATCTTAATCCCTTCTCTGCTGCCAGGGGTATTCCGCTCTATCAAACCGTTGTGCCCATATTAGTAGTATGGTTTTCAATCAATGCCCTGGTGGCGGCCACTTTTTTTGCGATATTGGGTTTATATCGTTGGCTTGGCAGAACAAAGCATTGATGCCCCACCGTTGTGCGCTGACAAAAAGGGGTAGATAAAAAGCACTTTACAACAGATAATGATATTCGTTATCATTTGATGGTCGGTAAGGGGTAGAAGGATTGTCTCCTTATGTGCCACCCAAGCCGGCACGACATTGCTCACATTGCTTCCAATATTTGTTGCCAGCCTCGCGCTGGCATTTTTTTACTTCTTTTATTTCAGATTGCTGACTCAGGTCACTCCCTTGGCTTTTCAGCGACGATGAAACATTTTCCCGGCTCATAGAAAGCGACATCATGCTTGAAATTTTTTATCGATAAAGATAATAATTATCATTAATATTATCTTTTTGTTGCATTCAGTGCGCCGATAGATCCGCTGCGGACGTTGTCAGCCAGCGCTGCTGACAGAGAAGCTTATTCGGCGTGATTTTGGGTATTTACCAGGGGTTACAGAGATGTCGATGCATTTTCCGGTCAAACGATCGCGTATGTTCTGCGCGCTAGCCATGTTCCTGCCGCTAACATCGTTAGCTGAGGATACTTTGGTTGTCACTGCCAAATCTGCCGATACGGCGGAGGCGGCGACGCAGGGCTATCAGGCTACGACCAGCCAGGGCGCGACGAAAACCGACAGACCGTTAGTCCTGACGGCCCAGTCGATCTCGGTAGTGACTCGGCAGCAGATGACCGACCAGAATGCCCAGACGGTTAACGATACGCTGAAATATGCTCCGGGCGTCTTCACCAATTTTTCCGGTGGGGCCACTCGCTATGACACCATTGCATTGCGCGGCTTTCATGGCGGTGACGTCAATAACACTTTCCTCGATGGCCTGCGTCTGTTGAGTGACGGTGGTACCTATAACGCCTTGCAGGTTGATCCCTGGTTCCTGGAACGTGTCGACGTCATCAAAGGCCCTTCTTCGGTGATGTACGGGCAAAGCATTCCGGGTGGATTGGTCGCGCTGACGTCCAAGCGGCCTCAGTTCGCCACGGAAGGGCACGTTAACCTGATGGCTGGCAACAATAGTACTCAGGGCGGCGCCTTCGATGTGACCGGGCCACTGTCTGAACAGTGGGCTTACAGGCTGACCGGCATGACGCGCAGCAGCGAAACCATGTACGACCATCAGCGTGAAGAGCGCTATGCCGTCGCCCCCTCATTGCTGTGGCAGCCGGATGAAAATACCTCGCTGTTGCTCAAAGCCTACCTGCAGAAGGATCCTTCCGGCGGTTACCACAGCGCCGTGCCGGCCGATGGCAGCCTCTATTCCAGTTCGGGCGATAAACTGGGGCGCGGATTCTTTGACGGTGAGAGCAGCCGGAATGTGTTCAAGCGCTGGGAGCAGATCTACAGCTATGCTTTCTCCCACAGTTTTAACGACGTCTGGTCTTTCCGTCAGAATGCCAGTTACACCCATTCCAATGTTGAGTTGCAACAGGTGTATCAGATTGGCTGGAATGACGATCACCGTCTGCTGAACCGTTATTACAGCGGTTCTGCCACGTCGCTGGACGCCTTTGCCGTCGATAACCAACTGGAAGCCGATTTTACCACCGGGGCGCTGGATCATAAGGTCATGCTGGGGCTGGATTACCAGCGCTTTCGCAATAATTTGTGGGAAGAGTCTGCCGCGGCATCGCAATTGAATCCTTATACCGGTGTGTCCGGCGGGGCGGCGTTAACCGGCCTGACGCATACCGACTCCAGGCGCCACTACGAGCAGAGCGGCGTTTATCTACAGGATGAAATCAGCTTACAGAACTGGTATCTGAACCTGTCCGGCCGCTTCGATCGCATCGAGTCTAAAAATACGACGCTCAACACCGGCACCAGCGATGCACGCAGCGATGATAACTTCAGCGGCCGTGCTTCCCTGTTGTATCACTTTGATAACGGTCTTTCACCTTACGCCAGCTACAGTACGGCGGTAACGCCTGAGGCGCTGCCCGATCAAAACGGACACATGCTGAAACCGAGCACTAGTGAACAGTATGAGGTGGGGTTGAAATATCAGCCGCCAGGCAGTTCATCGATTTACAGCGTGGCATTGTACGATTTGACGCAAAAAGATGTCGCCAACCGGGTGGTACAGCAAAGTTATTATCTGCCGGCTGGTAAAGTGCATTCGCAGGGGATTGAACTGGAAGCGCGCAGCAAGATCACCGAACGTTTCGATCTGATTGCCGGCTACAGCTACAACAAAGTGAAGTTTAAAGACGCGATCGATGGCAACAACGGCAATACGCCGTATCTGGCCCCCGACCAAATGGCTTCTCTATGGGGCAAATACGCGGCTGGATTAGGCGTGGATCTTGGCGCTGGTGTGCGTTATATCGGCAAGCAGTGGGCAGACAATGAAAATACGCTGCGCATTCCTTCGGTGACGCTGGTGGATGCTTCGGTGAGGATGAATCTGGGCAGCGTGAACCCATCAATGAAAGGCGCCTACGTTCAGTTGAACGTCAATAATCTGACCGACAGGAAATACGTCGCGGCCTGTTATGGCACCGGTTATTGCTATTGGGGGGCGGAACGTTCTGTGGTGGCGACTCTGGGGTACGATTTCTGAGGAAAGGGGCAGTATCGCCCCGTCGCTTTGCCGACGGGGTGGTCTTACATCGCTAGAACAGGGAGAAAAGCAACACCACCGGCAGGCTTAGCGGCCAGGTCAAACCAATCGTCAACGCGCTGATAAAACGAATTTTGATGGTATCCCGGCTGACTAAATAGGTAAAAACCATAGAAACTAAAAGGCCTATTAAATAGAAATATTGCGTTGCAACCCACAGCGGTGACATGAAACCTATCCCAGTTGTATTTTTAAGCCGCGAATTTTAGGGGCTTAATTCCACATAATCAATGCTTATTAGTTGTTTATTTAGTTTATTATTCATAACCACATTATTAATGTTGTTATGAGGCTTCGCTGCGCACGGGGCGGCTCCTGTTGGCGATAAGGGGAGATATCAGGACATAGGTTTACCCACAAGGGATACTCAGGAATCTTTGGTAGAGGAAATTGTTCGGCTGCCGTATTGGCGAAGCGGAAGAACATAATTACCCACCGCTCGCGGTTACCCAATTAATCGGATATTTGAAAGTGTTTAGCAGATATAATATGTTGGTAGACCTTGGAGAAAATGAGGAGAGAGTATGAGCTTTTGGAGAATCGTATTTACCATTATTCTACCGCCGCTGGGTGTGTTGCTTGATAAAGGTATCGGCGGGGCTTTTATCCTCAACATTATCCTGACTGTGTTAGGCTATTTCCCTGGTTTGATTCATGCCTTCTGGATCCAGACTAAACAGTAGTGGTGCCATCATCTGGCCCAGCCGTTTTGCACTGGGGGACATGTTCATGTAGTCCGAGACTCTCAACCCTGGTATGCGTTCGCATGCCGGGGTTTTTTACGTCGCTCAGCCGTCTAATAAATGTTGAGGCCGTAGACAAACAACCATGAAAAAAGCATCGCCAACAGGCTTACGATGAAAAGGATGGAGATCATTTCCTTCACGTGAAAATTCCCTTTTGATATTTTGTTGTTTTGCTTGCTATTGTTTTTTCATGGGATTTTATATCTTAATGGGTAAAAATCCTAGTTTTAAAGTGGTTTTTATGCTGATTTGCAACTGCGTTTAGACTTGGTTATGGGAAGTGTCTGCGCGGGCATGTCATCAGAAATCCGGGAAATGACTCGGGGCGAATGGAACGTCATGAGGAGGGGGCCAGCCGCGTTAACTATTCGGAATCTGCTGTGGTGAACTATATATCATAGGTCTAAACGGCGTTTGACCTTGCACAGGTGGGCAGGCGTAACGCCGTCTTCCTAAAAAAGGAATCAGGCATGAGTCCAAAACCTACAGGAGTCCTGGTGCATGGATTACTGTAGGTAACGTTATCAATGAGCCTGCGTGGAAGCACAAACCTTCCTGGTACCAAATGTCCAGCGATGACCGGATGATTTCGCCTGAGAATCAGCAGCGCATGTCGGCCCGGCTGAACGCTAAAAAAGTGATTACGTTGAATGCCAGCCATGCGTCGCTTGCCTCACACCCACAAGAAGTGGTCGCTTTGATTGATGAGGCGGCGGGCACCTCATGAAATATCCTTGCCAAAGCCTTGCGACAGCGTTTTTTTGCCGCAGGCCGGTTAAACCGGCTTGCTGTGTTCGGCCGCGTGCATCGCCAAATAGGCTTTAAGATTCTCGTCGTTGAAACCAAAGACTCCAAGGATCTCGGCCATAAAGCTGACAGGGGCGGTGCCGGGCGCGGTGACGACGCGTTGATCGGCAACGGCATAAGGCACATCCTGATAGTACGCGGCTCCCGCATAGTTCAGTTGCGACAGATTTTCCGCTGAATTGGAAGTATGGCGAAGATTATCGAGCACGCCCGACTGTGCCAATACGCGAGTTCCATCGCAAATACCGGCGACGACGATGCTTTTTTGGTGAGCCTCGGCGACCAACGCTGTGATGTCTGGCGCCTGTCCACTTTGCCATGCCGTGCCGCCGCAGACGATCAACAGGTCTACCTCGTCGAGGTTGATGGCTTCAATTGATAACTGTGGGGTAATTAGCATCCCCCCAGAGGAAACGATGGGGGTGGCTTTAGGCGAAGCAAAACGGGTATCGAAACCGTAATAGCCTCGACAAGTGGAGTTGATCAGAGCGGTTTCCCAATCGGAGAAATTATCGGTAAGAAGAGTTATGGTACGTGTCATTGGCGTGTATTTCCCTATGATGCTGAAAATGGCCCGCGGAATTGTTTGCCGCAGGATCCCAAGCTTAATGGGCGCTACTGTCAATTTCTGGCAGGGGTGATTTTTCCTGGCGTTAAAAAGATCCCGCACGACGGCGGGATTAAGGGATGATAGCTAGCTATTGGATTTTATTCTGGTTATGAGGTGATGTGAGCCTTCAGAAGGTGACAGTAACCCACGGAAATTTTATGGACAAGTGAAAGGTTCAACGCGCTGTATGTATCAGAATATCCTCAAAGAGGGGGGTTACGCGGTGGTGGGGCAGCTTGTAAGCGTTACTGTGAGACCACTTCCTTGTGGATAGTCGTCCTAACGTCGTTTCCGCTTGGTGTTGAAAGTACTTGTTCTTCTTTGCCGCCAATAGAGGACAAAGGAAAATACGACAACTGCCATCAAAACGACGATGATTGCGATTGGAAGTAGTTCCATAGCACTCACCTGAGATTGCAATTTGGCAACCCATTAAATAGGAATATTCCCAATCCAAGCAATGAACAACGCGTAAAGATAACGTAATTAGGAATTACCTCAGCGGTGACTGCGCTAATGGAAAGAAAGAAGAGGATTGGAAAAATGATTTTTCGCCTTGCAACAATGCAGGATATTAATGTGTTGATCGGTTTTGATACCCTCGCATCGCATGATCTGCACCGTCACACCGAGATCCGTGAGTGGTGCGAGGCCGGTGTCTGCCATGTTGCAGAACTTGCTGGCGAAATAGTGGCTTATGGTGTGCTGCACTATCACTTTTACGGTTATGGGTTTATCGAAATTCTTATGGTCGATGAGCGGTTCCGGCGCAGAGGCGTGGGGCGAAAGTTACTCGAACAATTAAAATCGCTTTGTGAACGCCCCAAGCTTTTTACCTCAACTAACGGTTCGAACTTACCCATGAAGACGCTGTTACTGGAAGCCGGCTTTACCGAGAGCGGTTGTATTGAAAACCTGGATGAAAACGATCCTGAGAGGGTGTTCTTTTTTCCTGTAAAAGGAACAGCCAGCTAACAAGATTAGCTGGCTGTTTTAATAAATATTATGCCGTTTGCTTATGGAAAAGCTCGCGGAATACCGGATAAATATCGTCCGGCTCACGGATATGCTGCATGGCAAAGTTATCGAATTTGGCCTGCAGGTCTTCATATTCACGCCACAGCGTTTGGTGAGCGCGACGGGTGATTTCAATGTAGCTGTAATAGCGCACCATCGGCAGCAGTTTTTTCGCCAACAGTTCGTGGCACAGCGGTGAATCATCGGCCCAGTTATCGCCATCCGAGGCTTGTGCGGCATAAATGTTCCATTGAGCCGGGTCGTAACGCTCTTCAACCACTTCATTCATCAGTTTTAGCGCGCTGGAAACGATAGTGCCGCCGGTTTCCTGCGAGTAGAAGAACTCCTGTTCATCCACTTCCTTCGCCTGGGTGTGGTGGCGGATATACACCACGTCGACGTTTTTATAGGTTCTGCTCAGGAACAGATAGAGCAGGATATAGAAACGTTTGGCCATGTCCTTGGTTGCCTGATCCATCGAGCCGGAAACGTCCATCAGGCAGAACATTACCGCCTGGCTGGAAGGTTCAGGACGACGTTCATAGTTCTTGTAACGTAAATCAAAAGTATCGATAAAGGGCACGCTTTCGATTTTTTTGCGCAGTTCGGCAATTTCTTTGCGCAGCCGCTCCTCTTCCAGCAATTGTACCGGTTCGGTGTTTTCCAACTGGGTGAGCTCGTCTTCCAGCTCATGCAAGGCACGCCGCTTTCCGGCGGTCATGGCGGTACGTCGCGCCAGTGAGTTTTGCAGCGAACGCACCACGCTGATATTGGCCGGCACGCCGTTGGCGGTGTAACCGGCCCGATGAGTTTTGTACTCGGTAAGCTGCTTATACTGATTTTTTTTCAGGTTCGGCAGCGCCAAATCTTCAAACAGCAGATCAAGGTATTCGTCTTTGGATATCTGAAAAACGAATTCATCCTCGCCTTCGCCATCCTGGCTGGCGTTCCCCTGACCGCCGCCACCGCCACTGCCGCCGCCCTGAGGGCGCTCGACACGGTCATTCTGCACAAAATGGTCGTTACCTGGATGAACGCGGTGGCGAGTGCCACCGCGGCCTTGATGAAACATAGGCTCGTTGATATCGCCATTGGGGATTGAAACCGACTCCCCGCTGTCCACGTCGGTGACCGAACGCTTGTTGATGGCTTCGGCAATCGACTGTTTGATTTGCGACTTGTAGCGGCGCAAGAAGCGCTGGCGGTTCACCATGCTCTTGTTTTTGCCGTTAAGCCGTCGGTCAATAAAATACGCCATACTTCCCCCAAACGACGTTGCCAACTTTCTACGCCATCTCCATGACGCTAATTCTCATTAGCCGTTATGAAGACTTTCTGACCCGCAGATACCATTCACACAGCAGGCGAACCTGTTTGCGGGTGTAGCCTTTTTCCATCATACGGTCGACGAAGTCGTCATGTTTCTTCTGCTCATCCGTTGAGGTTTTAGCGTTAAACGAAATCACCGGCAGCAACTCTTCGGTGTTCGAGAACATTTTCTTCTCGATCACGGTACGCAGCTTCTCATAGCTGGTCCAGTTAGGGTTACGGCCACTATGATTAGCACGGGCACGCAGCACGAAGTTGACTATTTCGTTGCGGAAATCTTTCGGATTGCTGATGCCGGCCGGTTTTTCGATTTTCTCCAGTTCAGCGTTCAGGGATTCGCGATCGAACAGCTGGCCGGTATCCGGATCACGGTACTCTTGATCCTGGATCCAGAAGTCTGCATAGGTCACGTAGCGGTCAAAAATGTTTTGACCGTATTCCGAATAGGATTCCAGATAGGCGGTCTGGATCTCTTTACCGATAAATTCGGCGTATTTCGGGATCAGATAGCCTTTCAGGTGTTCCAGATATTTTTCTGACTGATCCTGCGGGAACTGTTCACGCTCGATCTGCTGTTCCAGTACGTAGAACAGGTGCACCGGGTTAGCGGCTACCTCGGCGTGATCGAAGTTGAATACCCGCGACAGGATTTTGAACGCGAAACGGGTGGACAGGCCATTCATGCCCTCATCGACCCCGGCGTAGTCGCGGTATTCCTGGTACGACTTGGCTTTTGGATCGGTGTCCTTCAGGCTTTCACCGTCATAGACGCGCATCTTCGAGTAAATGCTCGAGTTTTCTGGCTCTTTCAGGCGAGAGAGCACGGTAAAGCGTGCCAGCGTCTCCAGCGTACCGGGGGCGCAAGGCGCATGGGTCAGTTCGCTGTGATCCAGAAGTTTGTCGTAGATTTTCATCTCTTCCGACACCCGTAGGCAGTATGGCACCTTGACGATATAAACACGGTCAAGGAAGGCCTCGTTGTTTTTGTTGTTGCGGAAAGTCACCCACTCGGATTCGTTGGAGTGAGCCAGAATAATTCCGCTGAACGGCAGGGCAGAGATACCTTCGGTACCGTTATAGTTACCTTCCTGGGTAGCCGTAAGGAGAGGATGCAGCACCTTGATCGGCGCTTTGAACATCTCTACGAACTCCATAATCCCCTGGTTGGCGCGGCACAGGGCGCCGGAATAGCCGTAGGCATCCGGATCGTTCTGGGCGTGGTTCTCCAGTTTACGGATGTCCACTTTACCGACCAACGCAGAGATGTCCTGGTTATTCTCATCACCCGGTTCCGTTTTGGCGATGGCTATCTGTTCCAGAATGGAAGGGCGCACTTTCACTACTTTGAATTTGGTGATGTCGCCACCAAATTCATGCAGGCGTTTTGCGGCCCACGGCGACATGATAGTGCCGAGGTAGCGGTTCGGGATGTTGTATTCTTTTTCGAGAATATTGGCGTCTTCCTGCGGGTTAAACAGGCACAGCGGATGGTCGTTGACCGGGCTGCGTTCGCCGTTGGCGCTCAGAGTGTAAATCGGCACGCGTTGCATCAGCGCTTTCAGGCGTTCTGCCAGCGATGATTTCCCGCCGCCCACCGGGCCCAACAGGTAAAGAATTTGTTTCTTCTCTTCGAGCCCCTGCGCGGCGTGTTTCAGGTAAGAAACTATTTGTTCGATAGCTTCTTCCATACCGTAGAACTCTTCGAAAGCCGGATAGCGTGCGATCACGCGGTTGGAGAACAGGCGTGACATGCGTGACTCAAGTGCGGTGTCGACCATAACAGGTTCACCGATAGCCATTAGCAGACGTTCGGCCGCATTGGCATACGCACTGCGATCTTGCCGGCAAATGGTAAGAAATTCCTGCAGTGTGAACTCTTCGTCCTTGGCAGCTTCATAGCGCTGGCGATAGTGGTCAAATATGTTCATGATGCCCGTCCTTTTCGTTATTAGCACAGGTTAAAGGGAGCTGGTGATAGTCTTTTGGCTCCCGAAAGAAGAAGTTATTACCTGAGTACAGCAACCCGTATGCCAACTTGATACGCTTATTATCGCGAGTTGCGTTGTATTGCCACTGGGCCCAGGATAAATTCGCCTTCTGATTAAGCTTAGTTGGCATACCGGAAAATTTCCTGCGCCATAAAAAGCTTTTTTTAAGTCATATCAATGACTCAGTTGTGACAGGGATGAGCAAACGCCTTGTCTGGCGCGGCTTGCGGCAAAAAACGTCATTGTTCCGCCATGATTAATTCATATTTCTGATCTAACTTATTCGATCTTGGTTGTTTTCTATTGTAAAGATTAGGCGCGTAACGGCATTTTCACATAAACTAAGTCGGCAATTAACTCTGTTATTTATGGAAAAAGAACCAGTGAAAAATTTTCAACTCAAAACGTTAGCAATTGTCGCTTCCGCAATGGTTTTTGCGCAAAGTGCTCAGGCAGGAACCTGGTCGCTCGGTGCTGCAGCGCTGGTTAGCCCTGACGCGTACCGTGGTTATAAGACTCGCGTCTATCCGATGCCTGTTATTAACTATGAAGGCGATGACTTCTACTTCCGTACGCTGACAGCCGGTTATTACCTGTGGAAAGATCAGGAAAACCAACTGAGCGTAATGGGTTATTACTCGCCGTTTGGTTTTCGTCCCGGCGACAGCGATGACGACCGCATGAAGCGTCTGGATAAACGACGCGGCACGCTGATGGCTGGCCTGGCTTATACCCATAATGCCGATTGGGGCTCGATCCGCTCCACCTTTACCGGTGATACTCTGGACAACAGCAACGGTCTGGAAGCGGATGTCGCTTATCTCTACAAATTCGATTTAGACGCCTTGACCCTGATTCCTGGTGTGGGCGTGATGTGGAACAGCAAAAACCAGAACAAATACTACTACGGTGTCAGCGATAACGAATCTCGCCGCAGTGGTCTGGACAGCTACAAACCGGGCGACAGCTGGGCACCTTACGTTGAACTGAGCGCCAATTATCAGATCAACAAGGAGTGGGATGCTTTCTTCACCGGGCGTTACATCCAACTGTCTAATGAAGTAAAAGACAGCCCAATGGTGGATAAATCTTACACCGGGTTGCTGATGGCGGGTGTGAGCTACAGCTTCTAAAAGAAAATTGCACGAATATCGTGCAATGACTGCATCATAAAGGGGCGCTTGCGCTCCTTTTGCATATCTATAGTGCGTGTGCAGTGTGTGTTTAGTGCGGGCATAACGCGGGTATCGTGCGATATATCGTTCGAGGGGCAGTAAAGGGGGATTAAAAAGGGCGACAGACTCGCCGCCCTATAGCGTCAAACCTTTTTACGGCTGCGGAAGGTTACCGCCAGCCGGGCTGGTTGTTCGCCTGCGGCCACCAGCGGTTTACTGACACGGCCGGTTTCCACGCAAACCATGGTTTTATAACCGTCATTCGCCATGTCTGCCATGCTGCAGGACAGCTCCACGCCCGGGTTCCAGGCAATCACATCGCTCATATGATGGTGATGAACCTCAATGGTGCGTTGCAGTGAAGGATCTTTGATCAGGCTGAAAGTGTCCGGTTGGGTATAAACCCGATCGGTTTGACCAACAAATGCCAGGTCCCCGGTCTGGCGAGCTTCTGCTCCACCGGCCACTTTGTCGATATAAGGTTCGCCGAGGCCCGCCACTTTTACTTGTTCAATATCCCCAATCTGGAAATAAGTATGCAGCGCTGCGGTAGCCTGATAGTCGCCGTGTGACTCCAGCTCAATCTCGCATTCTTCACCCAGTTTGAAACGGGCAATCAGCGTAAAGGCATGCGGCCACAGCTTGCGGGTTTGCTCATTGTCTTTCAGGGTAAAGGTCAGAATGACACCGTTGTCGTCTTCATCGTGCGCGGTCAGGCTCCAGGGCTGATTGCGGGCGAAACCGTGCGAGGGTTGTGCTACCGGGCCAAACCAGGGCCAGCAAATAGGCACGCCGCCGCGAATGGCGCTGCCTTTTTTAAAGGGGGTGTTGTTGCTCAGCCAGATAACCGGCTTATCACCGGCAGGTTGCCAGGCCAGCAGGTGTGCGCCTTGCAGCGCAACAGCGGCGCGAACTTTCGGGTGGGAAACGACCACGACCGGCAGTTCTTCGAGTTGACGTTGACTGATGTAAGGTGAAATTTGTTCGGTAACGGGCAGGGTGAAAATTTTTTCGTTCATTAGGTTGCCTTTGGTTCGCCGCAGAAACAAAAAAGGGCGACAAAAATGTCGCCCTCATTATCAGCTTTCCATCATTCCATTATTTGGAGATGTGAGCGATCAGATCCAGAACCTTGTGGGAGTAGCCAGTTTCGTTGTCGTACCAGGAAACCAGTTTCACAAAGTTGTCGTTCAGTGCGATACCCGCTTTGGCATCAAACACGGAAGTCAGGATTTCGCCGTTGAAGTCAGTGGAAACCACTTCGTCTTCAACATAGCCCAGAACGCCTTTCATAGAGCCTTCAGAAGCTGCTTTGATGACTTTCTTGATTTCTTCGTAGGTCGCTGCTTTTTCCAGACGAACGGTCAGGTCAACTACAGACACGTTTGGAGTTGGAACGCGGAACGCCATACCGGTCAGTTTGCCTTTCAGTTCTGGCAGAACGATGCCAACTGCTTTAGCTGCGCCGGTAGAAGAAGGGATGATGTTCTGGGATGCGCCGCGGCCGCCGCGCCAGTCTTTATGAGACGGGCCATCAACGGTTTTTTGAGTAGCGGTAGTCGCGTGAACGGTAGTCATCAGACCTTCGACGATGCCGAAGTTGTCGTTGATAACTTTAGCCAGCGGAGCCAGGCAGTTGGTGGTGCAAGATGCGTTGGAAACGATATCCTGGCCAGCATATTTTTCAAAGTTTGCGCCACGTACGAACATTGGGGTCGCATCTTTTGAAGGGCCGGTCAGAACAACTTTCTTAGCGCCTGCAGTGATGTGTTTACGTGCAGTTTCGTCGGTCAGGAAGATACCGGTCGCTTCTGCAACAACGTCAACACCCACTTCGTTCCACTTCAGGTTAGCCGGGTCTTTCTCTGCGGTAACACGGATGGTTTTGCCGTTAACAACCAGATGGCCGTCTTTGACTTCTACCGTGCCGTTGAAACGGCCGTGAGTAGAGTCATATTTCAGCATGTAAGCCATGTACTCTGCGTCCAACAGGTCGTTGATTGCAACGATCTCGATGTCAGAACGTTCTTGAGCAGCACGGAAAACAATGCGACCGATACGGCCAAAACCGTTGATACCTACTTTGATAGTCATATATTCCACCAGCTATTTGTTAGTGAATAAAAGGTTGGTTGTAAAATTACAAAAACCTTACCAAGCGTCAAGCGGAATCGTGTCAATTCTTGCTGCAAATCAAATCTCGGGGCTTGATCTGCATGCTTATTGCACATTCCGTTTGCGTTCGGCCTCATCCGTTATATGGGGTCAAACCGCCAAGTATAAAGTCACCCTGCTTAATATATGTGATCGGTATCACATAATGTCGCGGCGTGACCTTTATGCGCTACAGTTTAGGCCAAAAAGCACTGCAATGTTGTTAATTTTTTGTTATTATTACTCATTGTTTTCGTTGACATTATCCACATTCAGAGAATCACGCAAATGGCTAAAGACACAACCCCTGACCATCCGGCCACGGAACTGAATGAAATCCAACGTTATGTGACCCAGGAACGGGGCACTGAAGCGCCGTACTCCGGTAAATTGCTGCACAATAAGCGCGAGGGTGTATACCATTGCCTGTGTTGCAACCATCCGCTGTTCTATTCCGACAGCAAGTATGACTCCGGCTGCGGCTGGCCAAGCTTCTATGAGCCGGTATCCGACGATGCGATTCGTTATATTGATGATAATTCGCACAATATGCATCGAATCGAGATTCGATGCGGCCACTGTGACGCTCATCTGGGGCACGTATTTCCCGACGGCCCGCAGCCTACCGGTGAACGCTTCTGCGTTAACTCGGCTTCGCTGAGTTTTACCGACGCTGAGAACGGCGAAAAAACCGCCGGCTGAGGATTATTCAGCCAGAAAAATCGATTCAGCTAATTATTCTTCCACGAGTGAGGAAATGCTCTGATGGACGTGAAAGACCTGATTGCCGCAATGACCCCGGAAATCTATCAGCGCCTGGCGCAGGCGGTAGAACTGGGTAAATGGCCAGACGGCGTTGCGCTGACGCCGGAACAGAAAGAAAACAGTCTGCAGGCGGTGATGTTGTGGCAATCGTTGAACAATGCCGATCCGCAGCATATGACTATTGGCACCGACGGTCAGATAGTGATGAAGAGCAAGCAGGAACTGAAACAGCAGTTCGTTGCCGAACCGCTGGTTAAGTTGAAGCCGCAATAAATCTGACAGCAGGGCGATGGAAGCATCGCCCTGTGGTTTAGCGTTTCCCGTCGTTTATCCCCAATGATTCCGCCAACTGGTGTGCCAGTCGGTTGTTGTCGTCTGCGCCATACTCCCAGAACATGGCGCCGCCCAGCCCCTTGCTTTTAATGTAGTCAGCCTTGAGCGCGACCGAACGCGGGTTCTCATACGAAATAGCAAACAACGGTTTGCCCTCGGCGGATTGCAGGGTCAGGTAGGGGACCTTGGCGTCGCTGTCCCAATGGGCGCTGAAGCGCCGTTGCGGGTCGTTCAGCAGTTTGCTGACGATATCGTTGTACTTGAAATAACTGTCTTTGGTCAGATCCAGCCCCAGCGATTTGAACACGGCGGTTTCACGTGCGGTGAAATAGGGTTGGGTAACCGGATTTTTAGCCGCATCCGGTTTATCCCAATCGATGCCCGGCTCCGTAGCCCGTTTAGGTACCCGGCCATAAAAGCCGATGCCCAGATTCAACTGTGCGGGTTTCAGACCGGCTGCCAGGTAGTTATCCACCACGAAATTGGCGCTGTAACGATCGGCGGCGGCGACGGTTGGCCACTGTTTAGAATCATACAGGTTGGAATTGAAATACTGGGTGCCATACGCCATGTCGTAGGTCATCAGGTTGATGTAATCGAGATAGGGCGCAATGCCTTTCACGTCTACCCATTCCTGCGGACTTTTTGCGTTGGCGCCGACGGCGATGGTCAGCAATTTGCCTTGATCCAGTGCTTTATGCAGTTCCCCCAGCAGCAGGGTGAAGTTGGCGCGGTCCGTCGGTTGGCTTTCGACCAGGCCCCAGGCGCCGTTGACCGGATATTCCCAGTCGAGATCGATGCCGTCGAGGTGAAATTGTTTAATCACCTGTTGTACCGAACGGATAAAGATCGCCCGGCTTGCCGGTGTGGCGGCGGCGCCGGAAAAACCGCGTGCTCCCCAACCGCCAACGGAAAGCAGAACCTTCAGCTCTGGGTTTTGCTTACGCAATACTGGCAACAGTTTCAGATCGGCCTCAACCTTCGGCGATAAATAGATTTGATGCAGACGTGCCGGGTCTTTCAGCGCCGGATTGTTTTCCTCTTTCTCGTTGTTGTAAATCAGGCCGAAAGAGTAGTTGAGGTGGGTGATTTGGGTGACATCCAGCTTGTTGATATCGCCACCGGGGCCGGCAGTGACGTCACCGCCACCGTTAAAATAACCGACGGACAGGTAAGAGGCCGCGTGAGCCATGCCGGCTCCGGCCATACCTAACTGCACCGCTACCAGCAAAGGCAGCAGTTTACGGGGTAATGCCATGTTATCTCCTTTGGTCGACAAGGCCGACCGAAACCGCCTCAGGCGGTAACATAAAGCCGGGCTCAAAGGGGCCCCGGATGCGTATAACCGATTGATGCGAAGGCATCAGCGGCCATAACAGCAAAAGCGACGTCCAGGAACAAGATGTAATCACGGGAGAATGGTTGGAATGTGAGCGATGTCGAGATTTGCGCGGGGAGAGGAAGCGGGCGCGTGGGCGCCCAATGGAATCAATGTGCGATGAATTGTGACAGGGTAACGAGTTGTGCTCCGGCCAATTCCATTGCCTGGAACGCTTTTGGGCTGTCACCTGGCTGTAAATTGACGCCGCGGCAGCCGTCGGTAATCACTGAGGTCACATATCCCAGCTCCAGTGCATCCAGAACGCTGAACTTCACGCAGTAATCGGTCGCCAACCCCATGATAGCCAGATGAGTGATGCCCTGCGCCCTTAGCCAACTGTCCAGCGCGGTTTGCGCTCGGTGGCCGTTGTCAAAAAAGGCGCTGTAGCTGTCGATATCCGGGTTTTGGCCTTTACGGAATACCTCGGCAATGGCCTGTCGGTGCAACTGCGGATGCAATTGCGCCCCTGGGCTTTCCTGCACGCAGTGCACCGGCCACCACACCTGCGGCAATCCTTCCAGCTCACCTTGCGTGTTGACCTCAGTCCCTGAATTCACCGCAAAGCTGCGGTGATTGGCGGGGTGCCAGTCCTGGCAAGCGACCACCGGTTCACCGCGCGCCACGCAGGCGGCAATCGCCTGATTGGCGGCGATAACGGTGGCATCGCCGTCCGTCACCGCCAACGCGCCACCGTGGCAAAAATCATTTTGCAAGTCGATTAACAACAGGGCTGTTTTCATCTCGGCTCCGTAATCTGGGCAGGGTTAGCCCGTAATGCTCAGCTCGCCGCGCAGATTTTGCTGCATCTGACTGCGGATTTGTTCCGGCGTCAGCGGTTGGCTCAGCAAATAATGCAGTTTAGTCAACGCCGCTTCGACGGTCATGTCAAAGCCGCTGATAACCCCTGCATGGGCCAAGGCATTACCGGTAGCATAACCTTCCATGTTCACCCGGCCTGAGATGCATTGGGTCAGGTTCACCACCACGATACCGCGTTCGGACGCATCGCGTAATTCATCGACAAGCTCCGCTTTTTGCGGCGCATTGCCCACGCCATAAGAACGCAGAATCAGTGCTTTCACCGGTTGCAGCAGGAAGTTGCGCACCACAGCGCCGGAAATCCCCGGATAAATCGTCACCACGCCGATAGGTTGCGGCGTGATGTTGTGAACCTGCAGTTCGCCGTTGCAAACCGGGCTGTCGATGCCGTTCTGGCGGCGGATGTGAATCCCGGCTTCCAGCAGCGGCGGCAGATTGGGTGAAGCAAAGGCGTCGAAACCGTCTGCATGCGCTTTGGTGGTGCGATTACCGCGAAACAGTTTGTTGTTGAAGAACAGGCTGACTTCATTTACCGGATGATTGGCGGCCAGATAGAGCGAGTTCAGCAGGTTGGTTTGGCCATCTGAGCGCAGTTCTGCCAGCGGGATTTGCGAGCCGGTCACGATCACCGGTTTGTCCAGATTTTCCAGCATGAACGACAATGCTGAAGCGGTGAAGGCCATGGTGTCGGTGCCGTGCAGAATGACGAAGCCGTCATAGCTATCGTAATTCCGTTTGATGTCGTCGGCGATGTGCTGCCAATCTTCCGGCGTCATGTCCGAAGAGTCGATCAGCGGTGCGTATTCATGAATGGTGAAGTCCGGCATTTCCGGCCGGTGAAACTCGGGCATCAGCGCCAGTTGGCGTTGCAGGTGGCCGGAAACCGGAATGTAGCCCTGTTCAGAGCGTTGCATGCCGATGGTCCCGCCGGTGTAGGCGACGTAAATGGATTTTTTTTGCATAGTAATTGTTTTAACAGAAAATAAGATGGGCTGAATTATAGGGGGATAACGGCAGAAAAAAAGCCCGGCGTGTGCCGGGCTCAGGATTATTTTGTTAGCGGACTTCTCCGCAGGTCAAACAGATGGCATAGCGGTTTTGCGGATCGTTCAGATTATTGAACAATCCAGGTTGTTCTTTCACCGCCATGGCGACGGATGCCAGTGGAGCCGGCAGCATCGACTGAATGGCCGCCGGCAACATGGCGTGAATAGACACGCCAAACTGGCTGAGCACCATGTCGGTCAGGCTTGGGGTATCGACAAACCAGTTAAGCTGCCACTGTTTCAGCTTCGCCAACTCGGCGGCTTTCTTCACCGCATCGTCGAAATCGCCCAACTGATCGACCAGGCCATTGGCTTTGGCGTCACTGCCAAGCCACACGTGGCCTTGAGCTATCTGATCGACCTGTTGCGGCGTCATTTTGCGCGATTTGGCAACCAGATCGATAAAGTTCTTATACCCGTTCTCGATATTCAACTGCATCATTTGCGAGAACTCCGGCGGCAGCGCCTTGGTCACGGCGAGATCCGCCAGCGGCGAAGTTGCGACACCGTCGGTATGCACGCCGATGCTGTCCAGCGTTTGCTCGTAGGTATTGATTACCCCGAAGATGCCGATAGAACCGGTAAGGGTGCTCGGGCTGGCGATGATGTAGTCCGCGGGCGTAGAGGCCCAATAGCCGCCAGAGGCCGCCATGCCGCCCATCGACACCACCACAGGTTTGCCTGCGGCACGCACTGCAGCCAGTTCAGAACGGATCACTTCGGAGGCACTGACGCTGCCCCCTGGGCTGTTCACGCGGAACACCACCGCTTTGATTGCCGGGTCAAGACGAGCCTGGCGCAGCTCCGCAGCGGTAGTATCACCCCCAACGGCGCCCGGCGTTTGCGGGCCATCCATGATGGCGCCATTGGCAAACACCACGGCGATTTTGCCGCCCTGATCCGGCGTTGGTTTTGGCTGATAATCGTAGATGCTGGTGGCGTTGAAATCATTCGCCTGTTTATCCCAACCGAAGGTTTTGATCAGTTGATTCTCGATGACAGTGCGTGACGCCAGTTCATCCACCAATTTGCTGTCCAGCGCAAATTTGGCAGTATCCCCTCCGGCCGCCTGCAAGCCGGTCAGTACACCTGCTGCGCCCGGGAACAGCTGCTGCGGAGTGATCTGACGGTTGGCCGCCACGGTATCCAGATAGTTTTGCCACAGCCCGCCGATCCAACGGCTGTCGGCTTCGCGCGCCGCCGGTGACATATCGTCGCGGATCAGGGGCTCCACGGCTGACTTGTAGGTGCCGACGCGGAAGATATTGGTAGTGACCTTGAGTTTTTCCAACAGCGATTTGTAGTAAAGGTTGTTGGTGGCAAAACCGTGCAGGTCGACCGCGCCCTGCGGCGACAGGTAAACCTTGTTGGCGTAGCTGGCCAGATAATATTGCGTCTGGTTATAGCTGTCGCCGATGGCGAAGATCGGTTTACCGCTATCGCGGAATTCGCGCAGTGCTTTGCCGATGTACTGCAGCGAAGGCTGATCGGCGCCGGCAAAGTCATTCAACTGCAATACCATGCCGGTAATGTTTTTATCGTCTTTGGCCTTGCGGATGCTGTCGACCACGTCGAACAGCGAGTTTTCCTGCAAACGGTTGCTGGAAGCGCCTAACAGTTCGCGGCCCCACTGGCGTACTTTGTTGTTCATTGACGGTTGGTCAACGACCACGCCGCTCAAATCAACCAGCAGCGCACCGCTCGTCGGGACGGCAGGGGTAGTGGAACTCTGGAATGAAAGATAAATACCGACCCCAACCAGGATCAGCAACACCAAGAACAGATTAAGGATCAGTTCCCTGATAAAGTTCAGCAGACGCCATGTCCACCTGAAAACACCGGCAATGATTTGCCACAATGTGCGCATGTGCTCTCCAACAAGAGTCGAGAATGTTCCGCTATCCTAATGAGCGGCCGAAGAAAAGTCAGCTTTAAATCGTGAGTCACGGGGGCTATTGCCGAGGCTGTAACTCACCGTTGAGCTATGTTAACGTGATCGTAATGAAAATTGTTATTGGGAGTTTACGATGGATGCACTGGATCTTTTACTGAATCGCCGTTCTGCATCACGCCTCGCGGCCCCAGCGCCAACGGGGGATATTCGCCAGAATATCATCAATGCGGGCCTTCGTGCGCCCGATCACGGTGCGCTGCAGCCGTGGCGCTTTGTGATGATCGAGAATCAGGGTCTGGAGCGTTTCAGCCAATTGTTACAAACTGCTGCGAAACAGGACCAACTGGACGACGCTGCGGTAGAAAAGGCCACAAAGGCGCCGTTCCGCGCCCCGCTTATCATCACGGTGGTGGCGCATTGCAACGAAGACACCAAGGTGCCGCGTTGGGAGCAGGTGGTTTCTGCCGGTTGTGCGGTACAGGCGATGCAGATGGCCGCTCTGGCGCAGGGCTTCAACGGGATCTGGCGCACGGGTGCCTGGACCGAACACCCGCTGGTTCGCGAAGCCTTTGGTTGCCGTGAGCAAGACGAAATCGTCGGTTTCCTCTATCTGGGCACGCCACAGTTGAAAGCCGCTACTAACGTTGTCGCCCCCGACAGCACACCGTTCGTCAGTTACTTCTGATCCCCTGCGGGGTTGCGCGAAAATGCGCCGAATCCCGCAATTCTGCGTTGTTTCTGAGCAGGCTGTACGGTTATCGGCAGCCCGCTCTTATCAATCCCGTCGGCAAGCGCTACCCTATGATATCTTGAATGCCGTTAACCGAAGGGAGTGGTATATGACATCGCCAGCGATCCGTTTGACCCAGTACAGCCATGGTGCCGGCTGCGGCTGCAAAATCTCACCGAAAGTTCTCGAAACCATTCTGCACAGCGAGCGGGAAAAGTTTGTCGATCCGCGCTTGCTGGTTGGCAATGAGACCCGTGACGATGCAGCGGTGTATGACATCGGCAACGGCGTTGGCATCATCAGTACCACTGACTTCTTTATGCCGATCGTCGACAACCCGTTCGATTTTGGCCGTATCGCCGCCACCAACGCCATCAGCGACGTCTATGCCATGGGCGGCAAACCGATCATGGCGATAGCCATTCTCGGCTGGCCGATCGCCACACTGCCGCCGGAAGTGGCGCAGCAGGTCATTGACGGCGGACGCTACGCCTGCCAGCAGGCGGGTATTGCACTGGCTGGTGGTCACTCGATTGATGCCCCCGAACCCATTTTTGGCCTGGCGGTAACCGGCATAGTCAATACCGACCGGGTAAAGAAAAACAGCGCTGCGCAAGCCGGCACCCAATTATTCCTTACCAAGCCGCTGGGTATTGGCGTGCTGACCACCGCCGAGAAGAAAAGCAAACTGCGCCCAGAACATGCAGGCTTGGCGACGGAGGTGATGTGTCAACTGAACAAACTGGGGGCGGATTTTGCCGAGGTCGCCGGCGTGACGGCGATGACCGACGTCACCGGTTTCGGGTTGCTGGGCCACCTGAGCGAAGTTTGTCAGGGTTCAGGTTTGCAGGCGACGTTATGGTTTGATCAGGTGCCGAAACTGCCGGATGTCGAACGCTACATTGCCGAAGGCTGTGTGCCGGGCGGCACTGGGCGTAACTTTGACAGCTACGGCCACCTGATTGGTGACATGACCGATCTGCAGCGCCAATTATTGTGCGATCCGCAAACTTCCGGTGGCCTGCTGCTGGCGGTGCTTCCTGAAGCAGAACAACAGGTGCTGGCGATTGCCGAACGCCACGGTATTCAGCTCACCGCCATCGGTGAACTGCATACTGCAACGTCTGGCAAGCCACTGATTGAGGTTGCGTAGTGTCACCTATGCCGCCACTGGCCGACACCCACGACTATCGTCGTATTTTTTTGCAGGATATTCCGCTGATTGATGTGCGAGCACCGGTTGAGTTCCAACAGGGCGCCTTCGCCAATGCGCTGAATCTGCCGCTAATGAATGACAGCGAGCGGCAGGCGGTGGGCACCTGCTACAAACAGCAGGGGCAGCATGCGGCGTTAGCGCTGGGCCACAGTTTGGTAAACGGCAGGTTGCGTGAGCAGCGCACGGCGGCCTGGCTGGCACAGTGTGCCCAATGGCCGGAAGGGTATATCTATTGTTTCCGTGGTGGGTTGCGTTCACAACTGGTCCAGCAGTGGCTGCGTGAGGCTGGGGTGGCGTACCCGCGTATCAGCGGCGGCTACAAGGCGCTGCGTCATTTCCTGCTCGGCACGCTGGAACAGAGCGCCAAATTGCCCATGGTGCTGGTCGGCGGCAACACCGGCAGCGGTAAAACACTGTTGGTCAATGAGTTGGCAGAGGGCATCGATCTGGAAGGCGCAGCGCGCCACCGCGGTTCATCTTTTGGCCGAACGCTGGTGGCGCAGAGCTCACAGATTGATTTTGAGAATCGTCTGGCTGTGTTATTACTGAAAAAACAGCATGGTGGCTGCCGCCGTTGGATACTGGAGGATGAAGGGCGCATTATCGGCAGCAATAATCTGCCGCTACCGATCTTCAACCGCATGCAGCAAGCGTCGGTGGCCGTTATTGACGATCCCTTTGAGGTGCGTCTGGCGAGGTTGCAGGATGAATATATCGTTCGCATGCGCATGGGGTTTGAACAGACCTACGGCGCGGAGCTGGGCTGGCAGAAATACGCTGAGTATCTGCATCACGGCCTGTTCGCCATTCGCCGTCGCCTGGGAATGGAACGATTCCAACTGCTGACGCAGCGGCTGGAATGGGCGTTACAATTCCAGCATGTCAGCGGTAATAGTGACGCGCATCAGGAGTGGCTGGTGCCGTTGTTGCAGCACTACTATGATCCGATGTATCACTATCAATTGGAAAAGAAATCCCGGCGGATTGTCTTCCGCGGGAATTATGCTGAAGTAAGAGAATTCCTGATGACGTACAGCCAGAATAACGGTGAATAATGCGACTGTTTATTGCCGAGAAACCGAGTTTGGCGCGCGCCATTGCCGACGTTCTTCCCAAACCGCATCGCCGCGGTGACGGGTTTATTGCCTGTGGCAACAATGATGTGGTCACCTGGTGTGTGGGCCATTTACTAGAGCAGGCGCAGCCGGATGCCTACGATAGCCGCTATGCGCGCTGGTCGCTGGCGGATCTGCCCATTATCCCCGAAAAGTGGCAACTGCAGCCGCGTCCCTCGGTCAGTAAACAGCTTAATGCGATTAAAAAGCTATTACATGACGCTGACGAGGTAGTGCATGCGGGTGACCCGGATCGCGAAGGACAATTGCTGGTGGACGAAGTGCTGGACTATCTGGCGCTGACACCGGAAAAACGTCACAGCGTACGCCGTTGCCTGATTAACGATCTCAACCCGCAGGCGGTGGAGCGCGCTATCGATCGGCTGCGTGACAACCGCGACTTTATCCCGCTGTGCGTCTCTGCGCTGGCGCGTTCCCGCGCTGACTGGCTGTATGGCATCAACATGACCCGCGCCTATACCATTTTAGGGCGAAATGCCGGCTACGACGGCGTGTTGTCCGTTGGGCGGGTGCAAACGCCGGTGTTGGGGTTAGTCGTGCGGCGTGATGAAGAAATTGAAAACTTTGTGCCAAAAGACTTCTTTGAAGTTAAAGCGCACATAGTGACGCCAAAGGAAGAGCGCTTTGTCGCGCTTTGGCAGCCGAGTGACTCTTGTGAACCTTATCAGGATGAAGAAGGGCGTTTGCTGCACCGGCCGCTGGCGGAGCACGTGCTTAAACGCATCGAGGGCCAGCCGGCGCTGGTCACGTCTTATAATGATAAACGGGAATCAGATACCGCGCCGCTGCCGTTTTCGCTCTCGACGCTGCAAATTGAGGCTTCCAAACGTTTCAACCTGAGTGCGCAGCAGGTGCTGGATATCTGCCAGCGGTTGTATGAAACGCATAAATTGATCACCTATCCGCGTTCCGACTGCCGCTACCTGCCGGAAGAACATTTCGCCGGGCGTCACGCGGTGCTTAACGCGATCAGCGCACATCAGCCGGATCTTTACCCGCAGCCGGTGATCGACAGCGATCGTCGCAACCGTTGCTGGGACGATAAAAAAGTTGATGCTCACCATGCCATTATTCCCACTGCCCGCGCCAGCAAAGTGAGCCTCAGCCAGGACGAGCTGAACGTCTACGGGTTGGTGGCGCGCCAGTACCTGATGCAGTTTTGCCCGGATGCCATGTTCCGCAAATGCGTGATTGAACTGGATATCGCCGGGGGAAAATTCGTTGCCAAGGCGCGTTTCCTGGCCGAAGCGGGCTGGCGGACGCTGCTGGGCAGCAAAGAGCGCGATGAAGAAAATGAAGGTTCTCCGCTGCCGGTGGTGGCGAAAGATGATGAGCTATTGTGCGAACGTGGTGAGGTGGTGGAACGCCAGACTCAGCCTCCGCGGCCTTTCACCGATGCCAGTCTGCTTTCTGCTATGACCGGCATAGCGCGTTTCGTACAAGATAAAGCGCTAAAGAAAATCCTGCGAGCGACCGATGGTTTAGGTACCGAGGCGACGCGTGCGGGCATCATTGAGTTGCTGTTCAAGCGGGCGTTTTTGTACAAGAAAGGACGCTATATTCATTCCAGCGAAACCGGCCGGGCGTTGATCCATTCGCTGCCGGATATTGCCGCTCGCCCTGATATGACGGCCAACTGGGAGGCTACGTTGACGCAAATCAGTGAAAAATCCTGCCGCTATCAGGACTTTATGCAACCCTTGGTAGGCACTTTGCAGGAGCTGATTTATCAGGCCAAGCAAAGCCGGGCGAGTATGGCGTTTCGCGGGTTGCCGCCGTCGCCTTCCGCCGGGGCAAAAAAACGCAAGAAAAGCGCCGGCAAGGCGCGGGAGAAAAGCGAGTGAATCATGGGTTACTGATGCTGGCCGCAGGTGGGCTGTTGTTTTCCACTGCGGCGGCGGCCAATCGTGGTGATGTGGATGTGGTGTTGCCGGTGGCGCCGGAAATCTGGGGCACGGCGAAAGACGCCGCCGCCCAGCCGGCAGCACAGCTTTGCAGCCGGTGCTGCATTTATCAGGATCAACACTATTCTGAAGGGGCAGTGCTCAAGGTCGAAGGGGAAGTGCTGCAATGTACTCGCGATCCCAACGTGGTTGGCACCAATCCGTTGGTCTGGATCCGCTTGAAAAAGTGACAAGGTAACGTTGCCGCTTAGCTCGTGGGCGGCAAAGAAGCCATATAGGCCGCTAACAGCGGCACATCCGCCGGGGCCAGGGCATAGTCGGACGCCCGCTCCGGTTCTAGCCAGACAAAATCGGAATGGCAGCGATTCTGTAATTCGCCGCTGAATGCTTCAATACGCCAGGCATGCAGCCGGATAATGCGTTCGTTGTGTTGCCACTGGTTGCTGGCGACGTAATTCCCTACGCTCGCCATAATCCCCAACTCTTCATCCAGTTCACGTGCCAGCGCCTGCGGCTGGCTTTCGCCTTCCTCGACCTTACCGCCGGGAAACTCCCACAATCCGGCCTGATCGCTGTTTGCATCGCGTTGAGCCAGTAAAATTTTGCCATTCTTTTCAATGATGGCGGCGACGACGTCGATAATTTTCATGCGTACCACAGAGTGAAACCCCGGCAATTGCCGGGGTTGGAGGAATTACAGCGAGAATTCTGCCCAGACCGGGGCGTGATCCGACGGTTTTTCCATCCCGCGGATCTGGTAATCGATGCCGGTTGCGGTGCAACGCGCCGCCAGCGGCGTGCTGGCCAGCAGCAGATCGATACGCAGACCCCGATTTTCATCGAACCCTCGTGAGCGGTAGTCAAACCACGAGAATTCATCGTTGCGCTCGGGGTTGGCATGGCGGTAGGTATCTACCAGGCCCCAGCTCAGCAAGCGGTCCATCCATTCACGCTCTTCCGGCAAGAAGGAACACTTGCCGGTGCGCAACCAGCGTTTACGACTTTCTTCACCGATCCCGATATCGTAATCGCTTGGGCTGATATTTACGTCGCCCATCACCAGCACCGGCGATTCCACGGACAGTTGCTGCTCCAGGTAGTTCTGCAGATCCTGATAGAAGCGTGATTTGGCCGGGAACTTGGTCGGATGGTCACGGCTTTCTCCCTGCGGAAAATAGCCATTAATTACGGTCAATGTGCCTTGAGGTGTGGCCAGATCGGCCATGATGATGCGGCGCTGTGCGTCGTCATCGTCGGTAGGGAATCCGCGGCGTACGGCAATCGGCTTATCTTTAGTCAGCAATGCGACGCCGTAGTGGCCTTTTTGGCCGTGATAGAACACGTGATAACCATGCTGGCTGACTTCTTCCAGTGGGAACATGTCATCGTGAACTTTGGTTTCCTGCAGGCCAATCACGTCGGGTTGGTGCTGTTCGATAATTGCGGACAGTTGATGCGGACGCGCGCGCAGTCCATTGATATTGAAAGAGACAAACTTCATGAGCGGTGCCGTTTTCGCGAGAAAAATGTGTTGAGATAGTAGCAGAGTTTGGCCGGAAATGTAACGCAGGCCGGCGGCACTTGCCGCCAGCGGAGTGGGATTATTTTGCCCAGCGATCGTAATTCTTCGGTTGGTAATCGTCGAATTGTTGCAGCAGGGTATGCGGTGATTCGCTGAGGTGCAGGGTGCCGAGGTAGTCATGGCGCATAAAACCCTGATCGGCTACATGCTGCAGGAAATTGTTTAACGGACGGTAGAACCCGTTCACATCCAGCAGGCCAACCGGCTTACTGTGATAACCGATCTGGCCCCAAGTCCAGATCTCGAACAGCTCTTCCAAAGTACCAATACCGCCAGGCAGGGCGATAAAACCGTCCGCCAGTGCCGCCATCCGCGCTTTGCGGGTGTGCATGTCAGGCACGACTTCCAATTCGGTCAGGCCACGATGTGCGGTTTCTGCTGCTACCAGCCGTTCAGGAATGATGCCCACGGCTTCACCACCGGCCTCAAGCACTGCGTCCGCCACAATGCCCATTAACCCTTTTTTACCGCCACCATAGATCAGGCGTCTGCCCTGGGTGGCAAGCGTCCGGCCCAATTGCCGGGCATTATCGGCATAAGCAGGGTTAGCGCCTTCGCTGGCACCACAAAAAACGCAGATATTGTTACGCATGCACTTTTTCCTTACTGCATTAAAGAAGTCAGTGGTATAGCGAATTGTTGACTGGAGTTCAAGCTGAGCGTGAGGTGAATGGTTAAGGTAACTGATAAATGTGACGTGCAACTATTTTGATTAGTGATATGACAGGCTACGGCTGAGTTTGATTTAAATTAAGGAGAATATTTACAAGGATGGTGGTGGGGGAAGGATTATTCGCCGCTGCGCGACTCACCCTGCGGGCCGCGCTGAAGCGCGTTGTCTCACGATGTGAGACTCGAACCTTGTCGAAGCTTCTCATCCTTCCCCGAAAGGGAGCGGTTGGCTACGGCTGAGTTTGATTTAAATTAAGGAGAATATTTACAAGGATGGTGGTGGGGGAAGGATTCGAACCTTCGAAGTCTGTGACGGCAGATTTACAGTCTGCTCCCTTTGGCCGCTCGGGAACCCCACCATGATATTCATGGATTTACAAATTGTCGTTCCGGTTTTGCCCGGAAGAAACCTGGCCGGTTTCTTTACTGCGACTTCACTCTTTGCAGAGAGAAGATGGTGGTGGGGGAAGGATTATTCGTCTCTTCGTTCCTCACCCTTCGGGCCGTGCTAAAGCGCGTTGTCTCACTGTGTGAGACTCGAACCTTGTCGAAGCTTCTCATCCTCCCCCTCAGTGTTTAATTCGGCTTCAGCTTTTGCTGCGGCTTCATCAACAGAGAGAAGATGGTGGTGGGGGAAGGATTCGAACCTTCGAAGTCTGTGACGGCAGATTTACAGTCTGCTCCCTTTGGCCGCTCGGGAACCCCACCACTGGCCTTGCTTGCGAAACGTCTGTCTCGGTAAGCGGGGCGCATCATATCAAATGAAGCGCGTGTGTAAAGTATTGAAATGCAGAAAATGAATCGTTTGCCGATTTTTTGCCCGTGACGGTGCATTCCTGAACGAAAGGCCCCGTTTTATACCCCTAACCTTTCAAGTAGCCGCGTTTTTGACTGCGCTTGCTCACCCCTGGGGGAAATATTCGCCCCTCTGGGGTGAGCGAGTTGGCACCTGGCGGCAACTTGAAATTTATCGGGTATATTGAGCCGTTACAGAATAACCGTGCGGTTACCGTAAACAAATACCCTCTGTGCCAACACATGATACAGCGCGCGGCTGAGTGCGTTTTTCTCTACGTCACGCCCGGCACGCATCATATCTTCAGCAGAGTAGGTGTGATCAACATGAATCACCTCCTGCATGATGATTGGGCCTTCGTCCAGATTATCGTTAACGTAGTGTGCGGTAGCGCCGATGATTTTTACCCCGCGTTCGTAAGCCTGATGGTAAGGCCGCGCGCCAATAAAGGCCGGCAGGAACGAATGGTGGATATTGATCACCTGGTTCGGGTAGTGCTGAACAAATGCCGGGGTCAGCACGCGCATATATTTGGCCAGTACCACGTAATCCGGCTGATATTGATCGATCTGAGCCACCATTTTTTGATCGTGCTGGTCGCGCGTCAACCCTTCATGGCTGACCAGATGGAACGGAATATCGAAGCGTTCGACCAGCGTTTGCAGCGTATCGTGGTTACCGATAACCGCGGCGATCTCTACATCCAGACCGCCGTAGGCGCTTTTCATCAGCAAGTCGCCCAGACAATGCGCTTCTTTGGTCACCAGTACCACAATGCGGCGACGGCCGGAGTTGTGCAGCTCGCGAACAGAGCCTGTCGGCAGCGCGCTGTCGAGATCTGCCAGCAGCGTGGTGTCGTTGAAGATACCTTCCAGCTCGGTACGCATAAAGAAACGCCCGGTGCGGTGATCAACAAACTCATTGTTTTGAACAATGTTGAGTTCATGTTTGTAGCAAATGTTGGTGATCTTGGCGATCAGGCCTTTGGCATCCGGACAAATGGTGCGCAAAACTTTTCTTTGTACATTTTGGTGCGGCATGGGAATGATGATCCTGTCTGATACTGAACGTCCTGTCTGTGCAGGCGAGAGTTTTTATAGTCTTCATCTTCAAGCGGCAACCTGGTCGGCTGCGGCTTGAACGCTATGGGACACAATGACAGCCGGCTAACGCCCGCAGCATTTTTTATATTTTTTACCTGAACCACAGGGGCAAATTGCGTTTCTGCCAGGCTGGGGTTTGGTTCCGTCAATATAGTACCAGCGTTGGTCAAGCTGAAGGAAGCGCGAACGCTCATGCATCGCCTTGTGTTCGTCGCTGCCGGCGTCAACGAAGCGCGCAACGAATTCGACAAAACCTTCGCCGGTATCATGACCTTCTTTTTCTTCTACCACCGTCAGACCAAGCCACTCGGTGCTTTTGAAGCTGTCGACGATAGACTTACGCCATTCATTGGCATGGCAATCGGGATGCCAGGTGGCGATCAGATAATCAACATTGTGTTTCACGTAGGCGGTAAAGCGCGAGCGCATTAACGTGCCTGGAGTGGGTGCGAATCTGACCCCGTTAATGTAGGGTTCGCAGCATGCGCTATACTCCAGACCGCCGCCACAGGGGCATAATTCAGGCAAGGTAACTCCTAAAATGGCCGGCACGAAAAAGAACGGCCAATGATGATGAAATGAATTTAGCGCATATGTTACCTAACATTATTCGGTCGTGACAATCTACGCTGACAGCAGGTTTGATACAATTCACCGGGTAAAGGGCAGGCGTTATGCGACAGATTAAAGTGGGACTGGCATTGGGGGCGGGGGCGGCCAAAGGCTGGGCGCATATTGGTGTCATCAACGCGCTAAAGAAATTGGGCGTTGAGGTCGATATAGTAGCCGGTTGCTCGGTTGGTGCGCTGGTGGGTGCCGCATTTGCGAGCCATCGTCTGCCGGCCATGGAGACGTGGGTGCGTTCGTTCAGCTATTGGGATGTGATTCGGCTGATGGATTTGTCCTGGCAGCGGGGCGGTCTGTTGCGGGGCGAGCGGGTGTTCAATGCGGTGGGGCAGTTGTTGAAGATCGATGATATTGCCGAGTGCTCTCTGAAATTCGGTGCCGTGGCGACTAATCTGAGTACCGGGCGGGAGTTGTGGTTGACGAAAGGGGATATTCATCAGGCGGTACGAGCTTCATGCAGCATGCCCGGTTTGTTGGCGCCGGTGTGGTTTGACGGTTATTGGCTGGTGGATGGTGCGGTGGTTAACCCGGTTCCCATCTCATTAACCCGCGCGATGGGCGCAGATATCGTCATCGCCGTTGACCTGCAACATGATGCGCATCTGATGCAGCAGGATTTGTTCTCGGTCCGCAATGATGCGGAAGAGCCGAACGATCTCCCTGCCCGCAACTGGCGGGGGCGCTTGCGCGAACGAATCAGCAAGATGACGTTGAGAAAGCCTAACTTCACGCCAACGGCGATGGAAATCATGGGGACGTCGATACAGGTGTTGGAGAATCGCCTGAAACGCAACCGCATGGCCGGCGATCCGCCCGATGTGTTGATTCAACCCTACTGCCCGCAAATTTCAACGCTGGACTTTCACCGCGCCAATGAGGCGATTGAAGCCGGCGAGCTGGCGGTGCAAAAACAGCTCGATATGCTGTTGCCATTGATAAAAAATAAATAGCTGCCGGTTTCAGGGGGGGGCAACGTGCGGTTGGGACATTTTCCGGCAAGCGTAAATACCCTTTTTGAGCCACTATTACACTATGAAAAGGGAAGAGGCTCGGCTGATGGCATTACCACTCACTAACAAGCGGATTTTGATCGTTGAGGACGAACTGGTGTTTCGTTCCGTGCTTGTTGGCTATTTGAAATCGCTGGGAGCGGAGACCAGTGAGGCGACCAATGGTTTGCAGGCACTGAGTGCCGTAGACGATGTCCATCCCGATTTAATCTTGTGCGATCTCGCCATGCCGGAAATGGGCGGGATCGAGTTTGTCGAACATCTGCGGCTGCAAGGCCTGCAAATCCCGATACTGGTGATTTCGGCCACGGATAAAATGGCGGATATCGCCAAGGTGCTGCGTTTGGGCGTGCAGGATGTCTTGCTGAAACCGGTGGCCGATCTCAACCGCCTGCGTGAAGCGGTCTTGGGGTGTTTGTATCCCAATATGTTTACCTCCCCGGCTCTGGAAGAAGCTGAGCTGTTCAAGGATTGGAATGCGCTGAGTAAAAATCCTTCTGAAGCGGTAAAATTGCTCAAACAGCTTCAGCCGCCGGTGCAACAGACCGTAGCCCATTGTCGGATTAATTACCGGCAATTAACCACCAGCGAGAATCCGGGGTTGGTGCTAGATATAGCCGCACTGTCGGATAAGGATCTGGCTTTCTATTGCCTGGATGTTACCCGCGCAGGTGATAATGGCGTATTGGCCGCGTTGTTGCTGCGTGCTTTATTTAATGGATTATTGCAGGATCATTTAGTTAATCAGCGTCATCGGTTGCCGCAAATGACGACACTGTTAAAGCAAGTTAATCAATTATTGCGCCAAGGCAAGCTGGAAGGGCAATTCCCTCTGTTAGTTGGTTATTATCACGCCGAATATAAAAACCTGATTCTGGTTTCTGCTGGCCTGCATGCCAATGTGAATACCGGTGACAATCAAATCCAACTGAGCAACGGCGTACCTCTGGGTATGCTGGGCGCAACCTACATGAACCAAATCAGCCAGCACTGTTCCGCCTGGCAGTGTCAGGTTTGGGGGGCTGGGGGCAGGCTGCGACTGATGCTTAGCGCCGAATAGCAAGCAGTTGTAAAAATATTATTTGAAATTAAGATATTCAACATACTTATTTTTATCTCAGAAAATCTGTTTAGGTAATTGTCCTAAATTTTTTCTATTTGTGCTCAGACTAATGCCAGACAGTCATAAACTGGTATACTCCGAAGGTTTTTTGTATGGCAGATGAAGCTCACAAAATGAGCGCCAATTCTATTAGAGAGAGGAAATAATGCCTGCTGTAAATCGTAAAATCAGAAAGGCAGTGATCCCGGTTGCAGGCTTGGGAACACGAATGTTGCCGGCGACAAAAGCCATCCCAAAAGAAATGTTGCCGCTGGTTGACAAGCCATTGATCCAGTACGTGGTCAATGAATGCATTGCGGCAGGGATTAACGAGATTGTGCTGGTCACCCATTCCTCCAAGAATTCGATTGAAAACCATTTCGATACCAGTTTTGAGCTGGAAGCGATGCTGGAAAAACGCGTTAAGCGCCAATTATTGGATGAAGTTCAGTCTATTTGCCCGAAAGGCGTCACCGTGATGCAAGTGCGTCAAGGGGTGGCGAAAGGCCTTGGGCATGCCATTATGTGCGCTTATCCATTGGTGGGCGATGAGCCGGTTGCCGTAATTTTGCCGGACGTGATCCTCGATGAGTACAGCGCCGATCTGAAAAAAGACAATTTGCACGAAATGCTGCAGCGGTTCGAACAAACCGGCATCAGCCAGATTATGGTCGAACCTGTGCCACAGAAAGATGTCGGCAATTATGGCGTGGCTGATTGCAAAGGTTATGAACTGCAGGCGGGTGAAAGCGCTCCGATGGTCAGTGTGGTCGAAAAACCTTCGCCAGACAAAGCGCCGTCAAACCTGGCTATTGTTGGCCGCTATGTGCTTTCTGCCGATATTTGGCCGCTGCTGGCGAAAACGCCTCCAGGCGCCGGCGGTGAGATCCAACTTACCGACAGTATTGAAATGCTGATGCAGCAGGAAACCGTAGAAGCCTATCACCTCAAAGGGGTGAGCCATGACTGCGGCAACAAGCTGGGCTACATGCAGGCTTTCGTCGAGTATGGCCTGCGCCATGCCAGCCTTGGCAAAGAATTTTCTCAGTGGTTGCAACAACTGTTGGTCACTGATAAGAAATAATTTATCTTTCGTCTTCATTTGAAAAACTAGGATTTTCCCATGAAAGTAACAGTTTTTGGTATTGGCTATGTTGGCCTGGTACAGGCTGCGGTATTGGCTGAAGTCGGCCATGACGTTATGTGTATTGATGTAGACGAGCGTAAAGTCGAAAACCTGAAGAACGGGAATATCCCCATTTTTGAACCCGGTCTGACGCCACTGGTGCAACGGAACTATGAAGCGGGTCGTCTGCACTTCACCACCGACGCTAAAGCCGGTGTTGCACACGGCACCATTCAGTTCATCGCCGTGGGGACGCCACCGGATGAAGACGGCTCTGCCGATCTGAAATACGTGACTGCCGTAGCGCGCACCATCGCGGAACATATGACCGATCGCAAGGTGGTGATCGACAAATCTACAGTGCCGGTAGGTACTGCGGATAAAGTACGCCAGGTGATGGAAGAAACCCTGAAAAAACACGGCAGCACAGTGCCTTTCGACGTGGTTTCCAATCCGGAGTTCCTGAAAGAAGGCGCGGCGGTAGCGGACTGCATGCGTCCGGAGCGTATTGTTATCGGTACCGATAATATAGAGGTTATCGACCCCATCCGTGAGCTTTACGAGCCGTTCAACCGCAATCACGATCGTATGATCATGATGGATATCCGTAGCGCCGAGCTGACCAAATATGCCGCCAACTGTATGCTGGCGACCAAGATCAGCTTTATGAACGAAATGTCCAATCTGGCCGAAATGCTGGGTGCGGATATTGAGAAAGTGCGCCAGGGGATCGGTTCTGACTCGCGTATCGGTTACCACTTCATCTATCCGGGCTGCGGCTACGGCGGTTCATGCTTCCCGAAAGACGTTCAAGCGCTGATCCGCACTGCGGAGCATATTGGTTACCAGCCAAAACTGTTGCAGGCGGTAGAGCAGGTTAACTATCAGCAAAAATATAAGCTGACTAAATTTATCAAACGTCACTTCGGTGAAGATTTGAAAGGTAAAACCTTCGCGTTGTGGGGGCTGGCATTCAAACCCAATACTGACGACATGCGCGAGGCCTCCAGCCGTGTGCTGATGGAACAACTGTGGGAAGCGGGTGCTATTGTTCAAGCCTTCGACCCAGAAGCCATGAACGAAGTACAGCGTATCTATGGTCAGCGTGATGACCTGAAGTTGGTAGGCACCAAAGAGGCGGCGCTGCAGGGGGCTGACGCACTGGTTATCTGTACCGAATGGCAGAATTTCCGTGCGCCAGATTTCGATGTGGTTAAAGGTTCTCTTAAACAGCCTGTCATTTTTGATGGACGCAACCTGTTTGATCCAGAACGTCTGGAAAACCGTGGTTTCACGTATTATGCAATCGGCCGTGGCGCGTCCATTCAGCCGGTTATCTAAGGGGTGAGCATGAAATTCCTGGTTACAGGCGCTGCAGGATTTATTGGTTATCACGTTGCTGAGCGTCTGTTGGCTGCCGGGCATCAGGTTGTCGGTATCGACAACCTGAATGATTATTACGATGTGACCCTGAAAATGGCCCGCCTTGAGTTGCTTTCGGATAAATCTGAATTTCAGTTTATTAAGCTGGATCTGGCCGATCGCGAGGGTATGGCGGGGCTGTTTGCAGAGCAAAAGTTTCAACGGGTGATTCATCTGGGTGCGCAGGCGGGCGTACGTTATTCGCTGGAAAATCCTCTGGCCTATGCGGATGCCAATCTCATTGGGCATTTAAACGTGCTGGAAGGGTGTCGCCACAATAAAGTTGAGCATCTGTTATATGCCTCCTCCAGTTCGGTATACGGTCTGAACCGTAAACTGCCCTTTGCGACGGAAGACTCTGTTGATCATCCGGTGTCATTGTATGCGGCAACCAAAAAAGCCAATGAGCTGATGTCGCACAGCTATTCCCACTTATATGGTATTCCGACCACCGGCCTGCGGTTCTTTACCGTATATGGCCCGTGGGGTCGCCCGGATATGGCGTTGTTTAAATTTACCAAGGCCATATTGGCGGGCGAAAACATTGACGTATATAACCACGGCGAGATGCACCGTGACTTTACCTACATTGACGATATAGCTGAGGCTATTGTGCGGTTGCAGGCGGTTATTCCTCAAGCTGATGCGGCATGGACGGTCGAGCAGGGTTCACCGGCAAGCAGTTCTGCGCCTTACCGTGTCTATAATATCGGCAACAGTAGCCCGGTGAAGTTGATGGAATATATTCGCGCACTGGAGCAGGCGTTAGGGATTGAGGCGCGCAAGAATATGCTGCCGATGCAACCTGGCGACGTTTTAGATACCAGCGCGGATACCGCCGAGCTTTATCGCGTTATCGGCTTCAAGCCGGAAACCGGTGTTGAAGAAGGCGTGAAACGCTTTGTTGAGTGGTATAAGTCATTTTATAAAGTTCAGTAATTGAACAACTGAACAATGTTATAAAGGGGCTGCGGCCCCTTTCTTATGTCTTGAAAACGCCTGGGGTAGCTCAGGAGATATGAGGAATGGGGAGCTTGACGTGGGCGGATATTTGCGTCAAAGCTGAGCTGTGGGCCCAGAACGCAGAAAATACGCATAACAAAAAGGCTCCCGAAGGGAGCCTTTTTAACATGCAGCGAAATGCTATTACAGCAGGAAATCGTCCAGAGATTTACCTTGCTCTTCGATAGCTTTCTTAATCACTGCCGGGGTACGGCCCTGGCCGGTCCAGGTTTTCAGTTCGCCGTTTTCGTCTTTATATTGATATTTAGCCGGACGTACTGGACGTTTAGCTTTACCAGCGGCTTTAGTCGCAGCCATAGTTTGCAGCAGTTCATTTGGGTCAATACCGTCAGCAATCAACATTTCACGATATTGCTGCAGTTTACGGGTGCGTTCTTCCACTTCTGCTTGAGCCTGGCTGTCTTCTTCGCGACGTTCGTTCACAACAACTTCCAGTTTTTCAAGCATCTCTTCCAGCGTTTCCAGGCTGCATTCTCTTGCCTGTGCGCGTAGAGTACGGATGTTGTTCAAAATCTTTAATGCTTCGCTCATTATCCTAGTCTCAAATTATATTGGTGGGGGGCGTCTGGATAATAATAGAGTGCTCTTTTCTTTTCTGCAATAGCCAAATTGAAAGGAGTACTCAAATTTATCTTTAAAAAAACGGTTAATCAGATCCGTTCGGCTAATATAGGTAGGGATGTTAAGTATTACAACCTCCATTTTTAAGTCAAATTTTCAACAGCTGCACTATGTTTGATGGGGCTGTAAGGCATTTATGGCTAAGTTATAATTGTGTTTTATATCGATATTACGACGAATTCTGTGGGCTTAATCACGCGTTTTAGTATGCAGACATTGTAAACAATGGGGGTATGCGGGTAAAGATAACGTCAAGAACTGTGCCTTTGTCTGTTTTATGTCATTAAATTTCTCGGCGCTTTCCTTAGGGGCTAATAGATTTGAGTCTGTCACCGGGTGGCGGTCGTGCAACGGCGTCTCTCCACTAGCTTAACCATTAATGCTGAGGGCAAATCATTAGCAGTAATTAATAGTGATGGCAGGCAAAGATTATCCTGTAAATAGATGTAAAAGAGGGGCGGGAGCAGAACGAAATGTTTCATTTGAAAGCCTGCTATTACCTTTGCCAGGATATTGAGAACCCAGAGCATGAGCAGGCTGGCGGGTTATGGTACACTTAGCGCTTGAATCAACGTCTGAATATTTCTTATACCATTGGAGTTGCCGGCCCATGGCTCAACTTTATTTTTATTATTCTGCTATGAATGCAGGAAAATCCACCGCACTGTTACAATCTTCATATAATTATCAAGAACGTGGTATGCGCACGTTGGTGTTTACTGCCGAAATCGATCATCGTTTTGGCGTAGGGAAGGTGAGTTCGCGCATAGGCTTGTCGTCCCAGGCGCAGCTCTATAATAATGACTCCATACTCTATGCCATGATTGCTCAGGAACATCAGCAGCAGCCGGTACACTGCGTGTTATTGGATGAAAGCCAATTTTTGACGAAAGCACAGGTTGAGCAATTGTGCGACGTAGTCGATCAACTGGATATTCCGGTATTGTGCTATGGGTTGCGTACCGACTTTCTGGGTGAGCTGTTTATCGGCAGCCAATATTTGCTGGCTTGGGCGGATAAACTGGTGGAGTTGAAAACTATCTGCCACTGCGGCCGCAAGGCGAATATGGTGCTGAGGTTGGATGAAAGCGGCCAGGCAATGCATGCAGGTGAACAGGTCGTGATAGGCGGCAACGAGAGCTATGTGTCCGTTTGCCGCAAACATTACAAGGAAGCCATACACGCACTGGAGTGAGTCTCTGGGCGGCGTAGCGCGTCTTGTGGGGCGTTTTAGCGCTACTGTGCCGTGAGGCCGAGTGAATTATTCCGCAGCATAAAAAAACCGCCTTTCGGCGGTTTTTTTGTCGGCTCAATGAACCGTTATTTTTTGGACTTTTTTTCCGCTTTGGCCGCAACCGGTGCAACCAAAACTTCTTCATCATCCGCTTCGCTGAACTTACGGCCGTAGAAGGTATCCAGCATGATTTGCTTCAGCTCGGCAATCAGCGGATAACGCGGGTTGGCGCCGGTACACTGGTCGTCAAAAGCGTCTTCGGACAGTTTGTCGACCTTCGCCAGGAAGTCAGCCTCCTGCACGCCGGCTTCACGGATGGAAGCAGGGATGCCCAGCTCGGTTTTGATCTCATCCAGCCATACCAGCAGTTTCTCGATTTTTTGCGCGGTACGGTCGCCCGGTGCGCTCAGACCGAGGTGGTCGGCGATCTCAGCGTAGCGACGACGTGCCTGCGGGCGGTCGTACTGGCTGAAGGCCGTCTGCTTGGTCGGATTGTCGTTCGCGTTATAGCGAATGACGTTGGAGATCAACATGGCGTTGGCCAGGCCGTGCGGGATATGGAACTCAGAGCCCAGTTTGTGGGCCATGGAGTGGCAAACCCCCAGGAAGGCGTTGGCAAACGCGATACCGGCAATGGTCGCGGCGTTGTGCACGCGCTCACGGGCCACCGGGTTCTTGGCGCCTTCCTTGTAGCTGGCGGGCAGATACTCTTTCAGCAATTTCAGCGCTTGCAGCGCCTGGCCGTCAGAGTATTCGTTCGCCAGTACCGAAACATAAGCTTCCAGCGCATGGGTAACCGCATCCAGGCCGCCGAAGGCACAGAGGGATTTCGGCATGTTCATCACCAGATTGGCGTCAACGATCGCCATATCCGGCGTCAATGCGTAGTCAGCCAGCGGGTATTTCTGGCCGGTCGCATCGTCGGTCACTACCGCAAACGGCGTGACTTCAGAACCGGTACCTGAGGTGGTGGTGACGGCAATCATTTTTGCTTTGACGCCCATTTTCGGGAACTTGTAGATGCGTTTACGGATATCCATAAAGCGCAGCGCCAGGTCTTCGAAATGGGTTTCCGGATGCTCGTACAACACCCACATGATCTTCGCAGCATCCATCGGTGAACCGCCGCCCAGCGCGATGATCACGTCTGGTTTGAAGGAGTTCATCTGCTCGGCGCCTTTACGCACGATGGACAGCGTTGGGTCAGCTTCTACTTCGAAGAACACTTCTGTTTCAATGCCGTGCGATTTCAGAACCGTGGTGATCTGGTCTGCATAGCCGTTGTTGAACAGGTAGCGGTCGGTCACAATGAAGGCGCGTTTTGCCCCGTCGGTCGCTACTTCTTCCAGCGCGATAGGCAATGAGCCACGGCGGAAGTAGATTGATTTCGGAAGTTTATGCCACAACATGTTTTCTGCTCGCTTCGCTACAGTTTTCTTGTTGATCAAGTGTTTTGGACCGACGTTTTCAGAGATGGAGTTACCACCCCAGGAACCGCAGCCCAGCGTCAGTGACGGAGCGAGTTTAAAGTTGTACAGGTCACCGATACCACCCTGAGACGCCGGGGTGTTGATCAGGATACGTGCGGTTTTCATCTTGTCGCCGAAGAAGGCAACGCGTTCCGGCTGGTTATCCTGGTCGGTGTACAGGCAGGACGTATGGCCGATACCGCCCATGGCGACCAGTTTTTCAGCTTTGCTGACGGCGTCTTCAAAATCTTTGGCGCGATACATTGCCAGCGTCGGAGACAGCTTTTCGTGAGCGAAAGGTTCGGATTCATCGACCAATTTCACTTCACCGATCAGTACCTTGGTGCTGGAAGGCACTTTGATACCGGCCATTTCAGCGATTTTAGGCGCGGATTGGCCGACGATGGCCGCATTCAGGCCGCCGTTTTTCAGAATGATGTCCTGGACCGCCTTCAGCTCTTTGCCCTGCAGCAGGTAGCCGCCGTGGGAAGAGAAGCGCTCACGCACTGCATCATAGATGGAGTCAACGACGATGACAGACTGCTCGGAGGCGCAAATCACACCGCTGTCGAAGGTTTTAGACATCAAAATAGAGGCCACAACGCGTTTGATGTCCGCTGTCTCGTCAACCACCACTGGGGTGTTACCGGCGCCAACACCGATTGCAGGCTTGCCGGAGCTGTAGGCGGCTTTCACCATACCTGGACCGCCGGTAGCGAGGATCAGGTTGATGTCCGGGTGGTGCATTAGCTGGTTGGACAGCTCAACGGTAGGCTGGTCAATCCAGCCGACGATGTCTTTTGGTGCCCCGGCAGCGATTGCCGCCTGCAACACGATATCCGCCGCTTTGTTGGTGGCGTTTTTCGCACGCGGATGTGGTGAGAAGATAATGCCGTTACGGGTTTTCAGGCTGATCAGCGCTTTAAAAATAGCCGTAGAGGTTGGGTTGGTGGTCGGTACGATACCGCAAATCAAGCCAATAGGCTCGGCGATGGTGATCGTGCCAAAGGTATCGTCTTCAGACAGGATACCGCAGGTTTTTTCATCTTTATACGCGTTGTAGATATACTCTGAAGCGAAGTGGTTTTTGATCACTTTATCTTCAACGATACCCATACCGGATTCTTCAACGGCCATTTTGGCCAAGGGAATACGGGCATCGGCAGCGGCGAGGGCAGCAGCGCGGAAGATTTTATCAACTTGCTCTTGAGTGAAGTTGGCATATTCGCGCTGGGCTTTTTTGACACGTGCGACTAGCTCGTTCAGTTCAGCGACATTCGTTACAGCCATAATGCTCTCCTGATAATGTTAAACTCTTTCAGTAAATAAGCCGTGCGAGCAACTAGTATAGACACCTAAGCGGAAAATGCTGCTTAAAAACAAGGGCTTTCCATACTGTACAACGCATGCTGCTGATTTGCTTAAAGAGCTTTCCCACGGCTTCTGGGGAGAAGCGGCGGGTTGAACAGAGATACCTCTTTTTCATTAATCTGTTCTACTCCCTGACTACGACTAAGAGCTTAACTACTCTTGATTAGCGATTTTGTGATTTAAATCATGAAAAGTGCAGGCTGACACCATTCAGCTCAAGTTGTTGAGAATTGTTCTTGATAACTGTGTGGCAGACGTGTTTTTTAAACATAAAAAATCATAAACCGTACATTTGCTTAACAATAGCGAATTGTTTCATATTATTTGTTCTTAAAGGATAAAAATGCTGCATTCGGCCAATGGATTACCCGTGGCAATTCAATTACATTAGCGCGCGTAGGCAGTATCACTTTTCAAAGCTATTTAAGCGGAGTCATTTGTGGGCCAATCTCTGTTGGATTTTTCCGGCTACATTAAATTTTTTGTCGGCTTGTTTGCGTTGGTGAACCCGGTGGGCATTCTGCCGGTGTTTATCAGCATGACCAGCTACCAGGCCGCGGCCGGGCGCAATAAAACGAACATGACCGCCAACCTGTCGGTCGCCATTATCCTGTGGACCTCGTTGTTTCTGGGGGAAGGGATTTTGCGCATGTTTGGCATTTCCATTGATTCGTTCCGCATTGCCGGCGGCATCCTGGTGGTGAGCATCGCCATGTCGATGATCAGCGGCAAGTTGGGTGAAGACAAACAGAACAAACAGGAAAAATCAGAGAGCGCGATCCGCGAAAGTATCGGCGTGGTGCCACTGGCATTGCCCCTGATGGCGGGGCCGGGCGCTATCAGTTCCACTATTGTCTGGAGTTCCCGTTATCACAATTGGCAAAACCTGCTGGGTTTTAGCCTGGCGATTGCGTTGTTTGCCTTCTGCTGTTGGCTGCTGTTCCGTGCCGCTCCTTTGCTGGTGCGTTTATTGGGGCAAACTGGTATCAACGTTATTACCCGAATCATGGGGTTGTTGCTGATGGCATTGGGTATCGAGTTTATTGTTACCGGTATTAAAGCCATATTCCCGGGGCTGTTGTAATCAGGTCAGTGAGTCGCGAATAGGATAATTCGCGACTCAAATTAATTTTAAAAATTAAAATTAATTATTGGCTCGCATTAATATAGTGCGTAATGTGAATAAATTTTCTTCACTTGCACCACTATGTGGCATAAATCTCACTTTGCTGCTCAATAAAAGCTCTAATCGTTATTTTTAACCCTTATCTTGCCTCTTTTCTGCCCGTTACAGCCTGCCTAATGTCAAATCTGCTGTTAATTTAGTCACATCATTCTGTAGGGCTTGTCTCGCTTTCATCCAGGTGTTATTAGTGATTAACCGCGTATAAGCAGGCGTTTGTTCTTTGAATGGACTCTTTGTTAACTGAATGTTTCTTTGCGGTAAACCCTGACCTGTAGTGCATAACCTGCGCAATGATTTTGTGAATTTTATTAAATAAAATCATTGTGTTAGTGGAGTGGTGGGTTGTCGGGTTAGCGGTGGGGCAAATCGCGCACTGGGCAATAAAAGAGAATTGCTTAACATTTTTGTAAAAATTATTGGCTATGGAATTTGGCTTCTGCTAATTTCCGAGCAACTTTATTCGCTTAAATAATTGCAGAGCGTCGTCAAAGTGGGAACGATTTTTGCTGGTATCCGTTATTTAGAATTCTTATAAATACTTCACAAATATCGATAAGCAATGCTTGTCGGTGAAAAGGAGCCTCGACTATGCAGCAAACAATGAAGCGCACGCCGTTGACCATGTTCATTGCCGGCATGCTGAGTATCAGCGCCGTTTATTCTGTACAGGCGGCCGATGTTCCGGCCGGGGTGCAATTGGCCCAACAGCAAAGCATTGTGATCAACAACGGCAGCGAAGTCGCTTCATTGGATCCGCACAAGGTCGAAGGAACACCTGAAAGCAATATCATTCTTAACCTGCTGGAAGGATTGGTCAGCACCGACGCCAATGGGCATGTGGTGCCGGCCGCCGCGGCAACCTGGGAAAACCAGGATTTTAAAACCTGGACTTTCCACCTGCGCCCGGATGCGGTGTGGAGCGACGGTTCCCCGGTTACCGCACAGGACTTTGTCTACAGTTGGCAGCGTCTGGCCGATCCCAAAATCGCTTCCCCTTACGCCAGCTATTTGCAATACGCCAAAATTGAAAACGTCGACGATATCCTGACCGGCAAGAAAAGCCCGCAAACCCTTGGCGTCAAGGCTATCGATGACAAAACGCTGCAGGTTCAACTCAGCGAGCCGGTGCCGTACTTTGTCAGCATGTTGAGCCATACCTCGTTGAAACCGGTAAAACGAGCGGTAGTTGAAAAGTTTGGCGACAAATGGACGTTGCCCGCCAACTATGTCGGCAACGGCGCTTACCGCCTGAAAGAGTGGGTGGTGAATGAGCGCATTGTGCTTGAGCGCAGCCCAAGCTACTGGAACAACAAAAAAACGGTCATCGACCAGGCGACGTTCTTGCCGATCGCTTCAGAGGTCAGCGACGTCAACCGCTTCCGCAGCGGTGAGATTGATATCACCAACAATGCTATCCCGCCGAACCTGTTCGTGAAGATGAAAAAAGAAATCCCGGAGCAACTGCACGTTAACCCGTTCCTGTGCACGTTCTATTACGAGATCAATAATCAGCGCGCACCTTTTACCGATGCACGGGTGCGCACTGCGGTGAAGCTAACGCTCGATCGCGACATCATCGCCAACAAAATCATGGGCCAGGGCCAGATCCCGGCGTACAACTTCACCCCAACCTTTACCGATGGCGCCAGGTTCACCACGCCGGAATGGGCGGGCTGGAGCCAGGAGCAGCGTAATGCCGAAGCGAAGAAACTGTTGGCGCAAGCCGGTTTCACTGCGGCAAATCCCTTGAAGTTCACGCTGTTGTACAACACCTCGGATCAAAACAAACAGCAGGCGATCGCTGCTGCTTCGATGTGGAAGAAAAACCTCGGGGCGGATGTCACATTGCGCAATCAAGAGTGGAAAACCTCGTTGGAAAGCCGTCATCAAGGGGATTATGACGTGGCGCGTGCGACCTGGTGCGGTGATTATAACGAGCCAAGCGCCTTCCTGAATCTGGTGGTTTCCAATAGCAGCATGAACACTATCTTTTACAAGAGCCCGGCATTCGACGCCCTGATGGCCAGTACGCTGAAGGCACCGGACGAGGCTGCGCGTGCCGCTATTTACCAACAGGCGGAAGCGCAGTTGGATAAGGATTCTGCGTTGGTTCCGGTGTATTACCGCGTCAGCGCGCGCCTGATCAGGCCGTCGGTGGCGGGCTTTACCGGTAAAGATCCGCTGGATTATACCGATGTGAAAAATCTGTACATTATCAAGCAGTAAAAGGGGTATTACGCCACGCCAACAACGAGGAGTAATACAGGGAAGGCCGCCTGCCGCATTCGTTCATCGGCAGCCGGTATAACAAGGTCCGCTCACGGGCAACGCAGGCTCCACGATGAGTCTGTGATAATAAAAAACTGGAGTATATCAATGACCAACATCACGAAGAAAACCCTCCTTGCCGCCGGCATTATTGCCGCGCTGGGCATCACAGCAACCGGCAGCGCAATTGCTGCCGTCGTGCCCGCGGGTGTGCAACTGGCAGAGAAACAAGTGCTGGTACGTAACAACGGCGCAGAAGTGCAGTCGTTGGATCCGCATAAAATTGAAGGGGTACCCGAGTCCAACGTTTCCCGCGATTTGCTGGAAGGCTTGACCATCAACGATCAAAATGGCGCCATCGTTCCCGGCGTAGCGGAAAGCTGGGATAACAAAGACTTTAAAGTCTGGACCTTCCACCTGCGCAAAGACGCAAAATGGTCGAACGGTGAGCCGGTTACAGCACAAGATTTCGTCTACAGTTGGCAGCGCCTGGCCGATCCTAAAACCGCCTCTCCGTATGCCAGCTATGTGCAGTATGCGCACATTGCCAATATCGACGACATCATCGTCGGCAAGCAAAAACCGGAAACGCTCGGTGTGAAAGCGATTGACGATCATACCTTCGAAGTGACGCTGACCGAGCCGGTCCCTTACCTGCCTAAACTGCTGGCGCACCCCTCCATGTCGCCAGTCAATAAAACCGCAGTAGAAAAATTTGGCGAGAAGTGGACCCAGCCGCAGAACTTCGTGGCCAACGGCGCATACAAATTGAAAGGATGGACGGTGAACGAACGTATCGTCCTGGAGCGCAACCCGGAATACTGGGATAACGCCAAAACCGTGATCAACCAGGTTACCTACCTGCCAATCTCTTCAGAAGTAACGGACGTTAACCGTTACCGTACCGGCGAGATCGACATGACCTATAACAACATGCCGATTGAACTGTT
Source organism: Serratia sp. AS12 (assembly GCF_000214195.1). Lineage (NCBI taxonomy): Bacteria > Pseudomonadati > Pseudomonadota > Gammaproteobacteria > Enterobacterales > Yersiniaceae > Serratia > Serratia sp. AS12. The sequence goes on along the minus strand of NC_015566.1, from coordinate 2,928,207 downwards.
CCAGAAGCTGAAAAAAGAGATCCCGACAGAAGTTCACGTCGATCCGTACCTGTGTACCTATTACTACGAAATCAACAACCAGAAGTCGCCGTTGACCGACGTGCGTGTGCGTACCGCTCTGAAGTTGGGCATGGATCGCGATATCATCGTCAACAAGGTGAAAAACCAGGGCGATCTGCCGGCTTACGGTTACACCCCGCCATACATCGACGGTGCCAAGCTGACACCACCAGAGTGGTTCGGTTGGACCCAGGACAAGCGTAACGAAGAAGCGAAGAAACTGCTGGCTGAAGCCGGTTACGGCCCAGGCAAACCGTTAACGCTGAGCCTACTGTACAACACGTCGGATCTGCACAAGAAGCTGGCGATCGCTGCCGCCTCTCTCTGGAAGAAAAACCTGGGCGTGGATGTGAAACTGGTTAACCAAGAGTGGAAAACCTTCCTGGACACCCGCCATCAGGGCAACTTCGATATTGCACGCGCCGGCTGGTGTGCGGACTATAACGAACCTTCCTCCTTCCTGAATACCATGTTGTCCGACAGCAGCAACAATACTGCGCATTATAAGAGCGCGGAATTCGACAAGCTGATTGGCGATACCCTGAAAGCGAAAACTGACGACGAACGTGCAGCCCTGTACCAAAAGGCCGAAGTCCAGTTGGATAAAGATTCAGCCATTGTGCCGGTTTATTACTACGTGAACGCCCGTCTGGTGAAACCTTACGTTGGCGGTTATACCGGTAAAGACCCGCTGGATAATATCCACGTAAAAGATCTTTATATTATCAAACATTGATTTTAATGTCGGGGCGCTCCGGCGCCTCGCCACTGATCGGCTGATAATGATAGAGCTGAAGTAAAGGCTAGAAATCCGCCGCCGATACGTACGTCGACGGCCGGCGGATTCATGGAACAGGTACGGGCAATGTTAAAATTTATTCTACGCCGCTGTCTGGAAGCAATTCCGACGCTGTTTATTTTGATCACCATTTCGTTTTTTATGATGCGCCTCGCGCCGGGAAGTCCTTTTACTGGCGAACGCGCGTTACCGCCTGAAGTGATGGCCAACATTGAGGCGAAATATCACCTCAACGATCCTATCTACAAGCAGTACTTCAACTATTTAGGCCAGCTCGCGCAAGGCGACTTCGGCCCGTCATTCAAATACAAGGATTATTCGGTCAACGATCTGGTCGCCGCTTCTTTCCCGGTTTCAGCCAAATTGGGCCTGGCCGCATTTTTGCTGGCGGTGGTTTTGGGGGTTAGCGCCGGTGTCATTGCCGCATTGAATCAAAATACCAAATGGGATTATACGGTAATGGGGTTTGCCATGACCGGGGTGGTTATCCCCAGTTTCGTGGTGGCGCCGTTGCTGGTATTGATTTTCGCCATCACGCTGAAATGGCTGCCCGGCGGGGGGTGGAACGGTGGGGCACCGAAATTTATCATCTTGCCGATGGTGGCGTTGTCGCTGGCCTATATTGCCAGTATCGCCCGTATCACGCGCGGATCGATGATTGAAGTGCTGCACTCAAACTTTATCCGCACCGCCCGCGCCAAGGGCTTACCAATGCGCCGTATCATTCTGCGTCATGCATTGAAACCTGCGTTATTGCCGGTGCTTTCTTATATGGGGCCTGCCTTTGTCGGCATCATCACCGGTTCGATGGTGATTGAAACCATTTATGGTTTGCCGGGTATCGGCCAGCTGTTCGTCAACGGTGCGCTGAACCGTGACTATTCTTTGGTATTGAGCCTGACCATTCTGGTGGGCGGCCTGACTATTCTGTTTAACGCGATCGTGGACGTGCTGTACGCCGTTATCGATCCCAAAATTCGTTATTAAGCTGGAGCACGCAAATGATGTTGACGAAAAAGAACAGCGAAGCTCTGGAACACTTCAGCGAAAAGCTGGAAGTGGAAGGGCGCAGCCTGTGGCAGGATGCTCGCCGCCGCTTTGTGCATAACCGTGCGGCGGTCAGCAGCCTGTTTGTGCTGGCGCTGATTACCCTGTTTGTGATTGTAGCGCCGTGGTTGTCGCAGTTCGCTTATGACGATACCGACTGGGCGATGATGTCGGCTGCGCCGAGTCTTGAATCTGCGCACTACTTCGGCACGGACTCCTCCGGACGCGATTTGCTGGTGCGCGTGGCGATTGGCGGGCGCATCTCGCTGATGGTCGGCGTGGCTGCGGCGCTGGTGGCGGTGATTGTCGGTACCCTGTACGGCGCGATGTCAGGTTACCTGGGCGGCAAGACCGACTCGGTGATGATGCGCTTGCTGGAGATCCTCAACTCCTTCCCGTTCATGTTCTTCGTGATCCTGCTGGTGACCTTCTTCGGTCAAAATATCCTGCTGATCTTTGTGGCGATCGGCATGGTGTCGTGGCTGGATATGGCACGTATTGTGCGCGGGCAAACCCTGAGCTTAAAACGTAAAGAATTTATCGAAGCGGCATTGGTGTGCGGGGTTTCAACCCGAAATATCGTACTGCGCCATATTGTGCCTAACGTGCTTGGTGTGGTGGTGGTGTACGCCTCATTGCTGGTGCCGAGCATGATCCTGTTCGAATCTTTCCTCAGCTTCCTGGGGCTGGGCACGCAGGAGCCGTTAAGCAGCTGGGGCGCATTGCTCAGCGATGGCGCCAACTCGATGGAGGTTTCACCGTGGTTGCTGCTGTTCCCGGCGGGTTTCCTGGTTGTCACTTTGTTTTGTTTCAACTTTATCGGCGATGGTCTGCGTGACGCCCTCGACCCGAAAGATCGTTAAGGAGTGCCATCATGAGCACCATTGAAAACCCGCAGTTGCAAGCCGGCTCCGCTGCCAAATCGCCGCTGTTGCTGGATGTAAAAGACCTGCGCGTGACCTTCGGCACCCCGGACGGTGACGTGACGGCAGTGAACGATCTGAACTTCGACCTGCGAGCCGGTGAAACGCTGGGCATCGTCGGTGAGTCCGGTTCGGGCAAATCCCAGACCGCTTTCGCGCTAATGGGGCTGCTGGCCAGCAACGGCCGCATTGGCGGTTCGGCCAAGTTTAACGGCCGCGAAATCCTCAACCTGCCGGAAAAACAACTCAACAAGCTGCGGGCGGAAGAGATTTCGATGATCTTCCAGGATCCGATGACGTCGCTTAACCCTTATATGCGCGTTGGCGAGCAGCTGATGGAAGTGCTGATGCTGCATAAAAAAATGAGCAAAAGCGAAGCCTTCGAAGAGTCGGTGCGTATGCTCGATGCGGTAAAAATGCCGGAAGCGCGCAAGCGCATGCGCATGTATCCGCATGAGTTCTCCGGCGGTATGCGCCAGCGCGTGATGATCGCCATGGCGTTGCTGTGTCGGCCCAAGTTATTGATTGCCGATGAGCCGACCACCGCACTGGATGTGACGGTTCAGGCGCAAATTATGACGTTGTTGAATGAACTGAAACGCGAGTTCAACACGGCCATTATCATGATCACCCACGATTTGGGCGTGGTGGCCGGTATCTGTAATAAGGTGTTGGTAATGTACGCCGGGCGCACGATGGAATACGGCAGTGCGCGTGATGTGTTCTATCACCCGAGCCACCCATATTCCATCGGCCTGCTGAATGCGGTACCGCGTCTGGACGCTGAAGGTGAAGCCTTGATGACCATTCCCGGCAACCCGCCGAACCTGTTGCGCCTGCCGAAAGGCTGCCCGTTCCAGCCGCGTTGTCAGTTCGCGATGGAACAATGCGCGAGCGCTCCGCCGTTGGAGCAGTTTGGTGAAGGGCGCCTGCGCGCCTGCTTTAAACCGGTGGAGGCGTTGGTATGACAGCGGTAACCGACAAGAAAGTGCTGCTCGAAGTGGCCGATTTGAAAGTGCACTTCGACATTCATGATGACAAACAGTGGTTCTGGCAGCCGGCGAAAACCCTGAAGGCGGTCGACGGCGTGACGCTGCGGTTGTTCGAAGGGGAAACGCTGGGCGTGGTTGGCGAGTCCGGTTGCGGAAAATCGACCTTCGCCCGCGCCATTATCGGCCTGGTGAAAGCTACCAGCGGGCGCGTTGCCTGGTTAGGCAAGGATCTGCTCGGCATGAGCGATACCGACTGGCGCAAAACGCGCAGCGATATCCAGATGATCTTCCAGGATCCGCTGGCCTCGCTGAACCCACGCATGACCATCGGCGAAATCATCGCCGAACCGTTGCGCACCTATTACCCGAAAATGCCGCGTCAGGAAGTGAAGGACAAGGTGAAAGCGATGATGCTGAAGGTGGGCTTGTTGCCAAACCTGATCAACCGCTATCCGCATGAGTTCTCCGGCGGCCAGTGTCAGCGTATCGGCATTGCGCGTGCGCTGATCCTGGAACCGAAGTTGGTGATCTGTGACGAGCCGGTCTCCGCATTGGATGTGTCGATTCAGGCGCAGGTGGTCAACCTGCTACAGCAGTTGCAACGTGAAATGGGGCTGTCGTTGATCTTCATCGCCCATGACCTGGCGGTCGTCAAGCACATCTCTGACCGCGTGCTGGTGATGTATCTGGGCCATGCGGTGGAACTGGGGACCTACGATGAGGTGTACCACAACCCGCAACACCCTTACACCAAAGCGCTGATGTCGGCGGTGCCGATCCCGGATCCGGACAAGGAGAGGGAAAAGCAGATCCAACTGCTGGAAGGGGAATTGCCTTCGCCGATCAATCCGCCATCAGGCTGCGTGTTCCGCACTCGCTGCCCGATTGCCGGGCCGGAATGCGCCAAGACCCGACCGCTGCTGGAGGGGAGTTTCCGCCATGCGGTGTCGTGCCTGAAAGTCGATCCTTTATAATTAACCCGTCGTCTTCAAGCCGCAGCGTTGTTCGCTGCGGCACCAACAAAAAACCCGCCAACGTTGGCGGGTTTTTTCATGCAAGCAGGGCGCTTATTCTTTCCACAAAATGTGGCACAGCTTGTGGTCTTTCTCACGGCAGAGCAATACGCGGGCAAACACGTCGTTGATCGGTTCGCCATCGCTGTCCGCGAGGCCAATGACCACTTCGGCAAAAAAGTCCGGGTTCAGGTCAAAATCCACATGTTCCGACCAGTCTTCCGCCGGATCATACAGCTCGGCGCCGCCGCGTTCCTCAAATTGCAGGTTGAACAGCAGGATATCCGCCGGATCCAGATTGTCGCCGGCCAATTCCAGAAAGATGTCATAAGCCTGTTCCAGCGTTTCGTCTTCGGTAAGGCGGTTATTCAAATCCATAAAAAAATCCTGATCAAAAATGATTTGGCGTTATTAAACCATGCCCGACGCGGCTTTTATAGCAGCGGGCTGAAAAAGTAGAACAGGCGTTCGACAATACGGTGCCAGAACGGCCGTTTCTGCCACTCTTGGGCGTTCAGCAACTGTGAGCGGGCGATATAGTCATCCTGCACGCAGGCCAGATCGCTGCCGAAGCCGTCATCGTCGATAACCAGGGTGATTTCAAAGTTCAACCACAGGCTGCGCATGTCCAGATTCACCGTGCCTACCAGGCTGAGTTGACCATCGACCAGTACGCTCTTGGTATGCAGCAGGCCGCCTTCAAACTGATGGATGTGCACGCCGGCTTCGAGTAATTCGGAAAAGAAGGAACGGCTGGCCCAGCGTACCATCGTTGAATCGTTGTCGCGTGGCACGATGATGCTGACTTCAACGCCACGCAGTGCGGCGGTGCAAATGGCATGCAGCAGATCGTCGCTCGGCACGAAATAGGGCGTTGTCATGATCAATTGCTCACGCGCAGAGTACACGGCGGTCAGCAACGCCTGATGGATCATCTCGTCCGGGAAGCCGGGGCCGGAGGCGATGACCTGAATGGTGTGGCCACTTTCCTGTTCGAACGGCATGATATTGACATCGGGCGGCGGCGGCAGAATGCGTTTGCCGGTTTCAATCTCCCAGTCACAGGCATAAACGATACCCATGGTGCTGGCGACCGGACCTTCCATACGCGCCATCAGATCGATCCATTGGCCGACGCCGGCGCCCTGTTTGAAATAACGCGGATCGACCATATTCATACTGCCGGTATAGGCGATGTAATTGTCGATCAGGATGACTTTGCGGTGCTGGCGTAAATCCATCCGACGCAGGAACACGCGGAACAGGTTAACCTTGAGCGCTTCTACTACCTCGATGCCGGCATTGCGCATCATGCCCGGATAAGGGCTGCGGAAAAACTGCAGGCTGCCGGCAGAGTCCAGCATCACCCGGCAGTGCACGCCGCGTCGCGCGGCAGCCATCAGCGATTCGGCGACCTGATCCACCAGCCCACCGGGTTGCCAGATATAGAACACCATCTCAATATTATGGCGTGCCAGTTCGATATCGCGGATCAGCGCCTTCATTGTCGAGTCGGTGGTGGTGAGCAATTGCAGTTGATTGCCCTTAACGCCATCAATGCCCTGGCGGCGATCGCACAGTTGGAACAGCGGCCTGGCAACCTCGCTGTATTCCGTGGCGAAGATCCGTTGGCTCTCTTTTAATTCGCTGAGCCAGCGGGCGGTCGAAGGCCACATCGCCTTGGCGCGTTCGGCGCGACGTTTGCCTAAATGCAATTCGCCAAAAGATAAATAAGCCACGATACCGAATAACGGCAGAATATAGATAACCAACAGCCAGGCCATGGCGGAAGGTACAGCGCGACGTTTCATCAGAATACGTAGTGTGACCCCGGCGATAAGCAGCCAGTAACCGAACACCATGAGCCAACTGATTACGGTATAAAATGTTGTCATAAAGGCGAAAAATCCTGTTCGCAAACCACCAACAATGAGTGTACGCACAGAATGGTAAAGGGGGAACCTTTTCTCGGCGCTTATGTTGCATAAATATGATTGTCTTAAGGCACTTGCTGAAAACGAAAAAAACATTTTTATCCGGGCGGCGTGTCGCTTGGCGACGTGGTTGTGGGTCGAACTGCGGCTTGGATCGCACGGCGAAAGCGCTATAATGCCCGCCGTTGGCATTTGACGGACGAGTGACGAAACGATGAGACGCAGTAGAAACGAGGTGGGCCGTTGGCGGATGCTGCGGCAGAGTCAACGCCGCAGGCATCGCTGGCTGGAGCGCCAGTCATGCAGCAACCGGCACATTATCCGGGTGCGACGTCGCCTGGATGACCAGCACCGGCGCGCATTGCTGTTTGTGGTCGCCTACGAGTGGTAAAACGAAAAACAGTCCCGGAAGGGACTGTGAATTCGATGAAAAAGTTGCCTTTAAGCCTGAGGGGTAATATGGGGTACGTCCTTGTAGTCTCCATCGATTAACTCTCTCTGATTCAGGACTTTATCACTTCTTGCCTAAAGTCCATTTCGCCATGCCTGCCCCCAGCAGCATTAACAGCGCCGCAGCAATCAGTACCGCGATAAATGCCCGGTCGAAAGCCATGCGTGCCAGCCGTTTTAGCTGTTCGGCCTGATCGGCGGCCAGAGTGGCGGCCAGCCGTAGAGCTTCATCAATGCTGTCATAGGCGATGTCGCTTACCGGCAAACTGCCCGGCAACGTCAAACTGTGACTATAGACGGCAGTCATCAACCCGCCGAGCAGGGTGATACCCAAAACTCCGCCCAGTTCATAGGAAACGTCTTCAATCGACGCCGCCATGCCGGATTTCTCTTCAGGCGCATTCAGCATGATAGCGGTTGATGCGGCGGTAATGGCACCGCCGACGCCAAAACCCGTGAGACACAGGCAGACCAATTGCAATAAAACGCTGCTTTGATAACACAGGGCGAGACCGGCGATCCCAAGACCGGTCAGAATAAAACTGCCGAACATCATACGACGTTCGCCGTAGCGGGGCAGGAATAAGCCAGTCAGCGGCCCGGCCAGCACGGAGGCCAGCGGGATCGGCAGAATAAAGAGCGCGGCTTGCAATGGGCTCAGATCGAGAACCAGCTGCAGGCGTTGACTCAGAACCAGTTCCACGCCAATCAGCGCTATCATCGAGAGCAAGGCAACGCCGACGCCACCGGCAAACAGCCGGTTTTGGAACAGCGTGAAGTCGATCATCGGGTATTGCGCCAGCCTTTGGCGGCGCACAAAAAAGGCAAGAGAGATAATGCCGAGCGCCGCGGCTATCGCTAACGCAATAAACGAAGGCGCCGTTTTGCTCAATTCTTTCAGCGCATAGATGCTGCCCACCAGGCCGATCATGATTTGTACCGAACCGATGATGTCGTAAGGGCGCGTATTCTCTCCGCCGCAGTGCGGTATCAGTCGCCATGCCAGCGGCAGCACCAACATCACCACCGGCACGTTAATCAGAAACACCGAACCCCACCAGAAATATTCGAGCAACACCCCACCGACCACGGGCCCCAGCGCGGCGGCACTGGAAGCTACCGCCGCCCAGATACCAATAGCCAGCGCACGTTCGCGCTCGTCGGTAAAGATATGACGGACGATGGACAGGGTTGCCGGCATCATCATTGCGGCACCTACGGCAAGGAATGCGCGCGCAGCGATCAACCACTCGGCGGAGGGTGAAAAGGCGGCGCAAAGCGAGGCGGCGGCAAAAACCGGCAATCCGGCCATAAACAGGCGCTTATGACCGACGCGATCGCTCAGCATGCCTGCGCCAGGCAACAGACCTGCAACCACCAACGGGTAAGCGTTTACGATCCATAATTTTTGTGACGCATTGGCATCCAGCGCCTGCGTCAGCCGTGGCAAAGCGGTGTATAACACCGTCATGTCGATAACGATCAAAAATAGTGCGCTGGAGATTAAGGCCAGGATCAACCAGCGGTTGTTTACGAACATAATATTATTCCAAAAAATGCGGCCGGCGCGGATGCGCGGCCAGAAGGTAAACCCCAGTCTCCACTGGTGGTATACTGGTCATAATATATATCCATACGTACGTATTGAAAAGAGGGGTCTATCAATGGGACGTCAACGCAGCATCGATCGTGACAAGGTTCTGGATGCGGCCGAAGAGATTGTCGCCAACCAGGGCGCCGCCGGACTGACCATTGATTCCGTCGCAAAAGCGATGGGGATCTCCAAAGGCGGAGTGCAATACTGCTTCGGCAGTAAAGATGCGTTGATTGATGCGATGTTTGAACGCTGGGGCAAGGCGTATGACACCCTGTTCGATGCGATTGCCGGGGAAAACCCCTCAGCTACCACCGCCGTGCGGGCGCATATGCAGGCGACCAGAAGCTCCGATCAGGCGTCCAGCGCCAAGGCTGCGGGGTTGATGGCGACGCTGATTCAAACGCCGGAGCATCTGGACAGCACGCGCGAATGGTACCGCAGCCGGATTGCCGGTCTGGATTTGACCACTGAGGAGGGAAGGCGTGCGCGGTTGGTTTTTCTGGCCACTGAAGGGGCATTCATGCTGCGGTTTTTTGGCCTGATGGATATTGGCCAGCAAGAGTGGGACGCTATGTTTGCGGATATGCAGGCATTGGTTCTGGCGCCGAGCCAAACGGCTGTAGCGGGTCAGGCATCGAAGTAAAAAATCTTAACTCCGACACCGTTCGGCGGCGGCGCGCAGGCCGGGTTGATAGTTAACCTGGCCGGTTACCCCGTTTTACGGCACAAATATTTGCCCTTTATGACGCCGTCATAAAATCGGCCTTTTGAAACCACCGCTACAAAATCCTGGTAGATTCGATTGGGAACCCCGATATATTGATAAATCCCCGCATCACGAAACTGGATTTCCAGAACCTGAGCATTTTCATCATAGCCTATTGATATAATTCTTGAAGATGAAACCGGTTGTCGCTGCAAGTAGACTCCCCCTGTTAATTCATTATTATTTATATGGTTATAGGTAGCCCGTTAACCATACCAGAAGCAGGAATGCGCCGCCAGACGCTTTGCTTTAAGAGGAAAGCTATCGCACTGATAGTTGGCGAGGCAAAAGAGGAAGGCGTAGGGTTATCTGACAAGATATTCCCTCGAAGAACCCTTTAGCCAGCCACTCCGTGCTGGCTTTTTTTTTACGGTATCGTTCATTCTGAGGCGGGGGGAGAAATAAGTGACGGACCACCTGATGTGACCCGTGCTTGTAACGGTGCAACCCGTGATGATGGAAAGCAGCGGGTTTACTGGATAACTATCTAAAATACTTGTTTAAAAGGTTAAACATCGGTTTTACCTGCATTCCCTCCTGCCATCCTATCATTACCTTTTATTCCTTGTTGTATGAGGCATGATCGGGCTTTTAAACTCCTTAAGTATCCAATTCCTTACCCTTGTTTTATCCTCAAAGCTCGAATTTTGTGTACACTGATGTGTACATAATTTTGCGGTGAGCCCCTATGCTAACTGATACAAAACTTAAAAAAGCTTTAGGCAAGAAAAGAGATTCAATTGAGGTGATTGCCGATGCACACGGGCTGAATGCTCGGATCAGCCAGGCGGGCAAAGTTACTTTCTTTTACCGGTACCGATGGCTATCCAAGCCGGTGCAGATCACTGTGGGTGAATACCCACAGATGACGATAGCCCAGGCACGTGAGCGTCGTCAGGTGATGCGCGGTTGGCTAACTGAGGGATATGACCCTCGAGAAAAAGTTAAGCTGGAGCGGGTCTCCCGTAGCGATGCGCCAACGGTTGATAGTGCTTTTGCATATTGGATAGATAAATACTGCAAACCGAACAAATCCGTCAAAATTGACTACTACCAGTTGGTTTATGCAAAGCACATCCAGTCTAAGTTAGGCAATATACGGATCGAGGCCACAGGCCGCATGCACTGGCTTGAAGTGTTAGATAGTATCAAAAGTAGCGTAATGGCTAATTTCATGACTTCTCTATGTAAACGCGCCTTCAAGTTTTGTGTAAACCGTGGGTACATCGAAGCCAATCCGCTTGAAGGCCTGGAGCCTAAAGACGTGGGTATCGCGCCATCGCGTCGGAAACGCTACTTATCAGATCGAGAAATGAAACAAGTTTGGGATTGGCTGGACGACCGCATGACGGACGAGCCCCGGCTGATGATTAGATTTATGATGCTTACCGGGTGTAGAACGGCAGAGATCAGGTGTGCTAAATGGGAGTGGTTTGATTTTGAGGACAACACCTGGACAGTGCCAAAAGAGGAATACAAAACCGGGGTGGCTGTTAGGCGTGCGTTACCGGCGGCGGCAAAAGCGCTGTTGCTTGAGCACAAAGAGAAGGTAAACACGCGATACGTCGCAACCTCCCAACGTCCCGCCCCCGGCAAAGAGTTTGATAGACCTGTGGGTAACCAGGTTGCGGCGAACTATGCTAAGTCGGTTTTTGAAGGGGCGGGGATGGAACGGTGGAGCATGCATGATTTGCGCCGTACCCTTGCAACCAAACTATCGGAGCAGGGTTGCCCGCCGCACGTGATCGAGAAAATACTCGGCCACGCTATGGCGGGTGTCATGGCGCATTACAATCTGCATGATTATATGGACGATCAGCGGAAATGGCTGTCTGTGTGGGAGGATTACGTCAAGAAGGTGACAATGTAACTTACTTCTGGCTGCTGGCTTCTTCCCATGCAAGCACATCGGAGAGACGCCAGCGGTTTGGGACCCCAGGGATCGTTGGCGCGGGGAAGTGAAGTTTAAACCCTTTTGGCATTTTCTTCGGGTCTCGCCACTTCCATAACGTTTTCTCTGATATTTGATAGCGGGCCAGAACGTCCCGCGTAAAGATAATTGGATTCTCGCCCATCACATGCCTCTCTTCTTCATTGCTTCGAGCAGGATGTCCTGCACTTCACGTTTTGAATTGCGCCGCTCCATTACCATTTCGTCAGTGGTGTCGGCGGCGATAATGTGGTGTATCCACACCGGACGGTGATGGCCGGCTTGCGCCTGGCGCGTTGGCCCGATGCGTTCGATAATTTGTTGGTACTGCTCCAGATCCCACCAGTGCGAGAAAAACACCAGAATGTTGCCGCCGTCTTGCAGGTTAAGGCCGTGGCCGGCGCTGGCGGGATGTGCGAACAGCACCGGTATCTTTCCGGCGTTCCAGTCACGGATCGTCTGTGGGTCTGCATCGAGCTGGCGGCCTTTGGGGAAGGCTTTTTGCAATCGCTGCAGGTCGTGCTTCCAGTGGTAGGCGACCAACACAGACATGCCACCGGCTTCGGCCAGGATGCTGTCCAGCGCCTGCAGCTTCCCATCATGCACTTCTGCCCAGTTGCCTGCGTCGTCGGTGTAGATGGCGCCGCTGGCGATCTGCAAACATTTCACCGTTTTGGCCGCGGCGTTCAGCGCCTCGATATCAGCGCCGTTTAGCTCAAGGAACATTTCCTTTTCCATGCCTTGATATTGTTGGCGCGCGTTTGACGGCAGCTCTACGCGGATCACGTTGTGGATGGGTTCGTCGATGTCGAACCAGTCGGCGGCGTCCAGGGAGATCGTCACGTCGGCGAGCGCCGCCTGCATCTGCTCCTGCGCATGCGGCCACGGTTCCAGTTTTGACCACTGCTGACCAGGGAACTGAATGCTGTTGAACCAGCGCGAGGTGAACGCTCCGAATGTACGGCCCAACCGATCGCCGCGGTCAACGAACCACGCCTGGCCCCATAAGTCGATTAGGCCATTCGGCGCCGGCGTGCCGGTAAGGTTTACCCAGCGGTGCACGTGTTTGTGCGCCACCTTGGCCAGCGCCGCAGCGCGTTTCCCGCCTGCGCGCAACCTGAAGGACTTTAACCGGGTGCTCTCGTCCGCTATCACGGTGCCAAACGGCCAGCGGCCGCCGAGTTGCTCAACTAACCACACCAGGTTGTCATAGTTGGTGGTGAATACGCTGGCGTTGCTGTTCAGCAGTGCCGCGGCGCGTTCTTTAGCGGTGCCGACGATTGGTTGCATTTCTATGTTGCGCAGGTGGTCCCATTTAGCGACCTCATCCGGCCAAGTGCTGGCCGCCACGCGCAGAGGCGCCAGAACGAGCGTTGGCTGCGTCTCTTCACCGGAGCAATAGAGCGCCTCAAGGCTGCTGAGTGTGCCCACCGTTTTGCCCATACCCATACCAGCCCAGACGTTTGAGCGCGGTACCTGTAGGGCGTGGTCAATAATGAGATTCTGGTAAGGGCGGGGGTTAAATGTGTTTTTAGCCATCACGTATTCCGATATAGTAAAGTGAATTGAATGAACTCGGTGCGCGATAAAATGGAAAAATATGGGGAAAACAAACTGAAAATACTTAAGGATATTTCAATAATATCAATTATTCCTGTGGTGGCGTATTTCTCAACGTATTTATATTACCTGGGGTTTTCATTTTATTTTGGATACCCGTATGACCTCATAGAAATATCAATAAGTAATATGCTAAAGGTTGGTGCCGATTTCCTTCTACTGTTCATTCCGTCGTTAGCAATTACGGGTTTAGACTTTGGGCTTAAAGCAAAGGTACATCCTTTTTGGATTTCGTTAGCTGTAGGGTACTCCGCGTTAGGGCTGTATAACGTGGTCATAGGTTTCCAACTTGGCTATCAGTTGGGTTTTAAGGGGCTTGTTGGCTATAAAATCATTGCATTAATATCAATACTTACAGTGGCTTTTTTAGTGGCGGCTTGTTTTGCTATGGTTAACTATTTAACTGTGGTAAGCGAACCCGCAAGACAGTTATTCATATTTTTTATTTTTTTATCTTCTGTGTTTTGCTGTATATCAAGCGGTTTTTTGATTGCTTCAAAACATGATTCCGTTTTTTTGGTTGAAAAAAATGACAGTGCAAACCAAAAAGGTGATTATATATTTATAAACTCCTCAGGTTCAGGGGCTATTTTGGGTCGTTGTGATGGTAATATGAAGTATTTCAAGAGGGTTCCATCAAGTGAAGCTTTAACTCTTAAGGAGATAAAATCCTCTGGAGGTGCGGATAAATATAGGGAGTGCTTTGACGTTCAGTATTACAATATTTTCCCTAAATTGATAGTTGAGTAATAATAATAATGATCAGCAATAGCGATCAGCAGCAGCAACCCAAAGGCGCCGAGCCAGAAGTTGGCGCATAATGCTAAAACGACGCACCATGTGGTGCGTCGTGTCCAGTTCAAAACGTTCAACCCTTTCACAATATTCCCTCCAGATTTTTACTGTCTAAAACCACCACCTCGAAGCCCAGTGCACGGAGCCGGTTGTGCTCGCGCACCTGATCTGGCCGCGGATGTTCGCCAGGTGCTTTGCACTCGACAAATATCGCCCGCCCGCCGGGGAGCAGTACCAGCCGATCTGGCACGCCGCGGCGCCCCGGTGACGTGAATTTGTAAGCGGTCCCTCCAGCGGCTTTAACCTTTGCCCCCAGGTGCCGCTCAACAGATGATTCACGGGTGTAGGCCATGTTATTTTCTCTTTAAATTGAAAGTGGTGCATGACTATGCTATTTATCTTTTGATAGCCCATGTAATTTTACTATATCGCTAAGGCCCGTCAGAGGAGGGAATAATGCTAAGTTTCTTTGGGGAATGGTTTTCTTCGTTTAAACAATCATCTGAAGATAGAGTTAAAAGCCCAGTTTTTGGCACTTTCATTTTCTGTTGGTTGTCTTTCAATATTTCGTCTGTACTGGTTTTACTTTTAAGTAAAAAACCTATAGAGGCTACTTTATTATCTCTATCAAGTAAGATGGATATAAGTGATTATTTGATTGGCCCCTTACTTACAACGGCGCTTCTACTGTTTATGTTGCCGCAGATACATCTTTTGGTTTTAAAACATCAAAGTGGACCGTTAGAAAGGGCCAAAGCACAGCAGGCCCTTTCAAAAGAAAAAAACGCATCATCTGAGTTCAAGATCGCCCAACATGAAGCTAAAAGAAAGTTAGCATATAGACAAGAAGAACAAAATATTGAACACAATATTAACAATGTAAAGAAAGAGATCGAAACTCTTAGTGCGGAGAATGAAAGAATCCGCCGAGACCTAGATGCAGCAAAGGAATTAAATAGTAAAGTGCAGCTTGCAGTTGATAACTTAAATAAACACAATGAAACTCTGCAAGAGAATTTCAAAGATGCGGCGGCTAGTAGCAGTAGTGCGCAACAGGTTATACATGACCTACAAAAAGAAATCGTTTTATTAAAAAACGAAAGTGATAAGCTTACAAATAATGCTAGATATGGGGCCAGTAACCATGAGTCTATGGTAGAGAAGAATAACGCTATTATAAAAGCCTACCCTAACCTTTTCCAGAGTGACGAGAACGGGTGGAATATAGTTATAAAACCCGAGGCTCATAGCTACTTACAAAGTTACTTGCCGCGATCCTAACCGGTTACTATGTCCTCCTAGGCATATCAATCCTTCCGGTAGTGGTAGGCCTCGAACCCGCTGGCGTTTAGCGGTAGATCAGGCGCCCATGCAGGGTTAGTGGCGAGCAGCCGACTTAGCTGATCGTGGAAGTAGAAGTCTTTGTCCGGTGCTTCGGTGATCACCTCATCGTGCACGGTAAGCACGATCTCGTAGCCTCGTGCCTCGACGGCTGGCATGTTACCGGCGAGCACATCACGAGCACCGGCCTGGGTAACGTTCTCCACCAGTTTCCCGCCGTAGGTTTTGAGTCGCTGCCATTTGCGCGAGTAGGGGTTCATCCCCATGTAAGTGATATCGCCTTTGACGATGGCCGCGCCGGGGTAGCAAACGACACGGCCAGACGGCAGGGCGATGCGCAGCCATGAGCCATCTTTGCGAACCTTCAGGCGCCGGCAGTTGAACTGCTTACCGGGTTGCGCGATTGCGCGGCGCACAGCGTTCTCCAGTTCGGACCACAGGCTGACTGTTTCCGGGTGTGCGTTGCGCCATAGGCGTTTCAGTGAGTCGCAGGTGATAAACACTCTTTCGGACAGGCCATAGGTTTTTTTCTGCTTAACCGATGCCTGCCACCAACTTCTCGCTTCTCGCTGAATAGCGATCGGGATGTTAGGTAGCGCAGCGTCGGCCAGGTCTTCCAGGTCGAGCCCGTAGACCAGGGCGAACGTCACGAACGCCGCCACACCACCGCCGAAACCCAGCCCCAACTCCATCACCTTGCCGATCTGGCGCATGGCCTTATCGACTTCTTCGGGCGTCATGTTGAAGGCACGGGCGTAAGCCAGTTTATACAGGTCGTGGCCTGCGCGAATCGGTTCGCCGTTCTCGTCGGTGCCGATGATATTGTCGTAATCGCGGAACGCCTGCAGCTTCCACTCTTCACCGGCAAGCCATGCCAGGAACCGGCCCTCGATATTTGACAGGTCGCTGACAACCAGCTTTTTGCCTGGTGGCGCCATGATGCAGCCGCGCAGCGCGGAACTGGTCAATTCCATGATGTTTTCGAATACCAGATCGGCAACGCCCAGTTTCAACGCCTCAATGCCCTGATCGATTTGTTCCTGCTTCATCGTTGGGCGAGGGAGGTTTTGCGGCTGGAATAACCGCCCGGCCCAACGCCCGGTGCGGCTGGCACCGCAGAATTGCAGTGTGCCGCGCAGTCGACCGTCGCTACTGACGCCTTTCATCAGCGCTTTATATTTGCTGGTGCTGGTTGTACAGGCCGCAAGGCGGATAGTCAGCAGTTCGCGCAACGGCGCGGGCAGGTCGGGGTCGTTAATGCGACGCTCGAGCGTGCTTTTCTGCATGTCTGGCAGTTCAACGCCGAAAGCCTCAAGGATATGTTTCAACATGGCGTCGCGCTGCGTCGCTGCCTGCACTTCGCCGTCGGTCATTTCCTGCGTGCGCTTGGCCAGCAGCAACTGTTCATCGCCAACAGCGGTAATGGCGGCTTCGGCCAGTTCTATGTCCATGCACACGCCACGGTCGTTGATCTGTTGATCTCGATGCCACAGAGCCAGCTCGGCGCCCTGATAGTTCCAGTTCGGCAGTTTGGCGTCGACGGCGCGCATGGCATGGATGTCGAGGCCGGCGTAATCAACGAAGCGCTGCCACTCTACAGGATGTGATTTGCTCGTTGCGCGGCGCAGTTTGCTGTTCTTAGGTCGCGGTTTGCAAAACAGCTGGATCAGCTGCTTACCAGCTTTGTCTTTCGCCTTGTCAGTGTCGACGTTGAGCACTTCGCACAGTGCGCCCAGCGCGCCGGGTAGGCCGTGCGCCAGCGCCTTCACCATTGTGTCGCGCCAGCGCTCAACGCCACCCGCCACGATACCAGGCCGCAATCGCTGAAGTGCGTGGCGCAGCATTGTGCGGTCGAAATGACTGTTGTGTGCGTAGATCAGCACGTTCTCATCGCCGAGCGCAGCGAGCAGTTTCGCCGGTAAATGCTGGTCTTCGGTGAAGTCGTGCACGTTCACTGGGCCGTCGTCGATTGCCCAGGCGAACAGCATGATCTCGACGCCTTCAGCGTAGGCGTGGGTGCCGCTCTTTATCGGGGTTTCGCAGTAGGTTTCTAGGTCGAGCCAGAGTATATTAGGCATTTCCTCACCTTAAAGGGTAGCTATGACTTGGAGTGCACTTCTTAGCAGTAAAGAGTTTTGGACTGCATTAACCGCTGGAATTCCTTTAATTACCATGCTGGTTACTACTTGTTATAAGTTTTTCACCGGGGAGGGTTCTATTGGTAAAAACAGGATAAAAGATATAAACGAAATAATTAAAGATAATGAATGCAACTTAAGTGAAGAGGATAAGAAGTATCTCAGTGCTAAACTTAATGAATTAGTAATGTATCCGCACGTAAAGATAAAAAATGCTGAATCTAGAAGTAAGTGGGTGTATTTGCAGAATAGGTCTGGCGATAATCTTGATGTTAATAATTACAAGTGGTTGCTCCCTTTTATACAAGCGGAGGGCGCTCACAGTGTATTGCGGTTAAATACATCAACTAAAGAGTACAAAACTAGAAGGTTTTATTTTGAGTTGGGTGGTTGTAGCCTTTTCTTTATGGGGTCGACATACATTGTTATGGCCACTGGTGCTTTTGGGTATTTTCCTTTTCCCGACATGCCAGAGTGGCCTCGTGTTACTATACTTGGCTTGAGTGTTTTTTATTTTTGGTTTGCTAAGATGATGTTTTTCCGTTTTCCACGAGAGGCGAAGGCTGACAGGATAAATAGTGAACTATTATCCATTCAACTATCTAATGGGCAACTAATTCAAATGAAAGACTCAGTTAATTCGTTGCCGAAAAATGAAGTATCAGATGCGAATGTTGGCGCTCCTGAGAGCCCCCCACGGAGTGAAGGGCTTAACCCCCAGGCTTAAACGAACTCGCCTGCGTCGGTGCCTTCTTCGATGCTGTCGAAGTCGTCGCCGCTGGCCACACCGCCGCCAGCGAAAGCGTCGCCGTCGCGATAGAATTGGATACCGCCCAGCGAGAAGCCGATACCTTTGCCTTTATTGTCGTAGGCGTAGATTGTTACGACTGCGTTCACATAACACCCGCTGTATGGGCGGCCGTCGGCGGCAACCAAAGGTGTTTTATCGCGGTCGATAACTAATGGCCGTGCTTTATTGGACGCGTTCAGGTACATACAGCCTGCATACTCTTCAGCACCTTTCACATCTCCATCGCGATAGCCGGCGCGGTTAGGAATATGTTTGATGCTTTCCAAAATGCTTTCGTACTTTGCACCCCAGGCATCTTTCGCAACTTGCTTGACGGCGGCCCAGATTTTTTTATCGTTTTCGCTGCCTTTCGGGATCAGCAGACCTGCGCGGTATTTGAAGTTGCCGTCGCCGTCAAAATCTGAGGCTTCAAACAGGGAAGGGAAGGTCAGTCGGGTGTTAGGTAAATTCAGTTTCATAGGGTGTTCTCCTCAGATAAATTCTGCGGCTGCCTCGACGGCGTCCACGTTTTCAAAATCGTTTTCGTGATTGATAACCAACGCAGGGCGCGGGTCAGATTCGGGGGCAATAACGGGCTTGCCGTCAGCGCGGGAGATCAGAGCTTCTACCTTCGGCCAGCGGCGAGGGGCGGCTTTCTTGATCAACTTCTCGGCCTTGGTCGGGCTGATTAGCTTAAAGTCGTAAACCTCCTCGTTCTTGTAGCGGAAGGTGTCTTTCAGCAGTGCACGGGCGGCCTCTTCGTCGCCCCAGGCGCGGTTGCCTTGTTTGCCTTCCACCAGTTTTAACCCCGGTACCGCGTGCCCTGCGGCCAGTTCGTTATTGACTCTGCCGCGTACGCCTTTGCAGAAGCCCTCGATCGCATCCACCTGCTGGTAGAGCGCGGCCAGTTCTTCCGGTGTCAGCACCGCGACGCGTTGCCCGGCGGTGGCCAGCTGCGGTGCCAGCGGCTGGGTCAAGTCGACGAAATCACCTGCCATTGAATCTAAGTGCTGCTGCGCCTCGGCTTTGCACAGGCCGCCGGCCGCTTTGCACCACCGGCATTGTTTTTCGCCCGGGTTAAAGACGTCAGCCGGCAGGGTGTCGATGCCTTCGCACTCGGCAATGTTCGCCGTGACGATGGCAGCGGCGGCAGCCTCGCGCGCCAGTTCGCCGAATGCACGCAGTTCATCGACGCTTACCGCCCATTCCGATTCGTTGCCAATCCTCGGTTGGTGAATGAACATGCGGACGGTTTCGAAGTCCTGCAGCATGCCGAACTGCTCCAGCGCACCGAGCGCATACAGCTGCAGCTGCTTGTTGTTCTCCGCGTCCACCTTTACTCCGCGCCCAAACTTCAGGTCGTGCACCTGCAACTCGGTGGGGGTGATGATGACGGCGTCGGCCGTGCCGAACTGACCCGGTACGCCGACCACGTTGGAGAAGTCGACGCGCTGCTCAACCAGCAGGCTGTTGCCGTCGGCCAAAGCCCAGACCGTGTCAATGTAACGCTGCACGAAATCGGCCATGTCGTCGGTAACCTGCGGCCCGGCGTCGCTTTCTCCTTTCGCCAGTGGATAGGTGCCGATGTAATCTGCCGCCTCTTGGCCGCCGTTGAGTTCGATGCCTGCGAGCGTTGGGTCCAGACGGTTGCGCAGGACACACTCGGCCAGCGCGTGCGCTGCTGTGCCTTCCAGCGCAAACTCTGACCCTTCATCAACCAGCCCGGCTTCCATCGCCAGGCTGCCAGGGCAGTTCATCCATTTTTCAGCCCCTGAGGGGCTGAGTCGTGCGTGAGTGTCAGGCATGGGTCACGCCTCCAGGGCTTCGGCCAACTGCTCCAGCGCCGCCACAACGTCTGGCAGTTTTTCTTCGGGGCAGTCGGTGAGTTTTTTAAGGCCAAACAGATCCAGCGTTTTGCGCAGGTCAGCCGGTGCTTTCGGTGCGATTTTCTGAATGATCAGTTGCTTGCCCTGTTCCAGCAGCGCTGCCGCGTCTGGCGCTTCGCCTTCGGCGGAGGTAGTGACTGTCTCTGCGGCTGTGGTTTTGCCTTTTGTGGTCGCCTTTGGCTTGGCCGGCTTCACGTCGGCGCGCTTCTCTTTCGGGGTATCCAGCAGCAGTTCGGCGTAAGCGCGACGCTCTGTGATGCCCGGGAGTGCGTCCCAGTGCTCAACCAGTTGCAGCGCGAGGTCGAACACACCGGTGCCGTGCATCTTCTTGGCACGGTCAACACCTTTCAGCGCCATCGTCAGCGCGTCGATCTGCGCGTCGCGTTCATCGCCGTCGGTGGTTTCCGTGATGTTGACGGCGTGCGTCATCATTTCAGGCGTTAGTGAAACGGCAGGTTTAGCGCCGTAGATCACCGCCAGCGCCACGGCAACCGGCAGGGGTTGTTCTTCCAGGGTGATGGGTTTGATTACTTTTTTATCGCTGTGCTCTTTCAACTGCAGGAATTCGACTTTGGTGATTTCCGTGATACCACCGTAAGGTGAATCAGCGTCCGCCTTCTCGAAGTCGTCCCAGGTGTCAGCCATAAAGGTGATTTCGGTGCCGTTGTGCTTGGCGTAGAACGGGCCTTTGCGTGCTTCTTTACCCTTGGTTCCCGTCTTACTTTCGGCTTTCGGCTGGTGCGGCGTGTCCGCGGTGAAGGTTTTCCCGCCGGCCAGCGCCGCCAGTAGTTGGGTTAGCAGGCCGTTTTGTTCAGCGACCAGCTTGTTGTTTAACTCGAGATTCGATTCCAGGCTCATTTATTACTCCTCAATTTCTACAAACTGGCCGTTTTCGTTCAGGGTGTACCAGGTGTTGGGTTTAATGCCGTTGTCGCCAACCTTGCTGGCGCGGATATGGATCAGTTCGCCTTCGTCGCTCCGGTAACAGAGGACGAGCGCGCTGTTTTCTGATGCACGGGCTTTGCTTTCAATGCCGAAAGCTGCGGCAACCGAATGAGATCCGCTCACTTCGGCCGCCGAGCGGTAGCCGGTGTTGCTGGCCGCCGAGTAGTCGCCGGTGTTGCTGGCCGCCGAGTAGTCGCCGGTGTTGCTGGCCGCCGAGCGGTTGCCGGTGTTGCTGGCCGCCGAGCGGTAGCCGGTGTTGCTGGCCGCCGAGTAGTCGCCGGTGTTGCTGGCCGCCGAGTAGTCGCCGGTGTTGCTGGCCGCCGAGCGGTTGCCGGTGTTGCTGGCCGCCGAGCGGTCGCCGGTGTTGCTGGCCGCCGAGTAGTCGCCGGTGTTGCTGGCCGCCGAGCGGTTGCCGGTGTTGCTGGCCGCCGAGCGGTAGCCGGTGTTGCTGGCCGCCGAGCGGTCGCCGGTGTTGCTGGCCGCCGAGTAGTCGCCGGTGTTGCTGGCCGCCGAGCGGTTGCCGGTGTTGCTGGCCGCCGAGCGGTAGCCGGTGTTGCTGGCCGCCGAGTAGTCGCCGGTGTTGCTGGCCGCCGAGTAGTCGCCGGTGTTGCTGGCCGCCGAGCGGTCGCCGGTGTTGCTGGCCGCCGAGCGGTTGCCGGTGTTGCTGGCCGCCGAGCGGTTGCCGGTGTTGCTGGCCGCCGAGCGGTTGCCGGTGTTGGTCTGTTCTAACGACCTGTCAACCTTGCTCCAGATCCACTCAATCGCGCGGGCCACCATTTGGTGCATGGAAATTTCCGCTTTGATCGTGATGGTGGCGCTTGCGATTTTGCTGTCGCCTCCATCCTCACGGCTGACCTTACCCGCGGCGATTGTCTCGGCGTAGCGGCTTTCCGCTGGCGGGTAGTAGCTGAAGCAGTCGAGCGGGTATTCGCAGGAGTGGAAGCCGCCCGAACAGGCTTCTACCTTGCCTTTGTGCTCAAACGTTTTGCCCATCTCAAACTGAAAGCCGCGACAGGTGAGGTCTTGCTTGAAACCTTTATAGGTAGTGGTCTGCATTCTGCTATCTCGCTAAGTAGAGGATGAAAAAGGCAACGCACAGCAGAACCAGCGGGTACAGCAGGCCGCGCGTTTTCGGGGTGTGAAAATCCGCACCAGTCACACGGTGACGGTGTTGCATACGTACTAAGGAATTCATGGGGTAGGCTCCTTTTGCTATCTGTGAGCGCGCTGGTTGCCCCGTCCGTTTCACCGACACTAAGTCCGGCAGGGCATGCGGCAGCGCGCTCACAGATAGAAAAAAGCCCCGACGAGCGGGGCAAAGACTACACACAGCAATGGATGATTCGGGGTGTTAATCGCGCAGGTATTCTTCGGTGGACACTACGACCTGGCCTTCCAGCAGTTCGGCGTGCGTACTGGTGACAACCACTGTGTGGTGTGGGTGAACGCTTTGGGCCAGCCACTTGATAAGCGGCCTTACAACTTCTTCAAACTCAGCTTGTTTCTGTTCTTGCGTTGGCATGGTGCTCTCCTTATCAGGACTTTATGGTTTTCGGCAGCAGACCGGCTTTCGCCAGCTCGGCCATGATCTTCTTGCGCAGGCCTTCTTTAGCGGCCGACAGGTGAAAACCTGAGCCGGCATAGCGCACGAACACAGTGGCGCCAGACACTTCAGCACAGCCGCTGACGCCTGAATGGATGAAATGTAGGGATTTCATGGGGTGTTGGTCCTATAGCCTGTGGATAACTTGCTGGGTATGCATACAGTAATTGGTTGCATACTGACCTAGTTAGTGTGGTATTATCCGATCTCCACAATCCAAGAAGGGGAAATCATGATCTATCTGTTAAGTAGCGCTGACAGTAATGACATTCTTGAAATTTCAGACTGGGATGAAATAATTCGCAGACCAAACTTTGCGGAGAATGTTGATCTTAGAGATAAAAACCTTCATAGAATTATCGGTAGTTATGAACTTAAAGATAAACGCTCTTGCGGTATAACTAGTTGCCATAAACCGCACAATAAAGGATTTATTGTTGTAACTGATGATGATGTTGAAACTAATATCGGGAACGATTGCGGATTCAAGTACTTTAATGTCAAATTTAACGACATGACACAGGAGTTTTTACGGAATCTTACTAACGAGCAAAGAAAATTAGCTCTTTTCAAAGCTTATGATCGCGTCGATGGGTGGAGACAGCAAGCTGATAAACTAAAGGTCGGGGAGAAAAACATAGATTGGGCCATTAGCTTAATAAACGACATTAAAAACCCGTTAGTAATTGGTCGCTATGCGAGTACTGAACTTAAACGAATGGCTGCGGTGCCTACAAATCTAGTGACCGTCCCGAGATTGGCAACATCTAAAGAGGCTGATATACAAGAATTATTTGATAAAAAATATTCCGAGAGGGAAGAGCAGACTGTCGATGAACCAATCGGAGTGATAGAGCATATTGATTCTTTAACATCTCAGCACGACCTAAAAAGCATTTTCTATATGTCAGTAACTAAGGTACTTAGAGAGTTAGCCGCATGTAACCCCACCAGGATGTCTAGCCCCGCAATGTCCGCTCTACTGAGAAAAGTGGATTTGGTCGACTTTAATTTAAAACTGGCGGAAGAACGATTACTGATTGCTCGGCAGTTTCTTACAACTAAAAACCTTCACGCTATGTATGAAAAAATGTTCCAAATGGACGTAGTTAGTCGTGCTGATTTAAAGAGATATGAAAGCTTTATAAATGGCCTGAAATAACATTAGCCGAACTTGGTAAAAGGGCCCACACACTATAGTCTTGGGGGGAGTAGGTTTGCGTATCTCCTCCTACCCAGCCTATAAAACATGTGAATTCGCCATCTTTATCAAAGACTGCTTTAACTAGACTGTACCCTTCGCATTCATTGATTATCACATAATCATTGGACATGGACTTAGAGGGGGTTGCACAGGCTGGTTGAAATACGATTTCTGTCATCTCATTTTGCTCCTTCAGTGGTCTTAATTAAGCGCCCCGCAGGACGCTTTATAAGTTCACTTTGCCCCGCATTGCCGGCTCCTTGCCCCGCCGCGGTTCCGACGCATGGTTTAAAGTCGCGCCGTTCGACTATCAGTTTTGAATTCACCTTCGAATTCAATAATGAATTTATAACCGAACATGGATATCTCGTCAATTCAAAAATGAATTTAAACATGCAAAAAATTACCGCCTCAAGCGGGCGGCATCGCTAGCCTTTTAAAATTCAATACGTTCCGTGTAATGAAGGCTTTGCTATCCCGGCAACGTACTGGATGCGTACGACGTCACTGATAGGGAATCTGAGGGGAGGGTGTTCTTCGTTGACGGACATAACCAGTACTGCGCCGTCGCGTTGGTAGAGGAAGGTTTTGATCATGACTTGTTCATCGCGGGTAACCAACAGCACTTCATCACCTGGCAAATAGCCGTGGTTAGGCTCAACAACGACGTACTCGCCATCTTTGATGCGAGGTTTCATTGAGTCGCCTTTGCAGCGCAGGGCGAAAGCCTCGGGATCTTGGGATGGCCAATTAACAAAACCGTCACCATTGTCCAGTCCGACCCAATGGCCCTCACTACCGAGCTGAGCACTTCCCATTACAGGCACCCGCGTAAAGGTCACTTCTTCTACATTGCCTGAAACATTGCCGTTACTGGTAGGCAGGTTGCGTAAATCTTTCTCCACCAAGTCTGACACGGTGATCTTGAAATAGTCGGCCACCCGCTTAAGTAGGGTGTATTTAGGGTCCTGGTTTTCGCCAGCCATAAGACGGTGGAATGTTGGCTGCGGAACGCGGATCAGCTTAGCCAGGTCTGCTACGGTGGCGACACTGTGCTTTTGCATCAGGTGATTGATGTTCGCAATGATCCGATCTGTTGTGTGGGGCATGCCTATACCTTTTCAGTTTTGAGAGTTAAGGCGCATTATTCTATAGTGAATATTCTACACTGGCATTGAATTCAAAACTGAATTAGGATTAAATCCATACCTGAATTCAAACGCAGTGAGGACATCACCATGCAATCCCTATCACCTAAAGAAATCGTGCAGTCCCTGATTGCTTCGGGGATGACGCAGATCGACATCCGCCGCGAGACAGGCATCAGCCAGGCTTCGATCAGCCGTATCCTGACAGGCAAACTGGCGGACCCTCGCGTTTCCGTTGCCCAGGCGCTCCGTGATTTACATGACAAAGTAAAAGCTCAGTCGCTCGCAGAAAAGGCGTAGCCCATGCCAAAACAACAAAATTGGGGCGCTGCGCCAGACGACTGGTTTCACTTTTCGTTTGTGCTGGGCCTGACCCCTGATCTGCTGCCGGTGGTATCGCGCCCTGATGCGCAGATCTCGCCGACCAGTAAGCTGAAGACCACCGGAAAAACGCCGAGCCATTACAACGGGCAGGGCATGGTCGCCGGCCTGAAAGACTGGACCGCGCGCATCAGCACCGACGACGACGTTAGCCGCTGGGCGAAACAGCCCGATTACGGCATCCTGCTGCAGACGCGCACCGTTCGCGCGCTGGATGTGGACGTGTCCGACCCGACTGTCGCTGAAGCTATCCTTAACGCGGTCACCACTATGATCGGTCCGCTGCCAAAGCGTATGCGCGACAACAGCCCGAAATTCCTGCTGGCGTTCCAGCTCGAAGGCCAGATGTCGAAACGCATCTTGCGCACCGAAGCCGGCAACATCGAGTTCCTGGCCACCGGGCAGCAGTTTGTGGCACTGGGCACGCACCCGAGCGGCTCCCGCTATGAGTGGGAAGGCGGGCTGCCGGATGATATCCCGGTGTTGAGCGCCGAGGATTTCGAGGCAGTGTGGGCCATGCTCGAAACCGTGTTCGGTGTCGGTGAGACCGTCATCGAGAAGGAAGGGCGGGCACGTGACCGCAGCGGGCGCGATGCTGGCGCCACCGACGAGACGGCTGACTACCTCGACGCCAACGACTGGACGCTGGAGTGGGGAACCGCTGGCGAGCGTTACATACGTTGCCCGTTCGAAGATGGCCACAGCAGCGTGAGCAACGACAACACCGCAACCGCGTATTTCCCTGCGGGCACCGGCGGTTTTGAGCAGGGGCATTTCCGCTGCCTGCACGCCAGCTGCGCGCACCGCAACGACGGCGACTACCTGAATGCGATCGGTATACGCGACAACGATTTCGACGTGGTGCCCGTCGCACCAACAGAGAAGCCACCGCTGCCGGCGTTCATCCGCAACGAAAAAACAGGGCAGATAAAGGCCACCATCGACAACGCCGCCAAGGCGGTGATGCGGCCAGACTTCTGCGGCCTGCAGATCCGCTTTGACCAGTTCCGCGACGAAATTATGTTTGCGCCCGAGAGCAGCGACCAGTGGCAGTCGTTCGCCGACGCCGACTATTCGCGCCTGCGTATCACTCTGGAGCGCCGCAGCTTCGAGGCGGTGGGCAAGGAGCTGATCCGCGATGTGGTGATGCTGGCCGCCGACGAGCAACCGTTCGACAGCGCCATGACCTGGCTCGAGTCGCTCAAATGGGACGGCGTGCCCCGCATCGATACCTTCTTCCAGCATTACTTCGGCGTTGAGCCTTCCGCCTACTGCCGCGCGGTGTCCCTCTACACCTGGACGGCGCTGGCCGGCAGGGTACTGTCGCCAGGCTGCAAGGCGGACATGGTGCCTATTCTCGTCGGGCCGCAGGGCTGCGGTAAATCCACCGGCGTGGCGGCGCTGTCGCCGGATCCGTCTTTCTTCACCGAGATATCGTTCGCGGAAAAAGACGACGACTTGGCCCGCAAGATGCGCGGGCGTCTCGTGGCCGAAATAGGGGAGCTGCGCGGTCTGCACTCCAAAGAGCTGGAATCCATCAAGGCATTTATCACCCGCACGCACGAGAACTGGATCCCCAAGTACCGCGAATTCGCCACACAGTTCCCGCGCCGCTTGGTGTTCATCGGTACCACCAACCAGGACGAGTTCCTCGCAGACGACACCGGTAACCGCCGGTGGCTGCCGCTGCGCGTCGGTAAAGTGGCGGTCGATCAGCTTAAAAAGGATGTCCTGCAGCTGTGGGCAGAGGCGCGGGAGACGTTTAAACGCCTTGGCGGCGTCCAATTCCACGATGCGGAGACACTGGCGGCAAGCGAACACGAGCAGCACACCATTAAGGATGCGTGGCTCGAAATCGTCGAAAACTGGCTCGATGCTCCCGACAGCCTGACCGACCAGGTTCCGCGAACACGCGATTTTTTACGTGCAGCTGACGTTTTGCGGGACGCCATCGGGCTGGATCCGCGAAGCATCGGAAAGCGCGAAGAAATGCGAATAAGTAATGTTTTGCAAAATTGCGGCTACAAACGTGCACAGAAAAGGATCGACGGCAAGAAATGCAAGGTATGGGAGCGTGCGGAACCACTAGGAACCACCTGAAATCGGAGGTGGTTCCACTAACTGCGTCAAGCTTGGCGCGGCTCGGAACCACTGGAACCACTGGAACCACCTTTCTACTAAAAACCCCATTTATATATATAAGGTCTTTCAGGGAAAAGGATCGAAAAGGGTGGTTCCAGGTGGGGGCGGGTGGTTCCGCCCATTAACTTGTAATTTTTCGCAAGTTACAACGAACAAATAGCAGTTCGCGGCGCGTTGCCACACCAACCGGCAAAGTGCGGCGGGCGAAATTGCAAAAAAGAT
The DNA here is from genome assembly GCF_000214195.1 of Serratia sp. AS12. NCBI lineage: Bacteria > Pseudomonadati > Pseudomonadota > Gammaproteobacteria > Enterobacterales > Yersiniaceae > Serratia > Serratia sp. AS12. The sequence goes on along the minus strand of NC_015566.1, from coordinate 2,900,481 downwards.
TAAGTTTGATGAGGTCACGACGAATGCGCAGAAATATGCAACTTGTACTTGAACGGTGGGGCCGCTGGGCGGTCAGTGAAGAAAAATGCACGTCGGTGGACTGGCCGGCAATGTCCGTGACGCCAGCTCGCGTTCCTGTCGGTGGCGGCAAGACGTGCAGCGATGACGACGGGCTGATGATCGACGGCTGCATCGCCAGGCTGAAGAGTGTGCGCCAGGAGGAAGAGATCTTGATGCTCGGCCTGCGCTATATCGCGGGTTGCTCACAGAGGGACATAGCGGCTGCGGTGGGGATACCCCGGGCTGCCGTTGAGCGCCATTTGCAATCAGCAACCAATTTTGTCGAGGGCTGCTTGGCCGTGCTTGATATGCCGCTCGATATGGATCCGGAAGTGGCCGAGATAAAAATAGTTGTGGCTAGCCAGAAACCTATGCTATACCTGTAGCGTGCAAGAGTTGTATATGCACACCGGCCTCGTGAAACATGGCCCCGCTTCGGCGGGGCTTTGTCGTTTCTGGCGTCCAACCATGGAAAACTGCCAGAAATAGCCGCTTCAGCCATAAAATCGGCTATGCAAAATGCACCCTGTTTTATGCACGGTTTATGCAGTCCGTTTTCCGCCGTATCGCCCAGAAGATTGCACAAAATATGCAGCTCGTTCCGATCGCGGTGCGAGTGGTGTTGCGGCGGTGCGCGAAACGGTCATTATGTTAAAAAGTCCTCAAAATCGACAATTTTCAATGCGAAGCGCCACCCGAACAATCATCGTTCCCCAAACACCGTAGGGGGTGTCGTCGGTACCTTGGTGGGTGGCGCCCCGCATTGAAAATACCCATTCACAGCCCTGGCTAAACGCCGGGGCTTTTTCGTTTCTGGAACCCGCCGAGCTGGCCGCGCGCCGGCAGGGGGAGGGGCATGAAAATGAACAACCCTCACAGCTGGCCCGACTGGATCGAGCTGCTGCAATCCTGGTGGCGCGGAGAAACGCCTATCGGGGGTGTGCTTATGTCGATCACGATTACCATTCTGCGTGTTGCCTACACAGGGGGCGGCTGGCGCCAGATGCTGCTCGAAGGCGCGCTATGCGGCGCGCTGACCCTGACCGCAGCGTCATGCATGGGACTCATTGGCTTACCGCCGGCAGCGACTATCGCATTGGGTGGCGCCATTGGCTTCATCGGCGTTGAGAAGGTGCGCGGTGTTCTAATTCGCGTTCTGAACCAGCGCTTCGGTGTCAGCGACGACAACAGTAAACCGCAGGCGTAATAACCATGACACAAGACCAATTCCAACGGGCGGCTGGTATCAGCGCCGAGCTGGCCGCGCGCTGGTTCAAGCCAATCACTGCCGCTATGGCGGAGTTCGGCGTTACAACACCGGTGCAGCAGGCGATGTTCATCGCACAAACAGGCCACGAGTCGGTTGGCTTCAAACGACTGGCGGAGTCCTTCGACTACACGCCGGCGGCGCTGCTCGCAACCTTCGGCAGCCGCATAAGCCGTGACCAGGCCTCAATGCTCGGTCGCACCGCTGACCACCCGGCGCGGCAGGAGGCGATCGCCAACCTGGTCTATCAAGGGCGCTACGGCAACAAGCTGCCTGGCGATGGCTGGAAGTTCCGCGGCCACGGCCTGATCCAGATCACCTTCCTCGACAACCACAAAGCATGCGGTAAAGCGCTGGGCCTCGACCTGGTAGCCAACCCCGAACTGCTGATGGTAGACGTTAACGCCGCGCGCTCTGCGGGCTGGTACTGGCAAAGCCGCAGCATTGCACTTGTCGGTAGCGACGTGCGAGAAGCCACCAAGCGAATCAACCCGGCGATGCACGGACTGGACCAGCGCCGTGAACGCTTCGAACGCGCCAGAGCAGCGTTGCTATGACATGGCCGCTACCGCATTGGCAAGTTGCTGTTGTGGCGCTGGTGCTCGGCCTGTTGGCGTATTTCGCCATCAGCAATCAGGCGCTGCGCCACGAGCGGGACAAACTGCAAACGGCCAACAGCCAGTTGTCTGACCAACTCGACTGGCAGAACAGCACACAGCGTGCAGTGGCCGCCATCGACGAGCACCGCACCAAGGAACTGAACGATGCCAAAAATCAGATTGATGATCTGCAGCGCCTTGTTGCCGCTGGCACTCGCAAGTTGCAGCTCTCAGCCACATGCCCAACCTCCAGCGCCGCCGGCGTGGTTGATGCAACCGGCCCCCGACTTACTGACGCCGCTGAGCGGGATTATTTCCGTCTCCGAGAGCGAATCGAAACCGCCCGCAGCCAGATAGCCGGTTTGCAGGATTACATCCGCAACGTGTGCCTGGCTAAGTGAGGGCGCTATGGAAAACGTCACCAAGCTGAACCTGATTAAGCAGGGTGAGACCGACCCGGCTGTCGAGCATGACAAAGAGAAGATCCGCCGCATTCTGCTCGACGTTCTGGAGAAGGTCGACACTGAAAACCTGCGGACGCTGGTGTTGGTCGCCATCACCGACGACGGTTCAGTCGTGCAGGGGCGGCATGTGCTCGGCAATTACCATTCGCTGCTCGGCGGTTTAAGCCGATCAGCCTACATCGTTAACCAACTGCTGGACGGCGTTAACAACGCAAGCGAGCAGGAATATTAACCACCAACAGAAGACCCAGGAGAAGAGACCATGTTCACTTTGAAAATTATTACCGCCAACGGTAACGAAGTTATCCACGCGGCCCATGACCCGATCTTTCACCAGGCTAGCAACACGATCACCTTTCAGGGGTACGACAACCTCAGCAACTCGGTAACGCTGGGTGAAGGGCAAACGAGCGCGGGCGGCGATATCGCATACCTGATGGGTGACAGCGGTTCTACTCTGGCAACGTGGCGCTATCGCACACCGGTAAAGTGCGGCAGTTCGCTGCAACCGATGGACTGCTAAGCGCATTACAGAAGCTCTTCACTGAGGGGCTTCGATAATGACAACCCGCCAATCACGAGGACTCACCAATGGCAGAACTTACCGACCAGCAAAAGCTGCGCCTCAGCATCCTGTCGCTGGTGCAGAACGACACCGCTGCGGCGCAGGAGGCGATCGAATACATCGCCGATGAATCCTTAAAGCTGGAGCTGTTCACCCGCCAGTATGCGCTGGCACAGGCTGAGCAAACTCCGTTGACCCGTACGATTAAGGCGATCCAGGGCGTGAAAGACGCGTTGCCGCTTTTCCAGTGAGGTGATGCATGAGCAACAAATGGCCGATTTTTACAGGTAATAACACCCAGGTTAACGCTGTGAAAATCAGCGCTATCCGTCAGCAGGACAACGGCTACGGCGCTATCACGCCAGAGGGCGGCTACCCAGTGGTAACTGTGACCGACAGCTTTATGCGCGACTGGAAACCTGTTGTCGGCGGCTATTTGGTGCAGGACGCAACCGGCCAACTGGTATTCATGTCTGCAGCCACCTTCGAAGCGCAGTTCACTCCTGGTGGCGGTGGCGATGTCACCTCAGCGGATATCACCGACGCGACAACCGTAGGGAAACAGGTGCTGACCGCAGCCAACCAAGCGGCAGCGCGCACTGCTATCGGCGCCGGCACGTCGAGCCTGGCGCTGGGCACTACCGCCAGCACCGCTTTGGCTGGCAACGGTACGGCGGCCGCAGCTACCAAGCTGGCGACGGCACGCACGATCACCTTGACTGGCGCGGTCACCGGATCCGCGACTTTCGACGGCACGGGCAATATCTCCATCGCAACTACCGCGGGCGCGTAATTTTTCGCACCGAGCGAGACAGGAATAAATCATGGCAGGAAAACTCAAGGACAAAAAAGAGCTTTTTTGCCGCGAATACATCATCGATCTGAAGGCAGCACCGGCGGCTGAGCGGGCAGGGTATAGCGCTCGTTCAGCCTGCAATATCGGCCCGCGCCTGCTGAAAGAACCAGAGGTTCTCGCACGCATCGACGAGCTGAAGCGCGAACGACTCGCGCAGCTCGGCGTTGATGCCAATTACGTGCTGCTGCGTCTGGTTGAGATCGACCAGATGGACGCGGCGGACATCTTCAACACCGACATGAGCATCAAGCCAATCATTGACTGGCCACCAGTCTGGCGCCGCTATCTGAGCGGTTTCGACCTGGCCGAAATGTTCGAGGGCCGCGGCGAAGACCGCGAAATGGTCGGCTTGCTGAAAAAAATCAAATGGCCTGACAAGGTGCGAAACCTTGAGCTGATCGGTAAACACATCAGCGTGCAGGCTTTCAAAGACAAGATCGAGACTGAGGACGTCACCCCGCCTGCTAATCGCGAGGTGCGGCAGTCGCGCATTAAGGAGTTGCTCAACCGTGGTAAACGCAGCGATTGACCTTGACGACCTGACCGACGACGAGCAGGCCGAACTGCTCGCATTGTTGGAAGAGGAAGACGAATTTCGCCGCACGCACCTGCTCTATGAATACAGCCCGTATACCAAGCAGCGCGAGTTTCTGGACGCTGGCGGCGATTACACCGAGCGCTGTTTCATGGCCGGTAACCAGTTGGGCAAATCCTACACCGGCGGTGCCGAGGTTACTTTCCACCTCACTGGGCGCTATCCGGGCGGTGCAGGCTATCCCGATGACGGCGCCTACGATGGCGACTGGCAAGGCCGCCGGTTCAACGAGCCGGTAGTGTTTTGGGTCGGTGGCGAAACTAACGAAACTGTCACCAAAACCACACAGCGTATTCTCTGCGGGCGTATCGAAGAGAACGACGAGCCAGGCTATGGCCTGATCCCGAAAGAAGACATCATCAGCTGGAAGAAATCGCCGTTCTACCCGAATCTGGTCGATCACCTACTGGTGCGCCACCACGCACCGAACGGTGTCGAAGACGGTATGTCCATCTGTTACTTCAAACCGTACTCCCAAGGGCGCCAGCGCTGGCAGGGCGACACGGTGCACGGCGTTTGGTTCGACGAAGAACCGCCATATGCGATCTATTCGGAAGGTTTGACCCGTACCAACAAATATGGCCAGTTCTCACTGCTGACATTTACCCCGTTGATGGGGATGTCAGCAGTTGTCACCAAGTTTGTGAAAAACCCGAGCAAAGCGCAAAAGGTCATCACCATGACCATTCATGACGCCGAGCACTATTCGGATGAAGAGCGCGAAAGGATCATCGCGTCTTACCCAGAGCACGAGCGCGATGCCCGTTCGAAAGGCATCCCAACAATGGGCAGCGGTCGCATCTTCCAGATCCCTGAAGAAGTCATTAAATGCCAACCGTTCGAATGTCCTGATCACTTCTACGTTATCAACGGGCAGGACTTTGGCTGGAACCATCCACAGGCACATGTGCAGCTGTGGTGGGATAAGGACGAGGATGTGTTTTATCTGGCACGGGTCTGGAAGAAGAGTGAAAAGACTGCGATCGAAGCATGGAGCGCAGTTAAACCCTGGGCGAACAACATCCCTGTGGCATGGCCACACGACGGCCTGCAGCACGAGAAGGGCGGCGGTGAACAACTGAAAGTTCAATACAGTGATGCCGGCTTCAGAATGCTGAAGGATCACGCCACTTGGCCAGATGGCGGTAACGCGGTCGAGCCTGGGCTGGTTGAACTGCGCGATCTGATGCTTGAGGGCAAATTCCGCGTGTTCAATACCTGCGAACCGTTTTTCGACGAGTTCCGGCTCTATCACCGCGACGATAACGGCAAAATAGTGAAGCTGAACGATGACGTTATGTCGGCCGTTCGCTATGCCTACATGATGCGCCGCTTCTCGCGGATGATGCGCGACATCAGGAAGCCCAAAGAGAAAAAAATCCCAGCGCCAATACGGCCTATCCCACGTCCCACGAGGTAGATGATGGCTGACAACGACAAGCAGCAGGACAGGCTGCAGACCATCCTGACGATCTTTGATCGGGATTGGATGTCTAGCGACGAAGCCAGAACCGAAGCGACTAACGACCTATATTTTTCTCGGGTGTCGCAGTGGGATGACTGGCTCAACCAATACACAACGCTGCAGTACCGGGGGCAGTTCGATGTTGTTCGCCCGGTGGTGCGCAAGCTGGTCGCAGAAATGCGCCAGAACCCGATCGATGTGCTGTACCGCCCGAAAGACAATGCCGACCCTGACGCGGCCGATACGCTGATGGGCATGTATCGCACTGACATGCGCCACAACACGGCAAAAATCGCCGTCAACGTGGCAGTGCGCGAGCAGATCGAGGCGGGCGTCGGTGCCTGGCGTCTGGTCACCGATTATGAAGACCAGGACCCAACCAGCAACAACCAGATTATCCGCCGGCTGCCGATCCATGAGGCATCATCGCATGTTGTCTGGGACAGCAACGCCAAACAGATGGATAAATCAGACGCCAAGCACGTGACTGTAATCAATGCCATGAGCTTGGGCGGCTGGGAGGCATACGCCGAGGAGCAAGGTTTCGACCCTGACGATATTCCCGACTTTCAGAATCCAGACATGACCTGGCTATTCCCCTGGCTGACGAAGGATGTCGTCTACGTCGGTGAGTATTACGAAGTTGAAGAGAAGAAAGAGACTGTATTCATCTATCAGGACCCCCTGACTGGCGAACCGGTGAGCTACTTCAAACGTGATATCGCCGACGTGATCGACGAGTTAGCGGAGCGCGGCATGCAGAAAATTGCAGAGCGTAAGGTTAAGCGTCGCCGTGTCTATAAGTCGATCATCACCTCGTCGTGCATTCTGAAAAATCGTGAACTGATCGCCGGTGAGCACCTGCCAATCATCCCGGTTTACGGGGAGTGGGGTTTCGCTGGCGACAAAGAGGTCTACGAGGGCGTAGTCCGTCTGACCAAAGACGGTCAGCGCCTGCGGAACATGATCATGTCGTTCAATGCCGATATCGTCGCCCGGACGCCAAAGAAAAAGCCTTTCTTCTGGCCTGAGCAGATTTCAGGTTACGAATACATGTACAGCGGGCAGGACGACTTTCCGTATTACCTGCTGAACCGCACGGACGAGAACGGCAACGACATCCCCCCTCAACCGCTGGGGTACATGGACAACCCAGAGGTGCCGCAGGCCAACGCCTACATGCTCGAGGCTGCGACCAATGCAGTGAAAGAGGTCGCCACTCTCGGTGTGGACAGCGAGGCCGCCGGCAGCAATGTGGCATTCGACACCGTCAACCAGTTGAACATGCGCGCCGATCTGGAAACCTATGTGTTTCAGGACAACCTGGCCACTGCCATGCGCCGCGACGGTGAGGTTTACGCCTCTATGGTAAACGACATTTACGACGTGCCTCGAAGCGTCCTTGTGACGCTACCGGATGGTAGCGATAAGGATGTGCAGCTGATGACGCAGGTTGTCGATTACCAGACCGGGGAGGTGGTCACGCTGAACGATATCCGCGGCCGATATGAAACCTATACCGACGTAGGGCCATCTTTCCAGAGCATGAAAAACCAGAACCGTGCGGAGATCCAGGAGTTGCTCGGCAAAGTGCCGCAGGGCACCCCGGAATTCCAGATGCTGCTCCTGCAGTATTTCACCCTGCTGGATGGCAAGGGTGTGGAAATCATGCGCGAGTATGCCAACAAGCAGCTGGTTCTGATGGGCCTTAAGCAGCCTGAATCCGAAGAAGAGCAACAGGCGTTGATGCAGGCGCAACAGCAGCAAGGGCAGCCAAGCGCAGAGGATAAACTGGCGCAGGGGGCATTGCTGACTGGGCAGGCTGATCTGATGAAGGCGCAGAATGACCAGGCCAAGATTCAGGTTGAGGCGTTCAAAGCCCAAACGGACTACCAGGTGGCCGCTGCAAAAGTTGTGCAGCTTCTCGCTTCGGCGGATAGCACCAAGAAACAAGATGTTCTCGCTGCGCTTAAATTGCTCGGCGATTTCCAGAATAAGCAGGGCGATAGCGCCCGAGCTGACGCTGAGCTTGTCCTCAAAGGGCAAGGCCAGACCCATTCCCGCCGCATGGATTTAACCAGTCTCATGCAGCAAGCAAATCAACCCTCCGGCGGAGCAGCCGAGATTCCTCAATAGCGAGAGATTAAATCATGACCGACACCACCGAAATTCAGGCAACTGAAGAACAAACCCTGTCCGTCACCCAGCAGGCGGCACCTGCGAGTGATCAGCTGGTCGATAATGCCAACGCCAGCGAAGGCCAGGACAACGGCTTCGATATTGTCCTGAACGACGATGAGGAAAAACCAAAGCAGGACCCGGCTACCAACGCCAAATTTGCGGCTAAACGCCTCGAGCGCAAACGCCAGCGGGAGCTTGAACAGCAAGCCGAAGCGGTCCAGCGTGGCGAACTGCCGGACACCCTGCGAGTGGCTCCTGAGCTGCCAGCACAGCCGGATATCAACGCATATCTGTCTGATGATGGCCTTGCCAAGTACGACTACGACCAAACCCGCGCGCTCGCCGCTTTCAACGCCGCTAATACCGAGTGGCTGATGAAAGCGCAGGATGCCCGCAGCAACGCCGTGGCCGCCCAGGGCAAGAAAACCCAGGAGTTCACTCAGCAGTCAGCCGTTTATGTGGATGCTGCACGTAAACACTACGATGCCGCCGAAAAACTCAACCTGTCGGACTATCAGGCGAAAGAAGACGCCTTCCGCGCGATGCTCGCCCCAGGCATCGATACGGAGATCATGGCGCTGTTCCCCGAGAAATCCGCAGCGATTTTCTACCACCTGGGCGCAAACCCAGAGAAGGCGCGCAACATCCTGAGCCTGCCGCAAACGCAGGCCATCATCGAGCTGACTCGACTGTCAGACCGTTTAACTCTCAAACCACGCGGTAAGCAAATCTCCGGCGCGCCGGCGGTGGATGAGCCTGTGCAAGGCCAGGCTGCTGCAGCTAACCGTGACTCGCTCCAGAAACAGATGGAAGCTGCCGCCAACAAAGGCGACACCGCGACTTACCGCATGCTCAAACAAAAGCTTAAGGAACTCAAATAATGGCTCTTAACGAAGGTCAAATGATCACCTACGCGGTGGACGAAATTGTCGAAACCGTGGAAAACCTGACGCCAATGGCTCAGAAAACTAACAAATATTCCCCTGCGGCACCATCGATGCAGCGTTCTGGCAATACCTTCTGGCTGCCGGTTGAGCAGGAAGCACCGACCCAAAGCGGCTGGGATCTGACCGACAAAGCTACTGGCGTGTTGGAATTGTCCGTGAAGTGCAACATGGGCGACCCGGACAACGACTTCTTCCAGCTGCGTGCTGACGATCTGCGCGATGAGCGCTCTTATCGCCGCCGCATCCAGGCGTCCGCTAAAAAACTGGCGAACAACGTCGAAAAGGCGATTGCGCAGCAGGCGGTTGATATGGGTTCGCTGGTTGTCACAAACCCGCAGCCAATTGGCACCGCAACTGGCAGTGGCTGGGACTTCGTCGCAGATGCAGAAGAGATCATGTTTGCCCGCGAGCTGAACCGTGACGCAGGTTTGTCCTACTTCTTCAACCCAGGCGATTACAAGCGCGCAGGCCACGACTTGATCAATCGCGACATCTTCGGCCGCATCCCTGAAGAGGCCTATAAAAACGGCAGCATTCAGCGGCAGGTGGCCGGTTTTGATGACGTACTGCGTTCTCCTAAACTGCCAACTCTGGCGGCATCTACTGCCACCGGGCTGACCGTAGCCGGTGCGCAGAAGTTCAAGCCAGAAGCGTGGCGCCTTGATGCCGACGGCAACAAGGAAAACGTCGATAACCGCGTGGCTACCGTCACTTTGAGTGCGGGCACAGGCTTGAAGCGTGGCGATAAGATCAGCTTCGCTGGCGTGAAGTATCTGTCGCAGATGGCTAAAAACGTGCTGACTCACGACGCCACGTTCACCGTTGTTGCGGTGAACGGTGCCAATGTGACGATCGCACCTAAGCCGGTTGCGCTGGATGACACCGCTCTGACCGCTGAAGAGCGTGCGTATGCGAACGTCAACACCTCCTTGGCTAACACCATGGCGGTGAACATCCTGAACGTGAAAACCGCAGAAACGAACGTGTTCTGGGCTGATGACTCCATCCGTTTGGTATCGCAGCCGATCCCGGCTAACCACGAACTGTTCGCGGGTATGAAAACCCAGTCGTTCGCCATTCCTGGCGTCGGCCTGAACGGTATCTTCGCGACGCAGGGCGATATCTCTACCCTGACTGGTAAATGCCGTATTGCGCTGTGGTATGCCGCGTGCGCAGTACGTCCGGAAGCGATCGGCGTCGGCCTGGCTAACCAGACCACTTAACCAACTGAAAAGGGGCTTCGGCCCCTTTTTCATTGTTGAGGATTAACCATGTCCCAGATGATTTACAAACACGGTGGCGACACGCTGGTGTGGGGGCTTAAAGCCCACGTGAAAGTGGTCGAAGCCGAGGAGTTGGAAGTGCACCTCGCCGATGGCTGGCTTGACCACCCATCACAGCTTTTTGATGCTGCTGAGCCTGAGCCTGAGCCTGAGCCTGAGCCTGAGCCTGAGCCTGAGCCTGAGCCTGAGCCTGAGCCGGCGAAGAAGCAACGCAAAGGCAAATCCTCGGCTTCAGATAGCGCCGAAGAGTTCGTTTAACCACGGGTAGGCGGTGACCATGAATCTCACGACCAAAGGCGATCTGGTGCTCGCCGCGCTGCGCAAAATTGGCATCGCCTCCAACGCCACTCTGACCGATGTCGAACCGCAATCTGTAGAGGACGGTGTGAACGACCTCGAAATGATGATGGCGGAATGGCGAGAGGACCCGGTGGTCGGCATCGACATTGGGTATCAGTTTGCCGCTGAAGGCGAACCGGCGATGGAGGGCGACGACCACGGGTTGAAAACGGCACATCTCAGCGCGGTGTACCACAATCTGGCGCTGCGTATTGCGCCAGATTACCAGATTGAGCCATTGCAGAAGGTGGTGACCACCGCGCGCTACGGCAAGGAACTGCTGGTCAAGGCCTCAGCACTGAAGCGGGCGAAAAAAGTATATCGCGATGCGGGCTACCCGAACCGGATGCCAATCGGGTCTGGTAACCGAATTCCGACCTACAACGGCCACCACTATTTCCATCGTAAGGGTGATGACGATGCCGACTCTTCCACTGGCTAAAGGCCTCGGTAAAGACTACCGCAATGCGGATTATGTCGACCTCCTGCCTGTTAATATGCTGGCCACGCCGAAAGAAGTGCTTAACGCCGCCGGCTATCTGCGTTCTTTTCCTGGGCTGGCCAAAAAGGCAGATGTAGCCGGAACATCTCGCGGAGCCGAGTTCAACACCGTGCAGAACCTGGTTTACCGCGTTGCTGGCGGTAAGTTGTACAAGGGGGTTGAAGAGCGGGGAGACGTCTCTGGTTTATTGCGGGTCAGCATGGCCCATAGTGCTACCAGCCAGGCAGTTGCTGCCAATGGCGTGCTGACGATGTACCGCTACGACGGCACCGTTAAAACGCTGCAGAACTGGCCTGAAACGGTCGGAGACGTTACATATGCTCAATACGACATTGGCAATGTTCGCGACGCCTGCCGGGCGAGAGGGCGCTATGTATGGGTGAAAGATGGTACTCAAACATTCGGGGTTACCGATCTCGAAGATGAATCGCATCCCGACCGGTTCCGTCCTTTCTATAGCGCGGAGAGCCAGCCCGACGGCATTCTCGGCTGCGGTATCTGGCGCGATTTCGTGGTGATGTTCGGCAGCAGCACTATAGAGTATTTCTCCCTCACTGGTGCGACGGATAGCGCCTCCGCGATTTACGTCTCTCAGCCGTCGCTAATGGTGCAGAAGGGGATTGCTGGCACCTACTGTAAAACCGAATTTGCGGATGCCTTCGCGTTCATTAGCCATCAAGCTACTGGCGCGCCGTCTATTTATCTCATTAACAGCGGGCAGGCCACGACGATCGCCACGTCAACGGTGGAGAAGGTGCTGCGCGGATATACCGCGGATGAGTTGGCTACTGGTGTGTTGGAAACCGTGAGGTTCGACGGCCACGAGTTGCTCCTCGTCCATCTACCGAGGCACGTGCTGTGTTACGACGCGGCAGCCGGCCAGAACGGGCCACAGTGGTGCATCCTCAAAACAGGGCTGTTTGACGATGTGCACCGGGCGATTGATTACATGTTCGAAGGTAACCAGATCACCGCCGGCGACAAAGTGGAACCCGTTGTTGGTGCTCTGCAGTTCGATTCCTCGGCGCAGTACGACAAGCAAACCGAGCACCTGCTGTTTACCCCTATGTTCAAAGCCAACAACGCGCGCGTGTTCGATTTCGAACTGGAGGCGGCAACAGGCGTCTCGCAGTATGCGGAACGCTTATTTATCTCTGCGACAGCGGACGGCTCAAATTATGGCCACGAACAGATGATTGACGCCAATGCGCCATTTGCGTACGACAAGCGTGTGCTGTGGCGCCGTCTCGGCCGGGTGCGCAAAAACATCGGCTTTAAGGTGCGGGTGATCACCCGCTCGCCGGTTACGCTGAGCGATTGCTCGGTGAGGATTGAATGATGGCTGATGACAACTTAAATGTGCCTGTCGTCGTGCAGGCCACGCGCATTGATGCAACGCTCCTACCTAAAATCTTCTCGCAGCCTTACTTTCTCTACGTCGTCCAGCAAGGCACCGATTTAGGCAACGTAGCCGGCAAGGCAAACGAGGCGGGGCAAGGGGCCTGGGATGCTCAGGTAAAAAATGACGAGCAGGATTTGGTCCTGGCTAATCACGAAACGCGGATCACCGCAGCAGAAGCAACGCTCGTTAACCACGAGCAGCGAATTACTGCGGCTGAAGCGACGTTGATTAACCATGAAACGCGGATCGCCGTAGCAGAGGCCGAGCTCGTTAACCACGAACTGCGCATAACAGCCAACGAAACGGAGCTTGCCAATCATGAAACCCGCATCACGCAAAACACCACGGATATTGCTGCGTTAGATGGCAGGCTGGATACCGCAGAAGTCGACATCGACACCCTGCAAGTCAACTCGATATCGAAAGCCGTTTCTACCAGCCAATCCGTTCAGTCTACCGGTGGATCTTTCCTCGTCGGCAATGTTCCGGTGCCTACAGCTGACAAGCTGCAGGTCGGCGGCAACGTTAACGTCAGCGTTTCGTACAAAGTTGCAGGGCTGCAGGTGATCGGTGCTCGCCAGACTGGCTGGACGGCGGCGGCAGGTACCGCGAACAAATCGGCATTCAACGCTGATCTGGCGTTCACAGTCGGCGTCACTTATTCACAAGCTGAAATCCAGGCTTTAGCCACGGCACTGATAGCGGCGCGGCAGCGTATCAAAGCGCTGGAAGACATGGGGCGCACGCACGGGATGATTGACTGATGGAAATTAAATTAATCGACAACCCGGTGCGGTTACAGGCTTTTCTCGATGACCGAGCGACCACCGGTAAAATCGTTGATACGGGCGATCACTACTTCATCAAGCCGGACGCCGTTTATCTCGGGATTTATGAAGGAGTGTTACTCGCCGGAGTCCACGAGGTGCGCAATTTCTGGCATAGCGTCGTTGAATGTCACGCTATCTACGACCCGGGTTTTCGCGGTCAGTATGCGCTAGAGGGCCACCGGCTTTTCTGTCGCTGGTTGCTGGCTAACTCTCCATTCACCAACAGCATCACGATGGTGCCCGACACCACGAAATACGGACGAGTAATCATTCGGCTGCTGGGCGCGACCAGAGTCGGCCATCTTGATGACGCCTATATCAGTAACGGCCAGCCAATTGGCGTAACGCTGTATCAGCTAAAACGCTCGCAGTATGAGGACATGCAAAAATGCTAATTTTCCAGCTCATGAACAAAGTGCGCAATAGCGCAGTGCTCTGCAAAGGCGGCGATAACGGCGCCGGCGCACAGGCGGACGCTACTCGCCAGGCTACTGACTTGCAACGCGAGATGTGGCAAACCAACATGCAGAATCTCGCGCCGTTTACTCCGCTGGCACAGCAGTATGTTGGCCAGTTGCAAAACCTTTCGTCGCTCGGTGGCCAGCAGTCTGCGCTCAACGATTATTACAACTCAGGGCAATATCAAGACCTATCAAATCAGGCTCGCTATCAGCAACTGGCATCTGCGGAAGCCACAGGCGGACTGGGGTCCACTGCAACCAGTAACGGTCTGGCGACGATCGCCCCGATGCTGGGGCAGAACTGGCTCACGGGGCAGATGAACAACTATCAGAACCTTGCCAATATTGGCCTGGGTGCGTTACAGGGGCAGGCAAACGCAGGCCAATCCTACGCGAACAATACCGGGCAGCTGCTTCAGCAGCAGGCATCATTATCGGCGGCGAATGCTAATCAGCCCTCTAAGTTCGGCGGCGCACTCCAGGGCGCTGCAGCTGGTGCGGCGGCGGGTACGGCTATCATGCCGGGATGGGGAACCGCGATCGGTGCCGGTGTTGGCGCACTTGGTTCACTCTTTTAAGGGGGCGTTATGGCGACGTGGCAGCAAGGTAACGCCGGCAGCCTGTTGGCTGGCATCGGCACCAATAACGCGAATGCTCCGCAGGCCAGCGATGCAAACACTGCGCTGAGCTTCATACGCGACAATAACGACCGTACGCGCGCGGGCGAGAACAACCTCGGTATGCAATTGGCAGGCGCTGCAGGGTCTATCGCCAACAGTTGGCAAAAAGGTGAGCAGGTCCAGCGGCAGAAGACATTCCAGCAGGAATACGCAAACGCGTTTGATTCGGGGGATCGTGGTGCGATGCGCGGTCTGGTAGCAAAATACCCGGAGCAGTTCGAAGCTGTACGCAACGGCATGGGCTTCATCGACGAAGACCAGCGCAATACAGTCGGCAGCCTGGCTGCGTCGGCACGACTAGCAGCGCAAAGCCCTGAGGCAATGGGACAGTGGCTGCAATCCAACGCCGGTGACTTGACACGTGTTGGTGTTAACCCCTCCGACGTAGCGCAGATGTACCAGCAAAACCCCGCCGGATTTAGCCAGTTCGTTGACCATCTGGGGATCGCTTCGCTCGGCCCGGATAAATATTTCGACCTTCAGGCGAACAATGCCAAGCTGCAGCAGACCGGCCAGATCGCGCAGGCAAATCTCGGCCTTGGGCAACAGCGTTTGCAGCAACAGGCACAGTATCAGCAGGGCCAGTTGGCGCAGGGGCAACAGCAACTCAATCTTACCGCCCAAAAGAATCAGGCAGATAACGCCAATAAACAACTGGAACTGAGCATGAAAGCGGGCGAGAACAGCGCTAAGTCGCAGGCCACGCAGCAGGCGGCAGTGCAGAAAATGCAGGACTACGTCGGGGCTCATCAAAGTAACGTTAGTAACGTGTCCAACATGCTGGAAACGGTGAATCAAGTTAAAGGTACCGCCCCCGCCCCCGCGGAAGGGCAGCCCGACCCAAACATAAAACCGGAAGATTTTGATCGTGTGTTTGGTTTTGGTGGCAAAGCTAATTCACTAATCCCCGGCTCACCGTCCGCGGATGCGTGGGCGAAAATCGATCAGATGCAGGGGCAGGCGCGCCTTATGGGCGTTATCGGCATGAAAGGCACCGGACCGGTATCGGATTCAGAGGGGCAGGCTGCCGCGCGTGCATTCTTAGCGATTAACCAGAACATGTCGCCGAAAGCTGCACGTGCTGCCGTGGATAACTGGCAGAAGGTTCTGCAGCGCCAAGCTGACTATTTGCAAAAACAGCAGCCGACTGTCGAAACATATCAGCAGAAGATCAATGCGTTTAATGCTGGACAGGGCGGCATGGCCGCACCGCGAACGGGGCAAAATCAGGACGGTTATACGTTCCTTGGTGGCGACCCGAGCAACCCTAACAGATGGAGAAAGAACTAATGGCAGGCCCGTGGGAGAAATATCAAAGTACGCCAGCGGACACACCACCTTCCGAGGGGCCGTGGACCAAATACCAGCAGCCGCAAGCCGAACAATCGCCACCACAACAGGGTGGCGATATTGTTTCTGCCGCCGAGCAACGTTTCGGGCTGCCCGCGGGGTTGCTCGGCGCGCTGATCAATAAAGAGAGTAGCGGCAACTCGGGTGCTATCAGCCCGAAAGGTGCCATCGGCCTGGCGCAGGTGATGCCTGCTACGGCGCGCGGCATGGGCTACGACCCGGAAGAGTTGAAGCGCAACCCGGCGCTGCAGGTCGAGGCTGGTGCTCGTTACTTGAAACAGATGCTCGATGCGCACGGTAACGTGCCGGATGCATTGGCCGCGTATAACATGGGGCCTGGTAATCTTCAAAAGCTCAAAGACGGGAGAATGAAGAATATCCCGACAGAAACCGCCAATTACGTCACAGACCCCCATTTCGCGCAGTGGACGCAGCCGGCTGCTCAGCCAGGAGGTGAAGGGGAACTGGCGCAGCTTGCCCAACAGGCCGCGCAGCCGTGGGCGCAGGCCGTGCCTGAGCCAACTTTAGCTGAGAACCTCGGGCAAGCGGGTCGCGGTCTGGCGCAAAGCGCGGCTAACGTCGCCAACATCCCCGGCCAGGTGGTAAATACCGCCCTTGGCGCAGCCGGCGTGCCAGCAGAAGATCAGGTCATGCAATTACGCTTGCCTGAGAGCATGCGGCCAACTGACCCCTACGCGCAACTGGGGGCTGAGATCGGTCCTTACCTGATTCCTGGCCTCGGCGCTGAACGTACGGCGGCAGCCCTGGCCTCTACGGCTGGCGCTGGTCGCGCAGAACGTATCGCAACGCAGGGCGCCAACATGTTGGCGGAAAACCTCCCCGGCGCGATTGCGCAGTCCACGCAGAATAATGACCTATCGGGTAACCTTGCCACAGGCCTAGCCGGCAGCGTGATCGGTCGCGGACTGCTGGCTGCCGGTGGGCGCGCTGCTGGCGCTATTCGTGGCGCCGCACAACGTGAAGGGCAGGCAACCGCAGCAGTGGCTGAACAGGTTGCACCAGTATCGCCAACTGCACCAGGGGCACAAGCTGCCGCCGCAGTACCACCCGAACAAGGAGTGCAGGACGTGGCTGCGCGTGTTGGCGCTGCTGCTGACCGAGAAACTGCACCGCGTATGGCGGACGCCGCCCGTGATGTTGCACCGCGACAGGATGTTATCGATGCTGCCAAACAATTGGGGCTGAGCGAAGACGATTTGCTGCTGTCGCACGTATCCGGCAATCAGGCCTATCGTGATTTTGAACAAGCGTTGAAATCCGTCCCGGGGTCGCAGTTGGCGGCACAGGAGAATCAGGCGCTAACCAAGATCGCTAAACAGGCCACTGATCTGACGGACGCCGCTGGCGCACTACCGGACAAAGCTGCGATGAATGACAAGTTTTTGTCTTCGTTCCAGCGCGGTATTGCCACTGTGCAGAATAAATCGGATCAGCTTTATAGCCAAATCGCCGCAGCCATCCCCAAAGGCCAGACAGTTGAGGCGAACAGTATCATTCGCTATCTGGATGGCAAAGCGGACGAACTGGGCGGCGCGGAGCATCTATCAACGATGGAGAAGCGGGTTTATAACTCTGTTGCTCCTGTTGGCACTGAAGCTACTGCGCCAACGTATGCGCGGCTGGACAACATCCGCAAGCAGATCGGGCAGGCTATCGGTAAAAACTCGGGGCCGTTCCGCGATGAAGAGACTGGGGCGCTGAAACAGCTCTATGCGAATCTGACAGCTGACCAGGAGCAGGCGGTTGTCGCTGCTGGTATGGGCGATAAATGGCAGGCTGCCAAGAAGCTGATCGGAGTGCGAACAACGATGGAGGATGCGTTAACCGGCCTGCTGGGCAAAGACCTGCGCGGCGACATCGGCACAAAAGCCAGTCTGGCTATCCGCAACCTGGCCAAAGGTGATGCGAAAGGGTTTCGTGCGCTGCAGCAAGATATCCCCTCACCACGGATCCGGCGCGAAGTTGTGGCCACGTCGCTGCGCGATGCGTTCAGTCAGGGCAGTCGCAAAGAGAATGAGTTCCACCTGCCGGGGTTTGTGGACTGGTATCAGGGGCTGAAGTCATCCGGCATGTTGCCGATGGTTGAGCGAGAACTGGGTGACAGGACGGCCAACAACCTACGGAATCTGTTTACCGTGTCGCAGGCAGTACGCCACGCTCGCGAGAGCAGCATCCAAACCGGTAGGTTGAACGCGTTTATCAAGCAGTTCGATGCGGAAGGCGGGGTGCTAGACAAAGTGTATCGCCATGGTAAGGGCGCGTTGGCAACGACGGTTCTGGGGCACATCCCGGTTGTTGGGCCAACGCTAAGCTATGGCGCGGTGGCTGGTATGGCGGCCAAAGAAGCCGCCCGTCCGGCGCGCAGTGTTGCGGCAGATCGGCTGTTGGCATCGCCTGAGTTCAGGTCGGTTGTGAAGCAGGCAAAAGGCGCCAGGTTGTCGGAGAAGGGGCAGCAGGTAATCAATCGGAAAATGGAAACGCGGATCGCCAATTCCCCCGCGTGGAAATCGTTCTACCGAACTCTGACGCGTGACGAAAAACAGGCGATCGCACGAGTGGGGATTATTGGCTGGCTTTCAGGAGAGGCTGGCGGCAGGGAGTATTGACCAATGGCCAAGGATGGCGGAAACGGCTAACCAGATATATCATCTATGCCATAAATCAAAAGGGGTATATCAATGAAGAAATTAACTCTGGTTATTGCTGCAATAGGATTGCTTGCTGGATGCGCTAACTCGTCGAAGACCTTCGCTCCTGATGGGCGTGAAGCATATTCAATCGATTGCTCCGGTACGGCCAGAACGTGGGGTATGTGTTTAGAGAAAGCTGGCGATCTCTGTGGCGCTAAAGGCTATGACACCTTTATTTCTGCGGGAGATAAAGGCTGGATTGCTACAGCTCAACCTGACTTCGCCATGGCGGGAAGCACCATTTCACGGAATCTTCTCATCGCCTGCAAGAAATAGTGTTAAGGGGCCCTAGCCCCTTTATTTTTCTGAATAAATTGCCTTCAGCGTTTCGACCACAACCTTTTTGAACTGCTCGGCGTGTTCGTGCGCTAGGCGTTCGGCATCGTCACGAAAGCCGGCTATTTTTGGCGGCTGCGATAGCGCCTCTTCGATTATCAGCGTGATCTCGGCATTCAGCGAACGGCCATTCATTTTGGCGCGCTGCTTAATCTTACCGTGTATTTCTTTCGGTAGCCGTAAATGAAACTGCGTCTCTAACTCTTCCATAGTCGTGCCTCACCGGTGGGTGGATCGGCATGATATGGTGAACTGTATAAATCAACAATAGTACCATTTTGGTACATAAACCTACTTCAACACTACCGCAAGCCGCGCCTTGTGGGGATTTCGCACGCCTGGAGAAAATAAATGGTTGACACCATTATCCCGAACGTCGTTGTTTCAATGCCATCACAACTGTTTACGCTCGCCCGTGCGTTCAAGGCGGCGGCGAACGGCCGGATTTACATCGGTAAAATCGACACAGATCCGACAATCCCAGAGAACCAGATCCAGGTATACCTCGAGAACGAGGACGGCACGCACGTGCCGATCGCCCAGCCGATCATTATTAACTCCGGCGGCTACCCCGTGTATGGCGGTCAGATCGCCAAGTTTGTAACCGTTGAAGGCCATTCTATGGCTGTTTACGATGCTTACAACGTGCAGCAGTTCTACTTCCCTAACGTACTGAAATATGACCCTGACCAGTTCAAACAGTGGATTTTAGAGCAGCTATCAGGTCCTGGCGGCTCTTCGATGATTGGGTTTGATATCGACGTCGATTACCCTGCAGGAACGATTGGACACACGTTCAGCAATATCTTCAAAACAGAGCAGTATCTGCAGTTTTACTACGACAAGATCGGCAACTGGGATGATGCGATTTTTGCTGCTCAGCTTAACGTTTATTTGAAAGGGTACTCGCCAAAGCTAATTTTTCCGTGCGGCGTAATTCACCTAAAGCGTCCTATTCTAGGTGCTCAGGCGCTTGGCGATGCCATCCACGCAGCGCGACCTGACCTTAACTTCTACAATGTCAGCACAGGGGGCTACAAGGCCACATGGCCAACTATTATTGAGGGGACCTATCGAAAAAACTCAGAGGCGGGTATTAGTAACATAAACGGGACTCAGATATATTTAGATCTTACAAGCTCGACAGATACCAGATATCAAAACTTCGGAATTGTTCATGCGGGGCCGACAGAAGCCGACCAGTTTAGCCAGCGTGCGGCAGTTAAAAAGCGGTGGCCTGGCGTTTGCGTGATTAAAAATATAAATATTGCACCATTTAACATGAATGGCGACTCAGATACGTCATGGTGTCACGGTATAGTATCGTTTAATGGCGTTGAAAATCTAATTGAGAACGTGGTTCTCAGCGGATTCTGGGGCGGCGGTATTATTTTCGATTGGTGCTGGGATAGCAAAATCGTCGGATGCAATATTCTGCGCTCGGGTCGTATGATGAGTAGAATGGACTATGCAGATGTTTCCACGGATGTTGTAACTCGTCAGCTTTATTCCCCGGTTCAGGTAATGATGTCACCGCGCGGGAGCGGTACTGTTCCTGTTGCAGTGAGCGATAATAGTAACTTCATTCGAATTTATGATTGCAAATTTGAAAGAAATTATGGCGTAGCTGACATCATGGCACGCGGACAGTCATCTCCGTTATGGGTTCAAAACGGACACCATGAGTCGAATGGCGCAGCGCCAGGTAGTTCGCACAAAGTTGCACTGTGCTTAGGTGGCGGGATAACTCAATTCATGGGGGACCCATCACTTGGCTGGAATGAAAGCTCGTCAAACTATGGTGCATATGCGTATTGGTACGGCGGTTCTATGTATCAGGCAAACTATGTGGAAACAGCAAGGATTCTTAGGTTTTCTGCGCTTTCAGTGGAAAATTTTAGATTCCCAAATATTGCAAAAATAACCATATCCTCTGGAAATACCGCCAGCAAGCTTTCGGCAGTTAATTGTGCTCTTGGTGACATTGAACTTTCTGGTGGCAACGATGAAGATTACCCGTTAACACTGACTGATTGCTCGGCAGGGAATGTTACACTTAGCTTTTTGAAAGGGGTTAGATTGGTGTCCAGTAAAATAGCCTCTCTTAATGCGTCAAATATGACAGCGGGATTTCCCGCCGTTCCCAGCGTATTCCAGGGGCTTATTGCAGGCTCTATAACCGGCACGTTCCACTTCGCCTTCGGGGATGTATGGCTTTCGTCAACTACCGTGGCATCAAACTACGCCGTTTCTAATGGGGTGGTGCGTGAAAACTTCAACGCATACGCTCAATACACCGGCGGGTATAATTAAGGACTGTATATGCCAATCATTAGAGAGTTCGTCACGTTATCCAACCCAACAAGTTTCAATACACTCCTAACCCCAGGGACGTATGCTTACGGGTCTAACCTAACCGATGCGAACAGCCCAGGGCTTCCCGCTGCTATCTCCGCAAAGGCGGGGCGTTGTACGGTGGAAACTTTAGTTAGCGGATACACCGGCCAGACATTCGTTGGTATGAACACACGGCGCATGTTCTACAGAGTGTATAATAGTTCGACATCGACGTGGTCAGGGCCGACAGAGATAAACACCACCAACCCATAAGGAGTAGACGATAGGCACGCTTTAGTAAAGTGTACATAAAAGCGTGCCAAAACATAAAAAATTCTACTTTTAATTTGCTATCTTATTGTTTTTTAAGATGTAACATTAAATCTAAAATACTTGTTTAAAAGGTTTTACCGTCACGTCACCATAAACGCCGGCAGCGACGTAGGGATCCTGTTCAGCCCAGGCTTGGGCATCTGCCAGCGAGGCGAATTCCGCAATCACCGTAGAGCCGCTGAAGCCCGCACTGCCCGGATCGTTGCTGTCGATAGCCGGGTTTGGGCCGGCAACCACCAGACGGCCTTCATCCCGCAGCGCCTGCAGGCGTGCCAGATGCGCCGGCCGCACCGACAGACGGTTTTCCAATGAGTTGGGGACGTCCTGCGCGTAGATCAGATAAAGCATGTTTCACCTTTAAAATCATTAGTATAGAAGGGGTGATTCAAGGTAGCGCAAAAGGTGCGCCAAGGGAATGCCTGACCGGGGAATTTATCTGCAGCTGGCGCTTATGCCTTGAAGCAGCTAGTTTTTATTCGTATAGTGCGGCCGCGCGATGAATTGAACCCCTGTGTGAGAGGTGAGGAAATGACGGAACTGGTTAGGGATAAACTCGACTTGCCTGAGGGCAAAAGCAAGCTGTTGCTGCACTCCTGCTGTGCGCCTTGTTCCGGTGAGGTGATGGAAGCCATTCAGGCCTCCGGCATCGAATACGCCATCTTTTTCTATAACCCGAATATTCACCCGCAAAAAGAGTATCTGCTGCGCAAGGAAGAGAACATTCGCTTTGCCGAGCAACACGGGATACCCATTATTGACGCCGATTACGATACCGATAACTGGTTTGCCCGCGCCAAAGGCATGGAAAACGAACCAGAGCGTGGGATCCGTTGCACCATGTGTTTCGACATGCGTTTCGAGCGCACCGCGTTATACGCACATGAACACGGCTATGACACCATTTCCAGCTCGTTGGGTATTTCCCGCTGGAAGAATATGCAGCAAATCACCGATTGCGGCGTCCGCGCGGCAGAAAAATATCCTGACCTGCAGTATTGGGATTACAACTGGCGCAAAAAAGGCGGCGCATCGCGAATGATAGAAATCAGCAAGCGCGAACGCTTCTACCAGCAGGAATACTGTGGCTGCGTTTATTCGCTGCGTGATACCAACCTGCATCGCAAAGCGCAGGGGCGGCCGCTGATCAAATTGGGTGTGCTGTACTATGGTGATGAAGAATAACGCTGCATTGGTGAAGAATGACCCGCTACGGCGGGTTTTTTTGTTTTTGTCGCGATAAATCAGGTTAATAGAGCGTGTGAAATCCTCAGTGGAAATGCAAATGAAAGGTTAATATCCCCATGAGTTTACAGGTTTTAGCGATGAATAATGACGATTAAAGCGATAGTTTGCCATTCGTTATTGAATATGATTGCTATTTGCATTTAAACTTGGCGAACCAGAGGAAACAGAATCATTATGCCGCTAAAAAAGATGTTCCTTAATCGCCGTTTATCAGTGCCGATTGTCCTGTCCGTTGGCTTACATAGCGCCCTGGTGGCGAGCCTGCTCTATGCTTCCGTCAATGAAGTCATGGAGTTGCCGAAACCAGAGGATGCGCCGATCAGCGTCATGATGGTCAATACCGCCGCAATGGCCGAGCCGCCACCTCCTGCGCCTGCTGAGCCAGAACCGCAGGTGGAACCAGAACCAGAGCCGGAACCGCTGCCAGAGCCACCGCCAAAGGCGATATTGAAGCCTGAGCCGGTCAAACCCAAACCGAAGCCGAAACCGAAGCCGAAGGTCGAAAAAACGGTCAAACGCGAACCGCAGAAAACCGAGCCGCGCGAGCCATCACCGTTTGAAAATAACGAGCCGGCCAAGCCAGTCGACAAAGCGCCGGTGAAGCAAGCACCTTCAGCGCCGGTTCAGGGCAATTCGCGTGATGTGGGGCCGAAGCCAATCAGCCGTGCAGATCCGATCTACCCACCGCGCGCAAGGGCATTGCAGATCGAAGGCAGCGTGCGGGTTCAATTTGATATCGACAGCGACGGCCGCGTGACAAACGTGCGTATTCTGAGTGCGGAGCCACGTAACATGTTCGAGCGTGAAGTGAAACAAGCATTGCGCAAGTGGCGTTACGAAGCCAAAGAAGCGAAAGATCGCGTCGTTAATATCCGTTTTAAAATAAACGGCACTACGGAGATGGACTGATATCGACGTTGGCGCCAATAGAAAAGGGTCGCTTCCGCGACCCTTTTTGCTGCTGCATTTCAGCTATTCTTCAAAGCCGACGCGGAAGTTCATTTTGCCATCGGGCAGGGCGCGTGAGTTGCCCTCATCGTCCACCGCCACATAAGTAAATACCGCCTCGGTTGCACGGTAGCGCTGGCCGATAGGCGCGGAGGACACTTTCTTTACCCACACTTCGATATTGATGGTGATCGAACTGCGGCCGGTGCGGATACACTGCGCATAGCAGCAAACCACATCACCCACTGCGACCGGTTTCAGGAAGGTCATACCATCGACACGTACTGTCACTACGCGTCCTTCGGCAATTTCTTTCGCCTGAATGGCGCCGCCAATGTCCATTTGCGACATCAGCCAGCCGCCAAAAATATCACCGTTGGCATTGGTATCTGCCGGCATTGCCAGAGTACGCAGCACCATTTCGCCACTGGGTAAAGGTCGTTGTTGTGTCATAGCCGTCTGCTTATCAAAGAAAGGTTTTCATTATACTGCCCGCAGCAAGCGCTACGGGCATTAACAATTTTGTAACTATTTTTTCTGTTCTTCCGGCATATGCCGATAAATATAAATACCGCTGAGCAAGGTAAACACCAGCGTCAGCGCCGTCAGGCCGAACACTTTAAAGTTAACCCAAACGCTTTGCGGCAGCCAGAAGGCGACGTAGATATTTGCCAGGCCACAGATCAGGAAGAAAACTGCCCAGGCCAGGTTGAGGTTGCTCCACACCTTGTCCGGCAGCGTCAGCTCTTTACCCAGCATGCGCTGGACCAGCGGCTTCTTGAGCACCAGTTGGCTGATCAGCAACGCCAACGCAAACAGGGTATAGATGACCGTCACTTTCCATTTGATAAACAAATCGTTATGGAATACCAGCGTCAGGGTGCCGAACACCAGCACCATCAGGAAGGTGATCAGTGTCATCTTCTCGACCTTGCGGTATTTGATCCAGGTGAACACCAGTGCCAGGGCGGTAGCGACAATCAATGCGCCGGAGGCGACGTAGATATCGTAGAGCTTGTAAAAAGCAAAAAAGACAATTAACGGGAGGAAATCAAGAAACTGCTTCATAAATCAATCCATCATCTGTTCATCGCCCGACTATACCGGATTCGGCGGGCTCTGTGTACCGCTGGGAAGCGCTGATTATCGGCGTTTGAGAGCCGGATTTCTGCCATGAAAGCAGGAATTTGCATAAACTTACGATTGAGGTCGCGACTTCGTGGTGGACCGATTGCCAGCGCGGCCCTGGCATCTCATGATACGCGTAATAATAGTCGGATAATTTATAACGGAAAACAGTTTATGCAGTGGAAATCTCTCCAGGCGCTGACGCCTGGTTTGACGCATTTATTAGGGTATCAACGCAGTTGGCTTAAGCCGGATATACGCGCCGGGCTCTCCGTAGCTGCGGTGGCATTGCCGGTGGCGATCGCTTACGCCGAGCTGGCCGGGGTCAGCCCGGTGGTGGGGCTGTACTCCTGTATTTTGCCGATGGTCGCCTACGCGTTTTTCGGATCGTCGCGCCAGCTTATTGTCGGGCCGGACGCAGCCACCTGCGCAGTGATAGCCGCAGTAGTGACGCCGCTGGCGGCGGGTAATATGGAGCGGCACTGGCAACTCACCATTATGATGACGGCAATGATGGGCGCCTGGTGCCTGTTGGCTAGCCGTTTCAAACTGGGTGCACTGGCGGATCTGCTCTCCCGGCCGATACTCAGCGGGCTGCTGAACGGTGTGGCGATCACTATCATGGTCGATCAGATCGGCAAGGTCCTGGGTTTTGGCGTTCATCCTGCGCAGTTGATTGAGCGTATTTACGCGCTGCCGGGCAACCTGATGCACAGCGACTGGCTGACCATGGCGGTGTCGCTGCTGACGCTGGTAACGCTGCTGGGGTTTAAAAAATGGCGCCCTAATTGGCCGGCACCGCTGTTTGCCATCGTATTGGCGGCTTTCGTCACCTGGATAGGCGGGTTGCAGCAGCATGGCGTGGTGACGGTGGGCGGTTTTAGCGACGTACTGCCGATAGTCCAGTGGCCGGATTTCCAGCCAGGGTTGCTGCGAGACATGGTCATTCCGGCGCTCAACCTGGCGGTAGTGAGTTTTGTCAGCATGATGCTGACTGCGCGCAGTTTTGCGGCGAAGAACGGTTATGAGGTGAATGCCGACGCCGAGTTCCGCGCGCTTGGGCTGGTGAATATCGTTTCGGCGCTTTCGCAGGGGTTTGCCATCAGCGGGGCGGATTCCCGTACTGCGGTTAACGATGCCAACGGCGGCAAGAGTCAATTGGTGTCGATCATTGCAGCAGTGGTGATTGCCTTCGTGCTGTTGTTCCTGATGGCACCGCTGCAGTTTATTCCGGTGGCGGGCTTAGGCGTAGTGCTGATGTACGCCGCCTGGTCGCTGCTGGACTTTCGGGGCATCTGGATTATGCGCCGCCGCAATGCGCAGGCCTTCAGGTTGGCCATGTTCACTTTCCTGTGCGTGCTGCTGGTGGGGGTGATCAGCGGCATCGGTCTGGCTGTTTTACTGGGGCTGATGCAGTTTCTGCGCACGGTGTTTCGCCCAACGGAGCAACTGCTGGGTGTGAACGACGAGGGCATGATCCACTCGATGGGCAACAACAACGGCGTCAAGGCAGTACCCGGCGTGATGATGTACCGTTTCAACTCACCGTTAACCTATTTTAACGTGGCGTACTTCAAGCGCCGGATCCTGAATCTGGTGGATAGCACGCCGTTTCAACCGCGCTGGGTGGTGGTGGACGCCGTAGCCAGCTTTACCCACGCGGATATCAGCGTGCTGGCGGCCATCGACGAACTGAAACGTGATTTGTTACAGCGTAACGTAAAACTGGTATTGGCGGGGCGACGAACCGAGCTGACGCGCTGGTTCCGCATCAATCGGCTGGGACGCGATCGTGAATTGATTCTGGTTCCGGATTTGTATCTGGCGTTGAAGCTGATTCAGAGCAAGGAACAGGCTGAGACGGCAGCGGTTCCATAAGCAAAAAGAGCACGCCGAGGCGTGCTCTTTTAGTTACTGTGGGCAGATCAACTGCGCAGCAGCATATACAGACGGAACAGGTAAATCAGCAACAGGGCGGAAACCAGGTTGCTCAGCGCCGTAAGCACCACGCTGGCGACATTCGGGGTCAACACCGAAAGGTGACTTACCATAAACAGCACCAGCAGTTTGGCGGCGAGCCACAGCATCATGGCCGGCACAATCACGCGCGCATTGGCGAAGGCCAGTTTGCAACTCAACTTGATCGACGCGAACACGCCTTTTTTATCGGCGGTGGTGATCACCGGCGCCAGCGAGAAAGCGATCGCCATGATCACGCCCGGCACGACGAACAGCGTCAAACCCAGTTGAATCAGCAGGGTGCAGATAAACAGCAGCAGCAGCAGGCGCGGCAACTCCGGTGCAGAAGCGCCGATAGCGCGCAGCGCGCTGATGCGTTGCCCTTGGGAAACCAGGCGAATCAGCGTCAGCATCCCGCCAACCAGCAACACGTTACCCACCAAAGCGGAGAAAGTGGCG
The DNA here is from genome assembly GCF_000214195.1 of Serratia sp. AS12. Classification (NCBI taxonomy): domain Bacteria; kingdom Pseudomonadati; phylum Pseudomonadota; class Gammaproteobacteria; order Enterobacterales; family Yersiniaceae; genus Serratia; species Serratia sp. AS12. Next base: position 2,873,179 of record NC_015566.1, on the reverse strand, counting down.
GCTGCCGATACCTTCAATAACACCATCTGCTGCTCGGGCGTCATTTGCTGAATGATTTCCTGGATCCCCATTCCGGCGGATGCCGTAAAATCACCTTCCGTTGCGGACAAGATCTTCAACTGCTCGACGTCAGGGCTAAAAACCTGATTGAGCAGCACAGAAATGAACGCGGTCAACAACGCCAGCATCAGGATGCTGGTCAGTTGATTACGGAAAAAGTTAAAACTGTCACGGTACAACGTGTTGGCCGTGATAGGCATGCAGACTCCTTGGCATCGAGAAACTAAAGATATATCCATCACCTTTCAAGCTGCAGCATGGTTGGCTGCAACTTGAAATTCATAGGGTATATAGCAAAATCAGTGGGCGATTGTACCCTGTTCCGCGTCGCTGTGGCACCCCGCGAATTGCACTGCGCTTATTTCTTCGGCAATCATCGTTATTGGCAACGACAAGCGTAAGGGAACCGGCAGCGGCGGCAGACCATAACGCTCACGGGCGCGATCGCAGGCTTCGTTGCGCAGGCCGTTTTCTCCAGACTGATCGAATTCGCGGCAAGGGCTGGGGCGATTGAGGTAAATGGAGCAGGACACGGCCTTACCGATTTCACCCTCGAGGGCGGTACAGCGCGGGGACTTGCTGTTGGTCCCCTGCATACAGCGCAGGAAGGGGGTTAAGGGTTCGGTAAGAGATAAAGGGACCGCGCCGCCGCCATCTTCCGCTTCGGCCCAATAGAATGACACTCGAAAATAGCCGCAGCATGCGCCGCAACTGACACAGGGATTATGAATTTCGCTCATCTTGATCGCGCCGACTCCTGACGGCACCCACCAAAACCAACACGGATAATGAAATTACTCAGTGGCTGTTTTTTTAGCAACTGAAGTTTGAACATGCAGATGTTTTGCAACAAAATGCATTATTTGATTCAGATCAATTCTCGATTTATTAGTCCCTTAGATAACCTTGTTTTTAGTAGGAATTAAAAAATTTACACATAAGATGTGATCCCGATGGGATCATAAATACCCGTAAGTAGGTATATTCCCTTCCGAATAGTAACCACACAAATGGAATGGATAATGAAAAAGACAACTCTGGTGGTATTGGCGGCTATGATGGCCCCTATGTTGGCAAACGCGCATCAGGCGGGTGATTTTCTTTTCCGCGCGGGTGCGGCGACGGTACGGCCTAATGCGGGATCGGACGACGTACTGGGGCAGGGATCCTTCAATGCCGATAATAATACCCAGCTCGGTCTGACCTTCGGCTATATGGTAACGGACAATATTGGCGTAGAGCTGCTGGCAGCGACGCCGTTCCGCCATAAGGTGTCGTTGAATGGTGCCGCAGTGAACGGCAATATCGCCACGGTGCGCGATCTGCCGCCGAGCCTGATGGCGCAATATTATTTTGGCGGCAAGCAAGACAAACTGCGCCCATATCTGGGGCTTGGCGTGAACTACACCACTTTCTTCGATGAAAAGTTCAATGACAATGGCAAAGGGGCGGGGTTGAGTAATCTGAGTCTGAAAGACTCCTGGGGTATCGCTGCGCAGGCGGGGCTGGATTACAACCTGGATGAGCACTGGATGTTGAATATGTCGGTGTGGTGGATGAATATCGAGACCAAAACCCGCTTTGACGATGCCAATGGCAATCATCACAGCATTGATACGCGGTTGGATCCTTGGGTGTTTATGTTCGGGGCAGGTTATCGCTTCTGAGGATGACCGTGACAGGGAGGCGCAATGCCTCCCTGCGATCGTTATTTGAGCTGCATGACGTTCTCAACGGATTTCACACCCGCCACGCCGCGCGTTACCTGCACCGCTCGATTGGCGTCGGCGCTTGAGCTGACAAAACCGCTCAGTTGCACGCGACCTTTGAAGGTTTCGACGCTGATTTCTCTGGATTTGATGGTTTTATCCGCCAGCAGCGCTGACTTCACCTTGGTAGTGACTACCGTATCGTCAATATAACCGCCAGTCCCCTCGGATTTCGCTGTCGGCGCGCAGGCGCTTACTGCGAATGCCACAACGGCTGCCATGCATAAGGCCGAAAGGGTTTTAAATAGCTTCATAAATTACTCTCCATGCAATGTTATTGTTGAAACTACATTCAGGTTATTGCCTGAAAACGCTCAGTATTTCCGCAAAATACAGAAATCTGCAACGGGCACCTTCAAGTGTGAGTCAATAAGCGGGTTTGTTCAAATTTTAGATGTAAAAAAATCGAACAACACTGAGAGGAAACAAGATGTTATCGGCGGGCGCAATCGATCACGCCCGCCGCAGGGAGGATCAGATGCGGGTCGCGGCTTTCATTTCGCTGACAAAGTTCGCCAGCCGAGTCAGCATTTCTGCCGGCTGCGCCTGATTTTGCTCGATAATTTTGACGATCGCCGAACCGGAGATCGCACCGGCGGCACCGGCCTGCAGCGCATCATGCACCTGCGCAGGCTCGGAAATGCCGAACCCCTGCAGCGGTGGCGCGGCATGGTATTCGCGCAGTTTGTTCACCAGATGATGCAGTGGCAGTTGGGCACGGCTTTCGGTACCGGTAACACCGGCGCGGGACAGCAGGTAAGTATAACCTCGCCCGTGTGAGGAGATTTCACGCAGCAAATCGTCGTCTGCGTTCGGCGGGCAGATAAAGATAGGCGCAACGCCGTGGCGGGTGGCGGCGGCACGGAAGGGCGCAGACTCTTCAAATGGCACGTCGGCAATCAGCACCGAATCCACGCCGACTTCGGCGCAACGCTGGTAAAAGGCATCGATGCCTTTATGAAACACCAGGTTGGCGTACATCAGCAGGCCGATAGGAATGGTCGGGTGCTTCTGACGAATGGCGGCCAGCATTTCAAAACACTGGGTCGGCGTCACGCCGGAGGCGAAGGCACGCAACGCAGCGCTCTGTATAGTCGGGCCGTCGGCCAGCGGATCGGAGAATGGGATGCCCAGCTCCAGCGCATCGGCCCCGGCTTCAACCAGAGTATCGATAATTTGCAGCGACAGTGCCGGATTCGGATCGCCCAGGGTGACAAACGGGACGAAGGCGCCTTCCTTGTTGCTTTCCAGGCGTTTGAACAGTTGCTGATAACGTTCCATCAGATTTCTCCCCGAGCTTTCAGTATGTCGTGAACGGTAAATATGTCTTTGTCGCCGCGGCCGGACAGGTTAACCACCAGGATCTGTTCTTTCTGCGGCGTTTCACGGATCATTTTAAGCGCGTGCGCCAGGGCATGGGAGGATTCCAGCGCCGGGATAATGCCTTCGCTGCGCGATAAAGCCTTGAAGGCATCCAGCGCTTCGTCGTCGGTAATCGATACATATTCGGCACGGCCAATGCTGTTCAGATAGGCGTGCTGCGGCCCGACGGATGGGAAGTCCAGCCCGGCGGAAATGGAATAGGATTCTTCGATTTGGCCTTCGGAGGTCTGCATCATCGGCGCTTTCATACCGAAATAGATACCGACGTGGCCGTGCTTCAGTGGCGCACCGTGTTGGCCGGTTTCGATACCGAGACCGGCAGGTTCCACGCCGATCAGGCCAACGCTGACGTCATCGATAAAGTCGGCAAACATGCCGATGGCGTTAGAACCACCGCCGACGCACGCCAGAACGGCGTCCGGCAGGCGGCCTTCGCGCTCCAGCATCTGCGCCTTGGTTTCTTCGCCGATCATGCGCTGGAACTCACGCACGATGGTCGGATACGGGTGCGGGCCGGCTGCGGTACCCAGCATATAGTGAGCGGTTTCATAGCTGCCGGACCAGTCGCGCAGCGCTTCGTTGCAGGCATCTTTCAGCGTGGAGGAACCGCTGTGCACCGGGATCACTTCGGCACCCATCAGGCGCATGCGGAACACGTTCGGCGACTGGCGTTCAATATCTTTGGCGCCCATATAGATGCGGCATTTCAGGCCGAGCAATGCACAGGCCAGAGCAGAGGCCACGCCATGCTGGCCAGCACCGGTTTCGGCGATGATTTCGGTTTTGCCCATGCGCTTGGCCAGCAACGCTTGCCCCAGCACCTGGTTGGTTTTGTGCGCGCCGCCGTGCAGCAAATCTTCACGCTTCAGGTACAGCTTGGTTTTGGTGCCGGCGGTGAGGTTTTTGCACAGCGTCAGCGCCGTAGGGCGGCCCGCGTAGTTTTTCAGCAGATCGATAAACTCAGCCTGGAATTCAGGGTCGCGCTGTGCGCTGACGAAGGCCTCTTCCAGTTGTTTTAATGCCGGCATCAGAATCTGCGGCACATATTGGCCACCAAATTCGCCGAAGTAGGGGTTAAGCAGCGTCATTATAGTTCCCGTTATTATCCGTTAAATTGTGTTCGCATTCAGTAGGCGCGCAGCGTTTGAAATACCGCCGCCAGGCGGGCAGGATCTTTAATTCCGGGCTGGCTCTCGACGCCGGAGTTAAAGTCCAACCCGGCACAGCCGAGTTTGGCTGCGTCAACGCAGTTGTCTGCGCTCAGACCGCCCGCCAGCATCACGTTACCCAGGTTTTGGCCGTGCAATACCGACCAGTCGAAACGCTGGCCGGTGCCGCCGGCGCCGTTATCCAGCAGATAGCGGTCAACGTGCTGCAGATCACGTGCCGGCAAGCTGTCTTTCACGCTCAGCGCTTTCCAGATCTGGCAGGAATCAGGCAGTTTTGCGCGCAGGGCGTCGATATAGGCTTGATCTTCCGCGCCGTGTAGCTGTACCGCCTTCAGACCGAGGCGTTCAACGGTTTGCACCAGGGTTTCCACCTGCGCATCGCAGAACACGCCGACATATTTCAATGGCGCACCGGCAATCACTTCGCGGGCGCGGTTGATGTCGACATAACGCGGTGAACGCCCGACAAAAATCAGCCCACCGTAGATCGCGCCTGCCTGATAGGCGGCTGCGGCATCTTGTGGGCGGGTCAGCCCGCAGACTTTATTGTCGCCCAGCGTCACCCGACGCACTGCGGCGCGCAGGTCAGTTTCCGACATCAATGCGCTGCCGATCAGGAACCCGTTGGCGAAGTGGCTCAGTTCGCGGATTTGGCCGTAATTGTTGATGCCGGATTCGCTGATCACCGTCACCCCGTGCGGCACGCGTGGCGCAAGTTGGCGGGTACGGTCCAGATCAATGCTAAGGTCGCGCAGGTCACGGTTGTTAATGCCGACCACGCGTGCCTCAAGCGCGATTGCCCGCTGCAGTTCTTCTTCGCTGATCACTTCGGTCAGCACGCCCATGTTCAGGCTGTGCGCCACGGCTGCCAACTGGCGATATTGATCGTCGTCCAGCACCGACAACATCAGCAGGATGGCATCAGCCTGATAGAACCGCGCCAGGTAGATTTGGTACGGGTCGATAATAAAATCTTTGCACAGCACCGGCTGCGTGACCGCCTTGCTGACCAGCGGCAGGAAATCGAAACTGCCCTGGAAGTACTTTTCATCGGTCAGTACCGAGATGGCCGAAGCGAAATCCTTGTAGACCGAAGCGATTTCGACCGGATCAAAGTTTTCACGGATCAACCCTTTGGAAGGGGACGCTTTTTTGCATTCAAGAATAAATGCCGTTCTGGCTCCTTGCAGTGCATGATAAAAGCCGCGTTCGCTTGGGACGATTTCATTGTGAAAGCTGGCCAGTGGTTGTTGTTGCTGTCGTGCTGCGACCCATTGCGCTTTATCACGAACAATCTTGTTGAGCACGGTTTCCTGCATCATTTATCCTCTTGCTGCCAGTGCGGTGACGCGCTCGTAAGCTTGCCCGCTGTGAATCATGTCCAGTGCCTGCTGCGCGTTTTGGCGCAGGTCTTCATGCCCGAATAACTTCAGTAACAGCGCCACGTTAGCCGCTACCGCTGCGGCGTGCGCCGGGTCGCCTTTACCTTGTAACAACCGTGCCAGAATGTCACGGTTTTCTTCCGGCGATCCGCCCTGCAGGGCTTCCAGCGGGTAGCGTTGCAGTCCAAAGGACTCTGGCGTTAATTGGTAGCTTTCAATCTCACCGTTGTTCAGTTCCGCCACGTGGGTCGCGGTGTGAATTGCTACTTCGTCCATGCCACCGCCGTGCACCACGGCTGCACGCTGATAACCCAGCACACGCAGGGTTTGGGCTATCGGCAGTACCAGCTCCGGGCTGTAAACGCCGATCAGCGCCAGCGGTGGACGTGCCGGGTTGATCAACGGGCCGAGCACGTTAAATACCGTACGGGTTTTCAACTGTTGGCGTACCGGCATCGCATGGCGGAAACCGGTGTGATATTGCGGTGCGAACAGGAAACACACGCCCAGTTCATCCAGCGCCTGGCGGGACTCTTCCGCCGGCAGATCCAGGCGGATACCGAATGCCGCCAGCAGGTCCGAAGAACCGGAACGGCTGGAGACGCTGCGGTTACCGTGTTTTGCCACTTTGGCACCGCATGCCGCCGCCACAAAGGCGCTGGCGGTAGAGATATTGATGCTGTTGGTGCCGTCGCCGCCGGTGCCGACAATATCGGCAAACGGATAGTCAGGGCGTGGGAACGGCAGGGCGTCGGCCAGCAGGGCCTTGGCGGCACCGGCAATCTCTTCCGGGCGTTCTCCGCGGATTTTCATGCTGATCAGTGCCGCTGCCAGTTGGCTGGGCTCCAGCTCACCACGCACGATGGCGCTGAACAACTGCTGGCTTTCCTCTTGGCTCATTGATTCTGAGCGGTACAGTTTTTCAAGAATAGGTTGCATCGTCGTTTCCCTTATTATTTCGCCAGCGCCCAGGCCAGAGTTTGCTCAAGCAAACGTGCGCCGTGGGTGGTGAGGATCGATTCCGGATGGAATTGGAAACCACATACGCGGTGCCGGTCATTACGCACTGCCATCACCATGTCGCCAAAACGAGCGTTAACGGTGAGTTCGGCCGGGATATTGCTGCCGACCAGTGAATGGTAGCGAGCTACCGGCAGCGGGTTCACCATACCGGCAAACATGCCTTCGCCATCGTGGCTAATGGCCGAGGCTTTACCGTGCAGGATCTCGCCCGCCTGGCCAACGTGCCCACCGTAGGCCTCTACAATCGCCTGGTGCCCCAGGCAGATGCCGATAATCGGCAACTGGCCGCGCAGGCGTTGCAGCAACTCTGGCATGCAGCCGGCTTCGGATGGCGTACCGGGGCCCGGTGACAACATCAGCACCGGTTGCTCCAACTGTTGCAGGCGCTCGATAATCGCGTCTGCAGAAATCTGGTTGCGGTAAATTACCACCTGGTGGCCGCTGGCACGCAGTTGATCGACCAGGTTATAGGTAAAGGAATCAACGTTGTCGAGCAGTAAGATATCGGCCATCAGAACACCTCCTTGGCTTGGTGCGCGCTGGCAATGGCACGCAGCACGGCACGTGCCTTATTACGGGTTTCATCGGCTTCCGCCTGAGGAACAGAATCCAGCACCACGCCGGCGCCGGCTTGCACGGTGGCGATACCGTCTTCAACATACGCGGAGCGGATGACAATACAGGTATCCAGATCGCCGGTGGCGGTGAAATACCCCACCGCACCGCCGTAGCTGCCGCGACGGGAGCCTTCAGAGGCAGCGATCAACTGCATGGCGCGGACCTTGGGGGCACCGCTCAGGGTCCCCATGTTCATACAAGCCTGGTAGGCGTGCAGCACGTCAAGGTCGGCGCGCAAGGTGCCGATCACCCGGGAAACCAGGTGCATCACGAAAGAGTAGCGGTCCACTTTGGTCAGGTCTGCCACGTAGCGGCTACCGGCCTGGCAGATGCGCGCCAGATCGTTACGCGCCAGATCGACCAGCATCAGATGCTCGGCCAGTTCTTTGTGATCGGTGCGCATTTCCAATTCGATGCGGCTGTCGAGATCCAGATCCAGCGAGCCATCAGCGCGGCGGCCACGTGGGCGGGTACCGGCAATCGGGTAAATTTCGATCTGACGGTTGCTTGCGTCGTATTTCAACGCGCTTTCCGGAGAGGCGCCGAACAGGGTGAACTCGTCGTCCTGCATAAAGAACATGTAAGGGCTTGGGTTACTGTCTTTCAATGTTTGGTAGGCCGCCAGCGGGGCTGGGCATGGCAGCGAGAAGCGGCGTGATGGCACTACCTGGAAAATCTCGCCCTGGCGAATGGCCTGCTGCAGTCCGCTGACCACGGCGCTGTATTCCTCATCGGTCTGGTTGCAGCTTAACTGCATGTTTTCCAGCTTCTGATGCGGAATGGGGTGCGGAGTCTGTTTCAACTGGGTTTGCAACTGCTCAAGACGCTGCTGCAGGCGCTGCTCTTCCGCCGCATCGGCTGTAAACACGCTGGCCTGCAGGCGAGCCACGCCGCGCTGATGGTCCAGCACCAGCAGGGTTTCCGCCAGGTAGAAGCAAAAGTCCGGGCAACGTTGATCCTGGCGCAGCGCCGGCAGATCTTCGAAACCGGCAACCAGGTCATAGGCAAACAGGCCGCCGAGCATGACCGCTTCACGCTCGTCAGCCGGGGCGTCAACCAGTGTCAGCAGAGTACGCAGCGCGTCAAACACTGACAGTGAGCGCAGACGCGCATCCTCATCCTGCACTGCATCAATGACCGGGAAGGTCAGTTCGCGGCCGTTTGGGCGTACCTGAATCTGCACTTCTGCCGGCAACGCCTCATCGAGGAGCGGCAGCATCGCCGCACCGTTGGCGGTCAGCGCTTGCAGCGTGACGCTGCGGCCCAGCGCGGTGATGCGCAGGGCGCTGTCGATCACCAGCAGGCTCTGCAGGTTTTGCTTGCTGTTTATCTCGGCAGACTCCAGCAGCAGGGTGGCCGGGCGTGCGCCGCACAATTGGTGGAAAATGGTCGTCGGATCGCCCCGGTAGTGGGTTTCCGCCTTCAGCAGTGTGAGTTGTGGTTTGATGTTCATCATGGGGAGTTCCAGTTAGATTTTGTCCATAAAAAAGCCCGCATTACCAGCGGGCTTAGGGAATCTGCAGTGTCAGATGACAGGTATGCGTGATTACACCGCCCGCGAAAGGGAAGTACGCCACCAACGAAGAAGAGAAGTTTGCTTATTCATATCTTTGCTCTCTCGATTATCATCCAACCAGGGGATGCCCCTGAACTTGTGTACTAGTTAACTGGTTCGCAGGAATAAAGTCAACCCTCTTTTTACACAATGTTTTAGCGGCAAACGTGAGTTATTTTCATCAAGGCGAATGTGAGCGGGCCAGAATAGATTTCCGTCCGGCCGACGATCGCGGGTATGATAGAAGGCCAAGCCATTGCCGGATATTACTTTTGACAGACAGCAACCCCCAGCCTTCCGCGTTTACCCTTTACGACCTCCACAGCCATACTACCGCCTCTGACGGCTATCTGACACCGGCGCAACTGGTGCAGCGGGCGGTTGAAATGCGGGTTGGCGTTTTGGCGATCACCGATCACGACACCACCGATGGACTGGCCGCGGCGGCGGCCGCGATTGCCGAGTTGTCGTTGCCGTTGCAACTGGTGAACGGGGTAGAAATCTCCACGCTGTGGGAAAACCACGAAATTCATATCGTCGGCCTGGGGATTGATATCGCCCATCCGGCGATGGTGCAGCTATTGGCCGAACAGACTGAACGTCGCAACCTGCGTGCGCAGGAGATTGGCTTACGGTTGGCAAAAGCACGCATCGATGGCGCCTTCGAAGGCGCGCAAAAATTGGCGGACGGCGGGGCGGTGACGCGTGGGCACTTTGCGCGCTATCTGGTGCAGATAGGCATTGCCGACAACATGGCGCAGGTGTTCAAGAAATATCTGGCCAAGGGCAAAACCGGTTACGTTCCGCCACAGTGGTGTACAATAGAACAAGCCATTGATGTGATTCATCAATCTGGCGGGCAGGCGGTGATAGCACATCCGGGCCGTTACGATCTGACGGCCAAATGGCTGAAGCGGCTGTTTGCGCATTTTGCCGAACACGGCGGCGATGCGATGGAAGTGGCCCAGTGCCAGCAAGCACCGCATGAGCGTTCGCTATTGGCGAAGTATGCGCAAGAGTATCAATTACTGGCGTCGCAGGGGTCTGATTTTCATCAACCCTGCGCGTGGATCGAACTGGGCCGTAAACTGTGGTTACCCGGCGGTGTTGAGCCGGTGTGGCGCGACTGGCCGCAACCGCAACAGGCAGCAGTATATTGATTTAACGGGGGCGGATGCGCCCGCGTGCATCATTTTAGGAGCAAGTCATGAGTCAGCTTTTTTATATTCATCCAGATAATCCTCAACCGCGTTTGGTCAACCAGGCGGTGGACGTGCTGCGCAAGGGCGGAGTGATTGTCTACCCGACAGATTCCGGTTATGCGCTGGGCTGCAAGCTGGAAGAAAAATCGGCGATGGAACGTATTTGCCGTATTCGCCAGTTGGACGGTAACCACAACTTTACGCTGATGTGCCGCGATTTGTCCGAACTTTCGACTTACGCCTATGTCGACAATACCGCATTCCGTTTGATCAAAAACAACACGCCGGGCAACTACACCTTCATCCTGAAAGCGACCAAAGAAGTGCCACGCCGCCTGATGAATGACAAACGCAAAACCATCGGCCTGCGTGTACCCTCGAACCCGATTGCATTGGCGCTGTTGGAAGTGCTGAACGAGCCGATGATGTCGACCACGCTGATGTTACCAGGCAACGATTTCGCCGAGTCCGACCCGGAAGAGATCAGCGATCATCTGGGCAAGCAGGTGGATCTGGTGATCCACGGCGGTTTCCTGGGGCAGCAGCCGACCACGGTGATTGATCTGACTGAGTCGGCGCCGGAAGTGGTGCGCGAAGGTGCGGGCGACATAACGCCTTTCCGTTGATTTTATCGCTGCGGCGGTTGCTCATTTTCTGAAAAGTGGCTGAAACGACGTTATTTATCGTGAAAGCCGCTATTCTACACAATCAAAAACTGAAAATAGGCAGGATGCATCGCGATGATTAAACGGGGTTCTCTTTTAGCGGTCTTATTGTTTTCCTCTGTGGCCAATGCCGGTTTTTATTCCGGTAACGCCTTGCTGTCTGAAACGGGCGGCTATGTGAAAAACAAAAATGGGGCCGCTACCGTTGCCGAAGCGCTCGATGGCGGAATGTTCATGGGCTATGTGGCCGGCGTCTTTGACACCTATTCGATGCAGGGCAACCGCAATATTTGCCCGGATGCCGGCATGAGCGTAGGCATGGCTTCCGATGCGGTAATGCATTATTTAAATGAACATCCTGAACAACTGCATTACTCTGCACCTTCGGTGATTATGTTGGCGCTAACCGCTGCTTATCCTTGTGAAAGGCACTAAATCTGTTCGTTTGGTGCGTATATTTTCATTTGGTGCGCTCCCCGTTTTTTAGCACGTTCTTCAATAGATTAAATCGCCAAACGCTGTCAGTTTACTTCCTGTGCACAAGCCCTCTTAACCGCTTTGAGGACATGACGCTTCAGGAGGTAAAATGACAGCGTTTCACTTTGGTACCCACTCCCTCGATTATCATGATTCCGGTTCCGGCCCATTGACGCTGGTCTTGCTGCCCGGCTGGTGTGAGCCAAAAACGGTATTTGAACCCTTCAGCGCGCTGGCGAATGAGCGATACCGGGTGATTAGCCTCGACTGGCGTGGGCACGGCCTGTCTTCCTGTGATGACGCGCTTTCGCTTGGCGCCGAAGACTTGCTGGCGGACATCCCTCATCTGCTGGCTGCTCTGCAGGTGGAAAGCTTTGTGACGCTTTCGGTGGCACACGCCAGTTGGATTGCCGTCGCCTTGGCAGAGCTCATGCCGCAGCAGATCAAAGGCCTGGTATTTCTCGATTGGATCATGACGCAACCCACGCCGGCATTTTTCCAGTCGGTGCAGCAAATGCAACGGCCAGAGCAATGGTTGGCGGCGCGCGATGCCCTGTTTACCTTCTGGCAAGGCGGGGTTGACCATCAGCCGGTGAAGCATCATCTGACCGTTGAAATGGCCCGTGAGGACTTCCGTCTCTGGCAGGCCGCCGGTGTGGCGATAGAACACGCTTATCGGCAATATCAATCGCCGCTTGACCGGTTGAGCGAACTTGGCTCGCCGCTTCCGTGCCGGCATATTTACTCGCTGGATCGCGATGAAAATTACCTGAAGCAACAGCAGGCTTTTACTGCCGACCATCCGTTCTTCTCGGTCTTGCGGCTGGAACATGCCCGAACGCACCTGGGGATCCTTGAGCGGCCTGATGAAGTGTATCGGGCGGTGGTTAACTTTCTTGGTGATTAACCTTTTGCCTTGCTTAACCTGATGCGACCCTGAGCCCGCGGTTAATAGATTTCGATAATTGGTCTGGTAATAAAGTGGGTTCCAACACTATAGAAAGCCTGTATAATGCGCGGTTCGATCCAAGTAAACGTATTGTTACTGCTGTGGTGCCTGTCGCCGCAGTGGTCATCCCCCCGACGCCTGTGAAGGCGACACTAGAGGTTGCTCAATGAGCGAAAAGTTACAAAAAGTTTTAGCGCGCGCCGGCCATGGTTCGCGTCGTGAAATCGAAACCATAATTGAAGCCGGCCGCGTCAGCGTTGACGGTAAAATTGCCAAACTGGGCGACCGCGTTGAAGTGACTGCGGCGATGAAAATTCGCCTGGATGGTCATGTGCTTTCAATTAAAGAATCCGAAGAAACGGTTTGCCGCGTGCTGGCTTATTACAAGCCAGAAGGTGAACTCTGTACCCGTAGCGATCCTGAAGGTCGTCCGACGGTGTTCGATCGCCTGCCTAAGCTGCGTGGTTCTCGCTGGGTAGCTGTGGGGCGTCTGGACGTCAATACCTCAGGCTTGCTGCTGTTCACCACCGACGGTGAGCTGGCAAACCGCCTGATGCACCCTAGCCGTGAAGTCGAGCGCGAATACGCGGTACGTGTATTTGGCCAGATTGACGATGAAAAAGTGAAGCAACTGAGCAAGGGCGTTCAGTTGGAAGATGGCCCAGCCGCCTTCCGCACCATCACTTTCCAGGGTGGCGAAGGCATTAACCAATGGTACAACGTGACCCTGACCGAAGGGCGTAACCGCGAGGTGCGTCGTCTTTGGGAAGCGGTTGGCGTGCAGGTCAGCCGTCTGATCCGCGTGCGTTACGGCGATATCGATCTGCCTAAAGGCCTGCCGCGTGGCGGTTGGACCGAGCTGGAACTGCCGGCGATTAACTACCTGCGCGAATTGGTTGAGCTGAAGCCCGAAACCGTCAGCAAGATGCCGGTGGAGCGTGAGCGTCGTCGCGTGAAAGCGAATCAGATCCGTCGTGCGGTCAAACGCCACACCCAGGTGGCCGGCAGCGGCCGCCGCAGTACGCCAGGCAGCAAGTCCGGCAAACCGAGCAAGCGCAGCTAATCATTACGCCGCAACCCTCTCTGGGCTGCGGCGTTTTCTTTTCGTTACCAGTCAATTCCCTGTTGGGCCATGATACCTGCGTCAAACGCATGTTTTACCGGTCGCATTTCCGTCACAGTATCCGCCAGCTCCAGCAGATCGCGATGGCAGCCACGTCCGGTGATAATGACCGTCTGGTGCGCAGGGCGCAGTCGCAACGCTTCCAGCAGTTCATCCAGCTCAAGATAGCCGTAACTGACCATATAGGTCAGCTCATCCAACAGCACCAGATCCAGGCTGCTGTCGGCGAGCATGCGTTTGCCGTGCTGCCATACCGCCTGACAGGCTGCGGTATCGCCGGCTTTATTCTGGGTTTCCCAGGTGAAGCCGGTTGCCATTACCTGGAATTCTACCCCGTGCTGCTGCAGCAGGTTTTTTTCCCCGTTCGGCCATTCGCCTTTGATGAACTGAATAACGGCGGCTTTCATCCCGTGGCCGACGGCGCGCGTTACTGTGCCGAACGCCGCGGTAGTTTTACCTTTACCGTTACCGGTGAATACCAGCACTAGACCGCGGACTTGCTGGGCGGCGGCGATACGAGCGTCGACCTGTTCTTTCAGGCGCTGCTGACGTTGTTGATGGCGGTCTTCGGCCATGATAAAGCCTCCTTTATTCAGCGGCGCCGGGTTTACGATTGGGTTGAGCATCGAAGCTCATGCCGGTTTTTCGGCGGCTGTCATCGCCCATTAAATAGAGGTAAAGCGGCATAATATCCGCCGGCGTTTTCAGCTTGTTTTTATCTTCGTTCGGGAAGGCCGATGCGCGCATTTGAGTGCGCGTTCCGCCAGGATTGATACAATTTACCCGAAGATGGCGGCTTTTGTATTCTTCGGCCAACACCTGCATCATACCCTCCGTGGCAAATTTGGACACCGCGTAGGCGCCCCAGTTGGCCCGGCCCGTACGACCCACGCTGGAACTGGTAAATACCAGCGATCCCGAGTTGGATTTCAGCAGCAGTGGCAGCAGCGCCTGGGTGAGCATAAAGGTTGCATTGACGTTGACCTGCATGACTTCATGCCACATCTCCATCGACAAGTCAGCCATCGGAGCGATATCCCCCAATAGCCCGGCATTGTGCAGCACGCCGTCGAGGCGTGGGAGCTGGGTTGCCAGATCATCCGCAACCTGTTTGCACTGTTCCTGCGTGGCGTGCAGCAAATCCAGCGTAACGGTGAAACTTGGTGCGCCGCCCAGCCGGGCGATCTCGGTTTGTACCGCCCGTAGCTTGCTTTCGGTACGCCCCAGCAGCACCAGTTGCGCGCCAAATTTGGCATAGGTAAGTGCAGCTTCGCGTCCGATGCCGTCACCGGCGCCGGTCACCAGGATGATTCTTTGTTCCAGCAGGTCATGTTTAGGTTGGTAATGCACAATAATTCCTCGCGCCGTGGTGGCTGTCTCCCGCTTGCATCGGGGAGGGGGGTGGATTAAGAGACCCAGGCGGGAGCAAAGGCTCGACCGCATGCAGGGCCCCGCAGCGAATTTGGCTCATCATATTGATGAATAATCCGTGTTATATGCCTCAAATGGATCGTATTTTCAATGATTAGGCAGCAGAATCGGCATTCTTTTGTAACAAAAATGGAACAGCACCGGCTTGGTTAAGTCAAAATGCGCCCACATAGTAAAGAGGCATCACATGGAATTTTTATTTAGCCGCGACAGCCACCGCGTCGGTTGGCTAGAATGAATGCGATCATACTAACAACCTGTAAATAAAGGCGGAATCTGTGGAGTTTATATCTATTTACGGCCTGTTTCTGGCCAAGGTCGCGACGGTAGTGATTGCCATCGCTGCGCTGGCGTTGCTGGCGGTCAGCATTGGGCAACGTAAAACCCGTCAGAAAGGTGAGCTTCAACTGACTGACCTCGGGGAGCAATATCGCGAGATGCAACGTGACATGCGTCTGGCGCGTATGGGTGAAGCGGAACAAAAAGCCTGGAGTAAACAGTTTAAAAAACAGACCAAAGCCGACGAAAAACTGAAGAAACAACGTGCTAAAGCCGGTGCCGTTGAAGCAACCAAACCTTGCCTGTATGTCCTGGATTTCAAAGGTAGCATGGATGCCCATGAAGTGACTTCGCTGCGCGAAGAAATCTCGGCGGTGTTGGCAGTAGCAACGCCACAGGACGAGGTACTGCTGCGGCTGGAAAGCCCGGGCGGGGTAGTGCATGGCTATGGTCTGGCGTCGTCACAGTTGGCGCGTCTGCGTACCGGCGGCATCCGTCTGACGGTAGCGGTGGACAAGGTGGCGGCCAGCGGCGGTTACATGATGGCCTGCGTGGCGGATCGCATCGTCGCGGCACCCTTCGCCATCATCGGCTCTATCGGCGTCGTGGCGCAAATTCCCAACTTCCATCGCCTGCTGAAAAAGAACGATATTGATGTCGAATTGCATACGGCTGGCCAGTTCAAACGGACGCTGACGCTGTTTGGGGAAAACACCGAGCAGGGGCGTGAGAAGTTCCGCGAAGATCTGAATGAAACCCATGAACTGTTCAAAGAATTTGTACACCAGCAACGGCCTTCGCTGGATATCGACAGCGTGGCGACCGGCGAGCACTGGTTCGGCTCTCAGGCGAAAGATAAAGGGCTGATTGATGCGATTGGCACCAGTGACGATCTTTTGATCGCCGAAATGGAAAATCACGAAGTGGTCGGGGTGCGCTATGCGCGTCGTAAACGTCTGATGGATCGTTTTACCGGCAGCGCGGCGGAAAGCGTCGACCGTTTGCTGCTGCGCTGGTGGCAGCGCGGTGAAAAACCGTTGCTTTAAGCGCTTTGATTAAACGTAACGGGGGCTAAAAACCCCCGTTTTTTTCTTAATCGGCCAAATGATATTTTTCGGAAAACACGTGGGCCAAATGTTTAAACATATTAAATACAGCAGTGGTTTTTACCGTAGGTAATCCATCCTGATCCAAAAAGAATTCGCCACGGAAAACTAAAACGCTGCCTTTTTGTTCAACACCGTTAGCCACCATGCCCTGCAGATAATCTCCATGTTGTCGGATAATATTATTTGCTTCTTGCAACAGGGCCTCACGGCCAATGGGGGTAGTATTAGTGCTCATTATTACACTCCAATCATAAATTCTGCGCGTATTCTAACGCCGGTTCGCATTTATCCGCAAACAGACTAAGGTTTATTTGCCGTCTGGATGGCTAGCAGTATCTGTCGATTGGCGAAATTTCTGTTTCCGTGCTAATTAGGTTGCGTGACGCTTTTTATCAGGTACAGTGTGGGATTTTGCGGCGTCGGGTGGAAGGTTTTGTTTACGCCATGAATGAGTCTCACACGGCCATACTTCTGGGGCATGGGTGAATAGCTGGCGGGATCAACAACTTGCGTTCAGGTTGAGCAGTTAAGCAACCAATAGAAAAAAACATGTTGATCTCTTGCCAGACTGCCGCAATATAAAAAAGAGATATGAATCGCTGCGGCACGGCGAGATAAAAGACTTCTTTTTAGAAGAAACAAATTTAGGTAAAGGTAAATATGGGTAAAGCTCTCGTAATAGTTGAGTCCCCGGCAAAAGCCAAAACTATTAATAAATACTTAGGTAATGACTACGTGGTGAAGTCCAGCGTCGGTCATATCCGTGATTTGCCGACCAGTGGCTCAGCCAGCAAAAAGAGCGCTGACTCAACCGAAGACAAAGCCAAGAAGAAAGTTAAAAAAGATGAGAAAACGGCGCTGGTAAATCGAATGGGCGTCGATCCTTACCATGGCTGGAAAGCGGATTATGAAATTCTGCCAGGTAAAGAAAAAGTTGTCGCAGAGTTAAAATCGTTAGCGGAAAACGCCGACCACATTTATCTCGCAACGGACCTTGACCGCGAAGGGGAAGCCATTGCCTGGCACCTGCGGGAAGTGATCGGCGGCGACGA
Source organism: Serratia sp. AS12 (assembly GCF_000214195.1). NCBI lineage: Bacteria > Pseudomonadati > Pseudomonadota > Gammaproteobacteria > Enterobacterales > Yersiniaceae > Serratia > Serratia sp. AS12. The sequence continues at coordinate 2,855,933 of NC_015566.1, read as the reverse complement.
GAAACGCTTTAGCCGCGTGGTGTTCAACGAAATCACCAAGAACGCGATCCAACAGGCCTTTAAACAGCCGGGTGAGTTGAATATCGATCGTGTTAACGCACAACAGGCGCGTCGCTTTATGGACCGCGTGGTGGGTTACATGGTATCGCCGCTGCTGTGGAAAAAAATTGCCCGCGGCCTGTCCGCTGGGCGCGTGCAATCTGTTGCGGTACGGTTGGTGGTGGAGCGCGAACGCGACATCAAAGCCTTCGTACCGGAAGAGTACTGGGAGCTGCACGCCGATCTGCTGGCGAAGAATGATACTGCGCTGCAGATGGAAGTGACGCATGCCCACGACAAACCGTTCAAACCGGTTAACCGTGAGCAGACCCACGCCGCCCTCAAATTGCTGGAGAAAGCCCGTTATACGGTGCTGGATCGCGAAGACAAACCTACCAGCAGCAAGCCGGGCGCGCCTTTCATTACCTCGACGCTGCAACAGGCGGCCAGCACCCGTCTGAGTTTTGGCGTGAAGAAAACCATGATGATGGCTCAGCGGCTGTATGAAGCCGGTCACATCACCTACATGCGTACTGACTCCACCAACCTGAGCCAGGATGCGCTCAACATGGTGCGTGGCTATATCGGCGACAATTTCGGCGACAAGTACCTGCCGAAAGCGCCAAACCAGTACAGCAGCAAAGAAAACTCGCAGGAAGCGCACGAAGCTATCCGCCCGTCGGACGTGAACGTGCTGGCCGAGCAGTTGAAAGATATGGAAGCGGATGCGCAAAAGCTGTATCAGCTGATCTGGCGCCAGTTCGTGGCCTGTCAGATGACGCCTGCGCAGTACGATTCCACTACGCTGTCTGTGAAGGCCGGTGATTATCAGCTGCGTGCCAAAGGCCGTACGCTGCGTTTCGATGGTTGGACCAAAGTGATGCCTGCCCTGCGCAAGGGTGATGAAGACCGCACCTTGCCGTATGTTGAAGTCGGCAGCGATCTGGAACTGCAAAAGCTGATCCCGAGCCAGCACTTCACCAAGCCGCCTGCGCGTTACAGCGAAGCCTCGTTGGTGAAAGAGCTGGAAAAACGCGGTATTGGCCGTCCATCGACCTATGCGTCGATCATCTCGACCATTCAGGACCGTGGCTATGTGCGGGTCGAAAGCCGCCGTTTCTACGCCGAGAAAATGGGTGAGATCGTTACTGATCGTCTGGAAGAAAACTTCCGTGAGCTGATGAACTATGACTTTACAGCGCGCATGGAAGACGGCCTCGACCAGGTAGCCAATAACCACGCCGAGTGGAAAGCGGTGCTGGATGAGTTTTTTGCCGAGTTCAGTGAACAGTTGGAAACGGCGGAGAAAGATCCTGAAGACGGCGGTATGCGCCCGAATCAGATGGTCATGACCAGCATCGATTGCCCAACCTGCGGCCGTAAAATGGGCATCCGTACCGCCAGTACCGGCGTCTTCCTCGGTTGTTCCGGTTATGCGCTGCCGCCGAAGGAACGCTGCAAAACCACCATTAACCTGGTGCCGGAAACGGAAGTGCTGAACATCCTCGAAGGGGACGATGCAGAAACCAACGCGTTGCGTGCTCGGCATCGTTGCCAGAAATGCGGCACGGCGATGGACAGCTACCTGATCGATAACCAGCGCAAGCTGCACGTCTGCGGTAACAACCCGGCGTGTGACGGCTATGAAATCGAAGAGGGCGAATTCCGCCTGAAAGGGTATGACGGCCCGGTAGTTGAGTGCGACAAATGTGGTTCCGAAATGCACCTGAAAATGGGGCGCTTCGGTAAGTACATGGGTTGCACCAACGAGACGTGCAAAAACACCCGTAAAATCCTGCGTAACGGCGATGTTGCGCCGCCGAAGGAAGATCCGGTTCCGTTACCGGAACTGCCATGCGAAAAGTCAGACGCTTACTTTGTTCTGCGCGACGGTGCTGCCGGCGTGTTCCTGGCGGCCAACACCTTCCCTAAATCGCGCGAAACTCGTGCGCCGCTGGTAGAAGAACTGGCCCGTTTCAAGGATCGTCTGCCGGAAAAACTGCGTTACCTGGCGGATGCGCCGGTAGCGGATGGCGAAGGCAACAAAACGATGGTGCGCTTCAGCCGTAAAACCAAACAGCAGTATGTCTCTTCAGAGAAAGACGGTAAGGCCACAGGTTGGTCCGCTTTCTACGTGGACGGCAAATGGGTTGAAGGCAAAAAGTAAATTTGCAGCCTGAATGCAATAATAAAAACCAGCCCTTGTGGCTGGTTTTTTGTTGTCTGAACGGTAGCGGGTCTATTTTTTGCCGTTTTTCCTGCACTGGTCCGGGGTTTCGCGTTGATAGCAATGCAAAATAATCGTTATCATGGTGTGACGTGGATCTATACTTGAAGCTGCTACGTGATATAGTGGTTATATAAAAAGTTTTTTTATGATTAAAGCTTATTAATAACGGCGTTTTCTTCAGCATCTGGGTGAGACACTGTGTTAAGGCTTGTTAGTTTTTCAGCATACCGGGGCGACACCGATATACCTGGCTGCGGGTAAGCCGCAGTGTTTAACCTAGGATGGTATAAGATATGAAATTGCAGCAGCTTCGTTACATTGTGGAAGTGGTTAACCACAACCTGAATGTCTCATCGACGGCAGAAGGGCTTTACACTTCACAACCCGGTATCAGCAAGCAAGTGCGAATGCTGGAAGATGAGTTGGGTATCCAGATTTTCGCTCGCAGCGGAAAACACCTTACCCAGGTTACCCCCGCAGGCCAGGAAATCATCCGCATCGCGCGTGAAGTTCTGTCCAAAGTGGATGCGATCAAAGCCGTCGCCGGCGAGCACACCTATCCGGATAAAGGTTCGCTGTACGTCGCGACTACTCATACCCAGGCGCGTTACGCGCTGCCTAACGTCATCAAAGGCTTTATCGAGCGTTATCCGCGCGTTTCGTTGCACATGCACCAGGGATCGCCGACCCAAATTGCGGAAGCGGTATCCAAAGGCAATGCAGACTTTGCCATTGCCACCGAAGCGCTGCATCTTTACGACGACTTAATCATGCTGCCTTGTTACCACTGGAACCGCGCGGTGGTAGTGAAGCCCGATCACCCATTGGCCGGCAAAAGCCATATCACCATTGAAGAATTGGCGGCGTACCCGATCGTCACCTATACCTTCGGCTTTACCGGTCGCTCCGAGTTGGACACGGCGTTCAACCGTGCCGGCCTGACGCCACGCATCGTATTTACCGCAACGGATGCCGATGTGATCAAAACCTACGTGCGCCTGGGATTAGGGGTCGGGGTTATTGCCAGCATGGCGGTGGACCCGGTGCAGGATCCGGATCTGGTGACCGTGGATGCGCGTGATATCTTCACCTACAGCACCACCAAAATCGGCTTCCGTCGCAGCACCTTCCTGCGTAGCTACATGTACGATTTTATCCAGCGCTTTGCACCGCACCTGACACGCGACGTGGTCGACAACGCGGTAGCACTGCGATCCAACGAAGAGATCGAAGCGATGTTCAAAGACATCAAGCTGCCGATTAAGTAAGTCGTTAGACTGGGAATGGATCCCAAGATGAGTTTGACGCGGAAGGAGGGGATTACCCCTCCTTTTCCCTATATGAAGAATGGCCTTTTTCCCCGTAGTTGAAAGCATTTCCCCACACTTTATCACCCTTAGGGTTCAGTTGCGGTGACTCACCTTGCGTTGCACGGAGAGCAGAGAGCGTTTTCCGCCGTTGATTACTTCTGCCTATCGTTCTGATCAAAACGTGTTGTTATCAAAACGTTAATTTCTCTATGTGGTATCTTTAAACAAGACCTCAGTGATTACCCTGTTTTAGTCATAATAAGAAATGGAGGAGCTATGTCGTCCGATCTTAGAGAAACAAGTCTGGATAAGCTGGTTGCGCTGAATAGCGAGTATTACTATTACAGTCTGCCGCTGGCGGCGAAACAGTTGGGTGATATCGACCGGCTGCCAAAATCAATGAAAGTGCTGTTGGAAAACCTGCTGCGTCATGTGGATGGCGACACCGTGCAGGTTGATGACCTGAAGGCCATCGTCGATTGGTTGCAAACTGGCCATGCCGATCGTGAAATTGCCTACCGCCCGGCGCGCGTATTGATGCAGGACTTTACCGGCGTGCCTGCGGTGGTGGATCTGGCCGCCATGCGCGAAGCGGTGCAGCGGTTGGGTGGCAATGTTGACCAGGTTAACCCTCTGTCGCCGGTTGATCTGGTGATTGACCACTCGGTCACCGTGGATGAGTTCGGTGACGACGATGCGTTTGAAGAAAACGTGCGTATCGAAATGGAGCGCAATCACGAGCGCTACACTTTCCTGCGTTGGGGGCAGAAAGCCTTCAACCGCTTCCGCGTGGTGCCGCCAGGCACCGGCATCTGTCACCAGGTTAACCTGGAATATCTTGGCCAGACGGTGTGGCACACTGACGAAAGCGGCAGGCACGTCGCCTACCCGGACACCCTGGTCGGCACCGATTCTCATACCACCATGATTAACGGCCTGGGCATTCTCGGTTGGGGCGTTGGCGGCATTGAGGCTGAAGCCGCGATGCTCGGCCAGCCTGTCTCCATGCTGATCCCAGACGTGGTGGGTTTCAAGCTGACGGGCAAACTCAGCGAAGGCATCACCGCCACTGACCTGGTGTTGACGGTGACCCAAATGCTGCGCAAGCACGGTGTGGTCGGCAAATTCGTTGAATTCTACGGTGATGGGCTGGCCAGCTTGCCGTTGGCCGATCGGGCGACCATCGCCAATATGTCGCCGGAGTTTGGCGCCACCTGCGGTTTCTTCCCGGTGGATGACGTCACACTTGGCTACATGAAACTGAGCGGCCGTAGCGATGAACAAATTGCGCTGGTGGAAGCCTACGCCAAAGCGCAGGGCATGTGGCGCCATCCGGGCGACGAACCGGTATTTACCAGCACCTTGGCGTTGGATATGTCGACGGTGGTGGCCAGCCTCGCCGGGCCGAAACGCCCGCAGGATCGGGTGGCTCTGCCGGATGTGCCTAGGGCGTTTAATGCCGCAACCGAGTTGGACATCGGCAGCCAGAAGAGCAAGTCGGAATTCAAATCCTTTACCCTCAGTGGCCGAGAGTACGAACTGCACAATGGTGCGGTCGTGATCGCGGCGATCACCTCATGTACCAACACTTCCAACCCCAGCGTGATGATGGCCGCCGGCCTGTTGGCGAAGAATGCGGTGAACAAAGGGCTGCGGACCAAGCCTTGGGTGAAGACTTCTCTGGCGCCAGGCTCCAAGGTCGTCACCGACTATTTCGACAGCGCCAAACTAACGCCATACCTTGAAGAGCTGGGTTTTAATCTGGTGGGCTATGGGTGTACCACCTGTATCGGCAACTCGGGGCCATTGCCTGAGCCCATCGAGCAGGCGATCAAAGAGGGCGATCTTACCGTGGGGGCTGTGCTGTCGGGTAACCGCAACTTTGAAGGGCGCATCCACCCGCTGGTGAAAACCAACTGGCTGGCCTCGCCGCCGCTGGTGGTGGCCTATGCACTGGCGGGCAGCATGAAGATTGATCTGACCAAAGAGCCGTTAGGTGAGGGGCGTGACGGCAAGCCGGTTTATCTGAAGGATATCTGGCCGAGTAGCCAGGACATTGCTCTGGCGGTGGAGCAGGTTCGTACCGAAATGTTCCACAAGGAATATGGCGCGGTGTTTGACGGTGACGCCAATTGGCAGGCGATTCAGGTAACCGGATCGGCCACTTATCAATGGCAGGCGGATTCCACCTATATTCGCCACCCGCCGTTCTTCAGCACCATGCAGGTGAAACCGGATCCGGTGCAGGATATCAAGAATGCGCGCATTCTTGCCATTTTGGCGGATTCTGTGACCACCGACCACATCTCCCCTGCGGGGAATATCAAGCGTGACAGCCCCGCTGGGCGCTACCTGAGCGATCGCGGCGTCGCTGCTCAGGATTTCAACTCATACGGTTCGCGACGCGGCAACCACGAAGTGATGATGCGCGGCACCTTTGCCAATATCCGCATCCGCAACGAAATGGTGCCGGGGGTTGAAGGGGGATTCACCCGCCATATTCCTTCGCAAAATCAGCTGTCGATCTACGATGCCGCTATGCAGTATCAGCAGGAGCAGGTGCCACTGGCGGTCATTGCCGGGAAAGAGTATGGCTCTGGCTCCAGCCGTGACTGGGCGGCGAAGGGGCCGCGTCTACTGGGCGTGAGGGTGGTGATTGCTGAGTCCTTCGAGCGTATCCATCGTTCGAACCTGATCGGTATGGGCATTCTGCCGCTGGAGTTCCCGGCAGGCGTCAACCGTCAAACGCTGGGACTGAGCGGGGATGAGCAGATCAGCGTGAGCGGCTTGCAAACGCTGAAGCCGGGGCAGACGGTGCCGGTGCATATCACTTACGCGGACGGTCGTCAGGACGTGGTCAATACCCGGTGCCGTATCGATACCGGCAATGAGCTGACCTACTACGAGAACGACGGCATTCTGCACTATGTGATCAGGAAAATGCTGTAAGAGTAGAGTAAGTAAGAAAGGGCGCCTTTGATGGCGCCCTGATTTTTTGCAGGGAAATTACTTCTGATCCAGCAAATGGCCCATTTTGGCGGCTTTGGTCGCCAGGTAGCGTTCATTTTTTGGATTGCGGCCGACGATCAACGGCACGCGCTCGGTGATATTGATCCCCGCCTCTGTCAGGATCTCAACCTTTTTCGGGTTGTTGGTTAACAAACGCACCGCGTCCACGCCCAGCAATTTGAACATGTCTGCACACAGGGTGAAATCACGTTCATCAGCGGCAAAGCCAAGTTGATGGTTGGCCTCTACGGTATCGGCGCCTTTATCCTGCAGGGCATAAGCGCGGATTTTGTTCAGCAAACCGATATTGCGACCTTCCTGACGGTGATAGAGCAGAATGCCACGGCCTTCCTCTGCGATATGCTCCAGCGCCGCTTCCAACTGGAAACCGCAGTCGCAGCGCAGGCTGAATAACGCATCGCCGGTCAGACATTCAGAATGTACGCGTGAGAGTACCGGCGTCGCACCGGCAATATCACCGAAGACCAGAGCCAGATGATCGTGCCCGGTAGCCAATTCTTCGAATCCTACCATCAGGAAATCGCCCCAAGGTGTTGGCAGTTTTGCCTCTGCCACCCGTTTAAGCTGCATGTTGCTCTCCACAAACACATCCGATTCAATCATTGTTGCGCATCCTACGTCCGACGCAGTGACCTGACCAGTATTAAAACGTGCAACGACGATCTCTATTTCGTTAATTATCGGTTATTTTGCCATAACTTCTTGCCCTGAGGTGCTCAGCAAACCAGCATCCGGCGTTTTCAGCCCATTATTATTGCGACAGGTTTGTTATCTGTTTAATTTTTCGAGTGTTATCGATATTGCAAGATTGTTACACTGGCCCTTGGCTTAAACAAAGGATACGTGGAATGTTTGAGATAGCAAAACGCACGGCAGCGGGGGCGATAGTGCTGTTGCTGATGCCGCTGGCCGTGTGGTTATCCGGCTGGCAATGGCAGCCGGGCGGCAACGAACCCTTGCTGAAAGGCCTTTATTGGGTGACCGAAACCGTGACCTCGCCGTGGGGAATCATCACTAGCATTATTCTTTCTGCCTGGTTCCTTTGGTGTTTGCGCTTTCGCCTCAAGGCTGCCATTGGTCTGGTCATTTTGCTCTCTGCCGCGGTATTGATCGGCCAGGGCGTTAAATCGCTGATCAAGGATCGGGTACAGGAACCGCGGCCCTTTGTCGTCTGGTTGGAGCAAAATCACGGCGTGGACGGAAAATACTTTTACTCGTTGCATCGCAAAGAACGCAGCGCGCTGGTGGCGGAACAGTTGCAGGATCAGCCGCTGGTACCCGTCTGGCTGCGTAAGCACTGGCAGTTTGAAACCGGCTTCGCCTTTCCTTCTGGGCATACTCTGTTCGCCGCCACTTGGGCATTGCTGGGAGTGGGGCTGTTGTGGCCGCGTCGTCATTACAAAACCGTCGCATTGCTGATGCTGTGGGCGACCGGCGTGATGGGCAGCCGTTTGCTGCTGGGCATGCACTGGCCGCGCGACCTGGCGATGGCGACATTGATCAGCTGGTTGCTGGTGACGATTGCCTGCTGGCTGGCGCAGCGCTGGTTTGGCCCGCTGACGCTGCCTCCTCAGGAGCAACAGGAAGTGGTGGAAAGAACCTCCGGAAGAAAACTTTAGGTGACATGGTCACTTATCACGGCGCCGGGCAGGCGCCGTATTAATCGCTTACATTCGCCAATCATTGCAATTGCGATGATTGCCCCCATATCTTTATAAATTCATTATTTTGAGAAGCTTTCTCATTAATTTCCCTGGGAGCGCCATTTACTGTCGAATATGCCGGCAGATATCTGGTTTTATCGTGCCGCAGGGTTTCCCTGGCACGATGGGAAATGCTAACTTAATGGGAGGGACGCCACGTATTGGCATATACCTTTCGTCTTTCGAGTCGCCGCCAGGCGGCAACTTGAAATACATCGGGTATAATTCATCCGATTAACTCGGCATCGCGGGAAAGAATGTGAAATATTTGCTGATTTTTTTGTTGGTTCTGGTGGTTTTCGTGATTTCTGTCACGTTGGGCGCGCATAACGATCAGGTTGTGAGTTTTAATTACCTGGTTGCTCAGGGCGATTATCGTATATCGACCCTGTTGGCTGCGTTGTTTGGCGCCGGCTTTGTTCTCGGCTGGGTCATTTGCGGCCTGTTTTATCTGCGTACCCGCATTGCGCTGGGGCGAGCCGAACGCAAAGTCAAGAGGCTGGAACTGCAGCTTGAACAACCTGCTGAGCCGGCAGCTCAGTCCGTTGTCAGCAAGGAATAATCTTCTATGTTAGAGCTGTTGTTTCTGTTGCTGCCCGTGGCTGCCGCGTACGGTTGGTACATGGGGCGCAGAAGTGCTCAACAGGATAAACAACAGGAAGCCAACCGTCTGTCGCGTGAGTACGTGGCTGGGGTTAACTTCCTGCTTTCCAATCAGCAGGATAAAGCGGTCGATCTGTTCCTCGATATGTTGAAAGAGGACAGTACTACCGTTGAGGCCCACCTTACGCTGGGTAACCTGTTCCGCTCGCGCGGCGAGGTCGACCGCGCAATACGCATCCATCAGGCGCTGATGGAAAGCGCTTCCCTCACTTTCGAACAACGCCTGCTGGCGGTGCAACAGCTGGGCCGCGACTATATGGCCGCCGGCATGTACGATCGCGCGGAAGACATGTTCGGCCAGTTGGTCGGCGAAGAGGATTTCCGTATCTCGGCGCTGCAGCAATTACTGGTGATCCACCAGGCAACCAGCGACTGGCTGAAAGCGATCGACGTGGCGGAAAAACTGGTCAAGCTGGGTAAAGACAAACAACGTATCGAGATCGCGCATTTCTACTGTGAGCTGGCGCTCCAGGCAATGGGCAGTGACGATCTCGATAAGGCGATGAGCCTGCTGAAACGTGCGGCCTCGGCGGATAAACAGTGCGCCCGTGTGTCGATTATGGTCGGCCGCATCTACATGGCGCAGGCTGAATACGCCAAAGCGGTCGAGTCTCTGCAGCGGGTGCTGAATCAGGATAAAGAGCTGGTAAGCGAAACGCTGCCTATGCTGCATGAATGTTATCAGCATTTGGAAAACCAGCAGGATTGGGCGGAGTTCCTCAAACGTTGCGTTGAGGAAAATACGGGCGCTACCGCCGAACTGATGCTGGCGGAGATCGTCGAACAGCATGAAGGGCGCGACGTAGTTCAGGTGTATATCAACCGCCAGTTACAGCGTCATCCGACCATGCGCGTGTTTTACCGTCTGATGGATTACCACCTGGCGGACGCCGAAGATGGGCGTGCAAAAGAGAGTCTGCTGCTGCTGCGGGACATGGTGGGTGAGCAAATCCGCACCAAACCGCGCTATCGCTGTCATAAATGCGGTTTTACCGCGCATTCACTTTATTGGCATTGCCCGTCATGTCGGGCCTGGGCATCGGTTAAGCCAATTCGAGGGCTGGATGGGCAATAAAAAACGGGGCAATAATCGCCCCGTTTTTCGTAGTATAGGGAATTACTTTTTCTTGCTTGCTTTCACGCCGCCTTTCAGCAACTGACGCAGCTTTTTCAATTCTTTTTGGTTCAGAGGCTGTTCGATTTCTTCTTCAATCCCCTGATTATCGATTTCGCCGTGGTGCAACTCATCCGATTTTTTAGCGGTTTTTTCCGCTTTAACCGGCGCTTCGAAGCTGCTTTCAAGGCGTTGACACACCTCAGCACTCAGAGAGAGTTGGTTATCAGCGGCAATAGCACGAATTTTCTCTTTGAGTTCCAGAGGGATTTTGATGGTTAGTGTAGATATCTCGCTCATTTTGAAGCCTTTCTGCGGGAAGATACCTTCAAGCTAAGCCAGTAATGAGCAAGAGTCTAGGGTGTAATAAAAATTTAATATTTATGTAACATTGAGCGCGGGAATAATGAACGTAATGGCGGGGAAATAGGCAGAGCCCGGCGTACCGGGCCCTATAGCGAAGAGACTTACTTGTAGATGACGGCAGTACCGCTCAGCAGGTTGTTACCGCCGGCGGAAATAATGCGGTAGCTGCTGGCGCCCTGGGCTTCTGCTTTCGCCGCCAGTTTGGCTTCCAGACCGCTCAGGGTCGTCGCGTGGCCTGCGGAGACTACACCGGCAGGGGCCAGGTCGTTAGCCTGCTGCAAATTAACCGGCTCAGCGGCGAAGGTCGCGAAAGAGGTCAGGGCGATGGCGGCAGCAGTTGCAAAATATTTGATGGTTTTCATGGGTGACTCCAGTCAGTTTTTTTAGGTTGGAAGCAGCTCGCTTCCGATGAGTTGAATAATAAAGCATCCCTGCGGATTTAAAATCTGATAATGCTGAGTATCTTATTCAAAATATCTGATTGATAATTTACGCATCTTTACGGCGCTTTACGCTGTCTGCGCTATTGGTTTTGAAGCTTTATTGACGCTTGATGACGAACGATGGATTAACATTACTTAACGGCAGGGTGCGCTGCGGCTGGGATTTCTGCCGGCCGGCATGTAGAATGCGGCGGTCAGTTTGGTGGGTTGTTACCTGGTTATGTCCATTTTAAAGAAGGTAGAAGAAATGAAGTCTGAAAATAACATCAATAACAATGACTTAAAATCATCTCCAATCATCGTTGCGTTGGATTACGCAGATATTGGCGCCGCATTGGCGTTTGTCGATCGCATTAATCCACAGGACTGCCGGTTAAAAGTGGGCAAAGAAATGTTCACCCTGTTTGGGCCGCAGCTGGTGCGCGATTTGCACGATCGTGGCTTCGACGTATTCCTGGATTTAAAATTCCACGATATCCCCAATACCACGGCCCATGCGGTAGCGGCCGCGGCCGAACTGGGCGTATGGATGGTTAACGTCCACGCCAGCGGCGGTGCACGCATGATGACCGCTGCTAAAGAGGCGTTGCTGCCTTATGGCGCAGAGGCGCCGTTGTTGATCGCCGTTACCGTTCTTACCAGTATGGAGGCGGAGGATCTGCAGGCTATCGGCATCAATATTTCCCCGGCTGAGCAGGCTGAGCGGTTGGCGCGTTTGACCCGTGATTGCGGGCTGGACGGCGTTGTCTGTTCGGCGCATGAAGCTGAACGGCTGAAAACGGCCTGCGGGCGTCAGTTCCAACTGGTCACGCCAGGCATTCGTCCAGAAGGCAGTGCAGCCGGCGATCAGCGCCGCATTATGACGCCGGTGCAGGCACAGGCCGCCGGGGTAGATTATATGGTGATTGGGCGTCCGATCACCCAATCCGCCGATCCTGCCGCTACGCTGAGCGCTATTCGCGCTTCCCTGGCCTGAGGGGCTCGAGATGAATGACGACAATAGCCGGCTGGTTTATTCCACCGACAGCGGACGTATCAAGCAAGAAGAGGCCAAACCGCAGCGAACCAAGGGTGATGGCATCGTGCGCATTCAGCGCCAGACCAGCGGACGCAAGGGGAAAGGCGTTTGCCTGATCACCGGAATTGACTTGGACGATGCGGCGCTGGAAAAGCTGGCGGCAGAGCTGAAGAAGAAATGTGGCTGCGGCGGATCGGTCAAAGACGCGGTGATCGAGATCCAGGGCGATAAGCGCGATCTGCTTAAGCAGTTGCTGGAAGCCAAAGGAATGAAGGTCAAGCTGGCGGGCGGTTAACGGCTGCAGGCGGAGTGCCATGCCGCGGTGTAATAGCTGCGGCATGGCTTAGGTCGTGCTGTCGGACCGGAGCCCGTCGATGGCGAAAACGCCATGGATTGAAGGTAAAACAGACCTGAAATAATCTTTATTATGCTTAATGCGTCAAAGCGAAAACGCTTTTGCCAGCCTGTCGGCAGAGGTAGATGAAGTGGCCGGGCAGGTTATTTGCCTACCTGATGACCAATGATACCCCCAACGGCGGCCCCACCAAGCGTACCCAATGCGCTGCCATCGGTCAGCACTGCACCGCCTACGGCCCCTGCGCCGGCACCAATTGCGGTGTTACGGTCGCGTTTGGACATGTTGGAACACGCGCTGAGTGAAAACGCCAGAGTCAGTGCCAGAGCGGCGGTGGCGAAACGTTTATTGATAATCATCATAATGACTTCTCCTTAGCATTGGCTATATGGAAGTGCCCTTTAAGTATAGGCGTGAACCATAAATTCGGCCTGCTATCGGCTCCCATACAGTATCGATATAAAAAATGGCATTATTTGTTAAAGGCAGAACAATAAAAAGTTGAAAGCGGTCTCTCTGCCCAAATTCACTATAAGCTTCCGTTGGCCAATAAACAGGTAAATAGTCCGAAATTCCAGATGCCTCTCCTTCGTTGATATGAGCAATTCGCCGCTAACCCCACAGAACTCCGCATCCAGCAGAAGCCTACGCGGTCTTTAGCGATTTATGCCATACCGCCCCGTCGCCGGCCTACCGACAATATTCGCAGACAGGCTTAACCGGGAAAGACAAATGCTCAACGATCTCAAACAGCAGGTATTGGACGCTAATCTGGCATTGCCACACCATCATCTGGTGACCTTCACCTGGGGCAACGTCAGTGCCGTCGATCGCCAGGCAGGGCTGATGGTGATCAAACCTTCGGGGGTGGAGTATGCGGTGATGACCCGTGACGACATGGTTGTGGTGGAGCTCGAAAGCGGCAAGGTGGTGGAGGGCAATAAAAAACCCTCTTCAGACAGTGATACCCACCGGGCATTGTATCTTGAGTTCGACGCGCTCGGCGGCATCGTGCACACCCATTCGCGACATGCCACCATCTGGGCGCAGGCCGGCCAGGATATTCCCGCCTGGGGCACGACTCATGCCGATTACTTCTACGGTGACATTCCTTGTACGCGAACAATGCGGGATGAGGAAATCGCCGGGCGTTATGAATGGGAGACCGGCAGGGTGATTGTCGAAACCTTCCGCGAAAGGCGATTGGATCCGGCCAGCATGCCGGCGGTACTGGTACATTCGCACGGTCCATTTACCTGGGGGAAAGACGCGGAGAACGCGGTGTACAATGCCGTCGTGCTGGAGGAAATTGCCTATATGGGGATTTTTTCACGCCAGTTGACGCCTGGGCTGGCGAACATGCAGCAAACGCTGCTGGATAAACACTACTTGCGCAAGCACGGCAAAAACGCCTATTACGGGCAGTGATCATCAGGCGGGCAACCTATGCCCGCCGTTCCATGGGGCGTTTAATCGCTGACCCTGTCCAACCGAACTCCCTGGCGTTTCAACTGATGTTGATACTCCAATTCCAGGCGCGAATCGGTGATCACCCGATCAACCTTTCCATGCAGTGCCAAAGGATTGGGTTGGATCTGACCAAATTTAGACGAGTCTGTCAGCACGATATTTTCCACGCCCTTCGCCAGCACGGCGTTGACCACGTCGGCGCGCATCATATCGCGGCCGGTAAAGCCGGTTTCCGCATGGTAGCCGTCAATGCCGATGAACGCCTTGCTGAAATGCACTTGCTGAATGCACATGCGCGTCAATGGCCCTACCACGGTCTCACTCTTTTTCTGATACATGCCACCCAGCACTATCACCTCGCAATCGCTCTCTTTCAGCAGGTTGGCGATATAGTGGCTGACAGTGATCAGCGTGATGGTTTTGCGCTCGGCAATATAGCGTGCCAACAGGGCATTGGTGCTGCCACTTTCTATAAAGATGGTTTCGCCGTCGTTAACCTGTGCAGCGGCAAATCGCGCCAGCTTCTGCTTGAGAGAAAAATTGGACATCATGCGGGCATCGACGTCGTCGCTTTCCAGCGCCAGCGCAGAACCGTGCACCCGTTTCAGATAGCTGCGCTTCTCCAGCAGGTTCAAATCCTGACGGATAGTGACCTCTGAAACACCGGTGGTGCGCGACAGATCGCTGACGCTGATCCTTTGGCGTTCGTTCACCAACTGCAGAATTGTTTGTTGTCTTGAATTCATATCGACCTGATGTGCGGCTACCAATGTGTGGCCGCTAATATTTATTGTTTAAATAGTATGTTCTGTTCGCGCAATAATACCACCCTACGCGTCAGAAGATGATGCGGTAAAGAAAGCGGAATATCCAGCGATGTGAGCAGACTACGCTGCAAATGCTCGGATCGGCAGGGATTGAATAGCGCTGCCGAGTGAGGAGCGCAAGTCATCAGCCATTCAATTACTGGGTTTTCATATTAAAGGGGTTTTGAATGAAAATTGATTTGATTGTGATCAAAAATCATAAGTTCTTTTGTCCTACTATGATGAGAGTTTGAGTTCGTCCACAGAAGATGCAGGAGTTCGTCATGGAGCTTTATCTCGATACCGCTGATGTGAATGCTGTAAAACGTCTGGCACGCATTCTGCCGCTGCACGGCGTCACTACCAATCCGAGCATTGTCGCCAAAGAGGGGAAACCCATTTGGGAGGTGCTGCCGGCGCTGCGTGATGCACTGGGCGGGACCGGCAAGCTGTTTGCCCAAGTGATGGCCAACGATGCCGAGCGCATGGTGGCGGAGGCGGCGCTGCTTCATCAGCGAGTGCCTGGGTTGGTGGTCAAGATCCCGGCGACCGCAGAAGGGTTGGCGGCGATTAAAAAACTGAAATCGATGTCTATCCCAACGCTGGGCACTGCAGTCTACGGTGCCGGCCAGGGGCTGTTGGCGGCGCTGGCCGGCGCGGAATACGTAGCCCCCTACGTTAACCGGCTGGACGCGCAGGGCGGTGACGGCATCGAAATGGTGCATGAACTGCAGCAATTGCTGACGTTGCATGCACCGGGCACCCGGGTGCTGGCCGCCAGTTTCAAGACCCCGCGGCAGGCACTGGCGTGCCTGCTGGCGGGTTGCCAGTCCATTACCTTGCCTGTCGATGTAGCCGAACAGTTCCTTGCCGCTCCGGCGGTACAGGCGGCGGTCGAAAAGTTCGAGCAGGATTGGCAGGGGGCATTCGGTACCAACCTGCTTAACTAGTTTCTTCACGCAAGACGACTGGCGACTCATTTGCCGTAGGTTGGCTGGCGTTCAGCGCCCGGCGGATCACAAAGAACGCAGAAACCAGCATGGTTACCGCCACCAGCATAAAGAACGCACACAAAGCCGCGTTAATCTGGTTGCTGAAGACAATGGTTTCCATATCTTTCAGCGATTTGGCCGGGGCAATCAGTGTGCCTTGTTCAATGCCGGTGGAGAATTTCTTCGCCTGCGCCAGGAAGCCGATGCTGGGTTTCTCGTGGAAGATTTTTTGCCAGCCGGCGGTCATCGAGGTAATGAACAACCAGACGGTTGGCAGAATGGTCACCCAGGCGTAGCGCTGTTTTTTCATTTTAAACAGCACCACGGTACCGAGGATCAACGCCATTGAGGCCAGCATCTGGTTGCCGATGCCGAACAGCGGCCATAGGGTGTTGATACCGCCGAGCGGATCGACCACACCTTGATAAACAAAGAACCCCCAACCGGCGACGGCCACCGTCGTCCCTGCCAGATTACCGAACCATGAGCGGGTGTTGGCCAGCCGAGGGATCGCCACGCCAACCAGATCCTGCACCATAAAGCGGCAGGCGCGGGTGCCGGCATCGACGGCGGTCAGAATGAAGAGCGCCTCAAACAGAATGGCGAAGTGATACCAGAACGCCATCATCGCACGGCTGTTAAACACTTCGGTGATGATGTGCGCCATCCCCACAGCAAAGGTCGGTGCGCCGCCAGCGCGCGACAGGATCGAATGCTCACCCACGTCTTTGGCAATCATCGTCAGGGTTTCCGGCGTGATGATAAAGCCCCAGCTGTTGATGACCTGAGAAGCATTTTCCACCGTGGTGCCAATCAGCGCCGCCGGAGAGTTCATGGCGAAGTAAACACCGGGGTCGATCACCGAGGCGCAAATCAGTGCCATGATGGCCACGAAGGACTCCATCAGCATGGCACCATAACCGATAAAACGGATGTGGCTTTCACGTTCCACCAGTTTCGGCGTAGTGCCGCTGGATACCAGCGCATGGAAGCCGGAAATCGAGCCACAGGCGATGGTGATAAACAGGAACGGGAACAGTGAACCGGCGAATACCGGGCCGCTGCCGTCGATAAACCGTGATACCGCAGGCATTTTCATTTCTGGCATGGCAAAGACGATGCCTATCGCCAGCCCGATAATGACGCCAATCTTCATAAAGGTGGAAAGATAGTCACGGGGCGCCAACAACAGCCATACCGGCAGCACCGAAGCGA
The DNA here is from genome assembly GCF_000214195.1 of Serratia sp. AS12. Classification (NCBI taxonomy): domain Bacteria; kingdom Pseudomonadati; phylum Pseudomonadota; class Gammaproteobacteria; order Enterobacterales; family Yersiniaceae; genus Serratia; species Serratia sp. AS12. The sequence continues at coordinate 2,839,179 of NC_015566.1, read as the reverse complement.
CGAAACCGTAAATCACCAGCACCCAGGTCAGCGTGGTGCCATGCAGCGTAAAGAAGGGGCCCCAGTAAGGGTGTTGCGCGACATTGCCGCCGTAAATGATCGCCAGCAGCATCAGCACGAAGCCGACCACCGAGATTTCGGCGATTTTCCCCGGCCGGATAAAACGCATGTACACGCCCATAAACAGCGCGATAGGAATGGTAGCGGCGATGGTGAACAGCCCCCAGGGGCTGTCGGCCAGCGCTTTTACCACCACCAGAGCCAGCGCAGACAGAATGATGATCATCACGCCCAGAGCACCAAGCATGGTGATCACCCCAGCGAAGGCGCCGAGTTCCTGTTTGGCCATTTCACCCAGCGAGCGGCCGTCGCGGCGGGTAGAAATGAACAGGATCAGGAAGTCCTGCACCGCACCGGCCAGCATTACGCCGACAAGGATCCAGATGGTGCCCGGTAAAAAGCCCATCTGCGCGGCCAGAATCGGCCCCACCAGTGGCCCGGCGCCGGCGATGGCGGCAAAGTGGTGACCAAACAGCACCCACTTGTTGGTCGGGACATAGTCCAGGCCATCGTTACGACGTTCCGCCGGCGTCATACGGCGGTCGTCAAGCTCAAACACTTTCTTGGCGATGAACAGGCTATAGAAACGGTAAGCGATGCTGTAACAGGCGACGGCAGCCACCACCAGCCAGAACGCGTTAACATGCTCTCCGCGGCTGAGCGCCAGCATGGCGAAGGCAAATGCACCGACTAACGCCACCACCAGCCAGATGATCCCGGACTTGACGTTTTTCATGATCAACAACTCCTTGGTGTACAGAGATAAAGAAAGAGGTGTTCTTATAGAGAATGAATACAGATTAAAAATAGGAGTTTTATGCGCGAAAAGTAGCAGGTCGGATGAGAAATGTGATGCTGGTTGAGTAATAGCGTAAAAACAATGTGATGTCGCTGTTGCGGGGACCTGTAAGGGACGTAAAACGGCGATACCGACGCCTCACATCATTCGGGCCCTTTCACCGATGTAGCCTTGTCAACCGACGAAAAAAAACACCGGAGGTTTCCCTGCCGGTGTTTACATGACGTTGGGCTACTCTCGCAAGATTATGCCGCCGGTCGGGCGATCACGCTGCGGGTTTCCATACGCACTTCGGCGATATTGACCTGCAGAGTATCGCTCTGGCGATAGACGACTTCGCCTTTCACTTGCACCGTGCCAGTATCCTGGCTGCAGACCATTTCATCACGCACCGAGTGAATAAACGGCGCGGGGATAAAGGCGACAGCACCATTGTCCAGCAGGCGTACGCGCAGGCCGCCGCGGGTCACGTCGATGATTTCCGCATTGAAGCGCTCATCGGTGCCGGCTTTGTCTTTCAGGTAGCGTGCATACAGCCAGTCACCGACGTCACGCTCCGCCATGCGGTTAAGACGACGGCGTTCCGCCAATTGGACCGTCACGTCGTCCTGCGGTTTTTCGGCAGGCTGTACGGCGATGATGGCTTTCAGCAGACGGTGGTTGACCATATCGCCGTATTTACGGATCGGTGAGGTCCAGGTGGCGTAGGCTTCCAGCCCCAGGCCGAAATGCGGGCCTGGCGTGGTACTGATCTCGGCATAGGTCTGGGAACGGCGGATACGGCTGTCGAGGAACTGGGTAGGTTGCGAGTCCAGATGACGGCGCAGTTCGCAGAACCCGTCCAGCGTCAGCAGTTTCTCGGCATCGGCCTCCACACCGTTGGCTTGCAGCACGGTAACCGCCTGTTCAACCAGCGCCGGATCGAAACCGGTATGCACGTTGTAAATTCCGAAGCCCAGGCGATCGCGCAGTACGATGGCGGCGCACACGTTGGAGGCAATCATGCACTCTTCAACGATACGGTTGGCAGTGCGGCGTTGTTCGGTGATGATGTCCAGCACTTCGCCTTTTTCGCCCAGAACAAAGCGGTAATCAGGGCGGTCCTTGAACACCAGAGCATGCTGGTGGCGCCAGGCGTTACGAGCATCACAGACGCGTTTCAACAGGGTGATTTGCTGTGCAATCTCGTTGCTTGGCGGCTGCCAGCCGGCAATGCCTTCCAGCCAGTCGGACACTTCGTCATAAACCAGTTTGGCTTTTGACTCGATCTCGGCGGCGAAGAAACGAATGTCGTCAGCCAACGCGCCATCGGCACCGATGGTGACGCGGCAAGCCAGTACCGGACGGCGTTCGTTCGGGCGCAGCGAGCACAGGTTATCAGACAGATCGCGCGGCAACATCGGAATGTTGAAGCCCGGCAGGTAGTTAGTGAAGGCGCGCTTGCGGGCGATATCATCCAACGGGCTGCCTTGTTCTACGTAAGCGGTAGGATCGGCAATGGCGATAGTCAGTTGCAGTGAGCCGTCGTCGTTGTCCTGAACGAACAACGCATCGTCCATATCCTCGGTGCTGGCGCTGTCAATGGTGACAAAATTCAGCGCGGTCAGATCTTCACGCGGCAGCGCGGCGTCCGGTTCGCTGATGGCCACCATCTCCGGTGCTTCTTTTTCCAGATTATGGCGAGCCAGCGTGACCCACCAAGGAGCCAGATGATCTTCGCCGTCGGTGATGAAGTGGGTCAGATCGGCGTTGAAGCCGCGATCGCCTTTCAACGGGTGGCGGCGCATTTCCGCTACCGCCCAGTCACCGGCCTGGAAGTTGTGGGTCAGTTCACGCACCGGGCGGCACTGAATCGCGTCTTTCAGCAACGGATGGTCGGGCACGATGGACAGGCGGTCATCACGCTTCTGCACGCGGCCGACAAAGCGCGACAGGAATGGCTCGACCAGGGTTTCCGGCTCGGCGATTTCGCGTTCTTTCTCGGTGTGCAGGGTGGCGATCACGCGATCCCCATGCATGACTTTCTTCATGTACGGCGGTGGGATGAAATAGCTCTTTTGACCGTCGACCTCAAGAAAGCCAAAGCCTTTCTCAGTTCCTTTTACTACGCCTTCAACGCGCGGGGTCTGAGAGTGAAGTTGCTGTTTAAGCTGCGCCAGCAGCGGGTTATCTTGAAACATATCGTCCAGTGAATGGGTTGTGAGTGGCAAGATTTGCGGCAGACAGTTTTACGCGAATCACCCGCTGCGGGCAAGCCTAACGTCACGGTTTTCCTGCGTTAGCACGCGATTTTACTGAATATCCGACGATCAAAAGGCGGGAAAGAAAACCGCCGCGCGCAAGGTGGCCGCAGAGCGTCATGCGCCCGGCGTAAACCGGGCGCATCAGGTCAGGCGATACGCCGTGTCGGTTGCGCCGCGCAGCGGCGGATCGTCACCGGAATGGATTTGGAAGTCGGCGTGCCGGTACCGTCGCCAAAGCTGGCCAGGGGCACCAGCGGGTTGGTTTCCGGATAATAGGCCGCCAGGTTGCCGCGCGGAATATCGTAGCTCACCAGTTTGAAACCGCTCACCTTGCGAATGACGCCGTCATTCCACAGGGTTTCGATCTCCACCAACTCACCGTCCTGCATCTCCAACGCCGCCAGATCTTCCGGGTGGATGAACAGCACTTCACGCTGGCCATACACGCCGCGATAGCGGTCGTCCAACCCATAGATGGTGGTGTTGTACTGATCGTGGGAACGCAGGGTTTGCAACGTAAAGGGCGCTTTTTTGCCGCCGAAATCCGGGAGCAGACTCTTTGGCAGCGGGGCTGCGCTGAATTCCGCTTTACCGCTAGGCGTGGCGAAACGCAATTCGGCGGCGGCATTACCCAAATAGAAACCGCCGGGTTGATCGCAGCGACGGTTGAAATCCTCGAAACCGGGAACGGTGGCGGCGATATGGTCGCGGATCAGCGAATAGTCATCCGCCAGCGCCAGCCAGTCCAACGGCTCGTTGCCCAGCACCGCATCGGCGATGCCACAGACAATGGCGGTTTCCGACCGTTGGGTATCCGCCAGCGGTTTACCGACGCCTTCGGAGGCGTGAACCATGCTGAATGAATCTTCTACCGTGATGTACTGCGGGCCACTGGCCTGCAGATCCTGCTCGGTACGCCCCAGCGTTGGCAGAATCAGCGCGTCTTTACCGGTGACCAGATGACTGCGGTTGAGCTTGGTGCTGATATGCACTGTCAGATCGCAGCAGCGCAGGGCACGGGCGGTGCGTTCGGTATCCGGTGCGGCCGCCGCCAGGTTGCCGCCCAGCGCCAGCAGCACCTTCACTTCACCGCGCAGCATCGCTTCGATAGCCTCTACCGTGTTATGGCCCGGCTCGCGTCGTGGGGAGAAGTCGAAATGTTTTTCCAGACTGTCGAGCAGCGCCTTGGGTGATTTCTCGTCAATGCCCATGGTGCGGTTGCCCTGTACGTTGCTGTGGCCGCGAACCGGGCACAGGCCGGAGCCCGGTTTACCCAACTGACCGAACAGCAGTTGCAGATTGGTTATCTCGCGCACCGTCGGCACCGAATGCTTATGCTGTGTGATGCCCATCGCCCAGGTGCAAATCACCCGTTCGGCGCCCTGATAAATTGCCGCCGCCTGCCGCAACTGCGCTTCGCTGAGGCCAGACTGTTGAATGATGTGATCCCAGGAGGTGGCCTCCACCTGCGCCAGGTAGCTTTCCACGCCGACGCTGTGCTGCTCAATGAACGCCAAATCGAACAGGCCTGATTCACCGGCAGCCAAACGCTGGCGATGGTTTTCCAGCAGAGCTTTCACCATGCCGCGTACTGCCGCCATATCCCCGCCGAGGTTGGGCTGAAAATAAGCAGAACTTATCGGCGAAGATGCCGGCGTCAACATCTGAATAGGGTTTTGCGGATCGGCGAAGCGCTCCAGACCGCGTTCGCGCAGGGTATTAAAACTGACGATGCGCGCCCCACGAGCGGCAGCGTTTTTCAGGCTGTGCAGCATGCGTGGATGGTTGGTGCCGGGATTTTGGCCGAACACAAAGATGGCGTCGGCTTTTTCAAAATCATCCATGCGAATAGTGCCTTTGCCTACGCCGATACTTTGTTTCAACCCGACGCCGCTGGCCTCATGACACATGTTCGAGCAGTCGGGGAAATTGCTGGTGCCGAGCATGCGGCCGAACAGCTGATACAGATAAGAGGCTTCGTTGCTGGCGCGGCCGGAGGTATAAAGTTCGATCTGGTTTGGATTATCCATCTGTTGGATGTGCCGGGCGATCAGCGCCAACGCGTCCGGCCAACCGATCGGCTGGTAATGGTCAGTTTCGGCGTTATAGCGCATCGGATGGGTAATGCGCCCCTGATACTCGAGGAAATAGTCGCTTTGCTGTTGCAGGGTACTGACGCTGTGGGTGGCGAAAAACGCCGGTTCAACCGCACTGCGCGTGGCTTCCCAACTGACCGCCTTGGCGCCGTTTTCGCAAAAGCTGAAGGTGCTGTGATTGTCGTCGCCCCAGGCGCAGCCCGGACAGTCGAAGCCGCGCACCTTATTCACGCGCATCAGATTGCGCAGATTTTTCAGCGTCTGTTTGCTGTCGAGCACGTAGCGCGTGGTGGCTTCGAGTGAACCCCAGCCGCCTGCCGCGCCGGTATACGGCTTTATTGACGGTTTGAATTTCATGATTGTCTTCGCATGTGTTGTAGCTAAAAAGTAAACGATTCTTTAATCGTTATAGGTATTTATGTCGCAAGTTTAGGTGGGTAGGGCATGAGCGTCTAATAGAATTAGGTAATCGCGGCATAGAGCGGATTTATCGCGCGTTGTCTTGCTCCTCGGCTGGACATACAAATAGTTTCACTATGTTATCCCCTGAAAAAGACTAATGATTCCGCTGAGCATTCCTTTAGTGCAGTCTATCTCGCGGATTATATTAGAATTTTATTTAAGGATGGGTGAGTGAAGCGTTCAGTATTGTCTGTGATAACCGGAATTTGGCTGCCGTTGGCGGTACAGGCGGCGGATGCGCCACTCAGTTTCCCTCTCAATACACCGCCGGCGATAGACGCGGCTTCTTACGTATTGATGGATTACACCACCGGTCAGGTACTGGCGGAGAACAATGCGGACGAGCGGCGCAATCCGGCCAGCCTGACCAAACTGATGACCGGATTGGTGATTGATCATGCGCTCGATCAGCACAAAATTGGCCTGGATGACGTGGTGACCGTGGGCAAAGACGCCTGGGCGCAGGGCAATCCGGTGTTCAAGGGTTCCTCGCTGATGTTCCTGAAACCCGGTGACAGGGTCACGGTGCGCGATCTCAGTCGCGGCATTATTATTGACTCCGGCAACGATGCCTGCGTGGCGATGGCGGACTACGTGGCGGGCAGCCAGGCCGCGTTCGTCAAACTGATGAATGAAAAAAGCACTCAGCTTGGCCTGCAAAATACCCATTTTGAAACCGTCCACGGGCTGGACGCGCCAGGCCAGTTCACTACGGCCGGCGATCTGGCGGTGATTTCGCGTGCCATCATCATGAGCGAACCGGCGGAATATCATATGTACAGCGAGAAATCGCTGTCCTGGAACGGGATTACCCAACAGAACCGCAATGGGCTGCTGTGGGATAAAAACCTGCGGGTTGATGGCCTGAAAACGGGCCATACCGAATCGGCCGGTTTTAACATTATTGCCTCCGCAACCGAAGGCGACCGGCGTTTGATTGCTGTCGTGATGGGCGGTAAAAGCGCAAAAGGGCGAGAAGATCAGGCCCGTAAACTGCTGACCTGGGGTCTGCGAGATTTTGCCACCGTGCATCTGTTTAGTGCCGGGCAAACGCTGGGGCAGGAAAAAGTGTGGTATGGCGATCGCCACCTTGTGCCGGTGGGCAGTGAGCAGGATCAATACCTCAGCCTGCCAAAGCGCGAGGCGGACAAGTTGAAAGCTCAGTATGTGATAACCCCGTCGCGCCTTGACGCCCCGTTGGCACAGGGGCAGCCGATTGGGGAGATCCGCATCAGCGATAACGGCAAACTGTTGAAAACCCTGCCGCTGGTGGTGCTGCAGCCGGTAAACAACGGCGGTATGTTCTCGCGCCTGATGGACTATGCGAAGCTGAAACTCTGATCCATCGGGCACAGCGCCCAAAAGCCCCCGCAGTGATATACTAAGGGCAGTCATTATTTCCCGAGCCGCCTTATGGATATTAAACAACTGATTTACTTGTGTAATCTGGAACGAGAGCGCCACTTTGGCCGGGCGGCGGAAGCCAGCTTCGTTAGCCAGCCTACGTTATCCATGCGGTTGAAAAACCTGGAAAAAGAATTGGGCGTTTCGTTGATCAACCGCGGTAATAACTTTGGAGGTTTTACTGCGGAAGGCGAGCGTGTGTTGGCGTGGGCGCGCGAGATTGTATCGGTTTATCAGGGGTTGAAACTGGAGGTGGAATCGCTCAAGCACGGCTTTAACGGCACCCTGCGTATCGGTGCTGTGCCGCAGTGCAGCATTTCACTGGCGCAAATGCTGAAAGCGGTCAGCGAGCGTTTCCCACAGTTGGACTATCGGGTCGCGGTGTTGAGCGCCGATCAGTTGCTGGAGGCCTTGACGGCGCATACCGTGGATATCGGCATCGGCTTCTTTGAGTTGGCGACGCTGAACGAGCTGCATTTTCAGTCGCAGCCTTTGGCTGACGCCGGCGTCGAATTGGTTTTCCATCCGCAGCATTTCCCGCATGTGGTGGGGGATAAACCTTTGACCTTGGCGGAGGTCACTGCGCTGCCGCTGTGCCTGGCTGAACCCACACGTTACTTCCGTCGTTACCTCGATCAAAACTTTCGTGAAGCCGGGTTGACGCTGCATGCGCGCATGGAAACCACGTCTATTTTCCAACTGCTGGAAGGCATTTTTGTTGGTCTGGGCTGCGGCCTGTTTCCGCAAGGTAATCTGCTGCCGGCCATGACGCCGGACCTGCAGCGGCGGCCAGTCGCCATTCCCGCCATGTCGCGGCATGCGGCAGTGGTGATTGCTGAGCCGGGACGGGCGTCACCGTTGGCCCAGCATTTTTTTGACGCCGCGAGCCAGTGGCTGCTGCAGTAATTATGCCGGTTGGTTCTCGCCGATCGTCTGCGTGTCGCCGAGGGTCTGACGTAAACGGTTTTCCCAGGCGTAAAGGGCACCGGTGAGGATTACGTCCAGGGCCTGAGCCTGATTCAGCCCGCTGTTAAACAGCGGCTGTACGCTGCGCGGGGTGAACTTTTCCGGTGTGCGGGTCAGATCTGCGGCAACGCGGATCACCGCCTGGGCCACGGGGTTATCGCTGCTTTCCAGCCCGTGGTTGATGTCGGTGAAGATGGCACCTGCCAATGCGGCGTCCTGAATATCCTGGGCTACGGTCGATGTGCAGTAGCGGCTGCCGTTAATGCGCGAAACGGCCAGCGTCGCCAGCGCTTTCAACCGCGCCGACAACCCGTAACCGTCCGCGTTGATGCTGTTAAAGACGCCGTTGCGTTCGCGCAGCGCGGGGGCATCGTGGGCCAGCAGCAGATAATAAGGTTCGCTGCGAGCGTCCGGGTGGCTTTGGTCGAGCACATCGAGCTGTTCAGCGCGAGCGTCTTCCAGGGTTATCGGCGGTAATCGCGATTGCCACGCCAGTTCCTCTTCGGTGAATTCCACCCCTTCGGCATCCTCTATGTTCGGGAAACCGGGCACCACGCCCGTTGGCCGCCCGGCCAGCGCAGCCACGCCGGCGACGACGCGCGCCTGGTAACTGACAAAACCGATAATCTGCGAGAAGGTCACGATATCCGCCGGGCTTAATCCGACATCGCTGAGCTGTTGCAGCGCTTTGCTGCAAATCAGGGTCGGTTGGCTGGCGAGCTGCCGGGCGTATTGCGTGATTTGGGCGAGGCGGATGTTGCTTTCACGTGAGGCGTCAGGGCTGTGCAGCGGGGCGAGGCGAGCAGCGTAATGGCTACAAAGGGATTGAACGCCAGTCACCTGAGCTACGGTCAGCGCGGTACTAAGGCGATCGTAAGGTGACAATGTCACCATTCTTGTCAGTGCCACATGATCCGGGAACAGCACGTGATAGCTGGCGTGCGAGGCATTAAACACCCCGGCGCGCGCGGTCAGTGCGGTGTTCAACGCTTCGTCGGCAAATGCGCCCAGCCCCAGCAAGAATCTGTCGCGGACAGTGGCCGCCTGCGGCTCAAGCGGTTGGTCTCCGCGAACGCTGCTTTGGGTTTCGTGATACCACTGGGCATTATGTTGTCGACGTAGTAGTTCCATAGGGCGGTAATCCTTAATCATGAGCAACGGCCACCGGTGCGACAGGCAGCGGCGGCAAGACAAAAGAGGTGCATACCCTGGGGCGGGCATGGAATGGCAGGATCAGCGGCGGTCATCGCAACACAGTGCGTGACCATAAACAGAGAAACCTGCGGCTAAAGCGAGCAGAAACTGCGCGAGTCGGCGATTGCGGGGGCTGTTCATCAGTGCGATATCCTGTCGTTTAATAAGCTCAACGTAGGGGATATCCTCACCGATTCGATAGGCGAGATAAAATAATGTTAAGTGCTAATCAATAACTGAATGGAATAAAATATAATGATATATAACAAAATTGTAATTTGTATTTGAGGTTATTGGATAAGCGCGGCGGGCTGTTCGTCAATAAAAAACCCGCTCGAAAGCGGGTTTCAGACTGCTGACAAAGCCTGTTATTAGGGAGAGCGTGCCGAAGGGGTCGTAGCGGCTTGCCCGCCGACCAATTTGCCTGGAGCAAATTGGAACGACTCCATGTCGGCCCGTAGGGTGGGACACACGGATGTGTCCCATAATGGCCCCTCGGTGCGCTAGGCCCGGGTATCTCGGGTTTAAAGACAACTTTGTCATCAAACTCAAACCCGCTCGAAAGCGGGTTTTCTGCAAGCGTCAGAATCGGCCGCCGTCGCGCCGCCACGCGTCTGCGGTGAGTGCTTCACCGAAATGGCTGGCGATCAGGCGCTTGGTCAGATCGTGCAATGGCGCGGCCAGCACTTCGGCGGTACTGCCACGCTCAACGATTTCCCCTTCGTGCATCACCATAACCTGATCGCTGATGTGCTTCATCATGCCCAGATGCTGAGTCACATAGATGTACGAGATGCCGTGTTTCTCCTGCAGTTCCAGCATCAGGTTGATGATCTGCGAACGCATCGACATATCCAGCGAAGCCAACGCCTCATCGGCGACGATGACCTTGGGCTGCAGGATCAGTGCACGGGCCAGCGCTACACGTTGTTTCTGGCCGGAGGCCAGCATATGCGGATAGTAATAGGCGTGGTCCGGCAGCATCCCCACCTGGCGCAGCGTCTGATAGATGCGCTGTTCACGTTCTGGGCCTTCCAGATCGGTATTCAACCGCAGCGGGGCGTCAAGCAGTTGGCCGATGCGCTGGCGCGGGTTAAGCGACGTACTCGGATCTTGAAATATCATGCGGATACGCTGGCTGCGATAGCGATAATCGCCGTAGCCGAGCCGGTGATCGTCGATCAGCAGTTCACCGGATGATGGCTCAATCATGCCGGACAGCATTTTGGCCAGCGTCGATTTACCGGAGCCGTTTTCACCGATGATCGCCAGCGTTTGCCGTTCACGCAGGGTAAAGCTGACCGATTTCACCGCCTCAACGTGCTGGCGACGGAACAGCCCGGTGCGGTAACGGTAGGTTTTGGTCAGGTTGCGCACTTCCAACAGCGTTTCCATGTTATTGCTCCTCCATGTTCAACGGGAAGTGGCAGGCGAATAAGTGGTTTTTCACCGGGCGCAGGCGCGGCGTCTCGATGCACTTTTTCTGCGCATAAGGGCAGCGAGGCCCCAGCCGGCAACCGATCGGCAGATGTTCCAGCGATGGAATGGCGCCCGGCAGCGTATTGAGCCGGCTTTTATGCGGCAATGAGCGGCCAAAATCCGGCATTGAGCGGATCAGCGCCTGAGTGTACGGATGGTGAGGGGCAGCCAGCAGATCTTCACACTGCGCGCTTTCCACCGTTTGGCCACAGTACAGCACGTTCACTCGATCGGCCCATTTGCTCATCATCTGCAAATCATGGCTGATCAACAAAATGGTGGTGTTGTTGTTTTGATTAAGCCGGGCCAACAGGCGGAAAATTTGCGCCTGGGTGGTGGGCTCCATGGCATTGGTCGGTTCATCGGCAATCAGCAGACGCGGCTGGTTGGCCAGGGCGATGGCGATCATCACTTTCTGGCATTCGCCTTCGGTCAGTTCGTAGGGGAAGCTGCCCATGATGTCGACATGGTCTTTGATGCCAACGCGGTGCAGCAGCTCAATGGCGCGACGTTTGCGCCAGTTGAAACGCTGCCACCAGCGGCCTTTATAGGTCCAGCCGGGGATCGCCTGCGCCAGTTGGCGGCCGATGCTCTCCGAGGGATCCAGACACGACTGCGGTTCCTGGAAAATCATCGAGACGTTATGTCCGACCAGCTTGCGTCGCTCGCGCGGCGTCAATTGCAGCAGATCGATATCATCAAAGCGGAAACGGTCGGCGGTGACGCGCCAGTTGTCTTTGGTTACGCCGCAAATCGCTTTGGCGATCAGGCTTTTGCCTGAGCCGGATTCACCCACCAGACCCCGGACTTCACCTTCGGTCAGCGTCATGCTGACGCGATCGACCGCCTTGACCGGCCCGTCGGCGGTCATAAATTCAATCGTCAGGTTGCGGATATCAAGTAACGGCATTATTCCACTCCTGCGTTGATTGCGCGGCGCATGCCATCGCCCAACAGGTTAACCAGCAACACGCTGATCAGGATTGCCGCACCGGGCAGCATTACCGTCCAGGGCGCGACGTACACCAGCTCCAGCGAATCGCCGAGCATGGCGCCCCATTCCGGCGAAGGTAATTGCGCGCCGAGGTCGAGGAAACCAAGTGCGGCGATGTCCAGGATCGCCATCGACAGCGCACGGGTAAATTCGGTCACCAGCACCGCCGCAATGTTCGGCATCACCGCATACCACAATATTTGCGGCGTCGAAGCACCGTCGAGGCGCACCGCCACCACATACTCTTTTTCCAGCTCGTCGTGCACTGCGCTGTAAATGGTGCGTACCATGCGTGGCAACAAAGCCAGCCAGACTGCCAGCATCGCGTGCTCGAGTTTCGGTCCAAGGAACGCCACCACCACAATCGCCAGCAGCAGCGAGGGAATGGAGAGCAGGGTGTCGAGAATATGGTTCAATACCGCCGAACGCAGACCGTGGGTAACACCGGCAAACACGCCGAGGATCACCCCGAAAAAGGCGGCGGCAACGGTAACCAACAACGCTGAACCATAAGTGGCGGCGGTACCGGTCAACAGACGGCTCAGGATATCGCGGCCGAGATCGTCAGTGCCGAGAAAGAAGGAGACGTTGCCGTAACGCGACCAGGAGGGCGGCAGCAACTGATAGCCCAGGAACTGTTGATCGAGCGCATAAGGTGCCAGCAGGCTGCCGAATACGCACAGCAACAGCAGCGCGATCACGCCGTAGAAGCCGATCATCGCCAGGGCATCGCCGTAAAAAATCCGCCAGGTGTAAAGCAGCGGGCTGGGCATTTTCTTTTCGCGGTATACGTTATCTAAGGGCATACCATTCCTTATGTTTCAGTGGGTTGGTTGCTGCGCCCAAAATATCGGCCAGGACGTTAATGGCGATCACCAAGGTGCCGACCACCATCACGCCGGCGGAGATCGCCGCATAATCCTGCTGGCGGATGGCGTTAATCATCCAGCGACCGAGGCCCGGCCAATTGAAGACCACTTCGGTGATCATCGCCAGCGTCAGCATGGTGGAGAACTGCAACCCCAGCTTGGGAACGATAGGTGGCAGCGCGTTATGCAGCACATGACGACGGATAATGGTAAAGCGAGACAAACCCCGAGTAGCGGCGGCTTTGATGTAGTTTTGGTTGAGCACGTCGTCGGTGCTGATACGCATCAGGCGCACCACTTCGGTGGTGGGAGCCACCGCCAGCGCGGTAATCGGCAATATCATATGGCGCAACGCGCTACCGATCATCTCGGAACGGTACGGTGAATCCGACAGCCAGGCATCAATCAGCGCAAAACCGGTGACGGGCCTGACCTGATACAGCAGATCGAAACGGCCGGAAACCGGCAGCCAGCCAAGGTGCAGCGAGAAAAACAGCATTAACAGCAGCGCCAACCAGAAAACCGGCATCGAGAATCCGATCAGGGCAAAGGTGCTGATAGCGGTGTCTTGCCATTTTCCGCGCATCACGCCGGCGATAATCCCCAGCGGAATGCCGATAAACAACGCCAGAGTGAAAGCAAGGAGGCACAGTTCCATGGTGGCGGGGAACACTTCGCGCAGTTGCTCGCTGATCGCCTGGCCGTTAATGCTGGAAACGCCAAAGTCCCAGTGCAGCAGGCTGACGAAGTAAAAGTGATAGGCATCCAGCAGGGCGGCGCCGTACAGCGGCGCGCGCGGCGTGAAATAGCTCAGACTAAAGCTGACCAGAGTCAGGAGGAACAGCGTGATCAGCAGCAACAAGATGCGGCGCAAGGTAAAGATAATCACTTTTTCGGCCCCTCCGCGGATTCACGGTACACCCCGGCAAATGACGCGTTGCCGAATGGGCTCAATACCAGTCCTTTGATGTCGTAGCGGTAAGCCTGCAGGCGCAATGAGGAGGCCAGCGGCAACACCGGCAGTTGCTGCTCAAGAATTTTTTGCGCCTTCTGGTAGTTTTCGATGCGCTGCGCCAACTGCTGTGACAGCAGGGCATTTTGCAGCACCTCGTCAAACCCCGGGTCACACCAGTGAGCATAGTTGGTTTGCGAGCGGATTGCCGCGCAACTCAATAGCGGCCGGAAGAAACTGTCCGGGTCGTTACTGTCGGTGGCCCAGCCGGTGAGCGTCAGATCGTGGTTCATCTCCATCAGTCGCGCTTCCTGGAAGCGGCCTTCGACTGGCACGATAGTGACGTTAATGCCAACCTGGCCCAAATCGGCCTGGATCAGTTCGGCGGTCTTCAGCGGGCTGGGGTTATAAGATTGCGAGGCGGTGGGTACCCACAGCTTCAGATTCAACGATTCAATACCCGCTTGCTTGAGCATTTCGCGCGATTTGGCGGGATCAAATTCGGTAACGTGCGCTTCATTGTCATAGGCCCACGATGCGCGCGGCAGAATGGAGGCGGCGGTCTCCGCCGTGCCGTAGTAAATCGACTGCATCAGGCGCTGATTGTTGATTGCCAGCGAAATGGCCTGACGCACTTTTAAATTGTTCAGTGGCGGTTTGCGGGTATTGAAAGCCAGATAGGCGATGTTCATGCCCGGCCGCAGCGTGAGGCGCAGGCGTGGATCGTCGCGCAGAATCGAGAGCTGGCTGGCGGCGGGATAGGCGAGCACGTCGCACTCGCCGGTCAACAACTTCGACAGCCGGCCGGTGCCGCCGGCCCCCAGATCGATCACCACCTGTGGCATGCGCGGTTGGCCTTTCCAGTAAACGTCATTGCGCGCCAGACGAATATATTGTCCCGAACGATATTCATTTAACAGGAAGGGCCCGGTGCCGACCGGCTCGCGATCGATCATTTCCTGATGGCCTTCACGCGTCAGGCCTTGCGCATATTCTGCCGACATCACCGGGGCGTAATGGGTCGCGATATGCCATAAAAACGAGGCGTCCGGCGCCTGCAGGCGGATCTCGACGGTGTAATCGTCGATCTTCTTCACGCTTTGCACAGAGTCGCCAAACTGCAGACTGTCGAAGTACGGATACTCGCCGCCGTTGACGTCATGATACGGATGCTTTTGGTTAAACATGCGCTCAAAGCTGAATACCACGTCATCGGCGTTCAATTTGCGGGTCGGCGTAAACCAGGCGGTGGTCTGGAACGGCACGTCCTTGCGCAGGTTGAAGCGGTAGGTTGCGCCGTTATCCAGCACTTCCCAACTTTGCGCCAGTTCGGGGATCAGCCGGTAGGTATAAGGGTCGACATCCAGCAGGCGATCGTACAGCTGTGCGGCCAGGGTATCGACCGTCAGCCCGCTGCTGGCCATCTGCGGATTAAAGGTGTTCAGTATGCCGCTGACGCAATAGACAAAGCCGCTTTGGCGGATATCCGGCAACGGCGGCGCCGCGGTAGGCGCGGGCGGTGTTGAGGCCAGGGCGGAACTCGCCAGGCAGCTCAATGACAGTATCCAAAGGGGTAAACCACGCATAGAGGCTTCATGGGTTAATAAGCAATAGCGTTAGTGTATCGCACTCTGGCGAACTGCCCAATCCATTGAGCAAAATGGCAGAGTTTTCTGCGACTTGATTGAACAGTTTGCCGCCACAGGCAAAAAATCTTCAAAATGATATGTTATAACATAACAAATTCATGTTGCCGTCCTCAGGCACGATATCAATAACCACAAGGGGACGTATGAACAAGATTGCACTTCCACCCCGCCAGCCGTTGCCGGATGCCCAGGCCTGGCGGGGTGAGATGAGTGAAGTCGGGCTCGATTGGGTCGGGATGCAAGAGATAGCGCTGCCGCTGGAGCTTGCGGGAAAACCGCTGATGGCGAAGGTTAATGCCGGGATCAATCTGCGTGCCGGTCGGCAGGGCGTGCGGGGAATACACATGTCGCGGCTGTATCTTGCGCTGGATGAATTGGCGCAGGGCGAACTGACGCCGCAGCGCATCGGGCGAACGCTGGATGCCTTTTTGGCTTCGCAGCCTGAACACAGCGACCATGCCAACCTGAGCATCCGCGGCGAGTTGCTGGTGTCACGTCCGGCGCTACTCTCGCCGCACCGCGGCTGGAAAGCCTATCCGCTGTGCATTGATGCCACGTTGACCCAGACTCTGACGCTATCGCTGACGGTCGGCGTGCCCTATTCCTCCACCTGTCCCAGCTCGGCGGCGCTCAGCCGTCAACTGGCGCAACAGCAGTTTCAGTTTGATTTTGAACAGGAGTCGGACAGGGTCGATCGGCAGCAGGTGATCGATTGGCTGGGTGAGCAGGGAATGCCCGCGACCCCACACAGCCAACGGAGTTGGGCCTGGGTGACGCTGACGCTCAGTGGCAGTGAATCGGCGTTACCGGTGATCAGTTTAATCGATCGCATTGAGCATGCGCTGGGCACGCCGTCGCAAACGTTGGTAAAACGCCGGGACGAACAGGCATTTGCCCTGGCTAACGGTCAGAACCTGATGTTTTGCGAAGACGCCGCGCGTCGTCTGTACCGGATGCTGCGCAGTCAATGCGGCCTGAGGGGATTCTCGTTGCGGGTGGAGCATCAGGAAAGCCTGCATGCCCACAATGCAGTGGCCGAACTGAGCTGGCGGGAGGAAAGCGATGCTGCGTAAAAACCCCAGTGGTCACCTGCCGCAGGTATCGCCAAAGGCCTATATCGATCCTACCGCCATTATCTGTGGCCGAGTGGTTATCGAAGATTTTGTCTACGTCGGCCCCTACGCGGTGATCCGCGCCGATGAACTGAATGCGGTCGGCGACATGGAACCGATCGTTATCGGTTCTCACTCGAATATTCAAGACGGCGTGGTGATCCACTCGAAAAGCGGCGCGGCAGTCACCATCGGCAGTTACAGCTCCATCGCTCATCGTGCGATTGTTCACGGCCCGTGCCGCATCGAGGATCGGGTGTTTATCGGTTTCAACAGCGTGCTGTTCAACTGCCATATCCGTTCCGGCTGTGTGGTGCGGTACAACGCGGTGGTGGATGGCGTCACGCTGCCGGAGAACCTGTATATCCCATCGACCGAGCGCGTCGGCGCCGACAGCGATCTGTCATCGTATCGTCAGGTCGATCGCCGCGCACTGCAATTTTCTGAAGAGGTGGCCGCCACTAACGTTGAACTGGTTCGCGGTTACCAGGCATTACGCAATGAGTTTTAAGTGAGGAACCTGATGAATCCGTTACCCGTTACCGTACTTTCCGGTTTTCTCGGCGCCGGTAAAACCACGGTGCTGAACCATATTCTGAATAACCGCCAGGGCATGCGCGTGGCGATTATTGTCAACGACATGAGCGAAGTGAACATTGATGCCGCGCTGATCGAAAACCAGGTCCAGCTCGATCGCCGGCAGGAAAAACTGGTGGAAATGAGCAACGGCTGCATCTGCTGCACGCTGCGTGAAGATCTGTTGATTTCGGTACGTGAACTGGCGCAGGCCGGTCGCTTCGATTATCTGCTGATTGAATCCAGTGGGATCTCAGAGCCGCTGCCGGTGGCGGAAACTTTCACCTTTGAAGACGAACAGGGTGAAAGCCTGTCGCAGTTCGCCCGGTTGGATACGCTGGTCACGGTGGTGGATGGCGTGAATTTTATGCAGCAATACCAGCAGGCTCAGACCTTGCAGGAGGCTGGGCAAAGCCTGGGCGAGGACGATCTGCGCAGCGTGGCGGACCTGCTTATCGAGCAAATCGAATTTTGCGATGTGATGCTGGTGAGTAAAACCGACTTGCTGACGCCAGAACAGCAGGGGGAAGTGATGGCGCTGCTCGCGAGCCTTAACCCGGATGCCAATATTATCCCCATCTCCCCCGGTAAATTGCCGTTGGAGGCGGTATTGAACACCGGCAGTTTCAGCTTCGAAAAGGCCCAACAGGCACCGGGCTGGCTGAAGGAGTTGCGGGGCGAGCATGTTTCGGAGACGGAAAACTATGGCATCAGCAGCTTTGTTTATCAGGCGCGGCGGCCGTTTGCGCCGGATAAGTTTTATCGGATGATCAACGGCGACTGGGGAGGCGGCAAGCTGTTGCGTTCAAAGGGGTTCTTCTGGCTGGCTACGCGCCCGAGACAAGCGGGGCAGTGGAGTCAGGCCGGTGGCATCGCTCATTATGGGCTGGCGGGCACCTTCTGGCGCGCGCTGGCGCAGGAGAACTGGCCACAAGATGAAGAAACCCGGGCGCAGATCCAGGCGAAATGGGTGGAGCCGTTTGGCGATATGCGTCAGGAGCTGGTGTTTATCGGCCAGAATTTGCGACAGGCGGAAATCACCCGTTTGCTGGATGCCTGCCTGTTGAGCGATGACCAAATGGCGGCGGGGGTGGACTATTGGCTGGATATGGCCGATCCCTTCCCTGAATGGTAAGTGCACAATATTTGTGTGGTAATGAGAGGAATTCTCAACAAATTGCTTTACATATGATACTGATAACCATTATCATCTTTTGGCGGTTCACGGAAGGCCACTTTTAGTGGTTTTGCCGTGAAAGGCACGACATTGCTCACATTGCTTCCAGTGTTTTTTAAGCCAGCTTGGGTGCTGGCTTTTTTTTGCCCATTAATCTTCTTCCGCATCCCCATTTTGCAGGAGTGCATGTTTTTTCAGCATCCCCCGCAACTGATGATAGGTCAGCCCCAGCAGGCCTGCGGCCTTGCGTTGGTTAAATTTCCCTTGTTGCAGCGCCGCTTCGATCAACGACTTTTCCTGTTCCAACTGCCAGGTTTTTAAATCCAGCGGTAGCGTCGGTCGGTTATTGCGCGTTTCGCGCTCCGGCAGTGGGAGGGGGTTTTCCCGTTGGGCAAAGGGATTGATAACGATTTCATCGAGCGCGTTGGCACTGGTGCCGTGCCGGTATACGGAACGTTCCACCACGTTTTTCAATTCCCGCACGTTGCCCGGCCAGCTATAGGCGATCAGCGTATCCCTGGCGCGTTCGGTGAAGCCGGGGAACAACTGCAGCGACAGCTCGCGGCACATCTGAATCGCAAAGTGTTCTGCCAGCAACATGATGTCTTGCTGCCGCTGGCGCAGCGGCGGCAGTTGAACGACGTCGAACGCCAGCCGGTCCAACAGGTCGGCGCGGAATTTCCCCGCTGCCGCCAGCGCAGGCAAGTCATCGTTGGTGGCGCACACCAACCGCACATCAACCTGCAGCGGTTGGCTGCCGCCTACGCGCTCCAGGTGGCCGTATTCAATCACCCGCAGCAGTTTTTCCTGCACCAGCATGGGGGCGGTGGCCAGTTCGTCGAGAAACAGCGTGCCGCCGTCGGCGCGCTCAAAGCGACCCAGGTGGCGTTTCTGCGCGCCGGTAAAAGCACCCGCTTCATGGCCGAACAGCTCGGAATCCAGTAAGTTTTCATTCAAAGCCGCGCAGTTAAGCGAGATAAAGGGCCCTTGCCATCGGTTGGAGAGGTAGTGCAGACGGTGGGCGATAAGCTCCTTACCGGTGCCGCGTTCACCGATCACCAGCACCGGCTTGTTCAACTTTGCCAGTTGTGAGACTTGCTCCAATACTTCGACAAAGGCGTTCGCTTCGCCCAACAGGTTTTCTAACTGTTCGCTCATGATGAAATTCGCCAATGTTTGGTGAAAATAATCACTCTACAGCATGCTGGCGGAGAGTCAAAAATAAATAATCGTTATTATTCAAAGGAATAAAAGTTGGCACGAGTTTTGATTAAGTCTTTGGGCAAGCTGTATTATTTAACGCGGCGCTTCAGACGCCATCAGAATCAAGAGGAAGTGAATTATGGGTATTTTTTCTCGTTTTGCCGACATCGTGAACGCCAACATCAATACGTTGCTGGATAAGGCGGAAGATCCGCAAAAACTGGTGCGCCTGATGATCCAGGAGATGGAAGATACACTGGTTGAAGTGCGTTCCACCTCGGCGCGTGCGCTGGCGGAGAAAAAGCAACTGCTGCGCCGCATTGAGCAGGGTGAAAATCAGCTCAACGATTGGCAGGACAAGGCAGAACTTGCGCTGCGCAAAGATAAAGAAGACCTGGCCCGTGCGGCGCTGATCGAAAAACAGAAGGTGGCTGACCTGATCTCTACGCTGACCCACGAAGTGTCTACCGTGGAAGAGACATTGGCCCGGATGAAAAGTGAAATCGGCGAGCTGGAAAACAAGCTGACCGAAACCCGTGCGCGCCAGCAGGCGCTAACGCTGCGCCATCAGGCAGCATCCTCTTCCCGTGACGTGCGCCGCCAGCTCGACAGCGGCAAACTGGATGAAGCGATGGCGCGTTTCGAACAGTTCGAGCGCCGTATCGATCATATGGAAGCCGAAGCGGAAAGCGTCATCATCGGTAAAAAGAAGTCTCTGGACCAGGAATTTGCCGAACTGAAAGCCGACGATGCCATCAGCGAACAACTGGCGGCGCTGAAGGCCAAAATGAACCGCACTGAGTAAGGCGACAGCGGCCACGGCGAGGTGGCCGCCTATTAAAGACGCAATAAGAAGGAAAAGAAATGAGTGCTCTACTACTTGCCATTCCGTTGACAATCTTTGTGTTGTTTGTCGCACCGATTTGGCTTTGGCTGCATTACAGCAATCGGCAACAAAACGGCATTCAACTGAGCCATCAGGAAATGCAGCGTCTGGCGCAGTTGGCCGACGATGCCAAGCGCATGCGTGAACGCATTCAGGCGCTGGAAGAAATCCTTGATGCAGAACACCCGAACTGGAGACAGTCTTGATGAGCAATACTCTGGGCAGTAAAAAGCTTTATCGCGTACCTGAGGAAGGCATGGTGAAGGGCGTCTGCGCCGGGCTGGCCCATTATTTCGATGTGCCGGTGCGCCTGATCCGCGTAATAGTGGTGCTGTCGATGATTTTCGGCCTGTTCTTCTTCACGCTGGTGGCCTATTTCGCGCTGGTTTTCGTGCTGGATGAAGCGCCGGCCAGCCGTTTCGAAGGAGAGAACTACAAGACGCCGCGCCAGTTGCTCGATCAACTGGAGTATGAGTTGGGTAGCGGCGAACAGCAACTGCGTCAGGTTGAGCGTTATGTCACGTCGGATACCTTCGGCGTACAGAGCCGTTTCCGCAAGCTGTAACCCTGCCTCGCGTGCAATGGCCTGCGCGTGGCGCAGGTCAGGCATTGCGCCTGCCATCATCCTGTTTCAAGCAACCGTGCCGGAGGGCATTGATAAATGAATAAAACCTATGCCGCAAACGCCGTTAAATCCGCTGGAATCAAACAAGGAGCAGGTACAGTGTTGAAGACATTGTCTAAAGTGATCATCATGGCGTTACTGAATTACGGCCCTGCCGGCGCGGCTGGCTGGCTGCTGCGGACCGTTGGCCGCAAACCGATTCGCTTTGTGCTGGCGCTGGTGCTGGAACCCCTGTTTCGCAAAGGCTTGAACAAGGTATTTGGTCGTTACGTAGCGGGTGCAAAAATGCCACCCAGATAGGGTGGCATAAACTTTAATTGATGGCGGTCACTTTCGTCCCCGGTGTTGCCAGATAGATCCAGTCTGCGCCGTCACTGATAATGGCCTGAGCCGAGGGAGAGGCTGCAGTATTGGTACAGAAAATAACGGTGCCTTTGCAGGAGATCGCAACAGGAAGCTGAGAAAACGTCATTGACGATAAATTGGTACCAAAGCGACTGATGCGACTATTGGGCCGCCAGCCGGCAGCGGTTTTCACCCAACTGTAAATCGCGCCTTCCTGGTCCCCGGTTACCGCTGTATTGAACCATTCGGAGCCGATAGGGCGTGGGTTGTTCCCATATTCCTGTGGGGAAATATTGGTTCTAGCCACGGTGTATTTTGTTTTTCCTGGTTGAAAGGAGCAGCCATAGAGAAGATCCACATTTGCGGTTCCTTCAATATCCATATCAATTACCGATCCTAAGCCATTTTTTGACGTATACGTAAAGTTTCCGCTGCAACGGCCACCGAAGAAACGAAGGTTACTTGTATTGCAATTCACAGTTGTATATTGACAATCCACGAAATCGATTCGTGTATTAGAGCCATCATTGTTTACGGCCACGACTCCAGAAAATTGAGTGGCAGATATTGTACTAGGGTAAGAAGGATAACTCCACCGGAGACTTGCAAATCTGCAGTTAGTTATCATGGCTTTGACACTGGTTGAAAAATTAATGTCTTGCAACCAGCAACTGTTCAGGAATACGTTAAAAAACTTTCCTGAAGTGTTGTGGGTTATGTCTCCTGCACGGTTTACATTAGTAACGTAAACCACACCATACCCTGTGGCATAAACAAGGCTTTTTACTTCCGATGCTTGGATTTCGTTAAGGAATACCTCACCTGAGTTGTTCATATATAAGAAAATACTAGCATTGGGATTATTGCCAAGGAGCATCGCTAGCGGGCCGTCTCTATGCTCCATGTGAAGGTTTTTCACCCAAATCCCAAGGCCACCTCGAACATATAACGTTGGACTGATGAGATTTGCTTCCCATTGACAGTTTTCGAAGCGAAGCATATTACATTCGTCATCTGCCATGGTTGAGATGATATGTACAGGTGCAAGCATCATTTTAGATGTATTCGTAATGTCTTGATATGAGTTATAGCTTCCGTTGCTTCGCCCGCAGCCTTGAATTTCTAAAAAATTAAAATAGCTATCCTGTACCTTATCTAGATACAACCCGGCACCTTTGCAGTAAAGTATACTAATGTTTTTTAACTGTATGTAACCGGCGTATTTTATGCTCAGTCCGCTGATTATTTTACCGTTCCCTATTATTTGTAGGTTGCTCAGGTTAAAACCACCACTGCTCATGTTACTACTACCAATGCCAATATTAATAACGGCGGTAGGATCTAATGGGTTAGATATGTCATTGCCTACATAATTAAAAACGGCCTGCGAAGTGTAAGAGTTTTCACCATATAAACTTATTGCTGAATTTGCCGGAAACATGATTGGCTTACCAATATTCCAATATCCGGCTGGTATCTGTACGGCTTTATTCCCTCGTATTAGTGCGATATTTTGTATTCTGTCAGAATTATCTTGTAGATCTGGATCGCATCCACCATCATACAAACTTAAGTTTGTAATGTTTTTTCTTAGCCAAATTGCAGTGGAATTATTTATCGAGACTGTGGTATAGCCCCCATCATCAATGGCTGAAATGGGTGTTAGATGTCCGGTAAAAAAACCACCTCCTTGCTCGCGGTTTTGATAATACTCTTTAAGATAAACTTCTTGGCCTTCAATCACGGGTATTGTATTTTTTAGGTCAGCCATTGATTTAATGTAAACAATGTCTGATATGTAATTTGTAGGCATGACTACCTCCGCTAACATTAAATTATATGTATGAAAAAATGATTGTTTCATTGAGTGGGTGGTAAGTCGAGATGTGTTGCTAACATTAATGATAGCGCATGTGAGGTATTTCACAGACTTAAATCGTTATGCCATTCATCACAGTGGGTATCTGGTTTTTATAAGAAACGCGTAATGAGTAAAAATTAATTTGTTGCTAATTTTATTATGAATTAATTTACATATTTAACCTAGTATTGATAGAGTAGAAAGACGCATCGTGGCTAGGTTGCTGGTATGTAATGCGAAATCGGAGGAATACCTCCGAGGAGCCAAGGAGAACAATGAAACGACTGCAAAATGAGTTAACCTCGCTGGTCAACCGCGGGATGGATCGCCATTTGCGTCTGGCGGTGACCGGCCTTAGCCGCAGCGGCAAAACCGCCTTTATCACTGCCTTTGTCAACCAACTGCTGCACGTTCACAGCGGTGCGCGCATGCCGTTGTTTTCGCCAGTGCGCGAAGAGCGACTGTTGGGCGTGAAACGCATTCCGCAGCGCGATCTTGGCATTCAACGTTTTACCTATGATGAAGGGCTGGCGCAGCTTTATGGCACCCCGCCAAGTTGGCCGACCCCGACGCGCGGCGTCAGCGAAATTCGCCTGGCGCTGCGCTACCGTTCCAACGACTCGTTGCTGCGGCATTTTAAAGATACCTCGACGCTGTATCTGGAAATCGTCGATTATCCCGGTGAATGGTTGCTGGACTTGCCCATGTTGGAACAGGACTATCTGGCCTGGTCGCGCCAGATGGCCGCTCTGTTGCAGGGCGATCGCGCCGAGTGGGCCAAACCTTGGCTAGAACTGTGCAAAGGTTGCGATCCGCTCGCGCCGGCTGACGAGAACAAGTTGGCGGCCATTGCGCAGGCCTACACCGACTATCTGTTGCGTTGCAAAAGCGAAGGCTTGCACTTTATCCAGCCGGGCCGCTTCGTGCTACCGGGGGATTTGGCCGGCGCGCCGGCGCTGCAGTTCTTTCCGTGGCCCAATGTCGACAGCCTCGGCGAATCGAAGCTGGCGCAGGCTGACAAGCACACCAACATCGGCATGCTGCGAGCGCGTTTCAATTACTACTGCCAATCCATCGTCAAAAACTTCTATAAAGAACATTTCGTCCGTTTCGATCGGCAGATTGTGCTGGTTGACTGTCTGCAACCGCTCAACAGCGGTCCACAGGCGTTCAACGACATGCGTCTGGCGCTGACCCAACTGATGCAAAGTTTCCACTACGGCAAGCGCACGCTGTTCCGTCGCTTGTTCTCGCCGACCATCGACAAGCTGATGTTTGCCGCCACCAAGGCGGATCACATTACCGCCGACCAGCACGCCAATCTGGTGTCGTTGTTGCAGCAGTTGGTGCAGGAAGCGTGGCAGAACGCGGCGTTTGAGGGCATCAGCATGGATTGCGTGGGATTGGCCTCCGTACAGGCGACCGAAAGCGGCATCGTCGACCATCAGGGGCAGCGGATCCCGGCCTTGAAGGGCAACCGCCTCGCCGATGGCGCTCCACTGACGGTGTTCCCCGGCGAAGTGCCGGCGCGTTTGCCTGGGCCGGCTTTCTGGCAAAACCAGGGTTTCCACTTTGATGAGTTTCGTCCGCGGGCCATGAGCGTGGACAGCCCGTTGCCGCACATCCGTCTGGACGCGGTGATGGAGTTTTTACTGGGAGATAAATTGCGATGAGCGAACCGATAAAGCCGCGTATCGATTTTGAAGAGCCGTTGCAGCCGCCGCAAGAACCGATATTGCGCGCCAACGTCGCCTTTGATGAACAGCAGGCGGAGCGTTTTTTCCCGGCCGCGCCTGAGTTGGAACAAGAAGAGGAGGAAGGGCGCGCCGAAGGCATTATCAATGCCGCCTTGAAACCCAAACGCAGCCTGTGGCGCAAAATGGTTACTGCCGGGTTGGCGTTGTTCGGCGTCAGCGTGGTGGCGCAGGGCGTGCAGTGGGTGCATACCGCTTGGGTGCAGCAGGATTGGATTGCCATGGGCGGCGGCGTGGCTGGCGGCTTGATCGTGTTTGCCGGGGTAGGGTCGGTCGTGACCGAATGGCGCCGGTTGTATCGTCTGCGCCAGCGTGCGCAAGAGCGCGACGTCGCGCGGGAACTGTTGCACAGCCACGGGTTGGGCAAGGGGCGCGAATTCTGCGAGAAGTTGGCACGACAGGCCGGCCTCGATCAGGGGCACCCGGCGTTACAGCGCTGGCAGGCTTCGCTGCATGAAACTCAAAATGACCGCGAAGTGGTGGCGCTCTACGCCAAGCTGGTACAGCCCGTTCTGGATAATCAAGCGCGTCGTGAAATCAGCCGTTCGGCGGCAGAATCCACATTAATGATCGCCGTCAGCCCGCTGGCGCTGGTGGATATGGCATTTATCGCCTGGCGTAACATTCGGTTGATCAACCGCATTGCGGCGTTGTACGGCATTGAATTGGGTTATTTCAGCCGTCTGCGGCTGTTCCGTTTGGTGCTGCTGAATATCGCCTTTGCCGGTGCGTCCGAACTGGTACGTGAAGTGGGAATGGATTGGATGTCACAGGATTTGGCTGCACGGCTGTCCGCTCGCGCAGCCCAAGGCATTGGCGCCGGTTTGCTGACCGCCAGGCTGGGCATCAAGGCGATGGAGCTGTGCCGCCCGCTTCCGTGGCTGGAAGGTGAGAAGCCCAAGCTCGGGGATTTCCGCAGCCAGTTGCTCGGTCAACTGAAAGACGCCATGAAAAAAAACGACAATAAAGCCAAGTAACTCACCAACTGCGCCCGCCCTGGGCGCAGTTGTTTGTTTCTGCATCAATAGCCACCGCACAGCTCAATACGTAACCCCTGGTTGACGAAAGACGATCGCCCTGTGATCACATTATATTTATCTAAAAAATTATTGCCGGTTATGATAACTCTCTGCAAATGAACTAAAATGACGCCGATGGTGTTATTTACTTGCGTTTAAAATCATCAACAACGGCGATAAATCAGAGTTCTGTCAACTTTTGCTGACAGATTGCTTCTACCGCCCGGGGTGAGAGAGTATCATCATCGACAGTCATCCCCGCACCTGCAGAGATAAGGCCAATACTGATGCGTTTGGAAGTATTTTGCGAAGACCGACTCGGTCTGACTCGAGAATTACTCGATCTTTTGGTATCGCGCAGCATCGATTTACGGGGTATCGAAATCGATCCCATCGGCCGCATTTACCTCAATTTTTCCCAGCTGGATTTTGACACCTTCCGCGCGCTGATGGCGGAAATCCGTCGCATTGCAGGCGTGACTGACGTGCGCACCGTTAACTTCATGCCGTCCGAGCGCGAACACCGTGCGTTGCGGGCGCTGCTGGAGTCGATGCCGGAGCCGGTATTTTCGATTGATATGCGGGGCAAGGTCGAGTTGGCCAACCCGGCGGCACAGGTGTTGTTCAGCTTCAGCGAAGATAAAATCCGCAATCAAACGGCTACGGCTCTGATTGGTGGCTATAACTTCAGCCGTTGGCTGGAGAGCGAACAAACGGCGCCGCACTCAGAACGGGTCGTGATCCGCAGCCAGGATTTCCTGATGGATATCACGCCTATCTACCTGGAAGACGAAAACCAGCAGAACGCCACCGTTGGCGCGGTGGTCATGCTCAAGTCGACTGCACGCATGGGGCGCCAGCTACAGAACCTGTCGGTGAACGACGATACCGAATTCGATCATATCGTGGCCGTCAGCCCGAAAATGCGCCAGGTGCTGGAGCAGGCACGTAAACTGGCGATGCTGGATGCGCCGTTGCTGCTGGTCGGCGACACCGGCACCGGCAAAGACATTCTGGCTCGCGCCTGCCACCTGCGCAGCCCGCGCGGCAAACAGCCGTTCCTGGCGCTGAATTGCGCCGCACTGCCGGATGACGTGGTGGAAAGTGAGCTGTTCGGCCATGCGCCTGGCGCTTACCCCAATGCGCTGGAAGGCAAGAAAGGCTTCTTCGAACAGGCGCACGGCGGCTCGGTACTGCTGGATGAGATCGGGGAAATGTCGCCGCGCATGCAAACCAAACTGCTGCGTTTCATTAACGACGGCACTTTCCGTCGCGTAGGGGAAGAACACGAAGTACACGTGGATGTTCGGGTCATCTGCGCCACCCAGAAAAACTTGACGGAGCTGGTGCAACGCGGTGAATTCCGCGAGGATCTCTATTATCGGCTTAACGTGCTGACCATTACTATTCCGCCGCTGCGCGAACGTCCGCAGGACATCATGCCGTTGACCGAGCTGTTTGTGGCGCGCTTTGCCGACGAACAGGGTGTGGCGCGGCCGAAGTTGGCGAACGATCTGGGGAGTTTCCTCAGCAAGTACGGCTGGCCGGGCAATGTGCGGCAACTGAAAAATGCCATCTACCGCGCGCTGACGCAAACGGAAGGCTTTGAGCTGCGTCCGCAGGATATCGTACTGCCGGAATTTGAGGTCGAGATGTCTCTGGGTGACGAAGTGCTGGACGGCTCGCTGGACGATATCAGCAAGCGCTTCGAGCGTTCGGTGTTGACGCGGTTATACCGCACTTACCCGAGCACGCGAAAACTGGCGAAACGCCTGGGGGTTTCGCATACCGCGATTGCCAACAAGCTGCGCGAGTATGGCCTCAGCAGCCGCAAGGCGGCGGGGGAAAGCGAAGAATAAAAAACGGGCGCCGCGGCGCCCGTTTCGTTTATCAGAGCCCGCGAAAGCCGGCTCGGGTGACATCACTTCAGTGCAGCCAGCGCAGCATCGTAATCCGGCTCGTTGGTGATCTCATTCACCAACTCGCTGTACAGCACATTGTCCTGGCCATCCAGCACCACGACTGCACGCGCAGTCAGACCCGCCAACGGGCCTTCAGCGATTTCGACGCCGTAAGCCTGTTTGAATTCAGCGCCACGCAGGGTGGACAGCGTCACTACGTTGCTCAGGCCTTCCGCGCCGCAGAAGCGTGACTGGGCGAACGGCAGATCGGAGGAGATGCACAGCACCACGGTATTATCCAGACCGCTGGCCAGTTGGTTGAATTTACGTACCGAGGCAGCGCAAACGCCGGTATCAATACTTGGGAAAATGTTCAGGACTTTGCGTTTACCCGCGAAGCTGCTTAGCGCTACGTCTGACAGGTCTTTGGCAACCAACGAGAACGCTTTGGCTTGTTCGCCTGACTGTGGCAGATGGCCTGCAACGCTGACCGGGTTGCCTTGGAAATGTACTGTCTGAGTCATTGGCTTGGTTCCTTTTACAGGTGTTTATACAAAGGGGATGAACCTAATAAAATAGCCGCAATGGCTGGGTTTACCATTAGGTTCACGCCCTGGCGTCAGTTTAAGTCAACAATTGTGGGTTGGATATATAAAGTTTGCTAAATAGTTGTATATATTAGGTTGTGTCCAAAAAACATCCGCCCGTTAGCCCGTTTTTATACGTTATTTTCGCTCAGGAGCCGTTATGAGAAGCATGCGTTTTTACCCAGAAGCCTGGCCGTTGCATACCGCCTTTGTCATTGCCCGCGGCAGCCGCACCGAAGCGAAAGTGGTGGTGGTCGAGATTGAACTGCAGGGTGTGCGCGGCATCGGCGAATGCACGCCGTATGCGCGCTATGACGAAAGCGAAGCCTCGGTGCTGGCGCAATTGGCGGAGGTGGCACCGGCTATCGAACGGGGAGTGACGCGTGAGCAGTTGCAGCAGTTGATGCCCGCAGGCGCGGCGCGTAATGCGGTGGATTCGGCGCTATGGGATCTGGAGTGCCGCCTCAGCGGCCAGAGCCGCTGGCAGCGCAGCGGTGTCACGGAGCCGGAACGCATCCTGATGGCGCAAACCGTCAGCATCGGCTCGCCGGAGGCAATGGCGTTCGCCGCGCGTGAACTCGACCAGCAGGGCGCACGGCTGTTGAAAATCAAGCTGGATAATCACCTGATCAGCGAACGGCTGGTGGCCATCCGCGCAGCGGTGCCGGATGCGACGCTGATCGTCGATGCCAACGAATCCTGGCAGGCGGAAGGCCTGGCTGCGCGTTGCCAACTGTTGGCGGATCTGGGTGTGGCCATGTTGGAGCAGCCGCTGCCGGCCGCCGATGACGGCGCGCTGGAGAACTTTATCCACCCGTTGCCGATTTGTGCCGATGAGAGTTGCCACACCAGCCGCGATTTGCCAGCGCTTATCGGCCGCTATCAGATGGTCAATATCAAGTTGGATAAAACAGGCGGCCTGACGGAGGCGCTGGTTTTGGCTAAGCAGGCGCGGGAGCAGGGGTTCGCCATTATGCTCGGCTGCATGTTGTGTACTTCACGGGCGATCAACGCGGCGTTACCACTGGCTCCAGGGGCGCGCTTTGTGGATCTGGATGGCCCGACCTGGCTGGCGAAGGACGTCGACGCGGGGCTGGATTTTGACTATGGGGCGATCAATCTCGCCCCAAGGCAGAATTAATCCTGGTAGGTCAACAGCTCTACCATTGCATCAAGATAGCTCTCGCTGGCGGCATCGGCGGAGATCGGCGGGAATTCGGCGGTAATGCAGGGCAACGACAAATCGGCGCACCAACTGCCGAACGAACCTGGCGTCTCGTAGCCCACGCTGGTGACCAGCGGCAAAGCAAACTTATGTGAAAGCCAGACACCGAGTTGGGAACTGGCGGGATCTTCAATGCAGGCCAAGGGTTCATGAAACGACACCACCCAGTGCGGTTTCAACCGGTGAATCAGGTGGCACAGCGCCTGGGTTTCCGGTTCTGAACCGGGGCGGCCGCCAGTTGACAGCTTCACATCCCGTGCCTCCGCTGCACTGTTCCAACGATAAACCGTATCGCCGGAGCGCCAGTTGGCGGCGGGGAAATTACGGTTCAGGTCAACGCCGTTGGCATTGGCGCGTAGCCCCAGTTGGCACCCATCGGGATTGACCGCCAGTATCACGTGATGGCGCAGCCGGTTTGGCGCAATGCTGCGTAGCGCACAAGAAAGGGTGACGATAGCGGCCCCCTCGTCACCGTGGGTACCGGCGATGATCAGCCCGGTTTCCGGCCCGCTGATGGCTGCGGGAAAATAGAGCAGCGGCGCTCCTAACAGCGAACTGCCGTAATTCTCTCCTGCAACGGCCAATTGGCCACGTTCACTGCGCGGTCGATGCTGGATCATGGTGTTGTCCCTGGGTTAAATGTCGAGAGTCATTATCATTTTATTCAGTGTATTACGCTTTGGCTTATCTTTCCCAGAGCAATTGTTTCACCTTTGCCTGATATGTGAGCTGTGCGTTGGCACAGGCAACAATAAAACCGCGCCGGTCATTTCGCTGTTGTTATACTATCGGCAAAGCTAACCCAATAACCAAGCAGGGGATTTAACATGCCAGTAGCCAGAATAGTTGCCAGCTATAGCGAAAATGAAAAGGATACCATCACGCTGCTGTGCGGCGTGGATGAGGAAA
This sequence comes from Serratia sp. AS12, assembly GCF_000214195.1. Taxonomy (NCBI): domain Bacteria; kingdom Pseudomonadati; phylum Pseudomonadota; class Gammaproteobacteria; order Enterobacterales; family Yersiniaceae; genus Serratia; species Serratia sp. AS12. The sequence goes on along the minus strand of NC_015566.1, from coordinate 2,808,832 downwards.
ACCAGATCCGTCAGGGGGAATGGTTCGGCGTGGTGAAGAATGATGACGGGCGTGGCGATGAGTCCAATTATCCCTTTACTCTGCACGTCGACTACCAGAAAAACACCTTCTATCTCGACTATGGTTATGACGATGCCGAGTCGCGCCAGATGCAGAAGACCGATATATATTCTAAACCGCTCGCCGAACAAAGCTTCTTCACCATTTTCGACGAGGAAGAAGGTGAAGAGTTCAGCTACCGCATCAACAGCATTCACCTTTACGACTAACTCTCCCTGAAACAAAAATGCCCGTGTCGACGTTGTCGCACGGGCATTTTTTATTGTCTGGCCCTCAGTTTTTGCATCTTGTCCGCCCAGGGCTATAGGTGAGACGGATCTTGTGCTATATGATAAAAAATTCAGATGGTTAACGGGGATGAATCAGAATGACGAGAAGAAAAATTCAGCAAGGTTTTCGTTTGGCGTTGTGTGCAGTGGCTATCGGCGCAGGATTGAGCAGCGCGATGGCGGCGCAGGTTCCCCCAGGCACCACTCTGGCGGAAAAGCAGGAAATTGTTCGCCATATTAAAGATGAGCCGGCCTCACTGGATCCGATCAAGGCCGTGGGCTTGCCGGAGGCGCAACTGGCACGTGACCTGTTCGAAGGGCTGGTGAATCAGGATGCCAACGGCAAGGTGATCCCCGGCGTAGCCACCCGTTGGCAGACGACTGATAATCAAACCTATATCTTCACGCTGCGCAAAGATGCGCGCTGGTCAAACGGTGACACTGTAACGGCGAAGGATTTCGTTTATAGCTGGCAACGCCTGGTTGAGCCAAAGAACCTGTCACCCTTTGCCTGGTTCGCCCAACTGGCCGGAATTCAGAACGCCGACGAGATCATCACCGGTAAGCTGCCTGCCGATAAGCTGGGCGTAACGGCGTTGGATGACTACACCTTTAAAGTGCAGCTGAACAAACCGGTACCGTACTTTGTCAGCCTGACCGCCAACTTCAGCCTGTTCCCGGTGAACCGGTCGGTGGTGGAGAAATTCGGCAATGACTGGACCAAAGTCGGCAACCTGGTGGGTAACGGTGCGTTTAAACTGCAGGAGCGGGTGGTCAATGAGAAACTGGTGCTGACGCCAAATGAACACTATTGGGATCATGCGCATACCGTGCTGACCAAAGTGACCTTTGTGCCGATCAACCAGGAGTCTAATGCCACCAAACGTTATCTGGCCGGCGATATAGATATCACTGAATCCTTCCCGAAAAATATGTACCAGAAGTTGCTGAAAGATATCCCGGATCAGGTTTATACCCCGGATCAGCTCGGCACCTATTATTACGCTTTCAATACCCAACGTGCGCCGACCAATGATGTGCGAGTGCGTAAAGCGTTGTCTTATGCGATCGACCGTAAAATTATCGCCGAAAAAGTGCTGGGCACCGGTGAGAAGCCGGCTTATCACTTCACGCCGGACGTCACCGCCGGGTTCAAACCGGAAGTGAGCCTGATGCAGCAGCAATCGCAGGCGGAACTGAATGTGCAGGCCAAGGCGTTGATGCAGGCCGCCGGCTACGGCCCAAATAATCCACTGAAGCTGACGCTGCTGTACAACACTTCGGAAAGCCATCAGAAAATCGCGATTGCCGTGGCGTCGATGTGGAAGAAAACGCTCGGGATTGACGTTAAGTTGCAAAACCAGGAATGGAAAACCTATATCGACAGCCGCAACACCGGTAACTTCGACGTCGTGCGTGCTTCCTGGGTGGGCGATTACAACGAGGCATCGACCTTCCTGTCGCTGCTGAGTTCTTCCCACAGCGGCAACATCGCCAAGTTCAAGAGCGCCAAGTATGACAATCTGCTGGCGCAGGCTAGCCGGGAAACCAACGCAAAGGCCCTGACGGCGGATTACAATAAAGCGGAACAGATCATTGCGGAACAGGCGCCGATCGCGCCAATTTACCAGTACACCAACGGTCGCCTGATCAAGCCTTGGGTCAAAGGGTACCCGATCACCAACCCGGAGGACGTGGCCTACAGCCAGACAATGTATATTTTGCAGCATTGATCTGCCGCGTTATTTGCTATGCATTTTTATCAGACCCCGCTAAATGGCGGGGTTTTATTTTTGTGGCAGAACCATAGCGGTTATGGCGCCACAAACAACACCCTACGCGCAACAGAGGAAGGAAATACGCAAGACACGTCGTGCGCGCAGCCGGGGACGATCAGCAGCTGACGTTTGGCGACAGGGGCGATAAAATTCCGATCGTAAGCCGCATAGGCGATACCGCGTTGCAGACGATAGGGGCCCTGAGCCTGCGCAGCACAGGATTTATCGAGTATTTTGTAGAAGGTGCCGGGCGCGTTGCCGGTATCTTTTTCGCCCTCAATGTAGGTGATGTCCGCTGCGGCATAGCGTTGGCGCACCGTTTTGCTGGTTTGACCATGAAAAGCGGGGAGCTTTTCAATACCGTATTTCCAGTGGTTTAGGTTCGGGCACGCGTCGTCGGTAATTTCCGTCCAGGTAAAGTCGCAGCCTTTTTCCTGACTGCAACTGCGCCAGTCGACAACCGGCTGTGGGCGGCGGCGATCAAAGTAAAGCCAACTGCCGGGGTCGGAAATGACATAACGCACGCTCATGCCGCCAGGTGCCTCAGCAAATCCGGCGTAGTGCTGCACGAACTGCGCGCCGGCGGAAAACCCAGCGACAGTGACCCACCGTAACTGCGGCCATTTGATTTTCAGTTCGGCGATCAATTGGTCAAGCGCGGCAAACGAGCTCACTGTTGACTGTAAATCCAACCCACCCTCGATCCAGGAGCTGCAACTCCACAAAGCATCACCCGGCTGCGCCGCAGGAACGCCGGGCGAATGGCAGCGCCTGGCCTGCGCGGTGGGAACCGGATAGAGCGGCGCAACCAATAAAGTATCGTCGATTTTACCTGCCAGTTGCGCCGCCTTCAGGGCAGCAGCCAGCGTTTTCCCTGCGTCTCTGGGGTGGCCGTGCAGCACGATTAACGCGGAATACGGTGTTCGCCCGTGGGTTTTTGCGACGTAGTAAGGCAAATTACCCGCCGAGTCGCCGAGCTTGAGCTGATAGGCATCAGCGATACTCTCGAGCGAATCTTCTGCGGCAAACAGCGGATAGAATGGCGCAGGAGCAAGCGTCAAAATAGAAGCCAACAGTAACGTCGATGTGTATTTCATGGGGGCCTGGCTGAGCGTTGGTCGTTATTCACCCATGTTAGCGCATAAGGTGCTAGTCAGGGGCAAGCATCAAGCGGCTTTATCTTTGAGTCGCAAAACATTAACGCTAGACTCTGGTGTAACTGAAAAGCGAAGGGGATAAGGAATGGATGTCATTGAGGGGCGCGAGTTACAGGTTCCTGATGCGGTGTATGCCTACCAGTTAGACGGCAAAGGTGGCGTAACATCGATTGACTACGATGATAAAATCACCTGCGATGAGCCTTGCTGGCTGCATCTGGATTATGCGCATCCGGCCAGCGCTGAATGGCTGAACACTACGCCGCTGTTGCCGGATGCGGTAAGAGAAGCGTTATCAGGGGAAAGCTCACGCCCGCGGGTCAGCCGCCTGGGGGATGGCACCATGATCACGTTACGCAGCATTAATTTCAACGCCAACTCACGGCCGGATCAGTTGGTGACCATCCGCGTTTACTTGACCGATAAACTGATCGTTTCCACCCGGCACCGTAAGGTGTACTCCATCGATCAGGTGGTGAACGATCTGCAAAGCGGCGCCGGGCCGACCAACAGCGGCAACTGGCTGGTGGAGGTTTCCGATGCGCTGAACGATCACACCAGCGATTTTATCGAGGATCTGCACGATAAGATCATCGATCTGGAAGATGCGCTTTTGGAGCAGCAAATCCCGGAACGTGGGCAGTTGGCGCTGATCCGCAAACAACTGATTGTGTTGCGCCGTTACATGGCGCCGCAGCGCGACGTATTTTCCCGGCTGGCGAGCGAGCGGTTGCCCTGGATGAATGATGACGATCGACGCCGTATGCAAGATGTTGCCGACCGGCTGGGGCGCGGTCTGGACGATCTGGATGGCAGCATTGCGCGTACCGCGATCCTTTCCGATGAAATTACCACCGTGATGGCCGATGCCATGAATCGCCGAACTTACACCATGTCGCTACTGGCAATGGTATTTTTGCCCACCACGTTTTTGACCGGATTATTCGGCGTTAACCTGGGCGGCATTCCCGGCGGTGGCAATCCCTTTGGTTTTGCCACGTTTTGCTTGATGCTGACGGGGTTGGTGCTCGGCGTGGCCTGGTGGTTGAAACGCAGCCGCTGGCTGTAGCCAAAAAAGCGCGAAAACCCGGTTAACATTGAGCGATATCAACTTTTGCCGGGCGGAAATGGGGCATGATCTCTCTCGCAGGTGAATGCAACGTCAAGCGATGGGCGTTGCGCTCCATAATTGTCTTACTTTCTTATTATTTAGAATTACTGCATAGCACATTGATTCATACGATGCCGGTCTAACCACCGGCATTTTTTTGTCTGCAGTTTACCGCCTTCAGGCCGCGCTTTCGTCCCAGAAACTGGCCTCGATTTTATGCCCATCCAGATCGCGAACAAAGCACCCGTAATACGCTTCGCCATAGTGTGGTCGTGATCCTGGTGCTCCTTCATCTTTCGCGCCGGCCTGCAGCGCCAGTCGGTAAAACTCATCGACCTGCTGTTTGCTGGTGGCGAAAAAGCCTACATGCACGCCGTTACCGGCAGATGCGGGTTGGTTATCGATCGGTACCTGCAACCAGAACTCCGGGTAATCACGGCCATAGCCAATAGCGCCAGGGTGCTCCAGCACTCGCCGACAGCCCAATGCGGAGAGCGTACTATCGTAAAACTCGGCGGCGGCATCGAAATGATTGGTACCCAGGGAAACATGGGATAAGCAGGGGGTAATGTTCATCGGTAATCTCCTTATGACTGTATGAATACACAGTATAGAGGAAAGGTGGTGCTGTCCGATAAATTATGCTGAAATTGTGAGCAGGATCGAAAACTGTCGGGAGGAAAAAACGCCGCCCGCAGATAACGGGCGGCGCCAGGGTTTACTTGATTTCGAGAACGTTTAAACGCTCCAGTGGCGGAGCAGTTTCATCTGCATCCTCCGGCTGCCAACCGACCGGTTGCATCGGAATATCTTCGCGATCAAAGGCCAGATCGCCACCGTCTACCACTTCGCTGCCGTGGTGAATCTCTTTGAAATCAAACAGATTGTAATCGCTCAGGTGTGAAGGCACCACGTTTTGCATTGCGCTGAACATGGTTTCCAGACGGCCCGGATAGCGTTTATCCCAGTCGCGCAGCATGTCGCCAATCACCTGACGCTGCAGGTTGGGCTGTGAACCGCACAGGTTACACGGAATAATGGGGAATTCTTTGGCCACCGAGAAACGCTCGATATCCTTTTCGCGGCAATAGGCCAGTGGGCGGATCACCACATGCTTGCCATCGTCGCTCATCAGTTTGGGTGGCATGCCTTTCAGTTTGCCGCCGTAGAACATATTGAGGAACAGCGTTTGCAGAATGTCGTCACGGTGGTGGCCAAGGGCAATCTTGGTCGCGCCCAGTTCGGTGGCGGTTCGGTAAAGAATACCGCGGCGCAGGCGTGAACACAGTGAGCAGGTAGTTTTGCCTTCAGGGATCTTGTCCTTGACGATGCTGTAGGTGTTTTCTTCGACAATCTTGTATTCCACCCCCAGACCTTCCAGATAAGCCGGCAGGATATGCTCGGGGAAGCCCGGCTGTTTCTGGTCGAGGTTGACCGCCACCAGCGAGAAGTTCACCGGCGCGCTTTGCTGCAGGTTACGCAGGATTTCCAGCATGGTGTAGCTGTCTTTGCCACCGGACAGGCAGACCATGATGCGGTCGCCTTCTTCAATCATGTTGAAATCGGCGATCGCCTGGCCCACGTTGCGACGCAGGCGCTTTTGCAATTTGTTGAGGTTGTACTGCTCTTTTTGACTAACGGTTTGTTTTTCTGACATTTAAATCGTGCTCGTTTTCAATTGGGGGCACTATGGGGGCATGACATGTAGACCGCGAGTTTAGCATTTAACAGGCGGTTTGGGTCATTATTCATTTCTTCCCTGTTTGCCCCCGAGGCCTTGAAGACCCTGTGCGCATATCATGCCCCATCTGGTTTGCGATAAAAATGGGTTCGCGCCTGCTGACAACAACCAGCAGGCAAAAGTATGTCGCGTATGGTACGGATTACTACGACGAATACCAGCGCGTTTTATGCATGAGCCCAGACATGGCCCAATGAGGAGCGAAAGCCGTCTTTTTTACTTTGTTTGATGCTCTTCAGCCAGATCGAAACCAATCAGTGTCTGTTCGGTTTTTACGCCTGGCATCATCTGATGCAGTCCCTTTATCAGTTCCTCGCCGGCATCATACAACGCCTGTAACGGCATGGCCGGCAGGCTTTCCAGAATAAACCACATCTTGCCGGCATCTGCGCTCAACCGGGTTCTTACCCCTTGGCGCCAGTTCCAGCGACGGCAAGTTACCCCCAGATCGTCGCGCCAGACGACTTCACCTTGTTCCGGCGATTCATGCGCCATTTCACCGTCTTTTATCGTATCAAACAGTTCGCTTCCATCGGCAACCACCAACCTGGGTTGCCCGACATAGGCTTCAATATTTTCCCCGCCAACGGGAATGGCATAGCGAATGCTGATGGCATTATAAAGATCAACTACGGGGTCGATACTGGGTAGCGAGCCGTCTCGCAGAACCCGTTTGCGCAAAGCTTCCGCTGAACAAGGGGTGCGTTTGGGTTTGGCGCCGAATCGGGTAAATGCCTCTCCCCAGGCGGCAAGATGAGCCTCAGCCCAGGGCGCGTCACCCGCAGAAAGAGAATGACAAGCCTGTTCCAAAGCCTGGTCGGCAATCTTCGGGTTGATAATAGGTGCGGCTTCAACCGCAATGCTTAAGGCTCTGAAGCCGGGCGCCACGGAGGAAACCTTGGGATCGATTGACGGAAGAACTGAAAACATCTGATAATCCTATAATGACTAATTTATTTCATGGTAATGACTAATGACCAATAAAGTCAATATATCGACCGAACACGGAGCGGACATTCAAACTGTCAATGAAGCGGTTTCAAGCACCATCAAACAGCACCGCAAAGATAAGAAATTGACGCTTGATGAGCTATCACGTAGAGCGGGCGTCAGCAAAGGGATGCTGGTGGAAATCGAGAAAGGAACCGCTAATCCGAGCATTGCCATATTGTGCAAAATAGCGGCGGCCCTGGGCCTGTCTGTCGCCGATGTCGTTAATGTCACCGATGCGCCCTCCGCCTACCTTATCGATAAAAAAGATATACCTACATTATGGACGGGGGACTCGGGCGGAACAGCCCGTTTGCTGGCGGGGACGCGTGGGCCGAATATGATTGAGCTGTGGCGCTGGGAGATGTTTCCTGATGAGCTGTTTGCCTCTGCGGGCCATCCTCAAGGCACTTTCGAGCTGCTGAATGTTGAGCAGGGCGTTCTCAACCTGAAGGTGGGGAGTACCGAGATGATTATTCCTGAGGGCTCCTCTGCTGTCGCCAACACTGATGTGCCGCATCATTATTCAAATCGGGGTGAGGGGAAATTGATCTTCACCATGACCGTGGCCGAACTTCACTCCTGACATAAAGTAGGTTTGCCGGGAGTTATCCCAAGGGCGAGTCTGTATAAGAGGTCATATGGCAGGGAGGATTATGCGTAAATTCTTGCAGGCCGGGTTATTGCTTTATTTTACGTCGTTTGCGACCCACGCCACAGAGTGCTGCATTTTCTTGCAGCAACCTTCGCTGTCGCAGGTAAAAGCCCATCTCAGCGGTGACGCTAACTATAAGCGGCTGCTGCAGGACGCCGACAGCGCGATGCACAAACCCTTGCTCAGCGTGACCGAGAAAGGCCTGCTCCCAGCCAGCGGCGACAAGCACGATTACCTGAGTCTCGGTGCCTACTGGTGGCCGGATGCCGGCAAAGCGAACGGGTTGCCCTGGGTGCGCCGAGATGGGCTTGTGAATCCGGCCAGTAAAAACGAGCAGAGTGATGGCGTGCGGCTGGCGGAGTTCACTCAGCGGGTACAGATTCTGACGTTGGCGGGCTATTTCTCCGGGCAACAACGCTATAGCGACAGGGCGATCGCGTTGATCCGCGCCTGGTTTATCAACCCGCAAACGCGGATGAACCCGAACCTCAACTACGCACAGGGTATTCCAGGGCGAGACAGCGGCCGTGGTAACGGCATTCTGGACGGGCGTTATTTCGCCACCCGCATTGTCGACAGCCTGCTGCTGTTGCGCCAGACGCCAGGCTGGACGGTGGCCGATGAAAGCCGGACGCGGCAATGGTTTAGCAGCTACCTCGATTGGCTGTTGCACAGCCCCGCCGGCAAGCAGGAAGCCGCCGCGAAGAATAACCACGGCAGTTGGTACGCCGTTCAGGTGGCGGGTATTGCCGCCTGGCTCGGGCGTGATGAAGTGGTGCGGGAGATGGCGACGTTGACGCAGCATAAGCTTGATTTACAACTTGCCGTTAACGGCTCGCAGCCGCAAGAATTGTTACGCACCCGTTCGTTCCATTACAGCTATTTCAATCTGCAGGCGTTGGTGCTGATGGCCGGGGTGGCGCAGCGGCAGGACATTGACTTGTGGCATTACCGCACGGCCCAGGGCAGTTCGTTGTTGGCGGCGTTGGACTTTATGGCACCTTACGTTGATGCAGGGCGGAAATGGCCCTATCCAAGCCTTGATCGGGTTGGGGTGCGCATCGTGCCGCTGTTGATTCAGGCAGATAGCCTAATGAAAACAGATCGTTACCAGCCAGTGATTGAGAAGGTGCAGTTCGACGCTGCGCAAGGGCAGGGAAAAGAAAACTATGTGCGCGGTGCGGTAAAAGAAGCGCAGCGGCAAAGCTGGTTGGAAACAGGGCGCGAACCGGTCGCGCCCTGAAGGATTACTCGGCGGACGATTGTTCCGTCTTGCCGGCCAACATACTGAGGAAGTCGTACTTCTCTTTCAGCTCTTTCTCGGCGGCCTGGTACAACGCGCTGGCGACCTCAGGCTGCTGCGAGTTCAGGCGGCGGAAGCGCTGTTCTTTCAGCAAGGTTTCGGTCAGCTCGCTGTTTGGCGGTCGAGAGTCCAGCGCCAGCGCGGGTTTGCCTTGGTCGGCGCGGCGCGGATCGAAACGGTACAACGGCCAGAAACCGGTGGCGGTCAACTGTTTCATCTGATCGTGGCTAAGCGCCAGATCGTAACCGTGCTCCTCGCAGGGGCTGTAGGCGATAATCAGTGACGGGCCCGGATAGGCCTCCGCTTCCTGAATGGCCTTCACCGTCTGGTTGAGCTGCGCGCCCAGGGATATCTGCGCCACATACACATGGCCATACATCATCATGCTGACACCCAGATCCTTGCGTGCCTTGCGCTTGCCGTGCTCGCCGAACTTGGTGACCGCCCCGAGCGGCGTGGCTTTCGACTGTTGGCCGCCGGTGTTGGAGTAACACTGGGTATCCAGCACCAGCACGTTGACGTTCTCGGTCAGGCTAAGGACGTGGTCCAATCCGCCAAAACCGATATCGTAGGCCCAGCCGTCGCCGCCAATCAGCCAAATGGATTTATCCACCAGATAATCGGCGTCGGTCGCTAACTGGCGGGCGTCGTTACCTTCGATTTGCGTCAGCAAGCCGCGCAATTCAGCGATCTGTTGGCGGCGCGGTTCCGGCGCGATATCGTTCATCTGCAACGCGTTGACCAACGGCTCAGGCAGTTGCGGCGCCAGCGTATTCAGCAACCGCAGCACGCGGCTACGGTGCTGATCGACCGTCAACCTGAAGCCCAGACCAAATTCGGCGTTATCTTCGAACAGCGAGTTTGCCCATGCCGGGCCGCGGCCTTCGGCGTTGGTGGTGTAAGGCGTGGTCGGCAGATTGCCGCCGTAAATGGATGAACAGCCGGTGGCGTTGGCAATCAGCAACCGGTCGCCATAGAGCTGGGTCAGCAGCTTGATGTACGGTGTTTCGCCACAGCCGGAACAGGCGCCGGAGTATTCGAACAGCGGCGAGATCAACTGCGAAGTGCGGATGTCGATGCGTTCTATCTGCGCTGGGTCAATCTCCGGCAACTGCAGGAAGAAATCGTAATGCCGTTTTTCCACCTCAAGATTATCGAGGCGCGAAGCCATGTTGATCGCCTTGATGTCCGGGTTCTGGCGGTCTTTCGCCGGGCACACCTCTACGCACAGGTTACAGCCGGTACAATCTTCCGGCGCGACTTGCAGCACATACTTCTGACCGCGCATATCACGCGCTTTGACATCCAGCGACTGCAAGGTGGTGGGGGCGTGCTCCATTGCCTGCGGTTGCACCACTTTGGCGCGGATGGCCGAGTGTGGGCAAGCGGCAACGCAGTGGTTGCACTGGGTGCAGAGATCCGGCTGCCAGAGCGGGATCGTCTCGGCGATATTGCGTTTTTCCCATTGGGTGGTACCAACCGGCCAGGTGCCGTCCGGCGGGAAGGCCGAGACCGGCAGCGCATCGCCCAGCCCGGCCAGCATCGTGGCGGTAACGGTTTTGACAAAATCGGGGGCGGCATCCGAGACTATCGGCGGGCGCAGCGGGCTGCTGCCGTCGATCGGTTGCAGCGGGATCTCAATCAGCGCATCAAGCGTGGCATCCAGCGCCTGCCAGTTGCGTTCGACGATCTCCTGGCCTTTGTTGCTGTAGCTGCGGGCGATAGCATCCCGCAGTTGCTGTAGCGCCACGTCGCCCGGCAGAATTTGCGTCAGTTGGAAAAATGCCATCTGCATAACGGTATTGATGCGCGCTCCGAGCTGGCACTCGCGCGCCAGTTTTGCCGCGTTGATGATATAGAAACGCGCTTGGCGCTGTTGCAGCACCGCCTGAACCTCCTGCGGCAGCCGTGACCACGCCTCATCGGCCCGGTACGGCGTATTGAGCAAGAAGATGCCGCCGGGTTTCAGCCGTTCCGCCATCTGGTAGGTATCGATAAACTGCAGTTGATGGCAACCGACGAAGTCGGCGCGGCTGACCAGATAGGCCGAATTGATGGGCTGTTCGCTGACGCGCAGGTGAGAAACCGTCAGGCCGCCAGCCTTCTTCGAGTCGTAGACAAAATAGCCTTGCGCGTACATCGGCGTGCTGTTGCCGATGATTTTGATGTTGTTCTTGGTGGCGGATACGGAGCCGTCGCTGCCCAAGCCGTAGAACAACGCCTCCAGCGAAGCGCGCGGTGGCAGGGTTTCTTCGCTGAGCGGCAGGGAAAGGCCGGTCACATCGTCGAAAATACCGACGGTAAAGCGCGGGCGCGGCCTGGCAAGTTGCAGTTCGTTGAATACCGCCAACGCACAGTCCGGCCCGAACTCCTTCGAGGACAAGCCGTAACGGCCACCGATCACCATCGGCATGTCCGCGCGTTCGCCACGGCTGAAGGCCTCGGCCAGTGCGGTCATCACATCCAGATACAGCGGTTCCGCCAGCGCACCCGGCTCTTTGGTGCGGTCCAGTACGGCGATTTTCCGGGCACTTTCCGGCAGCACGCTGAGCAGGTGCCGAGCGGAGAAGGGTCTGAACAGCCGTACTTTTAGCACACCGACCTTTTCACCGCGCGTTAACAGGGCGTCAATCGCTTCTTCGCAGGTGCCGATAGCGGAACCCATCAGGATCACTACGCGTTCGGCCTGCGAGTGGCCGTAATATTCAAAGGGTTGATATGCCCGCCCGGTGACTTGCGCGAATTTATCCATCGCATCAATCACATGTTGGCAGGCGCTGTCGTACCAGGGATTGGTGGCTTCACGCGACTGGAAATAGGTATCCGGGTTAGCGGAAGTACCGCGCACCACCGGGTGGTCCGGTGACAAAGCGCGGCTGCGGTGGGCGTCAATCGCCTCCTGCGGCAGCATCTGACGCAGGGTATCGTCGCTCAACGGCACGATTTTGTTGATTTCGTGTGAGGTACGAAAACCATCGAAAAAATGAATAAACGGCAGGCGGCTGTTGAGGGATGCCGTTTGGGAAATCAACGCAAAGTCTTGCGCTTCCTGGACGCTACTGGCGCACAGCATGGCGCAGCCGGTCTGGCGTATGGCCATTACGTCGGAATGGTCGCCGAAGATCGACAGCGCATGGGTCGCCACGGTACGCGCGGCGACGTGCAGCACAAACGGCGTCAGTTCACCGGCCAGTTTGTACAGCGTAGGGATCATCAGCAGCAGGCCCTGCGATGAGGTGAATGAGGTCGACAGAGCGCCGGTTTGCAGCGCACCGTGCACGGTGGCGATGGCTCCGCCTTCGGACTGCATTTCCATCACGCACGGCACGTCTCCCCAGATGTTTGGGCGGCCGTCGCTGGACCAGGCAGCCGCCTGTTCCGCCATGGTTGAACTGGGGGTGATCGGGTAGATGGCAATCACTTCGCTGGTGCGATAGGCGACGGAAGCGACTGCATTATTACCATCTGTAGTAATCATCGACTTTACCTTTCATTGCTCAAAAAGCTGCAAAAGTTGCCTCTCGCAGTAATTAGCAAAGTCTAGCAGAGGGATATATTGGCCCTTTATCGCGTTTGTGTGGCGGGTGAAAAATCAACAAGGCGCGCGCTCGAGGTAATATTTTCGGTAAAAATTGTTTTCAAACGGAGAATTAGCCGGGTGGTTTAACGACAATTTATTCGCGACGCGCCATACTGGTGAACGTGTTCACTTACAGAAGAAAAAACGATGAGCGGATTTATCTATTTGACCATGGCGATTGTTGCGGAAGTGATCGCCACCACCATGTTGAAAGCCTCTGAAGGCTTTACCCGACTCTGGCCATCGCTGGTGGTTGTCGTGGGCTACGCCGTGGCGTTCTGGGGGCTGTCAATGGTGGTAAAAACCATGCCGCTGGGGATAGTCTATGCTATCTGGTCGGGCATGGGCATTGTTCTGGTGTCGATAGCGGCCGTATTTGTCTATCAGCAAAAGCTGGATCTGCCTGCGGTGATCGGCATGGTGTTAATTATTGCCGGCGTACTGGTGATTAATTTACTGTCGAAAACGGCGGCGCATTGATTGTTATTTTAATGTGAAAATAGCCAGCGTGGCATTCAGTGACGCTGGCTGAATCATCCAGGAGTAAATAACGGGAAATAAAGAGTTGTTGTGCCCAGCCAATTTAAAATTAAGGCCAATAAGGCGACAGCCTGAATGTCGCGGATGTATTAACCTGCAACAGGGTGGCCCGCAATATCTCCCGCTCCGGTAGCTAAACATGCGCAGCAACCCAAGAGCCTCCGCCTCGCTCGCCAGCAAGTTTTCAAACTTGGGTTGTCGCTGCCCCCTCGCCATGGCGACGCCTTTGCCTGCAAACCCGCAGTACGTCACCGACCTTAGGTGCCGGGATGGCATCTGAGAGAAAGAAATCCCGTAACGATAATAATGGCGATTTTGTTCAAATAAACGCCAAATAATTGCAGGAATATATTTCCATAATTAATTTATCAGGCTAGATTAAACGGGTTTGCATCAAAGATAACTGAACGTGTCCGCATTTAAAGTGACGCGGGTTATCAGCAATGGCGATTTTACACAGCGCAGTTCCGGGTTCAGGAGTGAAATAATGCAAAAATCAACGTGGCTGCTTGCCGGCGCCGTACTGCTTTTGGCCGCATGTAGCAGCAAGAGTGAAGAACCAGTTCAGCAGGGCAACAGCGCAAGAATCAATACGTTACAGACCAGCGCCAACTGCGCCAACGTTGGCGGCGTCACTACCGTGGCTCATAATTTAAACGGTGAGGCGGTAAGAATGTGTCAGATGCCGAACGGTAAGCAGTGTGAGGAATGGGCCCTGGGTAAAGGAGCTTGCTCGACCGCCGGTTAAGATAAGAAAGAACACCAGGCCGATCACACAGCCTGGTGAACAGGGATCACTGCACCCAGTCTCGCAGGGTATATACCAGGACATGGTCGCCGCCGCTCAGCGTTAACTGCTGAGCGTTGAGGCTGATTTTTGCCCCTTTTTCCAGCACTGCGTTGAGGGTCTGATCCCACTGATTGTGTTGCGCATCGGTGCACAGCATCCGCGTTGAGGCCAGGTTTTTCACCGTCAGCACGCCGTTTTGCAACTGACCGCTGCCGAAGAAGCGGTTACACATCGCGCCGGAAACATGCATTTTTTCACCGAACTCAATGCTTGGGGCATTACCGGGCTGCGGCTTCACCGCAACGCCGTCCACGCTTTGCAGCACGAAATTGTGATGTAACAGGTCGTCTTCCGTGATCGCTTTACCGCTCTGGCTCATTCCACACCCCGTTAATAACAGCGCTGCTAACGCCATCGGCAGGCACTTTTTCATGCGTTTCCCTCACTCAAAAATCAGGCGTTAAGCTGATTCGGGCAATTTTCACCGCGATCCAACTGATTGACGTTTTTCAGCGTGGTTTCCGAGATGCTGGTCAGCGCCTCTTCAGTCAGGAAAGCCTGGTGACCGGTGAACAACACATTGTGGCAGGCTGACAGGCGACGGAATACGTCATCCTGAATCACGTCATTGGATTTGTCTTCGAAGAACAAGTCGCGTTCATTTTCATATACGTCCATCCCCAGCGCGCCGATTTTCTGTTGCTTCAGCGCGTCAATTGCCGCTGAGGAGTCAATCAGGCCGCCACGGCTGGTGTTGATGATCATGACACCGCTCTTCATCATCGCAAAAGCGTCGGTATTCAGCAGGTGATGGTTTTCCGGCGTCAGCGGGCAGTGCAGGGTGATCACGTCTGATTGCGCGTACAGCGTTTTCAGATCGACATATTCTGCGCCCAACTCCAGCGCTTGCTCGCTTGGATAGGGATCGTAAGCCAAGAGTTTCATGCCGAACCCTTTCAGGATACGCATGGCTGCCACGCCAATTTTACCGGTGCCGATCACCCCAGCGGTACGATTATGCATATTGAAGCCGATCAGCCCCTCGAGCGAGAAGTTGGCGTCGCGGGTACGTTGGTAGGCGCGGTGGATGCGGCGGTTAAGACACATCATCATCCCTACGGCGTGCTCTGCCACCGCCTCCGGAGAATAAGCCGGTACGCGGACCACTTTGATGCCTAATTCTTTGGCGGCGTCCAGGTCCACATTGTTGAAACCGGCGCAGCGCAGGGCCAGGATTTCAACCCCCAGTGCCGCCAGTTCTTCAAGCACTTCACGGCTACCGTCGTCATTGACGAAAATGCACACCGCTTTGCAACCGGCGGCAGTTTTGGCGGTTTTCTTGCTGAGCAGGAAGTCGAAGAACTCCAGTTCATAGCCAAACTGTTGATTCACCAGTTCGAGATATTTACGGTCATACTGTTTGGTGCTGTATATCGCCAATTTCATCGTGGTTTCTCCCGCGTGATTTTGTGACGAATTTAACAGATTTTAGTAAATTCTACAATTGGTTAGCTTATCTTCGGTATGGGTAAAACGCTTTGTTGAGGGCAGAATTAAGAGTAGCGGAAGGACGTGGGGGGAGGAAAAAAAATCCCCACGGGGGGTGGGGAATGGCTTCTCTAGTACAGTAAGCTCGCGGCTGACTTTTGTTAGAATGCTTGCAAGACTATTAATGAACAACCGTAACTACAATAACAAAAATCTGAAACATATCTTATTCACATGATGAATATGTAACTAAAGTCTACAAGGGTAGCATCGATGACTGGAAAACCGCCTGAGCAGGTGTTACCGGTGCTATCGACTTCACCCTATGTTAAATTCGTGCCATCATTATTGCCAATTCAGGCATAGACTTACCCTTAAATGGCGTTCGATTTGGGGGGACAATGCCTAACTCAGGAATGAAGCAATCATTTAATGACTAAGCGATTGAAAGTATTCATAGGGATTGTGACAGGTATTGTGATCCTGCTGCTGGCGCTGTGGCAAACCCTGCCGCGCTGGCTGCCGCGCGTGCTTGCTCATTGGCTGCCGCAGGGCAGTCAGTTGGTTTTGCAGGGTAAACCGCGGTGGCAGCAGGGTGCCTTGCAACTGGATGGCGCCCGGTTTACCGCGCAGGATTGTTTGCTGGCCGCCGTCGGGCCGACCCGGTTGACTTATCGGCAGGGGCGCTGGCAACTGATCGGCGACAAACTCAGCATTGATAGCGCCTGTTTATCAAAATTACCCGCCGGCGACGCCAACAGCGCTCCTCTGGCACTTGATAAGTTGCAAAAACAGCTGCCTTTGCTGGATGTCACCATCAATGATTTCACGGTAATCCCGTGGCAACACTACGCCGGAAAGCTGCAATTACAAGCTTCTGCTGGCGGCCAGCACCTGCGCTATCAGGGGAAAAACCTCAGCGTCGAAGCCGTGCTGGATACACATCAGCAACTGACGCTGAACAGCATGACGCTTACCCCGCCCAACAGCCCGAAACCCCTGCATTTGACCGGCAAGATTGCCATTCCGCTGGATTTGGACAGCCTGCCTGCACAGGGCGCGTTGCAGGGCGAGATGCAAACCGGTTATCTCGAGAAACCGTTGCTGCTCGATATGCGCTGGCAGCAGCAGCAAGGCGTGTTGACGCTGACGGAAAAGGGCGACGATAAGCCGCTGGTGACGTTACCCTGGGAAATCACCCCGCAGCAGGTCAGCATCAATCAAGGCGAGTGGCGTTGGCCCTATAGCCAGCAGCCGCTTAACGGCGGGCTGAACGTGGCGCTGCACGACTGGAGCAAGGGGCTTGATGAAACCCAAATTAGCGCTCGTTTGAATGTGATTACCGCCGGCCACAATGGTAAAGGCAATGCGGTGTTGACGCTGGGGCCGGGCAAGGTCGGATTGATCGACAGCGATCTGCGCTTCCAACTGACCGGCCAGGCTAATCTGGCCGATTTTTCCATGACCGCCTCTATTCCCGGCATTCTCAGTGGCACTATCCTTAATCCGACGCTGGTCTTGCAGCCCGGATCGTTGCTGCGTTTATGGGGCAACGCCACGCCGGAAATGAAGCTGGAAGAGGCTCGCCTGCCGCTGGCCGGCGTCAAGGTTACCGCCGGCGGCATTACCGGCCGCCTGCAAGCCATCATCAGCGCCAGCGACAGCTACTGGGGCCGCTTTAAACTGCATCTGGACGGTAAAGCGCAGGAATTTTGGCCGGACCACGGCAACTGGCAATGGCGCTATTGGGGGAAGGGACAGTTACCGCCGTTGCAGGCGGCCTGGGACGTTGCCGGCAGCGGCAGTTGGCAGGACACGACGATTGTTCTCGACCGTCTTTCCACAGGCTTTGACAAGCTGAAGTATGGCCTGGTGACGGTGGATGCGCCGCGTCTCAGCCTGGGGCAGCCACTGCGCTGGCAGCGTGGCGAGCAGAACCCGGCGTTCAATGCCGATATACAACTGGTGGCCGGCAAGGTCAGTTTCACGGACGGTGGTCACTTACCCGCACCGGTGCTGGCGTTGCAGCTTAAAGGTACGACGCCGGACAGCTTCCAGTGGCAGGGAAAATTGCAGGCGGAACAGATTGGGCCCATCGCCTTGCATGGCCGTTGGGACGGCGAGCGGCTGCGCGGCGAAGGCTGGTGGCCGAAACAATCGCTGAAAGTATTCCAGCCGTTGATCTCGCCGGATCTCAATATCAAACTGCGCGACGGCGAGTTTTATGCTCAGTCGGCCTTTTCCGCCGCCCGCGTACAGGGATTTGAAGCCGGTGGCCACTGGGTCGTGAACAATGGCGGCATGTGGCTGAAAGACGGTGAGATGAGCGGTCTGGATTTTGTCATGTCCTACCGATTGAAAAATCATTTGTGGCAATTGGGCGCCAAACGGCCGGTGACGCTACGCATCAAGTCATTCAGCAACCTGTTCGAAATGCAGAATATCACGGCCGATCTTCAGGGTTTTTATCCCTACAACGAGCCGGCGCCGTTAACGTTAAGCAATGTCGGCCTGGATGTGCTGAACGGGCATATCAGCCTGTCGGCGTTGCGTATGCCGCAACATGATGCTGCGGTGCTGAAACTGGATAAAGTGGATCTCAGCGCGCTGTTTACCGCCTTGAAGCCAAAACAGTTTGCCATGTCCGGCAAGGTCGACGGTGAGCTGCCTCTGTACCTCAATCACCCCAAATGGCTGGTGCGCAATGGGTGGATCGCCAATGCCGGCATGCTGACGCTGCGGCTGGACAAAGACATGGCTGATGCTATCGGCAGCAATAATCTGGCGACCGGTGCGGCGATAGACTGGCTGCGCTACATGGAGATCAACCGTTCGCGGGCCAGTGTCGATCTCGACAATCTGGGCGAACTGACGCTAAAAGCGCACATTGACGGGGTTAACCCGCAAAAAAGTGCCAAACGTGAGATTATCCTGAACTATACCCATCAGGAAAACGTGTTTCAGCTATGGCGCAGTCTGCGCTTTGGCGACAATTTACAGGAGTGGCTTGAGCAGGCCCTCTCAAAATCTGGGGAACAACCATGAAAATCATCAGCGGGCCCTTGCTGGTCGCCGTTCTGGGCACTTCTTTGCTGAGCGGCTGCGTGCCGCGTATTGAGGTCGCGACGCCCAAAGACCCGATTACCATCAATATGAACGTGAAGATCGAACATGAAATACACATCAAGGTGGATAAGGACGTCGATAATCTGCTGAAAACCCAAAGCGGCCTGTTCTAGGAGCCAAAAATGAAAAAACGTTATTTAGGCTTGGTGGGTGTCGCTTGGTTATTCAGCAGTATGGCGATGGCGCTGACGCTTGATGAAGCCAAACAGCAGGGCCGGGTGGGCGAGACGCTCAGCGGCTATATTGCCCCGGTCAAGCAGGACGCCGAAACCCTGGCGCTGGTGAAAAGTATTAACGCCGGGCGTACCGAAAAATATCAGGAAGTGGTGGACGGCAACCATATTGCCATCGATGAAGTGGCGCGCATGGCCGGGCAGAAGCTGGTGACGCGTGCCCCCACGGGAGAGTACGTGCGTGGCATTAACGGTCAGTGGTTGAAGAAATAAAAAAGCGCGCCGTTTGGCGCGCAGCAGTAATACAAATCTGGAATTTTTATGAGGGTAGTGCAGGTCTGACAGGTATTAACGCAGATCGGTAGGATTCGGCAGGGGCATATTGCCCCTGCGAGAAGCATCAGGCGGCGACAACTTGCGCCAGCACGGCTTTGGCATCGGCCTGCGCTTTGGTTGCAACGTCCGGGCCATAGGCGATGCCTTCGGCGAAGACGAACTCAACGTCGGTGATGCCGATGAAGCCCAGGAACAGACGCAGGTAAGGTTCAACCAGATCGGTTGGCGTGCCTTTATGAATACCGCCGCGGCTGGTAAGGATGATGGCGCGTTTGCCCTTCACCAGACCTTCCGGGCCGTTTTCGGTGTAGCGGAAGGTCACGCCGGCACGGGCAATCAGGTCGAAATAGTTTTTCAACTGGGTCGGGATGTTGAAGTTATACATCGGTGCCGCCATAACGATGGTGTCATTGGCTTGCAGCTCGGCAATCAGTTCGTCAGACAGCGCCAGCGCTTCTTGCTGACGTGGGGTCAGTGGCGTATCGGAAGGACGCAGTGCGCCAACCAGCTCGCCGTCGAGCACCGGGATTGGCTGTGCGGCCAGATCGCGGACGGTAATGGTGTCGTTGCCGTGGGTGTTGGCCCACTGTTCCACGAAGAAATCGGCCAGTTGGTTAGACTGAGAATAACCCGCCAGGATGCTTGATTTGAGAACCAATACTTTGCTCATCGGTAATTCCTTACGTTATGACAGTGACATCAGGACAACGCGTCCCTTGCATGCAGTACACTCTATTCACATTCTTCCAACAGTGATAGCGCAATATTTCGAGATCTTTGTTCGATTTTATTGAATGACCCAATGCCGCTTAAGCAGATGGATTATGGGGAAAAAGCGGCTTGTGATATTCTGAGCGGCTAAAGCTGAAAACGTGCTTATACATTATTAAACCGTTGCTAAACCTTGATGCGGCAGCGATGAGACAAGGAATACCGAACGTGAAATCTCCGCTCGCGGCATCCTCTGCCCAACTGGGCGAACTGATGCTCCGTGATCAACAACGCCTGCAACGTCGGCTGCAGGGCGCACGAAAAATCAAAAATCCCGATGCTCAGCAGGCGGCCGTCGCTGAAATAGAAAGTGACATTACGGCGGCGTTGCAGAAAGTGCAGGCGCGCGCCGTCTCTTGCCCGAAAATCACCTATCCGGAAAACCTGCCGGTCAGTCAGAAAAAGCAGGATATCCTGAACGCGATCCGTGACCATCAGGTGGTGATAGTCGCCGGGGAAACCGGTTCGGGGAAAACCACCCAGTTGCCGAAGATCTGCCTGGAGTTGGGGCGTGGGGTGAAGGGGCTGATCGGCCATACCCAGCCACGGCGCCTGGCTGCGCGTACTGTAGCAAACCGCATTGCCGATGAGCTGGAAACGCCGCTCGGCGGCAGCGTCGGTTATAAGGTGCGCTTTAACGATCAGGTCGGTGAAAATACGCTGGTCAAGCTGATGACCGACGGTATTCTGCTGGCGGAAATCCAGCAGGACCGGCTGCTGATGCAGTACGACACCCTGATTATCGATGAAGCGCACGAACGCAGCCTGAACATCGACTTTATCCTCGGTTATCTGCGTGAACTGCTGCCGAAACGCCCGGATCTGAAAGTCATCATTACCTCGGCAACCATCGATCCACAGCGGTTTTCGCGCCATTTCAATCACGCGCCGATTATCGAAGTTTCCGGCCGCACTTATCCGGTCGAGGTGCGTTATCGCCCGGTGGTGGATGACGCCGACGATACCGATCGCGATCAACTGCAGGCGATTTTCGACGCGGTGGATGAACTTGGCCGCGAAGGGCCCGGGGATATCCTGATCTTTATGAGCGGCGAGCGTGAAATTCGCGATACCGCCGACGCGTTGAACCGTCTTGATTTACCGCATACCGAAGTATTGCCGCTGTATGCGCGGCTATCGAACAGCGAACAAAACCGGGTGTTCCAGTCGCATCACGGCCGCCGCATCGTGCTGGCGACCAACGTGGCGGAAACCTCTCTGACGGTGCCGGGTATCAAGTACGTCATCGATCCGGGCACCGCACGCATCAGCCGCTACAGTTTCCGCACCAAGGTCCAGCGCCTGCCGATCGAGCCGGTGTCGCAGGCTTCCGCCAACCAGCGTAAAGGCCGCTGCGGCCGCGTGTCGGATGGTATCTGTATTCGCCTGTACTCAGAACAGGATTTCTTGTCGCGACCGGAGTTTACCGATCCGGAGATCCTGCGCACCAACCTGGCGTCGGTTATCTTGCAGATGACGTCGCTCGGGCTGGGGGATATCGCCGCATTCCCGTTTGTCGAAGCGCCGGACAAACGCAATATTCTGGACGGCGTGCGTCTTTTGGAGGAGTTGGGAGCGATTAAAACGGCTGAAAACGGCCATTATCAGCTCACCCCGCAGGGCCGCCAACTGGCGCAGTTGCCTATCGACCCGCGCCTGGCGCGCATGGTGCTGGAAGCGCAAAAAAGCGGCAGCGTGCGTGAGGTGATGATCATCACTGCCGCGCTGTCGATCCAAGACCCGCGAGAGCGGCCGATGGACAAGCAGCAGGCGTCTGACGAGAAACACCGCCGCTTCGCCGACAAAGACTCGGACTTCCTGGCCTACGTTAACCTGTGGGACTACCTGAAAGAGCAGCAAAAAGAGCACTCCTCCGGCCAGTTCCGTCGGCTGTGCCGCAATGATTTCCTTAACTACCTGCGGGTGCGCGAATGGCAGGATATCTACACCCAGCTGCGCCAGGTGGTGAAAGAGCTGGGGCTGCCGGTTAACAGCGAGCCTTCCGATTACCGCAGCGTGCATACCGCATTGCTCACCGGGTTGCTGTCGCACATTGGCCAGAAGGATGCCGACAAGCAAGAGTTCACCGGTGCCCGCAATGCCCGGTTCTCGATCTTCCCCGGCTCAGGTTTATTCAAGAAGCCGCCGAAGTGGACGATGGTGGCCGAACTGGTGGAAACCAGCCGCCTGTGGGGCCGCATCGCTGCGCGTATCGAGCCTGAGTGGATTGAACCGCTGGCCCAGCACCTGGTGAAGCACAGCTACAGCGAACCGCACTGGTCGAAATCCCAGGGCGCGGTGATGGCCAGCGAAAAAGTGACGCTGTTTGGGCTGCCGATTGTCGCCGCGCGACCCGTCAATTACAGCACTATTGATCCCTTACTGTGCCGTGAGCTGTTTATCCGCCATGCGTTGGTGGAAGGCGACTGGCAGACGCGACATGTCTTCTTCAGCGCCAACCTGAAGCTGCGCGCCGAGGTGGAAGAGCTGGAACATAAATCGCGCCGCCGTGACATTCTGGTGGATGACGAGACGTTGTTCAGTTTTTACGATCAGCGCATTCCGAGCGATGTGGTGTCCGGGCGTCATTTTGACAACTGGTGGAAAACCGCCGGTAAACAAAAGCCGGATTTGCTCAGTTTTGAAAAAGAGATGCTGATCAAGGACGGCGCCAACAAGGTCAGCGCGCTGGACTACCCGAACGCCTGGCACCAGGGCAATCTCAAGCTGCGCCTGACTTACCAGTTTGAACCTGGCACCGATGCCGATGGCGTCACGGTTCACATTCCTCTGCCTATTCTCAACCAGATTGAAGATCAGGGCTTTGAATGGCAGATCCCGGGGATTCGCCGTGAGTTGGTGATTGCGCTGATCAAGTCGCTACCGAAACCGGTTCGCCGTAACTTTGTGCCGGCGCCGAACTACGCCGAGGCTTTCCTCGGGCGGGTGACCGCGCTGGAGCTGCCGCTGCTGGATGCGCTGGAGCGTGAATTGCGGCGTATGACTGGCGTGACGGTGTCACGAGACGACTGGCACTGGGATCAGGTACCCGATCATCTTAAAATGACGTTCCGGGTGGTGGGTGAAAATCACAAAACCTTGCTCGAAGGCAAAGATCTGACGGCGCTGAAACTGCAATTGAAGGACAAAGTGCAGGAGACGCTGTCGGCGGTGGCGGATGATGGGCTGGAACAAAGCAATTTGCATATCTGGAGCTTCGGCAAACTGCCCGAGTTTTATGAGCAGAAACGCGGCGGCTACTCGATGAAAGCCTACCCGGCGCTGGTGGATGAAAAAGACAGCGTGGCGATCCGCCTGTTCGACAGCGAGCAAGAGCAGCAACAGGCGATGTGGCAGGGTACGCGGCGCCTGCTGTTGCTGAATATCCCATCGCCAATCAAGTATCTACATGAAAAGCTGCCCAACAAAGCCAAGCTGGGGCTGTATTTTAACCCTTATGGCAAGGTGTTGGATCTGATCGACGATTGTATCTCGTGCGGTATCGACAAGCTGATTGCCGAACATGGCGGGCCGGTATGGCAGGAAGAGAACTTCGCGCGTCTGCAGGAGTTGGTGCGCGGCGAGTTGAATGAAACGGTGGTGGGGGTGGCCAGGCAGGTCGAGCAGATCCTGACCACGGTATTCAACATCAACAAGCGGCTGAAGGGCCGGGTGGACATGTCGTTGGCGCTGGCGCTGTCGGATATCAAAACCCAGCTTGGTGGCCTGATTTATCGCGGGTTCGTCACCAACAACGGCTGGAAGCGCCTGCCGGATACGCTGCGTTATTTGCAGGCGATTGAACGCCGGCTGGAGAAGCTGGCGATTGATCCGCACCGCGATCGTGCGCAGATGCTGCGGGTGGATCAGGTGCAGCAGGCGTGGCAGCAGTGGCTGAACAAGCTGCCGCCGAAACGTCGGCAGGATGACGAGGTGAAAGAAGTGCGCTGGATGATCGAAGAGCTGCGCGTCAGCCTGTTCGCCCAGCAGCTCGGCACGCCTTATCCGATTTCGGACAAACGTATCTTGCAGACTATCGAGCAGCTTTCGGCCTGACTAAGCGGGGGGTTCAGCATGCTGAACCCCCCGTTGTTATTTTCCCGCAGCCAGTGCGTCCAGCGCATCGCGTATGCCGGTCACTGCCAACGCGCGGTTATCGGCGCGGTAACGGTCTTTGGCTGCCGGCGCGGAGCTTTGAATGGCGATCAACGACCAACCGTCGTTGGTTTTCAGCAGCAGGGGCGAACCGCTGTCGCCAGGCAGGGTATCGCACTGGTGCGAAAGTACCCCCTGTTGCGCCCAACCCGTCACTTTACAGTTCTGGTGGCTGTAGAGATCGTCCAGATGATCTCCCGGGTAACCCGCTTGGGTAATCAGCCGTTTGGACTGTTTCATCGCCAGAGTTAGCGCTTTGCTGTCGCCTTGCCACAGAGGCAGAGGTTTAATCGGCAGCGGTTTTTTATCCTTCAGGCGGATCAGCGCAAAGTCATAGGCTGCGGCAGCCGGCGGCACAATCCACCCCTCGCCATCAGGCTTGAGTTTTTTCCCTAACTTGCGGTCGACCAGCGTTTCGATATTGTCGGTCTGGTATTTCCAACTCTTATTGCCGGCAACAAAGCGCAGGGCGATGGCCTTATCCAATTGGCCTGGCGGCGCAAGTACGCAATGGCCGGCGGTAAGCGCCAGATGGGGGGAAATCAGTGTGGCGGTGCACAAGTTGCCGCTGGCGGTTTCCACCTGGCCAATTGCCTGCCAGGGCCACCCCTCGGTTTCTGTGACTTTTATCCGGTCATCCTTACCAAAAAATAAGCGGGTTTGCTCAGCCGTCGACGCGTCGGATGGGCTGTCGGCCCGGGCTGAGAGGGAGAAAGCGAGCGGGAATGAGCACAGCAACAGCAAAACGGTTATGCGCATAGATCTCTTGCCTGGCAAATACGAATCATCCATAAACACACGGAATGCTAACTATAGACTGATTTAGCTGTTGTGTAGATGGGCAGTGATTGATTTTTCGATAATTTATAACCGGAGAAAGTCTGCGGCTACAAATAAAAGAAGGTGGCGATCAACCCGCACAGGATCAGGGCGACCAGAATGATTTCAAATAAATAGCGGCGCAGCATTGATGAGAACCCCCGATGAAAAAACACCCGGCGAACCGGGTGTTGGACAAATCAATTCTGTACTGGTGAGGGGAGCCTCACATCAGATTGCTGTTACGCAGCTTTTTTATGGCTGGTTTTTTTGTGGTGTTTTTTTGCTGCCTGAGCTTTCTGAGCCGGGGCTTTTTTAGCGGTGGCTTTGTGATGCTTTTTAGCCGACTGCGCTTTTTGAACTGCCGCTTTCTTCGCGTGATGTTTTTTCACATGAGTGGTTTTAGCCGGTGCAGCAGTAGTAGTGGTAGCCGTCGCCGCAGGTGCGGTAGTGGTGGTGGCAGCGTCAGCAGCGAAGGCAACAGAAGACAGACCCATTGCAGCGGCAACAACCAGAGCTAATACTTTTTTCATCAAAGAATCCTCAAATTACTCGTCATGTATCAAGCCCACTGCGGGGCCGGTGTTAAGATAGTAGGTAAATGGCAGAATGCTTTCCGTGAGTGATTGGTTTCGGCGTGTAACCTAATGTACAAGCCGCGGGAGGTGGCCTGCCGCGGCGCGCCATAACGCAAAAAGGAACGGTAAATGAACGATATCGCGATCCGTCGCGGGCTCACCGAGCAGGGCGAAGTACCGATAGCCTACGAGGACTGGGGCAATATCGCTCACCCACCGTTGCTGTTGATTATGGGCATTGGCGCGCAGATGCTGCTGTGGCCGGACGATTTCTGCCGCGCGTTGGTGGGCAAAGGCTTTCGGGTGATTCGCTTCGATAACCGCGATGTCGGCCTGTCCGGCAAGACGCAGGGTAAGAGGTTGCAGCCCTTGTGGCTGTTGATATTGCGCGCTCAACTGGGCTGGCAAACCCAGGTGCCGTATTCGCTAGAAGACATGGCGAAAGACGCGGTGCATTTGCTGGATCACCTGCAAATAACGCAGGCTCACGTGCTGGGTGCCTCAATGGGCGGCATGATTGCTCAGGTGCTGGCGGCGGAATACCCGCTGCGGGTAAAGTCGCTGACCATTTTGTTTTCCAGCACCAACCAACCGTTATTGCCGCCGCCGGCACCGTCATTGCTGAAACTGTTGCTGCGGCGCCCGCCGGCAAATGCGACGCCGCAACAACAATGTCAGTCTTTGAAAGAGGGGTTGCGCGCACTGGGAAGCCCGGCCTATCCGGTCGAGGAGGCGGAGCTTGATATACTGGTTAGGCGCTTATTAAAGCGGGGGATGGATGCCGAAGGCCTGCAACGGCAGTTGTCGGCGCTGCTCGGCAGTGGCGACTTGCGTCGTTACAGCCGCCGGATCACGGCACCGACGCTGGTGATCCACGGCAATGCCGATCGCCTGGTGCGTAAAGCCGGTGGCGTTGCCGTCGCCAGAGCGATCGCCCATTCGCAACTGCAGGTCATCCCGAAGATGGGTCACGATCTGCCGCCTCAGTTGCGTTCGCAGTTGATAGAGATGATTAGCGCACACGCCGCGCGATAGCCTGGCCGGCAGAAATGCGCTGGCCTGCATGGTTACTTTAGTTACAACATACATATCTGGAGCCACCAACCGAGACTCTGCGGCTAAGGTGTCGTAAGCAAAGACAGTGCTCTATGGAAGGGCGTAGGCAAAGCAGGAGGGAAAAGGCACGGTTTTACCCGTGCCTGGGGGCATTACAGATAGCGGTTTTCCAGGTGTTGACGGAAATAACGTGGGTTGAGTGTTTCGCCGGTAGCCTTGGTGATCAACTCATCAGTAGAGAAACGGCTGCCGTGACACCAGATATTCTGTTTCAGCCAGTGGAATAACGGCGTCAGGTTACCTTCGGCGATGTCGCTGCTCAGCGAAGGCAGCGCTTCACGGACACTGTGGAACAGTTGCGCAGCGTACATCGCGCCCAACGTATAAGTCGGGAAGTAGCCGAAAGCGCCGTCGGTCCAATGAATATCCTGCATGCAGCCATTGCGGTAGTTACCGACCGTATCCAGGCCAAGGTAATCACGCATTTTTTCGTTCCACAGCGCCGGGATGTCTTCCACTTCAATAGCGCCTTCGACCAGGGCTTTCTCGATTTCATAGCGCAGGATCACATGCGCCGGGTAACTCACTTCGTCCGCATCCACGCGGATCAGGCCAGGTTTAACGCGTTGATTCAGGCGGATGAAGTTGCTTTCTTCCAGCGCCGGCTGCTCACCGAACTGCTTGATAATCAACGGGCGCAGAATTTTCAGGAAATCGCTGCCGCGCGCCAACTGCATTTCAAACAGCAGGCTTTGCGATTCGTGGATCGCGGTAGAACGCGCCTGCGCAACCGGTTGGCCCAGCCAATCACGCGGCAGGTTCTGCTCGTAACGCGCATGGCCGGTTTCGTGGATAATGCCGAGCAATGCGGTATGAAATTCTTTCTCATTGTAGCGGGTGGTGATACGAACATCTTCCGGCACACCGCCGCAGAAGGGGTGAGCGCTGACGTCCACGCGGCCCCCGTCGAAGTTGAAACCGAGCAGTTTCATCACGCTCAGACCCAATTGACGCTGGGTATCGACCTTGAACGGCCCCTCGGGAATGAGGCAAGGCTCTTGGGTCTGCCTGGTCACCACTTTTTGCAGGAGGTCGGGCAGCCAGGTTTTGAGATCGCCAAAAATACGGTCAATATCGCTGCTGCGCATGCCCGGCTCATACAGGTTGAGTAGGGCGTCATAGCGGCTTGAGCCTGCCGCTTCAGCACGGATCTGCGCTTCCTGACGGGTCAGTTTGACCACTTCACGCAGGTTCTCCGAAA
Source organism: Serratia sp. AS12 (assembly GCF_000214195.1). NCBI lineage: Bacteria > Pseudomonadati > Pseudomonadota > Gammaproteobacteria > Enterobacterales > Yersiniaceae > Serratia > Serratia sp. AS12. Next base: position 2,781,095 of record NC_015566.1, on the reverse strand, counting down.
ACCCTTCCCAGTCGTTGGCGGGGCGTTGGGAGCGCCAGGCGTGTTCACAACGCGCACCGGCCAGCGATTTAGCCTCAACCAGCGACTCCGGCACCAGTACGGCGTTGTCATATTGGCGGCGCATTTCCAGCAAATTGGCTTGATCAAAGCCATCCAGCGTTTCCTGCTGCGCGCGTTCAAAAAGCTGTCCGGTATTTTTCGCCGTCAAAATCTGGTGTTGCAGTACGCTCAGTTCGGCCAGTGCTTCCGAGCGCGCTTTGTTTCCGCCCGGCGGCATCATGGTCTGCATATCCCAGCCGGCAATGGCGGACAGGTGGCCGAATCGCGATAGTCGGGTGAAAATGGCGCGCAGTTCGCGGTAGGCGGATGAAGGCGAATGTGCAGATGTCATTGTTTGGCTCCCTATTATTGTGAGCCGGATAACCTGATCGTTCAGACTGTTGTGCTGAAGGGGGTTACACCGGGTCTGCTTTTAAATTGAAAGTGGGCTTCACTGGCCAGCAGAAGCGGAAGCTGGCGCCGCCGAGTGAGCTGGCGTCTACGTAAACCTGGCCCTGATAGGCGACGGCGATAGAGTGAACAATCGCGAGGCCCAGCCCGCAACCGCCGGTGGCGCGATCGCGGCTGGGATCGAGGCGCACGAAGGGTTCGAACACGCGTTCGCGTTCTTCAGGTGGAATGCCTGGCCCGTCGTCTTCTACCTGCAGGCAGGCTCCGTCGCCGTCAAACCACAGGCCGATGCGCAGGCGCTGTTCGCTGTAGCGCAAGGCATTGTTCACCAGATTATCCAGCACCCGCTCCATCAGCCGTAAATCGACGCCGCCAAAATCGCCGGCATGCGGAATATCCAGCTGGATTTCGCGCTCCGGGTGAATCAGGCGCATATCCTCTACTTTGTCTTCCAGCCAGTTGGGCAGGTCGAGCGGTTCTATATTCAGCGCCACCTGTGGACGATCCAGCCGCGCGTAGGTCAATAGCTCGTCTATCAGCGATTCCAACTGACCGATATCGCGGTTTAGCGCCTGTTGTTCGCTATCGGAAAGGTTATCGCTCATCGCTAACCGGTAGCGCAGCCGTACCAGAGGGGTACGTAATTCATGGGCGATACCGTCAATCAACTGTTTTTTACTGGCAATCAGCGTATTGACGTTGTCCGCCATCTGGTTGAATGCCACCCCGAGTCGGTTCAGGCTCGAGGTCGGGTCAAAATGGGTGCGCTCATCCAGATGGCCTGCGCCGAGTCGTTGGGCGGCGTTCTCCAGTTTGAGCAAATCTTGCCAGTGCGGGCGCATCCACAAAAATACCGGTAACGCCAGCGACATGCCGATGAACACCAGCAGCGCCAGATCCAGCAGCCGCATCTGATGCAGGTAGAACAGGTACGGAATGGGGCCGACCACCAACACGTAATGGCTGCGCGGGATGCGTTGCATAAAGGTGTATTGATCGTCGAGAGCGATAATTTCGCCGAGGCGGAGCCGTTTTTTCAGATCTTCACTCAGATCCTGTTTGCCGAGCGGTTCGATATGCAGTTTAAACGACAGATTCAAGTCCAGCGTCGCGATGGTCTTATTCCAGTCTTTCAATGGAATTTCCCGCAGTTCGCTGCGCATCAGGTACAGCGAGCTTTTCATCAGATCGTCCATTGACTGGCGACCGGCGCGTTCGGCTGTGACCTTGTACACCAGGCCCACCAACATCGCCATCACCAGAAAGCAGACGAACAGCAGCAGGAAGAACTGCACGAAAAGCTTTCTCATTGCTGTACGAACTCCCAGGCATTGGGTGCGAACAGATAACCTTTATTGCGCACGGTTTTGACGCGGAAGGGCTCCAGCGCATTGTCGTACAGCTTGCGGCGCAGGCGGGAAATCGCCACGTCGATGCTGCGATCAAGGCCGTCGTAGCTCACGCCGCGCAAGTTTTGCAGCAGCGCCTCGCGGTCCATGATCTGCCCGGCGTGGGTGGCTAATTCCCACAGCAGATCGAAATCCGAGGTGGAAAGGGTGATCACTTCTTCACCCAGCGTCACCTGGCGGTTAACCGGATCGATGCACAACAACCCGAAGTGCAGCGCATTGTGCTGGGTGATCGGTTGCGTTGACTCTTCCTTGGGGTGATTGCCATGCTGGCGCAGGTGTAAACGTAGCCGTGCCAGCAAAACCGCCGGCGGCGTGGTTTTCAGAATGTAATCGTTGGCACCCATTTCCAATGAAAGGATATGGTTCATATCGCTGTCGAGTGAAGTGAGCAGCACGATCGGCCCGGGGAAGGTCGGGCGCAAATCGCGGCACAGCGTCATGCCGTCTTTCCCGGGCAGCATAATGTCGAGCAGCACCAGGTCCGGCAGTTCTTGCTCTATGCGTGCTTGAGCACTGTCGCCACGCGGCTCAATCAACACTTCTATATCGTGTTTGCCCAAATAGGCGGCAATCAATTTGCCGACTTCAGGATCGTCTTCCACAAAAACAATTTTATGCATAGTCAGCGGTTTTATAAGAATAACGGAGTTCAGCATAACGCGAGGGTCAGCGATACGCCATGCACATCTTTGCCTAGCGCAGTGGACGTCCTCCGTCCACACCATGGGTGCGGCCGGTGACATAACGACTGTCCAGCAAATAATTGACCAGATTGACCACTTCGCTTTCACCCGGGGCGATTTTCATCAGCGACTTTGCCAGCGCCTGCTGACGATAAGGCTCATCATCGCCCGGATTGAAAATAATCAACGCTGGTGCGATGGCGTTGACCTTGACCTCCGGTGCCAGTTTACGGGCGAAAGAGCGAGTCATGTTGTCCAGCGCGGCTTTACTGGCAGCATAAGCGATATGCTTGTCGCTGCCTTTTTCCACCACATAATCGGTCAGGTGGATAATATCTGCGCCTGCCTGCCCTTGGCCAAGCAGGCAGGGCTCCAGCAACTGATTGAGCAGATAAGGGGTGTAAACGTGGATTTGCAGCATCGCGGCCATAATCTGCTCCGGCGGCACCTCCGCAGATTCTGCCAGCCAAGCGCTGGCGTTGTGGATCACTGCGCGCAATTTCGGTGCGGCCTGGCGCACCCGATCGGCAAAGCGGTAAATACCGTCGTGAGTCGAGAAATCGCCCTGAATGCACGTTGCTCCCAGTCTTTTCAGCTCGTTCAGTGCCGGGTAATCGCTACGATAGGCAATGATCACGGGGATGTCACGCTGCAAGAATGACCTGGCCAATGCCAGCCCAATCCGGCGTGCGCCGCCCGTGATCAGCACCGGTGCGGAGTTGTGATGTTCCATTGATTAAAGCTCCTGGACAGACTGGCAAACAATAGGGGAATTATGCCATTATACGTCGGAAATTCGTTAAAGCTTCGCATCGATTATCCATTTCAGGATGTAATACACTGGCAATGAGAGGGAGGAAGGGATGAACAGCAGTCACCTTGCATCCGTCGCGCACAGTGAGAAAATCTGTTTTGATTACATGGATTTTCTGTCCGCATCGTGCAAGAAGCACTGGCGCTTTGTTGATGCAATCTATGGTGTGATGCCATTTTTTGGCATGGTATTGAAATCTCAGGTTTGCGCCTCGCAAACGCGAAAAGAGCAGTTGAAGGAACTGGCGCTGCAGGTGGTATCCACCCAGGTCAGCGACGAAACCAATATTGTGCGCCTGATCGATCTGGCGCAGCAGCAGGGGTTGGCAGTGTTCGACATTAAACTGCCGTATGCGTTGGACCAACAGCAGTTGGCGGCCATTCAGCAAGAGTGCGTTGAGGGGGTTATCATCTCTCAGGTAGGGGAACGCATGACCATTACCCTGCGCGCATCCTAAGGTATTGACCGGGTGATTCCACCCGGCCGTCCTTCACTACTGCAGCATAAACCAACCCGCCGGCACCGTGGCCATCAGCAACAGCAAGATGCTGCCTTTCTCCAACTGATTCAGCAATTTGACATTCTCGTGTCCGCGTCGAGCATAGATAAACACCAGCAACCCCGGAGCATACAGCAACACCGACATCAACAGATGCATCAACCCTGATGCGTACAGCAGCCAAATACCGTACAGGCAGGCACCGGTGGCGGCGAACATCAGCCGTTTGTCCTGGCGACGCAACGCGACCTTGAACAGGAAGGCGCCGACCAGGAAGTAAGGCACCAGAATCATTTCCGAGGCGATAGTCAGCAACGAGTTATAGTTGCTACCAGTCAGCCAGATCACCACCAGTGCGAATTGCACCGCAATATTGGTCAGCCACAACGAAGCCGAAGGCGCGTGATTCTTGTTCTGCTTGCGGAATATTTTAGGAAAAGCACCGTGCTGTGCGGCCAGCAGCGGCACTTCAGCGGCCATAATCGTCCAGCTCAAATAAGCGCCGCATACTGACACGATCAGGCCGGCGGCGATAATCACATCTCCCCAGGGGCCAATCAGATCAACCATCAGCACCGCCATCGAGGGATTACGCATCCCGGCCAGTTCACTGCGCGGCACTACCCCCAACGACAACAGCGTCACCAGCAGGTAAACCGCCAGCGCGGAGAGCACCGCCAACATGGTTGCACGGCCCACATCTTTTTTATTGCGAGCCCGCGCGGAAACCACCACCGCGCCCTCGACACCGATAAACACCCACAGGGTAATCAGCATGGTGTTTTTTACCTGTTCCCACACCGGTTTGCCGAGCGCGACGCCATGGAAATCCAGGGTAAATACGTCCATTTTGAACGCGATAGCCGCCAATACGGCAAACAGGCCAAGCGGCAAAAGCTTGGCCAAGGTTGCCGCCAGGTTGATACTGGCCGCGGTTTGCACCCCACGCAGCACCAGTGCATGCACGATCCACAGCAGCAATGATTCCGCCAACAGCGCCTGCCAGGTATTGCCGTCACCCAAAATGACATCGCCGCCGCGATCGGTAAACAAGCTCAGTGCGGCAAACACGATCACCAGATAAGAGACGTTGGCGATCACCGCACATAGCCAATATCCCCAGGCGGAGCAGAAACCCACCAGCTCACCAAAGCCTTCTTTCGCATAGGTGAAAATCCCGCCGTCCAGATCGGGCCGCAGGCGGGTAAGCAGCAGCATGGCAAAAGCCAGAAACAGGATGCCGACGCCGGTGATAGCCCAACCCAGCAGCAGTGCGGCCGGGCTGGCGACTTGCGCCATGTTTTGCGGCAGGCTGAAAACCCCGGCGCCCAGCATGGAACTGAGCACCAATGCGGTTAACGCGGTAAGACCTAGTTTTTTTTCCAATGACGGACCCTGAGCGCAGAATAAACAACTGTTAGGTAGCTAGTTGGCAGTAACAACGCAATGACAATTACTGAACAAATAGATAATAGCCCTAAAAACAGGCGCAAATTCTACGGATGGATCGTTGCCGATGCAATGATTGAATATGCGGAATTTACAAAAAATTATTCAACCGGCGGAGGCTTATCGGCAAAAAAAACGGGCAACCCAATGGCTGCCCGAGAATAAACCGCGAAGTGAAACTTATTTGAACAGATCGGCGCTCACGGTCAGGTTGCCGCCACTCTTGTTCTGCCACTGACGAGTCACGTGATAGAACTTGGCACCTTTCGCAGCGGCACGCTTCGCCACTTCGGTGGAAATGTCCGTCATGCTGTTGAAGTGACCGGTGAAGGTCACGGAATCAAACGGCACCATCTGTGCGGCGGTAACGTTGCTCACTTCCTGGATTTTGGTGCCATTCGGCAGCGTGACGGTATAGCGTTGGCCGGTAGAAGACTGGGTTTCGAAGAAACGGCCTACGTCACGGCTTGGCGAACCTGAAGAAGCCACGCCTGGGATTTCAACCTGGGCGGCGGCGGCGCCACCGGCGGCCAATGCGGCCTTGCCGGCTTCAGAGTCGGCAGGAATGGCATCCGGGCTCTGAACCACGCGCTTAGGCGCATCGGCTTTATAAATGTAAGCGGTGATGAACTGGTTACCGCCCTGGTTGGCATCAACCTGACGCACGATAAAGAACGAGGCTGCGCCTTTCTTTTTCGCTTCTTTGGTGATGGCGTCGTTGATGTCCGGCTGGCTGCGGTAGAAACCGCTGACGCTGACCGTATCATAGGGCTCAAGCAGGAAGGCCTGTTCTTTCGGCAATTCGGTCACGCCGTTAATGACGCGGTACTTCGGCTCTTTGCTCACTTCTGCCGCGTCTTTATGATAAAGATCTGCGGTGACGCGCCAGTTGCCGCCGTTGTTGCTGTTATTGCTGTCCTGGATGTAGAAGGAGTCTGCGCCCAGTTTGTCTGCACGGCGGGATACGGCATCAACGGCTTCATTGATGGCATTAAAGCGGCCGGTAATAGTGATGCGATCAAACGGCTTCAGCGCCGCTGCTTTTTCAGGAGTTAACTCAAGTGCCGCATGAGCAGACAGCGCAGTGAGTGATAACAAGGCTGATGCGATGATCGTGTTCTTCAGCTTCATAAAAAATCCTTTCGCCAAGCGCATTAACGTTTATAACGTGCTGAACTGTTTATGGGTAATTCAGCCGCCGATTATTACATGTAATCTCGACAAGTGTCTCAGCATTTTATGTCATCGCATGAGACAAATCCCATGAAGGATTGTTTACGCCATTTGCTGCGTAATCGTCATAAGTTTCAATAATAAAGCCTTTGATGACATAAGTGTTAATTATTCACAAATTTATAACTTTCATTCATTCTGGCCGCGTGGGGCGGATATCTTCAGACCTGCGTTCGTCACAAATCTGCAAGCAAAAACGGCGTTGCGCACGGCTTTTTAACTTAAAATTGCGATTTGTCATGTCGTTATCTGAATTTTTATGTAAAAACAGACGTGAATGCGTAAGCAATTATGGATCATCGATCATATTTTCAGTAGGTTATAGATGGTGCCTTAATTCGATGCCGACAAGTCACCCTGTGGCTTTCAAATTGCAGCCAACAATGCACAGTCTTGAAAGACGACGGGTCGAGATGTCAGCCGGCGCTATTGCTATGGGTAGGAAGATAATAAACATCATCAAAGACAGGTGAGAAGGGAACATTATGCGTATTGGTGTACCAAGAGAACGGTTGGCCAATGAAGCCCGGGTTGCAGCAACGCCGAAAACGGTGGAACAACTGCTGAAGCTGGGCTTTACCGTCGCTGTCGAAAGCGACGCGGGTAAACTGGCAAGCTTTGACAATGCGGCTTATGAAACCGCAGGGGCGACGATTACCGATACTGCCGACGTGTGGCAATCGGAGTTGATTTTGAAAGTTAACGCGCCACAAGAGGATGAGATCGCGTTAATGCGTGAGGGCAGCACGTTGGTCAGTTTTATCTGGCCGGCGCAAAACCCGGAGCTTATCGAAAAACTGGCTGCGCGCAACGTAACCGCGATGGCGATGGATTCGGTACCGCGTATCTCCCGCGCGCAGTCGATGGATGCGCTCAGCTCGATGGCCAATATCGCCGGTTACCGCGCGATTGTTGAAGCGGCACACGAGTTTGGCCGTTTCTTCACCGGCCAGATCACCGCCGCCGGCAAGGTTCCACCGGCGAAAGTGATGATCATCGGTGCAGGCGTCGCGGGTTTGGCGGCGATTGGCGCGGCAGGTAGCTTGGGGGCGATCGTGCGTGCCTTCGATACCCGCCCGGAAGTAAAAGAGCAAGTGCAAAGCATGGGCGCAGAATTCCTCGAGTTGGACTTTGAGGAAGAAGCGGGCAGCGGCGACGGTTATGCCAAAGTGATGTCGGAAGCCTTTATCAAGGCTGAGATGGCGTTGTTTGCCGCCCAGGCGGCAGAGGTCGACATTATTGTCACCACCGCGCTGATCCCGGGTAAACCTGCGCCAAAACTTATCACTAAAGAGATGGTGGCTTCGATGAAGCCGGGCAGCGTGATCGTCGATCTGGCGGCGCAAAACGGCGGCAACTGCGAGTTGACCGTGGCCGACCGCGTGACCGTCACTGACAATGGCGTAAAAATCATTGGCTATACCGATCTGCCAAGCCGCTTGCCGACCCAGTCTTCACAGCTTTACGGCACTAACCTGGTTAATCTGCTGAAATTGCTGACGAAAGAGAAAAACGGCGAAATCGATATCGATTTCGAGGACACCGTGATCCGCGGCGTCACCGTGGTGCGCAGCGGCGAGGTGACCTGGCCTGCTCCGCCAATCCAGGTTTCCGCGCAGCCGAAACAGGCGCAAGCGGCGGCTCCAATCGCTAAACCGGCGGCAAAACCGGTTTCACCTTGGCTGAAATACGGGCTGATCGCGCTGGCGATTATTCTGTTCGGCTGGCTGGCTAACGCAGCGCCAAAAGAGTTCCTGTCTCACTTTACCGTGTTTGCGCTGGCCTGCGTGGTGGGTTACTACGTGGTTTGGAACGTCAGCCATGCATTGCATACCCCGTTGATGTCGGTCACCAATGCGATCTCAGGGATTATCGTGGTCGGTGCGTTATTGCAAATTGGTCACGGCGGCTGGGTGAGTTTCCTCTCCTTCATTGCCGTGCTGATTGCCAGCATCAATATTTTTGGTGGATTCACCGTCACTCAGCGCATGCTGAAGATGTTCCGCAAGAACTAAGGGGTAGCACATGTCTGGAGGATTAGTTACAGCTGCATACATTGTTGCCGCTATTTTGTTTATTTGCAGCCTGGCCGGTCTGTCGCGCCATGAAACGTCGAAGCAGGGCAACCTGTTTGGCATCGCCGGGATGGCAATTGCGCTGATTGCTACCATCCTCGGGCCGGATTCCGGCAACGTAGGTTGGATCATCATTGCGATGATTATCGGTGGCTCCATCGGCGTCTATCTGGCGAAAAAAGTCGAAATGACCGAAATGCCGGAGTTGGTGGCGGTGTTGCACAGTTTCGTTGGCCTGGCGGCGGTGTTGGTGGGCTTGAACAGCTACCTGGATCACGGCGCGCCGATGGAGCCGGTGATGGAGAATATCCATCTGACCGAAGTGTTCCTCGGCATCTTTATCGGTGCGGTCACCTTCACCGGTTCGATTGTCGCTTTCGGTAAATTGCGTGGCATCATCTCATCCAAACCGCTGGCATTGCCGAATCGCCACAAGATGAACCTGGCGGCGCTGGTGGTCTCCTTCCTGCTGCTGGTAGTGTTCGTTCGTGCCGACAGCGTGGGCTGGCAGGCAGTGGCGTTGGTGCTGATGACCGCGATCGCGCTGGCTTTCGGTTGGCATCTGGTGGCCTCTATCGGCGGTGCCGACATGCCGGTAGTCGTGTCGATGCTCAACTCTTATTCGGGCTGGGCGGCTGCCGCTGCGGGCTTTATGTTGAGCAACGATCTGCTGATCGTTACCGGCGCGTTGGTGGGTTCCTCGGGCGCCATCCTGTCTTACATTATGTGTAAGGCGATGAACCGTTCGTTTATCAGCGTGATCGCCGGCGGTTTTGGTACCGATGGTTCCTCGACCGGCAATGCGGAAGAAATGGGCGAGTATCGTGAAACCACGGCGGAAGAGGTGGCCGAGCAACTGAAGAATTCCACTTCGGTGATCATCACCCCAGGCTATGGCATGGCGGTCGCGCAAGCGCAGTATCCGGTAGCGGAAATTACCGAAAAACTGCGTGCGCGCGGCATCAAAGTGCGTTTCGGCATTCACCCGGTTGCCGGGCGTTTACCAGGCCACATGAACGTGCTGCTGGCGGAAGCCAGGGTGCCGTACGACGTGGTGTTGGAGATGGACGAAATCAACGAAGATTTCCCGGATACCGATACCGTGCTGGTGATCGGCGCCAACGACACGGTGAACCCGGCCGCGCTGGAGGATCCGCGCAGTCCGATCGCCGGCATGCCGGTGCTGGAAGTGTGGAAAGCGCAAAACGTGATTGCCTTTAAACGTTCGATGAACACCGGTTACGCCGGCGTGCAGAACCCGCTGTTCTTCAAAGAGAACACCCAGATGCTGTTTGGCGATGCCAAAGAGAGCGTGGAAGCGATACTGAGAGCGTTGCAGAATTAACCGCAGCCAATAAAAACACGGGCCGTAATTGGCCCGTGTTTTTTTATGCCTGAAAATCAGTCCTCGTCGTCGTGTTCATCGTCTTCATCGACTTCGATCGGGCAGTTGAAGTTATCCGGCTTAATCACCAGCAGGTCACATTTCAGATGGTCGATCACATGCTCTGCCGTGTTGCCGATAAACGCTGCGGAGATACCGGTGCGGCCTAACGTGCCCAACACCACCACGCCCGCCTGCAAGTGTTCGGCCAAATCCGGGATCACCTCTTCCGGCAGACCTTTTTCAACGTGGGTGAACTCTTCGTTAATGCAGAACTTCTGCCTTAATGCCTTCATGGCGATCAGATGCTGTCCGCGAATGGCGTCGTTATAGACGCTGGGATCAAAATCAGGCAGTTCAATGGCGATATTGATAGGGGTAACAGGGTAGGCTCCGACCAGATGCACTTCCGTCTGGTTGACGTTTTGCGCCAGTTCGACGGTTTCCTGCACCAGCTTGATGTTCAGCGGATCGTGATAGGGTTCTTCGCTGGCCAGATTGACGGCAACCACCGCTTTGCCGCCTTCCGGCCAGGGTTGATCTTTGACCATCCACACTGGGCACGGACATTTGCGTAACAGGTGCCAGTCGGTCGGCGTGAAAATGACCGATTCCAGCCGGTCGTGCTGATGTGCCATTTTCAGCAGTAAATCATGCTTGGCGGTGATCACTTCCTGAATAATTGCCTCGAAAGGGCGGTTATGCCAGACCACTTTGATTTCAATAGGAACGCCTTCGTCAAGGTAAAAACGGCATTGCTCGTTAATCCACGCGGCGCGTTGGCTGATAACGCCTTGCCGCATCGCCGTCCGTTCATCGGGGGAGAGCAGGGTCGTCATCTCGTAAGAGAAGTCATAGATCGGAAGGAAGGCTTTGATACGCCCGCCGTTCCGTTTTATCAGGTAAACCGCCCGACGCAGCGCCGGCTGATCGTCCTGATTGGGGTCAATAGCCACCAGAAGATTCTGATACTTCGCCATAGGGCCTCCTTACAGCTGAAAATCAACAGTCTGTTAATTTACAGAGTAACCCAACATTGAAAATCAGAACAGCGGTGGAGATGTGCCGGGTCAATAATTCTGCGGAATTATTGACCCGGCATGGGATCAGGCGTTTACGGTCACGTTGATACGAGGCGTGCCGGCCAACACCGACAGGGCGTCGACGTTTTCGATGGTGATGTATTTGCCTTTGACGCTGAGGATTTCGCTTTTCTGGAAGCGGCCCAGCAGGCGGCTGATGGTCTCAACGGTCAGACCGAGATAGTTGCCGATGTCGCCACGGGTCATGGTCAGGCGGAACTCACGCGGTGAGAAGCCCCGTTCCGCAAAGCGGCGCGACAGGTTGTAGACGAACGCCGCCAGGCGCTCTTCGGCATTTTTCTTCGACAGCAGCAGAATCATGTCCTGGTCGCCCTTAATCTCGCCGCTCATCAAACGCATGATTTGCTGGCGCAGGTTAGGCATTTTACCGGAAAGGTCGTCCAGGGTTTCAAACGGGATTTCGCAGACCATTGCGGTTTCCAGCGCCTGAGCGAAGCTTGGGTGCTTCAGGCCGCCAATGGCGTCAAAACCGACCAGATCGCCTGCCAGATGGAAACCGGTGATTTGTTCGTCACCCTGTTCGGTAATGGTGTAGCTCTTGATGGTCCCGGAGCGGATAGCGTACAGCGATTTCAGTTCATCGCCAGCCTTAAACAGGGTCTGCCCCTTCTGAATAGGCTTTTTCCTTTCGATAATGTTGTCGAGCTGGTCCAGCTCATGAGCATTTAGAGTAAAAGGAATGCACAGCTGGCTGATGCTGCAGTCCTGACAATGGATCGCACAACCACCAGACTGTATACGACGAATCACGCGTTTTTCCGGGATCATAGATTACGCTCATTCAATAATTGATATGCGTCAATTTTAACATCTTTTGCCGCAGGTGATAAGGGTAGCGTTAACATGAACAGGGGTGTTGTGTGCGAATTTTGTTCGCTTATGCCGATGATTATCCTGTAGCTGACTGAAATTTTTTGATTTGTTTATAACTTACGTGAATGGTTTGCTTGTGCAGTTGTCGTTTATGTCCCGTCAGAGACCGTAAATTACGCAGGGTTTTTTGGGATAAGGAATCTTTTACTATTGACATTCCCAGCCGTTGGATTACGCAGTAGCAGCCGGAACTTGCAATATTGCCTGCTTCGTTCCGGCCGATCTACTTTCCCCAACCACGCCAGAGCGCGCTGGCGAATTAAAGCAAATCTTTCTGCAAATAGCCTTCGTGCTTCAGCAGCCACTGTTTGCGCTGCACGCCGCCGGCATAACCGGTCAATGCACCCTGGGAACCAATCACCCGGTGGCAAGGCACCACGATGCTGATAGGATTGGATCCATTGGCCATACCGACCGCGCGGGAGGCGGTCGGACGCCCGATGCGTTTCGCCAGTTCGCCATAGGTAATGATCTCGCCACAGGGGATCTGGCGCAGTTGCTGCCAGACGGTGCGCTGGAACTCAGTGCCTGCGGTCATCACCGGCAGGTTGTCTATCACCGTCAGCTCACCGGCAAAATACCGCTGCATACTGTCGGTCAGGCCACCGGGATTACGCTTTTCCTGCAGTTGGAAACGGTCGGCGCGGTAATGGGTATTCATCAGCTTCATCAGGCGCACTTCGTGCTCGGTCCAGTCGATAGCGCGCAAACGGTCCTGTTCGTCGGCAATCAGCACCAGTTCGCCAACCGGCGTCGCCATACGATCAATAAAAAAGGTCTGCATTTTGATCACTCCTCACGTTTGATGGGGAGATTATTACACGAAATGCGGCGGCGCGATGGCGGATTTCGGACATGAAGATGGATGGGCGGTGCAGCTTTGCCCATCGCAGGGAGAAGAGAATCGAACAGGTTAAAAAACCTAAATGAAAGTTCGAATTTATAAAGCTAATTTACAGTTTCCAAGGTTTTTTAATGATATCCCCTGGAGCGGTTATTGATGAATTTCCAGAGTTAGTTATAACTCAGGGTTACCCGTTGCATGACAGGGTTATTATTTACTTTCTCTATAGTGGCGTCGGAAATTAATTCCGATGACATTGCGCTTAGCGGCATGGCGATATAACCGAAGCCACTGCCAGCGGTTTCCCGGTAACAAGATGAAATGAACTGGCCGTTATCCCGTCTAATTTCACAAGTGGGTGTGGCTATTTTACCTGCAAAGCTGAGCGTGCCGGATATGCTGATTCCACTGGCTTTCTGCGCTGCATGCAGGGTGGCGGGCAGTAAGGCGAGTAACGCCAACGCTATGAGTAAATGGGACATCGTTAATTCCTCTTTTAAAATAAAAACAAACACTGCCAATTAACAAAAAAGTTAAAGAAAATAGAGAGGGTTCAAACAGAGGAGGAATGCTGAGTGTCACCATGTTTAAAATGATTTGGGTAGTATTCCTATCCTCTGCGTTGATTAATTTGATAATAGTGAGAAGGGTAAGGTAATACCATGATGTAGATCATAGTGAAGTGGGGTTAATGATTTGAGGGTGAGCAGGTCGGGAATAATGTGAAATATGTCGCATAATAACCCCTCCTGGCTGTCGGAATGTTGGCGCATGGAATAGCTTTTCACCCTGTGGTTCTGTGCTGCCGGTTCCCCCCACTTTTTGCCGAGGGCGTCGCTCCAGTGGCCGGTGTTTGGCGCATCAGGGCGTGAGTTTCAGGAGCATAAAATGCTACGCCGGCAGTGATGGAAAAACCGTCGCCACCCTCTCTTCAATAATTTGCTATACCTGATAGGCGAGGGATTTCATTTTTCTGTCATGTAACTGACATGTTAGGGTCATAGCGCTGGCTTAAGTTTGCAGCGACTAAGCCAGGAGATAACGCGATGTTCAGCTTGGATTCTCTGTTGCAAGATGCATTTCCACACCGCAATACCCCTGCCTGGCAGCGTAGCCTGCTCAGAACTTTACTCTTCGAAAAAGAATTCAAACAGTTTGCCGCTGATTATCCGCACCTTAAGGGTCTGGATTTGATCGAGCAAGTGGTCGATTACTTCAACCTCAGCTGCGAGCTGGTAGACGGTGACCTGGAAAATATTCCAAGCCAGGGGCCGGTGGTGCTGGTAGCGAACCATCCCATCGGCTCGCTGGACGGCCTGGTGTTGCTGCGTGCAGTCGCGGCGGTGCGGCCGGATGTGAAGGTGGTCGCCAGCCAACTGCTGACCTATATTGAACCGCTGCGCAGTCTGTTCGTGCCAGTGGACAACGTGGGCTATAAAACCAGCCGCAAGCAAATTGAAGGCATGCAGGCGCAACTGGACAAACAGGGGGCGCTGATCTTGTTCCCCGCCGGCGAAGTGTCGCGCATGAGCCCGAAAGGCATTCGCGACGGCCACTGGCATACCGGCTTCTTGCGCCTGGCGGCCAAGGCGCGGGCGCCAATTGTGCCGATCCACATCAGTGCGCGTAACAGCAATCTGTTTTACTTCACCTCGCTGGTCTACCGCCCGTTATCCACCTTGTTGCTGGTGCGTGAAATGTTCCAGCAGCAGGGCGGCCGCATCAAAATTCGCGTTGGCGGCCGCATTCCGTTTGCCAACTGGCACGATGGCCACACCAGCGCCAAAGATTTGGCCGAACGTTTCCGTCGTCACATCTATCGTTTGGGCCAGGGTAAGGAAGGGCTGTTCGCCAGCGAATCGGCCATCGCCCTGCCTGAAGATCGGCTGGAGCTGAAGAAGGCGCTGGCAAATTGCGAACAACTTGGCGTAACGCCGGACGGCAAAATCATTTTCCTGTATCGCCGCCAGGATGAGGCTCGTACGCCTATCCTGCGTGAATTAGGTCGCCTGCGTGAGATCGCTTTCCGCGCGGTGGGCGAAGGCTCCGGCCGCCGGCGCGATCTGGACAGCTATGACGACGACTATTATCACCTGGTGCTATGGGATGCGGACGAACTGGAAATTGTCGGCGCCTATCGTTTTATTCCCACCGCCGAACAGTTGGAGCGCAAGGGTCTGGAAAGCATTTACAGCAACAGCCTGTTCCATTATGACCGCGATATGGCACCGATCCTGGCGCAGGGCATCGAACTGGGCCGCAGCTTTATCCAACCGGCCTACTGGGGCAAACGAGGGCTGGATTACCTGTGGCTGGGCATTGGCGCCTATTTGGCAAAATACCCGCAGTATCGCTATCTGTTTGGGCCGGTTTCCATCTCCGGCGGTATGCCGGTGGCGGCGCGTGACCTGTTGATCGCCTTCTACCGGTTGTATTTCTCGCCGGGAAGCGCGTTGGCGCAGTCTCGGCAGCCTTATCCGGCTTCGTTGCCGCAGGTCTTGGCGCAATTTGCCGGCGATAATTATCAAGAAGATCTGGTGCGGCTGAAAAGCCTGCTGAGCAACATCGGCTGCTCGATCCCCACCTTGTATAAACAATATACCGAGCTGTGTGAACCGGGCGGGGTGCAGTTTATTGATTTTGGCACCGATCCGGCGTTCAACAACTGTATCGACGGATTGGTGTTGGTTGATCTTACCCGGCTAAAACCGTCGCGCTTCCAGCGTTATATTGCGGTTCATCAGCCGCAAGAAGCCTGCATAGAGTGATCGGCCACGCAATCATGCGTTTTTGATCTAAGCCCCGGCTTGGGGCCAGCGGTGGGATAGCGCTAGGATGAGGGTTTATCCCACCTCGGAGTCTTGCATGCCACAGTCCTTTGTTCCGCAATTGTTATCCGCCGATGAGCCTCCCGCCGTTGCGGTTGAAACGCCCAAGGGCACAGCGCCCTTTTTATTGCTGTGCGATCACGCCGGCCAGGCGATACCGCAACGCTTGGGCGATCTGGGGCTGCCGCCCGGTGAAATCGACCGTCATATCGGTTGGGATATTGGCGCGTTGGAGGTTTCACTTCACCTCAGCCGCCATCTGGATGCCACGCTGATTCATCAGCGTTACTCACGTTTAGTGATCGACTGTAACCGGGCTCCGGGCATCGCCAGCTCGATCCCGCATCTGTCGGAGCTGACGCCTATCCCCGGCAATATCGGCATTGATGTCGAGCATGCGCTGGCCCGCGAGCGGGAAATTTTCCTGCCGTATCACCACAGTATTGACAACATGCTGGGCGAGCGGCAGATGCGCGAAAAACCCACCGCCATTATCGCGATGCACAGTTTTACGCCGGTGTTCAAAGGCCATTCCCGCCCCTGGCAGGTTGGGCTGCTGTTTAATCGCCAACCGGCGTTTGCCCACCTGCTGGCAGAGCTGCTGCGGGAGGAAGGGGATTTGCAAGTGGGGGTCAACGAACCTTATGCGATGACCGATGCGACGGATTACACTCTGCCGGTGCATGCGGAACGGCGCGGGTTACCTTACGTTGGCATCGAGATCCGCCAGGATCTGATCGCCGACGAACGGGGCCAGCGGGCCTGGGCAAAACGCTTCGCAAGACTGCTCCCACAGGCCTGGCATCGCTGGCAAATTTGACTTTAGGAATATTCCCAGTGATGATAACTGTAAGGAATATGTAATCGCCATTGGGAAGAGTCAGGAGAGACGTGTGGAGCACAATGATAACGGATTGTTTATCAAACGGGAGCGTTTTGAGGTTCTGGCGATATTGCGTGACATTTGTAAACAACGCACCCCGCTGCGGGTCGTTAACCAGCAGCAGCAATTTCAGAGCTTATTATTGAGCGTTGGGCCGGACAATATCGTTTTCAGCGGCGACGATGCGGATACGCGGGCGGATGGCGAATTTACCATCGTGATTGAAAGCAATGATGCGAAGATCGAATTTGCCGTTGGCCAACCAGAATTTACCGACCATCTGGGCGTTCAAGCCTGTTCAACCCGCCTGCCAAAGGAGTTGGTTTACATCCAGCGCCGCCGTCAGTTCCGCGTCACCACGCCCCACTGGCGTCAGTTTCTCTGCAGCGGTGAATATGCTGACGGTACCGCCTACCAATTAAGGATCCACGATCTCTCCGCCGGCGGTGTGGGTTTGCGCTTCGACGGCCCGTTGCCGGACAAACTTCAGCCGGGCCTCCAGTTCAAAAAGGCGCTGTTGGATCTTGGCAGCTACGGCAGTTTCAAAGTCAATATGGAACTGATGGTGATCAACGAAGATCAGGAGTTGGATGACAATGACAAGCCGGTGCATTTCTCGCGTTTGTCATGCCGCTTCATCAATCTCGGCCTGGCAATGGAAAGAAAAATCCAGAGCGCGGTATTTGCGTTTGAATTAGATTTCAATAAAAAGAAGAAACGCTGAATCAGGCGAACAGGGGCAGCGAGCTGCCCCTCGATGACGCTGTCCTATCTCAAGGCGCGCAGGCTGCCAATCTCCTCCCACCCGAAATGCTCCGCTTCCGCCAACACGTCACACACCTCGCCACCGGCGGTAACTATGGCGTCGTTGAGGCTTCTGCCGTGCAGCAAATGGCTGACCAGCAGCGCGGTAAACATGTCACCGGTGCCTTTCACCTTCGATTTGATTTTAGGATGGGTGTAGCTTTGCACCTGATTGTTGCTGACCAGCAATAACCCTAACTCATCGTCGTTTTCCGCTATACCCGGTGCGCTGGTCACCAACACCCACTCGGTCGTGTCATTTAACAGCGCCTGTGCAGCGTGTAGCGTCTGTTCCCGCGTAGCCAGGCTGTGCCCGCAAAGCTGCTCCAGTTCAAACCCATTGGGTGTCAGGCCGTTGGCAAGGCTCAGGAACGGCGAGCGATAACAACTGACGATACGCGGGTCCACGTACACGCCTTCACCGTAATCGCCCATCACCGGATCGATATAGATTTTTATCTGCGGATTGATAGCGCGAACACGTTGCAGCCAAGCGTCCAGAATATGACATTGGGCGACATCACCCAGATAGCCGATGATCACCGCCCGCGTGCGTTTCATCACACCGCGAGCGATCAAATCCTCCAGAAAACCGCTAAACCATTCGGCGGAAATCACGCCGCCGCTGGGGGCGCCGTAATAGGGCGGGCAGCCGAACAGCACGCTGGGCACCTGCAGCGCTTCCAGCCCCTTTTTCAGCAGGGTGCGATAGGCGATGCCGTTGCCGACGCTGCCATACACTACCTGCGATTGAATGCTGATCACATCAATCTGCGGCGGTTGCAATTGCGAAGTCTGTTGCATCT
Source organism: Serratia sp. AS12 (assembly GCF_000214195.1). NCBI lineage: Bacteria > Pseudomonadati > Pseudomonadota > Gammaproteobacteria > Enterobacterales > Yersiniaceae > Serratia > Serratia sp. AS12. The sequence continues at coordinate 2,762,955 of NC_015566.1, read as the reverse complement.
AACACGTCCTTTGTTCGTTTTTATCCAGCCACCGCGCAAACACCTGGCGGGCGCGTCGTTCCAATTCTGCGCCGTAGCGTGAGGCCTGGTCGCGCAATTGCTGCGGGGCGATGCCGGCCAACTCCAGCTCACAGGCGTGGCCAACCAGCCAGCGTTCAATATCGTGATGATCGGCTTCCAGGTGGAACTGCAACCCAAGCGCGAAATCCTGATATTCGAACGCCTGATAACGGCAAGCCTCGGTGCTGGCCACACAGGTTGCCCCCTCCGGGACGGTAAACATATCCCCGTGCCAGTGCAGCACCGGCGTTGCTGCCAACGGCGCCAGTACGGAGTCTTCATTTTCCGCCAGCGTCAGCGGCGCGTAACCAATCTCTTTCACGCCCAGCGACACTACACCGGCACCCAAAGCCTGAGCCATCATCTGTGCGCCCAGGCAAATGCCGATCGTGGGCTGACGTTGCTGTAACCGTTGGGTGACCAGCGCCAGCTCGTCGTTAAGAAACGGATAGTGCTGCTGCCCGGCAAAATGCTGTGCCGCGCTGATCGGCCCGCCGAGCACTACCAGCAAATCGGTCTCTTCATTGTTGATGGCGCGGATATCGTCACGGCCGGCATCGTAATAATCAATCTGATAGCCACGCAGTGAAAGCAATGATCCCAGAATACCGAGGTTTTCAAAATTTACATGCCTGATAGCGACAACTTTTTTCATTGCGCGACCTCCCTCGCAGGGTGATAAGGCGCCAGTTCCAGCGCATCGCCGAGCACGGTAATACCGCTTGCACCGCTCTGATAAAGGATTCGCCGCTCTTTGACCTGACTGATGTGCAGTTGGTAGCCCTGCTCGGCGGGAAACAGGGCCAGGGCCTGTTGCAGTTGGTCGGCAGCCCAGGGCGTGAACATCTGCATGCGGGCGAAGGCTTTGCCGGCGTGCTGAATGTCGAGTATGTAATGTTTTTCCATGTTGACCCCTTAACTTTTGCGTTTTAAACGGGTAAGCTTGTTTGAACTAATACAAAAAGGTTTTATGTATGGGTTCATTGTATGCAAAAGGCGGCAGCGCTGTCCAGATTGCTGAACAGATCGGCGCGCAGATAAAACGGGGCGATTTGCAACCGGGTGACCTGTTGCCGCCGGTGCGCCAGTTGGCCGGGGAGCTGGGGGTGAACCCCAATACGGTCGCCAGTGCGTACGGCAAGTTGCGGGATGCCGGTTTGGTGGCCACACGCGGCCGCGCCGGTACCCAGGTGCTTGACCAGCCGTTAAGGGCGGTGCGCAGCGTACGCCAGGTGCCTGAAGGCATGCGCGATTTAGCCAGTGGCAATCTGGATGCTGCGCTGTTACCGGCGCTGTCGCTGGGCAAGGATGATGTCTTCCCGCAGCAGAATGGCTATGACGTCAGCGGTGATTTGCCGGCATTGTGCACGCTGGGCAGCAAGTGGCTCACCGAACAAGGAGCAGCGTTGGGCGACCCGGCGGTGTTTTCCGGCGCGCTGGACGCCATTGAAAAGGCGCTGCGCTGCCATGCGGCACCGGGGGCTGCGGTCTGGGTGGAAGATCCTTGTTGGCCGCCGCTGCTGACGTTGTTACGGCATCTTCGCCTAAAACCGTTGCCGCTCGCGGTCGATGATCAAGGGTGCCAATTGCCGGAGAAGGGCGCTGCAACGCTGGGGTGCGCGGTGATCCTCACGCCGCGGGCGCAGAACCCGACTGGTATGTCGCTCAGCGCTGCCCGTGCCAAGTGCTGGCGCGAGTTCCTGGCGCAACAGCCCGGCTGCCTGGCGATCGTCGATGATTTCTGGGGGCCGCTGTCGCAACAGCCGCTGCATTTACCCTGCAGTGCCGACAACGGCCTGTATGTGCTGTCGCTGAGCAAGTTCCTCAGCCCGGACCTGCGCATTGCGTTGGCCTGCGGCAAATCGTCGCTATTGCAGGCGATGCGTGCCGATCAATACATTCGTGAGCGTTGGGTCAGCCATATCTTGCAGCAGATTGCCGTCAAATTATGGACGCAGGTGCAAGGCGATGGCTTGTTATTACGGGCGCAGGATGCCTATCAGGCGCGGCGCGATGCGCTGGCAGCGCGAATGGGCGCACTGGCCGGCACGCCATTGCCGCCGGGGGAAGGGGTGCATATCTGGTTGCCGGTGCGCTCAGAAGCCGCCGCCAGCCAAATCATGGCGCAGTGCGGCTGGCTGGTGCAAAGCGGTGAGCCGTTCCGACTGAAAAGTGGCCCGGCTGTTCGTATCAGCCTGGCCAACCTGCTTGAGGAAGAACGAGAGAGGCTGGCGCAGGATTTGGCGGTGGCGATGGTCGCCGGCACCTCGGTTAACTGAATGTGAGGCGTCAAATCGGTATGGCCAGTGGTCAATGCCGATTTAACGCTTATGGCCCCGTTCCCCGATCAAGCCAACGCCAGACTCTCCTGCGCCAGCAGTTGCAAAGAGGCCAGGCGGGCGGCGGGTTGGCTAATCGGTGTATCAATAACAAACTCTTCGACGCCATATTGCTGGTGCAGTTGGTCCAACTGCCGGCGTACCTGCTGCGCAGTGCCGAGCAGAATATGGCTTTCGCGCGGCTCGATGCGGTAATCGGTCGCGCCGGCCTGCTGAACAAAACTCTCCGCTTGTTCCAGGCTGCCAACGGTCACGCTCTGCCCGCCGGCCACGTGCACGCGGTATTGCTGGATCCCGGCCGCCAACTCTTTGGCCTGCGCGGCCGTGTCCGCGACGATCGCCGCTACCGCCAGCAGCGCTTTGCGGCCACCGCTTTGCGCGGAATAGTGCGCCAGTGCCCGCTGAATATCGTCTGGGTTGCCATTGAGCTGTGCGGCATAAACAAACGCCCAGCCGTGTTCGGCGGCCAGTTGGGCACTTTCGCTACTGGCACCCAGCAGAAAGCGTTGAGCGGAGTGCTCAGGTTGGGGGGTGGCGCTCAGACCAGGTTGTGCATCGTCATTCAGATAAGCATTGAGCTGGGCCAACTGCTGCGGAAAATCCGGCTTATTCTGCTGGTCGTGCGCAGCCTGCAACGCCTGGGTAGAGAGCGGTAGCCCACCGGGGGCTTTCCCCACACCCAGATCTACCCGGCCCGGGGCAAGCGTCGCCAGCAGATTGAAGTTTTCCGCAACCTTATAAGCGCTGTAGTGTTGCAGCATTACGCCGCCGGAACCGATACGAATGCGTGAGGTTTGCCCGAGTAAATAGGCGATCAACACCTCGGGTGAAGGGCAGGCGAGCTGCGGAGTATTGTGATGCTCCGCCAACCAGAAACGGCGATAGCCCCAGATTTCCGCCTGCTGCGCCAGATGCAGCGTGCGCGTCAGCGCCTGGGCGGCGCTTTCTCCTTCGGCAATCGGACTTTTATCCAACACGCTCAAGGCATAAGCCATTTTCCTGCTCCTTTATCATCAGTTATTTATGACAAATACCATGCAGGCCGCCAAGGGCGTAATACTGATTGGGGATAGGATATTCCATTGATAAAAAACGGATTTGGTTATGCGCAGGGCGGTTAAAGACGCCCTGCGCGAGGGATCAGGACTCCAGCCAGGCTTTCAGGCGCAGCGCATCGTCATAATGGCCGTAGCGCTGTTGGGAACCCAGCAGGATGATCACTACCGGCTGCCCTTTGATGACGGTTCTCATCACCACGCAGTGACCGGCCTCGTTGGTATAACCGGTTTTTTGCAGTTGAATGTTCCAGTTGCGGTTATTGATCAGGCCATTGGAACTGCGGTACACCAGTTGGCCACGGCCGGGGTAAACAACGTGCTGTTTATCGGTGCTGAAACGGCGAATGGTTTGATAGCGATAAGCGTGATTGACCATTTTAAGCAGATCGTTGGCGCTGGCGACGTTGCGCGGCGTCAGCCCGGTGGGGTCATAAAAACGGGCGTGTTTCATGCCGATGCTGCGCGCCTTCTGATTCATTTTCGCCACAAACGCCTTGCGGCCGCCGGGGTAATGACGGCTTAGGGCGGCTGCCGCGCGGTTCTCGGATGACATCAACGCAATGTGCAACATATCGCGGCGGCTGAGTGACGAACCCAGGGTCAGACGCGAGTGGGTTTTCTTCAATAAATCGCGATCGGCGGCAGTTACCCTCATTTTATTGCCCAGCGGACGGCGGCTATCCAGCGCCACCATAGCGGTCATCAGCTTGGTCAGCGAAGCAATGGGTAACGCGCGATTGGCCTGTTTCTGGAACAGCGTTTTGCCGGTATGCTGATTGACGACCAACACGGCTTTTGAATGCAATACCAGCGGCGCGGCGGCCTGTGCAGGGACGATGATAAAAAGCAGGCTGAGCGCGATAACGGCGCGAAAACGCCGAAGGGAGAAAGGGATAACACGATTCAAGAATGACATGACAAGCGAGGCTCTTACTCTAAGTGACTAAAAAATATCAGCAAGAGTCTGCACAGCAAATGTGGAGAAAATAGGGTGAAGGCGGAATATGCCGGCAAAAGGCCAGCGTATTCATCATGATGTCAGGCAGGGGATGGCAAGCCATCCCCCATTGAAAATCAATACACTTCAGGGACTACCATATCGTCAGGCACCGGATGGCGGTTATAGTCCGGGCTGCGCTTGCGCGGCGGCAGAGTGATCACGTTGCCTTCAGTTTCTTCGTAAGGCAGTTGCTGGAGCAGGTGGCTGATGCAGTTCAGTCGCGCCTTTTTCTTGTCGACGCCCTGAACTACCCACCACGGCGCTTCCGGGATATTCGTCCGCGCCAACATGATTTCCTTGGCCTCGGTATAGTCTTCCCAGCGGCGGCGGCTCTCCAAATCCATCGGGCTGAGCTTCCATTGTTTCAAGGGATCGTGGATGCGGCTGAGGAAGCGCAGCTCCTGCTCGTCATCGGTGATCGAGAACCAGTATTTGACGATCTGAATACCGCTGCGCGTCAGCATTTTCTCAAATTCCGGCACGCTGCGGAAAAACTCTTCGTATTCCTCGTCGTTGCAAAAACCCATCACTTTTTCCACCCCCGCGCGGTTATACCAGCTACGGTCGAACAGCACGATTTCACCCGCCGCCGGCAGGTGGGCGATGTAGCGCTGGAAATACCACTGGGTGCGCTCGCGGTCGTTCGGGGCAGGCAACGCGGCCACGCGGCAGGTGCGCGGGTTCAGGCGCTGTGTGATGCGCTTGATCACCCCGCCTTTGCCGGCGGCGTCGCGGCCTTCAAACAGGATCACCACGCGGTGGCCGGTGCGCATTACCCAATCTTGCAGCTTCACCAGTTCGCCTTGCAGGCGCAGCAACTCGCGGAAATACTGTTTGCGCCAGGCTTTTTTCTGATCGCTGTCCACTTCGGTGTCGTCAAACCGCAGATCATCCAGCTCCATTTCCAGCTCCTCGTCATAGCTGTCATAAAACTCCTGCAGCAGGCGCTGGTTGAAAGTGTCGTCGCGGTTAAATTCATGCATAACCATAATTGATTCTCCGTGTTAACCCGGTTTTAGAAATGAGTGAAAACCCAGTACAGCCCGGCGGAAAGCAGTACCGAGGCCGGCAGCGTCAGAACCCAGGCCATCAACAGGTTGCGCAGGGTCGACATTTGCAGGCCGGAGCGGTTAGCCGCCATGGTGCCGGCGATGCCGGAGGACAGCACGTGGGTGGTCGAAACCGGCAGGCCAAAGGCATCCGCCGCACCTATGGTAGTCATCGCCACCAGTTCGGCGCTGGCGCCTTGGGCATAGGTCAGGTGGCTTTTACCGATTTTTTCCCCAACGGTAACCACGATACGCCGCCAGCCGACCATGGTGCCAAGGCCGAGGGCAATCGCTACCACCACCTTGACCCAGAACGGGATAAAGCGGGTGGCGCTGTCCAGATCGCCTTTCAACGCATCCAGATTGCGCTGTGAGTCGGCGGAAAACTGAAGCTGCTTTTCCGCTTTCAGGTGCTTGATGGTTTCCGATGCCAGATACATATCGTTACGGGTGTTGGACACCGCCTGCGCCGGGATCTTGTCGACAGAACCGTACTGGCGGACTTGATCGCCGATGGCGCCGGTCAGTTGCGCCAGCGCGGGCACTACGTCCAGCGTCAATTCGTTGGAACGCACATAGCCGGTGAGCACCTCGCGCGGCGGTACCTGGCTGACCGCCGGGAATTGGCGCAACAGATCGTTTTTGGTGACCTCCGCCAGCGCCGCCACGCGCGGGATTTGCTCCGGCGACATTGAGCGGTTCAGTGCATAGGCGATCGGCATGGTGCCGACCAGGATCAGCATAATCAGGCCCATGCCTTTTTGCCCGTCGTTGGAGCCGTGGGCGAAGGAGACGCCGGTACAGGTGAGGATCAGCAAGCCCCGGATCCACAGCGGCGGCGGCGCATCATTTTTGGGGGCGGTGTACAGCTGGCGGTTTTTAACGAACACCTTCAACGCCAGCAGCAGCAGGGCGGCAAACACAAAACCGATCACCGGTGAAAGCAGCAACGCATAACCCACTTTAATCGCCTGCCCCCAGTCCACGCCGCTGGTGCCGGTACGACCGTGGATCAGGGCGTTAGCCACGCCCACGCCGATGATGGAACCAATCAGCGTATGCGACGAGGAGGCCGGTAGCCCGAGCCACCAGGTGCCCAGGTTCCAGATAATCGCCGAGAACAGCAGGGCGTAAACCATGGCAAAACCGTTACCGGTGCCGGCTTGCAGAATCAATTCAACCGGCAGCAGCGAAATGATGCCGAATGCCACCACGCCGCTGGAGAGCAAAACGCCGAGGAAGTTGAAAAACCCTGACCAGACCACCGCCACCATCGGCGACAGGGAGTGGGTGTAAATAACGGTGGCTACCGCATTGGCGGTATCGTGAAAACCATTAACGAATTCAAAGCCCAGCGCAATAAGCAGCGCTAACCCCAATAAAAGAAAAGGGAGATAGCTGGTATATACTGCCCCGGCATCGGTCACGTCGTTAAATAGATTTACCCCGGCAAAAGCGATCCCCAGTACTAATAAAAAAACAAAAAAAAGAACAGTGAGTCGACTGTTCTTTTGGTAGATCTTTGGCAGGCTGGATGCAGAGGGCGCACCCGCTTGAACGGCGCTGTTATCGCTCATAAAGGACCTTCCCGATAAACTTCATTAGAATACTGACGGTGTTGAACGGTGTTGCCATGAAAGTATTGGGAAATAATGTGACTTTTTTATGACGGTAATATTAATCATCTGGAAACGTGAAAATAATTAACGTTGGTATTTAAAGATTGATATAAAGGCTGAGTCTGGTTTATTGATTAATGCGGTTATTCGGGATAAAGATTTATGGTTCAGACGGTTGCGGATAAAATGCACAAGCTCGATTTTGATGATGAAGTTACCGGGCTGATTTACGGCCATGTGTTCCGCACGGGAGAACCGCCGCTGCGCGTTTCTTCACAGCAGGCCTGCCAGGCTTACCTGGCTCTGTCGCCGGGCGAAGGGTTTATTTGGTTGCACCTCAATCTGAACCATGCGGCGGCAGAGAAATGGCTGAAAAATCACTTTGCGATTTCCGACTTTTTCTTCGATGAGATCCGTCACGGCTCCCATACCACGCGCATCGAACGGCAGGGGGATGATCTGTTTGCGGTGCTCAACGACGTGATTTTCCACCCCAAAGAAAATAATCCGGAGATCGCCACGCTGTGGTTGTATTGTCGCAGCGGGCTGGTGGTTACCGTGCGGCACAAGCCGCTGCGGTTGATCGAACGGCTGCTGGGGCGTCTGGGGCCGTTGCAACTGGCGTCGTCCACCGAGCTGTTGGCGCACTTGCTGGAAGAACAGGAAGAGGTGCTGGAGCAGGTGGTGCGACAGGCCAACCAGTATGTCGACACCATTGAAGATCGCCTGCTGAGTAACCATGTGAAACGCAACCGCACCGAACTGGGGCGCATGCGCCGCATGTTATTGCGCTTTCAGCGCCTGCTGGCGCCGGAGCCTGCCGCACTGTTTCGCCTGCTGAACCGGCCACCGGCCTGGCTTAGCCGGGACGTGGTGCAGGATCTGAGGCAGTTCACCGAAGAGTTCACCGTGGTGCTGAACGATCTGGCCAGCCTGACCGAGCGCATTCGCCTGCTGCAAGAGGAGATTGGCGCCAAACAGATGGAGCAGAACAACCGCACGCTGTACACCCTGACGGTAATCACCGTGTTGGCGCTGCCGATTAACATCGTCGCAGGTTTCTTCGGCATGAACGTGGGAGGGATCCCGCTGGCCAGCAATCACCACGGCTTTATTCTGCTGGTGTTGCTGGTCGGCGGTTTTACGTTGATCACCGGTTACCTGGCGTTCAGACGCCGGGATGAAAGCTGATTACAGTCTCGCCCGGTACTCTTCTTCCAGCTTGGCATGGGTGGTCCAGAACGAGTGTGGCTGACGATCGTGCAGGCGATCGAGCAGGATATCCAGATGGGTATGCCAACCGGCGGCCACGCCGAGCATGTCGTCACGGTTGGCCAGGCGTCGGTGGGTGACCGTCAGCAGCACCGCGTTGTCCTGTTCGGTCAGTTCAAAGGTCACTTCGGAAGGGCGGTTCTGATCCTTTTCCTCCCAGGTAAAGCTCAGTAGCCGCGGCGGGAAAAGGCAGGTGATATGGCCGAGGTGTTTGCCGTTGCAGTCGCTTTGTTTGTATTTCGCGGGAGTCTGCTCGTGTTCGCCCGTCAGATCCGAATTGCGAAATACCAACTCCACCGCCGCGCCTTTTTCCAGCGTCATCACGCCGGAGGCCAGCCAGGTGGCGCGTTTGTCGGATTCCGTCAGATAGGCCCAGACCCGTTCGATCGGGCCGGGCAGCAGCCGCTGAATGCGCAGCGTGCCGGTTTCAATAATCATACCGTAGTCGTTCATGGTTCACTCCTTGGGAGGATACTGTTCGGGCTGCCGCAGCGCTATTTCCAGCGCGTCCAGCCGTTCTGTCCAGAAATGCTCGTAGGTTTGCAGCCATTGCATGGCCTGCGCCATTGGCCCGGGTTCAAGCCGGCAGATATGGTTTCTTCCCTGCACGGTTCGCTGCACCAGGCCTGCAAGCTCCAGTGCTTTGATATGCTTGGAGGCGCCGGCAAACGACATTTGCAACGGCGCGGCCAGTTCACCAATGCTGTGCTCGCCGTCAGCCAGCGCACGCAAAATAGCGCGGCGCGTTGGGTCGGAAAGCGCGTGGAAAATGGCGTCCAGCTGTGAGGAAGATAATTTAACCATATGGTTGAATATAGAACAGGGCGATGAATATTCAACCAGTTTGTTGAATATTTTTTGCTATTGCCCCGGCAAGCTCACCGGGGCGAGGGGATCAGGCGCCCGTTTGCGCCAGCAGCGCGTTGAGCAGCACATTGGCACCGGCGGTGGCCCAGGCGGGTGAAATATTTTCCAGCTCGTTGTGGCTGATGCCGTCCACGCAGGGAATAAAAATCATCGCGGTGGGGGCTACCCGGCTAAGATAACAGGCATCGTGACCCGCGCCGGAAACCATATCCCGGTGCGAATACCCCAGCGCCTGTGCGGCCTGGCGTACGCTGTCGATACACTCTTGATCAAAGCGTATCGGCTGATATTGGAAAATGCGTTCGGCACGAGCGCTCAACGTGCCGGCATCCACTTCCGCGACCGCCGCCAGCAACCGCTGTTCCATCTGTTCCAGTACCGCCTCCTGCGGATGACGGAACTCGACGCTGAAAAAAACCTTGCCCGGCACCACATTGCGCGAGTTGGGGGTGATTTGCGCCATGCCTACCGTGGCGCGTGCGTCCGGCATGAAATCCAGGCCGATCTGATTGACCGCCGTGACCATAGCGGCAAAGCCGAGCAGGGCGTCGCGGCGCCGTTCCATCGGCGTGGTGCCCGCATGGGCGCTGAAACCGAGGATATCCAATTCGTACCAGCGCTGGCCCTGCGCGCTGGTCACCACGCCAATCTCGACGTTTTCCGCCTCGAGGATCGGGCCTTGTTCGATATGCAGCTCAAAGGCGGCGTGGATTGGCCTGCCGCCGACAGGATCTTCGCCATCATAACCGATTTGCTTCAGCGCTTCACCGATGCTGACGCCCTGCGCATCGCGGCGCGACAGGCCGTATTCTTCATCGAACACGCCGGCAAACACGCCGGAGGCGATCATCGCCGGGGCGAAGCGGGCACCTTCCTCGTTAGTCCAGTTAACCACCTCCAGTGCGCGCTCGGTAGCAATCTGACGATCGTTCAGGGTGCGGATCACTTCCAACCCGGCCAGCACGCCATAAATGCCGTCAAAGCGCCCGCCGTTGGGCTGGGAGTCGACGTGGGAGCCGGTGACGACAGGTGCCAGTTCCGGGCGGGTTCCTTCGCGGCGCAAAAACATGTTGCCCATGCGATCGATCCGCACACTGCATCCCGCCTCCAGAGCCCAGGCACGCAGTTGGTCGCGCGCCTGACGATCTTCCTCGCTCAGCGCCAGCCGGGTGACGCCGTCTTTCGGGATGGTGCCGAACTGCGCCATATCACGCAGGCTTTGCCACAGGCGTTCGCCATTAACCTGTTGGGTCATTTTTTCTCTCCCGACGCTTTTGCGGCATAGCGGAAATCGCAGCAGGGCGCGCCGGACATAATGGTTTGGGTGCGTTGCAGCTCGACGTCCGGCGCATAACCGACGATAAACTGGCTGTCGCGGGCGCAAGACAGCAGATGGCCAATCTCGCCCAGCCCCATCTCGTGATACATCTCGGCATAGCGGCAGCGGGTGACGTTATAGTCGAACTGCTGCTCGTCTTGATGGATCACCTTCACCTGCAGCGCATCGTCTTTTTCCCACAGATACTGCAAGGCGGCGAAACTCTGCAAATCGGCGCCATTCGGCTCCTGCGCGGCAAACTGCTTGCCCGCATCGATGGCGGCGTTTTCAATGGCCTCGCCAATCACTGCCTGCGCGCGCTCCTTGCCGATCTCACGCACCAGAATCTGGTAGATCGGCTTGATGATCTCGGCCTCTATACGCCGACGGGCCAGAATGCCCAATTCGTTTTTTGCACAGCTCATCACCTTGCTCCCCTTGCTTTATTGTTGTGTTTTAGCGCCGCCCAACACGCTCTGCGGCTGCCATTTGCCGTCGACCACCTTGTAGAGGGTGAAGCTTGGCTGTTGCAGGTTGCCCTGCGGATCGAATGCGATGTTGCCGGTGACGCCCTGATAATGAATGGCGCGCAGTTTCGGCAGATAATCGGCCGGATTGGCGGATCCTGCCTGCTCAATGGCGGCAATCAATACCCGGGTGGCGTCATAGGCGAATGGCGCATGCAGTTCGATGTGGGTCTTGTAACGGTCGCGGTAAGCCTGCTCAAAGGCTTTGCCGCCTGGCATCTGTTCCAGCGGCAGGCCCGGTTCCAGCGCCACCACGCCTTCACCTTCTTTCTGCGCCAGCGTCAGGAAGGTTTGGCTGACGAAGCCGCCGGCGCCCATCAGTTGAGTGTTCATGCCCAGCTGTTTGATGCGGCGGGCCAAGGGTGCCGCCTGTGAATCCACACCGCCGAAGAAAATCAGATCGGCATTCTTGCTGCGAACGGTGGTCAGTACCGCGCTGAAATCGACGGTTTTGTCATCGACGTATTCACGCGCTACCGGCTGCATGCCCTGCGCCGCCAACGACTTGATAAACTCGTCCGCCAGCCCTTGGCCGAATGCAGTGCGATCGTCGATGACCGCAATGCGTTTGGCTTTCAGCACCTTGACGGCATATTCACCGGCGTAATTACCGCCGTCGTCATCATGGCCCATCACGCGAAAGCTGGTATCAAACCCCTGTTGAGTATAGGCATGACCGGTGGCGACCGGCGCAACCTGGGCAATGCCGGCGTCGTGATAAATGCGAGCCGCCGGGATGCTGGTGCCGGTATTCCAGTGGCCGACCACGCCGGCGACGCCTTCGTCCACCAGGCGCTGCGCCACTGCAACGGCGGTGCGCGGGTCGGACTGGTCGTCTTCGGAAAGCAGTTTAAAGGTGACAGGCTTGCCGTTCAGCGTCGGTTTCTGGGCGTTGGCATCGGCGATTGCCAACTGAGCGCCGTTTTCCAGATCCTTGCCGATACGGGCGGAAGGACCGGTCAGCGGGCCGGCCAGACCGATCAGAATGGTGTCGGCGGCCTGCGAAGGCACGGCTGCGCCAAGGGTAGCCAGAACGGCGGTGGCCAGGGCCAGCGGCTTAAAGCGAGTTATCTTGTTCATGTAACACTCCCGGTGCGGTTAAAAGTAAAAACGGTTATTCGCCCAGATAGGCTTGTTTGATTTTTTCATCGTCGAGCATGCCGGCAGACCGGCCGCTGTGGCTCAGGCTGCCGCTGTCCAGCACGTAGGCGCGCTCGGTCGATTCCAGCGCCAACCGGGCATTTTGTTCCACCAGCAATAGCGTGACACCGTCACTGGCAAGGGTTTTGATCACGTCAAAAATGGCTTCGACCACGATCGGCGCCAGGCCCATTGAGGGTTCATCCAGCACCAGCAGACGTGGCCGGCTGAGCAGCGCACGGCCCATAGCGACCATCTGTTGTTCGCCGCCGGAGAGCAGCCCGGCTTGTTGCCGTAACCGTTCGCGCAGGCGTGGGAAAAGAGTGCAAACCCGTTCCAGATCCTGCTGGATCACCGGTTTATCGCGGCGGGAGTAAGCGCCAAGCTGTAAATTTTCCAGCACCGTCATGCGGGCGAAAATGCCGCGGCCTTCCGGCACCATCACCAGCCCCTGCTGCAGCAACCGATGCGGAGGAACACCGCGAATGGACTGGCCGTCGAACAGGATGTCTCCTTCGAAGGGTTGCAGGCCGGTCAACGCGCGCAGGCTGGAGGTTTTGCCTGCGCCGTTGGCGCCGATCAATGTCACCTGCTCGCCGCGGTTAACCGTAAAATCGATGCCTTTCACCGCATGAATGCCGCCGTAAGACACTTTCAGTTGCTTGACTGACAGTAAGGGTTCAGACATGCGCAGATCCTCCCAGATAAGCCCGGATCACCGCCGGTTCGCGCCGTACCTGAGCAGGTTCGCCTTCGGCGATGACTTTGCCGTAGTCGAGCACCGTCAGGCGGTCGCACAGTCCCATCACCAGCTTGACGTCGTGCTCGATCAGCAGCAGGGTTTTACCGCTTTCGCGAATGCGTTGCAGCAGCTCGCGCAGCGCCACTTTCTCTGCGGCGTTCATGCCGGCGGCCGGTTCATCCAGCGCCAATAACTGCGGGTCGGTCGCCAGCGCCCGGGCAATTTCCAGCCGCCGCTGGTGGCCGTAGGAAAGATCGCCGGCGCGGTAGTGGGCAAACTGACTGATGCCGACGTACTCCAGCAGCGCGTGGGACTTCACCCGCGTTGCCTGTTCTTCCTCGCGGGCGCGGCGGTGGCGTGAAATAGCCGCCCACAGGCCGTTGCGGGTGCGCACATGGCAGCCCACCATCACGTTTTCCAGCACGCTCATCTCATTGAACAGCCGCAGGTTCTGGAAAGTGCGGGCGATGCCGGCCTGCACGACTTTGTCGATCGCCTGCGGTTTGTAGCGGCGATCCAGCAGGCGGAACTCGCCGCCATCGGCGCGGTACAGGCCGGTAATCAGATTGAAGCAGGTGGTTTTACCGGCGCCGTTCGGCCCGATCAGCCCATAGATTTCCCCCTGGCGGATACTCATGCTGACGTCATCCACGGCGGTCAGCCCGCCAAAGCGTTTACTGACATGTTTTAGGGTGAGCAATGGCGTCATGATGCGGCTCCCGATTGATGACGCGCCGGCCATAGGCCCGCCGGGCGATACAGCATCACCAGAATCAGCGCCAGGCCGTAGAACAGTTGACGGATAATTTCCGGGTCAATCCACACCTGGCCGAACAGGGTCTGTTGCAGCGGCCCCATGGTGCTGCGCAACAGCTCCGGCAGCGCCGCCAGCAGCAACGCGCCGAGGATCACGCCGGGAATGTGGCCCATACCGCCCAGCACCACCATCGCCAGCACGGCTATCGACTCTTGCAGGGTAAAGGATTCCGGTGAGACAAATCCCTGGAACGCCGCGAACAGCGCGCCGGCGATGCCGCCGAAAGTGGCGCCGATGGCGAACGCCAGCAGCTTGAAGTTACGGGTGTTGATGCCCATCGCCCGCGCTGCGTCCTCATCTTCGCGGATGGCGGTCCAGGCGCGGCCGACCCGTGAATGTTGCAGGCGCAGGCAGATAAACAGGATCGCCAGCAGCAGGGCGGCGAACAGGTAGTAATACAAATACAGCGAGGAAAAACGGATGCCGAACCACTCATGCATGCCGGAAAACTTCAGGCCGAACAGGCTGACCGGATCGATGCCGGAAATGCCCTTTGGGCCGTTGGTGATATTGACCGGGCGATCGAGGTTGCGCATCAGAATACGCACGATTTCGCCAAAACCCAGCGTGACGATCGCCAGATAATCGCCGCGCAACCGCAGCGTCGGCGCGCCGAGCAGAATGCCGCACAGGGCCGCCAGCACCGCAGACAAAGGTATCAGCAGCAGGATGGACAGATGCAAGCCCTCCGGGAACCAGTGCAGAAGCAGCGGAAACTGTTCGGTCAGGTGCGGCGATGACAGCAGCGCGCTCAGATAGGCGCCCACCGCGTAAAAGGCGATAAATCCCATGTCCAGCAGGCCGGTCAGGCCGACGACGATATTCAGCCCCAGAGCCAGCATCAGGTACAGCAGCGCGAAGTCGATCACCCGCACCCAGTAGTTGCCGCCGGCGGCCCCGGCCAGCCAGGGGGCCAGCAGCAGGCCGAGCATAAACAGCACGACGCCGAGCCTGGCGCGGCCTGGGGTAGCGGTTTGCAGGGAGGTGGTCAGAACGGTCATTTTATCTCCTCAGGCGCGGGTAGCGATGCGCTCGCCCAGCAGCCCGGATGGGCGTAATACCAGCACCGCAATCAGAATCAGGAAGGCGAAAACGTCCTGATAATTGCTGCCGAAGGTGCCGCCGGTCAGTTCACCGAGATAACCGGTTCCCAGCGATTCGAATAGCCCCAGCAAGAGTCCGCCGAGCATGGCGCCGCGCAGGTTGCCGATGCCGCCCAGCACCGCGGCGGTAAAAGCCTTGATACCCGGCAGGAAGCCCATGGAGAAGCCGGCGTTGCCGTAGTTGCTGGCCATCATGATGCCCGCCACCGCCGCCACCGCCGCCAGCGCGCCGCCGAGGGCGAAGGTCAACACGATTACCCGGTTGGGATCGATACCCATCAGGCCGGCAACCTGCGGGTTTTCCGCCGTGGCCCGCATCGCGCGGCCAAAACGTGAGTGTTCGACCAGCAACAGCAGCCCGGCCATCACCAACAAGGCGACAACCAACGTGGCGATACCGGTGCCGGTGATCACCGCCGGGGCATGCCCGGCGCTGCCTTGGGTCAAGGCGATGGGGGACATGGGCAGCAGTTGCGGGAACATCAACGGATTGCGCGACCAGATCAACATCGCCAACGTTTGCAGCAGCAGCGAGACGCCAATACCGCTGATCAACGGCGCCAGACGCGGGGCATTGCGCAGGCGGCGATAGGCCAGGCGTTCGATGCTCATCGACACCAGCGCGCAGACCGCCATGGCGATCGCCGTGGCCAACAACAGCACCGTGTACGGCGACAGAGTGGGGAAATGATGCTGCAACACGCCGATAGCCGACAGGGCGCTCAGCGCGCCGACCATCAGTACATCACCGTGCGCGAAATTGATAATGCGCAGAATGCCGTACACCATGGTGTAACCCAGGGCGATCAGCGCATAAATACTGCCGAGCATCAGTCCGTTGACGGTCTGCTGTACCAGCGTATCCATAGGGGAAGTCCCGAAAAATAATGATTCAGGAGGCTCAGAGTAGAGAATTAAAAAAAATTGTAAAATACGGAAAAATAATTTCTTATACAAAAAATGTGTGTTTTTAATTTATTGATTTATTTGTATATTAATTTTAACTCACGGCCGATTTTTTACCAAAATAGTCAATATATGAAAAAAACAGAAGAGTACGAGGCACTGCTGCCGAACGATCCGCCGCTGCGCGCCGTACGGGCGTTCGAGGCTATCGCCCGCCTGGGCAGCATTACCGCGGCAGCGAAGGAACTGGCGATCTCGCCTTCGGCGGTCAGCCATCAGCTCAAAACGCTGGAGGCTTTTCTGCAAATGCCGCTCACCGAGCGGCAGGGCCGCAACCTGATCCTGCGCAGCGAAGGACGCGAGTATTACCGCTCGATCCGTTCGGCGTTTAACGTGCTGCGCCAGGCGACGGAGCACGTGCGTGAGCAATCGGCCTCTCGGCAGGTGACCATCAGCCTGATCCCGCTGTTCGGCATGGGCTGGTTTATTCCGCGTTTGCACGGTTTTTTGCGTGAGAATCCCGATATCGACATCAACGTGGTGTATGCCAACCACCGTAACTATCTCAGTGACGCCGCCGATATTTCGATTCGCTTTGGCGTGGGGCAATGGACCGGCTATCGCAGCGAAAAACTGATGTCCGGCAAAATGGTGCCGGTGTGCAGCCGCAGTTTTATCAGGCTGCACGGGCTGCTGGATACGCCGGATCAACTTTTGCCGCTGCCGTTGTTGCACGACGAAGAACGTAATACCTGGATGCAATGGTTCCAGCAGGCCGGCGTCAGGCGGCCGCTGCGCAGCACCGGGCCGATGTTTGAGGATGGCCTGCTGACGCTGGCGGCGGTGCAGTCGGGACTGGGCTGCGCCCTGATGCGCGAGCCGCTGATCGAACCCTATCTTAACAGCGGCGAACTGGTTAAGTTGTTTGACAGGCCGATTGACGATGGTCGCGATTATTACCTGTGCGTGCGGGCAGACAGCGAGCTGTCGCAAGAGGGGCTGAACCTGCAAAAATGGTTGCTGCGTGAGGCCGCAGGCCAATAAAGATACACGCGCTAACTGCCTGAATTGACTATCCTGAATAGAGTGCAATGGGCCAACAGGGGTGTACGATGACTGCAGAAAACGAGTTGGAACAAACGCCAAAAATGAGCCTGCCTCTGCTGGCCGGTGGCGCGTTGGGCGTGGTGTTCGGCGATATTGGTACCAGCCCGCTGTATACCCTGAAAACCGTGCTTTATCTGTCTGGCGATGCGCCGTCCGCACCGGTGATTCTCGGATTGTTGTCGCTGATTTTCTGGACGCTGGTGATAGTGACCTCGCTCAAATACGCCATGTTCGCCATGCGGATCGATAACCGCGGCGAGGGCGGCATAATGGCGCTGATGTCGCTGCTGGTCAGCAAGAAGAGCGCCCGGCCGATGGTGGTCTTTGCCGGCCTGTTCGGCGCGGCGCTGATTTATGGCGATGGGGCGATCACCCCGGCGATCTCGGTATTGTCGGCGTTGGAAGGGTTGAACATCGTATTGCCCGAATCCAAACCCTTCATTTTACCGGCGGCGGTAGTGATTCTGGTCAGTCTGTTCGCCATTCAGCCACTGGGCACTGCGCGTATCGGCAAGGTGTTTGGCCCGATCATGGCGCTGTGGTTTTTCTCGATCGCCGCTCTGGGCGTTTGGGGTATTATCCAACATCCGGCGGTGCTGATGGCCATCAACCCAGAGTACGGCGTGGCGTTTTTGTTCTCCAATGGATTAACCAGTTTTCTGGTACTGGGCGGGGTGTTCCTTTGCGTCACCGGCGCAGAAGCGTTGTACGCCGATATGGGTCACTTTGGCAAAAAACCGATCTGGCTCGCCTGGTTTGGCATCGTGTTCCCCAGCCTGTTGCTGAATTATGCCGGGCAGGCCGCCCTGATCCTCTCCGGTGCCGATGTGACCCAGAATATTTTCTTTCGCCTGTGCCCGCCGATAATGCAAATACCCTTGGTGATTCTGGCTACCCTTGCCACCATCATCGCCAGCCAGGCGATCATCAGCGGGGCCTTTTCCATGACTCGTCAGGCTATCCAGCTTGGCTGGTTGCCGCGCCTGCGGGTGAAGCAAACCACCGAGGAGAGCTATGGCCAAATTTACATCGGCGCCATCAACTGGTTGCTGATGACGGTGACGGTCTTTCTGACGGTGTTCTTCAAATCCTCCGATAACCTGGCCGCCGCCTACGGCATCGCCGTGTCGCTCACCATGATCATGACCAGCGGGTTGCTGTTTGTGGCGATGCGTGAGGTGTGGCGTTGGGGAATGGTCACCAGTTTGTTGGTTGCGGGGGGCTTCTTTATCGTCGATCTCAGTTTCCTGTTGGCAAACCTCAGCAAGGTGATGCAGGGCGGTTATGTGCCGTTGCTGCTGGCCAGTCTGGTTTATGGCGTGATGCTGATCTGGCATCGCGGCGTGGCGGCGGCTTCACGCACGCTCGGTGAAAAGAGCCTGCCGCTGGCGGATTTTCTGGCGCAGATCAAAGCGCAGGCCATTCCTCGGGTGCCGGGTACCGCGATATTTCTTACCCGCAATCTGAATGGCACGCCGCCGGTGATGAAGTGGCACGTCAAACGTAACGGCTCGCTGCACGCCGATGTGTTGGCGCTGAACATCATGATTGTGAACGAACCACGGGTGGCGAACACCGAGCGACTGGTGATGCGTCAGTTATCACCGGGCTTCTGGTGCGGCGTGGCCAGTTACGGCTTTATGGAGCGGCCCAATATTCCACGATTATTGCACCACGCAGAGGCGCAGAAAACCGGGTTGAATTTTGACGACGCCACCTATTACCTGGGGCATGAAACCGTGGTGCGCCGCGAAGATAGCGACAGATTACCGGCGTGGCAGCGCAGCATTTTTGCGCTGATGGTGCGTAACGGCATGCACGTGACGGATTACTACTATCTCCCCAGCGATCAGGTGGTGGAGATCAGCCGCCGGGTACCGGTGTGACGGCTTGGTTATAGGTTAAAAGCAACGGTTATTTAGCCGCAGGTATGGCGCGCGCTATAGTGCGGTGGCGTGATGTGCGCGGCTTTGCTCTGAGGATCTATGTCACTATTCGATCTTACTGCTCTGGCTGCCGGTTTGCCGCAGGCATGGGATTCCAGCATTCTGGGGCGCGTCGGTTCGGCCAATATCAAAGTACTGCGAATGGATCAGCGTGCCATTGACGATGAAGTTCACGAATACCATGAGGCGCTGCTGGTGATCGCAGGCAAACTGCGGTTGGCGGTGCAGGGCGAGGAAATTACGGTGAACGCCGGGCAACTGTATCAGGCCGCGGCCGGCGTACCGCACCGCGTGTTGGCGGGCAGCCACGGCACGCTGGTGATTATTGATTTACCTGAGAATTAATGCCGGCTGTCCAGCGCAAACAACGCCACGTTAACCGCCGCTAGCAGCCGTTCTTTTGTGACGCCGTCACGTGCTTGTATTGATAACCCGTGCAAAAAGACCGCGAAATAATCGCCGAGGCTGTCGGCGTCGGTATCCGCCGGTAACTCCCCGTTTTTCACCGCCAGCCGCAGCCGCTCAATAATGCCTTGGGTACGCAGCAGGCGGTGTTCCGCCAGCCAGGTTTTGATGCCGCTGTTTTCAGCGCTGACGCTGGCGGCGGAAGAGACCACCATGCAACCTTGCGGCAGATCGGTACGGCTGTAGAGTGCCACCGCGTCTTCCAGCAGGCGCTTTATCGCCGCCCGCACACCGGTTTCCTCGCTGAACGCGCGCTCGGCAAAGCCGCCTTCATGGTTTTCGTAGCTGGCGATGGCTTCGCGGAACAGCAATTCCTTCGAACCGAACGCCTTGTAAATGCGCGCTGAGGCGATACCCAGCTCGGCCACCAGATCCGACATCGAAGTGCCTTCGTATCCCTGACGCCAGAAGAGATCCCGTGCTTTCAGTAATGCCTGTTCGCGGTCAAATTCGCGTGGTCTGCCTGCCATCGGTCGGCTCCTGTTTGCCTGTCATTCAGTGAGATAGGATCGCTTAAATCGCCTCTGACGCCAACGAATTTCTAAAATCTGCTTGCTGCGGGATTCATTTGAGCCTATTGTTTGTCAATCGACAACCAATAGGAGTTTACGATGAAAACCTTGAAAGGTCCAAGCCTGCATCTCGCACAATTCAGCGACGATGCCGCCCCCTTTAACAGCCTGCCCGCCATTGCGCAATGGGCGGCGGACACCGGCTTTAAAGCACTGCAAATCCCCGCGTGGGATCGTCGCCTGTTCGATTTGGCTACCGCAGCGGAAAGCCAGACTTACTGCGATGAACTGATCGGCATGTTGGCAGACAAGGGGCTGGTAGTCAGCGAACTGACCACCCACATTTTTGGTCAGTTGATGGCGGTGCATCCGGCTTATGACGCGTTGTGCGACAGCTTTGCGCCGCCGGCGCTGCACGGTAACCCGCAGGCGCGCGGCGAATGGGCGCGGCAACAGTTGCTGTTGGCGGCCAAAGCCTCCGCGCGGCTGGGGCTGAGCGACATGGGCACTTTTTCCGGCTCACTGGCGTGGCCCTATTTGTTTCCGTTCCCGCAGCGCCCGGCCGGGTTGATAGAGACGGCGTTCGATGAGTTGGCGAAACGCTGGTTGCCGGTGCTCAACGCCTGCGACGAGCAGGGCGTGAACCTGTGTTATGAAATTCACCCCAGTGAAGACCTGCACGACGGCGTGACGTTTGAAATGTTTCATCAGCGCGTCGGCGGCCACCCGCGCTGCCAGATCCTGTTCGACCCGAGCCACTTTGTGCTGCAACAGCTGAACTACCTGGATTACATCGATATTTATAAAGATTTTATCTGCATGTTCCACGTCAAGGACGCCGAGTTCAACCCAACCGGCCGACAGGGCATTTATGGCGGTTACCAGTCGTGGACCGAACGTGCCGGGCGTTTCCGCTCGCTGGGCGACGGTCAGGTGGATTTCAAAGGCATTTTCTCCCGACTGACGCAGCACGGCTACGCCGGTTGGGCGACGCTGGAATGGGAATGTTGCCTTAAGCACCCGCAGGACGGCGCCCGTGAAGGGGCGACTTTTATCCGCGACCATATCATCAACGTCACCGACAAGGTGTTTGATGACTTTGCCGGCGCGCCGGTTGACCAGCAACAGATCAATACCTTGCTTGGCCTGCGCTGAGCCGCGCTATTCCATCACGGAGAATACCCATGAAAATGCAAAATAACGGGCCCATGCTGAATGGACCTGAACCCGAACACGTCTATGCACGGGTCAACGGCAACCGTATTCACTGCGTCACCCTCGGCGAAGGCCGGCCGGTGTTGCTGATCCCTGGTTGGCCGCAGACCTGGTATACCTGGCGCTATGTGATGCAAGCGCTGGCAACGGCCGGCTTTAAGGCGATTGCGGTGGACCCGCCGGGTATCGGCGATTCGGATAAACCCACCGGCGGTTACGACACCGGCAGCGTCGCCGCCGTGTTGCACCAGACCATGCTGCAGCTTGGGCACCCGAGCTATTCATTGGTCGGCCACGATATTGGCATGTGGATCGGCTATGCGCTGGCCAGCGACTATCCGCAGGCGGTGGAAAGACTGGTGCTGACCGAAGCGGTGATCCCAGGGCTGGCCCCCGCACCGCCGATTTTTGTGTCGCCGGACCAAAACATCTTCCTGTGGCATTTCATGTTCAACCAACTGGCGGATCTGCCGGAGGCCTTGACGCTGGGGCGCGAGAGGGAGTATCTCGGCTACATCTTTAACCGCTGGTCTTATCGCCGCGATCGGGTGGCCGCAGAAACTTATATTGCCGCTTATTCTGCACCGGGTAGCCTGCGGGCCGGTTTTGACTACTACCGCGCCATTCCCGAGACCGTGCGGCAAAACCAACGGCGTGCCGAGACCCGGCTCGAGATGCCGGTGATGACCATCGGCGCAGAACACGCCACAGGCGATGCGCCTTTTGTCACATTACGGGATAACGCCGTGGATCTGCGGGGCGAGACGGTCGCCGGTTGCGGCCATTTTATTACCGAAGAGTGTCACGAGGCGTTTATCGCCCTGGTGGTGCCATTCTTGTCGGAGGCGCAGACCGATGCCGCTTGATACGCAGATTGCCCGTTTTCTGGCGGATACGGCAGGTGCAGCGGCACCCGGTTCCCTGGCCGAGATGCGCGCCGCCGCCGAGGCCGGGCTGTTGCAACTGCAGGGCGAAGTGGAAGCGAGCGGCGGGGTGCGGGATTTTGCGATAACCGCCAACGACGGCCATAACATCGCCATTCGCGCTTATCTTCCGCTGAGCGCGGGGGAAGAATCCTTGCCGGCCATGTTGTACGCCCACGGCGGCGGCTGGTGCCTGGGGTCGTTGGCGCTGTATGACCGGCCTTGCCAGGCGCTGGCTAATGCTACGGGCCGATTGATCCTGTCGGTCGATTACCGGCTGGCGCCGGAGCATCCGTTCCCTCGGCCGCTGGAGGATTTTTACCAGGCATTGTGCGCAGTGGTTGAGCAGGCGGATGAGCTGGGGATTATCGCCGGCCGCATCGCGGTTGGCGGCGACAGCGCAGGCGGCAATCTGGCGGCGGCCGTGGCGTTGCTGGCCCGCGACCGCGAAGGGCCGCAAATCGAACATCAACTGTTGCTGTATCCGGCGCTGAGCGGCGCAATGAATACCGCCAGTTACGACAACTACGCGCAGGGGTATTTCTTGACCCGGGAAGTGATGGCGTTTTGCTGGGAGACGTATTTGGGTAAAGAGGGGAAACCGCGAGACCCTTACGCCGAGCCATTGCATGCAATAACCTTGGGGCGATTGCCACCGGCGACCATTCTGAGCTGCGAGTACGATCCGTTACGCGATGAGGCCGAACAGTATGCGCAACGGTTGCGTGAGGACGGGGTGGCGGTGCGCTGCGAGCGGCTTCCGGGCATGGTGCATGCCTGCATCCATATGCTGGGGTTAACCCCGGCGGCACGGGTGCTGTTCGACAAGGCCGCTTAACCTTTTGTTAGTGTGCTGAATGTTGCGCCTGGTGTAACTAATGCCCCGCATTTGGACTGCGGGGCATTGGCGTTTCCGGTTGCGGGAGTTTAACGGCCGGCGGTGGTGACGAAGCGGGTCTCCAGATAGGACTCGATCGCCTCGCTGCCGCCTTCGGTGCCGTGACCGGAGTCTTGCACCCCACCAAACGGCGTTTCAGGCAGGCCGAAACCGATATGGTTGATGCTGAGCATGCCGCTTTCCACATCGCGCCCCAGCGCGGTTACCGTAGCGATGCTGCGGCTGTAGGCATAAGCCGCCAGACCGTAAGGCAGGCGGTTGGCCTCGGCTATCGCTTCCTCATAGGTGGCAAACGGACGTAGCAGGGCGACCGGGCCAAACGGTTCTTCAGACATCGCCCGCGCGCTCAGCGGGACGTCGCGCAGCACCGTTGGTTCAAAGAAGTTGCCGCTGCCAGGCAGACGGTTGCCGCCGGTGCTGGCCTTGGCGCCCTGGTCGATGGCGTCCTTCACGAAGGCGTCGATGGCTGCGACGCTGCGCTCCAGCACCATTGGCCCCATGGTCACGCCTTCATCCAATCCGTTGCCCAGCTTGATGTCGCGCACCGCTGCGGTGAATTTCTCTACAAAGGCTTCATAGACGCCTTGCTGGATCAGGAAACGGGTTGGGGCGATACAGACTTGGCCGGCGTTGCGGAACTTGGCCAGTGCCAGCTCTTTGGCGGCGGCGTCGAGATCGGCATCGTCAAAAATCAACACCGGCGCGTGGCCGCCCAGTTCCATGGTGGCCTTTTTCATATGCTGCCCGGCCAGCGCTGCCAGATGTTTGCCCACGCGGGTGGAGCCGGTGAACGAGATCTTGCGAATGCTCGGGTGCGGGATCAGGTATTCGGAGATGTCCGCCGGGGTGCCGTACACCAGCGCGATCACGCCGGCCGGGATGCCTGCGTCGGCAAAGGCTCTGATCAGCTCTGCCGGTGAGGCCGGGGTTTCTTCCGGGCCTTTGATGATGATCGAGCAACCGGCAGCCAGCGCGGCGGACAGCTTGCGCACGATCTGGTTGATCGGGAAGTTCCACGGCGTAAAGGCGGCAACCGGGCCGACCGGCAGCTTAAGGGTTTGCTGTTGAACATCGCGGCTGCGGGCAGGGATGATTTGGCCGTAGGTGCGGCTGGCTTCGCCGGCAAACCAGTCAATGACGTCCGCCGAGTTAAGGATCTCAACCTTGGCCTGCGCCACCGGCTTGCCCTGTTCCTGCGTCATGATGGCGGCGACAGAGTCTGCGCGTTCGCGCAGCAAGGCGGCGGCTTTACGCATCAGGATGGCGCGCTGATAGGCGGAGGTGTCGCGCCAGAGTTTAAAACCGCGTTCGGTAGCGGCCAGCGCCAGATCGAGATCGGCCTGTGCGGCGTGCGCCACGTTGCCAATGACCTCATCGGTAGCGGGGTTGGTGACCGGCAGGGTGTTGCCGGCGATTGCGCTGCGCCATTGTCCGTCAATATAGAGTTGAGTATCTGGATACATTGTTGCCTCTTACTTTCAGGGAGTTAAACACCGTTTTCCCGCTCTGCGGCAGGATAATCAAACCCGCTGACGCCGATCAACAGACGTCAGTCGATGGGTAAAATACCCTACGCCGAATTGGCGCGATCGTCCAGGGAACCGCGGTGCGCACTACTCAAACGGCGTTGGTTTGACTATCATACAAGCCAGGTTCGGCCTTGATGCAAGGCGGTAGGGTGCAGGCGATGGAGGTAGAGTGCAGGGTGTTCCACAGCAGTTCCCCTTCGAAAAAGATTGCGCGCAGTTCCGGCAATTGCCGCAATTGCCGGGCGTAGAGCTTTACCACGCCCATATCGAACGCTATGTCTTCGAACCGCATACCCACGACGCTTTCGCCATCGGCACCGTCGATGTCGGTGCCGAGCGTTTTCGTTATCGTGGCGCACAGCATCTGGCGGCGCCGGGTTCGCTGGTATTGATGAACCCGGATGAACTGCACACCGGCGAGGCGGAAACGGCCGGCGGCTGGAATTACCGGATGCTCTACCTTGAACCCGGGGCGCTGGAGTTGCTGTCCGGTGAGCAGGGATTTTGGTTTACCGATGCGGTACGCCAGGATCCGCAGGCGGCGCGGCAACTTTCGGCGACGCTGGCCGCACTGTGGCAAGCCCGGGATCCGATGACGATTGATGACCTGCTGCTGCAAGTGGTGGCGATCTTCCGCCCCCACGCACGTATCGCCCGGCCGTTGAAAGATGAGCCGGCTCACCGTTTTGACATCGTCAAAACCTACCTGCGCGATAACTTTTCCGCCGCTATTACGCTGGATCAGTTGGCGGCGCTGGTGTCGCTCAGTCCGTATCATTTTTTGCGCAAATTCAAAGCTGAATACCATGTATCGCCCCAGCAGATGCTGATGGCGATCCGCCTTGCGCAAGCCAAGCTGATGCTGGGGCGCGGCATGCCGGCCGCGCAGGTAGCCGCGGCGGCGGGGCTAACCGACCAGGCGCATTTAACCCGCGCTTTCGCCAACCGTTACGGCGTCACACCCGTGCGCTATCAAAAACAGGTCATGGCTCGCTAAGTATCGCCATTAATGTATGCCCAGCTTTTCGATACTGACGGCGTTGCTCAGGAGAGTATTAAGGCGCATCTGCCAGCGTTAGCATTGCGGCGAAAACAGTTGCAACCACTGCCGGGGTAAATGACTCGAGAGCTTTTGTGCCAACACTCGCTGCGGTTTCACGCGCCACGTTCATCAATACACGGCCGGGCGCGCGAAGCACGACCTGACGAAGCCCATTGGTGCTGTCGCGTGCTACGAGGCCAATTTTTTCGAGAACGATCAATTGACGGACTACGGCTGATTGCGGTTTACCAACCTGCTCCCCGAGTACTGAAATATTCACCCGCTCGTTGTCCGATCGCGCGATAACATTCAGTAACGTAAAGTCACTAAAGCTGATGCCATGATATGTGCCCAATTCATCGTCAAGCTTAAGTTGCAGACTGGCGTGAGCACGATATAACGCCAAACAAAAATCGAGATTTGTGTTCATCAAGGTTTCTTCCTGGGTTCGTCGTAGCTAAGTTGGTCGGGGCAGCGGATTTCCTGGCGCCACAGGCTAACCAACATTTCCAATTCCCGCGCGGCATCGAAAGCGGGATCTTCACTGGCTTTAACCCTGTCGAGTACCTCAAAGAGAAAGTTACTCTCACCATGCTCGACCCAATCCTGCGCAAGTCTCATGTTCCGATGTTGCGCATATCGCAGTTCAAAACGATGCCGGTTGAGTGTTCCTTGAACGTTAGCACTGCCTGCAACTAATACTCGCCCCGTAATCTTGTTACGGATCGCATACACCCCCGCTCGGGTTTTCGTGTCCAGGTACTGCCGTTTCAGCGCTTGTTTGTCTGTCATCATCCCTCCTCTTCGTTTCCGGTAAGTCATGGTGTTGTTGTCAGCGGTATGCGTTTTCACGAATAATACCCGGATAATATTACCTGTCAATAATACCCGGGTAAATATACTTATCGCGGTACCGCATGAAAATTTGGGGTTGATGGCGAATGGGGCAGACAGCTCCTGGAAGAGAGCCTCTCATCATCGCTGAATGGGGTTATAGTCTGAACTTACTGTTGTTATGAGTCACCGGTAGTTACAAGTTTCGCGGATGTCGTCAAAAAGGTGACTAATCAGAATGAAGCTGTCTTCATCATATTTACTATTAATTTTATCCGGGTATATTAAGGGTCCTTAACATCCCATTGAGGTTGAATGCATGTCTGAATACCTGTCGAAGGCTTCGACAGCCTTTGGTGACCAACAGTTGCTGTTCTCAGGTCCGTTGGTTGAGGTTGCACTTGCCGTTAAGAATGAGCTCGAAAAGGGATCGTTAAGAACATTTCTTGTCTTTGATGATATGACAGGTAGCGTGATCGACTTGGACCTGCGAGGGTCCGATGCTGACGTTGTAGAGAGGCTTTCCTGTCCTCCCCAGCAATTCACGGGGCGTTATGTCACCCGCCGGGACAAATCGGCAGAGACGGTGGAAGACGATTCTGTAGAATCGAAAGGACGGGGTCGGCCAAAATTAGGTGTCGTTGCTCGCGAGGTAACCTTACTGCCCAGTCAATGGGACTGGCTAACCACCCGACCCGGCAGCGCATCCGCTATACTCAGGCGTCTGGTAGACGAAGCCATGCACTCGGAGGGGGCGCGTGAACAAAAACGGGCAGCTCATGAGGCTGCTTATCAGTTCATGCAGGCGATCGCCGGAGACTTGCCTGGCTATGAGGAGGGAATTCGTGCGCTTTTCGCAGACAATCGTACCAAACTTGAACAATGTATTGCAGCATGGCCTGTAGACATTAAGACTTATACTCTACGCCTGGCTTTCGGTTCATCAGATCAGCCAACTAAGAGATCTACCAAGACCGGCTAAAATATCACCATAAAAAAAACAGGCTTAACGTAGTTTCCCAGGTTGGCCCGCTAAAACAGCAACCTGCTACAATATTGCCACGAGCAATTAGGCTACGCTGCCCCTGAAATGTATTCACGGGTTGATGGAGTCATTATGTTTGTTGGCGTGTTATTTGCCCTCTCGGCTGGGCTGATGTGGGGGCTGATTTTTGTCGGCCCGGTATTAATCCCCGAATATCCTGCAACGTTACAGTCCACCGGGCGTTACCTGGCCTTTGGCCTGATCGCCTTGCCGTTGGCATGGCTCGATCGCCGCCGGTTGCGAAAGCTGCAGCGTAAAGACTGGCTTGAAGCGCTCAAACTGACGGCTATCGGCAACCTGCTGTATTACCTGTGCCTGGCCAGCGCCATTCAACGCACCGGCGCGCCGGTTTCCACCATGATTATCGGCACGCTGCCGGTGGTGATTTCGGTCACCGCCAACCTGTTCTACAGCCGGCATGACGGGCGGCTTTCCTGGCGGAAATTAACGCCGGCGCTGGTGTTGATCGCCTGCGGGCTGGCATTCGTCAACGTCGCCGAACTGAAGGGCAATACGGCACCGCTCGATCTCTGGCGCTATATCAGCGGTCTGGGGCTGGCGCTGTTGGCGGTGGCTTGCTGGACCTGGTACCCGCTGCGCAATGCCCGCTGGCTGCGGGAAAACCCAGACCAAAGGCCAGCCACCTGGGCGACGGCGCAGGGGGTCGTCACCTTGCCGCTGGCGTTGGCGGGTTACCTGTTGGTTTGCGGCCAGTTGGCTTTCACTCAGCCGGAATTCGCGCTGCCGTTTGGGCCAAGGCCGGACGTGTTTGTCCCGTTGATGATTGCCATCGGCATGCTGTGTTCGTGGATTGGCGCGCTGTGCTGGAATGAGGCGAGCCAGCGCTTGCCGACGGTGTTGGTGGGGCCACTGATCGTCTTCGAAATTCTGGCGGGGCTGGCCTACACCTTCATGCTGCGCCAGACGTGGCCGCCGCTGCTGACGCTGTGCGGTATCGCCTGCCTGATGATCGGGGTGGTGTATGCGATGCGCATCAAGCCGCAGCCGGTAGTAGTGCGGTTGGCAGAGAAAGAGTGACGCCTGCCGCGTAGGCGGCAGGCAGTGAACCCCTTAACGTTTACTGTGGTGAATGATCTCTTCGGCCACGTTGCGCGGCGCTTCGGCGTACTGGCTGAACTCCATGGTGTAAGTCGCGCGGCCTTGGGACATCGAGCGAAGGGTGGTTGAGTAACCAAACATCTCGGACAGCGGCACCTTGGCGCGGATCTCCTTGCCGCCGCCGCCGGGGATATCCTCCATACCTTGCACCAGACCGCGCCGCGACGACAGGTCGCCCATCACGCTGCCGGCATAGTCTTCCGGCGTTTCCACCTCTACCGCCATGATCGGCTCCAGGATCACCGGGTCAGCCTCGCGGCAGGCGTCTCTAAAGCCAAAGATCGCCGCCATGCGGAAGGCTTGCTCAGAGGAGTCGACGTCATGGTATGAGCCGAAGGTCAGATGCACTTTGACGTCAACCATTTGATAGCCGGCCAGCACGCCGTTGTTCAGCGCCTCCAGCACGCCTTTTTTCACCGCAGGAATATATTCGCCCGGGATCACGCCGCCCTTGATTTCATCGAAGAACTCGAAGCCTTTGCCCGGTTCGTTCGGTTCCACCGTTAACACCACGTGGCCATATTGGCCTTTACCGCCGGACTGCCGCACAAATTTGCCCTCCACGTCGACCACGCGTTTGCGGATGGTTTCGCGGTAAGACACCTGCGGTTTGCCGGTGGTGGTCGCCACGCCAAATTCACGGCGCATACGATCGACGATAATTTCCAGGTGCAACTCGCCCATGCCGTAAATAATGGTCTGACCGGAGTCTTCGTCGGTGCGTACGCGGAACGACGGGTCCTCGGAGGTGAGGCGCTGTAGCGCGATACCCATTTTTTCCTGGTCGGCTTTGGTTTTCGGTTCAATCGCCTGCGCAATCACCGGTTCCGGGAACACCATTTTCTCCAGCGTGATAATGGCGTTAGGGTCGCACAGAGTGTCGCCGGTGGTGACGTCTTTCAGCCCCACGCAGGCGGCGATATCACCGGCGTGCAGTTCTTCGACCTCTTTGCGATCGTTGGCGTGCATCTGCACGATGCGGCCAATGCGCTCTTTTTTGTCTTTGATCGGGTTATAGACGCTATTGCCTTTGGCCAGCACGCCGGAATACACCCGAATGAAGGTCAGTTGGCCCACGAAGGGGTCGGTCATCAGCTTGAACGCCAGCGCCGAGAATTTTTCGTCGTCGGCGGCCCGGCGGATGATGATATTGTCGTGCTCGTCATGGCCTTCCATCGGCGGAACGTCGAGCGGTGAGGGCATCAGTTCGATCACCGCGTCCAGCATGCGCTGTACGCCCTTGTTGCGGAAGGCCGAGCCGCACAGCATCGGTTGGATTTCACCGGCTATGGTGCGCAGGCGCAGGCCGCGAACAATCTCTTCTTCGTTCAGCGGTTGCTGGTTGAGGTATTTGTCCATCAGATCTTCCGAGCCTTCGGCGGCGGCTTCGATCATTTTATCCCGCCATTCTTGCGCGGAATCGCGCAGTTCGGCCGGGATCTCTTCAAAACTGAAACTCATGCCCTGCGAGGCTTCGTCCCACAGGATGGCCTTCATGCGCACCAAATCCACCACGCCGGTGAAGTGGTCTTCGGCGCCAATCGGGATGACGATCGGCACCGGATTGGCTTTCAAACGTTCGATCATCATTTTACGCACGCGGAAGAAGTCGGCGCCGACGCGGTCCATTTTGTTGACGAACGCCAGCCGCGGCACTTTATATTTATTGGCCTGCCGCCAGACGGTTTCTGACTGCGGCTGCACGCCGCCCACCGAGTCATAGACCATGACCGCACCGTCCAGCACGCGCATTGAGCGCTCGACCTCGATGGTAAAGTCAACGTGTCCTGGGGTATCGATAATATTGATGCGGTGCTGCGGATAATTATGCTGCATGCCGTTCCAGAAGCAGGTGGTCGCCGCCGAGGTAATGGTGATGCCGCGCTCTTGTTCCTGCGCCATCCAGTCCATGGTGGCCGCACCGTCGTGCACTTCGCCCAGCTTGTGACTGACCCCGGTATAAAACAGAATCCGCTCGGTGGTGGTGGTTTTGCCGGCATCAATGTGCGCCGAGATGCCGATATTGCGGTAGCGTTCGATAGGGGTAGTACGTGCCATAATTAACCTTTCTTAGCTGCCTTAAAGAAGGGCGGCTTAAATAGCATGAAGAATTATGATAATCCTCGATGGGTTACCTTCTGGACCTTCAAGTGAATGAATCGGTCACAGAGTAATCGTAGTTGATGAAGGGGGATTTACTAAGCAATGGCTGCGATAGGTGGAGGCTGAATGATCGGGGCGGCGAACCGCCCTATAACGTTACTCGGCGAAGATATGCGCCTGCCCGATAATATTCAGGCTGACGTGGGAACCGGCGCGGATGCCTTCGCGGCTGACGGTTTTGATTTCGATAGCGGCGTCGCTGCCGCTCATGCGCAGGTTGAGGGTCGAGACAAAACCGGCGAAATCGATGCTGGTGACCACCGCCTGGCCCTGTTGCGCCGGCTCGGACAGGCTGATTTGGATCTGTTCCGGGCGCAGCATGATACGGGCAGGCCCCTGGCGGTGGCGATCGTCCACCGCAATCCGGCCCAGAACGCAATCGGCCCAGCCGTGTTCAAGTTTGGCTGAAAGCACCAAGGTTTCCCCCAGGAAGGTGGCGGTCGGTTCATCCACCGGCCGCAGATAGAGATCCTGCGGCGGGCCCACCTGCGCCAGCCGACCATTGCGCATCACCGCGACCTGATCGGCAAACGACAGCGCCTCCGACTGATCGTGGGTCACCAGAATTGACGCCACCTTGGCTTCCGCCAGCAGTTCCGCCACCGCTTTACGGGTTGCGGCGCGCAGGCCGGTATCCAGGGCGGAGAAGGGCTCGTCCAACAGCATCAGCTTGGGTTGCTGGGACAGCGCGCGCGCCAGCGCCACCCGCTGCTGTTGCCCGCCGGAAAGTTCATGCGGCCACAGCGCGCCCAACCGCCGATCCAGCGCCACCATGTCCATCAACGCATCAACATGCCGCTGCTTATCACGCTTGCTGCCCTTCAGGCCGAAACCGATATTCCCGGCCACGGTAAAGTGCGGGAACAGCGCGCCGTCCTGCGGTACAAAGCCAATGCCGCGCAGATGCGCCGGTACCCAGCCGCTGCCGTTGGCCATCGGCAGGCCTTGCAAGATAACCTGGCCGCTGTCCGGTATTTCAAAGCCGGCGATAATGCGCAGCAAGGTGGTTTTTCCCGAGCCGGAAGGGCCGACAATCGCGGTACGGCTTCCCTGTGCCACCTGCAAATCCACGTGCTCCAGTACCTTGACCGAATTATAGGACTTACCGATACCCTGCAGTTGAAGCGTGCTCATAATCCCGCCGTGCGTTTAGATTGAGAATAAAGAAGCCAGGTCAATGGCAGCGATAACGCCACCATAATCAGTGCGTAAGGTGCAGCCGCCACGTAGTCGATCTCGCTGGTCAGCGCCCAGAAGCCGGTCGCCAGCGTGCGGGTA
The DNA here is from genome assembly GCF_000214195.1 of Serratia sp. AS12. NCBI lineage: Bacteria > Pseudomonadati > Pseudomonadota > Gammaproteobacteria > Enterobacterales > Yersiniaceae > Serratia > Serratia sp. AS12. The sequence continues at coordinate 2,731,062 of NC_015566.1, read as the reverse complement.
CCGTTCGGCGCCAGCAGCAGCGTCGCGGTCAGCTCATTGGCTATCGCCAGAAACACCAGCGCTGCCCCGGCCGCCGCGCCGGGTGCGGCCAGCCGCAAAGTGGTGCTCCACAGCGCCTGCGCCGGCGAGCGGCCAAGGCTGCGCGCCACGTTTTCCAACTCCACCGGTGCCTGGGCAATACCTGCACGCAGGTTGATCAATGCCCGTGGCATAAACATCAGCAAGTAGGCCAACAGCAGGGTGATTTCCGTCTGATAAATCGGCTGGAAGCTGTGAATGGTAATGGTCACCAGCGCCAGCGCCACCACGATGCCGGGCAGCGAGCTGGTGACGTAATTGCAGCCTTCCAGCAGCCGATACAGCCGTGCCGGATAACGAACCGACAACCAGGCCATCGGGATGGCGCACAGCGTGATAAGCAACGCGCCGCTGGCGGCCAGCGACAGCGTTTGCAGCAACGCGGGCAGTAACTCCGCATTGCGCCAGACCTCAATCCCGCCCAGCGTCAGCCAGCGGGCCAGGGTGATAAAGGGCACGCCCAGCGCCAGCGCGCTAAGGCTCAATGGCAGTAACAAGGCAAGCAGAGTCGTCACCGGCCCCAGGCGATAGGGGGTTTGGCTGCGGGCACTGCCGGAACCGACCCGGGCATAACGCGCACGGCCACGGCTGGCGGCCTCCAACAGCAGTAACCCCAGGCAACACAGCACCAGCACCCCGGCCAGCATATTGGCTGCCGGGCCGTTAAAGGTGGACTGGAACTGATCGAAAATGGCGGTGGTGAAGGTGTCAAAACGGATCATCGCGTACAGGCCGTACTCAGCCAGCAAATGCAGCGCGATCAGTAACGATCCGCCCCAGGTCGCCAGTTTGAGCTGCGGCAGCACCACGCGGAAAAACACCGCCAACGGCCGGGTACCGAGCGAAGTGGCGACGTCTTCAATGCCGGGGTCCAGGCGGCGCAGCACCGCTGCGGCAGGCAGATAAATAAACGGGAAGTAGGCGAGGACCGAAATGAATACTCCGGCTCCCAGCCCATGCATCGAGGGCACCAGGCTGATCCAGGCATAGCTTTGCACGAATGCCGGAACCGCCAGCGGCGCGGTCGCCAGCAGCGACCAGATGCGGCGGCCCGGCAGCGTGGTGCGCTCCGTGAGCCAGGCCAGTGTGACCCCCAGAATGGCGCAAATTGGCAGCGTAAATACCACCAGTAACAGGGTATTGAGCAACAGTTCGGCCACCCGGGGGCGGAATACCAGAGCTTTTACCGTCTGCCAGCCGGTTTCAAACGCCACGCTGACGACAAACCCCAGCGGCAACAGGGCCAACAGAGAGAGTAAAAGGGCGGCCGCCACGATAAACAGCCCCGGCCGCTGATGCCGCCGGGTGGTGGTGTAACGCGTCGTGGCGCCGGTGGCGTTGAGGCCAATATTCGACATAAGGTAAAAACTCTCTAAAACCGGCTTACAGCAGCCCGGCCTCGGTCATCAGTTCAACTACTTTTTTACCGTTCAGCTGTGAAGCGTCGATTTTCGGCGCGTCCAGCTCTTTCAGCGGCACCAGTTTAGGATTGGAAGCTGCGTTCACGCCTACCGCATATTCGAAGGCGTTATTGGTACGCAGAATGTCCTGGCCGTTCTTGCCGGTGATCCATTTCACGAAGGCCTGAGCCTGCTGTTGGTGTTTGCTGGAAGCCAGCACGCCGCCGCCGGAGGTGCTGACGAACGCGCCCGGATCCTGGTGTTTGAAGTAATAAAGTTTGACGTTTTTGCTGTTTTCGCCGGTCTTGGCACCGTCGACGAACGGATAATAGTGATAGATCACGCCGCTGTCGATTTGGCCGGCATTGACCGCTTTCATCACCGTGCTGTTGCCCTTATAGGCGGTGAAGTTGGTTTTCATCGCTTTCAGCCATTCCAGCGTGGCCTTTTCGCCTTTCAGCTCCAGCAGCGCGCTGACGATCGCCTGGAAATCTGCGCCAGACGGCGACGCGGCCCAACGGCCTTTCCATTCCGGCTTGGCCAGATCCAGCAGTGATTTAGGCAATTGCGTTTCGGTCAGTTTCGCCGGGTTGTAGACGAATACGGTTGATCGGGCGGCAATGCCGATCCAGCGGCCATGCTGTGGGCGGTACTGCGGTTCGACTTGCGCCAGCGTCGCGGCATCCAGCGGGGCAAACAGCTTGGCGTTGTCCACCAACACCATCGCCGGGGAGTTCTCCGTCAGGAAAACGTCGGCGGGGGATGCGCTGCCTTCCTGCACCAGTTGGTTGCCCAACTCGCTGTCACCGCCGTTACGCAGAGTCACCTTGATGCCGGTGTCTTTGGTAAAGCCATCCACCCAGGATTTCACCAGGTTTTCGTGCTGGGCGTTATAAATAACGATGCCGTCATCGGCAGGGGCCGCATGAGCGGAAAACGCCAGCATCATTGATGAGGCGAGCAGGGCAACGGGGCCTAGAGAAGAAAGACGCAGCTTCATACTGTTATCCTTTTTGGAGGTCGAAGAAGAAAAGCGAATATCGCCTGGCAAGCGCAAGCAGGCCCGATTGTAGCCAAGAACAGTCATAATGATAGTGAAAACGATTCGTATTAAATTATTTTTTGCATTCGCTCATAAATTAACTCGCCCTAAGGAAAAATTAAGCTTCAGCCTGAATACTCTGAACTGATTGTCTAATGTCGAAAGAATTCATTCAGTTGAAAATATCCCTTCACGCGTTCGCCTTCTCAGGATTCGCCATCTCACTCTCAAACCAGTCTGCCAGTTGCGCTACGGCGAGGCTGTGCTTGCCGTCGGGGTTGCTGACAAAATAATGCGCAGCGCCCGGAAGGGAATGCTCGAACGGCGCCATCAGCACGCCACTCTCCAGCACATGCTGCACCATCAGTTGGCTGGCGATAACCGCGCCCTGGCCGGCGATTGCCGCCTGAATGGCGTGGGCTTCGTCGGTAAAGCGCGGGCCGGCGTCGACCGTCAGCGCCGCCGGGCCAAACTCGCTGCGCCAACGCGGCCAATCGGGGGAGGGTTGCGGCACCTGGCGGCCATCGATGTGTATCAGCGTGGTTTGCAACAGATCCGCGATTGAAGCGACATTTAACTGCGGGCTGACGACCAGCACGAAGCGGTCCTGTTGCAGCAATCGCGGCGACAGCAGGTCATCCGGCCTGTTGCCGTAGCGGATCGCCACATCAATCTGTTTGCTGCGCAAATCCACAATGTGGTCATCGGCGTGCAACCGCAGGTCGATGGCGGGAAACTGCCGCATCAGCGCCGGCAAACGCGGCACCAGCCAGTGGGTGATTAGCGCCGTGGTGGCAGACAAGGTCAATACCGCCGGCCGCTGGCGTTCACCGATGTTTTCCACCGCCGTTTGCAACAGGTTGAACGCCTTCGCGCTGGCCTGTTGCAGGATCTTGCCGTCGTCGGTCAATTCCACCTTGCGCGGTGTTCTTTCAAACACGCTGACGCCCAGCAGGCTTTCCAGCAGCCGAATTTGGTGGCTGATGGCCGTCGGCGAAACGCCAATTTCTTCGGCGGCCAGTTTAAAACTCTGCAGTCTGGCGACCGCGTCAAAAGCCCGTAGTGCCCCCAGGGGCGGCAGTTTTCTTTTCATGATGAGCTATTTTCATCTTTGGCTGAGAACTATGACTTTGAATTGCCATTTGGTGGCAGGTTATTTTCTGTATGCAGGTTAACAGATGAAAATTACTCAGCCAACTAACCAGGAGACAACCATGTCTGCATCATCGGTAAAACAGCTACGTCTGGTGATCACCACCGAAGATTTTGATAACGCCCTGGCTTTCTACCGCGATCGGCTGGGGTTGACCCAGATCGATGCGGTGCCGCCCGACATCGGCAGGGTGGCGATCCTCGAGGCGGGCAAGGCCACGCTGGAGCTGGTGGAGCCCGCCACCGCCGCTTATATCGACCAGATAGAAGTGGGCGAACGCGTCTCCGGTTGGATCAGGGTAGCATTTGAGGTGACCGATATTGCTGCAACCACGGCCAGTCTGGCGCAGGGCGGTGCACAGATCTTGTCTGAGCCGCGGGTTACGCCCTTCAATTCGATCAATAACCGGCTGGAAGCGCCGGCCGGATTGCAACTGACGCTGTTTCAACCGCTGTAAACCGATACCCGTCATTTTGGCGGGTATTTGTTTGATAATGAAAGAAATTCATCACGGCTTTTGGTTATGAGTCATAGCGATTAATCATTTAATTTATTCAGCTGCTTCAATGAATATGAGCGTCAACAAAACACCAATAAGGGATAAAGACGTGAAATATTCATTTAGATTTAACGGATTGGCTAGTCTAATCTTCCTTTCATTGCAGGCTGCTTCACCGGTTCATGCCGCCGAAGTGCCGGTGGGCGTCAAACTAGCGGCCACTCAGGAACTGGTGCGGGCCAATGGCTATGAGCCTGCGACGCTGGATCCCAATCTGGCTGAAAGCAACGTGGAGTTTAATATCTTCAATGACCTGTTCGAAGGGTTGCTGCGGGTGGGTAAAAACGGCGAGGTTATTCCCGCGCTGGCCACGCAATGGGAAAACCAGGGCAATGTCTGGACCTTCCATCTGCGCCCGGAAGCCAAATGGTCGAACGGCGATCCGGTTACCGCCGAAGATTTCGTCTTTAGCTGGCGCCGTCTGACCGATCCCAAAACCGCCTCGCCGTACGGCAGCTATCTGGCCTCGGCCTATGTGCTTAACGCTGCGGAGATTAATGCCGGCAGCAAACCGCCGACGGAGTTGGGGGTGAAGGCGCTGGATGCCAATACCCTGCAGGTCACGCTGTCTGAGCCGAACTCCTATCTGCTCAAACAGTTGGTGCATTTCCCTGTGTTGCCGGTGAACCGCAAGGCGGTGGAAAAATACGGCAAAAACTGGACGCAGCCGCAGAATTTCGTCAGCAACGGCGCTTTCAGGTTAACGCAGTGGGTAGTGAACGAAAAAGTGGTGGTGGAGCGTAACGCCCAGTATTGGGATAACGCCCATACGGTGCTTAACAAAGTGACTTTCCTGCCGCTGCAAGGATTCCCCGAGGTGGCGCGCTTCAGGGCCGGGGAAATCGAGCTGGGCTATAGCACCCCGCCGGAACTTTATCAGCAGTTGAAAAAGAGCCTGGGCGAGGAACAACTGGTGACTTATCCGTTACTGTCCACCAGCTATTTTGCCTTTAACACCCGGCAGGCACCTTTTAATGACGTACGGGTGCGACAGGCGTTAAATCTGGCGCTGGACAAAGAGATTATCGCCACCAAGGTGTTGGGCTACGGCCAGCAACCGGCCTGGACCTTTACCCCTTCCGGGGCCGGCGGTTTCACGCTGAAGGCCGGGGAGGCGGCGGGGTGGTCGCAGGAGCAGCGGGTCGCCCAGGCGAAAAAGTTGCTGGCGGAGGCCGGATTCAGCGCTGAGCGCCCGTTGCAGTTCAATTTGTTGTACAGCAATGACGCCACCATCAAAAAGATTGTCATCGCCAGCAGCGCGATGTGGAAAAAGAATCTGGGGGTTAATGCGACGTTGCAAAGCCAAGAGCGCAAGGTGACGCTGGATAACATCAACAATGGGCATTACAGCGTAGCTTTTTCTCGCTGGCTGGCCGACTACAACGATCCGTCCACCTTCCTGAACGTCTTCCGTTCTACCAGCAGTGAAAACTCCGCCAAATATGCCAACGAGAATTACGATCGGTTGTTGCATCAGGCCACTGCGGCGAAGACGCCGCAGCAGGTGCAGCTCTATTTCCAACAGGCCGAGGAGAGGTTGGCGGTGGATACGCCGGTGGCGCCGGTTTATTACGAAGCCAATGCCACGCTGGTCAAACCCTATGTGAAAGGCATCGATTTTACCCGACAGGGGCCGATGTACGACAAGAACGCCTATATTATCGCTCACTGACGTTGTAATAATAGGGGTGGGATTTTTTCTGCCCCATTTTTATTATCTTTGTAGTTAAAATGGTTTTTTCTAAATGTTTCATAAACGGCTGGCCAGATTTACGACCGCCGCGAAAAAATCGCGGCTATAATGCCCCCCGTAGTTTATATGCAGTATCTCGTTTGGCGAGGCTCCTATACAAACACAGGTTACTGATCTGACGACATCGAGAGATGCCCAAGGTTAAGACAGGCTTTATCGGATTAAGGTTTAGCCCAAGGTAACTTCTGATAAATACATCAGATACGTTGTATAGTGCTAAAACCTGGACGCGGAGATAGGCTGTCTGCACTCCCTCTGTGGTTAACGCCCCTATGCGATTCGCTGTTGAAGTTTAAACAGAAATAGGGACTAACATGATGAAGTCACATCAAAATTACTCATCTCCGGCGCTGGCCAATGCTGACGTTCTGGATGAGTCCTCGGTAGCAAACTATATGAACGCCGATTTTATTACCGTTCCCGGTAATATGACGGTCAATAAAGCCAAAGAATATTTTCTTTCACAACTTAAAACGGATGAAATTCCGGCTCAGCTGTTTGTCACCGCCGACGATTATCAATTGCGTGGCACGCTGTCGGTTAAAAAACTGTTGCAGTGCGAGGAGGATGATAAAGCCGTTGGGGTAATGATTAACCACAGCTATTTCCAGGTATCGCCCGACGACGATCGTAATGACGTCGCCCATTTATTGGGCAAGGGCGGGCTGGACGTAGTGCCGGTGGTGGTGAATAAAACCTTGGTCGGGGTGTTGGGGGAAAAAGAAATCGCCCGGCTGATTGAGGATGAAAACACCGAGGATGCACAACGGCAAGGTGCCAGCCTGCCGCTGGACAAGCCCTATCTTGAAACCAGCCCTTGGGCGCTGTGGCGCAAACGCTCGGTTTGGTTGCTGATGCTGTTCGTCGCCGAAGCTTACACCGGCAACGTACTGAAGGCGTTTGAAGACCAGCTGGAAGCGGCGATCGCCCTGGCGTTCTTCATCCCGCTGCTGATTGGCACCGGCGGTAACAGCGGTACGCAGATCACGTCCACATTGGTACGCGCCATGGCGCTTGGCGAAGTCAGCCTGCGCAACCTGGGCTCGGTGATCCGCAAAGAGGTGTCCACCTCGCTGCTGATCGCCGCCACTATCGGCGTCGCCGCCTGGGTTCGCGCGTGGATCATGGGTGTGGGAATGGACGTGACGATGGTCGTCAGCCTGTCGTTGGTGGCAATAACCGTCTGGAGCGCGATTGTGTCCTCGATTATCCCTATGTTGCTGAAAAAAGTGGGGATAGATCCGGCGGTGGTGTCCGCACCCTTTATCGCCACCTTTATCGATGGTACCGGCCTGATTATCTATTTCAAAATTGCCCAGCACATTCTGCATATTTAAACCGAAAATCCGCTTCGTGTCGCTGCCGGAGCGGACATTTTATCTCACCCAATAAGGAGGCGCGTTAATAACAATGAATAATCCTTTAACCCACTTTTTAATTAAAGAGGTTTTTATCGATAATCGTTAACTGAGGAAATAATAATGGGAAACATGACAATTTTTGTAGGATTCCTGAGCATCATCAGCTCTCTGGGCCTGTTAGCCGCCTATATGAGCACCAAATGGGATGATTAATGAACGTTGAAGAACCACCGGAATGCATCCTCCCCGAAGTGTTTTATTTACGACGGGGAGGATACCGATAAAACTCTGACCGCCGCCTGCGGTTTTAACGAGTGAAACGATAATGATTATTTTTATTCTTGGCCTGCTGTATGCCATTTTAATGATCTCTGTGGGTGTTAATGAGATTTACTTTTATTCAACCGGAAAATCAGAATTCCTGTCTAGTTTAATGCTGACATTCTCGGGTAGTATGCTGCTGGTTGCTTTTGTCTGGCAATTGTCTGCAAAAAATAAAAAATAAATTCCAATGCGAATGTGAGCCGTACTATGCAAAATGAAAAACAGTCCGTTGCCAGAAACTCGATGATAGCCAGTGGGTTATTGGCGACCGGTAAATTTGCTGCGGGTATTTTTACCGGCAGTATTGGTCTTATTTCCGAAGGGATACACTCTTTCACCGATTTTGTCGCCACCAGCATTACCTGGCTGGCGGTGCGCATCAGCGACAAACCGGCCGATGAGGACCACCACTTTGGTCACGGCAAAGTCGAAAATCTGGCGGCGTTGTTTGAAGTGCTGCTGCTGTTGGGCGCGGCGGGCTGGATTGTTTACGAGGCCGGTACCAGCCTGCTGGGGCAGGCGCATGAGATTGTCGCCGCGCCGGTGGTGATTGCGGTGCTGTTGATCTCGATTGTGGTCGACTATTTCCGCGTCAAGGCGCTGAATCGCGTGGCGAAGGCCACCGACAGCGCGGCGCTGGAAGCCGACGCACTGCACTTCTTCTCCGATATGCTGTCTTCCGCCGTGGTGCTGTTGGGGATGATATTTGTGTTGCTGGGATTCAGCCGCGCAGATGCGATTGCGGCGTTGATCGTAGCCTGTTTTATCGTGGTCGCTGCCTTGAAGTTAGGCAAACGTTCGTTCGATTCGCTGATGGACACAGCACCTGCCGGTGCCAAAGAGGAGATCGGCACGTTACTGGACAGTTTTCCGGCGATACTGGCAACCGAGAATATCCGCATTCGCAACGCCGGTGCGGCCCTGTTTATCGAGGTGACCGTCGCCGTCTGCCGCACTTTGCCGCTGGAGCGCATCAACGCGCTGAAACAGTCCATCGCCGAGCGGCTGGAGCGGCAGTATGCCCACGCCGAAGCCACGGTGATTGCCAACCCGCAAACCCGCAGCGATGAAGACATGGCGACCCGCATCCGGGTGATTGCCGCCAATCACGGTGCGGTGGTGCAAAATGTGGCGTTGCAGCAGCTGCCGGAACGCATGTCGATCAGCATGGATCTGGCGGTGCCGGCCAGCGCCAGCGTGGCGCAGGCGCACGATATCGCCAGCGAGATTGAAAACCTTTTGCGCCAGGCTATCGGCGAAGACACCGAAATCGAAACTCACCTTGAACCGCAGATGCCTCATTGGATCGCCAGTGAGGACGTAGAGCCGGATGAACTGGCAACTATCCGCCAGATCTTGCGAATTGCGGTGGAAAAGGGGGAGATGGTGCAGGACGTGCATAACATTCGGGCGCGGAAAACGGCGGATGGCATTATCGTCAATTTCCATTGCCGGGTGTCGCCGGCGGCGTCCATTGTGGCGGCTCACGACGCGGTGGACCACATAGAACGCCAACTGCGGGCGCTTTACCCCACCATTTCGCGGGCAGTGGGGCACGTGGAACCGATCAAACCCGCTTTGTGAGCCTACTGCGGCGACCGTGGGTGGCCGCCATGAAGGGAGGTCAGGATGCTAGATCGAAAGGATCATCCAGGGATTTTGCCGGCGGGGTAAACCAGTGTGCTCCGCCTTCAGTAACGTAAAAATGATCCTCAAGGCGGATACCGAACTCGCCAGGTAGACATAGCATGGGTTCGATGCTGGCACACATGCCAACATCGAGCTGTTCCTGCCGTTTGCGGACTAGATACGGTGCCTCATGAATGTCCAGCCCGATACCGTGTCCGGTGCGATGCGGCAAGCCAGGCAACTGATAGTCCGGTCCGAAGCCATAAGAGGCCAGGACTTGGCGTGCCGCGTCATCCACTTTATGACAGGGCACGCCAGGCGCGATAACAGAAAACGCCGCAGCTTGTGCTTCATGCTCCGCTTGCCAGGCGAAACGTTGTCGCGCGCTGGGTTCGCCGTACACATAAGTACGGGTGATATCGGACAAATATCCCTTATATCGGCAACCGGTATCCAGTAGCACGATATCGTTGTCCCGCAGAGGCTTGGGTTCCTTCACGCCATGCGGAAACGCGCTGTCGGATCCGAAGAGTGCAATACAGAAGTAAGAGCCGGTGGTGCCCATTTTGCGGTGGGCTTTATCAACGAAATCGATGAGTTCGCTGGTGGTGATACCTGGGTACAAAATGCTGGCTGCCGCCTGCTGTACTCTCAAGGTAATGTTATTAGCCGTCTGCATCAGTGCGATTTCCGTCGGCGATTTACGGCCGCGGCAGTAACCGGTGACGGCTTGTGCGCCGATCAGTTCAATATCGCCGGCGTACTGCTGCAGGCCGAGGAACAGCGTTACCGAAGCCGTTTCGCAAATCGCCACTTTGCGCCGCCTGCCCGCACCCGTCAGCCCGCGAGATGCCAGCAAGGTGAAGAACAGTTGGTAGGGGTCTTCCTCCTCATGCCAGCTAAATATTTCGGCTTCGATGACTTGCGCATCTTTGAAGGTACCTATTTCAAACCAGGGCGCAATATAAGCGATTTCACCTTCGGCCGGGATCACTGCACCCACCATACGTTCGCTGGGCGACCAAGAGGTACCGGTAAAATAGAGTAGATTGTTGCCGGCATTGATATAGCAGGCATCAATGTCGTTTTCGCGCATCAGACGCTGTGCGTGCTGAATGCGTTGTCGATACTCGCCGCTGGCGATTGCAGGCGGGTTGTCCGTTAACGGTTGCAACTGTTCCAAGGCCTGTTGTGGCGTGCAACCGCCAATACCTGTAGCCATGTTTTTCTCCTCGCGGAATGTTCAATATCAGGGCCAATATCCCAGCGTGCTTAGTCCCATGATAAATAAAATGCGGCGACAATACTTGGCTCCAATAGACAGGAAAGATAGCGATTACGGCACAATGCTTTTCCCCAACGCCGTCAATGCCGATATTTCGATTGTCGTTGTCTTAAATGGCCATTTTTAACGGGGACTACTAGCCAACGTGAGCTTTAACGATTATCAATAGAGTCTCGTTGTCTCGACAGACGCAGGTATCTCCCCATGTCACGAAGTAAAGACCTGCAAGACTGGGTTAAACCGGCCCGGTCCCCAATGCAAATTGAGCGTATCGAAGCCTTTTTCGGTGGGCACGGCTATGAGCTCCATCGCCACGATACCTACGCCATTGGCCGCACGTTGTCCGGTGTGCAAAGTTTCAACTATCGTGGCGGCAGGCGTCATAGCTTGCCCGGCGGCACCCTGGTATTGCATCCGGATGAGCTGCATGACGGGGAGGCGGGTACGCTAGAGGGGTTTCAATACCGTATGGTTTATATCGAGCCTGCATTAATCCAAAAGATACTCGGCGGCAAGCCGTTGCCCTTTATTCCGGGCGGTCTTTCCGGTGACCCACGGCTTTTTGCTGCGGCTCAACCCTTGCTCAGGGCCATGGAGGATCCGTTTGAAACGCTTGAGGAAGAGGATGCGCTTTATGACCTGGCGCACACCCTGGCCGTTGTCGGGGGGCAACGTTATCAACGGCGGGCGTTTGACTATCAGGCGGCTGAAAGGGCAAGGGAATATATCCATTCCTGTTTCGATAAAAATATTACCCTGGATGAGCTTTCTTTGATCAGCGGCCGAGATCGCTGGAGTCTGAGCCGGGATTTTCGGGTGCTGTTTGGCACCAGCCCCTACCGCTACGTCACTATGCGCCGTCTTGAACATTGCAGACGGCGGATGTTGGCGGGCCATCATCTGGCAGATATTTCAATCGATGCGGGATTTGCGGATCAAAGCCACATGACGCGCCAATTTATCAGCAATTTTGGCGTTTCTCCTGGCCGCTGGCTGAGGTTTATCAAAGGAGGTTGAGCCAGAAGTTGCACAATCATTCAAGATTGCCGTCCGCCGGGTCAACTATGCTGGGCTCCTGTTAACCAAGGAGCCTGAAAATGTATCAACCTATTAATTTCGCTCATAAACTCTCACTGTTTACCGAACAATGGCAGCCGAAAGTGATTGCCGAGATGAATGACTATCAGTTTAAAGTGGTCAGAATTCACGGTGACTTCGTCTGGCATACGCATGCCGAAACCGATGAAACCCTTATCGTGTTGGACGGTGTTTTGCGCATTGATTTTCGTGATGGTCATGTGCTGGTCAATGCGGGTGAGATGTATGTGGTCCCACGCGGCATCGAACACAAAACCTCTGCCGAGATCGAAACCCAACTGATGCTTATCGAACCTCGCGGCGTGTTGAACACCGGTGACGAACGGGGAGAACGTACTGCGGTCAACGATGTCTGGATTTGATCAAGCCCGCCCGGCAAGCCTGTAGCTGGGATAATAGAAAGGCCGCCAGAACGGGCGGCCTGTGAAGGTCAGTCCAGCTTCAGCCGGACGGTGATTTCAGCAATTTCGTTGCGCCATTGCTGTTGCAACGCCGGTTTTTGGTGCCTGGTTTTGCGCGCCAAATCCTCCTGCAGTTTAGCCTCGAGTTCGAACAAGCAGGCCAGCAGCCGCTCTTCGTCATGGTGTAACCCCTCTCTGTCGCCGGAGGCGGTTTGCCTGGCCGCTTGTGGCTCGGCACCGGGTTCTTCCGCCAGCCGGGCATAGACCGGGTCCAGCTCCGGCCATTCTTCAAGCTGTTGATGATCAATCAGCCAGAATCGGTTACAGCTGTTTTCTATCAACATCCGGTCGTGACTGACCAGCATCACTGCGCCTGCAAATTCGCGCAGGGTTTCCGCCAGATCCTCTTTGCCTTCCATGTCCAGATGATTGGTCGGTTCGTCGAGCAGCAACAGCGAATGGTTGGCCAGCGTCAGGCCGACAAACAGCAGGCGCGAACGTTCGCCGCCGCTCAGGGTGCTGATCCGCTGCTGATGGCGCAGGTAAGGGAATCCGGCGCCAATCAGCGCCATTTTGCGCTGTTCTTCGGTCAGCGGAGCGAAGTGCGTCAACGCCTCGCTCAGCGTATCGCCATCCTGCAACTGCTGAAGGCTCTGATCGTAATACCCGATACGCACCCTGGGGTGGAATACCACCTCACCGGAAACGGCGCTTTGGTATTCCCGCCACAGATGCTGCAACAGCGAGGATTTACCGCAGCCGTTACGGCCAACGATGGCGATGCGATCGCCGCTTTTCACCTGCAGATGCGCGAGGCGAAACAGCACCGGCGCATCAGCTGCCGGACGGACATCCAGCTGCGGCAGGGCCAACAGGCGATCGGCGTCCAGGGCTTCGCCCCGCAGCCGGAGCCGCCACTGAGTAGCGGCCGTCAGCTGAGTTTGCTCCTCTTTCAGGCGGTCGACCCGCTTCTCCATCTGTTTGGCCTTGCGGGCCAGATCCTCGTTGTCGTACACCCGTCCCCAGACCGCCAGCCGCTGGGCGCTTTTTTCCACCCGCTCGATCTCCTTTTGCTCCGCCTGACGGCGATGCGTATCCGCCGCATCTTTGTCCTCCAGCGCCTGACGCGCCGCAGAGCAGGGCAAGCGGAAGAACTGCAGGGTTTTGTCGCGCAGGATCCAGGTGCAGTTGGTCACCTTATCCAGCAGGTAGCGGTCGTGGGAAACCAGCACGAAGCTGCCCGACCAGTTTTGCAGGAACCGCTCCAGCCACAACAGCGTCGGCAGATCCAGATGGTTGCTGGGTTCATCCAGCAACAGCAGGTCCGGCCGGCGGATCAGCGCGCGCGCCAGCAGCAGGCGGGTATGCTGGCCGCCGCTCAGGGTACCGGCGGTCAGTGTCCAGGAGGACGCAGCAAACCCCAGGCTGGTCAGCAGGACTTCACCCTGCCAACTTTCGCTGACGCGCTGGTTTTCCGGCAGACGCGCCAGTACCGCATCAAGCAGGGTGCAGCCGTGCAGTTCGACGGGAAGATGTTGTTCCACTCGCGCCATCAGGCATTGGTGAGAGAGGGTAACGCTGCCGGTAGTGGCGAGCAGGGCACCGCTGAGGATTTTAAGCAGGGTGCTTTTGCCGCAGCCGTTGTGGCCGATTAAACCGATGCGATCGCCTTTTTTCAGGCTGAAGGAAACCTTAGCCAGCAGCGGGCCGAACGCGTTGTCGTAACCGACGGATTGTGCAGATAATAATGTGCTCATTGCTTACTCAAGAGTTACAGGCAGGCAAATGCCTATCGTCAAACATCGCTGACGACAACCCGGTAAGCCGGAGGGAAGGGACTCAATTTTTCAGTAAGCTTCGCTCAAGCCTGGGTTATCGCAGCACGATACCGGTAATGCTTGAGCAACGGCGATCACTATAGAAGTGTGAGTAAAAAAACAATTCACACATCGGCATAGTAATCCTCCTTTTATAATGTTGGTTAATAGGTGAGCTGAGTATAGGGCTATTCTTCAGGATAGGCCACTGCCCAATCACTCAGATTATCAGTAGGCTAACGGCCAAAAGCGGCCAGATTTCCGGTCGTGCCGTTGCGGTAATGCAGTAGTAGGAATAATCGTGCTGAATGGGAATAATACTGATATTTAAGCTGAGATTAAGCAGCTATCATAATCTCAGTTTATGATTAGCCAAACGGGCCGGTAAATAGTCAATACCGGCCCGTTTGTTTCGTCTGTCTATCATGCCATTGCCGAGCACTGAATTTATGTTAAAACCCCGTCAGATCATTCTTTTCCTGTTCCTGCTGTTTGGGTTGCAGTTGACGCCGCTGACCAGCGTCGCCGCACAGGATGACCCTGTTGCCGTCAGCGCGCCGGATGCCGCCACCGCGTTGAAAAACTACCAAAAACAGTTAGATAGTATCAAACAGCAGGTCTCCAAGGCCAGCACAGATACCCAGCTCAGTAAGCTGAGGCAGACCACCGACGAGCTGGCCGCCGGTCTGGAAAAACTGGCAACCGATCTGCAACCGGCGCAGGAAAAGCTGCAGGGGCAGTTGGATGTCCTGGGCCCGCAACCCGCCGCCGGTTCGATGCCTGAAACCGCTGCCGTGGTACAACAGCGCAACGCGTTGAACAACAGCAAGAAGCAGCTGGATGATGCGGTAAAACGCGCGCAAGAGATGAGAACCGGCGTGCTCGATCTGGGGCAGCAAATCGGTGATATGCGCCGCGTGGCGTTCAAAACCCAGTTGGCGCTAAATACCGGCAGCGTGTTGGGGGCCAAGTTCTGGTCACCGATCGTGCAACCTACGGACGATGACGCACAGCGGCTGGATCAGTTCCATGTCGCCATGAAAGAGGCGTGGGATGCCAGTTGGCAGGAGGAGTGGCGCTACGGCACCCTTGGCCTGCTGCTATTGGCGGTCGTTATCTGGTCATGGGGGCGTTATTTATCCGAGCGTTTCCTGGCCTGGGTGAGCATTCGTTATCTGCCGGACGGGCGTTTGCGCCGCAGCTTTATGGCGATGGCGACCGTCAGCGTCACGGTCATCACCACCGGCATCGCGCTGAATCTGCTGTATCTCACCTTTACCCGCGTGCAGCCGCTGCCGGCCATGCTGGAGGATTTCGCCGAGGGGTTTAATCGGCTGGGGATCTTCTGCGCGCTGATCGCCGGACTGGGCCGCGCCACACTTTCGCTTAACCGCCCGTCATGGCGTTTGGCCTCGTTGGACGATGCCGTCGCCTCCGGCCTGCGTTTCTTCTCGCCGTTGTTGGCAGGGTTGGCGCTGGCGTTCGGCACCGTTGAACAGATCAATAACGTGGTGAGCGCCAGCCTGGCCTCGACCATTTTCGGCAATGGCCTGGTGGCCGGGTTGATCGGCATGGTGCTGCTGGCGATGCCACTGCGGGCCCAACGCATCCGCCGCAAGCTGGAGCAGCAGGGCGAACATGTCGAGAAGCGCTCCACCATCAGCGGGTTGCTGCACATGGGCACGCTGGTGGGCTCGCTGGTCATCCTGTTCTCTCTGCTGATTGGCTATATCGCTTTCGCCCGCTTCCTGACCTATCAGGTGATTTGGATCGCTCTGGTATTGATGGCGTTCTATTTCCTGCTGCTGTTTGCCGTCGATCTGTGCGGCGCGATTTTCTCACCGCAAACCGCCAGCGGAAAAATGCTCAAGAAGTCCTTTAACTTCAAGGACCGTCACCTGGAGCAGATGGCGATTATTCTTACCGCCGTCGCCAAATGTTCTTTGCTGTTACTGATGATTGTCGCGCTGTTTAACGGCACGTTCGGCACCACCACGCCTAACTCGCTGTTGGACAAGATTATCGCCATTCTGAGTGGCGAAGGGTTGAAGAGCCTGAACATCGTGCCCGGCAACCTGATCAACGCGGTGATATGCCTGGCCATCGGCATCTATATCATGCGGGTGACCCAGCGTTGGTTGAGCCATGAACTGCTGCCGAAAACCATTTCAGATATCGGCATCCGTGCATCCTTGGTCACGCTGTTCAGTAACGTGGGCTATGTGCTGTTGATCCTGATCACCCTGGCGGCGCTGGGCATCCAGTGGAGTAACCTGGCGTGGATTGTCAGTGCGTTGTCGGTCGGTATCGGTTTTGGTTTGCAAGAGATCGTGAAGAACTTTATTTCCGGCATGATCCTGCTGACGGAGCGGCCGGTGAAAGTCGGCGATATGATCGGCATCGGCGGCGTAGAGGGTGACGTGCGCCGGATTAATATCCGCGCCACCGAAATCCAACTCAGCGACCGTTCGACGATGATCGTGCCCAACTCACAGCTGATCTCGCAGAACGTTCGTAACGCCACCATGGGCAATGCCCAGGGCGTGGTGACCATTGCGTTGACCTTCCCGACGGATATCGATCCTGAGCAGGTGCGCAATATTCTGCTGAGCGCCTATCAAGATTATGACGCCATTCAGGAAACGCCGGCCCCTTATGTCCGCTTCAGCCAGCTCGGCCCTGAAGGCATCATCCTCAGCGTAACCGGCTACGTTGCCAGCCCGCGCATGGTCGGCGCCACCAAAAGCGAGCTGTTGTTTAATATCCTCAAACTGCTGCGCGCGCAGCGGGTCAATATGTCCAGCCCGCAGGAAGTGGTGTTTATGAAACAGCAGGCGAAGAATCTGGCCAACGAAGAAGAGCAGTCTTCTTAACCTTTGCCGGAGGGCGGCGGGCCGGAGCGTTTCTCGGGGGCCCGCCAGTCCGCCGATTAGTGCATCGCCGGCACTACCGATTGCGAACAGTCGCTGTTGGCACTGGCGGATGAGTTGTTGCAGGTCTGCGGATCATTGTGTACCGGCGGTGGCGGCACGTCCTGTGGCCCGCCTCTGCCAATACAACCGGAAAGGACAAAAATCAGCAGCGCAGGGATTATCGCTTTCATTTCACTCTCCTGAAGTCAATGTCACTGCCGTGCATTACCGCGGATACCCTTTTTGATCGTCGTGTCGAGGCTTCAGACCTTGGCGCCGGTCATTATGTAGAGCAGCATGCAAACGATCAGTAATGATATAACGATAGCCCAGATTAATCGGTTCATCTGCGGTCCCTGGTTATTCTGTGAACTCAGCGCCTACCATAGCGCTGCCGGTGGCGCAGGGATATCAATGATTGCCGTTTTTTTGTCCGCCATAGATTCACTCTATATCCTCTCGGCTGAAATCAATTTCACTTTGCCCGGCGACCGGCCCTATGCTGCAGCGGCATGTGGCAAACTCTCTCAGGAGGCATAATGGAAAAGCATGAGCTGGCGGCATCGGTGTTGGCGGCATTCGGCGGGGCGGACAATCTGATCAAACTGCGATACTGCGCCAGCCGCATCAGGGCGGAACTGCGCGATGGCAGCCGCTTGGATCGGCCGGGGATTGAGGCACTGGATGGGGTTAAGGCGTTGCTGGAGGTGGAAACGTCGCGCCACACCCCCGAGTTTCAACTGGTGGTGGGGCCAGGCAACGCCCGGCCCTTGTATCAGGCGTTGGTCGCAGTGACCGGCGAGAAATAACTACAGCAACAGAGGGCGGATCTGCTCCAGATGCTGATGCATTAACGCCTGCATCTGCACCACGTGGGGCGCATCCGCCTTTTCGCGCATCAGGTAAATGCCCACCGTGCAACGCAGGCTTTCCTGCGTTGTTTTCAGCGGCACAATGCCGTAGTCGGCGAAATAACCCGCCATGCAGGTGGGATAAGCCAGCATCACTGCGTCAGAATCGTTGATCATGTCCACCGCCGACATCATCGAGTTAGTCGAGCAAATCACCCGTTCCGCCAGATGCAGCCGGTTACGCGCCATTTTCTTCGGCTGCATGTCTTCCACCATATGTTGATAGCGGCTTTCATCCGGCGTCAGCTCCACGCAAGGGTAATCCAATAATTCGTCCGGCCCAACCTGCCGGCCTGCCAGCGGATGCCCGCTGCGGACGAACATGCTGTCGGTGGTGCTGAACAGCGGCAAAAAGCTGATGCCGGCCTTGGGGTTCAACCCCTGAATTTCATGGCCGATAAACATATCGATATCCCCGCCCAGCAGCAGATCCATCAGGCGCAGGTGGTTACCCAGATCGATATGAATATTCACCGTAGAGTGCAGGCTGCGGTAGGCATTAAAGCTGTCGCGCACAAACATATACCACCAGGCGTGGCCGGTGCCCATGCGCAGGCTCTGTTCCTGGCGTGCCTTGATGAACGCCAGCTTGATCAGCGTGTTGTCATAAATGCGCTGCATCATCTGCGCCTGTTCCAGCAGCAGATCGCCGTATTCGGTGGTGGTAACCCCGGTTGAAGTGCGCTCCAGCAGTTGCACCCCCAGGTTCTCTTCCAGTTTCTTCATGTTGTGGGTCAGCGTCGGTTGGCTCAGGCAAAGCTTGTTTGCTGCATGACTCACATTTTTGAACATCGCTACTTCGATAAACTGCCGCAGAATTTTGTCCACGATCATGTTTTCCGCTATTGGTATAGAAAGTTTCTATATCTTAGCGGCGAAAAACGATTTCCGCCAATAGCCCGCCTTCGATAGTTTGCTCCTATGCCGGTATTCCCAGCCGCCACCAGAGAGGACGCAATGAGAAGATTGATACCGAGTATGGTCGCCACCGCACTGGCGCTGATGTCCGGCCAGGTGCTGGCCGATACCTTGCGGATGGAATGCGCGCCCAGCAAAGAGGGCCGTCAGTTCTGCAATGAGATTAAGCAGCGCTTTGAGGCTCAGACCGGCCATACCCTGGAGTTTATCGATCTTCCCCGCGCCTCCGACGAAAAGCTGTCGCTGTTTCAGCAGTTGTTTGCCGCCAAGGATTCCAGCGCCATTGATTTGTTTCAGGCCGATACCGTGTGGATCGGCGTGCTGAACAAACACCTGTTGGATCTGACCGACAGCGTGAGTGACATCCGGCAGGATTTTTTCCCCGCTGCCTGGCAGAACAACGTGGTCAATGGGCGGGTCAAGGCGGTTCCGGCTTATCTGGACACCGGCGCGCTCTATTACCGCAAAGATCTGTTGGAAAAGTACGGCGAACAGCCGCCGGTCACCTGGGATGAACTGACGCGCATCGCTACCCGCATTCAGCAGGGTGAACGCCAGGCGGGCCATAAGAACTTCTGGGGGCTGGTGTTCCAGGGTAAATCCTACGAAGGGCTGACCTGCAACGCGCTGGAATGGGTGGCCTCGCAGAACGGCGGAGGGTTTATCGACGCCAACGGCAACATCACCATCAATAACCCGCAGGCGGCGCAGGCGTTGAACAGGGCTGCGGGCTGGATCGGCACGATCTCGCCGAAGGGCGTGTTGGGTTACATGGAGGAAGAGTCCCGCGCGGTATTCCAGAACGGCGACGCGCTGTTTATGCGCAACTGGCCCTACGCCTATGTACTGGCGCAGGACAGCAGCAGTGCAATCAAAGGCAAGGTCGGCGTGCTGCCGCTGCCAAAGGGCGCGGACGGCAACTCGGTCAGCGCGCTGGGCGGTTGGCAGTGGGCGATCAGTGCCTACACCAAAAACCCCACGGCGGCGATAGCGCTGCTGAAAATCGTCAGCGACGCCGAATCGCAGAAAAGGGCGCTGACGCTGATGGGCTGGGCGCCGTCGCGGACCGCGCTGTATGACGATCCCAAGGTGTTGGCGCAGGCGCCGTATCTGTCGGATTTCAAGGGCATTTTCACGCAGGCTATGCCGCGCCCGGCGACGCAGACCAAAAGACAGTATGCGCAGGTCTCGAAAGCCATCTACAACGCCACCTTCAATGTGTTGCGCGGTGATAGTGACGGCGTCACGGCGGTGGCGGATTTACAGCAGCGGCTGGAGCGGATTAAAGCCAGAGGATGGCG
This sequence comes from Serratia sp. AS12, assembly GCF_000214195.1. Taxonomy (NCBI): domain Bacteria; kingdom Pseudomonadati; phylum Pseudomonadota; class Gammaproteobacteria; order Enterobacterales; family Yersiniaceae; genus Serratia; species Serratia sp. AS12. The sequence goes on along the minus strand of NC_015566.1, from coordinate 2,711,120 downwards.
TTGAAGGCAGTGTAATTCCCCCCATTAACGGCCCGGAGTCTGATGCATGAAACACGATACACACAGGTTAACCCTGACGGCCACGCCCGCCTCGGCGGCAGTGCAGCCGGTCAGACGCAGCAAGCTTAATCACCGGCAGCGCCGCAGCCGCATCGCCTGGCTGTTGGTGGCGCCGGCAATGTTGCTGCTGGCGGCGGTTGCCGGCTGGCCGCTGCTGCGCACCCTGTTTTACAGCTTTACCGACGCCATGCTGGATGCGCCGGATGAATACCGCTTTGTCGGCTTTGCCAACTATCTGGATCTGACCGGGGGCGGCCACTCGTACGGCGTACTGGCGGATCCGCAGTGGTGGCAGGCGGTGGGCAATACGCTGCGTTTCAGCCTGCTGTCGGTATCGCTGGAACTGGTGTTCGGCATGCTGCTGGCGCTGCTGATGAATCAGAAATTTCGCGGCCAAGGGCTGGTGCGCACCGCCATTTTGGTGCCCTGGGCGATTCCTACCATTGTCTCCGCCAAAATGTGGGGCTGGATGTTCCACGATCAGTACGGCGTGGTGAACGATCTGCTGCTCAAATCGGGGATTATCGACGCGCCGCTGGCCTGGGTCGCGGAGCCGGGGTTGTCGATGTGGGCAGTGGTGATTGCGGACGTCTGGAAAACCACGCCGTTTATGGCGCTGATGCTGCTGGCCGCGTTGCAGCTTATCCCGGGCGATCTGTACGAAGCCGCACGGGTGGACGGGGCTAACGCCTGGCAGCGGTTCCGGCGCATCACGTTACCGCTGATCATGCCGGCGATGATCGTCGCGCTGATTTTCCGGGTGATGGATGCGCTGCGGGTATTCGACCTGATCTATGTGTTGACCTCCAACAGTGAAGCCACCATCTCGGTGTCCGGTTATGCCCGCGACCGCATGGTCAGCTATCAGGAAATGGGTTCCGGCTCGGCCGCTTCGGTGCTGGTGTTCATGATGGTGGCCGGTATCGCCGCCTGCTTCCTCACGCTGGGCCGCCTGAATGACAAGGAGAAACGTGCATGAAACTGACTCGCCAACAGCACAAGTACGGCCATAAGGCACTGATTTTCGCCGGTGCCGCGCTGGCCAGCGTCATCTGTTTGTTTCCCTTTTACTACGCGCTGATCACCTCGCTGCGTTCGGGGGGTAGCCTGTTCCAGATCGCTTATCTGCCGGGTACGCCGCAGTGGGGCAATTACCTGACGGCGTTGATGGATAACGGCATCGCCCGCAGCTTGTTGAACTCGATCGTCGTGGCAACGCTGACGGTGGGCATCTGCTTGCTGGTGTCGATAACTGCTGCCTTCGCTCTGGCGCGCATCAGCTTTCGCGGGCGCAAATATCTGCTGTTCACCATTTTGTGCGTCTCGATGTTCCCCCAGGTGGCGGTGCTGTCCGGTATGTTCGAACTGGTGCGTTTTATGGGGCTGTACGATTCGCTGGGCGCGTTGGTGCTGTCCTACACCACCTTTTCGCTGCCGTTTACCGTCTGGGTGCTGACCACCTTTATGAAGGCGATCCCGGTGGAACTGGAAGAGGCGGCGATCGTCGACGGCGCCAACACCTGGACCATCATTACCCGCATCTTCGCGCCCATCATGGGGCCGTCGTTGGTGACCACCGGGCTGCTGGCGTTTATCGGCGCCTGGAATGAATTCATGTTCGCCCTGACGTTTGTCATCTCCAGCGGCAAGCGCACCGTGCCGGTGGCGATCGGCATGCTGCAGGGCGCCTCTCAGTTCGAACTTCCCTGGGGCACCATCATGGCGGCCTCGGTCATCGTCACACTGCCGATTATCGTGCTGGTTCTGATTTTCCAGCGCCGCATCGTCAGCGGATTAACCAACGGCGCAGTAAAAGGCTGATTTTCGATTAACCCTGAAGCAGGAGAAATGCAATGGCTACAAAAATCGTTTTAGTGGGCGCAGGCAGCGCGCAATTCGGCTACGGCACCCTGGGCGATATCTTCCAGAGCAAGACGCTGTACGGCAGTGAAATTGTGCTGCATGACATCAACCCAACCTCGCTGGCCGTGACCGAGAAAACCGCCCGTGACTTCCTGGCTGCGGAAGATCTGCCGTTTATCGTCAGCGCCACCACCGATCGCAAAACCGCGCTGAGCGGAGCGGAGTTCGTGATTATCTCCATTGAAGTGGGCGACCGCTTTGCCCTGTGGGATCTCGACTGGCAGATCCCGCAGCAGTATGGCATTCAGCAGGTGTATGGTGAAAACGGTGGCCCCGGCGGGCTGTTCCACTCGCTGCGCATCATTCCACCGATCCTCGACATCTGCGCCGACGTGGCGGACATTTGCCCGAACGCCTGGGTATTCAACTACTCGAACCCGATGAGCCGCATTTGCACCACCGTGCATCGCCGTTTCCCGCAGCTCAACTTTGTCGGCATGTGCCATGAAATCGCCTCACTTGAGCGTTATCTGCCAGAAATGCTCGGCACCTCCTTCGACAATCTCACTCTGCGCGCCGCCGGGCTGAACCACTTCAGCGTGTTGCTGGAGGCCAGCTATAAAGACAGCGGCAAAGACGCTTACGCCGACGTACGCGCCAAGGCACCGGACTATTTCTCCCGTCTGCCGGGCTACAGCGATATTCTGGCTTACACCCGCAATCACGGCAAATTGGTGGAGACAGAAGGCAGCACCGAACGCGATGCGCTGGGCGGCAAAGACAGCGCCTACCCGTGGGCGGACCGCACGCTGTTCAAAGAGATCCTGGAGAAGTTTCACCATTTGCCGATCACCGGCGACAGCCACTTTGGCGAGTACATCCGTTGGGCCAGCGAAGTCAGCGATCACCGCGGTATCCTCGATTTCTACACCTTCTACCGCAACTATCTGGGGCATGTGCAGCCAAAAATCGAACTGAAGCTGAAAGAACGCGTGGTGCCGATCATGGAAGGGATCCTCACCGATTCCGGTTATGAAGAGTCTGCGGTCAACATTCCGAACCAGGGATTTATCAAGCAACTGCCGGCGTTTATTGCCGTCGAAGTCCCGGCGATTATCGACCGCAAGGGCGTGCACGGCATCAAGGTCGACATGCCTGCGGGCATCGGTGGCCTGTTGAGCAACCAGATTGCGATTCACGATCTGACCGCCGACGCAGTGATTGAAGGCTCGCGCGACCTGGTTATCCAGGCGCTGCTGGTGGACTCGGTCAACGATAAATGCCGCGCGATACCGGAACTGGTGGACGTGATGATCTCACGCCAGGGGCCGTGGCTCGATTACCTGAAATAAGCCGGATGGCGGGGCGCGTGCTTGCGCCCCGTTGAATGCAACTACCTGGGGTTCGGGAGGAATATGGCGCAATTAACGCTGGAAAAACTGCAAAAACGCTATGGCGCTAACGCAGAGGTTATCAAGTCGCTGGATCTGCAGATCAACAGCGGGGAGTTCGTGGTGATCGTCGGGCCCTCCGGCTGCGGCAAATCAACGTTGCTGCGCATGATCGCCGGGCTGGAAGAGATCAGCAGCGGCGGCATGTATATCGATGGCAACTACGTCAATGACGATACGCCGGCCGAGCGTGGTATCGGTATGGTGTTCCAGTCCTACGCGCTCTATCCGCACATGAGCGTATACAAGAACATGGCGTTTGCGCTGGAACTTGCCGGCCATTCGGCGGAGGAGATCGACCGCCGGGTGCGCGAAAGCGCCCGCATTTTGCAGCTTGAACCCTTGCTGGAGCGGCGTCCGAAGGATTTGTCCGGCGGGCAACGCCAGCGGGTGGCGATTGGCCGAGCCATCGTGCGCGAGCCGAAGCTGTTTTTGTTCGATGAACCCTTGTCCAACCTCGATGCATCGTTGCGCGTACAAATGCGCATGGAGGTGGCCTCACTGCATAAACGGTTGGGTTCGACCATTATTTACGTGACTCACGATCAGGTCGAAGCCATGACGCTGGCCGACCGCATCGTGGTGCTCAACAAAGGGCATGTCGAGCAGGTGGGAACGCCGCTGGAGCTTTACGATCAGCCGGCCAACGAATTTGTCGCCCAGTTTATCGGCTCGCCGAAGATGAACCTGATCCCGGCCATCCTGCGGCGTGCCGGTGAGCGGCAGAGCGTGGTGGAACTGGACAACGGCAAAGCGCTGGTGTTGCCCATCGCCACACCGGTGGCGGCGGAAGGCCAGAGCGTCAACGTCGGCATTCGTCCAGAGCATATTCGCGGCGGTGAACAGGCGCAGTGCGAGTTTCATGGCGAGGTGATGTTCGTCGAGCATATGGGCAACGAAACCTACCTCTATCTGGATAACGGCAACGCGGCGGAACCCTGGGTGCTGCGCAATCCCGAACGCTCGACCATTCAGGCCGGAGAAACCGTCGGCGTGCGCCTGCCGGTAGAGTGTTGTTACCTGTTTGACCGCCAGGGCCGCGCGTTCCCTCGCATTTTGGCGTCGGAACAGGCGCATTGACATAAGGAAGCATGACATGAGCGGTGCGCAAACGGCGCGGTGGTGGAAAGAGGCGGTGGTTTATCAAATCTACCCGCGCAGCTTTATGGATTCCAACGGTGACGGCATTGGCGATCTGAACGGCATTACCGCGCGGCTGGACTATTTGCAGTGGTTGGGCGTAGACGCCCTGTGGATCTGCCCGATGTACCGTTCGCCGAACGACGACAATGGCTACGATATCAGCGATTATCAGGCGATCATGACCGAGTTTGGCACCATGGCGGACTTTGATCGCCTGCTGGCGGAGGCGCATGCGCGCGGCATGCGGCTGATACTCGATCTGGTGGTGAACCACACGTCGGACGAACATCCGTGGTTTATTGAATCCTGCTCATCAAAATCCAGCGCCAGGCGCGACTGGTATATCTGGCGCGATGGCAAAAACGGCGCGGAGCCCAATAACTGGGAGAGCATTTTCAATGGTTCGGCCTGGAAGTACCATCCCGGCAGCGAACAATACTTCCTGCATCTGTTCTCCGAGCGTCAGCCGGATCTGAACTGGGAGAACCCGCAGGTGCGCGCAGCGCTGTATGACATGATGCGTTGGTGGCTGGACAAGGGCATCGATGGTTTCCGTATCGACGCCATTTGCCATATGAAAAAACAGCCGGGGCTGACCGACATGCCGAACCCGCAAGGGGTGCGTTACGTGCCGTCGTTCGAACGGCATCTCAACTACGATGGGCTGCTGGATTACGTTGATGAGATGTGTGAACAGGTGTTTAGCCGCTACGACATCATGACGGTGGGGGAAATGAACGGCGCTTCGGCGGAACAGGGAGAGGACTGGGTGGGAGAGCGGCATGGCCGCTTGAACATGATTTTCCAGTTCGAGCACGTCAAACTGTGGGAAACCGCCAATCAGCAGGCGCCGGATACCGGGCTGGATCTGATCGGCCTCAAAAGCATTTTCACCCGCTGGCAGACGCTATTGGAGGGCAAGGGCTGGAACGCGCTGTACGTCGAGAACCACGATATTCCGCGCGTGGTGTCGAAATGGGGGGACGACGGGCGCTACCAACGCGAAAGCGCCACCGCCATTGCCGCGATGTATTTTCTGATGCAGGGAACGCCGTTTATTTATCAGGGGCAGGAATTGGGCATGACCAATACCCATTTTGCCGGCCTGGATGACTTTAACGATGTCGCCACCAAAAATCGCGCCGCCGATCTGCGCCGACAGGGAATGGATGAGGATCGGATCCTGGCGACGCTGCGCCGCAGTTCGCGTGATAACTCGCGCACGCCAATGCCGTGGAACGACGGGCCTAACGGCGGCTTTAGCGCCGCAACGCCGTGGTTTGCGCTTAACGCCAACTACCGCGATATCAACGTGGCACGCCAGAGTGGGGAGCCGGACTCGGTGTTGAATTTCTACCGTGCGCTGATCCGGCTACGCAAGCAGACCCCGGCGCTGCTGTATGGCCGTTACCGTTTATTGCTGGCCGAACATCGGCATATTTACGCCTATACCCGCACCCTGGATGACCGGCAACTGCTGGTGCTGTGCAACCTGAGCGGCGAACCGCAGCAGGTTGATCCCCAATCTCTGGCGCTGGACAGTTGGCAACTGCGGTTGGGCAATTACTCGCAGAACGGAGAGCCGCAGCGGCTGCGCCCTTATGAGGCTCGGATTTATCAGGCATAGGGGCTTATTCAACCCGCTTTGCGGCCGGGGCCTGGGTGTAAACGGAGAGCCGCACCGGCCGCATTTTCATCCCACGGAACAATCCCGCTTTTTAACTAACCATAACCGGTATTGTTATTTCGCTTTGGCATAGCCTGTTGCTAGCTTTTGTTCGTTCCATCAGGGGATGAATAACAGGGTAATAACAGAAATGACAAAAAAACTTATTAAAATCACAGCGCTGGCACTGTCAGTTTTCGCTGCTCACGGCGCCCAGGCGGCGCTTTCATTGCAGGGGAAAACCATTGGCGTGGCGGTGGTCGGCACGCAGCACTTTTGGGATCGCGAAGCGTTCAAAGGCGCCAGCGACGAAGTGGAACATCTGGGTGGCAAAGTGGTGGCGGTCGATGGCGGCCGCGATAACCAGGTACATGCCGACAATCACGATATCCTGCTGGCGCGCAAGGTGGATGCGGTGATCAGCATTTTGGGCGACAGCGCCGTCGAGCCTAAATTCAAAGCGTTGCGCGCCGCCGGGATCCCGGTATTCACCGTTGACCACGTATCGCCGTATTCCATCAACAACACCACCTCGGACAACTACAGCATCGGCAGCACCATTGGCCGCTATACCGCCGAGGCGCTGGGCGGCAAAGGCAATGTGGCGGTGTTCAACGCCTTCTCCAACTCACTGCGTATCTGCGGCATTCGCTACGATCTGTGGAAGTACGTGTTGAAAGATTACCCGGACATCAAAATCATTCAACCGGAGCTGGCCGAGCAATACGCCAACTCACCGGAAGATGCACGCAAGAAAACCCTCGAACTGCTAAGCCAGCATCCGAAAGGCACGCTGGACGCAATTCACGTCGCCTGCTGGGACCAGCCGGCGATCGGTATCGTGCAGGCGCTGGAAGAGAGCGGCCGCGCCGGCGACGTTAAGGTCACGGCGATCGACGCCGGGCCGGAAACCCTGGAAATCATGGCGGAGAAGGGCAGCCCGCTGGTTGCCAACGTGGCGCAACAGCCGCGGTTAATCGGCACCACTTCAGCGGATAACGTGGCGCGTTATTTCGCCGGCGAGAAGTTGCAACCGCAAACCTTTGTGCCGGTATTGCCGGTGAAAGGGCCGGAAGAGGCAAAAGCGGTGTACAAACAGCTCGGCTACGGCGAACTGAAATAACGCCATGGGCCAGCAGGAAACGCAGGCCGCTCCCGCCGTGGGCGGCCTGGAAATGATTGGCATCGAGAAACGTTTTCCCGGTACTCGGGCGCTCAGCGGTGCCTCACTGCGGGTGCTGCCGGGCGAAGTCCACGGCCTGATTGGCGAAAATGGCGCCGGTAAATCCACTTTGATCAAGATCCTCGCCGGAGTTTATGCGCAAGACGGCGGGGAGATCAGCATCGGCGGCCGGCGGCTGGCTTCCGTCACCCCGGCGGCGATACGGGCGGCAGGGGTGCGATTTATCCATCAGGAACTGCATTTGATCCCGCACTTCACCGTGGCGGAGTCCGTGTATGTCGGCCAGGAGCGGCGTAACCGTTGGCTGGGATTGGACAAGCGCGGCATGCGTCATGACGCAGAACGGTTTTTGTCAGAGGTGCTGGACACCCGCCTGGACGGTAACCGACTGATCCGCGATCTCAGCATTGCCGAGTGCAAGCTGGTGCAAATAGCCCGGGCGTTAATCGACGGGCAGGCGCAACTGGTGGTGTTTGACGAGCCTACTGCGCCGCTGGAAGCCAGAGAGTCGCAATGGCTGTTTAACGCGATTGCCCGCCTGAAACAGCGCGGCATCGCCATTATTTATGTCTCTCATTATCTCGCGGAAATCGCCCAAATTTGTGACCGTGTCACGGTGTTTCGCAATGGCCGCGACGTTGGTACCTTGCAACAACTGGGCGCTGGGGATGTCGCACGCATGATCCCGATGATGGTCGGCCGCGAAATCACCCGTCTGTTTGCCCCGCGTCCGGAGCCGCGGGCGGCGGCGGACCCCTGGCTTAGCGCAGAACGCTTGTCGGACGGCGCACAGCTGCGCGGTGTCAGCTTGCAACTGGCGCCGGGGGAGATCGTCGGCATCGCCGGGCTGCTGGGTTCCGGCCGCGAAGCTTTGATCGACATTCTGTATGGATTGCGCCCGCTGAAGCAGGGGCAACTGCGCATAGCCGGTAAGCCGGTGCGCATTGCTTCTCCGGCACAAGCCACTGCCGCGGGGATGGCACTGGTGCCCCGTGATCGGCGGCATACCGGTCTGGTGTTGCCCATGCCGGTGGCGGACAACATCAACCTGGCGTCGCTTGGCGCACTGGCGCGTGCGGGGTGGGAACTGCGCAAAAAGGCTCGGCTGCACGCCAAAGCGCTGGCGGAGCAGTTGGATATCCGCCCGCGCAATCTGCAATTGCCGGTGCGTTTGTTAAGCGGCGGCAATCAGCAAAAAGCGATTCTGGCCCGCTGGCTGGCGACTAACCCGCAACTGTTGATCCTCGACGAACCGACCCTGGGCGTAGACATCGGCGCCAAGGCGGAGATTTACCAACTGGTTGCCGCCCAGGCGGCTGAAGGGCGTTGCGTGTTGGTGTCGTCCAGCGACGGCAGCGAACTGATTGGGCTGTGCGATCGCATTCTGGTGATGTTGCGCGGCGAGATTGTCGCGAATGTCCGTACCGCCGGGCTGACGCAGGACGCGCTGCTGGCGTTGACCAGCGGCGGTTCAACGGCGTCCCCTTTATTACAGGAGCCGGTTCTATGAGCCAACTGACTGAGGGCGATGTGGCGGCACGCTCCTCCCGCCGTCGCTTTCTGCCGCCCGGAGAGCAGATCGTCGAAAAAATTCCGCTGTTGCTGTTTGCCGCGCTGCTGCTGTTTTTCTGCTTGCAGGCACCGTACTTCACCAGTTGGCAGAATCTGAGCACTATTCTCAAACAAAGCGTGCCGTTGGCGATACTGTGTTTTGGCCTGACCTGCGTGATTACCGGCGGTGGCGATGACGTGGTTTCCGGCGGCATCGATATTTCCCTGCCGGCGATCGCCGTGCTGGCGGCGGCCATCATCAGTAACGGCCTGACCCACAGCGGTGACGGTTATCTGTGGCTGGCGGCGCTGGCGTTTGGCGCGGCGCTGCTGGCGGGGGGCGTCAACGCTTTGCTGGTGGTGGCCGTCGGGTTGCCGCCGTTGCTGGCAACGCTGGCCAGTTCGGTGGCGGTGGTGGGTATCGCCAACCTGATCACCCAACAGCGGCGCATCAGCGTCAGCGACGCGGCCATTGTCGCGCTGCGTGACGACACCTGGCTGGGGTTGCCGCTGATGGTTTGGTTAATGCTCGCTGCGCTTTCGTTGTTTGGCTGGGCATTACATCACACCCGTTGGGGCATGCAGTTGCAGGCGGCGGGGGGGAACCGCGAGGCGGCGGAGATCTCCGGTTTGCGCGTCAAACCGCTGGTGATTGGCTCTTATCTGTTGGCGGCGGCTGCGGCCGGCTTGGCGGCTTTTGCCCTGGTGGCTCGCGGCTCAGGTAGCTCGCCCGGCAGTGAAGAACCGCTGCTGCTGGAAATGGTGCTGGCGACCTTTATTGGTGCGGCTTTCTCGCGCCGACGAGTCGTGACCGTCTGGGGAGCGCTGCTGGGGGCCTTGCTGGTTAATGCCTTGTCGAACGGGCTGGCGCTGTTGCGGGTAGACATCTTTTGGGTCGGGGCGATCAAAGGCGGGCTGATCCTGCTGGTACTGGCCGCCGCTGCAGGGCAAAACCGGGGGGCGAACTCATGACAGCATTGAACAAGCTGCTGATTCGCTACGGCTTTATGCTGATTGTTATCGCCTTTTTCCTGTTCTTCTCCTGGGGCAATAGCGTGTTTTACAGCCTGGACAACCTCAGCAATCTGTTACAGGGTAACGCAATATTACTGATTGTCGCGCTGGCCATGACGCTGGTAGTGACCGCCGGTGGCGTTGACCTGTCGGTGGGCGTCGCGCTGGATTTTGGCGCGGCTTTTGCGCTGATCGCCCTGAAGCAATATCAGCTCAGTTGGCAAATGGCGGTAGTCGCCGCGCTGGCCGGCGGCGCACTGATCGGTGCACTCAATGCGTTGCTGATCGTTTACTTCCGGGTTAAGCCCTTTTTGGCGACGCTCGGCACCTTTTTCATCGGCAGCAGCATCGAGCGTATTTATACCGATGGCGGGGGATCGATCGCCTACCGCCGCATGGCGCAGCAGTATCACGATCTGGCAGTAGGCAACCTCGGCGGCGTGCCGTTACCGATAGTTATCGCGGCCGTACTGCTGCTGGGCTATTTTCTGTTTTTCGAGCGCACCATCTTCGGCAAGCGGATTCATGCCATCGGCCTGAACCCGCAGGCAGCCCGCGCGGTGGGGATCCGCAATGGTCGTTACCTGTGCTGGCTGTTGATCGCCTCAGGCATGACCTGCGCGCTGGGAGGCGTGATCCTTTCGGCCAACCTGCGCCAGTTTACCCCGCTGGCCGGGCAGGCCTATTTGCTGGACGCCATCGCGGCGGTGTTTATCGGCACCGCGTTTCATCCGCAGGGGCGCCCCAACGTGTTGGGCACGCTGGTTGGCGTGCTGTTCCTGGGCATGGTGGCGAACGGCCTGAACCTGATGGGGCTGAATTTTATGGTGAAAGATGCGCTGACCGGCGTGATCCTGGTGGTGGCGCTGGCGCTGTCCTTTATCCAGAGCCGGTTAAAACAGACGCAACAGGCGGAGGCCGGCAGTGAGTCAATATGATGCGGTCTTTGTCGGTCTAACCTTGCTCGATATCGCGGGGCGGCCGGTCAGCGCTATCCCGGCAGGCGGCGGCGTGCAGTTTATTGAGCAGATCCGGCTGAACCCGGCGGGCACCGCCAGCGGTGCGGTGATGAATGCCGCCAAGCTGGGGATATGCACTGCCACCTCGGCCTGTCTTGGTGAGGATGAAAAGGCGGAGTTTATCCTCAGTGCCTACCGTCGGCTGGGCATCGATTGCTCGCTGATCCAGCGCACGACGCTGGCGGAAACGTCCGCCACCATTTTGCCGATCAGGCCCAACGGCGAGCGCCCGGCGCTGCATTACCGTGGGGCCTCGGATTTCCTGTTCGTTGACGAATCGGATTTTGATGCGCTGTGCGATACCCGTTTTTTGCATCATGGCGGCACCGGGCTGCTGGCGGCGATGGACGACGGTCAAAGCGCCAAATTGCTGCGCCATGCCAAACGGCTCGGCGTTACCACCAGTGTCGACCTGATTGCGCCTGGCCCGCATACCCTGGCGTTGTTGCTGCCGCTGTTGGCCAGCGTCGATTACTTTATGCCGTCGCTGGAGGAGGCGGCTTACCTGTCCGGCCGGCAAACGCCGCAGGAGATCGGCGCGTTCTTCCTCGACCAGGGGGTGGGGAGCTGTATTTTCAAAACCGGTGAGCAGGGATCCTTTATCGTCACCCGCGATGCCTGCGTGCGCATTCCGGCCTATCAGGTTGAGGTCGTGGACACCACCGGCTGCGGCGACAGCTACTGCGGTGGGTTTATCGCCGGGCTAAGCCGTGGGCTGGCGGTGCCGGAAGCCTGCTTGCTGGCGACGGCGGTGGCGGGGTTGGTTGCAGGCGGGTTGGGATCGGACGCCGGGGTGATCGACTGGGAACACACCCGGCGGTTTATGCAGCAAACGCCGCGCAGCGCTTAGCGCCAGGCGTACAGCAGCGGCTCGCCTTTGAGATAGCGTTGTATGTCCTGGGCGATCATCTCGGTATGTTTGACCAGCGTCTCCCGCGTGGCACCGGCGATGTGCGGCGTAATCACCACGTTGTCGAACTCGGTGATAAACGGATGCCGACGGTCAATAGGTTCGCTGGCGTACACGTCCAGCGCCGCGCCGGCCAACCGTTTTTCCCGCAGGGCGGCAATCAGATCTTCTTCAATCACCACCGCCGCGCGCGAGGTATTGATAAACAGCGCGTGAGGTTTCATGCGGTTAAACAATTCGCGGCCAATCAGCCCGTCGGTTTGCGGCGTCGCCTTCAGGTGCAGGCTGATAAAATCGGCGTCGCTGAACAGCCGTTCCAGCGTGGTTTTCTCGATGCCCGGCTCGTTAATTTCCACGCCGGAAACGTAAGGGTCCGCCACCAACAGCCGCATGCCGAAAGCCCGGGCAATACGGCCGACGCGTTGGCCAATGCTGCCGTAACCGACGATGCCCAGCGTTTTGTTGCGCAGTTCGCTGCCTTTAAACACTTCATAAGGGCTGGATTTATCCACGTCCCACACCACATCGCTGCGCAGACCCTCTTTGGTCGCCGCCGCTTGCGGCTGCTCGCGGGTGAACTCACCGCGTTTGAGCGCTGCGTGGGCCTGGGGAATATGGCGGGCCAGGTTCAGCATTAGCGCCAGCGTCAGCTCCGCCGCAGCGTCCGAATTGCGGCCTGGGGTGTAGATCACCGGAATATTGCGCCGTGCGGCGGCCTGCAGGTCAATATTGACCGGATTGGCGCGGGTACAGGCAATCAGTTGCAACTGCGGGCAGGCGTCGATCACCCGGGCGGTAATATCGTCGTAGCTGGTGATGATAAAGCTGGCGTCATGGGCCAGATCAATCAGCGCGTCTTCGTTCAGTTTGCTTTCGCCGGCCGCCCAACCGCGGATGACCAACTCGCCCAATTGGCGGAAATCATCAAGCGAGCCGGCATATTCGGCGGTAAAGAGGGTTTTCATGGTGCGGGGGTTCCTGCGTTAAGGGCATTGAGTATTTGCTCCCGGCTTTGCCACAGCGGTTCAAGCTGAAGGCGTAACTGGCGGAACAGTGGATAGAGTGCCTGATAGATCTGTTGGTTGGCCGGATCGGGGATAAATAGCCGGCGGCTTTCGGCTTGAACAAGCGTTTCATGTGACACCGTCACGCCAATGCTTTGCGCCGCCAAAATAGCCACGCCTCGGGCGCTCAGCTCTTTCACCCGGCTGGTGATCACCCGCCGGCCGGTGCAGTCGGCGATGATCTGCAACCAGACGTCCGAAGCGGCTCCGCCGCCGGCAAGGTAAAGATCGCCCTGCGGCGGGTAATCGTGCAGCGAGTCTTTAATGGCAAATGCCAGCCCTTCAAACACCGCCCGCAGCAGGTGCAGATTGCCGGTATGCTGACCGATGCCGAAAAAACCTGCGCGGGCCGCCTGGCTGTAGAAGGGGGCGCGTTCACCGTTCAGATAGGGCTGATAGAGCACGCCGCCGCTGCCGGCGGGAATGGTGGCGATCTGCTCGCCAATACGCTCGAGATCGCCATCGCCGGCCAGCTCACGTACCGCCCAGTCCAGGTTCGGCGTGCCCGCTTGCATGGCGAACAGGTTGATATAACGTCCTTGTTGCGCATGGGCGACAAAGCGCGTTTTCGGGCTGACCTGCGCCAGGCTGTCGCAGACAATGCCGGTGCAGCAGGTGGTGCCCAAAAGGGTGTAAACGTCGTCATGATGCACGGCGCCAATGCCCAACGCTGCCGCCGACACATCCAGCGCACCGGCGCATACCGGAATGCCCGCCGCCAGCCCGGTGACAGCCGCCGCCTGCACCGTAATCTCTCCTGCGCGTTGGCCGGGGCGCAACAGCGGCGGGAAAAGCGGCCGAAGGGCCTGCAGGCCCAGCGCCGTCAAGACCTCGTCGGAGAGCGTTTCGCTGTGAAGATCGAGCAGTGAGGTGCCGGTATCCGTCAACTCAATATTTGCCGCACCGGTCAGACGATAGCGGATCCAGTCTTTGGCGAAGAAGAAATAGCGCGTGCTATTTAGCGCGGCGGGCTGATTTTCCGCCAACCATTTCAGGATCAGCGAACTGTTGCACGGCAGCAGGCGGGTGCCGGTCGCCCGAAACAACCTTTCTTCCCGTTCCGGCTGCTGCTTTAAACGTACCACCAACGGCGCGCTGCGGGTGTCGCTCCATAAAATGGCCTTGCGAACCGGTCGCCCTGCGGCATCGACCAGCCAGGCGCCTTCGCCCTGGCCCGAGAGGCCAATGGCGCGGATGCGCCCTTGTTGCAACAACGGCGAATCGGCCAGCGTTCGCAATGTCGTGACCACATTGCGCCACAGCTGTTCCATATCTTGCTCGGCATAACCGGGGAACGGCACTTCGGTCAGGTTGTCGGCGCTGGCAACCTGGCATTGATTAAACTGCTCGTCGAATAAAACCGATTTAATCTTCGAAGTACCTATGTCGATGCCGAGATAATAATCCATGAGAGCGCCAGCCTGCGGGGAACGAGGCTGCCAGCGTAGCAATGAAGGAACGGATCCCATATGCCATTTCCGGGAAAGCTAATTCATTAATAAGATTATGATTATTAATACCTTATAACGGAATGGTATTGGTGGCGCGCGAAGGCTTGGTGCTAGTTTTTTATTACTTTATGGCATCAAATGACCATAAATAAGAACGTACGGTTCTTAACCGGCGCAGAGTTTTGATCTTTCCTTGGGGGTGACCATGTTTAAAACGACGATTTCCCGTTTGGCTCTGCTGACGGCGCTCGCGCTACCGGCCTCTCTGTTGGCGGCGGAACCGCTGCGGGTGGCGGCCGATCCGGTGCCCCATGCGGAGATCCTGGCCTACGTGCAGAAAATTGACCCGCAGCTGAAACTGAAGGTGATTGAGATCAGTAACGGCGTGAATTCCAATGAGCTGCTGGCGCACGGCGACGTGGATGCCAACTACTTCCAGCACCTGCCTTATCTGCATTCGCAAGAGCAGGCGCTGGGCACAAAATTTGCCGTGGCGGCCAGTGTGCATATCGAGCCGTTGGGCATCTATTCGAGCAAGTATAAAAAGCTGAGCGAGGTGCCGGACAACGCCAAGGTGGCGGTGCCCAATAACGTCACTAACCTCAGCCGGGCGCTGTACCTGCTGCAGGCGCAAGAGCTGATTACCCTGAAAGCCGGTTTTAACGATCCGGCCAAGGATCAGGCAACGCCAAAAGACATTGCCAACAACCCCAAACACCTCAAGATACTGGAGATTGAATCGCCACAGATCCCGCGTGCATTGGATGACGTCGATTTGGCGGTGATTAACGGTAACTATGCGCTGGAGGCGGGGCTTACGCCAGCCAAGGACGCGCTGGGGCTGGAAAGCCCGAAAAATAATCCGTATGCCAATATTCTGGTTACTACGCCGCAACTGGAGAGCGATCCGCGCATCAAACAGCTGGCCAAAGATTTGCAGTCGCCGGAAGTGGCCAAATTCATTCAGCAAAAATATCAGGGCTCGGTGATCCCCGTGGCACCTGCGGACGCCGGCTGATGATTGTCGTAGAAGGGCTCGGTAAAACCTACGGCGCCGGTGAACCGCCGGCGCTGGAACAGGTGTCGCTTACCATTAACGACGGTGCGGTGTTCGGCATTATCGGCCGCAGCGGCGCAGGCAAGAGCACCCTGATCCGCTGCCTTAATTTGCTGGAGCGGCCCAGTACGGGCCGCATTTTGATGGACGGGCGCGATCTGACCCAACTGAGCGAACCTGAACTGCGGCGCCAGCGCCAACGTATCGGCATGATATTTCAGGGATTCAATCTGCTGCATGCCCGCAACGTGCGGGATAACATCACCGTGCCGCTGGAGATCGCCGGCGTGCCGCGCGCGGAACGTATTCGCCGTGCCGGTGAATTGCTCGATCTGGTCGGGCTGAACGACAAGGCGCGAGCCTTTCCTTCTCAGCTTTCAGGCGGGCAGAAACAGCGCGTCGGCATCGCACGGGCGCTGGCAGCCCGGCCGGACTATTTGCTTTCCGATGAGGCGACCAGCGCGTTGGATCCGGAAACCACCGCCTCTATTCTTGCCTTGTTGAAAGACATCAACCGCCAGTTGGGATTAACCATTGTGCTGATCACCCACGAACTGGATGTGGTCAAGGCCATTTGTGACCATGCGGCGCTGCTGGCCGCCGGTCGGGTGGTTGAATGGGGGCCGATTGGCGAATTGCTGGCGAACCCGGCATCGCCGCTGGGGCAGGCGCTGTTGCCGGGTTGCCTGACGCCGGTGGCGCCGGAAACCCAGGTGGCGGAGCTGACATTTTTCGACAGCGTACGCGCGTCGCCGGTGCTCAGCGAACTGGCGCAGCGCCATGCGGTGGACGTTACGCTGCTGGGTGGGGGCGTTGAACTGATTGCCGGCCAAAGCGTCGGCCGTTTCCGCGTGGGATTGCGATCGCCGCAAGGCGGTTTGCCGCTGGCGGAGGTGGTGGCGTTCCTCAATCAACGAGGCGTGAGGGCCGAACTGCTATGAGGAATCAATTGCCCTGGGAAGATCTTTTGGCTCTGGTGCTGAATGCCACCGGCGAAACCTTGTATATGGTGGCGCTGGCATCGCTGTTTACCTTATTGATCGGTCTGCCGCTTGGCGTGGTGCTGTTTATCACCCGCAAGCAGGGCATATTGCCCGCACCGCGCATCAATGGAGCGCTGGGCGCTATCGTCAATCTGGGGCGATCTCTGCCCTTTGTGGTGCTGTTGATTGCCTTGATCCCGTTAACCAGGCTGATTATCGGTACCACGTTAGGCAGTTCCGCGGCGGTAGTGCCGATCACCATTGGCGCTTTTCCGTTCTTTGCACGCATCGTCGAGTCGGCGCTGGATGAGGTAGAAAAAGGGCGGATCGAGGCGATTTTGTCGATGGGCGGCAATGTGCGCCACGTCATTTTTAAAGTGCTGCTGCCGGAAGCCTTGCCGACGCTGTTGGCCGGGTTGACGCTGACGGTGGTGATGTTGATTGGTTTTTCTTCCATGGCCGGCGTGATCGGCGGAGGAGGATTAGGCGATCTGGCGATCCGTTATGGTTATCAACGCTTCAACAATCAGGTGATGATCGCGACGGTGATTATTTTGGTGATCCTGGTGCAGGGCGTGCAAACCCTGGGCGATCGTCTGGTCCGCTCGCTGGCGCATCGACGTTAGGGGCTTTGTCATTTGGTGCGCGCCGACTTAGCGCAATATTGCAGTACGGACTAAGCTACATGCTGATAATCACCGGGTTATAGAGGAAAGCATGAGCGGAGCCATTAAAATCAGGGAACTTGAAACGCGAGATTTTGCTGCATGGAATCTATTGTGGCAGGGATACAATGCGTTTTATGGTCGCCAGGGCGCTACGGCATTGCCGGATGAGGTGACGCAAACCACCTGGTCGCGTTTTTTTGACGCCTATGAGCCTATGCATGCGTTGGTGGCGGAATACGACGGCAAGTTGGTGGGGCTGACACATTATCTGTTGCACCGTAGCACTATTCAGATCCAACCCAACTGTTATCTGCAAGATCTGTTTACCGATGAAGCGGCCCGGGGAAAAGGCGTCGCGAAGGCATTGATTAATGCCGTCTATGCGCGGGCCGGGAGTCTCGCTTTGCCGCGTGTCTATTGGAATACGCATGAAACCAACCTGAACGCCATACAGCTGTACGACAAGTTGGCGGACAGACCCGGTTTTGTGATGTATCGAAAGGTGCTTTGAAATTACGAAAAAATCCGCCACAACAAGGTGCCGTTGATAACGGCGCCAAAGGTCTATACATCATGGCCACAGGCTCAGACTGTGTGGCTCTCCTTCAGTAACCCGCACGTTATTCATGCCAACGCTTTCTGCTTTGATCCTGCTTTGCGGTATGCATGCAGGAGGACGGGTGTATTGCCCCATTTGGCGCTACAGTTAATCTATAAATATATTGGCGAACCTTCAATTAACAGGTGATCGGACCTGTGAAAATAGCAATAATGCCGTTCTGGCTGCTCATTATTCACGCCCATCGTCAGGCATGATTAGGCGATTGTCGCCCCTCATCCTGCTGGCAGAATTTTATCCGTATTCTTCGAACGTTCTGGAAGCAAGATGCACACCACCCAGTCACCTGACACCACAATATTACAGCCTGCGCTCACCGTCTTTGTACTGGTGTTCGCCGCTTGTATCTTCGGTATTGAGAGCCGGCCCATTGGCTTTCTGGCGGCCTTTTGGCCGAGCAATGCGGTGTTGCTGGCGGTGTTCGTTCGTTATCCGGGGCTTGTCAGCCGTTTAGGCTGGGTGATGGCGATGTTGGGGTATTTGACGGCAGATCTGATCACCGGCAGCGCGCTCGACAAAACCCTGTTGCTGAACGGCGCCAATATTGCCGGCGTAGCGGTGGGGTATCAATTGTTTAAGCGTGTGCCGCCGCAGGTCAGAACGCTGGAGCGCACATCAGCCAGCGTTTATCTGTTTGCCATTTGTCTGGCCAGCGCCGGTACCACCGGGGTGATTGGGGCCGGGGCCTCGGTGTTGTTGTTTGATCGCGAGTATTTCCCCGCACTGGCGCTGTGGATGTCTTCGGAGTTTACCAATTACATTACGCTGATGCCGTTTATCCTGGCCTTTCCTGCCGATTGGCGGGGCTATCTGCGCGGTATCGTTCAGGGCATGACGCAACGGCGTGAGTGGTATAACACCGGCAGAAAACTGGCGGTTCTGGTGCTGTTATTGCTGGCCTGCGTTGGCAGTATCCTGATTGGCGGGCCTGGCGCGGTGATTTTCCCGATGCCAATCCTGCTGTGGCTGGCGATGTCGTTTTCACTGTTCACCACCCTGGTGGTGGTGCTGATCTACGTTTTATGGTGCCATCTGGCCATTGATTTGGGTCTGATCGCCATTAACGTCGATATGAAGGCGTTGCAGAACACCGTGTCGATGCGGCTCGGGGTAGCGCTGTTGGCGCTGGGGCCGATTGCGATCGCCAGCATGAATTTCGCCCGCAATGCGCTGCTGCGGCAACTGGAACACGTGGCGAACCATGACGCGCTGACCCATGTGCTGACGCGTAATGCCTTTATGCAGCGCGGCACGCGGCTGCTCAATCAAAAAGGCGAGCAGGTCTGCATCATGATGCTGGACATCGACTACTTCAAATCCATCAACGATCGCTTTGGGCACGCAGGCGGTGACGCCGCGCTGATGTCCTTTACCCGCGCCATCACCGGCGACCTGCGCGATTCCGATCTGTTTGGTCGCATGGGTGGGGAGGAGTTCGCGATCGTTGCGCTTATCGAACGTCAGCAAGATGCGATGTATCTGGCCGAACGCCTGCGTCGGCGGGTGGAAATCGAATCGATCGCCATGCCCGCCGGCAATCATCTGCAAATCACCGTCAGCATCGGTATGGTGACCTGCATCGGCGGTACAGAGCAAAATCTCGATAATCTGTTGAAAATCGCCGACATGGCAGTCTACAAAGCCAAAAACAGCGGCCGCAATCGCGTCGCCACGCCAGAAATATCCCCACTGATTTACAGCGACCGCTGAAACCCGCCACTTGTCGTTCATGGTTGACCCCGTCCAGCGGGTCTAAAATGGAAGGGAGCGTGGGCAATATCGCCTGCGCCCTACCTGATGTCCTAACGGACAAGAGGAATCATCTCATGAACTATGTTGATGGCTTTGTTGTGGCGGTGCCTGCCGCCAATAAGGAGGCGTACCTTAAGCTGGCCGCCACGGCCGCACCCTTATTTAAAGAGTTCGGCGCGACGCGGATTGTCGAATGTTGGGGCAACGACGTGCCCGAAGGTAAACTCACCGATTTTCGCGGTGCGGTGAAAGCCGGGGCCGATGAAGTGGTGGTTTTCAGCTGGATCGAATATCCCTCAAAAGCGGTGCGCGACGCCGCCAACGAGAAAATGATGAACGATCCGCGCATGAAGGCGCTGGGCGAGCAGATGCCGTTTGACGGCAAACGCATGATTTTCGGCGGTTTCGAACCGATCCTTGACGAGTAGCGGGGAGGGTGCGATGAAGATCACACAACACCTGTGGTTTGAAAAAGACATGGAAGCGGCGCTGCGTTGTTACATAGCGCTGATCCCCGGTTCTTCCCTGACCTGGAACTCCACCTTGCCCGCCGATACCCCAAGCGGCCCCGCAGGCAGCGTCAAACTGGCGGCCTTTACCCTCGGCGATCAGCGCTATGCGGCGATTGAAGCCGGCCCGCTCGATGCTTTCAATCACAGTTTTTCGATTATGGTCGAATGCGCGGATCAGGCGGAAGTGGATCGGCTGTGGGAGGCGTTGAGCGAAGGCGGAACCACAGAGCAGTGCGGCTGGTTGCGCGATCGCTGGGGGCTGAGCTGGCAAATTGTCCCTCAGCGGCTGGGTGAGTTGATGAGCGATCCCGACAGCGCGAAGGTGAAACGGGTGACTGAAGCTATGCTGCAGATGGTCAAACTGGATATCGCCGGGCTGGAAGCGGCGGCTCGCGGCTAACTTTATCCCCTACAACAAGGACGGACCTGATGCACAAAGAGCGGCACAGCATTGAGAATATAGGTTGGCTCCGGGCGGCGGTGCTGGGCGCAAACGACGGGATTGTCTCGACGGCCAGCCTGTTGCTCGGCGTAGCGGCGGCCAATGCGGCGCACGGCGGTATCTTGCTCGCAGGCATTGCCGGGTTGGTTGCCGGCGCGATGTCGATGGCTACCGGCGAATACGTCTCGGTGTCATCGCAGGCCGATACGGAAAAGGCCGCGCTGGCGGAGGAGCAGTCGGAGTTGCTCAGCGATTATCCGGGCGAGCACCGTGAGCTGACCTCGATCTATGTGCATCGCGGGTTGGATTTGACGCTGGCCAAACAGGTGGCTGAAAAACTGATGACGCATGATGCGCTGGGAGCCCATGCCCGCGATGAATTGGGGATTTCGGCCATCACCACGGCGCGGCCATTGCAGGCGGCGCTGGCCTCGGCGTTGAGTTTTTCCGTCGGGGCGCTGTTGCCGTTACTGGTCGCGGTGCTGGCGCCGGTCACATGGACCATTCCGGCCATCGTGGTCTCCGCTCTGGTATCTTTGGGCATTCTCGGGGGGGTTGCCGCCAAGGCTGGCGGCGCACCGATCCGCCCGGGAATAGTGCGTATCCTGTTCTGGAGCGCGCTGGCGATGGCGGTCTCTTCTGGCGTCGGCCTGTTGTTTGGATCCGCGCTGGGGTAATCGTCAGGCCCACCCCACAACAAAAATCAACTTTTGCATTAATGCCGCTCACGCAAGGCTGAGTTTTTATCATTTGTCAGCGCCGGTGAATCGCTGCACCCTAGAGGGAATCGTTACGTAGCGTAGAGAATAATAATGGATAAATCACAGATTCAGCAGTGGGTTACGCAATTCCCTTTGGTGCAGGACCTGATCGACCTCAAACCGATAACCTGGTTCAACCCGCGAGCAACCTGCTTGCAGGCCGGATTGCCCTATGTAGGATTGGGCGCAGACGACGTCGCCGATGCGGAGCAGCGGCTGGCGCGCTTCGCCCCTTATCTGAGCGCCGCTTTTCCGGAAACCCGTGCTGCCAAAGGGGTGATCGAATCTGAGGTTGTTGCCATTCCGGCGATGCAAACTGCGCTCGACCAGCGCTACGGCGTGACGCTCGGCGGCCATCTGCTGCTGAAAAAAGACAGCCACCTGCCGATTTCCGGTTCAATCAAGGCGCGCGGGGGCATCTATGAGGTGCTGGCACATGCGGAAAAGCTGGCGCTGGAGGCGGGGTTGTTGCAGCTTACGGACGACTACAGCAAGCTGTTCTCGGAAGAGTTCCGCCAGTTTTTCAGCCGTTACCGCATTGCCGTGGGCTCAACCGGCAATCTGGGGATGTCGATCGGCATCATCAGCGCCAGGCTGGGTTTCAGCGTTAGCGTGCACATGTCGGCGGACGCGCGCGAATGGAAAAAGCAGAAGCTGCGCGACAATGGCGTCAACGTGGTTGAGTACGAGCAAGATTATGGCGTTGCCGTCGAGCAGGGCCGGCTGCAAGCGGCGAACGATCCGAGCTGCTTTTTTATCGATGACGAAAACTCGCAAACGCTGTTTTTGGGCTATGCGGTAGCCGGTGGTCGCCTGAAGCGGCAGTTCGCCGAGCGTGGCATTGAGGTTGACGCGCAGCATCCGCTGTTTGTCTATCTGCCCTGCGGTGTCGGTGGCGGGCCGGGCGGGGTGGCCTTTGGGCTGAAACTGGCCTTTGGCGATCACGTTCACTGCATCTTTGCCGAGCCGACGCACTCGCCGTGCATGCTGCTTGGGGTCTATACCGGGCTGCATGACCGGATCGCCGTGCAGGATCTGGGCATCGATAACCAAACCGCTGCGGACGGGCTGGCGGTTGGGCGTGCCTCCGGTTTTGTCGGCCGCGCCATGGAGCGCCTGCTCAGCGGTTTTTACACGTTAAGCGATCGCGAGATGTTCGCGTTGCTGGGACTGTTGGACAGTCAGGAGCACATTCAGCTGGAACCTTCGGCGCTGGCAGGCATGGCAGGGCCGTGGCGGGTGGCGGCTAGCCCTGAATGGCTGGCCGAGCGCGGGCTGGATGAACAGCAGATGAACCAAGCCACTCACCTGGTATGGGCTACCGGCGGCGGCATGGTGCCAGAGGCGGAAATGGCGAAATACCTGGCCAACGCGCACGAGGCCGGTTAGTGCGTCAGCAGCGAAAGCTCTTGCGCGCCTTCCAGCAGGATCGGCAGGATGCGTTCGGTCAATTCACTTACCGGAACGTGGCCGGCTTGTACGCCGACGTTTAACGCGGCGGTGACGCTGCCGTTGGCCGACATGATCGGCACGGCGATGGAACGCAGCCCGATCTCCAGCTCCTGATCGTTAATCGCATACCCCTGCGCGCGGACTTTATCCAGCTCCTCGCGCAGTTTGTCGATGGAGCCGATGGTGTATTGCGTATAGCGCATCAGGGTGATGCGTTGCAGGTAATCATCCCGTTTATCCGCCGGCAGATGGCTCAGCAGCACGCGCCCCATCGAGGTGGCGAATGCAGGCAGCCGGCTGCCTATGTTCAGATCGATAGTCATGATGCGCTCGGCGGAGGCGCGGGCGATATACAAAATGTTGTCGCCGTCCAGCGTGGCGATGGAGCAGGATTCATTCAGCAATTGGCTGATGTGTTTCAGCACCGGCTGGGTAGCCTTGGCCAACGGCGTCGAGCCGAGATAGGCGTGGGCCAGCGTCAGAATACGCGGGCGCAGCTCGAAGTTTTTGCCGTCCTGCGCGTAGACAAATCCCAGCTTATTCAGGGTATACAGGCAACGGCGCACCGCAGCGCGCGGAATGCCGGTTTTCTGGCTGATTTGCGAAATCGACATCAGGCGGCGTTGCGGGGTAAAGGCCTGGATCACCTCCAGCCCCCGCGCCAGCGAGGCCATAAAGTTGGGATCGCCCTTGAAGGGATCGCCGCTGGCGGCGGACAGCAAAATGTCATGGGTGGCGATGTTTTCGCCGGCAGAGGTCTTGGCCATTCAGGCTCCCGGTTTAAATGCTTACAGCGCCAGATAGCGCAGAGTCGCCACGACGGCCAGCCGGCGGTTATGGATAACCTGATCCTCCGGCGGTTCATGACTTTCGAATAGCGTATTAAAGGTGTACTGATTGGCAACATAGTGGAAACACAGGCTGCTGATCAAGCGGTGCACGTCGGCGGCGCTGGCATCTGCAGTAAACTCCCGGCTTTGCTTGCCGCGCTGCAAAATATCTTCCAGCAGGGTCAAGGCGCTCTGATTCAGTGCCTTGATACGCGGTGACTGGCGGATGTACTGACCACGCAGCATGTTTTCCATGCAAATCACACGGATAAAGTCAGGGTGTTCCGCATGGTAATTGAAGCTTTCCTCAACCAGCCGGGTCATCGCTTCTACCGGCGGCAACGCTTGCAGATCCAACGCGGATTCGTGCGCGCGGATATGCTGATACACGTGCTCGAGCACCTCCAGATAGAGCGACTCCTTGTTCTTGAAATGATAAACCACCATGCGTTTGGTGGTGGATGCGTGCTCGGCAATGTTCTCCATGCGAGCCCCTTTCAGGCCCGCCTCGGCAAACTCACACAGCGCTCCGGCGAAAATTCGCTGCTTCAGACCAACAGGGTCATTTTTGCGTTTGGTCGCGGGGATCTCATCATTGTTGAACACATCAGTCACTTATCGTTTTGGGGACACCGGTTAAGAGTAACCGGGGTAACCCGGTAATACAATCTGCCACGTCAGCGCTTTTGTGAACGCTATCATGTTGCTCAAAGGAGAATGGCGGGGTGTCGGGGTGTTGAGCGACGATCGCCCAATATGTGTTAATGAAACGAGTGGAATAGGCTGTGTGGAGAAAGAAGCTGTATAGAAAATGGCATAATAGTAATAGGAGACTACTTTCTTGTTTATAACCACATAGCAGAGAATATATCAATCTGAACTGGGGCCAGGTTTGATATGGAAACCTTAAGCTGGATCTAAAATATTGCACACAAGCTGAATGCGTTTCGTACAGGAAAGTGTTTTTTCCAAATTTTCAACGTCTCTGATTATGCCTTCACTCCGGTAAAAATTACGAATTCAGGATAAAAAATCCTATTTTGGATTTAAAATTTCTCACAATATCGTTTGCGACGATGTAAATGGATAGAAATCACACAGGCATTGCGCAAGGTCAGGTGTGACGGTTTATTTATGGCCATTTATTTTTAATTTGTTGAATTTGCGTGTTTTTATTTGTTTTTTAACTGCGCGACAACCCAGGTTTTAGGTGCAAAAGAGGCTAAGTCAAAGTGAAATTTCATGAATATTGACGATTTCACTTTTAATTTCACATTGATAACCTGTGTGTAGACTTTAATTTTATGCTTTTTCACATGCCAGACTTCAGCTTTAGCGATACTCTGATTCGGCAATGTCTCATTAAGGATGATGCGATGCGGAATATGCAAATTAACATAGGGACATGTTATGAATTTCTCGGTCAATCCGTCGAATTCCATCAACTCGACAGTGTCTCCTAAAGCATTCTCTTCTCATAGCGCTGAAATTTTTTTATTTCATTTGAGATTCATTTGTCAAATAACGGTGAGTGATAATTTCAATTGAAATAAAAAACGGAATGGGTCGTTATTTTGATCTTGTGGTCGTCAATGGCAGGCGTTCGGGTTTGGTAACAATAATGCAGGGCGTGATTTTCGATAGTGTCAATAATCCCAATGTCACTATGAATTTTCGTTGCGTTATTTTATCCAGCCACATGATGTATTTTTTTGGAAATAGATTTATTCACTCAGGAGCACACACAATGAACCAGCGTTTGGACTTTATCGGCATAGGTATTGGCCCGTCCAACCTCAGTCTTGCTGCGCTTGGAAGCGAAATCGAGGGTTTCAATTGCAGATTCCTCGAACGTAAACCGCACTTTTCCTGGCACCCGGGCATGATCCTGGCAGATAGCAATATGCAGACCCATTTTTTGAAGGATCTGGTCACTGCCGTCTCGCCAACCAACCCTTATAGTTTTCTCAACTATCTGGTGAAGAGTAAAAAGTTCTACCGCTTCCTGACGACTGAACAGCGTACAGCGTCGCGCGAAGAGTTTGCCGATTATCTCAACTGGGCGGCAACGGGTTTGGATTCGCTGATGTTCAACCAAGAGGTTCGCCATGTGGACTTTGATGACGAACAGCGGCAGTTTGTCGTCTCCACCCAGAATGACGTGCTTTACGCTAAACACCTGTGTGTGGGCATAGGCAAGCAAATCAAACTGCCGGACTGTGTGACCGAGCAAAATGATCAATGCTTTCACGCCAGCGAAATGATGTTGCGCCAGCCAAACCTTGCCGGAAAACGCGTGGTCATTGTGGGCGGCGGTCAAAGCGGTGCTGACCTGTTCTTGAATATTTTCCAGGGAGAATGGGGCCGGCCAGAACAACTTGGCTGGATATCTCGGCGCAACAACTACAACGCACTTGATGAAGCCGCCTTTGCCAACGAGTATTTTACGCCAGATTATGTCGACAACTTCTACACGCTCGGCCACGCGGCCAAAGAACACATGCTGCAAGAACAAAAGATGACTTCCGATGGGATCACCAGCGAGTCTCTGTTGGCAATTTATCGCGCCATGTATCACCACTTCGATGTACTCCGTGAGCAACGATGGGTGCGCCTGCTGCCCAGCCGTTCAGTGACGGCCCTTAATGCCAAAGATAATGCTTATCGGCTAGAGACGCTGCATCACCTTGACCAAGGGCGAGAAAGCTTTGATGCAGACGTGGTCATTTTTGCGACTGGCTATGAACAGGCCCGCCCGGCATTTCTTGATTCCCTGGCTGACCGTTTGTTAACCACCCCCGATGGGCAATACCGTATTGCTTCTGATTTTACCCTTGAGCGGGAAGGGGAACATGACAATTGCTTGTTTGCCGTTAACGCCAGCATGCATCACCACGGCATTGCCGATCCGCAGCTTAGCCTGGTGGCCTGGCGATCGGCACGTATTCTCAATCGAGCTTTAGGCCATAACCAATTTGATTTGAGCACCACTCCGACGATGATTCAATGGCGCAGTGAGCAAGAACAACCCGTCGCTTTAAACCCCTTGATGGCCTCTTGGTCACCCCTTTAATATTGTTATCAAATGATGAGACAG
Source organism: Serratia sp. AS12 (assembly GCF_000214195.1). NCBI lineage: Bacteria > Pseudomonadati > Pseudomonadota > Gammaproteobacteria > Enterobacterales > Yersiniaceae > Serratia > Serratia sp. AS12. The sequence continues at coordinate 2,684,572 of NC_015566.1, read as the reverse complement.
GTTGTATGAGAAGACACATTAATAAATTCATCATGAATCAACTGGCTACATTCGCGCCGACGTTCAAGACCAAACTTATATATAAAAAGGCATTCGGGAAAACGTTAAACTTAAAGCCTCCTTCGACATGGAACGAGAAGATAAATTATCTTAAGCTTAACAATTACAGCAACAATGCACTGGTCACGCAATGCGCGGATAAATACGCCGTTAGGGAGTATTTGAAAGCGCAGGGCTGTGAAGAAATTCTCAATGAACTTTACTTCGCCTGCGATTCGGTTCATGAGATCCCGTGGGAGTCTTTACCTGACAAGTTCGTGATTAAGGGGAACCACGGTTCGGGTTACAACCTGATTTGTCAGGATAAAAGTTCATTGGATAGGGTGCAAACATCGAAAACCATTGAAAACTGGATGCGCGAGGACTATTGGAAGGTCTATGCAGAGTTAAATTATAAGAACATCGATAAAAAAATAATAGGTGAGAAATTCATAGAGTCATCTAATTGCGCTGGTCCTGATGATTATAAAATATACTGCTTTCATGGTGTTCCTTACTGCACGTTACTTTGCGTCGGTAGAGAAACCGGCATGCCAAAATATTACTTCTTCGATAAAGACTTCAAGTTTCTTTGTTATAGCCAAGATTGCCTGGCGCTCAGCCAGGAAGAGATCGACGCTTTTGTGAAACCCGAAGGCTACGATGAGCTCTTTGAGTACGCCAGGAAACTGTCTGCGCCCTTTGAATTTGTCCGCGTTGATTTCTATATCACCCATGGCAAAGTCATCTTTGGTGAATTGACCTTTACACCCTCGGCAGGGATTGATACGGACATACTCGAACCCACGGATATCCTGCTCGGGAAGATGCTTAAGCTGAAATAACATCCGATCCCCTGCGCAGTGACGGCGCTTTTGTGATCCGGGTTAAAGAGTTGTTAACGTTCGCGGGCGGCACATTGACACAATGAACCTTATGGTTCATTTATAACTGCATATGCCGCCGCCCGTTTCCCCCCTTTAACGGCGGCGAGCCGATTTGTAACCACTGTCGTAAAGGGGAAAAGTCATGTTTCGTTCTATAGCCACCGTCTCCATCGCGGGAACCCTGCCGGAAAAGCTGGAAGCGATTGCCGCCGCCGGTTTTGACGGCGTGGAGATTTTTGAAAACGACCTGCTGTATTATCCCGGCAAACCGGCGGATATCCGTCGGCTGGCGCAGGATCTTGGGCTGGCGATTACGCTGTTCCAGCCGTTCCGCGACTTTGAAGGGGGCCCGCGCAACCGTCTGGCGGCCAACCTTGAGCGCGTGCGGCGCAAGTTTGCGCTGATGCAAGAACTGGGCTGCGATCGCATGCTGCTGTGCAGCAATGTGGCGCCCGACTGCTCTGCGGATATTGATCTGCAGATTGAGGATCTGGGGCGTCTGGCAAACCTGGCGCAGCAACAGGGCATCGTGGTGGGGTACGAGGCGCTCGCCTGGGGGCGGCATGTGAATCGCTATCGCCAGGCCTGGGAACGGGTTCGTGCCGTCGACAGCCCGGCATTGGGGTTGGTGCTGGACAGTTTTCATATTTTGGCCTTGGGTGATAACCTCGATCAACTGGATGATATCCCGGCGGAGAAAATCAGTTTCCTGCAACTGGCCGATGCGCCGTTGATGAACATGGAAGTGATCGAATGGAGCCGGCATTTCCGTTGTTTCCCTGGGCAGGGGGAATTACCGCTGGTCGAGTTCGCCCGTCGCCTGGTCGAAAAAGGCTACGCCGGCCCCTGGTCGCTGGAGATTTTCAACGACGGTTTTCGCGCAACGCCGAGCGCCCCAACGGCGCAGGACGGCCTGCGTTCGCTGCTGTATCTGGAAGAACAGGTGGCCGCCACTCAGCCGCCCACGCCGGAACTGTTCCGCAGCGCGCCTTTGCCCGAAAGCCAGCAGATCGAGTTTATCGAGTTTGCGGTAAACCGGCAGGAGGCGGAAAGTCTGGCCGGTTGGCTGCAGCAAATGGGGTTCAACCTGCGCGGTGAACACCGTTCCAAGACAGTGACGCTGTATCAGAACGGCGCGGTTCGCATCATCCTTAACCAGCAAAACGACTCTTTCGCCGATGACTACCGTGAACGCCATGGCGCTTCGCTGTGCGCAGTGGCCTGGCGGGTGGCGGATCCGTCCGCTTTGCTGCAGCGGGCGCATGACTTCGGTTATCCGGTATATCAGGGGCAGGTTGGCCCTAACGAACACCGTATTCCGGCGCTGTGCGCGCCCGATGGCAGCCTGATCTATCTGGTCGAGACTCCGGTAAACGGCGACGAAGCGGCGATTTATCGGGATGACTTCCATCTGCGCGAACGACCATCGCGCTCCGTTTTTGAGCTTGAGAGTATCGATCATCTGGCGGTGGCGATGCCTGAAAGCGCCTTAAAAAACTGGGTGATGTTTTTGCGCTGCGTGCCGGGTTTCGAGCCGGACGGCGAACAACTGCTGCCGGATCCTTACGGGCTGGTGCACAGCCGGGTAATGCACAGCCGCTGTAACGGCATCCGCCTGCCGCTTAACGTCTCGCAGAGCAGCGCGACGCTCAGCGCCAGAACGGTGGAGACTTACCACGGCGCAGGGTTACAACACGTTGCGTTTTCGACCGGGGATATTTTTCAGGCGGTTGAACAAGCCAAAGCCAAGGGGATGCGGCTGTTGACCATCGCCGATAACTACTATGAAGATCTGGCTGCCCGTTTTGATCTCGATGACGTCTTTATCGCCCGGCTGGCGCAGCACCATATCCTCTACGATCGCGACGCGCAGGGCGGTGAACTGTTGCACGTTTACAGCCAACCTTTTGCCGAAGGGCGCTTCTTCTTTGAGTTACTGCAAAGGTCAGGCGGTTATGCCCAGTATGGTGCGGTGAATGGTGCGGCGCGTTTGGCGGCGATGAGGCAATTGCGGTGATAGCAGGGCGCGGTTCACATTGACCGCGCCCGTTCTGGTTAACCGGCCTGCTGGAATACCTGACTCATGCTTGCGGTATCCGGCGCGTGCCCGGTATACAGCTGAAACGCCAGCGCGGCCTGGTGCACCACCATGCCGTCGCCCACGATAGCCCGGCAGCCTTTGGCGCGGGCCTTTTTCACCAGCTCGGTTTCCCGGGGAACATAAATCACGTCCGCCAGCCAGTGGCGCGGTTGCAGCCAATCGATATCCACCGGCATGCCGGGGTGGCCTGTCATGCCGATCGGCGTAGCCTGTACCAGGCCATCGCTGTCGGCCAGCGCTCCGGCTACGTTTTCCGTCACGCTAATCCGCTGTTCGCCAAAATGCCGGGCCAACTGCTGTTGCAGGTTGTGGCTGCGCGCCGGATCACGATCGTACAACATCAAATGGTCGACGCCGTGTGCCAGCAGGCCATAAGCTACCGCATAGCCCGCGCCGCCCGCACCCACCTGAACCACGCGATGGATATTTTCGCCCGCCAATCCTTGGCTAAAGTGGGTGATAAACCCGTCGCAATCGGTGTTGTGACCAATGCGTTTGCCATTCTGGAACAGTACGGTATTGACTGCGCCGATGGCGCTGGCCTGCGGCGACAGCTCATCCAGCCAGGGAATGACCTGTTGCTTGAACGGATGCGTGATATTGCAGCCGGTGAAACCCAACAGCGCCAGGCTGTCGAGCACCTCCGGCAGGCGGTCGTCAGCCCAGCCGCGCTGGGTGAAATCGAGCAGTTGATAGGCGCAACGCAGGCCTTGCCGACGGGCCTCCTGCTCGTACAGCTGCGGTGACAGCGAACCCTGAATGCCTTGGCCCAGCAGGGCGAGCAAATAGAGCGGGGGGCGTTGTGGGTCATTATTCATGGTTTCTCCGTGTCTGGGCTGGGTCGCCGTGGATGGCGGCATGAAGAAAAAATGAACCATTTGGTACCTTATGTAAACCGGCTATTTTTGATTTGTGATCGGCATCATGTTGCCTGAATGTTAACCAATCCGCGGGCATTGGCACCGTCATAATGATCTTCCTCACACTTCGACAACATTATTTTTCGCCGCTGCGCTGGCATTTAACCCGGCAATAAGGTTATTAATTATATTAGTTTTCAGCGTTTTGTATTATCGGCTCTCGGTAGAGCGGTGTTTTAGCTTGGCGACAAACGTACCAATAGGTTCGATAACCGCCCAGATTATCGATACCCTCCGTTGCCGACTCGCTTGAGAGTTCTTACATTGGAAGTGCGATATTTGAATGTTGGTGCGATTATCGAACATTTGCATTCATTTGCGCCTGTAGCCCTGGTGGCCGTAAAGCGAATAACACAGCGACGCGGAGACAGTCCCGACGCTTATAACGACATTTGCGGCCTGAGCCGACTGTACGGAGGAAGACATTGTGGCTTCAAACGAAATTGATGTTCGCACACTGATTAACGATCGCCCGTTATCCGGGTATCAAAAATTGATCGTTTTGCTTGGATTTATCGTTATTGCACTGGACGGTTTCGACATTACCCTGATGGGCTTTATCGCGCCGGAGCTGAAAAGCGAATGGGGCGTTGGCAATCATCAACTTGGCATGGTGATCAGTGCGGCGTTGATCGGCCTGACGATAGGCGCGTTGTTGTCCGGACCGCTGGCTGATTGGATGGGCCGCAGGGTGATTATCATCAACAGCGTGTTCTTTTTTGGTTTGTGGACGCTGATCACCGCATTTTCGCAGAATATCGATCAAATGATTTTCTTCCGCTTCATGACCGGGCTGGGGCTCGGGGCGGCTATGCCGAACGTCGGCACGTTGATATCCGAATATGCACCGGAAAAGAAACGATCGTTCATTATCACCGTCGTGTTCTGTGGATTTACCTTCGGCGCTGCGCTGGGGGGATTTGCCGCCTCATGGATTATTCCGCAGATGGGTTGGCATGCGCTGTTGCTGCTGGGGGGCATACTGCCGTTGCTTAGCGTGCCGCTGCTGATCGCCAAGCTGCCGGAATCGGTGCGATTCCTGGTGACCAAACGCGCCAGCCCTGAACGCATTGGCAAAATTGTAGAAAAACTGGCGCCGGGGAGTACCGATGCCAACACGCGTTACACGTTGCCGCCGCTGGTTGCTCCCGGTAAAGGCTCGATGCAGATTGTGGTATCGCCTCAGTACCGTTTTGGCAGCATCATGCTATGGCTGGGGTATTTTATGGCGTTGTTCCTGGTCTATCTGCTGGGCAGCTGGCTGCCGACGCTGGTGAAAGGCATTGGGATGAGCGTGGCGCAAGCGGCGGTGATTACGGCGTTGTATCAGGCCGGTGGTACTGCAGGCTCGCTGTTTGCCGGCTGGCTGATGGATCGAGTTAATCCCCATCGGGCACTGGGTGTGATCTACCTGTTGGGTGCCTGTTTCACGGTGATGATAGGGTTGGCTTCTCACAGCAGCGTGATGCTCGGCGTGCTGGCGTTGGCCTGCGGTTTTTGCCTGAACGGTGCCAATACCGGCATGAATGCGCTGTCGGCGCACTATTACCCGACCGAGGCGCGGGCGACCGGGTCCAGCTGGATGCATGGCGTCGGGCGCATTGGCGCTATCCTCAGCGCCTTTGCCGGCGCAGAGATGCTGGCGCTGGGGTGGGGGTTCGAACGCATCTTCGCCATTATCGCCATTCCGGCGGTGATCACCGCTTGCGCCATCTTCCTTAAGGGCATCCGCGGCTATAATCGCCAGGCCCAGTTACCTACAGGCGAAATCGCCAAGAGCATTTGATCCTTGAGGCCGCGCACCGGTTAATCAGGCCGGTGCGCGGCTGAAAAATCATGTTTCATCAATGTTAATCAGCTCACAGAACTCCATTCCTTCCATTTTGCGAAAAAACAGCTCATCCATTTGAAAATAAAAACTTTAAAGAAACGTTAACGTTTTCTCGTTCGGTAATCGCACGCTAATTAATTTAACAATATTGAAACTTATTGTTGGCGGTGTTTTGATTTAATAGTCGATTAACGAACTAAGTTTCGATAATCGCACAAATAGCGATTATGCCAGCGTCGCGTCTGGCCGTTCCCGCCAGGCATTCTTCGCCAGGCCAACTTAGGAAACGCCAATGTCCGATCACAACACCTTAGAGATTCAGTCGTTTATCAATGCCAAGCCCTTTTCCCGTTATCAGTGGATGATCCTGATACTGTGTTTTTTAACGGTAGCGCTGGACGGATTCGATACTGCGATCATCGGTTTCATCGCCACTTCGCTGGTGCAGGACTGGGGGATTGAGAAGACCTCGCTGGGGCCGGTGATGAGTGCCGCACTGGTGGGGCTGGCGGTGGGCGCGCTGACCGCCGGGCCGCTGGCGGACCGCATTGGCCGCAAAAAGGTGCTGGTGATGTCGCTGATCCTGTTTGGCGGTTTCAGCCTGCTGACGGCGTTTGCCACCTCGCTGCCCATGTTGACGTTACTGCGTTTTTTAACCGGACTGGGTCTGGGGGCGGCGATGCCGAATGCCGCCACCCTGATGTCGGAATATGCGCCCGAGCGCAAACGTGCGCTGCTGGTGAACCTGATGTTCTGCGGCTTCCCGCTCGGCTCCTCCATGGGCGGTTTCGTTTCCGCCTGGTTGATCCCGCACTTTGGCTGGCAGAGCGTGATGGTGCTGGGCGGCGTAATGCCGCTGCTGCTGGCGGTAGTGTTAATTGTCGCCCTGCCGGAATCCGCCCGTTTCATGGTGGTGCACGGTTACCCGCGCGAACGCATCGCTGCGGTGCTCAAGCGCATAGCACCGATCAACTTGCCGGAATCGCTGCGTTTTACCCTGAGTGAAAGCGGCCAGGTGAAGGCGAAATCGGCGCTGGGTGTGATTTTCTCCCAGCGCTATCTGATGGGCACGCTGATGCTGTGTCTGACCTACTTTATGGGCCTGATGATTTTCTACCTGTTGACCAGTTGGTTGCCGCTGCTGATCCGCGAAACCGGCGCCTCCATCCGCCAGGCTTCGTTGATTACCGCACTGTTTCCTTTGGGCGGCGGCATTGGCGTGCTGATCATCGGCTGGCTGATGGACCGAATGAACCCCCACAAGGTGGTGGCGGTGGGCTATCTGCTGACCGGGCTGTTTGTCTGTGCGATTGGTTACGTTTATACCCATCCGGTGCTGATGGCGGTGACGGTATTTATCGCCGGTACCTGCATGAACGGGGCGCAGTCCTCAATGCCAGCGCTGGCCGCCGGGTTTTATCCGACCCAGGGGCGGGCGACAGGCGTGGCCTGGATGCTGGGGTTGGGGCGCTTCGGCGGTATTCTTGGCGCCATGAGCGGCGGCGTGCTGATGCAAATGCAGCTGTCGTTCAGCACCATTTTCACTCTGCTGGCCATTCCCGCATTGGTTGCCGCAGTGGCACTGATGATCAAACACTTTTCCACCCGCACGCCGGCGTTGCCCAGCTCACTCAATAAAGCGCTATAAGGGAGATAAACATGCGTACACAGGTCGCCATTATCGGCGCCGGCCCCGCCGGATTGATGTTATCGCACCTGCTGCATCTGCAGGGTATTGAGTCTGTGGTACTGGAGACGCGCAGCCGGCAGGCGGTGGAATCCACGATTCGTGCCGGGGTGCTTGAGCAAGGCACGGTAGATTTACTGAACCAAACCGGGCTCGGCGAACGGATGCGCAGAGAAGGCGTGCAGCACCACGGCATTCGGCTGGCGTTTGGCGGGCAACAGCATCGGATAGACCTCACCGAGCTCACTGACCGGGCGATCACCGTTTATGCCCAGCACGAGGTGTTGAAGGACATGATAGCCGCGCGGCAAGCGGCGCAGGCCCAGCTCTATTTTGAGGTCGAGCAGGTGTCATTACAGGCACTGGACAGCGAACGGCCGCAGGTTCATTACTGCCACTCCGGTGAACAGCGGCAGCTAAGCTGCGATTTCGTTATCGGTTGCGACGGATTTCACGGTATCAGCCGGGCGGCGATGCCCGGGGGGTTGCGCCAGGATTACACCCGGACCTATCCCTTCGGTTGGTTCGGCATTCTGGTGGAGGCACCCCCTTCCAGTGATGAATTAATCTACGCCCGGCATGCGCGGGGTTTCGCACTGATCAGCACCCGGTCGGCAGGCGTGCAACGGATGTATTTCCAGTGCGATCCGGCGGAAAACGTCGATCAATGGTCGGACGATCGAATCTGGAGCGAACTGGAAACCCGGCTGGAAAATCACGACGGCTGGTCGCTGAAAAAGGGCCGTATTTTCCAGAAAAACGTGGTTGGCATGCGCAGCTTTGTCACTGAGCCCATGCGCTGCAAGCGCCTGCTGCTGGCGGGGGATGCCGCGCATATCGTACCGCCGACCGGGGCGAAGGGGTTAAACCTGGCGATGGCGGACGTCTGCCTGCTGTCGCAAGCGTTGGAGACGTTTTATCTGCGCAAAAGCTGGCGGCGGCTTGACAGCTACAGCGACGATGCCCTCAAGCGGGTATGGCGCGCCGAGCATTTTTCCTGGTGGATGACCAACATGTTGCACACCCACCCCGACGGTAGCCCATTCCAGCAGAGGCTGCAGCTGTCGGAACTGCAATATACGGTCAAGTCGCGCAGTGCCATGACCGTATTGGCGGAAAATTACGTCGGCTCACCTTTTCAGATGAGCTGACCCCAACCGGGATCACAAAAAACACAACCGGCAGCAGAAAGATGTTCAATGTTTCGATTATCGCCCAAAGTAGCGTTTATCGCTCTTGCACCCTGCCTTGGGTCGCGCCATCATCGGAAAAAGCCCCTTTTAGGTCGGAGAATTTATGGAATTACTGACGCCGTTGCTGCGGTCTTCAGCGGTTAGCGAATGTTTCAGCGATACCGCCACCCTGCAGGGCATGCTGGATTTCGAAGCCGCGCTGGCCACCGCGCAGGCTGGGTTGGGGATCATTCCGCCAGACGCCGCGCAACACATCGCCGCCTGTTGCCACAGTCATTTAATAGACAGCGCAGCGCTGGCGCAGGCGGCGGCGCTGGCCGGCAACCTGGCGATCCCGCTGGTAAAGCAACTCACGGCGTTGGTCGCGCAGCGCGATGCCGGTGCCGCACGCTTTGTTCACTGGGGAGCAACCAGTCAGGACGCCATCGACAGCGGTTTGATGCTGCAACTGCGGCAGGCTATCACCCTCACGCAAGAGGATCTGAACCGGTTGATCGCGGCGCTGGTGCAACAAATTACGCTGCATCAGGATTGCGTGCTGGTTGGGCGCACCTGGATGCAACACGCGTTGCCGACCACGCTAGGGCTAAAGTTGGCCGGTACGCTGGATGCTTTGCTGCGTTACCGGCAGCGGTTCGATGAAATGCGCTCGCGGGTGCTGGCGCTGCAACTGGGCGGCGCGGCGGGAACGTTGGCGTCACTGGGTGAAGACGGTGATCTGCTGGTGACCGCATTGGCCGTGCGGTTGCAACTGAGCGCGGCGGATACGCCTTGGCACAGCCAGCGCGATCGGCTACTGGAGATTGCCGGCTGGTACGCCGGTTTAACCGGTACGCTGGGCAAACTGGCGCGAGACATCTCTTTGCTGATGCAAACCGAAGTGGCGGAGGTCGCCGAACCGGCGGCAGAAGGGCGCGGTGGCTCCTCCACCATGCCACATAAGCGCAATCCGGTGGCCTGCGCGGTGATCCTCGCGGCGGCCAACCGGGTTCCGGCGCTGGTCGGCGGGTTGCATGCCGCTATGGTGCAGGAACATGAACGTGGCCTGGGCGGTTGGCACGCCGAGTGGGAAAGCTTGCCGGAGTTGGTGATGTTGGCAGCGGGCGCATTGCACACGGCAGGCGATCTGATCGCCGGTTTGCAGGTGTTCCCGCAGCAGATGCAACATAACCTGAAGTTAACCGGTGGGTTGATCATGGCCGAAGCCGTGACGATGGCGTTGGGCGAAGCTATCGGCCGCCAGCAAGCCCATCAGCTTATTGAAAAACAGTGCCATTTGGCACTGGCGCAGCAACGCACGTTGCTCGACGTCTTGCTGGAAGACAGCAGGGTAATGGCCCATTTAACCCCGCAGCGGCTGGCTGTGTTGCTGGATCCGCAGCATTACCTCGGCAGCGCGCAGACATTTACTCAACGGGTGCTGGAACAGGCATCCCTGTTAACCGCAGGAGCAAAACGATATGAATGATGAGCAACGTTATCAGCAGGGCATTGAGGTGCGGCGGGCCGTGCTGGGGGATGCCCACGTTGATCGCAGTCTTGACCGGCTCAGCCCGTTAAACGAGGAATTTCAGCACTTTATCAGCCGCTACGCCTGGGGGGAGATCTGGACCCGGCCAGGGCTGGCACGCCACACCCGCAGCTTGATCACCATTTCCATGTTGATCGCCCTTAACCGCGAAGCCGAACTGCGCATGCACCTGAAAGCGGCAGCGAATAATGGCGTGACCCGCGAGGAGATCAAAGAAGTATTGATGCAAAGCGCGCTGTACTGCGGCCTGCCGGCGGCAAACTCGGCGTTCCATCTGGCGGAAGAGGTATTCGCTGAACAGGACCGCGAAGCGAGCTAAGCGGAACGCGTGGCGTTGGCGATGCGGCGCACGGTGGCGATAAACGCCAGCGCCGCATCACTGAGTTCGCCGTCGTTACGGCTCAAAATACCCACGGCTTCCTCCATACCCTGGGTAGGCAGCGGCAGGGGGATAAGCTGCCCGGCGGCGATATCGGTTTTAACCGCGCTGGAAGGCACAAACCACACATAGTCAAATTGCAGCGTCATCTGGCGTGCCAAAGAGGCCGACAGCGTCTCGATATACTGGCCTGGGAGGTTGAACCCCTGGGTGGATAACAGGTTCTCGGTATTGTGGCGCGGCACCGTGCCTTTGGGCGACAAAATGGCCGGATAGCTCAGCGCCTGCTCGAGGGTGATGGTCTCGCTCAACAGCGGATGCCCAGGACGTGTCACCATCAGCAATGATTCCAGCAGCAACAGTTCGAAGGCAATCCCACTCATCATTTCCGGTTCGGCCATGCGGCCAATCGCCACGTCGATGTCGCCCGCTTTGAGCTGCGCCAGCAATTCGGTATTTTTTGCGGTGATCACCTGAATACGTGAATAAGGGTGCGCCTGCTGATACTGGCCGATGGACTGCGGCAACATGCCCAGCGCGGTAGTCGGCAATGCACCGATGCGCAGCACCCGCGCCGGTGCGTCGTCCAGCCTGTCCAGCGCGTGCCCGGCGGCGGTCAGCGCCTCCAGCACCCGCGTGGCATACCCCAAAAACTGTTCGCCTTGTTCGGTCAACCGGGTTCCTTGCCGGTTGCGTACCAGCAGGCGGTTACCGGTCAAGGCTTCCAGTTCACTCAGCGTTTTCGACAATGCCGGCTGGCTCAGGCTCAGTTTGTCGGCGGCACGGCTCAGCGAGCGCTCCTGCGCCACCGCGACGAACCCGTTGATGTGGCGCAAGCGCATGCGCTGTATAAATAAATTGGCTTTTTTCATGCCCCAGTGTAGGGAGTTTTCCCCAGTGGCAACAAGTGACGGCGGCCGCATATTTACACTGACGTGCAGATTTTTTGCGGCCGCAGCGGTGGCGGGAACTACAGGTCGAAGAATACCGTTTCGCGATCGCCCTGAATAACAATGTCAAAACGATACACCAACTCGTCGCCACGGCGTTCGGGATGGGCAATCAGCGTTTTGCGGCGGACTTCCAGTTCGATCAGGTTCAGCACCGGATCTTGCTGGTTGGCGACATCTTCGTCGGCAAAATACATCCGGGTATGCAGCCCAAGATTGATACCGCGCGCGACGATCCACAGATTAACGTGCGGTGCCATCAGGCGGCCGTCACGCCCGCAAACTGCGCCGGGTTTGATGGTTTCAAAGCGATAGTGGCCGGTTTCAAAATCCGAACAACTGCGGCCCCAACCGCGAAAAGCGCCGTCCAGCGGCTTGTCGTGCTGTTGATCTCCAGGGTGGTTGTAGCGACCGTGCGCATTGGCCTGCCAGATTTCCAACAGCACATCGCGGATCGGCGAACCGCTGCCGTCGAACACTCGGCCTTCGAGGGTGATGCGTTCGCCCTGGGTTTCCGGCTGGGTCAGCACGTGATTGAAGTTGTTTTCAAAGATATCGAAGCCGGCGGCAAAGGGGGCCAGGCCGATGTGCACATAAGGCCCGGCGGTTTGCGACGGCGTTTCCGGCAGATACTGTTGCGGCATTATGCTTTCCCCTGCAGACGGTTTTCAAACAGCGTAGCGCGGTGGCCGCGCAGCACCAGATCGAAGCGATAAGCCAGGCTGTCCAATTGAATCGAGGCGGTTTTATCCAACCCGGCGATCAGCGAGCGTACCGCATCGTCATTTTTGATGGCGCGGACGATTGGGCAACTGGCAATCAGCGGATCGCCCTCAAAATACATTTGGGTGATCAGCCGCTGGGCGAAGGCGTCGCCGGACAGCGAGAAATGAATATGGGCGGGGCGCCAGTCGTTGACCTGGTTGCGCCACGGATAGGGGCCGGGCTTGATGGTGCGGAAGAAGTAATAGCCGTTATCGTCGGTCAGCATACGGCCGCAACCGCCGAAATTAGGGTCTATCGGTGCCAGATACTGATCCTTTTTATGGCGGTAACGCCCGCCGGCGTTGGCCTGCCACACTTCTACCAGCGTATTGCGCAACGGCAGGCCGTTCTCGTCGCGCACATAGCCGTGCACGATAATACGCTCGCCGATCGGCAGACCCTGTTTGGCGTAATTAAGGATAAGATCGTTATCCAGCGCCCCAAGCTCATGCTGACCGAACACCGGGCCGGTGATTTCTGATAGCGAATTTTGCAGCGAGATCAATGCGTTCTTCGGCGAACGCAGCACGCTGGTTTTATATTCCGGCACCAGCGCCGGCGGGTGCCGATCGTAGTTGCGATGGTACAGTTCATTTATCTGGCTCATGCGGAAATCCTCATGGCATAGGCAGGATACAAAGGGCTGATCTGTTTTGTTGTTATGTCAGCGCGAAGGGGAGAAACCCTGTCCCCACACTGAGTCTACGCAAGCTGAAGTGTTACGATAAAGTGAAATTTAGCGGTGTTTTACATAACCTGAGGTTATGTGATGAGAGAAAATAAATGCGATATTTGTTGACATTTCGTTTGCGGCCACTGATATTTCAACTTCGATAATGATAACTATTATCAATTAATTTAATGGCAATAGACGATAATGTCCGCTCACGTAAATAAGAGTGATTCGGTGAGTAGTCTGTGAATTTTCGAGGCTGACAATGAATGGATGCATCAAGAAACCAATGGATTATGCTTTTACATTATTTACGTGTATCTGCACGATTAAATATATAAACACACTGAATGGATTAGACGGGTTTGTGACTTTTGTTTTAATGCTTTTCGTATCAATGTTAATTGGCGCTTTGATTGTTTTTATTGAGCGAGTGAGAATGTCAAAGGTCCAATAAGAATGAGCCACATCGCTGTGGCTCATTCGCGTTTTCATAAAAAAAACGTGATTTTTAAAGCTGCTCGCCGTTGCTGGCGATCACGTTGCGGTACCAGTCAAAGCTCTTTTTGCGCGAACGCTCGAGGGTGCCGGTGCCGTCGTCATGCTTGTCGACGTAGATAAAGCCGTAACGCTTGCCGTACTCACCGGTAGTGAAGGACACGCAGTCGATACAGCCCCACGGGGTGTAACCGATCAGATCTACGCCGTCTTCGATCACCGCTTTCTTCATCTGCTCGATATGCGCGCTCAGGTAGTCGATGCGATAGTCGTCGTTGATTTGGCCGTCGGCCTCTACTTTATCAAAGGCGCCAAAACCGTTCTCAACGATAAACAGCGGTTTCTGGTAGCGTTCATACAACACGTTCAGCGAATAACGCAGCCCAACCGGGTCAATCTGCCAGCCCCAGTCGGAGGCTTTAACGTGCGGGTTCGGCACGTTGCCCGGGAAGCCGAACATGGCGTCGCTGCTGCTTGGCGCATCCGCCTGCAGGGCGTTGCTCATGTAGTAGCTGAAACCGATGTAGTCCGCACAACCTTCGCGCAGGGTTTGCTCGTCCTGCGGCTGCATTTCAATCTGGAAGCCCTTGCGCTGCCAATCACGCAGCAGGTAAGACGGGTAGTAACCGCGTACCTGCACGTCGGTGAACAGGTAACGCTGGTGCATCGCCTCGACGCTGTACATAACGTCGTCCGGCTTGCAGGAGAACGGATAGAAGGGCACGCAGGCCAGCATGCAGCCGATCTTGAATTCCGGGTTAATCTGGTGACCGAGTTTCACTACCTGCGCACTGGCGACGAACTGATGGTGCAATACCTGATACAGCGTTTGCTCCGGATTCTGCTCTTCGCTGTACACCACACCCGAGCAACAGTAACCAAACAGCGGATACTGGTAGTTGCTCTGGTTGTTGATCTCGTTAAAGGTCATCCAGTATTTCACTTTGTGCTGATAGCGGCGTAGCACCACTTCACTGAAACGCACGAAGAAATCCACCACCTGGCGGTTTTTCCAGCCTCCGTATTCCTTCACCAGGTGATAAGGCATTTCAAAGTGGGACAGGGTGATCACCGGTTGAATGTTGTATTTCAGCAGTTCATCGAACAGATCGTCGTAGAATTGCAGGCCGGCTTCGTTCGGCTCCAGTTCATCCCCTTTAGGGAAGATGCGCGTCCAGGCTATTGAGGTGCGGAAGCATTTGAAGCCCATTTCGGCAAACAGCGCCACGTCCTGCTTATAACGGCCGTAGAAATCCACGGCTTCATGGTTCGGGTAGCTATAACCTTCCAGCACGCCATCGGTCATCACGCGGTCCACGCCGTGCGAGCCGCCCGACAACACGTCGGCAATGCTTGGGCCTTTACCGCCCTGATCCCAACCGCCTTCAACCTGGTGCGCGGCGACGGCGCCCCCCCACAGAAAATCTTTCGGTAACTGTTGCTGTTTCATTGTTGGATTCTCATTCGTTTATTAATGAAAGGCTATACGCAAAATAATTGGAGTTGCATCACGGCGGCAAGACCGTAAATCCCCAGGAGCTTAGTAAGCTAAGTGACTGGGGTGCGCGGGCGCGGCCAACACAGATGCAGCTTCAAGTATGAAGGGTATATTTTGTTAGCGTCTGAGAATAGAGTAACAAGTTGGAATTAAATGTCACGATATAACAAATTGCCGCTTCGGTAATTTGTCACATTTAAAAAACAGGCTGTTTTATTTTGTGGTATTAATATTCCCCAGCCGCTTGCCGATGGTTTCAATAATGTAAATGACCGGGATCTGGGTAGTGATATTATGTTGGCCGGCAATGAGCTGTTGGGGGACGTGGTAGGAGAGGTTGAAGTCCGCAATTTTTGCCAGCGACGAGGTTTCGTTGTTGGTGATGCTGACAATCTTGCAGTGATGCAGACTGAACTGGCTGGCGAGACGCAGGATCTCTTCGGTTTCGCCGGAGACCGAAAGCATAATCGCCACCGCGCTTTTATACATATCGCTGTTGATCGGATAATAAGGATCGTCAATATGGGTGCTGAATTTCCCGACGTTGGAAAAAAAACGCGCACCGTATCTGCCTAACGCGCCCGAGGTGCTTACGCCGACGAAAATAATGCGTTCCGCCGCGGCGATATGCTGCACCGCCTGATCGATTTGCTGATTAAACTCGTCGTTGTTGATGCTTTTAAAAAAGCTGATGATTTCGCTGGTGCCAAAATCCATCGGCATCACTTCCGCCTGTTCCAGATACAGCTTGAAACGGATACGGAATTCGGAATACCCCTCGCACCCCATTTTCTTGCAAAAGCGCAACACGGTGGTGGTAGACACCCCAGCGGCCTCGGCCAGTTCGCGGATCGTCATGTACATCACCGGGTTCTTGTTTTTGATGACGTAGTTATAAACCATCATTTCCAGCGCGTTGAGTTCGGCGATTGCTTTATGGGTAAACATAGACTTATCCGGCTAGTGGCAACAGAGCGTAATCAGCGGGCTAACATAGCAAATTTTGCCGCAGCCCGCTCGTGGTTTCCGTTGCTTTTCAGGCGCGTTTAGCCTTTTCCAGCAGGGCGTCATGTGCCGGTTCGGACCCGGTCAGATCGCACTCCTTCGGCAGCCGCCAAGCGATAACACCGGCGATAATCAGCGAGACGGCCAGCCCGCAGACGGCGACGTTCTGGCCGTACAGATAAATCATTACGCCCACCAGATAAGGCCCGCAAAAACCGCCCAGATTGCCCAGGCCGTTGATCACGCCGCGCGCGCCGCCGGCCACTTCCGCCGAAGCGATGCGGCCAGGCATCGACCAGAACGGGCTGGTGGCGGCCTTGAGGAAGAACCCGCAGACCACCAGGGCGATATAGGCCGCCACCACGTTATGGCGCAGTACCACCGAGGCCAACAGCGCGGCGGCGAAGCAGAACAGTGAAACCATCACCCACAGGCGGCGCTTGCCGGTTTTGTCGGTGAGTACCGAAATCAGGTAAATCCCCAGCAGCGTGGCGACGAAGGGCAAAATGGCCAGGAACCCAACCGAGGCCATATTGCCGCCGGTGAGATTTTTCAGGATGGTGGGTAGCCACAGGGTGTAGCCGTAATCGCCGGTTTGATAAAAGAAGTTCAGCAGTACCAGCTTCATCAGCCCTTTATTGCGAAACACATCTCTTAGTGGGGCATTACTGACCGGCTGCGCTTTACTGCGAGCCTGGCGTTCACGCGCCAATTCGGTTATCAGATATTCACGCTCGCCGGCCGGCAACCAACGCGCCTCCTGCGGACGATCGCTGATCAACAGCCACCAGACGGCCAGCACCAGCAGCGACAGCAACCCTTCAAGTATAAACAGCCAGCGCCAGTCGAGCTGATTGATGATGGCACCCGAGATCGGTGCGGTAAGCATGCCGCCAAGAGGGGCGAACATCATGACGAAAGCGTTGGCGCGCCCCAGCTCTTTCTCCGGGAACCAGTTGCTGATCATGGTCAGCACCACCGGCAGCATACCCCCTTCGGAAATGCCCAGAACAAAGCGCAGCACCAGCAATTGATAGTGATTGGTGACAAATCCGGTGGCTACCGAAACTACCGCCCACGCGCACAAAGACCAGGCGATAAAACGTTTGCCGCTGCCGTTAACCGCGATGCGTCCACCGGGCACCTGCAAAAACAGGTAACCGATAAAGAAAATGCCGCTGGCCAGGCCGGCCATCTGGCTGGTGATGCCCAAATCACTTTCCATGCCGCCGGGCAGCGCAAAACTGATATTAACCCGGTCCATAAAAGAAATAATGCAGGCGATCAGGATCGGGGCAATAACCCGCAGCCAGCGGGTGTTGGGGATTTTATTATCCATAGCGATCTCTCTTTGCGGGCACAAGGTATACCCGTCGCCTTTCAAGCCGCAGCGTTGTTGGCTGCAGCTTGAAATTCATAGGGTATAAATAAGGTTCTGTCGTTCAAAATGAGTAAAACCTGTTAATTATTCGATAGCGTTGGGCAGAGGCTGGTGCCTGAAATAGGCACTGACGTTGGCGAACACGATGTCGCTCATCTTTTGCCGGGTTTCGTGCGTGCCACTGGCGACGTGGGGTTGCAGCACCACGTTGTTCATGCCAATCAGCGCGGCGGGCACCCTGGGCTCGTCGGCGTAGACATCCAGCCCGGCACCTGCGATGGCGCCGCTTTGCAGGGCATCGATCAGATCCTGTTCATTAACGATGCTGCCGCGGGCAATGTTAATCACCAGCGCGTGCGGCGGCAGAGCGTTGAAGATCGTCTTGTCCACCAGGCCTATGCTGTCTTTACCGCCGGAAATGGCGATAACAAAGAAGTCGCTTTCCCGCGCCAGGGAGAGGGGGTCAGGGAAGTAGGCATAGGGTAATGCGCTATCCTGTTGGTGGCTGGCGTATTGAATATGCATGTTGAAACCGGCAGCGCGCTGGGCAATGGCGCGGCCGATGTTGCCCATGCCAAAAATGCCGAGGCGCTTGCCGCTGACCTGCACCGACAGGCCCGGCGCTTCCTGCAGCCAGCGACCTTCACGCACAAAACGGTCGTAGTGGCACAGCTGGCGCGCGGTTGCCAGCAGCAACCCCAGCGCCATATCCGCCACGTCTTCCGTCAGTGCGCCGGAGGTGATGGCGACTGCAATGCCGCGCTGCCGGGTATAACTCAGGTCAATGGCGTCGGTACCCACGCCGAAAACGGCAATCAGCCCCAGATTCGGCAGTTGTTCCAGTACCGACGTAGCAACGCCAATATCGCCGCGGGTGACCAGTGCGGTGAGGGTTCCGCCATTGGCTGCCAGGAAAGCGGCCGGGTCAGCCTGTTCGTAGAGACGGTGCACCACAAAGTCGGCCTCAAGGCGAGCAAGCAGGCTGTCCATTAGCGGGGCGATTAACAACACGTCATTGAGGGTATCGGTCATCATTTTTACCTGTTCAGAAAACACCATTGTTTCGTTGCTGTTATCAAAGCGGTTTTCAGACGGCGTTTTTGCGACAGATATCACGCTGAAGAGTGTTAACAAACTGTGTTACCCGTAATGTGATCGACGGGAGAAAACGGGTAACAGCGCGCTGTAACATCGCCGCGCAAAAATCGAAATTCATAAGCCAATAATTGGTTTTCATTAGCCTGATTTTAGCTAAGCCGGGCTAGATGCTTTTACTATAAGCCCTAATGAAAAGTTATTTATTGCTGGTCGGAAAGGGTAATAAATTGAAGTTAATGAAAGAAAACGACCCTACTGAAAAATAGAGAATATGCCGGAGGTGAGTATGTCCTACGCATCAGCACAAACCTTTAAAACCCATTCCAACGTGAATGCGGATAGCCCAGGCAGGGATAACTATGTCGCCCAAAACACCGCCGTTTTTGAACGCGATCTGACGCCGGAGGTCAGTTGGCAATTACTTAACAGCGGGGCGGCGGTATTGGTGGATATCCGTACCCCGGAAGAGCGCAAAACCTTTGGCTACGTTGAGCAATCCGCGTTGGTTCCCTGGTTAACCGGTTCGAATAAAATCCGCAACCCACGTTTCTTCCTCGAATTAAGCAAAGTCGTCGATAAACAGCAGCAGGTCATCTTGTTGTGCCAAACCGGCAAACGCTCCGCCGATGCGGTACTGGCCGCCCTTAAAGCCGGTTATGCGCAGGCTTACGGGGTGCAAGGCGGGATTGAGGGCGCGCGACATTTACCCTGGCTAAAGACAGCCTGACGGCGCTCGAATCGAGTGGGTCATTGGGTGTTATCACATAAACAGAGGGAATTATGACTCGCTTTTCACAACCGCAAGAAAATACCAACTGGCAACTTGCCGATATTGTTAATGAGCTGCGCTCAGCGCGGCTCTCCTGGCGCGAGCGCAGCGGCCAGGCGTCACTTTCCGGGCAAAAGGAGCTGCCGTCGAAAAGTGCGGTCAACGAAATAACCGAATCGCTGCGGGCGATTTTATTCCCGATGCGATTGGGGCCGGACGATCTGCGCCATGAAAGCGAAGACTACTTCGTTGGTCATACGCTGGATGCGGTGCTGAATGCACTGCTGATTCAGGTACGCCTCGCTTTGGGGTTTAGCCGTTCTGAGAGCGACGACGCAGAACAAGGGGACTCGCTCAATGCGCAGGCGGTGACGCTGGTGCGGCAGTTCGCCGCCGTGCTGCCGGCCATCCGCCGCCGGCTGGACAGCGACATTCTGGCCGCTTATCACGGCGATCCTTCGGCGCGCAGCGTGGACGAGGTGCTACTGTGTTTCCCCGGCGTCAACGCCATTATCCACCACCGGCTGGCGCACTATTTCTATCTCGCGGGCGTTCCTTTGCTGGCGCGCATCATCGCCGAAAAGGCTCACGGTGAAACCGGTATCGATATTCATCCCGGTGCACAAATCGATGACGGCTTTTTTATCGACCACGGCACTGGCGTAGTGATTGGCGAAACCGCCATTATCGGCAAGCGGGTACGTCTCTATCAGGCGGTCACGCTGGGCGCCAAACGCTTTGTCACCGAGGAGTCCGGCATTCTGCAAAAAGGGCAGCCACGCCATCCGATTATTGAAGACGATGTGGTGATCTACGCCGGTGCCACTTTGTTGGGCAGAATTACCATTGGCAAAGGATCGTCCATTGGCGGCAACGTCTGGCTGACGCGCAGCGTCAAACCGGGCAGCAATATTCGCCAGGCAAATATCCAGAGCGACAGTCATGAATTTGGCTCAGGTATTTAATGTGGCGCATTTCAACCCTGTTAATAACCCGCAGTGAGGTCTGCGAAACGGATTCAATAAATCGATATTTTATTTAACGCGCTATTTAACCGGTAATTATTAATTATTTATCACCAGCCTATTTTTTTCAGGAGAAACAACCATGTCTCAACACAATGACGCCCGGCTTGCATTAGGGGATAATGCAGCACGGCAATTGGCTAACGCGACAAAAACCGCCCCGCAATTATCCATTATCACACCACGCTGGTTGGTGCATTTGCTGCAATGGACACCGGTCGAGGCAGGGATATTCCGCCTGAACAAGGTCAAGAATCCGTTAAATGTTCAGGTAGCCTGCTCGCAGCGCGATGAAGGGTTATTACCTCAGACCTATGTGGATTACGAAGAAGCGCCGCGCGAGTATTTTCTCAACGCCGTTACCACCATTCTGGATGTGCATACCCGCGTCTCCGATTTATACAGCAGCCCGCACGATCAAATTCGCGAGCAGCTGCGCCTGACCATTGAAACCATTAAAGAGCGGCAGGAAAACGAACTGATCAATAATCCTGAGTACGGCTTATTGGCCAGTGTCGATGATGCCCAGCGTATTTCAACGCTGACCGGTGCGCCGACGCCGGACGATTTGGACGAACTGATCACCAAAGTATGGAAAGAACCCGGTTTCTTCCTCGCGCATCCGTTAGCCATCGCCGCCTTTGGCCGCGAGTGCACCCGCCGTGGCGTGCCGCCGCCAACCGTCAGTCTGTTTGGTTCGCAGTTTCTCACCTGGCGTGGCTTGCCGCTGATCCCCTCGGATAAGCTGCCCATCGACGAAGAAGGCAAAACCAAAATTATCCTGCTGCGTACCGGGGAAAAACGTCAGGGCGTCATTGGCCTTTACCAGCCGGGCGTCGCCGGTGAGCAAAGCCCGGGGCTGTCGGTGCGCTTTATGGGGATTAACCGCAATGCGATAGCCTCCTACCTGATTTCCCTTTACTGCTCATTGGCGGTTCTGACTGAAGATGCCGTTGCCGTTTTAGACGATGTTGATGTGAGCAAATATCATGACTATCCAGACAGTTACAAGTAGTTCATTGCCTCACGAGGCGCAGCCGCCAGCCGGTTTGCCGGACGTTAACGCGCTGGCTAACCTGGCTAATCAGATCTTCAGTGCCTTGCCTGGGCGTGAGGCTGGTGCCGTGCTGCAACCGGCCGCAGGCAGCGAACGCGCCACGACGGTGTTGCCACAGACCGCTACGCCGGCTCTAGAGCCGGCACTGGCCTCCGACGGTCTGGAGGCGCAAACGTTGTCCGGTTGGCAGCAGGGCGCGCAGCGGCAGGCCTTTTTGGCTCCGCCAACGCTGCCTCAGCCACGGGATCCGGCGGCGACGGCGGGGTTCTATTTTCTGAGCGAAAATCAGGACCGGCAAAAACGTTTGTCGCCGGATACCGGGCTGGACGGTCTGGCGAACCAGGCGCTCACCGGTCAGGCTCATCTTAGTGACCAACCCTTCGCCGGGGCGGTCAACGGCGGGCTGGAGTCGGTTATCGGATCGCTGTTTCCTGCCGTCGCGGTACCGGTTAGCGGCGTAGCGCAAGATGCGACCAGCGGGCAGTATTATTTTCTGGAACAGGGGCAGCCACGGCGAGAAGCCGCACCGCAGCAACGGCCGCGCAGCAGTTTTGATGTGCATGCCGTACGCCGCGACTTCCCCATTCTTGCGGAACGGGTTAACGGCAAACCTCTGGTGTGGTTGGATAACGCCGCCACCACCCATAAACCGCAGGTGGTTATCGATCGGCTGGCGTATTTCTACGCCCATGAAAACTCGAATATCCACCGTGCGGCGCATGAGCTGGCTGCCAGGGCAACGGATGCCTATGAAGGGGCCAGAAACAGCGTTGCCCGTTTTCTGGGGGCCAAATCATCGGCGGAAATTATCTTTACCCGAGGGGCAACGGAAGCCATCAACCTGATTGCCAACACCTTTGGCCGCCAACACATCGGCGAAGGCGATGAAATCGTGGTTTCCCAGTTGGAACACCATGCCAACATCGTGCCCTGGCAGCAGCTTGCCGCCAGCGTGGGGGCCAAAATTCGGGTGATTCCGGTTGATGACAGCGGGCAGATTCTGCTGGATGAATACCGCAAACTCTTGTCGCCGCGTACCCGTTTGGTTTCAATCACCCAGGTATCCAATGCGCTGGGCACGGTGACGCCGGTCGAGCAGGTGATTGCGCTGGCTCATCAGGCCGGAGCGCGGGTGTTGGTGGATGGTGCACAGGCGGTATCGCACCTGAAAGTTAACGTGCAGGCGCTGGACGCGGACTTTTACGTGTTCTCCGGCCACAAGGTGTTTGGCCCAACCGGTATCGGCGCGGTGTACGGCAAGGCGGAGCTGCTGGAAACCCTGCCGCCGTGGCAGGGTGGCGGCAATATGATTGCCGATGTCACCTTTGAGAAAACGCTGTACCAGCCGGCACCGGCCAGGTTTGAAGCCGGCACCGGCAACATCGCCGACGCGGTGGGGTTGGGGGCGGCGTTGGACTACGTCGAACGCCTGGGGCTAGATAACATCAACCGTTACGAGCATGAATTGCTGGAGTATGCCACCGGTCAGTTGATCCGCATTCCCGGCCTGCGCCTGATTGGCACCGCAGCCAACAAGGCCAGCGTGCTGTCGTTTGTGCTGAGCGGCTACCGTACCGAAGAAGTGGGCAACGCGCTTAACCGTGAGGGCATTGCAGTGCGTTCCGGTCATCACTGTGCCCAACCGATCCTGCGGCGCTTTGGCGTCGAGGCGACGGTGCGGCCATCGCTGGCGTTTTACAATACCTACGAGGAAGTGGATCTGTTAGCGGCAACCTTGCACAAACTGGCAAAAGGGCGCTGAATAACTGCGTTTAATACCGCGACACCCCAAGCTTGATACGGGTGGGGAGCATGCAGGTTAGCCGACCGTTGAGCGCATGGACGCGCGATACGAGCCTCCATGGACGGATTCACGGCGTGTCGGCGCTCTGCATGCACTTCACCTGCAGCACTATTAGGCCAAGACGCGATAACCCGGCCGGCGCAGAGCACTCTGCGCCGGTTTTTTTATACTCTCAGTAGGCCAATGCCACAAAAAGAAAAGCCGCACAAAAGTGCGGCCAAAATAAAGTTCGCGACGAACGAAACAAGGACAAAAACTCCGGTAGACAGGCCCTGAAAGAAAATGCTCCCAGAGACATATCCCGATAATAATAAAAATATCCCCGCAGGTTAAATGCCGAATATCGCTTTGCTTAGCTGAATTAATACAAAGATATTCAGCAAGTTACTTATCCTCAGACCAGCGTGCGGCGCTGACGTCCACCTTGACCGGCAGCAGGCCAATCGCGGTGAACTTGTCGGCTAATTGCTGCTGTTCGGCAAATACCGCCGGCGTCATGCGCTGGCTGCCGAACGGCATGCGGGCGAGGGCTCTGGCCCAAATAGCCTGCTCCAACCCGGTGCTTTGCGCCAGGATCTTTGCCGCATCGTCCTGATGGGCATTGGCCCAAGCGCTCAGTTCACTTAGCTGGTCGATCACCAATTTTGCGCTGTTCGGGTAGGTTTCGGCAAAGTGGCGGCTGGCGAGATAGAAGGTGTAATGCGGCACCAGACCTTCGGCATCCTTCAGCAGACGGGCGTTGGCGTGAGTTTCCACCTCGGCGTAGTAAGGGTCCCAAATCACCCAGGCATCTACGCTGCCGCGCTGGAAGGCGGCGCGGGCGTCACTCGGCGGTAAATACACCGGCGTCACGTCTTTGTAGCTCAGCCCGGCCTGTTCAAGCGCGCTGACCAACAGGTAATTGACGTCGGAGCCTTTGTTCAGCGCCACGCGTTTGCCTTTGAGGTCGGCAACGGTTTTGATCGGCGAACCCTGCGGCACTACAATGGCTTCGGTTTTCGGGCTGGCCGGCGAATGCCCCAGATAGATCAAATCGGCTTTGGCTGCCTGGGCAAAGGCCGGTGGTGCATCGCCGGTCGCCGCAAGATCAATGCTGCCGACGTTCAGCCCTTCGAGCATTTGCGGCCCGGCGGGAAACTCAATCCAGCGCACTTTGATGCCCTGCGGCGTCAGGGTTTTCTCCAGCGTACCGCGATATTTCAGCAGGGCGAAGATATTGGCTTTCTGGTAACCGATGGTGATTTGCTGCGGTTTTGCCTGCGCCGCAACGGTCGGCAGGGCGAATGTCCCCAACAGCAGCGAAGCGGCGATCAGCGAGGCTTTCAGTTTTTTCATTACACGTATCCAGTCAGAAAAGGTTAATGACGGTGGTTTAACCGGCGGGAAAGCCGATCGCCAAAAAATTGCAGCAGGGTCACCAGCGCCACCAACACCACGATGACGGTGAGCATTACCTGGGTGTCAAAACGCTGGTACCCATAACGGTAAGCCAGGTCACCCAGACCGCCCGCGCCTATTGCGCCGGCCATCGCAGAGGCGTTAATCATGGTCACCAGGGTAATGGTAAAACCGCTGACAATGCCGGGCATGGCTTCCGGCAACAGCACATGGCGAATGATATGCCCACGGCGGCAACCCATTGCCTGCGCAGCTTCAACCAGGCCGTGATCCACCTCTCGCAGACTGACTTCGGCGATACGCGCGAAAAACGGCATGGCGGCGATGGTCAGCGGCACCACGGCGGCCCATACGCCATAAGAGGTGCCGACAATCATGCGGGTGAAGGGGATCAGCGCCACCATCAGGATCAGAAAGGGGATCGAGCGGAACAAATTTACCAACCAGCCGAGCACCCGCTGAACGCCAACCTGTTCATACAATCCGCCGCGTTCACTGACCACCAACAGGATCGCCAGCGGCAATCCCAGCACCAGCGCCAACAGGGAAGAAACGCCCACCATCAGCAACGTATCGAGAAATCCGGCCCACAGCCGTTCAAGCAACAGTGACATAGCCCAGGACCTCCACGCTGTCGGCCAGCGTCTGCGGAATGGTTCGATTATTCGGTGACGGTGTCACGGTTAGCAACAAATAACCGATGGCGTGCCCCTGAATATGCTCAATGGCGCTTTCCACCAGCGTCACGCTGCCCTGAAAAGCCGCCAGCACGTGGTTTAGCTCCAGCGATGCACCTTGGCCACGGTAGCGTAGCCGGATCAATTGCGGTGCATCCGGCGTGGGGGGCGTGGCGGCGATCCGCCCAACCCATTCCTCCGGCAAGCGATCGTGTGAGGGGGTCAGCAGGATACGGGTCGTTTCCTGCTGCGGGTTGCCGTATACCTGCCACACCGGGCCGCATTCGATAATCTCACCCCGTTCCAGCACCGCCACCCGGTGGCAGATATCATGGATCACCTCCATTTCATGGGTAATCAGCACGATGGTGATGTTGAACTCACGGTTGATGCGCTGTAACAGCGCCAGAATGGCACGGGTGGTTTCCGGATCGAGCGCGGAGGTGGCTTCATCGCACAACAGCAATTCGGGGTTATGCACCAGCGCCCTGGCGATGCCGACCCGCTGTTTCTGCCCGCCGGAAAGCTGCGCCGGGTAGGCGTCCGGGTAGTCGCTCAGCCCGACAAGCTCCAGCAATGCGTCCACTCTGCTGCGCCGCTCGGCGACGGGCACGCCCGCCACCCGCAGCGGCAACTCGATATTCTGCCGGACGGTTTTGGCCGACAGCAGGTTGAAGTGCTGGAAAATCATGCCGGTGCGCCGCCGGTAGGCTACCAGTTGATCTTCATTCAATTGGCCGATATCAACGCCATCGACCTCCACGCTGCCGCCGCTGGGGCGTTCCAGCCGGTTGATGGTGCGGATCAGGGACGACTTGCCGGCGCCGCTGCGGCCGATAATGCCGAATATCTCCCCACGGCGAATGCCCAGGGAGATCTCCTTCAGCGCTTCGGTCAGTTGGCCGGGGTAACGCTTGCTGAGCCGGGTAAAGCGCAGGTGGGTGTCATCATGGCGGCGCACCACCTCGTCGGCGACGAGGGCATCTGGGTTAGTCAAAATCAGGCTGGACATACACTACTGGCTCCAGCCCGGCTGATACAGCTTGCCGTAGAAACTGTCGAGTTTGGCGCGCACGACCGGCGAATGCTGGTAAACGTCGACAAACTTGCGCAGGCGCGGGTCATCCTGATGGCCATCGCGGACCACGAACTGGATCACGTACTCCGGGTTTTCCAGGCCGTCGAACAGCAGGGCGCTGTTGGGATCGACGGTGCCGGATAGCCGCAGGTAGTGCGGATAGCCCTGCGCCAGGTCAACTTCCTCCAGCGTGCGTGCCAGTTGCACCGCTTCCACTTCGATAATTTTGATGTGTTTAGGGTTACTGACGATGTCTGCCTGGGTCGCCTGCAGGCCGGAGCCCGGTTTGAGTTTAATCAGCCCGGCCTTTTGCAACAGCAACAGGCCGCGGCCACCGTTAATCACGTCGTTGGCGATCGCTACTTTGGCGCCCTCCGGCAGATCGGCGATGCTCTGGTATTTTTTGGAGTACAGCCCGACGTTATTGATGATTGCCGGGGCATAGGCCACCAGGTGGAAATTGCCTTCTTTATTGGCGTTGTGCAGGAACGGCAGGTGCTGGAACAGGTTGACGTCGATATCGCCGTTTTCCAGGCTGACGTTCGGTGCGGTCCAGTCGCTGAATTCGATGATGTCGACCTTCAATCCCTGTTTGCGAGCCTCTTCCGCTGCCACTTCCAGCGGCGGGGCGAAGGCGGCGGTGGTACCGACTTTCAGGGCTCCGCTGTAATCATTGGCCGCAGCCGCCGCACCTGAGAGTGCCAGCAACGCCGAAAACAGCCGTGTTAATGTCCGAAAGGGTATTGTCATAGGGGTGTTCCTTCAAAAGAAAAAATAAGGGTTCAAACGGGTAACGGCGCACCCAGACGCCAGCCTGCCGCCGGATGGCTTTGCGGCAAGCGATCCTGCTGTCGAAACAGCTTTTGCCGCAGGCTGCCGGCACGGTAGGCGGTTTTGTAGCGGCCACGGGCTTGCAACTCCGGCACCACCAGATCGATAAAATCGCGGTAGCTGCCTGGGTTAACGATGCGCGTCAGGTTAAACCCGTCGATATCGGCCTGATCCACCCATTGCAGCAACGCATCCGCCACCTGTTGCGGATCGCCCACCACCAGCGGATAACGCCCGCCCATGGCGTGCTGTTCCAGCAATTGGCGGCGGGTCCAGCCGCGGTAGGTTTGGGTGACCGACTCAATGGCCTGCGTCGGCCCGGCCTGGATCGGGTCGTCCAGACCAAAGCGTGAAAGATCGATACCGGTCGAACTGGAAAAATGCGCCAGACCGGCTTCGGGGCTGGCGTAACGCAGATATTCACGGTATTTGTCCTGCGCCTCGGCGGCAGTTGGCGCAACGATAACGCCGACCCCCATAAACACTTTCAAATCCTGTCGCTGACGGCCGGCCGCCACCGCTGCGCTACGCAGCTTGTCCACCTGCGCTTTCATTACCGCCGGGGTGGCGTGGTTAACGAAGGTGCACTCCGCGTGGCGGGCGGCGAACTGAATACCCCGTGCCGAGCTGCCAGCCTGGAACAGCAGCGGGGTGCGCTGCGGCGAAGGCGAAGACAGGTGATAGCCCTCCACCTGATAAAACTCGCCGCGGTGGGTAACCTTGTGGATCTTCTGCGCATCGGCGTAAATCCGCCGTTGGCGGTCGGCCAACACGGCGTCATCTTCCCAACTGCCTTCCCATAACTGATAGGCAACGTCGAGAAACTCATCGGCCTGATCGTAACGGCGATCGTGACCGATCTGTTCGTTCAACCCCATCGCACGCGCGGCGCTGTCCAGATAGCCGGTGACGATATTCCAGCCGATGCGGCCCTGGGTCAGATGGTCCAACGTCGACAAGCGGCGGGCAAAGGGATAGGGCGCTTCATAACTCAGGTTGGCGGTGATGCCGAAGCCCAGATGTTGGGTCACCCCGGCCATCGCCGACACCAGCAGCAGCGGGTCGTTAACCGGCAGCTGTATCGACTCGCGGGCGGTCAGGGCGATGTTTTGCTGATAGACATCGTAAACGCCGAGGATATCGGCGATGAACAACCCGTCGAACAGCCCACGTTCCAGCAACTGCGCCAGCTCGGTCCAGTAGCTGAGTTGATTGAACTCGGTGGAGCGATCCTGCGGATGGGTCCACATGCCGTGATGAATATGGCCGACGCAGTTCATGTTGAAGGCGTTCAGCAGAACCTCTTTGGCGATAGCGCTCATTACAGAGTCCCCCGGCGCGGCGGCAGCACCCCGTTCAGCACGTAATTGCCGATCGCCGGGTATTTCCAGCGTACCGGGTCGTGCAAGGTGTGGGTTCGGGCGTTGCGCCAGTGGCGATCGAGGTTATCTTCCTGCAACGTGGCACGGCTACCGGCCAGCTCAAACAGCAGATTGCCGGCGGCCAGCGCGACCTCGGTGGTCCAGGCGCGGGCCGTGGCGACCTCAATCGAGGCTTGCGCGACCGACAGGGCATCGCTGTGGCGCTGAGCGATATCGATGGCGTCACCGGCCACGGCCAGCAGGGCGTCACCGGCCTGAATGCGGGCGGAAATTTTGCCGATGCGGTCCAGTGTCAGCGGGTCCTCGCTGGCGTGTTCGACGCCGGCATCAATCCAAGGGCGCGAACGGCTGCGAACAAATTGCAGCATGTCCTGCCACGCGGCTTTGGCGATGCCCTGATCGATGGCGGCGTGCATGATTTGCGCCAGCGGGCCAACCGGCGTCGGCCGTTCAAACGCCGTCTGGAAGGGCACGATATCCTCTTCATCCACCGGGCACTGTTCCAGCGTCACGCTACCGCTGCCGGTGGTACGCTGACCAAAGCCGGACCAGTCGTCGGTGATGCTCAGGCCAGGCGTATTGCGCGGCAAAAATACCAACTGTTCTTTACCGTCTTCACCCCGCGCGGCGGTCGGGATGCGCCCGGCGTACAACGCGCCGGTAGCGTAAAATTTTTGGCCGGACAATTGCCATTGACCTTCATGCCTGGCCAGCGAGGTGCTGCGGTGGTGGGCGGCCTTGCTGGCAAACTCCGCCAGCGCATTGCCGAAATGCACGCCGTCCAGCGCTTCCTGGTACAGGCGCCGTTGCTGCTGCGGTGAACCGTTCACCCGCAGCACTTCCAGCGCGTAATAGTGGTTTTGCGGCACCTGGCCGATCGACGCATCGCCCTGGCTGAGAATAGCGATGACCTGCGCCAGCACGCGGTTCGACAACCCTGGGCCGCCAAATTCTTGCGGCACGGTAATCGCGCCGAGGCCGGAGGCGAACAGGTCTGCCAGTTCGGCAACCGGCAATCGCCGTTGGCTGTCACGCTCGGCGGCGGTCGGGCTGAATTGCTCCGCCAGCCGGTGTGCGGTCTCCAGCGCCTGTTCGGGACTGGTAATGCGTTGCGCCACGTGTTGAGGGGCTACCTGGGTGGTCATGTTCCGCTCCTTTAAATCCACGAATGGCGCGCCGGAAAGCGGCCGTTGAGGTAGTACTCGCCAATGGCGTGGTATTTCCAGCGCACCGGATCGTGCAACGTGTGGGTGCGTGCGTTACGCCAGTGACGATCGAGGCCGTGCTCCGCCAGCGTGGCTCGGCTGCCGGACCATTCGAACAGCTTTTCGCTGGCCAACAGCGCCACTTCCGTGGTCAGCACCTTGGCTTCGGCGACTGCGATCGACGCCGCTGCGGCGCTCTCGGCGGTCACCGGCCGGCGGTCAACCTCATCGAGCGTCCGCGCCGCACGGCGCAACAGGGCGTTCGCCGCGCTCAGCTCCATGCTGAGTCGGCCGACGTCGGCCAGAATGTAGGGATCGTCAGCGTTGCGTTCGACGCCTGCGTCGATCCAGGGGCGGGAACGTTCGCGAATAAACTGGGTGGCCTCGTCCAGCGCGCCCTGCGCAATGCCAGCATCGATGGCAGCCTGAATCAGCTGGGAAACGGCACCCTGAATCGTCGGTTTTTCTGCCAGCGGCAGCAGCGGGATCACATTGGCCGGATCGACCAGAACCTCACGCAGGTGCACCGTGCCGCTGGCGGTGGTGCGCTGCCCCATGCCGGACCAGTCATCGACGATCTCCAGGCCTGCCGCCGGGTGGGGGATCAATGCCAGTACCGGCTGCTGCCGATCGTCGAGTGCCTTGGCGGCGACGATATGGGCGAACAGCGCACCGGTGGAGTAAAACTTGTCGCCGGTAAAGCGCAGGCCGTCTGCGGTTTGCCGTAAGCGGCTCTGCATATCCAGCGTGTGCTTGCTGTTTTTCTCCGGGCCACCGTTCCCGATGCGTTGGCCGGCCAGCACCGCCGCGAAAATACGCCGTTTCTGTTCTTCGCTGCCGACATCACGAATTAACTGAATCAGGCCGAAATGGTTTTGCGGAATTTGCCCCAGCGCCGGATCGACGGCGGAAATCAGGCGAAACACCTCCGCCAGCGTGGTAAAGGACAGTTCCGGTCCGCCGTATTCACGCGGGATGGAAATGCCACCGAGGCCAGACTGGGTAAACAGCGCCAGCTGTTGCAGCGGATAGCGCCGTTGGCGGTCACGCAGTTGGGCTTCAGGCGCGGCGGCCACGGCGACTTGTCGTGCTGCATCCAGCGCCTGTGGGTCGTCGACAATCCTGTGGGGCCGTTCTTCTGCGGGAGGGAAATTGGCCGCATCCGGCGCAGGCGAAACAGAAACAACCATAACGATGTCCTCAATACGGGAGACGGCAGTAAATAGCGCGCTGCCGCGGGCGTAGCGCGATGAAATATAATTAAAATTTAAGTTGATACAGCGGTGGGGTACGAAGTGATAATAATAATTTGCAGGTTGCGGTGTAAAGCAAAGGCTTATTATAAATAGTCCCTTGCTTAGCGATTAATTAGCTTTGCGATAGGCGGGTGATGATTTTCCCGCTCCGATAACGAATAGTGGCGGGTAAGAGAGGGCTCTGCCCGCGCAGCCAGTGACGCACAGCTCATTCCAGTAGCTGAAACGGATGCGCTGTTTCAGCCGGTTATTCCACACATAACGCGTCATCGTTAATTCCTCCTCCGTGTCTGCTTAATAGAGGTAACAGTTATTTTAAAACGGGTCGAATACGTTATTTCGCTTAGCTTTTGAGGTTTTCGGGATAATACTTTCACCGCCTTCTGCAAAAACGCCATCAAGGCTCTCTGTTACGCATAACGCAATGCGCGCCGGGTTCGACCTGATTACAAAGGCGGCCCACAAGGATACACTCAGCGATGCCGGTTTCTCATGTGGGGGACCGGCATCGGGCATTTTGCATAAGGGGTATTTCGTGGTGGGCAAGCTTAATTTGGACCAGCTTCAGACCTTTGCTTTGGTGGTCAGGCAAGGGAGTTTTTCCGCCGCAGGGGAAGTGCTGGGGCTGAGCCAACCCGCGGTCAGCCTGCAAATCCGGCAGTTGGAACAGCGGCTGCAAGTTCGGCTGCTGGAGCGGGTCGCCAGGCGCGTGCGGCCGACGTCCGCCGGTGAGGCGCTACTGGAACACATAAGCCGCATCAATGCGGCGGTGGATAATGCGCTGAGCGACATGGCAGGTCACGCGCAGGAGATTGCCGGCACCGTGACCTTGGGCACCGGTGCCACGGCCTGTATCCATCTGCTGCCGACGCTGCTGCGGGAGTTGAAACAGGCTTATCCCTTGTTGAACGTCGGGGTTCGCACCGGCAACACCGATGACATGGTGAAAGCGGTGGAAGAAAACCGCATCGACATCGCATTGGTGACCTTTCCGGCCAATGGACGCAGTTTGCAGCTGACGCCGCTGTTGCAGGACGAGTTTGCCGTCATTTTCCCCGCAGACTCCCCCGATTTGCCTGCCACGTTCACCCCGCAAACCCTGGGTGCGCTCCCGTGGGTGGCTTTTGAATCCGGCAGCAGCACCCGTCGCCTGATTGATGGCTGGTTCCTTGGCGCTGGGGTTAAACCGGCGCCGGTAATGGAACTGGGCAGCATCGAGGCGATCAAAGAGATGGTTGCCGCCGGGCTTGGGTACAGCATTGTGCCGCGCATGGCACTGTCCGGCACCCGGGGAGACTCTCTTACGCCCGCGCTTGAGCGCACTTTGGGCATCGTACTGCGCCAGGATAAGCCGCTGAGCAGGGCGTTGCAGAAGGTGATCGCCAGCCTGCACGCCTTGAAAAAATAACCCGCCGGTTACTGCCCCTCCGCCGTGCGGGCGGTTTTACCCGCACGTATCACCCGCCAGCCAAAGTTCATGCCCGCAGCGGCAATCAGGATGGCGGCTGCGCCCAATAGCTGCATCAGGCTGAGGCGATGCCCGAATACCGCCCAATCGACGATGATCGCCACCAGCGGGTAGATGAACGACAATGCGCCGACCAGACTGGTGGGGATTTTCTGGATCGCGCCATACAGCAGCGAAGACATCAGCCCGGTATGCACCAGGCCGATAGTCGCCAGCAGCAGCCAGGCATTGGCCGTTGACGGCAGGTGGGTCAGGCCGGCGAACGGCGCCAATACAACCACACCGACGCTGAGCTGGATCAACACGATCAAATGCGGCGGCACGGTTTTTAGCCCTTTGACGATCGCCGCCGCCACCGCATACATAAACGCAGCGCCTAATGCCAACAGCACGCCGATAAAGTAATCCGATCCTGAACCGCTAGCGCCAGAGCGGCCGGTAATAATCAGCAGCATGCCGCCAAAGGCCAACAACAGCCAGCCCAGTTTATTCGCCGTCAGTTTTTCGCCAAAGAACAGCACGCCCAGCCCGACCAGCATAAAGGGCTGAACGTGGTAGGTAATCGTGGCCACGGCGATAGAGGCATGGGCATAAGCGCCAAACAGCAGCGTCCAGTTCAGCACCAGCGCCATACCGCCCAGTACCGCCACGGCGGCCTGACGTCGGGTCAGCATGCCTTTCTTCAACAGGCCAAGCAGGGCACAGGCGATCAACATCGCCAGCGCGCCAAACGCGCAACGCCAGAAAACGACCGTGGTTGGCGGTTGCCCTAGCGCGATCCCCGGCCAGCCGACGGTGCCGGAGATCACCATCGCCAGGGTCATCTGTACTACGCCGCGGGTGTTTACCTTCATTTGCCTTCTCCTGATTGAGTGCCGTGCTTGCCGCCGTCGACGAACACCATTAAAATGAACAACTGAACATTATGATGAACAGTGAGCGCCTGTTCGTCAAGTCGAACAAATGAACATTATGGTGAACAATGAGCGATAACTCCTGCAATACCGGCACGCCCATCGGCCTGCTTTCGGCCGCCATTCGCCGCGAACGCGAGCGGTTGGGGCTGTCGGTCACCGAACTGGCGCGCCGCGCCGGCATCGCAAAATCGACGCTTTCGCAATTGGAAACCGGCAGCGGCAACCCAAGCCTGGAAACCTTGTGGTCGCTGGCGATGGCCCTCGACGTGCCGGTCAGCCGGCTAATCTCTCAACCGCGCCAGCACGTACAGGTGATCCGCGCCAACGAAGGGGTCACCACGGTTTCCGAACAGGCCAACTATGCCGCTACGTTGCTGGCAACCTGCCCGCCGGGAGCACAACGCGATATTTACCGCTTGCGCGTTCAGCCGGGCGAGACCCGGGTTTCACGCCCGCATATGCCGGGCACCATTGAGCACGTGATTATCAGCAGCGGCAGGGCGCGAATCGGGCCGACGGAGCAGCCGGTGGAGTTGAGTGCGGGGGATTACATCAGTTACTCCGCCGATCGAGAGCATATTTTTGAAGCCCTGGAGGCGGATACCACGGCGGTAATGCTGATTGAACAAGGCTAACCCGGCGCGCCAAAGAGCGCCGGGTCAGGGCCTCAGTAATACAGGCGGGGTTCTGCAGATTCGATCATGCTGCGCAGCTTGGTCAGGGCAAATTTCAATTCACTGCGGCTGGTTGGCGACATCAGCACGATGCGTACGGCACGGGTATGGCCGCTGCGTTCGGCCAGGAATTGCGTGCCGCTGGAAATATTCACCCCCTGAGCGCGCGCCAGATTGGCGAACTCATCGCTGGTCCAGGGCTCGGGCAGAGTGACCCAAATGTGGTAACCGTAGGGTTGCGAAGCGACCTCCAACCCGTGGAAAACCTCTGCGGCGATGGCCTGGCGCGCCGCCGCTTCTTGCTTCTGGGTTTGCAGCATTTCAGTCCCAATGCCGGAAGTAATGATATTGCTGGCCAACTGCGCGATAAGCGGGGAAGGCATCCAGATGCTGGTTCGCACCATCGACGTCAACCGCGACAGGGTTTCCGCCGGCGCATGCAGATAACCGATGCGCAACGCCGGTGAGATGCTTTTCGACAGGCTGGTCAGGTACACCGAGCGTTCAGGAGCAAACGAAGACAGTGCCTCGACCGGCTCTGCGGTAAGAAAACCGTAAATATCGTCATCGAGAATATAAAAATCGAACTCGCGGGCAATCTGCGCAATTTCGGCCCGTCTGGCGTTAGACATCACCACCGTAGTGGGATTTTGGCAGCTCGCCACGCAGATCAGCATCGCCGGTTTTTCCTGGCGACACAGTGCTCTCAGCGAGTCGGGCACGATGCCCTCGCTATCCATTTCAACCCCGCGCAGCCGCCGCCCATTGCCGTGTACCAGCGAGATAATGCCCGGATAACACAGCGCTTCGCACAGGATAAGATCCTGGTGCGCCGTCAGGGCATTGATGGCGACCAGCAAACCGTGCTGAGCGCCGGCGGTCAACACCACTTGCTGCCAGTGTACGTCAGGCAAAAAACGCCGCAGCCAGCTGGCGCCGGCGTCACGATGCGCCGGATGTCCGCCTTCCGGCGAATAGTCGAGCGCCAACCCCAGCTCAGGGCTGGCGACCAGATGCTCGAGCGCGGTGCGGATCCCCTGTTCCTGGGCCTGCACCTCCGGCTTGATCACCGACAGATCGATATGATCCCGCTGGGCGGAAGATGAAGGGCTGAAGTGCGGAAGGCGCGCGCTTTCCATGGCCCTTTCGGGCGAGGCCAGCACAAAGGTCCCGCGGCCCACTTCGCCCTGAACCAGCCCGCGCCGCGCAGCTTCTTCATAAGCGCGATTAACGGTGCCCGGCGTCACGGCCAGCGTCTGCGCCAGCTCTTTCAATGTAGGCAAACGTGAACCGGCAGGCAGCACGCCGTTGTTGATGTCATTTTGCAGCGCATCTGCAATCAGCAAATACACCGGGGCATTTTTCTCACTGAAGCGCGGTGTCCACATAGACCCTCTGTATGCTTTGAACGGCTATCCCCACGAGCTTCCTGCTGCACGGTGTTGGCGGCAAGCCGGGAATAAGACGATTACAGTATAAGGCAGTCATTAAATTGATGTAATAAGTATTAACACAGAAAGAATTACACGGATACAATCGACTTAAATTGATTCGATTCAATTGGTGTTATTGAAGGATGGGTGTTTAAGTTCAACGTGGTAACTTGTTGTTTTTAAGTTAATTTATCGGGGTTTTTCTTTTCTGGCTTATTACATCGATTTAATCGATGTGCATTGATAGGGGTAATGATGGACAGATTGCGACAGGATTTTTCTCTTTCGGCGGTAGTGGCGGGGGCCATTGCGGTGATAGTGTCTTACGCCGGCCCGTTGATCATCGTGTTTCAGGCCGCCAGTGCGGCTCACTTGCCCACGGAGGTGATCTCCTCCTGGATTTGGGCCATCTCCATCGGCAGCGGCGTTACTGGCCTGATTTTGAGTTGGCGTCTGCGGGTGCCGGTGATCACCGCCTGGTCAACGCCCGGCGCGGCGTTGCTGGTCGGGTTACTGCCTGGGGTGACGATCAACGAGGCGGTAGGGGCCTATATCGTTTCTTCGGTCATTATCGCCGTTATTGGTCTGTCTGGCGCCTTCGATAAACTGATCGGCAAATTACCGCGGTCGATCGCTGCCGCCATGCTGGCCGGGATTTTATTCCACTTTGGCGCCGAGATGTTTGTGTCCATTCAGCTGCAACCGACGCTGGTCATGGCCATGTTCGTAACCTATCTGCTGTTTAAGCGGCTGCTGCCGCGCTACGCCATTGTCGCCGTGCTGTTTGCCGGCGGTACAGTGGCGGGAATGAGCGGCATGTTGAACAGCGGGGATATCGTCGTCAGCGTCGCGCATCCGGTCCTGATTACCCCGGCCTGGAGTTGGCATGCCATCATTAATATCGCACTGCCGCTTACGCTGGTAACGCTGACCGGTCAGTACGTGCCCGGCATGGCGGTATTGCGCTCCTCCGGTTACGCCACGCCTGCCCGGCCGATCGTCTCGATGACCGCGATTGCCTCGGTGTTACTGGCGCCGTTTGGCTCGCACGGGGTGAATCTGGCGGCCATTACCGCCGCGATTTGCACCAGCGAAGAGGCGCACCGGGAGAAAAGCAAACGCTACATCGCCGGCGTGGCCTGCGGGATTTTCTACATTGTGATGGGGATTTTCGGCGCGACGCTGGCCTCGGTGTTTACTGCATTACCCAAAGAACTGATTATCTCGCTGGCCGGGCTGGCGCTGTTTGGCGCTATCAGCACCGGATTGACCGGTGCAATGGCCGATGAGAAACAGCGGGAAGCGGCGTTAATCACTTTCCTGGTCACGGCGTCCGGCATGAACTTTTTAGGCATGGCATCGGTATTCTGGGGATTGATCTTCGGGCTGGCTGCGCACTTCTCCCTGACTCTTCTTTCTGGCCGCCGTCCGTTGTTGGCCAGATAGTCTTTCATGAGCGTCCCGGCCTGTTGCCGGGACGTGACAGAGCAGATTAATAGGTATGGAAATAGTCCTGGATCACCTGCGGGTTATGGGTTTTGGTCAGCGCCAGCATCAGCAGAATGCGTGATTTAGCCGGGTTGAGCGAGTCGGAAACCAGGCCGGGCTGGCCCGCATCTTCAGAAACAATACCGCTGCCGGTGCGGCTGGCGCGAACGACCAGCACGCCGGCTTTTTCCGCTTTTTTGATCCCGGCCGAGCTACGCACTGAAACCGACCCGGCACCGGTGCCGGCATAAACAATCCCGTCTACCTTGTGCTGAATGGCGGCGTCATACATGTATTCAGGATCGTCCTGATAACCGTAAATAATGTCGACTTTCGGCAGCGCGCTGACATTGCGCACGTCAAACACCGAACGGGTGGTATGAATTTTATCCACCCGGGTTTCAAAGTAAGGTTTGCCGCCGACAATCACCCCCAAATAGCCTTCCTCAGGTGCTTTGAACGTGTCCAGCGTGGTGGCGTTGGTTTTGGTGCTGAAGCGGGCGGAACCAATGCGATCGTTCAGCACCACCATGACGCCTCGGCCTGCAGCCTGTTTATCGGCGGCTACGGTCACCGCATCCAGCAGGTTCATCGGGCCATCGGCGCTGATGGCGGTCGCCGGGCGCATGGCGGCAGTGAACACCACCGGTTTGTTGCTTTTTACCGTCAGGTTAAGGAAGTAGGGCGATTCGTCCAGCGTGTCGGTACCGTGGGTGATCACCACACCGGCGACGTCATCGCGTGCCAGCAGTTCGTTGACGCGTTTTGACAGCTTGAGCAGGATCTCGCTGGTCATGTTTTCACTGCCGATATTGGCAATCTGCTCGCCGTCCACCCGGGCGACTTTCTGCATTTCCGGCACCGCGGCGATCAACGTCTCAACCCCGAGCGCCCCGGCTTTGTAGCCGGTGGTTTGGGTATTGGAGGCTGCCGAACCGGCGATGGTGCCGCCAGTGGCCAAAATAACGATGTGCGGTAACTCCCCGGCGGCGGTCGCCGCGTTGGCGCATCCTAAGGTCAATAAAACAAATGCCACTCTAATTATTTGAAACATAGCGCTACCCCTGATTAAAAAGCCAAATTAGGCGGAGTAGCCAAAGCAAAAAGGGTGCCAGTTAAGCGACGGGCGCAAATAGCGGGAAAGCGAGCGGGTCAAGGCGGGTCTTGCACCCGGTGCGGGAGTGCCCCGCACCAGAATGGTTCTCTTTTCAGCGTTGCGGCCCCAGACCGTGGGTGAGCAACGTAATGGCATGCCGGGCAATGTCTTCGGCGCGCAGCGGGCTGAGAGAATTATCGCGCTGCCATTTTGACGCCGTGGCTAACGGCAGCAGCGTCATGCCAAACAGGGTGACTATCAGCAGAGATGGCTCCAGATCGGCATGCAGTTTGCCTTCCGCCTGCCAACGTACGATGGACTGCATCGCCGTTTTGCGTTGCTTGTCGCCGAAGCGCTCGTCCATCCGCTGCTTCAATACGCCGCTGTCACTCATCACTTCGCGCAACCACAGCGGGGCGAACCACGGATGTGCGATGGAAATATCGATAAATCGCTGCGCCAACTCAGTGAAAGCCGCTACCGGATCGTCTTCGTTGGCGTCGAAAACGTCGCCTGCGGCGATTCTCACCGGCAGGAAACGTTCGTCTATCAGCACATCGAGCAGCTGTTCACGGTTGTGAAAGTAGTAGTGCAGCATCGCCGGGGTAACGCCGGCCTCGCGGGCAATGGCATTCAGCGAGGTATCGGCAATGCCCTGGCGGGCGAACAAGTTCAGCGCCGTGTCGAGCAAATGCTCCCGTTTCTCTGCCCCGTTGACAGCGCCGCTGGGCCTGCCAGGGCGGCGTGGAGAGGTGGGTTTTTTAACGTTTTGTGCTGTCATCGCGGCGAGATCCATTGACCGGAGAAAAGAATAACTCATATATTAATTACTCAGTTAATTAATTACAAGCGGACTCACTCGTATGGGCATTGATAACACAGCAGGCCACGAAGATAACGGCAGGGCGTCTGAACAGGCGCCCTCGATCCGTTTGCTGTTCTCCGCGCTGCTGCTGGTGATGCTGCTGGCGGCGCTCGATCAGACCATCGTCTCGACCGCGTTGCCGACCATCGTCGGCGAGTTCGGCGGGTTGGAGAATTTGTCTTGGGTCGTGACGGCCTATCTGCTGGCATCGACCATCGTGGTGCCGCTGTATGGCAAGTTCGGCGATCTGTTCGGCCGCAAGATCGTGCTGCAAGTCGCCATCGTGGTGTTTTTGTTCGGTTCGGTACTGTGCGGGCTGGCGCAGAACATGACGCAATTGATCCTGATGCGCGCGTTACAAGGGCTGGGTGGCGGCGGTTTATTGGTGGTGACCATGGCGGTGGTGGGCGACGTGATCCCACCGGCCGATCGCGGGCGTTATCAGGGGTTGTTCGGCGGGGTATTTGGCCTGGCGACGGTGGTCGGGCCGCTGATCGGCGGGCTGTTGGTGCAGCATTTCTCCTGGCGCTGGATTTTTTATATCAATCTTCCGCTGGGAGTTTTCGCCCTGTTGGTGATCGGCGCGGTATTCCAGTCGCGGGT
Organism: Serratia sp. AS12; assembly: GCF_000214195.1. Taxonomy (NCBI): domain Bacteria; kingdom Pseudomonadati; phylum Pseudomonadota; class Gammaproteobacteria; order Enterobacterales; family Yersiniaceae; genus Serratia; species Serratia sp. AS12. The sequence continues at coordinate 2,645,110 of NC_015566.1, read as the reverse complement.
CAATCGGGTTAAACACGACATCGACTATCTGGGGGCGGCTTACCTCGCCTCGGCGCTGACCTGCATCATCCTCTTTACCAGCCAGGGCGGCACGGTCATGGCCTGGTCGGACGGGCAACTGTGGTGCATTCTGGCCTTTGGGCTGGTGTCGCTGGGCGGGTTTATCTACGAAGAGCGGCTGGCAAGCGAGCCGATCATTCCGCTGGGACTGTTTCGTAATCGCACCTTTGTATTGTGCAGTTTGATCGGCTTTATCATCGGCATGTCGCTGTTTGGTTCGGTGACCTTCCTGCCGCTGTATTTGCAGGTGGTGAAAGACTCGACGCCTTCGCAGGCCGGGATGCAGCTGTTGCCGCTGATGGGCGGCATCATGATCAGTTCGATCGTCAGCGGCAGGCTGATCAGCAAAAGGGGCAAATACCGTATCTTCCCGATTATCGGCACCCTGTGCGCGTTGGCAGGCATGATCCTGCTCGGCACGCTGACAAATTCGACGCCGGTGCACCTGTTGTATCTCTATATCAGCCTGTTGGGGCTGGGATTGGGCATGGTGATGCAGGTGATGATTCTGGCGGCGCAAAACAGCGTAGAGCCGCAGCATATGGGGGTCGCTACCTCCAGCGCCACGTTGTTCCGCTCGATTGGCGGTTCGATCGGCGTGGCGGTGTTTGGCGCGATTTTTACCAACGTGCTGCACAGACGCCTGGCCGTGTTGTTGCCGGAGGACGCGCAACTGCCGCGTTCTCTGGGCGCGGCGGCGGTGCACCATTTGCCGGCGGCCTTGCAGCAAGACTATCTGCAGGCTTTCGGCGGGGCGATCCACTCGGTGTACCAGATTGCCGCCTGGGTAATGGTGCTGGCCTTTGCGCTGACCTGGCTGCTTAAAGACGTGCCGCTGAGGCAAAAATAGGGCGTCTCTCATGCTTTGCGAAGGACTTTTACCGAATCCTTACGTAACCCTGTCAGACTAAAAAGATCAGAATCTATATATTGAGAATAAACGTTCTCAATAGGATAGATACTCGATGCAGAGCAAACAGATTTTTCTTGTCAGCCTGGCGTTATTGCTGACCGCCTGTGATGGCAAACTCGGCGGGGCCCCGATGGGAGCGGGCGGCACGCCGGAGGTGGGGGTCGCGACGCTGCACGGCCAACCGGTCACGCTGAGCAGCGATCTGAGTGGCAGGGTGAACGCCACCATGACCTCGGACGTTCGTCCGCAGGTTGACGGCATTATCAAACAACGTCTGTTTACCGAAGGGGCCGAGGTAAAAGCCGGCCAGGTACTGTATCAAATCGATCCCGCCACCTATCAGGCCAGTTATAACCAGGCTGCCGCACAGTTGAAAAGTGCGCAGGCGACGGTGAAATCCAGCCGCCTGAAGGCGCAACGTTATGCGGCGCTGGTGAAAGAGAATGGCGTCTCCAAACAGGATGCGGACGATGCGATGGCGGCCTATCTGGAGGCGGTCGCCGCTGTCGACCAGTATCAGGCGGCGCTGGAAACCACCCAAATCAATCTCGCTTATACCCAGGTACGCGCACCTATTTCCGGCCGTATCGGCATTTCCTCGGTGACGCCGGGTGCGCTGGTTACCGCCAGCCAGACCGATGCGCTGGCCACTATCCGCGCGCTGGACCCCATCTATGTCGATCTCACGCAGTCCAGCAGCCAACTGCTCAGGTTGCGCAAACTGCAGGCGTCCTTAAAACGTGACGATGTCACACCGGTCGCCATCAAGCTTGAAGACGGCACGCCTTATACGCATGACGGCAAACTGGAACTGACGGAAGTGTCGGTGGATGAGTCTACCGGCTCCGTTACGCTGCGCGCCGTATTCCCTAACCCGGAGCATGAATTGCTGCCGGGCATGTACGTTCACGCCAGAGTCGATAACGGCGTCGATCCGAAAGGCATTCTGGCGCCGCAGCAGGGCATCACCCGCAATGCCAAAGGTGAGGCCACTGCGTTGGTGGTGAATGCGCAAAACAAGGTTGAGCAGCGCACGGTCACCACCGAACGGGTGATCGGCAGCAACTGGCTGGTCAGTAAAGGGCTGAACGACGGCGATCGCCTGATCGTCGAAGGCACCAATAAGGTGGCCGCCGGGGTCGAAGTTAACGCGGTTGAAGTGCAAAAGCAGGCGGCGACCGGCACGGCTAACGGTGGGGAGCAGTAATCATGGCGCAGTTCTTTATTCGGCGGCCGGTGTTTGCCTGGGTGATCGCGATCATCATCATGCTGTGTGGCCTGATGTCGATCAACTCGCTGCCCATTTCGCAATACCCGGACGTTTCCCCACCGCAGATCGCCATTTCGGCTACCTATCCGGGCGCGGATGCGGAAACACTGGAAAACAGCGTGACGCAGGTCATTGAACAGCAGCTCACCGGCCTGGACGGCCTGCTGTATTTCTCGTCGACCAGCAGTTCCGACGGTTCGGTGAGCATCAACGTCACCTTCGATCAGGGTACCGATCCGGACATCGCCCAGGTACAGGTGCAAAACAAAGTGCAGCAGGCGGAAAGCCGCTTGCCGTCCGAGGTCACCTCGCAAGGGGTAACGGTCAAGAAATCGCAGAGCAGCTTTTTGCTGATCGTCGGTCTGTATGATGAGACCGATAAAGCGACGATGGCAGACATCGCCGACTATCTGGTCAGTAACCTGCAAGACCCGCTGTCGCGCATCAACGGTGTGGGTGACGTGCAGGTATTCGGCTCGGAATACGCCATGCGTATCTGGCTGAACCCGACCAAACTGGCGTCTTATTCGCTGATGCCGTCCGATGTGGAGACGGCGATTGAGGCGCAGAACACCCAGGTTTCTGCGGGTAAGGTCGGCGATCTGCCGGCCGGCGCCGATCAGCAACTGACCGCCACGGTCAAGGCGCAATCCCGGCTGCAAACCCCGGAGCAATTTCGCAATATCATCCTGAAAAGCGACAGCAGCGGGGCCCTGGTTCGCCTGGGTGATGTGGCGCGGGTTGAGCTGGGCAATGAGGATTACTCTTCCAGCGCACGCCTGAATGGTCACCCGGCGGCGGGTATCGCGGTCAAGCTGGCCGCAGGAGCCAATGCGCTCAATACCGCCAAGCTGGTCAAGGCCAAGGTGGCGGAATATCAGTCATCCATGCCTGACGGCTACAAGGTCGCGTATCCGAAAGACAGCACCGACTTTATCAACATCTCGATTGAGGAAGTGGTGAAGACGCTGTTCGAAGCGGTGGTGCTGGTAGTGATCGTGATGTTCATCTTCCTGCAGAACCTGCGTACGACGCTGATCCCGACCATTACCGTGCCGGTGGTGCTGCTCGGCACCTTTGGCGTGCTGGCGGTGTTCGGTTATTCGATCAACACCCTGACGCTGTTTGGCATGGTGCTGGCCATCGGGCTGTTGGTCGATGACGCCATCGTGGTGGTGGAGAACGTCGAGCGCGTGATGCGCGAAGAAAAACTGCCGCCGCGCGAAGCGACGGAAAAGTCGATGAAAGAGATCACCGGCGCGTTGGTGGGCATTGCGATGGTGCTGTCTGCGGTGTTCCTGCCGATGGCGTTCTTCGGCGGGTCCACCGGGGTTATCTATCGCCAATTCTCCGTCACTATCGTCTCTTCCATGGCGCTTTCGGTGCTCCTGGCGCTGACGCTGGCACCGGCGCTGTGCGCCACGTTGCTGAAACCCGCGCATGAGGAACTGACCGACAAAGGCCTGCTGGGCAAATTCAACCGGGGTTATGACCGGCTGCAGGCGAAATATGCCGACAAGGTCGGCAGGGTGATCCACCGCCCAATGCGTTACCTGCTGATGTACGGCCTGTTGCTGATCGCAGCCGCCGTCATGTATATGCGCCTGCCGACCGGCTTCCTGCCTAACGAAGATCAGGGGATGGTGATGGTGCAGTATACGCTGCCGGCCGGCGCTACCGATGCCCGGACCTCGGTGGTCAGCGACGAGGTGAAGGATTACTTCCTCAATAATGAGAAGGCCAACGTCAACAGCATTTTTACCATCAACGGCTTTGGTTTTAGCGGCAGCGGCCAGAACGCCGGCATGGCTTTCGTCAGCCTCAAGGACTGGAGCCTGCGCAGCGGCAGCGAGAACACCGCTGACGCGATTGCCAAACGCGCCATGGGGCACTTCGCCGGCATTCGCGATGCTCAGGTGTTTTCGATGAGCCCGCCGTCGATCGACGGCTTTGGCCAGTCCAACGGGTTCACCTTCGAGTTGCAGGCCAAAGGCGCAACGACCCGTGCGGAATTGCAGGCGATGCGTGACCAGATTATTGCCGCCGCCGGTAAAAATCCGGGCCTGATCGCCGTGCGCGCCAACACCTTGCCGGATACCCCGCAGCTGCAGGTGGATATCGATAATGACAAGCTGCAAGCGTTGGGCCTGAGCGCCGGCGACGTCAGCAGCACGCTCACCAGTTCTTTCGGCAGCACCTATGTTAACGACTTTATCGACCGCAACCGGGTGAAGAAAGTCTATATGCAAGGGGATGTGGAGTTCCGTTCAAAACCGGAGGATCTGGATAAGTGGTTTGTGCGCGGCAGCTCAACCAACACCATTTCAGGCACGACCACAACCAAGACCAGCATGACGCCATTCTCGGCCTTTGCCTCATCGCGCTGGATCTACGGGCCGGAAAACCTGTCGCGTTATAACGGGCTTTCGTCGTTCGAAATCACCGGCGAAGGCGCTCCGGGCACCAGCTCCGGCACCGCGATGGATGAAATGGAAAAACTGGCGGCGAAGTTCTCCGCGGGCAGCAGCTACTCCTGGAGCGGGCTTTCTTATCAGGAGCGTCTGACCAGCGGCCAGGCGGGATCCTTGTATGCCATCGCGCTCTTGGTGGTGTTCCTGTGCCTGGCGGCGTTGTACGAGAGCTGGTCGATCCCGTTCGCGGTCATGATGGTGGTGCCGATGGGCGTGGTGGGTTCGCTGTTGGCGGTCACGCTGCGCGGTCTGGAAAACGATATCTACTTCCAGGTGGCGCTGTTGACCATTATTGGCCTGTCGGCCAAGAACGCCATTCTGATCGTGGAGTTTGCCGAAGAGAAGTACCAGCACGGAGAAACGCTGATCGCCTCGGCGGTCGAAGCATCCCGTATGCGCTTGCGGCCGATTCTGATGACGTCGCTGGCATTTACCGCCGGGGTGTTGCCGCTGGCAATCTCCACCGGCGCCGGCGCCAACAGCCGTATAGCCATTGGCACCGGGATTATCGGCGGCACCCTTACCGCGACGCTATTGGCGATCTTCTTTGTTCCTTTGTTCTACGTTTTGGTACGCCGGGTATTTGCACGTAAACCGGTCGTCGCCAAACAGGTAGAAAGCACCACGCCACAGGCAGGAGAATAATGTGCTGCAACGTTTGATAACTCTGACATTCCCCCTGTTACTGGCAGGCTGTATTTCACTGGATCCGGACTACCAACGGCCGCAGGCGCCGGTACCGGCAAACCTGCCGCAAGGTGCCGCCTATGCCACGCCGAGCGGTAAGCTTTCGCTGAGCTACCCGGATATCCCGTGGCGCGATTATGTGGTGGATGCGCGGCTGCGGCAGGTGGTGGCGATGGGGCTGAGCAGCAGCCGTGATCTGCGTGAAGCGATCGCCAGCATTGAGTCGGCGCGAGCGTTATACGGCGAACAACGTTCCGAACTGTTCCCAACCATCAACGCAGGGGTAGACGGCACGCGCTCACGCTCTTTGACCGGCAATGGCAATGCGACCGCGATCGGCCAGAGCTACGAAGCCAGCGCCAGCACCAGTTCGTTTGAGTTGGATCTGTTCGGTAAAAACCGCAGCCTGTCGCACGCAAAATTCGAGACCTATCTGGCGGAGTCCGAGGCGGCAAAAAGTACGCGCCTGACGCTGATCGCCGATATCGTCACCGACTGGGTGAACGTGGCGGCGGAACGCAGCCTGTTGGCGGCAGCCAAAGACACGATGGAAAGCGCCAGGTTGTCGCTGGAAGTGACGCGTAAAAACCAGCAAAACGGCATTTTGTCGATGGTGGATGTGGCTTCGGCGGACACGGTTTATCAGCAGGCGCGTTCAGACGTCGCCAGCGACACCACCAGTGCCGCGCAGGCAAAAAACGCGCTGGATCTGGTGGTGGGGCAAAGCGTGCCCGAAAGCCTGTTGCCGAATGGGATCGAGGCGCTATCCGGCATCATGAAAGACATGCCGGCCAATGTGTCGTCGCAGGTGCTGCTGAACCGGCCGGACGTCCTGGAAGCCGAGCATAATCTGAAGTCAGCCAATGCCAGCATCGGCTCTGCGCGTGCGGCGTTCTTCCCGTCGATCAGCCTGACCGCCAGCGGCGGCGTGAGCAGCGGGGAGCTGTCGTCCCTGTTCAGCAAGGGCGCCGGCGTCTGGTCCTTTGCGCCAAGCATCAGCCTGCCGATTTTCACCGGCGGCTATAACACCTCACAGCTCAACTACACCAAAGCGCAAAAGGATCTGTACGTCGCCACCTATGAAAAAGCGGTGCAGACGGCGTTCCAGGAAACGGCCGATGCACTGGCGCGCAAAGGCACCATTGGGGAGCAGTTGGCGGCGCAAACCGGCTACGTAGCAGCCTCGCGGGAATATTACCGCCTGGCTGAACTGCGTTATCGGCACGGCGTGGATACCTACCTGAACATGCTGGACGCGCAGCGGACGCTGTACACCGCCCGCCAATCGTTGATCGGCGCGCAGCAAACCGAGTACCAGAACCTGATTACGCTGTATAAGGTGCTGGGGGGCGGCATTACGGCGGAGAAGCAGGGGGATAGCCTGGTCGCCAATAGCGCGACCCTGACCCGTTAACTTTATTCGCAATCAATAAACCGATTACGCAGGGTGGTGTTATCTCCCTGCGTTTTTTATATTTATCCGGTGAGGGAAATGTAAAGAAAAGGAAAATAACCCCGACCCGCAGAACTCGATACAATAAGAAAGGTCAGAGAAATATCGCATCTTTCCCGCGGCCAAATATATTGAGGTTGAAATGGACAGTGATATTCAGCAGCAAGTGATTTCCGTTATCGACAGATATAACACGCCCGGTTTTCTTAAAAAGGGTATCGCCGTCACTCTGAATACCGAGATAAACAAAGAGCTTAACCTGACCTTACCGATGGCTGAGACGCTGATGCGCGGCTACTTCGACACCTTCGACATAGACAACAGCAGCTACAATCACGACCTGTATTTTCGGCAAGAAGCAAAGTCGGGGATATTATTCTCAGCATCACCTCGCCGCGTGAATAACTGGGATCTGGAGATGGAAAGGATCCGGCCGCTGTATGTTTACATGCTGGTACGATCCGCCCGTGCCAAACGCTGGCTTTATGATATCCATTTTCTGATTGAACAATTAAAATGATGCGAAACCGGTGCGGATAACATAACGCATTATTTTCTGTTCCCGGACGCTAAATTAACGTCAGCGGAAAAGAGAACTTCTTATGAATACCCTATGGCTTTCAAGCTGCAGCTAGGCGCCCAGCTCGTTCATCCGCAGGAGCTTACTCCGGTAAGTGACTGGGGTGAACGCGTGCAGGTAACGACGCTGCAGCTTGAAAGACGACGGGTATAGAGGCAGCATCAGAATAGATGCCTTGTGCTGTTGGCCCGCATGTCCGATTGCGGGCCATTTTTATGCCGGGTTTATTGCTCCAACACCTCGGCAAACTTCGCCAGCCACTGCGGATGCGCCGGCCAGGCTGGAGCGGTCACCAGATTGCCGTCAACGTGGGCCTGATCGATACCAATATCCGCATAATGCCCGCCGGCTAACTGTACTTCAGGGGCGCAGGCTGGGTAGGCGCTGCAGGTGCGGCCTTTCAACACATTGGCGGCGGCCAGCAATTGCGGGCCGTGGCACACGGCGGCTATCGGTTTGCGTGCGGCGTCAAAAGCCTGCACCAATTTGATCACCTGTGGGTTGAGGCGCAGATATTCGGGCGCTCTGCCGCCGGGGATCAGCAGGGCGTCATAATCCTCCTCCCGTGCGGCGGCAAAATCGGCATTCAGGATAAAGCGGTGGCCGGGTTTTTCACTGTAGGTCTGCGCACCGTCAAAATCATGGATCGCCGTCATGATGTAGTCGCCTTTGACTTTATCGGGGCAGACGGCATCCACCTGGTGACCAATCATCTGCAATGCCTGAAAAGGCACCATGGTTTCATAATCTTCGGCATAGTCGCCGACCAGCATCAGGATCTTTTTCTTGCTCATGAGGAAGTTCTCCGGAGGGGAAAGGATCCCTAACATATAGCTTATGCGGGCAGGGAGCGCGAACCAGAAAAACGAAGATCGGCACTGGAAAGGCAGTGAAACGGTTTAACGCGGGGGAAGGGAGATATCCCGGCCCGCAAAGCAGGCCGGGCAGTACAACGTATTAACCTGGGTAAATGCCACGCTCTTTACGTGCGGTCAGGATACGCTCACAGGCGACGATATAAGCCGCTGTGCGCAGGCTGCACGCTTTCTCTTCGGCCTTGTTCCAGACGTGAACCATAGCGTCGGTCATGATCTTGTCCATACGCTCGTTGATTTCGCTCTCGCTCCAGAAGTAGCTGGCCATATCCTGCACCCATTCGAAGTAACTGACGGTCACGCCGCCGGCGTTACAGATAACGTCAGGCACTACGGTAATGTTGCGTGAACGCAGCACGTCGTCCGCGTCTGGATAGGTTGGGCCGTTAGCGCCTTCCAGCACCAGCTTGGCGCTCAGGATTTCTGCGCGCTGGCGGGTGATCTGGCCTTCCAGCGCCGCTGGGATCAGGATATCCATGTCAACCGACCAGAAGGCTTCGCTTTCAATCTCTTTGGCGCCAGGGAAACCCGCGATCTGCTTGTTCTTGGTCTGCCATTCGGTCAGCGCGGCCAGATCGATGCCGTCCGGGTTGAACAGGGTGGCTGAGTGGTCCTGAATTACCACTACGCGGGCACCGACGCCAACGAACAGACGAGCGGCTTCGCTGCCTACGTTACCAAAGCCCTGTACCGCGACTTTAGCGCCTTCAATTTCAACGCCAAGACGCTTGGCCACTTCGCTGCCGGTGACGAACACGCCGCGACCGGTGGCTTTTTCACGGCCCAGAGAACCGCCGAGGTGAATAGGCTTGCCGGTGACCACGCCGGTGATAGTGGTGCCGTGGTTCATGGAGTAGGTATCCATCATCCAGGCCATGACTTTCGAGTTGGTGCCGACGTCCGGCGCAGGAATATCTTTCTGCGGCCCGATGATAAAACCGATTTCGCTGGTGTAGCGGCGGGTCAGTCGCTCCAGCTCGCCTTCAGACAGTTTGAAAGGATCGACGCGGATACCGCCTTTGGCACCGCCATAAGGCAGGTTGACCGCCGCACATTTGATGGTCATCCATGCTGACAACGCCATGACTTCATCAAGATCAACATCCGGATGGTAACGGATGCCGCCTTTACCCGGGCCGCGCGACAGGTTGTGCTGAACGCGGAAACCTTCGAAGTGGCGGATAGAGCCGTCGTCCATCTGCAAGGGGATGTCGACAATCAGCGCACGCTTGGGATGACGGAGAGTATCAACCCAACGAGACAGGTCACCGAGGTAAGGTGCAACGCGGTCGATTTGTTGCAAGTAGGTGGCCCAGGCCGTTGTGCTGCTTTCTGAAGCGTAGGATAGCTTTTCCATAACCAACCTTTTTTTATATAGGTATTTATTTTGTTTAACCGTGGATTACTAAGTGCATAACACTTTTGCGACGCTAAATTTACCATTAAACCTGCCGGTTGTTAGCCCCCCCTGATCGGGCTGCAGGCCGGTTTCCAATGGGTTTCGACGGGTAAAAATGAATAGTTAAGTACTTTTGTCGGGAGGTTTGGCGAGGTATTCAGACTTTATGCACAAAAAACGCATAAATCTTGCCTTTATCTATTTGTCAGAAGCTTGAATGTGATCAAAAAGTTTCATTTTATTTAACCACCATGTTGACAATGCCGTTTCCTGACGGCGGAGTGGAATTCATGTAAACACGGCCTGCCATCGTATTTTTATTAAACGAAAATAGCGTCAACTGACTGATATATTGAAAATCTTATGCCATTAGCGGACTGTTCACGCAAAATGTGGGCTACAGCGCAGTTCGCGCCGTCGTTTTATGATTCGGGGCGATATTCACTTTCCGTTAACAAAAGGGCTGGTGGCATTTTGCCGCCTCAGGCTCAACATGTTCCATCACCGCAGCGGTGAACCAAGGGAGGGCGGGCTCGGCATTACACGGCAAGTAAGGTATGCTAAGCGGCTGTCCAGATGATGAGAGTCGGCCATTATCATCATGCTTATCGTTACGGAGAAACAGCCCGGTGCTGAAACCCACGCCTCAACTTGAATTATTGCAGTCGGTCGCCGACGGTATCGCAGCGCTGTTTTTCCCTAATGTGGAAGTGGTGATACACGATCTGTCGACCAACAAAGTCGCCTATCTCGCCAATAATCTGTCGAAACGCAAACCGGGTGACGATGCCGGCCTGGACGATTTTGATATCAACAGCGGCGCGCCGGTCACCGGCCCTTACGAGAAGCTCAACTGGGATGGCAAAAAAATGCGCTCGGTGAGCATTCCCGCCCGCGATGAACAGGGCAATCCGAGCTATCTGCTGTGCGTTAACCTGAGCACCAGCATCTTTGAGGACGCCAGAAACGCGCTGGACATGTTCTTGTCGGTGACTCGTCTGCAGCCACAGCCGCAGCAGCTGTTCAAGGATGACTGGCAAGAGAAGATTAATACCTTCCTGCATGAGTGGATCCGCCTTCAGAACACCTCGCTGTCATCATTAAGCCGTGAGCAAAAAAAGCGATTGGTGATCGATCTCTACAATGAAGGCGCATTCAAGGCCAAAAGTGCCGCCGATTATATCGCCAACGTGTTATCCCTTGGGCGCGCGACGGTCTACAAATACCTGAAAGAACTAAAAAAAGGCGAGGGCGCCCCCTAAGAAGCCCTCGCCGAAAAGCGGGAGGATCCCCGCTTATGCCTCAGTAAAGGGTTAAACGATAAAATCCGTGCTGGCGTTAGCCTGGCCGACGATCTTCACCAGGAAATCAGGTTGCCAACCGGTGTTGTCTGCGTCGTGACCGCGCAGATCCAATGCCAGAACGCTGTTGCCGCTATTGAGGGTTAAGGTCGCTTCATTGGCCTCGCCAGTGAACGCTTTGACGAAGTTGATTTCACCGGCAAACGCGCTCAAATCAATTTTGTCGACGCCGGTGGTGAAGTCCTTGATCCAGTCTGGCGCTTTGGCGGTGGAATCCGAGGCGGCGGCATAAGCAAAGGTGTCTTTACCTGCTCCGCCCCATAAGGTATCCGCACCTGCGCCGCCAAAGATAAAGTCGTTGCCGGCCCCCCCTTTCAACTGGTTGTTCAGTGCATTGCCGACCAGAATATCGTTACCGCTGCCGCCGATGGCGTTCTCAATGTGGGTTCCCTGAGTAATGGACACATTGCCCTTCAGCCCGCCAACGTCAGAGAACGCGCCTTCGTTAAGGTTAATGCGCTGGTTGCCGGCAAAGCCGGAAAAATCGAAGGTGTCATTGCCACCGGTGTCCCAGGCGCTGAAAATCAGTTTGCTGTTGCTGTCGGTGGCCGACAGATAACCGCGCCCGGTATTTGAATGGAAGCCATAAACGGTGCTCGTGTTAAACGCCGTGGTGTTGGCACCGTATAGGTATTGCATGCCGGCAATATCATCCATCAACGGGGCAGAGGCGTAATAACCTTTGAAGTCGCCGATCGTTGGGTTGGACGCTGGGCTAACCTCGGAGAAATAGCTCATTATGGAAAACTGGTTGGTGTCTTCCACGTAGGCTGCGTCATTTCGATAGGTAGGAGCGCCACCGTTATAACTTCCCGGGTGATCAAGCCCCAGCGCATGGCCAATTTCATGAGTAAAAACCTGTGCGCCGTAACCCCCGCCTGAGCTAGGATCGCGGTTTTCTGGCAGATCAAGAACCCATACCTGGCCTGACATGTCATTGCCCCAATCGTCAAGGATAGGTTGGTTATTTTCTAACGTATGCGGATACAACGCATAGTTAGAGTCATCATCTTTAACCTGAGTAAAATTACCGAATTTGATCTGCGCATTTTGGCTTTGAGAAGCGGGCAATTCCTTAAATTTCAGGTTGGCGACATCGGCCCAGGCTTGCAGCGATGCTTTGGCAAAAGCCTTTTGCGTAGCGTCCAACCCGCTTAACCCGCCATCACCAGAACCATTTTTTTCATACTCACTCCAGGTCGGGAAGGCAAAAGTGACCGTTGCGCCTTTACCTGTCGCCTCCTGACCTGTGCCATTCCAGGTTAGCAGGGGGCGAGCCAGGTTGATCCCTGCCGACTCGGCGCTTTGCGACGGTTTACCATTCAGTGTAAAACTGCCGCGCTCCTGATAATGCCAGAAGAGATCGATACTTTTATAAACGGATTGATCGTCGCCGTCAGCCAAAACGGAGTTATCATACTGGCTATAGATATAGTTTTTTCCACTCATTGCTACCCCTCATTTTACCTACTGTTACGGTTTGTTCGGCCACCTGTGCATTTGCTAATGCCACGGTGAGCGAGGATATATCGCTGGTGAGGAAGAAGGGCGGAAGGTTACGCCAAAATAAATCGATAATGCTATTTACATGTGATTGAATCATTTTCGTAATCCAGAAAATCTAGTCATGACTTTTTGTGCTGTACACTCTTCCGAGGGAAAAAGTAACTTTCCAAACAGGAAGTAATTATTTTGTGGAAAATAAAGGTGAATGGTTATTCAGATGGCGTCATTCCAACCATTTCAATTGCGACGCGGTATAGTTTCCTGGTGTAATCACAGGATTGCGCTTCTATTTCCTCCACTAAATAGGCCAATACGCCTGATTTGTTAACGGTCTTTTTTCCGGCCGAGATATGGGTAAAGCATTTGTCCAATATTGCATAGACTTCTGCATTGATATCCTGCACATCGCCGGTGAGGCCAAAAATTTTTATGTCTATACCTTGCTTCATTGCTGTTTCTCTCCATGTTATTGCGTTAACGAAGTGCAGCCCTATTTTTAATCATCAAGATGATTATTTGGGGGAAGGCCGACCTGTAAGTGAGTTTTTATAAAATCTACGCAGCTACGAATGAGGTGCGTCTTCTTCTCCTGATTCTTGATTACCGCGATGATATCGGCTGATTGCCGGTAGTGCGGTAAAACTCTGACCAATACCCCTGAGGCCAATTCCGGGGCTGCCCCCCAAAGCGGCAGCATGGCGATACCGTGATTTTTAATTGCCCAGGTTTTGACCACGTCGCTGTGGCTGGCGGACAGCGTACCGCTCACTTTAACCTTGCTTTCTGTCCCGCAGCGGCTGTCCGCAAGCCTCCACAGCCCCATACTTTCCTCGCGCGGACGGTACAGGATGCAGTTATGATGGCTGAGATCGTCAAGCTCCTCGGGGGTGCCGTGGCGTTTGAGATAGAGCGGCGAGGCGCAAAGCACACGAAAGCTGGTGGCTATTTTGTAAGCCACAAGATGAGGCTCTTTCACGCTGCCAATGCGGATATCGATATCAATATCGTCTGCAATCAAATCGTTTTGTTGATTGGTCAGATCCAGCCATATGTTTAAGCCGGGGTTCTGCCGTTCCATTAAAGACAATACCGGCGCCAGATGGTTTTGGCCCAAATAGGTATTACAGCTGATCCTCACATTACCGCTGGCCACGTCCTGTAAGGCATTTATGCCAAAAATGGCATCTTCGACGTCACCAAGAATATCTTTAACTTTAATAAAAAAGAACTCACCGCTTTTACTCAGCATCACCTGACGGGTAGTACGAACAAAAAGCTTGGTATCCAGGGCTTTTTCAAGCGAATGGATACACTTAGTTACGTATCCAGGCGTAATACCCATTTCCTGAGCTGCCCGGTTGAAGCTAAGCCATTTGGCCACAAGGAAAAACAAGTTTAAATCCCATAACGATATTTGTTTGGGTAAGGTTTTAAGTACGGACATGCGGGCATTCTCATGTAAAACATACGGATATTCCCATCATAAATATCAGGCTGCGATAAATGGGTGATAGGCTGTACTTAAATAAGTAAAATAATCACAAAAATGAACATTTCCGTGACTGTGCGCAGTTTACCTGAAAAACATCAGCTGTAAATTCTGACCTTTGTCGATGAGTAAATTTCATATTGAGCATTGAACGCAGGGAAGTTATATAACCACACACCATAAGCTTATAATAAAACAAACTTTCAGCACTTGAAATTTAAGTCTTTTCCTATTTATTATAGGCAAAAAAAATAAAATAGGGATGCCGTAGTCAGGCAATTGCTTCCATATAAGAACTTCTATCTTTACCAAAAAAACGATCTGGCTTTAGGGGGCAATTTCCAGATGTCTTACCGCCAGATCTGGCGGGGATAACGAAGGTGAAGGTCTGCGAGTGGCTAAAGATGATTGCGGTAATTTTCCTTCAGGATATCAACCAGGGCCATAAAGGCCGGCGAACCGTGGCGGCGATGAGGATAATAAAGATGATACCCCTGAAAATATGGGCACCATTCAGCGAGGATTTCTGTCAGTTGCCCACTCTGGAGATAAGGGGCTACCAGGTAATCGGGTAGGTAAGCAATGCCGATACCCGCCAGCACGGCGTCTAACTGATGCAGGGTGCTGTTTGCCGTGAATTGCCCCTTAACTTTTACGCTGAACTGATGTTTGCCTTTTTCAAATTCCCAGGCATAAACGCCGCTGGTGATTGAATGACGGATATTAATGCAGTTATGCCGGATAAGATCGTTAGGGGTTTGCGGGGCGGAATATTGCTGGAAATAAGAGGGCGTCGCCACCACGCACAATCGCCAGTCCCGGCTGATCCTTACCGCCACCATGTCCTTGTCAATAGACTCGCCCAAGCGTATACCCGCATCAAAGCGCTCCTGGACGATATTGGTAAAGCCGTAATCGATACCGATTTCAATATTAATCTCGGGATATTTTTTTAGAAAATCGGCCAGCACAGGCCGAATCAGGTACTGAACGGAATCATCGGAACCGGTCAGGCGAATCGTCCCGGTCGGGGTGTTCCTCATCGCCCCCAACTTTTCCAGCTCATCGTTTATCTGCTCGAATAAGGGCCCCAGGCTGCGCATGAGCATTTCGCCTTCTTCGGTGGGGGCCACGCTGCGGGTGGTTCGGGTCAGCAAGCGATACCCCAGTTTTTCCTCCAGCGTTTTAATCGTATGGCTCAGGGCTGATGGGGTGACGCCAATCTCCGCCGCCGCTTTGGTAAAACTCTGCAATCTGGCAATGCACAGAAAGGCTTTAAGATCATCCATTTTGCTTCTCCTCTGGGGCTGGATTCAGGTGTTGATTGGGCGGGTGCCTGAGTGCATATCATCTTACCCAAATGCAGGCTGAGGGAAAACCATTGATGAATTTCTCTCACAAAAGCGTAAAGATTTTTGGCATTAATTGTTCTAATCATTGTTGCTATATTGACTGCGTCGACAGGCCCTTTACATCAACTTGAAATGAGTCGTTTACATAAATGACCCGCGTTCAGGTTTGATTTTTGATTCCCCGATTTACTTATACGAATACCGAAGAAATTAACTTCACTATTTCAACCGAGAGTAATCCGATGAAGAAAATAGCGTTATCCCTGGCCCTGCTGGTCAGTTCATTCACCTCTATGGCCGCCGATATGTCTCACGGCGCAAATAACTTTTACCTGAGCGATAAGGTAACGACGCAAAAGATCACCTTTAACAATCAATTCAAAATGAAGATTGTAGGGAACCTGTACATGCCCAAAAATCGGAAACAGGGCGTCAGCTACCCGGCGATAGTCATCGGACATCCAATGGGGGCGGTGAAAGAGCAGAGTTCGAACCTTTATGCGCAGAAACTCGCTGAGCAAGGTTTTGTCACCCTCGCTATCGATCAGTCTTTCTGGGGGGAGAGTGAGGGGCAACCCCGTAACGTTGTTGCGCCAGACCTTTACGCAGAAGCGTTCAGCGCAGCGGTTGACTACCTGAGAACCCAACCTTGGGTTGATAAAGAGCAGATTGGCGTGCTGGGCATTTGCGGAAGCGGTAGCTTCGTCATCAGCGCCGCGAAAATCGACTCGCGCATCAAAGCCGTTGCGACGGTCAGTATGTATGATATGGGGGCGGCAGTGCGCAATGGACTCAAACACTCGCAAACGCTGGAGCAGAGAAAGCAGATGATCGCCGCCGCATCCGAACAGCGTGATGTGGAGTTCGCGGGCGGAAAAACCGAATACGTCAGTGGTACTGTACATGAATTGACAGCGGACACACCGGCTATTCAACGTGAGTTCTATGACTTCTACCGCACGCCACGCGGCGAATTCACCCCTAAAGGTTCGTCACCGGCGCTGACGACCCATCCGACGCTGACCAGCATCGTCAAGTTCCTGAACTTCTATCCGTTCAATGACATTGAGACGATCTCTCCTCGCCCGATGTTGTTCATCACGGGTTCTGAAGCTCACTCGCGTGAGTTCAGCGAAGAGGCCTATAAACTGGCCGGTCAACCGAAAGAACTGGTCATCGTGCCGGGGGCCGGCCATGTGGATCTGTACGACCGTATCGACCTGATCCCGTTTGCCAAGCTGGCTTCCTTCTTCCATAGCCATCTGAAGTAAGCGTTTCCTCAGGCCGCGCACACCCACGCGGCCTGCAACCTGAGCTTATTTCACGGGTAACAGCATGGAGAAGACGTCGACTATAAAAGGACATGCCATGGAAAAGACCTCTATGCGGGTTAGCCAATATGCAGCACTGCTCTTTATGCTGTCGACAGTCGGCACATTACAAGCGGCCCAGGACAGTTCTGATAACCAGAGAGAAACCGCAACCCGGCAGGTAAAAATGCATGATATTCGGATAGCCATAGGTTCCGCCCATCTGACGGCAACGCTTGAAGATAATCCGACGGCGCGGAGTTTCATTGAGCTGCTGCCACTCACCTTAACGCTTAAAGACTACGGCGATGCGGAAAAAATCAGTGGCGCGCTGCCACATCGCCTTTCGCAAGACGCGGCCCCCGAGTCTGATGCTGGCGCCACCGGGGATATTGCTTATTATGCCCCGTGGGGGAACATTGCTTTTTACCGAGGCCCGGGACCTGAAGCCGCAGAGGTTATCAAAATGGGCAAAATTACTTCAGGCATTGAGGCCCTTAACCGACCGGGAATAATGCGCGTAACAATCACCCTTGGGAATTGAATCTGATGTGTATTTGACTGCGTTCATTCATTTTCCTCGCCCATAATATGCCCCCGTTATTTTACGGGGATATTTTCATTTCGGAGTAACCCATGACCACCTCAACCCGATCCTCGTCAGGAGGTTCTTTGGCGAGTGCCGTCGGCTCCATGGCGCTGTGCGTAGCGCTACTGATCGCCTCAGAGTTTATGCCTGTCAGCCTGCTGACGCCTATCGCCGGCGATCTGCATGCTACGCAGGGCATGGCCGGGCAGGCAATTTCCATCTCAGGTTTGTTCGCCGTGTTGGCCAGCTTGTTTATCGCTCCGATAGCAGGCCGCTTTGATCGCCGCTATGTCTTGATGAGCATGACGGTGCTTATGCTGTTGTCACTGATTCTGATCGCTCTGGCACCCAGTTTTTCCTTGCTAATGGTCGCCCGCGCACTGCTGGGTTTAGCCGTGGGCGGTTTCTGGTCGCTGGCTACCGCCACGGTGATCCGCCTGGTTCCTGCGCACCGAGTCCCCAACGCGCTCGGCACCATTTACATGGGTAATGCGGTCGCCACCGCGTTTGCAGCGCCGATTGGCGCTTATATGGGGGGGCACTTCGGATGGCGTTGGGTCTTTGCGAGCCTGGTTCCTCTGGTTTTGATCAACCTCGTCTGGCAGGCGAAAAGCCTGCCGTCGATGCCGCCACAGGCCAGCATTCCGCTCACACGCCTGTTCGGTTTGCTCAAACGTCGCTATGTCGCCATAGGTATGCTTGCGGTCATGCTGACCTTTGCCGGAGCCTTTGCCGCATTCACCTATTTCCGCCCCTTTCTGGAAGGCGCGACCGGTGTTGACGCAGACAAACTCTCCTTGCTGTTGTTGGGCCTGGGGGCAGCAGGTTTCGCAGGCACGCATTTTGCCAGCGCCATGCTGCAGCGCAATCATCTGTATCGGCTGCTGGTTTGGTTGCCGGTCGGCCTGGCGATGGTGACCTTAGGCATGGTCGGGGCAGGTCATATATTTGCCGGCGTTGCGGTGATGATGATCGGATGGGGCATGCTGAACGCGGCCATTCCGGTGTGCTGGTCTACCTGGCTTGCCAAAGAGATTAATGACGAACCGGAAAGCGGCGGTGGCCTGATGGTGGCATCCATTCAGTTATCCATCATGCTGGGTGGGGCTGTCGGCGGGCATTTGCTGGATTCCATCGGCGTGGCCGCGCCGTTGATTGGCGGCGCAGTTTTACTGATGCTGGCGGCGTGGATGATAGGAAACGGACGCCGCCTGCAACGGCCAGAGCAGGGGTTTTGATTCGTACTCTTGAATTTGTGGCTTTCTCTGATATGGTTGTATTGTGCAACCATATATGGGAGAGGCCATTATGCCCACCGCCGAAAGCCGTCTTTATTTGCAGCCTATCAGGGATGCGTCACGCTATCTGGTGCGCGAGCTGGGCTTTATGGGTAGCACTTTGGCGGGGACCGATTTGCCGCCGTCCGCCGTGCATGCGTTGATCGAAATCGGCGATCGGCAGGTTGATACCGCCGCGCAGCTGTGTACCGTGCTCAATCTGGAAAAATCCAGCGTCAGCCGCATGCTGAACAAGTTAATCAAGGCAGGAGAACTGGCTACGCAACCCAGCGAGCGCGACGCGCGGGAGAAAATGCTGCGGCTGACGGAACAAGGGCGGCAAACCTTGGCGGGGATTAATCGCTTTGCCGAACGGCAGGTACTGAATGCGCTGGATACTCTGCCGACGGCGGCCGGCGCCGGCATTGCCGCCGGTCTGCAAACCTATGCTGCCGCATTGCGCGCGCACCGGGTCGGTGACGGGGCATTGCCGGTACCTGAGGCAGAGATTGCCAGTGGTTACCGCCCCGGCTTTGTCGCCAGAACGCTGGAAATGCATATGCAGTATTATTCGCGGACGGTTGGGTTCGGCGCATTTTTTGAATCTACGGTAGGGGCGGCGCTGGCCGATCTCGCCGGGCGCCTGTCTCATCCGCTGAACGAGACCTGGTCCGCGCTCAGCGGCGGCCGTGTTATCGGTTCGGTTTCCATCGACGGCGAGTCACTGGGCGATAACCGCGCCCATCTGCGTGCCTTTATCATCGATGACAGCCTGCGCGGCAGCGGCGTGGGCCGGAAATTGCTGAACCGGGCGGTGGCCTTTTGCGACGAACGCGGATTCCGTGAAACGCACCTGTGGACGTTCAAAGGGCTGGATGCGGCCCGGCATCTGTATGAAAGCGTCGGTTTTGTCCTTGCAGAAGAGCAGCAGGGTGAACAGTGGGGCCAACCGATGACCGAACAATTATTTATTCGTCCACAGGGCTGAGCGCTTCAGCGCGGTGAGTTTCCCCCCAGGCACACATCATATCTATGACCGGGATCAGTGTGCGGCCACGCTCCGAGAGGCTGTATTCGACCTTGGGCGGGATCTGCGGATATTCCTTTCTGATGACGATGCCGTCTCTTTCCAGCTCTTTTAACGTCGAGCTTAGCGTTTTATAAGAAATTGTGCCGATGCAGCGCTGCAATTCGTTGAAGCGTAATACCGGTTTATATTGCGCCAACCAGTACATAATAATCATTTTGTATTTCCCGCTGATCACCGACAGCGTATAGCCATATCCGGTCTGTTCGAGGTCGATGCCCGTTGGGCTGCAGATATCTTCAACGTTCATTTGATACTTTCCTAAAGGTTAGTATATGTAGTCAGTGTGCGTATTTTACATTAATAAAGCATAGCATATGATGCCCCGGTGAACTCATTGAAAGGGGAAGTCTGAATGAAAACGCTGGTGGTGGTCGCTCATCCTGATATCGAAAATTCGATGATAAATAAAGCCTGGCTGACCGAGCTGAGGAAATATCCCGATCTTTATACCATTCATGAATTATATAAAGCCTATCCAGACTGGCGGTTCGATGTCGAAAAAGAGCAGCAACTGATTGAACAGCATGAAAAAATTATTCTGCAGTTCCCGGTATTCTGGTTCAGTTCGCCGCCGCTCCTGAAGAAGTGGCTGGATGATGTACTGACCTATGGCTGGGCCTATGGTTCGAGCAGCGGTTATAAGATGAAAGATCGCAAGGTTGCATTGGCCGTCACGGCGGGGATCAGCGCGAAGGGTTACTCGCAGGAGGGCAGATATAAGTACTCACTGGATGAAATTTTGCGGCCTTTTGAAATCACGGTTAACTATGTGCGGGCAAAATACGGCTCATTCCATGCATTCTACGGCAAGGAAAATACCCCGGACGCTGAAGTTGAACCCCTAAATCATCATGATATTGAACGCAGCGCGTCAGAGTATCGAGCGTTTATCGCCAATCTGAACTAGCCTTGTACCGCGCGCGCCGCATTAAATGGCGCGCGCGGTAGAGTTATTGATTATCGCTGCTGTGCACAGTGAACCCCGAACGACCTGGCGCGATATGCTCTTTCAGGGACAGCTCGGGGATATGGTATTCCCCGGCATTTTGCCGCCGGAACGGAATAGGCGGGGTATCCCACAGGCTGTCCAAACGTTGCCCGAGTACTTCACAGGCCGCGGCAAACCGCGCTGAGTCTATCTTGTCGGTTCGGTAGATCACGAACGGCGGCAGTACGTCAAAACCGGGATAATGCAAAATCCCATGCTGGATCGGGAATAAAATATCATCCATAGGCCCGTTGATGCCGCGCGGGCCGTAATGCGTTTCCCAACCGCCGGCGGTGACCATCAGCATGGCGCGCTTGCCGACCAGCGTGCCCTCACCATAACGATCGCCCCAATGGGCGTCGGAGTGTTCCCCCACGCCATAGGCGAAACCGTAGGCGTAAACCCGCTCAACCCAGCCTTTGAGGATCGCCGGCATCGAGAACCACCACAGCGGGAATTGCAGGATCACCGTGTCGGCCCACAACAGCTTTTGCTGTTCGAGTTCAATGTCTTTGCTCTGCAGCCCATCGGCAAATGCCCGTTGGGAATCGTGCACAGGATCGAACCGTTCGCCCGTTTGTTTTGCCGTGCTGTCATCCGCGTCGAGCACGGCTTTCCACCGCATGGCGTAAAGGTCGGATACCTGGACGGCATGCCCGGCATCCTCCAACCGCTTGATTGAAAAATCCCTCAGCGAACCGTTCAGTGATTGCGGTTCTGGGTGTGCGTAGACGAGAAGAACATTCATGGTAGACCTCCGTTGCAAGATAAGATCAGGGTAGGTTTTTGTCAGGTATAGTAGAAATGAATTTCTAATATTCCAGGTATTATCATGACTAATCTCAGACGACTGGATCTCAATCTGTTGGTGACGCTGGATGCCTTGCTTGCCGAACATAATGTGACGCGAGCGGCGCAACGCCTTAATTTCTCGCAGCCCTCGGTTAGCGTGCACCTTGCCAAGCTGAGGGAGATTTTTGGCGACCCGCTGTTGCTGCCGGGGCCACGAGGCATGCGGCCTACCGCGCGGGCCGAGGCGTTACGCGAGCCTTTGCGGCAGGCGCTTGAGGCGCTGCAGCAAGCCGTGGCACCCGCAAGCCCTTTTGATCCCG
Organism: Serratia sp. AS12; assembly: GCF_000214195.1. NCBI lineage: Bacteria > Pseudomonadati > Pseudomonadota > Gammaproteobacteria > Enterobacterales > Yersiniaceae > Serratia > Serratia sp. AS12. The sequence continues at coordinate 2,623,328 of NC_015566.1, read as the reverse complement.
CCAGCGCCGGCAATACCTGGCGGGTGGCCGCCTCAGACTATGGTGAATCGACCATCATCTTGCCCGCCTTGATTGGCCTGCGTTCTGTGGCTCCGGGCACCCGGTTGGCGGTCTTCGAAGCCGTGCCCGCTCGCCTCGCCCGGCAGGCGGAGCAAGGGGAAATTGATCTTGCTTTTCATACTCATGAAGGCGCGCCAGAGAATCTGCGTCGGCGAACCCTGTTTAGCGAACGTTACGTCCTGGCAGGCCGCGCCGGTCATCCTCAACTGGCAGTAACCCCTACGCTGGAACAGTTCTGCCGGCTGGAGCACGTGGTGGTATCGCCGGACGGCGGGGGATTTTTCGGCAATACGGACAGCGTATTGTCGGAGGCCGGTCTGCAACGCCGGGTGGTGCTCTCGGTTCCCCATTTCCTGTTCATCATGTCTGTTCTGGCCAGCTCCGATCTGGTGGCCATGCTGCCTTGGCGGCTGGTGCGCAACAACCGGGCGCTACAGGTGGTTGAAGCGCCCATTGAGGTCCCCGGATTTGAAATGGCCATGCTGTGGCACGAACGATCCCACCGCGATCCGGCGCATCAATGGTTGCGCGAGCATATCATCGCGGCAGTGAGCTAACGGCTGATTGATTAATGGGGATAATAGGGGAGTTAACGATCGCCTGGCAGCGGAAATAGCCTTTCCTCGTGTCGTTGGTTTAATACAGAGAACTGAGTCGCAGATTCTTAATCAGCACTTTCCGGCTTAAGATACGGGCGCCGTCGCGGTATTCTGGCGATAGCCTTTCTTGCCGCCGGAACCTTTTCTATGACACGCCATCTTCTGATACTGGTTGAACTTGCGCACGAACATCATGCCCGCCTCGAACTGGCTGGTTTTACCGTCCATGCCGCCAGTTCGGTAGCGGCATGGACGGTGCAAAAACCAAGGATCGATGTACAGGCGGTGCTAACCAACGGTTCCATTGGGCTCAGCGCAGACGAAATATCCGCACTGCCGGCGCTTGAAATCATCTGCGCACTCGGTGCGGGCTACGAAAATATCGACCTGACGGCCGCACAGGCGCGGGGTATTGTCGTCACCCATGGCCCCGGCACCAATGATGCATCGGTTGCCGACCATGCGATAACGTTGCTGATGGCCATTGCCCGTGGGATCCCACAGGCCGATGCGGCCGTTCGCCGGGGGGAATGGAAGCAAGCACGGCAACCGCGCCCGATGGTTTTCGGCAAAAAACTGGGGATCCTCGGCCTCGGAAACATCGGTATGCAGATTGCCCAGCGTGGGGCCAGGGGTTTTGAGATGCCCGTGGCTTACCACAACCGCCAGCCGCGTAACGATACGCCTTATCGCTATTGTGCAAGCCCGGTTGCCTTGGCCGAATGGGCTGATTTTATGGTGATCGCAACCCCTGGCGGCAGGCAAACCAGCCACATTGTTAACGCGGAGGTGCTTGATGCTCTGGGCCCAAACGGCTTTTTGATCAACATTGCCCGCGGTAGCGTGGTAGATACACCGGCGCTTATCAACGCCCTGCAACATCAACGCATCGCCGGCGCGGCTCTTGATGTGGTAGAGGGCGAACCTGCCGTACCGCCGGAACTTGCGCAGTTAACCAACGTTATTTTAACGCCGCATATCGCCGGGCGGTCTCCCGAGGCCATTGCCGCAACGGTCCAGTTGGTTATTGATAATCTGTCGGCACATTTCCTGGCAGAACCGTTACTTACGCAGGTGATTCCAGGTGACAATGTCACTTAACAAGAGCCAGGCGTGTTAATTTGCAGCATCTAAACGACGTATTTTGGTGAAATCTGCAGGCCCAAAAATTGCTGAAAGAACAAAAGGTGAGCGCGTTGAATACCAATATTTATGGTTAGCCAGTTGGCTTTTCCTTACCTGAGTGGCAGCCGGTATCTCTCCCAGACCAGAGGCCGCTTAACGGTCAATACTGTAATCTCTTGCCCCTTGAGAGTTGAAAAATTGGTTGCTGAGTAGGATTTTCATCGGTAACTATTGGCGCATTCTGTAAGGCCAGAGGTGCCAATCTTTCTCAGATTTCACGTAGCGCGATCAAAAAGAAGAGGGTAAATGACACATTCTGCGGCCGCGAAGATCATCACTTTATACGAACAGCATGCTGAAGCCTGGAAAAGGTTGCGGACAACGGATCTGTTTGAGCGACCCTGGCTGGACAGATTCCTGAATCTGGTACCGACAAATGCAAGGCTCCTGGATATCGGTTGTGGTAATGGAACGCCGATCGCTGAATATTTCATTCAACAAGGTTTTGGCGTACTGGGGATTGATAGCTCAGGATCAATGATCGACTCATGCTTGAAGACATTTCCGCATCAGCAGTGGCGAGTGGCAGACATGCGAGCATTGGCACTGGATGAAACCTTTGGTGGGCTGATTGCCTGGGACAGTTTTTTTCATCTTACTCGTAATGACCAACGGCAGATGTTCAACGTTTTCCGCAAGCATGCTGGCAGCAAAGCAGCATTGATGTTTACCAGTGGCACAAGTGATGGCGAAGCGATTGGCACATTTGAAGGCGAGCCATTGTATCATTCGAGCCTGGCGCCGGCAGAGTATCGACAGTTACTGCATGAAAATGGCTTTCGTGTTGTGAAGATGGTTTTCGAAGATCCTGAATGCCGAGGAAGAACAGTATGGCTAGCGCAAAGCACGATCTGAGGCAGGATGCAGATAAGGTCATGACAAAGGCCAAAACCTCAGAATCTACGTATTCTTATCTATGTCAAAGATAAGTTCAGGTGTCCGGGGCAGGGCAAAGTTCAAATGTCCATAGCATGGTTTCATCAGTCGAAACGACGCCCATCTGATCGGCAAATGAATTTTGTCTGAATGGTTATTTCTCTGATTTGCTTCCCACATTGCGTATAGCGTCTTTCGGTTCTTTCAAGACTTAGGTCCCCGGTTTTCAAACCAGTGATGGTCACAGCCGTCAATCTGGATCAGCACCCCGTATAGGGACGTCGGTAACGGGGCTGATGAATTTTTGGGCGGGCGTTGTCTGCGGGGATCCAGAGTCCGGCTTTTATCATGAGGCGTCTGATGGTTTCCTTGCCAAGGATCAGACCATGAACTTCCTCGAGCTTTTCCCGTGCGTATGGTTTGGCAACGTTGAGAATGTGGCCGCCGAGAAAATTGGTGCGGAAACCGTAACCTACGTCAGCAATATCTATAAATACTACATTGCGTATCGACTGGTTATCGATGAACTGGCCGGAAAAGAGAAAGCGGTGGAGCAATCTACAAGTAAGGCTACTTCACTAAAGATGCCGCAGGCAAAGAGCATCGTCGCTCCGTTGAGAACCGAACCTCAACCATTCTGGACAACGACTCAGAAGGCAGCACCTGGAAAAAATGCATGCAGGACAACGATGCTTTAGTGCCCGAGCTGACGTTTGCTCACTAATCCTGAGCGGGTTGGATGCTCGTAATTTTTGTACCCGCTTTGTCGCCAGATAGTTTTGTAACCTCAGCTGCCAGAATTACGCAAACTTAGGGAAAAGGGCGAGGGCGTTGTTACGCATAAAATCGGCCCGTAATGCCGCTGAAAGCTGCGGACTGCCATCAAGCTGGGCGGCAAGGGCGGTCACTAACGGCTCCGGCGTATAAGGATAATCGCTGCCGTACAAAACATGTTTGGGGTCAGCGATTTCCAGCAGCGCATTAAGCTGTCGAGGCAGTGGGAAACCGGCCAGGTCGTAATACATGCCGCGCAACGAGGTCATGAATTTTTCCGCATCCAGTTTTTCAGGCAGACCGAGCGCAGGAGAAAGACCCGCCACACGATCGGCCAGCACCGGGATTGTCGCCCCTGCATGCGGCACGATAATTTGCACATTCGGGAAGCGATCCAGGGTCCCGGAAAGCAGCAGATTAAATACTGCTCGCGTAGTTTCGAACATAAATTCAATCATCGGGTACGGATAGCCAATCGGTGGCAGCGCTTCGGCATTTTCACCTTTTGGCTGTACCTGACAGCACGGACAATGCGGGTTGGTCGGGTGAATGAACACTTTCGCGTGCCGACGATTCAGTTCCTCAAACACCGGATCAAAGCGGGCATCTCCCAGATAAACTCCGTGGAAATTACTTTCCAGCACCACGCCATCGGCCTTCAGGGTATCAAAGGCATATTCCAGTTCACGCAGCGCGCCGTCGACATCCGGCAGCGGCAAGGTGGCAAACATGCCAAAGCGCTGAGGATTATCGTGCGCAGCGGTGGCACCTTCTTCATTAACAAAACGCGCCAGATCGCGGGCTGCGGCGTTATCACCAAAGTGGACGCCGGGCGCCGATACCGACAGGATCGCACTGCCAATCTCATTACGGTCCATCATTTCAAGGTGTTCATTGACGTTCCACTCAGGAATGGCGGGCATCCCTGAAGGTTTCGAATGACCCGCTGCGGCAAGGGCCGCACGATAGCGTTCGGGCAAAAAGTGTGCATGCACATCGATTCTCTGGACCATCATTTACTCCTTTATTTCAGTGATATTGAATTCGGTTTAGGCGGCTAACCAACGTTTACCGTCAGCTTTCATCTTAGCTTCCAGTTCACTGCCGCGTGTCGCGAAGATGCGTCCCAGAGGGAACCCACTCTGCTCAAGTAAATAGGCCAGCGCGGCATATTCGCGTGGATATTTCGTCACAATCGCTTGGTCAACCTCTACCGGGCCGAAGGGGAAGGTGAAAGTGCCAATATCGTAAACACTCTGACGATGGAACAATTTCCATACGCCATTGCGTTTTTCTGCCAGGTCGTAAAAACGGTTATGACATTCACAGCCGATGTTCAGCTTCACGTTCTCAGCAATGATTATCGCGTTGGTTTCCAGAATGGCTTTATCACCGGCGTCGTTGAAGGTGATTGCCGGTGACGCGATGAGATGTTTAGTTCGCAGGTCAGACGCGCCCATGCGCATTGAGCCATTTACGAAATCGCTGGCCAGCCCTTCGAACCAGGTAATTTCGATAGTACCGTCCGGGTGGAACAGATTGCGCAGCTGATCCCATTCACCCAAGTCGCGGTGCATCCAGCCATTCATCAGGTCATTAAGTTGCTGGCGGTCTTGAAGTTGATTTTGCATGGCGAGGATTCCTGTTAGTAGTCTGTCGTTGTTTAACTGGATTCAGTTTGGCCCCGAAAGGAGGTAAACTCAAATATATAGATTTGACTGATCAATCATTTTTATTGATTGATGGAGGGGTTATGGACTTACGTCACCTGAAATACTTTCAGGCTGTCGCAGAAGAAAGGCACTTTGGCCGGGCCGCAGAGCGACTCAACATTGTTCAGCCCGCATTGAGCATGCAGATAAAAGCCCTTGAAGCCGAGCTGGGCGGCCCGTTGCTGATTCGCACCAGCCGTCGGGTCGAACTGACCGACGCCGGTAAGCTTTTGCAGGCCGAAGCCATGCGCACGCTGGAGCATATGGAACATACGCGTCTTGCGGTCGAGCGGTCGATTCGCGGTGAAACGGGTAGGGTGCGGGTCGGGTTTGCCGGCAATGCCGTCTTTAGCGGCAGGCTGATGCAGGACGTTCGCGCGTTTCATCAGGCATATCCGGATGCTGAGATTATTTGTCAAGAGTTGGCCCCGCAGCTGCAAAATGAGGCTATTCAGAACGGCACTCTGGATGTGGGCTATATGCCTGATTACTATCCTGATCATGACTCATCCCTGATGTATGAATCCGTGGGTGAATGGGGACGGGTGGTGGTGATGTCCAGCGAGCATCCGCTTGCCGATAAAGAGAGTCTGACTGTTGATATGCTGGCCAATGAACCATTAATCATGTACTCCATCAACGATGCTGATTCTGAGCTGGACAGGCAGTTACAAAAGCTGCTGGGTGATTCGTTGCATATTGCTTGGCGGATCTCAAGCTCACTGAGCGTACTCGCCATGGCCGGGGCTGGACTTGGGATCGCCCTGGTTCCCGCGCCGTTAGCGCAGGTAGCCATTCCGGGCGTGGTCTATCGGGTTCTTGATTCTAAGGCGCTGACAGCCAATTTGATGCTGGTCAGCCGTAAAGACGAACCCAGCGCCGCCGTGCAGGCCTATCTTACCCACACCCGTTCGTGATTATTTGATCAGTGAAACAAGGATCTGATGCAGTTCGTTGGCAAATACCACCGGTTCCATGGCGTAACTCAGGTGATGGCCGCTGAACTCAACACACGGGCAGGGTAATTGGCGGGCCAGCTCTATGGCTGTCACGGCATAAAACGCATCGCCACTGGCGCGTCCTCGGGCCGTCACCATCGGCACACCTCCGTGACGAAGTGCGGCCACGTCTGGTACAAAGCGATTAATAACGTTGAATTCGTGTGCCAGAAAACGCTGATATGCGCTGCCCTGATCGCCAGGGGCATTGGCTTGCAGGTCCAGGCCAACAAAAGACGCATTGAAAAGCTTCATTGCTTCGGCGCCGCCGTCGGCGATAAAGGTGTCGTACACGCGGTTGAAAAATTCTCGCCACGAACCGGCTTCAGGCGAGGGCAAAAAATCAGTGACAGGAGGCTCGTGAGCGACCAGGCCACGAACCAATTGCGGGTGATCCTGCGTTAGTTTCAGAGCAATATTTGCCCCAGCGCTATTGCCGAACACAAACGCCGGTTCATTCCCGAGTGCGCGAATAACGGCGGCGGCATCACGGCCCTGTTGGGCCATATCCAGCTCGGCCCCGGTATCGCCGGTACTACGGAAATTAGCCCGCCGGTCATAACGCACCACGGTATAACGGTCAGAAAGTTGTGCGGACAAAGCGGCGAAACGACGGCTGTCACCATTCCCTCCGACAACCAGCAGCAATAGCGGCCCCTGGCCTTCGACGTCATAAGCGATTTCAGCGTCTTCATTATGAACAGTTGCACTATATCGTTGCATGGTATTTTCTCCAGAAGGGAGTTGGGGAACAGTGTGATTCTAATAAGAGATAAATTCCAATAGCTATATTTTACCGATTAATCATTTTTAGTGATTTGTCGGTGGCTGACCAAAAATTTGCTACTTAGCGACGTAACGCATAACCACTGGCCCATAGCGATCCCCCCGGATAGCATCCGGTGTAAGAAGGGCGCTCAAATACTCAATTTCTGAAGCACTCAGGGCAATAGCTGAATCGCTATTGATTCGGACCCTGATGAGTTACGTTTGTTTCTTCCCAAATATCTCTTCAGAGCGTGACTGAAGTTTCATCAGTGCATTGAGCATATCGTCCTGATCCAGGGAGCGCTGGGATTTCTTCGTCGTGGGGGCTTTACGCCTGCGTGAAGGACCGTCTCCGGATGGCACTGATTGTGACCGGTTATTATCCCGTTCGGCCTGTACCAGTTGCGCCATTTCCAGTGCCCGGCCCAGGCGCTTATTGTCTACAATGGCCCCCTGATCGATTTCAGAAAGCTTGTCATAGGTGGAGTAGGGAAGTGATACGCCATTAAGCCGGAGCTCTTTATGCCCGCCAGGGTAATGCCAGACATCGATGTATTTACCAATCGCCCGACGACTGAATTCGCTGTCTTCAATCAGGTAAAGGACTTTGTCGTACTGCACAGTGAGTGATTTCGACACTTTGCGAGCTTCACGCCAGTTAAACACCATATCAAGGTCATCATCGACATCCAGTTCCCGATGAACATCAAACGCCTGGCGAGGCGCTTTTGCGAAACGACGGTTGTAATCGTTCATGAATTCTTCGGCAAATGCGTTCGCAGCTTCCATGGAACTGATGCCCTGGAGCCTGAGTTCCTTGACCAGGCGGTCCTGAAGCGTCAGGTGCGCCCGTTCAACGCGGCCTTTGGCAGCACTGGTTTCTGCACAAATAGTCTGAATGTTCAGTTCATGCATCGCACGGCCAAACTGGGTATCGCCGTCGCCGCCGGTTGCGTTTTTATTGTTGATCCTGAATACACTGGCTTTGTCGCTGTAAAGCGCCAGCGGCTTGCCATGTTTTTCAATATAGCCCCGGGTCGCTTCAAAATAGGTGAAAGTAGACTCAGATTTCACGAAAAGCAGCTGCATTAAACGACTGGTTGCGTCATCAACGTAAACCAGTGCCGTACACTTAGGTCCCCGGTTTTCAAACCAGTGGTGGTCGCAGCCGTCGATTTGTATGAGTTCACCGGCACAGGCTCGGCGGTAGCGCGGTTGCTGAATTTTTGGCGCACGTTGCTTACGTGGCACCCAAAGACTGGCCTGAGTCATCAGTTTACGGACAGTTTCTTTAGAAAGATGAACGCCGTGAACCTCAGACAGTTTTTCACATGCCAGCGTCGGCCCGAAATCGTTATAGCGCTCGCGAATAATATTCAGCGCGTATGCGGCCAGTCCCTGAGGCAACTGGTTGTTACTGGATTTACCACGACGGCGGCTGGTCATGCCAAGCGGACCATCTTCACGATAACGCGCAAGCAGACGGCGGCACTGACGGTCGGAGATACCAAGCCGGTGAGCTGCCATCTGTGTTGTCAGACGCCGGTCGATGACGTCCTGAATGATCTTGAGTCGGTTAACTTCATCCAATGTGAAAAACTCCGCTGCGAGAGCCGTCATGGTAATCCTTACTTGATTATACACGCCGGACATCTTAACTTAGCCCAGAGCGGACATTACAACTTTGCTACTACAACCTAGGTGCGCATAATGTATATTATGTTAAATTATATCAGTGGATACGCACCAGGCTATTCCTTTAGACTCTATCTCTCCTCACCTTCAGTCTTTGCCGGCTTCTTTCGCAGAATCTGCTCAGGCGCATCCTTGCCGATTGTCCCGGTTTAAACATCCGGTCTCACTCATCGATCGCCGTGTCCTGATGAAAAAGCGTTTGCCAATGACCACTGCTTTCTGCACCAGATTGACGAACTCGCTATGCGACGAGCCACCTTGCCGTCTGCATCAAGTTGAAAATTTTTATATCTCAGCAACGCTCTCGGTAATCATCATTAGCTGACCCCTCGGCAAAAATCTGCGGATGTTTACCGTTTTTGTCATAGCGTTGTTCCAAACGGCTGGTTTCTTCAAAATCGTCATGCAGTAATTCGTCGACGGTATTTGCATTGTTAGGCGTCGCCTACAGATGGAGCTGGACCTCCAGTAATTGAAGCACGGGCATGAAACCGGTGGAATCGCTCAAAAGGCCCTTCTTTTTTGATCGCGCTACGTGAAATCTGAAAGGAACTGGCTGCCATGGCCTTGCAGATTTAGCCAAAACGCACCGTTAATTCCCCCTTAAATCAGCCGATACCTCAGCACTTCCTCACTGTAACCATCGGCATTCTTTAGTGACACTGTCACCAAATGTCACTATTGGCCCCCTGGTCCATAACGCGCTCCCACTGACCACCAATCTTACCAACTGACTAGCCCTGAACAGCCACGAGCCGCAATTGGTTGTTGCTGGATCTCTTTCAGAACGCTGATAAAAACAGAGAAAATCTGGCAAAGATCTTTATCAGCGTACATCACAACACTTAAACGAAAGACAGCACCTCGTTAAGCGGTCGGCGGATTTTCTGCGTCAAACAGTCATCTTCCGGGTATCCAACTGCAACTATCATCAGGGGTAACTCATTGTCTGATAAGCCGAATACCTCCCCAACTTCCTGCGGATTAAATCCAACCATCGGGCACGAACCCAGCCCCATTCCCTGTGCAGCCAGCATCAACGTCATGGCTGCGAGTGATGCAGAGCGCACAGCTTCATCGCGCTGAAGGATAAGGTCATTTTCATGGCTTGTTATGGCCTGGGATAACCAGGCATCTGCGGTGCGTTGCGTCATTATTTTTGCTTCAACACTCGGCATAAGTATTGCGGGCAGAGGACGATATGCCGCCAACGAGCCACAGACAATGAACGCAACAGAGGCGTCGGCAATTTTCTGCTGGGAAAACGCTGTATCCTTCAGTTTTTCCTTCCCTTCCTGAGTACGCACCGCGATAAATCGCCAGTTTTGCATGTTATAGGCTGAAGGTGCTTTGGTTGCCTGGCGCACCAGCTCAGCAATAGTTTGATCCTCAAGCGGGCGATCAGGTTGAAAACGATTAATGGAAACGCGTGAGGCGATTGCGTCAAGCACCGAAATTGTCATTTGTATACCCTGTTTAAATGAAGAGTTGATGGTTTTAACTAGCGCGAACTGACGTGCGCTGTACAACCAGCACGCTAATCAACACGATGATGAATCCAAAGAGAGCCGTGCTACTGAGGGTCTGAGAAAGCATGATCCAGCCGAGCAAAACGGCAGTTAACGGGCTGAGTAATCCCAATGAAGCCACCGCAACACCAGGAAGACGGGTGATGCCACGGAACCACAAGCCGTAAGCCACAAACGCGCCGGCAAGGCTCAAGTAGGTGTAAGCGGCATATTGTGAAGCGGTCAGTGTGGGTAAAGGTGCGTCTAAAAGCCACGCCGCGGGGGTTAACATCATTCCGCCCAACACCAGTTGCCAACCAGTCAACGCCATTACAGGCATGTTGATCTGCCAGCGGCGTGTTAACCAGACGCCGGTTGCCATGCACCCCGCTCCCAGCAAAGCTGCGGCTATGCCAATAGGCTCAAATATTGTCTGGGGTGAAAGTAGCAATATTGCCATGCCAAATACCCCCGCCAACGCAGCCCATAGCGTGATTTTTTTGGGCGAATGGTGGTCAACCGCCCAGAGTAGCACCATCACCAGAAGCGGCTGGATCGCACCCAGCACTGCGGCCAGGCCGCCGGGCAACCGATAGGCAGCAACGAATAATAGCGCCTGAAAAACGCCGATATTAAGTGCGCTGAGGATCAACAATCGCCCTATTTCACGGTACGCAGGAATGCGGCGTGTGAACAGCAATAGCAAGAGCCCAGCAGGAAGAACCCGGATCAGTGCCGCAGTGAAGGGTCGGTCTGGTGGCAAAAGTTGCGTTGTCACAATATAAGTTGACCCCCATATAATCGGAGCCAGAGCCGTCAGGAGGACGTCACGCCAGTGAGAGAGAGAAAATGAAGTACCCATAACTTTGCCTTTACCTTCAATTCAAGATAAAATCAGTTTGTCCACCAATTAACTTGAAGTCAAGATAAATGAGCGATCTTATTAATCCATCACATGATGCCGTTGATGCCATTCTTGAGCAGTGGCAGCGTGAACGACCAGACCTGGATTGCAGCCCGATGGGGCCGATTGGGCGAGTAAAACGTTGTGCGGCGCTGCTGGATCAGAGGCTTGAATTAGCGTTTGCGGAATTTGAGCTGAGTACGTGGGAGTTCGATATGCTGGCAACGCTGCGCCGCTCGGGTACCCCCTATAGTCTCAGCCCAACAGAGCTGTTTTCAACGTTAATGGTGACCTCTGGTACCATGACACATCGGCTCAAACGCCTGGAATCCCGAGGTTTGATCAGCCGGCAGGTGAATGCAAATGATGCGCGAAGTATGCTGGTGCAATTAACGCACGATGGAATGTTGCTGATCGATCGTGCCGTAGAAAAGCATGTTGAGAACGAAAAACACATATTGTCGGGGATCTCTGCCGAAACTCTGGGCGAATTAGATCGCCGCTTGGCGGACTTACTGAGATCACTGGATGGTTTTAGTCAGCAATAAGTGTAGGTGGCATTGCTGTGGGAGCAACCGCTGCTCAATACCCCGGCTCCTGGCGCCGGAGGCTGATCCAGGTACAAGCCTGGCATGCGCGGGCTCTTGTTCAAGAGGCAACAGCTCGCCATTCCAGGCTAGTTCCGAAAAATCATAGAGGGTCAGCTCGTCTTCAGAGCCTGTTCAACGCAGGTTGCCAGCGGGGTCGTCGGGCGGCCGATAAGCCTGGATAACGCACCACCCGCATCGAATAACGCGCCCTGCGAAGCGCCCACATCCCAAGAGGCGATCGCATCGGCGAGCCCTGCCGGCAGGCCAAAGCTATGCAGTGCCGCCGCATACTCGGCTTCAGGAAGGTTATGGTAGGCGATGTCCTTGCCCGTCTGACGGGATAGCTCGTCTGCCAGATCTTTCAGTGTCCATGCAGTGTCGCCGGCCAATTCGTAGGTCACATTCACGTGGCCGGCGCTGCTCAAAATCGCCACGGCCGCTTCTGCGAAATCTTCACGGCTGGCCGATGAAATCCGGCCTTCACCGGCGCTTCCTATAAAAGCGCCATTGGCCAGTGCTGCGCCAACGGAACCGGTGTAGTTTTCAGTGTACCAACCGTTGCGCATGATCGTGTAGGAAAGGCCAGAGGCCTTAATCGCGGTCTCCGTTGCAAGATGTTCACCGGCCAGGTTCAGAGGCGAGACGTCTGCATGGAGCAGGCTTGTGTAGACAATGTGTTTCACGCCCGCCTTCTTCGCGGCGGCGATCACATTGGCGTGCTGGGCGACGCGTTGGCCGACTTCACTTGAAGAGATCAGCAAAAGGCTGTCGATACCGGCCAGTGCAGCGTCGAGCGTGTCAGGGTGCGCATAGTCGGCAGCACGTACGCTAACCCCTAGCGATTGCGCTTTTTCCGGGGTGCGTACCAAAGCAACGATGTCGCTGGCCGCCACTTTCTGTTTAAGCTTATCAATAACGATACGACCTAACTGGCCTGTGGCACCGGTGATGGCAATAGTCATGGCATAACTCCTTGAAATTTGATTGTGCGGTTAATCACGACTCGACTATAGACTAGATACTAACTTATAGTAAGTACGTACAAAAAGGTAAGTGAGGCATGATTTCACCTGTCCAAAGAGGCACCATGACAAACTCCGTAGTTGAACCTTTATCCGAAAAAATGTTGCGCGGCGACGTAATGATCGCGGCCTGTCCTTCACGCGAAATCTTGAGCCATCTTACCAGCCGCTGGGGAGTTCTTATTCTGATCGCGTTGCTGCCAGGGACACTGAGGTTCAGTGAAATTCGCCGCAGGATCGGGGGAGTAAGCGAGCGAATGCTGGCTCAAACTCTGCAGTTATTAGAGAAAGACGGCATGATAAACCGCTATGACTACAACATCGTCCCGCTACGCGTAGAATACACGCTCACGCCACTTGGAAAAGAAGCTGCGGTCAAAGTTCGGGATTTAGCAGACTGGATCGAGAACAATTTGGCGGCACTAACACTGTCGCACAATAGCCCCGATGCAGTTACCTGATAGGGTGTGCCGGTCATTTTCAGCAGACGGCCTCAGGCCTCGAAGAGCACTCTTTACCCTTCGAGGTGTGGTAACGGGATAACTCCCTCTCACGGGCGATAACCTTTCGTCGCCTGAGGTTAGCCGCGGGCTTTCAAATGCAGCATGGAGTAATGCTCATAGTGGCCAACGCCATTCTTCACAATGGGATCTTCCGCTGTGATGGCCGCGATATCCTGCTCATCGGGAATTTGGTAGAGCGAGACGCCATAGCCGCCCTTTTCATCAATCACCGGGCCATGAGCCACGATCACCCCCTGGGCAAGCAGCTCGTTCAAAAAGTCACCGTGCTGCTGCATCCATTTTTGTTCGTCAGCAGACATCGTGGTCAGGAAATTCGCTCGCGGCGGTATAAATTTGCACAGATAATATTTCATGGTCAGTCCTTCATTGAAGTCATTTAAATTTCATTTAAACGTCGCAGACATTATTTCTGCTTATGCAGACTTCACGCTTTTCAGAATTTCACCTTCAAAGATTTTTGGCATGTGGTGCTGAAGGAACAGGATTATTCTGCTCATTTTCCCCACAGGATTGCTGAATTTCGGTTTCTTCGCCGTTATCAGGCCGGAAATGGTTTTGATCACCGCATCAGGCGCTTCGGCTTCATCAATGCCCTTCTGCGTTGCGGCCATGGCTTGTTTGCGATAGGTGTTGTAGTCGGCAATGTCACGGCCTTCTGCGGAAATGGCATTGTGGGCCAGGTTGGTTTTAAACCACATCGGCTCGACCATGCTGACTTTGATATTGAATTGATCCAGCTCGAAGCGCAGAGATTTGAAATAACCCTGAACGGCGTGTTTGGAAGCCGTGTAATAAGACAGGTTTGGTGGGCCGATCAGGCCAACAATAGAACTGACCGTAATAATTTGCCCTTGTTTTTGCGCCCTGAAATAAGGCAGCAAGGCATTCGTCAGCTTAACCGTGCCCCAGAAGTTGGTTTCAAATTGTTGTCTGCCCAGTTCAATCGGCGTTTCTTCGGCAAGGCCGGTCACCATAAAACCGGCATTATTGACCAGCACATCCAGCTGTTTGGTGAACTGGAATAATTCGTAAACAAACGAGGTCATTGAGCTGTCGTCGTCAATATTCAACTTCAACAGCTTGAACGGGACGTTAGCCGCGTATTTCTCAGGTTCACGGCTGGTGCCGATAACGGTAAACCCCTGCTGGTGAAGGCTGTTGGCGAGCATCAGTCCAAAACCCGATGATGCACCTGTAATTAAAACGGTCTTTTTCATAGTGATCTTTTCCAAAAGGCTGTGTGGTTTCACATTCCGCAGTGCAATAGAGATATCAGTGATGGATAAATGTGCCGCTGGCACGTACCGGCACCGTCAGGTTGCAGTGATGACCCGGTTTAAGTTAGTATCGTTTTAGTAGTTAGTCAATACAGAAATGATAGTAATAAAAAGTCGGCGCAGGCGATCCTGCATGATAGTATCGTTTCAGTAGTTAGTGAGGTAAAAGCTATGAGCACAAATTCCTATTCTGAAAACATCTGCCCTATCGCCCGCAGCGTCGCTTTTCTCGGCGATGCCTGGACTATGCTGATCCTGCGTGATGCCAATTCCGGGATGACGCGCTTTGATCAGTTCCGCAAAAGCCTGGGGATTGCCCCCACCATGCTGACCAAACGGCTGGCGATGTTGACCGAGGAGAATCTGCTTGAGAAGCGGCAGTATTCGGAGCGCCCATTACGTGAAGAGTATATTTTGACAGAGGCCGGCCGCGACTTTTTGCCGGTGCTTATCATGATTGGCGCCTGGGGGAGAAAGCACCGTGGCGAAGGCAAGTTGCTCCGTCTGCTGGATGCCGAGGCGGGAACTGACATCAACGCTATAGCCATTGATACCGTCACCGGGGCCGAGATTGGCACACGCGCAATCCAGATGGTGCTGCCGGAATGATATAGCCTGCGAGGCCGGCAAAATTCTTTATTGAACGGACAGTGACACGAGGGATTCGGCATGTATGCCACAGAAAAACACATGATTGTTGTGGGCGCGGGAATTATGGGGGCATCGATAGCCTATCACCTGGCCAGCCGCGGGATAAAAGTGACCGTTATCGATAAAAGCCAACCAGCGTCTGGGGCTACCGGCAGCTCTTTTGGCTGGATACACACTACGGTGAGTGATGATGCGCCAGATGCCCTTCTTCGTCGCGCCTCGGTGGCGGATTGGTGCCGGCTGGAAAAAGAGATACCGGAACTCTGGGTGAACTGGACGGGAGCGCTCAGTTACGACGATTCTTCACTGGAGAGCCAGGCCGACGATCACTTGCTTCGGCAACCTGGCATATCCCAGCTTGAACCTGCGCTGAATAACCCGCCGCAATGGGCTTATTATGCACAGCAAGATGGGGCCGTTGATCCCATAGACGCCACCCGCGTCCTGCTGGATAAAGCCTGTAGTCTCGGGGCCACGCTGAAAAGCCAGACTGCGGTAATTGGCTTGACCCGAGAAGGAAACAAAATTACCGGTATCGAGACTCCGGAGGGCGTATTGCAGGCGGATTGCCTCATCCTGGCGTGCGGAACGGGCATCTCGCACCTGCTCGATTCCATTGGCACCCCGCTTCCGATCATGGCTTCACCGGCCATTTTATTGCGGTACGGCGTGACAGGCCACGTAGTTAACACCCTGATTTCAGGCCATGACATAGAGGTTCGCCATACCCGCAACGGCGATATTTTAGCAGTGGAAGATTATCCGACAACGGGCGGAATTGATGGCGTCGCCTCTGACACGCTCGCGGCGATGAAAGTCGCCTTAAAAGGCACAGAGTCGGCGCAGTTGCTTAGCCAATCGGTGGGGCTGCGGCCTGTGCCGGAAGATGGATGCCCGGTCATCGGATTCATGGGAGATGCAACAGGCGTTTACGTGGCGGTGATGCATCCGGCAGTGACCTGCGCAGCCACTTTGGGGAGGATGATAAGTGAAGAGTTGGTCAGCGGTAAGTCGCTGGAAATGCTTGAAAGTTATCGGCCGGCGCGTTTCTTCTCTGGCCAAGGCTGCACTTAAGCGGTTCATAAGGTAACCAAGCACAGCCCTATTCGTGCAGACGGCGCGCCGCCGCTGAAGCGTTATCCAGCGCGGTGGCAAATACCGCCTGCTGATCCGGAGTAAACTGCCTGAGGAACAGCTCGGCCACCGTGGCCTGATAAATGGCCCACATCCGTTTGCGCAACTCTTTCCCCTTTGCTGTGATGCTCACAAACGCCGCCCGGCCGTCCTCGGCCGAACGAATGCGGCTCACCAATCCCTCTTTTTCCAGCCGGTCGACCAGCCGGGTCAGGTTATAGCGTTCGATCACCAGTACATCCGCCAGCTCATGCATTCTGCGTGAACCTTGCGGGTGGCTCTCCAGTCCCCACAGCGTGTCATACCAGGCGTAAGGCGGTAGCCCCGCCTGCGACAAACGCTGCTCAATTTCGCGGATCATCAGCCGATGAGATCGCACATAAGAAAACCACAGATCGGGTTCACCTGAAGACATGATGCATTTTCCTTCCAGATACGATTGCATTTGCAATTGCATTTTACACTGATAGTATGCTCGTCGCCATTGTTGCAATTGCAATTGATAATAAGTCTTGCTCAGTCATGGGATGGATTGACGCAGGTAACCCAAACCCGGCTCGCCGAGCCGGTTAATCGCACTTGGAGAATTGTCATGAACTCACCTGATGTCGACTCGCAGGAAACCCACGAGTGGCTGGCAGCAATGGACGCCGTTCATACGGCCGAAGGCCGCACGCGCACTCACTATCTGATCGATCAATTGCTCGATCAGGATGTCATCCGGCACGGCGACTTGCATGGCCGGGTCACCACTCCTTACCTCAACAGCATTTCAAGAGAACGGCAGCCGGTCTACCCTGGCAACCTCGAGTTGGAACAGCGATTGAGCGCCTATGTGCGCTGGAACGCGATGGTCATGGTATTGCGCGCCGGGAAACATTCCAATGTCGGAGGACACATTGCCACTTATGCCTCCGCCGCCGTGCTGTATGAAGTTGGGTTTAATCACTTCTTCCGCGGCCGCACCGACAGCTTTGATGGCGATATGATCTACATTCAGGGCCATTCGGCGCCGGGCATTTACGGCCGCGCCTATCTGGAAGGCCGCGTCAGCGAAGCGCAGTTGGACAATTTCCGCCGGGAAGCCGATCGCGATGGTCTGTCCTCCTACCCGCATCCCCGTTTGATGCCCGACTTCTGGCAATTTCCAACGGTTTCCATGGGCCTCGGGCCGCTCACTGCCGCCTATCAGGCCCGCTTTATGCGCTATCTGGAATATCGCGGGTTAAAAAGCCCTCAGGGTCGCAAAGTCTGGGCCTTCCTGGGCGATGGCGAGATGGATCAACCGGAATCTCTGGCCGCGATCGCACTTGGCGGGCGTGAGAAACTGGATAATCTGATCTTTGTCGTCAACTGCAACCTCCAGCGGCTGGATGGCCCGGTGCGCGGCAACAGCAAGATTGTCCAGGAGCTGGAAGCCACCTTCCGCGCAGCCGGCTGGCAGGTAATCAAAGTGATGTGGGGCGGTGGCTGGGATGCGTTGCTGGAACGCGACCAAAGCGGCCTGCTGCGCCAGCGCATGATGGAATGCGTCGACGGCGATTATCAGACCTTTAAATCGCAAAGCGGTGCTTACGTGCGTGAACACTTCTTCGGTAAATACCCGCAATTGCTGCAACTGGTGGCAGACATGACGGACGAAGAGATCTGGGCACTGACCCGCGGTGGCCACGATCCGGAAAAAGTGTACGCAGCTTATGCGCAAGCCAGCAGCCACAGTGGGCAACCGACGGTGATCCTGGCTAAAACCGTTAAGGGATTTGGCATGGGTGAAGCGGGAGAAGGCCAAAACATTAACCACCAGTTGAAAAAAATGAGCGCCGACGCAGTACGTGCCTTCCGCGATCGCTTCGCGCTGCCGGTCAGCGACGCTCAACTGGAGGAAATGCCTTATCTGAAACCCGCGCCAGACAGTGAGGAAGCGCGCTATTTCGCTGCCCGTCGCAGCCAAATGGGTGGATATGTGCCTGCGCGCATTGCCACGGCAGAAACGCTGCCGATCCCGCCGTTGAGCGCATTTTCAGCCCTGTTGAAAGACAGTGGCGAACGCGGCGCTTCGACTACCATGGCCTTTGTTCGCATCCTCAGCACTCTGCTGAAAGATCCGCAGTTGAGCGAGCGGGTAGTACCGATCGTGCCGGATGAATCACGCACCTTTGGCATGGAAGGCTTGTTCCGCCAGATTGGCATCCACTCTTACCTTGGCCAACTCTATACTCCGCAGGATGCGGGCCAGCTCAGCTACTACAAAGAAGCGAAAGAGGGGCAAATCCTGCAAGAAGGTATTAATGAATCCGGAGCCATCGCCTCTTGGATCGCCGCCGGCACCGCGTACAGCAACCATGGCTTGACCACCATTCCGTTTTATATCTTTTACTCCATGTTCGGGCTACAGCGCGTCGGCGATCTGGCCTGGGCCGCCGCCGATGCTCGCACGCGCGGTTTCCTGCTGGGTGCCACATCGGGCCGCACTACACTGATGGGCGAAGGTCTGCAGCACGATGACGGCCACAGTCACGTCCTCTCATCCGTGATCCCCTCTTGTATATCTTACGATCCCACCTTCCCCTATGAACTGGCGACCATTGTGCAAAATGGCCTCCAACGCATGTATGCAGAACAACAGGATATTTATTACTACATCACTTTGCTCAATGAAAATTACCCGCAACCTGAGATGCCGGCAGGCGCCGAAGCCGGGATCTTGCAAGGCATGTATCTGTTCCAATCCGCACCGGCAGACCACCAGCCACAGGTGCAATTAATGGGCAGCGGAGCCATTTTGCGTGAGGTGATCGCCGCCGCCCGGTTACTGGCCGATGACTTCTCCATCGCCAGCGAGATATGGAGCGCCACCAGCCTGACCGAACTGCGCCGCGGGGGAATGAAAACCGAGCGTTGGAACCTGCTGCATCCTGAACAACCGGGGCGCACCAGCTATGTCGCTCAATGCCTGAAAGGCCACGTGGGTCCATTGGTGGTCGCGACGGATTACATGAAAATCGTCGCCGACCAAATCCGCCCCTACGTTCAGGATCGCCGTTTCGTGGCACTGGGTACTGACGGCTTTGGCCGCTCGGACACCCGAGAATCGCTGCGGCGCTGCTTCGAGGTGGATCGCTATTTCATCGCAGTGGCAGCGCTTAAGGCCCTGGCCGATGAAGGCAAAATCGCGCCGACGCTGGTCAGCCAGGCCCTGCAACGCTATGGCATCGACAGCGATAAGCCGGATCCGGCCTATGTCTGATCCCTATTCATAACGATAAGTGACAGATTTGCCACCTTAGGATCACAGGGAATCAAGATGCCAGAAATAAGACATGCCGTGGTGCCGGACATCGGCGACGACCAGCCAATTCCGCTGGTCGAGATACTGGTTGCCGTGGGGGATTACATTGCGCTGAACCAGGGGTTGATTACCCTGGAATCCGACAAGGCGACGCTGGAGATCCCCGCCACCTTCAGTGGCCGCGTCACCGAGCTGCTGGTCAAACCGAATGACAGGCTGTCGGCCGGTAGCCCGATCGCCGCCATTGAGGTCGAAGAAGAGACGCCAAGCGAACCGCTGCCGGTGAACGTTGCCGTACCAGCGCCCTCACCCGTGCCGGCCATGCCCGTTGCCGTCAGAGAACCGACAGCGCCGGCCCGCCCGGGTACTGCAGCTTATGCCAGTCCGCTGGTGTACCGTTTGGCTCGCGAGCTTGGGGTGGACCTGCAGCGGTTAACCGGCAGCGCCCGACAGGGGCGCATTACCCGCAATGACGTTATGCAACATGTCAGATCCGCTCTGAGCGCTCAACCTCAGGCAACGTCAACACTCGCAGCGGCGTTGCTGCCGTGGCCTGAGGTCGATTTCAGCCGGTTCGGCGAAACCGAACGCCGGCCGCTAACGAGGATCCAAACGATGTCGGCCGCTAACCTGAGCCGAAACTGGGCGTTGATCCCGCATGTAACGCACCATGATCATGCCGATATTACCGAGTTGGAAGCGCTGCGGGCAACGCTGAACCGTGAAAACGGCCCGGAAGGCGTGAAAATTACCCTGCTGGCATTTCTGCTCAAAGCCAGCTCCGTCGCGTTAAGGGCGTTTCCTCAGTTCAATGCTTCGCTGGATATCGACGGCAAACAGCTGATTATGAAGAAGTACCTGCACATTGGTTTTGCCGTGGAAACACCACAGGGATTGGTGGTGCCGGTAGTGCGCAACGTCGATGAAAAAAGCGTGACGCAGTTGGCGCAGGAGATCGCCGCATTGAGCAAAAAGGCGCGTGAAGGCGTATTGACAGCCTCAGAGATGAGCGGTGGCTGCTTCACGTTGTCCTCGCTGGGGGGCATTGGCGGGCTGGCGTTTACCCCGATCATCAATGCGCCGGAGGTCGCGATACTGGGGATCTCGACCGCGTGTTGGCAACCGGTGTGGGACGATAGGGAGTTTATTCCCCGCCTGCTGTTGCCGTTGTCGCTGAGCTACGACCACCGGGTGATTGACGGTGCCCTCGCCGCTCGTTTTAGCGTTTATCTGACCGGTCTGTTGGCCGATATCCGCCGTCTGTTACTCTGAGCCATTATCCTGCACCGGGCCATTTCCGGTGCAGGGTACACGCATTTACTTTTTTTCAAACAGACGCATGACGGAAATATAAAACACCGGCACAAAAAATATCGCCAGCAACGTCCCGCTGATCATGCCGCCAAAGACGCCTGTACCAATGGCGTGCTGGGTTTTGTCACTGGCGCCGGTAGCGAGCATCAACGGCACGACGCCCAGCGTAAAGGCCAGTGAAGTCATCATAATTGGCCGCAGCCGTTGTTTGGCCGCCAGCAATGTCGCGGCAATGATATCCATCCCCTGAGCACGCAACTGCCGGGCGAACTCGACGATCAAAATGGCATTTTTGGTAGAAAGTCCGATGATGGTGATCATCCCCACTCTAAAAAAGACATCATTCGACATGTCTGCCACGATGACCGCACATACCGCCCCTGCCAGGCCCAATGGCACGACCAACATCACCGCCAAAGGCGTTGACCAGCTTTCATAGAGCGCGGCCAGCACCATAAATACGACCAGGATAGAGAGCAAAATAAGCATGGGGAGCTGAGCGGTGGATTCTTTTTCCTGTAATGCACTGCCGGCCCATTCGGCTTTAAACCCCTGGGGCAATTCGCTCGCCAACCGCTCCATTTCCGCCATGGCGGCACCGCTGGACTCACCAGGCGCAGCGCTGCCCGTCACCTTTAACGCAGGATACCCCTGATATCGGTTTAATTGGCGTGGTGTCTGAGCCCAGGCAGCAGTAACGAAGGCGGAAAGCGGCACCATTTCGCCCGTTTTGTTTTTGACTGAAACCTTCAGTAAATCCGTTAACTGCATTCTGTAAGCAGTGTCGGCCTGGACGATAACCTGCTGAACACGGCCGTTGTCCGTATAGTCATTCACATAATAAGAACCCGAAGCGGCAGATATCGCCTGGCTAATATCGTCAAAAGAAACGCCGAAGGCTTCCGCTTTTTCCCTGTCGACATTCAGTGAAACACTGATGCCCTCCGCTAAGCCATCAATGTAAACATCCATTAATACCCAACTTTGATTGGCAAGATCGACAAGTTTTTCCGTCGCCTGCCTCAACGCGGAATAACCTTTTCCGGCACGGTCTTCAATATACAGCGTGAACCCCGATGAGGTCCCCATATCAGAAATAGCCGGTGGCAACAGGCTTAGGGTGGTGGCGTCAGGTACGCTGCTTAATGCTGTCTGAACAAAATCGGCTTCGTCCTGAGCGGTCTCGCCGTTCCGATATTGCCAGTCTTTTAACGTGGTAAACGCCAGCGCCGTATTGGGGCCCGACCCCGAAAAACCAAAACCGAGGATCGAGATATTGTTCGCGATAACCGGACGCGTAGCTATGGTCGCTTCGAAACGCTCCACCACGTCGCGCGTCCGCGCCATAGTGGCATCTGAAGGCAGTTGAATCGATGACATGAAATAGCCCTGATCCTCTTCCGGCAAAAATGATGAAGGCAGGTTCTGCAAGGCCACCAGCAGTGCGCCGCAAATCGCGACATAAAGCAGTATCGTTCTCCCGGTACGCTTCAACACATATCTCAGTCCTGACTGATAACGAACGGATAAGGCGTTAAAATAGCGATTGAACCCGCGTGAAAATTTGCCACCGGGGCCTTCTTTTTGGGCGTGCGGTTTCAATAAGGACGCGCAGAGGGCCGGCGTCAGCGTCAGGGCCAAAAAGGCTGAAAACAGAATGGACACGGCCATCGAGAGCGTAAACTGTCGGTAAATGACGCCGACCGAGCCACTGGCAAAACCCATCGGGATAAATACGGCAGTCAACACCAGGGTAATGCCGATAATTGCGGGGGTAATTTCTTTCATTGCCTCGCGTGTAGCCTGTTTCGGCGACAGCGCCTTTTCTTCCATCAGGCGTTCCACATTCTCCACGACCACGATCGCATCATCCACAATAATGCCGATAGCCAGTACCATGCCGAACATTGTCAGGACATTAATGGAAAAACCGCTGAACAGCATGATGGTGAATGTGCCCAACAACGCCACCGGCGCCACAATGGCGGGAATAAGAGTGCAACGTATTTTGTGCAGAAAAAGCAGCATCACCAGGAAGACCAGCACCATCGCTTCAATGAAGGTCTGGACGACTTTCTCGATCGACAGTTTGACAAACGGCGCCGTATCGAAAGGAACAGAAAACGTCATCCCCTGCGGCAGGTTTACCGAGAGTTCCGCAAGACGCGCATGGATCCCTTCAGCCGTACTGATGGCGTTCGCGCCAGGGGCAAGCTGGATCGCAGCCGCCGTCGCGGGCAAGCCATTCTCACGGATCGCAAATGCATAGCTTTGCAGACCTGATTCCACTCGAGCGACATCCGCCAGCGTTAAGCGCGAGCCATTGCCGTTCGCTTTAATCGTAATATTGCGAAATTCCGCCAGAGAAGAGAGCTGTCCTTTCACCGTAAGCGGATAAGTCACCCGCTGCCCGGTTGCCGCCGGCTCATCGCCAATGCTGCCCGGCGAAACAAAAAGGTTTTGTTGGCTAAGCGCGGTGATCACATCATTAACCGACAGCTTATAAGTGAACATTTTGACGGGGTCCAGCCAGATGCGCATGGCCTTCTCTGCCCCAAATAACTGGACTTTACCGACCCCAGGTACCCGACGCAGCTCATCGGTGACATTACGGGCAAAATAGTCGCTCAGATCGGCTTCCTGATATTGTCTGGAAGGTGACTTCAACCCCACCATCATCAGAAAGCCCGAGTTCGCAGCCTCAACGTTCACGCCATTTTGGCGCACCACTTGCGGGAGGCGAGGTTCAACCACGTTTATTTGGTTCTGAATATCCACCTGGGCGAGTTTGATGTCTGTGCCGGGTTTAAACGTCACCGTAATGGACGCGATCCCCGACGTGTCGCTGGACGACTCAAAATAAAGCAGGTTATCGACCCCCGATATTTCACGCTCGAGAAGGGAGATCACTGAGGTGTTCATTGTCTCCGGCGTAGCGCCGGGATAGGTAGCGGTTATCGACACGCTGGGCGGTGCAACGGCCGGATATTGGGCCACCGGCAATTGGGGAATGGCCAAAATACCGCCAAGAATAATGAATAGCGCTATCACCCAGGCAAAAACTGGCCGTTCAATAAAGAACTGGGACATTTAATGATACCCGTATTGATTTAAAAGCGATTTAGAGGCCCGGTATACCTTCTTCATGCACAGTTAAAAAACCGAAAAGCGCTAACCTCCCTCCCCGGTCTCGGTGTTCACCCGCTTACCAATGTCTTTAAGCTCTGAGTATTTTTCCAATAGCTGCGGGCCGTCATCAAGGCTTGTGGCAAACATCCACATATACGTCATTACCGAGTAAATATGGCCGGCAGTGATGCCCGCCGACTGAGTCATCCATGCAATGGTCAGGCTAAACAACAAGGCAACCAGCGCACCAATCGACAAATACCCCAACGCTTCGCGATCGGAGAGCCGTATGCGCAATTTGGCCAGTGTCAAATAATGCCTCTCGAGGGAAAGCACGGTGGCCTTATTAACGAAATCCACTTCTTTTTCAAGGCGGTTATTAAGCTTGTTGTACAGCGCTTCGTTTTTATGGGCATAACGGGAAAGGAAACAGGCCAGAAAGGTCAGTATGACCAGACAAGCGACACCCGCCCAGAATTCAATGACCAGCAACATCACGGCGGCCCCTAGCATGGCGGCCAGCGACGTGATGAGCGTAGGCAAATGCAACTCGAAGAAATCGACGAACTCTCTCGATAAGGCTACGCGCGCGGCCACGGTTGAAGGGTTGAGCCTGTTTTTGCGTTGCGTCATGACCACCGATACCGCCAACGCGGCATAAATTCTGGCAAAGGTGCGTGTATCCACGCTTCGGCGTGCAGCGCCAAGGCACCACATGAATAAGATCATCACGCCATACAGCATCGCGTTTAACATCTGCCCCGACAAAATGGCATTAATGGAAATGCCGGCCAGCATCGGATACAGCAGATACATGACGTTCTCTGCAACAACCAGCAGGAAGGTAAAAAACAACTTTTTTCGGTGGCGCCTTGCCAGTGATTTCAACGTGTTGGATGCGCTGCCAGCCACGGGTGGTGCCGTAATGTTTTGACTGTTCATTGTGGTTGTTTCTGTTAAAATTAAAATTAGAGCGGTTGCTCAAAACAATGAATTCATGCTATTTGAGCGGTTGCTCAAAGTCAATGGGAGGAAAGAGATGAAAGGCAAGTCTGAGCTGATGAGAGACAAAATTCTGCATGGCGTTGTAGAACTGTTTATAGAAAAAGGCATTGAGAAAGTCACCACGCGCGAGCTTACCGAGTACGTAGGCATCTCTCGCAGTCATATTTATCACTATTTTAAAGACTGGCAATCCCTGAGCCTCGAAGCCTTAACAAACTTCATGCACCGCGAACTGGAAGAATTTCGCACTCTCATTGCGCCCTTACCCGCCGCTCAGAAACTGCAAGAATTTATTGATGGCATGATATCCGAAACGCCGGACCCTACCAGGAAGCTGTATGGTTCCTTATGGCTGCTCTCCACATATAACGAAGCTTATTCAGATCTGATGCAGTCTTTTTTAGCCGAGTGGCATCAGGTGCTGACTCATATCATCGAATCAGGCATGGAGGAAAAAACGTTTCGCCACGTTGATCCACAACGCGTAGCGCGGCAACTGGACGCCATGCTGTTTGGTTACGGTGAACATCTTTTTACCCTGCCTTCTGCGCAAGCTTTGAAACAAGCGGAAGAAGACATTGACGATTTCATTCAACGAAACTTGCTGCTCACCGACAACAAATAGAAAGGGCAACGGGGGTGGCTACCTCTGCAGCCACCCCGTGGGTTTGTTATCAGAACCAGGCTTCCCACATTGCGCCGACGTTGAACGAATCCAGTTGGGTATCGTCGTCGGTGCCATTCACGCGAGCGGTATGTTTGTTATCCACTTCACCGCCAGTGACGTAGAAGCGCAGCATAGGGCGGAACTCCGGCCCCATCGCAATCGAAATATTCTGCGACAGTGTGAGTTTCCAGCCGTGGTTATCGCCGCCCTGATCGTAGTCTACCCGTTGGTAGCCCGCCTCCAGCCAGGTTGAATGCACGTCGTTCCACCAATACATCGGCCGCACAATCGCGCCGTAGTTGCGGCGATTATCAGCGCCGTCGGCGTCGTTGGAATAATCATGGAAAGCGAGCAGGTATTCCACCTGCGCCTGTTGGGTAAACTTGTAGTTCCCTTCAAAGCTGGCGTAGACCGCCGTCAACTCGTCCGTTTTGTTGTAGACGCTGTTATCCGCATTGTTGGAGTAACGGGCGATGACCTTGTTCACGCCTTTGTCGCCGGTATGGCTCAGCACCACGCCACCCTGCCAAGCCTTCAGGCGGTCATCGCTTTCCACCGCTTTCGAGTCAAAGCCGTAGTTGGCGTAAAGCTCCAAATCCAGCGGGCCAACCTTCATACCGTGAATTTTTGAGGTCAGCGCGTAGTTGCCTTTATCACCGGTGCCTGAGCCACCGGTACAAGTGATACGCGACGGGTTGGCTTCGTCCTCCGCCACTCTCGGATCACAGGATTCCACGGCAGCGACGGCGGCGACGTCAAACTGCACGCCGCCGATATCAAAGTTCTTCACCCCGGCGCCCTGACCGTCGTGATTCATCCAGAAATAGTCGTTGATGCCCTGTTGCGGACGCTGATGAAAATCGCGGCCGGCCCACAGATAGGCATTCGGATTGGAGGCCAGAATATTGGTGACGCCGGCGTAGGCTTTTTTGAGGTTCACCTCATCGCCCCAATGGTCGAACATCACATTGATGTCCCAAATTGCGCCGTTATCGCCTTTGAACGCTTTAGAGAGCTGGAATTCGCCGCCATTGCCTTCGTTGCCCAAACGGCCCAGCGCGGACGCGCCGTTGTAGGAACCGTCAACGCCGACGAATTTCTGATCGCCGCCCTGGAACTGCGCGCCATAGCGGGCGTAACCGGAAAATTTGACGCCAAACGGGATCGCCATATCCGGTGACTGGGCGGTGCTTTGCGGCTCGGTAATCACATCGGCCTTTTTGTTTACGGCGGCATCTATTTTCGCCTGCCGTTGCGCCAGGGCTTTATCTACCGCTTTGGCCACGATGGCATCGATTTGTTCTTGCGTAAATTCTTGAGCGAGTACGGATCCAGAGCAAAGAGCGGCCATTACCGCCAGCGCTATTGGCAATTTATTATATATTTTCATGGTTATCTCAATTGTACACACGTGATCCTCTCCGCCGCCTGAGGGCAGCGTTAATGATATTGTGTGGGCTGGTTTATTTTTAGATAACAGCCATCCTGTTCTGGTTTTAAAAAACAACCGTGCTATCACCAAAACAAGCTGATTCTTTATTATTTGTATGGGTACAGAACAGTTAAATAATCTTCGTAATTATTTCCCCTTGTTGGAATGAACAATGTGTTATTAGCGTTGGTAAAGATGAATGATCTCTTCCGATAATTCACGCGCCAGTAAAGACGTCATTAAATGATCCTGCGCGTGTACCATAATTAAAGTCATTGGTTGCCGGGCTTCACCGGCATCCTGCTCGATCAGCTTGGTTTGCATCTGATGCGCCTGGCGCGAGAAACCATCGGCCTGCTGCAACAGCGCTTTGGCTTCGCCGATGTTGCCTTCTCGTGCGGCGCGCAGTGCCTCAAAGCACAGGCTGCGCGACTGGCCGGCATTGACGATAATCTCCATGACCGCTTCTTCCAATTCAATCATCATTTGTCTCCTGTTCGTTAAACCCATTTTCTGCGGCGGTAGCGGCAAACCACTCCCCGCTTTTCTTGACGGTGCGTTGCTGGCTGGCTAAATCCAATTGCACCAGGCCGTAGCGATTTTTATATCCGTTGCACCATGACCAGTTATCAATAAACGTCCACATGTGATAGCCGAGGCAATTGCTGCCTTCGCTAATGCCTTTATGCAGCCATTTAAGGTGTTCGGAGACAAATTCAATACGATAGCGATCGTTGATTTGGTCGTTTTCAAGAAAACGCTGTTCGTTTTCCACACCCATGCCGTTTTCGGAAATAAAACAGCGCGGATTGTCATAGTTAACGCGCAAATTTGTCAGAATGTCATAAATACCCGGTTCGTAAATTTCCCAGCCGCGATAAGGGTTCATTTTTCTGCCGGGCATTTCATAGTTTTCGAATAACCATTCAGGCATAAAGGGCGCCAGTGGGTTTACGGCGCTGTCACGGCATTTCACGCGGCGTGGCTGATAATAATTAACACCGAGCAGGTCAATCTTTCCTTCGGCAATCAGCGCCCGATCGCCGGGCTGGCAGGCCGGAAGCTGATCCCAGGTTTTCAGCAATGCCACCAGATCGGCCGGATATTCGCCACGCAGCACCGGATCGAGGAAACTGCGGTTAAACAGCAGGTCGGCGTGGTGTGCGGCACTCACATCCGCCGGATTTTGCGAACGCGGGTAAGACGGCGTCAGGTTCAGCACGATACCGATCTCCCCGGCGTAAAGCCCGGCCCGAAACGCCCGTACCGCCGACGCATGCGCCAGCACCGTGTGGTATGCCACCGTCGCCGCCCGCTTAAAGTCGACCACGTTGGGGTAGTGGAAATCATACAGGTAGCCGCCTTCGACCGGCACAATCGGCTCATTGAAGGTGAACCAATGCATTACCCGGTCGCCAAACAGCTCAAAACAAACCTGCGCATAGCGGCTAAAGGCCGCGACCACGTCACGGTTTTCCCAGCCGCCCTTCTCCTGCATCGCCATCGGCATGTCAAAATGGAACAGCGTAATAAACGGCTTGATGCCCTGCGCCAGCAGCTCATCAATCACGTTGTTATAAAACGCTACCGCTTGCGGATTCACCTCTCCCGTTCCGTCCGGGATCAGCCGCGACCAACTGAGGGAGGTACGAAAACTGTTATGGTTGAGCTGTTTCAGCAGCGCGATATCCTGGCGCCAGTTCCGGTAAAAGGTCGACGTCTCCTGCGGGCCAACCTGCTGATGAAAGCGCCAGGGTTGATTAGCGTACCAGGTGTCCCAGATTGTCGGGCTTTTGCCGCCCTGTCGGCTGTCCCCTTCGGTTTGCAGCGCGGAGCTGGCGCTGCCCCACCAAAAGTGCTCGGGAAATGCGTATTTCATGATTCGGTTCTCCATTAAATATCAGTTGCTGCCGACGGTTCCGGCCAGCGGTGCACCGCTTTGCGCTTTTTGCTCTTCGGTTTTCATTAAAGAGCGCTCGTAGGCACGCAGGAACGGCAAGTACATCAGGGCGGACATCACCATACAGATAACGCACATCACTACCGGGCTGAACGCCCAGTTCGCCGCCCAAGAGGCGCCGATGGGTGCCGGCGTAGTCCACGGCGTGAGCGAGACCACCTGCGCCAGCCATCCCAAACGCGTCGCGGTATAGGCCAGTACGGCGTTGACCATAGGAACGCAGACGAACGGAATGAACAACATCGGGTTCATGATGATCGGCGCACCAAACAGGATCGGTTCATTGATGTTAAAGAAGCTCGGCACCACGCCCATTTTGCCGATGGTGCGCAGGTGCGCAACGCGGCTGCGCAACAGCAGGAAAGCCAGCGGTAAGGTCGAGCCGACGCCGCCAATCAGCAGATAGTGATCCCAGAAACCTTGCAAATAAACGTGTGGTAATGCCGTTCCCGCCGCCAGCGCCGCCTGATTTACCGACAAGTTCGCCATCCAGAACGGGTTCATGATGCCGGTGACGATCAGCGCACCGTGAATACCGGCGAACCAGAAAATCTGGCACAGCAATACCGACAGCAAAATGGCAGGCAGCGAATCCGAGGCGGACACCAGCGGTTCCAGCAGATGCATAATCGCCTGCGGCAGGATCATCCCGGTTTGCGCTTCGATAAACAGATTCAGCGGATGCAACGTACCAATCACCACCAGCACAGGGATCAGGATCTCAAACGAACGCGCCACCCCGGTAGGCACCTCTTTCGGCAATCGAATAGTGACGTTGTTCTGTTTGAGCCAGGCGTAAACACGGGTTGAGTAAATGGCGGTGATCAGGGCGGTGAAAATCCCTTGTCCGGAGAGATACTGGGTGGATATTTTGCCGTCTGCATAAGGGGCCGCCACCAGCAAAAAGGCCATAAATGCCAGCAGGCCGGACATTACAGGGTCGAGATTAAACTGCCGCCCGAGGCTGGCGCCAATTCCCACGGAGATGAAGAAAGTCATCACCCCCATGCTCAGGTTGAACGGCAACATCAGCTGCGCACGGTAAGTCTGCGAAAAATCCAGCCAGCCACGCGCAAAGCTGTTCGTGGTGTCGGCGGAGAACGGCGGAAAGATGAAGACCAACATGAACGAGCCAATAATCATAAACGGCAACGCGGCGGTAAAGCCATCGCGGATGGCGATGACATATTTCTGCTGCCCCAGGCGGCCGGCCAACGGGGTGATGGATTGCTCGATGACGGCAATCATTGACTGATATAACGAACTCATAGGAACACCTTTTTAGTGCGCCGCTGCGATCAGCGACAGAGCATAGTCCAGTACCTTCTCACCGCGCTGCATGCCGTAGTCCATCGGATCAATGGGCTGAACGGGTATGCCTTGGACGGCAGCCTTTTCTGACAGTGTTTTAAGCATATATTTTACCTGCGGCCCCAGCAGCACCACCTGGTAGCGTGGAAACTGCGTATCGAACTCGGCTACCCCATAGGCGTCGATCTCGACCGGCAACCCCCTTTCATTCGCCGCCTCCACCATTTTCCTGACCAGCAGGCTGGTAGACATCCCAGCGGAACAACACAGCATGATTTTGTACATCGACAACCTTCCTCAACGGGTAAATAACCTGAATGCGGGAGTGATTGGATATCATACGGAAACCGTTTTCCATCGAGTGAGGATGGAAGTGTGATACTCATCATAATCTAGCCACCGCAAGGGATTTTTATTGGATTGCCATCACATATTTTTGTCTTGTTTTGAGGTGTTTTGACATGGTGTGGAAAATCGGTTTCCATGAAAAAAGGAAAACGGTTATACTGCTGGCGGCGATAATGTGAGCCATTACCGGATCGGTTTTTACAGGCTGCTGCTTGGTCTGTCAGGAGATAAAGATGTCAACAATCAACGATGTATCACGTTTAGCTGGGGTGTCAAAAGCCACAGTCTCGCGGGTGTTGAGTGGATCGCGCGGCGTTAAGGAAGCCAGCCGTCTCGCGGTATTGCAGGCGGCGGAAGAGCTCAATTACCGGCCCAACGTCATAGCGCAATCATTGCTTAGCCAATCGACGGGCTGCATCGGGGTTATCTGCGCGCAGGAGAACATTAACCAAACCACAGGTTATCTTTATGCGCTGGAAAAACAGCTCAGCCAGCATCAAAAGCATCTGCTGCTGCGTTTCGCCAATACCAAAGCGGGCGTGATGAACGCGCTGGACGAACTCACCTGCGGGTTGTGCGACGACGTGCTGATTATCGGCGCCCGTTTCCCGCTCAACATCCCGCATGACAACGTGATCCTGGTCGATTGCGTTGAGGCCGACACGCCTAACAGCATTCAGTTCGACCACGCTTTCGCCGCCGAAAGCGCCTGCAATTATCTGATTAGCCAGGGCAGACGCCAAATAGCCTTGATCCAGCCGGATGCCGGCGGCTGTGCCGATCAGGTGTTGCTGGGTTATAAGCTCGCACTGGAAAACAACTTTTTGCCGTTCAATCGCAACCTGGTGTTTATGGATTCGACCACCTCTTCCGTTGCGGTACAGGTGCTGCTCAATAACGCCACTACGCTCAATTTCAACGCGCTGCTGGTGGCGGACGAGCAGGAGGCGCAGCGGGTGATTACCCAGCTACAGGCGTTCAATAAATCCGTACCGGACGACATCATGGTCTTTAGCCTGGCCGGTTCGCTGCATTTGCCGGGCATTCCGGCGATCCCGTCCATCGAATATTCCATGGACGCCATGGCGGCGCGTATCGTCAGTTGGTTGACGGAAAAAACCCGGGATATGCTCGGCGCCTGCGTGCTGCGCGGGGATTTGATTATCCCGGACAGACACAAGCGTTAAGCGATGAGCGGCGCCGCAAGAAAACAAAACGGGCCAACAAAGTTGGCCCGCGATCGGTACGGTTCCTGCTGACGACTACTCTACCGCGATAGGCGTCTCAACCAGTTTAGGCTGATTGCTCCCCTGCAGCGTCTTGATCTTGTCCTGGTACACTTTCACCTGTTCAGCATCTTTCAGCAAGGTATAGGTCAGTTCGAAGTCGGTGCTTTGGCCAGGCTGCAGCTGTTTGATACGCCCTTGTTCCCGTTCGATTTTCACCGGATAGGCATAGTTGGTCCCCGGTTCGATGCCGGTGACGTACCCCTGGCGTTCGGTATCCGTATTCTTCCACAATGTCAGCAGCGGCAGCTGGTGGGTATCAAAACCTATCGCCACGCCGCGATCCCCGCGCCGGTTGTGCAGCATGGCGAGCGTTTTGCCTTGCGCATCCGCATAAGGCAGGATGTTGAACACCATTTCATCAAAGCCTTTGGTCGGGCCCTGATACGTTGCCCAGTCTTTCAGGCCTGCTTTGGCATAGTCGTTAAAGGGTGAAATTTCCTTGATTGGGGCGCTGAATACCGCACCTTCTTCCAATAACGGTTTGCCAAAGTTGCTGTGGTAAATGATTTCGTAATCCCGTGGGTAATCGGCGCGATTAGTCACGCGATCGTGGATTGAAAACGATTGTGTGCCGGGGATATAGCGCAGTTCGGTCCAGGTTTCCAGGTTGCTTTTCTTGAAGGTGTTTTCTTTCAGCAACCCGCGAATGCGGACTTCGTACGGGGCTTTTTCGGCGATCTCGATCACCACTTTGGAGGCCGGCGTGTTGCCGGCGCGGCCATGCAGCGTGTAAAGCGTGCCGTTGTCGACGCCGGGGTGCCCGGTCCATTCAAAGCCGCAGCGCACCATCATTTCATTAAACCCGTCCAACCACCCTAACCCATTGCGGCTGTCCAGATTGATATAAGCCGGGTTGACCACCTCGGTGACCGGTGAGTCCCAGCCCAGCCGGACGTCGGACCCCTTCACATTCAGAATATTCATGCCGCGTGTCGGGCTCAGAGCAATCGTCAGGCCCGCGCTGCTTAAGGTGATCACCTTGGATCCTTCCTGTTTTCCGCCGTGCAGCACCTGTTGCTGTAAGCTGAAGCCTGCCCCTGTGATGTTCAGCTTTTGGCTGTCGGTCTGCCAATTGCCTTGTTCAATGCCTTTTTCCGTGTCGGTCAATACAATGGTCTGCGCGTTTACTGCGCATGAAATCAAAGAGATAACCGCCGAAAGTGTAATTAACTTTTTCATGGTGCTGTCCTTAACGTTAGCTGAAAGGTTTTAGCTAAAACAATGAAAAAATAGAGCTCGGCGGCCAATTAAAAAGAGAGTTGAGTCACCTTTCCGATAACAACGGAATAACAATGAAAAATAATGCGGACAAGATCACCTTTCCGCTGCAATGAATGATGAGCAATCACGAAATTAATCGATGTCTAGCACAGTAAAGACACAAGTTTGCTGTAAGGTGTCAGCAAAAAAATCGTGCGTCCGTTGGTTGGTTTTTATTATTCATTATCAATCCATTACCAGAAAATAAAGCCCACAGGAAATTTGC
Source organism: Serratia sp. AS12 (assembly GCF_000214195.1). Taxonomy (NCBI): domain Bacteria; kingdom Pseudomonadati; phylum Pseudomonadota; class Gammaproteobacteria; order Enterobacterales; family Yersiniaceae; genus Serratia; species Serratia sp. AS12. The sequence continues at coordinate 2,589,821 of NC_015566.1, read as the reverse complement.
AGGCTTTACCTTCAGATTACCAGGTTTTACCAATGTTGAACTGGAATTGCTCTGCCTTGTCCCCTTCGTACTTTTTGATCGGGAACGCATAGGAGAAGGACAACGGCCCCAACGGCGATTGCCATTGCAATGCAATACCGGCCGAAACGCGGACGTTGCTCGGGTCACCGTAGTCCGGGATCCCTGCCGCGAGCGTTTGCGAGGTATTCTGCCAATGGGTATCCCAGACCGTACCGGCATCGACAAACACTGAGGTGCGCAACGAATTGGCATAGCGGTCATTAATGAACGGCGTCGGGAATATCAACTCGGTACTGGCAATAGCCATGGCGTTACCGCCCACGGCATCATCGGATTTGTCGACCGGACAGTCGCTGTAGGCACTCTCCGAGCCGCTGCAATGATAATAAACCGCTTTTGGGCCGATACTGTTGGAAGAAAAACCCCGTACGCTACTGGAACCGCCGGCATTAAAGTTATCGTAGAACGGCACCTCATGGCCGCCGAAACCATCGGCATAGCCGGCTTTGGTGCGCCCCATCACGATCCATTTATTATCGCTGGTCAACGGCAGATACTGATTGGCGCTGAACGTCACCTTGTAGTAACTGTTGGTCGACCCCGGCACGGTAATCTTGGCGTTCAGGCTGGCGCTGGTCCCGTCTGTCGGGAAGAAACCGCGGTCGAGGGTATTGTAATTCCACCCCACGCTCGTAAAGAAATCATTGGCCGTGAAACGGGCATCGTTATCGTTGTCTTGCGTGGTGATACCGGGGTTTACATTGACCGACTTAAGGTAGCGCCACATGGCCACCTGCGGCGCCATCCCGCTCAGGCGGGTATTGGCATAGTCGAGGCCAAGGCCAAGCGAACTGTTTTCGCCGATCGGGAAGCCAAGATTGCCGCCGATGCCCAGGCTTTTCATGGTGTATTCGGAGAGATCGTCATCTTCCGCGTCGTAGTCGTTATAAGAGATCTTCCCGCCTAAACTTACGCCGTCCACCGTAAAATAAGGGTCAGTCATCGACAGTTCGATATAGGTCTGAGAGTCGCTTTTGGTGCCATTAAAACCGACGATATTCCCGCTGCCCAGCCAGTTGTCCTGGCTGACGCCCACTTGAAAACTGGCCCCGCTATCCGTGCCGTAACCGAGCCCAAAGTTAAAGGTCCCCGTATTGCGCTCTTTAACCTTATAGACAACATCAACCTGATCCGGCGATCCCGGCACTCGCAGGGTCTCCGCCTCCACCGTTTCGAAGAAGCCGGTGCGATTCAGGCGTTGCTTGCCCTGTTCTACCCGATCGTTACCTAACCACGCCCCCTCCATTTGCCGCATCTCGCGCCGCAAAACGGAATCTTTCGACGTGCCGTTGCCTTCAAAACGGAGCCTGCGCACCGAGTAACGCTTGCCGGCATCGACATTGACGTGCAGTTTTACCGTCTTGGCTTTCTGATTGATTTCAGGCTCTATCCCTACCAGCGGGAAAGCGTAGCCGTAACGCCCCAGCAGCTGTTTGATGTCATTTTCCATGCGCGTGATTTTTGCACCGTTGTACAATTCGCCCGGCTGGATATTCGTCAAGGCCGCAATCTGCGGCAAGTGCCCCGCCATATTGCCATTCAATACCACGCCAGACAGCAGGTACTGACTGCCTTCGTTAAGGTTGATGGTGATGTAAATCCCTTTTTTGTCCGGGGTCAGGCTCACCTGGGTTGAGTCGATTTTGACGTTTGCATAACCCCGATCGAGGTAAAAACTGCGCAAGGTTTCAAGATCGCCGGCCAATTTCTGTTTCTGGTACTTGCGATCGCTCGCCAGATTCCACCAGGGCACGTCATCGCGCAGTTGCAGATTGGCGAGCAGTTCGTCCGTGCGAAAGGCCTGATTGCCGATCACGTTTATCTGCTGGATTTTGGCCGACACCCCTTCGGTGAACACCAGCTTCAGATCGATGCGGTTACGCGGCAATGGCGTGATCACCGCTTTTACGCGGGCGCTGTATTTGCCCACGCTGTAGTAAAAATCCTCCATGCCTTGCTCGATAGAAGACAGCGTGGTGCGATCCAGCGCCTCGCCCACGCGCACCCCAGAAGACTCAAGGTTTTGCTTTAACATGTCGTCTTTCACCGTTTTGTTGCCGGAGAAAGAGATACCGGCAATCGTCGGCCGCTCTTTGACTTTAATAATCAGGACATGATCGTCACGCAGAACCTGCACATCGTCGAAGTTCCCGGTGGTGAACAACGCGCGGATAGTATTGCTGATATCTTCGTCAGACAGCGTATCGCCAACGCGTACCGGCATACTCAGCAAAGCGGCGCCTGGCGCAACGCGCTGGAGCCCTTCAAAGTGAATATCTTTCACCAGGAACCCGTCCGCGGCATAGGCCGACAGGCTGTTAAGGAATAGCATCGCAACAATTGATTTCTTCATCTTGATTGGCATGTCTCGAGTGTTCATAAATACTGTGTCAGCTTTATAAATGTGGGAAAGCCTTTACCACGGCCATGCGGAACATCCGGTTCTATCGGCATATTATTCTCGGCGCTGTCATTTAAAGAGATATCCCACTGACCGCTCGCCTTATAAATAATTCAAAGCAAGCCCCGGCCTTTCACATTATTTTCACAAACCTGACACTCTAAAAATATTTCGCCAACCGCCTGGGGAATGAAAACCGAAAAATGGCCGCGACGGTAAGGGGTGAACCTTTGTAAGAAAATAATCAAGCTCGCGTAAAAAAAATGGAAATGTGCGTTTTTTATGCCTTGGTTGCTATAGATTCCCTGGGTACCACACTCCGTGGATATTGATATTCAGGTAGACCTTATGCGCCTTTATCCCGTAATGAAATGCCGCGTGCTTTTGATTCTTCCTCTTTTCTATGCCCCAGGCGCGTTCGCCGGTGAATGGTCGCTTGGCGCAGCCGCAGGGAGCGGCATCAGCCCCTATCGTGATACGGACAACACCCTGACCGCTCTGCCGCTCATTGGGTATGAGGGTGAAGATTTTTATCTGCATGGGTTAAAAGGAGGCTATCACCTGTGGAAAGATGAACAGAATCAACTGGATGTGATGGGTTATTATTCACCGCTGCATTTCAAACCCGGCGACAGTGATGATGAGCAAATGAAGCGGCTGAACAAGCGCCGTTCGACCGCCATGGCCGGCATTGAGTACACCCATCGCGCCGATTGGGGGGCCATTCGCACGGTACTTTCCGCTGACGTGTTGAACAACAGTAACGGCCTGGTCGGCGATCTGGCCTATCTGTACCCCATTCACCTGAATGACTGGGAAATCACCCCGCTGGCCGGCGTTAGGTGGGACAGCAAAAACCAAAATAAATATTACTATGGCATCAACGCCGGCGAATCGCACCGAAGCGGGCTGGCCAGTTATACCCCGGACGACAGTTTTACCCCTTACCTGGAATTGGCCGTGCGCTACCGCATTAATAAAAGCTGGGATACTTTTGTCTCTGCGCGCTACGAATCGCTGCCAAACACCGTTAAAAACAGCCCAATGGTGGATAAATCAAGTATCGGTTCGCTCTCGTTTGGCGTTAATTACTCATTCTGACGCGGATATTGCCTGATTTATTTTTATTGGGGTGTGCGAGGGTTTAATAAACCATTATTCCGTTGCCGGCGTGCCCTGATGAAAACGCAGTTGCCAACGCTCGCCGGTCTGATGTTCTGATAACACCCAGACAGATGACCGCAACGTACGCCTCGTGATATTTCCTGCGGCATCACGCTGAAAGCTTTTGTACGTCAGCAACGCCACGCCCTCCGTCATCATGGCCAGCTTGAAATCTTCGGCATGGATCACTGGCCGACCGGTTTCTTGCTCCAGCGCCGCAACGGTTTGCCGCTTATCATAATGCCGCCCCGAGCGGCCTATCTCTTCAAAGTCGTCATGCAGTAATTCACTGACAATCTTGCTGTTGTTACGCGTCGCCGGCTGATGCAGTTGCCTCTCCAGCGATGAGCTCATGGCTAACACAGTCAAAACACGCTCCTTTTTTGCTTTCAGTTAAAAAACGGCCATTTCAACGCTGCTTCTAGACAGGCTGATAAGTGACAGGCGTCACTGTGCCATTGACCACCTCAGCAATGCTAATGGCAACGGTATAGGCCTCCACCGGCCTATTGAGCGTATTGGCTATGGTTTGCGCCATGTTTTCCACGCCTATCCATTTCCCGGCGGAACAAGAAATCAGTCTGATGGTGCCCCCGCCGCCCCCGATATTATTCTGTATCGCCTGGGCCGTGGTCTTGGCGGAAGCATACCGATACCGGCCATGCACATCCTCAGGGAACGAGAATCGCGGGTGCCCATGCACGATCACCGTATCCTGCCCTGCGGTCATCGCCCCCAGATTACCACCTTGCCATTGATTGGCTTCTCGGGGATTGAACTCAAGAATGGTATTGGGCGTGGTCGTGTCCGTAACGACGCTGAACTCCGTGGCACTCATCTCCACAGGCGTGGTACGGATGCCACCGACTTTCCCGAAACCGAAATGCGCGCCCGAAGCCATCACGCCGGCTCCCATGCCGACCGCGGCGCTGATGCCGATGTTTTCCCACACGTCGGCGCTGAAGAATGCCTGATGTTCGAAGCCGGCAGTGACGCCGGCGGATGCCACCGAGCCGGAGAAACCGCCGGACACTGAAGCCGACAGGACACCGACGGCCGTGACTCTCCCGGCCGACCAGCCCGCATTCATCGCGGTGCTCATCGCTCCACGACCGACCGCGCCGCCGATGCCGGCTCCGACTGCGCCGGAGACTGCCCCCGCCAGCAGGCTGACGCCCCAATCCTTGGCGCTCAATCCAGGTTCGCCGCTCGCATGGAGACCCCATTCCGTGATGCCATTACTGGCCGCCGTACCGGCCACGCCCGCCACCGCGCCGACTGCGATCGAGGCGCCCATGCCCGTACCCAGGACCAATGCGCCTGCGCCGCCCGTGATAAGCCCTACGGCGATGCCCGCGATAGCCGCACCGATCACCCATCCTATGCTCAAATCCCCGCTGGGATCGCTGCCCATAATGGGATTGCCATTCGCATAGTTGTAGCGGTTGATAAGGTCGGTGGTATCCCGGCTCATGAAGCGCTTGATGCCGGGATGGTAGTAACGCGCCCTCAGATAGATCAGGGAAGACTCGAGATCGGTATATTCGGCGGTATATCTGAATGGGTTTACGCTGATATCGGCAAGCCGTTGACTGGCACCTTCTTCTTGCCCATAGGGTTCGTAAGCGTAGCTGGCATCCCTCTCGCAGGAAGCATCGAGGACGCCGACGATGTCCCTGAAGGAGGCGATGAAATATTCGGGGACGGTGATCCCTGCGCTGTCGACCAGGCGAACGTATCTCTTGCTTCCGTGCGCCAGGTAGTGGCTGGTTTTATCGCCCTGTATCTCATTGACGATATTGGGGGATGAGGAATAATCGTAATAAAACCGTATCGCCGCGCCATCATTGACCTTTTTACTGGCCCGCAGCCCATCGGGGTAGTAATCGTATTCGGCGACCAGATTGCCGCCGACATCGCTATACCCAATCAACCTGTTTTGCGCATTGTAGCGATATGTGCCGCCCGTCCCATCGCCGGTCAAATTGCCATTGGCGTCGTAGGCGAAGTTTCTTGCGCCGGACGAGGCGTCGATGCGCAATAACTTGTTGTCCTGATCGTAGGTATAGGTCGTCGACTGGCTTGTCGCGCCGACCCTGCGTTCTTCCTGGATGACGTTGCAGGCCGCGTCATACCGGTACGCCGTGACGGCAACCTCGCCGCCCAGGATTTGTTTCCGCTCTTCCGTGAGCTGGTTGAGGCTGTTGAAACTGTAGTTCGCCAGATAATTCAGATTGGCATCTTGCGCAAACGCGCCCGAGCTGGATTGCAGCGTGACCAGGTTACGGGTGATCGGATCGTAGGAATATTGCGTCTCCAGCAAAACAGGATGGGTCGCCCCCTCGGACGTATCGATGATGACCGCCTGCGCAAGAGAACCGAAACCATCATAGGAGAAACTGCTCGAGATGCCGTTGCTGACCCGGATCGACTTGAGCTTGCCGCTGTTGGCGGCGCTCTCCTCTTTGCTGTAATAGTCGGTCTGGACGCTGTACTCCTCTCCGACGATCTGTTGCCGGGTTACCCGGCCATAATTGTCGTACGTATATTGCGTGACCTTCCCTATGGCATCGGTGAATGTGCTGAGCAGCCCCGTGCCGAGGTCATATTCATAAAGGATCTTTTTCCCGTCGGGATAGGTCACCGACTCAATCGCACCGCCCAAACTGTAGCCATACGCAATACTCCCGTTGCTCACCCCCTGGCGGAACTCTTCTATGCTCCGCACCTTATACGTCAAGGGATCATAGGTATATTGCTTCTTGCACTGCGCCCCCTGGTCAGTCCATGCAACCGATACCAACTGGTTATTGGCGTTGTAGCCGCATGCGAATACCGTTCCCGCATAATCCGTGTAACGGGATACCAGGCCGATCTCGTTATAGACATAGGTGTACTGCTGGCCGAGCGCATTGGTGTCGGTGAGCAACTGATTCAAATTATCGTAAAAATAGGTATCGCCGCCTGCGGTGGACGCTTTCGTCTCCGGTGCACTGACATCAACGCCGGTGAATACCGCATTGGTAAATAAATCTCTTGAAATATCCTGGCGTTGCACGATGTCGTCACTGCCTGTCGCGCTGTAGGAACTGACCTGATTATTGACATCGTATTGGAAGGATGCCGCCAGCCATTCCTTGCCTGCCGATGGCTCCCCCGTCAGTGACTTGATGATGTTCGAATAGCTGTTGGAGAGGCTCATCGCCGACAGGCTCTCGGAAGAAAGCAGGCTGGAGTAAGTGACTTCGTCGAGCACATTGTCATGCTTGCTCAACGTGCTCACCTTGACGCCGTTAAAGAACTCCGTCTTGGTTTGATCCACGGTGTCATATTCGTAGCGGTTGACATTGCCGAGCGCATCCGTCGCCGTGACCAACTGGTTTCTGCTGTCATAGGTGTACAGGATCCGGGAGTCGGCGCCCAGGATGCCTTCGGTCCAGATCAATTGGCCCTTGTCGTTGTACCCATTGGCGGTGAGCGTACGCTCCGCCTTGTCATTACCGCCGTTGTCGGCGGTTTTGACCAAATCCGTGAACCCATTGTTATAGGCGTAGGTTTCATATCCGTTGGCATATCGGGTCGTGGCCTTGTTGACGGGGTCGTCGAAAATACACGCCGTCACCACGCCCATGGGATCGGTCGAGGTCAGTTGGCGGCCGATGTTGTCATACGTATAGCTGGAACCATAATTCAGGGCATTAGCCTGGCTGATCATCCACCCCGTCACCGTATCGATTTCAGTCGTATTCGGTATGCCTTGCGCATTGGTGGTGGTGACCGTCAATATGGGAACGGCCAGGGCGTAACGGGTCGAGGTCTCCGTGCTCTCCAGCGCATGGCTTTCGCCATCGGCCCATTCCAACTTCTCGTAAACAACCTTGCCCGAGGCGTTGTAGCGATAAGTGATCTTCTTGTTCGGGCTAAATATGTCTTTTCCATCGGCGGAGACGACAAAGCCGTCTGTGCTCGTTGCGATATTCTTCTTGTCGCCGGTCAGGTCATTGGCGATTCTTCTGAGGATAGTCCCATCCGTACAGTCGTAAGTATCCTGCCGGACAAGCTGCCCATAGCCGGCATAATCGTAAAGGGTTTGCACCTTATTGAGCAGTTTGGGCGCCTCGCCCGCCACTCTGCTGCTATAGGAGCGGACTTCCGTCGGCGCGCCGTAGTCGTCGAAATCCGATTCTATCTCGCTGATTAGCGTTTCCCCCGGGTCGTTGTAGATCTCGGTCACGACCTTGATGGGGGTCTGATAATTCGGTATCAGTTTTAATTCGTAGTACGGCGGAAAGTATTTCCCGTCGGTTTCGCTGATGAACGTATTGGTGACCTGCCGGATAAGCCGGCGCGGTGCATCCTTGGTGAAGGTCTTCGTCACGAGCTCGAGATGGAGCCGATTGTATTGATGCTCCACAACGAGCACGCCATCGTCGACCTGGCTTACATAGCGGTAATCGTCGTCATTGCTTTGCAGCAGGGTATCTTGATATTTCCCCATGACGTACGTCGGATAACCCGTGTAATCGTGGGCATCGCCGTTGGGGTCATAGGAATAGGAAACCGACCTTGTCTGGATTTGTCCGGCGGTATCGACATAACTCTGCCTTGTCGCGGCGATGCAATCGATACGATAAAACTGCGACCGGTTCGCATCGACATAATAACGCAGCGTGGAGTATTCATAGACGACCGAGACGTTGTTCGGATAAGTGATCTGAGAAATCAAATCGTTCCTGACCAGCCCGCCCCGATTGGCGATGGTGAACTTTTGCCCAAGCGGATTGACGTAACCCACCAGATAGCTCTGGCTATCCACCAGATAGGCAAAGGAGATATCGTTTTTCCCTCCCTGGGGATAAGCGATCTCGATGCCCTCGCCGCTATAAGCGAAGGTGATCGCCTGCCCGGCAAACCCGACGATGCTGGACAGCTTGCTGCTATAGACATCGCCCTCTTTCGTGTAATAAAAAATGGCAGGGTTGCCCCAGCGGTCCACCATGCCAATCAATCTGCCGTGAGCGTCGAAATACTGCGTTTCGCCGCTGATAAATTGCAATGTATTGCTGTACGTTAGCTGGTTATCGTAAGGGAACGTCCCCGAATCGTTGGTGAAGACAAGATCCTTCAGGTTGTAGTAGCGCAAACCCGAGTCATACATATCGTCGATGTAGTAAGCGGATGAACCATTAATGAATACCTGGCTCGCGGCGATATAACTGAATGAATAGCTCCAGCCCAAAGGAAGCCCAAGAAGCGTGATCCCCGAGGCGATAGATTGCGGGCTGTAAACGATGGAAGGCGTGATGTTACTGCCCAAGGGACCAAAGAAAGTCGGCGGCGAAAGGGTAACCTGCAGCGTGCCTGTGCGCGGATCAACCTCATAGCCAAGGGCACTATAAGTCGGGGCATTGGAATATCCGGGTTCGCCTGACGACGCAGCGAGCAAGTTCGCTTTCACTTTCAGGTTGGCCGCCTGATTCTCGAGCACCTTGACATCAAGATTATTTTTGTTTCCCATGGCACGCCCTATCTATCGGTATTTCGTGCGTACGACCGCTCTTCCTGCCGACATGCCGGTAGAGAGATTCAGCCTGCAAGATATCGCACGGAGATGGTTGACGACGGCGTTCCAGAATCGGCGGCCATCGCTGCAAAAATGTCGTCCTGCGCCCACGACCGACTCACGCGCAGTCGCGCCGACAACGCAAACTCATACCACGAAAAACACTGTGCGGCGGATGCCCATCGTGCACTCGCGTGCGCCAATGAGTATCCGCTGCAGCCTTCAACAATCAGGTCAGTAATAAGTGTTGAACAGGATCATGTCGATCATGGAGCCGGATGCAAAGCCCGCGAAGGATACGGTCAATCCGGTGCCGAAAGACAAATCGCCATCCCCGGTCACGCGCCCCGCCTCATAGGTCACACCATCGCAGACCAGTTTGATATAACCGACGACATCATCATTGGTGCACAAGCGCAAAATAGTAAATTTCCCATCTTGCGGAAGCTTGAAACTGGCCGACGTGCCACCGCCGCCACCGCCATATTTGTTATTGCCAATTTGTATGGAATCGATTTTGCTGCCGCTCTTGATCACCACCTGTTGGCCGCCGGTATCCTGGACGGAGTTGAAAGACCCACCATTACCGCCATAAGACATTTGATTTTTACCTGCTAGTGCCTTCATAACTACCTCCATCAATGTGTCGTCAGATTTGTTATTGGTGCGAGGATCTTTTCGAGCCAAGCGGCTTTGTCCCGCTCGGCTCGATCGGCCTTTTGGTCAGGGGGTTAACCCACGAACTGGAACCACTGCAGCTGTAGCAATGAATCGTTGTAATCATTGTCGGTGTAGTCTTCGCTGGCAAAAATGTATTTGCCAAAATAGACCGTTGCGCCGCTGGTAATCACATCCTGCGACCAGATCACCTGGGAATAACGTTGCCCGCTATTGGTGCCGATCCAGATGGTGTAATTCCCGGAGGCATCCGCAGCCTGGAAGAACCCCTCGCCTATCTGCGTGGGTGTGCCGCCGCTGGAACTGGCCCCCTGCGTAGTGAAGACCACGTTTGAACTGCTGTCTTTCAGCTGAATAAACTGGTTGGCCGAGCTTTGAACCAAAGCAGACCAAAAAACTATCTTTCCGGAGGGAATATTGATGGCAATACCATTGCCATTTACGGGTCCAATTGCCATTTCTCTGCTCCTCAACCAATGCTGTTAAACCAGGTCAGTGTCAGGCAGGTATCATTGAAATCCTGATCCGCGCCGTCTTCACTAATGAAATTGAAACAACTGGAGTAAATCTGGCTGCCGATATTTAACGCGATTTCATCCCACATAACCTGGGACCAGGACTGGCCATTGTTATAGCCAATGAAAACGGTATAAACCCCGCTGCCTGCGGTAACAAACGAGCCCTGGCCAATTTGGGTCGGCGAATGCCCGCCTGTCGATGCACCTTTGCTCTCAATAACCACCTGATTCGTCGAGTCGCGAACCAGAACATATTGTGAATACGATGCCTGGACATTGGCGGTCCAAAATAGCGTTTTGCCTACGGGTAAGGTGATGGTGATGCCATTACCGGAAACGGGTCCAATACTCATAAACCTCTCCTGCTATCAGTGCTGCCTGGGTTGATGATGGAACTGCCGTGAGATGGGGCTAACAAGCTGGTGCTATTATTGCTTTTACAAACAAAATTAGGCTGCTGCTGTTTTAAGGCATTGCAAATGCCATTTGCCATAGCAACCTGGCTTTGCGGGGTAAAGTTATTAGGAAACGCCTTTGCCGTCATAAATATCGACGATAACTGTTGGTAATAACCGTTATTGGTAATGATCGACTGTTGCCAGAATTGCTGAGTGGCCACCAACAACGTCCGCCACGGCGTACCGACGGGCAGATCTTTGGACTGCACGATATAATTTTTCATCGCAGTGCCGGTCATTAGCGTGGTGAACGCTTGTGCATTGGTCGCACATTGGCTACCCGGCTTGCAGGTCGCGGCGCTGGTAACGAAAGCATCTTCAAATAACAGCGGTTGGGGGTGCTCTCCCCAAGGGGTAGGCACGACATACAGCGGTTTTTGCGCTGACGAATAGAGATTCACGTAGAAAGACTGTTCGGAAAAGCCCATGTCGGTGCTGGCCTGCCCGGAGGCGAACACCTGCTCGGCACCGCCATTAGGGGCGTTATGATAGGTGTTATTGGTGCACTTGTTGACCCCGTTAAAGCTGCAGGTATCAGACAGTGAAACCAATTGATGGACAACGCCGTTATCAGGCGGCATTTGCATCGCCTGTTGCAACGCACCGTAACCATAGGTCTGCACATAAGCGTTGATATAGTCGGAAGGAATAGCCCAACTGCCATTAAAGCTGCCTGCCATTTTGGCGACTGACGACGTTCGGGTATTCAAATAATTCAGCATTTTCGACAAGGTTTTCTGCTGCTGAATCGCCTGATCGAACGCGTAGAAAAAGTCCATGCAGAGCCAACTGGGGATCGCCCATAACTGGCCTTGGTAAGTCGCCCCCGCCAGCGCCACGGCCCATGGCGCTTCACCGGTAATCTGGGCGGGATTGATCAGATGATTATCCGCCAGAAACCCCAGATAAAGGACATCAAGTTCCATCACGTCAAACCCATCATTACCCAACAGGACCGGCAACTCGGTAAAACTGTAAATATTCACCTGCGGATTCAGCACTGCATTGAGTAACACCTGCGGATGCTGCGACTGATAAGTCTGCACAACATAGGCGACTAAATTTTCGAAGTTATCCGTGGGCAGCGTAGGAAGAAAAGGATAAAGCGAGACGTTCAATACTTGCGTTTGTTGCCCATTCAACACCAGTGTTTGATTGGGGCCACTGGGCGTTATGGTCATCGCGCGGGTTTGCAGGTTATTGCATTTTGCCCAATTAATAACAGGGTCTTTCGGCCTGCTGGTGTTCTGTCCAACAAAGAAAGACTGCCCCGGCTGCACCTTAATGAACCAATCGAAACTGCTGCCTGAAGAAACCGTCCAGCCGTCAACCGTGCAGGTAATGGGCGATAAAGAGGTGTTTTTCAATATTAGCTGGCCGGCAATAACCGCAGTGCTGCTAAAAAAGGACAGCATCAAGGCAAAGGCGTAGAATAACGCCCGATAAATTAAGTTCATAGAAGCCTCACATAAAAACAATAAACAACGGTGCCTCCTGTTTTTCGAGGAAAATAAAAGGCGTAATTATTCCGTGGCGGCATGCGGCAGAAAAATAAAAGTCACTCTGAAAGCCAATGTTTTTACGTTTAACTCTATTAGCGTGATCTTTATATTTATTAATATGAATTTAAATGTGAATGGTCGATGAAATATTGGGGTTGCGAATCTTTTTAATATAGCACCAGGGTTAATCCCCTGCAAAGATCCTCAAATAAAAATCATGTATTCATCTGAATACATACTCACCATGATAATAAAATACATCTGAAATTATTCGATGTTTATTGATTTAAGTTCCGCCTCCGCTTAAGGCCGCGACTGGCGCGGTCTGGCGGACGAGCCAGCCCCCGACGGCCAGTCTATCGCCACACAAAAAACGTGTCTAAATGTTGTCAGCAAACATTTTAGCCGGCCGGTGCGACCTCGGGGGAGCCATGAACGGTCACAAAAACAGCAACATATTGATTGAGACAGAAAAAACACAATAAAATCAAGGGGAAATAAGCTATTGAGTCCCAGGCTAAAAAGCCATATATTGTACGCGATTTTTTACCGGGTTTACTTTTAAATTCAATCAATTCAACCAGGGCTTTTTGATACCCCCGGTTGTAGGAGAGATATGATGACGGATAAAGTCCGTATTGACACTTTAGTTGCGAATTCATTAAACGGAAACAATGAAACCTATTTGGCGAGACAGGCCGAATTTGAATCGAATGTCAGGAGTTATCCACGCAAATTGCCACTGGCCATTGCCAAGGCGGAAGGCGTGTGGATCACAGACGTTGAGAATAATCAGTATCTTGACTGCCTGGCTGGCGCCGGAACCTTGGCGCTTGGGCATAACCACCCTGACATGCTGAAAAGCATCCAAGATGTCATTACCAGCGGCTTGCCGTTACATACCCTCGATCTGACAACACCGTTGAAAGATCGTTTCTCCGAATACCTGCTCTCCTTGTTACCCGGCCAGGGTAAAGAGTATTGCTTGCAGTTCACCGGTCCTTCCGGCGCAGACGCCGTTGAAGCCGCACTGAAACTGGCAAAAAAACACACTGGCCGCTCCAGCGTGATCAGCTTCTCCGGCGGCTATCATGGCATGACCCATGGCGCGCTGGCGGTAACGGGTAACCTGTCACCGAAAGAAGCCATCAACGGCATGATGCCGGAAGTCCAGTTTATGCCTTACCCGCACCTGTACCGCTGCCCGCTGGGCATTGGCGGCGAGGCTGGCGTCAAGGCATTGACCTACTATTTCGAAAACCTGATCAATGACGTCGAAAGCGGCGTACGTAAACCTGCGGCCGTCATTCTGGAAGCCGTTCAGGGTGAAGGCGGCGTTAACCCGGCCCCGGCCGAGTGGTTGCAGCGCATTCGCAAAGTCACTCAGGAACACGGCATTTTGCTGATCATCGATGAAGTTCAGGCTGGCTTTGCGCGTACGGGCAAATTCTTTGCCTTTGAGCACGCGGGCATTGAGCCGGACATCATCGTAATGTCTAAAGCGGTAGGCGGCGGCTTGCCATTGGCCGTATTGGCCATCAAGAAGCAGTTTGACGCCTGGGAGCCTGGCCACCATACCGGTACCTTCCGCGGTAACCAATTGGCGATGGCTACCGGCCTGACCACCCTGCAGCACCTTAAAGACAACCAGATTGCCGAAAAAGTGGCCGCCCAGGGCGAATGGCTGAAAGCCAAACTGGCCGAGCTGCAAAAACGTTATCCGGTGATAGGTCACGTGCGTGGTCTGGGCTTGATGATTGGTATTGAGATCGTCAAACCTGGCGAAGCGCAAGATCATATGGGTTGCTACCCTGCCGATGGCCAATTATCCGCATTGCTGCAGAAAAAATGCTTTGAAGCCGGGCTGATTCTGGAACGCGGTGGCCGCAATGGTTGCGTACTGCGTCTGCTGCCTTCCCTGCTGATCACCAACGATGAGTTGGGTATTTTCCTGGATAAATTTGAACAAGCCCTGTTAGCGGCCGGCGTCAAACCCGTCTGAGTGGAGTGAATGACCGCGATGTCCAAGTTAAACCCGATTCTGGCGGCCTCGGCGCAAAGCACCGAGGCATACCAGCAAGCGATTGCACAAAGTAGCCAGGCCGTTGTGCAGTGGCTGCAACAACCTGAGATGTATCAGGGGAAAACCGTTGCCGAACTGCGTGAACGCATTACGCTCGATTTCAATCCACAGGGCCTGGGCAACCAGGCCGCGATTGAACGCGCGATTGAGTACTTTTTAAAAGACAGCCTGTCGGTTCACCACCCGCAGTGCGTGGCGCATTTGCATTGCCCAAGCCTGGTGGTCAGCCAGGCCGCTGAGGTCTTGATTAACGCCACCAACCAAAGCATGGACTCCTGGGATCAAAGCCCATCAGCCACCATCATCGAGATGAAGTTGATCGAATGGTTGCGCACCCAGGTGGGTTACCAGCCTGGCGATGCCGGGGTGTTCACCAGCGGCGGTACCCAGAGCAACCTGATGGGCCTGATGTTGGCGCGCGATGCCTTCTTTGCGCGCCAGGGGCACTCTATCCAGCAGGATGGCCTGGTCGGCAACCTGAAAAAGATTAAAGTCTTATGTTCTGAAAACGCCCACTTCTCGGTGCAAAAGAACATGGCGTTGCTGGGACTGGGTTATCAATCAGTCACGCTGGTGAAAACCGATCGGTTCGCGCGTATGGACCTGAACGATTTAGCCGAAAAAGTGGCGCAGGCCGAAGCCAATGGCGAGCAGATCCTGGCGATTGTAGCGACCGCAGGCACCACGGATGCCGGCGCTATTGATCCCCTGCGCGCTATCGCGCAGTTGGCGGCGAAACACCAGATCTGGGTGCATGTCGATGCAGCCTGGGGCGGTGCATTGTTGCTGTCGGAGAAATACCGCGATTATCTGGATGGCATTGAATTGGTGGATTCCATTACGTTGGACTTCCATAAGCAATTCTTCCAGACCATCAGTTGCGGCGCCTTCTTGTTGAAAGAAGCCCGTCACTATGAGCTGATGCGCTATCAGGCGGCCTACCTGAACTCCGAGTTCGACGAAGCGCAAGGCGTGCCGAACCTGGTGTCCAAATCGCTGCAAACCACCCGCCGTTTCGATGCGTTGAAACTGTGGATGGGTCTGGAAGCGCTGGGGCAAAAGCAGTACGCGGAGATCATCGATCACGGCGTTACGCTGGCGCAGCAGGTTGCGCACTACATCGGCGATCAACCGTCGCTGGAACTGGTTATGCAGCCACAGTTGGCCAGCGTCCTGTTCCGTTACCTCCCGCCACAGTTGGCGGCGAGCGGCGACGCGGCGATCGCCTTGCTCAACCAACGGATTGGCGATGCCTTGCTGGAATCGGGCCGCGCCAACGTGGGCGTTACCGAGTTTGATGGTGTCACCTGCCTGAAAATGACGTTATTGAACCCGACCGTCAGCCTGGAAGACATTAAAGTGTTGTTGGCGCTGGTAGAAACCACTGCACAGCAGTTGCCGACCGCTTAAACCCGGTTTGCCGTTAAAAGCCGATAGCATTCTGCTATCGGCTTTTTTATCGCAGATTTACGCGCAGTCTCCCCCATTTACCAAGGCACAACCCGGCCCAGGTAATCGAGGTAATGCAGCCCCGAGCGCCCGGCATACTCTTCGATCACGTTGACCAAATTCGGGATGCTTTCTTCGATGGTTAAGCGGGCTTGCGCCCCGCCCAGATCGGTTTGTACCCACCCCGGCGCCATCAGCATCAGCGTCCTGGGATCGTCACCGTGACGCGCGGCAAAACTGCGCATAAACATATTCAGCGCCGCCTTGCTGCCCCGGTATACTTCATACTGCCCATGAGTGTTATTGGTCAGGCTGCCTTGCCCCGAAGACATCACGCCTATCGTCCCGTCTGGAGCAACCCTCTGCTGAAGTCTCTCTATGGCCCGCATCGGGCTCAGCGCATTCGTCACCATGACCCGGATGAACTCTTCGGTCGATACGTCCGCGATCGTTTCTCTGTCGTCGTTTTTGACGCCGGCGTTGACGAAAAGCATATCAATTTGCCGCTCGCCGAGCCGCGCATGCAGTTCCTCAAGCTGTGCAGGCACCGTGATGTCGACGGTCTCAACCTCCAGCGAGCCAAGATATTTTTCCGCCAGTTGGTATAGTGCACCTTTGGAGCCGTCGCGTCCTGTAGCGATCACTTTATGACCGCGCGCCAGATATTCCTCCGTCATGGCAAGTCCCAACCCACGGGATGCGCCAATCAGCAGAACGGTCTTTTGAGCAGAACAGGTTGGCATAAATTATTTCCTCCAAACATGAGATATCTTGTCATGCAGTAAATATAACCAAGCATAATAGAAGGCGGAAGACGCAGCGTTTGCAGTTATAACCTGTATGCAACGCCTTATCTTTTTTCTTTGGCCAAGGAGACTAAACAGCGTGACGGAACCCGATCTCAACCTACTCATTGCCCTAGACGTGTTACTGGCCGAAGGCAGCGTGGCTAGCGCAGCGCGGCGTCTTGGGTTAAGCGCCTCGGCCATGAGCCGCACGCTCAGCCGCTTGCGCACGGCAACCGGCGATCCGTTACTGGTGCGCGCCGGGCGCAACATGGTGCTGACACCTTATGCCGAAGAGATACGCGAGCGTACGCAAAATACCGTTTTTGAGGCACGCGCCGTGCTCCGCCCTTCTTCAGCGGAGCTGGATCCGGCCACGCTGGAACGCACCTTTATCCTGCGTACCAACGACGGCTTTGTGGAGGCTTTTGGCCCTGCGCTTATCGCGGCAGCGGCGGCGGCGGCCCCTTTGGTGCGTCTGCGCTTTGCGCCAAAACCCGAGAAAAGTTCAAAGCCTTTGCGAGAAGGTTTGGTTGATCTCGAGATCGGTGTGTTGGGTGACATGGGGCCGGAAATACGCCTGCAGGCGCTATTCAGGGACAGGTTCGTGGGGGTGGCAAGAAAGGGTCATCCGCTGGCGCTACAGCCTGACGTGACCCTTGAGCACTATGTTGCCTGCGGGCACGTTGTCGCCTCGCGTAGCGGGCGGATAGCCGGGCCAGTGGACCAGGCGCTGGCGGAGCTGGGGCTGGAGCGGAACATCGCCGCCGTGGTGCCGAGTTTTCCCGCCGCGCTGGCGGTAGCTCAGGCGTCTGACCTGGTGGCGCTGGTGCCCGCCTCTTTTCTTATCAATCAACCCATCGTTAGCGGGAACGGGGTTGTCGCCGCACTTTTCGCTTTTGAACTGCCGGTAAAAACCCAGGGCATTACCGTCTCGCAAATGTGGCATCCGCGCTCCGAAGTGGATCCCGCCCATCGTTGGCTTCGTCAATTGGTATTGACTGTTTGCCGCCGGCAGGCACCGGAGTCATGAAAAAGCAAACAGATGCCGTGATGCGTTTCTTATGCCGGAGTAAAACGTCGGATAGAGTAATACAAGCTTGAAGGGTTTAGGGCAAAGAGACCCACGAGGAGTGTTGGTTGGGATAATTACGCAGCGTAACCATTATCATGAAAGGTATTTATTGGTTTGATTCATTTGGCTTTAATAGTGCCCACTATGCAGTGCATTAAAACGATGACGCCCAATCAATCGAAGCACTGCATAGTGGAGCGGGAATATTAACGTAATGAATTCGGATTTCTAACCTTATGTAACTAAAGAAACCGAAAATACAAAGATAAAAGCGCCAGAAATATCGAAGACACAATATATTGGCGCTCACCGGTCTATTAATTATCCATTAGAACTAACACTTTTTATTGGCCCTTACTTTTTCAGGGGAAATAAAATAATCAATCACTTCATCATCTACGCATTGATTGACGTTAGAAAGCGCAATCGTATGCCCGTCGCCATTCACCGTAATCAAAGGGCCATTAAAAAACGTCGCCATCCGTTTGGCTCCCTCATAAGGAGTCGCAGGATCATAACGTTGTGCAACAAATAACAATGGCGGCAACTCGGCAGAAACGGCGGGAGTATGCGCCGGCATTTTTCCTTTAAATGGCCAGAGGTCGCAGACATTACGCGGAGATTGCGTTTTTACCGGGTAGTTACTGAAAGGGGATGCATCCACTAACTTCTGTTCTTTGAGCCGGCTCTGTTCAAGATCACCCCCCGGATTGGCCGAATCGATGCAGCCGATCAAGGTTAAATTAGCGGCCTCTTCGTCAGCAGCGCTTACGGCGTTCACGTCAGAGTTGCTGTCTGTCAGGTAGTGGGGTTTGGGGGTGTTTACCGCTCTGGGTCGGATGTTTTGTTCTGCATCGGTAGCCTGATCCGCTGTTTTATCCAAAATGGCCAACGTCGAGTAATCAAACTTGTCGCTATCGATTGAACGCAGCAATTTAGCCAGCTTTGGCCAATCTTCTGAAGAATAAAGCGTTTTTGTCGTCGCACTAATGATATTGCTCGCGCCTATTTCCTCGCCGTTTTCATCCGTCAGCGCCCGATTATCTGCCTTTTCCAGCAATGAATGATAGATCGCCGTGGCATCGGTTTTCGTTAATTGGCACTGCTGCTCTTCCTCACAATAAGCGGCAAAACGTTCGAATGACCGCTGGAATGACAATGCCTGTTTGTAATCACTGCTGAACGCATCGTCCGAGATATCCATCACCCCATCAAATACCAGAGCCCTTATGTTCTTCGGAAAGCGCTCTGCGTAGAGTGCCGCTACCTGGGTGCCGTACGAGAAAGCAATAGCATTCAGTTTATTCTCACCCAAAGCGGCTCTGATAACGTCCACATCATTGACCGCCTCATCCGTACCCAGGTGTTTCAGGACGTTGAGCGTCGTGCGGTTAATACAGCCTTCCAGCCAGGCCTTACTCACTTTTTCAGCCTCGGCGGTAGTAGCCGCATTGCCTGCATCGTCGGTATCGTTATCCGGCTGAGTGGAACATGAAATTTTTGGCCTGGATTGCCCGACGCCTCGTGGGTCATAACCGACAATATCGAAACTTTCATTGAGTTCTTCCGTTTCGATAGGCACCTGTATCCCCGGCAGCCCTGGCCCGCCGGGAATCGACAGCACGCTGCCCAGCCTTTCCCCGGTAGCAGGTAAACGCGTTACCGCCAACCTGACTTTTTCATGGGTATTGTCACTGTCATAGGATAAAGGCGCTTCCACATAGCCGCATTGCAGCCGTGCTGGGATCGCTTCCCCGCCGAACCATTGATTAAACGGGCTGCTTTTGCAGGAAACCCAGGATATCGGCTGAATCTGGGATGGCAGCCCACGAGCAAAAGCTGCTGGTGAGCAAAAAATGACGGCAATAAAAACTATTGTCGGAAACCTCACACTACCCCCTCGATTAAACAAAAACTAAGGCTATAAATCGTCCAGCCCTTAGTTATATACGGAAAATACTCTCAAGAAATTAATGAAACTAAAGAAATCTACTTTTTACACACTGGCTATTTTTAAGGTGTATCCCGCGACAGGACGGCAAAGTAGTTTAGGTAGGTAATTAATTAAAGGGATGCTGAGGGGGAGCGTGTTGAGTTCCAACCCTGAATTTTTATTAATAACCCAGCTTAAAAGCAACATATCCTTAACAGCCTAACGAATCAAATGGTACAATCCGTCACATTCACTGTTTAATTTTTTGTTACGCTCCCCGTCTCAGTGCAGGGCGCGGCACAGCGATTACACTTTGGTAAACCAGGTAGTAAGACACATTATTTTCGGAGACTGCATGAACATGTCTGATTCAAATACCCGGCCGGGTATAAAGCTTAAATTATGGTGTTGTTTATTAGGGGTAATTCTTGCCGTTGTAGGCTTATTTTTCGCCATCGCCGGCGGAAAGTTAGTCTCGCTCGGCGGCAGCGCCTACTTCCTGATTGCCGGTATCGTCACCCTGCTTTCCGCCATCCAATTCTTCCGTCGCAAATCCTCGGCAGTCACGCTGTTCCTGCTGGTTTTCATCGGCACGCTGATTTGGTCAGTGGCCGACGCCGGTTTTGATTTCTGGCCCTTGATTTCGCGGCTGATGGTGCCAACCGGCCTGATGATTCTGGCCTTCCTTAGCTGGCCTGCACTGCGTAAACCGGAAGGGAAATCGCCGCTGGCGAAACTCTCTTATCTGCTCTCCGCCGTGTTGGCTGTGGGTATGGTCGGCGCCTTCGTGCAGATGTTCCAGCCGCACCCCACCGTCGCTTTCAGCGGCCAGCAATTGCCGTTGATCCCGGTCGATAAAGCCAAACAGCAAAAAGACTGGGAAAACTACGGCAATACCCCAGGCGGCAGCCGGTTCGTGGCGCTTGATCAGATCACCCGCGACAACGTGAAAGATCTGAAAGTCGCCTGGACCTTCCACACCGGCGATACGCCGATCAGCCCTGGAGGCAACGGCGCAGAAGACCAGCAAACGCCGTTGCAAATCGGTAACCGCATCTTCCTGTGTACGCCGCACAACAACGTCATCGCCGTCGAAGCCGATAGCGGGAAAGCGATCTGGAAGCGTGAAATCAACGCGCAGTCGCAGGTATGGAACCGCTGCCGCGGCCTGGCTTACTTCGACGCCACCAAAACCCTGCCACAGCCGACGGTCCCAGGTTCAACGCCTGCGGCGCCGGTCCAGCTTGCGGCCGGTGACAGCTGTCAACGCCGTATTCTGATGAACACCATCGATGCGCGCCTGGTGGCGATCAACGCCGATAACGGCGAGTTCTGCCAGCACTTTGGCAACAACGGCATCGTCGATCTGAAAGCCGGCCTGGGCGATGCCTCGGATCCGAAATACCAGTTGACCTCCGCCCCTACGATGGCGGGCACCACCATCGTCGTGGGTGGCCGCGTGGCTGATAACGTGCAAACCGACATGCCTGGCGGCGTGTTGCGTGGCTTTAACGTGATCACCGGTGAAATGCGTTGGGCGTTCGATCCGGGCAACCCAGACCCGAATGCGGCGTTGAAGCCGGGCCAGACCTTTGTGCGCAGTACGCCGAACTCCTGGGCACCGATGTCCTACGATCCGGCGATGAACACCGTATTCATGCCGATGGGCAGCTCTTCCGTGGACCTCTGGGGGGCTAACCGCAACGCTCTGGACCACAAATACGGCGCGTCCATTCTGGCGCTCGATGCGACAACCGGCAAAGAAAAGTGGGTTTATCAGACCGTACATAACGATCTGTGGGATTTTGATATCCCTATGCAACCAAGCCTGATCGATTTCCCGATGAAGGACGGCACCACCCGCCCTGCACTGGTCTTCGGCGGTAAAACCGGGCAGATCTTCGTGCTGGATCGCCACACCGGCAAACCACTGACCGAAGTGAAAGAGCTGCCGGTGAAAACCCGCAACATCCCGGGCGAGCAGTATTCGGCGACTCAACCCTTCTCTGTCGGCATGCCGCAGATTGGCGCAGAGAAGTTAACCGAATCCGACATGTGGGGCGCAACACCGTTCGATCAGTTGATGTGCCGCATCAGCTTTAAATCGATGCGTTATGATGGCCTGTTCACCGCGCCAGACACCGATCTGTCACTCAGTTTCCCTGGCTCGTTGGGCGGCATGAACTGGGGGGGATTGTCTACCGATCCGAACAACCACTACATCTTCGCCAACGATATGCGTTTGGGCCTGTGGGTGCAGATGATCCCGCAAAAAACCGACGCCAATGCGCCGGCCAGCAACGGCGGCGAATCGGTTAACGCCGGTATGGGCGCAGTGCCGTTAAAAGGCACCCCTTACGGCGTCAACAAGAACCGCTTTATGTCGCCACTGGGCATTCCATGCCAGAAACCGCCGTTCGGCACCCTGTCCGCTATCGATCTGAAAACCCAGAAAGTGGTATGGCAAGTCCCGGCCGGTAGCGTGCAGGATACCGGGCCATTCGGCATTAAAATGCGCGCCCCAATGCCGGTAGGCATGCCAACGCTGGGCGGTACGCTGGCAACCCAGGGCGGCCTAGTGTTTATCGCCGGCACCCAGGATTACTACCTGCGGGCATTTGATTCATCCACCGGTAAAGAAGTGTGGAAAGCGCGTCTGCCGGTCGGCAGCGGCGGCACCCCGATGAGCTACGTCTCACCGACCACCGGTAAGCAGTACATTCTTATCTCCGCCGGCGGCGCACGCCAGTCACCGGACCGAGGCGACTACGTGATCGCTTACGCGCTTGATAAGTAACGCTCAAGGTTAGCAATAACAAAACGCCCCTTTCACATGACAGGGGCGTTTTTTATGAATTAGCGTTAATCCATAGAAAACAACCTTCCTTATTACAAGAATAATCCTACTGTTTTACCCGGCATTATATCCCATTCTTTCATCGGCTTTTTACCGCGTTAAGCCCGGTCATTGGCATATTCCCGCAGGCACGAATATTATTAAAACAGTTCCTTTTGGAGCGAATCTCAGGCGGTTTTCATAAAGGAACAAGACATGAGCGTTTTACCTGATCACAGTGATGACATTCATCCTATTGATATAGCTAATGTAATTTTTGACGGGTTACCGAATCTCATTGGCGTGGGTAAAAGCCTGGGCGGACGTTTTAATAAAGGGTGGCGCGAATATACCGGTGGAGCCTCGTTTGATAATGAGGATAGCGGCTGGTTGAAAGCCCTGCACCCGGCTGACTATGCGCCGGTGCACAGCCTTTGGCAGCAGGCAATGGCTACCGCTGCCTCGTTCGTGAATGAAAGCCGTCTGCGCCATTGCAGCGGTGAGTTCCGCTGGTTTTTGCTGTCGTTCAACGCCGCCAAAGATCCCCAGCCTGAAGAGCCGCGCTGGTCTCTTACCTGCGTGGATATCCACGAGCAAGTGCTGGAAAAACATATCCTCGCCGCGACCTTGGCTGCGCAGCAAAACATGCTCGATGCCAGCGTCGACTGCATCAAGATCATCAATAATGACGGTTCGTTGCTGCACATGAACAAAGCCGGCTGCATTGCTCTTGGCCTGGATGAAAACCAAAAACAGTTTGGCATGTCGTGGCTGGGGCTGCTGCCGGTAGAAATACGCAAGCGCGGCAGAAAAGCGCTGCGTAAAGTGTTGAATGGCCGCAATGCCAGATTTGCCGGCCTTAGCAGCGCACCGAATGGCAAGATGCAGCACTGGGATAATATCCTCAGCCCGGTCACCGATAAAAATGGCCGGATACAAAATATATTGTGCGTTTCCCGCGATGTGACCTCGCAAAGAATAGCCGAGAAGCGTTTGCTGATCGCCAGTGAATATGACGAACTGACCGGCCTGCCTAACCGACGGTTATTCAAGAAAAAGTTAAAACAGGAAATGAAACGCGCCCTGAGCAACAATAAATTGCTCGGGTTGATTCTGTTGGATCTCGACCACTTTAAATTGGTTAACGACACCCTTGGGCATGCCGCAGGCGATCATCTGTTGCGCGTGTTATCCAAAAGGCTCACGGCGCACCTGAACCCTAACTCTTTTGTTTCCCGGCTCGGCGGCGATGAGTTTGCGGTGGTTATCAGCGACGTGGACGATGAGCAGGAAATCTTCAAAATCGCCAATAACTTTCTATTGCAGCTCGAATCACCGATCACCCACGGCGGTAAGGCGCTGCATTGCGGCATGAGCATCGGTTGCGCCGTTTATCCTCAGGACGCCCGCGACCCATCGGAACTGATGAAGTGCGCCGATACCGCGCTGTATGAACTTAAAGACGGCGGCCGCGGCGGCGTTTATATGTTCAATCAGCAGATGATGGAGAAGGCAAAGGCGCGCGCCTCACAGCTTAACCACGCACGGCAGATTGTGCGTGATAACCGCATCCGCCCCAGCTATCAACCGAAGGTCAATTTGGCCAACGGCGCTATCGTGGGTTTTGAGGCGCTATTGCGCTGGTATTGTCCGGTAAACGGCATGCAGTTGCCGGATACCGTCAGTGAAGCCTTCAGTGACTATGAGCTGGCGACAAAAATCAGCGAAGCCATGCAGATGAAAGTCTTTACCGACATCTCGCGCTGGATCGATGCCGGGGTAGACGTCTTGCCGGTGTCGTTGAACGCGTCCCCTATCGAGTTTTTACGCGACAACTATGCCGAAACCTTCCTGCAACGATTGCTGATGTTCCGCATCCCGCACCACCTCATCGAGCTGGAGGTCACCGAACATGCGTTCAACAAACACGGTTCGAAGTATGTTTTGCGGGCCTTGCAAATGCTCAAGGAAATGGGCATCAGGATTGCGCTCGACGACTTTGGCACCGGGCATTCGGCCTTTACGCATATCATGAACTACCCGCTGGACTGCATTAAACTGGATTGCGATTTTATCCGCCGGATGAACGACGAGCCGGCCATATTGGGCATCGTCGAAAGCATGGGCATTTTGGGACAGAAATTGTCCATCGATATCATCGCCGAAGGGATTGAAACAGAGCAGCAACGCCAGACGCTGTGCGACGCCGGTTTTTATTTTGGACAGGGTTTCCTGTTCAGCAAGGCCGTTGAGGCGCCCAACGTGCTTAACCTGCTGCGGGCCCATGTTCGCGATAACGAAGAAATCGACGACTAATGGCTCCGTTTGGCAAACGGAAATTATGTACCCGAACAGCGTAAGCGGTGAGAAGTACAAGATAGAGGTCACGAGTTTTAAGGCTGCGTTTTTTACAAGCAATAATGAACACTTAACGCCATACATAAAGGAAAATGGATATGACTGTAGAAATTAATAATTACCGAAGAACGCGGGCAACCTGATCTATTAAGCCTGCTCCAACAAATAGGTGGCATACCTGCCTGAGGCTCGGTGTGCAGTGGAACAGTAATATCAGGGCAAGGCATGATCGGTGAAACCCGCAGTATCGGTGTAATGCTCCCCTGATTTCCAGGTCGCTTCAGAAAGTTCTGTACTACCGACAGGTAAAAAAACTCAGTATCCGGGAAACTGCGGAAGCTACAGGTTACCGCCCCTCCCAGATATGTCGAATACAGGCGCAGTACCGATTAGCAAACAAATAGTGGTTAGGGTGACATTGCTGACAGATGAACACGTTTAGCCAGTTTCTTTTGCAGAATGATAACGATAATTGGGAACCCTGATGCGGAAATTGCACATATCGCCAGCAACCTGTTCACATTTTGTGGTGCTATGCCATGATCAGGTAATAGAAAAGCGGAAAGGAAAAATGCGACGGTTGTAATCAGATACATGATTGATGTCTGCAATGAAGAGAATCCAGCTCGTTGCCTATCATCAGGAAACTGAATCGTAACCGCTGAAGATGAAACCAGACGACTGTAAGATGCACCGAGAAATAAAGTAATAAATAACGCTGCATGCTGATAGCCCAGGATGGGTATTAGCAAACTCAGTATAAAGACTATGGTTGAACCTGTAGCCAGAATCAAAGCAGAAAAACGGGTGGTTAACACGCCTGTAATTTTTGTAGACAGGTAACCAGTAACCCCCCCACCGAAGAACAGCCAAGGCAACAAGTCTTGCGAAGCGCCCAACTGCTGGGTCATTAATGGTACCAGTATAGGAATGACCAGCATTGGACTAAACTGTACAAGCGCATTACAGGAGGCGAACAGTAAGGTATCCACATCGAGAGGCTGCGGACGGAGCCTCTCGAGAGAGACGGGGTCTTGGGGGATGATGGATACAATCAGTGGCAATGCCAACAAACAAAGTGTACTTATTAACCACAAAGCAACATGCCAACCATAATTTGTGCACAAAAATAATATAGTGGGCATTCCTGCAATGCTTACCACCGAAAATGACGCAATCACCGTCGCCAACATTTTTCCGCGCAAGTTAGTCGGCGCGTTGTTTATCAATATGCTTATACCCACACCCATTGTCGTCCCTCCAACCAACCCTGCGCAGAATCGTAGTGTAAGCAGAAGACTAAAACTGGAGGTGAACGTAGTCAAAAATGTCAGCAGGCCTAATAGTGCCATATTGGCGATTAAAAAACGTTTCTTATTGAAACGACCAATCCAGTAAAAGGCGATAACTCCCGAAAGGACTGCACCAGAGGTGTACATACCGGACACATAGCCTGAGAATGATACGGGAACTGCGAAATCTGCTGCCATAAAAGCAAAAACAGGGTTGAACATCATATATTCCAGCGCATTGGTGAACTGGATAAAAGCCATTGCAATGGCTATCCGCATGAGGGCTTTATGATTAAACGTCTGTGTGACCAGTGGCATAGCAAGCAACCTATGGATGAAAGATATCCGAGTTTAACCGCTATCAATGGTGTTCATTACATGGTAAAAATGGCACTTATTATTATCATATATGGGATAGTTGATGCGTTCGGCTCTTGATTTTAATACCCTGAAAGTGTTCATTGCTGTGGTTGAAAGAGAAAGTTTTGTTGGGGCATCGAAAGTCCTTGAAATGCCGACATCAAATGTGAGTCGTTGTATTTCTCAGTTAGAAGAAAAACTGAATCTTCAGCTCATTGAGCGCAGTACCCGACATATGAAACTCACCCAGGCTGGGCACTTACTCTATACCCGAGCGAAGCCATTACTGGAGGCGCTTGAGCAAACCGAGACAGAATTAACGTTGCGCCAAATGCAACTCAAGGGTCCATTACGCATCTGTATTCCCAATGAAATAGGTCCTGCATTGCTGGGTTCTGTTATTGCCGATTTCGCCTGTCAGTACCCGGACCTGGAGATCAGTTGTGTCACAAATTTGTCAGGTTTCGAATCCCTGCGAGATGATCTGGATTTAGCTATCATTATTACCCGTGGTCAGATGGATGACAGTGACTACATAGCCCGTCATCTGGTGACTATCCCTTGCACCATTGTTGCAGCCCCCTCCGTCATTCAGCGTTATGGCACCCCTTCTCATATTCAGCAACTTGAAGAATTACCCTGTATTACAACGGTAAGTGCACTGAAAGGTGCTCCCTGGCAGTTTGTCAATAAAAAGGGGGGATTCGAGACCATTAAGGTTAAAGGGCATTATCGGGTAAACAGCGGAGAGATGGCAGGACGAGCTGCGGTATCCGGTGTCGGTTTTGCAATTCTATCGAAACAAGCCTGCCAACCCTACATTAGCGATGGACGGTTAATCGAGGTTAAGTTTGAACAATCGGCAGCCCCATTGCAATTGTTCGCACTTTATTCAGATCGGCGTTACCTGCCCGCTAAAACAAGAGCGCTCATTGATTTCATACATCAGAGATTGAGTCATATACCCTCGACGGATTGTGGTTGAAAAATAGGATTAACGTACAATAATTTTCGATATCCAAACTGCCCTCAACAATATCTTCCGTTTCCCAATCGGAACCCACTAACGCCTCATCATTCAGGCGCAACCCGATTTTTCTAAAATTAGTTAGTTAATTTTGTTCGTTCACAGATTTAGCGGCTTCGAGGATAGTGAGCAGACCGCCTCAACAACATAATAATGCAGGTAATAATCATGATGTATAGCGCTAAATTAACCGCAGCGGCGGCACTCCTGAGCATGTCCTTCAT
Source organism: Serratia sp. AS12 (assembly GCF_000214195.1). Classification (NCBI taxonomy): domain Bacteria; kingdom Pseudomonadati; phylum Pseudomonadota; class Gammaproteobacteria; order Enterobacterales; family Yersiniaceae; genus Serratia; species Serratia sp. AS12. The sequence goes on along the minus strand of NC_015566.1, from coordinate 2,562,034 downwards.
CGCCAATGCCGCACCGGGAATTGATCTGATCGCCAATGAAACCCCGATAAACACGGTTAAAAGCCCAGAGGCCGTAGCCAAGATCCCGGCGGGATTTAAATTCGTGGAGCCGGGTACGCTAACCGTTGCCGTATCGATATTGGGTAGCGCCCCGCCGTTCGGGCTGTACGCCCGCGACAATAAAACGGTGATTGGCAGCGAGTCGGATATTGCCCGGCTAGTCGCCGATGGGCTTGGGCTAAAACTCAAACTGGTGCCGACATCCTGGGAAGACTGGCCGCTGGGGGTGACCTCAGGGAAATACGACGCGGCAATTTATAACATCACCGTCACCCATGAGCGTAAAACCAAATTCGACTTTGCCACTTATCGCCAGGACACGCTGGGCTTCTACGTGAAGGCCGACAGTAAAATCACCTCGATAAAATCCGCACCGGATATCGCCGGCAAAAAGATCATCGTCGACTCCGGCACCAATCAGGAGGCAGTGTTGCTGGCATGGGATAAAGAGAATCAGGCCAAAGGGCTGCCCGCTCTCCAGCCGATCTACGTCACCGATAAAGCGGCCTCAACGCTGGCGATCCAATCCGGCCGGGCCGAGGCAACGTTCGGGCCGAACGTAGCCGGCGCCTATCAGGCTAAATTAAACGGTAAAACCAAGCTGGTCGGCATAGTGCCTGGCGGCTGGCCGCGCAGCGCCAACATCGCCGTGACGTTGAAAAAGGGGAACGGCCTGGTCGATGCCGTGCAGGCTTCGCTCAACAGCGCCATCGCCAACGGCAGCTACCTGAAAGTGTTGGATCGCTGGGCGGAAAGCGACGAGAAAATCGAACATTCTGAAATCAATCCGCTGGGGCTGGGGGACTGATCTTCCTGCTTTCAAGGCGCCGGCTCTTACCGCCGGCGCCCTTAAAGATTGTTTAAAGCGCAACGAGTACCAGACCGCGTGCCTTGCCGGAACACGTCTCTTTCAGTGCCAACGGTGCCGATTCCAGTCCTTTAAACCGGGTCACAGGAAATTTGAGGTCCGCCCATGAAGGTTGTGATAGACAGGAAAGCCATTCAGCAAATACTTCCGGATTTTCGTCAGCGCTGTATCCGCGTATCCTAACGCCCTTGACGATAATAGCGAAAGCGTCTATTTCGACAGGAGCATATTTGGTCGACTTTGCACCTGCAAGTTCGGCCGATAGCGCCCCAAGCAGGACAATCCTCGCACCTTCCCGAGTGTGAGAAACCGCGGCTTCCAATTGCTCACCGCCTACGATATCAATAAATATGTCAATGCCGTCGGGCGCATAGCGGTGCAATTGGTCGCTGATAGTGCCGTCACCGCGAATGATGACCTCGTCGTAACCCAATTCCCGCTTCATCCATGAAGCTTTTTCAGGCGTTCCAGTACTGCCAATGACCCGTTTGGCACCCAGTTTACGGGCAATTTGTCCCGCCATGGAGCCAATCGCGCCCGCTCCGCTCGAAACAAAAACCACATCGTCAGGTTTAACCTGCGTCGCACGCGTCAAAGCCGCATATGCCGTCCAGCCATGCCCCAGATAGGCGGCAGGATTAAGCAGCTCGTTGCCTAATCGAGTGCAGAGATCTACGTCGACAGCGGCATATTCTCGCCAGCCAAACGGATGAAGCACGAACTCGCCCGGTTGCAAACCGCTTGCAGCAGGCGCAGACACAATCTCGCCAATTGCCGCATCTGCCAGCGTATCGCCAATGTTGATGGGTGGAAACGGAATGCCTTTTACACTTTCGGCTTCTTCACTCATCATCAGGCGGGTAGATATTGAGACCCGAAACCAGCAATTGCGAACCAATATCTCATTCTCGCCACAGGCGATATCAGGATGCTCAATAATCTCAAAGTTATCGGGCCCTGGCATGCCAGAAGAGCGTTTAAGCAGATTGATTTTCCTGTTGCGCTGAGTTGCAAAGACCATTTTATTTCCCTGTTGATATGTGAGTTAATACTCGCATTATCAATCGGAGAGCCCTCACGTGAATACTCGTGTTCCAGATACGGCACGAAGCATGCGTAAAATGCCGCAGCAAAGCCGTTCACGATTTTTGGTCGGCATCATTCTGGATGTGGCTACTCGCTTATTGGCTGAAAATGGATGGGCAAAATTTAATACCAATGAAGTGGCTCGCATTGCCGGGGTCAGTATTGGTTCGCTTTATCAGTATTTCCCCAATAAATTGGCTCTGGCGGAAGCGATACGCAAACAACACCTCGCGTCGATATTGATGGTTTTTGAAACCGCTAACGAGGCTACGCAGGCTGACTCATTGATGGCGGAGGTTGAACGAATGATTGATGGCATCATCGCCGCGCATTTAATTAATCCGCGTTTGCACCGCGTTTTGCTTGATGAAGTGCCGCTCTCCGGGCGTGACGCACATCATGACTTTGAACGTCGCTATGCTGAGTATTACGCTACCTTTACTGCCAATCATTTGGGTTCAGAACGAGCGCAAGTCGCCAGCCAAGTGCTGGCTTCTGCAATTGAAGGCGTCGTGCATGATGCATCGCGGCGTGGGCAATTAACGTCATCAGATCTAAAACGTGAATTAATCTTGTTGGTGACCTGTTATTTGAAGGGCTAATTGCACCTTGGTTTTCTCGTGTAAGATCATTCAATCTGCATTGAGGCGCTTTTTCTCCATTTTGCGATAAAGCGTGCTGCGCGATACGCCCAGCGACTTGGCCGCCTGGCTGATGTTGCCGTTGGCATTTCTGATGGCGGCGAACACCTCCGGCTCGGTTTGCGAAACGGCGTTGGCCTCCGCGCAAAGCGGCGGCAACGCGTTAAACTGTTCCGGCAGATCCTCAAGCGCAATCAGGTTGTCGTCATCCGCCAACGCCAGCAGCACCTTCAGCGTACTCAATAGCTGCCGTACATTGCCGGGCCACGAATAGCGAGCCAACGCAGCCAGCGTGTCCGGCGCCAGCCTGATGCCACGCTTATCGGCGCCCAGCTCATGCCAAAGGCTGAGAATGAAGCGATCGACATGCGCCCGCTGCCGCAGCGGTGAAATGCACAGGCTGAACTCCTGAATGCGGTACAGCAGATCCTCGCGGAATTCCCCCGCCGCCACCAGGGTGTTCAGATTGCGGTTGGTGGCGCAGATCAGCGTAAAATCTACCGAACAGGCATGGCGGCTGCCCAGCGGCGTGACGGTTTTCTCCTGCAGTACGCGCAGCAACCGCGTTTGCAGACTCAGCGGCATATCGCCAATCTCATCCAGGAACAGCACCCCGCCGTCGGCCTCCCTGATTTTACCGGCGTAGCCTTTGGGATTGGCGCCGGTAAAGGCGCCGGGCGCGTAACCAAACAGCTCGGATTCGATCAGGTTTTCAGGCAGCGCCGCACAGTTGATCGCCACGAAGTTGCCCTCCCGCCATTTGCTTTCCTGGAACAGCCGCCGGCTGAAGTGCTCCTTGCCGCAGCCGGTTTCCCCGGTAATGCACAGCGCAAGGCCAGCGTTCAAAATACGCAACGCTTTCTGTTTGTCTGCACCATCCCGATCAAAAGGCTGAACAAAGGGCCTGACGACATGCGAATGCCGCTCTGGCATCTCCAGCAGCGAGTAATAACGGCGACGGTTGGCCGCCCGTGTCTGGCAAGGTGCATCCAGCGTCTGTCGCGACATCTCCGGGAACAGCGTGGCGAAATCCAGCGCTCCAAAGGATTCCGGTGAAAGGTTAAATTCTTGCATCGCCAGCCGGTTGGCGGCAGTCAAAACGTCATCGCGGAAGACCAGGATCAGTTCGTGCGCAGTACCGAGGGTATGCGCATCGCTGTGCAGGCTGAGCGTCCAGTGTTGATCCGTGACGGTGCTCTTCACCCATTGATGTTCAATGTGCCGAACCGCCTGCAGAATCAGTGACCGGGCATCACCGTACGGGCGTTGCACCGGCGTTGAAATATCCAGTACCCCGCCAATTTGCCCGTCGGGCCGAAAAATCGGTGCGGCGGAGCAATAAAGCCCCGCGTTCTGATTGAGAAAATGCTCGTCGCCATTCACCTCGCACAACTCTCCCAGTGCCAGCGCGGTGCCGATCGCGTTGGTGCCGCGCTCTTGCTCCCCCCACTGATTGCCCGGTGCCAACGCTATGCGCGACGCCTTGCGCAAGAAATGGGTATTGCCACAGGTCTCCAGCACCAGCCCGCTGGCGTCAGACACCACAATGATGGAAGGTTGTCGGTTGATTTCACCCCCCAGACGCGCGATCAGCGGCTGGGCCAGTTGCGCTACCCAGCCATTTTGCCCACGCACTTCATTCAGCACGGCGGGCCGAACAAAAGGAACGTGGTCGTCGGCCCGGCTCAGCCCGTAGTGCTGGCTGCGCTGCCAGGACTCTGACAGTGGGCTGGGGAGAGGCCTGCTTTCATGGTCGGAGGCGAACCCCGTTACGGCTGTCCGGTCTTTATGCAACATGCCTTTCTCCCGCGCAAAAGTGTTGCATTTTTGTATCATGAATGTGTCTCATGCGTTGCGACATGGGACACAAAAAATAATAGAAATGAATGATAAATCACCTCTTTTATTGCCGGCAGCAGATATTTATAGCTATTAACTTAATGATATTAAATAGCTTTCAAAACAAACATCGACAAAATGGAACAATGTGGCATAGGCAATGCTTATGTTTAGGCACGGTGCCACAATCTGGTGCCCCTCCTACAGCCCGTGTTTCTTTGAGAGGTGTTTAACATGAAATATGTCCATCCCGGTTTGCCTGGCTCGCTGGTTTCTTTCAAACAACGCTACGGCAATTACATTGGCGGCAAATTTGTCGAACCCGTTTCCGGTAACTACTTTACCGACACCTCCCCGGTAACCGGGAAAACTGTCGCCGAGTTCCCCCGCTCCGACGCCCAGGACATTGAGCGGGCGCTGGATGCGGCGCACGCCGCCGCAGAGGCCTGGGGGAACACCAGCGCACAAAACCGCGCCAACGTGATGCTGGCCATCGCGGATCGCATGGAGTCGCAGCTGGAAATGTTGGCGCTGACCGAAAGCTGGGACAACGGCAAGCCGATCCGCGAAACGCTGAATGCGGACATCCCGCTGGCGATCGATCATTTCCGCTACTTCGCCGGTTGCCTGCGCGCACAGGAAGGCACCGCTGCAGAGATTGATCAAAACACCGTGGCCTACCATATTTACGAGCCGCTGGGCGTAGTTGGGCAGATTATCCCCTGGAACTTCCCGCTCCTGATGGCGGCCTGGAAACTGGCCCCGGCGCTGACCGCCGGTAACTGCGTGGTGCTCAAGCCGGCAGAACAGACGCCGCTCAGCATTTGCGTGCTGCTGGAGCTGATTGGCGATCTGCTGCCGCCGGGCGTGCTCAATGTGGTTCACGGCTTTGGCAAAGAGGCCGGTGAGGCGCTGGCGACCAGCAAGCGCATCGATAAAATCGCCTTTACCGGCTCAACCCCGGTGGGCAGGCATATCCTGGCCTGCGCGGCGGAGAATATCATTCCCAGTACCGTGGAGCTGGGCGGGAAATCACCCAATATCTTCTTTGAAGACATCATGCAGGCCGAACCGGAGTTTATCGACAAGGCGGTTGAGGGGCTGATCCTCGGCTTCTTCAATCAGGGTGAAGTCTGTACCTGCCCTTCACGCGCGTTGATCCAAGAGTCTATCTACCCGCAATTTATGGAGAAAGTGCTGGCGCGCATCACCGCCATTCGTCAGGGCGACCCGTTTGACACCGACACCATGATCGGCGCGCAGGCGTCCCAACAGCAGTTCGACAAGATCCTCTCTTACATCGAAATCGCCAAAAACGAAGGCGGGAAAATCATCGCCGGCGGCGAGCGCACCCACCATGAACAGACGTTGCAGCAAGGTTTTTATCTCCAGCCAACGCTCATCACCGGTAATAACAGCATGCGCTTCTTCCGTGAAGAGATCTTTGGGCCGGTCATCGGCATCGCCACCTTCAAAGACGAAGCCGAAGCGCTGGCGCTGGCCAACGACACCGAGTTCGGGCTGGGCGCAGGCTTGTGGACCCGTGACAGCAACCGCGCCTATCGCATGGGCCGCGCGCTCAAGGCCGGGCGAGTCTGGACCAACTGCTATCACCTCTACCCGGCGCATGCCGCCTTCGGGGGGTATAAAAACTCCGGCGTCGGTCGCGAAACGCACAAGGTGGCGCTGTCGCATTACCAGCAGGTGAAAAACCTGTTGGTGAGTTATGACGCCAAACCGCAAGGCCTGTTTTAACTGAAGATTGCCCTGTTCCAACCCTACAACTTCTCGAGGTCTGAAAATGAAAACGATGAAAGCTGCTGTGGTGACTGCGTTTGGACAACCGTTGGTGATTAAAGAGGTCCCGATCCCGGAGGTCGCGCCCGGAAAAATCCTGGTCAAGATTGCCGCCACCGGGGTGTGCCATACCGATCTGCACGCAGCCGACGGTGACTGGCCGATCAAACCCAACCCGCCTTTTATTCCTGGGCATGAGGGCTCCGGTCACGTCGTGGCGGTGGGCGCCGGCGTTACCCACGTAAAAGAGGGTGATCGCGTAGGGGTGCCCTGGCTTTACTCTGCCTGCGGGCACTGTGAACACTGTCTCGGCGGCTGGGAAACGCTGTGCCATTCCCAGCAAAACTCGGGCTATTCGGTTAACGGCAGCTTTGCCGAATACTGCCTGGCCGATGCCAATTACGTGGGTATTCTGCCCGATAACGTCGATTTTCTGTCTATCTCACCGATCCTCTGTGCCGGCGTCACCGTCTATAAGGGGCTGAAAATGACCAATACCAAGGCCGGCGACTGGGTGGTCATTTCCGGCATCGGCGGTCTTGGGCATCTGGCGATCCAATACGCCACCGCTATGGGGTTGAACGTGGCGGCGGTCGATATTGACGATGACAAACTGGCCTTCGCCAAAAGTCTGGGCGCTTCGGTGGTAGCTAACGCGCGAAACGTCGATCCTGGCCGCTTTTTCCATCAGGAGTTCGGTGGCGCGCACGGCGTGCTGGTGACGGCGGTATCGCCAAAGGCATTTGAACAGGCGACCACCGTGATGCGACGAGGCGGCACCATGGTATTGAACGGCCTGCCGCCAGGCAGTTTTGACCTTTCAATCTTCAATATGGTGCTGGAAGGCACGACGGTGCGCGGTTCGATTGTCGGTACGCGCAAGGATCTGCAAGAGGCACTGGACTTTGCCGGCCGTAAGAAAGTCGCGGCAACCATCTCGGTAGAGCCGCTGGAGCAAATCAACGACATCTTCAGCCGCATGCGTGAGGGCAAAATCACCGGCCGCGTGGTGGTGGATATGTCGCTTTAAGTCAACGCATCAGGGCACTGGCAGTCCAGTGCCCTTTTTATCCACGTCGGCAATGGTCTGGTGAATAAATCGCATTTTTTCCAGCACCGGTGTCGGCAACACAAAGGGGTAAAGATCGGCATGCCCCATCGAACGATTGAGCTGATTCAGCGCCCAGGAGACCGGTAGCCACTGCGCGATCAGGCGATCAAAATCCGGGGTTTCAGCCGAATGATTGAAAGCGGCGTCTGGCGCGGCAAAACCGTAAGCCGCTGCCGTGTCCAGGGTGTCGCGAATATGCAGATAATGAGCAAAGGTTTCCGCCCAGTCCTCCGCAGCGTGCATGGTGGCATAGGCGGAAACGTAACATTCATGCCAACCTTCTGGGGCACCCTGCTGGTAATGCCGATCCAGCGCTTGCTGGTAATCCGCATCCGGGTCGCCAAACAGATCGATAAATGCCTGCCGGCGTTCGGGCTGAATGATCAGTAGGCTGTAATAGTAATGCCCCACCTCATGACGGAAGTGACCCAGTAACGTACGGTAAGATTCCCCCATAGAAATACGACGCTGCTCGCGGTGAACGTCATCCCCCTCCTCCAAATCCAGCGTAATTACGCCGTTCGCATGGCCGGTGAGCACCTGGCGCCGTTCACTGGAAAGCAATTCGAAGATCAGCCCGTTGTTCGGATCGTCATTTTTACTGACGATCGGCAGGCCCAGTTCGGTCAACTCCAGTATCAGGCGGCGCTTGGCCGTTTCGGCTTCGGCAAACAGCGGGAGCGCTTCCGTATCATCATCCGCCGGCCGGGTTTGGGTCAGGTGACACGACGCACACAGATCCCCTTCTTGCGCCACCAGCCAGTTGCACTGCGCAATATGCATATTGGCGCACAGGTGCCCTTGTTCCGGGTCACCGCTGCCCGCAGGCCCAGGGGCCGCGATCGCCACCAATCTCCGGCCAGGCAAATCGAAACCCAAAGAGCTTGAGCAAGACAAACACAGCGAATTTTCAAACGACAGCTGCTGCCCGCAGTTCGGGCAAGAAAAGTTACGCATGGTCATGCTTCCTTAGCGGCGGAGGACGTGTGGGCAGGCGCCAGAGACAGGTTAAGGGTAGCCAGACGGGCTTGGATTAGTCAAACGACCCGATTCAGACCTTGGTCTTGGTTTTGGTGATTTTTGTCGCTTTGGCGGGATTGCCGGCAACGAATTCGAGCGTTGGCGAGTAGTAAAAAGGCAACCAGGCATGGTAACTGCTTTCCCACTCCCACTTGACGGGGCAAGGCCACAGAATATCTTCATACAAAATGTAATAGACCCATCGCCCATGCGGGCGGCGCGGTTTTGCTGTGCTCATAGACACTGACTTCTCTGGCCCGATCGATTACATGATGGCGCTCAACCGCCCGGAGTGGAGTAGCCGCCGACAATAAACAGGGTCAGCAGAACCAAGGCCGCAACAATAATCGCAATAGGGAAAAAATAACCGATCTTCATTTTTAATTCTCTTTGTCATCAGGCGCTACGGGGCTACAAGCGAATTTAACATGGACGGTGGTCGGCTAGCCATCTTTCCCGCTATTCATGTATCCATTGATGGGCTAATCAGTGAGGCCACCAGCCTTTAGCCTGTTGAAACTTATTGGACCTCTCTGGAGTAGACAACATGAATATTGGCCATCATTGGCGCAGGCGGGATTGGGGTAGCTATCGCTCGTCGTTTCGGGTTTGGATGAGGTAGCGATTTTGGCGGCTTACTTTGCTTGACCTGGACGCCGGGTTCGTTACCGGCAGCGATCGACTTATAGACGGCGGCGGCGCACCAACTGGCTGGTATTACCCACCGATGCGGCGGTGAGTGTTACTATCACCCCGCCACTCTCATAGCCTCTTGACGCAGGATCGATTGGATATACGTATTTGTGCGTTTTAACGCAACAAAATCACCTCTATCGACGATACGACCTTTTTCGATGACTATAATTTCATCAGAAAAATCGAAAGTAGAGCTCCGGTGGCTGATGTTACATATCATTGCATGGGGATAACTGCGTTTAATATTTGCTATCACCCCCCTCTCATTGATGACATCAAGTGCAGAGGTGATTTCATCAAGAATAATAATTCTGGGGTTCCTTAAAAATAAGCGCGCCAGAGACAGCCGCTGACGCTGACCGCCTGAAAGCGTCATGCCATTGTCACCAATATTGATATCCAGCAAATTCGTACTGTTATCACTCGCCAGATCGTCGAGCCTGGCCAGGTTCAACGCCTGGGTTAATTGCTCATCCGTGGCTTCAGGACAGGCGATTTTGAGATTGAATCGCAGTGTATCCATAAAAACATAATCATTTTGCGATATATGAAAAATCACATCCGCCCGTTCCCCCGCCGAAAGATGATTAATGTCTCTATCATTGATGAGGATATCTCCTCGATTGGTTTCAATCTGGCCGGCCATGAGTTTTGCAATGGTACTTTTTCCTGAGCCACTGCTGCCAGTCAGAGTAACAAAACACCCTTTTGTAATTTCCAGATTGAGATTGTTAATAATATATTCATCTGCATTTTCATACGAAAAAAACACATTTACCATTTTTAACGAATCAACAGTCCCAGCCCAAGGTTGGCCCACACTATCTCCCTTGGTCATACCAAAAAACGATTGTATAAAACCATGCAGGGATATCGTCGATTTTTGTAGAGCAGTGTACATTGAACCAATATTTTCCAGAGGGGATGACAATAATAATATATAGGATGAAATCATAATAAAATGGCTTATATTTATGTTGCCAATCGCAGTCTGATACAGGGAGTAGATAAATGACGATCCAAAAAAAACAATATTACAAGCAGACTCAATCAACAGGAATCGCATATCTGCCTTTAAAAGTCGCTCATGTTTAGTTTCGATATTGTTTAGCAATTTCTCGTAACGACCAAATAGATAATTATATGAATTACATACTTTAGCTGCCCCCATATTTTTTACACTATCGGTGATGAGGCTGTATTTTTTTACTGAGGTTGTATAGAAATCATTGTATAGTTCTACAATTCCAGGATTAAAAATTCTTTTGATAATAAAGTAAATCGAAAAGTAAATTATAAAAAGAGCAGCAACAATATAGTCCCCAGAGGCAATTATGATGATAATGCTGAATATCAACTGCAGCAAGGGAGGTATAAAGTTATGTGAAATATTTCTTAGTACGATAGTCAACTCATCTATAGCCTGATTCAGACGCTGTGTGACATCACCTGTATTTTCATTGCTCTTTATAGCATTGTCATCATAAAATAAACTTTTGAAATAATCATTCGTCATGCTTATTACAAGGTTATTTTTCAAGGAAGTTAGCAATATGAAATTTAACGCTGAAGACAATTTTCTCAAGCTCATAACAACAATGTAGCTTAACGCAAGCAAGTAAATGACAACTGGAAAATCAAGCTGTTTACTGTCAATTACACCAACCAATCTCGCCATAATAACCGGTTGCATGGAAATCAAGATGGTAGAGAAGAATGAAATCGCTATAATGACGAAAAACTTGATCTTGACGGGTAGCTCGGAAGTCTGTTTAAAGTACCTGAGTATAAACCAAAACTTGTTCATCTAGGTTCCTTTCGTCATGGCAATGAAACATAACGGGGGCCCCCGTTATGTTTTTAAAAGTTTAGAATCTGTTAAATCTTCTGTAACCCAACACCGGGTCGATTTTATCGACCTGCGTATCTGTCATAGTTGTTGTTTTTATCAATAAAAGATCTTTTTCAGTTAACATACAGCCTCCTTTTATCAAATCAAATAATATATGTAGCATGCAATTTCACAATCACACACTAAATATATTATTCGCTTGAACTCATATGAATGAGGTCAATGCATTTACAGTAAAATATGATGATAGGTTCCCAGTCTAGAAATAAGAATGCTTCACGTAAACTTAAAACGTATCCACTTCTGGCTATATGACATAACTCTGTTATCGGGATGTAGTTTTTTGCGTCCCTCTCCAAAATCACATTAAACAACATTCTAGATACGCGCCCATTACCATCACTCAATGGATGAATGTGCATCAAAAAAACCGATGCGATAATTGCGCACAAAAGTTTATTTTCTTTGCTTTTATTTAATATAAACGTTCTTAGCAACCCTAACTCTAACGATAAAAACTCAACATCCAAGAATTCTGTATAACTGCCGTCCGCTTCAGGTACAGTCCTGACATTGACGTTTCGAATGATATTATTTTCATTTAATGAGCGGCCAGCATATTCAATGAATCTATTGAAACTGTCGTCATCTTTTACGATATCGAATAACTTTACTTCAAGAGAGCTAAAAACCGTAAAATCGTTATGACTGTCATCGTTCTCGTTAGCGAATATGTCATTATCAACATATTGACTCAAACGATGTTGTAACACATAAAAATCATTGTTTTTTATTATTTTCTTAACACCACTCACAAACCCATCGTAATTATGACCTGCCGTAATCCCATCCTGCAAAATTGATTCGGATTTTATTAGCGCCCGCCATGTTTCTTCTTTTATTCCTTCATACTGAGGGTAGCTCAGTCGTAGCAACTTAATCACATTCCCTTGTAATAAGTAGCTTTTCATAAAATACTCCATTAGTGTCACATTCCTGATTAGTTTAAACATCCTAATCTATTTATTTGACACTCACATTTCATATTTATTACTTTTTTTCTAACAGCACGACTCTAGTAATAGCCTCTTCTTACGACGCCAGGCCACCGCCGCCTTTATAGGGCGTTTTACCGGCGATCTTCATGACTTCCGCCCCCAGGGTGACAAAGGGCACGCGGCGGCTGGCATAGATTAGCCCGCCCGCCTGGGCACGCACCGCTTTTACCGTATCGGTGATCGGGTCAATGATTTCCGCCACGGCCTCATCTGCCTCTACCCACTCACCCGGCTGGCGCAACGGCAGCAGAATGCCGCTGGCGGGCGCGGTAACAATCTCCCCTGCGGCAAACGGCAACATGGCGACATCCAACTGAGGTATTGCCGGCGGCTCGCCCGCAATTGCGCCACGGTGCTGCAAATAACGATAGAGACGTTCGGCATCGTTGCCGGCCAGTTCGTGGCCGATATCCTGTTGCCCGCGCAGTTCCAGCGTGACCGCCATGCAGCCGGGTTGCAGGTTTAACGCGGGATGCTGCTGCGCCAGCCGATGCCACGGCAGCCCGCAGGCTTCGTCAAATGAGCCGCCCCCGCTGTCTTGCGAAAGCAGCACCGCACCGATCCCCATACAGCGTGCCAGGTCTTCCGCCTGCTCGCGCCAGGCCGGGTCGGCATACATATGCAATATCGCACGGTCATCACAATGCAGATCCAGCACCACATCGGCATCGCAGGCCAGTAACAGCAATTGCCGGCGCAGGGCTTCCACCTCGCTGTGGTCCGGCATAGCGTGCAAGGCTTCGCGCATCGCAGCGCGTACCTGCGACACGGCAGGCTCCGACGAGGCAAAGGCCTCCTGGTGCAGCAACAGAGCCAGATCGGGAAAGTCGCGGTTGAAATTGCGGCCGCTGACCAGATCAAACCGCCCGACGCCGCCGTTGAGCAGCACCTGCGCCAGCCCCAACGGGTTGGCGACCGGGACAATGATTATTTCACTTTGCAGTTCACCGCGCCGTTCCGCCTGGCTGAGTAATCTTTTAAGATAATGCAGCACCAGCATGCCCGGCAGTTCGTCGGCATGCAGACCGGCCTGCAGGTAAATCTTTTCGCCCTGGCCGGGCTGGCCGAAATGAAAACTGGTGAATTGGCGCTGCCCACCCAGGGCATGTTCAGGTAACTTATGATGTTTACTTTTCATTGGACGTCCTATCTGTGGAAAAGAAAGCCCGGCTTGATCGAATCGACAAAAAAATCCTTGAAATACTGTGCCGGGATGGCCGCATTTCCTATCAAAAGCTCTCCGAGCAGGTCAACCTGACCGCTCGCCCCTGCCAGGAACGGGTACGCGGGCTGGAGCGAGACGGCATTATCCGGGGCTACAGCGCCATTATCGAACTGCCGGAACCGGAGCATGCCTTTGTGATACAGGCGCAAATCGCGCTGGCCGATCATGGCCATTCCCAACCCGCATTCGAGCAGGAAATGCGCAATACCCCAGAGGTGCTGGATTGCTGGCTGGTCAGCGGCAGTTTCGATTTTCTGGTGCGCATCGGCTGCCGCAGCATGGAAAGCTACCGGCTGCTGGCCGACGCCTGGCTGACCAGCAAAAAATTCCGGGTGGATAAAATCGTTACCCTGACCGAGTTGCAATCCATCAAGCGATCCTGAACCGCCTCAGTCACGGCGAATAAAGGCCAGCCAGCGCCGCTCTGCCCGTGAAAACAGGAAGATCAGCAGGAAGGTGCAGAGCAGATAAAGCGCCGCCGCCATCAGGAAGGGAATAAACGGCGAATAGGTGGCGGCGTAAAAAGCGCGCGCCACCCCGGTAATGTCCAGCAGCGTCACCGTGCTGGCCAGCGACGTGGCGTGCAGCAGAAAGACCATCTCGTTATTCAGTGCAGGAATACCCCGCCGTAACGTCGCCGGCAGCACCAGCCGGCGAATTATCTGCCACTGACTCATGCCAAACGCCTCCCCGGCGACCCACTCCTGCCTGGGAAAGGTGCCCATCATGCCGGCCAACAGCTCCGCGACGTAGGCGCTGGTATTGAGCACCAACGCCAGCGTGGCGCAAAAGGTGGCGTCACGAAACAGCAGCCAGAAAGGCTGATCGTTCTGCCAGCCCAACTGCACCACGTCGAACTGCGACAGGCCGTAGTAAATCAGCATCAATTGCAGATACAGCGGCGTGCTGCGGAAAAAATAGGTCACGCAACGGATTAACCAGGACAGCGGGCGCGGGCCATACACCTGGCCGACCGCCATCAGCACCGCCAATAGCATGCCCGGCACCACCGACAGCAAAAACAGTTTGGCCGTCAGCGCCAGCCCCGTCACATCCGAACCGTCGCTCCACAAAAAAGTGGGCGTCACTTCCAGCATATCTTGCAGAGTCATCAGCGTGCTCCTGCAGCGGTCGAGGAAGCCAGAGCGTAGCGGCACGCCAGCAGGCTAAAGCCCCAACTGGAGATCGCGGTGATCACCATATAGATCAACGCTACCAGGAAATAGAACAGGAAGGGTTTTTGCGTTGCCCGCCCCGCCTGCTCCGCCAGCCACACCATGTCCTCCAGCCCCAGGATCGACACCAGCGCCGAGGCTTTCATCAAGCCGAGCCAGTTATTGTTGATCCCGGGAATGGCGAAACTCAGCATTTGCGGCAGCAACACGCGGCGAAACACCTGCCCTGGGCGCATACCGTAGGCCATTGCGGCTTCCAGTTGCCCGCGTTCAACGGTGAGAAAAGCGCCGCGAAAGGTTTCCGTGTAGTAAGCGCCAAACACGAAACCAATCGCCAGCACGCCGGAGATAAAGGTGTTGAAGCGCAGCGGCCCCAACCCCAGCAGGCCAAGAAAGCCGTTGACCAGCATTTCGCCGCCAAAGAACAGCAACAGCATAATCACCAGTTCGGGAATGCCGCGCACCAGCGTGGTGTAACCCGTCGATAACCAGCGCAGCCAGCGCGGGCCGAACAGCTTGATCAGCGCATTGATCAGGCCGAGCGCCAGCGCCACCGCCAGAGAAACCAGCATCACGCACAGCGACAGCGCCGCGCCGTGTGCCAGCAACGGCAAATACTCGATGACCATTCCCGGCCTCCCATACTTGACTTGATACCGGGCCAGCCGGCGTCAGCGCGCCGGTTTAGCCGCCGTAAATGTCGAAGCTGAAATATTTTTTCTGGATGGCGTCATAGGTGCCGTCGGCACGGATGGCCTTAATGGCGCCGTTGAGCGCGTCACGCAGTGCCGGGTTGTCTTTGCCCACCGCGATGCCCACGTCAGAGGAGATGCTGCTGTCCGTAATCGCCGGGCCGGCGAAGGCAAACTTCTGCCCGCGCGGGGTATCGATAAAGCTGCTGGCCGCCTGGGTATTGTCCTGCAACGACGCATTAATCCGCCCGGACATCAAATCCAGATAGACATTGTCCTGGTTGGCGTAAGAAACGATCTTCACGCCCTGTCCGGCCCAATGCTTTTTCGCATAGGTTTCATGAATGGAGCCGGTCTGCACGCCGACCGTTTTGCCTTTCAGGCTGGCGACATCCGGCAGCAACGGGCTGCCCTTGCGCGCCACCAACTGCGCCGAACTGCGGTAGTAGCGATCGGTAAAGTCCACTTCCTTTTTACGCTCTTCGGTGATGGTCAGCGAAGCGATAATGGCATCGAACTTACGCGCATTGAGCGCTGCGATCATGCTTTCAAAAGGCTGTTTGACGAAAACGCATTTGGCATGCAACTGCGTACACAGCGCATTGGCGATATCGATATCAAAACCGGTGATCTCGCCGCTGGGCGAAAGCACGTCAAAAGGCGGATAACCGCCGTCGACGCCAAAGCTGATGGTATCGAAAGACTGGGCCGCCGCCGGGCCACCCAGGGCCAGGCTGGTCAGTAGAACCGCTAATGTTTTTTTCATGGCTGAGATCCCCGGTGCAAGAAAGCGCTAGAAACGAAGTGACAGGCAGGTCAGGCCGCCGTCCATTTTTTTAAATTCGCTGGTGTCGAGCTGAACGATGGGCATGCCCAATTTTTCGATTTGGGCCAGCGTGTGCGGGTAACCCCGTGGGGTAATCAAGGTATCGTTGATCCACAGCGTGTTGCCGGCATAGGACTCCGTTTCCGGGATAACGATGGCGTTGAAACCGCTAAAGGCAGGATGGCGTTGGTAGTCTTCCGTCAGCAACAGGGTGTTGCGGCCAACATAGTTGACGATGGATTTCAGGTGCAGCCCGGCGCTGACTTCAATGGCGGTCACCCGGTAGCCATACGGCTCTACCGCAGCGGCAAACTCGGCAATGCCGGCTTCATCGGTGCGCGCCGTCAGGCCAATAAAAAATTGACGATCGACCAGCAGCACGTCGCCGCCGTCAAGGTGGCCGCGCCGGCTCATCCGTACCACCGGGCGCTCGCCTTCAAACAGCGGCGCAATGGTGTCCACCTCGCCCTGGCGGCTCGGCGCACCCGGATGGGTGATCACGGCCAGCTCCGGCATGACCACCGCCGTGTCTTCCACGAAGTGGGCGTCCGGGAAGGCCGGGGCCGCCGGTAGCACCGTCACTTTCAGGCCCAGGCGCAGCAAGGTATCCACATAGGCCAAAAACTGACGGCCGGTGGCGGCGATATCCGGCGCGCCCAATTGAGCGGTGGTCTGGCCGCTGCCGCAGCTATCGGCAGGGAGTCTGGCAATGGCTTGAGTAAAGTGCATGGGCGATTCTCTCGAGTGAAATGGACGGTAGGTGTTCTTCGATTATCAAACAGATACCGTCGCCAATCAGGTTGAATCCGCCCGCCAACACTCTACATTTACGCTGTTTATCGCTCCGCTGACGACCTATTCCGCTGTACGCAGCACGAAGCCGTCGCCCTCACGGCACTGGCGCCTGTGCGCCGGTGATGCGTGGCATCACTTCTTTCATCAACTCGAGGAATTTACGCAACCGCGCCGGATAATAACTGGCATAGGGGTAAAGCAGATAAATCGGCAAGGGCGCGGCGTGCCAGCCCGGCATCAACGGGGTAAGCAGCCCCTGCTCCAGATCCTGTTTGACCACCCAGGATGACAGCATGGCCACCCCCACGCCGTTCAGCGCCGCCTTGCGCACGGCATAAAGGCTGTCGGTACTCAGCCTGGGGACAATGTCAAAACGGTAATCTTCGCCGCTGGCGGTATGCGTCAACGTCACTTCATTGCGATAAAAACTGTTTAGCGCCAGCCAGGGCAACTGCGCCAAATCGCCGATCTGCGCCAGCGGCGTATGGCGCGCCAGCAGTTCAGGCGCGGCCACCACAATGCGCGGCACCTGCGCCAGCAGCACCGCGACCACCGAGGGATCGGTCACCGCACCGACGTGGATCGCGCAGTCCACGCCTTCCGGAATGAAATCGGGCGAATGATCGTTGAGCGTCCACTCCACGCTGGTCTGACGATAGCGTTGCAGGTAATCCCCCAGCGGCCCGATCAACTGATCCTGGCCAAAGGCATGCGGTGCGCGTACCCGCAATACGCCCACGGGTTCATCGCGCACGCCGCGCAGTTCATCCTCCATGATTTGCCAGTGATCAATCAGCTTGCGCGCATGCTGATAACAACGCTCGCCGTCGTCCGTCAGCTTCATGGCGTGAGTCGTACGCTGGATTAATTTAACGCCGAGCAGTTGCTCCAGCACCTGGAGACGCCGGCTAATGGTGGGCTGCGAGGTGTTCATTTGCGCAGCCGCAGCCGAGAGGCTACCGCTGTCGACAATGCGCACCAGAGTTTGCAGCATGGCTATACGGTCGCCATTGGGAAATGGATTTTTATTCATACGTATTACGTATAACAGTTTTACCTGTGCGGGGGCTACAGTTTCCACCGAAAACTGGCAAGAATAGCCCCACTTTACTCGTTCTGGATAACCGTCATGAGCCTGATTTCAGCCACCACCACCGCGCCTGACCCTGCGCTTTCCGCCAAAATCGTTTTCCTGCTGGCCGCCGGTGCCGGTCTGAGCGTGGCGTCCATTTACTACAGCCAGCCAATGCTGAGCATCATGGGCGATACGTTCCACGCCGGGGTCAGCGATACCGGCATGGTACCCACGCTGACCCAGGCAGGCTATGCGCTGGGCATCCTGCTGCTGGCTCCACTGGGCGACCGTCACGATCGCCGCCAGATCATTCGGATAAAGGGCGTGTTGCTGGCACTCACCCTGCTGATGTGCGGTTTTTCTTCTTCATTTCCGCTGTTGTTGCTCAGCAGTCTGGCGATCGGTTTAGCCGCTACGGTGGCGCAGGACATTAT
This sequence comes from Serratia sp. AS12, assembly GCF_000214195.1. Taxonomy (NCBI): domain Bacteria; kingdom Pseudomonadati; phylum Pseudomonadota; class Gammaproteobacteria; order Enterobacterales; family Yersiniaceae; genus Serratia; species Serratia sp. AS12. The sequence goes on along the minus strand of NC_015566.1, from coordinate 2,543,784 downwards.
CCCGGCGGCCGCCACGCTCGCTTCGGACGCCAACCGGGGCAAGACGGTGGGCACGGTGATGACCGGGTTGCTGGCCGGCATTTTACTCTCGCGCGTGTTCAGCGGCGTGGTGGCGGAATATTTCGGCTGGCGCAGCGTTTATATGCTGGCGGCATTGGGGGTGCTGGTCATCACCCTCACGATCGGCGCAGTGCTGCCGCGCTTTAAACCCAACACCACGCTGAGCTACCCTGCGCTGCTGCGCTCATTGGGGAAACTGTGGGCCGACTACCCGGAACTGCGGCGTGCGGCGTTGGCTCAGGGCTTGCTGTCGGTCGCATTCAGCGCTTTCTGGTCGACGCTGGCGGTCATGCTGGCGGAAAAATATCAGCTTGGCAGCGCCGTAGCCGGTGCCTTTGGGCTGGCAGGTGCGGCCGGTGCGTTGGCAGCCCCCCTGGCGGGCATGCTGGCCGATCGTCACGGGCCGGACTATGTCACTAAAATCGGCGCCGCCATGGTGGTGTGTTCATTCGCCCTGATGTTTCTGCTGCCCTGGCTTCCGCTGCCCGCACAGCTGGCGCTCATCGCGCTGAGCGCGGTAGGTTTTGATCTCGGTATCCAGGCGACGCTGGTGGCGCACCAGACCATTATTTACGCCATCAACCCGGCAGCCCGCAGCCGTCTGAATGCCATTATGTTTACCCTGGTGTTTATCGGTATGGCGAGCGGTGCCGCTCTCGGCAGCAAAATCCTCGAAAGCGCCGGTTGGCCGGGCGTGGTATTGCTGGCCACGCTGGCATCGGCGGGCGGCCTGGCGCTGCGAATGCTGGCCAAGCGCACCCCGCGCACCGTCGCCTGAGTAATCAAGCCATCCGACAATAGCCGCAGATCCTGCGGCTATTGTTGATTGGCGGCCACAAACTCCGCCAGATTCTGCTGAGTGATGGTTTTATAAGGCACCCAGTTGTAAGCCTCGGTCTTTTGCTTTTCCAGCAATGCCTTGGTGACCTGCACCGCCCCGGTGGCCTGTCCTTTGGCGTCCTGGAAAATGGTCAACACCATGCCCCCGTTTTTAATAAACTGCAGGCCGTCCGGCGTACCGTCAATGCCCGCCACCAGGATGCTTTTGTTTTTAGCCTGGTTCAACGCCATGATGGCGCCAATCGCCATTTCATCGTTATTGGCGGCGATAGCGTCAATCGGGCGGCCGTTCAGCAACCACCCGGACACCACATCCACCGCTTCATTGCGCTGCCATTTGGCGGTCTGCTTTTCCAGAACCTTCATGTCTTTATATTTGGCGATCACCTCTTCCACCGCGCGGGTGCGTTCACGCGCCTCTTCGTTAGAGAGTGCCCCCATCAGGATCGCCACGTTGCCGCGATAATTCATCCGTTTCGCCAGCGCCTCCATTTGCAACTTGCCCCCCTCCGCCGAGTCCGAACCCACATACGCCATGGCATTACCCAGCTTAACTTCCGGTTTGCGGTTGACGAAAATCAGCGGGATGTTGGCGCGCTCGGCGGCATCCATCATCGGCTTCACGCCCTGGGTATCTACCGGGTTGAGGATAATGGCATCCACCCCCAGGTTGATAAAATCGTCCACCTGCTGCACTTGCAGCGCCACGTCGCCTTTGGCATCGACAAACTGGCCGTCCATGTTCAACTGCTTAAGCTCGCTCACCATTTGCGAGCGTAAAATGGACACGAAGTTGAGATCGAAATTGGCCAACGCGACGCCGACCTTATAAGTTTTCGCCTGGACGTTAAAGGCCATAAACAGGCTAAGTAATATCAACAGCAAGCTTCTGATTTTCATGATGTCATCCTGTAGGTTGAGATAAATTTATTATTAAAATCAATGCATCACTCTTCATCCCGGGCAACAGACCACCGCCCGGGTTTACTGCGGTTATAAAGTGAAATGGTCACGGAACTGTTGCAGCGCCGCGGTGCTGTCATCGGATGCCCATCCCTCCAATGCCACTACGCCCCGGTAGCCGATCTCGTCCAACGTGCGGGCTATGGCACGGTAGTTGATTTCACCGGTCCCCGGTTGTTGCCGGCCCGGTACGTCGGCCACCTGAATTTCGCCGATCGCCGGCCCGCAGCGGCGAATAAGCTCGATGAGATTGCCTTCGCCGATTTGCGCATGATAAAGGTCGAGGTTCATCTTCAGGCCAGGGCTGTTGACCGCCTCAACCAAGGCCAGCGTGTCGCAGGCTCTGGCAAAGGGCGTGCCCGGATGATCCCGCGCCAGGTTGAGGTTTTCCAGCGTGAACACCTTACCGGCGCGCTCCCCCAGAAGCGCCAGCTTGCCCAAGGTATCGGCCGCCTTCAGCCACATGGCACCGGTCACCACCTCCACCGGCTTCACCGGCAAGCCGTTGGGATCCAGGCCGGTGCCGTGCAGATTCAGGCTGGGGCAGTTCAAGCGCTGTGCGATGGCGAGCGACCGTTCCGCCGTTTGCAACAGCTGGGCGATATCCTCGTCGTCGGTCAGGTTGCCGGCGAGATAACCGGTCATTGAAGTAAAACGCGCGCCAGTGCCAATCAGCGCATCAAGATCTTTGTTTTCCCAGTTCCAGATCTCGACGCCGAAGCCGAGCGCATGAATACGCGCTACGCGTTCAACAAACGGCAGATCGAGAAACACCATCTCGGCGCACACAGACAGCTGATATCCGGCCATTATTGTCTCCCCAGCGAGATCGGTTTGCCCTGCTTCACCGACTCGATGCAGGCCAATGCAATCTCCAGCGCATTGCGGGCATCCTGTCCGGTCGCGCGTGGCGTATCCCTCTGCTGGACACAGCGGGCGAATTCAGTCAGTTCCGCCACATAAGCGTCATGCAGCAGATCGGTATCCTGACGCGAGGTTTCGATGGCGATGCCGCCGGCGTGATACCGCACGCAGTTATTCAGGTTGATATTGCCCGCCTGCAACATCCCTTTGCTACCAAATACCTCACCGCGCACGTCATAGCCGTAGACCGCCTGGAAGTTGGCTTCTGCGGTGGCGATAGCGCCGTTATCGAAGCGGATAGTCACCACGGCGGTGTCCAGTAACCCTTTATCCTTGAAGTCCGGGCGCACCAGGGCATCCGCCAGCGCGTATACTTCAACCGGCCTGGCACCCGGGTTGAAGTGCAACAGCGTGTCAAAATCGTGGATCAGCGTTTCCAAAAAAATGGTCCAGGCGGGGATAGGCGCCGGATCGCGCAACTGCGGATCGCGGGTTACCGATCGGGAAAGCTGGGTAACGCCATTCTCTCCCTCCTTCACGGCGGCAATGGCGGCGGCAAAACCGCTGACAAAGCGGCGATTAAACCCCACTTGCAGCACGACGCCCGCCTGTTTGGCGGCGGCGATGGCCCGATCCGCCTCTTCCAGCGTGATGGCCATCGGTTTTTCGCAAAACACGTGCTTCCCTGCCTGGGCGGCGGCAATCACCCACTCCGCATGGGTACGCGCCGGGGAAGCAATGACTACCGCATCGATTTCGCTGTCATCCAGCATGCTCTGCAAATCGCTAAAGGCGCTGACGCCCAGCCTGTCCGCCAACCGCTGCGCTGCACCCGGCAGCGGATCGGCCACGGCGGCCAAAACGGCGCCCGGCACGCGCCGCGCCAATGACTCCGCATGGAAAGTGCCCATTCGGCCGGCACCGATCAGGCCAACGCGCAAGTTGTGAGGTGAATGACTCATAGTGATTCCTTATGTGGATTAACGCCCTTGTCGGGCTACGGAGGTCACTGTGGGTATTGCAAAGGGGATGCCAGCTCGTAAAGGGAGGAATTTGTGAGGCGATGCACAGATAACCACAACAAAGTGACAACTAAATTGACATGTCAATTTCACATGTCAATAAAATGAACATTACATTCCAAACTGGAGAGCCGCATGCACACTGCCGCCGGACTGATGCCGATCAAAGACGAGAGCGACCCGATTTTCAGCCTCCCGGGAGGCCCGGAGGCCAGTGAATGGGATAGCCTGTTTTGGCAAGGCTGGCAGGTTTTTAATGAAGGCGGGCAACCCGGCTGGATCCGCAAGTCGATCCTGCAATCCTGGCAACGTTCGCGTGAAAACGGCATCGACCCCGAAGAGTTTGTCTATCACTCGCCGCCGGCAGAGCGGTTGCAGATGATTCTGGCGCAAAACAACGAGCTGATTAAGGTGGCGCACAGCATCATGGAAAACCTGCTGGCCTACAACCCTGACGGCCACATCAACCTGACCGATGCCTCCGGCGTCACCCTTCACTACTGCGGAGCGGATTTGACACCGGTCGGCAGCATCCTCAGCGAGGAGGTTCAGGGCACCAACTGCACCGCGCGCTGCCTGCGGGAACAGCGCCTGGTGTATGTGTTAAGCGGTGAAAACTGGAAAATGGGCCTGCGTCAGCGCCATCGCCAATGTGCGGCAGCACCGGTGCGTAACGCTGAAGGCGTGATGATCGGCGTGCTGACGCTCACCGCCACGCCGGATAACTTCAACGCCCACACCTTGGGCACCGTGCAGGCGGCTGCGGAAGCCGTCGGCCAACAGTTGCAGTTGCGTCGGCTGCTGGCGGAACAACAGTCCATTATGGAAACGCTGAATGAAGGCGTTATTGTCTGCGATCGCCACGGCAGGCTGAAAACCGTCAACCGCTATGCGCGCCAGATTTTTGACGGCCTGGAGCCTGGCAACCTGTCCCTCGACCAGTTGCTGCGCCCGCAGTCCGGCTCGCTGCTGACCATGCCGTTTTGTAACGATCGTGAAATGGTCTTTATGCCCGAAGGCAAACCGGCCCTCTCCTGCGTGATTTCGTTGATGCCCGCGCCGGATGACGGCCGGGTGCTCTCCCTGCGGGAGAACCAGCGTATTCGCGCTATCACCCGCCGAGTGATGGGCGTCAGCGCCAGCTATACCTTTGACATGATATACGGCCACTCCAGCCGCATACGGGAAGCCATCGCCAAGGCGCGTACCAGCAGCCGCAGCGACAGCACCGTTCTGCTGACCGGCGAGAGCGGAACCGGCAAAGAGCTGTTTGCTCAGGCGATCCACAACGGCAGCGCACGCAGCAATGAACCCTTCGTTGCCGTTAACTGCGGCGCCTTGCCGCGCGATCTGGTGCAGAGCGAGCTTTTCGGTTACGTGGATGGCGCCTTTACCGGTTCGCGCCGTGGCGGTTCCGCCGGGAAATTTGAGCTGGCGGATGGCGGTACTTTGCTGCTCGATGAAATCGGCGAAATGCCGCTGGATGCGCAAACCAGTCTGCTGCGCGTACTACAGGAGAGTGAAGTGCTGCGGATCGGCGCCACCCACCCGGTGAAGGTCAACGTGCGCATCGTGGCGGCCACCAATTGCGATCTGGCGCAGGCGGTGGAGAATGGCGCTTTCCGGCGCGATCTGTATTACCGCCTGAACGTCATCTCCCTCTCGGTTCCGCCGCTGCGCGAACGACGGGAAGATATCGTCGGGCTGGTTAACGGCTTTGTGCACAAACTCTGTACGCGCATGAAAAAAATCCCGCCGCAGGTATCACCGCAAGCGATGGCCTGCCTTAGCGCCTGGCGCTGGCCGGGCAACGTGCGCGAACTGGAAAACCTGGTGGAACGAATGGTGAACCTGTGCGAAGGGCTACAGATCGACGTGGGCGACCTGCCGGAGGAAATCACTCGTGATCGTACTGAACCTGACGCAACACCGTCCGCGAGGCTGGAAGATAACGAACGTACCCATATCATGCAGGTGATTGAATCCAGTGGCGGCAATCTGCGGCAGGCTGCGCAGCGGCTCGGACTATCGCGCACCACGCTGTACAATAAAATCAATAAATGGCGGATCGATTTGACCCTGTTGCGCCCTGAACGGCCGGCTTGACAGGGTTGCGGCGGCATTCGATGATGATGAGAAAATCTTACCGCCCAGGCCTGCTCAATGAAAACGTCCCCCGCTGTCACCATTCACTATTGTTCGCAATGCAACTGGCTGCTGCGTGCCGCGTGGATGGCGCAAGAATTGCTCCACACCTTCAGCACCGATTTGGCCGCCGTTACGCTGGTTCCCGGCACCGGCGGCATTTATGAGATAGCCGTGGATGGCTTTGTCATCTGGGATCGCAAAACCGAAGGCGGCTTCCCCGACGCGGCAGTGCTCAAACAGCGTTTGCGCGATCGATGCTTCCCCGAGCGGCCATTAGGCCACGTGGATAACAAAGGCGTTAAAAGTTAAGGTGCAGTAACCACAAGGTGCCGCGCTTGCCTTCCTCCGGGCGTCCTGAGCTATACTGTGCGTCTCTTTTGGTAACAAACTCAGATGACTATGGAACGCTTTATAGAAAACGCTATGTATGCCTCTCGCTGGCTGCTTGCACCGGTTTACTTTGGCTTGTCGCTGGCGCTGGTGGCGCTGTCGATCAAATTCTTCCAGGAGATACTGCATGTTCTGCCGAGCATCTTCTCCATAACCGAAGGGGATCTGGTGCTCACCCTGCTTTCGCTGATCGACATGGCGCTGGTGGGTGGCCTGCTGATCATGGTGATGTTCTCGGGCTATGAAAACTTTGTTTCGCAGTTGGATATCAGCGAGCACAAAGAAAAGTTGAGCTGGCTGGGGAAAATGGACGCCACCTCACTGAAGAGCAAGGTAGCCGCATCCATTGTCGCTATCTCTTCCATTCACCTGTTGCGGGTGTTTATGGATGCCAAAAACGTGCCGGACAATAAGCTGATGTGGTATGTGATTATCCACCTCACCTTCGTGCTTTCCGCTTTCCTGATGGGCTACCTCGATAAAATAACGCGTGAGAAGCACTGATTCACCGATCTGGCCGTCATCACTCTGATGGCGGCTAACCCTCTCTCCCATTAAAAATAATTATCCATCAATCTGTTGGACGCCAATTTCAATCGTCAATTTAAAGTTACGTTGTCACTAAACGGCGGTTAATGCCCGACCTGGCGATTTTCAGTTAGTGCATATGATGATAATAACATTATAATGCTATTACATTCCCGCCGGGCGCATAAGCCACCGCTGGCCGAGCTTCGTCCCGCTGACAGGATCCAAAATCAATCATGCCGCTGAATGGAAATCCACTACAGTACCAGGATGTTCAATCTATCCTGCCACACCGGTTCCCCTGTCTGCTGGTCGACCGCATTCTGCCCGCCGGCACGTCGATTTCTGAAGGGCGCTTGAGCGCCATCAAAAACATTACCGCCAATGAACCGACCTTTTGGACCGGCCACCACCAGACCACCGTTTTCCCCGGCATCCTGATGGTGGAAGCCCTGGCGCAGAGCACCGGCCTGCTGGCCCACTACTTTCTCGGCCCGTTGTCAGAAGGCGAACATTATTACTTTGCGTCCATTCAACGCGCCCGTTTCTACCGCTCGGCCCAACCCGGCGACCAATTGCGCATGGACGTCGCCTTTGTCCGGCAACGATCCGGCATTGCCCGTTTTTCCGGAATGGCGACGGTCAATGGCCGCCGTATCTGTACGGCCGAATTTATGTGCGCCCGTAAATAAGCCCCCGTTTCTAAAGGAGCCAAAGCGAAGCTACCATGTCTATTGTTGATAAGTTGCTCAATAGCCTTGATTTTTCTCCCCGTGGACAAATCATCGCCCGGGAGGAAGACCATTGCGGTGAAATTATCGTTTCTGACCACAAAGACTACCGTACCCTGCGTTTCGACGGCATTTGCGAGCAGAGCAAAATGTGCATCAGCGCGCCGCAGGTGCCGGTTCACAACTACATAAAAACCATGCTGATGGCCGTAGCCTGGCAACCGCCTTCGGCGGCGCTGATCCTCGGTCTGGGAGGCGGCAGCCTGGTGCGGGCATTGCATGCCTATGATCCCAACATGTTGCTGGACGTGGTGGAACTGCGCCCGGCGGTGGTGTCTGTCGCCCGCCGTTATTTCACCCTGCCCGCCGATAAAACGGTCACCTTGCACACCGCTGATGCCGCCGATTTTTTACAGGCTCCCGCCACTCGGCAGTATGACCTGATATTTTCCGATCTTTACAGCGCCTTCGCGATGGACCCGCAACAGGGCACGCGAAATTTTCTGGATCAATGCGCCGGTCGTCTTTCGCCTCAGGGCTGGTTGGTGCTGAATTATCATGAAGTGCCCGATGACAGCACGCTGCTGTATCACAGCTTGCACTGCGCATTTAAAACCGTTCTTTACTGCGTGGCACCCAGCGGCAACGTCATTATTTACGCTACACCGGGCCATGTTGAGACGCCGCTCAGCCTGCTGCGCAGCCTTTCCGCCGCCGTCGGTCCGACCTTTGGCTGTGATTTAGGTTTTCTGTCGCGCAAAATTGAGCGGCTGCATTTTAACTAGAAATTGTGGGTTGGATAGCCGATTACCCAGCATGCCATTATCATTTGATTATCATCCTCTGGAGGAATCCTCATGGAAAAGAAAACGGCACGACTGACGATACTCATCGATCCGGATAAGAAAAAAGCCCTTGAAGAGCTGTGCCTGCAACAGGACGTCACCCCGTCTCAGGTGATCCGGCAACTGATACGGGACTATTTGCACAAACATCAGGTGGAATACCCCAGTCAACCGACCCGTTCCAATCCCCGGGTAGATAACACCTGACCCGAGGATTGAAGCCGGATGGCGCACGGAATGCGCCATCTGCAACCGCCAGGTTCAGCCCTGGCGTCTCCCCGCAGAGAATCCGTGCCCTTTAGCCTCGGCCACCAATGCGCAGGACCACATCAATTCATCAAACCTGTCCAACCGTGGATACCCATGTAGATACCCACCGCGGCAATCAATATGCTTGAAAAATAAGGGGCACGGCGGGCCAATGTGTTGAAACCGCCCCAGCGTTTTGTCGCCTGCCTGACGCTATAAGCGGCAGCAACACCCACCACCACCAAGGTCATTGCCAGGCCGATGCTAAAACACAGTACCAATGCCGCACCTAAGCTAAATGCCTTCACCTGGATGCACAGCAGCAGTACGGTGATTGCCGCAGGGCATGGGATCAATCCGCCCGTCAAACCAAAGAGAATAATCTGACCGGTCGTCACATTTTGGTTGGCAAAACGACGTTTGATATCGTTAGCGTGCGCTTTCTCATGGGCATCCTGATACTCCTGCGAAGAAACATCCAATCCTGCCAACGCCGAATGATCATGATCGTGGTGATGGTCATGTTCTTTGAACTCGACGTCATAGTCATGAGAATGCCCGCCATGGCCTAACGATAAACGCGCCGTGAAATTATGCGGTTCGGGGATCGCATGCACGGATTGCAAGAAGCCGTCTTTTTCCTCGAATTCAAAAATCTGTGGGAAGCCCTTTTCGCGCACAGTAGTCACCGTGACCGACTTTGCTCCCCAGTTTTGCCCAGCGACATTTCTTAAACGCCAATGCGGTGGTATGCCGTCTTCAAAGATCGACAATTCAACGCGCCCATGGCCAGTATCAATCAGGTGTGATTCGTCATGGCCCTGATGTTCAAGCTCATAAGCTTGTTCGGCTTTCCACTGTTGTTCACCCCGCCAGGTACGCCAAAACATCCAAAGTGCGGTACCCAAGATAATGATCGAGGAAAAGAGTTGAAAATAAGGTTCTGTCGCCTCTGCGGTAAACTGACGGCTCAAATACATGCCGCCAAAAGCGATTAACCACACTATCGCCGTATGCGAGACAGTCGCCGCCAGCCCCAGCAAAACCGCCTGTTTCATCGTGCCGCGAATAGCCACAATGAAGGCGGCCATCATCGTTTTGGAGTGTCCAGGTTCAAGACCATGCAAGGCGCCAAGCAAGATAGCGCTGGGAATAAACAGCCAGGCGTTACCCACGCCTTGCTGCAGCAGGGAGGAAAAATCGCGCATGACGCACCTCAGAGATACTTTGTTATTTCTTTAAATTCACGGACAACTGCCGGTGATACTTCCCCGTCAGCCTTCACAGCGTGATCCAGACAGTGATCGAGGTGATCATGGATGAGCGTTTTTTTTGCATTAGTCACCGCCTTTTCAACCGCCTGAAGCTGTTGTGCGATATCAAGGCAGGTTCTTCCATTTTCCAGCATCAGGATTGTACTGTTCAGATGACCCGCTGCACGCTTAAGTCGCTTGATGATATCGGGATGTGTTTCATGTTGATGCATAGTTGTATCCTATGAGGGGGGATAGGATGAATATAGCTGATCTCTGCAGAGATAGCACCCGTCGTCGAGGGCATGTTTGAAGGTCATTGCACTGATTGTGAGCACGCTTTGATGAAAGGGCTCCGTTTGGGAAACGGAAACTATTTAGCCGATTATTCAGCATGCCATTTTCATCCTCTGGAGGAATCCTCATGGAAAAGAAAACGGCACGACTGACGATACTCATCGATCCGGATAAGAAAAAAGCCCTTGAAGAGCTGTGCCTGCAACAGGACGTCACTCCGTCTGGTGATCCGGCAACTGATACGGGACTATTTACACAAGCATCAGGTGGAATACCCCAGTCAACCGACTCGTTCCAATCCCCGGGTAGATAACACCTGACCCGAGGATTGAAGCCGGATGGCGCACGGAATGCGCCATCTGCAACCGCCGGGTTCAGCCCTGGCGTCTTCCCGCAGAGAATCCGTGCCGTTTAGCCGCAGCCGCGACAGCCAGTGCGCCCAACAGAAGCACCAGCGCTGCCCAGGGGAAAAACGCCGGGCCATACCGATCAAGCAAGATCCCGCCGAAAATGCCGCCACCGGCGATGGCGCTATTCCAGGTAACCACGTTCATGGCCAGCGCCGCATCCGCACCTTCACCGGCGACATCCGCCAGTGCGGTCTGCAATAGCGTCGCCGCACCGCCGAAACTCAACCCCCACAGCACCATGCCGACATAGATCACTCCTGCATTCTGGAATCCCAGGCCCAACAGCACACTGGTGGCGGCGAAGAGCGCGAGGCTGGTCAGCACCGCCGTTCTCAGGTGGCGATCAACCACCCGGCCGGTGATCCAGATCCCCGCCAGCGCCGCCAACCCGAAAATAAGCAATACCGCATCAACCCGGTCGCCAAGGCCGGCCGGCGTAACAAAGGGCGCAACGTAGGTATAGAGAATGTTATGAGCGAACATCCACAGCACTACCACGCCCAATACCGATCTGACGCCGGGGGTCATCAACACCTTGTGCAGCGGCAGCCGTTTTGTTCCCGTCTGCCCCGGATAATCCGGCACCTTTACCAGCACCCAAACAATTAATACCAACGACAGCAGCGACATAACGCCAAAGGCGGCGCGCCAACCGACCACCGATCCCAACCAGGTCCCGAGCGGCACGCCCAACGACAGCGCTACCGGTGCGCCCACCATCGCCACCGCCATCGCTTTGCCCTGAAGATGAGGCGCCACCATCCGGCGCGCATAGCCGGCGAGCAGGCTCCAGGCCAGTCCCGCCGCCGCACCGGCAAAAAAGCGCGCGGTCAGCGTAACCGCAAAGCTGCCCGACATGGCAGTGATCGAGTTAAAGAGAAAAAAACCCGCAATAGTCAGCAGCAAAACATTACGTCGCCGCCAACGCTGAGTGGCGAGCGTCAACGGAATGGCAGCCAGTACCGAACCTAGCGCGTAGGCGGTGATCATCTGTCCGGCAAGCGAAGGCGACACCTGCAGGCCGGGTGCGATCTGGGCCAGCAAACCGGCGGGGAGCGTTTCGGTAGCAATGCAAATAAATCCCGTCATGGCTAATGCCAGCAGCGCGGCAATCGGCAAACGCTGTGTCTCCTCGTGGATCGCCCTGACATCACTGCAATGGGTAGTCGTTTGGCTCATGGTTTATCCATTTATATATCGATCGGTATAAATATAGGCGACAGCGAAATGCACTCTTTTGCCAGGGTGCATTTCGGTCAGTACGTCACTGGAATTGATTTATGTATCGAGTGGTATAATTATGCTAAGGAGCTATCATCTGAGTGTCAACAAGATTTATACTGATCGGTATGTAACTTACAAACATGGAGTCAGCCATGGCACAAATGGGTCGCCCTCGCCGGTTCGACCGCGACGAGGCCGTTCAGCAGGCATTGCATCTGTTTTGGCAGCACGGGTATGAGGCCACCTCTCTGGCTCAGCTTAAGGCGAACATTGGCGGCGGCATTACCGCGCCCAGTTTTTATGCCGCCTTTGGTTCGAAAGAAGCGCTGTTCAGAGAAGCGGTTGCCTGCTATCTCAACAGCTATGGGCGGGTCAATGATGCGCTCTGGGATGACTCCCTGCCGCCCAGAGAGGCGATTGAAACCTCGCTGCGCCGCTCGGTGAAGATGCAGTGTGAAGATAAACATCCCAAGGGGTGCATGGTTGCATTGAGCGTAATGACAGGTGGCACGGATGAGCATTCGGCGGTCCTGAAACCGCTTGCCGATTCGCGCCTGCGTACGCTGAACGGTTTTATGCGCTGCATCGAAAGAGGCATCGCCGGCGGCGAACTGGCCAAGGATACCGACGCTGCAGCCCTCGCCACTTTGTTTGATAGCTTCCTGCTGGGCGTTTCGACGTTGGCGCGCGACGGTGTCGGTCATTCGGTGCTCGATAGCGCCGCAACTGCCTTGCTGGCAGTTTGGGACGCAAACACCGGAGCCGGATAATACCGATGTCGAACAGCGCCTGGCCGCGATCACTGCTCCAGGCGTTGCGCCAGCAGGCGCAGCTGTTCGGCAATCTGCTTCAAATCCTTGTCATTATGCTCGCGTGGCCCGGTGGAATTACGGATCACCAGCTTTGCCGACAGAATCGATGACGCACGCGACAGCTCGCTCTCGCTGGTGTTGAGCACCTTCCTGACCGCTTCCTTGCCCTGCAAATCCAGATCCAGCGAGACGGTGGTCAGCGCCGGGTAGAAGAAGGCGCTTTCATAAGCATCGTCATAGCCAATCACCGACTTTTGCCCCGGTATCGGCAGTTGGTTCTGATGGAAGGCGCTTAGCAGCCCGAGCGCCATTTGGTCATTCCCCACCAGCACCGCCGAGAAATGAGGGGTCTCGCGCAGCATCTGCAATGCGCCGGCGTAACCGCTTTGCGCGTCCCAGTTGCCGTGCAGCACCGTGACCGGCGTCAGGCCATAATCCTGCAGCGCATCCTGCCAGTTCTTCAGGCGCAAATTGGCCGAAATGGAGTATTGCGGCCCAGCCAGCAAGGCAAAGTCGCGGTGCCCCAGCTCGTAAAGATACTTGACGCTGGCACGGGTGCCGTCGGCCGGGTTAAAAGAAACGTTAAACACTGAACTGTAAGGGTCAACGTCGAGGAACAGGCAGGTAATGTCATCGTTGTCCGCGGCGATTTTTTCCGCCACCGTCGTCTCCAGCGGTACGTTGATGATGACCTTTTCTACCCGCTGCGACTTGAGATCGTTGATCGAGTCCTGAATGCCATGATTGACGTTCTCATCAATCATTGAAATCAGCACCTGATAGCCTTCCGCATTGGCGTAACGTTTTACCGCCGCCGCCACCTGCGAAGGGGCATGCAAAGCCAGGGAGATGGTGACCAGCCCCACCGTTCGGCTCTGTTTGCCCACCAACTGCTGCGCCAGACGATTGGGCACGTACCTGAGGAGCTCAATAGATTGTTCAACCTTGCGACGCGTGGTTTCAGAGACATTGGCTGACTTGTTCAACACCCGTGAAACCGTCTGGTAAGACACGCCGGCATGGCGGGCAACATCCTCTAACGTGGTGCTTTTCGACTTCATAATCCGTTCCCTGTGATTGCTCTGGACTGATTGTAACAGGCGCCCCCCTCACCGCATAGTTACCCCGATCACATCCATCAAATTTCCAGAAAAGTTATTCGTTCACATATCCAGACTTAGTGATCTGTCTCACTAACCGTTACAAATCCTGCTGTTTTATTTGCACTAAATCACAATAAATCAATAACGCGATTGTGTGTTGTCATGATTAGCCATTCTATTGCTGCGCGGATGTGAACGTAATACAAAAACATAATGAGGCATACATGAAAACAAGACTACGCACATTGTCTGTCGCTTTGGCGATGGCGCTTTCCTCACCGGTTGCCTTTGCCGCCGAAACACCAGGGATCGATTTCCATGGCTATCTGCGCTCCGGTGTCGGGGTATCCCAGGATGGTGGGTTAGAAGAATGGCAGAAGAACAAAATTGGCCGTCTGGGCAACGAATCCGACACCTACGGTGAAATCGAACTGGGCAGCGAAGTCTACAAAAAGAACGACGTCAGCTTCTATCTCGACACTATGGTCAGCATGGTATCGGACGGCTCAAACGACAGTGAAACCACGCTGGGGGATGACGCCGAATTCGGGTTGCGTCAGCTTAATCTGCAAATCAAAGGGCTGATCCCGGGCGACCCTAACGCGGTGATCTGGGGCGGCAAGCGCTACTATCAGCGCCATGACCTGCACATCATCGATACCAAATACTGGAACATATCCGGCGCGGGTGCCGGGGTGGAAAACCTCTCCTTTGGGCCGGGCGCCATCTCCGTAGCCTGGATCCGCGGTGACGGCAACGACGTGGATTACCGTGTCGACAACGATAACGACCTCAACATCAACTATCTCGACCTGCGCTATGCCGGCTGGAAACCGTGGACCGGCGCCTGGACCGAGTTTGGTATCGATTATGCGATGCCGAACCCGACCAACAAGCAAAAAGAGTACGGCGGCCTGTACGACGCGGAAAACGGCGTGATGCTGACCGGCGAGATCAGCCAAGACATGCTGGGCGGCTATAACAAAATGGTGTTGCAGTACGCCACCAAGGGTCTGGCGCAGAACATGGTGTCTCAGGGCGGCGGTTGGTATGACGTCTGGAACAACACCCGCGATGCCACAGGTTACCGGGTGATCAATACCGGTCTGATCCCGATTACCGACAAGTTCTCCCTTAACCACGTGTTGACCTGGGGTTCCGCCAGCGATCTCAGCGATGCGATCGACAAGAGTAACCTGATCTCTCTGGTAGGCCGGGCACAGTATCAGTTCACGCAGTACGTACGCGGCATTGGCGAAGCCGGCGCTTTCTACCAGAAAGATGATCACAAAGATGGCAGCCACTACAAGCAAGGCGGCGAAAAGTACACCTTGGCGCTGGGGTTGGCGGATGGACCGGAATTCATGTCCCGCCCTGAATTGCGCGTCTACGCCTCCTATCTCAATGATTCAGAGCAAGGCAATTCATTCAAGGACGGCACCGCCAGCAATACCTGGAACTTTGGCGTGCAGGTTGAAGCCTGGTGGTAACAGGCATAACTCAGGATAAATAACGGCTCTTGGTTTATTGGCAGTACCTTAATCCTCTCATCATTATCTTCTGTGTCTTTGACGATGCTCTCCGGTTGCGGTCGTCCATTGGTAACCCCCTTTTTGGGGGTTACCAATTATTTTTTATTCCTGATGATTAACCGAAAAACGTTCCGCCAATAATTTACGCAAATTATCTGACTGCTTGCCAAATATCGCGTGCACCTCCTGACCGATAATAATTACCCCCAAAGCGCCCGACTGTTGCAAGCCTTCCGTATCGACTTTAGCTAAATCCGTCACCGTCACGCGCAAGCGGGTAATACAGGCGTCGACATGCTGGATATTTTCTCGGCCGCCCAAATGCCGCATCAGCGTTTCTAAAAACAGCATGTCGACATTATTATCTTCTACCGGCGATTTCGGGTGCGAGAAATAATGCGTAAAGGCTTTTAAACTGACCATGGTTATTTCCTCATAAGATACAGACGTAAAAAAACGCCCGTTCGACTGAACGGGCGCAAGGGAAAGAAACTAGGCCAACTTGCGGGTCAATAGGCGGCAGCCCCAGGGGGCCAACGTCATTTCGCCCTGTAGAGTCTTGGCATTCGACATATCGGTATACACCGCCGGCAACGCCACGGTTTTTGCCTTGTCGCTGTAGTTCTGCACGATAATGAACTCGGATTCACCGTCGGTGCGCCGCTGTGCGGTTACGCTCGTCGGCAATACCGTGTCCAGTGCGCGCGGCAACGCCAGCTGTTGCGCTATCGCCATAAAGAAATCACGCTGGAATGAGGCATCGTTGCGCGAAGCGACATACCACGCCTTGCCGTCGCCAAAGCGGTTGACCGTCAACGCCGGGCGGCCGGCATAAAAATCACCGCCGTAGACCGCCTGCGCGGTGGCGCCCTCCAGGTTGATCAGCTCGCACAGATGGCGCGCCTGATAGCTGCCCTGCAAACCCAGCTCATTGCCCGGCACGCCGCGAATACTGTTGGTCTCGTCATCCGTCAGGCTGTCGATCTCTTCCGCCCAGATCCCCAGCAGCGGCCGCAGTGGTCCCGGGAAACCGCCCAGATGGCACAGATCGCTTTCATCGACGATGCCGCTCCAGTAGCTGGCGACAAACTGCCCGCCCTGCCGGACAAAGGCTTCCGCACGCGCGGCAAAACCTTCGCGCACCATATACAGCATTGGCGCAATCACCAGTTTATAACCAGAGAGATCGCAATCGGCGTTGATGATATCCACCGCGATGCCCTGCTCCCAGAACGGACGATAATGCTCCACCACCGTCTGCTCGTAATGCAGCCCGGCGTTGCGCGGCCCTTGGGCATCGTCCATCGCCCAGCGGCTTTCCCAGTCGAAGATAATCGCCACCCGCGCCTCGACCCGGCTACCGGCGACCGGTGCCATGGCGGTCAACAACCGACCCAGCTCGCTCACCTCCTTGCCGACGCGGGTATCCAGCCGCCCGGAATGGTCAATCACCGCACCGTGGAATTTCTCCACCGAGCCGCGGCTTTTGCGCCACTGGAAGTACTGCACCGAATCCGCTCCGTGCGCAACCGCCTGCAGTGAGGAGAGAATATGCATGCCCGGTTTCTTCAGCTTGCTGATCGGTTGCCAGTTGGTGACGCTCGGCGTCGATTCCATCAGCACAAAAGGCTTGCCCTGTTTCAGGCTGCGCATTAGATCGTGGAACATGGCGGTATAGCAGGCCAGGCCGGTTTCGTCCTGCCGGTTATGCCACATCGGGTAGCTGTCCCAGGAGATGAAATCGATGACTTTCGACATCTGCCAGTAATCGTAATCGTAGAAATATTCCATAAAGTTGGTGGTGGCCGGCAAGTCTGGATTGGCCGCCTTCAGCGGCGCAATTTCCTGCGCGCAGAAATCGGTGGCCTGGGTGCTGCAAAAACGCCGCCAGTCCAGGTTCAGACCGTGAATCGACACCTCACCCTGCGGCGCGGGCGATTCAATCTGCGACCAATCACTGTAGGTGTGGCTCCAGAAATCGCTCCACCAGGCCTCGTTCAACCGATCCAGCGTCTGATAACGCTGCTGCAACCAATCGCGGAAATCGCTCTGGCAACGGCTGCAATGGCATTCGCCGCTGTATTCGTTGGAAATATGCCAGCCGATCACCGCCGGGTGGTGCGCATAGCGCTGAGCCAACGCCAGGTTGATCTCATTCACCTTGCGACGATACACCGGGGATGACAGGCAATGGTTGTGTCGGCCACCGTGCAACGCGGGTACCCGATTGCGCCCCACGCGTAATACCTCCGGGTATTTCTGCGACAACCACGCCGGACGCGCGCCGCTTGGCGTAGCCAAAAATACGTGAATACCCTGCGCATATAACTTATTCAGCACCTCGTCCAACCACGCGAATTGATATTTACCCTCTTCAGGTTCAAGCTTCGACCAGCTGAATATCCCTACCGACATAATATTGCAGTTAGCCTGCGTCATCAGCTCTACATCTTTCTCCACCATGCCCGGATAATTAGCCCATTGTTCCGGGTTGTAGTCTGCTCCATGCAATAGGCCAGGCACCTTTGCACTCAAAGGAGGAAATTTATTCATCATAATTCCTTAGAAAATAATTACTGAAATTCTTTATTACGGACGGCGCAATTAATTAAATGACTTTAATGAAGGCAGCACTTTACCCCGGCAATCAAACAGCGCCTGGTTTTCACGCGCGTTGCCATCCTTGCCGGATTCACCGATATATTTCATCCCGGCCGACGTAGCCCAACCGGCCCCCGGCACGGCGATCCAGGTCGGCTCCCAATAAAACACGCCTTTGCCACGGTTATCTGGCACGTTAATGATGCTTTGCATCAGATCGCGAATAAAATCGGCCTGCCCCTGAACGGTGCCCGGGTATCCCCCATCCTGCGCTTCTTTGGCGGAGAAACTGTTGTCGGTATCGTCGCAATTTTCCAGGCCATAACCGTAAGCGGCCTCAACCACAATCACGTCTTTGTTATACCGCTTGCTGATGTCGTCCATATTGGTTTGCAGCTTTGAGATGGGGCCGTCCCAATAGGTGTACATCGATAAACCTATGACATCGAACGGCACATTGCGCCGGGTTATCTCGTCAAACCACCAACGGAAAGTGTCATTCTTGGTGCCCTCGGCCAAATGCAGCATGATTTTCACCTGTGAAGGCGAATCGAGGTTTTCCCGCAGCCCGGCGATCGCCGCGTTCAGCAACCCGGCCAGGCGATCAAACTCCCCGCCGCCCTGGCCCCAGCTTTTGCCTTCCGGCCACAGAATGCCGCCATTAATCTCATTGCCGATCTGCACCATATCCGGCAACACGCCTTGCTGCTTGAAGCTGACGATGGTGTCGCGGGTATAGTCATGGATCGCCGTTTTCAGCTGGTCATAGCTCATTTTATCCCAGGCTTTAGGCTTGAATTGCTTGCCGGGATCGGTCCAGAAGTCGCTGTAATGGAAATCCAGCAGCAGCTTCATACCCTGCGCCTTGACGCGCTTGGCCAGCGCCAACGTGGTGGCGAGATTGTTATTGCCGGCACCATAAGATTGGCCTGCGCTGTCTTGCGGATCGACCCACAGGCGCAGACGCACATAGTTCACGCCATTGTGTTTGAGGATGACCAGCGGATCCTGTTGAACGTTGTTCTGGTCGTAGAACTTGCCGCCATGCTGCTCCACATCCGCCAGGGTAGAAATATCCACGCCCTTGATAAAGCCGGTCGGAACATTGCTCAGCGGTTTGATGATGACGCTGTCCGCCGCAAACGCCGTGGCGGACAACAGCCCGGCCGCCAGACACAGGCTTAATAAAGCCGGTTTGAATGTTTTCATCGCATTATCCTTTTGTGCTGCCAGAGGTCAGGCCGGAAACAAAGTACTTTTGCAGGGCCAGGTATAAGATGGCGACCGGCAGCGCGATCAACACCGCTCCCGCCGCGTAAGTGGTGTAGCTGGCGCCCATCTTTTGCGACACCAGGTTATACAGGCCGATGGGCAGCGTATATTGGTCCGGGGTACGCAAAATGGTGCTGGAGAGGATGAAATCCCCCAGCGGGCCGGTAAACGAGAACAGTGCGACCACGGCGATAATCGGCTTGGAGAGCGGCATGATGATCTCGATAAAAATCCGGAAATTGCCGGCGCCGTCCATCCGGGCGGACTCGTCCAGATCCTTCGGAATCGCATCCAGATAGCCCTTCATCAGATAGGTGTTCATCGGGATCATCCCCGCCACGTAGATCAACACCAGCGCCATATGGCTGTTGATCAGCCCCAGCAGCTGCGACAGCACAAAAATGGCAATCAGCGCGGAGAACTGCGGGATCATCTGCAACAGCAGGAACAACATCAGGCCGTTCTGCCGCCCCTTGAAACGAAAGCGTGAAAACGAATAGGCGGTAAAACTGACGCTGATCAGCGTCAGCACCATGGTCAGGAAGCTGATTTTCATCGAGTTCCAATACCAGGTCAGGTAATTGACCTTGCCGTTGAACAAGTCGGCATAGTGCTGAAACGACAGGTTCTCCGGGATGATCGAGCTGCTCAGCAGGCTGTTGCCGGCATTGAGCGACGCGCCGACGGTCCACACCAGCGGGTAGATGATGATGGCGGACACCAGAATAATCACCAGCCAGGACAGCGATAAACGCACCCACTTCTCTTTCTTGATGCTCTTTGACATTGCTATCCCCTTAGGCCGCATCATCGTTCTTGAACGAATTGGTGGCGCGGAACTGCCACAGCGCGATGCCCACCACGAAAATCGACAACAGAATGGTGATGGTGGCGGCGATGGCGTACTGCGAAGACGACATCGTCAGCTTATAGATCCAGGACACCAGAATGTCCGTCCCCCCTGCGTTGGAGCCGGCCACCGCCGGGCCGCCGTTATTGAACAGGTAGATGATATTGAAATTGTTAAAATTGAAGGTGTATTGCGTGATGATGATCGGCGCAATCGAGTAAAGCACCAGCGGCAACGTGATGGTGCGCAGCTTGGTCCAGGTGCTCGCCCCGTCCATGGTCGCGGCTTCGTACAGGTCATCCGGGATCGCCTGCAGCACGCCGGTGGTCATGGCGAACACAAACGGGAAGCCCAGCCAGGTCTGCATCATGATCAGCGCAGTTTTGGTCCAGAACGGATCGGTCATCCAGGCTTTCGGTGCGATGCCGAAAAACGCCAGAATGGCATTGTTGATCACCCCGAACGAGTCATTGAACATCCCGGCGAACACCAGAATGGTGACAAAGCCCGGCACCGCCCAAGGCAAAATGAAAATGGTGCGGATCAGCGGTTTGAAACGTAAATCCTTCTGATTGACCAGGATCGCCAACATCACCCCTACCGTGCATTGCAGCGTGGTGGCCAACAGCGTCCAGACCACGGTCCATTGCAGCACGTCAAAGAAGGTGGAACGCCAGATCGACAGCGTGAAGATATTGATAAAGTTCTTGAACCCGACCCAGTCAACCAGCTTGGCCGGCGGCGTGTGATACAGGTTGTAGTTGGTAAAGGCGATAGAGAAGCCAAACAAAATGGGGAAGATCACCACGAACACCAACAGGATAAACCCCGGTGTGATCATCAGATAAGGAAAGCCTTCGCTCAGCAGCATCTGGTATTGCTTGCGCACGCTGTTCAGCGCCATACCGGCATCGCGCTTTCTGCCATTCACCCAGGCGTCGCGTATCGACAGGCCGTAAATCGCCAGGCCAAAGCCAATCACCAATACGCTGAGGATCCCCTCCGCCAACAGGAAAATGGAGTTATCGCGTGGCACTTCACTGCCGAGCGTATACAGCCCCCACAGCCCTTCGGTGAGGAACTGCCAGGTCACCCCGACAAAGCTGCTGAGCAGCACCAGAAAGATCAGCCCTTTCGCCCACTGGCGATGATAGAACTGACCAAACCCGGGGATCAGCGCCAATATCAGCGCCCCCACGGAATGGCTGTATCGGCCTCGGTCGGCGGACAACTTTTCACTTGGAGTGACAATCACACACTGCTCCTTCTTGAAAACGGGAGGAGACCTCCCGTTGCAGACTGCTGGCAAAGCCCGTTATTAGGGAGAGCGTGCCGTAGGGGTCGTAGCGGCTTGCCCGCCGACCAATTTGCCGGGAGCAAATTGGAACGACTCCATGTCGGCCCGCAGGGTGGGACACACGGATGTGTCCCATAATGGCCCCTCGGTGCGCTAGGCCCGGGTATCTCGGGTTCAAAGACAACTTTGGCTCGGTTACTGGTTGCTGGCCTGCATCGCTTCGATTTGCATTTTGATTTGTTTGACGGCATCGTCCAGCGCCGTTTTTGGCGGCTGTTTGCCGGTCATGCTCAGTTCCAGCGCCGCGTTGGCCGGCCCCCAGACTTCCTGCATTTCAGGAATGCCCGGCATGGCGGTCGCATGGCTGGCCTGAATGGCTACCGCACTGGCTCTCTCGTCGTTCTTGATGAGCGGATCGTCAATCATCGCCACCAGCGGAGGGATCTCTTTGGTCACCTGATAGCGCGTTTTCACGTAGGCCGGCTGATTGATAAACTCGATGAACTTCTGAGCCAACGCCTTATCTTTGCTCCAGGTGGAAACCACGTACCCTTTCACGCCCAGGAAGGAGTTCATCGGTTTGCCGTTCGGCAAGGTTGGCAGAGGCGCTACACCATAGTTGATACCCGCGTCGGCATAAGGCTGGAAGGCCCACGGGCCGTTGATCACCGCTGCGGCTTTCTTCTCGGTGAACAGGGAATCGATAGCGTTCAACCCGCCATCGCCGATGATGCCCGCCGGGAACAGGCCATCGGCGTAGAATTTTTTCAGGTAACTGACGGCTTCAACCGCGCCGGGGGTGTTCAGGCCGATATCCAACGGATTCAACCCGCCTTTGCCGTCGTTGCCAAAGATATAACCGCCCATGCCGGCGATCGCGCCGCGGCTGTAATAAATCTGGTCAAACTTGGCCAGCAGGCCGTATTTGCCCGCCGCACGCTGCTGTTTGGAGAAATCGTAATAGGCATCCAGATTAGCCAGCGGCTGCGGCAGCAAATCCTTGTTGTAAATCAGCACCAGCGTTTCCACCGCTTTCGGCACGCCGTACAGCGTTTGATTCATGGTGAACGCGCCGATGGACGGCTTGGTGAACGCGTCGGCTGCGGCCTGATCCAGCTTTATCGGCGATAACAAACCTTGCACCACCGCCGCACCCACCTGATCGTTAGGGATCACCAGCACATCGGGGCCGATACCGGCCGGGCCGTCCAGCCGCAGCTTTTCAATCTGCTGCGCAAACGGCATTTCCAGCACGTTAACCTTCACGTCGTTCTGTTTTTCGAAATCGGCGATGGCACCCTTGATGCCGTCGGACTTCTTGATGTCTTCCCAGACGGTAAGCTGTTGGCCTGCCGCTGCGAGGGCGAAACCGGAATATTGACTGGCCGCCAATGTGGCCAGTACCAGAGCAGTGATTGTTTTGGTTTTCATTACCCACCTCATGTGAAGGTATTACATTTTTGTTTTATCACTTTGGGATTAGATGCTTCAGGCCTGGCACAATGTTCAGTATTACAACGTGTAATGCGATAACCTGATCATTGCCTCGACTTGTTATACGCTACGCTGAGAACCACGCCAACTCTATACAATTATCACCATTGTGTGATCGTTATTGCAGAAATGAAAACCGGTGATATGGCTTGAAATCCAGCGCAGTTATAGTCTTTTCAAGACGTTCTGGCCGTTATGATGATGAGAAAATATTTGTTATACGTATTACATACAAACAAGAGTAACGCCCAGAAGACGCCCTGACAGGGTTTGCCTATTGATAACTTCCGAGGATCAACAAGATGTCCAGCATAAGACTGAGGAATGTCACCAAGCGTTTTGGTAAAACGGTGACGTTGCACAATATCAACCTTGAGATTAAAGGCGGGGAATTCGCCGTGTTCGTGGGGCCGTCAGGCTGCGGTAAATCTACGCTGTTGCGCATGATTGCCGGGCTGGAGGAGATCAGCGACGGGGATATCCTGATTGGCGAAGAACGGGTTAACGATGTGGCGCCCGCTCACCGGGGCGTAGCCATGGTGTTTCAGTCCTACGCGCTCTACCCGCACATGACCGTCGCCGAAAACATGGGTTATGGATTAAAGGTGAACGGGACGCCGAAAGAAGAGATCCGCCATCAGATCGAGATGGTGGCAAAAACCCTGCAACTGACCCATCTGCTGGACAGAAAACCCAAACAGCTTTCCGGCGGCCAGCGCCAACGTACCGCTATCGGGCGCGCCATCGTGCGCAATCCCAAAGTCTTCATGTTTGATGAACCGCTTTCCAACCTGGATGCCGAGCTGCGGGTCGATATGCGCTTGCATATCGCCAAGCTGCACCAGGAGCTGAAAACCACCATGGTGTATGTCACCCACGATCAGGTTGAAGCGATGACGCTGGCCGACAAGATTGTGGTCATGAATTACGGCAAGGTGGAACAGATGGGCGCGCCGATGGCGCTGTATTACAACCCGATCAACAAATTCGTCGCCGGGTTTATCGGCTCGCCAAAGATGAACTTTTTGCCGGCCACCGTGGTGAGCTGGACGCCAGAGCTACTGACCGTCTCCATAGGCGCAGACAAAACCCTGGCCCTCGCCCTCTCCACCCTGCAGATCTCTCCCGGCGAGCCGGTTACGCTGGGTATTCGCCCCGAGCATCTGACAACCCACTCAGATTCACCGTTACGCCTGGATTTCCACTGCGAAGTGGTCGAACGGCTCGGCAACAACACCTATCTGTTCGGCCAATGCCACGGCCACGATGGTTTTAAAATGCTGTTGCCCGGCGATGCGAATTTCCGGCCCTATCAAAAATTGCAACCGGGATTCCAGGCACAACAATGCCTGGTGTTTGATGCCGACGGCGCGCGCATCAGCGCCGATATCGTCATTCCGCAATCCTGAACCTGCTCCATCCGGCAAGAAATCATCGGCAGTGCGCGGTGATCGCGAGAGAGGCCCGCGATCGCCGCGCGACAAACCCGGTTATACCGCGCCGGTAGCCACGCTATCGAACACACCTGATGCCCTGTCGCGACGCAGCAGTGCAGCCACCGCGATCTCTGCGATATCACGCGAATCTTGTTTTTTGAATTATGTTGTCAGGATGTCAGATCATGGCTGTCAGCAAGCAGCTCATGTATTTCCTTTGGCGTTAGCGGCCCGGAAAGAAGCACGCTAACCCAGTGCTCTTTGTTCATATGGTAAGCGGGCAAAATGCCGTCTTTTTTACGCAATGAACCGATGTACTCCGGCCTGACTTTCACTTCGAGGACATCCAACACATCATCCGTCTTCAGACCCAGCTTTGTACCGGGGACATTCATCACGAGACCGAACCATTTGGTTCCGTCATGATGGCGAAGTACGGCATAGCCCGGCAGGTTACGCCAGAGATATTCCGGCTCAGATTTAAAATGTTCCCGGGCGTAACTGAATAATGTCTCTCTCTTCATCATAATTTCCTTATTTATCCAGATGACCAAAGCGTTCGATACCTGTCTTTACTGTCCGCGATGCTTCATCAGTATTGTAACGTCACCCCGTTAGAACCAGCGACATGTCCGGGTATCTGGCGCAAAGGAAATCGACGAAGGCGCGAACCTTTGGCGCAGCAAGCCGCCTGGAGGTATGCAATACCCAAAGTGCTCGATCTGCGCCCGACACCGTGCCCCACTGAATCAAATCGCCACGGGCAAGCTGATTCCATGCGATGGACTGAGGAATGAGGGCAGCACCACCGCCGGCAATAGCGGCATCCCGAACCATCAGCAACGAAGAGAAGCGCAGCTTTGGGATCGGCTCCAGGACCAGTTGCCCTCCATCGAGACTCCAGTGCGTAGGCTGGAAACTCGAGGTTACGATGCTGGGAACGGGTCTAATTGCACCGGGTGTCGGCTTGAGTATTTCAGGTGCAGCCACGACAACCAGCCTGTCTTTGGCGAAACACCGCCCGACTAAATTGCTGTCGGGACTGGGGTTGATCCGAATGGCAACGTCAAATTGTTCCTCGACGAGATCCACCATGCGATCTTCCGCCACGACCTCAATCTCAATTTCCGGGTAGGCTGCACAAAATTCCGCGCCAATGCGCCCCATCGAAAGCTGGGAAAACAAAACGGGTGCCGCTACACGCAAACGTCCGCGAGGCGTCGAAATACCGTCACCGACCGCCGTTATGGCTTCGGTTACCTCATTCAGCAGACCTTCGGTTCGGGACATCAGCATTTCGCCGGCTTCGGTGAGCTTCAAACCGCGAGCGCTACGTTCGATCAGCCTCACACCCAGTTGCTCCTCAAGATCGGCGATCCGTCGCGATAGCGTGGCTTTGGAAATGCCGCTCGCACGGCTTGCCTTCCCCAGCCCTTCATTCGTTGCGACGAGGATAAAATCAGACAGCGCGTTCAGGTTCATGGTGTTCCATTTTTGAAACAAGGTGTCTACGTTTTATGCTCTTTGTTTTTTTATTGCAACGGAATACTGTCTCGTTATCAGAACGAGATACGAGGAACTGCAATGAACAACATACAACGTGCTGTACTGATCCGTCACTACGGCGGGGCCGATGCCGCAGAAGTGGCAGAGATCGAAAAGCCGACACCGGGACAAAGCCAGGTTCTGGTTCGGGTTCAGGCCGCTGGCGTAAACGGTATTGACTGGAAAGTTCGTGAAGGCCAGGTACGAAATGCCTTTCCGCTTCCCTTCCCCATCATCCTGGGCGCCGAGATGGCAGGGGTTGTCGAGGCTGTCGGCTCCGATGCCTCTCGCTTTCGTGTCGGCGACCGCGTCATGGGCGCAATGGCAGGACTGGGCGCGTACGCCGAATTCGCGGCAATCGATGAAGCAAACCTCTCCCCGACACCCGAGAGTCTGGACGATGTCCATGCCGCCGCCATCCCCGTAGCCGCCGTCGCGGCCTGGAACAGCTTACACCACGCAGGACCGCTCTCTCCGGGCCAGCGAATCCTTATTCATGGCGCGGCCGGTGGACTGGGCGCCTACGCCGTGCAGTTTGCCAAACGGGCAGGTGCCGAAGTCTTCGCGACTGCGGGCACGGCCGATCTGGACTTTGTGCGCAGCCTCGGCGCCGATTGTGTCATCGACTACCGCTCTCAACGTTTCGAGGACGTCGCCCGGGACATAAACCTGGTGCTCGATTACGTCGGGGGTGAAGTGCTGGACCGTTCCTGGCAGGTACTGGCTCCGGACGGCGTAGTGATCGGTACATCGTCGCCGGACATTCTGACCCGCACGCCGGAAAACCGCCGGGGGCTCTGGTTTATGAATAAGCCCGAGCCCGAATTGCTGGAAAAACTGGCCAAAGAAGTCGCCGACGGCATCCTTCAGTCCAGAATTGGCGACGTAGTGGGCTTCGCTGATATTCCCGCAGCAGTCGAACGCAATCGTACCCTTTCACGGACCGGCAAGGTCGTTGCGGACTTCTCTCGTTAACCCTATACCTATGCAGGAGTTTCAAACATGAGCATTCTCGTTACCGGTGCCACCGGCACTATTGGTTCACTCATCACTCAGGGCCTGGCTGACGCAGGCGCTGAGGTCAAAGCCCTTGTCCGCCAGGCAGGTAAGCGTGCGTTCCCGGCAGGCGTCACTGAAGTCGTTGCAGACCTCACCGATGTCGCCTCGATGCGCGCCGCACTGTCATCGGTGCGTACGCTGTTTCTGATTAATGCGGTTACGCCCGACGAGGTTACGCAAGCCCTGATCGCGCTGAACCTCGCTCGAGAGGCGGGCATCGAGCGCATCGTTTACCTGTCGGTGATTCATGCCGACAAGTTTACTAACGTCCCGCACTTTACCGGCAAGCACACGGTTGAACGCATGATCGAAAGCCACGACATTTCCGCAACCATTTTGCGCCCGGCTTACTTCATGCAAAACGACCACATGGTTCAACAGACGATTGAGAGCTACTCGGTATACCCGATGCCAATCGGCTCGGCAGGCGTCTCAATGATTGATGCGCGAGATATCGCGGATGTCGCCGTGGCTGAGTTGCTGCGACGCGACAGAGCATCGTCTGCGCAAGAACGCGTAACGCTGGAGTTGATTGGGCCGCAACCGCTTACCGGTGCGTCCGTGGCGAAAATATGGAGTTCTGCCCTGGGTCGGGAGATCCTATACGGAGGGGATGACGTCGCGGCTTTCGAAGGCCAACTCACTTCATACAGTCCCAGTTGGCTGGCTTATGACATGCGTCTGATGATGGCAGGTATCCAGGCGTTCGGCATGCAAGCCGCTGAAGGAACCGTAGAACAGCTTCAGACCCTTATCGGGCACCCGCTGCGCACTTATGAAGACTTCGTTCGCGAGTCTGTTGCCGGGGTTTAACAACCAGACAAAGGGGCGGGTTTACTGCCGGGCAGTGCGCCGCCCCTTCATCGAACCTGCCTCATGCGGCTCTTTCACCTTCAGGAGAACACGGCTAACCTCGCCCCTGCCACGCGCCTTGGTCAGCAGCGTACCACCAGGCTTATTTACCTGACGAGACAGCAATGTCCCTGGCTGCTGCGCGGGCGTCAAACGCTTCTCTGGCCGCATCAATATCAGCAATGTGCCTGCTTGCCCACATTCCCAGTCCGATGACCGGCTCAGTCAGCGAGTGGCCGAGCGGGGTCAGTTCATATTCCACATGTGGCGGCATCACGGCGATAACCGTACGTTTAATCAGGCCGTCCCGCTCCAGGCCTTTCAGGCACAGGGTAAGCATTCTTTGTGATATTCCATTGATGGCGCGCTTAATTTCGGTGAAACGACGCGGTCCATTTGCGAGGAGCATAATGATAAGTATGCTCCACTTCTCTCCGACACGGGCCAGCACCTGGCTGATTTTCTGGCAGTCCGCATTTTGTAAATCATGAGATGGTTCAGTCATATTTATGATACCGGGTTACCTGTATGTGCCTTATTGCCTGCAATGAACGATAGTGGTTACATTATTAGCCTCAGTCACAATACTATACTAAGGCAGGTTAACGATGAAGATCCTTCATATCGATTCCAGTATTCTGAACGAACAATCCGTAAGCCGTCAGCTCACGGCGTCCATCATCAGACAACTGAGCGAACGTCATAGCGACGTTGATATCATCCAAAGAGATCTGGTCGAAGAGTCCATTGGCCATCTTTCCACAGCCGAGTTTCTCGCGTTTCAAGGCGTGGAGCCGCAGAGCGACGCGGCAAAAGAGGATACCGCCAGAAATGCCAGCGTCCTGAACGAATTCCTGACGGCCGACGTCATTATTATCGGTGCCCCCATGTACAACCTTTCTCTTCCCTCACAGCTCAAAGCCTGGCTTGACCGACTTTCGGTGGCCGGGAAAACCTTCCGCTACACGGAAAGCGGCGCTGAGGGGCTGGCTGGCGGTAAGCGCGTGATCGTGGCTTCCACACGCGGTGGTCTGTACGGAGAAGGAACGCCCGCCGCCTTTCTCGAGCACCAGGAAACCTATCTTCAGGGATTTTTCAACTTCCTCGGCATCACTGATATTACGTTTATCCGTGCCGAAGGCCTCGCCCTGGGAGAAGAAAGCGTCAAAGCTGCCCTAGACAGCGCGCAGTTTGAAATCGACAGGCTCACGGCCTGATTTCTGAAACATTCATTAAAGAGATATGCATGAAATGAAGAAGAGTTCTGCAACAACATCCTCAGCACCGCCCCGGTCAGTTAACGCGGTGTCCTGGAGTCTGAGAATATTCGCAACAGTGGCGTTTCTCGCCGCGGGCGGTGCCAAGCTTGCGGGCGTGCCAATGATGGTTGAGATTTTTGAGCATATTGGCCTGGGCCAGTGGTTCCGTATCCTAACGGGGCTGGTCGAAGTCAGCGCGGCTATAGCCCTGCTGATACCTGCCATCGCAGGGTTGGGTGGGTTGCTGCTGGCGGTCACCATGATTTTTGCTGTTCTGACCCATCTGTTCGTTATTGGCGGTAGCCCTGTACCGGCCATCGTGTTGCTACTGATCACGGCGGGTATTGCCTGGCTCAATCGCGCCACCATCCTGCCACTTAATCGTTCTGGCCAGATAAGCGCGCATTTAAGGGAGTCGAAACCATGACCATAACCTCGTCAACCCACCCCGATACGAGTTTGCCCCGGCGCATTGTGGAGCAAACGCGAGAAAGCGCAACCCATAGGCCTATTACCCGCCTTATGAGCCCTTCCGATCTGGGGCAGATGCTCAAACCTTTCGTGTTCCTTGATATCTTTGATGTCAGTGGGAATGCCATTCATGCGATGTCAGACATGCCCCTGCATCCCCATTCAGGTATCGCCACCATAACGGTGTTCACGCAAGGCAGGGTGCGCTATAGCGACCCGGACAACGGTGAGGGAACGCTGGGTTACGGTGGTGTGGAATGGATGCGTGCCGGCGGCGGTATTTGGCATGGCAAAGAGCTGACTGCCGAAGAAGTACCCCGTATTCAGGGATTTCAGCTATGGATTGCCCTGCCCGAAGATCTCGAAAATGGCGAGCCAGAAAGTCGCTATATCGAGTCGGTGGGTGACAATGAGGAGCAACCTTTTCACGTCATTCTCGGCAACTACCAGGGCGTGCAGAGCCCTGTCCCTGCCCCACAAGGCGTCAACTACCTGCTGGTCACGTTAAAACCGGGAGAGCGGTGGAGCTATCAGCCACCTGCCGGGCACACTGTTGGGTGGCTCGCGCTTGCCAGCGGAGAATTGGATGCAGGGGGCCTTATCCGTGCCGGTGAAATGGTGAGTTTCGACTCCAGCGAGGCACCTATTGACCTGCAAGCATCGGATCAAGGAAAAGCTGTTTTCGTGCTCGGTTCGGCAGTCCCCCATCCGCATCCGCTCCACCTTGGACACTACTCTGTGCATACCAGCGCGCAGGCGCTGGAACAGGGTGAGCGCCGCATAGCCGAGTTGGGCAGAAAGCTGAAAGCAGCAGGCGATCGTCGTACTGAGTCAGGAACGATTCCGGTATTTCGCTAACGGCAATTCCGTGAACGGCGATCTTGCCCTGGGAGTTTCAGGTTGCCGAGGGTGCAAACAGCAGGCTGCGCAGAAACAGCATGATCAACTTGCCGGAGGGATCGGCGCCGGTGCCGGTCTTCTGCAAAGCCAGCCCGTGCGCCATCGCCATCAAGGCCGCCGCCAGTTCGTTTTGATCCGCCGGCGGCGCTTTGCCTACCCGTTGGAACAGTGATCCAATCACCGCACCAATTTTTGCCTGATGTACGTCCCAGATATTTTTGTACTCCACGGCAAAGGCCGGGCTGCGTTTCGCGTGCAACTGCAGCTCAACCGACAGCATGCACCAATCCGCCTCCAGATTCAGGGTCGCCGCCCAAGCCTCCAGCGCCGTCAACACTCGCTCCGGCGTATCGATATCACTCTGCGCCAGCGCAGTGAGTTGCGTGGCCTCCGCTTCCATATGGCGTTGTAACAGTTGCAGCAGCAAGGCCTCCTTAGAGGCAAAGTTGGAATAAAACGCCCCCTGGGAATACCCGGCCTGGCTGGCGATATCCCGGATTGAGGTACCGCCGTAACCGCCGGCGACAAACAGTTGGCGCGCGGTTTCAAGCAACTGCTCGCGGGTTTGCTGCTGGCTTTCTTCGCGGGTTAACCGCTTTTTTTCTGTCTTCATCTTCTTCGATTTTAGGCTGCTTTGGAGTAATGGATACGCATTTAAGATATCACTTGATATTTTAAATGCACCCCACTAAATTAAGATATCATATGAACTTTGAAACTCACTTAAGATTTTAATGATGATGAACATGAAAACGGCTTTTGTCACCGGTGCCACCGGGCTGCTCGGCAATAACCTGGTCAGAGAGTTGATTGCAAAAGGCTGCCACGTCAAAGCACTGGTACGCTCGATGGAAAAAGGCCGCCGGCAGTTCGGTTCCGTCGAAGGCGTCGAGCTGATTGCCGGTGATATGACCGATGTGGCCGCCTTTGCCGCGCATCTGCAAGGCTGTGACGTACTGTTTCATACCGCCGCGTATTTTCGTGACAACTACAAGGGCGGCAGCCACTGGCCCGAACTGAAAGCGATCAACGTCGACGGCACGGAACGTCTGCTGGAGCAGGCATACCGTGCGGGCATACGCCGTTTTGTTCATACCTCCTCCATTGCGGTGCTCAACGGTGAACCGGGCATGCCGATAGACGAAACCTGTCTGCGTCGTTCGGAGGATGCCGATGATTATTACCGCAGTAAAATTCTGGCTGACGAGGTGGTACTGGCGTTTCTGCAAAGCCACCCCGATATGAACGGCAGCCTGGTCCTGCCGGGCTGGATGTGGGGCCCCGCCGATCTTGGCCCCACCTCTTCCGGCCAGTTGGCCAATGACGTGATGAACGGCAAATTGCCGGGCCTGGTGCCGGGCAGCTTTTCAGTGGTTGACGCGCGAGATGTGGCGTTAGCGATGATCCTGGCGGCCGAACGCGGCAAACGCGCAGAACGCTATCTGGCTGCGGGACGACATATGACCATGCAGCAACTGGTGCCGCTGCTGGGCAAAATAGCCGGGGTTCAAACGCCAAAGCGTACCTTGCCACTACCGCTGCTCTATATCATCGCCGCGCTGCAAGAAGTTTACGCCCGCCTCAGCGGCAAGCCGGTCTTGCTCAGTTTGGCGACGGTGCGTTTGATGGTCAAAGAGGCCAACCGTTCCCATTTCAATCATGCCAAAAGCGAACGGGAACTGGGCCTGACATTCCGGCCGGTAGAACAAACGATCGGCGATACGGTAGCCTGGTTGCGTAATAACGCCGCTGAAAGCTAATCGAACCGGGGAAAACCCTTTCCCCGGTTTAGTTCAGTACCGCCACACCCCGAACCTGAGACAGGTGGGGTAATACCGTTGAACGCATATACGCGCGATACGAGACTCCATGGACGGATTCACGGCGTTCACCTGTAGCACTCTTAGGCGCGGCTATTTAGGCGGCTTGCGCTTCCACATAGCTCAGCGCAGAACGCAATGTGGCCTCGCTGAGCGCTATCGGCAGCAAATGAATCGACTCACCCTGCTGCAACGTGCGTGCTATCAGGCGCCGAACCTGCTCGTCATCGTGAATGTCCACCGCCAATGCTGCCAGGCTTACCGGCAGATCCAACCGCCGGTAAAGCGCGATTAACTGCGTCACGGTTTCCCACTGCTCCAGCAAGGCACTTTGCACCAAGATGCCATAGGCTACCTTGGTGCCATGCAGGAAGGCATCGGTCTGCGGCAAGGCGGTCAGGCCGTTATGCACCGCATGCGCCGCCGCAATGCGGGTGTAACGATCCCCCAACCCGCCCACCAGGCCGCCACCGGCGATAATCGCCTCCAGCACGTTGAGGAAAGGTGGGCTCAATTGCCCGTGCGCCAGCGCCTGCAACGCCGCTTCGCTTTCGGTGAGCAGCACGTCGCGCAGGGTCAGCGCAGTATTGAGGCCCAGTTGCACGGTTAACGGCAAGCGTTCCGGTTGCGGGCTGAGCACCGCCGCTTCGTACCATTTCGCCAGCGTATCGCCAATGCCCGCCAGTAAATACGCCTTCGGCGCACGCAGGATAATTTCCGGCTCCACCAGGACCAGATGGTTTGCATCGTTGAAAATTTCATAACGCAGCGCCTGCCCCTGATCGTTATACCAGACCGAAAGCGGCGTCCAGGCGGCGCAGGTTGCGGCAATGGTCGGGATCGCCACCACCGGCAGCCCCAGCCGGCGCGCCACCACTTTGGCGGTATCGAGCACTGCGCCGCCGCCAAGGCCAATCACCACCTGCCGATCCGCCCCCGCCTGTTGCACGATGCTTTGCACCGTGCTTTCGCTGCAATGGCTGTTGAACAACACCTTGCGGGCTTCGGGTGCATCAAACACCGCAGGTAGCCAGGGTTTGGCGGCCGCCAGCGCACGCTCGCCATAAATCCACAGCGCGTTATCCAGTTGCTGCGGCGAATAAAACTGCGCCAATCGGTCAATCGCACCGGGGAAAGCAAAATAGTTGGCGGGGCCGGCGACCACGCGAATGTGGGTATCACTCATGCTCAAGTCCTTATTTTGTTTGCTGTTGCCATCATAGAGACGGGAAAGCCGATGACTAATACTGTTTTGCATTAGCTTATGATTTTTCGTTCATTGTCATCCGCCCGGCCGCCGTGGAAACTGGCTGCCTCAATTCATGCCGGTAAAAAAAACCATTCCAATGGTGACGATGAATTGTCCTCCCGTTTTTTAATGATGCTTAACCACGCAGGGTAAAACTTAATGAAACTGTTCAACACCTCATTACTGGCGTTAAGCCTGTTCGCCGTGTTTCCCGCTGTCTCCGCCCCCACTGCCGCACCGGTTCCTGCGGCGATCGCCAACCATCAGGGCCCGATCCGCATTGCGGTGATCCGCAATCTGGGCTCGGACGACAATACCACGCAGTTCGTCACCGGGGCGGTGCAGGAAGGCCGCAAACTGGGATTTCAGGTCAACACTTTCCTGACCAACGGCGACGACGCCAAATTCCAGGACTTCGTCAATCAGGCGATCAGCCAAAAATACGACGGCATTATTCTGTCGCAGGGGCGCGATCCATACTCAACCGCCCTGCTCAAGCGCATTGCCGACAGCGGTATTGCGGTGGCGGCCTTTGATACCGCGGTTCAGGGCGACATCCCGAGCGTTACCGTCAGCCAGCAGGACGACGCATCATTAACCGATCTCTCCTTCGGTCAACTGGTGAAAGACTTCGACGGCAAAGCCAACATCGTCAAACTCTGGGTTGCGGGTTTCCCGCCGATGGAACGGCGCCAGGCGCAGTACCAGAAACTGCTGCGCGACCAACCCGGCATCAAAGAGCTTGAGTCTATCGGCGCGGTGTCTTCCGACGTTCAGGGCGATACGGCCAACAAGATCGGCGCGATCCTGGCCAAGTACCCCAAAGGCAAAATCGACGCCATCTGGGGAACCTGGGACGCCTTTAGCCAGGGCGCGTACAAAGCGTTGCAGGAAAATGGCCGCACCGAAATCAAACTCTACAGCATTGATATCTCGAACCAGGATCTGGCACTGATGCGCGCCAAGGGCAGCGCCTGGAAGCTCAGCGTGGCGGTCGATCCCAAGTTGATCGGCGCCGTTAACCTGCGTCTGGTGGCCAACAAAATCGCCGGCGAGAAAACCCCGGCAACCTATGAGTTTAAGGCCGCCGCCATTCCGCAAGCGCTGCTGCTGAGCCACCCGGAGGCCACCAATGTCGCCTCGCTGGCCAAGGTGATCCCTGGTTGGGGCAAATCGGACGATTTCGTTGCGCCGTGGTTCGCCACGCTTGAAGCGCAACAGGCTAAAAAATAAGGAAGGTTAATGGCATCGCACCCGCTTCCCCACCCCGAGTACAGCCGCAACATGCGGCTGATTGGCCACAGCAACCAGGGCGGACGGCCCGATGGCGTGCAGGTGATGGTTCACCGGGGCTACGCCTACATCGGCCATATGGTGTCGCAGGGGTTTTCCATCGTCGACGTGCGCGATGCGAAAAACCCGCGCGCCGTCGGCTTTGTCCCTGCCCCGCCCGGCACCTGGAACGTGCATTTGCAGGCGCATGACGATTTGCTGTTGGTGATCAACGCCCGTGACCTGTTTGCCGACGCCCGTTTTGCCGACGAAAAGGTGTATTACACCCGCGCCATCAGCCAGACGGTGTCAGGCAACGACGCCCGCGGCTGGAGCGCCGGGGTGCGTATTTTCGATATCTCTACGCCGGAGCAACCGCAGGAAATCGGTTTTCTGGCGCTGGAGGGCATCGGCGTGCACCGCATCTGGTATGTCGGTGGCCGATGGGCGTACGTTTCCGCCCTGATTGACGGCTACAGCGACTATATTTTCCTGACTGTCGATCTGGCGGATCCGCGCAACCCGCAAATCGCCGGGCGTTGGTGGTTGCCGGGCATGCACAGCGCCGGAGGCGAAACGCCCACCTGGCCGGAGGGCAAACGCTATGCCCTGCACCATGCCATTATCAGCGGTGACACCGCTTACGCCAGTTGGCGCGACGGCGGGCTGACGCTGTTGGATATCCGCGATCGCAACCAACCGCAGCTTATCGCCCACCGCAACTGGAGCCCGCCCTTTGGCGGCGGCACCCACACCGCGTTGCCGCTGCCGGAACGGGATCTGCTGGTGGTGCTGGATGAGGCGGTGCTCGACAACCAGGAGGACGGCGAAAAGCTGATCTGGCTGTTTGATATCCGCGAACCGGCCAACCCGATAAGCATCGCCACCTTTCCGCAGCCAGATGAACGGGATTACGTCAGCAAGGGCGCGCACTTCGGGCCGCATAATCTGCATGAGAACCGCCCCGGCAGCTTTGTCAGCTCGACGCTGATTTTTGCCACCTATCAAAATGCCGGCGTCCGCGTCTACGACATCAGCAACCCTTATCAGCCGAAAGAAACCGGCGCGCTGGTGCCTGCTGCGCCGCAGACCATGATGGATAAACGCCCGGGCCGCCCGCAGGTGATCCAATCCTGCGACGTGTTTGTCGACGCCCAGGGCATTATCTACAGCACGGATTACAACGGCGGTCTGTCTATTATCGAGTATCTGGGGTAAGCATTAGCCGGCGCAATGTCGGCTTTTTGTCGATTTGGGATAGTATGAATGAACAGACAATGTACCCCAGAGCAAGGAGAAGAGATGTTTAGCCATATCACCGTAGGCGTCAGCAATCTGGACAAGGCCGCAGAATTTTACGATGCCATTTTGCTGCCGCTAGGGTTAACACAACGTCCGGTAACGCCCGATGGCGGCCCAGCCGCGCGTTGCTGGATCAAACCGGGGCTGACCTTGCCGCGATTTTACGCTTACGAGCCGTATAACGGTCAACCCGCCAGCGTCGGCAATGGCAGCATGGTGGCATTCACCGCCGACAATGAGAATCAAGTGCTGGCAGCCTATGCAGCAGGCCTGGCGGCCGGCGGCAGCGCCGAGGGTGAACCCGGTGAGCGCGCGAATTACGGCAAAGGTTACTTT
This sequence comes from Serratia sp. AS12, assembly GCF_000214195.1. Lineage (NCBI taxonomy): Bacteria > Pseudomonadati > Pseudomonadota > Gammaproteobacteria > Enterobacterales > Yersiniaceae > Serratia > Serratia sp. AS12. Next base: position 2,507,498 of record NC_015566.1, on the reverse strand, counting down.
GGCGCTTACCTGCGTGACCCGGACGGCAACAAGATTCATCTGGCCTATCGCGGGGACTTGCTTTGATAAAATGTTCGGTATACATCGCCACCAGCGTGGATGGTTTTATCGCCAGAGCCGACGGCGATATCGATTGGCTATTGCGGCCTGAATACGCCGTATCGCTGCTCAACGGGCTGAGCTTCGAGGAATTTATTGCCGACGTCGACGCGTTGGTGATGGGCCGCAATACCTATGAAAAGGTGAGCGCTTTCCCCGAATGGCCTTATGGCGCCTTGCCGGTGATCGTTTTGTCGTCACGCGCGCTCGACATCCCGCCCCACCTGCAAAACAACGTAAGGCGGGAGGCTGGCGCACCTGAGGCCATCGTCGCCCGGTTGGCGAATGAAGGATACCGACATTTGTATATCGATGGCGGCAATTGCGTGCAGCGTTTCCTGCAGGCCGGGTTGATTAACGAACTGACCATTACGCGCGTTCCGCTGTTATTGGGCTCCGGCATACCGCTGTTTGGTGCCGTGGGTGCAGAACAACAGCTGCGCCTGATCGCCGCGACGCATTCCGACAATGGATTTGTGCAGGAACGTTACGCCGTCAGCGCGCCGAATAGCGAACCCTAAGCGCCCGGCCGCCGAGGGCAATGCCCAACGCAGCCAGTGCCAGCAACGCCGCCGCTCCGTAGGTGAAATGCATACCGGCGGTCACGGCGGCAGCCTCGGCGGTGTTGATATCTGCCGTGTTCGAGGCAAACATAAACAGTGCGCCCATGGCAGAGGCACCGGTGATCAACCCAAGGTTGCGCGACAGGTTTATCATGCCGGAAATCAGCCCGCGTCGCTCGGGGGTAGCGTCTTTAAGCAGCGCGGTATTATTGGCGACCTGAAACAACGCATAACCAAGGGTGATCACGCAAAGCGGCGGCACGTACCCCAAGACTCCTTGCCTTATCGACATCATCGACATGACACCGGCGCCGGTGGCCAGGATAACCAAACCCACGGCCGTCATCTTTTGCGCACCCAGTTTGTCCACTAACCGGCCGGCCGGCACGCCGACCACCGCAGCGGTAATCGGCCCTGCCGACATCGCTAACCCCGCCTGCTCCACCGCCAGCCCCAGACCGTGCGTCAGGTAAAACGGCCCCACCACCAGCGTGGTCATCATCACCGCCATCACCAGCAGACTCATCATTAGCCCGGCACTCAGCCCCGGCTGACGGAACATAGCCAGGTGAATCAAAGGCGATACCGTGCTGTTCTCCACCCAAACAAACAACCCGATCCCCAATGCGGCACACAGCAGCAGAACCAGATTAAGCCAACCGAAATCGCCGCGCCCCAGCGTCATGGAGAGCGCATAACTGGCCAGCGTCAGTCCAAGCAACAAGGTACCGGGGTAATCAAACCTGGCCCGTTCCTTTTGCGGTTCATGAACCGGGGTCGGCAGGTAACGGTAAGCAAGAATAAACGCCAGCAGGCCCACCGGCAGATTGATCAGGAACATCGCCCGCCAACCAAAACCAAAAATCAGCGCGCCCCCCAGCGAAGGCCCGAGCGCAGTCCCGATAGCGGACATAGTACCGAGCAGCCCCATCGCCCGACCGGTGTTGTCTTTACCCAGGGTCTCGCCCACCAACGCCATGGTCATCGCCATCATGACTGCCGCCCCCAGCCCCTGAGCGATCCTTGCTGCGAACAGTAACCCGATGTTCGGCGCAAGCGCGCACAGCGCAGACGCAAAGGTAAACAGCGCGATCCCCACCAGCAGCAACCGCCGCCTGCCGATCCTGTCGCCCAGACGACCCAAAGCGATAACTGAGGTGGTGATGGCCAGCAGATAGGCGATCACCACCCACTGTACAGCCTGGAATGAGGTGTTGAACGCCTGTACCAGCGTGGGCAAACCGACGTTGGCGATGCTGGTACCCAGCGACGAGAGCAGCATCGAAAGGGAAAGGCTGATGAGGATCCACCTTGGGTCTGCGCCGCCGGATTTAACTGTAAACTTCATGTTGCTGACTCCTGAAAGAACCTGTCAGCAGCCTATGCCATCGCCTGACAAGGCGGAAGACGCAGCGAATGCAGTTTATTAGTGCATCAGACGCCATCCATGGGGTGTGATAACCAGGGCTGGGCATACGCGTTATATTTCCCGGAAACAATTCCTTCCCGGATATAATTAGCGAGCTATAAAACAGACTAGCAACAGAATAATAACTCAAATAAATAGAGCAACGTTGCAATTAACTGCCGACCTTTATTTATTGACGGAAATAAAAGGGTTCTGTTAGCATTATTTTGTATTCTCGCTCTATTTGAAATTATCAAAAGGAAAGGTAATGGAATGCAATAAAAGAGTGAATGCCAGTGCGTTGGCATTGGGTTGCCTCATGCTGGCCGCATGCGCAGCAAAAAGCCCCGCCGAAAAACACGCCTCTCACTATATTTACCAAATCTCAAACGAAAACGATTCGCAAATCAGGACGTTGGTTCATGACAGTATCAAGGCCAGCACACCGACGTTTGATCAGTTCTACCAGCAGGGAAAATGCGACCGCAACGCCCATTTATCCCTGGCAGAGGCTAAAACAAAAGCCGATTACTTATCCAGTGAACAATTTAAAAGCAAACTGGAGCTTAATAACATCGTCTTGAATAAAACCTACAAAATTGATTCTAATCAAAAGATTTATACTGCATTTATGAAAGAAGCCACGGGCGCTTACTGGGATGGTTATAACGGTTTATAACTTGCCCTCTAATCTCGAAAAATTAATCGCCACCGTATTTTTTGACAGTGGCGATTAGTGATTTACCCAGTCTCCCGACTCACGGCGCAATAACCATGATCAAACCATACCTTCACTCACCACGGTCGCTTCCCGCGGCGGGTAAAGCCCGACCTTAACCGCAATCGTCACCACCGCCAGCGCAGCGAACAGCCCACCGCAGAGAATACTGCCCTGCAGGCCCAACGCATCGATAAACCAACCGCTGACCACCGAACCGATCGCCACGCCCAAATTGATAAAAGCGATATACAGCCCGGTGGCAAATTCAGGTGCCTGTGGCGCTTCGGATGTCAGCCAGATCTGGGTCACGATCAGGCCGCTGGTGTGCGCCGCCCCCCAGAACAGGCAGAGCGCGATCATCGGCCCCGTCTGCGCGCTGCCGTAGCGATACAGCAGCAGATAAGCGACCGCCAGCACTATCGGGTGCAGCAAAGTGGTCGCGACCCGATTGCGGTTCAGCAACTTACCCGCCAACAGATTGCCTGCGACCCCGCCTGCGCCAAAAATCACCAGCAGGATGCCCACCATCGGCTCGCGAATGGCGGTTTGTCGGCTCAGGTATTCGGTGGCATAGGCATAAACGGAGAACATGGCGGCGAAAATCAGCACGCAGGCGGCGATATTCAGCCACAGCGCGCCGCTGCGCAGTATCGCCAGCTGTTTGCCGTAGCTGAGCCTTTGCGTGGCGGCGTCGGGCAGGCGGAAAAATAAGCCGACGCCCGCCAGCAGGTTAACCAACGCGCAGAACAGAAAAGAGGCTTCATAGCTGAACTGACCGGCGATCCAGTGAGTCAGCGGGATCCCCAGCACCATGCCCATGCTGGTGCCGACAAACGCGTAAGCGGTCGCCCGGGTTGCCTGCTGTTTCGGGTACAACGACGCCGCCGCCACCATCGCCAGCGAAAAATAAATCGGGTGGAACAGCGCCGGCAGAATGCGCAAGATCATCAGGGTGCTGAAACTGGCCGCATAGGCCGACAGCACGCTGACCAACGAGAACACGGCCAACGAAATCAACAGCATTCGCTTGCGGTTGAAGCGCGAAGCCAGCAGCACCAGCAGCGGCCCCAGCAAGGCGATGGTCACGGCAAACAGGCCGACCAGCCACCCGGCCTGCGAGGTTGAAACCCCGTAGCGCGCAATGATCAGCGGCAAAATGCCCACCACGCCAAACTCAATGCAGTAAACGCCGAACAGCCCCAGCGCGATGAAAAAAATCGGCGGCAGGATCTTCATTATGGTTCTCCCAACCCGTCATACACCGCCTGGCACAGCTCGCTGACAAACGCCCCCGCCATCCCCTCGAGCGCCGTATTGGTGAAGGCCACCACGCTGAGTTGGCGCGCGGGATCGACAAACCAGGAATGGCCGTAGGTGCCGCCCATGCGCCAGGTGCCGATCGATTCCGGCGTCTGCGCCGCCTGCGGATCTTTCAGCAGGGTGATCCCCAGACCAAAGCCGCGCCCCGGCCAGAATGGCATCGGCAGATCGCCTATCTGGTTGCTGGTCATCGCCGTTACCCACTCCGTTGGCAGCAGCGGCGCGCCGCCTTGACGCAAGGTTTCCAACAGCCGCAAGAAATCCTCGGCGGAGCCCACCATGCCTGCGCCGCCGGAGGCATAAGCGTGACCATCTAACGCCCGCGCCGGGGACAGATTAAAACCGGCCGTGTCGTCGATAAAAGGCAAACGATCGGGTTGTTGCAACGGCCGGGGTTCGGGGTGGTGGTTGGCGTAAGCCGCCGTCAACCGCTGCGCATCCGTGGCGGTAAAGCCGGTGTCGTGCATCGCCAGCGGCCCGGTCACCAACTGCGCCACCGCCTCCGCTAACGGCAAGCCGCTGGCCTGCTCGATCACGGCACCCAGCACGTCGGTAGCAATCGAATAGCGCCACTCGGTTCCCGGCGCCGCCAACAGCGGGGCCGAAGCGATACGCCGCAGGTTCTCTTCCAGACTGAGCCGGTCATCATCCATACCGTCGGAGACGCCCGCCTGAGCATAGAACCCCTGTTCCGGCTGGAAAAACCGGTAGCTCAACCCGGCGGTGTGGGTCATCAGATGACGCACCGTCATTGGCGGTTCGCGTCCGTCGGCGGTTCGCGGTCGGAATGCCGGCAACCAGCGCGTCACCGGGTCCTCCAGCCCCAAACGCCCTTGCGCCATTAACACCAGTGCGGCCGTGGAAACGATAGGTTTGGATACCGAGGCCAGTCGGAACAGCGCGTTGGCAGCCATTGGCTTGCCGGCCTCTCGGTCCGCCATGCCCGCCGCACGGCGATAAACCCCTTCACCGCCCTGCGCCACCAACACCACCGCTCCAACCAGTCGTTTGTCCTCCAGCGCCAGATCAATGGCCTTATCAATAGCCTGGGTAGCCAGCTTGTATTCACTCATGGGTCACACTCCAGTAGACAGTCAATTTCTGTAGCTACCGAGAATAGAGTGTGGCGATTAACGGAAAAACAGGCTAGATTTCCCTTCATACTGGACACTAGCGTCCGCAATAGGGAGAGGACATGGATAATCTGGCAGGCGTTTCGGCCTTTGTTCAGTCAGCCGAAACGCTCAGTTTTGTCGAGGCAGGCCGCGTGCTGGGTGTCTCCGCTTCGGCCATCGGCAAAAGCATCGCCCGCCTGGAGGCGCGCCTGGGCGTGCGCCTGTTTCACCGCAGCACCCGCAGCATGACGCTGACGGCGGAAGGCACACTTTTCTTGCAGCGCTGCCAGCGGATCCTCGGCGAAATGGCGGCGGCGGAGCAGGAACTGAGCGATACCCGCAGTGCGCCGCGCGGTAAATTGCGCGTCAGTTTGCCCCTGGTGGGCAGCCTGCTGAATCCGGTGCTGGCGGAATTTATCCGCCAATATCCGCAGATTGAGCTGGAGGTGGATTTTTCCGATCGCCGGGTTGAGGTGATTGAGGAAGGCTTTGACGCGGTGATCCGCGTCGGAGAAACCGAAGATTCCCGCCTAATGAGCCGCCAATTGGGCACCTTCCACCTGCAACTGGTGGCGGCCCCCGACTATTTGCGTCAGGCGGGTATCCCGCAACAGCCGACCGATCTGCGCCAACACGCCTGCCTGCTGTATAAATTCCCCACCACCGGAAAAGTCGAAAGCTGGCCGGTGGCGGACTGGGACAAAATCCTCGGCGAGGGTCTGCGTGCCAGCGTGGTGTGCAATACCGTCGATACGTTGATTTATCTGGCGGAACAGGGCCAGGGCATCGCCTGCCTGCCCGACTTCGCCGTGCAGCAGGCGCTGGCCGGGCAACGGTTGCAGCAGGTTCTCGGCGAACACAGCCACCATACCGGCAGCTTTAAAATTCTCTGGCCCTCCAGCAAGCACCTGGCTCCCCGACTGCGGGTGTTTATCGATCTGCTGAGCGAACGGTTGTTTCCGGCTTAATGGCGCAGCGCAGCTTAAGAACAATTCCGGCTTTGCTTTGCACAAAATCAGCTAAGCCAGCAACGACAGTGCCTGCCGGCGCGCTTCACCGCATTAGCTTCTTTCTATGATATTCCATTTTGAAATATGAAAGTCCCGTTCGTTCTTTCGGGGCGAGAAAAATCACCACACAATAAAACCTGAATCGCAGGCCGGCTCATAACCGCATAAAAAATCAGGGTTTATATTCTTGTCATCGCTCATAACCGCTCAATTTACCCGTCTGGTGCTGGATACCCAGCCTGATGATCTCGCGCTGTCAGCCGCCCGTCGCGGCTTGATGGACTACTTCGCCTGCGCATTGCCGATCGTCCATGGCGCACTGAACGATTCCGGGCTGGCGGCGGTGAAATCGGTGTTCCCGCCGATCGGTGCTGAGAACCGTGCCTTGTATTTTGGCTACGTCAGCCACTCGCTGGATTTCGACGATTACCACCCTGCGCTTCGCGGCCACCCGACCACGGTGGTGCTCTCTGCCTTGCTGGCGCTGACCGGCGACCGCGACGATGCCGCCGCGCTGTTAACCGCCTATGCGATCGGCGTAGAAGCCGCCGGGCGATTGGGGCTGGCGGCCGGAACCCAGCATTATCAGCTGGGTTTCCACAGCACCGCGACTCTGGGCGCGGTAGCCGCCAGTGCAGCCGCCGCACGCTATTTAGGATTAACCCCGCACCAGACGCAGATTGCACTCGGCCTGGCCGCCACCCAGGCCGCCGGGCTGCGCAGCCAGTTCGGTTCTGCCGCCAAACCGCTGCACGCCGGATTGGCGGCGCGCGCGGCAGTCAATGCCGTGCTGCTGGCGAAGGCGGGCTTTGCCGGCCAACCGGAAGGCGTGATTGACAGCCTGTTCAGTTCTCACGGTGACGGCCGGCAACGGCCGGATCTGTTGACCGCTGACTGGGGCGCGCCGTGGCGCATCCTGCAACCCGGCCTGGAGTTTAAACGTTACCCAACCTGCGGCGGCACCCACAGCGCGGCCGAAGCCGCCTTCGCCCTGCGTGAATGCTTGCTCGAACAAGGTATTACCGCCGACGACATGCCTGCCGCCATCAGCCGCATTCAGGTCAGTTTTCCGCCCGGCGCGGATACCGCTCCCCATATTCGCCGCCCGGTAAATGGCGTCGAAGCACGTTTCAGCCTGGAATATGTGATCGCCGATGCGCTGTACAGCGGTGCCGTGCCGCTGATGCATTACGGTGAAAACCCCGTTGACCCGATTATTGCCGCGCTGGCGGCGCGGGTGGAACGCCATGCCGACCTTACAGCCCCGCCTGATGAGTGGGATCCGGAACTGCGTTTCCACCGCGTGACGCTGACGCTGCACGACGGTCGCCAATTTAGTGACATTGTCACCAGGAAACAAACCGCCGCCCGCCCAACGGACGTCGAAGCCAAGCTGCGCAACATCCTGCAACTGCTGCCGCAATTGGATGGCGACCGCGTGGTTCGCGACTGCGCACTGACGCAGCCCGGCGCGCCGGCACGGTTAATTGCGTTATTAAATCAATAATAAATAGAGGACTAATTATGAGTACTTCACCTTCAACACCATCGCGTCAATTACGTCTCGGCCTGTTTGTTCAAGCCCTGGGGCACCATGTCGGCGGCTGGCGCGCAGAAGGCGCCAGCGGATCACCGACCGATATCGACTGGTTCACCTGGATCGCCAAAAAAGCCGAAGAAGGCACCTTTGACATGTTCTTCGTCGGCGACGCGCTGGCCACCAGCGTACACCGTTTACCTTCGACGATGTCGCGTCTGGAGCCGCTGACCTTGCTGGCGGCGCTGGCGGTCAACACTCGCCACATCGGGCTGGCGGCCACCGCCTCCACCACCTTCGACCAACCCTTCCATCTGGCGCGCGCCATGGCGTCCATCGACCATATCAGCCACGGCCGTGCCGCCTGGAACGTGGTGACGTCCTTTTCCAGCGATGCGGCGCGCAACTTCAGCCGTGACGATCTGCCTTCGCACGCCGAGCGCTATGAAGTGGCGCGCGAGTTCCTCGAAGCCAGCTACAAGCTGTGGGACGGCTGGGAAGAAGACGCCATCGTGCGTGACAAACAACAGGGTATTTACGCCATCGACGACAAAATTCACGCGGCCAACCACAAGGGTAAACACTTCTCGGTGCAGGGGCCGCTGAATATTTCGCGTTCCCCACAGGGGCGCCCGGTGATTATCGAAGCCGGCTCCTCACCGGCCGGGCAGCAGTTGGCGGCGGAAACCGCCGAGGTGGTGTTTACCGCCGCCGCCACGCTGGAGGAAGGCCAGGCGTTTTACCGCAGCCAGAAAAAGTACGTGGCCGAGGCCGGCCGTAACCCGGACCACCTGCTGATCCTGCCGGGCGTGATGCCGATTATCGGCCGCACCAAGGCAGAAGCGCAGGAGACCTGGTATCAGTTGAATCAGTTAGTGGATATCGATAACGGCATCGAGCAGCTTTCCGCCCGCTTCGGTTTCGATCTGAGCGGCTACCCGCTGGATGGCCCGGTGCCGGACGTTGGCGCAACCGAAGGCGGCCAAAGCCGGGTGAAACTGCTGACCGATCTGGCCGCGCGGGAAAACCTGACGCTGCGGGAACTGGCTGCGGTAGCGGCAGGCTCGCGCGGACACCGCGTGGTGGTCGGCACCGCCGAAGAGATCGCCGATGACTTCCAACTGTGGCTGGAACAGCAAGGCGCCGACGGCTTTAACATCATGCCCGCCGTGCTGCCAAATCAGCTGGAGCTGTTCGTCGAACTGGTCATACCGGAGCTGCGCCGCCGTGGCCTGTTCCGTGAGGAATATCACTATTCAACCCTGCGTGAAAACCTGGGCCTGCCGGAACCGGCAATCAACTTCGCCAACGTAAAATCGGCTTAATCTGCAGGGGAATACCATGAAAACTACCGTTAAACGCACTACGCTGTCCCTGCTGTTGGCTTGCGCCACCTTAGCCCCGTTGGCCACAGGTTATGCCGCCGAAGGCGATGTTCCCTTCAAGGCGGCGCTGAAAGCCAGCGCCGATCCGAAACTGCACGACAGCCTGCCTGACGCCGTCAAAAAAGCCGGCTTTATCGTGGCGGGCACTAACCCGAACACGCCGCCGACCACCTTCTACGAGGCGGACAACAAAACGCTGGCCGGGCGTGAAATCGACGTGATGAGCGCCATTGCCGATCGTCTCGGTGTCGCTATCCACTGGAAGGATACCGGCGGTTTCGACAATATCATTCCTGGTTTGAAATCCGGTCGCTACGACGTGGCACTGGCCAACATCGACGCCAACAAGAAGCGTTTCCAACAGGTTGACTTCGTCGGCTATTACAATGCCTCCAAGCTGGCGCTGATCGCCCGTAAAGATGCGGCGCTCGGCCCTTACACCGAGCTGGCGCAACTGTGCGGCCAGACCGTCGGCGCCGGTGCCGGTACCTCGCAGGTTACCCGTTTGCAGCAGGCCAGCGACCAGTGCGTCAGCGCCGGCAAACCGGCGATCACCATTCCGATCTTCCCGGACCGCCCGGCCGGCGTGCAGGCGACGATCAGCGGCCGCGTGCCGATGTTCTTCGGCCCTTATGAAGGTCTGCGCTACCAGGCGAGCCATGTTAAAGCGCTGGCGCTGGCCGGCGACATCAATATCGAAGGCACCACGGTAGCCATCGCGTTGCCAAAAGGTTCCGAACTGGTGAAACCGGTGCAGGCCGCGCTTAACTCGCTGATTGCCGATGGCAGCTACCAGAAAATCCTCGACGGTTGGGATATCGGTTTCGGCGCGGTGAAAACCGCCGGCATCAATGAAGAGATTGCAAAATGAGTGCGCAACACCCTGCCGATGATGCCGAACTGAGCATTGTCGGTCATCGGCATTACGGGCGCTGGTTCAGCGCCCTGCTCGTGCTGCTGATCGTCGGCGTTATCGCCAACTCGATGCTGCACAACCCGCGCTTCGAATGGTCGGTGGTGGCGGAAAACTTTACCGAGGCGTCCATCATCAACGGCGTGATCATGACGCTGAAGCTGACGGTCATCTCGGTGATCTTCGGTTTCGCCGGCGGCGTGCTGCTGGCATTGATGCGCCTCTCCGCCAATCCGGTGCTGGTCGCGGTAAGCTGGTTCTATACCTGGTTCTTCCGCGCGGTACCGATGCTGGTGCAACTTTTCCTGTGGTACAACATCGCCGCACTCTACCCGCGCATCAGCCTGTGGCTCCCGTTTCTGGGCGAGGTCGCCAGCGCGCCGACCAACACCGTTATCAGCACCTTCAGCGCTGCGGTGATTGCTCTGGTCATGCATCAGTCAGCCTATGCGGCAGAGATTGTGCGCGCAGGTATTCAAAGCGTGGGCAGCGGCCAACTGGAAGCCGCCAAGGCATTGGGTTATCGCCGTGGGCAGATCCTGTGGCGAGTGGTTTTGCCGCAGGCCATGCGCACCATTTTGCCACCGGCCGGCAATGAGGTGATCGGGCAGCTTAAAACCACCGCCGTGGTGTCGGTTATCGCCCTGCAAGACGTGCTGTATTCGGCGCAGATTATCTACCAACGCACCTATGAGGTGATCCCGCTGTTGCTGGTCGCCACGCTGTGGTACCTGGTGATGACCTCGATTCTGTCGATTGGCCAGCACTATGTTGAGCGCTATTTCGGTCGTGGTACTCAGGCCACGCGCGGCGGTTGGCGGTTACGCAACCGCAAGGCCCAGACCGAACTGAACCAGGGAGCAGAACAATGAGCGCAGCCATTCATATCAACCAGGTGCGTAAGTCCTTCTCCGGCACCGAAGTACTGAAAAACATCAGCCTGCAGATCCCGGCCGGCTCGGTGACGGTGATCCTCGGCCCTTCCGGCTCGGGGAAATCGACCTTGCTGCGCTGCATCAACCACCTGGAAAAGCTCGACGGCGGCACCATCCGCGTGGGTGAACAACTGATCGGTTATCGTCAGAAAGGCAAGCATCTGTATGAACTGAAGGAGCGTGAAGTCGCCGAACAGCGTAAAAGCATCGGCATGGTGTTCCAGCAGTTTAACCTGTTCCCGCACCGCACGGTGCTGGAAAACGTTACGGAAGCGCCGCTGCTGGTGAAAAAGGAAAAGAAAGCCGTGGTGGTCGAACGGGCGAAGGCCCTGCTGACCCGCGTGGGGCTGGAGCATCGCATTAACGCCTGGCCACGCGAGCTTTCCGGTGGCCAGCAGCAGCGTGTGGCGATCGCCCGCGCGCTGGCGATGAATCCCGAAGTGCTGTTGTTTGATGAGCCGACTTCCGCACTCGATCCGGAACTGGTTGGCGAAGTGTTGCAGGTGATGAAGGGCCTGACGCACTCCGGCATGACGATGGTCGTGGTCACCCATGAGATCGGTTTTGCCCGCGAAGTGGCCGATCAAATCATCTTTATGGATCAGGGGAAAGTGGTCGAAACGGGGACTGCGCAGCAGGTGCTGGATGCGCCTCAGCATGAAAGAACGCGTAACTTCCTGGCGACGGTACTCTAAATTGCATCAGGGGAGCATTGCGCTCCCCTGATCATGGAATTCAGTCTTTTTTTCTGCCGATAGCGGAGAAAACGTTGAACACTTCACCCAGACCATAAATCGAGCCCAGCAACACGGCTATCATTACCGGCACCAGGATCACCACGGTTGCCAAACTCTCAATCATTTCTAACATCGTTGTCTCCTGGTTTTTTAAGCGGAGAAAGCCATTCACAAATGAACTTGAATTTCTCCGAGATACCGCACATTTTATTGTTGGTATTTTCAATCTGTGACAAATATCACACTTGAAGATGGCTAATGTAACTTACACAGTTACATTAAAACAATGACAAAAAATGCTCTGGCAAGGCGGGATAAAGCAACGAAACATCGGTGGGACGCCAGCTCGAAAACAGGTGTCCAAGGCGCAAATAATGGCGATAGCGGCCAAATAACGGGAGCAATGATGATAACGCTGAGAATGGCGCGGCCTGCGGATGCACCGGCAATCGCTCGTCTGCACGTGCAGGTCTGGCGCAGTACCTACCAAGGGCTGGCGACGCCGGCAGCCTATGCCGCGCTGGATGAACCGAGGCGGTTGGTCCACTGGCAAGAAAAACTGCAACAGCCTGGCACAGCGCAGGTGCTGCTGGCCGAATCGGTCGGCCAGTTGGTCGGATTCTGTCTGGCCGACGCCCCTTCTCATCCGCAGTTTGGCGAGCATGCCGAGATAAAATCACTTTTCGTCAGCGACAAACATCAACGTCAGGGTATCGGCCGCAGGCTGCTCGGTGCAGCAGCAAGAGAAATGCAAAAGCTCGGCTATGGCAGCATTGCGCTGGGAGTAGTCGACGGAAATGACAGCGCCATGCGGTTTTATCAGGCATTGGGCGGTGCTCCGGCCGGCAACTATACCGATCCCGGTCCATTGTGGCGCTCCAGCAATGTGATTTACGTCTGGCCGGATATTCGCCATCTGGCGGCCCTTAAATAATATACGGCGACTCAAAATTAAGAATATTTACCTATTCTATTTTCTGCCGGAGGAATACATTCATCTCAACTTCTACCGAACGATTAATTGCCGCATTTTTAGTCAAGTAATCGATCATTTTACCAGGATAATTCTTATGAACATTAAACGTGTTGCCGGCGTGTTGGTTCTCGTAATGGCTACGCTTTCTGTCACTGCATGCGGGCATATGTCTAACCGCAATCGCAACACGGCAATCGGCGCCGGCGTAGGCGCGCTGGGTGGCGCAGTATTGACCGACGGCAGCACCCTGGGCACGCTGGGCGGGGCGGCACTGGGCGGTATTATCGGTCACCAAACCAGCCGTTAATGACAGCTGAGTAATAAAAATCTCAGGCCGGAACCTTTGTAATAAAAGACTATTCCTGCCTGAGTTAATTTTATTTTTTTTCGTCTGCTTTTTCTTCTTTTTTTAAACTCTCGTCAAACGTTGAGAGAACGATAACCGGTTATCACTGGTCTTATTCGTGCCCTCTGCATCGCTTTTCTCCGTTCAGGCAACCGGTCAAAGCCACGTCGATAAATAATGCGCGTTAGCCGCAGAAAAAATACCTTACTTAAAAAGCAGATATTGCCCCTTACACCAGGTATATAACTAATCAATGAGACTCTGCCTTAAAATCATTCACGTCATTTATTAATGAATGGTTCATAGCAAATCCATAATAAAGGCACCTAATGCCTGTGTGGCAAAATGGTGGGCGACTCGGGATAAGTAATCATTTGGCTTGCGGGCCTGTTTATTATGCAGCCTGCCGGGTAAACGAAAAGGGGCCGGAAACCGGCCCCTCAGACTGCTGACAAAGCCTGTTATTAGGGAGAGCGTGCCGAAGGGGTCGTAACGGCCTTGGCCGTCGGAGCGCCCCTCGGTGTGCTAGGCCCGAGTATCTCGGGCTCAAAGACCACTTTGTCATCAACCTCAGGGGCCGGAAACCGGCCCCTTTCTGCTTTCTATCGGCAACGCAACAACATTATCCCTTCACCTGAGAAACCACATTCAGCGGTTGAGCGTCCGGCAGAATATTCATATGCTCCAGCACCTGCGCCATGATCTTGCCGAATACCGGACCGGCTACCGAACCGCCGAAGTGCTTGCCGGCTTTCGGGTTGTTGACCATAACCACCAGCGCCACCTGCGGATCGCTGGCGGGCGCCACGCCTGCGGTGTAGTTGATATAGCCGCCGTCATATTTGCCGTTGGCCCCCATCTTCTCGGCAGTACCGGTTTTAATCGCCAACCGGTAACCCGGCACCGCGGCGCTGACCCCGCTGCCGCCCGGCAAGGCGTCGCTTTCCATCATATGCACCACGGTTTTCACCGTCTCTTCCGGCAAGATCCGCTGCCCCATGACCGGCGGCGTCACCCGCGTGATCGACAGCGGCCGATAGATGCCGTAAGAGCCGATAGCGGCATATTCCCGCGCCATTTGCAGCGGCGTCACACGCAACCCGTAGCCGAAGGAGAAAGTCGCCCGCTCGATATCGGCCCAACGTTCACGATGCTGCGGCAGATAACCACTGCTCTCGTTGCCGATGCCCAACTCGGTCGGCAGCCCCAGACCAAAACTCTTGTAGACCGCCGGTAACACGGTGGCAGGCAGCGCCAATGCGATATGCGACACCGCGATATCACTGGATTTTTGCAACACGCCGGTAATGGTCAGTTTGGACCAGTGGCCAACGTCCTTGATCAAGTGGCCGTTGACCCGGTATGGCGTGGTATCCAGCACCGTATCCGGCTTAATCAACCTATGTTCCAGCCCGACCATAACGACCACGGGTTTCACCGTCGAACCCGGTTCGAAGCTGTCGCTACTGCAAACGTTGCGAATATCTTTTACCGGCGTATTGGCATAGTTGTTCGGGTTGAACGAGGGGTAACTGGCCATACCCAGCACCTCGCCGGTACTGACTTTCACCAGCACCGCGCAGCCGGAATCGGCCTGGTTGGCCACCACGCCATCGCGGATTTGCGCAAACAGTACGTACTGTATAAATTTATCGATGCTCAGCGTAACGTTCGGCGGCGGCACGGGATCAACGCTCTTGATCACGCCAATCACTGCCCCGCTGCCGTCCTTCTGGTACACCCGCATCCCGTTCTTGCCCTGCAACAGGTGGTTGAAGCCCAGCTCAATGCCCTCCAACCCCTGATTGTCCTGCCCGACAATGCCGATCAACCCGGCGGCATCCTGGCCCATCGGATAAAAGCGGCTGAAGTCTTGCTCGGTACTGACCCCGGTCAGATGCAGCTTGCTGATGTAATTCGCGTTATCGTCTTCCACCTTGCGGGCCAGATAGACGAAACGCTTATGGGCGTTGGCCTGAATCAACCTTTGCACGTCCGTCAGCGGCATTTTCAGCACGTTGGCCAGGCTCTGCCAGCGCTCGTTGCCGGTATCGGTATGGGTGTCGAGAATATGTTTGGGATCCAGCACGATATCTTTCGAAGACACGCTCACCGCCAGCGCTTCATCATTACGGTCAGTGATCATCCCCCGGTTGGTCGGCAGCACCTGCGTGCGGATTGAACGCTGATCCGCCTGGTCCGCCAACTGCTGATGCTCCATCAGTTGCAAATAACCCACCCGGAACGCCAGCAGAAAAAAACACACCAGAATACCGGCGCAAATCCAGCCAAACCTCAGTGAGGAATAATTTTTACCGCTCTTTTTTATTAGTGGCGCCACTGTTAACCCTGCGTTTTTATTCGGATTATGTAATTATTTCAGTCTACCCTGACGGAAATCTTTAGAAGATTGCAGTTTGTAAGAAAGTAAAAACAAACGCGTTTACTGTTGCACATCCTCACTATCGTTTAACTCCGGTTTAACTTTCTGACTCTCGTCAGGCTGCGGCGCGTTGGCCGGGTCAAAAATATGGTCAAGGATTGCCCGTGCGGTTGGTCCCGCCACCACGCCGTCACCGCCGCCGTTTTCCAGAATCAGCGCCATCGCCACCCGCGGATTTTTATAGGGAGCGAACAGCGTGTAGAAAATATGGTCACGCAACCGCACCGGGATCATCTTGGCGTTATAGGTCTGATTTTCTTTCAGACTGAATACCTGTGAGGTGCCGGATTTGGCGGCGATCTGATACGGCGCGGTATGGAACAGTTTGTAACCGGTGCCGTTCGGCAAGTTGGCCATACCGTACATGCCATTGCGCACAATCCCCCAGTACGGTGATTTGGCATCGCCGATCTGTGCCGTCTGCAGCGACGGTTGATAGCGGCTCACCCGATTGCCCTGGCGCATCGAATACAGCAGATGGGGCGTTTTCACCTTGCCGTTATTGATAAGCGTGGTGAGCGCTTTCACCATCTGAATTGGCGTGGCGACCCAATACCCCTGGCCGATGCCGACCGATACGGTATCGCCCTGATACCAAGGTTTTTTATGCACCCGCTGCTTCCATTCGCGGCTGGGCAGTACGCCGCGATACTCTTCGTTGAGATCGATCCCGGTCGCCTGGCCGTAACCGAACTGGCTCAGCCAGCTGTGAATGCGATCAATGCCCATTTCAAACGCCACCTGATAAAAGAAGGTATCGGCGGACTCCTCTATCGCTTTAGTAACGTTCAGCATGCCATGGCCACTCTTCAGCCAATCGCGGTAACGGCGTTGAGTACCCGGCAACGTCCAGGTCGGCGCACCAAAGAAGCTGGTGTTGGGGGTTATCACCCCGGCGAACAGCGCAGAGGTAGCCATATAAGGCTTCACGGTGGATGCCGGCGGGTACAGCCCCTGAGTAACGCGGTTAATCAACGGCAAATCGGGGTTGGCCAATAAGGCTTTATAAGCTTTGTAGCTGATGCCTTTCACGAAAGGGTTGGGATCGTAACTGGGGCTGGACACCATCGCCAGAATGCCGCCATCGCGCGGGTCCTCAACCACCACCGCCGCTCGCTGCCCCTTCAGCACTGACTCGATATACTGCTGTAACGGCAAATCGAGCGTCAGATAGATATTTTTGCCTGCCTGCGGCGGCTGCTCTTTCAGCAGGCGTATCACGCGGCCGTGGTTATCCACCTCCACTTCCTGATATCCGGTGGTGCCATGCAGTTCCGATTCATAGTAAGCCTCAATGCCCTGCTTGCCGATGTTATGGTCGGCGGAGTAATTTTCGCCGATGCCGGCTTTATCGAGCCGTTTCACATCGCCATCGTTGATTTTCGATACATAACCCACCACGTGCGCCAGTTCGGCGCCATACGGATATTCCCGCTGCTGATAGGTGTCAATAGTCACCCCGTCAAAACGGTATTGATTGACCGCAAAACGGGCGACCTCGGTGTCGTTCAGCCCGCTTTTCAACGTCACCGGTTTATAGCGGCCGTTGTGGTGCATGTCGTCGCGGAAGGCGGCGATATCCTCAGGCGTCAGATCGACAATCGGCGTCAGCGCCTGCAACAGTGCGGCCATATTGGCGATTTTGCTGGGAATAACCTGGATCTGGTACAGAGTAATGTTACGCACCAAAGGGATGCCGTTACGATCGAATATCAGCCCGCGGCTAGGTGCAATCGGCAGCATTTTGATGTCGTTTTGATTGGAGCGCGTTTGGTAGAACGCATGTTGCTTAATCTGCAGGTGATACAGGTTGACGATCAGTGCGCCGAAGCAGGCGATCACCAACACCATCGCCACGCAGGCACGGCGAATAAACAACATTTCCTCAGCGGAATGGTCACGGATTTTTTCTTTTAAGAGGGCCATACGCAGTGCAGTACCTGTCTGACGTCACATTTTCCCCAGATAAATCAGGGTAGTGAAAAGTCGGCAAGCATAACGTTATTGGTTAACGACCCCCATTAAAAGGTTGCTAATGAAATGGCATAAATGTTTCAGCATATTGGAATGTTTCCGGGTGCCGGTTTTTATGCCGGACAGGGATTGAGCGCCCCTTTATCCCAGTGCTACAATGTGACGCAGATCACACTACTCCATTTTTGCCCGCACTGTTCTCCGGCGCCCTGCCGGCTGCGGCTTTGTCACAAAGGATCACGTTCGATGAGTACCATAGCCACGGGTTTGATTATGATGCGCTGGGAATTACTGAGCGCCGTAATGATGTTTATGGCCAGCCAGTTAAACGTCGTTTGCCGTAAAACCAGCCGTAACGGTATGGCATTCATGTTCAGCAGCCTCGGGCTGTTCACCACCTGCTGGTTCGTGATGGGTTTGATGGGCATCAGCTTCAGCCAGGAAGGATTCCTGCATTTTTGGTCAGTGACCAAAGACGTCTTTTTCGACGTGATGAGCAAAACCCCGACCGATTGGCCAATGCCCTGAGCCGCACTTAATCTCCCCCTGCGGCAGGCAACGACGCCGACATCTCCAGCAGTATTTTGCCGAATGCCTGCGCAGCCGCGCCAGGTTCCGCGCCGTTGACGATCAGGGTGAAATCGATGTCGGGCAATTCGGGTAGCCCATACTGTCCATCAACCGTTTTCATTCCCGGCGCCAGATCGCCGCTCGCCATAACGGCAATGCCCAGCCCCGCCAGCACGGCCGCCCGTAGCCCTTGTTGGCTTTGTGAGGTGAAGGCGGTGTGCCATTGGATAGCCTTGCTTTCCAGAGCGGCGATCCCGGCCTCGCGGCTGACCGACGGCGCAGGCAACAACGCCAGCGGCAACGACGTGCCCGCCAGGCTGAATGTCTCAGCCGCTACCCACACCAGTTGCGTCCGCCGCAATAGCCTGCCCTCAATGCGGTTAGCCAGCGACATCACAACGGCCAAATCCAGTTCGTTGCCCTTCACCATGCCACAAAGATCCAGCCCGATACTGACATTCACCTCCAACCTGACCGCAGGAAAAGCCCGGGCGAACTGGGCTAACAGCGGTGGCAATCGTTCCCCCAGAAAACTCTCCGTCAGGCCAAAACGCACCGCGCCGGAAACGGGTGAGGATTCAAAGCGCCGCTGCATGGCGTCGAGCGCCTGCAAAACTTGCCCGGCATGGCGCAGCAAATCTTCACCGTCTTCGGTTAGCGTCAGGCGGCGCGTAGTGCGGTGCAACAACTGTCGGCCAATCTGCTCCTCAAGCCGGCGGATCTGGTGACTGATCGCAGATTGGGTCAGATTCAGTTGCTGCGCCGCGCGCGTAAAGCCGCCGGTTTCGGTAACCGTAACGAAGGTGCGCAGCAGTGCCGGGTCAATGTTCATAGGGTGATTTCATGATGGAAATTAATTAATAACGATAAATTAAATCATTTCTATCATGCAAGTCATTTATCCAGAATGGCTGTTCGTTTCCATCACCCTCTTTTGTGGAAAAAACTCATGACGCTCTCTCACGCCAGTAAAAACAGACTGGCATTAACGGCAATATGCCTCGCCGCGTTGATGTTCGGCCTGGAAATCTCCAGCGTACCGGTCATACTGCCGACGCTGGAACAGGTATTACACAGTGATTTCAGTGATATGCAATGGATTATGAATGCCTACACCCTGGCCTGCACCGCAGTGATGATGGCCACCGGAACGCTGTCTGACCGTTTTGGCCGCCGGCGAGTTTTCATCATCGCCATTGCCGCTTTTGGCCTCACCTCCTTACTTTGCGGCCTGGCCAACGGCTCGACGATGCTGATCGTGGGCCGCTTTATGCAAGGCATGGCGGGCGGCGCCATGTTGATTTGCCAGGTGGCAGCATTGTCGCATCAGTTTCAGAACGGCAAACAGCGTGGCCAGGCCTTCGGCATTTGGGGCGTCGTTTTTGGCATTGGTTTAGGGTTTGGGCCGGCGATCGGCGGCGTTATCGTGGCGATCGCCAACTGGCAGTGGGTATTTTTGATTCATGTGGTCATCGCCGTTCTGACCCTGTTACTGGTGATTTTCAGCGTGCAAGAATCCCGCGATCCTCAGGCGGCAAAACTGGATAGTCTGGGGATCGTCACATTGTCTTTGTCGGTTTTTGGGTTGGTCTATTTTATCACTCAGGGGGCGGGGTTCGGTTTCACCAGCGTTCGCGCCGGGGGGATTCTTCTGGCTGCAGCCCTCAGCCTGCTGCTGTTTATCGGGGTTGAGAGACGCAGCCCCTATCCGATGATTGAGTTTTCCGTGTTCAGGAATCGGCAATTTTCCGGGGCGCTGATGGGATCCATCGGCATGAATTTCAGCTTCTGGCCCTTTATGATCTACCTGCCGCTCTATTTTCAAATTGGGCTGGGTTATGACAGCCTGACCACAGGTTTGTCGCTGCTCGCCTATACGCTTCCCACGCTTGTCTTCCCCCCGGTGGGCGAGCGATTGGCTCTGCGTTACCGCCCTGGAACCGTGATCCCCGCGGGGTTATTCGCGCTTGGGTTGGGCTTCCTGCTGATGAAATCAGGTAGCAGCGGCGAACATGCCGGCGGATTGGCTATGCTGCCGGGGTTACTTATCGCCGGCATCGGCCTGGGGATCACCAATACCCCGGTGACCAACACCACCACAGGTTCGGTGTCGAATGCCCGTGCCGGCATGGCCTCCGGGATAGACATGAGCGCCAGAATGATCGCGTTGGCTGTCAATATTGCCGTCATGGGTTTTATCTTGCTGGCGGGCGTTGACGTTTACCTGCGACAAACGCTGCCCGAATCGTTCGGTACCTTGCCGCTACGTTCGGTGGCGGAGCAGATAGTGGCGGGTAATCTCACCGCGTTGAAAACACTCCCCGAATGGGATGCCTTGGCCCCCTTGGTTCATGCTGCGTTGACGCAAAGTTTTGGCCTGGTGATGCTGTACGGCGGCCTCGGTGCCTGGGCGTTGGCTGCGGCCAGCCTGATGATTTTCGCCCCCTGGAAAACTGCAGCCGCACTCCCCCGGTAATAACATCTCGTTATTACTGAATGGTTCATAAAATAAATAAAATATAATCGGGTGGTCTGAGACCGGCAGGGGCTTATGCTGGCCTCAGACAACTTTGTTGCACCTGGTCCAGAGGCAAGCCCTCATGCCCGCACTTTCTTGTTTTTCCCCTGATTAATCCAGAATCCGGCTTAATAGTTAACCGATGTCTGGCCTGGCTGAAGGATACGCCACGCGCCGCCATCAGGAAGCAGCATGATTTCTCCTTCTGCCCGTATTGCCGCCAGCAGCGTGATTGAGCCTGGCGTGATTATCGGTGCGCGCGTGCGCATCGGCCCTTTTTGCTTCATCACCGCCGGCGTTGAGATTGGCGAAGGCACCTCTATCGCCTCCCACGTGGTGATTAACGGCCTGACGCGCATCGGCCGCGACAACGTCATCGACCAGTTTTCTTCGATCGGCGAAGCCGGCCAGGACCTGAAATACGCCGGTGAACCGACCACGCTCGCCCTCGGCAATCGCAACCGCATCGGCAAATACGCCACCCTGCATCGCGGCACCGCACAAGGCTGCCGCCACACCGCGATCGGCGATGACAACCATCTGCAGGATAATGTGCATATTGCTCACGACTGCATCATTGGCAACGCCACGCATATCGGCAATAACAGCGGGCTGGCCGGGCATGTGGAATTGGGCGACGGCGGTTGGGTCGGCGCGCGTTGTGCGGTGCATCAATTTTGCATTATCGGTGCCCACGCACGATTGGCCGACGGTACCCTCGCGGTGCAGGATCTGCCGCCATTCGTCCAGGCTGGCGGCAACCGCGCCAAACCGGATGGCCTGCATCTGCTGGCACCGGCCTTTCTGGCCGCCGACGAGCAACAGCAGCGGGTTATTCATTCGCTTTACGCTATGTTGTATCACCAGGCGATGGCGCTGGAAGAC
The DNA here is from genome assembly GCF_000214195.1 of Serratia sp. AS12. Classification (NCBI taxonomy): domain Bacteria; kingdom Pseudomonadati; phylum Pseudomonadota; class Gammaproteobacteria; order Enterobacterales; family Yersiniaceae; genus Serratia; species Serratia sp. AS12. The sequence goes on along the minus strand of NC_015566.1, from coordinate 2,486,043 downwards.
GTGCGGCAAGAAGCCGCCCGCCTCAGCGTGGAATACCCGTTACTGCGGCTGTTCACTGATTTTTTTACCCGCTCTGCGCGGGGCATCATTCGCTGAACGCTGTGGCCGTCACGCCACTTTATGACAGCGCACCGCCGTGCCCCCCAGATTCACCCGCAGCGTTTGCGGCATCTGGCAGCCTTCCCCGGCGTAGGGACAACGCTCACGGAAAAAACACCCCAGCGGCAACTGGCGATTGCCCGGTAACTCCCCTTTGCGATCTTCAATCGTGCTGTCGCTCAGCAAACGCCCGGCGCGCGGTACCGAATCCAGCAGCAGCCGGGTATAAGGGTGCTGCGGCTGGCGCAAGACCTGCGCAGTGGGCCCCAGCTCAACGATTTGCCCCAAATACATCACCGCCACCCGATCGCTCATGTGCTGAACCACCGAAACGTTATGCGAGATCAGCACATAGGTCAGATTGCGCTGGCGTTGCAGCTCCACCAACAGGTTGAGGATCTGCGCCTGCACCGAGATATCCAGCGCCGACGTTGGTTCGTCCAGCACGATGATATCCGGTTGCGAGGACAGCGCGCGGGCGATGGAGATACGTTGGCGCTGACCACCGGAAAACTCATGCGGCAGCCGGTCAATAGACTCCGGCCGCAGCCCAACCTGTTGCACCAGTTCTGCCGCCAGCGCCCGCCGCTCTGCCACGCCGTTATGCTGCTGCACGTAGACCGGCTCGGTGATAATGCGCCATACCGGCAACCGCGGGTCGAGCGACGACTGCGGATCCTGAAACACCATCTGCATGCCGCTGCCAAACCAGGAACCGCCGGAACGGGCGCGCAGCAGCTCACCGCTGCTGGGCTTCAGCAATCCCATCAGCAGTTGCGCCAAGGTGCTTTTGCCGCAGCCGGATTCGCCGACGATCCCCAGGGTCTCGCCGCGCATGATGTTGAGATCCAGCCCGTTGAGCGCATGGACATATTCTCTCGGCTTACCGCGCCAGTTATAGCTAGCGGGAAAGCGCAGCCGTACGTCGCGCAGTTCCAGTAACGCTTCAACGTTCATTTTGCACCTCCAGATCGATAGACTGCGGATGCCAGCAGGCCACCCGTTGCGTCGGGTCAGCGGCTAAAGGCGCCAACTGCGGCGTTTGTCGGCATTGGCCGCTGGCGTAGCTGCAGCGGTTGCTGAATGCGCAACCCGGCGGCAACGCGCTCAAATTGGGCACCGTACCGGGAATGGCCCGCAGCAGGCTGCGCGGTTCGGCACGTTCCGGTGCCGCCAGCAACAACCCAATGGAATACGGGTGACGCGGGTGGTCAATCACCCGCGCCGTGGCGCCGCTTTCAATCACGTGCCCGGCGTACATCACGTACACCCGGTCGCAGAGCTGCGACACCACCGCCATATCGTGAGTAATAAACAGCACCGCCGTGCCGCTGGCGCGAGCCTTCTGTTGCAGCAGGCGCAGCACCTGCCGCTGCACCGTAACATCCAGTGCCGTGGTCGGTTCGTCGGCGATAATCAACTCCGGTTCGCAGGAAAACGCCATGGCGATCAGCACCCGTTGGCGCATGCCGCCCGACAGCTCGAACGGATAGCGCTCCATCACCCGTTCCGCATCGGCAATTTGCATTTCACGCAGCAACTGGATCGCCTTGTCACGCGCCTGCCGCGCCGACAGCCGCTGGTGCAGGCGGATCACCTCGCACATCTGGCGGCCGATTTGCCGCGTCGGGTTCAGCGCACTCATCGGCTCCTGAAAAATCATCGACACCCGGGCACCGCGCAGTTGGCGCATTTGCCGCTCGCTGGCGCTGAGCACGTCGGTGCCCAATACCTCCAGCTTGCCGCCGGTCACGTTGTAACCGTCCTCGGCCAGCAGGCGCAGGGTCATCATTGCCGTCACCGATTTGCCGGAACCGGATTCCCCCACCACGCCGACGATTTCGCCGGCCTTGACCTGCAACGAGACGCGGTTGAGCGCCTTGACGCTGCCGCCATAGACCGGGAATTCCAGTTGCAGCTCATCAATCGATAAAACCGTAGTGTCACTCATCAACGCCCCCGGGTTTTAGGATCCAGCAGGTCGCGCAGACCGTCGCCGAACAGGTTGAAGCCGGTGGCGGTGATCAGGATCGCCGTACCGGGAAAGGCCGAATACCACCACTGGTCGAGCACATAGTTACGGCCGTTGGCCACCATGGCGCCCCATTCCGCGGTCGGTTGCTGGGCACCAAGGCCGATAAAGCCCAGCGTGGCGGCCATCAGGATGGCGGTACCGATATCCAGCGATGCCTGCACCACCAACGGCGGCATGACGTTGCGAAGGACATGCCAGCCGATCAAATGCCAGCGCGAGGCGCCAAAAGTGCGCGCCGCCTGCATATAAGCCTGATGCCGCAGCGTCAGCGTCTGCCCGCGCGCCAGCCGCACGTAAAACGGAATGCGCACCACCGCAATCGCCAGCATGGCGTTGAACAGGCTTGGCCCCAGCGCGGCCGCCAGCGCCATGGTCAACACCAGCGAAGGCACCGACAGCATGATGTCCATGCAGCGCATGATCAACGCATCCACCGTACCGCCCATCACGCCGGAGAAACAACCGAGCAGCGAGCCAATTCCGCCCGCCAGCACCACTACCGCCAGCCCGGCGGCTACCGACTGCCGGCTGCCGACCAACACCCGGCTGAACAGGTCGCGGCCCACTTCGTCGGTGCCGAACCAGTGTTCGGCCGAAGGCGGCAGCAACCGTGCGGTCAGGTCAATGGCATCCGGATTGTGCGGTGCCAGCCAGGGTGAAAACAGCATCAAAAACAGCACGCAGAACATGATGGCGGCGCCCAACAGCGTCAGCGGGCTGCGCCGCACCCGATACCAGGCGCGCCGCGCGCCGACAAAGCGCAACACAGGTTCCGCCGCCGGCGGTTGCTCGATTTGAGACGGCGGTTGTTCAAATTGAGACATAGTCATTAGCCCTCGCGCCCCATTCGCGGGTCGATCCACAGGTAAAGCAGATCGACGATCAAATTAACTATCACATAGGCAAAGGACACCACCACGGCAAAGCCCATCACCGCCGGGAAATCCAGCGCCTGAATGGAGTCCACCACGTAAGCGCCCATGCCCGGCCAGGCGAATACCGTTTCGGTCAGTACCGCGCCGTACAGCAAATCCCCCAAAGCCAGCCCCAGCACCGTCACCGAGGGGATCAGCGCGTTCGGCAGCGCATGGCCGAGCACCACTCGCCAATGCGAAAGGCCATTGGCGCGTGCGGTGCGGATATAGTCTTCGCCCAGTTGTTCAAGCATCGCCGAGCGGATTTGCCGCGCCACCACCCCGAGATGTACGAACGCCAGGGTCAGCGCCGGCAGGATCAGGTGCTGCAGGCTGTTCCAAAACGCTTCGCCGTTGCCGGTCAGCAGAGAATCCAGCAGGTAGAACCCGGTAATATGGGTGGGCGGATCCAGCCAATCGTCCAGCCTGCCGCCGCCGGGCAAGACGTTCAGTTGGCCGTAAAACAAAATGATCACCCCCAGCCCCAGCCAGAACGCCGGCGTGGAGATGCCGGTCACCGACAGCAGGCGCACCAGATGGTCGGGCCATTTATTGCGGTAAACCGCCGACAGCACGCCGAGCGGCACTCCCAGCGCGATCGCCAGCAGCAAGGCGCAAAACGCCAGCTCCAGCGTCGCCGGGAAGAAGGCGCGCAGGTCGTCCAGTACCGGCCGCCCGGTGCGGATAGACGTGCCCAGATCGCCGTGAAGCAGATCCAGCACATAGCGGCCAAACTGCACGTATAACGGCTGGTCCAGCCCCAGTTGCTGGCGAATATGCTGGACAATTTCCTCGCTGGCGCGATCGCCGGCCAGCAGCCGCGCCGGATCGCCGGGGATCAGGTGCGAGATGGTAAAGGTGATGACACACACCCCGAACATCACCAGCACCAGCCCCCAGCAGCGCTGGCGGATAAGGCTCCAAACGTTCATAGTCGTTTCCCGTGGCGCAAGGGGGCAGCCAAAGGGCTGCCCGAATTTGATTGCACAATTGTCTTTATGTCCGAGATACCCGGGCCTAGCGCACCGAGGGGCCATTATGGGACACATCCCTGTGTCCCACCCTTCGGGCCGACATGAAGTCGTTCCAATTTGCTCCCGGCAAATGGGTCGGCGGCAAGCCGCTACGACCCCTTCGGCACGCTCTCCCTAATAATGGGCTTTGGCAATCCTCTGAATAATTAGCCGAAAGAGAATTACTTGCTCATCTGCCCAACGTTGAACACCTGTTCCAGCATCGGGTTATACACAAAGCCCTTCACCTCTTTGTTCATCGCCACCTGATAGTTTTTCTGGAACAGATAGACATAGGCCGCCTGGTCGATGACGATTTTCTGCGCCGCCTGATAATCGGCGGTGCGCACTTGCTGATCGGACACCGAAACCGCTTTTTTCAACAGCGCATCCACCTGCGGATCGCTGTAGAACGAGCGGTTGCCCGGCAGCCCTTTTTTGTCGGATTCGAACCAGTAGTTCATGAACATATACGGGTCGGCGAAGTCCGGGCTCCAGTTGCCGATGGCGATGTCGTAATTGCCCTGGCCGATGCGATCGCGCATGGTGGCGTTAGCCAGCTTCTCCAGTTTGACGTTAATGCCTACCGTCGCCAGGCTGGCCTGCACCGAGAGCGCTATCGCCTCCCAGTTCGGATCGCTGACCGAATACAGGAAGTTCAGCGACGCCGGCTTGTCTTTCACCGCCGCCAGCGCGGCCTTGGCCTTGTCCGCATCCAGACTGTACTGCTGTGCGGCGGCGTCGTAACCCCACATGCCTTCCGGGATCGGCCCGCGCATCTGTTTGCCGTTACCGCCAAGAATGCCCTTCACCATGCCCTGATAGTCCACCGCATAAGAGATGGCGCGGCGCAGATCCACCTGATTCAGCGGCGCTTTGCCGTTGTTCAGGTACAGATAAGTGACGCGCAACGAAGGAAACTCATTGACCGCCACCTTGTTTTCGCTTTTCAGCGCCGTGAGCTGGTCGATGGGCAGAGATTCGGCGATGTCCAGATCGCCGCGCGTCAATTGCAGGCGGCGGGTGGCGCTTTCGGCGATGATTTTCACCGTTACGCGTTTGAACGCCGGTTTGGCGCCGCCGTAATGCGGATTTGGCACCAGCACCAACTGCTGGCCCTTCTGCCAGCGATCCAGCTTGTAAGGACCGGAACCTGCGCTGTGATTCGCCAGCCAGGCTTTGCCTCCGTCGCTCGGATTGGCCTTGGCGATCGCCGGGTTGACGATGCCGGCGCCGTCATTGGCCAGCGTGTAGAGGAACGGGGCAAACGGCGTTTTCAGCGTGAAACGCACCGTCAGCGGATCCACAACCGTCACCTGCAGATCTTTCGGGAAGGCTTCTGACGGCCCCTGGCCGATCTTCATCAGCCGCTCAAACGACCATTTCACCGCCTCGGCGTTAACCTCGCTGCCGTCGTCAAACTTGTTGCCCGGCTTGAGCTTAAAGGTCCAGACAAGTTGATCGTCCGAAGCGGCCCAGCTTTCCGCCAGTTCGCCTTCAACCTGGGTGGAGCCTTTGCCGCTCTCGGTTTTGTATTGCACCAACCGCTGGTAGGCAGGGTAAGTTACCGTCCAATCGTTGTTATCGATGGTCACGGCCGGATCCAGCGTCTGCGGGTCGGCCGCTTTGCCGATCACCAGCATATCCTTTGGCACCGCCGCCTGCGCCGGAACCAAACCGGCCAGACCCACAGTGACTGCCACCGCCAGCGCGGCGTATTTAACTTTGCTCATAAACTGACTCCTGGTGTGTTGAAGGTGCGTCGTTTTAATCGTAAGAAAAACAGCCGAAGCGATCGGCCAACAGCGGATAGTCACCGGCATTGGGCAGCTCAAAATGCCACCACTCACTGGCGATGCCGCAAAACCCCCCGGCGGCCATCACCGCATTCAGCAACAGCCGATTGCGCTGCACCTCGGGAGGGAAATCGGGGTAAAACGGATGGGAACGCTCGCTCATCTCATCAAAGCCGGTCCCCATATCCAGCGCCGTGCCCGCCGCATCCAGCAGCGTCACGTCGATAGCCACGCCGCGGCTGTGGTGCGAGCCGGTTTGCGTGCTGGTGACATATTGCGGATCCGGGCACGCCAGCCACAGCAGCGCCTGCGCCTGTTGCGGCCGATAGGCGTCAAACACCTTTAGCGATAAACCGGCAAGCCGCGCCGCCAGCAGGCAGCGTGTCAACCCGCGTACCGCGTCGGGATGCAACAGGCAGCGGCTTTCGCGATAGATCGGCCGGCCGGTGAGGTTATCGGCGCCGGCATATTTCAACTCGATCGGCAGATCGGGAAACGCCTCAGCCAGATCCATTAACGTTACATTGTCACTCATTACCTGTTCCCATACGGTTAAGATTCAAATTGGCCCAGTTCTTTTTGCAGGAGGCGGTTGTTGGCCAGCCGTTGCTCCACTTCCGCACCGCCCTGTTCCAATACCGAGGACAGCAGCAGGTTGAACAGGCAACTGAGCGGCGCCAGCGAATCCCAAAACTGGCCGGTGTCGGTTTTCACCTGCAGCAGGTCAATCGGGTAGTCCCGCGCCCACGGGCAGTAAATGTCGGTAATCAGCGCCAGCCGCAGCCCGCGCGCGCAGGCCGCCTGGCAATATTGCCGGGCGATGGTCGAGTAGGCGCGAGTGTCGGTCAGCACCAGATAGGGCGTGCTAAATTCCGAATTGAGCGATTCCACGTAGGTACCGGACAGCCCGTCGGCGTAATAGACTCTGGGCCGCAGATACTCCAGATGGCTGTAAAAGGCGTTGGCGATGCCGCGCGTAGACTGGATGCCGACCACAAACACGGCTTCCGCCTGCGCCAGTTGGCGGCTGACGTGGTTGAACGCCTCCCCGCCGGCCAACTGGTAAACGTGTTCTATCGCTTCCAGCTCCAGGGTTAACGCCTGGCGCAGCTTTTGCGGCTGCGGCTGCTCGCGCCGCCGGCGGTAAGCCCCCAGACGATCGGTGACGCCCCAGGGTTGGTACAGCGCCGCCCCTTGTTCACGCAGCGTGCGTTTCAGATCGTCGAGATTGCGATAGCCCAGGCTGCGCAGATAGCGGCCGACCGAAATGCCGCTGGTCGCCGTGCTGCGGGCGATGCCGTCGGCGGTTTCAAACGGCACCTGCGCCAGATTGGCCAGCAGATAACCGGCAATACGCTTGCCGGTCGGGGTTTGTACCGCGAATGACGCTTCTATTTGTGCGATCACATCAGGATGGTCTGCCATAGTTCGCCCGCTGTTGGTAAGTTGTCATCAAGCCGCCGCCTGTTACTCAGGTAACAAAGACTGATGATGACAATGCATGGCCTGTGCCAATTGCGGACTTTCTGGAGATATTTCACGCGCGGCGGCGTACGGCGGCGCAGGAACGGCAAAACCTGCGGTTACAACATAGTCATCAGTTGATAACTATTGCACAACAATTGGGCAATGCATCTGGCGATGCACCGCCGTGGCACCTGATTTTCAATTTTATGACAGCGCTTGCGAAACCAATGCAAAAATCTGCACACCAGCAGGATCCGGTCTATGAGGCGCGCCATGCACCATGATGGCCGGCGTGTCGATGCCGGGCAAACCGCGCTCGGCCAGCCAAGGACTAAGGCTGTTGGCCTGTGGCGTGTCGATACGCACAAACTGGCCGGTGCAGGGCCGGCACAGCGCGTCGATTAACCCGATGGCGGAGGCAAGATCGGGCGCAACGACCGGGCCGATCATGTTGCCATGACCAAAGCGGCGACGCACCGCGAAACCGACGACAATCCCCTGCCGTTCCAGCACCAGCGCCTGCCCGGCGCTACTCAGCAACGTTTCCAGCAACGGCTGACGCCGCATGCCGCAAGCGGCGAAATCCAGCTCGGCCAGGGTTGATAGATCCTGAGGCGATGCCGGGCGCAGGATGACGCCCTCCGGCAAAGGCTCGGCCCCGCGGGCAGGTAACTCCCGGCATTGGTGTTGTGCCAGCCGCCCCTGTTCGATAAACCCCAACTGCTGATACAGTGGCTTGCCCTGTTCGGTAGCCACCAGGTGCAGTTGATGGTCAGCCAATGGTGCTATCAGCGTCTGCATCATCGCCCTGGCGATACCATGCCCACGATGCCGTTCATCGACAATCACCAACCCCAGCGTGGCGCGGCTCTCTCCCCACAACCAGCGCAGAGCGGTTCCGACCGTCTCGCCGTTGGCCACAGCGACCACTCCCGCCCCCAATCCCCACGCCTGCTGCCAGTCTTCCAGGCGGTGAGGCCAGCGCGCCTGTTGCGACAGCCCGAACGCCGCCGGCAGATCCCTTTCGATCATCGGCCGCAGGTGAATGCTTTGCTTTTCCTCGGGCACGTTTGCCTCCTGATTCCATAGGGATAACTTGACTGGGTGGCGAAATCCGCCTCCTCGCAGAGTAGCAGATTCGGTTCCGCGTGGTGCATTGCTTATAGTCTGAATATGAACTAAATTTGACCCACGCAAGACACGAGGACGCCAGTATGAAAGTTGAAACCATCAGCTATGTAAAGAAGCACGCCGCCGCGCTCGATTTGTCTGAGCCTATTCTGGTGACGCAAAATGGTACCCCTGCTTATGTGATCGAATCTTATGAACAACACCAGCAAAGGGATGACGCCATTGCCCTGCTTAAATTGCTAACGCTGTCTGAAAAAGACAAAAAAGAAGGCAAAATTTATTCCCGCGACCAATTGCTGGCTGATATAGATAAGTAATGCGGTCAAAAGGAGATGTCGCATGAGGGAACGGATTGATATTGAGTATACCGCAACGGCAAAGAGTACTTTGCTCGAGATTGTCCACCCTTTGAAAGCCAAAAATGTGCTGCCGTTACCGGTCGTTGAAAACATCATTACCGGGTTTGAAGCCAGGGTAAGCCTCTTTCCAACCGGCTGTCAGATATGCCCTGAACTCTTGAAAATTGGCTGCGATAAATACCGTGAATGTAATACGGTCAACGGCTATCGCGTTATTTATTCGCTCGAAGATTCTCTTATCACCGTACATGCCTTTCTTGCCCAAAAGCAGGATATTCAACAAACGCTGTTTAACCGGCTGATTGCGTCGTAATCCCGTCAGTTAAGCGGACAAGCCGCCCCATTTTTCAACCAATAAACGCAATAACCCGTTTTGCGGGTGGCGACCAACACTTGCACCCTCTGCGATAAGCCGTTAGGGTAAATTGTGATTTTCATCACATTTTCATCTGGGGGAGCCACGGCGTCTACAGCAAACACCCTCTACAACGCCACGCGCCGTTTCTCCGTCGGTCTACATGACAACAAAGTAATCAACCTATTTATCAGTGAATTGCGCACGATATCATGGAGATGAAATGCTGAAACCGAGCCCCAACCTGTTAATTTTCACCGATCTGGACGGTTCGCTGCTGGATCATCACAGCTACCGCTGGCAGGCTGCACAGCCGTGGCTGGAGCGGCTGGCGCACACCCAGACGCCGCTGATCATCGCCACCAGTAAAACCGCCGCAGAAGTCGCCCCGTTGCAACGGCAACTCGGGCTGAGCCACTGGCCGTTTATTGCGGAAAACGGCGCGCAGATTGTCTTCCCCGCCCAATGGCGCGATCGCCCCGACTATCCGACCAAACGCCTGGGTGCAGATTATCCCAGCCTGTGCGCCACGCTGCGGGAACTGCGCAGCCAGACCGGCTTTGCCTTTCAGGGGTTTGCCGATGTGGATGACGCCAGGGTCGCGCAATGGACCGGCTTAACGCTCAATCAGGCGCATCTGGCACGTCGGCGCGCCGGTTCTGAACCCTTGCGCTGGGCCGGAAACGATGAACAGCTTGCCCAGTTTCGCACGTTGCTGGCGCAGCGCGATCTCGGGTTGACCCAGGGCGGACGCTTTTATCACGTGATGAGCGCGACCGTCAGCAAAGGCAACGCCGCCCGTTGGATAGCCGCGCGTTATCAGTTACCGCACGGCCCCCCTCTTACCACCCTCAGTCTGGGCGACGGCCCTAACGACATTTCCCTGCTGCAAGCCAGCGATCTGGCGGTGTTGATCCGCGGGCAGCAGGACAAACCTCTTGATTTACCGGGCAGTTTCTCCGGCCAGCTGTACCGTACGCGCCTGCAAGGCCCTCAGGGCTGGTGCGAAGGATTGGATCATTTTCTGATTAACGGGAGATCACACCATGAGTGATTTTTATCAAGATGGCATCATCACCAACTTTCACAATCTCGCACAGCGTGAATTGTCCGAACTGGAATATGAGTTGCAGGTATTTTCCGGCCGCAACACCATGGGGCTGATTCTACCCTCGCTCTATTCCGAGCTGGAAGGCCCGGCGTTGGACAGGATTGTCGATGTTTTGGCGCAGGTGCCCTATCTGGAGGAGATCGTCATTGGCCTGGATCGCGCCAACCATGAACAATTTCTGCATGCTAAAAACTTTTTCTCCCGCCTGCCGCAGCGCCACCGCATTTTGTGGAACGACGGGCCGCGCCTGACGGCGATTGCCAACCAGCTCAGCGCCGAAGGACTCGCGCCCAACGAACCGGGCAAAGGCCGTAACGTGTGGTTTTGCGTCGGCTACACCTTGGCTTCACGCCGTTCCAGTTGCGTGGCGCTGCACGACTGTGACATTGTCACCTACGATCGCCGCATGCTGGCACGCCTGTTGTATCCGGTGGCTAACCCGCATTTTCATTACGATTTTTGCAAGGGTTACTATGCCCGGGTGGCTAACGGCAAGCTGAATGGCCGGGTCGGTCGGTTACTGGTGTTTCCGCTGCTGAAATCACTGCAGAAAGTGTACGGCAATTCGGATTTTCTCGACTATCTGCGCAGCTATCGCTACCCGCTCTCGGGCGAGTTCGCCATGCGCACCCACATTCTCAACAACCTGCGTATTCCCAGCGACTGGGGGCTGGAGATCGGCGTATTGTCGGAAGTCCACCGCAACACCGCCACCAGCCGTATCTGCCAGGTGGATATCGCCGATGATTACGATCATAAGCACCAGGCAATGTCGGAAGAGGATCCGCACAGCGGCCTGCAGCGTATGGCGGGCGATATCACCAAGGCGCTGTACCGCAAATTGGCGATCCAGGGGGTGCCGATCACCAGCGATTCTTTTCGCGTACTGCGCGCCACCTACTACCGCACGGCGTTGGATATGATCGACGCCTTTGAGCACGATGCCAAAATGAACGGTCTGGATTTCGATCGCCACAGCGAAGAGTCAGCGGTCGAACTGTTCTCTCGGGTAATTTCTCAGGCCGGGCAAACCTTCAGCGAAAACCCCGGCGATAAACCCTTTGTACCAAGCTGGAACCGCGTACAATCCGCTTTTCCGGATATTCTCGAGCGGTTGTATGACGCCGTAGAACAGGACAACCAACGGTAAATATCTGCGCCCGCACAACGCGGGTTTTACTTTTGCTCACTTATTTCGCCACCCACGCCTGATAACCGGTGTTATTATTATCCTGCTCAATAATTCTCTCTTAATTCAAAGTGGTACGATAAGTTGATGGAAGCGTGGAAACTCAATCTGATTTCGGTCTGGCTCGGCTGTTTCTTCACCGGGCTGGCGATGAGCCAGATCCTCCCTTTTCTGCCGCTGTATATTGAACAGCTCGGCGTCAGCGGCCACCAGTCACTCAGCATCTGGTCAGGGTTGGTGTTTAGCGGCACCTTTTTGGTCTCTGCGCTGGTGTCGCCGCTGTGGGGCAGCCTGGCGGACCGCAAAGGCCGTAAGCTGATGCTGCTGCGCGCTTCGCTGGGGATGGCGATCGTCATTGTGTTGCAGGGCATGGTGACCCACGTTTATCAACTGTTTGCGCTGCGCGCGCTGATGGGCCTGACCTCCGGTTATATTCCCAACGCTATGGCGCTGGTGGCCTCACAGGTGCCGCGTGATAAAAGCGGTTGGGCGCTGGGCACTTTATCTACCGGCCCGGTTTCCGGGGTGATCGTCGGCCCGCTGCTGGGGGGCCTGATGGCTGACCATCTGGGTCTGCGCGTGGTGTTTTTCGTCACCGCCGGGCTGATGTTCGTCAGCTTCCTCATTACCCTGTTCCTGATAAAAGAACGCCATATCGAAGTGAAAAAGGCCAACCGACTGAGCGGCAAGGCGGTATTCCAGTCGCTGCCTTATCCGACGCTGATCGTCACGCTGTTCATCAGTACGTTGATGATCCAGTTGGCTAACTCCTCCATCAGCCCGATCCTGACGCTGTTCATCAAGGATTTGTCCGGCGACAGCGGCAATATCGCCTTTATCAGCGGTATGATCGCTGCCGTTCCCGGTATTGCCGCGTTGATCTCCGCGCCGCGTCTCGGCCGGCTTGGCGACCGTATCGGCACCGCTCGTATTCTGATGGCAGCGCTAGGGTTGACTACCCTACTGTTCGCTATCATGGCCTGGGTGCAGACGCCGCTGCAATTGGGGATTTTGCGCTTCCTGCTGGGCTTTGCCGATGGCGCCTTGATGCCTGCGGTGCAGACGCTGCTGCTGAAGTATTCCTCCGATCAGGTTACCGGCCGCATCTTCGGCTATAACCAGTCGTTTATGTACCTCGGCAACGTTGTCGGCCCGCTGATAGGCTCCAGTGTTTCCGCATTGATGGGCTTCCGCTGGGTATTTGCGGTAACGGCGGTGCTGGTGCTGATCAATTGCCTGTTGCTGCGCAGCCAGTTTAGAAAGGTGGAAAGCGTACGCAAGTGAACGACACTGCGGTTCAGAACAGGAAGTGCCATTAACGGCACTTCCCGATTGACGTTCCGGTTATTACCTTAACTCTATTTGGATAGGCTAAACCCGCATCGCATGCAGTGCAGCGTTGCTGATTGTCAGTACAGACTTGATGCTTTGCTCAATCCTTTCGATAATCGCCTCCCTCGGGCCCGTTCGCCAGGCATCGCTTTTGTAGAATTCATCCTGGGCGCTTTCAAGATGTTCGACACTGTCAAAAGCCCGGATCAGAAAGTACGAATCTGCATCGTGCAAAGAGTTTCCGAAGCGGACAACATCGATCCCAACCTGGCGATGCAGAGGGACACTGGTTTCCGTCATGATCTTGTGAAAATCGCGACCAGTCCCCTTCTTGAGGGTGTAGGTGAGTATCTCTACGGTTTTGTTTTCCATCCATGATCCCTCATAAGCCAAACGGCGAAATAGGCGGGTGACGCCAGATTATGCCTCTGCCGGCGCAAAGTGATAATCAATCCAAATATGGTGCGTGCCGTCGGCGTCGATTTTCATGCCTCCGGATCCGGATATGCCTTTCAGAGCCTGGGTGCCGCTACCATCCACAATGCAGAAAAACTCGTTCAACCGCTCGCTGCCGGTTGTCGAGGCCGAGTGAATAAAATTAAAAGCCCCTTCTTTGCCGTTCACGCTTCCCGAGAAACTTTCCATTGCGATGTAACTGCCCAGTTTTCTCGCCGGATCGAATGCTGCAGTAAAAATTGTTGAGGAGACCCCCTGGATCTCCCCCGAATAGCGTTTCTCCATCGTGCTGACGGAAACCGGCAAGGCGGTTGTGAGCGCTGGCTCAGGGCTCAGATCCGTTGGTTTGAAATCCTTGGTAGAAAAAGTGGCAACTGCTTTCATTTAGAATCCCGTCTCTATAAAAATACCGAAAAAATGGATGCCAAGGATTGGCATTGGGCGTGGTCTATCCGGAAATTTAACAATACACACCGTTCCCACTTCATCAGAAAGAGGGAACGCATAGGTTCAGTCGCGCAGCCAAGGCGTGAAAGTGACGCCGATCAGCAACCCTTCCGGGCTGAGCAGGCGGGTGACGCTCTGGCCCCAGGGCTCTTCGCGGTTGGCGACCAGCAGACGATAACCCTTGTCGATCAACCCTTGGGTGGCCAACGCCATATCGGCGACGTCAAACTCCATCCATGCCTGCGGCACCGGCAGATCGACCGGCCATTGTTCGCTGCCGAAGCAAGATTGCGCCGCCTGCGCCAACGGCCACAAGGCAAAGTGCTTCACCCCTTCCAGCGCGCCATGCTCGGTCAGCAGATAATCGGCATTGTCGGGCATCGGCTTGAGCGGTAACCCCAGCGCGTCAACATAAAACGCCTTGCTGTGCTCCGTTTGCTGCGTAATCGGCCCGAATCCGGCGATAAACAATACGCCAAGTCCTGCGAACTGCTGTTCCATGTTCTCTCCTGTGGGGTTAGCGCCCCTGGCGCATCTGCATCGGGGCAAATCCATAAGCCACTTTGAAGCGATTGCTGAAATGGCTGGCGGAACTGAAGCCGCATTCCAGCGCAATCTGCGTCAGCGGCAGCAAGCTGTGGCACAGCAATTTTTCCGCCTGTTGCAGCCGCGCGCGCATCACAAACTGGTGTGGCGCCAGGCCGGTGTCATGTTTGAACATGCGGGCAAAGTGGAATTCACTCAGCCCGGCCTGCGCCGCCAGGTCCGCCAGCAACAGCGGCCTGTCGAGATGTTGTTCGATATACTCTTTCACCCGCCTGGCGACCGCTGGTGCCAGGCCGCCGCGCACCCTCGGCAAAGCCCATTGCAGTTGGCTGTAGCGCTGAACCAGATGCGACATCAACAAGGTTGTAGCGCTGCTGAGCGCCAACTGATTGGCGCGTTCCTGCCAGTTGCAGTCAAGCAAAAACCGGCGGTACAGCAGCGTAATTTGCGGATCCTCGGCGAAAGCGCGCGGCTCGAGAGTGATCGCCGCCGGGCTGCGATCCCAGGTTTGCTCCACCACTTGTCGCAGATGTCGGTCGGTACAGTAAAGATGCACGAAAGATAAATCGCTGCGCACGTCCCAGGTGGATTCATACTGGCGAGGCATAATGCAGAAACGGTCCGGCCCACCGCCGTTCTTCCAACCGCCGGGCACTTTTTGATAGCACTCGTAGCCATCGGCGACATAGAGGCTCAGGGTATGATGATCGGCGCTTTCCTGGGTAATGCGATCGTCACGGTTGGACCAGGCGGCCAGCTCCACGCCGGAACCCAGCTGCACGCTGCCGTGCAATCGCGCTTTATGTTCCCGCAGTGTTTCAAACGCCTTGTATCTGGACATCGTCGGTCCCGCTTCGCTGAATTGTTTTCAGTGTAAAGAGTGACGCCACACCGCACCAGTCCACGACCCGCGCTTTTGCTAAAAAAAACGCAAGAATATGCAATTGCGCGCAAGGCGCTGAAAGCTTGGCTGCGAGCAACGGCGGATACTGTGGCAGTCTATTTTGCCGGAGTCGATTATGAACGTGCTGTTGTACCTTGCCGTGGTGCTGATTTGGGGCACCACCTGGATTGCGATTACCCTGCAACAGGCAGGACCGGTAGCCATTCCGGTGTCGATCAGTTACCGCTTCGTGGTTTCCGCCGCGGTGATGTTGCTGATCCTGCTGTTGGCGCGCCGCCTGCGCCGTATTGCGCTGCGTGATCACCTGTTTTGCATCCTGCAAGGCTGCTGCGTGTTCGGCTTTAACTTCTACTGTTTCTACCATGCGGCGGCCTATATCAGCAGCGGGTTGGAATCCGTGATTTTCTCGATGGCGGTACTGTTCAATGCCGTCAACGGCATGATCTTCTTCCGTCAACGCCCCAGCCCAAACTTGCTGCCTGCGGCGGTACTGGGCCTGACCGGGATCGTCGCCCTGTTCTGGCAGGATCTGGTCGCCACGCAAATGGCGCCGGAACTGTTGCAAGGCATCGGACTGAGTGCGCTCGGCACCTACGGTTTTTCACTCGGTAATATGATCAGTTCACGCCACCAGCGGCGTGGGCTGGACATTCTTTCCACCAATACTTATGCCATGAGTTATGGTGCAATCCTGATGGCGCTGATCGCCCTGGCCCAAGGCGCATCCTTCCAGATTGAGTTCACTACCCGTTATATCGGCTCATTGCTGTATCTGGCGATTTTCGGGTCGGTGATTGCCTTTGCCGCTTACTTCAGCCTGCTTGGCCGCATCGGCGCAAGCGCTGCGGCCTACAGCACCCTGCTGTTTCCGCTGGTGGCGCTGAGCATCTCGACACTCTATGAAGGTTACCAGTGGCACCTCAACGCGGTGATCGGCCTGTGCCTGATCCTGTTGGGGAATCTGGTGATGTTCGCCAAACCCGGCATGTACGCCGCGTTATGGCGGCGGGCGGCGTAAGGAGAAACGGTAATAACAGCGGTCGACCTGGCATGCCCCTTTACAATCTTGGGAGCATGTTCATCAATTTGTTGAAATCGAAAAATTCAATCCAGAGGTATGTTTTTTTGATTAACTAACGCATAATTAATATCAATTTCCTCATCTTTTAAAAAAATTAAAGCCCGCCCAAACCGCCCGTTATGAAGCCAGTAATTTTCAAATTGCCCTCGAGTGTAGTTAATATAGCCCCACGCGGGATCATATAATTGGACAAGCTGAGAGTTCACTCCTAGAAAAACAACAAAATGCTCCTTCCCAAGCCTATTGATATGAAGGATTGCAGGAGAGTGAATCTCTTTCAACTGATTAATTGTAATTTTGACCCCAAACACATTTAGCCCTAACACTTTAGAGAGTGTAGTTAAGTCAAGAAATGAGTATTCTGGCTTGATATCAACTTTGCTTATCAATTCTACCTCAGTGACACTTACATTATAATACTTATTTAAAACAAATCTAACAGAAGCAAGCCCACAGGTATTGTCATACAACTGTTGCCTTTCGCCATGAAATTTTCTTTCAACATACGTAGCTTGCAATGCGTTAGAGAAAAACAGTATCGAAACCATCAACAATCTCAAGTTAAAACAATAAAAAAATAAATATTTTTTCATTTTAATTACGAACCAATATGCTTAATCAGAAACACCAAAAATGGCATAAACGAAAAGTTCGCATATAAAACACCAAATTCACCTCTACCATTAATAACGACATACCATTTTAGCCAGTGAATCACCATAGCCACCATTACTATAATTAACGAGAAAAAAGCAGTATAAATTTGTTGATTGCTAAAAACCCCACTAATTATTAAAGTAAGACAAGAGAAAATAAGCAGCCCTTTCCTCAACTCCGGAAATAAAAAGCGACCAATACGGAAGTATAATAATACTGAACCAGCGAGGGCAGAAAAGTGCAATAAATTAATCACGTTATCTCGCTTTATGGCAAGTATCGCATGAGCTTCGGCCACCACCTCGGCCAATACTTCCAAACAAGGCATTACTTGCACCAGCAGCGCTTGCCCCCAAAGCTGCGCTCGCTGCGGCACCAGTAATTGTCCCTCCTATAATACCACCAGTGGCTCCAGTAACAAAACCAGCAACGCCCGCGGTCGTCGCATTTCCCCAATTGACTGACTGCCCATTGGAATAGTCCATACCTACCGATGCGCCAGCGCCACCGACAGCCCCTATAGCTCCCAAAATTAAGGGGCCTACTTTTCCTTTAGTCTCATCTAATTCCTCAATATTTAATGGCTCAAATGAACTATAACCAAACTCTTTGATATCTGCGATCATAAGCAACTGATCTTTATTAAATCCTACGCTCGGTACCGCACAAACACTGTTAGGTATAAGCACTGATGATAATACATACAAAAAAATAAAAAATGATATCCTACCACACATAATTACCACCTTGGTTTTATATTGAATAATCATCCTATTACTATTATATTTTGTAGCTTAACCCAAGTGAAATTACTGAGTTTTTATTATTCCCCACACCGCCCTTTGCATTCACAGTGCTGGTTATATTATCCATCAAGTTTATACTGCACCCAATTAACATTGATGTCGTGCTATGCCACTCTCTTTTATTTACATATCGACCTTTAGAATGAATAAAATCCTTTGAAAACCCCCAGTTTAAATTTACCTCCGGATTAACCGAAAATATGACCTTGCCAGAACCGGTATATACCTTATAGTTACTTGAAAATTTCTCTTTCGATATCCCATCCAAGAGCCCCAACGAAAAAGCAAGGACAACAGGATCATAAATCCAATTCAATGCTGTACCTAATGAGTAACTATTTACACTACCATTTTTTAAGTTGACGCCACCGAATAAAACCGTAAAATCTGAAATTTTATACATTTGATAACTTACACCGACGCCTGTACCATTAAATGTGTATTCATTCTTTGAAGAGTTTGTGCCATTTTCTGTTGAAAAATGGACGTTGACCCACTGTCCATTTAATGTTGTTGACAAGGAAAGGTTGTCGGTTATTCCATATACTCCTGAAAAATATCCAGACACCCCATTACTTTCCTTGTCGTATGAGAATGACGTTCTGTCAAAAACATACCTACCAGGCCCAATCTCGTTAATGTAAACACCGGAATGACTGCCATCACTACTATTATTCAGGATATTGATGCCAGTGTTAATCGACCATTTCTTTTGTGTGGGAAGAAAGTCTTCAATCTTTAAAATTGATTTTGGTGATTCCACTACTGTTTTCATCGGTTCAGTATGCCCGGTAGGTATAGCCCCAAAAAAAAACAAAAAAATAAAGATAGTTTTCATGCCACTCCCTGTTAGTAGTCAATTCCATTATTTGATAATGATAATCGTTATCTTATTTTTACGTCAATAAAATAATTTAAAAAAAACACATAAATAATATGAATGAAATTACCACATATATCACAAATTATTATTCAATAGTCACATTAAAACTATAAGGGCATTTAAAAAAATCAAATAAAACATTCACAGGCCAACCGGTCTTCCCTTCGTTAAGTCATACCCCTGACTTAGTATTCCTTCTTTTCACCCAGCAAGTATTGCCAGTGCGGCTATATTCTGACTTTGCTTATTTTTATAAGGAAATCAGAATGTTGATTAATCCGATAAAGAACCGGTGATCGGCCTGTGCCTGATCCTGTTGGGGAATATGGTGATGTTCACCAAACCCGGCATGTTCGCAGCCTTATGGCGACGGGCGGCGTAAGCTATCCTTCCCCTCTAACCATTGACGGAAGGCTCGTCGACCATGGCGAGATTAAACGGCGTCACCACACTTACCCTTGAGAACTCGTGGGTGACGATACTACCGGGAAGAAACCCGTGGTATTGCAGGATTGTCTGGAAGGCGCTGCGTGCGTCGCGTTGCAGATCGTGATCGATCACCGCATCTATTCTCTCCTGCGCCAGCAATTGGCGGTTCTCGTGATCCAGATCGTGGCCGATAAACACAGCCAGCCGTCTCTGTTGGCGGCTAAAGGCTTCGACAATCGCGGAGTTACCCCCACCGACGCTGTATACCGCATGAATATCCGGATAGCGCAGCAAGGTTTCTGTCACACGCTGCAACGTAGGCGCATGCACCCCCATCCCGCCGCTGATGTCCACCACACTCAGGTGCGCAGCCCGTTCACGCAGCCATTGGCGAAAACCGCTCTCTCTTTCTTCCTCGCCGCGAAAACCCTGGCTACCGATCACCACCGCCACGCACTGTGGCTGCTGCGGCAACCAACGCGCCAGTAGATAGGCGGCAGTGCGGCCGGCGGCACGGTTATCCATGCCGATATAACCGATCCGCCTGCTTTGCGGCAGATCCGTGACTATCGTCACCACCGGTATCCCCTGTTGCTGCAACAGGCCGACGCTGTCATTGAGTAATTGTTCATCGCTCACCTTCAGGATCACCCCGTAGGAACCCTGATTGCGGCAGCGTTCCAGCACCTGTAACAGTTCATCGGTATTGGCCTGCTCAAAAATATGGAAACGCAGCTGAATACGAAACGGCGCGAAGCTGCCGAGTTGGCTGCACAACGCTCCCGTTACCAAGCGGCTAAAGCGTTCCGGCGTATGCATCACTACGTCAATCGGCAGCGTGCGACCGCTGGCCAAGCTGTTATGGTGCTGGCTTTCCAAATCCTGTAACGCCTGTTCAATCCGCCTCAGCGTTTGTTGATGCACCTTGCCCCGCTGATGCAGCGCGCGATCGACCGTTGCCTTGCTGACGCCCGCCTGCGCAGCAATTTGCTTGATAGAGAATTTCATCGCACCTCCAATTGAGGTCTTTTTGAGGTTTCAGTGAGGTTTTGTTAATCAAATGTAGATGCTAGGGTTATTAATAGCAACAGACCACAAAAATAACCATTTGATTTTAATATAAAAAAATACCGAGGTTGATGCGATGAGCGAAAATGTAAACAGTATGTTTTCCGGCAACTACTACGTGGTGACCGGCGCCACTCAGGGGCTGGGGGCGGCAGTGGCGCAATTGCTGGCAGAGCGCGGTGCAGCCGGGCTGATGCTTTGCGGCCGCAATAGTCAGGCAGGAGCGGCCCAGGCGGACAAGCTGCGCGCCACTGGCTGTGACGCCCACTTTATCACCGCGGATATTGCCGAACCGGCGGTTTGTCGTAACGTCATCACCGAGGCGGAACGCCGCTTTGGTACCTTGCACGGTTTGGTCAACTGCGCCGGCATGTCCGATCGTGGAACAATACTCGACACCACGCCAGAACTGTTCGACGCCATCTTCGCCGTCAATATCCGTGCCCCCTTCTTCCTGATGCAAGAGGCCATCAAGGTGATGATCAAACGCCGGGTGGCCGGTACGGTAGTCAATATCATCACCATCACCGCCCACGGCGGCCAGTCGTTTTTGGCGCCTTATGCCGCATCGAAAGGCGCGTTGACCACGCTGACCAAAAACGTCGCCTTTAGCGCCATGCGCAACCGTATCAGGGTGAACGGCCTGAACATCGGCTGGATGGATACACCGCATGAGCATGAGATCCAGCGCCAGTATCATGACGCCGACGAAGACTGGTTGGCGCAGGCCGAACGGGAACAACCCTTTGGCCGTCTGTTAAAAACTCGGGAAGTGGCGCGCGCGGTGGCTTTCTTGCTGTCTGAGGAATCCGGCATGATGACAGGTGCGGTTATCGACTTCGATCAGGGAGTGATCGGCTGCGGTGACGGCGGTTCGCCAAAACCGGAACGGCCGTTGAGCCTGGCAGCGGGAGAACATCATGACTGACACCCTGTTTTTACAGCCGGACGCTCTCTCGGCGAATGCCTTTAGCCTATTATGTGAGCAATCGCTAACATTGAGCGATTATCCGCTTGCTGCCGAAGCGGAAAAAAACGTGCTGATTTATCACAATGCCGCGCTGCTGGAACCTGTCCAGAGCGATAAAATCGCCGTGCTGAGCGAACTGCATCGGGCTCTTTCCACTGGCCCCGGCGTACTGGTCATCAAAGGAGCCTATCCCGACTCAGAGGTGATTGAGCGGCACAACCGGGTTTTCGACGCCATTTTTCAGCAGGAAGCGGCCAGAGGGAACGCAGGTGATCACTTTTCTGCCGCCGGCAATAATGGCCGCATCTGGAATTCGCTGCAAAAAACCGCCGAGCAGGATGCCGGCTCCTTCATCGAATACTATTCCAATCCCACGCTGGCGCTGGTTAGCGAAGCCTGGCTCGGCCCCTGGTATCAAATGACTGCGCAGGTGAACGTAGTCCGCCCCGGCGGTAAGGCGCAGCAACCACACCGCGATTACCATTTGGGCTTTCAGGAAAACCGCGATGTGCAGCGCTTTCCGCTGCCGTTACAGCTATTGTCGCAGTATTTGACGCTACAGGGCGCGGTGGCGCATTCGGCGATGCCGCTGGAGTCCGGCCCAACGCAACTGCTGCCGTTTTCTCAACAATATCCGGGGGGGTACCTGGCCTGGCGGCAACCGGAGTTTATAGACTATTTCCGGCAGCATGCGGTGCAGTTGCCACTGGCACAGGGAGATGCGTTGTTCTTTAACCCGGCGCTGTTCCATGCCGCCGGCAATAACGTTACTCATGACCATGTGCGTATCGCCAACCTGCTGCAGGTTTCATCGGCGTTTGGCAAGCCGATGGAAACCGTCAACCGACTACGCCTGCTGCAACTGATCTATCCGGCGCTGCGCCAGCGTTATCAAAACGAGCAATTGCATGGTGCGGAGCTGGCGGCATTGGTCGCGGCTGCGGCGGACGGCTACTCCTTTCCCACCAATCTGGACAGCGATCCGCCGCTGGCTGGTCTGGCACCACAGACGCAACAGCAATTGCTTTTGCACGCCCTGCAAGAAGACTGGAATGCCGAATATTTCAACCAGCAGTTGGAACGCCAACAGCGTTTGCGCAGCGCCTGACACCGGAGTATTTCAGCAGGCTACAGTGCCCTGCTGAATGACAAAATGGTCGTACTGCAACCGACAGGCCCTGTCGTCTGCATCAGTTGCCAGACAGAGTTCGACGTCGGCGGCGAACCCGCGTTCAATCAACTCGCGCGCTGAGCTGCACTGACGCAATGCAGTCGCAGGCAACGCATAGAAGCTTGCTGCCGCCGCCAGAGCTTCCGGCGACGGGTTTCTTTCTGGCAGTTGGGCGATGACCCCGCCAGCAACCAGCCAGTCCTCAAGTGCCGGTCGCAGGCTGCCGTCCGGCCATTTTTCGCCGCTGGGGACCACCAATATGTTTCGATACGCCGCACAGGCAATGGCTGTCGCTTTAAGGTTACGCAGGCAAGCGCAGAATACCGCAGCCCCTGAGTCTCGAGCCTTAAAGGCCAACGAAGAACCATTGGGGGACGGGAGCACCAGCTTGGTCAGCGCAGGGATAGTGACCAACGAGAGTGGCGAAAGAGAATACCCTGCTCCATCAAAACGCCGGGTGTTGCTAGCCGTTACCGCGCCTAACTTGCTTGCATAATCCTTGGCCGAGTCATCTTTCCATGCATAGGGATAGACGCTGGCTCCCCGTTTGGTTGCCACGCTGACACAGGTTGAAAACGACATCACATCGACAATGATGACGCAATCAACATCACCCGCCATATGCTCGAGGGCGTTTGATCCCCACTCAAGACGAATATCGAATGGAAGTTGCGAAAAATAGCCCATCTACGGCCCCATAACGAAAAAGAAAAAGCGAAACATCGGATGATATGACGCCTCCGTGCCATGAATAACAAACCAGTCCCCGCAAAGCCAGACGTCAACGCCGGCAACTTTGCTATCATCATAGACACAGAGATGTTTCCACCCGGCCACAAAAGCGACAGTAAGGAAACTGATGATCACCCTTTTCCCCTTTACCCCGTTGCGCGCATTACGGCGCATTGCCCTGACAGGAGCTGTTATGAGCCTATTGTTGTGCAGCAATACCTTCGCCAGTTCGTTGCCGTTGCTCGCCCCCTCCGCGTTGAAAGGGCACTGGCAGTTGACCGACATCGAAGGCAAGATCGCCGCCTGTGACGTTGAACTGAGCGATGAGCGGATCGAAAGCACCAACGCCTACCGTTTCACCGCCTCATCGCAGTGCCTGCAACCGCTGGCGCTCACCGAGTTACCGGTAGCCTGGCGCCCGACGCCGGACGGTATGACGTTGACCAACGCCGACGGCAGCAGAGTGGCGTTTCTCGCGTTGACCGCCCCCAAACGCTACGAAGTCACGAGCCACGACGGTAAACCCCGCTTTGTGCTGACACCGCGCTGATTAGGCTACCAGCAGCCCGAGCAGCGCACCGCCCGCCAGTACCCACAGCGGGTGAATGCGTTTGTTCATGCTCAGTAGCGTGGCCAGCGCGATGATCGCCGCCAACGGCCAGCTCGGCGCAGAAGCTTCGGCGATCAACACCCCGCTGGCCGCCACCAACCCGACAGTGACCGGCACCAGACCGGTCTGCACGATACGCCGCCAGGGTTTGTCCTTGAAGCGCCGCCAGGCCCCCATCACCAGTAAAGTCACGATCGATGACGGGCCGAACTTGGCGACGGAGGAAACCAGCAACCCCGCCCAGCCGGCCACGTGCCAGCCAATCAGCGGTACGATCATCATATTCGGCCCCGGCGCGGCTTGCGCCATGGCGAACAGCGCGCTGAACTCCTGTGCGCTCATCCATTGATGAACCTCCACCACCTGGCGCTGCATTTCCGGCAGGATAGTCATGCCGCCGCCGAATGCCAGCAGCGAAAGCTCGGTGAAAATAATCGCCAGCGAGATCAATACGCCCATCATGAGGGCTTCCTCCACCACAGCAACAGAATGCTCAGCGGCGCCAGCACCAGCATGGTCGGCAACAGCGGCAAACGCAGCCAGGCGATGGCGATCAGGCACAACGCGACAATCCCCAGCGCCAGCCATTTACCGCGCAGCGGCAACAGCATTTTTATCCCGGTGGACAGCAGCAAGCCGGCCGCCGCAGCCGCCAGCCCGGCAAACACGTGCTGCACATGCGCATCATTCTGGAAGCGGGCGTAAACCATCCCCAACCCGACCACAATCGCGGTCGGCGCGCTGATCAACCCCAGCAACGCACAGCAAGCGCCGCGCAGGCCGCGAAACTCCATCCCCACCGCAACCGAAAGGTTGATCACGTTGCCCCCCGGCAGAAACTGGCACAGCCCGAGCAGCTCGGTAAACTGTTCGCCACTCAGCCAGCGCCGATCCTCCACCAGCATATTGCGCGCCAGCGGCAGCACGCCGCCAAACCCTATCAGCCCCAGCATCAGAAAGCCCCAAAACAGCTCCCCATTGCCCGGTGCCGCCGCAAGCCGGGTGTTTTTTACCGCATCCGATTCAGACATTACTCGTTCCACATCGCTTATTTTTGATGCCTGGTATGATGCGCGCCGCCATGTCATGATGTCTAATGCATTTCAGAACCAACAAGGATACCTTTTAGGTATGTCTATGATCGAACTTCGCCGCTTGCGGGCGTTCGTTGCGGTAGTTGAAGAAGGCAATATTACCCGCGCCGCCGAACGGCTGTTTATTCAACAGCCGCCGTTGACCCGCCTGCTGCAGGGGCTGGAGGATGAGCTGGGGGTAACACTGTTGCAGCGTCTGCCGCGTGGCGTGCGCCCCACCGAAGCGGGCAACGTGCTGTTTAATGAGGCGCGTGCGCTGTTGGCCCGCGCCGAGCTGTTGACCGAAGCGGTGCATCGCGCAGCACGCGGTGAACAAGGGCATATCGCCATCGGCTTTACCAGTTCCGCCGCGCTGCACCCATTCGTACCTAACCTGTTGCGCCGCTATCGCGAGATCCTGCCGGGTATCACCACCCAACTGGAAGAAGCCGGCAGCGGCGAACTGCTGGATGCGCTGGTGGATGAACGGCTCGACGTGGCTTTTGTGCGCTCGCCGGCCAGCGGCATTCCAGGCCTGACCATTGAGCCGGTGCTGCGCGAAACTATGCTGGTCGCCCTGCCGGTCGGCCACCCGTGGGCAGTCGACAGCGCGCAGCCATTGCCGCTGGCGTCGTTGGCGAACGAAGCTTTTATTCTCTACCGCCGCCCTGCGGGCCAGGGCTTGTACGATGCCATTTTAGCCGCCTGCCACCGCGCCGGGTTCAGCCCACGCGTCATTCAAGAGGCCCCGCGCCTGCCCGCGACGCTCAGCCTGGTGGGGGCCGGTCTGGGGTTGTCGATCGTACCGGCCTCGATGCGGCGGTTGGGCGGCGACGGCATCGTCTACCGGGCAATCAGCGACGAAGCCCAGCTCAGTGCGCCGCTGTACCTGGCGCTGCGCAGCAACCGCTCGTCCGCCCTCATCCAGCGCTTTCGTGCGCTGGTGACGGAGGCAGTCAGCGCACAGCATTCCGGCTAATCCTGCTGGTCGGTGATACGCGTCAGGTGGATCACCAGGTACAGCAGTTCATCGTTCGACATCTCCATCTCCAGCAGATTCTTCACATAGTCGCGGATCAGCAACGCGCCGCGATAAGCATTCGGGTACTCCCTGGTCACCTGGGCAAAGATGAAGTCGTCTTTCGACGCCATCTGTTGCCCTTCGACCATCCGCTGAATAAAAAACTGCATATGCACCAGAAAACGCGCGTAATTGAGCGAATCCGTATCGATATTGATGCGAAAGTGGTACTTGATGATATTGAAAATGTCTTTCAGCATCTTCACCGACAGCAGGGTATGTTCCATGTTCTGCACGTCGGTCTGGCCGTTAACCAGATGGAACGCGATATTCCCCGCCTCTTCTTCCGGCAGAGTGATGTTAAGCCGCTGATTGATTTGCCCCAGCGCCTGCATCGCCACCGCGAACTCCTGCGGATAAAAGCGCTTCACCTCAAACAACAGCCGGTTTTGGATCGCGATGCCCTTGTGATAACGCTCAATGGCAAAGCTGATGTGGTCCGCCAGGGTGAAGAAAATCTGCTCGTTAATGCGGCCATTGAGCTGTCGGTTGGCCTCAGCGAGGATCATCTGCACAATCTCCAGGTGCTCCTCCGGCGTGTTTTCCATCAGCCGCAGGTAATCACGGCCCTTTTGGCTGTTCTGCACCACATACACTTTCTCAATAGTGGCCGGGTCGAGAACGTCACCCACTTTGCTGTTAAAGCCAATACCCTTGCCCATAACGATAGCTTCGTTGTTATCGCTGTCTGTTGATAGCACCAGGCTATTATTGAGTACCTTAATGACTTTCATCGTCGCGGCCATCACCCTTTATTTTTATTAGCGTTGCCGGCCATGAGTGGCAATCAGCCGTTGATACCAGTCAAAACTGCGCTTTTTGATGCGGCGCAGATCTTTCAGATCCTGCTCACCCCGGTTTACATAGATAAACCCGTAACGCTTGGCGTAGCCCTGATGGGTGCTGACCACGTCTATCGCCGCCCACGGGCAATACCCCATTAGTTCAACGCCGTCGTTGATCGCCAGTTGCATCTGTTCAACGTGCTGACGCATAAACTCAATGCGGTAGTCATCATTAATTGTACCATCGGCCTGTAACTCATCTGGGGCGCCTATGCCGTTTTCAGTGATTAATATCGGCAAAGCGTAGCGTTCGTAAGTTTTGCGCAGTGTCAGGCGCAACCCGACCGGGTCGATCACCCAACCGTAACGGGTTTTGCCAACGAACGGGTTCTCCGCCGCTCGGTACACTCCCGGTTCCCCCAGCATGATTTGTTGATCGCCGGCGCGGGCACTGATGTCCGAAGCATCGCCCCGACTGGCGGCGATGGTAGCGGTGGAATAGTAGTTTATCGCCACGTAATCCGGTTTGCCCTGCAACAACAACGCCGCATCGCCCGGTTCCATTTGCGGCGCCAGGTCGCGATCCCGCAAATATCGCCAGGCCAGTGCGTTATAGCGCCCATGCACCGCCACGTCGAGGAAACTCCAGCAGCGCAGCGTTTCCCAGTTGTGCGCGGCGATGGCGTCCAGCGGATGGCAGGTTTCCTGATACATCGAGGTGGTGTTAATCGCCGGGCCGATTTTGCCGGATGGGCAGCGTTGGTGGCACAACGCCATCACCCTGGCTTGCGCCACCAGCATGTGGTGGCTTTGCTGATACAGCACCTGTTTGGACGGCAACTCGCCACCCTTCGGCATGCCAATCGCGCCCGGATGCAGGATCAGGGTGTTCTGTTCATTGATGGTCAGCCAATATTTTACCCGATCGCCAAAGGCGTCAAACAGCACCGCGGCATACTCGACAAACGCATCGATAGTGGCGCGATTGGACCAGCCGCCCTGCTGTTCAAGCACGTAAGGCAAATCGAAGTGATAAAGCGTCACCACAGGTTCAATGCCGTGGCCCAGCAGCTCATCGATCAGTTGCCGGTAGAATGCCAGCCCGGCGGCGTTAACCTCACCGGTGCCGTTGGGCAGCACCCGCGTCCAGGCGACGGAAAAACGGTAGGCCTTCAGCCCCAGCTCGGCGAACAGTTTCACGTCTTCGCGGAAACGGTGATAGTGATCGCTGGCAACTTTGAAATCGGCGGTTCCTTCAGGATGATCGAGCATATCTACAATCGACGGGCTTTTACCGTCTTCATCCCAGGCTCCCTCCACCTGATAGGCGGAGGTAGAGGCTCCCCACAGGAAATCTGCGGGGAAATCGTCCAGGCGTTGATAAATCATACCGGCTCCTTGGGGGTATTGAGAGCGATGATTGTCTCGCCAAAGCCCACGCTACCCGGCTGGCGGCAGCTCAGCTGCGGGAAGGCTTCGCTGTTGATCACCAATACCGGCGTAGTAAGGTCGTAACCCAACGCGGTTATCGCCGCAATATCAAAACGCACCAGTTCATCCCCCACTTTGACCCGATCGCCAATCTGCAATTCGGAAGCAAAATGTCGGCCCGCCAGATTGACGGTATCGATGCCTATGTGCACCAACAGTTCGACGCCGTTGTCACCCTTGATGCCCACCGCATGCATCGACGGCAAAAAGGTCATCACCTCACCGTCCAGCGGCGCACGCAACACCCCTTCCTGCGGCTTTATCGCTACGCCCTGTCCCAACAACCCCTGCGAGAACACGTCGTCGTTAACCTGCTCCAGCGCCACCAGTTGGCCGGACAGCGGGCTGAAAATCTGCTGCTCATCGCCGCTGATGGAAGCCACCGCCGGTGTGGCCTCCTGCTCTTGCTCCTCAACCGGATCGTCAAAGCCGAGGATCCAGGTCAGCGCGAAGGTCACCACGATGGCAATGGCACAGGTGATCAGCGCATGGACGATATTCATCGGGTTTTCACCGATAAATGCCGGCAACGCCGCCAATCCCGGAGAGACAAAGGCATAGCGCACCAGCCCGCTCAGCCCGGCATAGATACCGGCGCAGCCGCCGCCGATCATCGCCGCAATCAGCGGTTTGCGCAGTTTCAGGGTAACGCCATACAGCGAAGGCTCGGTGATCCCCAGCAGCGCAGTGAACCCGGCGGAAGACGCCAGCTGGCGCAGATTTTTGTTTTTGGTGCGGAAAGCCACGCACAGCGTCGCCGCACCCTGCGCGATATTGGACGCCAGCATGCCCGGTCCGTTAATCATTTCGAAACCGTTTTTGCTCAACTGACCGGTGGCGATAGGTGTCATCGCCCAGGCAGTGCCGGTGATCACCAGGAAGGGCTGAAGTCCGCCCATCAGCATCGGGATCAGCCAACTGGCCTTGCCGTCGACGATGGCCGCGCCTGCTGCGACCAGATCGTTAAGGAAAATACCGAACGGCCCGACCACCACCAACGCCAGCGGCGCCGTAACCAACAGGATAATCATCGGTTTGGTGAAAAACTTGATCATCGTCGGCGACACTTTCTCCGCAAATCGCTCAATATAGGACATCAGCCACACGGTGAATATAATCGGCAGCACCGAACCGGCGTAGTCCGCCAGCCGTACCGGAATACCGACAAAATCAATCGCGGTGCCCGCCGCCAGCATCTGCGCCAAATTGGGGTGCAGCAAGGCGCCGGCGATGGTCATCGCCAGTATCGGGTTGCATTCGAACTTGATCGAAGCGCCGTAGGCCAGTAATACCGGCAGGAAGAAAAAGGCCGCATCGGCGATAGTATCCAGCAGATGGTACGTCGGGCTGGCGGCGTCTATCACGCCGGTCAGTTTGAGGATCGCCAGCAACGCCTTGATCATCCCCGCCCCGGTGATCGCCGGGATCACCGGCGTGAACGTGGTGGAGATGACACTGATGATCTGCGAAAACACCCCGCCCCTGGCCTGCTGTTTCTTCTCGCCCTGTCGGCCACTGAGATCGCCAATCTCCTTTTGCAACGTGCGGAAAGTTTGCTGCACGTTATTGCCGACCACGATCTGAAACTGGCCGCCGCGCTCCACCACGCTTATCACCCCCGGCAAGGCCTCAATGGCTTTCGCCTGCACCTTGCTGTCATCGTTAAACTCCATGCGCAGACGCGTGGCGCAGTGCGTCAGTTTGCTGACGTTAGCTTTACCGCCGACTCGCGCCAATATTTCCAGGCCCAACTGTTTGTAATCCATCTATTTTCCCCGGTAAAAAAAACAAAAAAAAGACCAAAATGAAAATGCGCCTCATCATGATGAGAGGTGCATTCCTATTTTGGTCTTGCCTGCCTGAGCAGTAACACGCCTTAATAAAAATGTCTGGCGACCACGGAGGTCGCGACGGAAGTATCGCCATAGTTGCGTTTTTTCAGCAACTGCCTTCGTCAAACTTTGCGAGCAATATCACTCTTCGCCGAAAATGCACTGCAATGTCGCCCATTGCCCCCTGGCATGCTCTTTTTTAGCGCATGACCGGCACCAGTGAACAGCGAGGGAGAAACGCCCCCTCGCCGATCGTTACTGTTTGCGTTGTTCCGCGACCTGTTTCGCCGTGACCTTACCTTGTTTTTCGCCAAACTGGCCGACCACATAGTTGGCCACCGCCGCCACTTCTTCGTCCGAATATTGGGCACCGAAGTCCGGCATCACCTCATGCTGCTCCCCGATGCTGATGCGGGTGCCTTTGAGGATCGCCTGCACCACGCTGCGGCCCTGCGGATCGTTTACCGCCGTGCTGCCGACCAACGAAGCGTATTTACTCTGGCGGCCCACGCCGTTCCACTGATGGCAGCCGCTGCAATCACCGGCAAACAATCTGCGGCCCAACGAATCCTCTTGCCCGCCCGGCAGCACCGCGCTGGAGGACAACGCGCCCTTCGGTTGCAGGTTCACCGCATTGGCGCTGTCGCCGGCGATAGGTTCTATGTTGCGCAGGTATTTCACCAACGCCTGATTATCCTCCGGCGTCAGATACTGCAGGCTGTTTTCCACCGCTTCCGCCATCGGGCCGGCGGCACTGCTGCGCCCCTCCGCATGGCCGGTCGCCAGATATTGCGACAGTTGCTGCTCGCTCCATCCGCCGATGCCGGTCTGCGCATCCGGGGTGATGTTGGCGGCAAACCAGCCCTGGACCACCTCACCGCTGAGGTTCTTGCTCTGATTAATGCCAAAGGCCAGGTTGCGCGGCGTGTGGCATTCGCTACAGTGCCCCAGCGCGGTCGCCAGGTAGGCACCGCGGTTCCACTGTTCATCCTGGTTGAGATTCGGTTCGAAGCGTTTTTCATGAAAGAACGCCAGATTCCAGAACTTCATGCCCCAGCGTTGATTGAACGGGAATGGCAGATCGTTTTGCGGGTTGGCCTGTTTCACCGGCGGCAGGCTGAACAGATAAGCCTTGATCGCCAGCACGTCGTCGCGGCTCAACGCAGTGTAAGACGTGTAAGGCATCGCCGGATACAGGTTACCCTGCGGACCGACGCCCTCACGCACCGCACGCACAAACTGCTCGTCGCTCCAGTCACCAATACCAGTTTCTTTGTCCGCGGTAATATTGGTGCCGTAAATAGTGCCGAACGGCAGTTTAAACGCGAAACCGCCGGCGAAAGGTTTGCCGCCCGGCGCGGTGTGGCAAGCCACGCAGTCGGCGGCGCGCGCCAGATATTCACCGCGCGCCAGTTTATCGGTAATGCCGGCGGGCGCGCCGGCGATGGGCGCAGCAGGCTCCGGCCCAACCGGCCGCAGCAGGGTATACAGCGCATAGCCGCCGGCTATCACCACTACCGCGACAATCAGCCATAATAGCCATCTCAGGGCGTTGCTCATGAGTTTCTCCCTTAATCCAGCGCCTTGGCGGCCTGGTGGATGGCGGCGCGAATGCGCACGTAAGTAGCGCAGCGGCAAACGTTGCCGCCCATCGCCGCGTCAATATCCGCATCGCTCGGATTTTTGCTCTGGGCCAGCAGCGCGCTGGCACTCATGATCTGGCCGGACTGGCAGTAGCCGCACTGCACCACGTCCAGATTGACCCAAGCCTCCTGAACCGCTTTACCCGCCGGCGTTTCGCCGATGGCCTCGATGGTGGTGATTTTCTTGCCGACCGCCGCCGAAACCGGCGTCATGCAGGATCGTACCGGCACGCCGTCCAGATGAACGGTACAGGCGCCGCACATGGCAATGCCGCAGCCAAATTTGGTACCGGTCAGCCCGGCTTCATCGCGCAGAAACCACAGCAGCGGCATATGGGTATCGCCCTCAAACGTCAGCGGTTGGTCGTTAACGGTTAAAGTAATCATGATGTTTTCCTTGGAAGGACGCTGGCGTCGCTGTTGGGACGGTGTAAGGGCAGGCTAAGCGAGGTACGGGGCCGCCCGAGCAGCGCCAACGCATTGCCGACCGCCGGGCCGATGGTCGGCACGCCCAGTTCGCCCACGCCGGTGGGCTTCTCGGTTGAAGGCACGATAATCACCTCAATTTCCGGCATTTCGTCAATGCGCAGCGGACGGAAATTGTTGAAGTTGGATTGTTCGACCAGGCCGTCTTTTAAAGTGATGTTGCCGTACAACGCTATGCTCAGGCCGTAACCGATACCGCCCTCAATCTGCGCGCGGATCACGTCAGGATTCACCGCCACACCGCAATCCACCGCGCACCACACCTTGTGTACACGTGGAATGCCGCCTTCGCCGATAGACACTTCGGCAATCTGCGCCACCCGGGTGTCAAACGCCTTGGCGACGCCAACGCCGCGCGCCCGGCCATCCACCACCTTCGCTCCCTGCCAGTTGGCGGCTTTCGCCACCGCTCGCAACACCCCGGCTTCGCGCGGTGCATCCCCCATCAGCGCCAGCCGCCCTTCCACCGGATCCTGCCCGGTTTCCTGCAGCAACTGATCGATAAAGCTTTCCACCGCATGGCCGGTGTGGGTGCTGGCGACCGATCTTAGCGAGGAGGTCGGCACCTTGCCCGGCACGATATGGGCATCGCAACGGAAACTTTCGAAGGTATAAGGCAGCTCGCTGGCGCCTTCGATCATCATCTGATCGACGCCGTTGACCACCAGCGCCGTCATGGCGCTGTTAAGCGTCCAGGAGTGGCCGACGACGGTGTCGGTCCAGCCCACCACCTTGCCGCCCCGGATCGCCCCGCGCAGCCGGTGCAAGATCATCGGGCGATACCAACCGTTGCGGATGTCGTCCTCACGCGTCCACACCACCTTCACGCCATGACCGGGCCCGATAGCCTTGGCGGCAGCGGCCATATCCGCCGCCAGATCCGGCCCCAGTGCTGGGTTGCCCAGATCGATGCGTCGGCCGAAACTGCCCCCCGCCAGAATGGTTTCGATTTGCACTTTTTCCGGCGGTAGCTGGAACAGATCGCACAGCTGTTTATGATCAAGAGTTTGGATCTGGCAGCCGTAGCGTGCCTTGACGCTTTCGCCGTCCCAGAACAGATAGCCGTCGAGCGGCTCCATCGGCGCATGGGCCACGTAGGGGAAGGTATATTCCGCTTCGATCACCTTGTCGGCCTTGTCGAAAACCTCGTCTGGCTTGCCGCGGCTGGTCGCCACCGCGCCGGTTTTTTGCGCCACCTGGCGGAATTCGGCAAAAATTTGCTCGGTATTGCGCCTTTCAGCCTGGGAATCGTCCCACTCTACCTGCAATTTTTCGCGGCCCTGGATTGCCGCCCAGGTATTTTTGGCGTAGACCGCTACGCCGGTGTCGGTCTGCTTCACATCCACCACGCCGGGCACCTGCAGCGCCCGGCTGGCGTCAAACGACGCCACTTTGCCGCCAAAGCGCGGCGATTTTTTCAGGGTGACGGTCAACATGTCCGGCTCATGAATGTCCTGCGTGAACTGCGCGCTGCCGTTGGTCTTCGCCAGCGAATCCACGCGGTGCAGGCCGCTCACTTTGCCGATCAAGGTAAAATTGGCCGGGTCCTTCAACGTCAATCCTGCGGGATCCGGCGGAGGCAGTTTAGCGGCCAATGCGGCGAACTCGCCGAAGCCCGCTTCGCGGCCGCTGGCGGCGTGACTGATTTTGCCTGCCTGTACGGTGATCTCCTGCGCTGAAGTTTTCCAGCTCTGAGCGGCGGCCTGAACCAGCAGCGCCCGCGCCATGGCACCCATGCGCCGCATTTGATCATAGGCGTTGGCCACCGAACTGGAACCGCCGGTCCCCTGGAAACCGAATGACAGGTTTTTGTAGACGCTGGTGTCCACCGGGGCGGCAACTACGCGCACCTGCGCCCAGTCTGCGTCCAGTTCCTCTGCGACCAGCGTCGCCATACCGGTATAGACACCCTGGCCCACTTCGGTGTGTTTGCTGATGACGGTGACGATGCCGTCTTCGCCGATCTGTACGAAGGCGTTGGCTTCAAAAGCGTTGCTTTCTGGCGCCGTGACGGGAGTGGTGCGTGCCAGTGCGCCGGTAGACGGCAGATAGGCGCCAATCACCAGCGCGCCTGCGCCGACGATAAACCGCCGCCGCGTAAGCGGAACTTGCGATATTGTCATTGCTCATAGCTCCAAAATGTCGCTCAGGATGATTCCTTGCGATGAGATCGTTTTTTTTATGTGAAATGTCGGCTGCGTCCCTGACGGGATGTAGAACAACAGAACAATAATTAGCGTAGCCTATTATTCAGCCAGCCTGATGTGAGGCGAGCATTTTCTGTTGTGGGATCGTGCTCTGTATCCCGCTGAGGCAAGAAAGCGCACCTGTGCTATAAAAAAGATCTTACCGGTACATCTATGGGCATTAAGACTATGTCGCAAAACAAGAGATTTCGTTTATATCGTCCATTACATGGGCTAAACCATACTTTTGGCGATCGGTGGTTTGCTTTGAAGGCCGAGGCTTTCGCCCGTTTCTTCGGCACCCCGACCTTTTTGATGGGGCAAACGCTGCTGGTTGGCGTCTGGATCTACCTCAACCAGGCGGGCTTCGCCAAGTTTGACCCTTACCCTTTCATCCTGCTGAACCTGGCGTTCAGCCTGCAGGCCGCTTATGCCGCGCCCTTGATCCTGCTGGCTCAAACCCGCCAGACCGAACGTGACCAGGCGCATGCGCTGGCCGACGCGCAGCACCGGGAAGATTTGGATGAGGCGATGGCGCAGCGGCAAACCCTCGTCGAACAGCAATCCGAACAGCTGCTGGTGCTGTTGAAACAAAACACCGAATTAACCACCCTGACCAAACAGATGGCCGAACGCATTGAAAATCTGGCCATCCAGTTAACCCAGCGCGAACGCCTGTAACTACCCGATCGGCGACCATCGGCTAATTCGCCAAGCGATCGAGCAGGGGCCCAAGCGCAACGCGTGAACGCTGGTGGAAGCCGCTGACGCCCTCGGCGCTCAGCAAGGCGTCCAGCACCGCGTATTCAGTGGCGTCCGCCGCCGCGGCGAACAGCGGTTCCAGCCGTTCATCCGGCAACGCGGTGCCCTGCAGACGGGTGGAGAACGCCAGAGCGATATCGCCGGAACCGTGCCCCCAGTGGCTGCCCACGCGCCCCAGCCCAGCCCCGGCGCGTTTGGCGATGCGGCTGAGTTGCCGGCTGTCCAGCACCCGGTCGCAGGCGATAATGATGATGACCGAACCGGCCTCTACCTGCGGCGGCGGGTCCGCCAATTGCGCAGCCAATGCCGGCCCGACGCGCACGCCGCTCAGCGTGAGGGACTCCAGCGTGCCAAAGTTGGCCAGCACCAACACGCCCAAGGTGGCCCCCAGACCGGGGCAATAGCGCGAAGCGGTGCCGATGCCACCTTTCAGGCCGAAACTGCTCATGCCGCGCCCGGCGCCGACGCTGCCGCGCGCGAAGCCGATCCCGTGATTGTCCAGCGCGCTGAACACGTGCTCTTCGAGCACCGGCATCGCCTGAATATCGTTGAGATAACCGTCGTTACATTCCAGTACTACGGGATTGATGGTGGCGCTGTCGCGACCGATCTGCGGGTAACGCCGGCAGCTGCGCCGCACCATGGCGTTGAATAAGGTGCCGACGGCGAAGGTGTTGCTCAGCAGGATCGGCGTTTGCAGCACCCCCAGCTCGTTGAGCTGCACCAGGCCGAGCGGTTTGGCGAAGCCGTTCAACACCGCGCTACCGCAGGGCAACGGCTGATTGAACAGGTCGCCCGGCGGCATAATGGCGGTCACGCCGGTCTGGCACTCGCCGTTGTCCAGCGTGTGATGCCCCACGCTGACGCCGCTCACGTCGCAAAGACTGTCCGTCGGCCCGGGCAAATAACGCGCCCCCGGCAGACGACGGTGGCGCCGCCAGTAGTTCAGCAGATTATCCAGGCTCTGTCGTTCAAAGACTTGGCTGTCTGTCATAGTGACCTCGTCAGGCGCAGTCCGTTTGTAAAACAGCATATCGCGCAATGCGACATCCCGTAAATTGAAAGCCGAAGCCGGCGAGAAAATATTCTTTTTCGGCTTCTGCCGGGCATGCAAAGGGTTTCAGCGCGCCCGGCCCCGCTCGGCAGCCCAATATGGCAAGCAGGCGGATATGTTAAGGCCCTAAGCCACTCTTGCAGACAGATGCCAGATCAACACAGGGCAGGTTCATGCCCCGCCATGGCACATCGGCGCACCAATTTGCATCATCGTTCCTCCGCCACCCCGCTCACCGCCCCCTTCGCGGACTGGTACGGAAATTGCTTCTCCCTGTTATGGCGACAAAGGAGAAGAACATGAAAGCAATCATCATAGGCGGCGGTATCGGTGGGTTGTGCGCCGCCATCGCATTGAAGCGCTGCGGGATCGAGGCCGAGGTTTTTGAAGCGGTTAAAGAGATCAAGCCGGTTGGCGCGGCGATTTCCATCTGGCCGAACGGCGTTAAGTGCCTCAACTATTTGGGGATGAAAGAATCCCTGCGCCGGCTCGGCGGCCCGATGCACTACATGGCCTATCAGGAATATCTGCACGGCCAGACCCTGACGCGTTTCAGCCTGGACCCGTTGATCGCCAGTGTCGGCGAACGTCCTTATCCGGTGGCCCGCGCCGAACTTCAGGCCATGCTGCTGGAGACCTACGGCCGTGACAATGTTAGCTTTGGCAAGCGCGTCAACGGCCTTGAAGAGACCCAAGACGGCGTCACCGCCTGGTTCGAGGACGGCAGCCAGGCCAGCGGCGATTTCCTGATCGCCGCCGACGGCACCCATTCGGCTATCCGCCCTTACGTGCTCGGGCATGGGGTGGATCGCCGCTATGCCGGTTACGTCAACTGGAACGGGTTGGTGGCGATTGATGAATCCATCGCGCCGGCCGATCAGTGGACCACCTTTGTCGGCGAAGGCAAGCGGGTTTCGCTGATGCCGGTCTCCGGCAACCGTTTCTACTTTTTCTTCGACGTTCCGTTGCCGACCGGGCTGGCGGAAGACCGCAGCACGGTGCGCGCCGATCTGCAGCGCTACTTCGCCGGCTGGGCCGAACCGGTGCAGAAACTGATTGCCGCGCTCGATCCTGACACCGTCAACCGCATTGAAATTCACGATATCGAGCCTTTCGAACAGTTGGTACGCGGCCGCGTAGCCTTGCTGGGCGACGCCGGACACAGCACCACGCCGGATATCGGCCAGGGCGGCTGTGCGGCGATGGAAGACGCGGTGGTGCTGGCGATTGCGCTGCAGACCAATTCGTTGGGGATTGAAGACGCGCTGCTTCGTTATCAGGAGAAACGCAGCTACCGGGTGAAGGATCTGGTGCTGAAAGCGCGCAAGCGTTGTGACGTGACGCACGGCAAAGAGATGGAGATCACCCGCAGTTGGTACGAAGAGCTGAAAACTGAAACCGGCGAGCGCATTCTCTCCGGCATGAAGGAAACCATCCTGGGCGGGCCGCTGGCCTGATCCGCCGCCCCCTCTCCGGCCAGGAGAAGGGGCAATCCTCAAAGTCCCAGCGTGCGGATGCGCCCCGCCGTCAGTTCAATGACCCTGTCCGCCGAGGCGATAGTTTCCGGGCGATGCGCGATCAGTAAAATCGGCAGGCCAAGCCGGCGCAAGGTGCGGCTGACCAACATTTCGTTGGCGACGTCCAAATGGCTGGTCGCCTCATCCAGAATCAACAGCTTCGGCTCTTTATACAGCGCCCGCGCCAGCAGCAATCGCTGTTTCTGTCCGGAAGACAAGGTCCCGCCCATTTCACTGATTAACGTCTGGTAACCCATCGGCAATTGTTCAATGTCCCTATCCAACTGCGCCAGCCTGGCGCACTCGCCAAGCTTGTCGCTGTCCATTTTCGGCGAGAAAAACGTAATGTTGTCGGCAATGGAACCGCGAAACAGCTGGTCTTCCTGCAGCACCGCACCGATATGCTGGCGAGTCCGTTGATAATCGGCGCGCCGGTGTTCAACCCCCAACGTGCGTATCACCCCGGCAGACGGCGGATATAATCCCAGTACCAGCTTGGCCAAGGTGGTTTTGCCGCTGCCGGACGCCCCCACCAACGCCACCACCTCGCCGGGCATAATATCCAGCGAGACTTGCGACAGGATCTCCCGTTCGGTCCCGGCGTATTTAAAGCTGACCTGTTCCAGGCTCAGAACCGGCAAATCGGGAGGCCAATCGCCTGCCGGGTACGCAGAGCCCTTGTTGCCGGCCTGTAACGCCGTCGCGCCTTCACGTGGGGTCAGCACGATATCGGCCAGCCGTTCGTTGTAAACGTCCAGCATTCGGTAGGCGACCACTTTGTCTATCAACCCGTTAATGCTGGCCGAAAATCGCCCCTGAAAAGACATATAGGCCACCAGCATCCCCACCGAGAACTCGCCGGCCAGCACCGAACCGGCACCCAGCCACAGCACCGCCGCCGCAACCACGCTGCCGATAACGGTCTGCATGATGCCGTACACCATCATCAGTTTGCTTTCGCGCAGTTGGGCATTGCGCCGGGCGACGTTCAGGTTGCGCCAGGCAGATTCCCGCGGCATCAGCGCGCCATTCACCCGCAGGCTTAACACGCCGCGCAGGCTTTCCAGAAAATGGCTGGACTCCTCGGTGCCGGCATTCCAGCTGTCCTGCGCCGCTTTCCGCAGCGTGCTGAACCAACACAGGCGCAGCAGGCCGTAAACGGCGGCGGCGGCCAAGGCCACCAGGGTTAATTTTGCGCTGTAGAAAAACATCATGGTCAGCGTACCCACCACCAACAGCACGTCCAAAAAGGCTTCGAGCAGCGTAGTGGTCAGGGTGTCCTGTATGGTGTCGACGGCATCGAACTTGGCGCTGATATCCCCCATGTTGCGTGCCTCGAACCAGCCGATCGGCAGGCGCAGCAGATGGTGAAACACGTTGGCGGTCCACTGCATGTTGAAGTTGACCGCCATGGTCAGCGTCGCCCACTGCCGCGCCAACTCCAGCAGCATCTGCGTACTGCCCATCAGCAACATGGCGATGACGACAAGCGTCAGCAGGTTGGCGTCCAACGCCACCAACACCTCATCAATCACCAGTTGGTTTATCAGCGGGCCGAGCAGCGCCAACACCTCCAGCGCCACGGCGAAGCAAAAGATCCTGGCCAGCGCAGGCTTCAGGCCGTGCGTTTTGCCAATCAAGGTTGTCAGGCGGATCTTTTCCCGGCGATCCTGGGTTTCAAACCGGTGGTTAGGCGTCAGTTCCATCGCGATGCCGGTAAAATGACGGTTCGCCTCTTGCAGCGTCATTTTCAGCAGGCCGCGAGCCGGATCGTGCAGTTCCAGCGTTTGCCCCCGCACCCGCCGCAGAACGGTAAAATGATTCATGTCCCAATACAAAATGCAGGGCACGGCCAGCAGGTGCAGTTCATCCAGCTCCAGCCGAATGACGCGGCCGCTTAAATTCAAGCCTTCGGCGCACGCCATCAGCTGCGAAAACGTCATGCCAAGCTGCGAGACATGACATTCCGCGCGCAGCGTTCGCATATCGACCCGGTGACCATGCCAACCGGCGATCATCGCCAGACAGGCCACCCCGCACTCCGCCAATTCGGTTTGGCGGATCAGCGGCAGACGCTTTCGCCAGCCCCAGTTAATCATCTCTGTTACGTCCATGCTTACATCCTCCCTTGCAGGCTCCATAACGGCTCCAGCAACCATTCGTACAGACGGCGGCTGTCCAGCTCAATGTCCGCGGACACCGCCATGCCGACGCGCAGCGGTTCCTGCCGGCCATAAGCCGTAATGGTGGTTTTATCCAGCGCCACGATCACACGGTAATGCCCTTCGTTTTCCTTCCAGACCAGCGGATTTTGCAACATCGCGTCGCCGGCGCTGAGGCTGGCATGCGTGATGGCGCGGGTAGAACCGTATTGCACGCCAAACTTTTCATAGGGGAACGAGGCAAAACGCAGGCCGACGCGTTGGCTGGGTTTGATAAAGCCCACCGCCTTGCTCGGGGCAAAAAGCTCTACCTGCAACTGCGCCCCGTCCGCCACCATCATCAACAAAGGATCGTTGGGTTTCACCGTCTGCCCGGCACGCGCCAGCACCACGGCGATGTGGCCATCGACCGGCGCCGTCAGCGTAGTCTCGCGCTGGGCGTTGAGCTCTATTTTTTGCTGATCGATGCTCTGCAACTGACGTTCCAGCTCCGCATCCCGCCCTTGCTGCTGTTGCTGCAAGGTTTGCAGCTCCGAGCCCGCAGCCGCCCATTCACGCTTTAACCTCAACTGAGCCTGCCGTTGGCTTTCGACTTTTTCACGCGCCGTCGACAGTTCCATTTGCTTTTGCTGGAATTCAATTTCGGACACATAGCCTTTGGCTATCAGCTTGCGGTAACGCGCCATCACCGAATGTGACAACGTTTCCTGCTGTTGAGCCAGCACCAAGGCGGAGCCTGCACTGGTCAGTTCGTCATCCAACTGTGCGATGCGTTGCCGCACGCCGGTTTGCCGCAGGGTGCTGGTCACCTGTTCTTGTTCGCGCTGGTGCTCCAGCATGCGGTATTGCTGATCCAGTGACGCAGCCACCGACGCCAGTGCGCCAACGCCCTTTCCGTTGAAATGCTCGCCGCTGAGCCGATAAAGCGGCTGGCCGGCCTTAACCTTCTCTCCTTCAGCCACCAGGCGTTCAGTGACCTGCCCGGCGTTGCGGGCAACCACTTTGATCAACCCGCTGGAGGGCATTACCACGCCTTCCAGCCGCGCTTTACGGGTATATTCGCCCAGCATCAGAAATAGCAGGATAGCCAGCACCAGCGCACCGCTGGCCCAGGCATAGGTGGTTAAACCGAGGCTGGGCGGAATAATGACTTCGCCCTCTGCCTTTGTCGCCTGCGCGGCGAAATAACCCTCTCGATACAGCTGGGGCGGACGTCCTGTCATGGGGATTACACCTTAAGGCCCGTTTATAAACCGGCGGTTATTTTCCTTTCCCCGCACTTTTCCCCATGCGGATACACCAATGTAGCGCAATATAAAGGCATTTTATTGTAGCAATCATGCCCACCGGCACGCAGAAAATAATAATACATTTCGCCAACCCATCAGGGATATCGATATTAAACCAGCCGCCAGACTGGCTCAGCCCCACAGTTCTGAATAAATCATGAGACAATGAAAAGACGAGAAATATGCCAACAAAAATCACCACGCCTTTGCTTTTCAACGATTAACCCCACCAAAAACAATATAACTCAACCACGCAGACTATATTGCATTAAAAATTACCGTTTAGGATAAAATTACCAACGGCAGGTTCCACCATTATAACTACCAGACCTTTTTTCCGATGCGTTCTGCGTCCCTTTTCCGCCGCCATTGCCGATACAGGAAGACAAGCCGCCGATTGAGCCTGAGACTAGCCCGCCCGCAATCGCACGGGCACTGCCGGCAATAGCCCCGCCAACACCGCCGCCAAATGCAGTAAGGCCTAGAGCCCATGCGCATTCAGAGCTTATTCCGGGGGATGAATTGGGCACGAAACCGTTAGCCTGTCCACCCTAGTTAGTCGATGTTCCGTTGCCGTAGCAGCCCTTTTTACTGTGGGTATCCGCGCTGCTTTCACCACCGCCGCCAATCATATCTATTTCTGATTTTGTTAATATTTCCATAAATCCCGCCAACGCCATTTATGATGTTTTTTACAAGCCACATATCTAATCCGCCTGCTAATTATATAAACACAAAAAACAACCAAGTCAACAATAAACAAAGGCATAAAAAAATAACGCCACATCAATTAAAGGTATAACTTAATTAAATCATCAAAATATTGTTTATACTTTCACTTAACATCAACAACTAAAAAACCACCCCAATTAATTAAATGAACAACCAAGATAAAAACTGAAGTCATCACGGAAAGCGATTCGACTTATGTAACTGAACGCCAAACAATCTCAATATTCAGGATTAATAACCCGATAAAGAAAAGACGGCGAAACAGCGGCGGGCGGCAATGGCGGCGCGCAAGCTGGCGCCGTTGCCGTTGCAACGGCGGGTAGCGCTCCTGCAGCGGCCATAACGCCGCTAATGGCTGCCCGGATTGGCGCGCAGCCTGGCTACCTGAGCTTCTACCTCTCGCCATGCCGGTTTTTGCCCGGCATAGCGTTGACGCAGGTAATTCACCAGATCCGCCACCTGCCGATCGGAGAAGCTGTCCTTGAAGCCCGGCATAAAGCCCAGATCGGCGGTGGCCGGTTTGGCAATACCTTGCAGGATCACTTTTATCAGGTTGTCCGGCCGATCGCTGAAAATATTGGTGTTATTGGCCAAATCGAGACTGACGCCAAACAGCTGCGGGCCACCGCTGGCGGCACTATGGCAAGCCTGGCAAGCGCCCTGGAACAGACGTTCGCCGGCCTGTCTCGCCTGCGCAGATTGCAGACTTCCGGCTAGCTGTACCTGCGGCTCCACGTTTAACGTTGTCGGGGTGCTCAGGGAGATAAGATAGCCGGCCATCGCCCGCACGTCCGACTCCGGCAGCGTAGCCAGTTCGCTGACCACCGGCCCCATCGGCCCGGCCGCCACGCCGTGTTCGGCGGAATGACCGCTGCTCAGATACCGGAATAGCTGTTCTTCGCTCCAGGGTTTTTCCGCATTGGCCAGTTGGTTCAACGCCGGCGCTTCCCAGCCGTCCACCATCGCCCCTGCCAGGAAACCGGCGCCGCCCTTTTCCGCCCCCATCAGGTTACGCGGCGAATGGCAGGCGGCGCAGTGGCCCAACCCGTTGACCAGATAAGATCCGCGATTCCACTGCGCCGTTTGCGTAGGGTCTGGCTGGTACTCGCCCTGGCGTAGAAACAGCGCATTCCAGCCGGCCATCAGCGGGCGCAGATTAAACGGGAAACGCATTTGGTTAGCCGGGTTGCTTTGCGTAACCGCCGGTTGCGACATCATGTAGGCATACAGCGCTTGCATGTCGCCGTCGGTCATTTTGCTGAACGACGTATAAGGAAACGCCGGATACAGATGGCGACCGTCGCGGCTGATGCCCTGGCGCATCGCGCGGTCGAACGCGGTAAACGACCAGTTGCCGATGCCAGTTGCCACATCCGGGGTGATATTGGTGCTGTACAGGGTACCGAACGGAGTTTCCATCGCCAGGCCTCCGGCGTTGGTAGCGCCTTCTGAGGAGGTATGGCAGACCGCGCAATCCCCGACGGCGGCCAACTGACGCCCACGTTCCAGGGTCGCGGCCGACCAGGTGCCTGCGCCCGGCGTGGCAACAGGTGCAATCGCCGTACGCCACGGCAATGCCGTAGCCGCGACGCCCAACAGGGCGCCGACAATACCGGCCGCGCCGCCGAACCACCATTTGCTGCGCCGGGGTTTGGCCGTCGGCGCAGGCTCCTGCCGGGCACTATCCGGACCGTTCAACGCCTCGCGCAGCCGATCGGAGGTGATCGGCAATTCGCGAAAGCGAATGCCGGTGGCGTCAAACACCGCGTTGGCGATGGCCGCCGCGCTGGGTACCGAAGCGGACTCACCGGCGCCCAGCGGCGGATCGTACGGTCTCGGCATCATCACCACGTCGACCTCCGGCACCTCCGGGAAGGTCAATATCGGGTAAGCGCCCCATTCCTTGCTGGAAATCGTCGATTCTTCGAAGGTGACGCGCTCTTTCAATACCCGGCTGGTCGACTGGATGACGTTGCCGTGGATCTGGTGACGCACCCCGTCCGGATTGACCATCATGCCGGCGTCGTGCCCCACCACAATGCGCGTGACCGCCACTTCGCCGCTGGCCTTGTCGATCGCCACGTCGGCGACCCAGGCCGCCCAGGCGGCGCCAAAGCCGGGAAACTTGCTGTGTATATAGCGCGCATAAGCGAAACCGCGCCCGCGCAGCACGCCGTCTTCCGCCGGTGTCTGCATCGGTTCGGTATGCGGCGTCCAGCCGGCGCGTTCAGCGGTGCTGCGCATCAGGTCGGTGGCACGCTCATCGTTGATGTAGCGCAACCGGTACTCCAGCGGATCGACGCCGGCGGCGTTAGCCAGTTCGTCGATATAAGACTCGTGCGCGAAGGTATTCGGCAACGCCGACACGCCGCGCATCCAGGAGGCGCGTACGATTGGCGCCATATCCTCAATGCTGACGCGCAGCGCCGGGTATTCATAAGGCGGCACCGAGGTGCGGTCGCCCATTTCATAAGCCACAGGCACGGGTTCAACCCTGCCGGTCAGCAGCAGCGCCAGCGTCGGCGCGCCATTTGAGGGGTAATAGGTGCGAAAGTCATAGGCGACGGGATGGCCTGCGACGTCCAGCCCGCCATCGACCTCCATCAACTGTGCAGTGCCCTTCGGTTCCCACAGGTGTTCCTGCTCGCGCGTCAATTGTACCCGCACCGGGCGGCCCACCGCCCGCGACAATAACGCCGCATCGGCGCACACGTCGTCGGCGCAGTTGCGGCCATAACAACCGGCGGCCTCCATGCGGATAATGTCAATCTGCGCTTCCGGGTATTCCAGCAGCCAGGCGAGGTCGGCGCGCAGCAGG
This sequence comes from Serratia sp. AS12, assembly GCF_000214195.1. Classification (NCBI taxonomy): domain Bacteria; kingdom Pseudomonadati; phylum Pseudomonadota; class Gammaproteobacteria; order Enterobacterales; family Yersiniaceae; genus Serratia; species Serratia sp. AS12. Next base: position 2,441,571 of record NC_015566.1, on the reverse strand, counting down.
TGCGGATTTTGAGTGCCGGACCAGACCCGCAGTTGCTGCGGCTGATAATCCGCCAGTGCGCAAGAGGGGCCGATAGAGGCATGCAACTGGTACGGCCACAGATAGGTGCGGGTGAAACGCCGATCGGCGGACGCCAGCGCCGCATCGACGTTGCCGGTGTCATGCACTACCCGCGTCGAATGCGGATTATCGCGCAGTGCCTGCGCCACGTCGGTCATCTGCGGCAGGTTGCGCCGCCAATCCTTCCAGCTCACCTGCAGCGCCTGCGCCGCCTTGATCGCCTGCTCCTCGCGCTCGGCGACGATGCCGATAAAGTCCCCGATCACCACCAGCTTGACGATGCCGGGAATAGCGGCGATCGACTGCTCATCCACCGCCAACAGGCTGGTGCCGACGAACTCACCGCTGTCATAACCGGCGTACGGCGGTCGGACCACCCGGCCATGCAGCATATTCGGCAGGCGCATGTCGTGCACATAGGTGGTTTCGCCGGTCGCCTTGGCCGGAATATCGACCCGCGCAGTGCTGGTGCCTACCAGCCGGTATTCGGCCTGCGGTTTGAGCGGCGCATCGCCGGAAATCGGTAACTCGACATGCACGCCCGCCACCAGCTCGCCATAGGTCAACGTCTGCCCTTGCGGATCGACAATAGCGCCGTCACGCAACGTCAGTTGATCTACCGTGCGGTTAAAACGCTGCGCCGCCTGTTGCAGCAGCCAGCGCCGTGCCTCGGCGGCCGCATTGCGCAGCGGCACGGCGGAAATTTGCAGCGTGGCGCTGGCGATGGTCGCCCCCTGGTTTGGCGTACTTTCGGTATCGCCCAGCACCATGCAGACCTGTTCCATCCGCAGATACAGTTCTTCGGCGACGATCTGCCCCAGCGCGGTGCGCACTCCGGTGCCGAGATCGACATGGCCGTTAAAGGCGTAGACCTCACCGCTGTCGCAAATGGCGATAAACAGCCCCTGCTCCTTGGGCTTCAGGGTAGGCGTTTGGCCTTTCGGCACCAGGCCCGGCGGCGGCTGGATCTGATCGATAACCAGTAGCGTGCCGTTACGTTGCAGTAATTCGGCTTGGCTCGGCAATGAGAAACGGGCGTCAGACATGCGGGTTTTCCTCACTGCGGCAGAGAATAATGGCGCGCTGAACCGCACGCAGGATTTCGATGTGGGTGCCGCAACGGCACAGATTGCCGGACAGCGCCTGGCGGATTTCGCCGTCGCTCGGCGAAGGGTTGCGATCCAGCAGGGCTTTGGTGGTCATGATCATGCCGTTGAGGCAATAACCGCACTGCGCGGCCTGCTCTTCAATAAAGGCGCGCTGCACCGGGTGCAGGTGATCACGATCCCCCAGCCCTTCCAGCGTGGTGATCGCCCTATCGGCCACGCCCAGCGCAGGGATCACGCAGGAACGTGCGGCAATGCCGTCAACCAGCACGGTGCAAGCGCCGCATTCGCCGAGGCCACAGCCGTATTTCGGGCCGTTTAGCGCCAGATCGTTACGCAACACCAACAGCAGCGGCGTATCCGTCATGACCTGGGTATGAATACTTTTTCCGTTCACCGACAGCAGCAGCGGGTGCTCCGTCAGCATTTTTACCGCCCCCTCCCTGGACGTCGGCACTTCAGATATCGCCATTCTCGCGTCTCCGCCTGCGTTCCGGTTATACCCGTCATCTTTCAAGCCGCAACGTTGTTACCTGCACTTGCGCACCCCAGTCACTTACCGGAGTAAGCTCCTGGGGATGAGCAAGCTGGGCGCCTGGCTGCAACTTGAAAGCTATAGGGTATGTATTGTGGGCCGTGACCTCGCCGCAGGCCACTCACCGGACAACCGCAGTTACGGGGAGCGAATTAGCCTGGCGGCTGGTCTTCCAGCATTTTATTGAGCAGGAACATCAAGGCTACACGTTCGGCCGGATTGAGCGTGCCGAAGGTTAATTCCGTGATCTTCGCCGCATGCGGCACCGTTGCCGCCAACAGCGCAGCGCCGGTGTCGGTCAACCCGACCACCACTTTGCGTCGGTCTATCGGATCCGGCATGACGGTGATCAACTCACGCGCCTTGAGGCGCTCGACGATGCCGCGAATGGTGGCCTGATCGACCGCCGTCACCTGCACCAGCTCGGTCAATGAGCTAGGCCCCATGTCGCGCACCGCGCACAGGGTAATAAACTGTACGGCGGTCAGTTGCGAATCGCCGACGTTCTGCTGGAATATCGCCACGTGACGTTGATAAACCTTGCGCAGCAGGTGCCCGACTTGTTCAGTAAAATGATAGTTTTCGGCTTTGCCGTCATCGGCGGCCGAGTCTTCGGGGGGCATCATTGCGTTACTCTCACCATCTATGGAAACTACCGAGAATAGTACAAACCCCCGCGGTTAACAGCAACGGTTAACCCTGGCGCACCCGCGATGCCTCCGGCGCGACCACTTCCCCTTCAGCCACGACCGTCTGGCCATCCAGGCTGATGTCGCAGCGACGCAGCGCAATATCCATGTGGCACGGCGTTTTTCGCGTGCCGCCGACTTCGGTATTCGGCCCGGTGGAGAACAGGAAGTTGCCGTAAAATGCGCGCGCATCCATACACATGCCGTCGTTTTTGTCGTGCAGGCCCATTGCCGTCCACTGGGCGCGCGGCTGCAGGCCCCAACCGATATGCGAGATGCCGTACACATCCGGATCCTTGAAATACTTCATGTATTCGCGCAGGTATTCCGCCTCGAAACCGCCGTGAATACGCGTCACGAAGCCTTTTTCAATCTCCAGCGTAATGCGTTCACGGGCATAGCTTTTAAACGGCAGCAGGATATCGCCGATGTCCAGCACCAGCACTCCCTCCGCCTGCTCTTCATTCGGCCAGGTAAACAGAAAACCGCTCGGCCAGTGATCCCAACGCCCCGGCTCGTCGGCATAACCGTATTCGGTCACCGTCGGGTATTGCCCCAAGGGTGCGCGAAAATCGCTGCCGGCAGCGGATGTCACCCGCATCAGCGTCGCTTTCTCCAGCACCGCCGCCGCCGCCAACACCCGCGCCTTGTCCTCTGAGGTAGGCAACATCCGTGCCAATACCTCCGGCGGCTCCACCGCCAAAAGAATGCGCGTGCCGGTTTTCAATATTTGCTCCTGCTCCGGCGAGTGCAGCAACATCATGGTGTCGACGATCAAATCGGCGGCCTCCAGCGCACGCTGCGCGGCAGGGTTGCCGGTCAGCGCCGTATCGCCGCAGTAGGCGGTCATGTCATTGCCCATAGCCCGCGGATGGTTGAACGAGGGGAGCTCCACCGCATACACCTTGGCCCCCAACCGCAGCGCGGCATCGGTGGCGGCGCGTACCGTACGCGCATCGGAATAGTGGCTTTTCAGGATGGCTACGCTCTGCGAAACATCCACTTTCGACAACGTAAGCACCTGCTCGAACAGTTGCACCAGCTGACTCTCATTGACCGCCATGGCGTATCTCCTGTTTCGCTAATGAATGACCGACGCACTCGGCGCCAGCGAGGTTATTTTGCAGAAATTAAAGTGAACACACTCTTTTAATTATCTAAGCCCAAAATTCAATGGGAAGCAAGTCGCTAACACCACCCATAAGTAAATCCTATTTCATGCCCATAACAGGCTGTGATTAACATGAGTTTACCAGCAAGTTGCTGCCCATTAGCGTGAGCGAGATCTAAATTAACACTTATGCAACTTTGCTATATTTAGCGTATACACTATAAATTACTCGTCCGGCATTGCTGCGGACAACGCCTAAAAAGACCAACAGTCAGGGGAAAAATGATGAGCAAACAACAGCGCATTGCCGTGGTCGGCGCAGGCCTGGGTGGCGCCGCCGCCGCCGGTCTGCTGCAAAAAACCGGCTTTACCGTCGATTTGTATGAGCAAAGCCCGGTGTTTTCACGCCTCGGTGCCGGTATCCATATGGGACCGAACGTACTGAAGATTTTCCGCCGCCTCGGCATCGAACAGCCGCTGGAGCAAATGGCTTCGCACCCGGATTTCTGGTTCAGCCGCGATGCCGAAAGCGGTGATTATCTGTCGCGCATTGAATTGGGGTCATTTGCCCGCAAAGAGTACGGCGCGGCATACGTTACCGTGCATCGTGGCGATTTGCAGGCGTTGCAGATGGCCGCTCTGCAACCGGGCAGCGTGCACTTTGGCAAATGCCTGAGCAAGATTGAGGATCGCGGCGACGACGTGGTGTTGAATTTCGCCGACGGCACCAGCGCCACCGCCGATATCGTGATTGGCGCCGACGGCATCAATTCACGCATTCGCGAACACTTGTTGGGCGTCGAAGCGCCAACCTACAGCGGCTGGGTGGCCCACCGTGCGCTGATCCGCGGTGAGAAACTGGCCAAATACAATTTGAGCTTCGAAGACTGCGTGAAGTGGTGGTCGGCGGATCGCCATCTGATGGTCTATTACACCACGCAAAAACGCGACGAATACTATTACGTCAGCGGCGTACCCCACCCGGCGTGGGATTTCCAGGGCAGCTTCATCGACAGCAGCCGCGAAGAAATGTACGAAACCTTCGCCGGTTATCACCCGATCGTGCAAGCGCTGATCGAGTCCAGCGAGCAGGTCACCAAATGGCCGCTGCTGAACCGCAAACCGCTGCCGCTGTGGAGCGAAGGCCGCATGGTGTTGCTCGGCGACGCCTGCCACCCCATGAAACCGCATATGGCGCAGGGTGCGGCGATGGCGATCGAAGATGCCGCCATGCTGGCGCGCTGCCTGCAGGAAACCGGCCTGACCGACTACCGCACCGCCTTCCAACTGTATGAAGCCAACCGCAAAGAGCGCGCCTCCCGCGTGCAGGCAGTGTCCAACGCCAATACTTTCCTGCGCACTCAGGAAGATCCTGCCTGGGTGTACGGCTATGACCTGTACGCGCAGGCGCTGAAATCGGAGAACGCCGCATGAGTCGCTTCCTGTATGGCGCCAACGTGCAGGCCAACGGCATTCGCCAGCACTATCTGCGCTACGGTGGCCAGGGCCCCGCGCTGATCCTGATCCCCGGCATCACCAGCCCGGCGATTACCTGGGGGTTCGTCGCCGAACGGCTGGGTGAAAGATACGACACCTACGTGCTGGACGTGCGCGGGCGCGGTCTGTCTTCCAGCGGCCCGGCGTTGGCCTATGACGCCGAAACCTGCGCGCAGGACGTCAACGTTTTCGCCACCGCGCTGAAGCTGGACAGCTATTCGCTGATCGGCCACTCCATGGGCGCGCGTTTTGCCCTGCGCGCTGCGGTGCTGCAACCGGCCGGCGTGCGCCGGTTAGTGCTGGTCGATCCACCGGTTTCCGGCCCCGGCCGCCGCGACTATCCCGGTAAATGGCCGTGGTACGTCGATTCCATCCGCCAGTCGCTATCGGGGATGGATGTCGAGCAGATGCGCGCCTACTGCCCGACCTGGAGTGAGGAGCAGCGGCAGTTGCGCGCCGAATGGCTGCACACCTGCTATGAACCGGCGATTCAACGTGCCTATGAAGATTTCCATCAGGTAGACAGCCACCGCGATTATCCCGACCTGAGCATGCCGACGCTGCTGATGGTCGCGGGCTTGGGCGGAGTGATATTGCCGGAAGACGAGGTGGAGATCCGCAGGTTACAACCGGAAATCACCCTCGCGCACGTAGCAAACGCCGGGCATATGATCCCGTGGGACGACTTTGACGGTTTCTTCCACGCCCTGGGCGATTTTCTGGATTAACTGAGGAGCATTTTCCATGACCCAAAATTACCGTATCGGCCAGATCGTACCCAGTTCCAACACCACGATGGAAACCGAAATTCCGGCGATGTTGACCGCCCGCCAGTTGATCCGCCCGGAGCGTTTTACCTTTCACTCCAGCCGCATGCGCATGAAGCATGTGAGCAAGGCGGAACTGGCGGCGATGGACGCCGAATCAGACCGCTGCGCGCTGGAGCTTTCCGACGCGCAGGTCGACGTGCTCGGCTATGCCTGCCTGGTGGCGATCATGTCTATGGGGCTGGGCTATCATCGCGAGTCCCAGGCCCGGCTGGCAAAGGTTACGCAGGACAACAACGCCGCCGCGCCGGTGATCAGCAGCGCCGGTGCGCTGGTCAGTGGCCTGAAAGTGCTCGGCGCCAAACGCATCGCGCTGGTGGCGCCCTACATGAAACCGCTGACCCAAATGGTGGTGGACTACATCGAACACGAGGGCATTGAGGTCAAGGTGTGGCGCGCGCTGGAGATCCCGGACAACCTGGCGGTGGGCCGCCATGATCCGGCCAAACTGCCGGGTATTGTCGCCGAGATGGACCTGAGCGGCGTGGATGCCATAGTGCTGTCCGCCTGCGTGCAAATGCCGTCTTTACCTGCGGTATCCACCGTTGAAGCGCAAACCGGCAAGCCGGTGCTGACCGCGGCCATCGCCACCACCTACGCCATGCTGACCGCGCTGGAGCTGGAGCCGATCGTTCCCGGCGCCGGCGCCCTGCTGTCCGGCGCCTATTAAGGAGGAAAAATGGCATCCGCAGCCGATAACTCTCTGATCGATAACTACAGCGGCGTTTGGGGCAATCGCATCGGTTTCGGCCGTCGCCCGGCGCTGCTGGTGATCGACTTTATGCAGGCTTATACCACCGAGGGCGCACCGCTGTTCGCCCCCGGTGTGGTCAGCGCAGTCGACGAAAGCATGGCGCTGCTGGCCACCGCACGCCAGGTGAGAATTCCGGTGATCCACACCAATATCCGCTATCATGCGGGGCATTTTGCCGATGGCGGCATCTGGGTGAAAAAAGCGCCGGTGATGAAAGACATGGTCGAGGGCAATCCGCTGGCGGCGTTCTGCCCCCAGGTTGCGCCGTTAGCGACCGAGGTGGTGTTGACCAAACAATACGCCAGCGCCTTTTTCGGCACTTCGCTTGCACCTATGTTGGTGGCGCTCGGCATCGATACCCTGCTGCTGGCCGGTTGTTCCACCAGCGGCTGTATCCGCGCCAGCGCGGTGGACGCCGTGCAACACGGATTTCGCACTATCGTGGTGCGCGAATGCGTGGGCGACCGCCACGCCGGCCCGCACGAAGCCAACCTGTTCGACATCGACAGCAAATACGGCGACGTAGTGAGCAAACAGGAGGCGATCGGCTATTTAACCCTGTTGTAGACCCAAAGGCTTCACCTGCACGGAAAGCAGAACAATAAAGAAGGCGCGGAAAGCGCCTCAAAAGCAAGCACACAACACACCTCCTCCGGAGGCCACTATGCACCACCTGGAGACATCATCATGGCCATTGTTGAAACCCCGTTAGCGGGGAAAGCGGGAACAGAATCGCTGCTGTACCGCAAAATCACCTGGAAGCTGATCCCGTTTCTCTGCCTGTGTTATCTGGCCGCTTACCTTGACCGCATTAACGTCGGGCTGGCCAAGCTGCAGATGGCCGATCAACTGCAACTGAGCGAAGCCGCCTTTGGGCTGGGCGCCGGGCTGTTTTTTGTCGGTTATATTCTGTTTGAGGTGCCGAGCAACCTGATCCTGCAGCGCGTCGGCGCTAAGGTGTGGATTGCCCGCATCATGATCACCTGGGGCCTGCTTTCCGCCGGCACCCTGTTCGTCACTACCCCGAATCAGTTTTACGCCATCCGTTTTTTGCTTGGCGTGGCGGAAGCCGGCTTCCTGCCCGGCGTGCTCTATTACCTGACGTTATGGTTCCCCACCTATCGTCGTGGCCGCATCATTGCGCTGTTCATGATCGGCCTGCCGCTGTCGAGCGTGGTCGGCGGCCCGCTCTCCGGCTGGATCATGGGGCATTTCGATATGCGTCACGGGCTGCATGGCTGGCAATGGCTGTTCTTGCTGGAGGGCATTCCCAGCGTGCTGCTGGGCGTGCTCACTTTCTGGGTGCTGCCCAATAATTATCGGCAGGCAAAATGGTTAACCGAGGACGAGAAAAAACGCATTGAGCAGGATCTGGCGCATGACGATGCCGAAGCCGGCCACAGCAAGCACAGCTTCCGCGACGGTTTCTTTAACCTCAAGGTGTGGATGTTGGGCGGCATTGATTTCTCGATCCTGCTCAGCGCCTATGCGATGGGGTTCTGGATGCCGACCTTTATCAAAACCGCCGGGGTCACCGACATTACCACCATCGGCATGCTGACCGCGCTGCCGAGCGTCGCCGCCCTGCTGGGCATGCTGCTGATTGGCACCAGTTCCGACCGCATGCGCGAACGCCGCTGGCACATCATAGTGCCGTTTATCGTCGGTGCGATGGCGATGGCCGGCAGCACCTTCTTCACCCATAACGTGATCGCCACGGTGCTGTTGTTCTCCATCGCCCAGGCGGCAATCATCGGCGCGGTGCCGGTGTTCTTCAGCCTGCCGGCCACTTTCTTGCGCGGCACGGCGGCGGCAACCGGCTTTGCGCTGGCCTGTTCACTGGCGAATATCGCCGGGTTGGTGAGTAATTCGCTGATGGGGTTGGCGCTGGATCTGACCGGCAAAAGCGGCGGTGCGCTGTGGGCCTTCGCCGGTTGTCTGCTGCTCAGTTCGCTGCTGGTGATCGCGCTGCCGGCCAAGGTGGTTAATCGCTGAGAGGGTTGGGCGCGGGTTTCCGCGCCCCTGTTCGTCGGACAGACATCACAATATTTTATTCGTCTTTCAGCCCGCGGTTAATCAGCATCGGCTCGATGCTGGGCTCTTTGCCGCGCCAGTCGACGTACAGTTTTTCCAGATCCTGGCTATTACCGCGCGACAGCACCCTGTCGCGGAAGCGCTGGCCGTTCTCCGCCGTCAGGCCGCCGTGCTCGGTGAACCACTGGAAGGCGTCATCCGCCAGCATTTCTGTCCACAGATAGGCGTAGTAACCGGCAGCATACCCGTTGCCCCAGATATGTTTGAAGTAGCTGGAGCGATAGCGCGGCGGCACGTAGCTGAGATCGATTTTATCCTTCAGCAGCGATTCGGCTTCGAACTTGTCCACGTCCTGTTGCGGCTGATCCGCGCTCAGCATGTGCCAGTGCATGTCCAGCAGCGCGGCAGATAGCAGCTCGGTCATGTCATAACCTTTGTTGAACTTATCGGCTTTTTTGATTTTGTCGACCAGTGCCTGCGGCATGGCTTCGCCGGTTTTGTAGTGCTTGGCGAAGTGCGCAAAGACTTTGGGATCGCTGGCCCAGTGTTCATTGAACTGTGAGGGGAACTCAACAAAGTCGCGCGCGGTATTGGTACCGGACAGGCTCGGATACTCCTGATCGGCAAACATGCCGTGCAGCGCATGGCCGAACTCGTGGAACAGGGTGATCACGTCGTCGTACGACAGCAGCGCAGGCTGGCCCGGTGCCGGTTTGGTGAAGTTGGCGACGTTGTAAATCACCGGTTTGGTGCCTTTCAGCTTCGACTGCTCGACAAAGTTGCTCATCCAGGCGCCGCCGCCCTTGTTGTCGCGCTTAAAGAAGTCGGTATAGAACAGCGCCAGCGATTTGCCGTCTTTATCGAAGACTTCATACACGCGTACGTCCGGCTGGTAGACCGGGATGTCCTTGCGCTCTTTAAAACTGATGCCGTACAGCAGGTTGGCGGCATAGAACACGCCGTTGTTCAGCACGTTATCCAGTTCGAAATAAGGTTTGATCTGCGACTCATCCAGATCGTATTTCGCCTTGCGCACCTGCTCGGCGTAGAACTGCCAGTCCCAGGCTTCAACCTTGAAATCGCCTTTTTGCTGATCAATCACCGCCTGAATGTCTTTGGCTTCACGTTCGGCACGCGCGGTGGCCGCCGGAACGATATTGCGCATAAAACTCAGCGCCGCATCCGGGGTTTTGGCCATCTGGTTTTGCAGTTTCCAGGCGGCATAGTTCGGGAAGCCCAGCAGTTTGGCCTGCTCGGCGCGCACCTTGGCCAGGCGGGCGATAGTCTGGCGAGTGTCGTTGCCGTCGCCCTTTTCCGCCCGGCTCCACGAAGCGTCAAACAGTGCCTTGCGGGTATCCCTGTCTTTCAGGCTCTGCAAATCCGGCTGCTGAGTGGTATTTTGCAACACCAGCAACCACTGTTTGTCCAGCTTGCGCTCGCCGGCCGCCTGAGTCGCCGCAGCCAGTTCGCTTTCCGACAGGCCGTCCAGCTTGCCTTTATCGGCTATCGCCAGTGCGCCGTCTTTGGTCGCCGCCAGCAGCTTGTTGGAGAACTGGGTGCTCAGCGTCGCCGCTTCCTGATTCAGCGCTTTCAGCCTGGTTTTATCGGCATCGGACAGGTTGGCCCCCGCCAGCTCGAAGTTCTTGTAAGTCACTTCCACCAGGCGACGCGATTCCGCGTCCAGCTTCAGCGCATCGCGCTGCTGATAAATCGCCTTGATGCGCGCGAACAGCTTGCTGTTAAGCATGATCGCGTCTTCAAGCGCCGCCAGTTTCGGCGAGCTTTCCTCATCCAGCTTTTGCAATGTGTCGCTGGTGTTGGCCGAGGTCATGGCGCCAAACACGTTCATCACCCGCGTCAACAGCGCACCGGCCTGCTCCAGCGCCACAAAGGTATTTTTAAAATCGGGCTTGGCCGGGTTATTGGCGATCTTCTCCACCTCTTCCAGCTTTTGCTTGATGCCGGCGTCGATAGCCGGAGCGTAGTCGCTTTCTTTGATCAGATTGAACGGCGGCGCCTGGAATGGCAGACGGCTCTGATAGAAGAACGGGTTCTCGTTCTTTTTGTTCTCGTGCTGGTTGGCTTCTCCGGTCACGTTAGCCTCCTTCGCCTGGCCGCTTGGCAACGCGCTATGGCTCGCGTGCGGGTTGGTTTCTGCTGCCTGTGCCTGCGAGGTCAGCACCATGCCGATCGCCAGCACCAATGTAGATAAACGCATCAAATCGAAACTCCTCCATGTTCACAGAATAAAGTGCAAAGGGACCCCAGTCCCCAGACCACATTCTAGCTTAGGCGCAGTTGGCAGTTTGAGCAAAAACAAGTGATTAGAATGGCGTATCCCGTTACAGGACACCGTGTTGCTGATTGCGGTCTGGACTCTATCGGCTTTACATGAAGGATTCAGTCAAACAGGTAACCACTCTGCAAGGGTTATTCGATTTCTGTGCCTACCTTTCCTCTCAACATTATCGATTTTTTGAAATCACGCCGCTCATGTACTGATTTAAATCGCGCAGATCCTGAAGCCGCCAAGAGAACGCCGGTAGCCTTACCCCATTCTCTCGCAAAGTTTTGGGAATCAAGTCTCCATTTGGACGAAGTATTATCGATGAGACAATAACGCCCGGATAATCATTGAGCCGTTCTTTGAACGCGGGGGTTGTCAGATCAGGTGTCGGCGGGTTGGTTTTATCAGCCAATGGCCCCGTGCCTTTGAGATCGGTTCCGTGGCACATAGTACATCTCTGTGAATAGATGTTTTTCCCATTGGCATTATCCGCGAAGGAGAATGATGCTTGCATTAACGATAAAGCGCCTAGCGAAGCGATGAATAACACTTTCATTTCCATGTGACCTTGTTATGTGAATCAGACCTGAATCGAGCGCAAACCCCGGCGGCGCCACTGCAACACTTCATTCTCACGATAACATTTGAAGCGAGATTGTTCATTAGCAATGTGCTCGCACCCACGAGAAGCTGACTGGCTCGCCGGCATTGCCCCACAAGCCCTCAAACCCCGGTCTTCGTTTGCGCGCAACGGCCAGGCATCTGAGGATAAACGCGGTTTATCGCGTTCGGGTGACGGCAGAGCCTCGACGGAGAATCTTGCCTTTTAAAAAAGCATATAGCTCACGGTGGTAGCCTCCTGCTTTATCTTTGCCAGCCCTATTTTGCGCTAAAAAAACCGGCATAAAATGCCGGTTTTAATAGTTTCAATATATTTACATTATTTGGCGTGACTATGAGATTTATTGATTTAGTTTATAAACCCCTGACTGCCATGGTTTTAGCTCGAGTAATGAATCATTCTTTTTCACCACGTTTTTGCTGTTGCTGTCTATAATCACTTTCTCAATGGATAAATTATCCGGTAATTTATATCTCATCATTTGCTCCTTGAAGTTAACAACAACAAGATATTTTTCCGCCCCAAGGCTGCGTGTATAGGCGTAGACCGAATCATTTGCAGGATCCAAATCGGTGTATGTACCATAGGTCAGTGCCGGGATGTCATGCCTTATCTTGATCAACTGACGATAATAGTTAAATACTGAGTCGGGTTGTGTGACTTGACTTACTGCATTGATTTCCTGGTAGTTTGGGTTGACCTTGAACCAAGGTTTTCCGCTCGTGAATCCTGCATTTTTGCTCCCATCCCATTGGAACGGCGTCCGGCTGTTATCCCTGCTCGTCAGGCGTACATTTTGCAAGAACTCGTCGGCTTTGACCTTTCCTGTCTCAACGTAGTCATGCCAAAAACCTTTCACCTCAATATCATCGAATTCATCAATAGCTTTAAACGGGTAATTGGTCATGCCCAATTCTGAACCTTGATAAATAAAAGGTGTTGCTCGTTGAGTCAGCGTCAAGGTTGCAAGCGCCTTAGCCGATGGCTCACGCCATTGTGGGCGATCATCGCCAAAGTGCGAGACAGCGCGCGGATTGTCGTGGTTATCCAAGAAGAAGGCATTCCAACCATATTCTCCTGCAGTACGGTCAACGTTATCGATGATCTGCCGGAATTGCGACAATTTCCAATCTTTTCGACGCCATCTTTGATCAGAGTCTCGATCGAGTCTGATTAAGTCAAAGGTAAATGCAATGTTCAGCTCATCACGGCGGCGATCGAAGAACTTTATCGATTGATCCAAGGGTACGCCAAAGATTTCACCGGCAGTCGCAATGTCGTAATGAGACAAGACCTCTTTATTCATTTCATTGACGTAACGATGAATATTAGGGCCCTTGGTATACTCCGCTGCAAAATTCTTCAGCTGTTGTTGGGTGAGATTTGGGAAATCCGGAATTTTTGAGTAGGTCGCTACCGTATCAAAACGTAAACCAGACACGCCTTTATCTAACCAGAAACGTAACATTGTATAAAGATCTTGACGGACTTTGGGGTTATCCCAGTTTAGGTCAGGCTGTTGTTTAGCAAAATAGTGCAGGTAGTATTGATTGGTCTTTTCATCTTTTTGCCACGCCGAGCCACCAAAGAATGAAGGGTAATTATTAGGCGCCTGCCCTTCTTTAGCATCTTTCCAGAAATAATAGCCGCGATAAGGATTATCCTTACTGCTTTTACTTTTAACAAACCATTCGTTTTGATCGCTGGTGTGGTTGATGACCACATCAATCATCAACCGCATATTCCGTTTTTTCATTTCAGAAATCAGGCGGTCAAAATCCTCCATCGTGCCATATTCTTTCATGATTTTTCGATAATCACGTATATCGTAACCATTATCCGTGTTCGGAGAATCATAATGTGGGTTGATCCAAATGGCATCAATCCCCAAGGCTTTTAGATAGTCTAATTTTTCTATGATGCCGTTAATATCCCCGATACCATCTCCGTTGGTGTCTTTAAAGGAACGCGGATATACCTGATAAAAAACAGCCTCCTTCCACCATTTAGGTATGGTTTTCGACTGTTCGATACTCTTTTCGTTAAGCAAGGGTTGTTGCGTACCGAAGGCTTGCTGGCATGAGATGCATAATGATGTGGTTAGAAAAATCGCTAGTGCAGTTTTCAATCCTTGACGGGGCATTACAATACTCTCCTGTTTCTTATTCGAAAAATAAACCTAATTCAATGTTTCCCCTGACATTTAAATATTTAACTGTTAATTTATTAATTTAATACTGATTAATTTTCAGTATCTAATAGAAGCTTTTTAATTATGTTCCCGAACAATGACTGGGTAAAGTAAATATAAGGCATTGGCATTTTTTAAGTGATATTCGTTTTAAATCAGCTGTTTTTTAGCATACTTTGCTAAACCGTGTTAGCAAGAGGGCTACGAACGCTCTAAACCACTATTAATTTGCGATAACAAAAAACATTTTCATGTTATCTTGCGGGAAATTCCGTTAATCAACGTGATGATTAGATTGGAAATTATTGCAATTGCCATACAGTAGAAATGTAGCCCCTTCGACCGCTATTTATTCCTCTTCAAATGGTAGTCCACGTGGTATTCATTGGCATTTCTGAATATCACCGAATAGTTGATATAGTCGCCGGTATCACTGTAAGAAAGCGATGTCAGGCGCAGCAGCGGCGTGCCTTCGGCAACGTGCAGTAGCGCGCCGATCGTGCTGTCTGCCAAGATCGGGCTGAAGCTTTCGTAATTCCCTGCGATATTGATATGGCATTCGTCTTCTATATACGAAAACTTTGAACCCTCCAGATGTGCGACTGAGAGGTTGCCAAATAACCTGCCAGGCATGTAACTGTCTTCCAGCACCACAGGCTTCCCTTCCACAAACCTTACGCGACGCGAATAGTAAATGCGTTCATCGGCCTTGATTCGCAGCTGGCTGGCGATGGCTGGGGGGGCTCCCATCATTCGAAACTCCAGCACCTCGCTCACCGTGGGGCGGCCCAGTTCTTTCATCAGTTCTGAAAACCCCATCAGCCCACGAGTTTCATGTTGGAGATCTTTCTGCGCGACGAAGGTTCCGCTGCCGTGACAGCGACGTACCAGCCCCCATTCAATCAGTAAATTTACCGCTTTGCGGAGTGTCATCCTCGATACAGAAAATTCGGCAGCCAGACGTTTCTCACTGGGTAAAGCATCGCCGATAGCAAAATCAGCAGAATTGATACGTATTCTCAGACGTTCAGCAAGCGTTTTGTAGATCACTTGAAGACCTCTTTATCCCTAAATGAATCCTGATAACCGCGCAACAAAAAGAGGTTACCGCACTGTAAAACCTGAAATTTATTTGGCTATTCCTCTGGCTATTTTTTCCTTGATCACTTTAATGTATACAAATCGCCATAAAAGTAGACCACTTCACCGAAGGAGAAAACATGAATGCGATCACAAAATGATTAATAGTTTTGCGACCTTTTTTTTCAAAGTCCCTACTCTTTGAATGGAAAATAAAATCAGTTAAAACGAAATAATAAAAAATCTGACCCGGAAAAATATGAGGAGTATTTATGCTCAGTCAAATTCAACGTTTTGGTGGTGCAATGTTTACACCTGTGTTGCTGTTTCCGTTTGCGGGAATGGTGGTGGGCATTGCAATCATGCTTCAGAATCCTATGTTTCTCGGGGATTCACTCACCGCACCTGGCAGTCTTTTCGCACAAATTGTTCATATTATAGAAGAAGGTGGTTGGACTGTTTTCCGCAACATGCCACTGATTTTCGCGGTCGGCCTGCCCATCGGGCTGGCGAAACATGCACAAGGTCGCGCCTGCCTGGCGGCACTGGTCAGCTTTATGACCTGGAATTATTTAATTAACGCAATGGGATTAACATGGGGCGATTATTTTGGCGTTGATTTTAACGTTGATCCCGGAGGACACAGCGGACTGACGATGATCGCCGGAATTAAAACTATCGATACCAGTATTATTGGTGCAATTATCATTTCAGGCATCGTCACCTCAATACACAATCATTTATTTGATAAACAACTTCCTGTATTCCTCGGTATTTTTCAGGGCAGCTCCTTCGTGGTCATCGTCGGATTTCTGTTGATGATCCCTTGCGCGTGGCTGACGCTGCTGGTGTGGCCGAAAGTGCAGGCCGGCATTCTCTCGATGCAACACTTTATGTTGATCTCCGGTTCTCTCGGCGTATGGGTGTATACCTTCCTGGAACGCATTCTGATCCCTACCGGATTGCATCACTTCATCTATGGCCCGTTTATCTTCGGTCCGGCAGCTGTCGAAGGCGGAATTCAGGTTTACTGGGCACAGCACTTGCAGGTATTCAGCGAGAGCACAGAGCCGCTGAAAGTCTTATTCCCGCAAGGCGGATTCGCGCTGCAAGGTAACTCGAAAGTTTTCGGATCGGTCGGTATTGCGATGGCGATCTACGCCACCGCCGCACCGGAAAATCGCGTCAAGGTGGCAGGGCTGTTGATCCCGGCGACGCTGACCGCCTTACTTGTCGGTATTACCGAACCCCTTGAGTTCACCTTTCTCTTCATCTCGCCACTGCTGTTTGCCATACATGCGTTACTCGCCGCCACAGTGGCGACGCTGATGTACATGGCAGGCGTGGTCGGCAACATGGGCGGTGGACTACTGGACCAGTTCCTGCCGCAAAACTGGATCCCGATGTATCACAATCACGCCTCGATGATGTTCACCCAGATTGCTATCGGGCTGGTATTCACCGGCATCTGGTTCCTGGTATTCCGTACGCTAATCCTGCGTCTTAACCTGAAAACACCGGGGCGTGAAGATAGCGAAATCAAACTCTACAGTAAGGCTGACTATCAGGCGCAGAAAAATCCGTCGGGCCGCACCAGCGACATCCCGGCACCCTCTTCAGCACAAGCCCAGGCGGTGGGTTATCTACATGCACTCGGCGGCAACGGCAATATTGTCAACCTCAACAACTGCGCGACGCGGCTGCGTATCACGCTCGGCGACATGACGCTGACGCAAAGTGACGACATCTTCAAAGCCTTGGGCGCACATGGCGTGGTACGGCGCGGCAACGGCATTCAGATCATCGTGGGCCTGCACGTTCCTCAGGTTAGGGACCAGATAGAAACGCTGATGAAGCAAGATGCTTTCACACCATCATCCATATCCGGGGAGAGTTCCCCGGCAAAAACATCCATTACGGAGGCAGTATGAAGAAGAAATTCTCAGTAGTCGTGGCTGGCGGCGGCAGCACATTTACACCTGGTATCGTATTGATGTTACTGGCGAATCTGGAAAGATTTCCGCTGCGTTCCATCAAGTTTTATGACAACGATGGCGCACGTCAGGAAATTGTGGCCGAAGCGTGCAAGGTGATCCTCAAAGAGCAGGCGCCGGACATTGAATTCGCCTATACCACAGATCCGAAAACGGCCTTTAGCGATGTCGATTTTGTCATGGCGCATATCCGTGTCGGTAAATATCCGATGCGCGAAAAAGACGAAAAAATTCCCCTGCGTCATGGTGTCGTAGGACAGGAAACCTGTGGACCTGGCGGTATCGCTTACGGCATGCGCTCCATCGGCGGCGTACTGGAAATCGTCGATTACATGGAGAAATATTCCCCGGACGCCTGGATGCTGAATTACTCGAATCCGGCCGCAATTGTGGCGGAAGCGACGCGCCGTTTACGCCCGAGTTCCAAGATCCTCAACATCTGCGATATGCCGATCGGCATTGAAGGACGCATGGCGCAGATTGTCGGGCTGAAATCGCGTAAAGAAATGCAGGTGCGTTATTACGGACTGAATCACTTTGGCTGGTGGACGTCGATTGAAGATTTGCAGGGTAACGATCTGATGCCCAAAATCCGCGAACATGTGGCTAAACACGGCTATGTACCGCCAACCGACGAGCCGGGTGTTGAGGCCAGTTGGAATGATACCTTCGCCAAAGCGAAAGATGTCTGGGCGTTAGATCCGTCTACGTTCCCGAACACCTACCTGAAATATTACCTGTTCCCGGACTATGTCGTGGCGCATTCCAATCCGGAACATACCCGCGCCAATGAGGTGATGGAGCACCGAGAAAAACACGTTTTCAGTTCCTGCGCTGCGATTACCAAAGCGGGGAAATCTTCCGCCGGCGAACTGGAGATTGATGAACACGCGTCTTACATCGTTGACCTGGCAACCGCCATCGCATTCAACACTCAGGCAAGAATGTTGCTGATTGTGCCGAATCAGGGCGCCATCAACAATTTTGATCCGGAAGCGATGGTTGAAATTCCGTGTCTCGTCGGTAGCAACGGGCCGGAACCGCTGACTGTCGGTAAGATCCCGTTGTTCCAGCAGGGGTTGATGAGCCAGCAGGTGGCGGTTGAAAAACTGGTGGTCGAAGCCTGGATTGAGAAGTCCTATCTGAAACTGTGGCAGGCGATAACGCTCTCGAAAACCGTGCCGAGTGCTTCCGTCGCTAAAGCCATTCTGGACGATCTGCTCGAAGCCAATAAAGACTACTGGCCAGAACTGAAGTGATTTGACGATTCTTACCTGTGGCGGCGCAACCTTCGGGGGGCGCCCACACAATGTTCAAAAACAAACCGCCGCGGTTTTAGCCCCGTTCCCCCCTCCCGTAACAAGCAATAATCTCCCCGGCCACCGCTACCGCGATCTCCGCAGGCAGTTTGCCTTTGACGTCGGGCAAGCCCAGCGGGCAACGCATGGCGGCAATAGCCTGTTCGCTGATGCCGCGTTGGCCAAGTTTGTATTCGAAGCGTTTACGCTTGGTCAGTGAACCAATAAGGCCGAAATAACCGACATCGCCACGGCGTAGAATGCGCTCCGCCAGCGCCAGATCCAGTGCGTGATCGTGGGTCATCACGATGAAATAACTGCCTGGCGGCATGGCATCGACGATCTCCAGCGGCTCATCGCAAATCTCTTGCTGTACTCCCGGCGGCATCGCCACAGGGAACTCCGCCGCACGGCCATCTACCCAACGCACCCGGCACGGCAAGGTGGCGAGAATGTTCACCAGCGCACGGCCCACATGCCCGGCGCCAAACAGCGCGATTTGCGGGCGCGGCGGGATCAAGGGCTCGAACAACACGCTGGTGGTTCCGCCGCAACACTGGCCCAGCCGCGCCGCCAGCGGGAAACGCTCCAGCCGCAGGGTCGCCTCGCCCTGTTGCAACATCTCACGCGCAATCGCCAGCGCCTGGAACTC
The DNA here is from genome assembly GCF_000214195.1 of Serratia sp. AS12. NCBI lineage: Bacteria > Pseudomonadati > Pseudomonadota > Gammaproteobacteria > Enterobacterales > Yersiniaceae > Serratia > Serratia sp. AS12. Next base: position 2,422,834 of record NC_015566.1, on the reverse strand, counting down.
CAGGTGGCCGCCGCCGATGGTATTGACCGCCCGTTCGGCGGTCACCAGCATTTTGGTGCCGCGGTTACGCGGCGTGGAACCCAGTTCGTCTACCAGCGTCACCAGCACGCAGGGCTCGCCGCGCCTGCGCAGTTCCGCCAGCACCTCAATCCATTCGTCCATCGCCGTTCTCCCGCGTCAACTCAGTGACAATGTCACTGGATAGCATCTGTTGTACGCCCCACAGCACCCGTTCCGGCGTGGCCGGCGCGTCGATGTTGGGCTGCAGGCGGTAATCCGCCAGGCTGGCAACCGCATCCTTGATCGCACACCAAACCGAGATCCCCAGCATAAACGGCGGCTCCCCCACCGCTTTGGAATGGAACACCGTATCCTCCGGGTTTTTGCGGTTTTCCAGCAGCGTGACGCGCAGGTCGGCGGGCACATCGCCAATCGCCGGAATTTTGTAGCTGGCCGGGCCGTTGGTCAGCAGCTTGCCCTGTTCATCCCACACCAGTTCTTCGCTGGTCAGCCAGCCCATACCCTGCACAAAGCCGCCCTCAACCTGGCCGATGTCGATAGCCGGGTTCAGCGAGTCGCCCACGTCGTGCAGAATATCGGCGCGTAGCAGTTTGTACTCGCCGGTCAAGGTGTCGATCAACACCTCCGCGCAAGCCGCGCCGTAGGCAAAGTAATAGAACGGGTGGCCGCTGGCCTTGTCGCGATCGTAGAAAATCTTCGGCGTGCGGTAATAGCCGGTGCTGGCGAGCGAAACCTGATTGAAATACGCCTGCTCGACCACCTGCTCGAAGCTGAAATAACGCTCACCCACCCTGACCTGGCCGTTGCTGAAGGCAATTTGCCCGGCGCTGACCTGGTGCTGTGTGATCAGCATGTCGATCAACCGCTGTTTAATGATTAGCGCCGCATTCTCCGCCGCCTTGCCATTCAAATCGGTACCGGATGACGCTGCCGTCGGCGAGGTATTCGGCACCTTGCCGGTATCGGTGGCGGTGATCTGAATGCGTTCAATATCCACCTGGAACACTTCGGCGACTATCTGCGCCACCTTGGTGTTCAGCCCCTGGCCCATCTCGGTGCCGCCGTGGTTGAGCTGAATGCTGCCGTCGGTGTAAACCAGCACCAGCGCACCGGCCTGGTTGAGAAAGCTGGCGGTAAAAGAGATGCCGAACTTCACCGGCGTCAGCGCCAGCCCTTTTTTCAGGATCGGGTTCTCGGCGTTGAAACGGCGGATAGCCTCGCGCCGTGCCTGATAATCCGCGCTGTGTTCCAGTTCGGCGGTCATTTCCTGCAGCAGGTTCTGCTCCACCGGCTGGTGGTAATGGGTGATGTTGCGTTGCTCCTTGCCGTAATAATTGGTCTTGCGCACCGCCAGCGGATCGAGCGCCAGATAGCGCGCAATATGGTCCATGATCTGCTCAATCGCCATCATACCCTGCGGCCCGCCAAAGCCGCGATAGGCGGTATTGGACGCGATATGGGTTTTGCAGCGGTGGCCGGTAATCAACACATCTTGCAGAAAATAGGCGTTGTCGGCGTGGAACATGGCGCGATCGACAATAGATCCGGAGAGATCGAGCGAATAGCCGCAGTTGCCGGCCAGGTCGATCTTGATTCCGTTCAGTAACCCGCCGTCGTCAAAGCCAACGTCATAGTGGATATAAAACGGGTGGCGCTTGCCGGTGATCAGCATGTCGTCATGGCGATTGAGGCGCATTTTGACCGGCCGCCCGGTCAGGTGCGCCACCACCGCACACAGGCACGCCGGGCCGGCAGCCTGGGTTTCCTTGCCGCCGAAGCCGCCGCCCATGCGGCGCATATCGAGAGTGATCTTGTGCATCGGCAAATTGAGCACCGAGGCCACCAGTTTTTGGATTTCGGTCGGGTTCTGGGTGGAGGAATACACCAGCATGCCTCCGTCCTCGGCGGGCATCACTGACGCGATCTGGGTCTCCAGATAAAAATGCTCCTGGCCACCGACGTGCAACTCGCCCTGAAGGCGGTGCAAAGCCCGCGCCAGCGCGCCGTCGGCGTCCCCGCGCCGATGATGGTGCGCTTCCTGCACCACAAAACCTTCGCGCAGCGATTGCGTCACGTCCAGCCGCGCCGGCAGATCCTGATACTCCACCTTCACCGCCTGCGCCGCCCGCCAGGCGATCTCCGGGTCTTCTGCCGCCACCACCGCGATCACCTGCCCAACGTACTCCACCGTCTCCTTCGCCAGCAGCGGATCGCCGTGGGTCAGCGGCGCAATATCCAGTTCCCCCGGCACGTCCTGCCAGGTGATCACCCGCACCACGCCGGGGAAGGCGTAACAGGCCGACAAATCCAGTTTGATGATGCGCGCATGCGCCCGCTCACTCAGCTTTGCCGCCAGATGCAGCTGGTTTGGGAACTCCAGCCGATCGTCAATGTATTGCGCCTCGCCGCTGACGTGTTTGTCGGCGCTTTCATGTTTGCGACTCCGGCCTACTCCACTGGTTAACGGCTGGCGGAAACGTTCGGCCAGCTGTTCCTGCGTCACGTCAATGCGTTTGTTATTACTCATAAGCCGTCACCTCGATCGCCAACTGCGGCGCGGTCAGCGCAATGAAATAGCGGCGCAGCAGGTTTTGCGCCACCAGCAGGCGATAACCGCTGCTGGCGCGAAAATCGCTGAGCGGCGTAAAGTCCTGCGCCAATGCCTGCACCGCACGTTCAACGGTGGCGCGCCGCCAGGGCTGCCCCACCAGTTGCTGCTCACATAGCAAGGCGCGTTTTGGCGTCGCCGCCATGCCGCCAAATGCCAACCGGGCACTGCGAATAATGCCGTGTTCTATCCCCAGGTTAAAGGCGCCGCACACCGCCGAAATATCGTCCTCCAGCCGTTTGGATACTTTCCAGGCGCGGAAATCCGCCGGAGCGGTGGCCGGGAGCACGATACTTTCGATAAACTCCCCCGGTTGCAGCGCGGTCTGGCGATATCCCAGGAAGAAATCGTTTAATGGCAACTCACGCCGCGTATCGCCGCAGCGCAGGTTCAGCATCGCATCCAGCGCCAGCAGCATGGGTGCGCCGTCGCCAATCGGCGAGGCATTGGCGATATTGCCCCCCAGGGTGCCCTGGTTGCGGATCTGCTGCGAGGCAAAACGCGCCAGCAGCTCACCGAAGGCCGGGTGATATTTTTCCAGCAGCGGATACAGGTCGCTCAGCGCCGCACCGGCACCGATCGTCAACCGTTCGTCCTGCCAACTGACTTGCTTCAACGCCTCAATCTGCCCAATGGCGATCATCAGCGGCACATCCTGGTGACGCTGGGTAACTTCCAGTGCCAGATCGGTGCCGCCGGCCAACAATCTTGCCTGCGGGTGTTGTCGGTACAGTACCGCCAGCTCGTCGATCGTTTGCGGCATCAGGCAGCGTTTGCCCGCCGCTTCCAGCGGCGTCGCTGCGCGGATGGCTTGCAGGCGCTGCAAAGTTTGCCGTTCCCCGCGATCGAAACTGTCCTCGATCTTGACGCCGCAGGCCTGTTGCGCCGCCGCCAGTATCGGCCGGTAGCCGGTGCAACGGCACAGATTGCCCGCCAGCGCCTGCTGCGCCTGTTCACGCTGATACTCCCCACCGTTCTTTTGCAGGCAGAACATCGACATCACAAATCCCGGCGTACAAAAACCGCACTGCGAACCGTGACAATCGACCATCGCCTGCTGCACGCTGTGCAATTGACCATTGTGTTTCAAATCCTCCACCGTGATCAGCTGTTTGCCGTGCAGCGAGCTGACAAACGTCAGGCAGGCATTGACGCTGCGGTAGCGCAACTGCCCGCCTTCCGGCTCGGCCAATACGACGGTGCAGGCGCCGCAGTCACCGGAGGCACAGCCTTCTTTGGTGCCGCAACGGCCCAGGTTGCGGCGCAGATAGTTCAGCACCGTGGTATTGGGATCGAGCGCGCTTTCACTTTTTAGCGTTTGATTAAGCAGGAACTGGATCATGCTGCCTCCTGGTGCGCGGCCGCGCGATAAACCACTTTGCCGTCAACGTAGGTGCGATAAACGTTGCGATCGTCCCCCAGCGTCATCAGCAAGAACAACTGGTCCGCCAGTTCGCGGCTGTTTTCATGACGCAGCTTCTGCAGCGGCGACACCGCGGGATCCAACACCACAAAATCAGCCTCTTTACCGACGTCGAAGTTACCGATTTTATCGTCCAGCGCCAACGCGCGCGCACCGCCCAAGGTAGCGTGATAGAAGGCTTCGCAGGCGGAGAGTTTATAGCGCTGCAACTGGCCGATCTTGTAAGCCTCGCCCAGCGTTTGCAGCATATTGAAGGTGGTGCCTGCGCCAACATCGGTGCCGATGCCCAGCTTCACCTGCTTCTGCCAGGCTTTTTGCAGATTGAACAGCCCGCTGCCGAGAAACAGGTTGGAGGTCGGGCAGAAAGCGATCGCCGAACCGGTCTGGCACAGGCAATCCCACTCTTGCTCTTCCAGGTGCAGACAGTGAGCGAATACGCTTTTCTCGCCGGTCAGGCCGTACTGGTGATACACATCCAGATAGCTGAGGCTCTCCGGGAACAACGCTTTCACCCAGGCCACTTCATCCAGGTTCTCGCTCAGGTGGGTGTGCAGCCAGGCATCCGGAAACTCTTCGCGCAGCCGCTGCACCTGCGCCAATAGCGCTGGGGTGCTGGTGGGGGCGAAACGCGGCGTTATCGCATAGCCCAGGCGTTGTTTGCCGTGCCAGCGCTCGATCAGTTCACGCGTTTGCCGGTAGCTTTGCTCCGGGGTTTCCAGCAGTTCATCCGGTGCGTGGCGGTCCATCATCACTTTGCCGGCGATAAGACGCATGTTCAGCGCCGCCGCCTGGCTGAACAACGCGTCAACCGACTGCGGATGTACCGTACCGAACACCAGCGCCGTGGTGGTGCCGTTGCTTAGCAGTTGTTGCAGGAAGAACGCCGACATCTTGCCGGAATGCCGTTCGCAGCAGAACTGGCTTTCGGTCGGGAAAGTGTAGTGTTTCAACCACGCCAACAGTTGATCGCCATAGGCGCCGATCATTTCGGTTTGCGGATAGTGAATATGGGTGTCGATAAACCCCGGCACGATCAGCTTGTCCCGATAATGTGTCACCTCGAAACCGGGCGGCAGCAGCGGTTCACCCTGCTGCCAACTGCCATGCCAAACAATCGCCCCTTCGTTAAGCAGCATTAATCCATCGGGAATATGCCGCAATTGCTCATTCAACTGTTGCGGACTCTCCCCGCAGGCAGCGATATCGAAAAAATTGCCACGAATAGCCGTGGTGAATTGCATGTGCATGTTGCCGTTCCTTTTCTACCGACCCACATACCGCCCCCCGTTGAGTAAACTCAATCCGATGGAATATGTCGGTCTTTTTATCGTTTGCAGATGTTGATTTAAGGATAGCAAAGGGTGTGCCACATGCTGTGGCAATTACCATATTTTCTTTAAAAACAATGCATTGAAATAATAATCATCTATTTTGAAATTCACAAAAAATAATATGGAAAATAAGCAACCGATTGCCTGTGTGTTTAAAAAAAAGGTTGCACCAATGCCGGGCATTGATGCACGTCACCTCAGACAGATGATTCTCACTCCGATGTTATCCAATCGCATTAATACTCACTTAAATCATTCAGATAAAAACAATTTCAAATGGCGATAATTTAATTTCTCAATCATTTGAATCATTAAAAATATTTACAGAATAATGTTGATCAATATCAACATGTGCGTCATTATCGTATGGCTTTATATTAATAAGCGCTATTATGGAAAGGATTCAAAGATTCTCGCAAGCCAAATAAGATAATGCCTCTCACCTAAAAAACAAACGAATTGCAATGAGCTGCGATTGAAAAACGTTATACCCATATTTTATAAGCATGATATGCACATTAACGTTCAATTTTCACACTGAACCATCACGTTGTAATCACATAAGGAAAAGTATTTATGCTTAACCCTACCGTTTTACATCAATATAAAAATAAAACCCGAGATTCCGCGTCACTGATGCCCGATATGTCAGGAAAAAATATCCTGATGGGATTCTGGCATAATTGGGCCCCCGAGCCGGGGCAAGGCTATAAGGGCGGCATGTTCACTGAAATGGCGCTGACCGATATTCCAGTGGAATACAACGTGATAGCCGTGGCCTTTATGAAAGGCAGCGGTATCCCGACGTTCAAGCCCTATCGCTATTCCGATGCGGAATTCAGGCAACAAATCAATGCATTGAATGCACAGGGCCGTGCCGTGCTCATCTCCCTTGGCGGCGCTGACGCACACATTGAGCTCTACGCCGGCCAAGAAGAAATGCTGGCCTATGAATTGATCCGGTTGGTGGAAACCTACGGTTTCGATGGGCTGGATATTGACCTTGAACAATCGGCCATCACCTTTGCAGACAACCGCACGGTTATTCCCGCCGCGTTGCGCATGGTTAAACAGCATTACGCTCTGGAAGGTAAAAACTTTATTATCAGCATGGCCCCGGAATTCCCTTACCTGCGTGACTCCGGCAGTTATCTCGCCTATCTCAAAGCACTCGAAGATATTTACGATTTTATTGCTCCGCAGTATTACAATCAGGGCGGAGATGGCGTTTGGGTCGATGAGCTAAATAAACTGGTTAAACAAGACGACGACGCCATGAAAGAGGATTTTCTTTATTACCTCACCGACAGTCTGGTTCACGGCACCCGTGGTTTCACCTCAATCCCGGCGGATAAATTTATTATCGGGCTACCCGCCAATATTGATGGTGCAGCTAATGGTTATGTTATTAACCCGCAAGACGCCATTAATGCGCTTGAACGCCTGGATAAAGCAGGCAACCCGATCCGTGGCCTGATGACCTGGTCGGTCAGTTGGGATGACGGCGTGAACAAGTCCGGGCAGCCCTATGATTGGGAATTCGTCACGCGTTACGGCTTTTTGACCGACGGCGGCAGCGGCGAGAAACCTTCTGTCCCCGCCAATCTGGTCGCCACGGCGCAAACCCAGAGCAGCATTACCCTGTCCTGGAGCGCCTCCAGCGGTGCCAACCCTATTGCACACTACTCCGTCTTCCGCGATAACCAGAAAATTGCCCAGCCAACGGCAACCCACTTCGTCGACAGCGGATTGGCAGCGGGCACCCAGTATCGTTATACCGTCAGTGCGACCGATACCGGGGGTAATTCCTCCTCAAGCAGCGCACCGCTGTTGGTCAGCACGCTGCCCGGCGCTGCACCACAATGGCGCACAGAGCAATGGTATAACCGTGGCGAGCGCGTCAGCTATGCCGGCAATACCTATTTGTGCATTCAGGAACATACCTCTAACCGATTCTGGCTCCCTTCCCTGGCCGACATGCTTTGGCAGGTCGAAACGCGTCGATAATCTTGTACGGACTTTACTCGCAGAACTATTGATATCTCATTGAATAAATGGAGAAGTAAAATGGCTAACGCACGACGTAATCAACCTCGCCATGGGCATGTGTTTTCCCCCGAATCTCGCGCCATATTCGCCTACCAAGAGGGCAAGCTGACGGATACCGATCCGAGTTCTCTGGAGGCAGGAAAATTCTTCCCCGCCACCGTAGGCGGATTGCATGACCCGATTGCGCCAACCGACGATCTCAGCAATGTCCCGGCGGCGGATGGGCAAATCGCCAGCGGCGGCTGGCCGGGCGCGCTATTCCTCGACGAACCCGGTACCCAATGGCGCAAACATGAGGTCAAAGCGGGCCAGCCCCTCACGGTGTCCTGGGCATACCATGCGCTGCATCTCACGCGCCGCTGGAACTATTTCATCACCAAGGCCGATTGGGATCCGCAACGCAAACTCGCGCGCGACCAGTTCGAATCGGAGCCATTCTATAAAGCAGAGCTGTCCGCTCAACCGCATTGGGATCACCAGGCAGCGTTAACGCCGCCGGAGCCGACAATCCATCAACTGACGCTGCCGGAGAGAAGTGGCTACCATGTGTTGCTCGCCATCTGGGAAGTCGCCAATACCGGCAATGCGTTTTATCAGGTTATCGATCTTAACTTCACCGATGCCGGCGGGAATGAGCGCCCGACCCCTCCGGGCGGCTTGCATGCCCCTCATGTGACCACAAATTCGCTTGAGTTAGCCTGGTCAGCCTCCAATGGTACGCACCCCATCGCCAGCTACTCCGTTTTTTGCAACGGTGACCTGTTGGTGAAACTTGATGCGCCGACGCTCAACTATACTCACAAAAATCTGGCCCCGGACACGAACTACACCTATTTCGTCTCCGCCACGGACAGTGAAAATAATCAATCGCTGCCGGGGAATTCGATCGTGGTTCGCACCCTCAATGAAGGCGGTGAGGACAATCCTCCTACCGCACCTGGCAATTTGCATTCGATGGGCGTCACCGCCGATACCGTGCGTTTGATGTGGTCAGCGTCGACAGGCAGCCATGCACTTAAACATTATTATGTCTATCGCAACGGCATTCAGGTGGGCACCACGTCGCCGACGCAGCATGAATATACGGACGCCGGGCTCAGCGGCGGCACCGAATACCGCTATTTTGTCGCGGCCATAGATGTGCGGGATTACCTGTCCCTGCCCAGCAATGTGTTGATCCTGAGCACCAGCGGCGGTGGCAACATTCCGGAATGGGCGCTCAACACGCGGTATGAAGTGGATGACAAGGTCCGTTATCAGGGGAAAACCTATCAATGCTTACAGGCCCACACCTCAAACGAGGGGTGGAATCCGGCGGAAACCGTCAATATTCTCTGGAAAGAAAGCAGTGCATTAGCACGGTAAGTTAGGTTCACGGCAAAGGCTCCTTTTCAGGAGCCTGAGTTTGATGACAAAGTTGTCTTTGAATCCGAGATACCCGGGCCTAGCGCACCGAGGGGCCATTATGGGACACATCCGTGTGTCCCACCCTGCGGGCCGACATGAAGTCGTTCCAATTTGCTCCCGGCAAATGGGTCGGCGGGCAAGCCGCTACGACCCCTTCGGCACGCTCTCCCTAATAACGGGCTTTGTCAGCAGTCTGAGGCTCCTTTTCAGGAGCCTTTTTTACGGCTATTTCAACAGCACTTCATAACGCGGGTTAAACTCGTCGAACAGCGGCAGCGCCGCCGCCCCCAATGCTGCGGTATCCGCGCCTGTTGTGCCCAACCGCACGCGCAGACCATCGAGGTATTTGCTGCGCACCGAGCGGTGCAAGGGCGCCAATCGTTTGATCAACTGTTCAACAATGCTTTCCGGCATCAGTCCGCCAATAATCACCGCTTCGGCATCGAACATACACTCGACGATGTTGATCGCCTGGCGCAGCGCAGGCACCGCAGAATCCAGCCAGAGGTCGATCTGCGCCTGCGGCAATGCCAGCAGATCCTGCGGCATGGCACGCATCGGATCCAGCCCGCAGCTCTCATAGGCTGCCTGCAGCGAGACGTAGCGCTCAAGGCAACCCTGGTTGCCGCAATAACAAGCCCGCCCACCCGGTTGCACAATCATGTGGCCTATTTCACCAGCATTGTGCGCATGACCGGTATAAATGCGCCCGTCAGTGAAGATCCCCGCCCCGAGGCCAGTGCCGAGATACAGATAAATAAACGAATTGAGCTGCCTGGCCACACCGTGCAGACGTTCGCCGATGGCGGCGACGGTGGCGTCATTCTCCAGCGTCACCGGCAGGCCGCTCTGCGCGTTAAGTTCAGCCACTACATCGATATTTTCCCAGCCGTTGAGGGTGGTCGGCCCAACGGAGGAGATCCCTTCCACGCCAAACGGCCCCGGCATCACCACGCCGATGCCCAGCATTTTTCCCCAAGCCATATCTGGCTGTTGGCGCATTTCTTGCACTACATCACAAATCAGTTTCAAGGTCGCGGCAGGTTGCGGCTTTTGCACCATAATCAGCCGATGGAAACGAACGCTTCCAGACAGATCAACGACAATGATCAGAAGCGACTGGTGGTCCAGATGGATGCCGATGGAATACGCACTGTCTGGATTGAGGGTCAACGGCGTTGCCGGTTGGCCTCTCCCTCCGGCACGGCGTGGCAGGTGCGAGGAGAGAATGCCGGCCTGTTCCAGCTCTGTCGCGATGTTTGAAACGGTTTGCGGCGTCAGTGAGGTCAGCCGGGCGATTTCGGCACGGGTCAATTCGCCGTGCAGACGGATTGCCTCTATCACTACGCGCCGGTTGTGTGCACGAGCATGTTCAAGGTTAGTGCCGGATGTCGTCATAACTGCCTATGCAGAAAGGGAAATCGGTGTTTGCAGTATGGTGCCCTCCATTAAAGCAATCAAATTGATTTAAGAATCTTTTTAACACCGGAGAACGCACCATGAAAAGCCCTATCCGCGCCGCTAAGGCCGCCTGTACTCTGTCTGCCCTGGCGTTTTGCATCTCAAGCGCCTTTGCCGCCCCTACGCAAATCAACGCGCTGTTTATGACCCAGGCGGCTTATAGCGAAAACGATATCCGCGCCATGACCGCCGATTTCACCCAACAGCACCCGGACATCACCGTTAACCTCGAGTTCGTCCCTTACGAAGCGCTGCACGATAAAATCATCGCGGCACGCGGCGCAGGCAGCAACGGCTACGACGTAGTGCTGTTCGACGCCATCTGGCCGGCCGAATTCGTTAAGTTCGGCCTGCTGCAGGATGTCACCTCGCGCATCAGCGCCGACGACAGCGGCAAGATTTTCGACGGCGCCATGACCACCGTCACTTATAAAGACAAGCGCTGGGGAATGCCGTGGATCCTCGATACCAAATACCTGTATTACAACAAAGCCATGCTGGCCAAGGCCGGCATCAGCGCCCCGCCGAAAACCTGGCAGGAACTGGCGCAGCAGGCAGAAATCCTGAAACAGAAAAACGTGGTCAAATATCCGCTGGTGTGGAGTTGGTCACAGGCCGAGGCGCTGGTTTGCGATTACACCACGCTGGTGTCCGCCTTCAAGGGGCAGTTCTTCCAGCAGGGGAAAATCAACTTCTCCACCCCAGGCTCATTACAGGCCGCCAGCTATATGAAAGACACGCTGGACAAGGGGCTGACCAACCCGAACTCGCGCGAATATCTGGAAGAGGACGTGCGCAAAGCCTTCTCTAACGGCGACGCCGCCTTCGCGCTCAACTGGACCTATATGTACAACATGGCCAACGATCCGAAGCAGAGCAAAGTGGCCGGCGATGTCGGCATCGTGCCGGCACCGGGATCGGTTGAGGGCCAGGTTTCCGCCGTCAACGGCTCGATGGGCCTCGGCATCGCCAAGGCCAGCGCCCACCCGGATCAGGCCTGGCAGTACATCAGCTACATGACCTCCCAACCGGTACAGGATAAGTACGCCAAACTGAGCCTGCCGATCTGGAAATCTTCCTACGACGACCCGGCGGTGCAGAAAGACCAGCAACCCTTGATCGCCGCCGCCAAACAGTCGTTGAACGTGATGTTATCGCGCCCTGAAACTGCCGATTACTCACGGCTTTCCAATGGATTGCAGCAAGATTTGCAGCAGATCCTGCAAGGCAAGGTGACGCCGCAAGCGGGCCTGGATGCGGCCACCAAAAGCGCGGCACGGCTGCGTTAAGGGATGACGATGCTCACTTTGCCCCAACGTGAGCGGCGTCAGGCATGGGTGCTGCTGGCACCCATGCTGCTGATGATGCTGCTGTTAACCGCCTGGCCGCTGGGCCGCACCCTGTGGCTGAGCTTTACCGACGCGGCGCTTGTCGGTGACGGTGTAACGCCTGCCTGGGTCGGCGTCGATAACTTTCTGTATGCCCTGACCGACCCGGATTTCCAGGCCGCGCTGTGGCGCACGCTGTATTTCACCGTGGTTTCGGTGGCGTTCGAAGGGGTGATTGGCGTGTTGGTGGCGCTGTTGCTCAACCAGCAATTCCACGGCCGCAACCTGCTGCGGGTGCTGGTGATTTTGCCCTGGGCGCTGCCCACCATCGTCAACGCGACAATGTGGCGGCTGAACTTCAACCCGGATTACGGCAGCATCAATGCGCTGCTGACCCAGCTTGGGGTCATTGACCATTACCGCAGTTGGCTGGGCGATCCCGCCTCGGCGCTGAACGCGGTGATGCTGGCGGATATCTGGAAAAACTACCCGCTGATCACCCTATTGACGCTGGCGGCACTGCAATCTATCCCGGAGGATCTGTACGAGGCGGCCCGACTGGACGGCGCTTCCGCCTGGCGGCGATTCCGTGCCATCACCCTGCCCGCCATTCTGGCCCCGCTGGCGGTGGCGCTGGTGTTACGCACCATCGACGCCTTCAAGGTGTTCGACATCATTTACGTGATGACCCGCGGCGGGCCGATGGACAGCACCAAGACCCTCAGCTTCTTCGTTTATCAGGAATCGTTCAGCTATCTGCGTGCCGGCAGCGGCGCCGCCTACGCCGTGCTGATGACCCTGCTGTGCGGTTTGCTGATCGCACTCTACATGCTGATGCTGTTCCGCCAGCGCCGAAGGAGCCTCGCCGATGAAGCGTAAAATCCGCCTGATACTGCGCTATGGCGCCGCGCTGCTATTGGCGCTGTCGATCCTCGCGCCGATGCTGTGGCTGTTTTTGATGAGCGTCAGTTCCTCCGCCGATCTGACCCGCGTGCCGCTGGAATGGCTGCCGCGCCGCTGGGACTTTTCACGCTACGGCAGCTTGCTGTCGTTGCAGGCCGGCCAGCCTGGGGTACTGTTCCTGCACGCGCTGTTCAATAGCCTGCTGGTGGCCTGCTGCGCCACGCTGATTTCGCTGCTGCTGGCGATCCCGGCGGCGTTCAGCTTCTCACGCTATCCGGGCCGCGACGGCTGGCTGTTCGCCAGTCTGGCGATTTATATGGTGCCGCCGGTCGCCTTCGTGCTGCCGCTGTACTTTATTCTGCAACAGCTGGCGCTGCTGAACACCCATATCGGCCTGGTGCTGGTCTACTGCTCGCTGATCCTGCCGTTTCTCACCTGGATGCTGAAGAATCAGTTCGACGCCCTGCCTATCGATATCGAGCAGGCGGCACGGCTGGATGGGCTGCGTCAGTGGCAGGTGCTGCTGCGCATCACCTTGCCGCTGGCGAAACCGGCGCTCGGGGCCTCGGCGCTGTTCGGCTGGTTGCTGGCCTGGGACGAATTTTTCTACGCGCTGCTGTTTACCAGCAATATTCAGGCCCAGACGCTGCCGGTGACTATCGCCGGTTTCACCGCGGGGCGCGCCACCGATGACGGATTGATCGCCGCAGTCGGCATTTTGGCCGCCATACCGCCACTCTTTATTGCCATTTGGCTGCAAAAAACGCTGGTCAGCGGGTTAACCAGCGGCGGCAGCAAGGGCTGACTTAAAAGGGAAAAAATTCACATGATGAATACCAATACCAAACCCACCCTGTACGTGGTCGGTAATATCAATGTCGACGTGATCATGAGCACCCTGCACCAGTGGCCGCAGAAAGGCACCGAGGCGATGCTGGATCACAGCGAACTGCGCCCCGGCGGCTCGGCCGGCAACTGTGCTCTGGCTTTGGCGGCGCTGGAGACGCCTTATCGGTTGGTGGCCAATCAAGGCAACGACTATTTCAGCCCCTGGCTGGCGCAGCTGTTCCCGGAAAGCTCGCTGTACTGGCCGACCTACAGCTGTGAAACCTCACTGACCTTCGGCGTGACGCACCCCGACAACGAACGCACCTTTTTCAGCAATCAAGGGCACATCACCCGCCTGAGCCAAGATGACGTGCTGCACCAGATCCCGCTGTTCGCCGGCAACGGCGACACCGTACTGTTATGCGGCACCTTCCTGTGCACCACTTTGCTGGCGGATTACCCGGCGCTGCTGCAAACGCTGCGCCAGCGCGGCTACCGCATTGCGGTGGACACCGGCTGGCCGCCGCAGGGCTGGAGCGACGCGCTGCGCGGGCAGATCGCCGACTGGTTGCCGTTCTGCGACATTCTGCTGCTGAATGAAGTGGAAACCTGCGGCATGGCAGGCCATGAAGATCTGTACACCGCCGCCCGCACCCTGAACCGCCAGCAACCGACCGACGCCGCCTGTGTGGTCAAGTGCGGGGCGGACGGCGCGCGCATGTGGTGCGGAGAACGGCTGTTGCAGGCTGCGGCGCACCCGATCAAGGTGGTCGATACCATCGGCGCCGGCGACAGTTTCAACGCCGGGTTCCTGACCGCCGGCCTGCACGGCCATTCGGCCACGGTGGCGCTGCGCTGGGGCATTCGCGCCGCCAGCCACGCCATCAGCAGTTCGCCGCGTCAATACCTGGACTGGAACACCCTGAAAACCTGCGCCGGAGAGATGATCTGATGGCAAGCGTAGAACTGGTGAAAGTCGCCAAATATTATGGCAAACAGCGGGTGCTCAATCCGCTGGATCTGATCATTCCCGACGGCAGCTTTACCGTGCTGGTCGGTCCCTCCGGCTGCGGTAAATCCACGTTGTTGCGGTTGCTGGCCGGGCTGGATACGCTATCCGATGGCGCTATCTTGCTGGATAAACAGAAAATTAACGATCTGGACCCCGCCGATCGCGATATCGCCATGGTGTTTCAGAGCTATGCGCTCTATCCGCACCTGACGGTGGCGGAAAACATGGCGTTTCACATGCAGGTCATGAAAGTCAGCAAAAGCGAACAGCAGAGCAAAGTGCAGCAGGCGGCACGCATTCTGGCGATCGATCACCTGTTGCAGCGCTATCCAAAAGAGCTGTCCGGCGGTCAGCGCCAGCGGGTGGCGATGGGTCGAGCCATGGTGCGCAATCCGAAGGTCTTTCTGTTCGATGAGCCGTTGTCAAACCTCGACGCCCAGTTGCGCATGGAGCTGCGCGCCGAGATAAAATCGCTGCATCAGCAGTTCAAAACCACCACGGTGTACGTCACCCACGACCAGATTGAGGCCATGACGCTGGCCGATCAAATCGTGGTGATGAAAGACGGCAATATCGTGCAACAGGGCCGGCCGCTGGAGATCTACGACGCGCCCGCCAACACCTTTGTGGCGCGCTTTATCGGTTCGCCGCCCATGAACCTGCTGGAGGGTATCGTCACGCCGCGCGGCGATCGCCCCGGCGTAACCTGTGGTGAGCTGTGGCTGCCGCTGCCCGATAAGTGGCGGCAGGCAATTGCGGGCAGTAACGTGATCCTCGGGCTGCGCCCGCATGATTTTCTACTGGTGGAGGTCAGCGAACAGCCGCCCGCCCAGCTTCGACTGATGGAGATCACCGGTGACGTCAGTCTGCTGCACCTGACCTGGGGCGGCTACCGACTGCATGTGCAGTTCAGCGGCCGTATCAATGCAGAAAACGGCCAGCCGCTGTGGCTGGCGCCCAACATCGACGCGATCCACCTGTTCGACGCCGCCAGCGGCCAGCGGCTAAGCGAAAGCTGAGTGTTGATTAGCCTGACTTCGGCCCGAAAAAGCCGGGCTGAAACTGGCTGTTCCCCTCTGCGAGCGCAGATCGCTACGCTCGCTAATCATCACCTGCTTAACCTCTTTTTAACCTGTGTCCGATGCGCTATGCTCGAAAACTCGTCCGGATTACATTTTTTGAAACGGGGTTTCTTGTCATGCCTGCATTCTGTCTGTGCGCCACCCGGCGCGCTTTGCCATGAGCTGGTTTTCACGCGCCGGCGCGCTACCGTTGCTGGTGGCCGGCGCCTTCTTTATGGAAAACCTCGACGGTACGGTGATTGTCACCGCCATGCCGCAGATGGCGGCCGCTTTCGGCGTGCGGGCGGTGGACATGAACATCGGTATTTCCGCTTATATCCTGACGCTGACGGTGTTTATTCCCGCCAGCGGCTGGATCGCCAACCGCTTTGGCGCGCGCAATATCTTTGCCGCCGCAGTGATGATTTTTACCCTGGCCTCGGTGCTGTGTGCCGCCAGCGTTAACCTGCCCACCTTCACCGCTGCCCGTATTCTGCAAGGCTTTGGCGGCGCGCTGATGGTGCCGGTCGGCCGGTTGGTGGTGCTGCGCAATACCGCCAAACCGGACCTGATAAAAGCTATCGCCACCATTACCTGGCCGGGGCTGGTGGCGCCAATCCTTGGCCCGCCGGTCGGCGGTTTTATTACCACCTACGCGTCATGGCACTGGATTTTTCTTCTCAACGTGCCGCTGGGCGTCGCCGCTCTGTGGCTGGCCTGGCGGTTGATCCCACAAGAAACGCCGCAGAAAGGCGTACCGTTTGACGCCATTGGCTTCATGCTGACCGGCATCGCCTGCTTCGGCCTGATGTTCGGCCTGGACCTGATCAATCACCCGCAGCTCTCCTGGCTGGTGCCGGTACTGTGCATCCTCGGCAGCCTGGCGCTGGGCGCGCTGGCGGTGCGCCACGCCAAACGCACCGCGTACCCGTTGATCGATCTGTGGGCAATGCGAATAAAAAGTTACGCCGTCACTATTTGGGGTGGTGCCTTGTTCCGCATCGCCATTGGCGCCGTGCCCTTTTTGCTGCCGCTGCTGTTCCAGATCGGCTTTGGTCTCAACGCCTTCGACGCCGGGCTGCTGGTGCTGGCGGTGTTTGCCGGTAATCTGGCGATGAAGCCTTTTACCTCTGCCGTACTCTATCGTTTCCGTTTTCGCACCACGCTGGTAGTCAATGGGCTGCTGAACGCCGCCACCATTTTTGCCTGTGCGTTGTTGACGCCGCAGACCCCGACCTGGCTGATCGTGGCGTTGCTGTTCGTCAGCGGGTTGACGCGTTCCATGCAGTTCACCGCTCTGAATACGCTGGCGTTCTCCGAAGTGCCGCAGCCGCAGATGGGCGGTGCCAATACCCTGTTCACCGTATCGCAGCAACTGGGCAGCGGCCTGGGCATCGCCATCGGTGCGCTGGCGCTGCGGTTGGCGGAAGTGCTGATACCGCAGTCGGCCGGTCGCCTGCCGCTGGTCGATTTCCAGTTGGCGTTTGGGGTTATCGGCGTTATCGCCCTGTTGGCGGTGGCAGACAGTCTGACGTTGAATCCCGATGCCGGCAGCGAAGTTCGCCGGAAAAAATCCCCTTCGTCGGCACCGGCTGGCGCTGATGAATCCGTGGCAACCAAGGCAAGGAGTTAAACGATGCAATACCGTCAGCTTGGCCATTCCGGCCTGAAAGTTTCGGCGCTGAGTCTCGGCACCATGACCTTTGGCGGCGCAGGCAAATTCGCCAAAACCGGCGATACCGGCGTTGACGAAGCCCGCAGCCAGATAGACCGCTGTATCGACGCCGGCATCAACCTGTTCGATACCGCCGACGTCTATTCCGCCGGCAAGGCGGAAGAGATCCTGGGCCAGGCGCTGGGCAAAAAACGCCAGCAGGTGCTGATCGCCAGCAAGGCGCGCTTCCCGATGGGCGCCGGCCCGAACGACGCGGGGCTGTCTCGCCATCATTTGATCCGCGCTTGCGAAGCCAGCCTGCGGCGGCTAAACACAGATTATCTCGACTTGTACCAACTGCATGAATGGGACGGCCTGACGCCGGTTGAAGAGACCCTGCACGCGCTGGAGCATCTGGTCAGCAGCGGCAAGGTGCGTTACGTCGGCGTGTCCAATTTTTCCGGCTGGCACCTGATGAAACACCTGGGCGCCGCCGAACGTTTGGGCCTGGTGCGCCCGGTCAGCCAGCAGATTCATTACACGCTGCAGGCCCGCGAGGCAGAGTATGAACTGCTGCCGATCGCAGAGGATCAGGGCGTCGGCGTCCTGGTGTGGAGTCCGCTGGCCGGCGGTCTGCTTTCCGGTAAATACCGCCGCAATCAGCCTGCGCCGGAAGGCACCCGTCACCTGGCCAACTGGGGCGAACCACCGGTGCGCGACGAGGAACGGCTGTACGATATCGTCGACGTGCTGGTGGATATCGCCCAATCGCACGGCGTGTCTGCGGCTCAAGTCGCCCTGGCCTGGCTGCTGGCGCGGCCTACCATCACCTCGGTGGTGATCGGTGCTCGCAACGACACCCAACTGCAGGACAACCTGCAAGCGGCCAATCTGCACCTGAATGAGGAGGACTTTCAGCGGCTGGAGGAAGTGAGCCGCCCGCCACTGATTTATCCTTATTGGCACCAGGCCGCCACCGCGCCGGACCGTCTGTCGGAGGCCGACCTGTTGCTGTTGGCACCGCACCTGCCGCAAAAATAAGTCGCATCTGTCGCTAATCAACGTAATATCGATGATCCGCCCCGTTTTGACGGGCGCGGATTTTTTGCCGTTTTGGCCTGAAAAGCGAGGTAATAATAATGATTCACAGTGACCTTTCTCAGTGCCGCCTTAACACCGACCGGTTGTTGATTGCTCCATTTACCGCAGCAGACGCCGACGAGGTTTACCAGGCGATTACCCCTACGCTGACGCGTTTTATGAATTTTGAACCTGAGGAGTCGCCGGAGGCCTTCGCCAACGTCTGGCAAGCCTGGTTACCGCTGATCCGTGAAGGCGAGGAAGTGATTTTTGTTGCCCGTCTGCGCGACGGTAAAGGGTTTGTCGGCATGGGCGGCGCACACGATCTGCACAGCCAAACGCCGGAACTGGGCATTTGGGTGAAAGAGACTCAGCAGGGCCACGGCTATGGCCGCGAAATTGTCCACGCCATGGCGGTCTGGGCCAGTGAGCGTTACCGGCCGCAGCACTTTGTCTACCCGGTGGCCGAGCAAAACACCCCCAGCCGACGCATCGCTGAATCCCTCGGCGGCGTGGCAGCCGGCCGGCGCGAAAACACCAAATACGACTGCGTGGTCTACCACGTCCCGCCACAGCTTTAAGCGTTTTACCGGGCCGCCCCCTTGATCATCGTTTAGCGGCCCGGCCCTTATCCCTTCGTTGCCAACTGACCGAAAACTGCCCGTTTGCCCGCATCGATGACTGTTTTTTACCGCACATGCAGATAACCGCTGCCACTTGATGTGGGATTATGCTAATCCTAATAGCATATAGGGTATAAACACTTGAGGAACAGTCACATGATCATTTTTGTCACGGGCGCCACATCAGGTTTTGGCGAGGCTATCACACGACGTTTTATCCGCGAAGGCCACCAGGTGATTGCCACCGGACGTCGCGTTGAACGTCTGGAAGAGTTGAAAGACGAACTGGGTGACGCGCTGCATATCGTCCGCCTGGACGTGCGCAATCGCGCCGCTATTCAGCAGGTGATCGACGAGTTGCCTGCAACGCTGCGCCAAATCGATGTGCTGGTGAATAACGCCGGTCTGGCGTTGGGCCTGGAACCTGCGCACAGAGCCGACGCCGACGACTGGGATACCATGATCGATACCAACACCAAAGGCCTGGTGAACATGACCCGCGCCCTGCTGCCGGCGATGGTCGAACGCAACATTGGCCATGTGATCAACATCGGCTCAGTCGCCGCCAACTGGCCGTATGCCGGTGGCAACGTTTACGGTGCGACCAAGGCTTTCGTCAAACAGTTCAGCCTGGGTCTGCGGGCCGATCTGCACGGCACGCGCATCCGCGTCACCGACATTGAGCCTGGGCTGGTGGGTGGAACCGAGTTCTCCAACGTGCGCTTCAAAGGCGATGATGGCAAAGTTGACAAGATCTACGACGGCGCCAATGCGCTAACGCCGGAAGATATCGCCGAGTCGGTGTTCTGGGTGGCGACCCTGCCGGCCCACGTCAATATCAATACGCTGGAAATCATGCCGGTCAGCCAGTCCTTCGCCGGGTTGAACATCCACCGCGAGTCCTGATTTTTCCCGTGCCGCCGGGTTATCCGGCGGCACGCCAGCCTGAAACGATAATCAACATCCCCGCCAGCGCCACCCCGGCGCCCAGCCAATCCAACGCCGACAGCTTAACCCCGTCCACCACCCGCAACCACAGCAGCGCCGTTGCCACATAGACACCGCCATAAGCCGCATAAACTCGCCCGCTGGCGGCCGGGTGCAGCGTCAATAGCCAGACAAACAGCATCAAACTGGCCGCCGCCGGCAGCAACAACCAAACGCCGGCGTTTTTTTTCAGCCACAGGTAGGGCAAGAAGCAGCCTATAATTTCGGCTAACGCGGTGGCGAAAAATAGCAGGGTAGTCTTTAACATGGGTACTGATTTTCTCTCTATAAAGTAAACGAAGCGGTGCTTGACTGGTGCAGCATCAAGGCTCGGTGGTATATTTATTGCCACGCCCGCGGGCGCGATTAAGCCAGTGTTACCTTCCTTCGGCAACACTAACTCATAAGGATGAAACGATGAAAACACTTTCTACTCAACGACTGCTGCGCAGGATGCTGCCGGTCGCCATGCTGATGTTTATGGGTGCCTGGCAGGCTCCAGCGTTGGCTGCTACCTGCACTCAGGGCAGCACCTGCGTAACCGTCGATGGCAGCAACAGCGGCGCCATGAGCACCGAAGCGGCACGCCAGAGCAAAGAACAGTTTAACGACACCAAATCCCTGCGCCATAAGGTCAACACCCGCGTGGAGAAAGAGTTCGACAAGGTAGACAAGGCGATTGATAGCGAAGACCGCTGCGACGACAGCCTGAACGTTAACGCCTATTGGGAACCGAACACCCGCAAGTGTCTGGATCGCCAGACCGGTCGTCAGATTAATCCTTAATCACGCCGCAGCAAGCGGCGAACGTTAACCTCCGCCGCCATTGCTGCTATTGTGACAAAGGAAGCTCATGCTCAAATAAGGACGAATTGATGAAAAAAGCGCTTATCCTGGGTGCACTGCTGCTAACCGCAGCCCCCTTGGCAGCCTTGGCTTCATGCGAAAGCGTGAAGGCGGACATTTCACAGAAAATTGTCAAAAACGGCGTACCGGAATCCGGCTTCAAGCTGGACATCGTGCCCAATGACCAGGCCCAACAGGCTGGCGGATTGGTCGTTGGTCACTGCGAAAACGACACCCAGAAAATTGTCTATACCCGCCTGAGCAACGGCGACGACAACGGTGACGCGGCTCAGACCGGCACCAGTCAGGACACCAAAACCGCACAATAACCGCAGTTCAGGGCGCAATCTGCGCCCTTTCCTTTTTCTTTATGCCTGTTCCGCCTCTTCACCCTCGCCTTGCGGCCTATGCCTCGCGGGAATCAACATCGCCGCCGCCAGCGCCAGCAACGAAATCAGTGCGGAAACCAAAAACACCCAATGTAAAGAAGCGGCCACCTGCTGAATGATATCGGCCAGCTTTTCCGGCGTCATTGCGCCACGTACCGCCGGCTCCATCAGTTGCTGCACCGGATCGGCGGTTTGCGGCAGACGATACTGCAAGTTAAGGTTCAACGTTGCGCCCAGAATAGCGGTGCCGATGGCCGACCCCATCATCCGGGTGAAGACCGTACAGGCGGTGGCTATGCCGCGAATGCTGTGATGCGCGGCGTTTTGCACTGAAACCAGAAACGTGGTGTTGCACAGCCCCATGCCGGCGCCCACCATAAAGGCCGCCAACCGGCCCCACAACAGACCGCCGTTCGGCTGCAGCAGCAATAAGATCAACCCGCCAGCGACCAACAACAGCGCCCCCAGCAACGCGGTGGTACGGTAAGACGTCATCAGCATAAGCCGCCCGCTCAGGGTGCTGGCCAGCGGCCAACCGATCGACATCAGCGCCAGCGTGGTTCCGGCTTCCAGCGGCGTTCCGCCCATCACGCCCTGAATAAAGGTCGGCAGAAAAGCGCTGATCCCCATCATCGCCGCACCGATCACCACCCCGCCAATATTGCCGGCCACAATCACCCGGCTTTGCCATAATGCCAGCGGGAACAGCGGCTCTGGCGCGCGGCGTTCCTGGCGGATCAGCAGCATCAGCGAAACCGCCGCCAGCGACAACAGCGGCAACACCCACCACCCCAGACTTTCCGCCTGCAGCAGCGACATTAGCAGCGCCGCGACAAACAGCGTCAGCCACGCCGTGCCCGCCAGATCCAGCGCGTGTTTCCGCACCTGTTTACTGGAAGGCAGATAGCGGCCGAGGAAAAACATCGCCAGCAGGCCGATTGGCAAGTTGACCCAGAACACCAGCGCCCAAGGCAAATGCTGGACGATAAACGCCCCCAGCAACGGACCGATGATTGCCGACACGCCCCACACGCTGGACAGATAGCCCATGACCTTCGGCCGCTCGGTCGCACTGTAGATATCGCCGATAATGGTGGTCGCAATCGGCATAATCGCCCCGGCACCCAGCCCCTGCAACAGCCGAAAACCAATCAGCCAGTACATGTTGGGCGAAAAACCGCACAACACCGATCCCAGTAAAAACAGCGATGCGCCAAAGAAAAATACCCGTTTGCGGCCCAATAGATCCGCCAGCCGGCCATAGATCGGAATGGTGATGGCCTGTGCCAGCAAATAGACCGCAAAGACCCAGCCCAGCAGCGAGAAACCGCCGAGATCGCCAATGATGGTCGGCATCGCCGTGGCGACAATGGTCGCCTCGATGGCTGACATGAACATTGCCAGCATGCAGGCGATCAGAATCAGCGGGCGATGAGCGAGGGGTGCAGATGAGTCGTTATTTGTCATAGCGTTGTTTGGCTCTGGATTTTTATTGTCATCAAATTATACCCGCCGAGTTAAACGCTGCCGTAAGCTGTGTCTACTTCCCTGTTTTCAATGGCGAAAAACGCATCATTTGAACATTTAGTGACAACGTAACCGTAAATCAACGGAATTTATCGCTTCCCCGTTGAAACCACGATCCCAGCAGCGAATCTAAAAAGATTCTCTGGCCTTCGGCCGGACCGGCAAGCACAATGCCCAACTGAACCTTTCATTTTTCTCACGATTTTACCGCCTCATGAAACGATGGGTCCACTTGCATCACTATCGCGCCCTGCTGCGCCGCCTGTTTACCGCCATCTTTCTGGGCATTGCCGCCGCGTTGGTCGTTTGGCTGTTTCACCGCGCCATGCTCGGGTTGGAGTGGGCATTGCTCGATCACGAAGATGGCAGCCTGGTGGCCGCCGCCGCGGCATTACCGGGCTGGCGCAGAGCCTTGACTCCGGCTCTGGGCGGCCTGGCGGCAGGTTTGTTGCTGTGGGTTTATCAGCGTTATCAGCATCAGCGGCAAATAGCGCCCACCGATTATATGGAAGCGATAGAAACCGGCGACGGGCGGCTTGATGTCAGCGCCAGCCTGATTAAATGCCTGGCTTCATTGCTGGTGGTGTCCAGCGGCAGCGCTATCGGCCGCGAAGGTGCGATGATCCTGCTGGCGGCGCTGGTGGGATCGGTATTTGCCCAGCGTTTCACCCATGAGAAAGAGTGGAAACTGTGGGTGGCCTGCGGTGCGGCCGCCGGTATGGCCAGCGCCTATCACGCGCCGCTGGCGGGCAGCCTGTTTATCGCCGAAATTCTGTTTGGCACTCTGATGCTGGCTTCGCTCGGCCCGGTGGTGATTGCCGCCGTCAGCGCGCTGCTGGTGACTAATTTGCTCAACGGTGGCCAGGCGCCGCTGTATCTGGTGGAGCCGCTGCCTGCGCCCTGGCCGGTGCAATATCTGTTGATGGCGCTGCTCGGGATACTGGCCGGTATCTGCGGCCCGCTGTTCCTGTGGACGATGTCAGCTTCCGGCCATGCGTTCCGCTCGCTGCGCCTGACGCCGCCGCTACAGCTGGCGTTGGGCGGATTCATTGTTGGTTTGCTGTCGCTGCTGTTTCCTGAAGTGTGGGGCAATGGCTACAGCGTGGTGCAGTCTCTGCTCAGCGCGCCGCCCGGCGTATTGCTGGTCGGCGCCATTTTGATCTGCAAACTGTTGGCGGTGCTTGCCAGCAGTGGTTCCGGCGCGCCTGGCGGCGTGTTCACCCCAACGCTGTTTGTCGGGGCTGCGCTGGGCTCGCTGGTTGGGCAACTGTGCGCCACCTGGCCCGAACTGGGCGCAGCCGTACCGTTGCTGATGGCGTTGACCGGCATGGCGACCCTGTTGGCCGCCACCACTCACGCGCCGATCATGGCCGCGTTGATGGTGTTTGAGATGACCGGCGAATACACCTTGCTGCCCGGCATTCTGCTGGCCTGCGTGATAGCCACCACCGTGTCGCGCGGCTTGCGTTCAGTGTCGGTCTATCACAACGCCTAACGGTTCAGCAGCGCGGAGATATCGAGATAGTGCGCCAGTTCGCGCTGCTCGGCGCGCGGCAGATAAGGGATTTCGCCCAACAGCGGCGCAGGAATGCGTTGACGCAAGGCTTCAATAGTTTCTGCGTAATGCGCCAGCCCCGGGTTAATCCGGTTCGCTACCCATCCCAACAAAGGTAAGCCGTCATTAATGATCGACTGTGCGGTTAACAAGGCGTGGCTGACGCAACCCAGCTTGATTCCCACCACCAATACCACCGGCAATTGTTCCTGGATCACCCACTCGGCGTAGGGACGCAGATCGTTCATCAGCACACGCCAACCGCCGCTGCCCTCCACGACCACGGTGTCGGCTCTGGCGGACAAACTCTGCAACCCGCTGCTCATCACGCCGTAGTTGATATCCTCGGTGGCATTAGCGTGAAACACCTCATCCAGACAGGTGATGGGATTAATTTCCTCGTACGACAGCGGCAAGGTCGAAGACGCTTGTAAAACCAAAGCGTCTTTATTGCGAATGCCTTCGCTGGTTTCCTGACAATGCGCCGCGATCGGCTTATAGCCGGCTACCGAACGGCCCTGCGCGGCGAGCGCCTGCAGCAAGGCGCGGGAAACCACGGTTTTACCGACGTCGGTATCCGTGCCTGTTACAAATAAACGCTTTAACATGTCTTAATTGCCCCGAAATGCTCCATTAATCCAAATATCGCCGCATTAAGGCGAAGGAGACGAACGGGAAAATTCTAGGGGATGCTGAGCGCACAGGGCTTGAGGTAGCGCAATCTTTTGTCGTTAAACGATAAGTATTACTGATGCTACCCTTGCAACAGTTGCACCAACAGCGAACCGTTGTACAAGGCTTCCTTCACCAGTGCGGCGCCGGGCATGGTGCCCTTGTTGAAGAACTGAGTAGATTCTACCTGTACATGGTCGCTGTAAGCCGGCAACGACTGCTGACGAATACAAGAGGCGATGGCCGGGTGCAGGATTTCCGCCGCGCGATTCAGCGGTGAACCGACCAGGATTTTTTCAGGGTTGAACAAGTTGACCATGATCGCCAGGATACGCCCCACGCTGTGACCCACACCGAGGATGATATCTTTGGCCAGTTGATCGCCCGCCAGCGCCGCATCGCACAGGGATTCAGCCGTCAGCGGCGCGCCGTGCAGGCTGGAGCTCATGGAGGTCGCGAGACGCTGCTGGGCGATCTCCAGGATGTTTTCAATACTGGCGACGGTTTCCAGACAACCGTGGTTGCCGCAGTAACAGCGTTTTCCGTAAGGATCGACCTGCGTATGACCAATCTCTACCACGCTGTGGCTGCCGCCGTGCAGCACCCGGCCGCCGGTGATCACACCCGCCCCGACGTTGTGGTCGATCACCACCTGAATCACGTTCTGGCTGCCGCGTGAGGCGCCATACAGCGCTTCGGCCATGGTCCAGGCGCTGATATCGTGCTGCAGATAGACCGGCAGCCCGGTGCGGGTTTCCAGCGCGGGGCCCAGCGGCATGTCCACGACATCGTAAAACGGCATACGGTGCACCACGCCGGAGGCCACATCAATCATGCCCGGCAGCGTAATGGCGATCGCCGTCAGTCGCTCAAGTTTGCTTTGATGGCGGATAAAAAATTGGTCAACTTCACTGAGAATACGTTTTAGCAGCGGTTCAGGGTGTTCGGCGTCCAGCGGCAACAGCTCTTCCACCACCAGTTTACTGCTGAGATCGCGCAGCGCGAGCGTAATGGTGCCACGGCTGATGCGAGCGGAAAGGTAATGCCAGGCTTCGGTGTCCAGCACCAGCCCGACCGCCGGGCGCCCACGGCTGCCGACGTCCTGATATTCATTTTCTTTGACCAGATGCGCTTCCAGCAGCTCACGCACGATTTTGGTGATGCTGGCGGGGGCGAGCTGCGCGCGTTTTGACAGTTCGATGCGCGAAATTGGGCCCAGTTGATCGATTAACCGATAAACTGCCCCAGCATTTGTTTGTTTGATTTGATCGATATGCCCAGGCTGCCCAACAGCAATCACAAACCTGCTCCTACTATTTTTCGCGCTTCTAAATAAAGACTAGAGGCTATGGTGGGGCTTTTGTAATACAGCGTCAACTATTTGATTCGTTATGTGATTTGCCGCACAAATTCTCCCTGCTTTCGTCGTGAATTGCGTTTTATTTGCGCAGCATTCCGTCACGGCAGCAATAGCGTCATCAGCGATTTGGCCGCTGCGGTCAGCGCCCTTTGGCGGTGATGCACCAACCAGACTTCGGTCATCGCCTCCGGTTCCGCCAGCGGCAGGTATTTCACCCCATCGACTTTCACCCGGCCAAAGGACGCCGGCAAAATAGAGATACCCAGCCCGGAAGACACCAGGCCGATGATGGTCATCGCTTCACCGACTTCCTGGGTGATATAAGGCGTGATCCCCGCTTTGGCCAACAGCGACAGGATTTCGTCATGCAGCGCCGTGCCTACCTCTCTCGAGAAAAACACAAAGGGTTCTTCCGCCAGATGCTGGAAACGCAAGGTGCCGGGCGCAACATGGGTTAGCGGATGCCCTTCCGGCACCACCGCGACCAGTGGCTCGCACAGCAACAGTTGATGTTTCAGCACCTCCGGCAAGCGCGTATTGCGCATCACGCCCAGATCCAACTCGCCGTTGAGCAGCGGTTCGATCTGTTGCTTGGTGTTCACTTCACGCATTTTTATATGCACGTGCGGGTGCTGTTGACGGTAAGCACGCAAACTGCGCGATACCACGCTGATGAACGGCGCCGAAGAGGTGAAACCAATGGTCAACTCGCCCAGTTCGCCACGCTCCAGTCGCGCGGCCTTCTCCGCCGCACGGCTGACCTGATCGAGCACCTGATAAGCCTCTTTCAGGAACATTTCCCCTGCCTGCGTCAGGCTGACATTGCGGTTGTTACGTGCCAACAAACGCGCGCCGACCATTTCCTCCAACGCCTGGATTTGCTGGCTGAGCGGCGGTTGCGAAATGCGCAGACGTTCCGCAGCACGACCGAAATGCAGTTCTTCCGCCACGGCGACAAAATAGCGCAGGTGTCTCAGTTCGATATTCATACTTTAAACGTCTTAATTTGAATTATTAATATATTAGACAAAAAACTGAGCTCTCCCTATCATTTTGTTAACCCATGATGTGCTGGTTTAAATCTCCCGACGTTCGGTAAGGAAAGACTGTGACAACCCCTGTGCGTTCTGCGGCTAGCATGCCGTCGACGCTGGCCGCCAACGACGATGCGGCTGCTGCGCCAAAAGCCAAACGCTCCACCCTGAATAAACTCCCTTACATCGAACGCGGAACGCCGCAGTTTATGCGCGTTACCCTGGCGCTTTTTTCTGCCGGGTTGGCTACTTTCGCCCTGCTGTACTGCGTGCAACCGATCCTGCCGGTTCTGTCGCAAGACTTTGGCATCTCGCCGGCGGAAAGCAGCCTGTCACTGTCGGCGTCCACCGGCCTGCTGGCACTCGGTCTGATGTTTACCGGCCCGCTGTCCGATGCCATCGGCCGTAAATCGGTGATGGTGGTGGCGCTGTTGCTGGCGGCCATATGCACCCTGATTTGCGCCTTTATGACCAGTTGGCACGGTATCTTGCTGATGCGTGCGCTGATTGGGCTGTCGCTGAGCGGCGTGGCCGCCGTTGGCATGACTTACCTTAGCGAAGAAATCCACCCCAGCTTTGTCGCCTTTTCGATGGGGCTTTATATCAGCGGTAACTCCATCGGCGGCATGAGCGGCCGCCTGGTAACCGGGGTGCTGACCGATTTCTTCTCCTGGCGTGTGTCGCTGGCGGTGATCGGGTTGTTCGCGCTGGCCGCCGCCTGCATGTTCTGGCGCATTTTGCCCGCCTCTACGCATTTCCGCGCCAGTTCGCTACGCCCGCGTACCTTGCTGATTAACTTCAGGCTGCATTGGCACGACAAGGGCCTGCCGCTGCTGTTTGCCGAAGGTTTTCTGCTGATGGGCAGCTTTGTCACTATGTTCAACTACATTGGTTACCGCCTGCTGTCCGATCCTTATCACCTCAGCCAAGCGATTGTCGGCCTGCTGTCGGTGGTGTATCTGACCGGCTCTTACAGCTCGCCGAAAGCTGGCGCAATGACCTCTCGTTTCGGTCGTGGCCCGGTTCTGCTGACTTCGATCCTGATTATGCTGATCGGTATCCTGATTACCGCACTGGCGCCGGTAGCGGTTATTTTTATCGGCATGATGCTGTTTACCGCCGGTTTCTTTGCCGCCCATTCGGTTGCCAGCAGTTGGATCGGCCGCCGGGCGCGGCGCGCCAAAGGCCAGGCGTCCTCGCTTTATCTGTTTTGTTATTACGTCGGTTCCAGCGTCGCCGGTACCCTCGGCGGCGTGTTCTGGCACAGCTTCGGCTGGAGCGGTGTAGTG
Organism: Serratia sp. AS12; assembly: GCF_000214195.1. NCBI lineage: Bacteria > Pseudomonadati > Pseudomonadota > Gammaproteobacteria > Enterobacterales > Yersiniaceae > Serratia > Serratia sp. AS12. Next base: position 2,394,386 of record NC_015566.1, on the reverse strand, counting down.
GCGTTTATCAGCGTAATGCTGCTGCTGGCTCTGCTGGTAGTGCATTATCTGAAGAAACTGCCGGAAGCGGCGCGCGTCTGACCCCTGTCCTTGCCGCCTGCCTGTGCGCAGAAACAGGCGGCAACCTTAATCCCCCTGCCAGGCTGGTCCGCTGGGAGCCTGGTGTTATCACTGTGGCTGAGGTTGCCCTTTCGTTTGCCGTTCTCTTATTGTATGTTGTAACTAAAATGCGAGGTGAATGATGGATAAATACGGTCTAATCGGCAGGATGAATGCGTGTTTCACCGAGCTGGAGCAGGCTCTGGTCGCGCTCCACCAGCAGATCCTCCCGCTGCGGCTGCTGGCGGCACGGGTGTTCAGTCTGCCGGAAATCGAGAAAGGCAAAGAGCACGCGGCGGTGGAACAGATCGCCGTTGAGCAGCATGTCGGCCAGGCGGCGCGCGACCTCGCACTGGAGCACTACCAGCGGCTGTTTATCCATCACAATAAACACAACGTCAGCAGCAAGGCGGCGGTACGCTTACCCGGCGTGATCTGTCTGGCTGTGGAACTGCCGCAATACCGGGCATTGCAGGCGCAGATCGCCCTGATTAATCGGCTTAAGGCCGAATTGGAGCAGATTATCACCGTCGATTCGGGCCTGGCGCCGGAGCAGCGGTTTGATTTCGTCCACACTCACCTGCATGGCCTGATCACCCTCAGCGCCTATCGCGCCATCACCGCCCTGAGCAACCCTGATTCGGTCCGCTTCGGCTGGGCCAATAAACACATTATCAAAAACGTGAAACGCGACGATATTTTGGCTCAGTTGGAAAAGAGCCTGAAGGCCGGGCGCGCAGTGCCGCCACATAATCGCGAACAGTGGGCAGAATTGGTTAGCCGCGAGATCGATGATGTCAGCCGCCTGCCGCAACAGGCGGTGCTGAAAATCAAACGCCCGGTGAAGGTACAGCCGATCGCCCGTGTGTGGTATCAGGAGCAGCAAAAACAGGTGCAACACCCCTGTCCGCTGCCGCTGATCGCCCTGTGCCAAGAGGAAAGCGGCGCACAGGTGCCGAAGATTGGCGAACTGCTCAATTACGACGCCGCAACGGTCAAGCACAAGTACAAACCGGATGCCAAACCGCTGCGGCTACTGGTCAAACGGCTACATCTGTATACCGACGCGCCTACAGGTTGAGCGCGTAGCCCCGCAGACGGTGGCCGTCCGGATCGGTGGCGACGAAGGTATAACCGAAATCGAGCGACACCGGTTGCTGGATAATCTCCACCCCCAGCTCACGCCACTGCTGACAAAGCGCGTCTACTTGCTGCGGTTGCTCGCACAGAAAACCAATCTCACCGCCACCACCGGCAGCCGTTGCGGCCGGTTCTACGGTATGCTTCGACCACATCGCCAATTTGAAGCCGTTACTCAGTACAAACAGCGCGAAAGTGGGTGAAAACTCCACCGGCTCCCGCTCCAGTAACCGGCGATAGAAAACGACGCTTTTTTCCGGGCTATCGACGTAAAGCAGAGTCATGTTTGGGGTTGTCATCAGACTGTCCTCATGGCTGAAGGGAACCGGCGGCTCCCGATAGCGATAAATTAGCCCGCCCTGCTGACAGTTTTTGGCAGTAGTGATTATTGTTTACTGGGGAGTAATTCCTTGAGTTTCATACCACTCTTTCAACAGCCCGCGGCGGCCGCGTGGGTAACGCTGCGCCAGCGGCGTCGCCAGACGGATACGATCGAGGCGGAAATGACGGAACTCCTGGCGCAGCTCGCACCAGGCGACCAGCATGCGAGCCTGTTCAAAATAGCCAAGCGCGAACGGCCACAGAATGCGTTCGCTGACTTTACCGGCAAGATCGCAATAATTTACGGCGAGCTTGCGCTCCTGGCGGATAACATCGCGGATCAACATCACCGTTTCGTCCGCCACCTGCGCCACGTCTATCGGCCCAATCAGCAGGGTGTTGGCTTCCAACTCATCGCGCAGCGCGGCGGGCAAAACGTCGGCAATTTTCGCCAGCGCATTATTCGCCGCGCCGGCCAGTTGAGTGTCGCCACGCCGCCCCACCCAGCGCATTCCCAGTACCAGCGCTTCGATTTCCTGCGGCGAGAACATCAGCGGCGGCAGCATAAAGCCAGGACGCAACACATAACCCACCCCCGCTTCCCCGACGATCTCCGCCCCCTGCTGTTGCAACGTGGCGATATCGCGGTACAGCGTACGCATGCTGATGTTCATTTCCTGTGCCAGCGCATGGCCGGCGACCGGATAACGATGACGCCGCAGGATCTGCATCAGATCCAGTAAACGTTCGGTACGTGACATGTCATGACTCCCTGCGCAAGGCTTGCTGGACAACATCGGCGAATGCCCTGGCTTTGGCGGGGGCGAAATGGCCGCCAGGAAATACGGCCCAGAGTTCTAACGGCGGCAATTGCCAATCGGTCATGACCTTCATAACGGCCCCACTTTGCAATTCACTGCGAAACAACCCTTCGCCGGCCACAGTGGTGCCAAATCCAGACAGCACCAACTCACGCAAGCATTCAGCGGCATTGACCCGCATTCGCCCCTGTAAACGCAGAGACCGGGTTTCCCCATGCCGGCTGAATGACCAATTTTCAGCGCCGCTACGGCGTTGATAGACCACCATTTCATGCTGCGTCAAATCTTCGGGCCGCAGAGGAACGCCTGCGGAGGAAAAGTAAGCTGGGGTCCCCATTACGCATTGTTCTATTTCACCCAATTTGCGAGCGGTAAAGGTCGAGTCGTCCAGGTTGCCGGTGCAAAGCGCGATATCCACACCTTCCTCTATCAGTGACAGATTGCCGTCATCCAGCAACAGATCGATGCCCAAACGAGGGTTGGCTTGCAGAAAGGCGGTTAAATCGGGCAAGGCGACTATTCGGGCAAATACCGCCGCGGAGGAAACCCGTAGCCTGCCGCTTAATCCCGCTCCGCCTTCCCGAACCAAGGATTCCGTTTCCGCCAGTTCATTCAGGATACGTTTCGCCCGTTGATAAAGCTGTTGGCCGGCATCCGTGGGCCGCAACCCGTGCGTAGAGCGCAGCATCAGTCGCGTATTCAACTGTTGTTCGAGCCGGGCCACGGTTTTTGAAACCGCCGGTTGCCCTACGTTCAATCTGCGGGCGGCGGCGGTGAAAGACTCCGTTTCGCACACGCAAATAAAGGTTTCCAAATCAGAAAATTTGCCCACATCATTCCTTAAGGGAATAACCATTAGCTATTTTGGCAGTCTACACTGGCCGTTAAGGAATGGGCAAGATGGCGATAATAACGTCCCCCCAACAGGAGCCATGATGAAACTTCAGGACAAACTCGACGCCTTCAAGGCTGAATTTGAAGCCGGTAAATTGCCCTTTACGCTGGAGGCACAGGATCATGAGCTGATGCGCCGCACAATAAATGAACTTAACGCCACCGGCGCCGCTGCACGAGCGTTGAAATGCGGCGATAAAGCCCCCGCGTTTGAGTTACCGGATGCGGAAAATACGCGCTTGTCTTCCCACGATCTTCTGGCGAATGGGCCGTTGATTATCAACTTCTTTCGCGGTGCGTGGTGCCCTTACTGCAACATCGAGCTACAGGCACTGGAAGCCGCTCAGCCGGAATTGAGATCCCGCCAGGCGCAACTGGTGGCAATTTCCCCCCAGACGACGCGCGGCAACCGCCAATCAATCCGCGACAATGCGCTCACCTTTCCTTTGCTTAGCGATCATGGCAATCAACTGGCCGCACTTTTCGGGCTACGTTATACGCTGCCGGACAGCCTGCGCGAGCTGTATCTCAACCGACTCAATCTCGATTTAACCACGTTAAATCAGGACGACAGCGGCACGCTCCCGATGCCGGCACGCTATGTCATCGCCCAGGATGGCCGAATCCTTTATGCCGAAGTGAATGCCGATTACACCCGGCGGCCAGACCCGCTGAGCCTGTTGCCGATACTCGACGCTTTACGCTGATACCGAAAGGGGCGCAGTCATGAATGAACTGCGCCCCCGGTGACGATCAACGGTGGGAGGTTACTTCTTCATGCTGCCTACCATTTCTTCCGGGCGCACCCATTGATCGAATTGCTGCTCGGTCAGGTAACCCAGTTTCAGCGCTGCGGCTTTTAGCGTCAGCCCTTCTTTATGCGCTTTCTTGGCGATTTCCGCCGCTTTGTCATAGCCGATATGGGTATTCAAGGCGGTAACCAGCATCAAGGATTCGTTCAACAGCTGGCTAATGCGATCGCGGTTGGGTTCGATGCCCACCGCGCAGTGCTCATTAAAGCCCTGCATGCCGTCGGCCAGCAGCCGGATAGACTGCAGATAGTTGTGGATCACCATCGGGCGGAACACGTTCAGTTCAAAGTTACCGGAGGCGCCGCCGATATTCACCGCCACGTCGTTGCCCAGCACCTGAGCGCACAGCATGGTCATCGCCTCGCACTGGGTCGGGTTGACCTTGCCCGGCATGATGGAGCTGCCCGGTTCGTTTTCCGGGATGGAAATTTCGCCGATGCCGCAACGCGGGCCGGAGGACAACCAACGCACATCATTGGCGATTTTCATTAATGAGGCCGCCAGCCCTTTCAGCGCGCCGTGCCCATGCACCAACGCATCGCAGGTCGCCAAGGCTTCAAATTTGTTGGGCGCGGTAACGAACGGTTGTTGGGCCAAGTCGGCCAGCGCCCTGGCAACGCGCACCGCATATTCAGGATGGGTGTTCAGCCCGGTCCCCACCGCCGTGCCGCCCAGCGCCAGCTCGCAAATGTGCGGAATGCTGGCTTCGATGTGCTGCAAATTATGTTGCAGCATCGCCGCCCAGCCGGAAATTTCCTGGCCTAGCGTCAGCGGTGTGGCGTCCTGCAGATGGGTGCGGCCGATTTTGACGATATCGCGGAAGGCTTCCGCTTTGTCACTCAGCGTTTTGTGCAGCACTTTCAGTTCGGGGATCAGATGCTCGCGCACCGCTATCACCGCCGCCACGTGCATCGCGGTCGGGAACACGTCGTTGGAGCTCTGGCTCTTGTTGACGTCATCGTTCGGGTGCACGCGCCGCTCTTCGCCGCGAACCCCGCCCAATAGCTCGCTGGCGCGATTGGCCAGCACTTCGTTCATGTTCATGTTGGTTTGGGTGCCGGAACCGGTTTGCCAGATCGACAGAGGGAATTCGTCCGGGTGTTTGTCCGCCAACACCTCATCGGCGGCGTTGATAATGGCATCGGCACGTTCCGCAGGCAGCAGCCCAAGATCCCGATTTACCCCGGCGGCGGCGCGTTTGGTCAGCGCCAGTGCATGAATCAATGCTGTCGGCATCTTTTCGGAAGAAATGCGAAAATGCGCCAGAGAACGCTGCGTTTGCGCGCCCCATAGCCGATCGGCCGGCACTTCGATGGGCCCCATGGAGTCTTTTTCAATACGAACGGCTGCCATCACTGTCTCCTTAGTACAATTCCTAAAAATGTACGATTACGCCAACGCGCTCAAGCCCGTCGACACGCCCATTCAGTATAGTGACATAATAACTATTCGCATTAAGAGAGTTACCTCACAGCATTTTTTCTTCATTGCCTTTTTTAATGCATGGCTATTATTTCCTTCCTCGGTCATCCCTGTGGTCCGCCGTCTCTTCATTATGTGTCAATACAATAAAAAAGCGCCACCAGACGCTTGGCGCCGCTATTTCCGCTACTCTGTTGTGAATGAGTTAATGATGATGCTGATTGTAGGCATTAATCCTTTCATCCTGAAGATGATTAATTTCATCATAAGCATCCTGCCGTTCATTGTGACGATAAATCCCGACGCCCACCGCAGTGGCCGCTGCCGCGACGGGATGAGTTACCGTCGGTGCCGCGGTGACCACAACCGGCGCCGGTGCCACGATAATCGGCGCGGGAGCGACGACCACCGGCCGCGGCACCACCACAACCGGACGACGAACAGCATAACCATAAGCATGGGTAACAACGACAGCCGCATGGGCGCCGGAAGTACACATAATCAAAACCAGTAATAATTTTTTCATCAGCGCCTCAGCGTTTAAATAGCCATAATCAAAAGAATCCATTTAATTGCGTGCACTGTAGAACGGTACTGTTTTCCGATTTAAGCCCTTTGTGTGGTTGCCAATAAAAAAACCACATAATGATGATATAAATATTCAGTGAGTAATAATTCACGTCAGAATTCACACATTGAAATATAACGGTGTAAAATAACGCCAAAACGGCATTTTGCGTTTCCATTAATAGCCAGAGCAAAACCTGCCGGTGCAACACCCTCTTCACAATCCCTTTTTACCGGCGTTTTTTTACCCAACCGCAACCCCGTCGAACCGCCAGAGGCATTTGTGACGCTTATTGTTATCACGTTATACTTTGCCAATACCGAACAGCAGCGCGCTGCAAATGTTATTTACCGTCTGAAGGACGCAAGTGCACCCCTTGTTTGATCGCGCACCTGATTGAGCGCCATCGGATGAGCGTATGATGGGTGCGCAGAGTCTGCTTGTTTTAGCCCTATATCAGTTAGCTACTCCCGCCACTTTGGCGGCGAACGCAAAGGATGTTTATCAAGATGCAAAAAATGACCAACGCAGTGCAAAACTATGCATGGGGCAGTCACGACGCCTTAACCCGGCTGTATGGCATCGCCAATCCGCAGGGGCAACCGATGGCGGAGCTGTGGATGGGCGCTCACCCGAAGAGCAGTTCCCGCGTGGCGGATGCCAACGGTAATTTGCGATCGCTGCGCGACCTCATTGATGAAGACCAATCCAAACAGCTGGGTGCCGACGTTGCCCACCGCTTCGGCGAACTGCCGTTCCTGTTCAAAGTACTGTGCGCCGATCAGCCGCTGTCGATCCAGGTGCACCCCAGCAAGTCCGCCGCCGTTGTGGGTTTTGCCAAAGAAAACGCCGCCGGCGTTCCGCTGGATGCGGCCGAGCGCAATTATAAGGACCCAAACCACAAACCGGAGCTGGTGTTTGCGCTGACCCCGTTCCTGGCGATGAACGGCTTCCGCGAGCTGTCAGACATCGTTTCTCTGCTGCAGCCGATTGCCGGTGCGCACCATGATATCGCCGCCTTCCTGCAACAACCGGACGTCGCGCACCTGTCAACGCTGTTTGCCAGCTTGCTGGCGATGAGCGGAGAGCAGAAGTCGCTGGCGCTCGGGGTGCTGAAAGCCGCGCTGAACAACCAACAGGGCGAACCCTGGGATACTTTGCGCTTTATCGCCGGTTTCTACCCGGACGACAGCGGCCTGTTCTCGCCGCTGCTGTTGAATGTGGTGCAACTCAAACCGGGCGAAGCGATGTTCCTGTATGCCGAAACACCGCATGCGTACCTGAAAGGCGTGGCGCTGGAAGTCATGGCCAACTCGGACAACGTGCTGCGCGCAGGTCTGACGCCTAAATTTATCGATATTCCTGAATTGCTGGCCAACCTGCAGTTCCGTCCGCAGCCGGTTTCCGGCCTGCTGACCCAACCGGAAAAACGCGGCGATGAGCTGTTCTTCCCGATCCCGGTCGAGGATTTTGCCTTCTCGCTGCACGATCTTTCCGCTACACCGCAGACGCTGGCGCAAAACAGCGCGGCCATCGTGTTCTGCGTCGAAGGCGAAGCGGTGCTGGAAAAACAGGGTCAGCAACTGGCGCTGAAGCCGGGTGAGTCCTGCTTTATCGGCGCTTTCGAGTCCCCGGTCAGCGTTAGCGGTTCAGGCCGAATCGCGCGCGTTTATAATCTGTTGCCGTAGTCACTCGGTAAATTTCAGCAAATTAGTTGCTAAAAAGAGTGGGTTACCTTCACAATTAAACGCCTGCGGGCGTTTTTTTGTTGGCCCAAACTTGCCCATCCATCTGTTTGCAACAGATGGCTTAATAAAGGATGAACAGAACTATGAAAAAATCGTTAGTCGCTGTCAGCGTCATTGTGGTTCTTGGCGCGGCATGGACCGGGGCTTCCTGGTACACCGGCAAACTGATCGAGCAACGGATGGGTGAAGTGGTTGATAACGCCAACAGCCAGCTGAAAGCCTACCTGCCGAAAGCCGGTGTCAAACTGGGGTATGAAAATTACCAGCGCGGCATTTTCAGCAGTAAAATCCGTTATGTGCTGCGCGCCGACGGCAGCGTCACCACCGACGATGCCGCACTGAAACCCGGCGACGAAGTGGCGTTCCTGGAAACCATCGATCACGGCCCTTTCCCGTTCGCCCAACTGAAAAAATTCAATCTGTTGCCAAGCATGGCCTCGGTGCATACCGAGCTGGAAAATACCCCGGCAACCAAGGGCCTGTTTGACATTACCAAAGGCAAGTCGCTGTTCACTGCCGACTCGCGCATTTCATACAGCGGCGACACCTCGTCGGCCATTGACGTGATCCCGCTGGAATACACCAAAGACAAATCGGCGCTGAAGTTCAGCGGTGCCACCATCAATGCCGATGTCTCGCGCGATATGAAGGCCTTCACCCTGGACGCCGGCAGCGACAGCGCCGTGATCAGCGGCCCTAACCAGTTCGGCCAAATCGAACAGGTTACCTTGCAGGGCGCCACGCTGAAGAGCCAGACTCATGCCGGCCAGTTCGATCTCAGCCTGGGCGACCAGAACATGGCGGTGAAGCAGATCAAGGTTGCCGTTGACGGTAAAGATACCCTGACGCTGGACGGCTTTAATCTGGCAAGCAAGTTCGGCGAGAAAGACAGCAACCTGAACGGCCAGATCGATTACACCATGGATGCGCTGAAAATCCAGAACAGCGACTTCGGCTCCGGCAAACTGTCGCTGAGAATCGACAAACTGGACGCCAAGTCGCTGAAAGAGTTTGCCGACCGTTACAACCAGCAAGCGCTGGCGATGCTGCAACAGGGTCAACCTGTCGATCCGGTCGCTTACCAGCAGCAAACCACCGATATCTTGCTGCAAAACCTGCCGCTGCTGCTGAAAGGCAACCCGAACATCAGCATCGCCCCGCTGAGCTGGAAAAACAGCAAGGGTGAAAGTACCTTTACCCTGAATCTGGACCTGACCGATCCGGCACAGGCCGGCTCCCCGGCACAATCTCCGGACCAGCTGATTGCCCGTTCGGTGAAAAAACTGGACGCCAGCCTGAGCATTCCGGTCGCGATGGCCACCGAAACCACCTCACAGACGGCATTGCTGCAAGGCTATAGCGCGGAAGAAGCGCAAAAGCTGGCACAGCAACAGGTGCAAGGGCTGGCGGCGATGGGCCAGATGTTCAAACTGACCACCCTGAAAGACGACGTGATTGGCAGCAGCTTCCACTACGCCGACAACCAGGTTGATCTGAACGGCAATAAAATGACGCTGCAAGAGTTCATCGGCATGTTCGGCCTGCTGGGTGCGCCGGCACAAGATGAAGCACCGGCTCAGGACGCCGTTCCTGCACCGGCACAGTAAGCAATAAATCGTTGTTCGCCGGGGCTCCTGTACGGAGCCCCGGTTTTATTCCCCTCTCCCGTACACCGCATCGCGTATCTGCTGTGGATACATCCCGCTCATGCCTTCAAACGCCGTATTGGTCAGCGCCACCACGCTTAATGCCGCCTGCGGATCGTAAAACCAACTATGTCCATAAACGCCCCCCCACTGCAGGGTGCCATTGTGCTGTGGCGTTGCCGCCAGTTGCGCATCCGCAAGAACCGCGCCGCCGAAACCAAATCCCCAGCCCGGCCCCTGAACCTCGGCTTCAGCCCCAACGTGCGGCTGGCGCATCAGCGCCACGGTCGCCGGCTGCAAAATGCCCTCACCGCCAGTACGCAGCGTCTCCACCAGCCGCAGTACGTCGTCGGCGTCACCGACCATGCCGGCACCGGCTGATGCAAAGGCCTGCGGATCAAGCACCCGCGATGGCGCCAGTTCTATATCAAAACCAAACCCTTCCGGCAGCGTCAACACCATGCCGTCGTACATAGGTTCGGGCCGTACGGCAGCGTTGTAATAGGTCTTCGCCAGATTATCGGCATCGGCGGTGTAAAAACCGGTATTACCCAAGCCCAGCGGCTGCGCTACCCACTCGCCGAACAGCTGCGACAACGGAACGCCCGCCACCTGCTCCAGCACCGCTCCCAGCACGTCGATCGCCAGTGAGTAATTAAATACGCTGCCCGGTTCGGCCAGCAGTTCCGCCTGCGCCAACAGACGCAAATTTTGCTCCAGCGTCATTGACGACAGCTCCAGGCCGTCTTGAACACCCAGCCGCTGGTATGATCCCTCTGCGGGCTGATTAAAGCGGTAATCCAATCCGGCGGTGTGGCTCAGCAGGTGGCGGATTTTAATCTCCGGGCGACGACCATCGGCCAGCGCCGGGGTGAACCACGGCAACCAGCGGCTTACGGCATCGTCCAGGCTCAGCTTTTGTTGCTCGGCCATGCGCATCGCCGCCAGCGTGATGTAAGGTTTGGACACCGAAGACAGAGGGAACAACGTTTCACGCCGCATAGGCCGCTGCAACTCGCGGTCGGCGTAGCCGCTGGCCCCGGCGTAAACCAGTTCGCCCCGTTGCGCCACCAGCACTACGCTACCCACGATGCGCCCTTCATCGATCGCCTGCTGGCTGACCGCCTGCACTCTTTCTGCTAATGACTGATTCACTGTCGACATGTTTTGTTGTTCTCTTTGAAGGAATAGAATCAGTCTATCCCGTCTATTATAAAATTAAATACCGGGTTACTTAATGAATCATTAAGCAGGAATTAGCGATCGATGAGTTCACTGTTGCAGTTGCTACCCTTCTTCGAAGCCGTTGCCCGGCTGGGCAGCTTTACTCAGGCAGCCAACCACCTGGGGGTTACGCCACCGGCAGTGTCGCAAAACATTCAGGCACTGGAAACCCGGCTGGGCGTCAGGCTGTTCAACCGCACCAGTCGTTCGGTACGGCTGAGTGATGAAGGGAAGATTTTTTACCAACGGGTGTCACCGGCAATGAACCAAATCGACGTGGCGGCGGACGATCTCCGCACCCTGCGCGGGCAACCTTCCGGCCTGCTGCGCATTACCTTGCCGCAACTGGCCGCGTCCCTGCTGGTGATGCCTTATCTGGCGGAGTTTCAGGCACGTTACCCCGAAGTACAGCTTGAACTGTTTACCGACGACCATTTTTCCGATCTGGTGCTCGGCAGCTTCGATGCCGGCATCCGTATGCGCGCGATGTTGCAGAAAGACATGATTGCGGTGCCGATCGATAACGGCCAACGGCGGGTGGTGATCGCCTCTCCCGGCTATCTGACGCAGCGCGGCGAACCGCTTACGCCGGCGGCACTGAGCGAGCATAATTGCCTGCGCTACCGTTTCCCCGGCAGCGGCAAATTTGAGCCCTGGTATTTCAGGCAGAATGACGGGCATCTGACGCTGGAGGTCGGCGGCAGCCTGATTTTCAATGAGGATCGGCTGATAAAAGACGCCGCGCTGGCGGGGCTGGGCATGACCCAGCGCTTTCGCGGGACGGTGCAGCGCGAGCTGGAAAGCGGGCGGTTGGTGGAAGTATTGGCGGATTACGCCGGCGATTCGCCCGGTTTTTTCATCTATTTCCCTGCCAGCCGCCATATGCCGCTCAAGCTGCGGGTATTTATTGATTTTATGCGCGAGAAACAGGTGTTGCAGGATATGCCTCAGAGCGCCATTGCGGCGCCCTGAGGCGGCGACTTAAGGTTTTTCCAGCGCCTGCACGATACGGTAAGTGGCCGCTACCCGATCGTCATTCGGGAACCATTTGTTGGCCAGCATTACCACGGCAATCTTTTGCTTGGGCAAAAACACCGCGTAGGTAGAGAAGCCGCCGGTCGAGCCGGTTTTATTGAACCAGGTCGCACCCTGTTCCCGTTGTGGCGGCGTAATGGCGGTGGCCGGAGTGCCGTTCATGATCATCCCGGCATTGTTGCCCTCCGTCAGGCGTGCCAGCGCCACCGGATAAGGGTAGCTTTCCCACATCAGATCCTGGGTGAATACCCCCGCCCGGTAATAGCCGGTATGGGTTTCGTCCAGCGCCTTGCGCCATTTATCCCCTACCTTCGCGACCTGCATATTGGCTTCGAGGTAACGGATCAGATCCTGCGCATTGGATTTGACGCCGTAGGATTCGGCATCCAGAGGTCCCGGAGTGACCCGCACCGGCTGGTCTTTTTTGTTGTAGCCCTGGGCGTAATTCGCCATTTGGCCGGTCGGCACGTCAATGTAGCTGTGCGTCAGCCCCAGCGCCGGGAACAAGCGTTGCTCCATCGCCTGAGCAAAGGGTTGGTTCAGGCTTTTGGCGGTGATCATCCCCAGCATGCCGATACCCAGATTGGAATAAACGCGGGTGCTGCCCGCCGGTTGAGGTGGCTGCCACTGCTTGTAATAGGCCATCAACTGCGCGTCGTTGGTCACCTCGTCCGGCACAAACAGCGGCAGCCCGGAGGTGTGGGTCGCCAGATTCAGCAGGCTGACATGGTCAAACGCGCTGCCGCGCAGCTCCGGCAGGTAACGGCTGGCCGGTTCGGCGAACGACAGTTTGCCCTCATCGTTGGCGTAGGCCGCCAGCGTGGCGGTGAAAGTTTTGCTCAGTGAGCCGATTTCAAACAGCGTCTGATTGGTGATAGGTTTGCCGGTTTGTTTGGACGCCACGCCATAATGATAAAACTGCTGTTTCCCTTCCACCGATACCGCGATCGCCATGCCCGGCACGCCGTATTTCTGCATCAGCGGTTGAATGATGGCATCGATGTCGGCTTTATCTGCGGCATGGCCTGCCGGTATCGCCAGTGCGGTCAGCAGCGCCACCGCCAGCTTATGGGTTCTCTTCATGATAACAAGCTCATTGTGTTGAAGGGCCGCCGCCAATAGATTTTTTTGTCAGTCGGCGTAACCCTATCCTTGAGTGATTATACCCGGTGAATTTCACGTTGCAGCCAACAACGCTGCGGCCTGAAAGGCATGGGCATCGATTATTCCTTGGCTCGTTGCAGGATAACCGCAACGAGTGCGCAAAATATCGGTGTTTATCCCTCACCTGACAAGCGATAATAATTTCACCTAGCCAAAAGAAAAACTTATAGGTTGTTATGCGTAACCGACTGCCGCTGAATGCACTGCGTGCTTTTGAATCCTCCGCCCGCCACCTTAACTTTACCCGCGCCGGGCTGGAACTGAGCGTGACTCAGGCTGCCGTCAGCCAGCAGGTGCGAATGCTGGAAGAACAACTGGGCATTGTGCTGTTCAAGCGCCTGCCGCGCGGTCTGGATCTTACCGAAGAAGGCCAGGCGCTGCTGCCGGTGTTAACCGAATCCTTTGACCGCATCGAGTCGGTACTGCAGCAGTTTGAAGGCGGCCATTTTCATGAGGTACTGACGATTGCGGTGGTCGGCACCTTTGCGGTCGGCTGGCTGATGCCGCGGCTGGCGTCGTTCAGGGAGGCCCATCCGTTTATCGATCTGCGCATCTTGACCAACAACAATCTGGTTAATCTGTCGGCGGACGGCATGGATTTCGCCATTCGCTTCGGCGAGGGACTGTGGCCCGCGACCTGCAATATCAAGCTGTTTGACGCCCCGTTGACGGTGTTGTGCCCGCCGGCAGTCGCCGTGCGGCTGCGTTCACCGGAAGATCTTAAAAACGAGCTGTTGATGCGCAGTTATCGCAAGGATGAATGGGAACGCTGGTTTGCCGCCGCGCAGATCGCCCCCTGGCGCATTAACGGCCCGGTGTTCGATGCGTCGAGATTGATGGTCGAGGGCGCGATAAACTGCGGCGGTGTGGCGCTGGCTCCCGCCAGTATGTTCGCCAGAGAGTTGCAGGGAGGGCTGCTGGTGCGCCCTTTTGCCGCCGAAGCGAACCTGGGCGGCTATTGGCTGACCCACCTGAAATCCCGCGTAATGACCCCGGCGATGAAAACCTTCGAAGGCTGGCTGCAACAGCAGGCCCGGCAAGAACAGGCTTAGGCAGAACCGCGCTCGATCAGTCGCGGCGGCAGAATGACGTTTTGCGCCGGCAGCCCGGCGTCGCCAATCCGCTGCAACAAGCGTGAAGCCGCGCTGCGCCCAACCTCCAATGCCGAGCCGGACACCAGGGTCAGCGGCGGTTCGGTCAGTTCGGCTTCAGGCACGTCGCCAAAGCCAATCAGCGCCACCTGTTGGCCATAATAGGTGTCCACGCCTTCCGAACCTATGCTGCGCCCGCTGCGCACAATGCCGAAATAAGCGCCCAACGCCACCGAAGCCTTGTGACACACCAGTGCGCTGATGTTCGGGTATTGGCGCAGCAGGTTTTCCGCCGCCTCCGCCGCCGCCCGCTGATGGTCATCGCATTCGACAATCCATTCGGAGCGGAAAGGCAGGCCATACTGCACCAGCGTGGCGCAAAAGCCCCCCAACCGTTCCGCGCGGGTCAGCGAGCTGCTCTGGCCGCCCAGATAGGCAATTTGGCTGTGGCCGCGTTTGATCAGGAATTCTGTGGCCATCTTGGCGGCCTGCATGTTGTCCGGGCGCACCACGTCGACGCCTTCCAGCCCGTTCGAACGCGCGGCGCACACCAGAGGAACGCCCTGCTCTGCAGCCTTTTCCTTCAGGCCCGCCGCCGAACGCATCCCCCCCGCCAGCACCATACCGTCGACGCCGTGTTCCAGCAGCGTATCAAAACAGCGCATCAGCCCTTTGCCGTCGCGGCCGCTCTGGGTGAGGAACAACACTTTGCCGTGCGCCTCCAGCACCTCACTTAAGCCCGCGGTCATTTCGGCATAAAAAGGGTCGCAGATATCGCGCAGGATCAGCCCTATCACGCCTGATTCACCGCCACGTAACGTCGCCGCCTGGCGGTTGCGCACATAGCCCAGCCGTTCGATCGCCTCATTGACCCGCGTCACGGTGGTGGCCGAAATACGGCCCTTGCCGCTCAGTACCAGTGAAACGGTGGTGACGGAGACGCCGGCCAGCTGTGCGACATCGGTGATGGTGATCTTTTTGATAGTCATAACCCCTGCAAGCCCGATCCTGGGCATATTGTGCAAACGCTGCAGCCTGAAAACCATAGGGCCTGTCTGTGAAGCCATGGTATACCGAATCTTTCTGTTCGGTAAAACGTTTTACTGGCATCACCATTGTCACCGCAAAGCACCTGCCATAATTGTGATTAGCGGCGCATTTTTGCTAGGTAAAACGTTTTATCTTATTTTTACCTAACAGGGGCACACATCACTTTTGCACGTTTTTTTCGCCAGGAGCCGCCGGTCATGCCAGCATCTAAAAAACAAAAAATAACGCTCTGGGAGTTTTTCCAGAGCCTGGGCAAGACATTCATGCTGCCCGTCGCCTTGCTGTCTTTTTGCGGCATCATGCTGGGGATCGGCAGTTCGCTGAGCAGCCGCGATGTCATCACTCTGCTGCCTTTTATCGGCCACCCCGCCTTCCAGTTGCTGTTCACCTGGATGAACAAGATGGGCTCTTTTGCCTTTAGCTTCTTGCCGGTGATGTTCGCCATCGCCATTCCGCTGGGCATGGCGCGTGAAAACAAAGGCGTCGCCGCATTCTCCGGCTTTGTCGGTTTTGCCGTGCTCAACCTGGCCACCAATTTTTATCTGACCACTACCGGCATTCTGCCCACCACCGACCCGCTGGTGTTAAAAGCCAATAACATCCAGAACATTCTCGGTATCCAGTCAATCGACACCGGCATTTTGGGCGCGGTGATCGTCGGCATCATCGTTTATCTGCTGCATGAGCGTTTCAATACCATCCGCCTGCCTGATGCGCTGGCGTTCTTCGGCGGCACCCGCTTTGTGCCGATCGTCACCACCCTGGTGCTGGGCCTGTGCGGGCTGGTTATTCCGTTGATCTGGCCCTGGTTCGCCGCCGGCATCAACGGCCTCGGCTGGGTGATCAACGGCGCGGGCGCTTTTGGCCCGATGATTTTCGGCACCGGCGAACGCCTGCTGTTACCCTTCGGTTTGCACCATATTCTGGTGGCGTTGATCCGCTTTACCGAAGCGGGCGGCACGCTGGACGTTTGCGGCCACAGCGTCAGCGGCGCCCTGACCATTTTCCAGGCGCAGCTCTCCTGCCCAACCACCACCGGCTTTGCCGAAAGCGCTACCCGCTTCCTGTCGCAGGGTAAAATGCCGGCGTTCCTCGGCGGCCTGCCGGGTGCAGCATTGGCGATGTATCACTGCGCCAAGCCGGAAAACCGACATAAAATTAAGGGTCTGCTGATCTCCGGCGTGGTGGCCTGCGTAGTCGGCGGCACCACCGAGCCGATCGAGTTCTTGTTCCTGTTCGTAGCCCCTTTCCTGTACTTCATCCACGCCATTCTGACCGGGCTGGGCTTCACCCTGATGGCGCTGCTGGGCGTGACCATCGGTAACACCGACGGCAATATCATCGATTTCGTGGTGTTCGGCATCCTGCACGGCACCGCCACCAAGTGGTATCTGGTGCCGATTGTCGCCGCCATCTGGTTTGCCGCCTACTACGCCATTTTCCGCTTCTCCATCCAGCGCTTTAACATCAAAACGCCGGGCCGCGAGAGCGACACCGCCGCCAGCCAAAGCGCACAGGTAGGCGTGGTCGGTAAATCCGGTTATAACGTGTCGGCCATTTTGGCGGCGCTGGGCGGCAGCGAAAATATCGTTTCGCTGGATAACTGCATCACCCGCCTGCGCCTGTCGGTCAGCGACATGAGCCAGGTGGATGACGCGGCGCTGAAGGCCAACCGCGCCATTGGCGTAGTGCACCTCAATGACCATAATCTGCAAGTGGTGATCGGCCCGCAGGTACAATCGGTAAAAGATGAATTAGACTCACTGATAGCGGCGGCGCTTCCTGCTGCCGCCCTGCAGGGAGCGTCGCATGTTTGATTTTTCTACTCCGGTCGATCGGCACGGCACCTGGTGCACGCAGTGGGATTACATTGCCGATCGCTTTGGCAGCGATGACCTGCTGCCGTTCACCATCTCCGATATGGATTTCGCTACCGCCCCCTGCATTATCGAGGCGCTGCAACAACGCCTGCAGCACGGCGTGCTGGGCTACAGCCGTTGGCAGCATGAGGATTTTCTCGGCGCGGTGCGCCACTGGTATCAGCAGCGCTTCAATACGCCGATCGACACCGGGATGGCGGTTTACGGTCCGTCGGTGATCTACATGGCAGCGCAGATGATCCGCCTGTGGTCAGCGCCGGGGGAATTCGTGGTCACTCACACGCCGGCCTATGACGCCTTTTATAAGGTGATCCTCGGTAATCAGCGTCAACTGTTGGCCTGCCCGTTGCACAAAAAAGGCGACCAATGGCTGTGCGATATGGCGCACCTGGAAGCGCTGCTGGCGCGGCCGCAAACCAAGATCCTGCTGTTGTGCAGCCCGCACAACCCGACCGGCAAGGTGTGGAGCGCGGCGGAGTTGCAGCAGATGGCCGAGCTGTGCGAACGCCATGATGTACGGGTGATCAGCGATGAGATCCATATGGACATGGTGTGGGGCGAGAGGCGCCACACGCCATGGAGCCAGGTGGCGACCACGCCCTGGGCCCTGCTGACCTCCGGCTCCAAAACCTTCAATATTCCGGCGCTGACCGGCGCCTACGGGTTTATCAGCGACGATACCGCTCGCGACGCCTACACCCAACTGCTGAAAAGCCGCGACGGGCTGTCTTCACCGGCGGTGTTGGCGGTGGTGGCGCACATTGCTGCCTATCGCCACGGCGAGCCCTGGCTGGATGCACTGCGCGATTACCTGCAAGACAACCTGACCTACGTTGCCGAACGGCTGAACCAGGCGTTTCCTATGCTCGACTGGCAGCCGCCGCAGGCCACTTATCTGGCCTGGATCGATCTGCGCCCGCTGGGCGTTGATGACAGCCAACTGCAACAGGTGCTGATCGACCGCGAGAAGGTCGCGATTATGCCGGGTTTCACTTACGGCGAAGAGGGGCGCGGCTTCCTGCGGCTGAACGTCGGTTGCCCACGCAGCAAGGTGGAAGCCGGCATGGATAAATTGATTAGCGGATTGAGGTTTGTTCTGGGCGAGGTTTAGTCGGCCGGGCCTGCCACCGGGGATTGACCAAACCGTCACCGGTTACAGGCTGCGCCCGCTATTGGGTCATTCAGGGCGAACATGTTCGCCCCCTGTTCATTTCGCTTGCGGAATATCGTCCAGGCGGTAATAGACATTCAACCCGCGCTCATTGGCCAGCCGCACGTCGTTATCCGCCCCCGCCGATGCGCCTTCAATGCGATAAATAGCCTGGCATTGGGCAATCAGCCGATGGGCCACCGGATAGAGAAACGCCTCGCTTACCGCGTCCCCCAATTGGGTTGAACCGGCCGCCGCCGCCAACGGCAGCGCCAGCCATTCGCCAATCACCGGCACATGCCCGCGCTGATACACCTCGAGCGCCGCCTGCTCCAAACGGTGCAGGTTAGCGGCAATGCGCTGCGGATCGCCATCGGTGCCGCTGCGGTACGGGCCGGCTATCAGAATCAATTGAGCACTCATAAGCTATTCTCCAGGGTACGGTTAAGCGCCACAAACTGCAGCAGCATAATGGTTTTGGCATCTACGATAATTCCTTGCCGGATGGCGTGCAGAGCGTCCGCCAACGGCATCTCGATCACCTCGAGGTCTTCGCCTTCCGCCTCCACCCCGCCGCCGTCGCTCACCCGGCTGTCGGCATCATATTCCCCAACAAAGAAATGCAGTTTTTCGGTCACCGAACCGGGGCTCATGTAGGCCTCAAACACCTTCTGCACGTTTTGCACCCGATAGCCGGTTTCCTCCTCAGCCTCGGCGCGAATGCGCTCCTCCGGCGAGGCATTGTCCAGCAAGCCGGCGGCGGCCTCTATCAGCATGCCGTCGTGGCCGTTGACGAACACCGGGAAGCGGAACTGGCGCGTCAGCACCACCTTTTGCACCTGCCGGTTAAACAGCAAAATGGTCGCGCCGTCGCCGCGATCGTAAGTTTCGCGGCTTTGCCGTTGCCAGACGCCATCACGGCGCAAAAAATCAAAGGTGGTTTTTTTCAGCAGATACCAGTCATCGGACAGCACCCGGGTTTCAACGATACGAACCCGATCTTTAGTCGCAATCATGTTGGTCAACTCCACAACTCAGGAAAGGAACTGGATACTATCGTGCAGTTTCGTGTATGATCAAGATATTTCGTGCAATGCAAATTTAACGGGACAACGCGATGCTCACCAGTCAGCGCAAGAAAATTATTCTGGAAAAACTGGCACAGGACGGACAGGTGCTGGCCAAACAGCTCAGCGAAATGTTCGGGCTGTCTGAAGACACCCTCCGCCGCGATCTGCGTGAGCTGGACAGCGAAGGGCTGCTGCAAAGGGTGCACGGCGGCGCGCTGCCGGTCTCCCCCGCCATTGGCACCTTTGCCGAAAGAAACGGGCAGGAATCCGCCGCCAAGCGTGCGATAGCCAAAGCCGCAGCAGCGATGATCATTCCAGGACAAGTGGTGATCATCGATGGCGGCACCACCTCCGCCGAGCTGGTGAAACAGCTGCCGCCCACGCTGGAGGCGACTATCGTCACCCACAGCCCCAGCGTGGCGGTCGGGTTGGTTGAACACCCAAAAGTGGAGGTGATCCTGATCGGCGGGCGGTTGTATAAACACTCGATCGTCAGCGTGGGGGCCGCCGCGGTGGAAGCCATGTCGCACATCCGCGCCGACATTTACTTTATGGGGGTGACGGGCGTGCACCCGACCGCCGGGCTGAGCACCGGCGACCTTGAAGAGGCCTATATCAAGCGCGCGCTGGCGGCGCGGGCGGCAGAAACCGTGGTGCTGGCCTCCGCCGCCAAGCTGAACGCCGCCTCACAATTTGCGATTGGCGACATCACGCTGGCACAGACCATTATTGTCGAACGCGCGACCGACGCCGCGCTGATCGCCCCACTGGAACAGGCCGGGGTCACGGTAGTGAGAGCCTGAGTGCCGCGGCCAAATAAAAAACACAATCAATACGCGGTTATTAACCCTGACCGCGTATTGAGCGCTATTAATTTCTTCGCCTCCCTCTTATTACCGCAAAAAATGCGAGAGTAATCACACTTCATTAAACTTCCCTCTGCCCGCCCCCCTATTTTTCACCCTATCCATCGTTCAAAAACAACATATCTGCAACATATTGATTATTAATAAATAGTCACCGTTTCTCTTTTGTCTCAAAAAAATAAAATGAGATCTGCTTCTCAGAAATCCTGCTATCTATAGTGCTGTCAATCTCTTCGAAGGAAATATTTGTGATTGTTTTGTGATATCACCTGCAAATTTTACCGATGCCAAAAATAACAATGACTGCAACGGAACGGGCTGGGAGCAGGCATATGAAAATCGGCATGGTAATAAGCGGTGGCGATGTCACCGGCATCAACAACTTTATTTTCCAGGTCGCCAGGCTGGCGCAGGCAGATATCGTTCTGTTTAACGGCGGAATACCGGGTTTACTGGCTAATCAGCATCATTCCATCGCCAGACGCGACCTGGTCGATTTCTCTATTTCATCGATGCCCATTATCTCTTCTGGTCGTACGGCAAAGAAACTGGTCGCCAGTGAATATGAAACTATCGGCAAGCAACTTAAAGCTCTGCACATTGACGTGCTTATTATGGCCGGCGGCGACGGCTCGCTGCAGTTTTTAAATACGCTCAGTGAGTTTGGCGTTAACTGTTTTGGCGTGGGCATGACCATCGACAATGACGTTTTTGGTAGCTACTACACCATCGGTTTTTCCACCGCCTGCGAGCAGGTGATAAAAGAAGTCTCCAAGCTGAGAAATACCGGGCGCGCCCTGCCGGGCCGCGTATTTATGATTGAGCTGCTGGGCGGTTACTGCGGGGAGCTAACGCTGCAATCGGCGATAAAGTCCAATGCGGACTTTGCCCTGATTCCAGAATGCCAACATCCTTTGAACGCATTGGCGGAAAAAATAACCCACCGGCTGGAGCGGCAAAACAGCGTTATCATTTTATGTTCAGAGGGATATACCAAAGAGTATTCGCCAGGCTTCCAGGGGGCGATCGACACCATGATTAAACAGCTGGAACCCAAGATTGGCGTGCGCATTCGCAAAACCATCGTGGGGTACGGTCTGCGCAATGGCGATCCCACCTGTGAAGAAATCTATCAGGGAACCCTTATGGCCAGCGAAGTCGTGCGCTGTATTCATTCCGGAATGAAAAACAAGGCAATCATTATTAATGCCGGCAACCAACCTATTCCGATTGATTTAATCAGCATGCAAAAACGTTTGGTCGACACCGAAGGACACCATTACAAACTCGCCAGGCAGTTAAATATAATCTGAGGAGATGTCCATGCTTAAAATACTGTGTGTTTGCGGCTGCGGCCTCGGCTCCAGCTTTGCCATCGAAATGAGCGCAAAAGCGGTGCTGAAAAAATTAGAGATTGAAGCCGATATTGATCACACCACGATCTCTGAGGCCAGCGCCTTTAAATCAGATATTATTCTGACCCAAAAAACCTTCGCCGATATTTTAAATGCCGACGCCAGCGAAGAAGAAAAAAAACGGGTCATTGTTCTCCACCGGCTCACCGATAAAGTGGAAATCGAGCAAAAGATTGTGGCCTTTTTGAAAGAGCGCGACATGAAGGGCCCTCATCATGAGTAGCCTGATCGATTTTATCGTCAAAGATCTGCTTGGTCAGGCGTCGATCCTGATTGCCTTTATCGCCATGCTGGGATTGTTGCTGCAGAAAAAATCCACCGGCAAGGTCGCCGAAGGCACGTTCAAAACGCTGTTGGGCTTTCTGATCATGATGGCGGGCATCAACATCATTGTCGGTGCCCTGACCTACCTGAACAGTATCTTCACCCACGGTTTCGGCATGACCGGTTACATCACCGACGTCGCCGCCATTGCCGGCCTGGCCAACCGCGAGCTGGGTTCTGAAGTGGCGATGACGCTGCTGGTGATTTTCGCCGTGAATATCATCATCGCCCGCATCACCCCGTTCAAATACATTTTCCTGACCGGGCAGGCGTTGTTGTGGATGGCCACCATCGGCGCAGTGATCGGCTATAAAGCCGGGTTGACCGGGATGCCGCTGATTTTGACCGGCGGGATCTTTGGCGGCGTGATGGCGGTGTTGATGCCGGCACTGGCGCAGCCGGTCGTGCGCAAAATCACCGGTTCGGACGAGGTGGCGCTGGGGCACTTCTGCACCATCGGTTATCTGGTGCAGGCGGCGGTCGCCAAGGTGGTCGGCAAAGGTTCGCGTTCCACCGAGGATCTGGAATTACCCGACAACTTCAAGTTTCTGCAAGACACCTATCTGTCGATGGCGGTGGTGATGATCCCGATGTATCTGATCCCCGCACTGGCGGCCGGGCCACAGTTCATCGCCCAATATGCCGGCGGTATGAACTACCTGATGTACTCCTTCATGCAGGCCATTCAGTTCGTCGCCGGCGTGTTTATCCTCTACAGCGGCGTGCGTCTGTTGCTCAATGAGCTGGTGCCGGCGTTTCGCGGCATTGCCATGCGCATCGTGCCGGATGCCCGCCCGGCGCTGGATTGTCCGGTGTTGTTCCCCTATGCGCCCAATGCGGTGATTGTCGGCTTCCTGGCCACGACCCTGGGTTCCATCATCGGCATGATCGTTTTCCCGATGTTCGGTCTGGCGATGATCCTGCCCGGCCTGCTCACCAACTTCTTCGCCGGCGGCACCGCAGGCATTTTCGGTAACGCCCTTGGCGGGCGACGCGGCGCGATGATCGGTGGCGTGGTTCACGGTCTGTTCATCACCTTCCTGCCGGCCATTCTGGTGCCGATGCTGGAAAGTTACGGCTTTGTCGGCGTGACCTTCAGCGATTCCGACGTCATCAGCAGCGGCCTGGTGATGGGGCATGCCTTCCAGGGCAACTGGCTGTTCATCGCCCTGTTCATTGTCTTCATCACGCTGATTGCGTGGTTCGTTAACGGTAAATCAACCAAACACCCTGAGGGAAAAGTCCATGAAACTCTATAATTTCAACGAGCTGTTGTCCGTTGCCAAGGCCCGCGACTTCAAGGCGATCGGCTCATTCAATCTCCATTGTCTGGAGATGCTACCGGCCTTTTTCAGGGCGGCCAAGGCGACCCACAGCCCGCTGATGATCCAGATTTCCACCGGAACCGCCGAATATCTGGGTTACCGGCTGCTGGTTGATTCGGTCCGCTCGCTGTCGGCAAGCGAAGACGTGCCCACCTGTCTGCATCTGGATCACTGCTCGGACATCGCCGCCATCGAGACGGCGATTGATGCCGGTTTCAGTTCGGTGATGTATGACGGTTCGCATCTTGATATGGACGAGAATATCGCCAATACCCGCAAGGTGATCGACATCGCCCGCCAGCGTAACGTCTCGGTGGAGGCTGAACTGGGCGCCATCGGCGGTTCGGAAGACGGTAAGGCGGTCGCGGAAGAGGACATTTGTTTTACTGCCGTAGAAGACGCCAAGCGCTTTGTAGACGAAACCGGGGTCGATATGCTGGCCGTGTCGGTCGGCACCGTCCACGGGCTGTACACCGGCAAGGCGCATATCCAGCACCAGCGCCTGGCGGAAATCACCGAGGCCACCCATACCCCGCTGGTGTTGCACGGCGGCACCGGGGTCAGCGATGAAGACATGCGGCGCGCGGTGGCCGGCGGCATTGAAAAGGTCAACGTGGGCACCGAGATGAACGTGCAGTGGGTTGGGCGCTGCAAGCAGACGTTTGAAAAAGGCAAAGTGAACGACAGCGTGCGGAAATTCCTGATCCCTGCCAATAATGCCGTCACCGAAGTATTAACGGAAAAGATCGGTCTGTTTAAATAACGGTTGTCATTCGTTCTTAATATATACCCTGTGCATTTCAAGTCGCGGCCAAGCGGTTAACTCGTAATCCCAAGATCCCCAGCTATTGCAGGGGTGCTGCACGCCGTGGCTTGAAACGTGCGGGTATAGACTGGAGAATATATGTTTAATTTTATGAAACGTCAGCGGGAAAAAGAAACGCTGCCCACCACGAATTACGATGATGAAGCCAATGAAATTGCAGCCGAAATTAACGCATTGGAACAGCGGTTGTCGGCAACGCCGGCAGAAGGCGAAATCCATAAGACATTAATGCTGGCCTATAATCGGGCTGTAAAGATTTACGCCAAAAGCCAGAACCATCGCCACTATATCGATGCCGTTTTTATCAAAATGGACGAGCTGCGCAATATTATCAGGAAAAATCTCTGAGGGATCATGATGACAATTAAACAACTGCTGATTGAGGCCGGCGCCATCCAGGTCGGCATCAAGGAAACGGACTGGAAAAAGGTCATTACGCTGGCGGCGCAGCCGTTGGTTGATAACGGCTATATTCACGCCTCTTATTATCAGGCGGTGATCAGCAATACGCTGGCCCACGGCGCTTATTACGTGTTTGACGAAGGGATCGCCATCCCCCATGCGCGGCCGGAGTGCGGAGTGATTAAAAATTGCTTCAGCATGGTGTTGCTGGAGGAGCCTATCGCCTTTCAGGACAGCGAAAAGGCCGATATCGTTATCCTGTTCGGCGCGACCGACAGTAACCGGCATATCGAAGACGGCATTCGCGCCATTGTCGATTTGCTGGACAATAAAGAGCGGCTCGACAAGCTCCGCGCCGCGAAAATATGGCAAGAAGTGGTGGAAATATTATGACTCTGGCGAGCGGAAAAACCGTCATTCTGGTCAATGGCATTCCTGCCTCCGGCAAAAGCACTGTCGCGCAGGCTTTGGCGCACCATTTCGGCCTGCCGTATCTGACTCTCGACGGTATCAAGGAGCCGTTTATGTCGCGGCTGGACAACGTGGATCGGGCGCTGAACCGGCGGCTTGGCTGCGCCGCTTATGACGCCATTTGGTCAATCGTGGCGCAGGCACCGGAATGCTGTACTTACGTTATAGACGCCTGGTTCGGCTTTCAGCCCAGGGAGTCGTTGCGCCATTACCTGCGAGAAGCCGGGGTGGTGCAGCCCCTCGAAGTGTGGAACCAGATTTCCGGCGAGTTGGCGGCCGAACGCTATGGTTCGCGCATCGGCCAACGGCCCAAAGGCCACCCCGGCGCAGAGTATTTGCCTGAATTGCGGGCGCTGGCCGAACGCGCCACCCCGATGGCCATCGGCCCGGTGTTCCGGATTGAACAGGCCCAGCCGGTGGAGATAGGCAGGATTGTCGACTCGCTGGCGGAGTACGGCATCGGTGGCGATAACATCGGTAAGCGGATGGCAGGTTAATGCTTTCCGCGACTGCCGGTCAGAGCAAACGCGGGAGCTTCTCGCCCGCCATGACCCAAAAATGCGACGCCGCCCGCAATTAATGTGATTTTCATCACTTTTTTATGCAACGTAATGGCAATTTTCATTCTTTTGTTTTTATACTGATATGCACTTTACCTACAACAAAATAACGAGTGCAGATCATGATTGACTCCCGCCTACCGCTTACCGACATTCACCGTCACCTCGACGGCAACATCCGTGCGCAAACCATTCTCGATCTGGGCCGTCAGTTTAATCTGACCCTGCCCGCTGACGAGCTGGAAGCGCTGCGCCCGCATGTGCAAATCACCCATGCCGAACCGGATCTGATCAGTTTTCTGCAAAAGCTGGACTGGGGCGTGGCGGTGCTGGGCGATCTGGATGCCTGCCGCCGGGTAGCCTACGAAAACGTAGAGGACGCGGCCAATGCCGGCCTGCACTATGCCGAGCTGCGCTTCTCGCCGTATTACATGGCGATGAAACACCAACTGCCGGTGGCTGGGGTCGTGGAGGCAGTGATTGACGGCATTCGTTCCGGCGTTCGCGATCGGGGCATCGATGTCCGCCTGATCGGCATCATGAGCCGCACCTTTGGCGAAGCGGCTTGTTTGCAAGAGCTGGAAGGCCTGTTGGCGCACCGCGACGGCATTACCGCGCTGGATCTGGCCGGTGACGAGCTGGGCTTCCCGGGCAGCCTGTTCCTCAGCCATTTCAACCGCGCCCGCGACGCCGGCTTGCGCATTACCGTGCACGCGGGCGAAGCCGCAGGCCCGGAAAGCATCTGGCAGGCGATCCGCGAGCTGGGCGCCGAGCGTATCGGCCACGGGGTGAAAGCGATTGAAGATCCGGCGTTGATGGACTTTCTGGCTGAACACGGCATCGGCATCGAATCCTGCCTGACCTCCAATATTCAGACCAGCACCGTCTCTTCTCTGGCCCAGCATCCGCTGGCGAAATTCCTGCGCCACGGCGTGCTGGCTTCGATCAACACCGATGACCCGGCGGTTCAGGGCATCGAGATCGAACACGAATACCGGGTTGCGGCACCCCAGGCCGGGCTGACGCCGGCCGAAATCCGCACCGCACAGGAAAACGGCCTGAAAATGGCGTTCCTCAGCGAGCAGGAAAAGCAGGCTCTGCGCGATAAAGTGCAAGGCTGATAAAGCAAGGGGCGCGTATAACGCGCCCCGGTTTATTTCACCGCCAGCGCCTCTCGCTGTTTGGCGGTTTTGCGCGCATAGCGCTGCGCCAGTACGGCGCACACCATCAGTTGCACCTGATGGAAAATCATCAGCGGCAGCACCATGGCCCCCACCGCAGCGGCCGGAAACAGCACGTTGGCCATCGGAATGCCGTTCGCCAGGCTCTTTTTCGAGCCGCAGAACACAATAGTGATCTCATCGGCGGTATCGAACCCCAGCCAGCGCGCAGTGTAAGTGTTGATAATCAGCACCACCGTCAGCAGCACCAGCGACATCACCAGAATGGTCAGCAACGACCAGCCATCAATCCGATGCCAGATGCCTTCCACCACCGCCGCACTGAACGCGGTATATACCACCAGCAATATCGATGAACGGTCAGTGATGTTGATCAGTTTACGGTGGCGATCGACCCATTTGCCAATCAACGGCCGCGCCAAATGCCCCACCACAAACGGCACCATCAGTTGCAGAATTATCGAACCAATGGCGTGCACTACGTCGGTGTTCCCGCCCTGAGTATGCATCAAGGCTCCCACCAACAGCGGCGACAGGAAAACGCCGAGGATACTGGACGCCGAGGCGCTGCAAATCGCCGCGGCCACATTACCGCCCGCCGCAGAAGTAAAAGCGATGGCCGACTGAACCGTCGCCGGCAACGCACACAGATACAGGAAGCCCAGATAAACCGTCGGCGTCATCAGCCCCGGTACCATCCAATTCATCGCCAGCCCCAATAGCGGGAACAGCGAGAAAGTGCTGAGAAACACCACCAGATGCAGTTTCCAGTGGCTCATGCCGGCGATAATCGCCTCGCGCGACAGCTTGGCGCCATGCATAAAGAACAGCAGCGCAATGGCGGCGGTAGTCAGGCGTTCGAAGAAGGTTTTCCATACCCCTTCGCAGGGGAATATCGAGGCGACGATCACCACAAAAATCAGGACCAACAAAAACTTATCAATGCGCAGACGCTGTAACCAGGACATGAATCGGGATCCCTCGAAGAGTAAAACGGGTTCGACAAGCGAACCCGGAACCGTGGATGGCGAAAGCGACGATGATCAAACCACCGGCAACGCCTTTTGCTGTTTCGCAGACTCAATGCCCAGTTCGATCATTTCCATCACGTTGATGGCGTCGCCGGCCGGCACCGGGTTTTCGCCCTCGCCGTTAATCGCATCGCGGATTGCCGCGTAATAGGCCGGGTAGTTGCCGGGAATACTCAGCAACGGCTTCTCCGCCAGTATGCCATCGCGTGACAATGTCACTACACCGTCGCGCATATCGTAGCCCCAGTCGGCCTGCGGCAGACGTTCACCGGCTTTCAGGCGGTCTTCCTGCGGATCCAGCCCGAACTTGATAAAGCTGCCCTGGGTGCCGTGCACGATATAACGCGCGGTTTCCGCCGCCGCCAGCACCGTGCCATGCAGCACCACCCGGCGGTTGCCGTAGTTCAACACCGCGTGGAAATAATCCACCGATTGCGAGCCAGAGCGCAGTTCACCCAGATCGACAAACAGCGTTTGCGGCTTGCCGAACAGTTGCAGCGCCTGATCGATCAGATGCGGCCCCAAATCGTACCAGATACCGGTGCCGGCGCCGGCCTGCTCGCGCCAGCGCTGGCGCACTTCCGGCCGGAAGCGATCGAAATGCGACTCAAAGTAAACCACTTCGCCGAGCGCGCCGTCTTTCAGCAGCGCCTTGAGCGTGAGGAAATCGCTGTCCCAGCGGCGGTTGTGGAACACCGACAACAGTTTGCCGCTCTGTTCCGCCTGCTGTTTCAATTCTTGCGCTTGCGACAATGTCACGGTAAAGGGTTTGTCTACCACCACGTGCTTGCCGGCGGCCATCGCCTGCTGCGCCAGCGGAAAGTGGGTATCGTTGGGGGTGGGAATGACGATCAGATCGATAGAGGGGTCGTTGAACAGCGCCTGCGGATCGCTCACTACCGTCATCGCAGGCCAGTCGGCGTGCACTTTGCCGGCATCGCTGCTGGACACGGCGGCCAGTTCTACGCCAGGGGTGCCGACAATCAGCGGCGCATGAAAGGTTTTGCTGGCATAGCCGTAACCGACCAGCCCAACCCGAATTTTTTCTGCCATGGTTTTTCCTCTTGCTGGCTCGCTATCTACCTATCCGATTTGACACCATGACGCAGGCGGGAACAAGAAGTAAATGTTATGTTAACTGCAGCGACGCACAATAACCCCACTCTTCAATCAACATGACCGAGACGCTTCACTACAGTCCGGGACAGAGGGTTTAGCATCATTGGGCTAGCCGACCCTTTTGTTTCTGTAGCTAAAATCATTCATCATCTGGCTCTGACATAAAATATATTTCGCCACGGAATCCCTCTCACCATTGAATTAACCTTGAACTCATCCATAAGTAAAAAATATGTCACCAACTTATACATCATCGTTATTAATTTATTTTTTCAAACCCATCATTAAATAAATTTGACAATGAAAGAAATGCGTCTTTAATTAAATTTCATTGATCAAAAAACATACTTCCTGCAATCGAATTTATTTCGGGGGTCACTCGTGGAAGAAATGCTGATCCTCGTTGATGACAAAGATAATCCTATCCGTTCGGAAGGGAAACTCTCGGTTCATCAGCAAGGGCTATTACATCGTGCATTTTCGATCTTTATATTTGATAACAAAGGAAGATGGCTGCTGCAACAAAGAGCGTTCGGCAAATACCATTCGGCCGGATTGTGGACCAACAGTTGCTGCGGGCATCCGCGCTGGGGCGAGGCTACCGATGCTGCCGCCCAGCGGCGTTTACAGGAAGAAATGGGGTTTTGCACCCCATTGAAAAAGGTCTCCAGCTTTATCTATCATGCTGAAGTACCTGGAAATTTGACTGAACATGAGTTCGACCATATTTATGTTGGGTTGTTTGAAGGTGAACCTGATATTAATCCTGACGAAGTAGAAAATTCGCGATGGATTGATGTCATCCAGTTATTGCATGAGATTGAATTGCATCCGGAAAAATTCACCGCCTGGTTCAGGTTAATAATAAACAGTTTTGATACCAATGAAATAACACGATGGGAAAAGCTTGCATCCCGTTAATGCTATCCACATTAAACGACTGGTGAATGGCGATGGATACCTTATTGGAATTAATTAATTTTCCGGCCGATCTACGAAAATTATCCCGTGAGAAATTAGCACAGGCAGCAAATGAACTCCGGGCATTTTTATTATCCAGCATTGCAAAAAGCGGTGGCCATTTAGCCTCTAATCTCGGCGTGGTGGAATTAACCCTGGCGCTGCATTATGTCTTTGATACGCCAAACGATCGCATTGTCTGGGACGTCGGTCATCAATGTTATCCGCACAAAGCGATTACCGGCAGGCGCGGACAGATGAGCAACCTGCGCAAAAAGGGCGGCATTTCCGGCTTTCCAAGACGGGATGAATCCCCCTATGACAGCTTCGGTACCGCCCATTCCAGCACGTCAATCTCCGCCGCGTTGGGAATGGCGCACGCCGTCCGGCTGCAGCGGCAGGCCCGGCGCTGCATCGCGGTCATTGGCGACGGCGCGCTCAGTGCCGGTCTGGCCTTTGAGGCGATGAACAACGCCACGCTCGATCCGGACCTGCCCCTACTGGTGATCCTCAACGATAACGATATGTCGATCTCGCCATCGGTCGGCGCGCTGCAACAGCATCTCGTCGCTCTGCAAGGCGGTGAATCTGCGTCACTGTTCAGCACCCTGGGTTTTGACTACTCGGGGCCGGTTGACGGCCACGATCTGGCTACGCTGATCCCGGCACTGGAACGGCTGCGCGATCGGCGCGGGGTGCAGTTGCTGCATGTCATCACCCGTAAGGGCCAAGGCTTTTCGCACGCGGAAGCCGACCCCGTGAACTACCATGCGCCGGCCAAATTTTGTCCGCAGGCCGGAATATTGCCCACCGCCGCCGGTAAGCTGACCTATACGCGGGTATTCGGCGACTGGTTGTGCGACGAGGCAGAGTGCGACGCGCGCGTGGTCGGCATTACCCCGGCGATGCGTGAAGGTTCCGGCCTGGTGGCCTTTCAGCAGCGCTTTCCCGATCGCTATTTCGACGTCGGCATCGCCGAACAGCATGCGGTGACCTTTGCCGGCGGCCTGGCCGCCGAAGGCATGCGGCCGGTAGTGGCGATTTACTCCACCTTCCTGCAGCGCGGTTATGACCAGCTTATCCACGACGTCGCCATCCAGAAACTGCCGGTAACCTTCGCCATCGATCGCGCCGGCGTGGTCGGAGCCGATGGCGCGACCCATATGGGCATGTTCGATCTGGCTTATCTGCGCTGCATTCCCAATCTGCTGCTGATGTGCCCGGCGGATGAAAATGAGTGCCGGCAAATGCTGCATACCGCGCTGAATCATCATGGCCCGGCGGCGGTACGTTATCCGCGCGGCAGTGGCCCCGGCGTGCTGCCGCAGCGCGAGATGGCGACGTTGCCGTTGGGAAAGGCGCAGGTTCGCCGCATTGGGCGACGGATCGCCATTCTGGCCTTCGGCTCGATGGTCGTGCCGGCGCTGGAAGCCGGAGTCCGACTGGATGCGACCGTGGTCAATATGCGCTTCGTCAAACCGCTCGACGCTGAGCTGCTGCAGCGCCTGGCGCGTACCCATGAGACCCTGGTTACGGTAGAAGAAGGCTGCATCGCCGGCGGCGCGGGTAGCGCCTGCCTGGAATGCCTGTCCGCCGCCGGGATCGCGGTAAACAGCTTGTTGCTGGGCTTTCCGGATAATTTTGTCGAACACGGCGAGCCGGCAGAGCTGCTGGCGGCCTGCGGTCTGGACGCCGACGGCATCGAAAACGCCATTGTCAGCTTTGTTACACCGCCGCTGGCGAGGTTTGTTGCCGACGTGGGGAGTTTTACCGATGAAAGTGAAGCTTTTTTGCACGAAAACACGCGCATTTATCGAGGAGAGCGACCATGAGCAATCTGTCTGAAATGATGTCACCCGACCCGGTGTATTTGCAAAACCTGCCGTATCAGGTGATCCGGGATAGCCATACCGACAGCTATGAGGAGAAGGTGGTACAGACCTACTGCGAAGAACCGGAACATTGGCGCAAGGCCATCGGCGAGACGCTGTTGTTTCAATTTGGGGTGTATGAGGATACGGCTCCTACCCTGACGCCGACGTCGAAACTGAAACCTACCGCGGGACTGGATGAGTCCAGTGTCCGTTATTTCGAGCAGCAGTTGTTTCTGGCCGGGGTAACCGGCAGCGATCGGCCGGCAATGCGCCGTATCCTGGATATCGGCTGCGGCTGGGGTTACATCCTCAAGCATCTGGCGGAGCGCTATCCGGAATGCCAACGGTTGGACGGCGTTAACGTCAGCGCCCAGCAGCTCAACTACTGCGCCCGCTTCCATGCCGAGCAAGGGTTGAGCGGCCGCATCAATCTGTTTTTGTGCAACGCGCAGGACATCGGACTGTTGCCGGATCCTGATGATCTTTATGATCTGGTGATCATCCGCGGCGTCATCTCTCACTTCCCCAACGAGCTGTATGAGAAAGCCATGCACGCGTTATTCAACCGGGTGCGGCCCGGTGGCAAGGTGATCATTTCCGACAATCTGTACAACGTCGAACCGGATCGCTACCAGTCCGATACGCCGGATATTGTTGATCGCCTGGCCTGCCGCCATCAAAAAACGCCGGTTTACTTTAGCCAGGTGCTGGAAGACAGCGGTTTCACCATAAAGGATTTTCGCGTATTGCCGTCAAACGTCGACGTAGCGCACTGGCTGATGGACTCCAAAGCCAATATCGAGCGTCATTTCCCCACCGGGGTTGACGGCGCGCTGGAGGAGCTGCGGGTGCTGGCGGAAAACTGGTCGGTGGCGCTGCTGAAGAACAAGGTTTCTACTTACAGCGTGATTGCTTGCAAAAAATAATCCTCCGTTAACGTCATATCTATTCAATGATGGGGAACAGTATGAACACAAATGATTTTTTGTCTCCCGAAGCCCAACCGACGCTTACGTCCCAACCCGTCATGCATATTGTGCCTGACTATAATCCCTTCAACCGGCAGTACAAAGTGCACCCCCTGAAAGCCGAAGTTGAAAAGAAAGCGCTCGATTTCATGGAGCGTTACCGTCTTTACTGGACTGAAGAACAGCGCCAGCGTCTGTACGGACAGGATTGCGGAGGGATTGCAGGCTATGTCTATACCTTGGCCCCCAATGCCGAGCAACTGCAATTGGGGGCCGATCTGGCGATGATTGCTTTTACCTGGGACGATGAATTTTGCGATGAAGGCCCAACTCGTGACAAGCCGATGGAAATGGCAGACAGCGCTTTCAGAACTATTCGCGCACTGGAATGCCACGACATCATTGTCGATAAAAATGACCGCTATGCAGTGGCCATGCGGGATATTCTGCAACGCGTTCGCCAATTGTCACCTGACTATCTTGCCAACCAGTGGGTGGATTCGGTCCGACATTGGTTTTTCATCGAGATCCAGAAAGCATCTAACGTGGCGCGCGGGATACGCCCCAACCTGAGTGATTATGTGGTGACCCGCATGCATACTGGTGCCACCCCCACATTTATGCTCAATACGCAGATCGCCAACGGGTTGGAGTTGGGGCCGGGTTTGCTGTTCGACAGACGCGTCAATGCGTTGATGGAACTGGCCCGTACCGTGGTCAACTGGTCAAGTGATTGCTATTCCTACTTCAAGGAGGCGGAACGTACTGCCGATGGGTATAACATCATCGATGTTCTGATGGACACCCATAACCTTTCTGTCGAAGCCGCAATGGCAATGGCTTTCAATATGCAGGACCGTATGCTGATGCGTTTTGTCGAGCTCCGTGATGAAGTATTAAATGGGCCGCATGACAAAGGAGCCGAAATTTATATTGATGCGCTGGAAGAATATACCATTGGCGGGATCTTGTGGTGTCAACAAACCCAACGTTATCGATTTATTGATGGGACGACATCAGGCAGGCTGGCTTATACCGCGTCAGGGTTTACTCGGCAAGCTCGGGGAAGCGAGCTGTCAGAGCCGATCGACATCCCGACCATCGCCTGGTGGTGGCAGGTGGGGGAAAGAGCAGATCAGCACGGGCGGCGCTAGGCGGCTTTCAACACAGAATTTGTTCATGGACGCTTGTTCGGCGATGAGCGTGATCGGGGAATGGTCGTATGCGCGGTAACCGGGTTCCCTCTCCCCCTGGCAGCCCGGTTACCGCGCATGTCCTCAACGCAGTTAACCGGTAACCGCCGCGTAAGGCGTTTGGCGCTCGCTTTTCGCCGGGTAGTTAATCTCCAGGCTGCGGCGGCGGAAATCGCTAGGGCTAACCCCCACCCGCTTGCGGAACACGCGAGAGAAATAGAGTTGATCGTCATAGCCTACCACCCGGCCGATGGTGGCGATCGACTCCTGCGTAGTTTGCAACAGCAGCTTGGCGCGGATCACCCGCTGGTCCTCGCGCCAGCGCAGGATATTGATGCCTACCTGCTCACGGAACAGGTGCGCCAGCCGCGACGGCGACAGGCAGACATGACGCGCCACCTCGTCAATGCGCAACTCGCCCGCCAGGTTGCCGGTGATGAACTGACAGGCTTCGATGACACGTGGATCCATGATTTTCTGCGGGCTGAGCGGATCTTCTTCCATCGCGCGCAGCAACAGGCGTTCCAGCAGGTTCATGCCCAGCTCTTCCGCAAAGCGGCGGCCGGAGCGCTGGGTCTGTTCGATATTGGCGAACAGCCGGTCAAATTCCAGCAGCAGGTTGTTGTTTGGCAGCGTCAGGCGCCCCACTTCATGGGTTTTGCTGTGCCATTCCAGCCAATCGGCCCAGTAGGCGCGCGGGCGGAAATAGACCCAGCGGTGATACCAACAGTCACTGTCCGGTGAACGGCCGTAGTAATGGGATGCCTTGGGAGGAAACAGCAACAGATCGCCTGGGTTGCAGTAAAAGGTGTCCTCGCCGTCGAACACTTTTCCCTGGCCCTTGATGGTCAGGTTGAGAATATAACCCTTCATGCCGCCAGGGCGGTCGATAAAGAAATCCAGCGGGCCGTCCGCCATGATCGGCGTCAACCCGGCCACCAGATAGGCATTGAAGGTGTAACCCGGTAACAGCGGGTTCGGTTGCGGTTCCTGTGCCATGCGATGATACATCGGTCCTCCTCAAACAACTTGTCTATTACCAGTGTATCGGCCCGGCAGATTACTGCCTGAGCCGATGGCAGAACTGTGAGCAGGGTTAACGATTTTCTACACCGTGCGTTTGGCCTGCTGTTTGTAGCGGTCGAAAATTACCGCCGCCAGCAGGATCACGCCGCGCACCACATATTGCGAGAACGGCGAGATATTCAGCAAATTCATCGCGTTTTCTACCGTCCCAAGGATCAGGATGCCGGCGATAACGTAGGAAATCTTGCCGATACCGCCCTTCAGCGACACCCCGCCCAGTACGCAGGCCGAGATCACGATCAGCTCATAGCCGATCGAGGTCATCGGCTGGCCGCTGGTCATGCGCGAAGCCAGAATGATGCCGGCGGCGGCCGAAACCAGCCCGGACAGCACAAAGATGATGATTTTAGTGCGCACCACCGGTACCCCGGCCAGGCGCGCCGCCTCTTCATTGCCGCCGATCGCCAGCGTATTGCGGCCAAAGGTGGTTTTGTTGAGCAGGAAACCGAACAGGATCAGGCAGGCGACGGTGATCCAGATCGGCGCAGGCAGCCCCAGCCAGTTGGCGTAACCCAGGGTGAAGAAGCGCTCGTCTTCAATGCCCACCGCTTTGCCGTCGGAAATGATGTAGGCCAGGCCGCGCAGGATCTGCATGGTGGCCAGCGTGGTGATCAGGGCGTTGATTTTCAGCCGGGCGATGACAAAGCCGTTAATCAACCCCGACGCCACGCCCAACAGCAGGCCGGCGCCTACGCCGATCCACAGGCTTTCTGTCAGGTTGATCACCACCGCCGTGGCAACCCCGGCACAGGCGATAACCGAAGCGACAGACAGATCGAAGTCGCCGGAGGCCAGGCAAAACAGCATGCCGCAGGCCACCATGCCGGACATGGATATCGCCAGCCCCAGCCCTTTCATGTTGATGAAAGATCCGAAGTTAGGCACAAACACTACGCAGGCGATAAACAGCACCGCGAACACCACCAGCATGCCGTAGCTGTCCCAGATACGCGCCAGCCCCCGGCCGCTGCGGCTTTTCACAGAATGGGTCGTTATGGTCGACATCTCTTTCTCCTTCACAATCAAGCCACCGCCACAGCGGCATCAGGGGCAATATCGGGGGTGCGCAGCATCGCCAGGCTGAGGGCTTTTTCCTCGCTGGCATCGTCATGCAATAATTCGCCGGAAATGGCGCCTTCGCGCATCACGATGATGCGGTCCGCCAGCCCCAGTACTTCGGGCAAATCGCTGGAAGCGAACAGCACCGCGATGCCCTGCTGCGCCAGTTGGTAAATCACATGGTAAATTTCATGCTTGGCGCCGACGTCGATACCGCGCGTCGGCTCATCCAGCAGGATCACTTTCATTTCTTCCGACAGCCAGCGGCCCAGAATCGCCTTCTGCTGGTTACCGCCGGATAAATTCATAATCAGCTGACCGGCACTTGGGGTTTTGATATTCAGCGCCCGGATGTGGTGGTCGGCATTGCTGACCTCCCAGCCGTTATTGATCAGGCAGCCTGCGCGGATGCTCTTACGCCGCGCGCTGATGTTGATGTTGTCTCGCACCGAATGCACCGGAATGATGCCGTCCGCCTTGCGGTCTTCCGGGCACAGCATGATGCCTGCGCGGATAGCGTCTATCGGCGAACGGATGTCCAACCGCTGGCCATCCAACGTCAGTTGTCCGCGGCTGACCCGCGTGGCGCCGAAAATGCCCTTCATCAGTTCGCTGCGCCCGGCGCCCACCAGGCCAAACAGCCCGACAATCTCCCCGGCGCGCACGCTCAGATCGATAGGGGTTTTGACGCCCGGTGCCTGCAATCCCTGTAGCGCCAATCTCACCGGCCCCAACTCACGCGGCTGATAACCGTAGACGTCAGCGATATCGCGGCCCACCATCGCCTGCACCAACTGCGCGTTATTGACCTGGTTCATGTCGTCAAAGGTGCGCACATAGCGGCCGTCTTTGAATACCGTGATGGCATCGCTGAGGGCAAAGATCTCCTCCATACGGTGCGAAACGTAGAGGATCACCCGCCCTTCGGCGCGCAGTTCGCGGATCACCCGGAACAATTGCTCAATCTCTCTGGCGGACAGCGAACTGGTCGGCTCGTCAAACGCGATCACCTTGGCGTTGCGCGCCAGCGCCTTGGCGATTTCCACCATCTGCCACTGGCCGATCGACAGGTATTTCAGCGGCGTATCCGGGTCGATATCCAGCCCGAGATGTTCCAGTTGCAAGCGGGATTCGTAACGCAACAGCTTGCGATCCACCAGCCCGAGTTTGGTCGGCAACTGGCCAAGATAAATGTTCTCCGCCACCGTCATTTCCGGCACCAGATGCAGCTCCTGGTAGATAATCGCTACCCCGGCGTTCAAGGCATCGGTGGTGTTGGTGAACTGAACCGGCTGGCCTTTCAGCTGAATTTCACCCTGGGTCGGCGCGTAGTTACCGCTGAGAATTTTCAGCAGCGTGGATTTCCCGGCGCCGTTTTCCCCCATCAACGAGTGGATCTGCCCGGCCTGGCAGCTGAAACTGATATCGTCCAGCGCCTTCACGCCCGGGAAGGTTTTACCGATGCCTTTAAACGTCAGATACGGCAATGCGGCGGTCATAATGCGATCCTCCTGCGGTCAAAAATGCCGCCCGGCGTTACGCTGCGGGCGGCTCGGTGATTACATCAGGCCTTTTTTCTGCAGTTCGGTTTTAAAATTGTCGCGGGTGATCAGTACCACGTCGGTCACTTCGGTAAATTTCTGCGGCTCCACACCCTTTTCTACCCAGTCATGCAGCATCTGAATGCTCTTGTAGCCGTGAATGTCCGGGCTTGGCAGCAGCGAGCCGTAGAAACCGGTGGCCTGCGCCTTGGACAGTTCGCTGACCGCGTCCACACCGTTGATGCCGATGCCGATCACGTTAGGTGCCTTGAAGCCCTGGCCTTCGGTGGCGCGCACGCCGCCCAGCACGGTGTTGTCGTTCATGCCGACAATCAGCCAGTTTTTCACTTCAGGATGCTGCACCAGCATTGAGTTGGCGGCGTCGAACGCCCCCGGGATATCGTTGGACTTGGTCGGTACCGAGTAGATTTGTTTTTCCGGGAAGCCGGCCGCTTTCAGCGCGGCAATCGAACCGCCGGTGCGGCGACGGGCGGTATCCAGCTCATCGGCGGTGATCGCCATCACGGCGGTGTCCGTCGGTTTCCAGCCGCGTTTGTTCATCTCTTTCCACAGCTCCTGGCCCTGACGTTCACCGATTTTGGTGGCCGCCATCATCACCAGCGGCACGCTGTCCATAGGTTTGCCCTTGGCGGTGACAAACTGATCGTCCACGGCGATCACTTTCAGGTTGTAACTGCGCGCCTTGGCCATGATCGCCGAGCCGAGCTTCGGATCCGGCGTGCAGATGACAAAGCCCTTGGCTCCGCTGGCCGCCAGGCTGTCGATGGCGTTAAGGGTTTTTTCCCCGTCCGGCACGGCGATTTTGATCACGTCGAAACCAAGATCCTTACCGGCCTTGTCGGCAAATTTCCATTCGGTCTGGAACCAGGGTTCCTCTGGCTGCTTGACCAAAAAACCCAGCTTCATGGTCTCGGCGACAGCCGAATGTGACATAACGGCCGCCAGACCCAGTGCCGCCAGCGCCTTAGTGAATTTATGCATGATACTCTCCGCAGTGTTGTTCTCTTCGGCGAATAAATTCGCTCGCCGTGAAAACGTTATCATTAGGGTGCCTGTTGTCGGTGCGCCGCTTGTTTGCGCGGCATCTCCCAACACCAGCTGTAAGACGGATTAAGTTTTAGCGGGTATTTGTTGCCGAAATGTAGAGCGCTATCACATCCGTGGATTACAGCAGATATGTGCATATATTTAGCGAATTCCGCCAAGCATTAACTTATGACAACCGTCACAAAATCACTGTGCGAAGCAGAAAAGTGCATACTTCCAGCTAATGGCTCCTCACCTGCCCACCGCTCCCGCTCCTATGGTTGTCACAGCGTATTTACACATCAGGAGTCAACATCATGACGGCAGGCGCTATTGCCCTGGGATTGGACTTCGGCAGCGATTCGGTGCGGGTATTGGCGGTTGACTGCCATAACGGCCAGGAGCTGGATACCGAAGTGGTTTACTACCCTCGCTGGCAGCGCGGCGAATTCTGCAACGCTGCAGAGAACCGATTCCGCCACCACCCACTCGACTATATAGAAGCCATGGAACAGGCGATCGTCAGCCTGGTACAGCGCATGTCCCCGCAGCAACGGCTGCAGGTGATCGGCATCGGTGTCGATTCGACCGGCTCCACGCCTGCGCCGATTGACGCGCAGGGCAAGGTGCTGGCGCTGCGGCCGGAGTTTGCCGACAACCCGAACGCCATGTTTGTGCTGTGGAAAGATCACACCGCCATCGAGGAAGCCGACGCCATCAACCGGCTTTGCCGCAGCGGCGATTTCCCCGACTATTCTCGTTATATCGGCGGCGTCTATTCATCCGAATGGTTCTGGGCCAAGATCCTGCACGTTTCGCGTCAGGACGCCGGAGTGCGCCAGGCCGCCGCCTCTTGGGTGGAACTGTGCGACTGGGTGCCGGCGCTGCTGTCCGGCACCACCGCCCCGCAGCGATTGAAACGCGGGCGCTGTAGCGTCGGGCATAAAACGCTATGGCACCCCGACTGGGGCGGCCTGCCGCCGAAGGCGTTTTTCGCCGCTCTCGATCCCCTGCTGGTCGAAGACTTGCCCTGGCCTTTGTTCGAAGACTCCCACACCGCCGATTTGCCGGTCGGCACGCTCACCGCCGAGTGGGCCGCACGCCTCGGGCTGCCGCAGAGCGTGGTGTTATCCGGTGGCGCGTTCGATTGCCATATGGGCGCGGTGGGCGCCGGGGCGCAACCCTATACCCTGGTGAAGGTAATTGGCACCTCCACCTGCGACATCCTGATCGCCGATCGCCAGCGGGTCGACGGGCGCGCGATCGAAGGTATCTGCGGCCAGGTCGACGGCAGCGTAGTACCGGAGCTGATAGGCCTGGAGGCCGGGCAATCGGCCTTTGGCGATATGTATGCCTGGTTCAGCCGTTTGCTCAGTTGGCCGCTGCATGAGGCGGCGAAAAACCATCCCGAACTGCAACCGCAGTTGAAACAGATTGAAGCCGGCCTGCTGGCCGCACTGACCGAATCCTGGGCCAACAATCCGTCGCTGGATCACCTGCCGGTGGTGCTGGACTGGTTTAACGGCCGCCGCACCCCCTATGCCAACCAGCGTCTGAAAGGCGTGATTACCGATTTGAACCTCGGGACCGACGCGCCGACGCTGTTTGGCGGATTTATTGCCGCCACCGCTTTTGGCGCCCGCGCCATCATGGAGTGCTTCGAACAGCAGGACATCCCGGTCGACAACGTGCTGACCATGGGCGGCATCGCGCGGAAATCACCGACGATCATGCAGGCCTGCGCCGACGTGATGAACCGCCCGCTGCAGATTGTCGCCTCCGATCAATGCTGCGCGCTGGGTGCGGCGATCTTCGCCGCCGTGGCCGCCGGCCGTTTCAGTAACGTGCCCGAGGCGCAACGCCTGATGGCCTGCGGCATCGAACGCACACTGCAACCGGATCCGCAGCGTGTCGCGCGCTATCAACAACTTTATCAACGCTATCAGCAATGGTGCCTGGCCGCCGAGCCGCGCTACGCCCCTGGCGCAGATTCGCCATGCTGAATCCCGATACCCAACACTAACCCCAGGAGTCTCTGATGGATGCATTTAAGCAGCATGAAGTCTGGTTCGCCATCGGCAGCCAGCACCTGTACGGCCCGCAAACCCTGCAACAGGTCAAGGCGCACGCCGAACAGGTCGTGGAAAGTCTCAACCGTGAGGCGGGGTTGCCGGTAAAACTGGTGCTGAAGCCGCTGGTCACCACACCAGATGAAATTACCGCCCTGTGCCGCGACGCCAACTATCGCCAGGAGTGCATCGGCATCCTGACCTGGTTGCACACCTTTTCGCCGGCCAAAATGTGGATCGCCGGGCTGTCTATCCTCAACAAACCGCTGCTGCAATTCCATACCCAGTTCAATGCCCAGGTGCCTTGGGACAGCATGGATATGGACTTTATGAACCTGAACCAGACCGCCCACGGCGGCCGTGAGT
Organism: Serratia sp. AS12; assembly: GCF_000214195.1. NCBI lineage: Bacteria > Pseudomonadati > Pseudomonadota > Gammaproteobacteria > Enterobacterales > Yersiniaceae > Serratia > Serratia sp. AS12. The sequence continues at coordinate 2,353,568 of NC_015566.1, read as the reverse complement.
TCGGCTTTATCGGCGCCCGCATGCGCCAACAGCACAGCGTGGTTGCCGGCCACTGGCAGGATCCTGAAGCCCACCGCCGCATTGCCCAGTGGATGCGTGCCGCCGCCGCCAAACAGGCGAGCCGGCAGCTGAAAGTGGCGCGTTTTGGCGACAACATGCGTGAAGTGGCGGTGACCGAAGGTGATAAGGTCGGCGCGCAGATCCAGTTCGGCTACTCGGTCAATGCCTATGGCATCGGCGATTTGGTCAGCGTGATCAATGAGGTCAGCCGTGGCGATGTGGACACGCTGATTGAAGAATACGAAGCCAGCTATGTGCTGAGCGACGCGGCGAAAGTCAAGGGCGAAAAGCGCGAGAACCTGATCGACGCGGCACGCATCGAGCTGGGGATGAAGCGTTTTCTGGAACAAGGCAATTTCCAGGCCTTTACCACCAACTTTGAAGACCTGCACGGCATGAAGCAGTTGCCGGGGCTGGCGGTGCAACGCCTGATGCAACAGGGTTACGGCTTTGGCGGCGAAGGCGACTGGAAGACCGCCGCGCTGCTGCGTATCCTGAAAGTGATGGCCGATGGACTGAACGGCGGCACCTCGTTTATGGAGGATTACACCTATCACTTCCAGCCGGGCAACGATCTGGTGGTCGGTTCGCACATGCTGGAGGTGTGCCCGTCGATCGCCAAAGAAAGCAAGCCGCTGCTCGACATTCAGCCGCTCGGCATCGGCGGCAAGGCGGATCCGGCTCGATTGATTTTCTCCACCCCGGCCGGCCCGGCGGTTAACGCCAGCCTGATCGACATGGGCGACCGTTTCCGTCTGCTGGTCAATCAGGTGGATACCGTGGAACAACCGCACCCGCTGCCCAAGCTGCCGGTAGCGCGCGCCATCTGGCGGGCTCAGCCGACGCTGGCCACCGCCGCAGAAGCCTGGATCCTGGCCGGCGGCGCGCACCACACCGTGTTCTCCCAGGCGCTGGACGCAGACCAACTGCGGCTGTACGCCGAGATGCACAACATCGAGTTCTTGTTGATCGATAACGCCACCGCACTGCCGGCGTTCAAAAATGAGATCCGCTGGAACGACGCTTACTATCAGCTAAACCGCCGTTAATCTGTCGGCAGCCGGGGCAAAACCGGCTGCCGGTAACCAAACGTGCTGCCCTTGCCCCATTGTCCCGACCATCCGCTTGATATTGATGACTAACCCCCTATTACCCGCTAAGCTATGCGGCTTCATGTCTTACCCAGGAAGCCGTTTATGTCTCAAGCTGAATACACCCGTATTGGCGGTTGGTTGCTGGCCCCGATGGCCTATATGATTGTCACCCTGCTTAGCGCCAGCCTGATGATACTCCTGTATGGCATGGCGATTTTCATGCCGGAGTCGCGCGAATACCTGCTGACCAACGCCCAGGCATTTACCCTGCAATGGTATTTGTCCGTCCTGACCACGCTGGCGATGTGGTGCTTTACCCTGTGGCTGCTGTGGCTGTTTTGCCAGCGCTCGCAGCGTTTCCCCAAGCTGTTCCTTGTGTGGTTATTGATCACCGTGCTGCTGGCGATAAAAGCCTTCGCCTTTTCGCCGGTGCCGGACGAGCTGGCGGTACGCAGTTTGGGTTGGCCCCTGTTGATGGCGGCGCTATTGGTGCCCTACATGAAGCGATCCCAACGGGTAAAAGGCACCTTTACCGAGCGCTGAATGCCGCTGTGGCACGTTTTGCGCGGATAATTGTGTAAATTTTCGCCAAAAAAGGGCAAAAAGAGCAATAACCTTGCTATCCGTATGTTGTCGTTATGCCGCCAATTCCCGATAATAGGCGGCTTTTATTTTTTTAGGCATCGCAATGACCGAATACCTGCTCCTGTTTGTTGGCACCGTCCTGGTTAATAACTTCGTTTTGGTGAAGTTTCTTGGCCTGTGCCCGTTCCTTGGCGTATCCAAGAAGCTGGAAAGCGCCATCGGCATGGGGATGGCGACCACCTTTGTCATGACGCTGGCCTCCGTCAGCGCCTGGGTGATCAACACCTTTATTCTGGTTCCGCTGGATCTGGTGTACCTGCGCACGCTGTCATTTATTCTGGTGATCGCCGTTGTGGTGCAATTTACCGAGATGGTGGTACGCAAAACCAGCCCGGCGCTGTATCGCCTGCTGGGTATCTTCCTGCCGCTGATCACCACCAACTGCGCGGTGCTCGGCGTGGCGCTGCTTAACGTCAATCTCGGCTACAACTTCCTGCAATCGGCGGTGTACGGCTTTAGCGCCGCCGCCGGTTTCTCGCTGGTGATGGTGCTGTTCGCCGCCATTCGTGAACGCTTGGCGGTCGCCGACGTGCCTGCGCCATTTCGCGGTTCTTCCATCGCGCTGATCACCGCCGGGCTGATGTCGCTGGCCTTTATGGGCTTTACCGGGCTGGTGAAATTCTAATGACGGCGTTATGGATTGCTATTGCCGCGCTTAGCGCCCTCGGCTTGTTGTTCGGCCTGGTGCTGGGCTTTGCCGCACGCCGCTTTGAAGTGGAAGAAGATCCGGTGGCCGAGCAGGTCGACGAGATCCTGCCACAGAGCCAGTGCGGCCAGTGCGGTTACCCCGGCTGTCGCCCTTATGCCGAAGCCGTCGCCAACGGCGAGATGATCAACAAATGCGCGCCGGGCGGCGAGCAGGTGATGCTGAAACTGGCCGAGCTGCTTAACGTCGAGCCGCAACCCTTGGGCAGCGAAGCCGCCGCCGAGCCGGTGCGTCAGGTGGCCTATATCGATGAAGCCAACTGCATCGGCTGCACCAAGTGCATTCAGGCCTGCCCGGTGGATGCCATCGTCGGCGCCACGCGCGCCATGCATACCGTAATTACCGATCTCTGTACCGGCTGTGACCTGTGCGTTGCGCCGTGCCCTACCGATTGTATTGAAATGAAGCCGGTCGCCACCACCACTGCCAACTGGAAGTGGGATATGAAGACGATTCCGGTGCAAGTGATCCACGTGGAGCAACATGCTTAATCTGTTCGCCGCCTTCAAAAAAGACCGGATTTGGGATTTCGACGGCGGGATCCATCCACCGGAAATGAAGACTCAGTCCAGCGGAGTGCCTCTGCGCACCGCTCCGTTGGCCGAGCGTTTTATTATTCCCCTGCAACAGCATCTTGGGCCGGAAGGCGAGCTGTGCGTCAACGTCGGCGACCGGGTGTTGAAAGGCCAACCGCTGACCGTTGGCCGCGGCCGTACGGTGCCGGTACACGCGCCGACCTCCGGTATCGTCAGTGCCATCAAACCGCATATCACCGCTCACCCTTCCGGGCTGGCGGAGTTATGCGTGATAATCCAGGCGGATGGCGAAGACCGCTGGTGCGAACGCGAGCCGGTGTCGGACTACCGCCAACTGGCGGCGCAGGATCTGCTGCAACGCATTCATCAGGCCGGTATCGCCGGGCTGGGTGGCGCCGGTTTCCCGACCGCCAGCAAGCTGCAGGGCGGCATGAGCGGCGTGGAAACGCTGATCCTCAACGCTGCCGAGTGCGAGCCTTATATCACCGCCGATGACCGTCTGATGCGCGAACACGCCGACCAGATTATCGAAGGCACGCAGATTTTGCGTCACCTGCTGCAACCTAAGGTCACGCTGATCGGCATCGAAGACAACAAGCCGGAAGCGATCGAAGCACTGAAGCTGGCGTTACGCAGTCAACCGGGCATCGCCCTGCGGGTGATCCCGACCAAATACCCTTCCGGCGGCGCCAAGCAGCTCACCAAGATCCTGCTCGGCAAGGAAGTGCCGCACGGCAAGCACTCTTCCGCCATCGGCGTGCTGATGCAAAACGTCGGCACCGCTTTTGCCATTAAGCGTGCCATTGTCGACGGCGAACCGCTGATCGAGCGCGTGGTGACCCTGACCGGCGATGCGCTTAGCCAGCCGGGTAATCTGTGGGCACGCATCGGTACGCCGGTGCAGCACCTGTTGAATTTTGCCGGTCTCCAGCCGCAGGCACAGCAAATGGTGGTGATGGGCGGCCCGCTGATGGGCTTTACCCTGCCCGCCCTTAACGTGCCGATCGTTAAAATCAGCAACTGCATTCTGGCCCCATCGGTCAACGAAATGGCGCCGCAGGAGCCTGAACAGTCCTGTATCCGCTGTGGCCTGTGCGTCGACGCCTGCCCGGCGGGCCTGCTGCCGCAACAGCTTTACTGGTTCAGCCGCGGCGAAGAACACGAAAAAGCCCGCAATCATAACCTGTTCGACTGCATTGAATGTGGCGCCTGCGCCTTTGTCTGCCCAAGCAATATTCCGCTGGTGCAGTATTACCGCCAGGAAAAGGCCGAGATCAAAGCCATCGATCAGGAAGCCGCACGCACCGCCGAAGCCAAGGCGCGTTATGAAGCCAAGCTGGCGCGACTGGAACGCGAAAAACTGGCGCGTGAAGAACGCCACAAGAAAGCCGCAGTCAAACTGACCGATGACGATCAGGATGCCGTTCAGGCCGCACTGGCGCGCGTGCGCAGTAAAAATGCCACGCCGGCGACCGGCACGGTAAACGGCGAGGCCCCAGACAACAGCGAGATGATCGCCGCCCGCGAAGCCCGCAAGGCGCAGGCGCGCGAACGTCGCGCCCAGTTGGAGGCGGCGCCGTCAACGGCCCCAGCCGCTGACGGCGAAGATCCTCGTAAAGCGGCGGTTGCCGCCGCGCTGGCACGGGTAAAAGCCAAAAAAGCCGCGCAACAGGCAGGGACCGAGACACCTGTCGAAACCACGCCAGCCGAACCGGCCGCGGTGGTGACGGAGGAAGATCCGCGCAAAGCGGCGGTCGCAGCGGCCATCGCTCGCGCCAAAGCCAAAAAGGCCGCGCAGCAGGCAGAGGCCGAGATGCCTGTCGAAGCCACGCCAGCCGAACAGGCCGCGGTGGTGACGGAGGAAGATCCGCGCAAAGCGGCGGTCGCAGCGGCCATCGCTCGCGCCAAAGCCAAAAAGGCCGCGCAGCAGGCTGCGGCAGAAACGCCTGTCGAAGCCACGCCAGCCGAACCGGCCGCGGTGGTGACGGAGGAAGATCCGCGCAAAGCGGCGGTCGCAGCGGCCATCGCTCGCGCCAAAGCCAAAAAGGCCGCGCAGCAGGCTGCGGCAGAAACGCCTGTCGAAGCCACGCCAGCCGAACCGGCCGCGGTGGTGACGGAGGAAGATCCGCGCAAAGCGGCGGTCGCAGCGGCCATCGCTCGCGTCAAAGCCAAGAAGGCCGCGCAGCAGGCTGCGGCAGAAACGCCTGTCGAAACCACGCCAGCCGAACCGGCTGCGGCGGTGACGGAGGAAGATCCGCGCAAGGCAGCCGTCGCAGCGGCCATCGCTCGCGTCAAAGCCAAAAAGGCCGCGCAGAGTCTGGCTACGGCTGAGGCAGATAAAGAGTAAAACGACGGTAGCGCCTTGCAGAACGCAAGGCGCTTTAGGCTGTGTCCCTCGATGGAACTGCGAATGCACCACGGGTCATTAAGGGACGCAGCCTAATCAATAGAAATCAGATAGGTATAATCGACGTCGATCTGACGCATCTTCGAGTCCTGATTCCACTCTTTGGGTTGAATAATTTCCATTTCTACGCTGCCCTGCACCTCATGGCGCAGCCCTGGCATCACGTGGGTCACCAGATAAGCGAAGAACTGTAAACACTCTTTCGCCGTGCCCAGATGGTTGATAGAAATATACTCGCGGCCAGGAATATGAATATTGTCGATCTGATGCCCCGAAAGAATATCCTTTTTGTTCTCCGCCTCCACCGCCATAACGTGAGTGGATGAGCACTGCTTGTCATCCCGGTTACGGGCGGAGTGGATACTGTACACCCGGCGGCAGTCCACGTTCAGCCCACGGAAGAAATCGGTGAAAATCTCGTCCTTCATCGCCATGCAAGAAGCCTGTTCGATTTCCGTTTCAGCGGCAAAATCCAGCTGGCGCGAGAAGCCAACCAGTTGCATATCCGGCAGCGTTACACGTTTCACCTCCGGATAGTAATCGGCCGCGAAACTGGCGTCGAAACTGAAACGCGGCATCAGGTTCTTCACATCCCATTTGTCCATCGAGCGATAACGGTTGGGCGTGGTGTCGAAACGCTGTTTGAACATGCGCGTAAAGGTCTGCTGGGAGTCAAAGCCCAATTCGTCTGAGATGTCGATGATAGAACGGTGGGTAATGCGTAACGCTACGGCGGCACGCGTCAGGATGCGTGAACGGATGTAGGTGGCGAGCTGAATGCCGGTGATACGCTTGAATTTGCGCTGCAAGTGCCATTTGGAGTAGCCGGAAATGCGCGCGACTTCGTCCAGATTGGGCCTTTTCTCCAGATGTATCTCAACCCACTCAATTAATTCTTCAATAAAAAATACATCTTCATTAGTCATTATTATGTATTCACTAACTTAATAATACTCGGGATAATAACCCACATGGATTATGTAAAATTTGTTATTTTGTGCGAAAAAACGTACCGAAAATAACATGCAAATCCAGTGGTTATCGCCTGACGTCGGCCCGCGATGCCAACAGTTTGGCTACTGCATGCCCAAGCTAGCGCAGTTTTACCGCGAAAAAAAATCCGATCGCGCCACAGGCCGGTTAAACCACAGCGCAGCCCGTGCTAAAAGCCTAATACCCCTACAATTAAGACGTATTACCCTTTCAGTGATTGAGGTAGAATGCAGCGCTATTATTTTCCCTGCGTCTCCGCTATGAGGCGCGTCGAACCTGCCGATCCACGGCAAAGATAGGTGTAGTGATTCTATGAAGTTCAGGCCGGTACAACAAACAGCCGCCAAAGGCTTGCACATCGCCAGTTCCCCTTTCACCCATAACCAGCAAAGCACCAGCCGCATCATGCTGTGGGTGATGCTGGCTTGCATTCCGGGCATGGCGGCGCAGGTGTGGTTTTTCGGCTACGGCAACCTGATCCAAACCGCGCTGGCGATGGTCGTCGCCCTGCTGGCGGAAGGTGCTATCCTCGCCCTGCGCAAATTACCGGTACGCACCCGGCTGGCAGACAACTCGGCGCTGCTGACCGCGCTGCTGCTCGGCATCAGCTTGCCGCCGCTGGCCCCCTGGTGGATGATTGTTATCGGCACCTTCTTTGCCATCGTTATCGCCAAACAGCTTTACGGCGGCCTGGGGCAAAACCCGTTCAATCCGGCCATGGTCGGTTACGTGGTGCTGCTGATCGCCTTCCCGGTGCAGATGACCAGTTGGCTGCCGCCGGATGAACTGCGCGCCACCGCGCTGTCGTTCCAGGATACCCTGCTGGCTATTTTCAGCGGCCATACCGCACAGGGGGCCACTATTCACGAACTGCAAATGGGCGTTGACGGCATCAGCCAGGCTACGCCGTTGGACGGTTTCAAAACCGGCCTGCGCAGCGGTCATAGCGTCGAGCAGATGCTGCAACAACCGCTGTTCGGCGGCACGCTTGCCGGCATTGGTTGGCAATGGATTAACCTCGGCTTCCTGGCAGGCGGTCTGTTTATGCTGGCGCGCCGCCTGATTCACTGGCAGATCCCGTTCAGCATGCTGGCGACCATCGCCTTCTGCTCCGGCCTGGCCTGGTGGTTTGATCCCGCGCATCAGGCATCGCCACTGATCCACCTGTTCTCCGGCGCCAGCATGCTGGGCGCGTTCTTTATCGCGACCGACCCGGTCAGCGCCTCCACCACGCCGAAAGGCCGCCTGATTTACGGCGCTCTGATTGGCGTGCTGGTATGGCTGATCCGCGTTTATGGCGGCTATCCAGATGGCGTGGCCTTCGCCGTGTTGCTGGCCAATATTACCGTGCCGCTGATCGACCACTACACGCAACCCCGCGTGTACGGCCATCGCTAAGGAGCCATGATGCTAAATTCAATGAGAAAGCATGGCACCACGCTTGCGGTGTTCGCGGCAGTGACGACCGGCCTGACCGCCGTGGTGCACAGTCTGACGCAGAAAACCATCGCTCATCAGGCGGAACTGCAGCAAAAAGCGCTGCTCGATCAAGTGGTGCCGCCGGAAAACTACGATAACAACATGCAGACCGAATGCTTCCTGGTCAGCGACCCGGCGCTGGGCAACGGCGCCCCGCACCGCCTGTATCTGGCACGCAAGAACGGCCAACCAACGGCCGCGGCACTGGAAACCACCGCACCGGATGGGTATTCCGGCGCCATTCAGCTGCTGGTCGGCGCCGATTTCAACGGCACCGTGCTCGGCACCCGGGTGATCGAACACCACGAAACGCCGGGGCTGGGAGACAAGATTGAGCTGCGCATTTCGAACTGGATTTCGTTCTTCAGCGGCAAGAAAATTGAAGGCGCGGACGACAAGCGTTGGGCAGTGAAGAAAGACGGCGGCATGTTCGATCAATTCACCGGCGCCACCATCACGCCGCGTGCGGTAGTCAACGCCGTTCGTCGCACGGCATTGTATACGGAAACGCTGCCGCCTAAACTCAATACCTTACCTGCCTGCGGAGCCAGCGAATGAGTGAAGCAAAAGAGTTGATTGTCCAGGGGCTGTGGAAGAACAACTCCGCCCTGGTTCAGTTATTGGGGATGTGCCCGTTGTTGGCCGTCACCTCTACCGTTACCAACGCCCTGGGGCTGGGGCTGGCGACCACGCTGGTGCTGACGCTGACCAACGGTTCCATTTCTGCGGTGCGTCGCTGGGTGCCAAGTGAAGTCCGTATCCCTATTTACGTGATGATCATCGCGGCCGTAGTGAGTATCGTGCAGATGCTGATCAACGCCTACGCCTTCGGCCTTTACCAGTCGCTGGGGATTTTTATTCCGCTGATCGTCACCAACTGTATCGTGGTCGGTCGCGCCGAAGCGGTGGCGGCTAAAAAACCGATCGGCCTGTCTGCACTGGACGGCATGGCCATCGGCCTGGGCGCAACCGGCGTCATGGTGACCCTGGGAGCGATGCGCGAGCTGCTCGGCAACGGCACCCTGTTCGACGGCGCCGATATGCTGCTGGGAAGTTGGGCCAAGGTGCTGCGCATTGAAGTGGTTCATTTCGACAGCCCATTCCTGTTGGCCATGCTGCCGCCAGGCGCCTTTATTGGTCTGGGCCTGCTGTTGGCGGTGAAATACCTGATTGATGAACGGATGAAGGCACGCACCGCCAGGGCGTCGGTGGCCGAACCGACGCTGGAACCAGGACAAGCAGAGAAAGCGTAATGAATAAAATCAAACGCCTGGAAATTCTGACCCGGCTGCGTGACAACAACCCGCAACCCACCACCGAGTTGGTCTACACCACGCCGTTCGAGCTGTTGATTTCAGTGCTGCTTTCCGCGCAGGCCACTGACGTCAGCGTCAACAAGGCCACCGCCAAGTTGTATCCGGTGGCCAATACCCCGGCGGCGCTGTTGGCGTTGGGCGTCGACGGCGTCAAGAGTTACATCAAGACCATAGGCCTGTTTAACAGCAAGGCCGAGAACGTCATCAAAACCTGCCGCATGCTGCTTGAGCTGCACGGCGGCGAAGTGCCGGAAGATCGCGCCGCGCTGGAGGCATTGCCCGGCGTAGGCCGCAAGACCGCCAACGTGGTGCTCAACACCGCCTTTGGCTGGCCGACCATTGCGGTAGATACCCATATCTTCCGCGTTTGTAATCGCACGAACTTCGCGCCGGGCAAAAACGTTGATCAGGTCGAAGAGAAGCTGCTGAAGGTGGTGCCGGGCGAGTTCAAGGTCGATTGCCACCACTGGTTTATCCTGCACGGCCGCTATACCTGCATTGCGCGCAAACCCCGCTGTGGCTCCTGCATCATTGAAGATTTATGCGAGTTCGCTGGTAAAACCGAGGTGTAAAGTACAAATAAAAACCCGCATGCGCATCTTTCCATCGTGAAGTTATGGCTTTATGTAAACTCTCACAATCAGATGGCTTGCAGAACCCGGAGGATTGGGCAATCTCTGGTTATTTATTGTCACGGCAACGTCTCAGAGCCGGTTTCATCCACTGTGCGTGCCATGCCGTTGAGAGCCGCCGGCACGCCGAGAGTAAAGAACCTGTCGCCCTGAGCAAGGCTCTGTGTTGTTGATCTGCCCAGGGGCCGCACGTTCAGACAGTTTTCATATTGTGTGACTAGTCAGTGATAGCGCCCTGCAGCGCGGCGACACCGCGAATGATTGGAGTTGAATCTGTCAGTTTTCCATGACGAGGTATTTCCTGCTTATTTATCTTCAATAATCGGGACGTAAGAAAAATAATCAAAATCTGCATACGCGTTTTCCCCCGTAAAGTCCTGGCAACAGATACCGACAAATGCGCCAGTAAACCGCTCATGGCCTTTTTCTTTGAAGTATTCATCGGACAGCTTGCTGTATTCAACATATCCCCCCACGCGATGCCACTCTTTTTCGTCATAGGAGTAAAAGAAGAAGGCAGCATCATGGCTAACCTCAACTTTTAGGTGAACCGGACCATCATGCTCCAGTTCAATCCCCTTTTCCGTCGGTTGATTGAATCTGTTCAGATCATTAATCATCAGGTTAAGGGTGCGCTTCCTCTCACCGTCAGCCGTCAAAAACAAATAAATGTAATTAGTGGTATCGTAAATACAGACCAGCCCTGCCATTTGCTGGAAAGACGTCGGTGTGAAATCAACGCATGTTTGTGCCCTGAAAACGAAGTCAGTTTGTCTTCTGGCCACCAAACTCTGGCAGTGGTGGGAACTGAGCGACTCTTTGCCATGCAACCGCAACCACCCTTTTTTGGCTTTCAAGCTGCAAATTTCCTCAGGCAGCGGAATGCGCAGGCTTTGAAAGTGTAGCGGCAAAGTGGGCGAGTCAAAATCATCCCGTTGCGGCTCATCAGGCCACGGTTTTTCCGGTAACCGGCAGTGGACGACAAGATCCGCAGTCGTTTTCTCATTGGACAGTCTTAACCAACCGTCGTGGCTCCAGTAAACTTTTTGGATGGCGGTTTCCCTGCCCATTGGGCTTCTGCCGCGTGAAGGCAAAGGCCGGCCACAGAGGTGAACCATAAAACACTCGCCCATCTCGGTTTCAACCAGATCGGCATGACCCGTACGCTGCAAGGGAAGCCGACAATCATAACGGGAAGTCATCATCTGGCCACAGGGATCAGTTTCGTACGGCCCCAGTAAATGGCGCGAACGTGCCATAGTCACGCCATGATTGTAGAACGTCCCCCCTTCTGCCGTTAAGAGATAGAACCAGCCGTTCCGCTCATAAATGTGTGGCCCTTCCGTCGTGCCCAGATCGCTTCCGTTATAAATCTTTTGACACTCACCGATGAGTTTTCTGCTTTCCTCATCGTATTGTTGAATGATGATGCCATTCCAATGCGGGAAACCCGGCTTCCCCCCATCCCGGTAACTCATCTCCATACTCACCAGCCACTTGGTACCGTCTCTTTTATGAAACAGCGACGGATCAATTCCCCGGCTGTTGAGATAGGTTGGCTCAGACCATTCCCCCTCAATGTCAGAAGTCGTCACGATAAAATTGTTGGCATCCCAAAACCTGCCCGTCAGGTTTTTTACATCGGTGTAAACCAAGTAAAATTGCCCCTTATCGACACTCAGGCAAGGCGCGTAGATCCCGCCAGAGTCCGGATTGCCTTTCATATCCAACTGGCTCGCCCTGCTAAGGGGGTATGAGATTAATTTCCAGTTTTTTAAATCAAAAGATTTATAGAGACAGATACCAGGAAACCATTCGAATGTTGAAGTAACGATATAATAGGCATGATTAGCATAGATAATAGAAGGATCAGGGTTAAATCCTGGTAAAATAGGGTTATTAATGATTGTCATCTTAACTCTCCCTTTACTTCTGAAAGATCGTCGGTAGACGCATTTTTTGGCGAATACGCGCCACCATCCTTCTTCTGGTCAAGATTATATTTTCTGAGAATCAGGATAAGACTCAAAATTAATAGCGCTGGGATAACCGTGAAGATAAGACGAATACAAAGAGTGGCAGTATCCGCTTGGGTAGCCGAGTTTCCTATATAACCACCGACCGTCAGTAACCACCCCATCAATGCTCCACCTATTGCAATACCGACTTTGATGGCAAAAATGTTCGTTGAAAAAACCAGCCCGCTGAATGACTTCCCGGCTTTACTTTCAATATGGTCAATGATATCGCTGAGGAGACTCCATTGTAACGGCGTTGCCGTAGAGTTTATAAAATGGATACATCCGATAATCACACAGATAACAACGACATATTGTGCCGGAACGAAAAACAAACCGAACATGATGGCCGCCTGCACCGTCATTGCCATTTTATAAGCAAATAATCGGTCTAATCTCGAGTACAGAGCAGTGGTAAACATTGATCCAAAAAACTTGGCACCAAGAATAATGGTTAAAATAATACTAACCAGATCGGGTCGATGTAAATAATAAGTAACGAAATACATTGCACCACCGGTTTTTAAAATACCAGCCGTCAGGTTCACCACATTGAGTAAAAATAACTTCCGCCAGTTTCTATCGGATGAAAGATGGCGGAGTTCTTTAAAAACAGTGCTGAACTTCTGTGATTTGTCTACAGGGCGAACATACTTTTCATTGGTCAATGCGAAGCAAAGATAAAACATAACGGTGCTGATTATCCCCATCAACACCATAGAGTAAAAGTAGCCGTGTTGCAGATTGCCGCCCCCCAGGGTTTTAGTCAGCGGCAGCGCAATAACCGAGACAATGATCCCGCCCAGGGCCGCGAAGGCAAAGCGGTACGATTGCATGGAAACGCGTTCGTCCGGGTTCTGGGAGAGGTTATTAATCATGGCGCAATAAGGGACGTTTACCAACGTATAAAGCAGTGATAATGCAGTATAAGAAACATAGGCATAGATGAGTTTGCCCGTTTCACCGAATTCTGGGGTGAAAAAAGTGAGAGAGCCAAGAATACCGAAGGGCAATGAGAACCAAAGTAAGTAGGGTCTGAACTGTCCGTGCTTTGTTGAGGTGTGATCGGCTAAAAATCCGATGTACACATCGAAAAAAGCATCCAGGATACGTACGACGAGAAACATGATTCCCATATGAAAGGCGCTGAGGCCATAAATATCCGTATAAAAATACGCCATGAACAACATGATGGTTTGCCAGATGATGTTCGATGCGCCGTCGCCCAATCCATAGCCTATTTTCTCTTTAACCGTGAGTTTAGACATGTTGATACCTTTTGAGGTTTTATAGAGTCAGAAAGCACTGACGTCCTGGTATCAAAAATAATCTTTACCTTGGGAGGCGGCTGTAACGGAAAGTGGATTTTATATAATTTTTTTGCGTTTGCAGGGTAACGGAGATCACCATTTTGGAAAGTGATGATTGCCTGAATTCCGAAGACATGGGTTTGAACGGTCGTTTCGCCGTGTGGGAACGACGGCCAGGTTATATAACCTGTTTCTAATGAGGTTTTTAGGGTTTCTCCTGGCGGACAAGATTATCGTGCTTAGTAGACAGTTGCTTCGTGGAGCGACTGTTAGTTCTGAATGTTTTAGGCGTTACCCCCATTAGCGATCTGAATTTGAAACAATAATAGGCACTGTCGGTAAATTCGCACTGATAAGCAATGTCAGTAATGCTTAACTCGGTATTTCTGAGGAGCTCGGTGGATTGAGAAATTTTTTTCCCGACCAGGTACTCTTTAAAACTGACTTGCATGATTTTTTTGAACGTTCTGGAGAAATGGCTTGTCGAGAGAGAGCAATGCGCAGCGGCTTCATTCAACGTCATGTTGAAGGTTGCATTTTTTTCAACATGTACGACCAAATCAATTATCTTGTCGAAGATGTTATTTTTTTCATCACTGACGGTGACTTGCTCAGCATGTTGAGCATGGGTAAACACCGTATTGAGCAAGAGTATTAACAACGGATTCGCTTCACAGAGAGTATGGGGGGCGTCATGCATATCGGTGAACCATCTGAAGAGAAATTGCATGCGTTCGGCATCGCGCTCGTTCAGTTGCAATACAAACCCGGCGTGCGGAGGCGTCACGGGAAACTGATATTTCAAACGATTCAGCACCGTATTATTGTATTGCAGCAAGAAGCGCTCATGATTATCGGTGAATGCCAACTCCATATCATGGAGTCTCATCGGCCCCACAAAGACTAAGGTATTGTCTCTCAGTTTGAATTTTTCGCTGCCGATAGAGTAAAAACCTTCGGCGTGGCGAAACCACATAATCTCATGTTCCAAATGTACGTGGGGCCTGATGTATACCCCTTTCTCAGGCACAGCCTCCCGTGCGCGCAACATGTAATCTGTGCCCAGCGTCGTTTCAATTTTTTCGAAAAAGTGATCTACGTTCCACATAATACGCAAATTTCTTATAAAAAGACGTCGATAACGCCATTTGTTACGCCTTTTAAAGCTAAAAATCAACACCGTGCTTGACTGTGTTTGAAGACCCGCCCTTTGCCGCACCGCATAACGGCCGGCAGGTCATTACACTAATATGCTCATTACGTAACGTCCCGCCTCGGCTTAAGGATTCAAAACTCGCCTGTCTTGCGTATCCTTATCCTGAAGTTTCTTGGTGAGCACCCCATTATTTTTTTGAACTTGGCACAGAAATAAGCGCTGTCCGTGAAATCAGTTTGCTCCGCTATTTCACTGATTTTTAGCTCGGTAGAAGATAACAGGCGCACGGCTTTCGTAAGTTTCCGCGTTAATAAAAAATCTTGCAGTGTTTGCCCAAAAATGGATTTGAAAGTGCGAGAGAAATAAGACACGGACCAATCACAGCGTTTTGCCGCCAGAGATGTTGCAAGTGTATACTCTTGGTTAATATCGATATAACGAATGAGCTCGATAAGCCTGTCGATATGCTCGGCTGCAATAGTAGATGCGGGACAGTTTATTTTTTGCAGTGTAAACAATAAAAATGTTTTCAACAGCGACAACACCAACTCTTCTGCGTTGTCCTGCTTCAGGTGCTCCGTAGCCCAACCCAGCAAATTTTCGATCCTGTCTGCTTCGCTCTGAGTGACATAGCCTATCATCGGTTGAATGCGTTGTTCGGGTTGCAGATTGATGGCGCAGTTTTGCAGCCACTGCACTTCAAACTGAAGTAAGTACCGCAAATGGTCTTGTTGCGGTTCCAACTGCATCTCATGGCACAACAAGGCAGGAATAAATATCAACGTATTGTTTTTAATCAAATAAGTTTCATTGCCGATGGTGAAACTACCCCTTGCCGCAGGAAACCACATAACCTCATACATTAAGTGGAAATGCGTTGCGATAGACAGGCCAACAAAGTGGGTGCTGTCATCGCGCCTTAACGTGAATGCCCGCCCCGTGGGGACAGGAATATGTTCATAAATGGGACCGGCATCACTCATGGAGTTCACTTTTATTATATAAATATCACTGTTTAATACATATAAATCACAAAAAAAGCAATACTATTACTTCACCCCGGGCTTATTGATTTTTCATCAACCACCACCCGTTCGGAGCACAACTCGCCCGAAGGAGACATTAATGTCTGAAATATCTATTTCTATAAAAGAAAAAATAAGCTATGGCTTAGGTGATACCGGTTGCAATCTGGTTTGGCAAACGCTGATGTTATTTATGGCTTATTTTTACACTGACGTTTTTGGACTTTCCCCCCTGCATATGGGAACAATGTTTCTCGCCGTACGCGTTATCGATGCCGTAACCGATGTTATTATGGGTGCAATCGCCGATCGTACGCGCAGCAAATTCGGCCAATTCCGCCCTTACCTGTTGTGGTTTGCCATTCCATTCGGCGTTTTATGTACTTTGACATTTTATACGCCCGATTTCAGTTATACTGGCAAGCTTGTTTATGCCTACATTTCTTATACGTTACTTTCTCTCGTTTACACTGCCATCAACGTGCCTTATTGCGCAATGATCAACAATCTGTCGAGAGATCCGCGAGAACGCGTCTCCTTGCAATCATGGCGTTTTGCGCTGAGTACATTAGGTGGGCTGATCGTATCATTGAGTGCGCTTCCGTTGGTGAAATACCTCGGTCACGGCAACCTGCAACAAGGTTATTTTTACGCAATGATGGTAATGGGATCGCTCAGTATTATTTTCTTTTACATCTGTTTCGCAAATACTCGGGAACGCTACATTCCAGCTGCAGATACTCAACACCACAGCATTTGGAGTGATTTTCAGGTGTTGTGTGCAAACAAGGATTGGCGTCTGTTATTTACGCTCAACGTAGTTAATCTTATCGCCGTTATTTTTAAAGGTGGCTCCGCCCTTTATTATATCAACAGCGTCATGCACAGACCAGACTTGGCGACGCCGTTGCTCACACTCACGCTCATTGCGGGTATCGTAGGCGCACTATTATCTCCCATTATTTTCAAAAACACGGATAAAGTACTGGGGTTCAAGCTGGCCATGGCTGCTGAGGCTATTTTATTATGCCTGTTCTACTTTATCTCACCGTCGCAGATCATGCTGGTTTGCACGATGATTTTTCTGATTAACGTCATTCAACTTGCGGCCACTCCATTGCAATGGAGCATGCTCTCAGATGTGATAGATGTAGAGGAACGCGTCAGCGGCCGCCATTTAAGTGGCATCGTTTTTTCCACTAATTTATTTGCAATTAAAATGGGTATTGCTATTGGTGGCGCACTGATTGGTTGGTTATTGGCCTGGGGGAATTATATTGGTGGTGCCGCAATACAGGGAAATAGCGCTTTACTCATGATTACACTCCTGTTTACGGTCTTGCCCGGTATTCTGACATTCAGTTTGATCCTGATTATGCATGGGTACTCTCTCAACGATAAAAAATTGGCTTTGTTACTCACCCACTCTGTTGCCCCTTTTCCCGAAAACACGCTGTCTGATAATGCTCACAGGAGAGCTGACATATGAATATTGAATGGATCACATCATCTGATACGGAACAATGGCAGAAATGCGACCGTCTTCTAGAAACAATTAAACCCGCTAACCTGCAGCTGTCCAAGCTCCGTGGTCGTCAGGTGGAAGGGTTCGGCGGGTGCTTCAATGAACTGGGGATGACGGCGTTAAATGCTCTGGACGACAAACAGCGGCACGACATCCTGGATAACCTGTTTTCGCCAGAGGGTGAATGTCGGCTTACCCTGGGACGCGTACCGATCGGCGCAAGTGATTATGCCGTATCCTGGTATAGCCTCAATGAACAAGAGGAAGATTACGCCATGGAACACTTTTCCATTGAGCGTGACAAACGTTATTTATTGCCTTATATAAAAGAGGCACTTGCGCGTCAGCCAAACATGACGCTTTTTGCCTCCCCCTGGAGCCCACCCACCTGGCTGAAAACACACCAAGCCTGTAATTTTGGCCGTCTTCGCCGGGATGAACGGGCGCAAAAAGCTTACGCATTATATTTTAAAAAATTTATCGAACACTATGAGAAAGAAGGTGTGCGCATAGCGCAGGTACATATTCAAAATGAAGTTGTCGCCGATCAAAAGTTCCCCTCTTGTGTCTGGAGCGGCGAGCAGTTGAAAGAGTTTATAAAAGAGTATCTTGGCCCACTCTTAATGCAAGAACCCATAGACAGCGAGATCTGGTTAGGAACCATCAATGCTCCGGAATTTTTGAAAGAGCCGGGACAAGACTATGATGACTACGCCAACTGTGTACTTTCCGACCCCGAAGCCTACCAATATGTTAGCGGCGTGGGTTATCAGTGGGCCGGTAAGAATGCCATTCAACGAACCGTAATGAGTTACCCTGAATTACGCTATTACCAAACAGAAAGTGAATGTGGTGATGGAAATAATAGCTGGCAGTACGCGCACTATATTTTTGGTTTGTTCCGACATTACTTAATCAATGGTGCCAACGGCTACTTTTACTGGAACATGGTGTTGGCTGAAGGGGGGGAAAGTACCTGGGGTTGGAAGCAAAACAGTATGATCTCCATAAATAAAGAAACAAAATCAGTAAGTTATAATCCAGAATATAGCGTTATGCGTCACTTTTCTCGATACGTTGTACCTGGTGCCCGGCTAATACCATTAACCGGTGCAATGAGTGGTAATGCCGTTGCGTTCGAAAACCCTGATAACTCGGTCATCATCACGATAAATAACCCTTCATTTCATAAAAGAGAACTGAGGCTTGCCATTGGGGGAAGAACCGTTGAGTTTACCCTTCATGAAAACTCGATAAGTACATTAATAGTAAAAGATTACCATTAAAAATAATGGCCCTGAAATAATGGGCCTTATCTCCCCTGTTGCAGTACGCCAATCCTCCCCCGAGCGACGCGGCGAAGCCGGTATCTTCTGGCCGCCGGGGCGGCAGCCCCTCTTTATGCGATGCGTGGCACTATCCGCTATCGCGTGATAGTTCCGTAGGAGCTATTGGGGCAACAACGAGCACATCACGTGAGTACCGCTCCCAAGGTTTGAAGGCAAAAAATCATAACCTATGTCGTTTGAACCTGAGCCTGCTTGCCCACCTTGGATAGCGCCTTTTAGCGCTATAGCCTGTTGCAGATATAACATTCTTCACGCGCTACCCTGCGTGCGCCACTTCCCCTGCCACTGCCCTATTTTTTATCAGAAATGTGATACTGAACAGCAGTAACCTTGGCGATTTCGTGGATTTCAGCGAAAAACTCACTTCCATGTTATTTTCAAGCGAAAATTTAGTCAAAAATTGCGGCATAAATCACGCTTTCGCGATCACATTGTCGTCACAACCGCCAGCCCCATTGTCTTAAATTTCTATAATTTTACAAAACAACCATTACACACAACAATCCAGCAGGTTGATTAGCGACAGCATTTATATCGACTACAAAAAGACAATACAGCAGAATATATCACTAATTAAATTTCGTATAGCTTTTAATCAAAACAAAAATTCGCCAAAACAAATCAAGGCAAAAGTTAATGCTGAATAACATTTGCAACATGGTTGTTTCACAACGCGAACGTTATATGTAACAGAGTATGACAAACGGCTTGCCTCGCTGACAAAGATAGTGAACATTAACCGCCGTCATCCCATCCTATAACAACGCAGAAGGATGCAGTCCTGCATCACCTTTTGCCATTTCTCGTCTCTACGAGACGGGGCAGTGAAAAATCAGAGGTACCAGTGTCAACTGCAAACAACAACAGCAAACACCCTGAGGGCGTCAGTCTTAACGCCTTCAAACAACCTAAGGCGTTCTACCTGATCTTCTCGATCGAACTGTGGGAACGTTTTGGTTATTACGGCCTGCAAGGCATCATGGCGGTTTATCTGGTCAAAATGCTTGGCCTGAGCGAAGCCGACTCCATTACCCTGTTCTCGTCCTTCAGCGCCCTGGTGTATGGCTTCGTTGCCATCGGTGGCTGGCTGGGGGATAAAGTGCTGGGCTCCAAGCGCGTGATCGTGCTGGGCGCGCTGGTACTGGCCGTCGGTTATGCCATGGTGGCGTACTCCGGCCATGAAATCTTCTGGGTCTATCTGGGCATGGCGACCATCGCCGTGGGCAGCGGCCTGTTCAAGGCGAACCCATCCTCCCTGCTGTCGACCTGCTATGAGAAAGACGATCCGCGTTTGGACGGTGCATTCACCATGTACTATATGTCCGTCAATATCGGTTCTTTCCTGTCGATGCTGGCGACCCCGTGGTTGGCGGCGAAATATGGCTGGAGCGTCGCGTTCTCACTGAGCGTGGTGGGCATGCTAATCACCCTGGTCAACTTTATGGTCTGCCACAAGTGGGTGAAACAACACGGCTCCAAGCCGGACTTTAAGCCGCTGCAGGTCAAGAAGCTGTTGATGGTGCTGGTTGGCGTCGTGGCGCTGGTTGCCCTGTCAAGCTGGTTGCTGCACAACCAGATCATTGCCCGCTGGGCGCTGGCGATTATCTCCCTGGGTATTGTGGTCGTGTTCGCCAAGGAAGCCTTTACGCTGCACGGTGCAGCGCGCCGCAAGATGATCGTCGCCTTTCTGCTGATGCTGGAAGCGGTAGTGTTCTTCGTGCTGTATGCCCAGATGCCGACCTCGCTGAACTTCTTCGCCATTCATAACGTCGAGCACAATATCCTCGGCCTGGCGTTTGAACCTGAACAGTATCAGGCGCTCAACCCGTTCTGGATTATGCTGGCCAGCCCGATTCTGGCGGCGCTGTATAACAAGATGGGTGACCGTCTGCCGATGCCGCACAAGTTCGCCTTCGGCATGATCCTGTGCTCCGGCGCCTTCCTGGTACTGCCGTGGGGCGCCAGCTTCGCCAACGAACAGGGTATCGTGTCGGTTAACTGGTTGATCCTGAGCTATGGGCTGCAAAGCATCGGTGAACTGATGATCTCCGGCCTGGGTCTGGCCATGGTGGCGCAACTGGTGCCGCAACGCCTGATGGGCTTTATTATGGGGTCATGGTTCCTGACCACCGCTGCCGCCGCGCTGATTGCCGGCAAGGTTGCGGGATTGACCGCCGTACCAAGCGACATCAACGATGCGCACGCGTCACTGGCTATCTACAGCCACGTGTTTATGCAAATCGGTATCGCCACCGCCGTCATTGCCATTCTGATGATGCTGACCGCACCGAAGCTGTACCGCATGACTCTGGACACCGCAGAAGACACCGAAAAGAAAGCGCAGGCCGCCGCAGCGGTTAACTGATAACGGTTTCGGACAGACAAAAAACGGGGCGTCTCAACAACGCCCCGTTTTTTATTTCAACCTCTCTCTTCTCAGTCTGGCGACTTGCCGCTCAAAGTTGCCCACATAAATTCGCTGACCAGCGCGCTGTGGAACGCAGCCTGTTTCTTGTCTGCGGCGGCGCTATGCCCACCCTCGGTATTCTCATAGAAGTAGGCCTGCTGATACCCCATTTTCTGCATGCGCGCCGCCATTTTACGGGCGTGCGACGGATTGACGCGATCGTCGCTGGTAGCGGTGTAAAACAGCACCGGCGGGTAAGGCACATCCGCTTTGATATTGTGATAAGGCGAGAAGGTTTTGATGTACGCCCACTCCTCCGCTTTGGCCGGATCGCCATATTCGGCAATCCAGGAAGCGCCGGCGGAAAGTTGGGTATAACGCTGCATGTCCAGCAGCGGCACCTCACAAACGATACAGCCGAACAGCTGCGGGTACAGCGTCAGCATGTTACCCACCAGCAGCCCGCCGTTACTGCCGCCACGCGCGCCCAAATGCTGTGACGACGTCACTTTTCGTGCAATCAGATCCTGCGCCACTGCGGCAAAATCCTCATAAGCGCGATGGCGGTTCTGCTTAAGCGCCGCCTGGTGCCAGGCCGGCCCATATTCCCCGCCGCCGCGAATATTCGCCACCACATACACCCCGCCGCGCTCCAGCCAGGCCGGCGCCTTGCTGCCCATGTAACCCGGCAGCAGCGACACTTCAAAACCGCCATAGCCGTACAGCAGCGTTGGGTTGCTGCCGTCCAGCTTGATGCCTTTGGCCGAAATCTGGAAATACGGCACGCGGGTGCCGTCGCGGGAGGCGACAAAATGCTGGCTGACCTGATAACCGCCGGCGTCAAAGTCCTGCGGCCCCTGCTTGAGCAGCTCTGCCTCGCCACCGTCGAGATTCCCCAGGTACAGCGAAGTCGGTTGCAGGAATCCGCCAATCGTCAGGAAATAATCGTTGGTTTCATCGTCAATCCCGCCGGCGGAAATCGTGCTGATGGCGCCCGGATTGCCGAGCGGCCTGCGCTGCCAGTTTTTACCCTGCGGCGTCAGCACTTCCAGCCGATTCACCACGTTGTCCATGATGCTGAGGATCAGGTGGTCGCGTGTGCCGCTATAACCACTTAGCGCCGCCTGCGCGGTCGGCGTGAATAACACCGTCAGTTCGCGTTTACCCGCCAGATAATCATCGAAATAGGCCGCCAGCAGCGAACCTGAGGGATAGCGCGTGCCGCCTACGTCCCAGTCGCTGCTCGGTTTGATCAATAGCCATTCACGGTGCGTGCTGAACTCGGCGTCAGCGGGAATATCAATTTTGATTTGCCGATCCTGCTCGGTCAGCAGAAAGGCTTCACGGCGGTAGAAATCCAGGCTACGGCCCACGTAGCTACGCTCAAACCCCGGCATGTGGTCGTGGTAAGCAAACACCGTCATGTCCTGCGGTTGCGCCTCATACAGCGTCTGGGCGGCACTCAGCGGCGTGCCGCGCCGCCAACGTTTGGCGATACGCGCATAACCGGATTGGGTCATCGAACCTGCGCCAAAGTCGGTGGCGACAAACAGGGTATCCTTATCAATCCACGACGCCTGGCTTTTCGCCACCGGCAGCACAAAACCGTTTTTCACGAACGCTTTGCTGACCAGATCGAATTCGCGTATCTCTGTGGCGTCGCCGCCGTCCGGCGACAATTCCACCAGGCAATAACGATACTCCGGCGGTAACGGCTCGGAACCGTGGAACACCCAGTCTTTGCCTTCCGCCTTGCCGAGCGCATCGATATCCAGCACCGTTTCCCAGGCCGGGTTGGCCTTGCGGTATTCCTGCAGCGAGGTGCGCCGCCATAGCCCGCGCGGATTGGTTTGATCCTGCCAGAAGTTGTAGTAGTAATCGCCGCGCTTGGCGACCCACGGAATTTGGCTGTCCTTGTTCAGGATCTCCAGCACCTGTTTTTCCACCTGTTGAAAGCTTTTGCCTTGGGCAAAACGCGCGGTAGTCCGCTGGTTTTCCTGCTTCACCCATGCCTGCGCGGCCTTGCCCTGCAGCGCTTCCAGCCACAGGAACTCATCGGTGGCGCTGGCGCCGCCCTCCGCCGCCATCGCCAGGCGGACACTGTTCGGTAATGAAGTCATCGCGAATACGGCTCCTGCGGTTTGTGCACTGAGTTTAATAAACTGGCGTCGATTGCTAACCGGCAAAATCAAGTTCTCCTTCCTGGATAAATAAGACTCATTTTCAACAAGGTAGATCGTTGACGCAGCGGAGTCAAAGCCTGCGCCCATGCCGTTGAGTCAAAATTTAGGATAGTGGATCAGATCGTGAATGCGCACCGTCTCCTGGCTGGCGTTGCGGTAAGCATGTGGCCGATCGGCCTGAAAGCGCATTGCCTCGCCGCTGGCCAGGCTGTACCACTGACCGTCGACCGCCAGATCCAACTGGCCGCTGATGACAATCACATGTTCAATGACGCCCGGTTCGTGCGCCGACGATTCACTGAGCGCTCCCGGCGCCAGGTCGATAACGAACATGTCGAAACCCAATTGCCTGTCGAACGGAAACAGCGGCACCACCCGCATATCGGCGTTGTACTGGTTGAACACCGGCGCATCGCCATAACGATGCAACGTGGCCTGCTCTTGCAGCGGCGATATCTCCAAAAAAGCGGAAAACGCCACGTTAAAACCGGTGGCGATTTTCCACAGCGTCGCCACCGTTGGACTGGATTCGCCGCGTTCTATCTGCCCCAGCATCGCCTTGCTGACGCCGGTATTCTCAGCGGCCTGAGCCAGGCTCCAGCCGCGCTGCGCACGCAGCGATTTCAATGTTTGCGCCAGATGGCCGGACAGTTCCTGCATGATTCCCCCTTCTGAATTCCGGCTGATTATAGCCACTTGTGCGCTATAACGCACGGTGCTATGCTCATTCATCTCTGTGCGTTATAACGCACAATTACAGCCGGAGTCTGCCATGCGCCCTGCCATCTCGTTGCGTCATTTGACCCTGCCCGCCGTTATGGCCGGGTTTGTAGCGGTATTGGTGGGTTACACCAGTTCCGCGGCCATTATCTTTCAGGCCGCGGCGGCGGCCGGTGCCACGCCAGTGCAGATCGGCGGCTGGTTGAGCATGCTGGGGCTGGGAATGGGCGTGACCTCGCTTGGGCTTTCGTTGTATTACCGTACACCGATCCTGACAGCCTGGTCGACCCCGGGCGCGGCGCTGCTGGTCACCAGCCTGCCCGGCACGCCAATCAACGAAGCGATTGGCGTGTTTATCTTCACCTCCGGGTTGATCCTGCTGTGCGGCGTCACCGGGCTGTTCGCCCGGCTGATGGACTCTATTCCGCAGGCGATTTCGGCGGCCATGCTGGCGGGGATCCTGCTGCGCTTCGGCCTGGACGCTTTTGCTTCGCTACAGGTAAATTTCGTGCTCAGCGCCGGGATGGGGTTGATGTATCTGGTGAGCCGCCGCTATCTGGCGCGTTATGCGATTGTGCTGACGTTGCTGGTGGGGCTGGCTATTGCGGCGTTGCAGGGCACTATTCATCTTTCTCAGCAACCGCTGGCTTTCGCGGTGCCGGAATTTATTGCACCGCATTTCACCTGGTCGACGCTGCTTGGCATCGGCGTGCCTTTCTTTGTGGTGACCATGGCATCACAAAACGCCCCCGGCATCGCTACGCTGAAGGCCGCAGGCTATAGCGTCCCTACTTCGCCGCTGATCAGCTGGACGGCATTGACCGCACTGCTGCTGGCACCGTTCGGCGGGTTCTCCGTTTGCATCGCCGCCATTACCGCCGCCATTTGCATGGGGCCGGACGTGCACCCCGACCCACAGCGCCGTTATATGGGCGCCGCTGCCGCCGGGGTGTTTTATCTGCTCGCCGGGCTGTTTGGCGGCGCTATCGGCATGTTGTTCAGCGCGTTGCCGCCGGCGCTGATCCACACCATTGCCGGGCTGGCGCTGCTCGGTACTATCGCCGGCAGTTTGCAACGCGCGCTGCAGGATGAAAAACAGCGCGATGCCGCTCTGATCGCCTTCCTGATCACCGCCTCCGGCGTAACGCTGCTCGGCGTCGGCTCTGCATTTTGGGGAGTTATTGGCGGCGCGCTCGCGCATCTCATTTTGTCGCTGCCACGGCGCACAATGGATTGATCCAGGCGTAATTCTTTTCCGCTTCAGCGATCTTCTGCTTAACTGTCAAAGGGGCGATTATTGCCCCGCTTTGGATCCGTTAAGAGAGCCGCTATGCCATCGTCCGAGCTGATTGATCTGATTCAACGTATCGACTCCGCCTATCGCCAGTGGACGGGCGTCGGCCTGCCTGGGCCGCAGGCCACTGCTTCCGACCAGCATTTTCTCTGGTTGCACCATCAGGCGCCGTACAGCCTGTTGGCTCATGAGGGCGGTGTGGATCCGGTTTTTATCTACGCCAATCATTGTGCGCAGCAGTGTTTCGGTTATTCCTTCGATGAATTTATCGCGCTACCTTCGCGATTGAGCGCCTCGCCGGTAGATCGTGCGGAACGCCAGCAATTGCTGGATAAAACCGCCCGCCAGGGCATCGCACAGGGGTATCAAGGCCTGCGAGTCGATAAATTTGGCAACGCCTTCACTATTTATGATTGCGCGGTATGGCAGATCCCGGGCGGGGGTCAGGGCGCACTGTTCTGGCCACAGCCGAAACGCCGACCAGGCTGGTTTAACCACAGGAGAACATGCACAGTGCAAAACGATAAAGGTTGATACATATATCTTCGACAGGCTTAGAGGCTGTTACCACCGCCTCAGCCAATTATTAAGTGACATTGTAACGAGAGGCTTTATGAATGATAACGCCGCGCTGTTAGCCCAGCGACTGATCCGCAATCTTGAAGAAGTCGAAAAAACGCACGATCGCCGTCCGCCGTTATATGACAGCGTCGGCGCCCGTTTAGGCACCGGCACCGCTGCCAACAAGCTGGGAGCGTCCATCGACGTGGTGGCGCCAGGCATGCGTTCCTGCCCTTATCATTTTCACTATGCGCAGGAAGAAATGTTTATCGTGCTGGAGGGAACCGGAACACTGCGGGTCGCCGGTGAGCAATTGCCGATCAAAAGCGGCGACGTTATTTTTATCCCACCCGGCCCGGAATACCCGCACCAAATCATCAACACTTCGGCGGTACCGCTGAAATATCTTTCCGTCAGCACCCGTGAGCAGCCTGAACTGGTGGAATATCCGGACTCGGGTAAATTCCAGGCAACAGCCCAACGTGACAATGGCCAACCGGTGCGCTATCTGCAACGCCCTTCAGCGTCGCTCGATTATTGGGAGGGTGAACCCTGAGTCCCCCTCCGGCAGCGGCAGGCCCAGCGCGCGCGCAGCCTGTTCCGCCACCCGAAAATCGATATCCGCCGCTTCGCCGTCTTCCATAAACCAGGCTGCGGACAGCCCTGCCCAGGCAAGGATCCATTGCAGCAAACGCTGGCGTTCCAAGCCAGCCAATTGGCAGACCTGCTCCACGCGGCGCTGGAAAATATCCGGATCGGTGGCAATGCCGTAATTGGGGTTGCAGAAGATATTGGCATAGTCGAAGGCGCGTTCGCCGTAGAGGCGTTTGGGATCGATCACCAGCCAACCGCGCTCGCCGAAATCCAGCACGTTGTCGTGGTGAATATCCCCGTGCAGCACGCTCTGTTCCCGCGGGCTGGTCAGCAGTTCCGCCGCCGCCGTGGCGCTGAGCCGCAGCATACCGCCGTGGGCCTGCGCCGCCGGCCACAACGCGTTGAACCACAGGTGCAACGGAATAAGCTCTGGCAATGGCTGTGAACGCGGCGCATGCAGGCGGGCAACCACCTGGCAGAGAATCGTCGTCGCCTGCCGATCGTCGCCGTCTCGCACCATTTGCGCCAGCGATCGCTTGCCCTGAGCACGCTCCAGCAGGATGCCGTCCTCGTGCCAGGCCAGCACTCGCGCAGCACCTTCGCCCTGCCACCAGCACATCAGTAACCCGCCGAACTTTTCTTCCTGTTCGCGGGCGATTTTCAGCATGGCGGCAGCGCCCTGATAGCGCACCGGCATCAGCAGGCTGCTGTGAGTTTCAAATGCTTTGCCGTCAGCTTCCAGCTGCCAGCGTTGCACATAGGGAATAAAGGCAGGATTCATTGCGGTCAGGCGTCCTTATTGATGGCAATCACGGTGATAAATTGGCACCGGTGATACTATTAGAAATCAACAGTTCTCGGCGTATTCCCGGTGTTAATTGCAGTATCCTAACCAAGTTTGCCTGTTTTTTTAATTAATCTTGCGGGGTTTTTATCATGACGTCATTGAAGCGCATTAATTATCCGCAGTTACCCACGCCGGGCGGGCCTTATGTCCACGCGGTGCGCCACGGCGATACGCTGTATATCTCCGGGCTAACGGCCTTCGCCACCGAAGCTCAGGGGCAAACGGCGCAGCAACAGACCCAAGCCATTCTGGAGCAGTTGGCGACCATTACCGCCGCCGAAGGCACCAATCTCAAAGCGCTGATTAAAATCACCGTGTTTTTAACTGACATTGGCGATCTGCAGGCAATTCGGCCCGTGCTGTTTGATTATTTTGATGGTGCGCTGCCGGCCTGTTCACTGGTCGCGGTCAACGCACTGTTCTCGCCACAGGCATGCGTGGAGATCGAAGCCGTCGTGGCGCTGTGAGATTGGGCGCTATAATGCGCCCTCATCCAGCTCGCACGGGCCGACTTTGAACCAGGCCTTCACGATCTTGCCCTGTTCAACTTCATAAATGGCGATCACGTCCATTTTTCCGCGCCCCTGCGGGAAATTGCGCGTAACCACTTCCTGATCGATCACCATGCTGCCCAAGGCCATGCGCTTGACCCGTTCACCGTACAGGCTTGGCTCCTTGAAACGCGCAATATGGCGCTCGCGGATCTCCGCCTTGCCACTGGCCAGCAGCGTATCCGGGTGTTCATAATACTGCGCGTCTTCCGCCCAGTACGCCATAAAGGCGTCAATATCGCGGGCGTTATAGGCATCAAGCTGCTGCTGAACCACATCTTCCGGGCGTATCGTTTTGTTGTTCATACTATCCCCTGCTCGTAGTTAACCTGACAATTACAGCGCGGCGATTTCATCAACCTGATGATGAAAGACATAAGGGTCTGAAATTAAAGCGAAGGCTTCATCGTCCGGATAAGTGACCGCTACCTGATAATCCTCACCGGCGAAACG
The DNA here is from genome assembly GCF_000214195.1 of Serratia sp. AS12. NCBI lineage: Bacteria > Pseudomonadati > Pseudomonadota > Gammaproteobacteria > Enterobacterales > Yersiniaceae > Serratia > Serratia sp. AS12. Next base: position 2,325,707 of record NC_015566.1, on the reverse strand, counting down.
TTTTATCGCCGCCAGAGACTCCCAGTAGGTGGCCAGAAAGAAGTGCGCATACTGGCCCTGGACCTCTTGGCGAACAAAAGCACCAAGGTTTCCAGCCGTAGCTTCAGCATGCTGCAGCCCTGTGACAGTTAAATGATCGGTAAATCCTTGCTGATGCCGTAATGGCACGCACCCGTGCCAGGTCCTGACAATCATTACGCCCCCAAATGAATAAAAAAACACAAATAGTGAATAGGTAACGTATCATGCTTTGGGGTTTATTCACTACCCCGTGCGCAGATTTTCAGCGGAGGAATGCCAGCGGGAAAAACAGCGGCGCGGCGTGCGTTAACCTTTGCCGCCATCAGGAATATTCTGGTAATTTATCGCTAAGAGAATTATCACCCGCGGAAAGTTATGCAGCAAAAACCGGTTATGCACGAAGCCAGACAGTTAAAGCGCCTCAACGCCGCCACGCGGCGGCAATCCCATATGTACAAATGGATTGCCTTTGTCGCGGCGATGGATGCTGTGTTGGTGTTTTGCTATGACCGCGATATGCGCAACATTACCTTTTCAGGCGCAGTCGCGCTGGTGTGCGGCTATTTGTGGATCCGCGATCGCAACAAGGCGCGCGGTTACCGGCGGGAATACGATCGTAAATACGGCAAACACAGTGGTCTTTAGTTCTGCATGGCTTCCAGCACTTTAGCGCTGTCCACGATTTGCGTGAACTTGACGATTTTCCCCTCGCGCAGCTGATAAATATGCGCAAAGGATGCAGTGAATGATTTGCCGGTCGCGCCATAGGTGCCATGATAGAACCCTTGGGCAATCACGTTTTCACCGGCATCGTAGAAGTGTTCAACGTCGGCGCGGTAGCCCTGCCATTCTGTCCCTAAACGCTGATGAACATTTTTAAAAATGGCCTGCGGCCCAACGTAGGTACCGGCATAAGGAAAACCTGCCGCTTCGGTCCATTCTGCATCGGGCGCCAACGCCGCCAGCAGGTTACGACCGTTCTCTTCGGCACTGCCACCTTCATAGGTAGCGCGTACAATTTCCAGATTCGTTGGCATGTCTGTTCTCCTGTGGCATTAGCGGGATATTCCGGCCATGCCCCGCAGACACAGGCTAACACCAGGCGGGGATGACCGGAATGAGACTATTGTAGGTTGCTTATTCCGGTACAAAAACCGTAATTACGGCAATAGTCTATTGCAATACAGTAAACAATTCTGTTACTGCGGTGTCATAACCGCCTCATCTGCGGCTGCTATGATGATTAACAATCACCGCCACCAAGGAGCAAAACGTGCATTTTCCACTGCTGCCACAGGAATTGCTGCGGCCTTTCTCACCCCATCAGGAGCTGGCGCAGGCGCTATTGCCGCTGACCCTCGATTCCGACGATGGCTCGCATGACGTTGCCCACTTGCACCGTGTATGGAAAAACGCCCGCCAGATCAGCATTCAGGAAGGCGGCGACCGGCGCATTCTGTGTGCGGCGGTGCTGTTGCATGACTGCGTCGCGGTAGAAAAGAACTCGCCACAGCGCCACCTGGCGTCACGCATGGCGGCGGAGAAAGCCGCTCTGACGCTCACACAACTGGATTGGGAAACGCAGGACATCGCCAAAACGGTCCATGCCATCGAAGCGCACAGCTTTTCTGCCGCCATTACGCCGGAAACGCTGGAGGCGAAAATCATCCAGGATGCCGACCGTTTGGACGCCATCGGCATGATTGGCGTGGCGCGCTGTTTCTACATCGGCGGGCGTATGCGCAGCGCGCTGTACGATGCCGCCGATCCGCTGGCGCAACAGCGCCAATATGACGATAAGCGTTTCACGCTGGATCACTTCGAAACCAAACTGTTTAAGCTGCAGGAAGGCTTTCAGACCGCGGCCGGTCGACAAATGGCTCAGGAACGCACCGAGCGCATGCGTCGCTTCCTCAGCGAGTTGCTGGAAGAGATGTGAAAATCGCTGTTAATGCCCCCAACGCATCGATTCCGTTACGCTACCGGCATCTTCGCCGCAATAATTGCTGTACACTGACAACCATCTTCACTGACCAGGCCACAACGATGAAAAAACTGACGCTGAAAGACATGACGGAAAGCGAACAACGTGAAGTAAAAACCGAGCTGGACAAGGCGCGTAAAAACCTCGGCCGGGAACTGACGAATGCCGAGAACAACAAGACCAAGGATGAAGTCGTGGCACGTATCATGGCCGCCCGCGAGAAAATTGAAAAAGCGACGCGCGCCGAACGTAAAGCCAACCGGGTCAAACCCAGCGGCGAAACCTTCAGTTGGTCCGCTTCAATCAGCACCCGCCCCCCGCGTTAATGCCTTACGAAAACCCCGCCAGCGCGGGGTTTTTTATTGCCCCGATTTATTAGCCAAACTCATCAGCCCATTCAAATCATGAATAACAATGTTATCAAGAAGTTGTAAATTGACAGCATAATGAAGAATATTCATTATCGGCGGATATCCTCTGGCATTTTCTCATCTGGCTTATCTGTCGTTTGCACTGAAGGAACTTATTATGGCTTCATTTTCCGGTATTTGGGTTGCGCTGGTTACCCCATTCAATAATAACGCCGTCGATCTGCCTGCGGTTAAACGGCTGGCGCAATACCTGATCGCCTCTGGCGTCTCCGGGCTGGTGGTCTGCGGCACAACCGGTGAAGCGGCGGCGTTAAGCAAGGAAGAGCAGTTGGCCGTGCTCGACGCGGTGCTGGACGTCGTGCCGGCCAGCCAGGTGGTGATGGGGCTATCGGGCAATAACATGCTGGACACCCTGCAGATGCAGCAGGAGATCCAACTGCGCGACATCGCCGGGGTGCTGATCCCCGCGCCCTATTACATCCGCCCATCGCAATGCGGTCTGGTGGATTACTTCACCCAACTTGCCGATGCGTCGAGCGTGCCGGTGATCCTGTACAATATCCCGCAACGCACCGGCATCGTGATGGAACTGCAAACTATCAGGAAGATCGCACGCCATCCGCAGGTGAAGGCGATCAAGGACTGCGGCGGTAACCCGGACACAACCATGGCGCTGATTGACGACGGCGAGATCGACGTCATGACCGGCGAAGATAATCTGATCCTCACCACCCTGTGCCTGGGGGGAACCGGTGCGATTTCCGCCTCCGCGCACATTTATCCGCAGCGCTTTGTGCAACTGGTGCAACAAGTCGCCGACGGCGATCTGGCCGCGGCGCGTGCGAACTTCTATGCGCTGTTGCCGATGATCCACCAGATGTTCAGTTTCCCCAACCCCGCGCCGGTCAAAGCCGCTCTTGCTCAGCAGGGCCTGATCCGCAACGAGCTGCGCTCGCCGATGCAAATCGTACCACAGACGTTGCAACAGCAAATTGCCGTGACTCTGGCGCAGTTACAACCGGAAGATGCGTTAATTAGCTAAATTTGTCAGCTAACCCGCTGTAATTTTAGCGTTATGGAACTAAGATCAGAGGTTAAGCATGCCTGTCATTCATCACAATCAAGGAGCTTCCGATGAAACTGTTCTATAAAGCCGGTGCCTGTTCTCTGTCCCCACATATTGTGTTGCGTGAGGCGGGTCTGGATTTTACGGCGGAGAAGGTCGATCTGGCGCAGAAAAAGACCGAAAGCGGCGCAGACTACCTGGCGATCACCCCCAAAGGACAGGTACCGGCACTGCTGCTCGATGATGGCAGCCTGCTGACCGAGGGCGTGGCGATTGTGCAATATTTAGCGGATCGCGTGCCTGATCGCAACCTGATCCCGGCGGCGGGAACGCTGTCGCGCTATCATGCCATTGAGTGGTTGAACTATATTGCGACCGAATTGCACAAGGGATTTAGCCCGCTGTTCAATCCAAAAACGCCGGATGAATACAAGAGCATCGCACGCGCCAAACTGGAGCAACAGTTCAGCTATTTGGACTCTGTGCTGGCGAAACAGCATTTCCTGTTGGGAAACCGATTCAGCGTGGCAGATGCCTATCTGTTTACCGTTTTGCGTTGGGCCGTCTCCCAGCAGTTCGATCTCAAAAAATACCCCCAGTTAGCGGCGTATTTTGACAGAGTAGCTGCGCGGCCAGCGGTGGATGCGGCGTTGAACGCCGAAGGTTTGAAATAATCCCCAAGCCCCGGCTGCACTGCCGGGGCTACAGAACTTACCGTTTTACCGCTTTGAATTCGCAGTTCGGTTGCACGATGCGGTCTTGCGCCGCCACTACCTGCAGTTCGTACTCGCCCATTGCCTGGGTTGTCAGCATCACCTCATATACCGCTGCGGTCACATGCTCCAATGCTTTATCCAGCGCCACGCCTTTCAGTAAATTGACCAGCAGCAGACCGCTGGTCAGATCGCCCACGCCGACTGGCTGACGAACGCCAAAATCCACCAGCGGACGACTGATATGCCAGGCTTCATCCGCCGTGACCAACAGCATTTCGAAACAGTCGATATGATAGCCGGCACGACTCAGGTGTTTGATCAGCACCAGCTTAGGTCCTTTGGCGATCAGTTCACGTGCTGCGCTTATCGCCTGCCCGACGTCAGTCACTTCCCGCTGACTCAGCAGTTCCAGTTCAAGCAGGTTTGGCGCAATCATGTCGCTGCACTGCAGCGCCTGTTGGCAAAAAAACTCCGCCACGCCCGGCGCAACGATGCAGCCCTTCTCAGGGTGGCCCATCACCGGATCGCAGAAATACCAGGCGTCCGGGTTAGCCTGTTTGACCTGACGAACCACCTCGAGAATATGGCTGCCCTGCTCCGGTGAACCAATATAGCCGCTCAGCACCGCATTGCAGTTTTTCAGTTGATCGATGGCCGCAATCCCCTGAGCGATCTCCGTCAGGTGGCTGGCCGGCATCACGCAGCCCGTCCATTTGCCGTACTGGGTATGATTCGAAAACTGCACGGTGTTCAGCGGCCAGACGTTAACGCCCATACGCCGCATGGGGAATTCAGCCGCGCTATTGCCGGCATGCCCAAATACCACATGCGATTGAATAGAGAGAATGTTTTTCATCAACACTGACGGTCCTGCCACCTTAAAAAATAAAGGGGCCTCGAAAGGCCCCTCATTGATATTTAATTATTTCCAGTCGATCAGGCAGTAATGCTTCTTGCCCCGGCGCAACAACGTGTAACGGCCGAACAGACGATCGGCGTCGCTGAATGCGTATTCGGCGTTGGACTGTTTCTCGCCGTTGATGGTCACCGCGTTGGAGCCGATCATGGTGCGCGCCTGGCCACGTGACGGCACCAGTTCAGCATTCACCAGCGCCTGCTGCAGATCCGCATCGCCATCCAGTTTGATGGTTGGCATACCGTCTTGCGCCAACTGGGCGAAATCCGCTTCGGTCATCTCATGCAACGCACCGGAGAACAGGCTCTGGGTGATGCGCTTGGCCGCAGCCAGCCCTTCCGCACCATGTACCATGCCGGTCACTTCTTCCGCCAGCACATACTGGGCACGCGGTGCCTTGCCGCTGTTCTTGTCTTCTTCTTCCAGCGCATTGATCTCGGCCAGATCCATAAAGGTGAAGAACTTAAGGAAACGGTAAACGTCGGCGTCGGCGGTGTTGATCCAGAACTGGTAGAACTTGTACGGGCTGGTTTTTTCCGGTGCCAGCCACACTGCGCCGCCTTCGGTCTTGCCGAATTTGGTACCGTCCGCTTTGGTGATCAACGGCACCGTCAGGCCGAACACCTGTTTCTGGTGCATGCGGCGAGTCAGATCGATACCGGACGTGATGTTGCCCCACTGGTCGGAACCGCCAATCTGCAGTTCCACCTGATGGCGGTTGTACAACTCGGAGAAATCGAACCCCTGCAGCAGGTTATAGGAGAACTCGGTGAAGGAAATGCCCGAGTCGTCACGGTTCAAACGTTGCTTCACCGCTTCCTTGTTGATCATCTGGTTCACGGAGAAATGCTTGCCGATGTCACGCAGGAAGGTCAGCACGTTCATGCCGCCGAACCAGTCATAGTTGTTGGCGGCGATGGCGCTGTTGCTGCCACAGTCGAAATCGAGGAACGGGGAAACCTGTTTGCGGATCTTTTCCACCCACTCATTCACCGTCTCGGCGGTATTCAGCTTGCGTTCAGCCGCTTTGAAGCTCGGATCGCCGATCAGACCGGTCGCGCCGCCTACCAGCGCGACTGGCTTGTGGCCGGCCAACTGGAAGCGCTTCAGGCACAACAGAGGAACCAGATGGCCCAAATGCAAGCTGTCAGCGGTCGGATCGAAACCGCAATACAGTGCAATTGGCCCTTGCGCCAGTCGCTCCGCTAACGCTTCCTCATCCGTAACCTGGGCAACGAGGCCCCGCTCTTGCAGTTGTTTAATCAAGTTGCTGCTTGCCATCAATGACTCCATGTATAAACGAATGCACCTTTGTCGGTACACGACCTTCCGCCCACTGGCGAAATATAAAATCGGGGTAGCGCATAGAATAAAGCGCCGGCGGCATCAGTGCCAGCGCTTAAGGGGGATTTTCAGTCTTCAGGGCGCCAGTCGGTCAATTTTCCAGTCATTCCCACCGCGCTGATACAAAAAGCGGTCATGCAGGCGGTGTTCGCCACCCTGCCAGAACTCGACAGAATCGAAATTAACGCGGAATCCGCCCCAGAAACTCGGCAACGGCACTTCGCCCTGCTGGAATTTTTGCTTCAGTTCGAGGAATTTGCTCTCCAGTACGCCGCGTGCGGAAATACGCGATGACTGCTGCGATACCCAGGCGCCGATTTGGCTGTCTTTCGGCCGACTGGTGAAGTACTTCATGACTTCCAGCGTGGACAGACGTTCCGCCTTGCCAAGGAAAATCACCTGGCGATCGAGCATGTGCCACGGAAACAGCAGGCTGATGTGCGGGTTTTGCGCCAACTGCTGCGCCTTGCGGCTGCCAAGGTTGGTATAAAAGACCAGCCCTTTGTCGTCAAAATGCTTGAGCAGCACGATGCGTTGATAGGGCTGCCCATTTTCATCCACCGTAGCCACACACATGGCGGTAGGATCGGCCAGACGCGCCTCGCAGGCCTGTTTCAGCCAGCGCTCGAACAATTCAAGCGGATTGGCGGTCAGATCGTTGCGGCGCAGGCCGCCACGGGTATATTCACGGCGCAGGTCCGCAACATCAAACTCATTATTTTCAATCATCTGGTTTATCAACCAACCGAAAAAATCGTCGTTACATTCTGCGCCTGCGGCGCCAGAATCTCAATCGTTCTGACGCCGCCACCGGCCGATCAGTTAACCAGTACGCAGTCGCTCATAATCACCTTGTCATTGCGTTCGACATAGGCGTTTTGGCCCTTCGACCAGAAACTGTACTTGCCGTCGCTGTATTTCGCACCGGACATGACCAGCACCTGTTTCAGCTTCAGTTGCTCGCCATCCATCAGAAAACTGGCTGTACTTTCCTTACCGTCCAACGACACCGTCAACGGCGTGGTGCCACATTGGTAGTGCAGATTCTGGCTGCTTTGCGGTAATACGTAGCTGCAACCCGCCAACGCCAGTGCGCCCGCGACAATAATCATTTTTTTCATGCTGTTGCTCCTTAGGGAAATCTGTCGATTTCTATCCTAACAGAGCTAACGGGGCCCTAAAGGCAAAACCGGATAAATCCCACCCAGCAGGGTTTCACGGCTGGCGCCGGTGACCGACGGCAGGTTGCCGGCCTGCCCGGACAGGGTACGAAACGCCAGCCAGGCAAAGGCCAGCGCCTCCATATCGTCGCCACTGACGCCGAAATCATCGGTCAGACACACCTCGGTGCCCGGCAACAGCGCGGACATTCGCGCCATCAGCAACGGGTTGCGCGCCCCGCCGCCGCACACCAGCAGACGCTCGCAGCCGCCCGCCAACTGTACCTGTTCGCAAATGGTGACCGCCGTCAGTTCCGCCAAGGTCGTTTGCACATCGACGGGGCTGATAGCCTGCAAGCCCGAGAGCTGACGTTCCAGCCAGGCGGCATTAAAATACTCGCGGCCAGTGCTTTTCGGCGCAGGCAGCGCGAAGTAAGGATCGGCCAACATCTGTTGCAACAACGGCAGGCAGACGCGCCCTTCCATCGCCCATGCGCCGTCTTTATCGTAAGGCTGCGAGCGATGACGCCATACCCAGGAATCCATCAGCATATTGCCCGGCCCGGTATCGAAACCCCGCACCGGCACGCCTGGCAGCAGCAGCGACAGGTTGGCGATGCCGCCAATATTCAGCACCATACGGCGCTCTGTTTGATGCGCCAACAGCGCCTGATGAAACGCAGGCACCAGCGGGGCCCCCTGACCGCCATAGGCCATATCGCGGCGGCGAAAATCACCGACGGTGGTGATATTGGTCAGCGCGGCGATGCGGTTGTTATCGCCCAGTTGCATCGAAAAGCCCGCGTCGCCTCCAGGCTCATGCCATACCGTCTGCCCATGACAACCGATAGCCGTGATGTCATGCGCCGAGACGCCGGTTTTTTTCAGCAAGCCAAGCACCGCTTCGCCAAACAGCATCCCAAGCTGTGCATCCAGTCGGCCCACCGCAGAAAGCGTGGTCTGCTGGCCCTGGCACATGCCAAGAATGTCTTGCTTCAGTTGGATCGGCATCGGGTGGCTGTAACTGGCCTGCTGCGCGACCATTCGTCCGTCGATTGCGGCAAGCACCACATCGACGCCATCCAGACTGGTGCCAGACATAACACCTATATAGCGGCCTGACTTCATAGCAACATCCTTTAACCCGCACGGGGAAACAAACTTTCAACCGATAAATAAACCAGAATTAGGCCATTAACGCCATGAATTATGATGCCTTTTTTCACCTCTGTGAGCGATGCGCCTGTTTTTACCTGTCGCCCACGCAGATAAAGACGGCTAAACCCCGGCTCAACCCGCAACGGAATTTGTTCCAGCCCTGTTATAAAGCTAAACCACCGTTTATTATTGGTTGAACAGAGTAAAGTTAAGCTTCGTGCAGTGACGGGGCATGGTGATGTACGTGTGTTTAAGCCATACTTTGTCTATTATTTTCACTGAATCTGGCCTGGCAAGGTTTCCCAGGTTATGGACTACTACAACAGGAGTTTTATATGATCAAGCGTCTTCTCGTCGTTGCCGTCGCCGCAGTTACGCTGGCAGGATGCGCCAATGAATCCATGTCCGGCGATGTCTATTCGTCCTCGCAGGCTAAACAGGTTCAGACCGTGACTTACGGTACGCTGGTTTCTGTCCGTCCAGTCAAGATCCAGGGGAGCGACAGCTCGAATACCATTGGCGCTATCGGCGGTGCGGTCCTTGGCGGCCTGCTGGGTAACACCGTAGGTGGCGGCACCGGCCGTACCCTGGCAACCGCTGCGGGCGCAGTGGCCGGTGGCGTAGCCGGCAACAGCGTCGGTGAGCTGGCAGGACGCACCTCGGGTTATGAGTTGGAAATCAAGACCGACCAGAAAGAGAACATCGTGGTGGTTCAGAAGGCTGGCGCAACCAAGTTCAGCGTAGGTCAACGTGTGCGTATGGCACGTACCGGCGACACCATTACCGTCTCCCCACTGTAAGCGGAAGCGGGAAGGTAAAACCGGAGGCCAAGGCCTCCGGTTTCATTTCCGATGCTGTGAAATCTAATCAAATAAAGAAAACATTATTATTGTTTATTTTGTAATTCAGTGATGTTTTGTTCCAGCTTGTCAATCAAACCTACCAACTGTTGCACTTCATCAGTGGTAATGCCGCTCAAAATCTCACCGCGCGTAGAGCTGATGACGCTGTCGACTTCCCTGATGATGGGATCGGCCGCTTCAGTCAACTTGATACGCTTTGCACGCCGATCATTAGCGCAAGTGTGACGGGTAATAAGCCCTTTCTCTTCCAACTGGTCCAGGGTTCGAACCAGCGAAGGTTGTTCAATACCGATCGCCTTGGCCAGTTGGATCTGCGACTGCTCCGGCGGTAGGCGATTGATATTGTGCAGGGTAACCCAGTGTGTTTGCGTGAGCGCCAGCGGCTTGAGCCGATGATCGATAAGCGCGCGCCAAACACGAACTAATCGTGCTAAATCTGAACCTAATGATGACTCCACTTCCCCCTCCTTATAATTAGCATGCTAATATAACCTTCCAAAGCTTAGACTATTCTGAGTAACTCACATTAAAAACACAAATGTATATAATGTATGTTGAAGAAATAGCCACCGTTTTGGTCAGTTATTGTTTATCCTTTACGCAAATATTTAACATATTCACTCTTAGGGATTGTTAATGTGAATGGTTCATGGCTTCACGTCGCCTCCCCTCTGCCCGATTTGGTGCTCGGGGCCTCGCTCTATTTTCCGCCCCTATTTAAAGCTTTTTTGCTCGGGTCAGTTTTATGGCTACTGGCACACCACCTGTTGCGAGACTGGATTTATTCCGGCGAAATTTGGCATCCCCTGTTGATGGATTTGTCTATTTTCGTCATCGCCGTCAGTGGTTCCTTATGGATTTTAGCGAGTTGGTAACTCATGACGCATAAAACGTTAAAATATTTTTCTACGGTAATCGTTTGCGCCATTGCCCTGTGCGCCGGTTGGTGGCTGTGGAATTATTATATGCAATCCCCGTGGACCCGTGATGGAAAAGTGCGCGCCGAGCTCGTCAATATCACACCAGAAGTTTCTGGGAGATTAGAGAAAATAACCGTACATGACAATCAGTTCATACCTGCGGGAAGTCTGATTTTTACTCTCGACCCGGTGCCATACCAGATTGCACTGGACAATGCTGAGGCCGCGCTGGCAAAAGCGCAGTCCGATCTGGCCAGAGCCGATCATGAGGCAGCACGCCGCCGCGGCCTGCCGAAAAACGTTATTTCTGTTGAAGATATGGACGAATCAAATTTAGCCGCACAAGCAATGAAAGCCGCGTATAAAGCCGCTGAAGCTAATCTGAAACAGGTTAAATGGAATTTAAGCAAAACTAAAATGTACGCGCCTGCAGATGGCTATATCACTAATTTGCAAGCCCGGGTTGGAAACTATGCCAGCACCGGTACCCCTCTGGTTGCGCTGGTCGACGCGCACTCATTTTATGTGCTCGGATATTTTGAAGAAACCAAACTAAAGCATATAAACGAAGGCAACAAAGCGGACATCGTTTTATATAATGGCAACATTCCTCTGAAGGGCCAAGTGGAGAGCATCGGTCGTGCCATTAACGATCAAAGCGTCGACAGCAGCAGCGATTTATTAATGGACGTGAAGCCCAACGTTCCCTGGGTACGGCTGGCGCAGCGCGTGCCGGTGCGGATAAAACTGCTGAACGTGCCCGCCGATCTGCCTTTAGTGGCCGGCACCACGTGCACCATCGCCATTCATCAGTAAGGCTAACCAGTGAACCTGCCCTTTTTGGAATGGAACCGTACCCCCTGGGGTAAGGCCACCGGGGGTCAGTGGCGCTATGCGCTGCGCAACTCGCTGGCCATGTGTCTGTCATTGTGGGTGGCGTTCGTCCTCAATCTCGACGAGCCTTATTGGGCGTTGACCTCTGCGGCGGTGGTCAGTTTCCCCACCGTCGGCGGCGTCATCAGCAAAAGCATCGGGCGTATTATCGGCAGCCTGATCGGTGCCGCCGCTTCAGTGGCCATTGCCGGCCATTGCCTGAACGACCCTTGGCTGTTTACCTTGTTTATCGCCGCCTGGATCGGTCTGTGCACGTACATTTCCAACCATTACCAGAACAACGTCTCCTATGCCTTCGCGCTGGCGGGCTATACCGCCGCCATCATCGCCTTCGGCACGGTCAACGTCACCGATACCCAACAAATCTTTGATATCGCTCAGGCGCGCGTCTGCGAGGTCATCACCGGTATTCTGTGCGGTGGCGTGATGATGATGATCCTGCCAAGCACCTCCGACGGTGAGGCTCTGCTGACCTCGTTACGGCGCATGCATCTGCGGCTATTGGAACATGCCGCGATGCTGTGGCAGCCGGAAATCACCGCTCAAATGCGCACATCGCACGAGGGCGTTATCGGTCAGATCCTGACCATGAATCTGCTGCGCATTCAGGCGTTCTGGAGCCACTACCGGCTGCGGCGGCAGAATAACGTGCTTAACTATATGCTGCACCAGCAGTTGCGCCTTACCAGCGTGATTTCCAGCCTGCGCCGCATGCTGCTGAATTGGCCGGATCACCCTGCCAATCTGGCGGCCGTCCTGGAGCAATTGCTGACTGAGCTGCGCGATCCCGACACCGACAAATACCGGCTGGCGCGTATCCTGCAGCAGATAGCGCCCCAGGATACGACAGATTACCGCCACCGTGCCTTCTGGCTGCGGCTGCGCCATTTCTGTTGGCTGTATCTGCGCTGCAGTCACTGGTTGCAAAGATTGGAAGGTGCCACGCCGGTCAGCGATATCCAGCCCCCTCGCGTGACCTCTCTGGCGCGCCATACCGACAGTTACGAAGCCGCCTATAACGGTCTTCGCACCTTTTTGTGCATTATCATCGGCTGCGCTTATTGGATTAATACTCAGTGGGATGCAGGCAGCTCGGCTCTGACGTTAACCGCCATCAGCTGTGTGCTCTATTCTTCAACCCCTTCGCCGATCAACAACATCACTACCTTGTTAAAAGCGGTATTGTTGCTTTCGGTTGCCTGTTTTGTGGTGAAATTTGGGCTGATGATCCAAATCGATGATTTTTGGGTGTTCTGCGCTTTTCTGTTCCCCATTCTGGTCACCCTGCAGATGATCAAACTGCAAAACCCGCCCTACGCCGCGCTGTGGGGGCAACTGATCGTATTCATGGGGTCTTTTCTCACCGTCACCAACCCACCCAGTTACGATTATCAGTCGTTTATCAATGACAACATCGGCAAGATTGTTGGGGTATTGTTTGCCGGTTTGGCCTTTCAGATCCTGCGGCCCAGTTCTGACAAGCGCAAAGGCCGGCGCATTATCCGCGCCCTGCGGCGCGACTTTAGCGATCAACTGAGCAAAAAACCGCAGCAGAGCGAGAGTCAGTTTGAATCTCTGATTTATCACCGCATCAGTCAGTTGAATCAAAGTCAGGATCAGGAGGCGCGCAGCTGGTTATTGCGCTGGGGCGTGGTGCTGCTCAACTGCAGCCATATCGTTTGGCAACTGCGTGACTGGCAAACCCGCTCCGATCCGCTCTCGGCGGTGCGCGACGTCTGCATTCACTGTCTACGGGACATTATGACCGAGAAAGGCGTACAGCACCGCTCGTTGGATGCCACCCTGCAGGAACTGCTGCGCATGAGCAATGCGCTGGCGCACCACCCGGAACAGGCGGCGCGCGATCTTGCCGGGTTGATTTGGCGGCTTTACTGTTCGCTGCAACAGTTGCAGCAGGCGATCAACCCGCCTGACAAGGTTGCGGCCACACCTGCCGCCCGTTAAACCCGATTACCCTTTAATCACACCGCAGGCAAAACGTTCCCCTCCGCCACCCAAGGGTTTCGGATGATCGGAGTGGTTGTCGCCGCCGGCATGTACCATGAGCGCTTTGCCGGTTATTTCGCTGATTTTTTTCAGCCGTGGAGCCAGCACCGGATCCGTGGACATGCCGTCTGCCGTAACGTAAATAGCCGGCAGATCGCCCAAATGGCCGTCTGCGTAAGGGCCAAGGTGCTTGCCGGTTTTTTGCGGATCAAAATGCCCACCCGCCGCCAACGCTGCTACCGCCTTACCCTCTTTCATTCCCGGCTCGCAACTGCCGTTCTCATGCACGTGAAAGCCGTGCACTCCGGCCGGCAACGCTTTTAACTGAGGGGTAAACAGCAGGCCGTAAGGCGTTTCGCTGATCGTGACTTTGCCAATCTCCTGGCCAATTCCCTGTCCGGTCACCAGATTCATGTCAACATCCACCGTTGCCGCCTGGGCGACGCCACAGGCCATCAGGCCGAAGGCCGCATACCAATAATGTTTCATTAATCGCTCTCCATGGAATATCTGTGAACCTTGAGTATAGGGTAACGGGTGATGTCACCGCTCAGAATGGGGATAAATCTGGCGATAAGATTCGCATTATTAATAATTCACACTAATAATAATTTTACCGCCCGTGGTCATCCGACCAGTTGTCGTTCGGTTTGTTCTGTTCACCTACACTCGCTGCCAGTGCTATTTGATGATTAAACAAGCCAATGCAGCAAACTCATAAGGAACTGATATGGGCATATTTAATTACCAAGGTCTCGATGATGCGAAATCAAAAACGTTATTTTCTGATGCGTTGGCGATCTCCACGTACGCATATCACAATATCGATAATGGTTTTGACGAAGGCTACCACCACTACGGCTTTGGTCTGGGTTTGCCGTTTACGCTGGTTACCGCGCTGATTGGCAGCACGCAATCACAGGGAGGGCTGCCCGGCATTCCCTGGAATCCCGATTCGGAAAAAGCGGCGTTAGACGCGGTTAATAACGCCGGATGGTCCTTGATTAGCGCTGACCAATTAGGCTACCAGGGCAAAACGGATGCTCGCGGCACCTATTACGGCGAGAGTCTGGGTTACACCACCGCGCAGGCTGAGGTGCTGGGAAAATATGACAGCACAGGCCACCTCATCTCGATTGGCATCGCCTTTCGCGGTACCAGCGGGCCACGCGAATCATTAATTACCGACAGTATCGGCGATCTGATCAACGACCTGCTGGCAGGCTTCGGGCTCGAAGGCTATGCCGACAATTACAGCCTGAAAGCTTTCGGCACGTTACTGGGCGATGTGGCTAAATTCGCCCAGGCGCATGGCCTGACCGGCGATGATGTCACCGTCAGCGGCCACAGCCTGGGCGGGTTGGCGGTGAACAGCATGGCAGCGCTCAGCGACGGTAACTGGGAGGGGTTCTACTCGCAATCCCACTACGTGGCGTTCGCTTCGCCAACGCAATATGAAACAGGCGGCAAAGTCATTAATATTGGTTACGAAAACGACCCGGTATTTCGCGCACTGGATGGCACCACGCTAACGCCGGCATCCTTAGGCGTCCATGATGCACCGCAGGAGTCCGCCACCAATAATATCGTTAATTTTAACGATCATTACGCCTCTGCCGCCTGGAATATCCTGCCCTTCTCCATTCTGAATCTCCCGACCTGGTTATCCCATTTACCGTTCTTTTATCAAGACGGGTTAATGCGGGTGCTGAATTCAGAATTTTACTCTCTGACCAATAAAGACTCGACGGTGATTGTGTCCAACCTCTCCGAGGTGACGCGCGGCAATACCTGGGTGGAGGATTTGAACCGCAACGCCGAGAAACACAGCGGCCCGACCTTTATTATTGGCAGCGAGGGCAATGACTTGATCAAAGGCGGCGCAGGTAACGATTACCTGGAGGGCCGCGCCGGTAACGACACTTTCCGCGACGGCGGTGGGTTTAATATTATTGTCGGCGGTGAGGGAAATAACACGCTGGACCTGCAACAGGCATTGAAGAAAAACGAGGTGGCTTACGACGGCAATACGCTTTATCTGCGTGATGCCAACGGCGGAATTACCCAGGCAAGCGATATCAGCACTTTGCGCAGTAAAGAAACCACGCTGTTGATCTTTACCAAAGACGTAGACCATCAGGTGACCGATGCCGGGCTGAAATCAGGCTCCAGTCTGAAAGCCTATGCCGCGTCATCCAATGGCAGTGACGGCGCCGATATTCTGCACGCCAGGGCCAGCGACAACTGGTTGTTTGGCAAAGGTGGCGATGACCAGCTGTTTGGTCACAGCAGCGGTAACCTGACCTTTGTCGGCGGTAACGGCAACGATACCCTGCAGAGCGCCGGCAGCAACAATACCTTCCTGTTCAGCGGCGATTTTGGCAAGGACAAGGTGTACCACTTTGGCTCCAGCGACCAACTGGTTTTCCTCGGCACCCAGGGCGCCAGCGGCAATTTCCGCGACTATGTTTCGCAACAGGACGACGGGCTGACATTGGCCTTCGGCGAAAACAAAGTGACGCTGATCGGCGTGAACCTCGAACATCTCAACGATAGCCAGGTGGTGCTGGCGTAAAATACAAAAGCTGGGCACCTGTGGCGCCCGGCTTTTTCTGATGGCTAACTCGTCTAACGCTTAAGGCACATCGTAACCCAGTGCCGCCTTGCGGATGCGGAACCACTGTTGGCGGTTCATCGATAGATCTTGCGCCTTCAGCGCCGAACGCACGCGCTCAATCTTGCCGGAACCGATGATCGGCAGCGGCGCAGACGGCAGACGCATTACCCAGGCGTACACCACCTGCTCGATAGTGTCGGCGCCAATCTCCTGCGCCACCGCCTGCAATTCATCACGCAGCGGTTGGAACTCCGCGTCGCTAAACAAGCGACCGCCCCCCAGACAAGACCAGGCCATCGGCTTGATTCGCAATTGCTGACACTGATCCAAGGTGCCATCCAAAATGGCCGGCTGATGGATCGGTGAAATCTCAACCTGATTGGTGACCAGCGAGAACGGCAGGCGTGATTGCAGCAACGTAAACTGTGCCGGCGTGAAGTTGGAAACGCCGAAATGGCGCACCTTGCCGCTTTTGTGCAGGGCGACAAAGGCTTCTGCCACTTCATCGGCTTCCATCAACGGATCCGGGCGATGGATCAGCAACAGATCAAGGTAGTCGGTATGCAGAAGCTCCAGCGAACGTTCGGCGCTGTGCACAATATGATCGCGGTCCGTGTTGTAATGGCCGATCGGGTTGCCAGGCTTGGCCGTTGTGGCGATGCCGCATTTAGACACCAGCTCCATCGACTGACGCAGCGAGGGTTTAAGGCGCATTGCCTCGCCGAACGCCTGTTCGCAAGCATAGCCGCCATAAATGTCCGCGTGGTCAGCGGTGGTCACACCCAGCTCGATATGCTGTTCGATGAACGCCAGCAGTTGCTGCGGCGTCATGCCCCACTCCATCAAACGCCAGTATCCGCAAATCATGCGGGAAAATTCAGGCCCCTGCGGCGCGAGTTGAATACGGTTTACCATCGTTAAAGCCTCATGACATTGTTTAATGCCAGCATACACAAGCGGATAAGAGCGTGGGAAGCGGAAAGCTGCGTTAACGTGCGGCCGATCAGGAAAGGTTCAGAACAGCGACGGCTGTTCCGGTTGCGGTTCATCAGGTTGCTTATTGGCACGTTGCAGGCGCAGGAAGCGTTGGTGGCACAGGCGCAGCACGTCGCGTTTTTGCGCGTCGCTCATTTGCATCCAGCCAAAACGCTCCTCGCGACTGCGCAGGCAGCCACGGCAGAAGCCGCGCTCATCGGCCTGGCAAATACCGCGACACGGGCTGGGGATGTCGAAAAACTCAAGCTGCTGCGGCACACGTCCTCCTGCGTTCTCTTGCTAATTGAAGACGCCATTAGCGCCGCTGGCAAGTGCCTTTTCAGTATGGTGGCGAAAATAGTCGCGTAAATAGCGCAGCGCCTGGCGATTTTTCTCCGGCATTGCCCTTTCCAGCGTCAGCGCATGCAGCCGCAGCGGTACAGGCCGCCATTCGGGCAGCAGGTGGATAAGTTCACCGCGCTGCAATTCATCCTCTATTTCATACAGCGGCTGCACCGAGATCCCCAGGCCACTGCGGGTAAAACCGCGCATGACGGTCATGCTGTCGCTGACGATCTGCCCCTCCGCCAGCCGTAATTTAAGCTGCTGCCCGCTCTGATGGTGCAAATCCAGATGCGCGCCGCTATGAATGCCGGAGATCCAACGGTGCGCCACCAAATCCTGCGGTGTCTCCGGCACCCCGTGTTGGCTGAGATAACGCGGCGCGGCGCAAAGCACCATCGGCCACTCGGCCAGCGGGTGGGCGATCATGCTGGCATCCGCCAACTGACGGTTGACCCGCAGCGCGATATCGATCCGCTGCTCGATCATGTCGACGATCCGATCGTCCGCCAGTACGCGCAGCGTCAGTTTGGGGTGCGCCTGCAACAGCGGCGCCAACGCCTCCGCCAGTGGGCGCCCGCCAATGCCGACTGTGGTGGCGATACGCAGTTCACCCACCAGGGTGTCGCGCAATTCCGCCAGCCGTTGTTCTGCCTGCTGCGCCTGAGACAACATCGCCTCGCAGCCAGGATAGAACGCCGCCCCCGCTTCGGTGAGTGCCAATCGCCGCGTGGAGCGGTGCAACAACGGCACGCCGAGCGCTTTTTCCAGCGAACGCATATGCTGGCTGACCGCCGACGGCGTCATGCCCAACCGCCGTGCAGCACCGGCCAGCGACCCTTCCGCCACCACGATGGCGAATACCGCCATTCGATTCAGTTTATCCACGATTATGAAGTTTTACTTAATCAAGAAAGCATGAATATGGCACTAATCAGGTCTATTGTTAAGTACTAGAGTATATGCACCGCTCAGGTCAACCCGACCTGACCCCTGATACCGATCCCATTTCTGACAGGAGCAAACAGATGAAAGTAGCCATTATTGGAGCAACCGGTTTTGTTGGCCGCCGCGTGGTGGACGAAGCGCTGGCGCGTGGATTGCAAGTAACGGCGATTGCACGGCAGCAAAAAGATCTGCCGGATGACGTCAACCTGACCGTAGCGCTGGGCGACATCGCCGACACCGAATGGCTGACGGAACAGCTGGCCGGGCAAGATGCGGTGATCAGCGCCTACAACCCAGGTTGGGCAGAAGAGAATCTGTACGAAAAAACCACCGTCGGCGCACAACAGATCCTGACCGCAGTGGAAAAATCCGGCGTTAAACGCCTGCTGGTGGTCGGCGGTGCCGGTAGCCTGGAGGTGGCCCCGGGCGTTGAACTGGTGGACACCCCGCAGTTCCCGGAAAATATCCGTCCGGGCGCACAGGCGGTGCGCGATTTACGCAACAAGCTACGTAACGGCTCTTCGTTGGACTGGACCTATCTTTCCCCTGCCGCGCTGCTGGAACCGGGCAAGCGCACTGGTCAGTTCCGCCTCGGCACCACCCAGTTGTTGATGAACGGCCAGGCACCGGCCAGCATCTCAGTGGAAGACTTGTCGGTTGCCATTCTCGATGAAATCGAAAAACCGCAGTTTATTAAAGCGCAGTTTACCGCTGCTTATTAATTACCCCGACAGACCGCGATTCTCGCGGTCTGTCGACTGTAAACTAAACCAAAAGTAAACAAACCCGCCACCATTCTGAATCTCTAAGGTTTTCTTAAGTTTCATCCTGTAAATTTCAGCGCATTACTTACTATCAGGATTCAGATTTGGCAATGTGGTTACGTCAACGCTTACAGTGCAACAGCCTGGGGTTTATCCTCGCCAGCGCCTTGTTCTTCACTCTGTTCCAGAACGCGTTATTCCTGCATAAGGCCTGGTCGTATATCAATTTCGATAGCGTCCACAACCTGATCTTCGCCGCCACCATGCCGGTAGTGATTTTCTGCGCACTGAACATTATCTTCAGCCTGCTGACCGTGCCTTTCCTGCGCAAACCACTGATGATTTTCTTCCTCCTTGGCAGCGCTGCCGCGAACTACTTTATGTTCAGCTACGGCGTGGTGATCGACGGCAACATGATGCAAAACGCCTTCGAAACCAACCCGCAAGAGGCGACCGCTCTGTTGACGCCACGCATGGGGTTGTGGCTGGCGCTGCTTGGCATTTTGCCTGCGGTGTTGGTCTGTTTTACCGAGATCCGCATCACCCGCCCGTGGTGGTATATGGCCGGGCTGCGCGCCGCCAACGTGATGCTTTCCGTGGTGGTGATCCTGATTATCGCCGCGCTGTTTTATAAGGATTACGCCTCGCTGATCCGCAACAACAAAAGCGTGGTGAAAATGCTGACGCCGTCGAACTTCGTTTCCGGCACCATCAAATTTACCCAGCAGCGCTATTTCACCCGTAATCTGCCGCTGGTGAAAATCGGCGAAGATGCACGTAAAGGGCCGCTGATCGCCGGGCAACAAAAGAAATCCCTGGTGATCCTGGTTGTAGGTGAAACCGCCCGCGCCGAGAATTTTTCGCTCGGTGGCTACGAACGTGAAACCAACCCGCGCCTGAAGCAAGACAACGTGGTGTACTTTAAGAACGCCAGCTCCTGCGGTACCGAAACGGCGATCTCTGTCCCCTGCATGTTCTCCAATATGCCGCGCAAGGACTACGACGCCACCCTGGCGACTCACCAGGAAGGCATGCTCGACGTGCTTGCGCATGCCGGCGTCAACGTACTTTGGCGTGAAAATGACGGTGGGTGCAAAGGCGCCTGCGATCGCGTACCGCACGTCGACATGACCAAGCTGAAACTGCCGCAGGATTGCGATGGCGACGTCTGTATGGATAACGTGCTGCTGTATAAGCTGAATGACTACATCAACGGCCTGAAAGACGATAGCGTGATCGTGTTGCACCAGATGGGCAGCCACGGGCCGGCCTATTTCCGCCGCAGCACGCCGGAGTTCCAGAAGTTTTCGCCAACCTGCGACAGCAATCAGATCCAGGATTGCACCCATGAGCAGTTGGTAAATACTTATGACAACTCACTGCTTTATACCGACGCCATGCTGGACGACACCATCAAGCTGCTGCAACAGCACAGTGACAAGTTCAATACCGCGCTGGTTTACCTCTCCGATCACGGCGAATCCCTGGGTGAAAATGGCATGTACCTGCACGGTACGCCTTATGTGTTTGCCCCCAGCCAGCAGACCCACGTTCCTTTCCTGATGTGGATGTCCGCTGACTATGAGCGCAACTTCAAGATTGATCGCCAGTGCCTGAACAAGATGGCCGAAAAGGATGAGATCTCGCAAGATAATCTGTTCCATACCCTGCTCGGTATGCTGAACGTGCAAACCCGCGAGTATCAGTCGCAATTGGACATTTTGCAGCACTGCCGCAGCGGGGCATAAAAGCTTAACTTCCGCCCCCTGCTCGGGCAAAATACCCTGCTTCGTAACCGGCGTTTTTGCGCCGGTTTTTTTATTGTTATTGACCTAGACCAATCGGTCTATTATGCTCATCCTCATTATGACGAAACATGCGCACTGCCCCGTAGATACACGTGAACATTTGCTCGCTACCGGCGAGTCCCTTAGCCTGCGCCTGGGTTTTACCGGCATGGGGCTGAGCGAACTGCTGACCACGGCGGGTGTGCCGAAAGGTTCGTTCTATCACTATTTCCGCTCGAAGGAAGCCTTCGGCGAAGGCATGTTGCAGCGTTATTTCGAACACTACGATACTGAAATGCAACGGCTGTTTAGCGACGACAAAAGCGACGCTCGCCACCAGTTGCTGAGTTATTACGCCCAGGCGATCAGCTTCCATTGCCGCAGCGAATGCCATAATGCCTGTTTGGCGGTGAAACTTTCCGCCGAAGTGAGTGACCTGTCGGAACCCATGCGCCACGCGTTGGAAATCGGCACCGCACGGGTAATTGGCCACCTGCAGGATGCCATCGAGCGCGGTATCCGCGAAGGATCGCTGTCGATAGCCATGAGCCCGGCGGCCACCGCAGAAACGCTGTACTCGCTGTGGCTTGGCGCCTCGCTGCGCGCCAAAATCCGCCGTTCGGTCGCCCCGCTGACCAGCGCGCTGGAAAGTATTGAATTGCTGTTGCGCCCGCCGCAGCCGTAAACGCAACACCCGAGCTTTACCGAAAAATTACCCTGTTAGGCAGTGATTTAACCATTACTAGTCGACCGGTCTATTAATATAGGATGCACTATGAAGATTGAAAAATTGTTCTCCCCGCTGAAGGTTGGCTCTGCAACTTTGCCAAACCGCGTGTTTATGGCCCCGCTGACGCGTCTTCGCAGCATTGAGCCTGGCGATATCCCTACTCCGTTGATGGCCGAATATTATGCCCAGCGCGCCAGTGCCGGCCTTATCGTCACCGAAGCCACCCAGATTTCTTTCCAGGCGAAAGGCTATGCCGGCGCTCCGGGGCTGCATACCCCAGAGCAGATCGCCGCGTGGAAAAAGATCACCCAGGCCGTACACGATAAAAACGGCCATATCGCCGTTCAGTTGTGGCATGTGGGCCGTATCTCCCACAACAGCCTGCAACCGGGCCAACAGGCACCGGTAGCCCCTTCCGCGATCAATGCCGACACCCGCACCACCGTGCGTGACGAAACCGGTGCCTGGGTGCGGGTTCCAACCTCGACCCCGCGTGCGCTGGAAACCGAAGAGATCCCGGGCATCATTAACGATTTCCGCCAGGCAAGCGCCAATGCGCGTGAGGCCGGTTTCGACTTTATCGAACTGCACGCGGCCCACGGTTATCTGCTGCACCAGTTCATGTCTCCAGCCTCCAACCAGCGCACCGATCAGTACGGCGGCAGCATCGAAAACCGCACACGTCTGACGCTGGAAGTGGTCGACGCGACCATCGCTGAATGGAGTTCAGAGCATGTCGGCATCCGCATTTCGCCGTTGGGTCCGTTCAATGGCCTGGATAACGGTGAAGATCAGGAAGAAGCGGCACTGTATCTGGTTGAAGAGTTGAACAAGCGCAACATCGCTTTCCTGCACATTTCCGAACCGGACTGGGCTGGTGGCAAACCCTATTCCAACGCCTTCCGCGATTCGGTGCGTGCCCGCTTTAAAGGGGTGATTGTCGGCGCAGGCGCCTACACCGCCGAGAAAGCCGAAGAGCTGATCAACAAAGGCTTTATCGATGCGGTGGCCTTTGGCCGCAGCTATATCGCCAACCCGGATCTGGTCGAGCGTTTCAAACAGAACGCACCACTGAACGAGCCGCAGGCAGAAACCTTCTACGGCGGCGGCGCTGAAGGTTATACCGATTACCCGACGCTGTAAGTGAGATAAAAAGCCCGCCGGTGCGCGAATGCCGGCGGGCTTTTTGCTGTTTATCGACAAAGCCGTTGGGGCTGGTAAAGACGGCTCTTGTCGTACAACGCAAATGAAATTAATGCGTCACCAACGTCGCCCAGCGCGCGATCTCATTGGCATCGACAGTATTCATTATTTCCCGAAACCAAACGGTAAATCTATCCGGGCTCCGTTTTATCTCATCAGTTAATTGCTGAATATCCATCCACAACCAGCTATGGGCTTCTGCAGGATCCCCCAGAGGTTCACCATCAAACAATCCCACGTAAATATGATCGAACTCGTGCTCAATTAAGTCGCCCGGCACCTCTGACCGATAAATGAAGCTGGAGACCTGCTGCAACTCGCTGCTGAACCCCATCTCCTCCTGTAGTCGACGCTGAGCCGCTGCTGCCGTCGTCTCTCCCCAGCGCGGGTGACCACAGCAACTGTTGGTCCATAACCCACCCGAATGATATTTACTGAAAGCTCGTTGTTGCAGCAGTAAACGGCCCTGGCTATCGAAGATAAAAATTGAAAACGCCCGGTGCAACAACCCCTGCTGATGTATCCGCGTTTTCGTTTGCGAGCCGATGGAATTATCATCGGCATCAACCAGAATAAGCATTTCATCCATTGATGGCCTCCTTCGGCAAGATCGATAACTTCGTACTGATAAAAACCTAACCAGACCCAAATTTATCAATTGACGCGATCCAACCCTGGTCTGCTATCAGACCTCGCTCCCCCTTGAGGTGGTTCATAGTACTTATTTCCCTGATTCGAACGACAGCATACTGTGCGGTTATCGTCAGCATAGTCGATGCATAGGTGACGTCGTCACCTTTATTCTCATGCCTTAGCCATGTCGATAAATTGAAATCCCTTATACGGCAACGCTATACTGAGTTTCGCTAAGATCCATTCGCCGTTGACGACGGCACATCCAATCAGAGGAATTATGCGCTTACTCCATACCATGATCCGCGTCGGTGACCTGCAACGCTCCATCGACTTCTATACCAAGGTATTAGGCATGCGCCTGCTGCGTACCAGCGAGAACCCAGAATACAAATACTCGTTGGCATTTGTCGGTTATACCGATGAAAGCGAAGGCGCGGTGATTGAGCTGACCTACAACTGGGGCACCGACAGCTACGAGATGGGCACCGCGTTCGGCCATCTGGCGTTGGGCGTCGACGATGTAGCCACCACCTGCGACAGCATTCGTAATGCCGGCGGCAAAGTGAGCCGTGAAGCCGGGCCGGTCAAGGGCGGCACCACGATTATTGCCTTTGTCGAAGATCCGGACGGTTATAAGATCGAACTGATCGAGAACAAACACGCCGGTCAGGGTCTCGGCCACTGAGACCGATAAGGGGCGCTTTCGGCGCCCTTCTTGTTATGCCTGCGATAACCGCCTGCAACCGGGCGTAAAATTTGCCATAATGCGCGCTGTATTCGATGAAGATAAGAAACTGATGGCCGAAAAAAGTGATCTTAACGCCCTGAG
The DNA here is from genome assembly GCF_000214195.1 of Serratia sp. AS12. Taxonomy (NCBI): domain Bacteria; kingdom Pseudomonadati; phylum Pseudomonadota; class Gammaproteobacteria; order Enterobacterales; family Yersiniaceae; genus Serratia; species Serratia sp. AS12. The sequence continues at coordinate 2,301,456 of NC_015566.1, read as the reverse complement.
TGGTCGTTTTCGTGGGTTTTATCCCGTAGTGATAGATATAGAAACCGCCGGATTTAATGCCAAAACCGACGCGCTGCTGGAGATTGCCGCCGTTACGTTAAAAATGGACGAAGAAGGCTGGTTGCAGCAGGATGAAACCCTGCACTTTCACGTTGAACCTTTTGAAGGCGCCAACCTGCAACCGGAAGCGCTGGCATTCAACGGTATCGATCCACATAACCCGCTGCGTGGCGCAGTCAGTGAATACGACGCGTTGCACAGCATTTTTAAAGCGGTGCGTAAAGGCATCAAGGATCGTGGCTGTAACCGGGCGATTATCGTGGCGCACAATGCCAACTTTGATCACAGTTTCCTGATGGCCGCAGCAGAGCGCGCAAGCCTGAAGCGCAACCCTTTCCACCCGTTCGCCACCTTTGACACTGCCGCGCTGAGCGGGCTGGTGTTGGGGCAAACCGTGCTGGCCAAAGCCTGCATTGCCGCCGATATTCCGTTCGACAGCACCCAGGCGCATTCGGCCCTGTACGACACCGAACAAACCGCTCAACTGTTCTGCGAGCTGGTTAACCGCTGGAAACGCCTTGGCGGATGGCCGCTGGCCATCGGTAATACCGACTAAGCCACAAATAAATCGGGCGGCCCAGTTTGCACTGGCGCCGCCCGATGTCTTCTTGCAATAAACCCGAGCCGTTATGGCTGCTGGTCTTCTTGCTCTTTGTACTTCTCTGCCGTTTCTTTGATCAGCTGTTGCAATTCGCCGCGCTGATACATTTCGATAATGATATCACAGCCGCCTACCAGCTCACCGTCTACCCACAGCTGTGGGAAAGTCGGCCAGTTGGCGTATTTCGGCAACTCGGAGCGGATGTCCGGATTCTGCAGAATATCAACGTAGGCAAAGCGCTCGCCACAGGCAGACAGCGCCTGCACCGCTTGCGCAGAGAAACCGCAGTTTGGCAATTTCGGTGAACCTTTCATGTACAGCAGAATTGGGTTCTCACCGATCTGCTGCTGAATTTTTTCAATCGTCGTCATTTATTGCTTCCTCAAGCCACATATCATGGCTACAACATGCATCACACTGGCTATTGTAGCGGCTGGAACAGTCGCAAGAAAACGCCATCTTTTGCAAGGGTATTCCCCGTTGCCAATCGCATCTTACCGGCAAAGGCCATTCCGGTTAAAACATACGCTCAGAATAACATTTTTAATCCGACCATTTCACTAATATATTTTTCCGCCTCCTGATCCCCCTTTAATAATTCCAACAGCGGCCAAAGGTGATTTTTTATACACCAACGGATTGATTTTTCGGCAAAAAAAATGCTGTTAACGTTTTCTCACAATATGGATTATCATTTATGAGTTCTTCGCTGTTTTATATGGCGAAATTGGGGAATACTGTCATTCTTTCGATATCTGTTTCGGGGCCAAGGTTGGTAACGTCGACATGCGTTTAATTCTTACGCTTTTTGTGCTGTTGTTTACACAGCTATTCTTAAATCTGGCGCACGCTGCGCCACAGGCGCGTATTGCCGCCGAGCAGCGCAAGAGCCACGTTAATGAAGCTCGGCCGGATGACCGCAAGAAAAAGAAAGCGGCAAAGGTCAGCAAAAAAGTGAAAGTCACTGCTCCGCAAAAAACTGCCAAGGTTTCCAAAGCCAAAACAGAGAAAACCGCTAAAAAGATCGTCAGCGCAAAATCGAAACACCAAACCCAGAAAATAGCCAAGATCAAAGTGACCCCGCCGAAAAAGGGCTACAAAAAAGGCTATGGCCGCCACCGGGAACCCGGTATGGCCACCGCTAAATTGGCTCGCGACGAAAAGCCGCTGAAACTCAGCCCGGCGCACAAAAAACGCTATCAGCACGCCAAGCAAACCGCGATGGCCAAGCTGATGGATCAAATGGGCAAACCTTATCGCTGGGGCGGCACCTCACCAAGAACCGGTTTTGACTGTAGCGGTCTGATTTATTACGCCTATAAAGACGTAGTGAAAATCAAGATGCCGCGTACTGCCAACGAGATGTATCACCTGCGCGACGCGGCGCCGATCAAGAAAAACGAGCTGGAAAGCGGTGACCTGGTGTTCTTCCGTATCAACAACCGTGGCGTGGCCGATCACGTCGGCGTCTATCTGGGCAACGGCAAATTCATTCAGTCACCGCGTACCGGTGAGGAAATCCGTATCAGCCAGTTGGACAACGACTACTGGCAAAACCACTACATTGGCGCCCGCCGTGTGGTAACGCCGAAAACCATTCGATAATCGCCTCCGCGGCTGGCTCTCCCCCCAGCCGCACGCCTCACCGCCTACCTGACCTTAGGCCCTTTCGTCGTTCTCAGACCACAGTTTAACGAAGCCGCATGGAAGACATCCGGGTGTGAGTGAACGGAGCACTTGGGGAAAAATCTGACGTAGCGGCGGGAAAATGCGAACAGGCACAGCGGACTGCGGACTGCGCCTGTGTGACAACCGGGGATCAGTTCAACGCCGCGGTGAAGCTAAAAGCAATAATAACGGCCAGCGCACACACAGTGGTGAACAGTGACATTTTCAGATCGGTATCCATTACAACTCCTTTTCAGACGGGTTATCCCAAGGATAAAAGGCACACAATTAATGCGTCAACCCATTTTCCCACAGTTAGACAATAAAATCTTGTTATCATTTCCCGGTTTATAATACTGATTACCTCTTCCACTTTGGCTCAATATGGGACAAAATTCGCAGTTCACAACTGCGTACCGGCAAAAATGCCCTCCTGACCAAACGCTGACGACTTCAACACACTAAAAACTCAGCTTCGCTTATTTGGAAGAAGGATCTACGCAGGCAAACGATTAACATCACACTTACATGCTGCAACATGTGAGTTCAGGAGTCATTCTTTACATGGCAACGATTAAAGATGTGGCCAAACGCGCTGGCGTTTCCACCACCACCGTTTCGCACGTCATCAATAAGACTCGTTTCGTCGCCGAAGAGACTAAAGCGGCCGTTGCGGCCGCGATCAAAGAGCTGCACTATTCTCCCAGCGCCGTGGCGCGCAGCCTGAAAGTCAATCACACTAAATCTATCGGTCTGCTGGCTACCTCCAGCGAAGCGCCCTATTTCGCCGAAGTGATCGAGGCGGTGGAAAACAGCTGTTACAGCAAAGGCTATACGCTGATCCTGTGTAACTCGCACAATAACCTGGACAAGCAACGCGCTTATCTGGCGATGCTGGCGCAAAAACGCGTCGATGGCCTGCTGGTGATGTGCTCTGAATACCCGGATCAATTGCTGGGGATGCTGGAAGATTACCGTAACATCCCGATGGTGGTCATGGACTGGGGCGCAGCGCGCGGTGATTTTACCGATACCATTATCGACAACGCCTTCGAAGGCGGTTATCTGGCCGGCCGCTATCTGATCGAGCGTGGCCACCGTGAGATTGGCGCCATTCCGGGCCAATTAGCGCGCAATACCGGCGGCGGCCGCCATCAGGGCTTTTTAAAAGCCATGGAAGAAGCCAATATCGAGGTACGCGACGAGTGGATTGTACAGGGTGACTTCGAACCGGAATCCGGCTACAAGGCCATGCACCAGATATTATCGCAGAAACAGCGCCCGACGGCGGTATTCTGCGGCGGCGACATCATGGCAATGGGTGCTATTTGCGCCGCTGATGAGCTGGGGTTACGCGTACCGCAGGATATTTCCGTTATTGGTTACGATAATGTGCGCAACGCCCGCTATTTCACGCCGGCACTGACGACCATCCATCAGCCCAAAGAGCGTTTGGGCGAGATGGCGTTCACCATGCTGCTGGATCGCATCATCAGCAAGCGTGAAGAATCGCAAGTCATTGAAGTACATCCGAAGCTGGTTGAACGCCGCTCGGTCGCCGACGGTCCCTTCATCGATTACCGCCGCTAGTCGCCAGCGCCGGGAGCCAAGGCGGTTTCCGGCGTCACTTCGCTTAACCATTCCTGATTCAAGGTTTCGCTATCCCCCAGATAATCAAGCAGCCAGGCCATCGCCGGCGATGGGGTATTCTGCTGCCAGGTCAGGCAGCATGGGCTGGCGGGAAATGGCTGTTGCAGTTGCAGCGCCACCAACTCGCCACGCTGCACCAACGGCAGCACCTGATGCGCAGGCATCATGCCGACGCACAACCCAGCACACAGACAATCCACCGCAGAGGCCCAATCCGGCACCACCAGCCGCCGTTGATTGTCCAGCGTCCAGGTAACCCGCTTGGGCAGATTGCGTGACGTATCCTCCAGACACAGCGAAGGGAAAGGCCGGAGCTGATCATCATTCAGCAGGCCATCCAACCCCGCTAATGGATGCTGTGGGCTGGCGACACACAACCAACGCATGTCGCCCATGTCGCGAAAGGCAAAACCACCGCCAACCGGCACCGCCCGCGTAGCGCCGATCGCCATATCGGCGCGTCCATCCACCAGCGCATCCCATACGCCGTTAAACACTTCGGGTTGGACCAACAGCTCGACATCGGGGAAATGGCGGTAAAAATCCAGCACCAGCTGACGGCAGCGCTGCGGTTTGACGATGATATCCACCGCGATTTTTAATTGACCACGCCAACCATTGGCCACCTGCTGGCACTGTCTGCGAGTGTCGAGCATTTTTTTGATGACACCGCGCGCTTCCTGAATAAACAGCGTGCCGGCCGGCGTCAGTTCTACATCGCGATGACGCCGTTCAAATAGCGGTACCGCCAGCCATTGTTCCAGTTGCCGCACAGTATAGCTAACCGCCGAAGGCACCCGGTGCAGTTCCTGCGCCGCCGCGCTGAAGCTGCCGGTGCGGGCGACCGCGTCCACTACATCAAGCGAATATTCAGACCACATGGTTTTTGCCTTCAATTTTTTTAACAGCACTTCGCAAATATTACCGTTTCACAAGCAGAGATCCAGCCAGATACACTTGCCGGCGCTAAAAACCTGCGACAATAAAATATTAATGAGAAATACCATGCGAAATTCCTTTGGTTTTATGTTCTATCTTGCCGGCCTGAGCATGCTGGGTTACCTGGCCACCGACATGTATCTGCCCGCCTTTGGCGTCATGCAGCAAGACCTGCAAATTTCCGCCGGTGCAATCAGCGCCAGCCTGAGCATTTTCCTGGCCGGTTTTGCCTTTGCTCAACTGCTCTGGGGACCACTCTCCGATAATTTGGGCCGTAAACCCGTGCTGCTGATTGGCCTGGCATTATTTGCCCTGGGCTGCCTTGGCATGCTGTGGGTGCAAAATGCCGTCCAATTGTGGTCGCTGCGCTTTATCCAGGCGATCGGTGTGTGCTCAGCCGCCGTCACCTGGCAGGCATTGGTCATTGACCGCTACCGTGAAGGCAAGGCCAACCGCGTATTCGCCACCATTATGCCGCTGGTGGCACTTTCGCCTGCGCTGGCGCCGCTGGTCGGTGCCTGGCTGTTGAACCACATGGGATGGCGGGCCATTTTCGCCGTGCTGCTGGGTATCACCGTCATTTTGCTGCTGCCGACGCTGTTACTGAAGGAAAGCGCCAAAAGCGCGCCATTGGCCACTCAGAAAAACACCCTGAGTTTCTTCCAACTGCTGAAGTCGCCGGTATTCAGCGGTAACGTCACCATTTTTGCCGCCTGCTCTGCCGGCTTTTTTGCCTGGCTCACCGGTTCGCCGTTTATTCTTGGCGATATGGGCTACAGCCCCAATGATATAGGCCTGAGCTATGTGCCGCAGACGCTGGCTTTCTTATTGGGCGGTTACGGTTGCCGTACGGCATTAAACCGCATGAATGGCAACACCCTGCTGCCATGGCTGCTGGTAGGTTATGGCATTAGTATGGTGGCGTTATATCTGGTGGCGACATTGACCGAACCCACGCTCACCACGTTGCTGATTCCATTCTGCCTGATGGCGCTGGTCAACGGAGCCTGCTACCCGATCGTAGTGGCGAATGCGTTGATGCCGTTCCCGGAAGGCACCGGTAAAGCCGCAGCGCTGCAAAATACCCTGCAATTGGGCCTGTGCTTTGTAGCGAGCCTATTGGTTTCGGCCTTTATAGCCCAACCGCTGTTGGCAACGGTAACGGTGATGGTTTCAACGGTGGTCTTAGCCGCGTTGGGGTACATGTTGCAACGGGGAAAAGTGATCGATAATTCGCAGGCAGGGCGACAGGAACATGCTAACTCTGCGTCATAATTACCTGCACTAATAATCACTTAAAGAATATTTTTGCCGAGTGCGATTTACGGTTGAGTAAGCGCCTCGGCAAGCCTATACTCAAAACGACCTTTTAAAATAACACTTTTATAGTCTTATTATCACAAGTAGCTGTTGTGTACGCGTATGGCGTCACACTTTTTTAAGGATTTGTTTATCCGCGCCTATTGCGCTGGAGCCTTCTTAAAATTTTCCTCTGTTCATAGTCGGATATCAGACGCCACGGTGACTCTTCACCGTAGGTATACATATGCGCCCGCAGAAATTGTCTAAGCTATTTTCTGGCGGGTCATAAGTCAGAAGAAGGTGATGGAGAAGCTATGAGTTCATCGTGTATAGAAGATGTGAGCATTCAGGACAACCCATGGTACCGTATCGCTCATGAAATGCTCAGTATGGCCGGTATAGAAATAAACGGCTCACGTCCTTTCGATATTCAGATTAAAAATCCTGATTTTTTTAAACGCGTGTTGCGGGAAGGTTCTCTCGGCCTGGGCGAAAGCTATATGGATGGTTGGTGGGAATGTGAACGGCTGGATATATTCTTTCAACACGTAGTCGGCGCTGGCCTGGAAAAGAAACTCCCCCACCATGTGAAAGATATCCTGCGTATTGCCGCCGCGCGATTAATCAATTTGCAATCGAAGAAACGTGCCTGGATTGTCGGCAAAGAGCATTACGATCTGGGAAACGATCTGTTTACGCTGATGCTCGATCCCTATATGCAATATTCCTGCGCCTATTGGAAAGAGGCAACCACGCTGGAGCAAGCGCAGGAAGCCAAGCTGCGAATGATTTGCGAGAAACTGCAGTTGCAGCCGGGCATGAAATTGCTGGATATCGGCTGCGGTTGGGGCGGCCTTTCCGCCTTTGCAGCGAAAAACTATGGCGTTTCCGTAGTGGGCGTAACCATTTCCGCCGAACAGCAAAAGCTGGCACAGGAGCGCTGCGCCGGGCTGGACGTTGAAATTCTGCTGAAGGACTACCGCGATCTGCACCAGCAGTTTGATCGCATTGCCTCCGTCGGCATGTTTGAGCACGTTGGCCCTAAAAATTATCGCACCTACTTCAAGGTGGTGGCGCGTAATTTAAAACCGGATGGCCTTTTCCTGCTGCACACCATTGGCTCGAACCGGACAGATATGAATGTTGACCCGTGGATCAACAAATATATCTTCCCGAATGGCTGCCTGCCTTCAGTCACACAGATAGCCAAAGCCAGCGAGGGACGTTTCGTGATGGAAGATTGGCATAATATTGGTGCCGATTATGATCGCACGCTGATGGTCTGGTACGAGCGTTTCAGACAGGCATGGCCGCAACTGGCCCAGCGTTATTCCGAACGTTTCGAACGTATGTTCAGTTATTATCTGAACGCCTGTGCAGGTGCGTTTCGCGCGCGCGATATTCAATTGTGGCAGGTGGTATTCAGCCCGAAAGGCATTGAAGGCGGTATCCGCGTCCCGCGCTGATTAATGCCATGTCATAACGAAACGCCCCCGGTTTTTACCGGGGGGCGTTTTATATTATTCGCTAACCAATGGCCGATCAGCCGCAATAAACCCGAATGATTTTATCATCGCTGTCGCCCAGGAAGTTCAGACGACGCAGGTTAAAGTCCATAGTCACGGCCGAATTGTACGGAATAGCGCGTACCTGAGATTCAATCTGAACGCCTTCCAGCGCCGACATCGGTTTACCGACGTAACTCTGGTATTGCGCGGCACCGCAGGTATCACTTTCTGCATCAACGGCCTGATTGGCCGCACCCTGCTCAGGTGAACTGCTACAGGCACTCAGCGCCAGCAGCGCCGTTAACATCAACGTTTTCCCATAAAACTTCACGCGGTTGCTCCTCTGTGGTTATTGTCCGTCAGATCTTCTGCGCCAGCACGCTCGCCGTCGCCATTGCCGCTTCGCGGCTCGCCAACACCCGCTCAACGGTGTCTACCACCGCCTGCGTTTGTGGATCAATCTCAATATTCACCTTGTCGCCCAGGCGTTTTTTACCCAGCGTGGTGCGGTCAAGCGTTTCCGGGATCAGGTGCACGCAGAAACGGTTATTCACCACCTCTCCGATCGTCAGGCTAATACCGTCAATGCCAATAAAACCTTTATGCAGAACGTATTTCATCAGTTCAGCATCCGGCATGCGCAGCCATACCTGACGATTATTTTCGGAGGTATAAATCTTGGCGACTTCCGCCGTGCAGATAATATGGCCGGACATCAGGTGGCCGCCAATTTCATCGTTGAATTTGGCCGCCCTTTCGATATTGACCACGTCCCCCAAAGCCAGCTCGCCAAGATTGGTCAGGCGCAACGTTTCTTTGATCAGATCAAAACTGACGCGGTTGCCTTCCACCGCGGTGACGGTCAGGCAGCAGCCGTTATGGGACACCGACGCGCCGAGCTCCAGCCCAGGCAACAGTTCCGCAGGCATCTCTATGACGTGGGTACGGAAGTTGGATTTTTCATCAATGGCGACCAGCGGCGCGGTGCCTTGTACGATACCGGTGAACATGTGAGCCTCTTCTTTCTGAAAATGTTTAAAGCACTTGGGGCAGTTTGCCCCAGTTGGCGTGGAAAACCAAACCCGGGGAGGCAAAAAATCCGCGCCTGCGCATTTAATAACTATTTCGTCACAACATTTGCTTAACGACGCCGAGCGCGTACAATCTTTTTGACAAAATTCCGCTATTTTTAATTGTTGTCATTTCGCGACGACCCTCCTCTCAATCATAAATAAATAGAAAAGGTGTATGCGTGCAGAAGTACTTCATTGAAGCGCGTAGTTTATTGGCCCTCGCAATTCCGGTAATCATCGCGCAAATATCGCAAACCGCAATGGGCGTGGTCGATACCATTATGGCCGGTGCTTATAGCGCCACGGATATGGCCGCCGTCGCCGTCGGCACCTCTATCTGGTTGCCGGCCATTCTGTTCGGCCACGGCCTGCTGCTGGCGCTAACCCCGGTGATCGCGCAGCTTAACGGCGCCGGCCGCCGCGACCGCATCGCTCATCAGGTACGCCAGGGGTTTTGGTTGGCTTTTGCGGTCTCTGTCCTGATCATTTTCGTGCTGTATAACAGCAAGTTCGTGATCGACATGATGCACAATATCGATCCGCAACTGGCGGATAAAGCCGTTGGCTACCTGCATGCCATCATGTGGGGCGCACCGGGCTATCTGTTCTTCCAGGTGCTGCGTGGCCAGTGTGAAGGACTGTCGAAAACCAAACCCGGCATGGTGATTGGCTTTCTCGGGCTGCTGGTCAATATCCCGATTAACTATATTTTCATCTACGGCAAGTTCGGTATGCCTGAGCTGGGCGGCGTCGGTTGCGGCGTGGCGACCGGCAGCGTCTACTGGTTCATGTTCCTGGCTATGCGCTGGTATGTAAAACGCGCACCATCGCAGCGTGACATCCTACCGCATGAAGGCAGCAACCGCAGCCCGGATTGGCCGGCGATGAAACGCCTCATCGGCATCGGTCTGCCGGTGGCGTTGGCGCTGTTTTTTGAGGTGACGCTGTTCGCCATCGTCGCCCTGCTGGTCTCGCCGCTCGGTATCGTTTCCGTGGCCGGGCATCAGATTGCGCTGAACTTCAGCGCGTTGATGTTCGTGTTGCCACTGTCGCTCGGCGTCAGCGCCACCATTCGCGTCGGCTATCGGCTAGGTGAAGGTTCGGTCGAAGGCGCACGGGTAGCCGCCTATGCGGCTATCGGCGTCGGCATCCTGATGGCCTGCTGCACCGCGCTGTTTACCGCCACTTTCCGCGAACAAATCGCTCTGTTATATAACGACAGCCCGGCGGTAGTGGCCATGGCGTCGCACCTGATGTTGCTGGCGGCCATTTATCAGATTTCCGATTCGATTCAGGTGATCGGTAGCGGTATTCTGCGCGGTTATAAAGATACCCGGTCAATCTTCTTCATCACCTTTATCGCTTATTGGGTGTTGGGTCTGCCGAGCGGCTACGTACTGGCGCTAACCGATGTCCTGGTGCCGGCGATGGGGCCAAGCGGCTTCTGGATTGGTTTTATCATCGGCCTGACCTTTGCGGCCATCATGATGGCCGCGCGCATGCGCTGGCTGCAAAAACAGCCCGCTGCGTTGATCTTGCAGCGTTCCGCCCGCTAAGTTTCGCCACCGGCCGGTTTGTTCAGCCGCCGGTGGCTTCTTCGCCCGTGTTTGCGGAAAAAACAGCCGCACTGCACATAAGCTCAGCAATCGTGTGAAATACCGGATAAAATTACGTTTTTCTCCTTGCCAGCACGCAGGTAGCTCGTTAATATTCGTCCCCGCTGTCAGCCATGACAGACAGGAAAAGATGCGTCCGTAGCTCAGTTGGTTAGAGCACCACCTTGACATGGTGGGGGTCGGTGGTTCGAGTCCACTCGGACGCACCAAATTCCTAAAGCAGTACAGTGCGTCCGTAGCTCAGTTGGTTAGAGCACCACCTTGACATGGTGGGGGTCGGTGGTTCGAGTCCACTCGGACGCACCAAATTACTAAAGCAGTGCAGTGCGTCCGTAGCTCAGTTGGTTAGAGCACCACCTTGACATGGTGGGGGTCGGTGGTTCGAGTCCACTCGGACGCACCAAATCGTTATTTCCTCATGTTTGTCCTTTCTTCGACATTTCCATTGCCCTGATCTGCCCATGCGATTCCCGAACGTTACTTCTGTAACCGCTAGCCGTATCCGAATATCATCATGGCGAACACCTTTTACAGGACAGGTTTAATGCTGACATTTACCGCAGAAACTCCGTTTGAAACACTCGACAACGGCCTCATCCGCCGACAAGGCATAATGAGCGATGGCGCCCGTGCTACAGAAGTCAAATTCGGGGCCGGCACCTTCGGGCAACTGCAAAAACGAGCATACTCATTGCAAACACGGGTCGTTTCCGGTGAGTTTGAATTCACCGTTGGCAGTGATACTCAGGTGGTGGTGGCCGGGGAAACTATCGCCATTCCCGCCAATATCGCCAGCGGATGCTTCTGCCTGACTGCCGGAACCCTGCTGGAAATCACCACGGCAGATTGATTGCCTCCATTGTGGCGTTCACAGTAAGGTTATTTGCGCAACAAACACCTGCTGGTGATTTGCATTTGCGCCACATTTGCTGCTGATTTGACGGATCCGCCGCCGAACACCGGTTTTTTATTTTGTTTCCCGTCGCTTAGCCTTTATAATGCGCAACGTCTTTCAGTTGAATGGTTTCAGCCCTTGATCTGCGAAAACGCAATAACAACACATTTTCATCTCATCATGTTGCGCAGCATCCCTACGCCCCGGCGCGGGCTGAATTTTTACACCCCATTTCAACTCTGGTCACCTATCCTTAACTGTGTTTTGCACCACCAGGCGCGACTCAAATTCCATACCGGTGGCCTGGCCGCTGGTTTTATTCGTTTTTTATCCATCACAACTTGTAGAAAACTCCGTCATGAAAAAGACCAAAATTGTTTGTACCATCGGTCCAAAAACCGAATCGGAAGAAATGCTGACCAACCTGCTCAATGCAGGCATGAACGTAATGCGCCTCAACTTCTCCCACGGCGATTATGAAGAACATGGCAACCGCATCAAGAACATGCGCGCCGTGATCGCGAAAACCGGCAAAAACGCCGGTATCCTGCTGGATACCAAAGGCCCGGAAATCCGCACCATGAAGTTGGAAGGCGGTAAAGACGCGGCGCTGGTTGCCGGCCAGACCTTCACTTTCACCACCGATCAAAGCATTATCGGCAATAACGAACGCGTTGCGGTCACCTACGCCGGTTTCTCCGCCGATCTGAAAATCGGCAATACCGTGCTGGTTGACGATGGCCTGATCGGCATGGAAGTCACTAACGTGACCGAAAACGAAGTGATCTGTAAGGTACTGAACAGCGGCGATCTGGGCGAAAACAAAGGCGTTAACCTGCCGGGCGTTTCCATCCAACTGCCTGCATTGGCGGAAAAAGACAAACGCGACCTGATTTTCGGCTGTGAACAAGGTGTCGACTTCGTTGCCGCGTCCTTTATCCGCAAACGCTCCGACGTGCTGGAAATCCGCGAACATCTGAAAGCCCACGGCGGCGCGCAGATTCAGATCATCTCCAAAATTGAAAACCAGGAAGGCCTGAACAATTTCGACGAGATCCTCGAAGCCTCTGACGGCATCATGGTAGCTCGTGGCGATCTGGGCGTAGAAATCCCGGTAGAAGAAGTGATCTTCGCTCAGAAGATGATGATCGAAAAATGTAATCGCGCACGTAAAGTGGTGATCACCGCCACCCAAATGCTGGATTCGATGATCAAGAACCCGCGCCCTACCCGTGCTGAAGCCGGCGACGTGGCGAACGCCATTCTGGACGGTACCGACGCCGTTATGCTGTCAGGCGAGAGCGCCAAGGGCAAATACCCGCTGGAAGCCGTGACCATTATGGCCACCATCTGCGAGCGCACCGATCGCGTGATGCCGAGCCGTATTGACAGCCTGAACGACAACCGCAAACTGCGCATCACCGAAGCCGTCTGCCGTGGCGCCGTTGAAACCGCAGAAAAACTGGATGCGCCATTGATTGTGGTTGCCACCAGCGGCGGTAAATCAGCCAAATCCGTGCGTAAATACTTCCCTAACGCCGTGATCCTGGCGCTGACCACCAACGAAGTCACCGCTCGCCAATTGATCCTGACCAAAGGCGTTACGCCGCAAATGGTCAAAGAAATCGCCTCTACCGACGACTTCTATCGCATTGGCAAAGAAGCTGCGCTGGCCAGCGGCCTGGCGCAAAAAGGCGACGTTGTGGTGATGGTTTCTGGCGCTCTGGTACCGAGCGGCACCACCAATACTGCCTCGGTTCACGTGCTGTAATATAAAACGTGACATAATTGTCTTGACCAAAACGCCGCTTAGCGGCGTTTTTTTTAGCAGTAGTAAACTGTTTTCCCAAAAACGCAACCGCCGATTGCTCATTATTTGGCTAATTACAAATCGGAGTTGTCCCATGGAATCCAGCTGTTTTCCCTAGATTTTTTAACTATTCATCAAAAGAAGATGCAAGTTTGAGCGAACGATCAAAATAAAGCACTCCAATACAAAAAAATTATTCTCTTTCGAAAAAAGTTTGTGTAATACTTGTAACGCTACATGGAGATTAACTCAATCTAGAGGGTGTTATAATGAATCGTACTAAACTGGTACTGGGCGCGGTAATCCTGGGTTCCACTCTGCTGGCAGGCTGCTCTAGCAATGCTAAAATCGATCAACTGTCTTCTGACGTTCAGACTCTGAACGCTAAAGTTGACCAGCTGAGCAACGACGTGAACGCAATCCGTTCTGACGTTCAAGCAGCTAAAGACGACGCAGCACGTGCTAACCAGCGCCTGGACAACCAAGCTCACGCTTACAAAAAGTAAGATAGCTTCGGTTATTGAAAACGGCGCACATTGTGCGCCGTTTTTTTTGGTTTGCGCTCCCCCTTTCCTCTCGCCACAGGCGAAAAAAAGGGTTCAGCACGCTGAACCCCCTCAGAATCGTCAGTTATGACCCGTATTTAATTCACCGAGCTGATAGGTGCCCCCTTGAACAGGCCCTTATTCGCTCCCTGCGGGGCTACAGGCGTTAAAGTCACCTCAGACGCACTCTGCCCCAGATTAACCAGTACCGGCATGCCAGAACGGCGTACAACCGCACTGTCGAACACCGCACGATCGGTCTGCGAATCCTCGACAAAGGTTTTTTCGGTTTTGGACAGCGTAATCGGCATGGTCTGCGGATCGTCGCTTTCGATTCTCGACAGCGGCTGATGGACTTCGACGTAACGCTTGCCGTCCGGCTCTACGGAAATTTTCACCGGATCGTTAATCACCTGTACGCGGGTGCCGCGCGGCACCATGTTAAACAGCGCTTCGATATCCTTCGGACGCAGGCGAATACAGCCGGAGCTGACACGCATGCCAATACCGAAATTGGCATTGGTACCGTGGATCAGATACTCACCGTGCCCCATAGCCAGACGCATGGCAAACAGCCCCATTGGATTTTCAGGGCCGGCCGGTATGACCGCCGGCAGCGTCACGCCTTTCGCCTGATAGCGCTTACGGATGTTGGCCGTTGGTGTCCAGGTCGGGTTCGGGATCTTCTGGCTGACTGAGGTCACCTGCAGCGGCGTATGCATGCCGGTCTGGCCAATACCGATAGGATAAACAATCACTTTATTCTCGCCTTTCGGGTAGTAGTACAGGCGCAGTTCGGCCAGATTGACCACTATCCCCTCACGCTTGGTGTCCGGCAGCAGCATTTGGGTCGGGATGGTTAATACCGAACCCGGCTTGGGCAAGAACGGATCCGTACCCGGATTGGCCTCCAACATGCCCAACAAACCAATTTGATAGTCGGCGGCAATGGCCTCTAACGGACGGCCATCGTTAGGTACGGTGTAAGTGGTGTTCTCGCCAATCAGGCGGCTGTCCGGCGGCGGCAACGGATACTCGGTCGCGCTGGCGGCTTGGGTGCCTGTCAGTACGGTGGCAAATAGCATGCCCATTAAACTCAACGCACGTTTCATTATCATCCCTATATGCTTATTACGGTTCGGCCACAAGGCTAGCGGGCACCTGACGGCAGGTAAATCAGACAATACCTGATTAATACTAGCAACGCTGGCATTAAAGGCAATAAGTCCTCTAAAAATCAACATGTTATAACGTAATTACGCGACAGGTTTGTCAATGTAACGTCAATCAGCAAGCTGCTGAAATGTCACTGATTTGTTGCAAAGAGGGGGGGATCGGAAGGGATTTGTAAAGACTCACTGACACAAGAAATATATTCAACGCATCAATAAGCCTTTCTGGATATCAAAGCAGGCTCACAGCAACTGGGTGGCCTTAATGCGAATAGCGCGGATCATCGCCTCCAGCCCCTGGGAACGCGATGGCGTCAGGTGCTGGCTCAACGCCAGTTCGGCGAAAAAGGGTCGCACATCAAGCTCGGTAATCTGCTGTGGCGTCATTTGGTGATACAGAATAAACACTACCGCCAGCAGCCCTTTGACGATGGCCGCATCGCTGTCGCCGTGAAATTCGACGCACCCTTGCTCGTCAGTCTGCATCACAATCCACACCTGGCTCTGGCAGCCGGAAATCAGATTGCTCGCCTGACGTTCGTCCTCGGCAAGTGCCGGCAGCTTCGCGCCCAGTTCAATCACATACAGGTACTTATCTTCCCAATTAAGACAACGGGAAAAATTACGCACCAACTTATCTTTATCCGGCAAGTTCGCCATGAGGTTCCTTTCAATAATTCAGGGGCCGCATGACGGCCCCGCGTAACTGTTTGCAGGCATTGTTTCGCCAGAGAGCACCACAAACGGCGCCCATCGACCTACCCCAAGAGTTTTTGGATACGCTGCAACCCGGCTACCAACCGGTCCACTTCGTCGCGGGTGTTGTATAACGCCAGCGAAGCGCGACACATGCTCGGCACATTATAGAACGCCATCAACGGCATCGCGCAATGGTGGCCGGTACGAATGGCGATACCGTATTGATCCAGGAAACTGCCGACGTCGTAAGCATGATGCTCACCCAGGTTAAAGGCAATGACCCCAGCACGCGCTGTCGGGCCATAGATTTTAAGCGTCGGCACCTGTTTCAGCGCTTCGAGCGCATAGTGCATCAGCGACTGTTCATAGTCGTGTATCGCCTCCAGCCCCAGCGCGTTAACATAATCAATCGCCGCGCCCAGCCCCATCATGCCGGCCGTATTCGGCGAACCGGCCTCAAAGCGCCACGGCGGCTCGGCATAGGTGGTGCCATTAGTCAGGCTGACCTGCTGTATCATCGATCCCCCGCCTTCCCACGGCGGCATCTGCTGCAGCAGCGCCTGGCGGCCATAAAGAATGCCGATGCCGGAAGGGCCATACAGCTTATGCCCGGAAAACACATAAAAATCGCAATCCAGCGCCTGCACATCCACGCGCTGATGCATAACGGCCTGTGCACCGTCTATCAGCACCTTCAGGCCCGCAGCCTTCGCCTGCGCGATGATTTCACGCACCGGGTTCACCGTGCCGAGCACGTTGGAGACCTGAGTCATCGCCAGCAATTTGGTGGACGAGTCGATCAAACCCGGCAACTGTGCCAGATCCAGAGTGCCGTCCTGCTGCAGCGGCCATACCCGCAGATGAAGCCCGCGCTCCTGCGCCAGCATCTGCCAGGGAACAATATTGGCGTGATGTTCCATCTCGGTGATGATAATGCTGTCACCCGGCTGCAGGAAATGGCGGCCAAAGCTGTTGGCCACCAGGTTAATGCCCTCGGTGGTGCCCTTGACGAAAACAATCTCTTCCGCCGAGGCGGCGTTGATAAACGCCGCCACTTTCTCACGCACCGCTTCCATGTCCTGCGTCGCTTCTGCGCTCAGCGTGTGGATGCCACGGTGTACCGCAGCGTAGCCATGGCGATAAAAATCCAGCTCGCGATCGATCACCGCCTGCGGCTTCTGCGCACTGGCGGCACTGTCAAGGTAAGCCAGCGGCCGGCCATTGACTTCACGCGCCAACAGAGGGAATTCGCTGCGCACCCGTTCAATCGGAAAACTCATGCTGCCTCCCCCGGCAGACGCTGCGCTATGCGCGTCAGCACCCATTCGCGGATGACATCGTTGCCGATGCCCTCGGTCAGTTCAGCGGCAAAGGCAAAGATGATCATCTGCTGCGCTGCGTGTTTATCAATACCGCGCGATTGCAGATAGAACAGTTGCTCTTCATCAATACGCCCGACGGTGGCGCCGTGGCTGCATTTCACGTCATCGGCGTAGATTTCCAACTGCGGCTTGGTGTCCACCTCCGCCACCTTACCCAACAGCAGGTTGTGGTTGGTCATCTGGCCGTCGGTCTTGATCGCATGCTTGGCGACTTTGATCATGCCGTTGAATACCGCCTTGGCGCGATCGCTGACCACCGTTTTATGCAGTTGACGGCTCTCACAGTAACCTTTGTTGTGCTCCAGATAGGTACGGGTATCGCACACGTCCTTGCCCACCGGCAGTACCAGGCTGTTGATCGCCAGGTTGGAGCCTTCGCCGTTCAACTGTGCGCTGGTGTTATGCCGCGTAAGGCCGGCCCCCAGCAGGAAGCTGTCGCTTTTCACCCGCGCGTCGCGGCCAATCACCAAGTCGTTATGCGCAAAGTGGTAGCTCGCCTGGCTTTCAAACGCCAGCTTGCAGTGACGCAGTTCCGCGTTGTCTCCGACGCTGGCCGTCAGCCGGGTACCGGTGAAATGCGCGGCCTCGTTCAGGCTGACATAATGCTCGATAACCTCAGCCCGAGCATTGCGACCGACGTCGAGGTGATGGCGATGATGCACAGTATTCACCTCGCCCTCAGAGCCGCGTCCACTGCTGATGTGCAGCAAGTACAACGGCCGCGTAGCGATCTTGCCGGCCGCCACGCGAATCATGCTGGTTTCCTGCGCCAGACTTTCGGTCAGGTGCAGAAAAATTTCAGGCTGGATCGGCTCAGGCAATGCCTGCGGCGTGCCGTAGGGAGTGACGTCGAACTGGTATTCGCCCAGATCGCTGTCGCTCAGCGCGGCGTTGAAACGCCCGTCGACAAACACCAGCCGATAAGCATCGAGATTCAGCGCCAGCGCATCACGTTGTGCGGCAGCGATCGGCTCGGCCTGCGGCTCAAGGAACTGCTGCTCCAGCAGGCCCTCCAGCGGGGTATATTTCCAGTTTTCGTGTTTGCGCGTCGGCCAGCCCAGGCGCAAAGCCTGCTGCCAATGCGCCAGAGCATGGGCGGAGTGTTCGCCGCCACGGGCCTCGAACAGGCTGTAAAGCTGTTGCAACGCACGCGAGTTATTGTTGGTCGGTAAGCCAGCCATAGCCCTGCTCCTCCAACTGTTTCACCAGGGAGAAATCGCCGGACTTCACGATGCGCCCTTGGGAAAGAACATGAACATAATCCGGTTTGATGTAGTCCAGAATACGCTGGTAGTGCGTGACGATAATGAAGGCGCGTTTGCCGTCCCGCAGCGAATTAACGCCGTTGGCGACGATCTTCAGCGCGTCAATATCCAGGCCGGAGTCGGTTTCATCCAGGATGCACAGATCCGGCTCCAGCGCCGCCATCTGCAGAATGTCATTACGCTTTTTCTCGCCACCGGAGAAGCCGACGTTGACCGAACGGGTCAGCAGATCCGGAGGCATATTCAGCAGCTCAATCTTTTCTTCGATGAAATCAGCGAAGTCGAAGCGGTCGAGCGGTTCTTGCTGGCGGTATTTACGCACCGCATTCACCGACGTCTGCAGGAAGAAGTGGTTGCTGACGCCGGGGATCTCCACCGGATACTGGAACGCCAGGAATACGCCTTCGCCGGCGCGATCTTCTGGGGCCAACTCAAGCAGATCTTTGCCCTTGAAGGTAACCTCGCCCTCGGTCACTTCATACTCTTCACGTCCCGCCAGGGTGGCGGAGAGCGTACTCTTGCCCGAGCCGTTCGGCCCCATGATGGCATGCACTTCACCCGGTTTGATCTCCAGGTTCAATCCCTTGAGGATCTCATTGCCTTCGGCGCTGACTTTCAAATTCTTGATACTTAACATGCGGTGTCCTTAGGTAGCGCTGCTGCGCTGTAAATCCGGCGTTTAGCCCACGCTGTGTTCCAGGCTGATGGCCAACAACTTTTGCGCCTCGACGGCGAATTCCAGCGGCAGTTCAGAGAACACGTCCTTACAGAATCCGTTGACGATCATAGAAATGGCATTGTCTTCGCTGATGCCGCGCTGCAAACAGTAGAACAGTTGGTCATCGCCGATTTTCGACGTGGTCGCTTCGTGTTCCAGCTGTGCGCTGTTATTGCGTGCCTCCACGTACGGGAAGGTATGAGCACCGCTGTCCGGCCCAATCAGCATCGAGTCGCATTGCGTAAAGTTACGCGCGTTTTCCGCCCCCGGCAGGATCTTCACCAGGCCGCGGTAAGTGTTCTCGCTGTGCCCCGCGGAGATGCCTTTGGCAATGATGGTCGATCGGGTGTTCTTGCCGATGTGGATCATCTTGGTGCCGGTATCCGCCTGCTGATGGCCGCTGGTCAGCGCCACCGAGAAAAATTCGCCGATCGAGTTATCGCCCTGCAGGATCACGCTCGGGTATTTCCAGGTGATCGCCGAACCGGTTTCCGACTGGGTCCAGGACATTTTCGATCCTGCGCCTTCGCACAACGCGCGCTTGGTCACGAAGTTGAGAATGCCGCCCTTGCTGTCACCGCCGGAGAACCAGTTTTGCACCGTTGAATATTTCACTTCGGCGTCTTTGTGCAGGATCACTTCCACTACCGCCGCATGCAGCTGATAGCTGTCACGTACCGGGGCTGAGCAACCTTCGATGTAACTGACGTAGCTGCCTTCATCGGCGATCAGAATGGTGCGTTCGAACTGGCCGGTCTTGGCGGCGTTAATGCGGAAATAGGTCGAGAGTTCCATCGGGCAGCGCACGCCTTTCGGCACGTAGACAAAAGTGCCGTCGGAGGCCACTGCGGCGTTCAGCGCGGCAAAGAAGTTATCGTTGGACGGCACTACGCGGCCCAGATACTTGCGCACCAGATCCGGGTATTCTTGAATCGCCTCGCCGAATGAGCAGAAGATCACCCCGCTTTCCGCCAGTTTTTCGCGGTAGGTGGTGGAGACCGATACCGAGTCGAAGATCGCGTCTACCGCCACTTCGCTGCCTTCACGCACCGGTACGCCGAGCTGGTTAAACGCCAGTTCAACTTCGCTGGTCAGGTAGCTGTTTTCGGTTGCCGCGCCGGGTTGCTGTTCGGCACCGGGCTGGGAGCCGCAGGCGTCGTCGCAACTGCCGCAGGATGGCGCCGAGTAATAGCTGTAATCCTGGTAGTTCAACCGGTCATAGTTCGCTTTCAACCAGTGCGGCTCTTCCATTTGCAGCCAGGCACGGTAAGCCTCCAGGCGGAATTCCAGCATCCACTCAGGTTCGTTGCGTTTGGCCGAGATGGCGCGCACCACATCTTCATTGATGCCCGTCGCCAATTCATCGGTATCCAGTTGGGTGAAAAAGCCTTCTTTGTAGCGACCTTCGCTGACCCAAGCCTGCACTTCATTAGGCATTTCTACATTGCTTCGTGTCATGTTGATTGCATCGCTCAAACGCCAAAGCTCTCGCCGCACCCGCAGGCATGCTGAGCTTTAGGGTTATTGAATTTGAATATTTGATTCAGCCCTTCACGGACAAAATCTACCGTGGTGCCATCGATGAACGGCATGGCTTTTAGCGGCACATACAATTTGGCGCCATCGCGCTCAAACAGCAGGTCGTCTTCCGCCGGGGCACGGGTGAGATCCAACACATAGGCAAACCCGGCGCAGCCTGATTGCTTCACCCCGAGTTGCAGCCCCTTCACTTGCGGATCCTGCTGCATCAATTTAGTTATTTGTTGTACGGCGTTGTCGCTGAGCAAAATGCCTTGCCAGACATTTTCGTCCAGAGAAAAGGTGCCGACATTTTCCGTTTGCATAGGGCCTACCTCACACTCGTGTTTTACCACAGCCAATCTGGGTTGCTTATATGTTAGTGATAACAATTATCACTTCAACCGTTTGTTTTGCGGGGGTATCCGCCAAAAGCCCGTTTTTTTGCTGCCGCAGGCGGCAAGCACAGGGGACAGTCGGGGTGCCTGGCGCAGTCCGGTGGCGACGCGCTCATTTTATCCTTATGAATTTACTGTATATCCTGAATCACCTCACCGCCCAGCCGCTGGCTCATCCCCTTTACACCGCCGGCTTTTATTGTCGATGTAAACATTCATAGAAAATACCTATTTCAACATTTTGTCTGTCTCAAAAATGCGTTTATCGGCAATTAGCGGCGTTTTCCGTCGTTTGCACCACCCGGCTGCACCGGCCTAAACCGCCGTCATTGATTAAAGTTTAGCCGCTACTGACTGATATTGGGTCGCCGCAAAGCAAATGCAGCCCCCGGTGTCCGATAAAAATTTCAACAGAATGATTGATCGCGAACGCATCCGTAAATATGATAATGATTATCATTCAAATACAAGTGAGCGCGAGTAAATGAATATCTCGATGAATGCGTGGCTGCTGGGCAAAATTGATGACTATAAATTCAGCGTGCGCGATGCCACGGTAGATTTCTACATGGCGGAGGCGTCGCTGAGGCGGCCAGAGTGCAATGTCAACCATCTGAAACGCTACAATAACGTCAGCCTGAACATGGCCAATCTGTGCCTGGAAAACGGCGATGATGAAAGCTATCTGCACGCACTCAGCAAACTGCATAACCGGCTGATCGCCGAAATCAACAACCCGCAGCGCTGCCAGCTGTTTCGGGTTCAGAGCTATCATTTTGCCCGGCATACCCTGACCTTAATCTGCCAGAAATATGCGATGGAAGGCACCTGGGAGAAGGCTAACGCCTTCCAGAAGGATTTCGTCAAGCGGGTGCCATTCCAACTGTGAATGTCTGCGGAACGGCAACGGAGTACCCGCAGGCAAAGGCGCCTGCGGGTGGGAGGATCAGTCGATGACTGCGGTGGTCAGGCGTGAGGTGCAGCACAACCGGTCGCGCGAATCGAATATTTCGATCTGCCACACCTGATGCCGTCGGCCAACGTGCAACGCACGGCATACGCCACGTACCTGCCCTTCAAATACCGCCCGCAAATGGTTGGCGTTGATTTCCAGCCCCACCACTTTCTGCTCCCCTTCGCTGCACAGATAACCGGCCATCGATCCCATCGACTCCGCCAGCACCACCGACGCCCCGCCGTGCAGCAGCCCGAAAGGTTGCCGGGTACGGTGGTCCACCGGCATCGTGGCTTCAAGAAGATCGTCTTCCAGCCGGGTGAAGTGAATCCCCACATGGCTCACCATGCATCCCTCACCGGAGCGGTTTAACTGCTCCAACGTCGTTTCTCGTTTCCACAATTTCACGCAATCATCTCCAGAAGTGCCTGTAACGGGTGGCGCACGCCGTTACCCTCAATGCGTTTGACCTGGCTGCGACAGGAATAGCCGGTCGCCAGACAGCGTTGCCGCGGCAAACGTTGCAACGCCTGATGCCATGATAGCTCATAAATCCCGAGCGAATTCTCCAGGTTCTTCACTTCATGTCCGTAGGTGCCCGCCATGCCGCAACAGCCCACGCTGACATTTTCCAGCCTGGCCCCGAAGCGGGAGAAGATCGACGCCCAATGCTGGCCGCTGGCCGGCAGTGCCGTGGTTTCGGTACAGTGGCCAAACAAGTACCAGGCCTCGCCGGTCGCCGGTTGTTCAGCACGTTCCGCCAGCAGTTGTTGCAACCATTCATGCACCAGTTGTACCTGGAAGTCACCGCGTGTTTCGCCGAGGATCTCGTTATATTCGTCGCGATAGCACAGTACCAACGCCGGATCGACCCCGACCAGCGGCATCCCGAGCTTGGCCACCCTATTGAGGAAATCGGCGGTTTTGCGCGCGGTGCGGGCAAAGCGCGTCAAAAAGCCTTTAATATGCTGCGCCTTGCCGTTCGGCGAGAAGGGCAGCAGAACCGGCTGGTAACCGAGCTTTTCAACCAGCCGCACAAAGTCCGCCACCACCTTGGCGTCGTAATAGCTGGTGAAAGGATCCTGCACGATCAGTACGTGTTGCTCACGCTGTTCGGCGCTCAACGCCTCAAGTTGCTCCAGCGTCATGGTCAAGGCACCGTGGCCGGAAAGCTGCTGACGCAGCGTCGGGCTGGAGAGCATCGGCAAATCGACCATACCGATAGCGTTGCGGCTCAGCTCACGCACCCAGGGCTGACGGAAGAAGAAGTTGAATACCTTCGGCGCTTTCGCCATCAGCGGCGTATAGCTTTCAACCCCGGCGACCATATAGTCGCGCGCCGGCCGCAGATAGCGGGTGTGATACAGCTGCAGGAAACGCGAGCGGAAACCCGGTACGTCAATTTTAATCGGGCATTGGGTGGAACAGGCTTTACAGGCCAGGCAGCCGGACATCGCCTCTTTCACCTCGTGCGAAAAATCATATTCGCCTTTGCCGGCATACCAGCTGTTGCGGGTTTTCTCAATCAAGGTACGGAAGCTGAGACGCTGCTGCGGCAATTGCTGTTCCAGCACCAGCGGATCGACCCCCTGTTCGGACAGCAGACGCAACCATTCACGCACCAGCGCCGCACGACCTTTTGGCGAATGAATGCGGCTGCCGGTGATCTTCATCGACGGGCACATAGGGCTGCGCACATCAAAGTTGAAGCACAGGCCATTACCGTTACATTCCATGGCACCCCGGAACGAGGTGCGCACCTCTACCGGGATACGGCGGTCGAGCGTGCCGCGCTTGGCTGCGTCCACTTTCATCATCGGGGCATCAACGCCCAACGGCGGGCAAATTTTACCGGGGTTAAGGCGGTTATTCGGATCGAACGCGGCCTTGATGCGGCGCAACTCTTCGTACAACTGCTCGCCGAAGAATTCCGGGCTGTATTCGGCGCGGAAGCCTTTGCCGTGTTCGCCCCACAGCAATCCACCATATTTGGCGGTCAGCGCCACCACCTGGTCGGAAAGCTGCTTCATCAGCACTTCTTGCTGCGGATCGCACATGTCGAGCGCGGGCCGCACGTGCAATACGCCGGCATCCACGTGGCCGAACATACCGTAACTGAGGTTATGGCTGTCCAGCAACTGGCGGAACTCGACAATGTAATCGGCCAAATGCTGCGGCGGCACGCAGGTGTCCTCGGCGAAAGGAATAGGTTTGGCGCGCCCTTTGGCGTTGCCCAACAGCCCGACCGCCTTCTTGCGCATATTATAGATCCGCTCGATGCCGACCAAGTCCCCGCAGATCTGATAGCCAATCACGCCACCCTGCTGCTCGCTGATTAACTCGTCCAACCGCAGACACAGAGTTTCCAGCTGCTGGTCGATCAGCGCCTTGTCATCCCCGGCAAATTCGACGATGTTCAGACCCAGCATCTCTTTATCCGGCACATTAGTGATCAATTCACTCACCGAATGCCAGACAATATCTTCCCGCGCCAGATTCAGCACCTTGGAGTCGATGGTCTCCACCGACAGCGCCTTGGCCTCCACCATGAACGGGGCGTTGCGCAGGGCGGAATCAAAGGAGTCATATTTCACGTTAACCAAACGGCGTACCTTCGGCAGCGGCGTGATATCCAGCCTCGCCTCGGTGATAAACGCCAGTGTGCCCTCTGCACCGGTCAGGATCCGCGTTAGATCGAAGGTTTGCAGATCGTCGCTGAACACATGCCGCAGATCGTAGCCGGTCAGGAAACGGTTTAATTTGGGGAATTTCTCCAGGATCAGCGCACGCTGGTCGCGGCAGCTATTCAGCACCCTATGGTAGATCCGGCCTTCAACGGTATCTTCCATAGCAATCGTTTCCGCAAGCGATGTCGGCATAGCGCGGGTGTCGATCATATCGCCCCCCAGCAGCACCGCCCGCAGGCCCAAAACGTGATCGGAGGTTTTGCCATACACCAGCGAGCCTTGGCCGGAAGCATCGGTGTTGATCATGCCACCCAGCGTCGCGCGGTTACTGGTAGAAAGTTCCGGCGAGAAGAAATAGCCGAACGGCCGCAGATACTGGTTAAGCTGGTCTTTGATGACCCCGGCTTCAACCTTCACCCACCCCTGCTCGACATTGATTTCAAGAATGCGGTTCATATGGCGCGACATATCCACCACGATGCCGGTGTTGAGGGCCTGGCCGTTGGTGCCGGTGCCGCCGCCGCGCGGGCTGAAGGTCAACGCACTAAAGCGCTCTTCTCCCGCCAGGCGCGCAATCAACGCCACATCCGCAGTGGAACGGGGAAACACCACCGCATCAGGCAACAGCTGATAGATGCTGTTGTCGGTCGCCATCGTCAGCCGATCAGCGTAGCTGGTCGCAATATCGCCGTTGAATCCGTTTTGCTTTAAGGCTTCCAAAAAGTCGAGCACCCGTTGAATGAGGCCGGGTGCCTGAGAAATCTGTGGGATCATTCGCTTTTTTGACCCTGTCTGTCTATTTTTTATGCGTTAATATACGCTGAATCAGGTCTTTACCCGTCGCCTTTCAGGCTGCGGCGTTGTAGGCTGCAACTTGAAATTCATAGGGTATATTCAGACCCACCCTACTTTTTATTGATGCTGAAAACTAACATACTCGTTTAGTGAAGGCATTCACATTATCACAATTACCCCGCTACAGAATGGCGTGCGATAAAAGGTGCGCCGCATTGTGAAAAATGGCGAAAATGCACCATGCTTAGCGGGTACAAAGGATTTAACTTACCAGGATGAGAACCTAATTCATGACACTCCCGCACTCCCGATACGATTTGCCACGGATTATTTTTGGCGTGCTGTTTATCGCCATCATGATCGTCGCCTGTTTTTGGGTCATTCAACCTTTTATTCTCGGTTTTGCCTGGGCCGGCATGGTGGTCATCGCCACCTGGCCACTGTTGATCAAATTGCAAAAAATACTCTGGGGCCGGCGTTCACTGGCAGTCCTCGTCATGACACTGCTGCTGATCCTGCTGTTCATTCTGCCAATTTCGCTGCTGGTCAGCAGCGTGGTGGACAACAGCGCGCCAGTCGTTGCCTGGGCCAGCACCCCCGGCAAGCTGCATATTCCCGATCTGGCCTGGTTGCAATCGATCCCGATGATCGGCAACAAAGTTTATAACAGCTATCACACTCTGGTGAATGCCGGCGGCGCGGCGCTGCTGGCGAAAATCCAACCTTACTTCGGTCAGACCGCCACCTGGTTTGTCGCGCAAGCAGCGCATATCGGCCGTTTCCTGCTGCACTGTACGCTGATGTTGCTGTTCAGCGTGCTGCTGTATGCGCGCGGTGAACAAGTCGCCCTGGGTATTCGCCACTTTGCGGCGCGTCTTGCGGCCGAGCGCGGTGACGCGGCGGTGGTGCTGGGTGGCCAGGCGATCCGCGCGGTAGCGCTGGGCGTAGTGGTGACGGCGCTGGTGCAATCGGTACTGGGCGGGATTGGCCTGGCGGTGTCCGGCATTCCTGCCGCCACCTTGCTGACGGTGCTGATATTCATTTGCTGCGTGGCGCAATTGGGGCCGTTACTGGTGCTGGTACCGGCGATTATCTGGTTGTACTGGAGCGGCGACACCACCTGGGGCACCGTACTGTTGGTGTGGAGCTGCGTGGTCGCCACGCTGGATAACGTGCTGCGGCCAGTGCTGATCCGCATGGGCGCCGATCTGCCGATGCTACTGATCCTGTCCGGCGTTATCGGCGGCCTGCTGGCCTTCGGCATGATCGGCCTGTTTATCGGCCCGGTGGTGTTGGCGGTATCTTATCGTCTGCTCACCGCCTGGATGGACGAAGCGCCAGAACCCACGGCCGATCTGGACGACGTCGCCAAAGAGTTGGAAGAGCGGTAATTCCCCTATTCTGCCCGGGCTACCGGGCAGAATACCCTCGGCAAGACGCCCGGTTCATTTCCTGCTTTCGAATTCATTCGAAGCCGTAATATAACCGACCGCTACAGCACATTAATTAAACATGCTTAGTGAATGCATCTTTATACAATAAAGATAAAATAAGCGTTCTTAAAAATAAATCATGAGGCAAGTATTTATTAGGATGATTCTTAATGACTAGCGAACCTTAAATATCTAGTATTATTACCATCTATTGCTTCAAATCACTGATTTTTAAGCAAGCTTTCCAAACAATGTAATGCCATACATGTGAATTGCTGTGTGTAGTCTTTGCCCGTCTCTTGATGGGCTTTTTTTTATTCTTTTTTTAGCCACGCTTATTCACCCGCCCACATCATTTACATTCAGCAATAAAAAAACCGTAACCTGAGTTACGGTTTTACGTCAGCGCTTAATCTGCGGTGAAGCGTTATTTTTTCTTCGACAGATTGATCCAGGTTTGCACCACGGTATCCGGATTGAGGGACAGGCTATCAATGCCCTGCTCCATCAGCCATTCGGCGAAATCCTCATGATCGGATGGCCCCTGGCCACAAATACCCACGTATTTGCCATGACGCTTAGCGGCCTGAATCGCCATCGACAACAGCGCCTTCACCGCTTCGTTACGTTCATCAAACAGTTCCGACACCACGCCCGAATCGCGGTCCAACCCCAGCGTCAACTGAGTCATGTCGTTGGAGCCGATCGAGAAGCCATCAAAATGTTCCAGGAACTGATCCGCCAATAGCGCATTGGATGGGATTTCACACATCATGATCACTTTCAGGCCGTTCTCGCCGCGCTTGAGACCCTGACGCGCCAGCTCTGCAACCACCGCCTCCGCCTGCGCCACGGTTCGAACAAAGGGCACCATGATCTCGACGTTGGTGAGGCCCATTTCGTTGCGCACGCGTTTTACCGCATCGCACTCCATCGCAAAGCAATCACGGAAGCTGTCCGACACGTAGCGGCCTGCCCCACGGAAGCCCAGCATTGGGTTTTCTTCGTGCGGTTCATACTTCTCGCCGCCCACCAGGTTGGCGTATTCATTGGATTTGAAATCGGACAGACGAACGATCACCCGCTTCGGCCAGAATGCCGCACCCAGCGTGGCGATCCCTTCCGTCAGGCGACCCACGTAAAACTCGACAGGGTGGTCATAGCCCAGCATCAACGCCTTGATTTCGTTCTGCAGCGCCGGGGTTTGTTGATCGAACTCCAGCAACGCCTTTGGATGGACGCCAATCATGCGGTTGATGATAAATTCCAGACGAGCCAGACCCACGCCTTCATTCGGTAAACGGGCAAAATCGAAAGCCCGATCCGGGTTACCGACGTTCATCATGATTTTCAACGGCAGGTCCGGCAATTCGGTCACTTCAGAGCTCTGTACGGTAAAGTCGATCATATCGCTGTACACGAAGCCGGTATCGCCTTCCGCACAGGAAACGGTGACTTTCTGGCCGTCTTTCAGCAAATCGGTGGCGTTGCCGCAGCCGACTACCGCCGGGATACCCAGCTCGCGAGCGATAATCGCCGCGTGGCAGGTACGCCCCCCACGGTTGGTGACGATCGCCGCCGCTTTCTTCATGATCGGTTCCCAGTCCGGGTCGGTCATGTCGGTAACCAGCACGTCACCCGGCAGAATACGATCCATTTCGCTGATGCTATGGATCACCTTCACCGGGCCGGCACCGATGCGATGGCCGATAGCTCGCCCTTCCACCAGCACCGTACTTGTGCCGTTAAGCTGATAACGTTCCATCGTCTGCTCGTTGGAACGCACGGTTTCCGGACGCGCCTGCACAATCAGCAATTTTCCGGTATGGCCGTCTTTCGCCCACTCGATGTCCATCGGGCGGCCGTAATGTTTTTCGATCAAAATCGCCTGATGCGCCAGTGCTTCCACTTCCTGGTCGGTCAGAGAGAAACGATTGCGTTGCTGCTCTGGCACATCTTCGATTTGCACCTGCTTGCCGTGATCCAGCGAAGGTGCGTACACCATGCGGATTTTCTTCGAACCGAGGTTGCGGCGGACGATAGCCGGATTGCCGCGTAGCAGCGTCGGTTTGTGCACATAGAACTCATCCGGGTTCACCGCGCCCTGCACCACCATTTCGCCCAAGCCGAAGGCGGACGTAATAAATACCACCTGATCAAAGCCCGACTCGGTATCAATGGTGAACATCACGCCGGAAGACGCCAGATCGGAGCGTACCATGCGCTGTACGCCGGCCGACAAGGCTACGCCGCGGTGGTCATAGCCCTGATGTACGCGATACGAGATGGCGCGGTCATTAAACAGTGAGGCGAAAACGTGTTTGATCGCCACCATGACAGCGTCGATACCCTGCACGTTGAGGAAGGTTTCCTGCTGGCCGGCAAAAGAGGCATCCGGCATGTCTTCCGCAGTCGCGGAAGAACGCACGGCAAACGAGGCTTCCGGCTCGCCGTCCGCCAACTGTTGGTAAGCCAGGTTAATTTCACGCTCGAATTCCGCATGGAATGGCGTGTCGATGACCCATTGGCGAATTTGCGCACCGGCCTTGGCCAGTTGAGCAACATCGTCAACGTCAGTTTGATCCAGTAATTGATAGATGCGCTGGTTAACACCGCTTTGCTCGAGGAAATCGTTAAACGCCTGTGCGGTGGTGGCAAAACCGTTTGGCACGGCCACGCCCAAATCGGAAAGATTGGTGATCATTTCACCGAGGGAGGCATTTTTGCCACCGACACGGTCAACGTCGTGCATGCCGAGCTGGTTGTACCAAAGCACATTACGCAAGTCTGGGCCATTGTTGGACATCGAGACAATCCTTATTGCTATCAGTAGGGTATAGACGGATTTAATTCGTTTGCTTTCTTGGGCACCGACAAAACGGAGCCAACTCAGACTAGCACAATGATCCATAGGAAATGGAAAGGTGAATCGATCAACCCGATGAAGAAAGTGGATTTTCGGAAAATTACCTGAAAGCCTGAATTTGACTGGAATCGTTCCCTATGGCACTAAAAGCTTAAATCTCAACAAATTAAGTATTTTTTAAACTTCAGTTTTAAAGGCCATAATAATTGGATGGACTTTGATGAACATAACGCCAATATGCTGAATATGCCATCGCTGAAAATAAATCCTGCTTTTTCATAAAAATTAAAATAACGTTTCATCTTAAAAACCTGTGGCTCATTATTCCCCTGCCTCGACAATCAATGGCCAACGCTGCCCGCATTATCACATTTTTTTTGCCCGCCCCTTTACCGCCGGTAAGCCTGAAGCCCATGATACGGTTAAGCAGGCGATACAACTGCATCACCGTTTCAGGTAAGGAGCCTCGGGTGGAAAGAAGCGTTTTTTATATTTCGGATGGCACGGCGATCACCGCCGAAGTGTTGGGCCACGCGGTTTTGTCCCAATTCCCGGTCAAGGCTACCACCTTTACGTTGCCCTTCGTTGAAACCGAAGCACGGGCCCGTGGAGTCTGCCAACAGATTAACGATATTTATCGCGATACCGGCGTGCGCCCGCTGGTGTTTTATTCCATCATTTCGCCGGAAGTGCGTAATGTCATCACCCAGAGCGAAGGCTTTTGCCAGGATATCGTTCAGGCGCTAGTCGGCCCGCTGCAGGGCGAACTGGACGTTGAACCCACGCCGGTGCCGAACCGCACCCACGGGCTGACGGCCAGCAACCTCGGCAAATACGATGCCCGTATCGCCGCCATTGACTACACGTTAGCCCATGATGACGGCATATCGCTACGTAATCTCGATCAGGCTCAGGTCATACTGTTGGGCGTATCCCGCTGCGGCAAAACCCCCACCAGCCTGTATCTGGCCATGCAGTTCGGGATCCGCGCCGCCAACTACCCGTTTACCGCCGACGATATGGACAATTTGCATCTCCCCGCCGCGCTGAAACCGTTTCAGCATAAACTGTTCGGTCTGACCATCGATCCGGAGCGGCTGGCCGCCATCCGCCAAGAACGCCGTGAAAACAGCCGTTATGCCTCAATTCGCCAGTGCCGGATGGAGCTTGCCGAAGTCGAAGCGCTATTCCGCAAGAACCAGATTCGCTATCTGAACACCACCAACTATTCGGTGGAGGAAATCTCCACTAAAATCCTGGATATTCTTGGCATGAGTCGCCGCATGTTCTAGGCAGCATGGCGCTCGCCGCTGGCAACGCGCCTAGCCGTGCGCTCTCCCGGCAGGGGTATTTTCCCTGCCGTCTGCCGCTGATTTCCCCACAGACCCTGATTTTTGTGCTTTTTTTAGTGGCTTCGATCAACAGAACACAATTTCTACGGTTGAATTCACCGGTTTTTACGTTATTGTGATCGGCATCACTTCCCGGCACTCCTGCCGCAGCGAAGAAAAGTCTTTAGAGAAAATCATGCACAAAACAGATGAACTGCGGACCGCGCGCATCGACAGCCTCGTCACGCCGCAAGCATTGGCGGAAAAGCTGCCGATTTCGGCGGAAATTGCCGATAGCGTGACAGCGTCACGACAACGAATTGAAAAGATTCTTACCGGCGAAGATCGTCGCCTGTTGGTGGTTATCGGCCCCTGCTCCATCCACGATTTAGACGCCGCCATCGATTATGCCGGCCGTCTGAATGCGCTGCGCATTCGCTATCAGGACCGCCTGGAAATCGTGATGCGCACTTATTTTGAAAAGCCGCGCACCGTGGTGGGCTGGAAAGGTCTGATCTCGGATCCGGCGCTGGATGGCACCTTTCAGGTAAATCGTGGCATCGAAATGGCACGCCGACTGTTACTGGAAGTCAATCAGCTCGGCCTGCCGACCGCCACCGAATTCCTGGACATGGTAGTCGGCCAATACATTGCCGACTTGATCAGTTGGGGCGCCATCGGCGCACGCACCACCGAAAGCCAGATCCACCGCGAAATGGCTTCTGCGCTCTCCTGCCCGGTGGGCTTCAAGAACGGTACCGACGGCAACACCCGCATCGCGATTGACGCCATCCGCGCGGCGCGCGCCGGCCACATGTTCCTGTCGCCGGACAAAAACGGGCAGATGACGATTTATCAGACCAGCGGCAATCCCTACGGTCATATCATCATGCGCGGCGGCAAAACGCCGAACTACCACGCCACCGATATCGTTGCCGCCTGCGACAGCCTGCGCGAATTTGAGCTGCCGGAACATCTGGTTATCGACTTCAGCCACGGCAACTGCCAGAAACTGCATCGCCGTCAACTGGAAGTAGCCGAGAATGTCTGCCAGCAGATCCGCGCCGGTTCCGCCGCCGTCACCGGCGTGATGGCAGAAAGTTTCCTGGTGGAAGGCACGCAGAAAATCGTTGCCGGCCAACCGCTGACTTACGGCCAGTCAATCACCGATCCATGTCTGAGCTGGTCCGACAGCGAACAGCTGCTGGCCATGCTGGCCGATGCGGTGGATACCCGCTTCTGAACCTGTTCTCCGGGGTGGCGACACCCCGGTTTTTCAACTTTCCCTTCTCTCATCTATACTTACGCCAATCAAGCCCGCAGACGCTATAAACCGCGCCCCTGCCAACAGGATGTGGAGTTTCCCGCATGAGCCATTCACTGTTATCCATCCCCTGTGTCACTCTGCAAGGGGAACACAAAACGCTCGGCGACTTTCCCGCCCGCGCTTATCTGGTGGTTAATACTGCCAGCAAATGCGGCTTTACTCCGCAATACCGTGGCCTGGAAAATCTGTGGCAGTACTATCGGGATCGCGGCCTGATGGTGTTGGGGTTCCCGTGCAATCAATTTGGTGCGCAAGAGCCAGGGGATCCGCTGGAGATCGCCAATTTCTGTACGCTCAACTACGGAGTCAGTTTCCCGCTGTTCAGCAAGGTGGAAGTTAACGGCCCCGGCACGCATCCGCTGTTCAACGAATTGAAACGCCTGGGGCCGGGGGTGCTGGGCAGCAAGCGCATCAAGTGGAACTTCACCAAGTTCCTGCTGACTGCCGACGGCCAGCGGGTGAAACGTTTTGCGCCCATCACCAAACCTGAGCGTCTGTTTGACCACATAGAAACCCTGCTGAAATAACCCCCCTTGGTTTGCGGTCCGGGTGTGCCCGGACCGCGGCGACAGCCTTTCTTTCAAAAAGGTTCCATCGGTAAGAAAATTTTCCTTGATGTAACCTTTCATTCACATGATAATGATTATCAATATGATATTAATTACCATTTAATGGTCTGCTTTATAAATAAATGACGATGGATAATCACGATGCCCCCCCGCAGGGCAAAGCTGCCCCCGGTGCTGAACGCAGCCTGATCTCGCCTCCTTGCTACGACAGCGCGCAGTTGCTTGATGCAGACGGCGTAGCGATCATCCTCCATCAGGGCCAGCGTTACCAACTGCGGCAGACCAAGGCCGGGAAATTAATCCTGACCAAATAATCCCTTATTCCTCAACGCCAGCCACCCCGATCGCTTCGATCCAGGCAGCCAGCAAATCTATTGATATGTTTAAAACATATGGAGAATTGCGACATGCCTCTGCCCTCTTACACCCGGCTGCGTTTATCCGCATTGAGTTTGGCGATTGCCTGCGCTCTGCCGACGGTGACTTTTGCACAAACCACCAGCACAGTTTCTTCTTCTGCCGCCGCCCCGGCAAAAACCGAGAAAACCGGCGAAGACGCCATGACCGTTGTCGCTACCGGCAATCAGCGCAGCAGTTTTGAAGCGCCAATGATGGTCACGGTAATCGAAGGCAACGCGCCGGTAAGCCAGACTGCGTCTACCGCAGCCGATATGCTGCGCCGGATCCCCGGTATTACCGTCACCGGCACCGGCCGCAGCAACGGCCAGGACATTATGATGCGTGGCTATGATCGCCGAGGTGTACTGACGTTGGTGGATGGCATCCGCCAGGGAACGGATACCGGGCACATCAATGGCACCTTCCTCGATCCCGGTCTGATTAAACGCATTGAAGTGGTACGCGGCCCTTCTGCCCTGCTGTATGGCAGCGGCGCACTGGGGGGCGTGGTCGCCTATGAAACGGTCGATGCCGCCGATCTGCTGCTGCCCGGTCGTGACAGCGGTTTTCGGGTGTTCGGCACCGCAGCCAGCGGTGATCACAGCCTGGGTATGGGCGCCAGCGCCTACGGCAAGACCGACAATCTCGACGGCCTGCTGTCGTTCGGCACCCGCGACGTCGGCAATTTGCGCCAGGGCAACGGTTTTGACGCGCCAAACGATGAAACCATCAACAACCTGTTAGCCAAAGGTACCTGGACGCTGGACGAAAACCAGTCATTGAGCGGCAATCTGCGTTACTACAACAATCGGGCGCAGGAGCCTAAAAACCCTCAGGAGCCCGCCAGTTCCAGCGGCAACCTGATGACCGACCGCTCCACGATCCAGCGCGACGGCCAGCTCAGTTACCGCCTGAAACCTGTTGGCCAGGAATGGCTGGATGCCGAAGCGAAAGTGTATTATTCCGATGTGAAGATCAACGCCCACACTAACGGCAGTGAAGATGAAGCGCGCAAGCAAACCACCCGCGGTGCAAAACTGGAAAACCGTACCCGTTTGTTTGCCGATACCTTCGCGTCGCACCTGTTTACCTACGGTTCGGAAGCTTATAAGCAAGAACAGACGCCGGGGGGAGCGACCGAAAGCTTCCCTCAGGCGAAAATCAACTTTGCTTCCGGCTGGCTCCAGGATGAAATCACCTTGCGCGACCTGCCCATCACCCTGCTTGCCGGCACCCGTTACGATAACTACAAAGGCTCCAGCGACGGCTATGCGGATGTCGACGCCGACAAATGGTCATCACGAGGGGCAATCAGCATTACGCCAACCGACTGGCTGATGGTGTTCGGATCTTACTCCCAGGCGTTCCGTGCGCCAACCATGGGGGAAATGTATAACGACGCCAAACATTTCTCGATCCCCATGGGCCCGACCACCATTACCAACTACTGGGTGCCAAACCCCAATCTGAAGCCGGAAACCAACGCGACTCAGGAATACGGCTTCGGCCTGCGCTTTGACGATTTGCTGCTGGCGGACGACAGCCTGCAATTCAAAGCCAGCTATTTTGACACCAAGGCCAGAGATTACATCACCACCGACGTCACCATGGAGTTGGGGCGTGGCCCGCGTGGCCCCTATTGCATCAGTTGCACCACTTTCTCGACCAATATTGACCGCGCAAAAATCTGGGGCTGGGACGCCATGCTGAGCTATAAAACGGCGATTTTCGGCTGGGATCTGGCTTACAACCGCACACGCGGCAAGAACGAAGCCAGCGGCGACTGGTTAAGCAGCATCAACCCCGACACCGTGACCAGCACGCTGGATATCCCGTTGGGTGAAACCGGCCTGTCGACCGGTTGGGTCGCTACCTTCGCCGAGCGCGCCACGCGTGTGGAAACCGGTACCACCGAGCAAGGCGGCTACGGCGTTAACGATTTCTACCTGAGCTATAAAGGCCGCGAACGCCTGCAGGGCGTCACCACCACAGTGGTGCTGGGCAACGCCTTCGATAAAGAGTATTACTCGCCGCAGGGCATTCCGCAGGATGGCCGCAACGCCAAACTGCTGGTCAGCTATCAGTGGTAACCTTTTGAATACGGCGGGCAAGCCGATTGCCCGCCGCGTGAACCGCACACAGGAGCACAACCGATGAGCAATAACTTATACGCCCGTTACCAGCAGGCAAAAATTGATAATCCTGGCAAATACGCACGCGATCTGGCGGAACTGCTGGGTGTCAGCGAAGCGGAACTGACCCATGCCCGCGTGGGTGAAGACACCCGCCGCCTGCAAGCCGATGCACGTACCCTGCTGACCGAGCTGGAACAGGTTGGCGTGACCAAGTCCATTACTCGCAACAGCTATGCGGTACATGAGCAAATGGGCCGCTACCTTAACCAACACCTGAACGGCCACGCGGGGTTAATTCTTAACCCCCGCGAGCTGGATTTGCGCCTGTTCCTCAACCAGTGGGCCAGCGTATTTGCCATGAGCGAAACCAACAAGCGCGGCGTACGCCACAGCATTCAGTTCTTCGATCATCAGGGCGACGCCTTGCATAAGGTGTACACCACCGAGGAAACCGATCTGGGGGCCTGGATGGCGCTGGTCGAACGCCACCTGAGCACAGAAAACCCGGCTCTGGCACTGAAAGCGGCAGACTCCACGACCAGTAACGCCGCACCGGACGCCGAAAAAATTGACCGGGAATGGCGTGAAATGACCGACGTTCACCAGTTCTTCCAACTGCTGGGCCGCCATAAGCTAACGCGTCAGCAGGCCTTCCGCGCCGTCGGCAGCGATCTGGCGTACCAGGTGGATAACAACGCCTTGGCGCAGTTGCTCAATGCCGCGCACGGCTTGCAGAACGAGATCATGATTTTTGTCGGCAACCGAGGTTGCGTGCAGATCTTCACCGGCCAGATCGAGCGGCTGATGCCGCAGGAAGGTTGGATTAACGTGTTTAACCGCCGCTTCACTCTGCACCTGATCGAAGGCGCTATTGCAGAAAGCTGGATCACCCGCAAACCCACCAAAGACGGCTTCGTCACCAGCCTGGAGCTGTTCGCCGCCGACGGTACGCAAATCGCCCAACTTTACGGCCAACGTACCGAGGGCCAGCCGGAACAAACCCAGTGGCGTGAGCAGGTTGCCGCCCTTGAACCCAAGGACATTGCCGCATGAAATCTTCATTGTCCCGTCGTCTGACGTTGTGCCTTGCGCTGGCGTTGCCGTTCACCGCTGCGGCGGCGGAACGTATTGTCTCGATAGGCGGTGACGTCACCGAAATTGCCTTCGCCCTTGGCGCGGGCGATGAGATCGTGGCACGAGACAGCACCAGTCTGCAGCCAGCAGCCGTGAAACCGCTGCCGGATGTCGGCTATATGCGTCAACTCAATGCCGAAGGCATTCTGGCGCTGAAACCCACGCTGGTGCTGAGCACCGAACTGGCTGAACCTGCGCTGGTGCTCAAGCAGTTGGAGGAAAGCGGCGTGAAGGTGGTGCGAATTCCCGGCGACACCACGTTACAGGCGGTGCCGGAAAAAATCGCGGTCATCGCCCAGGCGCTGCAACGCCCCGACAGGGGCAAGCAACTGAGCGCTCGTTACCAACAACAGCTCGCACAGGTGAACACGTCTTCGTTGCCGATCAGGGTGTTGTTCGTCATGAGCCACGGCGGCATTACGCCGATGGCCGCCGGGCAACATACCGCCGCCGATGCGGTCATCACCGCCGCAGGGTTGAAGAACGCGATGCAAGGATTCAACCGCTACCGCCCGCTGTCGCAAGAAGGCGTGATCGCCAGTGCGCCCGATCTGCTGCTGGTCACCACCGATGGCGTCAAGACCCTCGGTGGCCTGAAGCAGCTGTGGAAACTGCCTGGCATTGCCCTCACGCCTGCCGGCAAAAACCACCGCGTGTTGGTGGTCGACGACATGGCGCTGCTGGGCTTTGGGCTGGAAACGCCGGCCGCGCTGGCCAAACTGCGTAATGCGGCGGAGCAAAAGTAATGCCTGGCCGCACCTCTGCGCGCGTGACCATTGCCGGCCTGTTGGTGCTGCTTGCGCTATTGGCGCTGGGCGCCGCCAATATGGGCGCGCTGACGCTGTCGTTTCGCACCCTGTGGCAAGAGCCGTTCAGCGATACCTCTTGGCATATCTGGCTAAACATCCGCTTGCCGCGTGTGCTGCTGGCGGTGGTCATCGGCTGCGCACTGGCGGTGTCCGGCGCCGTCATGCAGGGGCTGTTCCGCAATCCGCTGGCCGATCCCAGCCTGTTGGGCATCAGTAGCGGCGGCGCGCTGTTTGTCGCGCTGATTATCGTTATGCCGCTGGCCCTGCCGCCGGTGATTGCCTTGTATGGCCACATGTTGGCGGCTTTCCTCGGCAGCCTGCTGGTGTCACTGCTGATCTACGGCATCAGCCGCAGCGGGCACGGCAGCCTGTCACGCCTGTTGCTGGCGGGGATCGCCATCAACGCCCTGTGCATGGCGGCCATCGGCGTGCTGTCTTATCTCAGCAGCGATCAACAGCTACGCCAGTTTTCATTGTGGATGATGGGCAGCCTGAGCCAGTCACAGTGGCCAACGCTGATCGTATCGGCCTCTTTGATCCTGCCGGCGGCCCTGCTGACGCTGTTACAGGCGCGCTGCCTGAACCTGCTGCAACTGGGCGATGAAGAGGCGCACTACCTCGGCGTGAATGTCCAGCGTGCCAAACTGCAATTGCTTCTGCTTAGCGCATTGTTGATTGGCGCAGCGGTGGCGATGAGCGGCGTCATTGGCTTTATCGGCCTGGTGGTGCCGCACCTGGTGCGCATGCGACTCGGCGGCGACCACCGCTGGCTGCTGCCCTGCTCCGCGCTGGGCGGCGCCTGCCTGCTGCTGGTCAGCGACACACTGGCACGGACGCTGGTGGCGCCGGCGGAGATGCCGGTCGGGCTGATGACCAGCCTGATTGGCGGGCCTTATTTCTTATGGCTGGTCATGCGCCAGCGGGAGCGTACGGATGGGTAATGCATCAAGCCTGACGGCACGTCAGCTACGTTACAGCCTGGGTTCGCGCCGGTTAATCAACGACGTCTCGCTGAGTATCGCCAGCGGCGAAATGGTGGCGATTATCGGGCCGAACGGCGCGGGGAAATCGACGCTGCTGCGTCTGTTAACCGGCTACCTGTCGCCGAGCTGCGGAGAGTGCAAACTTCTTGGGTTGCCGTTGGATCAATGGCAACCGCAACAGTTAGCCAAAGTACGTGCGGTGATGCGTCAGCACAGCGATCTGGCCTTTCCGTTTACCGTCGAGGAAGTGGTCAGCATGGGCAGGTCACCGCACGGCAAGCGTCATGTGCAGCAAGCGGTGCAGCAGGTGATGGCGCAAACCGATTGTCTTGAACTGGCCCAGCGGGATTATCGCCGCCTTTCCGGCGGTGAACAGCAACGGGTACAGTTAGCCCGCGTGCTGGCGCAGCTTTGGCAGCCGCAGCCCTCGCCTTCCTGGTTGTTCCTGGACGAACCCACCTCGGCGCTGGATCTCTACCACCAGCAGCATACGCTGAGGTTGTTGCGTTCGCTGACGCGGCAACAGCCCATTGCGGTGTGCTGCGTACTGCACGATCTGAACCTGGCGGCGCTGTATGCCGACCGTATTTTATTGCTGCATCAGGGGCGTTTGGTTGCCGTGGGCACGCCGCAAGAGGTATTGCAGGCGGATATTCTGACCCGCTGGTATCAGGCCGATTTGGGCGTGGTGCACCACCCGGAAGTGGCGCTACCACAGGTTTATCTGCGTCAGTGAATGGGGCGCAGCATGCCGCGCTCACGTTAACCCGCTGCAATGTGAAACACGACGGGTATTTCAGCTCGAGCAGGAAATCTCCAGATGCTTGCCCCAATCCGGCGGCAAAGCGGCAAGATCGTCGTATTCTGGCACATCGGCGAACGGCGTCAACAACGCCTGATGCAGGCGCGCCAGCTTGCTGACATCATCCTGCTCGGCACGCTCAATCGCCTGCTGCGCCAGGTAATTGCGCAGGATTAATTTGGGATTTGCCGCCTTCATCGCCTGCTGCCGTTCACTGTCGCTCACCTGCTCTTGCTGCAAACGCTGCCGATATTGCTGATACCAAGCGTCGAATGCGCCGCGATCGATAAACTCGTCCCGCAACGGCGACTGCGCCTGTTGCTGTTCCGTCTGGCTCAGCAAGCGGAAAGTACGGGTATAGTCGCGCCCCTCTTGCGCCATGAGGCTCAACAGCCCGGTCAGCAGATCGTTATCCTGAGTCGACTGGGTGAAAAAGCCGAGTTTGGCGCGCATCTGCTCCCCATAGGCTCGCATCAACGCCGGTTCATAGACCGCCAACGCCTGCTGCAACTGCTCGGTGGTCATCAACCCGGACAGCGCCTGCGCCAGCCGGTGGAGGTTCCACAGCGCAACCGCGGGTTGATTATCAAAGGCATAACGCCCCTGATGATCCGAATGGTTGCAGATAAAGTCAGGTTTGTAATCATCGAGGAAAGCGTAAGGGCCATAATCGATGGTGATGCCAAGGATCGACATATTATCGGTGTTCATGACGCCGTGAGCGAACCCGACGGTCTGCCAATGCGCGATTAAGCGCGCAGTGCGTTCAACAACGTCAATAAACCAGGGTAAATAGCCGTCGTCGTGATCCTTCAACTGCGGCCAATGGCGAGCGATCACAAAATCGGCCAGCTGTTGCACCTGCTCCGGCTGTTTGCGGTAGTAAAAATGCTCAAAATGGCCGAAGCGCACATGGCTTTCCGCCACGCGCAGTAACATCGCGCCACGCTCCGGTTGTTCACGGAAAACGGGCTGTTCGCTGGTCACCAGAGTCAACGCGCGCGTGGTCGGAATGCCCAGATGATGCAACGCCTCGGAGGCCAGAAATTCACGGATCGCCGAACGCAATACGGCACGCCCGTCGCCCATCCGCGAATAAGGCGTTAGCCCCGCGCCTTTCAGATGCCAGTCCATGCTGCGGCCATCCGCCAGCTTTTGCTCGCCGAGCAAAATGCCACGGCCGTCGCCCAATTGCCCGGCCCACACGCCAAACTGATGGCCGCTGTACACCTG
This sequence comes from Serratia sp. AS12, assembly GCF_000214195.1. Classification (NCBI taxonomy): domain Bacteria; kingdom Pseudomonadati; phylum Pseudomonadota; class Gammaproteobacteria; order Enterobacterales; family Yersiniaceae; genus Serratia; species Serratia sp. AS12. Next base: position 2,261,179 of record NC_015566.1, on the reverse strand, counting down.
CGCCAACGGCTGCATACCGGGCAGCAGCCTTTCACCCGACCATATCGGGGTCTTGTCCTGGGTAAACCAGCTTTCGTCCAACCCCAGCTCTCGCGCCAGCGGTTCACTGTGATACAGCAGGCGAGCGCCCTTCAGCGGCGTGGGTTTCAATTCGGTATAAAAACCGGGTAACTGGTGGTGATAAGCGTTTTCAAACTGCGGCATAGGCCCTCCGTATCCGCTTAGTGTAGAGCCTGGGCGTGCGGATTAACACAGAGGAAATGCAGGGAGAACACCTCTGTCGAGAACCCAGGCAGAGGCGGAGGAGTGTCGTTTGCATCGATAGGGTTTAAACGCCTGATTGTGCCGATGAACGGAAGGCTTTATCCGCGGGAAATTCATGAGAAATAACAGGGCAGGAATCACAGCAAAATCACCCGATCCATTATTACTCTGGGGTGGGCAGCGCTATCGATTATTGTTATTGAACTCTTCAGGTGTGACCCGCAAAGCGACCAAATTATCCACACCAACGCTGGGCCATAAAAAACCCTGCAAACCAAAAACACCGGCATGCCTGAGCTTATTAAAATACGCCTTCTTCTCAATGCCGCAGACAATCACTCCCTTGCACAGCAGGTTGATATTCTTTAATAGCGAGTCTATGACTACGTCATATCCTTGGTGGGCAAACAGCTGCCAGTAAAAATGTTTGTCGATTTTCACATAGTCGAACAGCCCGTCATACAATGCGGTCAATGTCGCCTGCCCTGAACCAAAATTATCCAGCCACAGCGTGAACATTTCGCTTAGCCGGCTGACCTTGGTATTGTTCTTTCCCGCCGAAAGATTCGGAAAGGCCTCACTGATCTCCAATGCAATAAACGACCACTGCCGTAGGCGTTGACACAGCAGATCGTCAGCGAGGATCGCATCGACAATGGTTTCTTCGATATTGAGGGTCAACAGCACATCGTGCTCGATAAACCAACTGGCATGTTGCTCCGCCAGTCTCAATTGCTCGTTAAATAACTCAACCCTTTGAGCGGGAGTCAATAACGTAATCCCGATGTCAGCCGGCATGGCTAAATCACCGTCCAGGCTATTGAAACGGCATAAAATTTCTACCGCCAGCAGCCTGCCGTCCATTGAGTAAACAGGTTGAAAAACATAGCGACTAATAAAGTCAGCTTCGAATTGAATTTTCATTTTAATGCCACAGGCAGAATGGCGAGCAGCTGATCGTATATCAATATATTTTATCGATCAATCCCCCTGAGATTAATCGGAAATATCAATGTAATTACCAATAAGTTATCATTTAATTGATAGATTAAAGCTATGCGCAGTTCGCAAAAAAATGAATAAAAAACAATTTAACTTATGACAAAATCAGAGCGGAGCGAATAAAATTGAGAGGCATTTCACTTAAGGGATAGAGTAATGCTTAAAATTTGACTTATCTCCATTGTTTTAATTAAAGAAATTCCTATCAGTTTTAAAACGTATCTTTTGCACTCAACGCAATTACGCTCCAATTTCATAACAACTGATTAAATTCGATAACACATCAATTCACTGCGTTATTCTCAGCATTGAAACAACCCAAAAAATGCCCACCTTGATTTTTAGCGAATTTATGCTGAGTCTGCATTTACGCCTTTTTTTACGATGAGATACAACAAGAAAGTAGGGGCCGCACGGCGTAAAAAGGGATGAGCTGCCTCATCCCAGGATAACTGAAGCCTGAATGTTATTTGATTGTCTCGACCAACCATTGCCGCAGTTCAGCCAACTCGGCGGCATGTTCGGGAAACTGCGCGATCAAACTATCGCAACAACTTGCCACAGCCTCACTGCGGTAGGCGCATCCCACCAGCCGTTCTGCCAACTGTTGCAACGGCGCAGGGTTAAGGCTATCGGTAAAAATCTGCGCCCGGTCAATGGCTCCCTTTTCCACATCAAAGAAGATATCCACCCCGCCCCAGGCAAAGCGCTCATTCAGCAAATGGCTAAATGCAGGCGCTTTGCCGAAATTCCATTCCCAGCTGCTTTGTCTGGCGAACTGCGCGGCGAAATCCGGCAAATCGGGATAAACATCGGGGGAGATGATTTCCGCCCTGGCGGTATCACCATAATGCTCAAAGAATGCCTGAGTCACAGCGTCACATATCTGTTGGTGGTTGATATCAGGCCTGAACTCCGCCAGGTTGGCGACACGAGAGCGTACTGAGCTGATACCCTTGGCCTGCAATTTTTTGGGGTCCGGGTTAAGGTAATCCGCCAGGCGGTTTAGATCGGCGTTCAGTAATAACGTGCCATGGTGAAACCCGCGATCCTGAGTTTCACGGTAGGCCGAGCCGGATATTTTACGCACGCCCTCTGCGGTGTCGATCACCAGATCATTGCGCCCTGAAGCCGTCGCGGAGATCCCCAATCGTGTCAGCGCCGCCAGTATAATGCCGGTGGACACGGTTTTATCATAGCCGGGCTTCCCCGCCATAAAGGTAAAACAGGTGTTACCCAGATCGTGAAATACCGCTCCACCCCCGCTGCTGCGCCGCGCCAGCCGGATCCCATCCTGCTCCATCCGTCGGGTGTTGCACTCTTTCCACGGGTTTTGTGACTGGCCAATGACCACGGTTTCGGCGTTGCGCCATAAGAACAGGATTTTCTGCGTGGTCATCTCGCGGAAGATGCACTCTTCCACGGCCAGATTGAACCAGGGATCGTAGGAGTCGGAAATCAGTAAGCGTAGGCTATTCATGGCAGTCACCGTTAAGGACGTGATGCCGCCATGATACACCGAATCAAAGAGTTAAGGTTAAATGCGTCGCGCCTGCCAGTAGGCTCGCTTCCAATAGACATTGTCCAGCGAGGAGCGAATAACGCCGCGGCTGGTTGAGGCATGGATAAATTGATCGTTGGTATCGTAGATACCCACGTGTAAACCATTTTCACCCGCGCCGGTTTTGAAAAACACCAGATCGCCCGGCATCAATTCATCACGCGAGACTTTGGTGCCGAGCTCGGTTTGCTCTTCGGTAGAGCGCGGCAATTGCATATCGAAACGGTCACGGAAGGTGCGATAGACAAATCCTGAGCAGTCGACACCACCGCGATCCATCCCACCATAACGATATGGCGTGCCGTACCATTGCCGCAGTTGCTCATTCAATTGAGCCACCACCACGATCGAGTCGGCCAACCGGCCGCTTGGCGGCGGCGCATGGCTGCTGCAACCGGCAAGAATTAAACTGGCTAATAAAAACCAAACACGCATCCGCATAATATCCCTTCATTGAACCCGTTGCCGCATCATGCCGCACGGTCAACCACACCGCCAGCGAGGCAAAGTCGGCGCCACGTTAGGAGAGAGCTATTTGGCGCTAATTTATCCCCCGTAGGGGGAAAAAGGCAAGCACTGTGAAGGAGATAATCGCGTTGACGCCAATTTTTGCGCTATTGGGCCGTTTTTACCCCGGCCTTACTGTTAATCAGCCACACCCCAAACAGGATAAACAGCGTTCCCAACGTTTTCAGCAAGGTAGCGGATTCATTAAACCAGGGCAGGATCACCGCAGCCATGTACACCAGCGCATAGCTGACGCTCAACAGCGGATAAGCGCGGTTGAGCGGCAAATGATGCAGCGCAAAGAACCAGCACAACATCGACAACGCATAGCCAAAAATACCGCAACCCACCGCCAGCAACGGCAACCAGTAATGCATGAGCAGCGCCAATGTCACGTCGGCGAACGACATCAGCGGGATCTGCGCCATGCCCCACTTCATCAAAAGCTGCGCCACCGTCACCAACAATACGCTGGCAGCCCCCCAGGCATAGCCCCTCATGGGTGTACACTCATCAACAGGATCCCCAGCATAATGGACGCTACGCCACACCAGTGGCGCAAAGTGGTCGGTTCCTGAAACAGCCAGCGGGCAGCCAGCGTCACCAGCACAAAATTCAGGCTGAGCATCGGGTACGCCAGGCTGAGCGGCAAACGTTGCAACACGTTGAGCCACACCGCCATGCCGGCCCCCAGCAGCAACACCGCCAGTGCCAACCAGCGCAGCGTCGGCCCCCGTCTGACATCCGGCGGCAATTGCCAGCACAGAGCGGCCTGTTTCTGGCACAGCTGCCCACCGCAGGTGAGCAGACTGACCACAATCACCAACAGGTAACCGATCATCATGGTTGCTGTTGATACCAAACCAGTGCCAGGCGGTTCATCTCAACAATCTTGTCTGCGGTCGGTAAGTTTTTCGGCACGTGATCCCCTCTCGACAATTGCAATACCAGCGAGACATCGCCCTGCTTGCGCGCCTGTGCCAACCACTGCGGGAAATCTTCATCGCTGATGAAATGGCTGCGGGCATCCGGGTAGTCCAGACCATAAGACACTTCGCCCTTTTCGCTGAACATCAGCACGTCGCTGCGCTTCAGTTCCCAGGCCAGGCCGGCGGCTACCCCCACGCTGTCTGTCAGCACGTAGCGGCTATGGCTTAATTCTGCCATGTTCACCCGTGCGAAGTTTTGCGGCAACTTGGAATCGGTCACCTGTTGCGGAATCGCATAGCCAATCAGCAGGCACAGCAGCAACGGACAGGCAGCCGCCCAGCGCCAGCGGCGTGCATTATCACGCACCGACACCACGGCGAACAGTAACCACCCGGCAAAGGCGATAATGCCGATCACTATCTTCGGCCATTCCTGGGCGCTAAACAAATGCACCTTGGGCAACAGACCACTACCGATAATCAACAGCGCCAATACGCCGATCGCGCCAAACAATCCGTTTAGCAACGCATTGACTTTGAATGCCTTGCTGCGCAGTACCGCCGCATAATCCTCGGCATAGGCCGCCATCAACAGCGCCAGCGGCGCCATGCACGGCAGAATATAGGTCGGCAGCTTACCCTTGGCGATGCTGAAGAAGATCAGTGGCATCACTACCCAACTGAACAAGAAAAACAGCTCAGGGCGATTGATGCGTTCACGCCAGCCCTTGATCAGCGCCCCTGGCAGCAACGCCGCCCACGGCAGCACCCCGGCAAACAGAATCGGAATGTAGTACCAGAACGGTGCCTTATGCTGCGCGTTGTCCTCGGCGAAGCGCTGAATATGCTCCACCCAGAAGAAGTAGTTCCAGAAGTCCGGTTCTCGCTGGGCAATGGCCAGCGCCCAGGGCAGGCTGAGCAACACCGCCACCACTATCGCCACCGGGCCGTAAATAAGAAGATCTTTAATCCGCCGTTGCTGAATGACAATCGGGATCACCGCAATCACCGGCACCGCCAGTGCCAGGAACCCCTTGGTCATAAAGCCCATGCCGCAGGCCAAACCCAGCAGCACGTAACCACCCAGCTTGCCTTTGACCGTGGTGGCTTTCAGCGTCAGGTAATAACTGACCATCGCTGCGGCCAGCCACAGTGAGATCATCGGATCCAGTACGCTGTAGGTACCGATGCTGAACACCAGTACCATCGACAGGAAAATCAGCACCGCCAGGCTGGCGCGGCGCGCATTGCGCCACATCAGCATCGCCAGCGCAAATACCAGCAGCGCGGTCATGCCGGTGCTGAATACCGAACCGAAACGCACCGCAAAGTTGGTCTCGCCAAACAGCCATTGGCTGATGTTGTTAAACCAGTAACCGGCTACCGGTTTTTCAAAATAACGCAGGCCAAGCAGATTGGGCACTACCCAGTCGCCGCGCTGCAACATCTCGCGGCTGATTTCGGCATAGCGGGTTTCATCAGGTTGCCACAGCAGGCGCCCATTGAGGGGAATCAGGTAAACCAGAGCAAAAAAAATGGCCAGCAAGATGGCCCATGATCCTTTTAGCGCCTTCATGAATCGTCCTTCACATCGGTTTGACAACCCAGCCAACCTTCGCGGCCGGGGAAAGGAGCGCGCTTGATGCGGCCCAATGGCAATGAAGCCAAATCGTGCGGCAGCAGTTCGCTTAACGGACAGAATGCTATGCCCTGTCGTTGCGCGCGCTGCAGTAACTGTTCGAACATCGCTACCTGCGACATCCCTTCCACTTCGGTATGAATGGTATACACCGGCACGCCCTGGTCGTTTTCAATGGCTTGCAGAATGTAATCGTTGAAGTCGGCCATACTGACTTCACTGCCAATCACCTCGTCAAAGGTGGGTAACGTAACCGGGATCTGCACGGTGCCGAGACGGCCATCGCTTAACTGCGGGCGGAATGGGTGGGTGCCACGACAGTCGCTGTTATAGTGAAAACCGAAACGCTGCTTCACCTCCAGCACCCGCGTATCCGCACGCCAGCCGGCTACCGCCGAGCATTTTACCGGCTGGCCGGTACTGCCGGTTAGTGCATCCACGCCCCGTTGAACCTGCTGTGTCAGTTGCGCCTCAGACCAGCGGCCGACGTTCGCCTGCCAGCCCTGATGATCCCACGCGTGCAGCCCCACTTCATGCCCGGCCTCGGCGGTACGTTTCATCAACGGCCCCAGCTTGCGGGAAATATTGCGCCCCGGCCAGGCGGTACCTGCCAGCAGGATATCCCAGCCGTACAGTGACGCGGCGTTCGAACGCAGCATTTTCCACAGGAATTTCGGACGGAAAAGGCGCCACAGATGGCGCCCCATATTGTCCGGTCCTACGCTGAAGAAGAAACTGGCCTGAATATCGTACTTGTCGAACAGTTCCAGCAACTGCGGTACCCCTTCACGGGTACCGCTGAAGGTATCTACATCAACTCGCAGGCCGACTTTCTTCATGCACCTTTACCTTCCTGGACGGTAGTGCGCAGGAAGTAATCCAACGTATCGGCAACGGTCTGCTGCATCGCAATGGTCGGCTGCCAACCCAGCAGGCGACGGGCATTCTTGATGCTCGGCGTACGGTGCTCAACGTCCTGATACCCTTTACCGTAATAGCTGCTGCTTTCTACATCCTTAAAGCCGGCAAACGGCGGGAAGCTGTCGCGCAACGGGTGATTGTTGAAACTCTCAAGCAGCATTTCCGCCAGTTCACGGATGCTGGCCTCATTGGTCGGGTTACCGATATTGACGATCTGACCGTCACACAAACCGTCGCGGTTTTCGATAATGCGGAACAGCGCTTCGATACCGTCGTTGATGTCGGTAAAGCAGCGTTTTTGCGCCCCGCCGTCCATCAGTTTGATCGGCGAACCTTCTACCAGATTGAGGATTAACTGGGTGATAGCACGTGATGAACCGATACGCGCCGCATCCAGATTATCCAGGCGTGGGCCCATCCAGTTGAACGGACGGAACAGGGTGAACTTCAACCCTTCCTTGGCGCCGTATGCCCAGATCACTCGGTCCAGCAACTGCTTGGACACCGAGTAAATCCAGCGCTGTTTGTTGATCGGCCCGACAATCAGACGCGAGTGGTCTTCATCAAATTCTTTGTCGTCGCACATGCCGTACACCTCGGAGGTGGACGGGAAGATAATGCGCTTATTGTATTTCACGCAGTCGCGGACGATTTTCAGGTTTTCTTCGAAATCCAGCTCGAACACGCGCAGTGGATTGCGGGTGTATTCGATAGGTGTTGCGATGGCTACCAGCGGCAGCACCACGTCGCATTTCTTGATGTGATACTCGATCCACTCGGAGTGAATGCTGATATCCCCTTCCACAAAGTGGAAGCGCGGGTTATCCAGGAAACGGCTGATGGCATCAGAGCCGATATCCAGACCGTAAATATCGTAACGATCGTCACGCAGCAGGCGTTCAGTCAGGTGGTTACCGATAAAACCGTTAACGCCCAGGATCAACACACGGGTTCTGCGTTTCATGACCGCATTGACCTTCGCTGCCAGACGTACATCGGTCACGATGCCCATTTCCTGCGCCAGACGGCTGCCCTGCACGTACAGACCGGCCTCGTTTTGCCCGGCAACGATTTCCAGCGCACCTTCACCGCAAGCGATGATCAGCGGTGAGGTGCTGAGCACGGTGCCCGGTTGTTTATCATGCTGGGCATCCAGCACGCGGGCGCGCCAAACGATCAGCTTACGTTGGCCGAGGTAGCTGAATGCGCCAGGGTAAGGCTCGGTGACCGCACGGATCAGGTTGTTGATTTCCTGTGCGGATTTATGCCACAAAATTTCACCGTCTGCCGCGGTGCGACGGCCAAAATAGCTGGCGTCGGCTTCATTTTGCGCAGTGAATGAGGCGGTGCCGTTTTTCAGCTTAGGCAGCTCCTCTTTCAGCAGCGCCTGTGCCGCTTCCAGCACTTTTTTATGCAGCGTCAACGCCGTATCGTCAGCGGCGATCGTCACTTTGCGCTGGCCAACGATGTCCCCGGCATCCGGGCGTTTGACCATTTTGTGCAGCGTGGCGCCGGTTTCGGTTTCGCCGTTGACCAGCGCCCAGTTCACCGGTGCACGGCCGCGGTAGCGCGGCAGCAACGAACCGTGCAGGTTGAACCCACCAAGCCGTGCCAGCGACAGGATCTCATCGCTTAACAAGTTGCGGTAATAGAAGGAGAAAATAACGTCCGGTTGCATCTGACGGATGCGCTCGATCCACAACGGGTGGTTAACGTCTTCCGGCGCATAGACCGGCAACTCCAATTCAGCGCCTAAACGGGCTACGGAGGAGAAGAAGTTGTTCTCACCAGGATCGTCGGTATGCGTGAATACCGCCTGAACGTCATAGCCTGCGTCAGTCAGCGCTTTCAAACCCGCGCAGCCAATATCATGGTAAGCAAATACAATAGCTTTCATCATTCTTCTTCCTGAGTATTGTGAACCGGCTGTTCGCCGACCACTTTCTGAACAAAATAACGAGGACGAGCGCGTACGTCGGTATAGATTCGACCTATGTACTCTCCCAACAGGCCCATGCCGACAAATTGAGCACCAATAAAGGTAAACAGCACCGCAAACAGCGTGAACACCCCACCGCCCGACCATTCAGGCCCCATAATCAAACGCAGGGCGATCAGCACTACCGCCAGCACAAAACCTGAGAGCGCCACCACGCTGCCAACAACGCTGAGCAAACGCAGCGGCGTCGTCGTCAGGCAGGTGAGCAAGTCGTACATCAGGTTAATCAACTTCATCAGGCTGTATTTGGAATCGCCAAACTCGCGTTCGGCGTGCAGCACGTCGATTTCGGTGGTACGCCGGGCGAAGGTGTTCGCCAGGATCGGGATAAAGGTGCTGCGTTCGTGGCAGTTCAGCATGGCTTCGATAATATGGCGGCGATAGGCGCGCAACATGCAGCCGTAATCGCCCATCGATTTGCCGGTAGCACGTTGGATCATCATATTGATAATGCGTGAGGCGCTTTTGCGGAACCAGGAGTCCTGGCGGTTGGCACGCACGGTGCCCACTACGTCATAGCCCTCTTCTGCGACCCGCACCAGGCGCGGGATCTCTTCCGGTGGGTTTTGCAAATCGGCGTCCAGCGTAATCACCAGATCGCCGCTCACCTGATTGAAGCCGGCCATGATCGCCGAGTGTTGGCCGTAATTACGGTTCAGCAGAACGGCAATCACGCAGCTGCCCGGTTGCTCTGCCGCAGCGGTCAGCATATCGGCTGAGTTGTCGCTGCTGCCGTCATCGACCAGAATAATTTCATAAGGCTGAGTCAGTTGTTCACAGGCGGCGGTAGTACGCTCAAGCAAGGCAGGCAAACTTTCCTGCTCGTTGTATACCGGGATCACCACCGAAACTTTTTTTATCGGTTCAACGCGAGACACGTAACGACTCCACAACAGAAGATAAGGCGTTGACCACGCGATCTACATCGCCGTCGGTCATATCAGGGAATAACGGTAAGGTACACAGACACGCCGAGTTCCATTCGGTGTTCGGCAACGACAGCTGCGGATAACGTTCGCGGTAAAATTTTTGGGTATGGGCAGCGCGGAAATGCAGACCGGTACCGATACCCAACGCCTTCAGGCGCTCCATCAGTTGGTCGCGATCGATGCCGCAGCGCTCGGCATCAACACGCACCATAAACAGATGCCAGGCGTGATCATGCGGGTAATCAGGCAGCCCCAGCGGCTGGAAAGGCGAACCTTCCAGCGCGGCCAAATAACGCTGGGCCAACGCTTTGCGGCGGGCGTTCAACTGCGGCAGACGAGCTAACTGCACGACAGCGATGGCCGCGTGAATATCCGAAAGGTTGTATTTGTAGCCCGGTTCCACCACCTCTGCCTGTGGCTTGCGCCCCAGCTGTTGGCGATCGAAGGCGTCAACCGCCAGTCCGTGGAACTTCAGGCAACGCACGCGATCGGCCAGCGCATCGTCGTCGGTGGCAATCAGGCCACCCTCGGCGCAGGTCAGGTTTTTAATCGCATGGAAGGAAAAAATTGCCGTGCCGCGTGCGCCGACCCACTCGCCGTTGTAACGGGCACCCACCGCATGGGCAGCATCTTCGATCAGGGGGAGGTTGTGGCGCGCTGCCACATCGCGCAAAGCGTCCATCTGCAACGGCGCACCGGCGTAATGCACCGGGACAATGGCTTTGGTTTTAGCCGTAATGGCCGCTTCGACATCGGCGGCACTGACCATCAGCGTATCGCGATCAACATCAATCATCACCGGCGTTGCGCCAAGCAATTCAATCATATTGAGGGTGGAAACCCAGGTTTGCGAAGGTGTGATAACCTCATCACCCGGGCCAATGCCCAGCGCCATCAGGGTGATGTGCATGCCCGCAGTGGCGGAACAAACGGCTATGGCGTGTTTACATCCGAAGGTGGAGCAGAATTCGTTTTCCAATTGCTGATTCTGCGGCCCGGTGGTGATCCAGCCAGAGCGCAATACCTTTTCTACCGCTGCGATCTCTTCGTCGCCAATGGCAGGGCGAGAAAAAGGTAAAAATTCATCCATAGTTAACCCCAAACGTATCAAATTTCTTTAATGACACTGTAGATCTCTTTCATTTAACGAATATTAAACGCCAGAGAGAATCGTTCCTGGTGGATTGGTTGCCAATGTACGGCCGCAAGCTTAACTAAACCTTAAGGTAAGATTAATTGCCAGTTGGCTATCAGATTTAAGAGACTCATCACCAAGGAATAAATAATTCATTAAAATCAATTAATTGTACTTATAAATAATTACTTACTTATTTTATTTGAACTAAATCAGCGTAGCACGTCAGCGACGGTTTTCAAGGCGGGGGAGTTAATTTAAAAGAGAAAAAGAAATAACGGCTTAAGGTTAGCCGTCTATTTATATCGGGTCCGTTTAATTTACGTTTAAGCCGAATTTCGCGCTACGCCGTCTTGGTCATGATCCAGCGCTGATCGCCGACCGCCTGCAGATGAAAATCCACATCATAAATCTGTGAAAGCACTACCGGCTCCATCACTTCTCGCGTAACGCCCTGCGCAACCAGCCGACCGGCGTGCAACAGCCAAACCCGATCGGCCTGCTGCAAAGTATGGTTGAGATCGTGCGCGCAAACCAAAGCGCTACGGCCGCTCTGACAAAACTCGCGCAGCAGGCGATCCAGTGCCACCTTCTGCGCCACGTCCAGACTATTGGTCGGTTCGTCCAGCAGCAACAGTTGGCTGTAGGGGTTAACCGTCGGCCACACCTGAAGCAACACCGCCGCCAGCCGCACCCGTTGCCATTCACCGCCGGAAAGCTGAGTCAGCATACGTGGCAACTTATCCATCAGCTTTAAACGTTGGCAAAGATAGAGAATGGTGCTCTCCACCGCAGTTTCAGCGGCGCCCGCCGGTTGATGTAACGCCAGGTATTGGAACACGGGCATCAACGCGACAGGGGGCTGCTGCTGGCTTAAGTAAGCGCGGCGCAGCGCCAGTTCACTTCCCTGATAGCCGGCCAGCGGTAGGCCCGCCAGCAAGAGTTCCCCTGAACCGGGCAGCATACCCGCCAGCCGAGCCAGCAGCGTGCTTTTACCGGCGCCGTTCGGGCCGATAAGGTGATACTGCAACCCAGCATCAACCTGCGCTGAAAACGGGGCCAAACGCCCTTCTACCCCAACCTGACTGAGCTGCAGCATGATGGATTACCGCTCCTTGTTATCCGGCCAGCGCCTGTTTGACAGCGGCCACCAGCGCCGGATCTTCCGGCGTCGTGTCCGGCGAGAAACGCTCGATCACTTGGCCATCGCGCCCAATCAGGAACTTTTCAAAGTTCCACAAGATATCGCCAGTTTGCTTCGGCGCACGGCCTTTGCTACTCATACGCGCCAGGAACTCGCTGCCCTCTGGCGCGACCGCCTGCGGTTTTGCGGCAATCAACGCCTGATACAATGGATGGCGGTCGTCGCTGTTCACTTCAATTTTGGCGAACATCGGGAACTGTACACCGAAGGTCCCGCGGCAAAATGCCAGGATCTCTTCATTGCTGCCGGGTTCTTGCCCCAGGAACTCATTGGACGGGAAGCCCAACACCTCAAAACCCTCTGCGCGATAGGTTTCGTATAACGCTTCCAGCCCTTCATATTGCTTGGTCAAGCCACATTCCGACGCCACGTTAACCACCAACAGCGCTTTGCCTTCATATTCGCCCAAGGTGGTGGATTGATTTTCGATAGTGTTTACCGGAATGTCATAGATAGGTTGAGACATAGCTTTATCCTCTTGTTTTGTTTGCAGGTGAACAGAAGAAACTACCTTACGCTTTTTACCCGGGTCAGTAACCAGATAAATAGCGGTGCTCCGAGGGTGGCCGTCACCACCCCAATGGGCAATTCTGCCGACAACAGGGTGATGCGCGCCACCACATCAGCCGCCAGCAACACGCCGCCACCGGCCAGCGCGCATCCGGGCAGCAGGTAACGCTGGTTGGTCAGGCCGCTGAGGCGCAGCATATGCGGGATCACCAACCCGACAAAACCAATCACCCCGGCCAGCGCCACACTAACGCCCACCAACCAGCCAATCGCCAACACCAGTAGGTTGCGCCACAGATGCAAAGAGAGCCCGAGCTGACGCGCCTGAATCTCCCCCAGGGCCATAAAGTTCAGCGCCTTGCCTTGGCAACACAACCAAAGCAGCACCGGCAAAAGGGCCAGCACCAACCACTTTTGCCGCCAGTCAACACCGCCAAACCCGCCCATCATCCAATACATCAGTTGGCGCAGATCCAGACTGGAACTGAAGTACACCGCCCAGGTCATCACCGCGCTGCATACGATGCCCAGCGCAACCCCCACCAACAGCAAGCGCGCATTGGTTAAGCGTCGGCGGCGGGCAAAACTGAGCAGCAGAAAAGTCATGATTAACGCGCCGACGATGGCGCTCAGGCTCATCAGCGCCACCGGCAGCAAACCGTTGCCCAGCAACACCGTCAGCACCAGCGCCACGCCGGCGCCGTTCGCGACACCCAGCAGGCCCGGCTCGGCCAAGGGGTTTTCGAACAACGCCTGCATAACCGCCCCAGCCACCGCCAGGCTGGCGCCTACCAGCATCACCGCCAGCGCCCGCGGCAGCCGCAACTGCCAGACAAACAGCTGCGCGGGCTCGCTAAGCCACTGTGAGGGCCAGAGCCAAATGTCGCCGGCACTGAGGCTGAAAACAAAAGCCACCGCAACGCCCAGCATCAACAACCACAGATGGCGCTTGTCGCGAGTGCGTTGGTTTTGGAGCAATAAAGAAAAGGTTTGGCTGGTCAGCATTGGCGCGGCGATTCCCTGCAGGCCGTATTTACGGCCGAATAATTGACGTCTGGGTCAAATATTAGGGGGTTAGCGCCAGAAGGGGAAGCATTGCATAAGCACAATGACAGGAAAACGGCGGCTGCGTCTGCCCGTCACCCGCAGGTGATGGCAAAAGCAGCCGCTGTAAAATTAATTAAGGGTGCGGACCATTGCCGTTCGGCGGATAGGGTTCGCCATTGCCGTGACCGCGGCTATTGTCATGGCCACGGCCCTGATCGTTACCGCGCCCATTGTCACGGTCGCCATTGTCATGACGGTTGCCGTTATCATGATTATCGCGTTCGCCACGGAACGGATTACCGTCGCGATCCGGGCCACGGTGCTCATAACCACGCGGTGGTTTCGGTTGCCAACGGCCTCCGTCCCAGTACATGCCATGGTTATTCCGCTCGCCCATACCGCGGCCCTGATGAGCATGCCACCACTGCGGCGGACGCCAGTCGTAACCATCCCAATAATAGCCCCGGCGGTCCTGATCGCCCAGATGTACCGAAACGCCCGGCACGTTGATATCAATAGAGACATCCGCCTGCGCAGCCACCGGCAGCAGCAACGGTAAACAAACCAGCAACAGGAACTTTTTCATTTTATGTTCTCACTTTATTTTCTCGCTTGAGTGGTTATATCAGCGCATTTATTTAGCGCCTATCTCACCAATGCCTATTTTCAGATCGTTTTCATCTCCCTTACGAAATCCATACACTCCAGCCCTGCCGTTTAATTAATATAATTGCTGACAACCTTTAACGAATAACTGACGTACTTATCGCCACCAGGCTATTTATAATTAAGCCAACAACCACCGGAGAGACATTATTATGATTAAGCGCATTGGAATGTTATTGACCGTTGCCGTACTGGCTTCAGCGCTCAGCGCCTGCTGCTTCGGCCCACACGGCGGCGGGCACCGTGGCGGCGGACCGGGTCACTACTATAATCATTATTAACCATCAGGGGCCGCGGCCCCTTTTTTATTAAAAAAGCAACCAACACAAAATAGCCATAAGAATAATCCGCAACGAAAATATTATTTTAGTCTGAACGAGAGAGATTAATATCACCACCTGAAAAATCTCGTGGCGGCATAATTTAAGAATACGCCTAATTTAACTCAGAAAAAGAAAAAGGCCGCAAAGCGGCCTTTTTGGTTTCATGCAACTTACTCTTTCGGGCTGGCGTTCTCTACCCGACTTTTCAGCTTTTGTCCCGGACGGAAAGTGACCACGCGGCGCGCCGTAATCGGAATGTCCTCGCCAGTCTTCGGGTTACGCCCAGGACGTTGGTTCTTGTCACGCAAATCAAAATTGCCAAAACCTGACAGTTTAACCTGCTCACCGTTCTCGAGAGCACGACGTACCTCTTCGAAAAACAGTTCTACCAGGTCTTTGGCATCCCGTTTGCTAAGCCCAAGCTTTTCAAACAGGTGTTCTGACATTTCAGCTTTAGTAAGCGCCATAGGTTCAATCCCTCAAGGATGCTTGGAATCGCTGTTTTAGAGCCTCTACGCATCTTGCAACGGTAGCGGCTATCTCCTCTTCTTCCAGTGTACGAGCGGTATCCTGCAATACCAGACTGATAGCCAGGCTCTTATCGCCCTCCGCTACGCCCTTGCCACGGTACACATCAAACAAGTTTACGCCAACTACCTGATTTGCGCCAACTTTCTTACACTCTGCCAAAATATCTTCTGCGGCGACGTTTTCAGCCACCACAACGGCGATATCGCGGCGGTTTGCCGGGAAGCGAGAAATCTCCCGCGCCTGAGGCACGGCGCGGCTTGCGACCTTGTTCCACTCCAGTTCGAACACCACTGTACGGCCGTTAAGATCCAGTTTACGTTCAAGTTCCGGATGAACCACACCGATGAAACCTACGCGTTCACCCTGTAAATAAATCGCCGCGCTTTGCCCAGGATGCAATGCCGGATTGGCCTCGGCTTTGAACTGAATTTCGGATAATTTACCGGTCAGTTCGAGTACCGACTCCAGATCGCCTTTTAAATCATAGAAGTCGACCGGCTTACGCGCCAGATCCCAGTGTTCTTCATGCGTATGGCCCGCAATCACCCCTGCCAGCATGACATCCTGACGGATACCCAGATTTGCCGCAGTATCAGGCACAAAGCGCAACCCGCTTTCAAACAGGCGCAGGCGGCTTTGCTGACGATTCTGGTTATACACCACCGCAGACAGCAGGCCGGTCCACAATGACAGACGCATAGCCGACATCTCTACCGAGATTGGGCTTGGCAGGATCAACGCCTCTTCGCCCGGGTGCAGCAAGGCCTGCACTTTAGGATCAACGAAGCTGTAGGTGATCGCTTCCTGGAAACCGTGATCGACCAGCAGAGTTTTCACGCGTTTCAGCGTCAAATCGGCTTCGCGGTGCTTGGTCATGACCAGATCGGCACGTACCGGCACGTCAGGAATATTGTTGTAGCCATAAACGCGCGCGACTTCTTCTACCAGGTCTTCTTCGATTTCCATATCGAAACGCCAGCTCGGCGCCACCGCCAGCCAGTTATCGCCCTGCTCGGTCACCTGACAACCCAGACGACGCAGAATATCGCTCACCTGCTCGCTTGGTACCACATGACCAATCAAACGATCCAGCTTTTCACGGCGCAACGTAATAGTGGCGCGCTTTGGCAGTTCGCTTTCGGTGGTGACATCAATAACCGGGCCGGCCTGGCCGCCGCAGATATCAACCAGCAGGCGGGTAGCGCGCTCCATCGCCTTGTACTGCAGCGCAGGATCAACGCCACGCTCATAGCGATGTGAAGCGTCGGTGTGCAGGCCCTGACGACGCGCACGGCCGGTAATCGACAGCGGGCTGAAGAAGGCGCACTCCAGCAACACATCCTGGGTCTCGTCATTCACCCCTGAATGTTCGCCACCAAAGATGCCGCCCATCGCCAGCGCTTTTTGGTGATCGGCAATCACCAGGGTATCTGCATTCAGTTTGGCTTCATTGCCGTCCAGCAGCGTCAGGGTTTCCCCTTCTTCGGCCATACGCACCACGATACCGCCTTCAATGCGGCTCAGGTCGAAGGCGTGCATTGGCTGACCCAGTTCCAGCAGCACGTAGTTGGTAACGTCAACCACCGCGTCAATGGAGCGGATGCCGCAACGACGCAGTTTCTCACGCATCCACAGCGGGCTGGCAGCCTTAACGTTGATGCCTTTGACTACGCGACCCAGGTAACGCGGGCACGCCTGCGGCGCATCAACGCGGATCGGCAGCGTATCATTGATCGTGGCTGCAACCGGGCTCATGTCCGGTTCGGTGAGTGCCACCTGATTCAGCACGCCAACATCACGCGCTACGCCGATGATGCCCAGACAGTCGGCGCGGTTAGGCGTCACGCTGATTTCGATCGTGTTGTCGTTCAGCTTCAGGTATTCACGGATGTCGGTGCCAATCGGCGCATCTTCCGGCAGTTCGATAATACCGTCGTGATCGCCGGAAATGCCCAATTCGGAGAACGAGCAGAGCATGCCTTCAGAAGGTTCGCCACGTAATTTGGCGGCTTTGATTTTGAAATCGCCCGGCAGCACTGCGCCCACGGTGGCAACGGCCACTTTCAGGCCAGTCCGGCAGTTCGGCGCGCCGCAGACGATATCCAACAAGCGGTCGCCGCCTACGTTAACCTTGGTCACGCGCAGTTTGTCCGCATTTGGATGCTGACCGCATTCAACCACGTGGCCAACCACCACGCCGTTGAAGACGCCGGCTACCGGCTCCACGCCGTCCACTTCCAGGCCAGCCATGGTGATTTGATCGGATAATGCTTCGCTGCTGATGGCCGGGTTTACCCACTCGCGCAACCAGAGTTCACTGAATTTCATGTGATATTCCCGCCTTACTTAAACTGTTTGAGGAAACGCAGATCGTTTTCGAAGAACGCGCGCAGGTCGGTGACGCCATAACGCAACATCGTCAGACGCTCCATGCCCATGCCGAAAGCAAAACCGGAATAGATTTCCGGGTCGATGCCCACGTTGCGCAGAACGTTCGGATGCACCATGCCGCAGCCCAGAACTTCCAGCCACTTGCCGTTTTTGCCCATGACGTCCACTTCAGCAGACGGTTCGGTAAACGGGAAGTACGACGGACGGAAACGAACCTGCAAATCCTCTTCAAAGAAGTTATTCAGGAAATCATGCAGCGTGCCCTTCAGGTTGGTGAAGCTGATGTCTTTGTCGACAATCAGGCCTTCCATCTGATGGAACATCGGGGTGTGCGTTTGGTCGTAATCGTTACGGTAAACGCGACCCGGCGCAATAATGCGAATTGGCGGCTGTTGGTTCTTCATGGTACGGATCTGCACGCCGGAAGTCTGAGTGCGCAGCAGGCGCGTGGCATCGAACCAGAAGGTGTCGTGATCGGCGCGCGCCGGGTGGTGCCCGGGGATGTTCAGCGCGTCGAAGTTATGATAATCGTCTTCAATTTCCGGTCCGGTCTCGACTGAGAAGCCCAGTTCGCCAAAGAAGGCTTCGATACGATCGATGGTGCGGGTCACCGGATGCAGCCCGCCATTTTCCATACGACGGCCTGGCAGGGAAACGTCAATAGTCTCTGCAGCCAGACGCTCGTTCAGCGCAGCGGATTCCAGCGTGTTTTTACGCGCGTTCAGCGCATCCTGCACCGCCTGTTTTGCCTGGTTGATCACCGCCCCGGCCGCCGGGCGTTCTTCCGCCGGCACGTCACGCAGCGATTGCATCTGCAAGGTAAAATGGCCTTTCTTGCCTAAATATTCGACGCGTACCAAATCCAACGCGGCAACATCCTGGGCATCTTCTACGGCTGCTTTAGCATTGGCAACCAGCTCTGCGAGATGTGGCATTGCTTTCCTCTTCCTCTGGCCGGTATGGCCCTAAGTAATGACTGATAATTGTATGTTATCTGGCCTATGTCGTACCCACAGGATTTCAAGCTACAGCCAGGCGGCAAGTGGGTGAATCCCCGGGAGCTTAGATAACTAAGTGACTGGGGTGAACACACGCGGCCAACGCCGCTGTAGTTTGAAAGACAAAGGGTATGGCCAAAAACAAAAAAGCCTCCACAGGGGAGGCTTAGGCGCTACTTTTCGTTTCTTTTCTTACGCGCAAAGCCTCCTGAGATCAGGCGCTAAAGTAAAAAAAGAAACGAAAAATAACAGCGTGCATGATTGCTTAACCTTGTCGATTGATTGCCCACCAGTGATATAGCGGCGGTCAATAAAAGTCAATATTCGTACTGAAAAACAAAGATAAAAGAGGGAGCAAGCTCCCTCTCTTACTGACTTACGCCAGTGCTGCTTTCGCTTTCTCAACCAGTGCGCCGAAGGCCACTTTGTCGAAGACTGCGATGTCAGCCAGGATCTTACGGTCAATTTCAATAGAGGCTTTTTTCAGGCCGTTAATGAATTTGCTGTAAGACAGGCCGTTCACACGAGCTGCTGCGTTGATACGTGCAATCCACAGCTGACGGAACTGACGCTTACGTTGACGACGGTCACGGTAAGCATACTGACCTGCTTTGATTACTGCCTGGAAGGCAACACGATAAACGCGCGAACGGGCACCGTAGTAACCTTTCGCTTGTTTTAAAATTTTCTTGTGACGTGCGCGTGCAATTACACCACGTTTTACGCGAGCCATATGCTCTCTCCTAAAGTCTTATTCTGGATTCAAAAAAAATGGCTTATGCGTACGGAAGGCACGCAACAACCAGGACCATATCGTTTTTAGACACCATGCCTTTCGGACGCAGGTGACGTTTACGCTTGGTTGCTTTTTTGGTCAGAATATGACGCAGGTTAGCATGCTTGCGCTTAAAACCACCGCTGCCGGTTTTTTTGAAGCGTTTGGCTGCACCACGTACAGTTTTAATCTTTGGCATTTTAATTAAATCCACTTCGCATTGTTAAACAACGATCAGTAAGGCGAATAAAACCCACACAACGCAAGCGCTGCGCGGGTTCGATTACTTGGAAGCCTTTACTGTCTCTTTTTCGGTGCGAGCACCATGATCATCTGACGGCCTTCGATCCTCGTAGGGAAGGATTCGACAATGGCCAAATCAGAATCTTCACACAGGTCTTTACGGACGCGATTAAGCACTTCCATACCGATCTGTTGGTGCGCCATCTCACGTCCGCGGAAACGCAGGGTGATTTTGGCTTTATCGCCATCTTCCAGAAAGCGAATCAGGTTGCGTAGTTTGACCTGATAGTCGCCATCATCGGTACCAGGACGGAATTTGATTTCCTTGACCTGAATGACTTTTTGCTTCTTCTTCTGTTCTTTGGTCGACTTGCTCTTCTCGTAGAGGAATTTGCCGTAATCCATGATTCGGCAAACTGGCGGTTCGGCATTTGGGCTGATTTCTACTAAATCAACGCCCGCTTCCTCAGCTTTTTCAAGAGCTTCATTCAGACTGACAATACCAATCTGCTCGCCATCGACGCCGGTTAGGCGAACTTCTTGCGCGCGAATTTCTCTGTTAATGCGATTAGGACGCGCCGGTTGAACTCGTTTTCCGCCTTTAATACTTTATTCCTCCAGTTGATGAAGACTACGGCTGCGAATCTCTTTCAGCAGCTTGTCTACGACTTCGTTTACGTCGAGGCTTCCCAGGTCTTTGCCACGGCGGGTACGAACGGCAACTTTGCCTGATTCGACCTCTTTATCACCGCACACCAACATGTAAGGAACCCGACGTAAAGTATGTTCGCGAATTTTAAAGCCAATCTTCTCATTTCTCAAGTCCGCTTTAACACGAATCCCTGCATCTTGCAGTTTTTTGGTCAATTGCTGGACATAATCAGACTGGCTATCGGTGATATTCATCACCACCACCTGCACCGGAGCAATCCAGGTTGGGTAAAACCCTGCGTACTCTTCGGTAAGGATACCGATGAAACGCTCCATGGAGCCCAAAATAGCACGGTGAATCATTACCGGTACCACGCGATCGTTGTTTTCGCCAACATACGACGCGCCTAAACGGCCCGGTAAGAAGAAATCGAGCTGCACGGTACCACATTGCCATGCACGATCCAAACAATCATGCAGAGTAAATTCAATTTTTGGTCCGTAGAAGGCGCCCTCACCCGGCTGATATTCAAACGGAATCCCGTTTTCGGTCAGCGCAGCAGCCAGATCCTCTTCCGCACGAGTCCACATATCGTCAGTGCCGATGCGCTTCTCAGGGCGGGTGGAGAGTTTAACTGCAATCTTTTCGAAGCCAAAGGTGCCGTAAACATCATAGACCATTCTGATGCATTCGTTCACTTCGGCACGCACCTGCTCTTCTGTACAGAAGATATGGGCGTCATCCTGAGTGAAACCACGCACGCGCATCAGGCCATGCAGAGAACCCGAAGGTTCGTTGCGGTGGCAACTGCCGAACTCGCCCATACGCAGCGGCAAGTCACGGTAAGACTTCAGACCCTGGTTGAAGATCTGCACGTGTCCCGGGCAGTTCATCGGCTTGATGCAGTACTCGCGGTTTTCCGACGAGGTCGTGAACATGGCGTCTTTATAGTTTTCCCAGTGGCCGGTTTTTTCCCACAGCACACGGTCCATCATAAATGGCCCTTTCACTTCCTGATACTGGTACTCTTTGAGCTTCATGCGCACAAAGGCTTCCAGCTCGCGGAAAATCGTCCAGCCGTCGTTGTGCCAGAACACCATACCCGGCGCTTCTTCCTGCATATGATACAGGTCGAGCTGCTTGCCGAT
Source organism: Serratia sp. AS12 (assembly GCF_000214195.1). NCBI lineage: Bacteria > Pseudomonadati > Pseudomonadota > Gammaproteobacteria > Enterobacterales > Yersiniaceae > Serratia > Serratia sp. AS12. Next base: position 2,239,805 of record NC_015566.1, on the reverse strand, counting down.
CTTGCGATGGTCACGCTTGGCGGCTTCTTCCAGACGCTGCAGGTAGGCATTCAGCTGTTTCTTGTCTGCCCAGGCAGTACCGTAGATACGCTGCAGCATTTTGTTTTTGCTGTCGCCACGCCAGTAGGCGCCCGAGGTTTTCTGCAGTTTGAAGTGATGGCAGAAACGCATGTTCGGCACGTGCGGACCGCGGCACATGTCGATATATTCTTCATGGTGATACAGGCCAGGACGGTCGTCATGGCTGATGTTCTCATCCAGAATCGCCACTTTGTAGTTTTCACCACGCGCGGCAAAGGTGTCGCGGGCTTCTTGCCAACTGACCTTTTTCTTGATGACGTCATAATCTTTATCGGCCAACTCATGCATCCGCTTTTCCAGCAGATCCAGGTCTTCCTGCGTCAGGGTACGGTCAATATCAACGTCATAGTAGAAACCGTTGTCGATCACCGGGCCGATAGCCATTTTGGTGTCCGGCCACAGCTGCTTGATAGCATGGCCCAACAGGTGCGCGCAGGAGTGGCGCATGATTTCCAGGCCTTCGGCGTCCTTGATGGTGATAATCGCCAGTTGTGCATCGGATTCGATCAGATCGCCGGCATCAACCAGTTCACCGTTTACACGGCCGGCAATACAGGCTTTGGCCAAACCAGGGCCGATATCAAGGGCAACATCCAGGGGGGAAACGGCGCGGTCGAAATGACGCTGACTTCCGTCAGGAAGAGTAATAACAGGCATTAATGATTCCTTATCTACAGTGGTGACCCACACGACAGATCACATGAAGAAATACAATATCGTTTAACTACATGTTGTTATGAACGCTATTCAGCTTCACTCTGCCAAATATGTACCCTCATAAGCACACGATTTACGGTATGCCATGGTGCGACGCCATAACGGAACGGGCAGTGTAACACTATGATTAGCGCGCCATCTACCGGAGAGTTTGTCAAACAGGATTGCCCACAACCAGTACGGAAAAAACCTGTCCTCGCCGGTTGACGGCGAGGACAAGACGGCCGCTATTTATTCCTAATTGGCGAGAATAGTATTCGCCATAAAAGATAACAGCGCAGTTGATGTCTTATACACATCGCGATTTTCCGTAACATTTCTGTCAAACCGCCAGTTCATGATGTAAACCACCGGCGCTTTGGGATATTGGTTAATAAAATCCCAATACAATTGAATTTGCGTATGGAGCTGTTCGTCATTCAGGCCAAGGGACGCACTAGATGGCGGAACCAAAACCCATTTTTGACTATTATTGGTCGGTGCCAGACGGTTGTAGGTTTCCCACATGTCAGATACTGACCAATTGTAATTATCGACCCCTATCCAGTCAGGCTTACTATTCACACCTCTAGGGCAGGCAGTTGTCGGTGCCCCTTTTTGTATTTCATTGACATATTCTGGTATATGGGTATGCCTGTAACTCAGAACAGTATAAACCGGGACAGTTAACCCGTAGTTTTTCATGGCCTGTCGGAGAGTACATAGATAACTGGCATATTGATATGGAACATATTTGTCGCCAGTTTGCAAAGCGGGCACATCGAACGGCTCATCAATAAAATAAATAGCGCCGGGACGATATGTAGCCTTACTGATTTCCTGCACAATGCTCCAAATATTAGCCCATGAACCTACAGCCTGACAGGCACTGTCATTTGTTGCTCCTGGACAAATGTCCACGAACGGCGAACCTGCAACGGAGCCGGATCCAGCTTGCACATTCAGCACACATTGCCCTTGGGCACAAATCGGCAAACTCAAACTTTTAATGGAATGCACGACATTAAGGTTGGTCGTACTGACCCCAACGTCAGAAATCGCATTTAAGGCTGCGGTTGCATTATAAGAGGGAGAAGTATTTTCATAGAAGTCGAGCCAATCATAACCATAATACTTTATATTCACATTCGGTCCAGCGGCCGACGCAGAACCATTAGCGAGGCCGAGACACAAAATAAATAAAATCCTCATCATCATTTTTACTCCTTTTAACCTGCTGGTTAATGTTGATATAGATATGAACACAATTAGGCTGATATAACCTCCAACGACTTAATTTCTCACTTGTAGCCCATACGATCTATTCATTCCCGTTGTGCAATATAGGAGTAAACAAGGTCACTTACAAAGGTAGTCCTTAGCTTCTGCATTGGTTAGCCAGGGTACGCCACGAGGGAAGTAACGAGACATTGATAATTGTATTTCTACGTTGTCGGAAAGAGCAGATTTTGATAAGCATCAAGACATGCCTTCTTAAGGTGGTGGCGTTCCCTGCAGGAAATTTTATCCGCAGTGAACAGGTAATAACATTGCGTAAATCAGCTATGGCGAAGCTTGCCCGCTACCGCTATTCTGTCGCCACTAACGGCTGAATTGAGACATACCCTCGCATCATGAACCGGTTATTCAAGTTACTTGTTGGCGTCTGCGTAGTGCTGGTGGCGAGTTTCACTCTGCTTCACCTCGGCACCGATCGCCACCCACGAGCCATTGCGGTCAACGAACCGCCGATGGAGTGCGAAGATACCCCGGACATTGCCAACGACTGTGTGAACGACGACGCCTCCGACGACACGGCACCTGAATTGATGCCACCCGATACACGGGGCTGATCGGGGCCGCATACACCGTCAACATGGTGTATTTTCACATGATATCCCTCTCTCACCATTGCCCGTGATCTCCCGGCAGGCTACTCTACTATTTTGCGCTGCATTGCGGCGTTAACTGAAAACAGGGGTCTGCTTTATGTCGAGTATCATGCAGTTATTCCAGGCCATCGGATTGGGTCTGGTGCTGTTACTGCCGCTTGCCAACCCGCTTACCACCGTGGCGTTGTTGCTCGGCCTGTCGGGCAATATGACACGTGAAGAGCGCAATCAGCAGTCGCTGATGGCGTCGGTCTATGTTTTCCTCATCATGACGGTCGCGTTCTACGCCGGTCAGTTGGTCATGAACACCTTCGGCATCTCCATTCCCGGCCTGCGCATCGCCGGCGGGCTGATTGTGGCGTTTATCGGTTTTCGCATGCTTTTTCCGCAGCAAAGTGCAGAAGATGCGCCTGAGGTGGAAACCAAGTCAAACGAGTTGCGCAAAAAAACCTCGGTCAACATCGCCTTCGTGCCACTGGCCATGCCAAGCACCGCCGGTCCCGGCACCATCGCCATGATCATCAGTTCGGCGTCGAGCATTAAAGCTAATACGCTGGGATTTGAGCACTGGGTACTGTTGGTGGCGCCGGTGGCGATTTTTCTGTCGGTGGCGGTAATACTCTGGGGTTGCCTGAGAAGCTCCGGTGCCATTATGCGTTTGGTGGGCAAGAGCGGGATTGAGGCGATCTCGCGCCTGATGGGGTTCTTGTTGGTGTGTATGGGCGTGCAGTTCATTATCAACGGCGTGCTGGAGATTATCTCCACCTACACGCCTGCGGCCTGATAAAACGGGCGCGGCTCAGTGAACCGCGCCCGCTATGCTTACTTTCCTACCGGTGCCTGAGCACCCAGAATCCCCTTGCCTTCCGGCACTTCGGTAAAGCGGCTGAGGATCTCGCTATAGGTTTTCGCCGGATCCAACTCTGTGAACTGATTCGGGTAGATAAACTTCGCCAGATACTCCAACCCAACGATGTTGTACGGGTGATTATAGAAGTTGTGGTAAATGCCGTAGAAACGGCCCTCTTTCACCGCCGAGAGTTGGGCGAAACCCGGACGCTGTTTCATGCGGTTGAAAGCCTCGTCAACCTGCTGCTGGGTAACGCCATAACCAAAGGGCACCGCGGCATTGGTTTTGCTGGCCCACTGGGAGCCTGAAACGATATAAGCATCCGGCTTCATGCTGATCACTTTTTCAAGCGAGACGTCGCCGGTGGCACCGGGCAGCAGTTCGGAACCCAGGTTGCGAGCACCCACGGCTTCGACCATCCCACCCCAGCCGACGTGCGAATGCGTGAAGCAGCAAGACTCAAGCCCGTTCAAACCGGCTTTCGCTTCGATAAACACCAGCGGCTTTGGCTCCACCGTTTTGGTTTTATCGAGGATGCTCTGATAATGCTGCTGGTAGAAATCGGTGTATTGCTTCGCTTCGCTCTCGCGGTTCAGGGTCTCCCCCAACAGTTGGATACTTTTCGGGGTGTTTTCCACCGGCTTCAGCATGGTATCGATAAACAACACCGGAATGTTCAACGCTTTCAGCTTGTCCAGTACGCCGGTCTGGCTCAACGACGGTTTGGAACGCAACTGCGCCACCATCAGATCGGGGTGTTTCGCTATCACGCTTTCCAGATTGATCTCGCCCTTGTCGCTGAAGCCCATATCGATAATGTTCTTCGCCTCAGGCCATTTGCTCTGCAGGATTTTCCAGGTTTCACCGTCGCTTTTCTTCAGCAGGTTGTTCCACGCCACCAGCCGGGTGAAGGGATCGGCGCGATCAAGCAAAGCCAGCGTCAAAATATCGCGCCCGTCCTGCACCACAACGCGTTTCGGCTCTTGTTTAATCGTCACGCTTGCGCCGGAAGTGTCGGTCAGGGTCAACGGATAGGTGGTCGCCATCGCCTGAGCAGATAAAACGCAGGCGCAGGCCAATGCCAGCAGGGTGATTCGACGATGCACGTAAAGCTCCTTAGCGTAGAAAAATTCTCGGTAAATAATAATGAGAATGGCTTCCATTATCAAAGACAACGCTAAGCAGATGACGGTTTAATTGAAAATGGATGTGAATCAGAAGGAAGCGTGGCGCGCCGGTTTCGGCGCGCCACAGAGGTTAAACCAGGCCGTAAATCAGCGCAGAAAGCGCAATCAGGCCCATCACCAGCACGAAGACGTTGCTCGGCGCACGGTAGCGGTGCATCGCGGGTACCGCACGCACCGCGTACATCGGCAAAATAAACAGGATTACCGCAATCAGCGGGCCGCTGATGGTTTCGATAATATGCAACGCGCTAGGGTTCCAGACCGTGGCTGCCCAGGTGAGCAGGAACAGCAGTACGGCGGAGAGGCGGTGCGTGATGCGCGAACTTAACGGCTTACCGACCGCTCGCGTCAAACCGTCAATCAGGCTGGTCGCCCCTTCGGTAACGCCAAGCGAGGTGCCGAGGTAGGACTTGGACATCGCCAGTATCGCCATCACCGGGCCAAGATAGGCAATCAGCGGGTTGGAGAATTTGTTCGCCAGCGTAGTCAGCACGGTGATGTTCTGATCCTTCGCCTGCTGCATGTCCGCATGAGACAAGCTCAGCACGCAACTGAAGACAAAGAACAGCACGGTGACGCAGATCAGCACGTAGCTGTAGCGCATGATGCGTGCGCAGCGGCGTTCGGCCTTGTCGCCATACAGGCTTTTCTGGGTAGAGGCAAAGGACGAAATAATCGGCGCATGGCTGAAGGAAAACACCATCACCGGTACCGCCAACCACAACGAATGCCACAAATCCGGGCTGCTGAACTGGGTGTTGGCCAGGCCGTTGACGAAGTTCGCCGTCTGCCAGGTCGGCATCAGGTACAGCGAAATGCCCATCAGGAACACCAGTAACGGGAATACCAGCATGCCCATCGCCGCGACAATCGCGTCTTTACCGCGCAGCAGCACCAGATTCAACACCACCACCACCGCCAGACTCAGCCAGATACGCGGCAGCGGCGTCAGGTGAAACTGATGGATCAAGAAGCTGTCCAAGGCGTTGGTAATCGAAATGCTGTATACCAGCACGATCGGGAAAAACGCCATCAGGTACAACACCATGATGATTTTACCCGCCAGCACGCCAAAGTGTTCGACCACCACATCATGGATATTGCCGTCGCGGCTGGAACCGGAAAGCACAAAGCGGCTCAGTGCGCGATGCGGTAAATAGGTCAGAGGAAAAGCAAACAGTGCCATCAGCAACAGCACCAGCGGGCCGTTCAAACCGGCATTGATCGGCAGGAACAACGTGCCTGCGCCGACAGCGGTGGCATAGAGGCCAAACATCCACACCGTATCGGTTTTGTTCCATTTGGCCGCTTGGGTAGCGGCCTGCGTACCTGAATCGGGAGAAATCGTACTCATAGGAAAGCTCACCTTACTCTTCAGCGACAACGATTGCGCTCAATGGGATATCCTTCTCCGCGAATTTTTTAACATTAATCAAGGGATTAATGCAGTATTTCATTCTTGTGCTTGATAAAAGGATGGCAAAGGATAATTAAAAACGCTGCTCGGGTCTATCTCTTGGCGGCTAACTGCGCGCTTCATGAGCGATTTTCAGTGCGGGAATCGATGGCGAGAGGCAAAAAACAGGGGCCTCTGGAGGCCCCTGGCGGTTTACTTGTTGGCGTCCGGATGGTCCGGCACTTCGGCGCTACCCATCTCCTTCTCATTGCGGATCATCGTGCGATCTTTACGCACGTCGGCCACGTCCGAGGCATCGATAGGCTTGGCGCTGTTGCCCCAGCTGGAACGGATAAAGTTGACTACGTCCGCCACCTGCTGGTCGTTCAGGCGCCAACCGAACGGCGGCATGGTGAGGTTGGACACCGCCCCTTTCACCGCCGGCGTGGTATTGCCGGTCAGCACGATGTGGATCAGCGAGGTCGCATCGTCGGTTTGCACCACCGGGTTGCCCTTCAGAGCCGGGAAGGCGCGTTTGTAGCCCACACCGTCGGTACGGTGACAGGCCGCGCAGTTATCGACGTACAACGCCGCTCCTGGCTTGCTGTCGTTGCCGCGCCACAGATCCTTGGCAACGCTATCCTCGACCGGTGCCGCCTGCTGCTTGCCATCTTTCGGCGGCAGCGTTTTCAGGTAGCGCGAGATCGCCGTCAGATCTTCATCACTGAGATACTGCAGGCTGTGTTCAACCACATCGCTCATGCCGCCGAACACGATGGATTTGTCGTTGCGACCGGTTTTCAGGAACTCGGTCAGTTCGGCTTCGCTCCAGGACCCCAATCCGTCCTTGGTATCTCCGCGCAGGCTGGAGGCTACCCAACCGTCGATCGGCGCGTTGCTGCCCGACAGGTAGTTGTCGCCGTCGTTATTGCTCAGCGATTTTTCCTGCATGGTGATACTGCGCGGCGTGTGGCAGGCACCGCAGTGCCCCAATCCTTCCACCAGATAACGACCGCGCTCGACCACCGGATCGGCTTTGGCGTCAGCGACAAAATCCGCCGGCGTCGGTGCAAACATGCCGCGCCAAATACTCAACGGCCAGCGCATTGACAGCGGCCAGGGGATATCGGAATCCTTATTAGCCTGCTCCACCGGCTGCACGCCGTGCATGAAATAAGCGTACATGGCGCGCATGTCGTCCTCTTTCACCAGCGCGAACGACGGATAAGGCATCGCCGGGTACAAAGTGCTGCCGTTTTTGGCTACGCCCTTGCGCACTGCGTTATCGAAGTCTTCAAAGCTGTAATCACCGATACCGGTTTTTTTATCCGGCGAGATATTGGTGGAGTAAATGGTGCCGATCGGCGTTTCCATCGCCAAACCACCGGCAAACTCTTTACCGCTTTTACCGTTGGTGTGGCAGGCCACGCAGTCACCGGCACGCGCCAGATACTCGCCGCGTTTGATCAACTCGCTGCTGACCGTGGCGTCCTGCGCCCAAACGGAAAAACTCAATGCACTGAGAACCAGTGCGGGAACAAATGCTTTCATCGATCGCCGTCCTTATGCCTGCACCAGAGGGCCTGGGTTTTTCAGATACTGCTCGCGAATCGCGCGGGCAGACCAGTAAGCCAACGCGGCCACGGTGCCGGTCGGGTTGTAACCCAGCCCCTGCGGGAAGGCCGACGCGCCGATGGAAAACACGTTGTGCACGTCCCAGCTTTGCAGATAGCGGTTTACCGCGCTGGTCTTCGGATCTTCGCCCATTACCGCACCGCCGTTCATGTGCGTGGTCTGGTAACTGGTGGTGTCAAAATGGCTGTTGGCGTTTTTCGGGCTGCCGGCGATCAATTTCGGGTTCATCGCTTTGGCGATCGGCGCCATTTTGTCGTACATGAATTGGGCCATCTTGACGTCGTTTTCCTGCCAGTCGAACGTCATGCGCAGCAGCGGCTGACCAAACACGTTCTTGTAGGTGGGATCGAGGTCCAGATAGTTGCTGCGGTACGACTGGTGCGCGCCGTGGGCGTCCATCGACACGTGATGGGTGTAGGCGTCCGCCACTGCCGCTTTCCACTTGCTGCCCCAGGCTGGGGTGCCCGGAGGCGTCGGCAAGCCGGAAATCGGTTTGGTGCCCGCCTGGTTGACCCAGAATGGCGAACCGCCGACGAAACCTTCTTTGGCATGGTCGAAGTTATCGGCGTTGAAATCGTCCACCCCGACGCCGTTGCCGCCGGCACCGATGAACGGGTTGGTGAACACGTCTTTGTCGAAGAACGCCTTAATGGTGGTCAAGTTCTGATAGGCGAAATTACGCCCAACCACGCCCTCGCCGGTCACCGGATCGTAAGGTTTACCAATGCCGGACAACAGCATCAGATGCACGTTGTGGAATTGGAAAGCACCCAGGATCACCAGTTCCGCTGGCTGTTCAATTTCGCGGCCCTGCGCATCGACATAATTCACGCCGGTGGCTCGGGATTTGTCAGCGCTCAGGTTCACTTTCAGCACGTTGGCGTTGGTACGCAGCTCGAAGCGCTTCTCCATGCGCAACGCCGGCAAAATATTGACGTTCGGCGATGCCTTGGAATACATGTAGCAGGCGTAACCACTGCAGAAACCGCAGAAGTTGCACGGCCCCATCTGCGCGCCGTACGGGTTGGTATAGGAGTCGGAGGTGTTGGCGGAAGGCAGATTATACGGGTGATAGCCCACATCCCGCGCAGCCTTCTCAAACAGCTGCGCCGAAAAGGTATTCTTCTGCGCCGGCAGCGGGAAGGGATTCGATCGGTCGGCCGCGAACGGGTTACCGCCCTTTTGGCTCGCTCTCTGGCCTTTTACCGTCCAGGCGGTGCCGGAAGTGCCAAACACTTTTTCGGCTTTATCGAAGAACGGCTCCAGTTCGTCGTAAGTCACGCCGAAATCCTGAATGGTCATGTCTTTCGGGATAAAACTCTTGCCGTAGCGCTCTTCGTAGTGGCTGCGCATGCGCAACTCGATCGGGTCAACGCGAAAATGCACGCCGGACCAGTGCAAGCCCGCGCCACCTACGCCGGTGCCCGGCAGGAAGGCCGCCAGTTGGCGATAAGGCACTGCGGTTTGGCTGGTATTATGTCGAATGGTCACGGTGCTTTTCGACAGATCCTGGAACAATTTGCGGCGGATATTATAGGTTAGTTCGTCAATCACCTGCGGGTAGGAGCCGTCCGGATAGGTATCGCGCATCGGGCCGCGCTCCAGCGCCACCACGTTCAGGCCCGCCTCGGTCAGTTCTTTGGCCATAATCGCGCCGACCCAACCGAAGCCGACGATCACCGCGTCCACTTTTTTCATTACCGTTGCCATTGTTACCCCCTCTCCCCACGAATTGATACCGGTGGGAAGGGATAACGTTCCCCTCGCTCAACCCAGTCCATAAAGTCGGCGCGCGCGCCCGGAAAATTAATCAGCTTCCAGCCAACCATGTCTTTGTTGCCGCCATGGATTGGATCGCTGAAGAAACCTTCGCGGGTGTTTTGCAACAGGTAGGAAAAGAACAGTTTGGCCGGTAACTGCGAGAACTCCGCCTCACCTGATTCAAACTTCTGCAGCAGCGCATCCTGCTGTGCAGCGTCCAGCTCGGCAAAGGGTTTGCCGGCGGTTTTCTTGCAGTAGGCATCGGCGTCACTGATGCCCAGGTTGTAAATCTGTTTCGGCACCAGCGGTAGCTGGTAACCCATCTCTTTCGGCACATCCGGGTTGAATGGCCCTTGCATGTACCAGATTGAACCGGTGGCATACGGGGTATTCATCTGGCGATCGATAAACTCCGGCACGCCGGCTTCCAGGGCACCAGGGCCGCGATCGTCAGCCGGGATCAGGCGCGCCGCAGCAGCCTTGATAAATGCCCATTCTTCCGGGGTGAAAAACGTGGGCTGGTAGTCCGTTGGGGTGTCTGTAGCCGCAACAGCAGGCATGGGTGTCGTCAGGGCAGTGACGCCACTGCCGCCAATCACTGCTGCGGGAATTAAAGTCATCGATTTCAGCAGGAAATCGCGCCGTGAGTTGTTAGTTTTATCGTCCGACATGTCACATTCCATCCAAAGATAATCACAACTATTTAACCTCAACCTTGTGAACATTGCGGGATTTAAAAATAATTTGTTACGTATTTGTCTATTTTTTGAAGGTTACTTTGTAAACCAAAGCCAAAATGTTACCGGTAACTTATTGAATGAACGTAAAGAAATGACCGTTAATGTAAAATTAACTATTTGTGCGGTTTTTGAGGTAACAGAATGGGAAATAACGAAAAATGAGAGATACGTCGCGATGTTGTCGCGTCGATAAAGAAAAACCGGCCGCTGCGAGCGACCGGTTTTTAGTGAGAAATAAAGCTTACTGCGACATCGCCTGATAGGCCGTCGTGACCTTCCATAAATAGCGCGGCGCTTGCGGGGCCGGGTGCTTTTTCTGGATGTGCTGGTAAAACTCATCCGGGCTCATCTGATTAATGCGGTTTACCGCCACGCGCTTGTCTGATGAGAACGTGCGCAACATGGCGCCTGCCCCATTGACATAAGAAACGATGGTGGCGTAACGCAAGGTCTGTGGGTTGTTGATCCCGGCTAGCTGCTGGCTTTGAAGAATATTGATATAGGCCGTTCCCAGATCAATATTGACCGCCGGATCCTTCAACTCACGCGAGCTGGGTTGCCCACTTCTTCCCTTCATACGATAGGCATCACGCCCGGCGGTTGAAGGTTTCAGCTGCATTAATCCCACGGCGTTCGAGGTGCTGACCACGTTCGGGTTAAACCCGGACTCCACCTGAATAATCGCTTTAATCAGCGTTTCGTCAACGCCATAACTGCTGGCGGCCTGACGAATGTAATCGTTATAGGCTATCGGCGTCCCTGTGCGGTTAACCGGAGCCTGCGGGGGAGTTTTTAACCAACCGCCGCGCGATGTGCCACTGCCTGAAATAGTACTTGTCGTTTGCGGGTCTTTGGCGCACCCCGACAAAAGCAAAATTGCCGTCAGGCAACCGATTTTTGTTTTCACAGAATCCCTCACTCCTTTCAATGGGTTGCGTAGCATATACAACTTGTAAGGACGCCTGCATAATTTTTTTGGTCTAATCTCAAGCTATTCATATACCAAGAGGTGATTTATGAGTCAATCTGCGACGACGTGTTTTGTGGTGACTTTCCGCTATCAGGAAGAAGGATTGGCTGATTTGGCCAAGCTTACCGGACAATTAACCCGCGATGGATTTGTCACTTCTGTGACAGATGAACAGGGCATTCCGCATCCGTTGAGCAGCAACAGTTTTGCGTTTATAACCTCATTGGATCAACAGGATGTACAACAGTTGGCGCAAAAGCTCGGGGAGGTTGCCCTGGGGAAAACGCCGGAAGTCGACATAGCCCGCTATGAGGAGTACGTTAAGCGGTTACATACTGATACATAAAATGCTATAACTCACCTGACGGTATTATTTTTGCAATGGATTGATAACCTGCCGTCAGCCTGAAGGTGACGCTTGACTTTGCTATAAATGATATTGATAATCATTTTCATTTGAGCCAGGAGATGTCACCATGTTTTTGAAACAACGCGCTTTTCCCCGCCAGCCACTCATTCAGGCTACGGCGTTTTACCGCCCTTTTGCCCTGCTGTGGCTGCTGCTTGTCGCGGGCCTCGCCAGCAATCCCGCTTTAGCGGAAAAGAAACTGCGCGTGGTGACGACCTTCACCATCATTCAGGACATCGCTCAAAACGTGGCCGGCGACGCCGCGGTGGTTGAGTCTATTACCAAACCGGGAGCGGAGATCCACGATTATCAGCCAACGCCACGCGATATCGTTAAAGCACAGCACGCCGATTTGATCCTGTGGAACGGTATGAACCTCGAACGTTGGTTCCAACGCTTCTTCGAGAACATCAAACAGGTTCCCGCCGCCGTGGTAACCGAAGGCATCACCCCGCTGCCAATCCGCGAAGGGCCGTATAACGGCAACCCGAATCCGCATGCCTGGATGTCTGCCAGCAATGCGCTCATCTATATAGAAAACATCCGTAAAGCCCTGGTGCAGCACGACCCGGCCAACGCAGAAACCTATAACCGCAACGCCAAAGCCTATGCCGCCAAAATCAGCGCACTGGATGCCCCGCTGCGCGAGCGCCTGTCGCGTATTCCCGCAGCCCAACGTTGGTTGGTTACCAGCGAAGGCGCATTCAGCTATCTGGCGAAAGACTATCAGTTGAAAGAAGTCTATCTGTGGCCAATTAACGCCGACGAGCAAGGTTCGCCGCAGCAAGTTCGCCGGGTCATCGACGCCGTTCGCGCCAACCGCATTCCGGTGGTCTTCAGCGAAAGCACCATCTCCGACAAACCGGCCAGGCAGGTGGCGAAAGAAACCGGAGCGAAGTACGGCGGCGTGCTGTATGTCGATTCGTTGTCCACCCAGGGCGGCCCGGTACCGACGTATATAGACCTGCTGAACGTCACCGTACAAACCATCGCCAAAGGATTTGATCAATGACCACAGAGGTTTTTGTCCGCCCTGAGCTGATCGTGGATGACGTTACCGTTACCTATAACAACGGCCATACCGCGATCCACAACGCCAGTTTTAACCTGAGCGGCGGCGCCATTTGCGCGTTGGTCGGCGTCAACGGCAGCGGCAAGTCGACGCTGTTCAAAAGCATCATGGGGCTGGTCAAACCCACCACCGGCCGTGTGCAGTTGAACGACAAACCGGTGGCGCAAGCGCTGAAAAAAAATATTATTGCCTATGTCCCGCAAACCGAAGACGTCGACTGGAACTTCCCGGTCCTGGTGGAAGACGTAGTGATGATGGGCCGCTACGGCAAGATGAATTTTCTGCGCATCCCCTCCCGTGAAGACCGACTGCGCGTCGACAAGGCTCTGGAGCGCGTTGGCCTGAGCGAACTGCGCACCCGCCAGATCGGCGAGCTTTCCGGTGGGCAGAAAAAACGGGTGTTCCTGGCGCGGGCGCTGGCGCAACAAGGTTCCGTGCTGCTGCTGGATGAACCCTTCACCGGCGTGGACGTCAAAACCGAGAACGCAATTATCGATCTGCTGCGCGCGTTGCGTGATGAGGGTCACCTGATCCTGGTTTCCACCCATAACCTGGGCAGCGTGCCGGAATTCTGCGACCGGGTGATCCTGATTAACCGCACGGTGCTGGCCGCCGGCCCAACCGAAACCACCTTTACCCAAAGCAACCTGGAGCAGGCGTTCGGCGGCGTGTTGCGCCATATCAACCTGTCCGGCCCGGATCTGCATGACGATAACGATCCGCGCACCGTGACGGTATTGACCGATGACGAACGTCCGGCGGTGTTCTATGGCCATACCAAGAGCGACCCTCCGGCGCAAAGCCAGCCAAAGGAGAAGCAACTCTGATGCTGGACATTTTGCTGCAACCCTTCAATTACAACTACATGGTCAAAGCGATCTGGGTCAGCGCCATCGTCGGTGCCGCCTGCGCGTTCCTGTCGGCCTATCTGATGCTGAAAGGCTGGTCGCTGATGGGCGATGCGCTGTCGCACTCGGTGGTGCCTGGCGTCGCCGGGGCCTATGCCCTTGGTCTGCCGTACGCCGCCGGGGCCTTCTTCACCGGCATGCTGGCCGCGCTCGCCATGACGCTGGTACGCCACGTCACCCGCCTGCGCGAAGACGCAATCATCGGCTTTATTTTTTCGACCTTCTTCGCCGTTGGGCTGCTGATCATTTCACTCAATCCTACGTCGATTAACGTGCAGTCGATTATCTTCGGCAATATTCTCGGCATCGCCGACGAAGACGTACTGCAAGTCGAGATTATCATCGGCGTCTCGCTGCTGATTCTGTGCCTGGTGTGGAAAGACCTGCTGGCGGTGTTCTTTGACGAAAGCCACGCGGTGTCGATTGGTCTGTCGCCGCTGCGGATGAAAATCCTGTTCTTCACCCTGCTCAGCGCCTGCACCGTCGCGGCATTACAAACCGTCGGGGCGATTTTGGTGATCGCCATGGTGATTACGCCAGGCGCCACCGCCTATCTGCTGACCGACCGCTTTAGCCGTTTAGTGATTATCGCCATCGTCATCGGCGCGCTGACCAGCGGTGTCGGTGCCTACCTGAGCTTCTTCCTTGACGGCGCTACCGGCGGCGTGATCGTGACCCTGCAGACGCTGGTGTTCCTGGCGGCGTTTTTCTTCGCCCCCAAACACGGCCTGCTGGCGTCCCGGCGCCGCGTAGCCCGTGAACAGACCGGAGGCCACTGATGGAAACCCTGTATCAACTGCTCAGCGAACCCTTCGCCTACCCGTTTATGCAGCGGGCGATCCTGGCTGCTATCGTTACCGGCGTGGTGTGTGCTGTGCTGTCGTGCTATCTGGTGCTCAAAGGCTGGTCGCTGATGGGCGATGCTATCTCTCATGCTGTTCTGCCCGGCATTGTCGTGGCGTTCGTGCTTGGCATCCCGGTGGTTATCGGCGCGTTTTTCTCCGGCATTTTCTGCGCGCTAGCCACCGGCTATCTGAAAGAGAACAGCCGGGTAAAAGAGGACACGGTGATGGGCATCGTTTTCTCCGGCATGTTCGCCTTCGGGCTGGTACTGTTTTCCCGCGTCGATACCGATCAGCATCTGAGCCACATCCTGTTCGGCAATATGCTGGGGATTACCGACGCCGAGCTGAAACAAACGCTGCTGATTGCCGGCATTACGCTGGTGGTGGTGTTGCTCAAGCGCAAAGATCTGATGCTCTACTGTTTCGACCCGAGCCATGCCAGGGTCATCGGTCTGCCGGTAAAACTGCTGCATTATGGGCTGCTGTGCCTGCTGGCGCTGACGATTGTCGCTTCTCTGCAGGCGGTCGGGGTGATACTGGTGATTGCGATGCTGATAGCGCCAGGCATTATTGCCTTTATGCTGTGCCGCAGTTTTGATCGCATGCTGATCATCGCGACTCTGGTGTCGGTATTCTCCTGCGTGCTCGGCACCCTGATCAGCTTTCACATCGACGGTGCCACCGGCCCCTGTATTGTGATCGTCCAAGCAGTTGCGTTTATTGTCGCCCTGCTCTACAGCAAACTCAGGCCGTTACAACGTCACGAAGAGGCGTTGTTCAGCGAGAAACCTTAACGCTTGCGGCGGTGCGCCCCCTCACCGCCGCTTATCGTTATTGCTGCCGGTAGATATCTGGCCGGACGATATGCCAGACAAAGTCCTGACGATTCAGCGCTTCATATCCCACTTTTTGATACAGCCACGGCGCAGTGCCGGTCACCAGCATAACGCGTCGCAACCGCTGCAGCACGGGATGCTCCAGCGTGCAGTCCATCAGCCAGCGGGCCAGACCACGCCCCTGATAATCCGGTGCGACAAACACATCGCACAGATAACCGAAGGTGGCGTAATCCGTCACCAGACGCGCAAAACCTATCTGTTGCCGGTGATGATAGAGGCCAAAACACAGGCTGTTGTCGATGGAAAGTTGCACCGTCTCCTGCGAAATGCCTGACGCCCAACTCGAGGTGGTCAAAAATGCGTGGGTGAACGCCAAATTTAATTCATTTTTATCCGTATCGATCAGGTATTCATCGCGCTGCCACTGTGGGTTCTGCTCCATAAATCCCTCATCTTATTGATTATAAATATCATTCTATAAGTACCCCACTGCCGCCAACCTGATAAACATCGCTCCGGTGCCACGAAGTTGCAATAGGCCGCGTGCTTAAATGAATCAATAGCGTATATACTTTGAGCAAACGCGACTGACGAAAAAATCGCCTGCCGTCGGTGCCAGCTGTGCGCCAGGTCGTGTTTTCGGAACGGTAAAGAGGCTAACCTAATGAATTCGCAGGCAACACAGAGGGGGTGTACCATGTGGCAAGCCGTTAGCCGTCTGTTAAGTGAACATCTTGGCAGCGCAGAAATCCGCGAAAGGACTGAACTGCCCGGGGGAGAAATCCACCCGGCGTGGCGCGTGAGTTACGGTGACAACGAGGTATTTGTCAAATGTGATGCCCGCGAAATGCTACCGATCTTTACCGCCGAAGCCGATCAGCTGGCCTTACTGGCACGCAGTAAAACCGTGCGGGTGCCGCAGGTTTATGGCGTCGGCAGCGATCGTGACTACAGCTTCCTGCTGCTGGAATACCAGCCGCTGAAACCCTTCAGCGCCCACGACGCTCATTGCCTCGGCCAACAGCTGGCCCATCTGCATAAATGGAGTGAACAGCCGCAGTTCGGCCTCGACTTCGATAACGATTTGACCACCACCCCACAACCCAATGCCTGGCAGCGCCGCTGGTCGGAATTCTTTGCCGAGCAGCGCATCGGTTGGCAGTTGCAGTTGGCGGCGGAGAAAGGCATGACCTTTGGTGATATTGATGAAATTATCGACGTAGTGTATTTACGCCTGCAGCACCATCAGCCGCAACCTTCACTGCTGCACGGCAACCTGTGGCCGGGAAACTGCGGCATGACCACCGACGGTCCGATCCTGTTCGATCCTGCCAGCTACTGGGGCGATCGCGAGTGCGATCTGGCGATGCTGCCGCTGCACCCTGAGCTCCCGCCGCAGATTTATGACGGGTATCAGAGTGTCTGGCCGTTGGAACATGGCTTTATTGAACGCCAGCCGCTGTATCAGCTGTATTACCTGCTTAACCACAGCAACCTGTTCGGCGGCCAGCATCTGGTCAAGGCGCAGCGTGCAATAGACGCGTTGCTGCACCCTCAAGCCCGATAGTGTCAAGGCGCTGAATCCAGCGCCTTGACCTGACATGGTCTTAAGCCGCGCCGGCCAGTTGGCCGAGTAACTTGATGACGAACCAGGCAATGACCGCGATCACGACCGGCAGAATGTACAACGGGAAATACTGCAGAAAAATGGTGTGGCGTGGCAGCGTAATGCGTTCTTCCAGTTGTACACGCGTATGCCCTTCACTGCCCTTGGCCTGCTCGAGGATCATCTGGTCCTCCAGGCCTTCACGGATAAACCTCACCTGGCGCGACATGCGTGCGCCCGAGGCTTGCAACGCCAGCCCGACAAAAATCAAAAAATAGATAACGATAAACATCAGATTGGCGCCGCTGAACAGGCTTTTCGCTACGTCCGGCACCGGCGAGTTATACCAAAAGATATTCAGGAACGGCGTATTGAAGCGCACCATGTCCACCATGACGTGGACAAAATCCAGCATCACCGCATTGATGCCTTTGGTCTTCTCACTGTGTTGATAGAAAAACAGCAGCAGCGAGATCAGCGTTGACAGCAACGCAGGGATGAAAACTACCCAGCCAAGAATACGTTTCACAATGGCGATGCGCCCAGCCTGTTGATACGTCATGTGTTCCCCTTGTAAGCGACGTAACCGTAATTGGCTAAGTCTACCTGTAGTTACTGAAACTCGCCCACCGTTTTCTTTAGCCTTGCTGTGCTACAAGCGTAGCCGGGATTATCCGTTTTCAACAACTTAACAGCGACAGCGCATTCTCGTTAAATGGCTATATAGTTAATTCAATCCATTCTGAATGGGGGCGTCATGATTCGCCTTATCATCTTGTTATTGGGCCCACAGGCGCTGCGCGGCCAGCGACGTGCGCTGTTGCTGTTTGGCTGGGTATGGTTCGCCGTCGGTCTGCTGATGTTAGTTGACGTGCTAGAAGATGGCCGCTCGGTGTTGGCGCTGGATGCACTGGCGGTGGTGCTGGCGCTCGCGGGACTGGTGGCGATCTCCGCCGCACTGGTGATTGGCTCCGCCGCCAGCCGACCGGTATTGCTGAAGGGGCTGGGATTTCTGGTGATGGCTTTTTTGGTGCTGGACGTCCCCGCAGACGACAATATTGTCGCCACGCTGGTGTTCGGCAGCGCGTTGTTGCTGGACGGCTCAGTGCGTATCGCCTCTTCTACCCTGATCCAGCACAGCCGCTGGAAACTGGTCGCGTTGGCGGGCGGTTTCGAAATCTTGCTGTCGCTGTTTATTTTTACCGGCTGGCCGGCGCCGCACCGCATGACGGTCCCCTTTTGCGTCGGCGTCATGCTTTTGCTGTCGGGCTGGGCGTTACTGCGCATTGCGCAGCGGCTAGAGAACTTCTCCCTGAACCGACAACAGCCTGCTGCTGCGCTAACGGTTCAGGCCGCCCCCCTGACGGTCTATGTCTGGACACCGGTGGCGGCGGCGAAAGATGCGCGCCGGCGCTACATTGTTGACCGCTATATCGCCGCAGTGGATGGCGGCGGCCATATCTCCACCGGGCATGCCGCTCTGGCGCTGGCCCCGGATTTGTACATCAGCCATTATCCGCTGAATGACATCAGCCATTCAGTGCAGGATTTCCGCCAGTTACTGCACTCCGGCGAACAAAACAACGTCGAAGGTCGCTTTCTGCCCGGCTTGCAGCAAGAGGTGGCGGCCTGGTGCGCACCCGACAAGAAAATCCAGTTCCGCCGCTATAACCCCTCTGCCTTGCATGCTTTCTGGCAAGAGTATCGCCAGGACACAACCTACAACCTGACGCGACGCAACTGTTCCACCACGGTGATCCTGGCGCTGGACAGTGCGCTGGAGGGCATATTGGGCGACAAGCCTCTGTGGCGGCGTTTTCTGTTTTTGATCCTCGACCCCAACCTGTGGATGCTGGCGGTGTTGCGTAGCCGCGGCGAGACCATGACCTGGACGCCGGGGTTGGTGTTGGACTATGCGCGCATGCTGCAGCAGGTTACCGAGCGACAGCACCAGCGCTGGTGGTCAAAACTGCGCGATCTGTGGCGAATCCTGCGTTTCGGTAAGGCGTCCAGAGCGAATGCGGCGCAATCAGGCAGGCAAAAATTTTAGTCTGGTTCCCGGCGATGATAAGGTGGTGGCACATTCACCGACGCCGGCAGGAGTTAATCGCTAATGGCCTATTCGCAACGCATTGAAACCGCTATTTTTGATATGGACGGTTTGTTGATCGACTCAGAACCGCTGTGGCTACAGGCGGAACTGGATATCTTTGGCGCGCTGGGGCTGGATCTGTCTGACCGTCATAAACTGCCGGACACCCTCGGGTTACGCATCGATCTGGTGGTGAAAATGTGGTTTCAGGCCATGCCGTGGCAAGGCGTTTCGCTGGAGAAGGTCTCCGCGCGGATTATTGAACGCGCCATTGAGCTGGTGCATGAAAAACGGCCGTTGCTGCCGGGCGTGCAACAGGCGTTGGAACTGTGCCGCACTCTGGATCTGAAGATTGGTCTGGCCTCCGCATCGCCGCTGCACATGCAACAACAGGTGTTGAAGATGTTCGATCTGGCGGGGTATTTCGATCAACTGGTGTCCGCCGAATATCTGCCTTACAGCAAACCGCACCCGGAGGTTTACCTTATCGCCGCCGAACGTCTCGGCAGCGATCCGTTGCGCTGCATCACGCTGGAAGACTCGTTCAACGGTATGATTGCCACCAAGGCCGCGAGAATGCGTTCTATCGTTATCCCGGCGCAAGAATATCGCCACGACACGCGCTGGGCACTGGCGGACCATAAACTCGATACCCTCGAACAGCTCACTCCCGGCCATCTGGCGTAATCTTCGGGGCGGCGTTATCCTGCTGCCGCCCTGCGTCTCCCTTTTATCTCCGGGTTCCTCCCGCTAATTTTCAAAACCCTGCCTTAGGTCTAAAAATAAATAAAACATTATTTCATTTTTATTGAATTAACGTACCACCGTCTCTATGCTGGGACATCCAGAAAGCGCCGGGTGGCCGGCGAGCGTTGTCACTGCCACGCAGCGCAACTCTACCGCTCGGCGCTTTCTCCCGCATGCCCGCAGTCGAGATCTATTGGAGGAAGGTAGTCAACGCATTCCTCGCGATCGTCCACGACATCCACAACGGTCAATACTTAACCTTTTACGTAACAACTCATTGTAAAACCGGGTAAAACAAACAATTAGTTACAGGGTAACCGCTTCCGCAACTGTTAATTTTCCCATATACTGGATAAATTAACAGTTTATCAGCCGGAACAACAACAGCATGACCGCGGAAGGACATCTTATTTTCTCTGTCGCTTGCGCGATTTTCGCCAAGAAGGCCGAGGTGACACCGGAGCTGGCCACCGGCGACTGGTGGCACATTATTCCTGCCGCACTGCTAACCTCACTGCTGCCCGATATCGATCATCCCAAATCGGTCTTGGGCCAACGCCTGCGCTGGATTGCCATTCCCATCTCCCGTGCCTTCGGGCATCGCGGTTTCACCCACAGCCTGCTGGCGATCGCCGGCGGCATGGCGCTGTTCCAGTTAGATGTACCGCGCAGTTGGCCGATCCCGCCCGACGTGCTGCATGCGATGATTATTGGCTACTTCAGCCACCTGCTGGCCGATATGCTCACCCCTGCCGGCGTGCCGTTGCTTTGGCCCTGTCGCTGGCGTTTTCGCCTGCCGGTGCTAAATTCTCAGAAAGGCAACCAGCTGGAGCGCGCCCTTTGCCTCTGCCTGGTGGCCTTCGCCATCTACTGGCAGGGAGGATGCACCATTCCCGTGCAGTCATATTTTGAGCAAATCAAAAATATCAGACTGTGATCACAAAAAACCGGCTACCAAGCATTCATCAAGTATATTAATTAAACAAATTCATATTCAAAGTTATATCAAATTCCATTTGGATATAAGTGAGCTGTTGCGCAAACTGTTACGATATTTGATTCGCTACACCTTGGCGCGTAGCCGTTTTTATATAAGAAAAATGATTGGAGACATTGGGGATGAATTTTCCGCTGGTAATTAACGTGGTGGTTTTTGTCGCCCTCCTTTTGCTGTTGGCGCAAACCCGCCATAAGCAATGGAGCCTGGCGAAAAAAGTACTGGTCGGCCTGGTAATCGGCGTAGTGTTCGGCCTGGGCCTGCAACTGGTGTATGGCTCGGATAACCCGGTCCTGAAAGAATCCATCAGTTGGTTCAACATTGTCGGTAACGGCTATGTGCAACTGCTGCAAATGATCGTAATGCCGCTGGTATTTGCCTCAATCCTGAGCGCGGTAGCCAAGCTGCACAATGCCTCTTCACTGGGCAAGATCAGTTTCCTGACCATCGGCACCCTCCTGTTCACCACGCTTATCGCCGCGTTGGTAGGTGTGCTGGTGACCAACCTGTTTGGCCTGACCGCAGAAGGCCTGGTGCAAGGCACGCAAGAAAGCGCGCGCATGGCGGCGATCCAGAGCAACTACGTCGGTAAAGTGGCGGATCTGACCGTACCGCAACTGGTGCTGTCGTTCGTGCCGAAAAACCCGTTTGCCGATCTGACCGGCGCCAGCCCGACTTCGATCATCAGCGTAGTGATCTTCGCCGCCTTCCTGGGCGTGGCTTCGCTGCAATTGTTGAAAGACGATAAAGAGAAAGGCCAGCGCGTGCTGGTGGCTATCGACACCCTGCAAGCCTGGGTGATGAAGCTGGTGCGCCTGGTGATGAAACTGACTCCGTACGGCGTACTGGCATTAATGACCAAAGTGGTGGCCGGTTCCAATATCCATGACATCGTAAAACTCGGCAGCTTCGTGGTGGCGTCTTATCTCGGTCTGGCAATCATGTTTGGGGTGCACGCCCTGCTGCTGGCCTTCACCGGCGTTAACCCGGCGAAATTCTTCCGCAAGGTCTGGCCGGTCATCACCTTCGCCTTCACCAGCCGCTCCAGCGCCGCCAGCATTCCGCTGAACGTTGAAGCGCAGACTCGCCGCCTGGGTGTACCGGAATCCATCGCCAGCTTCTCCGCTTCGTTCGGTGCTACCATCGGCCAGAATGGGTGTGCAGGTCTGTATCCGGCGATGTTGGCGGTTATGGTTGCCCCAACCGTTGGCATCAACCCGCTGGATCCGGTGTGGATCGCCACGCTGGTGGGTATCGTCACCATCAGTTCTGCCGGCGTTGCCGGTGTGGGCGGCGGTGCCACCTTCGCCGCGTTGATTGTACTGCCTGCGCTGGGCCTGCCGGTCACGCTGGTCGCTTTGCTGATTTCGGTCGAACCGCTGATCGACATGGGCCGTACCGCGCTGAACGTCAGCGGTTCAATGACCGCCGGCACCGTCACCAGCCAGTTGATGAAGCAGACGGACAAAAGCATTATGGACAGCGAAGACGAAGTGGAACTGGCTCACCAGTAAGTGTCGTCCGCAATAAAAAACCGGAGCTGCGATGCTCCGGTTTTTTTATGTCTGCGACAGCGGTTCATTTAAAGGATAAAGGCGCTCCCGTGAGCGGCGCACCTTTACGCATCAACCACCGGCAGGATCAGAAGGGGTAATCGTGGTAGCCCATTTGCTCGGAAATGTTACGCGCGGCGGTATGCAGGCGTTTAACGTAATCCGCCTTGGCATCTTCGGAGAAACGGATAGTGGGGAACGAAATGCTAAGCCCGGCGATCACCACGCCAAAGCGATCGAATACCGGCACCGCAATGCAACGCAGCCCCTCTTCCTGTTCTTCAATATCTTCACCCACTCCGTGCTCGCGCACCTGTTCCAATACTGACAGCAGCGCAGCGGCGCTGGTAAGGGTATTTGGAGTACTGCGGGTAAACTCAATCTGCGACAGGATTGCTTCCACTTCCGCCCGATCGCGCCAAGCCAGCAGCACTTTACCGATGGCGGTGCTATGCAATGGGTTACGGCGGCCGATGCGGGAATACATCTGCAGGTTGTACATCGAGTCGATTTTATGGATGTAGACAATACTGTCTTCATCCAGCGCCCCGAGGTGAATGGTTTCACGGGTGTGATTCGACAACTCGCGCATCTGAATATCGGCGCTGCGGACCAGATCGACGTTCTGCAGCGACTTGGCGCCGAGTTCAAACAGCTTGAGAGTAAGCGCATATTTTTCCGATTCCCCTTCCTGCGACACATAGCCCAGCGACTTCATGGTCTGCAGAAAACGATAGACGGTGCTTTTGGACATCATCACCCGTTGGGAAAGCTCAGTAATGCCGATTTCGCGTTCATCGCCCAGTGCTTGCAAGAGACCAAACACTTTCAGCACTGATGAAACAGAATCCGGTTGTTTATCTAAATCTGCGTTAGCCATAGTAAATACCCTACTCAGCTTTTCTGTTTTAAGAAATTTGAACACGGGTTTCAGTATACGCGCAAGCCCTGACACCGTGCAATGAAACCAAGAAAAAATGCTTGAAGATTAATGAATTAGACTCTCATTCTCATCGGTTATTACAATTGAGCCGGCCACTGAAGGTGCAATTACCGACGAATATGATTAGCATGTTAATACTCCCCTGTATTAATACCTTCGAGATCAACATGCGTTCTTGTACTGACGGCCTCCCCGTCCCACAACGCTATGGGGCCATCCTCGCTATCGCCCTGGGCATTACCGTTTCCGTGCTTGACGGTGCGATCGCCAATGTGGCGCTGCCCACCATCGCACGCGATCTGAACGCCAGCCCGGCCAGTTCGATCTGGGTGGTTAACGCCTATCAGTTGGCCATCACCATTTCACTGCTGTCGCTGGCCTCGCTCGGTGACCTGATTGGTTATCGCCGTATCTATCAGGCCGGCTTGTTGGTCTTCAGCATTACCTCGCTGTTTTGCGCCCTATCCGATTCGCTGGTGACATTGACCATAGCCCGCGTGCTGCAGGGGTTTGGCGCCGCCGCCATCATGAGCGTCAACACTGCGCTTATCCGCATTATCTATCCGCAGCGCTTTCTCGGGCGCGGCATGGGCATCAACTCACTGATTGTCGCTTTTTCCTCGGCGGCGGGCCCCACGGTAGCGGCGGCGATACTGTCCGTGGCATCCTGGCAATGGCTGTTCGCCATAAATCTGCCGATTGGTATTGTGGCGCTGGCGCTGGGGATGAAGTACCTGCCCGCCAACAGCCAGAAAAGCAGCAATCAGCGTTTTGACCCGACCAGCGCCGTGATGAACGCCCTGACCTTCGGGCTGCTGATCACGGCCATCAGCGGCTTTGCCCAAGGTCAGAGCCTGACGCTGATATTCAGCGAGATCGCCGTACTGCTGGTGATCGGCTTCTTCTTCGTCCGCCGCCAGCTGCGGCAAGAGTTTCCACTGCTGCCGGTCGACCTGTTGCGCATCCCGATTTTCGCCCTGTCGATGGGCACCTCGATCTGTTCCTTCGCTGCGCAAATGCTGGCAATGGTCTCGTTGCCGTTCTTTCTGCAAAGCACGTTGGGACGTGATGAGGTGGCTACCGGGCTGCTGCTGACCCCCTGGCCGCTGGCGATTATCGTTATGGCGCCGATCGCCGGGCGGCTGGTGGAGCGCGT
Source organism: Serratia sp. AS12 (assembly GCF_000214195.1). NCBI lineage: Bacteria > Pseudomonadati > Pseudomonadota > Gammaproteobacteria > Enterobacterales > Yersiniaceae > Serratia > Serratia sp. AS12. Next base: position 2,215,430 of record NC_015566.1, on the reverse strand, counting down.
TCACGCCGGGCTGTTGGGCTGTATCGGGTTGGGAGTGTTTGCGCTAGGGCTGTTCCTGCTGGCGATGCTGCCGCATAACCCGTCGGATCTGGATATCATCTGGCGTATGGTGCTGTGCGGCGCCGGATTCGGGCTGTTCCAGTCACCCAATAACCACACCATTATTTCTGCCGCGCCCCGCAACCGCAGCGGCGGAGCCAGCGGCATGCTCGGCACCGCCCGCCTGTTAGGACAAACCTCCGGCGCCGCGCTGGTGGCGCTGATGTTCAACCTGTTCCCCACCTCCGGTACGCACGCCTCGCTGATCCTCGCCGGTACCTTCGCCACGCTGGCGGCAGCGGTCAGCAGCCTGCGTATCACCCAACCGCGCGCGGAGCCGGTGGAACACAGCCCGCAGGCCAAATAGCAGGCATAAAAAACCCCGGCAAGCCGGGGTGTTTAACCTTCTCAGCGTTACTTCAGATACTGACCTGAACGCAGCGCTTCGATACGCTTGTCGAGCGGTGGGTGCGACATGAACAGTTCGCTGAACGACTTGGATTTGCCGTTGATGCAAAACGCCATCATGCTGCCCGCTTCCTGCGGCTCGTAGCTGGTTTTCAGACGCTGCAGCGCAGCAATCATCTTCTCGCGGCCCACCAATTTGGCGGAACCTGCATCGGCGTAGAACTCACGGTGGCGTGAGAACCACATGGTGATGATGCTGGCCAGAATGCCGAACACCAATTCCAGCACCATCGACACACCGAAGTAAATCATCGGGTTGCCGTTGCTCTCGCCTTCACCGTCGCGGTTGCCGAGGAAACCGGCGGCCACTTGCGCAATCAGGCGCGAGATAAAGATCACGAAGGTGTTCACGATGCCCTGAATCAGCGTCATGGTGACCATGTCGCCGTTGGCGACGTGGCTGATTTCGTGTGCGATAACCGCTTCCGCTTCATCCCGACTCATGCTCTGCAACAGGCCGGTACTGACGGCAACCAGTGAAGCATCACGGCGTGCGCCGGTAGCGAAAGCGTTAATGTCCGGTGCGTGATAAATAGCGACCTGCGGCATGGCAATGCCTGCCTGCTGCGACTGGCGGCGCACCGTTTCCAGCAACCAGTTTTCGGTTTCGTTACGCGGCTGTTCAATCACTTCCCCGCCTACGGAGCGCAGCGCCATCCATTTGGACATCAGCAAGGAGACAAACGCACCGCCGAAACCAAACAGACCGGCCATAATCATCAGACCCTGAACGCTACTGGATTGGATTCCTGTCAGGCTGAGCACCAGCCCGAAAACCAACATCACCGCCAGGTTGGTGAGCAGGAACAGAGCTATACGCATCATAAAATGTTTACTTCCTCATAAATGTTAACAAAACACTGTCTCGGATACCCTAGATCGTATGGGCATTCGTCACAGTTTCAAGAGTTGCACGCCATTAACCTACTAAAAATACGAAACTTTACAAAATCGGCGTTCCAGCATGGCTTTTCAAATTGTAAACGATTGTTGCGTAATGCGGTGGTTTTTCTGCGGCAAATCAGCGGTGTTTGTTGTTCAAACGCCCAAGGTGGGTATAGGCGAAACCTTGGGCATATTTCAACCCGTAACCCAAGGTGCGGTCAAAGCCGATATGGGCACTCCAAATCAGCGCCGTCATCAGCCAGAACGGCTGCGGGAAAAAGACAAACAGTAAGGCGCACAGCGCCGGACCGATATAGGAATGAGCAAGGTTATAACCGATCGCCCCCACCTTTTTGCCAAACGCATAGCCCAGGAATGAAATGTCCGGTATCAGGAAACAGCCAGCGAACAGCCACCCGCTGTAATCCCGGTGGTGATACAACGCTACGGACACCAACAGAACCAGCAGCGACTCAAGCCGCAGAGTAACGCGCATCGGGGGAGTTAGTTCGCTCATCTTGCCTCACAGGATGTTTGACGCCTAAATGCGCCTTCAGCGGCGCTTAACAAAAAACGCACCCGAAGGTGCGTTTTTTATTTACTCGACTGCGTTATTTCGCCGCCGGCTGTTGGGTTGGCTGCGCCTGTTCAAGGTGAGCCAGATCCAGCGCGATATGCACGCTTTCATCCAGGTATGGGTCCGGCTCCTGGTAATCCTTCGGCAAATCTTCCAACGCCTTCAACGGTTTTTTACCGGCACGCTGCAGACGATCGTTGATGCGCTGCAAACGGGTAGCGTCATCATCGTGGTTCTCTTTCTCGCGCTGAACAAGATTGAGTGAGACGATGTTACGCTTGTCTTTCAGCGCCTTGTAATGAGCGATGTCCTGCGCGATGTACTGGAACTCCGGATCCTTGGCGATTCGCTGCTCATGGTCTTTCAGCAGTTCAGGATCGAACGCCGTCAGGTCGCCGGTTTTGCTGTAGGTAGCCGCATTGATGCTGTCCCAAGGCATGGCATTATCTTCGAACGCCTCGCCGGTTTCCGCTGGATCGACACCGGTAGGCATCAAGATGTCCGGCGTTACGCCCTTACGCTGGGTACTGCCGCCGTTAACGCGATAGAACTTCTGGATGGTGTATTGCACCGAGCCCAGCGCCGGCCATTCCGGCCGCAGCATTTGATCGTAAATGCGGTTCAGCGAGCGATACTGTTGCACCGTACCTTTACCGAAGGTCGGTTCACCAACAATCAGCGCACGGCCGTAGTCCTGCATCGCAGCGGCAAAGATCTCGGAAGCAGAGGCGCTGAAGCGGTCAACCAGCACCACCAGCGGGCCTTTGTAGTAAACGATGCCGTCGGTGTCCGCGTCTTCACGCACTTTGCCGTTGTTGTCACGCACCTGCACCACCGGGCCGCTCGGAATGAACAAACCGGAGAGCGAGACCGCTTCGGTCAACGCGCCGCCGCCGTTGGTTCGCAGATCGATGATCAGGCTCTTGACGTTCTGCTTGGCCATCTTCTGCAGTTGCACTTTTACGTCATCGGTCAGGCCCACGTAGAAGCCAGGAATGTCCATCACCGCCACTTTCTCTTTGCCGACGGTCTTGATGGTCATTTTCACCGCACGGTCTTCCAGGCGGATACGTTCGCGGGTCAGCGTCACTACGCGGGTTTTGGTGCCCTTGCCGGCTGGCAGGATTTCCAGACGCACTTTGCTGCCCTTCGGCCCTTTGATCAGGGAAACCACGTCGTCCAGACGCCAGCCGATAACATCGACCACAGGTTTACCCGTCTGGCCGACGCCGACAATGCGGTCACCCACGGTGATCGCCTTGCTCTTCGCGGCCGGGCCGCCCGGCACCATGGAGTTGATCAACGTGTAATCGTCATCCATCTGCAGCACCGCACCAATGCCTTCCAATGACAGGCTCATCTCGGTGTTGAACTGTTCGGTGTTGCGCGGGGAGAGATAGTTGGTGTGCGGGTCGATCTCATGCGCAAAGGCATTCATCGCCAGTTGGAACACGTCTTCGCTGTTGCTTTGCGTCAGGCGCTTAATGGCGAACTGATAACGTTTGATCAGCGTTTCGCGGATTTCTTTGTCGGTTTTGCCGGTCAGCTTGAGGTTCAGCTCGTCATATTTGACTTTCGCATCCCACAGGCTGTCCAGTTCGGCCTTGTCTTTCGGCCACGGCGTTTTGCTGCGGTCGAGATCGATAGTTTCGTTGCCGGTAAAGTTCATCGGCTTTTCGAGCAACGACAACGCATAGGTGTAACGCTCAAAACGGCGTTTCTGGGCCAGATTGTACAGCGCGTATGGCGTATCCAGCTTACCGCTTTTCAGTTCTTCGCCCAGCTGATTGCGCTTGTCGGCGAACTGCGCCACGTCGGAGGCCAGCAACACGTTATGGTTGTAGTCCAGCATATTCAGGTAGCGATCGAAGATCTTGCCTGAAAAATCCGCATCGAGGGCAAACTGGCGGTAATGAGAGCGAGTGAAGCGCGAGGTTACGCGCTCACTCACAGTAGCATGCTGCGGTTCCTGATGAAGCTGAGGCAGTTGGTCGATGCGGATGTTGGCTGTATCCGCTCCGTAACTGACACCCGCCCACAACAGACCCGCGACCGCTGTTAATCTGACAAATTTGTTCATGCCTTGGTTGGCCTCCGTATCAGAACTGCAAGTGTTCTGCGCGCACAATCATCGCCAGACCGGAAGAGAGCTGCACACGTACGCCATCTTTAGCGATTTCAAGTACGGTTGCATCCATCGCGCTCTGGCCTGCTCTGACTTTGATTTCTTGGCCAATTTGCAGTTTAGAGATATCCGTGACTGGCACATGACGCTGCTGGCTTTCCTCTTTTGCTGCACGAGGTTGGCGAGCTTGCTGTGGGCGAGTTTGTGGGCGCGGCTTGCGGTTCTCCGGTGCGGCTCCGCCTTCGCGACGTGCAGCAGGTTTTTTACCGGCTGGACGTGGACGGCGTGGCTCGGCATCGGCTGATTCACCGGCAGCTTCACGTTTTTTGGCATTTTGTTCGGCACGCTGAGCCTGAACGCGCGCTTTGGCTTCTTCAAGCTGTTGGCGGGCATGGTCGACATGCTGCTGTTCCAGCTCACCGCACGGATTACCGTCCAGATCGACGCGCTGCGCGCCAACTTTGACACCGTACAGATAACGCCAGCTTGAGGTGTACAGGCGCAGTGCAGAACGTAATTGCGTTTTGCTTAAGCTTTCTTCCCCCTGAACACGCTCTACCAGATCTTGAAAAATACCGATTTTCAACGGGCGAGCTTCGCCCTCGGCGCTAAAGCAGAGCGGAAAACGCTCGGCAAGAAAAGCAATGACTTCTTTACTAGAGTTCAACTTAGGTTGATTTTCCATGAAATTTCCTGATTACAACGGGTTGCCAACAAGCCACAGGCATGAACAGGCGTCATTATAATGACGTCATCGGTAAATGCCACGTTAACCGTAGATCAACTTGCCGTCACAGTGATGTATTTCGCACTATCACAGTGTTCCAGTTGCACGCAAAGCCCCGCCACCACTGCTTCCAGACCCTGTTGGTCCTGTTCGTCGAAACGTTGATAAACTGTGCTGTCGATATCAAGAACGCCGATGATCTGACCGCTAACCTGCAGCGGCAGTACGATTTCCGCATTACTGGCCGCGTCGCAGGCGATGTGACCCGGGAATGCATGGACGTCGCCAACGCGCTGCACGCGATTTTCCGCCACCGCGGTTCCGCATACGCCCTTGCCCACCGGAATGCGCACGCAGGCGATTTTCCCCTGGAACGGACCGAGCACCAGTTGGTTGCCGTCCATCAGGTAAAAGCCGGCCCAATTGACGTCGTCAAGACGCTCATTAATCAAGGCGCTGGCGTTGGACAGTGCGGCAATGAAGTTGGTTTCCCCGTCGAGCAACGCACCCAAATCGCGTTTTAATTCCGCGTAGAATTCTTCTTTTGTCATTTGTTAACCATGGTTATCTATTCCCGTGCTGAGTAGAGAGAAACACAGGAACCAGTCATAATGTGCGCAAGCTACAATAGATTTGATTTTCTATTGTATATCATGCAGGTAGTTTCGCTGTCTTGCCATTTTCCTGTCGGCTTACCTCCAGCATAATTGCTATTGCGCCGCGTTGTCCAAAGCAATCATGAGACGTTTTGAAACAGGGAGTTAGCGCAAGGAACTGCGGCTCAAACGCCCTGAAATTTATTCTTTTAATATCAATACATTGGTAGTTATGACGTTCAACGACGCGCAAGACCAGCCATCCGTTGCCTCCGCCGGCAGCCCGCAAATGGCCGCCGTGGCTATAATGAAGTCATGTCCAGAAAGGCCACCCCAGCAAATGCAGCGGCGAGCGTCGGCCCGCATTGTGCTTCCTACAAAAAATGCGTATAGCCATCGGCTTATTCATCTGTTGCTTCACAAACCCCTGCCGGGCAAGGTATGTTTGCCTCGCAGAAACCCTGTTTACCGCGCCGCGCGTTACCCGAAGCGGGTTACAGCAGGTTTATTTTTCAGCCACGCTATCCCTCCGGCGGGCTTTAGAGCAGCTTTGTCATGATGAAAATACACGCGATCACCGGCCCTCTTTCCAAAGCACGCCACCAGCGTTGTTGCGAATGCGACCTGCTGTTCGTGTTGCCGCCGCTGAACGGCAATCAGGCCGCTTACTGCCCACGCTGCAATGCTAAAGTGGTACATGGCCGCGACTGGTCGATGACCCGCCTGACCGCCATGGCGGTCGCCATGCTGCTGCTGATGCCGTTCGCCTTCAGCGAGCCGCTGATCAGCATCCGCCTGTTGGGCACGCGCATTGACGCCAGCCTGCTGGAAGGCATCTGGCAGATGAGCCGCCAGGGCGACCCGCTCACCGCCAGCATGGTGGCGTTCTGTACCCTGGGTGCCCCTTTGACGTTGGCGCTGTCGCTGCTTTACCTGCGTTTCGGCCACGCCATCGGCATGAATTTACGGCCGGTACTGCTGATGCTGGAGCGGTTGAAAGAATGGGTGATGCTCGATATTTACCTGATCGGCATGGCGGTAGCGGCGATAAAAGTCAAAGAGTATGCCGATATCCAGGCCGGCAGCGCGCTGATAGCCTATCTGTCGCTCACGCTGCTCAGTATCCTGACCCTGATTCACCTCAATCTGGAGCAGCTGTGGGAGCGCTATTACCCGCAGGAACAGCCGGAAGGCCCGCCGGCGGCACTGCATGTTTGCCTGTCGTGCCATTTCACCGGCTATCCGGACGAGCGTGGGCGCTGTCCGCGCTGCCATATTCCCATGTGTCACCGCCAGCCTTATAGCCTGCAAAAAACCTGGGCGGCGCTGATTGCGGCGATGATCTTGCTGATCCCGGCCAACCTGCTGCCGATTTCCATCGTTTACGCCAACGGTGCACGGCTCGAAGACACCATTTTCTCCGGGGTCGTGTCGCTGGCGACCTCCGGCAACGCACCGATCGCCGCTATCGTTTTTATCGCCAGCGTGCTGGTACCCTTTACCAAAGTCATCGTGCTGATCACCCTGCTGTTCAGCATACACTTCAAGACCTCGCACAGCCTGAAGACGCGCATTCGTCTGCTGCGACTGGTCACCTGGATCGGTCGCTGGTCCATGCTCGATCTGTTCGTCATTGCGTTGATGATGTCGCTGGTGAATCGCGACCAGCTGTTATCTTTTACTATGGGGCCGGCAGCCTTTTACTTTGGTTCTGCGGTCATTTTAACTATTCTTGCCGTAGAGTGGCTGGATAGCCGATTGATTTGGGATGCACATGCAACAGGAAACGCCGAATACACCGACTGAAGCGCGGGTCAAAAACAAGCGCCGCATTTCGCCATTCTGGTTACTGCCGTTTATCGCCCTGCTGATCGCGGGATGGCTGGTTTATAGCAACTTTCAGGAGCGCGGCAGCACGGTCACCATCGATTTCCAGTCTGCGGCGGGCATCGTCGCGGGCCGTACCCCTGTGCGCTATCAGGGGGTGGAAGTCGGCACAGTGCAGTCCATCAGCCTGAGCAAGGATCTGCGCAGCATTGTGGTTGAAGCCAGCATCAAGAGCGATCTGGAAGATTCGTTGCGCGAAGGTACCCAATTCTGGTTGGTTACGCCAAAAGCCTCACTGGCCGGGATATCCGGCCTGGACGCGCTGGTCGGCGGTAACTACATCGGTATGATGCCGGGTAGCGGCAAAGAGCAAACCCATTTCACCGCGCTCGATACCCAACCCAAATACCGTCTGAACACCGGTGAACTGATGATTCACCTGCATGCCGACGACCTCGGTTCGCTCAATACCGGTTCGCTGGTGTATTACCGTAAGATTCCGGTCGGCAAAGTCTACGACTACACCATTGCCGAAGGTAATAAGGGCGTTACTGTCGACGTGCTGATCGACCGCCGCTTCGCCAATCTGGTGAAAGGTAACAGCCGCTTCTGGAATGTTTCAGGCTTTAAGGGCGATTTCAGCCTGGCAGGCGCCTCGGTACAGGTTGAGAGCCTGGCGGCGCTGGTCAACGGCGCAATCGCCTTTGACTCCCCGCCCGACGGTCAACAGGCCAAGGCCGACCAAAGCTATGACCTGTACCCGGATCTGGCGCACAGCCAACGCGGCGTGAACATTACGCTGGATCTGCCGAGCGGCAATAACCTCAGCGAGAACCGCACGCCGCTGATTTACCAGGGGCTGCAGGTGGGCACCTTGACCAAGCTGACGCTGCAGCAGGACAGTAAGGTCAGCGGCGAACTGACCGTCGATCCCTCCGTGGTGGACCTGATGCGCAGCGGCACGCGCATTGTGATGCGCAGCCCGCGCCTCAGTCTTAACGACGCCAAAATCAGCCAACTGCTGACCGGCAATACCCTGGAACTGGCGCCGGGTGACGGAGAACCGCAGCAGCATTTCAACGTACTCGACAGCAGCGAAACCCTGCTGCAACAGCCGGGTGTGCTGACCGTGACGCTCAATGCCCCGCAAAGCTATGGCATCGACGTAGGCCAGCCGCTGATTGTGCACGGCGTCAAGGTCGGCCAGGTGATGAGCCGCGCACTGACCGACAGCGGCGTAGTATTCACCGCCGCCGTCGAAGCCCAATACCGCCGCCTGCTGCATAAAGACAGCAAATTCGTGGTCAACAGCCGCGTCGACGTCAAGCTGGGGATCGACGGCATGGAAGTGCTGGGCGCCAGCGCGCAAGAGTGGCTGGATGGCGGCGTGCGCATCATCCCCGGCAGCAAGGGTGAGCCGGTCGGCCAGTATCCGCTGTATGCCAACGCCGAGAAGGCCGAGGCCGGCATTATCGGCAACAGCCCAACGCCAACCCTCACGCTGAACGCCGTCAGCCTGCCGGACGTGCAGACCGGTTCGGTGGTGCTGTACCGCAAATTCCAGGTGGGCGAAATTGTTAACGTTCGCCCGAAAGCCAACGAGTTTGAGGTGGACGTCTATATCAGCCCGGAATACCGCAAACTGCTTACCAGCGAAAGCATCTTTTGGGCCGAAGGCGGCGCCAAGGTTCAACTGAACGGCAGCGGCCTGTCGGTACAGGCTTCGCCGCTCAACCGGGCGTTGAAAGGCGCCATCAGCTTCGACAATCTGCAGGGCGTGACGCTGGATAAAGGCGCCAAACGCGTGCTGTATGCCAATGAAACCGCCGCCCGCGCGGTAGGCAGCCAGATTGTCCTGAGAACTTACGATGCCAGCAAGCTGTCGCCCGGCATGCCGCTGCGTTACCTCGGCATCGATATCGGTCAGGTGGATTCGCTCAAACTGGCGCCGGAGCGCAACGAAGTGCTGGCCAAAGCGGTGCTGTATCCGGAATACGTACAGACCTTCGCACGTCTGGGCAGCCGTTTCTCCGTAGTGTCGCCGGAAATTTCTGCGGCGGGGGTCAGCAACCTCGATACGTTGCTGCAGCCGTATATCAACGTTGAACCAGGCCGAGGGCGCGAACTGCGCAGCTTCGAACTGCAGGAAGCCAGCATCACCGACTCACGCTATCTGGACGGCCTGAGCGTGATCCTCGACGCAGCGGAAACCGGCTCGCTGCAGGTCGGCACTCCGGTGCTGTTCCGTGGCATGGAGGTCGGTACCATCACCGGTTTCTATCTGGGCGCCATGTCCGACCGCGTCCACGTTGCACTGCGCATCAGCAAGAAATATCAGCACCTGGTGCGCAACAACAGCGTGTTCTGGCTGGCCTCCGGCTACAACTTGCAGTTCGGCCTGACCGGCGGCGTGATCAAGAGCGGCACCTTCCAGCAGTTCATCCGCGGCGGCATTGCCTTCGCCACCCCGCCAACCATTCCGCTGGCGCCTAAATCGACGCCGAACAAGCACTTCATGCTGAATGCGGAAGAGCCGAAAGACTGGAAGGAATGGGGCACCGCAATCCCAAGGGATTAAGCGCGTAACCCAATGCCGGCAGGGGGGCCCCACTCCCCCTGTCGGCCCGTTTTATGCTAGAATCCCGCCCTTATTTTGATTGTTGCCAGAGAGCTCGCCCCGTGGCCAAACCTGCCTCCGTTTTTTTGCCTCCCGCTTTTCTCGACGCGACGCGCGCCGTCATGCCCGCCGAACTGTCGATGGACGATTTTATAGCCGCCTGCCAACGCCCGCTGCGCCGCAGCCTGAGGGTCAATACGTTGAAGATCAGCGTCGCCGATTTTCAGGCGTTGGTGAACGATTATGACTGGCGGTTGGAACCCATTCCCTGGTGTGCGGAAGGTTTTTGGATCGAGCGTGAGGATGAAGAGTTGCGGCTTGGCAGCGCGGCGGAACACCTGAGCGGCCTGTTTTACATTCAGGAAGCCAGCTCAATGCTGCCCGTCAGCGCACTGTTCGCCGATCGGGAAAAACCGCATCGGGTACTGGACGTCGCCGCAGCGCCGGGTTCCAAAACCACCCAGATTGCCGCGTTGATGAACAATCAGGGCGGTATCGTGGCCAACGAATACTCCGCCAGCCGGGTTAAAGTCCTTCACGCCAACATCAGCCGCTGTGGCGTAAAAAACGTCGCGCTGACCCACTTTGACGGCCGGGTGTTCGGCGCGGCGCTGCCGGAAAGCTTTGATGCCATTTTGCTGGACGCCCCCTGCTCCGGCGAAGGCGTGGTGCGCAAAGACCCGGACGCCATGAGCAACTGGTCGCCGGAAAGCGTTGCCGCTATTGCGGCAACCCAACGCGAACTGATCGACAGCGCTTTCCACGCTCTGGCCCCTGGCGGCGTCATGGTTTACTCCACCTGCACGCTCAACGCGCAGGAAAATCAGCAAATCGTCAACGGCCTGTTGGCGACCTACGGCGATGCGGTGAGCATTGAACCGCTGGGCGAGCTGTTCCCCGGTGCGGAAAAGGCGCTTACCACCGAAGGCTTCCTGCACGTCTTCCCGCAGATCTACGACAGCGAGGGCTTTTTCGTGGCACGCCTGCGCAAGAACCATTCTGTTACCCCGTTGCCGAAACCGAGTTACAAACTGGGCAAATTCCCGTTCACCCCGCTTTCCGGCAAGGATTCGACCGTGGTTAGCCAGGCCGCAGCAACCTCGGGGCTCGCCTGGGATGAAACCAGCCGACTGTGGGCGCGCGATAAAGAGATCTGGCTGTTCCCTGCCGAACTGGAGCCGCTGATCAGCAAAGTGCGCTTCTCACGCATCGGGGTGAAGCTGGCCGAGTGTTTCCCTAAAGGATACCGCTGGCAACATGAAGCCGTTATCGCGCTGGCCACCGCCGACGGCAAACAGCGTTTCGAGCTGGACGCCGCGCTGGCGCAAGAGTGGTATCACGGCCGCGATCTGTATCCGGAGCCACCGCCGCAGAGCGATGAATGCATCCTGACCTACCAACAGCAACCGCTGGGTATCGCCAAACGTATCGGCAGCCGCATTAAAAACAACCTGCCGCGCGAACTGGTCCGCGACGGCACACTGGATTTCCATCAATAATTTATTAATTGGCCGGGAAATCCCGGCCAATTAATACCGTTAATAATATTCCTAAGGGTAAGCATTACCCTTCTAATGATTCTACATTTACGCCTTTCTGCTTCCCAGACTGCACAATATTGATACCTTTCAAAATAAAGAAAATTTTTAGCCCCCCCCACCAAGACAATTCTGAATTCTTATCCTATTAATTAACCTATAAAGAAATTAATGCGTTCAACCTTTTTTGGATGGCGCTTTGCGGATCTCTCTGGCACAGCAAGGAACAAAAAATGAAAAATACTCTGGTGGCATTGGCCTCGGTAGCAACCCTGCTGTGCGCAAACGGCGCAGCCAACGCAGCGGGTACCATTCAGGGCAACCTGGGGGTGACGTTAACCATTGGCGCAGGTTGCGTCGTGGGTGGCGGAAACAGCAGCGGCTCAGTCAATGATTTTGGCTCCATCAGCTTTGGCACCTACTCCTCGCTTGCAAATATTATCGACGCCAGCGCAACCGGTTCCGGCGGCGCAGGCACGCTGTCGCTGACCTGTACCAGCGGGACCGACTATACCGTAGCGCTGGACAACGGGCTGCACGTGACCTCCGGCACTCAGCGCCGCATGGCCAGCGCCGCCGGCGCCTTTATCAATTACAACCTCTACCAGGATCAAGCCCGCGCTACCGCCTGGGGCAGCGGCGCTAACGCCCGAACCGGCACCGGCACCGGCGCGGCAGTTCCTCTGATTGTTTACGGCCGTGTCCCGGCTGCGGGCAGCACTCCGGCGGCCGATACCTATAACGATACCGTGACGATGACGGTAACCTGGTAAGGGTGCGGCAGGCGGTTTTCGGTTGCGGATTACTGGCGTTAAGTCTGGCGGTTTATGCCGATAGCAAAACCGCCAATATTGGCGTCAGCGCCACTCTGCTGAATGCGTGCGAAGCCGGCAGCAGCTCGGGGGGCAACGTCAGCTTCGGCTCGCTGAACTTTGGCACGGTGTATTTTCTCACTACCGCCGTCAGCGTAGCCGGGCAACAAAATGCCGGTGCCATCCGCGTTAAGTGCAACAACGGCACCAGCTACAACGTGCTGCTTGGCGGTGGGCAAAGCGGCAACACCGCAGCCCGCTACCTGCAAAGCGCTGCCAGCCAACGGGTAAACTACAACCTGTACACCAACAGCGCCCATAGCGTCATTTGGGATAACCTGACCGGGGTATCCCAAACCGCTAACGGCCAGGATAACTGGTTGCCGGTGTATGGCATGATCCCGGTGCAATCCACCCCGCCGGTCGGCAGCTACACCGATACCGTACAGGTGACCATCAATTGGTAACGGCAATGCGCATTTCAGCCTGCGTGCTACTGCTCGGGATGACGGCGGCCCCGGCAATCGGTGACACCGGTGTCAATGACTTGCAAAAGAGCACGCCCCTTACCGTCAATGCAACGGTAGTCAAAGGTTGCGTCTTGGGCAGCGGCAACAGCGATGTCACCACCTTCGGCACCCTCAGCTTTGGTCAGATCTCTTCGTTGGCCAGCAATATCAGCATCGTTTCCAGCGCCGGGGCCGGTTCAGTGCTGCTACGTTGCAACCCGGGCCTGAGCGTCACGCTGGCGCTTGGCGTCGGCAACAACATCACCGGTTCCCTCTCCGCAGGGCGAAAACTAAAAAATACCCTGACCACGGAGACGCTGCTTTATCAACTCTACCAGGACAACAACTACTCCACGCTGTGGGGCGATGGCGGCAACGGTGGCGCTGCGCAAGTGATCGCCGCCACCGGCAGTACTCAGGAAATAAAAGTTTATGCCCGTTTGTTTTCGGCCAGTACCCTGCCCACCAGTGGCACTTACAACGATACGGTCTTACTGACGGTAACTTATTAAGTACTTTGAATAAGGATTTAGCTATGCGAATTCCCTTCCGTCTGCCGTTGACGGCAGCGCTGCTGCTTGTCGGCCAGCAACAGGCACTGGCTGCAGCGTCGATTCTGATTTGGCCCATCGATCCGGTAATTGAAGATCAACAGCCCGCAACGGCGCTGTGGTTGGAAAACCGCGACACTAAACCGGTCTACATGCAGGTACGGGTGCTTGGCTGGAGGCAAACCGACGGCAAAGACGATTACAGTAACCAGAGCGAGGTGATCGCCAGCCCGCCGGTCGCCTCGATAGCGCCGGGCAAGCGCCAACTGATCCGGTTGATTAAGCAGACCCCGCCGCCCGCCGGCCAGGAACGTGCCTACCGCATTCTGATTGATGAAGTGCCGGTAAAAGAAAACGACAGCTCATCCACGCCCGCCGGTGCCCAGATGGGGCTGAAATTCCAGATGCGTTATTCCGTGCCGCTGTTTGTCAGCGGCCAGGGCGTCTGGACCAAGCCGGATTCTGAAAAACCTCGCGACTACGCCACCGCCAACCAACCGCAACTCAGTTACCGGCTATTGCAGCAAAGCAGCCAACGCTGGCTGGAAGTGCGTAATCAGGGCATTGTGCACGCACGCATCTCCAAAGTGACGATACAGGGAAAAACGCTCAATGCCGGGCTGATGGGTTACGTGTTGCCCGGTTCGCAAATGCGCTTTGCCGTGCCGCCTTCAGGCAGTTTCAGCAGCGGTAAACTGCAGGCCACGGTCAATGACAATAAACAACCGATAACCTTCTCGTCTTACTGAGTTTCACATGCGGTTAACAGGGACGCCGTCACTCAGGAGCAACGGATTCGGGCTGAAGCCGTTGGCATTCGCCATACTGTGCGCGGTGGCTACGCCGTGGGCGCCGCTTGCGCGCGCCGATGATTTGCCGCCGCCGCCCAGCGCCATCAGCATGCCGGATACCACCCTGTATCTGGAGCCGGTGGTCAATGGCCGCCAGACCGGCAAAGTGGTGCCGGTGAACTACCGTGGCGGCCACTATTATCTCACGCCGCAGCAATTGATTGACGCCGGCCTGCCGGTGGCGGACAAGCAGGCAAAAGAAATTGCGGTCGACCTGTTGAAGCAGGTGGATGTCACTTACAGCGGCGAAACCCAGCAATTGCTGATCAACATCCCCAACGACTGGCTACCCAAACAAAAATTCAACGCGCAGAACCCGCTGGATCGCCTGCCGGCGCAAAGCAGCCTCGGCCTGCTGTTCAATTACGACGTTTACGCCAGCCAAAGCAACGCCAACGGTCAGCCGGGCTACCTTTCCGCCTGGAGCGAACAGCGGCTGTTTGACGGTTTTGGCGTGGTGGCGAACACCGGCATTTTCCGTGGCAGCTTTAACCGCTCCAGCAGCGATAGCCAGGAGAGCCGTTATATTCGTTACGACAGCCAGTGGCGTTACACGGATGATGAACGTCTGCTCAGCTATACCGCCGGCGATCTCACCACCGGCTCACTGCCCTGGAGCAGTGCCGTGCGTATTGGCGGCATCCAACTGGCGCGTAATTTTACCGCCCGCCCAGACCTGATCACCTATCCGCTGCCGCAGTTTTCCGGCCAGGCGGCGGTGCCCAGCAGCGTCGATCTGTATATCAACAGCTATAAAAACAGCACCACCAGCGTCAATCCAGGCCCCTTCACCCTGGATACGGTGCCCTACATCAACGGCGCGGGCGAGGCCAGGGTGGTCACCACCGACGCGCTGGGCCGCCAGGTCAGCACCCTGGTGCCTTTTTATGTCGCCAGCAACCTGTTGCAAGCCGGCATGAGCGATTTCAGCTTTTCCGCCGGCGCCCTGCGCCGAAATTATGGCCTGAATTCAGCCGATTACGGCCAATGGGTCACCAGCGGCAGCGGACGTTACGGCGTCACGGACTGGTTGACGATGGAAGGCCGCGCCGAAGCGGCGGCGGAACTGGCGGTGGGCGGTGCAGGTGCCGATATCAAACTCGGCCAGTGGGGCGTGTTCAACGCGTCGTACAGCTACAGCCAGGCCGGCGACAACGCGTTTAACGATTATCAATCTTCGCGACAGATAAACTATTACGATCCGCTGACCGGCCAACCATTGCCGCAGCCCGATCCGCAAGCGGTCTACCAATACACCAGCAACCGGGGCGATCAAAGCAGCTTCGGCTACACCTACAGCAACCGGTATTTCAGCCTCAACGCCCAGCGTATCCTGCGCAGTGCCGGCTTTGGCGATGTTTCGGTTTATAAGAGCGACTACCGCCTAAGCCGCCGTACCGATCAACTCACCGGCAGCCTCGGCCTTGGCCGCGCCGGCAGCATTGGCGCCGGCTATTTCGACGTGCGTGACGCTATCGGCACGCGCACCCGGCTGGTCAACGTCTCCTACAGCCTGTCGTTATGGCGCAACATGAGCCTGTATGCCTCGGTCAACCGGGAGATCGGCAGCAGCGGTTACAGTACCCAACTACAGCTCTCCATTCCCTTCGACAGTTGGGGCACTGCCAGCGTCAGCGCTTCCCGCGACAACAATAACCGCTGGAGCGAACGCGTCAGCTACAGCCGCGCCGCGCCGACCGACGGTGGCCTGGGCTGGAACCTGGCCTACGCGGATGGACAAAACAGCAGCAGCTACCGTCAGGCCGACATGACCTGGCGCACCCGTGTACTCGAGGCTCGCGCCGGAATGTACGGCAACAGCGACGACAATACCCGCTGGGGAGAAGTGAGCGGCTCGCTGGTGATGATGAAAGGCGATCTGTACGCCACCAACACCATCAACGACGCTTTCGCGCTGGTCTCAACCCAAGGCTACCCGGACATTCCGGTGCGCTATGAAAATCAGTTGATCGGCGTGACCAACGCCAAAGGCTACCTTCTGGTGCCGACTGTGACTTCGTATTACCACGCCAAATTCCAGATCGACCCGCTCAACCTCCCTGCGGACGTTGCCATTCCTACCGTCGAAAAAACCGTGGCGATCCGCGATCACAGCGGTTTCCTGGTCGATTTTCCGGTTCAGCCGATCTCCGCCGCCGACGTCAAACTGGTCGATGCGCAAGGCAAACCGCTGGCCAACGGCAGCGAGGTTGCGGTGACCGGCAGCAGTCAACGCAGCTATGTCGGTTGGGACGGCATGGCCTATCTGGATCCGGTGCAGCAGCACAACCGGTTGAGCGTTATTCCCGCAGACGGTAGCGCACCTTGTCAGGCGCAGTTCAGCCTGACAAAAACGCAGGGCATCCAGAGCATCGGGCCGATCGTTTGCCAGTAACCCATTTATGGAGAAAGATATGATTCGGGGATTCAAAGCGATATTACTGACGCTGATGCTACTGGCAAGTCAGCGGGCGTTGGCTGACTGCACCACCACCAATGGCAGCGTGACGCTGCCGGGCGGCAGCTCTTTCAGCGTCTACAACGGCCCGACCAGCGCCCAGGGTACTGCCGGACTGAACTGCACCGGCCTCGGCCTGTCGCTGCTGACGCAAAATACCGTGACGGTGAAAATCACCTCGACCACCCACAACATGGCGATAGCCAACACCGACGGTTCCGGCGATCAAATTCCGTACCTGATTTACCCCGATTCGAATTACCAATACGCGTTCAGCGTCGGGCAAACTATCGACTACAGCTCTTTGAACCTGCTGTCGCTGATTCTGATCTCATCCAACGTCAACTTCCCAATGTATATCAGGACCACCGCCGGGACGAACGTACGGTCCGGCACCTATACCGATACCGTCAACCTGACCTGGAACTACCATATCTGCGGTCTGGGCGTGCTCGGTCTGTGCATCTGGTGGGACGGCGTCAACAAAACCAGTACCGTCACCGTTACCGCCGTGATCACCAAAGACTGCCTGCTTGGCACCGCGCAAAACGTCAATTTTGGCAGCATGGCGCTGGTGGGCCAGTTTAATCCGGTGAACCAGAGCATCACCCTCACCTGCACCAAAACCGAGGGTTATAACACCTATTTCACCAACGGCAATAACCCGGTCACCGGTTGGCGGCAGATGAAAAGCGGCACCAGCAATTTTATGCAGTATCAAATTTACCTGCCCAATACCACCACCGTCTGGGACAGCACCAATAAGCAAAGCGGCGCCGGCACGGGGCTGGCGCAAAGCATTCCCTATCTGGCGGTGATTAACGCTGCGCAAACCGAAAGGCCGGTCGGCGCCTATCAGGACAATCTCAGCTTTGTCGTGGAATATTAGCCCCATGCGCTAGTCGCTTGCGGCGATTGTTGCCAGTTTGTATTTTTTATGTGGCATTTTTTGCTCATTTGGCTATGCTCATAGAGGTGACCTCAACTGGTCATACCTCATACCAGAAAATCGAGCAAGGAGTTCCAATGGGCAAAACCGTGGTAAAAATAGGCAGTTTTGAGGTTGATGATGCGCATTTGTCCTCCTCGTCCGAGCAGGCCAGCACGCTGACCATTCCCTGCAAGTCGGATCCCGACCTGTGCATGCAATTAGACGGTTGGGATGAACACACCAGCATTCCGGCGACGCTGGATGGCAAGCATTCGCTGCTGTTTAAGCAGCATTACGATCGGCAATCCGACGCCTGGGTGATGCGGCTGGCATGAACAACGATGAACTGAAAAACGCGCCGTGTACCACAGGGAACACGGCGCGTTTTTTTATGTGATGGCGATACCGCGACCGGCGAAGAAACGGCCAAAACGGCTCAGCGGCAGCGTCACCTGTTGGCGCGTGGCTTGGCTGTCGCCGGAAGGATTGTGAAAGGTTACGTTCTCGGCCTCAACGGCGGTGACCAGCACCAGATGGCCGCCCCGCTGCGGCGGGTGCCGATCGGGCTGGCGAATGCCTGGGTGCACCGAAGCCATAAAATAGCGTCGCTGCGCCAGCAATTGCGGCAACGCTTCCACGTCGAGGCCGACCCGCACCTCGGCGTCCAACGCAAACTGCTCACGCACATAGTCGACAAAGGGCGCGTAGATCAGCCCTTTGATGTGCTCGCCATCACGCACATAGGCACCGTACGGCAGGCTGCGGCGCGCCAGCTCCAACACCGGCGGCGCATCGCCGTCGCGGTGGCTCAGGACCATTTTCAGGCAGGCCATGCCGCAAACGTGATTGGCCCATTCGATATATTCCGCCCGATCGCGCGCCCCGCTGCGCGCCCAGTTGACGTCTTGCGCCAATGTCGCACGCCCGGCAATCAGATCGGCCGCCAGTTCAGGCGTCGCCCATTGGCAAACGTAGGGGACCGCGCTCGTCAAATCAGAAAGTCTCTATCACTTTGAAATTCATCAGCACCAGCGTCATATCCGGCGAAAACAGGTCGTACTCTTCAAAGAAACTCTGCAGCTCTTTACGCCAGTAAGCCAATGAACGATCGCCTTCCCCTTCGGCATAGGCATGCGCTTCATCAACCTGATCGTAGGTTTTCATCTCCACGGTGGTCAGTTCTACCGCACAGATCGGAACATTTTTACCGTCAACCACCACAAACACGTCGCCGGCCAGCGGGATACCTTCCCCGTCAAGATTGGAACAGGTGGCGGTCTTGGTGCCATTGAGGATCAGCTTGACCACATCATCAGCCTGCTGCTCGGTGTTGCCGAACGCCCAACGCTCGGTGTTCTCATATTTCTTCGGAATTGCTTCTGCCATTGCCTTACCTTATTAAATGAATCATTGTGCAGAGAGAATAGTACAACGTATTCCCCGCCGCCTGCACCTGCCGAATTCACCGCGCTGCGGCGCAAATCCACACCATTTACAGGCTTTTTACGGTAAATCTCTGTGCCTGCGCCGGGACAACAGGCATACTGTGAGCGATATTCACACCATGGCTTACAACCAGGCGGTAAAATGAAAAATGACGACAAAGACCCCGATGACACCTTCAGTGACTTATTAAAAGTCATTGCGCTGGTCGTGATTGCTCTCTTTGTTATCGGCGGCTGGTATTTCAGCTGATCAATAGAACAGGAGATCACCTTGGCAACCAAACGCATGCGCACCAAGCACTGGAAGATGTTTCTGATTTTGTTGTTAATCTGCGTCGCCCTGTTGTTATTGCGCTGGGCGGCAATGGTCTTCGGTTAACCCCCACCCGACCGAACGCCGGCGCTATTTTCAGTTACGTCGTTCGCCCGGCGTTTTAGCCACCGGCTCCAGCAGTTCCCGCAGATAGGCTATTCGTGCCTCCCCCTGCGGCAACCACAGACGGCACAACCGATTTTGCACTTCTGCCTGCCGGCTCAGGCGAAAGTATTCCGCCAGTTGATCGACCAGTTTCATCACGCACCCTCCAGATATTCGACAAGCTAAGTATTGGGCGAAAAAACCAGAAGAAACACTGATGCCTTATTTTTTATGCTTCCGGTTTTAGCGTTGTGCGACCGGTGCAGTGGCGAACCCCGGGCCCAACTGCTACATTGACCAAAAATCACCCAGCCGAGGTAAACGATGATGTTCTCGGAGCAGGAGATAAAACCCGTGTGGGATGAGGTCGCCCGTTTGATCGGTGACAGCGTGATGCAACTGCGCCATCGCGGCGAGGTATTATCGGTAGAAACGCTGGCGAAGCACCTGGCGCGGCAGTTGGCTGAAAGCAACGATATCGAACGCCGGATCCTGATCGGTGCGGCAATCAACATGCTGAAAGATGGAAAGTGAATCGCCAACCGGAATGGTTGGCGATTCGGCAGAAGCCCGAGGTATGCAAGCCCGGCCTTCTGAGCGTTACTATGTCAGGCTGCCCCGATGAAATTAATAGGAATTATCGCGTTTTTGCCAAAAATCCCTATTTTTGTTGCTCTGGTCTATCAGCAGCAAAATAAAAAACCGGAGGAATGTCCCCGATTTTCCATCATAAATTTTGGGCTCAGATTAACCAACCCAGCAATAACGTTGCGCCAATAACCGTCGAAGCACCGCCAATACGCGTGGCAATTTGCGCGAACGGCATCAGCCCCATACGGTTGGACGCAGAGAGGATCGCCACGTCACCGGTACCGCCCAACCCGCTGTGGCAGCAGGTGACGATCGCCGCTTCAATCGGGTACATTTTCAGGTAAGGCGCAATCAGGAAGCTCACCACGCCCATCGACAACACCACCGAACCGCAGACCACCACATAGCCCACCGAAAACACCGCCACCACACTTTCCAGCGGGACATACAGCATGCCCAGGCCAATCATCAGCGGCCACACCAGCGCGGTAGAAACGAACTTATAAAAACTGTGCGCGCCGGTTTCCATCGAGACCGGGATCACCCGGCAATATTTGCACAGGACGGCAAACAGAATCATCAGCACCGGGCCGGGAATGTGCACAATGTGTTCAAACAGACCGCCGACGATAAAGAATGCGCAGATCACCAGCAGCCCGCCGCCCATCAGTTGGAAATCGACATTGCCGTTGGTTTCCTTGATGGCGAACACCGCGTTTTCCTGCGCCGAGCGGATCAGCATGCCGTCCCCGCTCAGCGCTTTGCGCTGCAGGCCGATACGCGCCAGAACCCCAGCCGCGACGATAGCGAAGATGTTCCCCAGCACCGCCGCCGGCGCCAATTGCGCCACGTAAACGTCCGGCGTCGATCCCAAAATGGCGGAATACGCCAGCGACAGCGGCAAAATACCTTCACCTATGCCGCCACCGATGATTGGCACGATGATAAAGAAGAAGGTGTGATAGAAGGTAAAGCCAAACAGCTTGCCCACCAGCAACCCGGTGGCCACCGCCGTTACCGTCCCGACCACCAAAGGTACGAACATGCGGATCATGCCCTGGATCAGGATCACCCGGTTCATGCCGAGTATGCTGCCTACCACCAAACTGGCGATAACGAAGTACAGCAGGTTGGCTTCTTTCATCAGCAGATGGACGGTACCCATCACGTTAGGCTGGAAGACGTTAAAGTAAACCAGAACCGAAGGCACCATCAGGCACAAAATGGCCGGGCCGCCGATATCGCGCAACACGGGAATACTTTTGCCTAAATGCGCCAGTGCAAAACCCAGCGTCATAATCACCGCCAGGCCGCCGATCATATTTTTCGGCAAGAAGTTGGCGTAGGCCGACACGGTAACAATGGCGCAAATAGTGATAAACAACGCGACCGGAACCGCGCCGATATCCATTTGTCGAATTTGATTAATTAACCCTGATGAATCAGGTAGTGGCATATTTTTTTCACAGGCAACTTCTGCATTTATCTGTTTCATTATTCACCCTGCTGACAAGTGTTCGGTGCGGAACGGTTCGCCTAACCACAAGCGAAGAACGTTATTAAACAAAAACAAATGTTTATCATAAATTTTATTGCGTATTTTCGTTTTTTAATAATGGAAAAAACAGTGGACAGCTCAGACAATATGATAAAAAATAAAAATACAAAACTAAATTGCGTCGCGTTAATTCAATATTGTGAGCCCCAGTCAATGTTGGTTTTAATTAATTATCGTCAGCGTTTTGTAATTAAATTAATCAGGTTAAAATTCACTGCTATGCTATAGATGGAAGTAAAAATCCGTGCGTTTATTAATGAGAACCGGAGCAGTAATTAGCTGAATCCGGTCAGCTGTACCCGAGCCTCTTCTCTGCACGCGGCACCGTGCAGGAGTGAGGCACATAATATATGCCCTATGGCTTTCATTTTTGCCAACGACTCCACGGCTTGAAAGGCTACGGGCATAGAACCGATAAGGAAGTAGATATGTCTTCAATCGCTGTTACCCCACAAACACTGGCCCGCTACGGTATCCATCAGGCTACCGAGATCGTCTATAACCCAAGTTACGAACAACTGTTTACCGAGGAAACCCGCGCCGACCTGCCGGCGCTGGAACGCGGTACGCTGACCCAGTTGGGCGCGGTCAACGTCGATACCGGTGAATTCACCGGCCGTTCCCCGAAAGACAAATACATCGTTCGTGACGACACCACTCGCGATACCGTCTGGTGGTCCGATAACGGCACCGGCAAAAACGACAACCAACCGCTGTCGCCGGAAGTCTGGCAGCACCTGAAAACCCTGGTGGGCAATCAGCTCTCCGGCAAACGCCTGTTTGTGGTGGATGCGTTCTGCGGAGCCAATGCCGATACCCGCCTGAAGGTGCGCTTCATTACCGAAGTGGCCTGGCAGGCGCACTTCGTCAAGAACATGTTTATCCGCCCGAGCGACGCCGAACTGGTCGGTTTCGAACCGGACTTCGTGGTGATGAACGGCGCCAAATGCACCAACCCGGACTGGCAACAGCAGGGGCTGCATTCCGAGAACTTCGTCGCCTTCAACCTGACCGAGCGTATCCAACTGATCGGCGGCACCTGGTACGGCGGCGAAATGAAAAAGGGTCTGTTCTCCATCATGAACTACCTGCTGCCGCTGCAGGGCATCGCCTCCATGCACTGCTCGGCCAACGTCGGCGAACAAGGCGACGTGGCGATATTCTTTGGCCTGTCCGGCACCGGCAAAACCACCCTCTCCACCGATCCCAAGCGCCAGTTGATCGGTGACGACGAACACGGCTGGGATGACGACGGCGTGTTCAACTTTGAAGGCGGCTGTTATGCGAAGACCATCAAGCTCTCGCAGCAGGCAGAGCCGGAAATTTATCAGGCCATTCGTCGCGATGCGCTGCTGGAAAACGTGCAGGTGCTGGCAGACGGCAGCATTGACTTCGATGACGCCGGCAAGACCGAAAATACCCGCGTGTCCTACCCGATCGACCACATCGAAAACATCGTCAAGCCGGTGTCCAAGGCCGGCCACGCCAAGAAGATCATCTTCCTGACGGCGGATGCTTTCGGGGTGTTGCCGCCGGTTTCGCGCCTGACGCCGGAACAAACCCAGTATCACTTCCTGTCCGGTTTTACCGCCAAGCTGGCCGGTACCGAACGTGGCATCACCGCGCCAACCCCCACCTTCTCCGCCTGTTTCGGCGCCGCGTTCCTGACGCTGCACCCGACACAGTACGCCGAAGTGCTGGTGAAACGCATGGAAGCGGCCGGTGCCCAGGCCTATCTGGTGAATACCGGCTGGAACGGCAGCGGCAAACGCATCTCCATCAAGGACACCCGCGGCATTATCGACGCGATCCTGAACGGTGAGATTGAGCACGCCGAGACCTTCACCCTGCCGATTTTCGGCCTGGCGGTCCCAACGGCGCTGCCGGGCGTCGATCCTTCGATCCTCGACCCGCGCAAAACCTACGCCGATGAATCGCTGTGGCAGGAAAAAGCACAGGATTTGGCACAGCGCTTTATCGATAACTTCGCTAAATACACTGTGACTCCGGCAGGCGAAAAGCTGGTGAACGCCGGGCCGAAACTGTAAACACTCCCTGTTTTATCCGGGCGCCTGAAGGCGCCCTTTTTATTTCCATGATTCCTCCTGAATGGGTGAAACCACGGGGTGTTGGATAATGCCCAATCCCGCGCCGATGACCGGCAGATAATAGACTGCGCTCATCTCGCTCCTCCTTACCGGGCCGACTCAAGCGGCACAAACGTCTCGGCAAAAATGTCGGGCCGGTAGCCTGCAGCTGCAAAAAGATGCTGACGGGACTCGTCGATCGCCGCACGGAGCCGCTCGCTGTCCACCCCCAGTACCTTGCCGGCGCGCTTGACCACGCGTCCGCCAATCATGACCGTATCGATATTGCTGCGTTCGGTCGCGTGCACCACGGTACCGAATGCGTTGCCTGACGGGTAAAGGTTTATGTCCTCGGTACGTATAAGGATCAGGTCGGCCTGTTTTCCTGGTGCCAGGCTGCCGATTTTGTCCTGCAATCCTGCACAGGCAGCGCCGTCTGCAGTGGCGGCTTTGAGCAGGTTCTGGGCCTGCAGGGTCACCGAATGATGTTCTGATCCGCAACACTGCCGCTGGTGCATGCCCTTGACGCGCTGAAGATAAAATGCCACCCGCATCTCCATAAACATGTCGCCGCTGTAGGACGTTTCGTTATCCACGCTCAACCCCGGGCTGATACCGTGACGCAGGGCTGACTGCATAGCGAACATCCCATCCTCGATGCCGTAGTGCGCATCTGAGCGCGGACACACGTTAACTCGCACGCCCGCCTCACGCAGAATTTGCCATCCGGCATCCGGCAGTGCGGTGCAGTGGTTAAAGATATTATCAGAGCCCAGCAGTCCTTTCCGGTGTAGCCCTTCCAGCTCTGCCGCCATTTCTCCCCCGAAAAACTCGGTGATAATCGGCAGGCCAAGTCGCCGGGCTTCAGCCCACAGTTCAGGCTCCAGCTGTGCCATCACGGCCAGCGAGATCAGGTTGTTGTCTCCTTTTTTGAAATACTTTTCCTGCAGGCGCGCCAGATTGCCGGGCCAGTGCGCCTTGTCCCATTCTCCGGACACGGGTGCGCCGGAGGCATGTACGGACCGGATACCGGCGTCAATAAGCGCCTCGACGGCTGCATCGGAGTGTGCGCCGGTGCGACTGTTGTGCGAATTATCAATCACGGTGGTGATGCCGGCATCGATGCAGCCCAGAGCAGTAAGCAAGTTGCCGATATACATGTCAGCCGGGCGATAGTATTTGGCAAAAGAGTAGTGCGTAGCGTTGCAGTAGTCTTCAAGCGTTGCGGCATTCGGATTAAGCCGGCGCAATTGCCCCTCCCATGAGTGACGATGCGTATCGACCATGCCGGGTATGGCAATCATGCCGGACGCGTCGATAACAACGGCGTCGCTGGCCTCAATGTGTTCATTTATGGCCGTGATAGTGCTGCCTTCGATAAGGATATCGCCGCTGATCAAATTGCCAATATCACCGTCCATGCTGAGAACAGTGGCTCCCCGGATAAGCGTCCGGGGGGCCGGCGAGTCAGGGGTCTGTACGATATTCCGGGTATAATCAGTCATCTTCGGTTCACCTTTCTTGAATGTTGTGAAGCAAAGGTACGGAAAGTGATACTTCCAAAAAAGAGGGCTAAACTGTTTTCATTATTCAGTAATTACGAACAATAATGTGCCCCCCGCTTGCTTTCGTTGCGGCTTAAGGAAAAAAATATGGACCGTATCCAGGCAATGCAGATTTTCGTCCGAGTGGCAGAGGCAGGGAGCTTTATTCTCGCGGCGGAAACGCTTTCTTTACCGGCCTCAACGGTGAGCAGCACGATTAAAAATCTTGAAAAATATCTGCAGGTGCGGCTGCTGAACAGAACAACGCGGCGGGTCAGTCTGACGACCGAGGGCGCACAGTATCTGGCGCAGTGTCGGGAAATACTCGAGCTGATTGAGCATACCGAGTCCAGCCTGACTGATTCCGTAAAACGGCCGCAGGGACGTTTGCGGGTTGATATGCCTGGAGGCATTGCACATTTTGTCGTCATGCCAAACCTGAAAGACTTTTACAGACGGTACCCGGATATCTACCTGATGATAGGCGTCAACGATCGGCAGGTCGATCTCGTTCAGGAGGGCGTAGATTGCGTCATTCGGACAGGAGTGCTCAATGACTCAACGCTCGTTGCTCGCCCACTCGGGCGGTTTCGCTGGGTGACGTGTGCTTCCCCGGCCTATCTCAGCGAGAACGGTATTCCACAGACCCCAGAAGACTTGTCTCACCACCGGGCCATCCATTATTTTTCAGGACACACCAGGCGAGCGGGTGAAATGTGCTTCCTCAGCGGCGCTGAAAAAATATCGGTACCGGTCAGCGGCATTGCAGCCGTCAATGAGACGGGACTCTACATAAAAATGTGTCTTGAAGGATTCGGGCTGGCACAACTTGCTGAGAGAGTGGTATCCGAGCATCTGCAGGAAGGCCGGTTGATCGAAGTTATGGCGGACTGTCAACCCGCATCCGTGCCGGTGACCTTACTCTATCCGCATCAACGTTTTCTCTCGCCAGCCGTGCAGGCATTTGCTGACTGGATAACCGGATTATTAAAGGTTGATCGGTCAACGCGAGTGGACCGATGACATTTATCGATTCTGTGAAGCCATGGCATCCCCTACTAACCCCGGCAGCACCAGCGTCAATGCCGCCGTAATGCGAGTGTCGATGTCGCTGCCCGGCGGCAACAGTCCAAGCGCCATCTGGCGCAAGGGTTCGGCCATCACCATCGCCAACAGTAAATCGCTGGTCTGCGCACAGTCCAACTCACGTAACCAGCCGTGCCGTTGTTGGCGCTGCAGCCAGTCCGCCACAATGGCCCGACCGCGTTCAATGCCGTTACGCTGATAGGCCGCCAACAGGGCTTCCCTCCCAGGAAACTCGCTCTGCAACAGGCGAAAGACCCCCACCGCCTGCACGCTCAACACGTGATGCGCAATGGCGCGCAAACCCTGCTCAAGCAGCGGCTGCACCTCTGCCGCCCGCTGCGCATCCTGTTCAAACGCCGGCCGAAAAGCGTCGGTCCAACTGGCTATCGCCTGCATCACCAGCGCATCGCGGTTCTCGGCAAAACGGTACAGGGTCTTCTTGGCCATACCGGCCCGTTTCGCCACCGCATCCACGGTGGTGGCGGCATACCCCTGCGTCAGCAACAGCGCCAGAGTGGCCTCAACCGCCACCGCGCGCAGCTCCGCCTCCGGGGCCGAAGGCCTTCCACGCGAGCGCGGTGCGGCATCCTTTTCATTTGCCATGATAGTTCCTCGAAATCGTTGACAGAGACAGCATACCGGCATAGCCTTAATTAGGAAACCAATATCGTTTCCTAATTTATAAGGATGACCGCTATGACACATCAATCGCTGATGCTCCCTTGGGGCGTTAATGATATCAACGCGTTGCTTAAACCGGAACCGCTGCTGCTGGAAATGGGGCTGACGCGCAGCACCGACGGTTTGCTGACCGTGGCGATCCGCACCGACCTGCCCGGCTGCAAGGGCCGCATGCTGGACTGGTGGTTTACCTTTTTTGAGACCACCCAGCACATTCGCTGGTGGCATCCGCACGATCACGTTGAGCACCGCGGCTGGGACGGGCACTGGAAAAAAGGCGAAAGCTACATTGGCGCCAGCATCAACGCGGTGGAATGGCTGGCGGAGTTGCCGCCGGTGCCGGCTCGCCTCAAGTTTCACGCCGCCGAAGATTTTTTTGCCGCGCAACCGCTGCAACAGGCGCGCGACACCCAGGCGCTATCTGCCGCCATTTGCGCCCACATCGGCTTCGGCGAGCAGGTAGCGCTGGATGACAACGGTGATCCCCGCGACGGTGAAATGCTGCATTTGGCGCGTGACACGCCCTACGGCTGCGTGCTGCGCAGCCGCTTCCTGTTGGGTAAATCCTGTGCGAACGCGCATGACGAGCTGCCGGACGAGATTGGCTTTAATCTGATGCGCCACTGCTATAACGAATTCAGCTATCTGGCGCAGTTCCTGCCGTCGTTGTACTACGCCGAAAATGGTCGTGAGGCGGCGCCGTTACCCTGGTGAACCCCCTTCACACTTCCCGTTGAAAATAATTGATTGTTTTGTCATATGAATTTAGAAGTGGATGACAACAATTCAAACACACGGGAACGGGAATGGACGCACAAACGACGGTTATCGACGCACGCCAGTCGCGCCAGGCATTGCTGGCCGGATCGGTCGGCAACTTTATCGAATGGTATGAATTTGGCGTTTACGGTTTTCTGGCCACCGTCATCGCCGCCAATTTTTTCACTCTGCAGGGTGAAAGTGAAATCACCAGTCTGATCCTCACCTACGCCGCCTTCGCGCTGGCATTTTTCTGCCGCCCGATTGGCGCGGTGATTTTCGGCCGCATCGGCGACAGGATCGGCCGCCGACCGACGCTGATTGCGGTATTGCTGCTGATGACCCTGGCAACCGCCCTGATCGGCGTGATGCCGACCTATGCCTCTATCGGCGTCACCGCCCCGCTGCTGCTGACCCTGTTGCGCATGTTTCAGGGGCTGTTCGCCGGCGGCGAGTTCGGTGGTGCGGTGTCGCTGATGACCGAGTTCGCGCCCAAGGGCAAGCGTGGGCTGTACGGTGCCTGGCAATCGCTGACCGTGGCGTTCGGGCTGTTGGCCGGTGCCGGGCTGGTAGCGCTGCTGGCCGCGCTGTTGACCCCGGAACAGTTACATGACTGGGGTTGGCGCATTCCCTTCCTGTTGGCGTTGCCGATGGGTGCGGTGGCGCTGTGGTTGCGGCTGAAACTGCAGGAAACGCCGACCTTTAAACAGGCGCAACAAGGCGGCGGTGAAACGGCGCAAGTGCCGGAAGCGAAGCTGGGCGGCATGCTGAAAATCATTCTGATCGGCATTGGCCGCATGATGGGCTGGTCCGCCGCCGGTTACACTTTCCTGGTGGTGATGCCGTCCTACCTGCAAACCTCACTGCACGCCACCTTCCAGCAGGCGCTGGTGGCCACGGTGCTGGCCAACGTCGGCTTCGCTCTGACCATTCTGCCCGCCGGCATTCTCAGCGATAAGCTGGGGCGCAAAGTGGTGATGCTGGTGGCGGTTATCGCGGTGATCCTGTTTACCTTCCCGCTGCTGCACTTGCTGCAAGACCCGCAAAGCTCGCTGCTGGCCAAAGGCATCGCAGTATTGATCGCCGGTGCGGTGGTCGGGATGCTGGCCGGCCCCGGCCCGGCGATGCTGGCAGAGATGTTCCCGACCAAAGTGCGCTACACCGGTCTGGGGCTGGCCTACTCGTTGTCCAACGCGGTATTTTCCGGTTCAGCGGGGTTAATCATCACCGGTTTGATCAAGCAGACCGGCAACCTCGATATCCCGGCTTACTACGTGGTCGCCACCTCGGTGGTCAGCCTGTTCGCACTGATGACCCTGCGGCGCGACGATCATCTGCGCTCGCTGAACGAGCGTTAATCCCGAAGGGGCGCATAGCGCCCCAAGTTCGAACCGCTGCGCAATTTTTGTGCGCCGTTCTAGTGCATCCCCCCAGCCACCGTTTCAACACCTCTCTCGCCCCGTCAGCAAAATGACTGATTATTTATAGTTATTAATAAGTTGAAAAATAATTCCCGCCACTATTCGCAGTTGGCCCTTAACTTGCTCCACCTTGTATATACATGGACGGACATTACCGACACGGACATCACTATTACTCACCAGTGCGAAAGACGAGGTTCCCCCATGAAGCAACCCATAAAAACGCTGCAAAAAGTGCTCGCCACCGCCTGCTGCCTCAGCATGCTTGCCGCCCCGGCATTCGCCGCCGAGACACCACTGACCAAGCCGGAGGCCGGCACCTTCAAAATGGGCATTGAACCCTGGTTGGGCTACGGCCAATGGCACGTAGCCAATAGCCTTGAGCTGTTCAAACAACAGGGGCTGGACAAGGTGGATATCATCAACTTCGCCGAAGATAAAGACATCAACGCCGCACTGGCCAGCGGCCAGATCGATGCCGCCAATATCGCCACCCACACCGCCATGGGCATGGTGTCCGCCGGTCTGCCGGTCAAAATCGTGCTGCTGCTTGATCAAAGCCAAACCGCCGACGCGCTG
Organism: Serratia sp. AS12; assembly: GCF_000214195.1. Lineage (NCBI taxonomy): Bacteria > Pseudomonadati > Pseudomonadota > Gammaproteobacteria > Enterobacterales > Yersiniaceae > Serratia > Serratia sp. AS12. The sequence continues at coordinate 2,185,750 of NC_015566.1, read as the reverse complement.
ATTGTCGGCCCTGGCATCAAAACGCTGAGCGATCTGAAAGGCAAACAGGTGGCATATGAAGAAGGCACCACCAGCGACATCCTGCTGCACAGCGCCCTCGCCTCCGCCGGAATGAAATGGAGTGACATAGTGCCAGTGCCAATGCCTGCCGACGCCGCAGGCAGTGCGCTGATCGCCAAACGGGTCAGCGCCGCCGTCACCTACGAACCTTACCTGAGCATGGCGAAAAAACAGGATGCCGACGTAAAAATGCTGTACAGCGGCGAGTCCGATCCGGGCCTGATCAGCGACGTGCTGGTGGTACGCGACGAGGTGATCAAGTCCAGGCCGGGCCAGGTCGCCGCCATGATTAAAAGCTGGGATGCCGCGTTACGGCATTATCAGCACAACACCGCGGCGGACCGGGCAATCATCGCCAAACAGGTTGGCGCCAGCCCGGCCGATCTGGCCAGCGCGTTTGACGGCGTGAAGTACTACTCGCTGGCGGAAAACAAGCAAGTCCTGAGCGAGCACTTCGCCAAACACACCTTCGCCCATGTGCTGAAAGCGGCCACAGAAGCCAAGCTGGTGAGCAAACCGGTCACGCCGGAAAACCTCATCGACGCGCGATTCGTTAACGGTCTGTAAGCCGGATTAGCGCCGGCTGGCGGTTTTTATGACCGGCGCAATTCCCCATCAGAGGAAAGACCCGATGAGCTCTATAAAACTGGATGCGCCTAACGCGCGCACGCATCTGAACAACGCCCCACCGCCAGGGCGGCGCAGGCGCAAGCCGCTTGGGCTGATGGTGATCGGCAAAACGCCGTCGCGCGGGCTGTTCGTCACCATCGCCGTGGCCGTGTTCGCGCTGCTGCTGCTGAGCTGGTGGCTGGCGACCCGCAGCGGCGCGGTACCGGCGATTTTTATGCCCACGCTGGACGGCGTATGGCGCCGCATGGTCAGCCTGACGCAGGACGGCACGCTGTGGAGCGATATTCGCAGCAGCCTGTACCGCATCTCGGTGGCCTTCCTGATTTCGTCGGTGATGTCCATTGTCATCGGCGTATTGGCCGGCTGTTACGGTTTTTTCAAAGCGGTCACCGAACCGCTGGTGGATTTTGTCCGCTATATGCCGGTGGTGGCCTTTGTGCCGCTGACCATTTTGTGGACCGGCACCGATGACGTGCAGAAATTCCTGATCATCTGGATCGGCACCTTCTTTCAACAGGTACTGATGGTGATCGACACGGTAAAACGCGTGCCGGGGGATTTTGTCGGCCTGGGGCGCACGCTCGGCATGCCGGACCGCAATATCCTGTTCAAGATCGTGCTGCCCAGCGCGCTGCCGGGCATCTGGGATGCGTTGCGCATCAGCCTCGGTTGGGCCTGGACCTGGCTGGTGCTGGCGGAGCTGGTGGCCTCCACCTCAGGGCTGGGCTACCGCATCGTGGTATCGCAGCGCTTTTTCCAGACCGACACCATTATCGGCTATATCCTGCTGCTGGGGCTGCTTGGGCTGATCACCGATCAACTGATGCGCGCCGCCGAGCGCGTGTTGTTCCGCTACAACGCGAGGCGTAAATAATGGCGACCCTAACCCTCAATGGTCTGAACAAAAGCTTTCAGGTCGGTAAGCGATCGCGTCAGGTATTGCATGACATCGATCTGACGCTGCACGACAACGAGTTTGTCTCTGTGGTCGGCAGTTCCGGCTGCGGCAAAAGCACCCTGCTGTCGATCGCCGCCGGGCTGGAGGATTTCGACAGCGGCAGCGTGCGCGTTGACGGCGTGGACATTCGCGGGCCGGGTATCGATCGCGGCGTGGTGTTTCAGTCTTATACCCTGCTGCCCTGGCTGACCGCCCGCCAGAATATTGAATTCGCCCTGAAGGCGGCGGGCTATGGCCGCGGCGAATGCAGTGACATCGCCGGCGACCACCTGGCGCTGGTCAAGCTGACCGAATTCGCCGATGCCTATCCCAACGAACTGTCCGGCGGCATGAAACAGCGGGTGGCGATTGCCCGCGCGCTGTCCTACCGGCCGAAAATCCTGCTGATGGATGAACCTTTCGGCGCGCTCGACGCCATGACGCGCCACCAGATGCAGCTGTTGCTGACGCGCATCTGGGAAACCCATCGCCTGACGGTGATGTTTGTCACCCACGATATCGAAGAGGCGGTGTACCTGTCGGACCGCATCGTGGTGATGGGGCCGGGCAAAATCAATACCACCTTTCAGATCGATCTGCCGCGCCCGCGCAGCGAAGAAGTGAGCGGTGACGCGCGCTATATCGATCTGCAACGTCAGGTTCTGAAATCTATCCGGGAACAGGCTTCCCAACACGAATTAGCTTAGGAGCATCCCCATGTCGCACACAGTGACCTTTCACGATCTCAGCCACAGCCGGCAATTGCCGGAAGCCCTGTTCCAACGCACCGAAGCCGACTTGTCGTTCTTTATCGAACGGGTGCAGCCGATTATCGCGGCGGTCCGCAGTGAAGGCGATGCCGCGCTACAACGCTTCGCACGGGAATTCGATGGCGTGCAGGCCGAGCGGATGTCGATTCGCGTCGAACAGAGCGAGTTCGACGACGCCATGGCGCGGCTGGATCCCACCGTCACCGCCGCTATCGCCTATGCCGCCGGCAATATCCGCGCGTTTCACGAAGCGCAGAAACCGGAAGAAATGTGGTTGAAAGAGATGCAGCCCGGCGCTTTTGCCGGCGATCGCCACCTGCCGATCGATTCCGTAGCCTGCTATGTGCCGCGCGGCAAAGGTTCGTTCCCCAGCGTGCTGCTGATGACGGCGATCCCGGCGCTGGTGGCCGGCGTACCCAGGCCGGTGGTGATTACCCCGCCCGGCCCGGATGGCAGAGTCGATGATGCCACGCTGGTGGCGGCGCAGTTGGTCGGCATCCGCGAAATTTACAAGTGCGGCGGCGCACAGGGGGTAGCGGCCGTGGCTTATGGCACTGAAACGGTGCCAAAGTGCCTGAAGATCGTCGGCCCCGGCAGCCCCTGGGTGGTGGCCGCCAAACGTCAGTTGGCGCAGTTGATCGATCCCGGCGTGCCGGCCGGCCCCAGCGAAAGCATTATTTTGGCCGATGACAGCGCCAACGGTGCGCTGGCGGCGTTGGACTTGATCATTGAATCGGAACATGGCCCGGACTCCTCCGCCTGGCTGGTGACCTCCAGCCGCCGGGTAGCCGAACAGGCGATCGCCGCGCTGCCGGGTTACTGGGCGCAACTGGACGAGAAACGCGCCGGCTTCTCGCAAAGCGTGCTGTGCGGTGCCCACGGCGGTGTGGTGCTGACGCAGGACTTCGCCGCCGCAGTTGCGTTTGTTAACGGCTACGCACCGGAACACCTGGAGATCCTGGCGGAAGAGCCGCTGGCGGTGATGGGCCAAATTCGCAACGCCGGTGAAATCCTGCTGGGCAATTACACCCCGGTGACGTTAGGCAACTTTGTGCTCGGCCCCAATGCGGTGCTGCCGACCAATGCCGCCGCCAAAGTGGCCGGGCCGCTGTCGGTATTCGACTACATGAAGCGTATTTCGGTGGGTTATGTCACCCGCAGCGGTTACGACGCGTTGGCGGAAAAGGCGCACGGGTTTGCCCTGTATGAAGGCTTCCCCGCACACGCGCTGGCGGTGTCACCGCTGCGTAAAACCCTGCTCGATCGTCAGTCCTGAACAGGCAGTGAGGTTACGATGACCGATAATCCTATTCCCCGCACCGCCCGAAGCGAACCCTTGGCGGCGCAGGCCAGAGCGCTGACCCACGCCGGCGAATGGCAGCAGGCGGCAGACAAACTGCGCCAACTGGTGCTGGAGATCACCGGGGTGGCGGTGGGCGAGTTGACCATCAACCGCGATCAGTACAGCCTGAACTCGCTGAACGGCCAGTTGCAATTGGCCGACGGCCGCGGCCTGTTCTTTAAATATCACCACGAGGAAGGTGAAGACCACACCATCGAGGAGTATTACAACGCCGAGCTGTTGCGCAATAACGGTTTCCGCGTCGACGTGCCTCTGTATGCCAGCGGTGAACCGGGGCGGCAGATCCTGCTGTATCGGTTGCGCCACGACCGGCGGCTGGCCGACGTGTGCCGCGAGATCGAACTGCAACAGAGCTGGCCGCAGATGGCCCCGGTGGTCGATGCCCAGCACCGTGCCGATGCGGAGATCCTGCGGATGACGCTGCCGACGCTGAAAATCGGCCAGCCTGCGGCGGTGGCGCGCGAGCCGATCCACCAGCTGTTTCATCACCGGTTGGTCAGCCCCGGTGCCACACCGGGATTGGGCGGCCGGGTGGCGCAGTTCTACGTAGGCAAAACCTTCCAACTGGCGCAGCAAGCGTTGAGCTGGGCGCAATTGCAAGACCTCCAGTGGGAAATCAACGGCGTGCGCTATCGCCATACGCTGGGTGAACTGCTGTTGCAGGCCGGTGAACTGTTGGCTCCGGCCGAACTGGCGCAGCACGGCGTGGTGATCGCCCACGGCGATGCGCACAACGCCAACGTATGGTACGAAACCGATCGCCCGCCGCCGCAGTTGGTCAGCTTCGATCCGGCCTTCGCCGGGCGCAATATCCCGGCGCTGCTGGCGGAGATCAAAGCGACTTTCCACAATATTTTCGCTCACCCGTTCTGGTTGTACGAACCGCAGCGCTGCGCGACGCATTACCGGGTGGCTGCCCGGCTGGAGGGGCAACGGCTGATCGTCGAGCATGACTGGCAATTGACGCCATTGCGCGCCGCCTTCCTGCAAGACAAAGGCGCGCTGTACTGGCGGCCATTGCTCAGCGAACTGACGGCGCGCGGCTGGCTGCCGCATAACTGGCGGCGGCTGATGCGGCTGGCGCTGTTCTGCTGCCCGACGCTGGTGCTCGATCTGCGCGCCGGTGGCGGCAGCGACCATACGCCGGAAAGCTCGGCGCTGGGTTTCGCCATCGCCATGATGCTGGGCAGCGAACCCGTCGACGGTAAGGACGTTGCCAGCCGCTGGTTCACCGCCATAGATCCGCAGTTCGGCGGTAAAGTATGAAAGCCGCACGTTTTAGGGCACAGACGTGTTGAAACCCTGGTGGTTCCCTGAGGAGAATTTATGCAAAACACCCATTTGCCGCCGGGCCTGGCCCCCTTTTCATTGCTCGGCAAGCGTGCACTGATCACCGGCGCTACGCGAGGGATTGGTCAGGCGCTGGCGATCGGGCTGGCGCAGGCCGGTGCGCAGGTGATCGTCGCCGGGCGACAACGCGCCGCGCTGCAAGAGGTGGTACAACAGCTGAATAATTGGGGAGAACACCCGGAAATGCTGCTGTTGGATGTCCAGGATCCGGCGTCGATTGAAACCGCCTTTGCCACGCTGGCGGGCAAACCGCTGGATATCCTGATCAACAACGCCGGTATCGAACGCTTGTGCCCGTCGCTGGAGGTGGATGAAACGCTGTGGGACAGCATCGTCGGCACCAACCTTAAAGGCGCTTTCTTCTGCGCGCAGGCGGCGGCGCGCCTGATGGTCAAACAGGGCAGCGGCAGCATCATCAACCTGTGCTCATTGACCAGCGAAGTCGGCGTGCCGGGGGCTACCGCCTACGGCGCGTCAAAATCCGGGCTGGCCGGCATGACGCGTGCGCTGGCCAGCGAATGGGCTACCTACGGGATCCGGGTCAACGGCATCGGGCCAGGCTATTTTCAGACCGCGATGACCGAGGTGTTTTACCAGGACAACGGTTGGCGCGAGTCCATGCAGGATAAAATTCCGCTAGGCCGTTTTGGCAAGCTGAGCGACCTTACCGGTGCGGCCATTTTCCTCGCCGGCCCGGCGGCGGCCTACATCACCGGCCAGATCCTGTATGTCGACGGCGGCTATCTGGCCAGCATCTGAATAAACGCAGGCGTGGGCGATATCCCGCCCACTCTCCAGCGCCTTGCATCCATCCAGTGATGACGATCACAACGCAAATATGTTAACGTTAACTTTTGTGATTAACATCGCAATCCCTGACGTTGGTGGCTTTATTTGGCGAAAGGTTAACGTTAACAATAAGACTGACATCATCCATCAGGGCATCTCACATGAACCGCGAAACAAAAAAATATTATGTACTTCTAAGCGGCCTGTTGTTTTTCTTCTTCTTTACCTGGTCGGCCAGCTTCTCACTGATCTCCATCTGGCTAAACCAGAAAATCGGCCTGAAAGGCACCGAAACCGGCCTGATCTTCTCGGCCATGTCGATCATGGCGCTGTGCGTGCAGCCGCTGTACGGGTTTATTCAGGACAAACTCGGGCTGCGTAAGCATCTGCTGCTGTTTGTCGGCGTGCTGCTGTTGCTCACCGGGCCGTTCTTTATCTATGTTTACGCCCCGCTGCTGCAAACCAATCTGGTGGCCGGCGCACTGGTTGGCGGCCTGTTCGTCAGCCTGGCGTTCAACGCCGGCATTGGCGCGCTGGAATCCTATACCGAGCGCGTCAGCCGCATCGTCGGTTTCGAGTTCGGCCGGGCGCGTATGTGGGGCTCGCTGGGCTGGGCCAGCGCCACCTTCTTTGCCGGCTTTATCTATAACATCAACCCGAACATCAATTTCTGGATTGCCTCGGCCTCGGCGGCGGTATTCCTGCTGTTGCTGTGGCAGGTGCGAGAGCTGAAACCCAATGCCATGGCCGGGCTGGAATACGGCAAACCGGAAAACCTGAAGTTGCAGGACGCCCTGGCGTTGCTGCGCCTGCCGGGGTTCTGGGCGTTGGTGGTGTTCGTGCTCGGCACCAGCATCTACGGCGTCTTCGACCAGCAGTTCCCGGTGTATTTCGCTTCGCAGTTCGCGACCCACGAGGAAGGCAACCGCATGTACGGTTTCCTTAACTCGCTGCAAGTGTTTCTGGAAGCCGGCGGCATGTTTTTGGCGCCGCTGCTGGTCAACCGCATCGGTATCAAACAAAGCCTGCTGCTGGCCAGCAGCGTGATGGCGTTTCGCATGTTCGGCTCCGGCTTCGCCAACGGCGCGCTGATGATTTCCGCCATGAAACTGCTGCATGCCGTGGAGCTGCCGATTCTGCTGGTAGCCATGTTCAAATACATCACCACCCGCTTTGACAGCCGCCTGTCCTCCACGCTGTACCTGGTGGGCTTCCAGTTTATCAGCCAGATCGTCGCCGGCATTCTGGCGCCGCTGGCCGGTCTCGGCTACGACCGCATCGGTTTTGCCGACACCTATTTGCTGATGGGCTGCGCCGTCGCCGGTACCACGCTGGTTTCCTGCTTCCTGCTGCGCGGCGAGACTCCCGCCCGCGCACCTCAATTTCAATCCACGATAAAATCAAGTGAGCCAATCCAATGAACAATGCCTTAGCTCAAGCCGACCATGCGGTCGAAACCCTGCGCGCACAGCGTCAGGACGATTACTACCCGCAATTTCATCTGGCGCCTGCCGCCGGCTGGATCAACGATCCCAATGGGCTGGTGTACATTAACGGCGTTTATCATGCGTTCTATCAACACCACCCCTACGACGAAAACTGGGGACCGATGCACTGGGGCCACGCCATCAGCCGGGATCTGGCGCACTGGCAGCACCAGCCGATAGCCCTGGCGCCCGGCGACGACTACGACAAAGACGGCTGTTTCTCCGGCTGCGCAGTGGACGATAACGGCGTGCTGACGCTGATCTACACCGGCCACGTCTGGCTGGACAAAGTGGGCGATGACGATCAGGTACGTGAGGTACAGTGCCTGGCCACCAGCGAGGACGGCGTACATTTCGTCAAGCACGGGCCGGTGTTGGCGCCGCCGGAAGGCATTCAGCATTTCCGCGATCCCAAGGTCTGGCGCGAGAGTGACGGCTGGTGGATGGTGGTCGGCGCCAAACAAAACGGCCTCGGGCAGGCACGGCTTTATCGTTCAAAAGATCTGCGTGACTGGCAGTTTGACCGCGTGCTGGACGGCGCGCAGACGCTGCATCAGGGCTATATGTGGGAGTGCCCGGATTTCTTCCCTCTCGGCGAAAAACAGGTGCTGCTGTTCTCGCCGCAGGGGCTGGCGGCGCAGGGCTACCGCCACCGTAACCGCTTCCAGAGCGGCTATTTGCTCGGTCACTGGCAGCCGGGCGCTGATTTCAACGTCACTCAACCTTTCTGCGAACTGGACGCCGGGCATGATTTCTATGCGCCGCAAACCTTTACCGCCGCCGACGGTCGCCGCCTGCTGTTCGCCTGGATGGACATGTGGGAATCGCCGATGCCGAGCAAGGCGCACGGTTGGGCCGGCGCGCTTACCCTGCCCCGCGAACTGACGCTGAATGCCGAAGGCGATGTGCTGATGAACCCGGCGCGGGAGTTGGCGGCGCTGCGCGGCATACCGCAGACGTTTGCCGCAGCGCAACTGCGCAACCAACGCCAGCTTCTGGCGGAGAACGTGCAAGAGCTGACGCTGTCGCTGGATCTGGCCGCCAGCGATGCCGAACGCTACGGTATCGCCATTGGCAACGCCGCGCGGCTGTACGTGGACAACCAGGCCCACAGGCTGGTGTTGGAGCGTTTCAGCGAGGAACCGGGTCTGTGCGGTTGCCGCAGCGTGCCGCTGCCGGCGGGCGACACGCTGTCGCTGAGCGTGTTTATAGACCGTTCATCGCTGGAAGTGTTCGTCAATCAGGGCGTTGCCTGCCTGACCAGCCGCATCTACCCGACCGATGGCCTGCGCAGCGTGAGCCTGTTTGCCGAAAGCGGCCAGGCGCAGTTTGGCGCGCTACAGGGGTGGGAACTGAAAAGCATCTGGGCCTGATAGCCCTCGGCGCCTGACTGGCGGGGCACGTTTGTCGTGCCCTGTTTGATCACATCGACTCGCGCAGCAACAGCGGGCAAGCAACCTTCACCGTCTCGCAGTGATCCAACTGGTTAATCAGATGCAGCGCCGCCTGACGACCCAGTTCGTAATGCGGCAGTTGCACCGTGGTCAAGGGCGGCAGGAACAGTTGACCGATGCCGACCATGTTGTCATAGCCCAACACCCCCACCTGCTGCGGGATCTGCCAGCCCTGCGCCAACAGCACCTGATACACCATAAACGCCACCCGATCGTTGCCGCACACCACCACATCGCAATCGCGCCGCCCCGGTGCGAAATGCCGTTCCAGCAAGGCCACGCAATCGCGGTAGCGCTCATCGCCGTCGCTCAAATCAAGGTGATATTGCTTGAGTTGGTCTACGTCACCGCCCGCGTCACGCCAGGCGCGCTCCAGCCCGCGACGGCGCAGCCCGGCTGCCAGCGTATTTTCCGGCAGATGAATGCAAAGCGGCGCACGGTAGCCTTTGGCGATCAACGCGCGTATGGCGTCGTACTGGCCCTGTTCGTCATCCGGAATGTAGCTGGCAACACTATTTCCCTGGCTGACGCAGTTGGCCAGCACCAGCTTTTTATCCAGTAACTTGGGCGGCACGGTGACCTGTCGCAGCCCCATGGTGGTGAAAATCACCCCATCCGGCCGGTGCGCCAGCAGCAAGTCTATGGTGTGTTCGGCGCTGTCGTCGGCGAACAGGTTGACGACAAAGCTGTTCCAGCCGTGTTCGCGCGCAGTCTTTTCGATCGACAGGATCATTTCCACCGAGAACGGCGTGGTGGCGGTGCCCAGCGCCAGCACGCCGAGCGTCTGCACCCGGTTGCTGTCGCCGCGAATGCGCCGCGCCGAGAGATCGGGCACGTAATCCAGTTGGTCAATCGCCAGCTTGACGCGCTGGTAGGTGTCTGGCCGCAGTTTGCCTGGCTCGTTGATGGCGCGGGAAACTGTCATCAGCGACACCCCGGCAAGTTTTGCAACGTCTTTCAGCGAGGCCATGCGCCCTTCTCTGTGTAGGATAGAAAACCAAATAATCCCACAACTTAACGCCGGACTCTACCCCTTGCACACTCAGCTTGCCAGATCATGTGCCCGCTACATCGCTTGCGCCAACTGGATGCGATGACCGGCTGCGGCATTTTGGCCTTTCCTGCGCAGCAACCGCCGTGCACCACGCGCGCCGGGAAAGCGATTTTCGCTAAAGCCACCTCGGGTGGCCTTATCCTCGGTCATTCACCGGCCGCAGCAAGTGCGGCCCCAACTCCTGCACGCTGCAACAACCCAGTTGCGCCAACGTGCGGTCGATTTCTTCGCTGAAAATCCGCAGCGCCTGGGTCGCGCCTGCCTGCCCGGCCAGCGCCACGCCATACAACAACGGGCGGCCGAGCAACACGGCATTGGCCCCCAGCGCCAGCGCTTTCACCACGTCGGTGCCGCGCCGAAAGCCGCTGTCGATCAGGATCGTCGCCGTCGGCCCACAGGCAGCACGCACCGCCGGCAACAGGCTGATGGGGGCAACGCTGCCGTCGAGCTGGCGACCGCCGTGGTTGGACAGCACGATGCCATCCGCCCCGGCATCGAGCGCCTGACGGGCATCCTGAGGGTGCAGAATGCCCTTCACCAGCAGCTTGCCCGGCCAGCATTGCCGTACCCAATCCAGCGTTTGCCAGTTCAGCGCGGCGTCCATCTCGCGGGCGAAATAAGCGGCCCCGCTCAGGCCCCGCTGCCGGTCCGCCGGCAAATAGGGTTGCAGATTGCCGAAACCGGGCATGCCCGCCGGGCGCAAGGTATGCCACAACCAACGAGGGTGCAGCGCCACGTCGCACAGGCTGGCGAGGGAGAGTTTCATTGGCCGCCGGTAACTGCGCCGATCGCGCTCGCGGTTGCCGAAATGCACCGCATCCACCGACAGCACCAGGGTGTTGCAGCCCGCGGCCAGAGCGCGTTGCAACAGCCCGGCGGTCACCTGCCGATCGCGCAGCACATACAGCTGGAACCAGTGCTGCCCCTGGCCGTCGGCGGCAATCTCTTCCAACGAGGCGGTCGAGACCGTGCTCTGAATATAGGGAATACCGAACGCCCGGGCACTGCGCGCCAGCATCAGATCCGCCTGATAGCGCAGCATGCCGTTGTAGCCGGTGGGCGCAATCAGCAGCGGCGCCGCCAGTTCCTGCTGCCAAAGCCGAATGTTGAGCGTGCGGCGGCTGGCGTCACGCAGTACCGGCGGCACAAACTGCCATTGGCCGAACGCCACCCGGTTACCGCGCAGCGTGTGTTCGTCTTCCGCGCCGCCCGCCAGGTAACGGTAAGCGAAACGCGGCAGATAACACCGTGCCGCACGCTGTAAATCCGCCACGTTGAGTATCGCCCCGCTCATCAGCGCGCCGCCTCCGCCAGCACCTGTCGCAACGCATGGAGGAAACGCCGGTTATCTGCCGCGCTACCGATCGAAACCCGGATGAAACGCTGATAACCGGCTTCGCGCCAGGGTTTGACGATGATGCCGTGCGCCAGTAACGCTTCGGCGATCTGCACACTCGGGTAGCCGCAATCAAAGAACAGGAAGTTGGCGCTGGAGGGCGCCACCTGCAACCCCAGCGCACGCAACGCCGCCGCCATCGCCGCACGCGCTTCACTGACCCAGGCGACGCTGTCGGCCACATGTTGCCGATCGCGCAATGCCGCCAACGCCGCATTTTGCGCCGCCAGGTTAATGTTGAACGGCGTACGCACCCGGTCCAGCAGCGCCACCAACTCGGCATCGCAGGCCAGGCCGTAACCAACGCGCAGCCCGGCCAGCCCATAAGCTTTGGAGCAGGTGCGCAGCACAATCCACGGGCGGTCCTGTAACGGCAACAGCGCCAGGCTGTCCGGGTAATCCGCCTGGTTGGCGCAGTATTCGTAATACGCCTCGTCGATCACCAGTAGGCAGTCTTGCGGCACTGCGGCGATCAATTGCAAAAAGTCATCACGCCCGAGCATACAGCCGACCGGGTTAGACGGGTTGCTGAATACCACCATCTTGGCCGGCCGTTGCAATGCCAGCCGCCAGGCGGCCAGATCGAACTCCAGCGCCTGATTGACCGCCACCAGCGTCACCTCCGCCCCCATCATTCGCGGGTAGATTTCATGCAACCCAAACGACGGCAGCAGGGTCACCACCCGATCGCCCGGATTAATAAACGCCAGACACAGCATTTCCAGAATGTTTTCAGACCCGTTGCCAATCACCACCTGCTGCGGCGCAATGCCGGTCAGCGCGGCGATTTCCGCCCGCAGCGCCTGGCTGTTTGGGTCTGGGTAAATGCCGCTATGCTGAGCCAAATCGCTCAGCGCCTGTTGCACCAAAGGGCTGGGGCCAAGCGGGTTTTCGTTGCTCGCCAGACGGGCAATTTCAGTGACGCCGTAACGATTGCGCACCGCCTCGCTGGATAATCCGGCGTTATAGGCGCCCAGCGAACTCGCCTGTTGGCGCGCCAGGCGGCGCACCGCCTGTGCTGCGGAAGAAATGGCTTGCATCCTCACCTCGCGGGTTGAGTATCGGTAAAGTCAAAAAGCGCATGACCCCCTTCCAGGTCGGCAGGAAGGTCTATGGCCTGGCGGAAGCTCAGTGCAGGCTTTGCAGCGTTTCGCTGCGGATCTCTTCGGTGATCTGCGCCTTGATGGCCATAAACTCCGGCGACGTTTTCAGGGTGTAATCGCGCGGATGCGGGAAGTTGACCGGCACTTCGGTTTTGATCCGCCCCGGCCGCGCGCTGAAAATCGCCACCTTGTTGGCCATGAAAATCGCCTCATCGATGTCGTGCGTGACAAACAGCACCGTCTTGCGCGACGCCTCCCAGATATTCAGCAACAGCTCTTGCATCATCACCCGCGTCTGGTTATCCAGCGCGCCGAAAGGTTCGTCCATCAGCAGGATTTTCGGATCGTTGGCCAGCGCGCGGGCGATGGCGGTACGCTGCTGCATGCCGCCGGAAAGCTGGCGCGGGAAATGCCGTTCAAAACCGCGCAACCCGACCTTGTTGATGAAATAGTCGCTGCGCTCTTTCTGCTGTGCCGCGCCTATACCGCGCTCCTGCAGGCCAAAACGGATGTTCTGCTCCACCGTGAGCCACGGGAACAGCGTATAGCTCTGGAATACCATGCCGCGATCGGCGCCCGGCCCCTCTACCCGCTGACCATCCAGCCACACTTCCCCCTGCGTCGGGCTGTCCAGCCCGGCAATGATGCGCAGCAGCGTCGATTTGCCGCAGCCGGAAGGCCCGAGAATGGTGATGAAATCATTCTCCTGCACCTGGTAATCGACCGGCAGCAGCGCCTGCGTCTGCTCGCCATGCGGCCCGGTAAAGATCCGCGATACCTTTCTGACGTTGAGCTTGTCGGCTTTCATCGCAGAGAACTCCAGATAAACAGGCGCTTGTTAGCCGCCTTGAACAGCAGATCGGACAGCAGACCGATACAGCCGATGACGATAATGCCGAAGATAATCTGCCCGGTGTTCAACAGCGCCTGGCTGTCGACAATCATGTGGCCGATGCCGCTGGAAGAGCCAATCAGTTCGGCGACAATCACGTAGGTCCAGGCCCAGCCGAGCACCAGACGCAGCAGTTCGGCAATCTCCGGGGCCGCGCCGGGGATCAGTACCCTTCGCACCACGCTGCGGTTGGAAGCGCCCAGGGTATAGGCCGCCTCCACCAGATCGCGCCGAGCGGCGCCGACGGTCACCGCCACCATCAGCACAATCTGGAAGAACGACCCGATAAAGATCACCAGGATTTTCTGCATTTCGCCGATGCCGGCCCACAGGATCAACAGCGGCACAAACGCCGATGCCGGCAAATAGCGGCAAAACGAGACGAAGGGTTCGAGAAACGCCTCCACCAGCTTGTACGAACCCATAATGATGCCGAGCGGCACCGCAATGGCCGCCGCCAGCAGGAAACCGCTCAGCACCCGGAATACCGTCATGCCGATATCCAGCGAGAAATCGTACTCGGTGAACAACAATACGCCTTCGCGCAGCATGGTGAACGGATCGGCCAGAAACGTCGGCGACACCAGGCCGGTGAAGGTCGCCAGCCCCCACAGCGCCACAAACAGCACGAAGAAAGCCAGGCCGAGAAAACCGCGCAGCCTGCCGGTGACCGGCCGCAGCGGCACCATCATCGGGTTATGCCAGTGCGGTTTGGCGGGCGGCAGCGCCGCAGGCTCCCGTTCCAGTTCAGCCACCGAACTGAGGGGTGAATTCATTTCGGACTCCTTCATGGCTGGTTTACGTAGCTGGCGTCATACAGCGTGCCGATGTCCGGCAGTTTGCGGATTACCCGCATTTCCAGCAGCAGCGCCGCGGCCTCTTTGCTGAAATCGGCGATTTCGCCATTGAAGAACTTGCGGTTCTGCTCGCGATCCTGCCAACGCAGGTAGCCGGCTGACTGGGCAAACTGCTTGCCGCTGGACTTCACCGCCGCGCCCATGATTTCGTAAGATTTATCCGGTTGCGCCTTGATCATCTCCAGCGCGTCGAAATAACTCTCCACCAGCGCTTTCGCCGCCTGCGGGTTTTTCTTCAACCAGTCCGGCGTGCAGCCCAGCGTATCCATCACCATCGGGTAATCCAGCGTGGTGGCCAGGATTTTGCCCTGCTTGGGGTTGTCGCGGACCGTCGACAGGTAAGGCTCGTAGGTCATCGCCGCGTCGTTCTGCCCGGCATTGAAAGCCTGCGCCGCCGCCTGCGGTGACAAGGTGGCCAGCTTGACGTCTTTCAGCGTCATGTGGTTTTTGTCGAGGATCCACGCCAGCGCAAAATAGGAAGCGGTGCCGGGCGCATCGACGCCCACCGTCTTGCCCTTCAACTGCGCCACGCTGTCGATACCGTTGCGCACCGCCAGCCCGTCGGCCCCGTAGGATTTGTCCAACTGCACGATTTGCGTGATCGGCACGCCGTTGGCGTTCCAGGCGACGTAGGTTTCCACCGTGGTGGCGGCGCACTGCACCGCACCGGAAGCGATCGCCAGATGGCGGTCTTTTTGCGGGATCATTTTCAGATCGACATCCAGGCCATGCTTTTTGAAAATCCCGGCCTTGTCCGCCAGCGTTAACGGGGCGAAGCCGGTCCAGCCGGAGATGCCAATCGCCACCGGCGTATCGGCCGCCTGCGCCGCCGTTGCCGTCAAACCGCAAAATCCTGTCGCTGCTGCCAGGATCGAAAGTGTTCCCATTGCCGTTTTCACGGAAAAACCCTTGCTCATGCTGTGCTCCTGTCTTGCCGATAAAACGCCCCACCGCGGGCGCCAGAAAGGCTCTGTATAGTCTTGTCTATACAAGCGAAGTGACAGGAGCAAAGACTGTGCCAAATGCGCAAGCAGCGCGGGAGGCGGAGAAACGGGTTTCAGGAAGACGATGCCGGGTGCGGGTGAATCATGATGGCGCAAGCGGCGCACCTAATTGGAGCAAGGGCGCCGCCTGCCGGATGAGCGGATTAAACCGGGTGAATATCGGCCCACAGGGCCAGGCTCTCTTTCGCCAGCGGCGTCAACTGCCCGTCGTGACGTTCGGCCGACCACCAGCCGCCCTGACGCGCCGACAGCGTGACGCCGCCCACCAATGACCAGGTTCCATGCAACACATACAGCACACCGGCGTGGCCTGCCGGCAATGCCACGCCGGCGGTAATGCGCTGCACATTGGCCGCCCAGCGCCCGCGTCGGGTCATGATGTTGAAATCCTGGCTGGCGCCGCCCAGCAGCGTGGCGTTCAACGCCACGTCGCCGGAAAAGGCGAACGGCTCGCCAATCTGCGACAGTCGGTGATCGATGTGCCCGGCGCTGAACAAATGCACGCCGTCGCCCTCCAGCAGGGTAATCGAGCGGTCGATGCCGTCAAATGCCGAAAATGGGCCGTCCTGCGCGATGGTGGCGATGCTGGCGCGCCAGTCAAAGTCTTGCGCCCCCGCCGGCCAGCAGACGATCTCACGGGTTTCGCCGCCGCCGTTGCGCCAGGGCGTCACCGGCAGGGAATCAAAATCAAAACGGGTCAGGCTCATCACGCCTCCTGCTGGAAAGTTTTCAGTACTTGCAGGAATTCCGCACTGCTTTGCTGTTGCAACGCGTGACGCCCCTGTTCGATCACCTGACGGCCACCGACGAAAACGTCACGGATTTGCTCTTTGCCACCGGCGAACAGCCAGCGGTTGAGGATCGAGGCATCGGATGCTGCGGCCAGATAAGGATCGTCGCCATCCAGTACCAGCCAATCGGCGCGGTAGCCGCTCTGCAAACGGCCGATTGGCGCGCCGCAGGCCTGCGCACCGCCCTGCAATGCCTGCTGGTACAACACGTCCGCCACCGCCGGTTGTTGTGGCGTGGTCAAGCGGTTACGGCGCTGATCGCGCAGTCGCTGGCCGTATTCGAACCAGCGCAGTTCTTCCACTACGTTGAGCGACACGTGGCTGTCGGAACCTATGCCCCAACGCCCCTGACGGTGCAGATAGGCGTCACCGGGGAAAATGCCATCGCCCAGGTTGGCCTCGGTGGTCAGGCACAGGCCGGCCACCGCCTGGCTGCGCGCCAATTGCTCCAGCTCTGCGCGATCGAGATGGGTGGCGTGCACCAGGCACCAACGCGAGTCCACCGGCATGTGCTCATAGAGCCAGGCCACAGGGCGTTGACCGCTCCAGGCCAGGCAATCATTGACCTCTTTTTGCTGTTCGGCGATATGAATATGCACCGGCAAGGCGCTGTCCGACACCGCCAGGATTTGCTGCATCTGGCTCAGTTCCACCGCACGCAAGGAATGGAAGCACAGACCTTGATTTTGCAGCGGTTGGTCCGCCACCTGGCGGGCAATCACCTGCTGCTGTCGCAGGTAGCTGTCCGCATCCTGAATAAAACGTTTCTGCCCCGGCTGGGCGGGCTGAGCGCCAAAACCGGCGTAGCTGTACAGCACCGGCAGCAAGGTCATGCCGATCCCGGCCTGCTGCGCCGCCTGGCTGAGCCGACCGGTCATTTCGCCGCGATCGGCGTAAGGATTGCCGTCGGCGCCATGATGCAGATAGTGGAACTCGGCAACCTGGGTATATCCCCCCTTCAGCATTTCGATATACAGTTGTCGGGCGATAACTTCCACCTGCTCCGGGGTCAGTCGCTGTACCAGGCGATACATCAGATCGCGCCAGGTCCAGAAACTGTCCTGCGGGTTGCCCGCGACCTCTGCCAGCCCGGCCATCGCACGCTGAAAGGCGTGGGAATGCAGGTTCGGCATGCCCGGCACCACATCGCCGTGCAAGCGAATGCAACCTTCGGGATCTGAATCGGCAATCACCTGAGCCAGGTGACCGTGCGCATCGACGTCCAGACGGACGTTATGCGCCCACCCCTCAGGGAGCAGAGCGCGTGAGGCAAAATAAGCAGGCATGGCAGTATTCCACTGTTAATGTAACGGCTAATAACGCGCGAGGATCACGCATCCGAAAATGCACAGGCCCATCGCATTGCTATGGCGAACCGGCCCTTAGTTGTATATACATATACATACGCCGACATCAACAGTAAACTGGTGTTATTATTTTTTTATTTGACGAGGTTAACGTCGTGGTGGATCAACAGACCCTGTTACAACTGGCTGCTGCAATGAGCGATACCCCCGCCCCGATCTACCAACGGGTCAAGCAGGCGATCGTAAACCAAATCCGTGCGGGCCACTGGCTGCCGCACCAGCGCGTGCCCTCTGAAAGTGAACTGGTGGCGGAACTGGGCGTCAGCCGCATGACCATCAACCGCGCGCTGCGCGAGCTGACCAGCGAAGGTTTTCTGATCCGCATGCAAGGCGTCGGCACCTTCGTCGCCGAGGCCAAAGCGCATACCGCGCTGCTGGAAGTGCATAACATCGCCGACGAAATCGCCGCCCGCGGCCATCGCCACAGCAGCAAGATCCTGCAGCTGAAAGCGCGCCCGGCCAGCGAAGAAGAAGCGCTCGCGCTGGGTATTCAACCCGGCCAGCAGCTGTTCTATTCGCAGATCGTGCATTACGAAAACGACCTGCCGGTGCAGGTGGAAGACCGCTGCGTCAATCCGGTAGTGGCGCCCGATTACATGAAGCAGGATTTCGACCGCGTGACGCCGTATACCTACCTGACGCAAGCCGCTCCGCTGACCGCCGGCGAGCACATCGTGGAAGCGGTAGTACCCACCAGCCATGAGCGCGATCTGCTGCAACTGGAAGATCACGAACCGGGTCTGTTGATTCACCGCCGCACCTGGTCCGGCAAAAACGTCGTCACCTCGGCGCGCCTGCTGTATCCCGGCAGCCGCTATCAGCTGTTCGGCCGTTTCACCAGCGACGTTTAATTCCTCTGCGGGTGCAGCCTTTGCGCCCGCCCTCCCTCCGCGATCACATCCCGATAACAAATTTTTACCCCGCCTCTTGTGACAAACCGGTGAATGCGCTAGGTTGTTTTTAATTGTATATACAACCATGTGGGAGCCAAGGCTCCGGCGGAGGAAAGCAATGACGTCTGAGATTCACTGCGACAGCCTGTGGCACGGGGCCGACATCGTCACCATGCGCGACGGCAAGTATCACACCCTCAGCGATGGCGCGATCGCCGTGCGTGCAGGCAAAATCGTCTGGGTGGGCGAATATGCCGCGCTGCCTGCGGGGCTGATCGCCGATGAAAGGGTGAAATTCGACGGCGGCATCATCACGCCGGGCTTTGTCGACTGCCATACCCATCTGGTGTTCGGCGGCAACCGCAGCGGCGAATTCGAACAGCGCCTGAACGGCGTGAGTTATGCCGAGATCGCAGCCCAGGGCGGCGGCATCATTTCCACGGTCAAAGCCACCCGCGACGCCGACGAAGAGGCGCTGCTCGAGCAAGCTCTGTTCCGTTTACGGCCGCTATTGGCGGAAGGTGTAACCTGCGTGGAGATCAAGTCCGGTTACGGGCTGACGCCGGAAAGCGAACTGAAAATGCTGCGCGTGGCGCGCCGGCTTGGCGAAATGCTGCCGGTAGAGGTGAAAACCACCTGCCTGGCGGCCCACGCGCTGCCGCCGGAATACGCCAATCGCGCCGACGATTATATCGATCTGGTGTGCAACACCATTATTCCTCAGGCCGCCGCCACCGGGCTGGCGGATGCGGTCGACGCCTTCTGCGAGCATCTGGCGTTCTCACCGGCGCAGGTTGAGCGGGTGTTCGCCGCCGCCGAAGCCGCCAGCCTGCCGGTGAAGCTGCACGCCGAACAACTTTCCGCCCTCGGCGGCAGCGAGTTGGCGGCGCATCACCATGCGCTCTCCGCCGATCACCTGGAATATGCCACCGAGCAAGATGCCCGGGCGATGGGCGATGCCGGCACCGTTGCGGTGCTGCTGCCCGGCGCTTATTACCTGCTGCGCGAAACCCAGTGCCCGCCGGTGGATCTGTTCCGCAAGCACCGGGTGGCAATGGCGATCGCCAGCGACGCCAACCCGGGCACCTCCCCGGCGCTGTCGCTGCGCCTGATGATCAACATGGCCTGCACGCTGTTCCGCCTTACGCCGGAAGAAGCGCTGGCGGGCGTCACGGTGCACGCGGCCAAAGCGCTGGGCCTGCAGGACAGCCACGGCACGCTGGAAACCGGCAAGGTGGCGGATTTTGTGCACTGGCCGCTTTCCCGGCCGGCTGAGCTGGCTTACTGGTTGGGCGGACAACTGCCCTGTACGGTGATTTTCCGAGGAGAAGTACGTCAATGACCATTCGCGATCCCTATAATTTCCAGACCGGCAGCCTGCCGCTGCTGATCAGCATTCCCCATGCCGGCACCCGCTTGACGCCGGCGGTCGAAGCCGGTTTGACCGAAGAGGCGCGGCCACTGCCCGATACCGACTGGCATATCCCGCAGCTGTATGAGTTTGCCCGCACTATGGGTGCCAGCGTGCTGGTCGGCAACTACTCGCGTTTTGTCATCGATCTGAACCGCCCGGCGGACGATAAGCCGCTGTACGCCACCGCCACCACCGGTCTGTACCCTGACGTGCTGTTTGACGGTCGCCCGAGCTTTTTGCCGGGTAAAGCGCCGTCGGACGAAGAGCGTGCCGGCTATTTACAGCAAATCTGGCAGCCCTACCACCAGCAATTGCAGGATGAACTGACGCGACTGAAAGCCAAACACGGCTACGCATTGCTGTTCGATGCGCACTCCATCGCCTCGGTGATCCCACGATTGTTCGACGGCAAGTTGCCGGATCTCAACTTGGGCACCAACGGCGGCGAAAGCTGCGCCCAGGCGCTGAGCGATCGCCTGGTGGCCTGCTGCGAACAACAACAGCAGTTCACGCATGTGCTTAACGGCCGCTTTAAAGGCGGGTACATCACCCGTGCTTATGGTCAGCCGCAGCAACAGCAGCATGCGATTCAACTGGAGCTGGCGCAGGTGAACTACATGTCCGAACAGTATCCCTTTGCCTTCGAGCCGCAGCGTGCGGCCACTTTGCAGCGCCTGCTGAAGCAAATGATCGACAGTCTGCTGTCCTGCGGGCAACCGCGTTAACCCACCGTCTATGCCAAGCCGGGGCCGCTTGTCTTGCCCCGGCGTCACTTCCCCTCCTGATTTTGCGGCATAAATCATGCCTCCTTTCCTTCCTTGGTTTCAATTTGCGCACTGCATCGCAGTTTGAGTGAAAACCCTTGTACCTGGTCGGACAACGCACAAAACAGCGGCATAGGGATCGCGCGGTACGCCACACTCTGCCGAAAAGCCCGGCGATGGCCTGGGTATAAACTCCCGTAAACCCCTCTCCCAGCGCCCCAGGCGGCTATGGGATCCGGGTGCACGGCGCAAGGCCCAAATTGATGACCTACTCTGGAGGCTACCATGTCTGAAACCCCGTTAAACTGGCGTGCCGCACAGGCCGTTGCCGATCGGCTGTTGGCGAATTGGCGCACCGATGGCGAACCCGGCGGGGCAATGACCCTGTTCGACGCCGGGCAGATACGGGCGACCGCCAGCGCCGGCCTGGCCGATCTGGCGCAAAACACCCCCTTTACCGCCGACAGCGTGGTGCGCTACGCCTCAGTCACCAAACATATTTTCGCCGCGCTGGCGCTGAACGCCACCGGCAACGCCCTCAATCTGCGCGATCGCCTCGGCGATTTACTGCCTGAACTGCATGCTCCGCTGGCGGACGTGACCGTCGGCCAGGCGCTGGACATGACCAGCGGACTGCCCGACGTGCGTGAAACGCTGGGGCTGCTCGGCATCTCGGTGCATACCCGCAGCGATGCGCAGCCGGTGATGCAGTTCCTTCAGGGCCTGCGTGAACTCAATTATCCGGCCGGCAGCGAAGTCGCCTACACCAATACCGGATACCGGCTGGTTGAGGCGGCGCTGAAAGCCAAAGGCTACGATTTCGATCAACTGGTGCAACAGCATATTGCCCAACCGCTGCAGGTTCAGCTGCGGGCGCCCGAAAGCTGGTTTGACGTGGTGCCTGGGCTGGCACCCGGTTACTGGCGTTCCCCGCAAGGTTGGCAACTGGCCAGCGCCGGCCTGCATCTGTCCGCTTCCGGCAGCCTGACCGGCAGCGCCAATGCCCTCACTTGCTGGCTACAAACGCTGCTGGCGGATGAAGGCCCGGGCCACGGCGTGTTGGCGCAGCTCAGTGCCCCACGGCGGATCAATCAGGGCCAGCTCAGCGCTTACGGTCTGGGGCTGGCGCAAACCCCGCTCGGTACCTATAGGTTGCTGGGCCACGGCGGCTCACACGCCGGTTACAAAAGCTATTTCCTGCTGGCACCCGATCGGCAGGCTGGGGTAGCGCTGGTGGCCAACCGCGAGGATTGCGACAGCTTTGGCATGGCGCTACAGGTGATGGCCGCCCTGCTCGGTGAGGCGTTACCCCAGCGCAGCACCGCCATTCCCGATGGCATTTACGCTACGGTGGCCGAACCTTACTGGCTGGAGGTAGAGGACGGTAATGTGACCTATTTGGGGACCGGCGAGCCGCTTTATCAGGCCGACGACGGCTACGCGGTGTCGCTTTCTGCCCATATGCCAATGCGGCTGAAATGGACCGGTGAAGCGGTTGAAGGCGAAGTGGGCCACGTGGCGCGCAGCTTTCTGCCGGTAACGCCCAACGGCGACTGCCTGAAACATGTTCAGGGTTTCTGGTATCACCCGCAGTACCGCACCGCCTTCGAGATTTGCGGCAATCAAATACACATCGGCGTGGGTCCGGCGACGCAGACCGGCACCGTCAGCTCACTCGGCAACGGCCGTATGCTGGTGGAAAGCCACGACGGCCCGTGGCTAAAACGCTTTTGTTTATACTTTCGCGGCTACAGCGTGGATTTGATCGCCAACCGCAGCCGGGTGCTGACCTTTCAGCGCAGCAGCGCCGGCCGAGATTAGCGACGCCGCTCAGCCCGCCTTGTCGGCCCTGGCCGCCAGCAAGGCGGTGAACAACCGCTGCTTGTCGGCATCGCTGAGATTAGGCTGACGAATGGCGCTGACAAAAGCGCCGCGAGCCTGTTCCGTCAACGGCCCGGCCTTTAATTGCTGCGCCAGCCGTTGCAGAATGCGATTGCTCAGCTCGGCGAGTTGCGGCCGCACGCTATTCAGCGGGCGCGGTTGCCAATCGCTTTCCGGCGTCGCCAGCCAGTCTGCGCGATAGCGGTACTGAATCGCCTTGGCGGCGTCCATCTGCGCCACAATAAACGGTCGCACCGAGCGCGGCGCCAACCCTAACCTGCCCGCCTCCGCTTCTGTGCTCGCCAGCACCTTGGTTTCTTGCTCCAGATCCTCGATCGGCAAATGCTGCTGCGCTTTGTAACCGGCGACGTCTTTCATATAGGCCAGACGCTGGTTGACCAATTCGCCAAGCTGCGCCCCGTCGCCTGCCAGCGCTGAAAAACTGGCCAGACAGCAGACGAACAATAACGCTCTGAACATAACCCTTTCCTTTTTGTTTGCCCAAATATGGAAACAGAGTTCATCACAATCGCCGCCGCTCAGGCAACTCTCCCTCGGAAAGAAAAAAGCCCCGCCGAAGCGAGGCTTTGAGCCGAAGAGGCCGGTGTTAGTCAAACACGCCGTTAATCACCGAAGCCACAATGGCGGTGCTCAGCGCCACCAGCACCAGATCGTTACCGGCGATACGCCATTCGTAACCTGGATAGGACGGCAGATCGCGCAGCATTGAAGACGGCACCATTTTCTTGGCGATGCCTGGAGGCAGTGGTTTGCCGCGTGCCAGGTTTTTGGCGATGCCCGGCGGCAGAGAACGATAGCCGGTCAGACCGTAATTCAGCGCCAGCGAACGCACCCGGTCGTGAGAGATATTCACCGACACCAGATCGCGTTCGTCACCTTTGGCTTTGTAGCCGTTGTCTTTATTGCCCTTGCCATGATCACCGCTATTGCCATTGCCGTGACCATTACCGTTGCCCTGACTATTACCGTGACCGCCGCCATTACCATTGCCGTGACCATTGCCGCCCTTATCGGCGAACGCCGGCGCAGAGGACAGGCCCAACGATACGATCAACGCCAGCGCCGTGAGAGTAGTACGACGTTTGTTCATGTTATGACTTCCTGCTTGGGGTATTACATTAACTATAGCGTTAATTCCCCCCATAAAGGATGAGGAAAAATCCGAGATAAGGAACCCTGACAAGGCAGGCGGGCTGGCAAGCGTAAGGAAATTGATGAAAGATTATTCCTGCGCAAAACTATTCGAAAAAACCGAATTTGGCGACAAGATTTTTCTTGCGGCAAAATAAGTCTTCCAGTACCTTGGAAAGGTACCAAAAAGAGTTAGTCTGCTCTTTTTCGTCGCACCTCAAATCTTATTTTATCGTCCAGAATGATAAACTGAATGCTTCCCGCCTCTCCGTGCGGGATTCTTTTTCCTGCTAAATTTGACGCCTGTCGCACCAACCCGGTGCTTTATGTTGAGATTTGGTAGCCAATACTTTAAATTCAGCGTCTGAGAAACCTTAACCTCCCGCGGTGGCCAGTTGGCAACGGGTGGGCGTTCAGGAGCAAAAGACATGCAAATGACCCTCATGGAATACATCACTCAGCACTTTAATGGCGATCTTCACCGCTACGCGCAATCCGAAGGCGTGAGCCGTGAACAAATCATCCATTGGATCGATAATGAATGCCATGTAATCAAAGGACGATTATTTATGCCGGTGAGACATTTACCCGGTGAACAAGCTCAGTGATGACAAAAAAAACCCCGCAACGCGGGGTTTTCTGTTTCTGATACCACGGAAAATCAGAAGTTATAACCGGCCACGAGGTAGTAACCCCAGCCTGTAGATTTAATTGGGCCCTGCGGCGTACCGATCTCCGCGCCGTCCTGCCACTGGCCGCCGTTATGGAAGTAACGGGCCACGAACGAGTAGTGCCAGTGATCGTAGTTCAGCGCCAGAATATGGCTGGATGCGATCGAGTTGCTGGTGCGCACCTGTTTGCCTGTACCGTCGGTCCAGTTGCTGTCTTTGCCCAGATCGGAACCGAAGTCAAAGTTGGTGAAACCGATGTAGCTCAAATTACCGCCCCACAGCTGGGTCAACGGCACAAAATACTTCACCTTGAAACGGTAACCGTCCCAGCTGTTCTCATTGGCAGCCTGGTAGTTTTCCCATTGGTATTTGGCATAGATGTTCATCGACAGGCTCATCGGCAGGCCGGTATCGATGTCCGTACCCAGGCCCATGTACCAGGTATTCTGACGGCCATCGGCGTTGTGGCCCAGATCATAGATGTAGTTGTTGGCGAAGTACCATTCTTTGAACGGGCCAAAGCCCAGATTGGTGCCGGTCAGCTTGTCGATGGAGAAGCGCGGTTCGATCTCCATAAACATCGGTGAGCCCTTGTCCCAAATCCCGCGATCCGGCGTGTTGCCGACACCGAAGAATTTAGGCACGTCGACGTAGCCATAGAAATCGAACCAATCTTTTTTGGCAAAGGCTTCATACTCAAGATACACATCGTTGTTCAACTGAGGTCCGAAACGGGTGTGGTAGCTCCCCACCACGTTAACGCTCTGGTGCCACCAATCCGAAACGAATTCGCTGTCTTTGCTATCAGCCATTGATGATGCACTGTAAGACGCGGCGAGCAATACACCTGCTGCTAGAGCTATTTTTTTCATTTTTATTACCACATGCTTAAAGGGCCATTTCCTGCCCGTTAGAAAAGATGACAATGAGTCTGACGACACCTGGCGTTGCCCCGCTGACAAACTTCTCGGGCGACGCGCGCATTATAGAAATCACTGAGTGTAATAATCTGTGATCCAGTTATGCATTTCGCGAATAGGTAATCGATTGCGTTCACATTTGTCAAATTATGTTTCATGCAAATTCACGTTCGATGTGATTTTTGTCATGATCGGTGATTTATAAAGCAGTTTTTGTGCCAATTATGCACGACACCCAAAATGAGTGCGGATGGCATTTTCAGGCCAAAAAAAGCCGGCTCAAAAATGGCCGGCTGAAGAAAAGAGATGAGTGGAAAATGGGTCTGATGGCCGTGGAAAACTCAACGCACGCCCGGCACCGCTTTGGCAATATTTTCCTGGCGGAAAACCACTTCCTGCCCCGGAGCCACCTCCCACTCTTTAGGGGGAATGTCCACCTTCGGCGCAGCGGCAACCACGGAACCGAAAATCAACTTGCCTTCCCGGCGCAGAATGCCGACATCAAGCTGGTATTCATGACGCAAATTAGCGGTGGTCAGACGCACAGTATCACCGCGCATATAGTTTTCATCGTCAATCACTGGCTGCTGAATGAATTGGATATCGTCTCTCATTTTTATGTTCCTTCAGGCACAATCGATAGTTAAATTCTAGCCCACTATCCCAGGGTCGACTGAAAATTTCCGTTACTTTCCTCGGGTTGCCTGCCAGCAGATCAGCGAGCCGAGCGTGACCATCACTACGCCCTGCCAGAAACTGACCGTTAGCGAAGTATCGAGCACCAGCGCGGCGAATACCGCCGACAGCACCGGCGTAAAATAGGATACCGTCGCCAGCAGCGTCATGTTGCCGTGCAAAATACCGACGTTCCACGCCGCGTAACCGACCCCCATCGCCGCGCCGGCACACAGCAGCGTCAGGGTCACCGGCCAGGTGAACTGCATGCCGCTTTCGTCGCTGAAGGCATATTTCAGCCACAGCGCCACGGCGGTCAGCGCAATAAACAGCACCACGCCGTTGCTGCCCTGCGCAATTTTTTTGGTCAGATTGCAATACAGCGCCCAAATCACTGCGCCGCTGAAAGCCAGCGAATAACTCAGCGGGTTACTGCGCACATTCTCCAGCATCTGCGCCGGCGACCACCCGCCCTCGCCGCTCATGATCCAGCCAATACCGAACAGCGACAACAGTAAGCCAGGCAACAGCCACCATTTGGCTTTTTGCCCGTTGAACACCAGCGCCATCAGCACGGTAAAACAGGGCCAGAGATAGTTGATCATCCCCACTTCTATCGCCTGCAGCCGGGTATTGGCATAACCCAGAGACAGCGACAGGCAGATCTCATAGCTGACAAACAGCAGGCTGCCGAGGATCAGATAAAGACGGGGAAAATGGCGCAAATTCGGCAAACGCAGCACCAGCAGCAAAAACACTGCGCTGACGCTGTAGATCATCGCCGCACCGCCAATCGGCCCCAGCCCTTCGCTGACGCTGCGGATCAGACCAACAACGCTGCTCCACAGCAGGATCGCCAATAAACCGAACAGCGTGGCTTTATGCTGGGTGGGTAAAGAAAACATGAAGACGATCCAATGGGTTATTTTTTATCGGGATTTTCACTCTACTGCCGGGCGGCAGAAAAAGAAAGGCGGGAAAACCCGCCTGATGTCGTTATTGCTGCGGCTGCCGCTCAAACTGCGGCGGTGGTTGGCGAAAACGCCGGGTGAGGTACACCAGATAAGCAAAGCCCAGCGCCGCCCAGATCAGCCCCATGGTCAGCGAACTTTTTTCCAGGTTCAACCACAGCACCGCCACCGTCAACGCGCCAATCAGAGGCAGGATCAGGTAGTTGAAACGGTCCTTCCAGCTTTTGTTGCGCCCCTCGCGAATAAAGAAATGGCTGATAACCGACAGATTAACGAAGGTAAAGGCCACCAACGCGCCGAAGTTGATCAGCGCCGTGGCGGTGACCAGATCAAAAGACAGCGCGGACAGCGCCACCAGCCCGACCATCAGTACGTTCAATGCCGGCGTGCGCCATTTCGGGTGGATATAGCCGAAGAACTTTTCCGGGAACACGTTATCGCGCCCCATCACATACAGCAGCCGTGAAACGCTGGCATGCGAAGCCAGGCCGGAAGCCAGCGTGTTGATGAAGGTGGTGCACAAGAAGATGGCCTGGAACAGCTTGCCGCCCACGTACAGCGCGATTTCCGGCAACGCCGCATCCGGCTGATGAAAACGCTGAATGGAAGGGAAAAACAGCTGGATAAAGAACGACACGCTGATAAAGATCACCCCGCCGTACAGCGCGGTCAGGAAAATTGCGCGCGGGATCACCTTGGCGGCATTGGGCGTTTCTTCACACAGGGTGGTGACCGCATCAAAACCGAGGAACGAGAAGCACAGGATGGTAGCACCGGTGATAATCGGCAACAGATGCGCGTTCTCACTGATGAACGGCTGCAAACTCCATACCCTTCCTACCCCTTCGCCGTTACGCAGGCCGTGCACCACCAGGTAGATGAACACCAGAATAATCGCCACCTGGGCCAGTACGAACAACGTATTGAAATTGGCCACCAGATTGACGCTTTTCAGGTTAATGGCCGTCATGATGATCACAAATCCCACCACCCAAATCCAGGGAGGGACTTCGGGGAACAGCGCGGTCAGGTAAATCTTCGCCAACAGCGTGTTGATCATCGGCAGGAACAGGTAATCCAGCAGCGAGGACCAGCCGACCAGAAAACCGACGTGCGGGTTGATCGCTTTCTGCGCGTAGGTGTAAGCAGAGCCGGCGGTCGGAAACTGGCGTACCAGCTTACCGTAGCTGATGGCGGTAAACAGTACCCCGACCAGCGCAAACAGGTAGGAAGAAGGCACATGGCCGTCGGTGACGCCGGACACGATGCCGAAGGTATCGAACACCGTCATCGGCGTCAGATACGCCAGGCCCATCATCACCACCTGCCACAGTTTAAGGCTCTTGCGCAGCTGCGGCTTGGCCGCCGGATTACAGTCAGTGGCATTAATCGTCATAGCGCTTCCCCTCGTTGTCCTCTGCTGGTAACCGTTTAACGTCATTCAGAGAGGCCGCGGGGAAACTGCTGCTCGGGCGGCGGGAAAAGCGATAGCGGAGGCCTGCGGATGGCCCGTATTCACTGCGGCACGGACACGCGTCCGCGCTGACTGACGGAAGGGTAATGGCTGTCATGATTATTTCCTCGCCGGCGTCCTGTACGCCCAGATGGAAGAAATGCTGTACCGCTGCGCGCAGCTTCGCAGGCCACAGGATAGCCGGCGGAATGCGCCAGACGCGCGCGGTAAGTTCGGGAGCGGGGTCAGGCGTTTTTCAGCATCCACTCGATTTCGGTTTCGGTGATCAGGCGCTCGAACTGCACCATCTCATCCGTTTTACAGGCCAGGTAAACATGGCTGAACCTTTCGCCGAGCAGCGCATTCAGCACCGGTTGATGCTCGAATTCGTACAGCGCATCGCTCTGGCGGATCGGGAACGCCAGTCCTTCCTGCTCCAATCCGTTGCCGGTCACCGGCTCTTGCAGCGGCAACGGCGTTTCCAGCCCGTAAACAATACCCGCCAGAATGGTCGCCATCACCAGATAAGGGTTGGCATCGGCACCAGCCACGCGGTACTCCACGCGGTGATTGTCGCGATCGCCGCAGGGGATGCGCAGCGCCACGGTACGGTTGTTGTGGCCCCAGGAAGCCTGGGTCGGCACGTACATGCCCGGCTGAAAGCGGCGATAGGCATTAACGTTGGGTGCCAGCAGCGCAATAGAAGAAGGCATCAGGGCGATCATCCCCGCCAGCGCCTGCTTCAGCAGTGCGGAATCTTCGCCGTCGTCATCGGCTAATACGTTGTTGCCCTGTTTGTCGAGCATGCTGATATGCACGTGCATGCCGCTGCCGGCGTGTTCTTCATAGGGCTTGGCCATAAAGGTGGCGTGCATGTTGTGATTTTCCGCCACCATGCGGATCAGGCGCTTCAGCGCCAACGCGTGGTCACAGGCTTGCAGAACGTTATCGGTATGATGCAGGTTTACCTCAAACTGGCCGGGTGAGGCTTCCGCCACCGCGCCGTCCGCCGGGATGCCTTGCAAACGCGCCAGCTCGTCGATGTCGCTCAACACGTCGGCGAAGTGATTAAGGTTGTCGACGGAATACACCTGACTCTGGGTATTGCGCTCCTGAGTGCCCGGCGCACACGGCGGCTGAAGATAGCCCTCTGAGTCGCGTTGGCGATCGATGAGATAGAACTCCAACTCTACCGCTACTACGGGGGAAAGCCCGCGTTGACGCAAACGCTGCCACACTCGGTTCAGCACATTACGCGGTTCAACGTCAAAGGGAGTACCCTCTTCATCCAGCATGGTGAGCAGTACCTGGCCGATATATTGCGGATCCGCCGCCGAAGGCGTCAGCGTGCCCGGCACCGGGACACAGATATGATCCGGCTCACCCAGTTCCTGCCCCAGCCCGGCTTCTTCTACTACGTTACCGAGAATATCCATCGCAAACACCGACGCCGGAAAGTAACAGCCTTTCTCCAGCTTGCTCAGGCCACTGACAGGTATGCGTTTGCCGCGAAAACTGCCGTTGAGATCGGTCAGCAGAACATCAACGTGCTGAGTCAATGGATAACGTTCCAGGTACTTCTTCACTTCACGCTGGAACGCGCTACTTCGCCTTTCTTCGTTGTGCTGAACAAAGTTTTCCACTTCTACTATGTTGGTCTGCATGATTCACCCGCCATTCTATGTTTTTGTCAGTGGTTCTCACACTTATTGCTGTCGATGTTTTTTGACCATCGCGTTCAATATAATGCCCACCAATGAAACATAGTTGCAACAAAATTGTTTTGCAAGTGTTAATTTGAGTTTGAATATTGCCCATTCGACTGCTAGATTTATAAAATATTGAACGAAAATGGCACTAAAGAAGTTTATCGTTCATAATTTCGAACAACCCAAGGGGATAGCATGGGCAATATATTTAACAGACCAATGGTCGGCGTAGTGATGTGCAGGTATAGGTTAAACGAGCATCTCACCCAGACCTTGCAAGAAAAGTACCTGAATGCAGTAATCACCGCCGGAGGGTTGCCGATCGCCCTGCCGCACGCGTTGGCGGAGCCCACACTGCTGGAAGAATTGCTGCCGCACCTCGATGGCATTTTGCTGCCCGGCAGCCCCAGTAACGTGCAGCCGCACCTTTATGGTGAAAACGGCGATGAGCCTGACGCCGATCCTGGGCGAGATGAATTGAGCCTGGCGCTGATCCGCCATGCGCTCGACAGGCACATTCCCCTTTTCGCCATTTGCCGCGGCATGCAGGAAATGGTGGTTGCCACCCAAGGCACGCTGCATCGTCGTTTGTTTGAACTGCCCGAACTGCTCGAACACCGTGAAGATCACGATCTGCCGCTGGATCAACAATACGCCCCCGCCCACGAAGTCATCGTTCAGGATGGCGGGCTGCTGTCGCAACTGATACCGGATTGCAACAGATTCTGGGTCAACTCACTGCACGGGCAAGGGTCAAAAACCCTCGGCCCCAACGTCCGCATCGAGGCCCATGCCGCCGATGGGCTGGTGGAGGCGATCAGCCTGCGTGACCAGCCCTTCGCGCTGGGCGTGCAATGGCACCCGGAATGGAACAGTGAGGAGTACGCCCTGTCGCGCCTGTTGTTTGAAGGCTTCATTACCGCTTGCCGGCACTACCAAAAGGAAAAACGCCTATGAGCGATGTCAGCTTGGCACCGGGGAAACGTCTGTCGCAGATCCGTCAGCAACTAGGGTTGTCACAGCGCCGCGCCGCCGAACTGTCTGGATTAACCCACAGCGCCATCAGCACTATCGAACAGGACAAAGTCAGCCCGGCCATCAGCACGCTGCAAAAACTGCTGACGGTGTATGGATTGTCGCTATCGGCATTTTTCGCCGAGCCGGAAAAACCGGATGAAACGCGGATTGTCATCGATCATGAAGACCTGATCGAGATTGGCAGCCAGGGGGTGTCGATGAAGCTGATCCACAACGGCGACCCCAACCGTACGCTGGCGATGATGATCGAAACCTACGAGCCGGGCACCACTACCGGCGAACGCATCAAACATCAGGGGGAAGAGATCGGCACCCTGCTGGAAGGCGAAGTGCTGCTGCAGGTCAACGGGCAGAACTATCACCTGTTGGCCGGCCAGAGCTACGCCATCAACACCGGCATTCCCCACAGTTTCAGCAACACGTCGGCGCGGATTTGCCGGATTATCAGCGCCCATACCCCGACGACATTCTGATCAACGGAGCAAGGCATGGACTTCCATCACCTGCAGTATTGGCAACACCGGGCGCAAGCCCTGAATATTGAGAACCGACTCTTTATTAATGGCCGTTATCAAGAGGCCGCTGAAGGCGAAACCTTTACCCTGGAGGATCCTGCCGCGCAGCGCGAATTGACGCAGGTGGCGCGGGGGAGCAGCGCCGATATCGATCTGGCTGTCAGCGCGGCGCGCGAGGTGTTTGAGCGCGGCGACTGGTCACGGGCCGCACCGGCGCAACGCAAGGCGACCTTGCTGCAACTGGCGGCATTGATGGAGCAGCACCAAGAGGAACTGGCATTGCTGGAAACGCTGGATACCGGCAAGCCGATCCTCCACAGCCTGCGCGACGACGTGCCTGGCGCTATCCGCTGTCTGCGCTGGTACGCCGAAGCTGTCGACAAGGTCTACGGCGAAATCGCCCCCACCGGCGGCGATGCACTGGCGCTGATCGAACGCGAGCCGATCGGCGTGGTTGGCGCTATCGTACCCTGGAACTTCCCGCTGCTGCTGGCCTGCTGGAAACTCGGCCCGGCGCTGGCCACCGGCAACAGCGTGATCCTCAAACCTTCGGAAAAATCCCCGCTGAGCGCGATCTATCTGGGCAAGCTGGCGCAACAGGCCGGGTTACCGGACGGCGTGCTGAACATCATCCCCGGTTACGGCCACGATGCGGGCAAGGCGCTGGCGCTGCATAACGACGTCGACGCCCTTACCTTCACCGGTTCCACCCAGGTCGCCAAACAACTGATGATCTACGCCGGGCAATCCAATATGAAACGGGTATGGCTGGAAGCCGGCGGCAAAAGCGCCAATATCATTTTTGCCGACTGCCCGGATCTGGATAAAGCGGCACAGGCCGCGGCGGCGGGTATCTTCTACAATCAGGGGCAAGTGTGTATCGCCGGCACCCGGCTGCTGGTGGAAGAGAGCATTCAACAGGAATTCTTGCAAGCCCTGCGCAAGCATGCGGCAGCCTTTATACCGGGCGATCCGCTCGATCCGACCACGGTGATGGGCACGCTGATCGATCAGGCTCACTGTGAAAAAGTGGCCGATTATATCGAGCAAGGGTTGAGCCAAGGCGCAGCGCTGTTTCTTGATGGCCGCGAGCACCCGCGTAGCGGCCATGCCGGTTATCTCGGCCCAACCATTCTCATCCAGGTGGATAACGCCATGAGCGTGGCGCGCGATGAGATTTTCGGCCCGGTACTGGCGGTGACGTCCTTTAACGGCGAACAGCAGGCATTGCAATTAGCCAACGACAGCGAATACGGCCTGGGAGCCGCCGTCTGGACGCGCGACCTGTCCCGCGCCCACCGCATGGCTCGACAGTTAAAAGCCGGTTCGGTTTTCGTCAATAACTACAACGACGGAGACATGACCGTGCCGTTCGGCGGCTACAAGCAAAGCGGCAATGGCCGCGACAAATCGCTGCACGCGCTGGATAAATTCACCGAACTGAAAACCACCTGGATTTCGCTGGAATAAGGGCCCCTATCATGACTGAACACGTAAAAAGCTATTATGCGGCTTCGGCCAACAGCCATCAGCCCTACCCGCAACTGAATGAATCTATTGAATGCGATGTTTGTATCGTCGGCGGTGGCTACACCGGTCTGTCTTCTGCGCTGTTCCTGGTAGAGGCGGGCTACAACGTGGTGGTGCTGGAATCCGCCCGTATCGGCTTCGGCGCCAGCGGCCGTAACGGCGGCCAGTTGGTGAATTCCTATAGCCGCGACATTGACGTCATCGAAGAACGCTATGGCGCAGAAAGCGCCCGGATGCTCGGCAGCATGATATTCGAAGGCGCAGAGATCATTCGCAGCCGTATCAAGCGATACGCCATCGAATGCGACTATCGCCCCGGCGGCATCTTCGCCGCGCTGAACAACCGGCAATATCATGCGCTGATCGAGCAGAAACAACATTGGGAGCGCTACGGCAATACCCAACTGGAGTTGCTGGACGCAGAGCGGATCCGTGAAGAAGTGAACAGCGAACGTTACGTCGGCGCGCTGCTGGATCACAGCGGCGGCCATATTCATCCGCTGAATCTGGCGCTCGGTGAAGCCGAGGCGATTCGCCTGCAGGGCGGGCGCATCTTCGAGCAGTCGGCGGTGACCCATATTCGCCACGGCGAGCCGGCGCTGGTCAACACCGCCGGTGGCCAGGTGAAGGCTCGCTATGTGATTGTGGCCGGTAATGCTTATCTGGGCGACAAGCTGGAACCCCGGTTGGCGAAACGCAGCATGCCGTGCGGCACGCAGGTGGTAGCCACCGAACCGCTGGCGCCGGAAGTGGCGCAGTCGCTGATCCCGCAGAATTACTGCGTGGAAGACTGCAACTACCTGCTGGATTATTACCGCATTACCGGCGATAACCGCCTGCTGTACGGCGGCGGCGTGGTGTATGGCGCACGCGATCCGGACGATATCGATAATCTGATCCGGCCAAAACTGTTGAAAACCTTCCCGCAGCTGAAAGGCGTTCGCATCGACTACCGCTGGACCGGCAACTTCCTTCTCACGCTGTCGCGCATGCCGCAATTCGGCCGGCTGGAGAATAATGTGTATTACATGCAGGGCTACAGCGGTCACGGCGTGACCTGTACCCATCTGGCGGGCAAGCTGATTGCCGAGCTGATGCGCGGCGATGCGGAGCGTTTCGATGCCTTTGCCAAGCTGCCGCACCTGCCGTTCTTCGGTGGCCGCAACCTGCAAATTCCGTTCACCGCAATTGGCGCCGCTTACTATACGCTGCGAGATCGGATGGGGGTGTGATGCAAGGGGCCCAGCATGCTGGGCCCTTTATGCCAAGGATCAAACGATCTTCGGTTGACCGTCTGATGCGGTCGCGCCGCCGTCAACCGGGATGTTGGCGCCGTTGATAAAGCTGGCGTCGTCGCTGGCCAGAAACGCCATCACCGCCGCCACTTCTTCCGGCTCTGCCGCACGCCCCAACGCAATGCGCTCGTTGAACTTGTCGCGGATCTCCTGCGGCCAGCCATTGGTCATATTGGTTTTCACCAGGCTCGGGCACACCGAGTTAACGCGTACACCGTCACCGCCGTGATCCAGCGCCATGGCGCGCGTCAGGTTGACCACCGCCCCTTTCGCCGCACAGTAATATGCCGCGCCCCAGTCGCCCCCCAGGCCGGATACCGAGGCGGTGTTAACGATACAACCCTTGGTTTTCAGCAGATAAGGCATGGCGAATTTGGAACAGAATACTACGCCGTCGATATCCACCCCAGCGATGCGTCGCCAGTCGGCCACGCTGGTTTCCAGCACTGTACCCGCCACGTGTACGCCGGCATTGTTCAGCAACACGTCGATGCGGCCCAGTTTTGCCGCCACCTCGTTCATCATTTTTTCAACCGCAACCGGGTCGGAAACGTCGATGTGTACCGCCAGCGCCCTGCCTTTCGGCAGTGAGGCGGCAACGGTATCTACCGCGTCCTTAGCCCAGTCCGCCAGCACCACCACAGCTCCCTCGGCGGAAAATCGGCGTGCCGCCGCTTCCCCCATCCCATTGCCTGCGCCGGTGATCACTACCACTTTATTGTCGAAACGCATGAAACCTCCTCCATGTGAATATATTTCTATAAATCATACAAATCCTGCTGAGATCCGAGGATAAAACTCATGGAGGGCAAGAGCCAGTCAAAACGTGCGGTTTATTAACCCAAAAGAGGTATTAATAGCAATTTCAATGCACTGGAATAATCATTCTCGGAATTAAGCCAATTAATTGATGGATATAATAAAATTTACCACAGCAACTATTTCAAAGAGAGATTACCTGACACACCGCAGACAGCAGGGAAAATCCTCAATCTATCCCCATGAAGTCATCGCATCTAAAATAAAAATAAAAAAATGCCGTCAGCCTCCCTTTTAGTTAGAGTGATTGTTTTAAATAGAGAATATTTTTTCATCCAAAATTATTAATTAATAAAAATCAAGAAAGATATAATATGCAATTAAAATCAATGACTTTTGAATTAATTAAAAAGATCTCGGCATTTCAATAACAAGCCATAAAATATCGCCACAGTAATGGCAATTGACAAATAGAGTGCTAATCAATGAATAATTCATCATTCCAAACGCAACACAAAAAAAAGAATCGTCCACAAGCATTAAAAAAATACTCATCTATACTTCTTTTGTCGAAGAAATTAGTAGACACGGCCTTATTTTAATCGAAATAACCATGTTCTTTTCAAAATCTAAATGCAGGAGTTACCTATGTCTACCTTGATCCAAATTAATGTCACAAACAACAGTCAATCTCTTCAAAACTTTTTCTTCTTCCAACAGCCGTCTATTTATGTAGGGGGGCCAGTAGTCTATTCCAACAGCCTACTGTCTACGCCCATCCTGCCATCGTCTCAAGGCGGCAGTGTTTATACATTTTTGCTGAATTTACAGTACTACGCCGGCGTGCAACAGCAGGTCACTCCGCCTCAGGTTGGCCAACCTTCAGGTTACACTTCGGCTATTCAACCCATCGGGTTGACACCTGCCGCGGGCGGAGCAGCCACCAACAACAGCTCCGCCATGATCGTCAACCCAGCCTTGGGCTTGGCTCCGCCGGTCCCGGCAGTGGGGGTACAGCCGGGAGCGTTCCGCATCGTATCTCCTACCTATAATCCCGGACTGACCCAGTACAATGGCGGCTCCGCCGTGCAACTGATTAACGGCACCGTGATATTATCTAACTTTGTAACGGTCAATCCCAGCAGCAACCTGGACTGTCAGCCAATCCTCAAATTTTACGTACAGACAGGCCAATATACTTCAGGAACGGTCATGAACTTTACCAGTTCATCCGCGAATGCAGCGTTATGTGATGCCACCGGCGGTTTCACCACCTTTAACGTGACTTATAACATTGACGGCACCTGGACTATCACTCCAAGCGTTAGTCGAACCGTTTTGCAAACTTATGTTAATGATAGTGCAGCCATTAGCGCCACGGCGCATAATGCTGAAATAAAAAATGAAGCGGGCACTAAGGTTATTAGTCAGGGATATGCCCATAATTTTCATTCTCCCGTGACCGTCAGTGAACTAACAGACCACACCGACATTCACCTTCACGGAGAATATCAG
The DNA here is from genome assembly GCF_000214195.1 of Serratia sp. AS12. Taxonomy (NCBI): domain Bacteria; kingdom Pseudomonadati; phylum Pseudomonadota; class Gammaproteobacteria; order Enterobacterales; family Yersiniaceae; genus Serratia; species Serratia sp. AS12. Next base: position 2,149,291 of record NC_015566.1, on the reverse strand, counting down.
GTTGGCCAACCTGGCGGGCACTTTACTGGGCGGATGTGCATTGCCAAAACGGATAGCAGCGCAACATTCAAATAACCAGCCAAGATTATTACACGCGAATAAAATATCCTATTGAAAATATATCGAATGTATTATGCATTTTAATACCTTCCGGCGGTGGTCAATTAACTTTGATCACTGCTTTATCAATGCTTTCGCTGCTTTTTATTTTGCGTTAAAATTAAACGGAAATATTTTTAGAGCCTGTTTTATTCGGGTGTGTTTAAAAAATGGATACTATTAGGCAGGGTATTATAAAGATGGTTGCCGGTTACTTTCCCGACCGTCATGTTATGGCGTAAGCGTCCATCGAACACTCCAACGTTACGCAGCCTAAGCACAACCTTTTCACAACAGAAAAAAAGACTGAGACGCCGCTTTATTATTTATGCGCCAATCTGTTTTGCTGTTGCCAATAATAAATTATTGGAACGTCATCGAGGAATCGAACCCCAGTCCGCCAGTAAATAAATTCACCGCCGCTCTTCCTGCTGAGCTAATGACGTATTCATTAATACTCCGGGCGAACCCGGAGTTTATTCGAGCAACGCTTTTATTTCTCATCCGCTCCGGCTTAAGCCATCATCGCTATCGCAAGAAATAAAACATTACCTTAAAATCATAAAACCACTACGTTGCCTGCTGAAGGGCCTTTTGCACCACTTTCGATGGTGAACTCAACGCGCTGGCCTTCATCAAGAGTTTTGAAATCATTGCTCTGAATGGCAGAGAAGTGCACGAACACGTCTTTGCTGCCGTCTGCCGGAGAGATGAAACCAAAACCTTTACCTGCATCAAACCATTTTACCAAACCAGTCATTTTAGTAGACATAGATATTTCCTTTATATTTTGAGACGCCATAAGGCGATAGAGGTCTGTTTTTGTTGGAAACTTATTGGGCACTAGAGAAGGTAATTCGCGGGAGAAGAGGTATCTATGGGATATCACTAATACTGAGAACTGCTTTACTAAAACTGCTTTCATAAGGTCTGTACTACAAACCGATGACGCTATTTACACACAGCTAGATTATTTAAGCAAGGAATATTTATAATTATATTTATACACCCTATGAATTTATTACGTTCAACACGATGAAAGCTCGCCGCTGAGAAAGGCAGCATAAAGACGGAAGAAAAATTTTCCGCTCCGCACGGATATCAGGATGGATTGTGGCCGCGATTCATTATAAAACTGCTGACATGTTCCTTTCTGATCGGCTGTAGCATGATGATCGATATGTCCGCGGTAATCGCCGTTTTCACCCTGTATGTGGTCGGCGTAGTGGTGCCTGGCCCCAACTTTGTCGCCGTAGCGCATAAAGCCGTATCTGCGCGCCGGGCGGAAGCTTTCGCTCTGGTAGCCGGTATCGTGCTGGTCAATCTGTTCTGGGCCAGCGGCGCGATTCTCGGCATCGGCCTGGTTTTTGCCCTGTTCCCCTGGCTGGCGATGGCAGTCAAAATCGCCGGTGCCGGTTATCTTATTTGGTTTGGTTGCCGTCTGTTCGCCAAAGCAAAACCTGTCTCAGGTTTGATAAGCGCCAGCGCCCGTGAAAAAAGCGGATCACGCGTCGCTTTTGTACAGGGGATCGCGACCAATATTGCCAATCCTAAATCTGTCGCCTTCTACGCGGCGGTATTCTCGTCAGCGGCACCGGCGCATGTCTCAGCGGCGACCTTCGCCGCCATGCTGGCGGAAGTGGCGGTGATTGCCGGTTGTTGGTATGGACTGGTCGTTCTGGTGCTGTCGCACGCCCCTATTGCCAGCGCCTATCGCCGCAGCAAAGCCTCTATCGACAGAATTTGCGGCACGTTGATCGTCGGGCTGGGAATACGGCAGTTACTGCGTTGACGATGGGTGATGTACCCAATTTATCAGGCTGTTTACCAGGAAAATCCATGAAAATAACCGACCTCCCCTTCGGTATCACTGACTGGCAAGACATCGCCGCAACGGAGCACCCAGGCATTACCGGCATGGCCTATTGGCGAACTCGCCGGTTTGGCGACCTGCGCGTCAGAATGGTTGAGTACACGGCCGACTACCTCGCGGACCACTGGTGTACCAAAGGCCATATTCTTCTGTGCCTGAGCGGTGAATTGCATACCGAGTTGGCCGATGGCCGACGCTTTGTTCTGCTGCCGGGCATGAGTTATCAGGTGGCGGACGACGCCGAACCGCACCGCTCGTCAACGCAAGGCGGTGCGCGGCTGTTTATCGTCGATTAATGCCTGCGCCAGATTGCCGGCGTTGCCTGCCTTAGGCCCTAACCGATAATCGCGATGCCCAGGCGTTCCATGATCTGGAACGCCTGATAACTGTCCAGTTTTACCCCCTGCAAATCGACGCCGCGCACGTCCAACTCACCCAATTCAGAATTGGTCAGATCGCAATGGGTAAAGTTGGCGGCACGCCAGTCGAATGAAGAAAATTCGCCGCCGGAAAGATCGGAACCGCTAAAGGTCGCACCGAGGATCTGCGCCCCATTCCAGCGGTTTTCCCACAGCTCGCACTTCTCCAATACCACTTTCGAAAAATTGGCGTAGCTGAGGTTGGTTTTAGTGATGTAAGCGCTGCAGAACCCGATACGCGTGGTGATCATGTTCATAAAACTGGCACCGCGAAAATCGGCGCCCTGTGCACGACACTCGCGAATTTCAATGCCCAGCGCATGGGCATTTCTGAAATCAGCCATCGATAAATCGCAGTTTTTGAAGCTGGCGTCTTTCAGCAGCGCGCGGCTGAAATTGCCGCCTTGCTGGCTCTCGCGATCGTAAAACTGACAGCCGATGAACTCGGTGCCGGTCAGATCCGCCCCCGAGAAATCACAGTTACGGAAAGTGCCGTTTTCAATCTTCTCGCCGGTAAACCGGTTACGGCCAATTTTTTCACCATCCAAAGCCAACGTCATTGCAACCAACCTGTTTATTTATACAGTTAATGACGTATTATAAGCCGATCCGCACGGCCGGGAAAACCGCTTTGGCCTATTTTCTCCGCAGGAAGGCACAAAAAATCCGCGTGCAGCATGAGGGAACTTATGCCAGTTTGACCTTGATCCGGTTCATGTTCATGCCGGCGGTCTGAGCTTGTAATGCCCCCTGTGCAATCAAGGCGTACAGACGGAAATTCAAAAAGGTGTCCCCCACCGGATAAGGCGAATTCACCATCGCCTCGCCCACCACCCGCGAACCCTGGGTGTAATCGTCAGGGCAGGCGTCAAGCAGTTGACGGTCATGAAAATCCTGCGCCTGACCGCGAACCGCGTTTTCCGCAAAAATCCGCACCGGGGCATTCTCCACCAACAAGCGATGCCAGTCGGCGGTGAGCGCGGTTTTGTCTGCCGACGTCAGTTCACGTCGCCGGATCCACAAGGGCTCCAGCATTTCCGTCGCACACCAGTGGGTGCTCGGCCGCCCGGTGTGTTCGGTTACGTTGACGACAAAGATCGGGCGTTCGCCAAGCAGCGGCAGCAGTGCACGCAGCATCAGCTGTTCATCGGCGTTATCGCCGACCCACAGGGTCACTTGCCCGGTAACGGCGGCAAGTTGCGCTTTTAACGTCGTCATCCCCGCCTGGCTCTCTTCGGAAGTATCCCACTCAGGCGCGTGAACGGATTGGTATAAATCGCGCAACCAGCGGGTTCTGGCCTGCAACGCGCCATCGTCGTCGAGCGCATACAGCGGCCCGAATGACAGCCGGTCGGGAAAATCCAGTACGTCTTCTCCCGGGTAAGCCAACCGTACACAGCTGCCCGACAGTGCGATATGCACATCCTTCATCAACGTTCTCCTCACGCTCTTTCCTAAGATAATCCTGAGGTCGATTTTACAACTTTTCCCGTTTCGCTCTATGACAAACAATCCGAATATGCCGGACAAAATGCAAAAAACCGCCCAGAGGGGCGGTTGATTATGGGCGGCAGGCGCTTACTTCAAGGCTTCCTGTATGGCATCCGCCATGGGGCCAATGTGCTTTTCGGCGGCTTTCAGTTGAAAATCCACGCCGTTGCCGTCGTTGGTATCGGACAAGGTGGCCTTGATCAGCTCCAGCGCCGCCTGTACGGCCACTAGCCTTTTATGCTGCTCGTCCGTGACGGGTTTGGAGCTCATCGTCGCCGGGTAGTATTGCTCTAACATCGTTCTCTCCTTGTGATTGGGCCAACCCCTACCCTATCAGCCTTTCCCCCCTTTCTCTAATGAGGCAGATCACTGTATCGTCCCTCTGGCGTCTGGGTGGCGAAAAAGCGAACTAAAATAATGCCGCCGAGGCCCCACCTCGCTTACGGGGCTTTAGCGAAACTCAACCCAACTGGCGCCGGCATCGGCGGAACGCACGCAGTTTTCGACCCAACGCACGCCCATCGCCCCGGCATGCACGTCGGGGTACCAGAAATCTGCCAGGAAAGCCTCGTCCCGCCGGTCGGTGGCGTCCATCGCCAGCGCAAAACGTCGGTACAGATTTGACCAGGCTTCAAACAGCCCCTCGGGATGACCGCCGCCAATCCTGTCGTCCGCCAACGCAGCGTGATTCAGGTAAGGCATGCCCCGCTCCAGAATGCGCACCGGCTCGCCCTGTACTTCAAATCGCATTTGGTTAGGCTGTTCGTCCCACCATTCCAGGCTGGCCTTCTCGCCGACGATGCGCACCTTCTGGCCGTGCATCGAGCCGCTGTTGACCGCCGAACACCACATTGAACCGACCGCGCCGTTGTCGTACTCCATCAACACGTAGGCATTGTCTTCCAGCGGCGCACGGGTTTTGACAAAGCTCTGGCGGCTGCACATCAGACGTTTGATCTTCAATTGCGGCACCATGGTTTCCGCCAGGAACAGCGGATGGGTAGCCAAATCGCCCAATACATAGCTGGGGCCGACAAAACGCGGATCCACCCGCCAACGCGTGCTGGGGTTATCTTGCTCTACCGGCGCGGCGTGGAACCCGTGAGAGAACTGCATGTTGATAATGCGAATGTCGCCCAGCAGGCCGTCGGCAATCATCTGCCGGGCCTGCAAAATCAACTGGTGGCCGGAATAGCCGTAGGTGACGCCGATAATTTTATGCTGCCTTTGGCTCAATTCGACCAGTATTTGCGCCTCCTCGGCGGTAAAGCACAGCGGTTTTTCGCACACCACGTGCAAACCCGCTTCCAGCGCCGCTTGGCAAATAGCAAAGTGGGTGTTGTTTGGCGTGGCGATGGAAACAGCCTCGATACCCTCTGCCCTGGCGGCTTCTTCCCGAAACAGCGTGGCGTAATCCGGGTAACAGCGGTCCGCTGCCACTCCCAGGCTTTGCCCAAAACTGCACCCGCGCGACACGTCGATATCGAACGCGCCGGCCAACAGAGTGAAAGTGCCGTCGCGCAGCGCCGCAGAACGGTGGATATAACCGATTTGGCTGGTGCCGCCACCGCCGACCATGCCCCAACGCAGGGATCGTTCCAGAGGTTTAATGCCGTTGATCATCACGTTTCTCCCGATTAAAAACCGACTGTTCGCAAATAATTGAGGCTTTCCGTCACATCCTGCAGGCTGCCCTGCACCTGACGCGGATCCCGTTCCTGCTCAATGGTGATCCAGCCCTGATAGCCGCGCGCCGTCAATAATTCGCGCACGGCTGGATAATCAATTGCACCCTGCCCCAGTGGACACATCACCCCTTGTGCGCAAGCGGTAAAGAAATCCAGCCCGCGTTTCAGCACGTCATTGAACACCTGCGGGTTAACATCCTTGAAATGCAGGTAATCAATCCGGGAGAAATAGCGTTCGAGCCAGATAACCGGATCCATGCCGGAGTAATACAGGTGCCCGGTGTCCAGGCATAATCCGGCGGTTTGGTGCGGAACCTGGCTGACCAACAGTTCGATTTCATCGGCGAACTCGATACAGCCGCCGGCATGTGGATGGATCACCGGCCTGACGCCATATTCCTGCCAGGCAATCTCGCTGACCGTTTTGATGTGGCCGATCATCCGGTTCCAGTCGTCTGGCGCCAGCCGCGGTGCCTGCGATGACTGCCCGGCGAACCTGGCCCGCTGTGGATTGCCGAAGTCGATTATCACCAGATACGGCGGCGAGAAATGGCCTTCGCAAATGGGATGTGCCTTAGGTGCCTGCGACAAATTGCGACAAATGTTATGGGCCAGCGTCAGGATGTGCGCGAAGTTCTGCTCGCTGACCAGATCGTCAAAAATGGTGCCGGCCACCAGCGACAATTGGTGGTGGTGCAACTCTGCGGTCAGGGCCGCGGCCTCGATTGGCAGGTAGCCCCACGGCCCCAGCTCAATGCTGTGATAGCCTGCTGCGTTCGCCTCCTGCAGCACTTGGGCGTAAGGAGGAAGATAAGGATTTTTGGGATCATCCACACCCCAACTGCAGGGGGCATTGGCGATAGGCAAGGTCATTTTTCATTCCGTTTCGAGGTGGGTGTGACGCCAGTATCAAACAAATATTTCGAAACCATCAATGATGAAACTTTCATTTTTTGATGAGGATCGCGTTAAATTTGATATCTTAAATGATAGTTTTTTATCAAATACAGGCAGACCCTACTCTGCAAGACATCGACGGCAACTCAGGGGGAAACGGCCCGCAGCGGGGCCGGCGATCAGATATTTTCTTTGGTGATCAGATCAAAGCGGTTAATGATCTGCATAAAACCAGGGTGTTCGCCGCTGGCGGCGGCGACAAAGGTGTTGATGACCGACGCGGCGAATTCATGAATGCGATGCGTCAACATCAGATCCAGCGTGCCGTCGATCAACGCCATCTCCGCGTTTTCCACCGGGCCATGACAGACCAGCATCACGTCGTGCTGCCTGCCGCTCTCCCGCAACGCGGCGATAATCCCTTCCACGCCGCCGCAGGGCGCGTACAACGCCACCAATTCGGGGTGCTGCGCCAATATGCTCAAGGTTACCTGTCTGGCGCTTTCGGCCCGTTCATAGCTGCGTAGCGGCTCCAGCACCCGGTGGCCACTCAGGTGTTCGCGCAGGTAAGAGCGAAAACTGATTTCGCAGGTTTCCTGGCACAGGAAGCGATTATCGCCGATGATAACTCCGATTTCCCCCTGTTTTCGACATATACGCTCTACCGCCCAGGCCGCGGTGCGACCGGCCTGCTGGTTATCCAGGCCAACATAACCGGCCCTGCTGTGCACCGACAGATCCGACAGCAGCGTAAACACCTTAACGCCCAGGCGACTGGCTTCTTCGACCGCATAACGGATCATCGGGTTATCCAGCGCCACCACCCCCATCACATCCACGCTCTGGCTCAGTTGCGTAATGGCAGCGGCGGTATCGCCTACCGCGCTGATGTCATGAAAAATGAACTGCGGCGGATGGGCCGGATCGCAGTATGGCGCGGCCTGTTCCAGCAGGCTTTCCGCTAACTGCGCATAGAAAGAATGTTCGCGGCGCAGCAGGATAAAGCCCATTTTGAGCCGCACCGGCGACTGCCCGGCCGCCTCAAACAACCGGTGAGACTTTTCGAGGGCAAAACCCAGTTTTTTCGCCGCCGCAATAACTTTGCGCTCCGTTTCCGGCCGTACCGCAGCACGCTGGTTTATCACCCGATCAACCGTGGCGATACCGACATGCGCCTCTCTGGCAATAGCCGCCAGGGTCGTTTTCTTGCCTGCCATACTCTTCCTCATCATGAATTTGATAGAAACTATCATGGTGTCGATGACGGAGGAAACCCGGCCAGGGGTTTTGTGTGATCGGGCGCGTTAATAGCGAGTTGAGTCGTTGTGGGGAGCGGTAAAAAGCTCGAAATGAACGTTTTTGGGGCAGGTGAAGCAACAATTGAACTGCTGCTATTTTCGCCATAACGCATAGTCTGATTTTATCCCCCGGAGCGAATCATGATATCGACAAAATCCGACGCCATCGAGTATACGGCACCCAATGCCACCCAGTGGCCGGCGATCCTGAACATAGTGTTCGCCGGTATTGCGGCAGCCCTGCAGGTTGGCAAAGCAACGATTGCACTACCGGAGTTGCAACGCGAGTTCGGCCGCTCGCTGGAATCATTAAGCTGGATAATCTCGGCCTTCCCTTTCGTTGGCGTGTTCAGCGGCATTCTTGCCGGCATTTTGGTCCGTCGCTGGGGCGATCGCCGCTTGCTGTGCCTTGGACTGGTGATTATCAGTGCCGCCAGCTTTGTCGGCGCCGGCCTGCATAACTTCAACGGACTGATCGCCACGCGGTTTATTGAGGGCCTGGGTTTCGTCATCGTAGTGGTCGCCGCCCCAGCGATTCTCAATCGCGTGGTTCAGCCGCAAAAACGTAATCTGGTGTTTGGCATCTGGAGCACCTTTATGCCGGCGGGTATCGCCTTCTCGATGTTTTTCGGTCCGTTGCTCGGCGGCTGGCAACAAAGCTGGATGGCGAGCGCCGCTCTGACGCTGTTAGCCGCGTTGTTGTTGCCGCTGACGACCTACCGGGCGGCTACCGGCTCCGCGGCGGCTTCACACATCGACCTACGCCAGGCGTTGTCCCGCCTGTGGCGCGCACGACAGCCTGGGCTGCTGGCGCTGATATTTACCAGCTACAACCTGCTGTTCTTTGCGGTAATGGCTTTTTTGCCTCTATTTTTGATGCAGCACGTCGGGCTATCGCTCGCCAGCACGGGCAGCATCAGTGCCGCGATCGTAGCCGTCAATATGATTGGCAATCTCTCCGCCGGTTTACTGTTGTCGCGTGGGATTAGCGCCAAAACGCTGCTCACCGGGACCTTTATCGCCATGGGGCTGACCGGCAGCGGTATCTTCTTCTCGGCAACGCCGATGAATATGCTGATACCGCTGTGCTTTTTATTTTCCGCCATCAGCGGCATGCTTCCGTCCACCGTCCTCGCCGCCACGCCGATGTCGTCACCGGAACCGACCCTCACCCCACTGTGCCTGGGGTTGGTGATGCAAGGCAATTATCTGGGCCAGATGATCGCCCCCATAGCGATAAGCGGCATCGTCGCTAATGCCGGCTGGTCCGCCCCCACCGCGATGGTACTGGCCGCCGCCGCGTTGGGGGTGGCGTTGGCATCGCGACTATCAACCCGACAGTAACAGTAAAAGAGGCCGCTTTTGCGGCCTTGTATTTCCATAATGATTATTTCACTCGCCACATTCGGTATTGGCCCCAGAAGCCATTTTCCGCAAGGTATTCCTGGTCTGTTCCATCGGCGATGATATCGAGGGTTTTTCTCATCCCCATCGACAGAACATTGCAGTCATTGCTGACTTTCAGTTTTTGTGGGCCTTTCTCCAGAAAGGAACGCTGTAATCGCTGTGATACTGTGGTTATCAGGATGACCACAGTTATATGGGAGCGAAAATGGCCGTATCTATTGAAGAAACCGCGGTAACCGATACCGGTTTTGCTGCGCTGGTGACGGCGTTGGACGACTACCAGCAACCGCTTTACCCCGCCGATTCGTTCTATTCGGTGTCGGTTGAGGAAATGACGTCGTCAGAAACCTGCGCTTTTGTCGCAAAAAGCGCGGGCGACTATGCGGGTTGCGGCTGCCTGTATATTTCTGAGGGTAAAATTGCGGAGATCAAACGCATGTACGTTGATCCGCGTTTTCGCGGGCAAGGTATTGCGCACCGATTGATCGAGGTAATCGAGCAGAAAGCGCAATCGCTGGGATATGGCGAACTGTATTTGGAAACCGGCGTTAACCAACCCGAAGCGATTAGCCTGTACCGAAAAGCCGGCTACCGACAGACAACGCGCTTTGGCAATTACTCGCCCGATCCACTGAGCATTTATATGATGAAGCGCCTGATAGGTTAGGCGTGATGAAAGACATCCGATCTGAGCGGGGGATTCAGCGGCCGGCGTTTAAGCTTATGGATCTCCGCCGTACTTTCCTCGCCCGAACGCAACGTCTGAACAGCGTAATTTTATTTTTATCCGCCGTGTTCAGCATACCCTGGCAAGTCACTACAGTTATCTTGATGGATATGGCCAATGGTGCTCCAGCCCTGATAAGGACAACGCGCCCGTGGCCATCAGGTAAATCACCAAACCGCCAAAAGCGATCGCAACCATTATCTCAATGAATCTAAGTCGTTTATGCTCAGTCATTTGCCTACCTCTGCGTTTCAGGTGAAAATACGTTCTCCTAAAACGTAGATAACCCGCCTCTTCTCATCAAGGCGAACTCATAAAATGAAACACAATCAATAAGGTTTATTGATAATTTATACAAAAATCCGTGAGCAACCCGGCTTACAGGCTAGAGAACCTCCGTTCACCAACAATCCGCTAACTGTTAAGTCATTGTGATGCTATGGTTTGTTTTTCACTGCTCGTCAATGTCGGTGAGCGCCAAGATTCACCGATAAAATCTATCATCAGAGGGACTGATATGATGTCTAAAGGTATTTCAAAGGGATTCTTTATTCTGATCCTTTTCATCGTAACCGCCGCTTTTCTGGACGTATTGGGTCCCTACTATTCGTCGGTGCTCTGGGCCATCATATTGGCCGTGATTTTCCACCCATTGAAAAACAAGCTTAAGCAATACCTTGGCGACCGCAACGGCCTGGTCTCATTGTTAACATTGCTGGTGATCTGCCTGATTGTGTTCACCCCGTTGGCGATTATCGCTTCGTCGCTGGCACTTGAATTCAACGTTCTCTACGAAAAGCTGCAAAACAACAATACCCAACTGCCTACGATGCTGGCCGAAGTGATGCAGCATTTACCCAGCTGGGCACGGCATTTTCTGGCGGAGCATAACCTCGACAGCGCCGCGGAAATACAAAAGCAGCTTTCCGAAGTGGCGCTCAAGGGCGGGCAATTCCTGGCGGGCAGCGTATTCCTGATCGGCAAAGGCACGTTCAACTTTGCCGTCGGTTTTGGCATCATGCTCTACCTGCTGTTCTTCCTGCTGAAAGACGGCCCCTATCTGGTGAGACTGGCGCTTGAAGCGCTGCCGCTGTCCGAGCACGTTAAGCACCACCTGTTCGTGAAGTTCGCCGCCGTGTCCCGCGCTACGGTGAAAGGCACCGTGGTGGTGGCGATTGTGCAAGGTGCCCTCGGCGGTCTGGCATTTTACATCACCGGCATCGATGGCAGTTTGCTGTGGGGCGCGCTGATGGCCTTCCTGTCCATCATCCCCGCCGTCGGTTCCGCCATTATCTGGGTGCCGGCAGCCATCTATTTCTTCGCTACCGGCATGTTGTGGCAAGGTGCATTCCTGGTCGGGTTCTTCGTGGTGATTATCGGGCTGGTTGACAATATTCTGCGCCCGCTGCTGGTCGGCAAAGACACCAAGATGCCGGATTACCTCATCCTGATTTCCACGCTGGGCGGGATGGAGATTTACGGCATCAATGGCTTCGTTATCGGCCCGTTGATCGCCGCGTTGTTCATCGCCTGCTGGAATATCCTTTCCGGCCGCGACAGCGAGGAAACCACCGACGAGATTGATGAAGCCTTTATCGAAGAAGGCAAGAATCATCCTGATGCCGGTTAAGCGGCGTTGAAGCAGAGATTGTGTTAATTCCGGGGGCCTGCACAGGCCCCCAACGTTTGCCATCGCGTTACGCCGCCCCCCTTATGCTATCCTTGAGCTTGCTTTGTAACACTCACAGGGAAGACCGTGTTGAGCCATGCTTATCTTATATGCCACATTAGCAATAATCTTTACTCTGCTGTTTCTGCTGTCTTTTATCTATTGCGCCTACCAAATGTCGAAAGACGGTGACGTCAAATTCAAGGCATCCTTCGCGGTGCTCATCTTGTCGTTGCTGGCCTTTTACTGCGCCTATGGCTATGTCAGTACCTACCTGAAACAGCAGGAAGTGGACATAAAGCTTTATTAGCCGGGGGTCAGTATCAGGGTAGAAACGCCGTTTAGGGGATAGGGTTAACATCATCGCGCAGCAGCCCCGGAAAGCGGCTGAGAGCGGCTTGATTGTTAATGCAAAAGGGGGGATATTTTTCATCCTTATCTCTCGAAAAGGATGTCCCATGAGCGCCGCCTGGATCAAAGCGTGGTTTACCTTCGCCACCGTTTACACCTGCATTGCCCTCAGCAAAGAAATAAGTGAACAATTCTTCGCCTGTGCCCAGTGGCCCAAATTTGTCGGCGCCATCATCATGGTCGCCATTGCTTGGGCTGCACGCGCCAAACTGAAAGAAATGAAATAAGGTCCTTGATCATAAAGAATGGGAGCCCAGAGGCTCCCGCTTTTATTCAAATTGACCCGACCTAATAGCGTTGACACGTTTCCCCTCTCATTCAGGTGCTCAGGGGCGGAATTCCAATATAGGATTTTTCAAGGCATCATAAACGGCTGGTGAAGGCGCTTTGGGAAAACGGGCCTTTGTGGCCGCCTTTATTGCGGCACGACAAAGATCAGGGTCACCTTCTTCGGCTCGCACATTTATAAGCATGCCATCCGGCGCCAGCATAATTCTTAAAGCGCATCGTTTACCGGCATATGAGCCGACGTCTAGAAAATGGCTTTGAATAGCGGATTGTATCTGCATAGCATACTGGCTGGCCTCCGCCCCAGGTTGAGGCGCTGTTTTACCTTCGAAGGCGGCAAACATCGCATCGACACCCTCATCAGACGGCACAGGTTTATTCACGGAACTCGTCTTCGCACACCCCGTCACCAACAACGCGGCGATAACAAGCGATAATGCCGGCGCGCAAATCCCAAACCCCAAATGAACTCTCTTCATGATTCCCTTCTTTAATAGAATATCCACAAGAAAGAATAATAAACCAACACAGGCAAGTTTCAGCAGGTTTAGATCACTGTAGTGCAAACCCACATTAGGAAAGCGCATGCCCGCAGGCGTTCGAGGCAAAAGAAAAACCCCGACGGATATCAGGGCTTGAATGACTGCCGGTGACTGTCACTTCAAACCGGGGCGCATTCAGTTTACTCAGGGTAGAATCAAAACTATTGAGTCGCCATGATGTTTGAGTTTGGCTGTAAATTAACTTCCCCACCGTTTATTCGTTGGGTCCTTCTCCTTATTCTCTTCCAGAGAAAAAGTGCCATTCTGCTGAGCAATGGCCTCGCCGGTATCAACAATCGCATTCTGGATAAACACACCGTCACCGCCTTTATCGTTCTTTATAAAAGTCAACTGGTGAAATGCCGTTTTACTCCCCCAGTCGGCGGACGGCAATGAAACGAATCTTATGGTATAAGTCTGTTCTTGAAATCCACCCTGCAGCACATAGAGTCCATAATGGTCTTCCCCCTGCGAAATGATTTTATAGACGCCGTTATCGTAGTAATAAATCTCAGCATCAGGGAAAGGTTTTTTCTCATACATCTTGCGATAATGTAGCACCTGCTTGTACGTTGGGTTGCCAAAGCGTGTTTCAAGCTTCCCATTCACCGTCTTGGTGGTCGCAGCATCCGTATTCGCTGCACTTACCGAAATTAACGCAACCAGCGTCGCTGTCAACAGCGCTTTCATATCATTCGTCCATATTCAATTACCCCATCGGCATTCAAAGATAGCCAAAATTAATGCCAAGCACAATGAAACAACGGACGAAAATAATATTAAACTCAATATCACACAATGCGTTACCTTTAATTTCACCTTGTTACCATCAAAGTTGAATAGCTCCCAGCGCATGAACTCACAGGAGGACAGACAAATACCAATCAAGATAAAAATAAGCACGCTAATATTTAATTAGAACAAGGGTAATAAACGCAATAACAATCATTCGTGGCAACATCGATAAAAACATTCGAAGTCATAGCTCACAGTCGTGGCGGCGATTGCGCCTTCCATGCACTTAACAATCAGGTCGGCCGCTTCGAAGCAATCCATGTGGCGCAACAGTAGATGGCTATTAATAAAAAATTGAATTTAATTATTTCGATTTAAACAGTAAGTTCGCATCATTTGACACTGTTTATAACCACTTGATTTCAAGAAATGCTTATCGGGTTTTGATAATGCTTTTTTGCTCCTATACACAGTTATGGGGTGTAGGGATGAGGGGCGAATCCTCTCATGCTGACCAGAAACCCTTCGAGAAACATCCCCTATACTTACCCTAAATCCGCACCGAAAAGGGGTGGTTATGTGTGGACGATTTGCCCAGGTACAGACCTGCACCGACTATCTCGACGTGCTCGCCTCCGACCTTGAATTTGCCAGCACGCTGGACAATGTTCCGATCGGTCGCTACAACGTGGCGCCAGGTACCCGAGTTCTGATGCTTAACCAGCGAGACAATAAGTTGCACCTCGATCCTCTCGAGTGGGGCTACGGCCCTGAATGGTGGAAAGAAATGGAACGCCAGCCGGTTATCAATACACGAATTGGAACCGCAGCCACTACAATGCGCCGTAAATCCACGCTAGGATAACAGGGACTTACGGCGAGATATTCCGACGGGCGGTATTGTTATTTACAGCTAATCATCAGGGAGAGTCTATCGTTTATTTCTCAACAACCTGATCTTTTGGTTCATAGCTAAAGACCGCATCTGTCGATTGTTGCACACTGACGCCTTTAGGGAGCTCAATTTTAACGATAGGTAAAAATTTACCTGTTGCATTTTTGTAGCTACGCTGATCCTACTGCGCATACACTAGCCCCCCTCCATTCAGGTAAAAAAGTGCTTCAATGGGTATGCCCTTCGGATTATTTTCATCCCAAGGTTTAACCATAATTTCGTTATAATTTAATCCATTTCCAAGATACGGCATCGCGAGCAATGTCTGATAAAACGCATCAGCCGGTTTTTTTGCCGTAGGTCTGACATCAAATGCACATACCCCCCAGGCTGACCTTCTGGCAATCGCTTTATTTAACTGATGAGCGGTAAATACGCCAAAGTCCTGACATGACTGCCCTTTCTCAGGAGAAGGAGGTGAACCACAGTAGTTTCCCTGCCTCCCCCACGTATTTGCATCGAGGGCATAAGAGCATAATACCGAAACCTGTTCGTTCTCTGCCGGTGTCATTTTACCCGGAAAAAGAATAAACCCATTGGCACTGGCAATTGTAGTGTTGAATTTAGCATCCTTACGCAAGTAAGAGAATGACACGCCATTGTTTTTTATTGATGATGGATTGAGCCTCCAGAAATCAACTCCGGGTCTCGTCCCTCTCATTAACACGCCGGAGCAAAGAAATGCTGGGGATTGCTCATCTCCACAGTCTTTGGCTATGTTATTGTATTGTGCAGTCAGTATATCAGCGATATCGTCTTTTACCTCCGAACTGATTTCTGATTTTGCAGCAAATACATTTACCGAAAAAAACACCATTCCAATAAGTGAAATAACGGTAGTTCGTTTCATAAGTCCTCTCTTAAAATTAAATTCGCATTGAATTTCACCATCATATGTAATTACGATGAGTGTGATTTTGTCTGAACTTCAATATGAATTTTTTCACCGAAATTATCATGTCGCAACTGTCAAAAGAGATAGTTGTCAGTCTCTGGCTGTACACTAGTCTTATAAACAATAAAAACTCACCGATTAAATAAATGGAATGATAACCATGGCTTCAGTTGACTTATATGATTTTTACTCAGACTTTACCGTGGATAGTTTTGATGATATCCATAGGCTTCTTCACTCGATGAAATCAGCTATAGAGGTTGAATGGTATTATCTTATTTATTCAGACACTAAAAATGAAATAAAAAACCCGATTATTATTACAAATTATGATGAGTCTTTTTTAAAAGAACAAAGTGAAAAACAGTGCATAAGTCAGAATCCCGTCGTGGAATATTGCTTGCACAACATTATCCCCCTAGTGTGGAGTGGGAACACGATGGAGACAAAATCAACTTTTTTTCATGATCTTAAAAGATATGGAATTCACCATGGTGTATCTTTCCCCCTGCATGGTATCAACAATGAATTTGGGAGCCTGATGCTGTCATTTCATTGCCATGAGAGTGAATGCATTAATAAAATGAATAAATATATCGATAGATCGGTTGCGTTACGGGATGCAATCGTACATTACTTTCACATACTAAAATGCAAACGTAATACCATTACGTTAAGCAACAGAGAAAAAGAAATTTGCTCCTGGTATCTGATGGGTAAAACAACTTGGGAAATCTCAAAAATAATCAACTGTTCAGAATCAAATGTTAATTTCCACTTTAAAAAAGTGCGTCAAAAATTCAACACAAACTCAAGAAGCGCCGCAATTATTAAAGCCATACAGACTGGTCAACTCACATTATAAATGCTGTATTTCTGATGGTTCCGACACTAGAAAGCAAATGAAAAACCTCAAAGTGAAGTGTGCGTTTCCGGTTCATTCATATTGACAGGTAGAGGGGGTCTGCATTGTCCTGAGGTGAGAACATCACCTCTGTTCAGGTGGCCAAATTCATTAAATTACTACAAGAAGAATGTTTAAGCCCTTATGGAATCATGGATATGCGCTAGTGATGGCTGATGTAGTACTCGTTCAGGTCGATGCGTGAACTGATGTAATCAGCTGGAGGAGTTGGGAAACCCGTCGGCACTTTGTCTGAGAACAACGGGAGTTCGAATTTTCGCGGGTTTGGTGTTGGATAAAAGAAAATCATAACGTTTCCTTGTTGCTGTTTTTTATATAGTACAAGCGAAAGCTTTTTGTGGTGGAAAGCTCTGATAACCATCAAAAATACAGGACATTAATCGGTAAATAAAGATGGTTTTTGGAGAGTTGCCGGGGTCCATCCCGGCCATGCTTATGTGCGGTTTGATAGCTGTATCGCGTCGTTCTCTGTTACCTGGTTCAAACAACGAGCACTCGCAAACGTACCGTTACAGACGTTAAGATTGCCCGCTTGGGCAAGGTAAGTGGTACCAATCCAGAGATAGTTTGATGTTCCACTCAGGTCAGCCAATGCCCCTGTAGGAGATACTCCAGCTTGCATAACCCGGCCATCTTCGTACCCCATTACTTCGCCAGTCAACGCATTAAACAGCCCGGCGGATGACACAAAATCAGCGTAAGACAATTGAGTCGCGGCACGTAACTTCCTGAGGTTGGTAGAATTACATTCGTTGCAACGTACTTCCACGGATTGGAAATAATGGTCAATAGATACATGAGACATATGTCAAAACCCTGCACCTCCGACTAGCCAGTTGTCCATTAATTAAAGCACCCGGATGTTAGTATTGCTCTCGCCAAAAGTGGGAATGATTATGGACTTCCGCTCCTCGCTCAAAACTGCCACTCAGCCTTACTCAATATGAGTATAGGTTTAGGTAAGTATCAAAATGACCAAGTTTTGATAACGTTTTGATAACCGTTGCAGTTTGAATAATAAAAAACGGGAACCCTAAGGCTCCCGTTCTTATTCAAACGCCAAACACAATTACATGTGCTTAACGATAGCGTCGCCAAACTCTGAACATTTCAGCAGTTTAGCGCCTTCCATCAGGCGTTCGAAGTCATAGGTCACGGTCTTGGCAGCGATGGCGCCTTCCATGCCTTTAACGATCAGGTCAGCCGCTTCGAACCAGCCCATGTGACGCAGCATCATTTCTGCGGACAGGATGATGGAACCTGGGTTCACTTTGTCCTGGCCGGCATACTTAGGTGCGGTGCCGTGGGTCGCTTCGAACAGCGCGCAATCGGAACCGATGTTGGCGCCTGGTGCGATACCGATACCGCCAACCTGTGCGGCCAGGGCGTCGGAGATGTAGTCACCGTTCAGGTTCATACAGGCGATCACGTCGTATTCCGCCGGGCGCAGCAGGATTTGCTGCAGGAAGGCGTCGGCGATCACGTCTTTAACCACGATCTCTTTACCGGTGTTCGGGTTCTTGATTTTCAGCCACGGGCCGCCGTCGATCAGTTCGCCGCCAAACTCTTCGCGCGCCAGTTCGTAGCCCCAATCCTTGAAGGCACCTTCGGTGAACTTCATGATGTTGCCTTTGTGAACCAGGGTCACAGAGTCACGGTCGTTGGTGATGGCATATTCGATCGCCGCACGCACCAGACGTTTGGTCCCTTCTTCGGAACATGGCTTGACGCCGATACCGCATTGTTCCGGGAAGCGGATTTTCTTCACGCCCATTTCGTCGCGCAGGAACTTGATCACTTTGTCTGCTTCGGCAGAACCGGCTTTCCATTCGATACCCGCATAGATGTCTTCGGCGTTTTCGCGGAAGATCACCATGTCGGTCAGCTCTGGCTGTTTAACCGGGCTAGGGGTGCCCTGGTAGTAACGCACCGGACGCAGACACACATACAGATCCAGTTGCTGGCGCAGAGCCACGTTCAGGGAGCGAATACCGCCACCGACCGGGGTAGTCAGCGGGCCTTTGATGGCAACGCGGTAGTCACGGATCAGATCCAGGGTTTCTTCCGGCAGCCACACGTCTTTCCCGTAAACGTGAGTGGATTTTTCACCGGTGTAGATTTCCATCCAGGAGATTTTACGTTCGCCGTGGTAGGCCTTTTTCACAGCCGCATCAACCACGTGAATCATAGCAGGGGTAACGTCAACGCCAATGCCGTCGCCTTCGATGAACGGGATGATCGGGTTATTCGGAACAACCAGTTTACCCTGGGCATCGACCGTAATCTGTTTACCTTCTGCCGGAACAACTACTTTGCTTTCCATCAACCTCTCCTTCAAGCGCAATTTTTGTTAATGCTTTGTAAGATGCGTGTAGATACTACTCGAATATTCAGTCCGCGCCAATCCGAAACGGATTCGGTTATAATGCGCCTATCATCCGTAATCTCAACTGTTATGAAAAAATTCCCTGTTAAAAATCACAACGTTAAACGATTCAGCAAGCCGAACGCCGCCAAACCCGCTGTAGCACAGGGTCCGCGCCGCGTGGTGTTATTCAATAAACCCTTCGATGTGCTCCCCCAATTTACCGATGAAACCGGGCGCGCCACGCTGAAAGAATACATTCCTTTTCCCGATGTATACGCCGCCGGGAGGCTGGATCGCGACAGCGAAGGGTTATTGGTACTGACCAATGACGGCAAGCTGCAAGCGCAGCTCACCCAGCCGGGCAAACGCACCGGCAAAGTGTATTACGCCCAGGTGGAAGGCGCGCCGCAGGAAGCCGATCTGGTGTCGCTGCGCAGCGGCGTTACGCTCAAAGATGGCCCCACTCTGCCGGCCGGCGTGGAGTTGGTCAGCGAGCCGGAATGGCTGTGGCCGCGCAACCCGCCGATCCGCGAACGCAAGGCGATCCCCACCGCCTGGCTGAAAATCACCCTGTTCGAGGGCCGAAATCGCCAGGTGCGTCGCATGACGGCGCATATCGGGTTCCCTACTCTGCGCCTGATTCGCTACAGTATGGGCGAGCTTTCCCTGGGTGCATTACAACCTGGCGAATGGAAAACCCTTGATTCGCTGTAGCCAGCAGCGAGAAAAACCAAGGGTATGCCGGCACATCAACCAGCCGCTGTAAGGGGCCGTTATGTTTAAACCGCACGTCACCGTTGCCTGCGTGGTTCACGCCGCCGGGAAATTTCTGATCGTCGAAGAGACCATCAACAACAAAGCGTTATGGAATCAGCCGGCCGGCCACCTGGAGGCCGATGAAACCCTGGTGCAAGCCGCCGAACGCGAACTGTGGGAAGAAACCGGCATCCGCGCCACGCCGCAGTCGTTCCTCAAGCTGCACCAGTGGATCGCCCCGGACAACACGCCGTTTTTGCGCTTTTGTTTTGTCATTGAGCTGGAGCACCCTCTGCCCACCGAGCCGCAAGACAGCGATATCGACCGCTGCCTGTGGCTTAGCGCCGAAGAGATTTTGCAGGCACCCAACCTGCGTTCCGGGCTGGTTGCGGAAAGTCTCCGTTGTTACCAGCAGCCGGAGCGCTACCCACTCTCCTTGGTCGGCAGCTATAATTGGCCGTTCTGAGATGAATAAGTGCCGTG
Source organism: Serratia sp. AS12 (assembly GCF_000214195.1). Lineage (NCBI taxonomy): Bacteria > Pseudomonadati > Pseudomonadota > Gammaproteobacteria > Enterobacterales > Yersiniaceae > Serratia > Serratia sp. AS12. The sequence goes on along the minus strand of NC_015566.1, from coordinate 2,129,365 downwards.
CGCCGGCGCGGCCAACGTGGTAAAATCCTGCGCTTGTTTTTTATCGCACGGTTCGTGTTCAAGTTCGTGAGACTCCCATGTCAGATAACAGCCAGAAAAAAGTAATCGTCGGTATGTCCGGCGGCGTCGACTCTTCCGTTACTGCCTATCTGTTACAGCAACAGGGCTATCAGGTCGCTGGGCTGTTTATGAAGAACTGGGAAGAGGACGATGACGAAGAATATTGTTCCGCAGCGACCGATTTGGCCGATGCGCAGGCCGTGTGCGACAAACTCGGCATCGAGCTGCATACGGTGAACTTCGCGGCAGAGTACTGGGACAACGTTTTTGAGCTGTTCCTCGAAGAGTACAAAGCCGGTCGCACGCCGAACCCGGACATCCTGTGCAATAAAGAAATCAAGTTCAAAGCCTTCCTGGAATTCGCCGCAGAAGATCTGGGGGCGGACTTTATCGCCACCGGGCACTACGTGCGCCGCCAGGACGTGGACGGCAAAAGCCGCCTGCTGCGCGGCGTCGACGGCAACAAAGACCAGAGCTACTTCCTGTATACCCTGAGCCACGAGCAGGTCGCGCAAAGCCTGTTCCCGGTCGGTGAACTGGAAAAGCCGGAGGTGCGCCGCATCGCCGAGCAGCTGGAGCTGGTTACCGCCAAGAAAAAAGACTCTACCGGCATCTGCTTTATCGGCGAGCGCAAATTCCGTGATTTCCTCGGCCGCTACCTGCCGGCGCAGCCAGGCCCTATCGTCAACGTCGAGGGCCAGACCGTCGGTGAGCACCAGGGGCTGATGTATCACACCCTCGGCCAGCGCAAAGGGCTGGGCATTGGCGGCATGAAAGACAGCAGCGAAGATCCGTGGTACGTGGTAGACAAAGACGTCGCCAATAACGTGCTGGTGGTCGCTCAGGGGCATGATCATCCGCGCCTGATGTCTACCGGCCTGATCGCGCAGCAGCTGCATTGGGTCGATCGCCTGCCGCTGAGCGGGCCATTGCGCTGTACGGTGAAAACCCGTTATCGCCAGCAGGATATCCCGTGCACCGTTACGCCACTGGATGACCAGCGCATCGAAGTGCGTTTCGACGAGCCGGTCGCCGCCGTCACCCCAGGCCAGTCAGCCGTGTTTTATCAGGACGAAATCTGCCTCGGTGGCGGCATTATCGAACAGCGTTTACAGGAGTAACCGTGGCGAAAAATTATTATGACATTACGCTGGCGATGGCTGGAATCAGCCAGTCAGCGCGTCTGGTCCAGCAACTGGCGCACGAGGGGATATGCGATAAAGACGCCTTGCATGTCTCGTTGAGCAGCCTGCTGCAAATGGATCCGCCTTCCACGCTGGCGGTGTTCGGCGGCGAAGAGCGCAACCTGAAAACGGGCCTCGAGACGCTGATGGGCGTGCTCAATGCCAATAACAAGGGGCCGGGCGCCGAACTGACCCGCTACACCATCAGCCTGATGGTGCTGGAGCGCAAGCTCAACGCCAATAAGCAGGCGATGAACCAGCTTGGCGAACGCCTCGGCCAGCTGGAGCGCCAGTTGGCGCATTTTGATTTGGAATCAGACACTATTATCAGCGCGCTGGCCGGCATTTATGTCGACGTGGTCAGCCCGCTCGGGCCGCGCATCCAGGTGATAGGTTCGCCGGCTATCCTGCAGAATACGCAGGTGCAGGCCAAGGTTCGCGCCACGCTGCTGGCCGGCATTCGTGCCGCCGTGCTGTGGCAACAGGTTGGCGGCAGCCGCCTGCAATTAATGTTTTCTCGTAATCGTCTGTTTAAACAGGCGCAAAATATCGTTGCTCATTGTTAATCGATCCCAGGAGTTGCTACCGATGGAATTATCCTCACTGACCGCCGTTTCACCCGTTGATGGACGCTACGGTGATAAAGTCAGCGCACTGCGCACCATTTTCAGCGAATACGGTCTGCTGAAATTCCGCGTGCAGGTTGAAGTACGTTGGCTGCAAAAACTGGCCGCCTGCGCAGAAATCAAGGAAGTTCCCGCTTTTGACGCCGACGCAAACGCTTTCCTCGACAAGATCGTCGCAGAGTTCAGCGAAGAAGACGCGCAGCGCATCAAGACTATCGAACGCACCACCAACCACGACGTGAAAGCGGTTGAGTATTTCCTGAAGGAAAAAGTGGAAGCCGTCCCTGCCCTGCAGGCGGTCTCCGAGTTCATCCACTTTGCCTGCACCTCAGAAGATATCAACAACCTGTCCCACGCGCTGATGCTGCAAACCGCACGTCAGGACGTGGTGCTGCCGTACTGGCGCAAAATCATCGATTCGATCAAGGGCCTGGCGCTGGAATATCGCGACATTCCTTTGCTGTCCCGCACCCACGGCCAGCCGGCGACCCCGTCGACCGTAGGTAAAGAATTCGCCAACGTGGCCTACCGCATGGAACGCCAGTTCCGTCAGCTGGAACGCGTTGAGATCATGGGTAAAATCAACGGTGCAGTCGGCAACTACAACGCCCACATCGTCGCTTATCCGGAAGTGGACTGGCACCAGTTCAGCGAAACCTTCGTTACCTCGCTGGGCATCACCTGGAACCCGTACACCACTCAGATCGAACCGCACGACTACATCGCCGAGCTGTTCGACTGCGTAGCGCGCTTCAACACCATCCTGATCGACTTCGACCGTGATATCTGGGGTTACATCGCCCTGAATCACTTCAAGCAGAAGACCATCGCCGGTGAAATCGGTTCTTCCACCATGCCGCACAAGGTCAACCCGATCGACTTCGAAAACTCCGAAGGCAACCTGGGCCTGTCCAACGCGGTGTTGGGCCATCTGGCCAGCAAACTGCCGGTTTCCCGCTGGCAGCGCGACCTGACCGACTCCACCGTGCTGCGTAATCTGGGCGTGGGCCTGGGCTATGCGCTGATCGCCTATCAGGCGACCATGAAAGGCATCAGCAAGCTGGAAGTCAACCAGGCGCACCTGCTGGACGAGCTGGATCACAACTGGGAAGTGCTGGCCGAGCCGATCCAGACCGTGATGCGCCGTTACGGCATCGAAAAGCCGTACGAGAAGCTGAAAGAGCTGACCCGTGGCAAGCGCGTGGATGCCGCCGGCATGCAGGCGTTTATCGACGGTCTGGCGCTGCCGGAAGAAGAGAAAACCCGCCTGAAAGCCATGACCCCGGCTAACTACATTGGCCGTGCCGCCACCATGGTTGACGAGCTGAAATAATCGGTCTGGTTAGAAAGCACAAAGGCGGCCAAATGGCCGCCTTTCGTATTGTAGAGCCTCAACGCATAAACGCCTGCAACCGCTGTTTCTGCTGCCCCTGCGCGTTGAAGTTGCCCGGGCTTAACCACTGCTCGAAGGCGGCTTTAATGGCCGGCCAGCGATCCGATGTGATGGCGAACCAGTCGGTATCGCGGCTGCGGCCCTTGGTGATCACCGCATACCTGAACCGGCCCTCGTAATTAAAACCGAACCTTGCCGCCGCCTGTCTGGACGGCGCGTTGTGGCTGTCGCATTTCCATTCACAGCGGCGATACCCCAAATCATCGAACAGGTGGCGCAGCATCAGATAGACGGCCTCCGTTGCGCTGGAGCGTTGTTTCATCGCCGGTGACCAACTGACGTGGCCAATCTCCAGCACGCCGTTGCCTTCATCGATGCGCATATAAGCTACGGTGCCGACCGGTGCGTGGCTTGCGCTGTCGAACACCGTCAGGTTCACCAACGCGGGGTTGGCCTGAAGCTGGGTCAGGTGCAGCAACATCGCCGCCGGGCTGTCCGGCCGTTCGGCGGGTAAATAGGTCCAGTCACGGCCATCCGGGGCCAGTTGGAATGCGCGGAACAGGGCTGCGTGATCCCGCTGCGGATCAAGCGATTTCATGAAGCAAAAGCGCCCGTCGAGCGGCTCTCCGGCAGGCCGTTGCGGTGCCCGCCAATCGGTTAATGGCTCGCCCACCGGCTGCCCGAATTGATTGAACGCCATAAAGCCCCTCACAACCTGTAATTAACGGGTATAGATGATGAACGAACTTCTTTTGCCTATTTTGTCGTACAGCGAACGCGCCGGGGCATTATATTCCTGCGTCATCCAGTAAACCCGGTCACTGCCCCTTTCGTTGGCAAGCTGATAAGCCTGCTCAAATAGTTTCTCGGACACCTTCTTGCCGCGCGCCACAGGGGAAACATAGAGATCTTCAATATAACAATAACCGGCGGAGCTCCAGGTTGAAGGGTGGAAAATCAGGTTCATCAACCCCAGAAGATTGCCGTTTGCGTCTTCCGCCACCAGCCCATAAACCTGTTGATCCGAGCATAAGCGTTCAAACGTGTGTTCGGTGACCTGCGCGGCAATGTCCGCACGATAAAAATGAAGATATCCCTGCCACAGATCCAACCACTGCGATTTATCGCCGTTTTGTATTTTGCGTACCACAACGCCATTGTTTACCGGGTGCATAGTGCCTCTCTGGTTTTAAGATATTATTTCCACAGGAGAAATAACCTGATACCAACAGGGTACACCGGCCATTGCGGGCTGAATACAGACCAATTCATAACAGTGCGCAGACCAATTTTGACGACATAAACGCCTTTTAATCGGCCTACGGCAGCGCGCTGAAAATAGAGGATAATTTTTTGATGAATTTTACGATTTCATCCGGCGTGTAGGCCGAGAAGCCAAATACCAGCGCCCCTTCCCGAGGTTGGCCGGTGTAAAAATCCGCCAGCCCATAGACCTTCATTCCCTGCGCGGCGGCGGCCTGAATCAAACGCCGCTCGGTAGCCGCATCCGCCAACGGGCATACCAATTGCAACCCGCCCTGCGGCAGCGGCGGCCGGGTCCAGGCAGCAAGATACTGATGGACCGCCGCATGCAGAATATCGAGCCTGGCCTTATACAGCTTGCGCATATTCCTTAAGTGTTCGGCATAAAAATCGCCGTTTAAAAAGCGAAACAGGGTCATTTGCGGCAATGCAGAGGTATAACCATCCTGGAATTGTTTGGCAGCCACCATCGGTTTGATTAACTGTGGCGGAACGATGATAAAACCGATACGCAGCCCCGGGAACAGGGTTTTGCTGAAGGTGCCGATATACAGCGTGCGTTGGTATTTATCCAGCCCCTGCAGCGAAGCCCTGGTCAGCCCGTCATAATTGAATTCGGAATCGTAATCATCTTCAATAATCCAGGCCTTGTGCTGCTGCGCCCATTCCAGCAATTTTAATCTTCTGTCGATGCTGAGCGAATGCCCCAGCGGATAGTGATGAGATGGCGTGACATACACACCCCGCCCGCGATGGCGCGCGTCAATTAATGCGTCAATATCCATTCCGTCATGATCGACCGCGACAGGCTGAGCGATGATCCCCGCAGACTGCACCAGCTTTTTCGCCCCCTGATAACCCGGCTCTTCGACAAATACTCTGTCGCCAGGATTGAACAACACCTGGGTACACAGCGACAGCGCCTGTTGGGAACTGGTCAACACGATCACCTGCTCCACACTGGCCTTAACGCCCCTTTCGCGCCGCAGATACTCAATGATCTCGCCCCTCAGCTCCACCACGCCCTGGGGATCGGCATAGCCCAACAGGCGTTCGCCGTACTGCCGAACCGCCAGCCTTTCCAGTTGCAACCAGCTATCTATCGGGAACAGCCGCAGATCAGACAGTGACGGCGTGAGTGAACTGGCGCGGCTGGTATGCGGCGCATGGGCGGCCACCAGCAACGAGCGGCCATGCGCGCTCAGTTCCCGTTCCGCCAGCAATGCGCTTTCGGCATCATCCGCCGCCAACAGCTCGCGGCCAATCAGGGTGCTTCGCTGATAGCTGACAAAGCTGCCGCGCCCCACCGCGCGGGCAATGTAGCCTTCGGCTTCCAGTTGGGCATAGGTCACCTCGACGGTATCGCGAGAAACGCCCAGCCCGGCAGCCAGTACCCGGCTGGGAGGAAGTTTCGCCAGATATTGCAGTTCCCCCGCCGTCACCTGCTGTTTGATGGCCAGATGCAGCGCCGCTTTGCGCGTCATGCCCTGTTGCAAATGCCGGGCAAAGCTTGCCTGTAGGGCGGCCGGGGAAGTGGGTGGGCTGCTGTCACTGCTGTGTTTCATGGTGCTCCGGATCAAGAGAAGGCGGCTTTACTGCCTCACTTTACCTTATTTCAGTCCCTTCGCGGTCATGCCAGGACATTGACCTGAACTCGCCAGATTGCGAATACAGCGTTTTTAAACACCTTTTTTCTTCCCCCAACCCTTTCCCTCCCGCACAGCCCCTCCTTCAGCTCGGTATCTCATGCATTGACGTACGCAAAACGCCAGTTGACCCTGGACTTTAGGCCAATCCTTCAACACCCGACGGTTTAAGTTTGGTTTAACTTTGCTCCGCCATTGTTTATCCGGCGTTTATTAGCCGTTGCCGATAATGACGGCGAACATAAAATCGATAGCGCTTATTTCCCGCCAACGCTCTGCGTCTCTTGCGGTAACAGCGGGTTCTACCTACCATAACGTCAACATTCACGATCAATGGGTAAGGTAGCCGCACGCTATCCCTCACACGCTGAAGAGCGTGTTACCTTTATAGCGGGGTGACAGGATGTTCACCCGCATAGTCACAGGAGTCCGCCATGCGAGTATTGGTTGTTGAAGATAACGGTTTGCTGCGCCACCACCTTTCCGTACAGATGCGCGAGATGGGCCATCAGGTCGATGCTGCGGAAGATGCCAAGGAAGCCGACTATTTCCTGCAGGAACATGCGCCGGACATCGCAATTGTCGATCTCGGCCTGCCGGGTGAAGATGGCTTGAGCCTGATCCGCCGCTGGCGTGCTCACCAGATGAAGTTGCCCATTTTGGTGCTGACCGCGCGCGAAAGCTGGCAGGACAAAGTGGCGGTTCTGGAAGCCGGCGCCGACGACTATGTCACCAAACCGTTCCACCTGGAGGAAGTGATCGCCCGCATGCAGGCGTTGATGCGTCGCAACAGCGGCCTGGCATCCCAGGTGATCGTCTTGCCGCCGTTCCAGATCGATCTGTCGCGCCGCGAGTTGAGCGTTGGCGAACAACAAATCAAACTGACCGCATTTGAATACACCATCATCGAAACCTTGATCCGTAACGCCGGCAAAGTAGTCAGTAAAGACTCGCTGATGCTGCAGCTGTATCCGGATGCGGAACTGCGCGAGAGCCACACCATCGACGTATTGATGGGCCGCCTGCGCAAAAAATTGCAGGCTGAATACCCGCAGGAAGTGATCACCACGGTTCGTGGCCAAGGCTATCGTTTTGATGCGAAGTGAACATGATGTTCAACAAAGATAAAAAACCTTTTTCACTGCGCGCGCGCTTTTTGATGGCGACCGCCGGGGTGATCCTGGCGCTGTCGCTGTCTTACGGCCTGGTTGCGGTAGTCGGTTATATCGTCAGCTTCGACAAGACCGCCTTCCGCCTGCTGCGAGGTGAAAGCAACCTGTTCTTCAGCCTGGCTCAGTGGAAAGACAACAAGCTCACCATCGCCATTCCACCCGATATCGATCTCAACTTCCCTACCCTGGTGTTTATTTACGACGACAAGGGCAATCTGCTGTGGAGCCAGCGCAAACTGCCGGAGCTGGAAAAGCGCATCAACAAAGAGTGGCTGGAGAAATCCGACTTCTACGAAATCGATACCGATACCCGCATCAGTAGCGAAGTGCTGGGCAACAACCCCAAAGCCCAGGATCAGCTGAAAAACTATGACGACAACGACCAAAACGCGCTGACCCACTCAGTGGCGGTCAACACCTACGCGGCAACCTCGCGGCTGCCCGCGCTGACCATAGTGGTGGTCGACACCATTCCGCAGGAGCTGCAGCGTTCGGACGTGGTTTGGGAATGGTTCAGCTATGTGCTGCTGGCCAACCTGCTGCTGGTGGTGCCGCTGTTGTGGCTGGCAGCTTACTGGAGCCTGCGCCCGATCAAGGCGCTGGTGAATCAGGTGGGCGAGCTGGAGAACGGTGAACGCGAGCAGCTCGACGAAAATCCCCCCAGCGAGCTGCGCGGGCTGGTGCGCAATCTGAATATTTTGCTGCGCAATGAGCGCCAGCGTTACACCAAATACCGCACCACGCTGTCCGACCTGACCCACAGCCTGAAAACGCCGCTGGCGGTGCTGCAAACCACGCTGCGTTCGTTGCGCACCGGCAAGCAGACCACCATCGAAGAGGTCGAACCGATCATGCTGGACCAAATCAGCCGCATTTCGCAGCAGATTGGCTACTACCTGCATCGCGCCAGCATCAGTTCGGGGCAAACGGTACTGACCCGTGAGATCCACTCCGTGCCCGCGCTGTTGGACAGCCTCACCGTGGCGCTCAACAAGGTGTATCAGCGTAAAGGCGTGGTGATCACGCTGGATATTTCGCCGGAAGTGACCTTTATGGGCGAAAAGAACGACTTTATGGAAGTGATGGGCAACGTGTTGGAAAACGCCTGCAAATACTGCCTGGAGTTCGTTGAAATTACCTCACTCCACTCCGATAAAAACCTCACCATCGTGATCGACGACGACGGGCCGGGCATCCCGGAAAGCAAACGCGAGTTGATCTTCCAACGTGGTCAGCGCGTAGACACCCTGCGCCCCGGCCAGGGGTTAGGGTTATCCGTCGCGACGGAGATTATCGAGCAGTATGACGGCACCATTACCATCAGCGACAGCCCGCTTGGCGGCGCGCGCATGCAGGTCACCTTCGCCCGTCAGCACGATTCCCATCATCACGAATAAATTCTGTCGTTCCGGCCCCGATCCTCGGGGCCAAACTTCCGTTATAATCGCACTCAGGCTCACTCCTTTCTGCTGGAATAGAACATGGATTATCAATTAGATCTGGACTGGAACGACTTTTTGCAACGTTACTGGCAAAAGCGTCCGGTAATTCTGAAGCGCGGCTTCAAAAACTTTATCGATCCAATCTCCCCGGATGAGCTGGCCGGGTTGGCGATGGAAAACGAAGTGGATAGCCGCCTGGTCAGCCACCAGGACGGCCGCTGGCAGGTTGCGCACGGTCCCTTCGAGAGCTTTGATCACCTGAGCGAGAACAACTGGTCGCTGCTGGTACAGGCGGTGGACCACTGGCATGAGCCTTCCAGCGCGCTGATGCGTCCGTTCCGCCAACTGCCGGACTGGCGGATGGACGACCTGATGATTTCGTTCTCTGTCCCAGGCGGCGGCGTTGGCCCGCACCTCGATCAGTACGACGTCTTTATCATTCAGGGCACCGGCCGACGCCGCTGGCGCGTAGGCGAGAAGGTGCCGATGAAGCAGCACTGCCCGCATCCGGATCTGCTTCAGGTTGAGCCTTTCGACGCCATTATCGACGAAGAAATGGAACCAGGCGACATTCTGTATATCCCGCCGGGCTTCCCGCATGAAGGCTACGCGCTGGAAAATGCGCTGAATTACTCGGTGGGCTTCCGCGCACCGAACGGCCGCGAGTTGATCAGCGGCTTTGCCGATTACGTGCTGGCACGCGAACTGGGCAGCCAACGTTACAGCGATCCGGACATTCAGTTGCGCGACCAACCGGCGCAGATCTTGCCGCAGGAAGTCGACGCTCTGCGTCAAATGATGTTGGATCTGGTTCAGCAACCGGAACACTTCCAGCACTGGTTTGGTGAGTTTATTTCTCAGACTCGCCACGAGCTGGACGCAGCGCCGCCGGAGCCGCCGTATCAGGCCGGAGAAATCTACGAGCTGCTGCAACAGGGTGAACCCTTGCAACGCCTGGGTGGCCTGCGCGTGCTGCGCGTTGGCGACCGGTGCTTTGTGAATGGCGAGCTGATTGATACCGAACATCTGCAAGCCGCCGACGCGCTGTGTCAGCACTTCAGCGTTAACGCCGCCATGCTGGGCGAAGCCATCGACGATCCGTCGTTCCTGGCCACACTCACCGCGCTGATCAACAGCGGTTACTGGTACTTCAACGACTAAACCCGATAATTGTCGGATAGAGCCACCCGCTTCGGCAGGTGGCTTTTTTTTCATCACGCCTCCAGCACCGAACTGCGTCGAGGGAAATACACAATATTTATCAAAATGTTAATAGCATAAACCTATGCCAGTATTTTCCTGAATTCGAGCTAGTAAAGAGAGGAAAAACATTTCCTACAGCTCAACCTTCGTTCCTTTCTTGGCTTCGCCCAGTATCCATTGAGCAAACGCTTGTATGGGCTCACTGCCTAATCCGATCGACTCAGGAAGAATGAGACAGAAGGTTTTGGCGATCGTTTTCCCCTCGGGCCACGGCGCGACCAGCCTTCCGCGCGCAAGTTCGGTATCAACGTAGAGGCGCGGCACCAACGCAACACCGAGACCGGCCAATGCCGCCTCGATCAACATGGCATGAAGATCGTAGCGTGCCCCCATCGCAGGATGAGTCAAAGGGATCCCCGTCTCCTGAGAGTAGCGTTGCCAAGCCTCGGGGTTCTGTCGACGGTGCAGACGCGGCAGGTTATCCAGTGCGCTTGTCCCCTCGCCTCCCGTCAGAATGTCAGGATGACAAACCGGCACCAGCACCTCATCCAACAGGGGGTAAGTCCGCATTCCCGTCCAGGCCGGATGCTCGAAATGGATTGCAGCATCGAATCCGCTCCCGGCCAGGACAAAGGGTTCCATGCGTTCGGAGAGATGCACAGTGATGTTCGGATGCTGCTGCCGAAAGCGTGACAAGCGAGGAATGAGCCAGCGCATCGCGAAAGTCGGGATGACAGCAATGTCCAGGCTTGCGCCATCGCTCGGCTGTCCTGTCAGGTACTGGCTGTCCCGATCCAGACGGTCAAGCAACTCACGGATTTGGGTCGCATAGCGTGCCCCGTTCGGCAGGAGCCGGACGCGATTGCCGATTCGCTCGAACAGCGTGACGCCAAGGAAGGCTTCCAGGCGACCAATCTGACGGCTGATAGCGCCTTCGGTTAGAGACAGTTCGTTCGCCGCGCGCGCGAAGCTGCCATGACGAGCAGCAGCCTCGAATGCCATCAATGAAGTGTTGCTAGGGATCTTCCGGCGCATAAGCGTTCCTGATTGGGGCCCCGGTGGCTGGCCCACCTTGATTTTCTGTCACTGAAGCATACCGAAAAATCGATTTATTCGCTGCCTTTAGCGCTCTACCATGACTTAACGTCAACAAGGTATCCCGTCGAGAGTGATCTAATGATTTATACAGTCGAATGCGGCTTTGCCGATCCCGCCAGTGAAGCAGAGTGGAATAAGTTTTATAGCCAGGAAAAACTGCCCGCGCTCATTTCGGTGAGCGGGTTCCATACCTCGCAGCGTTTCAAGGCGTTGAGCGCCGGTTGCCCTGCCTACCTCGCCCTTCATTCGATCGACAGTCTCGATGTGCTCCAGGGAGATGAGTATCGTCAGAAAGGCGGCGGCAATTTCGCACGCTGGCAACAGCACATCACCGACTGGCACCGCAATCTTTATGGTGACCTTGATCGTGCCCCGGCCATCGGTGAACACGAACATCTGGTGACGAGTGCAGTCGGCCCGGAACCGCTCGTCGAAATGGGCCTCACGCCTTACCGGATGCAGGCTGTCGCCCTGGAGCGATTCCCTGAAGTTCGGTGGCTGGCGAAGCTGGAACACGCCACTGACCTGGGCTTGGAACCGCTTCCGAAGGGCATCCACCGCTATGTGCCAATGACGAATCAATTGACGAAAGGCAGTATTAGTGAGGAATACGGTGATGAATAACATGACATTTCCAAGCCGGCAGATTGGGGCATTTTCGATCACGGCCATCAGTGACGGATACCTTTCCACGGGTCTCGATTCGCTCTCCAATATCGATCTAAGGGATGCGTCAACATTGCAGCAAGACGCAGGTGTGAAGGATCCCTCTTCTATTCATATTAATTGTTACTTGGTTCGGGGCCGTGGCCGCACGATCTTGATTGACGCGGGGGCTGGGGGATTTAAGCAATGGGGCGGCAAGCTGAAAGCGAATCTTGCACTTGCCGGCGTACAACCCTGCGACATTGACACGATCCTTCTGACTCATGCGCATCCCGATCATGTCGGGGGGCTGGTGGATCCGTCAGGGGAAGCCGCCTTTCCCGATGCAGAGTTAGTGGTCCACCAGCATGAGGTCTCTTTCTGGGAGGACGACAGCAATCTCAGCCGGGCGAGTGAGCGCGCTCGCGGAAATTTTCTGTTTGCGCGCAAGGTATTCGATAAGTATCGGGAGAGGATTCACACGTTTACGGATAATGAAGTTCGCCCTGGCATCAGTGCGATCCCCCTTCTGGGGCATACCGCAGGGCATTCCGGTTATCGCCTCGAATCCGATAGCAGCAGTCTGTTGATTTGGGGGGATATCGTTCATTTCCCCCATATCCAGATTGCTCGCCCCGACGTATCCATTGCATTTGACCAGGATCCGCTGGTTTCCGCCGAAACACGATCAAAGCTGTTGGATGCCGTCAGCTCGGACAAAACGCTTATCGCCGGCATGCACCTGGGGGAGCTCGGCTTTGCACGTATCGAGCGGGCAGGCAAGAGCTACAAAATAGCTTACGAATCTTGAGCGTCATCCCTTCCTCTGCCCGCCGGTGCACGGTCGCGGGCCATTTTTATACCGGCAACGCCTGCGCCAGGTAGCCGTCCAGCTCGTTTTCCGGCATGCCGACCTGTTTCGCTGCCGCGCAAATCTGCCGCCAGGTGTTGTCGTCTATCGGGATCCCCCGCTGCAACCGTGCCTCACGGTTTGCGTCTTCCCATTCGCCCGGTACCTCAATCGGCTTGCCGTCGCTTGGCGGCGAAGCCTTGACCCAGTCGATAAAGGCCTCGGCCTCGGTCTGCATCTCGGGCGCTTCAAAGGCTTCCGGGTTGAGGATGATGGTGGTCATGCAGTTGAAAATGGCGCTGCTGTCGGATTTCAGCCTGGCGTCATGAGTCGTGCGACCGCCGGAGAGCGCACCACCAAGAATTTCGCACAGGGTAGCCAACGCATAGCCTTTATGGGCGCCGAACGGCAGCAGCGATCCGAAAGGTTGTTCGTGCATCACACTGGGTTCCGTGGTCGGCCGGCCTTGTTGATCAATCAGGTAGCCCGGTGCCACGCTCAGGCCTTTGTTGTAGGCTACGCGCGTTTTGCCGTAGGCGATGCCGCTGGTGGCGAAGTCCAGCAGTAGTGGTTTTTTACCCTCACGCGGGAAAATCACGCAAAACGGGTTGGTACCAAAGCGGCGATCGCTGCCGCCGAACGGTGCCACCATAGGATCACCCACCACGTTGACGAAATGAATGGAGATAAAACCGGCGCGCGCGCACTGCTCGGCCCAGTGGCCGATGCGGCCGATATGGTGAGAGTTATGTAAAGCCACCGCCGCCAACCCCAACTGACGGGCGCGTTCGATCCCCGTGTCCATCGCTTCACTGGCCACCACCTGGCCGAATCCCTGGCCGCCGTCAATCGTCAGCACCGCGCCGGCGTCACGCACCACCTGGGCATGAACGTTAAGCTGCAACTGCCCTTCCGCCAGCGACGCCATATAGCTTGGGATCATACCGACGCCATGCGAGTCATGCCCGGCCAGATTGGCCTGCACCAAATGCTCCGCCACCAGCGCGGCCTCCCGCTCCGTGCTGCCGGCATGGCGCCAAATGGCCTGTACAAATTGTTCAAGGCTTTGGCTGTCGATACGGTGTTCGGTGCTCATAATGCAGGTCCTTGCGCTGAAAGATGTTCACAAACACTAGGAGCAAATCGTTGTTGCGGCAAGCAATGATGACAACGGCAATCAACGCTCTCTGGCGCGCTCGGCCGTCAGCGCCGCGATACGCATGATGACTGCTACCGCCTGCTCCATGCCCTCAAGAGAGATGAACTCGTGCTTGCCGTGAAAGTTATAGCCGCCGGTAAACAGGTTCGGGCATGGCAGGCCGCGAAACGACAGCTGCGCCCCGTCGGTGCCGCCGCGAATCGGTTTCATTATCGGTTCGATGTCACAATCACGCATCGCCTGCTGCGCCAACGCGATCACATGCGGATGCTCAGCCACATGCTCGCGCATGTTGTAATAACTGTCTTCGATCGTCACTTCGATGTAGCAATCGCGCGGCAGGCCTTTGCCCACCTGGCGCGCCACTTCAATCATCCGACGTTTGCGCGCTTCAAAACCTTCGCGCTCGAAATCACGCAGGATATAGTGCATTTCGGCACGTTCAACGCTCCCCTTGATGCTGCTGAGGTGGTAGAACCCCTGATAGCCAGCGGTGGTTTCCGGGGTTTCATCCGCCGGTAACGTCTGCTGAATCCGGGTCGCCAGCGACAACGCGTTAACCATCACTCCTTTGGCGCTGCCGGGATGAACGTTGTTGCCGACAATTTTAATGGTCACCGAGGCCGCATTGAAATTTTCGCATTCCAGCTCCCCGACGCCGCCACCGTCGACGGTATAAGCCCACTCGGCGTTGAACTCTTCTACGTCAAACAGCTGTGCCCCTTTACCCACCTCTTCGTCCGGGGTAAAGGCCACGCGTATATCGCCGTGCGGAATGTTGCTCTGTTGCAAGCGCACCATAGCGGTCAGTATTTCGGCAATGCCCGCTTTGTCATCGGCGCCGAGCAGCGTTTTGCCCTCCGCGGTGATCAGCGTCTGCCCCAGCATTTGGTGCAGGATCGGGAACATCACCGGCGACAGCACTTCATCGCCGATGCCCAGGGCAATATCGCCGCCGCGGTAATTTTCGACAATCTGCGGATTAACGTGCTTACCGGTGAAGTCCGGTGAAGTATCCAGATGAGAAATAAATCCAATGGCCGGCACCGGCCAGGCAACGTTGCCTGGTAAAGTCCCCATCACGCAGCCGTGCTCGCTGAGCGACACCCGTTCAAACCCCAGTTCAATCATTTCCTGTTGCAACGCACGCGCCAGCTTCAGTTGCCCGTCGGTACTCGGCACATGTTTGACGTTCGCTTTAGATTGCGTGTCGAAAGAGACGTAGTTAAAAAAGCGATCAAGTAGTTTATTCATGGCATCCGTCCTCAGAATATCGCATTTCATTATGCGGAACCGATCCGGATCAAATATTGAGACAGGTCATTTTTAACCAGAATTAACGGAAATCATTAATTCCCGAGATGTGTGCAATCTCACCGGCAGTCTCCAGCCTGGAGGCCACCGGCGCCCTGATGTGATCCCCTTCACGCCTGGTACCTGTTGTCAGCCGCTGACCACAGGTACCTTTTTCGGGCAACCGATTGCAACGCCAAATCATTCCACCTATAACTAATTCAAGGCAAAGATTACCGCGTTCTTATGCTTTTATTTTCGCCACACCGGGGAGTGTTATCAGCAACGTCGTTATCCACTAAAATATAAAAAAGGAACTGCCATGAAAGGTATTATTGATAATATCTTAAGCAAGCTGCAGACTTTCTCAAAAGCCATGATGGGGCCGATATTCTTTCTGCCGGTGATTGGCTTGATTCTGGCATTAAGTTCTATTCTTACCAACACCACGCTGGTGAATGAAAACTCCGGCGTATTTCATATTGGCAAAATGATCGGGGATACCTTTTGGCCGTTGTTTGGCAACCTCGGGCTCATTTTTTGTATTGGCATCACCTACGGCCTGGCAAAGGATAAAAAAAGCGAAGCGGCGCTGGTTGCCATGATGTGCTTTATTATGTTCCTCGGTGCCAACGCCTCTTATTTGCAGTTGAGCGGCCACGTCGCGCAGAAAATTAACGGGGAATATTACGGCACCGGACAAACCGAGCTACTGGGCTTTACCGTGGTGGATATGGGCATTTTCCTCGGCTTGATCCTCGGTATCACCATCGCCTGGGTGCACAACAAACTGTGCAACGTAGAGCTAAACGGCGTGTTCTCGGTCTACGGCGGTTCCAAACTGGTGCTGATCGCCATGACGCCGGTGATTATGCTCTACGCCGTCGGCTTCAGCTACCTGTGGCCGGCCATTTCACACAGCCTGATCGCCCTGACCGGCTTTATGAAAAGTTCCGGTTCGCTCGGCGTGTTCGTCTACGGTTTCTTCGAGAAATTCCTGATCCCCACCGGGCTGCATCACTTTATCTGGTCGCCGTTTCAGCTCACCAGCATCGGGGGTTCGATAGTTCAGGACGGCCACACGGTGTCCGGTTCACAGGCGATTTTCCTCGCCTATATGCGCGACCCCGGCATCTCTCCGCTGATGAACGAAGCGTTGCGCTTTTCGCAACAGGGCATGGTGACCATCTTCGGTCTGTCCGGCGCGGCGCTGGCCTTCTACCGCACCGCCCGGCCCGAGAAGAAAATGCTGGCCAAAGCCATACTGATCCCGGCCATCACCACCTCTATTCTGGTGGGCATTACCGAACCGATAGAGTTCACCTTTCTGTTCATTTCACCGCTGCTGTGGGTGATCCACGCGGTGCTGACCGCGCTGTCGCAGGTGGCGTGCAATCTGTTCGAAGTACGCCCGTGGGGCGCCAGCGGCCTGATCGAGTTTTTGGTGTATAACCTGCCGCTGCCGGTCGCTCTCACACGCTGGCCACTGTATGTAGTGATTGGTCTGGTGCAGTTCGCCGTGTATTACCTGGTGTTCAAAACCCTGGTGCTGAAACTCAACTTAAAAACCCCGGGGCGTGAGGATGACGATGAGGTCAAACTCTATTCCAAACAGGACTACCAAAATAGCAAAAACCTGCCGAACGAATTAAGCGGCATTATTATTGGCGCCCTCGGCGGCAAGAGCAATATTATTTCCGTCGACAACTGCTTTACCCGGCTGCGGGTAGAATTAAAAGATATGCAACTTATTGACGAGCCCGCATTAAAAAGCACCGGCGCCAAAGGCGTGGTGAAAAATAGAAGTGAAGTCCAGGTGATCTATGGCGTCACCGTCGGCAAGGTAAAGAATCAGGTCGAAAAATATTTAGCGGCATTATAACGTTTTATTCATAGGGAGACGTGTCATGAAATTAACCGTTCTGGGCGGCGGCGGCGTACGTTCGCCGTTCCTGGCCAAATCCATCGCCTATAACGCGCACCGCATTGGCGTGACCGAAGTGGTGTTTATGGATACCGACCGGCAAAAACTCGCCGTTTACGGCGCTATCGCACAGGGAGTGTTCGAGCGCATCCGCAGCGACATCGCCTTCAGCCTGAGCAGCGATGCCCACCAGGCACTGAGCGGTGCCGATTACATCATCACCACGTTGCGCATCGGCGGCGAGGAAGGCCGCATTCATGACGAGCGCATCGCGCTCAACCATCAGGTGTTGGGGCAGGAAACCACCGGCGCGGGCGGTTTCGCCATGGCAATGCGTTCCATTCCAGCCATCATCGATTACTGCCGCCTGATCGAACAGGTGGCATCGCCGAACGCGGTGCTGTTCAACTTCACCAACCCTTCCGGCATGGTGACCGAGGCGATCATCAAATCCGGCTTCAAACGCAAGGTGTACGGCATTTGCGACGCGCCCAGCGAATTTATCCGTGAACTGGCAGCGCTGCTGGGTTGCCGCGAGGCCGAGTTGAGCGTCGACTGTTTTGGGCTGAACCACCTGTCGTGGTTTCGCAACGTGCGGGTCAACGGCCAGGACGTCACAGAGCAATTGCTGGCCGACCCGCGCCTGTACCGCGATACCTGCATGAAATATTTCTCGCCGGAGCTGGTGGCGCTGTCCGACAACCTGATGCTCAACGAGTACCTGTATTATTACTACTACCGCGAACAGGCGATCGCCGCCATCGTCGGTGCCGGGGAAACCCGTGGCGAACAGATTGCGCAGATTAACCGGCAAATGCTGGCGGACCTTGCCGAACTGGACATCCCCCGCCAATTGGATCAGGCCTTCAGCGTGTATTTCAGCCACTATCTGACGCGTGAAAACTCTTATATGCAGCGCGAATCGAGCCAGGGCAAAGTGAAAGAACGTGCGATGCTGACGCTGCAACAGTTTATCGAACAGCCAGACAGCGGCGGTTACGCCGGGGTGGCGATAGACATTCTGGAAGCGGTGAATAACGGCCAGCAAAAACGCGTGGTGGTGTCGATGCAAAACAATGACACGCTCGATTTCCTGCACCCGGAGGACGTGATCGAAATCAGCTGCGAACTGAGCAACGCGGGCATTCACCCGGTGAAAATGCGCGATATCCCCGATACCCAGAAGAACCTGATCGCGCAGGTCAAAGAATACGAGCGCCTGGCGGTCGCGGCCATCCTGGAGGGTAATCGCCAAAAGGCCATCAAAGCGCTGATGGTGCACCCGCTGGTGAATTCCTATTCGCTGGCGAAAACCCTGGTCGAGGAATATCTTCAGGCCCATCACCCGTATGCCAAGCACTGGCGTTAAGCGACGCGGCGCATGCCTTCAGGGGATGCGCCGTTCAAACCAGGCCTTGATCAGGTTTTCAAACCCCAGCAGACAATGGCCGAAAAACGGATTGGGGTAGTAAATATCGTGGTCGTACTTCTGCCGGTCTTCATAAAGAAAGGTCATGTCTGCCTGCCGCGCCAGCGGGCTGTCGCCGTCGCCGCAAAATGCCGCCAGCCGGATGTTGTTGCGCTTTACCGCCTCACTCCAGCTCAGTGCCGAATTGCTGTTGCCTGACTTTGAAATCACAATCACCATATCAAAGCGGAAACGCATCTTCTGATCGAGGATCTCGAAATCCGGCCACAACGACAGATAACTGTCGATCCCCAGCGTCATGAATTTGTTGTACATATACTGCGCCACCAGTTGCGAGAAACCGCTGCCGTGGATCAGGATCTTGCCGCCGTCGAGCATATCGAGAAACTGCGCCTGCTGCTTTTCATCGGCCGGGACAACCTGCTGCAGTTCCCCCTGCAACGCCGGCGCCATCACCAGGTTGAACTTGATGAAATACACCAGTTCCAGATAACCGCGAAAACCGAGTTTCTTTGCCAGCCGCACCAGCGTCGAGGGCGAGCTATGGCAGCGGACGGAAACCGCCCGGATGCCGTCATCGATGCAAGCGTCCGGGTTGTCGAAAATAGCGTTGAGGATGGTGAGATCCGTTTTGCTCAGATCCACCTGGCTGAATACCTGTTTGAAATTCACCGCGCCCCCTGCCCATTCAGTAAAAATAACGGCCGCTCGGCAGGCAAGAGCAGAGCGCAGCGGGCTACGCTCTGAACTGCAGATTAGGGCCGATCGGCCCGTTCGACTTTTCCTACCAGGAATTTATGCACAAAGCGCGGCACCACTTCACTGGCCTGGCCATAGTGTTTTTCATCGAACTGGCTTTCCACCTGGCTGGGTTCCAGATTCAGTTCCATGGTATGCGCCCCGCCCAGCCGGGCCTCGTGCACAAAACCGGCCGCCGGATAAACATGGCCCGAGGTGCCGATAGCGACAAAGAAGTCGGCCTTGGCCAGCGCCTGATAGATTTCGTCCATGCCCAGCGGCATTTCGCCGAACCACACCACGTGCGGGCGCAGCGGGGCCGGGAACTGGCAGCAATGGCAACGATCGTCCACGCTGAGATCTTCCGGCCAATCAAATACTTGCCCGGAACTGGTGCAACGCACTTTCAGCAATTCGCCGTGCATATGCAGCACCCGTTTGCTGCCGGCGCGTTCATGCAGGTTATCGATATTCTGCGTCACCAGCAGGAAGTTATCCCCCAGCCAGGCTTCCAAATCCGCCAGCGCGCGGTGCGCGGCATTAGGCGCGATTTCCGGCGTTTGCAACTGTTGGCGGCGCGCATTGTAAAACGCCTGCACCAGTTGCGGATCGCGCTTATAGCCTTCCGGCGTAGCGACATCCTCCACCTGGTGTTCTTCCCACAGCCCATCCGCAGCGCGGAAGGTGCGGATGCCCGATTCCGCTGAAATCCCAGCCCCGGTCAACACCACCACAAACGGCTTTTTCAGCTCGGCCGCCGCCATGGTGTCGCGATGGAAAATACGTGAACGAAAGCGCTGATGCAGCACATGCTTGCTCTTACGAAACTGACACAACCGATGGCGAGTGTGCATTAACTCTCTCCTTACCTTTCCCTGTTTTCCAAATTGAGGAACGCCGCCCCGCGCACGCCGCCGGCATCGCCATAGCGTGCTTTCTCGATCCGCGGCAGCTTGGCCACGCGCAGCAAGTGCGCCGGCAATCGCTGTGGCAACGCCTGGTAGATCGCTTCAAAATTCGATAACCCGCCGCCGATCACCACCAGATGCGGATCGATAATGGTCAGCAGATTCCCCAGGCATATTGCCAGGACGTCCATAAAACGCTCAACGTGAGCCACCGCCTGCAGCTCGCCTGCCTGATAATGCGCAATGATCTGCTGCGCAGGCAAGTGCTGCTGATAAAAGTGAGCGTACATCCACTCAAAACCGCGGCCCGATATGTAATTTTCGATGCAACCCTGATGACCGCAACCGCAGGCAACGCGAGGTATATCACGCCCCAGTACCTCGAGCGCATCTACCGGCAGGCGGAAGTGGCCAAATTCGCCGGCGATGTAATTGCGCCCGGACACCACTTTGCCCTCCACGATCAGCCCGCCACCCACCCCGGTGCCCAGAATAATGCCCAGCACGGTCGGATAACGGCGGAACTCTTCGTCCCAGGCTTCCGACAGCGCAAAACAGTTGGCATCGTTGTCGACGCGCACGTCGCGGCCAATCAGCGCCGCCAAATCGCGCGGCAGCGGCTGCCCCATCGCCGCCGGTACATTGGAGGTGAACAATGTCCCGTCATCATTGGGCAACCCCGGAATGCCGATACCCACTTTGCCTCGCTGGCCGCAGAACTCATCCGCCTCAAGGGTCAGGTCACGCAGCGTGGTCAGCAATTGCCGGTAATCGTCACGCGGCGTCGGCACCCGTTTTTGCCAGATGCGATTCAGATCCGCATCAAACACGCCCAGCTCAATTTTGGTGCCGCCCATATCGAAACCGTAGTACATAACCCACCCTCAGGCTAAAAAAAGGGGGCGGCGTTTCCGCCACCCCTGATTTTCGTTATTGTCCGCTCAACACGCGCGCCGGATCGATACGGCTGGCGCGCCTGGCCGGATACCAACTGGCCAACAGGCTGAGCACCAATGCGGTCGCCAATACAATCACCACGTCCAGCCAGTGCAGCTCGGAAGGCAGGAAGTCGATGAAGTAGATATCTCCCGACAGGAACGAGTGCCCCATCAGTTTTTCCAATCCTTTGATGATATTGGTCAGTTGCAGCGAGGCGATCACCCCGACCACCACGCCGCTGACGCTGCCCACCAGCCCGGCCAGCAGGCCGTACCAGATGAATATGGCGCGGATAAAACCGTCTTTGGCGCCCAAAGTGCGCAGTACGGCGATATCGCCGCTCTTGTCCTTCACCGCCATCACCAGCGTGGAGACAATGTTGAAACAGGCAACGCCAATCACCAGCACCATCGCCAGATACATAATGGCGCGGATCATCTGGATATCGCGGTACATGTAGCCGTAGGTGCCGATCCAGCTCTTGATGTAGACGTAGGAATTGGTGACTTCGCCCGCGTCGCGCACCAGTTTGTTGGCGGCAAACACGTCGTTAACTTTAATCGCGATACCGGTCACGCTGTCGCCCATGTCCAGATACTGCTGGGCATCGGCCAGCGGTACCATCGCCAGGCTGTGGTCCAGTTGGCCGCTCAGTTGCAGAATGCCGGTGACATGCAGACGGATGCGTTTGGGCTGCAACAGCTTCATTTGCGGATCGCTGTTGGGGATCATTACCGTGACGTAAGCGCCTTGCTTCACGCCCAGCGCATCGGCCACGCCCTTGCCGAGGATCACCTGCTGTTCACCGCTTTTGAAATTGGCCCAGGCATCGCCCTGCACGTATTGCGGCAGTGCGCTGAGCTGGCTTTCCTGTTGCGGATCGACCCCTTTGACGCCAACCGCACGCAGTTGCGCGCCGTTTTCCATCAGGCCGGTAAAGTTGATATAGGGAGCGGCGGCCAGGATACCCGGCACCTTTTCCACCCGCGGCAAGATTGACGACCAGTCTTTGAACGGTTGTTTCACCGGTTCAATCTCACCGTGCGGTACCACCGCCAAAATACGGTTTTTCAGCTCGCGCTCGAAGCCGTTCATCGCGCTCAGCCCGACGATCAACACCGCCACGCCCAGCGCAATGCCAATGGTGGAGATCACCGAAATCAGCGACACCATGCCGCCGCGCTTGCGGCCCCGGCTAAAGCGCAGCGCCGTCAAAAAGGAAAGTGACGCACCCGCCATTACTCGGCTCCCATCAGGGTCAGTTGCGCCTGCAGGTGGCCGTCGGCCATTTCCAGCTGACGGCTGAGACGCTTGGCCAGTTGCAGATCATGGGTCACCACCAGGAAGGCGGTGCCCTGACGCACGTTCAGCTCACCGAGCAGATCAAAGATGCTGTCGGCGGTGCGTTTGTCCAGGTTGCCGGTCGGTTCGTCCGCCAGCACCAGCGACGGGTTATTCACCAACGCACGGGCGATCGCCACGCGTTGACGCTCGCCGCCGGACAGCTCCGAAGGCCGGTGTTTGCTGCGTTTTTCCAGCCCGACCGCCGTCAGCATTTCCAGCGCCTTGTCCTGCGCCTGGGCCGGTTTCATGCCGCCGATCAACAGCGGCATCGCGGCGTTTTCCAACGCGGTAAAGTCCGGTAACAGGTGGTGGAACTGATAGATAAAGCCCAACTGGCGGTTGCGCAGTTCAGCCTTGGCCGCCGACGACAGGGTATTCAGCGACTGGCCTTTGTAGATCACTTCGCCGGAGGTCGGTGAATCCAGCCCGCCCAGCAGGTGCAACAGGGTGCTTTTACCGGAACCCGAGCTGCCGACAATCGCCATCATCTCACCCGGCTGCATGGCAAAGCTGACATTACGCAGTACGTCGGTATGCAGGTTGCCTTCCTGATAGGTCTTGCACAGGTTTTCGCACTGCAGCAAAAGATGGTTACTCATAACGTAGAGCCTCAGCGGGTTGTACGGCGGCAGCGCGCCATGAAGGGTAAAGCGTGGACAACAGGGATACCGCCATCGCCGCCACGGCGATAATCGTCACCTGCAGCGGATCGACCGCCACCGGCAGCGACGCGCCGTCAATCAATGCGCCGAGGATCGGCATCAGGTTATTCAGGTTGGTGGCCAGTAGCACGCCCAGCAGCGTGCCGAGCAGCGAACCGATAATGCCGGCGCTGGCGCCCTGCACCATAAACACCGACATGACCTGTCGGCGCGTCAGGCCCTGGGTTTGCAGAATGGCGACTTCGCCCTGCTTCTCCATCACCAGCAGGCCGAGCGAAGTAATGATGTTAAACGCCGCCACCGCCACGATCAGGCTGAGCAGCAACCCCATCATGTTTTTCTCCATGCGTACCGCCTGGAACAGTTCACCCTTGCGTTCACGCCAGTCTTTCCATTGCGTCCCCTGCGGCAGTTTTTGCTGGCTGAGGGTATCGACCGTCAGCGGCTGTTGCAGGAACAGACGCCAGCCGGTGATATTACCGGCCGGATAGCGCATCAGACGCGAAGCGTCTTGCTGATTGACCAGCATCTGGGTGCCGTCCACTTCACTGTTGGCGTGGAAAGTGCCGACAAGGGTAAACAGGCGCTGGCTGGGGATACGGCCCATCGGCGTGAACTGGCTGGCGCTCGGTACCATCACCCGCAGCTGATCGCCGCGTTTGACGCCCAGTTGCCCGGCAAGCTGCTCGCCGATGATGATGTTGTACTGGCCCGGCTGCAGCTGTTGCTGTTTGACGTTCACCAGATACTGCGTCAGCGGATCGGCTTCGTCCGGGTTCACCCCGAGCATCACGCCGACCGCCACGCTGCGGGCGCTTTGCAGCACCACGTCGCCGGTAGTCAACGGCGCAACGCGGCTGACGCCCTGCAACCCCTGCGCCATCGAGGCCGGGATCTGCTGGGGATTGATCGACCCCTGCGGGCTGGTGATCAACGCCTGCGGCATCAGGCCGAGGATGTTGTTTTCCAGATCTTTTTCAAAACCGTTCATCACCGACAAAACGGTGACCAACGCCATGACCCCCAGCGTAATGCCGATGGTGGACAGCCAGGAGACAAACCGCCCGAAGCGGTCTGAGGCTCGCCCGCGCATGTAGCGCAGGCCAATGAATAACGCGACAGGTTGATACATGAAATCCGTTTTGTTGCCGTAGCTTAAGCAAAGTGATCAAGGATAATAAAGGCTATACCTCGTTTAGGGAACCACCCAGACGCCTTTTATTCCGTCGATCGCGCTTGCGGCAGCACGTCACCCGGCATCCCGCTTTAACAGGTTATAAACCGACACCCGTGAAATACCCAGCGCCTCCGCAGCCATGGTGGCCGCCCCGCGCAGTTGCAGATAGCCCTGCTGCTTCAACAGCTGGATCACCTGAAAACGCTGCTCGGAAGAGAGTGCGCGCGGCGCGGTGGCATGCGAGGCAGCAAAATTGTTGATCACTGAGGCGATGTCCGACAACGAACGCACACCCTCGGCGACCGGTTGAGGCGTGCTCTGCACTACGGCGGTCAATTGCTGCAGGATGGCAGTGACGCTGTTGAAGATCGAGACATCCAGATTCAGGCAAATCGCCGCCACATACGCCCCTTGGCTGTTGCGCAGACCGATCGACGTGCTTTTGGCCGGGCGTCCGTCCGGGAAGGCATTGGCATAGTTTTGCACCACGTCCGGGAAGTCCGGCGAGACAATGCGCTCCAACCCCATTTCACTGGCGGCGTCACCAATGCGGCGGTTCGACAGATTATTGGCGATGGCGACGATAGCATGGTCCGGTTGTGTCAGATCGTGCAATACCACTTCGCAACTGGGGGCAAACATCATGCCCAGCGCCTGGACAATTTTTTCCGCTTCGCGCAGTAACAGCGCATTTTCCTGCCTGAGATCGCTCATTGACTTAACCATTTGACAAAAATTTTACAAAGAGTAAGTTAAAAATTCCGGGTAATCAATCCCCCCTTTCACCAGCGCGAGGTCGCCATGAGTTCAACGCCCCACTGTATCACCGCAGCCGACATCTCTACCGCCGCCGAAATTCTGGCCGGGCATGCCATTCGTACGCCGGTCATGACGTCGCATCAGGCCGACAACCTCACCGGCGCAAAACTGTTCTTCAAATGCGAGAACTTCCAGCGCGTCGGGGCTTTTAAGTTCCGCGGGGCCTACAACGCGATCGCGCAACTGAGCGAGGCGCAGCGCAAGGCCGGAGTGATTGCCTTTTCCTCCGGCAACCACGCGCAGGCCATGGCGCTGGCAGCGCGGGAGCTGGGCGTCAACGTCACCATAGTCATGCCGAACGACGCGCCGGAAACCAAGCTGGCGGCGACACGCGGCTACGGGGCCAACGTGGTGATTTACCAACGCCACAGCGAGAACCGCGAAGAGATTACCCAGCAGCTGGCCGCAGAGCATGGCCTGGCGATCGTCCCCCCCTATGATTACCCGCAGGTGATGGCCGGCCAGGGCACCGCCACCAAAGAGCTGATAGAAGAAGTCGGCCCGCTGGACGTGTTGCTGGTGTCTACCGGTGGCGGCGGCCTGCTTTCCGGCAGTGCGATAGCAGCCCGCCACTGGTCGCCGGGCTGTCGGGTGTACGGCGTGGAGCCGCAGGCAGGCAACGACGTGCAGCAGGCTTTTCGCAGCGGGCAGCCGGTGCGCATTCCGGTGCCGAAAACCATCGCCGATGGCGCGCAAACCCAGCAGGTGGGCACGCTCACCTTCCCGATCATCCAGCAGTACGTAGAGGATATTCTGACGGTCACCGACGCGCAGTTGTGCCGGCAAATGCGCTTCTTTATGGAACGGATGAAAATGGTGGTCGAACCAACCGGGTGCCTGGCCGCAGCGGCGGCAATGAATTCGCTGCTGGATTTGCGCGGTAAAAAAGTCGGGGTGATTGTCAGCGGCGGCAACGTCGATGTGGATAAAATCGCGCAATACCTCGCTATCGGCGCGCAAGAATAATACCTTCAGTGGGTTAACGCTCCCCCTAGCGCCCCGTTCGCCCAAACCCGATAGGGGGGCACGGCATGCTGCGCCCTGGTCATAATGACTCTAACGACGTTGCCGCTTGAAAGACGACGGATATGGCGCTTTTACCTATGTCAGTTTGCTGGCCAGTGGGCTAGTATTACCGGGTAAAGGCGCTTTGTTATTTGTGCCAGGGCGAAATTTAACACATTGATTAAAGATACCTTAATGAGCACCTCCGATAACCGTAACCGTTCTGCATCGCCATCCTCCCGTTATTCCCTGCCCGATCGCGCAGGCGATTTGCGCCAGTTGGGGCAACTAACCGGCGCGGCCTGCGCCGTGGAGTGCGCCGAGATCGTCGAACGTCATAACGGGCCGGTGATGCTGATCGCCCCGGACATGCAGAACGCCCTGCGGCTGCGCGACGAAATCCAGCAGTTTACCGATCAAATGGTGACCACGCTGCCCGACTGGGAAACCCTGCCCTACGACAGTTTCTCGCCGCACCAGGAAATTATCTCCGCCCGTCTGTCGAGCCTGTACCACCTGCCGACCATGGTGCGCGGCGTCATCATTCTGCCGGTCAATACCCTGATGCAGCGCGTTTGTCCGCACGAATTCCTGCACGGCCACGCGCTGGTGATGAAAAAGGGCCAGCGCCTGTCGCGCGAAAAACTGCGCGCCCAGCTGGAACAAGCCGGCTACCGCAGCGTCGATCAGGTGATGGAGCACGGCGAGTTCGCCACCCGCGGCGCGCTGCTCGATCTGTACCCGATGGGCAGCGAAGAGCCTTACCGCATCGATTTCTTCGACGATGAAATCGACAGCCTGCGCATCTTTGACGTCGACACCCAGCGCACGCTGAGCGAAGTCGAGGCCATCAACCTACTGCCGGCCCATGAATTCCCGACCGACAAAACCGCCATCGAGCTGTTCCGCAGCCAGTGGCGCGAACAGTTTGAGGTGCGCCGCGACGCCGAACATATTTACCAGCAGGTGAGCAAAGGCACTTGGCCGGCCGGCATCGAATACTGGCAACCGCTGTTCTTCAGCCAGCCGCTGCCGTCGCTGTTCAGCTACCTGCCGGCCAACACGCTGATCGTCAACACCGGTAACCTGGAGAGCGCCGCCGAGCGCTTCTGGCTGGACGTCAACCAGCGTTACGAAAGCCGCCGCGTCGATCCGATGCGCCCGCTGCTGGCACCGGACAGCCTCTGGCTGCGGGTTGACGCGCTGTTTGGCGAATTGAAAGCCTGGCCGCGCATGGCACTCAAAACCGAAGCGCTGCCAGCCAAAGCCGGCAACACCAATCTGGACTATCGCGCGCTGCCGGATCTGGCTGTGCAAGCCCAGAATAAAGCGCCGCTGGACCAACTGCGCCGCTTTATAGAAAGCTTTGACGGCAGCGTGATTTTCTCGGTCGAGAGCGAGGGCCGCCGCGAAACGCTGCAAGACCTGCTCGGCCGCATCAAACTCGGCACGTCGTTAATTCAACATCTCGATCAGGCGGAACCGGCCGGCCGCTACATGATGGTCGGCGCCTCCGAGCGCGGCTTCCTCGACGGCATGCGCAACCGGGCGCTGATCTGCGAAAGCGATCTGCTCGGCGAACGCGTCAGCCGCCGCCGACAGGACAATCGCCGCACCATCAATACCGATACCCTGATCCGCAACCTGGCGGAGCTGCACCCCGGCCAGCCGGTGGTGCATCTGGAGCACGGCGTCGGGCGTTACGTTGGCCTGACGACGCTGGAAGCCGGCGGCATCAAGGCCGAATACCTGATCTTGTCCTACTCCGGTGAAGACAAACTTTATGTGCCGGTCTCTTCGCTGCACCTGATCAGCCGCTATGCCGGTGGCGCAGATGAAAATGCGCCGCTGCACAAGCTGGGCGGTGACGCCTGGACGCGCGCACGGCAAAAAGCCGCGGAGCGGGTGCGGGACGTGGCGGCCGAGCTGCTGGATATTTACGCCCAGCGCGCCGCCAAATCCGGTTTCGCCTTCAAACACAACCGCGAACAGTATCAGCTGTTCTGCCAGAGCTTCCCGTTTGAAACTACCCCAGACCAGGAACAGGCAATCAACGCTGTGCTGAGCGACATGTGCCAGCCGCTGGCGATGGACAGGCTGGTGTGCGGCGACGTCGGCTTCGGCAAAACCGAAGTGGCGATGCGCGCGGCCTTCCTGGCGGTGGAAAACGGCAAGCAGGTGGCGGTGCTGGTGCCCACTACGCTGTTGGCGCAGCAGCACTTCGACAACTTCCGCGACCGCTTCGCCACCTGGCCGATTCGCATCGAGATGATGTCGCGTTTCCGCAGCGCCAAAGAGCAGCAACAGATCATGGACGACGCCGTCGACGGCAAAGTGGACATTATTATCGGTACCCACAAACTGTTGCAGAGCGATCTGCGCTGGAAAGATCTGGGGCTGCTGATCGTCGATGAAGAACACCGTTTCGGCGTGCGCCACAAAGAACGCATCAAGGCGATGCGCGCCGATGTGGATATCCTGACGCTCACCGCCACGCCGATCCCGCGTACGCTGAATATGGCGATGAGCGGCATGCGCGACCTGTCGATTATCGCGACCCCGCCGGCCCGCCGTCTGGCGGTGAAAACCTTCGTGCGCGAGTACGACAGCCTGGTCATTCGCGAGGCGATCCTGCGTGAAGTGCTGCGCGGCGGCCAGGTTTACTATCTGTACAACGACGTGGAGAACATCGAGAAGGCCGCGGAGAAACTGGCTGAGCTGGTGCCGGAAGCGCGTATCGCCATCGGCCACGGCCAGATGCGCGAGCGCGATCTGGAGCGGGTGATGAACGATTTCCACCACCAGCGTTTTAACGTGCTGGTCTGTACCACCATTATCGAAACCGGCATTGATATTCCCAGCGCCAATACCATTATCATCGAGCGCGCCGATCGCTTCGGGCTGGCGCAGTTGCATCAGTTGCGTGGCCGCGTAGGCCGCTCGCACCATCAGGCCTACGCCTATCTGCTGACGCCGAATCCGAAGGCCATGAGCACCGACGCGCACAAACGGCTGGAAGCCATCGCTTCGCTCGAAGATCTCGGCGCAGGTTTTGCCTTGGCGACCCATGACCTGGAAATCCGCGGCGCGGGCGAGCTGCTGGGTGAAGATCAAAGCGGCCAGATGACCACCGTCGGCTTCTCGCTGTACATGGAACTGCTGGAAAGCGCGGTCGACGCGTTGAAAAACGGCCGCGAGCCGTCGCTGGAAGATCTCACCAGCAACCAAACCGAAGTGGAGCTGCGCATGCCGGCCCTGCTGCCTGACGATTTTATCCCGGACGTAAACACCCGTCTGTCGTTCTATAAACGCATCGCCAGCGCGAAAAACGACGGTGAACTGGAAGAGCTGAAAGTGGAGCTGATTGACCGTTTCGGCCTGCTGCCGGATCCGGCGCGCAACCTGTTGCAAAGCGCGGCGCTGCGCCAACATGCGCAGAAACTGGGGATTAAGCGCATAGAGGGGAACGAGCGCGGTGGGTTTATCGAGTTTGGCGAGAAGAATCGGGTCGATCCGGGTTACCTGATCGGCTTGCTGCAAAGCAATCCGCAAATTTATCGCCTGGATGGACCGACCAAGCTGAAGTTTATGCTGGACCTGACCGATCGACAGAAGCGCCTGAAGTTCACCGAGGAGCTCTTGACCGCATTCCGCGAGCACACGTTGGCGGCCTGACTGTCGGCCCCGGCGGCAGCTATATTGCCCGGCTGCGGTTCTAAGTTATCGCCAAGCTGTCTATCCCGTTTTTTCAGTTCGGGATACTCTGTCCGCAGCCAAGATTAACGGGGGTAGCCATGAATACTGATGATGAGTTGCGTGCGCTCAGCGAACAGGAAGCCACGCTGACCTTTAGCCATTTTGACCATGCGACCGCCTGGGAGCTGGGCACGGCGCTGAAGACCGCCGCAGAGCAACGGCATCTGAGTATCGCCATCGAAATCCAGCTGGCCGGGCAGACGCTGTTCTATTACGCGATGCCCGGCACCACGCCGGATATCGCCGACTGGGTGCGACGCAAACGCAACGTGGTGAATCACTTTCACAAAAGCTCTTACGCGATCGGCCTGCGCTTGCAACAGCGGCAGGCGACGCTGGAGGAGCGCTATGGCCTGAGCGTACGCGACTACTCGGTGCACGGCGGCGCTTTTCCCATCAATCTGGCGGGCATAGGCTGCATCGGCACCCTAAGCATTTCCGGTTCACCGCAGTTGGAGGACCATAATCTGCTGGTCGGCACGCTGGCCCATTTTCTCGGTTTATCCCTGCCCTCGGTGCATTAAGCCGTAAAAGTCTCTTTATATTCTCCCTGTCGGCCGCCTTATCCGCGGCCGGCCTGCTTTTCCCGCTGACCCCACCCAAGCAAAATAGCGCAACTCCGATTTTCTGCGTCCGTTTGATGTATATCTAGGAATCGCCGCCGCAACTGGCGTAGTCTGTCCATCAGCTATTCGAGACGGACCTTACCTGGCCCGCCATTCCGTTCTCTTTTATAGACTTGGTCCGTACCTTAGATGAAAACGCATGAAATTAACGGCATCCGGCCGTTCAGCGCGCTGATTGACGCCTGCTGGCGAGACCCCTATTCCCTGCAACGCCTGCTTAAAGACGCCATCGCCGGCGTCACCGTCGGCATTATCGCCATCCCGCTGGCGATGGCGCTGGCGATCGCCAGCGGCGTGCCCCCTCAGTACGGGCTCTACACCTCGGCGGTCGCCGGCATCGTCATCGCCATCAGCGGCGGTTCGCGCTACAGCGTCTCCGGCCCCACCGCCGCCTTTGTGGTGATCCTCTATCCGGTATCGCAGCAGTTCGGCCTTTCCGGCTTGCTGATCGCTACCCTGCTTTCCGGCGTGTTTCTGGTGATTATGGGGCTGGCTCGCTTCGGCCGTCTGATTGAATATATTCCCCTGTCCGTCACGCTGGGCTTTACCTCCGGGATCGCCATCACCATCGCCACCCTGCAAGTGAAGGATTTCTTCGGCCTGCAACTGGCGACGATGCCGGAAAATTATGTCGGCAAGGTTTACGCCCTGGTGCAGGTGCTGCCGACGCTGGATATCGGCGATACGCTGATCGGCGCAGTCACGCTGCTGATACTGGTGCTCTGGCCGAAGCTCGGCGTGCGAGTGCCCGGCCATCTGCCCGCGCTGCTGGCGGGGATGGCGGTCATGGGCATTCTGGCGCTGTTTGATCACCAGGTGGCGACCATCGGTTCCCGTTTCAGTTACCTGCTGGCCGATGGCAGCCGTGGGCACGGCATCCCGCCGATCTTACCGCAGCTGAGGCTGCCGTGGGATCTGCCGGCCGCTGACGGCAAGCCGATGCCGCTGAGCTGGCAGACTCTCTCTGCCCTGCTGCCGGCGGCGTTTTCCATGGCGATGCTGGGCGCGATTGAATCGCTGCTGTGTGCGGTGGTGCTGGACGGCATGACCGGCAAAAAACACAATTCCAATACCGAACTTATCGGCCAGGGCGCGGGGAATCTCATCGCGCCGTTTTTTGGCGGCATTACCGCCACCGCCGCCATCGCCCGTTCGGCGGCCAACGTGCGCGCCGGTGCTACCTCGCCGGTATCGGCGATTATCCATGCGTTGCTGGTGCTGCTGGCGTTGCTGGTGCTGGCGCCGTGGCTGTCCTGGTTGCCGTTGTCGGCAATGGCGGCGCTGTTGCTGATGGTGGCCTGGAACATGAGCGAAGCGCACAAGGTGGTTTATCTGCTGCGCCGGGCGCCGAAGGACGACATTCTGGTGATGTTGCTGTGCATGTCGCTGACGGTGCTGTTCGATATGGTGATCGCCATTACCGTGGGCATAGTGCTGGCCTCGCTGCTGTTTATGCGCCGCATTGCGCGCATGACCCGGCTGAGCGAACTGAGCGCCGAAAACGGCCGCCTGGTGCTGAGAGTGAACGGCCCGCTGTTCTTCGCTGCCGCCGAGCGCATTTTTAATGAATTGCTGGTGCGCAGTGAAAACTATGACGTGATTGTGCTGCAATGGGACGCGGTGCCGGTGCTGGACGCAGGGGGGTTAACCGCCCTGCAACGTTTTATTGAGGCCTTGCCCGCAGGCAAGCAGTTGGCGATCACCGATATTCCGTTCCAGCCGTTGAAAACGCTGGCGCGGGCGCGGGTGCAACCGATCGAGGGAAAATTGCATTTCTATTCAACGCTGCCGGAAGCGCTGGCAGCGCTGGACGCTTAAAAAAGCAAAAGCCCGACGAGTCGGGCTTTTTTATACGCCGAAAATCGGCTTAGTTGCTGGTATCCAGCTCTGGGAAGCTCTTCACCAGATCGTCGATGGCTTTCATCTGCACCAGGAACGGCTCCAGCTTGTCCAGCGGCAACGCGGATGGGCCGTCGCACTTGGCACTGTTCGGCTCCGGGTGTGCTTCGATAAACAGACCGGCCAGCCCCACCGCCATACCGGCGCGCGCCAGTTCGGCAACCTGCGCACGACGACCGCCGGAAGCGGCGCCAAACGGGTCACGGGTCTGCAGGGCGTGGGTAACGTCGAAGATCACCGGGTGGCCACCGGTCACGTTCTTCATTACGTTGATGCCGAGCATGTCGACCACCAGGTTATCGTAACCAAAGTTGCTGCCGCGATCGCACAGGATCACCTGATCGTTACCGCCTTCCTTGAACTTGTCGACGATGTTGCCCATTTGGCCTGGGCTGACGAACTGTGGCTTCTTGACGTTGATCACCGCGCCGGTTTTCGCCATAGCTTCAACCAGATCGGTCTGGCGCGCCAGGAATGCCGGCAGTTGGATAACATCAACCACTTCGGATACCGGCTGCGCCTGTGACGCTTCGTGCACGTCGGTGATGATTTTCACGCCGAAGGTTTTTTTGATTTCTTCGAAGATTCTCATCCCCTCTTCCAAGCCCGGACCACGGTACGAGTGAATGGAAGAACGGTTGGCTTTATCAAAAGAGGCTTTGAAAACGTAAGGAATGCCCAGTTTTTGCGTCACGGTGACGTAGTGCTCGCAGATGCTCATCGCCAAATCGCGCGATTCCAGCACGTTCATCCCGCCAAACAGCACAAACGGCAGATCGTTCGCTACGTTGATGTCGCCAATGCTAACTACTTTCTGTTTCATGCTTTCGCCTTTGTTGATGTTATACCCGTCGCCTTACAGGCCGCGGCTTGAAATTCACCGGGTATTTTAAATGAATTAATGCAGCGTAACCTGTTTAGGTTCAATCGAGTGGATCTGCACTTTGATCACTTCGCTGACCGGATCTTCAGGACACTGCTCGACAAAATAGTTGAGATCGGAAATCGCGATATGGTTGCATTCCAACTGGGCGTAGATCAGCCCGCGGTCGCGGATCTCGTAAGGATCGTCCGGATCGAAGCACAGCACCGTTTCGCTGGCGCGCAGGGCCAATTCCATCTGTTTTTCTTCCATCAGGGAGGCTTTCAGCGTATCCAGCATTTTACGCACCACCATGACGTTTTCTGATTCATCGAGATCGTCGTCTTCCAGCTCAGCGCCCAGCCCCAGGTTGCCCTTGATCCACACTTCCAACTGATGCTCGTTCAGCGTTTCGCCGTTCAGCGGGTTGATCAGCCACATTTCTTCATCCAGCCAGTCTGCACGCAGGATCAGTTGGGTGGGGAAAATAACCGGCAACAGCGGCAAATCGAGATGATGGGCGATATGCAGGAAAATGGTGCCAAGCGAGACCGGCGTGCCCTGACGCCCCTCCAGCACCTTGTCGAGCCAGATAGCGTCGGACAGGCGATACACGCCGCCTGCGCCACCAAAACCCCAGGTTTTGAAGAACAGCTCAATGAGTGCGTCGAGTTGCTGTTCCTGGTTGAGATCCTGCGGCATGGCCGCGCGCGCGTCGTCGACCAGCTGTTGCAGCTTGCGTTCGACTTCGGCGACGGGGAAATCACGCCGCACCGACTGCGATACCAGGATTACGCCCTCGCTCAGCAGCGAGGTGTTAAATTCAAAATCAGCAATGCTACTCATAAGTATCCCATCAGAAAGGGTAATTTCGTCGTGGCAAGTTTAATTATCAGGTACAGACAGCCCAACGCCAGCACAAACGCCAAAGTGCGCAGGCTCTGGCTTTTGGTCTTCTTGCCCAATGCGACGTAGCCAAGCAGGATATAGATAATAACGCCAAACAGCTTCTCGGTCAGCCATGAGTCCATGCCCAGCAGCGGATACAGCTTGAACATCACCACCAGTGCAATACCGCTGGCGAACAACACCGTATCATTAACGTGCGGCGTTATCTTCACCCAGCGCTTGTTCAGCATGGCCGAATTGCGCCACTTCCAGAAGAAACGCAAAACAAACAAGGTAATACTGAGGGCGACCGTCAACAGATGCAGATTTTTTAACGCCGTGTAGACTGCCATATCGCTTCCTTTTTATTCGCTGTGTGCTTCGTTATTGTTGGTTTTCAGTTACTGCGGCCATTGGCCAAACGTCACGCGATCGTTATCGCCGTAGTCACGGCGGGTAGCGACCGAAATAAAACCGGCAGCCTGCAGCAACGCGCGTACGCTTTCCCCCTGCTGCCAGCCATGTTCAAGCAACAGCCAACCCTGTGGCTGCAGATAATGTGGTGCCTGCTGCACAATGGCGGCCAAATCCGCCAGCCCGTGCCGTTGCGCCACCAGCGCGCTGCTTGGCTCAAAACGCACATCGCCTTGCGCCAGATGCGGGTCAGCGGCGTCGATATAAGGCGGGTTACTGGCGATCAGGGCGAAAGTTTGGCCGGCCAACGGTTCGAACCAACTGCCTTGCAAGAACTGCGCGTTACCGATTGCCAGCTTCTGCGCGTTATGTTGCGCCAGCGCCACCGCTTCCGGCTGTAAATCAACGCCGGTCACCGCGCAATCCGGGCGCTCGCTGGCCAGCGCCAATGCAATGGCGCCGGTGCCGGTGCCCAGATCGAGGATAGTGCAAGGAGAAGGCGGCAAGCGCTCCAGCGCCAGTTCCACCAGGCATTCGGTGTCCGGACGCGGGATCAGGGTTGCGGGTGATACCGACAGCGGCAGCGACCAAAACTCGCGCTCGCCAATCAAATAAGCCACAGGTTCGCCACGTTCGCGGCGCGCCAGCAGCCTTTCCAACTGTTCTTGCTCCTGCAACGTCAAAACGGTTTCACCAAACGCCATCAGGAAGGTCCTGGCCCTGCCGGTCACGAAGCCCAGCAGGATCTCGGCATCACGTCGGGCGCTTTCGCTCTGCGTCAGCCGCGCACTTGCCGCCTTCAGCCAGGATTGATAATCCATTACTCAAGCTCTGCGGACAGCGCAGCGAGCTGATCGGCCTGATATTCCTGCACGATCGGCTGAATCAGCATGTCCAGCTTGCCTTCCATCACCTCGTCCAGACGGTAAATCGTCAGGTTGATGCGGTGATCGGTCACCCTTCCCTGCGGGAAGTTGTAGGTGCGGTTACGGTCGGAACGATCGCCGCTGCCCAACAGGTTGCGACGGGTTGACGCCTCTGCCTGCTGGCGCTTGGCCATTTCGGCAGCACGGATGCGTGCGCCCAGCACCGACATCGCCTTGGCTTTGTTCTTGTGCTGTGAACGCTCATCCTGGCACTCCACCACAATGCCGGTCGGCAAGTGGGTGATACGGATCGCCGAATCGGTGGTGTTGACGTGCTGGCCGCCGGCACCGGAGGAGCGGAAAGTGTCGATTTTTAAATCGCCCGCATTGATCTCCGGTAATTCGGCTTCCGGCACTTCCGGCATCACCGCCACGGTGCAGGCGGAGGTATGAATACGCCCCTGCGACTCGGTTTCGGGTACGCGCTGCACGCGGTGGCCGCCGGACTCAAATTTCAGTTGACCGTAGACGCCGTCGCCGGAGACCTTGGCAATCACTTCTTTATAACCGCCATGTTCGCCTTCGTTGGCGCTCATGATCTCGACGCGCCAGCGGCGCGTTTCAGCATAGCGGCTGTACATGCGGAACAGATCGCCGGCGAAGATCGCCGCTTCGTCACCGCCAGTACCGGCGCGCACTTCCAGGAAGATACCGCGTTCGTCGTCCGGATCTTTCGGCAGCAGCAGCACTTGCAGTTGCTGTTCAAGTTCTTCCGTCGCTGCCTTGGCCTGCTTCATCTCTTCCTGCGCCATCTCGCGCATTTCCGGATCGTCCAGCATCATTTCTGCGGTGGCCAGATCGTCCTGCACCTGACGCCATTCCAGGAAACAGCGGCTGACATCGGTCAGTTGCGAATATTCGCGCGACAGGGCGCGGAACCGATCCTGCTCGGCAATAACGCCGGCATCGCCGAGCAGCGCCTGCACTTCTTCATGGCGCTCTTGTAACGCTTCCAGTTTGGCAACAATAGAAGGCTTCATGCGTGGTATTAAACCCTGTTAAAAGAGAAAACTAATGCTGATCCAGCCCGAGGCTGTCGCGTAATAATTGCAACCGCTCCACGTCGCCATCGCCGGCGGCCTGCTGGAGGGATTTGGTAGGGGCATGAATAAGGCGGTTGGTCAGCCGGTGGGCCAGTTCGTGGATAACCTGTTCCACGTCAGCGCCTTGCGCGATGGCGGCCAGCGCTTTGGCTTCCATTTCGGCACGGATCTGGTCGGCCTGCGAGCGATAGTCGCGGATGGTTTCCACCGCGCCCTGCGAGCGCAGCCAGGCCATAAAGTTGGTGCTTTCCTGCTGAACGATCGTTTCCGCCTGCACCGCCGCGGCTTTGCGCTGCGCCAGGTTGCTTTGAATGATGGCGTGCAGATCGTCCACGCTATACAGATAAGCATTCGCCAGCTTACCCACTTCCGGCTCGATATCGCGCGGCACGGCGATATCCACCAGCAGCATCGGCTGGTTGCGACGCGCTTTCAGGGCACGCTCCACCATCCCTTTACCGATGATCGGCAGCGGGCTGGCGGTAGAACTGATGATGATGTCGGCATCCGCCAGACGTTCGTCGATTTCCGGCAACGTGATCACTTCAGCGCCGACTTCGTCTGCCAGCAACTGGGCGCGTTCGCGGGTACGGTTGGCGATAATCATATGCCGCACTTTATGCTCGCGCAGATGACGCGCCACCAGTTCAATGGTTTCGCCGGCGCCGACCAGCAGCACGTTCAGATCGGCCAGCGATTCGAAGATTTGGCGCGCCAGCGTACAGGCGGCGAAGGCCACGGAAACTGCGCTGGCGCCGATTTCAGTTTCGGTGCGCACGCGTTTGGCGACGGAGAAGGATTTTTGGAACAGACGTTCAAGCTCGCCGGAAAGCGACTGGCCGCGTTGCGACTCGGCGAAGGCTTTTTTCACCTGCCCGAGGATTTGCGGTTCGCCCAATACCAACGAATCCAGCCCGCTGGCTACGCGCATCAGATGGCTCACGGCGTCGTTGCCGTGGTGCCAATACAGGCTTTTGCTCACTTCTTCCGGGCGCAGGTGATGGTATTCACACAGCCAGGCTACCAGCTGTTCGTGAAGGTGTTCCTGTTGCTCCACGCTGAGATAAAGCTCGGTGCGGTTACACGTAGACAACACCACACCGCCCTGCACCAACGGTTGTTGGAGCAAGCTGGTCAGCGCCTGATCGATAGACTCTGGGGAGAAGGTCACCCTTTCACGCAGAGAAACCGGAGCGGTTTTGTGATTTATACCTAACGCCAGCAGGGTCATTGCTTCGAGTAATACTTCTGTTGGTACGGGTTCTCGTTGAACGGCATTCTACTTGATGCGCGGGATCAATAAAAGTAACAACCGCATCTTCCGTTCAATCACTGATATAGCCGAAACCAATCAATGAATAATAATAAATTCAAAAAGTTAAATTATATCCAGATCAATAAGCACACTAAATTTTAGTTTGAAACGCGACGATCCGCACAGTATTCATCAATAAGTTATCCTGATTGAACGGTTATGAACGCCCAAATAGTAAGCAGAGCTCTCTTTATCGCCGGTTAGGGTGCCGGTATGCTGC
Source organism: Serratia sp. AS12 (assembly GCF_000214195.1). Classification (NCBI taxonomy): domain Bacteria; kingdom Pseudomonadati; phylum Pseudomonadota; class Gammaproteobacteria; order Enterobacterales; family Yersiniaceae; genus Serratia; species Serratia sp. AS12. The sequence goes on along the minus strand of NC_015566.1, from coordinate 2,091,437 downwards.
GCCGGCACCTTAAAGCTGCCGCGGCTTATTTAGCTGCGGAGACCCCGTTGAACCTTACGTCGCTACAGCTGAAAAAGGTTTCTCTCGCTGGGTCCAGCCGCTCCCACTGCACATACAACAGCGCTTGCTTCCCGTCGGCACGATCGGCCGGGATCTTGACGTCAATCTGGTAGACGCCGGCATATTTGACATGGTTGCCTTTGGCCGGCGGCGGAACTATCACTTTAGTCACCTCAAGCGGTGTCAGATCGCTCCATTTCAACTTATCCGTGGCGGCATTGAAACTCGGCTTGGCAAGCGACACCGTCCACTTGCTCGGCTCATGCACCTGGGTGGCGTCGAAGTACAGCGTAGCCTGGCCGTCTTTTACCGAGACGCTGCTCACCTGCCAGTCGGCATGCGGCTGGTCGATGCCTTCAAACCTGGCGATGCCCGCCGAGCAAAGCTGGCCATCGGGGACCTTGTCTGACGGATGCTGGGTACCTTGCAGGTTTTGCGAGTAGGCGGGCCATTCGGTAAACATCTGGCGGCGCTCCCAAATAGGAATGGTTTCCGCTTTGTACAAAAAGGCATTTCTGCAGGCCGCATTAGGAATGTTCGAGCCATCATCCGGGTGGTTGTAGCCGCCGTCCTGCTCACAAATCACCTGACGCGCCTTGGGAATCAAGGTAGCGCCATGCTTTGGCCCGATCGCTTTCGATTCGGTATTCTCGGCGGCATGCGCCGGCATCGTTAATGCAAACAGCATTCCTGCCAACAGAGAAAAACGCTTTTTCATACGAAATACCTTATTTCATTATGTATAGGGGTTGAGATGCCCGCATCGCCTGCGTGACGCAGATGATGCGCAGCAGGATAGCCCTGCTATCCATTTGGCTTTACCAGCATAGACATCCCCTCAGTAAATTGCATAAATAAAATTAATCAATTAGCACGAGCTATCGAATGAAATACACATACATACGCAGTTATTATTCATTAAACATTAATTTAATTGCTAATATATGCTGTTTTGGCACAACGCCGCCGTGGGCTGTAACCGAAGATATTCTTGCGGCCAGCGCAGCACGACCGGGCGATTGTGTTAATCTTATGGCAACCCAAAGCTCAGCCGCCCAGCCGTCAAAGCGCCTGTTATCGCCGCAAAAAGACGGTGATATTCAGAACGGGGCGTGTTGACGCTATCGCGTTCCCCCGCTAGCGTGAACGCTGAAAACAGATTTCGCTGCGCATGCCCGCAAGGACAAAAGGACAAGAGAAAGTTATGCCAATCCGCAAAGTTAGTTTGCTACGTCTGATCCCGCTGGCCAGCCTGGTGCTGGCCGCCTGTACCACCACCAAGCCAAGCGGCCCGGCTACCAGCCCAACCTCACCGCAGTGGCGCGCTCACGAGCAAGCGGTGCAACAGCTCGGGCAATATCAGACCCGTGGATCTTTCGCCTATCTGTCGGACCAGAAAAAAGTCTATGCGCGCTTCTTCTGGCAGCAATATTCGCCGGAACGTTACCGCCTGCTGCTGACCAACCCGCTTGGCAGCACCGAACTTGACCTGAACGTACAGCAAAACGTGGTGCAGTTGACGGACAACCAGGGCAAACGCTATGTCAGCGACAACGCCGAAGAAATGATCCGCAAACTGACCGGCATGGCGATCCCGCTGGATAACCTGCGTCAGTGGATGCTCGGCCTGCCGGGCGAGGCCAATGATTTCACGCTGGATGACCAGTACCGCCTGAGCAAACTGACTTATCAGCAAGGCGGCCAGACCTGGACCGTGGATTACCAGGATTACAACAGCGATCTCAAGCCGCAGCTGCCAAGCCGTCTGGAACTGAAACAGGGCGATCAACGCATCAAACTGAAAATGGATAACTGGACCCTCAAATGATCCGCCAGTGGCCATCTCCCGCTAAACTTAATTTGTTTTTGTACATTACCGGCCGTCGCGAAGACGGCTACCACCTGCTGCAGACGCTGTTCCAGTTTCTGGATTACGGCGATACGCTGACCCTCGACGTGCGGCCCGATGACCGCATCCGCCTGCTGACGCCGGTGGATGGCGTGCCGGACGAGCAAAACCTGATCGTCCGTGCCGCACGCTTGCTGCAACAGCATTGCGATAATCACGGACTGAAAACGCTCCCGCGCGGCGCCGATATCAGTATCGATAAGCGCCTGCCGATGGGCGGAGGACTGGGCGGCGGCTCGTCCAACGCCGCCACAGTGCTGGTGGCGCTGAATGAGCTGTGGCATTGCGGACTGAGCGACGATCAGTTGGCGGAACTGGGGTTGACTCTGGGCGCCGACGTCCCGGTCTTTGTGCGCGGTCATGCGGCGTTTGCCGAAGGCATCGGCGAACGGTTGCAGCCGGCAAACCCGGAGGAAAAGTGGTATCTGGTGGCGCATCCGGGCGTCAGCATCCCTACCCCGGTTATTTTTGGCGACGCGGAATTAAAAAGAAACACCCCGGTTCGCCCGTTAAATGTGCTGTTGCAGGCAACTTACGCAAATGATTGCGAACCAATAGCAAGAAAACGTTTTCGCGAGGTTGAACAGCTTCTTTCTTGGCTGTTAGAATACGCGCCGTCACGCCTGACTGGCACAGGTGCATGTGTGTTTGCTGAATTCGACACAGAAATCGCCGCCCGTCAGGTGTTAAATCAAGCTCCGGAGTGGTTGTGTGGTTTTGTAGCGCGTGGCGTTAACGTCTCTCCACTACATCGCATCCGTTCCGGGCAGATTGAACCGTAGTTCTCGTTTCGCTGCGCAGGGTCATGCACACCTGGCCCTGTAATCCCTGCGCCGCTGCGGTTTCAAGTTAGTTTTTACACACCCGTATGATATTGCGCCGGCATCGTTAACTGCCCCTTAGCGAAGGCCGTACGACAATATCTTCTCTGGACGCATGCCTGAGGTTCTTCTCGTGCCTGATATGAAGCTTTTTGCTGGTAACGCCACCCCGGAACTAGCACAACGTATTGCCAACCGTTTGTACACCAGCCTTGGTGACGCCGCTGTAGGTCGTTTTAGCGACGGCGAAGTGAGCGTGCAAATCAACGAAAATGTACGCGGCGGTGATATTTTCATCATCCAGTCCACCTGTGCCCCTACCAACGACAACCTGATGGAACTGGTTGTTATGGTAGATGCCCTGCGTCGCGCCTCCGCAGGTCGTATTACTGCTGTTATCCCTTACTTCGGTTATGCCCGCCAGGATCGCCGCGTGCGTTCTGCACGTGTGCCAATCACGGCCAAGGTTGTCGCCGATTTCCTCTCCAGCGTAGGGGTTGACCGCGTATTGACGGTGGATCTGCATGCTGAACAGATTCAAGGCTTCTTCGATGTTCCGGTAGATAACGTGTTCGGTAGCCCGATCCTGCTGGAAGACATGCTGCAACAGAATCTGGTGAACCCAATCGTGGTTTCCCCGGACATCGGCGGCGTAGTGCGCGCCCGCGCTATCGCCAAACTGCTGAACGATACCGATATGGCTATCATCGATAAACGCCGCCCGCGTGCGAACGTTTCTCAGGTGATGCACATCATTGGTGACGTGGCAGGCCGTGACTGCGTGCTGGTTGACGACATGATCGACACCGGCGGTACCTTATGTAAAGCGGCTGAAGCGTTGAAAGAACGCGGTGCCAAGCGCGTATTTGCCTACGCGACGCACCCGATCTTCTCCGGCAACGCCGTTGAAAACATCAGGAACTCGGTGATTGATGAAGTGATCGTCTGCGACACCATTCCGTTGTCTGCAGAAATCAAGGCACTGAAAAACGTACGTACTCTGACGCTGTCCGGCATGCTGGCTGAAGCCATCCGCCGTATCAGCAATGAAGAGTCAATCTCTGCGATGTTCGAGCATTAATTCATTTTCTTTTCGGTGCGGCGCCCTGCCGTACCGGAAGAACTTATTGCCCGGCAGCAGATAAAGAAAAACCCGTTGGTGCGCAAGCAGCAACGGGTTTTCTACTCGTAGTCAAACATGACCTTAGACCTGAGTGCGCGGCAGATCTCCTTTGCCGTAATGCCGTTTCCTTTCTGTTTTTTTACTCAATGCGACGAACGATGCTGATTGTCTCGGCAGCGTTTATCGAAGTGTTTTACCCACCAATAACGATCGGCAATCTGCTCGCGGCCGCTGATACGGGCACCGACCAGCCACAACAACGCACCCACGAAAATGCTCATGATGGCGCCATGGGCGAAAAGTTGCGGTAAATCGAGCTGCGATACTTCAGCAAGAATGTTGTATCCGACGCCGCCGATCATCACGACCAACCCCAGCCCCATAAAAAAGTTGCCCATTCTGCACGCGTTTCTACGTTTCATTTGTCACCTCCATTGCGCTCTATGCCAACCGGGATAACTCAGCAAAGGGTTAACCCACTTTGATAAATTAAGTATAGCCCCTGGTCCGACAAGGGGTTTGCGGAGACGATCACAAATGGTAAAGAAAACGTGACAAATCTTTACCTTATCCTGCTTATTAGCCGAGAAATTGAATGGTTTTTCTAATGAATTATTCAATTTTCAGCCTATCTCTGAATCAATACTCAGGGTTGGGCATCAGGATTTTGTCATTCGCGGCGGCGGCAGGTAGACTAATGCCCTTTCCATTATCTCGATCATAGCGAATTTCCCAGTGAGCAGTATTAAATTGATAGTCGGCCTGGCGAATCCGGGCGCTGAATATGCCCAGACGCGGCACAACGCCGGCGCCTGGTACGTAGATTTGCTGGCCCAGCGCCATAACCAGCAGTTGAAGGAAGAGAGCAAGTTCTTCGGCTACACCGCGCGGCTGAACCTTGCAGGTAACGATGTGCGCCTGCTGGTACCGACCACCTTTATGAATCTGAGCGGCAAAGCGGTGCTGGCGATGGCCAATTTCTACCGCATCGAGCCGGACGAAATCCTGGTGGCGCATGATGAGCTGGATATCCCGCCGGGCGTCGCCAAAATCAAACTCGGCGGCGGTAACGGCGGCCACAACGGGCTGAAGGATATTCAGAACAAGTTCGGCAATAATCCGAACTTCTACCGTTTGCGCATTGGCATTGGCCATCCGGGCGATAAAAACAAGGTCGTAGGATTTGTGCTCGGCAAGCCACCGGCCAGCGAGCAAAAAATGATTGATGAAGCGATAGATGAAGCCGCCCGCTGTACCGAAGTTCTGATGACTGACGGGCTGGAGAAAACCGTTCGCCGCCTGCACAGCTTCAAGGCGCAGGCCTGAGGGTTGCCGCAGCGGGCATCGAGCCCGCTGCTAGCGGCGTTACGTCCGCACCTTGAAGGTTTCTTCGCCGACGTTACTGTCATCGGTCTGATACCCTTCTTCTGCCACATAATATTGCGGGTCATCCAGCTCATGGCTGCAAAACGGGCCGGCCCGTTTCAGCAGCCGCACGCAATCGCCGCTCAGATGGCGCAGGCGGATGGATTTGCCCGCCGCCAGATAACGCGCCGTCAGCTTGTCGATCGCCTCCACCCCACTGGAATCCATCACCCGGGTGCCGGCAAAATCCAGCACCACGTTTTCCGGATCGTTTTTCGGTTCAAACAGGTCGGCAAACGCCGCCGTGGAGCCAAAGAACAGCGGACCGTCGAGTTGATACACCGCCACATCGCCCGCCACCTGGCGCTGACGAACGCGGATGCGTGCCTGCTGCCAGGCAAATACCAGCGCCGAGATAATCACCCCGCTGATTACCGCCACCGCCAGATCGGTAAAGATGGTGATCAGGGTAACCAGCAACATCACCAGCGCATCCATCTTCGGCATGCGGCGCAGACGGCGCAGCGAACTCCATTCAAAGGTGTTGTAACAGACCACCAGCATGACCCCGGCCAATGCCGCCACCGGCAGCAGGCCGATATAACCCGACAGGCTGACCACAAACAAGATCAATAGCAACGCCCCCACTATGCCGGAAATACGCCCGCGGCCGCCGGAGGTGAAGTTGATGATCGATTGCCCAATCATCGCGCAGCCGGCAAAACAGCCAAACAGGCCGCAAATCGTGTTGCCTGCGCCCTGAGCGATGCTCTCGCGGTTGCCGTTGCCCTTCTTGCCGCCCATTTCGTCGAGCACCGTCATGGTCAATAGCGATTCAATCAGGCCGACCAGGGCGATCACCAACGCGTACGGCAGCACCACTTTCAACATTTCCAGGCTGAACGGCGCCATCGGCAAGCTGAAATGCGGCAAGGCACCGGAAATATCCGCCAGATCGCCAACCCGCAGCGTAGGCAGATTGAGCCCGACAGCCAATGCGGAAACCACGATCAGCGCCGCCAGCGAAGCCGGGATCGCGCGCGTCAGCCGGGGGAAGAACACCACCACCAGGATCGCCAGCGCCACCAGCCCGTACATCAACGGCCCCTGCCCGGCAATCATATGCAGTTGCGCCAGCATGATGACAATCGCCAGGCCGTTAACAAAACCGTGTATGGCGGGCAGCGGCACCAGCCGAATAAATTTGCCCAACCGGAACACACCGATCAGGATTTGGATAGCGCCGGCGAAAATCGTCGCCCACAGCACGTATCCCATGCCGTGCTGCGCCGCGAGGCTCATCAGTACCACCACGATCGAACCGGCAGCCCCCGACACCATGCCCGGCTTGCCGCCGAACAGCGCCGTCACCAGGCCGATAATAAAAGCGGTGTGTAGCCCGACGATCGGAGAAAGCCCGGCGACCAGCGAAAAGCCGACCGCTTCCGGGATCATCGATACCGCCACCACAAAGCCCGCCAGGACTTCGTTTTTGACGTCCGACAGCCTGATATTGCTCAGGTTAAACATGAGTTATTCACTTCTGACAGATAATAAATACATCCCCGCTGAACGGGAACCAGGGCCGCATGGCGCGGCAAACCACGGCAGAGAGGCAACTCAGGGTGGACTGGGCAAGAAGAACATCCGGCACGTTTCCTGTAGGTTAATCAGAAGCGCAGTATGTGTAAATGTGATCCAAATCTCAACGCAAAGCGGCCCCGCTGCCGCATTTTCCCGCCGTACACAGCCAGATCGAGAAAAACGCCCATTACGTGTATAATGGCCGCATTATTCTGCCATTTATGCAGCGGGTTAACTCTAACCAGCTGATAGTCAAGATATTTAAGGTGATAACAACATGGGATTCAAATGCGGTATCGTCGGCCTGCCTAACGTAGGTAAATCCACCCTGTTCAACGCGTTGACCAAAGCGGGTATCGAAGCAGCCAACTTCCCGTTCTGTACCATTGAACCTAATACCGGTGTGGTGCCGATGCCCGATCCGCGTCTGGACAAGCTGGCCGAGATCGTCAAGCCTCAGCGCATCCTGCCAACCACCATGGAATTCGTCGACATTGCCGGCCTGGTGAAGGGCGCATCCAAAGGCGAAGGCCTGGGCAACCAGTTCCTGACCAACATCCGTGAAACCGAAGCTATCGGCCACGTGGTACGCTGCTTCGAAAACGACAACATCATCCATGTGAATAACAAGGTTGATCCGGCTGACGATATCGAAGTCATCAACACCGAACTGGCGCTGTCGGATCTCGACACCTGCGAACGCGCCATTCACCGCGTGCAGAAGAAAGCCAAAGGCGGCGATAAAGACGCGAAAGCCGAACTGGCCGCGCTGGAAAAATGCCTGCCGCAGCTGGAAAACGCCGGTATGTTGCGCGCGTTGGACCTGACCGAAGAAGACAAAGCGGCCATCCGCTACCTGAGCTTCCTGACGCTGAAACCGACCATGTACATCGCCAACGTCAACGAAGACGGTTACGAGAACAACCCGTACCTGGACAAAGTGCGTGAAATCGCCGCAGCCGAAGGCTCCGTAGTGGTTGCCGTGTGCGCCGCCGTGGAATCCGACATCGCCGAGCTGGAAGACGAAGACCGCGCCGAGTTCATGGCCGAACTGGGCCTGGAAGAGCCGGGTCTGAACCGCGTGATCCGCGCCGGTTACGAGTTGCTGAACCTGCAAACCTACTTCACCGCCGGCGTAAAAGAAGTGCGTGCCTGGACCATCCCGGTGGGCGCTACCGCCCCGCAAGCGGCCGGCAAGATCCACACCGACTTCGAGAAAGGCTTTATCCGCGCTCAAACCATCGCGTTTGAGGACTTCATCACCTACAAGGGTGAGCAAGGCGCCAAAGAAGCCGGCAAGATGCGTTCGGAAGGCAAAGACTACATCGTCAAAGATGGCGACGTGATGAACTTCTTGTTCAACGTTTAAATAAATTTTGTTGCCTCATGAGGTTTCATTGAATCTCATGAAAATCACAAAAACCTATAAAATCCACGCAATTGCGTGGATTTTTCATTTTATAGTGTCTCAGGTAATGTCGTAGGAGCGCAGCTAAAATTGAGTACACCGATGAGTTTACTGGGGTTTTAGAGCGGAAGATTCGGCTCAAAGCGAAGATGGCGTACTACTACGGTTGCTAAATTAAGATCAGTAATGAATTATGCTGACGATTAGAACAGGCATTTAGGGCGCGACATAATGTTGAAAAACCATTTTCTCCAGAACTTCGTACAGAATCTAAAGAGTACAAAATTGGTTTTTACCCCGTTTTTTAGCTATGTAGAGGGCTTTATCGGCTCGGGCCAGTAGTACGTTATGCGGCTGCAGTGGACTAAATTTATGTACTGAAAAACCAACGCTTATCGTTAAATATCCTGTGCTGGAAGCGGAGTGCGGTATTCTCAAATCTCGCACTAATTGACATAGAATTTCGGCGTGTCGAGCTGATTGGCCTTTTGTCATGCCGTTGGAAATAATTACAAATTCTTCGCCGCCATACCTGGCTGCAAAATCAGAGCCTCGCTGGAAAAACTTATTCAAACTATCAGCGACACGTATTAATGCTTCGTCGCCAGCTGGATGTCCATAAATATCATTGAATGACTTGAAGTTATCAACATCAATCATGGCAAGAGTTAATGATTCGCTGTTGCGGCAGGCAATTTTGCATTGAATCTCGAACTGCGTATCAAAAAAACGACGATTATAAATACCTGTCAGTCCATCTTTTATGGATAGTTGTTCGAAGTGCGCCTTCATTTCCTCGAGGGACTGATGCTCCTCACGAAGTTGCTGCTGTATTATCATCCGAGGTGTTACATCTTTTTGTATACCTAAAAAATTGGTTACAACGCCATTTTCATCATGAATTGGAGATATGCTTAACTCATTCCAAAACATCGTTCCATCCTTACGGTAATTTCGCAAGGTTACCAGGCAGTACTCTCCTGTTTTAATGGCGTTGTGAACAATTTCAAGTTCAGGCTGTTCTCGATCGTTTTTTTGCAGGTATCGGCAGTTAATGTTGGTGATTTCTTCAAACGAGTAACCGGTCATGCGCTCAAAAGCTGGATTTACAAAAATCAGCGGATTATCGTCAACGCAATTATCGGAGATGGTGATGCCATCTCGCGAATCCATAACTGCCTGTTTAAGAATTTCAATCTTCATGCAAATTCCGTCAGTAGGATTGAATAGAGAATCGCTGTTTTTAAAGGATATAACATCTAGATAGTACAGTTAATTAACATTGCTTCATCTATAAGTTTAGCCGTTGGAAAAAGACAATGGTTTTTTTATGTTTTCCCTCACCCCGGCTACCGCCGCACCAGCACCCGATCCACCAGCCCCCACTCAACCGCCTCGTCGGCCGTCATAAAACGGTCGCGATCCAGCACGTGTTCAACCTCTTCAGCGCTGTGGCCGCAATGTTCGGCATACAGCCGGACCACCCGCTCCTTGGTGCGCCGCATCTCTTCGGCATGAATAAAAATGTCCGATGCCTGGCCCTGAAAGCCGCCCAACGGCTGATGAACATGCAGGCTGGCATTGGGTAATGCCGCGCGGTGGCCCGGCTCCCCCGCCATCAGCAGAAACGACCCCATAGAGCGGGCGGTTCCCATGCACAGCGTATGCACCTGCGCATTGATGAATCGCATGGTGTCATAAATGGCGAAGCCGCTGGTAATGGCACCGCCGGGTGAGTTGATGTAGAGATGCATGGGTTTTTCCGGGTTCTCCGCCTCGAGGAACAGCAACTGCGCACAGACCAATTCAGCGATGGCGTCGTTGACTTCGCCATTCAGAAAGATGATGCGATCGCGCAACAACCGCGAGTAAATATCAAAGGACCTTTCCCCCTGGCTGGATTGTTCTACCACCGTCGGGACGAGCAGCATCGCTTCACGCATAGGTGAACTCCGTTTTGCAGATACAGTTGATGAATGAAGGGGTCAGGCGGCGCGCATAAGGGGTTGGCCGCTGTCGTTGGCTGCCGTCAGGCGTGCGTCGTCCAATCGATGGATAATGCGCAACAGGCAGCCGCCATCGGCGCCGGGCCGGATTTGCAATGTTACCGTGCTTTCGAGGAATGGCGGTTCGTCATCGCGCATCCGATAGCGGATTTCCTCACCCGGTATCGAAACTACAGGCTCGGCATCGACCAAAACCTGTTGTGGCAACCATTGTTCACGCAACTCAGGGATGCCGATCGCCCGCCAGACTTTCTCCGGCGGTGCGTCGAGCCGGTATTCGAGAACCAAAGGCTCGCCCCGTGTTTCGCAGCCGGTGTCGTTCATTGGTCCATGTCCTTGAGCAAAAGGTTCAACTTGTCTATCTGCGCCGGCCAGAAGGCACGGTATTTATCCAGCCAACGGGCGATCAGCGCCAGACCCTGGGGATCGACTTCGTAATTGACGAAACGCCCTTGCCGCTCTTCGCACACCAGCCCGGCATTGCGCAGCACCGCCAGGTGTTGGGACATGGCCGATTGGCTGATTTGCATGCCTTCGCGCAGCGCACTGGCATTCATGCTGCCAATCGCCAGCTTTTCGAAGATGGCGCGACGGGTGGGATCCGCCAGCGCTTTGAAGATCTCATTTTCATTCATGACTACACATTAGTACTCACTTATCTAATGCGCAAGTTTACAGCACGAAATTCTTATCGACGCGTCTTCGAAGGCCGTCGAAAATTTGCCAGCCACAGGCCGCCCGCTTGCATCAAATACCCCATCACGCCGCCCAGGCATAACGCTTCAATCACCGCCAGCCCGTCGGTCGACGCCCCAAACATGGCACAAGCGCCAATAAAACTGCCAGGCACAAAACCCAGCAGCGGTAAGCGGGACTGCGCGCACAGGGCAAACGAAATCAGGCCGGTCAGAATGCCGCCGTACACTGCGCCCGCCGAGGTCGTTAACAGGATGGCGCCGGCTGCCCACAGCACGCCGCTGATGTTGGCCACCATGCCACGCAGCAAACCGGCCGGGCCTTTATGCGGGATGGCGAAATAGGTCGTGCAGCCTAAAAACCCTATCCAGCCCGCAAGCTGAAGTTGCCCGGCCATCCAGGCCCAGCAACCTGATAAAACCCCGGTGCTTAGCGCCAGGCTGAGCAAGCGTCTGGTATTGCTCATGACGCTATCGTCAACGCGCCCAGGCCGATAAACAACCCGGCGATGGTGGCGCTCATCAGGTTGGACAGCGTCGCCGCCAACAAGGCGCGCATCCCTAAACGGGCGATATCCGAAGCACGCTCCGGCGCAACCGCGCTGAATGCTCCCACCACTACGGCGATCGAACCAAAGTTGGCGAACCCGCACAGGGCAAAGGAAATCACAGCGATGGTTTTGGGATCCAGCGCTGCCGCCGTATCCTTGAGATGCGCCGAGAAGTTCAGGTAAGCGGCGAACTCGTTGATCGCCAATTTTTGGCCAATCAACCCGCCGACCAATCCCGAGTTATCCCAGTTCACGCCCATAATGTAAGCCAGCGGCGAGAACAAATAGCCGAACAGGCTTTCCAGGCTCAGGCTCTGCCAGCCCAACAAACCGCCCACGCCACCGATAAGGCCATTGATCAGGGCAATCAACGCCACAAACGCCATCACCACGGTGGCAACACCAACCGCAATTTTCAGCCCCAGCATGGCACCGCTCGCCGCCGCCTCAATAATGCTCGCCGGGCGTTTGTCACTGAACGACATCTGGCTAAACACCACCTGCGAAGCTTCAGTGGCCGGGCTCAGCATGCGCGCAAACAATATCCCGCCGGGGATCGCCATCAACGAAGCCGCCAGCAAATATTCGATGGGCACGCCCAGCCCGGCATAGCCGACCAACATCGAACCGGCTATCGATGCCATTCCGCTGCAAATCACCGTGAATAGCTCGTTGCGGTTCATCTTGTTGATGAAAGGCTTTAACACCGCCGGCAGTTCGTTTTGCCCCAGAAAGATGGTGGTTACGGCGGCAAAAGCCTCCACCTTGCTGACCCGCAGCATTTTCTGAAAAACATAGCCCAATAGGTTGATCACCCACCCCATCACGCCGAGGTAATAAAGAATCGAGATCAGTGAGGTAATAAATATGATGGCAGGAAGCACATGGAAGGCGAAAACAAACCCGGCGCCATCGAATAAAACGTTCATTTTTGGCCCCACCAATCCGCCAAAAATAAAGGTACTTCCTGCATCACTGTAAGAAATCACTTTATTAACGCCGCTGGCTATCGTATTAACCAGCCATTTCCCCGCCGGGATATAAAGCATAATGGCACCAAGCACTATCTGCAGAAGTAACGCCGCGCCCACTGTTCTTAAACTTATTTTCTTTCGGTTATTGGAAAAAATAAAAGCGATAAGGAGAAGAATACAGATACCCAACAAGCTGCGTAATAAGTCCATAAATCCATCCTTAATTTACCCCTCGTCATTCAAACTGCAGCGCTATTGGCGGCAACTTGAACGTCAAAGGATATAGACAGGTCGATACCTGAAAGGCGTGCGAGACAAAGCGTGCCCCGCCACCTTTCAGGCTGGCTTTTTTATTGATTTATTTACCGGATAAAACTTAAGAAACGGCGAACTCTTATGCCGCAGCCTGCTGGTAGCAACAGGCGATCTGCGCCGCCAGTTTGGCGTTATTGAACACCAATTGAATATTGGCGTTCAGGCTATCGCCGCCGGTCAACTCGGCTACGCGCGCCAGTAAAAATGGCGTGCTGTCTTTGCCATGTACGCCCTGCTCAACGGATTCTTGCACCGCCTGCTCGATGGCGGCATTAATTTTGTCTTCCGGCACCGCATACTGCGCCGGAATAGGGTTGGCGATAACCATGCCGCCGCCCAGGCCAGTCTGCCATTTTGTCGCCATTGCTCGCGCAATTTCCGCCGGTTCATCCAACCGGATGCTCACCGAGAAAGGGCTGGTGCGGCAAAAGAATGCCGGCAGCGTTTGCGTCCGGTAGCCAATCAGCGGCACGCCGTGCGTCTCGAGATATTCGGTAGTCAGCCCTAAATCCAAAATAGACTTGGCGCCGGCGCAGATCACCGCGACATTGGTTCGCGCCAGTTCCTGCAGATCCGCTGAGATATCAAAAGTCTGTTCGGCGCCGCGGTGAACCCCGCCGATACCGCCGGTGGCAAATACGTGGATCCCCGCCATCTCGGCGATAATCATGGTGGAGGCCACGGTCGTGGCGCCGTGCTTGCCGGCGGCGACGATAAACGGCAGATCGCGGCGGCTCACCTTCGCCACGTTATGGCCTTCTTTGCCCAGCAGCTCAATTTCAGCACGCGTTAATCCCGCTTTCATGCGGCCATTTATAATGGCGATCGTGGCGGGCACTGCGCCGTTATCACGGATTTTTTGCTCAACCTCCAACGCGGTTTGCGCGTTCTGCGGATACGGCATGCCATGGGAGATAATGGTGGATTCCAGAGCGACAACCGGGCGCTTATTGGCCAGGGCTTCGGCCACTTCCGCTGAAATATCCAGGTAGTCATGGGTGATAAGGGTCGTTTTCATGATTGAAGCTCCAACAGTTTTTGGACACTGCCATTCGACAGATTAGGGTTATTGGTAAATTCAGATAAAAGCGTTAACGCAGAGCAGCCCTGAGCGAAGCGGACGCTGTCCGCCAGCGTCATGTCCTCCAGCCAACAGTGGGCCAGCCCCGCCATCATGGCATCGCCGGCACCGGTCACATTAACCACGTCGACCATCAGCGGCCGTGACCAGCCGTTTTGCCCGTCGACCTCGCTGTAATAAACGCCTTCAGCCCCCATGCTGAGCGCCAGCCGCTGTACGCCCTGCTGATGGAACCATTGAGCGACCGGTTGCGCATCCTGCGGCCCGCCAATCGTCATGCCGCTGAGGATTTCGGCCTCGAGTCGATTGGGTTTTAAGGTATGAATATGCGAGAGCCAGCTGCGGATTTTTGGCGCTTTAAACGCCGAGACGGTATCGACAAAGATCGGTACGCTGCCGCAATGGCCGAATAACCAGGCCAGCGCCTCCTCGGTGAGGTTGCAGTCAACCACCAGCACGCCCGCATGCTGAATAAGGTCTTTGGACGTCGCTAATAATGCCGGCGTCAGCTTCTCAAGGATCCGCATATCATTAATGGCCACCAGCATTTCACCGCCGGCATCGAGCAACGAGACATAGGTCGACGTATTTTCACCATGCAGCTTGTGGAAACTGTCGATATGCACCCCCGCCAGCTTTGCCTGCTCCAAGAGCGTTTCACCATAAAAATCGTCGCCGACGACGGAAATAAGGTGACATTCACGGCCTAGCAAAGCGACATTCTGTGCAATATTTCTGCCGACGCCGCCGGGGGTACATTTTATTTTTCCGGGGTTAGAGTCTTCATACACTAATTTTGACGAGGAATAACCGCAGACATCCATATTGGTTGAACCTACGGTAACCACGTAGCTGTGCTCCGATAATATGTAGCCCTTTCCTTTTATATATCCTTTATTCATTAAATTCATAATATGTCCTGCAACACCAGAGCGGCTAATACCTAAAACATCGGCAATTTCCTGCTGTGGGATCAAAGGATCGCGTCTCAGAAGCTGCAATATCTGTTTTTCTCTGCTCGTCATATTGGACACTTGTTTGTTTTTAAACATGCGTTTGTTTTATAACGGCCTTAACATTCAGTAAAGCGGCTTTTATATATTCCCATCGAATTTGGGAAGGCGATCGTAATACCGATGAATAAGGTTTCAGCGTGATTTTTGCGATTTACGTCACATCATAAAATCTGCTATTGGCGTTTAACTCAGTCAAAAATAACCATTAGGTATGATGAAGCATTTTATTCTTACAATAATCTCGTAAAAACAAACGGGTAACCGCATTCCTCTCAAAAGCTAACTTTTGTTGGGTTACCTAATTTTTATCGTTTTGAGACGAACGCCCTTTGTTCCGCTTGACGGCAGAAAGAGACCTTTCACGCATTTATCCTGAGAGGTTTGGTCGTCTGAAGGCGACAAACCGCGCAGCCGCGCGGTTTGTTTATGCATTACTGTTTAATCGGGATCACCAGCACGTCGACGTTCAGCTGATTGATGGCATGGCGGGTCGATGAAAACAGGTTGTTCCACAGGTCGTGATGGTGACCGAAGATCGCCAGATCTATCCCTTTATCCACTACCGCGTTCTGCAATTGTTCAATAAAATCCCCGCGCCCGATAATCACCTCGTGGATCGGGTAATTCACATTTTGGGTCATCGGTTCCATCTCTTTCTTGATCTTGTCGGCGAAAGACACGCCGTCGTAGCTTCTCTCCGAGAAACCAATCGCTGCGTGATAGGTATCGTAATGAACGTCCACGTAGATCAGGGAGAGTTTGGCCTTCAGCGCAGCGGCCAGCAACGCGCCTTTTTCAACCAGCCGTTTGCCGTCATCGCTCAGATCGGTGGTAATTAAAATATGTTGATAACACATAGCGCCTCCTGTCATGGACTCGGTAGAGAGCCGAGGCTCCGATATCCCATCAGGGCTATATCGTTATGGTTAATTTTAGTTCAGAAACGCAGCGATCGAACGGGGATATTGGCGGGAATGGCCCCGCTGCCGGGGCCTGAGGGGATCAACGCACGCGCTGCACTTCAAACCACACATTGCAAACCGACAGAATCAGCGTGTTGGCGTCTTTCACCAGCACGTTATCGCCGGGTACGCCTTCGGTGCCTTGATCGGTGATGCCTTTAATCTCGGTGTCGGCGTGCTGGATTGTCACCCGCTCAACCGAAGGCGTGCTGATGCCCAGCATCGGGAAATCAATGTAGGAACTGCTGCCGGAATTGTCCTCGACAAATTCCTGCGCTTCGACCGTGCTGAGGGTAGCGCCCTGATTTTTCAGCGCGGTGCCGTTCCAGCTGAAGCCGTCGGCCTTATAACTGATTTTGCCGCCGACCAGGCTGTTTGCCTGCTTTTCGTCCCAGCAGCCCACGGTTTGCGTCGGCAAAATCTTGCTGACATGCCAGTTGCCCAACAGCGTTTTGGGGATGGGCTCAACTGTCGCCTGCTGGCTCTGATCCGCCGCTTGTACCTGCACCGTCGATACGCAGGCCAACACCACCAGCGGCAGCAGCGCCTTGCTCCAGATGTTAAATCGCATTGTATTTTCCTTTCGTGAATTCTGCCCCTGCCGGGCCTGCGAACATCATAATAACCCGGTGGATCCGCAGTCAAAACAAACCGGAGACCAAGGGCACAAACAGAGCAATCCTATTCCCGTTATTTCACGATCGGCGATACCTGGGCTTGCTCATAGCAAATCGCTATTAATCATAGTGAATCCGTCTTTTGTTTTATCCTGACGTTTACTTAGAGTCATCATCACTGCTTATCCTGCAATAACCAGCAGGCTATTTTGACAAGGACTCTGGGAAAATGACATTTACGCTAAAAAAGCTCGCCGCAACGCTGGCGGTAGCCGGCACCCTTCTGCTCACCGCCTGCGGGCCGGCGGATCAAGACAGCCACCATATTAAGGTCGGCATCAGTTCAGGTATCGATCAATCGATGTGGGCAGTGGTACAGAAGGTCGCCAAACAGAAGTACAACCTGGATGTGGAAGTGGTAACGTTCAATGATTACGTACTGCCCAACGAGGCATTGAACAACGGCGACCTGGATATTAATGCCTTCCAGCACCGGCCTTACCTGGACAAACAAATTCAGGAACGCGGCTACAAACTGGTCGCGGTGGGCAACACCTTCGTTTACCCGATAGCCGGTTATTCGAAAAAAATCGCCTCGCTTAGCCAACTGCCGGACGGCGCGCAGATCGCCGTGCCGAACGATCCCACCAATCTCGGCCGCTCGCTGCTGCTGTTGCAAAAACAGGGGCTGATCGTTCTGAAGGACGGCGTCGGCTTGCTGCCTACCGCGTTGGATATCGTCGGTAACCCGAAGAAATTGAAAATCGTCGAAATCGAAGCGCCACAGTTGCCGCGCGCGCTGGACGATAAACAGGTAGCGCTGGCGATTATCAATACCAACTACGCCAGCCAGATAGGCCTGTCACCGGCCAGGGACGGTCTGTTTGTCGAAGATAAAAACTCGCCTTACGTCAATATCTTCGCCACCCGCATCGATAACAAAGATAGCGAAAACGTGAAGGATTTGGTCAAGGCCTACCAGACCGATGAAGTGGCCGCCAGCGCGGCCGACATCTACAAGGGCGACGCGGTGAAAGGCTGGTAACGCCCTTTATAACGCCAGAGCCAACCAGGGCGCTGCATTAGCAGCGCCCTTCGTATCAGTTACCGTTATTACACCGCGTAGTTAGCTTCAGCCCCGGCAGCGTTACCGCACTGGACGTCGGGTTGGTCAGCGTGAAGGTCACCGTGCCCGCCTCACTGACACAAACCGTACTTTTCACTTTTTTCGGGCTCTGGTTAAACTTCACTCCGTTAGCGACAAACGTGGGCTGCACCGCCGCCAGCTGCGCATCGATATCCAGGCTTGCTCCCGGTGCCAGAGTCACATCCTGAGGCAAGGACGAGACGAGCAGATCGACAAAATCGCCACCGACCCACACCGGATCTTCCCCCACAGATACGCAACTGAACTTGCGCGGCTGCCCCTGCACAGCATTGAAGTTATACACCTCATCGCCCACCCGAACATCAATACCCGTTGGCGGTTGGCTGTCGTAACGAAACTCCCTGCGCCCGTAAGCGGACGCGTCCATCTGTATCCGGCGGATACTGGTGATGCCAATCTGGAACTTGGTTACTGCCGTAAAAGCGGTATCAAACACGTTTTTGCCAATGACGGTGTTAGGGCCGTAGTCACTGCCGATCAGATACAGCCCGGCAAAGGAAGAACTGAGCTGCACAATATTATCGGCGAACACAAAGCTGCCGGGATCGGACAGACGAATATGGCCCTGATTGCTGTCCGTTACCCGATTGCCGACAAAGCTGCCCCCCGCGGCCAGCTTGATATAATTGCTGCCGGAACCGGCACTGGTGAAGGTAGAGCCTTCAAAGAAATTGCCGCTGGTGACGCAGCCGCTGGCGGAAAGGCCAACCTTGCAGTTCAGTACACGGTTGCCGGTAATGGTAGCGCCAGTGGCGGAGATACCGGGGTATTCCGCCGCCGGGCTGGTACCGCAGGTATCCACCTGATTATCGGCAATCAACGTGTATTGCACGAGAATCTCATTCAGCGTGGTGAAGCTGATGCCGTTCTGTACCGTATTGCGCACGGTATTGCCCACGCACTTGCTGCGTTTGATCGGGTTTTTCTGTGGGTTATTGCTCAATTCGCTGTCCACGATGATACCGAAGCGATCGAGAGTATCGACAAAGTTATCCGCCACCTCCCAGTCTTCAATATTGGTGAAGGCGATACCGTAGGAAAGGTTGGTCAGCGAGTTGCCCTGCACCAGCAAATTGCGGAAGAAGGTGGTAGAACCGCCATTTTCGTCATTGAGAGTAATGCCACCACCGCGATGCCCCTGTGCAGTATCGGGTGCGCCAATCGCATCGTACAGGCGGTTATTGAGGATCTTGCCGTCAAAACTGCTGGTCGAAGAGGTCTTCAGTAAAATACCGTCACCGTTATGGTGGTAGATCTCATTGTCGCGCAGCACCCAACGGCGGCTACCGCGCACCGCAATGCCCTCTTCACCCAACTCATGGCATTTATTGCTGACCACCTCGAAGCTTTCCGACTGTCTGATGCTGATCGCATCGGTATGCATAAACAGATCAAGATCGTGCAAACGGAAGCGTTGGCCGCCGTCAACGAACAGCGCGGTGGCCTGTTTCGACCACAGACGGGTCGGATCGCTGCCCTTGCGGGTCAGCGTCAGATCGCCAAACGTAAAGTCGGTTTTATTGACAAACTGCACCATGGTCAATGTGGTTTTATTGTTGTCCAGATAGAGTTGTCCGCCGCCGCCAATCGTGGTGAAACCCGGCGCATCCAAGGGTTCAAACGGCGTTGTCTGATTCTGTTCAACCACATCCGCCAGACGGTAATGTCCTCCCAGCACCATCTTCTGCGGCGATTGTGCGGAAGCGACGCTGTTGGCATAGCTGAACAGCTGCTTCAGTGCGGGATAATCATTGTTGAGGCCATCGCCCACGGCACCGAACATTTCCGGATTCAACACCGAGTCGGCGTCCAGCACCCGCATCCAGCAGTAGGGTGAGCTAGCCGGTTGCGCCACATAAATGCAACCGTCAGGCGTAATGCCGGCGGCAGGAACAGCGACAAAGGTGCCGCCACCCAAAGTGCCCCGGATTTGTTTACCTAGCAGACCTGCTTTGAAAGCAGCAACTTTCATCAGCGATCCGGTGGGTGCCGTTTGTTGGCCCAACGCAATAATATCGATACAGGTGTCAGTCATGATGTGTCTCCTCGCGGTGGCACTATTGCCACTCAATAACTGTATATAAACACAGTCATCAGCGAAATCTCCCCATCGATGACACAACAAAAAAGGAGCTGCAAGCAGCTCCCGAGGTTGATGATAAAATCAGGGCAGGCGCAATACGCAGCGCCCCTGCCAAGGAATCTGGAAAAGGCTTTGGATGGCTACGCCGTCACTGCTTCGCCGCGAATTTTTGCATAGTGGCCGGCGTCACCAGTTCAAACGGGATCCAATAATACGGCTCCAGTTTTTCGCCTTTGATCATCCGCTGCGCTACGTCGACCGAGGCTTTGCCCTGGCCAACGGCGTCCTGGAATACCGTCACCTGCATCTTGCCGGAAGACAGCGCCTTCAGGCCGTCCGGGGTGGCGTCGATGCCGCCGATCAGCACCTTGCTGTCACGCTTGCCGGCCTGCTGCAACGCCATGATCGCGCCAATCGCCATTTCGTCGTTATTGGCGGCGATAATATCGATAGGTTCGCCGTTAGTGACCCAGTTCATCATCAAATCCATGCCTTCGCTACGCGAGTAGTTGGCACTTTGCTTTTGCACGACCTTCATGTTCGGGTACTTCGCGACCACCTGCTCCACGTCTTTGGTACGTTGCAGCGCACCGGCATCGGTCAGGTTACCGATCATGATCGCGACATTGCCCTTGTAGTTCGCCAGGCGCGCCAATTCTTCCATTTGCAGGGTGCCGGACTCTTTCTCGTCGGAACCGACAAACACCACGCCGGAAGGCAACTTGCTGTCGCCCGGCGTGCGGTTCACGTACACCAACGGAATGCCCGCCTTGGTCACCAGTTTGGTGATGGCCGGCGTACCCGCCGAATTAACCGGATCGACAATAATCGCGTCCACGCCGGCACTGATAAAGCTCTGCACCTGATCGGTCTGGCGGCCAACGTCGCCGCGTGCGTCTTCGAACTGCACGGTGATACCGCGTGCCTTGGCTTCTTTGTCTATCGAGTGGCGGATTATGGTCAGGAAGTTCTGGTCAAAATAGGCCATCGACACGCCGATGGTTTCCGCCAGCGCCGAGGTGGAACAGCTGAGCGCCGCCACCAGCACGATTTTTTTTAAGTATTTCATGGTGATTCCCCAGAGATAAAAAAAATACCGCCGGCCAGGCTGCTCCGGCGGAAATTCACGGCAATCAGTGTTTCTTGCGGTTACGGTGCATGTCGATAGACACGGCAGCGACGATAATCACGCCTTTGATAATGTCCTGAATGTAGGAGTCCACACCGATAAAGGTGAAGCCGCTTTTAATCAGCCCGAGGATCACCGCGCCGATCAACGTGCCGGTAATGCGCCCGACGCCGCCCATCAGGCTGCTGCCGCCAATCACCGCCGCGGCGATGGCGTCCAGTTCGTAAGACATCCCCATGCTCGACTGGCCGCTGCTGACGCGTGCCGCCAGCACCACGCCCGCCAACCCCGCCAGACCGCCGGCGATGGTATACACCGTCACCAGGTATTTATTGACGTTGATACCGGATACCCGAGCCGAGGTCATGTTGCCGCCGATGGCGTAGATATACTTGCCGTAACGGGTATGTTTCAGCGCGATATGGAAAATCACCGCAATCACCAGGAAGATGATCACCGGCATCGCACCCTGGCCGATCGAGGTAAAGCCGTCGGACAGGAAGCTGACCGGGTTACCCTGGGTGTAATACTGCGCCAGACCTCGCGCCGACACCATCATGCCCAGAGTGGCGATAAAAGGCGGAATGCCGGTGCGAGTAATCAGAAAACCGTTGATGAAACCGCAAACGATGCCCACCCCTATCCCCGCGCCGATCGGGATCGCCGCAGGTAAATCGAGCAGTGCCGGGTACATCGGTGAAATGCTGTCGGAGGTTTGCGCCAGGCTGGCCGCCACCACCGCCGTCAGCGCAATCAGCGAGCCGGATGAAAGATCGATGCCGGTGGTGATAATGACCTGGGTAACGCCGACGGCGATGATGCCGATAATCGCCACCTGCAGCACGATCAGCAACAGCCGGTTGGGGTTCATCAGGAATGACTGATCGCGGATATACCAGCCGAGAATTTCGAATATCAGCGCGATACCGAGCATCACGATAAAGATGCCGGTATCTTTCGGCATTTTGCCGCTCAGGCCAGAGAACAGTGGCGCTTTACCCGCAAGCGGCTTCTCGATTTTTACATTACTCATGGTGGTTCACCTTTGCGTTATTCAGAGGCCAGCGCCAGGATTTTTTCCTGATCCGCTTCTTCTTTATCCAAAATGCCGGTAATACGGCCACCGTGCATGACCATCACTCGGTCGCTCATGCCGAGGATCTCCGGCAATTCCGAGGACACCAAAATAATGGCGACGCCACGGTTCGCCAGCTCGCTGATCAGGCGATAAATTTCCGCTTTCGCCCCTACGTCGATACCGCGCGTGGGCTCGTCGAGAATCAGTATTTTCGGCTGCGCCAGCAACCAGCGGGCGATAAGCACCTTCTGCTGATTACCGCCGCTCAGGTTATTGATGATTTGATCCATGGTCGGGGTTTTGATGTTGAGCTTTTTGATCTGCTCCATGCAGTCTTTAGCCATTTGCACATGGCTGACAAACCCGTTCTTGCCGATGTATTCCGACAGGTTGACGATACTCATGTTCTCGACCACCGACAGCACCAGAAACAACCCGGACTTTTTGCGATCTTCGGTAAGAAAAGCCAGCCCCAGCTCGATGGCCTTTGAGGGGGAATCAACCTTTGCCGCCTTACCCTCGATAAAGATGTTGCCACCGTCCGCCGGGTGCATGCCGAACAAGCTTTCCATCACCTCGCTGCGGCCTGCGCCCACCAGCCCGGCAACGCCGAGGATCTCGCCGCGTTTAACGCTGAACGAAACATCGTGGAACCAGTCCGAACGCCGCAGCCCTTCGACCCGCAACACTTCCTCGCCGATATTGTTGTTGAACTTGGGAAACATTTGGGTCAGCTCGCGCCCCACCATCATGGTGATCAGCGACTGCTTGGTCAGGTTTTCAGTTTTATCGCAGGCGATAAAGGTGCCGTCGCGGAAAATACTCACCTCATCGGTGATGGCAAAAATCTCGTCCATCTTGTGGCTGATATAAATAATGCCTTTGCCCTGTTCGCGCAGCTCGCGAATGATGGCGAAAAGGTGCCCGACCTCGCTCTCGGTCAGCGCCGAGGTGGGCTCGTCCATAATCAGAATGTCTGCGTTATAGGAAACCGCCTTGGCGATCTCCACCATTTGCTGGCTGGCGATGCTAAGTTCGCCGACCAGGGTCTCCGGTTTTAACTTGATGTTCAGCCGCGCCAGCAGATCGCGGGTTTTCCTGTTCAGCTCGTCATGATTGACGAAGCCAAGCCGCACCGGTTCACGCCCTAGCCAGATGTTTTCCGCCACCGTCATGTAAGGCACCAGGTTAAGCTCCTGGTGAATCATGGAAATACCCGAATGCAGCGCCTGCAGCGTGTCGCTGAAGATCACCGGCTCGCCTTTTATTTTAATGGTGCCTTCATCGGGGTGATAAATGCCGATTAAACATTTCATCAGCGTCGATTTTCCCGCGCCGTTCTCCCCCATTAACGCGTGTACGCTGCCTGGTTTGATTTTAATTGAGACCTTGTCCAGCGCCTTCACGCCGGGAAACTGCTTACTGATGCCTTCAGCCTCAAGAACATAAGGATACATACTGATAACCTCCGCCGTTCGTCAATGCATCCCTGCCGTATTTACCCCCGTGTACCGGGTAAATACGGCCAAGGATATAACCGCGCTGCTTTAACGCTTATTTTCTGTTCTTGTCGGCAAATTCCTGATAATTGGCCTTGGTGATCAGTTGGTAAGGGATCAGCACACTGCTTTCCACCTTCTCGCCTTTCACCAGTTGAATGGCGGTTTGCACCGCGCCCTCACCCTGGCCTTTGGCGTCCTGGAATACGCTCAGCGCCAGATCGCCCTTCTTGATGAATTCCAGCGCGTCCGGAGTGCCGTCAACGCCGGCCACCAGCACGCCGGTTTTCTTCGCCTGCTTCAGCGCCAGGATCGCGCCGATGGCCATTTCGTCGTTGTTGGAGGCAATGGCATCAATCTTCTGACCGGTCAGCACCCAGTCGGTGGTAATGTCGACGGCTTCTTTACGCCCCCACTTGGCGGTTTGTTTGTCGAGGATTTTGATGTCGGGGTATTTGGCCGCCACCTCTTCCACACCGCGAGTACGGTCGCGGGTCGCTTCATTGGACAGTTCCCCCATCAGGATCATCACGTTGCCCTTGCCGTTCATCAGCTTGGCCAACTCTTCCATCTGCAGTTTGCCGGCCAGTTTGGAGTCTGAGCCCACGTAGGCCATGCCCGCCGGCAGCGTGACTTCCGGGCGACGGTTAACGAACACCAATGGGATCTTGGCGCTTTCCGCCAGTTTGATCATCGGTTTCACGCCCTGGGTATCGACCGGGTTGAGGATAATGGCGTCGACACCCTGACTGACAAAGTTTTCGACCTGTTGAATTTGCTGGGCAATATCCCCTTTGGCATCTTCAAACTGACCGCTGACGTTGCCGTCCGCCTTCATTTTGTTCTGCATTGACTGGCGCAGGATGGTGAGGAAGTTGTCATCGAAATAAGCCATTGAAACGCCGATCTTGATGTCTTTTGCCAACACGCTGGCCGGCAACATGCACATCAGTACCGAGGTGACGATCAGTTTCTTCAGCTTCATGTTCTGTACCCTTTAATCGTTAGAATGAAGATGCCTGTTGATTTGACAGCTAATGAAAAATATTTTTTACATTCAAACAACAATCCGGTCGATGTTATCCCTTTGATACGGCAGATTTACCGCTTTTTCTGCGTATTCGGGCGGTGTGTGAAATTTTGATCGATATCTCAAAATAGAATAAAAACAACAGATTGAAATATACACCTTGGCGGTAAATTCAAGTCGCCACGCCATTATCAAATGTTTATTTCATAATTGAGATTATTGAAACTTTTTAACTCAAACAAGCGAAACATGCGTTTTGGAATGACCAAGTAACAAAAACATGACACGGATCTAACAAATGACGCAAAAGCCATCAACCGGCCACGTCCTTTACTGCGCTCTGCCGGAGTTAACGGCCACAGCAATGAAAAATGGCACGGCGGTTTCTCAGCAAATGTGCGAGCGAGCACGCAGTTTGCGGTTTCCCCATTTCATGCTCATGCTTACTCAGCGATACTGGATATATCCCTATTTTCAGGAGGATCTGACATGCAGCTCAGCAGTAAGGTACGGATGAACCGGCTGTTTAATAACGGCAAATGCCTCGATGTGGCGATCGACCACGGCATCGCCAATGAACCGGATTTTTTAATCGGCCTGGAGGATATCGAACGGGTCATGGGCAGCTTGATCGCCGCCCGGCCGGATGCCATTCAGGTTAACTACGGCCAGGCGGATTTGCTGCAACGCTCGCCGCAGCGCGACAAACCGGCGCTGGTAATGCGTACCGACGTCGGCAATGCCTATAACGCCGCCCGCCACCGCGAAATGTGGGCGGTACTGCATAACCCGGACGCCCCGATCCTCGCAGCGCTGCAAATGGATGCCGCAGCGGTGGTGGTTAACCTGTACCTGATCCCCGATGAGCCGGGCATTTTCCGCCAGTGCGTGGAAAACATCGGCCGGCTGCGCCATGCCTGCGATCGCTACGCCATGCCGCTGATGATCGAACCGCTGGTGATGGCCCCGCCCGGCCAGGGCGCCGCTTACGGCTCGCTGGGCGATGTGGAAAAAATGGTGCCTCTGGTACGGCTGGCACGAGAACTGGGCGCCGACATCATCAAGGCCGATCCGACCGAGCGAGTGGAAGATTTTCACCGCATCGTGGAAGCGGCTCGCTGCCCGACGCTGGTGCGCGGCGGCGGCAAAGGCGAACTGGGCGCGGTACTGGAGAAATCCGCCGCACTGATGGCGCAGGGCGCATCCGGCATGGTGTATGGCCGTAACGTTTATCAGCACAGCAACCCGTCAAAAGTGGTCAGTGCGCTAATGGCGATCATCCACCAGGGCGCCAGCGGCCAGCAGGCGCTGGAAATCTACCACCAGCCCTGAATACGGCTTTTGTAACTAAAATAATCCCTCGCCCGGCGGCAGCATGTTATAACCTGCTGCCGGTCACTGCCCTGCAGCCTATTCCCCGCAAGAATCGTTGATATCGCCATTCGGAGAGCCGCCATGCCCAAACAACGGATCCCACTGAAGCTCAGCACCACACTCACGCTGATGGTGTCCGCCATTATCGCTTCGGTGCTGCTGGTGGTGTTCGCACTGTTTTTTGTGCAGATGAACCAAGAGGGGCAGGATCAGTTACAGCAAAAAGCCATGGCGATTGCCAATACGCTGGCGCTCTCTTCTACCGTGGTCGAGGGTCTTGAACGTCAGGATCGCAGCGGCGAAATCCAGCGTTTTGCCGAGCAGGTGCGTAAGCAGAACGAGCTGCTGTTCGTGGTGGTGGTCGATATGAAAGGCATCCGTTACTCACACCCCAAACCCTGGCGCATCGGCCAGCATTTTATCGGCGAAGATCTGGAGCCGGCGCTGCACGGCAAAACCAATAGCGCCATCACTCGTGGCTCGCTGGGGCCATCATTACGGGTTTTTGTTCCTGTCTATGACGCGCAGCGGCAGCAGATCGGCGTGGTGTCGCTCGGCATCGCACTGGATACCGTCCGCCGGGTGCTCGGCGAAAGCCGCTGGATTATTTACTGGACCATCGCCTTCGCCGCGCTGGTCGGCACGCTCGGCACCTTCTTCCTGGTGAGGGCTCTGAAGCGCATCATGCTCGGCTTTGAACCCTACGAAATTTCCAACCTGTTCGAACAACGCAACGCCATGCTGCAGTCCATTAAAGAAGGCGTGATTGCGGTCGATAATCAGTCTCGCATCACCATCGTCAACGACGAAGCCAAACGGCTGCTGCGTCAATGCGGGCCGCTTGAGAATTTGCTGCTGGAATCTGCCAGCAAACATTGGCCGGCCCAGTTGCATCTGGCGGAGGTGCTGGCCAGTGGCAAGCCGCTGCGCGACCGGCAGATCAATTTTAACGGCAGCGAACTGTTAACCAATACCGTACCGGTGATCGTCAAAGGCCAGGTTATCGGCGCCATCGCCACCTTCCGCGATAAAACCGAGGTCAGCCAGTTGGTGCAGCGCCTGAGCGGCATGGCGCACTACGCCGATGCGCTGCGCGTGCAGTCGCATGAGTTTATGAACAAGCTGCACGTGATCCTCGGCATGTTGCATATGAAGGCTTACCAGCAGTTGGAAAACTACATCATCAATACTGCCAGCAACTATCAGGAAGAAATCGGCGCGCTGCTGCGCAAGATCCACTCGCCGGAGGTCGCGGGCTTTTTTATCGGCAAGATCAGCCGCGCCCATGAGGCCGGCATTGAGCTGACCATTGATGAGGCCAGCCTGCTGCCGGAAACCGACGATGCAGAAACCACCCATGTGCTGATCAGCGTGCTGGGCAATCTGATTGAAAACGCCATCGACGCCATTGACGGCGTTGAAGGGCATGAGATCAACCTGAGCTTCCATCACAATGAGGATCACTTACACTGTATTGTCAGTGATGACGGCCCCGGTATCGATCCGGCTATCGGCGCGCGTATTTTTGAACAGGGTTTTTCCACTAAAGGACCGGGGCGCGGTATTGGGCTGGCGCTGATCCGCAGCAGCCTGGAAAAACTGGGCGGCAGTATTGATTTCGACTCTGAACCGGGTGAACTAACCCAATTTTTTGTGCATATCCCCTATCGGGCCAAGGACTGAACCCATGATTAACGTATTGATTATCGATGACGACCCGATGGTCGCGGAGCTCAATAAATACTATCTGAGCCAGGTCAGCGGGTTTCACTGCCAGGCGACGGTCGCCACGCTGGCGCAGGCGCGCGCGTTGCTGGCCGACGCCAACGTCCCGGTCGATCTGGTACTGCTGGACATCTATATGCAGCAGGAAAACGGGCTGGATCTGCTGCCCGGCCTGCGCGAGCTGGGCGAAAAAACCGACGTCATCATCATTTCTTCCGCCAGCGACGTGGACACGGTGCAGCGCGCACTGCACTACGGCGTGGTGGATTATCTGATCAAGCCTTTCCAGTTCACCCGTTTCAAAGAGGCGTTGAACAACTACCAACAGCAGTCGCAAATCCTGGCGCAACGCGAGTTCTCGCAGAGCGACGTCGACAGCCTACTGCGCCGCCAGCCCAGCAGCAGCGAAGGCAAGAAGCTGCCGAAGGGGCTCACCACTATCACGCTAAGTACGGTGTGCGAATGGATTGAGCAGCAGCATGACGGCGAGTTCTCCACCGACAATCTGGCCAACGCTATCGGCATCTCGCGCGTTTCCTGCCGCAAATATCTGATCTATCTCGCAGAAAGCGGCATCCTTGGCACACGTATTCTGTACGGGACTACCGGCAGGCCGGTCTATCTTTACCAACTGAAACCGGACGCCCTTGCCATGCTGAAAGAGTATTGCCGGCCGGCCTAGCCGGTCAGAAAATCCAACAGCGCCGCCAAAAAATCATCGGGCAATTCGACGTTGGACAGATGCACCACCGGCAACACCAGTAACTCTGCGCCCGGCACCGTACGGGCCAGCAATTCACCCTGCGGCAGCGTGGTCACGGTGTCATCCCTGCCGGCGATCACCAGCGTCGGTGCCAGGATCAATGCCGCCGTACGGCGCATATCCAGCTCGCGAACGGCGGCAAAACACCCGGCCAATCCCTGTACGGAAGTGGCCAACAACATAGTGCGAAATCGGGCCACCGTCGCCGCATGTTGCTGCCGGTATGCTGTCGAAAACCAGTTGGCCAGAAACCCTTCTGCAACGTCGTGCATGTCGGCCTGCCGCAGTTCGGCAATCCGCGCATCCCAATGCCCTGCCGGCCCCAAATAAGACGAGGTGTTGGCCAGAACCAGCTTTTCGATCCTCTCCGGCGCGTGTACGCCGAGCCACTGCCCAACCATGCCCCCCAGCGACAGGCCGCAGAAGAACACCTTATCGAGCTGCAACGCATCCAGCAGTTCAATCACGTCACGCCCCAGCCTGGCGACCGAATAGGCTCCCGCCGGGGCGTCTGACGCGCCGTGCCCTCTGCCGTCGTAGCGCAGCAGGCTAAAGTGCGCGGATAACGCCGCAATTTGGTCGTCCCACATCGCCATTGAGGTGCCAATCGAGTTGGATAACACCAGAACCGGTTTATCGGCTGCACCGTCAAACCTGTAGGCAATCTTGCAGCCGTCACCGGCGGTAATAAAAGACAAGCTGTTCATGGTCACCTCAATGGCCCTTGAGTGTGGGAGGATCCCGGCACCCGATATCCACTATGCTATAGGATTAAAGAAGGCTGACGAGCGCCTTAAATGACCGGCTGTGTAGCCTGACAGGAACCCCATCTTGACCATGAACGATCGCCTCACCGGCATTACGACCTTCGTACGGGTGGTCGAGGCCGGCAATTTTGCCCTGGCCGCCGAACGCCTGCACCTGACCCGCTCTGCCGTGGGTAAAAGCATCGCCCGGCTTGAGCAGCGCCTAGGGGTTTTGCTGTTCCATCGCAACGCCCGCGGTCTGAGCCTGACCCACGAGGGCCAGTCCTATTACGACCGCTGTCTGCGCGCGTTAAGCGAACTGGATGCCGCCGACGCCGAACTGGACAGCGGGCGGCGAGAACCACAAGGCACTTTGCGGGTCAGCGCGCCGAAACTGATGGGCCGCCACTGCATCACCCCGGTGCTGATGGCGTTGGTCGGTCGCTACCCTAATCTGCGGGTCGATATCGCCTTCAATGATCGGGTGGCGGATTTGGCTGAGGAAGGTTTTGATCTGGCAATACGTATCGGTCCGCTGAATGACAGCGCGAACATCATCGCCCGTCGGCTGGGCAGCCAACACCTTGCGCTGTGTGCAGCGCCTGCTTATCTGGCTGCGCATGGTAACCCGCAAAGCGTTGCCGCGCTCGATGGCCACAGCGGCGTCGCCTATCATCGGTTTGGCGAGGATGTTGGGTGGCGCCAACTGCAGGCCGATGCCGCTGCGAGTAAACTGAACATCGATATCCGTCTGCGGCTCGACGATCTGCATTCGCTGGCCGATGCCGCCATTGCCGGCGCCGGGCTGGTATGGCTGCCAAACTGGCTGCTGGCGCGCTACCTCCGCTGCGGCGAACTGGTGCCAGTGCTCGGCGATATTCAACTGCTGCCCAGCGATATTCATGCCGTGTGGCCACAGACTCGCTATCTTCCGGCCAAAACCCGCACAGCTATCGACACCTTATTGGAGCGGATGCCGGCGATGTTGCTGGGGATCAGTGACGGCGCTTGAGATTCTGGAAAGCCCTATCGCGGCCCGGTAGGCGGCACGTTCCGTCCTGCTGGGATTTATTGCCGCAACGACGCTCACCGAACATCGTGCTGTTGCGCCGCCGGTTTGCCTGTTCAGTCACCCCTCGCTGCCGTTCCCGTTCAAGCGCCTTTTCATTGGCCAACGCCACGCCTTCGGCGCTCCATATTTTATGCTGTAACCCGCTGCGCTTTTTCTGGTAATCCTCAGAAATTTTGTTATCCAGCGGTTGTGCGGCATGGTATTGCAAATCAACCAGCGCTTGTGAAGAGAAGGAACAACACTGCGCCACGCAGGCCAAAAAAATCCGTTTCATCGATGCACTCCCAACATTAAATTTATCCTACTCCGCACAGGGCTCAGCACCTGCCTTTAGTTGAACCCTGCACGACAAAAAATACCAACATACAAGCGATGCGCCCCCATGACTGGAATTGGCAACCGCCTGACCAGCAGGCAAGGGTTCGCCACAGAGGCCGAGCCGCACAGCAGTTCTTTGCACTGGCGGTGCTCCGCTGTGGGTAACTCGGATTCCAATCGATGGATGGCTGCCTCCAGCGCTTTGCGCTGTACCCGCAAATCGGCAAGCTGCGCCTGTTCCGAGCGGATTTGCTCTACGTACCAGAGATGCTGCAACAGCCCGTTAAACCGCTGCCGATAGTCAACGGCATCGTCTTTCGCATCAGAAGCTGCGTGCTGAGCGTGCCGGTCGACAAATGAATAGCAACAGCAAGACGCCAGCAAGGTGAATGCCGCCGCAATCACAGAGGTCAATTTCAAAAGCATAAACTCCATTAATGCCGTTGGGGCTAGCAGCCGTCGATAAGCAACGGCTGTTCTTCACGTGGCAAGGCCGACGGATGCGGTTCGCCCGTGGCAGAAGCAATTTTTCCTTGGGTCTTGCAGCCTTTACGCCGGGCCAGCATATTGTCTTCGCTTGGCGTCGCCACCAGCGACCGCTGTTTTTCATTGCCCATTTCGTCCCACAGACCGTGGGCCACGTCTTTCAGTTTCTTGCGAAACAACACAGGCGAGACCCCTTCATGCTCCCGATCATAACGGGCGGCGGTGGCCGGGTAGCTCCAGGGAAACAATAAGAATATGAAAATAACGGGAATGCCCTTTTCCACAATAAACTCCTGTAATAAGCCCCATGCAGGCGCTCATTTCCATAAAATCAAGAGAGGCATTATTTGCCATTAAAATAAACGTTGACCGAGAGTAAACACATTAACCGAACAATAATAAACCTTAATTAAATGGTCAGTATTGAGACTTATAATTCGCAGGCATAATATATTTATGCTGATTAACGATCCCATAAACGGGACCAGTCCAGGGTTCCGCCGATACTGGGAGAGCCTTCGTTCAATACGGAATAGGCCGATTCACCGCTGCCGATGCGTTGTTTCTGTTCCTTCGTGGCCCGCACTGACGGCTCCCAGGACGAATAAGATGAATCTGCATGAATAGCGCTACAGCCACTCAGCAATATTATCAGCGCAGGGATCCCATGACGCAATGCCATATATTCTCCTTAAAATAGACTTAACCGTCGGCAATGGTAAATAAAAAAATCACTTTTTTTAGTTTATTAATTAGAATGTGCCCAGCGGCCACGTCAAGGCAAAACGCATTACTGTTAAATAATGTGGCGAGTTATTTAACTTAAAACAAACAAATAAACCGGCCAACCGCAGCGGCAATGACATTTAGCAAAGAGAGTGCGGCGCACAAAATGCGCCGCCGCGTCAACCTTCGCTATCAGGCTTCCAGGCCAGCAGATCGCCCGGTTGGCAATCGAGGATACGGCAGATTTTGTCTAACGTCTCCAATCTGACGCCTTTGACCTTACCGTTCTTCAGCAACGATAAATTTTGCTCCGTGATCCCCACCTGCTCCGCAAGCTCCTTCGATCGCATCTTCCTTTTGGCTAACATGACATCAAGACTTACTATTATCGCCACTCTATTCTCACACGAAAGAAAGCTGTTCTTCATTCAGCCGCAACGCTTCCAGGAATACCCGGCTAAACACCAGGATTGCGCAGCCTACGATCAACGAGCGTACCGACTCGCTGTTGACGCCATAATAAATTATTAACAGCATTTTTTCACTGGCGGTCAGTATCATCACCTGCAACATACCGGCCAATGAAGGGAACAGTACATCGACAATCAGTAAAATGCCGATGACCTGCAGCAACAGCATATTGTTGCGGTGCCAGACATTGCCGCGATAAAACTGATAAAACAGGCCGGCACCGCACAGCAGCGCGCTGTAATAAGGCACGTAGGCGAACATATCCAGCAACAGGGTGGCGAAAATCGCCCAGCGCTGCTGCGGGATGGCGTAGGTATTCAGCTCCGGGTAGTAGTCGCGATAGGCGGCCACAATGCTGTTGAACGCTTCACCCTGCACCCAGCCCTGGATAATCATAAACATCTCCACGCCGGTGCTGATAATCAGCATCGCCATGATCAACAAACACAAGCAACGTACGTAAAGTGGAAGGTGGATCCGTGGCACGGCAGCCATAACAAGTTCATCCCTGGAAAACAGCAATAAGTTATCGTGAAACGATAACTTATTGCTGTCAATGATCAAGTAAACCGATGAGTGTGTACCCGCTAAGGCAGCTATGGGCGTAAAAAAACCGGGATAACCCGGTTTTTTTCAATGCTCGATAGGTTTAGACCAGTTCGACCACGTCGAACTTCACTTCACCGCTGAGATCCGCATCGTAATCAACGCCCTGCAGACCAAAGCCGAACAGACGCAGGAACTCGGCCTTGTAGCCCAGATAATCGGTCAGCTCATTGATGTTGCTGTCGTTGATCTGCGCCCAGATTTCACGGCAGGTGTTCTGCACGTCGTCACGCAGTTCCCAGTCGTCCAGACGCAGACGATGCTTCTCGTCGGTGTCCGGTGCGGTACCGCTGTACAGTTTGGTGGCGAACAGACGTTGGATTTGCTCGATGCAACCTTCGTGGATCCCCTGAGCCTTCATGATTTTGAAGACGATGGAGATGTACAACGGCATTACCGGAATGGCAGAAGAAGCTTGAGTCACTACCGACTTCAGCACCGCAACGTAAGCCGCGCCGCCTTTGGCCTTCAGCTTCTGATCGATGGCCTGAGCCGCGCGATCCAGATCTTCTTTTGCCTTGCCCAGCGTACCGTGCCAGTAGATTGGCCAGGTCAGATCGGTACCGATGTAGGAATAAGCTACAGCCTGTACGTTGTCTGCCAGCACGCCGGCTTCTTCCAGCGCGTCCATCCACAGCTGCCAGTCCTGGCCCCCCATCACTTTGACGGTATCGGCAATTTCTTGCTCGTTGGCAGGTTCAACCACGGCTTCTACCAGCACGTCTTTGTTGGTGTCGAGCGCCACGGATTTGTACGGTTCGCCGATAGGTTTCAGCGCCGAGCGCACTACTTCACCGGTTTCCGGCATTTTACGCACCGGGGAAGCCAGCGAGTAAACCACCATGTCGATCTGACCCAGGTCCTGTTTGATCAGGTCAATAACGGTCTGACGGCATTCGTTGGAGAAAGCGTCGCCGTTAATGCTTTTCGCATACAGGCCTTCTTCTTTAGCTGCCTTATCAAAACCGGCAGAGTTGTACCAACCGGCAGAACCGGTTTTGCCTTCGCTGCCCGGCTTTTCAAAAAATACGCCGATGGTGGCCGCACCGCTGCCGAACGCAGCATTGATACGTGACGCCAGGCCGTAACCGGTAGAGGCACCAATCACCAGCACCTTTTTAGGCCCGTTTTTCAGTTCGCCGCGGGATTTAACGTAAGCAATTTGCTCGCGGACGTTGGCTTCACAGCCTGCCGGATGAGCGGTGGTGCAGATAAAACCACGAATTTTAGGTTTGATAATCATAGTAATTTTGTCTTGGTAGCTAAAAACCGAAGGACAATATACCTGATTTTCACAATATACTTAAGACAGGCGCATTGCAGAATCGCAACAAGCCCAGTGAGCAGACCAGTCTCACACCTTAAATCACAGCCTTAAAGGATAGAGCGCACGTGAATTTTATCGCCAAATTACACGCCGACGAAGTGGATATTGGTCTCAACCTCGTCACCTCAATGCTCGCCGGCCACTTTCCGCAGTGGGCGGCGCTGGCTATAACACCGGTCGCCATTGCCGGCACCGATAATGTGATGCTGCGGCTGGGCGACGAGCTCTATATTCGTCTGCCGCGCACGCCATCGGTCGCAGCGCGATAGCACAATGCGGCGACTATCTCGACACGAATATTCTGCTGCAAGTGTGGGAAATCGTTAGCCAGATACAGGAAAACGGCACTGGCCCAAGCTGGATCCACACCGATATTCAACCAGGCAACCTGTTAGTCAACGAAGGTAAGCTGGCGGCAGTAATCGACTGGGGGGCATGGCTATTGGAGATCCTGCGGTAGATTTGATTGTTGCGTGGAATTTACTGGATAAGAACAGTCGGGAAGTTTTAAACACACCGTGGATACCGATACAGCAACCTGGCTGTGAGGCCGAGCTTGGGCGCTGTCGATTGGGATAATTGCGCATGCCTATTACGTGGAAAAAGAACCTGTGCTGGCGCGCACTTCGCGTTATCAGATTGAGCAGATTGCGGCAGAGATGGGGTTAACGCTTTGAGATTATCAGGTCAGGACATGCTGCCTTGACCTGCATACGGCGATCAGACTTTTTTCTTTTCCCATGACCCGTCCTGAATAGCGTTGACACGTTTTCGACTTAAATCCGGAGAACGTGATAATGGCTGAGTTTAAACGCACACAACGTGACTATCCTTTGTCTTTTAAAATTGCTGTTGTTGAGCAGGTTGAAAAAGGCGAAATGACCTACAAACAGGCTCAACTGCGCTATGGTATTCAGGGACGTTCGACCGTTCTGACCTGGTTGCGCAAGCATGGCCACCTTAACTGGGCCCCAGGTCTTCCCTCTCTCTCCAGCCGGGAGTTGCCCATGAGCCAACCGCCTGCCCCTTTAACTCCTGAGCAAAGGATCAGGGAACTTGAAGAACAGCTTGAGCTGGTCACCCAGAAAGCGGAGTTCCTTGATGCTGTCGTTAACGTGCTGAAAAATGACTATGGGATCAGTGTTATAAAAAAGCGGCCAGGCAAGTCCTCACGCAAAAACAGACCCAAAAAATAACCATTACCCGGGTCTGCCAGTTCCTGGGACACAGCCGACAGGCCTGGTATCAGCACAATACACGGCTTAGTAAGCAGCGGGCTCGTGATGTCCGGATCGTCGATTTCGTTAAAACGATAAGAGTACGTCAGGCGCGTATCGGGACCCGCAAGTTGCATTATCTGCTGAATAAACAATTAGATGATGGATTGCATGTCGGACGTGACCGGTTGTTCTCCCTGCTAAAGGAGCGCAGACTGCTGGTGCCAGTCAGACGGGCGTACCATAAAACAACGGACAGCCATCACCGTTTTCGGCGACATCCCAATTTATTAAAAACGGGGCCGGAACAGGTAGTGGTAAGGCGACCAGAACAGGTATGGGTAGCGGATATTACCTACCTTCCAACCCGGAATGGCATGGTCTATCTGAGCCTGATAACGGATGCCTGCTCAAGGAAAATAATGGGCCATCATGTGCACAGCGATCTGCGTACTGACAATGTCGTGCAGGCTCTGAAACAGGCTTTAAAGCAGAGAAAAACGACTCAGCCGCTGATCCATCACTCGGACCGAGGAATACAATATTGTTCAGCAAGTTACCAGTCAATCCATGAAAGACACAGGCTAATCTGCTCAATGACAGATGGCTATGACTGCTATCAGAACGCATTGGCGGAAAGGGTGAACGGGATATTGAAAACGGAGTTTTTGCTATCACGCCCGGCAGATCTGGAGCAGGCAAGAAAGATGGTGAGGGAATCGATAGAAATTTACAACAGAGAGCGGCCTCACCAGTCGATAAAATACAAAACGCCCGATGCAGTGCATCAGACGTTTTACAGGCATAAAAGTGTCAACCTATGCCAGGACTAGTCACCAGCTGCTCGATCAGTGCAGGTTGGTTCACTGTCGATCCCCTCTGGCTGCAGCCGATTACACTCAGAAAATAACTCTAACCATTTGTATAGAAAGATAGCCCAGATAATTTTACCTATCCGGACTAACTCAATCCAAAACACTATCCCAAACTGGCACTGACACCATTAATTTCAATCACTGAATCATATTTCAGCCCCTGAATCAGCTCTTGATGATTTTGGTTGTCCAACATGAAATAACTATCCTTAGCATCAAACACATGGTTTTTATTTACATCGTTAATAACAAATGAGTTCACTTTTCCATCTTGTCCCTTTAAGGACAAAACACCCACCGCATCTAATGGGCCTGCTAAAGAGATTATGCTGCTAATAATTCTATCATTTGAAAAATCATTATTAACAAAAACCTCAATCCAGGAAGAACCAATTTCATCAAAAGTGTGGATACCATAGTCAGAGACAGGAGTGCTCTCATCTTTAGAGAGATTTACTGTGTCGTCAAACTGAAGGGCATCATGATTTAAATCAAAATCTGTAACCCGAACATATCCATTACTAGCTGAGTTCATGTTAATTAAATCGTCGCCGGATCCACTAGAAATCATAGTCCCGCTAGCAACATAAAACAAGTCGTTATTATTGGTGCCAATAACATTTAATGGTGTTGGTGTATAATGCCCGTCAGTGATGTAGGTATTCACATCATATCCAGAAGCATCTTTTAAATCCGAACCAAGCCAACGTAATTTCAGTCCTTCATTAACCCAATAATCTGAATGTAACGTGAGACCGCCTGAGTTCTCTGAAGCATCAATAACTTTATTCATGCCTACTTTACCAAGACTTACGTCAGATAGAGTTAACTCTAATTTATTATTGCCCAGTATATTTATTTTTGAATCGCCACCTTCATTACCTGATGCCAATGACGAGTTTTCAATTTTTATTTTGTTAACATTCCCTATCAATCCATCTGAATTTATGGTGATGGAACTTAATGACTTATATCCAGGTAAGTCGGATATTTGTGTTGATTCTAATGTTATTGTCCCTCCGTCAATAGATCCAGCGCTTTTACTATTGAAGTGGATTTCGAAGTTACTTTTCCTGCCCATGCTGTCATTTTGAATCCCATCAATAATGAACTTTATATTACTTTGTGAAGTTGCATTCCCGGTTATATCAAGACTCAATGAGCTTTCTTTATTTATTTTTTCAACCACCACATTCTCAGCTTTCTTTGACAGTGAAAATCCATTTTTAATATCAGTCCAATAAAAGTTAAACTCTCCAGCGTAACCACCGAAGTCTATTTTTTCAAAATTTTTGAAATTATCACTATTTGGGCTTTTTGCATAAGGATTATCAGAGGGTTGTGGTTTTATGAAAAAATTTGCTGATAGTTTATCAATACCATCACCTCCATCGGCAATGATAAATTTTGAGGGTTGATGAATATCATCTACTGGGCCAAACCACAAGAGGCTATCGTCTCCAGCCTTTAAATCCAACCACTCATGAGTTGTATCGGTTACATCAGTCAATATTTTTATATCATTACCATCGGTTCCCTCAAAATAATTCGAACTATCAATGACTACCGGATTTATGGATGGATAGAGAACCAATTCGACATCTTGACTCCCAACTATTTTGACTGTGGATAGATTCTTTGCTTGACTCAAGTCTATTTTTGACTTCCCTTCTGAATGAATAGTCAAATTAACCATTGAGGTCATTTCAATAG
Organism: Serratia sp. AS12; assembly: GCF_000214195.1. Taxonomy (NCBI): domain Bacteria; kingdom Pseudomonadati; phylum Pseudomonadota; class Gammaproteobacteria; order Enterobacterales; family Yersiniaceae; genus Serratia; species Serratia sp. AS12. The sequence goes on along the minus strand of NC_015566.1, from coordinate 2,053,544 downwards.
CTGATAATATATGCGCCTTTCCTGTATTTGCTGATGATAAAAGTCTGCCATCGCTTTGTATTTCAGCGATTACATTCTTATCAAATACCAGGCTATCACCAACATTCTGCGTCAAAAAACCCGTTTCTTTGAGAGTTACGTTTTTTTCAGTCATTACATAATCAATTGCATTCTTTAATGACTCCACTCTACTATTGGAGTTTAATAAAGATAATTCCTGAGCAGTAGCATCTCGATTGATAAATTTGTTAAATATATAGTTTAAAAATTCAACACCATATAGAGATCCAGCTGAATGTGCAGCCTCTTTAGATAGGATGATGTCATTTAATATATAATCAATCCCATGTGCATTACTCTTCAAACTGCCAAGATAAGCATTAAATCCTTGAGCATCAACCCCACGGCCTAATATAGAAATATAAGCCATTGCCAATAGATTCTGATCACTTATAGAAATGTCAATTACTTCTTGGTCTTTATATGTTTTATCTATAGTGTCTATAAAATTGTTTTGAGATTTTATTTTAGATGGATCAAAACCTTGGTAATTAAATAAATCATTGAACAACTCATTTACTTTATATTCTATTGTTGCTTTCGTACCCTCCTTGCTCTGCAAATTTAAATAATGATTCAGACTTTCAACGGCAGGTGTTACCTTGTATATATTTTCATAAACACTAATTATAATTTCATCTTCTTTTTTATCCTGGTACAGTGACACCCCTGATTCGGAATTTAACACTCTTTTTATAAAACTTTCATTTGAAAGGTTTTTTGATTTAAACTCGTGAGCTATATGGCCCAATTCAAACTCATCTGTAATTTTACCTAAAACACTAAACTCTAATGCAGCAGCTAATTGATGAAATTGTAATGCTTGCATACTTTCCCCAGACATTATACTTAGTATAAAGATAACCATCAGATTAGAGCATCCCTCTATACTGATGGATGGTAAAATGGAATTATAATGTATAGTTTATTTTTTGAGAAAAAACCATATAAGAATGAAAAAAAATCACACCAGCTCAAATGGCTGGCATCATCGCTCTGATTGCCAAATGATTCCAATACTGCTTGCAACCTTAAATATTAATAGATAATAATGAGTTATAAACAATAATTTAGCAAGGTTAAAATTAATGCAATTGAAATAAAAAACAATATGAATAATAAACCAATGAGCATAGTCAAGAATAGCAGCCATGTATATTTCATATACTTCACCGGCGTCTATAACACGTCGATTTAAAACCCAAAAACATTGCATCAATTGGTTAATTTTAATTATTTCATGATAACTTAAAAGAACACTATCATCCTAACCTAAGCGTACATTCCTTTGCCACAAAGTGGTATATATAAAGTTTAGCCTCTTATGATATGAAAGCGAAATGAGTTTTTGGTGTTTAATTTTACAAAATAGTTAACAACAATCTAAATATTTCATAGATTCATGCAACTATAAAACCTAAAGATTAACTACGCGGCCGGGCCTGGACGTCGTCGATTGGCATAATTGCGTATGCCTATTACGTGGAAAAAGAACCTGCGCTAGCGCGCACTTCGCGTTATCAGATTGAGCAGATTGCGGCAGAGATGGGGTTAACGCTTTGAGATTATCAGGTCAGGACATGCGGCCCTGACCTGCATAGGGCTATCAGACCTTTCTCTTTTCCAGCTGTTCAACCAGCGTATAGCGCAATGAGGACGCATCGGCCGGTACGTTTTCAGCCTGGGTCACCTTAACCTTCAGACGATAGCGGTAGCCCGGTTCAAAGTTGAAGCCTTCAATCTGGCTATAAAACATTTCCCACTGCCCTTGTATTGAATGGCGCACCTGCATGCATTTCATTGGGGAGACGCCCATGCAATCCACCAGCGCACTGTTAACCAGTAACACTTCCGTATGGTCACCCTTGTTTTTCTTGGGTTGATTCACTGAGGTTCCCTCTTGGCTGCAGCCTGCCAAACCGGCGACAGCAACAAATAATAACGCTTGGATTTTCAATGTAATGCACCATTGACTGTTTGGGTGGGAGGGATAGTACCAAAGCTACGGCTACCGGGGCTAGCGGCGTGTTCCGAATTGATCGGCGAACCGAAACCCTCGGCCCGCCGTTTTTTCAGAACTGTACGTCCGCAGTTTGTATCAACTGGGCAAAAGGACCTGAGAGAGTCAGATTATGATGCCTGATTATCGCCTCGGCGCTCAGCTCCGGCGTATCGCTGCAGGTGTGCGCATCGGTAACCAGTAGCACCTGAAACCCCTGCTCGCCCGCCTGCCGACAGGCGGTATCCACGCAATATTGCGTCTTCATTCCCATTATCGCCAACCGGGTGATGCCACCTTCTTTCAACTGCCCGGCCAGCCCCGTTTGATAGAAACAACTGGGCCGGTTTTTATCTATAACCCTGTCCACTGCCGCATCGATTTCCAGACGCGGATGCAGTTGCCAAAAATGACTGCCTGCTGCGATCGGTGACCCTTCTGGCCCGGCATGGCGCACAAAGAATATGGGGCAGCCCGCATCGCGCGCCCTACCAATCAGCACGTTGATATTAGCCAGAACCCGTTCGCCTTCATAAGGCGGCTCCGGGCCCTCGTACATGCCGAGTTGCATATCAATGATCAAAAGTGCGGTACGGTGATGATGTTGTTGCATGTGAATCTCCGTCGTTACCAGCCAGGACGGAGCATAAAGACGCCCCGGCCATTGCTGGCGGGGCTTTGGGGAACTGCGTTTTTAGCTCACGCACACCCTTACGGCCCGCCAGAAAGAGGCGGTTGTCGTGGTTGTGGTGAAGGCGAGCAAAGTATATTTCATCACTCGATAATGCTTAAGTTCGGCAGAGGAGTCAATGAGGTTTATAGAGGGGAGATATTACCCATTACAACGAGAAAGCCCTGGCAAATTTGCCAGGGCTTTTTTGAGTGCTTAGCTTGGAGAGGATACCGTAAAGTGTTGGGTCGTTATTTCTTCGCCATAACTTTCCTCCATATCAAACGAGTATTTAAATGCCCAACTGACGCCATCTTGAGCAACAACCGGCACACCCACGCCAGAGAAGCAACGCCCCTCCAGGGAGATAGCCAAGTAGTAGGCTGCGGCTGAATGCAGCACTTCGTCGTACACAATCGCCGGATCAATCGGCAGCGGTAAACGGCCTAGATACTTGTTTAGAAGGACGGCACCTTCGAACCCACCCCCTACCGCTACCTTGGTTAACGCTTTCGCCTGCTCCGGGGTTAGCGTCACACAGTTATTCGCATCAATAATCAGATTTGTCATTTTAGTTCCTTTGTCATTGTCACTGTATCCATATACAGCGAGCGGACTTTATCAACTTATTTGCGGAATATCGCATGACTGGCTGTGTGCCCTTGGTGACACATATTAATTCAAAAGATCATGAATATTGATAGCGTCAAAATCCCTAAATAAACAAACCAGGCTATTAATCACAAGCAGAAAAAATCACCAAAAAAAATATTAAATCAAAAATACAGTTATCGTAATAACCATATCTATTGAAGAGTAATATTTTTCGCAAAGTAATATTGTATGATTATTAATATCGATGTATCATCAAAAACAGATCAGTGAATCAAATAGAAAGCCAAGATCATCATAATTGTTACCTTTTATTAAACGGTAGTAGGCACCTTCACGCTTAGGAAAAAACCTTAAAAAAATCGCAAAAGGAAACAATTATTATGTTATATACCAAGACTGGTTCTGGTCATCCGATTATTTTTCTGCCTGGGTTATTTGCCGGGGGTTGGATATGGAACTCAGTTATTGAGGGCATGGTTGATCATGGATATAGTCCTATAGTATTCAATGAATCAATACCTGTAACTTTTGGTAGTGACTATAAAAAGGCAAAAGACTCGCTGGATCAGGTGATCGCCTCTTGTAATGAAGCACCTTATTTAGTGGGTAACTCACTGGGCGCATTAATTGCTTTACACTACACCTCAGCAGCGCCCTCTCAGGTTAAAGGCCTTTTTATGAGTGGAGCGCCAGGCCAGATTGAAGCTGATGCCGGCGTATCATTAAGTGAACTGCGTACGGGCGATACTCAATATGCTCGTTCTTTGATGAGTAATGTTTATTTTGACAAAAGCAAAGTGCCACAACGTGGAATAGATGAAATTTCTCATCTTTTCAGTGATGATCAGATTCATAAAAACATCGTAAGATGGTTATCATTCAGTAGAAAGTATGATGTCCCAGGCACTCTTAATAAAATGGCCACTCCCACCCACTTTATTTGGGGGGAACATGATATGATAACCCCTATAGAGCCATGGATTACGCTATCGCAAAAATTAAAAAACGTTAGTATGACTGTAATCAAAAATTGCGGACATAGCCCAATGCTAGAAGCACCACAAAAATTTATAGCTGAATTATTATCTTTACTAAATATCGAAGTCATCAGTGAAGTATAAGCCATAGTCATTAGATTCCTCTACTCCATCTTTAAACCCCGCGATCCATTGCGGGGTAAAGTTGGTTGGCAGAATTCTCGGAACGATTCGAAAAAACTCGGCATAAAAATACATTAACGACCTGTCATTAAATCACCGACACGCCCGCAAATTCGCACGACCCATTTGGTTATCCTGCATTACGCAGCAGCCTCAGGAAGCCGCTCTGTAGTGCATAAAAAAGGTCGCCAGTGGCGACCTGAAAAAGTATTCCTGGTATTAATAAAAATATAATTATTGAGAATTAAGAATGTTTTTTTGAGCAACCATCATCAATCTATTTGCCATATCGTTTAAAACATATAAATCTCTACGGCGAGTCCAGGCTTGTGAAGATTGTTTATCATACCATACAGGCAGAGTCACCTCCCTCAGTGCATATCCTTTAACATTACGCATTTGACATGTCATCACGCAACGCTTCACATGATCGCCGTGTCCGATAACAGCAGCCGTCCCGACAGAAGCTGAATTACCCCCGAAATGTTTATTGATGATAGCTTGCAGCACACCATCAGTACTAAGGTAAGTCAGATTTCCTTGATCATCCCATTCTGGTTCAATCGAAACGATATCATCGGCTGGGATGTCAGGATACATTTCCTTCAAAGCCAAATACCGTGCAATTTCCCACTGAACATACATTCGCATTGGCTTCATGCGATATGCCTTGGCACAGCAATCAGCAAGATCCTTGTTCATTGGCCCTGGTTGTGCCAACTCATTTTTTGACCCGGAAACATTTTCACGGTTCCCAAATGCAAAAGCAATGAGAATGTCCGTATCGCCTATAGAGATATAGGGGGGATGATTATCAAAAATGGTAATATCTAAATCCTCCGCCAATACAGCAGAAACACATTTATCACCTAACTCCATCGTTAATTTATTGCACAAAGTACTATAAAAAATCTCATCTTTGTTTTTTTCAAACAACATATAGGCTCCTTGATAATGTTATGATTCTCTCTAGAGATAAATTCTCTAGCAAGACGCGTAAACTCGAAAGTTAAACATTACCGGGTATCTATACTACTTTTCACCCCTTCAAAGTTGTGCCACCGCCAACAAAAAAATCACTCTTGACTCACTGTCACAGAGCTCATTGAAAGTAATTATAATGCCATCAATCCAATTGCAGTACACAGTGATATTCCGATTCAGAGTAAGCAATCAGGCTCTTGCACCTGCGTACCACCGTCCACTTCGAACTCCGGGATACTTACAGTCGCCCTCGCCTCACAGTTACGGGAAACGCTGTCATATTGGGTCTGCTCGGCAACTACCATCACGTCATCATCAGAAATCGCCTCGGCGATATACAACCCGTACCATTTCGAGGAAAGATCGATAAATTTCGCGACGCATTGACGGCATTATCGTAAGACGTTGAGACGATATTTCAATACGCGGGGGAAAGAGTACGTGATGTTGTAAAAGACCGAATATCAAAATTCGTGGAAATTTCGTGTATTTTCGTGGGAGTAGATATTTTTATGTTATAAATCAACAAGTTAAAAAAAGACCGAATACGATTCCTATATTCGGTCTAGGGAAATGGCTCTTGGGAGAGAGCCGTGCGCTAAAAGTTGGCATTTTGTGCAGGGCTTGTTCAGCCATGCACTTTAAGAGTAGCTTACCGCGCTAGTTTTGCCAGCCTCGCACACGGGTGGTGACAGTTACGTTTTGAAATTAATTCCGCGCAATTTTTCAGCACCGATTAACCTCTGGCTAAACCATTGTGGAGCAAGCCATTAGTTCGCGCACAGCTTCTCGGCGCGCTCACGATATGGCTCTGTGCTCATTTTTTTTCCGGGATTGGCAGCGTCATCCAACAGGATCACGTCCAGCGGCTGGGCGCGCTGCTGCCCGGCTTTCACCTGAGCTTCTGCTGCGGCGTTAAGCGGGTATTGCATCAGCGTGCTGTTGTTCAGTACAAACAGCGCGCCGCCGCTGCGGCATTGCAACGTCACTTCTTCTTTGGTGAACGCCCACTGCTTGCCGTATTCCAGCTTGGTGATGTTAACCAGTTGGTCTGCCGCCAGCGCGCCGGTCGCGGTGGCCAGCAGCGTAATGCCAAATAATACCGATTTCATGTTATGGCCTTAAGGTTGCTATTTGATTCAATTTTCCCGCAGTTTAGGGGCATCCGGCAAGCCGCAATATTACACCGGCGCATAGGTTGCAAATAAACTGACCAGCAGCAGTACGCATGCGCCCAGCACAACCTCAATCCAGCAGGCCAGCACCAACCCGCGCTGTGCCAGCCTGGGTACGCTGCCCATCGCCGGTACGATAGCGTAACGGTTGGCCAGCGCCACCATGACCATCAGCGCCACCAGCGCAGTTTTGAACAACAACAGGCGTTGATATGGCGAAGCCACATCCAGCGGCCAGTTACCGAGAATAATCAAACTGTTAATTACGCCGGTCAAGATAACCAACGCCACCGCCAGGTGCCCCCAGTGCGAGAAACGTATCAAGGTGATCACCGCGTCGCTGCGCCACTGCGGTTGAGCAAGATAGCGCAGGCAGCTCAACAGCGGAAGCAGGCTGCCAAACCAGTAACCGGCGGCCAACAGGTGCAGCGCATGGTTAAAACGGTGCAGCGCGCCGAGTGCGCCCCCATGCATCGCCGCATGGCCGATAAACGCCATGCTGACCAATAGCAACGTGGAAAGCAGCGCCAAAAGCTGTGTGCGGCGTTGCTCCGGCAGCCACAAGCTCAACAATGCCAGCAGCGACATCCCCAAATGCCAGCGCCAGACCTCGCCAAAGGTGGTGCCCAGCACCGCCCACCAAACATCGGGTTGCCAGGTATCGGCCCAGCCATCCCCCATCTGCCCGGCCTGAATCGCCAGCAGCGCCACGGCAGAAAGCCCGGCAAGCCAGGTGCTGGAGACCAGCAGAGGACGCACATCACGAGAGAGATACGGGGAAAGGCGCTGCGGCGACAATAAGGCGGTGAACAGGCTGGTGCCAAACATCAGCATCACCGCCGCAAAGTGCACAAAGCGACACAGAACAAACAGGGCCGCCAGACTCATGGCTTAGTTGACGGTGAAACTGTACTGGCCTTTGGTTTTATGACCGTCGACCGAAACCACATGCCAGCTGACGTTATATTTGCCGGCAGCCAGATCGTCTTCGATAGGCAAATTGATCTGAGTGTTGTTGTTCGCGTCGAGCTGCAATTTACCGGTTTTCACTTTGGCATCGTTCGGGCCGGTAATTTTCACGCCGCTGAAGTTAGGCTCAATACCTTCGGAGAAATTGAGCGTCAGCACCTTCGGTGCCGGGCTGACGATGGCATCTTCCGCCGGCGTCTGCACTTTCAAATGGGCATGCGCCAGCGCCTGCTGCGAGGATAGCCCGACAAACAACACAAAAATAGTAGAAAGCAGGCGATACGAAGAACGAATTTTACCGATCACAGTGATATCCCTTAAAGCAATAATCGAGGGTGATAAGGGTTAAGGCCGGCAGCCGGAACCCACCGCAGATGATTGCGCCACGGGTAAACAGAAGAACGGGAATAACGGCTAACCCGCTGTTTTGACTCTCTACCCTCCCTGTAGCGTATCGTATTAAATGATAACGAGACTCGATCCGTAAGTCGAGCAGAACGCTGGCATTCTGCGATCTGGCAGCACGTATCGCTGCTAAACCGCGCTAAATGCAGGGTATAAAAAAACCGCGCACCAGGCAAAGCCCGACACGCGGTTATTCAGCGCAGATTTAGCCCTGGCCGTTGCCGTTTTCACCGGCTGCACCCATTTTCTTCAGATCTTTATCAATGAAGAACAGAGCCTTGCCGCTGTTGCCCACCAGCGCCAGTTTATCCAATACGGATTTGAACAGTTTCTCTTCTTCGTGCTGCTCAGCGACATACCACTGCAGGAAGTTGAAGGTAGAGTAGTCATGAGCGATCATTGCCGCGTGCGCCAGTTCGTTGATCTGGCGGGTAATCAGTTGCTCATGTTCGTAAGTCTGTTGGAACACGTCCGCAAGGGATTCGAACTCAACCGGCGGCGCGGCGATGGTGCCCAGCAGCGGCAGGGAGCCGGTATCGCTCAGATAATCGAACAGACGTTGCATGTGCTGCATCTCTTCCTGAGAATGCTCTTTAAGAAATGCGGCCGCGCCTTCAAAGCCTTTATCGCTGCACCATGCGCTCATTTGCAGGTACATGTTGGCGGAATAAAATTCCAGATTCAGTTGCTCATTCAGCTTTTTGGTCATTTCTTGCGTCAGCATCATTATCCCTTTTATTTTGCAGGTATCGATTTAATTTTTCCGCATTATGCCTTGGTAAGAACAAAATAAAAACACCTGATTCACATCATTAATCATTTAATTTTTAATTTATTAAAAATCAACATGTTAAATTGAATATTAATTATTCATTCAAATTATTATGATAACTATTTTCATCTGTATATTTACTAAAAAAGCGAATCATTCTTATTTAAGAAAACAAATAGATTGCATTATCTTCGGAATAATAAATAAGCGCTGATGGCTGGCATTATTCCCACCGCCCTGCTCTCCTTGCGCTTCAGGCTTGCCAAGCGCCGCCCGGTGCATTACCTTCTGCGCTGATCCAATGCGGTGACAGTAAGGAGAATACGGTGGGTTACAATCTGGCAGAGCTTTCCAAAGAAGATATGGACAAAGTGAACGTTGATCTCGCAGCTTCCGGCGTGGCGTTTAAAGAACGCTATAACATGCCGGTGATCCCAGAAATGGTTGAGCGCGAACAGCCGGCACACCTGCGCGACTATTTCCGCGAACGCGTGGCGTTCTATCGCGTCGAATCACACAAGTATTCGCGTCTGCCGTACGAGCCGAAATCCAAGTAAAAAACCCGCCGTCATGGCGGGTTTTGCATCACTTTGCGGCAAATCTGTCGGTGGCTAGCATCAGCTGATGCAGGATACCCGGTTCATCGAAGGAGTGCCCGGCACCCTCGACGATATGCAGCTCCGCCTCCGGCCAGACCTTCGCCAGATCCCAGGCGTTTTGCACCTGGCAAGCCATATCGTAGCGGCCATGGATGATCACCGCCGGGATATGGCGGATCAATGGAACGTTGGTCAGCAGTTGATCGTCGCTGTCCAGAAAACCCAGATGGGTAAAGTAGTGGTTTTCGATACGGGCGAACGCCAGCGCAAAGTCATCCTCACCAAAGGAAGCGGACTCGGTGCTTGGCAACAGCGTTACCGTCTCCCCTTCCCACACGCTCCACAGCTTCGCCGCTTCAAGCTGCACTTGCAGATCCTTTGAAGTCAGGCGCTGGCGGTAGGCCGCGATCACGTCCTTACGCTCTTCTTCTGAAAGAATCGACAGCACGCGCTCCCATTTCTCTGGGAAGAAGCGCGAAGCGCCGTCCTGGTAATACCAGCTCAGTTCCTGCTTACGCAACGTGAAGATGCCGCGCAACACCATTTCGCTAACGCGCTGCGGATGGGTTTGCGCATAGGCCAACGCCAACGTCGATCCCCATGAGCCGCCGAACACCAGCCATTGCTCCACGCCGGCCATTTCGCGCAGACGTTCAATGTCCTGCACCAGATGCCAGGTAGTGTTGTTGTCCAGGCTGGCATGCGGTTTGGAGCGTCCGCAGCCGCGCTGATCGAACAGCAACACCTTATAGCGCTGCGGATCGAACAGTTGGCGGTGATAGGAGGAGATCCCCCCGCCCGGTCCGCCATGAATAAAGACTGCCGGCTTACCCTTCGGGTTGCCGCTCAGCTCCCAGTAGATCCGGTGGCCATCCTCTGTGTCCAGCCAACCGCTGTCATACGCTGCTAACGGCGGGTACAAACCTCGTAATTGTTCCATGGCGCTTCCGTTTCTGTGGTCATACCCTCATAAAAGCCGAAGCGGCCCATCAGGTCAACGGTAAAACCTGAAAACTCCCACACTCCCCGGCAAGTTAGCGTGCGTTTGCTTAAAATGACCGCAAAATACCGGCCGGGTCAGCCCAAACGGGCATACCCAGCGCGCGAGTCAGCCTCTTTTGCGCAAGTGCGGCTCACGCATTTCCTGAGCGGTTTTCGCCTCGATGCCCAGTTCCGCCGTGGGTCGCAGTAGCAGACGCGGCAGGCCAATGGGCTCCCCGGTTTCAAGACAATAGCCGAACTCTCCGTTGTGAAGCCGCAACAACGCCGCAGCGATTTTCGGCAACAAGCGGCTTTCGCGATCCAACTGGCGGAACAGCAATCGCAGGTCTTCTTCACGCGCGGCTTTATCCGCTTCGTCGCCGGAGACTTCACCGCCGTCGATGTCACGTTTCAACGCATCGATGTGCAGCAGCAATTTTTGCTGCTCCTCCAGCAGGCGTTGGCGAAAAAACGCCTGCTGTGCCGGGTTCATATAATCAGACTCCGGCATGGCCAAGAGCTGCTGTGGGTTTAACAAGGAAACGACGGTCATTGCGCTCTCCGGTGATAATTTATTTGTTATATTATAACATATCAAACCAATTAAGCAGCCTTTCACAAAAAACAAAATACTCACGCTTAACAAGCGATTGACTAAAACATACGTTTTCATGCTTGCAACCAACCGGTGTAAGGTGGTTAATGGCTTAGCAAACCACCCACCCATAGGTAACTGAGAGGCCAACATGAGTAAGGGAATGGATAGCAAGAAAAATGCGAAGAAGAAGCCGTTGAAAACCCCTGCTGAGAAACGCGCAGGTAAACGCGCCAAAAAAGGGCAAACGTCCGGCGAGTAAGCGAACTTCTAACCGTAATTAAACCCGCCGAGGCGGGTTTTTTGTTGTCTTAAATTGCTCAAACCGCCCAACGGTTGGCACGGGCGCTACTGCCGGTTAAGCTAACGCTATGCAGTTGCCCCTGAGGAAACCATGATTTTACGCGTAATTGACACTGAAACCTGCGGGCTGGACGGCGGCGTGGTGGAAGTCGCCTCCGTTGACCTGATAGACGACCACATCGCCAATCCGATGAGCGATTTGGTCAGCCCCGATCGGCCCATCAGCATTGATGCGATGGCTATCCATCACATCACCGAACAGATGGTCGAGGGTAAGCCGCGTATCGCGGTGGCGATCGGCCGCTATCTGGGTAGCCCTTACTATGTGGCGCACAACGCAGCGTTTGATCGCGGCGTGCTGCCGGAAATGCGCGGTGCCTGGATATGCACCATGAAGCTGGCGCGCACCCTTTACCCGGACATCAAATACGGCAACCAGTATCTGCGCTATGCGTTGAATCTGGAGGTGCAACTGCCGCAAGACACCACGCTGTACCCGCACCGGGCGCTGTACGATTGCTACGTAACCGCTGCGCTGCTGCAACGCATCGTCAAGGATTCAGGGTGGACGCCGGAACAAATGGCGCAAATCACCGAACAGCCAGTGCTGCTGAAGAAATTCAAATTCGGCAAATATCGTGGGCAGGAAATTGATCGCATTGCGCAGGAAGATCCCGGCTATCTGCGCTGGATGTTGAAGTCCATCGAGGATCTCAGCCCGGACATGAAGCATACGTTGAAATACTATCTGATCGGCTAAAAAAGCGGGCGGCAATCGCCGCCCGCCTGCAAATTACTCCGCCAACGCCAGAATAAAGGCGTATTCCAGCGCAATGTCCTCATAGGCTTTGAAACGCCCGGACTTGCCGCCGTGGCCGGAATCCATATCGGTATACAGCAGCAGCTGACGATCGTCGGTTTTCAACTCGCGCAGCTTCGCCACCCACTTGGCCGGTTCCCAGTACTGCACCTGCGAATCGTGCAGCCCGGTGGTCACCAGCATGTGCGGGTAATCTTGCGCCTTGACCTGATCATATGGGCTGTATTGCTTGATGTAGTCGTAATACGCCGGCTCGTTCGGGTTGCCCCATTCGTCGTATTCGCCGGTGGTCAGCGGAATAGACTCATCCAGCATGGTGGTGACCACGTCGACAAACGGCACCTGCGCCACGATGCCGTTAAACAGCTGCGGCGCCTGATTGATCACCGCCCCCATCAACAGGCCGCCGGCGCTGCCGCCCATGGCGAAGACGCGTTTGGCGTCGCCATAGCCCTGCGCGATCAGCGTTTCGGTCACGTCGATAAAATCGTTGAAAGTATTTTGCTTCTTGAACAGCTTGCCGTCCTCATACCACAGCTGCCCCAGCTCGCCGCCACCGCGAATGTGCGCCAGGACGAAGACAAAACCGCGATCCAGCAGGCTCAAACGGCTGGCGCTGAAGGCCGGATCCATGCTGCTGCCGTAAGAGCCGTAGCCATAAACCATCAACGGATTGCTGCCCCGGATAAAGCGATCCTGGCGGTAAACCAGCGAGACCGGCACCTCGACGCCATCCCGCGCTTTCACCCATACCCGCTCGCTGCGGTAATTTTCCGGTGTGAAGTTTTTCACTTCCTGCTGCTTGAGCATCACGCGCTCGCCGCTGTCGAGATTAAGCTCATACAGCGTGGTCGGGGTGGTCATCGAAGAGTAGCCGTAGCGCAGCAGTTCGGTTTCCGGCTCAGGATTGTAGGCCAGCCAGGTGGTATAGGTCGGATCGTCAAAAGCGATGCGTTTCACTTCGCCGCTCTGCCAGTGGATCTGGCGCAGCTGAGTCAGACCTTCGCTGCGTTCTTCCACCACCAGCCAGTCACGGAACAGGCTGAAGCCTTCAAGCATCACCTCGATACGCGGAGCGATAAGCTCCTGCCACAGCGCTTCATCCGCCTGCTCGCTCTGATACAGGCCGAAGTTCTTGCCGTCCTTGTTGGAACGGATATAGAAATGCTGATGGTAGTGATCGATGCCGTATTCATGATCCTTGCGGCGCGGCACAAACATCTGCGGCGTGCTGTCGGCGCGATCGGCGTCCAACAGCAAAATCTCCGAGGTGGTGGTGCTGCTCAGGTGGATCAGGATAAAGCGTTCGGAGGTGGTTTTTTCCAGCCCGACGTAGAAGGTGTCGTCCAGCTCTTCGTAGATCAATTGGTCGTGCTGCGGATCTGTGCCCACCACGTGGCGGTACACCTGATAGGGCAGCAGCGTTTTGGCATGTTTGCGCACGTAATAAACGGTGGCAGAGTCGTTCGCCCATTCGAAACTGCCGGAGGTATTTTCCAGCACTTCGTCGGCCCAACTGTCGTCGTTCAAATTTTTAAAGCGAATGTCATACTGGCGGCGTGACAGGAAATCCTCCGCTACCGCCAGTTTCTGGTTGTCGGGGCTGACTTCCAAACCGCCCAGAGTGTAAAACTCGCGTTTTTCAGCGCGCTGATTGCCGTCGATCAGCGTATCCCAGCGTTCACTTTCCGCCTGTGGCTGACGAACATAAATCGCGTATTCGTTGCCCGGCTCGAAACGGGTCTGATAACGGTAACCGTGCCTGACATAAGGCACCGAGTGCTCCTGCTGGGGGATCCGCGCCACCATCTCTTCATACAGCGTCTCACGCAACGCCTGCTGCGGTTTCAGCATCGCATCGGTAAAGGCGTTTTCCGCCTGCAGATAGTCCAGCACTTGAGGGTCTGCGCGCTCGTCGTCGCGCAGCCAATAGTAGTCATCCACGCGCGTATCGCCGTGGGTGGTGATGGGATAAGGTCGTTTTTCTGCCTTAGGGGGTGTCATCATTGCTAAATCATCCGCTTACCTTGATTAAAGCAAGAGTGACACGATTCCCCCCAGCTTGCCAAGCGGCGCTACGCCAGCTCGCGTTTTTTCTCGTTGACGTCGTTTTCAATGCCCTGCTTGACGTCCGCAGGGATCTTCAACGACTGCGCCAGCGCATCGAGATAGCCGCGTTCCATAAAGTGATCGACGTCGATCACCATGCAGCTCAGGTAATACACCTCAAGCGCCTCGTCTTCGTTTTTCACGCTCTGGGCGATCAGATCCGGGTTTAAGGGTTGGTCGATCGCCTCCTGTACCCATTTTTGCGCCTCCTCACCCACCTGCAGTTGTTCCAGGCTGTGGTCGATGGCGCGTTTTTCTTCCGCATCGATATGGCCGTCGCTCTTGGCGGCAAACACCAGCGCCTGCACCAACCGTTTGGCGCGCAGATCCACCGGCGTAGTTTGCAAGCCAAACTGCGGTTCGTCCTGATGGGTTTCTTTCACCCGCTGCTTGTATTTATTCCACAACACCGCGCCAACGGCCGCGCTGCCGCCGATAATCAAGGCATTTTTACCGAACTTGCCCACCAGCTTGCGCGAAGATTTGTTCGCCAGCAAAACGCCCACCAGGCCCCCCAACGCGGTCGGGGCCAGCAGTTTGCCAATGCCTTCCGCCCCACCGATGGAACCGGCCTTTTGCCCAATCATCGATTGAATCTGCTGCATCCAGTTATTTTTCATGCTCTACCCTTTTCGTGAGGAAACGAGGCGCGCAGGCACGGAAAAGCCAACCGCCGATGAACCGTCAGATTAGGGGATTTTTTGTCAACTTACGTATGGGGGATGAAAACCTGTGTTTAGCGCAGAGAAAACGATGACGGGCCACGCAAGCCCGTCATTTTTAGTGCTTCAGCCTTCTTCGCCCGGCTGTTCTTCGTCCTGCTCATATTCCGCCAGTTCGTCACGCATCGCCTGAATCGACTCACGGGCCAGCAGCGCCAGGGTACGGTAAAAACCGGTGGTGGCGTGCGCTTCCACTTTACCGAGGAAACGGCCGCACCAAGGCAGCAGGTATTCGTCAAACAGGGTGATTTGCGCCTGCACTTCGTCTTCCTGCGATTGATCTTCCAGCCAGGAGGCAGCCAGCAGCAGAGAGCCGAAGTGATCGGCCGGCGTTTCGCCAAGCGGCATGCCGCGTTGCTGCAGGAAAGTGCGGACTTCCGCCTCCGTTGCTCCTTCCACATAAGCGGAACGGAACGGCGACACGCTGCATTCGCTGCCGACAAACATCGCATTGAAATCGGCGGACAGCAGGTTTACATCGCACCCCTGCTGCAAGCGCACAAGCAGTTCTTCCTGCTCCAGCGGCCAGTGTTGCTGCAGCTTACCTTCTTTAATCAGCGTGAACAGCGGCACCAACAACGGATCTTGCGGCTGACGGTAAAACAGCGTACCCAGCACGCGGCAAACAACGGAAAACTCATTCATGATAATGCCTTATACAATACGGAAAATTTGCCGGGACGATGTCACAAATCGGCTAATTCCGCAATCGCCGGCTTGCCGCGCCGTTCGAGAAAGTCCAGCAGGCGCCGTGGGCTGACGTTGAGGATCCGTTCCTGCGGGAATTCCACTTCAGCGATGATGCGTTCACAGTGCTCGAAGCCACCGAGTGAGAAAGCGATATGTGAATCCGACCCCAGCGCCAACCAACCGCCGGCATCACGCACCGCGGCGGCAATCGCCCGGCAATTGTCCTCGCTGCCCTTGCGTGAATGGGTGAATGACGAGTTATTCAGCTCCAGCGCCACTTCATACTTTGCGGCCGCTGCGGCGACCGCCGCGATGTCGATCGGATACCTTGGGTTGCCGGGATGGCTGATAATGTGCACATCCCCTTGCGCCATCGCGGCGATCATCGCTTCGGTATTGGCCGCCTTGTCCTGCGGCGCAAACACCGGCTCGTGGAAACCGGCGATAATCACGTCGACTTCGTTCAACATCGGCCCGGTGCAGTCGATATCGCCCTGCAGATTTTTGATGTTGGCCTCGATACCGCGCAGGATCCCTACGCCATCCACCAGGCGCGGCCAGACGCGCATGTTCATAAAGTGCCAGTAATGCGGCGCATCGGCCATATCCGGGCCATGATCGGTGATGGCGAACAGTTTGATGCCCTTTTGATGGGCTTCGACGATGTAATCATGCAGCGTGCTGTAGGCGTGGGTGCTGGCAACGGTGTGCATATGCAAATCAACAGGGTACATTATTTCTCCTTCTGGCGGCCTGCCAAAGGGACGGGGGCAGACCGGGTTTCTTATTAGCTTAGCAGGTGAGTCACCGAAAGGTCAGTAGCCAAGTTGCACATCCACCACCCCTGCCGGCGTTTGCCCGGCCTCTAGAGTGCGGATGTTGGCGGCTATCTGGTCCATCGCCTGTTCCGGCAAGGTGATGGCAGCAATATGCGGGGTAATGGTGACACGCGGATGACGCCAGAACGGATGTGCCTGCGGCAGCGGCTCGTTGACGAACACATCCAAGGTGGCGGCGGCAATCTGCCCCTGATCCAGCGCCTGCAAGAGATCGTCCTCAACCAGATGCGCGCCGCGGGCGATGTTGATCAGATAGGATCCCGGCACCAAATGCGCGAACAAATGGCGATTGAGGATACCGGCGGTTTCCGGCGTGTTGGGCAGCAAGTTGATCAGCAACCGAGTGCCCTCGATAAACGCAGTGCGCTGCTCTGCGCCGGCAAAACTCTCCACGCCATCGATCTGCTTGGGGCTGCGGCTCCAGCAACGTACGTTAAAACCGAACTCCACCAGCTTTTGCGCCACGCTTTTCCCCAGAACGCCTGCCCCGAGAATGCCAATGGTGAAATTATCCTGTTGATGGGGATCGAGCGGCTGCCATTTTTGCTGCTGTTGCAGCAAGTGATACTCGTCGAAACGACGAAAGTAACGCAGCACGTAGCTCAACGCATATTCCTGCATCTGCTGCGCCATGCCCGTGTCCTCCAGGCGCAGCAGCGGGACGCCCGCCGGCAGCGTGCCGGGATGTTGGCGCTCTTGCTCGAGAATGGCATCGACGCCCGCCCCCAGGGCGAACACCCCTTTCAGTTGCCGGCGGTTAGCCAGCATCTCCTGCGGCGGACGCCATGCCAGCGCATAATCCGCCGGGCGATCGTCGCCGGGTTGCCATTCGCGAACGTTGGCCTGCGGCAGACGCTGTTTGATGCCTGCCAACCAATCCTGGGCGTTAAATAAAGGGTGGTAATAAATGATGTTCATCAGTCAGACTCCGTCTGTTTTTTATGCATTTTCATCCAGATTTCCGCGATTCGCCGACAGATGCAAGCGCTAAAGCCAAAAACGCAAACAGCCCCGACCAGTGGGGCTGTTTTTTATCCTGCAGGGATCTCAAGCGGCGACGGGGGCGTCGTGCCTTATCAACCGGCGCAACAGCGGGATCAGGATCAACATCACCACGCCAACACCCGCCGCCCCCCAGCCCAGCGCACTGAATATTTCGCTGTAGCCGGGGTTGGTCAGCGCCGGAGTGCTGCCGCTGTTTTCCGGCATCAGGCCGGAGACATAGCCCGCCAACACCGAAGCGACGCCGGTAACCATCATCCAGCAGCCCATCATGACGCCCTGATAACGCGGTGGCGCCAGCTTGCCGATCATCGCGTAGCCGATCGGGGAAATCATCAGTTCGCCAATGCTCTGCAGTATGTAGCTGATTGCGATCCATTTAAACGCCACCAGCCCGTCGCCGCCGGCCAGGCTGATGCCCAACGGCAACACCAGCATGCCCAAACCGATGCAAAACAACGAGCCGGAGAATTGCAACGGGATATCGATATTACAACCACGGGCTCGCAAGCGGTTAAACCACCAGGCCATCAGCGGCCCGCCCACGACGATCACCAGCGTATTGATATTCTGGATCCACTGCGGAGCGACCTGAATACCGTAGACGTTCAGGTTGATATTGTGCTCGGAAAACAGCATCAGCCCCATAGGCGCCAACTGGTACAACGCCCAGAATACTAATGAGCCCAGCGCCAGAATCAGATAGGCCGCCATGCGGCGGCGCTCTGTACGCGGGTGGTGACGCAGTGTGACCACGCACAGCATCAGGAAAATCAGTACGCCGAGGCCAATCACAAAGTGGCCGCTGAATTCCGCATGGGTCAGCATCACCCGGATAATGGGCACCAGCGCCACCAATACTGCCAGCCCGACCAGCATACGCCAACGGTATTGCGCGCGGCTGGCGTCATGCAACGGCGTGTTGAGATCGGCCAGAATGCGCCAACGGCTGACGGCGACGATAATCGCCGCCGCATTGCCCAGCGTGGCGAACAGGAACAGCGCGCGATAATTTTCGCTCAACTGGAAATAGCCGGCCACGGTAAAACCGACAAAGAAACCGAGGTTCATCCCGGCGTAGTTCCACAAAAACGCCGATTCGCGCCGATCGTCATCCGGCTTGAAGCGCTGGGTGAGCATCATATTGATGCAGGTGACGTTCAGCCCGCTACCGGTCAGGAACATCGCCAGTCCCCAGTACAGGCCCCAAACGCCCGCCACGGCAATCAGCGCGCAGCCGATCACCTGCAGCAACATACCTAGTACGAACAGGTTGCGGTTACTCAGAAAGCGTCCGCCCAGGTAACCGCCAAACATATGCAGCCCATAGTTGAAGGCGCCGAACACGCCCATCATGGCGTTTGCACTGCCCTCGCTGAAGCCCAGGCGTTTGGTGGCGTAGAGCACCAACGTGGAGTACAGCACGGCAAAACCCAACGTGGCGAAGATTTGGATAAAAAACAGTGCCCCGGCGCCCGGGGGGATGGCGTGACGCTGATGCGCCGCCGGCATGGAGTCCGATGGAGTCAAAGTGAACCTCTGCAGCATGGTGCCCGTCGTATTTCAAGCCGCAGCGCCACTGGCTGCCCGTTGAAATTCGTCGAGTCCGTTATTTTAATTGATCAATCCCTGTCTTCGTTATCACCGGCGTACGGCCCGGCAACCGGCGCGGCGGTGTGATATTCCTTGCCAAATCCTCCGCGTCAGCAGCGATCTATTTAGCGACACATATGACTAATAATCCAGTATTAATGCATATAACAGCACAGTGTAATACTTCATTGCTGGTATATTGAGCTAATGTATACCAATACACTCAAACATTAGTCTGCGAGATAATTTAGTGCCGTTACTGTCCCTCGGGTACACATTGGACAGCAGTTTATCGCTCGGGAAATCAGCAAATTGCTGCAACTTTAGCTAAACAGTCATTGTTATGTCACAAGAGGGTTGACGCTGGGATCAGATTCTCCTACATTAGCGCCCGTCGACAGCGCAATGCGTTAGCGATGCTACAAAACGGTGAGGTGTCTGAGTGGCTGAAGGAGCACGCCTGGAAAGTGTGTATACGCGTAAGTGTATCGAGGGTTCGAACCCCTCTCTCACCGCCATTTTCTAAAGAGAAAGCCTGAACGCAAGTTCAGGCTTTTTTTTGTCTGCAATACAGGGAAAATGCCGGCAAGTCTAAGGATCCACAGGGTTCGCCGCAGTTTTCGACAAACTGAGCAGCACGTGAGCGGACGCGCCGAAACGCAGAAATTCTGCTTGACCGGTTCGCCCCCACTCCCTATAGTAGCGCCCCGTTGCACCAGAGAGTACGCAACGAAAAAATACGGTGAGGTGTCTGAGTGGCTGAAGGAGCACGCCTGGAAAGTGTGTATACGCGTAAGTGTATCGAGGGTTCGAACCCCTCCCTCACCGCCATATTTTAAAGAGAAAGCCTGAACGCAAGTTCAGGCTTTTTTTGTCTGCAATCCGCCTCAGTGTGCGCGACTAGCGGCGATATGCGGCTGCATCACGGCGCGGCGCCAGTCGCCCGGAGTCTGGCCGAATTGCCGTTTAAAACTGCGATTGAAGGATTGCTGCGAGTCAAAGCCCAGTGATATCGCCACGCTGACGATAGGCTCGCCGCTGTTGGCCAGGCGCTCTGCGGAAACCTTCAGTTTCTGCATGCGGATATACTCCCCCAACGCGTAGCCGGTCTGGCGTTTGAACATACGCTGCAGGTGCCATTTGGAATATCCCGCGCGGTCCGCCACGGTATTGATATCCAGCTTCTCTTCCAGATTGTTGTCAATCCACTCAATCAAATCAGTAATAAAACCCGTGCTGTTCATGCTGACGCTCCCATGACATTGGCAGGTAAGTCCGCTGCCCGATGTCACTACGTTGCAGCAGTTTCGCATTAAATGCAATTTTTATTATTGCATTTATCCGATAGGCGCTTCTATAATCCACCCTGTTAATGTAACCGATATTAATACATTAATGTGACAACAATGTGTTTCAAAAACTAACGTTGTGCCGATGAACGACACAACCGCTCTGCCGCCGGTCACAGGCCAGGGACGTTACCCGGATAACAGGGCCGGGTGTATGGCCTGACCGCGCTCACCCATGGAATAAAAATAATGCCAAGCCAGCCAAACTCATTGTTTAACGCTCACAGCATCGGTTTCAGCGCGCGCCTTTCAGCGGTAGCGCTGCTGGTCGCCCTGCTTGCTGGGTGCGACAACAGCGTCGCTCAAAATGCAGCTCCTCCGCCACCGGCCGTTAGCGCCGCTAACGTGGTAATAAAACCCATCAGCCAGTGGGATGCCTTTAACGGCCGGATCGAAGCGGTGCAAAGCGTTCAGCTACGCCCACGGGTTTCCGGCTATATCGATAAGGTGAATTACACCGAAGGCGATGAGGTTAAAAAAGGCCAGGTGCTGTTCACCATCGACGATCGCACCTACCGCGCCGCCCGCGAACAGGCGCAAGCCGAGCTGGTGCGGGCACGTAATCAGGCGGCATTGGCCCGCAGTGAATCCAGCCGTACCGAGAAACTGATCGGCACCCAGGCGATCTCGACCGAGGTATGGGAACAGCGCCGCTCCTCCGCCGCACAGGCGCAGAGCAACGTGCTGGCGGCTCAGGCCCAGCTCGATATCGCACAGCTGAATCTCGATTTTACCCGAGTGACCGCCCCGATCGACGGGCGTGCCAGCCGCGCCATGATCACCGCAGGTAACCTTGTCACCACCGGGGACGGCGCCAGTGTGCTCACTACGCTGGTGTCGCTCGATAAGGTCTATGTTTATTTCGACGTCGATGAAGCCACTTTCCTGCGTTACCAGAACATGGCGCGCGATGGCCAACGCAGCCAGGATCCGCAGGCGAAATTACCGGTCAAGGTCGCCCTGGTGGGTGAAGAGGGGTATCCGCATCAGGGCGTCGTCGATTTCACCGATAACCAGCTGAATGCCGGCACCGGTACCATTCGCATGCGCGCCCAGCTCAAAAATCACGAGCGCCGTTTCACTCCTGGGCTGTTTGCGCGGGTACAGATGCCCGGCAGCGCCGAGTTCAACGCCATGCTGATCGACGATAAATCGGTGATGACCGATCAGGACCGCAAATTCGTTTATGTCGTCGACAAGGACGGCAAGGCGCAGCGGCGCGATATCGAAGTGGGCCGCGTGGCGGATGGATTGCGCATCGTGCAGAAAGGCCTGTCGGCGGGCGATCGGGTGATCGTCGACGGCATGCAGAAAGTGTTTATGTCAGGGATGCCGGTCAATGCGAAAACCGTCGTGATGGCAGCCAACGCTCCCGTTTCCGCAGTCAACTAAGCCACCAGCAGAGAACCCTGACCCATGGATTTTTCCCGCTTTTTCATCGACCGGCCGATCTTTGCCGCGGTGCTGTCGATCCTGATTTTCGTCGGTGGCGTTATTGCGATCCCGCTATTGCCGATCAGCGAATACCCCGACGTGGTGCCCCCAAGCGTGCAAGTGCGCGCCCAATACCCAGGCGCCAACCCGAAAGAGATTGCCGAAACGGTGGCTACGCCGCTGGAAGAGGCAATCAACGGCGTCGAACACATGATGTACATGAAATCGGTGGCCGGCTCTGACGGCGTGCTGGTAACCACCGTGACCTTCCGCCCGGGTACCGATCCCGACCAGGCGCAGGTGCAGGTGCAAAACCGCGTGGCGCAAGCCGAGGCGCGTCTGCCTGAAGACGTGCGCCGACAAGGGGTAACCACGCAGAAGCAATCCCCAGCCCTGACGCTGGTGGTGCATCTGGTTTCCCCTTCCGGTAAATACGATTCACTGTATCTGCGTAACTACGCCACCCTGAAGGTCAAAGATGAGCTGGCCCGCCTGCCGGGCGTCGGCCAGGTGCAGATTTTCGGCGCCGGCGAATATGCCATGCGCGTCTGGCTGGATCCGAATAAGGTCGCCTCGCGCGGGCTGACCGCCTCTGACGTGGTCACCGCCATGCAGGAGCAGAACGTGCAGGTGTCCGCCGGCCAACTGGGCGCAGAGCCGATGCCGAACCGCAGCGATTATCTGCTTTCCATTAACGCCCAGGGCCGCCTGCAAACCGAGGAAGAGTTCGGCAATATTATCCTCAAGAGCGGCGACAACGGCGAGATAGTGCGTCTGCGCGACGTGGCGCGCATTGAAATGGGGTCCGGCAGCTATGCGTTGCGCGCCCAGCTCAATAATAAGGATGCCGTCGGGATCGGTATCTTCCAGGCGCCAGGCGCTAACGCCATCGAGCTGTCCGATGCGGTACGGGCCAAAATGGCCGAACTGTCGACCCGCTTCCCGGATGGCATGAGCTGGAAATCGCCATACGACCCAACGGTGTTCGTCCGCGATTCGATCCGCGCGGTGGTAGATACCCTGCTCGAAGCGGTGCTGCTGGTGGTGCTGGTAGTCATCCTGTTCCTGCAAACCTGGCGCGCCTCGATCATCCCGCTGCTGGCGGTGCCTATTTCCATCGTCGGTACCTTCGCCGCGCTATACCTGCTGGGCTTCTCGCTCAATACGCTTAGTCTATTCGGGCTGGTGCTGGCGATCGGTATCGTGGTCGATGACGCCATCGTGGTAGTGGAAAACGTCGAACGTAATATCGAGGAAGGTTTATCGCCGCTGGCGGCGGCGCACCAGGCGATGCGCGAAGTGTCCGGGCCGATCATCGCCATCGCGGTGGTGCTGTGCGCGGTGTTCGTGCCGATGGCATTTTTGTCCGGCGTCACCGGCCAGTTTTATAAGCAGTTCGCCGTCACCATCGCCATTTCGACCGTGATTTCGGCCATCAACTCGCTGACCCTGTCGCCGGCGCTGGCGGCATTGCTGCTGAAACCGCACGGCGCGCCGAAGGACATGCCATCACGCCTGATCGACCGGCTGTTCGGTTGGCTGTTCCGCCCGTTCAACCGCTTCTTTGCCAGCAGCTCACAGCGTTATCAGCGCGGGGTTTCCCGTGCGCTCGGCAAGCGCGGCGCGGTGTTCGTGGTGTACGTGCTGTTATTGTGCGCCGCGGGCGTAATGTTTAAAACCGTGCCAGGCGGATTTATCCCGACGCAGGATAAGCTTTACCTGATTGGCGGGGTGAAAATGCCGGAGGGTGCGTCGCTGGAGCGTACCGATGCGGTGATCCGTAAAATGAGCGCCATCGGTCTGAGCGTCGACGGGGTGACGGACGCGGTAGCCTTCCCGGGGCTGAATGCATTGCAATTTACCAATACGCCCAATACCGGCACCGTGTTCTTCGCGCTTGAATCTTTAAGCACCCGCACCCGTAGCGCGGCGCAGATCAACGCCGAGATCAATGCACGCATCTCGCAGATCCAGGAAGGGTTCGCCTTCTCGATCATGCCGCCGCCAATCCTCGGTATCGGACAGGGTTCCGGTTATTCGCTGTATGTCCAGGATCGTGCCGGTCTCGGATATGGCGCACTGCAAACCGCGATCAATACCCTGTCGGGCAGCATCATGCAAACGCCGGGCATGAGTTTCCCGATCTCGTCTTATCAGGCCAACGTGCCGCAGCTGGAAGCGAAAATCGACCGCGACAAGGCCAAGGCGCAGGGCGTGCCGCTCAACGCGCTGTTCGGCACGCTGCAGACTTATTTGGGTTCGTCTTACATCAATGACTTCAACCGCTATGGCCGCACCTGGCAAGTCATCGCGCAGGCCGACGGCCAATTCCGCGACAGCGTGGAGGATATCGCCAACCTGCGCACTCGCAACGACAAGGGTGAAATGGTGCCGATTGGCAGCATGGTCAACATCAGTACCACCTACGGGCCAGACCCGGTGATCCGTTATAACGGCTTCCCGGCGGCGGACCTGATTGGCGATGCCGATCCGCGCATTCTGTCGTCTACGCAGGCCATGAGCGAACTGACGGCGATGGCCGCCAAGCTGTTGCCGAACGGCATGAACATCCAGTGGACCGATCTGAGCTACCAGCAGTCGACCCAGGGCAATGCGGCGATTATCGTGTTCCCGGTAGCGGTGCTGCTGGCGTTCCTGGCGCTGGCCGCGCTGTATGAAAGCTGGACGCTGCCACTGGCGGTGATCCTCATCGTACCGATGACCATGCTGTCGGCGCTGTTTGGCGTCTGGCTGACCGGCGGTGACAACAACGTGTTCGTGCAGGTGGGGCTGGTGGTGTTGATGGGGCTGGCCTGTAAGAACGCCATTTTGATCGTCGAGTTCGCCCGTGAGCTTGAGTTGCAGGGCAAAGGCATTATGGAGGCGGCATTGGAAGCTTGCCGCCTGCGGTTACGGCCGATCGTAATGACCTCCATCGCCTTTATTGCCGGTACTATCCCGTTGATTCTGGGCCACGGCGCCGGTGCCGAAGTGCGTGGAGTGACCGGTATCACGGTGTTTGCCGGCATGCTGGGCGTGACGTTGTTCGGGTTATTCCTGACGCCGGTGTTCTACGTCACCCTGCGCCGTATGGTGACACGTAAAGCACAGCAGCAACCGGCATAAAAGTTCGCCTGCCGCAACGGCAGGCATAAAAAAGGTCGGGCTCAGCCCGACCTTTTTCTTCGCATCAACACCGCAGATTATTTATCCGCAGCCTCCGCGAGTTTCGCCGTTTCCGCCACGTACTCCGCGCAGCTACGCTTATCGCCACGCTCCAGTTCGGCCAACGCATCCGCAACCGTATGGCGCTCCAGCACCGCCAGCGATGCCTCTTCCGCCTCATTCACTACCGACTTGAAATACCAGCAGGCATTGGCGCTGACCAGACAACGCGCAGGCCCTTCCGGCCGCGCAGCCCAGATGCGCTTATCGTCAATGACGGACAAATAGATATCGCGCAAGGTGATCTCTTCCACTGGACGGCCAAGGTGAATCGAGCCATTACGGCCCAGAGTGGAAACGATAATGCCATTTTTGGTCAAGGGCACCATCAGCTTGCGGATGAAACTGGGGTTGGCTTCCAGACCGGCGGCAAGGATCGCGCTGGTCGAACGCAAGCCCTGCTTTTCAGCCAAGGCTACGCTAAGTACCATTTGCAATGCTGTCGGAAAGCGGAAATCTAGCATGTCTTTATCTCTGTCTCCAGGAGACCAAAATCTCAGGCTTGGCCGGTGTGGCATCGCGCCATAACACCCACTCAATTGCACAATAATATAACAAATATTGCCGCATTATTGAAGTTATGCCCTGGGAAATCGCACGGATACATTAGCGTAAAAGATGCCGTTGGTGCCGACTCGACGTAAAGCGGCGGCGGAATAAAACAGAAACCCGCGTCAATATTAATGCCGCTCGCTTAACTGCGTTAAACGATCAGAACTAACACTGTCCGCGGGTTTAATTCTTAAACTGTGATCAGGCTTTATTCAGCACCAGTTGGCCGCTTTTATCCAGCGGGATCTGGGTGCCGGGATCGTGATCCATACGGATCTTGCCCTGCTGATTGCCAATCTTGTAGGTCACATCGTAACCCAGCATTTTCTGTGATTTGTCGTAAACCGTTTTGCAACGCTGTTGTGTGCTGGTGGTGGTATCGTTACTTTGCATTGCCCCCTGCACCTGATTGCCGGCATAACCGCCGCCCAACGCGCCAACCACTGTCGCAACGTCACGACCGCGACCACCGCCAAACTGATGACCAATCACGCCACCGGCTACCGCACCCAACACGGAACCGGCAATGCGGTTTTCATCCTGCACGGGCGCACGGTGAGTGACGGTCACATTGCGGCATTCCTGACGCGGGGTTTTGATGGTTTCTTTGATCGGCGTGGCAGCGAGCACCTGCGCAAATTGCGGACCAGAAGAAAACACATCCATGCTGGCAACCGCGGCAATACCCAGAGCGGCTGCAACACCAATCCCAACACCGGCTAACATTGACTTGTTCACAGGAAATCCTCCTGAAAGTGTTACCACGCATTTGTACCGGGAACGCTACCGACATTGCGTCGCGCTTATTATTTTGCGCATGGGCGGCAAAGGGTATCCCGGTTTACGGCGTGCGCGATGCGCCGTCTGTAAACGAGGTAAAGTCTGCACAATGTTCCAGATCCCCGCAATAAGACAATGTGACCAAAGATGCTGGAAACCCCGCTTCTCACCGGTGTTTAGGAGGAATCTTAAGAATTTTACCCATGCCGACGAAATTTTGTGCTGGCCATTAACCCCGCAACCACCGATGCTGCCTGTGCGCCGGCATAAAAAAACCCACGCGGGCGAACCGGCGTGGGTGAGTCGATAACTGCGGCTGTCAGTGCATTTTCAAACGCGGGCGGATCACCCGGTTGATGCCGCCAACCAGCATCATCAGGCCGGTTTTGATGTAGCCATGCAGTGCGACCTGATGCATGCGGTACAGCGAGATATAGACGAAGCGCGCGATGCGCCCTTCTATCATCATCGAACCGCGCATCAGGTTACCCATCAGGCTACCGACGGTGCTGAAGCGGGACAGCGAGACCAGAGAACCGTGGTCTTTATACACGTACGGCTTCAACGTCTGGCCGCTCATCAACGCCAGAATGTTGGTGAAGCAGCGTGACGCCATCTGGTGGGCCGATTGGGCGCGTGGCGGTACAAAACCACCGCCTTCTTTCGGGCAGGAGGCGCAGTCGCCGATGGCGAAAATGTTCGGATCACGCGTGGTCTGCAGCGTCGGCTCCACCACCAGTTGATTAATGCGGTTGGTTTCCAGTCCGGCGATGTCCTTCATAAAGTCCGGTGCCTTGATGCCGGCAGCCCATACCATCAGATCGGCATCGATAAATTCGCCGCCCTTGGTATTCAGGCCCTTGGCATCCGCACTGGTGACCATGGTGTTGGTCAGTACGCGCACGCCCAGTTTGTTCAGTTCCTGGTGCGCAGCGGCGGAAATACGCGGCGGCAACGCAGGCAGAATGCGCTCGCCCGCCTCGACCAGAGTCACGTTCAACGCGCTGTTGTCCAGGCCTTCGAAACCATAGCTGTGCAGCTGTTTCACCGCATTGTGCAGCTCGGCGGACAGTTCCACGCCAGTGGCACCGCCGCCGACGATGGCGATGTTCACCCGATCTTTCTGCCCCGGTTGCGCCGAGAATTTCAGGAACAGGTTCAGCATTTCATTGTGGAAACGGCGTGCCTGATGCGGATTATCCAGGAAGATGCAGTGATCTTTTACGCCTGCGGTGCCGAAATCGTTCGAGGTACTGCCCAGCGCCATGACCAGAATGTCATAAGACAACTCGCGCTCTGGCACCAGTTCTTCACCCTGCTCGTCGCAGATTTGCGCCAACTGCAGCGTTTGCGTTTCACGGTTAATGTTGGTCAGCGATCCCAGCTGGAAGCTGAAATTGTGATTACGTGCATGCGCCAGGTAGCTCAGCGCGTCCACGCCGTCATCAAGGGAACCGGTTGCTACTTCATGCAGCAAGGGTTTCCACAGATGGCTGTGGTTACGGTCCACCAGCGTGATCTCGGCTTTGTGCTTGCGGCCGAGCTTATGGCCCAGACTGGTCGCCAGTTCCAGGCCACCGGCGCCACCGCCGACAATAACGATTTTTTTCTTTGGCGTTGTCAAAATAACCCCCTAAATGTGAACCAATTGTTATCCAAGGGTAAATAAATAATATCCTTAGATTACATAGGGTTCGCGTAAAATAAACCTGCTATCTAAAGCCAGAATAGCATGTGAGGTTATTTGGTCATACCAAAATTGATGTGCATCAAACTTTTTTGGTTAAAGGCTGGACGAGGGGAATTTTTGAGGATTGTGATTCAAATAGTTAGCGCTGCGTCACAGTTTTAAATTTTACCGCCAGGCGGGCAAAACAGGGCTTTTTTGACAAAAAATGCCGCAATTCTTGCCGGTAAAAAGCAATCATTGCGGCAGCGTCAGGCGTTATGAAACTGTTAAAGCAGGCTCTTGAACGCCTTGATGCGTTGCAGGTGCGGCGAGATATTTTTGAACTTGTGGGTCTGTTGCTCATCCCAGACGATTTCATAGTACTTGTGCAGCAGTTCCGCACTGCGCTGGCTGTCCAGCACCTCATCCTGACGGGAAAGCACGACCAGGCAGCGATCGCGGTTTTTTTCGCGGAAATCCTCGACACACTTGGTGGCGATATCGCGGTACTCTTCCGGCCGGTCGATTTTGCCGTGCATATGTTCTTCAGGATACAGATTAGGGTTGAAAATCGCCTGCCGGATACCGCACAGGAAACCGATACGTTCGGCCCAGAAACCGCCCAGCCCCACCCCGCAGATCAGCGGATGCTTATCGCCTTCCTGCTGAACCGCCTTGTCCACCTCTTTCAACAGATGCTGCATATCATGGCGTGGGTGCAAGGTGCTGTAGCTGATAAAACGCACGTCCGGATCAATGAACTGCAGTTGTAAAACCTTTTCATGATTGCCGGGACTGGTGGAATCGAAGCCATGCAAATAGATAATCATGTGGATCCTCGCAACAAGCCGAGGGCCGCGCCGCAGCCCTCATCATTTACTACGCCGCATTACGACGCCCTGGGTTCACCCGGCACTTTGCTGCTTATGCTCTTCCCAGCGTTCGCTGAGCGCGCTCAGCTCTTTATGCGCCTGCTGCCAGCGCGCAGAATCACGCAATTCCTGACGGGTGAACTGACCGCGATGATATAACTGCTTCACCCGGTCTGCTTTGACCGGGGACAGGTTATCCAGCACGCTGACCGCACCCTGGCGGTTATTGCACACCAGGATCATGTCACAGCCGGCATCCAGCGATGCCTGGCCGCGCTCAGCATAACTGCCCATGATGGCGGCCCCTTCCATCGACAGATCGTCGGAGAAGATAACGCCGTCAAAGCCCAGCTCCTGACGCAGGATTTGTTGCAACCAGTATGGCGAACCACTGGCCGGACGCGGGTCCGCTTCAGTATAGATGACGTGCGCCGGCATCACGGCGTCCAGCAACTGACGGTTGATCAATTCACGGAAGATCGCCATATCATGCTCACGGATCTGCGCCAGTGGGCGTGGATCGCGCGGGGTTTCTTTATGTGAATCTGCACTGACGGCGCCATGGCCAGGGAAATGCTTGCCGGTGGTTTTCATCCCGGCGCTGTGCATACCCAGGATAAAACGCTCGGCCATCGCCAGCGCCTGTTGCGGATCGCTGTGGAATGAGCGTTCGCCAATCGCCGCGCTGACGTGGCCGATATCCAGCACCGGCGCGAAGCTGATGTCGATATCCTGCGCGATCATTTCCGCCGCCATCAGCCAGCCGGCCTCTTGCGCCAGACGCCCGCCCTCATGGGCTTCGTTCAATGCAGCGAACGACTGCGCCGCCGGCAGGCGGGTGAACCCTTCGCGGAAACGCTGGACGCGCCCGCCTTCCTGATCCACCGCCACCACCAGCCGATCGTGTGAAGCCTCGCGGATTTGGCGCACCAGTTCACGCAACTGCTGCGCATCGTGGAAGTTGCGGGTGAACAGGATAAGTCCGCCCACCAGCGGGTGTTTTAAAATCTCACGTTCTTCGGCATCCAGCTCATAGCTGGCGACATCTAACATTACTGGGCCCACGGCCACCTCACTTCATTATTCATTCAGAACATGGGGATGATAAACAAAAACGCCGGCGCTGCACTGCGCCCCAGCGTAAAAATTCGCTATCGCCGGTTTGTTGCCAGCGCACTTCAAACCATAACAGCATCAGGTAATCCACCCACGGCAACCAGCGCTGCACCTGAGTGCTCAGCAGCGGCAAGTCGTTGTAGCCCTCTTGGGAGTAGTGCTGCAAAAAATGCTGCTGATTGGCCTCAGACCACGCGTTGCTGCGAAACAGCGCAGCAATCTCCAGCGCGATGTCACCGTCGGCGGCGTACTCCCAGTCAATCAGCCGAACTCTTTCTCCCTGTGCAATCAGATTACCCGGATGGATATCCATATGCAGCGGGGCTATTTTCAGCGGAGACGGCAGGCGGGTTTGCAAGAAGCGCTGATGCAGCCGCAGCCAGGCAGGTGTCAAACGCCGACGATCCAACTGCTGCCAGTAACGGGCAAACTGCCTATGCAGGTTCAACGGATAACCGCTGAGCGGCCGCTGGTGCAAACGGGCAACCCATCGCGCCAGCTCGCCGTGCTGATTCAGACGCGTAAAATGCGTCTCAGTGACAACGTCACCAGTCAGCCATTCCAGGATAATCCACTGATTACTCTGCGCTAAAACCTGCGGACCCAAGCCTACGCCTGCGCGGCGCAACACACGCGCCTCTCGCTGTCGGCTCACGCCGAGCGCCGTTTTCTCTGCGCTTTGCTGGCGCGCCAACAGTTGCACGCCCTCACCTTCAATGCGCCAACTTTCGCCGGTCAGCCCCTGCACCGGGCTGAAACGACAACCGGCGGTTTTCACCGCCGGCAGTTCGCTCTCAATCAGCCTTCGCAGCGCGACCTCAGCGGGTAACGGCGCCATTGCCTGACCAGACGATTTCACCGGTTTGCACCAGCATCAACTGCATATCCAGCGTCGGAGACTTCACGTCGCCGCTAACATCGCTGTACAACACATACTGTGCGCTAACGATACGCGCCAGGCCAATGGCCTTGCTGCGCGACCCCAGGCTGTCATCCGCCGACAGGCCCAACGTCTGCTTGGCGGTCGCCAGTTGCGCTTCCGGCACGATGGAGAAGGTTTGGTTCGATGCCAGCGCCTTGTGCAACGCGGAGGTGGCTTTAGCGGTTTGCAATGAACCGTTGGTGTTATTCTTCACGCTGTCCAGCAGCAGCACGCTGCCCGGATTGACGCCATCGGCTTTCAGCATCTGGTTTACCAGCGGTTGCACGCTGCTCAGCCAGTCAAGTTGCTGAATTTTTGGCGGTTGCGGTACCTGCTCGCCAATGGGCGGCTGGGGTTGTGGCTGCGGCTCTACCACCACCGGCGGCTTGGCCGGCTCAACGGTGGCCGGTGGCTGTTCAGGCTCTGGGGGACGTGACAAACAGCCGCTTAACGTCAACGCGGCCAATGCGACAACTAGATACTTTTTCATTATCCCTCTCCAACAACTAAAGCAAGAGCTTACAAGAATAGATACAGACGCACGCGCTTGGCATCGAGGTTGCCGTTAATCGAGTAAATTTCAGCGTCTGAATTTGGCGCAACGGTAACGGTGCGCGGCTCTTCAAAGGGCCGAATATCCAGCCCCTGATTGTCATACCAGTAGAAGCGGTAATGCACCGTTACCGGTGTCGGTTGGTTGTTGCTGAGCACCGAAGTGGCCCTCACGCGCCCGGAGGCATCCGTAATCGACGGGTTATCGGCCACGATACCTGCGGTAAGCACCGGCGAATCCATCACCACCGCCTGCCGTTCGTTAACCGCAATGCCGGGCCGATTGCTGCAGCCCATCAGTATTGCGGCGGGTAACGCCAGCGCCATCAGACAACGCAGGGTTTTGCTATAGCGCATGATTGACCTCGGTTAGCGTGACAGCAGCGGCCCCAACGAACGGCCACCGACCAGGTGCATATGAATATGATAGACCTCCTGGCCCGCATGGCGATTGCAATTAACAATCAGGCGATAGCCATCTTCGGCGATGCCTTCCTGTTCGGCAATTTTCGCCGCAGCGGTGATCATGCGACCCAGCGCCGCTTCGTGCTCTGCGGTTACGTCGTTTACCGTTGGGATCAAGACATTGGGGATGATCAGAATATGGGTCGGAGCCTGAGGTGAAATATCACGGAACGCGGTGACCAGTTCGTCCTGGTAGACCACATCAGCAGGGATTTCGCGGCGGATAATTTTACTGAAAATCGTTTCTTCGGCCATCTGGCATTCCTTGTTGAGGAAAATAATCTGTACGCAGTATGAGTGACAAATTCTACTGCTTTCAACCTGATTGCGCACTTTCCGCGTCGAGTGATGCAGAATCAGGCAACCCACCAGGCTACCGACGCCTCTGTCATGGGATTGCCGCGGCAATCATCTGATTTTTTTTCACTTTGGTTATTCACTATTGTTGCTTTACTTGCCAGTTGCCACCGCCAATAGTAACTCCATGATTAACAACGGATAGAGAACATGATGCCACTCAAAACCCTGGTGCTGGGCGCGCTGCTGCTGTGCGGTGCCGCCCAGGCGGAAAGCAAAAGCATTATCGATTTGCAGGCCAATCAGCAACATATACGCGCGCTCAAAAACCCGGCTGCCGTCGCCTTGATCCCGGCGAATTACCATTTTGCCGTACCAGGCAAGTTAACCGTAGCGGTGGCGTCTGAAAATTCCCCGCCGCTGGCGCTGTTTGCCGAAGACAATAAAACCTTGATCGGCAGCGACCCGGATATCGCGCAACTGGTGGCGGACAGCCTGGGACTGGAGCTGAATCTTGTGCCCACCTCCTGGGAGGACTGGCCCCTTGGCATTACTTCCGGCAAGTACGATGTCGCCATTTTTAATATTGCCGTCACCAAGCTGCGGAAAACCAAATTTGATTTCGCCACTTACCGCGTAGATACGCTGGGTTTCTATGTGAAATCCACCAGCAAGATCGCCTCAATCAACCAGCCGGCGGACGTCGCCGGGCTGCGGATTATTGTCGGCTCAGGTACGAATCAGGAAAATATCCTGCTCGGTTGGGATAAACAGAACCGCGCCAACGGTCTGGCGCCGGTGCAACCGATTTATGTCACCGATGACGCCGCCGCCAACCTGAGCATTCAGTCCGGGCGCGCCGACGCTTTCTTTGGCCCCCACTCTACCGGCGCCTATAAAGCGGCGCTAACCGGCAGAACCAAAATGGTCGGCATCGGACCCAACGTCGCCTATGTAGCGGTGACCACCAAAAAAGATAATGGCCTGGTCGCCGCCATTAACGCTGCCATTAATGGGGTGATCGTCAGCGGCGAATACGCGCAGGTGCTGGACCGTTGGGGCGAACATGATGAAAAGGTCGAGCGTTCCACCATCAACCCGCCTGGGATCGGCGATTAGTCAGCGTTCAATTGCGGTGCATGCGCACGCATCCACTCGGCCAGTGAGTCCAGCGTCGGGCGCAGGGATGTGCCCAGCGCCGTGATCCGGTATTCAACACGCGGCGGGACTTCCGGAAATACCTGCCGCGTAACCAGGCCGCGCTGTTCGAACTGCCGCAGTTGACGCGTCAGCTCTTTCTGGGCGATCGGCGCCACCGCGCGCTGCAACTCACTGAAGCGCACCGGGCCGTCGATCATGATCAGCCTGTAGAGGATCGGGATCGCCCATTTCCCCGCCACCAGATTCACAAACCCCACCATGGGGCAAGGTGCGTCCGCTGCCGGCAACGCCGTTAAATTTTTTTCCGCTGTCGAAAGCGCCACTGTCGTCATTTCATCCCACCTCGCCCCTTGGTATCCAAACGGTGCCTACTATGCAAAAGATACTATAGCGCAAATAATGGCGATACCAACGGGAAACAGAGGGTAGGTTATGTCACGACTTAAAGGTAAATACGCATTGATCACCGGCGGCACCAGCGGAATTGGTCTGGAAACCGCGCGCCAGTTTATTGCCGAGGGCGCCACCGTGGCGATCACCGGCCGCAGCCAAAGCGGCCTGGCCGCTGCGGGGAAAGCGCTGGGCGACGTGCTGCTGTTGCGCAGTGACGCTGGGGATATCCGCCAGCAGCAAGCTTTAGCGCAGCAGTTGACCAGCCACTGGCCGCGCCTTGACGTGCTGTATATCAACGCCGGTGACGTCACCCACCTTCCGTTGCAGCAATGGGATGAGCAGAGCTATCAGCGGCTGATGGACATCAACCTCAAAGGGCCATTTTTCTTAATTCAGGCGCTGCTGCCGCTATTAGCGAATCCGGCTTCGATTATTCTGTGCGGCTCGGTCAGCGCGCATATCGGCCTGCCGCTAAGCAGCGTTTACGCCGCCAGCAAGGCCGGCCTGCTGTCGCTGGCCAGAACGCTTTCCGGTGAATTGCACCCGCGCGGTATTCGGGTCAATGGCCTGAGCCCTGGCCCGACCGAAACACCGGCATTAGGCAAGCTTGGCTTGAAAGACGAGGATGAACAGGCGCTGCGCGATGACATTCGTGCCCTGGTGCCGATCGGCCGCATGGGCACGCCGCTGGAACTGGCGAAAGCGGCCGTGTTCCTCGCGTCTGACGAATCCGCGTTTATGGTTGGGGCCGAGTTGCAGATTGATGGTGGAGTGGGCAATTTGTAATATCGTTATATACCCGTCATCTTTCAAGCTGCAGCGTTGTTACCTGCTCGCGCTCACCCCCAGTGACTTACTCAAGTCAGCGCCTGAGGATGAGCGAGCTGGGCACCTGACTGTAATTTGAAAACTATAGGTTATCATTCACCGTTGGGTGAGCCCGACGGTGAAATTAAGTTGCGGAACAAACAGTGAGTTAAATAATAATATTATTAGATGATAATAATAAAATATCCTTTCATTGATGCGTTCTGAAACTGCGTCTAGCCTTAGTATTTACCCAATTTGGATGGTGAAGACTGATGGCAAGCAAAAAGAACAATCAAGGCGTAGGAATACTGGTAATCGCCGCCATCGTTCTTTGGTTTGCATTCAAATCTGACAATAAATCAGAAAAAAACACATCGATGTCGCAGTCCGGCACCTCAACGGCCCATGTTTATACGCCACCGGCCAATCAGGCATTAGATATCAGCGAACAGCCTCCTCAACCACAAAATGATGCCCCTTTGCCCACTAAATATGTAGCGGCCGATCGGCTCAACGTCCGAAACGCACCGAACGGTAAAGTCATTACGTCCTTAAAACGTGGGCAAAGTATCACCATTTACCAAGAGAGCGATAATTGGGCAAAAATCACACCAGGTAATCAATCGAGCCAATGGGTTTCTATAAAATCATTGTGTCATGGTGATAAATGCTATCAAAAAAGCCGCCAGGCACCTGCGCCAAAGCAGCCAGTATATCGGCCAACGCCAAAGCGCAACGTGGAAAGTGATGCCGGATGCCCCTGTTCGTCAGGAAGAATATGTATAGGCCCACGAGGCGGGCGTTACTGTATTACTTCGGGAGGAAACAAACGCTACGGCGTGTAATAAACCGCTGGCGACTGTTATTGAGTCATTCCGGCCAGGGAAGTGAAGGATGGCTGTCGACTTAGGTATCCTGAAAAGGCCCATATAATAAGCGTGAAAATTATTTCCCAGGCAACATTTTTACATACACTGATGTAAATGATGGGCTTTATTTACATCCGCCTCCTGATGGTCACTGACAACCCGTCCTACACTGAATAGACAGGGCGTAGTGCGGATCCCCAGACCGCCAGCCGCAATCAGACTGACCTTAGGTTATCCCCCACCCTCAATTGCTTTTCCCTGAATCGCTATGGCACGGATTTACCGTACCCTATGCATCAACGGACATTGAGATCATGAAAATCAAAATCTTCATTCATGCCGCGCTGCTGGTGATACCGATGGCGTTTAGCGGCATCGCCCAAGCCAGCGATCAAACCATCCCTTGGGCAAAAAATACCGGCGACGTCGAGTCCAACCATATCGCCGCCGTCGGCCAGAACCTGAATGCCGGCCACCAGCAGGTGACCAAAACACAGGAAGGCGTATGGGCGGCTAATACCGGCAGCATTTCCAACGATGAGAAGGCCCTGACCGGTGGTCAAAACTCGGCACCGAAAACGATGCCTTAACGCGAGTTGAGTTATAGAAAGGAGACAAGCCGTGACCGTAGCAAGCGCACGGCTTATCAATCAGCCCAGACCGGGAATGGCAACGCCGAACGTCTGCAGCAGCAGCACCATGTTGAGCAGGATGATAATCACCGTACCGATGATCGATACCAGACTGGTGAGGCGGCTGTTCACAAACTCGCCCATGATGTCGCGGCGGCGGGTAAACATTACCAGAGCAATCATCGGCGCCGGCAGCGCCAGGCTCAGCACCACCTGGCTGTAGACCAACGCGTCCGTCGCATTAACCCCTAACGCCACCACGATAAACGCCGGGATCATGGTTACCAGCCGACGCACCCATACCGGGATGCGAAAACCGACAAACCCCTGCATAATCATCTGGCCCGCCATGGTGCCCACCACCGAGCTTGAAATACCGGATGCTATCAGTGACATCAGGAAGATCCCGGCGGCGGCGGCGCCAAACAGCGGAGTCAACGTATGGTACGCCGTGCCGATCTCCGCCACGTCACTGTTACCGGCATGAAAGGCGCTGGAAGCCATAATCACCATGGCGATATTCACCAGCCCGGCAATCGCCAGCGCGATCACCACCTCGATATTGGAAAAACGCAGCAGTTTGCGCCGTTCGCCGCTGTTGCTGGCCGGCGTACGGTGCTGGGTCAGGCCCGAATGCAGGAAAATGGCGTGCGGCATTACGGTGGCACCGATAATGCCGACGGCAATGGTCAGCGCCTGCGCATCCGGCAACTGCGGCGTTACCATGCCGGACCCCGCCGCCAGCCAGTCGACCGGCACGATAAACATCTCGGCGAGATAGCACAAGGCAATGACCGCCACCAGCCCGCCAATCATCAGTTCAACCGGGCGAAAACCTTTCTTTTCTACCATCAATAATGCATAGGTGAGCACCGCCGTTACGCCCATCCCCGCCAACAGCGGCATATGGAACAGCAAGGCGAGCGCGATTGCCCCACCCAGAAACTCCGCCAGATCGGTGGCCATTGCCGCCACCTCGCTGAGCAGCCACATGCCGATCACCACCGGGCGCGAGAATTGATCGCGGCACATTTCCGCCAGGTTACGGTTGGTGACGATGCCCAGCTTGGCCGACAGCGCCTGGAACAACATGGCAATCAGGTTGGCCATCACCACTACCCACAACAGGCTGTAACCGTATTTTGAACCGGCCTGAATATTGGTGGCGAAATTACCGGGGTCCATGTAGGCAATGGAGGCAATCACCGCCGGCCCGGCGAACAATAGCGGCGTAAACGCGCCGCGCTTGCGCCCGGCTAAAGCGTTACCAATCGCCGTATTGGTCCGTTCGGTTAACGATGTGGTGGTTGCCGCCTCACGCATGTTTTATCCCCAATATTATTCTGGTTATTTTTCACCCAACACTCAGAACAATGTAGCATCGGCTACACTTTATGCAAAATGGAAGATACTTTACCTTTGTGTACAAATATTTCTTATTGTCATTGAATGCGGCGGCCGAATTGATAATGCGTCGCCATTAGACTAACGTAAGGCAGAATTCCAGTAGTCTGGAACTCACTGGTTTAACCTATAAAGGACGTCCCAGAATATGGTAACAAGCGCGCCAGATAACGCCGAACGCCCCACACTGGCTGAAATGCCGGATGAGGCTGAGCACGCCCTGCGTTTTACCCGCGCCCGTGAAGCGCAGTCGAATGCGTTGATCGAAGATTACGTTGAGCTGATTGCCGATCTGCTGCTGACCACTCGCGAAGCCAGAACCACCGACATCGCCCGCCGCTTTGGCGTTTCCCACCCTACTGCGATCAAGAACATTGCGCGGCTGAAGAGTGCCGGATTGGTAGAGTCACGCCCGTATCGCGGGGTCTTTCTGACTGAAGAAGGTGAACAACTGGCGCAGCAAGTGCGCCGCCGGCACCGTATTGTGGTCGACCTGCTGGTGTGCCTCGGGGTGCCAACTGAAACGGCGGAGCTGGACAGCGAAGGGATTGAGCATCACATTTCGAGCGACACCCTGGCGGTGTTTGAACATTTTCTGCAAAACCACGCCAAGAAATAAATTCTCGCCAATAAAAAAGGGAGGCTTTCGCCTCCCTCAAAGCTCCCCAGCCTGAATTAGTGATTACGGATGTATTCGTCCATATCGGTTTTCAGGTTGTCAGATTTGGTACCAAAGATAGCCTGAACGCCAGAGCCTGCGACAACAACGCCGGCAGCACCCAGTTTTTTCAGACCAGGCTGGTCAACCTTGCTCACGTCCGCCACGCTAACGCGCAGACGGGTGATGCAGGCATCCAGATTGGTGATGTTATCTTTACCGCCAAAAGCCTGAACCAAAGCCGCAGACATCTCAGAACCGCCCTGAGCGACCTGCTCGGAAACGGTGTCTTCACGACCAGGAGTCTTCAGATCCAGTTTGGCAATCAGCACGCGGAAGATGGTGTAGTACACCAGACCGTAGATGATACCCACGATTGGGAACAACCAGATCTTGCTGCTGTTACCGCTCAGCACGATAAAGTCGATCAGACCGTGTGAGAAGCTGGTGCCATCACGCATACCCAACAGGATACAGATCGGGAACGCCAGGCCAGCCAGAATGGCGTGGATTGCGTACAAGATCGGCGCAACAAACATGAAGGAGAACTCGATCGGCTCGGTGATACCGGTCAGGAACGAGGTCAACGCAGCGGAGATCATGATACCGCCGACTTTAGCGCGGTTTTCCGGCTTGGCTGAATGCCAGATGGCAATAGCGGCAGCAGGCAGACCGTACATTTTGAACAGGAAGCCACCGGACAGTTTACCCGCAGTCGGGTCACCCGCCATGTAACGCGGGATATCGCCGTGGAATACCTGGCCGGCCGCGTTGGTGAACTCACCGATCTGCATTTGGAACGGTACGTTCCAGATATGGTGCAGACCAAACGGCACCAGCGCACGTTCAACCACGCCGTAGATACCAAACGCCACTACCGGGTTCTGATAAGCAGCCCACTGGGAGAAGGTCTGGATAGCCGTACCGATTGGCGGCCAGATGAAGGACAGAACTACGCCCAGAACGATCGCCGCCAGGCCGGAGATAATCGGCACAAACCGCTTACCGGCAAAGAAGCCCAGGTATTCAGGCAACTGAATACGGAAGAAGCGGTTAAACATATAGGCAGCGATGGAGCCGGAGATAATCCCCCCGAGCACACCGGTATCCGCCAGGTGTTTAGCCGCAATTTCTTCAGCCGGCAGGTGCAGAACCAAAGGCGCAACCACCGCCATGGTTTTCACCATGATGCCGTAAGCCACGACCGCAGCTAACGCAGATACACCATCGTTATTGGTGAAGCCCAGGGCAACACCGATAGCGAAAATCAGCGGCATGTTGGCGAAAACTGAACCGCCGGCTTCCGCCATCACGTGAGAAACTACCGTAGGTAGCCAGCTAAAGTTAGCGGAACCGACGCCCAGCAGAATACCTGCGATAGGCAATACGGAAACCGGCAGCATTAGCGACTTACCTACTTTTTGCAGGTTTGCAAATGCGTTCTTGAACATAGTTGAGTGTGCTCCTGAGTAATAGTGCTTTGCTACTTCTCGCGATTCTTCGCGCTGCAAGGGGGGGAGAAAAACCCCTGCAATTCAGGGTGTCTGAGCACCCCTTGAATTTTTACGCAGAGTAAAATAAATAGCCTGCGCAATGTTTGATGGCAGTCACGTTTCGATGAACAAAGCCGGGTATTTTTCTTAAATCGGCCATTTTTTATCAAAAAAGACAAAAAAACGCCCAGCCACCGCCATAAAACGGGTGGGAACATTACCCGTTTCAGCGATTAATTACGAGCTTAAAAAAAATCCCAACATCAATGACTACAGCTAAGCCTAGGCCAAGGATTATAGTTCGATGTGAAATAAGCGTGAAAAGTTGGCGGTGGTGGTTTCGGCCAGCGTTTCCAGGCTCACGCCCTTCAATACCGCCATGTATTCAGCCACATCACGCACGTAGGCAGGTTGGTTTTCTTTGCCGCGATGCGGCACCGGGGCAAGGTACGGCGAATCGGTCTCCACCAGAATGCGATCAAGCGGCACGTAGCGCGCCACCTCGCGCAGTTGCTCCGCATTGCGGAAGGTCAGGATGCCGGAGAAGGAAATATAGAACCCCAGATCCAGCAGCGCTTCTGCGGTGGCGATATCTTCGGTAAAACAGTGCAGCACGCCTCCGCAGTCTTGCGAATTCTCCTCACGCAGGATCGCCAGCGTATCTTCACGCGCGTCGCGGGTATGCACGATCACCGGTTTGTTCAGCGCACGACCAATGCGGATATGCTCACGGAATGACGCTTGCTGCAGCTCGAGATTGTCTTTCTGATAGAAGTAATCCAGCCCGGTTTCTCCCAGCGCCACCACCTGCTCTGCCGCAGCCAAACGACGCAGCTCTGCGTAATCGTAACCGCCCTCAAGATTGAGCGGGTGGACGCCGCAGGAAAACGCCACGTCATCGCGCGGGCCGATCAACTGCGTCATGGCCTGATAACCCGGCAAAGTGGTGGCGACTGCCAGTACGTAACCGACATCGCGCGCCTTGGCTTTTGCCAGGGCGTCATCCACGTTTTGATGCAGCGTTTGGTAATCCAGGCCATCAAGATGACAATGCGAATCTACTAACAACATAATAGTTAACTCTTTTACAACGAATGAGGATGAGAATAGCCGGTAGCGCCGAGCATCTGCTCCCAACTGAGTAATCGTTCGGTCAGCAGCAGCTCGCGATTGACGCCGGCTACGTTAAGCAACTGATGGCGACAGTTAAGCCATTGCTGTACCACTTGCTGCAGCGAGGTGCCGCTCAGTTGGCTGGCCAATTGCTGTACCAGCGGTTGCTGATCCTGATTAAGCGCAAAGCTCGCTGCGCCCTGCTGCCACTTCATGGCATCCACCAGCAATGCGCATAGCCAGTGCAGCCGCTCCGCCACGTCTTCGTGATTCAGCACCGGCAACAGCGACAGCATGTCATGCTGCGGCAAGGCGGCATTCAGTGCAGCGCACAGAGCGCCGCGCTGCTGCCAACGCTCGGGTTGCAGCAGTTGTTCGGCCGCCAGCGGCGCACCGTCATGCAGCCGCAGCGCAGTGAGGAGATCCACCGGGTTGCCCGGCACTTGCCGGTTTAACCACTGCAAACTGAGCTGTTCATCCGGGCTGGCAAGATGCCAATAGAAACAGCGACTGCGCAACGTCGCCAGCAGCCGTGAAGGCTCGTGACAGCTCAACAGGAAATAGGTTTTTTCCGGCGGCTCTTCCAGCGTTTTCAACAGGGCATTGGCTGCCGCTTCAGTCAGCAGCTCCGCCTGCGGCAACCAGATAACTTTGGCGCCCCCCTGCTGGGCGTGGGAATAAAGGGTTTCGATCACCTGGCGGATAGGCTCAATACCCAGGCTGCTTTTGCCCTTCTCCGGCGTCAATACGTGATAGTCCGGATGGTTGCCCGCCAGCATAAGCCGGCAGCTATGGCACTCGCCGCAGCTTTTCTCGCCGTTATGCCGTTGACAAATCAACCAGCGGCTCAGGCCATAGGCCAGCGCCTCGTCGCCATTGCCGGCGGCAGCATGCAGCAGCAGCGCATGGTGACCACGGCCTGCGGCATATTGCCCGACCAACTGACGGTAAGGCGTATTCAGCCACGGGTACCAGTTCATTACACGCCTTCCTGCTGTAGCCATTGACTGAGGCAACGACGAATAGCCGCCGTCACCTGTTCCAGCGATTGAGAAGCGTCGACGGTGACGATAGAATCGTCCTGCGCCGCCAGCTCCAGATAGCGCGAGCGGGTGCGTTCAAAGAACGGCAGCGCTTCCTGCTCAATACGATCCAGCTCACCGCGAGCACGGGCGCGTTGCAGGCCAACCAGCGGCGGCAGATCCAGATAAACCGTCAGGTCCGGGCGAAAATCCCCCAAGACGGTGTCACGCAGTGAAGCCATCAGTTGTTGATCTACACCACGACCGCCGCCCTGATAGGCCTGTGATGACAAATCGTGACGATCGCCGACCACCCAGGCACCGCGCGCCAACGCCGGTTTGATGACAGTTTCTACCAGTTGCACGCGGGCTGCATACAGCATCAGCACTTCGGCTTTGATAGTCGGCAGCTCGCCGTCTATGCCGCGTTTAAACAGATCCCGCAGCTTTTCCGCCAACGGAGTGCCGCCGGGCTCGCGAGTAAAGACAATGTCGTTAATGCCGTGCTCGCGCAGTACGTTGACCA
Source organism: Serratia sp. AS12 (assembly GCF_000214195.1). Classification (NCBI taxonomy): domain Bacteria; kingdom Pseudomonadati; phylum Pseudomonadota; class Gammaproteobacteria; order Enterobacterales; family Yersiniaceae; genus Serratia; species Serratia sp. AS12. The sequence goes on along the minus strand of NC_015566.1, from coordinate 2,011,168 downwards.
CGGTATCGCGCGCGGTGGTTTTCCCCGCGCCCTCAAGCCCTTCGATAACCACGAATTTACTTTTCATTCTTTTCCTTAAGCACCTGGCGATAGGCGCGCACCGCCTGATTATGGCTTGCCAGGTTAGTGGTAAACTGGTGGCCACCCTTGCCATCGGCGACAAAGTACAAATAAGGCGTCTTCGCCGGATTGGCGGCGGCTTCCAAAGAAGCCTGGCCCGGCATGGCAATCGGTGTCGGCGGCAGGCCGCTGATCACATACGTGTTGTACTGCGTCGGCGTTTCCAGATCTTTACGGGTAATATTGCCATTATAGGCGTCGCCCATGCCGTAGATCACCGTTGGGTCAGTTTGCAGGCGCATGCCAATACGCAGGCGGTTGATAAATACCGAAGCCACCTTGGTGCGCTCTTCCGGCACGGCGGTTTCCTTTTCGACTATTGAGGCCATAGTCAGCAAATCCTCCGGCGTCTTGTAGGGCAAACTGGTATCGCGGCTTTGCCAGGCGGCTTCCAGCGCCTTGATCATGCGCAGATGAGCACGCTTAAGCAACGCGATATCGCTCATGCCGGCCGTATACAGATAGGTATCCGGGTACAGGCGCCCTTCCGGATGAGTGTCCTCCGGCAGGCCCAGCGCCACGGCGATTTCCGCTTCGCTTTTGCCCGCCAGCGTATGTTTGAGGTATTTCGACTGCTGCAGCACCAGCAGCCAGTCACGCAGGCGCGAACCTTCGATAAAACGCGCGCTGAACTGTGCCTCTTTACCGCTGGCCAACAGTTTAAGCATCTGACGCACCGTCATTCCCGGCGTAAAGCGGTAAGTGCCGGCCTTGAACTCTGCCAGTTGCGGCTCCAGGCGCAGCAGCCATGGAAACCAGGCACCGTTGCGGATCAGCTTGTCGCGTACCAGCAACCCTTCCAGCGCTACCCGTCCGGTACCCGCCGGCAGTTTAAAAATGGCTTCCTGCTGGATCGCCAATGGCGTATCAGCAAAGCGTTCAACTTTCTGGTAACCCCAGCACAGCAGGGCCAATACCAGAACAACAATAATCGAAACGACCTTCAGCTTTCTTTTCTTCATCAATCAGCCATCGTTAACAGTGTGGACGCAAAAAATCATAGAGTTGGCGAGAGTGATAACGCCATGATTGCGCTGTATTTACCGGCAGCAACGGCATCAACGCGTTGCTCACTAGCACTTCTTCGGCGTCGGCAAGAGTGGCCAGCGGCTCGCTGACGTAATGCAGCGAATATTCACTGCCCGCCAGCAGCTCAATCACCCTGCGACGCATCAACCCAGCCACGCCGGCCTGGCTCAGATCGGGCGTAAATACCGCTTTTCCTTTACGCCAGAATAAATTAGCCGCACAGCATTCCACCAGCATACCCGTAGTGTCAAGCACCAGCGCCTCGTCGGCGGCCGTCTGGTCAAGATGCGCGCGGATCAACACTTGCTCCAGACGGTTCAGATGCTTAAGCCCTGCAAGCAACGGATTACGCGCCAAAGCCACCGGGCTGAGCACCAGGCTGATGCCCTGTTCGCGCCACGACAGGTAGTGCGCGGGATAAGCGCTGCGCGAGACAATGCGCGTAGGATCTTCACACCCCGTTGGGCTGTAACCTCGTCCGCCGCTGCCGCGCGTCAGTATCGCTTTGACCACGCCGAGCGGGATAGATTCTGCCGCGCACGCCATTTCACTTTCAAGAGCGCCCCAATCAGTGAGCGGCATCATCAGCCGCTGCGCCGCCTGTTGCAGGCGCTCAATATGCCAGGGAAGCAACTCGATTTTGCCGTCGATAACCCGGGCAGTGGTGAAACAGCCATCACCGAACTGCAAACCGCGATCGCTTGGCGCTAACGCATCGTGCTGTTGTCCGTTAATCCAGTACATATTTCCACACTCTCCTCGTTATGCCGGCGCTTAGCGGCAAGGCCCCTGGAAGTGGATGGCGTTAATGTGGCAACTGCGCGGCTGCTGCAACACAAAACGCATCGTTTCCCAGATCGAACGTGCGTTCAGCACGGGTTGCTCCGATTGTTCTGGTGGCTCTTCATCCAGACCACCCATTTCAAAATCCGGCGGATAGAAACCCGTCACCCGCATGTTTTCTGCTGCCAGGTGGTGCGCGATGTTGTGGCAAAAGCCCCCAATCCCCTGCTTGGCTGCAAAAAATGCCGGGTGGGCACTCGACTCGGTGAACTGAGGTATGCCGCACACCGATACCATCACCATAATATCAGCCCCGGCCGAAAGCCGCAGGCTGGGCAACAGTGCGCGGGTCAGTAAAATATTCCCCGTCAGCCCGGAGTTGATGGTACTGATGACATCGGCATCGTCTTTGCTCTCCAGCGCCCCCTCCAGCCATTGAGCGGCGCTCAAAACCAGAATGTCGACGGCCTGTCGTCCTGCAACAGCTGATCGACAAACGCCGTAAGTGAAGCCGGATCGGCCATATCACACTGGTAGGCCTGCGCCCGTCCACCTTCGGCTCGTATGATGTTTTGAGTTTCCCTTGCGCTGCTGAGTTGTCGGGCGCAGATGTCCACGTCAACGCCCTCACGCGCCAGCCAGACCGACACGGCTTGCCCAAAATCACGCCCGCCCCCCGTAACCAACGCACGTTTTCCGCTCAACATACACTTTCTCCTGCTTGTCTAACCATGGATTTACTCCGACTTTTGCCGGCAACCTGTCACCAGTAAAGCCTACTCCATTAATTTTTCAGCCAAAAAAGTGCGGAACTCATCTTTTCACTTGTAAACAGCCCATAAAAAAACCCGCTCGAAAGCGGGTTTTTTACAGTCTGCCAGCAGACACATCACACCTTGCGGAAGATCAGCGAACCGTTAGTACCGCCGAAACCAAAGGAGTTACACAGCGTATACTGCAAATCGCTTACCTGGCGCGCTTCGTGCGGAACGAAGTCCAGATCGCAACCTTCATCCGGGTTATCCAGGTTGATGGTTGGTGGAACCGCTTGATCACGCAATGCCAGCACGGTGAAGATCGATTCAATCGCGCCTGCCGCACCTAACAGGTGGCCGGTCATCGATTTGGTCGAGCTGACCATCACGCGCTTCGCATCGCTGCCAAATACCGACTTCACTGCCTGAGTTTCGGCGGTATCACCGGCCGGCGTGGAAGTACCGTGCGCATTGATATACCCGATTTGTGACGTAGTCACACCTGCGTCAAGCAAAGCATTTTCCATTGCCAGCGCCGCGCCCGCACCGTTTTCCGGTGGCGACGTCATGTGATAGGCATCGCTGCTCATCCCAAAGCCGACAATCTCAGCGTAAATCTTGGCGCCGCGTTTCTTGGCGTGTTCGTACTCTTCCAGCACCATCATGCCGGCACCGTCACCCAGGACGAAACCGTCGCGGTCTTTATCCCATGGGCGGCTGGCCGCTTGCGGGTTTTCGTTGCGGGTCGACAGCGCGCGCGCTGCGCCGAAACCGCCAACGCCCAAAGGAGTACTGGCTTTCTCTGCCCCACCGGCCAGCATAACGTCAGCATCATTGTAAGCAATGATACGCGCGGCATGGCCAATGTTGTGCACACCGGACGTACAGGCGGTAGCGATGGAAATACTCGGGCCACGCATACCGAACATAATAGTCAGGTGGCCTGCAATCATGTTCACGATGGTTGACGGCACAAAGAACGGACTGATTTTCCGTGGGCCACCGTTAACCAGTGAACTGTGGTTTTCTTCAATCAAACCCAGGCCGCCGATACCGGAGCCGATAGCGGCGCCAATGCGGCTGGCGTTAGCCTCGGTGATATCCAGCCCCGCATCCTGCATGGCTTGCATGCCGGCAGCGATTCCGTACTGGATGAAGGCATCCATCTTGCGCGCATCTTTGCGAGAGATGAAATCCTCTGAATTAAAATTCTTTACCAGGCCAGCAAACTTGGTCGCATAGGCAGTGGTATCGAAATGGTCGATCAGGCTGATGCCACTCTGACCGGCAAGAAGAGCGTTCCACGTGGACTCTACAGTATTGCCGACAGGAGACAACATGCCCAGTCCGGTCACAACTACTCGACGCTTAGACACGTTTGTCCTCCAAGGAGGGAAAAATATGACACTAGGGATAGAAAAAACTTAGGCGGTCGAGTGACCGCCTAGATATGTTCTCTTACTGCTGGCTAGCGTTGATGAAATCAATAGCTGCCTGAACAGTAGTGATCTTCTCAGCTTCTTCGTCTGGAATCTCGGTATCGAATTCTTCTTCCAGTGCCATTACCAGTTCAACGGTGTCAAGAGAATCAGCGCCCAGATCTTCAACGAAAGAAGCGTTATTTAAAACTTCTTCCTGTTTAACACCCAGTTGCTCAACAATGATTTTCTTAACGCGTTCTTCGATAGTGCTCATACTCTTAAATTTCCTATCAAAACTCGCTTTCGCGATGGTTTTCGTAGTGTATAAAATGTTGAAAAAGATGCAACTAAATCCCGGCTGGTCAAACCACGATTTTACGCTATTTTGCGGTTTTTACCCCAAATAACGCAAATAGTTTTCGCATTTTTTAAATCATGTACATGCCGCCATTGACATGTAACGTTTCACCGGTGATGTAGCCAGCCTCATCAGAGGCTAAAAAAGCAACAGCGCTGGCGATTTCTTTAGCATCCCCCAGCCGATTGGCTGGAACTGATGACAAAATGCCTGCACGTTGATCATCTGTCAACGCCCGTGTCATGTCCGTCTCAATAAAACCAGGTGCCACGACGTTGACCGTAATGCCACGCGAAGCAACTTCACGTGCCAAAGACTTACTAAAACCAATCAAACCGGCTTTAGCCGCCGCGTAATTAGCCTGCCCTGCGTTGCCCATGGTACCAACTACGGAACCGATGGTGATGATCCGGCCAAACCGCTTTTTCATCATAGCTCGCATTACCGCTTTTGACAGACGGAATACGGAAGTCAGATTGGTGTCCAGGATATCCTGCCACTCATCATCCTTCATGCGCATCAGCAGGTTATCACGCGTAATGCCGGCATTATTCACTAAAATGTCGATTTCGCCAAATTCAGCACGAATAGATGCCAGAACGCTGTCGATAGATTGAGCATCAACAACGTTCAGCGCAAACCCTTTGCCGCTTGCACCCAGATAGCTGCTGATAGCCTCAGCGCCGCTTTCACTGGTGGCGGTGCCGATCACTTTGGCGCCACGTGCCACAAACGATTCTGCAATAGCCCGGCCAATACCCCGGCTAGCGCCGGTGACCAGAACAACTTTACCTTCGAAGCTCATTATTTTCCTCTTTATTGTTCAAGCGCCGCTGACAGGCTCGCTGCGTCATTAACCGCCGCCGCCGTCAGGGTGTCAACAATACGTTTAGTCAGACCGGTCAGAACTTTACCCGGACCAACCTCTAGCAGCGACGTAACGCCCTGTGCTGCCATAAACTCTACGCTCTCGGTCCAGCGCACCGGGCTGTACAGCTGGCGTACCAGCGCACTGCGGATGGCTTCTGGATCGGTTTCAGTTCGCACGTCGACGTTATTCACTACCGCTACCTGCGGCGCGCTGAAGGTAATCTCCTGCAACGCAACGGCCAGTTTGTCTGCCGCCGGCTTCATCAACGCACAATGCGAAGGCACGCTCACCGGTAACGGCAACGCGCGCTTGGCGCCCGCGGCTTTACAGGCAGCGCCTGCACGTTCAACCGCTTCTTTGTTGCCGGCGATGACAACCTGCCCCGGCGAGTTGAAGTTCACCGGGGAAACAACCTGCCCCTGAGCGGATTCTTCACAGGCTTTGGCGATAGCCTCGTTATCCAGGCCGATAATGGCGAACATCGCGCCAGTGCCTTCCGGCACCGCTTCCTGCATCAGTTTGCCGCGCAGCTCAACCAAACGGATCGCCGCCTGGAAATCCAGCACGCCCGCACACACCAGCGCCGAGTATTCACCCAGGCTGTGGCCGGCCATCATCGTAGGCGCTTTACCGCCCTGTTGCTGCCAGACGCGGAAAATCGCCACGGAAGCGGCCAGCAATGCCGGCTGCGTCTGCCAGGTTTTGTTCAGCTCTTCCGCCGGGCCTTGCTGCACCAACTGCCACAGGTCATAGCCCAAAACGGACGAAGCTTCGCTGAAAGTCTTTTCAACGATCGGAAATTGCGCAGCCAAATCGGCCAACATGCCTAGGGCCTGAGACCCCTGACCTGGGAAAACAAAAGCAAATTGCGTCATTTTTTCTTCCTGTTAATCAGAAACGGACCAGCGCCGAGCCCCAGGTAAAGCCGCCGCCAAAGGCTTCCAGCAGCACCAGTTGGCCGCGCTGGATCCGCCCGTCACGCACGGCTTCATCGAACGCTGCAGGGACCGAGGCGGCAGAAGTGTTGCCGTGACGATCGAGCGTCACTACCACTTTATCCATCCCCATACCCAGTTTTTTCGCCGTCGCGCTGATAATGCGCAGGTTGGCCTGGTGTGGCACCAGCCAATCCAGTTGGTCGCGGTCCAGATTATTGGCTTGCAGCGTTTCTTCCACAATGTGAGCCAGTTCGGTAACCGCAACTTTGAATACTTCATTGCCTGCCATGGTAACGTAGGCCGGCTGCCCCGAATCCTGACGATCCTTGAACGGCAGCGTCAGCAGGCCACCGTAGGTACCATCCGCATGCAGATGGGTAGACAGGATGCCCGGCTCTTCGGACGCGCCCAACAGCACCGCACCCGCGCCATCACCGAACAGAATGATGGTACCGCGATCTTCAGGATCCAGCGTACGTGACAGCACGTCCGCGCCGATCACCAGCGCATGTTTCACCGCGCCATTCTTGACGTACTGATCGGCCACGCTCAGCGCATAGGTAAAACCGGCGCAGGCTGCGGCCAGATCGAAGGCCGCACAGTCTTTAATGCCCAACATCTGCTGCACCTGGCAAGCGGAGCTAGGGAATGCGTGGCTTGAGGTGGTGGTCGCAACGACGATCAACCCGATGTCTTCTTTAGCCACACCTGCCATTTCCAGCGCTTTTTCAGCAGCATGGAAGCCCATCGTCGCCACAGTTTCATCAGCGGCAGCGATACGGCGCTCACGGATACCGGTACGCGTGACGATCCACTCGTCAGAGGTATCCACCATTTTTTCAAGGTCAGCATTGGTGCGCACTTGTACGGGTAAATAACTCCCCGTACCGAGAATCTTTGTATACATGTACGATCAGTCACTCTTAGGTAATACAGCTTCAAGGCGCGCAGCAATCCTTTCAGGGACTTGCCGCTGCACCGCCTGCACAGCCTGTTCGATTGCTACTGCAAACGCGTGTGGGTTCGCAGCGCCGTGGCTCTTGATTACGGTGCTGCGCAATCCTAACAGACATGCGCCATTATACTGGTCGGGGTTCAGGTGGCCGAATCGCTTTACCACCCGTTTTTGCAACCAACGGCCTAACAACTTTAACCACCACGCCTGCTTGCCACCGTCTCCAGATGATTTCAGCAGCGATAAAAATACTCTTACCACCCCTTCCATGGTTTTCAGGGTGACGTTACCCACAAAGCCGTCGCAGACCATTACATCGGTTTTACCGGTGAGCAGGTCATTGCCTTCCAGGTAACCAATATAATTGATTGCCGGAGTATTTTTTAGCACGGCGGCCGCTTCGCGGATATTATCCAGGCCTTTGGTCTCTTCTTCACCAATATTCAGCAACGCCACGCGGGGCTGCGCAATACCCACCACCTCTTCGGCCATCACTGCGCCCATTACCGCAAACTGCACCAGCATAGTGCTGTCGCATTCAACGTTGGCGCCCAGATCCAGCACTACGGTTTTGCCGAGCTGCTGGTTCGGGATCACGGTCATCAGCGCCGGACGTTCAATTCCGTCCAGCGGCTTAATCAGCATTTTCGCCAGGCCCATCAACGCACCGGTATTACCTGCACTGACGCAGCCCTGCGCATCACCGTTTTTGGTCAGCTCCAGCGCAATGCGCATAGATGTACCACGGCTGGCGCGTATCGCTTGTGAGGGTTTGGCGTCGCCGGCAATCACTGATTCAGCGGGCACGACTTGCAAACGCTCCAGAAGAACCGGATCGGCTTTGGCAAGTAAAGGAGAGATGGCGTCGGGATCGCCGACCAGCAGGAGATGAAGCTGTAAATTAGAGGCCAGTGCCTGCAATGAAGCAGGCACTGTGACGCAGGGACCGAAGTCCCCGCCCATTGCATCTAACGCCAGGGTTAGACGAGTCAAGGTACCGCTACTTAGCCGATAACCTTGCGACCGCGGTAGAAACCGTCGGCAGTGATGTGGTGACGACGATGAGTTTCACCAGAAGTCGCATCAACAGACAATGTGGTGGTGGTCAGAGCATCGTGTGAACGACGCATGCCACGCTTGGAACGGGTTGGTTTATTTTGTTGTACGGCCATGGACCTTACTCCTTAATTACTTACGCTTTAAACTGGCTAATACGGCAAATGGATTCGGTTTCTCCGCCTCTGGAGGCAGTTTGCCAAATACCATGTCCGCTTCGGACACTTCACAGTGTTCAGATTCATGTAACGGGACGACAGGCAGTGAAAGAATAATTTCGTCTTCAATCATTGCCAACAGATCGACTTCGCCAAACTCATCGACTTCGATCGGTTCGTACGCTCCCGGTAATGCCTCAGCCTGCTCATCATTGACGACCGGGCTAAAACAATATGTTGTGTGGATATGACGTTCAAACGGGACACCACAGCGTTGGCACATCAGGGTTACCTGAACGTCCGAATGCCCTGTTATCACCGCGAGGCGTTGGTTATCAATATCGAACGATAACGAAACCTCAACATCACTGTCCACACTGACCACGGAGTCGGCAACACGTGTAACCTGCTCAGGCGCATAAGAACCAACATAGTCCAGGCGTTTCTGAGCGGTACGTACCGCATCAATGGTCAAGGGTAATTTTACCTTTTGCATAGGGCGCGCATATTAACTTTGTAACGACGTAGAGTCAAAGAAAAAGGCCGTAAAACGGCACCTTTCACCATTATTCGCTTCCTCAGCGGCGGACAGTTTAAAATGCCCACTCTATTTACGCTACGGTTTGCGAAAAAAATTATGCAAAGACTTCTCCTTGCCTCCACCTCATCTTACCGCAAGATGCTACTGGAAAAACTGCACCTGCCTTTCATTTGCGCGGCGCCGCAGGTGGATGAAACCCCGATGGCGGGGGAAAGCGCCGAGGCGCTGGTGCTGCGATTGGCCACAGCGAAAGCCCAGGCACTGGCTGCCGCCTACCCCGAACATCTGATTATCGGCTCCGATCAGGTCTGCGTGATCGAAGGAAAAATCACCGGAAAACCGCACACGGAAGAGAACGCCTGTGCACAATTGCGCCAGGCCAGCGGCCAAAAGGTCACCTTTTATACCGGGCTGGCGCTGTATAACAGCCGCAGCAAGCATCTGCAGGTACTGTGCGAACCCTTTCACGTACATTTCCGCACGCTGAGCGAGGCTGAAATTAGTGCTTACGTGCGACTTGAGCAGCCACTCAACTGCGCAGGCAGCTTTAAAAGTGAAGGATTGGGGATTGCGCTGTTCGATAAGCTGGAGGGGCGGGATCCCAATGCGTTGATCGGCATGCCGCTGATCGCACTGCTGGAAATGCTGCGGGCTGAAGGCATCAACCCGCTGGCATAGGTAAAAGGGCTGCGTTATTTGCCCTGAGACTGCTTGCGCAACACCTGCAGGCAGTGACGCAGCTCTTCATCCATCGGCGCTTCGATGCGCATCGTTTCGCCGGTACCCGGATGTTCGAAACGCAAAGCAGCCGCGTGCAAGAACAGGCGCTTGAGCCCGGTACCCGCCAGTTGGCGATCGAACTCGCGATCGCCATAACGATCGTCAAAGGCTATCGGATGCCCGGCGTGCAAAGTGTGCACACGGATCTGATGGGTGCGCCCGGTAATCGGGCTGGCTTTGACCAGCGTTGCGTGTTCAAAGCGCTCTTCCACCTTGAAGCGGGTTTCCGAAGGTTTGCCTTCGCTGTTGACGCGAACAATACGCTCGCCGCTCTGCAAAATGTTTTTCAGCAGTGGCGCCTGTACCGCTTTGCAATGTGACTGCCACTGGCCGCGCACCAGCGCCAGGTAATCTTTCTGCATCCCCTTCAAGCGCAGTTGCTCATGCAGCGAACGTAGCGCAGAGCGTTTTTTCGCCACCAGCAGCACGCCCGAGGTATCGCGATCAAGGCGGTGAACCAGTTCCAGGAAGCGGGCTTCCGGGCGAAGCGCACGCAGGCCTTCGATCACGCCAAAGCTCAGGCCGCTGCCGCCATGTACTGCCGTGCCTGATGGCTTGTTCAGCAGCAGCAGGTGATCGTCTTCATACAAGATGCAATCCGCCAGCGCAGCCACTTTATCCAGTTTGGCGGACACTGGCGCTTCTTCACGCTCGGCAACGCGCACTGGTGGAATGCGCACCACGTCGCCGGCGGCCAGTTTATATTCTGCCTTGATACGGCCTTTATTAACCCGCACCTCGCCTTTACGCACGATGCGATAAATCATGCTCTTCGGCACGCCTTTCAGGCGGGCAAGCAAAAAGTTGTCGATTCTCTGACCGGCTTCGTCGTCAGAAATCGTGATTAATTGTACTGCAGGAATGTTCGTTTTCATGGAGCGGGATTCTAAATAGAGCGAGTAAATAGCGCCACTTCTTTTTCTGTGCTTAACTGTCTCTCTGACTGCAGACGAAACCCCAGCGAACAATAAGGCAGCAAGCCGGTTTGAACGTTTGCGATTTCTTCCACAGTTAAGGAAAAGTCACCTTGCTATAACGGTATCAGCAGTGGAATAATGCGTTTACTTTCCACGTTGATTCTCGTTAAACAGGGAAAACGGTGGGATTATAAAATTTGTCTGATGGCGCAAAAACGCAGCAATGGCGTAAGACGTAATGCGAAATCAAACAATTAGCGGGCTGCGGGTTGCAGCTTGGCCGGCAAACGGAATCAGATCTGTCGACGTAAATCAGAGGCTATTCCCCTAGTAAAAGTGCTGTTTTTCACAAAGAAATACAGGCTTACCGAGATAATGCGCCCCTATGCAGGCGACAACCGTGAGGTTGACGACTTTGCGAGAAGACACGGGGTTTTCGGTTTTAACCCGGCCATGAGGTTATTTTGCCCGCAGCTTTGTCGATAATGTAAAAATAACGAGTAAGTTAAGATGAAAAGAATGTTGATTAACGCAACTCAGCAGGAAGAGTTGCGTGTTGCCCTTGTAGATGGACAGCGGCTGTATGATTTGGACATTGAAAGCCCAGGTCATGAACAGAAAAAAGCGAATATTTACAAAGGCAAAATCACTCGTATTGAGCCAAGTCTTGAAGCAGCGTTCGTTGATTACGGTGCAGAACGACATGGTTTCCTCCCTCTTAAAGAAATCGCCCGCGAATACTTCCCAAGTAACTACTCTTCCCATGGTCGCCCGAACATCAAAGATGTGCTGCGCGAAGGCCAGGAAGTTATCGTTCAGGTTGATAAAGAAGAACGTGGTAACAAAGGCGCAGCCTTGACCACCTTCATCAGTCTGGCCGGCAGTTATCTGGTGCTGATGCCGAACAACCCGCGTGCCGGTGGCATTTCCCGCCGCATAGAGGGTGACGACCGCACCGAACTGAAAGAAGCGCTTTCCTCCCTGCAATTGCCTGATGGCATGGGCCTCATTGTGCGTACCGCAGGCGTTGGCAAATCTGCCGATGCACTGCAGTGGGACCTGTCTTTCCGTCTGAAGCATTGGGAAGCCATCAAGAAAGCCGCCGAAGGCCGTCCTGCTCCGTTCCTGATCCATCAGGAAAGCAACGTGATCGTGCGCGCCTTCCGTGACTATCTGCGCCCGGATATCGGCGAAATCCTGATCGATAACCCTAAAGTTCTCGATTTGGCAAAAGAGCACATCGCTGCTCTGGGCCGCCCGGATTTCAGCAGCAAAATCAAACTGTACAGCGGTGAAATCCCTCTGTTCAGCCATTACCAAATCGAATCTCAGATCGAATCCGCCTTCCAGCGTGAAGTTCGCTTGCCTTCCGGCGGCTCGATCGTCATCGACACTACCGAAGCGTTGACCGCCATCGACATCAACTCCGCGCGAGCAACCCGCGGTGGCGATATCGAAGAAACTGCGTTCAACACCAACCTGGAAGCGGCGGACGAAATCGCTCGCCAGTTGCGTTTGCGTGACCTTGGCGGCCTGATCGTTATCGACTTCATCGATATGACTCCAGTGCGCCACCAGCGCGAAGTAGAAAACCGCCTGCGTGACGCAGTGCGCCAAGACCGTGCGCGTATCCAGATCGGCCGCATTTCCCGCTTTGGCCTGCTTGAGATGTCGCGTCAGCGCCTCAGCCCGTCACTGGGTGAATCCAGTCATCACGTCTGCCCTCGCTGTAACGGCACCGGCACTATCCGTGATAACGAATCGCTGGCACTTTCCATTCTGCGCCTGATCGAAGAAGAAGCGCTGAAGGAAAATACCAAAGAAGTTCACGCTATCGTGCCAGTTCAGGTTGCCTCTTACCTGCTGAACGAAAAACGTGAGTCGGTGAGCGCAATCGAAAAACGTCAGGGTGGCGTGAAAGCGATCATCGTGCCGAACGATCAGATGCAAACCCCACACTACTCCGTACTGCGTGTACGCAAAGGCGAAGAAACACCAACCCTGAGCTACCTGCTGCCGAAATTGCACGAAGAAGAGATGGCTCAGCCACTGGAAGATGCGCCGATGGAGCGCAAACGTCCGGAACAACCGGCTCTGGCCTCGTTCTCTCTGGCTGCTGACGCGCCGCCGCCTGCCGAAGAACCTGTGGTGGCACAGGCCGCTACTGCCGCTGTAGTGACCAAGCCAAGCGCCCCAAGCGCTGCCAAACCAGGTCTGTTGGGCCGCCTGTTCGGTGGTTTGAAAGCGCTGTTCGCCAGTGAAGAACAACCTGTTGTTGAAGCCAAACCTGCCGTTGAAGCACCTAAGGCCGAAGGCAACGGTGAAAACCGCCGCCAGGATCGCCGTGGTCAACGCCGTCAGGGCTCTGGCCGTAAAGAACGTGGTGAACGCGGGGAACGTGGTGAGCGTAGCGATCGTCCTGAACGTGGCGAACGCAAGGAACGCGGCGAAGGCCGTGACAATCGCGAGCGAGATAACCGTGAACCACGTGAAAATCGTGAGCCGCGCGACAATCGCAGCGAAGGCCGTGAAACGCGTGAAGTGCGCGATGAACAACGCCGTAACAACCGCCGCAATACGCCGCAGGTTGCAGCACCGGTTGCCGAGGTGCCACAGTCTGAAGAAGCCGCCAAGGCACAGCGTGAAGAGCAGCAACAACGCCGTGACCAGCGTGCCGAACGCCAGCGCCGTCGTCAGGAAGAGAAGCGCCAGGCTCAGCAGGAAGTAGCTGCACTGGAAAGTGTAGACACCAGCACCAACGTTATCAGCGATGAAGATCTGGAAGAACGCCAGCAGCAGAACATGCAACGTCGCCAGCGTCGTCCTCTGTCGCAGAAAGTTCGCGTCCTGTCCGCGGAAGAAGAACTGCATCGCGCAGCGGAAGAACTGCTGGCGCCTAAAGCACCGGTTGTGAAAACCCAAGACGCGAAGCCGGCTGTGGAAGAAAACAGCGTTAAACTGCTGCCAGAAACCCTTGATGCACCGGCTGAAGATGATGTTCAGGGCGACAACCGTAATGGCGAAAATGGCATGCCACGCCGTTCACGCCGCTCACCACGTCATCTTCGCGTGAGCGGTCAACGCCGTCGCCGTTACCGTGATGAGCGTTACCCTGCCCAGTCACCGATGCCGCTGGCCGGGGCTTTCGCCTCACCGGAAATGGCTTCTGGCAAGGTATGGGTCAGTTACCCTGTAACACAAACTGCGCAAGTGATTGAAGAAGTTGAAGTTCAGACTGACGCTACCGAAATCGCTGCCGACAACGTGATGGCACAAGAAACCGCCAGCGTAGCCGCTCCGGTTATCGCTGAGGCTGCCGCGCAAACCATCGCACCGGTAGAAACCGCTGAAGTTGTCATTGCAGAAGAAGCCCAGCCGGAAGTTGAAACTGTTGCGCCGATCATTACGGCTCAATTGGAGAAAACTGCTGCGGTGCAGCAGGCTGAGATGCCAGTAGTTGAAGAAGCAACCGTGGTTGAAGAAACTACTGCGACTGAAGCTGCCCCGGCGGTTGAAGCACCGCCTGTTGTGGAAGTGACTGCTGCTGTTGTAGAGCCTGTCGCAGCGCCAGCGCCAGTCGTCGTTGAAGCCGCACCTGTTCAGGAAGTTGCCGCTCCGGTCGTTGTTGTAGAAAAAGCGCCGGTTGTTCAGCAACCAGTACAGATGCAAGCCGTGCAGGATGTGCTCTATAAACATATCGCCACAGCGCCAATGACCAAGGCCCCTGCGCCGGCTTACGAGCCGGAAGAGCAGAAAGGCAGTGATTGGCAACGCCCTTCCTTCAATTTCGAAGGTAAAGGCTCGGCGGGGGGGCATGCTGCGGTGAATCAAGCCACAGCTCCGGCAACCAAACCGCAGCCGGTTAACGAATAAGTTAATCTGCTCCGATAAAAAAACCCGCCAAATGGCGGGTTTTTTCTTGCCAAAAAATCGGTTCAGGCAATTTTTTTCAATTGTTTGATATCCAGCAAGTCCAGCTTGCCGTCGAGCTGGCTGACAAATTGTTTAAAGTGCTCAGTGGCGTTGTGTTTTTCCAACGCTTCTGCGCTTGCCCAACGCTCGAAGAACACGAAGGTGCCAGGCTGTTCCAGATCGCGGTGCAGATCATACTGCAGATTGCCCAGTTCCTGACGGCTTGGTTCTATAATCTCATGCACAGTGTCGCTGACGGCGGACACAAATTCAGGTTTCGCCTGCAGGGTGGCAATAACTCGTACTTCCATTTCTTTCTCCCATTCCACATGATAAACGTTGATAACCCAGCAGTTATGACGCGGGGATCGTTAAAATCCCTGTCACTATGCGCCCGAAAGCCAATTGATTTCAACTTGGCGTGAACAAACAGATGCATCAAAGACGCTTTCAGCTTATCCTTATACCCCGGCGTGAATAACCCCCATTATTCGCTTTTATATAGACGTGTTTCTGACCGCCGGAGCCTTGCAACATGACCGCACAACCTCAAGCCCTGAAAATCCGCCGCCCTGACGACTGGCACATCCATCTGCGTGATGACGACATGCTGAAAACGGTTCTGCCCTATACCAGTCAGGTATTTGGCCGGGCGATTGTGATGCCGAATCTGGCTCCGCCAATCACTACCGTAGACGCTGCACGGGCTTATCGTGACCGCATTCTGGCCGCAGTACCTCAGGATCACGATTTCACCCCATTGATGACTTGCTATCTGACCAACTCGCTGGCCGCTACCGAACTGGTCAATGGCTTTGAGCAAGGCGTGTTCACCGCCGCCAAGTTATATCCTGCCAACGCCACCACCAACTCCAGCCAGGGTGTCAGCGATGTGAAAGGCATCTACCCGCTGTTTGAACAAATGCAGAAAATCGGTATGCCGCTGCTGATCCACGGTGAAGTGACCGACGCAGCCGTAGATATCTTCGATCGCGAGGCGCGCTTTATTGAACAGGTTATGGAACCCATCCGCCGGCAGTTCCCAGAGTTGAAAATCGTCTTCGAGCACATCACGACCAAAGAAGCGGCTCAGTATGTGCAGGAAGGCAATCGTTTCCTTGGCGCCACAATCACCCCGCAACACCTGATGTTTAACCGCAACCATATGCTGGTTGGTGGTATCCGTCCGCACTTGTTCTGCCTGCCGATCCTGAAACGCAACATTCATCAGGATGCGCTGCGTAAAGCCGTCGCCAGCGGTTCAGAACGCTTCTTCCTCGGCACCGACTCGGCACCGCATGCCAAGCACCGCAAAGAGTCTAGCTGTGGCTGTGCCGGCGTATTTAACGCCCCGAATGCAATTCCGGCCTATGCCAGCGTATTCGAACAACTGGGCGCGCTGGAACATCTGGAGGCCTTCTGCTCGCTGAACGGCCCGCGTTTTTATGGCCTGCCGGTCAATGCCGACTTTATCGAACTGCAACGTGTACCGACGACGCAACCGGAAGAGATAGCCATGGGGAAAGAAACGGTTGTGCCATTCCTGGCTGGAGAGACCCTGAGCTGGTCAGTGAAGGCGTAAAATCTTTTTTAACGCAACCTCTTGCTCCCGCACGAACTTAACTGTATAAATAACCAGTAAATCGCTTCGGGGGCAATCATGCGTGTTGAAGTCACTATAGATAAAACCAGACCGCTACCGCCAGGGGCAATTGAAGCCCTGACCGGCGAGCTGGGCAAGCGGGTAAATCGTCAATTTCCAGATGCCGTAGTTCAGGTCCGTTATGCCGGTTCCAACGGACTTTCTGTGCTTGGCGGCCTAAAAACGGATAAAGACCTTATCGCTGAAATCCTCCAGGAAACCTGGGAAAGCGCAGACGAGTGGTTCAGCGCAGAATAACACTGCAATGCTGTTTTTGCCGGGGGGTCGCTCCCCGGCTTTTTTGCTTTTGAAGCCTCACTCACCCTCCTTCAATTTTATGCTGGAAGAAAAGCCTTATCTGGTCTGTACTGAATGTTTTTAACAGGAGGTGTTTGACATGGTCCCGGACAAGATAAAATCTGAAGAAACGATGACTTTTGGCGAGCTGCTGGCGCTGATTGGCGATCAAAAACGGCGCTTGAACGTATTGGAAGTCGCGTTCTCCTATCTGGCTTTTGGTCTGGATGACAAAGCCAATCAATTGCTGATCCACAGCCTGAAACTGGAAGCGCAAAATCAGAATCGCGATGCCGAAACGCAGCAACATTTCGCGCATCTGGCCGCAGAGCTTGAGAAACGGTTACACAGCACGCCTCCTGATGCTGAATGATTGCCGCATGCCCGTCACGCAGGCCTCCTTGGCCAGCCAGTAGAATAATTATATTTATTTTGCAAAAAAGGATGGAAAAACCCCACCGCAGAAACCATATGCGTATACTGTAATTGCTCACATGATGATGAGCCGCATTGATCCTCGTTAGTCACTCACGTTAGTTACTACTCAATAAGGGGTCTTTATGGACAGAAATGATGAAGTAATTCAGACACACCCGCTTGTTGGTTGGGATATTAGTACTGTCGACGTTTATGACGCCATGATGATACGCCTTCATTACCTGTCTTCACTAGACCAGACGCCAGAAGAAGCCCAAGTAGACAGAACGCTTTGGTTAACTACAGATGTCGCACGCCAATTAATCAATATTTTAGAAGCCGGCATTGCCAAGATTGAAGCAACGGATTACCAGGACCTTGATCGTAAAAAGCACTAATTTTCTGCTCCAAAAAGCCTAAGGCGCCAGCGATTATCTCTGGCGCCTTTTTCTTTACCGGCACAGCAGCGCAACGGGTGCATTGCTTCGCCCAACCTTTTATCATAGCCCGATAAGAAACGTATATCAGAGAGGTTACGGCACGTGGAATATGACTTAATTGTTGTGGGCAGCGGTTCGGTAGGCGCAGCGGCGGGTTACTATGCTACGAGATCCGGCTTGAAAGTATTAATGATCGACAGCGCTATGCCCCCACACCGTAACGGCAGCCACCACGGCGATACACGAATCATCCGCCATGCCTATGGCGAAGGTGAAAAGTATGTGCCACTGATTCTGCGTGCCCAGGCCCTGTGGAACGCACTGATTCAGCAAACCGGCGAAGAACTGTTTCAGGCCTGCGGAGTACTGAACCTCGGGCCGCAGCATTCTGAATTCATCAACAATGCCCAACGCAGCGCGCAAAAGTTCCGCCTCAACACGCAAAACCTTAGTGCAGAGCAGATTAACCAGCGTTGGCCCGAATTCAATGCGCCTGAGGGCTACATTGGCGTGTTTGAGCCCGATGCCGGGTTCCTGCGCTCGGAACAGGCCGTCGCCAGCCTGATCAAACTGGCTAATGAAGCCGGCTGTAGCCAGCTGTTCAATTGCCCTGTCAGCGCAGTGGAACCTATTGATGGCGGTGTCGAAGTGGTCACCTCTGAAGGCCGCTTCCAGGGCCGAAAAGCGGTGGTTACCGCCGGCACCTGGGTAAAAGCTCTGCTGCCGCAGTTACCGATCGCACCGCTGCGGAAAGTATTTTCATGGCATCAGGCGGATGGCCGTTACAGCGTCAATAACCGTTTCCCGGCTTTTACCGTTGAGGCTCAGGACGGCAACCATTATTACGGTTTTCCCGCCGATAACGACGGGCTGAAAGTGGGTAAGCATGACGGCGGCCAGGAGATGGATGCGCCAGAGCAACGCAAACCTTTCGGCAGTTTTACCAGTGATGGCACTGAAGTCTTCCAATTCCTGCGCCAATTTTTACCGGGTGTAGGGGTATGTTTACATGGGGAAGCATGCAGTTACGATATGAGTCCGGATGAAGATTTTATTATCGATACCGTCCCGGGATGCGATCGACTGATGGTCATCAGCGGTCTGAGCGGCCATGGTTTCAAGTTTGCCAGCGTGTTGGGTGAGATCGCCGCCCTGTTTGCCGAAGATAAAAACCCGCCGGTGGACATTTCACCCTTTACGCTAAAACGTTTTAATTAAGCTTTTCCCATTCACGAACCGCACCCGCTAACCCACGCGGGCTGCGGCTCACCCCTCGGTTACAATTCACCACGCCTATAACTCATTAAAAAATCATATAAAAAATCTGGCCACGGAAATTTCTGACACAAGTATCCGGATTTCCGAATTGATACTCTATGGTGTAAGTCTTATTTTACAGCTGATATGCCCAAGTAATTTTTCGATCAACAAGGACGTCACCATGAAACTGCTTGTCGTGGACGAATGCTGCTTCACCCGGGTCGGAATCGACAACTATTTTTCTGACCATGTTTTCGCTCAGACCACCTGTTGTCACAGCATTGAGCAGGCGATGCCGCTGCTGAGCAGTTACCAGCCGAGCCATATCCTGGTAAACCTGACGAAGCATTGCCGCTATAACGACGACGATACTCAGTTGCAGGCTTTTATTGAGGCCAGCCCCTCTGCGCTGCTGTTTATTTATCTGGACACGCCTTATCCCTACAGCGAAACGCCGATGCGCATCGCTGATAACGCTTTCCTGTTCAACAAAAGTATTTTGCCCGTTACCCTGCGTATGCTGAGGGAAAAACCTGTTGCACTGATGGATGCTGGCGTTGAACACTCCCTGTTCAGCCCGCAAGAACTGACGGTGATGAAACACTGGATGGCGGAAATGCCGAATTACCGCATCGCGAAAAAGCTGCAAATCAGCTCACACACGGTGTATGTTCACAAACGCCATATCACGGAAAAAATCAACGCCCGCAACCGGTTGGAGTTTTACTCTCTTTATAATGTACTGCGTTATTTCTATCCGCCAAGCGCGCCGGCCGCCCCGATGTCACTGTCTCTGCTGGCCGTATAACCTGTTCAAAGAGGTGAAATTCACCTCTGCTCCCACACTTTGCCCTTTCGCAGTATTAACGTTGGCTACAAAAATACTATAATCAGCGATCCTAACCTTTTGGCTGCTTAGAATGCTAAACAAAATACTGTCGGCGATCGTCAACAATGTACGCGAACATCTGGTGCTGTACCTCTGTCTGTGGCTACTGGTGCTGGCGCTCGATGTCTATTTCTTCTTTATGACCTGACTCAAGGCGCTACGCTAACCTTCCCCCATGTGTGTTTCAGGCGTTTCTAAGCCCCGGCAGGTTGCTGCCACGGATGCACTATGCGCCAGCCTCCCTTCTGATTTTGTTCTTTACTCCGGAGTAACTTTCTTGCCCGGCCGACCATCGCCGAGGATAATGGCCATTTTATGCCCCCCGTCAGTGTTTTCCAGCGCGATACGGGCAATAATCGTCAGCGGTACCGAGAGCAACATGCCTACCGGCCCCATCAGCCATCCCCAGAAAATCAGCGAAAGAAAGACCACCAGCGTAGACAACCCCAGCCCTCGCCCCATGATCCTCGGCTCCAGCATATTGCCAATCACCAGATTGATCGTGATAAAGCCCCCCGCCACCACTAACGCATCACCAAAGCCGTTAAACAACAGAGCCTGAATCAATGGCGGAATGGCGGCAATCACCGAACCTATATTGGGAATATAATTCAGCAAAAATGCCAGTAACCCCCAGATAAATGCAAAGCGTACGCCGACCGCAGCAAGGAACACCCAGACAATAATGCCGGTCGCCAGACTGATCGCCGTTTTGATCACCAGATAACGGGTTACCCCCTCCAGCGCGCGCTGAATATTGGCAATCCCCTCGCTGGGCTTGTCCAACGCCTGTTGCAGCTTGTAAGGCAGCAACTGTACTTCAAACAACATAAACACCACGGTCATCAGCAACAGGAATATATTGGTCATAGCGCCGGAAAGGTGACTCAGCAGACGAGTCACCAGGTTCATCGCTGCGCTGGGATCGACATACTGCAGCATCGCCACGGTGGACACGGTAATGTTGAAACGATCGGCGTAATGTTGTAACTCGCGCAGTTTTTCCATCATCATGCCGCGGTATTGCGGCAATGAACGGGCAAGCTCATTCAACGAGGCACCCAGCATGCCGATAAACAGCATCAGCACCACCACCACAGCCACCACCAATAAGCTAACCCCCAACACGCGCGGTATCCGCCAGCGTTCGAGTTGCGCCACCAGCGGGTTCAGTACCATCGCCAGAAATACCGCCAGCATGAACGGCACCACGATGTCTGCCGCCGCTTTAATACCGGCAAGGATAATCACCAGCATCGCCAACATAATGGCCAGACGCAGGCTGCGATCGGTCAAAAGGGTTCGGCTCATGACATTTCCTTTGTATTGACAATCCAGGCCCACAAGGCCACCAAATGCCTCTTATGTTAGCAAACTCTGCCGCTGCCGCGCAGGTAAACTGCCGATAAACACCTGCCAGCAAGAAAATCCGCCCCCTTGCTAAAATCAGACTGGAAATAATCGGCACTCTTTGCTAGCGGATTATTTGTTAAAAAAAGACCGTATTTACGCAAAATGACAAAAGCTGACATAAATAAATAAAATCATTTAATTTCAATGAGTAAATAAAAAACACACTCAAATGACGATATTCACTACGACGATTTCACTGATTAACTTCCCGCAATCTTCCGCAAATTCACTGATTAATATTCTAAAGAAGTAACATAGTTAAATTTATTATTGATTTTATGTTTCTTAAAGTTTAATTATTGCACCCAGAAAATGATGAATGTAAGGAAACAAGATGCTTTGGAAAAATACCGCCAGCCGTTTTGGTCATATTTCAGTGCTAATCCATTGGCTGGTTGCGCTGACGGTTTACGGCATGTTTGCCCTGGGCTTATGGATGGTCACGCTGGGCTATTACGATGTCTGGTATCACCAGGCACCGGAAATTCATAAAAGCATCGGTACACTGTTGTTCATCGTCATGGTAGTTCGGGTGGTCTGGCGTTTCGTTTCACCGCCGCCAAAACCGCTGGCCAGCTACGGTCGCTTTACCCGCATCAGTGCGATACTGGCTCATATCGCGCTGTATGTTGTGCTATTCAGCATCCTGATCAGTGGCTATCTGATTTCCACCGCCGACGGCCAGGCGATCAGCGTTTTCGGCTGGTTCGACATCCCCGCCACGGTCACCGGCATGGCTGAACAGGCCGATACTGCCGGCACTATCCACCTTTATCTGGCCTGGACCGTCGTCGTACTCTCGCTACTGCACGGCCTGGCTGCGCTTAAACATCACTTTATTGATCGTGATGTGACTTTGAAACGGATGCTGGGTAGCAGCGCCGATTAACCTTTGGATTTATGGAGATTGCTATGTTGAAGAAAACCGTATTGGGCCTGACCGCAGGCGCACTGCTGCTGAGCGCCGGTTCCGCACTGGCTGCCGACTACAAAATTGACAAACAAGGGCAACACGCCTTTATCGAATTCCGCATCCAGCACCTGGGTTACAGCTGGTTGTACGGCACCTTCAAAGACTTTGACGGCGGCTTCACCTTCGACGAAAAAGATCCGTCCAAGGACAAGGTTAACGTCACTATCAATACCGCCAGCGTCGACACCAATCACGCCGAACGCGACAAACATCTGCGCAGTGCAGAGTTTTTGAACGTGGAAAAGAACAAACAGGCCAAGTTTGAATCCACCGAAGTGAAAAAGAGCGGTGACGGTTATGCAGTGGTCGGTAATCTGACGCTGAACGGCGTTACCAAACCGGTCACGTTGGACGCCAAACTGATCGGCCAGGGTAATGACCCATGGGGTGGCTACCGCGCCGGCTTTGCGGCCAACGGTAAAATCAAGCTGAAAGACTTCGGCATCACTACCGATCTTGGCCCGGCATCGCAGGATGTTGAGCTGATTATTTCTGTCGAAGGCGTACGCGCGAAGTAATACTACGTTCTATGAGTTGCTTGAAAGGCGACGGGTATAAAGCGCGGCAAATCTGCCGCGCTTATCATTGGCTCAGCTTGCTGGGCCTTCATCCTCAGGTGCCGGAATGAGCATCGTGGTCTGCAACAACCCTTTCGACTTATTGAAAATCTTGATGCCATTTTCACGACCGGCTCGGCGAGCGCGCTGTTCTTCACGCGGCAACTTCAGCTCTTCGCGGCAGATCTCGCTGCAACAACCTTCAAATTTGGCGGCGCAGGTCGGGCACTGAATAAACAGCAAATGACAGCCGTCATTCTTGCAGTTGGTGTGAGTATCGCAGGCGGCGCCGCACTGGTGACAATTGGCGATCACATCGTCAGAAATCCGCTCCCCCATGCGCTCGTCGAACACAAAGTTCTTGCCGACAAACTTCAGCGGCAATCCCTGCTCTTTCGCTTTGCGTGCGTACTCGATAATCCCGCCTTCCACGTGGTAGACGTTTTTGAAGCCGTTATGCAGCATGTAGGCACTGGCTTTTTCACAGCGAATACCGCCGGTGCAGTACATGACAATATTTTTGTCTTTATTGTCCTGCAGCATCTCAACCGCCATCGGCAGTTGGTCGCGGAAAGTGTCTGAAGGCACTTCGATGGCGTTCTCAAAGTGGCCGACTTCATATTCGTAATGGTTACGCATATCCACAAACAGCGTATCCGGATCGTCGATCATCTGGTTGACGCGATCGGCCTGCAAATACTCACCCACATTCGCCGGGTTGAAGCTCTCATCGTCAATCCCATCGGCGACGATGCGATCGCGCACCTTAAGGCGCAGCACCCAGAAGGATTTACCGTCATCTTCCAAGGCGATATTCAGGCGCACCTGATCCAGCGCCGGGTGCGAGGCAAACAGAGCGGCTTTAAACGCGTCGAACTTGTTCTGCGGCACGCTGATCTGCGCGTTGATGCCCTCTTTGGCCACATAAATGCGGCCAAATACCTTCAGCTTGTCAAACTCAACGTACAGGCTGTCGCGAAACGCTTTGGGATCGTCGATGGCGAAGTATTTATAAAAAGAAACTGTGGTGCGTGGCTCTGTTTCCGCCAGCATGCGCGCCTTCAGTTCCTCATTAGAAATTCGGTTATGTAACACTGGCATGGTGTACTTTCCTGTCTTTCGGGAGGTGGCTTATTTTGAACTCGCGGGCCGCAGGCCCACGCGCGGCGCACATAATACCCGAAAATGTCGCTCAAAACAGCATTAGCCCGGCGGCAATGTTTAACGCTGGAAACTTGACGCCCGTCACAAACCCCGATAAGCCTAAGGGTAGTTTGCTTTCTCTTTACCACGGATCCGGAGGACGTCATGAGTCAGTTATTTACCCCGATTTCACTGGGGGAGCTGGATTTACCCAACCGTATTATTATCGCCCCTATGTGCCAATATTCTGCCGACGAGGGCAAAGCCACCGAATGGCACACCATGCATCTCGGCCAGCTGTCATTGTCGGGCGCAGGGTTATTGATCGTAGAGGCCACCTCAGTCGCGCCTGAAGGGCGCATCACGCCCAGCGATCTCGGCCTGTGGGACGATGCTACCGAACAGGCGCTGGCGCAGGTGGTGCAGGCAGTGAGAAAACACGCCTCCATGCCATTAGGCATTCAACTCTCCCACGCTGGCCGCAAGGCCTCCTACGGCATTCCCTGGGAGGGCGGCGGGCAACTCAGCGCCGCACGCGGTGGCTGGCAAACCCAATCCGCCTCCACCCTGCCCTTCTCACCGCATGATGCCCCCCCTGCAGCGATGAGTCTGAACGATATCGAACGGTTGAAAGCGCAGTTCATTGCGGCGGCAAAACGCGCCGATCGCCTGGGCTTCGAGCTGATTGAACTTCATGGCGCGCACGGCTATCTGCTGCACCAGTTCCTTTCCCCCCTGGCCAACCAGCGCAACGATCAATACGGCGGCTCGTTGCAAAATCGCATGCGCTTGCTGCTGGAGATTTTCAGTGAAGTGCGCGCGGTGTTCCCGGCGAGAAAAGCGCTCGGCGTGCGGGTTTCCGCCAGTGATTGGGTGGAAGGGGGTTGGGATGAACAGCAATCGGTGGCGCTGGCGAAAGCGTTGAAAGAGTTGGGTTGCGATTATATCCACGTCTCCAGCGGCGGCCTTTCGCCTCAGCAGAAGATCCCGGTCGGCCCGAGTTATCAGGTACCGTTTGCCGAAGTCATCAAACGCGAAAGCGGCCTGCCGACCATCGCCGTGGGGCTAATCACCGAGCCGGAACAAGCTGAAGCGATTGTCTCCACCGGCCAGGCGGACATGGTGGCGCTAGCGCGCGGCATTTTGTACAACCCGCGCTGGCCATGGCACGCCGCCGCCAGGTTAGGTGAGAAAGTCAGCGCACCGCCACAGTACTGGCGTTGCGAGCCTCACGTATTGAAGGGGCTGTTTAAAAACGACTGACAGGCACGGCTTGGGCGCTCAACGCCCAAGCCGACATTCGGTAAAACCGGAAATCACTATCCCCGCCAACAGCACCCCTCCTGCAACCGCCAGCAGAGGGTTAAACTGCAGGTGCGCGCCCAGACTGCCCAATAATGCCCCAAGGATCAGCAACCCAGAACTTAACCATGATGCCCACATAACTCCCCCTCTGAATAATTGCGCGGTCATGATACGCATCTCTTGTCCGCAGACCTTATCCTTTAGAGCGATTTAGCCGAATTAATAATCATGTTATGTCCAGTCATCACTTAAAATGATGTATTAATGCGGTGCCTTTTCACGTTGCGCGAGAAAAATGTCACAATGGTCGTTATAAACGGCAGAAAAAGCGGGATGAATAAAATCTCCGTCTGAAGGATAAACCCTGCTATTACTCTGTTATTATTGTTAAATGACTGCTTCTAAGCTGAGAACACATGACTCAAGTTCCTTCTTTTAATCGCACTTTATTGCACCCGCGTTACTGGCTTACCTGGTTCGGTATTGGCCTGCTTTATTTGCTGGTATTACTGCCTTACCCGATTATTTACCGCCTCGGAACCTCACTGGGCCGTTTTTCCATGCGTTTTCTCAAGCATCGCGTGGCGATTGCCCGGCGTAACCTGACGCTGTGCTTCCCTAATATGCCGCAGGCCGAACGCGAAGCGCTGCTGGTGCAAAATTTTGAGTCCGTCGGCATGGGGCTGTTTGAAACCGGTATGGCCTGGTTTTGGCCAAACTGGCGTATCGAGCGCTGGTTCCACGTCAGCGGGCTGGAGCACATTCAAAAGGCGCGCGACAACCATCAGGGCGTTTTGCTGATCGGTTTGCATTTTCTTACGCTGGAACTGGGCGCACGTATCTTTGGCATTCATAACCCGGGTATCGGCGTCTACCGCCCACACGACAACAAGCTGATGGACTGGCTGCAAACCTGGGGCCGCATGCGTTCCAACAAGTCCATGCTGGACCGTAAAGACGTGAAGGGCATGATCCGCGCGCTGAAACAGGGTGACATCATCTGGTATGCACCGGATCACGACTACGGTCCGCGCAGCAGTGTGTTCGCCCCGCTGTTTGCCGTGGAGAAGGCAGCGACCACCACCGGCAGCTACATACTGGTGCGGATGGGCAAACCGGCGATCATTCCCTTTACCCCGCGTCGTCTGCCGGATGGCAAAGGTTATGAGTTGATTATGCAGCCGGCAGTGGAAAACTTCCCGCTGGACAATGAGTTCGTGGCCGCCGCGTATATGAATAAAGTGGTGGAAAAAGAGATCCTGATGGCACCGGACCAATACATGTGGCTGCACCGCCGCTTCAAGACCCGGCCCGAAGGCGAGCCCTCGTTATATTGACCGCAACCCGCATTATGGCGGGTCATTTTGTGCTCTGGGTATTGAGAAACGGGGATAATGGTGAGAGGGTAATCATCCTGATCGTACTCACTATTTTCACCCTGGAGCCGTTATGTATATCGTTAGCCTGACTTACCATCGCCCGATAGAAGAAGTTGACAGCCATCTCGAGGGACATGTCGCCTGGCTGAAAAAATATTTCCAGGACGGTACCTTCATCGCCTCCGGACGTAAAAATCCGCGTACCGGCGGTGTGATTCTGGTGAAAGGCATTGACCGTGCGCAGTTGGATACCATCGTGGCGCAGGATCCGTTCAACGCGGTAGCCAACTACGACATTACCGACTTCACCCCCTCCACCACCGGCAACGGTTTTGACGTGCTCGCCGGGCTGTAAGTCTCTCTGAATTTCAGGTTGCCCTCAACAGCGATGGCGCTTGATAACCACCGGCATATTCCGCGCAGCCAGCGCGGAATACCGGCAACGCGTTATTTTTAAAACTTTATTTCATTTTCCGAATAACCCCCGCCACATCAATTGATGCTACCTGTAATTAGGCGCATACTTACCAAGCTAACTTTCTTGCTTTGCCCCCTGTTTTCGCCTGCGAGCAAAGCGCATCACCTTCTGCAACGGTAATTTATGGCTCCGGTACCAGAACCAGTAAACTGGAAACGCAACCTGTTCGTCGCTTGGCTGGGATGCTTCCTCACCGGGGCCGCCTTCAGCCTGATCATGCCCTTCCTGCCGTTATACGTAGAAACGCTCGGCGTGACCGGCCACGAAGCGCTGAACATGTGGTCCGGCCTGGTGTTCAGCATCACCTTCCTGTTCTCCGCCATTGCCTCCCCCTTCTGGGGCGGGTTGGCCGATCGTCGTGGGCGCAAATTGATGCTGCTGCGCTCGGCATTGGGTATGTCGATTGTGATGCTTCTGATGGGGATGGCGCAGAATATCTGGCAGTTTTTGGCCCTGCGCGCGGTGCTTGGCTTGCTCGGTGGTTTTATTCCCAACGCCAATGCGTTGATTGCCACCCAGGTGCCGCGCAACCGCAGCGGCTGGGCGTTGGGCACCCTGTCCACCGGCGGCGTTAGCGGCGCGTTGATTGGGCCGCTGATAGGCGGCCTGTTGGCCGACCAATATGGCCTGCGACCGGTGTTCTACATCACCGCCGCCGTGCTGTTACTCTGCTTTGTGCTGACGCTGCTGTGCGTCAAAGAACAGTTCACCCCGGTGCAGAAAAAAGACATGCTGCACGCACGCCAGGTCTTTGCTTCACTGAAAAACCCCAAACTGATACTCAGCCTGTTCGTCACCACCATGATTATCCAGATTGCCACCGGATCAATCGCGCCGATTTTAACGCTGTATGTGCGCGACTTGGCCGGCAACATCCATAATCTGGCTTTTATCAGCGGCCTGATCGCCTCGGTGCCCGGTGTCGCCGCGTTGATGAGCGCACCACGGCTGGGCAAACTGGGTGACAGAATTGGCCCTGAGCGCATTCTGGTATTTATGCTGATTGTCTCGGTGTTGTTGCTGATCCCCATGGCCTTTGTACAAACGCCGTGGCAGCTCGGCGTATTGCGCTTCCTGCTTGGCGCCGCCGACGGTGCACTGTTGCCGGCCGTGCAAACGCTGCTGATCTATAACTGCAGCAATCAGGTCGCCGGGCGGATTTTCAGTTATAACCAGTCGTTTCGCGACGTGGGTAACGTCAGCGGTCCGCTGTTGGGCGCTGCGGTCTCCGCCAGCTACGGTTTCCGGGCGGTATTTTGCGTCACCGCACTGGTCGTGCTGTTTAACGCCGCGTATTCCTGGTGGTGTTTGCAACGCCGGACGACACGAATGAGAGAAGACACTCTGCAGGAAGAGCAATAACCGCATTTATCACTCACTGATTCACTTAAAGGGGGCTAGGGTCCGTTTACCCTACTTTTCGTATTGATACCTTTCGCCGTTTCCCTTTCCGCATCAACCAGAAAAATCTTAATGCAATTGCTTGTTTTTAAAAAAGTAATTAACTTTTAGCACAATAAACCCGCTGTCAATGACATTCCCTCCCAAACCAACATAAAAACCAAGAAAAGAGATGTTTGTCGACTTTTCATCTAAAAAATGGGATACAGGGACTAGACAAAACCACCATCCAGTTATCAAATGGTTAAATAATATCACGCCAGATGTAAATCACTGGCCAAGTGAAAAAAGGTCGGCGCGCTTTCCACGGTTAACGGGCGCTACGGCTGCGGTTTTGTCGGGTAATCCGCATTGGGTGGATCACCTTCCTTAAATACACATACATACCACAGTATAAGCCGCATAAGTGCGGCGCATTTTATTGGGAAGACGTTATGCAATCCTCTGTTAATAACCAAGAAAGCCGGACCTTCTTCGGCCATCCTTATCCGCTGGGATCCCTGTTCTTTACCGAAATGTGGGAGCGGTTCTCGTTTTACGGCATTCGCCCATTACTGATCCTGTTTATGGCCGCCACGGTCTATGACGGTGGCATGGGGTTGGCACGCGAAAACGCCTCGGCGATCGTCGGTATTTTCGCCGGTAGCATGTATCTGGCGGCCTTGCCGGGCGGCTGGCTGGCTGACAACTGGCTGGGCCAGCAAAAAGCGGTATGGTACGGCTCCATTCTGATCGCGCTCGGTCACCTGTCGATCGCGTTGTCCGCCATCATGGGCAACAACCTGTTCTTCATCGGCCTGATGTTTATCGTGCTGGGTTCCGGCCTGTTCAAAACCTGTATCTCGGTAATGGTCGGCACCTTGTACAAGAAAGGCGACAACCGCCGGGACGGTGGCTTCTCGCTGTTCTATATGGGCATCAACATGGGCTCATTCATCGCCCCGCTGATTTCTGGCTGGCTGATCCGCTCTCACGGCTGGCACTGGGGCTTCGGCATCGGCGGTATCGGGATGTTGGTGGCACTGGTGATCTTCCGGGTATTTGCCGTTCCGGCCATGAAACGCTATGACAGCGAAGTCGGTCTCGACTCCACCTGGAACAGCCCGGTCGCCAAGAAAAACGGCGTCGGTGCCTGGTTAATCGCATTGGCCGTTGGCATGGCGGTGATCGTCACCCTGATCGCACAGGGCGTTATCGTGATTAATCCGGTGGCGGTGGCCAGCATGCTGGTTTACGTGATTGCCGCGTCGGTAACCCTGTACTTTATTTACCTGTTTGCCTTTGCCGGCCTGAGCCGCAAAGAACGCGCCCGCCTGCTGGTGTGTTTTATCCTGTTGGTCTCCGCCGCGTTCTTCTGGTCTGCGTTTGAACAAAAACCTACCTCGTTCAACCTGTTTGCCAACGACTACACCAACCGTATGATTGGCGGCTTCGAGATCCCGGCGGTCTGGTTCCAGTCAATCAACGCCCTGTTCATTATCCTGCTGGCACCGGTATTCAGCTGGGCCTGGCCGGCTCTGGCGCGTAACAAAGTGCGCCTGAGCAGCATCACCAAGTTTGTTATCGGTATTCTGTTTGCCGCTGCTGGCTTTGGCCTGATGATGCTGGCCGCGCAGAACGTACTGGGCAACGGCGGTGCGGGCGTGTCCCCGCTGTGGCTGGTGGGCAGTATTCTGATGCTGACGCTGGGTGAGCTGTGCCTAAGTCCAATAGGGTTAGCGACCATGACCCTGCTGGCGCCGGAAAGAATGCGCGGTCAGATGATGGGCCTGTGGTTCTGCGCCAGCGCCTTGGGCAACCTGGCGGCCGGTCTGATTGGCGGCCATGTGAAGGCCGATCAGTTAGAAATGCTGCCGAACCTGTTCGCCCGCTGCTCGATTGCGTTGCTGATCTGCGCCGCAGTACTGACGCTGCTGATCGTCCCTATCCGTCGCATGATGGAAAACACCCAGGGTAAAAGCGAACAGAAACCGGCTACCAACGCCTGATAACGCGTTCTCTTTCTCCTTCAAGCCAGCGCCCGGTGCGCTGGCTTTTTTATTTTCCCCACGCCTGCCGTTGCAGCACCACGCGGTAACCGTCCAGATCTTCGAAGGTCTGCCCGCCGTTATCCCAATAAGGATTGTAAGAGGCCACGTGCCGAAAACCGGCGGCCAACATGCGTCGGCACCCTGCGAGCCAGTCACCTTCTTGCGGCAGATAAAACACCAGCAGGTGATCCTGCGTTGGCGCCAGCCCCACCCTTACGCCGCGATGGTGGGTAAACTCCAGGTGGTAGCCGTGCTGCGGATGCCCGACCATTACGCCGTCAAACCCCTGATGATCGGCAAATTCCCCCAACCGTTCGAACCCCAGCCCCTCGCAGTACATGGCCGCAATGTCCTGCAGACGATCGGTCGGGCGCGCAATACGCAGCACCGCGTTGGCTATCGGCATTATTTTCTCCGTATCATGATGAATTCATACAGCGCCATGCCCGCCAGCATCGCCGCCACGAACAGCCAACCGGGTAACGAACCTGCCCCCGCGAGCACCCACGCCGGGCCGGGGCAGATACCCGCCATGCCCCAGCCAATGCCGAACAGCGCGCTGCCCGCCAGTAAACGGCGATCCAGACGCCGGTTGGTGGGAACGAGCAACGTCTCGCCCAACAGCGTTCGCTGTCGACGCCGGGCCCATAAAAACGCCGGAACCGCTACCGCAATCGCCCCCATCATGACCAAAGCCAGCGACGGGTCCCAATGGCCGGTAATATCGAGAAAGGCCAGCACCTTGGCCGGGTTGGCCATGCCGGCGATAATCAGACCCAAGCCGAAAATGACCCCACTCAGCAGCGCAAATATAATTCTGAACATGGTTTTAGCCCCCTGCCAAGTGACGGACAACCCAGACGGTAATAAATCCCAGCAACATGAACACCGCCGTGGCGGCCAGCGAACGCGGCGCCAGCCTCGCCATGCCGCATACGCCGTGGCCGCTGGTGCATCCGCCCCCCAGCCGGGTGCCCAGGCCGACCAACAACCCCGCAGCCATCAACCACAGGCTGCCGCCGCTGACCGGCATTTCCGGTAAAGGGCCGGCAATACGATACAACCAGGGGGAAATCAGCAACCCGACAAGAAATGCCCCGCGCCACGCTTTTTCTGTACCGCCCGGCGTCAACAAGCCGCCGGTGATACCGCTGATACCGGCGATGCGGCCGTTAAACACCAACAGCAGCGCCACCGCAATGCCGATAATCCCCCCGCCAGCCAGTGCGGAAAGCGGCGTGAAATGCAGCCAGTCAATGGTCATAGTGTCGCTCCCGGAGCCGGGCAATAAAGTTGATACAAGGTACTGAGGATCGTCAGCGCTTTTTCATCGCTGACGGCATAGTAAATCTGCTTGCCCTCGCGCCGCGTTGACGCCAGCCCTTCCTGCCGCAATACGCTCAATTGCTGGGAAAGCGTCGGCTGACGGATCCCCAGCGTCTGCGCCAGTTCACCGACCGACATCTCACGCTGGCTGAGCTGGCACAGCAACAGCAAGCGATCCTCGTTGCCCAGCGCCCGCAACAGCGCCCCAGCCTGCGTTGCCGCCTGCCGCATACTGTCGATATTCATAGAACCCTCAAACAATTTATAAAATTATATATTGTATTCTTATAGACTATAGTCCGGCGCCGCACCAGAGACTGGTGCGAAATGTTCCGGCGTGGCATGCTGCCATTACGCCTTTCCACCGCGCGGAGATACCGCTACAGATGCTGCTTTGCCACGACTTAATGCCCACCAACCGGTCGATTGTGCCGATTGCCAAAGATTACCAACACGGCGATTTCGAGCCCCTTCACCACCATAACTGTGCGCAGCTGATCCACAGCCTTAGCGGCGTGGTGCAGGTAAACACCCGCCTGGGCAGTTGGGTGGTGCCGCCAGGTCGCGGCGTCTGGTTGCCGGCACGGATGGAGCATAGCCTGCGCATCACCGGCAAGGTGGCGGCCAGAGCGCTGTTTGTCGATCCCTTGGCGCGTGCCGATCTGCCGGCGCAGTGCGAAGTGGTGCAAATCTCGCCGCTGCTGCGCGAGCTGATTATCTGCGCAATGGACATCACGGTGGATTATCCGCCAGGTGGGCGCGAAGAGCGGATAATGGAACTGATCCTGGACGAGCTGCGCGTCTTGCCTATTTTGCCGCTGCATTTGCCGGAACCACGCGGCGAAGCCCTGCAGACGCTGTGCAGGCATATTCAGCAATCGCTGGCGCAGCCCTGGGAGTTGGAGCAGGCTGCCGGCTATATCAGTGTCAGCGGCCGCACGTTGTCGCGCCGCTTTCAGCGTGAAACCGGACTGCGTTTTGGCGACTGGGTCCGCCGCGCCCGGCTGCTGGCGGCGCTAAACGCTCTGGCGGCCGGTCACTCGGTGCTGGAAGTGGCGCTGGACCTGGGTTATGACAGCCCCAGCGCCTTCAGCGCCATGTTCCGTCGCCTGCTGGGCGTCGCACCGAGCGTTTATTTCGCCAGGTAGCGCCCGGCGACATTAAACAGCGCCTGCAGCGAAGCGCTGGCGGAATCAACGTCGATCCCAACGCCATAAGCCGCCTCACCGTGTGCCAGAGTGCAACGTATATAGGCCACAGCACGGCTGTGGCTCTGATGGCCCAAGGTGTGCTCGTGATAATCCTCAATCGCCAGCGTCAAACCAAAGCGCTGGCGCAGCGCATCCACCGCGCTGGACAGCAAACCGTTCCCCACGCCCATCAGCCTTTGCTGCTGCTCCTCGAACAATACCCTGGCACTGAAACTGTAAGCTTCCACGCCATGGCTCTCTGTCTGATAACTCAGCAATTGCAGGCTCGGCTGTTCAACCAGCCCGTAAGTCGTGCGGAACAGCCGCCACAATTCGGCGGTGGTCATCTCTTTACCGCTGCCGTCGGTCTCCTGTTGCACCACTTTGCTGAAATCAATCTGCAGCCCGCGCGGCAACGACAGGCCGTGATTCTGTTCCAGCAACCAGGCTGCGCCACTTTTGCCTGACTGGCTGTTAACCCGGATCACCGCCTCATAGCTGCAGCCGACATCACCCGGATCCAGCGGTAAGTAAGGCACCTGCCACAAGCCGTCTTGCCGCTGCTGTTGGGCAGCGAAACCCTTCTTGATGGCATCCTGATGCGAGCCGGAAAAGGCGGTGAAAACCAGTTCGCCGGCATAAGGATGACGCGGATGCACCGGCAACTGGTTGCACTGTTCAACCACCTCAACCACCTGCTTCAGTTGGCTGAAATCCAGTCCCGGCGCAACACCCTGGGTGTACAGATTGAGCGCCAGCGTCACCAGATCCACATTGCCGGTGCGCTCGCCGTTGCCGAACAGGCACCCTTCCACCCGATCGGCACCGGCCAGCATCGCCAGCTCGGCACAGGCTACCCCGGTACCGCGATCGTTATGCGGATGCACGCTGATCGTAACCTGTTTACGCTGGCTGAAGCGGCGGCAAAACCATTCGATCTGATCGGCATACACGTTCGGCGTACTGACCTCCACTGTCGCCGGCAGGTTGATGATCATTGGCCGCCCAGGACCTGGCTGCCAGACATCGGCCACCGCCTCGCAAATCTCCAGCGCGAATTCCAACTCGGTAAAGCAGAAGGTTTCCGGCGAGTACTCGAAGGTCCAGGCCGTTTCCGGCTGCAATTCGCACTGCTGACGGATGCGCAACGCGCCATTCACCGCCAAGGCTACCGTCGCCGCTTTGTCCTGCCTGAAAACAATTTCGCGGAACATGGGAGCGGTGGCGTTATACAAATGCACGATAGCGCGGGGGGCGCCGCGCAGCGATTCAAAGGTGCGATCGATCAGATCGTCACGCGACTGAGTCAACACCTGAATGCTGACATCGTCCGGGATTAACTGTTCCTCAATCAGCGAACGCACAAAATCAAAATCCGTTTGCGACGCCGAGGGGAACGCCACCTCGATTTCTTTAAACCCGCACTGCAGCAACAACTGGTAAAACTGGCGTTTACGGCCGTTATCCATCGGTTCCGCCAACGCCTGGTTACCGTCACGCAGATCGCTGGAGCACCAACGCGGCGCCTGCTCAAGGGTGCGACCGGGCCATTGGCGATCCGGTAACGCCACCGGCGGGAACGGGCGATATTTGCTTGAAGGGTTGGTTAACATGGCGATCTCCTGGGGTAGTCGTAAACAATGCCTTATTATTTCCCGCCACGTTATTCGCTGCTCCCGCTTAGCGGACAATCGTCGTCGCAAAACGGACAACAAAAAAATTTGCATCCTGCGCCAGTGAGACAACAATTACTTCTGACGTATGTCATGACGCTTTGGCGCTGCCAAAGCCCTTTCATCAACCTCACTGTGACTGGAGACGGACATGAGCCTGTATGCAACCCTGGAAGAAGCTATCGAAGCCGCGCGCGAGGAGTTTATTGAATCCGCCGAAGGCGGCAATGACGATGAATCGCCGGTACCGCAACAGTTCAATCTGCAAAAATACGTGATGTTGGACGGTGATATCATGTGGCAGGCCGAGTTCTTTGAGGAAGAAGGGGAATCGGTCGAGTGTTTCACGCTACGCAGCGGCGCTGCCGCCCAGGCTATTTTTGACGGCGACTACGACGAAGTGGAAATCAGAGCGGAATGGATAGAGGAAAATACGCTGCACGAGTGGGAGGAAGGTGATTTCCAGCTCGATCCGCCGTTGGATACCGAAGAGGGTCAGACTGCCGCCGACGAGTGGGACGAACGCTGAATAACGCCGCGCGGATACCGGCCGATATCCGCGCCTGCCCGAACCCCATAACGTTCTTCCAGGAGGATTCATGATCATCCGCCAGGCATGTCGCGCCGATTACTCCGCTATCCTGCAACTGCAGTCGCAAAACACCCCGGCAAACCTTAGCGAGAGCCAAAAGCGGCAAGGGTTTATCGTCTCGCGCATGGATGAGGCTCAGCTAGAAAGCATTAACCGGCGTCTGGGCATTCTGGTGGCGGTTGAAGATCGCGCGTTGGCGGGCTTTGTCTGCTTGATGCCTACCGATATGCAGCCGCGCCCACCGGTGGTGGATGCGATGCTCGATACGCTCAGCAGTCAGTCATTCAACGGCCGGGCACTCCGTGAGCAGAAGGTGTTTTTGTATGGCCCGGTGTGCCTTGATACCGCCTGGCGCGGCAAAGGGGTGCTTAAACAGTTGTTCGCTGCCGTCAAGGCATGCACCCGCGATGGGTTCGATGTCGGCGCGCTGTTTATTGACGACGACAATCCGCATTCACTGATCGCCCACGAGCAAGGGCTGAAGATGACGGCGCTGGCGCCCTTCCGCTGCGGCCGGCACGGATATCAGTTGCTGGTATTCGCCACTCGGGATCCGATTTACTCGTAAGGCCCGTGCTGCGCATCAAACGGCAACATAAAGGTATCCACCACCATCGACAGCGGTACGTCGATCACCGTGATGTAGCGCCAGGGCGTATCGCGCAGATCCCATTGCACGCCCGGGTAATATTGATGGCCATGCCCGGCACCGGGTACCGTGCGGCTGATGATACTGCCGCAGCCGGTCAACGCCATTACGCCTGCCGCCAGCAACGCCAGGCGGATTAAAGAAGAAAAGTTCACCAAATTGACTCTTGAACCTGGTTGTTTTGAAAATAAACAACGCCCTGCGCGGATGTTAGCACAGTTTCCCACCGCCGGTTTGTCAGCATTGCGTAAGCAAAAGACCAAAAAAAACGGGGAACACGCAACGCGTATTCCCCGCTTGGGCTAACCGGTCAACGACTAACGCCGTCCGACAGGATGAGCCAGTTCGTTATGCGGCAGTTGCTGATAGAGTTCACGCCACGCTTTACCTTCCGGCAGCAGCCAGACGCGCTGATGCAGACGCGACAGTGCCACGGGATCGCTCAGCAGCTCCAGACGTTTACCCTTCACCAGTTTTTCCGGCCCCAGTTGCAGCGCTTCCGCCACCCGCTCTTCACGGTTACGCTCAATCGCCCCGCGCAGGTGGTGACGCGCCGTCGCCAGCGCCGTTGCCAATGCGTTGAATGACGGGTTAACCACGGCGTGCATAAAGCCATTGGCCAGCGCGCGCTCACGGTTAAGCTGCAAATACTCTTCCGTCGCCAGCAGTTCGCGCGGCGGTGAGTATTCTTCCGGGATCAGGAACAGTTTGGCGCGCTTGCTTTTTATGCCCAAGGTCGCGCGGCTCGACAGCGCCGACACGATAGGTGACAGGATCAGCGAGAAGACGATCGGCGACAGCCACCACAGGAAACGCAGATCCAGCCAAGCCATACCACCGGCCCAGACCAGGCCCAACAGCATCTGTGAACCATGACGCTTAAAGGCTTCGCTCCATGGCGTGTCATCATCGTCACGCTGCGGAGAGTTCCATACCACTTCCCAGCCGAGGAAAGCGCTGACCACGAACACGGTATGGAACAGCATGCGCACCGGTGCCAGCAGCACAGAGAACAGCATTTCCATCAGCATCGACAGCAGCAGGCGCAAAGCACCACCGTATTCTTTGGCGCCCTTGGCCCAGATAAGCACTATGCTGAGCAGTTTAGGCAAGAACAGCAGTATCAGGGTGGTGGAGAACAGCGCTATCGCCAGCTCCGGACGCCACTGCGGCCATACCGGGAACAGTTGACGCGGCTGCAGGAAGTACTGCGGCTCCATCAGGGTATGCACCACCTGCAACGCCGTCGACAGCGCCAGGAACATAAACCACAACGGCGCCGACAGATAAGACATTACGCCGGTCAGGAACACCGCACGGTGTACCGGGTGCATGCCTTTGACCAGGAACAGGCGGAAGTTCATCAAGTTACCGTGACACCAGCGACGGTCGCGTTTCAGCTCATCCAGCAGGTTCGGCGGCAACTCTTCATAGCTGCCCGGCAGGTCATAGGCAATCCACACGCCCCAACCGGCGCGACGCATCAGCGCGGCTTCCACGAAGTCATGCGACATGATGGAACCGGCAAAAGAGCCTTCGCCCGGCAGCGGCGCCAGCGCACAGTGTTCGATAAACGGCTTCACGCGGATAATCGCATTATGGCCCCAGTAGTGCGACTCGCCCAATTGCCAGAAATGCAGACCGGCGGTGAACAGCGGCCCGTAGACCCGGGTGGCAAACTGCTGCACGCGAGCATACAGCGTATCCATGCCCGAGGCCTTCGGCGCGGACTGGATGATACCGGCGTTCGGATTGGCTTCCATCAAACGTACCAGACCGGTGAGACACTCACCGCTCATCACGCTATCGGCGTCCAGAATCACCATGTAGCTGTAATCGCCACCCCAACGACGGCAGAAGTCATCGATGTTGCCGCTTTTGCGTTTCACGCGGCGGCGGCGGCGGCGGTAGAAGATGCGGCCGTGACCGTCAACATCGCGGCACAGTTCCATCCAGGCCTTCTGTTCCGCCATGCAGATATCCGGGTCGTAGCTGTCGCTCAGCACGTAGATATCGAAATGCTCCAGTTGGCCGGTAGCGGCGACGGACTCATAGGTCGCACGCAGGCCGGCGAACACGCGCTCGACGTCTTCGTTACAGATCGGCATGATCAACGCGGTGCGGTGCGCCGGGTTAATCGGCTCATCGCCTTTGATGGTGGAAGAGATGCTGTACTTATCTTTGCCAATCAGCAGTTGCAGGAACCCCATCAACGCGGTCCAGAACCCAGCCGATACCCAGCAGAAAAGAATGGCGAACAGGATCAGAATGCCGGTTTGCAGGACATAGGGCAGCAGCTGCAGCACCGATTGCATCAGATCCTGATCCAGCATGGCCAGCGGATCGATCAGCGCCCAGCCCTGATACGGCAAAATGGTTTTCATGTACCAGGTGGCGATGCCGGTTTGCACCAGCATCAGCACCAGCAGCACATAGCGGCGCATCGACCCGACCACGCGCCAGCGATTTTCCGCCTCGGCTTCCTCTTTGGAAGCGTGACGATTGTGCGGCGAGCGCCCCAGCAACGAATCCCAAAAGCGCGCCACCGGGTTGGTGCGCCAGGCTTCCGGGAACATGCTGGTACGTTTGATCGGAGGCATCGCCTTCAGTACGGTACGGCCTTCGGCGTCGGTGTCGAAATCGTCGTCGCTGACCGCATCCGGCCAAGCGCTTTCGATACGCGTTTTGACCGAGGCCAGCGCCACGTCATCCGCCGACAGCTGATTGACGTTGGCATCGGCGGCGCCCATCTTGCGATGCAGCGCCTCCAGTGCCTGGCCGTCATCTGCCGCCGGCTGTGGTTTAAGCGCCTCTGACCGCTCAGCGGTCAGAGGCATTGCCGCAAGATAATCCTGGGCAGGTTGAGTAAGCTTATTCATTGGCAGGTAGCTGATAGCTCCAGGTTTCCGACAGGGTCTTATCACCATTGACCAGCGCAGCGCGCATTTCTACCGGCTTCTTGTCGTCTTTCACTTTAAGACGCAGCGTCAGGCGCCAGCCTTTGGTCACTGGATTATAGCGGACATTGTTTTCTACCACTTCACCGTTGTCGCCGATGCTCACCTGAGAGGCGACCGGCGTAGCGCCGTCCAGACCTTTCAGTACCGGGCCAACGAAATCAACCAGGAATGCCACGCTGCCGTCAGGCTCGCGGATCAGGTTGGACTGCTTCACGTCACCGGTAGAACGCATCGTCTGGCTTACGTAGGCGATGTCCTGTGAATGAAGCTTGTCTTCATCGCGGGTGAAGTGCAGGCGGTAGCTCAGCGCCAGCGGGGTTTTGGCATCCGGCAATACGTCCGGAGTCCAGAAGGCAACGATGTTGTCGTTGGTTTCATCCGCAGTAGGGATTTCCACCAGCTCCACTTTGCCCTTGCCCCAGTCGCCGCGCGGCTCGATCCAGGCGCTTGGGCGCAGATCGTAACGATCGTCCAGATCTTCGTAATCCTTGAAGTTACGGCCGCGTTGCAGCAAACCGAAACCTTTCGGGTTCTCGATCTGGTAGGTGCTGACGGACAAGTGCTTCGGATTATTCAGCGGACGCCAGATCCACTCGCCGTTGCCGGCATGGATCGACAAACCGTTGGAGTCATGCAGCGCCGGACGGTAGTTCAGCGTTGGCGACGGCTGACTTGGCCCGAACAGGTACATGCTGGTCAGCGGTGCCATGCCCAGTTTGCCGACCTTGTCGCGCAGGAACACTTTAGACTCGACGTCCACCGTGGTATCGCGGCCCGGATAGACCACAAAACGATAAGCCCCGGTGGCGCGCGGTGAATCCAGCAGCGCGTAAACGACCAGGTGCTTGTCGCCCTGCTTCGGACGCTCAACCCAGAATTCGCGGAAGCGCGGGAACTCTTCACCGGACGGCAAGGCGGTATCAATCGCCAGGCCACGAGCGGAAAGCCCGTAAACCTGCCCTTTACCCACCACGCGGAAGTAACTCGCGCCCAGCAGGCTCATAATTTCGTCGTTCTTATCCGCACTGTTGATCGGATAAATCACCTTGAAACCGGCAAAGCCGAGGTTTTTTACCGAATCCGGATCGTGCTTCACCGAACCAAAGTTGAAGTAATCCGGGCTGTACTTGATCTGTTTCACGCTGGTTGCAGTGACTTCATTGATTTTCACCGGCGTGTCGAAGTACATCCCCTGATGATAAAACTCAAGTTTGAATGGGGTTTTCAGCTTGCTCCAATAGGCTTTATCGTGATTGAACTGAATCTGCTGATAGTCCGCGAACTTCATTTCACGGAATTGAGAAGGAAGGTTGCTCTTCGGGGCCTCAAAGCCTTTTCCTGCCAGATCCTGTGCCTGCTTGGCCACATCGTCGATAGAAAAAGCCCATGCCTGCGAAGTAAACAGCGTGAACAATACGGTAGCACCTAACCAACGAACGCTCGCGGCGCGTGGTTTACTGGATAATATATTAACTAGCACATCCCCCCCTATTCGTGTGCTCAAATCATTTAAATCCATATTAATGGATTATTCAGCTTTCCGACAACATGATAAATGGATGGTTCATGTTTATGGCTCATTGTTTAAGCAGCTGATGAAACACCAGCGTAGCAAGCCGCGCAGCAAGACGCTATGGAAAAATGTGAATCGGTATAGTAGGGTTTGAGATTGCGATTTAACCATTGCCGACTTATTAAGCGTGTTAATGACCACTCGACAAAATGACTAGCGGTAACCTAATGACTAAAGGCAACAATCAACGCGAGTTTTTCCTCGATTCGATCCGAGCTTATTTGATGTTGCTCGGTGTTCCTTTCCACCTCTCACTGATCTATTCCAGCCATGCCTGGGCGGTGAACAGCGCGGCCCCCTCGTTCTCGCTGACGGTGTTGAACGACTTCATCCATGCCTTCCGCATGCAAGTGTTCTTCGTGATATCCGGCTACTTCTCCTACATGCTTTACGAGCGTTACGAGCGCCACAAGTGGTTGAAGGTCAGACTGGAGCGGGTAGCAATCCCCCTGCTGAGCTCGATCCCCTTAATAACCGTACCGCAGTTTTTCATGCTGAAATACTTCACGGATAAATTAAACGGCTGGGAAGATTTTTCGATCTATCAGAAAATAAATGTAACAATCTGGGAACTCGTTTCCCACCTGTGGTTTTTATTAACTCTGTCCTTGCTGACCACTGCCTGTTTTTATCTGTTCAAAAAAATTAAGACGTTAAAAAGTAACATCGCGCCTAACCCGATAAATAAAATGACTGGATTAGGAAACATCTCACTGTTCTTTCTTTTATATGCTTTATGCTATTCGGCCGCGCACCGTATTATTTTAATTTTTGCGCCGCAATTGCTTTCCAATGGCCTGTTCAATTTTGTGGTGATGGAGACGATGTTCTACCTGCCGTTCTTCATCCTCGGTGCTTACGCGTTTAAGTATGTGTGGCTGAAAGAGATTTTTCTCAAACCTTCCCCATTGGCAGTGCTCGGCTCGTTGTTGTTGTTGATTGCCTACATGCTGAATCAGAAGTTGCTGGCCCACAGCAGCTATATGTTTGAGTTGGAAATTGTGATCAAATCCCTGCTCGGCATCCTGATGGCGAACGTGGTGTTTTCATTCGGACACCGGTTGCTGAACTATCATTCGCCAAAAATCACGTATCTGGTCAACGCATCGCTGTTTATATATCTGGTGCATCATCCGCTGACCTTGATATATGGCGCTTTTGTGACGCCGTATATCAACAATAACCTTCTGGGTTTCCTGATTGGTCTGGTGTTCGTTTTCTCCTGCGCCTTTGCCTTATATGAACTGCACAAGCGCATCCCTCTGCTGCGCTTCCTGTTCTCCGGGAAACCACAGTAATACCCAGTCTATATGACCTCAGGTTGAGATTTCCTCACCCTGAGGTCGTGGAGGTAAGCTTCACTAACCTTTTGAATGCGTTGCTCATATTTTTACCATGCGCATTTTCCTAATCTTCGTCTTACCTCCTCTGTCACATTGCAAACTGGCGATCATCTGTTACGCTCATTAGATATACTTATAAGTTATTTTTTCCTTTCTGGGCAGGGTAATCACATGAGAGAAGCATGGGTCGACTATGCGAAAGGCATCGGCATTATTTTGGTGGTCTTTGGCCATGTAAATCGCGGTTTGTACAGTGCAAACATTCATCTTTCCGAATCGTTTTACCAACTTACAGACAGCGTTATTTACAGTTTCCATATGCCGCTGTTCTTTTTCCTTTCCGGTTTGTTTTTTGTCCAGTCATTAGATAAAAAGGGTAAATCCAGCTTTATCATCAGTAAAGTTGATACTATCGTGTACCCCTACATTATCTGGTCATTGCTGCAGGGAGCTATCGAGATCGCATTGTCACGCTATACCAACAACCCCGCCAGACTGGCGGACATGCTGACACTGTTTACACATCCCCGGGCACAATTCTGGTTCCTGTATGCCCTGTTCATGGTATTTGTCCTTGCCAGCCTGTTGTATAACAAAAACAAATTCAACTATATCCTGCCTGCCCTGATCGTTATCAGCGCCGGATTGTACGTGTATCAGAACAACCTCAGTCAAGCCTTCCATCTCGATTACATCATCAAGTTTATGATTTTCTTCCTGCTCGGAGCGTTGGCAATACGCTACTCAGCCGTCATTGGCGGGATCGGCGTGGGTACCAGCCTGATCGCTTTACTGGCTTTTACTCTATTGGAGTGGGGATTCCATGGTTACCTTGGCCTGACCTACATGAATGCCGGAATGTTCTCCCTGATCCTTGCCGTCGTAGCCATCGCCTTTATCATTTGCCTGTCGGTCCTGCTGGCGAAGGCAGACATCGCCTGGCTACGGCGCCTTGGTGAGTTAAGTATGGTGATCTACCTGATGCACATCCTTGCCGCCAGTGGATTACGCATCGTGCTGGCCAAGTTTCTGCACGTTAACAACTGGTCGGTACATGTTGTTGCCGGTACGCTGATTGGCCTGATAGCCCCAATTATTGCCTATTACGTTATTCAACGTCTGCACCTCAATTTCCTGTTGGAGCGCCCGCGTTACAACCGGGTGCAGCGCAAAGAAAAAACCTTCTGAACACTTGGGGCAGCTCTTGGCCGCCCCTTCTCTCAA
The DNA here is from genome assembly GCF_000214195.1 of Serratia sp. AS12. Classification (NCBI taxonomy): domain Bacteria; kingdom Pseudomonadati; phylum Pseudomonadota; class Gammaproteobacteria; order Enterobacterales; family Yersiniaceae; genus Serratia; species Serratia sp. AS12. The sequence continues at coordinate 1,968,420 of NC_015566.1, read as the reverse complement.
CATCTTCTTCCCAAGTCTATTTACGATGCGGTAATAGCGTCCGGATTACTGCCGGACCTGTAGCATAGAGCACACATTGCTCAGCTCAATGGTTAAAGTTAGGGCAAAGTTATGCTGGAGCATATTGCCGCTAGTTGTTATAACTGCAATGCATAAGTGGAAATCCACATCCCTGCCTTACGGTAGTGATTGGGCTCAATGAACCCTGAGGGACGACGTTGTCGTTGGTACGACAATGTTTGCAGCATCTCCCTTCCGTCACGACAGAGAGGATTTTTAATGACTGACAAAGACACTTCGGCTCAGGAAGCCATTCCAGAAAACGCCACCCTACTGAAAATCCTTGGCCGGTTGCTGTCCGCACTGGACTCGTCGATCAGCGGCAAAGATCGTAGCATTCTGGTAACCGAGCTTTCCAGCCTCAATCTTGACGGCATTTCAGAGTCTGAGCGAAAGCTGGCCGCTGAGTTGATCCGACGGGCCTTGCAATCACTCGATCATTAACGACACTGGCCTACAAACCATTAAGCCTCCCGACGGGGGCTTAATGGTTTTTCCTTCCTGCATCGACAGCCTGGCGATTATTATCCAAGTAAATATTCAGTGTTCTGATAACTATAGATAAAAATAAGAACTTATCGTCTTCCCCCCGCTTTCTCTGTTCATCCTCACCAAATGGCAATAAATGCCAAATCAGCTTTAGCGTTTTACCCACTAAACACGTTATCATCACCCGGTATCTGCGCCCGCGCGCAACGCCTTTCCCCCAGCCTCAGGAGAACGTTATTTTGGATGCCAGCACGATCAACAGCTTGTTCATCATCGGTGCCGTGTTGGTGGGGGCAAGCATTCTTCTCAGTTCATTCTCTTCGCGGCTGGGCATTCCCATTTTGGTGATTTTCCTGGCGATTGGCATGCTGGCGGGGGTCGATGGCCCAGGCGGCATCGTTTTCAGCAATTATCCTGTTGCCTATCTGGTCAGTAACCTGGCGCTGGCGGTGATCCTGCTGGATGGCGGGATGCGCACCCGCGTCAGTTCTTTCCGCGTTGCGCTATGGCCGGCGCTTTCCCTCGCTACCATCGGCGTGGTGATTACCGCTGGGCTTACCGGCCTGGCTGCCGCCTGGCTGTTTGACCTTGATCTGCTTCAGGGCATGCTGATTGGCGCCATTATCGGCTCTACCGACGCCGCAGCGGTATTTTCACTGCTGGGCGGTAAAGGGCTCAACGAACGCGTCAGCGCTACGCTGGAAATTGAATCCGGCAGCAACGATCCGATGGCGGTGTTCCTCACCATCACTCTGATTGCGATGATCGCCGCCGGCGAAACCACGCTGAGCTGGATGTTCCCCCTTCATTTGCTGCAGCAGTTCGGCATGGGGATCATCTTTGGCCTCGGCGGCGGCTGGCTGCTGTTGGGGTTGATCAATCACATCAAATTGGCCGAAGGCCTATACCCGCTGCTGGCCGTGAGCGGCGGCATTTTGATTTTTTCCCTGACCACCGCGCTAGACGGCAGCGGTATCCTGGCGGTATACCTGTGCGGCTTGATGCTGGGCAATCGGCCAATCCGCAACCGGCACGGCATTGTCCAAACCTTCGACGGTCTGGCCTGGCTGAGCCAGATCGGCATGTTCCTGGTGCTGGGGTTGCTGCTCAATCCGCACGAATTGCTGCCCATCGCCATCCCTGCCCTGCTGCTGTCGCTGTGGATGATCTTGTTCGCCCGGCCGCTTTCGGTATTTATCGGGCTGTTGCCGTTTCGCAGTTTTACCCTGCGCGAACGCAGTTTTATCTCGTGGGTCGGCCTGCGCGGCGCGGTACCGGTCATTCTGGCCGTCTTCCCGATGATGGCGGGATTGCCGAATGCACAGCTGTTTTTCAATGTGGCTTTCTTTGTCGTATTGGTCTCGCTGCTGCTGCAAGGCACCACACTGTCATTCGCCGCCAAAAAAGCCAAGGTCATAGTGCCGCCGGCACTGGCGCCCATCTCGCGGGTCGGGTTGGACGTGCACCCGGAAAACCAATGGGAGCAGTTTGTTTACCAACTCTCGTCGGAAAACTGGTGCGTGGGCGCTGCGCTGCGTGAGCTGAAAATGCCGCCCGGCACTCGTATCGCCGCGCTGTTCCGGGGCAAGGAACTGCTGCACCCAAGCGGCAGTACAAGGCTGCGTGAAGATGACATTCTGTGCGTAATCGGCCATGAGCACGATCTGCCGGTGCTGGGTAAACTGTTCAGCCAGGCGCCGGTGGTCACGCTGGACGAGCGCTTCTTCGGTGACTTTATCCTGCAATCAGACGCGCGCCTGAGCGATATTTCACAGGTATACGGTCTTAACCTGCAGGAAGGTGTGGACGAACAACAAACGCTCGGCCAGTTCGTCCTTCAACTGATTGGCGGCGCCCCCGTGGTAGGCGATCAGGTGGAATGGGACGGTCTGACCTGGACCATTGCCGAAATGGACGGCAACTTGATCAGCAAGATTGGCGTAAAAATCGTGACTGACTGATCCTCCCACAGTACCCGCTCGCTGCGCTGTGACGCCCGCAGCGGGCACTATAATACTGACGGAACTTATAAGCCTGGAAAGGTTCTTAAACACTGTAATTATCAAAATCGCGGCTTTCAGCCTCGTCGTTTTAACCTTTACTCTGGGAACACTGCGCAGCGGTGATGGGTATTGATTTGAACAGCAAAACTCGATTTTTATCTGTCATGGTGCTGCTGGCTCTGGTGGTCATCGCGCTGGATCTGGGCATCGCCGATTTGGTCCATAGCATCTTAATTGGATAACGTTAACGTGGCACAGCAGCAACAAGAAAAAGATATTCTGGGAAAAATACTGGTTACCGTCTCTGCGCTCTGCCTGGTTATCGTTGCAGGGTTGTTGATTTGGGGTTTTGTGCTGGATTAATCGTTCGGCTGGCATGGGTAACACGGCAACACAACAACAACCATTTTGTTACAATGCTTGTACATCTCTTCCCGGCCGTAGCGCGTATGCTGAACGGACATGGAAATAAAAATGATACCCTCATACGACTTAAGTGTTGGCCCGCCTGAAACGGGCTTTTTTTTCTGTCTCACCCTATTCCAGATACAAAAAAACCGCCGCAGCGGTTTTTTTAGTTGGCAATGGCGATCAGATTTTGCACCCTTCGCAGTCCGCTTCGTCCTCAAGGATCTCAGGCACTTCTTTTGCTTTCTGCGCTGCTTTTTCTTCCGCTTTCGCTAATTCGGCATCGATATCAAAATCGAAAATATCATCACTCATCGCAAACTCCTCACGCTTAACTGGCTTCGAAGAGTGAGTATAATCGACAACTGTACAGGCGGAAACCCTTCAGTTAAGCACCGCCACCTGCGGCTGCTCGCCCTGTGGCTTCTTTGAATACGCCAAATCGTAGACGTCATAGAAATCGATCTCGCCTTTATTGGCGATAATTTCCTGCATACGCGTTTTCAACGTCGTGCCGATCGACGGCTCATCCAGCAACGCCTTCACCGACTGCGGCGACAGCGCACGCGTGAAATACCACTCGCCGTTATAGCATACGCGCAGGTCCAGCACGCCGATATCCTCAAAACGATACACAGGTTTGATTTCAATCATCAGCATGGCAAACATGAATAAAACGAAGGCCGTGAAAGCCAAAAATGAGAAGAAGCCCATGTAAGGAACCTGGTACATCACGGCGAGCACGGCGAAATAGCCGGCGAACATGGCAAGGCACAGATAGCGGTGCTCACGGGCAAATTCGCTGTTAAACCGCAGCTTGCCGTCGCGCCCTTCCTGCCGGTTGATCCGCTCGATTTCTTTTACCAAGATGCTTTTAATGGCGTCCATACTTACAACCTTATGCTTGGGGGAGCATTACGCTATCAATAATCATTCCTCAAACTATCACAAGTACAGTTTGCCTAGGTAGATCAGTTCTGCAATTTAAAATCGGCAACTGTTATACCTGTGCTGCTAGCGTTGCAAAGAATTTTTACCTTGTGCAAACATGAACATGCGCTGAGCGATATCGTCAGCTTGTTTGATTTTTTGCTTCTGCGGTTCATTACAGCGCTGAATTGCGCGGGCGTAGGCAATCTCATGCGCCTGGTCGATCGTCGCAATAATCTTGTCGCGCTCCTGCTGATCCAGGCTGCCGAGCAGGGTGGTGATTATCGCCTGATAGGCATTGGAGGCAGCGGTCAGCGACTTCTCTCTGGCTTCCAGAGCGGCTACACGTTGCAATAATTCCTGCAGTTGATCGGACTCGGACATATCGACCTCCTGTTGCCGGGCAGCAAACCTGCCTGATTACAGTTTAGCAAAGATCGATAGCAACAGAGAAAGGAGAGCCCGTTACGGTAAAGCACACCCGAAAAACCCAACAAGGAGCCGATAGTGCAAATCAACCCGGGTGCGCTTTACGATAACGATTCTTAAAGAGGGAAGCTGGCGCGCTATGCAGGACTCGAACCCGCGTCTATCAATTTTGTAGCCAAAACAAGCCATTAAAAAACCAATCACTCTGCCAACTGAGTTAATAGCGCATCCCTTCGCTTCGGGGCGTCATTATCCATATCAATGCTATGGGATCAAGCGCGCGAGCGATTTTGCAGATAATTCTGACCCCTTCAGTCACCCAGTTCAATGATTGGGTAACGCCCGCTCATCAAGGGCTTGCACAGGATCTTATAGCCATCACTGTCAAAATGACTCGCGGTTCGCTGTAGCGAATCGGCCTGTTGCAGCACGCCGACGCTCCCCAAATAGAACCAGTTATGAATGACGTGGTACTGGCGCAAAAATGCCCCCTGCTCTTCCATAGCCACTCGCCCGGCATAGGGCCACGCGTTGATGCGCGTCTGTTGCAGCGCCGCCGCCAGCCGTTGGTCATGTTGCAGATTCGATTCGACACCACAGCAGACACCGGCGCATTTTCGCAAGCTATAACGGAAACATCCCCGCCCGGCGGGCAGTTTATCAATACCCAACTTGCCGTAACACAGGCGCTGTTCATCGGCGATGGTCCGCAACTTTTCCAGCGCGGCAGTTCGGTTGGCAAACAACCCATGCAGATTAGGCGTAGCGGCAAAATCAATGTCTTTGGCATGTGCAATGCTCACCTGCCCACCATCCAGATGCAATGAACAGAGCTGCTTCGAACGACGCAGGCGTTTGTTGAACAGCGGCTGTTGCTGTTTGATCAACTGCGCCTCCAGCAGCAAAGCCCCCAGTTCACCGGCCGTTTCATGAAAGCTGATACGCTGGGTTTGCCGCAGCAGGCGGGCTTCATCCTGCGTGCGAAAATGCGCCATCACCCGGCTGCGAATATTAACGCTTTTGCCGATATACAGCGGCATGCTGTCGCTCAAGCCATGAAACAAGTACACGCCCGGTGACTTGGGCAACACCTCAAGGCTGGTGCGCAGATGCTCCGGGTACTGATAAATGTCGAGCTCCGGCTCGAGTCGGTTTGGCATCATGGTAACGAATCGCGATCTTTGTTAATCAACATAACTGGTTTTTTATACAGCATAACGCTTGCTTGCTCAAATTGCATGCTCTCCATGATGACTTTTCTTTGATGAAGTTTATGAGAATAATATTTATTATCGACACCACGGCAAAAATACGTCGCGTGTTTACCGCCAGTTAAAGCCGAGGGTGTCACCATGACGCCTCTTGGAATCACGGCTTACCGCTGTTAAGGAAAACTAAGGCAAACCACCATGAAATTCACCTCCCGCCGCTTGGCATTTATCGCGGTCGGCACTCTGCTCGCCGTCTTGCTCATCGCTCTGACAAGCTATCTGCAGCGCCCCCCACAGGCAAACCATGTCACCGCGCCGGTTCGTGTAGGCGATATAGAAAATGCCGTACTGGCAACCGGTAAAATGGACGCGGTTGAACGAGTGAATGTCGGCACGCAGGTTTCAGGCCAGGTCAAATCCCTGAAGGTCAAACTGGGCGACCGGGTCACTCAGGGCCAACCGATTGCCGACATCGATGATCTGCCGCAGCGTAATGACCTGCGCAACGCTGAAGCGGCGCTGAACGTCGCAAAGGCAGATTTGCAGGCCAAACAGGCGCTGCTGAAGCAGGCCGAATCCCGCTTTAAACGCCAAAAGCGCATGCTGAACGATGAGGCCAGTTCACTCGAGGATTTTGAGGCCGCCGAAGCTACGCTCACCACCACCCGCGCAGAACTGATTGCCCTGAATGCGCGTATCGTGCAGGCGCAGATTGAAGTGGATAAGAAAAAGGTCGATCTGAGTTACACCCGTATTCTGGCACCGATGGACGGCATCGTGATTGCGGTAATTACCCAGCAAGGCCAGACGGTTAACGCCAACCAGAGCGCACCGACCATAGTCAAACTGGCTCGGCTGGACCTGATGACCATCAAAGCGCAGATCTCCGAGGCCGACATTACCCGCGTTTCCCAGGGGCAAAAAGCCTATTTCACGATTTTCTCCGATCCGGAAAAGCGTTATGACGCCACTTTGTGCACCGTCGAACTGGCGCCGGAATCGGTGATGAAAGACGACTCGCTCTCCGGCAGCAGTTCTGCCTCCGGTTCCGGGACGTCTAATGCCTCGGTGTATTACAACGCGCTGCTGGACGTGCCCAACCCGGATAACCGGCTGCGTATCGCCATGACCGCGCAGGTTTCACTGCTGCTCGGTGAAGCGAAAAACACGCTGCTGGTCCCCATTCAGGCAGTGCGTAAAACCGAAGATAAAAAACAGCAAGTGCAAGTGCTGACCGCTAATGATCGGTTGGAAATGCGCGAGGTAAAGACCGGTATTACCAACAACGTCGATATCCAGATCCTTTCCGGGTTGAAGGCCGGTGAAACCGTCGTGCTGATGCAGGAAAGCGCCAATTCGGGCGGGGATGGCATCTTACTGTGAAAAATATCATTGAGCTGAAAGGCATAAGCCGCACCTATACCAACAGCGCCCAACCGCTGACGGTGCTCAAAAACATCAACCTGACGATCGCCGCCGGGGAACTGGTCGCCATCATAGGTGCCTCCGGCTCCGGCAAATCAACGCTGATGAACATCATGGGGTGTCTGGACGCGCCGGATCGGGGCGACTATTACATCGGCGGCCAGAACGCCGCACATCTGTCACCGGACGAACTGGCCAGGCTGCGCCGCGAACACATCGGTTTTATCTTCCAACGCTATCATTTGATGCCGGACATCAGCGCGCTGGGCAATGTCGAGATCCCGGCGATTTACGCCAACGACAAGCGCGATCAACGCCGCCTGCGAGCAGCGCAGTTGCTGGCGCGACTGGGGCTGGAAGGCCGTGAAAACCATAAACCCGGCCAACTCTCCGGCGGCCAGCAACAGCGCGTCAGCATCGCACGCTCCTTAATCAACGGCGGCGAAATTATTCTGGCAGATGAACCGACCGGCGCACTGGATTCCAAATCCGGGCAAGAGGTGCTGGCAATCCTCAGCGAGCTTAACCAGCGCGGCCATACCGTGGTCATCGTCACCCACGATATGAAGGTGGCCCAGCACGCACAGCGCATCATTGAACTGCAGGACGGTGAAGTCATCGCCGACAGCGGTTGCAAGTCCCCCGCCCCGCCAATGGCTCAACCAACAGCCGTCCGCGTAAGGCAAGGCTACTGGCACAGCCTGCTCGATCGCACCCGCGAATCGCTGCAAATGGCACTGAAGGCGATGAATGCCCACCGCCTGCGCACCGCCCTGACCATGACCGGCATCATTTTCGGCATCGCTGCGGTAGTAACGGTAGTCGCACTGGGCGAAGGTGCCAAACAGCGCACGCTGGCCAACATCAAAGATCTCGGCACCAATGTCGTCAGCATTTACCCCGGCCGCGATTTCTTTGATGACGCCATCGACAGCATTCGCACGCTGGTGCCTGCAGACGCCGATGCGCTGGCCAGCCAGAACTTTGTCGACAGCGTCAGCCCTGCAGTCAGCGCCTCGGACTCCATTCGTTTTCGCAGCAAATCGGCGACAGCCTCAATCACCGGCGTCGGGCGCGACTATTTCCGCGTTAACGGCCTCACCTTGTTACAGGGCACGACTTTCCGTGACGATCGCAGCGCATTGCAGGAAGTGATCATTGACGAGAATGCACGCAACTCGCTGTTCGGCGATTTCGGCATAGCGCCGCTCGGCCAAATCGTGTTTCTCGGCGCAGTGCCGGCCCGGGTGGTCGGTGTGGTCAAAAGCAACCAGGATTCCGCACCGAACCGCATCAGCGTGTGGATGCCCTATACCACGGTGATGTACCGCATGGTGGGCAAGCCGACGCTAAGCAGCATCGGCGTGCGATTGAAGGATAACGTCGATAACGAAGCCGCCGTCGGCGCCATCAGCCAACTGCTGACCCAACGCCATGGCGTTAAAGACTTTATGCTGTTCAACCGCGACAAATTTCGTAAATCGATCGAACATGCTTCGATGACCCTGAGCCTGTTGATCCTGATGGTGGCTTCGATCTCCTTGATCATCGGCAGCCTCGGCGTAATGAACATCATGCTGGTTTCCGTCACCGAGCGAACGCACGAGATTGGCGTGCGCATGGCGGTGGGCGCCAGGCGCAGCGACATCATGCAGCAATTTATGATCGAAGCCGTGCTGGTCTGCCTGATCGGCGGCGTGTTGGGCATTGCGTTGTCGTTCGCCGCCGGTTCGCTGTTTACCGCGCTGGCGGGCGGAATGCTCACAGCCATCTATTCCTGGCAGGCCGCCGCAGTGGCCTTTTGCTGTTCCACCCTAATCGGCATGATCTTCGGTTATCTCCCAGCCCGTAAAGCGGCGCGGATGGATCCGGTCATTTCACTGGCCAGCGAGTAACTTATGAAAATTTTGACACCAATAGCGTTATGCCTCGCAGCCCTGCTCAGCACCGGCTGCGGCAACGCATTGAAAAGCGATTATCAAGCACCCCAGGTTAACTACCCGACCCACTGGCAGGAGAGCGCCGATGCCGCAGGCCCGGTTCCCTTTGACTGGCGCGACTTCCACGATCCTCAACTTGACCGCTGGTTACAGCAGGTCATGGCCGGCAATAACGATTTGGCCGCCGCCGCACTGCGCGTCTACCGGGCTCAGTTAGAAGCGCAACGGGTCGGCATCAGCACCGCACCGAGCGTGACCGCGACGTTCAATAGCGGTGCCAACACCGCTCTTTCTGATTCCTCACCCTGGAACAAAAGCAGTAGCGCCAACCTTGGCGTCAGCTATGAAGTCGACCTGTGGGGTAAGCTTGCGCGTCAGCGTGACGCTGCAGAATGGAGCCGGCAGGCTACGCAGCAAGATTTGCAAAGCGCTCGCCTGGCATTGCTCGCCAGCGCCAGCAAAAATTACTGGCGGGTAGGCTTTATCAATCAGCGGATCGACGTCAACCAGCAGAGCATCGCCTATGCCCGGGAGACTTTGCGACTGGTTAATGCCCGTTACCGCGCGGGCAGCGTCTCTTCACTTGACGTGGTGGATGCCGAACAGAACCTGATTAATCAGGAAAATACCCTGTTGGCGCAACGGCGCGAGCGCCAACTGGCGTTGAACGAACAGACGCTGCTGCTGGGTGCGCCGCCGGGTAATGCGGTGATTGTTCCCGCCAGATTGCCGATGGGCCGGTTGCCTCAGATCAATGCCGGTATCCCGGTCAACGTGCTGCGCCATCGCCCGGATATCCACGCCAAAGAGCTGCGGCTTCGCGAAGCGTTGGCTAACGTTGACGTGAAACGCACCCAATATTATCCGACCTTCAGCCTGACCGGTTCATTGGGCGCCAGCAGCACCGCGCTGCTGGAGTTTCTTCGCAATCCTATGGCATCGGTCGGCGCAAGGCTATCGCTGCCTTTCCTCGAGTGGCGGCAGATGAGCGTTGACATCAAAATCGCCCGTAGCGATTACGAACTGCGGGTGTTGGAGTTCAAACAGGCGTTGTATAAAGCCATGGCCGATGTAGACAATGCTTTATCGTTGCGTACCCAGTTGATGGCGCAGGAGCAACATTTACAGACGGCCTTGGCTCTGGCGCGTAAATCTGAACGGTTGAATGAAATTCGCTATCGCCAAGGCGCCGTCTCTATCACCTTCTGGTTGGATGCGCAGAATCGCCGTCGGCTGGCAGAACTGGCACTGGACGAAAACCGCTTTGACCAGTACCAGAATCTGGCGCAAATCTACCTGGAATTTGGTGGTTCACCCCAATAATTCACCGGCCTGGCGTCTACGCCAGGCCTTGATCCACAGCAGCAAAACGCATTAATTTTACCCGTATCCTTTCCGGTTCCCCCTATACTTTAGCGATCCCTCTCCTGATAAAAAAACCATCAATGCGCACAATAATTAACCTGTTTTGGCGCTATTTTGGTGAAAATGCATAAGACAAACTGCTAAATTTGATCGTCGGAAGATATAACGTTAAGCTATAGATGCAAAATAATTAGTCACCTAAATGACATATTCCTGCTAAAAGCGGGCACATTGCGTGATTCGCATCACACAAAAATAGTGGCCTGGGATCTCTCCACATGGAGATCAGATTAGCCATACTGATAACTGGGCAGAAGAAAGTGAACGAGGATTGCGAATTCACGTACGACTAAAATTGATTAAGGGATGATTATATGAAGTTAAGAAAAAAACGACATAAGCCGATGCATATTAATGACATCACCATCATCGACGACAGCAAGCTGAAGAAAGCGATTACCGCGGCTGCATTAGGCAACGCGATGGAATGGTTTGACTTCGGTGTCTATGGCTTCGTAGCCTACGCCCTTGGGCAAGTGTTTTTCCCTGGCGCCACCCCCGGCGTGCAGATGATTGCCGCACTGGCAACGTTCTCCGTTCCCTTCCTGGTGCGCCCGTTAGGTGGCCTGTTCTTTGGCGCGATGGGTGATAAATTCGGCCGCCAGAAGGTCCTTTCCATCACCATTATCATCATGGCGGTAAGCACCTTCTGTATTGGCCTGATCCCTTCATATGCTTCGATCGGCATCTGGGCGCCGGTGCTGCTGCTGCTGGCCAAACTGGCGCAGGGCTTCTCGGTGGGCGGCGAATACTCAGGCGCGGCGATCTTCGTCGCTGAATACTCGCCCGACAGAAAACGCGGCTTTATGGGCAGTTGGCTTGATTTCGGCTCCATTGCCGGCTTCGTACTCGGCGCAGGCGTAGTGGTGCTGATTTCCAGCATCGTCGGCGAAAGCAACTTCCTCGACTGGGGTTGGCGTATTCCGTTCTTTATCGCTGCACCGCTAGGCCTGATCGGTCTGTATCTGCGCCATGCGCTGGAAGAAACCCCGGCGTTCCAGCAGCACGTGGAGAAGATGGAAAAAGAAGATCGCGATGCCATCGGAAATCCGCCGAAGACCTCGTTTAAAGAGATCGCGGCCAAGCATTGGCGAAGCCTGCTGGTGTGCGTCGGTATCGTGATTTCCACCAACGTAACCTACTATATGCTGCTGACCTACATGCCGAGCTACCTGTCGCATAACCTGCACTACTCGGAAGATCACGGCGTACTGATCATCATCGCCATCATGATCGGCATGCTGTTTGTTCAGCCGGTGATCGGCCTGGCCAGCGACCGCATTGGCCGCAAGCCGTTTATCATTGGCGGCAGCATCGGGCTGCTGTTGCTGTCGATACCCTGCTTTATCCTGATCAACAGCAACGTGATTGGTCTGATCTTTGTCGGCCTGCTGGTGTTGGCGGTGCTGCTGAACTCCTTCACCGGCGTGATGGCCTCTACCCTGCCGGCGATGTTCCCGACACATATTCGTTACAGCGCACTGGCGATTTCGTTCAACATCTCGGTTCTGGTCGCCGGCGCTACGCCGACGGTGGCCGCCTGGTTGGTCGAGTCGACCGGTAACCTGTATATGCCGGCGTACTACCTGATGGTGGTGGCGGTGATTGGCCTGATCACCGGCCTGTATATGAAGGAAACCGCCAACAAACCGCTACGGGGTGCTACCCCGGCCGCCTCGGATCGTACGGAAGCCAAAGAGCTGTTGCAGGAAACCTACGACAACATCGAACAGAAGGTTGAGGATATCAACGAGCAGATTGCCGAGCTGGAGAGGAAAAAGCAGACGCTTGTCGACCAGCATCCGAAACTGGACTAAAGCCCTCCCACGGGGTTGATGCCGCTCGGTTAGGCACTACATGATCGATTGAACGATCCCATGGGTCGGTAAAAATCCGTAATCTCACTGCAGATTACGGATTTTTTTATACCCCTGACGCTGTCAAAGCAACCCCGGACAAGAAACCTGAATACCGGGTTCAAAAGCAACGGGCCGAGTCGACGCAGCGCCCCGTCATTCCCACCGGCTTGCTACTCTGTGTGCTGTGGATTAATCAATGAGGTCAATACGTGATCCTGCCAGCGGCCGGCAATCTTCAGATAAGACTTTGCATAGCCTTCTTTCTCGAAGCCGAGGCGCAGCAACAGCTTTTCACTGCGAGCGTTCGTCGGTATATAGGCCGCCATAATGCGGTGCAGACCCAACTCACCAAACAGGTGACCGATGGCGGCGGTTAGCGCCTGGGTCATTATACCTTTGCCTTCGTGCCGGGCAGCGATCGAATAGCCCAGATGGCAGGCCTGGAATGGGCCGCGAGCAACATGGGTAAAATTGCAGGCACCCAGCATTTCAGTGCCTGCGCCATTGACGATACCAAATTGATAGGCACACCCCTGTTCAGCGTCTTTCCCCGCCTGCCAAAGCCGCTGCTGAATAACTTCAACGTTGTAAAAGTCATCTGGCCGGATCGGCTCCCACGGCAAAAGATGCTGTTGATTCTCACGAAAATAAAGATGAGCAATTTCAGTATCGCTGTCTGTCAGGATCTTCAGACGCAGGTCATTTCCTGCCATGCTCAAGATTTTCATTGCCATCCTCCATTTTTATCCAACCGGCAACCTGAGTAACTCAGGCATTATTACGTCGATATTTTATCCCTGAAACGATTGATGCTAAGCTTAAAAAATATTAACCCATTGAAGAATATAACCAATGAGCAAAATGGACGTGCTGATTATCATTGGAGTGGTGATCATGGCCGCTCTCTGGATAGGTACGATGTTTAACCTCGGGGATCTCGCAGCCCGCTTTTCACGCTTCTTCCACTGGATTGAAAGCCTGCGCTAACGCCCCCCTACCACATAATTCTCCAAAAAAAACCGCCTTACGGCGGTTTGAACATTTCTCACAATGGCTCAGTTCACCTGACACCAGTTATGCGGTTTCACGATACCGCCATCCGGTGAGGTATAGCCGATACAGCCCAGTACGCTGTCGAACAACTTCTCATGGAACACCGGCGTTTTGGCCTGTTGCAGCGCTTTTAACTGATTAAATGCGGCCTGGTGATCGGGTTGGCTGAGAAACTTGTCGGATGCCCAGACCATGATGGGAACCGTGCGCTGTTCCTTCGGTGCGCGGTCACGCGGCGTACCGTGGAAATGCATATTTTCCGAGATCGACTCACCGTGATCCGAGGCGTAAAACACGATGGCGTTACGGTTACGTAACTGATTGAACACTTGCTCAAGGAAATAATCGGTGTACAGCAGGCTGTTGTCGTAAGAGTTGATCATCTCCTCCGTAGAGCAGGCGTCATCAATACCCTGGCACTCCGGCTTGTAACGGGCAAAAGCGCGAGGATAGCGTTCGGTATACATATAGTGCGAACCTTTGGTATGCAGAATGACCAAATGCTTGCCCTGCGGGTGGCGACCTAATGAATCCTGCAGCTCGTCAATCAGCGCCATGTCATTCACCGGTTTGCCGACGTTGCGTTTTTCCGCCTGAATGCTTTCTCTCAGCGCATAATCATCCGCCTGAGTTTTGTTATAGAACCAGGCTTCACTTTGCATCGAAAACAGCTCCGACGAAAAGCCCTGCTTTTTCAGTACCGAAAAGACGTTCATTTCCTTCAGCGTCCGCTCAGGTTCTTCAGCAGCCCCCCCTTCCCGCACAAACATGCAACGCAAAGAGAGTTTGGTCGAGGTGTCGCAGGAATAACCCTGTAACACCGCCAGGTTGGTTTCCTTATCAAGGTAAGGCGTGTTGTCGCGCTGGTAGCCATAAACGCCCATGTGATCGCGTCTGGCGCTTTCGCCAATCACAAACACCACATAGAGGTCATTCACGTCTTTCGGCGGCTGATAGGTAAAATGCGCAGCGGGATCGAACAGATTGCGGCTGTCTTCCGCTTGGCTGTATGAGCTGTAGGTCAACAGTCCCAGTGCAGATAACCAGTTGGACGGTGAATAGCTACCGGCGACTACGCCACCATAGCTGGCCATCAATTGGTTATTTTCGCGATCGTGGCGATCCTGCACCTGCCCCATCAGCGTGAGCGGCAACCAACAGCACACCCCGGCGGCCAACATAATGCCGCCCTTTTTAAACAACGTCGCCCAGTTACTGCGCTTGAGTGCGGCTTCATGCATCGGCGCCAGCCAGATGAACAGCAGCGGCAACAAACTTACCAGCACCATCCACACGCCAAAATGCCAACCAACCGACTCTTTGGACAAATCAACGTCGGTGGTCATCACCGCCGCCAGGATGCCATAGCCAATATCGACGTGGAACAACACCATATAATAGCTGGCGGCAACCGAGCTCAGGACCAGTAACGATGCCAGAATGCGGAACAGTCGACGTCCCAAAAACGAAATCAGTAAAGTGATGAAGCACACCAGGCAAAAGGCCGCGACGACCTCAATGCCGATCGACAGTAAATTGTCGTAATTGAGCTGCTGATAACGACGATAAAATATGGGGATATTGAGCAAGACACCAAGATAAAACGCGATAAAGAAAGAGACCTGCAACTGGGTCCAATGTCGAAACTTCTGCATTATTAATACCATTCTCGCCAAAGTGAATTCATAACTGCTGACTGACACAGGTTGTGTGTGGTTGAGGGCTATGCGCTTACCCTGCTATTGAATGGTAATCTGACAGATAATTCGAGCCGATGTTGCCGCCACGAGGAATTTTAACGCTGTTATACTGTAACAAACCGTGTGCAAAGAAGGTTATTCATCAAAAACCTCGCCGACCCAGCCCGCGGAACGGTCTGGCGGATAAGAGATTCGCGCTCAGCATGCTTACTGCCTCTGGAGCCGCCGCTCAAAAGTTTTGACACACTGCCGGATATTCATCAGCCCCCCAACGTCTTCCCCGTGATTCATCTTGGTACGCTTAGATACCGAAGCTGTGACATGAGGTTATTCCTAATTAGCCATCTAGATTGCCGCTGGCTATTGATAGGAATATTCCTATTACGTTATCGTGAACCTACCACGAAGGCATACACCTAAGTGGAATTTGCACTATTTTATTTTTTAATGGCTTCTCAGCCCGCTTCAGGCGGCGCTTTATATTTCACCAGCGGTAGAAACACTATGATTGATTACTCTCTTTACGGTCTCGACAATAAAGACGTCGAGTTGTACCGTGAGCAAATATACAACCTCGTAGGCAAGAGCGTTGTTCAGGTACTCTCATCCAGCAAGCCCATCACCAAGCAAAACATTCTCGCCTATCTGATCAAAGAGGTCGAAAGACAGCCCGAGGACTATTGCCAAAAACTGCACAGAGCCGCTATCGAGGTCATTGGGGTTAGCGGCCGTTAGCGGGGGATGTATACGGAAATCGGACCTGTGCGCCCATCGCTATCCTGGTTGTTGTTGGTGGCCAATGCCACGCGGATAAGGTGCCGTTGCCTGGGAGGCATTGATGGGGGCTAAGCTTTAGTTGAGGGAAAAACGATATCCGGCTATCGGAACACCGTTCAAATAGCCGGATATCGTCTCAATTGCGTGACATAGCGGGTGTCAGGTTAAGCGATATACCCGGATACCACATGTTGACAGCATCGCTAACCAGACCAATATTCAACCTGACGGCACACTAAGGGCCAGCGACGAAGAAAGATGTTGAGCAGGGATAACACTCAATTTTTCAAATAGCTATCACTAGCGGCACTCACCGGAGATCGCATTTTTCCCCTGGGGACAAACATCGGAACTTTGCGGAATAACGCCCAATATCGATCCAAAAGACCCTGAGCACCCAGATAGCATTACAATAATTAATAAAAATAGTCCTCCTCTCATACGACGCTCCTTCTCTTTTTTACTCTCCGGTTATATATCACTTATCGCTAACCGTCTTAAAAAACTGCCTGATTTTATGAGAAAAGCAGATGTCACCGGCATTTAGCCTTACGGCTCGCTTGCGGATTACATCCGCGTTTCGAGCCGAAGCGTAATCCAGCGGTCGTCTGGAATGCTCATAAGCTTAGACAATTGGGAGCGTCCATCAGTGAAACTGGAGCGTTAACGTTGAATAAACGATGAGGCATGACCGAAAAATAGCCATCATTCTGGCTGTGGGAGAGCAGTGATAGAAGCAGAATATTATGAAGTGGATTTTCAGGCACAAAAAAACCGCCTTCCGGCGGTCACGACATTACTACATATTGCTTTGATTATTCTGGAATTATTTTCCCTGGTACCCGGGGCGGGACTTGAACCCGCACAGCCATAAGCCGAGGGATTTTAAATCCCTTGTGTCTACCGATTTCACCACCCGGGCTCGGGAAAATTGGAGGCGCGTTCCGGAGTCGAACCGGACTAGACGGATTTGCAATCCGCTACATAACCGCTTTGTTAACGCGCCTTAATTCTGCTGCCTTCTTCAGGCCAAAGCTCGTGAAACACCAGCTTTGTTTAATTTGGAGCGGGAAACGAGACTCGAACTCGCGACCCCGACCTTGGCAAGGTCGTGCTCTACCAACTGAGCTATTCCCGCATCAATCAGAACCTACTGATTTTTTTGCTATCTTTCGGCGATTCACCGCTGCCGTCTGATGCGATGCATTCTACTTACCTGACGTAATGAGTCAATAAAATTGTTGTCTCATTACGTTTGTTTGACGATTTTTGCAGCGCTTTGATCAGGGTTCAAGCAAATCTTTCCGGGCCGCGTTCAAATATTGGAACATTGACCAGAAAGTCAGCACTGCCGCGATGTACAACAGGCCGAAGGACACATACTCAACGGTACGTTCCGGGCGCCACAGCAGCCCCACCAGCGACATCATTTGCGCCATGGTTTTAACTTTGCCAATCCACGATACCGCCACACTGCTGCGTTTACCGATCTCCGCCATCCACTCACGCAGCGATGAGATGATAATTTCACGGGCAATCATGGTCGCCGCAGGCAGGGTGATCCACCAGGTATGATAGTGCTCGGCTACCAGCACCAGCGCCACCGCCACCATCACTTTGTCCGCTACCGGGTCGAGGAACGCCCCGAAACGGGTAGTTTGCTTCCAGCGACGGGCCAGGAACCCATCAAACCAGTCGGTTATGGCAGCAAATACAAAGATGACGGCGCAAACCATCGGAGCCCAGGTGAACGGCAGGTAAAATGCCAGAACAAAGAATGGGATCAGAACTACGCGAAACAGAGTAAGCCAAGTCGGTATATTCAATTGCATAATGCTACGGTAACTATCTGGCTGGAGTGGGAATTAAGAGTATGTTGCTACATTGCCCTCAGTGTTTCAATGCATTGTAGATCTTTTCTGCCAATGCTTGTGAAATACCCGGCACTTTTGCAATTTCCTCAACGCTGGCGTTCAATAATGGTTGAAGTCCACCCATATACTTCAACAGCACCTGTCGCCGTTTTGGCCCAACGCCGTCGATCAGTTCCAACGCGCTGGTATTTCTAACTTTTGCCCTTTTCTGCCGATGCCCGGTGATCGCATGGTTATGCGAATCATCGCGGATATGCTGGATCACATGCAGCGCCGGCGAATCCGAAGGCAGAGAAATCCCCTCACCTTCCGGTACAAAGAACAATGTTTCCAGGCCGGCTTTGCGATCGGCGCCTTTGGCGATACCAATCAGCAAAGGTTTGTTTTTATCCCAGGTGACATTCAGCGAGTTGAACACGTCGATCGCCATACCAAGCTGGCCCTTACCGCCATCGATAAAAATAACGTCCGGGATTTTGTTCTCTTCCAGAGCTTTACCATAGCGTCGTTTCAGCACTTGCGCCATGGCGGCATAGTCATCCCCTGGCGTAATGCCGGTGATATTATAGCGCCGATATTCCGAACGCAGCGGTCCGTTGCCGTCGAACACCACGCAGGAAGCGACCGTCTGCTCACCCATGGTGTGGCTGATGTCAAAGCATTCCATGCGGTTAATCTCGGAAAGATTCAGGATCTTCGTCAGTTCTGCCAACCGCTGATGAATCGTCGACTGTTGCGAAAGCTTGGTTGTCAAAGCGGTTGCGGCGTTGGTTCGCGCCAGTTTAAGGTAACGTGCACGATCGCCACGCGGTTTACTTTGGATTTGAATCTTGCGGCCAGCCAACTCGGACAGCGACTCCGCCAACAGGTCTTTTTCAGGCAGATTGAAGTCTAGCAGGATTTCCGCTGGCAGGGTGCGAGCCTGGCTGCCCTGTAAATAGAACTGCCCGACAAACGTCTGTACCACTTCGCTCATCTCGGTACCGCCCGGCACCTTCGGGAAGTAGCTGCGACTGCCCAACACTTTGCCTTGGCGGATAAACAACACGTGCAAGCAGGCCATACCGGTGTCAAACGCCACGCCTATCACGTCCAGATCGTCACTATTGCCCGAAACGAACTGACGCTCCGTCACACGCCGCACCGCCTGGATTTGATCACGGATGCGCGCTGCATCTTCGAAATTCAAAGCCTTACTGGCGTTTTCCATCCGTTCGATCAACTGATGCAACACCTGCTGATCCTTGCCGGACAGGAACAGGCGCACATAGTCTACCTGCTGTTGATATTCTTCCTCACTCACCAATCCGGCGACGCAAGGCCCCAGGCAACGCCCGATCTGATACTGCAAACAAGGGCGCGAGCGGTTGCGGTACACGCTGTTCTCGCACTGGCGTATCGGGAAGAGCTTCTGCAACAGCGCTAATGTCTCGCGCACGGCATAAGAGTTGGGAAACGGGCCGAAGTATTCACCCTTGGCATGTTTAGCGCCACGATGAACCGCCAACCGCGGATGACTGTCTGCGCTAAGGAAGATCAGCGGATAAGATTTATCGTCTCGCAAAAGAACATTATATCGCGGCTGGTATAACTTTATGTAGTTATGTTCCAGCAATAGCGCTTCTGTTTCGGTGTGGGTAACAGTTACATCTATTTGTGCGATATTTTTAACCAGCGCCTCGGTTTTTCGGCTTCCCACCTGCTGGCGGAAATAACTGACGAGGCGCTTTTTCAGATCTTTGGCTTTACCGACATAGATAACCGTACCAGTGGCATCATACATACGGTAGACGCCAGGCTGGCTGGTTACGGTGCTTAAAAAAGCTTTGGCATCAAAACGGTCACTCACTGCTTAACAACGTCTCCGCATTGAACAATCCGTGTCGGATAGCCAAGTGTGTCAATTCGACGTCACCGCTGATATTCAGTTTACTGAACATACGATAACGGTAACTGTTCACCGTTTTAGGACTGAGGTTCAGTTGTTCCGAGATCTCATTAACCTTTTTGCCTTTGGTGATCATCAGCATAATCTGCAGTTCACGTTCAGACAGGCAACTGAACGGGGTTTCCGTCTGCGGTTCCAGTTGGCTCAATGCCATCTGCTGGGCAATGTCCGATGCGATGTAGCGCTGGCCTGCCTGTACCGACCGGATGGCGTTAACCACATCCTGCGGTGCCGCCCCCTTACTCAGGTAACCTGCAGCACCTGCCTGCATCACCTTGGCAGGCAATGGATTTTCAGTATGAATAGTCAACATGATGACTTTAACGTCGGGCGCATAACGTACAATCTTGCGCGTAGCTTCCAGCCCGCCAATGCCCGGCATATTCATATCCATAAGAACGATATCTACAGCATTGCCACGGCACCATTTCACGGCGTCTTCACCGCACTGGGCCTCCCCGACAACTTTTATACCTTTGATATCTTCAAGAATGCGTCGTATCCCTGCGCGCACCAGTTCGTGGTCATCAACAAGAAGAACGCTAATCAAGGAAAAATCTCCAAAAAAAGGGAGTAACGCAATCAGCCTCTGTTATAGCCTGAGATATTACTTGTTTTTCGGCCAAGAATGAACACAGATTAATACTAACCCCCGATTAACTTTGCGAAACGGCGCTGATTTTTGAATTTTAGTCATCCGCCCAGCCCGATAAAGCCGTTCTCTGCGGGGCAAACCCCCACAGCGTAAATATTACTGGGTATGATTCCAGCCTATGATACCGCGCCACTCATAAAGCGTGGGTAAAATCAATGTAAGCAATAGCAACATCGATAATATTAACACGAATGCAATTGCGTTGTAATTCATTGAAATAAAACAAGACGATGACTGCCGTTCTGCTTATCTGGAAAAAACGTCGCGAGAGCGAAATTATTCAGCAGAAAATTAGGTGTCAAAGAGCAAGACAGCCACGTTGATAATTAGAATAGCCCCCATAAGTTGATAATAACATACCGGGCAAATACTTATTAACCCCATCGAAATAACTGTCACTTATTCTGCCTCGTTCCCGTTGCCGAACGGATGCCGGGGTATTCATTAATCCACTACACGCCTGCTCTATAGCCCACAACAGATAACCGCCGCGTTAGCGTACCGATAACCACTGAATGGCGCAGTTCCAACGCTATCTGTGCAGATGGATATCGGATGCTATGCTATACTCCGCGCCCAGATAAATACGCATCTGCATGCCAGAGTGAATGAAATCGGTGCTGATGCGCATCAAAATGCATATTGTTTCAGGCTACGGCCCAAAAATCAGGAGAGAAAATGAGCAACGTTGACTTCACTACGTCTGCAAACCCGGAAACGCTGGCGACAGAAGTCGCCTGTCTTAAAGCAACGCTGACGCTGATCCTGAAATCGATCGGCCAGGCGGATGCCGGGAAAGTCATTATCAAAATGGAACGCTTTATCGCACAGATTGAAGACCCGGCTCAGGCCGAAATCTTTAAAAACAGTATCCAACAAATTAAGCACGCTTACCGTCAGTAAGCTGCCGTCCATCCGGCCTGCCATTCCCGCAGGCCCGTTTCTCTCACGATTTTCGTGAGCAATTGATCTCCCACATTATTTCGGGCAGTGTGTTTTTATTTACGCCAGAGAAATTTATGGGCATCCTCGTTAAAGCGCTGATCGGCGCTTTGGTCGTAGTCTTAATCGGCCTGCTGGCCAAAAGTCGCAGCTACTATATTGCCGGCCTGGTGCCGCTATTTCCCACCTTTGCACTGATTGCACATTACATTGTCGGCAGTGAACGCTCGATCGAAGCGCTGAGAACCACGCTGATTTTTGGCATGTGGGCGGTTCTGCCCTATCTGGTGTATCTGATCTCGCTGTATTTTTTTATCAACAGTATGAGATTGTCTTGGGCATTGGGTGCGGCGGTGTTGTGCTGGATTGCTGCAGCGTGGCTATTGATTACTCTGTGGGGATGGTGGCAGGGGCGCTGACTGCGCCCCGCCTGGTTACGGCCTGCCAGCCTGTAGCACAAAACCGCGTTGCATATCGCCCGCAATGCGGAAGTAACGGCTCTCACCGGCGCGCAACGTCATCGGTAACCGGCCGCTGGTATCGCGCCAGATGCACAGACTATTCTCGATCATATCCTGTCCGATGCTAACTTCGTTATTCCCCACCGGCACTCGAAACTCGGCCTTCTCTTTTGCCGCCAGCGATGCCGCAAACTCCCCGTTGATATAAACCCCGGTGCGGCAACTCCCCGCCAACATCCCGCTGTCACGCACCACCACCACCGTGGCATAAGGCGTTTGCGGCACATTCTGATAAAGCATCAATCGGCTGGGGGGCGGCAACTCAGCCTGTTGCGGCGGAACCGCCTGCGTGGCGCAGCCAGACAACAGTATGGTTGTAATAAATAACGCAGCGTAATGCTTCATCCTGAGCTCCTGGAAAAAAACCAATCTTTATAGTAGCAAGAGAATAGGCGGCAGCGCGCCATCAATAGAAAAATAGGATAACTTCCAGTGGGCTGGGGAGACGTCCGGCGGAAAACCAGTTTTCACTGCCCATCGCGATGATGATCAGACAATGCTCCGTCATACTAGGAAAATTCTTTGTTATTATATTGAAATAAATAAGTATTTTTGTAATCTATTTAAAATTTAACCATACGTTTCTTGATATCATCTTGAAAAATCCCACCCACATAGTTAAATCCATCCTCTGTGACATAAACTCGCGGGTAGCCGGTTTCCGACAGTCCAGTCAGCATGTATCCTCGGCTTATCATCTCTGGGGAAGGCGCATTCATCAGAGTAAGAAAACCTCGCCCCCGACACCATTGATAAAAACGAGTACGGCCATAACCAAAGGCATCGCCAACCTCGGAAAGATTCCTAAATCGATCATAATCATCTGATAATGAAGGTAAATTATCGTTATCTTTAGGTATTTCAGGTTTATTCAACAAATAAGACTCCCTTATTCACGCCTTCATCATCATGAAAATCATTTATCGCTCCTGAATCTAAAAAATTTATAGGTGAATTGCAATCGCATTACTGGCCATTTGAATAATAGTTTTAATTCTGTCTGGATTTAAAAGTTGGATAAGTCTGCACAAATCAAGTGACCTTTTTTCCCAACCCCTACCGCAGCTAAAAATAAACCGCACCTCTTAGGTAAAAATCCTATAAATATACCGAACATAAAATCAGAAAAAACTTAGCGCCGACACTATAACTAAAAAATATTATTGCTTTATTACTCGTTTTCACCATTACCATTTACCTGCACAACCCATACCCCCGCATGCCAAAATGGAAATGATTTGCATGAGCGGCATTATATTCCGGGCCTAGCGCGCTGCCGAAAAAGCCACATCCCTCTTCGAACAGCGCTCTAAGGTAGCTTCCCGCAGTGCTTTGCTCCGGCCAGTCGCGCAATATCGTCAGCCGTTGACCATTCGCCAAACGGAAACCGGCAATATCCCAAGCCTCCGCAGTGGCATGCTCACTGAGCATTCCCACTGGTCGATGATAGATGTTGCGACAAGCGTAGCTGCCAAGATGGTCAATACGCGCCAGCCTCACGCCAAACTGTCGTTGTGCCTGCGGCGCGGCGATTTGTCCAACGAACATTGCGCTGCTCAGCGCAAGCGGGCAACTGGCAAGAAAACTGGAGCTGAGGCGTACCTCACCAAAATTCTGCACCCGTACTGGCGCAACCAGCGGGCATTTGCCCTGGCTATCACCAGGCAGGCTAAAACCGATACGCCCCGCGTCCCTGGCCTGAGTCAAAATAGCCATGCAAGCCTCAGGATCATTGGCCAACGACCGCAGTTTAAGACGGGTGACCAGGGTTGGGGGATCGTCCAGCGTTAAAGGAGAGAAAGGATGATAGCCTGGTGGTAAATAACGGCTTGCCCAGGGCAGAAGCAAGGCCAGCGCCAGTAATACCGAAAGTAAAACGAGCGTACGTCGCATGCCATTCTCCCCTGAGCCCAAAACATCAGCACATACCCACAGCGTTATCGGCTGCGACTTTAAAGCCACAGATTATAGGCTTCGCCAGCGTAACCTCAATCTTACCTAAACAATAACTATTATCATTTCCAATTTTAACATCAGTTGATTACACTCCTGCCTTGCGTTGCCTAGGATGATTCTTAGCGCGTGTATTTAGGACGACAGAAAGAGTTAGGGAGACCATGAAGACGTATAATTTTTTGATTATTTTGCCATTCTTGACACTGACCGCCTGCACCCAATGGGAAAAACCCGGCGCTGGCAACGCCACCCGCGATGCGGAATATGCCGAATGCAAAGGCAAAGGGTATGAACGTTTTCCGCCAGATATGGTGAGAGATTTTGAGTTTGCCTACGAAAACCAATACAAGAGTTGTAAAAAAGACAAGAAGGGTTGCCCAGAAGGCTACCGTTACGAAAAACAGCCCTCGTTCAAAACGGTGCAGAATGATCGTAATGAGGCCGCCCGCTCGGCGACCATTGAAGCCTGCATGTATGGCAAAGGCTGGCACGAGAAAACCTATTACTGGCCACAGTACTAACAAAGCAGGCAACGGGTTCGGCATACCGAACCCTGTCACTCTGCCAGTTATTGATCATCGCCGTGCGGCATGCCAGCCTTAGGTTTAGACTTATTTCTCTCTGGTTTCTTATCCTTTGCAGCGGACAGAGCACGGCCAATCAGCCATAACAACAACGGCATCAGCAACAGACATAGTGCCAGCGTAATCAGTGCATTCGTCATCCTTTGCCCACCCGATCTCTCCGGTTACTCTGCCTGAGTGTAGCATGCTTATCCGTCGCTCTCGGTGCGGCCCAGCCGGGCCAGCGTTTCTGTTCTGGCCGGCGTCAATGGGATCCGTGGGGCCATCAACGGCCAACCAAAAAGGTGACGTGCCGCCGTCGCGCAAATCTTGCCCTGGCAGGCTCCCATGCCGCAGCGGCTACCCAGCTTGGCCGCCGACCAGCCAGAGAACTCACAGACCTGCCCCAACGGCACATCCTCGCAGCGGCACAACAGCGTGTCGGGCATCGCCAGTGCTTTCAGCGCAGGGTTTAGCATAAAAGCGCGCTCTACCGCTCCAGCGAAATGCCGCCACTTATCACGCTGTACCATTAATGCCTGCGCCTGTTCCATATTGCCGGTTGCGACATAACCGGCGATGGCTCCCTCGGCTAGCGCCAACTCACTGCCGCCAACGCCGGTACAGTCTCCGGCGGCATAAATCTGCGGCACACTGGTTTGCTGCCACTCGTCCACAGCGACCCTATGGTTGGAAATGCGGCACCCCAAAAGCATCGCCAGCTCAATATTTGCCACCAGTCCAAAACCGCAGGCCAACCGATCGCAAGGCAGCATCACCACTCGCCTGCCCTGCTGAACCCTCACCGCCTCCAGCCGTTGCCCACCTAATGCCGCCAGCACATAGCTGTCAGGGCGATAACGGCGATTTAGCAGGGTCAATGATTGGCGTAGCTTCGTCGGCCAGCGCCACAGTCCACTGGCGAACCCCGCCAACCGCTGGGCAGAGGCTTGTTCCGCCAACAACACCACTTCGCCATCGGCTTTGGCAACGCTATCGGCCACCGCCAGCAGCAACGGCCCGCTGCCGGCAATGACCACCCGTTCCCCTTTAATTTGCAACCCCTGCTTTATCTGTGCCTGCAACCCACCGGCACCGGTCACCCCAGGTAACGTCCAGCCGGGAAACGGCAACAGAAGCTCCCGCGCACCGCAACACAAGATCACGCGTTGATAATCGATGAGTCCACTATCCGCCGCGCCCTCATAGAGGATTTGCTGCCGCCCGCAGTGGGCCACGATTTTGACGGCGTTAAGCAACGTCACGTTATTCAGCGCCCCAACGGCCTGCCGATACTGCTGCGCAAGTACCGGCAATATTACTCCCGGCCCATCGCGCCAAATTTGTCCACCTGGGTAAGGGTTATCGTCAAGCATCAGCACCGACCGGCCGCTTCGTGCTGCGGTGCAAGCTGCGGCTAACCCGGCCGGCCCTGCGCCGATAATCAGCACGTCGCATGCGAAGTTACTCATCATTGATCCTCTCAATATGCATCCCAGGCTGACACAGAGTCTGGCACGCCAGCCGCCGCAGACCATTCACCGTGACACGACACTCCTGACAAATACCCATGCCGCAAAACGGCGCTCGCGGTAACCGACAGATCGAGTAACGGCAGCGATCCTGCCCGCTCAGGTTAAGAGCTGCTGCCACGCTGCAACCCTCCGGCACGCGCAGGCTTTCACCATCAATTGTTAGCATCAGCAAACTCTGTTCTTCGCTCATCCCGACAATGCCTCCTCGCTAAACATCCGTGCAGCAAGATAAGGCGTATCGTCAATCGCCGGCCGGTGATTCTGGATCTGCGCCGCAATCAGTGCGGCACTGCCTAACGCAGTCGTCACCCCCAACCCCTCATGCCCCAGTGCCAACCATAGCCAGCGATGTTGCGGGTGCGGCCCCAATAGCGGCAAACCATCGGCCGAAGCGGCGCGCAGACCTGTCCAGCAGCGGATAATATTCAGTTGCGACAGCGCGGGTAAAAAGGCCTCCGCGCGCATCAGCATTGCCGCCAGCAACGGCAAGTCGATATCGGCGTCGGGTGAATCAAATTGTCGCGAAGAACCAATCAGCAGTTGGCCTGTTGGGCGCGCCTGAACGTTAAATGCCACTGAAGTGCCGTCGCTGGCATGTGCGCTGGCGCCATAACCTAATTCAACCAATTGGTGGCGTACCCTCTGCGGGTAGCGATCGGTGATCGCCAAGTGCCCTTTTTTGGCTTTCAGCAACGGCTGCGCCAACAACCTATCGGCCTGCAGGCCGCAGGCAAGCACCACTACAGATGCCGTCAGGCGCTTACCGCTGGCCAGCACCACCGCCTGTTCCTCCAGCATGACCACCTCGTCAACAATCACCCTGATTGTCGGCCCGGCATCAACCTGTAACCATCGGGCGACGTTGGGCGCATAGACGATGCCGTCGCCCGGCACCTGCAACCCACCCGCCAGACCGGGCCGCAGCATGGGCTCAAGACGAGCAATCTGTGCAGCAATGAGCGTCTCGCTAAGCACGCCATATTCCGCCATTCGCCGCAGCTTCCGTTCGGCAATAGCCATCTCGTCTTCCCGCTCCGCCAACCATAACGTGCCGCAACCGCGCCAGGCACAACTCTCCGGCATGCGCTCCAGCACCCCGCGCCACAGTTGCAACGAATAAGCGCTTAAGGCCAATTCAGCGGGATTATCGTCCATACAGACCAGGTGCCCCATGCCTGCTGCCGTCGCACCGGGGCGCTGATTATCCACCAGTAACACCTGATGCCCTTCCTGCGCCAGCCGCCAGGCACAGGCTGCACCGATAATGCCAGCGCCCACCACTATCGCCTCCGCGTGCCTGCCGGCGGCCATCAACGTATTCCCCAGGCGAAGGGATCACGCTCATCCAGCAGCAACCGGCTGTCGGCGCAAATGTAAGCTTGCCCGCGAATAAAGGGGATTACGCGATCGCCATTGCGCCGGTAATAGCCGCTGAACTCACTGCCAATCACGCTCGCCTGGCGCCAGACCTCATCCGGCGGCAATTTGCCGTCGGCCGCCAGGCAAGCCAACTTGGCACTGGTGCCGGTACCGCAGGGCGAACGGTCATAGGCCTTGCCGGGGCATAGCACGAAGTTACGGCTGTCAGCCTGCGGGTCGGCGGCGAACAGTTCAATATGATCGATAACACCGCCGTCTTCCCCATAAACGCCCGCCAGTTCCAGCGCCTGTCGTACCGCCCAGCAGAAGGCGGTCAGCGCCTCCAGATTTTGCGTAGTAATGGCAAGAGGATGTTCGGCAACCAAGAAAAACCAGTTTCCCCCCCAGGCAATATCCCCCGTCACTACGCCATAGTCCTTCACGTCGACCGCTACCTGTCGGCGATAACGGTAGGCGGGCACGTTTTCCACCGTAACGCTGCCGTCATGGTGCAGCGTCGCATTGACCGTACCGACAGGGGTTTCAATCAAATGTTCCCCGACGCCGATCCGCCCCAGATAGGCCAACGAGGCAACCAGCCCGATAGTGCCGTGGCCGCACATGCCCAGATAACCGGCATTGTTGAAGAAAATCACCCCGGCGGCAGCCTGCGGTGAACAGGGCTGGCACAGCAATGCCCCTACCAGCACATCATTGCCGCGCGGCTCCAGAATGACGGCGCAGCGCCAGTCGTCATACTGCTGTGCAAACAATGCCTTGCGTTCAGCCATGCTGCCGCTGCCCAGATCGGGGAATCCCTCAATAATCAATCGGGTGGGTTCCCCGCCGGTGTGGGAATCGATTGCCCGCAGTCCGGTGAAATACGAAGAAAGTGCCATCGGAATCTCCTGGGTTAATGACATGTTACCGATAGCCTTAGCCTGACCGAATACGCCGATGGCGGCTTGATACATTTCGGCGCGGCAAATGCAGAAATCAGCACAATGCCCGCAGCGGCGTTTAACCGACGCCACACAGCTCCGTTTTGAACGCCATAGGAATGACTTATTTATCATTGCGTTATTGATGTGTTATTTCTAAAACTGCGAGGCGGCAGCCGTTTTATTTGCTAAAAGCTGCTCTGCAAAAAGAAAAAGTATGCGGCAATGCGCATATTTGGCAGCTGCGCTTGAAAAGTTATCAGAAAGTTAATATTGATTAACGGCGCCAAGAATGGCCTGCCCGAACCGCCTCAGGTTCGGTGTCAAACAGCGGGAAAAGGTATTGCTATGCGATTAGCCCATGACCATCAGGTTGTTACTCCTCCCCAGCCCGTTATTGATGAGCAGGAAGATGACGTATTCGCCGTAGAACAACTGTCCCGGCTGTGCGATGGCCTGGCGCAACAGCGCCCCAACAACCTGCACGAATTGCTGAACTCACTGGCGCTGATCGCCCCGCTGCTCAACGCCATCCCCAACGTGGTGTTCTTTATCAAGGATGCGCAGGCGCGTTACCTGTTGGCCAACCTGACGCTGGCCAAGCGCTGTGGGTTTAAAACCGTCATGCCGTTGCTGGGAAAAACCTCAGCGGACGTCTTTCCCGCCCAGCTTGGCTCCGGTTACACCGAGCAGGATCTCCGGGTGTTGCGCCACGGGGTGCTGATTCAGGATCAGTTGGAAATGCATCTGTATAACGGTCGGGAAACCGGCTGGTGCCTGACGCAAAAACTGGCGCTGTATGACGCGCAGGGCAAAATCATTGGCATGGCGGGCATCTCGCATGACCTGCAGGAGGCCAAAGCCAATCACCCGGCCTTTCAACGGCTGGCGGCCATCGACGTCTATATTCGCCAGCATTACGCCCGGCCGATCGCCCTTGAGGAGTTAACAACGCTCACCGCTCTTTCCGTGGCGCAGATCGAACGCTACTGCAAACGCATTTTTCACCTCACGCCACGCCAGATGATCCATAAGGTTCGGCTGGAAAAAGCGACCGAATTGCTGGCCGGTGCTTTACCCATCACCGACATTGCCCTGCAGTGCGGCTATACCGATCACAGCGCTTTCAGCCGTCAGTTCAAGTCGATGACCGGCTTGACCCCTCGCGATTTCCGGCTGACGATAATCCCTTAACCGGCTGATATTACTCCCCCCACTCTCTTTTCTCTGAGGAAGAACCCTCAGGTTTTTTGCCGCCCGATGATCTGCGTTACTGTGCCAATTTCGTCGTGGCATTCGGCGAAAACCGTCAAGCCCCTGCGAACAATACAGGTCAATCTGTGGTTGGATTTCACCAATAGTTCACCATCGATTAACAAACTTGGACGACAGGATAAACACTATGAGTCATAAAGCCATTAAGTGGAGCGGCGTGTTCCCGGCGGTCAGCACCCAGTTCCGCAGTGATTTCTCTCTGGATCTCGACGCCACTCATACGGTGATCAAAAACCTGGTCAAGGACGGCGTTTCAGGTCTGGTGGTGTGCGGCACCGTCGGCGAAAACACGTCATTGACGGTACAGGAAAAGCTGTCAGTCATTGAGGTAGCGCGGGATGCGGCCCAAGGCCAGGTACCGGTGATCGCCGGCATCGCCGAATTCACTACCGCCTTCGCGCGCAATATGGCACGCGAAGCGCAAAAAGTGGGGGTCGACGGCATTATGGTGATGCCTGCACTGGTTTACTCCGCCAAACCCCACGAAACCGCTACGCACTTTCGCAGCGTCGCCACCGCCACCGATCTGCCGATCATGGTCTACAACAACCCACCCATTTACAAAAACGACGTAACGCCCGACATCCTGACCTCGCTGGTCGACTGCGAAAATATCGTGTGTTTCAAAGACTCCTCCGGCGACACCCGCCGCTTCATCGATCTACGCAACGAGGTTGGCGATCGTTTTGTCCTGTTCGCCGGGCTGGATGACGTGGTGCTGGAAAGCATCGCCGTCGGGGCCGAAGGTTGGATATCCGGGATGTCCAACGCCTTCCCACGTGAGGGAGAAACGCTGTTCCGCCTGGCGAAGCAAAAACGCTTCGAAGAAGCGTTGTCGCTATACCGCTGGTTTATGCCGCTGCTGCACCTTGATGCGCGGCCGGATCTGGTGCAATGCATCAAGCTGTGTGAAGAACTGGTGGGCCGCGGTAGCGCAGTGACCCGTCCTCCGCGCCTGGCGCTGCAAGGCGATACCTTGGCGGAAGTCACGGCAGTGATCAAAAAAGCGCTGGCAAACCGCCCCGAACTGCCGGATGTCGGCCTGTAATCGCCAGCTTCGCCCGGCCGTCTGCCGGGCATTCTCATTTTCCTTACGGGGGATATATGCCCAACATCTATACCATCAGCGGCCAACAGTTTATCGGCGGTGAACGCCGGGCCAGCGGAGAAGCTACGCTGGTCAGCCTGCGTGCCGATAACGGCCAGCCAACCGGTCACCGCTTCCATCAGGCCACCGCCGCTGAAGCCGCAGCCGCAGCCGAGGCCGCCGCGCAGGCCTTCACCGCATATTCGCACATCGGCGCCGAGCGCCGGGCGGCGTTTCTTGATGCCATTGCCGATCAGTTGGACGCGCTGGAGGAGGATTTCTTCGCGTTCGCCATGCAGGAAACCGCCCTGCCATTGGTTCGCCTGAGCGGTGAGCGCGCCAGAACCAGCGGTCAGATGCGGTTATTCGCCACTCTGTTGCGTCGCGGTGATATGCACGGCGTACGCATAGACTGCGCCCTGCCGCAGCGAACACCATTACCGCGCCCTGATCTGCGGCAGTATCGCACCGCTATCGGCCCGGTAGCGGTGTTCGGCGCCAGCAACTTTCCGCTGGCGTTCTCCACCGCTGGCGGTGACACGGCGGCCGCGCTGGCTGCGGGTTGCCCGGTCGTGTTCAAGGCGCACGGCGGTCATATGATCACCGCAGAACTGACCGCGCAGGCGATTGAACGGGCCCGAGTGCAGCTGCAAATCCCGGCAGGGGTGTTCAACATGATTTACGGCGATCGCATCGGCGCAGAGCTGGTGCAACACCCGGCAATTCAGGCGGTGGGCTTTACCGGCTCACTCCGGGGTGGCAGAGCCCTGTTCGATCTGGCCATGCGCCGCCCGCAGCCTATTCCGGTGTTCGCCGAAATGTCGAGCATTAACCCGCTGATCGTGATGCCCCAGGCTCTGGCCCGACGTGGACAGAAAATCGCTCAGGAACTGGTTGCCTCATTCACCCTGGGGTGCGGCCAGTTCTGCACCAAGCCAGGGTTGATTCTCGGCCTACAGGGTGCAGCATTCAGCCAGCTGATTAACGAGTTAAACACCCAGATAAATGCTGCCGCACCCCAGCCAATGCTGAATGCCGACACGCTGACGCATTACCGTAATGGATTAAAAACACTCGAAGAGGTGCCGGGCATTCGCCATCTGGCCGGCACCCGCGAACAGCAGCCGTACCTTGCCGCACCGCAACTGTATCAGGCCGACGTCAACCTGTTGCTGAGCGGCAACCCTTTGCTGCAGGAGGAAGTTTTTGGTCCGGTGGCGATCCTGGTGGCAGTGGAAGACAACCGTCAACTGGCCGCCGTGCTGGAAAACCTGCAAGGGCAACTGACCGCCACCCTACTGGCGGAGGAAGATGATCACGCCGACGCGTCACCGCTGGCCCAATTGCTGACTCGCAAGGCCGGGCGGGTACTGTTCAACGGGTATCCCACCGGAGTAGAAGTCTGTGACGCCATGGTGCACGGCGGCCCTTATCCGGCAACCAGCGATGCACGCGGCACGTCGGTAGGCACGCTGGCCATCGAACGTTTCCTGCGCCCGGTCTGCCTGCAGAATTACCCCGCGGCGTTACTGCCTCCGCCGTTGCAAGACAGCAACCCACTTGGCCTGCTGCGGCTGGTTAACGGCATTTATACCCGGGATCCCATTACCTTATCTGCCAATGACTAGCCAGGCCGTATCTGCATGCCATCAAATAACAAAAGGGTAACCCTATGACAACCCAAGGCAAATTCAAGAAGCAGCTTACGCTCACCGATCTGACGTTTATTGGTCTGGGCGCTATATTTGGTTCCGGCTGGCTGTTCGCCGCCAGCCACGTCTCCTCCATTGCCGGCCCGGCGGGCATCTACTCCTGGCTTATCGGCGGCCTGGCCGTTTTACTGCTCGGCATTGTTTATTGCGAACTGGGTGCGGCGCTGCCGCGCGCCGGCGGCATCATCCGTTATCCGGTATTTTCCCACGGCGAGCTGATGGGCTATCTGTTGGGATTTATCACCCTGATCGCCTTCTCCAGCCTGATATCGATTGAGATCGTCGCCGCCCGCCAGTATGCCGCCGCCTGGTTTCCCTTTTTGAGCCAACCCGGCTCCGGCGACCCGACGCTATTCGGCTGGGGGGTACAGCTAGTGCTGCTGTGCTTCTTCTTCGCCCTTAACTACTACAGCGTCAAAACCTTTGCCAAATCCAATAACCTGATCAGCGTGATTAAATTCATGGTGCCGCTGTTGGTGATCGTGGTGTTGTTCAACTTCTTCAAACCCGAAAATTTGTACAGCCAGGGCTTTGCCCCCTTTGGTTCAGCCGGGGTGGAAGCAGCCATTTCGGCGGGTGGGATTATCTTCGCGTATCTCGGCCTGACGCCGATTATCTCGGTCGCCAGCGAGGTGCAAAACCCGCAGCGTACGATTCCCATCGCGCTGATCCTGTCTGTGATACTGTCCACCATCATCTACGTGCTGTTGCAGGTGGCTTTCCTCGGCAGCATTCCCAGCGAGATGCTTAGCGGTGGCTGGGCCGGTATCAGCCAGCAATTCTCACTGCCCTATCGCGATATCGCCATCACGCTGGGCATGGGCTGGCTGGCGTTTCTGGTGGTGAGCGATGCGATTATCTCGCCGAGCGGCACCGGCAATATCTATATGAATGCCACGCCACGGGTGATCTACGGTTGGGCGCGCGCCGGGACCTTCTTTAAAATCTTTACCCGCGTCGACGGGGAGTCCGGCATTCCGCGCCCCGCGCTGTGGCTGACCTTTGGTCTGTCGATCTTCTGGACGCTACCCTTCCCCTCCTGGGAGAAGCTGATCGGCGTAGTGTCCGCCGCGCTGGTACTGAGTTATGCCATTGCGCCCGTCACCGCCGCCGGCCTGCGGCGTAATGCGCCGGACCTGCATCGCCCGTTCTTCGTGAGGGGCTTTTGCGTACTCGGCCCGGTGTCATTCATCATATCGGCACTTATCGTCTACTGGTCCGGCTGGAACACCGTTTCCTGGCTGCTTGGTTTGCAGATCCTGATGTTCGCGGTTTATATCCTGTTCAAAAACAAGGTACCCACCCATGCCGTCAGCCTGCGGCAGCAGATTTGGTCCTCACTGTGGCTGATCGGTTTCTACGCGCTGATTATTGTGGCGTCTTATCTCGGTAGCTTTGGTGGTATCAACGCCATCGGCCACCCGTGGGATACCCTTACGGTGGCAATCATTGCGCTGGTGATTTACTACTGGGGTGCCTGCACCTGTTTGCCCAAGGCGAATTTCGACGGCGATGAAGAAGAGTAACCGCAAAGGAGAAATCTCATGACACAAACCCAGATTCTATCGCTGAGCGAGGCCTATCATCTCGCGCTACGTGTGCTACGCAGCAACGGTTTCAGCACTGAACATGCCGATGCCGTCGCACAGAATGTGACTGCCGGCGAACGTGACGGTTGCGCCTCGCACGGCTTGTACCGGGTGCTTGGCTGCGTGCACTCGCTACTGGCCGGCAAGGTGTCCGCCGATGCCGTTCCAGTGCTTATCGACAGCGCTCCGGCGATCCTGCGGGTGGACGCCAACGACGGTTTTTCACTGCTGGCTTATCGCCGCGCACTCCCAGCTTTTGTCGACAAAGTACGCGCTAACGGCATAGCGGCGTTGGCCATTAACCACTGTGTACATTTTTCCGCCCTGTGGGCCGATATTGAACCCTTAACCGAGCAAGGGCTGGTGGCACTGGCATGCACGCCCAGCCATGCCTGGGTTACCCCCGCCGGGGGAACCCGCCCGTTGTTCGGCACCAACCCTATCGCCTTTGGCTGGCCGCGCCCGCAACGCCCGCCGTTTATCTTTGATATGGCCACCAGTGCCGCGGCACGTGGCGAAATCGAGCTGCACCGCCGCGCCGGCACACCGCTGCCGGAGGGTTGGGGCATTGATGAGCAGGGGCAACCCTCAACCGATCCGGCCAGCGTGTTGCAGGGCGCGATGCTGACCTTTGGTGGCCATAAGGGATCGGCGCTGGCGGCAATGGTTGAACTGCTTGCCGGGCCGTTGATTGGCGATATGACCAGTAAGGAATCGCTGGCCTACGATCGGCAGACCGGCTCCTCCCCTTACGGCGGAGAATTGATTATCGCCATGGATCCCGATCGTTTTATGGGGGCCGACAACGGGGTTCACTTTGCCAGAGCGGAAGCCTTGTTCGCCGATATGTCCGGGCAAGGAGCACGTATTCCAGGGGAGCGGCATTTTCAGATGCGGCAATACAGCGAGCAGCACGGCGTTACCTTGCCGCTGGCGCTGTATGAGGAAATTGTGGCCCTCTGCCGCTAAATGATACAGGCCCGCAAACTGCACTGCGGGCCTGATTTAACGAATTATCTGACTACCATGACCGAGATATTGGCGTGGCGCACAATCGCCGCGGCATTAGATCCCAGCAAGTAGGTTTTCACGCTCGGGCGGCGCGAACCGATGATGATCAAATCCGCTTTGATTTCCTCAGCCAATTCCAGCACCTGATCGCGCGGGGAGCCAAAGCTGATGGTGTAATCCAGACGCTCCAGTGGAATATCAATTTCCGACATGATTTTCTTGAGTTTATCGACCGCTTTTACTTCCGCCTGATTCTCAAACTCCTTGATGCCAAACGAATAGGCGGTAACGAACGCCGAGGCATCCGGCAACGCGTGGAAGAAATGCACTTTGGCTCCAGAAATTTTCGCCAGGTACTCGACATTCTTCAACGCATGCTCTGTCAGCAGATCTTCTTCAATATCTATCGGCACTAGTATGGTCTTGTACATATTACATCCCTTCTATGTAAACCTTGGTGCCTATAGGGTACTGCCGGGAGAATGGTGCGTGAACCGCTTTCTCGTGCTTTTGTGATCGCCGGTAACTCCTGGCCGGGATAATTGGCTATTTAACAAAATATAAACATAGCGAGGTTAACAGCTAGTCGATTAATTATTGCAACATCAGTTAAATGAGTTGCAAATACACCGCTTTCGCCGTGGCGGCAGTTTTATTGGCCACTGACAATTTTTTAATCGAATTACCGATATGAAAATTCACCGTTCTTTCACTCAACCCCATAAGCATGGCAATTTCCTCTGAGGTTTTGCCTTCGCTGCACCAACGTAAAATATCCTTTTCACGCAACGTCAGCACGTCTTTGATCGCCTCGTCGTTCACCGATATTAATGCTTCGCGCAACGTTTTATGGGTAATCTGTGCCAACCACAGGAAAAAGGTTTCGTTACGCGCACCGGCCTCCGGCGACTGCTCAGGGATTTTTTTGCCGGCAAAGGTGAG
Source organism: Serratia sp. AS12 (assembly GCF_000214195.1). Taxonomy (NCBI): domain Bacteria; kingdom Pseudomonadati; phylum Pseudomonadota; class Gammaproteobacteria; order Enterobacterales; family Yersiniaceae; genus Serratia; species Serratia sp. AS12. The sequence continues at coordinate 1,932,801 of NC_015566.1, read as the reverse complement.
AATGCCCAACCGACCGTAGCAGTCCTTGATTGACTGTGACCAACCTTCACGGATACCGAACTGTGCCATACGCCACCACAGTTCCGGTTTATCTTGGTAGAACCCTTCGTCCCAATGAAACTGCAGCGTGGAATGATGGGCCTGATCGATAACCGGGTCCTGCAAATACACCCGCAGCTTGCGGTAGTCCTCCAGGTATTCTGCAGGATAATTTCCCTCTATCAGCATTTTTGGCCGGCTGGCCGGGTAGCAAGAAAACACGGTATAGGAATAGTATTCAAAGCCCAAAGCTTGGGCGCAGAGCTCCAGACGACGTAAAAAAAGCTCACGGTCGTGCACACTGTCGAGTAAAGCGTCCATAAAAGGCTGAATGCGGTTATCCATAAAACACGTTCTCCAGAAAGCTGGGCCGGCAATCGATAAGTAACATTAACTATAGTGTGGCTCCCTGGCTACAACAGCCGTTTCATAGTATAAAAAATACAATGGCTATAACAAAAAAAGCTATCATCACCTCTATCGCTAATAAATAACGCGTTAAAACCTACCCCCTGATGAAAATTACGCGAATACCATAAGCACCTATTATTGTAAACCTGTCACTTTTACCGTTAGACAGTCATCTCGCCACCCATTACCTTCGCCATAGGCACCCAGTGCCGTTCCAAATCCAAATAAATTATAAGCATTTGCGAATTTGGCAATGCAGAAAAATACTCACGGGGATTTTCTATGGCAGAGAATAATTCGGCAATCCGTTCAGCCGCCGTTATTGGTGCGGGAACCATGGGCAGAGGCATCGCCTATCTCCTGGCGCTGAACGGCATACGAACCGTACTTTATAATCGCAATGGTAATAATCTCAATCAGGCCCGTGACTATATTGTCAGTGACCTGGACAGAAAAATGGATAACGGAAAAATAACCCTGCAGAAAAAAGGCCAGATATTAGCCAATATTATTTTCTCGGCCGTCTTTGACGCCATAACCGACAGCGATCTGGTGATTGAAACCATTGCGGAAGATGAGCAAACCAAGCATGAAATCCTGGCAGCCATTGCGGCTACGGTAAAACCAGAGGCGATCATTGCGACCAATACCTCCTCGTTGTCGCTGAACAAACTGGCGGCGGGGGTGGAAAACAATCCGCGCTTTATCGGCCTGCATTTTTTCAATCCGGCGCCGCTGATGAAGTTGATCGAAATCATTCCCTCTTATTTTACCTCCCACACCACCAGCCTACGCTGCCAGCAGTTGGTAATAGCGTTGGGTAAACAGTTTGTGGTCTGCAAAGCCACGCCGGGCTTTATTGTTAATCGCATGGCGCGACCTTTCTATCTGGAAGGGTTCCGGCTGCTGGAGGAAAACGTGGCACAGGCTCCACAGATCGACCGCGCCCTCAAGGCAGGCGGGCATTTTCGCATGGGGCCCTTAGAACTGACTGATTTTATTGGCCAGGATATCAACTATCAGGTCAGCAAGCAGATTTGGCAGGATATGCAGTTCGACTCCCGCTATACCCCCGGCCATTTGCAACGCTCGCTGGTGGATGCCGGGCTGCTGGGGAGGAAGAACGGGCGCTCTTTTTTTGCTTCCCTACCGGCTACACCGCCCACCCCGGCCACAGAGAGCGACACACCAACTTCACTGCATTTTTATGGTGAACACGCTTTATTCGATCACCTGCAACAGCGCGCTTTGGCCACCTGGCCTGCGCTGCGCGTTCAGCGGTTGCCGGAACGGCCGGAACTGGGGCGTCTTATCCTGGTGAATAACACGCTGGCGATCAAAATCACCGATGGCAGAACGGCGAACCTGCTCGCCGGCTTAACCGCTCTCGACACCTTCGTGATTGACGCTGCGCTGAATTACGCCGACACCGCCTATCTGGTGGCCGCCCACAATCAGCATGCCACAGAGGCGAATAAAGCGCTGTTTCTGTCGCTGCTGCAAACCGTCATCGCTCAGGTAGAGTTTATTAAAGATTCCCCTGCCCTGATCGTTGCCCGCGTACTGAGCAGCCTGATCAACGAATCGGTGATCATGGTGGAGAGCGGCGTTTGCAGCCGGGCGGATATCGATATCGCCGCCGTGGCCGGCGTGAACTATGCCGACGGCATTTTTGCCTGGCTGGCGCAGCTCGGGCAGAAAAACGTGAAGTCGACGCTGGATAACATGGCGCAATTGCTGCACTCCGCGCGCTATTACCCGCATTACTCATTGCTGAACGCGGCCCGGCCTGAGCTGGCTGTAGCGCCCTAAGGAAAAACGATGACGATTAAAGACGACGGGGTCTATCTGATCGACGGCACGCGCACGGCGATCGGCGCTTACGGCGGCAGTCTGGCGCTGACGCGTCCGGATGATATGGCGGCGGCCATTATTCGGGCACTGCTGCAACGGCACCCTGATGCGGAGCCGGATATCGATGAAGTGATCCTGGGTTGCGCCAATCAGGCCGGTGAGGACAACCGCAACGTCGCCCGCATGGCGGCGCTGTTGTCTGGCCTGGATCAGAGCGTGCCGGCCATCACGTTGAACCGGCTGTGCGCATCCGGGCTGGATGCCGTGATCTACGCCAGCGCAAAAATAAAAAGCGGCCTCAGCGAACTGGTGCTGGCCGGTGGCGTAGAAAGCATGAGCCGGGCGCCCTATGTGATGGGTAAAAGCGAAACGCCTTTCGACAAGAACGTCAAGCTGTACGACACCACCTTGGGCTGGCGTTTTGTCAATCCGCAGTTGGCGGAGCGCTATGGTTGCGATCCGCTGGGCATTACGGCGGAGAACGTGGCTCAGCAACACCAAATATCCCGTGAAGATCAGGATATTTTTGCCCTGAACTCACAGCAAAAAGCCTGGCGTGCCATTGAAAATGGCCGATTGGCCAGGGAAATCACGCCACTCGAGGTGCAGGTGGATCGTAAAACCCGCAAGATCTTCGAACAGGATGAATTTCCACGCCAGACCACGCTGCAAAAGCTCCATGCGCTGAAACCAGCCTTTAGCGTCGAGGGATCGGTCACCGCCGGCAACGCGTCCGGCATCAACGACGGAGCGGCCATACTGCTGCTGGCTTCCGGCCGTTATGTGAAACGCAAATCACTGCAACCGCTGGCGGAGATTGGCGACAGCGCCAGTGCAGGCGTTGCCCCGTCGGTGATGGGGATCGGGCCGATCGCCGCCACCGACCGCTTGCTGGCACGAACCGGCTTTACCCTGAACGATTTTGACGTGATTGAAATTAATGAGGCGTTTGCCGCACAGGCGTTGGCCGCGCTGAAAAACTGGCGCATCGATTTCAACGATACACGGGTCAACCCAAACGGCGGCGCCATCGCCCTCGGTCATCCACTTGGAATGTCAGGCGCGCGGCTGGTGCTTTCCGCCGCGCTGGAACTCAACGCCCGGCAGGTAAACAACGCGCTGGTGACGATGTGTGTCGGTGTCGGCCAAGGCGTTTCATTGGTTATTAAAGCCCTCTAATGCAAGGAATTCCGTATGAGCGTATTAAACATTCTTGAAGAAAAATTGGCCGAAACCAAAAAACAGGGACGGTTCCGCGAGTTCCTCAACCTCGAACGCAGCGTGGTGGATAAACCCTGGGCCACCAGCCACGGGCAGAACGGGGAGCGCCGCCTGAACGTCTGGTGCTCGAATGATTACCTGGCGATGAGTCATCACCCCAAAGTCATCCTGGCTACCACCGAGGCGGTGAATCGCGTCGGTCTCGGCACCTGCGGCGCCCGCAGTATTTCCGGCACCTCGGTCTACCACAGCGAGCTGGAAACGCTGCTGGCCAGCGCCTACGGCAAAGAGTCCGCGTTGCTGTTCACCACCGGCTTTGGGGCCAATGACGCCACGTTGTCCACCCTTTGCGACGCCATTCCCAATCTGATCGTATTTTCCGATGAGCTTAACCACGCCTCGATGATCTACGGCATTCGCTACAGTAAGGCGGAGAAAAAAATCTTCCGCCACAATGATGTGGCACACCTTGAAGAGCTCCTGCTGGCGGCCGATCCCGACCGCCCCAAGTTGATCGCCTTCGAGTCGCTCTATTCGATGGACGGCGACTTCGCACCGCTGGCGCAGATTGTGGAACTGGCGGAGAAATATCAAACGCTGACCTACCTGGACGAGATCCACTCCGCCGGCGTTTACGGCCATCGCGGCCTGGGTTATGCCGAGCAACTGGGCCTGTTGGACAAGATCACTATTATCCAGGGCGGCTTCGGCAAATCTTACGGTGCCGCCGGGGGCTATATCGCCGCACCACGCGTGGTGGTTGAGGCGGTACGCAGTTGGTCGCCGGCGTTTGTCTTCAGTACGTCGTCCCCTGCGCCGGTGGTGGCCGCCGCGCTGGCCAGCTTTAAATACAATCTTGAGCATGACAATCAACGCAAACACCTGCTGGCGATTATCGCTCATCTTAAGTCCGGCCTGCGCGCCGCCGGTATCCCACTGGTTTCGGAAGACAGCCACATTCTGCCGGTGCTGGTCGGCGATCCGCACCGGAACAAACACATCAGCAAGGTGCTGCTCGACGAGTACGATATTTACGTGCAGCCGGTGAACGCCCCGACGGTACCGGCAGGTAGCGAGCGTTTGCGCGTCACGCCGACCTCTGCCCATACTCATGAGGATGTGGATTATTTCCTGGCGGCATTAAGCAAAGTCTGGGCCGCCAATGAATTACGGAGAGCAGGATGAAGTTGACGGATTATAACGGTCATTTTCTCACGCTTTGCCTGATGGCGACCGGCACCTTTGCCATTGGCACCGATGCGTTTATCGTTGCCGGCGTGCTTACCGAGATTTCAGATACCTTTACTGTCAGCCCCGCTCAGGCGGGGCAGTTAATCTCGGTATTTGCCCTCGCCTATATGCTGTTTGCCCCGCTGACCGCCTGGCTGTTTGGTAACCTCAACCGCAAGCATATTTTACAGATCGCCCTGGTATTATTTATCGCCGGTAATCTGGCCTGCGCATTTGCCGACAGTTTTTTGCAAATCTCTGCCGGTCGCGTGCTGGCGGCGCTGGGGGCCGCAGCCTATACGCCGCAAGCCGCCGCCGCCGCGGTCGGGCTGGTGTCGGAAAAGCGGCGCGGGCTGGCCATCTCGATAGTTTACGGCGGCATGACGCTGGCAATCGCCCTTGGCATTCCTTTTGGCACCTTCCTGGCCAAGTTGATCGGTTGGCGGGAGATTTTTCTGCTGATTGCCTTGCTGGGCGCCGTTTCACTGCTGGGGCTTTCACTGGCGCTGCGCGCCATTGCCGCACCGGGTAAACACACGCTGAAGGAGCGGCTTGCCCCACTGCGACAAAAGGCGGTGCTGACCACGCTGCTGATCACTTTCTTTGCCGTCTGTTCCGAGCATATTGTTTATAGCTATGTCAGCGTACTGCTGAAAAATACCCAGTTGGGCGCAGAGGCTATTTTACCGATCGCGCTGCTGGTATTCGGCATTGGGGCCGTTATCGGCAATTTCGTTTCCGGCGTGTTGACCGATACCCTCGGCAGCAAGTTTGTTCTGCTGTTTTCAGTGACTATTCAGACGGTTTCGCTGTTTCTGCTCACCTTTTACGTTACCTCCCCCTGGTGGGTGCTGACGATCTTTCTGGTCTGGGGCATTACCGGCTGGATGTATCTGGTGCCGATCCAACACCACTTGCTGTCGCTATCCAAACGCTTTGGCGCGCTGACCGTCTCGCTGAACAGCTCCGTACTCTATGCAGGCATCGCTGCCGGTGGCATGCTCGGCGGCCTGACGCTGTATACGCTGCCGGCCTATTATCTGCCGCTGTTTTCGCTGCCGCTGGGGGCCATCGCTCTGCTGCTGACGCTGTTCTTCTTCCAGGGAGAGAAAGCTCATGAATGACCTGCTGCCTACGGTGCTTTATGAACGCCATGATGACGGCGTTGCCGTTATTACCCTGAATCGACCGGAGAAAAAGAACGCCATCAATCTGGATATGGCGCGTCTGATTCAAACTTATCTGCAACGGGCTGAACAGGATGACGCGGTGAGGGTGATTGTGCTGACGGGTCAGCCTGAGGCGTTTTCCGCCGGGATGGACGTGAAGGCGTTCCGCCTGGGGGAGTTGCCGGTGGTCGAGCCTGAAGGATTTGGCGGCATCGTGCATGCCCAACTCGCCAAGATCCTCATAGCCGCCGTTGATGGCATTGCCTACGGCGGCGGTTTCGAGATTGCGTTGGCCTGCGACCTGATCGTCGCCAACCGCAGCGCACGATTCAGTTTCCCGGAAACCGGGCTGGGGCTGATTGCGGCACAAGGCGGTTGTTCGCGGCTGCCTGCGCGGATCTCACCGTATATCGCCCTCGACTGGTTGCTGACCGGCCGAACAATAAGCGCGGAGGAGGCCTGGCGGCACGGCGCTATTTCTCGTATCAGCGAAGGTTCGGCACAGGATGAAGCGCTGAGCATAGCCCGGCAAATCGCGCAAAAAAATCCGCTCGCCAGCCGGGCTGTGAAGGCCATCGTCCGTTATGGATTAACGCAGTATGAGACGCCGACGTTTGGCTACCAGCAAAGCTGGGTTGAACAGGTACGGCAAGCGGCAGCCCCCTCCTTTTGAGAACATTCTTAATGAAGGGTAATCATTCGCAGTCTAACGTTTAAGCACTACAAGACCGTATTTGAGAAGCCATTGACCCCGCTCTGCGGGGATTTTTTTGGCCTTTTAATCTTCCACTGAAGCAAAAGACCTCATAAACAGAAAAGTACAGGGCTTGCTTTGGTGCTGGTTGATGAGGGGGACCAGACGCGTGAAATGTTCGGTTTGGCAATGCACGTCCAATGCAGCCCGATCGGGCCACTCCTCGACAAAGATAAAATGCCCAGGGTCCTGGTGGTCGATAAACAGTTCATAGGAGAGGCAAAGCGGCTCCTGCCGGGTTTTCTCCACCAGTTCCCGATACAGCGGCATTACCGTTTCAACACAATCGATCTTGATAAAATCCTCAGCAATCACCTTTAGCATGGCGCCTTTTTCCTTTCAGCGTATCTATCATGTGTGCCCACTCTACCCTGAATCCTTATCCTTATGTACCCGAACGGCACCGCATCAGCACCGTGGATAACGCAAGTTACCGGGTAAAACGTCGCGCCTTGCCCAATATTTAACCTTTATTGAAGCGGGCAATGGGACACTGGTCCTCAGACACATTTTATGAGGATTTTTCATGGCGGAATGGACCCATATTATCGCCAAATACAGCCCGGAGCCGGGCTTTCTGCTGCTGATCATCTTTCTGTTTTCGTTCGGCAAGTCGGTTATTTTTATTTCTTCGCTTCTGCCGCCGGCGTCGATTACGCTGATGCTGGGTGTTGTCGCCGGCAAACCGGTGCTGCCCGACGGTTACGTCTGGGGGGCGATTGCTCTGGGTGCGATGCTCGGTTCCGTTTTATCTTTCCATTGCGGTGCATTACTCCAGGGCCGTGAACACGGGAAGTGGTTGCCGGCCAGATATCACAGCGCGTTGCACAAGGCTAAGTCAGCCTTGCAGCAAAAAGGCGTGGCACTGTTGTTTATCTCGCGTTTTTTGGCCGTGATGCGCTACACCGTGCCTTTGGTCGCCGGCATGATTTCGCTGTCGCGCAAGCAGGTCTACTGCGCCAGTGCGCTCTCCGCCGGGATTTGGGCGATGGCGTTGATGTCCGTTGGCCAACTACTGTGAACAGCGAACACCTTTCTACCACGCCCCAAAAGACCGCTGCGATAAGCTCTAAGAGGTCGAATTATGGGGTAACATAATGTTTATCTTCAGATGGGATACCAGCTTCAGATGAAGCTGCTCAGCACTTAAGGGAATAAAATGCCTCTCCTGCGTATCGTCACCACCGCCCTCCTGGCCGCGCTCAGCTTAACCGCATGCCACAGCAATTACCCTGAGCCAAAACGCACCGGCGTCGCGATAACGGATTATTACCACGATGTAACCAACGCAATACTTACGGAAACGATCATACAGGACAGCTATTACGGGCAAGAATGCAGTATGTCCATATCCCTGAACCGCCAGGGTAAGGTCACCGACATCAATAATGTTGAGGGTTTTACGCCGCTGTGCGAAGCGGGCATGACTGCCGTCTTCTCAGCAGAGATCCCGGCACCACCGGATGAAAAAACCTATGCAACCTTCAAAAAACTCGTGATCGTCTTTCAGCCGAAGCAAACCTAGGGTTCGGCAAAGCAAATGCCCTCAGACTTCCATTATCAATTTTGCTGGGTAGTGGGGAATTGGGGGTCGATAGAAGGGTGCGAAGTCAGGCTTATCTTGCGTCAGATCACTTAACTGAATATCGGCGCCAGAGAGATGCGATTTTTGAGAAGCCTGTCCCAAATTTGTCCCATAGCGAAAAAAATCAAGACGCAAAGAACCGCTAACCACATGATTTGTTGGTGGGTCGTACAGGGTTCGAACCTGTGACCAATTGATTAAGAGTCAACTGCTCTACCAACTGAGCTAACGACCCAACGGGTTAAATTATTCGCCTCTCCGCTATCAATGTCAAACGCTTACATCCATTACTTTTTCTCATGCGATATTTTCAACCCTCTTTTTTATCAACGAGATAAGGCTACTTAGGGCTATTAATCTGCTATCACGAGGAGTAATCTTCCGCCCCCAAGACGTCCGATTTGCCTCCTCGGTGTAAAGAATAATCGACTTTTATCCCTCGCATAAATGTTGTAAACATGTTGCACAAAGGTGGCGTTATTGCACTACCTTACTAAAGCCGGGCCAACCGGATAATCGTATAAAAAAGAGCCACTTCAGAGCTCGCTATTTCACCCATGACAGGTAAAACAGGACATCATCAGATGGTAGATCACTCCAAAATAGCCACAGACGCGACGCCTGCGTCAGAAGATCATCTACGGCGAAACCTAACTAACCGACATATTCAACTGATCGCCATCGGCGGCGCTATCGGCACGGGTTTGTTTATGGGGTCCGGCAAAACCATCAGTCTGGCCGGTCCTTCCATCATCTTCGTGTACATGATCATCGGCTTTATGCTGTTTTTCGTGATGCGCGCCATGGGCGAGTTGCTGCTCTCCAACCTGGAATATAAATCCTTCAGCGATTTCGCCGCCGATCTGCTCGGCCCCTGGGCCGGTTTCTTTACCGGCTGGACCTACTGGTTCTGCTGGGTCGTCACCGGCATCGCCGACGTGGTGGCGATCACCGCCTACGCCCAGTTCTGGTTCCCCGGGCTGTCGCAGTGGATCGCCTCGCTGCTGTGCGTGTTACTGCTGCTGGGCCTGAACCTGGCGACGGTGAAGATGTTTGGCGAAATGGAATTCTGGTTTGCGATGATTAAAATCGTCGCCATTGTCGGGTTGATCGTCGCCGGGCTGGTGATGATCGCCATGCAGTTCCAGTCCCCTACCGGCACCGTAGCGTCGTTCTCACACCTGTGGAATGACGGCGGCATGTTCCCGAAAGGCATCAGCGGCTTCTTCGCCGGCTTCCAGATCGCGGTGTTCGCCTTTGTCGGCATCGAGCTGGTGGGTACCACCGCGGCTGAAACCAAAGATCCGGAAAAAGTGCTGCCGCGCGCCATCAACTCCATTCCGATCCGCATCATCATGTTTTACGTGTTCGCGCTGATCGTGATTATGTCGGTCACGCCGTGGAATTCTGTGGTTGCCGATAAAAGCCCGTTCGTTGAGCTGTTCGTGCTGATTGGCCTGCCGGCTGCGGCCAGCGTGATCAACTTCGTGGTGCTGACCTCCGCCGCCTCTTCCGCCAACAGTGGGGTGTTCTCCACCAGCCGCATGCTGTTCGGTCTGGCGCAGGAAGGCGATGCGCCGAAGTCGTTCGCCAATCTGTCCAAACGGGCGGTGCCGGCTAACGGCCTGACCTTCTCCTGCATCTGTCTGCTGGGCGGCGTGGTGCTGATTTACCTGATCCCGAACGTAATGACGGTGTTTACGCTGGTGACCACCGTCTCCGCCATTCTGTTTATGTTTGTCTGGACCATTATCCTGTGTTCGTATCTGGTTTACCGTAAGCAACGCCCGGCGCTGCACCAAAAATCGATCTACAAGATGCCGGCCGGCAAGCTGATGTGCTGGGTGTGCATGGCGTTCTTCGTGTTTGTGCTGGTGCTGCTGTCGCTGCGCGATGACACCCGCCAGGCGCTGATCGTCACGCCGCTGTGGTTTGTGGTGCTCGGTTTGTCTTACGTGTTCCTGCGCAAGAAAAAAACCGCCTAAAAACAACCGGGGGATAATCGCTTATCCCCCTGCATTTTCTCCTCTTTAGACGATTAACGCGGGCGTATCCCGTCGATAATCACCCGCTGCACGTTTTCCACCGTCTGCTGAAAGAACGCCTCATCGTCCAACGTTTTGCCGGTCACTGCCTCTACCTGCACCCAGAAATCCGCATAGTGCTGAGTGGTAGCCCACAGCATAAAGATCAGGTGATGCGGCTCCACCGCCGCGATATGGCCTTCGGCGATCCAGCGCTCGATCATCGCGGATTTCTCGTCCACCAGCGCCTTCAATCCCCCCTGCAACTCCAGTTTCAGCAACGGAGCGCCCTGGATCATTTCCAGACAGAACAGCCGCGAAGCCTGCGGGTGATGGCGGGACACGTCCAATTTAAGGCGGATATATTCGCGAATGGCCTGCAAGGGTTCCTGATCGGCGCGCAGCGCTTTCAGCGGCGCCAGCCACACGTCGAGGATGCCTTTCAGCACCGCAACGTACAGTTCCTCTTTCGAAGGGAAGTAATAAAGCAAATTGGTTTTGGACACGTCAGCACGCTCCGCTACCTGATCCAGACTGGTGCCGTGAATACCGTACAGCGAGAAAAACTCCAGTGCCGCATCCATGATAGTGCTGCGTTTTGCGGCCACCGCGCGCGAGCGGCGCGTAGGCGGTTTAACGGGTTGTTGCTTCACTGCAGCTCCTTGGCGTCACCTGATTCGGTCATCAGCATAACAAAGCCACTGAGTGAAACCCACGCATTTACCTACTCCTTTCGGGGGATTTTTTGCACCTTTTACGGGCAACTGCGCCTGATTTTTGTGCACATATTTTTTACCAAATGGTCTATTTTGGACCATTCACTCAACAACCCGATCACACACCAACACCAATTTATTGATAAATATACCCTTTTAAAAACTGGCACTGTGTTTGCAACATCCTGGCAAGCGCCGCGCAATTTGGAACCCGCAGGAAGCATTCAAGCAGCGCGTGAACCGTCCCATTCGCAGACCCGAGGTGTTCAAATGAAAATTGGCGTATTTATCCCGATCGGCAACAACGGCTGGCTGATTTCCAGCAATGCTCCGCAATACAAACCGACGTTTGAACTCAACAAAACCATCGTGCAGAAGGCCGAGCATTACAATTTCGATTTCGCTCTGTCGATGATCAAACTGCGCGGCTTCGGCGGAAAAACCGAGTTTTGGGATCACAACCTGGAATCCTTCACCCTGATGGCCGGGCTGGCTGCAGTCACCTCGCGCATCAAGATCTACGCCACCGCAGCGACCCTGACCATGCCGCCGGCGATCGTCGCGCGTATGGCCTCCACCATCGACTCTATTTCCAACGGGCGCTTTGGCCTGAACGTGGTGACCGGCTGGCAAAAACCGGAATACGAGCAGATGGGCATGTGGCCGGGCGACGATTACTTCGGCCGCCGTTACGACTACCTGGCGGAATACGTGAAGGTGCTGCGCGATCTGTGGGGCACCGGCAAGTCCGACTTCAAAGGCGAGTTCTTCCAAATGGATGACTGCCGCGTCAGCCCGCAGCCACAGGCGGACATCAAGGTCATCTGCGCCGGGCAGAGTGACGCCGGCATGGCCTTCTCGGCCAAATACGCCGATTACAACTTCTGTTTCGGCAAGGGCGTCAACACCCCGACCGCCTTCGCACCGACGGCAGCCCGGCTGAAAACCGCCGCCGACACCGAAGGCCGCAGCGTCGCCTGTTATGTGCTGTTCATGATCATTGCCGATGAGACCGACGAGGCCGCACGCGCCAAATGGGAAAGTTATAAAACCGGTGCCGACACCGAAGCGTTGGCCTGGCTGACCGAGCAAAGCGGTAAGGACACTAAGTCCGGTGCCGACACCAACGTGCGCCAGATGGCGGACCCGACCTCGGCTGTCAACATCAATATGGGTACGCTGGTCGGTTCCTACGCCAACGTGGCGCGCATGATGGATGAGATCGCTACCGTGCCCGGTACCGAAGGCGTGCTGCTGACCTTCGATGACTTCGTGAAAGGGGTAGAAGACTTTGGCGAGCGCATTCAGCCGCTGATGAAAAGCCGCGCCGACGTTTGCCCAAAAACCGCTGAAAGCCGTGAGGTAGCCTGATGAAAATTGTTGAAAACCAGCCGGTGGTACACCGCCAGTCACCGGAAAGCGGCGCCACCGTCACTCTGCCCGCGCGCCCGGAGAGCATCGCCTTTGCGCCGCAGGAAACTGCGCTGATCGTGGTCGATATGCAAAATGCCTACGCTTCGCAGGGCGGCTATCTTGATCTCGCCGGTTTTGACGTCTCGGCCACCGCCCCGGTGATCGCCAATATCAAACGCGCCATCAGCGCCGCGCGCGCTGCCGGTATCCGGGTGATCTTTTTCCAGAACGGCTGGGACAATCAGTACGTCGAAGCCGGCGGCCAGGGTTCGCCCAACTGGCATAAATCCAACGCGCTGAAAACCATGCGCAAACGCCCGGAGTTGATGGGCAAGCTGCTGGCCAAGGGCGACTGGGACTACGATCTGGTGGACGAACTGCAGCCGCAGCCGGGCGATATCGTGATCCCGAAACCGCGCTACAGCGGCTTCTTCAATACCCAACTCGACAGTCTGTTGCGCTCCTACGGCATTCACCATTTGGTGTTTACCGGCATCGCCACCAACGTCTGCGTGGAATCCACATTGCGCGACGGCTTCTTCCTCGAATATTTCGGCGTGGTGCTGGCGGACGCCACTCATCAGGCTGGGCCGCAGTTTGCCCAGCAAGCGGCGCTGTACAACATCGAAACCTTCTTTGGTTGGGTGTCGGACGTCGACAGTTTCTGCGATGCGCTCATCGCCCCGCTCAGCCAAACGGCATGAGTTTTGCCTGCTTTACCCTTTAATCATTCATCAGGAGCAAGACTATGCCAAAAACCATCATTACGCCGCCGGGCACCGGCAAACCGCTGGCCCCGTTCGTCCCCGGCACGCTGGCCGATGGCGTGGTTTACGTCTCGGGTACGCTGGCGTTCGATAAAGAGAATAACGTGGTGCACGTCGGCGATGCGGCAGCGCAAACCCGCCACGTGCTGGAAACCATTAAAAGCGTGATAGAAACCGCCGGCGGCAGCATGGATGACGTGACCTTTAACTCGATATTCCTCACCGACTGGCAAAATTATGCCGCCATCAATCAGGTCTATGCGGAGTATTTTCCTGGCGACAAACCGGCGCGCTACTGCATTCAGTGCGGGTTGGTGAAACCGGACGCACTGATTGAAATTGCCACCGTGGCCCATATCGGCCGCTGAATCCTTATCCACAGAGGATAGAGAATGTACTTTGAGATTTTGGGAAAAGACACCCCGCTCGCCCCCACGGTGGTGCTCTCTGCCGGTCTGGGCGGCGCAGGCAGTTTCTGGCAACCGCAGATTGAAGCGCTGAGCGAGCATTTCCGGGTAGTGGTTTACGATCATCAGGGCACCGCCCGCAGCCAAGGCGAGGTGCCGGCCGGCTACAGCATGGCCGATATGGCGGATGAGGTGGCGCAGTTGCTGCGCTCGATTGGCGTTGAACACTGTTATTTCGTCGGCCACGCGCTTGGCGGCATGATAGGCCTGCAGTTGGCGCTCACGCACCCGGAACTGGTCGCAAAACTGGTGGTGGTTAATGGCTGGCCAACGCTGGACAGCCAGACCCGGCGCTGCTTCAAAGTGCGCCAGGACCTGCTGCTCAACAGCGGCGTGGAAGCCTATGTGCGCGCCCAGCCGCTGTTCTTGTTCCCCGCCGACTGGCTGTCGCGACACGAAGCGCTGCTGGATGAGGAGCTGACGCATCAGGTGGCGCATTTCCAGGGCACAGAAAACCTGTTACGCCGCCTGAGTGCGCTGATGAATGCCGATTTCCGCCCGTACCTGGCGGACATTTCCACCCCGACGCTGGCGTTGTGTTCCCGCGACGATTTGCTGGTGCCCTATCACTGCTCGCATCAGTTGGCGGAGAGCCTGCCGTTCGGTGAACTGGCGCAGATGGCGTACGGCGGCCATGCCATGAGCGTGACGGATGCCGACAACTTTAACCGTATTCTGCTCGGTTGGTTGCTGAAAACCCACGGCCAGTCGTCTGCTTGCGGCCCTGCGGACGCCCAGCTTGAGCCCACAGGACTGAAACACTGAGTTCAACCGCCAGGCCCTTCAAGATGGGCTAGCCACAGGAGAAAAAGTATGCAAACCCAAACCCTTCTTGCCAGCGCGCCACTTGTGCCACAGGGCGTAGAAAAACAGGACTTTCGCGACGCGATGGCGCGCCTGGGTTCGGCCGTGAATATCATTACCACCGACGGCCCAGCAGGCCGCGCCGGGTTTACCGCCTCTGCAGTATGCAGCGTTACCGATACGCCCCCGACGCTGCTGGTGTGCCTGAACCGCTCCGCATCGGTGTATTCGGTGTTCAAGCAAAACCAGACGCTGTGCGTCAATACGCTGGCGGCGGAACACGAGTCGCTGTCGAATCTGTTTGGCGGAAAAACGCCGATGGACATGCGTTTTTCCGCCGCCCGTTGGTCCACGCTGGCAACCGGCTCCCCCATTCTGCATGGCGCAGTGGTCTCTTTCGATTGTCGGATTAGCCAAATTGTCAGCGTCGGCACCCATGACATTCTGTTCTGTCAGGCGGTGGCGCTGGCGCGTAATGACGAAAGCCACGGGCTGGCTTACTTCGATCGCCGCTATCACCCGTTATTGAAACAATGATTTGCCGATAATGCCGTAACGCGCACTCACCTGCGCCCCTAACCTGCCCCCCTGTTTTTGGAGATGACGATGGCGAATACCTGGTTTCCCCAATGGCGCATGAAGCAAGGCAATCTGGACGGTGCGGTGGTCGCACCCGATGAAAGGCTGCCGCTGGTGCCAACGCTGGTTATGGGCTTGCAACACGCGGTGGCCATGTTTGGCGCCACGGTGCTGATGCCGCTGCTGATGGGCTTTGACGCCAACCTGGCCATATTGATGTCCGGCATCGGCACGCTGCTGTTTTTCCTGGTGGTCGGCGGCCGGGTGCCGAGTTACCTCGGTTCCAGCGCGGCGTTTGTCGGGCTGGTGATCACCCTCACCGGTTACAGCGGCCAGGGCGCGAACCCCAACATTGCGCTGGCGCTGGGCGGCATCATCGCCTGCGGGGTGGTGTATCTGCTGATTGGGTTTGTGGTGATGAGCGTCGGCACCCGTTGGATCGAACGCCTGATGCCGCCGGTGGTGACCGGGGCGGTGGTGATGGCGATCGGCCTGAACCTGGCACCTATCGCCGTACGCAGCGTCTCGGCGTCCAATTTTGACAGCTGGATGGCGGTGGTCACCATTTTATGCATCGGGTCGGTGGCGGTATTCACCCGTGGATTGATGCAGCGGCTGCTGATCCTGCTCGGGCTGATCGCCGCCTACCTGATTTATGTGGTCGTGACCAACGGTTTTGGGCTCGGCAAGCCGGTGGATTACAGCGCGCTGAGCCAGGCGGCCTGGTTTGGCCTGCCGCAGTTCACCGCGCCGGTGTTTAACCTGCACGCCATGCTGTTGATTGCCCCGGTGGCGATCATTCTGGTGGCGGAAAACCTCGGACATGTGAAAGCGGTGGCAGGGATGACCGGCCAGAATCTTGATCCCTATATCGGCCGCGCCTTTGTCGGCGACGGGCTGGCGACCCTGCTGTCTGGCTCGGTAGGCGGCACCGGGGTCACGACCTATGCTGAAAATATCGGCGTGATGGCGGTAACCAAAATTTACTCCACCCTGGTATTTGTCGCCGCAGCGGCGGTGGCGATTGTTCTGGGCTTTTCACCCAAGTTCGGTGCGCTGATCCACACTATTCCAGGCCCGGTGCTGGGTGGCGCCTCGGTGGTGGTGTTCGGTTTGATTGCCGTTGCCGGCGCGCGTATCTGGGTGCAAAACAAGGTCGACTTGGGCGATAACGGCAACCTGATTATGGTGGCCGTAACACTGGTGCTGGGTGCCGGCGATTTTGCGCTGACCATCGGCAACTTCACCATGGGGGGCATAGGGACAGCCACCTTCGGCGCCATTATTCTGAATGCGCTGCTGCGCAACCGTAAAATCCTGCCGCTGGCGGACAACGCCGCACGTTGACACCGAGGGCCCGGCCTGCCGGGCCTTATTCAGCCAGCGCCGCTGCCTTGCCTTTGCGGCGAATGCGCAGTTCGCTGACCAGCACGCCCAACACAATCAGCCCGCAGCCCAACAGGGCAACCCCCGGTAAACGTTCGCCTGCAATACGCCCGACGATCCCCGCCCAGACCGGTTCGCCGGCATAAATGACCGTAGCGCGCGTCGGTGACATGCTGCGCTGCGCCCAGTTCATCGTCAGTTGAATCATGGCGCTGGCGATACCCAGTCCTATCGCGCTGTACAGCAGATAGCTGGTGTATGGCGGCACCGCCTCGCCGGTCGGTACCATCATCAGGAACGAGGCCAGCGATGCCGTCCCCAGTTGTACCACCGTCACCCGTTTGATATTCACCTTACCGGCATAGGCGCCAATCAGAATGATCTCGGCCGCCATGCCCAGCGTGCCGATCAATGTCAGTATCTCGCCCGCGCTGAGCGTCATATCCGCGCTGCTCGGCGCGGCCAGCAGCATCAGGCCGGTGAACGCCAGCAGAACGCCGACCCACGACATCACGCCGGGAAAACGCCCCAGCACCAGCCACTGTAACAACGGCACCATCGGCACATACATGGCGGTAATAAACGCCGATTGGCTGCTGCTGATCGTTTGCAACCCAACGGTTTGCAGACCGTAGCCAAACATGATGGCAATGCCGATAAACACGCCCGCTTTCAATTCATACCAGGTCAACCCGCGCAGGGTGCGCAGGGAGAACAGCGTCAGCACCAACGTGGCGGCGGCAAAACGCAGCCCGACGAAAAAGAACGGCCCGCTGACCTGCATGGCATGATGCACGGCCAAAAAGGTACCGCCCCAGATCATGGTGATGAAAATCAGCACCGCTTCCTGAAGTTTGATTTTGAAAATAAGCGTGGAAATAAAGGATTTTTTTACTGCAGACACTGACTTGCCCTTAATGCCGGGTGCAATATAATGCACAGATCGCACCAGTATGAGGGAATGCCTGCGGATGAGCAATATAGTGCACAATGAAAAACATGACGCGCTCAAAGTGCTGCAATATCTGAGCAGCAACCTGCGCGGATACCGCCAGCAAGCCGGGCTAAGCCAGATGGCGCTGGCGGAAAAATCCGGCGTCAGCCGTCGCATGCTGGCCGGGATTGAAGCCGGTGACCGCAACGTCAGCCTGGCGGTGTTGGACAAACTTGCCGAGGCGCTGAATATCGCCTTCACCGATCTGATCCAGGCACCGGAAGCACGCGGCAATCATCTGGTGGGTGAGCTGGCCTGGCAGGGGCGCGAGCCGGCAAGCCAGGCGGTGTTCGTCGCCAGCGTGCCCGCACGTCAGCGGGTGGAGCTGTGGGAATGGGCGCTGATGCCGGGCGAACGCTACGACTCGCTGCCGGATGCCGCAGGCTGGAACGAAATTATCTATGTGATCACCGGCAGCCTGACGCTGGTGCTGGAACAACAGACCCTGACGCTGGATGCCGGTGAAACCCAGGTGTTCAACAGCGATCAGCACTATGCCTACGTCAACCGCACCGATCGGCCGCTGCGTTTTATCCGCAACGTCACCTTTTAATCATCCAGCGCCGCCACTTCTGGCAGCTCTTCCAACGGCGGCTGGATCCCCTCGGAAATATAGTCTTTGGCGGCGAAGGTGCATTCATCGCCCACGTCGTCCTCCACGACCACATGTTTGATGGCGCCGTCGCTCAGCAATACCCGTTTGATGCCACGAAATGATGTCATTGTTTCCTCCGTTAATGGGCCGGACACACTGCAAGTGTAGTTTAGCCCTCGTCGGCCGCGGGTGTCACTCGCCTGTCGTGCGCACCCTACTGCTGCCAGAGGTTTTCAGCCGTTGGCAACGGCAGCGGCTGGAGCAAAAGCTCAGGCGTCTGCACTGAGTTTCAGCCAATCCGCCAGCCGGGCGAGCGCGCTGCCCGGCCTGATTTCCTGTGGCGACAACAGGCAGTAACCGCTGCCATCCGGCGTAAAACCAAAGGGTGCGCTCAGCAAACCGGCGGCCACATCATCGCGTACCTGCTGCCACGGGCCGATGGCAATCCCCATCCCCGCCACTGCCGCCTGCAGGCTGAAATAGAAATGGTCAAAACGCTGCTCCGGCTGGCCAGTCAGCGCCACGCCTTTCCCCTGCGCCCATTGCCGCCAGGCATCGGGACGGGTGGCGGAATGCAGCAGTACCGCGTCGTGGCTCAACTGCAGTTGGCCGTCGCCAAGGGTTACCCAGCGCCGCAGCGTTTCAGGTTTGCACACCGGCCCGACCCGCTCGCTGAACAACGCCAGGCTGTGCAGCTTATCCCCCCAGTCAAAATCGTTGCGCCGGATAGCGGCGGTAATGCCGTCATGAAACGAAAATGGCCCGCCACCGGCCACCAGTTGCAGGTTGATTTCCGGGTGCGCCTGCTGAAACGCCGGCAGACGCGGTATCAACCAGCGCATCAATAACGTTGGCTCGCACGACAACACCAGCGGCGCGTCCTGCGCCTGCTGGCGCAGCGTTTGCGCCGTATGATCCAGAATGCCGAATGCTTGCTGAGACGCCTGAAACAGCGTGTGCCCGGCTGGCGTAAGATATACCCGCCGGTGGCGGCGCTCGAACAGCGCAATCCCCAGCTCATCCTCCAGCGCTCTGACCGCACGGCTGACGGCCCCGTGCGTCAGGTTCAGGCTGCTCGCCGCCTGCGTAAAGCTTTCCAGTCGCGCAGCGGCCTCAAAGCAGCGCAGCCCGCCCAGTGACAGCGGCCGATTAATTTTGCGTGAGTTTTTCTCACTGATACTGTCAGTTTTCATCGTTTGTCACCGCCGGCTATTCCTCTTATAAATCAGCCACTCTCTTCTGATTTTTTACAGGATAACTATGACTGAACTCCTCGCCGTCGTCACCATCACTTTACTCGCCGTTATCAGCCCCGGGCCGGACTTTGCCATGGTGTCACGCAACAGCCTGCTCCTTTCCCGCCGCGCCGGGGTGCTGACCGCCTGCGGTATCGGCACCGGTGTGGTGATCCACGTGAGCTATACCCTGGTCGGTGTCGGCGTGTTGATCCAACAGTCGCTGTGGTTGTTTACTCTGCTGAAGGCGATCGGTGCCGCCTATTTGATTTATCTGGGTGTCAGCATGCTGCGCCACGCCGGGGCTGCCGCCGCTGCCTCTTCCCACGAAGACACAGCCGCCACCAGTGACTTCGCCGCGCTGAAGACCGGTTTTTTGACCAATGTGCTGAACCCCAAAACCACTATTTTTATCGTCAGCCTGTTCATGCAGGTGGTCAATCCGCAGACGCCGCTCAGCGTGCAGATCGGCTATGGGCTGTTTATTGCGGTTGCCCATATTCTCTGGTTTGCCGCTGTAGCGCTGCTGTTTTCCGCGCCGGGCGTCAATGCGCGCCTGCTGCGCCTGCGTAAAGGCATCGACAGAGCCTTTGGCGGCCTGCTGATCGCCTTCGGTGCGCTGCTGGCGATAGCCGGCATCAAATAAGGTTCAAGGATAAGTTCAGCATTCACTTCTATGCTTATGGGGCATTTCTTTTAATCACCGAGCGGGGAACGCAACATGGCAAAAGTTTTGGTCCTTTATTACTCAATGTACGGGCATATCGAAACTCTGGCAGAAGCGGTAGCAGAAGGTGCGCGCAGGGTCAGCGGCGTTGAAGTCACCGTGAAACGGGTGCCGGAAACCATACCAGCGGATGCCTTCGCCAAGGCCGGCGGCAAAAGCGATCAAAAAGCGCCTGTCGCCACGCCACAGGAGTTGGCCGATTACGATGGCATTATCTTCGGTACCCCTACCCGCTTTGGCAACATGGCCGGGCAGATGCGCACCTTCCTCGATCAAACCGGGGGACTGTGGGCTTCCGGCGCGCTGTATGGCAAGGTCGGCAGCGTATTTTCGTCCACCGGTACCGGTGGCGGCCAGGAACACACTATCACCTCCACCTGGACCACGCTGGCGCACCACGGTTTTATTATCGTTCCGATCGGCTACGCCACGCCCGAACTGTTTGACGTCTCCCACACCCGCGGCGGCACGCCCTATGGCGCGACCACTATCGCCGGGGGTGACGGCTCGCGTCAGCCCAGCCAGGAAGAACTGACCATTGCCCGTTATCAGGGCGAACACGTGGCGAAAATCACTGCCAAGCTGAAAAGTTAAGCAATAACCTTCCGTTATCTACCCGGTGGGGCCGCGGATTCGTTCGGCCCCATCTTGTTGCCAACCCGCAGCAAGGTTAAAATGCCGCTCAGCCTGCCATTCACTACCTGAACGTCACGGTCGAAATTCGTTCTGCCCGTCTATCACCGGCATTGGCCCTGATGGCGGGCGTTCTGTTTTTGCGCATAGCGAAGGGAAATAAGTCAGTGTCTAAAGATTTTGATGAACTAATAAGAGACATGGATCTTATTATTGAAAATGTAGACAGTTTCAAGGCTATGGCCCCGCGCGCACCCGAGCCACCCGTTGCGCCGCCGGCAGTTCACCACTACGACTCGTTCTGCGAGAACGTTGCGTTGAAAGTGGTGTTGAAAGTCCTGCTCTCGTCGGTGGATAAAATCGTCAAGGTGCAGATTGCCAATAAGGTCGAGCAGGAGATCGCCCAGATAGAACAGCAGGTAGTACGTGCCGGCGGAGGGCCAGTGTCGCCTGACGATCTGGCACAGATGACGCAGTATGTGCGCCGCACCGTAAATAACCTGTTGGAATAAGCACCAGCCTTATTAGTCGGTGGTATCGAAGGTTAGCCACCTGCTGCTATCGCCGCTCTCGATTTCCCCTCCAATTCGACACAACTTTGTGTATCAGCTGTAGCACATTCATAACCTGAATGTGTTGCATTGTTGTATTCATTTCACTGATATAAGTTAAAAACACTGTAAATAAATACAGTATATTTTAACTTATTGAGGATATGAATATGCGCTTTAACAAGATGTTAGCCCTGGCCGCCCTGCTGTTTGCCACTCAGGTTTCGGCCGAAACGCTCGAATCCATCGACAACTGCGCGGTGGGTTGCCCGACCGGTGGCAGTAGCAACGTATCTATCGTTCGCCACGCTTATACTCTGAACAATAACAGCAGCACCAAGTTCGCCAACTGGGTGGCTTACCACATCACCAAGGACACGCCGGCCAGCGGCAAAGATCGCAACTGGAAAACCGACCCGGCGCTGAACCCGGCAGATACGCTGGTACCGGCGGATTACACCGGCGCCAATGCGGCGTTGAAAGTTGACCGTGGGCATCAGGCGCCGCTGGCCTCGCTGGCGGGGGTGTCTGACTGGGAGTCGCTGAACTACCTTTCCAACATCACGCCGCAGAAGGCCGATCTGAACCAGGGATCCTGGGCGCGGCTGGAAGATCAGGAACGCAAGCTGATTGACCGGGCGGATATCAGCTCGGTGTATACCGTCACCGGCCCGCTGTATGAACGTGATATGGGCAAACTGCCGGGGACTCAAAAAGCGCACACTATCCCCAGCGCCTACTGGAAGGTGATTTTCATCAACAGCAGCCCGGAAGTGAACCACTACGCCGCGTTCTTGTTTGATCAAAACACCCCGAAAAGTGCCGATTTCTGCCAGTACCGCGTAACGGTCAGCGAGATCGAAAAGCGCACCGGGCTGATTATCTGGGCGGGTCTGCCGGAGGATGTGCAGGCTTCACTGAAGAACAAGCCAGGGGTGCTGCCGGAGCTGATGGGCTGCAAGAGCTAAAACCAACAACCCCGCGCTCAAAGGGTGCGGGGTTGTCACCGGGGGCTGTCTATACCGGGACCGAGTTATTGAGTTTGATTTTCCACGCGTGTAATCCCGTGTTTCTTCATAACGTCTTCCATGGTCAGATTTTCATCCTCTGGCGTTTCATCAATGACGACATTTTCCGGGCGAACATAAGGCTTGGTTGCACGCTTGAACATCCACCACCAAACGAACACCAGGAACGCCCCGGACTTCAGAAAAATCATGGTCCATAACGCCACTTGATACCAGTTCATCTCTATCTCCATGAAAGAGTTAAGCGCAATCGCATCACTCTATTTTAACCTTTGCACTGCCTTGATCAAGCGTTGGCGGCGCATCTGCCGGGGATGACATCGAACAGATTGGGGAAAAAACGGTGTGACAGTTTACGCAGGGAGGACTTCAGTAACGGTGAAGCGAATAAACATGCTCTCACGATGTGCGGACAACTCACCAACGACGATTCGCCCACTAGAATCCGAGAAGACCAAAACCTAAAGAATCGTGATGCCCACCATTAAAGAAGTCACTCATCAGGTTCATATCGGTCTGTGGTCGGCTCGAAAAATGACGGGCATGACAAGCAGTGATTTTGCACATTGAAACAATGCAATTCCCCTATCTAATACCGCTGGGTGATATACACCCACATTGATTACCCTGATAACAAAATATCAGGCAGCAGATAATTAAGATGTTAATAATCTCATGGATCATGGGATTTATTTTCGGATTAACGGATACGCGATCAGATTTAAACGCCTTAATAATCAATCTTGAAAATCAACCCCAAAAGGCTTCCTCCGCATAAATTAATTAGCACATCAATAATTAATAATTTAATATGTTTAGTTTAATTTATATTAAACACATTGATGTTTGTAATTTATTATGTCAAAGACGCCATTTTATAAACACAATAAAAAACAGTTAGATAAAACAAAATTTTAATAAAACTGCAACATATAACCACAAAAATAAACATTTATTTACATTTGATAGCATTGCATGCGTTTGTGATTTATCTTCCTCGCAGTTATATGTATTAGCAAATTTAATTAATGTTATAGATTGCGGAGTGTTGCATGGATTTTAAATTCTCAAATAATCAGGTGGAACTGTATGAGTCAGCCTATCGTTTTGCCTTTAATGTTCTGGATCCAAATGCACACTCCAGGCTATCGCAACAGACAGTAAACATTGATTTATGGAAACAAGCGGCCGCTTATGGTTTTGTGCGTGGCCCTGTTTCATCCACCTTTGGTGGTTTGGAAATGGGGGCTTTAGATACCGCATTGATGATAGAGGCCCTGGGAAGAGGAAGCCGCGATATAGGCCTTTCATTCTCACTCTGCGCCCACTTATGTGCCTGCGTTATTCCGCTCTATCGCTTTGGTTCCAGTGAATTAAAAGCCAAATATCTTGAACCTCTGGTCACCGGCAGCTTAATTGCGGCCAATGCCGCAACCGAACCCGATGCCGGTTCGGATATTTATAGTATGAAATCGACGGCACAGCCCTGCGACGGTGGCTATATACTTAACGGTAATAAAGTTTTTATCACCAACGCCCCTATCGCCGACCTCTTTATCGCTTACGCCAAAACTAATCCTGACCACGGTTTTATGGGCGTTTCGGCTTTTCTGATCGAAAAAGGCACGCCGGGATTATCCGTGGGCGAAGTCCGCCCAAAAGATTGTCTTTCCAATTGCCCCTGGAGTGAGGTGACTTTTCAAGATCTCTTTATCCCGCAATCCCAGTTGATCGGCAAACCGGGGGCGGGAGGCGCGATCTTCCATGACTCGATGATATGGGAGAAAGGTTGTCTGTCCGCCCTGTTTATCGGCGCGATGGAGCGCCTGCTCGAAACCACCCTGGCCTACGCCAAGCAACGTCGGCAATTTGGCAAGGCGATAGGCCAATTCCAGTCAGTTTCCAATCGCATTATTGATATGAAGTTACGCTTGGAACAGTGCCGGTTAATGCTCTATCGCGCCTGCTGGCGACACGATCAAGGTCTTGAGGCTGAAGCCGATATCGCCATGAGCAAGCTGTTAATCTCTGAATACGCGGTCCAATCCGGCCTCGATGCCATCCAAACCTTTGGTGGAGCCGCCATGGATCAAGAGCTTGGTCTGGTTCGCCATCTGTTGAATATGATCCCCAGTCGGACCTTCTCCGGCACCAATGATATCCAAAGAGAAATTGTGGCCCGTAAGTTGGGTTTACGGGGAACGGCATTATGATTATTCAACGACTCTTTGCCGTTCTTTATATGCTGGCGGGGCTGGCCAAAGCCTTCCCTGAACTGGAAAGTGTGGCTGAAACTCTCAAGCTAGCGGCGATTGCCAACCAGGGTACCTGGTATCAGGGGATCACTTTCTGGCTGGCGGAACACGGCGCAGCAGTCAATATTCTGGTAGGCGCAGTGCTGTTCGGATCGGGGTTGGTGTTGATGCTTAACCCGCTCTGGACTACGTTAGTGATTTACGGTCAACTGCTGATGATGGCCATCTTTGTCACCCTGTTACATCATTCCCAGCCGCAGGTCATATTTTTAGACGCCCTCTTCGCTCTGGCCGCATTTTATATGCTGCATGTGCAATATCGCCGCAAGCCGCAGCCACGGACCTTCCCCACTCGCGCCTTTTCAACGCCCGTTACGCTCCCTGCCCCCCCCACGTCCCCGCCACTGGAAGACAAATATGATGTGGTGATTATTGGTGGCGGCGTCTCTGGGTTGACAGCGGCCACTGAGTTGACCCACAAGCGGGTTCTGGTTCTGGAAAAAAGCCCAACCTTCGGCGGAAATGCCCGTTATAACACCGTCAGCACGCTGAAATTCCCCATCGCCGGGGTCTGTTTTCAGCAACCGCAGCCAGACTCGTCCATGATGCGCCTGCTGAAAAAAATCGGCCTGGATCAGGCTTACAAATCCAATGAAAAAGATACCCTGGTTTTTTTCGATACCTTTTTACTGCTCCGTTGCCTGGGTGAGGTCACCCTGGGTTTTCTCAAATACCCCGCCTACTTGCTCAAACTCTCGGTTTGGGGACTGACCGGCCAACTTTTTTTACATGCGATTATAGGTAAACCTTATGTCGTGGCAGCCAAGCAACTGGGCGACCCTATTTTTGCCGAGCTTTATACTTTTCTGGATAAATTCTCCCCACGCAGCAAACACTATCCAAGTCTGCCCTGGACACCGGACAGCGCCTGGAGTCATGAGCACATGGCGCTGCTGGATAACCTTTCCCTTCACGACTATCTGTTTGAGCCGGACAAACTCGGCCTGTTGCCGGAACATCTGCAACCACCGCGTAAACTGGGCAAGTTAGTGGAAAATGCCGTGGCCACCACACTGCGGGTTGAGTGTCTGGATATTCATGACGTATCTGCCTATGTCGGATTGCATTTTCTGGTCGGTTACCTGCGCGGAAATCTGGTCACGCTGCCAGGGGGAAATGGCGGCATCAGCGCCGGTCTGTACGATTACCTGAGCGGCCATGACACTATCCGGCTGCAAAGTCATGCTCAACTGCAAGCCATCACCCCTCAGCCAAACGGGACGCTCATTGAGGTCATCGTCAATGGCGAACTCAGCCGGGTGATGGCCCGACAAGTGATTTGGGCTGCGCCCAAAACCGAACTGGCAAGCTGGCTACCGGCGCTGCCTGCCGAACAGTTGGCCGCACTCGAGCAAATCCGCCACGAAGATTATTATCTGGCGAATGTCTTGCTGGAAAAACCCCTGCTCAGTCATTCATTCGGCGGTTATCTGATCGAACCTGACGCAGCCAACGAGCCGTATTCCTGGTGTAAAGCAGGCACCTGTCTGGTCGCCAATTGGATGGATAATCAGGCGGGTGCCGACGTCGGTGTTCTGACCTTGCTGAAACCCACCACCCGCTCGGAGCGCCAGGATCGTACCGCAAAAAACGAGTTTGTGGCGTTGCAGCAGCAAACCTATGTCGAAATCGCCAAAGTCCTGCGCAACCTGGGGATCCCCGCCAGCATGATCGAAGATATCCACATCTGGTATTGGCCAGCGGGACTGGTGACCTCCGTGGTCGGGCAACAAGCGCAGGGGGTGTTTAACCTTGCTCGCCAACCGTTTAAAAACATCCATTTCGCCAATCAGGACAGCGTCGGTATCGGCAATATTGAAAGTGCGGTGTCTGCCGGGCTTGAGGCGGCAACGGCTGTGAAAGCGGCTCTGGCTCAGGAGTTCCCCCCAATAGATTTCGCCGCCAATCTGGAGATGTCGTCATGAGTCGCTCACTGATTGTCGAACTCTCCGGTGATCCGATGCTGAAGCATCACCATCTGGGTGGTAAAGGGTATTCATTAAATCATCTAATCAAAGCCGGCCTGCCGGTACCGCCGGCATTTTGCATCACTGTCCAGGCTTACCAGCAATTTATTGAAGCCACAGTTCCCGGGCAGATATTGACGAAGGGTGCCAGAGGCGAGGTACGCGATATTATTCTGGGCGCTAATGTGCCCACCTCTTTGCAGCAGGCAATCAACGACGCTTATCAGCAATTGGGCGATGACGCCTCCATTGCCGTTCGTTCCTCGGCATTGGAGGAAGACGGCCAACATCAATCCTTTGCCGGACAGTACGACACCTATCTGCATGTTAAGGGCGCCGAGGAGGTATTACGCAAGGTGCAATCCTGCTGGGCGTCATTGTGGGCAGAACGGACGGCGCACTACAGCCAGACGCACGCCTCGGAAAGCGAGATTGCCGTGGTGTTGCAGGTGATGGTGGACGCCGATGCCGCCGGGGTGATGTTTACCCAGGATCCACTGACCGGCAATGCCGATCAGGTGGTGATCGACAGCTGCTGGGGCCTGGGAGAAGGCGTGGTCTCCGGACAGGTGACCACGGACAGCTTCACTCTGGACAAAGCCAGTGCCAACCTTTGCGATCGGCAAATCCGCCACAAATCGCATTACTGCCAGCGGGATGCTCAGGGGCAAGTGACGCTACTGGCCACCCCTGAGGCCAAACGCGATATACCCAGTTTGACCCCGGAGCAGCTGCGTCAATTGGTCACCCTGGCCAGACAGGCCCAACTTATTTACCGCACCGAACTGGATATTGAATGGGCGGTAAAAGATAACCAGGTCTGGCTGCTACAGGCACGGCCTGTCACTACCCAGGCCAAGCCTGCTCAGGTTATCTACGCCAATCCCTGGGAGAACGATCAGGCGATCAAGGATCGGGCCTTTTTCTCGCGGATGGACACAGGAGAGATTGTCACTGGATTGATGACGCCGCTGGGATTGTCGTTTTGTCGGTTCTACCAGAAACATATTCATGGCCCGGCGATTAAAACCATGGGACTTGCTGATATCAGCGATTGGCAAATCTACATGGGGTATATACAGGGCTATGTTTATCTGAATATTTCCGGTTCGGCTTATATGCTCAGGCAGTGTCCGCCGACCCGTGATGAAATGAAATTCACCACCCGTTATGCCACCGCCGACATTGACTTCAGCCATTATGAGAATCCCTATGGGAAAGGCGTGCAAGGCTGGAGCTACGTCAAAAGTGGTTGGTATTGGCTCAAACAGCAGGTTCACAATCTGCGCAGTGCCGCCAACACCGTCGAACAGATGATTGCTTTACGCCAACAGGAAACCCGCCGCTTTCTGGCGCTGGATTTAACCGCCCTGTCTCTGGTTGAACTGGAGCAAGAACTGCAACGGGTTGACCGCTTTTTCCTCGACAGTTGCGCCGCTTACATGCCTTTTTTCCTGCAATCATTTGCCCTCTATGACGCCCTGGCGCAAACCTGCGAACGCTATCTCAAAGGCCGGGGCCAGGGATTGCAAAATCGCATCAAGGCGTCGATGAACAACCTGCGCACCATTGAAGTGACGCTGGGTATCATCAAAATGGTGGACAAGGTCAATCGACAACCTGCACTGAAAGCGCTGTTTGAACAGCACAGCGCCAATGAATTGGTCAACATCTTGCCCGAAGATGAGATCTCCCGCGCATTCTGGCAGGGCGATTTTAAGGATTTCCTGTTTGAATTTGGCACCCGTGGTCGCCAGGAATTTGAGTTGAGTATTCCGCGCTGGAATGATGATCCCAGTTATCTGTTGCAGGTAATGAAAATGTATTTGCAGCACCCGGTGGATCTGCAAAAGAAACTCAGAGAAACGGAAAGGCTGCGTCATCAGGACAGCGAAGCACTGTTCAAAGAAATGACATGGGTCGGTCGATTCAAGTTAAAAACCCTGACCAGGCTATATGCCGTGATGGCCGAACGCCGTGAGGCCACCCGCCCCACCTTTATCACCGAAACCTGGTTCTATCGCTGCATTATGCTGGAAGTTCTGCGACGCCTGGAAACTCAGGGCGTCGTTAAAATGAGCGACCTCCCTTATGTCGATTTCGAGCAGTTCCGCGCCTATATGGCGGGTAAAATCCCGGCACAACAGGCTTTTGCGCAGACACTGCTCGATCAGAATCGCCACCAGCATTTATTGAACTTGCATGCTGAAGAGCCGCCGTTGGCGATTATCGGTTCCTACACGCCGAAAATGAAAACCCCCGCAGCGGATAATACCGCCGGCGTATTCACCGGCCTTGCCGCAAGCCCCGGCAAAGTGGTGGGAAAAGCGCGAGTCATTACCGACCTGCCAACCCAGGCTGGTGAGCTTCAACCCAACGAAATCCTGGTGGCGCGCTTTACCGACGCCAGTTGGACACCGTTATTCGCACTGGCGGCCGGTATTGTCACCGATATCGGATCCACGCTTTCACACAGTTGCATTGTGGCACGAGAGTTTGGCATCCCCGCCGTAGTCAACCTGAAAGTAGCCACCCAACTGATTGCCAGCGGAGACACTCTGATCCTCGATGGCGATAGCGGAACGGTCATTATCCAACGCGGAGAAGAACCTGACGCTGATGGCTGATCCACGCCCTACCCAACAGAAATAAATCGCGGCGACCCGCCGCACTTAACGATGGTTGATGCAGACGGCCCCCCGCCGCAGGCAGAACCGTTGCGGGCTTTATAGTGCCAAATTTGCCCGATCGACCCATGTCATCACTACATTTTGGCTACATAAGGAATTCGATCATGAGCACCATGACAGGACAAGCAAGACCAGCAAACTCCGCTTCCTATGAGCAAATTTGGCAGGCGGACCCAACGTCATGTCGAGGAATGGATCCGGATACCATTACGGTAGGTGTCGTCGTGGTAACGCGTAATCCGGCATTTTTCCAGACCGGGCTCAGTGTGTTGAATGACATTCGCGATTATGTGTTTAACCGTGTCCATATCCAGTCGGAGCTTCCCCCCAAGCTGTTTGAATTGGAATCAGATTCGCTGTATCTGGAAGCGCGTGAAAAAGCCGTCCATTTCCTGAAAAGTCAGAATAAAACGATCAATATCCGCATCATCCAATGTGCCAGCCTGGCGGAGGCGACGGGTAAAATTATTTACACCCATGCTCTGGAACAGCGCCCCGCATTCCATTTGGGGATGTTGTTCTACGACCAGATATCGCCTACACACGCTGACAACAGCATTGAACAAATTGACCGCGATCTGGATGCATTTTACAGCGCATTGCAAACCAGCGGCATTCCGGCGTTTTACACCACCTTTTCGACCGTCGCCTTTATTCGTGAATTGCGTTCTCCGTTCCGTTATTTGCCCCAGCAATATCGCGAGATTGTCCGCAGCGAAGATCCGGCGATCTTCCAGACTGAATTGTTATGTCTGTGGATGGACTTTTTTGAAATGAATTACACCAATCGCCGGGTCAAGCCGATCGGCGCATTGGCGCTGCACAATACCCTCGGCGAACAGTTGATTCAGTTCTTTGAACGCACCACCGCAAACCGCTGGCTGGTGTCTTACTACACCGGCTCGGTCATCTCCAATTTAATCGGTTATCTGGACCGGCATGCCGAAGCCCGTGGCGCGCTCATTCTGCGCGGCCCCAACGAACATGCCATTGCCTGTGGCGCCATGGCCAACTGGCAGCTTTATCGCATACCGTTTTTGGGCATAGTGACCTCCGGCATGATGGATGAGTTTAAGGGCACCTTAACCAACCTGAAGGAAACCGCGGCCCAGGGCATTATTGTCGCGGCGGAAAACCGCAGCAATCTGTGGTATGGCTTTCAGGGTACGTTGACGCCGACGGAAGACATGCGTGAGGTGTTGACCGCCAAACGCATTCCGTATGTCTATATTGACGACGTAGAAGGGATAGTCGCCGGTCTGAGCGAAGCATTTCGCCTTTATCATCAGAACCTCGGCCCGGTGGTGATCCTGGCGACGCAAAACGTGCTGGAATCTACCCTTTCGCTGGAAGGCGACATTGAGGAACCGGTATCGATATCCAACCTGCCGAACGATGACGTCCCGCCAATAACCGACAGCTTTACCCAAGCGATGGCGCTGCTCAACGAGGGCCCCGAGAGAGTACTTTGGCAACTTGGCCCAGTCAGTGATGACGAGTACGCCCTGATCCATGAAATTGCCGATGCTGCCGGCCTCGCGCTGGTGGACTCATTAGCGCACCCAGGTTCAGCCCCCAAATATTACCAAGGTAAACGTAACCCCCATTATTTGGGCACCCTGGCAATTTATGGCTACAGTCCACGGGTGTACAACTATCTGCACACCAACGACAAGCTCAACGCCATGAGCGAACAAAGTCTGTTTATGATTAAGAGCCGCGTCGCTCAGATCACCACGCCATTTTCCGACGGTCGCCTGGAGCGCAAGGTGCATCTGGTGCAACTCACCCATGATGAACAGCACCTGTCGCCGTATGCCGATGTGCATCTGCACATGAATTGCCTGGCTTTTTTGCGCGCCGTAAAAGCCCATCTTGCCGTCAGCCCCGCGCTGCGCGATAAACGCCGGACGCTGATTGCCGCCTATCTGGATTCCCCTTCTGACGTGGTGAGTCAGTTGCCCAGCCTGCCGATGTCGGCCAACTACTTCTTTTGCCAATTGAATCAGGTGATAGAGAATTTAATCGAGACGGAAAACTTCGATTTTACCGGCGTCTACGATGTGGGCCGCTGCGGTATCTCTGCGGTGCGCAATGTCGCTAAAACACGGCGCGGTTTCTCCGGCTGGTATGGCCGCGCCTTGATGGGCGATGCGCTATTGGCCACCAGCTATCTGGCTTATACCAGCCCAAGCCATGTGGTGGCGTTTATCGGCGACGGGGCCAAAGGGATAGTGCCGGATATTCTGCCGGCCTTTATCGACAATATTCTCACTCACCCGCAATTGCTTAATAAAAGCATCACCGTCTTTTATTTCTGTAATGGTGGTCTGTCGGTGATTAACACCTACCAGGAACGCATTCTATTTAATCGAACATCACGACAAATGCGTCTGGTGAATGTGGATCAACCGGAGTTCGAACAACGGATAAATAACTTCCACATCCAGGGCAAAACGCTCACCCACTTCGATGAAGACGCCATCCGCCAGGCGTTGACCACCCCGAAACGTCTCAACCTGTTTTCCGTGGTATTGGGGCATAACAACGAAGGTGACGGCATCTCGCTGGCCACCGCCAAAGGCTGGCAACGTGACCCCTGCGATCAGGATGCGCTGCAAGAACGCAAAGCCTGGGCCGCCCTGCAACCGGAGTCAACCAGTACCGCCTTCGACCAAGATCAAACAAAGGAAGCCACATCATGAAGTTTGGATTTATCGCTCATCCGACCTCGGTTGGTTTAAAACGTTACGTCAAAATGCTCGACCTGCTGCAGCGTAATTCGACTGAGCAACATAGCGGTTACAAACGCGACCTTTGGGTCCGCGAAAACCTGGTGCCATTTATGAACTTTGCCAGAATCACCTCGGCTACCGGCGCCACCTGCGAAGGGGTGATCAAATATATGCCGCTGGTCGCCGATGAAATGCTGGCCGATGCCCGTGGCATCGCCAATCGGGTAGTGCAAGGTATTGAAGAGTTGGCCGGAGAAGGAGCAGAACTGGTTGGTTTGGGCGGGTTTACTTCCATTGTGGGTCGACGTGGCGAAGCCACTGCCGAAAAATCCCCGGTTCCTGTCACCTCCGGCAATTCATTGACCACCTATGCCGGTTACAAGGCCATGATGCAAATTCAATCCTGGCTGGATATTAAACCGGATCAGGAACCGGTGGCGATTGTCGGCTATCCGGGTTCTATCTGCCTGGCACTGAGTCGATTATTGCTTGCGCAGGGGTTCTCCCTTCATTTGCTGCACCGCGCCGGTAACCATGACCGGGAAGAATTACTCAGCCATCTGCCCGACCAGTATCACGCGCAAGTGACCCTGACCAGCGACCCTAATGACTTATACCCACGTTGCAAACTCTTTGCCGCGGCAACTTCTGCGGGGGGCGTGATCGACCCGTATAAATTGCAGCCTGGATCTATTTTTATCGACGTCGCGCTGCCCAGAGATATCAAGGCTGACACCCGCCCAAATCGGGATGACATTCTGATTATCGATGGCGGCTGCGTCACGGCAACGGATGCGGTCAAGCTGGGAGGTGAGTCGCTGAATGTGACTATCAAACAGCAGATGAATGGCTGTATGGCGGAAACCATAGTGTTGTCTTTGGAGAACCGCCGGGAAAACTTCTCGCTGGGCCGTTATCTGCCGCCGGAGAAGGTGCTGGAGATCGGTGAAATTGCCGAGCGCCACGGTTTCATGGCTTATCCTCTGGCCTCATATGGCGAGCGGATTGATCGCCAGAGCGTCATTAACCTCAAGCGTTACTACCACCAGGATATCTATGCCGGCGAGTCGGACGTTGCCAAACAGAGCGAGACGCGTCTGGCCTTTATCGACGCTATTATCGCGCAAGATCCCGCTCGGGAGGACAGTCTCGACCGTTATCGCCAGTTTATTAACCCGATGATGGTGGATTTCCTCAAACTGCAGCATTGCGACAATGTATTCCGCCGCGCTGCGGGCACCCAGCTCTACACCACCGACGGCGAGGCTTTTCTGGATATGGTGGCCGGCTATGGTTGCCTCAATCTCGGTCATAACCCGCAGCCGGTGATCGATGCATTGAAAACCTATCTCGATGCTCAAGGTCCCAACTTTATTCAATACATTTCAATTCCCGAACAAACCGCCAAGCTTGCCGAAGTACTCTGCCAGCTGTCGCCAGGCAATATGGGCCGGGTTTTCTTCAGCAATTCAGGCACCGAGGCGGTAGAAGCCGCCATGAAGATCGCCAAAGCCTCGACCGGTAAACCGGGTATCGCCTACCTGAAGAACAGCTACCACGGCAAGACACTGGGCGCCCTGTCCATCACCGGTCGCGACAAACACCGCCGCTATTTTACCCCGCTGCTGGACTCGATGGTTGAAGTGCCGTTTGGCGATATAGAAGCATTGCGTCAGGTGCTGAACCGCGACGATATCGGTGCCGTGATGATCGAACCTATTCAGGGGGAAGGCGGCGTTCATATCCCGCCGGACGGTTACCTGCAAGCGGTTCAGCAGATTTGTCGCCAGACTGACACCTTACTGATGGTCGACGAAGTGCAAACCGGGCTGGGACGCACCGGGAAACTCTTTGCTTGTGAATGGGATAACATCGAGCCAGACGTTCTGATGCTGTCAAAATCGCTGTGCGGTGGGCTTCTCCCCATTGGCGCCACCCTGTGCCGGGCCGATATTTGGCAGAAAGCCTATGGCACAGCAGACCGCTTCCTGGTGCACAGCTCGACCTTTGGCGGTGGCAACGTCGCTTCAGTGGTGGCGCTTAGCGCCTTGCGGGAGATCCTGGCCCAGGATCTGGTCGGGCAATCCGAACGGCTGGGTGCCTATTTTAAACAGGCGCTGACCGACGTCGCCGCACGCTATCCCTTCGTCGCAGAAATTCGCGGGCGCGGTCTGATGCTGGGGATCCAGTTCGATCAAACCTTTGCCGGAGCGGTCAGTGCTTCTGCCCGCGAGTTTGCCACCCGCCTGCCCGGAGACTGGCACACCACCTGGAAATTCCTGCCCGACCCAGTGCAGGCCCACTTGAAAGCGGCCATGGATCGCATGGAGCAGTCGCTGGGTGAAATGTTCTGCATGAAGTTTGTCACCAAGCTCTGTCAGGACCACAAGATCCTGACGTTTATAACCGCCAACAGCTCGACGGTGATCCGCATTCAACCCCCACTCACCATTAACAAAGCAGAGATCGATCGTTTCGTCAGCGCATTCGCCACGGTGTGCGATGAACTATCCACCTTTTTAGAATAGGAGGCTATGAAATGGCATTAACCAAGCAAGACGCAGTGAACCAGATGATGGGCTTTTTTCAAGCCAAAGCCCTGACCGCCGCTCTGGCCTTAAAGCTGTTCGATCATTTACGCGATCAGGATCGCGACGCGCAACAGATAGCGACGCGCATCGACAGTCCGCTGCGTTCCAGCGAGCAGTTGCTGATTGCACTTCATGCCATGGGGTATCTTGAAAAACGGGGCGATCTCTATCACCTGCCTCCGGAGCATCGGACATTTCTGGTCAGCGATCAGCCGCAGTGGCTGGGATGGCTGGGCCGCCATATCGATACCTTCTTGTACCCTCTGTGGGGCAAGCTGAAATCGGCGGTAGAAAATGATGCGCATCAGCGTCAGAGCGTCTTCGGCGACGATCGCAGTTGGTTCGATATCCTGTATCAAAATCCGGATGACGTAGTTGACTTTCAGGAATTCCTGGGCAAATTTGCCGCCCCCTTTATCGACGGATTTATCCGCGATTACGATTTCTCGCAACATCGAGCTTTTTTAGATATCGGCAGCGGCATTGGCAACCTGCCCATCGCTGTCGCCAGTGCTTTTTCCGACATCAGGCTGGCCATTTGCGAACTGCCGCAAGCCTCTGCGTTCTTGCGCGACAAGCTGACAGCGCAAGGTTACGGCGAACGCATCCAGGTCGTTGAAGGCAATGTCATCACCGGCGATTTACCGATCGGCGATTATGACCTGATCCATCTGGGCTGGATGCTTCATGACTATGCCCCTGAAACCCAATTGGCCATTTTGCGCAATATCTACCAGGCGATGCCGGTCGGCGGCCGATTTATCGCTTCGGAAACCCCCTTAAATGCAGACAAATCTGGGCCGGAGTTCACCGCATTGCTGTCACTGAACATGTTGGTCTCTACCGATGGCGGCATAGAGAGCAGCCCTCAGGAATATCTGACCAGATTCAGACAGGCAGGATTCAGTCAGGTCCGAATCATGGATATCCCCGGCCCTCGCACCCTGATTGTCGGCGAAAAAACAACCAATTAATACGGGAGTTCACTATGTTGGAAAGCAAACTGATACACCACATCGCCACCCAATTTCTCGATGGCGACAAGCAAGGGCTGAATGCTTATACCCCGCTGTTTGAGCTTAACGTCGTTGACTCCGCATCCATTTTTGATCTGGTGGATTTCCTGCGGCAAGAATCCAACGTCAAGATTGGCATGCATGAGATCCACCCGGCAAATTTTTCCTCGGTACAAGCGATGGTTGAACTGGTTCAACGGTTGAAAACAGATCCGGTGCTGGGAGGTGAGGTATGAACATTCAATCTGACACTGCATTGGCTCAAAACCATGATGCCCTCAAGCACTCCGTATTACACACCTTCGCGCAATTGACCGAGTACGATCTTTCGGCGCTGGCCTTAACCAGTCATCTGGAAAATGACCTGGGGATAGATTCCATTGCACTGGCTGAAATTGCCGCCTCACTGACCCGGCAATTTCAGTTGAGCACGCCACTGGTGACTCAAGAGATAAAAACTATTCAGGATGCTCTCGACCACATTTTGCAACGTGAATTCCAACTGCCGAAACAACAACCTGGTGCAACGGGAGACGCCACCGGCGATCCCGATCGGTGGCTTAACGCCCTGATCCAGCAGATTTTCGCCCAACACAGTGGTTACGATGTCAAAGAGCTGACGCCCGATGCCGCCATTGAAGCAGACCTGGGGATTGACTCGGTGGCGGTGGTGTCTGCCCAAAGCGATTTATTGAAACAACTGCAGCTACATGACGCTACCGCGTTGACACACTGCCATACCTTGTCAGAGTGGCAACGCTGTCTGGCAACTCGCCTGGAACAAGAAAAAGGCCCTCAGTGGTTTACACATTTCAGCGTTCCAACTGCACATCGGGAGGCCTTCACCAGCCACAATGATGCCGCTGCGGCGACGGTGACATCGGCCTCGCCAGTGGATTGCGATGACATCGGCGATCCACGCACCATGCGTGATTTCGTCGGTATTGAGCACCCGGATCTTTTTCATAAGGCACGGGAATTCCAAGCCTTTTACCGAGAGAAAAAAGCGCAACAGCTTTACTGGTACGGCATGCCGCTGGAGACCCCATGCAAAAACCGGGCGGTCATGTTTGATGAAACCACCGGCAAAAGCCGCGAGTTTTTGATGTTCGGTTCCAACAGCTATTTAGGGCTGTCAAACCATCCGGAAGTCATTCACGCCATTCAGGACGCCGCCGGTTTATA
Source organism: Serratia sp. AS12 (assembly GCF_000214195.1). Lineage (NCBI taxonomy): Bacteria > Pseudomonadati > Pseudomonadota > Gammaproteobacteria > Enterobacterales > Yersiniaceae > Serratia > Serratia sp. AS12. Next base: position 1,896,120 of record NC_015566.1, on the reverse strand, counting down.
CGGTGCCACCAATACCGGATGCCGCATCATCGCCGGCAGCAATGTGCTGCACCTGGAACTGGAGCGCAAACTGGCCAAACTCAAAGGGCGTGAAGACTGTATTGTCTACCCTTCTGGTTATTCGGCTAACCTGGGTTGCATTTCGGCGCTGACCAGCAGGCATGACCTGGTATTTACCGATGCCATCAATCACATGAGCATTCAGGATGGCTGCAAGCTGGCAGGCGCACAGCGTAAAATCTATAACCACTCGCTGACCAGTCTGGAACAATCTCTGGCCAAATATGCAGATCATCCCGGCGGAAAATTGATTGTAACCGACGGGGTTTTCAGCATGCACGGCGACATCGTTGATCTGCCGCGACTAATGAAACTGGCCGAACGTTACGGGGCCAGAGTGTTGGTTGATGATGCCCACGCAACCGGCGTTTTGGGCAAAACCGGCTCAGGCACGGCAGAGCATTTTAATATGAAGGGCAAGGTCGATCTGGAATTGGGCACCATGAGCAAAGCCTTGTCGGGATTAGGAGGGTTTGTTTGCGCTGACGCAGATGTCGTGGAGTTCTTGCGCTTTTACTCCAACTCTTACGTGTTTGCCGCCACCATTCCCGCCGCAGTAGCGGCCGGCGTGATCGCATCAATTGATATCATGCTGCGTGAACCCGAACGTTTAACGCAACTGTGGGACAATATCTATTACTTCCGCACTCTGCTGCTGAATGCCGGGTTTGACCTTGAGCATTCGGATTCCGCCATTGTGCCGATCGTGGTCGGTGATGATGCCAGGACCTTGCGTTTTGGTCGTGCCGTTCGGGCGCGTGGTCTGTTCTGCCAAACCGTGGTGTTCCCCGGCGTGAGCGTCGGAGATGCGCGTTTGCGGATCAGCATCACCAGTGAACACACGAGGGATGACCTGGATGAAGCCTTTGCCATACTGGTAGAGTCCGCTCTGGAAACCGGCGTATCCGTCACCCCGTCAGTACGCCGGAAAGAACCGGCGAGCGCCAAGGAGGCCTAAGGAATGACAACCTTCACGCCTTGGGTGTTGGGCCGGTTGCAGGAGCACGCACGGCAGACCCCGGAGCGCACGGCATTGCTGTGCGGCGAGCAACGATGGCATTTTCGGCAGCTGAGCGCGCGTGCTCAGATTATCGCCGCCACCCTGCGCCAACAAGGGCTATCGGGGCAGGCCATCTTGCTCAAGCTGCCGAAAAGTCTGGACACCGTTGCCGCGATATATGCCACCTGGATCAGTGGTAACCACTATGTTCCTATTGACTATAGCCAGCCTGCGGCACGGATTGAACGTATCATTGCCGCAGCTGAACCCGCGCTGGTTATCGATGAGGCCTGGTTGGCGGCGCTCCCCTCAGACACCGAGACGCAGTGGCAGCCGGAGAGCGACAGATTCGCCAATCCTGTTGCCGCCATTTTATATACCTCCGGTTCAACAGGCACCCCGAAAGGGGTGCAAATCAGCCACGAAATGCTGACTTTTTTTATCCAATGGGCCATAGCGGACACTCAGCTAACGGCGCAGGATGTTCTGGCCAACCACGCGAGTTTTGCCTTTGACCTGAGCACCTTTGATCTGTTTGCCGGTGTCAGCGTCGGCGCCGCAACCTGGATCATTCGCGAACAAGAACAGAAGGACTGCCAGGCCATTACCCAGGGTTTGCAAACCCATGGCATATCGGTGTGGTACAGCGTCCCCTCCATTCTGGTGATGTTGGAAAAAAGCTTGCTGTTGGATCAAGGCGTCACTCAGTCATTGCGGCAAGTCACTTTTGCCGGAGAGCCTTACCCGGTCGCCGCGTTGAACCGGCTGTTGCCCTGTTTGCCGCCCCAGTGTCGGATCAGCAATTGGTACGGCCCGACGGAAACCAATGTGTGCACTGCCTACACCATAGATCGGTCGCTATTGAACCGGCTGGAACACATTCCCATAGGCTACCCACTGACAGGACTTAGTGCACAACTGGAGGACGAAAGCGGTCACCGCTATCCGCTCGATCACGCGCTGGGGATCAGCGGTGAACTGCTGATCAGCGGGCCATGCGTCACTCCGGGTTACAGTAATGTCAGGGTGGCCCGCCAGACCGAGTTACACTCGCAACGGTGTCATGCAACCGGCGATTGGGTCGAAATGACACGAGAAGGTCTGATTTTCCGTGGCCGCGTGGATGACATGATAAAAATTAATGGGTATCGGGTGGAGCTGGGCGAAATCGAGTCGGTACTCCATCACCATCCCGCCATCAGTCAAGCCGCTTTATATGTCGAACATGGGGAACTGAAACAAAAGCTGGTCATGGTCGTCAGCATCCATGCCGGCACCGCACAACCGGGTCTGCTGGAACTAAAACAGTTCCTGCAACCTCGCCTTCCCCCTTACATGATCCCCAACGCACTGGTCATCACCGACAGCCTGCCGATGAATGCCAATGGTAAGGTGGATCGCAAGCGTCTGGCAGAGGTGACTGCCCGATGAGTCAGAACAACCGCACCGCGCCACTGGCTCTGGTCGGCATTGGCTGCGCGTTGCCCGACATTGCACGATTTGATGATTTGCTCACCCCCGCCCAATGGGAAGCCGGCTATGAATCCGCCTCCCTCTTGCCGTGGAGTGAAGCCGCTCGACCGATCCAGGGGCGACTGGTGAACGATACGGCATTTGATTTCAAAAAATTCTCTATTCCTCCGTTGTTCAAGCTGGCGGTCAGTCGGGAAACGCGTCTGGCGCTGCGAGCGGCTGAAGACGCCCTGCGAACATTGTCGCTGCCGACGACACTGCGTGACCATTGCGATCAGTTCTGCGCAACACATTTAGGCAGTGATGCCGCCTATCGCAATACAACCAAAATCAGCGCGCTGCGGGTGTTAGCCGAACAACTCAGGGCGCAGGGCCTCCCGCCCGCGCAGGTGATGCGCCGTCTCGATGATTATAAGCAGCAGTTGGCCCAAACATTCGGCAGCTCGTCTCATGATCGGGTGGGCGAAATGGCCTCCAGCATTCCGGCTCGCATTGCACACTTTTCGCAGACGCGCGGCAAATGCCAGACTCTCGATGGTGCCGATCTGGGCGGCTTGCGCTTGCTGCAATTAGCTCAGGACTGCTTTCGCTATCATGACAGTCGGATGGCTGTATTGACGTCCGTGCAATGTTTCCACCACCGTCCGCAGGCATACATGTTACTTGAACAAGGCGTCTCTCAGCAGGTCTGTTGGCAGGAAGGTGCCATCAGTCTGGTCGTTTGCCCGCAAAGAGTAGCCAGTGAACAGGGATGGCCGGTGATCACGCTGTTGGGTGATTTGATAACCTTGCCGGGCGGACAAGGGCAAAACGAAATGCAGTTCCCGCCTCCTCGCTATTTTTCCGGTGCCAACCAGGTTTTCAGTCAGATTGTCGAGATGGTGCTGAATCAGCGCCAGCATTGTGGGGGACGATCCTTTACCGGGCGCAGTTGGCAGATCAGCGTGACGCAAACCCACTCATTTTCCCCTGCCGTGCAGGATCGCGTGGCGATCGTAGATTATCAACCGGTGACCGCACAGGGGTTGGACAAGGACCGTTTTTGGCAAACGCTGGTTACCGGAGACGATGCTTTACGGACACAGAGTGCGGAGCAACTTCATCCCGACGCGTTCCTGCGCGCCACACCACAAAAACTGAGCACTTATATTCAGCGGGCAATGAGTTTCCCGACACACCGTCCACATGATGTCAGCCTCAACAAGCCGATGATGCCCGCCAAGAAACTGCGGCTGGATGTCACGCAGTTATACGCACTGAACGGCTGTCATTTATGGTCCGATAAGGTACGCCAATTCGAACGCATCGCCATTGTGGTCGCCAGCAACCTGTCGTTGAGCGCCGACCGTCTGTTGGCGACGACGGCCTTGTGGCCCGATCTGCCGCACTCAGCAGTGGCGATCCCCCTGCCGGCTCAGCCTGAGCTTACCGTCTGGAGCTGGTATGGTGCCTGCGGTATCGGCACGGCACAGCTTTTGGCTCAGTCTCTCGGGGTCAACGCCGACTGTTATGCGGTGGAAGCCGCCTGCGCCAGTTCATTGGCCGCTTTGCACAATGCGGTTAGAGCATTGCAGGCGGGGCGTTATGATGCCGTGCTGGTCGGCGGGATCGAAACCGCGACACTGGAGCGGGATCTGGTTTTGTGTAGCGCGCAAATGATGCTTTCCGCCACACGTATGCGCCCGTTCGCAAAAAACGCTGATGGATTTACCCCTGGCGATGGCGGCGGTTTTTTCATTCTGACCCATCACCCATCACCCCAGGCCATCGCCACCGTTGAGGCGATATCTGGCTCCTGCGACAGCCATTCCATGACCGCCCCTTCACCTCAGGGGCAGGCGCTGGCGATCGCGAAAACCTTGGGTTTGGCCGAGATCAATGCCCAGAGGGTGCAATATCTTGAGGCTCACGGTACAGGCACCGATCTGGGCGACAAATCCGAGCTACAGTCCCTGCAAGGGAGCTATCGCCGCGCTGCTGATGTCCCGTTATATCTGGGATCGGTGAAGTACAACTTTGGACACTGTTTTGCCGGTGCCGGGGCGTTGAGTCTATGCAAAGTGTTAAGCGGCCTCGAACATGGGCAAATTCCCCCGACGCCCGTCTCTGAGCTGAACAGCCATTTGCCACTGGACGATATCCCCGCAGAGATTCCGCAGCAGGCAATGCCCTGGCCCCAGCCGGATGAGGGAGAGCGCCAAGCGGCGATCAACGCCTTTGGCACCGGCGGCATCAACTACCATATGGTCATCAACCAATCATCATAAAAGGCGGCCCCTATGCACGTCATCATCCATAAAATTCGACTGAAAGACATCGCCCAACGAGGCGCTTTTCGCGACTGGGTGGAAACCAGCGATTATGCAGCCTGCAAACAACTGAGTGCCGTACAGGCTTTCGAGGTTATTGAGATCAGTCAAAGCGCGGATGCCCAATTTCATTTTATCGAGATTATTCACCTGAATTCGTTGCAACGCTTTGAGCAACAGATGCAAACACCGCTGTTCCACAGTCTGGTCAACCGGTTTAATCAGTTGGCTGAAGTCGTTAACGAAATTACCGGTGAGCGGATTGCTGATGGCTATCGGCTGTAATAGTGGCGGAATGCCGTCCCGCGTCGTCATTGCTGTTGCACACGCTGCTGCCGATGCAAAAGAACCGAGGTTGTATCGTCAACGGAGGGTGAAACAAAATGCCCGTGAACTGACCCTGGCGCTGTTGGATCAGGTCTGGTGCACAACGGGGTTCATACTGCGTCATCATGCTTCTGGCCAACCGATTGGCGAACATCCCTTGCTGGGATGGCGACAGGTGTCCGTCAGCCATTCGCACTCCTGGTATGCGGGAGCGACCAGCAATGCTGCAGTGGGCATTGATCTGCAACAGTATCGGACATTTAGCGCCACCGCGCGGCGTCTGGCCTTTACTGTCGATGAACTCGCCCTGGGATATGTGCAAACCTCTGCGGCCTGGGCTATTCGCGAAGCTTTTTTAAAAAGTCACGGGCAAGGCTTGCCTTACCCATTGCGGGATATCCATATCGACTGGCAACAGTCGCAGGTTTCCACCTTATCAGCCCGGCTCGAACGCAGGCAGTTCTGGTTGTGGTACAGCTTGGAATGGGTGTGCGCACTGTGCTTTCCAACCGGGACGATTGCCATGCCTGATACCGACATTGACGTTATCTCTTGCTCACGGGGGATCTATCGCCATGAGAAATGACGCATTTGAGCAGGCATTGCAAAACGGAGTTGATATAGCCCGCCTCGCGCCCTCTTCGCATAACTGCCAGCCATGGTCAGTCCGCTACCATGCCGATACTCAACAAGGTTGGGTCACCATCGACCGACCACGCGCGCTCAAAGGATTACCCTCACTGGAGCGAGAAATGCTGATGAGCTGTGGCCTTTTCTTCGAGTATGTCAGCACTCTGCTAAAACACGCCGGTTACCCGCTTAACTGGCGGTGGGAAGGTACGCATCGGGATGATCCTGTTGGGGGATTGATCTCCTTTACACCGGCGATGCCTATCACCGCCGATATCAATGCTTACTCACAATTAGCCAAAGCGATTACAGAACGGCGCACCGTCAGGGCGCCTTATCAGCCAACGCAGGTGAATCCAATACAGCAGGCATGCCTACAGACTTTATTCGACGGCTCCCCGGTCACCCTTCATTTCTACCAGGGTGAGCCGGTGCGCCATGCCGTCGCCCACCTTACCACTCGATATGCGTCTCTTGATTTCTCTCATCATCAGGCTTGGCAAGAAACCTATCAGTTCATTCGGTTTAATGAACGTCAGTACACCGAGGATGGTTTCTATCTGCATAACCTGTTTGGCCCGGTCTCCAACCTGTTCAAGTGCGTTTTCCGGATCGCCTTTCACCCGAAACTGACCCCGCTGGCCACGCGTTTGCAATTGCCCGCCATGATGGCGAAAGGGTTGGCAAAACAGGTGGGCGAAGGGCCGCAATACCTGGCAATGAGCCTGCAGGATGAAAGTGACGAACACCTGTTTATCGCCGGCATGACGCTGGGTCAGCTGTGGCTGACTTTACACTCATGGGGATGGGGCCTGCATCCGATCAGCGTGCTGGTGCAACACGCCAGTGCACGGCATGCCCTGTCCGATACGCTGGCGCTGGTCAACCCAGCCGTTTTTTTCGCACGCTTTGGTCATTTGCAACAATCTGGCGCAGCCACTCCCAGGCGCAGTTGGCAAAGTATTTTAACCGTATCACATCAACATTCGGCCGCTGAAACCAAGGCCGATGTCAGCAAATTTTAACCTGAAAAGGAGTATAAAATGGATGTTTGGATTACTCTGGTAGTGGTATTGCTCACCCTGTCAGTACTGGCCTTTGTCACCAGCCAAAAAGCGCAGGATACCCGGCCCATGTTCTTATGGGGGTTTAACTCAATGGGCCCGGTCGCGCTGGTATATTGCTACTTTGGCGAGGGAGATATATCGCATAAAGCACTGATTATAATATTTATTGTAATTTACCTGCTGCGCATGAATATCGTACTCACTCGCTGGTATGATAATACTGCCGCGTCGAAACTCAAGAACGTGATGCCCATTCGACAGGTACCGCTATTAGCGGTAATGATGGTCAATATCTTCGGTTGGTTATATTGCCTGCCCTTTTACTGGGCCAGTCAATTACAAGGGCCATTGGGAACACTGCAATGGCTGGCCATCGGTGTTTATTGTCTCGGCACCCTATATCATTTCGGTAGTGATTACCAAAAGCGACGTTTCAAACAGGACCCAAGCAATAAGGGGAAAATTCTCGACACCGGCTTTTGGGCAACGGCACGGCACCCTAATTACTTCGGTGACTTTTTGATCTTCACCAGCTTTGGGCTGCTGGCTGGCAATGTATTTGGCATCATCGCGCCACTGACCAATCTGATTCAGTATTTTGCCGATGCGATCCCTAAAAGCGAAAAGATGGCCGAGCAGCGTTATGGTGACGCCTGGCTCGAATATAAACGCAAAGTAAAATGTTTTATTCCGTTCATCTTTTAGCTACCGCACCCCAACGGCAGACCGGGGGTTGGCCACCCCTCTTCTGATACCTTCGGTCATAAGGCCAACTTTAGACAGCCGGCGTTAACCGCGACCATAGTCAAGTGACTGGCTCGGGTTGACAGGATAAACGAGAGTCTGGCGCGGCATTATCCGCAAGTGTCGGCATCACGATTATGACGATATCTCATATTCATTATCCACCGACGTATGGCTAGCGGGTAATGACGGCTATTTTGGTGCAAAGCCAGCGAGGGAAGATAGGGGTAAAAAGTGAAGCTCTCAGCGCAACATAGGATAATGTACACGCATGAAGCCAATGGCCCATGCCATACTGGGCAGCATACTGAAAGTCCATAAAACAAAAAACCCCACGCTCAAAGAGCGCGGGGTCAAAATATATGGCGGAGGAGCAGAGATTCGAACTCTGGAACGGTTTCCCGTCGACGGTTTTCAAGACCGTTGCCTTCAGCCACTCGGCCACCCCTCCGCAACGAGCCGAACTATAAACAGAGCCAATCGGCTTGTAAAGCCCATTGCCGTTCAACCGAACGAAAAAACAGCATTCGGTGAGCAAACGTTGAAGAAACCGCCAACGGCAGCTCAGGGTTGCAGCAATGATAACTAACGGTAAAGATTGGTAAACAAACTTTAATCAAACGCTTGCGCTGCCTATCATCGGAACTAATTTTGTGATGACCTGATAAGAGAGATCATTATGGACCGTATTGTCGTCTCATCCTCCTCGCGCGACTCGTTGCTCAGCACGCATAAAGTTCTGCGCAATACCTACTTCCTGCTTTCGTTAACGCTGGCGTTCTCCGCGCTGACCGCGACCGCCAGCACTATGCTGGGGCTGCCGGCTCCGGGCCTGTTGCTGATGCTGGTCGGGTTCTATGGCCTGATGTTCCTGACCCACAAACTGGCGAACAGCCCGGCAGGCATTCTGGCGGCGTTCGCGCTGACCGGTTTTATGGGTTACGCACTGGGCCCAATCCTCAGTTCGTTCATTAATACCGGGGCCGGCGACCTGATCATGCTGGCACTGGGTGGCACCGCCGTGGTGTTCTTCTGCTGTTCGGCTTATGTGCTGACCACGCGCAAGGACATGTCATTCCTGTCCGGGATGATGATGGCTGGCTTTGTGGTGCTGCTGGTTGCGGTAATCGCTAATCTGTTCCTGCAAATTCCTGCCCTGCATCTGGCGATCAGTGCGCTGTTCATCCTGTTCTCCGCCGGCGCAATCCTGTGGGAAACCAGCAATATCATCCACGGCGGCGAAACCAACTACATCCGCGCTACCGTCAGCCTGTACGTATCGCTGTACAACATGTTCATCAGCCTGTTAAGCATTCTGGGCTTCGCGCGCAGCAACTGATTGAACGCTCGGTAAACGCTAAAACCCCGCCTCGGCGGGGTTTTGTTTTTTGCGACAACCAAAAATTTGTTAAACTGGCGACCGTTCTGAATCATTCGTTATCGAGGCAGTATGTTGGAGTTTGAAGGCCAGATTATTGAAACTGATGCGCAAGGTTACCTGAAAAACAGCGCAGACTGGCATGAGGGCCTGGCCCCGCTGCTGGCCGCACAGGAAGAAATAACACTGAGCGAGGCGCATTGGGAAGTGGTGCGCTTTGTGCGCAACTTTTACCAGGAATTTAATACATCACCGGCGATCCGTATGCTGGTGAAAGCTATGGCGCAGAAATACGGTGAGGAAAAAGGCAACAGTCGTTACCTGTATCGCCTGTTTCCAAAAGGCCCGGCCAAACAGGCAACCAAAATCGCCGGCCTGCCAAAACCGGTAAAATGCATCTGAACGCTAATAGCGAATGCTGAAACCTGGGAAATCGGTCGTGCCGCGGGGTTCGACCAAAACGCGATCGACACGTGCACTGCGCGGGCCACCGTTCTTCAGCCATTCCACCAGCTTATCCACCTGCGGTTGCTCGCCGCAGGCCACCACTTCGACGCTGCCGTCGTCAAGATTGCGCGCATAACCGCTTAACCCCAACGCCGTCGCCTGATGCTGGGCGTTATAGCGAAACCCCACCCCTTGCACCACGCCATAGACATACGCAGCAATGCAAACTTGTGTCATAATCCGCTCCTTATCAACTTTCGTGTATGGTATTGCCTGTGCGCCGCACGGCAATGTCACTCTTTTTACCTAGCTGGCAGCATTCTTAATTATGACCGTACGCCTGTATCTCGCCAAAGGACGTGAAAAGTCCTTACTTCGTCGCCACCCGTGGGTATTCTCCGGTGCCGTTCAACGTATTGAGGGTAAAGCGCTTTCCGGCGAAACCATTGATATTCACGACGCCCAGGGCAAATGGTTGGCGCGCGGCGCCTACTCGCCGGAGTCCCAAATCCGCGCCCGTGTCTGGACCTTCCAGCAGGACGAAGAGATTAACATCGATTTCTTCATTCGCCGTTTACAACAGGCACAAAACTGGCGTGATTGGGTAGCGAAACGTGATGGACTGGACAGCTATCGTCTGATTGCCGGCGAATCTGACGGTATGCCAGGCGTGACCATCGATCGCTTCCAGAATTTCCTGGTCCTGCAATTGCTGTCCGCCGGTGCCGAATACCAACGCGCGGCGCTGATTAGCGCCTTGCAGCATTGCTATCCGGAATGTGCAATCTACGATCGTTCAGACGTAGCGGTGCGCAAAAAAGAAGGTTTGCCGTTGGCTCAGGGGCCGGTGCTGGGCGATCTTCCCCCTGCTCTGCTGCCCATTACCGAGCATGGCATGAAGCTGTTGGTGGATATCCAACAAGGCCACAAGACCGGCTTTTACCTCGATCAGCGCGACAGTCGCCTGGCTGCACGTAATTACTCTGCCGGCCGCCGCGTACTCAACTGCTTCTCCTACACCGGCGCCTTCGCTGTTTCGGCCCTGATGGGCGGCTGTTCACAGGTGATCAGCGTAGATACATCACAGGCAGCGTTGGATATCGCTAAACAGAACGTCGAACTGAATCAGTTGGACCTGAGCAAAGCGGAGTTTGTACGCGATGATGTGTTCCAGTTGCTACGCGCCTACCGCACGCAAGGTGAAAAATTCGACCTGATCATCATGGATCCGCCGAAGTTCGTCGAAAACAAAAACCAACTGGCCAGCGCCTGTCGCGGCTATAAAGATATCAATATGCTGGCGTTGCAGTTGCTGAATCCGGGCGGCATTTTGCTCAGCTTCTCCTGCTCCGGCCTGATGCCTACCGATTTATTCCAGAAAATTTTGGCCGACGCCGCTGTAGATGCCGGGCGTGATGTACAATTTATAGAGCAGTACCGTCAGGCTGCCGATCACCCGGTTATCGCAACTTATCCTGAAGGGTTGTACTTGAAAGGCTTTGCGTGCCGGGTGATGTAACTTGAAATACGCTGCTTTGCCCTCATATAGAGAGCAAAGCACTGTTTCTCAGGAGGTCATCATGATTGCCAGCAAATTCGGTATCGGACAACAGGTTAGACATAAGTTGCTGGGGTATTTGGGGGTGATTATCGATATTGATCCTGAATACTCCCTCGAGCAGCCCAAAGCTGATGAGATAGCGGCGAATACCGATCTACGGTTCGCCCCTTGGTACCACGTAGTGATGGAAGACGAAGAAGGCCAACCTGTACACACTTATCTGGCGGAAGCACAGCTGGATGGAGAAGCCCAGGACGCCCACCCCGAACAACCATCGCTGGATGAACTGGCGGAATCCATCCGCCACCAGTTACAAGCACCACGTCTGCGCAACTGACGCGTAACCATGGCCTGAGAAACTCGCCTTAAAAGCCTGGCACTATGCCAGGCTTTTATTTTACTCAGCGCTCAAGGCCCAAACGCGGGATTTCGATTTTAGGGCAACGATCCATCACCACCTTAAGCCCCGCTTCGTTTGCCAATGCCTCTGCCTGTTCATTAATCACACCGATTTGCAGCCACAACGCCTTGGCACCGATGGCAATAGCCTCTTGAGCCACCGCGTATGCAGCCTCTGAATTACGGAATACGTCAACTATATCAATCGAATGCGGAATGTCCGCCAGCTTCGCATAAACCTGCTGGCCCAGCAACGTCTGCCCCGCCAGCTTGGGGCTAACCGGTGTTACCTGATACCCCTGCGAAAGCAAATAGGCCATCACGCCAAAGCTGGCGCGCGCCGGATTATCACTGGCACCCACCAGCGCAATGGTTTTCGTCTGTTGCAGCAGGCTGGCAATCTCGTTGTCTTGCATTTTCCGCTCCCAAAAGTTGACAGGGACTTCCCTATGTTGAGTGTAACTCATTGACCTTGAATCAGCTAAACGCAAGCCCCCGGAAACTCCCTGCCACTTTTGCGGTCTGATGCTGTCGCTGCTAACATTCACTTGCACTTGGCGAATAATGTCAAAATGAATACAAATGTGTATATTTGTAAACAATAGCGCAATCCTGAAAAACTTTGACACAATCCATGGCGTGTTCAACACTAATAACGATGCCACTTATAAGGAGATAACGATGAAATTTGGTCTGATGGTTGCGGGGCTGCTCAGTGTCAGTATCAGCATGCCTGCCGTAGCTACGACCCTGAGACTCTCCCCTGATATCGACCTGCTCGTGGTCGACGGCAAGAAAATGACGGGATCGTTGTTAAAAGGCGCCGACAGCCTGGAGCTGGATGGTGGGCAACATCAGTTGCTGTTTAAAGTCGTCAAGCCCGTTCGTTCGAGCCAGCATGAGGTAACGGCCTATGCCTCACCACCGCTTATTGCCACCTTCAATACGCAGAATGTCAGCTCCGTAGCCATCGAGTTGCCGCGCATTGAGAATGTGCGTGATGGCCAGAGATTTGATAAAACGCTTAATTATCAGGTTATCGATAATAAAGGTAACGCGCTGGCGATGAGACACGACGTGCTGCACCCCGATGGCGTGACGCTCAATGTTGATCTGGAAAAACTGATGGCAGATTACAACAGCCAGAATCGCCCGGCCTCGGTGCCGTCCTTTGTGCAGGTTCGTACCGGCGCGTCGTCCTCCCCGCTGGGCAACGTGGCGTTAAGCTCCCCCACGGTGACGTTGAAGGGTGAGAACGTTTCCGAACAAATGCTGCAATATTGGTTTCAGCAAGCGGATAAAGACACCCAGAAACGCTTCCTGCAGTGGGCCAATAAACAACCCACCCATTAAAATGATCGGCGTCTTTTACGCAAAGGCGCGCTTTCTTCGCATTTTCCGGTGTAAACGCTAGGCAGTGAAAAACAGTTTCAGTAATCTGTCGCACATCCCCCCGATTAGCGAAGGACATCGAGATGGAATTTACCACCCGCACTATCGCCGCGCGCAAACACATTGCGCTGGTGGCGCACGATCATCGCAAGCAAGCCCTGCTCAAATGGGTTGAAGACAATAAGTCCGTCCTGGAACAGCACCAGCTTTACGCCACCGGTACTACCGGCAACCTGATTCAACGGGCTACAGGCATTCCGGTACAAAGCATGCTGAGCGGCCCGATGGGCGGCGACCAGCAGGTCGGCGCATTGATTGCGGAAGGCAAGATCGATATGCTTATTTTCTTCTGGGATCCGCTGAATGCGGTACCACACGATCCGGATGTAAAAGCCTTGCTGCGCCTGGCGACAGTATGGAATATTCCCGTCGCCACCAACCGCTCCACCGCAGATTTCCTGATCGATTCCTCGCTGTTTAAAAACGAAGTGGAAATCGCCATTCCGGATTATCAACGTTATTTGCAGGATCGCCTGAAGTAGTGATTGCGGCCTGGCAAAAACCAGGCCCTAAGCTTAAGGTTTTTTCTGCAGCGGCACGCCGAGATCCTGCAAATGCTCAACGAACACCGAGGGGCGTTCGCGATCCTGCAATAGCCAGACCTGATGTTTGGCGCGTGTCAGCGCCACATACAACAACCGTCGCTCCTCAGCATCCGGGAAATCTTCGGGTTGTGGTAACAGGACATCCTCCAGCACCGACTCGCGCGCTACCGCAGGAAAACCATCGCTGCCCTCGTGCAAACCGGCGATGATCACATATTCCGCTTGCTGCCCTTTACTGGCGTGAATAGTCATAAACTCGAGGGTCAGTTTTGGCCACCGGGTCGCCGCTTTCGACAGCACTTCCGGTTTCAGATGGTGATAACGCGCCAGCACCAGAATGCGCTCATCCGGCTTGGCGTAACCGCTCAGTTTATCGAGCAGGTTCTCCAGCTGTTCATGCGGTAAAATTACCACCGATTTCTTGTTGCCCTTACTCAGGCTATTCAACGGTTTCTTCAACTGATGCGGGTTCTGCTGCACAAAGCGGTTTGCCACCTCGCCGATACGATCATTGAAGCGATAAGTGGTATCGAGCGCGCACTGAGCGCCTTCACCAAAGTTTTCGGCAAACGCCGTGGTAAGCGTCAACTCTGCACCGCTAAAGCGGTAAATAGCCTGCCAGTCATCACCGACCGCGAACAGGCAGGTCTGCTTATTCTGCTTGCGCAGCGCTGCCAGCAACTGTGCACGTTGCGGCGAGATATCCTGGAACTCATCCACCAGGATGTGCTTCCACGGGCTGACAAAGCGCCCTTTTTCCAGAATATGGACCGCCTGATGAATAAGGCCGGAAAAATCTACCGCCCCCTCATCTTTAAGTGCGCTCTTCCAGGCTTTCAACAGCGGCGCCATCAGCCGGATGCGTTTTGAAAACAGGTCACGGATCCCTTCATCCGCCTGTTCGATCATTTCCGCCTGGCTGCCGCCGTGCATCCTCATCAGCCCCAGCCAACGTTCTAGCCTGCCTGCCAGCCGCTCGGCCAGGCGTTTATCCTGCCAGAAGTCGCCTTCGGGCACGTCCCACTCCAGCTCCTCAATCAACCACTGACGCCACCCTTTGGCCTGCGCCTTTTTCTCTGCGCACTGTTGCTGCCAATGGGTAATCAACAACGTACGCCGGGCTTTGCTGTCGGTTTCCAACTTGCTGATTGCCGGCACTTTACGGTTGCCCTGCTGAATGATCTGCAGCGCCAGCGCGTGGAAGGTTTTGGCTTGAATCGCCACGCTGCCCAAACGCTCCTGAATGCGCTCATTCATCTCTTCCGCCGCCTGGCGACCAAACGCCAGCAGCAGTATCTGCCCGGGTTCAGCCTCCTGACGGCGCAACAACCAGCCGGCTCGCGCCACCAGCACCGAGGTTTTGCCGCTGCCGGCGCCAGCCAGAACCAGTACCGCGTCTTCGCCATTTACCACGGCACGGCTTTGCGAGTCATTCAACGGCGAACTTTCGATAGTCTGGAAGAAATCGTGATACGTCTCCAGCATGCGTTCTGTCCACTGCTGATTACGCAGCCCCACACTGCGCAGCCCATGCTGCAACCACTGCAGACACAGCTGGTAGTCATCCCGACAGTTGTCGAACTCATCGAGCCGCGCTACCGGCATTGGCAAGGCGCCAAAAGACTGCCGGATCTGCTGCTGCAATTTGCCCAGTTCTGACTTTTTGAACCATTTATCCTGCTGTTCAATACGCTGGATATGTTCTACCTGCTGCTGTAAAACGCCGGAGCTGACGTCACTCATCTCGGTGCTCCATTGCTGCCAGGCCTGTTGCAGGTAGTGGTAGAAACGCTGAGTTTCTTGCCATTCGGTACCGTGTAGGCGTACCACTTTCTCATCGGGCAGCTCAAATTCCAGCTCACCCCAGACGATGCCACGTTTACATCGGACCTTAATCAACTGATTGAAAGGGATAAGATATTCGTGTTTCTCACCGCTCACCTCAACCCCGGCGTGCAGCAACCGCACGCGGTTGTAAGGATGCTGAGCCAGGTGTTTCCCCAGCGATGTCGCTTTAAGTTCCATATCGGCGCGCCATGACTATGTTGAGATTAAATAACGGATATCTGCCAGTTTACCTGTGATAAGCAGTGGCACTCTAGCGCTAAAAAAAGGGTAGAATAGATTTTGCGTTTTGATACCAAACGCAACCGCTTCGCGGTTTGGCCATCATTAGAGCAGAATGACGACTATGCGTACTGTACTGAATATTCTTAATTTTGTGTTGGGCGGTTTTTTCACTACCTTTGGCTGGCTGATCGCAACGGTATTCAGCGTCATACTGATTGTTACCCTGCCTCTGACCCGCTCGTGCTGGGAGATCACCAAATTATCGTTTCTGCCTTTCGGCAACGAAGCCATTCACGTGAATGAGCTGTATCCGGAAAAAAGCAACGCGCTGCTTTCCGCCAGCGGTTCACTGCTGAATATTGTCTGGTTGGTGCTCTTCGGTTGGTGGTTGTGCCTGTCCCATATCGCCGCAGGCATTGTGCAGTGCGTGTCGATTATTGGCATTCCGGTTGGTATTGCCAATTTCAAGATCGCCGCCATCGCACTGTGGCCGGTGGGTCGCCGCGTGGTATCGGTTGAGATGGCTCAGCAGGCCAGAACTGAAAATGCCCGGCGTCAGTACCAACAGCGTTAATTTTTTCTCCGTCTGAGGAGTTTTTCGTGCTCTCTTTTGCACCCGCAATACGCCGTTATGCCTACAACAGCAATTTGCTTTATAACCTGCGTATTTTTATTGCGCTGGCCGGCGCGGCCTCTGTCCCTTGGTGGCTGGCCATTCCCAAACTCACTATTCCCCTGACTCTGGGAGTGGTAGCGGCGGCGTTGACGGATTTGGATGACCGCCTGAGCGGCAGGCTGCGTAACCTGCTGATCACGCTAGTGTGTTTTTTTATAGCCTCCGCCTCCATTGAGCTGCTGTTTCCTTATCCATGGTTATTCGCCCTCGGTCTGACTACCTCGACCTGCGGCTTTATCTTACTGGGGGCATTGGGGCAGCGCTACGCCACCATTGCGTTTGGCGCCTTGCTGATCGCAGTTTACACCATGCTTGGCACCTCAATGTATGACGCCTGGTATCAGCAACCGATACTGCTGATCATTGGCGCCCTGTGGTACAACCTCCTGACGCTGATTGGTCATCTGATTTTTCCTATTCGCCCATTACAGGAAAATTTGGCGCGCTGCTATGATCGGTTGGCAAATTATCTGGATGCCAAGGCCAACCTGTTTGACCCCGATGCCGAACATGCTGCGGACCTGCCGTGGGTGGATGTGGCAATGGCCAACAGCACGCTGGTGACGACTCTCAACCAGACCAAAGTCTCATTGCTGACGCGGCTTAAAGGCGACCGCGGTCAGCGCGGTACGCGTCGTACCCTGCATTATTATTTTGTAGCGCAGGATATTCATGAGCGTGCCAGCTCCGCTCATGTTCAATATCAGGCCCTAAGCCGACAATTTCGTCATAGCGATATCCTGTTTCGTTTCCAGCGCTTGCTCAGCATGCAAGCGCGCGCCTGCCAGCAGTTGGCGCAGTCGATCCTGCTGCGGCAAAAATACCAGCACAACCTGCGTTTTGAGCCGGCTTTCAGCCGCATTGATGAAGCTCTGGCCCGCGTGGCCGTCACCCAGGAAAATCGTGAGCTGACCAAAGCGCTATCGCACCTGTTGAAAAATTTGCGCGCGATTGATGCGCAGTTGGCGAATATCGAATCCGAACAGGCGCTGGCCGACGGCCA
Organism: Serratia sp. AS12; assembly: GCF_000214195.1. Taxonomy (NCBI): domain Bacteria; kingdom Pseudomonadati; phylum Pseudomonadota; class Gammaproteobacteria; order Enterobacterales; family Yersiniaceae; genus Serratia; species Serratia sp. AS12. Next base: position 1,878,979 of record NC_015566.1, on the reverse strand, counting down.
GACGGAAGAGAACAGTCTGTCAGATGACCGGCTCACTGGCTGGAGCGACATCCGCCTGCGCATTAGCCGCCATCTGACGCCCCAATCAGCCTTATTCCGCCATGCTATTCGCATGTCTGTGGTGCTGTGCATCGGCTATGCTTTTATTCAGTTTACCGGCATGCAGCACGGTTACTGGATCCTGCTGACCAGCCTGTTTGTTTGCCAGCCCAATTACAATGCCACGCGCCGCAGGCTGGCGCTGCGTATCATAGGTACGCTTGCCGGTATTCTTATCGGCCTGCCGATCCTCTATTTTGTCCCTTCGCAGGAAGGCCAGATGGTGTTAATCGTCATTGCCGGCGTCCTGTTTTTTGCTTTTCGTACCGTGCAGTACGCGCACGCAACCATGTTTATCACCCTGCTCGTACTGCTGTGCTTTAACCTGCTGGGTGAGGGCTTTGAAGTGGCTGCGCCACGCGTCTACGACACCCTTTTGGGATGCGCCATCGCTTGGGCAGCCGTGAGTTTTATCTGGCCAGATTGGCATTTTCGCCAATTGGCGGCCGTGGTGAGCAAAACGTTGAATGCCAACTGCCGCTATCTGGATGCGATTTTGGTGCAATACCATCAGGGTAAGGATAACGGTTTGCCGTACCGTATCGCCCGCAGGGATGCACACAACAGCGACGCAGAGTTGGCCTCGGTGATTTCAAACATGTCGGCCGATCCAAAGGCCGACAAGGTGGTTCAGGATGCCGCTTTTCGCCTGCTGTGCCTGAACCACACCTTGTTGAGTTATATCTCCGCATTGGGCGCACACCGCGAACACATGAACAATCCCGCAACGCTGAAATTGCTGAATGATGCCGTATGCTATGTCGATGGTGCCTTGCATCAGGAAGAACAAGACGGCCGACGCATCGCTCAAGCGTTAGAAAGCCTTGCCGAGCGCATCCAACTCGCGGCTCCAGAACCAGAAAGCAAAGAGCAACTGGTATTACAGCAGATAGGGCTGGTCATTGATCTGCTGCCGGAGCTCATGACGTTAAAAGAGCAGATAGCGAAATCGGCATGATCACGCGAGATCTTTCATCAAGTCCTTGATTCCTGGCGTATGCCCATGACTAAGCAGGACCATGGTATGTTCGAACCACTCGGTTAGCTCACTGCGCAGGGCCAGGGGCAAGGCGGCATGGTGATAACCGGCAATCGCCCCGCCTAAGGAAAGCAGCACTCGCAATCCTAAATTGCGTTGCTGCTGCAACAACCGTAGATAGCTGCGTTTGGCGCCATTCAAGCGCAAATCATAGACATTGCGAATACCGGCCCGCCACAGCAAACGCTCCATGTTGATATCGATGTTCGGTAACGTTCTCAGCCGACCATGCGTATCCATTTTGACCTGAAGTTCCAGGCGGGCCTCCCGGATGGCCTGCCGCGCCAATCCAACAAGCTCATCCTGCGCCCGCCACAGAGATTCATCGACCCAGTAATAACGCAGGGTGATTGGGACGCCCCGTTTGGAGTAAACCATATTGACCATTCCACGGGCGCGGAAAGCAGGCTCCAGGCTATCCGTCGCTCGAAGATAGAGCTCGTCTTCCGCTATCACCCCAAACATGACGCCATCAGCCAGCAGCCCATAACCGCCAAACTGCGAGCGCGTAGTAATGCTCCCTAATGCGTAGAAACACGCTTTGGCCTGTTTGACCCTTCCTGTAGATATCCCTTTCATGAAGCTTCTCCTTGTGTAGGTTCTAATTGTATTATTTCTCACATCAATGAAATAAAAGTAACGTGAACAAGTAATTAGAAAAATACGCACTATCAGCAGCCCTGCCAATCATAAAAACAGGACGTCTAAAAAATAATCGCAATTATGCGAGGCACTACGAAAATTTGAGTTGATCTTATTCATGTCCAGATGTACTGTATAAACATACAGTGACACTACGGGCGGGATACTTTATGCGTACTCAATCACTCTACAAACCCCATTTCAGCCACACCTCTTTTGCGGTGAACAATGCTGCGGAAAACTCGGATGCCGGTAAAGGAAATGGCCTTATCAGTGAACTTGTTTACAACGAGCATCAACCCGCGGTGGCGCAACTATTGCTCCCCCTGTTGCAACAGTTAGGCAGACAGTCACGCTGGCTGTTATGGCTAACCCCACAACAAAAACTCAGTAGATTGTGGCTACAGCAGTCTGGTTTGCCTGTCCATAAGGTCGTGCAACTGAGCCAAATCACTCCGCTTGCCACCGTTGAAGCGATGGAAAAGGCACTTCTGACGGGTAACTACAGTGTGGTTCTCGGATGGTTGCCCGATCTTACGGAAGAAGATCGTCTAAAATTACGGCGTGCAGCCGAATTGGGTCACGCTTATGGGTTCATTATGCGTCCACAACGTGACACAAACCCGACTCACGGACAGTGTTCCATGCTAAAAATTCAGTCTTCTTTGTATCATTAAGTAAATTTAGGATTTTTCCCATCATTTTTATCTCTTTGGGTGGGAACCTTTGATGGATCAGGTGCAAAGCGAGTGCCGCTGCGGTTCCGCACGAAAAAATGCAGGCTAAATTGCCCCATTTCTTACCGGTTAGTGTTAGTAAATATGTACGATTCTGCGTTTTTTTTTAGAGCTTTATCACATCACACTTGTAACTTTCGCGCCACGTTGTAGACTTTACATCGCCAAGGTTGCTCTATAACGCCAGAAAAACTGGCCGAGTAACAAACGAGGGCTCAAACCTTGGCGAAGGAATTTAACCAAGGGCTTAAAACAGCTTTAAAGCTCATTGCCTATTTGGATGATAACGAGGCGCAAAATGAAAAAGACAGCTATCGCATTAGCAGTGGCACTGGCTGGTTTCGCTACCGTAGCGCAAGCCGCCCCAAAAGATAATACCTGGTACACCGGTGCTAAACTGGGCTGGTCCCAGTACCATGACACTGGTTTCTACGGCAACGGTTACCAGAATGGTATCGGCAATGGTCCGAACCATAAAGATCAACTGGGTGCTGGCGCGTTCCTGGGTTACCAGGCGAACCAATACCTGGGCTTCGAGCTGGGCTATGACTGGCTTGGCCGTATGCCTTACAAAGGCAGCGTGAACAACGGTGCTTTCAAAGCACAGGGCGTTCAACTGGCAGCTAAACTGAGCTACCCAATTGCTGACGATCTGGATATCTACACTCGTCTGGGTGGTATGGTATGGCGTGCAGACTCCAAAGCTAACTACGGCAATGGCACTCGTCTGAGCGACCACGACACCGGCGTTTCTCCGCTGGCTGCAGTGGGTGTTGAATACGCACTGACCAAAAACTGGGCTACTCGCCTGGACTACCAGTTCGTTAGCAACATCGGTGATGCAGGTACTGTCGGCGCACGTCCAGACAACACCATGCTGAGCTTGGGTGTTTCTTACCGTTTCGGTCAGGATGATGTTGTTGCTCCAGTTGCTCCAGCACCAGCTCCGGCTCCAGTTGTTGAAACCAAGCGTTTCACTCTGAAGTCTGACGTGCTGTTCAACTTCAACAAAGCAACTCTGAAACCAGAAGGCCAACAGGCTCTGGACCAGCTGTACACTCAGCTGAGCTCCATGGATCCTAAAGACGGTTCTGTTGTAGTTCTGGGTTACACCGACGCAGTGGGTTCTGACCAGTACAACCAGAAACTGTCTGAAAAACGCGCACAAAGCGTTGTTGATTACCTGGTTTCTAAAGGTATCCCTTCAGACAAAATCTCCGCACGTGGTATGGGCGAAGCTGATTCCGTCACTGGCAACACCTGTGGCTACAAAGCTGGCCGTGCTACTAAAGCGCAGATCGCTTGCCTGGCACCAGATCGTCGCGTAGAGATCGAAGTTAAAGGCATCAAAGACGTTGTGACTCAGCCACAGGGCTAAGTTACCACTTCTTAGTAAAAAACCCCGCAATGCGGGGTTTTTTTTGTCTATAGGCGTTGAGTTTTACAACAACGGCCCTTTTCTTGCTGGGCAGATTACTTTTCGTCTTTGCCGAGGATCGCCTTCAGATCCTGTTTCAGCGACGACATCTGACTGGCGTACTTCTCTTTACGTTCGGCATCTTCGATCAGTTGTACTACCGTCTCTGACAGTGTCACCCCACGGCGACGAGCAAGCGCGGCCAGACGCTGCCAAACCAGAAACTCCAGATCGATAGATTTTTTACGCGTATGTTGATGTTCTGCGTTAAAATGACGCTTACGCCTTGCGCGGATAGTTTGCTTCATCCGGTTATCAAGTTCCGGATTCATATGCCTGCTAATCCACGTCAGCACTTTTACCGGCTCATTTTCCAGCTTAAGCAGCTCGTCAATGGCTTCCTGAGCTACGCTGTTTTCAATGTGGCGGGTAATAGATTCACCTTCCCGGTGCTTTTTCACCAGGTATTTCCATTTCCAACCACTCTCCAGGTTTTCCAGTTGCTGATATTTCATCTTGAACTCTTCAGTGACCGCGTAACTTTATTAAGCATAACAGCTTTGCGCCGAATTTCCCCGGCAATTACGCCCCCTTTTAGACTGTTTTTTGCACAGTCATCGCGCGATGTCAAACTCCCTGATACCAACTGTGACTCTGTATGTATCAAGCTGGCGTTATTCTTGTATAATCGCCCTTTCCCTTTTTGACGATTGCATCTAACACTTTGACCAATAACCGACTTGAATGGCAATCTCTGTTGCCGGACGTTACGCCTTATCAAGCGATATTTGATACCGCTGCTCAATTGGCACCTGTGTCCTTTGCCTCTATTCAGCCTCGGCTGGAAAATGCACTGACGCTGTTTTGCCACCCACAGTCGCCACCGCGTTTCATGTTGCTGAAAGCGCAGGAAACCCGCGAATATCTGGCATTGATTGCCCGTGCGGTTGAGCCATTGCAGCCACAGAACACTGCATTCAAAGGCAGCCACTATGTGATCCAGGGCAGCAAGATAAACGTAGAGCCTGCTCGTCAGGGTGATGAACCCTTTGCCGCCGGTGGTGCCTGCGTGTTTCAGGAATGGGTGGAACCGGAGCAACTGTTTGGCTGTGTCAGAATTCATAATGATGAAATCTCGCTGCAGCCGGGCCTGGTGCATCAGGCCAACGGCGGCGTACTGATCCTGTCGGCACGTTCTCTGCTGGCCCAGCCGCTGCTATGGCTGCGGTTGAAGCAAATGATCACCCAACGCCAGTTCCATTGGGTTTCCCCTGATGAAACACGCCCGCTTCCGGTCACTATTCCACCGATGCCGCTTGAGCTGCGTCTGATCGTAGTTGGCGATCGTCACGGTCTTGCCGACTTCCATGATATCGAGCCGGAACTTAGCGAGCAGGCCGTCTACGGCGAATACGAAGATGACCTGCAGCTCACCGAAGCCGAGGATATGGTGCAGTGGTGCAGCTACGTCAATACCGTTATCGATGAACAACAACTGCCCTCGTTGGCGGCAGATGCCTGGCCCCCATTGATGATACAAGCTGTGCGCTACAGTGGCGATCAGGGCAACCTGCCGCTTTCACCGCTATGGATCGGCCAGCAGCTTTCTGAAGCAGCACTGTACGCAGAAGAAGAAAGTATTACAGCCAAAGCCTTTGAAGCTGCTTTGAATGCACGCGAGTGGCGCGAAAGCTACCTTGCCGAACGGATGCAGGATGAGATCGAGCTGGGCCAAATTCTGATTGAGACCGAAGGCGAAGTTGTCGGCCAGATCAACGGGCTCTCCGTGCTGGAATACCCTGGGCATCCACGCAGCTTCGGCGAACCTTCCCGCATCAGTTGCGTTGTGCATCTTGGCGACGGCGAATTTACCGACGTTGAGCGTAAGGCCGAGCTTGGCGGTAACCTGCATGCCAAAGGCATGATGATTATGCAGGCGTTTCTGATTTCTGAGCTGGAACTGGATCAGCCGCTGCCCTTCTCCGCTTCAATCGTGTTTGAGCAATCCTACGGTGAAGTAGATGGCGATAGCGCCTCGTTGGCCGAGCTGTGTGCATTGATCAGTGCGTTATCACTACAACCGATCACCCAGCAGATTGCGGTAACCGGCTCAGTCGATCAATTCGGCAATGTGCAGCCGATTGGCGGCGTCAACGAGAAGATCGAAGGCTTTTTTGAAGTTTGCCAGCGTCGCGGTTTGACGGGTAAACAGGGCATCATTCTGCCAGCAACTAACGTGCGTCACCTGTGTCTGCGCCAGGATGTGGTCGATGCGGTGCGCGAAGGGCAATTCCATCTGTGGGCCGTCGACAGCGCCGCAGAAGCCTTGCCATTACTTACCGGTTACCCCTACTCTGATGAACAGCAACCGAATCTGTTAGCTGCTATTCAGGAACGAATTGCGCAGGTGAATCCGCAGGAACGTCGGCGCTGGCCATGGCCTTTTCGTTGGCTTAACTGGTTCAACCACGGCTGATCGGACTTGTTCAGCGTACACGTGTTAGCTAATCTGCGTCCTTCAATAAAATAAGGCTTACTGAGAACATGGTAGAAAAACGCGACTCCTATACGAAAGAAGACCTCGAAGCATCCGGCCGTGGCGAGCTGTTTGGTGCCGGTGGCCCGCCGTTGCCGGCAGGTAACATGTTGATGATGGACCGCGTGGTCAAGATGACCGAAGACGGTGGCTCCCACAACAAGGGTTATGTGGAAGCGGAACTGGATATCAATCCGGACCTATGGTTCTTCGGTTGCCACTTTATCGGCGATCCCGTGATGCCAGGCTGCCTGGGCCTGGACGCCATGTGGCAGCTGGTAGGTTTCTATCTCGGCTGGCTGGGTGGCGAAGGTAAAGGCCGTGCGTTGGGCGTGGGTGAAGTGAAATTCACCGGCCAGGTACTGCCAACCGCGAAGAAAGTCACCTACCGCATTAACTTCAAACGTGTCATCACCCGTAAACTGATTATGGGTGTGGCTGATGGTGAAGTGCTGGTCGATGGCCAGGTCATTTATACCGCCAGCGATCTGAAAGTGGGCCTGTTCAAGGACACTGCTGCGTTCTAATCGCAGTGACGGCGGCCCTTCCCGGCCGCCGTTTGTTTTCCCCGCCGTTATCTTGTTGTGAACTGCAAAGCTCACGTTCATAGCGGCCAATCAGTTACTACAATTATTGTAGTAACTTAAGAGGTGTGCCATGCAAAGAACCCGTTTTGATAACATGCCATGCCCGATAGCACGCTCGCTGGATCGCGTCGGAGAATGGTGGAGCATCCTGATACTTCGCGATGCGTTTCAAGGACTGTCAAAGTTTGATGAATTCCAGCAAAGCCTCGGCCTTTCACCCACCATACTGACTCGTCGCCTAAAATATCTGGTGGAAAGCGGCATTTTTCATAAACAGCGTTATCAGACGCGGCCGGTACGTTATGAGTATTTGCTCACCGAACGCGGCCAGGATTTTTTCCCGGTGCTGGCGGCTCTGTTTCACTGGGGCAACGCCCACCTGGCCGATGAAGGCATCACTGCCGAACTGGTCGATCGCCGTACCGGGCAACCGATATACGTGCAACTGGTCGACAGCGTCACTCGGCAACCGATCGCATTGCATCACATCACTTTAGCGCCAGGGCCGGCGGCAAGCGACGGTATACGTCGGCGTGCAGCCCTGATGCAACAAAATCATTCTGCATTACCCCCCGAATTATCCAAGGAGTCACTATGAACAGTCGTCGTATAGTCATTACCGGCATGGGTGCCGTTTCACCACTGGGATGCGGCGTAGAGGCTATCTGGCAGCGTCTGCTAAATGGCCAGTCAGGCATTCGTCCGCTTCCGGAAGCGATCGTGGCCGACCTGCAGGTAAAAATCGGTGGTCAGGTTCCTACTCTGGAACAGGATGCCGAAGCGGGCTTTGATCCCGACCTTTCCGTGGCGCCAAAAGATCAGAAAAAAATGGACCGCTTTATTCTGTTCGCCATGGCGGCGGCCGATGAAGCGATCCGCCAAGCGGGCTGGGTTGCTGATACGGAAGAGAAACAAGAACGCACCGCAACCGTGATCGCCTCTGGCATCGGCGGTTTCCCTGCTATTGCCCACGCGGTGCGTACCACTGACAGCCGTGGTACCAAACGCCTGTCGCCATTTACCATTCCGTCCTTCCTGGTTAACCTGGCCGCCGGCCACGTCTCGATTAAACACCAGTTCAAGGGCCCGATTGGCGCCCCCGTTACCGCTTGTGCAGCAGGCGTACAGGCCATCGGCGACGCAGTACGTATGATTCGTAACGATGAGGCTGACATCGCGCTGTGTGGCGGTACAGAGGCCGCTATCGACACCGTCAGCCTGGGGGGCTTCGCAGCCGCGCGCGCCATGTCCACTACGCCGCCAGAAGCGGCAGAAAAAGCGTCGCGGCCTTTCGACAGCGCTCGTGACGGCTTTGTCATGGGTGAAGGCGCCGGCATGCTGGTCATAGAAACGCTGGAACATGCGCTGGCTCGCGGAGCAACGCCGCTGGCGGAGATTGTCGGTTACGGCACCAGTGCGGACGCCTATCACATGACCTCCGGCGCAGAAGATGGCGATGGCGCCTACCGCGCAATGAAAATTGCCTTGAAACAGGCAGGTGTCTCACCCGAACAGATCCAGCATCTGAACGCCCACGCCACGTCGACACCAGTGGGCGATCTGGGGGAAATCAACGCGATTAAACACCTGTTCGGTACCGACGGCGGCGTGGCGGTGACCTCTACCAAATCCGCGACCGGCCATTTACTGGGCGCCGCGGGCGGGTTGGAAACCATCTTTACTGCGCTGGCACTACGCGATCAGATCGCACCGGCCACGCTGAATCTGGATAATCCGGATCCGGCAGCCGAGGGCCTACATTTGGTGGCGAAAAAAGCGCAGCCTATGGCCATCAATTATGCGTTGTCGAACGGTTTTGGTTTTGGCGGGGTAAACGCGAGTATCTTGCTGAAACGTTGGCAGGGGTAATACGACTTAAACAAAAACCTCCGCCTTGAGCGGAGGTTGTTCCTTTTTATGACAGGGAGCCGCTTAAGCGGTCACAGCCCTGTCTTCCATGGCTTCTCGCCAACCTCCCAGCCATTGAGACCGGCTGTCCACAGTTGTTTTATAAGGACAAAGATCTTTCGGATGTCCTAAAATACCTGCCTGATAACCTTTCGAATGCGCCCTTTCCAGACGATCGCGTTTCTGTCTCTTCATGCCTCGTTTCCCTCACTTTTTGGTCAGTTGGAAAGAAAACAATGGCTGCTTTATATGCAGCCACGTATAAGCAATAGCGCTAAATGAAGGGAAGATCAATGCGCAAAATTCACGCCAATGTCATATTTGTGAGCTAAACCCGCAGAATTGGCTAAGTGGCTGATATGCTGGAAAATACGATAAATCATTGAAATAAAATAAAAATCCCTCCCGGAGAAAAGTTTTAATATCTCTCGCCGGAAGGGATTAGACCGTTTTAGTACAAATTATGACTAAAAACGTCCCGCCTGGGAGGCGATAGCCTGGGCTTCCTGCTGCCAGCCCTGCGCCAACGTACGCACCAGTGCGTCGTAGCCATCCTCGCCCTGTTTCAATTCCAGGCTGAACGGTCGTTTGGTCAGATTGCCCTGATGATTCAACACCCACTCGCCACGGATAATCGCCTTGCCGTCAAAGCGGCCGTGGAAGCCGCTGATGGTGACGTTAAGCACATCCTGCTCGCTGCTCATCGGCTGAGAAGACACCACCCACCCTGGCAGCGCACTGCTCAGGTTAGTGACCAGCGTCTGCTGCAGTTGTTGATCGAGCGGGCTGGCCCACAGGTTGTTCTGAGCGATCACGTACTGCACGTCATTAGTCTGGTAAACCACACCGTTCTGCGCCAGATAATCCGCCACGCTGACGTGTTCCAACCACAGCTGACGTGTCGCAGTGCCGGTACTGACCGGTGCAGGCGCACCCAGCGCCGGCAGTTGGTAGTAGGTTTTTTGTGGGGTGCTGCTACAGGCGCTGAGTAACAGCGCCAGGGCTACCGGAATCCATTTCATCATTTATTGGCCTTCTTCGGCTGAGGATCGTTACTGCCCGCGGCTTCAAATACCAGCGCGTTGCTCTTTTCGTTCAGGGTACGCAGCACCGGTTGCAGCTCACGCAGCACCTGATCAAGACGTTGCATATCACCGACCATTTTGTTGTAGGCCGGAGAGCCTGGCTGGAAACCTTTCACACTGCGATTCAGTTCCTGCAGCGTTTTTTGCATATCCTGCGGCAGCGCCTTCATCTCTTTGCTGGCGATGATGTCGTTCAGCGACTGCATGGTTTTCTGCGTCGACTGCATGGTTTTCTGGCTTTCCGCCAGGGTTTTGGTCGCTTCGTTGATCATCGGATTCAATGGCAACGAGTTGATCTTATCCAGCGTCTGCATCAGTTTCTGCTGGATCTGCGCCAAACCGCCGCTGGTAGTCGGCATCAATGGATAACCGAACAGCTCACGCGGCCCTTTCCAGGCTTTCTCCTGCGGATAGAAGTCCAGATCGATATACAGAGAGCCGGTCAGCAGGTTGGCGGACTTCAGAGAAGCGCGCATACCGCGTGATTCCGCATCTTTCAGATGGCCTTCGATATCGAAATTGCCACCCAGCTGTTTCTGGAAGCGATCCGGTTCAATGCGGATTAACACCGGAATGCGGTAGTCATTGTCCAAACGTTGCGCCATGCCCTCTTTATAGAACGGCACCTGCGCGACCGTACCAAGGCGAATGCCACGGAATTCTACCGGCGCGCCCGGTTGCAAACCGCGAACCGAGTCGGAGAAGAACATCAGGTAATCCTTGTGTACGGTATACAGCGAATCCTGGATGCTGCGCTGGTTATCGAACAACTGATATTCCGCCTTCTCTTTCGCCAGTTCACCGCGATCCCAACCGTCCGGCACGTCAAAACTCACACCGCCGCTGAATAACGTTGCCAACGAGCCCATTTCCACACGCATGCCCTGCGCCGACATGTCGAACGCCACGCCGCTGTCTTTCCAGAAGCGCACGTTGCTGGTCACCAGTTGATCATAAGGCGCCGAGATAAACAGCTGATAGCGCATGACGCGCTGCTTGGGATCAAAATAACTGGTCTCTACCGAACCGACACGATAACCACGGAACAGCACCGGGTCACCGGCGTTCAACTGACCCGATTTCTCGCTGTCGATCACGATGCGCAGCCCTTTGGCGTCCGGAGACGCCAGCGGCGGCGCATCCAGCAATTGGTAATTATCCTTGCCTGCCTTGCCCTTGGTACCCGGTTGCAGTTCGATATAGGCGCCGGACAATAGCGTACCCAGGCCGGAAACGCCTTCGCGGCCAATCTGCGGTTTAACTACCCAAAAGGCGCTATCCTGATGCAGCAGTTTCTCCATGCCAGAGTTAAGCCGCGCCTGCACCATCACCTTGCTCAGGTCGTCACTCAACGTCACACTCTCGACGACGCCGACGTCAACGCTACGGCTCTTGATTTTGGTTTTGCCCGCCTCCAGTCCTTCGGCAGTGGTGGTAACCAAGGTCACCACCGGCCCCTGATGGCTAAAGTGGTAAAACAGGATCCACGCGCCGATCAGCGCGGTGACGATGGGAACAATCCACACCGGCGACCAGCGCTTGATCTTTTCAACTTCCGCGACGCTATGATTATTTTCCGTCACCTTGCGGCTCCTTTTTTATTGTCTCGTTTACGCGATCCCAGGTCAGCCGGGGATCAAACGTCATGGCTGCAAACATGGTGAGGATCACCACCAGGGCAAACAGCAGCGCGCCAGTAGCAGGATAAATACTCATCAATTGTCCCATCCGTACCAATGCCGAAAGCACGGCAATAACAAACACGTCGATCATTGACCAGCGGCCGACAAACTCAACCACTTCATAAATCAGGTGCATTCGTTCGCTGTCGGCCCTGTCTTGCCGTTTGCTGTTGGCATCCCAGCACAACCAACCAATCGCCAACATCTTCAGCGAAGGCACCATAATACTGGCGATGAAGATAACCATCGCCACGGGATAAGATCCTTCCCCCCACAGCAGGATCACCCCGGCCATGATGGTGGAAGTGATTTTGTTGCCCAACGCCTCGGTAACCATAATAGGCATTAGATTCGCCGGAATATACAGCATGATCGACGTAAACAGCAGCGCCAGCGTCCATTGCAGACTGTGACGGCGACGCACATAACCATTGGTATGGCAACGTGGGCAATGAGCCAGCTCCGCCGGCAGGATCGCCGTACAACACGGGCAGGAGCGCAAACCCTGGCGTAACCCGGTCCGCCCCACCATCACCGGGCGATCGATGTGCGGCATCGGCTCTATATCGTTCCACAGCCAACGGCGATCCACACACTGGAAGGCACGCACCTGCAGTAAGCAAAACAGGCAATAAGCCCCAAAGCTGCTGCCGACGCCAATATCCCCGTAGGCCATCAGCTTGACGAAACTGACCAGAACCCCGGCGAGAAAAATTTCCACCATGCACCAGGTTTTGAACTGGAACAGCATCTTGGCCATCCACTCTTTCAGGCCAAGAGGGATGCGTACCTTGGCGCATAACAGAATAATAGCTACCATGCAAAACGCCGGAATCAACTGAACGAATACCATAAACAGCGTGGCCATGCTGGCGTAATCTTCAGCCACCATCACCTGCGGGATCTGGATCAGTTTGATTTCGTTACCGATACCGGCAACGCGCATATTGATAAAAGGGAAAATATTCGCCAGCAGCAGCATAAACAAAGCGCTGACGGCATAACCGATGGGCCGCTTGCGCGGTTCCTCCCAGCGGGAGCTGAGGGTCGTTTTACAGCGCGGGCACACCGCTTTTGTGCCATATACCAGCGGCGGCAACGCCACCAACATGTCACACTGCGGACACAGCATCAGGTTGTCCCGTTGCTGTTCAGCAGGCTTTGCGTGGCTGTGCTGCTCGTGATTGTCGTGGGAACACACCATATTCCTCCTTAATAACGTTGCTCACCGGTACGGCAATACCGCCCGCAGCAGCGCGCGGACGGTATTCTCAACGGTTAGCCGTTTTTCATCGCTTCCAGCTCTTCCCAACGGGCGAACGCTTCTTCCAGCGCCCCTTCAGCGGCGGCCAGCGCCGTCAACACCTGCTGTGTTTCACTGTGTGGACGCGTGAAGAAATCCGCGTCGCTCATTTGCGCCTGCAGCGCTTCGATTTCCGTTTCCAGCTGTTCCAGCCGCTGTGGCAACTGTTCCAGCTCGCGCAACAGGTTATAGCTCAGTTTAACCGCTGATTTCTTCGGCTGTTCAGCCTTTTTTTCCGCCGACGGTTTGTTCTGATCGGCGGCGGCAACCTGACGGATCGGTTTCGCTGTAGCGCGTTGATGATGCGCATCGTAGTAACCGCCGACGAAGGTGCTGATCACGCCCTTGCCTTCGAAGATCCAACACTCGGTCACCGAGTTATCAACGAACTGACGATCGTGGCTCACCAGCAGCACGGTGCCTTGATAGCCATCGATCAACTCTTCCAGCAACTCCAGCGTTTCGACGTCGAGATCGTTGGTTGGTTCATCGAGGATCAGCAAGTTGCTCGGTTTCAGGAACAGCTTGGCCAGCAACAGGCGGTTACGTTCCCCGCCCGACAGCGCTTTCACCGGCGTCATCGCGCGTTTTGGGTGGAACAGGAAGTCCTGCAGATAGCCCAACACGTGGCGGGACCGGCCGTTGACCATCACTTCCTGCTTGCCTTCCGCCAGGTTGTCCATCACCGTGCGTTCCGGATCCAGATCGGCGCGATGCTGGTCAAAGTAAGCCACTTCCAGCTTGGTGCCGCAGTGTACACGGCCGCTGTCGGCTTTCAGTTGACCGAGCATCAATTTCAGCAACGTGGTTTTACCGCAACCGTTAGGGCCAACCAGCGCAATCTTGTCGCCACGTTGCACCTGGGCGGAGAAATTACGCACCAGCACTTTGTCGCCGACCTGATAGTTAACGTCCTCCATCTCGAACACGATCTTGCCGGAACGTACCGCTTCTTCCACCTGCATCTTGGCGGTGCCCATCACTTCACGACGTTCCGAACGCTCGTTACGCAGCGCTTTCAGGGCGCGGACACGGCCTTCGTTACGAGTACGGCGGGCCTTGATGCCCTGGCGGATCCAGACTTCTTCCTGAGCCAGCTTGCGGTCGAACTCAGCATTTTGCAGCTCTTCCACCCGCAGCGCTTCTTCTTTGCTCAGCAGGTACAGATCGTAGTTACCCGGCCAGGACACCAGCTTGCCGCGATCGAGATCGACAATGCGCGTCGCCATGTTGCGGATAAAGGAACGGTCATGGGAAATGAACACGATGCTGCCCTGGAACTCTTTCAGGAAACCTTCCAACCAGTCGATGGTTGAGATATCCAGGTGGTTGGTCGGTTCGTCGAGCAGCAACACGCGCGGTGAGCTGACCAGCGCACGGCCCAGAGCGGCCTTGCGCAGCCAACCGCCGGAGAGCGAGGACAACTCTGCGTCGCCGTCCAGCCCCAATTGCAACAGCACTTCGCTGATGCGGCTGTCGAGTTGCCACAGGCCCTGGTGATCGAGGATCTCCATAATCTGCGCCATGCGCGTCAGATTTTTCTCGCTGGGATCGGTTTCCACCAAATGCGAAATCGCGTGATAGGCTTTCAGATGTTCCGCCTGCTCGGCTACGCCTTCGGCGACAAAATCGAATACCGTACCGCCGATATTGCGCGGAGGATCCTGCTGCAGACGCGCCACAATCAGATCCTGCTCGTAAATCACCCGGCCATCGTCCAGCGGAATTTCTTTGCCGAGGATCTTCAACAGCGTGGATTTACCGGCGCCGTTGCGCCCAACCAGACAAACGCGTTCGTTGTCTTCAATATGAATTTCGGTGTTGTCTAAAAGCGGCGCATCGCTGAAGGACAGCCAGGCGCCGGACATGCTGATTAACGACATAGTAATTATTTTCCTTCGCCGGCATGGGTGAGCAGCCAGCAGTTATGAATTTGACGGTTACGGGCAAAGTCCTGCGACTGCGTCTGGGCGGTGATCTCTTTCGCCTCCAGACCCAGTTCGCTCAGGCCGGCCATATCCATCTGGAAACCGCGCTTGTTGTTCGAGAACATGATGGTTCCGTTACGGCGCAGCAACCGTTTTAAATCTTGCATCAACATCAGGTGATCGCGCTGGACGTCAAAGGTGTTCTCCATTCGCTTGGAGTTGGAGAACGTCGGCGGATCGATAAAGATCACGTCGAACTGTTCGTCGGCATTATGCAGCCATGACAGGCAGTCCGCATGGATCAATCGATGCTGTTTACCGGTCAGGCCATTGACGCGCAGGTTCTTCTCCGCCCATTCCAGGTAGGTACGCGACATATCCACGGTAGTGGTGCTGCGCGCGCCGCCCAATCCGGCGTGAACGCTGGCTGTGCCGGTATAAGCGAACAGGTTGAGGAAGTCTTTGCCTTTGCTCATCTCGCCCAACATACGGCGCGCGATGCGGTGATCGAGGAACAAACCGGTATCGAGATAATCGGTCAGATTAACCCACAGCTTGGCATTGAACTCTTCCACCAGCAAGAACTCACCTTTCTGAGCCAGCTTTTCGTACTGGTTTTTGCCCTTCTGACGCTCACGGGTTTTCAGGATCAGTTGGTTTGACGGCAGGTCCAGCACCGATAGCGTAGCATTGATCACGTCGAACAGACGTTGACGCGCCTTCTGCGCATCGACGGTTTTCGGCGGCGCATACTCCTGTACCACGACTTTGCTGCCGTAGCGGTCAACCGCGACGTTGTATTCCGGCAGATCGGCGTCGTACAGGCGATAACATTCAATGCCCTGCTGCTTGGCCCACTTGTCGAGTTTTTTCAGGTTCTTGCGCAGACGGTTGGCAAAGTCTTCCGCCGCCAGCACGCCGCTGGCGCCCTGCGGGTTCTCCGCCAATTGGTAGTTTTTCTGTACGCAATCCAGCGGACCGTTTTTAGCCTTGAATTGGCGTTCGGCGCGCAGTTGCAGGCAGCTCAGCAGCTCCGGCGACGCGCTGAACAGCGACAGTTGCCAGCCGCCGAAGGCGCTCTTCATAATGCGGCCCAGCATATTATGCAGCGCGATCAGCGCCGGTTCGCTTTCCAGTCGCTCACCGTAAGGCGGGTTGCTGACCACGGTGCCCGTTGGGCCTTCCGGCAGCGGGTTGGTCAGTTTGCTGACGTCACCGACGTTAAAAGTAATCAGTTCGGCAACGCCGGCGCGGCGGGCATTGCCGCGCGCCATCTCAATCACTCGGCGATCGATATCCGAGCCGAAGAAACGCGAGGTGGTTTCCTGCAGACCACGGCGCGCGCGCACCTGCGCTTCGGTGATCACTTCACGCCACAAATCGACATTGTGGCCGTTCCAGGCGGTAAAGCCCCAGTGCTGACGGTGCAAGCCCGGCGCGCGATCGGAGGCAATCATCGCCGCTTCAATCAGCAAGGTGCCTGAACCGCACATCGGATCAAGCATCGGCGTGCCCGGTTGCCAGCCTGAACGCTGTACAATCGCTGCCGCCAGGCTTTCCTTCAACGGCGCCTGGCCGGTCAGATCACGGTAGCCGCGCTGATGCAGACCTTCGCCGCTCAGATCGAGCGCTACGCTGGCCATATCGCGCTGCAGGAATACGTTAACTCGAATGTCCGGCTGTTGCTTTGCCACCGTCGGGCGTTGGTCGATCTTGCGGGTGAAGCTGTCTACAATGGCGTCCTTGACCTTCAGCGCGCCATATTGGCTGTTACGGATCTCTTCGTTAACGCCGCTGAAGTGAACGGCGAAGGTTTTATCCACGCCAAAAATGTTCGTCCAGTCGATCGCCTGCACGCCAAGATACAGGTCCAGATCGCTGTGTACGCGGAATTCATTAAGCGGCAACAGAATACGTGAGGCCAGGCGGCTCCACAGCAGGCTTTGGTACAGAAGACGATCGTCACCCTGAAAATGTACCCCACCCTGCACCACTTTGCAGGCGTGAGCGCCCAGCGCTTCCAGTTCGCTTTTTAACAGTTCTTCCAGTCCACGCGCCGTGCTGGCAAACAGAGAGTTCATATCGTACTTATCACCAAAAAGAAAATTGTTGCGCATTATAGCTAATCCAGACCGCTTGTCATAAAGTTGCTCCCTTCTATTTAATAATCGTACGGAGATAAGGGTGATTACGCTTTCCAGACTTTACGTTCATCCGGTTAAATCGCTTCGGGGTTTGCAACTTTCTCACGCACAAGTTTCCAGCAGTGGTCTGGCGTTCGATCGCACCTTTATGATCACCGAGCCGGATGGCACCTTTATTACAGCACGCCAATATCCGCAGATGGTATTGTTTACGCCTGCACTGCTGGCGGACGGCCTGTTTCTGACCGCACCGGACGGGGAAAGCGCAGCTATCCGTTTCGCAGATTTTGCTGCCGAAGCGCAGCCAACCGAAGTGTGGGGCAATCATTTCACCGCCTTGATTGCACCGCCGGCGATCAACAGTTGGCTGAGTGGTTATTTCCAGCGTGAGGTACAGCTACGCTGGCTAGGCCCTGACTTGACCCGGAGAGTCAAAAAACACCCGGAAATCCCTTTATCTTTCGCCGACGGTTATCCTTATCTGCTGATTAACGAAGCCTCGTTCAATGATTTGCAACAACGCTGCCCTGGCAGTATCAAGCTCGAACAGTTCCGCCCCAATCTGGTGGTGACCGGTGCCAGCGCCTGGGCCGAAGACGGCTGGCAGGTGATCCGCGTCGGTGACGTGATGTTCGATCTGGTAAAACCGTGCAGCCGCTGCGTGCTCACCACCGTCAGCACCGAGCGCGGGCGCAAACACCCCAGCGGTGAGCCACTGAGCACCCTGCAAAAATTCCGCACCGCCGATAACGGCGATATCGATTTTGGCCAGAATATGGTGGCGCGCAACAGCGGTATTATCCGCGTTGGCGATGCGGTGGAAGTGTTATCTACCAAGCCGCCACGCCCTTATGGCGCAGGTAAAGTGGTCGAAAGCATGCAGGCGCCGCAAGACAGTGCGCAGAGCGTCACCATCGAATACGCAGGGAAGGTGTTTACCGGCAATAATCAGCAGATCTTGCTGGAGCAGTTGGAACAGCAAGGGATCCGCGTACCTTATTCATGCCGTGCGGGGATTTGCGGCAGTTGCCGTATTGAGTTGGTCAGTGGCGAAGTGGCACCGCTGAAGAAAAGTGCGGTAGCGGGCAACGGCACCATTCTTTCCTGCAGCTGTATTCCGAAAAGCGATTTGACGCTGGCGTGATCCGCCTTATACCGCCCTGTCGTAGGCCGGGGCGGAAGCTTCATCCTGCGCACAGGGTTTGAGGCGATCGTGCATCACCTTGATCGCATCACCCAACACCATGGTACGTCCGGCCAGCGACAGCTGATTTTGCGCCAGCAGACACAAGCTGGCGTTATCGCCGGCTTCAACGACCAATAAGCGGGCATCTGAGCCGCTGTCCATCACCTTCACCGCCGCCAATTCACCGTTCTTCGGCTGCAGCGGATAATGCTGCTGGGCGAAGTGCCAGCTTTTCGGCATCAAGGGTTTCAGGAAGCGATAGGCCACCAGAGCGTTTAATACCAGTTCGGCGCGTTGCTCATGGCTGAGCTTTATCTGTTTGCACTGCTCTTCATAATTAAAATAAAGCGCAGCGTCATCAACGCAAAAGGCGCATTCATCGAAGGCATCCGGCGTTAACATTTTGGCCGGGAAGCGTGAGCGGAAGATCATCCCATTGGCTAAATCCAGCATTAGCCGATCGTGTTCAGCATCAAAATACCAACGCCAATTATCGTCAGGTTTTATCTTCATCTCTTATCCTTCTCGCTGCCCATGCCACACTCTATTTACCCAAAAGGCGATTTTATCACCGATAAAGTAGCTCAAACATCGGATAATTCCGCGAACGATATTTATGCCAGTGGACAAAATATAGACGAGCCGGGGGAAGAAATAAACCCCCGGCTGAAAATCAAAGAAAAAATATTAGATGTAGTTAACGATATCTTTAATCAGACGCGGACCGTGGAAGATAAAACCGGAATAAATTTGCACCAGCGAAGCACCGGCCGCCATTTTTTCCCGCGCGGCGGTCAGGGAGTCTATTCCGCCGACACCGATAATCGGCAAGCGGCCCTGCAGCTCAATCGACAAACGGCGGATCACTTCGGTGCTGCTCGCCTGCAGCGGACGACCGCTAAGGCCCCCCGTTTGCTCGCAGTAATTCAACCCCTGGATCAACTTGCGATCCAGCGTAGTATTGGTCGCGATCACGCCATCAATATTATGCCGCACCAGGCTGTCGGCTATTTGGATCAATTCTTCTTCAGAAAGATCCGGCGCGATCTTTACCGCGACCGGTACATATTTGTGATGCCGCGCATGCAATTCCTGCTGCTTATTTTTAATGGCGGCTAAAAGATCGTCTAACGCTTCACCATACTGTAGGGATCGTAACCCCGGTGTATTTGGTGACGAAATGTTAATCGCGATATAGCCGGCATACGGATAAACTTTATCCATGCAGATCAGATAATCGTCTTTTCCTTGCTCAACCGGGGTATCTTTATTCTTGCCGATATTAATCCCCAGAATGCCGCCAAAATGGGATTTTTTAACGTTTTCAACCAGATTATCCACACCCTGGTTATTAAAGCCCATTCGGTTGATCAGGCCTTCGGCTTCCACGATGCGGAACAGCCGCGGTTTATCATTGCCCGCTTGCGGGCGCGGCGTCACGGTGCCAACTTCGACAAAGCCAAACCCCATGGCACCGAATGCATCGATGCACTCACCGTCTTTATCCAGACCGGCGGCCAACCCCAATGGGTTTTTAAAAGAGAGTCCCATGCAGCTAACCGGCTTGGCCGGCACAGACTGACGAATGAGAAATTCTAACGGGGTGCCAGTGATACGGCGAAGCTGATGAAAGGTCAATTCATGCGCACGCTCGGGATCGAGCTGGAACAACGCTTTCCTGATGATGGGGTAGTACATGTACTCTCCTGATTTCCCGGTTGCAAACCGGGGGCCGATTATCCGGCATCCCCTGATCAATTGGAATTGATTAAAAGCAAAAAAAAGCGTTTTTTACGCAATCGTTTTCCTTTAACGGCCCCAGATCGCCGCCAATCCGCATTTACGCATATCAAAATCAAAAAATGAGATTTAAGCAACCCGCTCCTAACTGATAGGTTTAAAACAGATCACAAACATTTCCTGATTAAACCTAACTTTTAGTTATAAGGAGTGGCAATGCGCGTTATATCACTGGCCGGCAGCCCCCGCATCCCCTCGCGCTCAGCCGCGCTGCTGACCCTGAGTCAAAACTGGCTGCAGCAGCAAGGTGTAGAAGTGATTGCCTACACGCTGCACGATTTCGATGCCGAGGATTTGCTCTACGCCAATTTTAACAGCCCGGCGATCAAAGCCTTTGCCGAGCAGTTAGCGCAGGCAGACGGTTTGCTGGTGTCGACGCCGGTCTATAAAGCCTCGTTCTCCGGCGCGCTGAAAACCCTGCTGGATTTGCTGCCGGAACGCGCCCTGGACCATAAGGTCGTGTTGCCGCTGGCCACCGGCGGCTCTATTGGCCACATGCTGGCGGTGGACTACGCCCTGAAGCCGGTGCTGGCGGCGTTGAAAGCGCAGGAAGTGCTGCACGGCGTGTTTGCCGATGATAGCCAGGTGGTGCTGAACGGCGAAGAAATCAACCTGTCTGACGGCGTGGCAACCCGCCTGGAAGAGGCGCTGGAAAGTTTTTATCTGGCGCTCGGCCGTCGCAAACCGCCCACGGTAAAGCTCTCCCCTTCCCTGTTTGCCCGTCAGACTGCCTGACTGAGAAGAGAATAAAAAGGAAAAGGACATCATGATGAAGCGACTTTCTTCACTCCGCCGCTGGCTTGGCGCAGGCACATTGGCCGGCATTCTCTCCCTTGCGTGGAGCAATGCCGCCAACGCGCAGGATCCGGCGCAGTTCCGCATCGGTTACCAAAAAGGATCGGTCAGCCTGGTATTGGCAAAAACCCATCGGCTATTGGAACAGCGTTTTCCCTCGACCAAAATCAGCTGGATAGAATTCCCCGCCGGCCCGCAAATGCTCGAGGCGCTGAACGTCGGCAGTATCGATTTGGGCAGCACCGGCGATATCCCGCCAATCTTCGCCCAGGCCGCCGGCGCCGATCTGCTTTATGTCGGCGTAGAGCCGCCAAAACCCAAGGCGGAAGTGATCCTGGTGCCGGAAAACAGCCCGATCAAAACCGTCGCCGAGCTGAAAGGCCATAAGGTTGCCTTCCAGAAAGGTTCCAGCTCCCACAACCTGCTGTTGCGCTCGCTGCAGAAAGCCGGGCTGCAATTTACCGATATCCAACCCGTTTACCTGACCCCGGCCGATGCCCGCGCCGCCTTCCAACAAGGCAACGTTGATGCTTGGGCGATTTGGGATCCGTACTATTCCGCGGCATTGCTGCAAGGCGGCGTACGGGTGCTGGGCGACGGCAGTGGTCTGAATCAAACCGGTTCGTTTTATTTGGCGGTTCGCCCCTACGTACAGGCGCACGGCCCCTTTGTCAGCCAGGTTCTTGAGGTGCTGACCCAAGCCGATGCGCTGACCCGTAGCGATCGCGCACAGAGCGTCACGCTGTTGGCAAACGCCATGGGCCTGCCGGAAAAGGTGATCGCCACTTATCTGGATCACCGCCCGCCGACCGCCATCAAACCTTTGGATGCGCACACCATTGCCGCCCAGCAGCAAACCGCCGATCTGTTTTATGCCAACCGTTTAGTGCCGGTGAAGGTCGATATCTCTCAACGCATCTGGCACCCGAGCGCGCAATAATTTTGGAGAACAAGCTATGAGCCTAAACGTATTCTGGTTTTTACCTACGCACGGCGACGGCCATTATCTTGGCAGTACAGAAGGTGCCCGCAGTGTCGATTACGGCTATTTGCAGCAGATCGCTCAGGCCGCTGACCGGTTGGGCTTTGGCGGCGTGCTGATCCCCACAGGCCGCTCGTGCGAAGACTCCTGGCTGGTCGCAGCCTCGCTGATCCCAGTCACCCAACGGTTGAAGTTCCTGGTAGCGCTGCGCCCCGGCATCATTTCGCCCACGTTGGCCGCCCGCCAGGCCGCAACGCTGGATCGCCTTTCCAACGGCCGCGCTCTGTTTAACCTCGTCACCGGCGGTGATCCCGAAGAACTCGCGGCAGAAGGCCTGCACCTGAATCACGAAGAACGCTACGAGGCCTCGGCAGAGTTCACTCACGTTTGGCGCAAGGTGCTGGAAGGGGAAACCGTCGATTTTGACGGCAAACACATTCAGGTGAAAGGTGCCAAACTGCTGTATCCGCCGGTGCAACTGCCGCGTCCGCCGCTGTATTTTGGCGGTTCTTCCGCCGCCGCTCAGGATCTGGCCGCCGAACAGGTTGAAATGTACCTCACCTGGGGGGAGCCACCGGCACAGGTACGAGAAAAAATTGCCGAAGTGCGCGCCAAAGCCGCAGCCAAAGGCCGCACGGTGCGTTTCGGCATTCGTCTGCATGTGATCGTGCGTGAAACCACAGAAGAAGCCTGGCGGGCGGCCGACCGGCTGATCGCCAATCTGGATGAAGAGACCATCGCCAACGCACAGGCAGCCTTCGCCCGTTTTGATTCCGTAGGGCAACGGCGCATGGCGGCGCTCCACGGCGGCAAGAAAGACAATCTGGAGATCAGCCCTAACCTGTGGGCCGGTGTTGGCCTGGTACGCGGTGGCGCCGGCACCGCGCTGGTCGGCGATGGCCCGACGGTGGCGGCACGCATGCAGGAATATGCCGATCTGGGCATCGATACCTTTATTTTATCCGGTTACCCGCATCTGGAAGAAGCCTATCGCGTCGGCGAGTTGCTGTTCCCGCATCTCGATCTGGCGGAAAACGAAGTCCCTGCTCGGCGTCGGCCAGTCAAACCGCAAGGTGAAGTGGTCGCCAATATTTACATTCCGCAAAAAGCATCGCAAAGCTGAGGAGAAGCGGTATGGCAAACGGCACACAACGCATCTTGCACCGGCTGGCACCCTGGGCGTTACCGGTCACACTGGTGGTGATCTGGCAAATCTCGGTTGAGGCCGGCTGGCTGTCTAATCGCATTCTGCCCGCGCCAAGCGCGGTAGTGACCGCTTTCTGGACGCTAACCAAAAGCGGCGAGCTGTGGCAACACCTGACCATCAGCAGTTGGCGCGCGCTGATCGGCTTTAGCATCGGCGGCAGCATCGGGCTGGTTCTGGGGTTTATCACCGGTTTGTCGCGTTGGGGCGAGCGCCTGTTAGACAGCTCGGTGCAGATGATCCGCAACGTGCCGCATCTGGCGCTGATCCCGCTTGTGATCTTGTGGTTCGGCATTGATGAATCCGCCAAGATTTTTCTGGTCGCGCTGGGCACCTTGTTCCCTATCTATCTGAATACCTATCACGGCATCAAGAATATCGATAGCGGCCTGCTTGAAATGGCGCGCAGCTATGGCCTGAGCGGTTTCCGGTTATTTACCCAGGTGGTATTGCCGGGCGCGTTGCCCTCGATCATGGTCGGCGTGCGTTTCGCTCTGGGCTTTATGTGGCTGACGCTGATCGTGGCCGAAACCATTTCCGCCAACTCGGGGATTGGTTATCTGGCGATGAACGCCCGCGAATTTCTGCAGACCGACGTGGTGGTGGTGGCGATTGTGCTGTATGCCCTGCTCGGCAAGCTGGCGGACGTCAGCGCGCAGTTGCTGGAACGCGTCTGGTTGCGCTGGCATCCGGCTTATCAACTTAAACCAGGAGAAGCGCTATGACGACTCCCGCTCGCATTCCCCAAGGCACCCCGGTTACCCTGGACTCTATTGCCAAACGCTATGGCAACCGAACTGTGCTGGACAATATTCAGTTGCGCATCAGCTCCGGGCAATTTGTCGCCGTGGTCGGCCGCAGCGGTTGTGGCAAAAGCACGCTGCTGCGTTTGATGGCCGGGTTGGAAAAAGCCAGCAGCGGCGAGCTGCTTAGCGGAAATGCCCCCCTCGCCAGCGCCAAAGAGGATACCCGTCTGATGTTTCAGGATGCACGCCTGCTGCCATGGAAAAAGGTGATCGATAACGTTGGCCTTGGCCTGCGCGGCGACTGGCGTGCCGATGCGTTGCAGGCACTGGAAGCCGTTGGGTTGGCCGATCGCGCCAATGAATGGCCGGCAGCGCTGTCCGGCGGACAAAAACAGCGAGTGGCACTGGCGCGCGCGCTGATCCACCGTCCTCGTCTGCTGTTGCTGGACGAGCCTTTGGGCGCGCTTGATGCGTTAACAAGGATTGAAATGCAGGGGCTGATTGAAGGCCTGTGGCAGCAGCATGGTTTCACCGTACTGTTGGTGACGCATGATGTCAGCGAAGCCATTGCGCTGGCGGATCGGGTGATCTTGATTGAAGAGGGCCGTATCGGGCTGGATCTGACGATTGATCTGCCGCGCCCGCGCCGTAAGGGGTCAGCCAGATTGGCGGAACTGGAAGCCGAAGTGCTGGACAGAGTGCTGTCGCCGCCCCCGCCGGTGGTTGAAAGCCCACGCAGGGCAACGAATTGAAACCAGGGACGGCATGTCGCAGCGCCGTCCCTGGTTAGTTTTTACGCGTCGAGCGCTTTACTGATCTTCTCGAACAAATCGCCGGACAGGTTTTCCAGCCCTTTCAACTGTTCAAGCGCCTTGCGCATCAGGGCCTGACGCGAAGCATCATAGCGTTTCAGGCGGATCAAGGGTTCAATCAAACGAGCGGCAATCTGCGGGTTGCGCTGGTTCAGATCGCTGAGGATCTCCACCAGGAACTGATAACCGCTGCCGTCCGCCGCATGGAACGCCGCCGGGTTGGCGGAAGCGAAACCACCGATCAGCGAGCGAGTACGGTTTGGATTGCTCAGGCTGAACGAACGGTGCTTCAGCAGGCCGCGTACCTGGGTCAGCACGTCCGCCGCCGGGCTGCTCGCCTGCAGCACGAACCACTTGTCCATGACCAACCCATCCTGATGCCAGCGTTCATCGAACGCCGCCAGCAGCGCATCGCGGCACGGCAACTGCGCCGCTACCGCCGCAGCCAGCGCAGCCAGCGAATCGGTCATGTTATCCGCCTGACGATACTGCTCAGCCACCAGCCGATCGGCCAGCGCCTCATCGCCAAAGGCCAAATAACCCAGGCACAGGTTGCGCAGAGCACGTTTGCCGATATCGGCATGCTCCACCCGGTAACCGTCGGTTTTGTTGGCGTTATAAACCGCCAGCCATTCGTCGGCCATTTCCTTTGCCAGGCAACGGACAATCGATTCATGCACCGCGGCGATCGCTTCCGGATCGATAGTGGCGAACAGCTCGGCAATCTCGGTTTCCGAAGGCAGCGTCAGGATTTGCGCGGCAAGTGCCGGATCCAGTTTCTCGTCCAGCAGCACGGCACGGAACGCGTCGGCAACGTGCAACGGCAGAGACAGCGGCTGTTTCTGCTGATGCTTGGCAACGTTCAGTTTGATATAGGTAGCCAGCAGGCTCTGCGCCGCGTCCCAACGGGCGAATTCATTGCGCGCGTGCTGCATCAGGAAAGTCAGTTGCTGATCGCTGTACGGATAATCCAGCTTCACCGGTGCGGAGAACTCGCGCAACAGCGAAGGTACCGGCTTGTGCGCCACGCCGTCAAACACGAAGGTCTGCTCGGCTTCAGTGATGTTCAGCACGTTACCGATCGCCGCACCGTCTTTCTGCAGGGCAATCACGTTGCCTTCGGCGTCGTACAATTCGATATCCAGCGGAATATGCAACGGCAACTTCTCTGGCTGATCGGCGGTCGGTTCGGTTTTTTGGCTGACGTGCAGGCGGTATTGTTGGTGCTCCGCATCGTATTCATCGCGAACGGTCAGCAACGGCGTGCCGGACTGGCTGTACCAGCGACGGAACAGCGACAGATCGACATTGGAAGCATCCTCCATCGCCTGAACGAAATCATCGCAGGTTGCTGCGCTGCCGTCATGGCGCTCGAAATACAGTTGGATGCCCTTCTGGAACTGTTCTTCGCCCAGCAGCGTATGCATCATGCGGATCACTTCGGACCCTTTCTCATACACCGTCAGGGTGTAGAAGTTGTTCATTTCGATCACTTTATCCGGACGAATCGCGTGCGCCATCGGGCTGGCGTCCTCGGCGAACTGCGCGCCGCGCATGACGCGCACGTTATCGATGCGGTTGACCGAGCGTGAACCCAGATCTGAACTGAACTCCTGATCGCGGAACACCGTCAGGCCTTCTTTCAAGCTAAGCTGGAACCAATCGCGACAGGTCACGCGGTTGCCGGTCCAGTTGTGGAAATATTCGTGGCCAATCACCGCTTCGATATTCAGGTAATCCTTGTCGGTGGCGGTTTCCGCTTTCGCCAGCACGTATTTGGAGTTGAAGATATTTAGCCCTTTGTTCTCCATCGCCCCCATATTGAAGAAATCGACGGCCACGATCATATAAATGTCGAGGTCGTACTCCAGACCGAAACGGGTTTCGTCCCATTTCATCGAGTTCTTCAGTGAGGTCATCGCCCAATCGGCGCGATCCAGGTTGCCACGGTCAACGAACAGTTCCAGCGCCACCTTACGCCCGGAACGGGTGGTGAAGCTGTCGCGCAGCACGTCGAAGTCACCGGCCACCAGCGCAAACAGATAACAAGGTTTTGGGAACGGATCTTGCCACTGTACCCAGTGACGCCCATCCTCCAGTTCGCCCTGGCCTACGCGGTTGCCGTTCGACAGCAGGAACGGATAACGCGCCTTATCCGCCACAATGCGGGTAGTGAAGCGCGCCAACACGTCCGGACGATCCAGGTAATAGGTGATGTGACGGAAACCTTCCGCCTCACACTGGGTACACAACGCTTCGCCTGACAGGTACAGCCCTTCCAGCGCGGTATTCTTCGCCGGGTGAATATCATTGACGATGGTCATGGTAAATTGTGCTGGTAATTTCTCTATAACCAGCTTGTTATCCTGCAACTGATAGGCGCTCCACGGCTGCCCGTCGATCTGAATACTTACCAGCGTCAGATCTTCGCCATTCAGCACCAGCGCCGCATCGGCAGCGCCCTGACGTTTAATCTTGCTGACTGCAGTGACGCGTGTCGTTTCCGCGTCCAGCTCAAAATCCAAATCAATGTCGGTGATGCTGTAGTCTGGCGCGCGATAATCGTGGCGATACTTCGCCTGTGGCAGTTGTGTCATAAAAACCCTTGATGTCTCAGTGAGTTACAGGTGCCAGGTTGTCATCATTGGCTTATTTCAGCCGCCGCAGAGGCGCGAAAATGTTGATGATCCTGATTGTAAATAAACTGTATCACAGCCACGAAAAAAGCCTAGAGATGCCGGGGTACTGGAACGGAGAAATCGGAGGTGGATCCTAATGTTGTCGCCGAACGGCCCGCGCCATCAGGCTCCTTCACCTGATGCAGAGCAAAAATCAGCATTTAATGCTAAAAGCCGTCTTTCAGATACAGGCCGGTCGATACTTCATCGCCATGGGCAATGACCCTTGTTTCAAGGCCGTTCCCAACCCTAAACCCCTGCCCGCAGAACGTCTCCCGGTGACAGAGGTTCCGGGGGTATAGTTAAGACATATCAGCTGCCTCGATGATATAATTGATAAATCTGGTTTAAGGACTCACGGCAATATGAAAGTAAAATATCTGATCTATTTTTTTACCTTTGCCCTGATGTCATCGTTCGCCATATTTATTTCCGATGAGCTGATTGAAGCCCATGCAGACTATCGCGACAATCAACTTAACCTGTATAAGGTGAGTCGCGCCAAAGAGATCTCGGAAGCGTTTCAAGCCACCCTGTTGGCGCACCGTTTAAAACGTCTGAGCCGGGTTAATGCGAACATTACCCCGGCGCAATGGCAGGAAGCCGACAGCCTGGCGCGCGAAAAAATTGCCCGGTTCAAGCCGCATATCGACAGCAAGATTTCGCAACAGCTCGGCATACGGCAAAAAATCGCCGCGCTTTCCATGCTCGGCCTAATGGAACAATTGCTGGATAACGATAATCGACAGCTTTCATATGTTACCGATGCCAATGCCAATCTGTTTAATATCAACAGCGCCTACTACATTTCTCAGACCAGCAAAAGCTACTACCGTTATACCTACGATACCCGCATGATCGATGCCGACTCGTTTCTGTTTCTGGAAGCCGTGCGCCTGAATAACCGACTGAATATGTCCCTGACCGAATTAATCGATCAGGTCATTGACGTGAACACCAATCAGCTGGAGCGCAAAGACGCCTATCTGAAAGCCGTACAGCTCACCGGGGTGTTGAATGCACTAAGCACCCGACTGATCTTTATGAAGCTGACCTACAACGATGTCCCCACCACCCTGCTGGTGAATGAGCTGCTCCGTCAGCTTTCGAAAGGGCAGCTCGACCGGATTACCCAAGGGTTGTATACCTCAATCGATAATCATACCCCCTACTCCGCCGATTTTATTTATCAGTACGTCAAAAATCTGAGTGAGCTTTCGCAACGGCTTTATCAACGCAGTTTTGAACTGGAAATCGTCGCATCACAGCATAAGATCTACACCAGCCAGACGGCTATTTATGGCTTGATTTCTCTCGGTGGTCTGATCGTGCTGTTTATTTTCCTGCCGACCCTGGTTTACTGTTCAAATATCAGCCGCTGGCTGACTAAAACGCATAATAATATTTTGCGGTTGTCGCGCGGCAATATGAACATCGATCGCAATGAAGTGTTTTACGGCCAGGAGTTAATCGCCATCAGCGATGCCATTAAACAGCTAAAACAGTATCAATTGGAAAAGGTGACGCTGGAAAATGAAAAACATCTGTTGATCAAGGAGCTGGAAGCCTCTTCGTTTCTTGATCCCCTGACCAATATCTATAACCGCCGCAAGTTCTTCCGTGAATGCGAATCCCTGGCAGCGCGCAGCTACCCGTTGGCCTTTTGTTTGATTGATATCGATAATTTCAAAAAACTGAATGACAGTTACGGGCATGATATCGGCGACCGTGCACTGGTGGCCTTCGGCAAATTGCTGCAGGACGCCTTCCGCTCCAGCGACATTTTCTGCCGCTATGGCGGTGAAGAATTCGCCGTGATCCTCTGCAACTGCACGCTTGAGAATGCGCGAGAAATTATGTCTAAGCTCCGCGAGCGCACCCACCAACTCACCCTCACCCTCGATGATGGGCAAACTGTGCGTTTCACGACCAGTTGCGGTATTGCCCAGGTGAACAGCCTCGGCCTGTTGCCGACGGCGATCAAACAGGCGGATGAAGCGCTCTATTTCTGCAAGAAAAACGGCAAGGACCAGATCAGCATTCACACACCGACCGGCTTTATCTGAATTGTTGTTTAAAATAATTAACATTATAATTTTTATGACTAATTAGGCTAAGTCATTCACCTTACAGGCTTATCTGGCTTTTCTGCCTGAAACCTGACGGCAGGCCGGCATAAAGGCACGTTTAATCCTCGACCCGCTCCGGCGATTTGTGGTGTGATGCAGCTTCAATAACAGGATAATCCGGGTATACTCGCTCAACTTTTTTATGACTATCCGGATTTGGACTCGCGCCTGACGAGGATGCAGTAACGCGCTATGACTCAATACGCTTCCCCGATTTTGACATCACTGCTTGATACTGACGCTTACAAGCTTCATATGCAGCAAGCCGTGTTCCATCGCTACCCCGCGATCAGCGTGGCGGCGGAATTTCGCTGCCGTGGAGATGAACTGCTGGGCGAATATGCCGACGAAATCCGTGCGCAAGTCGCGCTGATGAGCCAACTGGCGCTGACCGAGGCTGAATTTGGCTATCTTTCAGGGTTGCCTTTCTTCCGTCAGGACTACCTAAGCTGGTTGCGTGATTTCCGCTATGACCCGCAGCAGGTTCAGATCGACAATCGTGACGGCAGGCTGCATATCCGCATTGCCGGCCCGTGGCGCGAAGTGATTTTGTGGGAAGTCCCCCTGCTGGCGGTGATCAGCGAAGTGGTGCACCGTCACCGTTCGCCGCAGGTCACGCCGGACATGGCGGTAGCGCATCTGCGCAGCAAACTGGCGCAGTTTAAAGCCGTGAGCGCCGATGTGGATATCTCCCGCTTCAAACTGATGGACTTCGGCACCCGTCGCCGTTTCTCCAAAAGCGTGCAGCAGGCGATCGTCAGCACGCTGAAAAACGAATTCCCCTACCTGGTCGGTACCAGCAATTACGATCTGGCGCATCAACTCGGCCTGACGCCGGTAGGCACCCAGGCGCATGAATGGTTCCAGGCGCATCAGCAGATAAGCCCGGTGTTGGCCAACAGTCAACGAGCAGCATTGCAGGCCTGGTTGGACGAGTATCCAGACCAGCTCGGCATCGCGTTGACCGACTGCATCGCCATGGACGCCTTCCTGCGTGATTTCGGCCCACAATTCGCGCCGCGTTATCAGGGGCTGCGCCATGACTCCGGCGACCCGTTTGAATGGGGTGAAAAAGCCATCGCGCATTACCAGAAGCTGGGTATCGATCCGATGAGCAAAACGCTGGTGTTCTCCGACAACCTGGATCTGGACAAGGCGCTGGCGCTTTATCGCCACTTCGATCAACGCATCAACCTGGTGTTCGGCATCGGCACGCGCTTGACCTGCGACATTCCGGGCGTAAAACCGCTGAATATCGTCATCAAACTGGTTGAATGCAAGGGCAAGCCAGTGGCTAAACTGTCCGACAGTCCGGGTAAAACCATCTGTCAGGATCAGGCCTTCGTGAAGGCGTTGCGCAAAGCCTTCGATCTGCCGCTGGTGAAAAAAGCCAGCTAAGCGACCATGCGTTGCAAATGCTAAAAAGCCGGCTGAAAACTTCAGACCGGCTTTTTTCTCCTTTATAAGACACTTTCCGCTGCCCCCTTTTCGCCCAGCCCCAAGAAATGTTGTACCAATCCGGCGATTTCTGCTTGTGCTCTGCATCGCGGCAAGTAACATAGCACCATCCCCATATTGTTGGGTTTTAAGCTATTTCTAAACCAAATTATAAAGAGAGAAATCTATGAGCGTAGTGCCTGTAGTCGACGTACTGCAAGGTCGTGCTGCGGTTGACAGTGAAGTCACCGTACGCGGTTGGGTGCGTACCCGGAGAGATTCTAAAGCTGGTATCTCCTTCCTGGCCGTCTATGACGGTTCCTGCTTTGATCCGTTACAGGCCGTCGTTAATAATTCTCTGCCGAATTATCAGGATGAAGTGCTGCATCTGACCACCGGCTGCTCGATTGAAGTCACCGGCAAAGTCGTTGCCTCTCCGGGCGAAGGCCAGAGTTTCGAACTGCAGGCGACCGCCATCAAAGTGGTTGGCTGGGTTGACGATCCGGACACTTACCCGATGGCGGCCAAACGTCACAGCATCGAGTACCTGCGCGAGGTCGCTCACCTGCGTCCACGCACCAACCTGATCGGCGCCGTGGCCCGCGTGCGTCATACGCTGGCGCAGGCGATCCACCGTTTCTACCACGAGAACGGGTTCTTCTGGGTTTCCACCCCGCTTATCACCGCTTCCGATACCGAAGGCGCCGGCGAAATGTTCCGGGTTTCAACGCTGGATCTGGAAAATCTGCCGCGCACCGATAAAGGCGCGGTTGATTTCAGCCAGGACTTTTTCGGCAAAGAAGCTTTCCTGACCGTTTCCGGCCAGTTGAACGGCGAAACTTACGCCTGTGCGTTGTCGAAAGTGTATACCTTCGGCCCCACCTTCCGCGCAGAGAACTCCAACACCAGCCGCCACCTGGCTGAATTTTGGATGATCGAACCGGAAGTGGCGTTTGCCAACCTCGAAGATATCGCCGAACTGGCGGAAAAAATGCTGAAGTATGTGTTCCAGGCCGTGTTGAACGAGCGTATGGATGACATGCAGTTCTTCGCCGAGCGTGTGGACAAAGATGCGATTGAGCGCCTGAAACGCTTTGTTTCTTCCGATTTCGCCCAGGTAGATTACACCGAAGCGGTGGAAATCCTGATCGCCTCCGGCCAAACCTTCGAAAACCCGGTATCCTGGGGCATCGACCTGTCTTCCGAGCATGAGCGCTATCTGGCCGAGAAACACTTTAAAGCGCCGGTGGTGGTGAAAAACTACCCGAAAGACATTAAAGCTTTCTATATGCGCATGAACGACGACGGCAAAACCGTTGCAGCCATGGACGTGCTGGCTCCTGGCATTGGCGAGATCATCGGCGGTGCCCAGCGTGAGGAACGTCTGGACGTCTTGGATCAGCGTCTGGAAGCGATGGGCCTGAATAAAGAAGATTACTGGTGGTATCGTGATCTGCGTCGCTACGGCACCGTTCCTCATGCCGGTTTCGGTTTAGGTTTTGAGCGTTTAATCGCCTACGTTACCGGCGTGCAAAACGTGCGCGATGTCATTCCGTTCCCACGCACCCCACGTAACGCAAGCTTTTAATTAATCAGCCTAAACATTTTCCAAATAATTTAGTTACAAAACCAAGGCCAGCTTTGCTGGCCTTTCGCATTTTCTAATATTGACCCGCGTCACAAAGTTCCCTTAATATTACATTTTGTTACATATACTTTCCTTTTGAAACCTCATTAGGACATTGGTAGCATTTTCGTTCTAGATTAACCTGTCTGCGAATGGAACACTGCGTTCAGACACAGGACGACACCAATCTATCTACAATAGTTCCAAAAGAATTATTGGCGGCAGTGGCAAAGGTGTCCGAATAACACCAATGAGGGTAATAATGATGAAGCGCAACATTCTTGCAGTGGTAATCCCGGCTCTGTTAGCTGCTGGTGCAGCAAACGCAGCTGAAATCTACAACAAAGACGGCAACAAGCTGGATCTGTACGGCAAAGTTGACGGTCTGCACTACTTCTCCGACGACAAAGGCAATGACGGCGACCAGACCTATGTTCGTTTCGGCTTCAAAGGTGAAACCCAGATTACTGACCAACTGACCGGTTACGGCCAGTGGGAATACAACGTTGCAGCTAACCACGACGAAGCGCAGGGCACCAAAGACACCAAGACTCGTCTGGGCTTCGCAGGTCTGAAATTTGCTGACTACGGTTCATTCGACTACGGCCGTAACTACGGCGTACTGTACGACGTGGAAGGCTGGACAGATATGCTGCCAGAGTTCGGTGGCGATACCTACACCTACACCGACAACTACATGACCGGCCGTACCAACGGCGTTGCTACTTACCGTAACAACAACTTCTTCGGTCTGGTTGACGGTCTGAACTTCGCTGTTCAGTACCAGGGTAAGAACGAAAACGACAGCCGCGCTCTGAAGAAACAAAACGGCGACGGTTGGGGCCTGTCTTCTACTTATGACATCGGCGAAGGCGTGAGCTTCGGTGCTGCATACGCGTCTTCTGACCGTACTGACAAACAAACCACCGACTCTACCGCTAAAGGCGACAAAGCTGATGCGTGGACCGTGGGCGCTAAATACGACGCGAACAACGTCTACCTGGCAGCCATGTACTCCGAAACCCGTAACATGACGCCATACGGTAATTTCGATACCGGTATCGCTGACAAAACCCAGAACTTCGAAGTGACTGCACAGTACCAGTTCGACTTCGGTCTGCGCCCAGAAGTGTCTTACCTGCAGTCTAAAGGTAAAAACCTGGCTGGCCGTACCGCAAACGGTTCTAGCTTCGGCGGCGGCGACGCCGACCTGGTTAAATATGTTTCTGTTGGTACCACTTACTACTTCAACAAAAACATGTCCACCTATGTTGATTACAAAATCAACCTGCTGGACGACAACGAGTTCACTAAAGCCACTGGCACCGCTACCGATGATATCGTAGGTGTTGGTCTGGTTTACCAGTTCTAAGTTGTCACACTTGACGGCGGTTCACCGCCGTATGAGTTAAAAACAGGGCTTCGGCCCTGTTTTTGTTTTTGTGCCGCGAGTAACTTTTTATTCTGCCAACGCCCCCTTCTCCCTCATTTTTTATGCTGAACCTGCCCCCTTCACAAGATCGATGTGTTTTTCTCGCAAACGGTTGGCAAAGCGCATAACTGGCGCTACCCTGATGCTTCTGTCTGCTTAACTCCGAGCCATGGAAGCACCTGACATGTTTGAAAAAATCACTGCTGCACCCGCCGACCCAATCCTGGGTCTGACCGACATTTTCCGCGCGGATGCCCGCCCTAATAAAATCAACTTAGGGATTGGCGTTTACAAAGATGAAACCGGCAAAACCCCGGTACTGACCAGCGTGAAAAAAGCTGAGCAATATCTGCTGGAAAATGAAACCACCAAAAACTATCTCGGCATTGAAGGCATCCCGGCGTTCGCCAACTGCACGCAAGAGCTGCTGTTCGGCAAACAAAGCCCAATTATTGCCGACAAGCGTGCGCGCACTGCACAAACGCCTGGTGGCACCGGCGGCCTGCGTGTTGCAGCTGACTTCATCGCCAACCAGACCAGCGCGAAACGCATCTGGATCAGCAACCCAAGCTGGCCGAACCACAACAACGTGTTTGGTGCGGTCGGTCTGGAAGTGTTGGAATACGCTTACTACGACGCCGCCAATCATGCGCTGGACTTCGATGGCCTGCTCCGCAGCCTGAAACAGGCTCAGGCCGGCGATGTGGTGCTGTTCCACGGTTGCTGCCATAACCCAACCGGCATCGACCCAACGGCTGAGCAGTGGGCACAATTGGCCGAGCTGTCTGTGGCTAACGGTTGGTTGCCACTGTTTGACTTCGCATACCAGGGCTTTGCGAAAGGATTGGAAGAAGATGCGCAGGGCCTGCGTATTTTCGCCGCCAAGCATCAGGAACTGATCGTCGCCAGCTCGTACTCGAAGAACTTCGGCCTGTACAATGAACGCGTCGGTGCCTGCACGGTCGTAGCCGCCGATGCGGAAACCGCAGATCGCGCGTTCAGCCAGGTGAAAGCCGCCATTCGTGCCAACTACTCCAACCCACCGTCGCACGGCGCCGCCATCGTGGCGACCATCCTGGGCGACGATGCGCTGCGTGCGTTGTGGGAGCAGGAACTGACCGATATGCGTCAGCGCATCCACCGTATGCGTCAGCTGTTCGTCAATACCCTGCAGGAGAAAGGCGCAGAGCAGGACTTCGGCTTTATCATCAACCAGAACGGTATGTTCTCGTTCAGCGGGTTGAGTAAAGAGCAGGTGCTGCGCCTGCGCGAAGAGTTTGGCGTTTATGCCGTCAACTCCGGTCGCGTTAACGTTGCGGGCATGACGCCGGACAATATGGCGCCGCTGTGCGAGGCCATCGTCGCCGTGCTGTAAAACGTTGCTGCTGCAAATACAAAAGGGGCGCTTTTAGCGCCCCTTAGTTATTTCTGCCGGGAAATAACCTTACCAGATAGCCGGCTCTTCACGCAGGAACGGGTTGGTTTCACGCTCTTGGCCAAAGGTGGACATTGGCCCATGGCCCGGGATAAACGCCATGTCATCGCCCTGCGGCAACAGCTTGGTACGAATAGAGTTAATCAGCGCCTGATGATCGCCACGCGGGAAATCGCTGCGCCCGACACCGCCGTTAAACAGCACGTCGCCCACCAACGCCAGCCGCGCCTTTTCATTAATAAAGACGATATGGCCAGGGGTGTGGCCAGGGCAATGCAACACGTTGAACGTCATCTCGCCCACCTGCACCTTGTCGCCTTCTTGCAACCATTGGGTCGGCGTCAGCGGCGCACACTCTTCCAGCCCAAACATCCGGCTCTGCGCCGGCAAGCCGTCCAACCAGAAAGCGTCTTCCTTATCCGGGCCGTAAATCGGCACCTGATAATGCACAGCCAGTTCCGCCGCGGCACCTACGTGATCGAGATGGCCGTGCGTCAGCAGGATCTGCGTGATCGTAACGCCCTGCTTCGCCACTTCGGCCTTCAATTTTTCTGCCTCGCCACCGGGATCGACCAATGCCGCCTGCTGCGTGCTTTCACACCAGATCAGGCTACAGTTCTGACTGAAGGCGGTAACGGGAATAATTTGGTATTTCATAAGGCTCCAACGACAACAGCGCCACACCCTCGCAGGCTGGCGCTATTCACAAGGGTGTACAACGATTACCAGGTCCGCACCGGGCCGGTATCGATGTGTACAAAGTTGCTACGTGGGTAATATCCTACACCACCACCGCGCATTTTTAACGCCGCTTTACGGATATTACTCAATTGGATACCTTCGATATGGAAGTCCATCGCCTGACCTTTGGTGTGATAGCTGTGCTTGGCCACACCACGGCTGCGCTCACGCAGCTCATTGTTGGTATCCAGGGAGCGGTAACCTGAAACCAACTGCACCGGCTTGTTGGTACCCAACAGACCTTGCAGACGATAGAGCTGATCAAACAGACGGGGATCGATCGGCTTAACCTTATTGGCGCGATAATCACGGAAAAGATGATTAAGACGAACCAGCTCGTCTTTATTATACCCCTTCCCATCAAAGAATTCGGCCTTCAACGTTTCGCCCGTATGCATGTTATTTACGACCAGAATGCGTGGGCGTGAAGTAGAAAGACTGGCAAAAGCCTGCCCTGGAAGCAGAGCTATACCCATGGCGGCGCTACCTAATGCCAGCCATTTGCGGCGATGATGATCAATTTTGTCCATGTTTCTGTTAAACCCGGCAAGAATATCAAAATATATGCACAAAACAGCGCACTGCCCGAACCATAACCGCCCACACAGCCTGAGTCAACCCGTGATGTCCCGCGGTTTGCAGGCACCCACTGAATGAGTGCCTGCATCATGGTCCGATATTCAGACCGTTATTTATTTATAATTACTGCATTTATTGCATTAATTTTTCAGCCTGAGCCAAAATTTGTGCACCCGATCTCACCGTATCATCGTAATTGTAAATATCTGTACGAAATTGTGGCTTTCCATCATCAGAAACCCAGGCGGTTAAATAATACAATTTAACCGGAATATGCTGTCGGATATTTACGTAGGTTGTATTTCCCCCTTTAAGGGTGGAGGAAACGCGGGTATTGTTCCAGCCGGCATCTTGCAGCAGCATATTAGCCAAATCAGATGCCTTGTTAACGCGCACGCAACCGGAACTCAGGGCACGAATATCTTTCTGGAACAGATTATGGTTCGGCGTGTCGTGCAGATAGATAGCATCCGAGCTCGGCATGTTGAATTTGAAACGCCCCAGTGAGTTGGTGGCACCTGGCGCCTGGCGAATGCGGTAAGGGAAATTACGCGCAGACACCATGTTCCAGTCAATCATCGCCGGGTTAATGACTTCAGCGTCATTGCTCCAGCCAGAAAGCACGGTATAGCCGTGTTTCTGGAAATAGCTGCCGTCACGCATTGCCTTTGGCACAATATCTTCGCGTACCAGCGTAGTCGGCACATTCCACGGCGGGTTGACCACGACGTTGTTCAGCGCACTGTTCATCAGCGGCGTCTTGCGGCTAGGCCGACCGACGATGACCCGTGAGGAAAGCACTTCATTGCCGTTCTGGTAGTAAGTCAGCGAGTAATTGGGAATGTTAACCATGATCCCGGTGTCGACGTAGCCTGGGAGGATGCGCAAACGCTGGATATTCAATGCCAACAGCGAAGCGCGCGTTTGCGGCGACACGTTGAGCCATTCGCGGGTACGGGCGCCAATCACGCCGTCGGCGGTCAAGCCTTGCCATTTCTGGAAGCGTTTAACGCCTTCGACCAGATCGGGGGTATAAGCGTTATCAGTAACGGTCACCGGGCCGGCAGGTTGCTGTGCGAATGGCGATTCCGGCGATGCGGCAAGATCTTTTACCGGTGCGGCAGACGGGCTGATAACCACACTTTTGCTCTCGCGGCTTTTTTCTTCATCGACTGACAAGCCGCCATCGTCCGGTTCATTGCGCGAGCCGGTCAGTACCGCAGGCGGTTCCTGCGTTTGCACCGATACTGCGGTAGTGGTCAGCATGCCATTGCGCGCCAGGATCTCACGCAGGGCGGCAATGTCGTTGCTCAGTTGATCGGGGCGCAGGCTCGGACCGTTAGCCATCTGCGGCCATGGACGGTTATCGGCCAGCATGTCGCGCAGCGCCTGATGCATCTTGGCATATTGCGGGTGCTGCGGCGCCAGTTTGGTGACATAAGACAGCGTCTTGCCCTGACGCACCGCCAGTTGCCATTGATTAATCACCGCATTAGGCGGCAGGCCGAGCTTGTAGGGAATATTGCTATACAGCCAGCTGTTACCGTTGGCGCCGATGGCTGAAACGAACTGCAAATACCCCAGCATAGCATCAGACAGGACAACGTCGCGCGCTACGCCGCTAATCGCCGGATTGGTCAGCAGCTTCACCCATTGGGTAAACTGTGGCTGTACCCCGGAGATGGCCAGCTCGGCCAACTGCTGCTGGAACTGCTGAACCGCCTCGCGATCCTGCCACATCAGTTGCATCCGGTTAGCGGCGTACAAAGGAGCCAGCGTTGAAAGATAGTGCGGTGTCATTCCTTTCGGCAATGCTGCCAATAATTCCGAACGGCTTTGCGCAACTGACATGCCGGATGACGCTACCGGAAACGCAGGCACGGTTGCCCATGCGGGTAACGACGACGCAAGTCCAGATGCGATTGCGCAGCTCAGCGCCAGACGCCGTAAAGTGTTTCCATTTTTAAGCAACATCCATTGCCCCCTGTATGCTCACAAAAAATACATCAAAAACCGCTTGTTAATTTCAGTATACGAACAGAAAGGCCATTTTGCCCTTGGACGCCGCTAATAACTGTTATGTCATTAAGCTACCCGGTTTTTAGCGGATAAAAAAGCAGGACTATCATCCATGCACACAAAAAAATAGCCACCCCAGGGCGGCTATTTTCAGATTATTAGCGGGCTTTTTTGGCGTTTACGGCGTTTCTACCGCAGCAGTGCCCGGTGCAGGCAACTCGTTGGCGAAACCGCGCAGCCCCACTACGTGCACGTGCTCATGGTTCTGGAACACCTTACGCACCAGCTTATAAGTGGTGCCTTTTTCCGGGCTGATGTTTTCCGGCGCAGCGATAATCAGCTGCATTTCCAGACGATCGCACAGCTCGAACAGCGTTGCGATAGACTTGGCATCCAGTCGCGCCGCCTCATCGAGGAACAGCAAGCGGCAAGGTGAGATATCCTTGCCACGCAGACGGCGTGACTCCTCTTCCCAGCTCTGCACCACCATCACCAGAATCGACATCCCGGTCCCTATCGCTTCCCCGGTAGACAACGCGCCGCTCTCGGCACGCAACCAACCGTCAGAGCCGCGGAACACTTCCACTTCCAGCTCCAGATAGTTACGGTAATCCAGCAGCTCTTCGCCGATAGTCTGCGGCGTGCGTTGCCCCATATCAATCTGCGGGTTCAGGCGCTGATACAGCTTGGCCAAAGCTTCAGAGAAGGTCAGACGGTTGCTGTTGAACAGATCCTGATGCTGCTCCCTCTGCTCGGCAAGCACGTCCAGCAGCGTCGCATGCGCTTCGCGCACGTTGACGTTCAGCCGCACGCTCTTCACCTGGCCGAAAGACACCGCCTGCAGACCCTGGTTGAGCATGCGGATGCGGTTCTGTTCACGCTGGATGGTTTTGCGGATGATATTCGCCACGCTCTTGGAACTGATCGCCAGCTTCTGCTCACGCGCGGTCAGTTCTTCGGTCAGGCGACCCAGCTCGATCTCCATCTGTTCGATGGCCTCAACCGGGTCATCAGTACGAATGATATCCTGGCGGATACGCTCGCGCAGATGCTGATACACCGCGATATAGAACTGAATCTTGCGTTCCGGGCGTTTTGGATCTTCCGACAAGCGCAGAACGTCGCGCAGATGTTCGTTATCCGACACCGCCAGACGTAACGCACCCAGTGCCTTATCCGACATCGAGCGCAGCTCGTCACCGTCCATATAAGCCAGTTCGCGACGGTGCAGACGGCGTTCAACGCCGTTGTCTTTCACCATGCGCATGACCGCACACCAGCCCGCCTTGGCGGTCACCACCTGTTCACGCAGTTGGTAATAGTCGCGCTCCAGCTTGCGCAGTTTCTTCTGCAGGCTGTCCATTTCCGCTTCACAGAAGGTCAGCTGTTTTTCCAGTTGATTACGGCGAGCGCGGTTGGTACTCAGCGCCGCATGCAGCTCGTCACGACGCGCTCGTGCACGCGCTTCGGCATTGGCATCCGCCTGCACGCCGATATCTACCAGTTCCTGACTCAGCTCTTTCAGCATGTCGCGCTTGGCGTCATACGAACTTTTCAGCGATGCCAGCACCTGGCTGTACTGGGTAAATTGGGTTTGATACTGACGAAGTTGCTCACGGGCGCGGGTACGTTCCGCTTCCGCATGCTCCAGACGCTGGCGCAGCTTGTCGTTAAGATCGTTGTTGGCATTCTGCATGCCGGCGGAGTCGGTATAACCAAAGTGCGCACGACGCTGTACCACTTCGATCAGAGCAAATGCCTGCTGCTTGGCCTGGCGCTGTACGCTCTGCGCCTGGGTGTAATCCTGCTGCAGCTGTTCATGCTGTTGCGGATCGCTTTGCAACACCGACAGCAAGGGTTCCAGTTTGGCCAGGGAGACGCCGTGTTGCTGAATATGGCGCGCGGCATCCTGTGCCTCTTCCAGCTCTTCGCGGATCTCTTCCACCCGGTCCTGCAGAGTGTCGTCGTTCAACAGTGACACCAATGGCATCAGCCGGTTGAGCGCCGAGATGCCCTCTTTCGCCTGATCGTACTGCTGCCGCTGCTGCTGGTTCTGCGCTTCATGGTTATTCAGCGCACGCTCGATTTCACCGCGACGGGAATTAAGGCCACGGATTTCCGCTTCCGGATCGGCGTCAAACGCCACCGCCAGATGGGAGCCGATAAAGCGGCTGAAAGCCTGATGCGAACGCTGGGTCTTTTGCACGTCGAACGACAACGTCGCGTAGCGCTCAGCCAGCGTTTCACGCTCGGCATGCAGCACTTCCAGGCGGTTTTCACGCGCGGCGCGGCCAAACAGCGGCACTTCCGGGTAACGCGAATAACGCCACTGACGGTCGGCGGTTTTCACCAATACCGCCCTGTCCTGCTCTTCGACGGCGAACACGCTGTCATCGAACGACTGCGGATCCCCTTCGATCAGATAGAGATCTTCCGGGCAGTCTTCGAGACCTTCCAGCATCTCACGCACCAGCGACAGATCCGGCACCACGATCGCGTGGCGCGATGGGCCGTACAGCGCCGAGAAGTAAGGCGCATCGTCGATGGTGACATCGTCGTAGATTTCAGAGAGCAGTACGCCGCCAAAACGTTCGGCCAACGTCACCAGACGCTGATCTTCGGCACCGCCAGGCTGGCTAAGGCGTTCGATTTGCGCTTCAACTTCACGCTTGCGGGCAGCCACCTCGTCGCGTTCAACGGTGGTTTCACGTTCGCGCTCCAGCAGTTGCTGCATGAACTCGGTCACCTGCTGGCTGCTTTCCAGTTCTTCACCGCTCTGCTCGCTAAGCTGGCTCAGGGAGTCCTGTGCCGCCAACCAGACGGGCGCACGGGCGGTCAGCTCGCGGATACGCTGCTGGATCTGCTCCAGTTCCTGACGCATTTCCATCCGTCGCTCACCGGCGTCACTGACGCTCTGCGACAGCGACTCCAGACGCTCTTCCAACTCTTGCAGCAGCGCATCGAGATCGTCCGGCTGGTACTCCTGACCGTGGCGCTTGCAGAACTCCTGCAGCAGACGCTCGGCATCTTGTTGGGAGCGCAGACGCTGTTCCAATTCGCTCAGGCGCATGCGTAGCGGCTGCACGCGTTCGGCAAGGTGCTGCTGCGAAGGCCAATCGCGCAACAATTCGCGCGCGCATTGCCAGGCTTCACTGCGGCTGACCTGGCCGGCGATTTTACCCACCAGCTGATAAGCTTGTTCAAACTGACCGTGCGCGGCGTCGGCCACGCTCAGTTTCTGCTCGAGCATCAGCAAGGCTTCCGTCGCTTCCTGCTCGCGTGCCTGGAAAGTATCCAGCCACTGTTCGGCATTTTCAGCGGTCAGCTCTGGCAGTTGGCACAGGGAACGAGCGCGTTCCAATGCCTGCAACGCCTGCTGATACTGAATAGCGCGGGTCTGCTGCACGTCGAGTGCCTGCTGGTAGTCGGCGAGCTGGCTTTTCAGTTCATCCACTTCCAGTTCGGCCGCCTCGGCACGCGCTTCGTTTTCGGCCTGCTGCTCACTGGCCTCGGCAACCACTTCGTTCTGTTCTTCCAGGCGGTAGGTCAGCTCTTCCAGATCGCCTTCATAACGCTCGATCTTTTCCTGCTGACGCATCGCCGTCTGCACCAGATTCAGATGATCGCTGGCGGCCTGGTAGTCGGTTTCCAAATCGGATTCCGCGCCGCTCTGCTCTGCCAACTCACGCGCCATTTCCACGTGGCGATACTGCTCGGTGGCCAGCTGTTTACGGCTGCCCAGCAGATCGCTGCGCAGCGCCAGCGCGCCGTCCAGATGAATGCGCCGTTCGTTGGCATGGCGCATGTAGTCTGCCGCCACGTAGGACGTGGCTTCAGAAATCAGGTGCTTGAATAGGTCACGGTCCGACTGAGTGACGCGGATCGCTTCCAGCGTCATGCGGTTTTCACGCAGTGCCGCTTCCATATCCTGGAACGCCTTGCGCACGCCGCTGTTTTCCGGCAACAGATAATCGCGCAGCGATCGGGTGATGGCGCTGGAGATCCCGCCGTACAGCGAGGCCTCGATCAGGCGGTAAAACTTGCTGCGATCGGCGGACGAACGCAGGCGTTTCGGCAGCACGCCCAGATCGAACATTAACGCGTGGTAATCGGTGATGGAGTTGAACTGCTTGAACTGCACGCCTTCCATCTCTTCGACACGCTCTTTCAGTTCCTGCAGCGTCAGTACGCGCGCCTGGCGCTCGCCTACCGTTTGGGTCAGCAGTTCAGTCGGCTGCACTGCGGTCGGCAGGCCCTGAATGGTGAACGGCTTGATGTCCACCTTGCGATCGCGGCCGGCCACCTGCTGCAAACGCACGCCAACCACCACGCGCTGATGGCGTGAGTTGATCACATCAAGCGTGGAGTAACAGACCCCGGCGCGCAGCTTGCCGTGCAAGCCTTTGTCGCGCGAACCGCTGGTGGCGCCGGCTTCGGTGGTATTACGAAAGTGCAGCAGCGTCAAATCGGGGATTAGCGCGGTGACGAAAGCCGCCATAGTGGTGGATTTCCCTGCCCCGTTACCGCCGGACAGCGTGGTCACCAGCTCATCCAGATCAAAGGTACGAGCAAAGAAGCCGTTCCAGTTAACCAGCGTCAGCGAGCGAAATTTACCGCGTTCAATCATTCCTGTTCATCCTCTGCACTGTCCGGAGTGTTATCAACCTGCTGGTCTTCAGCTTCGCTCTCGTCATTCAGCGACAGACTGTTTTCAACCGGCATCGCCTCACCGTCACGAATCATGCGCAGTTGCGCTTCACGCGGATCGTCACCGCTGCGCACGTCGGCGCCAAAGCGGAACACGGCTTCGGTGATGCGGAACTTGCTGCTGTCATTGCCCATGAAATAGACCATGCCCAGACGACGCAGGCGGTTCAGCGAGGTGCGCACTTTTTCGTGCAGTTTCTGACGATCGAGATCCGAGCCAGTGGAACGCTGGTTAACGAACTTCAGCAATTTGGTCTCATCCGCCAGGCTCAATAGCTCGTCGTACAGTTCCTGATGGCTGAAAATCCCCTCATGCGCCAGACGCTCGGGGCTGAGATAGAGATAACACAGGATTTTCCCTACCATCATGTCCAGCTCGGACAATACCGAACGCGGGATCAGGGTAGTGGAGCGCGGGCGCAGGTAGAAAAACCCTTCCGGCGCACGGATCAGTTCCACGCTGTAGCGGGTGTAAAACTCTTCCAGTTCATCCTGGAAATCCATTAAGAAGGCATGGTTGTCCAGCTCATCGATACCGATGTGACGACCCGCACGCAGTTGGCTGTCGAGCGCCGGGAACAGCGCGTTAGACAATGCCTTGGCCAGCTTGACTGGCATTATTTGTTCAATATTTGTCGATGACATGGGCCTGGACCTTGGCTCCGTAATCATTGATTGCCTGCCATTGCGCCGGCAACCCTGAAAAATCTGCTTCAGCCAC
This sequence comes from Serratia sp. AS12, assembly GCF_000214195.1. Lineage (NCBI taxonomy): Bacteria > Pseudomonadati > Pseudomonadota > Gammaproteobacteria > Enterobacterales > Yersiniaceae > Serratia > Serratia sp. AS12. The sequence continues at coordinate 1,834,842 of NC_015566.1, read as the reverse complement.
ACCAAGGCGCACAGCCTGGTCGACCACTAAACGTGCTACGTCGAAATGACGCGCACGCGGATATTGCGCCAGATAATCGCGCATTACCGCCCCTAAATTGAGCGGCATCTGTTGTTCCTGATAAATCTTCAGCGCCTGTTCGATCATTGCCGCCAGTTGTTCGCGGATCTCGCTGAACTCTTCGAACTCCAGATCCGGCGGCAGTTCCCCAGTCACTTCCTCGCTGCGCAGCGCCAGTTCTTCGTCGCGCATATCCAGCAGACGGTCGGCGTTGGCGTGGGTCAGCGTCCATGGGTTGTCGAAATAGTTTTGCACCGATTGGCGCAAACGCTGGGCGAACACGCGGTTCTTATCCATGTCGATCGCGGTACGGATAAATTTATGCACGTGGCGGTCGTAACCGATCCACAGGTCAATCGCCTGCTGGCCCCAACTGATAATGCGGTCAAGCTTGCTTTGCAGATCGAACACCAGTTTATCGACGAAACCCAGTTCCATCCCACCCAGCGTCGCATCCTGAATGCGCAACAGGTTGGCCTGCAACTTGTCACCCGCCGCCTCCAGCGTATCTTGCAGCTCGCGCAGCGTGCCGGAAGTCTCGGACAACAGCATCTCACAGCTCGAGATCGCCGCGCGCCAATCCTGATTCAGCAGCGCGGCGATATCTTCCTTCACGCCCTGCTGTTGCTCATCCATCAGCCGTTGGGTCATGTCGATACTGTCGAAGATTTCCGCCACCGAATATTTCAGCGGTGCAAACACGTTGCGGTGCCAATGGAAATCATCTCCGCCCTCTTCGGCGGCATCGGCGGCGCGCTTTAGCTCCTCCGCCACGATCGACAGCTGCATAGACAGGCGCAGCGTAGAGAATTCGCGCTGACGGATATAGTAATCGGTGATACCGATGCCCAACGGGGTCAGGCGGTAAATCGCATTGCCGTCTGCCAGCTCGCTGGTAAAGCGGTTTAACAGGCGCTGGCGCACCATGTCGTTAATCGCATTGTTGGCGCGGACCGCCACCGTTTCATGCGTCTGTTCGAAACCCTTGCTGACATGGCGAAATGCATCAACCAGCTCACCTTCGCTCATCTCGCCGTCCAGTCGTTCGCCGTTAAGGGTGGCGATAGCGAGCAAAAACGCGAGACGCTCCGTAGGGAGCGAAATAGAGAAATCATTTTTCCGTGCCCAGGCGACCAGTTCGGGTACTGTCTGGGAAAATTCACTCATAGTTCGTCCTTCAGGTTTGGTTTATGCGCCATGACGTGAATATAGCGCCCCAAACTCACGTACGGCTCCTGCCGGCAATAGTGCTGTTCAAGCGCCAGTAACTCTTCAAATTTTTGCGTCTGTAGCTGCCTGCTCTGCAGATAATCGTGAAACACCCGCACGCCGGTTTTCCCGCTGATGCGCATGCCCATTTGCTCCAGCCAGCCATAAACCTGCGGCGGGTTGTGCGGATATTGCGGCGACAAAGAGCGCTTTCTGCGCCTTCTGACCTCTGGATTCACCAGTTGGAAATTACCCAACACCACGTTGCGCATCAAGAGGCCGTTGGCATTAAAGAACATCAATGACAGCGCGCCACCGGGTAGCAGGCAGTTGAACAACGCCTGCAACGCCACCTCAGGTTCAGCAATCCATTCAAGCACCGCATGGAACAATATCAGATCAACCGGCTGTTCCAAGTGTTGACCAATATCCTGCGCTGAACTTTGTATGAATTGCATGTTCTGGCTCACACCTTTTTGTTCAGCCAACTGCGCAGCGCGTTGGATCATCTCACCAGAGAGATCGCACAACAACACCTGATGTCCTAATTCTGCCAGTTGGCAGGCCATGTGGCCTTCGCCGCCGCCGGCATCCAGAATGCGCAGCGGCCGCTGAGGCAACTGGGCCAGCAGCGTGGTCAGGTCCTGCCAGACTACCGCCTGACGGATCTTCCCTTTGGTGGTGCCGTAAATATTACGCGCAAACTTTTCAGCAATATCGTCAAAATTGCGATCCTGCATGGACAACGGCTCCGCTGATCTTATCCTGATGGGGGCAAAGCGCCAGCCCATTCAAACCTGCTATTTTGGCACAGACTGGCTTAGAATGAATCTTCTTGCGGCCTGATTGTGCCCGGATGTCGTTTTTTCGCCCAAAAGGACCTGATTTTTGATGCTGTTCAACCTGAAAAAGTTCATTGGCGCCATTTTAATGCCATTACCTGCGCTGCTGCTGTTGATGGGGCTGGCGCTGTTGCTGCTGTGGTTCACCCGCTGGCAAAAAAGCGGCAGAGTCATTTTATCACTGAGCTGGCTGTTTTTACTGCTTTTCAGCCTGCAGCCGGTGGCCGACCGGCTGTTGCGACCGATAGAATCTGAATATGTAACCTATCGTGGCAATGACCAGGTGAATTATATCGTGGTACTGGGTGGCGGTTATACCTTTAACCCGGATTGGGCTCCCAGCTCCAACCTGATAGGTAACAGCCTGCCACGAGTGACGGAGGGCGTGCGTTTATATCTCGCGCATCCGGGGACCAAGATGGTGTTCACCGGTGCCGGCGGCGCCAATACCTTGAGCAACGCGGCAACTGCGGCGCGAGTAGCGGAAAGCCTGGGGGTGCCTCGTAGCGATATGGTGCTGTTGGATCGCCCGATGGATACCGAGCAAGAGGCGTTACAGGTGTCGAAGCTGGTCGGCCGGCAACCGTTTATTCTGGTGACCTCGGCCAACCATTTGCCGCGAGCGATGCGCTTTTTTGAAGCCAAAGGGTTGCACCCTATCCCGGCGCCGGCCAATCAGTTGGCTATCAGCTCCAGGTTAAATATTTGGGATCGCGTGGTACCTTCGGCCATGTTCCTTGGCCACAGCGAACGTGCCTGGTATGAAACGCTGGGCAGCCTGTGGCAATCGCTCAAAGGGGCAGGTGAAGCCTCTGCCGACTAGCCGGCAAGCCAGGGCAGCAGCTGTTTAGACGCATGGTCAAACAGCTGCCGATCCAGCTTGCCGGTGTGAATTAACCGCCCTGCCGCTTCCCACACGCCATACAGCCAACGCCGAACCAGGAACGACTCCGACACCGGTGCCCGCTGCAAATAATAAAACATCAGTTGGCTGGGCATCCCGGCCTCGCACAACCTGAACAGCTCATATTCACGCGGTGCCCACAGCATCATCCCAGGGTTGAGCATCGCCAGCAGTTGGTCGCTTTTGGCATCTTTCAGCATGCTACGCAATGACAGGTTGCCGTGCACCAGCACACAAGGATCGTCGAAACCGACAAAAAAATGGGTCAGCGCCTCCCGCGTACGGTACAACAAGCGGCGATCGGCCATCGTCAGCTGCGGCGAGTTGAGGTTCCCGAGCGTCGACCACAGCACCTCGACCCGCTGCTGATACCAGCAAAACCAGTCGTTTTCCTGCGTGCTGTCAACCGTGCCGACGCAGCCGTGGCTGTCGATGCGGTGCCAAGCCAATACGCCATCAACGATCTGTTCCATCAGCATATTCCAGCGGTCCGGCGTGCGCGTCGGCGCCTCCACCGACACCCCCCGCAGACGCTCGATCAACAGGATCTCTTTATAGGGTGCCTGATGGGTATAGACCACGCCATACACCGTCGGCAAGCGGATATCCCCTTCACGCGCCAGCATCGACAGCTTATAGGCTTCCTGCTGGGCGATACCCTGACAGACAAAGCTTTTTGCCATCAGCGGGATCGCGTGACCCTGTTGATCATACAACGAGTACATGTGTGCATAAGGCTGTTCGCTGACGCGTTCCAGTCGGCTGATGGATTCGCCCAGCACAATACTCAGTTCGCCGCGTAACTGCTCCATAAGGAAATAACCTCAAGAGAAAAAGAGGAGACGCTGACATCATCGAACGATGAGCAAAAAAAATCCTCAACGCAGATCAACAAAATGGGGATAAAGAATACGGGAAATTGTACCGCCGACACGCCAGGCGACGTGCCGGCTTTTAATGCTTAGCCCTTGATGCTGTCGCGCACGCGCTGCAGATCTTCCGGCGTATCGACACCCACGGTTGGAATGGCTTTAGCGACCCCCACATGGATTTTTTCACCGTACCACAGCACCCGCAGCTGCTCCAGCAGCTCAATTTGCTCCAGTTGGCTTGGCGCCCAGCTGACATAACGGCGTACAAACCCGGCACGATAGGCGTAAATGCCGATGTGGCGCAGCAAGCTGTCGCCGATACTTTCTTTGGATTGAGCAAAACGTTCCCGATCCCAGGGAATCGTCGCGCGTGAAAAATAGAGCGCATAACCCTGTGCATCCATCACTACTTTGACGGCATTGGGGTTAAAGGCTTCTTCCGCGCTGTCGATCGGTACCGCAAGAGTGGCCATGCCGGCCTGACTGGCTGCCAGGTTTTCTGCCACCTGACGTACGATCACCGACGGGATCATCGGTTCGTCACCCTGCACATTGACGATGATTTCGTCATCGGCAAAACCATAGTGCTCGATCACTTCCGCCAGGCGTTCGGTGCCGGAATGGTGATGCGGACTGGTCATGCACACTTCGCCACCGGCGGCTTTGACCGCTTCGGCCACCTCGGGGTGATCGGTCGCTACGATAACGCGGCTGGCGCCGGACTCACGTGCACGTTCCATTACGTGCACCACCATTGGCTTACCGTGAATATCGGCCAAGGGTTTGCCCGGCAAACGGGTTGATGCGTAACGGGCTGGAATAATCGCGATAAAACTCATGCGTGTTTCTCATCCAATGACAGCGCACGCGCTTCGTTTTCCAGCAGTACGGGAATGCCATCACGCAGCGGATAGGCGAGGCCGTCCACTTTGCAGACCAGTTCTTGGTTTTCTTTATTGAAATAGAGCTTACCGTTGCAAACCGGGCAGGCAACGATTTCGAGTAAACGGTGGTCCATGCTTCCTCCTGAGTGGAGATCTAAAGTGCGTGAGAATAGCATAACGCTATGTGCCAGGTTAATCACCGCTGTTTTACCGCTGCTTTTTAATCTGGCGCGGGGGATTGAATTGACTGCGAGGCTGGCGTAGAATTTTGTGATACAAGTCACAGAAAAGACATTTTCCATGATCAAACGTATTCACAAAATCATCGCCCTGTTTGCCAATTTCAGCAACTAAGGCATCAATCTGATTGTAACGGGCGGCGCTGAAAATTCGTTTTACCCACGCTGACGACGCCGTTCGTTATTCCACTTCCCAGCCCTCACCCCATTCTACGGCCAGTTGCGCCGGAATATCCCCCAGCGTCACCTGTTTGGCTCCGTGCCATTTTGCACTGCGGGTAATCGCCTGCCGAAGATCCTGCGCACGCTGCTTACCAAAACGAACTTTGGCCTGCGGATGGAAACTGATAACTTCAAAAATGCCCTGTCGTCGATGCATTTTTGCATCGATTCGGCCAATCAACTCGCCCCGTTGCAACACCGGCAGGGTAAAATAACCGTACTGTCGCTTCTCCTTCGGCGTATAGCACTCCAACCGGTAATCGAAATCGAACAGTTCCAGCGCACGTCGGCGATCCCAAACCACGGGGTCAAACGGAGAAAGCAAGGTGGTCACACTGGATTTTAGCACCCCCTGCTCTGCCAACTGCAGTTCTTGCGCCAGCGAATGATGCACGTAAAAATCACCGTCCAGCCCATCAACGACCACCGGCATTATTTCGCCCTGTTGCTGTAGCGATGCCAGCAGCACTTTCGGCGCAACCCGCTTCAAACGGTAATAATCCGCCAACCATTCAGCCCTGAAAATCCCCAGGTAACGACAAGTTCGGCTGAGCATTTCCTGCTGCGCATGGTCCGCAGGTAAGGCATGACGCTCATCATCCCAGTGTGGCAGTAGCCTTTCAGTCAGATCGTAGACACGATGAAAATTACGCCGTTCAGACACCATCAGTTTACCGGCGGTGAACAAGATTTCGAGATGGCGCTTTTCCGGCTTCCAATCCCACCAACCGCTATTTCCTTTCTTCTCAGCGCTGAAATCCGCCGAGCGCACCGGCCCGCTGGCTTCGATATGCAACAGCAGATCGTCCATTGCCGTTTGATGTTTTTGCACCCACTCTTCAGAATATTTCCAGCCCATACCCTGCGGTTGCAGCATGCGATGGCGCAACAGACCAAAATCTTCAATGGGTAAAAAACAGGCTTCGTGCGCCCAATATTCGAATAGCTGACGGCTGGCCAGCGCCTGTTCCAGCCATTCCGGCTGATAGTCGCCCAGGCGGCTGAACAGCACCAGATAGGGGCTGCGTGCAACAACGCTGATGGTATCGATTTGCAGTAACCCCATACGTTGAATGGCGGTAACCACATCGTCAGGTTTGGCTTTGCGTTTAATCGGGGATAACAGCCCTTGTGCGGCAAGATGAAGCGCGCGGGCGGAGGCAAGAGAAATAACCGGGGTAAGCATCCTGACATCCAAAGTCGTTAAGCGATTGCTCGATAATAGTGGATATCAGAAGATTTTTCTTCGCCAGTGCTTGGGGGTGGCGGCACCGGCACTGGCGAGGAAGGGGTGGGTCAGAACGCGATAACGTCTGCCGCTGACAGCCCGTGGGAGCTGCGATAGATCGAGAACTCAACGTTCTGACCTTCGTTTAACGATTTATTTTTAGTATTGGCGATAGAACGACGGCTAACATAGATTTCGTCGCTACCATCTACCGGTGAAATAAAACCATAGCCTGCAGCTTGATCAAACCATTTCACACGGCCCATTTGTAACACAGTATTTTTAAACATAACTTATATCCTTTTACTTGAGCATCCTTAACAACGTTATTTTTATTATTGTTGGACGCTACCAGCCCATCCTAAAGTTTTTCGTAACAAACCTCTCATGAGCAAAAAATTAAAAACCCGCATGATGCGGGCTTGTTGAACTTAATATCTTCCGCAATGAATCAGCGTTAACGCCTCATCATGGTTGTATTAAGATCTCTTTACGTCATTGCCTGTTTAGTTACAGAGCAACAACGTTGGCGGCAGCCGGCCCGCGCGGGCTGTCCTGGATGCTATACTCAACACGCTGGCCTTCAGCCAGAGTTTTGAAACCGTCGGTCGCGATTGCAGAAAAATGTACGAATACATCTTTACCACCGTCGTTTTGCTCAATGAAACCAAAACCTTTGCTTTCGTTGAACCATTTAACCTGACCCGTTTTCTTAGACATTACACACTTACCTTTTAAATATATATACAAAACCTGCCATAAGGCAATTTAGGCCGTTTTTAGGAACATTACTTATGGGAGGTACTTAGAAGGTTCGTCTTTGAAGCGGAATCAGATGATAACGTTTTTGGAGGAACTGCTTAAATCTAAACTCGAACATAAATAGGTCTGTATCACAGGCCGACGAGCATTTACTCATAAATCTATCCTTTGCACAAGGGGTTTATTGGTCTATTTTTATCATCCCATCGAATTTATTTTTATGTCTATGATTGTGCATAGATTAATTTCTTTATTTTTACCGATCTCACTCAAAATCATTGCCTTCCAGACGGCCGTTACTTCCGCCAGCACCCAGGCAAATGAGAGCTAACGCATAAAAATCCAATATGCTTGTCCAAGCTATAACAAAACCCAACCGAGATAGCTAAACTTGGGGTGAAAACAAGGCGGATGGCCTTTTAGCCAGCACTTTTACCGCAAAAAATACTATTTTTCAGATTATCCTGAATAAAGGAGCTATGCGCATGACCGCCCAGCAGTTCGTCTCACCGAATGAAATCCGCTCCAGGTTCTCTCACGCCATGTCAGATATGTACCAAAAAGAGGTACCTCTATATGGCGATTTACTCGAACTGGTTGCGGAAACCAACCGACAGGTCCTGCGCGAAGATGCCGCATTGGCTCATCAATTACAAATTACCGGTGAAATCGAAAGACTGGCCATGGAACGCCACGGGGCAATCCGGGTAGGTACGGCAGATGAACTGGCTACTTTGCGACGGCTGTTTAACGTCATGGGCATGTCACCGGTCGGGTATTACGACCTGGCCGTGGCCGGTGTTCCGGTTCATTCCACTGCGTTTCGCGCAGTGCATGAAGAAGCGCTGCAGATCAGCCCATTCCGGGTTTTCACCTCATTATTACGGTTAGAGCTGATTGAAAGCCCGGTGTTACGTCAGTTGGCCCAGCAACTGCTGGCCCGCCGCCGCATCTTTACTGAACGCGTGCTGGAGTTGATCGTCTTGCAGGAAGTTCAGGGCGGGTTGGATGACAGCCAGGCCAGTGAATTTATCGAACAGGCGCTGGAAACTTTTCGTTGGCACAACCGGGCGACCGTCAGTGCCGCCGAATATCAACAATTGCACGATCAGCATCGTTTGATTGCCGACGTAGTGGCGTTCAAAGGCCCGCATATCAACCACTTGACGCCACGCACGCTGAATATCGACCTCGTCCAGCAAGCGATGCCTGGCCGGGGAATCACGCCTAAAGCCGTTATCGAAGGCCCGCCGCCTCGCCGTCGGCCAATTTTGCTACGCCAAACCAGCTTTAAAGCGCTGGAAGAAAGCGTGGCCTTTGTCGAACATGACGGCAGCACCGTGGGCGGACACCATACCGCGCGTTTTGGCGAAATCGAGCAACGTGGCGTAGCGCTGACCCCGAAAGGCCGGGCTTTGTATGACCGCCTATTGCAAGCCACCAACGATGCGCTGCAGGCACCGCCAAGTGAAAAGAACGCCGAGCGGTACAATCAGTTACTGGCGGAAAACTTCCAGGCGTTTCCAGATGATTATGCAACCTTGCGTGAGCAGCAACTGGCATGGTTCCGCTATTTCCCTACCGAATGCGGCCTGGCGGCCAAAGACTCGCTGGATAAACACACTACGCTGGAGCAACTGATAGCTCAGGAACATATTCGCTTTCAGCCTTTGGTGTATGAAGACTTCTTACCGGTCAGCGCAGCGGGCATTTTCCAGTCTAATCTGGGTGACAACCGGCATGCTCAGTACAATGCAGCATCGAGCCGTGCCGCTTTCGAGCAGGCTCTGGGGGCAGAGGTGATAGATGAATTGGCGCTGTACCAACAAACGCAACAGCGTTCGATAAACGCCTGCGCGCAAGCTCTGGGGCTTAACGCGCTGGCCGTTTGAGTTATTTAGTCAGCAGCGCCTCGATACTTTGCAGCAACGACTCAGCCTGATCGGGGGGAAGAACCGCATCTACCGGTAAATACCACCAGTTGGGCTGGGCAAAAATGCGGCATTTGACCGCATCTTTTTCAGTCATCAACAGCGTTTGCTCAGATGACGCCAACGCCGCCAGTTGAGCATGCTGGTACTCCTGATGATCGGCGAACGCGACTTCTTTCTCGACATCCACGCCAAGCTTTTCCAGCGTGGCGAAAAAGCGTGGCGGATGGCCAATCCCGGCCATTGCCACCACGTGCGGTAACTCAGCCGCCGGCCGACGCGCACCGCTGGCGATATTGACCGCCTCACGCGCTTGCAACCGCATGGCAATTTCACCCGCCTGAGCCACGCCGCCGTTGGCAATCCGCGCATTCACGCTGTTCAGGCGCGACGCGCGTTCACGCATCGGTCCCGCCGGTAACCACCAGCCATTGCCAAAACGGCGCACGCCGTCGATCACCACCAGTTCAAAATCACGTTGCAACGCGTAATGCTGCAAACCGTCATCGGTGATGACAATATCGAGTTTCTGCTGTTGCAGCAGTGCCTGCACCGCTTCCGCACGCTTTGGCGAAATGGCTACAGGCGCACCGGTGCGTTGATAAATCAATACCGGCTCATCGCCCGCCTGCTGGGTCGTAGTGTGTTCATCCAATACCAACGGATAAGATGCCGCTTTGCCACCATAACCGCGTGATACCACACCCACCCGGTATCCGCGCTGTTGCAATTGCTCCACCAGCCAGATCACGGTTGGCGTTTTACCGTTGCCGCCGGCGGTAAGGTTTCCCACTACCACCACCGGCACCGGTGCACGCCAGCTTTTACGCAGGCCACAGCGATAACTCAGCCGAATCAAACCGCTGACCAGACCGTACAGCCAGGACAACGGCAACAACAGCAGGTATAGCAATGAACTACCCGACCAAATGCGCTCGATCATTATTGGCCGAACTGCATGCGGTGAAGCTGTGCGTAGACCCCACGCTGTTCGATTAACGCAGCATGCTCACCGCGTTCAACGATGCGTCCATCTTCCACCACCAGGATTTCATCAGCCTTTTCAATGGTCGACAAACGGTGCGCGATCACCAGCGAGGTACGGTTTTTCTGCAGTTCGTCCAACGCGGCCTGAATGGCGCGTTCTGATTCCGTATCCAGCGCCGAAGTTGCTTCATCAAGGATCAGAATCGGGCAATCGCGCAACAGTGCGCGCGCGATAGCGATACGCTGACGCTGGCCACCGGACAACATCACGCCGTTCTCGCCAATCACCGTATCCAGGCCATTCTCCATTTTCTCAATAAAATCCATGGCATAAGCCATGCGTGCGGCCTTCTCGATTTCTTCCCGGCTATAACGATCTTCACGAGCGTAAGCGATATTGTTAGCGATGGTGTCGTTAAACAAATGTACGTTTTGCGATACCAGAGCGACCTGATCGCGCAATGACGCCAAGGTATACTCGCGCAGGTCATGCCCGTCCATCAGGATTTCGCCTTCCTGAACGTCATAGAAACGGGTCAACAGGTTGGCAATAGTCGATTTGCCCGATCCCGAGCGGCCCACCAATGCTACGGTTCTGCCCTCTGAAATGCTCAGATTGATCTCACGCAGTGCCGGCGTTTCTTTCCCTGGATAATAGAAAGTCACGTTACGGAATTCGATATCGCCTTTAGCACGCGCCACTTCGCGAGTGCCGGTATCTTTTTCCTGCTCCATATCCAAAATCGAGAACAACGTTTGGCAAGCAGCCATCCCACGCTGGAACTGGGCATTGACGTTGGTCAGCGATTTCAGTGGCCGCATTAAGGCGATCATCGACGAGAACACCACGGTGATGGTACCGGCGGTCAGGGTTGCCATAACACTCGGGAAGCTCGCCGCGTATAGTACAAATGCCAGCGCTAACGAAGCAATCAACTGAATAATCGGGTCAGAGATTGAGGATGCTGAAACCAGCTTCATGCCCTGTTGGCGCATACGGTTGCTGACCGAGTTGAAGCGCTCGGTTTCCACCTGCTGGCCGCCAAAAATCAGCACTTCCTTGTGGCCTTTCAGCATCTGCTCGGCACTGGTGGTTACCTGCCCCATGGTGTTCTGCATGCTTTTACTGATACTACGGAAGCGTTTGGAAACAATGCGGATTGCGATAGACACGATCGGTGCCAACACAATCAGGATCACCGATAACTGCCAGCTGTAGTAGAACATCATGCTGAACAACGCAATTATCGACGCGCCTTCACGCACCACGGTGACCAAAGCGCTGGAAGAGGATGAGGCCACTTGCTCAGAGTCATAGGTGATACGCGACAACAGCGTACCGGTTGACTGCTGATCGAAGAAGGATACCGGCATTCTCATCATATGGCCAAACAGCCGGCGGCGCATATGCATTACCACCATGCCGGACACCCATGAAATGCAATAGCTGGAAACGAAGCCCGTCAGGCCGCGGACCACCATCAAGCCAATGACGGCCAACGGCATCCAAAGCAAAATGCTGCTCTCTGTTTTCCCAAAACCATCATCCAATAAAGGTTTAAGCAAGGACAACATAAAGGCATCGCTGGCCGCGTTAAGCACTAACGCAATGGCGGCCACAATCAACCCGGTCTTAAAAGGAGTGATCATCGGCCAGAGGCGACGGAAAGTCTGCCAAGTGGAGAGATCTTTATCATTCATCATGCAAATACCAGCATCGGAAGAAATAGCGGCCTATTTTACTCATTATCACCCTCTACGCCAAACCGCTGATGGTACCAACGGGGCATTAATTGTTCACGAAAGCCTTTAATTTGCCAATCGTTGTCGAAAAAAAGCACGGATATCTGACCTGACCGCGAAGTATCGCGCCATATGATGCCATTTGCCAGATATCTGGCGATAACTTTAACGGCGGGTAATCGCCATTTGTTGTAACGAGATGCGGACGCCAAAGCCGCCTCCGGCGCTACCGCACGCAGAAACGGCGGCGTTGAGGACGTCCTGCTGCCGTGATGGGGAACCTGAAGCACTGTAGATGCCAGCCGATCGCGTTGTAATCTGAGCAACTGCGCTTCCGCTTGCTTTTCCACGTCGCCGGTCAGTAGCAGGCTATATCGGCCATCATCGACGCGGATCACGCAAGAATCATCATTGACCGGTCGCTTTAGCGCTTTCGGCGGCCATAACACCTGAAATTGCAGCGATTGCCACTGCCAGCTTTCGCCGGCCACGCAGGGTAAATGAAGCGGATCAAGTATCGGGCTGCGCACTGTGGCCTGTGGAAATGCTTGCCTTACCTCTTCCAGCCCACCGGTATGATCAAGGTGATCGTGGCTGATGATAATTTGCTCCAGGTCGATACCCCGCCAATTTAGCATGGGCAAAATATGACGTTCCGCAGCGCTGCCCGTCTCCCAGCGATCACCGGTATCGAACAGTATCCCCTTTCCGTTTCTTTCGATCACTACCGCCAGGCCATGGCCGACGTCCAACATGTCGACCCGCCAACGATATGGAGGTTCTTTTTCCCGCCACAGCACGCAGCATATCGCCACAGCGGTCAAGCCTGCCGTATAGCATAACCACCAGTGAAAACGCCAGCAGATAACCAGCAGCCAACCCGCTGCGCTGACCAGCAGCGAGGCGGCGCCCAGATCGATCCAGCCACGCTGCAAATAATGTAGCGGCGTAAACACCCATAGCAGTGTCAAATCGGCCAGCCACCAGAATCCGCCGCTCAATAGCGGTAAGGCACCACAAATTACCGCGATCAAAATCAAAGGAACCGTCACCAGTGAAACCACAGGTACCGCCCACAGATTCGCCGGCATAGAGGTCAACGTCAGGCCGAGAAACAAAGCGGCCTGCATCGGTACCAGCAACAACGTGATACCAAACTGAATGTGCAGCCAACGCACCGGTGCCCAATACCAGGCAGAGCGGAAACGAGCACTTAACGGCACCCATTCGAACCAAAAGACCAGGCAGGCTACCGCCAGTACCGATAACCAGAAACTGTCTGACAGTACCGCCAGCGGATCGCAGACCAGAATTAACCCCACGCACCACAGCCATACCTGCCAGGAAGTGCAGTGAATACCGCGCAGGCGCAGCAACATCCACAGAGTCAACGCCAAGGCAGTACGCACCGCCGGGGGTTGTGCGCCAGCCAACCAGACATAGGCTAAGGTACCAAACCAACTGGCTAACAAGGGGAAGCGGTAGCCGATCAGGTGAGCAGGCAACAAGAACTGAAGCGCCCGCAGCGCCAGCCAAATTAATATGGCCGCCATAGCCACGTGCAGGCCTGAAATCGCCATCAGATGCGCAATGCCGGTTTTCAGCATCAGAGTGCGTAACGCCGGATCCAACGCGGTTCTTTCGCCAAACGCTAAAGCCAGCAATACCGATTTATAACGCAGGTCACCCATGTTGCTCTCGGCATGGCTGATAATACGCTGCCGCCAGTTGCAACTCCCCTCCAGCAGCCTGGCGCGCTTCACCTGTGCAGTCAATGGTTGACGCTGCGCCATCGCCCAACGCTGGCTATCGAAGCCCCCTTCGTTCAGTTTTCCGTGCACCGCTCTAAGACGCAGTCGGAGTTCCCAACGTTGCCCAGCACAGAGTTGCGGCTCCTCCGGCTGCCAAACGGTGGTAAAGGCAATTGATGGCGTTAGCCAGCGCCCGTTAACCTGTTCGATGCGCATCAGCGTTTGTTTGCTCGCAGCGGGCACCAAAGTAACACCGACAACCTGCACCACGGCGGTCACCTCCGGCCCACGGCTCAGTTGTTCGACTTGCGCCACCAGATTACCGGCATTGAAGGTGGCCCACAGAAATCCCAGTGCTCCCCAACCAATAAATTGACAGCCTCCCCAACGGAAACGCAGCATCAAGCTAGCGGGTAAAACAACCAGCAAAGTTGTTAATGCATCGGGTAATTGCGGTAGCACCAGTAACGGCAGAATGCCGCAGACAACGGCGATAACCGCCAGATCCAGCGAAGTTTTGATCGACCTTTCTCCCGTCCGACAGAAGGACGTGCAACTATTGCACATCGCACCCCATGGACAGGATTGTTCCCCCGTACTCAGGCAGCCGCCAGCTGCAATGCAACGGCTCGCGGCACAGGCTGCAGGTTAACGATAAAGGTTTCATTTATTGATACTAAACTGCGGCGTAGCGCGCAAAACAAAGTCAGAACGGAGGGCTGAGAAATCAGAAAACAGCTGAGCGGCAGGCAAAAAAAACGGCGCCCTGAGGCACCGTTTTATATTCTTTACAAGCAACAACTCTATGGGCAGTCAGTGACTAACCATAGATATTGGCGCGGTCACGCAGCTCTTTACCTGGCTTGAAGTGAGGAACGTACTTGCCGTCCAACTCAACTTTATCACCAGTTTTCGGGTTGCGACCAACGCGCGGAGCACGGTAGTGAAGAGAAAAACTGCCGAATCCGCGGATCTCGATGCGTTCACCATCGGCTAACGTTGCAGCCATGTGTTCTAACATCTCTTTCACTGCATCCTCAACGGCTTTCGCCGGTACATGAGATTGCTGGCCAGCAAGTCTTTCAATAAGTTCAGACTTGGTCATGAGTCCTCCAAGCTTTGCAGCTAAACTACCGTATCGGGGCGGTCAGAAACCGCCCCCCGTCATTACTCGCCTTTAGCCGCTTTGAAAGCTTCAGCCATTGCGTTAGAGAAGTTGCTTTCTTCCTGCTTGTTGTTAACAGTTGCGATAGCGTCTTTCTCGTCAGCTTCGTCCTTAGCACGTACGGACAGGCTTACTACACGGTTCTTACGGTCAACGCCGGTGAATTTAGCTTCAACGTCGTCGCCTACATTCAGAACCAGAGTTGCATCTTCAATGCGGTCGCGAGAGGCTTCAGATGCACGCAGGTAACCTTCTACGCCGCCTGCTAATTCAACTGTAGCACCTTTGGCGTCAACTGCAGTGACTTTACCAGTAACAATAGTACCTTTCTTGTTCATAGACAGGTAGTTATTGAACGGGTCTTCAGCCAGTTGCTTCACGCCCAGGGAGATACGCTCGCGCTCTGCGTCAACTTGCAGAACAACCGCTGCGATTTCGTCGCCTTTCTTGTATTCACGTACTGCTTCTTCGCCTGCAACGTTCCAGGAGATGTCAGACAGGTGAACCAGGCCGTCGATGCCGCCGTCCAGGCCGATGAAGATACCGAAGTCAGTGATAGACTTGATTTTACCTTCAACGCGGTCGCCCTTGTTGTGGGTTTCTGCAAACAGCTGCCATGGGTTAGATTTGCACTGCTTCAGGCCCAGGGAAATACGACGACGCTCTTCATCGATGTCCAGAACCATAACTTCCACTACGTCGCCCACGTTAACAACTTTGGACGGGTGGATGTTTTTGTTGGTCCAATCCATTTCAGAAACGTGTACCAGACCTTCAACGCCTTCTTCGATTTCTACGAAGCAGCCGTAATCAGTCAGGTTGGTTACACGACCAGTCAGCTTGGTGCCTTCTGGGTAACGTTTCGCGATAGCAACCCATGGATCTTCGCCCAGTTGTTTCAGGCCCAGGGAAACACGAGTACGCTCGCGGTCGAACTTCAGCACTTTAACAGTGATTTCGTCGCCAACGTTGACGATTTCGCTTGGATGCTTAACGCGTTTCCAAGCCATATCAGTGATGTGCAGCAGGCCGTCTACGCCGCCCAGATCAACGAATGCACCGTAGTCAGTGAGGTTCTTAACGATACCTTTAACTTCCATGCCTTCCTGCAGGTTTTCCAGCAGTTGATCGCGTTCTGCGCTGTTTTCGGATTCGATAACCGCACGGCGAGAAACTACAACGTTGTTGCGTTTCTGGTCCAGCTTGATGACTTTGAACTCAAGCTCTTTGCCTTCCAGGTGCAGAGTGTCGCGTACTGGACGCACGTCAACCAGGGAACCTGGCAGGAACGCACGAATACCATTCAGCTCTACAGTGAAGCCACCCTTAACTTTGCCGTTGATAACACCGACGACAGTTTCAGCTTCTTCGTAAGCTTTTTCCAGCGTGATCCAAGCTTCGTGACGCTTAGCTTTCTCACGGGACAGCAGAGTTTCACCGAAGCCATCTTCAACAGCGTCCAGCGCAACGTCAACTTCGTCGCCTACCTGGATTTCCAGCTCGCCCTGTGCGTTTTTGAATTGCTCAGCCGGGATGGCAGACTCAGATTTCAGACCGGCGTCAACCAGTACTACGTCTTTGTCGATAGCAACTACAACGCCACGAACGATGGAACCCGGACGGGTTTCGATTGTTTTCAGGGATTCTTCAAAGAGTTGAGCGAAAGATTCAGTCATGTTTAATCTTCAGGGTTCTATAGTTTAACGTCCATTTAGCATCCCGCCGAATGGGGTTGTTTCACATACCCCGCCATTGGCTCCATGCCGACAGGGTTTAGGTTACAGGGGTAAAATTTTACCCGATATAGTTCGATACTGCTATGACAAATATGACAAAAAGCAATAACGTCGCTGCAGTTTATTGCTGCGGCAACGCTAACACTTCATGTGCATAAGTCAGCGCACGCTGGATGACTTCGTCGATCGACATGCTGGTCGAATCCAGCACGAGGGCGTCGGAAGCCGGCACCAGTGGCGCGATAGGCCGATTGCGGTCACGGTCATCCCGTTCCTTTATCTCGGCTAAAAGACGTTCAAAGTTAACATTAAAGCCCTTTTCCTGCAACTGTAGCATGCGGCGGTGCGCACGCTCCTCCGAACTGGCATCCAGGAAAATTTTTACCGGTGCATCGGAGAACACCACCGTACCCATATCACGGCCATCGGCAATCAAACCAGGAGCTTCGCGGAACGCGCGCTGACGGCGCAGCAAAGCTTCGCGCACACGCGGAAAAGCCGCTGCCTGAGAGGCGGTATTACCGACGGTTTCAGTGCGGATCTCATTACTGACGTCCTCACCTTCCAAAATGACCTGCAGTTTGCCTTCTTGGGCAACAAAGCGGACGTCGAGATGTGCGGCCAGCGGAACCAGCGCCTCCTCAGAGGTGATATCGACCTGATGATGCAGTGCCGCCAACGCCAGCACGCGGTAAATCGCGCCGGAATCCAGCAAATGCCAACCAAGGGATTCGGCCAACGCTTTACACAGAGTGCCTTTGCCTGCGCCACTTGGTCCATCAACGGTTATCACCGGGGCTGTAGCCGTCATTTCTCTCTCCTTCGGGTAAAAAACCTCACAGGGACGTAACCTGCCGTCAGCACAACGCGAAAGCATAATTACAAACGCCCCTGCAGCCTGCCCAATCGAGGCAGATACGGTGGCGTATTATACGCTGCCCAGAGGCGAACTGTTACCCTGGAACTGTCTGGTTGTTGAAAATAAGCGCATAACCGCAGAAAAGTATAGAAGAAGGCTCGGCGGCCAGGCATTAAAAACGACAAAGGCCCGGTTAGGGGCCTTAAAAGACATCATCTGACTACCGGTTACGCCAATTGGCTGATGCGCGCCAACTGCTCAAAATAGTCCGGGAAAGTTTTGGCGGTGCATTTCGGATCGAGGATGGTCACCGGGGTATCGGACAGCGCCACCAGCGAGAAGCACATCGCCATACGGTGATCGTTGTAGGTACCGATATCGGCAAACTTCAGCTTCGCCGGCGGCACCACGTGAATATAGTCCTCACCTTCATCCACTTCAGCGCCTACTTTGCGCAATTCAGTCGCCATGGCGGCCAAACGATCGGTCTCTTTCACCCGCCAATTATAGATATTGCGGATGGTGGTCGGCCCTTCGGCAAACAGGGCTGCAGTGGCAATGGTCATCGCCGCGTCCGGAATATGGTTCATATCCATATCGATGCCGCGCAACTCACCGCGGCTGCATTCGATAAAATCATCGCCCCAGGTAATGCGCGCGCCCATTTTCTCCAACACGTCGGCAAACTTGGTGTCGCCCTGAACGCTTTTCTTGCCGATGCCGGTCACGCGTACGGTGCCACCTTTAATCGCCGCCGCCGCCAGAAAATAAGAAGCGGAGGATGCATCGCCTTCTACCAGGTAATCCCCTGGTGAGCGATAGGTTTGGCGACCTTGAATATGGAACACGCGGTAGTTGTCGTGGCTGACCTCTACGCCGAAGGTATGCATCAGATGCAACGTGATATCAATGTACGGTTTAGAAACCAGTTCACCCTTGATATGGATATTCGTGTCCTGCTCAGCCAGTGGCGCAGTCATCAGCAACGCGGTCAGGAACTGGCTGGAAACGCTGCCGTCGACGGTCACGTCACCGCCGTGAAAACCGCCGCGCAGGCGCAATGGCGGATAATCGGTCTGTTCCAGGTAATCAATTTGCGCGCCGCCCTGGCGCAGAGCATCCACCAGA
Organism: Serratia sp. AS12; assembly: GCF_000214195.1. Classification (NCBI taxonomy): domain Bacteria; kingdom Pseudomonadati; phylum Pseudomonadota; class Gammaproteobacteria; order Enterobacterales; family Yersiniaceae; genus Serratia; species Serratia sp. AS12. The sequence continues at coordinate 1,816,320 of NC_015566.1, read as the reverse complement.
TGGCCGATAGGCCGCTCTTTCATGCGTGGTTCACCGGTCAACACCACATCGCCGCTACCCAGACACAACGCCGCCGCCAATGGGCGCATCGCGGTACCGGCATTGCCGAGGAACAGCTCAAGCGGCTCGCGGGTCAGCAGCGGGCCGGCAACGCCCTCGACGATACAAGTGGTGCGATCGTCGGACAGCTGATAACTCACGCCCAACGCCTGCAGCGCATTCAGCATATGGCGCACGTCGTCGCTGTCCAGCAGGTTGGTCAACGTGGTCGTTCCCTCCGCCAGCGCAGCCAGCAGCAGAGCACGATTGGATACGCTCTTGGAGCCGGGTAAGTTGACGGTGCCATTGACCAGGGCGACCGGTTGTAACGTCAGGGAATCCACCATGTGAACAAAACTCTCCAAAATCTGATAAACGAAACGGCCCCGGGAAAATGCCGGAGCCGCTTTAATGCAAAAGGACAACAGCGAAAGCTGCCCGCGCAAAGCAGGCAGCGAGGCTTAACCGTGACGACGTTCGAAGTCGATCATAAAGTCGGTTAATGTCCGCACGCCGGCCAGCGGCATGGCATTGTAAATAGAAGCACGCATGCCGCCAACCACCCGGTGACCTTTCAGCGCCTGCAGGCCGATGGCTTCCGCTTCGCTGAGGAACACTTTGTCCAGCGCCGAGTCAGCCAATTGGAAGGGTACGTTCATCCAGGAGCGATTGGCGTGCGCTACGCGGCTGCGGTAGAAATCAGAATTATCGATGGTTGCGTACAGCAACTCGGCCTTGGCCTGATTGCGCTTGTGCATTTCCACCAGACCGCCCTGTTCTTTCAGCCACTTGAACACCAGACCGGACAGATACCAAGCGAAGGTCGGCGGCGTATTGAACATGGAATCGTTCTCGGCCAGCACGGTGTAATCGAGAATCGACGGCACTTCGCGGCGAGCTTTACCCAACAGATCGTCACGTACGATCACCAGCGTCAGGCCTGCCGGCCCAATGTTTTTCTGCGCGCCGGCGTAAATCACGCCAAAGCGGCTGACGTCCAGCGGGCCGGACAGAATGGTGGAGGAGTAATCGCCGATCACCACTTTGTCGCCAAAGTCAGGCGTCTCATTGATAGCAATACCGTCGATGGTTTCATTCGGGCAGTAGTGCACATAAGCCGCATCATCGTTCAACTGCCACTCTTTCATCGGTTTGATACCGAGCAGGCCGTCAACGGTGGTTTTCACATCAATGGTATTTGGCGTGCAGTATTTCTCGGCTTCCTTGATGGCGCTGTGCGCCCAGTAGCCGCCATCGATATAGTCCGCAGTGGTTTTGTCACCCAGCAGGTTCAGCGGCAATGCGGCAAACTGTGCACGGGCGCCGCCATGGCAGAACAGCACTTTGTAGTTGGAGGGGATCTTCAGCAGATCGCGCAGATCCTGTTCGGACTGCTGGGCAACTTCGATAAACTCTTTACTGCGATGGCTGATTTCCATCACCGAGGTGCCGAGGCCATGCCAGTTGCACAGTTCCTGTTCCGCACGACGCAATACTTCAACCGGCAGCATTGCCGGGCCAGAGCTAAAATTATAAACCTGAGTCATTTCCCCTCACCACATTCACTATTCGCCAATGAGACTGGCCAACCGAAATACGCCCAAAGTTAACTGTCGAGTTAACCAACGCATCGGTTTTATCACTCACGTAACGCTGCTGCAATGCTTATTCGCCCACAGGCAGCAAACTACCGCAGCACGGAATAACAGGCTCTGCCGCCACTGCGTTTTTTTGTGCGATAAAACGCTGCGTCATTGGGGAATTCAGTGGGTTAACGCGGTGTTTTATGCTGTATTCAGCTAACCCGGCTCTTCGACAAGGCTGCAATCCACCAGCCATTGCCGCAACGCGGGCAAATATGTTGCTGTGAATCCGCCAAAGGCGCAATCAGGCTACAGGCGCGGCTGGCATAATCCCCCGCCGCTTCGGCCTGCGATTGCCTACAGCATAGCCCGGCAACAAAAAACGGGGAGCGGCGCCCCCCGTCGATCGCGACTCAATACTGATTAAACATCTGCTGGATTTGTTTGGTGTCTTTGGTCTGAGTCAGCGCCAACTGCAGCAGGATCCGTGCTTTTTGCGGGTTCAGCGTACCGGCGGCGACAAAACCGAATTTGGCGTCATCCACTTCCGCGTCTTCCGTGGTGGAACCGGTCGGCACTCTGGAAGAGCGCACTACGGCTACACCGTGATGTGCGGCCGTCGCCAGCGTATCAAACACCGTTTTATACAGGTTGCCGTTACCGACCCCAGCGCTGACGATACCCTGATAACCTTCGGCGATCAGCGCCTTGGCAGGTGCATCGGAAGCATTGGCGTAGTTATAGACAATGCCGACTTTGGGCAACTCGGTCAGGCTGGATACGTCAAACGGGGTGTCGGTAGTATGCTTGCGCTGCGGTGAGCGCTGATAGTCTACCTTGCCGTTATGGATATAACCGAGCGGACCGAAATTGGGCGACTGGAAGGTCTGCACCGAGGTGGTATTGGTTTTGGTCACGTCACGTGCATCCAGCACGCTGTCGTTCATCGCCACCAGCACACCGCGTTTGGCCGATTGCGGATCCGCCGCCGTCACCACGGCGTTATACAGATTGAACGGGCCGTCGGCGCTCATCGCCGTCGCCGGGCGCATCGCTCCGACAATCACCACCGGCTTGTCGCATTTGACAGTCAGATCGAGAAAATAAGCGGTTTCTTCCAGCGTGTCGGTACCGTGAGTGATCACAAAACCGTCCGTTTTTCCGCAGTCAGCGTTGATTTTCTTCACCAGCTTCAGCCACACCTCATCGTTCATGTCCTGCGAACCGATGTTCACTATCTGCTCACCTTGCACATTGGCGACGTTTTTCAGTTCCGGCACCGCATTCACCAGCGCATCGACGCCCAGTTTGCCCGCCGTATAGTTGGATTTTGTCGCCGATTCGCCGCCGCCGGCAATGGTGCCGCCGGTCGCCAACAGAGTGATGGAGGGCAATGCCAGCGCAGAACCGCTTGCGCCCGCCAGGAGTAGTGCCACAACGCTGAGTTTCACTGATTTCATTAGGTTTCTCCTTGATAGATAACCCGCTGAATTATGGCCCTTATCCTTAAAAAAACTGTGACTTTGCCACCGCTTTAGGAATACATGGAGCTTGGGCGTAAAACCCCGTATCATTGCGCGTTTTTAGTACGCTCAAAAAGTGAAGACAATGACGCAAACTTTTATCCCTGGCAAAGACGCCGCGTTGGAAGACTCCATCGCCCGTTTCCAACAGAAATTAAGCGATCTGGGTTTTAATATCGAAGAAGCCTCCTGGCTGAACCCGGTGCCGCACGTATGGTCGGTTCACATCCGCGATCGCGATTGCCCGCTGTGCTTCACCAACGGTAAAGGCGCCAGCCAAAAAGCCGCGCTGGCTTCCGCTTTGGGCGAATACTTCGAGCGCCTTTCCACCAACTATTTCTTTGCCGATTTCTATTTGGGTAAGCAAATTGCCGAAGGCGATTTCGTGCATTATCCGAATGAGAAATGGTTCCCGATCCCGGCCGACGATTCACTGCCGGAAGGCATCCTCGACGAACGCCTGCATGCGTTCTACGATCCTGAGCAGGAACTGACCGCCGGCGATCTGATCGATCTGCAATCCGGCAATGGCGATCGCGGCATCTGCGCCCTGCCGTTCTCCCGTCAGTCAGACCAGCAGACGGTCTATATCCCGATGAACATCATCGGCAACCTGTACGTGTCCAACGGCATGTCCGCCGGTAACACCGCGAACGAAGCCCGCGTACAAGGCCTTTCCGAAGTCTTCGAGCGTTATGTGAAAAACCGCATTATCGCCGAATCCATCAGCCTGCCGGAGATACCGGCCGACGTATTGAACCGCTATCCGGGCGTGGTGGAAGCTATTGCCCGCCTGGAACAGGAAGGCTTCCCGATCCTGTCCTATGACGCCTCATTGGGCGGCAACTACCCGGTAATCTGCGTAGTGCTGTTCAATCCGGCCAACGGCACCTGTTTCGCCTCGTTCGGCGCTCATCCTGACTTCGGCGTGGCGCTTGAGCGTACCGTGACTGAACTGCTGCAGGGCCGTAGTCTGAAGGATCTGGACGTGTTCACCGCACCAACCTTCGATGACGAAGAAGTGGCCGAACACACCAATCTGGAAACCCACTTTATCGATTCCAGCGGTTTGATCTCCTGGGACATGTTCAAGCAGGATGCGGATTATCCGTTTGTCGACTGGAGCTTCAGCGGCAGCACGCAGGAAGAATTCGCCACGCTGATGAGCATTTTCGACAAAGAAGGTGCCGAAGTGTACATCGCCGACTACGAGCACCTGGACGTTTACGCCTGCCGTATCATCGTACCCGGCATGTCCGACATCTACCCGGCGGAAGACCTGTTGCTGGCCAATAACAGCATGGGCGCGCACCTGCGTGATACCCTGCTGGCACTGCCGGGCAGCGAATGGGAGCCACAAGAATATCTGGCGCTGATTGAGCGACTGGATGACGAAGGGCTGGACGATTTTACCCGCGTGCGTGAGTTGCTGGGCATTGCCTCCGGTAAAGACAACGCCTGGCATACCCTGCGCGTGGGCGAGCTGAAATCCATGCTGGCACTCGCGGGCGGCGATATGGAACAGGCTCTGATCTGGGCGGAATGGACCCAGGACTTTAACGGATCGGTATTGAGCCCTGCGCGCAGTAATTACTACCGCTGCCTGCAAACCCTGCTGCTGCTGACGCAGGAGCCTGAGCGCGATCCGGCGCAGTACTACGGCGCCTTCGTGAAAATGTACGGTCAGGAAGCGGTCGACGCCGCCTCTGCGGCCATCAGCGGCGAAGAGCGCTTTAACGGCTTGTTCGCTGTCGACAGCGATCTGAAAGCGTTACCGGCGCATCAGGCGCTGCTGGCGGCCTACGAAAAACTGCAAAACGCCAAGCGCCGCCACTGGGCACAGGCATAACCGCAGTCTTAATGCGTCGGCAGCTTGCCTGCCGGCGCCACTCCTAAAGGGGTAGTTCGCTGTACATGGCATTCGTAAACGCAGCAAAGAAAATAGCCAGATCTTATTTTGACGGTTAAATCATCGTTTTCTTCTTTTATTTTTTCCGGCTAATTACGTACTTATCAACCAGCAAGACAAACGAAACGTTAATTGTTGCAGGTTGGTGAAATAATAATTAACCGATAAGTCAACTTTAGCCGTCAAAAATAGACAATACGCATAAATATTTAACCTTTATTAGGGGTATTCGCCTCACCTATTCAAAATTATTTGCAAACATTAAAAAATAGTTTTTACTTAAAAATCAAATAATTAATCTAATTAACCTTGCAATTTATCTGGTTTTTACCCCCTCTAGTTCCTCGCCTTATGATCCAAATCAATTTTTACCCTATACTGCTTTGCTAGTATCTCATTGCGTTGTTTTAACCCTTAAGAGAGAGAGTTAGTGTGAAAGCTGACAACCCCTTCGATCTGATATTACCTGCGGCAACGGCGAAAATCGCTGAAGATGCAGGTGTGTATAAAGCCACCAAGCATCCGCTGAAAACTTTTTATTTGGCGATCACTGCCGGCGTCTTTATTTCCATCGCGTTCGTATTTTATATCACTGCGACTACCGGCACTGCCGGTGTGCCCTTCGGCCTGGCAAAACTGGTCGGCGGCATCTGTTTCTCTCTGGGGTTAATGCTGGTCGTGGTCTCAGGTGCAGACCTGTTCACCTCAACCGTGCTGATTGTGATTGCCAAGGCCAGCGGCCGTATCAGTTGGTCCCAACTGGCAGCCAACTGGTTGAATGTCTATATCGGCAACCTGATTGGCGCCCTGTTATTTGTGGCACTCATCTGGTTTTCCGGCGAACACATGGTGGCCAACGGCCAATGGGGCCTGAACGTCCTGCAAACCGCTGACCACAAGCTGCACCACACTTTTATTGAGGCGGTCTGCCTCGGTATTCTGGCTAACCTGATGGTTTGCCTGGCAGTGTGGATGAGTTATTCCGGCCGCAGCCTGATGGACAAAATGTTCGCCATGATCCTGCCGGTCGGCATGTTCGTCGCCAGCGGTTTCGAACACAGCATCGCCAATATGTTTATGATCCCTATGGGTATCGTGGTTAAACACTTCGCCACGCCGGAGTTCTGGCAAGCCGTAGGGGCAACACCCGAGCAGTTTGCTCATCTGACCGTAAGCAACTTCATCATCGACAATCTGATCCCAGTCACCATTGGCAATATCATTGGCGGCGGCCTGCTGGTTGGGTTGACTTACTGGGTAATTTATCTGCGTGGTGGTGAACAACAGCATTAAGCTGTTAATGACCGTGCGCCGAGTTAGAAATCCACAATTAAAGGTAGGTGTATAATGACCGAACTTAACGAGAAGTTAGCCAAAGCTTGGGAAGGTTTCAGCAAAGGTGACTGGCAGAATGAAGTCAACGTTCGTGACTTCATCCAGAAAAACTACACTCCTTACGAGGGTGATGAATCCTTCCTGGCTGGCGCAACTCAGGCCACCTCCACCCTGTGGGACAAGGTTATGGAAGGGATCAAACTGGAGAACCGCACCCATGCGCCAGTTGATTTCGACACCAACGTCGTCGCTACCATCACTTCCCATGACGCAGGCTACATTGCCAAAGAGCTGGAAACCATCGTTGGCTTGCAGACCGACGAGCCACTGAAACGCGCGCTGATCCCATTCGGCGGCATCAAAATGGTTGAAGGTTCTTGCAAGGTTTATGGCCGCGAACTGGATCCACAGCTGAAAAAAGTCTTCACCGACTACCGTAAGACCCACAACCAGGGTGTATTCGACGTTTACACCAAAGACATCCTGAACTGCCGCAAATCCGGCGTGCTGACCGGTCTGCCGGATGCCTACGGCCGTGGTCGTATCATCGGTGATTACCGCCGCGTTGCACTGTACGGTATCGACTTCCTGATGGCCGACAAGCTGAATCAGTTCAAGTCATTGCAGAGCAAGCTGGAAAACGGCGAAGATCTGGAAATGACCATTCAGCTGCGTGAAGAAATCGCTGAACAACACCGCGCTCTGGCCCAGATTAAAGAAATGGCCGCCAAATACGGCTGCGACATCTCCAGCCCAGCGACTACCGCGCAAGAAGCCGTGCAGTGGACCTACTTCGGCTACCTGGCCGCGGTGAAATCCCAGAACGGTGCAGCAATGTCCTTCGGCCGCGTGTCCACCTTCCTTGACGTGTTCATCGAACGCGATATCAAAGCGGGCAAGTTGAACGAAGAGCAAGCGCAGGAATTGATTGACCACCTGGTAATGAAACTGCGTATGGTGCGCTTCCTGCGTACCCCTGAGTATGATGAGCTGTTCTCCGGCGACCCAATTTGGGCGACTGAATCCCTGGCGGGTATGGGCGTTGACGGCCGTACGCTGGTCACCAAAAACAGCTTCCGTTTCCTGAACACCCTGTACACCATGGGGCCGTCTCCGGAACCGAACATGACCATCCTGTGGTCTGAAAAGCTGCCGTTGAACTTCAAGAAATACGCGGCGAAAGTGTCTATCGATACCTCCTCCGTACAGTACGAAAACGACGACCTGATGCGCCCTGACTTCAACAACGATGACTATGCCATCGCCTGTTGCGTCAGCCCGATGATCGTCGGCAAACAAATGCAGTTCTTCGGTGCCCGCGCCAACCTGGCGAAAACCATGTTGTACGCCATCAACGGCGGCGTTGATGAAAAACTGAAAATCCAGGTAGGCCCGAAAGAAGCGCCAATGATGGACGACGTGCTGGACTATGACAAAGTCATGGAACGCATGGACCACTTTATGGACTGGCTGGCCAAACAGTACGTGACCGCGCTGAACATCATTCACTACATGCACGACAAGTACAGCTATGAAGCTGCGCTGATGGCCCTGCATGACCGTGACGTTTACCGCACCATGGCCTGCGGCATCGCCGGTCTGTCGGTAGCGGCCGACTCCCTGTCTGCCATCAAGTACGCCAAAGTCTCCACCATCCGTGATGAAGACGGCCTGGCGACCGACTTCAAAATCGAAGGTGAATACCCGCAGTTCGGTAACAACGATGCCCGCGTTGATGACATCGCCTGTGACCTGGTAGAACGTTTCATGAAGAAAATTCAGAAACTGCGTACCTACCGTAATGCGGTACCGACCCAGTCCGTACTGACCATCACCTCTAACGTGGTGTACGGCAAGAAAACCGGTAACACTCCAGATGGTCGTCGCGCAGGCGCTCCATTCGGTCCTGGTGCCAACCCAATGCACGGCCGCGACCAGAAAGGCGCAGTAGCATCCCTGACCTCGGTAGCCAAACTGCCGTTTGCTTACGCGAAGGACGGGATCTCCTACACCTTCTCCATCGTGCCAAACGCTCTGGGTAAAGATGACGACGTGCGTAAAGCCAACCTGGCGGGCCTGATGGACGGTTACTTCCATCACGAAGCCTCCATCGAAGGCGGCCAGCACCTGAACGTCAACGTGATGAACCGTGAAATGCTGCTGGAAGCGATGGAAAACCCTGAGAAATACCCTCAGCTGACTATCCGCGTATCCGGTTATGCCGTACGTTTCAACTCGCTGACCAAAGAACAACAGCAAGACGTGATTACTCGTACTTTCACCCAGTCGATGTAATTGCCCCATCCGGGCGGTTTTTCCCGCCCGGTGGTTAAGCTGAATACCGGGGCCGGATCTTTCCGGCCTTTTTAACAAACGCAGTTTCCCTGACTCATCACGAGTCTGTTTTGCCAGATAGCTATACTGAATGAAAGTGATGGATATCCGGCAAAACAGTTATCCGGCGTAACAACCGGCCAGCAGGAATCGTTCCACCCCAGCCGCCGGGCCCACCCGGTTGCTGCATCGCTGATCCCTGGCCGGCGGTTATGAGCCTATTTTTAGACTGCGTTTGACAGTCAATATTGGAGAACCCCCTGCAATGTCAGTGAACGGCCGTATCCACTCCTTCGAATCCTGTGGCACCGTCGACGGTCCCGGGATCCGCTTTATCGTTTTCTTCCAGGGTTGCCTGATGCGCTGCCTGTATTGCCATAACCGCGACACCTGGGACACTCATGGCGGCAAAGAAGTCACCGTAGAAGAGCTGATGAAAGACACCGTCGCTTATCGGCACTTTATGAACGCTTCCGGCGGCGGTGTGACGGCCTCCGGTGGCGAAGCCATTTTGCAGGCCGAGTTTGTCCGTGACTGGTTCCGTGCCTGCCAGCAGGAAGGTATCAATACCTGCCTGGATACCAACGGTTTTGTGCGTCGTTACGATCCGGTGATCGACGAGTTGCTGGACGCCACCGATCTGGTGATGCTGGATCTGAAACAGATGAACGACGACATTCATCAGAACCTGGTCGGCGTCTCCAACCACCGCACGCTCGACTTCGCCCGCTATCTGGCGAAGCGCAATCAGCGCACCTGGATCCGTTATGTGGTGGTTCCCGGTTGGTCCGACGATGACAAATCAACGCACATGCTGGGTGAGTTCACCAAGGACATGACCAACATCGAGAAAATCGAGCTGCTGCCCTATCACGAACTCGGTAAGCACAAATGGGTAGCGATGGGGGAAGAGTACAAGCTGGACGGCGTCCATCCACCAAAAGCGGACACGATGGATCGCGTCAAAGGCATTCTGGAAAGCTACGGCCATAAAGTGATTTATTGATCTTTTTGCCGAGATCAAAAAACCGGCGCAATGGCCGGTTTTTTGATCTCAGGCAGCAGCCAGCGGAGTCTGGTGATGGTTTGGCTTTTTCAGCAACATCATCAGATACACCAGCGCAACGGCAGCAATCATCACAAACAACAGGCGGTCGGAATAATTCTGCATCAACAATGCCGTCATTGACGGGCCAAGCAGGCTGCCGATAGTGTAGCTCATCAGCAACGCCTGATTCATCGCCACCAACTCATGCGGCAGCGCTTTCTCGCAGGCCCAGGACATCGCCACCGGGTACAACGTGAAACCGGCACAGCCGAGAATAAACAGCGCCGGCGCCATGGCATAGTTGCCGAGCATCGCCACACTGGCGAGGATTACCACAAACACCTGAATGCGCAGCACCAACAGGCGACCATAGCGATCGGCCAGGCGCCCTACCGGCCACTGCCCGACAATACCGGAGCTGACCAGCAGCGCCATCCAGTAACCGACGTTGGCGTCGCTCATACCCTGGTGGGATAAATACAGCGGCATCAGGCCATACAGTGAGCCGAGTACAATACCGGAGATAATGCAACCATTGATGCCCAGCCGCGCGCTGCGGCGTTTCAGCATTGGCCATACCGCCGCCTGCTGCGGTTCGTCATGCTGGCTGTTAACCCGTGCAAACAGCATGGGCAGCATGGCGCAGATGATGATGGTAGCCACCCACGGCACCACGTTCAGCAATTCGGTCGATACCAGGCTCAACAGCAGTTGACCAATCACGGTGCCAAGATAGTAAACCATCATATAGGCCGCCAACAGTTGCCCGCGGTTGGACAGGTTACCACTGCGCAGTAAGGCGCTTTCAACGATCACCCAAATCCAGGCGCAGCCAATGCCGGCAAAGAAACGCCAACCCATCCAGCTCCAAAAATCGAGCGACAGCGCCATACCGGCCGTCGCGACGGCAAACACCACGCAGGCAAGATGATAGCTGCGGGTAAAGCCGATGCGTTTGATCAGTTTGCCCGCTATCAGCGTGCCTACCAGGTTGCCGGTAAAGTAAGAAGAACTCACCATCCCCACCTGGCCGGTTGACAACTGAGCGTGAGTCAACCAAAGAGGGACTAACGTATTCAATACGGCAATAGAAACCGTGAGCAATAACAGGCCGCAGAGCAGCAGGAGCACTGGGCGGGAATATGCGGACATAATGAAATTGAAACCGAACGCGCGATGAGAGTGCGCGCATCATGCCACTGGCGATAAAAAAGTCAATCCGCTCTTATCTATGCACCGCACAATTTGTTTCACTCCCGGCAGCAGGGGCAACGCGGAGCAAAAAGGGCTATGCTGACGGCAGAAGAAATTCACTCCCGCAGAGGCATAATGAAACAGACTATCGATAATGCCGTCGGCACATTGCTGGCGGATATAGGCAGCACCCATGGTGAACTTCTGGACGTAGTGCAACGTGTTCGCCAGGTGGTTGCGGCAACCGGTGGCGACGTCAGTGAATCGGTAAAATATGGCGGCATCATGTTTGCCCATACGGCGTTTTTCTGCGGCGTGTTCGCCTACAGCGGCCATGTGACGGTTGAGTTTGGCCGGGGCTATCTGCTCGAAGACCGCCATCGGATGCTGGAGGGCGGGGGTAAGTATCGCCGGCATATCAAGCTTTATTCGGTTGCCGATGTAGAGGCAAAACATCTGGCAAATTACGCCAGACTGGCCTATGAGCTTGAGCCTCCACGCTAAAACCGGCGTGCATCTGCGGCGCACCATAAGGATAAGATGATGAAAAAACGTGCCATTCAGATCGTCCCCAGCCGCCTCCGTGGTATGGAAATGGTAACGGCGGACACAGATTTTTCCTTTGGTCGCCATACTCACGACCAGTTTGGCATTGGCCTGATGGATCGTGGCGCCCAGAAATCGCTAAGCGGCAGAGGCCGCGTTGAATCATCCGCAGGGGACATCATCACCGTGAACCCCGGAGAAGTGCATGACGGCTCTCCCCTCGCCGGTACCAGAGCCTGGCGCATGATCTACTGCCACCCGGAACGGCTCAATCAATGCTTCGCGGATATCAGCGAGGGGAGATTTACCTCTGGGGAATTCAGCCGCCCGGTTTTCAGCAATCATCAACTGGCCGCCTGCTTTAACCGGCTGTTCTGCGCCGTAACGCAAAGTGATGCGCTGGCCGCCCAAGAAACTTTGCTGGTCATGACCGCAGCCCTGGCTGAAATCCCGCATCCCCCTTTAGCCTTCCCTCAAGATGGCATTGTCCGCGCAAGGGAAATGATTGACGACGGACCAGGCAGCCCACTGACGTTGGCCGAGTTGGCCGCCGAAGCCGGCCTGAGCCAATACCAACTCTTACGCGGGTTCAAACGCCGCACCGGTCTGACGCCACATGCTTATCTGCTGCAACGCCGTCTGTTGCTGGCGCGCCGACTTATTCTCGCCGGTGACGGGCTGGCGGAGGTGGCCGATGCCTGCGGCTTCGCCGATCAAAGCCACATGACACGCCTGTTCGTCAGGAGTTTTGGGTACACTCCCGGCTCTTTCTCCCGGCAATCAGCCTGAACTTTGCCGCTGCAAAGGCGGGCTGCAATTTCGTTCAAGACTGTATGGCTCCTTCACCTGAAACTGGGTGCCAATTATCGCCAAAAGGAGCTTTACCCGTGAATGCAGATTTCCTGTTCACCTCATTGCTGATCGTCATTTCGCCGGGGACCGGCGCGCTGATTACCCTGTCCACCGGGCTGCAGCAAGGTACGCGCAGCGCCCTGGTAGCGGCTGCGGGCTGCACCCTGGGCGTATTGCCCCATATGCTGGCTGCAGTGACCGGATTGGCCGCACTGTTGCAAACCAGTGCCCTGGCCTTTGGCTTGGTGAAGTACCTTGGCGTGGTTTATTTGTTGTTTATGGGGTGGGAAACGCTGCGTGAAAAAGGGCCGCTGGCCCTGTCTCAGACCAATTCGCCTTCCACAGACGGCGCTCTGGTGCGGTATGCCGTCGTAGCCAACGCACTCAACCCCAAACTGTCCATTTTCTTTCTGGCGTTTCTTCCACAGTTTATCACCGTGGGAGATGCACATCCTGCCCGCACCATGCTGATACTTTCCGCGGTATTCGCCGTAATGACGTTCGTGATTTTCTCTCTTTATGGCGCCTTTGCCGCTCGCGTCCGGCATCGCATTCTGGGGAATGCTCGCGTGATGCACTGGATACGCTGGTCGGTTTCCCTGGCATTTATCGGTCTCGCCATCAAATTGGCGTTGACCAGCCACTGACCCGCTGATTTTCAGACATAAAAAAAGCGCCCGCAGGCGCTTTCTTATTGGTTTGCTTATCAGCCGATATATTCCAGACCATTCATGTAAGGGCGCAGAACTTCCGGCACCTGAATGCGGCCGTCGGCCTGCTGGTAGTTTTCCAGCACGGCTACCAGCGTACGCCCCACAGCCAGACCAGAACCGTTCAGCGTGTGCACCAAACGCGGTTTCTTCTCGGTTTTGCTGCGGCAACGTGCCTGCATGCGGCGCGCCTGGAAATCCCACATGTTTGAACAGGAAGAGATTTCACGGTAGGTGTCTTGCGCCGGCAGCCACACTTCCAGATCGTAGGTCTTGCAAGCGCCGAAGCCCATGTCACCGGTACACAGCAAGACTTTACGGTACGGCAGGTTCAGCAGTTGCAGCACTTTCTCGGCATGGCCGGTCAGTTCTTCCAACGCCGCCATGGAATCTTCCGGGCGAACGATCTGTACCATCTCGACCTTGTCGAACTGGTGCATGCGGATCAAACCACGGGTGTCACGCCCATACGAACCGGCTTCCGCACGGAAACATGGCGTGTGCGCGGTCATCTTCAGCGGCAAGGATTCCTCTTCCAGGATCTCGTCGCGCACCAGATTGGTCAACGGCACTTCCGCCGTTGGGATCAGCGCATAGTTGCTGCTGTCGGACTCTTCTTCCAACGGTTTGGTATGGAACAGATCATCGCCAAACTTCGGTAACTGACCGGTGCCATACAACGTGGCGTGGTTGACCAGGTACGGCACGTAGGCTTCCAGATAGCCGTGTTGTTCCGTATGCAGATCCAGCATGAATTGCGACAGCGCGCGGTGCATGCGGGCGACCTGCCCTTTCATCACCACAAAGCGTGAACCCGTCAATTTTACCGCTGCAGCGAAATCCAGCCCACCGGCCATTTCACCCAGATCGACGTGATCGCGCACCTGGAAATCGTACTGGCGCGGTTCGCCCCAGCGGCACACTTCCTGGTTCTCGCTGTCATCTTTACCGTTCGGCACGGCATCGTCAGGCAGGTTCGGCAACGTCAGGGCGTAATCGCGGATTTCGGTCTGCAAGGTATCCAATGCGGCCTTGGCAACATCCAGCTTATCACCCAGTTCGTTCACTTCACGACGCAGCGGCTCAATGTCTTCCCCGCGTGCTTTAGCCGCGCCGATGGATTTCGATCGGGAGTTACGTTCTGCCTGCAGCGTTTCGGATTCTACCTGCAGAACTTTGCGGCGCTCTTCTTGCGAACGCAGCAGATCCAGATCGAGTTTAAAGCCTCGGCGAGCCAGTTTGACGGCGACTGCGTCTAGCTCATTACGCAGCAGATTGGGATCGAGCATGCTAATCCTGTGCTTATTGTTATTGAAAGAAAATTTGTCGTTTTATACGGCTGAATATAAGCCGTATAAAGAAAGAGTGATGCCCGGTAACCTTACCGCAACGGCAACGCTAGCGGTAGCGTTTTGTCGGGCTATTTTGATCCTGCTCAGCCAGCCATGCCAGCTTTTCACCGATTTTGCCTTCCAGTCCGCGTGCGGTCGGATGATAGTAACGGGTCTTGGCCATTTCAGGTGGGAAATAGTCCTCCCCGGCGGCATAAGCATTGGGTTCGTCGTGCGCGTAGCGATACTCCGCGCCTAACCCCATTTCCTTCATCAGCTTGGTCGGCGCATTGCGCAGGTGCTCCGGTACGTCGTAATCAGCCATCTCTCGGGCGTCGCGCATCGCCGCTTTGAAAGCGGTGTACACGGCGTTGCTTTTCGGCGCGCAGGCCAGATAGACGATGGCCTGGGCAATTGCCCGTTCGCCCTCCGCCGGGCCGACGCGGGTAAAGCAATCCCAGGCCGCAATCGCCACCTGCATGCCGCGCGGATCGGCATTGCCGACATCCTCGGACGCAATCGCCAACAGGCGACGCGCCACATACAGCGGATCGCCACCGGCGGTAATAATGCGCGCATACCAGTACAGCGCGGCATCCGGTGCCGAACCGCGCACCGATTTATGCAGCGCCGAGATCAAATCGTAATAACGATCGCCTTTATTGTCGAAGCGCGCACTGCGTTCACCGGAGACCTCTTTTAACAATGACGGCGTCAAAACGCGGATGCCTTTGGCGTCGATTTCCGCCATATCCGCCATCATCTCCAGGCTGTTCAGCGCCCGGCGCGCATCGCCGCCCACCAGCTCCGACAGCATGCGGCGCGTCTCTTCGGGCAGCTCGATATTCTGGCCACCGAACCCCCGGCTATTGTCCTTCATCGCCTGATCCAGCACCTGGCTGATATCTTCGGCGGTCAGCGCTTTCAACAAATACACCCGGGCGCGTGAAAGCAGCGCCGAATTGAGCTCAAAAGACGGGTTTTCGGTCGTCGCGCCGATAAAGGTGATGGTGCCATCTTCAATATGCGGCAGGAAAGCATCCTGCTGGCTTTTATTGAAGCGGTGCACCTCATCGACAAACAAAATAGTGCGGCGACCGGCGTCACGGTTCTGTCGTGCGCGTTCGATCGCCTCGCGGATCTCTTTGATGCCGGACGTGACGGCGGAAATCCGCTCGACATCCGCCTGGCCGTAACGACCGATCAGCTCTGCCAGCGTCGTTTTCCCGGTGCCCGGCGGCCCCCACAGAATCATCGAATGCAGTTGCCCTGCCTCGATGGCACGCGGCAAAGGCTTGCCGGCAGCCAGCAAGTGTTGCTGGCCGATGTACTGCGCCAGCGTGGTTGGCCGCATTCGCGCGGCCAACGGCTGGAACTCATTCTGGGAAAAATCGAGCGACATATTACTCACGCGGGCCTCACTGGCGCTGGTCGTCCAGCGTCACCCCCTTCGGCGGGGTAAATTTGAATTTGGCAGCGTCAACAGCGGTGTTTTGCTGACTTTTCAGCGCGTAAGAGCTGCGCTGGCCGTCCTGCTCAACTGCGGCAAAACTGCGGATAGTCCCGCTGTTGGTCACAGTAATGGCGAACTGTTTCAGGTTACCGCTGCTGGATTTTGGCGTCAGCTCAAAATCGTCGCCTTTCTGCTTCACATTATACTGTTTCCAGTCATTGGCATCGTTGCGGGTGATCAGCATAAACGGCGTGTTGCCGGTGGCATTTTTCAGCCAGGTGGCAGTGACCTGCTCGACAAACGGGTTATAAAACCACAGGGTTTGGCCATCCGATACCAGCACGCTCTCGTCAGGTGAGGTCATGTGCCAGTTAAACAGATTCGGGCGTTTCACCCACAATTCGCCTTCGCCCTGCTGTACCGCAGCGCCATCGCTGCTGGTCACGGTCTGGGAGAAACTGGCGTGGAAACTGTTCACTTTCGCCAGACGACTTTGCAGATCCTGTGCGGCGTCGGCCAGCACAGAGGTGGAAGCGAATCCCGAAAGCAGACAACAGGCAACCAACAGTTTTTTCATTATTCCAGATACCTTATGAAATGCGTTAACCGCAAGGCGGTGCCGTGCGGGTCAAATTAACCCTTAACCAACGTTACTTTACCCGAAGCCACAAGCCGGCAGATAGGCCAATGTTCCGAGAAGCAGACGGGTTTACGCTTCTTTGCACAAGGGCCGCTAAGCGGCCCTTTATTATTGAATAACAACGATTAAAGCTTCATCAGTCATGCCGTGGCGGTGCCAGCACCTCGCGGTTGCCGTTATGCCCCTGCTCGCTGACAATGCCCTGAGCTTCCATCTGTTCGATGATGCGCGCAGCGCGGTTATAGCCGATGCGGAACTGACGCTGCACGCCGGAGATAGAGGCGCGGCGTTTATCCACCACAAACTCCACCGCCTGATCAAACAGCGGATCCAGCTCTTCGTCACCTTCCAGGCCGCCACCAGCGCCACCCTCACCGTCGTCACCGGCGCTGAGGATACCCTCTTTATATTGAGGCCGCTCACGCGCTTTCCAATCCTTGACCACCGCATGCACTTCCTGATCGCGCACAAATGCACCATGCACACGTACAGGAATGGAGGAGTT
The DNA here is from genome assembly GCF_000214195.1 of Serratia sp. AS12. Taxonomy (NCBI): domain Bacteria; kingdom Pseudomonadati; phylum Pseudomonadota; class Gammaproteobacteria; order Enterobacterales; family Yersiniaceae; genus Serratia; species Serratia sp. AS12. Next base: position 1,799,318 of record NC_015566.1, on the reverse strand, counting down.
AGGCGCCAGATACAGCATGTCACCCATCCCCAGCAGAGATTCGGCACCGCCCTGATCGAGGATAGTGCGTGAGTCAATCTTGCTGGATACGGTAAAGGCGATACGGGTTGGGATGTTGGCCTTGATCAGGCCGGTGATCACATCCACCGACGGACGCTGGGTCGCCAGCACCAGGTGGATCCCCGCAGCACGTGCTTTCTGTGCCAAACGAGCGATCAGTTCCTCAACCTTCTTGCCCACCGTCATGATCAGATCGGCGAATTCGTCCACCATCACCACGATGTAAGGCTCTTTCTCCAACACCGGCGGCGTAATGTCCATGCTATCGCTTGGCTTCCAGAAAGGATCCGGGATCGGGCGCCCCATCGCTTCAGCCTGATCAACGCGTTCGTTATAACCGGCCAGGTTACGCACGCCGAGTGCAGACATCAGCTTGTAGCGACGCTCCATCTCCGCAACACACCAACGCAGGGCGTTAGCGGCGTCTTTCATATCGGTCACAACGTCCGTCAACAGGTGCGGGATGCCTTCATAAACCGACAGTTCCAGCATTTTCGGGTCAATCATGATAAAGCGCACTTCTTTCGGTGTGGCCTTATACAAGATGCTCAGGATCATGGCATTGACCCCAACCGACTTACCGGAGCCCGTGGTACCCGCCACCAGCAGGTGTGGCATTTTAGCCAAATCGGCCACCACCGGCTCACCGGAAATGTCTTTACCCAGAACGATCGCCAGCGGCGACGGATTGTCGCGGAACGCTGGGCAATCCAGCACTTCGCGCAGATAAACCGTCTGACGCTTAACGTTAGGCAACTCCAATCCGACATAAGGCTTGCCGGGAATGACCTCTACCACACGCACGGCGGAAGTTGACAGGGAGCGCGCCAGATCGCGTGACAGGTTGGAAATCCGCGCGGCCTTGACCCCCGGTGCCAAATCCAGCTCAAAGCGGGTAATAACCGGGCCAGGTAAAATATCCACTACGTCGGCTTTCACCCGGTAGTCGGCCAAACTCGCTTCCACCAAACGCGCCTTCTGCTCCAACGCGAAAGAGTCCACCGGCTCCACCTCTTTCGGGGCTTCGGTCAGCAGATCCAGCGTCGGCAACGGCGTGGTCGGTTTTTGCAACGGCATATCGTTGCGCATCAGGAACGGATGAATCAGGCTGTCCATCGCCGGCTGCTGCGGTGTGGCCGGAGCCGGTTGCGCCACAGGTTGCTGATAAGCTGGCGGTTGCTGCGGTACCGGCTGCTGCTGTGGTGCTTGCTGGTAAGCAGGTTGAGCAGGCTGGTATGGCTGCGGCGCCGGAGTCTGAGACGGCGGCGAATAAGCCGGTGCCGCTGGCTCAAACTGGCCAAAGGGGACATCTTCTTCACGTTCGCTTTGCTGCTCGATACGCTCTTCAAGCTGCGGCGACAGAGTGAACAAGGGTTCACTCGGGCTATCATCGACCAAATCATCCATCGGCGAGAAGCTGAACGCGTTGCGGGTATCTACCGGATTGGCGATCGGCGCCGATGGCACAGGCTCCTGCTGGCCATAGCGTGCCTGCTGTTGCTCGGCAAACGCCTGACGCAACGCCGCTTCCTGCAAGGCTTGCTCATCATCTTGATTCTCTTGCGGGTATTCCTCACCGTAGCGCTGGCTTTGCTGTTCGGCAAACGCCTGACGCAGCGCCGCTTCCTGCAAGGCTTCTTCATCTTGCTGATGGCTTTCCGCAGTTTGCAGCGGTTGATCATCGCGGGGACGCTGTTCCTGCTCGGCTACACGCTGCGAAGGCAGTTTGATGCCGTAAGAAGCCAGCTCGCGCCGGGTAGGAATACGCACCGGATTCGGCCGCGGCAACTCGGGGCCGATGCCCTGTTTCACCTGCGAGTTACCGTCGCTGGTGGCCGTAAAGGCCGGCATAAAGGTATTGGCGGCAACGACCGCCGCTGCGGCTTCTGCCTGCGGTTTCATGCTGCCAAACGCCGTAACGTCAGGCTCGCCGGCACTAAAGCCGGTCGAGATGCCAACGTCAACGTTGTCACGCTGAGCCGCAGAGAAATCAAACGGTGAGCGATCACGCGGCTGAGATACGGCCGGTGCGTCCCAATGTCCCAAACGCGGCTCGTCATCGTCCCGGTAAGGATCGGCCGGGCGCGTCATTTTCGGCGCTGGCGTCTCTTCAGGGATTTCAAACGAATACAACGGTGGCGCGGCGTTCTCCACCGCAGCACTCATCGGGTGTTGGTTCACCGAGGCCGGAGCCGTTGGCGCTGCCGTTACTGCGGGTGCCGTCACCGGGGCCGCTATCGGCGCGGGAGCAGGCGTTACCGGCGTGCTGACAGCCGCCGGCGCGACAGGTGCCACATCGGCATCGTCGTTAGCCCGCAAGCCGTTGAGCAGCGGATCTTCAGCCTCTTCTGCTGCGGTGTTGGCGGCATCCGTTACCGAAGGTGCAGAGAACAGTACGTCATCTTCCGCTTCCGCCGCATTGGCCGCAACCGCAGAGGCGGCTACAGCAACGGCTGCACCCTTCCCTGCCGGCTCCGGCTCGTCGTCCACGTAGCGGTCGTCATCGTCGCGATAACGCTCCTCACGGCGTGAACGGTTGGTCATGAAAGTGGCCGTACCCAGCACCACACCGCCGATTCTCTCGGCGATCACCAACCAGGACCAGCCGGTAAACAGCGTGAGCCCTGCGGCCCATACGCACAATAATGCCAGCGTTGCGCCAATGCCGTTGAACCACGGCAGCATGGCGTTGCTCAGCAAACTGCCGATAACGCCGCCGGAAGCGAAGTAATAGAGATCGTCGACATTCAGTGCCGCCAGGCCACACGAGGTGAGCACCAGCGCCAGCGTGCCGATAAGGCGCAGTGAGAGCGCAAAATAGTCGATGTAATCGCCGCTGTCGCGCTGACGGTAAGCCGCCCAGCACAAAACCAGCATGATCGGCGGTATTGCGTAAGCAAGTACCCCGAAGGTGAAGAACAGCGTGTCGGCCATCCAGGCTCCGACGCCACCGCCCAGGTTATGAATCGGCTCATGCCACGCGGTCTGCGACCAACTTGGGTCAGACGGATTGAAACTGACCAAGGCAGCCATGAGGTAAACGGCAAAAATGGCTACCACAATCAACACAGCTTCAAGCAAACGGCGGCCACTGCTGAGTTTTTTCAGGGTAACTTCTTTATCTTCTGTATATTCCTGGCTCAAGAAAGGCTCTCCAGGTTCCTGTTAGCTGACATAGCAACAGCGCCGAGAAGCTTCCCCGGCGCCGAAACTGTATGAATAAACAGGAGTGTAACCAATTTAATCAGGTTTTGCACCTGCACCTTACCGTGTTTTGATAACCAGACGGTTACTCTGTTTGACTTCTTCCATGACCACGTACGTACGGGTATCGTTAACCCCCGGCAGACGCAGCAAGGTTTCACCGAGCAACTTACGGTAAGCCGACATATCCGGCACGCGGGTTTTCAACAGATAGTCGAAATCACCGGACACCAGATGACACTCCTGAATTTCTTCAAGTTTTTGAACTGCTGAGTTAAATTGCTCAAACACATCCGGCGCACCGCGGTTCAGCGTGATTTCCACGAAAACCAGCAAAGACGCATCCAGATAATGCGGGTTGAGCAAGGCGGTATAGCCATGAATAAAACCCTGGCGCTCGAGGCGGCGCACGCGTTCTAAACATGGGGTTGGGGATAGCCCCACGCGCTTCGAAAGCTCAACGTTCGAAATACGCCCATCCTTCTGCAGCTCATTCAGGATATTGCGGTCGATACGGTCGAGATCTTTACCCGGGCGTTTCTTATTGTCTGCCATTATTATTGTCTCTCTTATTTTCTTCCCTGCACTTGCCACACCCTAGCCAACGTCAATGTGTAAGGGCTTGTTCCAAGCGAAGACCCGATGCCTGTCATATGCTTCACTACCATCATTCATCGTTGTGCAACCTGTCTGTCAACCCTGCACAACGGATTCAAATGACGTTCATCTCAAGAAGGAAATTGCCTTCGCTGACGCGATGTTCCCCTCACCTGCCGCTCTCCGCTTCGACAATGGCGCAAAATTCCGCACCGCCGCCGCAAATACGTACGATTTACTGTAGGTAGGGGGATAATTTCTTCTTCCTATGATGTTTTCGCAAATGCGCAGCGGATTGTCAAAGTAAAAGAAGCAAAATCAGAAGAACCTGCCGTCATGAAAAGTCAGCACCCCATTTTTAGTTATGAATCGCTGGCTTAACCCTCGCAGAGCAAAGCGGCTTAAACCCGGTAAATCTGGTGTCTCAGGCAGAACGAACGCATAACGTCGGCAAGTGGCTTCCATAAGTTAAATTGCTGCGTTTTACGCTCGTTTTGGCGGCAAAACAATAATTAATAGGTCACGGCTATCAAACAAATCGTTAACAACATCTGCTGACGCTTTTTTTAATGTCGCATTTTCCCTACAATCGGTTTCATTGTCCGCATTGTGGGAAAAGAGGGTATTCATGGGCACGGCTAAACATAGCAAATTACTGATCCTGGGTTCCGGCCCGGCCGGCTACACCGCCGCGGTTTACGCAGCGCGCGCAAACCTGAGCCCGGTACTGATTACCGGTATGGAACAAGGTGGCCAGCTGACCACCACTACCGAAGTGGAAAACTGGCCTGGTGATGCCGAAGGCTTGACCGGCCCGGCACTGATGGAGCGCATGCGCGAGCACGCTGAAAAATTCCAGACCGAGATCGTGTTCGATCACATCAACAGCGTCGATCTGCAGAACCGTCCGTTCCGCCTGTTCGGCGACAGTGGCGAATACACCTGTGACGCTTTGATCATCGCCACCGGCGCATCTGCCCGTTACCTGGGCATGCCTTCCGAAGACGCCTTCAAGGGCAAAGGCGTTTCCGCCTGCGCGACCTGTGACGGTTTCTTCTACCGCAATCAGAAAGTTGCGGTCGTCGGCGGTGGCAATACCGCCGTGGAAGAAGCGTTGTATTTGTCCAACATCGCCGCTGAAGTTCATCTGATCCACCGCCGCGACAGCTTCCGCTCAGAGAAGATCCTGATCGACCGGCTGATGGAGAAAGTGAAAAACGGCAATATCGTGCTGCATACCGACCATACGCTGGATGAAGTGCTGGGCGATCAGATGGGCGTTACCGGCGTGCGTATTCGCAGTACCAAAGCGGATAATGCAACGCAGGAACTGGCGCTGGCCGGCGTATTTATCGCCATCGGACACAGCCCGAACACCAGCATCTTCGGTGGCCAACTGGAGTTGGAAAACGGCTATATCAAGGTTCAGTCCGGTATTCACGGCAACGCCACCCAGACCACCATTCCTGGCGTATTCGCCGCGGGTGACGTGATGGACCATATCTACCGTCAGGCGATCACTTCCGCCGGCACCGGCTGTATGGCAGCGTTGGACGCTGAGCGTTACCTGGACGGCATCGCTGGCGCAGAAGTGCTGTAACGGCAGGCTCTGTTATCCTGAAAAGCGGCTGCTTCAGCCGCTTTTTTTGTACCTTAAATATGAGCGGACGGGCATTCAATGCAAAACCTTCTTCACTGGCGCTTGCTGGTCGCCGTGGCCGACAGCGGCAAAATTACGCTGGCGGCAAATCAGTGCGGCATGACCCAGTCCGGCGCCAGCCAGGCTATCGCTCAATTGGAAAACGCCCTAAGTACGCAGTTGTTTGTCCGCCTGCCACATGCAGTGACGCTGACACAAAGCGGGGAACGAATTGTCATCCATGCCCGCGCCATGCTCGCCGAACTCGATGCGATCCAAAACTACGCGCTGCAGGCGAAAAGTGCGCACTCGGGCAAAATTCGTCTGGCCAGCTTTCCTTCGGCATTTGCCCTCTTGCTTCCGCCGCTATTGCGTAAATTCCGCCGCCTCTACCCCGCCATTGAGCTGATTCAGTTGGAAGGCACCGATCAAGAAGTGGAAAACTGGCTGGCACTGGAAACCGCCGACGTCGGCGTGGTGTTGAACCCAAAAGAAGAAAGACAAGGCTATCCTCTGGGACAAGATCTGTGGCTTGCGGTTACCGCCAGCGACCACCCGCTGGCCAGGGGTCGACAACCGGTGGATTTTAAGGCACTGGCCGGGTTGCCCTTCGTGCTGGCTACCGGCGGCTGCAGCCTCAACGCGCAACGGTTGGCACAGCAGGCCGGTCTTGCACTGGCTGACATACGTGTGACCGTCAGCGACTGGGGCACCGCGCTGACGCTGGTGCGCGAAGGCGTCGGCGTTTCGTTGATGCCTGCGTCAGTGATACCGGCCGATACCGCCGGCATTTGTGCCTTGCCGTTGAGCATCCCACTGTACCGTTATTTTGGCCTGGTCTGTTCGTTCACTGGCGCAAGCTCTGCGCCGGTACACACTCTGCTGCACTACCTGCGAGATCATCTGCCGTACCCCGTCAGTAGCTGAACTGATGACGGGTTTCTGACATTCTAATTTTTCTGCAGGCAGCACCGGCGGCATGCTGTCGGTTAAGCGATATCGCTTTTTGCCTCAGGAACTCTCATGAAACTCTATTTTGCACCCGACGCCTGTTCGCTATCCCCGCATATTGTTCTGCGAGAACTGGAATTGCCGTTTGAGCTCATCCGGGTCAATAACCGCAGCAAGCGCAGCGCCGACGGGAATGATTTTTATCAGATCAATCCCAAGGGTTACGTCGCCGCCCTGATGCTGGAAGATGGCCGGGTGATTACCGAAGGTGCTGCCATCGTGCAATATCTGGCGGATCTGCGCCCTGACGCCGCGCTGGCTCCTCCCAGCCATACCTTCGAGCGGGTGCGCTTGCAGGAATGGCTGAATTTCATCACCGCCGAGATCCACGCCGGAGCCAGCCCGCTATTCAATGCAACCCTGCAGGAAGAGGTCAAAACACTGTTCCGCGACAAGCTGCGTCGCCGCCTCGATTATGTCGCTCAGGTGTTGGATGGGCAGGATTTCCTGTTGGGGGATCGCTTTAGCGTGGCGGATGCCTATCTGTTTACCGTACTGCGTTGGATGGCCCCATTTTCCATCGAGTTAAAATACTGGCCTTCGTTAACCCGGTATATGGCGCAGATCGGTCAGCGTAAATCGGTGCAAGCCGCCCTGGCGGCGGAAGCGGCCAGCCGGGAGGTGAAATAACCCTCTCGACCAGAGTCTGTCATAGGGATATTTGACCGCTTTATTATTTTCAGTCTGCCGGGTGAAGAGGTAACATTAGCCTTCGCTTGTTCGCTTCAGGTTGAGGCAAACACTTTTTTTAACAGTACGTTAACCTTGCTTGTAACAACAGGCACCGGCGACGCAGACTCATATCTGATGAAAAAAACCAGACAGCAACAGTTAACCCGTTGGCTCAAAACTCAGAGCACGTTGGCGCAGCGTTGGCTGCGCCTTTCCATGCTGCTGGGGCTGATAAGCGGCATTCTGATTGTCGTGCAGGCATGGCTTTTAGCCGCCCTGCTCCACGCCCTGATTATCGAACACGCCCCGCGCGAACAGTTGATCCCCTCGTTTATCTGGTTGGCCGCCACCTTCGCGCTGCGCGCGTTGTTGAGCTGGCTGCGTGAACGCGTTGGTTTTATCTGCGGCCAGGTGGTCCGCCAGCGTATGCGCCAGCAGGTGCTGGATAAACTTCAGCAGCTCGGCCCCGCCTGGATCCAGGGTAAACCGGCGGGCAGTTGGGCCAGCATCATCGTTGAGCAGATCGAAGACATGCAGGATTATTACTCCCGCTATCTGCCGCAGATGTATCTGGCAGTGTTTATCCCGTTGCTGATCCTGATAACCGTATTTCCGATCAACTGGGCCGCCGGCCTGATTCTGTTGACGACTGCCCCGCTGATCCCGCTGTTTATGGCGCTGGTCGGCATGGGCGCCGCCGACGCCAACCGACGCAACTTTGTGGCGTTGGCGCGGCTGAGCGGCAATTTCCTCGATCGCCTGCGCGGGTTGGATACGCTGCGCCTGTTTAACCGGGCTGAAGCGGAAACCGCGCAGATCGCCAAGTCGTCCGAGGATTTCCGCAGCCGCACCATGGAAGTGCTGCGCCTGGCGTTCCTGTCATCGGCGGTGCTGGAGTTCTTTGCCTCTATCTCCATCGCCGTGGTGGCGGTCTATTTTGGCTTCTCCTTCCTTGGCGAGCTGAATTTCGGCAGTTACGGCACCGGCGTTACGCTGTTTGCCGGCTTCCTGGTACTGATTCTGGCACCGGAGTTTTTCCAGCCGCTGCGCGATCTGGGCGCTTTCTATCATGCCAAAGCACAGGCCGTGGGCGCCGCAGAAGCGTTGGAAACCTTCCTCGGCGCCGAAGGCGAGCAAAGGGGCACTGGCACGCTGGAGCTGAACACCGACGCACCGCTGGAGCTAAAAGCGCAGGATCTGGAAATTTTGTCGCCAAACGGCGTGCTGCTGGCCGGCCCTCTGAGTTTCACCCTGCCCGCACACCAGCGCATTGCTCTGGTCGGGTTGAGCGGCGCCGGCAAAAGTTCCCTGCTGAATCTGCTGCTCGGCTTCTTGCCTTACCGCGGTTCACTGACGGTCAACGGCACCGAGCTGTGTGAGCTGTCGGCAGAAGGCTGGCGTCGGCAGCTCGGCTGGGTGGGACAAAACCCGCACCTGCCGGCGCAAACGTTACGGGCAAATATTCTGCTGGGCCACCCACAGGCGAGTGAAGCCCAATTGCAACAGGCGGTGGAGCAGGCTTACGTCAGCGAGATCTTGCCGCATTTGCCGCTGGGTCTGGACACTGAGGTCGGCGATAGCGCCGCACGGCTGTCCGTCGGCCAGGCACAACGCGTGGCGGTCGCCCGGGCGCTCATCAGCCCACGCCGTTTACTGTTGCTGGATGAGCCTGCCGCCAGCCTCGACGCTCACAGCGAGCGACGAGTCATGCAGGCGCTCAACGCAGCCTCGTATCAGCAAACCACCCTGCTGGTCACACACCAGTTGGAAGATACCGAAGATTACGACCAGATCTGGGTCATGGAAGGCGGGCGGATCGTGCAGCAAGGCGATTACGCCACGCTGAGCGCCCAACCGGGGTTGTTCGCCAATCTGATCGCACACCGCAGCGGGGAGCTATAATCATGCGCGTTTTGCTGCCGTTCCTGGCGCTATACCGTCGTCACAGCCTGCTGATCTGCCTGGGCATCCTTCTGGCCATCGTCACGCTGCTGGCCAGTATCGGCCTGCTGGCGCTTTCCGGCTGGTTCCTCGCCGCATCGGCGCTCGCCGGGCTGGCGGGCCTGTTTACCTTCAACTACATGTTGCCGGCTGCCGGCGTACGCGGTGCAGCCATCTTCCGTACCGCCGGGCGTTACGCCGAGCGAGTGGTCAGCCACGACGCCACCTTCCGCGTTCTTTCTCATCTGCGGGTATTTACCTTTAAAAAGATCCTGCCGCTGTCACCGGGCGGCATTGCCCGTTTCCGGCAGGCCGATCTGCTTAACCGGCTGGTGGCGGATGTCGATACACTGGACCATCTGTATCTGCGGGTGATCTCGCCGTTAGTCAGCGCCGCGGTGGTGATCCTGGTGGTCACCTACGGCCTCAGTTGGCTGGACAGCTCGCTGGCCCTGACGCTGGGCGGAATTTTGTTGCTGCTGCTGTTGCTGGTGCCGCCGGTATTCTACCGCGCCGGCAAGCCGATTGGCGGCCAACTGACCGCCCTGCGCAGCCAGTACCGCACCGATCTGACCGCCTGGCTGCAGGGCCAGGCCGAACTGGTGGTGTTCGGCGCAGTCAACGATTTCCGCGCCAGTCTGGATGCCACTGAACGGCACTGGCAGCGCCGCCAATGGCAACAGGCTTCGCTGGGGGGGATCGCGCAGGGGGTAATGATCCTGGCCAGCGGCCTGACGGTGACGCTGTTGCTGTGGCTCACCGCCGGCGGCATCGGTGGCGATACCCAACCCGGCGCGCTGATTGCGTTGTTCGTGTTTGCCGCGCTGGCCTCGTTTGAAGCGCTGATGCCGGTCGCCGGTGCCTTCCAGCATCTCGGCCAGGTCATCGCTTCCGCCACACGGGTGAAACAGGTTATCGATCGGCAGCCGGAGGTCACCTTCCCGGCCAGCGGTCCGGCGGCCGGGAACGGCGCCGCGTTAAGCCTGCAACAGCTCACCTTTACCTATCCCGGCCAACCTCTGCCGGTATTGCAAAACGTCACACTGGAGATTGCCGCCGGCGAACACATTGCGCTGCTCGGGCGCACAGGCTGCGGCAAATCGACCCTGTTGCAGTTGTTAACCCGTGCCTGGAACGCCGATAGCGGCAGCATGCTGCTCAACGGCCAGCCGCTCAGCGCCTATGATGAAACTACGCTGCGCCAGATGACCACCGTCGTCAGCCAGCGGGTGCATATTTTCAGCAACACGCTGCGGGAAAACCTGCGCATCGCCGCCCCGAAGGCGCCCGATGAACAGTTACGCGACGTACTGTGCCAGGTCGGGCTGGAAAAGTTGTTGGAAAACGAAGGGCTAAACGCCTGGCTGGGAGATGGCGGCCGCCAGCTTTCCGGCGGTGAACAACGTCGCCTGGGTATCGCTCGCGCGTTGTTGCACCAGGCGCCGCTGCTGTTGCTCGACGAACCGACCGAGGGTCTGGACGCCGAAACCGAGCAGCAGACCCTGGCGCTGTTGCGCCGGCACTGCCAGGGTAAAACGCTGATCCTGGTGACTCACCGCCTGTATGGGCTCGAGCATCTTGACCGCATCTGCGTAATGGACGGCGGCCGGATTGTCGAACAGGGCGACCACCTTACCCTGATGCGCCGGCAAGGGCGTTATGCCCGTTTCCGCCAGCGCATCAGCGGAATACCGCTTGAAAATGGCCTGTAGAGGACGCTGAGACCTTTTATGCGTATTGTTAAGCTGTCACCGCAGTCACTCGCGTTTCCCTCGCCAGAGGGCGCACTGCGCGATCCTAACGGCCTGCTGGCCATTGGCGGCGACCTGACGGCGCCGCGTTTGCTGGCCGCCTATGAGCGCGGTATCTTCCCCTGGTTCTCGCCGGGGGAAGCCATTCTGTGGTGGTCACCTGACCCACGTGCAGTGTTATTCCCGGCGCAATACCATATCAGCCGCAGCCTGAAACGCTTTCTGAGCGGCAATCCGTTTCGCATTACGCTAAATCACGACTTTGCAGCGGTGATTGCCGCCTGCGCCGATCGGCCGCATGAGGGCACCTGGATAGGCCCGGAGGTGCAACGCGCCTATCTGCATCTGCACCACCTCGGCCTCGCTCATTCAGTCGAGGTATGGCAGGGTAAAGAGCTGGTAGGCGGCATGTACGGCGTGGCGCAGGGCGCGCTGTTCTGCGGCGAATCGATGTTTAGTCGCACCACCAACGCCTCCAAGTGCGCGCTATTGGCTTTTTGTCGGCATTTTGCCGCTTATGGCGGAGAATTGATTGACTGTCAGGTGCTTAACGCTCACACTGCCACGCTGGGAGCGAGAGAAATCCCCCGCCGCCAATTTTTACAGCAGCTCAGTAACCTTCAGCGCAAGCCGTTAGCACCGGAATGCTGGGCAGCGCAAGTCTTACCCCCACAGCAGGCTGAACCACCCTCCCCAACAAACTAATTTTGCGGAAACGGTGCAATGTTCACCGACACGTCTTTACATAATGTGGGTTTTTCGGCATTATCTTGCCGGTTAAAAACTAAGGTAGTTAGACCTAGAGGATTCGATGGCCAAAGAAGACAATATTGAAATGCAGGGCACCGTTCTTGATACGCTGCCGAACACCATGTTCCGCGTTGAATTGGAAAACGGGCACGTGGTAACCGCACATATCTCCGGTAAAATGCGTAAAAACTACATCCGCATCCTGACGGGCGACAAAGTCACTGTAGAGCTGACCCCGTACGACCTGAGCAAAGGCCGCATTGTCTTCCGTAGCCGTTAATCGGCTCACTCGTCGCCAGCCGATGGCGGCACCGAGGATGTAACCCCTCCGGAGCCCTTTCCGTTTACCCCCGTAGCAACGTTCAACATCGAGTTGCAAGAGCGCAGGTAAACCGAGAGGGCTCAGTCATTTTTGTAGTGGTGATGACAGATTTTCACCCATAAAAAAAGCGATGCCGAAGCATCGCTTTTTCATTATCTGCATATGGCCGGCCTTTAGTGCACCGCACCTTCATCCGCTTTGCGTTTCTGAGCGCTGAGGAAGTGGTAAGTCAGTTTCTGGTTGTCTTTGTCCAGCTCAACCTTCACCGAGCCACCGTCCACCAGTGAGCCGAACAGCAGTTCGTTGGCCAGCGGCTTCTTCAGGTTTTCCTGCATCACACGCGCCATTGGGCGAGCGCCCATCGCACGGTCATAGCCTTTCACCGACAACCAGTCACGCGCTTCGTCGCTCACTTCCAGCGACACGCCCTTCGCATCCAGCTGTGCCTGCAGTTCGACAATAAACTTATCGACAACCTGCTGGATCACCGTGGTCGACAGATGATTGAACCAAAGAATGTTGTCCAGACGGTTACGGAACTCCGGCGTGAACACTTTTTTGATCTCTTCCATCGCATCGGTGCTGTTGTCTTGCTGAACCAAACCGATCGATTTGCGTTCTGTTTCACGTACCCCGGCGTTGGTAGTCATCACCAGGATCACGTTGCGGAAGTCCGCCTTACGGCCGTTGTTATCGGTCAGGGTGCCGTTGTCCATGACTTGCAGCAGCAAATTGAACACATCCGGGTGCGCCTTCTCGATTTCATCCAGCAACACCACCGAGTGCGGATGTTTAAGCACCGCATCGGTCAGCAGCCCGCCCTGATCGTAACCGACGTAGCCCGGAGGCGCGCCAATCAGGCGGCTGACGGTATGGCGTTCCATATATTCGGACATATCAAAACGCAGCAGCTTGATATCCATCGCCTTCGCCAACTGCACCGTCACCTCGGTTTTCCCGACGCCGGTTGGCCCGGCAAACAGGAAGGAACCGACAGGTTTGCGATCGTGGCCCAAGCCCGCACGGCTCATTTTGATTGCTTCGGTCAAGGCTTCGATCGCCTGATCCTGACCGAACACCAGCATTTTCAGACGGTCGCCCAGGCTTCTCAGCACATCGCGATCGCTTGCCGACACGGTTTTTTCCGGGATACGCGCAATGCGCGCAACCACGGACTCAATGTCCGCAACGTTGACGGTTTTCTTGCGTTTGCTGATCGGCATCAGCCGGCTGCGAGCGCCCGCCTCGTCGATCACGTCGATAGCCTTGTCCGGCAGGTGACGATCGTTGATGTACTTCACCGACAGTTCAACGGCCGCACGCACCGCCTTGGCGGTATAACGCACGTCATGGTGCGCTTCGTACTTGGTTTTCAGGCCGTTGATAATCTGAATGGTCTCTTCCGGCGTCGGCTCGGTAATGTCGATTTTCTGGAAGCGACGGGCCAACGCACGGTCTTTTTCGAAAATGTTGCTGAATTCCTGATAGGTGGTGGAGCCAATCACCCGGATCTTGCCGCTGGAGAGCAGCGGTTTGATCAGGTTGGCCGCATCCACCTGCCCACCGGAAGCCGCACCGGCACCGATGATGGTGTGGATCTCATCGATAAACAGGATGCTGCTCTTGTCCTGCTCCAGCTGTTTCAGCAACGCCTTGAAACGTTTTTCGAAATCGCCGCGGTATTTGGTACCGGCCAGCAGCGAACCGATGTCCAGGGAATACAGCGTGCAATCCGCCATCACTTCAGGGACGTCGCCTTGCACGATACGCCAGGCCAGCCCTTCGGCAATGGCGGTTTTACCCACGCCGGACTCGCCGACCAACAGCGGGTTGTTTTTACGACGGCGGCACAGCACCTGAATAGCGCGCTCCAGCTCTGGGTCGCGGCCAATCAGGGGATCGATTCCGCCCACACGGGCCAACTGGTTGAGGTTGGTGGTGAAGTTTTCCATACGGTCTTCCCCTCCGGACTGCTCTTCGTTCACCGGGTTTTCCGCATTTGGCGCTTGGCCCGGCTCGTCTTTACGTGTGCCATGTGAAATGAAATTCACTACGTCAAGACGGCTGACGTCGTGTTTGCGCAGCAGATAAGCCGCCTGCGACTCCTGCTCGCTGAAAATCGCCACCAGCACGTTGGCACCGCTGACTTCGCTGCGGCCGGAAGATTGCACATGGAATACGGCACGCTGCAGCACGCGCTGGAAGCTTAGCGTCGGCTGAGTGTCGCGCTCTTCTTCGCTGGCAGGCAACGTCGGCGTGGTTTGTTCGATAAAGGCTTCCAGCTCCTGGCGCAAAGCGGCCAGGTCTACCGTACATGCCTCAAGCGCCTCTCGCGCGGCAGGGTTGCTGAGTAACGCCAGCAACAGGTGCTCCACGGTCATAAACTCGTGTCTGTGCTCACGCGCTCTGGCGAAAGCCATGTTGAGACTGAGTTCCAGTTCTTGATTGAGCATAAGCACCTCCCCAATAGTTGCCAAAATCTAGGCTTTTTCCAGCGTACAGAGCAACGGATGCTCGTTCTCCCTTGCATAACGGTTCACATGTACGACCTTGGTTTCCGCCACCTCGGCGGTAAAAACACCGCAGATCGCCTTGCCTTGATAGTGGACCGTGAGCATCAGTTGCGTTGCACGTTCAATATCATAAGAAAAGAACTTTTGCAGAACGTCAATCACAAATTCCATCGGTGTGTAATCGTCGTTGTTAAGTATAACTTTATACATAGACGGCGGTTTTACCGCATCGATTTGTTTTTCTTCGGCCAAGTGTTCAAAATTTAGCCAATCGTTGTTATTGCCCATTGCTGCTCATCTTCTCTGCTCTGTCCTCTGATATGGGGACAGGTTCCGGTTATTCAAAGTGGGGTATCACTACTATTTTATCATCTTCGTCATCATCTCGCCGTACTGGAACGTGCGCAAAAATCTCTGACAAATTGTTACCAAACAATGTCAATAGCGTTAACTGCTTCAAACTTTGATGAACTGCTTCCTGCGGACAAAAGCCGATCCCTTGACGTGATGATCATTTGCTCTAGAGTGTAAATTCGTGAGCTGGTGGTCTTTTAACCGCCCCGTGCTCATCTGCTACCTGCCTTTGGCGGGTGCGAATTCAGTTATTCATCTCACCTAAAATAGCGTTGCGAGGGATGTAAAAGCATGGAGACGGGTACTGTTAAATGGTTCAACAACGCCAAAGGGTTTGGGTTTATCTGTCCTGAAGGCGGCGGCGAAGACATATTCGCCCATTATTCAACGATTAAAATGGATGGGTACAGGACACTAAAAGCCGGCCAACAGGTCAGTTTTGACGTGCACCAAGGGCCAAAAGGGAACCATGCGAGTCTTATTGTGCCGCTGGAAAGCGAGGCACTGGCCTAAACGCTGTTGCAGAGCCAGCCTAAAGCAACCCGCTAAAAATGCCAGCCGCCGTATGACTGGCATTTTTTATTATACGCTATGAATGTCAAGCTGCCGCTAATCACGCCGCAGCGTCAAATACCACGAAGATAGGTTATTACTCGCGCGCCAGTGCATCGATCGGGTTAAGCCGGGCAGCACTGCGTGCTGGCAGATAACCGAACACCACGCCAATACCGGTAGAGCACAAAAACGCGCTCAACAACGCCGCCGGTGGGAAGTTGATTTGCCAACCTGGCAGCACCAGTTGCACCAGCAACCCGATGGCGAAGGACAGTGTAATCCCCAGGGCACCGCCAACCAGGCACACCAGCACCGCTTCGATCAAGAACTGCTGCAATACGTCGCCGGAACGGGCGCCCACCGCCATACGGATACCAATCTCACGCGTACGCTCCGTTACCGACACCAGCATGATATTCATCACGCCGATCCCGCCGACCACCAATGAAATCACCGCCACCAGCGTCAGGAACAGCTGCAGCGTGCGTGTGGTTTTCTCCGCGGTCTGCACCAGGCTGTCCATGTTATAGGTGAAGAAGTCTTTCTTGCCATGACGCAGCGTCAGCAAACGCGTCAACTGCTGCTCCGCTTCCTGGCTATTGTAATCGTCACGGATACGCACAGTGATCGAATCAAAATAGGCGTTGCCCATCAGCCGGTTGGCCATGGTGCTGTAGGGAACCCAAACGTTCAGCGTCTTGCTGCTACCGAACATCGACTGCTTCTCCTTTGCCACCCCGACCACCGTTGCCGGCATGTTACCCACCAAAATCACCTCACCCACCACGTTCTTCTGATGCGGGAACAGCCGGCGCTGGGTGTTGGCGTCGATAACTACCGTTTGCGACTGCGATTGCACCTGGAACGGATCAATACCGGCCCCTTGGGTGAAGGTCATGCCGTAGACGCGGAAAAACTGCTCGCTGACCCCGGTCACATTGGCCGCCACATCGACGTTGCCCAACCGCAGTCGCATGCTGCTGGCGATGGTCGGTGACAGTGCGCTGATATAAGGCTGCTCACGCAACGCATCAAGATCATCATATTTCAACGACTGACGAAAGGTGGGATCGTCGTCGCCAAAGTCTTTGCCGGGGTAAATATCCACCGTATTGGTGCCGATGGATTTGATATCCGCCAACACCATCTGCTTGGCGGCGTCGCCGATCACCAGGATCGAGACCACCGAAGCGATACCGATAATAATGCCCAACATGGTGAGCGCAGTGCGCATTTTATTCGCCGCCATCGCCCGCCACGCCATCACCAGCGCCTCGCGGAAGCGACCGGCCATCTGCTGCCACGACGGTGCCGGCGCGACCAGTTCCAGCGGTTTGGCATTCGGATTGCCCTGCTGCTCCGGGCGTGAGTCGGCAATGATCTCGCCGTCGCGGATTTCAATGATCCGCTCGGCCTGCCGAGCGACAGCCGGATCGTGAGTCACGATGATCACCGTATGCCCCTGCTCACGCAGTTGCTTGAGGATAGTCATCACCTCTTCACCGGAATGGCTGTCGAGGGCGCCGGTCGGCTCATCCGCCAGGATCACCTGGCCGCCGTTCATCAGCGCGCGGGCGATACTGACGCGCTGCTGCTGACCGCCGGAAAGCTGGCTCGGCCGGTAGCTGACGCGTTCACTCAACCCAAGGCGCTGCAGCAGCGCTACCGCCCGTTCCCGCCGCGCTGCCTTGCCCAGCCCGGCGTAGACCGCCGGCACCTCGACGTTATGCGCCGCGCTCAGATGAGGCAGCAAATGGTATCGCTGGAAGATAAAACCAAAATGCTCGCGCCGTAGCCGGGCCAAGGCATCGCCATCCAGCGTCGCCACATCCTGGCCTGCCACCCGGTACACGCCGGCGCTGGGCTTATCCAGACAGCCGAGAATGTTCATCAGCGTAGACTTGCCAGAACCGGAAGCACCCATGATTGCCACCATTTCACCGGCGTCGATGCTCAGGCTCACGTCTTTCAACACGTCCACCGTCTGATCGCCCGACTGATAACTGCGACGGATACCGCTCAGTTGTAACAACGCCGCCATCAGTTGGCCTCCGAGCCGCCGCGGCTGACAATAACGTCATCTCCGATGCTCAAGCCGTTCGTAATTTGTACGTCAATATTATTACGCAGACCTATGGTCACCTCGCGTTTCTCTTCCTTGCCCTGTTTCAATACCGCAACGTGGTAACGGTTATCAGCGATTTGATCGCCCAGCGCCGCCAGAGGAATGACCTGCGCCTGGCTGACGCCGGCCAGTTGAATATGCACCTGCGCCGTCATCTGCAGACGCAGCAGGCCTTCAGGGTTCGGCACTTCGAAACGCGCATAGTAAAAGATGGCGTTGTTAACCTTTTCCGGCGTCGGCTGAATGTCTTTCAGCACACCGTCAAAACGCCGGTTAGGATCGCCCAATACGGTAAACCAGGCCTTCTGACCCGGTTTGAGGCTGATAACATCCGCTTCCGAGACCTGCGCTTTCACCAGCATGGTGCTGAGATCCGCCAACGTCAGAATGTTCGGTGCCTGCTGCGCGGCGATCACCGTCTGGCCTTGCAGCGTGGTGATCTGCACCACATCGCCGTCCATCGGTGCTTCAATACGGGTAAATGCCAGATTGATTTTAGCGGTGTCCAGGCTGGCCTGATTGCGGGCAATCTGCGCATTGATGGTGCCGACCTGCGCCTTCTTCACCGCCAGTTGCGTCGCCGCCTGATCCAGATCCTGGCGCGATACCGCTTGCAACTTCGCCAGTGCCTGATTGCGCTGCAGCGTCACCGCCGCCAGTTGTTGTTCGGCCTGGGCCTGTTGCAGCTGAGCGTGCAATTCACGCAGCGTCGCCTCACCCTCGCGGATACTGTTTTGTGCCTGCTGTGGATCGATTACACCAAGCAACTGGCCTTTTTTCACCTTGTCGCCAATCTCAACATACAGACTTTCCAACTGCCCGCTGACCTGCGCACCAACGTCAACCTTGCGCACCGCGTCAAGCTGGCCGGTCGCCAACACATTTTGCTGCAGGTCGCGCTTGGCCACCTTCACCGTTTTAAACTGGGTTGGCGCCGGGCGGCTGAAATGCCAGATCGCCAGCGCGGCGATCGCCGCCACGACGATCAGTGCGATGCCCCAGCGTCGCTTATGTCCTTTAAACATCATTAACACCATCATCCTTTTGTTTTTTATCACTTACTTCAAATAACTCAGGCGGTTTACCCGGCATCTCATCCGGTTTAAATCCGTGATTCATCATGCCCATAATAAGTTGAACGGGATTATAACCTTCCAGGTCTTTGTACGCATTAAGTCAGAATTAAGAGCAAACCATGGAGGAAACTGGCCGCAATAGATGAAATTATCCCCGGCATCTCCAACTACTTAAACTCAAAAACATCCGATAAACGTTGCGGCAGAGAATGATTTGGGGAAAGCAACCTGGCCGCTCGTTTTAGCACGAGACAGCTCTTCGCAAGAAGGTAATTTCAGGCGGAAACGGGGCAAAATCGCCGTGTACAGCAATAGGGTGTAACTAAACCTTAGCTCAACACAATGTGGAGACACCCTTGGTTACAGTTAGGCATTGAACTCCCGTTTAGCGAAAGCTTGCTGAAATAGCGCTATTCGACACTGCCAAGGATTTCATCATGTCTCAGCTCAGCTATCCACTCGTATCTGCACGCCCGCTTAACGGTTGGCAACTGATGACGGCGCTGATTAATGGCGATATGGCGCCGAGTAATGCCTGGAAAAAAACCTCATTCCGCCTGAAATTTATCAGCCGCTCGCTGTTTTGCTGGCGCACTACCGGCGCCCTGCTGAACACGCTGGCGTCCAATCCTCTGCGGGATGAAATTCTGAGCGCACAGCCCAATCTGCCCTGCAAGCTGCATCGCCCCTATCTGGCGGCTAACATGAACAAGATCGAGTGCCTGTTCGCTCTGCGCGATCACTACGCTCTCAGCGCGCAGCGCATGCCGCTGAAAATGCGTATCGGTCATCTGAAGAACCCCTTTGTGCTGGCCACCGCCAGCGGCAAAAGCGGCGAATCGGTTTCGCTGGAGCTGTCGGCCATCGATCATTTGAACAAAGAAGGGGAAGCCACCCTGCTGCTGCGTAACGCCAGCGGCATTATGCTGGCGGAAATCACCTTTGTGCTGATGCACTATCAGCAACAGCCAACGCTGTTCATCGGCGGCTTGCAGGGAGCCAACCACCAGGTGCCGCATGCGGAAATCCAGCACGCCACCAAAGAATGTCACGGGCTGTTTCCGAAACGGCTGGCGCTGGAAGGCATCTGCACGCTGGCTCACCATCTGGGCATCCGGCAAATAGTGGCGGTTGGCAATACCACCCATATCTATCAGAATTGGCGTTATCACAGTAAAAAGAAAGATCAACTGCACGCCGATTACGATCAGTTCTGGAGCTCAATGGGCGGCAAGATGCTCGACAGCGGCTACTTCCTGCTGCCGGAGCGCATCACGCGTAAACCGATCGATGAGGTGGTCAGCAAGAAACGGGCGGAATACCGCCGTCGTTACCAATTGCTGGATGAACTGGAGCAGGGAATGGCTGAACATTTCAGTACCCGATAAGACTGCCGGGCGCCTAATCCGCCCGACCGCGCGCCAGCCAGATCACACGCGAGAACATTTTCTTCAGCAGTGGCGGCACGGAATCGGTGCCCCACTCGCCGGCCTGCATCGCCACTTCGATAGCCAAATCGGGTTTCGAAGAGTGATGCACCGCCTTCAGGATCACCTTGCGTATCGGCATCTGAGCATTGATCGGCACAGAGGCTACGCGGTGATAAACCGGGCTGAACCCCTCGCGGAACATAAAGTGTTCCATATCCGGCGCCGGCAGCGCGGTCAGACGGTCACGCTCGCTGTCGCCGTGGTTATCCAGCAAACTGCGCACGGTGTTGGCGTATTTCTTCCCGGCCTCGTCGCCGTCCACCAGCGCATGCCATTCAATGCCCATGCGGCGAGCAAACCTCAGCAACGGCTTCAGGCCGCACTGGGCGAATTCAATCACCCGCACCCCTTCCGCCTCAAAGTGATAGCCGCACTGGCGCGCCAGTTCACTCAGCAGCCAAACCTCTGTCTCGCCTTCCACTAACAGCCAACAGCGGGCAAACAGCGATGACGGCCGGTTAAAGCGAATATGAAAAGCAATCCGCCGCCCATCCTCCGGCCCCAACCCGCGTGGCCCAAGGCGATAGGTGGCAACCCGTCCCGACTCGCGCACCAGCCGGCAAACGTGTTCCACCGGAACCAGCGACACCAGCTCACTGGAATTGGTTGTGGTGATGCGCTGCAGCGGCAGCTGGTTGAGCAGCCCCCAGGCCACCGACAGCATGATCGGGTGCAGCCGGGTTTCCGGGTCTTCCACCAACAGCAACGGCCGGGCGTGCGGATCTAACTTGACGTTGCCCTTGGCCTGCAGCAGCGTAGAAAACATACCCAGCAAAATCAGCCGCATGCTGCGGCTGTTCGGCTCAGCGACCATACGGTTGATGCTGTCCAGCGAACGCCACGCCTGCTGATCCTGATCTTGATCCAACCGGTGCCTGCGCGGGCGCGCCACCTGCGATCCCTGCTCAGCGAAGTAGTGTTCCAGCAGTTGCTGCATCGCCGCCAGCCCCTGACGCAGCTCGGCGTTAGTCAACTTTTGCGGATTGCGCACCAGTTCACGCGTCAGCTGATCCAACTGCTGGGCCAGCGCCTGATTATCCGCAGGGTGCTCGTCATTGAGCGTGCTGGGCCGCAAGCGGCGAATAAAACGCGCATCGCGCAAACGCAATACCGGGTGAATACGGATAATGGCGTGCGCCAGCTGTTCAATGTGATGCAGTTGTATCGCATTGCCCTCGGCGTCCAAAAAACTGCGCCAGGTGCACACCGTATCGTCATCGGCCAGTTCGCCTTCGCAACGGTAATAAATACGGTTCAGATTATCATCGCCCTTGACCCACAGCGGCGACAGGTGGCGATACCGGGGGAGATGAGCGTGCCCGAGGTCTTTCTCGCAAAAGGTAAACACCACCTGCAAATGCCGGTCTTTGGCCGCCTCTTCGCCGGGAGGAAAATGGAAGTCGTGCACTTCAAAACGGTAGAGCTGTTGCTCCGGCGCCAGCAGCAGGGTCAGCGCGTCAAGCAGGCTGGATTTACCCCAGGCGTTTTCGCCGAGCAGCAGCGTGTTGTCGTCCAGCATCAGGGACAGCCGATTAATGCCGCGGAAACCTACAATCTCGATACGCTCTAAGAACATCTGCCGCCTCCCGTGCGTGCCGTCACCGTCCTCAATGAAGGTGACCTTTCCAGAGCATGGTCAAAAAACCCCTTGCAGGTCAAGCAGACTGCATCAAATCTGCCGCTTTACTCCGGCCATCGTTTTGGTTAGCGTGTGGGCCTCGTCGGTCATCCGCGCACCGCCCCCAGAACAAAGGACGTAAGCTTCACCATGTATTCAGGACTGTTGATTATTCTGTTACCGCTGATTGCCGGTTACCTCATCCCCTTGCGCAGCCGAACGTTACTCCAGGCCATCAACCGTCTGCTGAGCTGGATGGTTTACGTGATCCTGTTTTTTATGGGTATCAGCCTGGCATTTCTGGAGGATTTGAGCAGCAACCTGTTGCTGATATTCCAGTACGCCACGGTGTTTTTCCTGTGCATCTTGGCCGCCAGCTTGCTGATGCTGACGCTGCTGGAACGCAAAATGCCCTGGCGCAACAGCCATAAACAGGAACGGCTGCCTTCGCGCCTGCATATGGCGCTGGAATCATTCAAACTGTGCGGCGTAGTGCTCGGCGGTTTCCTGCTCGGTCTGACACAGTGGCAGTGGCTGCAGTTTGCCGGAAAGGGCAGTGAATATGCGTTGATTTTCCTGCTGCTGCTGGTGGGTATTCAACTGCGCAACAGCGGCATGACGCTGCGTCAAATAGTGATTAACCGGCGCGGCATGATGGTGGCGGTGGTGGTGACGCTCAGCGCACTGGCCGGCGGCGCGCTGGCGGCACAGCTGCTGGGGCTGCCGATCAAAGCCGGGCTGGCGATGGCTTCCGGTTTCGGCTGGTATTCGCTTTCCGGTATTCTGATCACCGACGCTTATGGTCCGGTACTGGGCAGCGCGGCCTTCTTTAACGATCTGGCGCGCGAGTTGGTGGCAATTATGCTGATCCCGACCCTGGTACGCCGCAGCCGTTCCTCGGCGCTGGGCCTGTGCGGCGCCACCTCGATGGACTTTACCCTGCCGGTGTTACAGCGCAGCGGCGGATTGGAAATGGTGCCGCCCGCCATCGTGCACGGGTTCCTGCTGAGCCTGTTGGCGCCGGTACTGATCGCCCTGTTCTCGTGATTTCTTCCGGGGGCTATGCCCCCGTAAAGCGTAATAATTCCCATCCGCAGGGTAAAATTGCGCTAAATCAAACTTGCCCACAGTAGTACCACAAAAGCCTTTTTAAGCCCCGGTTGCCGATCTATGCTCATAAACAAGCATTATAAATGCAACTTTAAAAAAGGAAGCGATTATGTTCTGTGTGCAATGTGAACAAACCATCCGTACTCCGGCAGGCAACGGCTGCTCGTATGCTCAGGGCATGTGCGGTAAAACGGCGGAAACCTCAGATCTGCAGGATCTTTTGGTAGCGGCGTTACAAGGGCTGTCCGCCTGGGCTCTGCTGGCTCGCTCGCTCGGGATTATCGATCACGAGATCGACAGCTTTGCTCCCCGCGCCTTCTTCTCCACTCTGACCAACGTTAACTTCGACTCTGATCGCATTGTCGGCTACGCGCGGGAAACCCTCCTCCTGCGTGACTCGCTGGCCACGCGCTGCCGGCTGCTGGATGCCGGCGCACACGTCGATCATCCGCTGGCCAGTCTGCAACTCGACGGCGACGACATGCCGACGCTGTTGCAGCAGGCGACGCAGTTCGCCCTCAACACCGACAAGGCCGAGGTGGGCGATGACATTCACGGCCTGCGCATGCTGTGCCTGTACGGCCTGAAAGGAGCGGCGGCCTATATGGAACACGCCCACGTGCTGGGCCAGTTCGACGACCAAATCTATGCCGATTACCACGCCTTTATGGCCTGGCTCGGCACCCAGCCGCGCGACGTGGATACCCTGCTGAACAACGCCATGGGTATCGGCAAAATGAACTTCAACGTGATGGCGATCCTCGATCACGGTGAAACCCAGGCCTATGGCGATCCGATCCCCAGTGCGGTGAATGTGCGCCCGGTAGCAGGCAAGGCGATTCTGATCTCCGGCCACGATCTGAAAGATCTGCGCATGCTGCTGGAGCAAACCGAGGGTCAGGGCGTTAATGTCTATACCCACGGTGAAATGCTGCCGGCGCACGGCTACCCGGAACTGAAAAAATTCAAACATCTGGTCGGCAATTACGGCAGCGGCTGGCAGAACCAGCAGATCGAGTTCGCCAAATTCCCCGGCCCCATCCTGATGACCTCCAACTGCATTATCGATCCGAACATCGGCAACTACGGCGATCGCATCTGGACACGCAGCATCGTTGGCTGGCCGGGCGTTAACCATCTGGAAGGGGAAGACTTCACCCGCGTGATCGCCCAGGCGCAGGGCATGAGCGGTTTCCCTTATACCGAGATCGAACATATGATCACCGTCGGCTTTGGCCGCCAGACGCTGCTCAACGCCGCCGATACGGTGATCGATCTGGTGGCGCAGAAGAAACTGCGCCACGTGTTCCTGGTCGGCGGTTGTGACGGCAGCCGCGATGAGCGCAGTTATTTCACCGACTTCGCCCGCAGCGTGCCGCAAGATTGCCTGATCATGACGCTGGCCTGCGGGAAATACCGCTTCAACAAACTGGACTTCGGCACGCTGGAAGGCCTGCCACGCCTGCTGGATGTCGGCCAATGCAACGACGCCTATTCCGCCATCATGCTGGCGGTCAAACTTTCCGAGACGCTTGGCTGCACGGTCAACGAACTGCCTCTCAGCCTGGTGCTGTCGTGGTTTGAGCAAAAGGCGATCGTCATCCTGCTGACGCTGTTGTCGCTGGGGGTAAAAAACATCGTCACCGGCCCGACCGCACCGGGCTTCCTGACCGACAACCTGATGGCGATCCTCTACGACAAGTTCGGCATGCGCCCGATCACCACCGTTGAGCAGGACCTGCAAGCCCTGCTCGGTTGATGCCGTTGTTTTTCGGGGCCGCGCCTATGCCGGCCCCTTTGCCTTTGAGGTGCTCTATGACCCAACCCACTCCCCTTTGCCCCAATCGCATGCAGGTACACTCTATCCGGCAAGAAACTGCCGACGTTTGGACGCTGAACCTGATCTGCGACGTTTTTTACCCTTATCAGGCCGGCCACTTTGCGCTGGTCAGCATCCGTAATACCGAAGAAACGCTGCGCGCCTATACGCTGTCTTCTTCGCCCGGCCAAAGCCGTTTTCTCAGCATCAGCGTGCGCTGCCTGCCGGACGGCGCGGGTTCGCGCTGGCTGACGCAGGAGGTCAAACCCGGCAACACCCTGTGGCTGTCCGATGCGCAGGGAGAATTCAGTTGCGAACGCCACCCGGCCGATCGTTACCTGATGCTGGCGGCCGGCTGCGGCGTTACGCCGATTATCTCCATGTGCCGCTGGCTGGTAGCCAACCGTCCGGCCTGCGATATTGCCGTGATCTTTAACGTACGCACCCCTGCCGATACGATTTTTGCCGAACAATGGCGCGAGTTGTGCGCCGCGCATCCTCAACTGCAACTGACGCTGATGGCCGAACAGGATGCTCAGCCGGGCTACCTCAACGGGCGGATAACGTTAGAAGCCTTGCGACAGGCCGCGCCGGATATTGTCGAACGTACGGTGATGACCTGCGGCCCCGCGCCTTACATGACGCAGGCGGAGCAGCTTTGCCGCCAGCTTGGCGTGCCGGCAGCCCGCTTCCACAAAGAACAGTTCCATACGCCGGCGGAAACGGACTCCGGGCAAGGCGAAGGGCTAACGCTGCGCGCCGCCCGGCCGCTGCGCGAGTTCCGCGTACCGGTCGGCAGCACGCTGCTGGCAGCGATGGAGGCCCACGCGCTGCCGGTCAACGCCGCCTGCCGCGCCGGGGTCTGCGGTTCGTGCAAAACCCGCATCCTCGACGGTGACTACACCACCACCAGCAGCATGACGCTCACCCCGGCCGAGATCGCCCAAGGGTATGTGCTGGCATGCAGTTGTCAGTTGCAGGGCGACATCACCCTCGCCTGATGCTTGCTGCCCCATCTCGCCGATGGGGCATTTATCGGCAAGCACGTCCCGTACACCCCTTCTACACTTTCCCCTGTTCCGTGCGTTTTATTACGTCCATCTGAAAAAGACTTAACGATTCATACCCACTGGATTTCAAGTCGCAGCCCACAACGCTGTGGCGTGAAAGATGACGGGTATCTTTATAATTGGGGGAACTATGAAGCAAACCGTAGCCACACTGGTCGCCAAAACGCTGGAGCAGGCTGGCGTGAAACGCATTTGGGGCGTCACCGGCGATTCGCTCAACGGCCTTAGCGACAGCCTGCACCGCATGGGCACCATCGAATGGCTGGGCACACGCCACGAAGAAGTGGCCGCGTTTGCCGCCGGCGCAGAAGCCCAGCTCACCGGCCAGTTGGCGGTTTGCGCCGGCTCCTGCGGTCCGGGCAACCTGCACCTGATCAACGGCCTGTTCGACTGCCACCGCAACCACGTGCCGGTATTGGCGATTGCCGCGCATATTCCCTCCAGCGAAATCGGCAGCGGTTATTTCCAGGAAACCCACCCGCAAGAACTGTTTCGTGAATGCAGCCACTACTGTGAACTGGTCTCCAATCCGGAACAGCTGCCCCGGGTGCTGGAAATCGCCATGCGCAAGGCGATCCTCAATCGTGGCGTGTCGGTGATCGTGCTGCCGGGCGACGTGGCGCTGCGCATGGCGCCGGAAGACGCCAGCATGGTCTGGCATACCCCGGCACTGCCGCTGGTACAACCGCCGATGAGCGAACTGAACAAGCTGGCGGCCATACTGAATCAGGCGAAGAACATCACGCTGATGTGCGGCAGCGGCTGCGCCGGCTCGCATGACGAAGTGGTCAGGCTGGCCGAGCTGCTGCAAGCGCCGGTGGTGCACGCACTGCGCGGCAAAGAGCATATCGAATGGGACAACCCGTACAGCGTCGGCATGACCGGGTTGATCGGCTTTTCGTCCGGCTACCACGCGATGATGAATGCCGATACCCTGGTGCTGCTCGGCACCCAGTTCCCGTACCGCGCGTTCTACCCGACCAACGCCAACATCATTCAGATCGACATCAACCCCGGCAGCATCGGCGCGCATTGCCCGGTCAACATGGCGCTGGTGGGCGATATCCACACCACCCTCACCGCCCTGCTGCCGCAACTGGAACCGAAGAGCGACCGCGCGTTTCTTGACAAGGCGCTGGAGCACTACCGCACTGCGCGCAAGGATCTCGATGGGCTGGCGAGCGCCAATGACGATCAACCGATCCACCCACAGTATCTGGCGCAGCAGATCAGCCAATACGCCAACGACGACGCTATCTTCACTTGCGACGTCGGCACACCGACAGTGTGGGCTGCACGCTACCTGAAAATGAACGGCAAACGCCGCCTGCTGGGTTCGTTCAACCACGGTTCGATGGCCAACGCCATGCCGCAGGCCATCGGCGCACAGGCCACCGAGCCGGGCAAGCAGGTGATCGCCCTGTGCGGCGACGGCGGATTTACCATGCTGATGGGGGATTTTCTGTCGCTGACGCAGTTGAAATTGCCGGTCAAGATTGTGATCTTCAACAACAGCGTGCTGGGTTTTGTGGCCATGGAAATGAAGGCTGGCGGCTACCTGACCGACGGCACCGATCTGCACAACCCGGATTTTGCGGCGATTGCCAACGCTGCCGGCATCAAGGGCATTCGCGTCGAGAAGGCTTCGGATCTGGACGCTGCGCTGCAAGAAATGCTGGCGCACCCCGGCCCGGCACTGCTGGACGTAGTGACCGCCAAACAGGAACTGGCGATGCCGCCGCAGATCAAATTCGAACAGGCCAAAGGCTTCAGCCTGTATATGCTGCGCGCCATTATCAACGGCCGTGGCGACGAAGTGGTCGAACTGGCGAAAACCAACTGGCTGCGCTGATCCTCTGTGGGCGCGGCAACCGCTGCGCCTGCCATTTTCCGCTTTTGCAACGCGATAATCCGGCTATGATGGAAGCCATTTTCCGGATTGATGCTGAGGAGTTGTATGCTTATCGATTTACGCAGTGACACCGTGACCCGCCCCTGCGCCGCCATGCGCCAAGCCATGGCGCAGGCCGAAGTGGGCGACGACGTTTATGGCGATGATCCCACGGTAAACGCGCTGGAGGCGGAAGCGGTTCGTCTGTCCGGCAAGGAAGCGGCGCTGTTTCTGCCGAGCGGCACCCAGGCCAACCTGGTGGCGCTGTTGAGCCATTGTCAGCGCGGCGATGAGTATATTGTCGGCCAGCAGGCGCATAACTATAAATACGAGGCCGGCGGCGCGGCGGTGCTCGGCAGCATCCAGCCGCAGCCGATTGAGGCGAACCCGGACGGCACCCTGCCGCTGGACAAAGTAGCGGCGGCAATCAAACCCGATGACATTCACTTCGCCAGAACCCGTCTGCTGAGCCTGGAAAACACCATCAGCGGCCGCGTGCTGCCGCAGGAGTACCTGCAACAGGCCTGGCAGTTCACCCGCGAGCATCAATTGGCGCTGCACATCGACGGCGCGCGCATCTTCAATGCCGCCGTCGCGCTGAACCTGCCGCTGAAAGAGATTGTGCAATACTGCGACACCTTCACCATCTGCCTGTCGAAAGGGCTGGGCGCGCCGGTAGGCTCGCTGCTGTGCGGCAGTGAAGCCTTTATTCAGCGCGCCGTGCGCTGGCGCAAAATGACCGGCGGCGGCCTGCGCCAGGCCGGTATTCTGGCGGCAGCGGGTTTGTATGCGCTGGAGCATAACGTCGAACGGCTGCGCGATGACCACGACAACGCCAAATGGCTGGAACAGCAATTGCAGGGGATGGGCGTGGAAATTGCTGAGCCGGGCGCACAAACCAACGTGCTGTACCTGCGCCAATCGCCAGAGCTGGCGGCAAAGCTGGGGCCGTGGATGCGAGAGCGTGGCGTGCTGATCAGCAGCGGGCCGCTGACGCGCATTCTGACCCATCTCGACGTCAGCCGTCAGGATCTGCAGCAAGTCGTCGATTTATGGTGGGAGTTCCTCCGGCAGCATGCCTGAATCCTGACCCGAACGGGGCGCCATTGCGCCCCGCCTTCAGATAATCCAGCGGCCGTAAACCCAGTACCAGATCCCCAGCGTCGCCACCAGGTTCAGCACCACGCTGAGGATGAACCAGGTTTTGAACGGCTGTTTCTGGGTTTTATGGCGAAACAGCTGCTGTGCGACTATCGCGCCAATCCATCCCCCCACCAGCCCAAACACCAACAAGGTGCTTTCCGGCACCCGTTGCCAACCCTTGCGCGCAGCAAACTTATCCGCGCCGTACACCAACAACGTCAGCAGGTTGGCCAACAGCCACCACATCCCAATCGGATGCAGGAAAAACAGGCTGGCGATTAAAGCCAGGCCCAACAGGGCATAACAAACAGCATTCAGTTTCATATCATCCGTCTTATCGCAGGCAAACGGCGCGTAGTGTGACCCCGCCTCTTGGCGGATGCAACTCCCTCATAACCACACAAAAAGTGCATTTAAACGCCAGATTTGGCATTCTGTCACCGACTTTCACTGCATAAGGCAGCGCTGATGACCCCCCAACGCGTATTGGTTCTCGGAGCCAGCGGCTACATTGGCCAGAACCTGATCCCTCACCTGATCGAGCAGGGACATACCATTACCGCCGCCGCGCGCCGTCTGGAATGGTTGCAAGAGCAGAACTGGCCGCAGGTTAACTGCCACTATGTCGACGTTTATCGCCCGGAAACCCTGGCCGCCGCGCTGTGGGATATAGATGCCGTTTATTATCTGATCCACGGTATGGGCGACGGTGATGACTTTATTGAAAAGGAACGCCAGGCGGCGGGAAATCTGCGCGATGCACTGCGCAGCTCCGGCGTCAAACAGGTCATTTTTCTCGGCGCCCTGCAGCCGGCCGGCGACAGTTCACCGCACCTGGTGGCACGCAAGCTAACCGGTGAGATCCTGCGCCAAAGCGGCATCCCGGTCACCGAATTGCGCGCCAGTATTATCGTCGGCCCAGGTTCGGCGGCGTTCGAAGTGATGCGCGATATGGTCTACAACCTGCCGGTGCTGACACCGCCGCGCTGGGTGCGCTCTAAATCTTCGCCGGTGGCGCTGGAAAACCTGCTGGTGTATCTGGCCGACCTGCTGGCGCATCCGGCGGAAGAAAACCGCATTTTTGACGTCGCCGGGCCGGAATATATCAGCTACCAGACGATGTTTGAGCGTTTCATCAGGATCAGCGGCAAGAAGCGCTGGCTGATCCCCATTCCCCTGCCCACGCGCTTTATTTCAGTCTGGTTTATCAGCCTGATCACCTCCGTGCCCACGTCCATCGCCAGCGCGCTGATTCAAGGCCTGAACCACGATCTGCCCGCCGACGGCAAACCGTTGCAAGCACTGATCCCGCAAACGCTGCAAACCTTCGATGAGGCGGTACGCGAAACCCTGCGCCGCGAGAACGAGGTGGTCGACTCCGCCGATTGGGGCTACGATCCGGAGGCGCGGGCGCGCTGGCGGCCAGGCTACGGTTTCTATCCCAAGCAGGCGGGTTGCACGCTGGAAACCCACGCGTCCAGCCAGGCCTTGTGGCACGTGGTGCAGCAATTGGGCGGCAAAGAGGGGTATTTCTATGCCAACCTCCTGTGGCAGATCCGCGCCCGCATGGACGATATGATCGGCAATCGGGTGGTGTATGGCCGCCCGCCGCGCGATACACTGGCGGTGGGCGATCTGGTCGACGGCTGGAAAGTGATCACCCACAAGCCGCTACGTCAACTGGCGCTCTTGTTCGGCATGAAAGCGCCCGGCCTGGGGCGTTTAACCTTCACTATCAAAGATCACGGCGATCTCCGCAGCCTTGATGTCCGCGCCTGGTGGCATCCCGCCGGTTTCAGCGGGTTACTGTACTGGTTCGCCATGATGCCCGCCCACCTGTTCATTTTTCGCGGCATGGCACGACGTATTGCGAAGCTGGCCGAAGAGCACGAACGCAATCGGCCGTGACCCGCGGCACGGCCGGATGTTCATTTGTCGATCAACCGCACAGTTTGCTGCTGCGGTTAGGCCCTTTCCGATTGCATAGCGCACGAAATCACGGAAGAATGGCATCTTATTTGCTGGGGTGCCGCTGACGGCCTTCAGCATTCTGATTTTTGGCGAGAATAGAGTTCGTTATGAAGGTATTGGTCACCGGTGCAACCAGTGGGTTAGGCCGTAACGCCGTTGAATATCTCCGCCGCCAGGGCATAAAAGTACGCGCCACCGGCCGTAACCAGGCCATGGGCAGTTTGCTGGAAAAAATGGGCGCGGAATTCATTCATGCCGATCTCACCAACCTGATCTCGTCGCAGGCCAAAGCGATGCTGGCCGAGGTGGACGTGCTGTGGCATTGCTCCAGTTTTACCTCCCCCTGGGGTACCGAAGAGGCGTTTGAGCTGGCCAACGTGCGCGCCACCCGTCGCCTGGGCGAATGGGCGGCGGCCTACGGCGTTTCGCAGTTTGTCCATATCTCTTCGCCGGCGATTTATTTCGATTATCATCACCATCGCAACATTACCGAAGATTTCCGGCCGGCACGCTATGCCAACGAGTTTGCGCGCAGCAAGGCCGCCGGCGAACAGGTGATCCAGCAACTGGCGCTGTCCAACCCGCAGACCCACTTCACCATCCTGCGCCCTCAGGGGCTGTTTGGCCCCCACGACAAGGTCATGCTGCCGCGCCTGCTGCAGATGATTAAGCGTTATGGCAATCTGCTGCTGCCGCGCGGTGGCGAAGCCCTGGTGGATATGACCTATCTGGAGAACGCGGTACACGCCATGTGGCTGGCGACCCAAAAAGAGGATACGCCGTCCGGGCGCGCCTACAACATCACCAACCAGCAGGCGCGCCCGCTGCGCAGCGTGGTACAGCAGTTGATCGACGAACTGGGCATGAAATGCCGGATCCGCTCGGTGCCCTACCCGATGCTGGATATGATGGCACGCGGCATGGAGAAGCTCGGCAGTAAAAGCGAGAAAGAGCCGGTGCTCACCCATTATGGCGTCGCCAAGCTCAATTTTGATCTGACGCTGGACACCACCCGTGCGCAACAGGAGCTGAGTTATCAGCCGATTGTTTCGCTGGATGAGGGCATTACCCGCACCGCCCGCTGGTTGAAAGAGCACGGCAAGCTGTACGGCCTGTAATCAACGCGCCGCACCGTACTTCTGCAGCAACGCATCGACAATCGCCTCGCTTTCAGCATCCGGCTCACCGCGAAAATCGCTGGGCCGGAAGTGCATCTGGAACGCCGCCAGCAGGTTTCGCTGTTGCCGCGCATCCCACTGCGCATCGACGCCATAACCGTAGCGCGCCAGTTTTTCCAGCAGTGGCGCCAGCGGCACCGCCGCATGGCGGTCACGCCCCGCCAATCGCCTTTGCACCTCTGCCGCGTCCGGCCAGGCGCCGATCCCCGCCTCTGCCAGTTGCTGCCAGGGAAAGAGCGGGCCGGGATCCTGCTTACGTTGCGGCGCAATATCGCTGTGCCCCACCACGTCGGGCGGCTGAATGCCGTAGCGCTGAATGATATCCCGGCTTAGCGGGATCAACAGCGCGGTTTGCTCTGGCGTATACGGCTGCCAGCGGGTAAACAGCATGCGGCGGCTGAACCCGCGATTGACGATCTCAATGCCTATCGAAGTGTCATTCAGGCTGGTACGACCGCGCCAATAGCTGGCCCCTGCGTGCCACGCGCGCAACGCTTCCGGCACCAGTTGAAAGGCAACCGGTTTACCCTGCTCCCGCAGCGGATGTGCCGGCAGCAGGTAATGTGCACTGACGTGTTCATCCGTCAGGGTTTTCAACGAAGAATGAAAATCTTCCGCAGTGTAGTGCATCACCAGAAAACGGATGCGCTGGTCGGCGCCTTGCGCCTGATGCAGAGTTTCAAGCTGGTAGCCGCCGCGATCGACGGTGGTACCCTGCGGTGCAGTTTGGCAGCCGGCAAGCAGCGTGGCGGCAATAATCCCTGGCCAAATTTTCACGTCGCCCTCCCCTGGTTCAGGTTCCCAAATTTGTAACTCAGGTTGATTAACTTGTATCCAATAATCAAGTTAATC
This sequence comes from Serratia sp. AS12, assembly GCF_000214195.1. Classification (NCBI taxonomy): domain Bacteria; kingdom Pseudomonadati; phylum Pseudomonadota; class Gammaproteobacteria; order Enterobacterales; family Yersiniaceae; genus Serratia; species Serratia sp. AS12. The sequence continues at coordinate 1,766,606 of NC_015566.1, read as the reverse complement.
AATAAATGATGACAGACCCGCCAGATGTGCAAGCGAGTATTGCTCAGCACTGGCAGCCCGCCCGACAGGTGTTAGCCTCATCATATTACCTGTGCTGAAATAAGCGAATAAACCATGCGCAAATCGAACTGTTTAACCGGGTTGATCTGTCTCGCTCTGCTGCCGCTCAGCGGTTGCGATCAGAAAAGTGTCGCCGGCGTAATGGGTGTAACCCAGCCCGCCGCGGCACCGGCCTATACGCCGCTAAGCGCCGATCAACTCTATCAGTTGGTGAGCCCGGTAGCGCTGTTCCCCGACAAGCTACTGGCCCAGGTGTTGGCCGGTGCGGGTTATCCCGATCAAATCAGCGCCGCAGATAATTGGCTGGCGCAGAACCGCAGCCTGCAACCGGCGGCGCTCGCCACGGCCGCTGACGCCCAACCCTGGGATCCCAGCGTTCGCAGCCTGGTGCAATTCCCTGACGTGCTGGACCAGATGGCGAAAAACCTTCCCTGGACCAGTGCGCTGGGCAATGCTTATGCCAATGATCCCACCGACGTAATGAACGCAATCCAGGTGATGCGCCAACGTGCGGCGAACAAAGGCACGCTGAAAAACTCCCCACAACAACGGGTGGTACTTGCGCCGGCTACCCACGCTCTCCAGCAGCAACCCTATCAACAAACCGTGGTCGCTGCGCCCGATCGGGTGATTGTGATTGAACCCAGCCAGCCGGATGTGGTTTATGTGCCGCGTTACGATCCCTGGGTGGCCTACGGAGAAACGGTGCCGAGCTACCCCGGCTATCGCTATCAACCGGCCTCTGGCTACAGCGGTGGGGATATGCTGGCGGCTGGCGTTATCAGCTTTGGTGTCGGCATCGCGGTCGGCGCCTTGATCAATCAGCACGACAACAGCTGGCATAACTGGGATGTGCACTGGGGCGATCGGCGTCAACCGGTGATTTACAACAATGCGCCTTATATATCGCACTCCACCACTGTGATTAATCGCGTTACCAATATCAATCAATACAATAATGTGAACCGCACCAATACAGTGAATAACTACAATACGCAGGTGAATCAGGCGCCGCATTTCGCTCCGACCATGCCAACGGCAGAGCACCCGGCACCGAATGTTGCCACCATGGCAAAACCGCACTTTGCCCCCCAGCAGGCGGGCAATGCGCATCCACCGGTAGGTATGCCGGCCTTCACCCATTCTGCGCCTCCGGCACCCCGCCCGGTAACGCAGCCCTCCGTCGTCCATCAGCCGATGAGCATGCCAAACTTTAACCATTCCGCCCCTGCGGCAATGCCACAACATCCGCGGACGGAAACGCCACCACCGCGTCAGGCGGATAACCGGGCAACGCATCAGCCTGCGCCATTGGCAGCGGCTCCTCATCCGGTCTACGCGCCGTCACCGGCACTCAGGCCGGTGAATCATGCTATTGCGCCACCGGTAATGAATCGACCGACGCCGATGCAACAGCATCAACCCCCGTTGCGTCAACCTCAGGAGCAACACCCAATAGCCGCGGCAAAACCACAGGAACAGCATTTGATACCCGCGGCAAAACCGCAGGAACAGCATTTGATACCTGCGGCAAAACCGCAGGAACATCGCCCGCTGAAGCCTGAAGAACACAAGGTGGGATAAATAAACTGCGCCCCGACGGTTGCCGGGGCGTTTCATAAAATGGGGGTTAGCGGCTGACTTTCACTGCGGTGCCGCTGACGGTCACCATCAGCATGCTGCTGTCTTTGCCCACGGTTTCATAGTCGATATCAATGCCGACCACCGCGTTGGCGCCCAGCTCTTTCGCCTGCTCTTCCAGTTCCTGGAAAGCGATCAAGCGGGCTTTACGCAGTTCTTTCTCGTAAGCACCGGAGCGGCCGCCGACGATATCGCGCACGCCGGCGAAGAAGTCACGAAAAATATTGGCGCCGAGGATCGCCTCGCCGGTGACGACACCGCAGTATTCGGTAATGGTAAACCCTTCCAGGGTCGGGGTGGTTGAAAGCTGCATCAGAACTCCTTGTTTGATTCGCTGATTACGCTTCTAAGACCACAAGTTTACTCATATGTTCTTAATATAATATGCAATAAACACATTACTCATGCGCATACCCAAGCGCCTCTATTTAAACAAGGGCAAATTGCCGGTCAGCCTGGTGATTTTTTTCTTCGGCCCGACCAGCCCAATCGCCACCAGCTCAATATGTTCGCTGTCAACGGCTGAGATCCGCTCACCATATTCGTCATAGGTCCGGCACGATTGAGCCAAGGCGCTGAATGGCATGCTGTAAATGTCTTCATCGTCACCCGCGCTGTTCAACAATGCCTGAATCGTGGCATTGGACGCACGCAAGACCGGCAGCGGCGCATAAATGACACCGGGATAGCGCACGCCATCGCCGCTGGATAAATCCGGCCCGACCAAATTCTCAAACGTCTTGCCAAAACTGATGCCAATCACGCTGGCGGCGTTCATTGCCAATCCTACCGCCAACGCTTCATCGATCACGATGGTGCATTTATGTCTGGACGCGTCAAACTGCATACTCTCCCCCATAAAATCAACTCGCCTGAATGGCAGCCCTCTCTGGAATAGCTCACTTCTCGGCAAATATTATGCCACTTCAGGGGAGGAAATAATGACCTGCTTGCGTTGAAGAAAGGCACGATTAAGGTAAAATTTACCTACTTAGCATCATTTAAAGAAATAAAATTAACAAAAATCCGCTATCTCAGACAGACATTAGAATTCTCGCTGCCCTGCAACAGGACGCACGCATCACTAACCAAACCCTGGCCGATGAGCTGGGCATGTCCGCGTCGCCCTGCTGGCGAAAAGTACGGAAACTGGAAGACGACGACGTTATCCAGGGGTATCGGGCAGTGCTGGATCGACGCAAAATCAGGCTGGGGGTGATGGTGTTTATCCGCGTAAGCATCGACAGCCACAGCGAGGCGGAAGCGAGAAAATTTGAACGAGAAGTCATCGAATTAGAAGACGTGGTGGCCTGCTACAGTATTGGGGGAGATGCCGACTTTCTCCTGCAAGTTGTCGCCGGCGATCTGGATACCTATGCCGACTTTTCCATGTCGGTGATCCGTCGTCTGCCTGGCATCAAAGAGATGCAGAGCATGTTTGTGCTCAAGGAAATCAAACCCTTTGTGGCGTTCCCGATCAAGAAATAAAGCGGCACGACGGCAGGAAAGTGCAGCATCTGATAAACCGCCAACCTATTTTGGTGATAAAGTTTTCTGCGTATAAACTGTAAGTTATCGTTCTTCATGGTAGAGACTTTCACATAAGGTAATGAGATGAAAACAAAAACGATTGCGGCTGTTTTTCCCTTAGCGCTGTTATTGAGTGCCTGTACCACCGTCGATCCGGCATTCAAGGATATCGGCACCCGTACCGGCGGTTGTGTGGAAGGCGGCCCGGATACGGTCGCACAGAAATTTTACGATCTGCGCCTGCAACAGGGCCCTGCGGCTTCCCTGCCGGACAGCAACCGTCTGGCACAGTTGCAGCCTTACCTGAGTAAGGTGCTGTACCAGGATCTGGTCACCGCCAACCAAAACCCGGGCAAGCATCAGGTAACCGGCGATCTGTTCTCCGGCAATGCACAGGGTGCGACCAGCGCCACCGTTGCCAGCTCGTCTACCATTCCTAACACCGATGCGAAAAATATCCCCCTGCGCGTTCAACTGAGCCACCAGAAGGACGGCGGCAGCGCGGTCAACTGGCAAGATGAAGTGCTGATGGTGCGTGAAGGCACCTGTTGGGTCGTGGATGATATCCGCTACCTGAACGTACCGCCGCACGCCGCCAGCGGCACATTGCGCCAGGTGCTGGAAAACCAGTAAGCCCCCCGCCACCGGCGCTCTTCGGCGTCGGTGGCCAAATGCCTTGATTGCGCTCAACGTTTGCTCAACTTAAGAAATTTCGCTACATACCTCACAGCATGCACGACAAATCCCCCCTTCGAACCTGAGTCGCGGTATCTTGTGCTATTCTTTTACTATTCTGCCGCGCAGTAATAAATTTTAACGCACAAAGATTGCATAAGTATTCTGTGGAAGTTAACATTCGCGGCATCAATATCTATTCAATTCTGGCGCATGAGCATTCAACTTAACGGTATCAACTGCTATTACGGCGCACATCAGGCGCTGTTTGACATCACGCTGGATTGCCCAGCAGGGGAAACTTTGGTGCTGCTTGGTCCAAGCGGCGCCGGGAAGAGCTCATTGCTGCGGGTGTTGAACCTGCTGGAAATGCCGCGTTCGGGGCAATTGCAGATCGCCGGTAACCAATTCGATTTCAAACAGGCTCCGGGCGAAAAAGCCATTCGCGAGCTGCGTCAGAACGTCGGCATGGTGTTCCAGCAATACAACCTCTGGCCACACCTCACCGTGGTGCAGAATCTGATCGAGGCGCCATGTCGCGTGTTGTGCCTGTCCAAGGCGCAGGCGATGGAGCGCGCGGACAAACTGCTGAAGCGTTTGCGCCTGACCGACTTTGCCGATCGTTTCCCGCTGCACCTTTCCGGCGGCCAGCAGCAGCGCGTGGCGATTGCCCGTGCGTTGATGATGGAGCCACAGGTACTGCTGTTCGATGAACCGACCGCCGCGCTGGATCCTGAAATTACCGCCCAAATCGTCAGCATCATTCGCGAATTGGCCGGCACCGGGATCACCCAGGTGATTGTGACCCACGAAGTGGAAGTGGCGCGCAAGACCGCAAGCCGCGTGGTGTACATGGAAAACGGTCGCGTGGTGGAACAGGGCGACGCCAGTCATTTTGCACAGCCGCAGACCACCGAGTTTGCTAATTACTTATCACACTAATAATTTTACTTGCTGTAATTTGGGGAGTTTGCGATGAAAAAACTAATAATCGCCGCCGTTCTGGCCGGCATCAGCGTTTCCGCCTCTGCAGCTGAAACGATCCGTTTCGCTACCGAAGCCTCATATCCTCCATTTGAATTTATTGACGCCGGCAACAAGATCCAGGGTTTTGACGTCGATCTGGCCAACGCGCTGTGTAAAGAGATCCAGGCCGAATGTACCTTCACCAATCAGGCCTTCGACAGCCTGATCCCAAGCCTGAAATTCAAGCGCTTCGATGCGGTCATGGCCGGTATGGACATCACGCCTGAGCGTGAAAAACAGGTGCTGTTCACCAAGCCGTATTACGACAACTCCGCCCTGTTCGTCGCGCAGAAAGGCAAAGTGGCTGACGTTGCTGCGCTGAAAGGCAAAAAAGTGGGCGTGCAAAATGGCACCACCCATCAAAAATACCTGACCGACAAACACCCTGAAATCACTACCGTGCCTTATGACAGCTATCAGAATGCCATTCTGGATCTGAAAAATGGCCGCGTTGACGCGGTATTCGGTGACACTGCGGTGGTCAACGAATGGCTGAAACAGAATGCAGCGCTGGCGGCGGTAGGCGATAAAGTGACGGACAAAGACTACTTCGGTACCGGTCTGGGCATTGCCGTGCGTCAGAAAAATACCGAGTTGCAGGGCAAGTTCAATGCGGCTCTGGACAAAATCAAGCAGGATGGGACTTACGAAACCATCTACAAAAAATGGTTCCAGCAGTAATCAACCCCGATGAATGAAATTCAACCTCTAGCAAGCGCCGCCGGGATGACCGTCGGCCTTGCCGTTTGCGCCCTTATCCTCGGGCTGATCCTGGCGATGCTGTTTGCCGTCTGGGAATCGTCACGCTGGAAAGTGGTCAGCTGGCTCGGCACTGCCTGGGTGACGCTTCTGCGTGGCCTGCCGGAAATTCTGGTGGTGCTGTTTATCTATTTCGGTTCGTCGCAGTTGCTGTTGATGCTGTCCGACGGCTTCACCCTGAATTTCGGCCTGTTCCAACTGCCTATCCAACTGGCGATCGATAACTTCGAAGTCAGCCCGTTCCTGTGCGGCGTGATCGCGCTCGCCCTGCTCTATTCGGCTTATGCATCGCAGACGCTGCGTGGAGCATTGAAGGCCGTGCCGCAGGGCCAATGGGAATCCGGGCAGGCGCTCGGGATGAGTACGGCAGCCATTTTCTTCCGCCTGATCATGCCGCAGATGTGGCGCCATGCACTGCCCGGCCTCGGCAACCAATGGCTGGTATTGCTGAAAGATACCGCGTTGGTGTCATTGATCAGCGTTAACGATCTGATGTTGCAAACCAAAAGCATCGCCACCCGCACCCAGGAGCCTTTTACCTGGTACGTCATTGCGGCGGCTATCTACCTGGTCGTCACCCTGTTCAGTCAGTACGCTCTCAAACGTATCGAACTGCGTACCACGCGTTTTGAGCGGGGGCCTGTCTGATGCTTGAGTTCTTGCCGGAAATTATCAAAGGATTGCACACCAGCCTGACGCTGACCATCACCGCGCTAATTGTGGCGTTGGTGTTGTCGCTGCTGCTGACGGTGATCCTGACGCTGAAAACGCCGATCCTGACGCCGCTCGTGAAGATCTATATCACGCTGTTCACCGGTACCCCGCTGCTGGTGCAGATATTCCTGATCTACTATGGCCCCGGCCAGTTCCCGGCGATCCGTGAGTATCCGTGGTTATGGAACCTGCTGTCGCAGCCGTGGCTGTGCGCGATGATCGCGCTGGCGCTGAACAGCGCGGCCTACACCACCCAGCTGTTTTACGGTGCGGTGCGGGCGATCCCGGCCGGTCAATGGCAATCCTGCGAAGCGCTGGGCATGTCACGCTCACAGTCGCTGCGCATTCTGCTGCCCTTCGCCTTCAAGCGTGCGCTGTCGTCCTACTCCAACGAAGTGGTTCTGGTGTTCAAAAGCACCTCGCTGGCTTACACCATTACCTTGATGGAAGTGATGGGCTACAGCCAACTGATGTACGGCCGTACCTATGACGTGATGGTATTTGGCGCAGCCGGTCTGGTGTATCTGTGCGTCAACGGCCTGCTGACGTTGCTGATGCGTATCGTCGAGCGGCGTGCGCTGGCGTTCGAACGCCGCAACTGAGTGCTCTGCCAGTCAGTCTAAAAGCCCTGCCTACGCGCAGGGCTTTTTATTTTCGCTGTACTTTTTAATCATTTATATTGCATATCAATTCATTAAATGGCAGGGTAAACGCCAGCGACCACCGCGAGAACCTTTGGGTTATTTTCAGTAAAATCAAGCGGTGGCGAGATAAAAACACGCAGACTTGCAGACAGGAGCTTTACGCATGAAAAAACTATTACTTGCCGCGACGGTGCTGGCCGGGATCGCCTTCAACGCCAGCGCTGCCGACACCATTCGCTTCGCCGCTTCCGCCACCTATCCGCCGTTCGAATCACTGGATGCCAGCAATAAAATCGTTGGCTTTGATATCGATCTGGCTAACGCGCTGTGCAAACAAATGAAAGCGGAATGCACCTTCACCAACCAGGCGTTCGACAGCCTGATCGCCGCGCTGAAATTCAAAAAATACGATGCGGTGATCTCAGGTATGGATATCACGCCGGAGCGCAGCAAGCAGGTCGCCTTCACCCAGCCGTACTACGCCAACTCGGCGATTGTGATCGCCGAGAAAGGAAAATTCAGCTCGCTGGCCGATCTGAAAGGCAAGAAAGTGGGTATGGAGAACGGTACTACTCACCAGAAATACATGCAGGACAAGCACCCGGAGATTAACACTGTCTCTTACGACAGCTACCAGAATGCCATTCTCGAGCTGAAAAATGGCCGTATTGACGGCGTATTCGGCGATACCGCCGTGGTGAACGAATGGCTGAAGAATAACCCTCAGTTGGCGCCGGTAGGCGAGCATGTCACCGACGCGCAGTACTTCGGCACCGGTCTGGGCATTGCGGTGCGTCCAGACAATAAGGCGCTGCTGGCCAAGCTGAACGCCGCGCTGGACGCCATCAAAGCCGACGGGACTTACAAGGCCATCAACGACAAGTGGTTCCCGCAGTAAGACCTAAAAACGACATTAATCTGTAAACAAGACCCGGCTATCCGGGTCTTTGCAGTTACGTACAAGCAGCGTCAGCACTTCGTAATGGGCGGTATGCGGGAACATATCGAACAGCTGCACACGCTCAATGCGATAATCCGGCAGCCCTTCAATGTCTTTCGCCATGCTCTCGGCATTGCAGCTTGAATACAGAATGTAGCCTGGCGCCATCTGGTTCAGGTAGTCGCACAGCGCCTGGCCGATACCGCGCCGTGGCGGATTGACCAGCACCAACTGCGGCACGCTGCCTTCCGTGGTGGCAAAACGCGTGGAGTCCAGTGCCTGGAAATTAACATGTTGCAAACCCAGCGTTTCCGCCGACTGGCGTGCACAAGCAATGGCTTCGGCGCTGATTTCAATGCCGGTGAGCCGGGTTTCCGGCTGTGCGCAGTGCAGGCCAAACCCACCCACGCCGCAGAACAGATCCCACATGCTGTCGATACCCAGCGCTCGAACCCAATCGCGGGCGGTAGCGTACAATTTGCCTGCCACCAGAGGATTGGTCTGGAAGAAGCTTTGCGGGCGGATATACAGCGGCACCTGATTAAACTGCTCCTCCAGCGCCTGTTGCTCGGTCAGCGGGATCTCGCGTTCCCCTTCCATAATCGCCATATGCACCGGCTGAATATTGGCGGAAATTACCCTGAGCTGCGGTAACTGTTGCTGCAACCACGGCAACGCAGCGCGAAGTTGCGCCAGTTTGCTATCCGAACGCAGTACAAAGCGCAGCATTACGCCGCCGCTGTGGGTGCTTTCGGTCAACAACAGGTACTTCAATTCGCCGCGTTTGCGCGCCACGTTATACGGCGTCAGGCCGGCGCGGGCGATAAAACTTTTCAACACCACGAACATGGGTTCAAAACTGGCGGGATACAACGGGCAAGCCCCCAGATCGACCGGCGTGCCGTCGCGATGCAGCATGCCGAGCAGCGGGCGCTCTACGCTGCCGCTAACCACCATTTTGGCTTTATTGCGAAACGCGCTCTGCTCGCCGGCAAACGGCTCCAGCCACTGGGCGACATCACGCCCGGCCAGCAGCGATTGCAGGTGATGCTGTTTGTCCGTCAGTTGCTGCGGGTAAGGTTTTTCCAGCCACTGACAGGAACGGCAGGTTCCCGCCGTATACAAAGCGCAATGCATAAAGATGACCCTGTAAGTTCGGGGTGAATAATTAAGGGCGCAGAGTTTATCACTCTGCGCCCTTAAAGTCTTAATCGCGCGCGGCGAAATACCGGCGGCTGGTGACGGGAACAAACAGTAATGCCAGGATAACCGCGTCGGGAATTTTTTGCAGGATCAGGACATGCAGGATCTGGCTGCTGGTTTCCCCTTCAACGGTAAAAACCTCCGGCAGAAAGCTGCCGATGGTCGCCAACAGCAAATAACCGACCACCAGACACTGGCAAATCACGTAGCCCCAGCGCCCCCAGTTACGACCGCGCATCACCGCAAATCCACAACTGATTTGCAGGCACAGCAACAGCAGGCCGGCCAGAAAAATAAACGTGGAATCCCAGGCCTGAGCGCTGGTACTGACAAACTCCTGAGTGCCATCGACACCCAGCTCCCCCAACAGCAACAGCACGCTGATGCATTTGATAGCCACCATTGCCGTTCCGGCCACCATCACCGGTACTGGCGCATCTGAAGTCGATCTCATTCCCTGCCTGCTGTTCAGCATGTCTGACATATCCGTGTATACAACCAAACGCCGCCTATTCAGGCGGCATATATAAAGTCAGGTAATCAATTGCAATACCAATAATTGCAAAAATAGCAGGTTTGAACCGAATCAGCTACGGGCGGCCTTTTGTAATTCGCGCGATCGCTGTTTTTCCGAGCGCGCCATAAACCACCAGGCAATCAAGCCGATAACTCCCACCACCAGCAGAATCAAACTCGCCAGGGCGTTGATTTCCGGATTTACCCCCATCCGTACGCTGGAGAACACCAGCATCGGCAAGGTAGTCGCGCCCGGCCCGGCAACGAAGCTGGCAATCACCAGATCATCCAACGACAGCGTGAATGCCAGCATCCAGCCGGCAACCAGCGCCGGGGCAATCATCGGCAGCGTGATCACGAAGAACACTTTCAGCGGCGTCGCGCCCAGATCCATTGCCGCCTCTTCGATCGAGCGGTCCAGCTCACGCAGGCGCGAACTGATCACCACCGAGACATAGGCGGTACAGAAGGTGACGTGCGCCAACCAGATGGTGAACATCCCGCGCTCCGACGGCCAGCCAAACGCGTGCCCCATCGCCACAAACAGCAGCAGCAGCGACAGGCCGGTGATCACGTCCGGCATGACCAGCGGCGCAGTCAGCATAAAGGCAAACCCCGTTGACCCGCGGAAACGGCCGAAACGCACCATCACCACGGCGGCAATCGCCCCCAACACCACCGCAGCGGTCGCCGAAGCGGCCGCTATCGTCAAGCTCAGCCCAACGGCGCTGATCATCGCCGAATCATGGAACAGCTCGGAATACCAGCGCGTCGACCACCCGGCCCATACCGTCACCAGCTTGGAGCTGTTGAACGAGTAAATGACCAGCATCAACATCGGCGCATACAGGAAGGTGAAACCTATCACCAGAATGGCGATACGCCACGGTGAACGCACTACCGGCAAGTTGTTCATCCCTGCCCCCCCATTTCCTTGTTCTGGTGCTTGTGGAACCAGAGAATCGGTACGATCAACAACAGCAGCATGACGGTAGCAACCGCCGAGGCCACCGGCCAGTCGCGGTTGTTGAAGAACTCCTGCCACAGCACGCGGCCGATCATGATACTGTCCGGCCCGCCCAGCAGTTCCGGGATCACAAACTCGCCCACCGCCGGGATAAACACCAGCATCGAGCCGGCGATAATACCGCCGCGCGTCAGCGGCACAATCACGCTAAAGAAGGTTTTCAACGGTTTGGCGCCCAGATCCAGCGAAGCCTCAACCAGCGAGTAATCCAGCCGCGTCAGTGCGGTATAAATGGGCAATACCATAAACGGCAGGTAGGAATACACCACGCCGATATACACCGCCAGATTGGTATGCAGGATCACTAACGGATGATCGATAACCCCCAACCACAACAAGAAATTGTTGAGGATACCGTTGTTTTTCAGGATCCCCATCCAGGCGTAAACGCGGATCAGAAACGAGGTCCACGACGGCAGGATCACCAGCAGCAGCAAAATATTGCGGGTTGAAGATTTGCTGTGCGCCACCGCCCAGGCCAACGGGTAACCGATGATCAGGCAGCAAATCGTCGATACCGCCGCCACCTGCAACGATTGCAGATAGGCATCCAGATACAGCGGATCGTCGGTCAATTGCAGGTAGTTGGCAAAGTTGAGCGCGATATCCAGCTTGCCTTCCGCCCAGCTCATCAGATCGGTGTAAGGCGGAACGGCCAACGCCAGCTCCGACAGGCTGATCTTGAACACAATCAAGAACGGCAGCAGGAACAGCAACATCAGCCACAGCAGCGGCACCGCAATCACCAGCTTGCGGCCGTGGGCCATTTGCAGGCGCTGGAAAAACACTTTGAGCGGGCCGGGGCCGTTGGCCGGCGGTTCCGGCGGCGTGCGTTCAGAAAGCATTGTCATAACAAGTACTCCTCACCTTCTCAACTACACCGTCAACACTACGCAGCTGTCGGCTTCCCAACACAGGCGCACTTCATCGCCCCAGGTCGGCATCCCTTTGCGGAAACGGTGGCCGTTCTGCAACTGGGCGCTGAGCATCTGGCCGCTGAGCAGCTTCACGTGGTAGATCGACAAATCGCCGAGGTAAGCGATATGCACCACTTCCCCCACCGCAAAGTTGCAGCCGTCTTGCGGCACCTCTTCGCACAGCATGATTTTTTCCGGCCGCAGCGCAACCTGGATCGGCACGCCGTCCACCACCGACGAATCCGGATCCACTTTTAGCGCATGACGCAGGCCGGGGCTTTGCAGGATCAGCGCATCGTCATGACGTTCCTGCAGCACGCAGTCAAAGACGTTGACCGAGCCGATAAATTCGGCGCTGAAGCGGCTGTTCGGATGCTCGTAGATCTCTTCCGGCTCACCGATTTGCACAAACTTACCGCGGTTCATGATGGCGATGCGTCCCGCCATGGTCATCGCTTCTTCCTGATCGTGTGTGACCATTACGCAGGTCACGCCTACACGCTCAAGAATATCCGTCACTTCAAGCTGCATGCGGTCACGCAGTTTTTTATCCAGCGCGCCCATAGGTTCATCGAGCAGCAACAGCTTCGGCCGCTTGGCCAGGCTACGCGCCAGCGCCACACGCTGACGCTGGCCGCCGGACAACTGATGCGGCTTGCGTTTGGCGAACTCTTGCATGTGCACCAGCGACAGCATTTCCGCCACCCGCTCGGCGATTTCCGCACGCGGCATCTTGTCCTGCTTCAGGCCGAAAGCGATATTCTGCTCAACCGTCATGTGCGGGAACAACGCGTAAGACTGGAACATCATATTGATTGGCCGCTGGTAAGGCGGCACATGCGACATGTCCTGCCCGTCGAGCATAATCTGCCCTTCCGTTGGCTGTTCAAAGCCGGCCAGCATGCGCAACAACGTAGACTTGCCGCAGCCGGACGGCCCCAGCAGCGCAAAGATTTCGCCCTTGTAGATAGTCAGACTGACGTCTTCGACCGCGTTTTGGCCGTCAAAGGTTTTAGTGAGGTTACGGATTTCCAGCAGAGGGGTGAAAACCTTCTGCGACTTGGCTTGAGGACGAGGAATGACGTCGTTCAATCGGGGTGCTCTCCGGTGTAAAGCAGTGCAAAAAACCACGGCGATTGCCATGGCCCAAAATGGCAACGCAGGCGGGGATCACCCGCCTGCTGGTCAGAACACGACTGAAAACCGGGCTCAGAAAGCTGAGCCCTTCCGTATTACTTCCCGCTTTTAACTTTAGTCCAGGCACGGGTAATGACACGGTCCAGCTTCGGCGATTGCACGTTCAGCGTGAACAGCTTGGCGCGCAGATCGGCCGGTGGATACACGTTCGGGTTGTTGCGAATGTCAGCGTTCACCAGCGGGGTAGAATCCTTCACCGCGTTGGCGTAATACACGAAGTTGCTGATGCCCGCCATCACGTCCGGCTTGAGCAGGAAGTTCAGGAATTGGTAAGCAGCGTCCTTGTTTTTGGCATCCGCCGGCATGGCGAACATGTCAAAATAGGTCAGCGCCCCTTCTTTCGGGATCGCATAGGCCACGTTCACCCCGTTCTTCGCTTCTTTGGCGCGGTTAGCCGCCTGCATCACGTCGCCGGACCAGCCGATCGCCACGCAGATGTCACCGTTCGCCAGATCGTTGATGTACTGGGAAGAGTGGAAATAACGGATGTTCGGCCGCAGTTTGAGCAGCAGATCGTTCGCTGCGCCGGTGTAATCTGCCGCGTTGGTGCTGTTGGGATCTTTGCCCAGGTAATGCAACACGGTCGCGTAGACTTCGCTAGGTGCATCCAGGAAGGAAACGCCACAGCTCTTCAGCTTTTCAAGGTTTTCCGGTTTGAGGATCAGATCCCAACTGTCGACCGGCGCATCTTTACCCAGTACCGCTTTCACCTTGTCGACGTTGTAGCCGATGCCGGTGGTCACCATCAGGTATGGAATGCCGTACTTGTTGTCCTTGTCGTTATGCGCCACCAGTTTCAGCATATCGGGATCAAGGTTTTTGTAATTCGGCATTTTGCTCTTGTCGAGCGGCTCAAAGATACCGGCCTTCGACTGGCGCTCAAGGAAGTTGGACGAAGGTACCACCAGGTCATAACCGGTGCTGCCCGCCATCAATTTGCCTTCCAGCACTTCGTTGGAGTCAAAGACGTCGTACACCACTTTGATGCCGGTTTCTTTCTGGAATTTAGCTAAGGTGTCCGGCGCAATATAGTCGGACCAGTTATAGACGTGCAGCGTTTTTTCATCGGCTGACGCGGTGACGGACGCGGCCATCAGCAGGCCGGCAACAACACCCGATAACCACTTTTTACGTTGGGTGACCATCCGTAACTTCCTCCAAAACAGGGGTGAATCATAGAATTGAACTTGTATCCCAAAATGATACAAAACCTTTCCTGATCGAGCGCAATCGTTGCAACCGCGAATTGAATGGCTATGCATTTGATTGCATACGCCTTTTTCAGCTGTCCAGCTCACGTGATTACAAGGGGAATCGCAAGCCCTTAGCAGAATCAGCAGCATAACCGGTGTTGCCGGAACGCACCAGCCTTCAGGGTCAAAAACGCCTTTTATCGATTTTTTATGCAGTTTCTCTCTATGTGATACGCCATTAATGGCATAAACGGCGAGAAATATCTGGCAACAGAGGGTAAAACGCAGAATATATTATTGCGGAAGGAAATAAGGGCAGCATGCCGACGGAGGTGCGGCATGCATCATCTACAGCGGCGATCAGTGCAACATTGGCTGGCGGTCAGCGGCAGCCGGGTTCTCTTCTTCGTCACCCATAAACAGCAGATCGTTCGCCCGCGCCTCGAGGATCACCATCGAGATCTGTTCTTCACCCTGCTGCATAAAGTGGGTGAACTGCTCCAGCGTCACGCCCACGGCGATGCTCAGCGATTGACAGACGATCAGTTTCGGCAGGTTGTCGTCCTGGATATCGACAAACGCCTTGATGGTCAGCGAACTGGCGTTGATCTGGCTGAGATCGGCCACCAGCGGGATCAGAGCGGTCGGCTTCACCTCGGCTAATGCGGAGAACAAGATCACGTTGTCTACCAAATCGATCTTGGCGTCGAACACGCCGTCGAAGTTTTGCATGTGCGGCAGGTGCAGCGCCTGACAGGAATCGCACTCAAAGAATGAAATGCCCGATTGATCCAGCCAACGTCGCAACAACGCCAAATCAGGGACAATGAGTGAATCCATATTACCAGCCTCACAATATTCAAAACGCGAAAAAGGCGCATAGCTTACGGAATATTGCCCCAATACGCCACGATCAAAGCCGCTTAATTCGCTATTAGGATAAATATGGGCGAGAAAAGGTCACAGCACCAGCCGCAAAGCCGGAATCTTTGCCGCCGGGCATTCAGCCGCCCGATTTCAGGCGAAACCCCGGCCGCGCGCGCTGTTCAATGTATTCGATCATCATGCCGGCGATATCCAGCCCGGTGGTTTTCTCCACCCCTTCCAGTCCCGGTGAAGCATTGACTTCCATCACCAGCGGGCCGCGCGCCGCGCGCAGGATATCCACCCCTGCGACAGCCAACCCCAGCGTAGTCGCTGCCTTCACCGCAACCGCACGTTCTTTGGCGGTTATGCTCACTTTACGGGCGGTACCGCCACGGTGCAGATTGGAACGAAACTCCCCGGCCTTGGCCTGTCGCTCGATAGCGGCCACGACCTTGCCACCCACCACCAGACAGCGCACGTCCCTGCCCTGCGCCTCGCGAATGAACTCCTGCACCAGAATATGGGCATTGAGGCCGCGGAAGGCGTCAATCACGCTCTCCGCCGCCTGACGCGTTTCCGCCAATACCACGCCGATGCCCTGAGTGCCTTCGACCAGTTTGACCACCAGCGGCGCACCGCCGACCAGCTCGATCAGATCGCCGGTATCGTCAGGCGAATGGGCGAAACCGGTGATCGGCAGGTCTATCCCCTGGCGCGCCAGCAATTGCAGCGAGCGCAGCTTGTCGCGCGCCCGGGTGATCGCCACCGATTCATTCAGCGGATAGCTGCCCAACAGCTCAAACTGCCGCAGCACTGCAGTGCCGTAAAAAGTGATGGCGGAACCGATACGCGGGATCACCGCGTCATAAGGGTCCAACTGACGACCACGATAGTGGATAGTCGGCGCGGCGGGGTTGATGTTCATATAACAGGAGAGTGGATCGATAATATCAATACTGTGCCCGCGCTGTTCCGCCGCTTCCAGCAGACGTTTGCACGAATACAGCGTTCCATCGCGCGAAAGAATGGCAATTTTCACTCGTCACCCCAAAAAGCAATTACCTGCCAAGCAGGCATCTTATCGGCGGCCGGCGCTCAGGCGCGCGGCTCACGGTCATTTTTATCGTCCGGTGCGTTTTTCGGATCGGGCTTGTGCCGATCGTTTTCCGGCGGCAGACCGCCACGCATCAACGGGCCAAAGCCCTGTGCCACACGCCAGACCAAAAACGCCGCCGCCGGCACCATCAACGCCACACCGAGAAAGATCATCGCCACCGCCGCCTGCTGTGAAGCCAGCCAACCCGGCAGGTGGACATGATCGTGAATACTCAGATAGGCCAGCACCAGCAGCACCATACCCAGGCCTTCCAATACCAGCACCGGGCGCGGTAAGTCACCGAACGAACGCATATTTTTTTCTCCAGAGGCACTGTCCCCAGTGTAGTTAATTCCCCACGACGGCGACAGCCCCGGTGGCTTAATCGGTTACGTGAATCAGATTAACAGGTAATTCCTGCTTTTTTTTCGCCAAGCCAACGGGCATAGTAACCGGTATCAACGCAGGTAATGCGCAGACTAAGGCTTTTTTGGCTGACAGAATGTCGTTGCAGTAGCGATTAAATAATTGAATATCAACTAAGGAGTGATGCATGTTTGCAGTGATCTTCGGGCGCCCAGGCTGTCCTTATTGTGTCCGTGCGAAAGAGTTGGCGGAAAAACTGACTGAAGACCGTGACGATTTCAACTTCCGTTACATTGATATCCACGCTGAAGGCATCACCAAGGCCGACCTGGAAAAAACCGTCGGCAAGCCGGTAGAAACCGTACCGCAGATCTTCCTTGATGAAAAACACGTTGGCGGCTTCACCGATTTCGAAGCCTACGCCAAAGAAAACCTGAATCTGTTCCAGTAACCCCTCAGGTTTAACGACGAAAAGGCGCTTAGAGCGCCTTTTTTTATTGCCGTTCGCGACGGTGGCATTGCTGAAACGCCTGTAGCAGGCTGCGCGCAAACAGCGCCAGCATGGCACCGAATACGCACCAAAACACCGCGCTGGTGGCATAAGCCAGTTCCTGCCAGAACGAATAAAACGGCGTCAGCCAAAAATGGCGGATCGTCAGGCACAGCGGCAGTGCATACAGCGCGCCCAACAACGGGCAGAGGATCCGCTTTTTGCTCGACAAATAGCTGGCTATCATGCCGGGTATCACAAACAGCAGCAGGCCGGTTTCACCGTGATGCTCGTGATCCGTGCTGCCGAACGCCCCGCTCTGCTGGCCGAGAAACACCAGGCTGAACAGCAGAGAACAGCTTAAAATGCCCACCCAATACCGATAATTCGCCATGCGGAGACTCCCCTTTAGCGTCGTCACTACCCCGTAGAAATCAGCCGTGTCACGAAACAGGTGACGCCTTGCCGTAAACGACAACGCTGAGCTGAACTTTTTCCTTGGTCTAAAGAGAGTTAAATGCGTTCGGCAGCGCAGGAACACAGCTTAATGCTGGCTGTCACGCGCCATAGCGACTAGAATATACGCCGCCGATCGATGGTTCGGATCGCCTTCCGCTGGTTAGTTATTTATGACGTCATTTTCCGACTGAATTTATATCTTATAGTCATCTACATCAAGCACTTACTGGTAAACAATAAGTTATCCTCCGTGAACATAAACGTCGCTAGTTTGTTAAACGGTAACTACATCCTGTTACTGTTTGTGGTACTCGCACTGGGGCTGTGCCTCGGTAAAGTTCGTCTGGGCTCCGTTCAACTCGGTAATTCCATTGGCGTTTTGGTGGTTTCGCTGCTGCTGGGCCAACAACATTTCGCCATTAACACCGAAGCGCTGAATCTCGGCTTTATGCTGTTTATTTTCTGCGTCGGCGTGGAAGCCGGGCCAAACTTTTTCTCAATTTTTTTCCGCGATGGCAAAAATTACCTGATGCTGGCGTTGGTGATGGTCGGTTCCGCGATGGTGATCGCTATCGGTCTTGGCAAGTTGTTCCATTGGGACATCGGGCTAACCGCCGGCATGCTGGCCGGATCGATGACCTCGACCCCGGTGCTGGTGGGCGCAGGCGATACGCTGCGTAACACCATCGTCAACGGCCCGGCGCTGCTGGCGGCGCAGGACCATCTGAGCCTCGGCTATGCCCTGACCTACCTGATTGGCCTGGTGAGCCTGATCTTCGGCGCGCGCTACCTGCCCAAGCTGCAACATCAGGATCTCTCCACCTCCGCCCAGCAGATCGCCCGCGAGCGCGGTCTGGACACCGACAGCCAACGCAAGGTTTACCTGCCGGTCATTCGCGCCTACCGCGTTGGCCAGGAGCTGGTGGCCTGGGCCGATGGCAAAAACCTGCGTGAGCTGGGCATCTATCGCCAGACCGGTTGCTATATAGAACGCATCCGCCGCAACGGCATTCTGGCGAACCCGGACGGCGACGCGGTGCTGCAGGTGGGCGACGAGATTTCCCTGGTCGGCTACCCGGACGCCCACGCGCGGCTGGACCCCAGCTTCCGCAACGGTAAAGAAGTGTTCGACCGGGATCTGCTGGACATGCGCATCGTCACCGAAGAGATCGTGGTCAAAAACAGCAATGCGGTAAACAAGCGCCTGAGCCAGTTAAAGCTGACCGATCACGGCTGCTTCCTCAACCGGGTGATCCGCAGCCAGATTGAAATGCCCATTGACGACAGCATAGTGCTCAACAAAGGCGACGTGCTGCAGGTCAGCGGCGACGCACGCCGGGTGAAAAGCGTGGCGGAGAAGATCGGCTTTATCTCTATCCACAGCCAGGTGACCGATCTGTTGGCCTTCTGCTCCTTCTTCATCATCGGGTTGATGATTGGCCAGATCACCATCCAGTTCAGCAATTTCTCGTTCGGCATCGGCAACGCCGCCGGCCTGCTGATGTCCGGCATCATGCTGGGCTTCCTGCGCGCCAACCACCCGACTTTCGGTTATATCCCGCAGGGCGCGTTGAACATGGTGAAAGAGTTTGGCCTGATGGTGTTTATGGCCGGCGTAGGCCTGAGCGCCGGTGCGGGCATCGGCCACAGCCTCGGCGCCGTCGGTGGCCAGATGCTGATCGCCGGGTTGATCGTCAGCCTGGTGCCGGTGGTGATCTGCTTCCTGTTTGGCGCCTATGTATTGCGCATGAACCGCGCCCTGCTGTTCGGCGCGATTATGGGGGCGCGTACCTGTGCGCCAGCAATGGAAATCATCAGCGACACTGCACGCAGTAACATCCCTGCGCTGGGCTACGCCGGAACCTACGCCATAGCTAACGTGTTGTTAACCCTGGCAGGCTCGTTGATTGTGGTGTTGTGGCCGGGGATACTCGGTTAACCGATAAGCAGCAAAGATGAATCAGTGGCAAATATATTTTGAAATTTTTATCGCCGGCGAGAACTTTCCTTTCCGGGGGTAGTCTGAATTAGTGCCACTGCTTTTCTTTGATGTCCCCATTTTGTGGAGCCCGTTAGTCCCGCCTTTTTAGGTTCAAGACTATCGGGTTTTTTGTTGCCTAAAACCCTCCGCCCTTACAATACGGACGCTCCCGCACGGCCCTGTTTCGCGGATGGCGACAAAGTGGCGACAGCCATTTGGCAGGAACAAAAAACCTGTTTTCGCAGGCTTCTTGTTAAATCCAAAGAGATCCCTGATTGTTCCTTGTGGGATGCGGTGGAGCAATATCAATTTTACCCGGTGATACAATCTGCCGTTGGATATCACGGCTCATGCCAAGGTATCTAACACTGTTCATGTCGGTTTATCCCGAACAACACCGGCGGTTTCGGTGACGTGAAAAAGGCCGCTCAGGTGTTTGTGTGCAACGAACTGACGCCGCTGCAGGAACGCATGAAGGAGGTGAACGAGTGGCTCGGGGAGAAAGTGATTAAATTCTCGCCATATGAACTACCGGGCGAATAAGCAAGAACCGCCAGTAATTGGCGGCATTTTGTTAAAAGAACAATGCAATAAACTGCAAAATAAATGAAATACCAACCAGCAACATAGCAATATCTTTTACTTTTCTGCTCTTAAATCCGCGCTCTTTCATTTCCTGAATTAGTTGGTTGTTGGCATAAGGAGTGAGACCGCCGCCTTCATTGCGGCCGGGCCACCAAGCAATAATTGCCCCGCATGCCCCAACAAGATAAGAAACAGCATTGATGATGGTTGCGATGCAGCTCATTTACACCCCCATAGCATTATTGGCAAGCCGCCTGTTAAAAGCGGCCTGCATAGATACATTTAAGAATGTTTTTCGATAACCAAATCAACGCCTTCATTCAGTAGCTCATTGATTGACTGCCCGGTGGCCTGTGCCGCTATCGCTAACGCCTGATGACGTTCTGGCGACAGGCGGGTGGTCACTTTGCCGCTGTATGAGATGAATTATACAACGCTGTAAACGCCTGAGAGCCGCTACAGCATCAAGATCTAAAACTAGGTGGATGTTTAGTTATCGTGGTTAATCGTCGTGACAGGCCGCTGGCTGTGATAATGGAAATGGTTTAACACCGCTTGCGCGCAATGCTATCCCCGCCTCGCCTGCCCGTTTCGTGTGTTGCTTTTCATGCAGGTGCATGATCCGGCGCGATCCGCGCCAGTGTTGGTGCTGCGGGGATAAAACTCACACCGGATCATCATGCAAACTCATGCACTTAATGCATGATGCATGCATGGCCTGAAAACGTAAAAACAGCGCAATAATGGCATCAAAAACCGGCATTATGGCTGCAATGCCGTTCACTTAAGGAATATAAGCTCGTTTTTACGGGAGATACTTACTTTATTAGGTCAACGGCCAATTCAGAACGACAACGCTATCATTGTAATCGTCGTCACTACCACTCTCTGCACCTATGGTCGCAAAACCAGGCTTCCCATCAAGTGTGTTATCTGAATAGTGCAGCTTGCATGGCTTACCGTCCCCCTCAACCTGAACACAAACATTGCCCGCGCCTGAATGGTAAACCTTGGTATTTTTACCATCACTGTTATTCATAGGCGTGTTGTTCAAGCCCTTACCGTTATAGGTATCAACCAAATTGTCGTCGATATACAGTTTGACGGTTTGTTTGTGGGCGTCGGTATTGGCGTATGCTGTCAGGCCAAAGGTGGTATTTGGTGGTAGTTTGAAACAATGCTTGCCAGAATTATCTTCACCGCATGAACCTTTGCAGCCACAGTTTGGATCATCTTTGTGACATGGGTCATCTTTATGACACGGGTCATCTTTATGACAAGGATCTGGCTGTGGCGAAGGTACCAGGCACGGATCCGTTACGTGATTCATTCTCCACAACCCGGTGTTGTATTTTCTGCTCTCCTCAATTGAAGTGTATACTAAGTATAACTCACCGTCATAATGGGCATTATAAGCAGTATCAAGGAAACTTGTACCCGGTGTATATTGGTTGATAAGAACAATGGGGTCACTCTCTCTGATTTTTCCATCTTGAGAGGCGGTTTGCATTACTATTTTCCAACGAAGAGCTGGTGCCGCTGAGGGATCAAGATTAGAGGTATTTGCTCTATAATATACATGTGGGGTCTCACACTGGTTAACATCACCATACACAGCTAACAGGCCACCATCACACTCATTCAATCCCTTTAAAACAACAATGTCATTATTCTTAACTTCTGTGCCCGCTGATTTCCCCTCACAAGACAACACTCGCCAAAATCCAACCGCACTCTTCAGAACTTTCTCGCCACGAAGAGAAGGAGTCGTCACTGTGACAGTATTAAAGCGTGATCCAGGCGTTTTATCAGGGTTGGAAGTAGCCAAATAACCACCCGACCAGTTTTGACAATGATTTTGTAATGAAATTGCATCGCCATACTTAATTACCAGATTGCTCATGTGCAGCCTCTTTTTGTCTTGATATTTTTAAACAAATTATGTTATTCGGAGATTAACCATTAATACCCATTCAATCCACAAGGACTTTACACATATCAACCTGTGTTTAACTTTTATTTTTATTAAAATGTGACATTCACGCCAATATGTAAAAATATAATAATTAAATATTTTCTTGTGCTAGATTCTCGACGTTATGGTAAATATGGCGTTGAGGAAGACAGGCCAGACAACAAGTGATACCTGCCGGGGCGGTTTTGAGGAAATGACGATCGTTTTCACCGATCAATAATGGCTCATTGATCTACGCAATCAATGGGACGGAGTTTAGTCGGGCGGGGTAGGGTCAATAAAAAAATGCGGCAACATCAGGGAAAGCCGCAAACACAAAACCCGCATTGCTGCGGGCTTTTTCTTATTAACTTTCTACACTTCCAGTCTCATGCGTTGTGCATGCGCCCGGACGGTTAAAATGCAACCAGAGATACGCCTTCATTCATTGAGCTGTTTCTCTTTACCTAACGTAAAGGCACTTCATCTTAAAATAGAAAGTCTCACACTGAATCTTCGTGAAAAAACTCATCTTGACAGTAAATTAATATGTCACCGGGCTGACATTCAAGATAGTGGCAAATTGCATTTAACGTGGAGAAACGCAATCCCTTTATTTTTCCCTGTTTAAATAACGAAAGATTTTGCTCGGTAATACCAATGGCCGAAGCCAAATCTTTTGATTTAATTTTACGACTAGCTAAAACCACATCTAGCTTTACGATAATCGACATATCAAAATAACCTTAAACAAACTGCTGATTTTCTTCATGTAGATCGCTGGCCTGTTTCAGTATGTGTGCAATTACCATGACACAAGCTGCGATAAATAA
Source organism: Serratia sp. AS12 (assembly GCF_000214195.1). Classification (NCBI taxonomy): domain Bacteria; kingdom Pseudomonadati; phylum Pseudomonadota; class Gammaproteobacteria; order Enterobacterales; family Yersiniaceae; genus Serratia; species Serratia sp. AS12. The sequence goes on along the minus strand of NC_015566.1, from coordinate 1,743,933 downwards.
AGACATAACATCTTGCGGCGTGAAACTGAAAGTGACCATTCTATGTTCATAAGGCTCTCGCATCGTTCCCCAGATACTGAGTAATGGGCCACATATCAGATTTAGCAAAGTCCAAATGGCAATTGAGCGGCCAGTTTTCCCGAGATGTATACTGGCCGCGGCAGAGAAGTAAGCTCGTTTCGCATAGGTTTGAAAGAGCAAACGTAAATGGTAAAGGCCAAAAGCGAGAGCCAGGAGCGGGATACAGGTCAGAATAATCGCGCCAGCAATTTGCCACCAAGGGAATAAACTCAAGTCAGCTGCACTTTCTTTAACAAATTGTGCAGTAAGCGAGAAGCTGAAACCATATCCCCCTTCGCGTGAAATCATCACGGGGAAAAGCCACCCAGCGACATTCAGTAATATGATTATGATTAGAAACATAAGTGTGATTGTGGCCATGCGCTGGCTCAGGATTGAAATCCGTTCGGTAGACATAGTGACCTCGATTCTTAAGAGTAGAAAACGGAAGAATCCTACCGCGCAAAACATCACTAAACAACAATTTTTTATCGTTTTACGATAATTTATTGCCGCATAACGATGACAATTAACTCGACAGCGATTGAATTTCGAGCCGTAAGGATAGTGACTTATTGGTGCTGCCTTTCATGGTATTCACCTTTTTAGCTACTGGGCGCTGGTAGCCAGCCAATGCCAGGCGCGTCTGAAATATCCAGGTGATTTAGCATCACAGGGTATCTTTTCCATTCGTCCAACCTAACTTGCCCCGTCTTGCTCGCTATATCCAAATCCACTGCATCCTGTAGTGGCGCGATCATCCTGGCGGCTGATGCAATGCGGATGCACTGCTCAGAACGCCGCCGAACATAAAATAGATGGGTCGAAACCGCACGGCCCGCCAATGAAGACGGTCGTGAGGCCCCGAATACCGATGATGAAAACGGGAAGGCTGCGGATTTTATCAGGCATCCGTCACCGTGCCCGCAGGCCTAAATCACAGCTCTTGCGAGTAAGCGACCCATTTGGCCATGTCGTGATGCGAGATATTCCCGCCGCACACCACTATCCCGATAACGGCATCAGCGGGCAACCTGGGTGCGGTGGCAATGACTGCAGGTATAAGCGCCCCGGATGCAAGTTCAACCCATAATTTTGCCTGTTCGCCAAAGGCGAGCATGCCGCCAATCGCCTCCTTATCCGAGACAACAACTATATCCTCGGCATAGGCTTGAGCATGGGCCAGCATCATTTCATCAATAATCGGCACCCCAAGGGTAGAGATGATCGAGGTGACATCAATGTTTACCGGCTTTCCGGCACGCAACGCCTGATGCATTGAACTGGCACCTGCGGTCTCAACGCCCCAGATTCGGATATCCGGCTTAATGGCCTTTAGCGCCGTAGCCGCACCTGCCAACATTCCACCGCCACCCACGGCAATGAAAACATCGGTTAACTCCGGGCAATCGGCAATAAACTCAAGCGCCAGGGTTCCATGCCCTTCAGCTATCAGCGAATCGTTGCAGTCGTCGATGACGACATATCCCTCGTCAGCCATCACTTTGGCGCGCTCAAATGCAGCGTGGACATCGGATTCGATGATGACGGAACTGCCCAAGTCCCGGACCCGGTCGACAGAGGTCGCCGGCGCGTTCGGGGGCATGATAATAGTGACGTTGGCACCAAAGATCTTCGCAGCCTCGGCAATAGCGATACCAAAATTACCGCCGCTCACCGCGACAAATCGGGTCTTTTTGAAATCGCCTTTCAGGCTCAGAAACTTGTTAAGTACCCCACGCGCTTTAAAGGAACCGCCAAGCTGAGTATTTTCAAGCTTCAGGAAAACCGGTCTCTGAATCTTTTCGGCCAATCTCGAGCCAGCAATGGTTGGCGTACGGATGACCTTCCCTGCTAACCGCTCCGCCGCCGCGAGGACCGCGTTAAATTCGATTAATGTTGTCATTTTTGCCCAGTCAGGTAGATGTTGTTGAATCAAGTGTTTGGCAAATTATCCCGACTGAGAATAGAGTTCTGCGGGCAGGGTTGCAACAGGCGTACATATGGGTTTTAGCCACAAAAAAACCCGCCTGCGGGCGATTGCCAACTGCGCAATCCACTCTCCAGACGGGTTCGTTTCGTGTAATGGCCTAGCCGTGCTGCATTACTTTTGTTCGGCGCTGCTCAGGGTGTCTTCGGCTTTCCACACGCGGTATTTCACTTCCACGTCTTTCGGCACGTAAACCACGATCGGCAGGCGGCTGTTGTAGCGCTGCATGGCGGCATCGCCCAGGTTAGCGGCGATGAACTTCTGCTGCTTGGCACCGTCCGGGCAAGCCATCATGGTGGAGGCAGGTGCAGACAGTTTATCCAGCACCAGGTAGTCGTAGCCCCAACCGGAAAGGGTTTTGCTCTCCAGCGTGCCGCCCATCATGTGGCGGTTACAGTCCACTTCCAGCGTTTTCCCGATCAGCAGCTCAACCTTGAAGTTTTCTTCCTGCTCCTGCTTCGGCAGATAAATTACCTGGCGGCTCATGCCTTTTTCCGCTTTCGGATATGGCGCGATCTTTTCCAGCGGCTGTTTGCTGATATCGGCGTCAGAGGCCGGGGTGGCAGCAATAGCGCTGGCGGAAACGGCCATCAGCAGGCCGGAAAATACAACGGATGCCTTGTTCATGTTTTATCCCTACAATTTATAAGATGCTCCGGCCATAAACTAATACACTACCGCCAGCCTGGCTATAGGTTTAATCTTCTTTACAATAGCCAGTATTCAGGTACAAAAACCAATCACCAGCCATTGACCGGAATAAAACCTCAGTGGGTTGCGGTTTTGGCGATATAGGCCTTCACCACCTGATAAACATAGTCCTGGCATGCCAGCCCGGTTTGCGGGTCGTATTTGCCCTGATTGGTAATATTGTTGGACAGCACCCGGATGCCGATAAACGGAATAGCGAAAGAAGCGGCGATCTGCGCAGCAGAAGCCGTTTCCATCTCTTCAACCGAGGTGTGATAACTTGCCCGGAAATGGCTAATACGGTCCAGTTCGCTGTTCCACACGTCGGCGGAACCAATCACGCCCTCAACCACATTGCCCCGGGTGTAGCTTGCTTTAACGCCTTCCGCTATCGCCAGCAGTTTGGCGTCTGCCGGGAACTGGCGAATGCTGTGGACATTTTTATCCTCACCCGCACTGCCTTTCGAAGCCAGCAGGTCCATGGGTTGCCATTGCCGTGAGTCGCTGCCTTCCCCTGCCGCCTTCTTCGGTGTTTTAAACGCGCCCAGGCTGACTGAATACTTGCCCAGCACAATATCGTAGACCTTGAGCGCCGGATCGTGGCCGCCTGCGGTTCCCTGGTTGATAATCGCTACCGGCTGGAAGCGGGTGGCGGCAATCGCCGTGGCCGCCGCTGCATTGGACATACCTTTCTGGGTTTCCGAGACCACTACCGGATAGCCGTCCACGGTGCCATGCCAGAAACGCCAGCCGCCAATCTGTTCCTCACGCGGGTTATCCAGACGTTGGGCGAAGCGTTCCGCCTCCACCGGCATTGCGCCTTGCACCACAATCGGCCCGGCGGTATGGCCTTGCTGCGCCAGTGCTAACGGGGAAAATGTCACGCCACAGGCGGCCAACAGCATAAAGCTCAGTTTTTTCGTCATCACCACAGCATCCCGATAAAAAGCAAAGGATTACCTTAGCCGAAAGGCGAAATCCCGCCTATCGCTTTCTCGCAGGTCTGCCGAAGGGTTAAGGTTTTCTTAAGACAGAATTATTACAGTGGCATAATTCCTCACTGCCACCGAGCCTGCGCGTGAACCCAAAACCTTCATTAAATCAATCCTCAACGACACCACAAATTCAGACTAACGCCCTTTACTCCCTACCGGCATCCTTTTACCTTTGGCAGGTTTTTGGGTTGATAGTCAGTGGGTTGTTGTTCCTTTGGCTGTCACGCAATGAACAACTGGATTGGGCAATCAGCAATTACTGGTTCGACGCCGCCAGCGGTCATTTCCCCTGGCAGAACAATCATTGGCTGGATCTGATCAACCATCGTTTGCTGAAAATCAGCGTGATTAGCGGTGCGGTGCTGGCGCTGTTTTATGGGATTTACCGCCGCAACCCGCGCATGATCGTCACCATGCTGTTGATCGGTATCGGGCCGTTGGTGGTCGGGATCCTCAAAGCCACCAGCGCGCATTCGTGCCCGTGGGATCTGATCGAATACGGCGGTAAAGCGATGTCCTATCCACTGTTCGGCGTGGTGCCGGCCGAACCGGGGCCGGGCCGTTGCTTCCCCGGCGGCCATGCTTCCAGCGGTTTTGCGGTGATGGCGCTGTTTTTCCTGTTTTATCCGCAACGCCCGCGCCTGGCTTACTGGTGCTGGTTCGGCGGCATTATGCTCGGCATGCTGATGGGGTTTGGTCAGGTCATGCGCGGCGCACATTTTCTTACCCATAACCTGTGGGCAGGTTGGTGGGTTTGGCTCAGCCAACTGGCTGTTTATTGGATGGTGAGCGGGTATTTCCGCCGCAAGACAAGGTAAATATTATGGAGCAGTTGAATTATCTTCTTTTCGCCTGGATCAACGCGACCCCGGCGTCCCCCGAGTGGTTAATCGATGTCGCGACCTTCCTGGCGCGCGATCTGATCGCCATCGTGCCTGTGCTGATCGTCGGGCTATGGCTGTGGGGGCCGCAGAGCCAACTGGTATCGCAACGTGAAGTGGTGGCCAAGACGACGATTGCTCTGCTATTCGCCATGCTTTCTGCCGCGACCATCGGCATGTTGCTGCCGCACGAGCGGCCGTTCGTCGCCGGTATCGGCTACACCTTCCTGGCCCATGCGCCGGACAGCTCATTCCCCAGCGATCACGGTACCGCCATCTTTACCTTTGCCCTGTCCTTCCTGTTCTGGCACCGGGTTTGGTCCGGCATTTTATTGCTGATCGTCGCGGCCGGCATCGCCTGGTCACGCGTGTACCTTGGCGTGCACTGGCCGCTGGATATGGTCGGCGGCTTCCTGCTCGGCCTTGTCGGCTGCTTGTTCGCGCAGCTGGTGTGGAACCTGTTTGGCGATGCCATCGCCGCTACACTGACGCGCCTGTACCATTTCCTGTTCGCCTTTGCGATCCGCAGGGGCTGGGTAAAAGAATAATCGCGCATAATGGCAGGGGCGGCACCGTCCCTGCCATTACACCACCCCGGTGGTGACACGAAACTCCCGCATCTTTCCTCCCCCCAACATCTTCACCGCAGCCCCGTCGGGCATATATGGGCTGCAGGTAGCCGGCTGAACAAACCTGAACAAGCGTTGACTGCCTTGTTGCGTGATGGGCCGCAGGCCGTAATTGAACTGGGCGGTAGAAAAACGTGTTACGTACCGCCTGCCCTTTGACGCCAACATAAAGAACTCGGCCTGATCGACATACAGTGACAGATCGTCTGAGCACAGCATCTCTTGTTCGGCCACGTTCCCGTGCGGAGCCAACGCCGGAGCCGGCAGATTCTGACGGAAGACCGCATCCGGAATGCAACCATAGTTAAGGTGGCAAACGTAGTTCAGCGGCAGCGGCTCATCAGCAAGGTTGGTGATCTGCATCTCGATGGCAAATTGTGCGCTGTCCGCCGTTAAACGCAATGCCGGACGTACCCGGCAACGTGGGTGAGAAAGTTCTCCGCTACCGTAAAGCGCCAATGTATCGCCTTCCACCTGCAACCCTATCCGTTGCATCCCTGCCAACAAACTGTCTTGCTGCAGCCAGGGTGAATGAAAAGCAACGCCGCCAACCGGTTTACCCTTGCCCGCTCGGGCGCTGCGACGCCCCGATTTCAGCGAGTAACCGTCAAACTCGGCATCCCAAATCGTCAGGCCGCGGTAAGGCAATACCGTCAGAGTGCCACGGCGGTTCGCCAGCGTCAGCACCTGGCCGGCCTCTTCACAGGTAAAAGCCGTGACCACAAAATCCGCATTGCGGAAAACTTCATCCGGTTGCATCCCAAACTGCTCAGGTGCCAGATTTATCATCATGTTCCTCCTTTTCCCCTGGGTGTTTCGCTCGTAAACGCTCAGCTCGCACTCTAAATGTTACTTAAATAACATAACACCCTTCCTTATGTTATACACCTAACAGCCCAAAAAACGATGATCTCCGTGTCATTTTTAAAATCTCGCTAGGTTTACCGCTCGCGTAATGTTATTATTCTAACATTATTCACATCTTGCTTTGTTTAAACCTCAATAAGGAATAGAGATGACTACCGAAAACATTGATTATGCCCGTTATGTCGATCACACCCTGCTGGCCATGGACGCGACCGAAGCGCAAATCGCCAAACTCTGTGAAGAAGCGCAGCAGCACAATTTTTACGCCGTGTGCGTAAACTCCGGTTACGTACCGCTGGCGGCACACCTGCTGCAAGAAAGCGAAGTAAAAATTTGTTCCGTGATCGGTTTCCCTCTGGGTGCCGGCCTGACCGTAACGAAAGCCTTCGAAGCTAAAGCGGCGATTGCGGCCGGCGCGCAGGAAATTGATATGGTGATCAACGTAGGTTGGCTGAAAAGCGGCCTGCTGGATGAAGTCAAAGCCGACATCGCCGCAGTGCGCGAGGTTTGCGCGGCGATCCCGTTGAAGGTAATATTGGAAACCTGCCTGCTCAGCGATGCTCAGATCGTTCAGGTTTGTGAAATGTGTCGCGAACTCGATGTGGCCTTCGTCAAAACCTCAACCGGCTTCAGCACCGGCGGCGCTCGGGAAGAGCACGTTAAACTGATGCGAGCCACTGTGGGCAGTGAAATGGGTGTGAAAGCATCCGGCGCCGTGCGCGATCGCGCAACCGCCGAGAAGATGATCAAAGCAGGTGCCACTCGTATCGGCACCAGCTCTGGCGTAGCAATCGTTTCCGGTGATCAGGCTGCCACCGGCAGTTACTGATAACCTGAGGCGCCCCAGTACCGGGCGCACGCCGTGATAATCTGATGCGGGGCAATACGTCCAGCCAATAGGCTGAGTGCGTATTGCCCCGCATTTGTGTGTTCGGCCCTAGAGATTGGCTATTAACCCTGTGGGAAGACAGACTGATGGAAACGCGGCGCGAAGAACGTATAAACCGGTTAGTGCAGGCGTTAAAGCGCTCTGACAAAATCCACTTAAAAGAAGCCGCCGTGTTGTTAGGCGTTTCAGAAATGACCATTCGCCGCGATCTCAGCGCGGAGCCGGCCGCCGTGGTGTTGCTCGGCGGCTATGTGGTGGCCGATCCACGCAGTAACGGCGTGACTCACTATTTTGTTTCCGATCAAAAAGCCAAGCAAGTCACGGAGAAGCGGCGTATCGGCCTGCTCGCCGCTGCGCTGATCGGCGAAAACGACACGGTATTTTTCGATTGCGGCACCACCACCCCGGCGATTATCGACGCTATTTCCGATGAATTGCCCTTCACGGCGGTGTGCCACTCGCTGAATACCTTCTTAGCATTGCAGGACAAACCGAACTGCAAAGTGATCCTGTGCGGTGGCGAATTCAAACCGAACAACTATATTTTCACCGCCGTCGGCAGGCACAACGAACTGGATCATATCTGCCCGAATGTCGCCTTTATCTCCGCAGCCGGCCTGAGCCTTCAACATGGCGCCACCTGTTTTAACTTCGACGAACTGGAGATGAAGCACCGGGCGATGGCGATGGCGCAGCAAAAGATCCTGGTCGCTGACCACAGCAAGTTCGGTAAAACCAAGCCTGCGTGCATCGGCCCGCTGACCCAGTTCGATCGGGTGATTACCGATCGTCAGCCCGACCCGCTATTTGTCGATTTTTTCAACGAAAACGCCATCGCCATTCGTTTTTAAACCGCCTCATACCGTCGGCCCCGACCGACGGTGCCCTTCATTGGCCGGTTCAGCGCCTCCGCAAACAGGACAAATAATGCGCAGTTGATGCATTTATTTTTTTAACCGCACTCTAGATCAGGTTAATAAATCGCAACAACCTATCCGGCATATTCCCCCACTTCAGCAAAATCCGACGAAATATCGACGAATCATCCGGCTTGACGACGCTTTTATATGATAAATAGCGGCAACGTCGATGCGATAAATATCAACAAACATGCAACCATAACGCTCTAAATATGCCCAAATTAATTTATTTATATGATGAATGGTTAAGCATTTTTATTCGCTATCCGGTTAACTAGTTTACCTGCGTTACTAGCGGGGTATTTTCAATTAAATTGATAAAAATCATAAATTTAATTATGATTTTACTTAAAAATACAATGTGATCTGCGTCACTAAAACTGCTTAATGCGGGTTTTTAGCTAGATCCAAACCTGCGCTTAAAATATATTGCTCGGCTTGCTGGCAACAATAGCGTTTTATCTGGTTAAATATTGTTCGAACCGAATAAACGTTGAAATACACTTGAGAGCGTTCTCAGCGCGAAATCTTACACAACTGCGCAACACATGCGTGAAAAACCAATAAAAAGCAGTTATACGCACACATTACGCATTTGAGAGCATGATCACGGTTGTTTCAACTGTAAATCGTTATCTTGCCGCCAACAAAATCGGCAGGCACGGACCTTCCGGCAGCAGTACCGACGTAATGCCCCGATTCGGCGGAACGTCATTTGGTTAGTTATCCGACGCCTGCGCAAAAAGATAATTAGCATAATAAACAACCAGGGGGACGCCAGTTATCCCCGCAAGCAACACCTGATTCTTACCGATGCCGTATCTGAATTACGCCATTCGGTTTTAACCTTAAGTTTTGCCTTTAATTTTAAATTATCGTGTTCACTTCGGAGATATTTATGGACACTACACAGACCGGCACTATTGCCTCTGCGGCTTCTGGCTCCACCAGTACCTGGCGTAAAACGGACACCATGTGGATGTTGGGCCTGTATGGCACCGCCATCGGCGCGGGCGTTTTGTTCCTGCCAATTAACGCCGGTATCGGCGGTTTGATTCCTTTGATCATCATGGCCATCATTGCTTTCCCGATGACCTTCTTCGCCCACCGTGGCCTGTGCCGTTTCGTACTCTCCGGCAAAAATGCCGGTGAAGACATCACCGAAGTCGTTGAAGAACACTTCGGCATCAGCGCCGGTAAGCTGATCACCCTGCTCTACTTCTTCGCTATCTACCCAATCTTGCTGGTTTACAGCGTGGCGATCACCAATACCGTCGACAGCTTCATTACCCACCAGTTGGGTATGACCTCACCACCGCGCGCCATTCTGTCGCTGATTCTGATCGTCGGCTTGATGACCATCGTGCGTTTCGGTGAGCAAGCGATCGTGAAAACCATGAGCATCCTGGTGTTCCCGTTTGTCGCCGTGCTGATGCTGCTGGCCGTGTATTTGATCCCGAACTGGACTGGCGCCATCTTCGAGAACGTCTCTCTTTCCGGTGCAGGCACCGGCATGGGCCACGGTCTGGTGATTACCCTGTGGCTGGCGATCCCGGTCATGGTGTTCTCCTTTAACCATTCGCCGATCATCTCCGCCTTTGCCGTAGCCAAGCGTGAAGAGTATGGCCAGGAAGTTGCCGAGAAAAAGTGTTCTCGCATTCTGGGTTACGCCCACATCATGATGGTGCTGACCGTCATGTTCTTCGTGTTCAGCTGCGTACTGAGCCTGTCTCCGGAGAACCTGGCGGAAGCCAAGGCGCAGAACATCTCGATTCTGTCTTACCTGGCCAACCACTTTAACAACCCGATGATCGCCTACATCGCGCCGGTTATCGCCTTTATCGCCATCACCAAGTCGTTCCTCGGTCACTACCTGGGCGCACGTGAAGGTTTTAACGGCCTGATTGCCAAATCGATGAAGAGCCGTGGCAAAACCATCAGCACCAACAAGCTGAACCGCATCACCGCCATCTTCATGCTGATCACCACCTGGATTGTCGCGACCCTGAACCCAAGCATCCTGGGTATGATCGAAAACATGGGTGGCCCAATCATCGCCATGCTGCTGTTCCTGATGCCGATGTACGCTATCCGCAAAGTGCCTGCAATGCGCAAATACAGCGGCCACATCAGCAACGTATTCGTCGTCGCGATGGGCCTGATTGCCATCTCCGCTATCTTGTACAGCCTCTAATCAAGCTCCGCCGGCGCCCCGTGCGCCGGCTTCTCTGCACTGCCCCCCTTCATTAAAAGCGCCTATACGCTATAGCTAGTCCCCAAGAGCTTACTTAGGTAAGTGAATGGGGTGAGTGCGTGCAGGCAACAACGCTGTGGCTTGAAAGATGAAGGGTATAACACCTGAAGAAGGAGGCTAGACCATGGTCAGCGTTTTCGATATTTTCAAAATTGGTATCGGCCCATCGAGCTCCCACACCGTCGGCCCGATGAAAGCCGGCAAGCTGTTCACCGATGATTTGATTGCCCATCAACAGTTGATGGATACCACCCGCGTGGTAGTGGATGTGTACGGTTCGCTGTCTCTGACCGGCAAGGGTCACCACACCGACATCGCGATTATCATGGGGCTGGCGGGCAGCCTGCCGCATGACGTGGACATTGACGGCATCGCCGGTTTTATCCGCGACGTAGAACAACGTGGTCGCCTGCTGCTGGCTAACGGCCGCCATGAGGTGGATTTCCCGTTGCAAGGCGGCATGAACTTCCACAGCGATAACCTGCCGCTGCACGAAAACGGCATGCGGATTCGCGCCTTTGCCGGTGAACAACTGCTGCACAGTAAAACCTATTACTCTACCGGCGGCGGCTTTATCGTCGATGAAGAACATTTCGGCCAACCCGCGACAAATCAGGCTCAGGTGCCCTACCCGTTCCGATCGGCGCGTGACCTGCAGCAACACTGCAAGGATTCAGGCCTGTCGCTATCCGGCATGGTGATGCAAAACGAGCTGGCGCTGCACAGCAAGGCCGAGATCGACGCCCACTTCGCCGACGTCTGGCAGGTGATGCGCGCCGGCATCGAACGCGGCATGAACAGCGAAGGCCTGTTGCCCGGCCCGATGAAAGTCCAGCGCCGCGCCGCCGCCCTGCGCCGCATGCTGGTCACCGGCGACAAAAACAATATCGACCCGATGAACGTGGTTGACTGGATCAACATGTTCGCTTTCGCCGTGAACGAAGAGAACGCCGCCGGCGGCCGCGTGGTGACTGCGCCGACCAACGGTGCCTGCGGCATCATCCCGGCGGTGCTGGCCTATTACGACCAGTTTATTCGCCCGGTGAATCCGAATTCCTATACCCGTTATTTCCTGGCCTCGGGCGTGATTGGCGCGCTGTACAAGATGAACGCGTCGATTTCCGGCGCAGAAGTGGGTTGCCAGGGGGAAGTGGGCGTCGCCTGCTCAATGGCGGCTGCGGGATTGGCGGAGCTGATGGGCGGTAGCCCGGCGCAGGTTTGCATTGCGGCGGAGATCGCCATGGAGCACCATCTGGGGTTGACCTGCGATCCGCTGGCCGGCCAGGTTCAGGTGCCTTGTATCGAACGTAACGCGATTTCTGCGGTGAAGGCGGTCAATGCCGCACGCATGGCGCTGCGTCGCACCAGCGAGCCGCGCGTGTGCCTGGATAAGGTGATTGAAACCATGTATGAGACGGGCAAAGACATGAACGCCAAATACCGCGAAACGTCGCAAGGCGGCCTGGCGATCAAGGTTGTGGCCTGTAACTGATAAAAGCGAGGGCGCAATGTTTTCCATTGCGCCCTCTTTCATTATTATTGCCGTTAACCGAAGACGCTACCGAACCACTGGGTCAGCTTCATCATCACCATGTCCCAAATGCGGCTGAAGAAGTTGCCTTCTTTCACTTCCTGCATCACCACCAGTGGGTATTGCTCAATGGTTTTACCGTCAAGCTGGAAGTCAATGGTGCCCACCACCTGGTTTTTCACCAGCGGCGCTTCCAACGTGGGCTGATTCAGTTTGTAACTGGCTTTCAGATTTTTCATCTGCCCTTTCGGGATAGTGACCGCCGCATCTTTGGCGACGCCCAGCGGCACGTCGTTGATTTCACCGAACCACACGCGCTGGGTGACAAACGGCTTGTCGGTCTTGATCGGCGTGGCCGTTTCGTAGAAGCGGAAACCCCAGGTCAGCAGTTTTTCACTTTCGCTGAAACGAATACGGTCACTCGGCGCGCCCAGCACCACCGAGATCAGGCGCATCGGGCCGTCGGTAGCGGATGCCACCAGGTTATGGCCGGCACCACCGGTGTAGCCGGTTTTGATGCCGTCGACATTCAGGTTGGAGCTCCACAGCAGGCGGTTGCGGTTAACCTGACGGATCTTGTTGAAGGTGAAATCTTTTTCCTTATGCAGCGCATACTCATCCGGCACGTCACGGATCAGCGCCTGGCTCAGCAGCGCCATATCACGTGCGGTGCTGTACTGCCCTTCCGCATCCAGGCCATGCACCGTCAGGAAATGGGTATTCTGCAAACCCAGTGATTTGGCGTAGTTGTTCATCAGGCCGACGAACGAATCCTGGCTGCCTGCGACATAATCGGCCAGCGCGATGCTGGCATCATTGCCCGACTGAATGACGATGCCCTTGTTCAGTTCCATTACCGGCACCTGATCGCCCGGTTTGATAAACATCAGCGAAGAGCCGCGCAGCGCCGGATTGCCGGTTGCCCAGGCGTCCTTACCGACGGTGACCATGTCCTCCGGCTTGATCTTGCCGGCCTTGATGGCCTGGCCAATCACATAGCTGGACATGATCTTGGTCAGGCTGGCGGGATCGAGCCGGGTATCGGCATTGCCCTCCGTCAGGATTTTGCCGCTGTTGTAATCCATCAGCACAAACGCCTTGGCGTCAACCTGCGGGGCCGCCGGCGCTTCGGCTGCCTGGAGCGCAGGTGTAGCCAACAACAAAATGCTGACGCTAAAGGTCAATTTCTTCAGGGAGGTGGATAAGTTTTTTTTCATCATGACGTCGCCAGAGTGTCCATTCAAATCATTGAAATAGCGTTAACTTTCAAACATGTTCACGTTTTCAGCCAACCAGCGAGAGTGGCTCGGCGCGCGTTTGCCAACCGCAGACTCCCTGCGGCCCCCCAACGGGGTGAGCGGCGCACCAAAAATGCCCTTGCTGTGAGTTTATTAGATTTATCTTATTTTTGCAGGGTTTAGCATGAATTTTCATCATTTTTACATAACTGTACGCTCTGTCGCGCAATTTGGATGAAAAGCCAGCCATCGGATGTTTTTTTATACCACTAACGGCTATACGGCTGCACATCTGAACCGCCGCACATCTGCGCTTCCATACGTCCAAATCAGACTAATATATTCCAAAAATGCATATTGAACGGTTATTTGTTCTTTTTAATGCGCTTATTTACAGCGCTATCATCCAGATAACGGTTTTTAAACCGAATTATCCTGGAGATTACCCATGGCAATACCGCACTCCGTCATCGACATGATCGGCAATACCCCGATGCTGGAACTGACCCAGTTCGATACCGGCCCCTGCCGGCTGTTCGTCAAACTGGAAAACCAAAACCCCGGTGGCTCGATCAAGGATCGCGTGGCGCTGTCGATGATCGAGCAGGCCGAACGTGACGGCAGCCTGCTGCCCGGCGGCACCATCATTGAAGCCACCGCCGGCAATACCGGCCTGGGGCTGGCGCTGGTGGCAGCCCTGAAGGGCTATAAACTGCTGCTGGTGGTGCCGGACAAGATGAGCCGCGAGAAGATTTTCCATCTGCGTGCGCTGGGGGTTGAGGTGGTGCTGACGCGTTCGGACGTGGGCAAAGGCCACCCGGCTTACTATCAGGATTACGCCAAACGGCTGGCGGATGAGATCCCCGGTGCGTTCTATATCGATCAGTTCAACAATCCGGCCAACCCGGCGGCCCATACCCGCACCACTGCGCCTGAGCTGTGGCAGCAGATGGAGAATCAGGTGGACGCCATCGTGGTCGGCGTCGGTTCCGGCGGCACGCTGGGCGGCCTGAGCCGGTATTTTGCCGACGTGTCGCCGCAAACCGAGTTTGTGTTGGCCGACCCTGCAGGCTCGATCCTGGCGGACTATCTCGATAACGGCCAGATCGGCGAAGCCGGCAGTTGGCTGGTGGAAGGCATCGGCGAAGATTTCATTCCGCCACTGAGTGACTTCAATCAGGTGCGTAACGCTTACCGCATCGGTGATGCCGAAGCCTTCACCACCGCACGCGATCTGCTGCGCAAAGAAGGCGTGCTGGCCGGTTCATCCACCGGCACCCTTTTAGCCGCCGCGCTGCGCTATTGCCGGGCGCAGACCGAACCAAAACGCGTGGTCACCTTCGTTTGCGACAGCGGCAACAAATACCTGTCCAAAATGTATAACGATCACTGGATGCTGGAACAGGGCCTGTTGAGCAAACCGCAGCACGACGATCTGCGCGATCTGATCGCCTACCGTCACGACGAGGGCGCAGCGGTGTCGGTCGTGCCGGAAGATACTCTGGCGATCGTCCATGCCCGCATGCGGCTGTATGACATTTCGCAACTGCCGGTATTGGAGGGCGATCGCGTGGTCGGTCTGATCGATGAGTGGGATCTGCTCAATGCGGTTCAGGCAGACGCCAGCCACTTTAGTCTGCCGGCCACCCGCGCCATGACCCAATCCGTCAACACCTTGCAAAAAGAGGCCAGCTATCAGGATTTGCTCGCCACCTTCAATCACGGCCACGTTGCGGTGGTGCTCGACGGCGAGCGCTTCCTCGGCCTGATTACCCGGACAGACGTGCTTAACGCCTGGCGCCAAAAATTACGTTAATAAGGATTATTGTATGGCCAAGTTCGATACGTTGACCGTTCATGCCGGATACACCCCGGACGCCACCGGCGCAGTGATGCCGGCTATCTATGCCACCTCGACCTACGCCCAACCGGCGCCGGGCGAGCACACCGGCTACGAATATTCACGCAGCGCCAACCCTACGCGCACCGCGCTGGAAAGCGCCATCGCCGAGCTGGAAGGCGGCAGCCGCGGCTACGCCTTTGCCTCCGGCCTGGCGGCCTGCTCAACGGTGCTGGAGCTGCTCGATCAGGGCAGCCATCTGGTGGCGGTCGACGATCTGTACGGCGGCACCTACCGCCTGCTGGAAAAAGTGCGCAGCCGCACCGCCGGTTTACGCGTCACTTATGTTTCCCCGGCGGACATCGCCGCGCTGGAACAGGCGATAGAGCCGGAGACCAAAATGATCTGGGTAGAAACGCCCACCAACCCGCTGTTGAAGCTGGCCGATCTGAGCGCCATTGCCGCTATCGCCAAAAAACACGGGTTGATCAGCGTGGCGGACAACACTTTCGCCTCGCCGTATATTCAGCGACCGCTGGAGCTGGGATTCGATGTGGTGGTGCATTCCGCCACCAAATACCTTAATGGACATTCCGACGTGGTGGCCGGGGTTGCCGCCGTGGGCGATAACGCAGAGTTGGCGGAACAGCTGGGCTTCCTGCAGAACGCCGTGGGCGGCATCCTCGATCCCTTCAGCAGCTTCCTGACGCTACGCGGCATCCGTACACTGGCGCTGCGCATGGAGCGCCACAGCAACAGTGCATTGCGTATCGCCCAGTGGCTGGAAACCCAGCCGCAGGTGGAGGAGGTTTATTACCCAGGCCTGCCGAGCCACCCGCAGCACGCACTGGCGGCGAAGCAAATGAGCAGCTTCGGGGGCATGATTTCGGTCCGGCTGAAAGGTGATGACGCCTTTGCGCGCCGGGTCATCAAGCGTTCGCAACTGTTCACCCTGGCGGAAAGCCTGGGCGGCGTTGAAAGCCTGATCAGCCAGCCATTCAGCATGACCCATGCGTCGATCCCGCTGGAGCAGCGGCTGAAAACCGGCATCACGCCGCAGCTGCTGCGCCTGTCGGTGGGGATTGAGGATGTGGAAGATTTGATCGCCGATCTGCAACAGGCGCTGGCGGAATAATCCCCCGTCATGAACAAGAAGGCCTGGCTTACTGCCAGGCCTTGAGGTTGATGCCAAAGTTGCCTTTGAGCCCGAGATACCCGGGCCTAGCGCACCGAGGGGCCATTATGGGACACATCCCTGTGTCCCACCCTGCGGGCCGACATGAAGTCGTTCCCATTTGCTCCCGGCAAATGGGTCGGCGGGCAAGCCGCTACGACCCCTTCGGCACGCTCTCCCTAATAACGGGCTTTGTCAACAGCCTGAAGGCATGGTTTATTGCCAAGCCTTCCGCAGTCAAACGCCGACGACATCCTGATAGTGGCGCTGCGCCACATCGGGGTGGGAACGGATCCGCCCCTTCAGATAGTTAAAGCCCACGTCGCGGAACAGCGGATTATGCGGATCGCTGGCCGGGCCGCGCGCCTCTGCCGCCAGTTGCGCAGGCAGTTGATACAATGGCACCACGGCGTCTAACCGTGCCCCCAGGAAGAAAGCGATCGACAGCCTGTCGCTTCCCGCCGGCGGCGTCTCCACCCGATGCACCGTAGCGCGCAAATAGCCGTTGGTCGCCAATTCCAGCAATTCGCCAATGTTGACCACGAAGGTCTCCTCCCGCGGCTCGGCGTCGACCCAGTTCCCCTCGCTGACTTCGACCTGCAAACCTTTCTGCCGGTCTTGCAGCAGGAAGCTGAGAAAACCGGAATCCTTATGGGCACCTACCCCCTGCCCGCTGGCGGTCGCTTCGCGCCCCGGGTAACGGATCAGCTTGATGTGTTCATTCGGCTTCTCGCCGTAGAGCGGGTCAAACGCCTGCTCCGGCAACGAAAGCGCCAGCGCAAAAGCGCGCAGTAACCGCAACGACATGCCGGTCATCGCTTGCTGCCATTGCAACAGCAGCGGTTTCAGCTCGGGCAGCGCCTCTGGCCATTGATTCGGCCCCTGCAATCGTGCCCAGCGCGGCGTTTCTTCGGCCAGTTGCAACGCCGGGCGTTCCGCGCCGATATCAAACTGCTCGCGCCAGTCCGGCTGGCCGCGGGTCAACTCCGCTGCCGCACGGTTATAACCGCGAAAGTGCGGCGAATGGACCATCTGCACAGCCAGCTTGTCCGCTTCCGGTAACGCGAAAAATTGCCTTGCCCGCCGCTGCAATTGCGCATTCAGCCGGGTATCAACGCCGTGTCCGCGCAGATAAAAGAAACCTACGTCACGCGCCGCCGCACGCAAGCCATCGAGAAACGTCTGCCGCTGCTGCGCATCACCGTCAAGCTGCGAAAGATCCAACAGCGGCAGCGTCTTCAGCGTCAGTGGTGGTGTCATTGTCCTGTTCCTCGTCATCCCCAACAAAAACCGGGCCGGTATAAAGGCGAATTATCAACATTTTCAGCTCCTGAATGGCCTGTGCATGCCCCTATAGTTATCATCCGGCCTGACGGGCGAGCCAATATTGTTGCGTTCTAAGATATGCAAAGGTTCAACAAAATGACGTAAAACTGTCATCAATGTTTCTTATGCTCTGCGCAATTTCGTCGCCGCCGCTGGCTGGCGGCATAGGGTATCCGCTATTGTTGTATTCAACCCCCCGTTTCCCTCCCTGCCTGCCGGAGAAATACTGATGGATTTAGCCTTGTTCGACCTGGATGAGACCCTGATTGATGATGACAGCGCCAGCCTGTGGATCCGTTGGCTGGTGGCGGAAGGGTTCGCGCCGGCGGAACTGGAACAGCAGGAACAACAGCTGATGCAGCTCTATTATCAGGGTAAGCTGTCCATGGAGGACTACATGCAGGCCACCCTGACGCCGCTGACCGGCTTAAGCACCCAGACGGTGGCCGGTTGGGTACAGCGCTATATCCGACGCGATATCCTGCCGCGGGTTTATCCCGCGGCACGTGAGCGATTGCTGTGGCACCGCGAGCGCGGCGACTGCATTCTGGTCATTTCCGCCACCGGCGAACATCTGGTCGCGCCGATAGCCGAACAGCTCGGTGCCGACGGTGCGCTGGCGATTGGCGTCTCCATTGAAGACGGACGCTTCACCGGTGACACCTACGGCACCATGACCTATCAAAAAGGCAAGGTGATCCGCCTGAAACAGTGGCTGGCGGAACACCCGGAGCTGAGTTTCGAACACAGCCACGGTTACAGCGACTCGCTGAACGACAAGGCGATGCTGGAATATGTCGACAGCGCTACGGTGATTAACCCAGACAGCGAGCTGCATGCGTTGGCGGTCGAACACGGCTGGGAAGTGTGCCGCTGGGAACGCTGAAAGCAGGCAAAAAATGCCATCCGGATGTGACAAAAACAAAATTATGGCGTAAGAATAATCACTTAGGTTTGTTAATCCGCTGAAGTTTAAAGAGGCGCGCTATGTTGACCATCTGGGGTCGTGAGAATTCAAACAATGTCCGGAAAGTGCTGTGGTGCGCCGCAGAGCTGGAGTTAAGCTACACCCATATCAATGCCGGCGGCGCATTCGGTAAGGTGAACGAAGAGCTCTATCGTTCGTTAAACCCGAATGGCCTGGTGCCGTTGCTGCAAGACGATGACTTCGTGCTGTGGGAATCGAATACCATCGTGCGTTATCTGGCGGCGAAGTTTGGCAGCGAGCCGTTCTACCCGCAGGATCTGCAGGCGCGAGCCAGCGCAGAGAAGTGGATGGACTGGACAACCTCCACTATCGTCGCGTCCTTCTCCATCGTGTTCTGGGGACTGGTGCGCACTAAACCGGAACTGCGCGACATGGCGAAAATCGAAGCGGCTATCGCCACGCTGGAAAAACATTTCGATGTGGTGGAAGCCACTCTGGGCAGCCAGCCTTATCTGTCCGGCGAAGCCTTCGGTTTCGGCGACATTACGCTCGGCAGCTTTGCTTACGCCTGGTTCTCCATGCCGATTGAGCGCCGTCCGCGCCCGAACATGGAGCGCTGGTACCAACGGTTGACCGAACGCCCGGCCTATCAACGCGCCGTGATGAGCGAGTTAACCTGAGTGTTGCGCGCCCCGTTGGGGCGCTATGATTTCTCCGTCAGCCCGACACGCAACAGCTTGCCGTTATCCGCATCGGTTAACAGATAAATATAGCCATCCGGCCCTGTCCGTACCTCGCGGATCCTTTCCCCTCGATCCTCCAGCAACCGCTGTTCGGCGATCACCTTGTCGCCCTGCAACGTCAAACGAATCAATGCCTCCTGCGCCAGCGCGCCGATAAACAGCGAGCCCTGCCATTCCGGGAAACGGCTGCCGTTGTAAAACGCCATGCCGCTGATGCCCGGCGATACTTGCCAATAATGCAATGGCTGTTCGGTGCCGGCCACTTTCTGCCCTTTCGCCTCCGGGATCGCCAGACCTGAGTAATTGATGCCGTAGGTGGCGATAGGCCAGCCGTAGTTTTTGCCCGCCCGAGGAAGATTGATCTCATCGCCGCCGCGCGGGCCGTGCTCGTGCTCCCAAAGTGCCCCGTTCCACGGGTTCAGCGCCAGTCCTTGCGGGTTACGGTGACCATAAGACCAGATTTCCGACCGCTTGCCGGCCTGGCCGACAAACGGATTATCCGGCGGCACCGCGCCATCGGCAGTTAAGCGCACCACCTTGCCCTGCAGCTTGTCCAAATCTTGTGCCGTCGGCCGTTGGTTATTTTCACCCAACGCGATAAACAGATAGCCCTGACGATCGAACGCCAACTTGCCGCCAAAATGGTTGCCGACCGACAGCTTCGGCTGCTGGCGGAAAATCACCTTGAAACCGTCCAGCCGCCGGTTGTCGGCGCTCAGCCGCCCATAGCCCACTGCGGTGCCCGCCTTGCCGTTATCGCCCGCTTCGGCAAAGCTGAGATAGATCCTTCGGCTGTCGGTAAAATCTGGCGCCAACAGCACTTCCAACAGGCCGCCCTGCCCTTCGGCATACACCTGCGGCACACCGGTAATCGGCGCTGACAGCCCTTTGCCCTGCTGCCATAACCGCAAACGCCCCGGCCGTTCGGTAATTAACATCCCTTGTTCACCGGGCAAAAACGCCAGCGACCACGGGTGTTCCAGCTTGTCTTGCAATAGCGTTACCGCCGGTGCGGCCTGCAGCAGGCCACTGAATAACAGCAAACCGGCCATCATGGTCAATCGGTGCATGGCATCCTCCTGGACAAAAAACGACCCATTCAGTGTAGCCCAGCAGGTCGATTCCGACGTTTGTTTTAAATTTCAATATGTTGAATTTTAGCCAAACTGAGCTTAAGTTAACGGATTACTCAGGAGGAAATATGGATATCACCGTAACCGATACACTCAATGAAGACACCCTTGACGCCATCCGACAAGGTCTGAGGGCCCATAACAGCCCGTACATTGATGCCAGCCAGCGCAAACCGCTTGGCGTCTATACCCGGGATGCTTCCGGTCAGGTTGTCGCCGGGCTGACCGCAGAGACCTGGGGCAACTGGCTCAGTGTCGACTGGCTATGGGTGGCGGATTCGCAGCGTGGCACCGGGCTGGGCCGCAAAGTGCTGCTGGCCGCCGAACAGGAAGCTATCGCCCGTGGCTGTCGTTACGTTCGTTTAGATACCTTCAGTTTCCAGGCGCGGCCGTTCTACGAGAAACTTGGCTACCAACTCCAGATGACGCTACAGAATTACCCGGTGGAGCATGAATGTTATTTGCTCACCAAAACCCTTATTGAATAACAGGTGGCCTGATGGAAACCACAACCATGGTTGTGAACAGCGTGGCGTACAAAGCCGGTAAACGGCTGGGTGAAGTGACCATTGATGACATCAGCGACGTGGTCAAACAGCCGGACACCTTCGTCTGGCTCGGGCTTTGGCAGCCGGAGGACGCCTTTATGCGCAAGGTGCAGGAAGAGTTTGGCCTGCATGATCTGGCGATTGAGGATGCGCTGTGCGCCCACCAACGGCCCAAGCTCGAAGCCTACGGCGATTCGCTGTTTATCGTGGTCAAAACCGCGCAATGGGGCGAGAACGAAGTCGAGTACGGTGAAACCCACTTCTTCGTGGGTAAAAACTTTTTGGTCACGGTGCGCCACGGCGCGTCACCCAGCTATGCGCCTATCAGAGCCAAAGCGGAGGAGAACCAGAAGCAGCTGTGCCACGGCCCCGGCTTTGCGCTGTATTCGGTACTGGACTTTGTGGTGGATAACTACCGCACCGTAGTGGCCAAATTCGAGGCGAGCATCGAGGGCATCGAAGCCAACATGTTCAAATCGGAGTTTGATCAAGCCGCCATTGAAAACGTCTATACCCTGCGGCGGCACTTGCTGGCGCTGCGCAATGCCGCATGGCCGATGGACGAAATCTGTAATCAACTCATTCGCCTGCATGAAGAGGTGATCCCGAAGGAGCTGCGTGCCTACGTGCGGGACGTTCAGGATCATGCACGTCAGGTGGTCAGCAATATCGACGATATGCGCGAAATGCTGACCAATGCGATGCACGTGAACCTGGCGCTGGTCACCGTTAAACAGAACGAAGTGGTGAAACGGCTGGCCGGCTGGGGGGCTATTCTGGCGATCCCGACCGTGGTTTTCAGCCTGTACGGCATGAACTTTTCCGACATGCCTGAACTGAAACTCCCCTGGGCCTACCACGCCACCCTCGGGGTAACCGTCGCCGGCTGTTTCTTCCTGTATCAGAAACTGAAGAAATCCGGCTGGTTGTAAACGGCAACCCCGTTTTTCCAAATTACTCGGACTGTACCTGCGGTTGCGGGCTTTGCCGGGTCAACAGACTACCAACCACAAAGGCTACACCGCCCGCCAGCAGCCCGCCGTAGATCGGGCTGTTGGCCTCAATGCCGTGATAATACATCAGCCCCAACACGCACAGGCTACCGGCCAACATGCTCGCGATAGCGCCGGTGCTGGTGGCACGCTGCCAGAAAATCGCCCCGACCAGCGGGATCAGCATGCCGCCCACCAGCAGATTATAGGCCAGCGTCAGTGCCGCCATGACATCCCGTACCAGAAACGCCAGCCCCAGCATAATCACGCCCATGATCAGGGTGGTCAATCGTCCGGCCGCCAGCCCGCCCGAAGGCCGCTTGCAGATCGCCGGCAAAACGTCTTCCAACGCGATGGTGGATGAAGCCAACAGGCATGCGCTGGCAGTTGACATCAGCGCAGCCAGGGCGGCGGCGGCCACCAGCCCGCTAATGCCTGCCGGTAATACCGCCTGAGCGATGGCGGCAAAGGCACCGTCGGTGTTGGCCAACTGCGGCAGAACAATCTTGCCGGCCATGCCGATCAACGCACCTGTGACGCCATACAGCACACAGTACAGCCCGGCCCCCAGGCCGGCATAGCGCGCAACATTGGCGCTGCGGGCGGTGAATACCCGCTGCCAGATATCCTGGCCAATCAGGATGCCGAAGAAGTAGATCAGGAAAAACACCAGTATGGTGTCCAGACCGATGGACGACAGCTGATAGTAACCGGCCGGCAACAGGTTGCTGAAGGCTTCCCAGCCGCCGGCCTTGACGATACTCATCGGCATCAGCACCAGCATCATGCCGACGGTCATGATGATAAACTGGATGATATCGGTGAGCGTCAGTGACCACATGCCGCCCAGCGTAGAATAGAGCACCACCAAACCGCCCCCCAGCAGAATCGACGTGGCGAAAGGCAGCTCAAACATCACCTGCATCACGCTGCCGATGGCGATAATCGAGGTCACCGCAACCATCAGATCATACGCCAACATGATGGCGCCGCTGGTGACCCTGGCGGCCGGGTGATAGCGGCGCGCCAGCACCTGGCTGACGGTATACAGCTTTAACTGGAGCAGCGGCTTGGCCAACACCGTGCTCAATACCACAATGCCCGCCCCCAGTGCGCCGCACAGCCACGCGCCGGATATGCCATAGGTGTAACCCAGTTTGACGCTGCCGATGGTTGACGCGCCACCGAGCACCACGGCGGACAACGTACCCAGATACAGCCCCGGCCCCAGATTGCGGCCGGCAACCAGATAATCCTCTTTGGTGGTGGCACGCCGTACGCCCAACCAGCCCACCGCCCCTATCATCAAAAAATAAAACACCACTACCAGCAGATCGAGATTCATCGGCAACTCCGTATGCTTGTTGTTATTTGAACTCAGGCGCAACGGCTCCGCCGGTCCAGGTTCGCAGCGTCTTATCTGTCAGGCAGGACGCACAGCATTTCAAACAGCAGGTTTGCCGCCAGCAGAGCTGTGTTGCCGGAACGGTCATAAGCCGGCGAGACCTCCACCACGTCCGCGCCGATCAGATTTAGCCCCCGACATCCCCTGACAATCTCCAGCCCCTGCCAGACCGACAGCCCCCCCACCTCCGGCGTCCCGGTGCCTGGCGCAAACGCCGGATCCAGCCCGTCGATATCAAAGCTGAGGTAAACCGGAGCACCGCCCATTTGCTGACGCACCTCCGCCATCAACGGCACCAGCGAGCGATACCAGCACTCCTCCGCTGGCACCACACGGAACCCCTGCCGCCGCGACCAATCAAAATCGTCCGCCGCATAACCGCTGCCGCGCAGGCCAATCTGCACCACCCGTTGCGGCTCCAGCAGCCCTTCTTCATAGGCGCGGCGAAAAGTGGTGCCGTGGGCCAGCTTTTCGCCAAACATCTCTTCGTTGGTGTCAGAATGGGCGTCAACATGGATTAACCCAACCGGGCCATGGCGACAGGCTACGGCGCGCAGGATCGGCAGCGTCAGCGTGTGATCGCCCCCCAGCGTCAGCGGAACGCAGCCGTGGGACAAAATGCCGTTATAGGCCAGCTCAATGCGACGAACGCTGTCCTCCAGGCTGTAGGGATTAATGGCGATATCACCCAGATCGGCGACTTGCAGCCGCTCAAAAGGCGCGGCGCCGGTGCCCATGTTGTAGGGACGGAGCATCACCGACTCCTGGCGAATTTGCCGTGGCCCGTAGCGCGTTCCACTGCGATTCGAAGTGCCTATATCGAGAGGAACGCCGACAAAGGCCGCAGCCAGCCCCTGGGCATCATCGGCTACGGGCAGGCGCATCATGGTGGGGATGCCGGCAAAACGCGGCATTTCATTACCGCTCTGGGGTTGATTCAACATGTTTTTTCCTTTTCTCAGACGTCGAAAATGCCAACATTCAGATAACAAACACAGGCTACCCGCCGCCAGAAAGGGCTACCATTCCCTCTTTGGAATGTAAGCATCGAAAACGCCGATGCCAGTAACACATTGAACTATTGATTTTTATTTCAAATCCATGACATATGAACGCAGGCTTCCAACCTTGGATGCCCATTGCGATGATGTTATCAGAGGGTTAACGGCCGGCTATTCTTGCGGAGGGAAAGGTGCTCACCAACCTAAGCGATATCGATCTCAGACTGCTGCGGGTTTTTGTCGCCGTAGCCGAAGCCCAGGGCGTCAGCGCCGCCCAGGAGGCGCTGTTGATGAATCAGTCGACCATCAGCACCCACCTCGCCACGTTGGAGACTCGGCTGGGTTTTCGCCTGTGCCAACGTGGCCGATCCGGTTTTATGCTGACCCCGAAAGGGGAACGCATACTGATCGCCTGCCGCAGTCTGTTCAACGCGGCACGCGACTTTACCCGGGTCAGCCAGTCGCTAAATGGGTTGCTGACCGGCGATCTGCAGATCGGTCTGGTGGATAACCTGGTGTCGCTGCCGGGCAATCCGTTCAGTCGCGCCATCAAACATTTTCAGCACCGGCATCAGGATGTTCAGTTGCAGTGCCGGATTTGCGCCCCCGCCGAACTCGAACAGGGGCTGCTGAATCAACAGCTCGATCTGGGGATCGGGTACTTTGGCCAGCAGTTGAATGAATTACAGTATCAGCCGTGGCTCCAGGAAACGCAGGCGATTTATTGCAGCAACGATCATCCGCTGTTTACCGTCGAGCAACCGAGCCGCGAACAGATCGAAAATGCGCGCTGGGTTAAACGTGGCTATCTGCTGGCGCAACGGCTGTGCCCTGTCGCACCTTTAAACCTCGGCGCGGTTGCCCACCATATGGAAAGCGTTGCCCATTTGGTGCTTAGCGGGGAATATCTCGGCTACCTGCCGACCCATTACGCCGCGCGCTGGGTGGAACAAGGGGTATTGAAACAATTGGGTGGGCAAGCGCTCTCATATCAGGCGGCGTTAAACCTGGTGACACGGCCCGGCCAGCCGAAGGAGGCGTTGAGCGCGTTGCTGGAGGATTTAAATCAATTGGTGCGGGAAGCGCAAAAAACAAACCCCGCAACAGCGGGGCTTGAGAGGCGAATTAGTTGACCGGCATACGTGCCGGATCCGGGTACTGGTACTCAAACCCCAGTTCGTTGCAGATGCGGCTGCCGTCCACCAGCCGACCGCCCTGCTCGCTCTCGGCGGCAAACTGTGGCGGGGCCAGATGCAACTGCTCCGCCAGCGCCGGGTAGAACTCGCGTTTGGTCGGATGGGCCGGCGCGCACAGATTATAAACGTGGCCGCCTTTCGGCAGCTTCAGCAGCAGTTGAATGGCGGCAATCACATCATCCTGATGTACCAAATTAACCCCTTGCGAGCCGCCCTTGACGTCGACTTTGCCGGCCAGGAAACGGCCTGGGTGACGATCCGCGCCAACCAGCCCCGCCAGACGCAAAATATCCACCGAGGTGTTAGGCAGTTCATGCAACCAGCGCTCGAGCTCCGCCAACACACGCCCGGAGGGCGTCACCGGCCTCAGAGGCGAATCTTCACGCACCGTGCCGGCCGTTTCGCCATACACCGAGGTTGAACTGGTAAAAATGATGCGCGACACGCCAAAGGCCATCGCACTGTCCACCAGCATGCGAACCGCATTGAAGTAGTTTTCGCTGCCTTCTACGGTACGGCGAGCGGGCAACGTCACCACCAGCGCATCGACACTCAGCAACGGCTCCAGATCGTCCGGATCGCAAATCAGATCAGGCGTCATTTCCAGCCGATAACATTCAATCCCGCTCATGCGCGCGGCCTCGACGCCATCCGGCGTAGTTTTACTGCCGACCACGTCAAACCCACGGCTCATCAGCGACAGGGCCAGCGGCATCCCCAGCCAGCCCAGACCAATAATGGCTACCTTTTTCATTATCTTCCTCTCTTGAAGATCGCAGCGCTCTGCCCATTAAGGCTACGCCACTCCGTGAGGTGATACAATCCACCCTGCTTAAGCTTAGGTAAAACCGTGTCTAGCTAATAACCCACCCTGTTTCAATAAATTAAATTTATGACTGTAAAAAAGGGTTGCGCGACAGACAGCGGATAGTTTAGGTTAATTAGCAATTCGGTTTGTACCGACATTTTACAGAGAAAACACCATGACACGCATTCAGTTCAACCACCATCATCACCATCATCCTGACTAGTCTTTCAGGCGATGTGTGCTGGGAGACGGTTTCTTAATCTTCCAGTGGCGCGCAGAATGCAAGAGAGAGCCCTCGGAAGATTTCTTCCGAGGGTTTTTTTTTGGCTCCGGACAGACAGAAAAATAATTTTTACAATAAATTCATAAAATTACAGATTAAAACAGAGGTTACCATGCTGGACAAAACACGTTTACGGATAGCAATGCAGAAATCAGGCCGCCTGAGTGATGAATCCCAGGAACTGCTGGCGCGTTGCGGGATCAAAATCAACCTGCAACAACAACGCCTGATTGCCTTCGCCGAGAATATGCCGATTGATATCCTGCGCGTACGTGATGACGATATCCCGGGGCTGGTCATGGATGGCGTGGTTGATCTGGGCATCATCGGTGAGAACGTGCTGGAAGAAGAGCTGCTGACCCGTCGCGCACAGGGCGAAGACCCACGTTACTTCACCCTGCGCCGCCTGGACTTCGGCGGCTGCCGCCTGTCGCTGGCCGCACCGCTCGACAGTGAATACAACGGCCCGCAAAGCCTGCAAGATTCCCGTATCGCCACCTCTTACCCGCACCTGCTGAAGCAATACCTCGACAAACAGGGCGTACGTTTCAAATCTTGCCTGCTGAACGGTTCCGTCGAAGTGGCACCGCGTGCCGGTCTGGCCGACGCCATCTGTGACCTGGTCTCTACCGGCGCAACGCTGGAAGCCAATGGCCTGCGTGAAGTCGAAGTGATTTACCGCTCCAAAGCCTGCCTGATCCAGCGCGACGGCGAAATGCCGGAGGCGAAACAACAGCTGATCGATCGCCTGATGACCCGTATTCAGGGCGTGATCCAGGCACGTGAATCCAAATACATCATGCTGCACGCGCCGAGCGAGCGCCTGGACGAAATCGTCGCGCTGCTGCCGGGTGCAGAGCGCCCTACCATTCTGCCGCTGGCTGGCGCGCAAAACCGCGTGGCAATGCACATGGTCAGCAGTGAAACCCTGTTCTGGGAAACCATGGAGAAACTGAAAGCGCTCGGTGCCAGCTCCATTCTGGTGCTGCCAATTGAGAAGATGATGGAGTAACGCCATGTCGACCTTCAATACCCTCGTCAATTGGGCGGACTGCAGCGAACAACAGCGGGCAGAACTGCTGATGCGCCCGGCGATCGCAGCCGAAGACAGCATCACCCGCACGGTGCGCGAAATCCTCGACAACGTGAAGGCCAACGGTGACCAGGCGCTGCGTGACTACAGCGCCAAATTTGATAAAACCGAGGTTGGTGCGTTGCGCGTCACCGCAGAACAAATCGCCGCAGCCGGCCCCCGCCTGACTGACGAGGTCAAGCAGGCGATGGCGGTGGCGGTGGCCAATGTGGAAACCTTCCACAATGCGCAACAACTGCCGCCGGTCGATGTGGAAACCCAACCTGGCGTACGTTGCCAGCAGGTAACCCGCCCGATCGACTCCGTCGGTCTGTATATTCCCGGCGGTTCCGCACCGCTGTTTTCTACCGTGCTGATGCTGGCAACCCCGGCGCGCATCGCCGGCTGCCGCCGCGTAGTGCTTTGTTCGCCGCCGCCGATTGCCGACGAAATTCTCTATGCCGCGCAGTTGTGCGGCGTACGGGAAGTGTTTCAGGTGGGTGGCGCACAGGCGATTGCCGCCATGGCGTTCGGCACCGATTCCGTGCCACGTGTGGCGAAAATCTTCGGACCGGGCAATGCCTTTGTCACCGAAGCCAAACGCCAGATCAGCCAACGGCTGGACGGTGCGGCTATCGATATGCCGGCCGGCCCTTCCGAAGTGCTGGTGATCGCCGACAGCGGCGCCACCCCGGCGTTTGTCGCCTCTGATCTGCTGTCGCAGGCGGAACACGGCCCAGACTCCCAGGTGATCCTGCTGACCCCGGACGCAGCCATGGCGCAAGCAGTGGCCGTTGCGGTGGAGCAACAGTTAGCTCAGTTGCCGCGCGCCGAAACCGCCCGTCAAGCGCTGGCCAGCAGCCGACTGATCGTCGCCAAAGATTTGGCCGAGTGCATTGCCATCAGCAACCAATATGGCCCGGAACACCTGATCATTCAGACCCGTAACGCCCGCGAGCTGGTCGACAGCATCACCAGCGCCGGTTCGGTGTTCCTTGGCGACTGGTCGCCGGAGTCCGCCGGTGACTACGCTTCCGGCACCAACCACGTATTGCCGACCTATGGCTATACCGCCACCTGTTCCAGCCTGGGCCTGGCGGATTTCCAGAAACGCATGACGGTGCAGGAACTGACGCCGCAGGGCTTTATGAATCTGGCGGCCACCATTGAAACGCTGGCCACCGCCGAGCAATTGATTGCCCACAAAAACGCCGTCACCCTGCGCGTTGCCGCCCTGAAGGAGCAAGCATGAGCATAGAAAATCTGGCACGCGCCAACGTTCGCGAGCTGACCCCTTATCAATCGGCACGCCGCCTGGGCGGCAACGGCGACGTGTGGCTGAATGCCAACGAATACCCGACGGCGCCGGAATTCCAACTGACCGCCCAAACCTTTAACCGTTACCCGGAGTGCCAGCCCGCGTTGGTGATCGAGCGCTACGCCGATTACGCCGGGGTTAACAAAGAGCAGGTGCTGGTCAGCCGTGGGGCGGATGAGGGCATTGAGCTGCTGATCCGTGCGTTCTGCGAGCCGGGCAAAGACGCTATTTTGTTCTGTCCGCCGACCTACGGCATGTACGCCGTGAGCGCCGAAACCTTCGGCGTGGAGCGCCGCACCGTAGCGGCCAAGCAAGACTGGCAGTTGGATTTGCCGGCTATCGCCGACAGCCTGGACAACGTGAAACTGATTTATGTCTGCAGCCCGAACAACCCGACCGGCAATCTGATCGATCCCGACGACTTGCGCACGCTGCTGGAGATGGCCAAAGGCAAGGCGATCGTCGCGATTGACGAGGCCTATATCGAATTCTGCCCACAGGCAAGCTGTGCCGGTTGGTTAAAGGACTACCCGCACCTGGCGATCCTGCGCACTCTGTCGAAGGCCTTCGCGCTGGCCGGCCTGCGCTGCGGTTTTACGTTGGCTAACGAAGAGCTCATTACCCTGCTGCTGAAGGTAATTGCCCCCTACCCGCTGTCGACGCCGGTGGCCGACATCGCCGCTCAGGCGCTCAGCACCGAAGGGATCCGCACCATGCGTCAGCGCGTTACCGAGATCTCGGCCAACCGCAGCTGGCTGCAACGCGAACTGGAAAACTGCGCCTGCGTTGAACAGGTTTTCACCAGCGACAGCAATTACCTGCTGGCACGATTCACTGCCTCAAGTAATGTGTTTAAAACCTTATGGGATCAGGGCATTATCTTAAGAGACCAAAATAAACAGCCTGGGTTGTCCGGTTGCCTGCGCATCACCATAGGCACCCGCGAAGAATGTCGGCGTGTCGTCGATGCGCTGTCAGCCCTGCCCGGAGCAACCAAGACTCGCCAGGAGCCAATGTGAGCCAGAAATTCCTCTTTATTGACCGTGACGGCACGCTGATTGCTGAACCGCCAGAAGACTTCCAGGTCGATCGCCTGGACAAGCTGGCGCTGGAGCCGGACGTGATCCCTTCGCTGCTGAGTTTGCAGCAGGCGGGTTATCAACTGGTGATGATCACCAATCAGGATGGCCTCGGCACCGCCAGTTTCCCGCAGGAAACCTTCGATGCGCCACATGGCCTGATGATGCAGATCCTCAGCTCACAGGGCGTCCACTTTGAAGATATCCTGATCTGCCCGCACCTGCCGGCGGACAACTGCGACTGCCGCAAGCCGAAGACCGCGCTGGTGACAGGCTATCTGGAGCCGGGCGTGATGGATACCGCCCACAGCTATGTGATCGGCGATCGTCCGACCGACGTTCAGTTGGCGGAAAACATGGGCATTCAGGGGCTGCGCTATCAGCGCGACACGCTGGGCTGGAAAGAGATCACGCGCCAATTGACCCAACGTGACCGCCACGCGCGGGTTAATCGCGTCACCAAAGAAACGCAGATCGACGTCAACGTTTGGCTGGATCGCGAAGGCGGCAGCAAGATCAAGACCGGCGTCGGCTTCTTCGACCACATGCTGGATCAGATCGCCACCCACGGCGGCTTCCGCATGGACATCGACGTGAAAGGCGACCTGTATATCGACGATCACCACACGGTAGAAGACACCGGCCTGGCGCTCGGCGAAGCCTTGAACAAAGCGCTGGGCGACAAGCGCGGCATCGCCCGTTTCGGCTTCGTGCTGCCAATGGACGAGTGCCTGGCGCGCTGCGCGCTGGATATCTCCGGCCGCCCGCACCTGGAATATAAAGCCGAGTTCAACTACCAGCGCGTCGGCGATCTCAGCACCGAAATGGTCGAACACTTCTTTCGTTCGCTGTCGTACACCATGGGTTGCACGTTGCACCTGAAAACCAAAGGCAAAAACGACCACCACCGGGTCGAAAGCCTGTTCAAAGTGTTTGGCCGCACGCTGCGCCAGGCGATCCGCGTTGAGGGCAACACCCTCCCAAGTTCGAAAGGAGTGCTGTGATGAACGTGGTGATTCTGGACACCGGCTGCGCCAACCTTTCGTCTGTCACCTATGCGGTGCAGCGGTTGGGTTACCAGCCGGAGGTGAGCCGTGATCCGGAGATCGTGCTGCGCGCCGACAAGCTGTTCCTGCCGGGCGTCGGCACTGCGCAAGCGGCGATGGACCAATTGAAAGAGCGCGAGCTGATTGATCTGATCAAAGCCTGCACTCAGCCGGTGTTGGGCATTTGCCTCGGCATGCAGCTGCTGGCGAAAAGCAGCGAAGAAAGCGGCGGCATCAATACGCTGGGCATTATCGACACTCCGGTGATGCAGATGACCGACTTCGGCCTGCCGTTGCCGCACATGGGCTGGAATCAGGTTTCCGCGCAGGCAGGCCATCATCTGTTCCGCGGTATCGAAGACGGTGCCTACTTTTACTTCGTTCACAGCTATGCGATGCCGATATGCTCAAGCACCATCGCCCAGGCGAACTACGGCGAGCCCTTCACCGCCGCCGTGCAAAAAGACAATTTCTTCGGCGTGCAGTTTCATCCAGAGCGATCTGGAGCGGCCGGCGCGCAGCTGTTGAAAAACTTTCTGGAGATGTAGGCAGCATGATTATTCCGGCTTTGGATTTGATCGACGGTAACGTGGTGCGTTTGCATCAAGGCGATTATGGTCAGCAGCGCGACTACGGCAACGATCCGCGCTCACGTCTGCAGGACTACCAACAACAGGGCGCGCAAGTCTTGCATCTGGTCGACTTGACCGGTGCCAAGGATCCGGCGGCGCGCCAGATCCCGCTGCTGCGCAAACTGCTGGCAGGGGTTGACGTACCGGTACAGGTCGGCGGCGGTATTCGCACCGAGCAGGACGTCTCGGCCCTGCTCGAGGCTGGCGCGACCCGGGTCGTCATCGGCTCCACGGCGGTCAAGCAGCCGCAACGGGTACAGAGTTGGTTCGAACGTTACGGCGCGGAAGCCCTGGTGCTGGCGCTGGATGTACGCATCGACGCCGAAGGTACCAAGCACGTGGCAATTAGCGGCTGGCAGGAGAACTCCGACGCCACGCTGGAACAGGTGGTCGAGCAGTTTCTGCCCTACGGCCTGAAGCATGTCCTGTGCACCGACATTTCGCGTGACGGCACGTTGGCCGGCTCTAACGTGGCGCTGTATCAGGAAATCAGCCGCCGCTATCCGCAGATCGCCTTCCAGGCATCCGGCGGTATCGGCAATCTGGATGATATCGCCCAGTTACGCGGTAGCGGGGTTGAGGGCGTCATCGTAGGCCGCGCCCTGCTGGAAGGTAAATTTAGCGTTGAGGAGGCTATCGCATGCTGGCAAAACGGATAATTCCCTGTCTGGATGTGAAAGACGGGCAAGTAGTGAAAGGCGTGCAGTTCCGCAACCATGAGATCATCGGCGATATCGTGCCGTTGGCGCAACGCTATGCGCAAGAAGGCGCGGACGAGTTGGTGTTCTACGATATTACCGCCTCCAGCGATGGCCGGGTGGTAGACAAGAGCTGGGTGTCGCGCGTAGCGGAGGTGATCGATATTCCCTTCTGCGTCGCCGGCGGGATTAAAAGCCTGGAAGATGCCAGCCAGATCCTCTCTTTCGGCGCAGACAAGATTTCCATTAACTCACCGGCGCTGGCCGACCCGACGTTGATTAGCCGCCTGGCGGATCGCTTTGGCGTGCAGTGCATCGTGGTAGGGATTGATACCTGGTTCGAAGCCGACACCGGCAAGTATCACGTTAATCAGTACACCGGCGACGAAAGCCGCACCCGCGTCACAGAGTGGGAAACTCTGGACTGGGTTAAGGAAGTGCAAAAACGCGGTGCCGGCGAGATTGTGCTGAACATGATGAATCAGGACGGCGTGCGCAACGGTTACGATCTGGAACAACTTCGGCGGGTGCGGGAAGTGTGTAAAGTGCCGCTGATCGCCTCCGGCGGTGCGGGTACCATGGAACACTTTCTGGAAGCGTTCCGCGATGCGGACGTCGACGGCGCACTGGCCGCTTCGGTGTTCCACAAGCAAATCATTAATATCGGCGAACTGAAAAAGTTCCTGGCAGACCTTGGCGTGGAGATTCGCGTGTGTTAACAGAACAACAAAGAAACCAGCTGGACTGGGAAAAAACCGGGAGCCTGCTGCCGGTTATCGTTCAGCACGCCGTATCCGGCGAAGTGCTGATGCTCGGCTATATGAACCAGGAAGCGCTGGCCACCACCGAACAGAGCGGCAAGGTCACCTTTTTCTCTCGCACCAAACAGCGACTGTGGACCAAGGGCGAAAGCTCCGGCCATTTCCTGAACGTGGTCAGCATCACTCCCGATTGCGACAACGATACGCTGTTGATTTTGGCCAACCCGATTGGCCCAACCTGCCACCTGGGCAACAGCAGTTGCTTCCACCCGGCCGCCAGCGATTGGGGTTTTCTGTATCAGTTGGAGCAGCTGTTGGCGGAACGCAAGACCGCCAGCCCGGACAGCTCTTACACCGCCAGCCTGTACGCCAGCGGTACCAAGCGCATTGCGCAGAAGGTGGGTGAGGAAGGCGTGGAGACCGCGCTGGCCGCCACGGTGAACGATCGTGAAGAGTTGACCAACGAGGCTTCCGATCTGATTTATCACCTGCTGGTGCTGCTGCAGGATCAGGATCTGGATTTGAGCAAGGTGATTGGCCGGCTGCGCGAGCGGCACCAGAAATAATCCTGGCTCACAGGGGGTAAATACATTTACCCCTGATTTATGCGCGTGCAGCAGGAAATAAAAAAGCCGCCGGGTTTAATACCGGCGGCTTGAGTTTGATGGCAAAGTGGTCTTTGAACCCGAGATACCCGGGCCTAGCGCACCGAGGGGCATTATGGGACACGTCCGTGTGTCCCACCCTGCGGGCCGACATGAAGTCGTTCCAATTTGCTCCCGGCAAATGGGTCGGCGTGCAAGCCGCTACGACCCCTTCGCCACGCTCTCCCTAATAACGGGCTTTGTCAGCAGTCTGAAGCCGCCGGGTTTAATGCCGGCGGCTTTTTTATGCTTCAAACGTCGGGATTATTCCATCCATTCGGTATGGAATACGCCTTCTTTGTCGATACGTTTGTAAGTGTGGGCACCGAAGTAGTCGCGCTGCGCCTGGATCAGGTTGGCAGGCAGAACGGCTGAACGGTAGCTGTCGTAGTACGCGATGGCGGCAGAGAAGGTCGGCGTTGGGATGCCGTTTTGCACCGCGTAGGACACCACATCACGCAGCGCTTGCTGATAGTCGTCAGCGATCTGCTTGAAGTATGGCGCCAGCAGCAGGTTGGCGATGTCGGCATTGTCTGCGTAAGCGTCGGTGATTTTCTGCAGGAACTGAGCGCGGATGATGCAGCCGGCGCGGAAAATCTTGGCGATATCGCCGTAGTGCAGATCCCAGTTATTTTCCTGAGAAGCCGCTTTCAACTGAGAGAAGCCCTGCGCATAAGAAACGATTTTGCCCAGGTACAGCGCACGGCGCACTTTCTCGATGAACTCAGCTTTGTCGCCGCTTACTGGCGCAGCTTTAGGACCGGTCAGCACTTTAGACGCGGCAACGCGTTGGTCTTTCAGTGAGGACAGGTAACGCGCGAAAACGGATTCGGTGATCAGCGACAGCGGTTCGCCCAGATCCAGAGAGCTCTGGCTGGTCCATTTGCCGGTGCCTTTGTTGGCTGCTTCATCCAGGATCACATCAACCAGGTATTTACCTTCTTCGTCTTTCTTGGTGAAGATGTCTTTGGTGATGTCGATCAGGTAGCTGTTCAGTTCGCCTTTGTTCCACTCGGCGAAGGTGTCAGCCAGCTCTTCGTTGTTCAGGTTCAGCGCCTGTTTCAACAGAGAATAGGCTTCAGCAATCAGCTGCATGTCGCCGTATTCGATGCCGTTGTGCACCATCTTCACGTAGTGGCCGGCACCGTCAGCGCCGATGTAGGTCACGCAAGGCTCGCCTTCGGCTACCGCCGCGATTTTCTCCAGGATTGGCGCCACCAGCTCATACGCTTCTTTCTGGCCGCCAGGCATGATTGAAGGCCCTTTCAACGCGCCCTCTTCGCCACCGGAAACGCCGGTACCGATGAAGTTGAAGCCTTGATCAGACAGTTCGCGGTTACGACGGATGGTGTCCTGATAGTAGGTGTTGCCACCGTCGATCAGAATGTCACCTTTATCCAGGTGCGGAGTCAGGGAAGCAATGGTTTTGTCTGTCGCTTCACCCGCTTTCACCATCAGCAAAATGCGGCGTGGTTTTTCCAGCGATTCGACAAACTCTTCGACGGTGTAGAACGGCGCCAGGTTTTTGCCCGGATTCTCAGCAATAACTTCGTCAGTCTTGTCGCCTGAGCGGTTAAAGATGGAAACGGTATAACCACGGCTTTCGATGTTCAGTGCCAGATTGCGGCCCATCACCGCCATGCCGACAACGCCGATTTGTTGCTTGGACATTTAGGAACTCCTGTCTGAGGATGACACCTGTTAACGGCCCATGGCCAACAGGTTTTTGATGTGGCAAACATGTTAACTCAGGATGGCTCCACGTGGGTAGTGATTGGTGCGATAGGTCACACAATGGGACAATTTCTTAGCAAGAAATTTCATTCTTTGTTACAAAAACCATCAAAAAAAAGATGACATTCTGTGAAAAGCTTTAAAGTTGAATAAAGATAGACTAGAATCCTATATCCGTTTTTTATATAATAGATGAAAATGAAACCACTACCTTCTCATCAAAAAAATTGTTTTGATGTTTTTCGTATTCTTGCAGCATTCCTTGTTCTCTATTCACATCATTTTGCCCTCAGTGGGAAAATGGAGCCTTCCTTCCTGGGACTTGAAAGTTTCGGCGGGTTAGCTGTCGTTATATTCTTTGGTATTTCTGGATACTTGATCGCCCAATCCGGAATGAGAAGTGGGAGCTTCTTCTCATTTATGGAGAAAAGAATAAAAAGAATCTTCCCGGCGTTAGTAGTTTGTAGTCTTATTTTGTACGGTATCGTTGGTTTTTTTTTGCAACCGGAAAGCGTTTTTTCGAAAAGATCCCTTCTTGCTGTAATTAATCTCGTCGCCCTACGAGGCGCAGATCCTATTGGCATGGCCCAGGATTATATTTACCCCAATGCGATTAACGGCAGTCTTTGGACATTACCGTTAGAATTTTCTTGCTATCTTATCCTCGGCATCGCTTTTTGCTTTGTTAAAAACATCAAGCCAGTACTCATTATTCTTCTCACAATGATAGTACTCAGTATCTATTTCCTGTCAAAACCAACAACTATAGGTTTCTACTCAATCTCGTTACAGCTATTCACGCCCCGCGCCGTTTCTTTCTTTTTAGGTGCTTTAATGGCATTAAGCGAGACAAGTTGGAATAAGAAAAACACGAAGACTTTCATTTTTTTCTCCGGTGCCATTCTTCTTTATGCTCTAAAAGGGAGTTATGATATCCGTGTTCTTGGTTATATAATTATTCCTGCGCTGGTTATCATCGCTGGCTCATCACTTACAGACAGATTGATTTATGGCAGATTTGACTACTCTTACGGTGTGTATATCTATGCTTTCCCCGTGCAGCAAATAATTATAAATAATACTGCGTTGGGATTTTATAGCAGCATGTTTATAAGCGCCGGAATCACATTACTGCTGGGCGCACTCTCCTGGCATATTGTTGAGAGACCGTTCCTGCGTAGAAAGCCTTTGCCGACAACCGCCCCACAGTTCAATCCCCAGGAAATGGCTATGAAGTAAGAACTGCCGTCAATGGTAGGTTTGCTTATCCCCCCTGAAGGGGGGCTAAAAAATCATATAGTATCGCCTAAACTTTATTGTTACCCACCAGACTGCATAAAACCCATCTCCGTGATTCCTTGTTACTAATGGGGGAATAAGCTGGAATTTTCTGACATGGGTTCCGCTCAGGCTAGAGCCTCACAGGTTCAATCAACACCGCCCTATGAGGTAATGGTTTAAGACTGACAATGAAAAGCCGGCACATAAAGCGCCGGCTGATGTAGAAAGTGCATCAAATGACTAATGCATTAACCGATTATTTCATGAATCGCTCTGCGTGATAAAAATCGCTTCACATAACGTTGCAGGCGATAAGGTACCAATTTGACGCTCCACGCCAGGGCAGGATGCTTACTCAGTTTCCACAGTATCGCCAGCAATTTTTCCTTGCGCCCTTGAGGTGCAGCCGCCGCGACAGGTACAACCTCAACATAAACCGAGGAGTAAACCGAGGCAATCAGGGCCTTATAATCAATACGCCCCAACTCACTTTCCCGCAGCCAGCTCTCTTGCAAATATTCGTGCTTATAGAAATCCTCGGTACGTCTGGCATGGGCAATATCAAGTAGTGCCTCCACATTGCCGACGCCAAAGAAAGCCTTAGGATCGTTACGTAAAGACCGCCACATTTCGCACATTTTCTTAACAGAGGTATCCCATGCAATCACGCGACTGTATTGACGTCCGGTCACCCGCTCACCAAAAGCACCGATATTAGGCACCACAACCGGTATCCCCTGTTCAAGAGCGACACTTAATGTATAGCTGTAGGTTTCAGGCCACTGAGCCGGATACCAGACCACATCAGGCTTGATTTCATCCAGCTTCTGTTGCAAATCGCGACTTGAATAAGCGCCATGACATTTGACAGCATCACACAGAGGGCGGAAAGCATACCCCAAAAGGTGGAATTCGATGT
This sequence comes from Serratia sp. AS12, assembly GCF_000214195.1. Taxonomy (NCBI): domain Bacteria; kingdom Pseudomonadati; phylum Pseudomonadota; class Gammaproteobacteria; order Enterobacterales; family Yersiniaceae; genus Serratia; species Serratia sp. AS12. The sequence continues at coordinate 1,706,428 of NC_015566.1, read as the reverse complement.
CTTCATGCTTCAAGTCATTGGCCACTTCATCCAGCATCAAAGCGCCTTTTTCACGGCTTATCGCGCCAAGGACCAATACCTTAAGCTTTTGCCCCGCCTGATAAGCAGAGTTAGCTTCAGGATAAGGTGCATCAACCTCAAAGTCAGGGTGCCAGGCAATAACGCTTTTGTGCGCACTGTTCGGGAAATCACGAATGAAACGGACTTGGGTATCTGCAGAGGGGAAAATGATCCGCTCCGCACTATCCAGCCACGGCGCCAATTTTGTACGCCATTGCTCGGCGGACAGGCCTTCGGGAATAGGATAATGCTCACTGCACACCCGATCGCGGACGGCAACTTCATCACCGGCAAATAACCCGTTCTTATCGGTCAGTGTCGGGTTGGCGTTAACAAAATAGTAATCATGGATGGTAATGTCGTAGGTGCATGACAGACTATTTTTCAGATCAAAGATTTTATCGGCCACACCGATCAGATGATGGAAATGAATATGCCCAACACCGATAAAACGTAACAGATTGATCAGGGTGTCATAGCCATGAGCAATATCGATGATGAACTTCTCACGGTATACCGCATCATCCGTATTTAACGAAAGGGCGACACTACGTCCTTCAACCTCAGGGGTCAACAGCAGGAAGTGGACCTTTTCTTTATAGAATGTAGCCAGTTCACGCAGATGTTGAGTCACTCCCCCACCCATTTTATGGGAAACCAGCAGAACCTTGCTGATATCCTTCTTGGCCAGGATCCGCAATAACAACTGCTGACGGGCTTTCTTCGCAGGATCCTGCGCTATAAAGTCCATGACATCTTTGGTGTAGTTAGGGTGAAGATTATTCAGCAGTTCCAGTGCGCGTGTCTTGCGCGGGTTCTGTTCTCCGGCGAAACTTACCCCACCTTTGTGATAAACAAAGACGTTAAGCTGATGGAAATTCGGCCAACCGGCTTTCGCTGCACGCTGGCACCAATCGTTTTCCTCGCCATAGCCCCGGCCAAATGTTTCAACGTCAAAATAGCCGACCTCATTCAAACAATCACGTCGAATGTACATGCAAAAACCGACGCCGGTTGGTACTTCCACCAGATTGTTTTCGCTGCCGTAAGTCGAAAATTGATCGTCCAATTGCTGCACGTTCATTCCCATAAAGAGTTCATTATCTTCACAGAAATTAGGGAAGCTGCAAATAGTTGCATTGTTCGAGAAAGGGGTAATGCTGCCTACTCTGCCGCGTGAATATGCAGCTTCGCGAATACGCTCAAGCCAGTCGTTGGCAACCTCAACATCGCTGTTAAGAAGCAGGACATCGCGTTTTGGATTGAGCTTCATGCCACGGTTCACCGTAGCCACAAAACCCAAGTTTTGTTCATTTTCAAGCAGCGTCATGCGAGCGGTGAGCGCTCGTTCGCGTAACCATTGAGTCAGTTCTGGCTCCGGCGACGCATCGTTGATCACCACCAGTTGCGCCCAATGAGGCAAAGTCGCTAAAGCAGATTCGATGCATTCCTGAGTTTCTTCCAAACCCGCGTAAACAGGAACAACGACGTCCACAATGATCTCAGACTGCGTACCCATGGATGTTTCCAGCATGCCGATTTTTTCTTGCAACTCATTAAGTTTGACATTTTTTGACGTCAGTTCTGAATTCAAGACCTGAATTGTGCTCATTAAAGTACGAATTTTCCTTTCAACACTGCCATCTTCAATAATAGAAGATGCCTTTGCTTCCATATCAGCATCGCGCATACCATCACCACAGGTAATATAATAATTGACATGTTTCACTATTATCTCTTCCTCTGATGGAGAAGAGAGCCGGAAACGAATATAATCAACATCAAACAAAAACTCAAATGGAACCAGATACGAGAACAAATAAAATGCTAGCCGGTTTATCCTTTCTGTCTGATTAATAACATTACAGAATGCATAGGAACAGTCGCCCAAGACGGTGACAGGGACATCCAACAGCATCGCCTCTAGGCCAACACTGGAGTTTATCGTCAAAATATGCTGACAACGGGTAATAAAAGCAATGCTACTTACTGAGTGATCGATAGCATCCTTACCTTCCTGCAAAGAAAAACGACTGCCCGGATGGCTGCGAATCAGTTTTTTTCCGGCAAACGTGGAGTCAGCATAGTCAAGCAATGACTGATTGTTGAAAGAGTTGCTGAAAGCAATGATATTCGAATCGTTTTCAACCTGCAGGGCTATACCTACATCGAATTTCTCTTCAGCTTGCTCTGCCGACGCTGCTACAGCCTCGCTTCCATCTTTATCTTCAAAGGCTGGCTCATCGGTCAGTTGATGTGCTTCATGCACAATCGCGACGCCGTTTGTAAAGAAATCACGCAGATCACCAATCTGTGTATTTTCATTAAAGTTATAACAACTCTCATGATAACGCCTGGCCGCCTCGGTATTGCCATTTACTCCGCTAAAATCAAAGTAAGCAGTCGACAAATACTCTGGCGAACGCAGAGGCCCCAATTCAAGATTGACGACTCTGATATTTCTCTTTTTAGCCGCCGAATTTAATGAAGGGCAATTACACCAAGTTAGTATACACTCAATGTCATCCACATTATTCAATGCAGATAGAATCTCAGATTCCAACTCTGGAATCACTTCGGTAATGAATTTTTTAAAAAGCTCATCAGGATTATTGAAACATTGTTCAATATAGTCACCAAAAAATGACTCATCAATTAGGCTGATTTTATGATTATCTTCCAGTTCATTAAGATCTGGCAATCGGAAACCTAACCGTTTTTGCGAGTCCTCTTCAAGCTCCCAACGATGTTCTTTTTCCCATAATTCAAGAGGCGATAAATAATCACCACCCATAATGAAGCGCACAGGTTCTTTAATAGACGTCAAAACGCGATAAAAGAACCATAAATAGGGCGCTTTAACGCCTCTGAATGGGTAGGCAGGCAAGAAAACACTAATCATTATTATACCTCATCGGCAACAATTTGAATGGGTGCATGAATCACCCCACCCAGTTCTCGTGAGGACCAAAACTTGAGTTTTCCAATAGGGCGCCGCTGGTCCAGTTCTTCTCGTTCACCATTGTTAAAGCAGGCCAAACCACAGTGAATAAGATAATCACCTGCATTAATCGGCAGTTTGACTTTATATTTCAACGTTTGTGAACCAGGTTGTAACGTCAGGGGATGTCCTGCTCCGATATTATTGTCCCCCCATATATCGCCCCCTTGAGCGCGAGAGATGGAGATCCCCAAAACCACGTCAGTAATCACCTCGGAAGCCGCCAGAGTGAAGTTGAAATACAGCTCTTCACCGGACTTGACCAAAGGTTTCTCAGCCAACGGCGTTCCATCAGCTTTAATGACCGAAAATGCTTCAATTATAGCGCGCGCACTACCAAACCGCTTCTCATCCACACCGGTATTGACCGACGCTTGCTGCATGGCCCGTAACTCTTCCACGCCATAAGTGGTTGAGGAACTGACTGAAGAAGAGGGTGCGGTATCTTGGCTCTTTTCAGAAAGCAGCATGCCCTTTTCATAGGCCAGTACCGCTGCCAGGACATCCGTTGTGTCGCCGACCAATTGACCATCGCTCATCACCAGACAACGATCGGCATATTCCAAAATACTGCCGGTTGAATGGGTCACCATAATGATGGTCGTACCCTGTTGTTTCAGCGCTTCCATTCTTTTGAAACATTTATACTGGAAGCCGATATCCCCTACCGCCAGCGCTTCGTCAACGATCAGGATTTCCGGGTCAATACAGGCCTGCACCGCAAACGCCAGACGGACATACATACCGCTGGAATAGGTTTTTACCGGTTGATCGATAAACTCACCGATATCTGCAAAATCGGTGATGCTCTGAAACTTGCGATCGATTTCAGCTTTGCTTAAACCCAGCACGCTACCGTTTAGGTACACATTGTCCCGGCCGGTAAATTCAGGATTAAAACCCGCCCCCAACTCCAGTAAAGCCGCGATTCGCCCATTGACCTGAATGTCGCCGGAGGTCGGTGTCAGTGTCCCGCATATCATCTGGAGCAGTGTGGATTTACCCGCACCATTTCTGCCGATAATGCCTACCGTCTCACCCCTATTAATAGTGAATGAGACATCTCTGAGCGCCCAAAACTCGCGGAAGTAACTACGGCTTTCTCGGCGTGCAACGCGTTGTAATTTAGGTGCAAAAAACTGCTTCAGACGATCTCGTGGGCGAGAGTATATCTGGTAGCATTTGCTTAAGCCGTTAACCTGAATAGCAATCTCATTAGAGGACATCAGCAAACCCCTTTCTTGTTCTCTGGAAAAATGCATAGCCCAGCCACGCAACGACCATAGCTGCCAAGGTATACAATGCCAACCCGCCCCAGTTAGGCATACGGCCCCAGATTAAAATATTACGCGCTTGCTCAATAATAAATGTCAATGGATTCAACATGATCCAGATTCGGTACTTTTCAGGTAAAGCAGTGATCGGGAAAAACACCGGAGACAGAAACATCATCACGGTAGTAATAATCACCGTGGTTTGACCAACATCGCGGATAAATACGCCCAACGAGGCCAAAATCCAGGCCAAACCAAGACAGAATATGACCAAAGGCAAGAAAACCAACGGAGTGAACACCAGGGTCCAATGCAAATAGCCGTTAAAGAGGAAAAACGCGCCAAGCAAAACCAGCAGGCTTATCAGCGTGTGAAACAATGCGGCGCACAGACCAATGACCGGTAAGGTTTCCAAAGGAAACACCACTTTCTTCACATAGTTGGTATTACCCAAAATGATTTGCGGTGCGCGATTGATCACCTCTGCAAAAAATCCGTGGACAATCATGCCCACAAAGAGAATAACGGCGAATTGCGTGCGGCTTTCATCTCCGCCCGCTGACCAACGAGCCTTGAAAACCACTGAAAAAACAAATGTATATACGATAAGCATGAACAGTGGGTTTAAAAATGACCACGCAAGCCCCATCGCTGAGCCTTTGTAACGCCCAACAACTTCGCGTTTGGTCATCTGCAAGATTAGCTGCTTATAGCTCCATATATTACGCAACAAGGATAATGGCGACACTGGCTGATTTTTATGCGGATTGCTCATTCTCCTTCTCCTTGAGTTGCTCTGGCGATGTGCTTCATCGTCTCGTTTCCAGTAAAAATATACATAATCAATACCTTAATACCGTTAAATATGCCGGCGGCTAAACATCTATTTACTATGAATGTTACAGACTACGGGTGTCTTCTTTCATAGGAATACTCTTTAAGCACTGTTGGTTATAATGGCAGCGTTGACGATCGAAAAACCATCCCCACTTGTTAAAATAGGCTATTGCCGAACGCACATGATGGCCCAACAAAATCAGGCTCTCATAGGACCCTTTGCCAAAGACATGCGTGATTGTCGAGCCTGAAAAATAGATGATCTCAGTATGTGACAAGGCTCTGCGGCAGAGATCCACATCCTCCAGGTACATAAAGTAACGCTCGTCGAAACCGCCAAGTTTTTTCAAAAGCGATGACGTGATCAACATGAAACAGCCCGATACGGTTGGCACAGCAAAAGTTTCATCATAATTTGCCCCCTGCAATTCATAGGAAACATCCAGTTTTACCCCCATGCGGGGTATAAAACGGCGCAGCAGCAAATTCACTGGTGTCGGCAGCAATCGGCAGCTGTGCTGGAAGCGACCATCGCTATAGCATATGCGTGGGGAAACGAATTGATGCCCACCCTCGCAGGCAAAATGATGCAAACGCGCTAACGCGCCAGCTTTAAAACTGATATCCGGATTGCAGATCAGAAAATAATCACAGCGGTCGAGATAGCGTTTCATGCTCAGGTTGTGCCCATGCCCAAAACCGCCGTTTACCGCAGAATGGATGTAGCTTATGCGATCATTTCCCAGGTTGGCGGCCCAATCGGCCCCACCGTTATTGATCAGGACAATTTGACCAACGCACTGTTCGTTAAGGAGCGAAGTCAGCGTCTCCTCCACTTGCTCATAGCGGTGGTTAAAAAGCACGATAGATGCAACTATCTGAAATTTTTCTTGTTCTACAGCCATGCTGTATCTACTTCCTCAACCCATAATCTATTGCAGTAACAAAAAGTCATGCTATCTGGGTGGTCATAAGGCTCAATGCCGATCGAGATGAGGGGCAAATGATTCACCTATAAACAAAAACGTCAAAGGGGATAACATTATCCCCTTTAATCTCATCCAATTGAAAGATCATTACTGCGATAAAATCTTACGGAGCACAGTTTTAAGCTGTTGTTTCCAAGGGCTTGGTCTAAGGTTCAAAGCGCAGATTTTGTCAGTGCTGAGAATCGAGTAAGCAGGGCGTGATGCAGGAGTCGGATATTCATGGCTCGCAATAGGATTAACTTTCACCTGGTGCGGATACAGGGTGCAAGCTTGCGCCTCTTCGAAGATAATTTGCGCAAAATCGAACCAGGAAACCGCACTATCGCCACAGTAGTGATAGATACCGCAAGGCACTTGCGGTTTCGACAGCATGGCAACGACAGCGGCCGCAATATCGCCGGCATAAGTTGGGCAACCATACTGATCGCTCACTACCCCGAGCTCTCCTCGCTGTGCTCCCACTCTCAACATAGTCTTTACAAAGTTGTTACCGTATTCACTGAATACCCAAGCAGTTCTTATCACTATGGTCTTGGGATTAGCATTCAGGGCAGCATGCTCGCCATCAAGCTTGGTCTGACCATAAACGCTTTTTGGTGAACAGGGTGTATTTTCACAATAGGGTTCTGACGCAGTACCATCAAAAACATAATCGGTTGATACGTGTACAAAAGGGATGTTCAGCATTGCCGCTGCGGCAGCTAAAAAGCCAGGCCCATCGGCATTAATCGCTCTGGCACGTTCCGGTTCTGACTCAGCCTTATCTACCGCAGTATACGCGGCGGCATTGACAACAGCATCAGGCTTAAACTCAGCAACTGCCTTGGATACGGCACTTGGATCGGTGATATCCAATTGCTGACTGTCGGTCGCCATCAGCACCCAACCTTCCGGCAGGCGATCGATAAAACAACGCCCGAGTTGCCCCGCAGCGCCGGTCAAAAGTACACGCATTAAAAAAGCTCTCTGAGTAGTTTTCCCTGCAAATCTTTCGGGGACAGCAGTGGCTCGCTGATTGGCCATTCGATACCTACTTCTGGATCGTTCCAAAGCAGGCAAGCCTCATTACTCGGATCATAGTAATCGGTACACTTATATTCAAAATCAGCAGATTCCGAAACAACAACAAACCCATGGGCAAGACCCGGCGGCACCCAAAGCTGATTTTTGTTTTCTTCCGACAGGTAAACGCCTACCCATTTCTTGAACGTCGGCGAGTCGGGACGAATATCAACAACAACATCGTAGACTTCACCGCGTACTACACGAACCAGCTTACCCTGAGGTTTTGCCGTTTGGAAATGCAACCCACGCAAAACGCCGTGTGAGGAACGGGAGTGGTTGTCCTGTACAAAATCGACATCTATCCCCAACACTTCCTGGTAACGATCTTTCTGAAAAGTTTCCATGAAAAAACCGCGGTGATCACCGAAAACCTTGGGTTCTATTAGCTTTACACCTGCAACCTGCGTCTCTATTACTCTCATTAGGAACCTGCTCACAAAAAACTTTTACCCAGAGACCCCGAATTATGCTTATGAACACGCGCTATCACTGAGTCTACACTTCATTTTAAGGTGTTTTTGAACGAACCTTAAACAAAACTCACGGACGTATGACACAAATAATATATGGTCTGCGAAGGGGTGCGAGACTAGCACAATTAGCCAAAACATCCGATATCATAAAGTAAAAAAAATGCGCAATGATTTCACCCACTCGCAAAAAAAACCTTCAACTAATTGTTTTTTAATTTGTTTTATGCAAACCTCGGTTCTGCAACGTACACAAACGGTGTGTCTGCTTACATTTTATGAAATAACATTTACCCATTACCTAGCAAAGACAGCAGGTCCATACAAGAGAGTACAGACCTGCTTCCCCTCTTAGCACTGGTAACCCTGGGGGTTTTTCTTTTGCCAATTCCACGTATCGCGCATCATATCATCAATCCCGCGGCGTACTTCCCAACCCAACTCCTGACGCGCCAGGTTGGCATCAGCCCAGAACGCTGGCAGGTCTCCGTCGCGACGAGGCAAAATTTGGTATGGGATTTTTACTCCTGATGCTTTCTCAAAAGCCTTCACCATGGCCAATACCGAGTGCCCTATCCCAGCGCCCAGATTATACGCTTTGAAACCATCAACTTTTTTCAGATGATCCATCGCCATCAGGTGCCCTTCGGCCAAATCCATCACATGGATGTAATCGCGCTCCCCGGTGCCATCTTTCGTCGGGTAATCACCGCCAAATACTCCTAACTTTTCTAGTTTGCCGATGGCAACCTGAGAAATGTAAGGTAACAAATTGTTGGGGATGCCATTTGGATCTTCACCGATCATCCCCGACTCGTGGGCACCAACCGGATTGAAATAGCGTAAGGCAATAATAGAGAACTGCGGTTCCGCCTTGGCGAAATCTTGCAAAACTTGCTCCACCATCAGCTTTGATGTGCCGTAAGGGCTCGTCGTGCCGCCGATCGGGGTAGTTTCAACATAAGGGACCGGGGAGTTAGCCCCATAGACCGTAGCGGAAGAACTGAAAATGAATTGATGTACCCCCGCCCGACGCATTTCCTCGAGCAATACCAGCGTGCCGGAAACATTATTTTGATAATATTCGAGCGGTTTGCGGGTCGACTCCCCCACCGCTTTTAGCCCGGCAAAATGAATCACCGATGAAATATCATGCTCATCAAAAATGTGACGCAGGCATTCTCCGTTTTGGATATCCCCTTGGTAGAAAGTCGCCGCTTTTCCCGCCAACTGTTCAACACGGTGCAGCGACTCCTTTGATGAATTCGACAGGTTGTCCAGCACAACAACATCTTCGCCGCGTGCCAATAAAACCAATACGGTGTGAGATCCAATATAGCCTGCACCGCCGGTGACTAAAATTGCCATAACAACTCCTTACACGCGCCAATGGCGCTCAAGATACAAATCCCATGACGTTCATTCAAACAAACAGGGCTGCAAATAGCAGCCCTGTTCTGATGCAACATCGTGGTCATGACATCAGCGAGACAGCATCGCCAAAATTTCGTTTGTCTTTTCTTGCATCAACGCTACATCCGCACGTGACTCAACGTTGAGACGAACCACCGGTTCGGTATTGGATGAACGCAAGTTAAAGCGCCAATCGGCAAATTCCATGCTGATCCCATCGGTGTAATCTACCTCACCGGCCAGGGCCAGATAATGTTGCTTCACGCTTTCAATTGAAGCTGCCGGCTGCGACAGTTTGATATTGATTTCTCCTGAGGATGGGTAAGCTGCAATCCGGTCCTGCACCAGTTGCCCCAGCGTTTGGCCCTTGACACAGACCAGTTCAGCCACCAGCAGCCACGGAATCATGCCGCTATCGCAATAAGCAAAATCGCGGAAATAGTGGTGGGCGCTCATTTCACCACCATAAATGGCATCTTCTGAGCGCATACGCTCTTTAATGAAAGCATGACCCGTTTTTGACATCACCGGCACGCCGCCAGCGTTATTCACAACATCGATAGTGTTCCAGCTAAGGCGCGGATCATGAATGATTTTTGCCCCTGGTTGTTTTTGCAGGAAAGCTTCCGCCAGCAGGCCAACAATATAGTAACCCTCGATGAAATCGCCTTTTTCATCAAACAGGAAGCAACGATCGAAGTCGCCATCAAACGCGATCCCCATATCTGCACTGTGTTCACGCACGGCATTGGCAGTATCTGCGCGACACTCGGGCAATAACGGGTTAGGAATACCATTCGGGAATGTACCGTCCGGATGATGATGGACCTTAATAAACTCCAGTGGGACGTTCAGGGCCTTAAGAGATGCCTCAATCGCATCGATTGCATGCCCGGCCGCACCGTTGCCTGAGTTGATAACCAGTTTCAACGGCTTAAAGTTTTCGGTATTCACATAAGACAGCACATGCTGAACATAATCGGCCAACACGTCCTGACGCACATAGCTACCGCGCGTAGCGGCTGGTGCAGGGAACTGATTGGTTTCCGCCAGTTCCTGGATTGCCCGTAATCCGGTATCCCCGCTGATCGGGCGTGAACCTTCGCGAACCAACTTCATTCCGTTATAGTCGATGGGATTATGACTGGCCGTCACTTCCACGCCACCGTCAGCTTTCAGATGCGAGGTGGCAAAATAAACCTCTTCAGTCCCGGTCATGCCTATGTCGATAACGTCGGTGCCGGCATCCTGTAAACCTTTTGCCAGAGACAGCTTCAAACTTTCGCTGGTCAGACGCACATCACTGCCCAAAACGATGGTCTTTGGCTTCAAAAACTCGCCATAAGCACGCCCTATCCGGTAGGCAATATCATCGTTCAGTTCTTCACCTAATTTACCGCGCACGTCATAAGCTTTAAAACACGTTAACTTTTCCATCGCCAAATCCTTTAATTAAACTCTGCCATACCGATCGTGTAAACGCTCAATGTCATCTTCTTCAAGGTAAAATCCTGATCGAACCTCAATAATTTCAAGATCGATTTTCCCAGGATTCTCCAGAGTGTGAACGCTGCCGGCCGGGATGAATGTGGATTGATTTTCCGATAAAAAGAATTCTTTATCTTCAACATTCACTTTTGCCGTACCACTGACAACCACCCAGTGTTCTGCGCGATGAAGATGACGCTGTACTGACAGCCCTTCTCCAGGACGGACAATGATTTTTTTGACCTGGAAATGCTCGCCGCTGTCGATATCGCAGATCTTGCCCCATGGGCGATAAGACGAGGAATGTTGGCGGAAGTGATGAAGATTACGTTTCTTCAGTTCATCAACCACTTTTTTGACATCCTGAACGCGATCTTTAGTCGAGATCAACAACGCATCATTGGTGTTGATTACGATCAAATCATCCAAACCGATGGTCGCCACAAGAGCAGAATCCGAGGAAATATAGTTATTGTTGGAATCGATGGAGATAATCTGGCCAACGTTTACATTCCCTAAGCCATCTTTTTCGGAAACTTCCCATAAAGATGACCAAGATCCCACATCGCTCCAACCAGCATCGATAGGAATGACCACCGCATCACGCGTTTTTTCCATAACTGCATAGTCAATGGAGTCGCTTGGGCAGTGCTTGAATATTTCCTGATCGACGCGGATAAAATTCATATCACGCTGGCTGTCAGCCACGGACTGTTGCGTAGTATTAAATATTTCCGGGCTAAACTGTTTCAGTTCTTGCAAGAATTTGGCTGTTTTAAACATAAACATGCCGCTGTTCCAGCTATAGTCGCCACATTCCAGATACTCGACAGCTTTCTCCAGACAAGGTTTTTCAACAAACGAGTCAACCTTGAAGCATTCGTTAGAAAGAGCCTTACCGCGCTTGATATAACCGTAACCGGTTTCCGGATGCCCAGGAATAATGCCAAATGTCACCAAATTATCTTCGATGGCATGTTGAATTGCAGTTTTTATCGCCGAGTGGAAATTATCAATTTTTTTAATCAGATGGTCGGCGGCCAACACCAGCAGCATGCTGTCTTCGTCTTCTTCTGCCGCCAAATGTGCAGCCAACGCCACTGCAGGTGCCGTGTTACGCCCAACGGGCTCTAAAATAATATTGGTCGCAAGTTGATCGATTTCACGCAGTTGTTCAGCGACTAAAAAACGATGCCCCTCATTGCAAATAACCAATGGGGCGGCGACTTCCACACCATCGAGCCCGGATAAACGTTGCAAAGTCTGCTGCAACAGGCTAAATCCACTGTCATCAATGGATAAAAACTGCTTAGGAAACGATTCGCGTGACAGCGGCCACAGCCGGCTACCAGTACCGCCAGCCATAACCACAGGAATTAGTTTTGCCATTATTAACCCTTTACTCAGTTGTCTTTCTCATAAACGAGAGCGCCATTTATCGCCAGCCGAACCCTTCACTATAAAACCCTTCATCTACATAACAGTTACGTTTGTTATGCAAAAATCAACGCTTCCCCAGAGCCAGCTGGAGCTCAAAAGAGGTATGCGAGTACATTCATCGAAAAATGGGCCATCCTGGGTGACGATAGAAGCACTATTGACAGCTAACATAACGTATTCATGCAAAAAAGAGCAGCTTAGCGCTGCTCTTTCAGATTAATACTCATGGTCACTACACAGCGGAAATTCTCTAGCGATTATAGGAAAAATACTGCGCCACACGCTTTACATCATGCTCATCCAGGGTACCTGAATCACTTAGCAGGGTGATCCAAGCCTTGATATAGGTATATTTCGCCGACGCCAGGTCCTTTTGCGCGCTGTATAACTGTTGCTCCGCGTTAAGCACATCTACGTTGACGCGTTGCCCCGCCAGCACGCTTTGCCGGGTAGCCGTGACCTGAGTGGTTGCCGACTTGACCGCCAACTCGTAGGCAGCTAGCTTGGCGCGGCTGCTGATGCACAGGTTGAACTGCTTGCGTAAATCATTCAGCGTGCTGCCCGTCTGGGCATCCATTTCAAACATCGCCTGTCCGTAGCGTGCGGCAGCCTGTCGGGTTGACGCCGAAACGCCGCCACCGGCATAAATGGGTACGCTGACCTGCACGCCAATGCTGTCGGTGCGATATTTTTGATTAACCGTGTTATCGCTGCTGGAGTCATTTTCCGAATGTGAGGCGTAAAGCTGCACCTGGGGCATAAAACCTGCACGATTTCTTTCCACTTCATACTTCGCCGCATCAACGCCGTGGCGCGACGCCGCCAACGTCGGGTTATTTTCCAGGGCGATCTTTTGCCATTCTTCAAACCTTGAAGGGATCAGCGGTGCCACCTGGAATTTTCCTGGGCGCAACGTTTGAAGCTCATCCAGTTGGTTGAGCGGGACACCAATAATCGTCTCCAGCTCGCGTTGAGCGGCATCCAACGCATCACGCGCTTCAATCTCCTGCGCCTCGGCCAGGCTATAACGGGCCTGGGTCTCCGAAACGTCGGTAATGGTACCTTCACCGGCCCCCATTAAACGATCGTTCAGCGCCAACTGCTCTTTATAAGCCGCCTTTTGCGCAGAGGCCAACGCGATCTGGTCTTTCGAATAAGCCACCTCCACGTAGGCGGAAATCACCCGCACCGCCAAATCCAGAAACTTGCTGCGATAACGCTCATCTGACATCAGTGTTTGCGCCACGCCGGCTTTATAACGCGCATAAGCTTCATAATCGAACAATGGTTGCGTCAGCGTAATCGAGCTGGAATAGCTGCGATACTGCCTGCGCTGGGTAACTTCGCTAACATTGCCAAGAATGTCACTCGCAGGATATTTTTGCGTCTGCCAGTTTCTCGGCGAGTTCTGGTAATTGCCCGATACCTTCGGCAGCAGCCCCGCCCTGCCGATATTTTCGTTTTCGTCTCCTGCCTCTTTCTCTTTTATAGCCGCCCGGAAGGTCGGATCTTTTTCAAGTGCCAGCGAATATGCGTCTAGAATCCCTATCGAATGAACCGGCGCAGATATCGCAAACAAGAGGGTACTGATAGCAAGGCCAGCAACCTGTCGTTTAAATTGAATCAAAATTATTCCTCGGTTAAAGAAGTATGAGCGCGATCCAAAATAGGTTTAAATAGATAACTCAACAGTGAGCGCGACCCCGTCTTCACGAACACCTCAACAGGCATACCTGGTTTGATGTCTTCCCCATTCAGCATCTTCATGCCTTCAGGTGTTACCGTGATCTGCATCTGGTAGTAGGGTTCGCCGTTGGCCTTATCCACCAGCCGATCGGCGGAAACCAACGTCACCGTTCCCGGAATTTTCGGGGTCTTGTTTTGGTTGAAGGCGGTAAACATCAAATCCACCGGCAACCCGTTGTATACTTTATCGACCAACTCTACCTTCAGGCGAGAATCCACCACCAGCGTAGCCTGGCTGGGTACAACGTCCATCAGGTGGTCACCCGCTCCCACGACGCCCCCCTGAGTAAAGATGCTTAATCCGACCACGGTGCCATCTACCGACGAAGTGATGGCCGTATTGCCGAGATCAAAATTTGCCATCTCAAGCTTATTTCTGAACTCACTGGCATCCATTTGGGTCTGCGCCAACTGGGTTCTGACCTCACGCTGATAATCGGCAAAGCGCTGATCGATCCGCTGCTGAGACTCCTGCAACTGTTTTTGCACCTGGCCAATCCGCCCAACGGTTTCATCGATACTGCTGTTCACTTCGGCAAACTGGCGCTGAACTTCCAGATAGCGGTTGCGCGGCAAATAGCCATCCGCAGCCAGTTGCTTCATGCTGTTCATCTGCTCGCGCAGACTGGAAAGCTGGATCTGTTTGTTAACCCGTGAGTCCTGCAGGCCTTTTAACTGGAAACGCATGCCATCCATTGATTGCTTATAGCCGTCAATTTCGCTTTGCAGCCCCAGGCGCCGGGAAGAAAACAACTGCGTTTGCAATGCAATAATTTCGGCAACGCGTGGCTGATCTTTGATTTGCTCAAAAACGGGGGAAAAAGTGACTTTGCTTAATCCATCTCGCTCGGCGAGTAACCGCCCTTCCGAAGCCAGCGTGGTGTAGTACTGGTCCCGCAACGAAGCGACCTGAGCCTGTGCCTGCACTTGGCTCAATTGCACCAGCACTTCGCCGGCTTTCACCTTGTCACCTTCTTTAACAGCGATATTGGTGATAATGCCACTGGCCGGCGCCTGCACCGTTTTACGGTTGCCGGAGACGGTAACGGACCCAGGTGCCGCAACCCCTTTGTCCAAAGGCGCAAATGCTGCCCAGGCGAAAAAGCCAAACAGGCCAAACCCAACCACTAACCATCCCATGCGGGTGAAACGCCGCTCGTCCTGAGGGATCTGCTCTGAATACGAGTCTTGCGGCTCGCCAATTTGCGTAGACATACCAACTCCTTTGACTGCAGGCGACGCATTGCAGCGCCGCCCGGCAAGTTCACAGCTTAATTAATTTGAGTTTTTGGGATATTGCCTTCGTCCGGCTCGGAATTGACTGCGCGAACCGCCTGCTGTGGAGTCTGCGCCTTCTGAGCATTCGCCAGCGCCTGCAACACCTGCTGAGTTGGGCCAAATGCATTGACGGTACCGTTCACCAGCAACAACAATTTGCTGGTCATCGACAGCAGATTGGTTCGATGGGTAATCAAAATCACCGTTTTATTGCGTTGCTTAAGGAACAAAATCGCCTGATTCAGCGCCTTTTCACCGGCATCATCCAGGTTGGAGTTAGGTTCGTCCAACACGATCAGAGAAGGATCGCCATACAACGCACGCGCCAGGCCAATGCGCTGCTTCTGCCCGCCAGACAACCCTGCGCCACCGTTGCCTATAACCGAATCATAACCATTAGGGAAACGCAGAATCAGTTCATGTACACCAGCCAGTTTGGCGGCCTCAATCACTTTCTCTGAATCGATAGCGTTAAAACGCGCGATATTCTCGGCAATGGTGCCGGCGAACAGTTCAATGTCCTGCGGCAGGTAGCCGATATAGGGCCCCAACTCGTCTTTGTTCCATTGATAAATATCGGCGTTATCGAGCCGTACAATGCCTTCGCTTACCGGCCAAATACCGACCAACAAACGCGCCAACGTGGATTTACCGGAAGCGCTTGGCCCAATAATCCCCAGCACGTCGCCCGGTTGAATGGCAAAGCTGACGTTATGCAATACCGCATCCGCTTTGGACCCCGGCGGCGTGGCGGTTACGCCTTCTACCGAGATAACGCCTACAGGCCGAGGCAACGACATGCCCATACCACGCGGCGGGTGCTTATCAAGCAATTTTACCAGGCGTTGATAGGAGAGCTTGGCTGAGCTCCAACTTTTCCAGACGTTGATCACCTGTTCAATCGGTGCCAGCGTGCGCCCCATCAGAATAGAACCGGCAATCATCATTCCGGGAGTAATGTGGCCGTCAATCGCCAACCATCCGCCCAACCCCAGCACCAATGATTGCAGCGAGAGACGAACAAACTTGGTGATTGAGGTAACGGTGGTGGCGCGTTCGCTGGCCACACGTTGGCTATTGAGGAAGCGCTGGTGCAATGTAAACCAGCGCTGTTTAAGATTAGGCAACATGCCCAATGCCTCGATCACCTCGGCATTACGCAAGTTGGTGCTCGCCAGGCTGCTGGACATGATGGACAGCTTGCTCGCCTCGCCCAAAGGTTTCTTGGAAACCATTTCGTTGATAACCGCCAGGGCGATCAGCAACAGCGACCCCACTAGCGCAAACAAGCCAAGCCAAGGGTTGAACAGGAAAATAACCAGCAGATAGATCGGGAACCAGGGTGCATCGAAGAAAGCGAACAAAGCGCTGCCGGTAAGAAATTGGCGAACGGTAGTTAAATCACCCAGCATCTGTCCTGCATCGGAAGAGCCATTTTTAAGATTTGCCTCATACGCCGCAGTATAAATACGGGTATTCAAACGCATATCCAACTGGCTGCCGATACGGATAACCACCATGCTGCGGACATATTCCAATAACGCCATCATGCCAAACATACCCAGCATAATCAGCGTTAGCATCAGCAATGTGATCTCATTACGCGACGGAAGCACCCGGTCATAAACCTGGAGCATATAGATAGAGGGAACGAGCATTAACAAATTAATAAATGCGGTAAATATGCCAACGGTCCAGAAAATTTTGCTGCGTGTCCGTATAACATCCGCAATTTCATTGCGCGGTATAAATTGGTTCACTTTCTGCCCTTACATCATGTGCACTGTCAGCCCAATCCGCATTGATTTCTTCTAAGGAAATTCCTAAAGGGGAAAACCAAAAAAATCCTAAAGAAGACTCACCCCAAACATGCTCGAGACTGCAGATACTTTTTTTAACTATAGGTAGAGAAAGTGGATATCGGCAAGGTGGAACACGAAAAAAACCTCTCGCAACCAATTAACCTAAAACCAGTTAAAACAACAAGATGAAAGGCAGCATGAATAAAGGGGGATTACTCAGTAGAGAGATAAGTCAGAGATGATGACACTGCTCACAAATAAAAAACGGGGAGATTTAACCTCCCCGTATTATTTAACAACTAACAGTTTCAATGGAAACTATTACTCTGCGGAATTTACACTCACGCGTAATGCAGAGTATCGATCAGTTGTTGGTGGTTTTGACCTGTCAGGTAAACAACGCTGTCGTTGGTATCCAGAGTGTGGTTATTGTTGTTATCAATAATCACATAAGAACTGGCGTTATCGCCGCTCCCGCCGAACACCACAGACGCTACGCCCACTTTCGCGGTCAGTGAGTTACTGCTATCCAAACCGAGGATACCACCCAACAGGCCAATAACGCCGTTGGTCAAGCCACCAACCAAAGTCCCCAGCAGGGCATCCAGAGTATCGGAAGCACGGGTACCGTAATCCGCTACCGCGGTGCCGCTGGTATCGCTGGAAATTGTCAAGGCAGAAGCAACGTCGACAATTTTGTCTTTGGTGCTGTCAAAATCGGTGATGGTAATACCAGCCTGAGTATTACTGGCCTTCGCTTCGAAGGTATTTGCACCACTCCCACCGGTCAACGTGGTATTGCCGATCGCCGCCAGGTTATCGGCAGCTGTAGAGCCTTCCACTGTCAGTTGGTAACCATTCAGACCCAGGGCAGTCAGAACAGGCGCCAGCAGCGCGGTAGTGACAGCACTCAGTGGCAGAATGTTCAGCAACTGAACAATGATACCGTCACCGGTACCGCCGTGGCTTGAATCAAGATTCAGGCCGCCAGTATTGGCCGATGCATCGATATCACGGACGTTGCTGTAACCGCTACCCAGAGTCAGGTCAAGCAAGTGATCGCCGGTAACGGTGATGTTTTGTACCTGAGCATTGGTCCCGGTCAGCGACAAAATATTGTCAAAGTTACCGGTACCACCGGAAGCGATGTTCACGTCGGTCAATGCCGTTGGGAACAACAGGCTACTGCTGCTGTTTAACGCCAGAGAGCCTGCATTCACATCCGAAGAGCTTGTAGCGGTAAAATTAACATCAAAGTGATTGGTCGCATTCTGCAGGAAAGTAATTTCCACGCTGCTTGCCGCAGTCGCATTACCCGTAACTTCCAACTGTGCCGAGCTACCGCCGGCGGCGTTAATCACTTTCACCGCTTCAGCCAGGCCAGAGAGTACGAAGCCTTGTGAACCGATGTTGGAGGTTGCAGCCTGAACGACGTTATTGGTCAGCCCTGTGGTGCTGGATTCTGAGATTGCATTACCGGTTAACACACCAAAGTCAAAGGTATGGTTTGCCGCAGTTGAGCCGGTGTTGACCGTTGCCTTACCGATATAACCCGCCAGATCCAACTTCTCGAAATTGCTGAACTGAGAAGAGTTACTGCTAATGGTCGCGGTACGCACAACGGCGTTGCCTGACATCACGACGTTTTTGGTAATAAAGTTGGCTGAGATAGTGTCAATACCGTTACCACCGTTACCCTGAATGTTCGCGCTTACCGTATTGGCTCCACCAACAGCGGCGTTACCCAGCCATTTCAGGCTGTCGTTACCTTCGCCCAGGTTGAACTTGGCGGTTGAGGTCGCGAGACCAACGTTCGCAGCAGCAGTAACCAGCACATCATCCGCACCAGAACTGGCGTTAAGAATAACGGTGCCGTTATTTACGGTGATATCGACACCCGGGTTAACCCCGTTGTCTGACAGGTTAACCGTTGCTGCGCTGGTGCCGTTAATGGTGAGATTCGCCAGATGATCGGCGAACTTCAGGTTAACGACGCTGGCGGCATTGGCGGCAAGCAGGACATCGGTCAATACCGCAGTTTCGGCATTACTGATCTGATGTGAAGCCCCAGTGTTAACGGTCCCTGTGGCGTTGCCACCAGCCGCTGTTGTGCTCAGGGAGGCTGCAGTTTTGTACAACAAGCTGGTGCCGATATCAAATTCAAACCCGTGTTGCTGGGTTACAGTTGTGGTATCTGTTGCCGTTGAATTACGTAAATCATTGATGATAGCGAGAGTAATGGCAGACTTATTAGTACCCAAAGCAACGTATGGTGCCAGTTGAGCGGCAGTACCCGCAACACCATGTACATCTTTATAAATTAGCTGAATATAGTCATTCAGCGTAATCCCTTGCGGGAAATGGATACCAAACTCACGTGATACCAAGGCTTCCTTAATTATACCATCAGCAGTTTTGGCACCACGTTCAAGTTGTCTTGAAAAACTGCTTAACCCTAAAGCATCTATCCCACGGTCGAAAACCGACAAATAGATGGAAGCCAACTGCTCTTTAATTGCGGTACTCGAAGGGAGATATCCGTCATTATAACTCGGGGAGCTTAGCACCAGCTTTTGTTTAGCGGCGAGATCCGCACCCGATGTGATTGATTTTAAAGAATCATAGACATTGGCGATAACTTGAGCTCTGCTTGTTCCACTTGTAAGTTCATTTAAATAGGTATTAAGCTCTGAAGTAGTAGGATCACGTAAAAAACCAGCTTTAAAGATACTTTTCACAAAGTTACTGGCAGTGGCAGTTACTAACCCTGGCCTAAGTTGTAATAATGCAGTTGCAGTATCTGCCTCGGAAACAGTCCCGCCATTGATACCAGTACCATAGGTTTGAAGTATAGTATCTGTTGGATAGGTCCCCATGATGTAAGCTAAACCTTTAACAGTCGTCCCCCCTAGCCCTGTCGCAGCCCCATCCCCTGCGTAAAGCGCCGTGTTCAAAGTCTGCTGGAAAGTTTGCTGTTGTGATAATATAGTGTTATCAAAACCATTATAAGTAACTAAATCAACAGTTAATGATACAATATTTTGAGCTAACGTATTACCGTTAGACAAATAACCAGACAGTACCGCCCCAGAGGGCGCAGCCCCATAGACTTTAGTATATATAGTCGTCAAAATATCAGAGTCTGATTTTCCACTATATAATGTTTGCCCATCGTTGGATGCCAGAGTGGCACTAACAAAATCGCTTGTAGATTGTAAGCCATACTGGATATTCTGAGCCTGCAAGTCAAAAAAGGCCTCCCCCGCTTTCTGTCCCAGTATCGCGTAGTAAAGAGCAACAACATTTGTCTGAACCGCTAAAGAAGCCATAAAACCCCCAGTCATTCAATATGATGGACGATAAATTAAAAAATCACAAACTGCGATTTAAGTTAAGTACAGGTTACTTTAGCTGTCAAGATTCATAAAAATAATAAATACCCTACTGCAAAAAAAAACATTCCAAACCAATAACCATATGAGAAACATTGATAATAGAACACAGCTACCAATGGGTAATCCCTTCATTTTTAACGGTGCGATAAGATAAGTAGAATCAGGCTACGCCCTAAATGTGTCACATCGGCGTGAAGCCATTCAGTACCATATTGGGCCTCTCATGATTATAGGACCACTACAAAAGCGCTCAAGCAGAGCGAGCGCTGGTGTGTGGCAGCCGCTTTTGGACCTTAATATGGTGGACGATTTTAACCACAAGGCCTTGCGATAGAGATTGACCTGAATATCCCGGCACAGCTTGTCGTGAGAGGACTGTCTGGCTGAATATAACAGTGGGCGGTCTCACTAATCCCTGAATGACCTGACGCCCGAAGAGTAGCGGTTGATGGCTGAAAACACAAAAACCTTAAAGAGTGCATGGAAATAAAGCGGGTGTTCTTACATAACAAAAGATGTCTGTCCTTTGAGGGAAAGAAAAAGGTAAAACTGATAAAAAAAAAGCCCCTTATCATGATAATGACAAGGGGCTTTGAAAAATCAATAACCTCTACTACTAAAATTCTATAACTTATTAAATAATATTATAACCAATGAATATGCGAAAATGTAGCTGTAAACAATACAGCACGCCCCGAAACCCTAATTTTAATAAAAATAATCACTCAGTCGCGTGCGTCTTGTGATTGGTCAAAATATAATAATATGTCAGGATAATGAAGCTATCTACTGTAAAGAAAGAAACTGTCGCGGTGAATATAGCCAAGATCGCAACATCATAACTGTCAAGTTTAAGAATAACGAAAAAGAAAATAACTCCAATTAAACCAAGCAATCCCATATCCATTATCAAGCCAGAAAGGCCTACTGCAGGAACCATTCCTTGATCGGTCAAAAACTTAATCATGGGCTGATAATCAATAATACAATTATAATCGGTATTGCATCCGTATAATAGGTTGCCAATGTTCATATGAAGCATTAAATATGATGCCGAGAGTCTATGGGCAACGGATTCATTTTGGGTAAAATACTCTGGGGAACCAATATTCAAAAATTGAGCTAAAGAAACAAAGACAACTATGAATCCGATAAAGGTAATAATTACAGGAACTTTCCTTAGCAATCTTCGCATAGGATGAAGAATAAAGAACAGAACTAGAGTAATTGAAGACTTTGAAAGACTAAATAGATAACCAAGCAAAAACAGAGTTTTCTCCATCAAGCTTATCTTATTATCGCGGAAACGTATCATAAATGAAATAATAAGCAATGAAGCAAAGAAACCAGCTTCACGAGAAAGACCCGACATCCTTGGGAATAAGATTACAGTATATTGGTTAGTATACGTCATCGTCGCAAACTCGCCCCAGAAAAACTTTGAAATGGAGCCTGGACCTATTGCTGCAGAATATGATGGGCTTATCTGGTATGCTATAAATTGAATAACACACCACGTTATGGAAATAAGCATGCATACATAAACTTTATTTGTAATTTGATTTCCCATCTTAACTAAATAAGAAACGCCAAGAATCAAGACCAAAGACTTTAATGCAAGATCGTATCTAAAAAATAGCAGGCACATACTGAGCCAAACAAAAATACACAACAATACAGCTTTAGGTATTTGATTGAATGTTCTGATATATTGGAAATCAAAAAACACCAATGGGATCCACAAGTAAAGAGTGGTATTTGCAACAAAAGGACTTAGTGGACTGGCTATTATAAAAAGGGCGATAAGCCATCTTAATGCTTTTAGATAAAAAGATTCATGAGTTACTTCAGGATCTAATGCAACATTTTTTATTACTGTTGTCATCATATTTCCTTACAATGAAAAACATATAAACTAACGGCCAATAAAAACAAAAATGCACTCGCAATAGATCCTACTACGAGTGCGTATGAACAATACACTAGATTAATACGCGCCATCACGCTTAAGAACAACATTAATTGTTTTAAATAAAATAACAATATCGTTCCATAACGCCCAATTTTTCACATACCACGCGTCAAAATACACTCGCGTATCATAGTCAATATCGTTACGTCCGCTGACTTGCCACAAGCCGGTCATACCAGGCTTAGCCATGAAATAATAATCCACATCTCCAGCGTACCGTTCCAGCTCGGCTTCAACGATTGGACGGGGACCGACCAAACTCATCTCTCCAATAAAAACATTCCATAGCTGTGGTAGCTCATCAAGGCTGGTTTTACGGATAAACGAGCCGATTTTTGTAACGCGTGGATCATTTTTGAGTTTGAAATCCTTATTCCATTCTTCACGTGCTTCACTGTCACGCTCGAGTAACTCAGAAAGAACTTCTTGTGAGTTAACAACCATTGAACGAAATTTTAGACACTTAAACTTCTTACCATCGCGCCCCACTCGCTCATGGCCATAGATTGCCTTTCCACCATCCTTCGAAACCATATATGCCAGAAGTAACAGGATAGGGGACAGGATCAGCATAATTAAAGACGAACCAACTATATCGAACAACCGCTTAACAAACCGTGATGAGCGCTTAGCCAAATTGTTATTGACGCGCAAAATCATAACTTCATGACTAAAAATAAATGACATGTCAGTTCCATAGAGTGGCACCCCTCGTAACGTTGGGATCACGGAAACCGAACGACAATGATGTTTAGCTAAGTTCTTAAGCCACCAATCGCGTAAACTATGCTGTTCAAACTCAAGGGCAACTATAAATTGCGTATTTTCAACATCCGCAATTTCCCATAATTCCTGCTCACTGTTAATTACAGATATCCCAAGGTACTCTTTTTCACAAGGAGAGTCAGTACATACAAAAGCTGACACACTAAAACCAAGGATTTCTTCACTTTGTAAGGCTGCATAAGCCTCAAATGCATTTTTACCAGAACCAATAATTATCGTATTCTTTTTCCATAGCTCGAATTTATTCAGAATACGCTTTGTTAAACTCCTGCCAATAGGGACCATTATAATAATAAGGGCCCATGTAATTAACCACAATAATCTTGAAAAGTTCCATTTAGAGAATGCGACCAATGCCAAATCTAATATTGCAAATATGATCAGTGTCCGGATAATTTCCTTCAACTCAAACCAATATGGCTTCCTATATGAATAGTGACGGAGTCGAGTCCAAAACCATCCCATACAAATTAGCGATAAAGTAAAATGAGATAGAAATCTCATGTTAATTTCACTTTCCGGAATAAAATCTGTAACACTCACCGATGTAAAGTAAATAATAAAATAAGCCAACAATATTGCCGCATTAAAAAATATGACATCAGAAGTGGCAAGAAATATTTTTGGGGAAAGTCCACTCCAAAAATGATTATTTTTTTTCATCAATTTTACCCATTCCTAAAGGCCTCGTGGTTTCATTAAAATTTCACAGTATCTAGCTGGCCTAATTTTATCTATAAAATTCACACTACTTATGGATGAACTAGTAATTTATTTTTTTATTACTTTCAAATTCATTCCACTTTGAAACTATATAATTATTCATTTCTTTTCGGAATCTTTCTGACGAGAATTTCATCGCATGATCACGGCAATCTTCTGCAACGAATTTATCCTCAATTTTTTCAAACTCTTGCACAGCATCCTTTATAGCCTGAGAATTTTGATTATAGAAGAGGATACCCGTTGGCTGAGGCACACCATACGGCCTAACTGTTTCCAAGGACCCCCCTTTGCCAAAAGCAATCACTGGCGTACCACAGGCTTGAGCCTCAACAGGTGTGATGCCAAAATCTTCTTCTGCCGCAAAAATAAATGCTCGAGCTCTCTCCATATAGCTTTGCATAACTTCATTACTTTGGTACCCCAAAATTTCAATATTACTCCCTGCTTTTGACTTTATCTTCTCGATTTCACTACCATCACCTATTACCACTAATTTTTTTTCTGGCATGGCCGTGAATGCATCGACAATTAAATCCACACGTTTATAGGGTACTAACCGTGATGCTGTGACATAAAAATCTTCTTTCTCTTTCTGGAAATTGAATCTATCGACATCCACTGGAGGATAAATGACATCTGCATGGCGGCCATATACCTTCTTAATTCGACGAGCAATAAATTGAGAATTAGCCACAAAATGATCGACACCATTAGCCGTACGGCAGTCCCATAAACGAATTTTATGCAACAGCCATTTTGCTAACGCTCCTTTGATTCCATTATTAAGACCAGCCTCCCTCAAGTATTGATGCTGCAAGTCCCAGGCATAACGAATCGGTGAATGAACATAGCTAATATGGAGTTGGTCTGGGCCCGTCAAAACCCCTTTAGATACAGCATGAGAGCTAGACAGGATAACATTATGTTGTGAGACATCTAATTGCTCAATGGCCAGAGGCATTAGTGGAAGATATTTTTGATAAATTCGTTTAGCTCTCGGCAAACGTTGTATAAATGTTGTCTTTGCATGCTTGCCATTAAAGTTATTTCTGGACTCATCAGATAAAAAATCCACTACTGAATAGAGTTCAGCATTAGGATAAATTTCAATAAATTCTTTAATAACTTTCTCAGCACCTGCATAAGTGACTAACCAATCAGCTACAATGCCAATGTCAATCGTATCCTGGGACATTAAACTCTCCTGAAGCCTAAAAAAGGGTTTATCATAATCATGTAAAGTTTAAAAGCCGTTAAACGGTTATATTGACCCTTGCAAGTCATCGATAATCAAACTTAATTTTTTAGCCGAGTTATGCCATGAGAATCGTTTAATATTCTGATAACCTTTCTCAATTAATTGAAGTCTGGCATCTGGATTAGTTGCTATAAATTTCATTGCATTTTTAATTTCTTCTTGACTGTTAGGATCAAAGAAAAGAGCACTATCAGATAAAACCTCAGGCATTGAAGCAGCATTCGAAGACAATACTGGACAACCACAAGCCTGAGCTTCCAGAGGTGGGATTCCAAATCCTTCGTAAAAAGAAGGGAAAATAAATGCGTAAGCTTTAGAGTATAAATTAGCAAGTTCATCATCAGATACACGACCTAAAAATTCTATCTGATTACTCATTTCACCAACAAATTTCTCAAATTCAATCCCATTAAAATTTTTGCTTTTCTCACCAATAATTTTCAAGCTGAAGCCACTGAGCCCCTCTGTTTCAGAAAAAGCTTTAACTAACCCATGGAAGTTTTTATGAAAATTCGGAGATGACACAGCTAAAAAGAACTTATCACTCGCATCTTGCGAGCTGCATCCAGAATTTCGCTTGAACACGTTACTAGATGCATTATAAATTACATTTATCTTATTGCGGTCATAATGATATACGTCGCTAATTTCCTTTTTAGAAAACTCACTAACAGTGATTAATGAACGACTATTTTTCAGCATTAATGGCACAATAATGTTATATATGGTCCTAAATTTACGAGAGTAGCTCTGTGGGAATTTTTTATAAGTTACATCATGGTGAGTTACGACCTGATTTTTATATGAAATTGGTCCTGTATTCCCAAGGTTAATTAAAATACCCCCACCACATTTTTTTAAATATCTAGGTAATTCTACTTGCTCCCAATAATGCCCACTTCGCTTACCTATCTGTACCACGTCCAATTTAGATGCGGTATCCTCTCTGAGGATATCACCAGGAGATAAGAATACTACATCAGTCCTTATTTTCTTCAACTCTAGACTTATTTGTTCAGCAAACCGCTGTACTCCTGTGAGACCCTGTGTCAAGAATCGAGAATTGACATATATCATAATATCATGAACACCCTAGTATCGTTTATTCTTCGAACGGAGAGAAAAGAATGCGAGTATAAATATTGAAAACAAGCTGACTTCAGCGTGATATCGGCAAGCAGGTATCATTCCTGCCTGCCGATAAATACTAAGGGTTAACTTTTATATTCGTACTGATAGTAATCATAATAGTTTGCAGCACGTCTTTCGACTGCGTTCAAGATGACACCTTTAATTTCGATCCCATTTTGTTCAAAGCGGCGCATACTTACTTCAATTTCTTTAACAGTATTCATTGCGAAGCGAGCTACCATCAATGACGTCCCAACATGGTGCCCTATAATAGCTGCATCTGTTACAGCCAATATCGGCGGCGTATCTATCAAGACTAAATCATAGTTTTCCGTGGCCCAACTGATTAATGTCTCAAATCGAGAGGTCATTAATAGTTCAGCAGGATTTGGGGGGACTTGCCCACGTGAAATAAAATCCATTCCGGAAATTTCGGTTTTTTTAATGGCCTTTTCTATTTCTATTTTACCTGACAAGATATCAGAAAGGCCGTTGTTCCCTTCAAAACCTAACAAACTATGCGAATACCCCTTTCGCATATCCGCATCGATGACAAGAACTTTTTGTCCAGTTTGAGAAATAACCGCAGCTAAGTTAATGCTAACAAAAGTTTTACCAATATTTGGACTAGCACCTGAAATCATCAGAACATTATTCTTAGCTTCCATCATGGCAAAATGCAAACTTGTTCTCAGGCTCCTAATCGCCTCGATTGCAAGGTCTGCAGGGTTTTCAGTCGATAGAAGATTACCCTTCCCAGGTTGATGTCGTTTTTTGTAATTAGCAAATGTTTCTTTATCTTTCTTTTGCTGCCATTCAGAGAACGGAATGCTCGCGTAAACGTTGACACCTTCTTGCTCCAATTGTTCAGGGCTTTCAATGCCTTTATGCAGCATGGTCTTGAGTAAAACAATAGTTACAGAAATCAACATGCCCAAAATTGTGGCAATGATAATTATCAATAGAGTCCGAGGTTGGACGGGTTTAATTTGAGTTATCGCAGGGTCAACAACTCGTACATTCCCTACAGTACTCGCTTTCGTTATACTTAACTCTTGTTGCTTATTCAGCAACTGCATATAAATTTCTTTTCCAGCATCAACATCACGCGTTAGTCGAATGATTTCTTGTTGAGTTTTTGGCATGCTATTAATTTTTTTGTTTAAATTACCGCGCTCATCTTCAAGTGTTTTTCTTTTTTCCAACAATGCACGATATGCAGGATGCTCTTTAGTATAAAGCTTTGAGATTTCAGCTTCTTTGAAAGTCAATTCGTTAAGCTGTGACTCCGTCGATACAATCGTATCGAGCATTGACTTAGCTTCAAGTGACAAATCAACAGACGAGTTTTGCTGCCGAAATAGATTTAATTTATTTTCTGCCGTATCTAATGACTCTTGAACTATCGGCAGTTGTTCTTTCAGGAACGCTAAGCTTTTTGCCGCTTCTTCAGATTTTCTTTCAACATTTTGCAACAAATAATTATTGCTAATGCTCTGCAATATTTTTTTAGCTAGTACTGGGTTCGCATTCAGGTAGCTTAAATTTAAAACACCTGTGTCTTTACCCTTATCAACAACCGTAAGGTTCTTAAGAACATTATTAATTGCATTAATTTGGTATAGCTTTGTAACCAAGAATACGGTGCCAGGTTCGGCATCAATATCAGTTGCCAACATAGTTACATAGTCAGAGCTTGCTAGTTGCCCAATTTTTCCTTTAAGAATTTCAACACCGTCAGAGGATAAAATATAATTTTCTTTATCCACGACTTTTAGCTCCATTTCGGAACCAATGATACTATCTCTGACACTTAAACGTGATAGCGCTATTTTAGGTGTTTCACTTGACGTTAGC
Organism: Serratia sp. AS12; assembly: GCF_000214195.1. Taxonomy (NCBI): domain Bacteria; kingdom Pseudomonadati; phylum Pseudomonadota; class Gammaproteobacteria; order Enterobacterales; family Yersiniaceae; genus Serratia; species Serratia sp. AS12. The sequence continues at coordinate 1,678,440 of NC_015566.1, read as the reverse complement.
TTAGCCCAACCATTACCAAAAATAGGAAATCGCTTAACAGCGATTATAGTATCAAGTCCGAGGTCATCAACCGTCTTACCCACAACCATACGAGATTGAATTAATTCAATCTCTGTAGAAGACGAGCTTGCATCACTGCTCGATATCATTTGTGACAGATCGCTAAGGATAGCATTCCCTGTCTTATTCTCTACCTGAATCAATGCGTCTGATTGATAAATAGGAGTCGCGAACATGACATATATCATGCTTGCAACAGAGAATAAAAGGGTTATCCCTATAATCAACCAACGATGATCAATCAATATACCAAATAACCTTCCGAGATCGATGTCATCATGGCTACTGCCAGTAGCGCCAGCTCTCTTATTTTCAATCATTGTCATCTCTATTAATCAATTTAGTGCTTTAACCCATTTCTGAGCCGACTCAGCCAACAGATTATATACAAACTCAAACACCTCATCGCTTTTACGATAAGGGTCTACTACTTCTTTTCTATCATTCCAATGACCGAAAAGCATAGTCTTACCTCGAGCTTCCGGCGAAAATTGACATACCGCATCAATATGTTTCCGCTCCATAACGAGGATAAGCGAACTTTTTCTGCACATGTCAGCGGTAAGCTGGCGTGCATTATGACCATCTAAATTTAGACCATATTTATTAGCAACAGCTAGTGCTTTAGGATCTGCCGAATTGCCGACTAATGCTGAAATACCTGCTGAACTGATATCTTTGTTAGGTAATAAGTTCTTTAATAGCCGCTCACCAATTGGCGAGCGGCATATATTTCCGACACAAACAATCAAAATAGAATCGAACATCATCGGTCCCTATGGCCAGTTACGAATACGTAATGTACCTTCAGTTAGGTTATTGTAACTAGATATAGTAGGTGCCAGTTGTGATATCAAACGATTCCAACGAACAATCGGAGCAGCAGTAACATAAACAATGTCATACGGTTGTAGGTGGAATTCGGTACCCATCACCATCGCGGTAGCATCTGCCATATTTAACTGATAGATATCAGCTATTTTCTTTCCTTGAGTTCCACGCAGAGGACGAATAACAAAGACCCCTGTAGCATCGGATGTATTCTGATCCAATCCTGCTGAATTGCCTAGGGCTTCAGTTAATGTCATACCACTGCGATCCATTTTTAACGTCGCTGGTGTTTTAACTTCACCCATGACAAAAACTTTCAGTTCATCATTACGAGGTACATAAACAATATCACCAGGATACAATAATTGGTTTTGAGTCAAGTCCCCATTCTGCATAAGTTTTTGTAGTGATAATATCTGTTCCTTGCCATTATGAGTCAGAACGACATTACGCCAATCAGCGTTAGCACTTAATCCTCCAGCAGCATTAATTGCATCTAAAACAGTTAGAGGGATATTAGTAATCGCCTGCTGGCCAGACTTTTCCACTTCTCCTGTTATATATGCTTTTTGTGACCTAAATGCTGCAATGTTTACATCGACCTGCGGGCTTTCGATATACTGTGTCAAACGGTTAGAGATCTCGCTTCGCACCTGACCCGCAGTTTTTCCTGCAACGTTCACTTTACCGATATAGGGATAGAAAATCGTTCCGTCAGATTGCACCCAGTTACCTGTATCACTGGCACTACGATACTGCCCTGCAGGAGTTGTAAGTTCTGGATGATCCCAGACTGTGATGTTTAAAACATCGCCGGGACCTATTTTATACTCATAGCTTTTAGTTGCCTGTTCCAATAAAGCATTTGGCTGGGCAATAATTTTGGCAGGTCGCAGTTTTGCAATGAGACCTGGTGTCATTGGATAGACATTCACCAATTCATCGATACGAAAATCACTATCTTCCTGTTTAACAATATTTTTGCTATCTGAACTAAGATGCTGACCCGGGATGACTGTGCAACCGGACAACATTGCTCCAGATACAATAATTGCTAAAACTTTAAATCTTGGATTTATCATTATTAATCATTACCATCTGAATATTGAAGTTAAATTTATTTCGATCGCTTTTGAATATGATAGATTATCTTTTCTCTTAGAGCAGTAACTTCATCACCACTAACTTCATATAGGCTATCTATAGGTAGATAATCTAGCATACCATCCCTGCCCGCAGCAATGATCGACACATTTCTTTCTAGCGCTTCCAACATAACCAATGGAACGCCTTCAAAAAGTGACGGAATTACCAAGAAATCTATATTTTTCTCTTGAGCAATCCTCCATGAGTCAGTAACCCAGCCATGAAAATCTATTGAAATATTCTTAGGAAGTTTATGCCCCATTATCCTCAAATTGTTCATGTCAGGACCATCACCAACAACATGCAGAGCCAATTTATACTCAGTAATTCCTGATAATGCATTTATAAGAATATCATGGCCTTTTTGGTGAAACTGAACGCGACCAACAATAAAAACACTTATAGGATCATCACTATTTAATTTTCGAGTCGCGAAGTTCTCAGATTCTTTTGGAACAAAATTATGAATCACTGAAACAATTGCGGATTTATTTTTTGTTTCTATTTCCTGCTTAAAGCATTCAGATATAGTAATATACTGATTACATGCTTTATAAACCCCGAATGCAAAAAAATCTTTTATTTTTGCAAGTTTTGCGCCCATCTTCCGAAACGAATGTGCGTATGGGATATAGCTGATTAATTTTTTAGATAACAGCTTGGCGGCCAAAACAAAACCGACACCTTGTAGTATATCACCCTGGACAAGAATTATTTCACTTCGCTTTGGTATGGAATTTAGAATACTGACACAGCGAAAAAAATAAAAGGGATTAAAAAAAGCATGCAAAAACTCTGGCTTCGAACTACTGGCTTTATACGTTTTATGATTTATCGAGTTTAATAACATCGCAGCCATGATTTTCTCATTATCTTCAGGCACAAGACATATGATGTTATCTACCCCCTCGCCTAGGTTGGCTATTTTTTTTATAATTTCAATGGCCATTATTTCATGCCCACCAAAAAAAATAGAGGGGAAAATGAAATAAACCGCTGTATCCTTTGCCTTCTCCGATATTATTCTAATATCATCAATTACAGTATCATCTTGTGAATAATTCATGCTGGATTTTCCATATCTATATTACACTCTTTCAGTCATCTAAAATTTATATAAGAATATTCACATGAGAATTTATAATTATGCATTAGACAGTATTGTGTATTACGCCAAAGATGCGATATTTATGCAAGCAGTAAGTTTGTTAAGATTAAAAGGTCGCCTTTGGAATAAGTATTATTCATATTTTCCAAAAGACAACCTATTATCATTTCCGAATTGAAATATCACTATCAATACAAAAAATATTGATAGGATAAATCATCGCTAACTTTGAAAAATGAGCAGGCAATATAAACGCTGCTATTCTAATTCAAAAAATTAGTACTTTGCAAATGACTTGCACTTTTCAACGAGTGCGCGGGCATATTGTAAATGCACATCTTTATTTGAAATCTTGCTATTAATCCCGATTTTTTCTCCGCTGAATTCGAAATTCACAGTAGAATTAGCTTTATCATCAACATCAATTCTATTAAAAAAGTCAAACAGCCCATCAAATCGACAGTTGTCAACTTTATTTTTAAATCCACCATTTACAAATATCACTGGTGTTCCCATTGCCAGGCATGGGAGCGCCGTATGAATTCGTGAAGTCACAACTAGTTTAGCGTTAGCCAATCGCTTTAGGAAATCATCTGCCAGTTTAAAACCTTCATCAGCAGAAATATATGGGATGATTTGTGTTTCAAATTTAGCTTTTTCTAACAGATCTTCATCGAAGTATTTAGAGAGTACTTTCTTCCTGTGTGTAAATTCAAAAGCTCGGCCGTTAAGAACTCGCTTACCAAAACGCAGCGGTTGTCGAATAAGCTCTGGAAGAGTCTTCGAGTCATACATAACGTCGATAAAGTAAATATCATCCGTAACATTATCCCTCTTATAAGTCTCTCCTAAAGTCAATGTCATACAGCCAGAATAATACGCATCGATGCCTTTAGATTGTAACATGTCCCGAGTATAGAAATCACGACAGCCTATTGGACCACATTTCTTAAAATGCTTAATTGTTGCAGGAGTAAACATTTTCTCAGCAACTGTGCTGTTAATATGAATAGATACATAAAGTGGATCTACAGCATCTGATGGCGGGAAATTTTCCGGCAAATCCATATACCAAGCATTCATTATCATCTTTACTGGATCACCAGCATATGAATTCATATGATCTCTTGGAATAAATGAGTCTACTCGAGGGAAAAATTGCTTCGCCGCAGTACTTTGAACGTAATCCCCTAAGTTAATCCAATTACGCTTTACATAAATGTCACTTTCGTATGTTAAAACACCAAACTTATCAATCATAATTGCACCTTTAAAAAAATCTATTTAAATCGATTCTTAACTAATCTGATAATATTTTTTCTTTCATGTTCCTTGACAACAAAAATAGAAAACATGACAGTAACAAAAAATAAATTAAGCAGTGTAAGGCTCACGACGCCTATAAAACCACTCATAAGGTATTTATTTAAGTAAGTACTCAATAGAATTGAAAGCATTGAAACCAGAGCTAACCTAGGAAAATCATTAAATATAAATAACCTAGCTCTCACCCCAGTAGCTTTACTGACATATAAAACTCTAAAAAATAAAAGAATAACAGCACATACTATACGTGCTGAAACCGCAATATAAATAGAAAAACCAGTGAAGTATAGTAGGAATGTCAACATCAAGGAACTTATCATAATAGAAGATACTATAAGCTGATAATTTTTTAACTTACCTATTGCATATATAGCAGTGACATAAGGTCCAGATAAAGAATCTATCAATATATAAATAACAACAATTTTGATTAGTTCAACAAGATATTCAGGTACATTATTCAACCAAATTCCGACGATAACATCCGCATCTATAAACACAGGTATCGCAGATATCATTACCACAAACGATGTCAATTTGCATGACAATGATAACAATGAAGCAACTTCCTCATTATTCCCTGCAGAGTATTGTTTTATTATTTGCGGGTTGAATGCAGTTTGCAAGGTACCGATAATTCTATTGAATGCTATCAATACTTGCTCAGCTAGCCAAATAGCGCCATTTGCGACAACGCCAACAAAGTAATAAGTCAATAATGCAATACCTTGTGATAAGCCGACCACACTCAACGACCCAAACATAGACCAGCTTGAGAAAAATAAAATCTCTTTAAGCAAACCCGTATCTTCTTTTATTCTCAAGTTTACTTTGCATATACTTAATCTTGATGTACAGAATGAGAAATAGACGCTAAACACCAGTGAATAACCAACGAGCAAAAATATTGCATACCAAACTATTTTATTTTCAAATCCGAGAAGAGTAAATAAAAAAACCATAAACCAACGTTGAAATGCATCAAAAATCCCTATTTTTGCGAAAAGATCCATTTTTTCGCTTGCTATCATTGATGCAATAAAGGGAGTTTGCATAATCTGAAAGAGCAATGAAGCAATTGATATCTGATAAACCCAAAAAATATCATTCAAGCGGGTTTCAGGAACCTTCATTTTATACATTAAAAACCACAATCCCAGTGTTTCTGCGAAAAGTACAACTAGACCACAGATAATCAGGTGTACAATTAAACTGGTATTGAAAATTCTGTTAACCCATTGAAAATCTCCTTTACCTAATCCAATAGATAAAAAACGCTGGGTTGCAAGTGCGGATACATTTTGAATAAACGAAAAAAGAATAATTATGCTGCCGACAAGACTATATAATCCGAAATCATAAACCCCTAACGCCTCCAAAACCATTCGCGATGTATAAAGCGTCGCAAACATTATAAGCAACATTCGCCCATACAGCATGAAGGTATTCCGTGCCATTACCTTTTTATTACTCACTTAGAATTCTCTTATATAAATACAAGCAAATTATACAAGGCCAGCCCCCTTCTCAATAACTAATAACTAATTATGAATAAATATAAAATTAGGGTGAACCTAGGAGACTAGTAAAATCAGCTGCGTTACAATCATAAATTCACGCAGAAATTAATGATTCTTGTTGAACAAACGTTGAATCCAAAGCAGCCATGATAATATGGGGGCTGTAATGCAGAAAATCATAAGCCTGTTAGCTTGTAAAATTACTCAATGGTCCTGTTTTCTTCCTAAGTTGGAAACAGGACCAAACAGAAAATGAACTCTTACGACAATGATAATTTCTTAGCCCATGCTAAAAACTCTTTTCCCTGTGTAGGGTGGCGTAAACCATAGGTAACAAACGCCCGCAAATAGCCCATTTTTTCTCCGCAGTTGAATGACTCTCCAATCAACTCCATCGCTTCAACCGGTTTGTGTTTTAGCAGTTCAGCAATGGCATCTGTAAGTTGAATACGTCCCCACGCACCTGGCTCTGTTTTTTCCAGAATAGGCCAAATATCGGCGGACAGAACATAGCGCCCTACCGCCGAATAATTGGATTTAAACTGAACGTCACGACCCGGTTTTTCGATGATAGAAGTCATGCGGGAACTTTCACCGGGTTTCAAATTGTTGGTCTCGCATTCAACGACCGAGTAATCGTGCAGCACATGCTCATCAGCCGCCTGCACCAGCACCTGGCTCAATCCCGACTGTTCAAAGCGAGCAATCATGTGCGGCAGGTTATCTTTCTTAAGATCGGCTTTTGCGTCATCAAGCAGCACGTCCGGCAACAGCACGACAAACGGTGAGTCACCCACCAAAGGTTTGGCGCACAACACTGCATGGCCCAAGCCCTTAGGTTGGCCCTGACGGATGTGCATCAACGTCACGCCTTTAGGCGTAATCGACTGTACCTCATCCAGTAGTTGACGTTTTACGCGCGCCTCAAGCATCGCTTCCAACTCAAAAGAGGTATCAAAATGGTTTTCGATCGCATTCTTGGAGGAATGAGTCACCAGAATGATTTCTTTAATTCCGGCAGCAACGCACTCATTGACAATGTATTGAATCAAGGGCTTATCAACGATCGGCAACATCTCTTTGGGAATAGCCTTGGTTGCAGGCAACATGCGCATACCCAGGCCGGCAACAGGAATGACAGCTTTCAACTTGGTCATGATAATCCTCTTTCTTGTGATCGCGTTTAAGCCGCAAAACTTATTTACTGTTCAATGTCTGCTTCAGCCATTGGGTAAAATCTTCACCTTCCGAAGCATGACGCAGGCCATATTGTACGAACGCTTTCATATAGCCCAACTTATCGCCGCAGTCGTGCGATTTGCCGCTCATATGGAAAGCTTCTACGGTTTCCTGCTCCATCAGGGCGGCAATCGCATCAGTAAGCTGAATTTCATCACCGGCCCCCGGCAAGGTTTTTTCCAGCAAAGGCCAGATATCCGCAGACAACACATAACGCCCTACCACTGCCAGATTGGAAGGGGCTTCTTCTCTTGTCGGCTTTTCGACCACAGCAGTCATTGGTGTGCTTGCACCTGCTGCCAGAGTAGCACCGCCGCAATCTACAACGCCGTATTTCGACACGTCTTGTTCCGGTACTGGTTCCACCATGATTTGACTGAAGCCAGTATCCGCAAAACGCTGAATCATTTTGGCCAGGTTTTCTTTACGCAGATCGGCGGTAGAGTCATCCAGCAATACATCCGGCAATAACACGATAAAAGGCTCATCGCCGATCATTGGTTTGGCGCAGAGTACCGCGTGTCCCAGACCTTTCGCTTGGCCCTGACGGACTTGCATCACCGTCACGTCTGCTGGACAGATGGTTTGCACTTCTTCCAGCAGCTGGCGCTTAACACGCGACTCCAAAACGGCTTCGAGCTCAAAGGAGGTATCGAAGTGGTTCTCAATCGCATTTTTGGAGGAGTGAGTCACCAGAACGATATCTTTTATCCCCGCAGCAACACATTCGTTAACGATGTATTGGATTAGCGGCTTATCGACCACAGGCAACATTTCTTTAGGGATGGCTTTTGTTGCCGGCAACATACGGGTTCCCAAGCCAGCTACGGGAATCACGGCCTTCAGTCTCTTTTGCATGTTTTTTATCCATAATCAAATAACTATAATGTAGCCGAACTACCCTTTGCCTTAGGTTGTTTACGTAGTGCAGAGCGGGGATGATTCAGACACGCTACCGCCCTTGGCTTTCAGCTACCAATGCACTGTCATCGTTCTCTATAGGTGACCAAGGATTCCCGCCACGCTTTAATGTAAATTAAGGCCCGTACTTTCCGCTAAGTGATAGACATGTCACAGAGAAACAAAAAAATACGTCCTTATAACCAAACGATGATACTTGTAAATGTTTATGTGCCTAAGATTCTTATACTATTACCTTAGCGATACAAGCCTAAGATGTCCGTTGAGTACCCTTTTCAGAATAAGACTACTGCTGGGGTTTTTCAGCACAAAGTGTAGCAGCTAAATGTATTCATAACGGATTGATTTAAAAAATTATTTTTCCACCGTTTTTATCAACAAACAATGAACATCCTGCTCCACAGCTGCAACTCTCTACCGAAAAGTATCCTTTTATCTCGGTGTCACATGTTAAAAAAGCCGATGAAATATGATTTTTTATGCATTATTTTAGCTTAAAATCATGATGCCGCACTCTTCCCCGTCCCAGCACAGTTTTAAAGTTGAATTTTCCCCGCCCAACACCCATCATTCCCTTACGGCATAAGCCGTCGAACTTACAGGTGAAATTGGGCGTATGGAATGGATCGCAGATCCAACAATTTGGGCCGGCCTGGCCACTTTGGTCGTGCTGGAAATCGTTCTGGGTATAGACAACCTTATCTTTATCGCCATTCTGGCGGAAAAACTACCGAAACAACAAAGAGATAAAGCTCGCGTCGTGGGTCTGTTGCTGGCCTTGCTGATGCGTCTGGCACTGCTCGCCTCTATTTCCTGGCTGGCGACGCTGACCAAACCGCTGTTTGTGGTCGCGGAGCATCCCTTCAGCGGCCGCGATCTCATTATGCTGGTCGGTGGTATATTCTTGCTGTTCAAAGCCACCATGGAGCTGAACGAGCGGCTGGAAGGCAAGGATGATGAGCAGCAAGGGCCGCGCAAAGGCGCCCGCTTCTGGCCCGTGGTGGCGCAAATAGTGGTATTGGACGCCGTCTTCTCTCTCGATTCGGTGATCACCGCCGTCGGCATGGTTGATCACCTGGCAGTCATGATGATTGCGGTCTGTATCGCTATCGGGCTGATGCTGTTGGCCAGCAAGCCGCTGACGCGATTCGTTAACGCCCACCCGACTATCGTCATTCTGTGTCTGAGTTTCCTGCTGATGATCGGTTTCAGCCTGGTTGCGGAAGGGTTCGGCTACCATATTCCCAAGGGCTACCTGTACGCAGCGATAGGCTTCTCCGTGATGATTGAAGCATTAAACCAGCTGTCTCAGTTTAACCGTCGCCGTTTTCTGTCAAAGGTGCGGCCACTGCGCGAACGCACCGCAGAAGCGGTGCTCCGTATGCTGAACGGCAAACATGAAGAAGCAGAGGTAGACAGCCACTCCGCCAACCTGCTTGCCGACAGTGCGAGCGAAAGCGGAGAGATATTCAACCAGCAGGAACGGCACATGATAGAACGCGTGCTGGGCATGGCGCAGCGTACCGTAAGCAGCATCATGACCTCTCGCCATGACGTGGAATACCTCGAGCTGAATGATCCGCAGGAAAAGCTGACCCAGTTGCTGGAAAAAAACCAGCATACGCGCATTGTGGTGGTCGAAAACAGCGCCAGCGATGAACCGCTTGGCGTCATCCATACCCTTGATGTCCTGAAACAGCAGTTGACCCAGGTGCCGCTCGATTTACGTGCGCTGGTGCGTCAACCGTTGATTTTCCCGGAGCAGTTAACGCTGCTAAGCGCACTGGAACAGTTCAGACAGGCGCAGACGCATTTCGCTTTTGTCGTCGATGAATTCGGTTCGGTCGAGGGGGTCGTTACCCTCACAGACGTGATGGAAACTATCGCCGGCAACCTGCCGGAGGCTGGCGAGGACGTTGATGCACGGCACGACATTCAGCAAAACGAAGATGGCAGTTGGACCGCCAACGGCCATATGCCGCTGGAAGACCTGGTGCTTTATCTGCCTCTGCAGCTGGAGGATAAGCGCGAATACCACACGATAGCCGGCTTGCTGATGGAACATAGCCAGCGCATTCCCCAGGAAGGTGAGCAATTGCAGATCGGTGACTACCTGTTTGAACCGCTGGAAGTCAGTAGCCACCGTATTTTGAAAGTGAGGATCACCCCGCTGTCGGTACCGGAGCCAGACTACGAGGTATAAATCGGTGCCGGGCGATGCCCGGCTACCTTTATAGATGCTGAGGCACCAGCAGTTCGGTTGCCACAATCACCACGATCAACCCGACAATCACCGGCACCGAAGTCCGTTTCACCACGTCGAACGGCGAGATTTTCGCCATGCCTGATACCGCCACCACCACACCGGAAACCGGCGACAAAGTGCGCCCCAGGTTTGAAGCCTGCAACATCGGGATCACCAGATAGGCCGGATTGACGCCCATCTGCGCAGCCAATTTGGGGATCAGCTCCACAAAAGCATAGAACGGCGCATTCCCCGAGCCGGTGGTCATTGCCGCCAGCATGGTAATCACCACCAGTACCAACATCATGATAATGCCGCCGGTACCGAAAGACTGCGCCAGACTGATTAACCCACTGATAAAGCCGAGGGTGCTCAACCCCTGAGCGAATACGCCGGCGGCCACCAACAGCATCACCACGCTGGCAAAAGCGTCCGCCATACCGCGATACGCGACTTCCAGGCCGGTAAACACCTGTTTGGCGCTGAAACTGCGCAGGAATTCAATCACCGCCGCCAGCAACATACAGCCAACCAGCACCGTGATGATATGCAACTCCGGCCCCCATTTACCGTCAAAAACCAGCACGCCCAGGATCGGCGTGAACGGCAAAACCGCGTAGAAACCCGGCGCATGCGTGGTAATTTCACTCACATCCATAATGTGGTGCTGTTCGTTATTCTTCTTGTCGAGATAGCGTTGCCAAAAGAAATGCGCAATCGCCATACAGACAATTGCCGCAATCGAAATGGGCAAGGTGGTTTTAAAAGCGAAGTCAACCAAGGGCATTTCCGCCGTCTTGGCGGCCAATACCACGTCACCGGACGTCGGCGCCAGGATAATCGCCGCAGGAGAAGCGCAAATCGCAGCCGCAGCCCCCCGGCTAATGCCGACGTTAACCATCAATGGGAACAGCGTAGCCATCAGCAATACCCCCAGGCCAGTGGCGGAAGAGACCGCCAATGACATCAGGCAGGCGACAAAATAGGCTGCCACCATCAAAAGATACGGGGAGTTGATCATCTGCAGCGGACGGGAAGCCAACTTCACCACCACATCATTGGCACCAATGTGCGTCATATAAGCCGCAAATCCGCACAGCATCATGATCATCATGCCAAGATCGCCGCCACGGCTCATCAGCAGAATTTTAACGTACTCGATGATGTCGGTTGCACGCCACCCGGTAGACGCCGCGTCGGCAGGCAGCAGGTTTTTCCCCATCACGGCGCTGATAGCCAGCAACAGCAGGCCGCCAACCATCAGCACCCCGGTAGCGGAATAGCCTTTAATGATGTAACAGCCAACCCCGAGCACGACGACCGCCCCAATAAGAAGATCCAACATAAATTGCCCCTGGATAGTTGTGAAAAATTAGAACATAAATATTTCAATGCTAATACTATAAATAGAGTAATTTATGTTTTAAGTGATGAAAATCAAAATAATCAGAGCTTTCCTCACACAATCAATAAGTCTTCAATCTGTAAGTTAAACATTTGATCCACAGCAATCATTAGATAAATGAATCATGAACAAACCAATCCAGTAACACATTGAAAACATAGTTAACAACTTAATTTTTACAACTGACAGCCTGATGTTATTATCAATTGTGCGTCACTCACTTAACACATACCGGAAGGAGTAAGTATGAACCGACGAAACCTCGTAAAAACAATCATAGCAGGAACATCTGGTATTTTAGCGAGTAAGGTATATGCCGCTGATAATATTAGAAATACTATATCAAAAAGCACTGAAGATGATTTATCCGCCAGTAACAACCTATCAGTTTTATCCTCAAAACTCTCTGGGTACGATGGCGCAAAATATATTGGCCGCTGCCCAGACATCGAGACCCTAAGAAAAATAACACCTCAATTTTCAGGCCAAAAAATAGATGTTGTTAGCTTTTACCACGGTGATAATCTGATGTCCTCTGGAGGAGGATATTTTTATGCTGCCCAGTCGAAAGACTTGAAAGAAAAAAGTGGAATAATAATTAGAGTAGATGAAACATGGTGTTGGATAAGGGTTGATTCTGTTTCAACCAATATCTGGCCACTTGAGTGGTTGGGAATCAGAACCGGCTCCCCTCAGTATGGGGATAAAAATGCCACTATACTTCAGGGGTCTATAGTAAATAATTATCGGGTAGAGTTAGTATTCCCAAGCGGGATGACATATTTAAAGCCAGGCGTGATTAAGATCCCCGCTAACTGGGCAGGCGTTCTTCGAGGAAGCAATACCAGGAATTGCATCATCAGACCGAGTGAAGATCCCAAAGATCCCGACGTAATTTTGATTGAATATAATGTAGAGAAAAAGTTCAGTTGGGGATTGCGGATTGAAAACATCTCATTTGATGGGATGAATTACACTCTTAGCGCATTACGGATAACAAATGTCGGGTATGTGTACACTAACAACCTGCAAATATATTCTTTCCATGGCTGCAATCTTTGGTTGGACAAGGTTCAGGACTCTGTGTTTGAAGCTACCAACATCCAAGATGGGGGCTATTCCAATGGCGATAGAACAAACAATTCAAATACTACACACCCTGCATTATTACTAACCAGCACTATTAAAGATGATGCTTGCAACATGATACGATTTAATAACTGCCAAATAGAAAATAACAAATGCAGTCCTTATATTCGTATAGATAATGGCATTGGTCTAATGTTCAACCAAATCCACGCAGAAATAAGAGACCAGGAACATTGGGGGACAATGGACTTTCTAGAAATAAATAATGCTGACGTGCAAATATCAGAGCATGCAGGCTCTCGTTTCCGCAACGCTATTCTTATTAAAGGATATGGTGTAACCAGTGCTTCCGGTGGTCGCTCTTTAGGGGGAGATATCACCACTAACTCAGAAGGGAAAAGAGGGACATTGACACTGTCAAATTGTAATGTCAGGAAGATAAACATATCTGCTTATAATGGAAACCATCAGTTTTCGAATGTTACGGCAACAGATGTCATTCTGAATAAAACAGCAGGTACAGTCAGGTGGTTTGGCGGTTCAATAACCTCTCTGTCAGTGAATGATACCGTAAATCCTGCTTTAGGCGTTCACTTCGATGGAGTGATAGTCTCAAAAGATGTAGTCTTTTATAACGGTAAAAATAATACGAACGTATCTCATTCATTTATAAACAGCACTGTACTGGGAAATATAGAATTTAACTGTGTGAACAGTATTTATTATGCTAACGATATCAAAGGCACTGAAAACATAGCAACGGAACAGCGAGTTTTTGTACCGAGTAAAGTAAAAACCATGTACGGAAATGGCATTCCAACATCCGGAGAGTTTGCTCAAGGCGACAGAGTTGTAAACAATGCTCCGACTGCTGGGGGTTGGGACGGTTGGAGATGCATTGAAGCAGGCAAGCCAGGGATTTGGAAAGGATATGGGAAAATTTCTGATTAACGCATATCGAAAATTAAACTATTGATAGTATGGGGTTTCCCCCATACTATTTTAAAGCTTATCCAACAACTTTTTAAGATCCTGACCTTCACGCGAATCTTTGTTTTTATCGGCCCATTTATTCAGCGCGTCCTTGGCCCGGTTTTGCAGCGTTTTACGTAATACCTGATCAACCTGCAATTGGTAGTTAAGCTGTTGCCAAGGGCCATAAACCCGCAGTGGAATTGGCGTTTTCTGCAGTTGCTCGATCAGTTCGCCGCGCCCTTGCCAGCCGCCAGTCACCCGCACGTTAAGCACCATATCGCACTGTTTACCCGGCATATTCACCGTACCGCCACCGCTCAGATTCAACAGCGGGGAATCCGCACTCAGCTCACTGATGTTTACCGTACCACCGCTCAGGTTGGCTTTCGCCGAAAGCTGTTTCACTTCGGTAAAGCGTTGGTAATTATCCTGCCCGCGCACGCTGCTGTCGTTACGCGCCACCGCCTGCTGAATCAACTGCTGAATATTCAGTCCATGCAGTTGCGCGTCCTGCATCGCCAACTGGACGGTTCCCTTCCACCGGTGTTCAAACGACTGCGAAGTCAGGCGATCACCCGTTAAATCCCCTTGCATGCTGAATTTGCCGGTCAAAACCTGCGGCATGTCGAATGCCTTCAGAACGGCCCCCAGCTCAACCTGCTTCAATACCGGTTGCACGGCGATCACCGGTCTGCCGCCACGCGCATCCAACGAGCCCGGTAGCGCAAAGTCCCCCCCAGCCAACTGGCCGGAGAGCGTATGCACCTTCAGCAGACCTTGTTGGTTGTCTGCTTGCAGCGCCAAGTGGGCAATGTTCATGCCACGATAGGTCAGTTGGTCAACGTTCAAATTAAGCTGCGCAGTAAAGTCTCGCAACACTTCCAGATTTTGTTGCGGATCTTCCGCTTGGTTAGCTATCACCGGCGCAGCAGTCATACTCACTGCTTGTTGCGAACCCGAACTGGATTGCCAGCCGGAAAGCGTATCCAAATTCAGTGCCGTCGATGTCAGATTCATTGCATAAACCGGCACTTCGCCGAATCTCACGCTGCCACCGCCAGAGAACTGGCTGTCATTGGCGCTCAGAATCAATTGGCTTAGGGCAATTTGCTGCGGTGTTTGTTGATACGCCACCTGGGCGCTGCCATCACCTTTAATGCCGCCACCCAGAATGTCAGCACCTTCCAGTCGATAATTGAACTGAGTGACCGTGGCCGCGATACGCCGCGGGTATTGCTGCAGATCGATATCTGCCGCCATGCTGAAGGTCAGATCGCGCTGATCGCGGTTCACCCGGCTGGAAAGCTCCATTTGCGCCTGACGTTTGGCATTTTGCTGCAGGGTGAGATTAATATCGCGAACGTTAATCTGCTCGTTATTGGCGCGCTGCCAAATCAGCAGGCTGTCCACAATCCGCAGATTATCGATATCAAATTTCCACGGAGTATCCAGGGTCTCTTCGGTATTGCCCGCAGGAGCGACAGGTGCGTTCGGTTGATTTTGCTCTTCACTCTCGGGTGTCAGGCGAATGACGGCATTTTTCAGCATCACCTGTTTCACAAACAGCTGATGCGACAGCAACGGCAACAGTTTGACATCAAGGCGCATGTTATCCGCACTCACCACCGGCGCTTTGGCTCCGGGTGCCGTCAACGTCATGCGCCCGGCCAGAATGCTGAGCTGCGGCCAGATATGCCAGCGCAACTCGCCGTCCAGCGTCAGATGATAACCGCTCTTTTGTTCGACCTTCGTGACCATATAGGCGCGAAAATCATTCGGATTAACCAACAGCACCAGCGCGGACATTCCCGCCACCAGCACAATCAGTAAAATCACCAAAGTCGTCAGTAATCTTCTCATGCCATCCTCTTGTCAACGCCCCACCGACAGTGCTTCCAGCGCTGTTAGTCCTTGTCGATTCGACTGGCCACTGCACCCTGCTGATCGCGGTATTTTGCATCCTGCCGGCTGTTGTAAGGACGCGCCGCCGGCCCGGAAAGCGGTTCAAAGCTTAGCGCGCCAATCAACATGCCCGGGCGCAACGCCAGCGGCAACTTACCTGAATTATAGAACTCCAGAACAATTCGGCCCTGCCAGCCGGGGTCGATACGGTGCGCGGTCACGTGAACCATCAGACCCAGACGCGCCAATGAGGAACGGCCGTCAAGCCAGCCCACCAGATCGCTGGGCAACGTGACCGACTCGAGCGTGACCGCCAGCGCCAGTTCGCCCGGGTGCAGGAAGAAGGCTTCCCCTTCCGGCAGCACAATCTCGTCACTCATCACGCGGTCCAGCGCCGCGCTGACTTCGTCTTTTGGCCCGCTGAGATCGATAAACGCGGCAGTATGGCCGCGAAACACGCGAAACTGATTGCCTAAACGGACATCCACTGTAGCCCCGTTAATACGCTCAATCGGCGGACGCGGCGAAATCACCAGTTTTTCACTATCCAGCCAGGCTTCTATATCACGGTCGCACAGTCTCATTTCTTTATCTCCATCAGGCGTGTCACTAAAACAAAAATTGCCACACAACGGACAAAAGGTCTACGCCACGGCGTAAATACTTGCCCGTCGGCCGGAAACACAGATTTCCCGGCCATTGAACGACATTATTCAAAGAATTGGCTGATTTTGGCTTTCAGAATATCGATCGCAATGCGGTTTTTGCCGCCGCGCGGAACGATAATGTCGGCATATTGCTTGGAAGGTTCAATAAACTGCAGGAACATCGGGCGGACAGTTTTCTGATATTGCGCCATGACCGAATCCATCGAGCGGCCACGCTCATTGACGTCACGCTTCATGCGGCGCATCAGGCAAATATCCAGCGGCGTATCGACAAAGATCGAAAAATTCATTTCCTGACGCAGGCGGATATCCGTCAGCAGCAGGATCCCCTCAAGAATAATCACCTTTTTCGGCTCGAGGTGGATAGTCTCTTTCTTGCGCGTATGTTCAGTGTAACTGTACAGCGGCAACTCTATCGCCTTACCTGATTTCAGCATTTGCAGATGCTGGAACAGCAGGTTGTGATCCATGGCGCTCGGGTGGTCATAGTTAGTCTTGACCCGTTCTTCCATGGTCAGATGCGTCTGGTCTTTGTAGTAACTGTCTTCAGGAATAACGCCGATGTGTTCATCGCCAACCTGATCGCGAAGTTCACGATATAACGTGCTGGCAATAAGGCTTTTTCCGGAGGCAGATGCGCCAGCTATACCAATAATGACGCACTGATGCGGCTTGTCAGTCATAAAATTTAAAGACCTGATTTCGAAGTGTGAGGGAGGGAACTAAAACGCGACAATTATAGGGAGTTAGCGGGCATTGCGCCACTCTATATTGCAGTCGCAGGGCCGCTATCTCCGGTTATTTCGCCAGAAACGGATCCAAGTTTTTAAGATTATTGCGTCTAGGGCAATCCGATGCGACAGGGTAAACTTCGTAGCTTGTTCATTATCCTGCTGATGGGATGAGGCATTTCACCGGAGACTGACGTGCTGGACTGGTATTTTCTGACTTTTTTTGGCGACAGCATGCTGCTGCTGCCCTGCGCGTTGATTCTTTTTGTCGCGTTAATCGCTCCGCGCGCCACCCGTACGGCGGGCTGGCAATGGGCACTGATCTTCGGCTGTGCCGGGGGTATGGTATGCATATCCAAACTGGCCTTTATGGGGTGGGGCATCGGCATAAAAAGTTACGACTTCACCGGTTTCAGCGGCCATTCGGCGCTAGCCGCCAGCATTTGGCCAGTACTTCTCTGGACGCTGACCGGGCGTTTCTCGCATGCGGTGCGCAGCGTCATGCTGGTCGTGGGTCTGATATTACCCCTCACCATTGGCCTCTCACGGTTAGCTATCCGTGTACATTCCCCGTCGGAAGTGGTTAGCGGTCTGGTGTTAGGTTATATGGCCAGTACGCTGTTCCTGCGGTTACAACGCGGTAAACCGCGCCCGCAGCTCTCCCTGCCACAGATCGCCGTTGCACTTGCTTTGCCATTGGTTCTTATGGGCGTGCGGCAGCCTGCCCCAACCCAGGGACTCTTGGAGCAAATCGCCACCGCGCTGGCACAGATTGAACACCCATACACCAGGGCGGATTTACACAAACTCCCCCTCACGCCATAAACAAAAACCCCGGACCTGCGCCGGGGTTTTGCTTTTTAATCTGCGAGGATTACAACGCGCGGAAAGAAATTTCCGTAGGAATGGCCTCACCCTGCCAGTACATCTGCGCCGCGACACGGCCGGCAAGCTGGCGATACAATTCCGCAAATTCGCTGTCCGGACGACTGATTACCGTCGGCGCGCCGCGATCCAAATCTTCGCGCAGTGAAATGTGCAACGGCAGTTGCCCCAACAAGCGGCTGTTGTACTTTTTCACCAACTTTTCTGCCCCGCCAGTGCCGAAAATCGGCTCATGATGACCGCAGTTGCTGCAGATATGCACGCTCATGTTTTCCACGATACCGAGCACAGGCACATGGACTTTTTCGAACATCACAATGCCTTTGGCTGCGTCCAGCAGGGCGATATCCTGCGGTGTAGTCACCACCAGCGCGCCGGTAACCGGAATGTTCTGCGACAGCGTCAGTTGGATATCCCCGGTGCCCGGCGGCATATCCAGCACCAGATAATCCAGATCCGGCCACAGCGTGTCCTGCAGCAGTTGCATCAACGCCTTGCTGGCCATCGGGCCGCGCCACACCATGGCGTTGTCGTCGGTCACCAGGTAACCAATGGAATTGGTCGCCAGACCGTGCGCCAGGATCGGCGCCATATGCTGGCCGTCCGGCGAGGTTGGCCGCTCATGCTCGGTGCCCAACATATTGGGGATCGACGGGCCGTAGATGTCGGCGTCCAGAATGCCGACCTTCGCGCCTTCGGCAGCCAGCGCCAGTGCCAGGTTGACGGCGGTAGTGGATTTCCCCACCCCGCCCTTGCCGGAACTGATGGCGATGATATTGCGCACGCCCTTGATGCCGGCCTGATCGTTGGCGCGTTTCAGCGTGGCGATGTCATGCTTCAACTTCCAGTCGATCGCCTCTGCGCCGGTGACGCGCAGCAGTTCTGCACTCACGCGGTCTTTCAGCGTTTCAAAGGCACTCTGCCAGGCGAACGGCATGATCAATTCAATATGCAGTACATGATCCAACAGCGTGCAGTGGTGAATAGCCTTCAGCGCGGTCAGATTGTTTTTTAACGTCGGGTGTTCAAAGGCGGCCAGTACACCGGTCACCAGGGCACGCAGAACTTCAGGGTTGGTCTGCTCGGGGGATTTTGCGCTCATCCCGGCTCCTTGATTTTGAATGGATAGCTTCCCGCTAAGCATATCAGAACTGCAGGTCCGCTGGCGTGTGTCTGTAGAAAGAAACCGCCCTAGCCGTAGAGGGCGCGATCGGGTAACATCGAAGACCCTTTTTATTCATTACAGAAAGCAAGTTCTCACTATGGCTCAAGTCGCGAAAAAATTATTGGTGACGTGCGCGCTACCGTACGCAAATGGTTCCATCCATCTCGGCCACATGCTCGAGCACATCCAGGCAGATATCTGGGTTCGTTACCAACGAATGCGCGGCCACGAGGTTCATTTCATCTGTGCGGACGACGCGCACGGCACGCCGATCATGCTGAAAGCTCAGCAGTTGGGTATCAAGCCGGAAGAAATGATTGCGGAAATGAGCCAGGAGCACCAACAGGATTTCGCCGGTTTTGGCATCAGCTATGATAACTATCACTCCACCCATAGCGATGAAAACCGTGAACTCTCGAGCCTGATATACGGCCGTCTGAAAGAAAACGGCTTTATCAAGAACCGGACTATTTCCCAGTTGTACGATCCGGAAAAAGGCATGTTCCTGCCTGACCGATTCGTGAAAGGCACCTGTCCGAAATGCAAATCGCCGGACCAATACGGCGACAACTGCGAAGTGTGCGGCGCGACCTATAGCCCAACCGAGCTTATCGAACCAAAATCCGTTGTTTCCGGCGCCACGCCGATCTTGCGTGATTCGGAGCACTTCTTCTTCGATCTGCCTTCGTTCAGCGAAATGCTGCAGGCCTGGACCCGTTCCGGCGCGCTGCAAGAGCAGGTAGCGAACAAGATGCAGGAGTGGTTTGAGTCGGGTCTGCAACAGTGGGATATTTCCCGCGACGCGCCTTACTTCGGCTTTGAGATCCCGGACGCACCGGGCAAATACTTCTACGTCTGGCTGGATGCGCCAATCGGCTATATGGGCTCATTCAAAAATCTGTGCGACAAACGCGGCGATCTGGACTTCGACGAGTTCTGGCGCAAAGACTCCAGCACCGAGCTGTATCACTTCATCGGCAAAGACATCGTTTATTTCCACAGCCTGTTCTGGCCGGCGATGCTGGAAGGCAGTAACTTCCGCAAACCGACCAACCTGTTCGTACACGGTTATGTGACGGTAAACGGCGCCAAGATGTCCAAGTCCCGCGGCACCTTCATCAAGGCCGGCACCTACCTGCAACATCTGGATGCCGACTGCCTGCGTTATTACTACGCCGCCAAGCTGTCCTCGCGCATTGACGACATCGACCTGAATCTGGAAGATTTCGTGCAACGCGTGAATGCCGATATCGTGAACAAGGTGGTTAACCTGGCTTCGCGCAACGCCGGCTTTATCAGCAAGCGTTTTGGCGGCCAACTGGCCGATAACCTGGCCGATCCGGCGCTGTACCAAACCTTCGTTGACGCGGCAGAAAGCATCGCCGACGCCTACGCCAGCCGTGAGTCCGGCCGAGCAATCCGCGAAATCATGGCGCTGGCCGATCTGGCCAACCGGTATGTGGATGAGCAAGCACCTTGGGTCGTCGCAAAGCAAGAAGGCCGCGATGCCGATTTGCAAGCCATCTGCTCGATGGGCATCAACCTGTTCCGCGTACTGATGACCTACCTCAAGCCGGTACTGCCATCGCTGACGGAACGTACCGAAGCCTTCCTCAACTGCGAACTGACCTGGGATGCAATCCAGCAACCGCTGCTGGGCCACCAGGTTAATGCGTTCAAAGCCCTGTTCAACCGTATCGATCTGGACAAGGTGAATGAAATGGTCAGCGCTTCAAAAGAAGACATGGCAGCAGCTAAAGTGGTCAGCGGCCCGCTGGCTGAAGATCCGATTCAGGAAACCATCACCTTTGACGATTTCGCCAAGGTTGATATGCGCATCGCCTTGATCAAGAGCGCCGACTTTGTCGAAGGCTCTGACAAACTGCTGAAACTGCAGTTGGATCTGGGCGGTGAGTCTCGTCAGATCTTCTCCGGCATCCGTTCCGCCTACCCGGATCCGAAAGCGCTCGAAGGCCGCCTGACCATCATGGTCGCCAACCTTGCGCCGCGCAAAATGCGTTTCGGCATCTCTGAAGGCATGGTGATGGCTGCCGGCCCAGGCGGCAAAGAGATCTTCCTGCTCAGCCCGGACAGCGGTGCTCAGCCAGGAATGCAGGTGAAGTAACCGCCGTTTCCGTTGCCTTAAGGGTCGAGCTGCTGCTCGGCCCTTTTTATTTGTGCCCCCCAAAAGACGCCAACGCAGGCAAATTTTATATGCCTCCCACAAGTGATATATTTCAGCATCATATATAGACGTCCAGACGTAAAGGCTGCTATAAATAATCCCTTACCGGGATAGCCATCACCTGCTTTTGGAGCCAATAATAATGAAAACGATAAAAACACCGCTACTGGCCATTGGCCTGCTGGCCGCCCTGCCACTGTTCGCCGCAGAATCGTCCACGCCGGCACCGGAGCCAACCGCCATTGCCCAGCATCAGGGGCCGATCCGCATTGCAGTGATCCGTAACCTGGGTTCCGACGACAACACCACTCAGTTTCTGGCCGGCGCCATTCAGGAAGGGCGTAAGCTGGGTTTCAAAGTGGATACCTTCCTCAGCAACGGTGACGACGCGCGTTTTCAAGATTTCGTGAACCAGGCCATCAGCCAAAAATATGACGGCATTATTCTCTCGCAGGGCCGCGCGCCCTATTCCACCGATTTGGTCAAACGCATTGCGGCGGCAGGCATTGCCGTCTCCGTGTTTGATACCGACGTCAGCGGCAGCATTCCCGGCGTAACGGTTTCGCAACAGGATGACGCTTCGCTGGCAAATGAGTCGTTCGGCCAACTGATTAAAGACTTCAACGGGAAAGCCAATATCATTAAGCTTTGGGTCGCCGGTTTCCCGCCGATGGAGCGCCGTCAGGCTGCCTACCAGCAGTTGCTGAGGCAAAATCCGGGCATTCACGAACTGGAATCGATCGGCGCAGTGTCATCGGACGTGCAGGGCGATACCGCCAACAAGGTTGGCGCGGTGCTGGCCAAGTATCCGAAAGGCAAGATTGACGCAATCTGGGGTACCTGGGACGCCTTTAGCCAGGGCGCCTACAAGGCACTGAAAGAAAATGGCCGTACCGAAATCAAACTGTACAGCATCGATATTTCCAATCAGGATCTGCAACTGATGCGCGAAGCCAATAGCCCGTGGAAAGTCAGCGTAGCGGTGGATACCAAGCTGATTGGTGCGGTAAACCTGCGTCTGGTAGCGAACAAGATTGCCGGCGAACCGACGCCTGCAACCTATGAGTTCAAGGCTGCGTCTATTCCGCAGGCGTTGTTGGCCAGCCAGCCGGGGCCGATCAACGTAGCCGGGCTGGCAAAAATCATTCCGGGCTGGGGCAGCAGCAGCGATTTTATCCAGCCGTGGTTCGCCACGCTACAGGCCAAATCGGGCAAATAATCTCTTTCGCTTATCCCCAGGTAGAGTATGGGCGCTGCATGCAGCGCCCATATTGATCGGGGCAACAGCAGCCTGAAAGCGGCGATATAACCTCTTTTTTTCACACAACATCTTCCCAGTCGGCCAAAATGAGCTATGTTATCAACATCGCTTAATAGCTGTATGCATAAACAGGTCCGACATGAAGGGATTCCCACCGCTGATCATCGCACTGCTGGCTAGTTCGCTGGTGTTGACCATTGGCCGCGGCGTCACGCTGCCGTTCATTACTATTTACCTCACCGGGCATTTCCACCTGTTGCCGAAAAGCGTCGGCATTATTCTGGGCATCAGCCTGGCGATCGGCATTTTCGCCAGCCTGTATGGCGGCTATCTGGTGGACAAGTTCAACAAAAACACACTGATCCTGCTTTCCATTTTACTGTTCGCCCTGAGCTTTTTCGCCATCCCGTGGATCCCGCGCCCAGGGGGTATCGTTCTGGTGCTGGCGATTCTGCATACTGCCTACTCGGTGCTGGGCATCACCATTAAGGCGTGCTTTGCCGACTGGCTGCCCGTCACTCAGCGTATAAAAGCCTTTTCGCTCAACTACACGCTGGTAAATGTCGGCTGGGCTGTGGGGTCATCTCTGGGCGTTATGGTGGCCGGGCTGAACCCGCTGCTGCCGTTCTACCTCTCCGGTGGGCTGGCCTTATTGACGGTGGCGACACTGAGCTTTCGTCTGCGTGGGCAGTTGCACGCAAGGCAACCCGCGGCCACCGAATCTGCGCCGACCACATTGCCTGATTTTCGTCAGACGCTGACCATCCTGCGCAGCGATCGTCGGCTAATCTACTTTACGCTCGGCAGTACGCTGGGGGCAGTCGTTTTCGGCCAGTTCACCGGCTATCTGTCGCAATACCTGATTATCGTCTCGAACGCCGAATTCGCGTACAAAATCATTGGCGTGGTGATGATCGTCAATGCCTGTATCGTCATCGCGTTGCAGTATCTGCTGAGCCGGGGCATGCGTCAGGAAAACATGCTGCGCTGGCTGGCGCTGGGCACACTCTTTTTCATTGTCGGGCTGGTCGGTTTCATGCTGGCGGGGCAATCCGTCTGGCTGTGGGCCGTGGCCATGGCGATATTCACGCTGGGGGAGATTATCGTTATCCCGGTGGAATATATGTTTATCGACTTTATCGCACCAGCACATCTGAAGGGCAGCTACTACGGCGTGCAAAACCTCAGTGCGTTGGGGGGCGCCATCAACCCGGTGCTCTGCGGTTTTATCCTCAGCTACGCCGCACCGCCATTGATGTTTCTGATGTTGATTGCCGCCGCGTTATTGAGCCTGCTATTCTTTTTCCTCGGCCATCGGCTGGCGCAAAAACAGCAACCGAATGCGATCGCCACCCACGTGGAATAAGGCCGCGCGCGACCTTTCGCCAGTGCTGTCAACCTGCCTAACTGGCATGGATGTCATAGAGAGAATTCATGGTGTGATTTGTGGCGCAGGTCACAGTTTAATTGTATGATGAATACATCAGTTAAACGGGAAAAGGTGATGGTCAACGTGCTTGCACTGTGCTGGAAATACCTGAGGGCAATCGTCCTTATCTACCTCTGCTTGTTTGCCGGCAATGCCATCGCAGCGCTACTGCCGATCGCCATTCCCGGTAGCATTATCGGCATGCTGATCCTGTTTGCCCTGCTCTCCAGCCAAATTTTGCCGGCGAAATGGGTCAAGCCCGGCTGTCATCTGCTGATCCGTTATATGGTGCTGCTGTTCGTGCCGATTGGCGTCGGCGTGATGAACTATTACGATGAAATCATCGAACATCTCAGCCCGCTGGTGGTTTCCTGCGTTATCAGCACCCTGATGGTGCTTATCGTCGTCGCCTGCACCTCTCATTATTTTCACCGTGAACGTAAAATCATCGGCAGTGACGATCCTGCGGAGGGTAAAAAATGATCCATGAAATCTGGTGGTCATTGCCGTTGACGCTGTTGGTCTACTTTGCGGCTCGCTGGCTGGCTCAGCGGCTGAAGATGCCGCTGCTGAACCCGTTGCTGGTTTCCATGGCGGTGATCATTCCCCTGCTGCTGCTGACCGGCGTTCCCTATGAACGCTATTTTCAGGGCAGCAAAATTCTCAACGATTTGCTGCAACCGGCGGTGGTGGCGCTAGCCTTCCCGCTGTATGAGCAGTTGCATCAGATCCGCGCCCGCTGGAAGTCGATTATCGCAGTGTGCTTTATCGGCAGCATGACGGCGATGATCAGCGGCGGCGCCATCGCGCTGTGGATGGGCGCAACGCCCGAGATTGCCGCGTCAATCATGCCGAAATCCGTCACTACGCCGATCGCCATGGCGGTAGCGGGATCCCTTGGCGGCATCCCCGCAATCAGTGCCGTCTGCGTTATTTTCGCCGGCATCTTCGGGTCGGTATTTGGTCATTCGTTGTTCAGAGGGCTGAAAATCACCACCCGTTCGGCACGCGGCCTGGCGATGGGCACCGCTTCGCATGCCATAGGCACGGCACGCTGTGCGGAAATGGACTATCAGGAAGGCGCTTTCAGTTCGCTGGCGCTGGTGATCTGCGGGATTATTACTTCGCTGCTGGCGCCCTTTGTCTTCCCGGTGCTACTGCATTTGTTCGGTTAACGGGTTATAAACTTGCGATACATCTCGCATTTATCGTTTTCATTGCATTGATTTCATCAATAAAGAGATATAAATCACACTTTATTGCTTCAAGGCTGCCTAAAATGTTATCCCGTTAACCTGTAGAGAGATTTTCTATGCATCCGCGTTTTCACACTGCTTTCGGCGAACTGTCCGCGACATTGCAATCCATCCTGCTGCCTTATTTTGATGCGCCCGATTTCCCGGCCATGTTCAGAGCGGAGCAGGTAGACGCGATCAAGCAGCGCTGCGGGCTGGATGATGATGCTCTGGCATTTGCCCTGCTGCCTTTGGCGGCCGCCTGCTCGTTAGCGCCGATCTCTCATTTCCACGTCGGTGCCATTGCCCGCGGCCAGAGCGGCAATCTCTATTTTGGCGCCAATATGGAGTTCAGCGGTGCGCCGATGCAACAAACCATTCATGCAGAACAGTGTGCCGTGACCCACGCCTGGTTACGCGGTGAACCTGGCCTGGTCTCGATCACCGTTAACTACACGCCTTGCGGCCACTGCCGTCAGTTTATGAACGAACTGAACAGCGGTGCCGGCCTGCAAATTCGCCTGCCCGGCCGTGAGCCTGCCACGCTTGGCGACTATCTGCCGGATTCGTTCGGCCCGAAAGATCTGGATATCGCCACGCTGCTGATGGACCGGGTCGATCAGGGCTACCAGTTGACGCTGTCTGACGAACTGGAGAAAGCCGCGCTGGCCGCCGCTAACCAGAGCCATGCGCCCTACAGCAACGCCCACAGCGGTGTCGCGCTGGAGGCCGAAGACGGCACGATTTACGCCGGGCGCTATGCGGAGAACGCTGCCTTTAACCCAAGCCTGCCGCCGCTGCAAGCTGCGTTGATTCTGCTGAACGTCTCCGGACGCGACTGCCGGAAAATCCGCCGCGCGGTACTGGCTGAGCCACAAACCGCTATCCTCACCCAGTGGGACGCGACCCGTGCCACCCTGGAAGCGCTGGGTTGCCAAAACGTCAGCCGCATCACTTTCTGATCCCGATCACGGCGGTGCCGCCCGGCACCGCTGTTAACAGCCCCGTAAGCCGATTACAATGGCATTCACGTCTTAAAACACTTTCTTTAGTTAAATTAGGGCGTGATCGTCGATAATTACGCCAATTTACCTCATGATCCGATAACAATTGCTGTACATATTTTCCCGATCTTTTAGGATCGGCATCATAAAAGTTATCCGATACGTTGAAGAGCAAAACAATGGAACTTGAATACGAAAGCAAACGCCCCCTCTACATCCCTTACGCCGGCCCGATTCTGCTGGAATTTCCGCTGCTGAACAAAGGCAGCGCCTTCACTGAAGATGAACGCAGCCATTTCAACCTGCACGGTTTACTGCCTGAAGCGGTGGAAACCATCGAAGAACAGGTTGAGCGCGCCTATCGTCAGTATCAGGATTTCAAGAACGATAACGACAAGCACATCTATCTGCGCAATATCCAGGATACCAACGAAACCCTGTTCTACCGCCTGCTGGACGCGCATCTGAGCGAGATGATGCCCATCATTTACACCCCGACGGTCGGTGAGGCCTGTGAGCATTTCTCCGATATCTACCGCCGCGCGCGCGGGCTGTTTATCTCCTACCCAAACCGCGATCGCATCGACGACATGCTGCAAAACGCCACCAAGCAAAACGTCAAAGTGATCGTGGTCACCGACGGTGAGCGTATTCTCGGCCTGGGCGATCAGGGCATCGGCGGCATGGGCATTCCTATCGGCAAGCTGTCGCTGTATACCGCCTGTGGCGGCATCAGCCCGGCCTATACCCTGCCGGTCGTACTGGACGTCGGCACCAACAACCCGCAGCGCCTGAACGATCCGCTGTACATGGGCTGGCGCCACCCGCGCATCTCCGGCGATGAATACCACGCCTTTGTCGAAGAGTTCATTCAGGCCGTAAAACGCCGCTGGCCAAATGTGCTGCTGCAGTTCGAAGACTTCGCGCAAAACAACGCCACTCCGCTGTTGAACCGCTATCGCGATGAGATTTGCTGCTTCAACGACGATATTCAGGGCACCGCAGCGGTCACCTTGGGCAGCCTGATCGCCGCCAGCCGCGCCGCCGGCAGCCAGTTGCGCGACCAAACCGTGACCTTCCTTGGCGCCGGTTCAGCCGGTTGCGGCATCGCCGAACAGATTATCGCGCAGATGAAATCCGAAGGGTTGAGCGAAGACGAAGCGCGCGCCCAGGTCTTCATGGTGGACCGTTTCGGCCTGCTGACCGACAAACTGCCCAACCTGCTCGATTTCCAGAGCAAACTGGTGCAAAAGAGCGAAAACCTGGCTTCGTGGCAGACGTCCAGCGACGCCATCTCTCTGCTGGACGTGGTGCGTAACGCCAAACCAAGCATTTTGATCGGCGTTTCCGGCCAGCCGGGCCTGTTTACCGAAGAGCTGATCCGCGAAATGCACAAGCATTGTCCGCGTCCGATCGTCATGCCGCTGTCCAACCCGACCTCGCGCGTGGAAGCCCGCCCGGAAGACATCATTAACTGGACCGACGGTGCCGCGCTGGTCGCGACCGGCAGCCCGTTCGCGCCAGTGAGCTATAAAGACCAGCTGTTCCCTATCGCCCAATGCAACAACTCCTATATCTTCCCGGGGATTGGTTTGGGCGTGTTGGCTTCCGGCGCCACTCGCGTGACCGATGCCATGCTGATGGCCGCCAGCCGTGCGCTGGCAGATTGTTCGCCGCTGGCGACCGACGGACATGGCGCGCTGTTGCCGGATATCGACGATATTCAGGGCGTATCCAAGTGCATCGCGATGGAAGTGGGTAAAGCGGCGCAGCTGCAGGGAATGGCGGTAGTCACCTCTGAAGAAGCGCTGTCGAAAGCCATTGAACACAACTTCTGGCGACCGCAGTACCGCAGCTACAAACGCACCTCGTTCTGATTTACGCAGGTGAAGCGCAAGGTCCGGCACGCCGGACCTTTTTTATTGTCAAAACCGCCTAAAAATGCGGCGCAATACGTGCTTCAGGCGGTGGACAGCTTGCGTCAGCCAGTCAGGTAAAGTAGCCTTGAGCCATCTTTTTTGGCCCCTGTGCGCGTAAGGCAATAACATGTGGAAACGCCTGATAATCAGCCTGTTCATCATCATTGCGGTGTTGATGCTCTCGGCGCTCGCGCTCGATCGCTGGATCAGTTGGAAAACCGCACCCTACGTCTACGACGAACTCCAGGGTCTGCCTCATCGCCAGGTTGGCGTGGTGCTCGGCACCGCCAAATATTACCGTACCGGCGTCATCAACCAGTATTACCGTTACCGTATTCAGGGCGCGATTAACGCCTATAACAGCGGCAAGGTGAAATACCTGCTGCTGAGCGGAGACAACGCCCAGCAAAGCTATAACGAGCCCATGACCATGCGCCGCGATCTGATCGCCGCAGGCGTGGCGCCCAGCGATATCGTGCTGGATTACGCCGGGTTCCGCACCCTGGACTCCATCGTGCGCACCCGCAAGGTGTTCGACACCAATGACTTCATCATTATCACCCAGCGTTTCCACTGCGAGCGCGCGCTGTTTATTGCCCTGCATATGGGGATACAGGCTCAATGCTACGCAGTGCCGTCGCCGAAAGACATGATGACGGTGCGCGCTCGCGAGATCTTCGCTCGCCTTGGCGCGCTGACCGACCTGTACATACTCAAACGCGAACCGCGCTTCCTCGGCCCGCTGATTCCCATCTCCTCCATGCATGCCGTGCCTGAGGATGCCCAGGGTTATCCGGCGGTGTCGCCAGAGCAACTGGTGGAGCTGGAGCACAAGCTGAAAGAAGAAAAGCAAAAGGCCAAGTAATCCCGCCATACAAATAACAACGGCCAGCATTTGCTGGCCGTTGTTATATCTGAAGAACGCTTATTTCTTCTTGGCGTATTTCAGTGAATCCAGCGCCACGGCGAAGATAATGATGCCGCCCTTGATGATGTACTGCCAGTAAGGGTTAACGCCAATGTAGGTCAGCCCGTAGTTGATGACGGTAAAGATGATCACCCCGGTCACTACGCCCAACACCGTCCCCACCCCACCGGCAAAGGACACGCCGCCCACCACGCAGGCGGCGATGGCATCCAGCTCATACATAAAGCCGAGGTTGTTGGTGGCGCTGCCGATACGACCGGCCTCCAACAGGCCGCCAAACGCATAGAACACACCGGACAGCGCATAGATCATGATCAGGTTCAACGGCACGTTCACGCCGGAAACCTTTGCCGCTTCCGGGTTACCGCCGATGGCGAAGATATTTTTGCCGAAGCGGGTTTTATTCCACAGGATCCAGACAAAAATAATCGCGATGATGGCGTAGAAGGTAATGTACGACAGCTTAAAGTCGCCAAAGCGCAGGAATCCCTGGGCAAAGGTAGAGAACTTCGGATCGAACCCCGCTACCGGCGAAGCGCCGACAGAATCGTAATACAGCGAGTTGATGCCGTAGACGATGATCATGGTACCCAGGGTGGTAATAAACGGCGTCACATTCAGGTAGGCGATGATCAGACCGTTCACCAGGCCGATCACCGCACCCACGGCGCACACCAGCAGGATCACCAGCGGAATCGACCAGGTTTCCATATGCGGAAACACTTTATTGACGTTGTCCATCGACTGCAGCAGCGTTGCCGCTACCACCGCCGCCAACCCAACCTGTCGCCCGGCGGACAGGTCTGTACCCTGAGTCACGATCAGCCCGGCCACGCCCAGCGCAATAATAATACGCACCGATGACTGGGTCAGGATGTTGCTCAGGTTCATTAAACTGAGGAAAGTCGGGTCCTGGATAATAATAATTGCCAGCAGCACCAGCAATACCACGTAAATGCCACCTTCTTTAAAATAGGTGAACAAAGTTTTTTTATTCAGCGCGTTCATAATTCTGATCCTTAAAGGTGCAGGGATGCGAGACGTAAAATTTCATTTTGCGAGGTCTGTTTGGTGTTAACGATGCCCGCAACCTGACCATTACTCATCACCAGTATTCTGTCGGTAATTCCCAAAAGCTCCGGCATTTCGGACGAGACAATAATGATCCCCTTGCCCTTCTTCGCCAATTCGGTCATCAGCTGATAAATTTCGAATTTGGCGCCGACGTCAATGCCGCGCGTCGGTTCATCCAGCATTAATATTTCCGGTTGGGTTAACAGCCAGCGGCCGATAATCACCTTCTGCTGGTTACCGCCGGACAGCGAACCGATATGGGTATGATGGCCCGGCGTTTTGACCCGCATGGCGTCGATTACCCATTGGGTGTCGCTTTTCATCCGGGCGTTGTCCAGCAGACCGATTTTATTTTTATAGTTGCGGATATTGGATATCAGCGAGTTGAAGCCCACGTCCAGATAGGCGTAAATCCCGGTAGAGCGTCGCTCTTCCGTTACCAGTGCAAAACCGTGGTTAATCGCTTCATTGGCGCTGTGATTGTTGATGGCCTTGCCGTGCAGCTTGATGGTACCTGCCACTTTTTCACGGATACCGAACAGGGTTTCCACAATGTCCGTGCGCTTGGCGCCCACCAACCCGGCAATGCCAAGAATTTCACCTTTGTGAAGATCGAAAGAAACATCGCGAATCGAAGGCTGGCGCAATGACGTCAGGTTCTTCACCTCCAGAATCACCTCTCCCGGCGTATTCTGCCTGTCGGGGAAACGCTGACTGAGCGAACGGCCCACCATCATCGAGATGATCTTGTCCATATCCAGCCCTTCCAGCGGCTGAGTGGCAATCCACTGGCCATCGCGCAGGATGGTGATTTCATCGCACAGCTGGAAGATCTCTTCCATTTTGTGCGAGATATAAACAATGCCGCAGCCGCGCTCTTTCAGCTTACGAATAATGGTGAACAGATGGTTCACCTCTTTTTCCGTCAGTGACGAGGTCGGCTCATCCATAATGACAATCTTGGCGTCATAGGAAAACGCCTTGGCGATTTCGATCATCTGCATTTGCGATACCGACAGCGTGCCCACTTTATCGCGTGGGTTGATATCAATATCCAGCTCGTCGAATATCGCCTGGGTGTCCTTCAACATCTTTTCCTGATCGACAAACATGCCTTTGGTCGGGTAACGCCCCAACCACATGTTGTCCATCACGGTACGCTGCAGGACCAGGTTTAACTCCTGATGCACCATTGAAACGCCATGTTCCAACGCCTCTTTTGAGCTTTTGAAATCAATTTCCCGGCCCTGAAAAACAATACTGCCGGCATCTTTTTTATAAATGCCAAACAGGCATTTTAATAATGTCGATTTCCCGGCGCCGTTCTCTCCCATTAACGCATGAATGGAGTGCGGACGAACGCGCAGGTTAACATTATCCAATGCCTTGACGCCGGGGAATGACTTACTGATATCGGTCATTTCCAGGAGGAATTCGCGTGGGCTGTCGGCCATAAATACACCTGGCTATTATTGTACCCATCGTCTTTCAAACCGCAGCGTGGTTAGCCGCAAAGTGAAATTCGTGGGTATAGGCTGTCATTTTAATAAAAAATTCCCCCGCCTGCGGCTTTCCTGGTGTTGGCGCTGAGCGCACCCCAGGCGGGGTCATTACGGGTTAGCTCAGAACTTACTTAACAAACTGAGACAAATTGTCTTTATCTACGCCAACGTAAGGAATGCGCACCACTTTATTTTCGATTTTATATTGGGTGCCGTCGGCGGCCGGTTTACCCGCAGCCAGGTTTTTCGCCAACTCGAAGGTGGCTTTAGCCTGGTTGTCGGCATCGTTCAACACCGTCCCCGCCATCGCGCCGGATTTGACCATCGCCAGAGCTTCCGGCAGCGCATCCACGCCGAATACCGGAATGCTGGATTTGTTGTGCGCCTTCAGCGCTTCTACCGCGCCCATTGCCATGGCATCGTTGTTGGCGATAACCACTTCAATTTTGTTGGCGTTCGGGCCGGACAACCAGGCGTCCATTTTGTCTTTCGCCTGAGCGGTATCCCACATGGCGGTGTCCATCTGCAGTTGCTGAGTTTTAAGACCGCCTTCGTTCAGCGTTTTCACCACATAGGTGGTACGCGCTTCGGCATCCGGATGGCCCGGTTCGCCTTTCAGCAACACATACTGAATCTGACCGTCTTTGTTCAGATCCCAGTTCGGGTTGGCTTTCCAGTGCTTGGCGATCAGTTGGCCCTGGATCACGCCGGACTCCTTGGAGTCGGTCCCGACATAAAACGCTTTGTCGTAGCTGTCCAGCGCTTTGCGGGAAGGTTCTTTGTTGTAGAACACGATAGGGATATCGTTTGCGCGTGCCTTATCAATAACCACCGGAGCGGCGGCAGGGTCAACCAGGTTAATCGCCAGCGCTTTCACGCCCTTGGCGATCAGCACGTCGATCTGGTCGTTTTGCTTGGACTGATCGTTCTGCGAGTCATTCATCAGCAGAGTGATATCCGGAGAGGCCTTGGCGTCTTTCTCGATCGCCTTGCGCACTACCGACATAAAGTTGTCGTCGTATTTATAAATGGTGACGCCAATACGGGTATCTGCATGAGCTGCAGCACCAAACATCATGGCTGCGGCCGTCGCGGCCAGGGTGAAAACCTTCTTATTCATTGTCTGTCTCCGGTTTATGTAGGTCGTACTCGGTATTGAGCCAAAGGTAACCGGCGGTGGGTGCACGACCGGGTCTGGCAGGTTCCCTGTCATCCGTGAATCATGTTATTCCTGAAAAGTGCTGTGTCAGCGCGAGATAAAAACGGCAGCGGCAAGTGCCTTTGCGCCGGAAAACGCCTAGAGCATAGACGGGGTGATGTTAATAATCTGTGAATTTTCTCACAGATTGAAAACGGTTACACAAGATTAAATCTTCAGAGAGTGACCGCCGCCTCACTTTGCCAGGGCGCATCGGAATGGCGACGTACCAGAGTGGGCATAAACAGGTGACGGGCCTGTGGCTCCAGCCCGCCAGCCGCGCCCCGCAGGGCCAATTCAGTGGCAAGAGTCGCCATGGTAACAATAGGATAGCGTACCGTGGTCAGTTTAGGGCTGGTATAGCGTGCAATGGGGATATCATCGAACCCCACTATCGAGAAATTTTGCGGCACAATGATACCGTTTTCTTTCAGCACCGCCATGGCACCGGCGGCCATCGCGTCGTTGTAAGCGAACACCGCGCTCAGGTGCAGATTGCGACCAAGCAGCTCGACCATAGCGGCCTCCCCGCCCTGCAGATCCGGCGAACCGTAAGCGCGCCAGGTGTCCGGCGTCGCCAGCCCCGCCACGCTCATCGCCTGTTCATAGCCCTGCTGACGCAGCGGCCCGTCTTCGATCGGGTGATTGGAGCCCAGGTAGCCAATACGCTGATGGCCCTGCGACAGCAGCAGGCGCATCGCCATCTCCGCACCGCTGACGTTATCCAGGCCAACGCAGCGGTGTTCGTAGCCGGTGATGATTCGGTTAATCAGCACCATGCCAGGCACCTGTTCGAGAAAGGAGATCAACTCGGCGTCACACAAGGCCTTTGCATGAACAATCAAGGCATTGCATCGCTGTCGAATCAATACTTCGATGGCATGACGCTCTTTTTCCGCCTGATGGTAACTGTTGCCTATCAGTAGGTATTTGTAGTTTTTCTGCGCCACAGTGTCTACCGCTTTCACCAACGCGCCAAAGAAGGGATCGGAAACGTCCATCACCACCACGCCGAGGGTATCGCTGCTCTGGGTGGCCAACGCCTGCGCATTGGCATTGGGCCTGTAGCCCAGTTCCGCTACCGCCTGCAGCACCCTTTCACGCGTCTGTTTGCTGGTCAGGGCGCTGTTGTTCAGCACGCGGGAGACGGTCGCCACGGACACGCCCGCGCGTTTCGCCACGTCGCGAATAGTGATTGGGTGAACAGAGGCCATGAAAGATCCTGAGGTCGGGGTAGTTGACAGTGGCGTTATCCTACCCCGTTTGTCATCCTCCTCTGCGTGAATTACGTCACAGGAAAGAAAACGTTTACATACATTTTTTTAACCTGTCTGCGCCAGATCTCAGTTCAGCGCCTTGGGTTCCGCCTGACCGGCGGCCAGATGAGTCAATTTACGCCACAGCCACTCTACCGGCCCCTGCGGGAAATACCTCAGCCACAGGTTGGAAAACAACAGGTTAGCCAGCCAGACCAGCGGCACAAACGCCAACAGTTGCAGGCGGTCAAACTGCTGATACAGGCCAAACCGATAGAACAGCGTGGTGCAGATCAGCGTTTGCAGCAAGTAATTGCTCAGCGCCATACGCCCGACCTGCGTCAACCAATGGCCGATGCGCAGGCGCGACAGCGTCGGCCAGAAACCGTAACACAGCGCCAAATAGCCCATCGCCTGCAGCGGCGAGCCCAGTTCACGCGGCACCTGCAATAAAAACCCGCTCCAGCGGTAGTCCCAGTGCAAATGCCACTGCAACGCCACCGCCGGCAATTGGATCAGCAATGAAAGCGGTATCAACCAAGCCGCCTGTCGACGATAGTAGCCCGGCGAATAAGTACCGCGTAGCCAACCGCTGCGCATCAGCCCCGCACCGAACAGCATCAGACCCGCCAGTTCCCAGCCGTATTGAGCGCCAATCGCCAGCAGGCTGGAAGACAGCAGATCAACACGGCTACGCCATGCCTCCATGCCCCCCTGCAATTTCCAGAACTTCTCATACTGCAGCTCAGCTACGCCTGGTTGCCAGAAACCGCCCGGCTCACCGTGCGAAACGAACCCCAGCAGCAGCAACACCCCAACGCCAATCAGGTACAGTACCACGCCGGTTTTCAGCAGTTGGTAAGTGTCCTTCGCGTCGCGGATCATCCGCCAGCACACCAGGCCGATTAAGCCGTAAGCCAGCAAAATATCACCGTCCCACAGGAAAATGGCATGCCCCAGGCCAAACAGCACCAACCATGACAATCGGGCACGTATCCAGCCTTTGCCGCGGCGCAGCAGCATCTGCAGGCCTGCGCCGAATAACAGGGCGAACATCGCCAGAAACTTGGCCTGCGCGAAAATATCCAGCAGCGCCCAAGTCCACACATCGCGAGACGTCGGCAGCCCCAAATAGGCAGGGTTAAGGTAGGCCGCCTTTGGCAGGCCAAAGGCGCTGATATTCAGCAGAAGAATGCCGAGAATGGCGATACCTCGCACGCAGTCCAGCGTGGCGATGCGTGGCAAGGGGGCCGGGGAGCTAGTGTTCATTATTTTACCGCTGTATGCCGGTCATTAAAAAGGCGCCCGCAGGCGCCTGTTCTTTTTTATGGCCCACCATCACCCCTGGTGATGACGTACCGCGCGCAAAAACTCCTGGCGCGTGTTCTGGCTGGACTTGAACAGCCCGCCCAGAGAGGTGGTGGTGGTGGCGCTGGTCGCGTCACGGATGCCGCGTGCCTTAACACAATAATGGACCGCATCAATCGATACCGCCACGTTATTGGTGCCGAGCAAGGTTTGCAATGCCACCAGGATCTGCTGAGTCAAACGCTCCTGCACCTGGGGGCGCTGGGAGAAGAACTGCACGATACGGTTGATTTTCGACAGACCAATCACCGCATCTTTCGGAATATAGGCCACGGTCGCTTTGCCGTCGATGGTCACGAAGTGATGCTCGCAGGTGCTGGTCAGTGTGATATCGCGCACCGTCACCATTTCATCTACCTTCATCTTGTTTTCGATAACGGTGATTTTTGGGAAGTTGGCGTAGTCCAGGCCGGAGAAAATCTCATCGACATACATTTTGGCAATGCGGTGCGGGGTTTCTGCCAGGCTGTCGTCGGACAGGTCGAGATTAAGCAGCTGCATGATTTCCGTCATGTGCTCTTTAATACGACGTTTGCGCGTTTCGCGATCCAGCACTTCACCGCGCAACGGGGTTTCCAGACCACGCTCTTCGAGCGCTGCGTGAACCAGGGCAGCTTCTTTACTTAATGATGTCATTTATTCTCTCCAACGGACTTGAACTCACCCATCCGACAGCTTTACCGGGCAGATAGGTGAATTGCATACTCTCCTGACGGCAGAAGTTTCCGTAGTTGATAACGTGAACTCGGTCAAGATTTTGCCCCCACTCTAGAGGAGAGTGAAGGGATTATCCAGTGATTGTGTTTCAACCGCAGGTGAAATATTCGCATTTAGCACAATCAGGCCTGCTGCGGGTATCCCGCGTTTTTTGTACGGAATTTAATCACGGCAGCGTCGGTTTTCGCGCCAATTCGCGCGCCGGCGTATTCACCACCAGCAGACCGGCCACGATAAGCCCCACGACCGCCACATACAGCGCCGGTTCCAGCCTGTGGGTCAATGCCGTCGACAGCGCCGACAACGTAGGGCCAACCAGTTGCCCCAGCGCATAACCGGTGGTCAACAATCCCGCCATATAACGTGCATGGTTGGGCGCCAACTCCCGGCCATGCTGGATGGAAAGCTGCACCACGCTGAGGAAACCGCCGCCGGTAAGTAGCGCTCCCAGCGCCAACCCGGCCACACCCGGCACCACTTCCGCGCACAATACCCCCAGCGCCTGCACCCACAGAGTAATAGCCAGACGTGACTGAGTGGTCAGCCGGTGGCGGGTCAGAATGCCGAGGACGATCCCCAGCACCGCCGCACCGCCGAAGATCGGCCAAACGAATTGAGCGAACAGGCTACCGGGAAAACGTGCCGCCGCCATCTGCGACAGAAAGGTCGCCGGCAGAATATAGCCAAAACCCGCCAGGCTGTAGCTCCATACCAGGCGTTTCAACGCCGGGGTCAGTTGCAGCGGCTCCGCCGCCACGTTGGGGCGATGCAACTCGCCGGCACGCGGCAGGTTGATGCTGATGGCGCCAATCAGCACCAGCGCCAATACGCCATACACCATCCAGGCCTGCGACGCCGTCAGCGCCAGGCTGTGAATACCCACGGCCATCATGCCGCTGATAAAAATCCCGGCACCTGGGCCGGCGAACACCGCAGCGCTCAGCGCCGGCCGGCCATAGTGCGCCAACCGCTCGTTGGTCCAGGCCGCTACCAAGACCATCGACCAGCCGCTGGCCCAGCCGATGACAAAACGCACCGCACCATGCCACCACTCGCCCTGCACCACGGCGGACAGCAGCGTCAAGGCCACCGCGCCCCACACGCCCAGCCACAGCCGGCGTTCAACGTGGCGGCTGGCGCGCATGGCGTCGTAAGCGCCGCACAGATATCCCAGGTAGTTGATCGCCGCCACCAGCCCGGCCCCGGTCAGAGTAAACTGGTGCTCGGCAATCATCAGCGGCACCTGCGGGGTAAAGGCGAAGCGCCCAATCCCCATGGCGACGATCAACGCAATAAAACCGCTCAGGGCAATTCTTAAGGCCATGTAGAGTTATCCAGACTGTTAAAAGAAAGTTGCCAGCATCATGCCGCAGTATTAAACTCACAAAAACTGAATAATACTCATCAAGTTCATCACGAAAAGAGAAGACCATGGATCTGACCCAGCTTCGCATGTTCTGCAGCGTCGCCGAAACCGGCTCCGTCGCCCGTGCCGCCGAGCAACTGCACCGCGTGCCGTCGAACCTGACCACGCGCCTGCGCCAGCTTGAGCAGGAACTGGGCACCGATCTTTTCATCCGCGAAAAGCAACGCCTGCGCCTTTCGCCGATGGGCCACAACTTCCTCTGCTACGCCAACCGCATTCTGGCGCTCAGTGAAGAAGCCATGAGCATCACCCATGCCGGTGAGCCCGCGGGGAACTTCGCTATAGGCTCGATGGAAAGCACGGCGGCCACCCGCCTGCCCAATCTGCTGGCGGCCTACCACCAGCGCTTTTCGCAAGTCTCACTGTCGTTGACCACCGGCACTTCGGGCGAAATCACCGAACGGGTGCGCGCCGGTACGTTGGCGGCGGCGCTGGTCGATGGGCCGGTTCAGTATGACGAACTCAACGGCTGTATCGCCTTCCCCGAACACATGGTGGTGATCTCCTGCCTCGACCATCTGCCGATTCATAACGCTAAAGACGCCAAAGGCGAAACGCTGTTTGCCTTCCGGGCAAGTTGCTCCTACCGCTTGCGGCTGGAGTCCTGGTTCAAACGCGAAGGCGCCTTGCCGGGCCAGATTATGGAAATTCAGTCCTACCACGCGATGTTGGCCTGCGTTGCCAGCGGCGCCGGGCTGGCGATGATCCCGCACTCGGTGTTAAGCCTGCTGCCGGGCCATGAACGGGTGAAAGTGCATGCTCTGCCGGATGACATCGCCCAAACCGCCACCTGGTTATTGTGGCGCCGCGATGCGTTCGGCCCGAACGTGCGCGCGCTGAAAGAACTGATTATTGAACAGGCGGAAACCGCCGCTGTTGACGACACAAACCTCGTTTCATCAGACGCTATCGACATAGCCTGATTTAAAAAATAGACCACTGGAGACTATGATGGAAATGATCAAAACCCGTGCCGCCGTTGCCTGGGGCCCGAACCAGCCGCTGAAAATCGAAGAAGTCGATCTGATGCCACCGCAAAAAGGCGAAGTGCTGGTGCGGATCGTCGCCACCGGCGTATGCCACACCGACGCTTACACCCTGTCAGGGGCCGATCCGGAAGGCGTGTTCCCGGCGATCCTCGGCCATGAAGGCGGCGGCGTGGTGGAAGCGGTAGGCGAAGGCGTCACCAGCGTGGCGGTCGGCGATCACGTGATCCCGCTGTACACCCCGGAATGCGGCGAGTGCAAATTCTGTAAATCCGGCAAAACCAACCTGTGTCAGGCGATCCGCGCCACACAGGGTAAAGGCCTGATGCCGGACGGCACGACCCGCTTCTATAAAGACGGCCAGCCAATCTTCCACTACATGGGCACCTCAACCTTCTCCGAATACACCGTGGTACCGGAAATCTCGCTGGCGAAAATCAGCAAAGAAGCGCCGTTGGAAGAGGTCTGCCTGCTGGGTTGTGGCGTCACCACCGGCATGGGCGCGGTGATCAACACCGCCAAAGTGCAAAAAGGCGACACCGTGGCCATCTTCGGCCTCGGCGGCATTGGCCTGTCGGCGATTATCGGCGCGCAGATGGCCGGCGCAGGCCGCATCATCGGCATCGATATCAACACCAGCAAGTTCGATCTGGCCCGTAAACTGGGCGCAACCGATCTGATCAACCCGAAAGACTACGACAAACCTATTCAGGACGTGATCGTTGAGCTGACCGACGGCGGCGTCGATTTCTCCTTCGAGTGCATCGGCAACGTCAACGTGATGCGCTCCGCGCTGGAATGTTGTCACAAAGGCTGGGGCGAATCGGTGATTATCGGCGTAGCCGGTGCCGGCCAAGAGATCTCTACCCGTCCGTTCCAGTTGGTCACCGGCCGCGTCTGGCGCGGTTCCGCCTTCGGTGGCGTCAAGGGCCGTTCGCAACTGCCGGGCATCGTCCAGCGTTATCTGGACGGCGAATTCGCACTGAATGACTTTATCACCCACACTATGGGGCTCGATCAGATTAATGAAGCGTTCGATTTGATGCACGAAGGCAAATCAATCCGCTCGGTTATTCACTTCGACAAAAAATAAGCCAGGAGGCAGAGATGAACTCGTCATTAGAACTTCTCGAAGAGCACCGCATGTTCGGTGGCTGGCAACAGCGTTACCGCCATGCAGCGCAGAGCCTGAATTGCAACATGACTTTCAGCATCTATCTGCCGCCGCCGCGTGATGATAACCCGCCGCCGGTGTTGTACTGGCTGTCGGGGCTGACCTGCAATGATGAAAACTTCACGTTGAAGGCCGGTGCGCAACGCATCGCCGCCGAGCTGGGCCTGGTACTGGTGATGGCCGATACCAGCCCGCGCGGCGACGATGTGCCGAACGATGAAGGGTACGATCTGGGCCAGGGCGCCGGGTTCTATTTGAACGCCACGCAGGCGCCGTGGGACAAGCATTTTCGCATGTACGATTACCTCAGCGATGAGCTGCCGGCGCTGATCAATCAGCATTTCAGCGTCAGCGATCGCCAGTCGATCTTTGGCCACTCCATGGGCGGCCATGGCGCGCTGATGCTGGCGTTTCGTAATCCGCAGCGCTTTCGTTCAGTGTCGGCGTTCGCGCCGATCGTCAACCCTTGTCAGGTGCCCTGGGGGCGTAAAGCCTTCACCGCCTATCTGGGGAACGACGAAAGCCAGTGGCTGCAATACGACAGTTGCCACCTGCTGGCTA
Source organism: Serratia sp. AS12 (assembly GCF_000214195.1). Classification (NCBI taxonomy): domain Bacteria; kingdom Pseudomonadati; phylum Pseudomonadota; class Gammaproteobacteria; order Enterobacterales; family Yersiniaceae; genus Serratia; species Serratia sp. AS12. The sequence continues at coordinate 1,638,001 of NC_015566.1, read as the reverse complement.
ACGGGGCGGAAAAAATGCCGGTCCTGGTGGATCAGGGCGACGGCGATCAGTTCCTGGCGGATCAACTGCAACCGGCGAAACTGGCCGAGCTGGCACGCCAGCGCGACTGGCCACTGACGTTGCGTATTCAGCCAGGCTACGATCACAGCTACTTCACCATCGCCACCTTTATCGAAGACCACCTGCGTTTCCACGCCGAACATCTGTTCCGCTGATAAAAAAATCCGGGCGGTTTAGCCGCCCGGATTTCATCTGATACCGTCGAAAAGAAAATCTATTGCGGCTTTCACCTTGGTTCGGTATTGGGAAGCATCGCAAAATTCAGCGCCCAGGATACGAACGGGAATACTTGCCATCTCATGAGTCATAACGGCGTACTCGTTGTCATCCACCAGCCTGACCAAAGGGTTCAAGCGTTCCGGGCGAGTACTGGCCGGATACTTTTCAATGGGTAATAACGGGATCATAACTCGGCGATTTAATTGCTCGATGATATCGTTCGTCACATCAAGCAGCAGAGGATAGACTGCGCTTTTCCCCGTATTCGCGTATACCGTAAATTGCATCGCTAAAACGTCCTGTATTCGTCACTGAAACAGCCATGTTCTTCATGAAAACGATTTAAAGCATCGATCGCTTCTCGGTTTTCTTCCTTCCATTTCCTCATCTCATGCTGACGCAATTCGGCATCCAAAGCAGTATTCAGCGTAGTACTGAGGTTAATGCCCGCCTCACGTGCACGGCTCAGTAAACTGCGTTCCATCGCCATGGTAACGCTTTGGGTCGTTCGTTGTTTTACTGGCATTAGCACCTCCCGCAATAATCTTCATGCAAACAACACGGCTTATTGAACGAAAAATAACACCCAGGAACGGTGTCAGCCCATTCAAATGTGCGCCACGCATCATGGCGAAACCGGCCTGAACGCGCAAAGGCAACAGACCCAAAGTCACCCCTTCAGTTTCGGATCCAGCGCATCGCGCAGCCCGTCGCCCAACAGGTTGAACGCCAGCACGGTGAGGAAAATCGCCAAACTGGGGAAAATCGCCACGTGCGGCGCAATCACCATATCGGCTCGCGCCTCGTTGAGCATCGCGCCCCACTCCGGCGTCGGCGGCTGCGCGCCCAGGCCGAGGAACGACAGGCTGGCGGCGGTAATGATGGACGTGCCGATACGCATGGTGAAATACACCACAATCGACGAAAGAGTGCCCGGCAAAATATGCCGCATGATGATGGTCCAGTCCGAAGCGCCGATGCTGCGTGCCGACTCGATATAGGTCAGGTGCTTCAGCACCAGGGTGTTGCCCCGCACCAACCGGGCAAACGCCGGAATGCTGAAAATGGCCACCGCGATAATCACATTGGCCATGCCGCTGCCCATGATCGCCACCACGCCAATCGCCAGCAGGATGCCGGGAAACGCGAACAACACGTCGCAAATGCGCATGGTGATCCGATCCCACCAGCCCTCATAATAGCCCGCCAACAGGCCCAGCAACGTGCCAATCAATCCGCCGGCCAGCACCGAGAACACCCCGGCGGCCAGCGAAATGCGCGTACCCATCAGAATACGGCTAAAAATATCCCGCCCCAGCGAATCCACGCCCAGCCAATGCACCAGCGAAGGGCCTTCGTTCAGGCGGTCATAATCAAAATAGTTTTCCGCATCAAAGGGGGCCAGGTACGGCGCAAACAGCGCTGCCGCCACCAACAGCAACACAAACAGTCCCGCGATCAACGCCACATGCTGCCGGCGGAAACGCCGCCAAAACTCATGCCACGGCGTGCGCACCGCGTTAGGGTTGATCGTCGGCATCGCCTTCAATGCAGCGTTACGTCGCCAATGCTTAATCATGCAGCGCCCTCATTTGTAGCGTATCGCCGGGTTGATTGCCGCATACAGCATGTCCACCAACAGGTTAATCAGAATGAACTCCAGAGAAAACAACAGCACCTCGGCCTGGATCACCGGGTAATCGCGCATCTCGACGGCATCGACCAGCAGCCTGCCCAGCCCCGGCCAGTTAAAGACTTTCTCCACCACGATAGAGCCGCCAAGCAGAAAGCCGAACTGCAACCCCATCATGGTCACCACCGGGATCATCGCGTTGCGCAGCCCGTGTTTCACCACCACCATGGTTTCTCGCACGCCCTTGGCACGCGCGGTGCGCATATAGTCCTCTTGCATAACCTCAACGAATGAAGCGCGGGTAAAGCGCGCCATCACCGCCGCCACCGCCGCGCCCAACGTAATCGAGGGTAAAATATAGTGCCGCCAGCTGTCGGCGCCCACCGTCGGCAACCAGCCGAGGTTGACGGAAAACACCTGCATCAGCAGCATACCCAGCGCAAAGGCGGGGAATGAAATGCCGGAGACCGCCAGCGTCATGCCCAGGCGATCCGGCCAACGGTTACGCCACACGGCGGACACCATGCCAATGGCCATGCCGAAGATCACCGCCCACAGCATGCTGGTGAGGGTCAGCCACAGCGTTGGCATAAAGCGCGAGCCGATCTCTTCGCTCACCGGGCGCTTGGATACCATCGAGGTGCCGAAATCGCCTTGTAGCGCATTGACAAAAAAATGGACGAACTGCTGAGGCAACGGCTTATCCAGCCCCAGATCCTTGCGCACCAGTTGCACCACCGCTTCGTCGGCATCCGGCCCCGCCGCCAACCGCGCCGGATCGCCGGGCAGCAGATGAACGAAAAGAAACACCAGCACCGCGACAATCAGCAGCGTCGGGATCAGACCCAGCAGTCGTTTCAGAAAATAATTAAGCATGTCGGGTTAATCCCCTCACCCCGCCCCCGGATAGAGGGCGGGGATTGGCGCCTTATTTGAGATCGGCATTATCAAAGTTGAACGAGGTATCCGGCATCACATAGAAACCGCTTAGCTGTTTGTTGTTGGCCGACAGCAGGCGCTCTGTGGCCAGGAAGATCCACGGCGCGTCGGCCCAGATCCGATCTTGCGCATCCTTGTAGAGTTTTTGCTTCTCGGCGCGATCGGTGGTCGCCAGCGCGCCGGTCAGATCCTTGTCCACCTGCGGATTGCTGTAAAACGCGGTGTTGAACTGCTTGGGCGGCGCAGCCTGGGTGGCGAACAGCGGCGACAGCGCCCAATCCGCCTCGCCGGTCGACGCCGACCAGCCGGTATAGAACATGCGCACGCCGGTATCTTTCACCCCGACGCTTTCCACCTGCGCGGCACGCTGGCCGGCATCCATCGCGGTCACCGTCACTTTCACCCCAACCTGCGCCAGCTGCTGCTGGGCAAACTGCAGCACTTTCTGCGCGGTGCTGTGGTTATGCGAAGACCACAACGTGGTGGTGAAACCGTTCGGATAGCCGGCCTCTTTCAGCAGTTCGCGCGCCTTGGCCGGATCGTACGGCCACGGCTTGTAGCGGGTAGCGAAGTCGATCGCCGGCGGTACCGGGCCTTCCGCCGGTACCGCGTAGCCGGAGAACGCCACTTTGATCAGCGCATCCTTGTTGATGGCATAGTTCAACGCCTGGCGCACTTTCGGATTATCAAACGGCTTCTGGGTGACGTTCAGACTGATATAACGTTGCAGGATCGACGGTGCAGCCACTACGTCGAGCTTGGCATTGCCTTCCAGCACCTTGGCCTGCTCGTAAGGGATCGGGAAGGCAAAGGTGGCTTCGCCGGTTTGCAGCATCGCCGCGCGGGTGTTGTTGTCCACCACCGGGCGCCAGGTGATGCTGTCGAGCTTCGGCAACCCTGGCTTCCAATAGCCGTCGAACTTCTTCACCTTGACGAAATCGGTCTGGTTCCAGGTCACGAACTGATACGGCCCGGTGCCCACCGGATGGAAGCCAATATCTTTGCCATACTGCTTCAGCGCCGCCGGGGAAATGATCGCCGCCGCCGGGTGCGCCAGATTGTTGATAAAGGCCGAGAACGGTGCCTTCAGCACGATTTTCACCGTATTGGCGTCCACCACTTCGGTTTTGTCGATCATCTTGAACAGGTTGTAACGCTTGAGATGGCTGTCCGGGTTGCTGGCGCGATCCAGGTTCACCTTCACCGCTTCGGCGTTGAACTCGGTGCCGTCGTGGAATTTCACCCCCGGATGCAGTTTGAGGGTATAAGTCAGGCCGTCTTTACTCACCTCGTAACCGTCCGCCAGCACGTTAACCAGCTTCATGTCCTTATCGAAGCCGAACAGCCCCTGATAGAAAGACTTGGCCACCGCCTGAGACAGCGTGTCGTTGGCGTCGTACGGATCCAACGTGGTGAAGTTGGAAGCCACGGCAATCACCGCATCCTTCGCCGCCCAGGCCGGGCCTGCGCCCACCGCCGCCAGCAGCACGGCGGCCACCAACGCATTACGTTTGAATGTGTGCTTCATGTCGCTTATCTCTCCTGAGGTCTTTAATAAGCACCGGCGATAGGGTGGCGGGCAACAAAGTGCCCCGGCCCAACCTGTACCAGCGGTGCGGTAACGGGTTCATCGCCCAACGCGCGGATCGGGCTGGGAATTTCATCCACCAACAACGGTTGGCGTTTATGGACATGTGCCGGATCGGCCACCGGCACCGCCGCCATCAGTTTGCGGGTGTAAGCGTGCTGCGGGTTGTCGAACACCGCCCGACGCGGGCCAATTTCGACGATCTGGCCGAGGTACATGACCGCCACGCGATGGCTAATGCGTTCCACCACCGCCATATCGTGCGAGATAAACAAGAATGCGATGCCGAGCTCACGCTGCAGATCGAGCAGCAAATTGACGATTTGCGCCTGAATCGACACGTCAAGCGCCGACACCGACTCGTCGGCAATCACCACCTTCGGGTTCAAGGCCAGCGCACGCGCAATACAGATACGCTGCCGCTGACCACCGGAAAACTCATGCGGGTAACGCCGCGCATGCTCAGGTTTCAGCCCTACGCGCTCCAGCAACCAGGCCACACGCTCCTCCGCCGTCTTGCCACGCGCCACGTTATGCACCAACAGCGGCTCCATAATCGAAAAACCGACGGTCAACCGCGGGTCCAGCGAAGCGTAAGGATCCTGGAAGATAAACTGGATATCGCGCCGCAGGTGCTGCAACGCCGAGCCTTTCAGTTGGTTAATCTGGCGGCCGTCAAAGGTGATGGTGCCATGTTGGCTGTCCACCAGCTTTAGCAGCGAACGGCCGGTAGTGGATTTGCCGCAGCCGGACTCCCCCACCAGCCCCAGCGTCTCGCCGGGATAGAGATCAAAACTGACGTTTTCCACCGCGTGTACCCGACGGGTGACCCGGTTGAAAATACCGCTGCGCAGGTCAAAGCGCGTGACCAGGTTTTCCACCCGCAGGATCGGTGCTGCGCCGGGCGGCACGGTGTCCTGCGGCAATCCATTGTCTTCGCCGTTGGGCTGCGGGAATTTGGCCGGGAAGTCTTTATCTGCCATCGAGCCCAGTCTGGGTACCGCCGCCAGCAACGCCTGGGTGTAGGGCTGCTGCGGCGCGGCGAACAACTCGCGCACCGGCCCTTGCTCCACTTGTTCGCCCTGATGCATCACCAGCACCCGATCGGCAATTTCCGCCACGACGCCCATATCGTGGGTGATGAAAATCACCCCCATCTGCATTTCCTGCTGCAATACGCGAATCAGTTGCAAGATCTGCGCCTGAATGGTGACGTCCAGCGCGGTGGTCGGCTCGTCGGCAATCAGCAGCGCGGGTTTGCAAGATAACGCCATGGCGATCATCACCCGCTGGCGCATGCCGCCGGAAAGCTGGTGCGGATAACGGTTAAGCACCTCTTTGGCTTCGGGAATGCGCACCAGATCGAGCATGCGCAAGGCTTCTTGTTTCGCGGCGCGGCCGCCCATCGCCTGATGCAGCCGCAGAGACTCGGCGATCTGCTCGCCTACCGGAAACACCGGATTCAGCGACGTCATCGGCTCCTGAAAAATCATCGCCATATCGGCGCCGCGCAGGGTTCGCAAGGTGCTCTGACGCGCTCGCGCCAGATCCAGCACCTCGCCGTTGCGCCGGCGAAACGGCATGACGCCGCTGACGATAGCGCCGCCGCCCTGCTCGACCAACCGCATCAACGCCAGAGAGGTCACCGATTTGCCCGAACCGGACTCGCCGACGATCGCCAGCGTTTCACCGCGATCGATGTCAAATGACAGGTGCCGCACCGCCTCGACGGTGTCGCCTTGCTGGTTAAAACTGATGCCAAGATCGCGTACCGACAGTACGCGCTGCGGCGGCAGAAATAGCCCGGAGTCCGCCGCCGGCGGCATTGAAGTATCGGTCATGCACCCTCCTGGTGATCGGTTAGCGATAAATCCCTATGGACGGCGCATCGCCGACATAACCGAAGCCGCGGTACATCCCTTCGCTGTTGAAAGGCAGGGCCACGTTGCCGTGGCGGTCGATGGCGATCAGCCCGCCACTGCCGCCCATTGCCGGCAGTTTTTCCATCACCACCCGGTCGCTGGCCTGCTGCAGGCTCAGACCGGCATACTCGATCAAGGCAGAAACGTCGTAAGCCGCGACGCTGCGCATAAAGATTTCGCCGGTGCCGGTGCTGGAGACCGCCACCGTGGCGTTGTTGGCATAGCAGCCAGCGCCGATGATCGGCGTGTCGCCTATCCGGCCGGCCTGTTTATTGGTCATACCGCCGGTTGAGGTGGCGGCCGCCAGATTGCCTAATTCGTCCAGCGCTACCGCACCGACGGTGCCGAATTTGCGATCGGGGTCTATCGGATCGCCGGTCTGCGCCGCGCCGTCGTGATCGAGCAGCACCCGGCCCTGCTCCGCCTGAGCGCGGTGCAGTTGATCAAAACGTTCCTGGGTAAAGAAGAAATCGGGGGTGACCATTTCCAGTCCGTGGGCCGCGGCGAATTTCTCTGCGCCTTCACCGGCGAACAGCACATGTTGGCTGTTTTCCAGCACCGCACGCGCGGCCAGCACCGGATTGCGTATCCGGTTAACGCCCGTCACGGCGCCGGCATCGCAGGTGCGGCCGTCCATCACGCAGGCATCCAGTTCGTGGGTGCCCTGATGGGTGAACACCGAGCCCAAGCCCGCGTTGAAGAGCGGGCACTCTTCCAGCAACCTCACCGCCTCGGTGACCGCATCCAGCGCGCTACCGCCCTGGGCCAAAATATTCTGGCCTGCGGCGACAATGCCGGACAGCACCTGAATATATTCTTGTTCCTTTTCTGCACTCAACGCCGCACGGGTAATTGCGCCCGCACCGCCATGAATGGCAATCACTGGTTTGCTCATTTGCCTGACACCCTGTGTTAATTCCAGCCCTTTTCCAAGACGCCTATCCCCTATGGATTTCAAGTTGCAGCCAGGCGGCCAGCTCGGGAGCCGCCAGGTATGCTTGAAATACGACGGGTGTAATTATTATTCAGACTTTTTTCGACTATATTTAGCCCGGCAATCGAAGTAAAGCATAAAGTCGCCGTTCAGCATTTAGCGTAGCCTTCTTAGACCATTTTGCACCTTGAAATAGCTTAGTGGAATAAAAACAGGGCGTTAGATCAAAGCATTCACGCAACAAGTCATTTCTGATATTTTTGGCAAGCGCCCTACTTGATGGACAGTAATTTTCCGAAAAAATAACCGATAGCTCTGGATAAATAGCCGTGAAGCGTTCAACCTGCGGTTTTTTCGCCGGTTGAAAGCAGATAATCAATATTCAGAAACCCGACCCTGGCAACAGCAGAAATGCCTCTTCTTCCGGCGTACTGATCCGGCCTAATATCGCATTGCGGTGCGGATAACGGCCAAAACGATCAATGATCGCCTTATGCCGTAATTCAAATTCCAACTGATCGCCATTATTCAGTTCGGTATACAACGCCAGTGCCTGCTGATGAATCACCGCCGATTCCGAATGCATAAAGGGTAAATAGAGAAAACCGCGCTGTTCGCGGCTGAGTTGTTCACATTGCCCGGAGCGGATCGCCTCTTGCGCCAGCACCAACGCCATGCAGTCGCTGGAAAATGCACGGGGCGTACCCCGATACAGATTACGGCTGAACTGATCGAGCACGATCACCTCCGCCAACCGCCCTTCGATAGTTTCGCGCCAGTGCGCCAATTCCCCCGCCGCCGCCGCGTGCCACAATTCGCCAAAACGCACCTGCAACCGGTTGTCGAAATCATCGTCTTTCTTGAACCACATCACCGGATCGATCTCCTCGAACCAGAAATCTATGACCTGTTTATGCATAACCTTTCTCCCTTGTTTTACTCAGTGTAACCCGTTCTCCCCTTCGGCGTTATCTGCCATAATACTCCCACTTTGCCGCTGTTTTTCGCGCACCCTGATTACGGAGTTCCCTTTATGGATCATTGCCATACTTCCGATCTCATTTCCCTTGAGCAGGCGCTGGAGAAGATGCTCGGCCAACTCTCTCCCCTGCAGCAGACCGAATCCATCCCCCTGAACGCCGCCGCCGGCCGCATTACCGCCGCGCCGGTGATTTCACCGATCGACGTGCCGCCATTCGCCAATTCGGCCATGGACGGTTATGCGGTGCGTATCGCAGACCTGCATGCCAACGCTCCGCTGCCGGTCGCAGGCAAAGCCTTTGCCGGTACGCCGTTCAACGGTGACTGGCCGGCCGGCACCTGCGTACGCATCATGACCGGCGCGCCGATCCCAACCGGCGCCGAGGCGGTGATCATGCAAGAGCAGGCCGAGGTGAACGATGCCGGCGTTCGCTTCAATGCCGCAGTACGCGCCGGGCAAAATATCCGTTTGGCGGGAGAAGATATCCAACAGGGCGCCGGCGTGTTGCCTGCCGGCGTCAAACTGGGCGCCGCGCAGTTGCCGTTGCTGGCCTCGCTCGGCGTCGCCGAGGTGCTGGTGATCCGCAAGTTGAAGGTCGCGGTGTTCTCCACCGGCGACGAGCTGCAGCCGGTAGGCCAGCCGCTAGAAGCCGGGCAAATTTATGACACCAACCGCTTTGCGGTGCGCCTGATGCTCGAACAATTGGGCTGCGAGACTCTCGATCTGGGCATTATCCGTGATGACCAGAACGCGCTGCGTAACGCTTTTGAGCAGGCGGACAGCCAGGCTGACGTAGTGATCAGCAGCGGCGGCGTGTCGGTGGGTGAAGCCGACTACACCAAACAAATGCTCGACGAGTTGGGCGAGGTCAGTTTCTGGAAACTGGCGATCAAACCCGGCAAACCCTTTGCGTTTGGCAAGCTGAAGCACGCCTGGTTCTGCGGCCTGCCGGGCAACCCGGTTTCCGCCGCCCTGACCTTCTACCAGTTGGTGCAGCCGTTGCTGGCAAAACTGGCCGGCCACAGCGAGTGGCACCTGCCACCGCGCCTGCACGCACGCGCATTGACGCCGCTGAAGAAGGCGCCGGGTCGTCTTGATTTCCAGCGCGGCGTGTTTGGCAGCAATGCCCAGGGCGAGTTGGAAGTGAGCACCACCGGCCATCAGGGCTCGCACGTATTCAGTTCATTCAGTCAGGGGAACTGTTTCATCGTGCTGGAGCGCGAACGCGGTTCCGTGGCGGTTGGCGAAACGGTGGAGATCGAGCCATTCAACACCTTGTTGAGGAACTGAACATGCTGCCGGAATTAACCGACGCCGAAACGCTGCGCTATAACCGCCAGATTATCCTGCGCGGCTTTGACTTCGACGGCCAGGAAAAGCTGAAGGCCGCTCGAGTGCTGATTATCGGCCTAGGCGGGCTGGGTTGCGCTGCTGCGCCATACCTGGCCGCGGCGGGCGTCGGCCACTTGACGCTGGTTGATTTCGACACCGTCGCCCTCTCCAACCTGCAACGCCAGATCCTGCATCGCGATACACGCCTTGGCATGACGAAGGTCGAATCGGCTCGCCTCGAGTTGAGCGCCATCAATCCGCATATCCGTATTGATGCCGTGGACGGGCAGTTGAACGACGAACAGATGGCGGCGCACATTGCCGCCTGCGATCTGGTGCTGGACTGCACCGACAACGTAGCGACACGCGATCTGCTCAACCGCCAGTGCCATGCGCAACGCAAACCGCTGGTTTCCGGCGCGGCGATCCGCATGGAGGGGCAACTCAGCGTATTCACCTACCAGCCGGACGAGCCTTGCTACCGCTGCCTGAGCCGGTTATTCGGCGAAAACGCCCTGACCTGCGTGGAGGCAGGAGTAATGGCACCGCTGGTGGGCACGATCGGCACGCTACAAGCGATAGAAGCGATTAAGCTGTTGACGCATTACGGCCAACCCCTCACCGGAAAACTGCTGATGTTCGACGCCATGACGATGCAGTTCCGCGAGATGAAGTTGCCGAAAAACCCGCAGTGCGAGGTGTGCGGCGGGGAATAGCAAGCATTGGCCAAATGGGTAACCATGCCGAACCGCAGAGCCCCCACGTAAGCCCCCATTCTGATGAATAACATATAGGGTGAACCCTCATAACTTTGGTGGGTCGCCCTATATTATGCCTGACCCAATCATCTTCTGAATCTGATCGATGCTATCCGCCCCAAACATCTTTTTGAAACCTTGCCCAGCCAATTGCCTGGATTTCCGCGAGAGAAAAACTATTCCCAGAAGGTTGCCATGGCCCGATCAAACCAGGATTATAATTAGGGTTGTAGGACCCTAATCCTTGTCCAATGCCGGGGGCGGTTTGGTGACCATGTTGTATCCCACTGTATAATTCACTAGCGACATAGCCCCCCAATGCTCCAGCGTAAGGATTACCACCAGAGGCCCAAGTCCCTACTAAAGTGCCGCCCAGTTGAGCCAGTTGTTCACCACCAGCACCCGATATCTGAGCAATTTCGCGCAAACCAAGCTCTTTCATTTTTCGTCATCCTTTACATTGATAATGTTGAAAAAAACAAAGACAAAGCCGCCCACAAGGCATAAAAAAACAATCAATAAAAAGAAATAAAAATTCCCACCATGAATACTGTCACCAATATAATTCACGGCAGTAAATATCATAAATATGTATGTAGAGCAGCGCATCCATTTTCGAAAAAATATGCCATTAGTTCTAACAGACTGCATTAATTACCCCTAAAATACTGAAAAAAGCCTCTCATCATGTGTGATAACGATTATTAATAACGTTTGCGCGAGGAAATATCAAGATATTTTCAGCCTTATTAAAAATAAGGTAAACAGACTAAAACTAGCAACTACTTAAATATATAATTCATTCGCGTAACCGATTTTTAGCGAATTTTATGGCAAGGTTAATTAATGGCATTAACGAATCAGGTAAATATGCGGGAAGCTTAAAATAATAAAACCAAGCTTCTATACTCACTTTACGATAAATAAAAGACATGCATTCCAGATTTTATACTTACGGGGGAAAATACAGATAGTGAACGATATTTGAGGAGTTTATGTCAGAATTTCAACAGAACATTTTACTCTGCACTATAACGGAGACAAAAAAGGCGGGAATGCTCCCGCCTTTTGACTGCCTAAGCAGAGTTAAACGATACCCTGGCTACGCAGGTAGTCTTCGTAGTTGCCGGTAAAGTCGACAACCTTGGTCGGCGTCATTTCCAGCACGCGCGTCGCCAGCGAGCTGACGAACTCACGGTCGTGGGAGACGAAGATCAACGTACCTTCGTACATTTCCAGCGCCATGTTCAGCGATTCGATGGATTCCATATCCAGGTGGTTGGTTGGTTCATCCATAACCAGGATATTAGGGCGCTGCATCATCAGCTTGCCGAACAGCATACGGCCCTTTTCACCACCGGACAGCACCTTAACTTTCTTCTTGATGTCGTCCTGGCTAAACAGCAAACGGCCCAGCACACTGCGCACCGCCTGCTCGTCGTCTTTTTCCTGCTTCCACTGGCTCATCCAGTCGAATACCGTCAGGGTATCATCGAACTCGTATTCGTGATCCTGAGCGTAGTAACCGATCTTGGCGTTTTCGGACCACTTCACGCTGCCGCTGTCCGGCAGAGCGTCACCCACCAGCGTTTTCAGCAGGGTGGATTTACCGATACCGTTCGGGCCCAGCACCGCCACTTTCTCACCCACTTCAACCATCAGGTTGAGCTTGCTGAACAGCGGGCCGTTATCGAAGCCTTTGGTCAGCGCTTCCACTTCCAGCGCGTTACGGAACAGTTTCTTGTCCTGATCAAAACGGATGAACGGGTTCTGACGGCTTGAGGCCTTCACTTCTTCCAGTTGGATCTTGTCGATCTGGCGGGCGCGAGAGGTCGCCTGCTTGGATTTGGAAGCGTTGGCGCTGAAGCGGCTCACGAACGATTGCAGTTCGTTAATCTGTGCCTTCTTCTTGGCGTTGTCCGCAACCAGACGCTCACGCGCCTGAGTGGCCGCGGTCATGTATTCGTCGTAGTTACCCGGGTAAACGCGCAGCTCGCCGTAGTCCAGATCCGCCATGTGAGTACAGACCATGTTCAGGAAGTGACGGTCGTGCGAAATGATGACCATGGTGCTGTTACGATCGTTCAGCACCTGCTCCAGCCAGCGAATGGTATCGATGTCCAGGTTGTTCGTCGGTTCGTCGAGCAACAGGATCTCCGGATCGGAGAACAGCGCCTGCGCCAGCAATACGCGCAGTTTGAAGCCCGGCGCGATCTCGCTCATTGGGCCGTAATGCTGTTCAACCGGGATGCCTACGCCAAGCAGCAGTTCGCCGGCGCGCGCTTCTGCGGTGTAACCGTCCATCTCGCCGTAAGCCACTTCCAGATCGGCCACTTTATAGCCGTCTTCTTCGCTCATTTCGGCCAGACCGTAAATGCGGTCACGCTCTTCCTTCACCGCCCACAGCTCGTGGTGGCCCATGATGACGGTGTCCAGCACGCTGTATTGTTCGAAAGCGAACTGATCCTGACGCAGTTTGCCCAGGCGTTCGTTCGGATCGAGGAACACGTTGCCGCCGCTCGGCACCAGATCGCCACCCAGGATTTTCATAAAGGTGGATTTGCCGCAGCCGTTGGCCCCGATCAAACCGTAGCGGTTACCGCCGCCAAACTTGACGGAGATGTTTTCAAACAACGGCTTACTGCCAAACTGCATAGTGATGTTGTTAGTGCTTAACACAGCGCTCGCTCTTCATATCATTGGGAATGTGATTTGGCGCGCATTATGCCATAACGAGGATAAGAGATCGCGGGAAGTTTCGGTGACAATTTGAGCAAAGGTGCGGCGGCAGAGGATCATGCGGTTAACCCGACATGCCGGGCCCATGGCTCGGCGCAATGCAAGCTGCTCGCTGACGGAGGGATCTCGGTGAAACTATTACCGCTTGAAGGTTGCCATGGGCACTTCCCCAAAAAATAGAGTAATTCAGTAAATACACTCACATGCATCCATGATTTAAAATGCCAAAATATAAATATTTAAATTTTTCTTTTCTTAAAATGTCTGCTTTCAATATCGAAACATCATCATCCCACTCTTTTTCAAAAATGGATTTGACGTCATTATTATTTAGTTTACCTAGTTGCTTCAATCCACAAGCTGCATAGAGTTTACTTTCTGGCGTTGCCTTGGGATTATTGGCTATTCTCAGGAAAATATCAGTTGCTCCTTTGCTTTTAAGAATATCTATTACAGCAACTTCTCCTTCACTAACCTTGCCAGCAAAGCTATTCATTCCTAAAGAAAAATAACCAATCTGGGATAAGTTGGTTTCTATAGTTTCATAATTTTTTTCATTTGCGTAGCCATAGAGAGAACATAACGAAGTGAAAAACAAAGTAGCAACGATAAAAATCATTTTCATAAATCCCACCTGCATTCACAAATCATTTACCTTATACCAACCTAACCACATAAATAAAATTATTGCAAATAGAAAACTTATAGCCGTATTAATAACATGACTCATTAAAATATATAAAATAGCTTGATTCATACACTCTTATACGTTAACTAGCCATGACCTTGCTTTTCTTCGGCCATTTTTGAAATATCCCCATTCCCCGAACATGCCGAATGCGATAATCCCCCATCCGGCATACTGACTCGTTAATCGGGAAAACAGCCGTTGATGTGCGAGTAAGGCGCTGCATCACCGAACAGCGGTTCGGAACTGCCATCGGTCAGAAAACCTGCCGCCAATCTGGCGGTGTGCGTCCAGAGGCTTTGCGGGATCCATGAGCCGACGCTCACCCGGCGTACGCCAAGCGCAGCGAGTTGCTCCGCCGGCAAAAGACCAGGCCAGGCGATCACATTAAGCAGCAGATCGGTTTGGCCGGCAATGTCACGGATCTCTTCCGGATCCGTCACACCCAAAACAAACAACCCATCAGCCCCGGCCTCGCGGTAACCCTGGGTGTGGCTGACGGTGCAGATTGGCAAAAACGGCGGCGTTATTGTGAGTGTCCATAAGGTTCTCCCGATAAAAAACGCATTCTAACCATCATCAATCTGGATGATAATAGCCGCAGATTTCAGATATTCATTCCCTGGGAGAACGAATGGAAGAACCTTCCCTGCAACTGGTAAAAGCCTTTGTCGCCGTGGCTGAGCATCAGAGCTTCGCCAGAGCGGCGCAATCCCTGAATATGACGCCTTCTGCCGTCAGTCGCCTGGTCAAAAAGCTTGAGCAGCAGGTTGATATGTTGCTTATCAACCGCACCACCCGGGCGATGTCGCTGACCGACGCCGGCCAGCGCTACTTCACAGACTGCAGCGCCGCCCTGGAACAATTGAGAATGGCCTATGAGCGAATGCGCGATGAGCAAAGCCAGCCGCAGGGAACCTTGCGTGTCAGCACTTCGCTGTCGTTTGGCCGTCTGCACGTCGCGCCGCATCTGGCGGCTTTTATGGCGCAGTATCCCCAACTGCGAATAGACCTGCTGATGACCGATCGTTATGTCGACATTGTTGCGGAACGCGTGGCGGTAGCTATCCGCATTGGCCGGCTACCGGATTCAAGCCTGGTGGCGCGCAAGCTACTCAACAACCGGCGGATCCTGGTCGCCTCACCGTGTTATCTGCAACAGCATGGCACACCGACAACGCTTGAGGAACTGCGGCAGCACCAGTGTCTGATCTCGACGGCGAGTCACGACGGCGAGAACTGGCGCCTGTTCGGGCCTCAGGGAGAAATAATGTTTCAGCCCAAGGGCCGAATGCGAGCGGATAATGGCGATGCGGTCAAACAATTTTGTATAGACGGCCAAGGCATCGCATTTCATTCCGCCGTGACGATGGCCGAATCGATACGTTTGGGGGAATTGGTGCAACTGCTGCCGCAATGGACAGGGAGGGAAACCGGGGTGTATTCCGTTTACCCGCCAGGGCCGGTGGGGCCGGCAGCGCGGGCGTTAGTCGAGTTCCTGACCCTAAGATGGCAACAGGAACCTTGTCTGAAAATGCAACAAACTGAAATTTAAGAAAAAATCAGCGGGGCTTGGCCACTACATTCAATAGTCCCGCATTTTGCACTACTGCCGCAAAGTCTATAACGGCATCAAGGCATAGGGGAGCCTTGTGCGAGACGTCTCAATATCCTGGATTACTCGTATTTCTGCCTGCGTTCGAGAAAACATATTTGTATTCACCACAACGATTATTTAAATAAATTAAATTCACACAAAATATTAATTACCCACAGGCAGGCCTAAAGAAACTATCAGGCTTATCATCTGAGTGATAGAGGTAGCCAATATTTACGTTAAACATCTCAACAAAAAAATAACGTTAACCTGCGGGTGATAAACCATTATTCCCTTGGATTAAGTAAATGCTTTGCCTTTACCCTCGCCCTCAGGCCGAGTAGCCATTTTTATTGCTACGACAGAACCTCACCACCACAGATTCCTCTCTACGATTAAAATTGTGATTCACCTCTTAAAACCCACAGGGAATCGGATCCTTTGTGTGTGGCAGGTCACTAAATCGTCAGTCTGGCTGGGTTAACCCCTTACCAGAATCCATACAAACCACTTAATAAACAATAAATTAAATTAATTAACTTCCATTTTCACACCACAAACAACCTGTATTGCATATAGTTGTACATACAAGTATATGTAAACAAGAGGTTGCAATGGTGTGATCGCAACAAACCGCATCCCTCAGGTATCACTGGTGAAACATTAACAATAAAAACATGCCGCCCATCGCGAGAGATAGAAATAATGACAAACACTGTTGAAAACGAGTTATCCGAGAATCGGACGATCGACAAGAAAACGATAAATTATAAGGTCATTTTTGGCGCCAGCCTCGGTAACGGACTGGAGATCTTCGATTTCACCGTTTACAGCTTCTTTGCAGCCATTATCGGTAAACTGTATTTCCCCAGCGACACGGCCTACGGATCTTTATTAATGTCGGTGGCCGTTTTTGGCGTCGGTTTTATTATGCGTCCGCTAGGCAGCATGGTGCTGGGCGCCTACGCCGATCGGGTCGGTCGTAAGGCTGCGATGTTAATGACCATTGTCCTGATGGGCATCGGCACGGCGCTGATTGCTTTTGCCCCCACCCATGCGCAAATAGGCCTCTTCGCGCCAATGCTGATCGTGGTCGGGCGATTGATTCAGGGTTTTGCCGCCGGCGGTGAAGTGGGGTCTGCGACCACCCTGCTTCTGGAGTCGGCCGGGGCCAACCAGCGGGGATTCTTTGTCAGCTGGCAGGCGATCAGCCAAGGCATCAGCGCCTTGCTCGGCGCCTCTTTCGGGCTGCTGTTGACCTATTTTCTGCCGGAAGAAGCCCTCTATTCCTGGGGCTGGCGCGTGCCTTTCATCATCGGCCTGCTGATTATTCCCGTCGGCGTGTATATCCGTAAACACCTGGAGGAAACCTATAGCGGCGAGGTGGTGGATCACGAACGCCCACAGGTTAACCCGGTCTGGGATGTGCTGCGCAATCACTTTAAAGACCTGCTGCTGGGGATGCTGATCATTATGTCCGGCACCGTGATGGTTTATATTGTGCTGCTGTATATGCCGACCTATATGATGCAGACCTATCATATTGCCGCCCCCACCGCCTATCTCTTCAGTTGCATTGCTTCCGTGGTGCAAATCGCCGCCGTTTATTTCGCCGGCCGTTATGTCGATCGGGTACAAAACTACAAAAAGCCGCTGCTTTTCTCTATCTTTGCCGCCCTGATACTGATTTATCCCACATTCTGGTTCCTGAGCTCCACACACTCTCTGTGGCTGGCAATCCTCTTTCGCATCTTGCTGATCGGTGCTTTAGGGGTCAATATGTTGTCGAGCACCATGCTGATCGTCTCTGCGCTACCGCGCCATGTACGCGCTACCGGCACCTCAATGATTTACGCCTTCGGCGTTACGCTGTTTGGCGGGTCGGCGCAGCTCGTCGTCACCTGGCTGCTGGATGTCAGCGGCAATCCTATGGCGCCGGCCTGGTATGTCACCGGCATGCTGACTCTCAGCCTGATTGCCGCTACGGTGTTCAAGGAGCGGCACAAAAACTGACGCAGTTCTATCCCAGGAGCGATAAAGAAGTATGGATACCCCTTATAATTTGGCATTACTGACGGGCGCAGGACTGAGCGCCATTGCGGCCCTGGTGCATGTTTGGGTGATCAAGGCGGGGGCGCGCGGATATCGTCTGTGTGGCGCCGGCGATCGCTTTATCCGCGCTGCCGAAGCCGGCAAGAAATTTCCGGACATCGCGACCGCAGGTATCGCCCTGGTGTTGTTTATCTGGGCGCTGTACGCTTTGGCCGGTGCCGGCATTATTGCGCCGCTGCCATTGCTGCGCCCCGTGCTGTGCCTCATCACGTTTATCTATCTGTTGCGCGGCATTGCCGGCCCCCTGGCGCTGCGCAATACCGGTCGCAGTGACAGATTCATCGTCATAAGTTCGTTGATTTGTCTCTGTCTGGGTCTGGTTCATCTGCTGGGGCTTGCACAGCGCTGGAACGCGCTGGCATAGCTTTCCGTTAACGCAAGAGATAACACCCGCTCTGCACCGCAGAGCGAGGTTGCTGTCGATACCGCGTTTGAAACCACGTCCCTCAAACGGGCTGACTCAGGCCTGATCGCCGTACCTGACCACAGTCAGCCGCTCTTCCTCTGAAGGGGAAACAAAGTAGTGGGTAAGCAGATCGAAGGTTTCTTCGCTTAGCACGAAAGGATGATCGCCCCGTTCATTTCTCAGTTTTATCCGGCTCTTGCATTGCACATCGCTGACGTCCAGAAAATGCAGACAATGACCAACACCGGCGGCATCCGCCAATTGCCTGGCCCAAAGACGACGATCCGGCGTGTTCATCGGAAAATCGAGCACTACCGACAGCCCATTACGCAGCAGCTGTACAATATGTTCACTCAATGCCTGCCGCAGCCGGGCCGAATAACGGGCGTAATCCTGCAATCCGGCCATCTGTTGTTCATACAGCGTCGCCAGCCAGCTGTCCTCAACAATCAGCAGCGTTTGTGGCTGCTGCGACAAAAGGTTTGCCAACGTCGACTTGCCTGAGCCGGCTTTGCCGCACATCAGATGTAAAACAGCGTGGGGGTGATTTTCCATGACGTCCTCTTGGGTGATAGCCAGCAGGAGGAGAGATTGCCCCGCCTTACTGGCGGGTTTTGGCTTGAAAGAGACGCGCTATCCCACCACTCTGAGAATGGTGATAATAATCTGCGCGAATACAAGTCGGTTTTTGTTCATCCACTATCAATAGAATAAAGCCGGGAGTGCTGTCAACAGCGAAACTAAGGCGGCCTAACAAAACCAGGCTTCACGGATAAAATCGGTAAACAGCCGCACCTTATGCTGAACATGACGGCGCGTTGGATACACCGCAAATACCTGATGCGCCTCACTGGAGAAATCCGGGAACAACCGCACCAGTCGGCCGGCGGCAATCTCCGGATCGGCGACAAACGACGGCAACGAACCAATACCTAACCCGGCGCCAATCATGTCGCGCAGCATCAGGCTGTTGTTCGCCGTCAACCTGGGATTGACCGCCACGCTCAGATTCTCTTCCCCCAACGTAAAGTGCCAATGGCCGGGCTTTTCCGCCAGCGAATAGGCCAGGCACTGATGATGCTGTAACTGCGCCACCGTTTTCGGCGTGCCATATTGCGCCAAATAAGCCGGTGCGGCGCAGATCCTCTGCTGCACCTCCCCCAGAGAACGGGCGCTCAGCGACGAATCCGGCAAATGACGGCGAATACGCAGCGAAATATCAAAACCGGCAGCCACTACGTCCAGTACCCGATCGTCCAGCGTCAGTTCCACCTGCAACTCTGGGTAACGTTGCATAAACTGCGGCAGCAGCGGCGACAACACCATCAGACCAAAAGAGAGCGGCGCATTGATCCGCAGCGTGCCGGACACCTGTTGCACGCTGGCGGCGACCGTCTGCTCCAGCGCATCAAATTCGCCCAGCAGCCGGCAAGCTTCCTGATAGTACAGTTGCCCCGCCTCGGTCAGGCTCATGGTTCGCGTCGTCCGTGCGATCAATACCGTGGCCAACCGGGCTTCCAATTGCTTGATCTGCTTGCTCAGGGCGGCGGGCGTCACCGCCAGATCCTCAGCGGCCTTGTAAAAACTGTTGCGTTCAACCACGCGGCGGAATGCCCGCATCGCCAGTAAAACGTCCATATAATTTCCTATAAGTTAATTATCAATTAAATAAACCATAGATTATTAACTTCATCAATATCAGTAGACTCCCGATCGCTCGCTTCATCTGTATGAAGTAAAAAACCGGCACTCATGGAGTTAACAATGAAAAAGACCCTCATCGCCCTACTGCTCAGCCTCAGCAGTGCAGCAACCCCCTTAGCCGCCCTGGCGCAACCGGTAACCGCCGATGCACGCCAGGCCGGTTACGTTCAACCGCTGACGGCGGACAATAGCCTGCTGCTGCTGGTCGATCTGCAGGACATGTTCGGCATGACCATCTCCTCTATCGATCAAACCAACCTGCTGAACAACGCCACCGGCATTGCCAAAGCGGCCAAGGTCTTCAACGTGCCGACGATTTTGGCTTCGGCCAATGCCAAAAGCTTTGCCGGCCCCTTTTTCCAGCAGGTGACCCTGGCTCGGCCGGATCTGAAAGTTTATGACCGCACCGCCATCAACGTCTGGCAGGATCCGCGCGTGGTTGAACAGATCAAAAAGTCCGGCCGCAAAAAAATCATCATCGGTGGCCTGTGGACCGCCAGTTGCGTGATGCTGCCGGCCCTTTCCGCCTTGGGCGAGGGGTACGAAGTGTACATTTTGTCTGACGTTACCGGTGATATCACCGCAGATACCCAACATAACGCCATGCAGCGCCTGATTCAGGCCGGCGCCACACCGGTCAACTGGGTAGCCTTGATGCTGGAATGGCAACAGGACTGGAGCCATAAGACCACCGCCGGCGGGGTATTGAAGATTGCCGGCGAACATGGCGCAAGCTGGGGCATGGGCGCCAACTACGCCGGCGCCATGAAAGTCGGCAGCGAAGCCAAATAATTCTCTCGTCGTCTTAGCCCGCGCCCTGCGGGCTTTGCACTAACCTGCGTGATAGCCGCAACTGTCCTGCGGCGCTTGATCGCGCTGATCCAAACCATAGTCGCGCACCACCTCAGCCACCCGCAGGCGGTACTGCGCCAGCACATCATGGCGGCCACGCGCCTGCGCAACCCGGTGCTGCTCGAGATTGCGCCACTGTTTTACCGCCTCTTCATCCCGCCAGAAGGACAGCGACAGTAAACGCTGCGGATCGGCCAGGCTTTGGAAGCGCTCGATGGAGATAAATCCGTCGATCTCCGCCAACAGCGGCTTTAGCTCTGCCGCCAGCTTAAGATAGGTTTCACGCTGCCCGTCGGCGGCCTGCAGTTCAAAAATAACGGCAATCATAGAGAGCTCCTGTCAGAGGTAAAATTCAGGTACGCGCGCGTTTTGCGAAACCCGCCAGTGGAAGCTGTTCAGCGCCTGCGGATCAACGCCCAGTGCGGATAAATGTTGAATGCCGTACCGCGCAATGATTTTCGCCCAGTTCGCCCCCGGACAACGGTGCGCGCCATCACCGAAAGCAAAACTTTCGTCACCCGCGCACAGCAATATCAGAATGTCTTGCCCAGCCAGTACCCTGTAGCCTGCTACCAGTGTATCCCGCAACGCGAAACGACGAGTATTTTGAATCGGAGGCGTATCAGAAAGGACTTTTTCAATCAGCGCCTGCGTATCTCCGTCGTGATTGCGCATCAACAACAGCGTCTGCCCGATCAAACCAGCGGTACCTTCGCAAGCCTGAAACATCAGCCCAATAGCATTGGACAGCACGGTATGATGCCCCATATCGCGTATAGCGCATGCCCGCTGCAGGCTAAGCCATAAAGGGCCACGACGGTTTTCAAACCGAGCCGAAAGACGCCCAGCGGCAAGTATTCCCTTCCCCCTCTGGCTTTCGCTCCCGCCAGGAGCAATGCACCGTGAAAAATCCAATACTTCATCCGCCAGTTCCGCCCACTCATCAGCACCTACGCCCAACAGTGAAGCCATAACGCACACCGGCAAGGCATAGTTAAAACGGGTGATCTGGTTAGCATCCGGCAAACAAGGTGCTATTTCTCGCGCCACGGTCAATGTCGTTTGCTGGATCAGGATTTCGTCGATGCCCGCTAATGCCTGCCGTATAGCCGCTTTAAGTTGAGGATGAACTTCACCATCCTGCATCCGCACCAACGCACCGAAAATGGATTGTGCGGGCGTGTTCAACAACAAAGTGGGGATCGGCTCGCCTGTCGGACGTACCCCCAGATCGCGGTTGTTCAAGGCCTCTCTCACAGCCAAAGGTGAAGCGGCAACCCAACTCTGCAATTGCGCTTGAAACTGCATGGGCGCCATCTGCAGATAGTCGGCGCGCGGGTTGTCAGAAGTGACGGCAGTCACTGCGCGGGTATACGGACAAAGGGTCATGATGATCTCCGTCGAACTGAACCAGGTAAGAACCGATCATAGCGATGGACGCGCAGCCATACTTCGCCTAATCTCGAACTATGAATGACATCGATATTGAAGATCGCCTGGCGGCACTGACCGCCGCTATCGCCGACCGCACCCGTGCGCGCATGTTGTGCCTGCTGATGGACGGGCGCGCCTATACCGCCACCGAGCTCAGCGCCGCGGTGGACGTCGCCGCCTCTACCGCCAGCGGGCATTTGGCGCGCTTGCAGGAGCAGCGGCTGATCGCCTGCGTCAAACAGGGGCGCTATCGCTATTTCCGCCTGGCGGGGCAGCCGGTGGCCGATGTGCTGGAAACGCTGATGGCGCTGGCCGGCGTCGAACGGCCGACGGTGAAAAGCACAACCCCCACCTCGCTGCAATTCGCCCGCACCTGCTACGATCATATGGCCGGTGAAGTGGCGGTAAAACTGCATGACCGCCTGCATCAGTTGGCCTGGCTGGTGGGAGAGGAAGACTACCGGCTGAGCGATGCGGGGCAGACCGCCCTGGCGCGATTGGGCGTCGACTGCGCGCCTGCGCCCTCACGGCGGCGCTTCGCCTGCGGCTGCCTGGACTGGAGCGAACGCAAGGCTCACCTTGGCGGCGCACTTGGCGCAGCGCTACTTAACGCCTTTATCGAGCGCGACTGGATAAGGCGCCGGCTCGATAGCCGCGAGTTGCAACTCACCGCCACCGGCAAGAATGCTCTGAAAGCACATTTTGACCTCACGGTTTAACCCCGCAACGCGTTAGCTTTGGTGCAATACTCAATAGGCAAACCGTCAACCCGAGGACTCTTCATGCTCGATCAAACCCAATTCCCGATTATCAAACGCTGGCCCGCGCAGCACCCGGAAAGGCTGCAACTTTATTCCTTGCCGACGCCAAACGGCGTAAAAGTGTCCATTATGCTCGAAGAGATCGGCCTGCCTTATGAAGCGCACCTGATCGATATCGGCAAGAATGAAACCTGGACACCGGAGTTTTTGTCGCTGAACCCTAACGGTAAAATCCCTTCGATTATCGATCCCGATGGCCCAGGCGGTAAGCCGCTGGCGCTGTTTGAATCCGGTGCCATCCTGCTGTATCTGGCAGAGAAAAGCGGTCAATTCCTGCCACAGGATCCCGCGCAGCGCTATGAAACCATCCAATGGGTATTTTTCCAGATGGCGGCGGTCGGCCCGATGTTCGGCCAACTCGGCTTCTTCCACCGCTTCGCCGGGCGTGAATACGAAGATAAACGCCCGCTGGAGCGTTATAAAAATGAATCCAAACGCCTGCTCGGCGTGCTGGAAAGCCGCCTCGAAGGTCGCGAGTGGATCATGGGCCAGGATTACACCATCGCCGACATTTCTCTGCTGGGCTGGGTGCGCAACCTGATCGGTTTCTACGAAGCGCGCGAACTGGTGGAATTCGACAGTTTCCCACGGGTGGGGCAATGGCTGGAGCGCGGGCTGGCACGCCCGGCAGTACAACGCGGCCTGAATATTCCCGCTCGTAACGAATAATTTATTGCCTGGGATAGCCGCTGGCTATCCCATTTTCGCTCCCCGCATCGTCATAAAAGTGTCACACCTCTGCACTACTCTCCCTGCGTAACAAACTGATGCTATTTATGTTTTATTATTACGACAAGGAGTTTTCCCATGCTGCAGCCCGTTTCTTTGATCGCTGGCGCCGTACTATCCGCCCTGCTTTGTTCCACCGCCTTCGCCGATGAAACACCGGCCAATACCGCGGGTCTTTCCGAGCGCGCGGCGCGCGGTAACATCGTGGAGCCGGGCGGCGCACGCCGTCTGAGCGGCGATCAAACCGCCGCGCTGAAAGCCTCGCTGTCTGACAAAACGGTCAAAAACGTGATTTTGCTGATTGGCGACGGCATGGGCGATTCTGAAATCACCTCGGCGCGCAACTACGCAGAAGGCGCGGGCGGCTATTTTAAAGGCATTGATGCCCTGCCGCTGACCGGTCAATACACCCATTACTCGCTGGATAAGAAAACCCACAAGCCAGATTACGTGACGGATTCCGCCGCCTCGGCGACCGCATGGTCAACCGGCGTAAAAACCTATAACGGCGCGCTGGGGGTTGACGTCAACGGCAAGGATCAGCCGACGCTGCTGGAAATCGCCAAGGCGGCAGGTAAAGCCACCGGCAACGTCTCCACCGCCGAGCTGCAGGACGCCACACCGGCAGCGCAGGTCTCGCATGTCACCTCTCGCAAATGTTACGGCCCGGAAGAAACCAGCGAAAAATGCGCCACCAACGCGCTGGAGAATGGCGGCCGTGGCTCGATCACCGAGCAATTGCTCAAAACCCGCGCCGACGTCTCGCTGGGCGGTGGGGCGAAATCCTTTAATCAGCTGGCGAAAAGCGGCGAATGGCAGGGAAAGTCATTGAAAGACCAGGCAACTGCGCTGGGTTATCAGTGGGTGGAAAACCTTGACGGCCTGAATGCCATCAGCGTAGCCAATCAGCAAAAACCGCTGCTGGGGTTGTTTGCCGCCGGCAATATGCCGGTGCGCTGGCAGGGCCCAAAAGCCTCGCATCACGGTAATATCGACCAACCGGCGGTCACCTGCGAGAACAACCCGGCACGTACTGCCGACATCCCAACGCTGGCGGCAATGACCGAAAAAGCGATAGATCTGCTGAAAAATCAGCAAAACGGTTTCTTCCTGCAGGTGGAAGGCGCATCGATCGACAAGCAGGACCATGAAGCCAACCCTTGCGGCCAGTTCGGCGAGACGGTCGATCTGGATGAAGCGGTACAGAAAGCGCTGGCCTTCGCCCGCGCCGACGGCAACACGCTGGTGATTGTCACCGCCGACCACGCCCATTCCAGCCAGATTATTGCCGTCGATGCCAAAGCGCCAGGCCTGACGCAAACGCTGACCACCAAAGATGGTGCGCCAATGACCATCAGCTACGGTAACTCGGAGGAAGGCTCTCAGGGACACACCGGCACCCAGTTGCGCGTTGCCGCCTACGGCCCGCGTGCCGCTAACGTCGTGGGACTGACCGATCAGACCGACCTGTTCTACACCATGCGTGACGCCATGGCGATTAAGTAAGTCGGTTGCCCGGTAGCTTGCTCTATCCCTTCTCCTCCTGAATATCAGGGGGAGAAGCGGCTTTAACAGGTTAAAAATGATCGATTAACGGCTATATTCACCCTTGCGTCTTCACTTCGCGCCAAAGCGCCCAGATGAAAAGGATGAGCCCTTGCAGTTGATTAACCTGCCATTTACCACCGAACGTCTGCGGCTACGCCGCTTTACCCCTGCCGATCTCAACGCCTACGCGGCTTATCACCGCCTTCCGGAGGTTTATCGGTATTTGTACGCCCCCACGCCGAGCGATGCGCAGTTGGAAGAACAGCTTTCCCAGGCAGTGGCTTCGCGTTTCAGTGAGGATGGCGATATCTTTTACTGTGCGGTCACTCTGCAAGACAGCGGGGAATTGATCGGTGAAGTGCTGCTGAAACTGGCCAACCGCGCGGCATTGCAAGGAGAGATCGGTTATATCTTCAACCCGGTCTACGCCGGTAAAGGCTATGCCGCAGAGGCGGTGCGTGCAGTGCTCGATCGCGGGTTCAGCGAGGTGGGTTGCCACCGCATCTTTGCCCGGCTCGATGCCGCCAATCAGGGCTCGATCGGCGTGGTCGAGCGGCTGGGCCTGCGTAAAGAGGCCCACCTGCGGCAAAACGACCGTTTCAACGGCGAGTGGGGCGACGAGTTTATTTACGCCTTGTTGAACGAAGAATGGCAGCGCAGACAACCGTAGCGCGTTCTAGGCATCTGCCAGCACCTTCGCCGCCATTTGCTTATAGCTCTCCACCAGTTCGCGGCCCTCATCGGGGCCGGTACTGACCGCCAGGCGCATCGTCGCTTCTCCCAGATGCATCAGCAGAAAAGCGGCATTTTCAACCGCAACCGGATCCGCCTGTGGCCGCAAACGCCGTATCGCCGCCGCCAGCAACGCACCGTTCAATCGGCTTTCCGCCACCTCTTCTTCGCGCAGCGTTTTGTTGGCCTGCGTTGCCGCCCAGATATCCCGCATGACGGGCTCAGCCATAAACAAGGCGTAATATTCGTCAATCAGGCAGCTAAAAGCCTCGATCAGTTGTGTAAAATTCTGTACTTCAGTTAAACACTGCTCAATGCATTCGCGCGCTTCCTGGTTATAACGCTGTGCCAACACGCGCACGATAGCGGTCTTATCCGGGAAGTACTGGTACAGCGCCCCAATGGAAATACCGGCATTGAGCGCCACTTCGCTCATTCGCATCGCATCGCTGCCCTGCTGGGCTATCAGCGCGGTGGCGCAATCCAGGATCAGCTCCACCTTCTCACGGCTCCGCGTCTGGCTGGGTTTACGCCGTAACGCGGGCGGATTTTTTTGCTTGTCATTCATCAGCATCGTCCTTTGAACCAAAAACTACCTTGACAATAATACGAGGGTTTATCATATTTACAAAACATGAGTAACACTCACATTTTGGAGATGAACGATGGATAACAGCGATATGACCTCACCGATACTGGTTTTAGGCGCCACCGGTAAAACCGGCAGCCGTGTAGCAGCGCGTTTGCAACAGCAAGGCGTGGCCGTGCGCCCCGGCCACCGTGGCGCCGCCATTCCTTTTGACTGGGAGGACAGCGGCAGTTGGCAACCGGCCTTACAGGATGTGAAAAAGGTGTATCTCAGCTTCCAGCCCGATCTGGCGGTGCCGGGCGCCATCGACACCATTGAACGTTTTTGCCGACAGGCGGTAACGGGGGGTGTGCAAAAGATCGTGTTGCTCAGCGGGCGCGGAGAAGACGAAGCTCGCCAGGCAGAAGAAATGGTAGAGCGCAGCGGCGCGGACTGGACGATATTGCGCGCCAGCTGGTTTATGCAAAACTTCAGCGAAAGCTTTATTTACGATGAGTTGCTGAACGGCACGGTTTATTTGCCGCCGGGCGAAATTCCAGAACCCTTTATTGATGCCGATGATATCGCCGACATCGCGGTCGCCGCTCTCACTCAGCCCGGCCACAGCAATAGGGTATATGAACTAACCGGCCCGCGACTGATGACATTTGAACAGGCCATTAGCGAGATTGCCGCCGCCAGCGGACGTGAGATTCTCTATCAGCAGGTGCCGATAGCCGATTATGTCGGTTATCTGCGCGAAGCGCAGTTGCCGGAGGAGATGGTCAGCTTGCTGGAGTATCTGTTCAGTACGGTACTGGATGGGCGCAATGCATCACTGACCGACGACGTTCAACGCAGCCTTGGGCGCCCGGCGCGTGATTTCAGCACCTATGCCGCCGACACCGCAACCCGCGGTATTTGGCAACCGCGCTAATCGGATGCTGGCCGCCACACGGCGGCCATTTTCGTTTTGTTACCGGCTACCCTTTGCAATTCATCGCTAAATATTGTGTGATAATGAAATATCGTTTAAATCAACGGCAATTAAACCCTGCTAATTTAGCGGTTATATTTAGCCCGCAATAATAAATGAATTATTCCTGCCTATATTTCTCTTTTTTTAGTTACAAAAGTAGTTTTTAACATTCTTGCAAACAATAATATCCCCTCAGTAACCTGAGTTGAACAATCCGCCTCCAGGTAGCCTGTAATAATCCACTTTTCGTTAAAGAAAACTATTAACAAAAAGACATTATCACTGTAATTCGGCTCATGCCGGGCGGTCTGTTTTGGCTTATTTCCAGGGTAACTCCCGATAAATTCTTTCACCTGCAATGAGTAGAATTTACACCTAAGAGATTTGATTTAATGAGAAAATTACTCGTCCTGATCTTCTGTCTGAATCTGTTCGGCATCACGCAACAGGCTGCAGCAGAAGAGAACAAGACCGTCGATGTGGTACTGATTGGCGGCGGCATCATGAGCGCCACCCTGGGGACTTACCTGCATGAACTGGAGCCGAATTGGTCCATCGACATGTATGAGCGCATGAACGGCGTTGCGGAAGAAAGTTCCAACGGCTGGAATAATGCCGGTACCGGCCACTCCGCTTTCGCCGAAATGAACTACACGCCAGAGAAAGAAGACGGCACCATTGATATCAGCAAAGCCGTGGTGGTTAACGAGTCTTTTGAAATCTCTCGTCAGTTCTGGTCTTATCAGGTAAAAAATAACGTCCTGAAAGATCCAAAATCCTTTATTAACAGCGTACCGCACATGAGCTTTGTCTGGGGTGACGATAACGTCAACTTCCTGCGCAAACGCTATGAGGCGCTGCAGCACAGCACCCTGTTCCGTGGGATGGAATACTCCGAAGACGCCAACCAGATTAAACAGTGGGCGCCGCTGGTAATGAACGGCCGCGATCCGGCGCAGAAAATTGCCGCGACCCGCATGCCGCTGGGTACCGACGTCAACTTTGGCGTGATCACCCATCAACTGGTGGATACGCTGACCAAAAATCCTAACTTCAAGCTGAACCTGAGCCATGAAGTGCGCGATATCAAACGCAACGCCGACAACACCTGGCGCGTCACCGTGGCCGATCTGAACCGTGACGGTAAAGAAACCACCGTTAACGCCAAATTCGTGTTTATCGGGGCAGGCGGTGCCTCTCTGACACTGTTGCAGAAATCCGGCATTCCTGAAGCTGACGGCTACGGCGGTTTCCCGGTCGGCGGCCAGTTCCTGGTGACCACCAATCCGGAAGTGGCGAATCAGCATCTGGCCAAGGTTTACGGTCTGGCCAGCGTAGGTTCGCCGCCAATGTCGGTTCCGCACCTGGACACCCGCATGCTGGATGGCAAGCGCGTCGTTCTGTTCGGGCCATTCGCCACCTTCTCCAGCAAGTTCCTGAAAAACGGTTCGCTGTTCGATCTGCTGCACTCTCTGAGCACGTCTAACCTGATGCCGATGACCCATGTCGGGCTGGATAACTTCGACCTGGTGAAATACCTGGTTGGCCAGTTGATGATGAACGACGATGACCGTTTCGCTGCGCTGAAAGAGTACTTCCCTGAAGCCAAACAGGCCGACTGGAAGTTGTGGACCGCCGGCCAACGCGTGCAGATCATCAAGAAAGATGATGAGAAAGGCGGCGTGTTGCAGTTCGGCACCGAAGTGGTCAGCTCCGAGGACGGCAGCATCGCCGCCCTGCTCGGCGCATCACCGGGCGCCTCTACCGCTGCGCCAATCATGCTGCACCTGATGGAAAAAGTGTTCAAAGATAAAGTGGCGACGCCGGAATGGCAGAGCAAGCTGAAAGATATCATTCCATCCTATGGTCACAAGCTGAACGGCGACATTGAAATGACCAACAAGATCCGCGGCTACACCAGCAGCGTCTTGCAGTTGGACTATATCGAAGTGAAGCCGGAAACTCACTGATCCGACGTTTGTTCCCCCTTCCCTCAAGGCCGCCTCGCGCGGCCTTTTCTGTTTCTCCGCGGCTGGAAGAGCACGTTTAGCCACCTTTAGTCCTCCAGTTAACACTTGCGTAACCCGGTTCAGCGGCCTATTATCAAAGAACTAGCTTGGATAATTACTCTTACCCACTATGACCTGAATGCCGTACCGCGGGAGAACTTAAACAATGGATCGCGTCAATATCATTCACGATTTGCTGAACTGGATTGAAACTCATCTGGATCAACCGCTGCTGTTAGATAACGTTGCGGCGAAATCGGGCTACTCCAAGTGGCACCTGCAAAGGATGTTCCGCAGCACCACCGGCCATGCGCTGGGCAGCTATATCCGCGAGCGCCGCCTGTCACAGGCCGCGCAGGCGCTGCGTTCGACCCCACGCCCTATTCTCGACATCGCCTTGCAGTTCCATTTTGATTCCCAGCCGTCTTTTTCACGGGCGTTTAAAAAACAGTTCGGCAAAACGCCGGCGGTGTATCGCCGCACCACGCGTTGGGACGTGGTAGAGATGCGTCCGCAACCGATCGCGCCGCAGAACGGGCATCGGCACGAGTCGCCAGGCGCGCACTTGTGGTATGCGGGGAAATGCGTGGATGGCGCCTGCACTCATTGGATGGGCCAGCGCTGAGGCGGATAAAAAGCAAAAAGCCAATGGGCAATCCCATTGGCTTTTTTAATGCCCGCAATACTCAGTTGTATTCGATGGTAAAGGTTGCGGTCGACTGGATATTGCCGCCTTTGATCGTAGTGCCGGTACGGTAGTAACGGGCTTTCAGCGGCAGGGTCAGGGTGTTGGCCTGGTTCGGTACGGTGCGGCCTGCGTTGACCGCATCACCGTTCTTGATAGGCTGCGTGGTGCTGCCCGTCAACAACTGTACGGCAACGCCGGAAGCCGTATTGGCGCCAGATTGCGATTTGATCACGCCAGGCGCATTAGAACTGTCCGGAGTGTAGTCAAAACGCACATTCACAATCCCCTGCCCGGCATTGCCTGGCAACAGATTTTCACCGACGCCGCCAACGCAGTTAATGTTGATATCAAACGCCTTCTCACCCTGGGTTGAGCCGACACCGCCAAAAGAGGCTGCCGTGACGGTATCCAGATTAACCACCTTGTTTTTGGAACCGCTGTCCACATTGCAGGTTGAAGTGACAATCGTCAGGCTGTTGGCATCGACAATCGATTGCAGCAGTGGCAACCCAGGACCGGTACCGTCCATGTAATAGTTGGTATATAGCCCGGTAGTCAGCTGGCCGGTGCCTGTTTGGGCCGCGGTTTTAACGACGTCAATCTTGAAGTAACCGCCGTTAAGGGTAACGTTGGAATTACCAGAAAAGTTCAAGGTATGAGGGTAGAAGTTACTCACCGAGCCGGCCTCACGGTATAAACGAATACCGATACCCGGAATATTGGTACTCCACACATTGGTGAAGCTGGTGGCGCGGCCCTGCATGATCGAACCAATCGCGCTGCCGCCTCTTGAGCAACTGGCGATATTACTGACTTCATTGATTGGAAACTGGCCGGTAACCAAAGTGTCGCCCACCTGGCTGCCTGGGGTCACCAGCACACGCCCAAGCTTCATATTGATCACCTGCGCCTTGTAACCACTTCTGACAGAACAGGCGGCATAAGCACTTTGACCGCCCACCATCATCAAGCCGAGCAGCATCAAGCATTTCGCTGACGTTTTATTCAGTGACAGAACACGCGTTAATTTTATCATTTGCAACTCGCTTCAATAATTTCGTAGTCAGTATTGCCCTGCGCTTTCGCCTTGTAGCTATAGCTGACAGAACACTGCTGCGTAGGCTGCGTGCCCCATTTCACCTGTAACAGCCCTTTTTGCGCTTCCGTACGCAAGTAGATGCGGCTGCCCTGGCCGACGATGCCCACCACCTGATTGCGGGTGTCCAGCACTTCAGAACCAAATGGCAACGCGTTGCCGTCCGGGCCGAGAGCATGAATGATCAACGCCTGGCCTTTGGTGGTTTTGAACTCCAGCCGTGCGATGGCACCGGCGTAAGGCGCAATCTGCTGACTGCTGCTTTCCAACTCCACATCGCGCGACATGCCGCTCGGATCGAGCGTTACGTTGGTCATGCGGTATGGCGCCACGTAAGGCACTACCGCATAGCCGTTATCATCGATACGCACGCCCGGCGAGTTGGTCACGATAGCCCCGGCAGCGTCCGGCGCCTCTACCAGCACCATGGTCTGGCCGCGCTGCGGCGTCATGGTCACCCCACCGCTGTGAGCCACTACGCTGCCCGACGCCCCGATCGACGACTGACGATAATCCTTGCCGTAGCTGTAAGAACCGTTCAGCGTCGAGAACCGGCTACGGTATTCGCCGCTTACGCTGCTGTTGGTGCCGCCGGATTGATCGTTAGCCAGCGCCGCGCTGTAGCTGAGGTTGTTGTCTTCACCGGTAGAACCGTTAATGCCCACGCGGCTGCTGTCGTAGCCGTTATCGGTATAGCCCAATGAACTGTTCAGGCTCAGCGTCTGCGAACCGACGCTGAACGGAATCGACAGCGTCAGGTAATAACGGGTTTCATCACGGTTATACATGTCCGAGGTGCGCATGGCGGACAGGCCATAGGTGACGCGACCATAATAGTTGTTATAACCCACCTGATACTGCTTGGTGCTGCCGCCCCGGTTCCAGTAATCGCGAACCGAACCGGTGATATACAACGCGCCAAAGTCATCGCCCAGCCCCTGGTTGAGGGTCAGTTGGTATTCGCTGCGCTGGCGGTTAACGGCGTCGGCACTCAGGTTCTTGCGTTCGTTGTCTCGCGAGTAAACGGCGTCACGCAACGAAAGGTAACCGGAGGTGGAGTAGCGATAAGCGGCGATGGTGAAGTTGGTGTTGGTTTCAGTCATCAACTTGCTATAGCTGAGCTTATAGCTCTGACCGGATTGGTCGCCCTGCTTCAGGCGGGTATTGGCCTGAGTCACGTCCAGAGCAAAGGCACCGATCGGCGTCGCTACCGCACTGCCCAACAACACGGCACCATAGCCGTCACTGGCGATAGCGCCGGTGTAGCCGGTGATGATATTGGTAAACCCGCGCTGATAAGTCGCCTGGAACATATCGGGTTCCTTGCTCAAATTATCATCGCGCACTCGGCCTGCGGTCAGGGCATAACGCTGGATCCCCGGGCGCAACATCTGCGCTACCGAAGCGTAAGGCACGCTGAACTGGCGCTTGCTGCCGTCGGCCTCGTTGATGGTGACGTTCAAGTCGCCGCCGTAACCGGTTGGATAAAGATCGTTAATCACGAATTCGCCGGGCGCAACGGTGGTCTGGTAGATCAACTGGTTATTCTGACGGATCTCCACCAGCGCGTTACTTTGCGCCACGCCACGCACCACAGGCGCATAGCCGTTCAGAGAGTCAGGCAACATGCGGTCATCCGTCGCGACCTGTACGCCGCGAAAACCGATAGAATCAAAGAAGTCGCCGCTGGTATAGGTATCACCCAACGTCAGCATGCCGCGTACGGCCGGGATGGCACGCTGCGCGTAAGTGGCGGTGTTTTGCCAATGGGTGCTTTCGTTGGAGCGCCAGTTGACGTTAGAGTCATGGCGCAACTGCCAACCGGCCACGTTTAACCCGGCGTTCAGGGTCAAATAAGCGTTGGTTGAATCCGCGTTGCTGCCGTTGGCGGAACTGTGGGTATTAAAGGCATTAAAATTATACGAAAGGCTGCCGGCGGTAATGCCACGATCCCAGAATTTCGGATCGACATAGCCACGCGCACTCCGGCGCAGCGACGACTGCGGGATACTGATATCCATTCGCAGCGAACTGGTATCAAGGCGATAATAGGCTTCCGGCACCCACTGCGGCAGGCTTTTACAGGTATCGGTAGTGACCGAAGGATCGCTGCTCAATGCCGCAGTATCCACACCGAATTCATCCAGCGACAGCAGAGAGAAACAGGTGTCGGCGCTGTTTTTACCCGGCACGTTTTTGAAATCGATACTCTTCTTGCCTTTCCACTCGCCGTTAACATAGACGTCGAGTGAGTATTTGCCGGCAAGAATAGGGTTGCCGTCGCGGAAACGCGAAAGATCGACGCCTTGCGCCTCCCCAATCAGGAAGCTGCTGTTGAAGGAAGCTTCAACCGGTGCGGTGGGCTTTTTGTTGTCGGTAACGATTTCCGCCAGGGCAAATCCAGGCGCCGCCAGGCAAAGTGCGCCGCCGGTCAACAACAGAATCGACTTATAGTTAAATAGCGCCCGTTTAATGGCCGCAGAGATAGGCAACTCTTTCATATAAAAGCATTCCTTTACCAAATTAAGCTCACCCCACCGACAGCTTGCGCTCTGGGGTATGAGTCTCTCTTCCAAGAGTTACTTTTGCTTATTCTTAGTGCGGGACACGCGTCCGCCAAAATCGTTAATGGTGGTAAATGCAACGTCGGCGATGCGCGAGCTGTCACCGGAAAACGACAGCGTTTTTTCCTGGCCTGGGGCCAGCATGTCGCCGTGGGGTGCCAGCGGCACGTTCTTCTGGTTGACGACGGCATTGATTTCGGTAAACGACACGTAATACGGCGTTGGGTTTTTCACGCTGACGCCGGCGCCGCTAAAGCGCCACTGCAGTTTTTCAGGTGCATCGTTCGCTTCGCCAGTCAGGCCGGCCGGACGATACAGCAGTTTGACGCGGGTGCGGAAAGCCACCTGTAAAAAGTTCTCAGGCGTACTGCTGCTTGCCCCGGTCGGCGCAGGAGGGATCTCCAGTACGTTCAACCAGAACAGGGATTCTTTGTCTTGTGCCAATGCCGACGTGGTCAGTGAAACACGCAGCGCCTGGCCGGTAGCCGGTTCAACGCGGCTGA
The DNA here is from genome assembly GCF_000214195.1 of Serratia sp. AS12. Taxonomy (NCBI): domain Bacteria; kingdom Pseudomonadati; phylum Pseudomonadota; class Gammaproteobacteria; order Enterobacterales; family Yersiniaceae; genus Serratia; species Serratia sp. AS12. The sequence goes on along the minus strand of NC_015566.1, from coordinate 1,603,865 downwards.
TTGGCGGGGAAACGATAAACGGTGCCTTGCTGTTTTCAGGCGTGGTTTTCGCATCGCCTTCGTCAATCCAGGATTGGATCAATGCCGGTGAAGTTCCATTATTTGATAATTGGACGGTAACTTCCCGTTGTTTTCCCGGATAAATAATACGAGTACCGTTAATGATGACACTGGAAAAAACGCTGCTGCTGAATAGCGTGGCAATCAGCAATACACTGTATTTTTTAAATGAATTTTTCATTATTTTATCACTACGGTAGGGAAAAACGGCGGAGGTATTCCCCCCGCCAGAATAAAAATATTACTTATTGATAAATGATGGTGTACTGAACGCTTGAAGTCACATCACCAGCGCCGGCAGCGTTGGTCGCGTAATATTCAGCGTAGTAGTTCAGGTCAGCAGAATCGCCTTCGTTAGCAACGGTAACCCACTGAGAGTTGTTCTGCGCGCCGTTGGTGCCGGCGGCCAGAATTGGCAGGAACTGGTTGTTGCTGCCCAGCAGCTGAATTTGCACGTTGGTCGCTGCATCAGTCTGCGCCTGGTTGTTCAGACGGCCAGTATTGAAATCAACAGTTGCGCCTGGCTCGAAATAAGTGGCTACCTGGCCTTTAGAACATTTGGTCAGGTTGATTGCGAATGGAGTACGGCCGGCAGTTGCGCTCTGAGTTGCCAAAGTTGAAGCAGAAACAGTTGGCAGAGTAACGGTGAAGTCTTTACCGCCTGGGGTGCTGATAGTACAAGTCTGGTCAGTCACTTTACCGTTGAAAGTAATAGTACCGTCAGTCGCTTGTGCAGAAAAAGAAGAAATAGTAGCGGCGCTTACAGCCAATGCCAATACGGCAGACAGTTTAGAAATTTTCATATTTAGACTCTCGATGAATTAATACAACTATTAAGTACATTCAGCGATGCTACTCCTTGTCAGGAATGAAGCCCCGATGAATCCATTGCCCGGCGAAATATAGACCAGGCTTATTCTTATTGTTAAATCGTTTATAACATTCATATCACCCCTCTTGATAGGAAAAAACTATCAACAAATACCTATCGATCGATGTTGACGATTCAACTGAATAGGAATAATCTGTGTTTTGAAAAGCCAGGCAGTTCAATACATTGCTTTAAGTCATAATTATCAGGATATTATCCTGTAAATTTACATTTTGTTACCCTTGAAATCATTTGGACTTCACGACAAATTGCGCGTTTAATGGTCTGGGGGCGACATGACACGTCTTGGTTGAATTAAATAAGATAATTACCAATAAAAATCACTTATTAACTTTTATTACCGTTAAAAAACAAGAAGTTACATATCAGTCAAAGGATTGAGGAATGAGCGGTTCTTTTAGAGCGAAAAATAACGGGATTAATTATGTTTTCCAGCCAATGTTCGGAAAATCCGGACAATTGCTGGCCGTTGAATGCTTGTCCCGATTCCCTTTCAATAGCGAATATGCTCATTTTTCCCCTGAGCAGTTTTTTCGATCTGCCGATAGTGCAACCCGAATTGAGATTCTGTTAGAACAGGTCAGCCTGATAGAAAAATATAATCACTGGTTTCGTGATAATCAGGTTATAGCCACATTGAATGTGGACGACCATTCGTTGCGATGGCTGGCCAGTGACCATTTTGCAGAAAGAATTCGCGCCACTCGGTGTATTCATTTTGAAATCAGCGAAAACTCAACCCGACTGGTAAAAGATCGCGTTCATGGCGATCCCTCGCTGAAAAGTTATTCATTTTGGCTCGATGATTTTGGTTCTGGCTACGCCGGTTTTTCCGCGTTGTATAACAGCCAGTTCCGCTTCGTTAAGCTAGACCGGTTTTTGTTATGGAATTTTATGGAAAAATCTGGCGGTGACGGCTTAATGCGCGCTTTATTGCGATTTTTTTACCTTAACCATTACAAGGTAATTATCGAAGGGGTTGAAACTCCCGACCATAAAAAATGGCTGGACGAAATGCCATATTACGCACTGCAGGGAAAGCTGTGGAAGGAATCCGACATCAAGGATTTGAACTCGCTTCTTACAGCTGAATACTTTTAACTCATTATTGGTGTCTGCCATTATGTCTAAAAACAATGTCCTTGTTATTAGTGAGTGTAAGTACAGCTATGTCGGCCTTTCGGTGTTAGTGAAAAAACATTACGGCAAGTACGATATCAGACTGTTTTCGGATTTTATGCAGGGGGGATCCAAGGCGGAAAAGATAATTAAGCACGATATCGCGCTGATATTTACCTCGCAAAATCTGGAGCAAAGTGTCAACGTCATTGAAAGTCTGGTGTCAATGCATCAGCAATACAACACCAAAACGCGGATCCTGGTATTTTATGATGACGAACGCGTAGTGAAACTGCTGTCGATACTGGGTATTTCCGTTGAATTAGTCTCTACCCGTATCCCACTTTATTCGCTGCAGGAAAAAATACAAAATCTGTTGGAAAGCAAAGAGTCAGGCGGGATAAAAATGCAGAAAACCCGCGAACTCAGCCCTGCGGAAAGCGATGTCATCTTCAACCTGCTGCGTGGCGATAGCCTGCTGCATATTGCCCAGAAGCGCGGCACGCATCCCAAAACCATTTTCTCGCAAAAATACAGCGCGATGAAAAAGCTGCGTTTGCGCAGCATGAGCACCATCTTCGTCGCCAGTAAATAACCCTTCAGGCTGCTACCCGGCGGCCTGCTTTCGTCGCGCCAGGTTAAATTAATGTAACAATGAGCGACATAGCAGCAACAGTCACATAACACTCCTGTCTATTGGTTACGATTTGGCCGTGGGGCTTTCCCACAAGTCGTGTCGTATGGATTAAATAAAAACATCAGGAGATGTTATGAAATCATCCTTGTTCAGCCGTTATACCTGCTTTGTTTTGAGCATCTTGCTTGCGCTGGCGTCATTGGCACTGTTGCCGCAACGACCCTGGTTTTGGTTGCCGACAATCCTTTTCGGGTGTCTGAGCGCACTGGGTATTTACGATCTGACTCAGCAACGCCACGCCATCTGCCGCAACTATCCGATCATCGGCCGCCTGCGCTTTTTCTTCGAATTTATCCGCCCGGAAATACGCCAATATTTACTGGAAGAAGATAACGCCCAGATCCCGTTCTCACGTACTCAGCGCACGCTGGTCTACCGCCGCGCCAAAAATGAGATGGGCGACAAGCCATTCGGTACCCAACTGGACGTTTATCAAACGGGTTATGAATGCATCGGCCATTCCATGCGCCCGGTAGCGGCATCCGATCCCACCAGTTTTCGCGTGGCGATCGGCGGCCCGGACTGTAGCCAACCCTATTCCGCCTCAATCTTTAATATCTCCGCCATGAGCTTCGGCGCGTTGTCGGCCAACGCCATTCGCGCCCTCAATCTTGGTGCAGCGAAAGGTAATTTCTATCATGACACCGGCGAAGGCAGCATCAGCCGCTATCACCGTGAACACGGCGGCGATCTGGTGTGGGAACTGGGCAGCGGCTATTTCGGCTGCCGCGCCGCCGACGGCCATTTCGATCCGCAGCGCTTTGCCGAGCAGGCAAAAAACCCGCAGGTAAAAATGATTGAAATCAAACTCAGCCAGGGCGCAAAACCGGGCCATGGCGGCATTCTGCCGGCAAAAAAAGTGGATGCGGAAATTGCCGCCACGCGCGGCGTGCCCGAGGGGGAAGACTGCATTTCTCCGGCCTCGCACAGCGCCTTCACCACCCCGGTGGAAATGATGCATTTTATCCAGCAACTGCGCGAACTGTCCGGCGGTAAACCTGTGGGTTTTAAGCTGTGCATCGGCCACCCGTGGGAATTTGTCGCTATCGCCAAGGCGATGCTGCATACCCATATTTTGCCGGACTTTATCGTAGTAGACGGTAAGGAAGGCGGCACCGGTGCCGCACCGCTTGAGTTATCCAACTATATGGGTATGCCGTTGCGCGAAGGGCTTTTGTTCGTCCACAACACTCTGGTGGGCTGCGGGCTGCGCGACAAGATCAAAGTCGGTGCCAGCGGCAAAATCATCAGTGCCTTCGACATCGCCAGCGTGCTGGTGCTGGGCGCCGACTGGGTGAACTCGGCGCGCGGCTTTATGTTCGCCGTCGGCTGCATCCAGTCGCAAAGCTGCCACACCAACCACTGCCCGACCGGCGTCGCCACGCAGGACCCGCTGCGCCAGAAGGCACTGGTGGTGCCGAACAAAGCCGAACGCGTTTACCACTTTCACCAAAATACGGTCAAAGCGCTGGCGGAAATGCTGGCAGCGGCCGGCATCAGCCGCCCGGAGCAACTGACGTCTCACCATATGCTACGCCGCATCACCTCAACCGAAATCAAGGTCTATGCGGATATCTATTACTACCTGGAGCCGGGCGCATTGCTGGAAAAAGAGATCCAAAGTGATTTTTATGCGCGTATGTGGCGCATGGCGACGCCCAACAGTTTCGATCAGGCGATCTCGCTGCCGGTTTAACAGAAGAGGGAAAGTATTGCCCCCTCGCCTCGGGGAAGAGCATTGGAGAGGGGGTGCTTGCTACAGCAGCCCTCCCCCTCAGCGGCGAGAGGGCATGTAGGTTACGGCTTGCGCGCCGGGGCGTCGCCGGCCACGTAATACTCTGCAGTACTGCGTGGCAACGGCGCACGCTGGCGAATGTTGTCGGCAATCTTCTCGGCAATCATGATCGTGGTGGCGTTCAGGTTACCGGTAATGATCAGCGGCATGATGGAGGCATCCACCACCCGCAGCCCTTCCATGCCGTGAACCCGGCCCTGGCCGTCGACCACGGCCATCTCGTCTTCGCCCATTTTGCATGAGCAGGAAGGGTGAAAGGCGGTTTCAGCATGCTCACGCACAAAGGCGTCCAGCTGCTCGTCGGTCTGCACCTCCGGCCCCGGGCTGATTTCGCGACCGCGGTATTCGTCCAGCGCCGGCTGCGCCATGATTTCACGCGTAATTCGGATCGCGTCGCGGAACTCCTGCCAGTCTTGCTCTGTCGCCATATAGTTGAACAGGATGCTCGGATGCTGACGCGGATCTTTCGATTTCACCTGCACCCGGCCACGGCTCGGGGAACGCATCGACCCGACATGAGCCTGGAACCCGTGTTCTTTGAGCGCGTTGCTGCCGTTGTAATTAATCGCCACCGGCAGGAAGTGATATTGGATATTCGGCCAGGCGAACTCCTCGCGGCTCCGGATAAAACCGCCGGCTTCAAACTGGTTACTGGCGCCAATACCGGTGCCGTTGAACAGCCACTCTGCGCCAATCTTCGGCTGGTTGAACCATTGCAGCGCCGGATACAGCGACACCGGTTTTTTACAGGCGTACTGCAGATACATTTCCAGATGATCCTGCAAGTTCTCACCGACGCCCGGCAGATCGTGCACCACCTTGATATCCAGGCTTTTCAGCAACGACGCAGGGCCGACTCCGCTGCGTTGCAGGATCTGCGGCGAGGCAATCGCCCCGGCGCACAACAGCACTTCGCGCCGCGCGCTTGCGCTGGCGATCTGATTGCCGTCGCCCTGCAAGTAATCAACGCCCACCGCACGTTTGCCATCGAAGCGAATACGATCGGTGAGTGCATGGGTGACAATCTTCAGATTAGGGCGTGAACGCGCCTGATCCAGATAACCGCGAGCGGTGCTGGCACGGCGGCCTTTCGGCGTCACGGTACGATCCATCGGGCCGAACCCTTCCTGCTGATAGCCGTTCAGATCTTCGGTACGCGGATAGCCCGCCTGCACGCCGGCTTCCACCATCGCGTGGAACAGTTCGTTGTTGCCGGTTTTCGGGGTAGTGACGCTGACCGGGCCGTCGCCGCCGTGATAATCGTTCGATCCGATGTCGCGGGTTTCCGCCTTGCGGAAATACGGTAGGCAGTCCAGATAGCTCCAGTTTTCCAGCCCCGGCGCTTTTGCCCAGTTGTCGAAATCCATCGCGTTGCCGCGGATGTAGCACATGCCGTTGATCAGCGAAGAACCGCCCAGACCTTTGCCACGGCCGCATTCCATACGGCGATTGTTCATGTGCGGCTCAGGATCGGTTTCGTAGGCCCAGTTGTAGCGGCGCCCCTGCAACGGGAAGGCCAGCGCGGCCGGCATCTGCGTACGGAAATCCATCCGGTAATCCGGGCCGCCGGCTTCCAGCAGCAACACGCTGACATCGGCGTCTTCGGTTAAACGGGTGGCTAATACGTTACCGGCAGAGCCGGCACCGATAATAATATAATCAAATTCCATTAATGATCTCCTCATCCCCTTCGTCTTTCAAGCCGCAGCGTTGTTGGCTGCGTACGTACCCCCCCAGTCACTTACTTAAGTAAGCTCCTGGGGATGCCCGCACTTGCCGCCTAGCTGCAACTTGAAATCCATTGGGTATAAATGTGTAGGGTCAAGAACTTGGGGGCCCCAGCATGCGGAAGCCCCGACAAGCGCAGACGCGAAAGGCGACGGGAATATCAGAACACCGAGGCGTATTCGCCCAGCTCTACCTGCACCGATTTGATCTGGGTGTAGTGCTCCAGCGTGCTCAGGCCATTCTCGCGGCCGACGCCGGATTGCTTATAGCCGCCAACCGGCATTTCTGCCGCCGACTCGCCCCAGGTGTTGATCCAGCAAATGCCGGCTTCAAGCTGGTGAATCACTCGGTGAGCTCGGGTCAGATCGTTAGTCACCAGTCCGGCGGCCAGGCCGAAAGTGGTGTCGTTGGCACGGCGCACCACTTCTTCTTCGCTGTGATAAGTGAGGATGCTCATTACCGGCCCGAAGATTTCTTCACGCACAATTTCCATGTCGTCACGGCAATCGGTAAACACCGTCGGTGCCACATAAGCCCCTTTGGCGTATTCGCCTTCGGTCACGCGCTCACCGCCGCACAGCAAACGTGCGCCGCTGTTCTTGCCGCTCTCGATAAAGCGCAGCACGGACTCCATATGCGCAAAGCTGACCAGCGGCCCAAAGTTGGTTTGCGGATCTGCAGGATCACCCAGACGAATGCGCTTCACGCGTTCGAGAATTTTCGCTTCAAACTGCGCCTGCAACGCCGCCGGGACAAACACGCGCGTACCGTTGGTACACACCTGGCCGGAGCTGTAGAAATTGGCCATCATCGCGATGTCGGCAGCGCGATCCAGATCGGCGTCGTCAAAGATAATCAGCGGCGACTTGCCGCCCAGTTCCATGGTGACTTCTTTCAGCGTGGAACCTGAGGCGTTGGCCATCACTTTCTTGCCGGTTTTTACCCCGCCGGTGAAGGATACCTTGGCGATGCCTGGGTGATCGGTCAGATATTGGCCGACCTCTGCGCCGCTGCCGGTGACCACGTTGAACACACCGTCCGGCACGCCGGCTTCGGTGTAGATCTCGGCCAGTTTCAACGCCGTCAGAGAGGTCACTTCGCTCGGTTTAAAGATCATCGCGTTGCCCGCAGCCAGAGCCGGCGCGGACTTCCACAAGGCAATCTGAATCGGGTAGTTCCAGGCGCCGATACCGGCCACCACACCCAGCGGTTCACGGCGGGTATAAACGAAAGAGGTGTCGCGCAGCGGGATCTGCTGGCCTTCGATAGCCGGGATCAGCCCTGCGTAGTATTCCAGTACGTCGGCGCCGGTGACGATATCGACCGCGGTGGTTTCCGACATCGCCTTGCCGGTATCCAGCGTTTCCAGTGCCGCCAGTTCGTCATTACGCTCGCGCAGAATATCCACCGCACGGCGCAGAATGCGCGAACGCGCCATCGCCGTCATCGCCGCCCACACCTTCTGCCCGCTGGCTGCGCTGGCAACCGCACGGTTGACGTCTTCAGCGCTGGCGGACTGGATCTCGGCAAGCACTTCGCCATTCGCCGGGTTCACTGCGTTGAAGGTTTTCCCCTCGGTACTGTCTACATAGGCACCATGAATATAGAGCTTCTGCAAGCCAAAACGGGACATAGGTTCTCCTTGGATTGTCCTCAGGGTGGCGTTTGCCCCCGGAGTTGAAACGTAATGTAATCGGTAGTGAGCGCGATCGCCTGCACCTGATTAAACGCCGCGCCGCGCAGTGCGCTGCGCAACCACAAACCGTCGATCAACGCCGCCAGCCCTTTGGCCGCCAAACGTGCCTGCGCCTGCGGCAATGCGCGGCTGAACTCGGCGCACAGGTTGGAATACAGACGACGGCCGTTCACCTGTTGCAACCGGTTAAGCTGCGGCTGATGCAGGCTGCTGGCCCAAAAGGCCAACCAGGTTTTCATCGCTGCGCTGTTGATCTGGCTGTCGTCGAAGTTGCCGGCAACGATCGCCTGCAGCCTTGCGGCCGGGCTCTGGTCGTCCAGCGCCCGTAGCCGCAGCTTCACCGCTTCCCCCAAATGGCTGATCAAATAGCGCATCGTGGCTTCCAGCAACCCGTTCTTATCCTTGAAATAGTGGCTGATGATGCCGTTGGAAACACCCGCCCTGCGCGCTATCTGCGCAATGGTGGCGTCATGCATTCCGACTTCGTTTACCGCGGCCAGCGTGGCATCAATCAACTGCTGCCTTCTAATTGGCTGCATTCCTACCTTTGGCATAATTCGACTCTCGCAAAACCGACTTCGGCCTCATCTCAGCGGCGAATTTCATCGACTTTCCGCCTGCTGAACTTGGTCTTCATGCGGACTATTAAACTTTTTTTTGATTGAACGTTCAATAAAAATTGCATATATTTTATTGCTGCCTGGTTACAAAAATGTACTTTTCGGTTGTGGAACTGGCTGATTTTTGTGAGGTATTTAACGAATCTGACCAAAATCAGTGTCTGTAAGCGGTTCCCACCACGAAACGATTTCCCGTTTCGTTAACAGGCTAAACGGCAAGCAGTGCCGCTTTTTATCCGCACTTTCCGGACGACGCCTGCGCGTCGTTCAGAGCAGAAATGTGGGCACGATTTTACTCAGTTGTTAAAAACAGAGGACGACGATGACAACCAGCGAAACCTCCTCAAAACCGCAAAAGGATCGCCTTAATCCTGTGGTTTTCTTTACCTCGGCAGGGCTGATTCTGGCCTTCTCGCTGATGACCATTTTTTTTACCGATTTCTCCGGGCGATGGATCACCCGCACCCTGAATTGGGTTTCAACCACCTTCGGCTGGTATTACCTGCTGGCCGCCACCCTGTACATCGTATTCGTGGTGTTTATCGCCGCCTCGCGCTTCGGTTCGATCAAGCTCGGGCCGGAACAGTCCAAGCCCGAGTTCAGCCTGATGAGCTGGGCGGCGATGCTGTTCGCCGCCGGCATCGGCATCGATTTGATGTTCTTCTCGGTCGCTGAACCCGTAACGCAATATATGATGCCGCCGGAAGGCGATGCCCAAACGCTGGAAGCGGCGCGCCAGGCCATGGTGTGGACACTGTTCCACTACGGACTGACCGGCTGGTCAATGTATGCGCTGATGGGCATTGCCCTCGGTTATTTCAGCTACCGCTATAACCTGCCGCTGACCATCCGTTCGGCGCTGTACCCGATCTTCGGTAAACGCATCAACGGCCCGATCGGCCACAGCGTGGATATCGCGGCGGTGCTGGGCACCATTTTCGGCATCGCCACCACGCTCGGCATTGGCGTGGTGCAGCTCAACTATGGATTGAAGGTGCTGTTCCAGGTACCGGAAAACCTGACGGTTCAAAGCGCACTGATCCTGCTTTCGGTGATTATGGCCACCATTTCGGTAACCTCCGGCGTCAACAAGGGCATTCGTATTTTGTCCGAGCTCAACGTGTTGCTGGCGCTGGGGTTGATCCTGTTCGTGCTGTTCTGCGGCGATACCGAGTTCCTGCTCAATGCGCTGGTGCTCAACGTCGGCGATTACGTCAATCGCTTTATGGGCATGACGCTCAACAGCTTCGCCTTCGATCGTCCGGTGGAATGGATGAACAACTGGACCCTGTTCTTCTGGGCCTGGTGGGTGGCGTGGTCGCCGTTTGTCGGCCTGTTCCTGGCGCGTATTTCGCGCGGGCGTACCATCCGTCAGTTTGTGGTCGGCACGCTGATCATTCCTTTCGTGTTCACCCTGCTGTGGCTGTCGATCTTCGGTAACAGCGCGCTGTACCAGATTATCCACGGCAATGCCGCCTTTGCGCAGGAAGTGATGCAATACCCGGAACGTGGCTTCTACAGCCTGCTGGCGCAATACCCGGGCTTCACCTTCAGCGCCTCGGTGGCCACCATCACCGGCCTGCTGTTCTACGTGACCTCGGCGGATTCAGGTTCACTGGTGCTGGGCAACTTTACCTCGCGCCTGGCCGACATCAATAACGATGCGCCCAACTGGCTGCGGATTTTCTGGTCGGTGGCCATCGGCCTGCTGACCATCGGCATGCTGATGACCGACGGCGTGCCTGCGTTGCAGAAAACGACGGTGATCATGGGCCTGCCGTTCAGCTTCGTGATCTTCTTCGTAATGGCCGGGTTGTATAAATCGCTGCGGGTGGAGGACTATCGCAAGGCCAGCGCGCTGAATACCAACGCCCCCATGCCGATTTCGAGCAATGACGTGCTGAACTGGAAACAGCGCCTGTCGCGGGTGATGAACTACCCTGGCACCCAGTACACGCAAAAAATGCTGGATACCCGTTGCAGACCGGCAATGCAGGAAGTGGCGCGCGAGCTGGAACTGCGCGGCGCCAAAGTGGAATTTACCGAAGTGCCGCCGACGGAAGATGAGCGTTTGAACCACCTGGAACTGCTGGTTCATTTGGGTGAGGAGCAAAACTTTATCTATCAGATTTGGCCACAGCGTTATTCGGTGCCGGGCTTCACCTACCGCGCCCGCTCAGGCAAATCGCACTATTACCGGCTGGAAACCTTCCTGATGGAAGGCACCCAGGGCAATGATCTGATGGATTACAGCAAGGAGCAGGTGATCGGCGATATCCTCGATCAGTACGAGAAGCATCTGAACTTCCTGCACATTCACCGCGAAGCGCCGGGCAATACCCTGACCTTCCCGGATATGTAACCCGGCTCAAGCACGGCAAAAAGGCGCAGCGGGTGTCACTGCGCCTTTTTTATTACTGCCCCATCGCATCCTTTTTCATGGCGTCTTTCTTCATACCGTCTTTCGCCATGTGGTCCTTTTTCATCGCGTCATGCTTCATGGCGTCTTTCTTCATGCAATCCTTGCCCATGCAATCTTTCTTCATGCCGTCTTTAGCCATGCCGTCATGCGACATCTGGCTCATGGCGTCCTTCTTCATCGCATCCTTACTCATACTGTCTGCGGCATTGGCACCAGCCACACCCAACATCAACGCGCTGCACATCATCATTGCGAATAACTTTTTCATGGTATTTCCTTCTTTCATGTCAAAGACACCTGAGGTGTCAGGGGATATTTGCGGCCGCCGTCAGCTGCCGCCAAACCAGTTATAACCTTGGTCTTCCCAGTAACCGCCCGGGAAGCGATTGGTGATTTCAATCACCTGAATGTGTTTTGGATTCTTGTAGCCGAGTTTGGTCGGCATGCGCAGCTTCATCGGATAACCGTATTTGCGCGGCAGAATCTGGCCGTCATAGGTCAGTGCCATAATGGTCTGCGGATGCAGTGCGGTGGCCATATCGATGCTGGTGTAGTAATCGTCGGCGCATTTAAAGCTGACATAGCGCGCGTTCAAATCCGCGCCAATCGCCTTGAGAAAGGTCGCAAAGGGCACGCCTCCCCATTTGCCGATGGCGCTCCAGCCTTCGACGCAGATGTGGCGCGTCACCTGGCTGATTTGCACCATTCGGTGCAACTGCGGCAATGTCCAGGCGCTTTTGTCCAGCACCAGTCCGGTGACGTCCAACCGATAGTCGTCGCCGTTGATGTCCGGCGCGTCTTCTTCGCCGTAAAAGGCGTTGAACGGAAACGGCCGGGTCATCATGGATTCGGGATAGACCGGTGCCAGATGGTCAGCGCTGAACAACCAGCCCTGCACCCGATCGTTAAAACGCGAAATGCGACTCAGTGCCTGCTCGACGTTGGCGTTGCTGCTGAGATCGCAACCGGTGAGCATCGCTATGCCGCCCAGCGTCAGACCGTTGCGCAAAAAACGGCGGCGTGACGAAGACGCCAGCAACCGCTGCGCCTCTTTGATAATCTCCTGCCCTTCACTCACCGTAATAGAGGGCTTATCCGTTTTCATTGCGATCCCCTTAACGTCCGCGCAGCATGGCCAACAAAGTGCGGGGCACCAGCGCCACCATCACCAGATGAATCACGACAAACCCCACAAGCGCCGACATGGCGAAAAAGTGGATGTAACGCGCCGCGTCATAACCGCCAAGCAGCTCGCGCAACAGCGGAAACTGCACCGATTTCCACAGCACCAGCCCGGAGAGCGCCATCAGGATACTGTCGGCCATCACGAACAGATAAGCCGCGCGCTGCACCATGTTGTAGTGGCGCAAATCGGCATGCTGCAGCCGGCCACGCAACGCGGCGCTCAGATCGGTGAAAAACTGTCTGGGGCTGAGCGGCCAAAACTTGCGTTTGAAACGGCCGCTGACCAGGTTGATCAGCAGGTAACACAGCCCGTTAAGCCCAAACAGCCACATGCCGGCAAAGTGCCACTGCAGTGCGCCGCCTAACCAACCGCCGAGCGTCAGCTCATTGACAAAGCTGAAGTTGAACAGCGGCGAAGCGTTATAAATGCGCCAGCCGCTGGTCACCATGATCAGCATCGCCAGCGCATTCAGCCAATGCGTCAACCGCAACCACAGCGGATGCACAAGCGGTGGCTTTTCCGGTGCGCGAGTCATGCTCATGATTTTCTCCTGGCGGCCAAGGTGGCGATGAGCCAAGTATTTCGCGAATTTGTTCCCCAAGACCTCACGCAAAGTTAAATAAAATGTGATAACTCCATGCACGGCGCTTGTGTAGACTTCAGAGAGAAGCGGGTCATCGGTGGCGGAAAAAGATGGAAAAACCAAAGAGAATTTTAATCGTTGAGGATGACGGCGATATCGCCGAACTGCTGCAGTTGCACCTGCGCGATGAGGGTTACAACATCAGCCACGCCGCCGACGGCAATCTGGGCATGGCGATGCTGGAACAGGGCGGCTGGGACGCCCTGATCCTCGATCTGATGCTGCCGGGCGTCGATGGGCTGGAGATCTGTCGCCGGGCACGCAATATGACACGCTACACGCCGATCATCATCACCAGCGCGCGTTCCAGCGAGGTGCACCGCGTGCTGGGGCTGGAGCTTGGCGCTGACGATTACCTGGCCAAGCCCTTCTCGATGCTGGAGTTGGTGGCGCGAGTCAAGGCGCTGTTCCGCCGCCAAGAGGCGATGAGCCGTAACCTGCGCCTGGACGCCGGCACGCTGAGCTTTGACGGCCTGACCATCGATCCCATCGCCCGCGAGGTGCAGTTGAATCAGCAGCCGATCGATCTGACGCCGCGCGAGTTCGACCTGCTGTATTTCTTCGCCCGCCATCCGGGCAAGGTATTCTCACGCTTAAGCCTGCTCAATCAGGTGTGGGGCTATCAGCATGAAGGGTATGAACACACGGTGAATACCCATATCAACCGGCTGCGCATCAAGATAGAAAGCAACCCGGCGGAACCCCAGCGCATCCTCACCGTGTGGGGCATGGGCTATAAATTCGCGGCGTCGCCGCAAGAGTAAAACATGAAAAATCTCACGCTGACACAGCGCCTGACGCTGATCTTCGCCCTGCTGCTGCTGCTCTGCTGCGCCTTCTCCGGCTGGCTGCAGGTGCGCAGCAACACCCAGTTCAGCCAGGCGACCATTCAACGGCTGTCCGGCAACCTGGCGCAGCATATCGCCGCCAGCAACCCGCTGCTGGGCCAGGACGGTTTGAACCCGCAGTCGGTGCATACTCTGTTCGATCAGCTGATGGCGGTGAATCCCAGCGTAGAGGTCTATCTGCTCGACAAAGGGGGCAATATCATCGGCAACGCCGCGCCGGCCGGCCACCTGAAACGGCAAAAGGTCGACTTGTTGCCGTTGCAGGCGCTGCTCGACGGCGCACAAATGCCGGTGTACGGCGACGATCCGCGCAGCGCCGACGGAGAAAAAGTGTTCAGTGTCGCCCCGCTGAAGGTTGACGGCCGGGTCGAAGGTTACCTGTATGTAGTGCTGCTGGGCGAGAACTACAGCGCACTGGCCAGCAACGCCCAGCTCAGCTCGGCGATCCGGCTGGCACTGTGGTCGATGGGGCTGGTGGTGCTGTTCGGCCTGCTGGCCGGCGGTTTCGCCTTCCGCTGGGTCACGCGGCCAATTCGCCAACTCACTCGCCAGGTCAGTGCGCTGGACAACGGCGGCATCGCCGCGGTGCAAGCCTATGCGGCGCAACCGCTTCCCAACGCCGGGCGAGATGAAGTCAGCCAGTTGCACCAGGCGTTTCGCGGCATGGCACAGCGTCTTGCCGAACAGTGGCAGTCGCTCTCTCAGCAGGATCAGCAGCGGCGCGAATTTATCGCCAACATCTCTCACGACCTGCGCACCCCGCTCACCTCGCTGCACGGCTATCTGGAAACGCTGTCGGTAAAATCCGCCACGCTGAGCGAAAACGATCGCCGGCGCTATCTGGAGATCGCGCTGGCGCAGAGCCGCAAGGTGGGCAAGCTGGCGCAAGAGCTGTTCGAGCTGGCGCGGCTGGAGTACGGCGTGGTGAAACCGCAAAAAGAGCCGTTCTCTCTCAGTGAACTGGTGCAGGACGTATTCCAGAAATTCGAGCTGGCGACCGAAGCGCGCCACCAGCGTTTGCACGCTGACATCGCCCCCGGCATTCCGCTGGTGTTCGCCGATCTGAGCATGATCGAGCGGGTGCTGACCAACCTGCTGGACAACGCCATTCGCCATACGCCGCAGGGCGGTGAAATCGGCGTGCGGCTGTGGCAACAGGAAGACAAAGTGCTGGTACAGGTCAACGACAACGGCCCCGGCATTCCGCAGGAGCTACGCGCCGATCTGTTCGTGCGGCCGTCTATCCTGAGTGGGACACGGCGCCACACCGGCGGGCTGGGGTTGATGATCGTCAGGCGTATTCTGCAGTTGCACGGCAGCGATATTCAGTTGGTGGATCAAGCGCAAAGCGGTGCCTGCTTCCGCTTTGCCATACCACCGCGCTAGTCGATGCCGCTGCTACCGAAAAATACCCTCAGCTCCGGCTGACAAATTTGATGACATTAATCCGCCAAATCAACATGGTGCTATCCCGTTTGTTAAACCATGCTTAACCGTCACCCCATACAAAGGAGAAGATTATGATTACCCGTCATCGTTTTGCCGGTTTACTGCTGTCCACCCTGCTGCTGTGCAGCGGCATTGCCGCCGCCGCCCCGGCTCCGGGGAAAGTCATTGCCCCACTGCGTGGCACTATCGATCAAGTCACCGACAGCAGCCTGCAGCTCACCGACCGTAAAGGGGAAAAGGTCAGCGTCAAGCTTAACGATCAAACCAAGGTGTTGAGCGTATCCAAGGGCACGCTGGACGATATCAAGCCCGACAGCTTTATCGGCACCGCCGCCGTACCGCAAGCGGATGGCACCCTGAAAGCGCTGGAAGTGCACGTGTTCGCCGCCAGCCTGCGCGGCACCGGCGAGGGCCACTCGGCCTGGGAGTCCGCCGACGGCAAGGTGGATACCATGACCAACGGCACCGTCGGCAAGCTGGTGAAATCCAATGGCCGCACTCTGACCGTGACCTACGGTAACCAGCAAAAAACCGTCACCGTGCCGGAAGACGTGCCAATCGTCACCCTGGATCCCGGCGACCGCAGCCTGTTGAAACAGGGCGCGCACATTGTGCTGTTCTCCGCCACTGACGAGAAAGGCGAACGCGTCGCCACTCGCATATCCGCCGGCAAAGACGGTACCGTTCCGCCAATGTGATTCAGGAAAAACGATGAAAACCAACGCGCCGCGGCCGGTGCATCGCTGGCCGGTCCGGATCACCCATTGGGTTAACCTGTTCGCTATGGTTTGCATGTTCATGAGCGGCTGGGAAATCTACAACGCCTCACCGCTGTTCGGCTTCAGTTTTCCGCCACAGATGACGCTCGGCGGCTGGCTGGGCGGCGCGATTGGCTGGCATCTGGCGGTAATGTGGCTGCTGGCCTTTAACGCGTTGTGCTACCTGTTGTGGAGCCTGTTCAGCGGCCATTTCCGGCGCGATCTGCTGCCGCTCAGCGTCAAGGTGCTGCGGCACGAAATCGGGCAGGCGCTAACGCTGCGGCTGAAACATCAACATGGCCGCTATAACGCCATTCAGAAACTGATGTACCTGGGCGTACTGGCGCTGGGGCTGATGCTGGTGCTCTCCGGACTGGCCATCTGGAAACCCGTGCAGTTACCAGGCCTGGTGAGTCTGTTCGGCGGGTTTGACAGCGCGCGCTACGTGCACTTTTTCGCCATGTCCGCCATTGGGTTATTCGTAGTGATTCACCTGCTCATGGTGATTATCGTGCCGCGCACGCTATGGGCAATGATTACGGGCGGCAAACATGAATGATAAACAACAGCGCCCTTCGACACCGGCGTTGGAACCGGACCAGAAGAAACAGCTGGTCAATCTGCAACGTCGCCTGATGCTGCGTTCCGGCCTGACGCTGGGCGGCATCGCCATGCTGACCGGCTGCAACATGCAGGACGGCGATCAGGTGGATAAAGTGCTGTGGGCCATGTCGCGCTGGAACGATCGGGTGCAGGCCTGGCTGTTCAGCGGCCAGCGGCTGGCGCAAACCTATCGGCCGGATCAGATTACCCATCCCTTCCCGTTCAACGCGTTTTACCCCGAGTACAACGTCCCGGAGGTGGATCTCGCCGGCTATCAGCTGGAAATTTCCGGCAAGGTGCAGAAAACCGCCCCCTGGACGCTGGAGCAGCTGCAACGCCTGCCGCAGCAGAGCCAGATAACCCGATTGATCTGCATCGAGGGCTGGAGCGCCATCGGGCAATGGGGCGGCGTACCGCTGCGCAGTTTCCTGCAGCATGTCGGGGCGGATATGAATGCCCGCTACGTCGGTTTTAAATGCGCGGATCGTTATTACTCCAGCATCGATATGGCCACCGCACTGCACCCGCAGACCCTCCTGGCGCTGGATTTCGGCGGCAAGGCGCTGCCGGCGGACTATGGCTATCCGCTGCGGCTGCGGGTGCCCACCAAGCTGGGCTTCAAGAACGCCAAGCATATCGTCGCCATTTTTGTCAGCGATACCAATCCCGGCGGCTACTGGGAAGATCAGGGCTACAACTGGTTTAGCGGGATCTAGTTCTCTGCGCAGAACAGGAAAAGAGCGTTACCCCCATCAGGGGTTTTTTCTATTTAAACCTCATTTTCTGATATCCGCCTGTAAAATCATTTCTGCACCCCGATGCTGCCCCTGTACCATGAAGAAATTGCCGGATTACGGAGCTGGAACATGCCTAAATTTGCTGCCAATTTATCGATGATGTTTAACGAGCTGCCGTTTCTGGAGCGGTTCGAGGCCGCCGCCGCCGCTGGGTTCAAGGCGGTGGAGTTTCTGTTTCCCTATGAATATCCAGCCGAACTGCTGGCGGAACAGCTGCGGCATCATGATCTGCAACAGGTGCTGTTCAATACCCCTCCGGGCAATGTTGTAGCCGGTGAATGGGGTTTGGCCGCCGTCCCCGGCCGCGAACAGGATGCGCGCGCCGATATCGAATGCGCGTTGGCCTACGCCATCGCCCTGAATTGCCCCTGCGTGCACGTGATGGCCGGTTTGGTCCCGCCGGGAGCCGACTGGCAGCGCTATCGCGAGACCTTTATCGGCAATATCCGCTATGCCGCCGAGACCTTCGCCGCACACGGCATCAAGGTTTTGATCGAAGCCCTCAGCCCACAGGTGAAACCCCACTATCTGTTCTCCAGCCAACACCAGGCCGCGCAGTTGGTCGAGGCTATCGATCGTCCGAACGTTTTCATTCAGTTTGATTTTTTCCATGCTCAGTTGGTAGATGGCAATATCAGCGGCCTGATGACCTCACTGGCCGGGCGCTACGCCCATATTCAGATCGCATCAGTGCCAGATCGCCATGAACCGGACGACGGCGAACTTAATTATCCGTGGCTGTTCGCACAGTTGGACAACATGGGTTATCAGGGTTGGATCGGCTGCGAATACAAACCTCGCGGCGAAACCGGTGCCGGGCTTGGCTGGATAAAGCCTTACCTCGAATAGCTGGCGATATCACTTCTCTGGCATACTCCAACACCGCCTTTGACTCTGTGCAGGAAAAATAATGCCGCTTATCACCACCGCGCCGCCGTTGCTGACCGAACGTTTACGCCTGGATGCGCATACACTTGACGACTTTGAATCGCTGGCCGCCATGTGGGCCGATCCCGACGTTGTCCGCTATATCGGCGGTACCCCGAGGGATCGTGAAGATTCCTGGGGCCGACTGATGCGATACGTTGGCCACTGGACGTTATTAGGGTACGGCTACTGGGCGGTACGCGATAAAATCAGCGGCGCTTACCTCGGCGGCATCGGTTTTTCCGATTTCCAGCGCGCTATTATCCCGGCACTCGACGCCCCCGAGATGGGCTGGACGCTGATAACGGCGGCGCAGGGCAAAGGGTATGCCACCGAAGCGTTGCAGGCAGCGCTGGCCTGGGGGAAGGAATATTTACCCGGCGATAAGGTGGTGTGTATTATCTCGCCGGAGAATCAGCCTTCGCTGGCATTGGCGAAAAAAGTCGGCTTTAGCGAAAGCCACCGCAGCGAATACCACCAGAATCCGATTGTAGTGATGCACTGCCCCTTATGAACGCAGGCTTTAAGGCGCCTGCACCGTCGCCAGCGCAACCTGAATAAAATTATCCCGCAACGCGTCGGGCTGCTGCGGATTCCAGGCAATTCCGACCTGCCATTCGGTCGCGTCACCGCTTAATGGCAAGATATCGATGCCCGTAGGCACAATATGGGTGACGCTGTGCGGCAACAGAGCCACGCCAATGCCTGCGGCGACCAGCGCCAGCAGCGTCTGGATGTCGCCGGCCTGCTGCACGACATTCGGCGTCAATTGATGCGCGGCAATAAAGCGCAGCGATTGATCGCTCAGACCGCGCCCGCGTTTGGGCGTCAGTTGCAACAGCGGCAAGGTGTTAAATCGCGCCATCAGGGTTTCCGCCCGCAGCGCCAGCGCCGATGGCGCCGCCAACACCAGCCGATCGCTCAGCAACGCCGTGGCCCGCAGCGGCGCACTGACCGGCAACCGCACAAATCCCACCTGCAATTCTCCCTGCAATAACAACTGATATTGCCGCTCCGAAGGCAGATCCTCCAATCCCACGGCTACCGCTGGAAAACGTTGGCGGAAGGCGGCGACCAACTGCGGCGCCAAATGGAAACTGGACAGGCCAAACCCGAGTGCCAGCCGCCCCGCAGCCCCTTGCACCACCCGCAGAGCGTGCTGCTGAAACTGCAAATGCCGGTCAACCAACGTCTGGGCTTCGGGATACAACCGCTGCCCGCTGGCGGTAAGCTGAGCGCCCTGACGGCCACGGTTAAACAGCCGGGTCCCCAGCAGTGTTTCCAGCGCCTGTATCTGTTTGCTCAACGCCGGTTGAGTGATGCACAGCCGCTCCGCGGCCAGACGATAATTGCCCTGCTCGGCCAGCACCACGAAGGCGCGCAGTTGTTTTATATCCATTCCGCCAGGTTATCGATATAGGAATTTAATTGATTATACAGTAATCAATACGCCTGCTGTAATCAACGCCAGATAACAGCCAAAGGTAACCTTATGACAACCTCTCTGCGCGCCGCGACGGTGCAATTTCAGCATCGCGCCAATGATAAAAACTACAACCTGTCGGTAATGGAGGGCTTTATCGCCCGCGCTGCCGCCGAACAGATCCAGGTATTAACCTTTCCGGAGATGTGCATTACCGGCTATTGGCACGTGCGGCACCTCAGTGCCGGCGAGATTGGCGCCCTGGCGGAACCGATCGCCGGCAGCCCTTCTCTGGCGCGCATTCGTCCACTGGCGGAACGCTATAACATGGCAATCGGTGTCGGGCTGATTGAGCTGGGCGAGGATGGCAACTATTACAACGCCTACGCCGTATGCCTGCCCGACGGCAATCTTCACGTTCACCGTAAACTGCACGCCTTCGAACATGAGGCGATAGCCAGTGGCGACAGCTTTACCGTGTTCGATACTCCCTGGGGAGTGCGGATGGGCGTTCTGATTTGCTGGGACAATAATCTGGTGGAAAACGTGCGCGCGACCGCACTGCTGGGAGCGGACGTGCTGTTGGCACCGCACCAGACCGGTGGCACCCACTCGCGCAGCCCGCACGGCATGAAACCAATCCCGCTGGCGCTGTGGCAGCAGCGTGCGGAAAATCCGCAGGCGATAGAGGCGGCATTCCGCGGCGAGCACGGGCGCGGCTGGCTGATGCGCTGGCTACCGGCACGTGCCCATGACAATGGCCTGTTTATTCTGTTCAGCAACGGCGTGGGGCGCGATGACGACGAAGTGCGTACCGGCAACGCGATGATCCTCGATCCCTATGGGCGTATCCTGGCGGAGACCTGGGCGGCAGAAGATCAAATGGTGATCGCCGACCTCGATCTGTCGCTGATCCCGCTCAGCACCGGCCGTCGCTGGATCCACGGTCGTCGGCCGGCGTTATATGGCATTCTCACGGAACCTCAGGGTTACGAACGTGATGCTCGCAGCGCCCGCTTCTCATCGCAGCCAGCGCAAAAACTGGGTAAATAACGCTGAATTTCAGGCAAAAAAAATCCGCCCGAAGGCGGATTTTTATCCGGTACGGCCAACTGCACCGCACGCTCACGCCCGTAGGCATGGAGAAATCTTAGAAACGGTAGCCTACGCCAACCATCCAGGTGCCAACGTCAACACTGCGGATGCGGCTCTGCTCGTAACCTACGTCCAGAGCAACTTCCTGGATTGGGTTGAACTGCAGACCAGCGCCGTAAGTGAAGCCGTAGTCGCTGCTGCCGTTACGATCGGTGCCGTTCTGTGCATTATCAATGTTTTTGCCGTAGCCAACACCGATCACACCGTAGATGCTTGCCCAGTCATTGAAGCGGTAAGCTGGACCGGCAGTGATAGAGTTGTACTGCGCTTTGTTGTAGTAACCGCCCTGAGAGCCGTCCTTTTCCAGATGGGTAAAGGAACCGATCACGCCCAGTGGGTTGTTGTCGAACTCGTAACGGTACTTCAGGTTGAAACCGTCGGCTTTGTTAGCAACGCCTTGGAAATCACCCTGCGCATAGCCAGCGGATACGGTGCTCTGACCAGCGAATGCGGTACCTGCGGTTACTGCTAATACACAGGCTGCTACTGCGGAAAGACATGCAATTTTTTTCATAACCACCTCAAACGCGTTATATTTTTAAGTAAATCCATTTGTTCATGCATTGAAAATATAGCAAAAATTAGCGTGAAACTCTGCCTTAAAATGAGTGTCTAACGCTTTATATCGTGTAACATAAGATTTCAAGAACAGTGTATCTACTTCTTTTCGCTCTATTTTCGAGCCGCATTCTACTCGTTTGTGTGACAAGAATCACCTATTTAATATCCAGACAATTCCGAAATAAATGCGTACTTTTTAACCACACGCGCTTGTTTTGCGTCAGAAGGCGGTAGCTTTTACCGTTTCGTACGCTTTTCGCAGACACATTTACCCCATTTCATTTACACTGCCCTCATCCAAATTTCGACTGTCTTCCCAAGGCTGTGGAAGGCGAACAAAAGGCTCATAAGGATGTCTGCGTCTACACCCGCTAAAGCGCCTTCCGCGCTGCTGCCCATCTGTTTGTTAATCATCGCCATGGTATCGATCCAGGGCGGTGCCTCGCTGGCCAAAAGCTTGTTTCCGCTGGTCGGCGCGGAAGGAATCACCACGCTGCGTCTGAGCATCGGCACGCTGATTCTGTTTATTATCTTCCGTCCGTGGCGCATGCGTTTCGCCGCCGGCAGCCGCCTGCCGCTGCTGGTCTACGGCCTGGCGTTGGGCGCCATGAATTACCTGTTCTACCTTTCGCTGCGTACCCTGCCGCTCGGCATCGCCGTGGCGCTGGAGTTCACCGGCCCGCTGGCGGTCGCCATGTTTTCCTCACGCCGTGCGATAGACTTTTTATGGGTAACGCTGGCACTGGTCGGATTGTGGTTCCTGTTGCCACTGGGCCATGACATGGGCAGTATCGATCCGTTTGGTGCAGCCTGTGCGCTGGGCGCGGGTGCCTGCTGGGCGGTCTATATTATTTTTGGCCAGAAGGCAGGCGGCGATCACGGGCCGGGAACGGTGGCAGTCGGTTCACTGATAGCCGCTTTGGTGTTCTGCCCGATTGGCGCCTGGCAAGCCGGCAGCGTATTGCTTAATGTCGATATTCTGCCCACCGCGTTGGCGGTAGCGATCCTGTCGACCGCGCTCCCTTATTCACTGGAGATCATCGCGCTGCCCAAAATCCCGGCGCGTACCTTCGGCACTCTGATGAGCCTGGAACCGGCAATGGCGGCGCTTTCGGGCATGCTGTTCCTTAATGAGCACCTGACCCTGGTGCAATGGCTGGCTCTGGCAGCGATCATCGCGGCATCGATGGGCTCGACTCTGACCATCAAATCCAAACCGCAAATCGAAAAACTGTCTTGATAATCTGATACGCCCGCATGGCTAAAGCGGAATGCTGGCGGGTTAACTGTTTTCGTACCGACAAACGGGCATACTTTTCCCGAAACAACCAACGCTTTTATGGAACCCAACCCGGCAGGGTTGATCACATGGAGAACCAAAGTGATTTATAACACTCTCTTTAACCCACGCTACGGCCGTGGAATGTCGTCAGTACTGATTAAGGCCCTTACTGCTCTGCGTCAATACGATCTGCCCGAGCTGGCGCTGGGGCGGCATGAAATCGACGGCGAGAAGCTCTTTATGGAGGTAATGACGCTGACAACCGGGCCGGCGCAGGCCAATCGCGCCGAACTGCATCAGGAATATGCCGCTATTCATCTGTTAATCAGCGGCGAGGAACGCATTGATTACGGGTTGCCGGGCGATTGGCAAAGCGAACACCCCTACGACGAAACGCGGGATCTGCAACTGTTGGATATCATCCGCCATCGCCAGACGCTGCAGATGTTTCCCGGCATGTACGCCATCTTCTTGCCCTATGAACCGCATCAACCCGGATGCCAGTTGAATGCCCCAACGGTTATCAAGAAAGCCGTGGTGAGGGTGCATTACAGCCTGCTGCTGTCGCCGATTATCCCTGAGGTAAAGAACGGATAAACGTCAGGGTCTGCCCGGGTGAACGCAGCCGAATAAAGCGGATATGTCCATACCGGGCGTTATTCATATCATCAAGGTAGCTGGCCCGGTTTTTACGGTAGGTTTTGAGGGTCCACAGAATTATCGAATCGCGGCTGAAAAAAGAGCGGCGAAAGCTCTCGCGGTTGCCGGTACCGGGCCACAATTCAGTTCGGGCCCAGGCTCGCGTAGCTGCACGACGCACAGCCTGAAACAGCGTGCGGAAGAACCCGTAGTCCACCCATACGACCCAATCTACCTCACGCCACTTGATCGACTTGGTTCGTGTATAATTGCCGTCCAGCACCCAGCCGCTGTCCGCATCGCCCAACACCTGCGCGAGACGGGCCAAAAACTCATCATCCGGCGTGCCTTGCCAGTCCTGCCGCCAAAACAACTTATCCAGCTCAATATAAGGCACAGCAAATTTTCCCGCCAACTGGCGCGCCACCGTACTTTTACCACTGCCGCTGGTTCCAACCACGTTAATTTTCATAGGTTCGCAGGCGATAAAAATGAGGAGTAGATATTCTATACGTTCCATTATCAGGCTATCAACCTGAATTAACAGCCAATTAACACAACGACACGGTAATCGCCCCCTTAAAATATATCCTGCTGGACAATTAAATTATTATGAGAAGTGTCTCCGCGTTTTTATTATTATCTGCAATCGTTAACCCCCCTGAACATTAAACAATAAAACCATTAAAATTCATACAATTAATAGAAAAAACCAAATTTATTTCGCTGCATTTTTTAATTAAAAATTCCCATTCGTTATTGCCTATTTATCCAATAGCCATTTTCACGCTGCAAGAATGAATATGGCTGCTATAATTATCCCCGTGACAAAAATAGGACAACGACCCACAAAGAGGATATCTGATATGAGTACCGCTAAACTGGTGAAAACGAAATCTTCTGATCTGCTTTACACACGAAATGACATGGACGAAAAAACGAAGCTGGCCGCGATCAAAGCCCTGAACCATCAGGTAGTGCAGTTTATTGACCTGTCGTTGATCACCAAACAGGCGCACTGGAACATGCGTGGCGCCAACTTTATTGCCGTTCATGAAATGCTGGACGGGTTCCGCACCGCGATCACCGATCATCAGGATACTTTTGCCGAGCGCGTCGTGCAGCTGGGCGGCGTGGCGCTGGGTACCGTGCAGGTGGTGAACGATAAAACGCCGCTGAAAAGCTATCCAACCAACATCCACAGCGTGCAGGAACATCTGAAAGCGCTGGCGGATCGTTATGGCGCAGTGGCGAACGATATTCGCCAGGCCATCTCCGAAGTGGAAGATGAAGATACTGCCGATATGTTCACTGCGGCATCACGCGATCTGGACAAATTCCTGTGGTTTATCGAATCCAATATTGAATAAACCCAGGTAAGGGCTATCCCCCACCCCGCATCGCGGGGTTTAAACAGGCTGCGGGCTTTATCCCGGCCTGTTTTTCTTTTTACGCCGCTTGAATTGCTCAAAAAAACGCCCATAGTAGATTTAATCAGACAGCGATTGGCCGCGTTACGTACAGAGGAATACGGCGAAGACACCGAAGTGAGGTCACCATGGCAAACGGATGGGCGGCGGATGGCGCCGTGCAGGATCAGATCGACTCCACCGTTGATGACGCTGTACAGCGTGCACGGCAAGCGCTGGGTCAAGGTGAAAGCGAGCATTATTGTCAGGAGTGCGGAGAAGAAATTCCGCTGGCGCGCCGGCAAGCGTTAAAAGGCGTGCGTTATTGTTTGGCCTGCCAAACCGAACTGGACAAAAAACAGACCGACAGCGGCTTATATAACCGACGCGGGAGCAAAGACAGCCAGTTGCGTTAAGAACGTTACTGGTTAAGGGCGCCGGGTTCTGCGACCATTTCCCGTACTTATCGAACATTCCTGCACCATATGCAACAACGATGCATCATAAAAGTTAGAGTTAGTTATCAATATTGAAGCGAAACTGTTAACTATCGGTTGTTTCCCCCCCATTATTTGGTTAATGATAGGCCAATGCACCAACACGAGACCCAAAGCACCATTTTGGGGCCTCAATTTGGTGCACAACAATAATAATACGCCTTCAAAGCACAACATTGCATCACAACTCTTTGTTTTTATAGTAGTTGCAAACATGGCACGATTTTTTCATGGTACCAACTGCAATATAAAAAATGGGTAATCCGCAACCTGTACAGGAAATTCCTCACATGAAGTCAATTTTCAAAGTCTCCCTGGCCGCACTTTCGCTGGCTTTTGCCGTAAGCTCCCACGCAGCAGACAAACTGGTCGTCGCAACCGATACCGCATTCGTTCCCTTTGAATTCAAGCAAGGCGACAAATACGTTGGCTTCGATATCGACCTGTGGGCCGCTATCGCTAAAGAGCTGAAACTGGATTACACCCTGAAACCTATGGATTTCAGCGGCATCATCCCGGCGTTGCAAACTAAAAACATCGATTTGGCGCTGGCGGGTATCACCATCACCGAAGAACGTAAAAAAGCCATCGAGTTTTCCGACGGTTACTACAAAAGCGGTCTGTTGGTGATGGTGAATGCCAACGACGATAGCGTAAAAAGCGTGAAGGATCTGGACGGTAAAGTGGTGGCGGTGAAGAGCGGCACCGGCTCGGTGGATTACGCCAAGCAGAACATCAAAACCAAAGATCTGCGTCAGTTCCCGAACATCGATAACGCCTATATGGAACTGGGCACCAAGCGCGCTGACGCGGTACTGCACGACACGCCAAATATCCTGTACTTCATTAAAACCGCAGGCGCAGGCAAGTTCAAAACCGTCGGTGAATCACTGGAAGCCCAGCAATACGGCATCGCCTTCCCGAAAGGCAGTGACGAGCTGCGCGTGAAGGTGAACGGCGCGCTGAAAACGCTGCGCGACAACGGCACCTACAACGAAATCTACAAAAAATGGTTCGGTACTGAGCCTAAATAACGGGTGAAGTCAGCCACTGTTTAACTTGAGCACGGGGGTTGTGCCTTAGCCCCTGCGCTTTGTTGTATCTGATTCCCAGCGTTGGGATCATCGGGAGAAAACACCATGCAGTTCGACTGGAGCGCCATCTGGCCCGCCATCCCCATTCTGTTAGAAGGTGCCAAAATGACCCTGTGGATTTCGGTCCTCGGTCTGATTGGCGGCCTGATCATCGGCCTTGTCGCCGGCTTTGCCCGTACCTACGGCGGTTGGCTTGCCAACCACGCCGCTCTGGTGTTCATTGAAGTGATCCGCGGTACGCCGATCGTGGTGCAGGTGATGTTTATCTACTTCGCCCTGCCGATGGCGTTCAGCGATTTGCGCATAGATCCGTTTAGCGCGGCGGTGGTCACCATCATGATCAACTCCGGCGCCTACATTGCGGAAATTACTCGTGGTGCGGTGTTGTCGATCCACAACGGATTCCGCGAGGCGGGCCTGGCGTTGGGTCTGTCGCGCCGTGAAACCATCCGCTACGTCATTATGCCGCTGGCGCTGCGCCGCATGCTGCCGCCGCTGGGTAACCAGTGGATCATCAGCATTAAAGACACCTCGCTGTTCATCGTGATCGGCGTGGCGGAACTGACCCGTCAGGGCCAGGAAATTATTGCCGGTAACTTCCGTGCGCTGGAAATCTGGAGCGCCGTAGCAGTTATCTATCTGATCATCACCCTGGTGCTGAGCTTCGTTCTGCGTCGTCTGGAAAGAAGGATGAAAATCCTGTGATTGAATTTAAAAACGTCTCCAAGCATTTTGGCCAAACCCAAGTGCTGCACAATATCGACCTGAAAATTAACCAGGGTGAAGTGGTGGTGATTATCGGGCCTTCCGGCTCCGGCAAGTCCACGCTGCTGCGTTGCATCAACAAACTGGAAGAGATCACCAGCGGCGATCTGTTCGTCGATGGTCTGAAAGCCAACGATCCCAAGGTCGACGATCGCCTGATCCGTCAGGAAGCCGGCATGGTGTTCCAACAGTTTTACCTGTTCCCGCACCTGACGGCGCTGGAAAACGTCGCCTTTGGCCCGATCCGCGTACGCGGTCTGAAAAAGTCGGAAGCGGAAAAGCTGGCGCGTGAGCTATTGGCCAAAGTGGGCCTGGCGGAACGTGCGCATCACTACCCTTCCGAACTGTCCGGCGGCCAGCAGCAGCGTGTGGCTATCGCCCGTGCGCTGGCGGTAAAACCGAAAATGATGCTGTTCGATGAGCCCACCTCGGCGCTTGACCCGGAACTTCGTCACGAAGTGCTGAAGGTTATGCAAGATCTGGCTGAAGAAGGCATGACCATGGTGATCGTGACCCACGAAGTCGGCTTTGCCGAAAAAGTGGCGTCGCGTCTGATCTTCATCGATAAGGGCCGTATAGCCGAAGACGGCAACCCGCACGATCTGATCAACTCGCCGCCAAGCCCGCGTCTGCAAGAGTTCCTGCAACACGTCTCCTGATTATCCTGCTCAGCGGCGGGCGCGTTCTGCGCCCGCCGTTTTTTAACAGGCGATACCGCTTTCTTGTGCCGCATAACCTGCACCGTCGTGATAAATACCACAACCCAAAACTCAGGCAACCAACAGATCTTCCGTTGCCACTGCACCGGTTAGCTCCACCTGTTGCGGCACATAGCGCAGTTCGCTCAGCAGCGTTTGGTGATCCTGCCCCAATAACAGAATCACGCTGTCAGCGGCATCCAGCCGATGATCGTCATTGTTGTCGATAATAATGTAGCTGCTGTTTTTATCGGCCAGTACGCTGCCCACCCCTACCTTAGCGCTGAGAGCATCAATGCTGCCCAAATCCAACAACGCCGCCAGCAGCTGGCTTGCGCTCCCGGTCTGATCGGCCGTCAACGCGCCTATCCGGGTTTCGATATCTTCACCATTGCTGGTGCCGTAATCCGCCAATGCGCTCCCACCTGCATCATTGGATAAACGTAACCCGGACATAACGTCAGTAAAGCTGTCTCGTTCCAGCGAAAAATCCCTGAGCGTCACGCCAGAAGCCGCCGTGCTTGATTGCAGGGTTAGGTTATTTTGCCCCGCTCCGGCAACGATGGTGGTATCTCCCATGATGCTGAAATGGTCATTACCGCCCCCGCCCTTCACCAGCAGTTGCTCGCCCAACAGGCCAAGCTCTCCCAATAACGGTTCCAATTTCGCCTGGCTCCCGCCGCTCAGCGGCAACAAATCCAGCATTTGAATCAAGGTACCGTTGCCGCTGCCGCCATGGGCTGAATTCAGGGTGAATGCATTGCCGGCAAACGCCGAAGCATCAATCAGGCCTACATTGGCGTATCCCTCCCCGAGCGTCAGGTCAAAACTCGCCTTGCCGGACAGCACAATGTCATGCACCTGTTCATTGCTGCCGGTCAACGTCAGGGCGTTACGGCCCCAAGCCGCCGCGGTGATGGCGAGCAGCTCCAGCGGGTTTTCACTGCCGTGGGATCCCAGCGCCAACGACCCGGCGTCCCCACGGCCGGAAAACAGCAGATCGAACCTATGGGTGGCATTTTCCACAAAGTCGATCTCAAGCCGGCTATTAGCCTGATCGCCCACGCTGCTGATTTCAAGCCGGGCAGCATCCGCATTGGCGTTGATCACTTTTACATTATCCGCCCGAGCGGAAAGCAACAGTCCGCCGCTACCCAGATCGTCCGCAGCCCGATCCTGAATAACATACCCCCCTCGGGTTCCCTCGACTGTCGCATGGCCGCTTAGCACGCCGTAGTCAAAAACATGGGCATTGGTCGCCAATTTCTCTGTCTTGATCCCACTCCAACTGACCTTATTCAGCGTAGCTTCAGCCTGGCCGATATAACCGGCCAGATCGAGCTGTTCAAAATGGCTAAAATTGGCGGCGTTGCTGGTGACCGTACTGACACGCACGCCCCAAAGATCCAGCGTGGAAGTGAGTTTGACGATCAGATTAGCGGACAGGATATCCAGACCGGCTCCGCCGTCCGCCCCCAACAGTGCACCAACATGATTGGCGCCACCGGTGGAATTTCCGGCCCACAGCAGGCTGTCGTTGCCCTCACTCAGATTAAAATGCCCTGTTGCAGCCGCGACGTCGGCCAATGCCGTTAACTGTACCCGATCGCCACCGTAAGTGCCGTCGAGGGTAACGTTAGCGTTATTGACCGTCACCTCCACGCCATATCTGACGTTCGGGTTGTTGTGCAGTTGAATGGCCGCTGCGCTGTCCCCGTCGATAATCAAATAGGAAAGTTGGGCGGCATAGCTCAGATCTACAGTGACATCCGCATCCGCATTAAGGAAAACCCGGAACAGCACGGCGGTTTCCGCGTTGCTCAGCGAATGCCCGGTGTGGGTGTTTACCGTCCCGTAAGCGTTTCCGCCCTCTTCGCTGGTACTGAGCGAAGCCGTGGTTTTATAGGCCAGACTCTGCCCTATATCGCGTGCAAACGCCCATTGTTCGCTCTGCGTTATGCCGCCGTTCGCAGAGGCAGTCACCAAATCGTCAACCACCGCCTGGGTTATCAGTCCCTTGTCGTCGCCGAATGCCCGATAGTGCGCCAGTTGTTGCTCATCCGCCGCCCTACCGTGAACGGCGTGGTACACATGCTGAATAAAGGCATCGCCCTGCAAAGAGCCAACCTGCCCCTGAAACTCAGGGGTTGCCAGCAGGGCGGTGACTAACTCAGGGTAATTGAGGGTGCCAGAGGCCAGAATTTTGCTCCAGGTATCCAACGAGGTGGCGTCAATACTCCGTTCAGGAATGGCACGAAATAGCGCGGCTACCTGTTCCAAATACACCGTCGCGGGCAGCTCTCCCGGCTGATACTCATAGCCGGCATCATTAAAATGCTGCTGCGCAGTTTGGTCCTCCGGTGCCACTACGCCGCGCAGTTGCTCAATCATGACAACCAACAGATCGCCACGCGTCGCCCCTTCAGCCAGACGATGCTGATAATCTGCCAGTTCTGCCGCCGTTGGCGAGCGTTCAAAACCCTGATCGAACAGCCGCAGAATAAAATCGCTGTCAGACAGGTTATTGATCGGCAGAGTCTCTATTTTGTCCTGCGCCAACCCGGCCAGATCTGCACCCTCGTTAAGCTGGCGCCCATACTGATTGAGTTCATCGGCCAGCCACGGCGCCTTTAGCAGATAGAACATGGCCAGGGCATCCCCCGCGCCGCCAGCAGCATCTGCGGCAACCGAGGGAAATAGCCCCTCGGCAACTCGCTGATCCAGGGCATCGCGCTGCGCTAAAATCACGGGGTCAGTGCCTAGATAATAGAGAACGTCTACCGACATAGCGGCAGCAGCACTATAGAAATGACCGGTTCCGATATACGAGTTAATATAATCAGGATCGGGTTGCGTATGATGCGCAGCAACATACATCGCTGAAAGAGCATCGAAATCACTAAGCCCCGAGATCCAGCCAGCATCCGGCTGCTCAAGCATAATACGTGCAATTTCGGCTGGGGGGTAACCAGAGAGTTCAAACTGCTTATAGTAGTAATCTATTTCCGAAGTGGAAGCCGGATGTCTATATATACTGAGAATCAAGGCTCCCATTTCTCGCTGCTGAGATAAAAAAACCATAATAACTCCTGCTAATGTATCGAGTCATGGATGCGGCACATCGGTGCCGTAAACCTCTCCCCTGTTCAAGAAAAGAGACGATGCACACTGCTGGAATGGTTATTATTGGTGTCCCTACAGTTAAGGAACTTTAATGGAATATGTCAAGAAAGGAAGCCAAGCTTCCGGCCAGTATGGGCGCTGCCTCCCATACTGGTAAATATTCGTGCAGACTCGGCGATTAACGCCAGCGTTCTGCCGCCCAGGCAGCTTGCTGCTCGGCGTCATGGAAGGTCCAGGCCACGAAACGGCTGATCTTTTGCCCCTGCGCCATCTCGATGGTGCGCACTTCCACCGCACCCGCCAGCTTCAGCGCGTGGTAAATGCTTGGCAGAGTCGTATTTTTGGAGATAAGCGAGGTAAACCACAGGCAGTTCTGTGCCTTGCCGACGCTCTCCTCAACCATCTTGCGTACGAAGGCTTCTTCGCCGCCTTCACACCACAGTTCGTTATTCTTGCCGCCGAAGTTCTGTATCGGCTTGTCGGCCACTTCGCCTTTGCCCAGCTTGTGCAGTTTAAGGCGGGTACTGGCGCGCGCTTCCTGTTCTGAACCGTGGAACGGCGGGTTACACAGCGTGGCGTCAAACTTCTCCGCCACGCCGATAATGCCGTTAAGGATAAATTCCGGCTGTTTTTGCAAACGTAGACGCACGCTGTTTCTCAGCGTCGGGTTCATCTCTACGATCATCTTGGCCGAATTGAGCGAGACCGGGTCGATCTCCGAACCGGTAAACCGCCAACCGTACTCGCGCAGGCCGACGATCGGATAAATGCAGTTGGCTCCAATGCCCACGTCGAGAATAGCCACGCCTTTACCGCGCGGGATCTCACCGCCGTTGCTGGTAGCCAGCAAGTCCGCCAGATGGTGCAGATAATCAGCTCGGCCAGGGATCGGCGGGCAAAGGTAGTCGGCGGGAATATCCCAATGTTCGATACCATAAAAATGTTGCAGCAAGGCACGGTTGAGCATTTTAACCGCCGCCGGATCGGCGAAGTCTACCGAGATATCGCCCCAGGCATTCGGTTTGACGAACGGCTCCAACGCCGGGCAACTGGCGATCAGCGCCGGAAAATCATAGCGTGAGCGATGACGGTTACGCGGGTGCAGGCCGCTTTTCTGCTGCGGGAAGGTTTTCTTTTTTTCCACCGTGACGGGCTCTCTTTAAAGGTATTTCTGGCGCGTAAGATACCATAAAGCGACGTCAAACTTGCAGCCGACGAGAAACCCGTCAAAATAAAAGCTCGGTTTATCCACACCAGGTCGTTTATGAGCAGTGAGTCCCGTTATTACTATGAACCCGCCGCAGGCCACGGTCTGCCGCACGATCCGCTGAACGCCATCGTCGGCCCCCGCCCTATCGGTTGGATCTCCTCGGTCGGCGCCAACGGCCAACGCAATTTGGCACCTTACAGCTTCTTTAACTGTTTCAACTACCGCCCACCCATCATCGGCTTTGCCAGCACCGGCTGGAAAGACAGCGTGGCGAATATCGTGGAAACCGGAGAGTTTGTCTGGAACCTGGCGACACGCCCGCTCGCCGAGGCCATGAACAACAGTTCCGCCAGCCTGGCGCGCGGCGAAGATGAATTTGCCTTTGCCGGCGTGACGCCGCTGC
This sequence comes from Serratia sp. AS12, assembly GCF_000214195.1. Taxonomy (NCBI): domain Bacteria; kingdom Pseudomonadati; phylum Pseudomonadota; class Gammaproteobacteria; order Enterobacterales; family Yersiniaceae; genus Serratia; species Serratia sp. AS12. The sequence continues at coordinate 1,571,366 of NC_015566.1, read as the reverse complement.
CCGGCCGACGAGTGAAGGCCGATCGCGTAGCGGAAAGCCCGGTTAACTTCGAATGCCGCCTGACGCAGTGCATTCAGTTGCAAAGCGCTGCCGGCGAGAAGGTGGAAACCTGGCTGGTGCTGGGCGAAGTGGTCGCGGTGCATATCGACCCCGCGTTGCTGGACGAGCATGGCGTTTATCAAACTGCCGCAGCCGAACCTATCCTGCGCGCCGGCGGGCCGAGCGCCTACTATGGCATTTCGGAACAACACCGTTTCGATCTGCAGCGCCCGGATGCCCTAAAGCGCTGAACGAGCCCCCCTTTCTCCCTCAGGAGAACGGGGGAATTAATGATCAAAAAATCTGAAAGAGATTGTCAATACTCTCCGATTTCATCCTGCCTGTCACTGCGCAATAATCACTCTATCGAAAGGAAGCCCCTTTCTCCCTTACAAACTTGACAGGAATGACCCTCATGAAAAACATCAAAACTTTTGCTGCTGCTATCGTTCTGGCTAGCGTATCTTTCACTTCTTTTGCCGCTGAACACGTCAGCGCACAAGACGCCGCCCAGTTCGAAAAAGCCGGCGTGATCACCGCCAGCGGCGCTACCGACCTGAGCACCCTGAAAGCTCAGTTGGCGACCAAAGCCGACGCGGCCGGTGCCAAAGCCTTTACCATTACCTCTACCAGCGGTAATAACCTGATGCATGCCACTGCGGTCATCTACAACTAAGCATTTTTTTCAGATAAAAAAAGCCCGCCGATACGCGCTATCGGCGGGCTTTTTGCTATGCGTTTTCAGGCCAGGCGGGCGTTAATCGCCGCAGCGAAATCACGACACATCTGCTCGTCGCCCCCGGCGTTATCCGCCAGCACCTTATCGCCATCCACCACCCGGATATGCGCCGCCAGGTCGAAATCCGCCGCCGGCTGCGGCCGGGCGGCGGCATCGGCAATGGTCTGCCGCGCCTCCTGCCATGCCTGCGCTACCGTCTGGTTACAGGCCTGCGCCAGGTAGTCCGGGTTAAAGCCTTCGCCGGTCAGGCTGCGCAGCGTATCGTCGTGGCTGACGCCGTTGCCCGGTAGCCAATAGTGGCGTGCCAGATCCGGGCCAATCGCCGGATTGTCGGTCAGATAACCGTCGCGCTGCTGGAAGAATTGTCGCGTCTGCTCAACCGCCATCAACGCCAACAGATAGCCCTGATAAGAGCAGGCTGACTCCAGCGACAACAGATGCGGGATCGCCAGCGTCGGGCGCGGGCTGCCGCTGATACCCAGTATTTTGCTTTCTACCTCGCGCGCCAGCGCGGTAATCGCCTCCGGCGTGCGTTGTTCATCCTCCCACTGGTACAGCGCCCATTCAAAGTAAGGCACCAGCAAGATATGACGTTCGTTGAACGCACGCATCGGTTGGCGCGCAGCGATACTGGCCTCAATCAGCGCATCCGGCACCGGTTCGCCGGCGGCGTTCTTCGCATAACGTTTCAGCCAATCGGCATCGTCCAGCAGGCTGTCGCAGAACATCGACTGGGTTTCGGCATAGGCCATTGACGTCGGCGGAAACTCCTGCGAGAAACAGGGCGCGTTCTGACAAATATTGGCAAAGTGCGCGGCGTGCCCGCCCTCGTGGAACAGGGTGTTCAGACCATGAGCGCCGCTGCCTACCTGATCCGGCTGCGCCAGACTGGTAAAGTTAATCCGTGCCGGCAGCCATTTACCCTGCTGGATAAACGGCGGCACCGGCCCGTGCATAAAGCCGTTTTCATACTTGCCTGGACGCACCAGCAGATCGAGATCCATCTGCGCGCCGCGAAAACCGATGTGCAGCCGTTTGAAACTGTTGATCCAACGTTCCAGCGACTGAGCAAACGGGAAATAGGGATCCAGTTGGCGAGTCACGTCACCCGCGCTGGCAAAACGCAGGTTCCAGGGTTCCAGCGCCTGTGCGCCTTTCTCCGCCGCCAGCTGTTGCAAGCTGCGTGAATTGGCCTCCCGGGTCTGCAACTCGAAACGATCGAGGATGGCGAACAGCTGTTCCGGCGTCATGCGCTCGGTTTTGTTCACCTTATAGTCAAAATAGTTGCGAAAACCCATCTGGCGCGCAAAGCGGTTACGCAGGCTAATCAGCTCCGGCAGGCCGTTGTGCAGCAACCACTGTTCCAGCTCGCGCAGCGCGTCTTGCGAGCTGCGGCGGTAGTCTTCGTTTTCATTGGTGGCCTGATTGGTCAACAGTTCGCCAAGCGAAGCATTCACCCTTTGCCCTGCGGCATTCAGGTGGCTGACCGGGTTGGCCTTGCGCCGGGTATAAAGGTCCGCTTCGGCGCTGATGATCTGATCCAACAGCGTCTGCGCCTGCGCATCTTCAATCGCGTTGCAGTCAAAGAAACGCAGCCAGCCGTTCAACCCATGTTGCAGCGCATCACGCTGCGCATCCTGCGGCAGGATCTCCAGCCCGGCCAGCAGCCGGCGAATTTCAGCCAGCCGACGCGGTTCGCCGATAAAGCGCTTGTAGGCGCTTTCCGCCGTCGAGAAGCGCGTCGAAACCTCATCACCGCCCGTGCCCATATAGTTCTGCCAGAACAGATCTTCTTTGGTGCGGTGAACGTCGAGGTAGTCCTGATTCAATTGATTGAAGTAATCGAGAGCCTGTTGCATAACCATCCTTTCGGCCAATATGCGTGATGTTCCAGTATAGCCAAGGGATTTACGCGCTGCGTAAACGCGCCAATCCTTGCTCCAGGCTGTCAACTTCACCGGCGGCCAGCAGACAGCAGGCAATCTGGCGCTGGATCGCCAGCGGAATAGCCACGTCCCCCGCCAGGCAACGTTCGGTCCAGCGCGCGGTGGTTTCGGCATCCTTCGCTGCCGGCAGCTCCGGCGTCTCGTCCTGTGCCGGCCGCTCCAGCAACACCTGCTGCTCACCGTTAACGATGTAATGGATCTGCGGGCAGCGCTGCGGGTTGGCGTAGGCTTCCCCTTCGGTACCGTGCATCAGCAGCCCGCGGGCGCCAATCTGGCGAAAGAACGATGCCACGCGGCCGACATATTCCGGGTGCGACACGCTGGCGATGCGCAGCACATCCTGTTCGGCAAAGGGCGTCGCCAGTTTGGCCAGCGTATGGGCGCTGTTACGCACCCCCATGCGCCAGCGCAGGCCAAGCTGCCTGTCCAGCGGGGGGGATAAGGCGTTGACCGGGATAAATACCGTTTCGCCGTTATCCAGACGTTGCTGGGCATGGTCGGCATCTTGCGACCAGGGCAGGCCCAGCGCACGGAAGGTCTCCGCACTGGTGACGCGGGTGCTGTCATCCAGCACGCCATGTACCACCACCGGCAGGCCGACGCGCGTCAGCAACAACGCCAGCAGCGGCGTCAGGTTAGCCTGTTTGCGCGCGCCGTTGTAACTGGGCAACACCACCGGCATCGGTCGCCCCTGCGGCGCCTGCAGGCGCATCACCTGCTGTTGCATCGCCTGGTAAAAGCCCAGCATTTCCTCTTCGGCTTCCCCTTTAATGCGCATGGCGATCAGAATGCCGCCCAACTCCAGTTCACCCACCTCGTCGGCCAGCATCTTTTGATAAAGCTGGAAGGCGGTTTCCCGGTCCAGATCGCGCGCGTGGTTCTTTCCACGGCCTATTTCTTTGATAATTTTGGTGTAATCCATCGCCTGTACGTCCCCTGATTCAGTCTGGGATTAGCATACCCTATCCACGCCGCCGCTCAACCTCATCCGCCAACCGCTGCTGGTCGGCATTACCCGCGCGCAGTCCGGCGATCACGCCGTCGACATCATCAGGGCTACGGTTCTGGTTCATCTTCCATTTGCCCTCGCGCCGGGTCACGGCGATTTCGATACCGACAATGCCCTTGATCTGCGCGGCGATATAATTCGCCGGGGCATCGTCAATCCGCCACGGTTCAGGCTGCCGCCCTTCCTGCAACGCCGTTAACCCTTCCAGTTGCCGGCGCAACCAGCCCGCATCCTCGGTTACCGCCGGTACGCCGTATAGCTGCACCAGGCTGTAATTCCAGGTCGGCACCGCCTTGCCGGTCTGGCGTTTGGTTTCGTACCAGCCCGGCGAGATATAGCCATCAACGCCCTGAAACACCACCAGGCATTCCTGCACCGCCTGTAACCCTTGCCAGTGGCGATTGGCGCGTGACAGGTGCGCCCGCAAGCAGATGTTTCCCTGCTCGTCGGCATCAATCAAAAACGGCAGCGGATCCGCCACCAGCCCTTGCTCACCCTGGCTGATCAACATGCCCAGCGGGTTGGCGCGCACCAGCGCAATTTGGGCTTCCAGGTCATCTTCACGGAATGAGGCAGGTTGATACATGCGTTTGGCTCCTTTGACGTCGGGTAGAAGCCACCAGCAATAACACCTGCCGGCGGTTTGCTAAAGAGCCAGTTTACGCTGTTGTTGGATGATCCACTTCAGCAGCACAAAGGCCACCCCCATCGCCGACAGGTTGTAGATCATGGCGCCGGCAAATGCCTGCCCATAGCGATCCGCTCCGCCGCCCGCAGCCAACAGCGGGACAAAAAACGCGCCGCTGGCGGCGATGCCCAGTGCGCCGCCCACCTGCTGCACGGTGGAAATCACCCCGGCGGCCATGCCCGCCTGCTGCTCCTTTGCCAGCCCGAGCACCAGATTAAGCAGCGGCGTCATGCTCAATGCCTGTCCAAATCCCAGGATCACCAACCCCGGCAGCAGCCAGAGTGGATCCGCCAGCGCCGTGCCCCACAGCACCTGCGCCACCAGCCACGCCATCCCGGCGGCGTAGACCGCCACGCCACCGGCTAAAACGCCGTTGCCCCAACGTTGCGCCAACCCTGGCGCCAGAAACGAGGCCAGCATAAAGGCCGCACTGGCGGGCGCGAACAGGCTGCCCGCCTGAAACGGCGTCAGGCCAATCCCCGCCTGCAACAGCAGCGCAAAGCACAAGAAGAACGAGGAGGCGGTAGAGTAAATCGCCAGCACCACCGCGACCCCAGGGCCAAAGCTTCCCTGCCGGAACAGCGCAGGATCGAGCACCGCATCTCCGGTATGCAGCGCCAACCGACGCTCCCAGCGCACAAAAACCCAGAGTACCAGCACCGCCATTGCCAGCGCGGGCCACACCCACCAGGGCCAGCCGCGCGATGGCCCTTCCAGCAACGGCACTAACAGCAACAACAACCCCGCAGCGGCCAGCAGCAGGCCAACGCCATCCAGTCGCTGCGCCTGCTCGAGACGCGATTCGGGGATACGCCGCGCCGCCAGCAAAGCCAGCGCGCCAATCGGCAGGTTGATCAGAAAAATCATGCGCCAACCGCTGCCGAAAATATCGGCCTCAATAATGAACCCGCCGAGGATCTGGCCGAAAATCGCCGCCAGCCCCAGCGTCATGCCCAGCCAGGCAAAGGCGCGCTGCCGCTGTTGCGGGCCGTACAATACGCGCAGCAGCGCATAAATCTGCGGGAACAACAGCGCCGCCGCCGCCCCTTGCAGGAAACGCGCCGCGATCAGCATGCCAAGCGACGTAGCCATGCCGCACAGCGCCGAAGTCAGGGTAAAGCCCAGCATGCCCAGGCTGAACATCCGGCGACGGCCAAAGCGATCGCCCAAACGCCCGCCGGCTATCAACAACACGCCGAAAGCCAGCTCATAGCCGGCGATAATCAGCCCCACACCGGCAAAATCGGCGGCGAACTGCTGCTGGACAACCGGCGCCGCCACGTTCACGACAAACAGGTCAAACACCGTCACGAATCCGCCCAACAGCAACACCGGCAACCCAGGCAAGCCCCGATCGCCGCGAGATAATGTCTGTTCCATAACACCTCCGAGATTACGATGGCGGCAGTATGGAACATGTCTTAAACTGTTACTATATAGCCATTTATACTATTACTGAAAACAACAGGACAGCCGTATGCCGCCACGTACCCTCAATCGAACCCGTCAGGATCTGGCGGACTTTCTGCGTCAGAAGCGCGAGAAACTGTCGCCGCAGGCTGTCGGCTTGCCGAGCGGTAACCGACGCCGTACGCCGGGGCTGCGGCGCGAAGAAGTTGCGGCGTTGGCGGGCGTGGGCCTCACCTGGTACACCTGGTTGGAACAAGGGCGGGAAATCAACGCTTCGGTGGATTTTCTGGAGAATCTGGCGCGGGTGTTAAAGTTGGATGCGACCGCACGATACCATCTGTTTTTGCTGGCGCATCAGCGCCCGCCGGTACCGGTCGGCCATCAGTGGTGCCAGGTTTCACCGCTGGTGCGCCGCCTGCTGGACGACCTGCAGTTGCGCCCGGCTTACGTAATGAACCTGAGCTGGGACATCATCGCCTGGAATCCGGCGGCGGAAAGGCTGTTCGCCATCGGCGATCGCCCGGCGGAGCAGCGCAACATGCTGTGGATGCTGTTCGCCGATCCGCAACTCAACCAACGGCTGGTGGAGTGGCAGGCACAGGCGCCGCAAATCCTCGCCAGCTTTCGCCGCGACTATGCCCGCGCGCCAGATGACGCCACCATGCAGCAACGGATACAGGCGCTGGAGCAGGTATCGCCGCAGTTCCGCCAGCTGTGGCAACAGCATGACATTCACGGTCGTTGCCAGGGGCAACGCACCTTCAACGTGCCGGGGGCCGGTCAGGTGACCTTTGAGCACGCGTCGTTTATTGTCGATGAGGAAAATCATTTGCGGCTGGTGATGTACAGCGCGCTGGCGCAATGCCCGGCCAGCGCGGCGTTTGAGGCGTTGTTGCAGGCATGAAGCTATTTGCGGCCGTCAAAAATCAGCTTGCAGGCCAACCCGGCGAACACGCCACTCAGCAGGTAGTTCGGCCAGCGTGCGCTGAAGCGACGGCCGACAAAACGGCTTTTCATGCCGCTGACCGCCAGGATCACCCCGCCGTTAATCAGCAGGCCCACCAGATTCAGTACCGTCGCCAGCAGCAGCATCTGCACCACCACTGAACCGGCATGCGGATCGAGAAACTGCGGGAACAGTGCCAGAACGAACAGCGCCATTTTCGGATTGAGCAGGTTGGTGAACAGCCCCTGGCGGAAAATTCGCGCTGTCGGCACAGCGGCTAATCCGGAAGATGCCTGTAAACTGCTGCCTGATCGCAGCGTTTTCCACGCCAGGTACAGCAAATAAGCTGCACCCAACATTCTCACCGCATCATAGGCCAGCGGCACCGCGACAAACAGCTGCGACAGGCCCAACGCCGCCGCCAACGCGTGGCAGTAAGTGCCGAGCTGGATCCCCGCCAGTGACGCGAAACCGGCGCGACGCCCCTGGCTGACGCTGCGCGAAGCGATTAGCAGCATATCCGGGCCTGGAGTTAGCGTTAACGCCAGACAGGCACCGGAAAACAATAAAAGCGTGGAAGCATCAACCATAAATCACCTGAGCTGAACGTGGCGGGAGCGAAGCTTTATCATAGCCACGCCATCGGCGTTTACCAGCGCCAAATCATTGCCACGGAGCTTTGGGCAGGAAAGCCGCCAACAGAGCGTCGATCGCCACCCGCACCCGTAGCGGCATCGCGGTCCCCTTCAGCCAGACGACGTTAATCGCCAGCCCCGGCCCACAGCTGTCTGGCAGGATTTCCCGCAGCGTTCCCGCCGTCAGCGCGTCGTGCGCCAGCCAGCGCGGCAACATGGCAATGCCGTGCCCGGCGCAGGCGGCACTCAGCACCGCCTCCATATTCCCCAACCGCAGGCGGGCCGGCGGTTGCAGCCGCTGAGTTTTCCCCTGTGGGTCCAGCAGTTGCCAGGGCTGGCTACGCCCGTCACGCAGCATGCCGATCGCCTGATGCTGCAACAGCTCAGCCACGGCACCAGGCTCCCCCTGCCGCGCCAGATAGGCCGGTGCGGCGCAAAGTATCTGCTTCTGCTCGCCCAACTGGCGCGCAGTGATGGCCGCCGCATCGCCGGGGGAGCCAATGCGCACGGCCAGATCGATGCCCTCTTCCGCCAGATCTGACGCACGGTTGGAAAACAGCGCTTCGAGATGCAACTGCGGGTAGCGGTCCGTCAGCACCAACAGCGGCGGCAACACCCATTTTTGGCCGAACAGCACCGGCAGCGATACCCGCAACCGTCCTTCCGGCGTGCGGGCGCGGGCTGCCAGTTGGCTTTCCGCCGCTTCCAGCGCCGCCAGCGCTTTAAGACAGTCGTCATAAAACAGCTGCCCTTCATCAGTCAGCGACAAACTGCGCGTGGTGCGCTGAAACAATCGCACCTGCAACCGCTGCTCCAATCGCGCCACCGCTTTACCCACGGTTGAACGGGAAAGTCCGAGCTGTTCCGCCGCGCGGCTAAAACCGCCGGCCTGAACGGCCTGCACAAAGGCGCGGATCGCATGTAATCGTTCGCTGGAGATCATGATGGCTGCCCTATTGGCGACATTAATTCGCTTATTAAACGATGAAACGCCGCCACTGGCTACTCTCTGCACTGAGTAAACTGAACGCATTATTTTCAGCCGAGGAAAACCCATGAGCGAACACAGCGAAGTCCTGACCGAAACCGGCACACCCCGCCTGTGGCGATTGCTGATCGGCATCAGCATCGCCAGCTTTTTGGGCTGTATCGATTTCACCATCGTCAATACCACAATACCGGCCATCCAGCGCGAGCTGGCGGCCAGCCTGAGCCGCGTACAGTGGGTAATGGCGCTGTTCGTGATGGCGCTGTGCGCCTTTATGGTCAGCGCAGGGCGGCTGGCAGATTTGTACGGGCGCCGTCGAGTGCTGTACAGCGGGATGCTGGTGTTCGCCGGCGCGTCGCTGGGCGCCGGGCTGGCGGGCAGCATTGAGCTGCTCAATGTCTGGCGCTTCGTACAGGGTGCGGCCTGCGCCGTGTTGTACACCGCCACCACCTCGATTGTCGCCGATGCCTGGCCGCCGCAGCAGCGCGGTCGCGCCATCGGTATTTTACTGGCGGTGAACGGACTGGGCCTGGCGATCGGCCCGGTTGCCGGTGGCCTGTTGGTCGGCTCGCTGGGCTGGCGCTGGGTGTTTCTGTTGAACGTGCCGTTGATCGCGCTGAGTTTCGCGTTCTGTCTGGGAACGGTGCGGGAATCACGCGCACAGCAAGGCGCGCGGCTGGATATTCCCGGTCTGTTGCTGTTGATTGTCGGCATCGCCGGGTTGTTGCTGGCCATCAGCCAGGGCGGCCAGTGGGGCTGGCTGAATGCCAAGACCCTGCTGACAGCCGCGTTGGCGGTAGCCGCGCTGGGCCTGTTGTTGCCGGTCGAGCGTCGGGCGCATTCACCGCTGGTGCCGCTGGAATTGCTGCGAAGCCCAGCCTTACTGCGCGTCTGCCTGCTGAGCGCGCTGCTGGCCTTCTTCTACTGCGCCGCCTTTTTCCTGATGCCAATCTATCTGGAAAGCACCCGCCACTACGGGGGCGCAATACTGGGTTTGTTGCTGTTGCCCACCACGGCAGTGATGGCATTCATCTCGCCCTGGGTGGGTCGATGGGTGGATAAATCCGGCCCACGACCGGCGTTGATCCTCGGTTTTGCGGCGCTGGCCGCCTCCGCCGCGCTGCAAAGTCTGTTTACCGCCACCAGCCCGTTGCCTCTGATCCTCAGCGCCTTCGCTCTGATGGGGCTGGGTTGGGGTTGCATCCTCGGCCCGCTGGTGATGGCGACGCTCGGCACCGTCAGCGAAGCGCAAAGCGGCGGCGCGCTGGGCATCACCTGGACGCTGCACAACCTGGGCGGCGCGGTGGGTCTGGCACTGGCTGCGTTGATTTACCCGGCCTACGGCTACCGGGCGGTGATGCTGTTATTACTGACGTTGTCACTGTTCGGATGCCTGCTTGCCGCCTGGCGTAACCGCTAATTTCACCTTGCGCTCTCCCAGCAGGTTCATGCCCGCTGCCGCCAACAAGATAATGGCGGCGCCGGCAAACTGCAGCGCGACCAGCCGATGACCGAACGCCAGCCGGTCCACCAGCATGGCGGCGATCGGATAAATAAACGACAGCGATCCGATCAGGTTAGTCGGCAGTTTTTGGATCGCGCCGTACAGCAGCACGTACATCAACCCGGTATGCAGCACGCCAAGCGTGGCCAGCATGCCCCATTGCCCGGCAGTCGCCGGCGCGTGGAAATCCACCAGCGGCAACAGCATCACCACGCCGACCGTCACCTGAATCAGTGCAATCAGATGCGGCGGCGTGCCTTTCAGCCGTTTGGCCGCTAACGCCATCAGCGCATAGAAAAATGCCGCACCGAGCGACAGCAAAATACCCATCAGGTAGTTGCTCTGATCGCCCGCCTGTTTGGGCTGAGCCAGCACCACCAGCATCATGCCGACAAACGCCAACGCCAGCCACAGCAGCTTGCGGGCGGTGAGTTTCTCGCCGAGAAACAGCGCTCCCAACGCGACCAACATAAACGGCTGGGTGTTGTACACCGCGGTGGCAATGGATATGGACGCATAAGAGTAGGCGGCAAACAGCAGCAGCCAGTTGATCACCAGCGCCACACCGCCGGCAATCGCCAGCAACAAAGTGGCGCGCGTCAGGCAATCGCGCCGCAGTTGTCCCAGCGCTCCGCAGATAGCCAGCAACACCAGCGCGCCCACCGCACAGCGCCAGAACACCACATTGATCACCGGCTGGCCGGACATCAGTACAAACCAGCCAATGGTGCCGGAAATCAGCATCGCGGCTATCATCTCCAGCGAACCGCGCTTTATCTCTGCGTTCATGGTTATTTCCTCAAGGTTAAGCCTATGCCCTTAGCTTGAGGTTTTTCCGCACAGGTTTCCATCGCATAAAAAAGGCCAATATGCTTAACTGCCTTTTTATCGCAGGTGTAATAAACAAAATACCTAATGGAGAGCTTATGGATGATATCGATCGCCAGATCCTGACCATTCTGGCGGAGGACGCGCGAGCGTCGCTGAAAACCCTGAGCGCCAGGGCCGGGCTGTCGTCGCCCAGCACCTCAGAGCGGCTGCGGCGGCTGGAGGAAAGCGGCGTGATCCAGGGCTACACCCTGAACGTCAATCTGCAGGCGCTGGGTTACGCTTTTCAGTCGCTGGTGCGCATCAAGCCGCTGCCGGGCATGCTGAAAAAGGTCGAGCAGATGATTCAGGAGATCCCCGAAGTGATCGAGTGCGACAAGGTGACGGGCGAGGACTGCTTTATCGTGCGCCTGGTGGCGCATTCGATGGAGCAGCTCGACCATATCCTCGACAAGCTGGCCGAGCGGGCGCAGAGCAACACCTCGATCGTCAAAACCACGCCGGTGAAGCGCCGCCTGCCGCCGCTGCTTTGATTAACGCGTGCGTCGGCGGGTAAACGGGTTCTTGCGCTTTTTGTCTTTTTTCTCCGCTTCAGCGGCAGACTTGAGCGCAGCCTTGTGGGCCTTGTCCGCTTCCGGCACCTCGCGCTGCTCAATCGGAAACACCGGCAACGCCGCCAGCAGCCGCGCCCCGTAGCTTTTGGTCAGCAGACGGCGATCGTAGATCACGATCTCGCCGTGGCACTCATTGCTGCGAATCAACCGGCCAACCTGTTGGATCAGGTTGAACGAAGCGCTGGGCAGGCTCTGCACTTCAAACGGATAACGTTTTAGCGATTTTAGCCACTCGCCCTCGGTGAGGATCACCGGGCTGTCGATCGGCGGGAACGCGATTTTGTGGATATGTACCTGGGTCAGCAGTTCACCTTTCAGATCCAGCCCTTCGGCAAACGACTGCAGGCCAATCAACACGCTGGCCGTGCCCTTTTCAACCCGTTTACGGTGTTCTTCAACCAGCCGGTAGCGCGGCTGATCCCCCTGCACCAGCAACATCAGGCGCAGATCGGTAACGTAGCTGAGGAAGGTTTGCATCGCCCGGTGGCTGCTGAACAGGATCAGCATACCCTTGTGTTTGCCGCTGGCCTGCTCGGCGCGGAAGAAACGCGCCATTTCTTCCAGGTGTTCCGCTTCGTTGGCTATCGCCGGTTCAAAGCGCATGTTCGGAATGACAATTTTGCCCTGTTCAACGTGATTGAACGGCGAGGACAGGGTTTCGAAGCGGTCACCGGCCTTTTCGCTCAGCCCGCTCATTTCTTGCAGGCGCGCAAAGCTGTTTAGCGAACGCAGCGTCGCCGAGGTGATCACCACGTGCGGCACTTTGCGCCACAGCAACTTTTCCAACTGATCGCTGACGCGAATGCCAACGCAGTGCAGATACAAGTGCGTCACGTTATCGCGCAGGTCGCGCGTGACCCATTTGGAGATCGGCGCGTTGGAGGATTTATCCAGCGCCGCCAGCCGCCACAGTTTGCTCATCGCCTCAAGATAGCCCAGCGTGCGGCTCATCTGAATGATCGAACGGTGCAGGCGCACGATATCGTGCTTGCCGGTCTGTTCGGTGAGATCGTTCAATATGAACTCCGCCACCCCGCGCAAGGCGTCGGTCAGCTTAAACAACCTTGCACTGGTTTCCACCATCTCCGCCGGCAGCTCGCCCATTTCAAACCGGTGTTCGGCGGGAGCGCTGTCGGTGGGCAGATAGGCGCTGACCTGATGCTCGAAGATCTGGATCAGCTCACGCAACTCTTCGCAGTGATTTTTCAATCGTTCGTCATTTGCCAGCCCCGGCGGGTTTTTCGGCCGGTATTGCGTCATGCACTGTTCGACGTGGCGCACGATCATATCCAATTGCAGGTTGGTCGACAGCGCGGTGATTTCGCCGTCAATCTCCAGCGCATCGCGCGCCACCTCCGGCAAATGATGGCCTTCGTCCAGCACCAGCAGCAGCTCTTTCGGGTTCGGCAGCACCGATTCGGTTTCCAGCGCCGCCATCACCAACGCATGGTTGGCCACCACCACGTCGGCGGTTTCAATCTCTTTGCGGGCGATATAAAACGGGCATTCGCGGATGTAATGGCAGTTGCGCCCCAGGCAGTTGGCTTTGTCGGTGCTCAGTTTGCCCCACAGCGGATCGTCGATCGACAGCTGATAATGGTCGCGCAGCCCGTCCCACTCATGGCGGTTGAGCGCCTTGGTCAACTTTTGGCACAGCGCCTGCTCTTCGCCGCTGGACGGCGCCAGTTCGTCATCGAGGAACAGCGTAAGGTCACCCTGCTCGCTGACGTCGGTGCTCAGCGCCGCCAGATTGCGCGGGCACACGTAGCGCCCACGGCCAAAGGCACCGGTGAATTTCAGATCGGGGATGATCTTTTTCAGCAGCGGCAAGTCTTTGCTGTAGATCTGATCCTGCAACGCCACGTTGGCGGTGCTGACCACCAGCGGTTTGCTCTCCGCGCGGCCAACGGCGATCCCCGGGATCAAATACGACAGCGTTTTACCGACGCCGGTCGGCGCCTCAATCGCCAGATGGCGCGGGTAATCGCCGGCCAGCGTCTTGGCGACTTCGGCGATCATCTGCCGTTGCGGCGCACGGGAAATAAAATCCGGTATTTGTTGCTGCAGGGCTTTGTACCACTGGCCAATCTGATCTTTTACTGCGGGGGAGAGCGCCATTCAACTCTATATCTAAACGAAATGATGGCGCTATTGTCCCACAGACCGCCGGCCGAGTCAGCCCGAGTTATGGCTGGCTTTCAATCATTGAGGCACGGCCAGCACTGAACGACCACTCATCCAGTTGAGTGGTGGTGATGACGATCATCACATCTTCCGGACGCAGTTGCAGGTTCTCCCCCAGCAGCGCCGCCAGCCGTTGATAAAAACGCTGTTTGGTGGCGGTATCGCGCGGGCGCCCGATGGTGATGTAAAACAGCACATAATCCGCCGAACGCGGCCCGCCAAGGTAATCGCGGTCGTAAATCAACTCTCCGGGGCGGTATTGATCGATGGCCTGAAATTTGTCGGCCGGCGGCACGTTGAAGGTGTCGACCAACGCCTGATGCAGGCTGTCGGACAGGGTTTGCAGATATTGCGCTGATTTTCCCTGATGCAAGGCAATGCGGCTGAAAGGCATAACGTTACTCCTGTTCCAATTCACGCAGGCGCGCCACGGCGCTAGCCGCCGCCGGCCAGCCGGCATAGAACGCCAGATGGGTGATCAATTCGGCAAGTTGCTCGCGGTTCACGCCGTTGCGTTGCGCCAGTTGCAAGTGAAACGGCAACTGCTCTACGCGATTCAGCGCCACCAGCGCGGCGACGGTAATCAGGCTGCGTTCGCGCGGGCCAAGCTCCGGCCGCTGCCACACATCGTCGAATAATACGCTGTCGCTGAGCTGCGCCAGCTTGGGGGCAATATCGCCGAACGCCTGTTGGCCGGCCTGTTGGGAAGGTTGCATCATTTTCTCCTGCTGTTTAACGGATAGCCTTAAGCTACTCGCCGTCATGGCCGGTGAAAATCGGGATTTTTGACAGTCTTAATCCACAAAATCAGAACAGTTGGATCATTGAACGGCGCCCGGGACTGCCCGGTGCATAAATCTCGCGCATGATTCTTCCAGAAACCTGGAGAGATATTGTTAGCGGTAAATTGGCCGCAGACACCTGTCCGTTGAAGAAATTCACTCTTTATGCAACTTTTTTAATCGTTCGATATGGAAATGAATATTTTGTCATAAATAGATCACATAACTGAGGTAAAAAATCCTCGCCGCAAACAAACAGGCGGCACAGTGAAACAGCAGTACAACTGATGATAAGCGTCTTTCAATCGAATAAAGCAGGGTAAATCATGAAACGTAATCTTCTGGCCGTTATTATTCCGGCACTTTTAATTGCGCAGACAGCACAGGCAGCAGAAATCTACAATAAAGACGGCAACAAGCTCGATTTTTACGGCCGCGTAAAAGCACTGCACTATTTCTCTGACGATACCGGTAATGATGGCGATAAAACCTACGTGCGTATCGGTTTTAAAGGCGCGACTCAAATTAACGATATGCTGACCGGCTACGGCCAGTGGGAATATCAGATTTCGGCTAACCATGCCGAATCCGACAGTGCGAAAGACACCAAGACCCGTTTGGGCTTCGCCGGTCTGAAATACAAAGATCTCGGCTCATTCGACTACGGCCGCAACTACGGCATTATTTATGACGTGGGCGCCTGGACCGATATGCTGCCTGAGTTCGGCGATGACGCTTACGTCAAAACCGACAACTTCATGAATGGCCGCGCCAACGGCCTGGCAACCTACCGTAACAACGATTTCTTCGGCCTGGTCGACGGCCTGAAGTTCGCGGTACAGTACCAGGGCAAAAACGAAAACGATGGCCGCGCCGGCAGCAAGGCGAACGGCGACGGTTGGGGTCTGTCTTCCAGCTACGAAATCATCGACGGTCTGAGCCTGGGCGGTGCCTATGCCTCTTCCAACCGTACTGCAGGCCAAAAAGCAGGCACCTTCGGTAAAGGCGATAAAGCCGATATCTGGGCCGGCGGTCTGAAATACGACAACAACAGTGTTTACCTGGCCGCGACCTATTCGCAGAGCCATAACATCGTGCCTATTTCCGGCACCGCGACCATCAATAACAACTCCACCTCCGTTAGCGGCTTTGCCAACAAGGCGGAAGGCGTGGAATTGGTTGCGCAATATCTGTTCGACTTCGGCCTGCGCCCATCGCTGGGTTATGTTCAGTCGAAAGGGAAAAATATTGAAGGCGTCGGCGATGCCGACCTGGTGAAATATTTTGACGTTGGCGCTTACTACTATTTCAACAAGAACATGTCGACCTATATCGATTATAAAATCAACCAACTCGACGACAACAATAAGCTGGGCCTGAAAACCGACGACGTTGTAGCCGTCGCCCTGACTTACCAGTTCTGATGTGACGAATAACCACCACTGCAATCTTTAGCTTCGGCTACTTGAAAAGATTTATTTCACCGGGCGGCTGCGCCCGGTTTTTTTCATTTGCGCTTTCTGCCCCCAGGCCCCTGCCCGATTCCCGCTCTGCATCCCGTAACCGCACGCAGAAACTTGCCTTGTAAAACAATCGGGTATAGATGTAATACCCTACGGCTTTCACGTTGCCGACCACAAGGTTGCAGCCTGAAAGATGACGGGTATCGCCTCCCTTTCCCACAGGAATAAGCCATGCACAACGATGGACGGTTTGAGTATCAAAGTGCCCTGCGCTACAGCAGCGACCAATTGGCGCAGATCCTCTGCCACTGTTTTGAAAACTACATTGTGCGTTTTTTCATTGACGGCGCCACCTTTGCCAGCCGCTTTGGCGCCGAAGACCTCAGCCTGAACGACAGCCTTATCGTCACCCATCAACAACAGCCGGTGGCGCTGGCGCTGATAAGCCGCCGTGGCCTGCACAGCCGGGTAGCGGCGCTGTCCATCCGCCCGGAAATGCGTGGCAAAGGGCTGGGGAAAGCACTGATGCAGCGCATCGTCGCCGACGCGCGTAAGCGTGGCGATCGTCGGCTGTCGCTGGAAGTGATCGAAGGCAATGACGCCGCACTGGCGCTCTACCACCAGTCTGGCCTGCGTATCGTCCGCACCCTGACTGGCCACCAGGCCGATGAACCGACAACCGCCGACGTGGCGGTGCTGCAAGAGATTGATCCGTTGACCGTCTCGCACCGCCTGACGGCCGAAGGCGCCACCGACCAGCCCTGGCTGATCGCACCGGAATCGCTCTACAAACTGCCCGGCAAACCGCACGCCTTCACCCTTGACCGCCAGGCCTATGCGGTGGTGCAGACCGGGGCAGAGAAGTGTTTCTTACGTATGATCTACGTGCCGCCGCAGCACCGCGGCAAAGGACATGCCCGGGCGCTGCTGGCTGCGTTGCAAGCACACTTTTCGCCGCTGCCGCTGGCGGCCAACGTTTACGTTCCCGAGGTAGCAGCGCCCTTCTTTGACCGGCTCGGCTGGCGGCA
The DNA here is from genome assembly GCF_000214195.1 of Serratia sp. AS12. NCBI lineage: Bacteria > Pseudomonadati > Pseudomonadota > Gammaproteobacteria > Enterobacterales > Yersiniaceae > Serratia > Serratia sp. AS12. Next base: position 1,554,563 of record NC_015566.1, on the reverse strand, counting down.
AGACGCGCTACGCCAGTTTGAGATGGCGATGACATTGAATACCGCACAATAACAACCCGAAAGTTATCCCTTTATTCAGGGCAGGAGAAAACATGCAGAAAATGACCCTTGGCGCGGCGATCGGCATCGCGCTACTGACGCTGACCGGCTGCGCGCAGCCGCCGAAAACCGATCTGCAAGCCCAACAGCGGCTGGCAGACCAATCGGTGTTGGCGCTGAACTGGTTCCAACAGTCCGGTGAATACCAGGCGTTGGCGCACCAGGCATTCAACAGCGGCAAACGCGCCTTCGATCAGGCCAGGGCCGCGCCGGGCAAGAAGAAGGCCGTGGTGGTCGATCTGGACGAAACCCTGCTGGACAATAGCCCGTATTCCGGCTGGCAGGCACAGCAAGGCAAGCCGTTCGCCGCCGCCACCTGGGCGAAATGGTCGCAGGCCGAACAGGCGGGGGCCGTGCCGGGCGCGGTGCAGTTTGCCCGTTACGTCAACAGCCACCAGGGCACGATGTTCTACGTCTCCAATCGCAAAGTGTCCGAATACGCCGCTACGGTCGCCAATATGCAGAAACTGGGCTTTACCGGCATGTCGGAAAAAACCGTGCTGCTCAGCAGCGACACGTCCAATAAGCAGGCGCGTTTTGACGCTATCAAACAGGCAGGCTATGACATCGTGGTGTACGCCGGCGACAACCTGAACGACTTCGGCGCGGCAACCTATCACAAGGATAATGCGCAACGTCGGGCATTCGTCAGCGATAATCAAAGCAAGTTCGGTACCGAGTTTATCGTGTTGCCTAACCCGCTGTACGGCGACTGGGAAAGCGGTATGGCCCGCGATTACAACAAGCTGACGCCGGAGCAGAAGCTGCAAATCCGCCAACGGGCCATCAAGGCCTGGAACGGGCAGTAATCGCGTACAAACAGCGTAGTTTCCAGTACAGTCGCGCTCTGCGTATACCCTATGGATTTCAAGTTACAGCCAGGCGGCAAGCTCGTTCATCCCCAGGAGCTTACTCAAGTAAGTGACTGGGGTGACAAATCTGTCGGGAGCAGATTTGAACGCTGCTTGCAGCGGCCCCTTAAGGGGCGTGGCCCATGGACGGGCCACGTTACTGAGCGCGGCCAACAACGCTGTAGCTTGAAAGACGACGGGTATACTTACAATAATTTGTACATATAACTGGTGGCATCCAGCGCGCTGCCGTTGCTGGCGCGGGCGTACTGCGGAATGCTTCCCGCCAGCTGAAACCCCAGTTGACGGTACATGCCCTCGGCCGTATCGCCGGTCAGGGTATCCAGCACCAATAAATGCCGCTGATGCTGAATCGCCCTTTGCTGAATTTGCAGCATCAGCTCACGGGCGATGCCCTGGCGGCGAGCCTGCGGATGCACCATCAATTTCACTACCTCGGCGCGGTGACGGCCGTTGTCAGGCATGTCCAGCAGCAGTTGCACCGTACCGACCACTCGCCCCGCTTGCCGGGCAACCAGCAGGATCCTTTCTTCACGCTCAATCGCCGGCAGCAGACGGCGCCAGAACGCCTGCGCCTGTTCCAGGGTGAAAGGCATTACAAAACCAATACTCGCACCTTGCGATACGCTGGCTTGCAGCATCTCGGCCAGCTCGGGAAGAGCGTTTTGTACCTCGTCGGCGTTCAGTTGCTGTATCTCAATCATGATCAGGGCCTGCAGATAACAAGGGTGTAATGGGCCGGCGTGGTGCCGGGCACAGCAAACTTGGAAGCGCCGAACAGCCGGTAACGCAGACAGTCGCCCGGCTCAAGCTGGAAGGTGCGGTCATCAAGCGTCAGCTCAAGCCTGCCCTCCAACAGCCAAAGATGGTGCTCAAGCGCATGTACCGAAGGCGCGTCATAGGCAATTTCCGCCCCGGCTTCAAGCCGGCCTTCGATAAACTCCGCCTTGAACAGCGCGGCGGGCGGCGATACCGAGCGGCGATGAAAACCGCTGGCGCTGTCGACCCACACCGGTTGCTGCTCACGGCGCAGCAGCTCCGGCGGTTCATCCTCGACCTCGCTCAGCAGGCGTGACATGGTCAGCCCATACGCCGAGCACAGCTTGTTCAGCAGCGAAGCGGTCGGGCTGGTTTCCGCGCGCTCCACCCGCGACAACGTCGCCCGGCTGATGCCGGTTTGCTGCGCCAACTCCTCCAGCGACCAATTCTGCCGCTGACGCAAGTCAGACAGCCGCTGTGCCAAACGGAGATCGGCGCTTTCCAATCCATTATCCATTCTCATGCTCCTGATGATAAATCCCATATAAGAGAAATAATCTCAAATAAGGGATTCGTCAACCGGATTTTAAAACAGGCCGCACAGGGCGATAAAAATCAGCATGCTCAGCAGTACCACCGCCAACATATTGCGCAAGAAAAACGCCAGTATCACCGCAAACAGCGCGCCCCACAGATAAGGGTTATCCGGTACCGCGCGCAAGGTATCGCCGCTGAAAGCCAGGATCGGCCCACAGATCGCCGTCAGCACCGCCGGCACGGAAAAACTCAGCAGGCGCCTGAAGCGTGGCGACAGCCGCACCGGCAGGCCTGGTGCCAGAAAACAGTAACGGTTGAAAAACACCACCAGGCCCATCAGCACTATCGTCAACCAAATCATGGGCGCCCCTTGCTGCACAGCATGCCGGCGCCCATCGCCGCGACGGTGGTGATAATCAACGCGCCCGGCACCTGAAAATAATGCAGCGCCACCGACAGCGGCAACGCAGTCAGTACGCACGCCAGCACCGGCAGGCTACGGATCATCGGTACCACGATGGCGATAAAAGTGGCGGCAATGGAGAAATCCAGGCCATAACGGTCCAGATCCTCGGCGCTGCCGGCGGCCAGCACGCCCAACAGAGTGAAAAAAATCCAGCTCAGGTAAAAGGTCAGCCCGGCACCCAGCGCGTACCAGCGGTTAAAGCGCGCCGGGGCCTGGTTGCCGGTGAGGGCAAACAGCTCATCGGTCAACAGGAACCCCAACAGCAAACGCCAACGTAAAGGGAGCGGCGCTACGCTTTCCCGCAGCCGCAGGCCATACAGAAAATGTTGGGCGGTGACAAAAAAGGTCGAGACCAAAATGGCCAGCAACCCCGCCCCGCCTTTGATCATGCCCATCGCCACCAGTTGCGAGGCTCCGGCAAAGACAATGGCCGACATGCCCAGCCCCTGCGCCGCGGTCAAACCACTCTGAATGGCCATCGACCCCGCCAGAATGCCCCAGGGCAACACCGCCAGACACAGCGGCAGAATCGCCGCCGCCCCTTGCAGCGCCGGGCGCAGTCGGGAAACCGGCGGCTCGGTGAGGATTGATAAATGCGTCATGCTGTTCTCCTTCGTTTGAAGGCACAGCCTACGGCAGGAGGCTTCCGGGGTATTGCACAGGATTGCGCGGCTATTTCAGCGATTTAACATAGTCGCCCGGCGTGATGCCCATCGATTTGCGGAAATGGCGGTGGAAATGGCTTTGATCGTGAAAACCGCTGCTCAGCGCACTGTCCAGCACGCCGTGGCCGGCCTTCAGCATTTGGCGCGCCTTGCGCAGCCGGGCCTGGATTTGGTAAGCATGCGGCGGCAAACCGGTGGCCAATTGAAACTGACGCAGCAGATAGTAAGGGCTGAGCGCCACCCGTTCCGCCAACTCCAGCAACGAAACGTCTGCCTCGGGGAAATCATCCAGAAAAGCCTTTACCTGCGTGACCTGGCGCTGCGCCTTACTCTGCGGCGCGGGGTCGATGCGGCTTTTACCGTGCCGCAGCATCAGCCAGGTGAGCGCAGAAAACACCATGGTTTCTTTCAGCAGACGGTTTTCATCGCTGCGCAGCAGGCTGAACGCCAGCCGCAGCTGCCCGGCAAGACCGACATCGTGAATCACCGGATGGGGGAAATAAGGCGTTGCCCCGGCGCCGGTTTTCAAATCTCGCGAGAGAAACGCCAGCAACTCCGGGGTGGGATACATTGCCTGATAGGACCAGCCGTCTTCGCTGGCGGCGCTGCCGGTATGGATATCGTCGGCGTTGACCAGAATGATGCTGCCCAGCGGCGCCACGTGCTCGCCGCCGGTCCGGTAAAAACGCTGGGCGCCGTCGTCGATCACCCCCACGCAGAAGCCTTCGTGGCTGTGGCGCGAGAAAGTCTGACGGCGATAGGTAGCCTGCAGCACCCCCAACCCGCCGAGTTCGTCGACGTGCATGAAGCTGGCCTGCTCCCGACGAGCGTTACGCCCTGCGCTTTCCACCATAGTATCCGCCTCCGCTGAATGAAGTTTATTCTATCATTCAGTGGACGGATGGTTTTGTACAAAATTGCCCGTCTCGTTGGCCGGCGGCGCGATGGCCGCACAGCGCCAGGCGCTAAACACCGCCAGCAACGGCGCCAGGGCAAACAGCAGGAACAGCCAGCGTGCGGCATTGGCCGCCCCCACTGCCCCGCCCGGCTCGTTCAGCCCGGCCAGATTCGCGATCATCCCGGCCAGCGCCGCGCCAAAGGCGGTGGCAAACAGCTGCACCGTGGTGATGGATGCGCCGGCGATATCCTTATCCGCTTCAGGGGCGACCTGCAGGATACGCGTCAGCAGATGCGGCCAGCCGAAACCTATGCCGAATCCCACCAGCGTCAGCGCGATAACGATCGGCGTCAGCGCCAGCCAGTGGCCGCCGGAAGGTGTCGGCATCAGGATAGCCAGCGCCAACAACCCCACCAGCACGAACAGCGGCCCGCTGATGATCGCCCGGCGGATGCCCGCACTGCGCCAGCCGGAACTGAGGATCTCCGACAGCGTCCACCCCGCCGCCATGGTGGCCGCAATGTAACCGGAGATCAGCGGCGATTGACCATGCAGGGTTTGCAGGAAGTAAGGCACGAAGATTTCGCTGGTCATGCCTACCACCAGCAGGGAGACGGTGATATACAGCGAGGCCAGCTGGGAGCCGCGACGCAGAGCGCCATGCGGCAACAGCCGTGCGCGAGAGTGCGCTTCGCGCTGTATCAGCCAGGCCATCAACAGCAGCGCCAGAGCAATGCCGCCCATGTTGACCCACGCGCTGTCCGCCAGGCTACCGGCAGATACCACCAGCACCGCCGTCGCCAACAGCAGCAACTGAGCCACCGGCAACGGCGCCGCCTGTTGCTGAGGTTTCCCCTTGGGCAGGATCAGGAAAGTGAAACCGGCGTACAGCACCATGATCGGCAACAGGATGCCGAATGCCCAGCGCCAGGCGTTCAGTTCGGCAAAAATCCCGCCCACCGCCGGCCCCACCAGCGTCGCAATGCCCCACATCGCCGACACCAGCGCCATCGCACGCGGCCACAGCTTTTGCTCAAAGACCAGATTGATCATGGCGTAGGACAACGCAAAGATCAGACCGCCGCCAAACCCCTGCACCGTTCGGCCGATCAGCATCACCGGCATCGACGGCGCCAGCGCGCACAACATGGCTCCGGCGATAAAAAACAGCGACGCCACCAGATAGGCGCTGCGTGCGCCATAGCCGCTGAGCAACCGCGCGGATAACGCAGAGCCGAGAATGGACGCCACCACAAACAGCGTGGTGTTCCAGGCATAGAGATTCAGGCCGCCGATATCCTGCACCACCGAGGGCAAAATAGTGGTGGCGACCAGAATATTGATGGCGTGCAGCGCTACGCCGAGTGAGAGCGCAATCGCGCTGGCGCCATTTTTGCCGGAGAAAAGATCGCCCCAGCGACTATCATCGTTAGTTATCACAGTTGTCGTCCTGTTTTCAGAGTAATGGCATTGAGTTGCGGGTGATATTGCGTTAAATTTAACAAGTGTTAACTTGGAATAATGGTAGGGCGAGGCGGAGAAATATGTCAAGAATAAACTTGGAAAATAGCGATAGCACCGCACAGTCGGTCAGTGACCGTTTGTTGACACTATTGAAAACCCGCGGCCCACAACAAGCGTCTGATGCAGGGAAAGTCCTTGGCACCACCGGTGAAGCTGCGCGCCAGCAGTTCGTCAAGCTGGCGAAAGAGGGCTTGGTTGAAGCGGTGGCGGAAACGCGCGGCGTCGGCCGCCCGGTGCAGCTGTGGCATCTGACCGTTGCCGGTAATGCACGTTTTCCGGATACCCATTCCGAATTAACGGTGCAACTGCTGCGCACCGTGCGCGACAAACTGGGCGAACAGGCGATTGACTTGCTGATCGACACCCGCGAACAGGAAACGCGCATTAACTACAAACAGGCGATGATCGGCGCGACCGATTTGCAAGAGCGCGTCGCGCGCCTGACGGCCATCCGCACCCGCGAAGGCTACATGGCCGAATGGCGCGCCCAGGAAGACGGCTCGTTTCTGTTGGTGGAAAATCACTGCCCGATCTGCGCCGCCGCCACCGTCTGCCAGGGATTCTGCCGCGCTGAACTGAGCATTTTCACCGAGGTGTTGCAGGCGCAGGTTGAGCGTTCCGAACATATCCTGGCCGGCGCGCGACGTTGCGCTTATCGCATCTCGCTGCTGTAAGCAGGCCCTCCCCATGTACTGGGCAAAACCGCAATGAAACCGCACGCCGGATTCTGGCTGGCGACGCTGGGGATCAACACCGCTTGGCTGCTGGCGGTCCTGGGCCGCGATCGGGTCAATGCCGTACTGCTGGCCGGCGCGGTGCTGGCACTCATCTTTACCCCGGCGCACCGGCGGCGATGGGCGCTGTTGGCCGCCCTGACAGGTATCCTGATGGACAGCCTGTGGAACTACACCGGCGTGCTGCATTTCAGCGGCCACAGCCTGTTGCCGTTATGGATGGTTGCCCTGTGGCTGGCCTTTGGCTGCTGGTGGTTTTGGCTGCTGGATCTGATCAAATCCGCCCCTTTGCCGCTGGCGGTCCTGGGTTCCATCGCCGGGCCGCTGGCGGGCATTATCGGCTGGAAGTTGGGTGCAATACAGCCAGGTACCGCGCCGGAAATCATGCTGTTGCTGCTTTCTGTCGGTTGGGCCATCTTTCTGCCCGCCGTAAGTTGGCCTCGTCTGAACAAACCGGCCCCGTAACCGCGCGGGTTACCTGCCATTCGGCGGAATATCGCTTTTTCACTGGCCCTTTCTCCATTAAAAAACTGCTGAAAAGCGTTGCTTATCCTCCACCCGATCGGGTTTACTGAGTCCTCTAATAATAACCTTCCCTGCAGAATAAAAACCCATGCTTAGCCAAAATAGCCGTAACGTCCTGCCGTTAATCGGGGCACTGTTCACGTTATATATTGTTTGGGGGTCGACCTACTTCGTTATTCGTCTGGGCGTAGAGAGCTGGCCGCCGTTGATGATGGCCGGCATTCGCTTTCTGGTCGCCGGGATCGTGCTGTTCAGTTTCCTGGCGCTGCGCGGCCATGCCCTGCCAACGCCAAAACAGTGGCTGGCCGCCGGCACCATCGGCATTTTGCTGTTGGCTGTGGGCAACGGCCTGGTGACCGTGGCGGAGCATCAGAACGTGCCTTCCGGCATTGCCGCGGTAATGGTGGCGACGGTACCGCTGTTTACCCTGTGTTTCAGCCTGCTGTGGGGCATGCGCAATACCAAACTGGAATGGGCGGGCATTGCGCTGGGCCTGGTGGGGATCGTGCTGCTGAATACCGGCAATAACCTGGTCGGCAACCCGACCGGCGCGCTGCTCATCTTGCTGGCCTCCGCCAGTTGGGCGTTTGGATCGGTGCTGGGGTCACGCATCTCACTCCCCGCAGGGCCCATGGCCGGTGCGGCGGAAATGCTGGTCGCCGGCGTGGTGTTGCTGGCGGTCAGCCAACTGAGCGGCGAACGCCTCACCCAGATGCCCAGCGCCAAAGGCTTCTTCGCGCTGGGTTATCTGATCGTCTTCGGCTCCATGTTGGCGATCAGCGCCTACATGTTTTTGCTGAAAAACGTGCGCCCGGCGGTAGCGACCAGCTATGCCTACGTCAACCCGGTGGTGGCGGTGCTGCTCGGCATCGGCTTTGCCGGCGAGTCGTTGGCGCCGCGTGAATGGGCCGCGCTGGTGATTATCGTCGCTGCGGTGGTGCTGGTGACGCTGGGCAAATACCTGTTCACCCGCCCGGCAAGCCGTATAAACAGCAAATAGTATGACCAGGGGCGAAGATATTCGCCCCTATGCCGCCGCCAACAAAGCTGCGGCAGGAAAGACCACGGGTATAAAAACGAGTCTTGTTTCACCCGACAAAGGGTCTATAATTCCCGCTGTTCCGAACAACCTGCGAAATTATTCCTATGCTGAAAAAAGCCTTTATCATCGTTATCGCCCTGGCCGCCTTTGGTTCACTGGGTGGCGTATTCCTGGCCGGGCTGAATATGTACACCCGTTCCACCACGCCGCTCGAAGAAAGCACCACCACCAGCGATGCCGCCGTAAGCACGGCTCCGGCGGACAGCATTCAAGCCAAGTGATGCTCCATCCAGCCCTGGCAACGTTGCTGTAAAAAACGTTGCAACAGCCTGACGCGCTCCGATACCTGCGAACGGTGCGGGCACACCAGGCTGATGGGCACCGCGTCGCTCTGCCATTCCGGCAATAGCTGCACCAAACGCCCCGCGTGAATATCCGCCACCACATCGATGGCCGATTTACGGACAATACCGTGCCCGGCCAGCGCCCAGCGCCGCGCCACCTCGCCGTCGTCGGTAAAATAATGGCCGTTCAACGGCACTTCAATGCACTCATCCCCACGCCACAAGCGCCATTCGGCCTGCCTGCGCCCGCTGGGCTGATAAATCAGAATGCCGTGTTGCGCCAGTTCTGCCGGCGTCTGCGGCACCCCATACCGTTGCAGATAAGCCGGGCTGGCGCAGATTAAGCGCCGGTGCTGCGGCAAAATGGGCAGCGCCACCAGCGAAGAATCCGCCAGTTGGCCAAAGCGCAGCGCAATGTCTACCGGCTCGCGGAACAGATCGGCCTGGCGGTCGTTAATCAGCAATTGCAGCTGAATATGCGGGTGCTGTAGCTTGAATTCGTCCAGCCAACCCAACAGCAGGTTGCGGCCAAAATCCGACGGCGCAGAAATTTGCAGCATGCCGGATAGCCCCTGGTGTTTCTCGCGTATCGCCTGTTCCCCTTCCGCCAACGCGCCTAACGCCAGCCGGGCGCTATCAAGATAACGCCGCCCTTCCTCCGTCAACCGCAGGCTGCGGGTGGAGCGCACCAACAACCGTACCCCCAGCCGCTGCTCCAGCCTTTTAACCGCAATGCTGGCCGCCGCCGGGGTGATATCCAACGCACGTGCCGCCTCTGAAAAGCTGCCGCCGTCAACCGTACGAACGAACACGTCGAGATCGATAAAGGATGTCATGGAGATCCTGGCGTTACGCCTATTATTAAAAATAATTTATAAGTGTTTACCATTTAGGCTGATTTTTCGCGGATTTTCAATGATTGATGATAGATAGCATCGACATTCATGGCAATCGAGGCGCTATCATGACCCTCTCTTCTTCTTCCCTGAACCGGCAAAAGCTGGTGATCCTTGGCGGTAACAGCGGTATCGGCGCGGCAGTGGCTTACGCCGCCGTGGCAAACGGCGCCAGCGTAGTGCTGGCCTCACGCCGCACCGGGTGCATGCAACACTATCAGCCCGCCGACGGCGGCCACCTGCGGGTAATGCAGGCGGACGTCACCGACGAAAGTTCGCTGCGTGCGCTGTTCGCCGAGGTCGGCGAGTTCGATCATCTGGTGTTCACCGCCGGGCCGGTCGTCCAGGCCAAACTGCTGGCGGATACGGATTTTGACGAGGCGCAGGCCAATTTCGACGTCAAACTGTGGGGCGCATTGCGTGCCATACAGGCTGCGCTGCCTACCTTGTCGCCACAGGGCTCCATCACCCTGACCTCCGGCCAGCTGTCGCGCAAATACCTCAGCGGGCAGTTGATTAAAACCGGCATCAATGCGGCGCTGGAGGCGATTGGCAAACAGTTGGCGAAAGAGCTGGCGCCGCGACGGGTCAACGTGGTCAGCCCCGGCGTTACCGCCACCGAAGCTTACGATGCCCTTGGCGCCGAACGGCGTCAGGCGATGTTCGCCAACATCGGCGCCGGGCTGCCGGTCGGGCGCGTCGGCCAGGCGGCGGACGTGGCGGCAGGGTATCTGCTGGCAATGGAAAACGGCTTTATCACCGGCAGCGTGATTGATATCGACGGCGGCGGCCTGCTGTAAATTTGGCAAGCGCCGCCTGGGGAACGCCTACAACGCCGTCACCCCCAGCGCGGCGGCCTGTTGTTCCAGTGCGGTGATTTTTTGGTACGCCGAACGGGGGACCAGCGTGAAATCGCCAATCAGCAGGCTATCGCTCACCGCTTCCCCCACCATCGCCTTCGCTCCGGCGCGCAATATTTCCAGCTGTTCCGGCGGCGTATGCGCAGGAGTAATCAGCGGCAGCCCCGGAACGACGGCCGTCCGGCCAATAATTTTCACCCCCGCCAACGCCTGCGGTTGCGCCCGTTTGAGCAATTCCAGGCTGACGCAGTCAATGGCCGCAATGTCCGCTTCGCGGCTTTGGATTAGCCTGAGCGATTGATAATGCGCGCCGGAGGCAATGGCGGCGCGGAAGAATTTTCCGTCTTGCGCCAAAGGCGCGATCAGTGCGCGCAGGCTGTTATGGCCAGACTGCGAATCGGTGCTGTTATAGGCCGCTACCCGACCACGAAAATCCGCCAGGCTTTCGCCCGGCTCATCATCGCGTACCACCAACCAGCTGCTGTATTCCGGCCCCTCGCAACCCTCGACGCGATAGTGATAAGTACCGACCAGTTGTACCTGCGGCAGGCTACTGACCAGCGGATAGCCGCAGGTCTGGCTGAGCAAGACATCGTCCTGCTGCCAGTGCCGCGCCAAATCCTGCGGCCAACTCAGTTGCGGCGGCAAATCCGCCAGCCCCAAGTCTTGAAGTTTTTCGCGCAGCACCTGCCAAAAGGCCTCGGCCGGTTGATGCGTAACGCCGTACATCGGCAAAGATACCTGCTTCATGTCCCTTACCCCACAGAAGGATCCGCCAGCGTCTGCTGACGCCAGGCGGTGAGATAGCGCACCCAGCGCTCAAACAGCATATCGGTGATGATCGCCAGCAAGGCCACCACCGCTGCGCCCTGGATCACATAGGCGGTATTGAAACCGCTCAGGCCGATGATGATCGGCGAACCCAGCGTTTTGGTGCCGACGGTGGAGGCGATCGCCGCCGTGCCGATGTTAATGATGACCGACGTGCGGATACCGGCGACAATCACCGGCGCCGCCAGCGGCAGCTCGACCCGCCACAGGATCTGCCTGGCGTTCATCCCCACTCCCTGCGCAATCTCACGCGTGGCGCTGGGCACCGATTCAATCCCCGCCAGCGTCCCCTGCAAGATGGGCAGCAGGCCGTACAGTACCAGGGCAATAATCGCCGGCTGCTCGCTAAAGCCCATCACCGGCACGGCAACCGCCAGCACCGCCACCGGCGGGAAGGTCTGACCGACCGCCACCAGGGTTTCCACCAGCGAGCGGAACTCCTTGCCGGCCCGGCGGGTCACGCCAATCCCGGCCGCCACGCCAATCACCACGGCGATCAGGCTGGAAATCGCCACCAGCAACAGATGCGCCCACACCAGCGAGATAAAGCTGTCTTGCTGATAGACCGGCCGGTCCAGATCGGGGAACCAGGCAGCGAACAGCCCGTGCAAATGATTCATGCCAAACACCAGCGCCAGCAGCAATGCAAAGGTCCAGGGCAGCGGATCGCGCAGCCAGCGCGTGGGACGCTGCGCACTCATGACAGCGCCTTTTGGTTAATCAGATCGTTGAAATGCAGCACGCCGAGCGCTTCGCCCTGTTCGCCCACCACCGGTAAACGTTCACTGCCGCGCGCCACAAACACCGACAGGGCTTCGCGCAGGCTCATGGCGGCAGCGATCGGCTCGCCGTCGGCACTGCCGGGACGCACGCGCTCCGCCACCGTTCCCAGCGACAGCAGCTTGATGCCGCGATCGCTGCGGCCGAAGAAATCGCGGACAAAATCGTTGGCCGGCGCGGTCAGCATCTCCAGCGGCGTACCCTGCTGCACAATACGCCCCTGATCGAGCAATACGATGCGGTCCGCCAGCGCCAGCGCTTCGTCGATGTCGTGCGTCACCAGCACGATGGTGCGCCCGGAAAGATGATGAATGCGCGCAATCTCCGTTTGCAGCGCCGCCCGCGTCACCGGATCCAGCGCACCGAAAGGCTCATCCATCAGCAGCACCTCGGGATCGGCGGCCAGCGCGCGCGCCACCCCAACCCGCTGCTGCTGCCCGCCAGAAAGCTGGTGCGGGTAGCGGCGGCGGAACAGATCCGGCTCCAGGTGCAGCAGCTCCAGCAGTTCGGTCACCCGGTCACGGATGCGCGCTCGCGGCCATTTCAGCAGCTGCGGCACGGTGGCGATGTTCTCCTCCACCGTCCAGTGCGGAAACAGGCCAATCGACTGGATGGCATAGCCCATCCGGCGGCGCAGATCCTGCGGTTTGAATTTCTGGATCTCCTCGCCGGCAAAATAAATCTTGCCCTGATCGTGCTCGATCAGCCGGTTGATCATTTTTAACGTCGTGGATTTACCGGAACCCGAGGTGCCGATCAGTACGGCAAATTCGCCCTCGGCAATCTGCAGCGTAAGGTCGTCCACCGCCGGCTTGCCCTGAAAAATCTTGCTGACCTGGTTAAAGTGAATCATCGGCGTGACACTTCCAATAATGAAACCATAAATTTAAACAGCGAATCGACGATTACCGCCATCACAATCACCGGGATCACCCCCAGCAACACCAAATCCAGCGCGCTGCTGAGCAGGCCCTGGAAGACGATGGCGCCAAACCCCCCGGCACCGATCAGCGCCGCCACCACCGCCATGCCGACGGTTTGCACCGCCAGAATGCGCACGCCGGTCAGAAACAGCGGTAACGCCAGCGGCAACTGCACGCGCAAGAAAATCTGCCCGCGCGTCAGGCCCATGCCACGCGCAGACTCGATCACGCTGGCCGGCACGCTTTGCAGCCCGGCCACCACGCTGCGCACCAGCGGCAACAGGGCGTACAGCACCAGCGCAACGATCGCCGGCGCCATGCCGATGCCGCTCACGCCGTGCTCCGCCAGCCAGGGTACCGCCGTCGCCAATCCGGCCAATGGTGCTATCAGCAGACCAAACAGCGCAATCGAGGGCACGGTCTGGATAATGTTCAGGGTGGAGAAGATCGGCGTTTGCCAGCGACGGGAACGGAAACACAGTACCCCGAGCGGCACGCCAATCAGCAGCGCCGGTACCAGCGTCGCCAGCAGAATGGTCAGGTGCTGTAACAGCGCGGCGTCAAACACCTCCTGCCGGTTGTAGTACTCTTTCAGCAACGAAAGCTGATCCAACTGATGCCCAAACAGCAGCGCTAACGCAGGCAGCACCACCAGCAGATTGCCGAGGATACGCCACAGGTGCGAGGCAGCGAGGCGGGTCAACGCGTCGGCGGCCATCAGCAAGCTCAACGCCACTATCAGCCAGCAGCCGCTGCCCCAGGAGGTGCGCGCCAGTTTGGCCCCTTCCTGCGCCAGTTGTTGTGCGGCATGGCCGCTCAGCCAGAAGGCCAGCGTCAGCAATGCCGAAGCGGCCAGCGCGGTGAGCAACGCATTGCGCCTGCTCGGCGCCAGCAGGCTAAGCACCGCCAGCACCAGCATCGGCGCCAACAGCCACAACGCCGGGCCATGCAGCAGGGAGATCAGGGAAATGGGCTTGCCCGACAGCAGGCGATTGGGGGCATAGCTGAGAAATGGCAGGCCAAATGCGGCCAGCAGCAACAGGATGAGCAATGTCAGTAAAACGCGGTTTTTTACGGCAATAATCAAAGAAACTCTCCGGCTCCATGTCTGGTGGGCCGTATCCCGCCCCTCTCCCAAGGGGAGAGGGGGAAGATCGGCGTTATCCCTTAACAAATCCTTTCTCTTTCAGATAAGCGGCCGCAACCTGTTTGGCATCCTGGCCTTCCACCGCGATCTGCGCGTTGAGTTTCTGCAGCGTCGGGCCATCCAGTGAGGCAAATACCGGCTTCAGCAGCTCGGCGATATTGGCGTGCTGTTTCAACGCCGCCTCGCGGATAATCGGCGCCGGTGCGTAAATCGGCTGCACGCCTTTTGGATCTTCCAGCGTTTGCAGCCCCAGCGCCGCCACCGGGCCGTCGGTGCCGTAGGCCATCGCCGCATTCACGCCGGAGGTTTGCTCCGCCGCCGCCTTGATGGTCACGGCGGTATCGCCGCCGGCCAGCGACAGCAGTTGATCCTGATTCAGTTTAAAGCCGTAAGCATTTTGGAACGCTGGCAGCGCATCCGGGCGTTCGATAAACTCCGCCGAAGCCGCCAGCTTGAACTTGCCGCCGCCGTTGATCCACTTGCCCAGGTCGGCCAGGGTTTTCAGGTGGTTGGCGTCCGCCACGTCCTGACGGATGGCGATAGTCCAGGTATTGTTGGCCGGCGAGGCAGCCAGCCAGACTATTTTGTTCTTGTCATAATCGAGCTTCTTCACCTTCTCGAAACCGGCCTGAGCGTTTTTCCACGCCGGATCTTTCTCATCGGAGAAGAAAAATGCGCCGTTGCCGGTGTATTCCGGGTAGACGTCAATCTCGCCGGAGGTGATCGCCCCGCGCAGCACCTTGGTGGTGCCGAGCTGCAATTTGTTGGTGGTTTTGATGCCGTTGGATTCCAGCACCTGCACGATGATGTTGCCGAGCAGCGAACCTTCGGTGTCGATTTTAGACCCGACGCGCACCGTATCGGCCGCCTGCGCCACGCCGACGCTCGCAGCGAGCAAGGTCAACGCCAGAGCAAAGAAACGTCCGCGTGATGGGGTGATAGCCATACTTTTTCCTCTTGTTGTGTGTTTTCCGGCTATTTGGCCAGATCGATTGGAAAATCCTGAGAAACGCGCTTCCATCGCGCAATCAATGTCTCTGCCGGCCAGGCGTCATATTCGCCCTGGTGCGCCGCCGATGTTTCACCGCCACTGAAAGGGTGAACCTCAACGGCAACCGGGGTAAATGCGTAGTCACTCACCCATTGGCCATAGCCCTGCACCACAAATCCCTGGCTGCGCTGCCGGTACGCGCCGCGCTCCGCCAGATACACTTCCCGTAAACCGTACCACGGCAAGCCGGGCAGATCATGGTGAACTAAATGATAGTTCAGATTGAGAAACAGCAGCCGCCACGGCCACGCCGCCTCATTAATAATAGAACGTGCCTGCGGAGCTTCAACGGCGCGATGCTCAAAAAACGATCTCACCTTGGTCAGCGCCAGCGCCGGGTAACTGACGGCCAACAGGTAAAACGCCGCGCCAATGCCCTGCTGTTGCAACCACCCCAGCAGCACCACCAACAGCAGCAGGTGCACCAGCCACATCGCCAGCGTACGTACTTCGCCGGCGGCGATAGCCTTCAGTGCGTTGACCAACGTAGCGGCAATATCCAGCGCCGGGCCAAACGCAATGCGCCCGACCAGCGTATTGCGCACCTTCGCCAACAGCGGAAACAGCCGTGGGAAACGCCGCCATTGGGCCTGGCTGAAATAATAGCTTTCGGGATCTTCATGCGGATCGGTCAGATGTTCATTGCGGTGGTGCTGAATATGCGAATCGCGATACAGACCATAGGGATACCAAACCGCCAGCGGCAACAGGCCAAACAGCTGATTGACTCGCGGCCAGCGCGTTGGGTGGCCATGGATAAGTTCATGTTGCAACGACATATACCAGGTGGTCAACAGGATCAGCAGCGGCGTGCCAAGCCACGGCCCCATCGTCTGCCAGTACTGTGCCACGCCAAACCAGCCGCCGTAAACCGCCGCCATAATGCCCCAGGTCGGCAGTTCCAGCCGCCAGTACCAGCGCCGGTTCAATTGCCGGATCCAGTTACGCTGGGCAGAATGCAGATAGTGGCTGTGGCGTTGGGTTGAGGACATGCTGCGGCTCGCTGTAGGAAATTTTCCTCAGTATCTGCGAGCCGCAGTGGCGCTCAAAATAACGAAAGCGGTAAAGCAAAGTTAAAAATCAGCTATTTGCGTAAACGGCCTGTGGCTGACAGTCGATAGGGAAATTGACCGAGTTGGCGATAAAGCACAGGTGGTGCGCTTTTTCATGCAGTTGTTGCGCCAGTTGCAGATCGTCGCCGTCCCGCACCGTTACCCGCGGGCGTAGCGTCACCGAAGTAAAGAACCCGCCGCGCTGGGCATCTTCGCGCATGATGCCGACGGCGTTGTCCTGATAGGCCAGCACCGAAATCCCCGACGTGGCGCACAGGTGTAGATACCAAAGTTTGTGACAGGCGCTGACTGACGCCACCAGCAGATCCTCCGGATTCCAGCGGGCGGCGTCGCCGCGAAAGGCCGGATCGGCGGAACCGGCAATATCCGCCTTGCCTGCGGCGCTGATGCGATGATCGCGGCCGTAAGATTTGTAATCCGGCGTACCGGCGCCCAGGTTACCTTCCCAGTTCACTTCCACGTCGTACCGATGTTCACCTTTCATTACCCGATTTTCCTTTTGCCATGCATCAAAAAACGCTAATCAGAGATGACCGGGGTAGACATCCCCGGCATCGGCATACTGCTGTAACCGTTCGCGCCACCATTTCGCCGCCAGACCGGTGGCGCTTTCACGCCAGCCAAAATAGGCGACATCGCTGCAACGTTCCGCTTCGACGATCTTCGCCACCAGTTCGCCGCTTTTAAGGTAAGGTTCGGCCAGGTAGCGCGGCAGATAACCGCAGCCAAGGCCGCTGAGCTGCGCCCGCAGTTTGGCGTCAAAGCCAAAGACCGTCAGTTGATCTTGCTCCTCGAGGATATTGAGGTTCTGCGGGGCATTCACCCGCGAGGTATCCCGTACTACTACTGCCCGGTGCTGCCGGATATCGGCCTTCAGCAAGGGCTCTGCCAGCGCCGCCAGCGGGTGCTGCGGGGCCACGGCAAACACGTAATCCAGCCGGCCCAATTGACTGAAAGCATAGCCAACGCGCGACGGCGGTTCACAAATAGCGCCGATAATAATGTCCGCGCAGCCATAAACCAGCGACTCCCAGGAGCCGGCCAGCACCTCATGACTAAAGGCCAGGCGGGTATGATGATGGTGCTGATAAAACTCTTCAATCAGCGGCAACAGCCGTTCGAACGGGAAGGATGCGTCAATGCCCAGCGTGATCTCGCTTTCCCAGCCGTTTTCCACATAGCGCGCCTGCTGTTCCAGATCCTGCGCCGCCCGCAGCAGCACCCGACCCTTTTCCAACATCAGTTTGCCGGTATCGGTAAATTTCGCCCGGTGGCCGGAACGGTCAAGCAGGGTAACCTCGAGATCGCTCTCCAGTTTCTGCACCATATAGCTCAGCGCCGAGGGCGTTTTGAACAGCGCCGAAGCCGCAGCGGCGAACGAGCCGTGCCGATCCAGCGCATCCAAAATCAGTAACGCTTCCAGGTTTAATCTCACCGTATTCCCCCGTGTATAAAAAAACTCAACAAGATGGCAAAAATTCTGCGCTATCTTTGAAATCAGCCCCTGTCTACCCTGCATTTTATCGGCTTTGCATTACGGCGGTTAATTCGCAGTAGGATTGGGAAAGTAAATCATGTCTGAATTTCAATTACTTGATAAAGATAACTCCGCGCTGATTTTTATCGACCACCAGCCGCAGATGACCTTTGGCGAGGCTAATATTGATCGTCGGCTACTGAAAAACAACGTTGTCGGTTTGGCCAAAGCCGGCAAGATCTTTAACGTTCCGACGCTGTTCAGCGCGGTCGAAACCGAGCGTTTCAGCGGCGCTATTTGGCCGGAACTGCTGGCGGTTCGCCCTGAGATCGCCCCCGTTAAGCGCACCACGATGAATGTCTGGGAAGATGCCGCTTTTGTCAGGGCCGTCGAGGCCATCGGCCGCAAGAAGCTGGTGATTTCCGCGCTGTGGAACGAGGTCTCTCTGACCTGTCCGGCATTGATGGCACTGGAAGCCGGTTACGACGTTTATGTGGTTACCGACACTTCCGGCGGCAGTTCGGTCAATGTGCATGATCGCACTATCGATCCCATGGTCCAGGCCGGTGCCACCCCGGTGACCTGGCAGCAGGTGCTGTTGGAATATCAACGTAACTGGGCGCACAAAGAAACCTACGACGCGGTGATGGCGCTGGTGCGTGAGCACGGCGGCACTTACGACATGGGCGTTGACGACGCAGCCTCTCTGACGCCCCTTGCACCGCTGCGAGTGATGAAATAATTGCCCGCCCCGGCCGCGCCGGGGTCTTTTTTGGAGTCGACTTAATGGTTCATCAGCAGCACGTCACGTTAGTGATCACTCATCGTCTGGCACCGGGTCAGGAACAGGCCTACGAGGCCTGGCTGAAACGCATTATGCCGGAAGCCGCCGGCTTCGCCGGCCACCTGGGTGTTAACGTGATCCGCCCTACCGGCAGCGAGCAGGCTTATACGATATTGGTGCGTTTTGACAGCATCGACAATTTGAACCTGTGGAACAACTCGCCGCTGCGCAAGAAATACATCGAAGAAGTGGCGCCGCTGTTGCTGGAAGACGACCACGTGGATATTCGCCCCGGCGCGGAATTCTGGTTCACGCCACCGAGCGCCACTACCCGGCCACCCGCCAAGTGGAAACAGTTTTTGATCACCCTGCTGGTGATCTTCCCCTCCACCAATCTGGTGCCCTGGTTCTGGGGCAAACTGCTGCCGCAATTGGGGGGGACGCTGCCCGGCCATTTTCTCAATGACGCTACCGTGGTCGCGCTGGTGGTTTTCCTCTGGATGCCGATCGTGACCCGCGTCTTTCATCAATGGCTCATCCGCCACTAGGCGGTCTGCCAGGAGAACGGATCACAGGGATTGAACGGATGTTAGCCTGGGTTGGCAGGGAAAGGGTTTACGCCGCCGACGGTTTGGGCACGTTCGGTTGTTCATGCTTTGCATTTTTAATCACATCAAGCTACCAGCTTAACAACTTATTAAGCTGGTAGCTGATTAACATCCTAAGCTATGGCGTTTTCAGCCTGGGCGCGCCATAGCCGGCCGCCTAATCGCGATTGATATCGAGCCAGCGACGCTGCTCGGCGGAAGCGGCTATCGCATCCAGCACGCAGGACACTTTCCAACCTTCTTCGAAATCCGGCCACATGCGGTCGCCGGCGGCAATGCCGTTAACCAGATCGCGGATCTCCACCGTTTTCTGATCGTTAAAACCGATACCGTGCCCGGCGCTGATGCAAAACGCCGCGTAGTCCGGGTGCTTCGGCCCCACCAGCAGCGTTTTGAAGCCCTGCCGCTCTGCCGGCTCGTCATGGCGATACAGCTTCAGTTCCGCCATCCGTTCCTGGGTATAGCTGAGCGTGCCTTTGGTGCCGGTCACCACGTAGGTCAGCCCCATCTTGCGCCCGCAGGCAATGCGCGAGGTTTCGATAGTGCCCATGGCGCCGCCGGCAAAACGCACCAGCGCACTGGCCTGATCTTCGTTTTCCACGTCATGCATCACCGTCGGGTCTTTGGCATCCGGCCGCTGTTTGATAATGGTCTGCATGTCGCCGGAGACCGCCACGATATCGCCCACCAGGTAATGCGCCATGTTGACGATGTGCGCTGCCAGATCCCCCAGCGCGCCCAATCCGGCGCTGGCCTTGCGGCAGTGCCAGTCTATCGGGGTGCGCGGATCGGCGAGATAGTCCTCATTGTGGGTGCCGTAGAAATGCACCACCTCGCCAATCTCGCCGTTGGCGATAATTTCGCGTGCCAGCTGGCTGGTCGGGTTCTTCATATAGTTGAAACCCACCAGCGTTTTAACCCCTTTGGCGCGGGCGGCCTGCACCATTTCGGCGGCATCACTGGCGTCCAGCGCCAGCGGTTTTTCGGAATAAACATGTTTACCGTGGCGGATCGCCTCCAGCGCCATCTCCTTGTGCAGGAAGTTTGGAGCGCAGATATCCACCACATCAATAGCCGGATCCGCCACCAACTGCCGCCAGTCGCCGGTAGAGCGTGAGAAACCAAACTCGGCGGCGCGCTGTTGCGCCAACTCCGGCGTCACTTCCGCCAGCATTTCCAACACCAGTTCGCCTTTCAGTGGAAATACCGTGGCCGCCTGCGCATAAGCAATAGCGTGGCAACGCCCAATGTAGCCGGTGCCAATTAACCCAACGCGTACCTGTTTCATCACCTTCTCCCCTGCCGATATCCGTAATGTGGCCGGCGCGCCGCTTAATGAAACGCGCCATCTGAGACAAGGTTATATGGAATATAAATTTCAATGACAAGCCAAAGGAAAAATAAAACTCATATCCGTGATGCCGTTCATGAAACCCTGCAGGCCATGATGCAACGGCGTGACGATCGCGATACGCGGCACCCAGCGGTGAAGAACGCACGGATAAAATGGATATTTTATTCAGACTGCTGACAAAGTCCGTTATTAGGGAAAGCGTGCCGAAGGGGTCGTAACGGCCTTGGCCGTCGACCAATTTGCCGGGAGCAAATTGGAACGACTTCAAGTCGGCCCGTAGGGTGGGACACAGGGACGTGTCCCATAATGGCCCCTCAGTGCGCTAGGCCCGGGTATCTCAGGCTCACAGACCACTTTGTCATCGACCTCAATAAAATGGATATTTTATTTCATATCACGGCAAACCGTTGGCACCATACAGCAAGAACCCCGACCGCTGCTTAAGCCGTTGCAGATACGCATTCAGCCTCGGGTAATCCGGGCGCGAGAACGGCGTCATCAACCAGCGGTTCAACGACAGCCCGATCACCACGTCCGCCAGGCTAAAAGCCGCACCGGCCATATAAGCCTGGCCCTGCGCCAGGTGCTGTTCCAGTATGCCCATCAGCCGGTTCCACTCCCTTTCGGCATCCGCCAACCGGGCCTGATCCTGATAAGCGGCATCCTGACGCACCCGCGACATGAAAACATAGCGCCAGGCGTTGTTCAGGTCGGTAGCCTGCCAGTCCATCCACATCTCGACCCCGGCCCGCGCGCCCGGCTCCAACGGCAGCAGATCCTGGCGCCCTTCACGGCCCACCAGGTAGCGGCAAATCGTATTGGATTCCCACAGCACCCGCTCGCCGTCGATCAGTACCGGCACCAGCCCGTTGGGGTTAAGCGCCAAAAACGCCGGTTCCTGGGTGGAGCGAAAACCGCTGCCCCAATCCTCCCGCTGTAATGCCACCTCAAGTTCATGGCAGGTCCACAGTACCTTGCGCACGTTAATCGATGATGCTTTACCCAATAACTTCAGCATGCCGTTTCCTTATTATTCCAGCCAAAAAGGTTTGCGCCCTTCCCGCCGCGCATCGGCGCGCGTCAGACCGACATCCGCCAACTGCGCGTCGTCCAGCAGCAACAGCGATTTACGCGTGCGGTAGCGTTGCAGGTACAAACGCCAACGGAAAAAGAATAACCGGCTCCGCGCCGGCGCACCATCTGCAAACAGGGTCATCATTGCGTTCTCCTTCGATTTAGCCTCGGCGTTCATGATGCGGCGCGAGTGAAAAACGGTACAGATTCAAGTCAGGGGTATTTTCTCCATACAAAAGCTGTCTCTGCGTATCTGAATGGTCTAATTTAATCCCATCTGTGCCGGTTATTTTCCCATTCACTCTTATTTTGGGTATCTGTATGACACGCTATGCCACGCTGGCCGCCATCCTCAGCCAACGCATCGAACAGGGGCTTTATCCCGCCGGCGATCGCCTGCCGTCGGTACGCATGCTGAGCCAGGAACACGGCGTCAGCATCAGCACGGTGCAACAGGCTTACCGCCTGCTGGAAGAGAGCCAACTGGTGGAGGCGCGGCCGAAATCGGGCTATTTCGTGCGGGGGCTGCGCACCTTAGCCGAGCTGCCTGCCGTCACCCGCCCGGTGCAGCGGCCGGTAGACATTTCGCAATGGGAGCAGGTGCTGGAACTGATCCGCACCAAACCGCGTGAAGATTTGGTACAGCTGGGGCGTGGCATGCCGGATATCAGCGAGCCGACGCTGAAACCGCTGGTGAAGGCGCTGGGGCATGTGGGCCGCCATGGCGATCTGCGCAGCCTGTATTACGACAATATTCAGGGCGTGATGGGATTGCGTGAGCAAATCGCCCGCCTGCTGCTGGATTCCGGCTGCCAGATAAGCGCCGACCAGTTGGTGATCACCACAGGTTGCCATGAGGCGCTGTCCGCCGGGCTGCGCGCCGTGTGCCAGCCGGGGGACATTGTGGCGGTGGACTCCCCCTGTTTTCACGGCACCATGCAAACGCTGAAAGGGTTGGGCATGAAAGCGCTGGAGGTCCCGACCGACCCGCTGACCGGCATCAGCCTGGAGGCGTTGGAAATGGCGCTGGACCAGTGGCCGATCAAGGCAATTCTGTTGACGCCCAACTGCAACAACCCGCTGGGCTACATCATGCCCGAAGCGCGCAAGCAGCGGTTGCTGACGCTGGCGCAGCGCCATGATGTGGCGATCATCGAAGATGACGTCTACGGTGACATCGCTTACCAGTATCCTCGGCCGCGCACCATCAAGTCCTTCGACGACGATGGCCGCGTGCTGTTGTGCAGTTCCTTTTCCAAAACGCTGGCGCCCGGCCTGCGTATCGGCTGGATTGCCCCCGGCCGCTATCTGGAGCGCGTGCTGCACATGAAATATATCGGCACCGGCTCCACCGCCACCCAACCGCAGTTGGCGATTGCCGACTTTATCCGTCACGGCCATTACCTGCAGCATCTGCGGCGCATGCGGACCCGCTATCAGCAAAACCGCGATCGGATGACCGGTTGGATCATGAAATATTTCCCGCCCGGCACCCGCGTCAGCCAGCCGCGCGGCGGTTTTATGCTGTGGATTGAGCTGGACGACGAATTTGATACCCTGCGACTGAACCGCTATCTGGAGCAACAGGGCGTGCAGATCGCCGTCGGCAGCATTTTTTCCGCCTCCGGCAAATACCGTAACTGCCTGCGCATCAACTACGCCCCGAAACTGACGCCAGAGATTGAACAGGCGGTTAGCCGAGTCGGCAAGACCATCCAAAGGCTACTGTTGGCGCCGGTAGCCGACATCGAAAGCGCCCAGGCGCTGCGGGAGTAAAGCTTGTCGCAATCGGATTATCCGCGCCTGCCCTAACCTTTTACACTGGAGCCTTTCTCAACAGGCAGCCAAAGGAATCATCATGAGCAGCGATCAAATTCCGGTATCCGGTGCGCTGGCGGTTCGCTTCGCGGCGCTGGGGGTGGATATTGAACAGGTTAGCCAATTGGCCGGCCTTCCCAGCGGGTTGCTCAGCGACGGACGCGAAAAAGCCAGGCTTTCCACCCACCAGTATTTTGAAATCTGGCGCGCGCTCGCCAGACTGACCAATGATGCCGCATTCGGTTTACGCCTCGGCGGCGACGTGGCCCCGGAGCACTACGATATCGCCTCGGTCGCGGCGCTGCATTCCGCCACGTTAGGGGAAGCCTTGCAGAAGGTGGCCCGCTATAAGCGGCTGGTGTGCCCGGAGGAGCTGATGCTGACGGAAGACGGCCACGGCGTGCGGCTGCATACCCGCTGGCTTATGGCCGAAGGCCACGCCCCCGATCTGCTGATTGACACCATGTTTGCCTACATCACTACCTTGTGCCGCCGTGGTACCGGCATGGCGATCCAACCCCGGGCGATCGAGCTGACGCGCCGCCAGGACCCCGCTTCCCCGCTGCTGCGCTATTTTTCCTGCCCGATCCATTTCAACGCGCCGCTCGATGTGCTGGTGTTCGACCGCACGCTGATGAAGCAACCGTTTATTACCTATAACCAGGACAGTCTGGCCGTTTTGCTGCCCGGCCTGGAAGCCGAACTTGCCAGGGCGCAGCAGGATGACAACCTGCCCGCACAGGTCATGGCGATCCTCGCCCGCAGCATGCGCGGGCAACGGCCCAGCGTGAACAGCGTGGCCGCCGAACTGTACGTCAGCCCGCGTACCCTGCAACGACGGCTGCAACAACAGGGCTACAGCTATCAGCAATTGCTGGACAAAACCCGCCACCGCACCGCCTGCCACCTGCTGTCAGACACCGATCTGGAGCCGGGTGAAATTGCCTTCGTGCTGGGATTTGAAGAGTTGAATTCGTTCAGCCGCGCCTTTATGCAGTGGGAATCGCAAACGCCGAACCGTTGGCGCAGCCGGCGCGTGACCGCCCGCCAGGAGAACAGATGATGAGAGTGATAATCTTCGGGGTCAGCGGTATGGTCGGCCAGGGTGCGTTGCGCGAATGCCTGCTCGACCCGCAGGTCACAGAAGTGCTCAGCGTCGGCCGCAGCCCGCTGGCGCAAAGCCACGCCAAACTCAGGCAGTTGACGACGCCCGCCCTCAACGACCTGTCGGCGCTGGAGCCACAGTTCGCCGGCTATGACGCCTGTTTGTTTTGCCTCGGCGTCTCGTCCTTTGGCATGAGCGAAGCCGACTATCGCGCGGTGACCTACGATCTGACGCTGGCCGCCGCCCGTCCACTGGCGCGGCTGAATCCGGCCATGACTTTTATCTACGTTTCCGGCGCCGGTACCGACAGCAGCGAACAGGGCCGCAGCATGTGGGCCAGGGTCAAGGGGGCGACCGAAAACGCCCTGCTGGCGCTGCCGTTCCATGCGGTGATGTTCCGCCCCGGCGCTATTCTTCCGCTACACGGCATCCGTTCCAAAACCCGTGCTTATCATTTGCTGTATACGCTGTTTAAACCGCTGTGGCTGGGTGCCTTGCGGCTGTTCCCCAATCAGGTCACCACGACCGAAAGGATCGGGCTGGCGATGCTGGCGGTTGCGAGACGCACGACGCCGCTGCTGATCATCGAACCGGCAGAAATTAACCGGTTGGCGCTGCCATCGGCAGTATGATTCTGCTATGTTAAAGCCGCGCGTGCGGGCTGTTTGCCCGCGCTTTCGCCCCTGAGACAAAAGACAGAGATCATGCCGTCAAAGATTTTATTCAGCGCCTGCCTGGCCGGTTTTAAAGTTCGCTATAACGGCTCCGACAAACCGCTGGTCAACGCGACCCTGCAACGCTGGCAGCGCGAAGGCCGCCTGGTGGTTTGCTGCCCGGAGTTGGCCGCCGGTTTTTCCACCCCGCGCCCCAGCGCAGAAATTACCCCGGCCGCCAATGGCGCCACCGTGCTCGCCCAGCAGGCGCGGGTGATGGAGGCCGGTGGCGGCGACGTCACCGACAGCTATCTGCTTGGCGCCCATCTGGCGCTGGAAACCGCACGGCGGCACGGCTGTCGCTTTGCGCTGCTCACCGACGGCAGCCCGTCCTGCGGCAGCCAGTTTATCTACGACGGTTCTTTCAGCGGCCAGACCAAACCCGGCAGCGGCGTTACCGCCGAGTTGCTGCGCCAGCATGGCATTGAGGTGTTTTCCGATCGCCAACTGGTTGCGCTGATCGCCCGGGTTGAGGCGGTGGAACGGATCTAGCGGCGCAGATACGCCGCCAGCCGCTGCTGCAGATGCGAAATGCCCTGCGGATGGGTGATAAAGCGGTCGATAGCCATCATCTGCCAGCATTGCCCCTCATCGCCAAAGCGGATGGCGGCAATTTGAGCCTGGGTGATTTCGCCCACCATAAACCAGGTGGGCGGATAGCCGGCCAGAATACCATCATAGCGCTGTTGCCAGTTCACCTGCCGAGCGGTAATGTGCAGGCCAAATTCCTCGAAGGTTTCGCGTTGCACGCATTGCAACGGCGTTTCATCGCCTTCACGCCCGCCGCCGGGCAGATCCCAGCAGCCGGGCCAGGGGATGCCGATTTTGTCATCACGCCGATAGGTCAGCAGGCTATCGCCGCACAGCAGCGCGATTTTGGCGCCGCCGAAGCTGTTGTTGTCCATTACGCCTCATGATTATCCGCCCCGTTTGCCAATCATCTTACCTCATCCGCCCACCCGCTGGTGTATAGTGAAAATCCGTTTTCACAACAGGCGAACAATAGCGATGAACTCTCCGTTTCTGGTTACCCCACAATGGCTTGCGCAGCATATCAACGATGAAGATCTGGTGGTGGTTGATGTCAGGATGTCCCCGGTCGGCCTGGTGCCGAAAAAGGATATGCTCGCCGAGTTCGAACGCGGCCATATACCGGGCGCGGTGTACTTTGATATCGACGACGTAGCCGACAAAAGCACCGCCCTGCCGCACATGTTGCCGACGGCGGCGGAATTCAGCGCGGCAGCGGGCAAGCTGGGCATCAACGATAAGCACACCATCGTGTTTTATGACGAGGGCAATCAGTTTTCCGCACCGCGTGGCTGGTGGACCTTCCGCAACTTTGGCGCGCAGCGGGTTTATGTGCTGGACGAAGGCCTGAACGGCTGGACCGCGCTGGGCCAGACGCTGGAAACCGGCCCGGCACAGCCTGAACCCCAAACCTTTGACGCCCGTTTCAACGCCGACGCCGTCGTGAATATGCAACAGGTGGAGCAGGCGCTGAACACGGAAGTGCAGATTTTGGACGCCCGCGCCGCGCCGCGTTTTTACGCCGAAGCGCCGGAGCCGCGCCCAGGGCTGCATCGCGGCCATATCCCCGGCAGCATCAATATTCCTTACGGCGAACTGCTGGAAAACGGCCACTTCAAATCGCTGGAAGCGCTGAAGAAAACCTTCAGCGATAAAGGGGTGAACATCAACGGACCGATCGTCACCAGCTGCGGCTCCGGCGTCACCGCCGCGGTACTGGCGTTTGGCCTGCTGTCGCTTGATGCACCGCAGGTGAAGCTGTATGACGGCGCCTGGACCGAATGGGGTGCGCTGAGCGGCAATCAACCGATCGAACAGGACTAGCCGTCGATCCGTTCGGCCACGATCTGCGCCAGCCGTCCAATGGCCGCAGAGGGGTTTTCTTCGGCGCGGTGCAGTACCACGCCGATGTGACTGAGCGCCGGCAAAGCGCCGGGGGCGAGGCAGAGTAATCCCGAAGGCAGCCCGGCATCGGTGCGCACCGTGACCCCCAACCCGGCGTTGACCGCCGCCCACACGCCGTTCAGGCTGCGGCTGGTGAAGGCGATGCGCCACGCGATACCGGCGCGATCCAGCGCGTTGGTGGCCGCACTGCGCATCAGGCAGGGGGCGTCGAACATCACCAGCGGCAAGGGTTCATCACCGCCCTGCCACTGGCTCAGATCGAAGTTCGGCGAGGCGATCCAATGCATCATGCGGCGGCCCAAATCCTGCTGAAACGGCGTGCTGATGCCGCCATCCCACGCCAGTGACAAATCCAGCTGCCCTTTCAGCACCCAGTCGATCAGCTCTGCGTTGCGGGCGATGCGCGCCTCTATGCGCACCTTCGGATGGGCGCGGGTAAAACTACCCAGCACCTGGGGCAAAAAGGTTTCACCGAAATCTTCCTGCAGCCCAAGCCGCACGGTTCCTTGCAAATCCAGCCCGCGCACCGCAGCGGCAGCCTCGTCGTTCAGTTCCAGCAGCCGGCGGGCGTAGCCCAGCAGCGTTTCACCGGCCTCGGTCATCACCATACCCCGCCCGGATTTTCGCAAGATCGGCGCGCCGATCTGCTGCTCCAGTTTTTTCAGATGCGCGCTAACCGCCGAGGTTGATCGCCCCAACCGTTCCGCCGCCCTGGCGAAACTGCCCAATTCAATGCCGGTAACGTAACTGCGCAGATCGTCGAGATCGAAAGTGACTCGCCCCATGCTGACCATCCCGTTTTCAAGAACCATTAGTCAAAATAATGCCGATTTTACTGATAAAGATGGCGTGTCATGCTCGCCGGGTCAATGCCTTTCAGGAGAATCATCATGCTTGCCATGCAATACAACTTCGCTCTGCCCGCCGATTACGATATGGCGATTATCCGCGACCGCATCAGCCGTTTTGGTCACCTGCTGGATAACTGTCCACAGTTATTGATTAAAGCCTATCTCTATGCACAGAAAGGTGAGCACAGCGGCGAAAATCTCTATGCGCCGTTTTATCTGTGGAACAGCAGTACCGGCATGAGCGATTTTCTGACCGGCGACGGCTTCAAGGGTGTAAGCCAGGCCTTTGGCTGGCCGCAGGTGACCCATTGGCTGCCGTGGTTGACGCATTTTGACCGCCAAAGACTCACCGAAGCCACCTGCGCCACGCGCCAAACGCTGCCGATTGCGCCTTACAGCGATCTGGCCGCGTTGCGCCGGCAGCAGCAGGCCAACCCCGCCGCCCTGGACAGCAATGCCGTGGCCAGCATAGTGGCCTTTGATCCCGCCGCTTGGCAGCTGGTGCGGCTGCATCTGTGGCGGGAACTGCCGCCGGCGCCGGAACCCGGCACCCAATGCTACCGGATTGGCCACCTTTCCGCCCCCTTTGACCACACAGCACCGCGGGTTGACAGCCAGACTTGATATTGATAATCATTATCAAATAAAGTCATTCAATTACGATCCGCAATATGCCGATCGTCAGGGCCAACCGCTATGTCACAGTCGCCTATCACACCTTACGCCACCTCTTGCTGCATCGTCGGCGGTGGCCCCGCCGGGCTGATGCTCGGCTACCTGCTGGCACGGGCGGGGATTAACGTCACTGTGCTGGAAAAACACGCCGATTTCCTGCGCGATTTTCGCGGCGATACCCTTCACCCTTCCACGCTGGAAATCATGCATCAGCTTGGCCTGCTCGATGAGCTGCTGGCGTTGCCGCACCAGCGCGCAGAGACGCTGCAGGCCGAGATCGCCGGGCGCGATATCACGCTGGCCGACTTCACCCGGCTGCCGACGCGCTGCAAATTTATCGCGTTCATGCCGCAGTGGGAGTTTCTCAATTTTCTGGCAGAAAAGGCAGCGGCCTTTCCTGAATTCACGCTGATCAAATCGGCGCAGGCACACCAGCTGCTGTACGATCGCGGCCAGGCGTGCGGCGTACTGGCGGATACGCCCGAAGGCCCGATCCGCGTGCGCTGCCAGTTGGTGGTCGGTACCGACGGGCGCAACTCGGTGGTGCGCGAACAAGCAGCATTCAGCAGCCGCGCGTTTGGCTCGCCGCGAGATGTGCTGTGGCTGAAGCTCGATAAAAAACCCGGCGATCCGGCCTGGTCGATGGGCCACACCGGCCCGAAGCAGAACTTCATCATGATCGACCGGGGCGAATATTGGCAGTGCGGATACTCTATCGATAAGGGCAGTTTCGAGGCGATTCAGCAAGACGGCCTGGAGACGTTTTTACTGCACATCGCCGAAGTGGCGCCGTTTCAGGACGATCGCCTGCTGGACATCCAAAGCTGGCAACAGGTGAAGCTGTTGAGCATTCGCATCGACAGGCTCGACTGTTGGGCCAAACCCGGCGTGCTGTGCATCGGTGACGCTGCACACGCCATGTCGCCGATTGGCGGTGTCGGGGTGAATCTGGCGATTCAGGATGCGGTCGCCACCGCCAACAGCATCATTCCTCCGCTGCGCAGCCACAGCCTGCAACTGAAACACCTGCAGCAGGTACAGCGCCGGCGCAATTTCCCCACCAAAGCCACCCAATTTCTGCAGATCAAGATGAGCCAACGCAGGCCGAAAAAACGCCGTGCCGGCGGTGGTTCCAGCCTGATGACCCGCGTCGGCAACAGCCGCTGGCTGCCGCACCTGTTCGGCCGCATTATCGGGCTGGGGTTTCGTCGGGAAACACCTAAACATCTTGAAAACTAACGCGCTATACTTATCGCTCTCCACTTCGCATGAGGCTAACGCATGTTCACTGTCCGTCAGGCCACCCTCGCCGATGCCGCCATGGTACACGACATCGGCACCCGTACCTATCAGGCGCATTTCGGCGAACTTTGGCACTATAAAGAGGAGCTGGACGCTTTTTTGGCGCAAGACTTTGCGGTTGAGGCGTTAGAAAAAACGCTACAGGATCCGGAAGTTTGCTGGCTGCTGGGTTATGAAGGCGAGGATCTGGTGGGCTATGCGCGGCTGAATTTCAACAGCCTGCTGGCGCCGACGCAAACCACCGGTGCAGAGCTGCAGAAAATCTATTTCCTGCCGGAATACGCCGGCCGGGGTTACGGCCAACTTTTCTTTGAGCAGGTACAGCAACGGGCTGTAGAAAGGCAACAACCCATGCTGTGGCTGGAGGTGCTGCAACGCAATACCAGCGCCCAGCGCTTTTATCAGCGCCAGGGGCTGAGCCTGTGCGGCGAGACCTGCTACACCAGCGCACAGGGTTCCATCGGCATCTGGTATATGAACAAAGCGCTGTAAACACAGCGCTTGCCCCGCCCTGTCAGGCCGGAAACTCCAGCGCGTCGGTCAAATCCCCCAGCGGTTTTTGACCGCGTTCCGCCATCGCTTTATCGCGCTCGGCCACCCCTTCCAGCGTCGGCAGATCGAATACCCGGCTGATCAAGCGCAGGATCGAGCCGGTATCGTATACCCTGTGATCGACATAGCCTTTACGGGCAAACGGCGAGACGACCAACGCCGGAATGCGTGATCCCGGCCCCCAACGATCGCCCTGCGGCGGCGCAACCGGATCCCACCAGCCGCCATTCTCGTCGAAGGTGATCACCACCACGCTGTTGCTCCACTGCGGGCCGTTACGCAGGCTGTTGATGATGTGGGCGATATGACGATCGCCGGCCTCCACATCGGAATAGCCCGCATGCATATTAAGGTTGCCCTGCGGCTTGTAGAAAGTCACCGGCGGCAGTGTGCCTGCCTCTACCGCCGCCAAAAAGGCGTTGGTGGCCGGTGAGTCGCCAATGCCGCCGTCGCGCAAATGGGCTTCGCGTGCCTGTGGGTTGCCCGGCCCCAGATTTTCGAAGTAATTGAATGGCTGATGGTGATACTGGAAGTCCGGTGCGCCGGGAAAATCGCCCTGATCCTTGCGGTTGTCCAGCGCATACTGCCAGCCGCCGGCGTACCACGCCCAGTCGACGCCCTTCTGATTGAGCAAGTCGCCGATGTGCGTGTGCTTTTGCGGCAGCAACACATTGGGCTGAGTGGCATCCGCCAGCGTGGGGTCTTTTTCATCTCGGGTCCACGACGGCCAGTACGGCGGCGCCATGGTGTTTACCGCATAACCGTCCGGCGTCAGCAGGCTCTTGCCAAACAGCGGGATGCCGAATGATGCGCTGACCGGCGAATCGCCCAGCGGCTTCAGACGCGGGTCGGCCGCGTCATCGCTTTCAAGCTGGGCAATGCCCTCTTTGGCGATGGAGTTTTGTACGTCGGGGTAAAACGGCGGGCGGGCGCAGACCAGATACTGATGATTGAGGAAGGAGCCGCCAAAGGCGCCCTGGAAAAAGTTGTCGCACAGGGTAAATTCCTGGGCCAGCGTCCACAGCCGCAGGTTATAGGCGCCGTCACCGTAGTAGCCCATGGTCAGCGCGCCGGAATCCGCCCAGGCGACAAACTTGTCGTTTTTACCGCCGTTGATCTGCATCTGGTTTTGATAGAACACGTGCCACAGATCACGCGTCACCACGCCGTGCGGCAGGTTCTCCCCTTGCGGCCCGGTCAAGACAAACGGCTGATTCGGCAGTTGATTGGTGAATACCGCATCCTCGCCAATGCTGTAATTAACGTGCCCGACTTCCTGCGCCTTCGGCACCAACCCCTTCCAGATTGGCGGCAGCGTCTCCAGCAGCCGATCGTCGCGGTCACGCTGCTGGTACTCTTCGGGCTTGAGCGCCGACAGCGGTTTTTCCACGCCGGGGAAATTGGCGAACAGGTTATTAAAGCTGCGGTTCTCGGCATAGATCACCACCACGTTTTTCACATGGCGGCGCAGCAGCGGGTTTTGCGCACCTTCCGGCAGGCCACTCAACAACAGTTTCTTATTGCCTTCACCGGCTGCATTGGCCAGCGGCGCAAGGGTGGCGCCGACGCTCAGCGCCGTCGCCCCCGCCAGAAAACGGCGGCGCGCCGGGTTAGCGGGTTGTTGCTCGTTGTCGCCCGCGGACGACGGCAGATCGTTATGCGGTTTATCGCTCATGTGCCTTCCCTCTAAAATTTTTAACTTGTTGATTTGTTATCAATTTATTTAAGAGACATTATGCTAGGGCACAGTTATGAACGAAATGTGACAGTGGGCGGCAGGTTAGCATTTGGCAACACTTTCGCGAGGATTGCCGCAGTTTAATCACTCTCCCGCCTGGCTGCCGGCTAGCGGGCGTCCCGTTGCAGCATCAGAAACATCAACGCCAGCGCGTTAGGCAGCATATACAGCAGTGCGCCCAACTGCACCGCCAGCGGGTTGTCCCTGGCCTGCCAGGCCATAAACCAGTCGCCAGCCACCACCATAAAACCGAGGCCCCACACCGCGATCGCGCAAAGCGCGCCCAGCATAGCCCAGGCTTTGCCTTTGGCAAACGCCGCATAAGGGTGGCCCAGATGTTTCACCATCAACACAATGCCAAAGGTTGCCGTTATGCCGGCCAGGGATTCCAGCAGGGTAATAAGCGCCAACCCGACTATTCCGGCCCAGGGTACGGTAACGGCGCGCCACATCAGCCCAGGCACCTGATAGGTATCCTGCATACTGAGCAGCGGCGCTACGGCATGCCGGGCGGTACTGGCAAAATCCGCCGTATTGTTCAACAGGCTGAAGATGCCCCACAGGGCCGGGAACAGCGACAGGACGATGCAAGACAGGCGTGACACCGTGATTTCGTTCATAATTATCCTTAATTATTCTATGCGTATACCCGATTCCCCGAGATGACTGCGGTTTACAGTCGGTAACGTCCTGGAGTATCTTGACGAATATATTGTAAGAACTAATCTTACAACAGTAGACACCCTTGACGGAGGCTCACAATGGGCAGAACACTAACGGTAGATCTGGGTGAAGAGCTGCGTAGTTTTGTCGAAGACCTGGTAGCCAGCGGCGACTACCGCACCCCCAGCGAAGTCATCCGCGAATCGGTACGTACCCTGCGTGAACGTACGGCAGCATCGAAGCTGGAAGAGCTACGCCGCTTGATCGCCGAAGGTGAAAATAGCGGTGATGCCGTAGAATGGGATCGTGATGTGTTCATGGAAAGAATACGGAGCAAAGTAAAAGGATGCACAGAAAAATAACCGTCCACCCAAAAGCGCTGGATGATATGGAAGGTATTTATTTCTATGGTTTGGAACGGTATGGATTACAGGCCGCCGAAGACTATCTGAGCCATATTCATAAGATGTTTGATAATCTTGGCCATTTTCAGCTTGGCAGACACATGGCCTCGATTGCACAAGACCTATGCGCTCTGCCAGTCGCTGAACACATCATTTATTTTCGTCAAGACATCCATTGGGTAAGAATCATCAGGATATTGCATCACTCCCGAGACCCAACCAGTACGCAATTTATTGAATAGCCCATTATTTATATCGCCACCAGCCCGCGCACCCCGTCCTGCTCCATCGCGCTGCCAGCACCGCGC
Source organism: Serratia sp. AS12 (assembly GCF_000214195.1). Classification (NCBI taxonomy): domain Bacteria; kingdom Pseudomonadati; phylum Pseudomonadota; class Gammaproteobacteria; order Enterobacterales; family Yersiniaceae; genus Serratia; species Serratia sp. AS12. Next base: position 1,521,176 of record NC_015566.1, on the reverse strand, counting down.
TGTATGATGCTGCCGCGCGACATCACCAGATAGCTGTCCGCCAGCTCGGCGGCGAAGTCATAGAATTGCTCCACCAGCAGGATCGCCATGTCGCCACGCGCCGCCAGCTGTTTGATCACTGCACCGATCTCTTTGATCACCGAAGGCTGGATCCCCTCCGTCGGCTCATCGAGGATCAACAACTGCGGCCGGCAGGCCAATGCGCGGCCAATCGCCAATTGCTGTTGCTGCCCGCCGGAGAGATCGCCGCCGCGCCGATCCTTCATCTGCCGCAGTACCGGGAACAGCTCATAGATATTCTCCGGCACGCTGCGTGCTTCGGCGCCGGAAAAGCGCGCCAATCCCATCCGCAGATTTTCCTCTACGGTCAGGCGTGGAAAGATCTCCCGCCCCTGCGGCACATAGGCCATGCCCGCCTGCACCCGCTGATGCGGTTTTCTGCCGTTGATCACGCTGCCCTGCCAATGAATGGTCCCGCTCTTGGCCGGGATCAGCCCCATCAGGCATTTCAGCAGCGTGGTCTTGCCCACGCCGTTGCGCCCCAGCAGGCAGGTCACCTCGCCGATATTGGCCTCAAACGACAGGCCGCGCAGAATGTGGCTGCCACCGTAGTACTGATTCAGTTCGTTGACTTGCAACATAGCGACTCCTCAGCGTCCCAGATACACGTCGATCACCTGCTCATTGGCCTGCACCTGCGCCAGTGAACCTTCCGCCAGCACCTGGCCCTGATGCAGCACGGTGACGTGGTCGGCGATGGTTTCGACAAACCCCATGTCGTGCTCCACCACCATCAGCGAATGCTTGCCCGCCAGCGAGCGAAACAGCTCGGCGGTGTACTCGGTTTCTGCATCGGTCATGCCGGCCGCCGGCTCGTCGAGCAGCAGCAGATGCGGCTCCTGTACCAGCAGCATGCCGATCTCGAGAAACTGCTTCTGCCCATGGGACAGCAGCCCGGCAGGCCGGTACCGTTCGTGGCTCAGCCGCAGGGTTTGCAGCATTTCATCGATGCGATCGCGCTGTTCGCTGCTCAGCCTGGCGCGCAGGCAGGCCCACACCGACTTCTGGGTTTTCTGCGCGATCTCCAGGTTCTCGAACACCGTCAACGCTTCGAACACCGTCGGTTTCTGGAACTTGCGGCCAATGCCGGCCTGGGCTATCTGCATCGGATCCAGCACGGTCAGATCAACGGTTTGATCGTAAAACACGCTGCCGCTGTCCGGCCGGGTTTTGCCGGTGATCACATCCATCAAAGTGGTTTTGCCCGCGCCATTGGGCCCGATCACGCAGCGCAGCTCACCCACGCCGATCTGCAGTGAAAGATCGCTCAGCGCACGAAAGCCGTCGAAGCTGACGTTGATGTTATCGAGCACCAGCACCGGGTCGGTTTGTTGGCGGTGCTTGTCGGCAGGCAGCGGCTGGGTAAACAGATCGTCGGTCATTTGCAGCGAATTCATTGCGGTTTCCCCTTGCGCAGCAGGCCGATAACCCCTTTCGGCAGGAACAGCGTGACGATGATAAACATCAGGCCAAGGAAGAATTGCCAGTATTCCGGGATCGCCACGGTGAACCAGCTCTTGGCGCCGTTGACGATACCGGCCCCGAGCAGCGGGCCCACCAGCGTGCCCCGGCCGCCCAGCGCCACCCAGATAGCGGCCTCGATCGAGTTGGTCGGCGACATCTCGCCCGGGTTGATAATGCCCACCTGCGGCACATACAGCGCCCCGGCCAGCCCGCACAACACCGCCGACAGTGTCCAGACAAACAGCTTAAAGCCTTTGGGATCGTAACCGCAGAACGTCAGGCGGTTTTCCGCATCGCGCACGGCGGTCAGCACCCGACCGAACTTGCTGCGCGCCAGGGCGAAGCCGATAGCCAGGCTGGCGGCCAGCAGCAGCACCGTCGCCAGAAACAGCGCCACCCGCGTGCCGGTGGCGGTAATCGGGAACCCCAAGAGCGTGGTGAAACCGGTGAAGCCGTTGTTGCCGCCAAAGCCGGTTTCGTTGCGGAAGAACAGCAGCATTCCGGCGTAGGTCAGCGCCTGGGTCATGATCGAGAAATAGACGCCCTTGATTTTTGAACGGAAGGCGAAGTAGCCAAAGACAAAGGCCAGCACGCCGGGCACCAATATCATCAGACACAGCGCCCAGGCGAAATGCTGGGTGCCGCTCCAGAACCAGGGCAGCTCGCTCCACGACAGAAATGACATAAACGCCGGCAGGCCATCTCCTGCCGCCTGACGCATCAGATACATGCCCATCGCATAGCCGCCGAGAGCGAAAAACAGCCCATGCCCCAGCGACAACAACCCGGCATAGCCCCACACCAAATCAAGCGCTACCGCCACCACGGCATAGCACAGGATTTTTCCCGCCAGCGTCAGGGTATAGGTGGAGATCGCCAACGGATGGTCCGCCGGCAACAGTGCGAGAAACGGCATGATTAGCAGCGCCAGCAACGCCAGCCCGCCGATGCCCAGCGCCAGCCGGGGTGCCTTCTGCACGCCGGTGAGAGTTAATGGTTGGCTCATCAGTCGATCACCCTGCCCTTGAAGGCGAACAGCCCCTGAGGACGTTTTTGAATAAACAGAACAATCAGCGCCAGGATCAGGATTTTACCCAGTACGGCGCCAATCTGCGGTTCAAGAATTTTGTTGACGATGCCGAGGCCAAAGGCCGCCACCACGGTGCCGGCCAGTTGCCCCACGCCGCCGAGCACCACCACCAGGAACGAGTCGATGATATAGCCCTGGCCCAGCTCCGGCCCCACATTGCCCAGTTGCGACAGCGCCACGCCGCCCAGCCCGGCGATGCCGGATCCCAGGCCGAACGCCAGCATGTCGACACGCCCGGTGGGCACGCCGCAGCAGGCGGCCATCGCACGGTTCTGCGTCACGGCGCGCACGTTCATGCCAAGCCGGGTTTTGTTCAGCAGCAACCAGGTGAGCGCCAGCACCAGCACCACAAACACGATCACCGCGATGCGGTTCCACGGCAGCACCAGGTTAGGCAGCAGTTGAATGCCGCCCGACAGCCAGGCCGGGTTGGCGACCTCCAGGTTTTGCGCGCCGAACAGCACCCTCACCCCCTGGATCAGCACCAGGCTGATGCCCCAGGTCGCCAGCAGGGTTTCCAGCGGCCGGCCGTACAGGTGACGGATCACCGTACGCTCCAGCGTCATGCCGATGCAGGCGGTAATGGCGAACGCCACCGGCAGCGCCACCAGCGGATACAACGCCAACCACTGCGGCGCAAACTGTTGAAACAGCCCCTGAACCAGGTAGGCCGAGTAGGCGCCCAGCATCAGCATTTCGCCGTGCGCCATGTTAATCACCCCCAGCAGCCCATAAGTAATCGCCAACCCGAGCGCCGCCAGCAGCAGGATCGAGCCGAGCGAAAGCCCGGTAAACGCCTGGCCGATCAGATCGCCAATCATCAGCCGGTGTTTCACGCTGGTCAGGCTTTTCAAGGCTTCGGCACGCACTGCGGCGTCCGGTTCGTGGGCGGCGTCGGTCAATGCCTGTAATCTTGGCTGCGTCTCCGGCGCACCCGAACTGCCCAGCAGCCGCACGGCGTTGAGTCGCACCTGCGGATTGGCGTCGGTTAATTGCAGATTCGCCAGCGCGATGCCCAGCGCATCATGCACCCGGACGTTTTTTTCCTGCGCCAGCCGCTGGGTCAGCAGCGGCAACTGATCGCTTTGCGCCTCGCGTTGCAGGGCCTGCGCCGCCTGTAAACGCACCTCAGGATCGTCGCTGACCAGCCGATGCGCCGACAGTGCGTTGGCGATCAGAATGCGCAGCCGGTTGTTCAACCACACTTTTTTCGGCGTGCCGACCGGCGGGGCAACGCCATTCAGCGGGCGATAAGCTTCTCCCTGCTGGATAAAGGCATGTTTGGCCTCGTCGATCACCACGTTTTCCTGCTTCAGCCCCTGCAATAACGGCAGGCGCGCAGCGTCCGGCGCGGTCGCCCACGCCTGCAACAACTTGGCCTGCTGCGTGCGGTTGGCCGCAGCAAAGTCATCGGCCGGCCCCGCCTGCGCAAACATCGGCAGGCAGCACAGCAACCAAAACCAGGAGCGGAAATGGAACAAGAATGGGGATTGCATCAGCTGCCTCCTCTGTAGGGGCCGGGTATGCCCGGCCCCTACCGTTACGACGGGCGCAGCCTGCGGCGCCCCTACGGGAATGACGACGGTTATTTGCCGCCTTTTACCGGGTGATCCGGCTTTTTGTCGTTGCCGGCGATGAACGGGCTCCACGGCTGTGCGCGCACCGGGGCGTCGGTCTGCCACACCACGTTGAACTGGCCGTTGCCTTCAATCTCACCGATCATCACCGGTTTGTGCAGGTGGTGGTTGGTGGCGTCCATGGTCAGGGTGAAGCCTGACGGCGCGACAAAGGTCTGCCCTGCCATCGCCGCACGTACCTTGTCGACGTCGGTGGTGCCGGCTTTCTCAACCGCCTGTGCCCACATATGGATGCCGACATAGGTGGCTTCCATCGGGTCGTTGGTTACGGCAGTGGCGTAGTTCGGCAGGTTGTGTGCCTTGGCGTAGGTTTTCCATTCGCTGACGAACTGCTTGTTGGTCGGGTTATCCACCGACTCGAAGTAGTTCCAGGCCGCCAGGTTGCCCACCAGCGGTTTGGTGTCGATGCCGCGCAGTTCTTCTTCACCCACCGAGAAGGCGATCACCGGCACGTCGGTCGCCTTGATGCCCTGATTGGCCAGCTCTTTGTAGAAGGGTACGTTGGAGTCGCCGTTGATGGTGGAGATCACCGCAGTTTTGCCGCCGGCGGAGAATTTCTTGATGTTGGCGACGATGGTCTGATAATCGCTGTAGCCGAACGGCGTATAGACCTCTTCGATGTCCTTGTCCTGGATCCCTTTGGTGTGCAGGAAGGCGCGCAGGATCTTGTTGGTGGTGCGCGGATACACATAGTCGGTACCCAGCAGGAAGAAGCGCTTGGCCGAGCCGCCGTCTTCGCTCAGCAGGTATTCCACCGCCGGGATCGCCTGCTGGTTAGGAGCCGCCCCCGTGTAGAACACGTTTGGCGACATCTCTTCCCCTTCGTATTGCACCGGGTAGAACAGCAACCCGTTCAGCTCTTCAAACACCGGCAACACCGATTTGCGCGAGACCGACGTCCAGCAACCGAACACTGCCGCCACTTTGTCCTGGGTCAGCAACTGGCGCGCCTTTTCGGCGAACAGCGGCCAGTTGGAGGCGGGATCCACCACCACCGGCTCGAGTTTTTTACCCAGCACGCCGCCCTTGGCGTTGATGTCATCGATGGTCATCAGCGCCACGTCCTTCAGCGGCGTTTCAGAGATCGCCATGGTGCCTGACAGCGAGCTCAGGATGCCGATTTTAATGGTATCGGCCGCCTGCGCGCTCCAGGTCATGCCCATGCCGATCACGGTGGCGGACAACGCAAAAGCTTTTATAAAGTGACGACGTTGCATAATTAAAACTCCTGATGTGTGTTGGAAAACAGGTTCAGAAAAATTCACGCAGGGCTGTCCGGGGTATGAAGACGGGCCTGGTGCAACATATGCAGGGTTATTTTCCGTACTTCCGCCTTACTGACGGCAATGTGGTTGCTGAGCAGCGTTTGCGCCTCCTCGGTCTGGTGTTGCAAGATCGCCCGCAGAATGGCGGCGTGTTCGTTGTAGGTGGCCTCGACCCGGGTTCCCTGGGTGAAGTCCAGCCGGCGAATGATGCGGATCTTCTCGGTCAGGTCGCGATGAATTCGCGCCATTTCCCCGTTGCCCGCCGCCTCCACCAGCGTCATATGGAACTGCTCGTCGTGCAGCGAGACGGTTTTGCCGTCCTCCAGCCGCGGTTCGTCGATCCAGAAGCCGTTGAGCGCCGCCAGTGGCGGCGGCACCTCTCCCGCCGGGCGCGCGCACAGCCGTTTGACCGCTTCGCACTCCAGCACGATGCGCAGATCGTAGAGTTGCTCGAAGTAGTCGAAATCGAAGGGGCGCACTTGCCAGCCGCTGCGAAAATGCACTTCGACGTAGCCCTCGCGCTCCAGCCAGAACAGCGCCTGACGTACCGGCGTACGGCTGACGTCCATGCGCAACGCCACTTCGTTTTCGCTGAAGCGATCGCCCGGCAGCAGATGAAAATCAAAGATGTCATCCTTGAGCTGGAGGTAGATACGCTCCGCCAGCCCCTCGGGCCGCGCCTTGCTGCGGTTATTGGTGATTTGCATAGTGTTCCTCTTGCCGGGCGCAGCATGCGGCGCCCCTGCGTTAAATGCTGAAACAGGCAGAACCCACGATGCTCAGCTGGCGTGTTCCAGCCACAGCAAAGCGTCGCCTGGCCCCACCGGCCGCCCTTGCTGGCAACCGATGCGTTTGATGATCCCGGCGCGCGGCGCGGTGACCGCCAGTTCCATTTTCATCGCCTCGACCACAATCAGCGGTTGGCCGGCTTCCACCGCCTGCCCCGGTTCCACCAGGATCTTCCACACGTTGCCGTTCAGATCGGCGCTGACCAGATAGCCGTCGACCTCTTCCTCATCATTCTGCGGCGGCAGCAATTGCGCCTCGGCCTCGCTCTCTTGCGCCTGCCAGAGCGTCACTTCATGGCTGAATGCCTGCTGCTGGCGCTGCTGGAATGCGGCAATGTCTTCGGCGTTGTCCGCCAGGAAACGGGTGTACTCGGCAAAGTCGAATTCGCTGTTTTCGATGCGGACCTGTGCGCGCCCTTCACGGAATGCCTCGCGCTGCTCATCCAGTTCCTGCTCGCTGACCGGGTAAAAACGCACCTGATCGAAGAAGTGCAGCAACCAGGGTTCTCCGGCGTTGAACTGCGGGTTTTTGAGGAATTTGTTCCAGATCGGCAGCGTGCGCCCGACCAACTGATAGCCGCCCGGCGAGTCCATGCCATAAATGCACATGTACATGCCGCCGATACCGACCGTGCCTTCGGCGGTGTGGGTGCGCGCCGGGTTGTATTTGGAGCTGAGCAGCCGGTGGCGCGGATCAATCGGCACCGCGCACGGCGCGCCGAGATAGACATCGCCCAACCCGAGGATCAAATAGCTGGCGTCGAAGATAATGTCGCGCACCTGTTCGCGGTGGCTGAGGCCATTGATGCGCTGGATAAAATCGACGTTGTTCGGCAGCCAGGGCGCAGAGCTGCGTACCGTTTGGCTATAGCGTTCCACGGCGCCCAGGGTGGCGGAGTCTTCAAACGCCATCGGCAGATAAACCGTGCGCGTCGGCACCTTCAGGCGGCTGACGTCGCCCAGTGCCTGTTCACGCGCCAGCAGGCGCTGGAGCAAATCGGCCTGGCCGATAGTGCGGCTGTCGTAACGGATCTGCAGCGAACGCACGCCCGGAGCCAGTTCCTCAACGCCGGGGATCGCGCCCTGTTTGAGCGATTGCATCAGCAGATGAATACGCAGACGCAACGCCAGATCGAGCAGGTTGTCGCCGTACTCCATCAAAATGTAGCCGTCCCCGGCCTGGCGATAGACCACCGAGGGGCGGCCGTCTCCGGCCGGCAACGCGGCGACGATAGCCGCAGAAGCCGTGGCGCCCGGCGTCAGATCCGGCGTCGGCAGGGTTATCGCCTTCACCGCCGCCAACGCTTCGATACTGCCAAGCTGCGCCTGCTCCAGCGATTGCGCCTGTTTGAAACCGATAGGATGGAAGCGAATGCGGTCGCCCGGCTTCACCTGGCCCACCTTCCACAGTTCGGCTTTGGCGATGGTCACCGGGCAGACAAAACCGCCGAGGCTCGGCCCGTCACGGGTGAGGATCACCGGGAAATCGCCGGTGAAATTAATCGAGCCGATGGCGTACTCGCAGTCATGTACGTTAGAAGGATGCAGCCCGGCTTCACCGCCGTCCTGCCGCGCCCAGCCGGGTTTCGGCCCCGACAGGCGCACGCCCAGCCGATTGGAGTTGTAGTGCACCTGCCATTCGGCGGCAAAGAAGGTGTCGATCGACTCCGGGGTAAAGAAGTCCGGCGCGCCGTGCGGGCCATAAAGCACGCCGATGTTCCACAGGCTGCCGTATTGCGGGATCAGGCTGTCGTCCATCGCCTGCGGCGCCGCGATGGGCGCCGGGGTGGTGCTGGTAGCCAGCGCAGGCTGGGATACCGCCAGCATATCGGCAACCCGCAGGGTGCGCCCGGCGTGGCCGCCAAACTGCCCAAGGGCGAAGGTCGAGCGGCTGCCCAAATACACCGGCACGTCGAACCCATTACGCACCGCCAGATAAGTGCGGCAACCGTGCACGGCGCGGCCTAAGGTCAGTACCTGCCCGGCCCGAACCGCAACCGGCTGCCAGTAGGCTACCGCTTCCCCATCCAGGTTCGCCGGGCAGTCGGCGCCGGTCAGGGCGATGGTCGCGTCGCAGTGGAAGCGCAAGGTCGGCCCCTGCAAAGTAAACTCCAGCCCGGCGGCGCTCGGGTGATTGCCGACAATGCGGTTGGCCAGCCGGAAAGCGAAATCGTCCATCGGCCCGGAAGGCGGCACGCCGATATCCCAATAGCCAAGACGGCCCGGATAATCCTGCACGCTGCTGTAGGTGCCCGGTTGCAGCACTTCAATGCTGCTGGGCTGGAAACGGAAGCTGTCCAGCATGCGGGTCCAGACTTCGCCGCTCTGGAATTGCGCCGTGGCGATCACCTGGCGCAGGTAATCGAGGTTGGTGGCGATGCCGTGCAAACGGGTAGCGCCGAGCACCGCGCGCATTTTCTCCAGCGCCTGTTGGCGATCTTCGCCGTGGACGATCAGTTTGGCGATCATCGGGTCGTAAAATGCCGACACTTCACTGCCGGTCGCCACCCAGCCGTCGACGCGCACGTTATCCGGGAAATGTACCTCGGTCAGCACGCCGGGGCTGGGCTGGAAGTTTTTCAGCGGATCTTCGGCATAGATGCGCACCTCGATCGAGGCCCCCTGCGGTGCGCGTTGCAGCGCCGCCCAGTCCAACGCATCGCCCGCCGCCACCTGCAACATGCACTCGATCAGATCCAGCCCGGTCACCATTTCGGTCACCGGATGTTCCACCTGCAAGCGAGTGTTTACCTCGAGGAAATAGAACTCGTCGCGCGCGCCGTCGTAGATAAACTCCACGGTGCCGGCGCTGCGGTAATTCACCGATTCACCCAGCGCTACCGCCGCCTGATGCAGCGCCTGACGGGTCGCCGCCGGCAGGTTCGGTGCCGGGGTTTCTTCCACCACCTTCTGGTTACGGCGCTGCAACGAGCAATCGCGTTCGCCAAGCGCCACCACCCGGCCCTGACCATCGCCAAAGATTTGTACTTCCACATGGCGCGCCTGATCGACAAAACGCTCGATAAAAGCCCCGGAGTCGCGGAAGAACTGCTCACCCAGCCGCTTTACGCTGTCGTAAGCTTCGCGCAGCGCCGTTTCGTCGTCACAGCGCGTCAGACCAATGCCGCCACCGCCGGCGGTGCTTTTCAACATGACCGGGTAGCCAATCCGCGCGGCGGCAGTGACCGCTTCCTCAATGCTGTCCAGCAGGCCGGTGCCCGGCGTCATCGGCACCTGCGCTACCGCCGCCAGTTCACGTGCCCGGTGCTTCAGGCCGAACTCACGGATCTGCGCCGCCGTCGGCCCGATAAAGGCGATGCCCGTCGCTTCGCACGCATCGGCGAATTCGGCGCTCTCGGAGAGAAAACCGTAGCCGGGATAGATCGCCTGCGCGCCGGTTTCCACTGCGGCGGCGAGGATTTTATCAATGCACAGGTAGCTGTCGGCGGCCTTTTCGCCGCCGAGCGCCACCGCCAGATCAGCCTCGGTGACATGTGGCGCATTGCGGTCGGCATCGGAATAGACCGCCACGCTGGTCACCCCCAGACGTTTCAGAGTACGGATCGCGCGGCAGGCAATTTCGCCGCGGTTGGCTATCAATACAGTGGTAAACATTATGCAATCCTCATTGAACGATACCCAATAGCTTTCAGGCTGTGGCCAGGCGGCAAGCAGATACATCCCCAGGAGCTTATGACTGGGGTGAGTCAACGCTGCCAACAACGCCAGGGTCGGAAAGATGACGGGTATAGTTGCGCCAGCCGCCAAATTCAGTGATATCCAATGCGCCTTCCAGCGCCCAGGGTTCGCAGATAAAACCTTTTACCCGGCGGCCATCCGCCAGCAGCAGCGTGCCGATGCCCAGCGGCGCCGGGATCTCCGCGACAAATTCGCCGAAACGCGCCAGCGGGATATCCCACAGCTCAACGCTGATGGCGGCCCCCTGCCCGGTTTTGACCAGCCCAGGTTTGGGCGGCTGAGTATTGGCCAGGGCATATAGCCGGTAGCACGGCGCGGTGGCGGTTTGCTCCACCCATATCGCATCGCGCTGGGTAAGCTGGGCGTTCAGCGGCATACCGCTGAGGTGAGCGCCCACCACCGCCACCCGCACATGTTCCACCGATGGCGTCAGCGGCGCCGGCGGCGGCAGCGCGCGACCGGTGGCGCCAAGCGGCAGGTTCTGAGCCTTTTGCCAGCGCAGGCCGAAGGCCGCCAACGCACGATCGTGCCAGGCAGGCGCGATCAGCGTGATGCCGGCAGGCAGGCCGTCGTCGCGCATCGGTGCAGGCAAGGCCAGCGCGCTCAGATCGGCCAGGTTGGTAAAGTTGGTGTAGGTACCGAATTGCGAATTGAACAACACCGGCTCCTGCTCCATTTCCGTCAACGTACGCAGCGTCGGCGAAGTCGGCACCACCAGCGCGTCGTACTGCGCCAGTTGTTGGCCAATTTCCCGCGCCAGCTCGGCACGCAGGTATTCCGCCTTATAGGCGTCGCAGGCGCTGTATTTAAGGCCGTTATTGAGGATGCCGCGCACCACCGGGTTGATGGCCTGAGGATCGCTGTTCAGCATCGCCTCGACCGCTACGGTGCGCTCCGCGACCCAGGGGCCGTAATAGAGCTGCTCGGCCAGTTGGTGAAAGGGGGTGAAATCGATGGGTTCAAGCGCTACGCCGCAGCGTTGCAACTGCGCCAGCGCCCGTTGAAACGCCTGCTCGGCCTGCGTGTCGCCGAAAAACTCGGGCTGCGCGGGGACCGCAAAACGCGGCGCTGCGGGCAAATCCGCCGGGGCGGTGCGGGGGTTGATGCGCGAATAGGCGTCGGCCGCGTCATAACCGCCGGCCATCTCGGCCACCAGGGCGGCATCCGCCACCGTCAGGGCAAATACCGAGACGGTGTCATTCAGGCGGCACGCGGGCACCACGCCACGGTTCGACAGCCAGCCTTTGGTCGGTTTCAGACCGACGATATTGTTGAACCCCGCCGGAACGCGCCCGGAACCTGCGGTATCCGTACCCAGCGAGAACGGCGTCAGGCCGCGCGCCACCACCGAGGCCGAACCGGAACTGGAGCCGCCGCTGACGTAGCGGCTGTCAAAGCTGTTGACCACCGCACCGTGCGGTGAGCGGGTGCCGACCAGGCCGGTGGCGAACTGATCGAGGTTGGTTTTACCGATAACGATGGCGCCGGCGATGCGCAGATTGGCGACGACCCTGGCATCCTCTGCGGCCCGATAGGTGAATTCCGGACAAGCGGCGCTGGTCGGCCAGCCACCGACGTCGATATTGTCTTTAACCGCAAAGGGCACGCCGAACAGCGGCAGGCGGCTGATATCCCCGGCAACCGCGTCCAGTTGCCGCGCCAGCTGTTGGTATTGCGCTTCAAGCTGCGCGGCAGTGGCAAGGTAAAGCCAGGCGTTGTCGTCCAGGCTCAGGCCCGACGTCAGCGCCTCCAGCGTGGCGCGCACGCAGGCCATGCGCTCACCGGCCGGCCAGGTGTGATAATGGTGCTGCCATTCACTGAGGGTGAAACCGCGTTGTTTAACTGGCTGGGTCATCGTCTGAATTCCATCTGGTACACAAGATGGGATTCAATAGAGCAACCGGCGTGCCAATTTTTAATCCACTGATTTCAATAAATTATAATTAAAACTTATGACGGGAGAGTAAAAAACCTGCACCAGCGGCGCGCAATCATCGGACAAAAAAGGTGCAAAAAAAAGCGCCGTCTTGCGACGGCGCCTGATGATTTTTCCTGCGGTTTACTCGCCGCGAATGCGTTGCGCCAACCCTTTGAGGAAATAACGCAGCATCTGATCGCCGCACGGGCGGAAGTTTTTAGTGCCTTCTTTACGGAACAGCGCGCTCAGCTCCGGCTTGGAGATGCGGAACTCCACGGCGGTGAAGATCTGGTGCATGTCGGTGTCTTTCAGTTCGAACGCCACGCGCAGCTTTTTCAACACCAGATTATTGGTGATCGGCAACTCCACTTCCGGTGCCGGGAACTTGTCGTCCTTGCCGCGCTTGAGGAACACCAGGCCGTTCAGGAAGTGCGCCATCACTTCGTCCGGGCAGTTTTCGAAACCCGGCTCGCCTTCTTTGATGACGTAAGCGCGCATCGCAGAGACCTCAACGTCGAAATTATCCAGCTTGATAATCTCGGTCATTTTGGCGTCGTTAAGACTCAGCATGTAGCGCACGCTGCGCAGCACATCGTTGTTGATCATGGAGTTAAATTGCCTTTAGCTTGTAAACCGGGGAGGTGCGCATTTGATATATACCCTATGGCTTTCAAGTTGCAGCTAGGCGCCCAGCTCGCTCATCCCAGACGCTTACTCAGGTAAGTCACTGGGGTGAGCGAGTGCAGGTAACAACGCTGCGGCTTGAAAGACGACGGGTATGGCCGCACACCTTGAATATGTGCGGCAGTATAGGGATCGCCAAGGGGTTTCTCAATCGATTTGGCTTTTTTGCTGATACAGCGGGATGTCTTCGCCAATAATGTATTTGTTGCGCAGGAGCGACGACACCTTATCCATCACCATCACTACCACCACCAGGATCAGGGTGATGAACATCACCACGTCCCAGTTCCACAGCCGCATGTTCTCCGCATAGACCAGGCCGATGCCACCGGCGCCGACGAAGCCCAGCACCGCCGCAGAGCGGGTGTTGGATTCAATCTGGTACAGGCTTAGCGCCAGGAAGGTGGGAAACGACTGGGTGAAAATACCGTAACGGTGCTTCTGCAAACCGTTGGCACCCACTGCCGTCAAGCCGCGGCTGGGGGATTTATCCACCGCTTCGTGCCCTTCGGCATACAGCTTGCCGAGCAGCCCGACGTCCTGCATCACAATCGCCAGTACCCCAGCCAACGGCCCCATGCCGACGGCGCGCACGAAGATCAGCCCCCAGATCGCCATATCGATGCCGCGTAAGATATCCAGCAACCGCCGCACCGCCACCGAGATCGGCCGCAGCAGCGGCGTCGACATCACGTTGCGCGCGGCAAAGAACGACAGCGGCAAGGCGATAAGCGAAGCGGTGATGGTGCCGGCAAACACGATGCCGATGGTGATGAAGATCTGCTGGAAGTAATACATAAACGGCCAGTTGACGAAATCGTGCCAGACGAACATGCGCACAAAGTAACGGCCCAGTTGCTGGCAGCCGTTAACGAACTGCGGCCAGGAGATGCCGAAGAACTGGAAGAAGAACAGATAATACAGCGCGATCGCCACGGCGATAATACCGAGGGTACGCAGATAGCGGCGCTGCTGCGAGAATATTTCCGGGTGCTGCTGTTTGAGCATTTGCAGCTCTTGTGCCGAGAGCGTTGGTGCGGTGATCATTTTTTCCCCTCCACGACCCGTTTGCGCAGTTCGCCGGAGGTGTAATCCAGCAGCGAGACCACCAGGATAATCAGCAACAGCGTCATGCTGACCTGATCGTAGCGATCGAGCTTGATATTGGTCATCAGCTCCTGGCCGATGCCGCCCGCCCCCACCAGCCCAAGAATGGTCGACTGACGGAAGTTGATTTCCAGCCGCATAAAGCTGTACGACAGAAACACTGGCTTCACCTGGGGCCACAGACCGAAACGCATGCGTTGCAACGGCGTCGCGCCGCAGGCTGCCAGCCCGCGCACCGGCTTGTTGGACGCGGTTTCGATCGACTCATAAAACAATTTTGTCAGGCTGCCGATGGTGTGCAGCGCCAGCGCCAAAAAGCCGGGGATGGCGCCAATGCCGAATGCCATCACGAACATCACCGCCCACGCCAGCTCGGGCATAGTGCGCAAAAATGCCACCAACGTGCGGATCGCCAGGCGCAGCGACGCCGGGCTGTGGGTGTTGTTAGCCGCCAAAAACGCCAGCCCCCCCGCCACCAGCACCGAAAGAAGGGTCGCCGCCAGCGCCAGTTGCAGCGTTTCCCAGATCAGCGGCAGCTGAATGTTGAGCCGATAACCCCAGTAGGCCAATGAGCCTTCGGTATGGCCATCGGCGAACAGCAGCTTCCAGTGCAGCGTCGGGACGGTTTCCGCCAGGTAATCGAAGAAGTGGGGAATGGACACCCACACGGTATGCAGGTTGAACTCGGCGATGTTGCCGGCGCCCAGGTAGAGCACCACCAGACCGAGCGACCAGAACAGCGTCTCGCGCTTTTGCTTGCTGCGGATCTGTTGGTAGTAGTGCGCAAAATCTGTATTCAAAATAGGTTTCCGACGTGTGGAAATCAGCGGGGCTCAGCCTGGCCAAGCCCCGGCAGTATTAACGGTCGCCTTTGGTCAGCTCACGCTTCATATCGATGATGTTCTGGTATTCCGCCAGAGTGGTGTCGCCGATGTGCTGTTTGCCGCCCATTGCCTTGATAAAGCACTGGTGATCGTCCTTATCCAGCTTTTTGATGGCGGTCACGACTTTGGCTTTGAAATCGGCCGGCAGCGAGTTGCTCACCAGGATTGGGCCATTCGGGATCAGCGGCGACTGCCAGATAATGCGGATCTGTTTCATCAGGTCCGGGTGATCCATGCGGATCATGCGGGTGAAAGCGCCGCTGGTGTAGCCGGTGTTGTAGTCGCCGATCATCGAAGCCCAGGTCACCGCACCTTCGAACTGGCCGTTCAGCACGCCGAGAATGTCCTGCTCATGACCACCGGAGAAGGTGACGCTGGAGAAGGCGTTGTTGTATTTGTTGTCCACCGTGCCGCCGAACAGTTTTTTGAACGCCTGATTCGGGATCAGGAAGCCGGAGGTGGAATCAGGATCGGCGAAACCGATAGCTTTGCCCTTAAGATCTTCCAGCTTTTTATACGGGCTACCGGCTTTGACCACCACCACAGAGTGGTAGCCGCGGGATTGGTCAACGTCATCGACTGCGATACCGACGATGTCCACCGCTTTCGGATCCTTGATGTACACCGAGGCGAACGACGATGGCGACATGCTCAGCACCAGATCGATCTTGCCGCCCAGCAGGCCCTGGATCACCCCCGAATAGTCGGAAGAGTTGCGCATCTTGGTGTCCACGTTCAGCTCTTTGTCCAGGAACTGCTTCACGCACTGATTATCGCCGATCTGCTGGGTGGCGTTTTGGCCACCGAGAATGCCCAGGTTCAGTTCTTTAGGTGCGTCTGCTGCGGCAGCATTAAATACCATCATCGCGCCGGCCATCAGGGTGGTCAGACTCAATACTTTTTTCATTACGGGTGCCTTGTGTGTGTAAAGGTAAAAGTGAATCAATGGATTTGATTGGCTTCTTCGCCATACAGCTGGTGCAGTATCCGTTCGTTCAGTTGCGACGGGTGCCCGTCAAACACGATTTTGCCCTGGGCGATGCCGATGACCCGGGTGCAATATTCTTTCACCAGTTCAACCGAGTGCAGGTTCACCATCACCGCGATGTCGTTTTCGCTGACTTTTTGCAGCGCATCCATAATGCGGCGGGTGTTTTTCGGATCGAGGGACGCTACCGGCTCGTCGGCCAGCAGAATTTTAGGGTTTTGCATCAGCGCACGGCAGATAGCCACCCGCTGCATTTGGCCACCCGACAGGTTTTCGGCGCGCTGCAGGGCGTGCGGCAGCATATTGAGCCATTGCAGCAGCTCGATGGCGCGCCCGCGATCGGCGTCGTCAAACAGTTTGAAGAAGGATTTCAGGGTAGAGGTGTGGCTCAGGCGGCCCAACAGTACGTTGGTCATCACGTCCAGCCGCGGCACCAGGCAGAAGTCCTGGAAGATCATGCCGCAGCGGGAACGCCACTGGCGCATCTGACGGGCGGAAAGTTGGGCGATATCCTGCGCCACGCCGTCATCTTCAAAATGCAGCATCTCGCCGCAGCTCGAAGGAATAGTGCCGTTCAGGGTATGCAGCAAGGTGGATTTGCCTGCGCCCGAGCGCCCAATCACCGCCACGAACTCGCCTGCGTGCAGATCGAAGTTGATGTCGTCCAGCACGCGCTGCTGGGATTTATAGGCTTTGCCCAAGCCTTTCACCGACAGCACCTTACGTGAGGAGATCGGTTGCTGCCCTGGAAAATCGGTTGGTGCAAGTTTTAACAGTGCCTGAGCCATATGATTTCTCTGGTTTCAGTGGCTAATCATTATGGGCACCTATTAACGAATAAATTTATGACAGCGGGATGATGGTTTTATGGCTGGGAAGTGACGTATGCCGCCCGCTCGCTATAAAGCATTGAGGGGCGACGTCGGGATTAATTGAAATGGATAACGCCTTTGATCAGCTGCTTATTATTAATCACCTGCTGTTCGTAATGTTCTGCCAGGGTGTCGAAATCAAAATGGTGGGAGAGCATCATCTGCGCGGTAATTTTCCCTGCCGCCATCAAACGCCCCACCTTGGCGAAATCCTCATGGGTCGCATTGCGGCTGCCCATCAGAGTGGTTTCTTTTTTATGGAACTCCGGATCGGAGAACTGAATATCGCCCTTGAACAGCCCGACGAAAACGATGCTGCCACCGTGACGGATCAGGTTCAGGCTATTATTCATCGCGTGCGGGTTGCCGGTGGCGTCAATCACCTTGGCCGCCAGCATGCCGCTGAACCGATCGCGCAGCGCCGCGTCAAATTGCTCATCCGCCGGGTCGAGCGTCGGTAGCCCCAGGGCCTTTTCAATATGCGCCCGCCGCTCGGCGCTGGTATCGGCGACCACCACCTGGGCGCCGTCGGCGCAGGCTATCGCCGCCACGCCCAGCCCGATCGGCCCGGCCCCCACCACCAGCAGGTGATCGTCCGGTGCTATTGCCGCCCGGCGCACCGCGTGGGCGCTGATGGCGAAGGGTTCAATCAGCGCCGCCGTTTCCGGCGGCAGGCCGTCCACCGCCAGCAGATTGCCGGCCGGCACGCTCAGGAACTCGCAGAAACCGCCATCCTGATGAACGCCAATCACCGAAATATTCTCGCAGCAGTTGGTTTTGCCGCTCTGGCAGGCCCCGCAGCGCCGGCAAGAAATATACGGCATTACCGTCACGCGCTGGCCCACCCGCCAGCCGCTGACATTATTGCCGATGCTGACAATCTCGCCGCATATTTCATGGCCCAATACGCGGGGATAACTAAAGAAAGGCTGATGACCGGACCAGGCGTGAATATCCGTTCCGCAAATGCCGACGGTCATTATTTTGATCACCGCCTCCTGGTCTGCGGGCAAAGGCACCGGGCGCTGTTGATAAACCAATTTCGTCGGCTGCTCACACACTAATGTTTTCATTGTCGTCATCATCTTTCCTCCAGTCAGGTGAGAAGGTTATTCAATAAAAACGCGGCGACCGGTTATGCCAGTGGACAGAACTGTGAGGCAGCACTAAATAAACCGATTTAAATTGGTTTTAAATGCATAAAAAACACCAGAGACAGCACATGAGCAGAACCCAGGCCCTGCGGCACAACGTGGTTAACCAGATGATCGACGGCATTAACGGCCGCCATCTTCGCTCGCCACTGCCTTCACAGGCGGCATTGGCCGAAATGTATAACATCAGCCGCACCACGGTACGCCACACGCTGGCCCACCTCGACCGGCGCGGGGTGTTGGAAAAGGTCGGTGATGACTATGTGATTGTACGGCCGCCGCAGGCAGAGGACGGCTTCGAGTGCGTGAACCCTTCGCTGGAAGACCAGGACAAGCAGTTCAAGAAAAGCTTCTATCAGATGATTAACCAAAAGCAGCTGCGCGCCGGCGACAGTTTCAGCGAGCTGCAACTGTCGCGCATCGCCAATGTCAGCCCGCTGGTGGTGCGGGAATTCCTGTTGCACTTCAGCCGTTATAACCTGATCGAAACCGTCAAGCGCGGTCAGTGGCGCATGAAAAAGTTTGATCAAAACTATGCCGAGCAGCTGTTTGAACTGCGCCAGATGCTGGAAACTCACGCCCTGTCGCGCTTTATCAACTTGCCCGCCGACGACGAACGCTGGTTGCAGGCCAAGGAACTGTTGAGCCGCCACCGCCAGCTGCGGGAAAGCATCAGCGACAGCTATCGCCTGTTCTCCCAGTTGGATCGCGACTTCCACGGGCTTATCCTTTCCGCCGCCAACAACCCGTTTTTCAACCAGTCGCTGGAGATCATTTCGGTGATTTTCCACTTCCATTACCAGTGGGATGAAACCGACCTGAAACAGCGCAATATCATTGCCATTGAAGAACATATGATCATCCTCAGTGCGTTGATCTGCCGCAATGACCAGGAAGCGATCAACGCGCTGCATCGCCACCTGGACACCGCCAAGCAATCGATGATCCGTTCCATCAATCAGGACGTCGCCTGATCGTTTTTTATCGATAAAAAACACCGAAGGCGGCATTTAAAACCGATAAAGAGCAGCAAAATAGTAACTGCCGCACGGAACCGCGACAAAAACGCATCGCTAAAATATCCCTCCATCTAGGCTTACTGCCGACCGCCTGCTAATGCACCACCCAGGGGAATACCCGGAATAATAAATATTATTAATGCGAAATTCTGGAGGCAAAGATGGAAAGAACCACCACCGTTGACAGCGGAAAAGAACAGATTGACCCTTATTCAGACCACATCATTCCGATGCCGCCAAACGGTCTGCTGGTACGTTCGGCGAGAATTAAAAAAATCCAGACCACCGCCATGCTGTTGCTGTTTTTCGCCGCCATCATCAACTTCCTTGACCGCAGTTCGCTGTCGGTCGCGAACTCCACCATCCGGGAGGAAATGGGCCTGAGCGGTACCGAAATCGGCCTGCTGCTTTCGGCGTTTTCATTGGCTTACGGCATCGCCCAACTGCCCTGCGGACTGCTGCTGGATCGCAAGGGCCCGCGCATTATGCTGGGGGTGGGAATGTTCGTCTGGTCGGTGTTCCAGACGCTGTCCGGTATGATCCACAATTTCACCCAGTTTATCTGGGTACGCATCGGGCTGGGGATCGGCGAAGCGCCGATGAACCCATGCGGCGTGAAGGTGATCAACGACTGGTTTAACATCAAACATCGCGGTATGCCGATGGGGATTTTCAACTCGGCGTCCACCATTGGCCTGGCGATCAGCCCGCCGATCCTCACCGCCATGATGCTGGCCTTCGGCTGGCGCGGGATGTTCATCACCATCGGCGTGCTGGGGATCGCGCTGTCGCTCGGGTGGTATATGCTGTATCGCAACCGCCAGGACATCGACCTGAGCGCCCAGGAACAGGCCTATCTAAATGCCGGCAGCGTCAGCGCGCGGCGCGAACCGATGAACTTCCGCGAGTGGCGCTCGTTATTCAGGAACCGCACCATGTGGGGCATGATGATCGGCTTTAGCGGCATCAACTACACCGCGTGGCTGTATCTGGCCTGGCTGCCGGGCTACCTGCAAACCACCTACCATCTGGATCTGAAAAGCACCGGGCTGATGAGCGCCATTCCGTTCCTGTTCGGCGCTGCCGGCATGCTGTCGAACGGCTTTGTCACCGATTTCCTGGTTCGCCGTGGCATGGCCCCGCTGAAAAGCCGCAAAATCTGCATCGTGGCCGGCATGTTGCTGTCCGCGTCCTTCACCGCCATTGTGCCGCAGGCCACCACCACCTACAGCGCCGTAGTCCTGATCGGCATGGCGCTGTTTTGCATCCACTTTGCCGGCACCTCCTGCTGGGGCTTGATCCACGTGGCGGTGACCTCGCGCATGACCGCCTCGGTCGGCAGCATTCAGAACTTCGCCAGCTTTATTTTCGCCTCGTTCGCCCCGGTGATCACCGGCTTTATCCTGGATACCACCCACTCCTTTAAACTGGCGCTTATCCTTTGCGCCTGCTTCACCGTCATCGGCGCGCTATCGTATCTGTTCGTGGTGAAACACCCGATTGTCGACAGCGCGGCCTGACCTGCGTCCTTGCAATGCCGCCGGTGCTGGCGGCATTGCAAGGCGCCTTCTAACAGGCTTTTTCTCCCGTCTAAAGTGTTTTGAGGTAGTCCTCAAATAGCTTCCCGCTCTCAGGCCTGAAATGTTGGCCTGTTCCCACCGCCAAAGTGATGTTATCTACCCGCAGATTACGAAAATCGGAGCGCTTTTCGCACCAGACCGTCAATAACCACACAGAGTCGAATACCGTCAAACCCAGCGGGCGGACTATCCGATCGCTCTCTCTTCCTTGCAGATCGACATAATTGATGTTCAGTTGAAGCTTCTTACGAATCGCCTGGCGGAGAAACGCGAGGTGTTTCATCGCTTTCTCACTTTCCTCCGTAGGCCGAGAGACGGCTCTGAGAGGGAGTCGTTTATAAATGTCTATTTTTTTGACATCGATGACTGAACCGATCTTTGCTGAAACCCGGGTTGCAGCTGCGGAAAGTACATCATCGCCCCGCGCCCCTATCAGCCGCATTCCGAGCATAATCGCGTCCAATTCGTCGGGGTCAAAATTAAGCGGCGGGAGGAAATACTCTTTTTCAAGCAAATAACCCAAACCCGATTCGCCACGCACGGGAGCCCCGATCGCCTGCAGCGTTGCCATGTCCCTGTAGATGGTTCTTACAGACACATCTAAAGCCTGAGCCAATACTTCAGCCGATACCGGGTGTACGCGACAGCGAAGATGCTCAAGTAAAGTGAAGAGCCGAATAGTTTTCATCACAAGAGCTTACATCACCCTGACAAAAACTGTCAGGGTGATGTCATAGGATCAAGACTTCATATCATCCTGATAACGGAGTTAATAATGACGACCCCTTGTTACGAAATAGTCACCTATAAGGTGAAAAACCCACAAGCTGCGGATTCGGCCAGAGCGCTTGCGCAGAGCCTGCTGAAACATTTTCCTGGATTTGTCGACTGGATTGCATTTTCAGGGAGGGATATGGCTGACGAACGCGTTGACCTCGTTGTCTGGAACAGCGCTGAAGAAGCCCTGGCGGCAGCAAAAGCCGTTGGCAATCAACCTGAATTCTCCAGTTTCAGA
This sequence comes from Serratia sp. AS12, assembly GCF_000214195.1. Classification (NCBI taxonomy): domain Bacteria; kingdom Pseudomonadati; phylum Pseudomonadota; class Gammaproteobacteria; order Enterobacterales; family Yersiniaceae; genus Serratia; species Serratia sp. AS12. The sequence continues at coordinate 1,499,952 of NC_015566.1, read as the reverse complement.
TCTTCTGTCAGCAATTTGCACAGCATGGGGCACTATGCCGGACAGAGGGAGCAAACGCCGTCGTTGAAAACAGGTCATGGCATCGAAATAGGGAGATTTCGCTTGAAACCGGGTATTCACGAGAGCGACATGCGTAACGTTTATAATCGAATGGTAGAAAATCACCTTGCGCTACAGCCTGGATGGAAGAGCCAGCATCTGGTCAGTCTGGGCGATGGGGTATTTGTCGATCTCGCCTTTGCCGACGACCGGCAGCATGCAGAAGCGATTTGCGCATCCTGGCAGGGGCAGGCTGTCTGCGATGCCTTTTTGGACATGATTGAACCGGAGAGCATGGAGTTTGGTTCGTTATGCTAACCCCTGAAGAGGGGCAAACCGGTCTATCAAGATAAAGTAACGGACCTCTTGCAGCCGCATACCTAAACATATACGGCGGCAAGAGGCGGACAATCCTGGCCGGCAGCCATGAGAGCTTGAGTGAAATGCCATAAGCATTGGCAATCGCCCCTCTCTCACCACCGTACATATTTATGATTTCCCGGCAATCGTGCCCACAACCTCACGCCGATAGGCCGCCGCCTGTTCCGCGGCGATACGGCAAAACGCCTCGGTCAGTGGCGAGGGCGTTTGCCATGCCAGCGCCAGCGTATAAGGCACCGGGCTGCCCACACCGCTCAATTCACGGAATACCACGCCGGGGGATTTGAGCACAGCAAACAACGCAGGCATCAGCGCAATCCCTACTCCACCGGCCACCAACCCACCAATAGTCTGCATCTGCCGCGCCTCTTGCACGATGCGCGGGCTGAATCCCGCCACCGCACAGGCTTGCAGGATTGCCGCGTGCATGCCCGGCCCGTAATGCGCCGGAAACAGCAGCCACGGCTGATCGGCCAGATCGCGCAGCGTCACTTGCTGTTGTGACGCCAACGGGTGGTGATCCGGCAGCGCCAGCACCATACGATCAAACAAGAAAGGCTGGATCTGCAAACCTTCCTGCGGGGCCACCGGCAGCACCACCATGCCGATATCGGCGCGATCGTCGCGCAGGGCGATCAGTTGCTCGGCGGTCGTCGCTTCCTGCAGGTGAAACTCCGCCAGCGGATGCTCGAGGCGAAACTGCCGCAGGATCCCCGGCAACAGGGCGTTCACCGTGCTGTCGACAAAGGTCAGCCGCAGTGATTCAGTCAGGCCACGCGCCGCACGTCGGGTATTGCCCAGAGTGCGTTCGAACTGGGCCAGGGTACGCCGCGCCTCGATCAAAAACACCTGCCCGGCTTCGGTAATGCGCGTGATGCGGTTGCCACGCTCCAGCAACGACACCCCCAGCTCCTGCTCAATTTTTCTGATGGCGGCAGTGAGCGGCGGCTGCGCCATATGCAGGCGCTCGGCGGCGCGGTGAAAGCTCATCTCTTCGGCCACGGCAATAAACTGCCTAAGTTGGCGTAGCTCAATCACGTGATACCTTTTTCATATTTTAAAAGTATAAATAGAGTATTGGATGTATCGATACCAAAAGCCAATACTTTTCCTGACCGCCGGGCCCACGTCATTCCGGGGTGGCCGGCGCTGAATGAGGATCGGTTATGACGCAACGTACAGCAATTATCACCGGCGGCTCCAGCGGCATTGGGCTGGCCATCGCCCAGCAATTGGCGCAACAGGATTACCGCATCGCCATCGTGGCGCGTGACCCCCAGCGTCTGCAGCAGGCCGCCCGGCTAATTGGCCCAGGCACCCGGCACTATGCGGCGGACCTGAGCCGCCGAGGTGAGGTGGAAGACGTGGTCGCACGGCTGGCAGAAGAGCTCGGTACGGTAGAGGTACTGGTCAACAACGCCGGTTTTACCCGAGTGATTGCGGCCGACACGCCGCTGGCACAGGCCGAACGCGAATGGGATACGGTGATCGACGGTAACCTGAAAAGTACCTTCTTGTTCACCCTGGCGATGCTGCCGCACCTGCGTAAACCGGGCGGACGCATCATTAACCTGAGTTCGATTGCTGCCCAATGCGGCAGCGGCAGCCCAGGTGCGCTGGGCTATTCCGCCGCCAAAGCTGGCGTGCAGGGCTTTACCCTCAACCTGGCGCGCGAGCTGGGTCCGCAGGGGATCACCGTTAACGCCATTGCACCGGGTTTTATCGCGGATACGCGCTTCTTCGGCGCCGGGCTGCCGCAGCATCGCATTGATGCCATTGCGGCAGAAACGCCGCTGGCGCGCACAGGTCGGGTAGAAGATATTGCCGCCGCCGCATTGTGGCTCGCCTCGGAACAGGCTTCATTTATTACCGGCACCATCACCTCGATTAACGGCGGCACACGGGTCGGCTGAAAAAGCCTGGTGCGGTGATGTATAAAGCGGAAGTAAAAGAAAATGCACGGCCCGGAACGCAGATTCCGGGCCTGTTTTTATCTGGCAATCAGAAGAGGATCTCTGCCGCCGGCAGCGCGTCGATCAGTACGCCGAAGCTCCCGATATTCGACAGCGTGGCGTTGTGATGGGCACGAATTTGCAGACCCGTCGCGTGCGGTTTGTCGTGGCTGGTGTGGGCATCCGCCGCCAGCGTGACCGGGTAGCCAAGCCCGGCGGCGCGGCGGGTGGTGGTGTCCACGCAGAACTCGGTGGAATAGCCGCAAATCACCAGGTGCGTTACGCCGTTGGCGATCAGCAGCGGCCCCAGCCCGGTGCGCAGGAACGAATCCGGCGTGGTTTTTTCCACCCGGTGATCGCCGGCTTTCACCTGCAATGCGGGGTCAATCTGCCAGGCATCGCTGCCGTGCGCCAACGCTTCGTCAGCCGTGAGATGCTGGATAAAAATCACCGGTACACCGGCCAGGCGGGCGCGGTCGCTCAGTGCGTTAATCCGGCCAAGCGTCGCTTCGGCATCCGCCGGCGGTGGCGTAAACAACCCTTTTTGCACATCGATAATCAACAACGCTGACTTCATGATTGATCCCCTGAGAAAAATTCCCTCTCAGCATACCGGTTGGCGTGGGCGGAAGATATGGTCAACGCCCTGCTCGCGCAGCTTGTTCACCAGATCGTGGCCGCCGTTCGGCGTGGCGTGCGCCAGCAGACGCTCGGCTTCAAATACCGGGCTGGCCCAGAAAATGTTCACCGGATCGCCATACTGCTCCGGCAGCGTCAGATGGTCGTTGTAGGGATAAAACGCCGAGGACAGTACGTAGCCTTCATAACCCAGCGGCGCCACCTCCGACTCCAGCGTATGCCCTTCGCCAAACCAGGTGATTTTCGCCCAAGGGACGTGCGCGAACCCGGCCAGCGCGCTGGCCATCTGCACCGCGTTCTCTTCGGTCATGTACTGGCCGTCGATGGCGATGCCCATTTCCATGCGGCGATAACGGCTGGCATCGTCGTTAAACAGAATTTCTACCCACGGCATCGGCCGAATGCTGACCCCCATGGTGAGAAAATAATAAATGCCGTCGCGTTCGTGCTGGGTAATCGCCATCGGCGGCCATTTGCCTTGATCGATGGCGTAGTATTTTACCGAAGGGCCAAAATGCTGCTCATAACGCGCCTGATAATCGCTCTGCATTTTGGGCCACGGGTTGCCCTCCTCGCGCTGCCAACTGCGCCAGAACTGGCGGGTGTTTTCCGCCAACGCATACTGGGTATTGGTGGAGGCCGAACCGAGCGGATAAACCAGCGGGCTCTCTTTGATGCAACTGGCGGAATAACACACCGAATGGTCGATATACAGGCTCCAGCCGGGGATCACCGCCAGCAGTTGGCCGTAGTACCACAGCGCCGCGCCGTCGTCGCTTTCGCTCCAGACCACCGTCAACCCATCCGGATTCAGCGGTGCTTCCCCTTCCAGATTGCGGCAAAACTCGGCCGCCAGCATGGGAGGTTGGCCCCGTTCAAGCGCGGCGCGATCTTCCTGCAAGGGCGCAGCCGCCAGATTACGCAACCAGCAGGCGCGCACCTGAAAACGCTCGCCGTTTTCTTCCGCAGGGTAAATGTAAAAATAGGCTGCCCGGTGATCTTGCTGAACCACCGCCACCAGCGTCTGATTCTCATTACTGACTTCAGCAAGTACGTATGACTCGTTCATATCACCTCAACAATGGGTCACGGCGCAGAATAATGCTGCGCACTAATAAATTGGAATTCGGCTTTTCCCAAGTGTAAAGCGCATCCGTGGCCGGATCACCCGTAAAAGTCTCAAAAATGACCATAAACAGGGATAAAACATTGGGTTATTGGTAATAACTATAGTGCTTATGGCGGCAGGGGCTTACGCCGGTTTGTTAATTCGCCGTACGGCGCGCTGATAGGACCCGTTGCGCATCGAGGCGCGCAGCACCTTACCGACGCCGCCTACGCCCGCTCTCACCAGGCGCCGCCGCAGCGCGCCGGGATAAAAATCAAACTGCTGCTGCGCCCAGGTGGGCAGCAGATCAATACCCGCCTGCATCACCAGCCAACCAAAGGGCCGTGCCAATGCGCTCGGCGCCGGGGCGGCCAGCAGAATGCGCGCCACTTCACGCGTGCGTTCATCGCACACCAGTTGCGGCCGCATCCGTTGCAGATAGTCGGCCACCGCCGCGCAGGAAGTGGGAATATCGCGCGCACCCAGAGCGGCGGCAACGCGGGCCGTCTCCTGGTAATAGCGATCTTGCAGTTCGGGGGAAAGATGCGGGTTGCGGTAGCGCAGGTGGCTCGCCAGGAAACAACTGCTTTCCACCACGTGCACCCAAGTGAGCAGATCGGGATCGCTGGCGGCATAGGGCCTGCCGTCGTTGCTGACACCGGTGACCTGCAAATGAATAGCCCGCACCTTGGCGATCAGCCGTTCGGCTTCTGCGGTGGGGCCAAAGGTAGTGACGGAGACAAACTGGCTGGTGCGACGCAGGCGGCCAAGCATGTCTTCGCGAAAATTGGAGTGATCCCACACCCCGGCCAACGCCAGCGGGTGCAGCATTTGCAGCAGCAAGGCGCTGACGCCGCCACACAGCATTGAGGTGAAATCGCAGTGTACCCGCCAGATGACCGACTGCGGACCAAACAGGCCAGGGTCACCCGCCGGGTTTTCGAAATCTATGCCGCCGAGCGCCAGCCCGGTCAGGCCGATCACCTGTTTTTCTATCGCTGCGCGTAGTGCTTCCATCCTGCCTGGCCCCTTTATTATCCGGTGACCAGTGTATCACGCGGCGGTTTTAGTCCTGCTCGTTGAGCAAAACAATCTTGCCGGCAAAGCTGCGATCCTCAAGCCGGCGATGGGCAGCCGCGCCTTCACTCAGCGGGAAAGTCTCGATATGCGGCAGAGTAAATTCACCGTTCTGCCAACTGGCGAACAGCCGTTCTGCCCGCTCGCGGCGCGCCTCGCCGCTATTGAGGTAGGTCCAGAGATCGCCACCCACGACACCTTTGGAATCCATCATCAGGTGATAAGCCGAGATCGCCGGTGCCTCACCCCCCGCCATGCCGAAAGTCACCACCCGGCCGCCGGGGCGCAACGCGTCAATGCTTTGCTGCAGCGTGATGCCAACCGAATCAAAACCGTACTCGACACCGCCGTCGGTCAACGCGGCGATTTGCGCCACCCAGTCCTGCTGGTAGGTAAAGGCCGCCGTCGCGCCATTCTTAAGTGCAATCTGCTGCTTGTGCGCCGAAGACACCAACGCATAAACCTGCGCGCCACGCGCCACCAGCATCCGGGTCAATATTTGCCCGACGCCGCCGGCCGCCGCATGCACCAACGCACGATCGCCCGCCCGCACCTGCACGCTATCGTTAATCAAGTACTGCGCCGTCAGCCCCTGCAACAAAATCGAGGCGGCCTCGACGTCACTCAGCGCCTGCGGCAGACGCAGCGCATGGTCCACCGGCACGTTGATGCGTGTAGCATGGCAGAAAGGCACGTCGGCAAAGCCAACCCGCTCTCCCATCTGCCAACCGTCAACGCCCTCGCCCACGGCGATAATGGTGCCAACGCCTTCGTAACCGCCGATATGCGGCGGCTTGCCGTGCAGCACATAATTGCCCTTGCGGCGGTAGATATCGGCGAAGTTAAGCCCGGCGGCTCCCATCCGTACCTGCACCGCGCCTGCCGGTACCGGTGGTGTCGGCAGCTCAAGGTATTCGAGCACATCTGGCCCGCCAAATCGTTCAAACGTTAATGCCTGCATGGTGTTACTCCGGGAATTTTTCGCCAATAACGCACTGACGGTCGTTAGCATCCAGTATCCCAGAGCGCTATACTGCCGAAAAGTGGCCCACAGGGCATTCAGAAAACACCAAAGGTTTATAATGGATCGTTTAACCAGTATGGCGGTGTTTGTGCGGGTGGTGGAAAAAGGCAGCTTTGTCGCCGCCGCCGACGAAATGGCGATTTCCCCCACGATGGTCGGCAAGCATATTCGCTATCTGGAGCAGCGGCTGAACGCGCCGTTGCTGAACCGTACCACCCGCAGGCAAGGGTTGACCGAGGCCGGTCGGGTCTTCTATGAACGCTGCCGCCGCCTGCTGGCCGATGCCGACGCCGCCGAAGCCAGCGCAAGGGCGCTGTTAAGCTCGCCCAGCGGGCTGTTGCGCATCAGCGCGCCGGTCACCTTCGGTAACCGCGTTTTGACGCCGATCCTTACCGAATTCCTGCAACAACACCCGGACGTAGAAGCGGAGGTGGTGCTGTCGGACCGCAAGGTGGATTTGATTGAAGAAAGATACGAAGCCGCGTTTCGCATCGGGCCGGTCGCGGATGACGGCCTGGTGGCGCGCACCCTGCCCGATTACCGCATGACGCTGGCGGCCTCTCCCGGCTATCTGGCGCAGCATGGCGCCCCAACGCGGCCGGAACAGCTCAGCGAGCACAGTTGCTTTGGCTTTAGTCAGTGGGACGGCAATCATTTTTGGCGGCTGCAAGGCGCTCAGGGGGAAATCAGCGTGCCGGTCAGGCCACGGCTGCGGATGGACTCCGGCGAAGGGGTGCGCCGTGCGGCGCTGGCCGGTTTCGGCATTGCGCTGCATGCCGCTATGCTGCTGGATGAGGATATCGCCGCCGGCCGACTGGTGCGCGTGCTAACGGACTATTCGCCGCTGTCGCGGCCGATGCATCTGGTCTATCTGCCCGAACGGCGGCAATCGCCCAAGCTGGAAGCCTTTATCGCCCTGACCGTCGCCAGATTGTGGGGGCGCGCATAAATGCGCAATCTGGCGGTTGAAACGGACACCGCACTGAATTACATTTTCTGTCCGACTCACTGCAGAGGCGTTTTTGCAGGGCGTTAACCCACGTTAATTCGGCATTAACCCCACAAAACCTCTATCTAATTTTTGTTTTTCTTCAACTTAGATAGCAGAGACTTCGATGATTACCATCAGATCACGCGCGGCGGAAGACAACGCGCAACTGGCAGATATTTGGCAGCGTTCGGTGCGCGCCACCCACCACTTTCTGACCGAAGATAACATTACCCAACTGTTCCCGCTGGTGCTGAACGATTACCTGCCGACGGTCAACGTTTGGGTGGAGGAAGATCGCCCCGGTAACCCTTGCGGCTTTATCGGGCTGAGCGGCAACAAGGTGGAAATGCTGTTTATCGACGCGGAACAGCGCGGCAAAGGGGTCGGCAGAGCGCTGCTGGCGCATGCTGAAACGCTGCACGATGAGCTATTGCTGGACGTTAATGAGCAAAATCCGCAGGCCAGCGGATTTTACCGGCACTACGGTTTTGAAATCACCGGCCGTTCCGCGCTCGACGGCCAAGGCAATCCCTTCCCGCTGCTTCATATGAAGCTCGACAAGCGTTAAATAAAACAAATCGACCGAGGTTTACCTTGGTCGATTTTTTTGTCATCACTTCCTCTCATGATTTGATATACCGAATCAGAATAACTAATAGATTTTACATTCTTCCTGTCACTATAAACCCCCGGTAGGATTGGCCCGTATTCACCAGAAACAGACGTTCCGCCTGTCTTTACCCCCAGAAGCCGACCCCTGTCCGGCGTTATACGCTCCGGGCGGAATGCTGTGATGTATTGATAAGGATTGGCTGCTCTATGATCGTTCTTTCGAACGTTTGCAAAACTTTTGACAGCGCGCAGGGCCGCGTTGTCGCGGTTGATGATGTCAACCTGACCGTGGAGGCCGGGCAAATCTACGGCATCATCGGCTACAGCGGTGCCGGTAAAAGCACCCTGATCCGCCTGCTTAACGGGTTGGAAACCCCCACCAGCGGCAGTATTGAAGTCGATGGTTTCGATATCGCCCGCGCCAAAGGCCAGCAACTGCGCCAGGCGCGGCTGAAAATCAGCATGGTGTTTCAGCACTTCAACCTGCTGTGGTCACGCACCGTCAGCCAAAATATCGCCTTCTCCATGCAAATCGCCGGCGTGCCCAAGGCGCAAATTAAACAACGGGTGGCGGAGCTGGTCGCGCTGGTTGGCCTGCAGGGCCGCGAGGATGCCTATCCTTCGCAGCTCAGCGGCGGGCAGAAACAGCGCGTCGGCATTGCCCGCGCGTTGGCCAACAACCCTGGCGTGCTGTTGTGCGATGAAGCCACCTCGGCGCTCGATCCTCAGACCACCGATTCGATTCTCGAGCTGCTGCTGGATATCAACCGTAAGCTGAACCTGACCATTGTGCTGATCACCCATGAAATGCACGTGGTACGCAAAATCTGCCACCGCGTAGCGGTGATGGAAAACGGCCGCATCGTCGAGGAAGGCCCGGTGATCGATGTCTTTACCCAGCCGCAGCAGCCGATTACCCGGCAGTTCGTTAAACAGGTTTCGCAGTATCAGGAAACCGAAGAGAGCTTCAATCCGTTGCTGGCTCAACATCTGCCTGGGGCCATTTTCAAGCTGACCTTTGTCGGCATGCAAACCCATCAGGCGGTGATTTCCGATGTGATCCAGCGCTACCGGGTGACCATCAACATCCTGCACGGCAAAATCAGCCACACCCTTAACGGGTCGTTCGGCGAACTGTATATCCATGCAGAAGGCAACGACCTGCAAATCGACAACATGCTGAAATTATTGAAAGAACGAGATATCGCCGTTGAGGTCATCAAACATGATTGAGTCACTGTTCCCTCACCTGCGTATTGATCAGTTACTGAGCGCCACCTGGGAAACCCTGTATATGACCGGCATCGCCGGGCTGGCAACGCTGGTGCTGGGCATTTTGTTGGGAGTGATTCTGTTTCTGACCTCCCGGGGTCAGCTGTTGCAAAACCGCACGGTCTATTCGCTGATTTCGGTGCTGGTCAACGTGTTCCGCTCCATACCCTTCATCATTCTGATCGTGCTGCTGATCCCGTTCACCAAGGCGCTGATCGGCACTATTTTGGGGGCCGATGCCGCCCTGCCGGCGCTGATTGTCGGTGCTGCGCCTTTCTATGCCCGGTTGGTGGAGATTGGTCTGCGCGAGGTGGACAAAGGCGTGATTGAAGCGGCGCGCTCGATGGGCGCCAAAACCGGCACCATTATCTTCCGCGTGCTGCTGCCGGAGTCTTCTCCGGCGCTGGTTTCCGGCATTACCGTTACCCTGATCGCACTGGTGAGCTACACCGCGATGGCCGGGGTGATCGGTGCCGGCGGGCTGGGTAACCTGGCCTATCTGGAAGGGTTTCAACGCAACCACGGTGACGTGACACTGGTGGCGACGCTGACGATTTTATTGATCGTTTTCGTTATCCAGTTCATTGGCGACACCATTACAACAACGCTCGATAAACGATAAATAACTCAGGAATAATGATGATGAAAAAGCAAATGATGATGCTGGCCTTCGCCTCTCTGACCGCGTTGGCGTCCTTTGGTGCGGCGGCGGAAACCAAGCTGGTGGTCGGCGCGTCCAACGTGCCGCATGCCGAGATCCTCGAGCAGGCAAAACCGATTCTGGCAAAGGAAGGCATCGATCTGGTGATCAAGCCTTTCCAGGATTACATTCTGCCGAACACGGCGCTGGCCAGCCACGATATTGACGCCAACTATTTCCAGCACGTGCCGTATCTGAATTCAGTATTGAAGGACCATGCCGGCGATAAGACCTATGACTTCGTCAGCGCCGGCGCCATCCATATCGAGCCGATCGGTATTTATTCCAAGAAGTATAAAAGCCTGAAAGACCTGCCGGACAACGGCAAAATCATCATGCGTGACGCGGTGGCGGAAGAAGGCCGCATTCTGTCCATCTTTGAGAAAGAAGGCGTGATTAAGCTGAAGCCGGGCGTGAGCAAGGTGGATGCGCGCATCACCGACGTGGTGGAAAACCCGAAACACCTGAAATTCCTGGCTAACGTTGAAGGCGCGCTGCTGCCGCAGATGTACAACAATGATGAGGGTGACGCGGTAGTGATTAACGCCAACTACGCCATTGACGCCGGACTGAACCCGACGAAGGATCCGATCGCTATCGAAAGCGGTGAAAATAACCCGTATGCCAACATCATCACCGTGCATAAGGCCGACGTGAACAAGCCGGAGATTGTGGCGCTGGTAAAAGTGTTGCACTCCAAGGCAATTCAGGACTTTATCCGCGAAAAATACAAAGGCGCGGTGATCCCGGTTAACCAGTAATTCAGATCAAGGCCGCAGCGATGCGGCCTTATCCTGACGCCTTCCCTAGACCTTATTCCCCACCTGGCTGAGACGCGGCCAAACCAGCATCAGCGCATCCAGCAGACGCAATAAATCCTCACGGCTTGCCCCTTCGCGCGCCTGCACCGACATGCCTTCAATGGTGCAAATAATGTACTTCGCCAGTAACCCGGTGTCGGTTTTTGCCAGCAACTCGCCCTGCTGCACTTTACGGTCGAAGCAGGCCTTCAGGCTGGTTTCCTGCGAATGGTGTTTTTTACGCAGCATCATGGCAACTTCGTCAGAAGAAGATGACAGCGCAGCGGACGCACACACCATAAAGCAACCGGATGGCGTGTCCGGATCGGTAAACACCTGCGCTGAAGAGCGGACGTAAGCTTCTACGATTTCCGCAATCGGCAGGTCCTGCTCCAACAGTTGATTGGTGCAGGTGGTGTATTTTTGCAGGTAACGTTCCACCGCAGCGCGGAACAGCCCTTCCTTGTTGCCGAACTCGGCGTACAGCGTTGGCGCCTTGGCACCGGTCACCTCAACCAGATCGGCCAGCGACGTGGACTCATAACCGTGCCGCCAGAACAGATCGAGTGCGCTTTCCAACGCACGGTCGCGATCAAACTGCTTCGGTCTGCCACGCGTTTTTTTGGCGCAGACTTCTTCATTGATACTCATAGACCCTCTCTTATCCCACCCCGCAGCAGGGCTTCACAATTAAATTAACGATCATTATAAAAAAATATTGCGCTCCCGTCGAGAAGGGATTAACATTTAGTTATCGATCGTTAAGTAATCTTGACGACAGACATTGAAAACCCAATTTATGCTTCTCGGATAGGAACTAATATCATGAAAAATTTAAAAATTACTCTTGCTGCTCTCACTCTGGCCTCTGCTTCCTTCGGGAGCTTCGCTGCCGATCTGGTTAACAGCCAACCGACCGATCAGCAAAAATCCGGTGTGATCACCGTCAGTGGCGCTTCCGATATTACCTCACTGGAAGCCAGTTTGGCGGAAAAAGCGGACGCAGCCGGTGCGAAATCATTCCGCATCATCGGCGCCGGTGGTGACAACCAGCTGCATGGAACCGCAGTAATCTATCAATAACAATAAGTTAATCGTTATCCGCGGGACCAGTAACGACCATTGCTTCCCCCGCGGACGACGATGAAAAAACAAATTAATTAACGAACGTTAAAAAATACTTGCAATACGCCGAACCGGCGTCTAACATTAAATTATCGATCGTTAATTAATTTAACGACCTTACCAAACAAACATCGTACAGAATAGAGATAGGAAATAAGACCATGAAAAACCTGAAAATGACCCTCGCCGCCATCGCACTGGCTTCTGTTTCTTTCGGCAGCTTCGCCGCCGAACTGGTTAATAGTCAACCGGCAGAACTGCAAAAAACCGGCGTGATCACCGTCAGCGGGGCTTCCGACCTGACCAGCCTGGAAAACAAACTGGCTGCCAAAGCGGATGAAGCCGGCGCCAAATCCTTCCAGATCATCTCAACCGCCGGTGACAACAAACTGCACGGTACTGCGATCATCTACAATTAATGGCTGAATCAGCCGTTGAGCAAAGAGGCGGCTTATGCCGCCTTTTGTTTTATTCCTGACCCGTCCTGAATAGCGTTGACACGTTTTCGACTTAAATCCGGAGAACGTGATAATGGCTGAGTTTAAACGCACACAACGTGACTATCCTTTGTCTTTTAAAATTGCTGTTGTTGAGCAAGTTGAAAAAGGCGAAATGACCTACAAACAGGCTCAACTGCGCTATGGTATTCAGGGACGTTCGACCGTTCTGACCTGGTTGCGCAAGCATGGCCACCTTAACTGGGCCCCAGGTCTTCCCTCTCTCTCCAGCCGGGAGTTGCCCATGAGCCAACCGCCTGCCCCTTTAACTCCTGAGCAAAGGATCAGGGAACTTGAAGAACAGCTTGAGCTGGTCACCCAGAAAGCGGAGTTCCTTGATGCTGTCGTTAACGTGCTGAAAAATGACTATGGGATCAGTGTTATAAAAAAGCGGCCAGGCAAGTCCTCACGCAAAAACAGACCCAAAAAATAACCATTACCCGGGTCTGCCAGTTCCTGGGACACAGCCGACAGGCCTGGTATCAGCACAATACACGGCTTAGTAAGCAGCGGGCTCGTGATGTCCGGATCGTCGATTTCGTTAAAACGATAAGAGTACGTCAGGCGCGTATCGGGACCCGCAAGTTGCATTATCTGCTGAATAAACAATTAGATGATGGATTGCATTTCGGACGTGACCGGTTGTTCTCCCTGCTGAAGGAGCGCAGACTGCTGGTGCCAGTCAGACGGGCGTACCATAAAACAACGGACAGCCATCACCGTTTTCGGCGACATCCCAATTTATTAAAAACGGGGCCGGAACAGGTGGTGGTAAGGCGACCAGAACAGGTATGGGTAGCGGATATTACCTACCTTCCAACCCGGAATGGCATGGTCTATCTGAGCCTGATAACGGATGCCTGTTCAAGGAAAATAATGGGCCATCATGTGCACAGCGATCTGCGTACTGACAATGTCGTGCAGGCCCTAAAACAGGCTTTAAAGCAGAGAAAAACGACTCAGCCGCTGATCCATCACTCGGACCGAGGAATACAATATTGTTCAGCAAGTTACCAGGCAGTCCATGAAAGATACGGGCTAATCTGCTCAATGACAGATGGCTATGACTGCTATCAGAATGCATTGGCGGAAAGGGTGAACGGGATACTGAAGACGGAGTTTTTGCTATCACGCCCGGCAGATCTGGAGCAGGCAAGAAAGATGGTGAGGGAATCGATAGAAATTTACAACAGAGAGCGGCCTCACCAGTCGCTAAAATACAAAACGCCCGATGCAGTGCATCAGGCGTTTTACAGGCATAAAAGTGTCAACCTATGCCAGGACTAGTCATCCCCGCCAAAAATCTGTTGTAAGCTGTGGTTTCCTCCTACCGCTAACCTGACAAACGCCATGACTCCTCTGCTGTTCCATAAATATCACGGGCTGGGTAATGATTACCTGGTGTGCCACCATTCGGTCGCTGCGCGGCTGAGCAACGAGCAAATCCGCATACTGTGTCATCCCCATTACGGCATAGGTTCAGACGGCTTGCTGATCGACAGCGGCGACAGCATCAATCCCAGGCTACGCATCATTAACCCGGACGGCTCGGAAGCCGAGAAAAGCGGTAACGGCCTGCGCATTTATGCCCGTTACCTGTTTGATCTCGGCCGCGTCGGTCACCTGCCGTTTCTGGTACACACCGCCGGTGGCGACGTGCAGTGCCAGGTCGATGAAGATAAACACCAGGTCCGCGTGGATATGGGGCGTGCCAATTTCAATCCGGCAGCGCTGCCGGCGCTGATCGACTTGCCCGAAGTGCTCAACTATCCGCTGGCGCTGGCGGAGGAAACCCTCAGCGTATCGCTGGTATCGATGGGTAACCCGCACTGCGTGGTGCCGGTGACTCGGCTTGATCTGGCGCAAGTCCACCGGTTGGGGCCACAGATAGAAAATCACCCGCTGTTTCCCAAACGAACCAACGTGCAACTGGTGGAAGTGATAGATCGCCAGACGCTGCGTATCGGTATTTGGGAGCGTGGCGCCGGTTTTACCCTGGCCTCCGGCAGCAGCAGCTGCGCGGCCGCCAGCGTCATGCGCAAGCTGAATCGGGTCGATGACAACGTCAGCGTTCAGATGCCGGGCGGCCAGTTGCAGATTAGCTTCAGCGGGGATTTTCACGTCCGCATGCGCGGGTCGGTGCATAAAATCGCCAGTCTGACGTTGGACGAAGACTGCTTTATTGGCGGTGAAGGCGCCCTGCGTCAGGGTGAGAAACGCTAATATTCAAAAAGGTAGTCAGCGAATAAAAATGAGTTAATCGGACAATGTGCGCAGCCGGTACCTACGCATCAAATGCCGCCGCGCACAGAGTTAAAATCTCACTTATAAAAAATCATAAAAATAAAAAACCAGCAAATTAAAGTCATACAAATAATCATTCGGCATGAAAGCACTCAATACCATCCGAAAAACGTGAAATAACCTATAACCACGATCAATCCATTGTATTTAAATGATTTACTATCCATCAAATACGCCCCATTGTGACGCTAACAGGTTGTATTTTGTCGCTTATTCATGGCAGGATTACGCCGTTCAAGGGTTGCAGCCTGTATTCGCGCCTATTTGAACGGTTGGCGCAGGGTGCATCAACCTGTCGCCGTTTTATAATCATGGAGAGATTATTTCCAATGAAAACAACCTTCACTCTTTGTTCCGTAGCGCTTGCCGCCAGCTTGCTGGCAGGGTGCGCGACGGAATCCTCCCGTTCTTTGGAAGTGCCAAAAGTGGCTTCCTACAACACCACCTATCAAGGCCAGCGCAGCCCCATCGCCGTCGGCAAATTTGATAACCGCTCCAGCTACATGAACGGCATTTTCTCTGACGGTGTCGATCGCTTGGGCAACCAGTCCAAAACCATCCTGATCACCCATTTGCAGCAAACTGGCCGCTTCAACGTGCTGGACCGCGCCAATATGGATGAGCTGAAAACCGAGGCCGGCATTAAGGGCAAAGCGCAAACGCTCAAAGGCGCCAACTACGTAATTACCGGTGATGTGACTGAATTTGGCCGCAAGGAAGTCGGCGATCACCAACTGTGGGGTATTCTGGGTCGAGGTAAGTCGCAGGTGGCTTACGCCAAGGTGAACCTGAATGTGGTTAACGTCCAAACCTCAGAAGTGGTGTATTCCAGCCAGGGCGCAGGCGAATACGAATTGTCCAACCGTGAAATCATCGGCTTTGGCGGCACCGCCAGCTACGATTCTACCCTGAACGGCAAAGTGTTGGATCTCGCGGTACGCGAGGCGGTAAACAATCTGGTTGCCGGGATCGAAAGTGGCGCATGGCGCCCTGCTAACTAACGGAATAGAAGCAGCATTATGATAACTAAAAAAATGGGCGGGGTGCTGTTCGCAGCCACCCTGCTGGCCGGCTGTGCCGCGCCGAAAACGATCTACAATTGGGATGGGTATCAAACTTCTCTTTATCAATATTATCAGCAAGATGGGGAAAGCCCTGAGCAGCAGATCGCCACGCTGAAAACGCTCATCGAAAAATCCCGCGCCAAGGATAAAGCCGTACCGCCGGGCCTGCATGCGCAGCTCGGTCTGCTCTACAGCAAAACCGGCAATACCGGCCAGGCATTGGCTGAGTTCAACACGGAAAAATCGCTGTTCCCTGAGTCAGCACCGTTTATGAATTTCTTGCTGAGCAAAGATAAGGGGAGTTTTAAATGAAGCGTGCATTAGGCTTATTCAGCGTGATTGCCACGCTGCTGCTAACCGGCTGCGCCAAACAGGTGCCTTACGATTACGCCGCATTCCATGAAAGCAAACCCAAATCGATTCTGGTGCTGCCGCCGGTTAACCATTCGCCGGATGTCAAAGCCAGCCATAGCGTGCTTTCCACCACCACGCTGCCTTTGGCCGAGGCAGGCTACTACGTGTTCCCGGTCGCGGTGGTTGAAGAAACCTTCCAGCAAAATGGCCTGACTAACGCCAACGATATCCGCGCGGTCAGTATCCAAAAACTGCATAGCATTTTTGGCGCCGACGCGGTGCTTTATCTCGATGTCACGCAATATGGTACCAGCTATATGGTGCTCAACAGCGAGACGCGCGTGACCGTCAATGCGAAGCTGGTTGATCTGCGCAGTGGCAAGCAGTTGTGGGCCGGCGTCGCCAGCGCATCCAGCAATGAAAACAACAATAATTCCAGCGGCGGTTTGCTGGGTATGGTCATTAGCGCTGCCGTGGCGCAAATCGTCGATACCATCAGCGACAAAGGCTTCGATATTGGTGCCATCGCCAATACCCGCCTGCTGTCGGCCACCGGCAGCAACGGCGCCATTCTCTATGGCCCACGCTCACCGCATTACGCCGGCCAACGTTAACCCGCACTCCAGGCGGCCGCTCGCGGCTGCCTGCATTGAATTTTCCCTTTTGCCAAAAATAGCCCATGCTAAAAGAGGATATGGCGGGAACAAGGCCAATCCCTCACCTCTTTCTGGCTAACCGGGATGCTGGTTCATGACGAAAAAAACCACGCTGCTGCAATTTTTTCATTGGTATTACCCCGATGGGGGTAAGCTATGGCAGGAAGCCGCCGAACGTGCACCGCACATTGCCGGACTGGGCATCACCGATCTGTGGTTGCCCCCCGCCTATAAGGGTGCTTCCGGCGGTTATTCGGTGGGTTACGACAGTTATGATCTGTTCGATCTGGGCGAGTTCGATCAAAAAGGCAGCCGCGCCACCAAATACGGTGATAAAGAGGCGCTGACCCATGCCGCCGCCACGTTGCGCAACAACGGCGTGCGGGTGATTTACGACGTGGTGTTCAACCACAAACTCGGCGCCGACGAGAAAGAACAGGTCCACGTGTACCGGGCGGACGTCAACAACCGCAACAATATCCACGATCAGGGCTTCGACGCGCTGGCTTATACGCGTTTTACTTTCCCCGGCCGCCAGGGTGCCTACTCCCAATTTATTTGGGACTATAAATGTTTTGGCGGGGTCGATTACATTGAACAGCCGGATGAAAAAGGCGTGTTCAAAATCGACAATGACTACGGCGACGACGGCTGGAACGATCAGGTCGGCGGCGAGAAAGGCAATTACGATTACCTGATGGGCGCCGACGTGGAGTTTCGTAACTCGGCGGTGGCGGAAGAGCTGAAGTTCTGGGCGCGCTGGCTGATGGAAACCCTGCCGTGCGACGGGTTCCGGCTGGACGCAGCCAAACACATTCCAGCCTGGTTCTTTAAGGAATGGGCGGACCATGTGCGCGACGCCGCACAGCGCGACCTGTTTATCGTCGCGGAATACTGGTCGCACGATCTGGCAGCGTTACGGCAGTATATTGACCTGGTGGACGGCAAAGTGATGCTGTTCGACGTGGCGTTGCACCTGAAGTTTCATCAGGCCTCGAAGCAGGGCGACGGATTCGACATGGCGCAGATTTTTACCGACACCCTGACTGCCGCCGATCCGGCGCACTCGGTCACGCTGGTCGCCAACCACGATACTCAGCCGCTGCAGTCGCTGGAAGCTCCGGTCGAACCTTGGTTTAAACCCTTGGCCTACGCCCTGATCCTGCTGCGCGAACAGGGTGTGCCCTGCGTGTTTTATCCTGACCTGTATGGCGCCAGTTATAAAGACAAAGGCGGCGACGGCAATGAATACCAGATTGATATGCCGGTGATCCCCGAGCTGGAAAAATTGATCCAGGCGCGTCAACACTTTGCCAACGGCGTGCAAACCGATTATTTTAACGATAGAAACTGTGTGGCCTTCAGCCGCAGCGGCACCGCCGATACCCCCGGCTGCGTAGTGGTGCTCACCAATGGTGCCGAAAACGGCAAAGCGGTTTCTCTGGGCGCGGAGTTGGCGCATAAAACCTGGCGCGATCTGCTCGGCAACCGTCAGGATGAAGTCACCACCGACGATCAGGGGAACGCCACTTTCCCGGTAAACGGCGGCAGCGTCAGCGTCTGGGTGCTGGCCGAAAACCTGTAGCAAGACCGCCGTCGCGGCGATGAGTCACCCCGGCGGCAAAACTAATTTTTGCCTTTCAGGTCTAAATTGCGGTATCACCTAAGCAAACCATTCACACAGGAGCCTAAATAGGGTACAAGGCTGCATGAAAATTCCAAAACGACTCCAGCCATTGGTAGATGATGGTTTAATCGACGACGTCATCCGCCGTTTAAAGAGTGGCAAAGAAGCCGACGTCTTTATCGTGCGCTGCGGCGAAGAGATCCGCTGCGCCAAAGTCTACAAAGAAGCAGACAAACGTAACTTCAAGCAGGCCGTCAATTACCAGGAAGGCCGTAAAGTGCGTAACAGCCGCGATGCCCGCGCCATGAGCAAAGGCTCCAAATTCGGCCGCCAGCAGCAGGAAGAAGCCTGGCAGAACACCGAGGTCGATGCGCTGTACCTGCTCGCCAAAGCGGGCGTACGCGTGCCTCAGCCGGATATTTGCCTGGATGGCGTGCTGTTGATGGAACTGATTACCGACGAAGAAGGCCTGGTTGCGCCACGCCTGAGCGATGTGAGCCTGACGCAGGAACAGGCGTTGGCCGATCACGCGGTGATGATGAACTACGCGGTGCGTATGCTGTGCGCCGGGTTGGTGCATGGCGATCTGTCGGAGTTCAACGTGCTGATGGACAAAAATGGGCCGGTGATTATCGATCTGCCGCAGGTGGTGGACGCCGCCGCCAATAATCACGCCAAGAGCATGTTCGAGCGCGATATCAACAATATGTCGAATTTTTACGGTCAATACGCGCCGGAACTGCTCAACAGTAAATACGCCAAAGAGATCTGGGCGCTGTATCAGGAAGGCAATCTGACACCGGAAAGCGTGCTGACCGGGAAGTTCGTGGAAAGCAGCAAGCGCGCCGATGTCGGTTCAGTACTGGAGGAAATCCAGGCAGCCAGCGAAGAACATCAGCGCCAGTTGATGGCCCGCAACGAAGAAGATTAATCTGCGTCCCGGTCATTCGGCCGGGGGCTTATTCAATCCTGACAACGTCAGGGTACCTTTCGGTCGCCGCTTCATGATAAATATCCCCCAGATAGCCGGCAATATCGGCCTCGCTCAACGCCTCAGGCAGCACGATGTCGTAACTGCGCGCGTATTTGCGCTCCGGCAACGTCACGCGGAACAATTGCCACTCTTCCCCCACCCGCTTGACGCCCATCAGGCGGCCGAACACATTAAAAATCATCATCCGCATTCCCTCCCTCACGCGTTTTACGCTATAACAAACTAGCCCCGCCGTATTGAAAAGGAAAGATCATGAGCGTTAATGCACCGCAGTTCTGGCGCGACCCGCAGTTGCCCTTTGTGGAGGCCCGCGCCATCGCGGATGGCCGCAAGGTCTGTTATGCCCTGCACAGCCATGAAATCTTTTCCATCGGCACCATCACCGACGGCACCAGCATTTATATTAACGGTCGCCGGCAGTTGCAGGTCAACACCGGCGACGTGGTGATTATCAACCCGCAGCAGGTCCACGCCTGCAACCCTATCGGCGATCAGCGTTGGTCATACGTCATGTTTTATATCGATGCCGCCTGGCTGGGCGAGCTGCAACGGGAGATAGCCGGCGGCGACGGCGATTTTATCCCATTCAAAGAAGTGCTCAGCCGCGATCCGCAGCTGTTCAGCGGCCTGAACCGGCTTTATGGACTTTTGATTGACCCGCAATGCGATCACCTGGAAAAACACATTGCCCTGGTGGAGTATTTCACCGATCTGCAAATCCGGTTGGGCGAAGCGCAACCACCCGCCATTGTCGCCCACCCCAGACTGGAAGCCGCGGCAGCCTTTATCAGCCAACATTGCACCCAACCGCTGACGCTGGAGGCGATCTGCCAGGCGGCGGCGTTGTCGCCTTCCTATCTGATCCGCGCCTTCAAGCAGCATTACGGCATAACGCCGCACGCCTATCTGGTGAATCGCCGTATCCAGTTCGGTCACCGATTGCTAAAACGCGGTTACCCTATCGCCGCAGCCGCCAGCGAAAGCGGCTTTGCCGATCAGGCGCACTTCCAGCGTACGTTCAAACAGTTGCTGGCCGCTACCCCCGGCCAGTATCAAAACCCGCGTTAAACGCCGTCGGCCAACAGATAACAGGCGCTGGCCGCCAGCAGCAGCGCCATCAGCCGATTAAAACGCTGCACATTGCGGGCTCGCTGCAACAAACCGGTCAGCATCGTGCCGGCGTAGGCCCAGCAGGCCACAGAGGCGTAACAGATAACGCCATAAATCACCGCGAACTGCCACAGCAGCAGCCTGTCACCGTCGGCGACAAACGCCCCCAGGCTGGCCACCGACGCCAGCCAGGCTTTGGGATTCAACCACTGCATTAGCGCGCCGTACCAGAATGACGGCGCCTGCCGCTGCTGGCCGTTGCCCAGCCGCCCGTCATCAAAGGCCAGTTGATAGGCCATAAACAGCAAGAATGCGACGCCCGCCCACTGGATGACCTTCGTCAGCACCGGCCACAGGGTCAGCAGTTGGTGCAATCCCAGACCAATCAGGATCAACAGCAGGGTAAACCCCAGCGTGGCGCCAAGCACATGGCGCAAAGTCGCGTTAAAACCGAACTGCGCCCCGGCGCTCAGGGCAAGGATATTGACCGGGCCGGGGGTGATGGAAGCGGCCAGCGCAAATGCGGCCATGGAAAAGTAAATATTCATGATTACAAGCACCTGAGAAAAAGTTCGCAGATGCCAGATTGCCGCTCAGGGGCGGCAAAGTATTGAACAGAATTACCCTGATGCAGCCGACTAAGCCGGCATCAGGCCGATAAAGGTGGTTTTCTTGCGTGGCCCGGTCATCAACGCCTCCAGTTTTTCCACGCATTGCAGATAGTGCGGGGTCTTTTTATGGGCGGCAACCGCCTGCTCATCCTTATAAGCTTCATAGATGTAAAACCGCGTCGGGACGTTTTCATCCTGCAGCACGTCAAAGCGCAGGTTACCCGGCTCTTCGATCGCCCCCAGATGGTTGGCGCGGAAAACCTCAATAAACTCGTCGATTTTGTCCTGCTTAACGTTAATTTCTACCAAAGTGACGTGCATGGTGGCTCCTTGTTTAACCTTGAAATCACTGTTCTTTCAAACCATAGGTTTATTCCCCCCGATTTACCCTGCGCGGCGGCAATTTTGCAGCACAGCTCACAAATCCCGCCGCCCCCACGTGTTGCTCACGCGAAGGCGCGAACCCGGCATCTATAGTTAAGATCCAAACCCCAGAGAGTGTGAACTATGGATAACTATTTGATGGCGCTGGATGCAGGCACCGGCAGCGTTCGCGCGGTAATCTTCGATCTGGCGGGCAATCAGATCGCACAGGGCCAGGCTGAGTGGAGGCATCTGGCGGTGTCTGGGGTACCCGGCTCAATGGAGTTTGATTTAACCCACAACTGGCAATTGACCTGCCAGTGCATCCGGCAGGCGTTGCAAAACGCAGGCCTGACTGGCCAGGCTATCCGTTCTGTAGCCTGCTGCTCAATGCGCGAAGGCATAGTGCTGTACGATCGTAACGGCGTACCCATTTGGGCCTGCGCCAATGTGGATGCGCGTGCCAGCCATGAAGTCAGCGAGCTCAAAGAACTGCATAACCATCATTTCGAAAGCGAGGTGTACCAATATTCCGGCCAAACGCTGGCGTTGAGCGCCATGCCGCGCCTGCTGTGGCTGGCCCACCACCGGCCGGACATCTATCGGCAGGCGGCGACGCTGACCATGATCAGCGACTGGCTGGCGAATATGCTGAGCGGCGAACTGGCGGTTGATCCTTCCAACGCCGGCACTACCGGCATGCTGGATTTGGTCAGCCGCGACTGGCGACCGGCGCTGCTCGATATGGCCGGGTTGCGCGCCGATATTCTGTCACCGGTGAAAGAGACCGGCAGCCCGCTGGGGCAGGTTACCGCAGCGGCGGCAGAGCAAAGCGGCCTGCTGCGCGGCACGCCGGTGGTGATGGGCGGCGGCGACGTTCAACTGGGCAGCCTGGGGCTGGGGGTGGTGCATGCCGGGCAAACGGCGGTATTGGGCGGCACCTTCTGGCAGCAAATCGTCAATCTGCCGGAGCCGGCCACCGATCCGGACATGAACATCCGCATCAACCCGCACGTGATCCCCGGCATGGCACAGGCGGAATCCATCAGCTTCTTCACTGGATTGACCATGCGCTGGTTCCGCGACGCCTTCTGCGCCGAGGAAAAACTGATGGCGGAACGGCTGGGCATAGATGCTTACAGCCTGTTGGAAGAGATGGCGGCGCGGGTGCCGCCGGGTGCCTACGGGGTGATGCCGATATTTTCCGACGCCATGCACTTCAAAACCTGGTATCACGCCGCGCCGTCGTTTATCAATATGTCGCTCGACCCGGAACGCTGCAATAAGCAAACCCTGTTCCGTGCGCTGGAAGAGAACGCCGCCATTGTCTCCGCCTGCAATCTGGAGCAGATCGCCAGCTTCTCGGGCGTACAGGCGCACTCACTGGTGTTCGCCGGCGGCGGTTCGAAGGGCAAATTGTGGAGCCAGATCCTGAGCGATGTCACCGGTCTGACGGTTCGCGTGCCGGTGGTGAAAGAAGCCACCGCGCTGGGCTGCGCGATTGCCGCCGGCGTCGGCGCCGGGTTGTATGAATCGCTGGCGGCCACCGGTGAAAAACTGGTGCGCTGGGAGCGTGAATATCAGCCGGATAGCGCCAATCATGAACTCTATCGACAGCAGAAACACACCTGGCAGCAGATCTACGCCGATCAGCTCACGCTGGTGGACCACGGCCTGACCACCTCAATGTGGAAAGCGCCGGGGTTGTGATGCCTCTGGGCGCAGTCTGATGCGCCCGCCGCATAAGCTTATGCCCATTGAGCATTTAACCTGCCGTTCTGCCGCAACCCACCGTTTTGCTTGCCCCGCATGATTATTCCCCCTCAGAAACAGTGTAACTACGGTAAACGGATTTATCCGCCGTCAATGCCTGCGTAAATTGTGATCTCTGTCACCCTGCGCCTTACCGCGCGGTGTACGCACTCACCTGAGACGAGCGGTACTATGCTGAATAATAAAGATAAACCTGCATCATCACCCTGGCTGGCGATTTTCTCGCTGACGGTCGCCTGCTTTGTGATGGTCACCACCGAGTTCCTGCCGATCGGCCTCCTGACCAATATCGCACCGTCGCTGGACGTCAGCACCGGCAAGGCGGGCCTGATGGTTACCGTGCCCGGCATCGTGGCGGCGATAGCCGCGCCCGCGCTGAGTCTGGCGGCCGGCCGGCTCGATCGTCGCCTGCTGATGCTGGCGTTGAGTTTGTTGCTGGTGGTGTCCAATCTGGTTTCGGCGCTGGCGGTTAACTTCCCGATGATGCTGCTCGGTCGCGTGCTGCTGGGGGTCTGCGTCGGCGGTTTCTGGGCCTTCGCCGCCAACTACGGCCGTCATCTGGTGCCGGAAGCCAGCCAGGGCCGCGCCACCGCGCTGATCCTGAGCGGTATTTCGGTCGGTGCGGTATGTGGCGTGCCCGCGGGCGCGCTGATTGGCGACCTGTTCGGCTGGCGCGCCGCTTTCTTTGGCAGCGCGGTGCTGGCGGTGGGTGTGCTGTTGGCGCAGTTGCGCCTGCTGACATCGGTGCCGCCCACCCGGCCGGTCACCCCGCGTGATCTGCTGCTGCCGCTGCGTTTGCCGATGGCGCGCACCGGGTTGATTGCCATCGTCCTGCTGTTTATCGGCCATTTTGCCGCCTACACCTACCTGAAACCGCTGCTGCAACAGGTGTTTGTCCTCAGCCCGTCGGCAATTTCATTGCAACTTCTGGCCTACGGCGCCATCGGCCTGCTCGGCACCTTCCTCGGTGAACGGCTGGCGGAGCGCAGCCTGCGCGCCACCTTTATCCTGATCGCCGCCATGCTGGCCGCTATCCTGATCGTTTCGCCGTTCCTCAGCGGCATTGCCGGCGCCACGCTGATGGTGATGGTTTGGGGGTTGGCATTCGGCGCCGTGCCGGTTTGCGCCACTAACTGGATGTTTGCGGCAGTACCACAGGCACCGGAGGCCGGCCAGGCGCTGCTGGTCTGCGTGATCCAGATTGCACTGGCCTCCGGTGCGCTGCTGGGTGGGGAAGTGGTCGACTGGCAGGGCGTCAGCAGCGCCATGCTGTTCGGCGGCGCCCTCACCCTTTCCGCCGCGCTGGTGTTCGGCTTGACCTTGCGTTCCGGCATGATTGGCGCTAAACAGTCATAATCATTGTCTATCCACAGAAACACCCCGGTCCTCCGACCGGGGTTTTGCACTGAGAGCGTTATGGATCATCATTTACTCGCCATCCGGGTGTTTAACCGCGTGGTGGAAACCGGCGGATTCACCCGCGCGGCAGACTCGCTGCGGATGCCCAAGGCCACCGTCACCAAGCTGATCCAGAACCTGGAAGATCACCTGCAGACCAAGCTGTTCCAACGCACCACCCGCAGCGTGTCTGTCACTCCTGAGGGCGAGTGTTATTACCAGCGCACGGTAAAGTGGCTGGCGGAACTGGAGCAGATGGAAGGCTGCATGACCGAATCCCAGAGCGCGCCGCAGGGCGTGTTGCGCGTTGATGCCGGCGGTTCTACAGCGCGCCAGCTGCTGGTGCCGGTGCTGCCGGATTTCATCGCGCGTTATCCGCAGATTCAGATTGATTTGGGCGTCGGCGACCGCTTGATCGATCTTATCAACGACAGCGCCGACTGCGTGATCCGCAGCGGCCCGCTGGCCGATTCCAGCCTGATTGCCCGCCGCCTGTTCGAGCTGGAATGGGTGACCTGCGCCACGCCGGCCTATCTGGCGCGTTACGGCACGCCGAAGCACCCCTGCGATCTTGAGCTGGGCTACCCGTTGGCGCACTATCGCCATGCGCTGAACGATCGCATACAGCCGCTGCACTTTGTTGACCAGGGCAAAGAGATCGACATCCAGCACCGCTATCATGTCAGCGTCAACGAAAGCAACGCGCTGCTGGCCGCCGCGCTGGCCGGCCTGGGCATCATCCAGACCTTCCGCTTTATGGCGCAACCGCACCTGGACAACGGCGAACTGGTCAGCCTGCTGCACGACTGGCAACCGCCATCCGAGCAAATGTACGTGGTGTATCCCTCCAACCGCCATCTTAGCGCCAAGCTGCGGGTGTTTATCGACTGGGCGGTGGAGGTCTTTGCTTAATCCGATGGATAGACAGAGGGTTAAGTTGTGCTAGATTTAAAACCTCGCACTATTTCAGGATTCAGGAGCCCGCTCGCCAATGTAGCCCTTCTTTAATCAGTCACTGTTGTCGTCAACCCGGCCTCGTCCCGCACGCAGCCGGACTGTGATTATTGAAGAGGAACATCGACATGTTTCAGGCATTACTGTGCGCATTGCGGCGCCATCCTTGGCTCAGGGCGCTGGGCTGCGGCTTTATCCTTTCTTCCGTGGGTAACGGGCTTACCTTTGTTATCGTTTTCGGTGAGCTGTTGCGTTCGCAGGCTCCGCCTTCCTCCCTGGCCTTGGCGTACCTGCTGGCCTTTTCTCCGGGTTTTATCGGCAGCTTGCTCAGTGAAAAGCTCTCACTGTGCTGTTCACCCTTTGCCCTGCTGTTACTCAGTGAATCGCTCGGGCTCTGCGGGTTGGCACTGCCGTTTTGGGCACTAAGCCATCATCAGACGACATTGCTGCTATTGACCCAGGGAGTAGCCGCATTTTGTCAGGGAATGATCATTCCGCCGCTGAGCCTGCTCTTCAAAGGCGGGTTCAAACGAGAAGAACTGCCGCTGGCCGCGGGGCTGGAAACCCTGTTTTTTGCCGCCAACGTGCTGTTTGGCATTGGCCTTGGCGTGTTGCTGTATGGCCAGGTGGCTACAAAAACATTACTGTTGCTGGATGCAATGAGCTTTGTCTCCAGCCTGCTGCTATTGGTCGTGGCCAGAAAGGCTTTCACCCGCAACCTGAGGCCAGCCCCTCCTCACCCATCGGCGCCATTTCATTGGCGTACGCTGCAACCCCGGCAACAGCGGGCCATGCTGATGATGCCAATGCTGGCACTGGTTGGCTCACCGGCGATGGCGTTACTGCCCGCTCTGGCACCGCAATTGCCGCAGGCAGGTGAAAACATCGGCCTGTCTCTGCTGTTCGCCCGCAGTCTGGGTCAACTGTTCGGCCCTTTTCTGCTGCCGGTAACCCGCTTTAACGCCATGAGTAACAGCAATAGCCTGCAATTGGGCTGCCTGTGCGGCTTTATCGTCTGCTATCTGAGCGTGCCGCTGGTGCCCTCGGAAAGCATTGCGTTGTTGCTGATTTTTTCCGCGCATGTATGCTCTAACGTGGTATTTGCACTCGCCAGCTATGGATTGATGGCCAATTTCTCCCAAGCGCAGGTTGGTATCGCAATGGCCCGCACCTATCGCTGGCAGATCCTGATAAGCGCCGCCAGTACCCTAAGCTGCGGACTGTTGGCCGACCGTCTCGGCGCATCTACCGCCATAATCCTGCTTTCGTTACTCGGGCTGTTTCTGGCCGCTGGGGTGATGGCAAACTATCGCCGTGACGCAGGTTTGATTGAATGATAATTCCGGGGCCGGCACAGACCGGCCCTGCCTAAAAGGACCTTAAGAGAGTTCAGGAAAATGAGTATGCGTATCGAACGACTTTCCGCACACCGCCAGCGCATTGGCGAACTGGCTACCCTGCTGCATCAGGAGTGGCGTGATTTCTCGCCGTGGAGCAGCCACGAGAAAATCAGCCAACGCTTTGAACAACGCTGTGAACCGCAGCATTCCGGCATGACGTTGCTGGCGTTGTCACCGCAACAACACATCCTCGGCACGGCCAGCCTGGTCATTTACGATCTGGCAGATAAACCGGAGCGCAAATTCTGGCTGGGCGAAGTGTTCACCCATCCGCAACACCGCGGTTTGGGCATCGCACGCCGTCTGATCGACCAGTGCATTACCCACTGCAAACAGAAAAATATCGCCGAACTGTATCTCTACACGCCGGACCAACAGTCGCTGTATCAAAAATTGGGTTGGCAATCGGTGGAGCAACGCCAGGTTTCCGGCGAAGAAGTGACGGTGATGTGTCGCACGCTGTAACCCGGCGCATTGTGATAGTATTGAACGTAATATTGTTATCATTCTACAGGCACTCACCATGGCATATATTCCCAAAAACTACGCAAGGCTGGAGACCGGCTACCGCGAAAAAGCGCTGAAAATTTTCCCGTGGGTCTGTGGGCGCTGCTCGCGCGAATTCGTTTACTCCAACCTGCGCGAGCTGACGGTTCACCATATCGATCACGACCACAGCAACAACCCGGAAGATGGCAGCAACTGGGAAATGTTGTGCCTGTACTGCCACGACCACGAACACTCCAAGTACACCGAAGCAGACCAATATGGCTCAACGGTGATCGCCGGTGAAGACGCGCAAAAAGACGTCGGCGTAGCGACCCATAATCCGTTCGCCAACCTGAAATCGATGCTGAAAAAGTAATGCCGCCGCTGCGGATGCGCACTGTCGCATCCGCAAAAAACAATTAAGCTAGCAACTTATTAAGCTAATAAAAAACCAAAAAACCTTCCCTTCTTCCATTTCCCAGAGCATTCCTACTTACCCACTTGATAAGTTACCAGCAAAATAAGCTGCAAAGTTAACAGCATACTGGCTTGGCAAGCAGCCACCGTTGGTGCATATTGTCCACAAGTTGTTCTTGTTAACCTGTTTAATTATCAACCTAATAAGCACACTAACTTAATAAGCTATTAGCTTAATTAGTTGGCAGCTTGATAACTTGAGAGATGGCAGCATGATTGTTTTGATTGGCTCGCAAAAAGGTGGCGTAGGAAAATCGACCAAGGCGGTCAATATCGCCGGATATCTGATCCTCAAACAGGGGAAAACCGCCATCATCGTCGATGCTGACGATCAGAAATCAATCATGACCTGGTATAACGATCGCCAGAATGTGGAGGGCCTGCCGCATATCCCGGTGGTCGCCGCCTCGGGTAAAATCAAAGAGACCCTGCTGGAATTGGATCGTCATTACGACTATGTGATTGTCGACACCGCCGGCCGCGACAGCGCCGAACTGCGCTCCGGCCTGCTGGCGGCCGATCTGTTCCTCTCGCCGTTGCGCCCGTCGCAGATGGATCTCGACACCATCGGTTATCTGTCGGAAATGTTTTCTACCGCGCAGGAATATAACGAGAAGGTGAAAGGCTACATCGTGCTGAACATGTGCCCGACCAATATCTTTATTAACGAAGCCAACGAAGCGGCGCAGGTGCTGAGCGAATACCCGGAATTTACCCTGGTCAGCAACCGCTTGTGCGATCGCAAGATTTATCGCGATGCCTGGGGTGAGGCGATCACCGTGCACGAGGCGCACAACGCCAAGGCGCAGGCGGAAATCGAAAACCTGGTGAAAGAGGTGATCCTGTGAAAAAGCGCACTCCAACCCACCGCATGTCGGAAGACGAGTTTATCAATAGCGCCACCTCCCATACCCTGATTGCTCCCATTGCCGAAGCCAAACCCCAGGGCCGTAAACGCACCTACAAGGCGATTTCGGTCAGCCTGACCGACAACCACGTCGACGCCATCGATGAAATCATTGTGCAGGCGGCACGCAATGGCGTGGTACGCATTACCCGTTCCGACATCATCAAGCTGGCCATTGACGGGCTGGCCGAAAAGAGCGAAGAACATCTGCTGCAACTGCTGAAAAAACTGTAATTAGCCTCACAGCCTGCCAGCTTAATAAGTTGGCAGGCTGATAATGGGGTTTTACAGCCCGTTACCGGCAGCCGCGCACTGATACAAGCTCCTGCTGCGCCTCAGCCCTGTCGCACGGCAAGAAACCCCTGCTCCCGCAGTATCGCCTGCCCCTGCTCCACCAGAATAAACTCAGCCAAGGGTTGCGCCTGCGAGGCCAACAGGCACAGGCCGTAATCGGCTTCAATCACCAGAGGCGTCGGCAACTGCCGCACCGCTAACTCGGGATAGCGCGCCAATGCGCCGCCATAGCTGGCGTAACCGAGAAAGATATCGGCCTGCCCGCTGTTAATCAGATACTCCGCCGCTAACCGATCCTGTGGAACAGGCGTCGAATCTGCACCGCCCACCAGCGCCAACGCTCTGCTTCGCAGTGCTTCTCCTTGTCCCGGTATTACCCCTTCAAGACGATCAAACAACTGCTGCGCATAGTCGCCGGAAGGATCGGCCCCCGGCGTCGAAGTGGCCACTCGCCAACGCGAGTCCAGCAGTACGTCGAGTAACGGCGGTTCGGTTAGTCCGGCTACGTTGCGCACCGTGGCGCACAGCCGATTACGGGCGAAAGGCTCTACCCGCTGCGTCAGCCGCAAGTCCACCAGGCGCTGCGGATGCGCCAGATTGGCGGAGGCAAAAATATGCGGCGACTCTCCCTTCTCGATACGCTGGCGTAGCAGCCCCGCCGGGCCGAATACCGTTTCCACTGTGCAATCGCTCTGCGCCTGAAACGCCGTCAGCAAAGGGCCAAATGCCCCCTTCAGACTGCCGGCGGCAAACAGCAAAATGTTATTCATTCCGATGCTCCCCTTGGCTGCGAAAGAGCGGTACCAGCGTTTCAAACCGCCGGCCGTTGACCTGCAACGTCACCCGCTCAATGGCGACATCAAACAGGGGCGACAGGCTCTCCGCCGTCAATACCCCGGCACAGGCGCCGATTCGCTGCTGCCCCGCAATCCCCAACAGCAAGGCGCGATCGGCCACCGCATGGGCATGGTTGGGTTGATGGGTAGAAAATATCACCGCCATCTGTCTCTCACGCGCCAGGCATGAGATCAGGCTCAGCACCCGGTCCTGATGGTGGAGATCCAACGCGGACGTCGGTTCATCCAGCATCAGCACCTCGCTGCACATCGCCAATGCGCGGGCAATCAGCACCAATTGTCGCTGACCGCCGGACAAACTGCCGAATTCACGATCGGCAAAGCTCAGCATATCCAGCGACTGCAATGCCTCTTTTGCCAGCCGGTGATCCTGCGCCGAAGGTGAGCGAAACAGGCCCACGTAGCGTGCTCGCCCCATCAACACGATATCCAGTACCCGGTAAGCAAAGGGAGCAGTGAAATGCTGCGGCACAAAACCGATGCCGCCGCGGCATTCAACGGTGCCCTGCTGCAACGGCAAGGTACCGAGCAGCAGTTGCATCAAGGTACTTTTTCCACATCCGTTAGGGCCCAATACCGCCAACACCTCGCCGCGCTGCAACTGTAAATTCAGTTGGTCAAACAAAGGCGGTTGGCCAGGCCAGCTAAAGCTCAGGTCATTAACCCTCAGTAAGGACTCAGCCATGCCAGCCCCTCAATTGCGCGCGACGCAACATCAAAGCAAACAGCGGCGCGCCGATCAGCGCGGTCAGTATGCCCAACGGAATTTCGCTGCTGCTCAGGGTGCGTGCCAGATCGTCGATCAACACCATATACAGAGCGCCCAGGCACATCGAGGCGGGTAATAAGCGACGATGATCCGGGCCGACCAGCAGCCGGGCGACATGCGGGATCACCAAACCCACCCAGCCGATGCTGCCGCTGACGGCGACCTGCGCGGCGACAATCGCGGCACATAACGTCAGAATCAGCCAGCGAGTATGCTCGACGTTGATGCCCAGCGCGGCGGCATCTTCATCTCCCAGCGATAACAGATTGATACGCCAGCGCAATGCCAACAACAGACCGCCGGCCAACAGCAACGGCAGGAACAGCATCCGCAGTTTCTGATCGTCGGCAGTGGCGAAGCTGCCCAGCAGCCAGAACACGATGCTCGGCAGTTTCTCTTCGGTATCGGCCAGATATTGCAGCAAGCTGACGCAGGCGGAGAAAAAACCGCTGAGGATCACCCCGGCCAGCACCAGGGACAAAATATTACGCCGGGCGATAGCGCTGGTAATGGCGAAGATCAGCAGCAACGCCGCCATGCCGAACACAAAAGCGGATAACAGCAGCGCCGCCAACGGCAGGCTGAGCAAAATAGCCAAGGTGCCGCCAAACGCCGCACCGGAAGAGACGCCAATGATATGCGGGTCCACCAGCGGGTTGCGGAACACTCCCTGCAACGCGGCCCCGCACAGGGCTAATGACGCCCCGGCGCCCATCGCCAGCAGCACCCTGGGCAAGCGCACCCCAAGAATGACCTGCCGCTGCACCGCATCCGTTCCCACATGCGGACCGGTGAATGGCTCAAGCAGGATCATCAGGCTGTGAGCCACCGGCACCTGATAGCGGCCGATGCCCAGCGACAGCAGTGCGCAAAGCAGTGTCAGCAAGATCAGCCAGCTCAGCCTCATTGCCCACTCTGGCAGCAGCTGCTGCGGTAATACTGTCGGTAGTAGGCATCTACCCGCTGTTGCAGATTAACGTCGCTGAAACGCTGCGGATAAAGCTTTTTCGCCATCCATAACTCGCCCAACGCCAGGGCTTCCGGCATCGGATAACCCCAGGCTTTGGCGTATTCCGGCATCAGGTAGACACGCTGATGCTTCACCGCGTCGATCGCCTGCCACTGCGGCGAGCGGAGGATCTGTTGCACCACCTCAGGATAACGTTCCTGAACGAAAATCACCGCTGGGTTCCACTTCAGCACGTCCTCGATCGACACCTGTTTGAACCCCTGAATATCCTTCGCTGCGACGTTCAGGGCGCCGGCATGCTGCATCATCAGCCCGGTATATTTCCCCGAACCGTAGGTGGTCAAGTCCGGATTGGCCATATAAACCCGCACCCGTTGGTCTTCCGGCAGGCCGCGCAACCGGTCGGCCACCAGCGCCCGCTGCTGAAACACGTCCTGGATCAGCGCCTCGGCCTGTGGCTGGCGGCCTATCACCGCGCCAATCAGGCGAATGCCGTCCTGCAGGCCAAGGGTATAAGCCCGATCTTCATCATTCAGCACCGGGTTCATTTTGCCGGCCTGACTGGCCGCTTCACGACGCAGAGATACCGCCACCACCGGAATGCCGGCCCGTTCGATTTGCGCGATCATCTCCGGTGGAGCGTAATTGGCGACAAACACCACCTGCGGATGCAGGCCGAGCAGGCTTTCAATATTTACCGAAGTGAGATCGCCCGGCATCGGCATTTTCACCAAGTTGGGCGCCAGCCGCTGATAGTTCGGCCCCAGCTGTTTTTTCCAACTGCCGAGTACCCCCACCACCTGCGGCATAGCGTCGAGCTGTACCAGCAAATTTAGCGTTTGGTGTTGCAGCACCACCGCACGGGTGATGGTATCGGGCAAAGTCACCTTTCTGTTGAGTTGGTCGGTAACCTGGCGATCCGCCAGCGCGACGGACGAGAACAGGATGAAAACAAGCAGCACGCGCGGGAAACGTTTGAGCATGAGGGGTTCCGGTTAACTATCGTTATATACAAAATGATATAGCGATAGTCGTAGCGAAACAATCGGCGGGATCAAACACGCGCGTAATCTTGTCCCGCAACTGAAGTGGAATATTTCGGCCCTTAGCCCCCCAGGGACCTCACCCACGGCTTTCCACGCACTGTCATCCGGCTGAAACAATATGACGTTAGGCAAAGCAAACTGTCCGTTGCCGATGAAAAGTCGGCAACTTAGTGAGTTATTAACTTCACAAGTTGATGAGCGAAGCGCGGCTCTGCACAGAGCCGACGCGTTTTACCGGCTAGCGGTTAACCGAGCGAGCCATGCGGGTATAGGTGTGACGCACGCCGCGAATCGCCACGCTGTAGGCGAAGATATTTTCCGGCAGCGCCAGCCCCAGATAACCGGTATCGCCAATGTGGTGCAGATCGGCCCCGGCCATTTTGCTCATCAGGGCAATCTGGCGGAGGGTTTGTACGTCGGCGCCTTCCTGAGATGTCCCGATAGCCGTCATGGCCAACGCGCCCTGCCGTTGGGTAAACGCAATCAACGCCGCCACCTTTTCCTGCGACATGCCGGGAACGGTGCCCGGCGCCGGCAGCAGGACGATGTCCGCGCCGTTTTCGACAAACAGAGCGATGTCCCGCTCATTGATCAATTGGCTACCGCTT
This sequence comes from Serratia sp. AS12, assembly GCF_000214195.1. NCBI lineage: Bacteria > Pseudomonadati > Pseudomonadota > Gammaproteobacteria > Enterobacterales > Yersiniaceae > Serratia > Serratia sp. AS12. Next base: position 1,466,710 of record NC_015566.1, on the reverse strand, counting down.
TCACGTACAATGCCGGCGCCGTGCATTTTACCGGTCACCAGCACCAGCTTGTCCCCCACGTCATCGCGAATCTGCTTTAACGCCGCGGCGATAGCCTGGTTGCTGACGCCATTATTGGGATTGCCGGTCAGCACCACCATGCGGGCACCGAGCTCATAAAGCTTGCGCGCGTTCTCTGCGGTCGCGGCACGGCCCGCCGTCATCTGCCAAAACTCATTGTGCGTAGAGATGAACGCCGGATCCACCGCTTCCAGATTGACCCCGATAACCCGCCCGGTCAGCCGCTGCAACTCGCGCAATACCTCTTGCGGCGGCACTCCGTCGGGCAAGCCTTCGATGCGCGGCTGGTTTACGTCAAACAGGTTCAGCAACAGCATATCGGCGCCCTGGCTGGCCGCCAACTCCGCATTGGTGACGTTATTGAGCAGCGGCTGCGTCACGGCAATGCATTCACTGACCAGGATCCGCCCTTCACTGGCGCGAATGGCGTAAAGCAAATTGTCTTTGGTGATGTTGGCAAGATCGGTGGCGCTACAGTCGAGGTATCTTTTCATCATGCAAGCTTCCGGTTATGAACACTATACCAATTATGTACCACTTAGTTTTCATCGGCACAAGTGGTATACTTTATGGTCATTTCGTGGGGAAGATACGTATGGATGAAAAACTGGCCTTGCTTCAACCAGACTCGGCAGACAGCACGCCGATTTATCTGCAACTGGCAAAAAAAATAAGGGCCGCCGTGGAATCCGGGCAGTGGCATTCCGGCGATGCGTTGCCTTCAGAAAGAGCGCTGATGGAAGCCTTCGGCATTGCGCGGGGGACGGCTCGCCGTGCATTTCAACACCTCGAACAGGATGGCACCATCAACCGCAATCGGGGTTCCGGCACCTTTATCGCGCCGCGCTTCGCACCCGCTTTGCCGCTGTTGGAAAGTTTTACCGAGATGGTGGAGCCGCAAGGTTTCAGGGCGCAAAGCGAACTGATTGGTTTTCTGCGGCGCGGACCAACGGCAGAAGAAATGCAGGCGTTACAGCTGAGTGATGAACAGGATGTGGTCGAACTGGTGCGCTTGCGTAAAGCCGGCGAAATCGCCATTGCCTTACAGTATTCGGTGCTTCCCGCCACTATTTTGCCAGCGAGCGGCCTGCCTGAAGAGTCGTTGTACCACTATCTGCATTCCATCGGTCAACCCATTGTGCGGGCGACTCAGCGTTTTCGCGGCGAGATAGCCGATAAATCCGTCGCCCGCTATCTGGCGCTGGAGGTGGGGGAACCGCTGCTGCTGGTGACCCGTACCGGGTTCACCCGCGAGGAAATGCCCATCGAGTATACCCGCAGTTGGTGTTTGAATGAGTACTATGATTTTGCGCTGGAATTGAAACATTAAAAAACCCTCTCCCACCCAGGTGAGAGAGGGCAATGCGATTTACTGCAGCGTAAAGCTTTGCGCCTGTACGTTGTCGGAATCCAGGCCGACAAACACGTTGAACTTGCCCGGCTCCGCGCCCCATTTCAGGCTGGCGTTGTAAAACTTGAGATCTTCTTCGGTGATCGGCAGCTCCACTTGTTGTGATTGACCGGCTCGCAGAATCACCTTTTTGAAGTTGCGCAGTTCTTTCACCGGGCGGCTGACCGACGCCGTCACGTCCTGCACGTACAGCTGCACCACGGTGGCGCCGTCATATTTGCCGGTATTCTTCAGCGTGACGCTGGCGGTCAGTTTGCCGTTGCGCGCCATCGTCGGGCTGGAAAGCTTGAGATCCGACAGGCTGAAGGTGGTGTAACTCAGACCATAACCAAAGGGATACAACGGACCGTTAGGCGAGTCGAAGTAACGTGACGTGTACTTGCCCGGGTTTTCCTTGCCGAACGGCCGGCCGGTATTCAGATGGTTGTAGTACATCGGGATCTGGCCGACAGAACGCGGGAAGGTCATCGGCAGCTTGCCCGACGGGTTGTAGTCGCCAAACAGCACGTCGGCTACCGCATTGCCGCCCTCGGTGCCGCTATACCAGGTTTCCAGCATCGCATCCGCCTGCTGGCTTTCCCAGCTCAGCGCCAACGGCCGGCCATTCATCAGCACCAGCACCAGCGGTTTGCCGGTCGCCTTCAGCGCGGCGATCAGATCCCGCTGGCTTTGCGGAATAGTGATATCGGCGCGGCTGGAAGCCTCGTGCGCCATGCCCTGCGCCTCACCCACGACCGCTACCACGACATCGGCCTGCCTGGCCGCCTGTACCGCTTCATCAATCATCTGCTGCGGCGGACGGGTATCAAACACCACCGCCGGCTCATACTCATTCAGATAGTCGATAATGCTTTTGTCCTGGGTAATGTTGGCGCCCTTGGCGTAGAGGATCTTCGCCTTGTCACCCACCGCATGCTCCAACCCCTGGCGAAGGGTCACCGACTGCTTGACCACGCCGGCCGCCGACCAACTGCCCATCACGTCACGCTGGCTGTCGGCCATCGGCCCGACCAGCGCAATGGTGCCTTGCTTGCTCAACGGCAGAGTCTGCTTGTCATTCTTCAGCAGCACCAGAGTCTTGCGCGCCACTACGCGCGCTTCGGCGCGGTGCAGACGGCTTTCGGCATTGGTGTCCTGCGGATCGGAACCTACCGGGCCAAGATGGTTATAAGGGTCTTTGAACAGGCCCATATCATATTTGGTGTTCAACACATCGCGGCAGGCGCGATCGATATCGCTTTCCGCTACCAGCCCGTCCTTCACCAGCCCCGGCAGGTATTGATCGTAGTATTCGTCGCTCATGCTCATGTCGACGCCGGAAGTGATCGCCAGCCGCACCGCATCGCGCGCATCTTCGGCCACACCGTGCTTGATCAGCTCTTTAATCGCACCGTGATCGCTGATGGTAATGCCGCCAAAGCCCCACTGGCTGCGCAACAGATCTTTCAGCAGCCACGGGTTGGCGGTGGCCGGAATACCGTTGATCGCGTTGAGCGATACCATCACCCCACCGCTGCCGGCGTCTACCGCTGCCTTATACGGCGGCAAATAGTCCTGATACATTTTCAGCGGGCTCATATCGACGGTGTTGTAATCGCGGCCGCCTTCGGTGGCGCCGTACAACGCGAAGTGTTTAACGCTGGCCATCACTGAACCGGGTTGAGACGGATCGCCGTTCTGGTAAGCATCGACCATCACTTTGGCAATTTTGGACACCAGCCAGGTGTCTTCGCCGAAGCCTTCCGATACCCGGCCCCAGCGCGGATCGCGGGTGATGTCGACCATCGGCGAGAAGGTCATGTTCAGGCCGTCATCGCTGGCTTCCTGCGCCGATACCCGGCCGCTGAGCGCAATGGCTTCGAGATCAAAACTGGCCGCCAGCCCCAGGCTGATCGGGAAGACGGTGCGTTGACCGTGCACCACGTCGTAGGCGAAGAACAACGGGATTTTCAGGCGGCTGAGCTGCATGGCCTGATCCTGCATCGCGCGGATATCCGGCCGGGTGACGGTGTTGAAGATAGCGCCAATCTGGCCCTTGCTGATGCCGTCGCGGATCGCTTCTTTCGGGTTATCCGGCCCGACGCTGATTAAGCGCAACTGGCCGATTTTTTCTTCCAGCGTCATCTGTTTCATCAGATTGGAAACGAAAGCATCACGCTGCTGGGCATTAACTCCTTGCGCCGCCCCGCTCTCCTGTGCAAAAACCGGGCTGATGGCCAGGCCGGACAGCAAACTCACCACACAAAGCCATTTCATATTTTTTGTCTCAGGCATGTTCCCGCCGCAGCCTGCGACGGAGAGGATTAATCAAAGTGAAAAAACAGTGTGACATACTCTTTTTCACCGCAGAAATAATTTGTAATGTTAAAGGTTACAAGCTGTTAGCGGAGGCGGATAAGCCATTCTTCAGCCGTGCGCGGCTTTGCTCCGCCTCTTCCCTCAGGAAATTAACCAGCGTGGCTAATGTCGCGGGCGTCACCGCCCGTTCAGGGTAGACCAAATAATAGGCCGCGCCGCTGACCACGCTGAGCGGGAACGGCGTAACAACGCGCTGCGCCTGGATATCCTCCTCCAACAGGCACAAGTCGCCGATAGCGATGCCAAAACCTTGCAACGCGGCACTCATCGCCAGATCCAGAGTATCAAAATGCTGCGCCTTGCCGGAAGGCAACGTCTCCAGCCCCGCCGCCTTCAACCACAGCAGCCAATCGCGGCGATCGCGCGTGGGGTGCAGCAGGGTTTTCTCCGCCAGATCGGCCGGGGTTGGCGGGCGGGCTAAATCGGGAAGGTAAGACGGCGTGCAGACCGGCGTGAGGATTTCATCGAACAGGTGATGCACCGCCAGCTTTTTACCCTGCGGCTGGCCGAACACCACCGCAGCATCGAAGTGCTCTGCGCTGAAATCCAACCCGTGCGATACCGAGGCGGTCAGCTCGATATGCATTTCCGGGCGCTCGTTTTGCAACCGGATAATGCGCGGCAACACCCAGCGCATGGCGCAGGTCGGGCACTTGATGCGTAACGTGCCCGGCTGCGCTCCAATCCGCGCCAGCGCCTCGCCCAGTTGCCCCAGCGCCTGCTGCACCGGCGCCAACAACATGGCGCCCTGCGGGGTCAACGTCAGCCCGCGCGCCCGGCGGCTGAATAGCGGATAGCCCAGATGCTGTTCCAGCCCGAGGATCTGACGGCTGACCGCGCCTTGCGTCAGGTGCAGTGTTTGGGCGGCATGCGTGAAATTAAGGCGCTGAGCCACCACCACAAAAGTTTTCAAAACGTCGAGCGACGGCAGAGATGTCTGCATAGCGGGCCTCGGTTAGCCATGACTTTAACTCATGGCTAGTATGACAAACATTCCCTTGTCCGCCTACCGTCACTGATGCTTAATCAATCAATACTTCCCCCTATCCAGGAGCCAATCATGCAGAGCGCCTGCTCACAACGCTCGAAGTTGCCGGATGTCGGCACCACCATTTTCACCGTAATCGGCCAGCTCAGCGCTGAACATCAGGCACTGAACCTGTCGCAGGGCGCACCGAACTTCGCCTGCCAACCGCAACTGGTTGAAGCGGTGGCGCAAGCCATGCGCGCAGGTCATAACCAGTACGCGCCGATGAGTGGCGTGGCCGCATTACGCGCTGCGCTGGCAGATAAAGTTGAACGATTGTATGGCGCACGTTATGACGCCGACGAAGAAATCACGGTCATTGCCAGTGCCAGCGAAGGATTGTATTCCGCCATCAGCGCGCTGGTGCACCCGGGCGACGAGGTGATTTATTTCGAACCGGCGTTCGACAGCTACGCGCCGATTGTCCGCCTGCAAGGCGCCACGCCGGTAGCCATCAAGCTGTCGTTGCAGGACTTGCACATTGACTGGGACGAGGTCGCCGCCGCCATCACCGGCAAAACGCGGATGATCATCGTCAACAGCCCGCATAACCCGACCGGCAGCGTGTTCGGCGAGCATGACATTGAGCGCCTGACCGCTCTGACGCGCAATACCGACATCGTTATCCTGTCCGATGAGGTTTACGAACACGTGGTATTCGACGGCGATATTCACCACAGTATGGCGCGTCACCCGCAATTGGCCGAACGCAGCGTGATTGTGTCGTCGTTTGGCAAAACCTATCACGTTACCGGCTGGCGCGTCGGTTACTGCATGGCGCCGGCGGCGTTGATGGATGAGATCCGCAAGGTGCACCAGTTTATGGTGTTCTCCGCCGATACGCCGATGCAATATGCCTTCGCCGAAGCGCTGGGCAATCCGCAAAGCTACCTGGGGCTGGCGGATTTCTATCAGCAGAAACGCGATTTGCTGGCCAGCGCTTTGCAAGATTCGCGCTTTGAATTATTACCCAGCCGTGGCAGTTTCTTTATGCTGGCTCGCTTTAGCGGTTTCAGCAGCGAAAGCGACAACGATTTTGCGGTGCGTTTAATCCGTGAAGCGAAAGTCGCGACTATCCCGCTGTCGGCGTTTTACAGCGACGGCACCAACACCGGCATCATCCGGCTGAGTTTTTCAAAAGATAACGAAACCCTGCTGGAAGGCGCGCGCCGTCTGTGTCAGGTGTAATGCATTCACTTTTGGTTTGACCATGGGAAAAAGGCACTGACTATGAAATCACTGAAAACGCTGATCGCTGTGGGCTGCCTGCTGGCCGCCGGTTCCTCTCTGGCGGCGGAAAATACGCTGCGCTTCGGCCTGGAAGCGCTGTATCCGCCGTTCGAATCCAAATCCGCCAGCGGCAAGCTGGAAGGCTTCGATATCGATCTGGGCAACGCGGTCTGCGCCGCCGCCCAATTGAAATGCAGCTGGGTCGAGACTTCGTTCGACAGCCTGATACCGGCGCTGAAAGCACGCAAGTTTGACGCCATCAACTCGGCGATGAACGTCACCGACCAGCGCCGCCAGGCGATTGGCTTCACCGACTCCATCTATCAGGTGCCCAACCGCCTGATCGCCAAAGCCGACAGCGGCCTGCTGCCGGACGCCAAGTCGCTGGCGGGCAAACACGTCGGCGTACTGCAGGGGTCGATTCAGGAAACCTACGCCAAGGCCCACTGGGCACCGCAGGGCGTAGACGTGGTGTCCTATCAGGATCAGAACCAGGCGTACCTTGACCTGACCGCCGGCCGCCTCGACGCCACGCTGGTGATGGCACCGTCAGGGCAAAGCGGCTTCCTGGCGCATCCGGACGGCAAGGGCTTCGCCTTCGTCGGCGATGCGGTCAGCGATGACAAGATCCTCGGTGAAGGCATCGCCTTCGGCCTGCGCAAAGGGGATGACGCGTTGAAGAAAAAGCTGAACGACGCGATCGTGAAAGTGAAGCAGCAAGGTACCGTGACCGCGCTGGCGAAGAAGTATTTTGGCGATATAGACGTGACGGTGAAATAAGCTGCCCGCCCCCGGCCATTGACAATAATGACCGGATGCCGGGGATTGCACTGCCGGCTATAAAATGGCTCCTTCGCAAGCGGGAGCCATTTTTAGTTTGCAAAGCCGATGCTTTCAGCCTACCACACGGCTTGCTCATTCAAGTCCACGGAACTGATTTATTATTAGCTGCGCTGAAGTTGACTTGAAAGTTTTTATTGCAGACGATAAGTGCCAATGAAGTTATCGATCCAAGATACCCCCGCCCAAGTAACAGAGTTATTTATAAGAAGAAATTTCAATAACGTCTATATGTTTTTAATCTGCGAAAGATTTCGTCATTCTTTCATTGAAGGACGTAAATTAACCATCTGTAAAATGAATAATTGACAATTAAGTGATTATTTTAGGAAATGATAATAATTAATTATCACGAGAATATAAAGACTTTGATACTTACAGATGACGTAGAACGGCATCAACATCATGCCCAGACCGGGCGATTAACGACAGCAAGTAACCTGGCGGAGGCGTTCAAACACCGGAATGAATGGCACAGGTTCAGGGTACTGCGTTATCGCTCGCTACAGTAATGCCTGTGGTATCGAAGCAGTAATGGGTTAAATGATGAAAAAGCACATTGAAATACAGGGGAAAATCCAGACACTCAGTAACAGGTTATTTAATACAAAACTATAAGTCTTACCTGTAATAAATTACCCCCTCCCTGGTTTTAATTTTTTTTATTTGGAATGGCAATTTATATTTATTTTTGTGACTATTATCGCATTTCAATTAAATTCACCATTGCCTGCATCTTGTACACGGGTAGTATTGGATCTAAACGATTGCAATCATGCATAATATTATAAGTTCAAGGAGAACCTCCATGAAAGAAATTTTAAGCAGTCAATATGATAGAATATCTGGCGGATGGCAGGACAGAGATGGCAGTGGGAAAAGGCCATCGGATAACGGAGGTTTTGGCTCTTCAAATAGAGGCGGCAATAACGGCGCCCATCGCGGAAGTCAGTCATTTTTATCACAAAACAGTCCGTATGGCAGTGGTGCTGGCGCAAATGGGATCTGGAGGAATGGCAATTCTATGGCTTCTGGAAATGGCTATGGTGGAAATGGTACTGGGCCGAGATAATCTGATACCAAACGTTAATTAACTGATAAAATCACAGATGTAAAACCCTGTGATTTTATGGGAAAGACCATGCGTAAATATGTTGTCTTTATAAAAAGTGATGAGTCAAAGGTAATCCCAAAAGAATCAATAACACATTCACTCATTAAGGATATGAAAAAAAAAGGTTTCAGAAAGCACCATGTCGAAGTAGATGCTGAAAATGAAAGAGAAGCCATTGATAAATTAAATAAAAATAGCGAAGATTATTTAAATTCATTACGTGAATTTTCTGGGGATATATTTATCTGTTCAGTTTGCGTTATTATTGTATCTTTAGTCTGTATTTTTAGCCAATAACAAGTGATTGATACCCGACAAATAACATTAATCTACAATGTTTTAATTTCAAATGATTTTGCAATGTGTATCATATTGTTTTTATAAAATATCAAAACACCATACTTCAAATTTACATTGATAAAATAATTTATTATCAATACAACTCATTAAAAAATTAAATTTAAACTACACAATTCAAAATTAACAGGAGGATATTTAAATGAAGTACAAATTATCGGAAATAAATACATCCCAGGATAATGAAATACCGGTTCCAGATATCATTCACTTTGTATGGATTGGTGATACAAATCAGGCCAACATAGAATATGTAGATATATGGAAAAGAACAAACAAAGACAAGAAAATATATTTCTGGTGTGACAAAAACTCTTCTCTAAGCAATTCACTTCACGACTCCATACGAGAGTATATCCTTTGCAACGAATTTGAAAATAAAAAAACGCTGAAGTCTGCATAAAAAATCACGCTTTTAACTATATATTTCCAAAATTAAAATCAGTTTTTTTTGATGAATTAGTTGTGGGGTTTTTATCTGAAAACAATATCCATTGTCATAGGTTAACTACATCAACCTTGACCCCACGACTTAAAGATTATGTCTCTTTTTTATTACACCCTTCCCGACCTTTGTCATTTCCGCCACCCTATACTAGCGGGCTGGAACTCCCTAGAACCAGCCCTATCTTCTGCCTGATGCAGTAACCCTACTCGATATTACCGCTCGAACACCGAGCTGTTCAGCGCGCGATCTTGCTGATGGCGCTCCAGCGCCAGCTCGATCAACCGGGTAATCAGCTCACTGTAGCTGACGCCGCTGGCGGCCCACAGTTTGGGGTACATGCTGATATTGGTGAAGCCCGGCAGCGTGTTGATTTCGTTAATCACCACGTTGTTGTCCGGCGTCAGGAACACGTCAACGCGCGCCAGGCCAAAGCATTCCAGCGCCCGGAACGCTTTTAGCGCCACGTCGCGGATTTTGTCGCTGACTTCCGGTGCGATCTCCGCCGGCACCACTACCTTCGCGCCCTGCTCATTGATGTATTTGGTGTCGTAGGAGTAGAAAGCATCGCTCAGCACGATTTCACCGCACAGGCTGGCCTGCGGCTCGTCATTGCCCAACACCGCGCACTCAATCTCACGGCCGACAATCGCCGACTCCACCAGCACCTTGTGATCGAAGCTGAACGCCAGCGCCAGAGCTGCGTCAAAGCCGGCCCGATCCTGCACCTTGCTGACGCCCACCGAAGAGCCCTGGTTAGCCGGTTTGATAAACAACGGCAGGCCCAAACGCTCGCTAAGCTGCTCGAAACCGTATTTGCTGCGATTGGTGCGCGTCAGGGTGACAAAGGGGGCAACCGCCAGCCCGGCATCGCGCAGCAGGCGTTTGGTGACGTCTTTGTCCATGCTCACCGCCGAGCCCAACACACCGGCGCCGACGAACGGCATATTGGCCATCCGCAGCAGCCCTTGCAATGAACCGTCCTCGCCCAGCGTGCCATGCACGATCGGGAATACCACGTCGAGCTGGCCCAGTGCGCCGGCGCTGCTCGCCTCAATCAGTTGCTGTTTCTCCTGACCGGGGATCAGCGCCACATTTTTATTTGAGCGGTTCAGCGCGATCAGCGCCGGGTTTTCCGCATTCAACAGGTAATTGGAGGCATCGTTAATGTGCCATTGCCCCTGCTTGTCGATCCCCAGCAGCGTGACGTCAAACTTCTCTTTGTCGATAGCGTCCACAATGTTTTTTGCCGACTGCAGCGACACTTCATGCTCAGCCGATTTACCGCCAAAGATCACCCCAACCCGTAATTTAGTCACGCCCTGAATCCTTCTGAAAAATCATGCAAAAAAGTCGTTTATCACAATAAACGCATTGCCCGACGGCGGCAATCGTTGTCGCCAGGAAACTTTTTATGCCACGGAATGTACAATCCCCACCATCCAAACCATATACACTTCGTATATTATTCCTTTAAGGAGCAGCCTATGGGCATTGTGAAAATTTCAGACGCGCTGCATGACGATCTGCGCCTCGCCAGCCTGACGATGACGCGTTCGATCAACGCGCAGGCGGAATACTGGATCAAGATCGGCATGCTGGCGGAGTTCCATCCAGAACTGACCTACCCCCAACTGGTAAAAAAAATGATGAAAGATAACGCGCTGACGCTGAAGGAGATTGTCGGGTGAAACAGATTGTGATCAAAACGCCGGAAGAAATCGCCAAAATGCGTCACTCTGGCGCACTGCTGGCCAAGGTGTTTGCTATGCTCGATGGGGTGATTGGCGAAGGCATGTCGACCATGGAAATTAACGACCGCGCCGAAGCCTTTATCGTCGATGAGCTGAAATCGCGCCCGGCCAGCAAAGGCCAGTACGATTTCCCTTACGTGCTCAATACCTCGATCGACGACGTGATCTGCCACGGCATTCCTTCGGCCAGCAAAATCCTGCGTTCCGGCATGATCGTTAACGTCGACATTACGCTGGAAAGCGGCGGTTACATTGCCGACTCCAGCAAAATGTACTGCATCGGCCAGACAACGCCATTGGCCAAACGGCTGGTGAACAACGTGTATGAGTCCCTGTGGCAAGGCATCCGCGCGGTGAAGCCGGGCGCGACGCTGGGGGATATCGGCCATGCCATTCAACAGCATGCGGAACAGGCCGGTTACAGCATCGTGCGTGAATACTGCGGCCACGGCATCGGCCGCGATATGCACGAGGAACCGGCGGTGATGCACTTCGGCCTGCCGGGCACCGGCATGGCGTTGCAGGAAGGCATGGTATTTACCATCGAACCCATGATTAACCAGGGCGACCACCGCATTAAGCAGAAGAAAGACGGCTGGACGGTGGTGACCCGCGACAAAAAGCTGTCTGCTCAATGGGAGCACACTGTGGCGGTCACCGCCGACGGCGTGGAAATTCTGACGCTGCGTGACGAAGAGCGTCAGGCCGGGTACGCAGAACGTTATTAAGCCACCAAGCTAACAAGTTACTAAGCCACTAAATTAATTTACCCTCTGGCTTTCAAACGGCGATAACGGCAAGAACCGCAGGTCATGTAGGGGCGCTGCATGCGGCGCCCACGTGAATCGGGACACCTCTCTTCGTCCCCCAGGGTAACCGCACCGCCGTTTGAAAGACGACCGGTATGACAGGGAGATCGGCATGACGCAGTCAGGTAATCAGGCATTTCTCGCTCAGCTCAAAGACATCGTCGGCGGCCCGCAGCTGTTGACCGGCGAACGCAGCACCGAACGTTATCGCAAGGGGTTCCGCTCCGGCGAAGGCAAAGCGCTGGCGGTGGTGTTCCCTACCCGCCTGCTGCAGCTGTGGCGGATACTGGAGGCCTGCGTGGCCACCGACAAAATCGTCATTATGCAGGCGGCGAACACCGGGCTGACCGAAGGCTCGACACCCAGCGGCAACGATTATGACCGCGATATCGTCATCGTCAGCACCCTGCGGATCGATCACGTGCAGGTGCTGGACAACGGCAAACAGGTAGTCGGCTTCCCCGGCAGCACCCTCAATCAGTTGGAAAAATTGCTGAAACCCTACGGCCGCGAACCGCATTCGGTGATCGGCTCCTCCTGCATCGGCGCTTCGGTGATTGGCGGCGTGTGCAATAACTCCGGCGGTTCGCTGGTGAAACGCGGCCCGGCCTATACCGAAATGGCGCTGTACGCCCAGTTGGGTGAAGACGGCCAACTGCGGCTGGTGAACCATCTGGGGATTAAACTCGGCGACACGCCGGAAGAGATCCTCACCCGGCTGGAGAAAGGCGACTACCGGCCGGAGGACGTCGAGCACGGCGAACTACGCGCCTCCGACAATGAATACGCCAGCCGGGTGCGCGACGTCGATGCCGATACCCCGTCCCGCTTCAACGCGGATAAACGCCGCCTGTACGAGGCCTCCGGTTGTGCCGGCAAGCTGGCGGTGTTTGCCGTGCGCCTGGACACCTTCGAGAAAGAAGGCAAAGAGCAGGTGTTTTATATCGGCACCAACGACACCGCCGTGTTGACCGAGCTGCGTCGCTATATGCTCGGCAAATTCGACAACCTGCCGGTGGCCGGCGAATACATGCACCGCGATATTTTTGATATTGCCGAAGTGTACGGCAAAGACACCTTTATGATGATCGACAAACTCGGCACCGATCAAATGCCGCGTTTCTTCACCCTGAAAGGCCGCGTGGACGCCAGCTTCAACAAGCTGCCGCTGCTGCCGCACAACCTGACCGACCGGCTGATGCAGGGCCTGAGCCACCTGGCCCCCAGCCACCTGCCGAAGCGGATGAAAGAGTACCGCGAACGCTTTGAACATCACCTGCTGCTGAAAATGGCCGGCCCTGGCGTCGACGAAGCGCAGCGGTATCTGAGCCAGTATTTTACCCAGGCCAAGGGCGCATTTTTCGCCTGCACCGCAGACGAAGGCAAAAAGGCCTTTCTGCACCGTTTCGCCGCCGCCGGCGCGGCGGTGCGCTACCATGCGGTGCATGCCGACAAAGTAGAGGATATTCTGGCGCTGGATATTGCGCTGCGCCGCAACGATACCGAGTGGTTTGAAACTCTGCCGCCGGAAATCGACAGCCAACTGGTGCATAAACTCTATTACGGCCACTTTATGTGTCACGTATTCCACCAGGATTACGTGGTGAAAAAAGGCGTCGACAGCCATGCGCTGAAAGAGCAAATGCTGGCGATCCTCGACCGGCGCGGCGCGGAGTACCCGGCCGAGCATAACGTCGGCCATCTGTATCACGCCAAGCCCGATCTGCAGGCCTTCTACCAATCCGCCGATCCGACCAACAGCTTTAACCCCGGTCTCGGCAAGACCAGCAAGCGGAAACACTGGGCCGGCAATACCCGGTAACATTTCCGCTTTCAGCCCGCGCCCCCGGCATACGGGGGCAAAACCGAAGATCCCTCTGCACCTTCGGCCAGCATCCCCTCTATCGTCTAGACTTAAAGACCGGTGCAGCCGTTTTTGCTGCGCCGTTCAAGGCGTATGTCATGCGTCACCATCCGCGACGAGAGGAACTCTTCATGCCATACCAAACGGTAAACCCTTTTAACAACCAACTGATCAAAGAGTACCAACCGCACACCGACCAGCAGGTAGAGCAGGCATTGGCAAAAGCTGATGCGCTGTATCACTCCGACTGGGCCAAGGGCGATATCGACCAGCGGCTGCCGGTGCTGCACAAACTGGCGGACCTGATGGAGAGCCGGGTTGAGGAACTGGCGAAAATCGCCAGCCAGGAGATGGGCAAGCTGATCGCGCAAAGCCGCGGCGAAGTGAAACTCTGTGCCCAGATCGCCCGCTACTATGCCGATAACGCCAAAAAATTTCTCGCGCCAGTGCGCTATGAATCCAGCCTGGGCGAAGCCTGGGTAGAGCATCATCCGATCGGCGTACTGATGGCGGTGGAGCCGTGGAACTTCCCGTTCTACCAGTTGATGCGCGTGCTGGCGCCCAATCTGGCTGCCGGCAACCCGGTGCTGGTGAAACATGCCAGTATCGTGCCGCACTGCGCGCAGGTCTTTGAACAATGGGTCGCCGAGGCCGGTGCGCCGCAAGGCGCCTACACCAACCTGTTTATTTCGCAGCAACAGGTGGCGAACATCATCGCCGACGACCGGGTGCAGGGCGTGGCGCTGACCGGCTCGGAAAAGGCCGGTAGCATAGTGGCCGCACAGGCTGCGAAGGCACTGAAAAAATCTACGCTGGAGCTGGGCGGCAATGACGTATTCGTGGTGCTGGACGACAGCGATATCGCCAAAGCCGCCAAGATCGGCGCGCAGGCGCGGCTGAACAATGCCGGCCAGGTGTGCACCGCAGCCAAACGTTTTATCGTGCAAGAAAAAGTGGCGGAGCCCTTCCTGCAAGCCTTTACCGAGCATTTCCGCGCGGTGAAAATCGGCGATCCGCTGGATGAAACCACCACGCTGGGGCCGCTGTCTTCCCGCGAAGCGCTGGAGGGGCTGGCCAAACAGGTCGACGCCGCGGTGCAAAACGGCGCCAAACTGCATTACGGCGGCAAGCCGATACCGCATGACGGCAACTTTTTCGAGCCGACGATCCTGACCCACATCAGCCGTGACAACCCGGCGTATTTCGAAGAGTTCTTCGGCCCGGTGGCGCAGATCTATGTGGTGAAGGATGACGACGAGATCGTCAAACTGGCCAATGACTCTCACTACGGCCTCGGTGGCGCTATTTTCAGCACGGATATCGAGCGCGCCAAAAAGCTGGCTTCGCGCATCGAGACCGGCATGGTGTATATCAACTCGTTGACCGATACCGCACCCGAGCTGCCTTTTGGCGGCGTGAAGCGCTCCGGCTTCGGCCGTGAACTGTCGGATCTGGGGATCAAAGAGTTTGTGAACCAGAAACTGGTGGTGGTCAGCAAAAGCTAAACCGCCCCCCTCAGCGGGGGGCGTTAAGTTTATGTTGCGCCTCCCGCCAAACTTCATTATCTTTGATGCCGTAATCACTCCCTGCTTTCAGGAATATCAATGGCTCAGTTTGCGCACATCACAGACCCAACGAACACGCCGCTTCCGGCCGTCGTTCAGCTGTGCGCATCTTCCGCCCCTCCAGCCGTTTTCTCTGTCGTCACTGCGGTTGCCGCTTACCCGCCACGCTCTGTGGTTGTGCGCTAAGCCAAACCGAATTTTACCTCCAGCTTTCTTTATTTGCGCTCAGGCGTAGACCGCCGCGCGCGCTGGAACTTGCCATTTTCACGACAGGTGAAACCGAATGCGATTTATCACTCAATGGGCCAATGCCGGCCTGGCTACGCTGTTCGTCCTGCTTTGGAGCAGCGGCGCAATTTTCTCCCGCTTGGGGCTGGAGCATGCCTCCGCCTTCGCCTTCCTTTTCTTCCGCTGCGCCATCGCTCTGGCGTTGCTGCTGGCGATCGGCCTGTGGCAACGGCAATGCCTGCCCGCCCGCGGCACCCGCTGGCGCGTAGCGTTGATCGGGCTGCTGATGATCGGCAGTTACCAGATTAGCTATCTGCTGGCGCTGGAACAGGGCATCACGCCCGGCGTGCTGGCGACGCTGCTCGGCGTACAGCCGATACTGACCCAGTTCATTACCGAACGCCGCAGTTCCGGGCTGCGCAGCCTCGGCCTGTTGCTGGCGATGACCGGGCTGACGCTGGTGGTGTATCAAAGCCTGGCGATCGCCCACTTCTCCCTGCCCGGCATGCTGTGCGCCTTTATCGCGCTGGGCTGCATGACCGCCGGCACGCTGTTGCAAAAAGGCATGAGTCAGCCACCGCTGGCGGTGTTGCCGCTGCAGTACGCCGTCGGGTTGCTGATGTGCGCACTGGTGTTACCGTTCGAGCCGCTGCGGGTCGAGTGGAGCATGGCGCTTATCGTGCCTCTGCTGTGGATGGCGGTGGTGATTTCAGTGCTGGCCACCTTCTTGCTGTACCGGTTGATCCAACGCGGCAATCTGGTGCAGGTCACCAGCCTGTTTTACCTGATCCCGGCGGTCACCGCTCTGCTGGACTTCCTGCTGCTCGGCCATGCGCTGGCGGCAATGAGCATGTTGGGCATGGCGGCCATCGTACTTGGCGTAATGCTGGTGTTCCGTAAGCCGTAAAAAGCAAAAGCCCCTCATGCCGGGTGGCATGAGGGGCAATATCAAAATATCTTTTTCAGAATAACCAGGAACCATACCCCCACAGCAGTACCGTTACCCCGAGCAGAAACTCGAGCAGCAAGATGCCGATGGCAAAGGTAGAGCTGGAGAAGATAAAGCCTTCTTTACTGTCGATATTCAAGAAGTGGGGAATGCCCAGATTCAGCAGATAGCCCGAATAGCACAGGCCAATCACGCCGACAAACAGACAGAGCCACACGACGGGATACAGCGCCACTATACCGCTCAGGAACATCGGGGTGGCGACATAGCCGGCAAACACCATGCAACGGTGCAAACTCGGGCGTGCTTCATAACGCCGCGCCATCCAGTGGATCACTTTACCCATGATAGCCACACCCGCCAGCATCAGCAGATAGAAAGCCATTGCGGTATAAAGTGCGGTAAACATATCGAGCCGGATCGCATGGCCTTCGCCGGAGAGCCAGCCCAACTGGGTAGTGCCGATAAAGGCGCAGACCACAGGGATCGCCGCCAGCAGCAGCACATGGTGGGTGTAAAGGTGCGAGACGCTTTCGTTCTCGCTTTTAATGTGTTCGAACTCGGTGCTTGGATGCGCCAGAAGTCCCCAAACATGATTAACCATGAGACACCTCCTCCATCGCCGTAGGTCGCGATCGGCGAACGAATTTACCCCTCTGACGGATTGTTGACCGTGCGAGGATTGCGGCCACGGGGCTCTCTCCCCTGTACTTATTATAGTCTTTCGCTGAAAAAACGTTCGGAAAACGCAGACGCAGCGGCAGTTTGTTTTATAATCCTCCGATTGAGCAAAGCCGTGAGGACTGCCATGTCATCTGCCATCACTCTTCGCCAGGTCGGCATTGTCGAGGTCGACGCCGGGCAAAATGTCACTGTGGTACAACCCAGCAACTTGTACGGTTGCCGGCTAGGTAACGACGTGTTTGTCGGACCCTTTGTCGAGATCCAAAAAAACGTCAGTATCGGCGCTCGCAGCAAAATCCAGTCGCACAGTTTTATCTGCGAATATGTCACGCTCGGCGAAGACTGTTTTGTCGGCCATAACGTGACCTTCGCCAACGATCTGTTTAAAGGGGGCGATCCGAACACCGATGCCGCCAGTTGGGGCCGTACGCAGATTGGCGATCGGGTTGCCATCGGCTCCGGCGCCACCGTGTTGGCGGTGAACATCTGCAGCGGCGCGGTGATCGGCGCCGGATCCGTGGTCACCAAGGACATCACCCGTAAAGGGATCTACGCAGGCAATCCGGCACGCCTGCTGAGAGAGCTGGACCCATGAGCCAGGTTATCCATATCGCCCCCGTCGCCCAGTTGCCCGACGGCTATCTGGAAAGCTGCGATTTCAGCTTCCCGGTCGCCCACTATGCCCAACCGGTTTTCGATGCCCCGGTCGACAGTTGGCCGCTGCGGCCAGTCACACCGTTTCGCAAGAACTATCCGCTGGCCCCCTTCATCAATGAGGAAAGCGAAACCTTTCTGGCACGCCACCGAGGGGAAGCCGTCGGCCACATCACGCTGAGCAAAAACTGGAACGGCTATGCGCTGATTGAAGAAATTGTCGTCAGCGCCCATGTGCGCCGCCTGGGCGTTGCCACCGCGCTGCTGGATGCCGCACGCCACTGGGCGCAGCAGCAGGAAACCCCGGGGTTGATGCTGGAAACGCAAAACAATAATCTGATCGCCTGCCGCTGTTATCAGCGCTTTGGTTTTATTCTCGGCGGTATCGATCACCTGTTGTATCGCGCTCAACCGGATATTGCCGACCATGAAATCGCGTTATTTTGGTATCTGCCGTTTAATAACGAGATCGGTTACTGATTATTGGCCAGCGTTTAGGCTATGTTTATTTATTAACCACCCGCCTCATGGTGAGAACTGTTATCATTTACATGATCACGGACTGAAACCATTGGAGGGTTACATGTACAAGGTTGTTCCATTGATGTTAGTTATAGCGATGAGTGGATGCGCAGATAAAAGTCCTCAGCGGCCAATTGATGAACCCGGTGCCGCAGTCACGCCCCCTGCGGTAGCGCCCATAAACCTGGACAGCGAGACGTTAAGCAAGCTCAACGACATTCTCGCCCAGCACGCTACCTGGCCGGCCGGGCAGGCCAACGGCCAAACTATCAATCTGATCTCTCAGCAATTTCTGGGTACGCCTTACGTTGCCAACATGCTGATAGGCTCTCAGGATACGCCGGAAAAGCTGGTGATCGACTTCCGCGGCCTGGATTGCTTTACCTATATCGACTACGTCGATGCACTGAGCAAATCGCACAATCAGGCTGAATTCGTTCAACGCCTGATCCAGACCCGCTACGCCCATAGCGACATCAGCTTCCCGCAGCGCAAACATTTCTTCACCGACTGGGCGCTGGTCGCCAAAACAAACGTGACCGACATTACCGCTCAACTCAGCCCGCACGCGGTGACGCAGGTGAAAAATCTGAACCAAAAGGCCGACGGCGGCAACTATCTGCCCGGCCTGAAAAATGTTCGGCGCAGCATCACTTATGTGCCCAGCGATGTTATTGACGATAAGGTGCTGGCCCAGTTGCGCACCGGCGATTACATCGGTATCTACACCAATCTTGCCGGGCTGGACGTCACTCACACCGGCATCTTTATCATGACCGAAAACGGCCCGATGTTGCGCAATGCCTCTTCGCGCAAGGAAAACATGAAGGTAGTGGACTCGCCCTTTATGGACTATGTGATCAACACGCCAGGCATCGTCGTGCTGCGCGCCAAATAACCGCTCTTCCAGACCCTATGGCTTTCAGGGTGCAATCTGAAAGCCAGGGTCTCTATACAACTCCCTGTTATTACCTATAACCCTTTGTGCTGAGCAAGCGTTTGACTTCCCCGCAGGTTCAGGCTTAGCTAACAGCACAAAACCAACTGATTTTACTGTTTTTTTCAGGGAGAACACGATGTTAAAGACCTGGCGTTTTACCGCCGTGATGGCGGCGTTTGCCGCCACGCTGGCACTGCAAGGTTGCGATAAGCCGGTAGACCAGAACCTTATCAAGGTCGGGGTTATCAACGGCGCAGAGCAGGACGTGGCGGAAGTCGCCAAACAGGTAGCGAAAGAGAAATACGGCCTTGAGGTTGAACTGGTCGGTTTCAGCGGCTCTCTGCTGCCGAACGACGCCACCGATAAAGGTGAGCTGGATGCCAACGTGTTCCAGCACCGGCCGTTCCTCGAGCAGCAAAATAAAGATCACGGCTACAAGCTGGTGGCGGTGGGCAATACCTTCGTGTTCCCGATGGCCGGCTATTCGAAAAAAATCAAATCACTGAAAGAGCTGCAGGACGGCGCCGTTATCGCCATTCCGTTGGATCCGACCAACCTCGGCCGCGCGCTGCTGCTGCTGGAGAAAACCGGCCTGATTACCCTGAAACCGGGCAAAGGGCTACTGCCAACCTCGCTGGATATCAGCGCCAACCCGCATAACTACAAGATTATGGAGCTGGAGGGCGCTCAATTGCCGCAAGTGCTGGATGACCCTAAAGTCACAGTAGCTATCATCAGCACCACCTACATCAACCAGACCGGGCTGACGCCAACCAAAGACGGCATCTTTATCGAAGACAAAGATTCGCCGTACACCAACATCATCGTGACGCGTGAAGACAATAAAGACGCGCTGAACGTGCAAAACTTCATCAAGGCCTACGAGTCGGATGAAGTGGCTAAAGCCGCAGAGAAAATTTTTAACGGCGGTGCGGTAAAAGGCTGGTAAGCAAGCGGTTCCCTTCCTTGCGGGTGCCATTTTCGGCGCCCGCCACTTTCCTCAAAATATCCCCTTCCGCGCTATTGACCCTCACGTCGCGTCAGGCTTTAGTATCCCTGCACGCACTAGGGAGGAGCACGTCATGTTATTAAAAGTGGGCGAACTGGCCCGCCGTTCCGGCATCACCGTCAGGACACTGCATTATTACGACAGCATTGGTTTGCTGATCCCTTCTGCGCGTTCCGACGCCGGCTACCGCTTATACAACCGGGCTGACATCACCCGCTTGCACCATATTCAGGCATTGCGCCGAATGGGGGTCCAGCTTGCGGAGGTCGGGGCACTTCTGACACGTTCCGGGGTAACGTTAACCACGGTGATTGAACAGCAGATAACCATGCTGGATCGGCAGTTGGCGCAGACCGTAGCGCTACGCGATCATTTGCAGCATATGCATGCCCAGCTTACCGCCGGGGACGAACCGGAACTGAACGACTGGCTGACTACGTTGGAGTTAATGACCATGTACGACAAATATTTTACCGCCGACGAACTGGCGCAACTGCCCTTCTATCAGGCCGATCAGGCGCGCAATCATGAATGGGCCGAGCTGGTGAGCAGCATGCGCCAGTTGATCGACAGTGGCGTCGAAGCGCAAGCGCCGCAGGCGCAGGCCCTGGCGCGGCGTTGGATGCAGATGCTGGAACGCGATACCGCGCTTAATCCGGCGTTTCTTACCCGGCTTAACGCCATGCATGCCGACGAACCCTCAATGCGTGAACAGACCGGCATCACCCCGGCTGTGACCGATTATGTCACCCGGGCCTTTGCCGAAACCAAGCTGTCGATCTACCAAAAATACCTGTCGGCGGAAGAATACGCCTACGTGCGCCAACACTACTTTACCCGCCTGCACGAATGGCCGGCGCTGATCGCCCAGTTCCATCAGGCGCTAAGAGACGGCGTGCCGCCGGAGTCCGTCCAGGCGAAACAACTGGCGGCTAAATGGCTAGAGCTGTTCCAATCCTATGCCGGCACTGACCCGGCCACCCAGATGAAAATTCGCCAGGCGATGGAACAAGAGCCGACGCTGACGGAAGGCACCTGGTTGACCCCGGCGCTGCTGAGCTATTTGCAACAGGCAGTGGCGCACCTGATGCGCGGCTAGGTAAGGTTATCCACCAGCCGGGTGATCCCCGCTACACCCGCGTAGCATTCCAGTAAAAACGCCGTCACGGCGGCGATGCCCGGTGCATGACGAATGTCGTCATGCACCGTTAGCCAGATTTCGCGCCGCAGCCCAAGCGGCGGCGCCAGGCGTTCAAGCCCCAGCTCCTGCGCGACAAAATGCGGCAGCAGCGCAATGCCCGCGCCGGCCGCAGCGGCGGCAGCCTGAATCATCAGGTCGTTGCTGCGTATCACCAGCGGCCGGGGCCCGGCCTGCTCCAGCAACCATTTTTGCTGCGCCAAAGCGGCCCGTTCATCGTGATAGCCGATAAACCCCCGCGCCGTCTCCGGCGTGGCCCGCAGATAGTCGGCGTTGGCGTACAGCCCGAACTCGACGGTGCCAATTTTTCTCGCCACCAGCTCGCTTTCAGTGACGCGGCTGAGCCGAATGGCAATATCCGCCTCACCGCGCAGCAGCGATACGTTGGTAGTATCGGCCAGCAAAACCAGTCGCAAATCCGGATAACGGCGCTGCAACTCGGCAATACGCGGGGCAATCAGCTTCAGCCCCATCACCGGCGGCACGCTCAACGTAACCTCACCCGCGATGCCCTGTCGCCCACTGAGGGCGGCGCGGCTAACGGCGAAGGCGTTGAGCGTCATGCTGTCCCCTTGCGCCGCGATGCGCTGCCCGTCGGCGGTGAGCAGGTAGCTGCGCGGGCGGCGATCCACCAGTTTTAACGCCAGCGATGCTTCCAGGCTGGCAATACGCCGGGCAACAGTGGCGTGGTCTACCTGCAAACTGCGGGCTGCCCCTGACAGCGACTTCTCGCGTGCAAACACCATGAAGTAATGCAAATCTTCCCAATTGAACATGGGTATTTTCTCACATCCCAAGTGAATATATAGGGGATTTTACCGCAACAATCCGTGGCGCAAACTGTTTTTGTTTATTCCACACCACAGGAAATCACCATGAAAACTTCGCTGCCGCTGGCCTATCTGGGGGTGATTATCGCCACCTTCTTCTGGGGCACCAACTTCAATGCCGGCGCCTATATCATCGCCCATCAGCCACCGATCACCGCATCGATTGAGCGCTTCAGCCTGGCGACGCTGGCGCTGTTGCTGCTCTTCGGTCTGCGCGGACAGTTACGCTTCAGTACGCTGAGGAACAACTGGCTGGCCTACCTTGGGCTGGGCGTGCTCGGCTTTACGCTGTTTAACCTGTGCACCTTTTTCGGCCTGCAGTCCACCACGCCGATCAACGGTGCGCTGATCCTCGCCACCACGCCGCTGTGGACGCTGCTGTTCGGGGTATTTTGGGAGCATGAAAAACTGAGTGGGTCACGCGCCGCCGGCCTGTTGGCGGGTTTTATCGGCGTAACGCTGGTGATCACCAAAGGCAGCCTGCAAACGCTGTTGCGGTTGGAAATCAACCCCGGCGACGGCATTATCCTGCTCGGCAGTCTGGCCTGGGCGCTGAATATGGTTGGTACCCGGCGACTGGTGCATAACGCCACCGCCATCGAAACCACCAGCTATTCGATGCTGTTCGGCACGCTGGCACTGCTGCCGCTGGGGTTTATCTTCGAAAACCCGCTCCAAAATCTGGCGTCGACCAGCCTCAGCGTGCATGCGGCGGTGGTTTATCTGGCGCTGTGCGGATCGCTGCTGGCCTATCTGCTGTGGTTCAACGGGCTGGAAAAAATCGGCTCGATGCGCACCGCCATTTTCTTCAATCTGGCACCGGTGTTTACCATGCTGGTGGCCACCCTCACCGGTACCGCACCCAACGTTTGGCAATTAGTCGGGGCGGTCTGGGTTATCCTCGGCGTGCTGCTGGCCTCCGGCGCAGTAAAACGCCTGCTGCCACGGCACCGGGCCGCCAGGCAGCTATAGGTTTTTTTTATCACCGGCATAAAAAAGCCCAATTTACCTTGGCGGCGAACGGGGAGCATAATGTGCTTATCTTCTGATTTCTCAAGGTAAAAAAAGAACTCTTATGTCCCTTTCCGCCCCGTTGATCATCGCCGACGCCACGCCGGATGACCTGGCCGCCGTACAACAGATCTACGCCTACCACGTGCTTTACGGCGCGGCATCCTTTGAAGAAACGCCGCCCACATGTGAAGAAATGCAGCAGCGGTGCAGCAAGGTACAGGCAGCCAGGCTCCCCTGGCTGGTCGCCAAACGGGAAGATCGCGTGGTGGGCTACTGCTACGCCACGCCCTATCGGCCACGCCCGGCCTACCGGTTTACCGTAGAAGACTCGGTGTATATCGCCGAAGGCATGCAGGGTAACGGCATCGGCAAAGCGCTGCTGGCCGAACTGATCGCCCGTTGCGAGCGCGGTCCCTGGCGGCAGATGCTGGCGATCGTCGGGAATGCAGAAAACAATCAAGGCTCGCTGGCTTTGCATCAGAAACTGGGCTTTACCAGCGTGGGCACGCTGAAGGCGGTGGGATTCAAACTGGGTGAATGGCGCGACACGCATATCATGCAACGCGCACTGGGTGAAGGCGACGGCAGCCGACCGTAACGGCAGCTACGGGGGCGTAAAACGCCCCCGGGGTTATCAGGCGGTAAAGCGGCCGCGAATGGCGCTCAGAGCCGACACCACCAACAGCACCACGCCGCCGGCAATCAGGCCGAACACCACGTTGAGCAACGCGGGGATCGCCCCCTGCAGAATATGGCCGAAGGTCGGTACTACGGTAGCGTACGACGCCCAGTCTTCGAACAAATGATGCACCGGAGGCAGACCGTGGGTCAGAATGCCGCCGCCGACCATAAACATGGCGACAGTACCGACGATCGACAGGGTTTTCATCAGGTAAGGCGCGGCACTGACAATGCCATTGCCAATCGAGCGCGCCAGCGCGCTGGTTTTTCGGCTCAGGTACAACCCCAGATCGTCGAGCTTGACGATGCCGGCCACGATACCGTAAACGCCGATCGTCATCACAATAGCGATGCCGCTCAACACAATCACTTGCTGGCTAAAGCTCGCGCCGGCCACCGTGCCGAGGGTGATGGCGATAATCTCGGCGGACAGCACGAAATCGGTGCGGATCGCCCCTTTCACTTTGCGCTGCTCATAAGCCGCCACGTCTTCATTGGCGTCCAGTTCTTCTTTTTTCTCCTCCCCTTGCTTGCCGTGAGTCAGGCTGTGGAACACTTTTTCAAAGCCTTCGTAACACAGGTAAGCGCCGCCCACCATCAGCAGCGGCGTGATCGCCCAGGGTGCGAATGCGCTGATCAGCAACGCCAGCGGCACCAGAATCAGTTTGTTGATAAACGAACCTTTGGCCACGCCCCACACCACCGGCAGTTCGCGAGCGGCCTTTACCCCGCTAACCTGTTGCGCATTCAGCGCCAGATCGTCACCCAGCACCCCGGCGGTCTTCTTCGCCGCCATTTTTGTCATCAGCGAGACGTCGTCCAGCAGCGAAGCGATGTCGTCGAGTAAAGTCAGTAAGCTACTTCCGGCCAAAATGGTCATCCTTATCAAATTTCATTGAACCCTTGCCGTTTAGCATAGCGGTAAACGGCCCTGAATGGGTATAGGAGGATACCGCAGTTAGCCCGCTGGCACGTTCAACTGCCAGGAGAGGCCAAAGCGATCGTTCAGCCAGCCGAAACGCGCGCTGAAGCCGTAGTCGTCGAGCGGCATCAGCACTTCACCGCCATCCGCCAGGCAGGCGAATACCCGTTCCAACTCGGCTTCGGTCGCCAAATTAACGTGGAGAGATACCGCCGGGGTAAAGCTGAAATCATGGCTGACCGGACTGTCGCTAAACACCAGATGCTGTCGGTCAAAGTCTATCGAAGCCTGTTTGATTCGCCGTTGCCCGTCGGACGTCTCGTCGTAATGCAGCAACTGCTGAACCTTAAAACTGCCGAACAGCCCGCTGTAAAGATCGATAGCCTGCTGGGCGTTGCCCTGAAACATGATAAAGGTTGCAACCTGGCTCATAGGAATCCTCTCTCGCATACGATAGGGTATTTAGTGATCATAGCGGATGGAGCAACCGACGCTGCCAAAAGGAGGAAAGATGGCAATCACCTATCGCCTGGCACAGTTGAACGATCTGGCCGGCCTTCAGGCGCTGTATCAGGAATTGCGCCCACAGGATCCCCCGCTGCGCCCGGATGCCGCCCAGCGCACTTTACAGCGTTTGCTGGACAACCCGGCAATTCGCCTGGTGGTTACCGTCGACGGTGAACAGCCGATCGCGACCTGCATGCTGGCGATGGTGCCGGGGTTGGTTCATCAGGCTCAGCCGTTCGGTATCATTGAACACGTGGTCACGGCACCGCCGTACCGCGGGCAAGGTATTGCCCTGGCGATGCTGGAATACACCTTGCAACTGGCGTGGCGTAAAGGGTGCTACAAAGTGATGCTGCTTTCCGGTCAGCAGCGCACCGGGGCACACCAATTGTATCTGCGCGCCGGGTTCGACGGCGATCGGGAAAGGGGTTTTGTCATCAGGCGCCCTGAGGGCCGATAGCGGCCTGCGGTGGAAACCGCAGGCCAGACCGGGATTATTCGGTTTCGTTATTCGCCAGACGGGCGTCTTTTTGGCGGCGATAGTCGCGGGCAGCGGCCGGGATCGGCGTTACCTTGCCGGTTTCGATCCAGGTGCGCAGGCGGTTGGCGTCAGCAAAATGCGTGTACTTGCCGAACGCGTCCAGCACCACCAGCGATACCGAGCGGCTGCCGATCATGGTGCGCATCGCCAGGCAATGCCCCGCTTCGTTAGTGAAGCCGGTTTTGGTCAGCTGAATGTTCCATTTCGGGTTGTACACCAAATGGTTGGTGTTGCGGAACGGCAGCGTGTAGTTAGGATCCTTGAAGCTCGCCATGCGCTCGGTGGTGGTGCTGAGCTGGCCAATCAGCGGATATTGCTTGGTGGCGATCAGCAGCTTGGTCAGGTCACGCGCGGTCGAAACGTTATGAATCGACAGCCCTGTCGGCTCCACATAACGGGTATTGGTCATACCCAGCGATCTCGCCTTGGCGTTCATCGCCTTGATAAAGGCACCGTAACCGCCCGGATAGTGGTGCGCCAGGCTGGCGGCGGCGCGGTTTTCCGACGACATCAGCGCCAGCAGCAGCATGTCTTTACGCGTAATTTCACTGTTCAGGCGTACGCGGGAATAAACGCCTTTCATTTCTGGCGTCTGATGAATGTCTACCGACAGCATTTCATCCAGCGGCAGATGGGCATCCAGCGTCACCATGGCGGTCATCAGCTTGGTGATGGAGGCGATCGGCACCACTTCATCCGGATTGCGCGCATACATCACTTTGTGGGTCTGCATATCCACCACCATCGCACTGCCGGAAGCCAGTTCAGGCTGGGCGGCATGGGCGGCGGCGTTATTTTCGCTGGCCAGCGCGCGCGGCGCGATGCCTGCTCCCGCCTGCAAAGCGAGCAGGGTTAGTACCAAAACACGTATTTTCACATGCATTACTCTGTCACTGGAGAAGAGGAAGGTCTTATTTGGCAGAATTATATGTGAGGGATCTCAAGTTGGCACTGGGATTATGCGCCCCCATTTGTGACAAATTCTGTCGGACAGAATATTGCGCAAACCGCGAGCGCTCTGGGGTGAGCGCCCGCGATGGGAAAGTTACAGTGCCGGTTGCCACGCAGACTGCGGCAACAGATACAAACCGGGAGCCTGGCGGGCGCCTTCGCCGACGATATGGCCGATGCCCGCAGCCATCACCGCCAGCGTCACATCGAAGGCGTTCAGGCTGTCGCCGTAGCCCGCCGTCAGGTTGAACATCGACCCGTTGGCCAACAAATAGATCTTTTTATCACCCAGTTGGTAGGCGTTCACAAACGACATAGGCTCGCTGTGCGGCAGGTTCTTCAGGAAATCGACGTCAATTTCGGCCGCCACGTGGCCGACGTTGAGAATAAACACCCCGTCCTTCACCTGTTGCAAATGCTGCGCCGACAGCACATTTTTCGCCCCGGTCGCCGTGGCGATCACGTCCGCCTGGGTAACCGCAGTGGCCAGATCGACCACCGCCCAGCCGTCGTACCGTGCCTGCAATGCCCGCGCCGGATCGATTTCCGCCACGATAACCTGCCCGCCGTAGGCTTTCGCCGCTGCCGCAACGCCCTGCCCAACCAGGCCATAGCCAATCACCAGCACGCATTTTTCATGCAGCGTCAGATGCGTGGTCTGGAAGAAGGTATGCCAGGCGGTCAAGCCAACCATATGGCGGTTATGCAGCCCTTCTTTCACCGGCAGGTCGTCCCAATTGAAGATCGGGTAGCGCGGCGCCATGCCGTTCAGCCGGCTGATGCCGGAACCGGTCGCTTCCAGGCCGGCGACAATCTGCGGGCCTGCGGCCGACTGGTGCAGGCGAGCCGTCAGATCCGCGCCCATTTCGCACAGGTGGGTCGGTTGCCAGGCCAACGCGCGATCGAAGGATGCCGACCAGTCCGCATCGCTCATGTCACGCCAGGCGTGAGCCTGTGCGCCGCGCCGCTCCAGCCAGGCGACCACGTCATCCTGCACCGTGGTCGGGTTGCAGGTGGTCAGATAAACCGCAGCGCCCTTGCCCAACAGGCCCGCCACCAGCGGCGCCATTTTCAGATCCAGGTGCATGTTGCACGCCAACCGCACGCCGTTCAAATCCGGCAGCGCCGCAACCGCCGCGCGGGTGCGCGGCATATGGCGCATCGCCCAATCCAGTTCGCTCTCAAAATCCTGATACATCTGTCGCTCCTTTTACTGCGCCACGCCCCTGGGGCACAGCTGAATGAATTAACCGGCGCGGCTCAGGCGCCGCATCGCCTGCGGAGACAAACCGAAGACGCGAATAAATGCCCGCCGCATACGCTCCGGATCGCTAAAACCGACGGCACGAGCAATAACCTCCAGCGCTTCGCCGCTCTCTTCAATCCGCACCCGCGCCGCTTCCACCCGCAGTTGCTCAATCACCTTGGCCGGCGTCTGCCCGGTTTCCGCGCGAAACAACCTGCCGAACTGGCGTTCGCTCAGGCAAGCGGCATCGGCCAGATCCGCTACCGTGAGCGGCTGATGCAGATGCTCACGGGCGTAAGAAAGTGCGCTGCGGATACGGTCTGAAGAAGGATTAAGCGCCAGCAACAGTGAATACTGCGACTGCCCGCCAGGACGGCGGTGATACACCACCAGTTGCCGCGCCACGTTGGCCGCCACCTCTGCGCCGAGGTCCTCTTCAATCATCGCCAGCGCCAGATCGATGCCGGCGCTGATGCCGGCAGAGGTCCAGAGGGCACCGTCGCGAATAAAAATGCGGTTGCTGTCAACGCGAATACGCGGATAGCGCTGCTGTAACCGTGCGGCATGGAACCAATGGGTGGTGGCGCGCTTGCCTTCCAGCAGCCCGGCGGCCGCCAGGATAAATGCCCCGGTACACACGCTGGCCATGCGCCGCACCTGCCGGCTCTGCTGCTGCAACATCGCGATCAACGCCGGGGACTCCGCCGCCGCCACGTTGCCGCGGCCACCGGCAATCAGCAGCGTATCAAAACGGCTATCCTCCAATGGCTGGGTCATCACGGCCACGCCGGACGAACCGATCACCATTCCGCCCGCCTGCGATACCGGCAAACAACGGTATGCCGGGGCATCGGTAAACTGATCGGCCTGATCGAAAGCCGCCAGCGGCCCCGCAAAATCCAGCAGGTTAAAATCGGGAAAGATAACAAAGCCGATGTTTTTCATTATGGCGTTTTTTGAGGGTTATATGGCATACCAGCCAAAAACAGGGCAGCTATTATTACCCAGTTCAAAGGACAAAACTGAGGCGAATATCATGTCTGCACCATTAGTGATAGTTTTTCCGATCTATCAGGGCGTTACCCAGTTGGATTTCACCGGCCCGCTGCAATTTCTGCGGCATATGCCTGATGCTGAAATTATCGTCGCCTCGGCCGGCGGTGCGAACGTCAGTTCTGAGGGGCTGCATTTCTCCCGGCTGCAAAGGCTGGAGGATGTCACGCACTGCGATGTCCTGTGCGTGCCGGGCGGCAGTGGCTGCACCCAGGCGCTGCTGGACGAAAACTTCATGCGGCAGATCCGCCGGCTGGGGAGCGGCGCACGCTATCTGACCTCGGTCTGCACCGGCTCGCTGATCCTGGCCGCCGCCGGGCTGTTGCAAGGCAAACGCGCTGCCTGCCATTGGTCGATGCGTGACAGCCTGACACTGTTCGGCGCTATCCCGAGCAGTGCGCGGGTGGAGCGCGACGGCAACGTGATCACCGGGGGCGGCGTAACCGCAGGCATCGACTTCGCCCTGACACTGATAGCCGAGCTGCACGACGAAGAAACCGCGCAAATGATCCAGCTGTATCTGGAGTATGCCCCGGCACCGCCGTTCCTGGGGGGAACGCCAGAGCTGGCGCCTGCGGGGATTCTGGCGCGAGTAGAGGAAAAAATGGCCGACAGCCTGCAACAACGCCGGGCGCTGGTGGCGCAGATTGCCGCCCGCGGCTAGCGCACAGGGCGTATACTTAACCTTAAGTGTCATAGACGTAAGGATTAAGCATGGCGGATCTGGCCCACTACATTACGGATTACGGCTACTGGGCGCTGTTTATCGGTTGCCTGGCCGAGGGGGAAACCATCACGTTGCTGGGCGGGATTGCCGCGCATCAGGGGCTGTTGCATCTGTCGTGGGTGATTGCGGTGGTGGCGCTGGGCGGCACGCTGGGGGATCAAGTGCTGTTCTTTCTGGGCCGCCGCTTCGGCGGGCAGGTGATTTCACGGATGAAAAGCCAGGAAAAGCGCATCGAGCGCGCCAAGAAGCTGATTGCCCGCCACCCGATGCTGTTCGTGATCGGCGTGCGCTTTATGTACGGCTTTCGCATTATCGGCCCGGTGCTGATCGGCGCCAGCAAATTGCCGCCGTCACGCTTTGTGCCGCTGAACATTCTGGGTGCCATTCTGTGGGCGACGATTTTCGTGCTGCTGGGTTATTTCGGCGGTGAAGCCATCGCCCGTTTTATCTCCGGCTTCGACAAAAGGCTGACCAGCCTGCTGTTCTGCGCGCTGGTGATCGCCGCCATCCTGCTGTTGCGCTTCTGGTGGCGGCGTCGCCACGCCAACTAAGGCTATTTATTGAGCATCAGCTTCAGGCCCAGCAAGGCCAACACGCCGCCACCCAGCCGATCGAACCAGGCTTTAAAACGCAGGTAAGTACGGCGCGGGCGCGGCGATGACAACACAAACGCCACAAAGGCGTACCACAGGACGTCGACCGTCAAGGCAATCACCGGCAACACCACGTACATCAGCGGCGAAATTTTATGGCTGAGCAGCGCGGCGAACACGCTACCGAACACGATAGCGGTGTTCGGGTTACCGAGTTGGGTCAGCAAGCCGGTGGTAAACGCCTTGCGAAATCCCAGATGCCGCTCGCCGACCGCCTCCACGTTCAACGGCCGATTGGCCCCACGCAGCATTTTAAACGCCAAATAGATAAGATACGCGCCACCCAGCACTTTCAGCGTGGTGTACAACCACGGCAGCGCCAGCAGCAGCGACTGCAATCCCAATAGCGCGATCAAGGCAAAGATAAAACAACCGACGCCCATGCCTAACGCCACCGCCATGCCGTCGCGGCGCGAAGAGGCGACTGCGGTGCGCGCCACCAAAATAAAACTTTGCCCCGGACTCATCGCCCCGAGCGTTATCGCCCCGGTAATGCTCAATACCGATAATGCCGTTTCACTCATCATGCTCGCGGTACCCCCCTTAACAATCCATTGCTCAAAGTAGACCAGCGACGAAAATAAAAGCAATGACTACCGGGGTTCATTCAACCTGAGCCGCATCGCGCATCAGCGCTACCAGCTCGCGCGCGGCCTTGTCCAAAGGCGCATTCTTTAGCCAAACCAGGTGTATCGGTAACCGCAGCTCGTTTTTGGTGTTTTTGAATTTCAGCCGGATTAACCTTCCCTGCGCCAACAGCGGCGCAGTCAGTGACAGCGGGAAATTGCCCCAGCCCAACCCGGCCTCAACCATGCTCAGCGCCATCGGCAGGCTGTCGGTGCGCCAGTAAGATTCCGCTACCCGCGGCCGCAGATCGACGATGGGCAGATCGCGGCTGGCCACCATAATCTGCCGTACGTTGACCAGATCCTCGAGAAACAGCTCGTCCGCCGCCCCTTTTAACGCCGGGTGGCATGGCGAGAGCGTGGCGACCAGCGATTCCGCCCCCACGAAATGGAACTGTTCCTGGCTGTTGACGTTAAGCCCGCCAAACGCCAGGCAAACGCCAACCCTGCCCTGATGCAGCATATGCAACACGTCATCTTGCGGGGCGGTCAACACTTCGATGTTCAGCAACGGATAACGCTCCGCCAGCGTTTTAATCGCCGCCAGCAGGCCGCTGCCGTTGATGTCCGAAGCGACGCCGATAGACAACGTACTCTCCAGCCCCTGCGACAGCTCGATGGCGTGGTTCTGCAATTGTTTAAGTTGGTCGGCAATCAACCGCGCATGCGGCGCCAGCGCCAATGCCAGCGCGGTCGGCACCGGTTCGCGGTGCGACCGGTCAAACAGCGGGAACCCGAGTTCCGCCTCCATGTTGGCGATGCCCATGCTGACCGCCGAAGGCACCCGCCGCAGCGAACGGGCGGCGGCAGAGAACGAACCCCGATCCAATACCGCCAAAAACAGCTCAATATTATCGCTGGAAAAGTTCATTGCGTTACCTGTCAGCAAAACTGACAGCTCCTGACTTTTTCTATCAATGTGATTGACGTTATCTTAGCCGCCACGACCCAAGAAACCACCAAAAATAACGCAGGAGAACATGATGCAAGGCGTTAAACGCAAACTGGTGTATGTCACCGCCTATGAAATTATCGGCATGGCGATCTCCGCTTTGGGGCTGGCGCTGCTTTCCGGCAGCGCGCCCAGCAGCACCGGGCCGCTGGCGGTGATCATTACCACCATCGCCGTAAGCTGGAATTTCATCTACAACTCGCTGTTTGAGCGGTGGGAGAGTCGCCAGACGTCACGCACCCGCACGCTAAAGCGCCGTATTGCGCACGCCGTGGGGTTTCAACTGACGCTGGTGGTGTACCTGATCCCGCTGATCGCCTGGTGGATGGGGATTTCACTGCTGGAAGCGCTGCTGCTGGATATGGCGCTTATCGTCATTATCCCGTGCTACACCTTCGTGTTTAACTGGGCGTTCGACCTGATTTTCGGTCTGCCCGCCTCGGCTCAGCCAGCCGGGGAATCTGCCTAAAAAATCGCCGTTAATCCCCTCGCCTGCGGGCTATAATCGCCGCAGGCAACAAGAGTCTTATTTACCCCCTTTTTTCACGCCTCGAAAAATAAGCAAAACCCCCTGCAATTTGCGCGGAAATTAATATTTTGTGATTTTCGTCACTTTTTATTCCTCGATATTTCCGTGTTGAAAAAATCATACATCCTATTGAATAATATATTCTTTTGTATATGTAATAAAAAATAAACACAATTGATCACGATTTATACGCAGGATTTTTTGCCACATTTACGGAGAAAAGGTAGCATGCCTCGCCGTTATTTAATGATGGCTGTACACATAATATACCCTATGGGTTTCAAGTTGCAGCTAGGCGGCCAGCTCGCTTATCCCCAGGCGCTTACTCCGGTAAGTAACTGGGGTAAGCCAGTACAGCCAACAACGTTGCAGCTTGAAAGACGACGGGTATAAAACAACAGAATGATGCCATGACCTCATTCTCATAACGATTGGCAATAGCAATCGTTTGCTCTCGTCCGAGAGCTGGGTAACCCTATAGACAGGTAAACAGGACGGATGATGCAATCACATAAAAAAACCGAGCATGACAAACACGCCGCCAGAAGACGTTGGTTAGACTCACATGAATCCGGTTATCACAAAAGCATGGGCAACCGCCAGATACAGATGATCGCCATCGGCGGTTCCATTGGTACCGGCTTGTTCCTCGGCACCGGCGGCCGGCTGGCAATGGCCGGCCCAGCGCTGGCGCTGGTCTATCTGGTGTGCGGAATCTTCTCTTTCTTCATTCTCCGCGCGCTGGGCGAGTTAGTGCTGCACCGCCCCTCCAGCGGCAGCTTCGTTTCTTATGCCCGCGAGTTTCTCGGCGAAAAAGCCTCTTATGTCGCCGGCTGGATGTATTTCCTCAACTGGGCGATGACCGGTATCGTCGACATCACTGCGGTCGCGCTGTACATGCACTACTGGGGCACTTTCGCCGACGTGCCGCAATGGCTGTTCGCACTCTGCGCCCTTGGGGTGGTCGCCACCATGAACATGATCGGCGTGAAGTGGTTCGCCGAAATGGAGTTTTGGTTCGCGCTGATTAAAGTCGCCGCCATTGCCATTTTCCTGGTGGTCGGCGTGGTGTTTCTCGGTATGGGTACCCCGGTGGCGGGCAACACTACTGGCCTGCACCTGATTACCGAAAACGGCGGCATGTTCCCGCACGGCTTGTTGCCCGCGCTGGTGCTGGTGCAAGGAGTGATCTTCGCCTTCGCCGGCATTGAGCTGATCGGCACCGCCGCCGGCGAATGCAAAGATCCGGCAAAAATGCTGCCGAAGGCGATCAACAGCGTGATCTGGCGTATCGGTCTGTTCTACGTCGGTTCCGTGGTGCTGCTGGTGCTGCTGCTGCCGTGGAATGCCTATCAGGCCGGCCAAAGCCCGTTCGTCACCTTCTTCAGTAAATTGGGCGTGCCCTATATCGGCACCATCATGAACATCGTGGTGCTGACCGCCGCGCTCTCCAGCCTGAACTCCGGCCTGTATTCCACCGGCCGTATTCTGCGTTCGCTGTCGATGGGCGGCTCCGCGCCGAAATTCATGTCCAAAATGAGCAGCCAGCAGGTGCCTTACGCCGGTATTCTGGTGACCTGTGGTATCTATGTGCTCGGCGTAGTGCTGAACTATCTGGTGCCTTCGCAGGTGTTTGAGATCGTGCTGAACATTGCCTCACTGGGCATTATCAGCTCCTGGGCATTTATCATCGTCTGCCAAATGCGTCTGCGTAAGGCCGTGAGGGAAGGCCGCGCCAAACCGGTCACCTTCAAGATGCCCGGCGCGCCGGTCACCTCCTGGTTGACGCTGGCGTTTCTGCTGGCGGTCGTGGTGATGATGGCGTTCGATTACCCGAACGGCACCTGGACCATCGCCACCATCCCGGTGCTGACCGTGCTGCTGGTGCTGGGCTGGTTTGGCCTGCGCAAGCGCGCGCAGGAAGTGAAGCTGGAACAACAGGCTCACGAAGAAGCCCACCACTGAGTCTCCGAACTGCCCCCTCCGGGGCAGTTTTTTTATCCGTTACAAGCGGCCATAAAATGTCATGCGGGCGCTCTCTGACAGCGCGATATCCGGCTGGGCATTATAGGCCAGCACCACCAGCATACGGGTGGTATCGCCTTCGGTTGGTGTAACCCGGTGCATGGCATTGCGCCCGCGAAACAGCACCAAATCCCCCTCCCCCATCGCCAGCGTCTTCACCGCACGCTCGCCGTCCAGCACCTGGGTTACCCCCGCGTAATTCATCTCGCCGCGATCGGCATCGCGCAGGTTTTCCACATACTCAAACCGGCCGCCGGCCTGCGGTTTTTGGATCAGGAGCGTGATGGCAAATGAGGAGTTATCAAAATGCCAGCCCAGTTCCTGCCCGCGATGCGCGTAGTGCAGATTGATCGACGACAGCCGATCGGCGTAGGGATAGAGCTGCTCCTCCTCCAGCACTGCACAAAGGAAGTCGCGGAAAGGCTGGGCATCATACAACGTGCGCAGCGGCGACTGCGCCGGGATATCCTCGTCGGTAATACACCCCTTGGAAGACACCACCTGCCGGTTGCGCGCATGGTCGGCAGGCAGGCTTTCATCCTGAGGTTTCAGGTACACGTTATGCTTGCTGGCAGCATAAAACGCCGCGTGGCTGTGCTCCGCCCCTTCGAGACGGACGGTCGCCAGCGCGGCGGCGGTCAGAAAGCCCCGCAGCACCAGCGCACCCGCCGTGTCCAGCGTCGCTTTGCAGCGGGCCTGAAAGGCGGCGTCGCCAATCGGGTTGGCGGATAAATCAACGATATGAGCGAGTTGCTGCATGAGGAGCTCCTGAAGGCTTAGCGGCCGGATGCCCCACTGTAGCGAATGTCGCATTGCCGTAATAACAAAAATGCGTTAAGGATGAGGTAACCCATTCTTAACGATAGCCGCCATGAACGCACCTTCCCGCAGCCGCCTGCCCAAACTGAGCGCCATTTTGGCGTTTGAAACCGCCGCCCGTACCGGCAGCCTGGCCAGGGCGGCAGACAGCCTGGCGCTGACCGCCGCCGCCATCAGCCAGCAAATCCGCCAGCTTGAACAGCATCTGGGCATTCAGCTGTTTACCCGCGCCAAAAGCGGCGTGACGCTAACCGAACAGGGCGCGGATTATCTGGCCTATGTGCAGGAAGCGTTCGAGACGCTGCGCGTGGCGCAGCAACACGTCGATCGCCAACGGGGCCAGGAAACCCTGACGATCTTTGCGCTACCGGCGCTGGCCTCAAAATGGCTGAACCCGGCGATTGGCGACTGGCTGGCCCATCAGCCGCAGCTGGATATCCGCCTGCACGCCACCCATGCCGCGGTGGATTTCGCCGCCTCGGCGGCGGACTTTGCATTGTGCTTTGGCGATCAGGACTATCCGCTGCTGGAAAAAGTGAGGTTGTTTCAGGATGGCGTGCAGCCGGTGTGCAGCCCGCAGCGGCAGGCCGCCGGTGACTGGACCCGGCAACCGTTGATTCATGTCGACTGGGGCAAAGAGAGCCAGTTTCTGCCAGGATGGCATGAGTGGTTCACCGCCGCCGGGCTACCGCCGCCGCAGCGACGAGGCCTGACCTATAACCTGACCTCGCTGGCGATTGATGCGGCGGTGGCAGGCCACGGCATTTTGCTCGGCCAACAAAGCTTGATCCAGCGCGAACTGGCTAACGGCACGCTGGTGCCGCTGGCAGAACCGGTGCTACCACTCAGCAAGCCTTACTACGTGGTCTATCCGCAACGCACGCTGGACAAACCCAAAGCGGCGGCGTTTTTGGCCTGGCTGCAAAGCCTCGCCCCGCCGGATGCCGACAGACGATCCTTCTAACCGCCGCAGCGGCTATCGGCTCTGGACATCATCTCGCCCAGCAGCAGGTTGGTCGCACGCGGCAGAAAAACCTCATTACCGGCGCCGGGAGTCAGCGTCAGTTCGCCAATGTAAAGCTGCTCGGGGGTGAGATAGAAATCGACGCAGCAATAGTCGAGATCCGCCGCCACGGCTTTCGCTACCTGGATCATCTCATCCCAGAACGCAGGTTTCGCCTGCAACGTATTGATCTGCGGAATATCATTCTGAATAAAAAAGCAGGGGTAAACATGCTCGTCCAAAAATTCCAGCGAAGTGGGCTCAGGCCCGCCGCGCAGTAATTCAACAAACAGATAAGATTGATTGCCGTTAAAAACATGCACCTTGTAGTCAATCAACTCCCCGCTGCACTCGATATCCAGCAACTCCTCGACGATAATTTTTTGCGGAATAGTGGCGTAATGTTTTTCACGAAATCTTTTCCAATAGGTTATTTCAGACCATCCATGAAGAGTATTCACAATATCCTGATAGCTAATCTGACTTTTATCTTTGACTATTTTCACCTGCTGAGAGGCATTATTGGTTTTGATGACAAACGATGGTGGCAGGGAAAGGTAGTCCTGTTCGGTAAAGTCATCGGTGGTCATAATGATTGGCGTTAGGTAATTTTCCGATACCCGCTGTGAAATATACTCTCTCACCGCCACCTTATCCGCCAGCAGGCTGAAATCACGCTGAGGATAACGCATACGTTGATAAATTTTCTCGGAAAATGTCTTGGGGTTTTTGAAGTTCACCAAAGAGCCATGAGCAAGATAATGGCTAATTTGATAATAAATAGCATCGGGCGCGGCCCGACAGAGCCGTTTTGCGAGTTTTCTCATTTTTCTCTTTCTTCCATGAAGATAGCATACGGAGAAATGCTTTTAACATTCCGATTATTGCCGCTCAATTATAAAACCTTGCGCCCCCACCGTTACAAGGGCTACAGGAATAATCGGATGATTCTTATTACAGCATGCGACAGGGAAAAGCGCTGATGCAATTGAAATTCATAGATATCAACATAGTGAAAAACGCATTCTGGATGATATCTGAAAAAATGGTCTCTATTCTGGGCGTCATTTTTATCACCGCCTATATGGCGAAATATGTTGGCCCGGAAAGTTTTGGCAAGATCACCTTCGCTACCGCTATTTTCGCCATTACCCAGACGCTGGCGCTGCTGGGCTCCGACACCGTACTGTTCAAACGCATTAGCCGCAATCCGCGCTCCGGCACCGCATTGATGTTTTCCACCAACCGGCTGCGCCAGGGCTGTTTTATCCTGTTTTCCGCAGCCATCCTGCTTTACACCGGTTTACGGGACGATTTCATTACCTTCTACTTTTGCGCCGCCACCTTTATCGCCGGCTTTTTCTCGCTCAGAGACGTGTTCACCATTTACCACGACGCCCGGCTGGAGTCGCGCTTCAATACGCTGGCCAACGTTGCCGGCCTGGGCAGCGCCCTGCTGGTGCGTTATCTGATTGTTTATTTTGATCTGCATCTGTATTTCCTGGCGATCCCCATAGTGATGGTTTATCTGATCCCTTACCTAATCCGCCACCACCTTTATCATCGCCGCCACCCGCGCTTTACCGCCCCCATCCGCGTTCGGCGCAAGTATGTGCGCTATCTGCTCGCCAGCGGGCTGCCGCTGGCGGTCTCCAATGTCTCCATCGCCATTTACACCCGGCTGGCGCAGCTGTTCCTGATGTGGTTCGTCTCCGCCGAAGCGCTGGGTATTTATTCCGTCGCCATCACGCTGGCCACCGCCTGGATGTTCGTCACCAACGCAGTGATCTCCTCATTTTTTGCCAAGATATTCGCTTACCGCCGTGACGATGCCATGCGCGCCGCCGCCAAACTGAATGGGCTGGTGCTGGCGATCGCCGCCGCGATCGTGGCAGGCATCGTTTTGCTCGGCAAACCGGTGATCGTGCTGCTGTACGGGGAGCAATATCTGGCGGCCTATCCGGCCATGGGCGTGCTGGCGGTAGCCACGCTGCTTTCGGCACTCGGCACCCTGGCCTATAAATACATTGTGATGTTCTCGGGCTACGGCTTCTTGTCGAAGAAGATGTTCCTGGTGTTTATCATCAATATCCCGCTTTCTTATTGCCTGATCCGCCAGTACGGCATCATGGGCGCTGCCTACAGCACCCTGCTGACTGAACTGCTGTCGCTGACCCTGCTCAACTATGTCTTCCGCCGCGGCGTGGTCTTGCAAATGCACCTGCGCTCGCTGAACCCGCTCACTTATCTTCGCCGCACACCGCAGGCCGGCTAACCCTCACCGCCCGTAACAGATTGCCGTTAGCCCGCTGGCAGCGGGCACAACGCTCACGGCTTAACCTGCCTTGCTCCTCCTGCTAAGTTTCTCCCACAGGCCGGGAGATTTAAAAGTGCATCGTCCTCGGCCTGCACACTTTTATTTTCAATACGCCACTGTGCTACTGCAATTATGACCTTGCAGTAACCTGCATCATCGAAAGAGTGAGGTTTACACCATGATTACATTAAATGATTACGCCAACCTGCGCGCCTATACCGGCAGTGAGTCAACCGTAATGATTGAAGATCGCTATCACCACGGCGTATTCCTCCGTGACAGCGCAGACACCACCAGCCTGGACAACGGCGCGACTATTCTGATCGATACGCAAAACCGCCGCTGGAAACGCATTATCAATGACGGGGATTACTGCATTGACTGGTGGTATCAGGCTGGCGATGAGCTGGATTATTCCCTGACTATTAACCGTGCCAGTAATTTTTTACAGGTTAAAGGTGATGAGTGGTGGCAAGCGCCGATCCCGACCACGCCTGCCGGCATTACCTTGGTCGGCCCCGGCGGCGTGCGCCAATGTAAAACCACCGCAAAATTAAAATTATGGAAAAACTCCGTTGATTTTAAAGGCACCATTTTGGACTTTTCCGGCGCAACCAATATTGAATGCGTGCGGGTGCTGTATAGCCAGGGTGCACCGGCGATCTATAACCTGCGCATCGTCGGCACGCCAGGAGCAACGGCCAATCTGCGCGGCCTGTGCGTTTACAGCGATGCGGCAAATATGGATGGCATTCCAGCCAGCCAGTTGTTCGTGCAAAACGTCTGGCTGACCAACCTCTACAAAGGCATCGTTTTTGGCAACAACGCCTATATCCAGAGTTGGCACAGCATTATGGTTCGTGGCTGTTGGTGGCCGATTTGGTCCGAAAGCGCATCCAATGCCGGTGAAAAAATCGTGTTCTACAAATGCCTGTTCGGCGACAGCAACAACTATTATCAGGGCGTTCATTCGTTGGCCTTCCGCGATTGCTCGTTTGACTACAGCGGTTTTAAAAATGTCGCCGATCAACAAGCGAATACTGACTATGGGTTATTCGACCTCAAAGCCGGCACGCTGGATTTTAAAAACTGTCACTTCGAATGGGGCAATAAAAATTCCCGCAACTCCCGGCCGGTATTTACCAGTGACAACAGCGGCACGGTAAAAATCAAGGACAGCCAGTGGCACAGCGTGCAAACCAACGTTACCGATCCCGACAGCACGGTTCCCTACCAATACGTTGAGTATTTTTACTTCGACAAATCCAGCGATTTGAGCGGTAAATGCTACATAGACGGTTTCGATCTGGTGAACTCTGACATCAAGAAAGGGTGGTCAAACAACCATATTGAAATGAAGAAGATCGTCGCTCCCGGCTATATCAACATGTGGCGTCAACTCTATCTCGGCGATGGCGTTAATCACCTGCCAGAGCCGACATGGAAGGAAAGCGGCGCGCTGCAGTTGAACAATGTTTACGCCGCCAGCGGCACCCGCATCTCGCAAACCGAAACCTCCGATTTGACGGTGACGCTGCAAAACGGCGTGCTTACCGCCACCACCAAAACGGCCGCAGCGGACAAGAAAATCGAAGTTTATTTCCCGATTGAAAAAAACGATCTGGTGTTGTGGCGCACCACGTTGGAGAACCTGCAGGGCCTGAGCAGCATGGATGTCGCCGTTAACACCTATCAGGGCAAATACGAACTTAAGGGTAACGCCGGGACTACCACCGTGCTGGAAAAAACCTGCCAGTGGGGACGAAGCGGCACCGTAACGCCAACGTCACCGGCCACCATGACTTCGGATCGTATTACCGCGTTGGATTCTGCGGAGTATTTGCCGTTGCCGGAAGGCTATGTCAATTACGCCCGAATTGTCATCGTCCTGAAAAACTTCGGCGGTAGCGCCAGCAACCCGGCTTCGGTGGACATCACCAAACTGCTGTGTCAGAAGATTGATATTGTTTCCCGTAACCCACGTAAATCCTGGTAACGCACCAGAGTCGCCTCATTAGAGGCGGCTCGTTCCCCCTCATTTAATAACCTTCCTTCTCATAAACTCGCACGCAAATGCCGCACCCGCGCACTTATCTTCGCCGCACGCCGCTCAGCTCCTGAGTTTCCCCTCAACATCTGCCCTTGCCACGTTTCCTGGCAAAGGCAGCCCTCATAATTCATTATGTTAATTTCAGAATTACTAATGCAGAAAAAAGCATAATCCGTTTTAGCTTCAATCCTCACCTACACAGCCAGCCTGAAATGCTCCTCATATTGCTGCCAGAGCGCGTTGAACCAACTGTCGTCGCCGCTGCGCCGGTTAATCAGTGCGACGGCGGCGTCACATTGACTGCGAGCGATAGCCAACAGCCCGGCGTCGCCTTGCTGCAGCACGCACAGCAAGCGCGACATCTCCACCAGGTACTGGCGCGCAAAGGCCAGCTCGTAGTCGGTGATGTTTTTGCTGTTGTCGATCAGATCGCACAGCTTGATGGTTTGCGCTTCCGGGCAGGCCAACGCACTGTGTTGCAGGTTGGCATTCTTGCGGTGCAACCGCTCACCGCCGTAACGGCGAGTTTGCACGTCGGTCAGCATCTCCACGTACCTTTCGACCGTAGGACCGAACTCGCTGCGGATATCCGCCAGGGTCACCGGGGTGTCTTCCACCGTATCATGCAGCCAGGCGGCGGCGATCATTTCCGGCGTAGGATCCGCCTGCTGCAACAGCGCCACCACAGCGGCGGGGTGAACGATGTAAGGTTCGCCGGTAAACTTGCGCTTCTGCTTGCAGCTCTCATGTGCCTGCGTGGCGAACCGCCGGGCTTTTTGCGTTAAATCCATGCTGACTCCTTATCCGAATATTCCCATTTTAGCGGTTATCGTCTGGGGTAAGAGAGTCTGTTTGGTTATGAGTTATGCCGGTTGCAAATGCAGCACCACAGCGCCAGCCAATACCGTTAATACCCCCAGCCACTGCAAGCCGGAAAGCCGCTCGCGCAGCAAAAGCGCGCCCAACAGCGCGGCGATGCCGCCGGACAACGTGCTGAGCACGGTGACGACAGCCAGCGAGCCCGCCCCGGCACCCACGGCGAAGGCGGTAAAACCGCCCAAACTCAGCAGGCTGGCGGCCAGCAACAGCCCGCCTTGCCGCCAACTGGGCCGAGCAACCAGCGCTCGTCGGTCTGTGTTCAGCATCAACACCGCCGCCAACCCGACCGTGTAGCCGAGCCACAGGCTGACGCGTGGCCCCAGCACCGGCAGCGTGTATTTTCCCTGCAACCAAAAACCGGCGCCGTAACAGAGCGCAGCCACCAACGAGAAGGCGACGGAGGGCCATGCCGAACCGGATTTTTCAGGCTGGCGGCCAGGCTCCATCGCGCTGAGTATTACCCCAAGCAGACACACCGCCAGCCCTGCCAGCGTCAGTGCGCCAAGCCGTTCGCCGCCAAGCCAGGATAACAACGTAGTCACCGCGCCGTAGCTGGTGACCAAGGGTGCCACCAGCGCCGCTTTGCCGATGGCAAAAGCCTGGGACAGCGCCAGCGTTGCGCCCACCGTCAGGCCGGCGGCCAGCAGCGCCAACCCCCAAACCCTGCGCGACGCCGCAAAGGCGGGAATGGCGGTGGTCATTAACAACGCGGTTAAAATGACAAAACCGATCGCCTGGGAGAAGAATACCGCCCTGCGCACCCCCACCGCCCGCGCGTTGATGCCGATCAAAAAATCCGTGCTGCCCCAGCACAGCGCGGCGGCTAACCCCATGAATATATCCACCCAATTCTCCCGTCCGATTCGTTGACAAAAAGTAAGAGAAAAATCGCTTGTGGAACATCGATAGATTGGCAATATGGTTGAATGAAACTCAAGCTGAACGCTCAACCACGCCTGCCGTCGCTGAAAGCCTTGCATACCTTCGAGGTGGCGGCGCGCTGCGCCAGTTTTACCGAGGCGGCGGAGCAGTTGAACGTCACGCTGGGGGCAGTCAGCCGCCAGATACGCCAGTTGGAGAATGAACTGGGCGTTGAACTGTTTCACCGCAAGGGCAATGCGGTGGCGCTCAACGACACCGGCAAACGGCTGGCCACCGACGTCACCCGTGCGCTGACGCTGCTGCAAAAAGCCAGCGATCGCGCCCGACCGGCGCAGCAGCAAACGCTGAAACTGACCTGTACGCTGGGCATTGCCAGCCATTGGCTGGCGGCGCGTTTACCGGCGCTGCGCCACGCCGATCCTGATGTCTCGCTGGTGCTGGACGCCAACGAAAGCCTGCGCGATTTAGCCAGCGGCGAAGCGGACATCGCCATCCGTTACAGCCCCATCGCCAATCCGCCGCCGCATTCCCGCGAACTGTTGACCGATGCCTTTGCGCCGCTGGCGAGCCCCACCTTTCTTGCCGCGCACCCTGCGTTCACCCTCGCCGATTTACCGCAGGCCCCCTTGATTCACTCGCCGTGGAAGGACGCGCAAGGGCTGGGCGCCGCCGGCTGGCAAGACTGGTTCGCCGCCTTTGGCGCAGGCGCGGCGGCACCGCGCGGCATCCTCACCGTTAACAGCGTCGGCCATGCGTTGCAGGAAGCGATGGAAGGTAACGGTATCGTGCTCGGCAGCCTGGCGGTGGCGCAAGATGCGTTAGCCGCAGGCAAGCTGGTGCCGGTGTTTGGCGAGTACGGACAACTGCCCTGCGCCTATCAATATCGCCTGTGCTGGGCGGACAGCGCGTTCGTTAGCACCACCACCCGCCGCTGGGTGAATCTGCTGCTGCAGTCGGCGGGCAAACCCCCGGCGTTCTGACATAGCACTTATTGCCCTCACAACTTTGCCAAACCCAACTATTTTATGTTCAATTTTTCTGCTGTGAGATAAGCCGTGGACAGACAACGCTACCTGCAACATATTGGATTTGCAGGCATCCCCAAGCCCGACCTCCTGACGCTGCAACAATTACACCGCTGCCATATGCTGAGCGTGCCCTTTGAGAACCTGAGCATTATTTATCGCCAGGGCATTCATCTGGAAGAACCGGCGCTGTTCAATAAAATTGTCGAACGCAACCGCGGCGGCTTTTGCTATGAGCTGAACCGGCTGTTTGCCGCGCTGTTGAAGGACATCGGCTTTAACGTGCAGTTTATTTCCGGCGAGATCCGCGCGCGCGACGGCAGCTTCGGCGCGCCCTTCGACCATATGGCGCTGAAAGTAGAGCTGGATCAGCCGTATCTGGTGGACGTGGGGTTTGGCGACTCGTTCCTGATGCCGCTGAAGATCGCCACCACCGAGCAGCAACCGCAGACCAGCGGCACCTTCCATTTAGAACAGGAAGGCGAGACCTATTATCTGGAACGCCGAAACGGCGATAATCGCTCGCACGCCAAAACCCTGTACCGCTTTACCCTGCAAGCCCGTGAGCCGAGTGAGTTCGACGGCATGAGCCACTACCACAGCACCTCGCCGCAGTCGCATTTTACCCAGCGGCTGGTGTGCTCGCGGCCAACGGAAAATGGCCGAGTGACCCTCAGCGAGAACAAACTGATTATCACCGAAGATCACCAGCGCCATGAATCGACGCTGCATTCCGAAGACGAACGGCGTGCAACGCTGATGCGCTATTTTGGGATTGATCTGGAAAATTGAGCCCGAGACAGGGGGCAGTTCCCCCTGTTACTTATTCAGCGGCAAATCACCCGCGCAATGTCCTTCGAGTTGGTCAGCGCACGCACTTCACCGAACAGCTCCGTCGCCTCGGTATACTCTTTGCGTAAATACCCCAGCCACTGCTTGATACGCGCCACGTGATACAGGCCGGTGTCGCCCTGCTTTTCCAGATGAACGTATTTTTGCAGCAGTTGCACCACCTGCGGCCACGGCATGCGCGGTTCGTTGTATTTCACCACCCGGCTCAGGTTCGGCACGTTTAATGCGCCGCGCCCCAGCATCACCGCGTCGCAGCCGGTGGTTTGCAGGCAGTCTTGCGCGCTTTGGTAATCCCAGATTTCGCCGTTGGCGATCACCGGAATGGTCAGCCGCTTGCGGATCTCGCCAATCGCCGCCCAGTTAATGCGCTCGGCCTTGTAGCCGTCCTCTTTGGTACGGCCATGCACCGCCAGCTCGGTGGCGCCCGCCTGTTGCACCGCATCGGCGATTTCAAAACTGCGGCTGTCGCTGTCCCAACCCAAGCGTACCTTTACCGTTACCGGCAGATGATCCGGCA
Organism: Serratia sp. AS12; assembly: GCF_000214195.1. Lineage (NCBI taxonomy): Bacteria > Pseudomonadati > Pseudomonadota > Gammaproteobacteria > Enterobacterales > Yersiniaceae > Serratia > Serratia sp. AS12. The sequence goes on along the minus strand of NC_015566.1, from coordinate 1,422,091 downwards.
CCGCCGCACGCATCGCTTTGGCGCCCTGGTAAATCAGTTCCGGGTCTTTCAGCAAGGTCGCCCCGCCGCCGCTGCCGTTAACCAGCTTGGACGGGCAACCGCAGTTGAGATCGACGCCGTAAGAGCCCAGCTCGACCGCGCGGGCGGCGTTTTCCCCCAGCCACTGCGGGTGCTGGCCCAGCAGTTGGATGCGCACCAGCGTGCCGGACGGGGTGCGGCTGGCGTGATGCAGTTCGGGGCAAAGGCGATAGAAAGATTTGGCAGGCAGCAGTTGGTCAACCACGCGCAGGAATTCGGTGATGCACAGGTCGTAGTCGTTCACTTCGGTGAGCAGCTCGCGCACCAAAGAATCGAGAACGCCCTCCATCGGAGCCAATAATACGCGCATGATTACCCCAGCTAAAAAAGACGCGCAATGATACGGGGGAATGCCGGTATCAGACAAGCGCACGGGGGAATAAAAAGCCGCTTAGATCAACCTGCGCAGGGGCTGTCCGGCGAGAAACGCCTCGATGTCCTCAATCGCCTCGCGGAAGTAGATACGGTAGTTGTCATCGGCCACGTAACCCAGGTGCGGCGTCGCCAGCACGTTGGGCAGGCGGCGGAAGATATCGTCCACAGGCAGCGGTTCAACCTCGAACACGTCCAGCCCGGCACCGGCGATCCGTTGTTGTTGCAGAGCTTCTATCAAGGCCGCTTGATCGACAATCGCCGCGCGCGAGGTGTTGATCAGATACGCAGAAGGCTTCATCGCGGCCAGTTCATCGCTCCCCACCAGCCCGCGGCTGCGTTCGCTCAGCACCAAATGGACGGAGACAAAATCGCTCTGCTCGAACAGCGCCAGTTTCGACTCGGCCAGCGCAACGCCCTGTTGCCCGGCTTTTTCCGCCGTCAGGTTCTGGCTCCAGGCCAGCACCCGCATGCCGAACGCCTGCGCCACCCTGGCCATCTGGCTGCCAATCTTGCCCAACCCCAGCAGGCCCAACGTTTTGCCTTGCAGGGTGACGCCAATCGCCTGTTGCCAGGGGCCGTTATTGCGCAGCCCGGCGTTTTCCGCCACTGTGTGCTTTGCCAACCCCAGCAGCAGCGCCCAGGTCAGCTCCATCGGCGCGGCCGAACCGCTGGCGGTACCGCAAACCACAATGCCGCGCTGCTCGGCGGCGGCCAGATCGATAGACGCATTGCGCATGCCGGAGGTGATCAGCAGTTTTAACTTCGGCAAACGGGCAAGCAGCGTGGCGGTGATCGGCGTGCGCTCGCGCATGATCACCAGCATGTCGCAGTCTTGCAGGTGCACCGCCAGTTCCGCCTCATCGGTAAAATGCTGGCTCATGGCGAACACCTCGACCCGCTCGGCTATCGTCGACCAGTCCGCCATGGTGAGTGCCACCTGCTGATAATCATCAATAATTGCGCACTTCAGTTTCATCATCGGCTCCAGATAAATTGAGTTACCCCGTCGATCCTAGTACGAAAATTCACTTCCGCCAGACATAAAAAAAGCCACCTATAAAGGTGGCCTGATAGCGTCTTGCAACAGCGCGATATTATTCGCCCGGTTTGCGGCTGCGCGGACGGCGTGCCGGCGCGCCTGAGCGCGGCTTGCCGTCACCCTGAGGGCGGGCACTGCCGCCGCCACGGTTTTCACGTTGGCCGCTATGGCCGCCGCCATTACCGCTGCGCTGGCCGCCACCGTTACCGGAGCGTTGACCGCCGCCGTTGCCGCGCCCGCCACCCTGACGGCCGTTGATGATCGGCTCCGCCTTGATGCTTGGGTCCGGCTCGTAGCCTGGCAGGGCAATACGCGGGATTTCACGCTTCAGCAGGCGCTCGATGTCGCGCAGCAGTTTGTGTTCATCCACGCAGACCAACGAGATAGCCTCACCGGTACGCTCTGCACGGCCGGTACGGCCGATGCGGTGCACGTAATCTTCCGGCACGTTAGGCAACTCGTAGTTCACCACGTGCGGCAGTTGGTCGATGTCCAGACCGCGCGCCGCGATGTCGGTTGCCACCAGCACGCGAATTTTGCCGTCTTTAAAATCGGCCAATGCACGGGTACGCGCGCCCTGGCTTTTATTGCCGTGGATCGCTGCGGCAGTGATACCGTCTTTGTTCAGCTGCTCGGCCAGGTGGTTGGCGCCGTGTTTGGTGCGGTTGAACACCAAGACTTGCTTCCAGTCGCCTTCGCCGATCATCTGCGACAGCAGTTCCCGCTTACGCTTCTTGTCGACGAAGTGCACGCTTTGTTCGATCTGCTCGGACGCGGTATTGCGGCGCGCCACTTCCACCGATGCCGGGTTGTGCAGCAGCTTGTTGGCAAGCCCCTTGATTTCGTCGGAGAAAGTCGCGGAGAACAGCAGGTTCTGACGCTTGGCAGGCAGCTTGGCCAGCACGCGGCGGATATCATGGATAAAGCCCATATCCAGCATGCGGTCAGCTTCGTCCAGCACCAGAATTTCAATTTTGGACAGATCAACTGCGTGCTGGTGTTCCAGATCCAGCAGGCGACCCGGTGTTGCCACCAGAATGTCGACGCCGCCGCGCAATTTCATCATCTGCGGGTTGATGCTCACGCCGCCAAACACCACCAGCGAACGCAGGCGCAGGTGTTTGCTGTAAGCTTCGACGTTTTCGCCGATCTGTGCCGCCAGTTCACGGGTTGGCGTCAGGATCAACGCACGTACCGGACGGCGACCTTTGACCGCATGGTCATGCTTACTCAGCAGCTGTAGCAGCGGCAGGGTAAAGCCAGCGGTTTTACCGGTACCGGTCTGGGCGCTGGCCATCAGGTCACGACCTTCCAATACGACAGGAATAGCCTGGCGCTGAATTGGCGTAGGTTCGCGATAGCCCTGTTCTTCAACAGCGCGCAGAATTTCAGCACTTAAGCCGAGGGTTTCAAATGACATAAAGAGAAAAACTCCAGATCCCCCCTAACCTAAACAATGTTCGGTGCAGTTTCCTGGGAGGATGATCAGACGGGGCATTAAGCATGACCACGAGGGATTTGGCACAAACTGCAGTGCACCAGCGCGGGAGTGTAGCAGAAGTCGCACAAGAAAACGCAATTTAAGTGACTCAGAGCACAATATGCCAGGAGTTCAGCCTGGTCCGAAAAAATATCCTTAAATAAAGAGCGCCTATTGGTTGCATTTCACTCAATCCGGCATAAAGTTAATCATATGATTGATTAACTTTTGCGAGCACTGTCTATGCCGGGTAATCAAATTGCCAGCCGGGCGCGCGGCGAACAGGCGCGCCAGCAGCTGATCGCCGCCGCCATCGAGATGTTCGGCGAATACGGCATTCAGGGCGCGACCACCCGCGATATCGCCCAACGCGCCGGGCAGAACATCGCCGCCATTACTTATTACTTCAATTCCAAAGAAGGCCTCTATCTGGCCGTTGCGCAGTGGATTGCCGATTTTATCCAGCAGGCGTTCCGCCCGCTGGCCGAGGAGATTGACCGTTTCTGGCAACGGCCAGCCGCCGAGCGCCGGCCGGAACAGTATCTCGCCTACCTGAAAAGCGGGCTGCTGGCGTTCAGCGAACTGATGACCCAACCGCACACGCTGAACCTGAGCAAAATCATGTCCCGCGAGCAGCTCTCGCCTACCGATGCTTATCCGCTGATCCACCAGCAGGTGATAGCGCCGCTGCATACCAAACTGTGCCGCCTGTTGGCGGCCTATACCGGCATCGACGAGCGCTCGACCAAAATCGTGCTGCACACCCACGCACTGCTCGGCGAGGTGCTGTCGTTTCGCATCGCGCGGGAGACCGTGCGCCGGCAGGCAGGCTGGCAGCAGATAGGTGCGGCCGAAGCGGCACAAATCAGCGAGGTGCTGGCGGAACACATAGATCTTCTGGTTAATGGGCTGCGCCAGCGTTATGGCGCGTAAACCCTGCGTATTTCAAGCTACGGCGTTGTTGACTGCGTGCACTCCCCCCAGTCACTTACTTGAGTAAGCTCCTGGGGACTCACGCACTTGTCGCCTAGCCGTAACGTGAAATTCATTGGGTTTAATCTTTATAGGCAGGGAGTGTTATGAACAAGAAACGCAGTGCCATTATTGTGGCGGTTATCGTGCTGATCGCCGCCGCCGGTTACGGCTTTTGGTATTACCAACAGCAACAAGACCCACCGCTGACGCTGTACGGCAACGTCGATATCCGCACGGTGAATCTCGGCTTCCGCGTCGACGGGCGGCTCGCGTCGCTGACCGTGGATGAAGGCGATCCGCTCCAGCCGGGGCAACTGCTCGGCAAGCTGGACGACGCGCCCTACATTAACGCGCTGCAACAGGCGCAGGCCAACGTCGCCAGCGCCAAGGCCAAGCTGGCGCTGCTGATGGCAGGTTACCGCGCCGAAGAGATTGCCCAGGTGCGTTCGGAAGTGGCTCAACGCCTTTCCGCCTTTAACTATGCCGACAGCTTCCTCAAACGCCAGCAGGGATTATGGGCAAAAAACGCCACCTCCGCCGATGCGCTGGAAGATGCCCGCACCTCGCGCAATCAGGCGCAAGCCAATCTGCAGGCCTCGAAAGACAAGCTGTCGCAATACCTCAGCGGCAACCGCCCGCAGGAGATAGAAGAAGCCAAAGCCAATCTGGCGCAAAATGAAGCCGCGCTGGCGCAGGCTCAGCTGAATTTGCACGATACCATTCTGGTTTCCCCCTCAGCGGGCACGGTGCTGACTCGGGCGGTCGAGCCCGGCACCATGCTCAGCGCCGGCGGCACGGTATTCACGCTTTCGCTGACTCGCCCGGTGTGGGTGCGCGCTTATGTGAACGAATCCAGCCTGGGTAAAGCGGTGCCGGGCGCCGAACTGGAAATTTATACCGATGGCCGGCCGAACAAGCCTTATCACGGCAAAATCGGCTTTGTGTCGCCGACCGCCGAATTTACGCCGAAAAGCGTCGAAACTCCGGATCTGCGCACCGATTTGGTATACCGCCTGCGGGTGATCGTCACCGACGCCGATGACGAATTGCGCCAGGGCATGCCGGTCACCGTTCGTTTTGCCACACCTTGAGGGGGCGGTGATGGAACAGGTCATTGAACTTGAGGCGTTGGAAAAACGTTTTCCGTCGTTGGCAAAACCCGCGGTCGCCAGCCTGACCACCCGCCTGACCAGTGGTGCGGTCACCGGGCTGGTTGGCCCGGACGGTGCCGGTAAAACCACGCTGCTGCGCATGCTGGCCGGGTTGTTGAAACCCAGCAGCGGTATGCTGCGCGTCGCCGGGCTGGATCCGATCGCGCAAGATCGTCAACTGCACGCCATCCTTGGCTACATGCCGCAAAAGTTCGGGCTGTATGAAGATCTGACGGTCATGGAAAACCTGACGCTGTACGCCGATCTGCGCGGGGTCACCGGCGATCTGCGTAAACAGACTTTCGAGCGGCTGCTGACCTTCACCGATCTCACTCGCTTTACCACCCGCCTCGCGGGCAAGCTTTCCGGCGGCATGAAGCAAAAACTCGGGCTGGCCTGCACGCTGGTGGGCCAACCGCAGGTGCTGCTGCTGGATGAGCCTGGGGTCGGCGTCGATCCGATCTCGCGCCGCGAGCTGTGGCGCATGGTGCATGAGCTGGCCAACGACGGCATGCTGATCCTGTGGAGCACCTCCTATCTTGACGAGGCCGAGCAGTGTCGCAAAGTGCTGCTGCTCAATGAAGGGGAATTGCTGTTCAGCGGCGCTCCTAAAGATCTGACCCAGCGCATGGCCGGGCGCACGGTGCTGATTACGCCCCCCGCCGGCAGCCACCGCGCCCTGCTGCAACGGGCGATCTGCCTGCCTTCGGTCAGCGACGGGGTGATCCAGGGTAAATACCTGCGGCTGATCCTCAAGCAGGGCGAAGATCACCGCCAGGTACTGCAAGCGCTGGATCTGCCGGATGCCGAAATGACGGAAGCGGATCCGCGCTTCGAGGATGCGTTTATCGATCTGCTCGGCGGCGGGCCAAACAGTAAATCGGCGCTGGCGGAGATCATGCCGACCGTCGAGGGTGAAAGCTCGCAAACGGTGATCGAAGCGCAAGGGCTGACCAAGAAATTCGGTGATTTCGCCGCCACCGACCATGTGGACTTCAAGGTGCAGCGCGGTGAGATTTTCGGTCTGCTCGGCCCGAACGGCGCCGGCAAGTCCACCACTTTCAAAATGATGTGCGGGCTGCTGGTGCCGACCGAAGGCAAGGCGTTGGTGCTGGATATGGATCTGAAAACCAGCTCCGGCAAGGCGCGCCAACGTCTGGGCTATATGGCGCAGAAATTCTCGCTGTACGGCAACCTGACGGTGGCGCAGAACCTGAAATTTTTCTCCGGTGTTTACGGCCTGAGCGGCAAAGCGCAGCGCGACAAAATCAACGAGATGTCGACCGCCTTCAACTTTGGGCCGATCCTCAGCCAAACGCCGGATTCGCTGCCGCTCGGCTTCAAGCAACGGCTGGCCCTGGCCTGCGCGCTGATGCACGAACCGGACATTCTGTTTCTCGACGAACCGACCTCGGGCGTCGATCCCCTGACCCGCCGCGAGTTCTGGTTGCACATCAACGGCATGGTGGATAAAGGCGTGACGGTGATGGTCACGACCCACTTTATGGACGAGGCGGAGTACTGCGATCGCATCGGGCTGGTATATCGCGGCAAGATCATCGCCGCCGGCACGCCGGACGATCTCAAACAGCAGGTCGCCTGCGACGACAACCCCAATCCTTCAATGGAGCAGGCGTTTATCGAACTGGTGCAGGGCTACGATCGGGAGGAACAGCCGTGAGCGAGAAAGCAGCCGTGAGCGAAAAAATAGCCATGAACAAGAAAACAAACTCCACCGACGCCAGCGGTTTCTCCTGGCGACGGCTGCGTGCGCTGTGTCTGAAAGAGACGCGGCAGATCCTGCGCGATCCCAGCAGCGGGCTGATCGCCTTTGTGATCCCTTTGATGCTGCTGTTTATCTTCGGCTACGGCATCAACCTGGATTCCAGCAAGCTGCGGCTGGGCATTTTAATGGAGCAACAAAGTGAAGACGCCCGCGATCTGGCCCACGCTTTCGCCGGCTCGCCCTACATTGAACCGACCATCAGCGATAACCGCCAACAGTTGATCCAACTGATGCAGGCCGGGCGCATCCGTGGGCTGGTGGTGATCCCCAACGACTTTGACAAACAGCTGGCGCGGCCGCACGACAGCGCACCAATCCAGATTATCACCGACGGCAGCGAGCCGAACACCGCCAACTTTGTCCAGGGCTATACCCAGGGCGTGTGGCAAATCTGGCAGCAGCAGCGCGCCACCGATCGCGGGCGCGAGGATAAGCCGCTGATTGACGTGCAGATGCGTTACTGGTTTAACCCGGCGGCAATCAGCCGGCACTACATCATTCCCGGCGCCATCACCATTATCATGACGGTGATTGGCGCGATCCTCACCTCGCTGGTGATCGCCCGCGAATGGGAACGCGGCACCATGGAGGCGCTGCTCTCCACCCAGGTGACGCGCAGCGAACTGTTGCTTTCCAAACTGGTGCCTTATTACTTCCTCGGCATGATCGCCATGGTGCTGTGCATGGTGGTCTCGGTATTCGTGCTCGGCGTGCCCTATCGCGGTTCGCTGCTGATTTTGTTCGTTATCAGCAGCCTGTTCCTCGCCAGCACGCTCGGCATGGGGCTGTTGATTTCCACCCTCACCCGTAACCAGTTCAACGCGGCGATGGTGGCGCTGAATGCCGCCTTTCTGCCTTCGATCATGCTGTCCGGCTTTATCTTCCAAATCGACAGCATGCCGGCGATCGTGCGCGCCGTGACTTATATCATCCCGGCGCGCTACTTCGTCAGCACGCTGCAGACGCTGTTTCTTGCAGGCAACGTCGGCACGGTACTGATGATTAATCTGCTGTTCCTGATCGCCTCGGCGGTGGTGTTTATCGGCCTGACGGCCTGGAAAACCCAGCGGCGGCTGGATTAAGGAGGAAGTATGTTTCAGCGTCTCTGGACGTTAATCATTAAGGAAATGCAATCGCTGCTGCGCGATCCGCAGACCCGCGCCATCCTGATTTTGCCGGTTATTTTGCAAGTGCTGCTGTTCCCGTTCGCCGCCACGCTGGAAGTGACCAACGCCACCATCGCGGTGTACAGCGAAGACAGCGGCCATGCTTCGGTGGAGCTGACTCAGCGCTTCGCCAAGGCGAAAGCCTTTTCGCACGTCTTGTTGCTGCGCAACCCGCAAGAGATACAAACCACCCTCGACAACCAACGGGCACTGCTGCTGATCCGCTTCCCGGCGCAGTTCTCTCGCGATATCGCCAGCGGCACTACCGCCCCGCTGCAATTGCTGCTCGACGGGCGCAATTCCAACAGCGCGCAGATTGCCGCCAACTATGTGCAGCAGATTGTGCAGGATTACCAAAACGAGCTGATCGGCAACCGCGTCAAACCCAACAACAGCGAGTTGGTGGTGCGTAACTGGTATAACCCGAATCTGGATTACAAATGGTTCGTGGTGCCTTCGCTGATCGCCATGATCACCACCATCGGCGTGCTGATTGTCACCTCGCTGTCGGTGGCGCGCGAGCGCGAACAGGGTACGCTGGAGCAGTTGCTGGTGTCGCCGCTGACCACCTGGCAGATTTTTATCGGCAAAGCGGTACCGGCGCTGATTGTCGCCACCTTCCAGGCCAGCATCGTGCTGATGATTGGCATCTTTATGTACCAGATCCCGTTCGCCGGCTCGCTGCTGCTGTTCTACGGCACCATGCTGGTTTACGGGCTGTCGTTGGTCGGATTCGGCCTGCTGATTTCGTCGCTGTGCGCCACGCAACAGCAGGCGTTTATCGGCGTGTTCGTGTTTATGATGCCGGCGATCCTGCTTTCCGGTTATGTCTCGCCGGTGGAGAACATGCCGGTGTGGCTACAGGATCTCACCTGGGTTAACCCGATTCGCCACTTTACCGACATCACCAAACAGATCTATTTGAAGGACGCCAGCTTCGGCATTATCTGGCACAGCCTGTGGCCGCTGCTGGTGATCACCGCCACCACCGGCAGCGCCGCCTACGCCATGTTCCGCCGCAAAATGGCATAAAAAATGTCGAGTTTGATGACAAAGTTGTCTTTAAACCCGAGATACCCGGGCCTAGCGCACCGAGGGGCGCTCCGGCGGGCAAGCCGCTACGCCCCCTTCGCCACGCTCTCCCTAATAACGGGCTTTGTCAGTAGTCTGGGGCTTAACATGCTAAGCCCGGAAAACGCTGATTTTAGCGGCGGCGAGACCAAGCAATGGTGCGACGCCCGCAGCGCAGAAAGCACAGTTGACATAGGTCAATGAGCATTTCGAGCAGCGTACGGTGCAGTAGTGCGCTGTGTCGCAGCCCCGATAAAACGGATTTAGCGACGGTTGCCGAAAATACGCAGCAACATCAGGAACAGGTTGATGAAATCAAGATACAGCGTCAGCGCGCCGACGATGGCGTATTTGCGGAAGCTGTCTTTGTCATCGGCGTTCAGTTGTTCGCCCATAGCTTTCAGTTTCTGGGTGTCGTACGCCGTCAGGCCAACGAACACCACCACCCCGATATAGGTAATCGCCCACATCAGCGCGGTGCTTTTCAGCCAGATATTCACCAGCGAAGCCAGCACGATGCCGATCAGCGCCATAAACAGCATGCTGCCGAAACCGCTCAAGTCACGCTTGGTGGTGTAGCCGTACAGGCTCATCGCGCCAAACATGCCGGCGGTCACCACAAAGGTGCTGGCGATAGAGCTGTAGGTGTAAGCGATGAAAATGCTCGAAAGCGTCAGCCCGGTCAGCGCCGAATACAGCATGAACAGCGACGTAGCCACCGTGCCGCTCAGGCGGTTGACCATGCCGGAAATCACGAACACCAGCGCCAACTGAGCGATAATCAGGCCGAAGAAGGTGATCTGGCTGGAGAAGATAAAGTTGAGGATCGCGGGCGTGTTGGCCGCGTACCAGGAAACGAATGCCGTCAACAGCAGGCCGCAGGTCATCCAGCCATAAACCTGCGCCATATAAGCCTGAATGCCGCTGTTGGCACGTTCAACGATTGAACCATTAGAGCGTGGATATCGGTCCATGACGGTTACCTTTTGCATGTGGAACAAGATGTTAAAGCCCCATCTGATGGGACTCAGCCTGTAATAAGCGTACCACAGAAACGGCAACGCGGAAGCGGCAAAGGTATTGATTTGTTTCCGCTGTTTACACCCGTCGCCTTTCAAGCTGCAACGTTGTTACCTGCACTCGCTTACCCTAGTTACTTACTTAAGTAAGCGCCTGGGGATAAGCGAGCTGGGCGACTAGTTGCAGCTTGAAAGTCATAGGGTGCGACAATTATTTAGCCGCTTGATGCCAACGTTCCGCCGCCTGACGATCGCTGTCGTGCGCGTCGACCCAGCGGTCGCCCTGCCCGGTCGCCTCGCGCTTCCAGAACGGCGCACGGGTTTTCAGGTAGTCCATGATGAACTCGGTGGCGGCAAACGCCATGCTGCGGCGCGCGCTGGTCACGCCGACGAACACAATCTCCTCGCCGGGAAACAGCTCGCCCACGCGGTGGATCACCGTAGCACGCTGCAGCGGCCAGCGCCTGCGCGCTTCCTCCACGATCTCCGCCAGCGCTTTTTCGGTCATGCCGGGGTAGTGCTCCAGCGTCAACGCGCTGACGTTATCGCCCAGATTATGGTTGCGCACCTTGCCGGTGAAGGTCACGACGGCGCCGTCGTCATCGCACTGCGCCAGCCACTGATACTCATCGCCGACGCTGAATGGCGCTGCGCCAACGCAGATACGGGTATTTTCCACTGTTAACCTCCAGTTACCGGTGGAAAGAAAGCGACTTCATCGCCGGCACGCAGCGGGTGTTCTGCCGCCACCAGTGACTGATTGACCGCCGTCAGCAGCTTGCCGGACTCCAGCGCCAACGCCCAACGTTCGCCGCGTGTGCATAGCGCCTTGCGCAGCGCCTCTACCGTGGGATAGTCCGCCGGCATCGACAAGCCGCCGGTGCCCACCAGTTCGCGCACTTGCGCAAAAAACAGAATGTTAATCATAGGTCCACCTTAAAATCACCGGACTTGCCGCCGCTCTTCGCCAGCAGCCGTACCGGGCCAATCACCATATCTTTCTGCACCGCTTTGCACATGTCGTAAATGGTCAACGCGGCTACCGAGGCGGCGGTCAGCGCTTCCATTTCGACGCCGGTCTTGCCGGTCAGCCGGCAGCAGGTTTCAATGCGCACCCGGCTGTGTTCCGGTTGCGCCTCCAACTGCACTTCAACCTTGCTCAGCATCAGCGGATGGCACAGCGGGATCAGCTCCCAGGTACGTTTCGCCGCCTGAATGCCGGCGATACGCGCCGTGGCGAAAACGTCGCCCTTGTGGTGGCTGCCGTCGATAATCATCGCCAACGTGGCGGGCAGCATCTCGACAAAGGCCTCGGCGCGGGCTTCGCGCACCGTCTCCGCCTTGGCGGACACGTCGACCATATGGGCTTCGCCCGCGGCGTTAATATGGGTTAGCTGCGTCATGGATCTTATCTCTTCAGATGGGGCTGGAAGTTGCACGGGCGGTGGCGCGCGTCCAACTGCTCTTCAATAATGCGTTCCCAGGCGGTGCGGCAGGCGCGGGTCGAACCCGGCATGGCGAAAATCACCGTCCGGTTGGCGATGCCGGCCAGCGCGCGCGACTGGATAGTGGCGGTGCCGATTTCTTCGTAGGACACCATGCGGAACAGTTCGCCGAACCCTTCGACCTCGCGGTCAAACAGCGGCAACAGCGCTTCCGGGGTGTTGTCGCGGGCGGTAAAACCTGTGCCGCCGGTGATCAACACCGCCTGCACGCCTTCATCGGCAATCCACGCGGAAACCCGCGCGCGGATCAGGTATTTATCGTCTTTGACGATGGCGCGATCCACCACCTGATGGCCCGCCTCCTGCGCCGCTTCCTGCAGATAGTGGCCGGAAGTGTCTTCCGCTTCGTCCCGGCTGTCCGAGACGGTCAGAATGGCGATATGCGCCGGAATAAATTCACTGCTGGCATGACTCATTGTTAACGATGCTCCTCTTCGTTGGATGCCCAATAGATTTCAAGTTGCAGCCAATAACGCCGTGGCTTGAGATATACAGAGTATTATCCGCCGATAAACGACAGGTTCTGGGTAATGCCGGTGTTGTTCTGATGCAGGAAATGGGTCTGTTTTTTGCTCAGCAACCCGCCCTGGATACGCTGCTTCAATGCCTCGAGTTGGCCGTCGTCCGCCAGCAGATCGCGCAACGTGATGCCTTGCTCGCCGAACAGGCACAAGTGCAAATTGCCGATGGCGGAGACCCGCAGCCGGTTGCAGCTGGCGCAGAAATCTTTCTCGTACGGCATGATCAACCCCACTTCCCCCTGGTAATCCGGGTGGCTGAATACCTGAGCCGGGCCGTCGCTGCGGCCGCGGGGTTGCCGTTGCCAGCCCTGCTGCTCCAGTTGCAAACGAATCACTTCGCCGGACACGTGATGCCGGCGAAACAGCTCGCCACCGTCGCCGGTTTCCATCAGTTCGATAAAACGCAGTTGGATAGGACGGTCCTTGATCCAGTGCAGAAATGCGCCCAGTTGCTGATGATTGACGTCACGCATCAGCACCGCATTGACCTTGACCTTGCTGAACCCGGCGGCAAACGCGGCATCGATGCCGTCCATCACCTGGCGGAACTTGTCCTGGCCGGTAATGGCATGAAACTGGCGAGCATCCAGGCTGTCGACGCTGACGTTAATCGCCGTCAGGCCGGCGTCGCGCCACTGAGCGACATCGCGCGCCAGACGGTAACCGTTGGTGGTGACCGCCAGCGTTCGGATGGCCGGGTTTTCACGCACGGCGGCAATGATCTCGGTAAAATCGCGGCGCAGCGAAGGTTCACCGCCGGTAAGGCGGACCTTTTCAGTGCCCAGTTCGGCGAATGCGCGGCTGACGCGCCGGATCTCATCCAGCGACAGGAAGGTTTTCGGGCTGCCGTTAGGTTGGTAACCGTCAGGCAAGCAGTAGGTGCAACGAAAGTTACACACGTCGGTGATCGACAGGCGCAAGTAATAGAACTTACGCTCATAAGCATCAATGAGTTGCGGCACCATAACACCTTTCCAAAGTCGGGAGATGCGAGCGTTTCCACTCTGCACCCTGGTGGCTGACTTCGCCACGGCCCAAGCGCCATATTGTTCGCAGGAACAACGTAGGCCCAGAGGCTAGGAGTTTTGGTCTCAGTTCCCGCTGCTTGAATAGCCGGAACGAAACCGTGGTTTTCACCAGAATACTAGCGCTAAATAAACGCGATAGCCAACTCGCAATTTCGCTATATAATTGTGTATACAGCGTTTTTACGTGTCTGCAAGTCTGGTTAACCATGATAAACGCCCCTTGCGCAGGTGAATTGACCAGAATCACGCAAATGACACTCTTTTTCGCGTTTTTACGCCAAATCCGCTACTTTATGCGGGCAGTTTCAGCCCCTTTGTAAGGAAATTTATGCGTAATCGTACCCTGGCCGATCTCGATCGGGTGGTGGCATTAGGTGGCGGCCACGGTCTTGGTCGCGTGATGTCTTCCCTGTCGTCTTTAGGCTCCCGTTTAACCGGCATTGTTACCACCACCGATAATGGCGGTTCCACCGGTCGCATCCGCCGCTCGGAAGGCGGCATTGCCTGGGGCGATACCCGCAACTGTCTCAATCAACTGATTACCGAACCGAGCGTCGCCTCCGCGATGTTCGAATACCGCTTCAGCGGCAACGGCGAGCTGTCGGGGCATAATCTCGGCAACCTGATGCTGAAAGCCTTGGATCACCTTAGCGTACGCCCGTTGGAAGCGATCAATCTGGTACGCAGCCTGCTGAAAGTGGACGCGGCGCTGATCCCGATGTCCGAGCAGCCGGTGGATCTGATGGCGCACGATCACGAAGGCCACCAGGTTTACGGTGAGGTGAATATCGACCAGCTCACCCATATGCCGCAGGAGCTGATGCTGTCGCCGCACGTCCATGCCACGCGTGAGGCGCTGGACGCCATCGCGCAGGCCGACGTGATCCTGATTGGGCCGGGCAGTTTTCTCACCAGCCTGATGCCGTTGTTACTGTTGGACGATCTCACCCAGGCTCTGCGTCGCAGCAGCGCCAATATGATTTACATCGGCAATCTGGGGCGCGAACTGAGCGTCGCGGCGGCGGCATTGTCGCTGAAGGACAAGCTGGAGCTGATGGAAGAGCGGATTGGCCGCAAGATGATTGATGCGCTGATTGTCGGCCCGGCGGCGGATACCGGGGCGGTGCAGGATCGCGTAGTGATTCAGCAACCGCTGGAAGCCGCCGATATTCCTTACCGCCACGATCGCCAACTGTTGCGCCAGGCGCTGGATCAGGCGTTGATAGAACTGGGCACCCGCGCCTGAGTTAATCGCGATCGGTTAATCGCCCCCACGCAGCCAGGGGTTGTCGCTGGCGGCGCTGTTGACCATATCGATATAGAGATCTTCCACCTGCTTGCGCGCCCAGGGCGTGCGGCGCAAAAACTTCAGGCTGGACTTGATGCTGGGATCGCTGCTGAAACAGTTGATGCGAATGCGTTCGGCCAGCCCTGACCAGCCATAGCTCTCCACCAGCTTAGTTAAAAGTTGTTCCAGAGTGACACCGTGTAACGGGTCTTTGGACTGGTGTTCGGTCATGGTCTTTGGCTCGCATTAATCAATTGGCCGCACACCATAATCAGCTTTGGCGTAGGCGACAAGAAATTTATACCCTTCGTCTTTCAAACTGCCGCGTTCATATCACGTCAGGGGCGAAGAAATTCGCCCCGATGGATGCGGGCACCGAATACGGCACCCAACGGCTCACGAAATGGCGATAAACTGCTCGCGCAACTGGTGGATTTCGTCACGCAAACCGGCAGCCTGCTCGAACTCCAGATTCTGCGCGTGGGTATACATCTGCGCTTCCAGCTCGCGGATTTTCTGATCCAGCGCTTTTGGCGTCAGGTGCTGATACTGGGCGGCGCTTTCCACGGCCTTGCCCTTCCCTCGGCCCTTGCTGCGGTTGCCCGGCTGGCCCAACTGCAGGATATCGGACACTTTCTTGTTCAGGCCTTTAGGCACAATGCCGTTTTCTTCGTTGAACGCCTGCTGCTTGACGCGGCGGCGTTCGGTCTCGCCAATCGCCCTGGCCATCGAGTCGGTAATTCTGTCGCCGTAGAGGATTGCCTTGCCGTTGAGATTACGCGCCGCGCGCCCGATGGTCTGGATCAGGGAGCGTTCGGAACGCAGGAAACCTTCCTTGTCTGCGTCCAGAATCGCCACCAGCGACACCTCAGGCATGTCCAGCCCTTCACGCAACAGATTGATGCCCACCAGCACGTCAAACTCGCCCAGACGCAGGTCACGAATGATTTCGACGCGTTCTACGGTATCGATGTCCGAGTGCAGATAGCGCACGCGCTCGCCGTGCTCTTCCAGGTATTCGGTCAAATCTTCCGCCATGCGCTTGGTCAGGGTGGTCACCAACACGCGTTCCTTGACCGCCACCCGCTTGCGGATCTCGGAAAGCAGGTCGTCCACCTGGGTGGTGACCGGCCGCACTTCCACTATCGGATCCAGCAGCCCGGTAGGCCGCACGACCTGATCAATAATGTCGTCGCCGGATTTCTCCAGCTCATATTTGCCCGGCGTGGCGGACACATAGATAGTCTGCGGCGCCAGCGCTTCGAACTCTTCAAAACGCATCGGGCGGTTATCCAGCGCCGACGGCAGGCGGAAACCGTATTCCACCAGCGTTTCCTTGCGCGAGCGGTCACCTTTGTACATGCCGCCGATTTGCGGAATGGTGACGTGCGATTCATCGACCACCAGCAGGCCATCCGCCGGCAAGTAGTCAAACAGCGTCGGTGGCGGCTCGCCCTCGCTGCGCCCGGACAAATAGCGCGAATAGTTTTCAATGCCGGAGCAGTAGCCCAGCTCGTTCATCATCTCCAGATCAAACTGGGTACGCTGCGTCAGGCGCTGTTCTTCCAACAGCTTGTTATTGGCCAGCAGCACCTTGCGCCGCTCGGCCAGATCCACCTTGATCTCTTCCATCGCCTGCAGGATCCGCTCGCGCGGCGTCACGTAGTGCGACTTCGGATAAATGGTGAAGCGCT
This sequence comes from Serratia sp. AS12, assembly GCF_000214195.1. NCBI lineage: Bacteria > Pseudomonadati > Pseudomonadota > Gammaproteobacteria > Enterobacterales > Yersiniaceae > Serratia > Serratia sp. AS12. Next base: position 1,405,915 of record NC_015566.1, on the reverse strand, counting down.
GCACCACCTGCTCGATCTGGCCGGTCAGCGGATCGAACAGCGAAAGCCGTTCGACTTCTTCATCAAACAGCTCGATGCGTAGCGCCAGTTCGTCCGACTCTGCCGGGAAGATGTCGATCACCTCGCCGCGCACGCGGAAGGTGGCGCGCTGGAAAGCCTGATCGTTGCGGGAATATTGCAGCTCCGTCAAACGCCGCAGGATCGAACGTTGATCGATGATCATGCCCTTGGTCAGGTGCAGCATCATCTTCAGATACAGCTCCGGATCGCCCAGACCGTAGATTGCCGACACCGATGCCACCACCACCACGTCGCGGCGTTCCAGCAGCGCTTTGGTGGCTGAAAGACGCATTTGTTCGATGTGCTCGTTCACCGCGGAGTCTTTTTCAATAAAGGTATCGGAGCTGGGAACATAGGCTTCCGGCTGGTAGTAGTCGTAGTACGAGACAAAATACTCAACCGCATTCTCGGGGAAGAACTCTTTCATCTCGCCATACAGCTGCGCCGCCAGCGTCTTGTTTGGCGCCAGCACCATGGTCGGCCGGTTTAGATCAGCGATGACGTTGGCGATGGTAAATGTCTTGCCCGAACCGGTAACGCCCAACAGCGTTTGATGCGCCAGGCCGTCTTCCAGGCCCTCTTCCAGCTTGCGAATGGCTTCCGGCTGATCGCCGGCCGGTTTGAAATCGGAATGCAGTTTGAAAATTTTACTCATTGACTCGGCTACCCTGTGGAGATGCGCGCGCTCAGGCGGCCATGGAGCGGATGCTCGACGAATGGCCCCTAATTATGGAAAGCCCCGGCGATTTTCGCCAGTGCTTATGATACTGGATATAAAACCAGCTTCAAGCGATTCGTTGCTCAAGATGGCGTAGCCCGCCATTGACCCTGGTGCCGACGCGCAATGGCAAAGCGCCGCCTAATGCGCATCGGCGGGGCGTGGATGCACCGACAGGGTTACAGTCGCGTGACATTTTTATTGTCAATAACTGATTTATCCCCAAAATCCGTCAAAAATTAACTTATTGATAGCACTGCGGCGAAAAATCATACATAGCCACATCATCAATACCTTCGTGGCTTGATTTTAGTTAATTTATTGATATTAAACACATTTAATAAAAAGATGAGAATGCGGCCAACGCGAACAGAACCCGCGCCCGCTCTCGCTTTAAACCGCTTTTCTAAATCTAATGCACAAGGTTATCCACAGGAATAGTGGATAACTCCCACCGCCCCGCCCGTGACGGGAGTTGCAGAAAGAACGCTTTTTGCCGTTTCACCTCACCGAAACGGCTTTTTTAGTTATTTTTTCACAAAAAATTCGCTTTGTTTATGCCGATTAATGCTAAGCAGCCCCATTGCCAAAAACACATTTATCCCATTTTTGCACTCATGTGCTGCATCTTGCCGCAACCGGCGAAATAGTTTGCACCATCACTTTTCCTCACAGCACTGCAACAGTGCAAAAATCGTCCGCGTTAACTTTCCACCGCATTTTTGGCAGGGCCACCGGACCAGTCTACGCCTGCCAAACGGTTAACAAGACAATAACATTCCCCTTTTTTTTCCGATTGTAAAAGTTGGCCTGAGAGTTGCAATATCGTTTAACGGCAAAAGTGCGACCAGGTGAAATATCCGTGTCGCTACGGCAGGATTCGCTGCTCTTCGGTCAGCGCCAGCCTGGGGTTAAATAACTGTCAATGGCACGATAAAAGCGAATACACGCTGATAAATTGGCATTAACAACCATTTTTGCCTGCAAATCGTTTATTTTTCCTGAACCGTAACTACCTCGTTAAAGGTAGGCATGCAGCATTTTGTTCTGGACATTAAGACACTCGGGAAAGAAACCGCCAAGGCGGCTTAAGCAGGAAGGAGTGGATAACGCAGGGAAGTAGACGTTTGATGGCCGTTCCTGCGCTGATGCCGGCCGGTGAAATCGGTGCGGTTTTTAACAGGAACGTGTTACGCCTGTGCCCATTTGGGCACACATCCACGAGTGGAATACAGGTCTTTGAGGAGAGTGTCGGATGTTGAGTTTAAGGTCAGTGAACCAGTTCTACGGGCAAAATCATACCCTGTGGGATATTAACCTGGAGTTGCCGCGCGGCCAGTGCACGGTGCTTATCGGTCGTAACGGCGTGGGTAAAACCACGTTGGTCAACTGCATCATGGGGCATTTGCCGGTCGTCAGCGGCAGCATGACCTGGCAGTTGGCGGACGAACCCCCGCAAAATCTGCTGCAGCAGCCGATGGAAAACCGGGCGGCGCTGGGCATCAGCTACGTGCCGCAAGGGCGGCAAATCTTCTCGCAGCTCAGCGTGGAAGAGAACCTGCAGGTGGCGCTGATGGCCGGCCGGGACAAAACCCGCCGCATTCCGCCTCTCATTTACAGCCTGTTCCCCAACCTGCGGGAAATGCGCAGCCGCCGGGCCGGTGATTTGTGCGATGGCGAGCAGCAGCAACTGGCGATTGGCCGTGCGCTGGTGCTGGAGCCGGAGCTGCTGATCCTCGACGAGCCGACCAGTGGAGTACAGCCTTCGATCGCCGCCGATATCGGTAATGCGATCCGCAAGCTGAACCGCGAGCTGGGCATGACGATCCTGCTGGTGGAACACAAATTGCCGTTTGTACGCCGCGTGGCGGATCGCTTTTGCCTGATGGATCAGGGCCGCAGTGTGGCGAACGGCACGCTGGAGCAGTTGGACGAGGATTTGATCAATGCCTATCTGGCAGTGTAGAAAGTGGCGGTGGGAGAATGTCATCTCCCCCGCCCCATTTACAGCAGATTCAAATCCAGATACGTCCCCAGCGCCTGCCGCTCAGGTTGCGGCAGATGCGGGATCTCCCCCAGCAATGGCGCAGGCAGCATACGGCGCAGCGTAGCCAAATATTCCTGATGACGGCGGCCCGGTGCAGTCACGTCGTTGGCAATCCACCCAGCAAGCTGCAACCCCGCCTGCTGGATCGCCTGCGCGGTCAGCACGGCATGATTAATGCAACCCAGTTTGATCCCCACCACCAAGATCACCGGCAGTTGCTCCTGCTGTACCCAGTCGGCGAAGGTATGCTGCTCGGAAAGCGGCGTAAACCAACCGCCTGCCCCCTCGACCAACAGCCAGTCGGCCCTTTGCTCCAGGTGGCGCAGGCCGGCGGAAAGCTGGGCCAGCTCGATTGGCCGCCCTTCGTCGGCACTGACAATGTGCGGCGACGTCGGCTCGGCGAACACATAAGGATTCACCTCCGCGTAGCTCAGCGCCACAGCGCTGTTGGCCTGTAATGCCAGCGCGTCGCCATTGCGCAGCCCCTCGGCCGTCATGTCACTGCCGGAGGCAACCGGCTTGTAACCGGCCGTGCGATAACCCGCCAAATTGGCCGCCTGCAACAAGGCGCTGCTGGCCACGGTTTTACCCACCTCGGTATCGGTGCCGGTGACGAACCAACGCTTAATCACGATAAATCACTCCATAAACCAGATGATAGCTGAGCGGGAATTGCCCGCCCCTGCGCGGATAGGCAGCCTGCAAGGCGGCAAGCCGCCGACGGGACAGCAAACCGGCTTCGCGCCCCTGATGCAAATGGGTGGCGCCGATCCCCTTGAGCGATCGCATCAGCGCCATCACGTCCGGGTAGTTCAAGGTTTGTCGCTCCGTCTCCAGACGGTGGCGATAGCCGGCGCAGGCCGCGTCGATCTGCGCCAACGGCAGAAAGTCGTTCACGTGACGCTCGCCGTCTACCTGCTGCCAGGCGTCACCCAGCTCCGCCAGCGAGCCTTCCGCCAGCGTAGAAAACAAAATCACGCCACCCGGCCGGGTTACCCGGTACAACTCCGCCAAAGCGCGCGGTAAATCGCTGCACCATTGCACCACCAGGCTGCTGAAACAGATATCCACCGCGGCCGCAGGCAGCGGCACATTTTCGATATCCCCCAGCAGATAATGGTCCGCAGCCTGCTGCTGGCGGGCGAATGCCAGCATGCCCGGCGCCAGATCGAGCGCGGTGACCTGTTTCCCCAATTCGCGCCAGCGGCGGCTGAAGTGCCCGGTGCCGCAGCCTGCGTCGAGCAACTGTTCGCCCCGATGCTCCGCCCCCATCCCCAGCAAGCGCTCACCAACATCACGTTGCAGTACCGCCGCCGAATCATAACTGCCCGCCGCACGGCTGAAGGCCGAGGCTACCGCCTGCTTGTTGACCGGCTCAAAGGCTGACGTCATGCAATACCTCCAACAGGCGATCGATATCCTGCGGCTGATGCGCCGCCGTCAGGGTAATGCGAAGGCGCGCGCCGCCCGGTGGCACCGTTGGCGGGCGAATGGCGCTCACCCACAATCCCTGGCCACGCAGCTGCTGCGCCAGATCGAGCGCACGCTGGTTGTCGCCCACCAGCAGCGGCTGAATGGCGGTCACCGACGCCGTCAAGGCTAATGGCAACTGGGCCGCACCTTGCCGGAAGCGCTGAATATTGTCCTGCAGCCGGGCACGTAATTCGTCACCCTGCTGGATGCGGTGCAACGCCGTCTGCAAGGCGCAAGCCTGCGCCGGCGGCATCGCGGTGCTGTAAATCAAATGGCGGGCAAACTGCAGTAGATATTCCGCCGTGGCTTCGTCGCACAGCACGGCCGCGCCGCTGACGCCAAAGGCTTTACCAAAGGTGACCACCAGCAGTTCGGGCCGCACGCCCTGCTGCCAGCAACTGCCGCGCCCTTGTTCGCCGTGAACGCCGATGCCGTGCGCATCATCGACCATCAGCCAGGCACCCGCCGCTTGGGTCAGGCGATGCAGCTCCGCCAGCGGTGCGCTGTCGCCGTCCATGCTGAACACCCCTTCGGTCACCGCCAGCATCTGGCCACCGCAGGATTTTGCCAGCAGGCCGGCCAGCGCCTGCGGCTGATTGTGGCGAAAACGACGCAGCTGGGCCGGTGAATGGGCGGCCGCCTCCAGCAGCGACGCGTGGCTGAGCCGGTCCGCCAATATGCGATCGTCCGCCTGCATCAGCGCCGCCAGCAATGCCTGATTGGCGGCATAGCCGGAGATAAACAGCAGCGCACGCGGGTAGCCGAGCCACGCCGCCAGTTGCTGTTCCAGCGCCTGATGCGCCGCACAGAACCCGGTGACGTGCCCGGAGCCGCCGCTGCCGACGCCATACTGCTGGGCGCCCTGCTGCCAGGCGGCGATCACCTGCGGATCCTGGCTCAGGCCAAGATAGTCGTTGCCGGAAAAATTCAGGTAGCGCTCGCCGCCCAGCTGAATATGGCGGCCATTGCCGCCCTGGTTCACCTGGCGATGACGGTAAGCGGCATTCTGCTGCCGCTCCTCCAGCGCCTGTTCAATACGTTGTTGCCAGCTCATTACAGCGCCGCGTTGTAAAACTCAGCGGTATCGGCATGCAGCAGCTGCTCCGCCAGTACCTGTTGCTGCTGGTTGTCGCCGTGCTCGGTTTCGGTCTGCTGCGGGTTGAGGCCCAGCTTGCGGAACAGTTGCAGATCTTTGTCTTCTTCCGGATTTGGCGTGGTCAGCAGTTTGCAGCCGTAGAAGATGGAGTTGGCGCCGGCCATAAAGCACATCGCCTGAGTTTGCTCGTTCATTTGTTCGCGACCGGCGGAAAGGCGGACGTAGGAAGCCGGCATCATGATGCGCGCCACCGCGATGGTGCGGATGAAATCGAACGGATCGACGTCGTCGTTATCCGCCAGCGGCGTGCCTTTTACCTTCACCAGCATGTTGATCGGCACGCTCTCCGGCGGTGTCGGCAGGTTAGCCAGCTGCACCAGCAGCCCCGCGCGGTCACGCACCGTCTCGCCCAGCCCGACGATGCCGCCGGAACAGACTTTAATGCCCGCCCCACGCACCTTGTCCAGCGTGTCCAGACGTTCCTGATAGCTGCGGGTGGTGATAATGTTGCCGTAAAACTCCGGCGAGGTGTCCAGGTTGTGGTTGTAATAATCCAGCCCGGCGTCCGCCAGCCGTTCGGCCTGGGTGTGGTCAAGCGTACCCAGCGTCATGCAGGTTTCCATGCCCATCGCCTTCACCCCCTGCACCATCTGTTGCAGATAGGGCATATCGCGCTCGTGCGGGTTCTTCCACGCCGCCCCCATGCAGAAGCGGGTCGATCCATTCGCTTTGGCCTTGCGCGCCGATTCCAGTACCTGTTCCACCTGCATCAGCCGCTCCGTCTCAAGACCGGTTTTGTAGCGCGAACTTTGCGGGCAGTATTTGCAGTCTTCCGGACAGGCGCCGGTTTTGATTGATAACAGCGTGCTCACCTGCACCTGACGCGGATCAAAATGCTGACGGTGAACGGTCTGGGCTTCAAACAACAGCTCAAGTAACGGTTTATCAAACAGGGTCTGGGCAAGACCCACTGTCCAGTGAATGCGATCGGCCATCACGGCGTCTCCAAAAATGAAAAAAGTGTCGTCAGTGTAGATATTGTGGATATACTGTCAACCATTACGAATATGATTTGGTTTACAAGCATGTCTATCAGCGCCTCCGACCTTGAATTCGACCAGCGCCATATCTGGCACCCGTACACCTCCATGAGCCATCCATTGCCCTGCTATCCGGTAGAGGCCGCCAGCGGCGTCGAGCTGCAATTGGCCGACGGCCGGCGCCTGGTAGACGGCATGTCTTCCTGGTGGGCGGCGATCCACGGCTATAACCATCCGCAGTTGAACCTGGCTGCCACCCGGCAACTGGAAAAAATGTCGCACGTGATGTTCGGCGGCATCACCCATCCTGCCGCTATCGCACTGTGCCGCAGGCTGGTGGAGATGACGCCGGAGGCGCTGCAATGCGTTTTTCTGGCGGATTCCGGTTCGGTGGCCGTCGAAGTGGCGCTGAAGATGGCGCTGCAATACTGGCAGGCGCGTGGGGAGCGGCGGCAGCGCATTCTGACCCTGCGTCACGGCTATCACGGCGATACCTTCGGCGCGATGTCGGTGTGCGATCCGGACAACTCGATGCACAGTCTGTATCAGGGCTATCTCGCGCCGCACCTGTTCGCCACTGCGCCGCAGTGCCGTTTTGATGAACCCTGGAATGAAAACGACATTGCGCCGTTCGCCGCACTGCTGGAACAGCACGCCGGGGAGATCGCCGCAGTGATTCTGGAGCCGGTGGTGCAAGGCGCAGGAGGAATGCGCATTTACCACCCCACCTACCTCAAACGGGTGCGCGAACTGTGCGACCAGCATCAGATACTGCTGATTGCCGATGAAATCGCCACCGGTTTTGGCCGCACCGGCAAGCTGTTTGCCTGTGAGCACGCGGAGGTGGTACCGGATATTCTCTGCCTGGGCAAGGCGCTGACCGGCGGGTATATGACGCTGTCGGCTACCCTGACCACCCGCCACGTGGCGGAAACCATCAGCAAGGGTGCAGCAGGTTGCTTTATGCACGGGCCGACCTTTATGGGCAACCCGCTGGCCTGCGCGGTGGCCGAAGCCAGCCTGTCGCTGTTGGCGGAAAACCATTGGCAGCAGCAGGTCGCCACCATCGAAACTCAGCTAAAACAGCAGCTATTGCCGCTCCTGTCGCTGCCAAAAGTGGCGGATGTGCGAGTACTGGGGGCGATTGGCGTGGTGGAAATGCGCGAACCTGTGGACGTGGCACAGTTGCAGCGCGGGTTTGTGGAGCGCGGAGTGTGGATCCGGCCATTCGGCAAGCTGATTTATCTGATGCCGCCTTACATCATTCAGCCCGACCAGCTCAGCCGGTTGACCGCGGCAGTGGCCGCAGCGGCGAGCTAACGGCCTACCAATGCTGGTCCAGATAGCGGGCCAGCAACACCAGACACAGCACCCACAATAAAATGATCATTACCGCCGCCATGCGGCCTGTGGGATTATCGATACGCCGTTGCGCCTTCTCCCGCAGTTCCGCCATCAGCGGTTGGGGGATCAGACGCACCGCCAGCATGATGCCCAACGGCACGATGATCACGTCGTCCAGATAGCCCAGCACCGGAATAAAATCCGGGATCAAATCAATAGGCGACACCGCATAACCCGCCACCAGCAGGGCGATCAATTTGGCGTACCAGGGAGTGCGCCGATCGCGGGCCGCCAGCCACAGCGCATAAATGTCGCGCTTGATGCCCTTGGCCCAGCGGCGCAGCCAACCAAACCACGGCGTGCGTTTTTTGAATGAAATCATGATTACTTTTATCGATCTGTGAATTATTGATGTCGCTTATGTAGCTTCGGCGTTAAGGATGGTAACTCATAGGTGAGGCCGCTGGCGAGATGCAATGACGCTTGTGTTGTCGCGCCAAAAAGGTCTAGCTTAGGCATTCAGCTTTTACCGACCCATGGAGTCATTATGAGCTTTCGTTTGTACAGCAACGATCTGCAAGACGGCGCGAAAATGCCGGAGCGCCAGGTGTTTAATGGCATGGGCTATCAGGGCGAGAACCTGTCGCCGCATCTGGCCTGGGATGGCGTGCCGGAAGGCACCAAGAGTTTCGTGATTTCGGTGTACGATCCCGATGCCCCGACCGGCTCCGGCTGGTGGCACTGGGTAGTGGCCAACATCCCGGTGCAGACGCGTGAACTGCCGCAGGGCGCAGGCTCCGGCAAAGGCGGTTTGCCGGCCGGCGCTATCCAGACCCGCACCGATTTTGGCTCCGCCGGCTACGGCGGCGCGGCTCCCCCGCAGGGTGAAAGCCATCGCTATCACTTCACGATTCATGCATTGGACGTTGAGAGCATTGAAGTGGATGAAGGTTCCAGCGGTGCGCTGGTCGGCTTTAACGTGCACTTCCACAGCCTCGGCAGCGCCACGCTGACGGTGAAGTACAGCTGATTTTGCGCAAAAAAACGGCGCCCGCTTTCCAATAATTCATACCCTATGAATTTCAAGTTGCAGCTAGGCGCCAAGCTCGCTCATCCCCGGAGCTTACTCAAGTAAGTGACTGGGTGACAAATCTGCCGGGAGCAGATTTGAACGCTGCTTGCAGCGGCCCCGAAGGGGTTCGGCCCACGGATGGGCCGAATAATCGAGTGCAGGTAACAACGCTGCAGCTTGAAAGGCGACGGGTATTAATTACTTGGCTAACACGCCCACCCACATCGGGCCCTTGCCCACCGGATAACGCGCCAACGTGGTCAGTTTGCCGTTGGTCTGATCGATTTCATAGACGCCGATATGATCGGATTTCTGACCTGCTGCAATCACGAAGCGGCCGCTGTGGTCGATGTTGAAACCGCGTGGCTGCTCTTCGGTCGGATGATGGCCGACCGGCGACAGGGTGCTGCCGTCTTCGGACACTCTGAAAATCGTCAGAATGCTGGCGGTGCGGTCGCTGGTGTACAGGAAGCGGCCATTCGGCGTGATGTGGATATCTGCCGCCCAGCGGGTGCCGTCGAAATCGTCCGGCATGATATTCACCGTCTGCGTCAGGGTGTATTTGCTGCCGTTTTCAGTGATGACGAACACGTCTACCGTGCCGTCCAGCTCGTTCACGCAGTAGGCATAGTTGTCATTGTGGTGGAACGCCATATGACGCGGGCCTGCACCGGCTGCGGTGGCCACCGCGTCCTGCGCGTGCGGCGTCAGTTTGCCTTCCAGACTCAGGTTGAACAGGCGGATGCGATCTTCTTTCAGGCAAGGTACCAACAGCAGCTGATTGGTCGGGTCGATATTGGCCGAGTGCGGTGCGGTTAAACCGTCGACCTGCTGAAGGGGTGCTACTACCACGCCGTCATGGCCGATCGGGCTGACGCTGGTGCAGTTGCCGCTGTAGGACGCGGAGAACAGATAGCGGCCCTGCAAATCGGTGGAAATATGGGTTGGGCTGCCCGGCAGCGGCGCCATGCCGGCCTGTTGCAGTTTACCGTCCGCCTCAATGCGGTAGCTGACGATCCCAAAAGCCGGGCGCACGCCAACGTACAGGTGCGTTTTATCCGGGTGGATCACCATCGGCTGTACCTGGCCCGGTACGTCGACGGTCTGCAGCAGCGCCAGTGCGCCGGTGTCATTTAACTGCCACACGTGGATTTGCTGGCTTTCCGGGCTGGCGACATAAACGATTTGCTTCATGTGTTCTCCTTGAAGAGAGTAAAAGAGAAACCGGTTTCAGGTTTGTCGGTTTCCCCTAGCTTACCTCACATCGGTGACATAACAACCCCGGATTGCAGATGAAATCTGTGCAGTTTTATCCATCGCTTATCCGGTGTACCATCAGGTTAGTTTTGTTGCTAACGATAATGAGATCCCTATGAGCTACCGCGTCATTGCCCTCGATCTGGACGGCACCCTGCTGGACAACCAAAAACGCATTTTGCCGCAATCGCTGGCGGCCCTGGCTGAAGCACGCGCCGCCGGTATCAAAGTGGTGGTGGCCACCGGTCGCCATCACGTGGCGATCCACCCGTTCTATCAGGCGCTGGAAATAGACACGCCGGCGATCTGCTGCAACGGCACCTATCTGTATGACTTCCAGCAGAAAAAGGTGTTGGCTGCCGATCCGCTGCCAAAAGAGCAGGCCAGGTTGGTGCTGCAAATGCTGAAACAAAGCGGCATTCACGGCCTGATGTATGTGGACGACGCCATGCTGTATCAGGATACCAGCGGCCACATCACCCGCTCGCTGGCCTGGGCGGAAACCCTGCCCCCGGCGCAACGCCCGACGCTGCTTCACGTCAACAGTCTGGTTCAGGCGGTGGACGAGGTGCAGTCGATCTGGAAGTTCGCGACCTCGCACGACGATATTCCCGCGCTGCGCAGCTTCGCCGAAACGGTGGAAAAAGAGCTGGGGCTGGCGTGTGAATGGTCATGGCACGATCAGGTAGATATCGCCAAAGGCGGCAACAGCAAGGGCAAACGCCTGCAACAGTGGGTCGAGTCTCAGGGGCTGAGCATGGATCAGGTGGTGGCCTTCGGGGATAACTACAACGATCTCAGCATGCTGGAAGCCGCCGGTCTGGGCGTAGCCATGGGCAACGCCGATGACGCTATCAAACAGCGCGCCGATCTGGTGATCGCCGATCACCTGCAGCCAGGCATCGCCGACGTGATCCGCACGCGGGTGCTGGGCCAGTAACCCCTTCGCCCTCCCCTGCGGGAGGGCCGTATTCAGCGCGCCTCGCGACTGATCGACACGCTTTTCACCTGCGCATACAGCCACTGCCCCGGCCGGATCGCCAGCTCGTCACGCGCCCACGGCGTAATGCGCGCCCACAGCACGCTTTCCCCCACCGCCAGCTTCACTTCCACCTGCCCGTCGACTTCCAGACACTCGGTCACCTTGGCCGGCAAGACGTTGCGAATGCTGCTGTTAACCGGCGGCTGCAAGATCAGCGAAACGTCGGCGGCATTGATGCGGATACGCAGTTGCGCCCCCAATGGGGCATCGACACCGCTGACCCACAGACGTTGATCGCCCAGCGCCAGCGCGGTCATGGCATAGCGTGAGTGATGTTCGATCACGCTGACGCGCAACACGCTGCTTTGATCTTCTCGCTGTAACCAGGGGCGCAGCGCGCTGCTGGCCCAAACCTCTTCCAGCCCGCCGAATGCCCGCACCTGGCCATTATCCAGCACCATCACCTGTTCCGCCAGACGCAGGATTTCATCCATGCTGTGGCTGACGTAGAGGATCGGGATATTGACGTCCTGCGCCAGCCGCTCCAGGTACGGCAGCAGTTCGCGCTTGCGCGGCAGATCCAGCGACGCCAGCGGTTCGTCCATCAACAGCAGTTCCGGGGCGGTCAGCAAGGCGCGACCAATCGCCACTCGTTGTTTTTCACCGCCGGACAAGGTCAACGGCAGGCGGTTGAGCAAGGGGCCAATGCCCAACAGTTCAACGATGCTGTCGAACTGCGAGCGCATGCCGGCCGCCATGCCGTATTGCAGGTTGCCGCGCACCCGGTAATGCGGGAACAGGCGCGCGTCCTGAAACACGTAGCCGATACGGCGTTTTTCCGGCGGCAGGCAGAGGCCGCTGGCAGTATCCACCAGCGTGCGACCATTGAGCGCTATGCGCCCTTGCTGTATGCGCGTCAGGCCACCGATGGCGTTGATTAATGAGGTTTTACCGGCGCCGGACAAGCCAAAAATGGCGGTAATGCCCTGGGCGGGCAGATCCGCACGCACGTTGAGGTCGAGATCGCCGAGGCGTTGGGAAAAATCCAGCTCCAGCATTTAGATACCCATCCGTTTGCGGCCCCAGCGGGCCAGCCACTCAGAAACCATCAGTGAAACCAGCGACAACGCTATGGCAATCACGCACAGGCGTGCGGCGGCGGCTTCCGCCCCCGGCGTTTCAATCAGGGTATACATCGCCAGCGGAATGGTGCGCGTTTCGCCGGGAATATTGGATACAAAGGTAATGGTGGCGCCGAACTCCCCCAGCGAGCGGGCAAAACCCAGCACCACACCGACGATGACCCCAGGCAGCGACAGCGGCAGCGTAATGGTGAAAAACACCCGCCACGGATTGGCACCCAGCGTGCGGGCAGCCTGTTCGAGGCGGGTATCCACCGCCTCCAGCGCCAGCCGGATGGCCCGCACCATCAGCGGAAACGCCACCACGGCGGACGCCAACGCCGCACCGCGCCAGCTAAAGCTGAAACTGAAACCGAACCAGTCATACAGCCATTCGCCAATCACCCCGCGCCGCCCCATGGCGATCAGCAGTATATAGCCGACCACCACCGGCGGCAGCACCAGCGGCAGGTGGATAAGACTGTCCAGCAGCGATTTGCCGGGGAAACGGCAACGCACCAGGATCCAGGCCATCAGAATGCCGAAAGGCAAGCTGCAAACTACCGCCACGGCGGACACTTTCAGGCTCAGTTCAACGGCCTGCCACTCGTACTCACTCAGAATCATTTACGCGGGGAGAATCCATAATGGTGAAAAATAGCCGCCGCTTCCGGGCTTTTCAGGTAGTTATAAAAAGCGCTGACGGCCGGTGTTTGATGGCCTTTAACCACTGCCATCGGGTATTCAACCGGTTTGTGGCTGTCTTCCGGGAAGACGCCCACCACGCTGACTTTATCACTGGCTACCGCATCTGAGCCATACACAATGCCCAACGGCGCTTCGCCGCGCTCCACCAGCGCCATTGCACTGCGTACGTTGTTGGCTCGCGCCAGCTTAGGCTCCAACGCGGCCCAAACGCCGAGATTCTGCAACGCTTCTTTGGCGTAGATCCCCGCCGGTACGTGGTCCGGATCCCCCACCGCCAGGCGGCCGCCGTTCAACAGCTTCGCCCAGTCGGTCTGTTTGTTAAGCGTAATTTTATCCTGCTTGCCGTCTTTGGCGGCGATCAGTACCAGTTCGTTGCCCAACAGCGTATACCGCGTCTCTTTGACCATCTGCTGTTTGTCGATGGCGTAGTCCATCCACTGCTGATCGGCGGAGATAAACAGATCGGCCGGAGCGCCCTGCTCAATCTGGCGTGCCAGCGTAGAAGACGAGGCGAATGAAGAAACCACCTGCACATCCTTGCCTTTCTGATACTGGGCCGCGATATCCTGCAGCGCGTTAGTCAGCGATGCCGCCGCAAAAACGGTAATTTTCTCTGCCGCAGACGCCTGCATGACCATACCTGATGCCAATACAATACCGCCGACCCATTTAGTCCATTGCTGTTTCATGGTGTTCTCCGCAAATTAATGTGCAATATCGCCCTTCGTTATATAAAAAATAATATAACGTTGCGCAGAAACTTGTCATGCGGTTTATCGGCAGGGGAAGACATATCTTGAGAAACACCCGCCGAACGGCACCGGCGGGCATTGAGATGGGGATGGGTGACGATCAGTGCTGAGTGCGGTTTTCTTTCGAGCGGCCCACTTTGGAGAAAATGTTGAACACTTCCGCCAAACCGTAGATCAGGCCGAGAATGATCGCCATGACCACCGGCACCATTACCACAGCGAACAGCAAACTTTTCAATAATTCCAACATGGTAGCCTCACTTAACTGCCCATTGAGCGGTAATGAACACCGCTACGTAGCGCCATTTTAAACCAAAATAGCGGCTAAAACGGAGTTATTTTAAACATCGGGTGAAATTTGTAACCGGCCAAACGTGCCATTTTGGCGCTTTGCCGGTAAATCGGCGACAATAAGGCTTTTGCAGCCGACAGGACGCGTTATGCAGGCCGAAATCCTCCTTACCCTAAAACTCCAGCAGAAACTGTTCGCCGATCCACGCCGCATCGCGCTGCTCAAGCAGGTCCGGCATACCGGCTCCATCAGCCAGGGCGCCAAACTGGCGGGCATCAGCTATAAAAGCGCCTGGGATGCCATTAACGACATGAACCAACTGGCGGAGCAAACGGTGGTGGAACGCGCCACCGGCGGCAAGGGCGGCGGCGGCGCTCAGATCACCCACTACGGTGAACGGCTGATCCAATTGTACGATCTGTTGGGCCAAATCCAGCAAAAAGCCTTCGACGTACTGCAGCAAGACAACCTGCCGCTCGACAGCCTGCTGGCGGCGATCTCCCGCTTTTCGCTGCAAACCAGCGCGCGTAATCAGTTCTTCGGCACCGTCATCGAGCGCGACCACCGGCAGGTGCAGCAGCATTTGGAGATTTTACTGAGCGATGGAAAAACTCGCCTCAGCGCGGCACTTACCCAACAGAGCGCCGACCGGCTGCAGCTCGCCCCCGGAAAAGAAGTGTTGGCGCTGATTAAAGCGCCGTGGGTGAAGCTCAATACCGATCCGGCCCTCATCGGGGCAGCGGACAATGCACTGGCGGGCGTGGTGGCCAGCATCCAGCCGAGCGCCGATCACAGCGAAGTACTGGTAACGCTGGCGGGCGGCGAAACCCTGTGCGCCACGGTGGCCAATCAGGAGCTGCAACAGCTTAAATTGCAACCCGGCAGCGCGGTGCACGCCCTGTTTAACGCCGACCGGGTGATTGTCGCCACGTTGTGTTAAACGCAACGTAACGTTGCGTTTTTGCCGATTGACTTCACCCGCCAATGGGCCTATTTCTAAACAAAGTATCTACAAAATACCCTATAGATTTCAAGTCGCAGCCAGCCACACAGCGGCTTGAAATACGACGGGTATAAGGAATAGGTCATGTCGTTGCTGCACATTTCGCAAGGTTCATTTCGCTTAAGCGATACCCGTACCCTGACGCTGGACACGCTGGAGATTCAGTCTGGCGACAGTTGGGCCTTTGTCGGCGCCAACGGCAGCGGAAAATCCGCCCTGGCGCGCGCGCTGGCCGATGAGTTGGTGCTGCTGAGTGGCGAGCGCCGCAGCGATTTCAGCCGCCAGGTGCGCATCTCCTTCGAACAGTTGCAAAAACTGGTCAGCGACGAATGGCAACGCAACAATACCGACCTGCTCAGCCCCGGCGAAGAAGACACCGGCCGCACCGCGGCGGAAATCATTCAAGAAGAAGTGAAAGACCCGGAGCGCTGCGCGCAACTGGCCGCACAGTTTGGCATCACTGCACTGCTGACGCGCCGTTTTAAGTACCTTTCCACGGGCGAAACGCGCAAAACCCTGCTGTGCCGGGCGTTAATGCCGCAGCCCGACTTGCTGATCCTGGATGAGCCCTTCGACGGGCTCGACGTGAATTCCCGCGCCCAGTTGGCCGCACTGCTAAACGAACTCTCCGGACACGGCTACACCCTAGTACTGGTGCTCAACCGTTTTGACGAGGTGCCGGACTTTATCCGGCAGGTGGGGGTGCTGGCAGATTGCACTCTCGCAAGCCAGGGCACACGCCAGCAGGTGATGGCGGACGCGCTGGTGGCGCAATTGGCACACAGCGAGAATCTGGATGGCCTGGCGCTGCCGGAAACCGAGGATCCGGCCCAGAAAACCACCTTGCCGACGGATCAACCGTTAATCGTGCTGCGTGACGGCGTGGTCAGTTACAACGATCGCCCCATCCTTAATCATCTCGACTGGCAGGTTAACCCCGGTGAGCACTGGCAGATCGTCGGTCCTAACGGTGCCGGTAAATCCACCCTGCTCAGTCTGATCACCGGCGATCATCCACAAGGTTACAGCAACGATCTTACCCTGTTCGGCCGCCGCCGCGGCAGCGGAGAAACCATCTGGGATATCAAACGCCATATCGGCTATGTCAGCAGCAGCCTGCATCTGGACTATCGTGTCAGCTCAAGCGTACGCAACGTGATCCTGTCCGGATTTTTCGACTCCATCGGCATCTATCAGGCCGTGTCTGACCGGCAGCAGCAATTGGCCGACCAATGGCTGACGCTGTTGGGGTTGGGCGGTTCCCGCGGCGATACGCCGTTTCATAGCCTGTCCTGGGGCCAGCAGCGGCTGGCGTTGATCGCCCGTGCGCTGGTCAAGCATCCGGCGTTGCTGATCCTCGACGAACCGTTGCAGGGGCTGGATCCGCTCAATCGCCAACTGGTACGCCGCTTTGTCGACGTGCTGATCGGCCAGGGCGCCACCCAATTACTGTTTGTTTCCCACCATGCGGAAGACGCGCCACAGTGCATTACCCACCGCCTGAGCTTCTTGCCCGACGGTGACGGTTACCGCTATCAGCAGGATCAGCTTGCCTGACATTCTGGATAATCCTTCGGAGGGGTGGCCCAGCCACTCATCCGATGACATATCCGGCAACACTTCCTCCGCAGCACATCGCAGTGGGCCTTTTATCATAAAGGGATGAAGGATTCATTTTTGGAGAGGCTATGTCCGCCGCACTGATTATTATCGATCTGATCGAGGATCTGATTGGCCCCAAGGGGCGCGCGAATCACTGCCATGAACAGGTGGCGGCGCATGACCTGATTGCCAACACCAATGTCGCAGCGGCCTACGCGCGGGTGCGCAAAATTCCGGTGATTTGGGTACGCGTGGGGTTTGCCGACGATTATCACGATATCCCGCCCCACTCTCCGCTGTTCAACCACCTGAAGCAGATCGGCGCTCTGCGTTTGAGCAGCCCCGGTTGCCAATGGGACAAGGCTTTACAAGTGTTGCCGGTGGATGTTCAGTTCGAAAAGAACGCCGTTTCCGCTTTTGCCGGTAACAATTTGTTAGCCTGGTTGCAGCAGCATCGTTGCCATCACCTGTTGCTGGGAGGCGTCAGCACCCCGCTGGCGATTGAAAGCACCGCACGACAGGCTCACGACGCAGGTTTTCAGGTTACCGTATTGCAGGATTTGTGCGCAGCGCCGAGCGAGGAGATACACCAACAGAGCCTGGATATTTTGCAAAACCTGGCGGAAATCATGCGCTCGCAGGCCTGGATGAAAGGGTAAATCAGACAGTTGCCGAATAAACTCACGTCAGATCACTGTCCGGACCTTTGCTGTAACCTCTCTATGTTACTATTCGTCATAGCGCTCAACTTCGCCATACTCACACGCCGCACAGGCACTGAGCGCTGTGTGCATATTTTAAAGGGATAGAGTTATGTGGGGCGTACTTTCGATTTCGTTATTCTTTTTGCCATTTAACCGGCTGATTGCCTGGTTGGTGCTGGCCGCGTCGGCGGGCATGGGGATGTACCACGGGGTGTTGACCCCGCTGAGTCTGGTGTATGTGTTGGTCATTGTCGCTTTGGCGGGCCTGCGGCACCATTTCCGCGCCCAACGTAATCTGGCGGTGCTGCTGGAAGTGCTGGTGGTGGCAAGCTGCGTGGCGCTATTCCTGCATCTGGTACCAGGGTTCCATAACCAATTGATGATCGACGGTGAGAAACCCGGCCCGCTCAGCGCGCCGTTCACCATGTATTACAATTTCGACAAAGCGCTGGTGCCATTCCTGCTGTTCGCCTGCCTGCCGACGTTGTTTGCCGCTGAAACCGGTAAAAGCGCCGGTAAAACCGGCTGGATCGCGCTGATACTGGCAGTGCCTGCCTTACTGCTGGTGGCCGTAGCCCTCGGTGGGCTGAAGATTGAGCCGCACGCACCGGACTGGATCCTGGCGTTTGTGATGGCCAACCTGTTTTTTGTCTGTATGGCGGAAGAAGCGCTGTTTCGCGGTTATCTGCAGCAACGCCTCAGCCAGTGGCTGGGCGCCTGGCCCGCATTGATAATCGCAGCACTGGTGTTTGGTGCCGCGCACCTGGCCGGTGGCATGCTGATGGTAGCCTTCGCCACGCTTGCCGGGTTGATTTACGGCCTGGCGTGGATGTGGAGCGGCCGCCTGTGGGTGCCGATCCTGTTCCATTTCGGGCTTAATCTGACGCACCTGCTGTTATTCACTTATCCACTGTATCAACATCCCTGACCTTCTCAGCCGGCAGGAGTCCCTCTGCCGGCGCTATGGATGAAAACGCTATCATCCAGCTTGTTGCCCTGCTTTCTCTGCTCTAACCCCTCTGCCGTATTACCAGCATTCCTTCTTGTTGCCTTAAGTGTAAACGATTCCATTTTTCGCTCTGGATCACCTTTTTACTCCGTCGGGCATGCTATCTTTTTGCGCATCGTTATCCATTTTAATCTGTAAAGGGTGCGCCAGGCGTTGATGAAAGCGATTACACACAGCCGCACCGGACAAGAAAAGGAACCGCAATGACGGATTTTAATCCCATCGATCATCCCCATCGCCGCTATAACCCGCTGACCGGTCAATGGGTATTGGTATCGCCGCACCGCGCCAAGCGCCCATGGCAGGGTCAACAGGAATCCGCGCAGCAGGAAACGCTGCCGCAGCACGATCCGGACTGCTTCCTCTGCCCTGGCAATACCCGCGTTACCGGCGATAAAAACCCGGATTATCAGGACACCTATGTGTTCACCAATGACTTCGCCGCGCTGATGACGGATACGCCGCAGGCACCGGAAAACCAGGATCCGCTCATGCGCTGCCAGAGCGCGCGCGGCACCAGCCGGGTCATCTGCTTCTCCCCCGATCACAGTAAAACCCTGCCGGAACTGACGCTTGCGGCTCTGGAGCGGGTGATTGCCACCTGGCAAGAGCAAACAGCCGATCTCGGGCACAGCTATCCGTGGGTCCAGGTATTTGAAAACAAAGGGGCGGCCATGGGCTGCTCAAACCCGCACCCACATGGGCAGGTGTGGGCCAATAGCTTCCTGCCGAACGAAGTCGAGCATGAAGATCGCCTGCAGCGCGAGTATTTCCAACAGCACCAATCCCCTCTGTTACTGGATTACGTGCAGCGTGAACTCGCTGACGGCAGCCGTACGATCGTTGAAACCGAACACTGGCTGGCCGTGGTGCCCTACTGGGCCGCCTGGCCGTTTGAAGCGCTGCTGCTGCCGAAGGCCGCAGTGCAACGCATTACCGATCTGAGCGCCGCGCAGAGCAGTGACCTGGCCATAGCGCTGAAAAAACTGACCAGCCGTTACGACAATCTGTTCCAGTGCTCTTTCCCCTATTCCATGGGCTGGCACGGCGCACCTTTCAATAACGCGGATAATCGTCACTGGCAGTTGCACGCCCATTTCTATCCGCCACTGCTGCGCTCCGCCACGGTGCGTAAATTTATGGTGGGTTACGAGATGCTGGCGGAAACCCAGCGCGATCTGACTGCAGAACAGGCCGCAGAGCGTCTGCGCGCCGTTAACGACATTCATTACCGTGAAGCCGGAGCCAAGCAATGAGTTTGAAACATCATACCCACACCATTTTCACCCAACGCTTTGGCTACGCGCCCGCGCTGACCATTCAAGCGCCTGGACGCGTGAATTTGATCGGCGAACATACCGACTATAACGACGGTTTCGTGTTGCCGTGCGCCATTGATTACCAAACGGTGATCGCCGGAGCCAGACGTGACGATCGCCAGATCCGGGTGATCGCGGCCGATTACGACGGCCAGTTGGATCAGTTCTCGCTCGACGATCCAATCGTCAGCCACCCGGACCAGCTTTGGTCCGATTACGTCCGCGGCGTGATCAAACACCTGCAATTGCGCAACGCCAATTTTGGCGGCGCGGATCTGGTGATCGCCGGCAACGTGCCGCAAGGCGCCGGCCTCAGCTCTTCCGCCTCACTGGAAGTGGCCGTTGGCCAGGTGATGCAGGCATTGTATGAACTGCCGCTGGATGGCGTAGCCTTGGCTTTGAATGGCCAGGAGGCGGAGAACCAGTTCGTCGGTTGCAATTGCGGGATCATGGATCAGCTGATTTCCGCGCTCGGTGAACAGGATCATGCCTTACTGATCGATTGCCGTTCACTGGAGACCCGTGCGGTGTCGGTCCCGGAAAATATTGCCGTGGTAATCATCAACTCCAACGTGAAGCGCGGGCTGGTGGACAGCGAATACAACACCCGTCGCGAACAATGCGAAGCCGCCGCACGCTTCTTCGGCGTCAAGGCACTGCGCGACGTCAGCCCGGATCTGTTCTTCCCTATCCAGCATGAATTGGATCCGATCGTCGCCAAGCGAGCGCGCCACGTGATCACCGAAAACGATCGCACCCTGGCCGCCGCAGATGCATTGGCAGCGGGCGATATGAAACTGATGGGCAGGCTGATGGCGGAATCTCACGCTTCAATGCGGGATGACTTTGCCATTACCGTACCGCCGATCGACCAGTTGGTGGAGATCGTCAAAAACGTTATCGGCGATCGCGGCGGCGCGCGCATGACCGGCGGCGGTTTTGGCGGCTGCATCGTGGCGCTGATGCCGCAAGAACTGGTGGAACAGGTGCGCGAGACGGTAGCGCGGGAGTATCCGTTGCAAACCAACGGACTTCAGGAAACCTTTTACGTTTGCAAGGCATCAGCGGGGGCCGGAATATGCTGACAGACAGCCTGCAACTGGCCCCTGATGGCCAGCCCTACCAGCTAACCCGGTTGCAGAACGCCGGCGGGATGACGGTCACGCTGATGGACTGGGGCGCTACCTGGCTTTCCGCCGTGCTACCGCTGAAATCGGGCAAAACGCGTGAACTGCTGCTGGGCTGCCGGACACCGGCGGATTACCAGCGGCAAGCGGCCTATCTTGGCGCCACCGTCGGACGCTATGCCAACCGTATCGCCTACGCCAGCCTGCTGGTCGACAACAAGCCTCATCCGCTGCTCGCCAATCAAGGGGAACACCAACTGCATGGCGGGCCGGAAGGCTTCAACGCCCGTCGCTGGCGGATTGTTCAACAAGACACGCAGCAGGTGAGTTACGCGCTGCATTCACCCGACGGCGACCAGGGATTTCCCGGCAATCTCGAGGTTGAAGTCAATTACCGGCTCACTGCCGATAACCGGCTGGAAATCAGCTATCAGGCCCGGACCGATCGCGCCTGCCCGGTCAATCTGACCAACCACGCCTATTTCAATCTGGACGGCGCCGACACCGACGCCCGCCGGCAACGGCTGCAACTGTTTGCCGACCGTTATCTGCCGGTCGACAGCGAGGGCATACCCAACGCCGAACTCACGCCGGTGGACGGCAGCGGCATGGATTTTCGCCACCCGAAAACGCTGCTGCAGGATTTCCTGCGTGACCGCGATCAGCAGCGGGTAAAAGGCTACGATCATGCCTATCTGCTGCACCGTACCTGCGGCGCACTGGACTGCCCGGCGGCGCACCTGTGGTCGGCGGATGGTCAGGTGCAGATGAGCGTCTTCACCAGCGCTCCGGCGCTGCAACTGTACAGCGGCAATTACCTGGACGGCACACCGGCACGTGATGGCGGCAGCTACGCCAGTTACGCCGGCATAGCGCTGGAAAGCGAGTTTTTGCCCGACAGCCCGCACCACCCGGAATGGCCGCAGCCGGACTGTTGGCTCAAGCCGGGGCAGCAATATCAAAGTGCCACCCATTATCAGTTTTATCCTATCTGACCCGCCACGCCCCTTGCCATGCGGCCAGGGGCCATTTGTTATAAATGCTTACCTTTTTACACGCCGCCCCCACCGGCACCTGCCTTTCCTTATTCCAAAGCGCACACTAGAATCAGGCTACGGTGATAAGCACAACGCCTTGTGCTGCGTCACAATTTTCGGCCATCTCTGGCCGGCCAATAGCTGAAGGAACACCTATGCGTCTGATTACTGCACTCCCATTACTGGCGGGTTTACTGCTGAGCACCAACCTGATGGCTGCCGATACCGCAACCGCAACAAAAACGCCTTCACCGGCGCAGGCTGCTCAGCAGAAGCGCATGACTGATTGTAATCAACAAGCCTCCACCAAAACGCTGAAAGGGGCAGACCGCACGACCTTCATGAGCACCTGCCTGAAGGCAGAAGGTTCCACTGCAGCGAAAACCCTGACACCGCAACAGCAGAAAATGAAAACCTGTAACGCCGATGCCAAAACCAAAAGCCTGAAAGGCGACGAGCGTAAAACCTTTATGAGCAACTGTCTGAAAAAATCAGCCTGATAGCCCTTCGCTAGCGGCACGGCGGGATCTCATTGCGCCGTGCCGGTTTCCCCCGTGACGCCCGCCTGATCGATTCAGCTTTTCCTCAGAACAGCACTTACTTTGCGGCAAGAAATTGGCTATGGTTAGACACTATCGATTGCCGAGCCACAGGCCGCGGCAATATAATGATTTTCGTTATCATTGAAATGTCAGATTATTAAGGAGTTAAGCTATGGCTGTAACTAAGCTGGTTCTGGTGCGTCACGGCGAAAGCCAGTGGAACAACGAAAACCGCTTTACCGGTTGGTATGATGTTGATTTGT
This sequence comes from Serratia sp. AS12, assembly GCF_000214195.1. NCBI lineage: Bacteria > Pseudomonadati > Pseudomonadota > Gammaproteobacteria > Enterobacterales > Yersiniaceae > Serratia > Serratia sp. AS12. The sequence goes on along the minus strand of NC_015566.1, from coordinate 1,383,347 downwards.
CCGACAAAGGTCGCACCGAAGCGAAAGCAGCAGGCAAGCTGTTGAAAGATGAAGGTTTCTCTTTTGACTTTGCTTACACCTCCGTCCTGAAGCGCGCGATCCATACCCTGTGGAACATTCTGGACGAACTGGATCAGGCTTGGCTGCCGACTGAAAAATCCTGGAAGCTGAACGAACGCCACTACGGTGCGCTGCAGGGTCTGAACAAGGCTGAAACCGCTGAAAAATACGGTGACGAGCAGGTTAAGCAATGGCGTCGCGGCTTCGCCGTTACCCCACCAGAGCTGACCAAAGATGATGAGCGTTACCCGGGCCACGATCCACGTTACTCAGCGCTGACCGAAAAAGAGCTGCCGCTGACCGAAAGCCTGGCGCTGACTATTGATCGCGTGATCCCTTACTGGGACGAAGAAATTCTGCCGCGCATCAAAAGCGGCGAGCGCGTTATCGTTGCCGCTCACGGCAACTCGCTGCGTGCGCTGGTGAAATACCTGGATAAGCTGAGCGAAGATGAGATCCTCGAACTGAACATCCCAACCGGCGTGCCGTTGGTGTATGAATTCGACGAAAACTTCAAGCCAATCAAACGTTACTACCTGGGCAATGCCGACGAGATCGCTGCTAAAGCGGCCGCCGTGGCAAACCAGGGTAAAGCGAAGTAATTTTCGCCCGTTGATCTAAAAAGCCCCCGGTTTTGGCCGGGGGCTTTTTTATGCCGATTTAACGGGCCGAGCTCGATGTATCAGGCGCGACGCGCCTTAACCGCCGCCGCCAACTCGCGCAGCACGGTTTCCGTGTCTTCCCAGCCGATGCAAGCGTCTGTCACGCTCTTGCCATAGACCAGCGGCTCGCCGCTTTCCAGATTCTGGTTACCTTCCACCAGATGGCTTTCGATCATCACGCCGATAATCGCTTTTTCACCGCCGGCTACCTGTTTGCAGACGTCCGCATTCACTTCCAGCTGCTTTTTGAACTGCTTGCTGCTGTTGGCGTGGCTGAAGTCGATCATCACCTGCGCAGGCAGACCCGCTTTGACCAGGCCGTCTTTGACTTCTTTCACATGCGCCGCGCTGTAGTTCGGCTCTTTGCCGCCGCGCAGAATAATGTGGCAATCGCCGTTACCGCTGGTGTTAACGATCGCCGAGTGGCCCCATTTGGTCACCGACAGGAAACAGTGCGGCGCGCTGGCAGCGTTGATGGCGTCAATCGCCACTTTGATGGTGCCGTCGGTACCGTTCTTGAAACCAACCGGGCAAGACAGGCCGGAAGACAGCTCGCGGTGCACCTGGGATTCCGTGGTACGTGCGCCGATCGCGCCCCAGCTCATCAGATCAGCCAGGTACTGCGGGGTGATCATGTCGAGGAATTCCCCCGCAGCCGGCAAGCCGCTATCGTTGATATCCAACAGCAACTTACGGGCCAGGCGCAGACCGTCGTTGATCTGGAAGCTGTTGTCCATCTGCGGATCGTTGATCAGCCCTTTCCAGCCCACGGTGGTACGCGGTTTTTCAAAGTAAACGCGCATCACCACTTCCAGCTCGCCACTCAGTTCCTGACGCAACGTCAGCAGGCGCTCGGCATACTCTTTTGCCGCTTTGGTGTCGTGGATCGAGCATGGGCCGATGACCACCAGCAGGCGATCGTCGTTACCGCGAAGGATCTTGTGAATTGCACTGCGCGCCAGGGACACCGTCTCAGCTGCACGTTCAGTGGCCGGAAACTTCTCTAACAGGGCCACCGGTGGCAGGAGTTCCTTAATTTCTTTAATGCGTAAATCGTCATTTTGGTAATTCATAACTTTTCCATTCGGTATCGAGGGGCGGTATTTCACAGAGCGTAGATCCAACCAATTTAGCCTGTGAGGGTAGCGCTGTAAATCACCTTTGCCGCCTCCCGGCGGAACGGCCAAATTATCAGTAGATTGTGCTGTTTCATCGGGAGAGCGCAGTGGCTCCTTTTTCGCTATGCTAGCGATCAGGATACCGTTACTTGAGCCAAACCATGCCTTCTCTGTTATTAGTTGATGACCACCCGGTGGTTCATGTCGCACTGGAAGCGGCGCTAATGAAGTCTTCCCGCCCTTATAGCCTGCAGGCGGTTCAGAATGATGTTCAGGCGTTGGCCCACTTGGCCGCAGCCGATTTTTCGCTGGTCATTCTGGATATCGGCCTGCCGCAGGTAGACGGCTTGCAACTGCTGAAAAAAATCCGCCGCCACTACCCGCAGCAACCGATCCTGATCTACACCGCGCAGGAAGAAGAGATCTACGCCCGCATGGCCTGGGCGGCCGGCGCTAACGGGTTTGTGCATAAAGGCAGCCGGCTTGAACAACTGGTGCAGGCAATTGAAACCGTGCTGGCCGGGGAGCCGAGTTTTCCCGCCGCCGCGATGGCGGAAGAAACGCAGCCGGCAGAGGGAGTGCTGCTGACGCCCAAAGAGCTGCAGATCCTCGGCCTGCTCAGCAAGGGGCTGTCCAATCTGCAAATTGCCGAGATGCTGAACATCAGCAACAAAACCGTCAGCACCCACAAGAAGAATATTCTGCGCAAAACCGGCGCCAGCAATCTGTTGGAACTGGTGGCGGTATTTAGAGAGCTGGCGCCATGATGCGTGGCGTTCTGTTGCTGCTGGCGATGTTGTTCAACCTCGGCAACGTCGCGTACGCGGCGCAACCGGTGTCTTATCAGTTGGTCAGTAACCTGAATATTCCGGCGGACATGCTGATCGCCAGCGAGAAAAATCCCTGGCGCGACGCAACGCTGCGCGTAGGGATCATCAGCGAGAATGCCAGCCCCTATAACATTATTGTGGATGACGATCTGTACGGGTTGAACGCCGACTACCTCGGTTATGTCCAGCAGGTCACCGGCATTCGCTTTCAGATCTACGGTTTCGCCGATCTGGCGCAGCTCGAGCAAGCGCTGCACAACGGCGCTATCGATCTGCTGTACGGCATTCCGCAGAACGAGGCGCTGGAGGATCTGAAAATCTCCCAGCCTTACTATGTCAGCAACCTGCGCGTGCTGCGCGATCGGAGCAATGACCGCCGGGTGATGCTTAACTCCGCCGATGCACGGGTGGCAATCAGTACCCTGACCGATATGCAGGCCGGCAACGCGCTGAAGGCGGTGTCTTCCCACGTTCAGCGTTATGACAACAACCTGCAGGCGGTGTACGCCTTGCTGAACGGCAGCAGCGATTACTTTATTGCCGACGAAGCCAGTGCCAGCTTTATTATTGACCAGTTGCAGCTCGGCCAGCTTTATCAGATCGAAAGCACGGTCAATCTCGGTAACCTGTCTTTCGTCTTCGCCGCCGACAACCCGGCACTGATCGACACCCTCAACGTCGCTATCGCCGATGCGCCGATGGAGTTGATGAACGCCATTCAAAGCCGCTGGAGCAAAAAGATCCCCAGCTATCTCGATACCGGCAACGCCGATCTGACGCAGATGGAAAAAAGCTGGGTAGAAAAGCACCGCACCGTTTATTACGCCGCCATAGAGAATAACTTCCCGTTCGCCTATCGCGGTTCCGACGGCCAGCCGCGCGGCTACGCGATCGACATACTCAAGATCATTGCGCAAAACACCGGGCTGCGTTTTGCTCCGCTATGGGCGCGCAACGCCGAACAGGCAGACCAGTTGGTGCTATCCGGCCAGGCCAGTTTCCGCACCGCTCTGCCGCTGGCGCGTGGCGTTAAGGCGCGTTACAGCGCCAGCATGCCGATTCACCGTTCACTGTGGGGGGTTTACGTCGGTCAGTACGCCAACGGGATTTCTACCTGGAGCGATCTGGCCGGCAAACGCATCGGCGTCTTGCAGGGCGATCTGGCGCAAGGGCTGGTGCCGCCGAACGAAGAGCTAATTCATTTTGCCGACAGCAAGGCGATGTATGACGCTCTGGCCAACGGCCAACTGGATGCGCTGGTGGATAACGTGATCTCGGCAAACTTTATCGCTCTGTCACGTTATGCCGGGGCAATAAAATTGGCGTTCGCCGCCAATAATATCGCCTATCCGGTGGCGTTCGGCGTGCGCCAAGATCAGCCGCTTCTGCTGGCTATCCTCGATAAAAACCTGATGCAGATCCCCTCGGAAACGCTGCAATCGCTGCGCGATGAGTGGATTGTCGATCGCAGCAACCTGATTGATGCGGTGAACGACAACCGCATGCAACCGCAAACTACCTGGCTGCTGGCGCTACTGGCGGCAGCGATCCTGCTGTTGCTGGCGCTGACTCTGCGCCGCTTTGTTTTGCAGCGGCGGGAAAAACGTGAGCGTGAAGTGATCGAACAAGCACGCCGCCATGCCGAAGCCGAGAACCGGATGAAAAGCAAGTTTCTGGCCACCATCAGCCATGAACTGCGCACGCCCATGCACGCCATCCTCGGCCTGCTGGAACTGGAGCTGAAACGCCAGCCGATGCCGGAGGGGCTGCCGGTCATTTACAGTTCGGCGTCATCCTTGCTCAATTTGCTCAATGACCTACAAGATTACGCCCGGCTGGAAACCGGATCGCTGACGCTGGTGCCAAAAGCCATGGCGCTGCAACCCTGGATAGCCCACATCAGCGCGCTGTATCAGCCGCTGATCGGCGAACGCCCGGTAACCTTGAGCGTTACCGCCAGCCACCAGCTTCCTGCCGCCGTTGTTATTGATGGTGAGCGTTTACTTCAGGTGGCTAACAACCTGATAAATAATGCCATTAAATTCACTCCCCGCGGCAGCATTCAGGTCAATATCGGCTGGCGCGAACAGGATAAACAACAGGGCGAACTGCTGTTGACGGTGACCGATAGCGGCTGTGGCATCGCCGCCGATGAGATAGGCAAGCTGTTCCAACCCTTCTACCGCGCACGCGGCGCACAACGCGTCTCGGTTCAGGGAACCGGGCTGGGGCTGTCTATCTGCAAGGAAATTATCGAGCAAATGGACGGCCAGATTGAGCTGCATTCACAGCCCGGCATCGGTACGCAAGTCAAGGTTTCAGTCCCGGTAACCCAGGCCGCCCCAGATGCCGCCCCCCCACGCCAGAACGACCAACCGCTCAGCCTGCCCCCTCCTACGCTGCGCGTGGCGCTGATTGACGATCACCCCACCAACCTGTTGCTGATGGAGCGGCAACTGCGTCACTTCGGCCTGCAGCCCGCGCTGTTCGAGCACGGTTACGCATTGCTGAAAGCGCACCGCAGGCAACCATTCGACCTGTTATTTATCGATTACAACATGCCGCGCCCGGACGGCCTGACATTGGCGAGACTACTACGACGCGATGAACAGCGATATCAGCGGCCGGCCTGCCAGATTATTCTCTGTTCGGCAGACGTGCAGGAATTTACCCGCATTCCACAAGGACAGGTGGCTATCGATCGCTTTTTGACCAAACCGATTTCACTGGCCGCCATTGCTCAGGCGTTACCGCAGCAACCGCAGGCGCAGGAAGGGCAGTTAGCCCTTACTGACATGCAACGGATGCTGGCCGATATGGCCGGTAACGATCGGCAGATGGCGCAACGCCTGGCGACCACGCTGCTCTCCACACTGCGACAAGACCGGCAACGGCTTGACAAAGCGGCAGAGGGCGAAGACTGGCCGAGCCTTGGGCAGTCCGCACACCGCATCAAGGGCAGCCTGCTGATGTTGCAACAGCCAGAGGCCGCAAGCCTGTGCCAATTGCTGGTGGAAAGCGGCCGTGATGGGATGTTGGCCCAGGCCGCCTATACTGAATTGAGTGCGTTAGTAGAACAGATACTGATAGAACTGGACGGTCTGGTCAGCACTGACGCGCTGTATTTCGCCCTACATAAGGATAAATAATGACGGACTCCTCACAGGCACACCTGCCAAAAGACAGTAATAGTAAACGCCTACTGACCGCTTTTTTAGTCACTGCGGTATTTATGATCGCCGAAGTGGCCGGCGGGTTGATTTCCGGTTCGCTGGCGCTGCTGGCCGACGCCGGCCATATGCTCACCGACGCTGCGGCGTTGCTGGTGGCGCTGATGGCCGTACACTTTTCGCAGCGGAAACCCAACGCGCGCCATACCTTCGGCTATTTGCGCCTGACCACGCTGGCAGCGTTCCTCAATGCCGCCGCCCTGCTGGTGATCGTGGTATTCATCCTGTGGGAGGCGATAAGGCGTTTCTTCGAGCCACAGCCGGTAATGGGTACACCGATGCTGATCATCGCCATAGCGGGGCTTCTGGCTAACCTGTTCGCCTTCTGGCTGCTGCACCGCGGTACGGAAGAGAAGAATATCAACGTGCGGGCCGCTGCATTGCACGTGTTGGGGGATTTGCTGGGCTCGGTGGGGGCGATCGTAGCCGCCATTGTGATCCTGAGCACCGGCTGGACGCCGATTGACCCGATATTGTCGGTGCTGGTGTCCTGTCTGGTGCTACGCAGCGCCTGGCGGCTGTTGAAAGAAAGCTTTCACGAGTTGCTGGAAGGCACACCGCAGGAAGTGGATATCAACAAACTGCAAAAAGACCTGTGCCTGAATATTCCTGAGGTACGCAATATTCATCACGTTCACGTCTGGCAGATTGGCGAACAGAAACTGATGACGCTGCATGCGCAAGTGATACCGCCAAATGACCACGATGGCCTGCTGCGCCGCATTCAGGCTTATCTGCTGGAACACTACCGTATCGGCCATGTCACCATTCAGATGGAATATCAGCACTGTGATACGCCGGACTGCGGGATTAACCGGGCCCCCGAGCCGAGTGACCACTCACATTCCGGCTCGCATTCACATCTGGGTCATCACCACTAAAATCACGAGGGCGCCAGTTTGGCGCCCTCTGCGTTTGTTATTGCGAGGAAGATAACGGCAGGGAATGGTTGCGACCTGCACTTTTGATCCACAACCAGGAACCGTTCAGCGCAATCAGCGTCAGGATCACGTATTCCAGCGCCATGGCGTACACGCCCTGGTAGGTGAAAATCGCCACGCTGATCACGTCAATCACCACCCACAACAGCCAGTTTTCCACGTATTTGCGCGTCATCAGGATCATCGCCACGATCGACAGCACCATCATCGCCGAATCCCAGAACGGGAAAGCATCCGGCTGCAGCTGCGGCATTTGCACGCTGAAGCCCATTCCCTGCATTACTGTCACAGCAAGCTGCGTCAGCCAGGCAAAGACGCTGTCGATATTGAAGGTCATCAGGGCAATGCCGATAACGCACACCGCTGCCCAGGCCAGCGCTTTCGGCAACGGCAGCCATCGGATTTTCAGTTCGGCCTGATTGTCCTGGGTTTGGCGGCTCCAGGCATACCAACCGTAGATATTGGCGACAAAAAAGAACAGTTGCAGCAACAGGCTGGCGTAAAGCTGGATCTGAAAGAAAATCACCGCAAACAGCGTGACGTTAATCAGACCGAACAGATAGTTGATGATTTTCTCTTTGCTGGCGTACCAGATGCACAGCAGGCCGAACAAGGTACCTATGGCTTCAATCCATGACAGATCGTAACCGCCCGCCCCCAGCGGAATGTGCACCAATATATTGCTGGTACTGAAAAAACTCATCTGTTCTTCCTTATCAAATGGTTAACTTAAGCGTTCCCTTTGACCTGCATTTTCAACTGCGCGGCAAAGTCCAGCATCCGGTTAAGCGGGATCAGCGCCTTTTCGCGCAGCGCGGCATCCACGTGGATTTCATGCAGGGCGCCGCCCTGCTCTAACCCGTCGGCAATCGCCTTAAGACCGTTCATCGCCATCCACGGGCAGTGCGCGCAACTGCGGCAGGTGGCACCTTCACCGGCGGTTGGCGCCTCGAACAGCTCTTTGTCCGGGCAGGCCTGCTGCATCTTATAAAAAATGCCGCGATCGGTGGCAACAATCAGCTGCGGGTTGGGCAGCGTTTTGGCCGCCTGAATCAGTTGGCTGGTTGAGCCGACCGCATCGGCCAGATCGACCACCGCCTGTGGGGACTCTGGATGCACCAGTATCGCCGCTTCCGGGTACAGGGCTTTCATACGCATCAGCGCCTGGGTTTTAAACTCGTCATGGACGATACAGGCCCCTTGCCAGCACAGTACGTCAGCGCCCGTCTGCTTTTGTACATAGTTGCCCAGATGGCGGTCTGGCGCCCAGATGATTTTTTCGCCCAGGCTGTCGAGGTGTTCTATCAACTCTACGGCGATGCTGGATGTTACCACCCAATCCGCACGCGCCTTTACCGCCGCCGAGGTATTAGCGTAGACCACCACGGTGCGATCCGGGTGGCTGTCGCAAAATGCATGAAACTCTTCTTCCGGGCAGCCGAGATCCAGCGAACACTCGGCGTTCAGCGTCGGCATAAGCACCTGTTTTTCCGGGCTGAGGATCTTGGCGGTTTCCCCCATAAAGCGCACGCCGGCGACCAGCAGAGTCGAGGCCGGATGATTGCTGCCAAAGCGCGCCATCTCCAGCGAATCCGCCACGCAGCCGCCGGTTTCTTCCGCCAGCGCCTGAATTTCCGGATCGGTGTAGTAATGAGCCACCATCACCGCATTGCGCTGCTTGAGCAGGGTTTTAATCTTCTCGCGATAAAACGCCTTTTCCGCTACATCCAGCGGCACCGGTTTGGGCGGGAACGGATACACCGCCGCATTGACATCAAACATTTCACTCATCGCTACAATCGTCTCTGTGCTAGGCTGGGTGTCTGCTGCCCGGGTATGCCCCTTCGCAACCGCCACTCGTTTTATATACTAAACAAAATACCTAAAAACACGCCAAAAGTCCGCTGATATTTTCATTTTTGCGATGATAATGTTTAATGGATTGAATTATGACAAAAGAAAGGCGATTTCAGTAGGTGCGGTTTATCAGGAAGTGAAAAGTGCGTGTTTATAGAAGTGGTGCACGGACTGAAAGAATGGTGGGTCGTGCGGGATTGATTCGGCCTTTGGCCTCGCCCTTCGGGCCAGCGCAAGCGCTGTCCAAAATTGACGGAGCAATTTTGTCGAACCTGAACGCAGGCTCTCACCCACACGAATCGTGCGATATATGATATTTAAGTTTGGGAGTAGTACTGGTGTATCGGAAAGAATGGTGGGTCGTGCGGGATTGATTCGGCCTTTGGCCTCGCCCTTCAGGCCAGCGCAAGCGCTGTCCAAAATTGACGGAGCAATTTTGTCGAACCTGAACGCAGGCTCTCACCCACACGAATCGTGCGATATATGATATTTAAGTTTGGGAGTAATACTGGTGTATCGGAAAGAATGGTGGGTCGTGCGGGATTCGAACCTGCGACCAATTGATTAAAAGTCAACTGCTCTACCAACTGAGCTAACGACCCACTGATGTGGTTTACTGCTGAAACGCGTAAGCAGGAGAGAGACTCGCTGCAATATTAATGGTGGGTCGTGCGGGATTATTCGGCTTTTAGCCTCACCCTTCGGGCCATCACTTCATGATGTTGTCTCGCCTGGCGAGACTCGAACCTTTACGGTTCTCACCCTTACGATTCCACGTCGTAATCACGTCTAAAATGGTGGGTCGTGCGGGATTCGAACCTGCGACCAATTGATTAAAAGTCAACTGCTCTACCAACTGAGCTAACGACCCACTGACGTGGTTTACTGCTGAACTACGAATACAAAACCGAGGATTTGTATTGCGGAAAAACAACTCTGAAATGGTGGGTCGTGCGGGATTATTCGGCTTTTAGCCTCACCCTTCAGGCCATCACTTCGTGATGTTGTCTCGCTTTGCGAGACTCGAACCTTTACGGTTCTCACCCTTACGATTCCACATCGTAATCACATCTAAAAATGGTGGGTCGTGCGGGATTCGAACCTGCGACCAATTGATTAAAAGTCAACTGCTCTACCAACTGAGCTAACGACCCACAGCAGTGGTGGGTGATGACGGGCTCGAACCGCCGACCCCCTCCGTGTAAAGGAGATGCTCTACCAACTGAGCTAATCACCCACTAGTGTGGTTACTGCTACTACTTCAGGAATTGGTGGGTCGTGCGGGATTCGAACCTGCGACCAATTGATTAAAAGTCAACTGCTCTACCAACTGAGCTAACGACCCAATTTCCTAGCTGCTTTAACATCTTGCAAGTTGTCTTGGCAACGGCGGCATATATTACTAATTTATCTTGGCAGCGCAACTTAAATTTTAAAACAAGTGGTTCAACTGCTTGTTCTTCACACGAATGAGCCCAGAAAGCGGTCAGATAGACTAATTTCTGGGCTCATTTTTTTGCTGACTAACCGGCAACGCGACTTTTCGCCTGTTTGGCCGCAGCACTGGTTGGGTATTGTTTAATCACCTGCTGGAACACGGCTTTGGCTTTATCGGCCTGCCCTTTTTCCTGCATGATGATACCCACCTTGTACATTGCGTCCGGCGCCTTAGGTGATTTTGCATAATTCTTCACCACGACGGCAAAATAGTAGGCCGCATCGTCTTTCTTACCCTTGTTGTAGAACAACTGCCCCAGCCAATAATTGGCGTTGGGCTGATAAGTAGACTTTGGGTACTGTTTTACGAAGGTCTGAAAAGCGGAGATCGCCTGATCATACTGTTTTTTTTCCAGCGCCAATGAAACAGCGGCGTTGTAGTCGCTGTTTTCATCACCCGTACTGGCCGGTGCTGCTGAGGCGCCCGCAGGCGCGCTGTCAGCGCCGTCGGTGGAGGCAGCCGCTGCTGCCCCACCTGCGGCACCCGCAGCGGCTGCGGAGCTCTGAGCGCCGCCCTGGCTGATGCTATCCATCTGTTGATAGATCTGCTTTTGGCGTTCAACAACCTGATTCAGTTGATATTGGCTTTCCTGGATTTGCCCGCGGAGAGAGTCAATATCGCGCTGGTTGTCAGAGAGTTGTTGCTGGAGTTGGTTTAAAAGCTGGCCCTGAGCATTGGAGATACGCTCAAGTGAAGTGACACGGTCTTCGACCGAGCCGGAGCCGACATTACTGATTGGCGCTTGGGCAGTAGCGGCCCATGGGACCGCTACGCCAACCAGTAACGACAGACTCAACAAGTGACGTCTGAAGTTACTGTTCATGCGATTCTCTTAGTAAACCAGAACTGCGCGACGGTTTTTAGCATAAGCTGCTTCGTCGTGGCCCAGTACTGCTGGTTTTTCTTTACCGTAAGAAACGATAGAGATCTGGTCAGCTGAAACGCCTTTGCCTTGCAGGTACATTTTAACTGCGTTAGCACGACGCTCGCCCAGAGCGATGTTGTATTCCGGCGTGCCGCGTTCGTCCGCGTGGCCTTCAACGGTCACTTTGTAAGACGGGTTGTTACGCAGGAATGCAGAGTGTGCGTCCAGCATCTGAGCGAACTCGGAGCTCACGTCATACTTGTCCAGGCCGAAGTAAACAATGTTGTTCTTCTGCAGTTCTTGCATCTGCAGACGAGCTTGTTCTTCAGAAGACAGGTTGCTGCTGCCGTTTTCTGTACCAGTGCCAGCGCCAGCGCCCAGACCAGATTGGTCGTTGTTTGCGCTTTTGTTAGAACTACAAGCCGCTACAGCCAGAACTGGCAGTGCCAGCAGAAGCCCTTTCAGCACTTTGTTCAGTTGCATTTCTTTGATCCTTTTATAGTTTGCCATACATATTTACACATGCATCACAGATACGGCGACCAGGCAGGGAATTTGACCTGTCCATCAGTTGCCGGAAGACGCGCTTTGAAACGCCCATCAGTCGATACCAGTTGCAGCACGGAGCCCATACCTTGCGTGGAGCTATAGATCACCATGGTGCCATTTGGCGCAATACTAGGCGTTTCGTCCAGGAACGTGCCGGTTAAAACTTGAACGGCTCCCGATCCAAGATCTTGTTTGGCGATATGCTGAGCGCCGCTATTGGAGCTCACCATCACCAGGAATTTACCATCAGAGCTGACTTCAGAATCCTGATTCTGAGAGCCTTCCCATGTCAGACGCTGTGACGCACCGCCACTGGCACTGACTTTATAAATCTGCGGTCGGCCGCCCTGATCGGAGGTATATGCCAGAGACTGGCCATCCGGGAACCAGGTCGGTTCGGTATTGTTGCTGCGCCCGTCGGTGATTTGCGTGATCTGGCCAGAGCCGAGATTCATCACGTACAGGTTCAGGCTGCCGCTTTTAGACAGCGCGAAGGCCAGACGGCTGCCGTCCGGTGAGAACGCCGGTGCACCGTTGTGACGCGGGAACGAAGCGATCTGACGGATAGCGCCATTAGCCAGGGTCTGTACGACCAGCGCAGAACGGCCGCTTTCAAAGGTCACGTACGCCAGTTTGCTGCCATCCGGCGACCAGGCCGGGGACATCAACGGCTCCGGTGAACGGTGCACCACAAACTGGTTGTAACCGTCGTAATCCGCTACGCGCAGCTCGTACGGGAATTTCCCGCCGTTGGTCTGCACTACGTAAGCGATGCGAGTACGGAACGCGCCCTTGATACCGGTCAGCTTCTCGAACACTTCATCACTGGCGGTGTGTGCAGAATAACGTAACCATTGTTTGGTCACTTTATACTGGTTTTGCGCCAATACGGTGCCCGGTGAACCTGAAGTGTCCACCAGCTGATAGGAGATCAGGTAGCCGCCGTCTGCACCAGGTTGCACCTGGCCGACCACGACCGCGTCAATGCCCAATGCAGTCCAGGCCGCCGGCGTCACTTCAGACGCAGAGGTCGGTTGCTGCGGCATGCGCGCCACGTCAATAGGGTTGAATTTGCCGCTATTGCGCAAATCCGCGCCGACAATCTTGCCAATGTCTTCCGGAGGCGTGCCTGGGCCTGCCCATTTAAACGGTACCACACCAATCGGACGAGCAGAGTCGACCCCTTGGGTGATTTCGATGCGAACTTCCGCATGAAGAACGGACGCCCACAGTATTAAAAAACCTAACGCTACTCGAAATGCCTGCTTCATCTCATCTCCCTTATCCAGGCGGGATGCCTGCGATAAATTAGCAGAATTTTAACAAACCAACGCAAACAAAACTACATAATCCCTGTTGGTTACCTTAGTACATCCCTGCGATATGACTCAGCTCAAACAACCATTACTGTGGTTTAAATTCAAGGATAGAACTCTTAAATTGCTGATAAACGGCATCGCTCGGCGGTTTAGGAATATTTGCCGATTTTGCTGCTGCTACCGCTGCCTGACATAAGGCAGGATCGCCGCCCGCAGCCTGAACGCTAATCAATAAACCATCAGGAGCCAAGCGGATACGCAGATCGCAGGTTTTCCCACTGTAATCCGAAGCACCGTAGAACTTGCTCTTTATAGCTGCCTGAATTTGGCTCTTATAACCGTTAATATCGGCCCCACTGGCCCCTGCGGTCTTGGCATTGCCCTGACCGGCAGGTTTACCGTCGCCCTTCGACTTAGCGCCGCCAGACTTGGCGCCGCCGCCTTTCGGCGCGTTTTTACCGTCTGCCAAACCGCCAAAGAGATCGTCAACCTCTGAGGACTGAGCTGCAGCTTCGGCAGCAGCTTTCTTCTTGGCATCCGCTGCGGCTTTCTTGGCTGCGGCCTTCTCGGCAGCAGCCGCTTTTTTCTCAGCCTCTGCGGCCGCTTTCTTCTCGGCGTCAGCAGCTGCCTTTTTCTCGGCTTTCTCGGCTTCTGCTGCAGCTTTCTTCTCAGCTTCCGCTGCGGCTTTCTTCTCGGCGTCGGCAGCCGCTTTTTTCTCTGCGGCTTCAGTCGCTTTTTGCTCAGCGGCAGCCGCTTTCTTCGCTTCTTCCGCCTGTTTCTTGGCGGCAGCGGCGGCGGCGGCTTCTTTCTTGGCTTCAGTTTCCGCTTTCTTCTGCGCGTCCGCTTGTGCCTTGGCAACTTTATCCGCTTCGGCCTTGGCCTTGGCGGCGGCCGCTTCCGCTACCTTCTGTTGTTCTTTGGCTTTCTCCGCAGCCTTCTCGACCACTTTTTGCTGTTCAGCGGCCTGCTTTTCTTGCTCGGCGGCCTGTTTCTGCTGTTCTGCCGCTTGCTTTTGCTGCTCTGCGGCCTGCTTTTGCTGTTCAGCCTGTTCTTTCGCGTCCTGCGCCGCTTTTTCTTGCGCGGTCAAACGCTCTTTCTCCAGCTCTTTCAGGCGCTGTTGTTCCGCCGCCTGCTTCTGCTGAAGTTCTTCGGCCTGTTGCTCCGCTTTTTTCTGGCGCTGCTTTTCAGCACGCTGCGCGTCGTTACTCTGCTGTTGCTGGCGGTTGTACTGCTCCACCACTGCCCCAGGATCGACCATCACTGCACCGACAACCGAACCCTCGCCGCCACCGCCGGCGCTGTCCATGTTGACGTTTTCTTGCAGCGATCCCCAAATCAGCAGGGCAATCAATATGAAGTGCAGAACGACCGAAACAATAACGGCGCGGTTCAGCTTATCGTTTTGCTCAGTTGCCTTTACCAAAATAGATTCCCAAAAACTGGTGTTGCTTATACGGGGTTCCTGCGCCTGAGCACAGGAACCGGGTTGCCTCTAACCTCAGGGTCAGATTGGCTGGGTCATCAGCCCCACGGAAGCGACGCCCGCCTGATGGAGAATATTCAATGCCTTGATAATCTCATCGTAGGGTACTTCCTTCGCCCCGCCGATCAAAAAGACCGTCTTCGGGTTAGCCGCTAAACGCGACTTGGCTTCGGCTGCAACCTGCTCCGGCGGCAACAACTCCATGCGGTTGTGATCCACCACCAGCGTATATTGACCGACACCGGAAACCTCGAGGATCACCGGCGGATTATCGTCACTGGACACCGCCTTGGAATCGGTGGCGTCCGGCAGGGAGACCTCAACGCTCTGGGTGATGATCGGCGCGGTTGCCATAAAGATCAGCAACAGCACCAGCAACACGTCGAGCAACGGCACTATGTTAATTTCGGACTTCAGCTCGCGCCGATTGCGTCCACGAACTCTCGCCATGCTACCTCCTACTTATTTGCTGTCGCTGGAGAAGGCCTGACGATGCAGAATAGCGGTGAACTCTTCCATAAAGTTGTCGTAATTCTGCTCAAGCTTGTTGACGCGCTGGTTGAGGCGGTTATAGGCCATAACGGCCGGGATAGCGGCGAACAAACCGATGGCGGTTGCGATCAGTGCTTCGGCGATACCCGGTGCTACCATTTGCAGCGTGGCCTGTTTCACCGCACCCAGTGCGATAAAGGCGTGCATAATCCCCCACACGGTGCCGAACAAACCGATATACGGACTGATCGACCCCACGGTGCCGAGGAAAGGAATGTGGTTTTCCAGCGTTTCCAGCTCGCGGTTCATCGAGATGCGCATAGCACGTGACGCGCCTTCGATCACCGATTCCGGCGCATGGTTGTTAGCGCGGTGCAAGCGAGCAAATTCTTTGAAACCAGAATGGAAAATTTGTTCGGAGCCGGTCAGGCTATCGCGACGTGCCTGGCTTTCCTGATACAGACGGGAAAGTTCAATACCGGACCAGAATTTGTCTTCAAAGGCCTCGGCGTCACGCGTGGCCGCATTAAGGATGCGGGTGCGCTGAATGATGATCGCCCAGGAGGCCACTGAGAAGCATATCAAAATCAACATGATAAGCTTAACCAGCAGGCTTGCCTTCAAGAATAAATCTAGGATGTTCATCTCATTCACTGCTTAAACTCCGCGACAATAGACTTAGGAAGCGCTATCGGCTTCATTTGGTGTGGATCAATGCATGCAATCAACACATCGGCCTGACTCAAAAGAGTTCCGTCAGAATTGACAATACGTTGAGCAAACGTGAGAGAAGCCCCGCGCATTGAGGTGATTTCACTCTGTACTTCCAGCTGTTCGTCGAGACGAGCCGGAACCAGATAATCCACCGTCATGCGCCGGACTACGAAAGCGATATGTTCACTGAGCAGCTGCTGTTGATGAAAGTTGTGGTGACGCAGCATCTCGGTGCGCGCTCTTTCAAAAAAGGCGACATAGCGGGCGTGATAGACCACACCACTGGCATCGGTATCCTCGTAGTAAACGCGAACCGGCCATCGAAACAACGTATTACTCACTCTACTTCCCAGCAATGCAATTTAACGGTGCTACTATACGCAAGACGGATCGGGTTGGGAATGGGTTACAAGAAGGGAACGAAAATAATTATGGGCCGGAACGGCCCATAACACGGGGATATAACAGAGATTATAAAGAAACGTAAAGTAATCCTGCGGCCAAGATCACAATTGCCGGAAGTGGCGCAAAAAAAGCGCGCCATAACGAACGCTGTGGCCGAAACCCAACGCCGTGAATCATGCCGGTGCACACCGCCCAAATAAGCAGCAGGCCTTCCCAAATCTCCAGCGAGCTGGTCTTCGCCGCAAAGCGGGTCGGATCCCAGAAAATACAGCCCGCCAAAATCAACGCCAATGCCAGTGAAAGGGCCCGAACCGGGCCCTTGTCAGTCACGGCGTACAGCTTGTCGGTTAATGACGAACTCATCACTTACCGTCTTGCTGTGCTTTTGAATCTTCGTGATGCTCAAGCGCCAGCGCCGTGATGATGCCGAAGGCGCAGGCAAGAAGCGTTCCGAGAATCCAGGCAAAATACCACATGGTTTAGCTCCTTATCCTTAATACAGCGAATGCTTGTTGTTCTCGATGAAGTTCTTGTCGAGACGGCCAAACATTTTGTAGTACGACCAACTGGTGTACGCCAGAACGATAGGCACGAAGATCGCCGCAACAACGGTCATCACTTCTAGCGTAAACAGGCTGGACGTCGCGTCCCACATGGTCAGGCTAACGTTAGGCACGGTGCTCGATGGCATCACGAACGGGAACATGGTTACCCCGGCAGTCAGGATCACACAGGCAATGGTCAGTGATGAAGACACGAAGGCCAACGCGTCTTTCTGCAAGCGCGAGAACAGCGCGGTGAACAACGGCAGCACTACGCCCAACGCAGGCAGCGCCCACAGCGCCGGGTACTTGTTGAAGTTAATCAACCAGGCACCCGCCTGATGCGCCACTTCTTTACGCATCGGATTAGACTCCGCCATAGTATTCAGCGCCGAGGTAATCACATACCCATCGATGCCTTTCACCAGCCATACCCCCCCCAACAGGAAGAATACCGCCATCACCAGCGTGGAGATCTGCGCCGCAGCGCGTGCGCGCAGGTGGATTTCGCCGGAGGTACGCATCTGCAGATACGTTGCCCCTTGCGTCACCAACATGGTCAGACTGACCACACCCGCCAACAAGCCAAACGGGTTCAGCAGTTGGAAGAAGTTGCCGGTGTAGAACAGACGCATGTATTCGTCCATGTGGAACGGCACGCCCTGCAACAGGTTGCCGAACGCTACGCCGAACACCACGGCCGGCACGAAGCTGCCGATGAAAATGCCCCAGTCCCACATGTTGCGCCAGCGGCTATTTTCCAGCTTCGAACGGTAGTCAAAACCGACTGGGCGGAAGAACAAGGCTGACAGCACCAGGATCATCGCGACATAGAAACCGGAGAACGCCGCCGCGTAGACCATCGGCCAGGCAGCGAACAGCGCGCCACCTGCGGTGATCAGCCACACCTGGTTACCGTCCCAGTGCGGAGCGATAGAGTTGATCATCACCCGACGCTCGGTATCGGTTTTGCCGATAATGCGCAGCAGGATGCCAACGCCCATGTCGAAACCGTCGGTGACGGCGAAACCGATCAGCAGTACGCCAATCAGAGCCCACCAGATAAATCGCAGTACTTCATAGTCAAACATACGTGGACTCCTGTTTAGCGCGCTTCCTGCACGGCGGCAGTCGGTTGTTCAAAGTGGTAGCGGCCAGTTTTCAGGCTGCTTGGACCCAGACGCGCAAATTTGAACATCAGGTACATCTCAGCCACCAGGAACAGGGTGTACAAGCCGCAAATCAGCCCCATCGAGAACAGAATGTCGCCCGCAGTCAGTGAAGAGTTGGCGACAGCCGTCGGCAGCACCTCACCGATCGCCCAAGGTTGACGACCGTATTCAGCCACAAACCAGCCGGCTTCAATCGCAATCCAGGGCAGCGGCAAGCCATACAGCGCCGCACGATGCAGCCATTTTCTCTGACCGATGCGCCCGCGAATCACGCTCCAGAACGACAGACCGATGATAAACAGCATCAGCACGCCACAGGCCACCATGATGCGGAAGGCGAAGTACAGCGGCGCCACGCGTGGGATGGAGTCTTTGGTCGCTTGCTGGATCTGCGCTTCCGTCGCGTCGGTGACGTTCGGGGTATAACGTTTCAGCAACAGACCGTAGCCCAGATCCTGTTTGGCTTTATTGAATTCGGCACGCACGGCCGGATCGGTATTGCCGCCACGCAACTCTTCGAGCAGTTGGTAGGCTTTCATGCCGTTGCGGATACGCACTTCATGCTGCGCCATCAGATCTTTCAGGCCGGTGACCTGGGTGTCCGTTGAGCGAGTCGCAATCAGCCCGAGCGCGTAAGGGATTTGAATCGCGTAGGAGTTTTCCATTTTATCCTGATTCGGGATCCCGAACAGGGTAAAGGCGGCCGGTGCCGGTTGGGTTTCCCACTCGGCTTCGATAGCGGCCAGCTTGGTTTTCTGCACGTCGCCCATTTCGTAACCGGATTCATCACCCAGCACGATAACGGACAATACGGCAGCCATACCGAAACTGGCGGCAATGGCGAAGGAGCGCTTGGCAAAGGCGACATCGCGGCCTTTCAACAGGTAGTAAGAGCTGATACCCAGAACGAACATCGCACCACAGGTGTAGCCGGCAGCCACGGTGTGCACAAACTTCACCTGAGCAACCGGGTTGAGCACCAACTCGGAGAAGCTGAGCATCTCCATGCGCATGGTTTCGAAGTTGAAGTCAGAGGCGATCGGGTTCTGCATCCAGCCGTTGGCAACCAGGATCCACAGTGCGGAGAAGTTCGAGCCCAGCGCTACAAACCAGGTTACCGCCATGTGCTGCACTTTGCTCAGACGATCCCAGCCGAAGAAGAACAGCCCGACCAGCGTCGATTCCAGGAAGAACGCCATCAGACCTTCGATGGCCAGCGGGGCCCCGAAAATATCACCGACGTAATGGGAGAAATATGACCAGTTGGTCCCGAACTGGAACTCCATGGTCAAACCGGTGGCCACACCCAGAGCAAAGTTAATTGCAAATAACTTGCCCCAGAATTTGGTCATATCTTTATAGATCTGTTTGCCAGACAGCACATATACCGTTTCCATAATTGCCAGCAAAAACGCCATGCCTAGCGTTAATGGGACAAATAAGAAATGGTACATCGCCGTTAAAGCAAACTGTAAGCGCGACAGTTCGACAATATCAAACATCTTGACTCCTTGCTCCTCGCAGGAAGACTCCGACATGCGGTTATCGGTAATACTTCTTTCGAAGACACCGGCAACGCCCCGCAGTGAATGCCCTTAAAAACAACAAATTTGATCCAGCTTCTCCGCTTTCAACCGCACACTCACCGCAAAGCCACGCGGGCCAACGTCAAGCACACCACTGAAAACTGACAACGGGTAACAAATGCAACAAGATCAACCATCCATAATCACAACATGGATGATACTCGCCCAATCCCACACAATAAATAGGTTTTTGCGTGATGTGGGTTAGACTTTTGGTTACAGGTCAAATCCTGGCCAAAAGAGGGACTTCAGGCTAATTTGATCCAAAACAATTTAAGCCTATCTCAGTATTATTTCCATATTCATCAGCACATTTCTCATAATTTTCTTAGGGTCATGTTGCGTAATGGTTTAATTGTTTTTTAATGATATTTTTGTGTTAAATAAATGTAATTTAAAAGCGGTGCCATTGTATTGTTACGCGCTTATTATGCGACATAATTAACTTTTTATTTCCAATAATCGAACACAGTGATTTCAGTCACAAAAGTAAAAAACTCTCTCCAATATTAGTCTATTTTTAGCTATTTGATCGTAAAGGTTGCATTTTTGTAGCAAAATAGAATCTTGTATAAAAAATCTTTGGCCTACAATAACTTATGAAAAAAATTCTTTTTGCCTCTGTTCTTGGACTCTCAGGGAGCGCCATCGCCGCGGAAACGGTGAATATTACGTTGCTGGGCACCTCTGACCTGCACGGTACCTTCGTGCCCTGGGACTACGCCAGCGATACCGAAAACCTGGCAGGCAGCCTGAGCCAGATCGCCACTCAGATTAAAAAGCTGCGCGCCGAGCAGCCCAACCTGATCCTGGTTGACGCTGGCGACACCATTCAGGGCAACTTTGTCGAAACCTTCAAACATGAGGCCATCAGCCCAATGATGCTGGGCTTCAACGCACTCAAGTACGACGTCTGGGTGATGGGCAACCACGAGTTTGATTTCGGTCTGCCAGTGCTGGCGACGCCACTCAAACAGTTTGAAGGCACCGCGCTGGCGGGCAATATATTCTGGGATAACGGCAAGCCGTTCCTGCCGGCGTACAAAATTATCGAACGCCAGGGCGTTAAAATCGGCATTATCGGCATGGATACGCCCATGACCGCAGAGTTTGCCAAAGGCACCGATCGCACCAAAGGGCTGAACTTTACCGACCCTGTGCAAGCGGTGAAGAACGTAATCAGCGAGATTGACGGCCAGGTCGACGCCATCGTTCTGGTGGCGCATATGGGTATCGATAACGAAAACCAGCGGCCAGGCACCGGCGTGGCCGACATTGCCAACGCCAACCCGCAGCTGGCCGCGATCGTTGCCGGGCATATGCATGTAAAAATCGACAAGGCGGTGGTCAACGGCGTCATTATTACCGAGCCGGATAAATATGGCCGCGCACTATCGCGCATCGATCTGCAGTTCGAACGGCGCGACGGCAAGTTCGCCCTGATCAATAAAGACAGTTTTACCTACCTGATTAAGGGCATCACGCCCGACAGCGGCATGCTGGCCCTCTACCAGCCGTATCACGATATCCTGCGCACCAATGCCAATCGGGTGGTAGCGACGCTGACCGGCAGCGATCTGGTGCCTATCGACGAGATCAAGGGTATTCCGCAAGTGCATATTCAGGATACCGGTATCAGCGCCCTGTTCCAGCAAGCCGCCCGTTATTACGCGCCGCAGGCGCAGGTGATCGCGCTGCAAATCGATAATGACTCCGCCAAACTCGATGTCGGTGAAATCAAGGCCAAGGACATTGCGTTTAACTATCAATACGCCGGCGGTGAAATCACCGTTTATCAGCTCAACGGCAAAGCGTTAAAACAGTATATGGAATGGTCCGCCGGTTACTTTAACCAGCTTAAGCCCGGTGATGTTACCTACAGCTTTAACCCGGCGCGTCGCTCCTCCAAATACTCCACCAACGACTTTTTCGACGGCGTCACCTACAGCATCGATCTGCGCCAACCCGCCGGTTCGCGCATTACCGATTTACGCCTGACCGATGGCACCCCGGTTACCGACAAGATGCCGATTCGTCTGGGCATGAACAGTTATCGCATGGGGCATCTGACGCAAAAAGGCGGCGCGCTGGAGGGGCAATCCTTCCCGGTTCTGTCCGACAGCAAGGCGCAATACGGCGAAGAGGAAGGCACCATCCGCAATCTCACCCTGCGTTATCTGACGGAAGTGAAAAAAGGACAATATCAAGGGCTGCCGCAACAACGCTGGAAACTGGTAGGCATGGAAGGCTATGAACCCCAACGGGCGATCGTCAAAAGTCTGTTAAATCAAGGTATCATCCGCGTCCCTACCACCGATGACGGCCGTTATACCAACGTGGCATCAATCAACGTCAAAGACGCATTATTCAGTGACGCCGCCGGCTATAACGCCGCCCTCTCCTCGCTCGAAAAGCAACGGGGAAACAGCAACGACGCAATGCAAAAACAACGTCTGCAGGATCGCATCGCGCTGATCAAGGCGCTCAACAGCTTCTGACCCCCCTTTCCATAAAAAAGGCCACCCAAAAGGGTGGCCAATCATGTCGAGAGACTATTGCCGTATCAGCGGTTCAATACCGCTTTTACCGCTTCACCGATGTCAGCCAGGCTGCGTACGGTTTTAACCCCGGCCGCTTCCAGCGCTGCGAATTTTTCATCCGCAGTGCCTTTGCCGCCGGCGATGATGGCGCCTGCGTGGCCCATACGTTTGCCTTTCGGCGCAGTAACGCCGGCAATGTAGCCAACAACCGGCTTGGTGACGTGTTCTTTGATGTAAGCTGCAGCTTCTTCTTCCGCGCTACCGCCGATCTCGCCGATCATCACAATCGCTTCAGTCTGCGGATCTTCCTGGAACATTTTCAGGATATCGATGAAGTTGGAGCCTGGGATCGGGTCGCCGCCGATGCCCACACAGGTAGACTGGCCCAGACCGGTATCGGTGGTTTGCTTAACCGCTTCATAGGTCAGGGTGCCAGAGCGGGAAACGATGCCCACTTTGCCCGGCAGGTGGATGTGGCCTGGCATGATGCCGATTTTGCACTCGCCCGGAGTGATAACGCCTGGGCAGTTCGGGCCAATCATGCGCACGCCGGCTTCATCCAGCTTCACTTTCACGGTCAGCATATCCAGCGTAGGGATGCCTTCGGTGATGGTGATGATCAGTTTGATGCCTGCATCGATAGCTTCCAGAATGGAGTCTTTGCAGAACGGCGCAGGTACGTAGATCACGGACGCAGTAGCGCCGGTAGCTTCGACCGCTTCACGCACGGTGTTGAACACCGGCAGACCCAGGTGTTGAGTGCCGCCTTTGCCCGGCGTAACGCCACCGACCATTTTAGTGCCGTAAGCGATAGCCTGCTCGGAGTGGAAGGTCCCCTGGCTACCGGTGAAGCCCTGGCAAATTACTTTGGTGTTCTTATCGATTAAAATGGACATTATTTACCCTCCACTGCCGCAACAACTTGCTGAGCCGCATCAGTCAGGCTGGTCGCAGCAATGATATTCAGACCGCTGTCCGCCAGTTTCTTGGCGCCCAGTTCGGCATTGTTCCCTTCCAGACGCACGACCACAGGGACGTTAACGCCCACTTCGGCGACTGCGCCAATGATGCCGTCGGCGATCAGATCGCAGCGTACGATACCACCGAAAATGTTAACCAGAACCGCTTTCACCTTGTCGTCAGACAGGATGATTTTGAACGCTTCAGTCACGCGCTCTTTGGTCGCGCCGCCGCCTACGTCGAGGAAGTTGGCCGGTTCGCCGCCGTGCAGTTTAACGATGTCCATGGTACCCATCGCCAGACCTGCGCCGTTAACCATGCAACCGATGTTGCCGTCGAGAGCAACGTAGTTCAGCTCCCACTGTGCAGCGCGGGATTCACGCTCATCTTCCTGAGAAGGGTCACGCATTTCACGCAGTTCAGACTGGCGGAACAGTGCGTTGCCGTCGGCACCCAGTTTGCCGTCCAGGCAGATCAGATCGCCCTGCTTGGTGACTACCAGCGGGTTGATCTCAACCATCGCCAGGTCGCGCTCCAGGAACAAGGTCGCCAAACCCATGAAGATCTTGGCGAACTGACCGACTTGCTTGCCGGTCAGACCCAGTTTGAAGGCCAACTCACGGCCCTGGTAAGGCTGTGGGCCTGCCAGTGGGTCGATGGTCATTTTGTGGATCAGTTCCGGGGTTTCTTCCGCAACTTTTTCAATCTCAACGCCACCTTCGGTGGATGCCATAAACACCACGCGACGGCTTGCACGGTCAACTACCGCACCCAGATACAGTTCTTTATCGATGTCGGTCGCCGCTTCTACCAGGATCTGGTGGACCGGTTGGCCCAGCGCGTCAGTCTGGTAGGTCACCAGACGCTTGCCCAGCCAGGCTTCAGCGAAAGCACGGATGTCTTCTTTGCTGTTAACCACTTTAACGCCGCCAGCTTTACCGCGACCGCCAGCATGAACCTGACATTTTACCACCCACGGGCCGGAGCCGATTTTGGATGCGGCTTCTTCTGCTTCACGCGGTGTGGTACAGGCGTAACCGGTTGGTGCCGGCATGCCATACCGAGCAAACAGCTGTTTTGCCTGATATTCGTGTAAATTCATGATGTTCTATCCATTCAGTTCTGAAGGTTTTAGCCGAGCCATTTTGGCGGAAAACCGCATGACTTTTGTCGGCCACATAGCACAGAGTGTGGGCGCGGCGTACCGCGCCCATCAGGGTTATACGTCCAGCAGCAGACGAGCCGGATCTTCCAGCATCTCTTTCACCGTCACCAGGTAACCAACGGACTCTTTGCCGTCGATCAAGCGGTGATCGTAAGAAAGTGCCAGATACATCATTGGCTGGATCACAACCTGGCCATTCACCGCCATTGGGCGATCTTTAATGGCGTGCATGCCCAGGATCGCGCTCTGCGGTGGGTTGATGATCGGGGTAGACATCAGTGAACCGAATACGCCGCCGTTGGTAATGGTGAAGTTACCGCCGGTCAGTTCTTCCACGGTCAATTTGCCGTCACGGCCTTTGACCGCCAGCTCTTTGATTTTCTTCTCGATGTCCGCCATGCTCATGCTGTCTACATCGCGCAGTACCGGGGTCACCAGGCCGCGTGGGGTAGATACCGCAATGCTGATATCGAAATAGTTGTGGTAGACCACATCAGTACCATCAATGGAAGCGTTCACTTCCGGGAAGCGTTTCAGCGCTTCAACCACCGCCTTGATGTAGAAGGACATGAAGCCCAGACGTACACCGTGGCGTTTTTCGAAAGCTTCACCGTACTGCTTGCGCAGGTCCATGATCGGCTGCATGTTGATTTCATTGAAGGTAGTCAGCATCGCAGTGCTGTTCTTCGCTTCCAACAAACGCTCTGCCACGCGCTTGCGCAGACGGGTCATCGGCACGCGTTTTTCGCTGCGGTTGCTCAGGGCAGGCTGCGGTGCGGCTTCAACTGCAGCTGCGGCCGGCTTGTCGGCTTTCTTGCCGTTAGCCAGATGCGCTTCCACGTCTTCGCGAGTGATGCGGCCACCCACGCCGCTGCCTTTGATGGCTGCAGCATCGAGATCGTGTTCGGCAATCAGACGGCGGATCGCCGGGCTGAGTGCATCGTTGCTCTCTTCTTCCAGGCTGGCGGTTGCGCGCTGTGCCGGAGTGGCTTCTTTAGCCTGGCTTTTCTCTTCGGTCGGCTTGCCAGAGCTATCGCCCGGGCGAATACGGCCGAGGATCTGGCGAGAAAGCACGGTTGCGCCCTCTTCTTCCACGATCGCATCAAGAATACCTGCTTCGCTGGCCGGCACTTCCAACACAACTTTGTCAGTTTCGATTTCAACCAGAACTTCGTCACGCTGGACGCTGTCGCCTGGTTTCTTGTGCCAGGTGGCTACGGTCGCATCGGCAACCGATTCAGGAAGGTCAGGAACCAGAATATCTACGCTACTCATTTAGCTTTCCCTTAATCTTTATTCAATATTCAGCGCGTCATTAACCAGAGCCTGTTGCTGCTTCTGGTGTACGGACATATAACCGACCGCCGGAGAGGCGGAGGCTGGACGTCCGGCGTAACGTAAAGAAGCCCCGAACGGCACGACTTCACGGAAATTGTGTTGGCTGCAGTACCAGGCGCCCTGGTTCAGCGGCTCTTCCTGACACCAGACGAAATCATGCACGTGAGCATACTTCTCCAGCACGGCCTGAACGGCCTGGTGCGGGAACGGATACAGCTGCTCGATACGTACGATAGCCACGTCTTTCTGGTCATTCTTGCGGCGCTGTTCCAGCAAGTCGTAATAGACCTTACCGGAACACATCACCACGCGTTTGACCGCTTTCGGATCCAGCTCGTCGATCTCGCCGATAGCCGGCAGGAAGGTGCCGTTAGCCAGTTCTTCCAGAGAAGAAATCGCCAACGGGTGGCGCAGCAGGGATTTCGGTGACATCACCACCAACGGACGGCGCATACCGCGCAGCGCCTGACGACGCAGCATATGGTAAACCTGTGCCGGGGTGGACGGGATGCACACCTGCATATTCTGTTCTGCACACAGCTGCAGGTAACGCTCCAGACGCGCGGAGGAGTGCTCCGGACCCTGGCCTTCGTAACCGTGCGGCAGCAGCATCACCAGGCCACACATACGGCCCCATTTCTGCTCGCCGGAGCTGATGAACTGGTCGATCACGACCTGAGCGCCGTTGGCGAAGTCACCGAACTGCGCTTCCCAGATGGTCAGGGTGCGCGGTTCCGCAGTGGCGTAGCCGTATTCGAACGCCAGCACCGCTTCTTCAGACAGCACGGAGTCCCAGACTTTAAACTCGCCCTGCCCACTGTGCACATTCGCCAGCGGAACGTAGACCGAACCGTTTTTCTGGTTATGCACCACAGCATGACGGTGGAAGAAGGTCCCGCGCCCGGCATCTTCACCGGAAATGCGAATCGGGATGCCTTCATCGACCATAGTGGCGTAGGCCAGCGTTTCAGCCGCACCCCAGTCGAACGCTTTGTTGCCTGCGGCCATCTCTGCACGGTCACCGTAGATTTTCGCTACGCGCGACTGCATTTCGATCGCTTCCGGTACGGTGCTGATGCGACGAGCCAGTTCCTGCAGACGCTTCATCTCAACCTTGCTTGGGTACTCTTCGTCCCACTCATGGTTCAGGTACGGCGACCAGGTAAAGGAATGCAGATTCATCGGACGCCATTCTTCAACCACGCAATCGCCACGATCGAGCGCATCGCGATACAGGTTGACCATTTCCGTGGCATCTTCCAGGCTCGCGACTTTCTGTTCGGTAAGAACGTCAGCATAAAGCTTGCGCGGCGTCGGGTGTTTTTTGATCTTCTGATACATCACCGGCTGGGTTGCACTTGGCTCGTCGGCCTCGTTATGCCCATGACGACGGTAGCAGACCAGATCGATCATCACATCGCGTTTGAAGGTGTTGCGGAAATCCAACGCCAGACGGGTAACAAACGCCACCGCTTCCGGATCGTCAGCATTGACGTGGAAGATCGGTGACTGCACCATTTTGGCGATATCGGTACAGTATTGGGTCGAGCGTGCATCCAGCGGGTTGGAGGTGGTGAAACCAACCTGGTTGTTGATGACGATACGCACCGTGCCGCCCACTTCGTAACCGCGAGCCTGCGACATGTTCAGGGTTTCCTGAACCACGCCCTGGCCGGTAATGGCGGCGTCACCGTGGATGGTGATTGGCAGCACCATGTTGCTGCGCGCTTCGTCCAGACGATCGCGGCGGGCACGTACGGAGCCCATAACCACCGGGCTGACGATCTCCAGGTGCGACGGGTTGAACGCCAGCGCCAGGTGAACCATGCCGCCTTCGGTTTCGACGTCGGAGGAGAAGCCCTGGTGATATTTTACGTCACCGGTACCGAGGTGTTCTTTATGCTTGCCGGCAAACTCGTCGAACAGGTCGGCGGGCTTTTTACCCAGCACGTTGATCAACACGTTCAGACGGCCTCGGTGGGCCATACCCAGCACCACTTCGCGCGTGCCGTTCTTGCCGGCATGGCGAACCATCTCTTTCAGCATTGGCACCAGCGCATCGCCGCCTTCCAGAGAGAAGCGTTTCGCTCCCGGGAATTTAGCGCCGAGATAGCGTTCCAGACCTTCCGCTGCGGTCAGCTCGTTCAGGAAACGGCGTTTCTCTTCGTTAGTAAAGCTGGCGCGCCCCGCTACCGATTCGATGCGCTGTTGGATCCAGCGTTTCTCTTCGGTATTGGTGATATGCATGTATTCCGCACCGATCGAACCGCAGTAAGTCTGCTTCAGCGCAGCATACAGGTCGCCCAACTTCATGGTTTCTTTGCCGATGGCAAAAGAACCCACGTTGAAGGTTTCCTGGAAGTCGGCGTCGGTCAGATTGTGGTAAGCGGGATCGAGGTCAGCAACGGTCTCCTGCTGCCACAGGCCGAGCGGATCGAGGTTGGCATGCTGATGTCCGCGGAAACGGAAGGCGTTGATCAGCTGCAGTACCTTGACCTGTTTGGCGTCGGTGTCTGGATCGTTGATGGTGGTATTGTAACGCGCGGAGTCTTTCGCCAGGCGGCGGAAGTAGTCACGCGTTTGAGAGTGAAGCTGATCGGGTTTAACACCCGCGGTTGGTAGCTGTTGAAAAATGGAACGCCAGCTATCTTCAACGGAGCCCGGATCGGTTAAGAAGTCTTCATAGAGCTGTTCTATGTAAGACTGGTTCGCGCCCGCCAGATAGGAGGAATCCAGCCAGGCCTTCATTGCGCCGTTCTGCATCATGATCCCTTAAGCTTTGAAGCTTTAGTTTTCGCCGTGGTTAACATAATTACCGTGATGGATACGGTTTGCCGTAGAAACGGTTCACTCGACGTACTTAATACCCGTCGCCTTTCAAGCCGCAGCGTTGTTGCCTGCGTTCGCTCCCCCCAGTTACTTACTGAAGTAAGCGCCTGGGGACTCACGAACTGGTCGCCTAGCTGCAACTCGAAAGTCATAGGGTATGCCATTATGGCCTGATACGTTTTGTTATGGACCTTGCGGTCCCTTACAAGGAACCTCTAAAAACCGGCGGACGAACCAGGCTGCATAGCGCCGCAGCCGCGGGTCAGTTTTTAGAGGCTCCCTCCTTTGCGATGTGCGCCGGAACCTGCCCGGCGCAGCATCTCATTGCGCTTATGCGCCGCGTTGCAGCAGCATAGACTTGATATGACCGATCGCACGCGTCGGGTTCAAGCCTTTAGGGCATACACTGACACAATTCATAATGCTATGGCAGCGGAAAACACTGAAAGCGTCGTCCAGATCGTCTAAACGTTCTTGTGTTTCCGTGTCACGGCTGTCGATCAGGAAGCGGTACGCCGCCAACAGGCCAGCAGGCCCTACGAACTTGTCAGGATTCCACCAGAATGACGGGCAAGAGGTCGAACAACAAGCGCATAAAATGCACTCGTACAGACCATCCAACTTGGCACGCTCTTCCGGTGATTGCAGGTGCTCACGCGCCGGCGGGTTCTTGCCGTCGTTCTGCAGGAAAGGCTTGATCTTTTCATACTGGGTATAGAACTGGCCCATATCAACCACCAGATCCCGCACCACCGGCAACCCCGGCAGCGGGCGGATCACAATCTTGTTTTTGCCTTTGCGCAACGCCGAGATTGGGGTGATGCATGCCAGGCCGTTCTTGCCGTTCATGTTCAGGCCATCGGAACCGCACACGCCTTCACGGCACGAACGGCGGAACGACAGGGTCGGATCTTTCTCTTTCAACTGGATTAACGCATCCAGCAGCATCATGTCCCGGCCTTCTTCCGCTTCCAGGCTGTAATCCTGCATATGCGGAGCATCATCGACATCCGGGTTATAGCGATATATTGAGAATTCGAGTTTCATCAATCGATCTCCGCGATCAGTAGGAACGCACTTTCGGTGGGAATGCCGGGCGCAGCTTCGGTTGCATGTTCACTTCACGACGCGTCATGCTTTCCGATTGCGGCTGATACAGCGAATGGCACAGCCAGTTGGCGTCATCGCGTTCCGGGAAATCGAAGCGGCTGTGCGCTCCACGGCTCTCGGTACGGAAGTTGGCCGACACGGCGGTGGAAAACGCAGTCTCCATCAGGTTATCCAACTCCAGGCATTCGATGCGCTGGGTGTTGAATTCGCTGGAGGTATCGTCCAGGCGCGCGTTCTTCAGACGTTCACGGATCTCTTTCAACTCTTCCAGCCCTTTCGCCATGGCATCACCTTCACGGAATACCGAGAAGTTGTGCTGCATACAGGCTTGCAGCGCCTTGCGAATTTCGACCGGATCCTCACCCGAACGGGTGTTGTTCCAGCGGTTCAGTCGCTCCAGCGACGCATCCACATCCGATTCGCTGGCATCACGGCTCTCGCCCTGCTCCGCCAGAGATTCCTGTAAATGCATACCGGCTGCACGACCGAATACCACCAGATCCAGCAGCGAGTTGCCGCCCAGACGGTTGGCGCCGTGTACCGATACGCAAGCGATTTCGCCCACGGCAAACAGGCCCGGGATCACCACATCTTCGCCTTTCTCGTTCACGGTCAGTGCCTGGCCGGTCACCTTGGTCGGAATGCCGCCCATCATGTAGTGGCAGGTCGGGATCACCGGGATCGGCTCTTTCACCGGATCGACGTGTGCGAAAGTGCGCGACAGTTCCAGAATGCCCGGCAGGCGGGATTCCAGTACGTCTTTACCCAGGTGATCCAGCTTCAGCTTGACGTGTGGACCCCACGGACCGTCACAGCCGCGGCCTTCACGGATTTCAATCATGATCGAACGGGCGACCACATCACGGCCCGCCAGATCTTTGGCGTTCGGCGCGTAGCGCTCCATGAAACGCTCGCCGTGTTTGTTCAGCAGGTAACCGCCTTCACCACGACAACCTTCAGTCACCAATACCCCAGCGCCGGCGATGCCGGTCGGGTGGAACTGCCACATTTCCATGTCCTGCACCGGCACGCCGGCACGCAGCGCCATGCCGACACCGTCACCGGTGTTGATGTGTGCGTTGGTGGTGGACTGGTAAATACGGCCTGCACCGCCGGTCGCCAGCACGGTAGCTTTGGCTTTGAAGTACACGACTTCACCGGTTTCGATACAGATAGCCGTGGTGCCCACCACCGCGCCATCCTGGTTTTTCACCAGATCCAGCGCATACCACTCGGAGAAAATGGTGGTATGGTTTTTCAGATTCTGTTGATACAGGGTGTGCAACAGGGCGTGACCGGTACGGTCGGCCGCCGCCGCAGTGCGTGCCGCCTGCTCGCCACCAAAGTTCAGCGACTGGCCGCCGAACGGGCGCTGATAGATGCGGCCTTCATCCGTACGGGAGAACGGCAGCCCCATGTGCTCCAGCTCCAGAACCGCTTCCGGGCCGGTTTTACACATATATTCGATGGCGTCCTGGTCACCGATATAATCGGAGCCTTTCACCGTGTCATACATATGCCATTCCCAGTTATCTTCGTGGTTATTACCCAGGGCTACGGTAATGCCGCCCTGCGCAGACACGGTATGGGAACGGGTCGGAAATACTTTGGATATCAGGGCGCATGTGGACCCCGCTTGAGAAATCTGCAGTGCCGCGCGCATACCTGCGCCGCCAGCACCGATAACTACAGCATCAAACTCTCTGACCGGCAGTTTCATTTACACACCCCACACTACGATTGTTCCGTACAGTAAATAGACCAGCAACACGACAACGATCGCCAGTTGCAACACCAGACGCACTGCCAGCGGTTTGACGTAGTCCGTCAGCACCTGCCACAAACCGACCCAGGCGTGAACCAGAATCGACAGCAGCGTCAGCAGCGTGAACACTTTCGTAATAGAGGTGGCGAAGAAGCCGCGCCAGATTTCATAGGTGAGATCCGGAGCCGTAACGAAGAAGCCCAGGATATACAGCACGTACAGGGTGATGACGATAGCGGAAGCACGCAGTAACAACCAGTCGTGTACGCCGTTGCGCCCTAATGCAGAAACATTGTTTACCATACGAGAACTCCAGCCAGAACTGACAGCACGACGGTCAGACCGATCGCCACCTGGGCGGAACGGGTACCGGCGGCTAAACTCTCTTCGATATAGCCAAAATCCATTAACAAGTGACGGATGCCACCGCAAATGTGATAGGCCAACGCCGTGAGGATGCCCCAGAATATGAATTTGACAACGAAGCTATTCATGATGGCAGCAGCCTGCATGAAACCCTCTTGGGAAGAGAGAGACAGGCCCAGCAGCCAGAGGAGGATACCCACGGCAACGAAGGTAATTACGCCAGAGACTCGGTGTAAGATGGACGCTATCGCAGTTACGGGAAACTGAATCGTTTGCAGATCCAGGTTGACAGGTCTTTGTTTTTTCACGTTTTTGCCCACACAGCTCTTATTATTTTCCTTCCTCCGGGCCTGGGCGGGGATCAGACAGCGTTAAGAGTCAAAACCCTTACGCGTCACACGCTTAAACCTCAACATCCTCTGAGCTTAAACGGTGCGCATTTATAACGCTGGGTGCTCCTACTTCAGGGTAATCCGGAGACCTGGCGGCAGTATAGGAGGATCACATTCTGATTACAATTCCCATACAATCTGTTTGGTAACATTTCCCCCGAACAGTGATTTACATCACGGATTTCACAATTAGCACAAAATTAATTATCTGATTTGACAAGGGATCAACATTTCCATTACATATAGGGGCACAAACGGCCCTATGATGCGCTATAGGTCAGCGGATACACTTCCCCCAGTGTTCAAGATATGCAACAGTGTATTTGGCAGAACCTATCCCAATAGCCGTTTTTGCCGGTCATGCTTGCAACAAATCACCGCAGGTAAAAGCAAATAAGGCAGATAAAACAGCTTATTGGGATAGGTTCATAAAACCCCCGAACACGTCGTAGGTACGATTAACAGAATATAACGAATTCCGATGAATCGTTAACAACTGGTCACCCGCCTCGTTCGCCTGGTTAGCACTCTGTACCCTACCCGCGCAATTGCGCAGTCGCTCACAGAGTTAGCGTCCGCTCCATTTTTTGCGGGCAACCTGCGGAGAATTAAGGTATTTCAGTTGTTAGAGGTTTTTAAAATAAGGCGCTAAGGAGACAGTAAATGACTGATAAGAAAGCGATGCTAACCATTAACGATGGTGAAGCTCCGATCGAACTGGGCGTATTATCCCCGACACTGGGCCCCGATGTCCTTGATGTCCGCGCTCTGGGCTCCAAAGGTTATTTCACATTTGATCCCGGCTTTACTTCTACCGCTTCCTGCGAATCCAAAATCACCTTTATCGACGGTGACAAAGGCGTGCTGCTGCACCGCGGTTTCCCGATCGAACAGCTGGCAAAAGAGTCTTCCTACCTGGAAGTGTGCTACATCCTGCTGTACGGCGAGACCCCGACCGCAGAAGAATTCGAAACCTTCAAAACCACCGTAACCCGTCACACCATGATCCACGACCAGATTACCCATCTGTTCCGTGGCTTCCGTCGCGACTCGCACCCTATGGCTGTGCTGTGCGGCGTGACCGGTGCGCTGGCGGCGTTCTACCACGACGCGCTGGATGTGAACAACGAGCGCCACCGCGAGATCACCGCGTTCCGCCTGTTGTCAAAAATGCCTACCGTGGCGGCGATGTGTTACAAATATTCCCTGGGCCAGCCGTTCGTTTACCCACGTAACGATCTGTCCTACGCCGGCAACTTCCTGCACATGATGTTCGCTACCCCGTGTGAAGAATACGTGGTGAACCCAGTGCTGGAACGCGCAATGGATCGCATCCTGATCCTGCACGCCGACCACGAGCAAAACGCCTCCACTTCTACAGTACGTACCGCAGGTTCTTCAGGCGCTAACCCGTTTGCCTGTATTGCGGCCGGTATCGCCTCCCTGTGGGGGCCGGCGCACGGCGGTGCCAACGAAGCCGCACTGAAGATGCTCGAAGAGATCAAAACCGTTGAGCACATCCCAGAGTTCATCAAGCGCGCGAAAGACAAGAACGATTCGTTCCGTCTGATGGGCTTCGGCCACCGCGTGTACAAGAACTACGATCCGCGCGCTACCGTGATGCGTGAAACCTGTCACGAAGTGCTGAAAGAACTGAACAAGAAGGACGACAACCTGTTGGAAGTGGCGATGGAGCTGGAACACATCGCGCTGAACGACCCGTACTTCATCGAGAAGAAACTGTACCCGAACGTCGACTTCTACTCAGGCATCATCCTGAAAGCGATGGGTATCCCTTCTTCCATGTTCACCGTTATTTTTGCCATCGCCCGTACCATCGGCTGGATTGCACACTGGAACGAAATGCATGACGAAGGCATCAAAATTGCCCGTCCGCGTCAGCTGTATACCGGCTATGCCGAACGTGATTTCAAATCCCAGCTGAAAAACAAATAACGCCGCTTTACCCTACATAAAGCCGCACAGCGCCGCCCGATTGGGCGGCGTTTTTTTTTGCTACTTTTGGCAACCGGGGCACCAATAAAACGGCCGTGACGACAGTTGGGTTCTGACAATCATCGCGCCGCAGCGCTCACAAGGCTCACCGCTGCGGTGGAAAACCTTAAAGCTGAACAATGCGCCATGATGACGATTCTCATCCACCTGCCCGCGCGTCTGGTAAGACAGGCGAGGCACCGCCAGCAAAGCCTGAGCCAGCCGCTGCAGCGTTTCCGGCGCCAAATCCTGCGGCCGGTGCTGTGGTGCCAGTTCCGCCTGCCAGAGAATTTCAGCGCGCAGGTAGTTGCCCAACCCGGCAAGAAACCCCTGGTCGAGCAGCATGCCACCCAATTGTCGACGGCGAAACGCCGGCGACAGCAGCCGTTGTGCCACCATTGCCACCGTCAGCGACATATCCAGCACATCGGGACCAATGCGTTGCAAGAACGGGTGCAGCTCAATCTCTTCGCGCGGGCCCAGGGTGATCTCCGAGGCGCTGTACAATAAAATCGCCTGCTGCGCCGTTTCCAGCCGCACGCGCAAGTCGCGCTTGGTATCCGGCGCTTCTCCCGCTTTTACCACTTTCCACACACCATACAGCTGGTTGTGGCTGTACATCGTCAGCCCGTTAGAAAAGTGGGTCAGCAGCGCCTTGCCGCGTGGCTCGATAGCAATGATACGTTCACCGATTAACCGATCGCGGTAATGTTTAAGCTGGGGAAAAGCAAACGCGACCTCGGTCAGCGGTTGATCGATCACCGCTGTAGCCAGCGCATCCGCCGCCCGGCGAATTTCCGGTCCTTCCGGCATATTGCAACTCCTGAATTAACCGGGCTGCCGCAGCGGACGCCCCGGTGAAAAACATCTGTTTCTGTTAATGCGTCGCACCGCCCACCACTTTCAGATCATGCTCCATCTGCAATGCGACAGAGATCGCCAACTCCAGAGCGAACAGCACCGTCTGGGACGCCATGCTGGGCGCACCAGGATGCGCCGCCGCCTGCTCCGGCAAGTACGGGATATGGATAAACCCGCCCTTCACCTCAGGCTGGCCGCTCAAACGGTGCAGCAGGCCATACATCACGTGGTTGCAGACGTAGGTCCCGGCGGTTTGCGATACCGAAGCGGGTATGCCGGCTTCACGCATCGAATTAGCCATCGCCTTTATCGGCAAGGTGCTGAAATAGGCTGCCGGCCCGGTTTCAAGGATCGGTTCGTCGATCGGCTGCCGACCCTGATTATCAGGAATGCGCGCATCATCAACGTTGATCGCTACCCGCTCTATAGTGATATCGGTGCGTCCTCCGGCCTGGCCGATGGCCAGTACCATCACCGGTTTCACCTCATCAATCGCCGCGTTCAGCACCTCAAGCGCTACGCCAAATACACAGGGCAGCTGGCGCGCAATAATACGCGTGCCAACAAACTCCCTGTCGTTCAATTGCTTTACCACTTCCCACGAAGGATTAACTCGTTCTCCGCCAAAGGGCTCAAAGCCCGTAATCAATACCTTTTGCATGAGTTCTCCTACAGGAACATCAGGAAATAAAGCAGGAACACGTTCACCAACAGCAACAGCACCCCGGTCGGCACCTCGCCTTGATCACCGCATTCTTGTCCGGCAATGCCAGCAATGCCGCCGGTACAATAGTAAAGTTAGCAGCCATTGGCGTCGTCAGCGTGCCGCAATAACCGGAAAACATGCCGATTGCCGCCATGAGCCATGTTATGGCACCAGGTTCGGGATACCGATACTGACGGTGACGAGCAGAAAGGCGGAGAAAACATTCCCCATCGCCATGGTCAGCACTGCCCGATACACCTGGCTGAGGCTCGGAATCCATTGGGAAAGGCTATGTATTTGAATGATTTTTACCCGGCGCTGACGCTAATGCCCTCTACGGCGAAACGTTCGCGCAGCGTGCGGGCGAAGCTAAGCGCATGTTCACCGTCACCGTGCAAACAGACGGTTTCCGCCTGCACCGCCGCCCAGGTACCTGCCTGGGTTCGAACCCGATGATGACGCACCATTTCAAGCGTTTGCGCCAGCGCCTGTTCGTCGCTGGTGATCAGCGCACCCGGCTGACCGCGAGGAACCAGCGTGCCGTCGGCCTGATAACCGCGATCGGCGAACACCTCCTGCCGCGTCGCCAACCCCAGTTTCTCTCCGGCGCGGATAAGCTCGCTGCCCGCCAACCCCACCAACCGCAGAGCAGGATCGACCGCTTTCACCGCCCGGGCGATGGCCTCTGCCAAAGCCGGCTCAACCGCTGCCTGGTTGTACAGCATGCCGTGCGGCTTCACGTGCACCATCACCCCACCTTCTGCGCGGGCCATCGCCGCCACCGCGCCCAGTTGATACACCACCTGTGCATACACCGTTTCCGGCGGCAGTTGCATACGGGTACGGCCAAAATTCTCGCGATCGGGGAAACTGGGATGCGCGCCTATAGCCACACCATAATGCAGCGCCCAACGGACCGACTGACGCAGGGTTTGTGCATCGCCGGCGTGAAAACCGCAGGCGATATTGGCCGAACTGACCAGTTGCAGCAGCGCCTCGTCGTTGGCACAGCCTTCGCCGAGATCGGCGTTCAGATCAACGAGCATCTAACCCCCAGGCAATTTGTTGGATAAAGTGATCCTGCTCGGCCTTGGCACGTTGCGCCCCCGCCAGGGTACAGGGAACAAAGTGGATAGCCTCGCCCAGACGGATCTGCGCCAAATGGTAGAGATCGGCCTCGATCACGCAGGCAATGCGCGGGTAACCGCCCGTAGTTTGCGCATCGGCCATCAGCACGATCGGCTGGCCGTTGTGCGGCACCTGCACCACGCCCGGCAACAGGCCGTGCGATAGCATTTCGCGGTCGGTGGTGCGGCCCAGCGCATTGCTGCCGTGCAGGCGATATCCCATGCGGTTGCTCTGCGGGCTGAGCTGCCAGGCGGTGCGCCAGAAAGCCTCCTGCGCCTCGGGACTGAACTCGGCATATTCCGGTCCCGGTAAGGCGCGGATACGGTTATTGAACAGCAGCTGCTTAACGCCACAGCTGTTTTGCCGCAGGGGACCCGGCTTGCCCAACGGCAGGCTGTCGCCGTCTTTCAGGTTGCGCCCTTCCAGCCCGCCAAAAAAGGCTTTGATATCCGTGCTGCGCGAGCCAAGCATTTCGGGCACGGCGATCCCCCCGGAAAGCGCCAAATAGCTGCGCATGCCGCGTTTAGGCATGTTCATGATCAGTTGCTGGCCTGCTTTAACCGGGTAACGCCAGCCGGTCCACAGCGGTTTTTCGTCCAGTTTTGCATCGCAACCGGCCCCGGTCAGAGCGATCCACCCTGACTGGGTGAATTCGGCGCTGAATTGACCAAGGGTGATTTCCAGCCCGGCATCATCCGGTGAGTTACCCACCAGCAGGTTGGCGATTTTCAACGCCGGCAAGTCAAGCGCACCGCCCTGGCTAACGCCCAGATGGCGGAATCCGTGACGGCCCGCGTCCTGTACCGTGGTGTAAATGCCCGCACGCAGGATCTTCAACATACGCCCTCCTTCTGCGGCACAAAGCGCACATTATCGCCGGGACGCAGCAGCGTCGGCGGCATGTCATAAGGGTTGAATAACGACAGCGGCGTGCGGCCAATCAACTGCCAGCCCCCTGGGGTGACCAGCGGATAAATGCCGGTCTGGCTACCGCCGATGCCAATGGAGCCTGCTGCCACCGCCAGACGCGGTTCGGCGCGGCGCGGCGTCGCCAATTTTTCCGGCATGCCGCCCATATAAGAAAAGCCCGGCTGAAAGCCAAGGAAATAAACTACATAGGCCGCCGAAGAATGGCATT
Source organism: Serratia sp. AS12 (assembly GCF_000214195.1). Classification (NCBI taxonomy): domain Bacteria; kingdom Pseudomonadati; phylum Pseudomonadota; class Gammaproteobacteria; order Enterobacterales; family Yersiniaceae; genus Serratia; species Serratia sp. AS12. Next base: position 1,345,731 of record NC_015566.1, on the reverse strand, counting down.
CCACCACCTGCTGTGGCGTCATGCCGGTGTGGTGCGCCACCTCGTCCAGATCAGGCCCATATTCGCCGCCGTAGATCACCGGAATATCCACTTGGCGCGATGGCGGCATCAGGCTTTCCTCGCTGTCCCAGCCCTGCTGCAGCTGCGCCAACATCGCTTCGGCGTCGGCCTGTGGCGTATTGAGCAACAGCGTAAGATTGTTCATTCCCGGCACCACTTCAAGCACATCGGGATGATGATTAAATATTTCGGCCAGCGCCCAGATCCGCTGCTGGCTCGGCAGCGTCATCGGCGGCGACAGTTCAAGCACTACGGCTCTTTCACCCAACAGGTAATAACGTGCTCGTTGTCGTTGCACCCTGATTCTCCTTAATTACCGCGATGAAAAACACACCAGTTATGCGTGACGCAGCTCCGGCTGTCAATAGAACGCAACCATTGAAAAAATAAGGAATTAAGGCGAAAAAAGGATCCAGCCGGCGCGCAGGCCTGGCCAGATCCTGAGGAAAAATCAGGCAGGGTTCGGGATATCGATAAAAGTCACGTTGAAACCATGATGCTGTGCCAGCCATTCACCCAGCGCCTTCACGCCGCCGCGCTCGGTGGCGTGATGACCGGCAGCGAAGAAGTGAACGCCCATTTCCCGTGCGGTGTGAATGGTTTGTTCCGACACCTCGCCGCTGATAAAGGCGTCCACACCGAAACGCGCCGCGCTATCGATGAAACCCTGGCCGCCGCCGGTACACCAGGCCACACGGCGAATGTGCGCCGGCGCGTTATCGCCACAGTGCAGCACAGCACGGCCCAGGCGGCTCTCAATACGCTGCTGCAGATCAGCGCCGGTCAGCGGTTGTTCAAACTCACCGTGCGGCACCAGCGGTTCCACTTCACCAATCACGCGAATGCCAAGCAAATGCGCCAGTTGCGCATTGTTGCCCAGCACCGGGTGGGCATCCAGCGGCAGATGATAACCGTACAGGTTGATGTCATTGGTCAGCAGCGTTTTCAGGCGATTGCGTTTCATGCCGCGCACCGCCGGCGCTTCGTTTTTCCAGAAATACCCGTGATGCACCAGAATAGCGTCCGCCTGCTGCTCCACCGCCGCATCCAGCAGCGCCTGACAGGCGGTCACGCCGGTAACGATGCGTTTCACATGCGGCCGCCCTTCTACCTGCAGGCCATTCGGCGCATAGTCCTGAAACGCGGCAGTGTTCAGTTCGCTGTTGATCAGATTTTCCAGATCGAGGTTACGCATAGTCTTCTCTCTTCAATTCAAAATGTTTGCCGGTCGCCCTGTGCCATCAGGATAAACTTCACGCCCAGATCGTTGCCCTGATCCAACTGCTGTTTGATGGTAGCGCGCACGTCTTCGCCCTGCTTCAGGCTGGGTTTGATGTGGCTGATCACGACCGGAAAATCCTTCAGCGAGCCTTCTCCGCCGCTGTACTGAGCCAGACTTTTCAGCTCTTTCAGCAGCCACGCCGGCGTCAGGTGGCCGTACAGGTTTTTATCTTCAACGCCATTGGGGTAAGAGGTTTCAATAATCATTCCCTTCAGCTTTTTCTGTTCAATTAACGGCCCCAGCGCGCGCCAGGCGGTATCCAGATTGCGTGACTGCTCGAGCGCATCCGGCCCGGTGTCGCCGAAATAGGCAAAGGATCCGCTGCGATCGGACACCAGCAGCATCGAAGAGGAATAACGATCGTGGCTAAGCGGATACATCACGCCGCTCAGGCCGGTGACGCCCAGGGTAAAGCGCTGCTGTGGCCGTACCGTTTGCAACCGATAGGTGCCCAGCCGCGACCCGTTACCGGCGTCGGTGAAGTTAGGCCAAGCCTTCCAGTTAAAGTAATGATTGCGCAAGGTCAGGATGGTATCGGCCTGGGCATAAATATTTTTCTTGCTGTCCTCCGGCGAAGCGATAATCAGCCCGGCCACGTGGTCCAGATGGCCGTGGCTGATAAAGTAACCGCCGATCAGTTGCCGGAACACATAACCCTGAGGGGTATAAGGCGCCGCCAGTTCAGGGGTCACCTGCGGGAAACTGCCTTTTTCCAGCCCCTTGGCAATGCCCGGCAACAGTGAGCCGGCATCGAGCGCCAGGTACTGCGGCTGGTTGTCGCTGCGGATTAGATAGGATGTCAGATTGCCGTCGCTGACGCCGCCGTCAACGCCAAGTGCTACCTCGTCAAAGCCGGCCAGCGCCAGGGCTGAATAGCCGCTCAGGCACAGGGCCAGCACCTTGTTCATCATTCTTTCGCTCCTTGCTGTTGCCTTAATATTCCCCCCGCCTGGCCGCTTCAAAGGCCGCCAGCGTCTCCAGCCGGGCCTGCTTGTGATCGACAATCGGCAAAGGATAATCCAGCGTGCGTTGCTGTTTTTCCGCCCAGCGATGGGGTTGATGAAGAGCATTGTCCGGTACATCCGCCAGCTCAGGCAACCATTTACGGATGAAAGTGCCTTGCGGATCAAAACGTTCGCCCTGGGTGGTCGGGTTAAAGATGCGGAAATACGGCGCGGCGTCGGTGCCGGTTGAGGCCGCCCACTGCCAGCCACCGTTATTCGCCGCCAGATCGCCGTCCAACAGTTGCGACATGAAATAACGTTCGCCTGCTCGCCAGTCGATCAGCAGATCTTTCACCAAAAAGCTGGCGCTGATCATGCGTAACCTATTGTGCATCCAGCCGGTTTCATTCAACTGACGCATGGCGGCATCGACGATCGGGTAACCTGTCGCACCTTGCTGCCAGGCCAGCAACAGTACGTCGTTATCCTGCCAGCGTACCTTATCCGTCCACTCGATAAAGGGACGGTGCCTGCATAACGCAGGATAGGCCACCATCAGATGCCGATAAAATTCGCGCCAGATCAATTCGTTCAGCCAGCCAAAAGCGCCGCTGTCGCTGTTTTCCAGCACCTGCGGGCATTCAGCCCGCAGGCGGTTAAAACACTGGCGCGGCGACAGTACGCCAATCGCCAGATACGGCGACAGGCTGCTGGTGCCGGCAATAGCGGGAAAGTCGCGTTGTTGCAGGTAATCCTGCACTTGCTCACGGCAGAAAGCGCGCAGCCGTTGCAGCGCCGCGTCTTCACCAGCGGGAAAATCTACGCCCACCTCAGCCTGCGGGTAATCGAACGCCGCCGGCACAGCTGACACCGGCAACACGCCGCCTTCACGAAGTTTGGGCGCCGGCAAAGAACGGACGTCGGATTCGGTCAGCCGTTGGATAAAAGCCTTACGGAACGGCGTATAAATTTTGTACATTTCACCGCCGCCGGTTTGTACGCTGCCCGGCGGCAACAGCAGGCTGTCATCGAAGCTTTGGCAAATCACCTGCCCGGATAAACGCCGTTGCGCCTGTTGGTCACGCTTTAGTTCATTGAACTCGTACTGGCGGTTATAAAACAGCGCATCCACCCGCTCTTGCGCGCAATACGCCACCAACCAGTCAACAGCGGCGGAAAAATCATCGCACTGATGGCAGACCAGCGGGATACCGCGATCCGCCAGCGCCTGCTGAACCTGCAGCAGGTTGGCATGAATGAATGCCGCCTGACGCGGTGCCATCTCATGCTGTCGCCATTGCCCAGGGGTAGCGATAAACACCGCCAGCACGCGGGCAGCGGGATCGCAACAGGCGGCGTGCAACGCTTTATTGTCGGTTATACGCAGATCGTTACGTAACCAGACCAGATGCGTGGTCATAAAACTCCTTGTCGGTTAGTGGCCGTAACGCAGGCGCAACGCTTCAGGATAGGGTTCGAAATAACGTTGATCAGCCAGATAGCGATCCGGATATTCGGCCATGTAATGTTTGAGCAGGGTGATCGGTGCCAACAGCGGCTGCATTCCCTGGCGATAACGGTCAATCAGCTGCGCCAACTCCTGCCGCTGAGCCGAACTGAGCTGGCGGCGGAAATAACCCTGCACGTGCATCAGCACATTGGTGTGATTGCGGCGCGTAGCCTTGTGCGCCAGTAGCCTCATCAGGCGGCTGCGGTATTCAATGGCGAATGCCTCGAGCGACTCCCACTTTTCGATATCGGCGACAAAACGGCCCAGCTCGCGGTATTCCGGCTGCGAATGCGCCAGCAGCGAAAGCTTATAGCGGCTGTGGAAAGCGATCAGCCCGCCACGGGTCAGCCCCTTGCGCCACAGCATATTCAGTTCATACAGCGCGTAAACCCGCTCGACAAAGTTTTCCCGCAGGGTGGCATCATTCAGTCGCCCGTCTTCTTCTACCGGTAGCCACGGCATCTGGCGCAGCAGTTCGGCAGTGAATAGCCCGACGCCGTTTTTGCGCGACTCTTTTCCGTTTTCGCTGTAAACCCGCACTCGCTCCATGCCGCAGCTCGGGGACTTGGCGCAAACGATATAGCCGCACAGATGCCCCAGTTCCGCGACGCGTTGCTCGGAGAACCGCTGCATTTTGTCGGTCACGTCGACGCTGTCGTCGTTGCTGTAGCGCATCGCCGGCGACGGATGTTGTTGTTTGCTCAACCGCAGTGCCGGGCGTGGGGTGGGCAAACCGATCGCCATTTCCGGGCACACCGACTCAAAGCGTACATAGGGCGCCAGTTGCTCCACCGCAAAGGCCAGGCGTTTATGGCCGCCATCAAAGCGCACCGCGTCGCCCAACAGGCAGGCGCTGATCCCGACCGGAATTTTGTCACTCATGATTTGCTCCCACAGTCCTTGACGATGCTAAAAGTGTAGAGGAATTCACGAGGGGAAACGACAGTTAGCTGCGCAATGAGCGGGTTGCGCGCATAAAAAACCCCCGCTGCGAGGCGAGGGTTTCAGGGGACGCTGGCGGCGATCAGTAGAAATCGCAGGACGCCAGTTCTGCCTGTTGCAACCAGACTGGTTTATCGCTGGTTTTAGACCAGACGCGGTGCAGATAGCTGTAAAAACGTGCCCGGTCGCTGCGGAACAGCATAACCGGTAAAGCCAAAGTCCCTGCCAGGATCACTGCGCTGCGGCGCAGGAGAATCCGATGCAATGAATAAGCGTGATAAATAGACATGCGAACCTCCTCAAAACGCCCGACCGTTGATTTTCTGGAAACAGCGCTGGCGTAGACAATGTAAATGCGACAATTTGGTAACTGAACAAAATTTTAGCGCAACTGATGAAAGTTTACTACTCATCCGACCACTAAATTGCACAAAAAATCGCAAATAAAGACGCCATTCCGTAATTTTGTTTCAACAAGGTTAATGAATAACTAACCATTGGTTATATTATGGTTATTTACAACCTGTTTACGCCCACCGCTTCCCCAGGCAGGGCAGAACACAGGCTGAAACGCGCCACCCGCTCACAAAACCGCCGTTAAAAAGCCATTTTTTGCTGTAATTTCAGCCATTTTTATACTTTTTTTACACCGGCTCGCGCTATTTTTTCATCTTCTTTTTATTGCCCTCCCTACACTCGCAGTATCAAAAACTACACCTCTGGAGGTGTCCTGTGAGTATCAGCGTTATTGGTGGTGCGCTGTTGGTTCTGCTGCTGTTGGGCTACCTGGTTTATGCCCTGTTCAACGCGGAGGATTTCTGATGGCAGCTTCAGCCTTTTTACTGATCGCCAGCTTCCTGCTGGTGCTTCTGCTGCTGGCCCGGCCTTTGGGCAGCTTTTTGGCACGCCTGATCGAAGGCGAACCGCTGCCCGCTCTGCGCCAGGTGGAAGCCACCGTCTGGCGCTGCTGTGGCAATGACACCGCCGAGATGAACTGGTGGCAATACGCGCTGGCGATCCTGTGGTTCAACCTGCTTGGCCTGGCACTGCTGTTCGCACTGCTGATGGGCCAGGGCTCGCTGCCGCTTAACCCGCAGGGTTTCCCTGGGTTGTCGTGGGATCTGGCGTTCAATACCGCCGTCAGCTTTGTCACCAATACCAACTGGCAGGCTTACAGCGGCGAAAGCGCCCTCAGTTACCTCAGCCAGATGGCCGGGCTGGCAGTGCAAAACTTTTTGTCCGCCGCCACCGGCATCGCAGTGGCCTTTGCGCTGATCCGTGCTTTCACTCGCCGTTCCAGCGCCACCATAGGTAACGCCTGGATCGACATTTTCCGCGTGACGCTGTACGTACTGCTGCCGATTTCACTGCTGATCGCGCTGTTCTTCGTCAGCCAAGGCACGCTGCAAAACTTCCTGCCTTATCTGCACACCACTACGCTGGAAGGCGCGCAGCAGACTCTGCCGATGGGGCCGGTAGCCTCGCAGGAAGCGATCAAGATGCTCGGCACCAACGGCGGCGGCTTCTTTGGCGCCAACTCTGCGCATCCGTTCGAGAACCCGACCGTCCTGACCAACTTTGTACAGATGCTGGCGATCTTCCTGATCCCGTGCGCACTGTGCTTTGCCTTCGGTCAGGTTGCCGGTGAGAACCGTCAGGGGCACGCACTGATCTGGGCGATGGCGCTGATCTTCGTGGTGGCGGTGGTCGTGGTGATGTTCGCCGAACTGGCCGGTAACCCGCATCTGAGCGCGCTGGGCGCCGACAGCAACATCAATATGGAAGGTAAGGAGTCTCGCTTTGGCATTCTCGCCACCAGCCTGTTCTCGGTGGTGACCACCGCAGCCTCCTGCGGTGCGGTCAATGCGATGCATGACTCCTTCACCGCGTTGGGCGGCATGGTGCCGATGTGGTTGATGCAGATTGGCGAGGTGGTGTTCGGCGGCGTTGGCTCCGGCCTGTACGGCATGCTGCTGTTCGTGCTGCTGACGGTGTTTATCGCCGGGCTGATGATCGGCCGCACGCCGGAGTACCTGGGCAAAAAGATCGACGTCTATGACATGAAAATGACCGCGCTGGCGATCCTGGTCACGCCGACCCTGGTGTTGCTGGGCACGGCGCTGGCCATCGCCACCGACGCAGGCCGTGCCGGTATCCTTAACCCAGGCGCGCATGGCTTCAGCGAAGTGCTGTATGCCTTGTCTTCCGCCGCCAACAACAACGGCAGCGCCTTTGCCGGCTTGGGCGTCAACACGCCGTTCTACAACCTGCTGCTGGCATGCGCCATGTTCGTCGGCCGCTTCGGGGTCATCTTGCCGGTGCTGGCCATTGCCGGTTCGCTGTGCGCGAAAAAACGTCAGCCTGCGGGCAACGGCACCCTGCCAACCTACGGGCCGCTGTTTATCGGCCTGCTGATCGGCACCGTGCTGCTGGTGGGCGCATTAACCTTCGTACCGGCGTTGGCGCTGGGACCGGTGGCCGAGCACCTGCAGCTCTGGTTGGCAAACTAACAGACGTCATAGAGAGAGAATAAAGAAATGACTCGCAAACAACGCGCACTGTTTGAACCGGCATTGGTCCGTACCGCGCTGATCGATGCGGTGAAAAAATTGGATCCGCGCACCCAATGGCGTAACCCGGTGATGTTCGTGGTGTATATCGGCAGCATTTTGACTACCGTCATCTGGCTGGCGATCCTGGCCAAACAAACCGATGGCAGCGCCGCCTTTACCGGCAGTATCGCCCTGTGGCTGTGGTTCACCGTGCTGTTCGCCAACGTTGCCGAAGCGCTGGCCGAGGGGCGCAGCAAGGCGCAGGCAGAAAGCCTGAGGGGCACCAAGAAAACCAGTTGGGCGAAGAAATTGGCCGCGCCGCGCCGTGACGGTGCCACCGAGAAAGTGTCAGCCGAGAGCCTGCGCAAGGGCGACGTGGTGCTGGTGGAAGCCGGCGATACCATCCCTTGCGACGGTGAGGTGCTGGAAGGCGGCGCGTCAGTAGATGAAAGCGCCATTACCGGTGAGTCTGCGCCGGTGATACGCGAATCCGGCGGCGACTTCTCGTCAGTGACCGGCGGCACCCGCGTACTGTCCGACTGGCTGGTGGTACAGTGCAGCGTCAACCCCGGCGAAACCTTCCTCGATCGGATGATCGCTATGGTGGAAGGCGCCAAGCGGCGTAAAACTCCGAACGAGGTGGCGCTGACCATTCTGCTGGTGGCGCTGACCATCGTGTTCGTGCTGGCGACCGCTACGCTGTTCCCGTTCTCGCAATACAGCGTGGATGCCGCCAAGGGCGGGTCAGTCGTCAGCATCACCGTGCTGGTGGCGCTGCTGGTCTGCCTGATCCCAACGACTATCGGTGGCCTGCTGTCTGCCATCGGCGTGGCGGGGATGAGCCGGATGCTGGGTGCCAACGTGATCGCCACCAGCGGCCGTGCGGTAGAAGCGGCTGGCGACGTTGACGTGCTGCTGCTGGACAAAACCGGCACCATCACGCTGGGTAACCGTCAGGCCTCCGAGTTTCTGCCTGCACCTGGCGTGAAGGAACAGGATCTGGCCGATGCGGCGCAGTTGTCCTCACTGGCCGATGAAACGCCGGAAGGCCGCAGCATTGTGGTGCTGGCCAAGCAGCGCTTTAACCTGCGCGAACGCGACCTGCAGGCACTGAACGCCACTTTCGTGCCCTTCTCCGCCCAGACGCGCATGAGCGGCGTCAACGTGCAGGACCGCATGATCCGCAAAGGAGCAGTGGATGCCATTCGCCGCCATGTGGAATCCAATCAGGGCCACTTCCCGCAGGCGGTGGACGATCTGGTGGCTAGCGTAGCGCGCACCGGCGGTACGCCGCTGGTGGTGGCCGAAGGGCCGCGGGTGTTGGGCGTGGTAGCGCTGAAAGATATCGTCAAGGGCGGCATTAAAGAGCGTTTCGCCGAGCTGCGTAAAATGGGCATCAAAACGGTGATGATCACCGGCGATAACCCCTTGACCGCAGCGGCGATCGCCGCCGAAGCCGGCGTGGATGACTTCCTGTCGGAAGCCACGCCGGAAGCCAAACTGGCGCTGATCCGTCAGTACCAGGCGGAAGGTCGGCTGGTGGCGATGACCGGCGACGGCACCAACGATGCCCCGGCACTGGCGCAGGCCGACGTGGCGGTAGCGATGAACTCGGGCACCCAGGCCGCCAAAGAGGCGGGCAACATGGTCGATCTGGACTCCAACCCGACCAAGCTGATTGAAGTGGTGCATATCGGTAAACAGATGCTGATGACGCGCGGTTCTCTGACCACCTTCAGTATCGCCAACGACGTGGCGAAGTATTTCGCCATTATCCCGGCGGCGTTCGCGGCAACCTATCCGCAGTTGAACGCGCTGAATGTAATGCACCTGCACTCCCCCGCTTCCGCCATTATGTCGGCGGTCATTTTCAACGCCCTGGTGATCGTGTTCCTGATCCCGCTGGCGCTGAAAGGGGTGAGCTATAAGCCCATGAGCGCCGCAGCGCTGCTGCGCCGCAACCTGTGGATGTACGGTGTGGGTGGCCTACTGGTGCCCTTTGTCGGCATCAAGCTGATCGATCTGGTCCTGGTCGCCTTGCATATCGCCGGTTAAGAATTAAGAGGAAATGAACATGTCTTATTTACGTCCTTCGCTGGTGATGCTGATTCTGCTGACGTTGATTACCGGCATTGCCTATCCGCTGCTGACCACCGGGCTGTCGCAGTTGCTGTTTTCCGGCGAGGCCAACGGCTCGCTGTTGTATCAGGGCGACAAGGTAGTGGGGTCGGCACTGATCGGCCAAAACTTTACCAAACCGGAGTATTTCTGGGGTCGCCCTTCAGCCACCGGTGATTCCGCCTATAATGGCATGGCGTCCGCCGGCAGCAATCTGGCCGCCACCAACCCGGCACTGGATAAAGCCATCGCCGAACGTGCGGCGCAGTTGCGTCAGGCCAATCCGGCGGCGAAAGGCCCGATCCCGGTCGATCTGCTGACCGCCTCCGGCAGTGGGCTGGATCCGCAGATTTCCATCGCTGCCGCGCAATATCAACTGGCCAGGGTTGCCGCAGCGCGCCAACTGCCGCAGGAGCAGATTGCCAAGCTGATTAACGAAAACACCGATCAGGCAACCCCCAACTTTATGGGCGAATCGGTGGTTAACGTGCTGAAACTGAACCTGGCGCTCGACGCATTGCGGTAATACGCCGCATTCAGCATAGTGAGAGGGTTCGGCGTGCCGAACCCAGAGGTTGATGACAAAGTTGCCTTTGAGCCCAAGATACTCGGGCCTAGCGCACCGAGGGGCGCTCCGGCGGCAAGCCGCTACGACCCCTTCGGCACGCTCTCCCTAATAATGGGCTTTGTCAGCAGTCTGAGGGTTCGGCGTGCCGAACCCATTTTTGCTTTGTTACGCAAGGAATTGTAATGGTCGAAGAAGAACAGCAGCGCCCCGATCCTGACAGCCTGCTGGCGGTAGCCAATGAAAAACCGCGCGGCCGGCTGAAGGTGTTCTTCGGCGCCTGCGCCGGAGTGGGCAAAACTTACGCCATGCTGCAAGAAGCACAGCGCCTGCGCGGCCAGGGGCTGGACGTGCTGGTCGGCGTAGTCGAAACCCACGGACGCTCCGAAACCGCTGCGCTGCTGACCGGCCTGGACGTGCTGGCGAAAAAACGCATCCAGTATCGCGGCCGGCTGGTACAGGAGTTTGATCTCGATGCCGCGCTGGCGCGCCATCCTGCGCTGGTGCTGATGGACGAACTGGCGCACAGCAATGCCCAAGGCTCGCGTCACCCGAAACGCTGGCAGGATGTAGAAGAGTTGCTGGACGCCGGTATCGACGTGCTCACCACCGTGAACGTGCAGCATCTGGAGAGCCTGAACGACGTGGTCGGCGGCGTAACCGGCGTGCGGGTACGCGAGACCGTGCCCGATCACGTCTTCGACGAAGCGACCGAAGTGGTGCTGGTCGATCTGCCGCCGGACGATCTGCGCCAACGGCTAAATGAAGGCAAGGTGTATATCCCCGGCCAGGCCGAACGCGCCATCGAGCACTTCTTCCGCAAAGGCAACCTGATCGCCCTGCGCGAGCTGGCTCTGCGCCGCACCGCCGATCGGGTCGATGATCAAATGCGCGCCTTTCGCGATACCCAGGGCCGAGAAAAAGTGTGGCACACCCGCGACAGCATTTTGCTGTGCGTCGGCCACAACAGCGGCAACGAAAAGCTGGTGCGCATCGCCGCCCGGCTGGCGGCTCGTCTGGGCTGCCACTGGCATGCGGTGTATGTGGAAACGCCGAAGCTGCACCGGCTGCCGGAAAACCAACGCAGGGCGATCCTGCGGGCATTGCGTCTGGCACAGGAGCTAGGTGCCGAAACCGCCACCCTGTCCGACCCTTCCGAAGAACGTGCGGTGCTGCGCTACGCCCGCGAGCATAACCTGGGCAAAATCATTATCGGCCGGCGTGGCGAGCAGCGTTGGAAACTGCGCGGCAGCTTTGCCGATCGTCTTGGCCGCTTGGGGCCGGATCTCGATTTGGTGATCGTCGCACTGGAAAACGACAGCTTCGCGCAGCCCGGTAAAGAGCATGACGGTCGTAATTTTTCCGAGAAATGGCGCATGCAATTGCGCGGCTGCGCCGTCGCCGTGGCGCTGTGCGCCCTGATCACCCTGCTCTCCCAGTGGCTGTTGCCGGGATTTGACCAAGCTAACCTGGTGATGGTGTATCTGCTCGGCGTGGCGATCGTCGCGCTGTTCTTCGGCCGCTGGCCGTCGGTGCTGGCCGCGGTAATCAACGTCGCCAGTTTTGATCTGTTTTTCGTCCAGCCCGAATGGTCGTTTGCCGTCAGCGATATGCAGTATCTGCTGACCTTCGGCGTCATGTTGATCGTCGGCATCACCATCGGCAACCTGACCGCCGGGGTACGCTATCAGGCTCGCGTCGCCCGCTACCGCGAACAGCGGGCCCGCCACCTGTATGAGATTTCACGCGGCCTGAGCCAGGCGCTGACCCCCGAAGATATCGCCAAAACCAGCCGCCATTTCCTCTCCAGCAGCTTCCAGGCAAAAACCGTGCTGCTGTTGCCACAAGAGGACGGCAAGCTGCACCAGATGGTCGGCGAGGCCGGTGGCTTGTTGTCGGTAGATGAAGCCATTGCCCGCTGGAGCTTTGACAAGGGGATGCCGGCCGGCGCCGGCACCGATACACTGCCTGGCGTGCCTTATCAACTGCTGCCGTTAACCGCCTCGAAGCAGACCTTCGGCCTGTTGGCTATCGAACCCGGTAACCTGCGCCAGTTGATGGTACCTGAGCAACAGCGGCTGCTGCAGACCTTTGCGGTGCTGATCGCCAGCGCGCTGGAGCGACTGCACCTGGCGCGCAGCGCCGAGGAAGCCAAGCTGGACGCCGAGCGTGAACAGCTGCGCAACTCTCTGCTGGCAGCGCTGTCCCACGATTTGCGCACCCCGCTGACGGTGCTGTTCGGCCAGGCGGAAATTTTGACGCTCGATCTGGCGGCCGAAGGCTCCAGTCACGCACCGCAGGCCAGCCAGATCCGCCAGCAGGTACTGAGCACCACCCGGCTGGTGAATAACCTGCTGGATATGGCGCGCATTCAGTCCGGCGGCTTTAACCTGCGTAAAGAGTGGCAATCGCTGGAAGAGATCGTCGGCGCATCGCTGCATATGCTGGAGCCGCTGCTGACCCAACACCAGATCAAGGTCGAGTTGCCGCCTGAGCTGGTGCTGGTCAATTGCGACGGCAGCCTGTTGGAACGCGTCTTCACTAACCTGTTGGAAAACGCCAATAAATACGCCGGCATCGATGCTATTATCGGCATTCGCGCCCATACTCTGCCGGAGTGGCTGGAAGTCGAAGTCTGGGACAATGGCCCCGGCATTCCCGAAGGGAAAAAACAGCTGATTTTCGATAAATTCGCCCGCGGCAATAAAGAGTCGGCAATCCCCGGCGTGGGGTTGGGGTTAGCGATTTGCCGTGCCATTATTGAAGTGCACGGCGGCCGCATCTGGGCGGAAAACGGCGCCAACGGCGGTGCCAGTTTCCGTTTTGTTCTTCCGCTGGAGAAACCGCCCGAAATTGACGGCGAATCCTTTGATCTGTAATCAACCCCAGGGAGCACTGTGAGCAGCACGCCAACCAACATTCTGATTGTCGAAGATGAAAAAGAGATCCGGCGTTTCGTGCGCATCGCATTGGAAAGCGAAGGTCTGCGGGTGTTTGAAAGCGAGACGCTACAGCGCGGACTGATTGAAGCCGGCACGCGTAAACCGGATCTGATTATTCTCGATTTAGGGTTGCCGGACGGCGACGGGTTGAGCTATATCCGCGATCTGCGGCAGTGGAGCGCCATTCCGGTGATCGTCCTCTCGGCGCGCAATGCCGAAGAGGACAAAATCGCCGCACTGGACGCCGGAGCGGACGATTATCTCAGCAAGCCCTTTGGCATCGGCGAATTGCTGGCACGGGTGCGGGTTGCCTTGCGCCGCCACTCCGGCAGCCAACAAGAAAGCCCGCTGGTCAGTTTTTCCGAAATCACCGTTGATCTGATCAACCGCCGGGTGCTGCGCAATGGCGAAGATCTGCACCTGACGCCAATAGAGTTTCGACTACTGGCCGAATTGCTGGCCAACTCCGGCAAAGTGATCACCCAACGTCAGTTACTGAGCCACGTCTGGGGGCCGAACTACGTCGAACACAGCCACTATCTGCGCATTTATATGGGGCACCTGCGGCAAAAGCTAGAGGCAGACCCGGCGCGGCCGAAACACCTGCTGACCGAGACCGGCGTCGGGTACCGGTTTATGCCTTAAGATTGACGGGTGCCGCATGCGGCCCCCTACTGTTGTGGGCCCTTCTTCAACCCCACCATAAACTCCTTGAACGCCTCGCGCAGCGGTGCGAACACCGGATGCTTGCGGTTCTCGATCATCACCTCCGAAAACAGCTTTAGGCCGACGGCGAAGGCCGCACTTTTATCTTCGCCAAAATTCAGATCTTCACGCGATTTGATTCGCTCGACGATGCCGAGAATATCGTCGTGATTTTCCACTTCAAAACTCAACGGCGCTTTATCGACCGGATCGCCTTTGCGATCGTTAAGGGCTTCAACGGTGATACGGAAACGGTGGCCTGGCATCAGTCGTTCTCCTGCGTTGTCGTGTTAATGTTCATTTCACTTTCGATCGCCGTTACTGCAGTGAGCAACGCCTGATTGATACGTTCAACCTGCTGCGGCGAGAGATCGGCGCGCATTACGTTGCCGCGCAGCAAACTGCGCAGGCGGTTCATGGCTTCTGAGATACCTTCCGCCAGGTTACCGTGATGATGATGGCTGCGGCCGGCCCCGGCCAAACGGGCAAGAATAAGATCGACGGCGGCCTGATGCTTTTGCAGTTCACTCTGGCCCAGCGCGGTGATTTGGTAGCTTTTGCGGCCGTTACCGGTAGTTATCGGCTCGAGGAAGTCCTGCTCTTCCAACAGCGTCAAGGTCGGATAAATAACGCCTGGACTTGGCACGTACAAACCGGAGGAAGCCTCGTCGATCGCCTTGATCAGCTCATAGCCGTGGCTCGGCTTGCGTGCCACCAGCGCCAGCAGCACCAACCGCAAATCGCCATGTTCAAACATGCGGTGACGCCCACCACGGCCGCCGCGCCCACCGCGTCCGTGTTCTTCGCCATGCTCGCCGCCAAAATGGTGGCGCCCGCCACGACGACGATGTTCGTGCCCTTCTTCGCCGTCATGGTGGCAACCGTGCCGGCGGTGTAAACCTAATCGATGGAACATAGGGTTTTACCTCTCAATGAATAGTCAGTTGACGAGGTGATTTAGATATATCTAACTCACTTCGATATATCTAATCTAGATCGATATATCGAAATGCGCAAAGGATCTTTGTAAATAGATATATCTAAATTGCAGGCATAAAAAAAGCGCTGTAAAAACAGCGCTTTTTATCAGGCAGAAAAGAGATTATTTGGCGGAAGCCAGCACTTCGCTGACGATCTCTACCGCTTCATGCTCGATCTTTTCGCGGTGCTCGGCACCCAGGAAGCTTTCACAGTAGATTTTGTAGGCTTCTTCGGTACCTGAAGGACGCGCTGCAAACCAGCCGTTGTCGGTCATCACTTTCAGGCCGCCGATGGAGGCACCGTTGCCCGGAGCCGCCGTCAGACGAGCGGTGATCGGGTCACCCGCTAACGTGTTGGCCTTGACCATTTCCGGCGACAGCTTGGCCAATGCAGCTTTCTGCGCATGGGTAGCCGGTGCCTGAATGCGGTTATAGCTCGGTGCGCCGAAACGCTTGGCCAGGTCCTCGTAATGATTCTGCGGGTTTTCGCCAGTCACTGCGGTGATTTCCGCCGCCAGCAGGCACATGATGATGCCGTCTTTGTCGGTCGACCACGGGGTGCCATTGAAACGCAGGAACGAAGCCCCGGCGCTCTCTTCACCGCCAAAGCCGAAGCTGCCGTCGAACAGACCGTCAACAAACCATTTGAAACCTACCGGCACTTCCACCAGTTTACGGCCCAGATCGGCCACTACGCGGTCAATCATCGCGCTGGAAACCAGCGTTTTACCTACGGCCACATCCGCGCCCCACTGCGGGCGATGCTGGAACAGGTAGTTGATGGCAACGGCCAGATAGTGGTTCGGGTTCATCAGGCCTTTAGGCGTCACGATGCCGTGGCGATCGTAGTCCGGGTCATTGGCGAACGCCAAATCGAACTTGTCGCGCAACGCCAACAGGCCGGCCATCGCAGATTCCGACGAGCAGTCCATGCGGATAATGCCGTCGTGGTCCAGGTGCATAAAGCGGAAGGTCTGATCGATAGAGTCGTTGACCAGCGTCAGATCCAGCTTGTAGTGCTCGGCAATGCGCTGCCAGTAGGCAATGCCGGAGCCGCCCAGCGGATCAACGCCCAGCTTCAGGCCGGCACGCTGAATGGCGGGCATGTCAACCACGTCTACCAGCCCTTCCACATAAGGTTGTACCAAATCCTGCGCGTGCAGATGACCGCTGTTCCAGGCTTTGTCCAGCGACTGGCGCTGAACGCCTTTCAGCTGTTGCGCCAGCAGCTCGTTGGCGCGCTTTTCAATCACCGAGGTCAGGTTGGTGTCGGCCGGGCCGCCGTTGGTCGGGTTATACTTGATGCCGCCGTCTTCAGGCGGGTTGTGCGAAGGGGTAATGACGATGCCGTCGGCTTGCGCCCCGCCGTTGCGGTTGTGGCACAAAATGGCATGGGATACCGCAGGAGTTGGCGTAAAGCCGTTATTTTCCTGCACGATCACATCTACGCCGTTGGCGGTCAGGACTTCCAGCACAGAAATAAAGGCCGGCTCCGACAGCGCGTGGGTGTCTTTACCGACGTAGCAAGGGCCGGTAACCCCTTGCTGGCGACGCACTTCGGCAATCGCCTGGGCGATAGCGAGGATATGGGCTTCATTGAAGCTGTGGCGCAGAGCGCTGCCACGATGCCCTGAAGTACCGAACTTCACCGCGTGTGCGGCGTTGCCCGCTTCCGGCTGCAGTACATAGTACTGCGACGTCAGCTGGGCCACGTTGATCAAATCGCTTTGCTGAGCCGGCTGCCCGGCACGTGGGTTATTCGCCATCGACATATCTCCCTAATCCCTGTCCGGCAACCGGGCAATATGTCGCTCACGGCCACCATGACGGGCTGTTCGCTAAATTAGATAGTGCCGCAAACTTTATCTGTCAGTTCCGCAGGGAACTGCATAGCCTGCATGATGTGTTCAACCATGCTGCGTTTAC
Source organism: Serratia sp. AS12 (assembly GCF_000214195.1). Lineage (NCBI taxonomy): Bacteria > Pseudomonadati > Pseudomonadota > Gammaproteobacteria > Enterobacterales > Yersiniaceae > Serratia > Serratia sp. AS12. Next base: position 1,329,205 of record NC_015566.1, on the reverse strand, counting down.
GACCGGTGTTGGTATTGGTGATCACCCAGTAAGGCGTACCCGGAACGTGCTTTGGCTTGGTATGCGTTCCGTTCGCCAGCAGGGTTTGTTGATCGCCGGCAAAATAGGTGCGGGTACGGCCATGCAAAGCATCGGTAGCTGCGGCAAAGCCCGCCGCATCGAGGGTATACAGGGTCGAAAGAACCAGCATGAAACGATTCACAGCTCTGCTCTGCTCGGCATATTCGTCCGACAGCAGCAGCTCGCGTACCGCGCGCACACGATCGCGAGGACGCTGCGCGGCGACGACTTTTTCCTGCTCGGCGCTCTGAGCACTGGCGGCAGGCACGGCACGCAATGGCTGGCCTGCGGTAAATTTCAACATACGGCGCAAAATATCGGACGCGCTCTCACCAATATGTTGCGTGTGGCTGGCAATATAACGGTAAAGCTCTTCGTCGACTTCAATAGTTTTCATCTTTATCCAGTACTGTTTTTTTCTACTTAGAACCTGAAGCCAGATCCTGCATTCAAGCCATGGGATTATAAGGTTAAAAGCGCAAGGGCGAACACAACTATGTGCCTGCGGGCGGAAAAAGCAGACTAATACCTATAGCCGGCGCTGCCAAGCCCGAAACGAGAAAAATCCGGGTTATACCCTATGGATTTCAAGTTTCCGCTAACCACGCTGCTGCCTGAAAGGCGACGGGTATATTCGTCGTGTGTTTTAATCATGATACCCTAATCTGAATCTCTCTCAGTATGAACTTCGCCATGAAATTACATTATCAACTGCTGGCCACCGACTCCGCCGCCCTGCCGGTCGTGCTGATCCACGGGCTGTTCGGCAATCTGGACAATCTTGGCGTGCTGGCGCGCGATCTGAATCAACAGCACAGCGTGATTAAAGTCGATCTGCGTAACCACGGCCTTTCGCCGCGTTCTGCGGTAATGACCTATCCGGAAATGGCGCAGGACCTGCTGGCGCTGCTCGATGAGTTGCAGTTGGAGAAGGCGATTGTGATCGGCCACTCCATGGGCGGCAAAGCGGCAATGGCGCTGACGGCGATCGCCCCAGAACGGGTTGAAAAGCTCATTGTTATCGATGTGGCGCCGGTGGATTACCGCACGCGTCGCCATGACGAGATTTTCGCCGCCTTAAAAGCGGTGAGTGCGGCCGGTATCACCCAACGCCAGCAGGCCGCGGAGTTGATGCGCAGCTACCTGCAAGAAGAAGGCGTGATCCAGTTCCTGTTGAAGTCTTTTCATCAGGGCGAGTGGCGCTTTAATCTGCCGGCACTGATCGACCAATACGAAAACGTCACCGGCTGGCAGGACGTCCCCGCATGGCCGCACCCGACGCTGTTTATCCGCGGCGGCCTGTCGCCCTATGTGCAGGACAGCTACCGTGAAGATATCGCGCGTCAGTTCCCGCAGGCGCGAGCGCATGTGGTTGCCGGCACTGGCCACTGGGTTCACGCGGAAAAACCGGAGGCGGTACTGCGCGCCATTCACCGTTTTCTCGACGAAGCCTGAATAAAAACCACCCTCTGGCGAAAAAACGCGCTAAAGATAACGGCTTAGCGCGTTTTCGGCTCAGTTAAACATTGTCGTTGCTCTATCTGCTGGGGTAATATGGCGCGCTATAATTTTGCCGCCCTGCTCAGCGTGTTCAGTAACGTCAGGCTGGGGGTAAATTTGGGTTAGGGTTTATTGGCCCGAAGTGTGTTAACCGAACCGTCCGGAAGCGTATACGCTTTTTGATGCAAACTCCCTTGCAGTACCGCTACCTATGGCAAAAGAACAAACGGATCGCACGACGCTGGATCTGTTCGCAGATGAACGCCGTCCGGGGCGCCCGAAAACCAACCCGCTATCCCGAGATGAACAGCTTAGAATCAATAAGCGTAATCAGCTTCGACGCGATAAAGTCCGTGGCTTACGGCGTGTGGAACTGAAAATCAACGCGGATGCGGTGGACGCCCTGAACAAACTGGCGGAACAGCGTAATATCAGCCGCAGCGAGCTTATTGAGCAAATGCTGCTGGCACAACTGGCGGATGAACAGCCGGAACATTGATCTTTGCAGCCGCACATGCGGCGCGGTGTTATGGATGACACCGATCAACACCGTTTTATTCCTCCCGGCATCGCATAAACGCGATAAAACCCCGGGGTAAATCTCTGGCATGATACGCACTTACCGGTAAGAGGCAGATTCTTGCCATGTCATCATTTTAATCGGTGTTATCGCGTTCAACGCTAACATCGTGCAATGCAATTAATTGAATTTAAAGGTTATACGCGATATGGCTAATGTAGGCATTTTCTTTGGCAGCGACACTGGCAATACCGAAAACATTGCCAAGATGGTCCAGAAAATTCTTCAGCAGCAGTTTGGCAAAGAGGTGTCGGAAATCCGCGACATCGCCAAAAGCAGCAAAGAGGATCTGGAAGCTTTCGACATCCTGCTGTTGGGTATTCCTACCTGGTACTACGGCGAAGCCCAGTGCGATTGGGATGACTTCTTCCCGACGTTGGAAGAAATCGATTTCAACGGCAAGCTGGTTGCGCTGTTCGGCTGTGGCGACCAGGAAGACTATGCGGAATATTTCTGTGATGCAATGGGCACCATCCGCGACATCATTGAGCCACGCGGCGCCGCGATTGTCGGCCACTGGCCGACCAAGGGTTACCATTTCGAAGCATCGAAAGGTTTGGCGGATGACAATTTCTTCATCGGCCTGGCGATTGACGAAGATCGTCAACCGGAATTGACCAACGATCGCGTCGCGGCCTGGGTGAAGCAGATCAGCGAAGAACTGAGCCTGGCCGATATCGTCGGCTAACCCTCAAAGGTTGAACAAAAGCCCTGCAAAGTGCATAGTGTTGCCAGCAGGGCCGTTCATCGGCAGCACGGATTTCTGCAATAGAAGCTACATGTTTGTAACTTCCCACATCGTCAAGGTAGACTGAGATATCGGTTTATCCCATCCATCAAGACGTTGCGTGTGTAACATGCAATTGTGCCATGATATCTTTGTTAACAACCGGCGGTTTCCATTTAGGGCAACCGGTTCTATAATGACACGCAATTAACTCTTTGTGCCGACCGATGCCACAGGCAAGAATGCCTCAACTTGATTAGCATAGTAACAGGACTGAATCCGCATGACTGACAACAACACCGCATTGAAGAAGGCCGGCCTAAAAGTCACGCTTCCGCGACTCAAAATCCTGGAAGTACTGCAAAATCCGGAATGCCATCACGTCAGTGCGGAAGATTTGTACAAAAAACTGATCGACATGGGCGAAGAAATTGGCCTGGCGACGGTTTACCGCGTACTGAACCAGTTTGATGATGCCGGGATTGTGACCCGTCACAACTTCGAAGGCGGCAAGTCCGTGTTCGAATTGACCCAACAGCATCACCACGATCACCTGATTTGCCTGGACTGCGGCAAAGTGATCGAATTCAGCGATGAGTCTATCGAAGTGCGTCAGCGTGATATCGCCAAGCAGCATGGCATCAAGCTCACCAACCACAGCCTCTACCTGTATGGTCACTGTGAAATCGGTGATTGCCGCGAAAACGACACCCTGCACGACAAAAAATAATGCCCTCAACCGGCATTGAGAACCGCCTTAACGGCGGTTTTTTTATGCCTCCAGGTGAGAGCAAAAAAATCCCCGGACAGGCCCGGGGAAAATCACATCTGAAAGACAACAATTGCAGCGGCACTTCTCCACGGTACTTCTCTCACTTCCCACTTACGCTCACGTCACCGTCAACTCACCCGCCGACACGCGGATGGGTAAACTCGTCACAATGCATATTCAAGAAACAGCAGCCGATCGAAGAAAATCGGCCAGGCATAGTCGAAAACGCCGCGAACGCGGAACCCTTGGTTCAGGTAGATTTGGCAGGCATCGCTGCGTTGCCATACGCACAGCACGATATGTGTCGCCCGGCGCTGCTGCGCCTGCTGCTTAATCAGGGCAAACATTGGGTTAAAATAGCCCTGTCCGCGGAATCGGCTCTCGATGGCCAGGCTACAGACAAAGTAATCGTCCGCACCGCACTGGCTGTGCACAAAATCGTCGTAGGCCTCATCAAGCGGCTTCATTTCATCGCGATATAGATAGCTCGCCTTAACGCCATATAACTCGTCGAGACTCGCCGCAGTGAAAAAACCGATAAATGCCCCGCACCGATCGTAAGCCAGGGTAATCAGGTCCAGATAGGGGTCGATATTTTGCGCCTGCTGCAGCGACACCAGATCCATCCCGGCCGGGTTGCCGGCAGAGCAGTATTCCAGGTAGCTGGTGGCAAAAAGCAGTTTCGCCATGCGGATCCTGTCCGCTTCGCCAGCTTGCCGCCCCGGCAGAAAATGTAACCCACCCTGCGCTAGCGGCAATGCCGCATCGCCCGTTCCGACGGTTAACCGCCAGTAATTGCCTTCGTCGATCTGCCGCCGGTTATCCGCTATCAAATACTCGCCAAAAAGCTGGTTCACCCGATCCAGCGCGCGGTCATGGGACAGCACCGAATAGTAATGATAGTGATCGATATCAGACCTTATCTGCGCCGGGTAGGCCATGCGCGGCACTTCATCGACGGTAAATATTTCCGCATAGCGGGCCAGATCCGTCGGTTGCTCAAGCTGCCAATCCACCAGCTCCAGCCGGCTTATACACTGCCGATAGCTGCGCAGTTCCTCCTCCCCGAGCGGCAACGTCTCATTGGTGAGCACATCCTCCAACAGGCGCATGCCGCGGATACCACAGGTCACCGCCTGTGGAACAGCGTCATAATGAACCCCATGATCCTTGCAAAAACTATCGTGGCTGAGGACAGTCCTGCCGATGTGGCGGCACCACAACAGATAAAACGCGTCGAACAGCCTTCTTTCATAAAGGGGGCTTTTATCTGGCACGTCACCGGTTTGCGCCGCATAGATCTGATCCAGGCCCGCCAATATTTTGCACAACGACCTATCACCGCTGCGACCAATGATCATGCCGGTTTCATCCAAAAACAAATTCAACCCGCTGACGTGGCTGACTTCGCCATCGGGCAGGAGCTGAAGGTAATCCGGCACTTCCGGCTTCAGCAGGAAAAACGTCGCCGAACGGTGCGGAAGGGTGTCGATATCCATATACATTCCGCCCATTTCAATCAGGATCAAAAAGCGAAAGTAGTCAGAAAGCGTGGCGTAATAGCGCTTATCATGGAGCGCGTGGATAAAATCCAGGTTACCGCCGACCCTTTTTTGCGCCAACTCGCTCAGCGAATGCACCTGCAACCGGTGGTTGCCGGCATCGAACTCCCCCAGCAGACCGCCTTTCACTTCCGAAGCTGGGGAAAAGTACGCCTCGTTTTTGAGTTGCCGCGCATCCCATACCCACAACATCCCGACCCATTCGTCGGCGGTTGTGCTGCAAACAGCCTGCTGCGCATCTCCCCATTGGGAGATAACCTCTCTGGCATCGTCGGGAATCGCACCGCCCAGCCAAATGCGGTGCAGCAATTTTTCCTGCGCGGCCAACGGATGAGTAGGAACGCAGAATAACGAGGAGCACTGCGCGGCATCGAATAAATGCCCTTGCTCAGCCAGCCACGCCCGCAGTTGGCTGACCCCTCGCTGGTACTGTTCCAGCAACGCCGGGGAACGCTGGCGCTGAAATTTCACGAACGCTAACTTCAGGTTATTAATCCAGGCCTCATAGTTGGCACGAAACAGGTGATGCTGCATGAATCTCAAATGCTCGTCATCAAGCTTCATCGTCAGCCTCCCACCAGCGGTGTGCAATGGCCGTATCCCTGTGGATTTTTGCTCTGCCAATGCCAGGCGTCGCGAACCATTTTTTCCAGGCTTCTTTTGGCTTTCCAGCCTAATTTTTCCGCCGCCAGCGTCGGGTCAGACCAGCACTCGGCAATATCTCCTGCACGGCGCGGATTAATTTGATAGGCGATTTTAAATCCGCAGGCGCGTTCAAATGCCTGGATAATCTCCAGCACCGAATAGCCTTTGCCGGTGCCCAGGTTATACACGTTAAAACCCGGCCGCAGATTATCCAGCGCTTTCAAATGCCCTTCGGCCAGATCCATAACGTGAATATAATCACGCACCCCGGTGCCATCGCTGGTGGGATAGTCGTTGCCATACACCGGCAACACCGCAAGTTTGCCAATAGCCACCTGTGCCAGATAAGCCAGAAGATTATTGGGAATGCCTGCGGGATCTTCACCGATCAAACCAGACTCGTGCGCCCCGGCCGGGTTAAAATAACGTAGCGCGGTGATCGCCATCTGCGGTGCGGTTCTGGCAAACTCCGCCAAAATCTGCTCCACAATAAACTTGGAGGTGCCATAAGGATTCGTCGTCTGCCCGACGCGGCAACTCTCCGTCAGCGGGGTATATTCCGCCGGCCCGTAAACGGTGGCGGAAGAGCTGAAAATAAATTTCCGAACACCGGCATGGCGCATTCTGTCCAGCACGATCAGCGAGCCGGAAATGTTATTTTGATAATATTTCAGCGGCTCTTCGGTGGACTCTCGAACCGACTTCAACCCGGCGAGATGAATAACCGCATGAATATCATGCTGGCGAAAGAGGTGATCCAGTAAATGATGTTCTTGAATATCCCCTTGATAGAAAATCACTTTTTTACCGGTCAGCCTCTCCACCCGAAACAGCGATTCTGGTGAACTGTTGGACAAATTGTCCAACACGACAACGTCCTCCCCCCTTTCCAACAGCGCCAACACCGTATGCGAACCGATATAACCGGCACCGCCCGTCACTAATATAGCCATCATGTATCCTTGTTTGTGTTTAAAAATAAACGACTCACTCAGAAACCACTAAACTTCCCGGACTTTCCCCCCCACGGGCAAAGCAATTAAAAGCAGTACTACGGCTAACAAATAAACGGAGAAATGCGGCCCATATTCGGTCAGAAACCCTTGTAATATTCCGGCCAGGATCACGCCGGTTGAAATACTGTTGGTAAACAACGTGGTGGCCATTCCCGCCCGATCCGGCATCAGATCCTGAAAATACAGCATGCCGACGGTGGCGATAATGCCGATAAATATCGCGTTAAACACCTGTAAAGCCAGCAACCCGCCGGCCGAGGTAAACCACAACATGCCGGCGTAAAACACGATGCCGGCCACCATGGCTCCCGCCATCATCGGGCGTTTGCCTATTGTGTTCACATAACGCCCGGCCAGAATCATGATCGGGATCTCGACTGCGGCGGCAACCCCCATGATCCAACCGGTCAGGCTATGCGGCAGCCCCAGCTCGGCTGTGATATACAGCGGCACGTCGATCAAATACATGGCGCTGCAGGTCCACATCAATACCGAGGCGCAAAACAGCAGGCCAACGTCTTTATCGAAGGCCCCTTTTTGCCGCAACGGCGGATCAATTCCGACGCTGCTCTCTTCGGCTCGCACCACCCCGGGCAATATCCGCCAGGCCAGCAACGTGACCAACAGGAATATCCCAGCGGCAAACAAAAACATGGCCGTAAAGCCGTAATTCACCACCAGCATAAAAGCCAATGGCGGACCAAAGACCCAGGCAAGCGAAAGCTGGGCGCGCATCATTGCGCTGAACATCGCCACGTTATGCGACGTTTTCTCTCCATACTCACGCGCAAGGGCAAATAATTGCGGTATCGCCGTATTGGCGATGGAGGTTAACAACACGCCCGCCGTAATTAACGTCAAATAATTGCGATTAAACGCAAACAGCAGGCAGTTGCCCGCCGCCAATAAATAACAGATTAAAATCAGATTGCGCCGATCACGCCGGCGATCTGATTTTTTTGCCAGCAAGAAACTGACAACAATGCCCGTACCGGCGTTAACCGCGTAAAAAAGCCCGACCCATAACGACGTGACCTGCACTTCAGTGGTAAGAAACAGGCTCAGCGTCGGTATTTGCAGTGCGCCGGCAATACCGGAGCAAAAAGCGACCACCAGAAACGTCAGCCGTATCGAATTCATGATTGATTACCGCCGAACGTTACCGTTGAAAAAATGGCCCACCTGCAATCAGACGGGCCACGGTTAAGCCTTACACTTTCTCTGCGCGGCTATAACGCTTGCCATCCGGGCTTACCGCCCGGATCTGCACTTCGCCGGCTACCGCAGGTTTGGCTGTGGCGTCATAACGCTGCCAATGTTTGCCGCCATCGATGGAATACTCAATGCCCAGGCCCGGCAGCGAGATATTGGCTTCGAGCTTGCCGCCCACCACGCGGGCGCCCGGCACCGGCAAGCGATAGCTCACCCCGCCCTTGTCCAGCTTCGCCAACTCGCGCTGCCCCAGGATATTGGCAAAGCGCAGCCAGTCCTGATCCAGTTTCTTGCCGTCGACAAAGTGAGTTTCCCCGCCTTTATACTCACGCCCCGCCTTGTAATCCTGTTCCCAGCCGGCGCGGTGCCATGCGCGTTCGGCCACAGACAGTGAGCGTGGGAAGATCATGTATTCCATTTGCGGATCGGTGCGTTGGGTTTCACTCCACATCTGCGCTGAGATGCCGTAAGCCCCCGGCCACGGCTTGTCGCTCTTGGCGGTAAAATGGTTGCCGTCGCGGTCAACCGAGGTTTCGGCGTTCTGCGGCAGGTTATTCGGCGCGAAGCTGAACATTTTCCGTTCGTCGCTGAAGCGAGTCCCCCAGTAGTAGCCGCGCTCGTCCGGGTTCACCTCATACGGGAAGTCCATGTAGACGTAATCCGGGTTGGAAAGGATAACTTCGTAACCTTTGTTCGCCCAATCGTTCGCGCTATCAAAACCGCCCCAATACAGGGTATCCCAGAAGTTCACCCCAACGCGTTGGGTAGCGAATGCCTTGGCGTCTTTCGCATCTTTCAGGCCATCCTGCCAGGCCTGCATTCTGTCAATGCCGTGCGCCTTCACCCGTTGACTGACTTCCAGCCCGAAGTAGCTTGGCAGGTGCTCCATATCGGCCACTTTGCCTTCTTTAATCATCGCTTGGCACACCTGAGATTTCGCCCAAGGTTTGTCTTCCTTGCTCTGATCGATGATGCCTTTGCCCGCCTCCGGCTTGGTCTGATTGGTATAGCCCGCGCCCAGACGAATATTTTTCGCCTCATCGCCGCCAAAGTGCCAGGTGCGCAGCGGCTGCCCGGCCTCTTTGTGCATCTGGGCAATCTCGCCAATCACCTTGTCGACAAAGCGCTTGGATGAGTCCAGGCACGGATTCAGGTAACTTTGACGGTTGAAGTACTGCACCGAGGTGGTATTTGAGGTATCGGTCGGATCCACCAGACGGAACTCGTCAGCCTCTTTCTCTTTCCCTGCGGCATGCAGCTTTTTGTAACGCGCCTCCATCGAAACCACCGCCGCACGGGCATGCGCCGGCATATCGATTTCCGGGATCACTTCAATCTGGCGCGCCTGGGCATATTTGATAATGTCGATGTAATCCTGGCGCGAGAAGAACCCGCCGTACACGTCAGGCCCCTGACCGTATTGCGGCAGCAGGCAGGTGGTTTCGCTCAGGTCATGACAACGTTGGCCCCCTACGCCGGTCAACTCCGGCAGGCCAGGGATCTCAATGCGCCAGCCTTCGTCATCGCTCAGGTGGAAGTGGAATTTATTGAGTTTGTAAGCCGCCATCTGATCGAGCAAACGCAGCACCGCATCCTTCTGGTGGAAGTTGCGCGCTACGTCGAGGAAAATGCCGCGATACTGGAAGCGCGGTGCATCTTTAGCGTCCAGCGTGGCAATATTGGCGCTGCCGTCTGTCGGGACAAGCGACAAAATAGACTGCAGGCCATAGAACACCCCGACCTGATCGAAGCCGATGACCCGCGCTTCCTTATTGCCAATCTTCAGCTCATAAGCGCCCGGCACCGCCAGCTCACCTTTAAATTTACCCGGCTGGATATCGGTTTTTATTGGGTAGCCGCCCGCATTATTGGTCACCCCCAGCAGCGCAAAGCGTTCAGCAGCCGCGTCGGCAGCAGGCTTGCTCAACGCGCTCAGTTCAAGCGCCACGCCTTTGCTCAGATCCACATCCTGCGGGTGCACTTTCACTTCCAGCGGCGTCGGCACGATTTGGCCACGCAGCGACGCTGCCGGTAAGGTTTTCAGTTCGGCGTTTTTAGTGAAACGAGAGGCCGGCGTCATCAGGATATTGTTGTCATCCTTGGTGCGCTTCCACTGGTCGCCGGTAAAAGGCGCGACGAACTGATTCAGATCTTCGGTATCGGTATTAACCAGAATTTTTGGCTTGGCATCACCGGAGGTCGCGTACCAGCGCGGCACGAAGTCGGTTTTAAACAGCTGCCAGTATTCCGCAATAATCGGAATGTCCACCGTTTTACCGGCTGGGAACCCGGTAAATTTATCGGTCGGCTCCAGTTTGTACAGATCCCCGGTCAAATGAGAGACAGTAAACTGGTCGTTATCCACTCTCATGGTCTGGCGAGCACTGTGAAAATAAATCGCCCAGTCTTGGCCTTTAATGTCCTGATTATCGTTGGTCAGGCTGATCACGACTTTATTGCAGGCCGCCCAGTCGGCGCCCAGCTTGCCACAATCCAGGCCGCTGTCGGCCGCACGGTTGTCCACCATCTTTAAATTCAGTTTTAACTGGCTCAGTTGATCCACCAGCTGTTGATCGGCCATTGCGTTCCCCACGCCGCCAAACAATCCAACGGTCGCCGTCAGGGCAGCAAGCGCGTTCAATTTAAATTTGTTCATCGTTAACATCATCCTTAATTAATTGTTATTTTGGCGGATCTCTTTCCAAATCTTGCCGCATTTGGCGTCGTAGGCCTGGCCGTTACCGCTGTGGGCTGCCTGAATGCAGCTTTGATAATCCATCACGCGCACCGTTTCCTGTGCGGCAAACTGTTGGTGCTGCTTTTCTTGCCGCAGCACGTTCAGTACCGCCTGGCACGACTGCAGTTTTTCCGGCGAACCTTCCGCAGTGTTAATGCAGGCGCTGTACGCCTGTTTCAATTTGGTATCTTCCGGCGGTGCGGCGGGCTGCACACAGGCATTCAGCGTGACCACGGCGGCCAACGTCAGCATCATTTTTTTCATCGTTATATTCCCTTTTAAGCATCCCCGGCGTCACCGCCGGGGAAGGCATCAGAAGATGGTGAATGGCGCGATAACCATGAATTTGACGTCTTTCTCGTCCTGGAAGATGTTGCCGTAACCCCCGCCCCAGCTTGGGATATTGGTGTGGTTGTCGTATTGGGTGTAGTGCAGTTTCAGCAGCGTGCCTTTGGCGCGACCTTCCTGAACGGTGTACATGGCGTCCAGGCTCCAGGCGCTCTCTTTCAGGCGCTGGCTCTGATCGTAGATCGGGTTGGTGCTTGGTTTGGCATCCCAGGCATACACGTAAGAACCGCCCACCGCCATGCCCGGCAGGTTCCAGTTGCTCAGGTCGTACATCACCCCGGCATAAACCGCTTTTTCGCCGTTGGCGTTAAAATCGGAACGGTTATCCCACCACACGTCGAGGCGGCCGTTAGAAGAAGCGTAGGTTGGCGTCATGCGCTGCAGGAAGTAGCCCTGGTTGCCTTCGGCCTTGACCATGGTCCCTTCCAGCCGCCAGTTGAACTGGCCAGTGGTATAACCAAAGGTCAGCGCCTGCAGCCAGGCCAGGCCGTCGTAAATACTGTTCGGGTCGTTCTTGTCGTTAATGCGGTCTTCCGTGCCGTAGAACTGATAGCTGGTGGTCAGCGGGTTGCCTACCAGATCGAATTTATAAGACGCCTTGGTGAAGTACTGATTCACATAGCCCTGGGCTTGGCCGAATGCCGCCTCCAGCACCAAATCGTTTTTGAAGTCGTATTTGGCACCCAGCGAGTGCAGATAGGAGACACCGGTTTTTTTATCGTTCTGACGGAAGTCGTCCATCTCGATATGCCATGGCGCTTTATATTTATTGGTCCACATATAAGAGAAGCTCAACTCACCGGCATCGCCGTAGTCAAACTTGGCACCGGCCTCTGCACCCTGATAGGTACCTGGCATAAAGCTCCAATGCGGCGCCAACAGAGTTTGGCCACTTGGCTGGATATAACCGCCACGTGCCCAGACGGGGCCATATTTGAATTTACCGGCGGCTTTATACAGGCTGATGCCGCCTTTGTCGCCGGAGTAGTCTTCATCGTAGGTACGGTTTTTGGAAGAGAACGCGATTTCATTCGGGTGGCCGCTGGCGCTGGATTCAGCCAGCTCGATGGCGGTAAAGGCGCCGACGTCCAGGCCGAACATATCCCAGGCATAGCCCGAAGCGAAATCCAGGCTCAGGTTAGCCGTCGAGTGCGACAGGTTGGTGGTGTATTTATTGTAATCATCACTGGTCGGATTGAGATCTTTACGGTCGCGCTCACGTTGCCAGTAATAAATGCCGCCGGTCAGCGTGGAATCATCGACAAACCCTGCGGCTTTCGCCTCAGGGGCCATGGCAAACCCTGTTCCCAACAACGCACCCGCTATAGCGAGCGCCAGCGTTTTACGCTGAGCACCGTGCGTACCCATAATGAAATTCCTCTTTGACTTAACTTTAAAAGTTGCAGCCGCCCGTGTTCACCACTGCCCTGCACGACTGCCAATAAAAACCCAATCGGGTAAAAAAATATTGCGGCAGGGTGAAATCCCCGCAGCACTTATTGCTACAGACAGACTATTTTTCGCGACGCGAATTATCAAATGAAAAATGAGAGAGATTTGTCAAAGTATGACAAAGAGCACATATCGATGAGATATCGTTACGTCGCTATGCAATGAGGGTGTCGAATAAAAAATTCAATAAAATCAGAATAAATACTGATACGAGGTCAATCAGAGACGATTAATGGTTTCAGCTTAATAAAAACCGTCAGCCAGAAAGGAAACTATGAGAGCGCTCTCCAAATGACATTAATTCGCATCACGAATATATAAGATAATATTAACTGAAGGATGCTTTATATCAAGGAATTGATGATTAACCGCTGTGATGAAAGTTTACAATCAGATTGATGAAATGAGGCATGAACCGAGGGGGGAAAAGAGGGGAACACCAAAAAAAAGCGCAACCGACGTTGCGCTTTCATCCATCAGCGGTGTATCACGCTCAGGCGTCGATTTTCGCCCAGGTGTCACGCAAGCCAACGGTGCGGTTAAACACCAGATGCTCAGCCGAAGAGTAACGGCTGTCGGCGCAGAAATAGCCTTCACGTTCGAACTGGTGGGCTTTTTCCGGCTGTGTGGTAGCCAGGCTTGGTTCCACGAAGCCATGCTTGATAACCAGCGACTCCGGGTTGATGGTAGCGAGGAAGTCCTCTGCCGCCGCCGGGTTCGGTACGTTGAACAGGCGATCGTACAAGCGGATTTCCGCCGGCAGCGCATGTGCAGCGGAGACCCAGTGGATCACGCCTTTCACCTTGCGGCCATCGGCAGGATCCTTGCTCAGCGTGTCCGCATCGTAGCTGCAGAAGATGGTGGTGATCTCACCCTCGGCATCCTTCTCAACGCGTTCAGCCTTGATCACATACGCATTGCGCAGACGCACTTCCTTGCCCAGCACCAGACGCTTGTATTGCTTGTTGGCTTCTTCGCGGAAGTCGGCACGATCGATATAAATCTCACTGCTGAACGGCACTTCGCGGCTGCCCATTTCCGGCTTGTTCGGGTGGTTTGGCATGGTGACCATTTCCACACCTTCCGCCCGGTTCTCGATGATCACTTTCACCGGATCCAGCACGGCCATCGCACGCGGCGCGTTCTCGTTCAGATCCTCACGAATGCAAGCCTCCAGCGCCACCATTTCAACGTTGTTATCCTGCTTGGTCACACCGATGCGCTGGCAAAACTCACGGATTGAAGCCGCGGTATAACCACGGCGACGCAGACCAGACACGGTCGGCATACGCGGGTCATCCCAGCCTTCAACGATGTTCTCGGTCACCAACTGGTTCAGTTTGCGCTTCGACATGATGGCGTACTCAAGATTGAGGCGCGAGAACTCGTACTGACGCGGATGACAAGGGATGGTGATGTTATCCAGCACCCAGTCATACAGACGGCGGTTGTCCTGGAACTCCAGCGTACACAGCGAATGGGTGATCCCTTCCAGCGCATCGGAAATGCAGTGGGTGAAATCGTACATCGGGTAGATGCACCACTTGTTGCCGGTCTGATGGTGTTCCGCAAATTTAATGCGGTACAGCACCGGATCGCGCATCACGATGAACGGTGAAGCCATGTCAATTTTGGCTCGCAGGCAGGCAGCGCCTTCGGCAAACTCGCCCTTGCGCATTTTCTCAAACAGCGCCAGATTCTCTTCCACGCTGCGGCCGCGATACGGGCTGTCTTTGCCAGGCGCCGTCAGGCTGCCGCGATATTCGCGGATCTGCTCAGGCGACAGTTCGTCGACATAGGCCAGACCTTTGTTGATCAGCTCAACCGCATAGTGGTGCAATTGATCGAAGTAATCCGAGGAGTAACGGACGTTGCCGCTCCACTCAAAGCCCAGCCACTCCACGTCGTGCTTGATTGACTCAACGAATTCGATGTCTTCTTTTACCGGGTTGGTGTCATCGAAACGCAGGTTGCACTGCCCCTGATAATCCTGGGCGATGCCGAAGTTCAGGCAGATGGATTTGGCATGGCCGATATGCAGATAGCCATTTGGCTCCGGCGGGAAACGGGTATGTACCGACGCGTGTTTCCCTGACGCCAGATCTTCATCGACGATCTGACGGATAAAATTGGTTGGGCGGGCTTCAGCCTCACTCATTTGACTATTCCTCAATGCAAAGCGCTACACATAACCGCCTATGATCCAACAAGCCACGCCCGGAAACAACCGTTTGTTTCACGAAAAATGCGCCGCGCTGCACCGCAATAGACCACAGCACCACAACGGGGCAAATTGCGCCCATAAAAAAGCGGGAAGAGATCGCTCTCTTCCCGCCAAAGGTAGGGTGTGCTCCGTCATGACTCGTTAAACACCCTGGGTACTACTCAGGTAAAAACACTTTACTTCTGGATGTCGAACAGCTTGGTCTGGCCGGCCACCACGGAACCGGTCGCCAGCGCCGCCAGACCTGCGTAGTCGTCAGAGTTGCTGACCACCACCGGGCTTATCATCGAACGGGCATTGGCGTTCAGGTAGTCCAGATCCAGCTCAAGAATCGGCTGGCCGGCTTTCACCTCAGCGCCCTCTTCTACCAGACGTTTGAAGCCCTGACCGTTCAGCGCTACGGTATCGATACCCATGTGCACCACGATCTCCGCGCCCTTGTCGGTTTCCAGGCAGAAGGCGTGGTTGGTGTTGAAGATTTTCACGATGGTGCCGTCAGCCGGCGCCACGACGGTTTTATCCGTTGGGCGAATCGCCAGGCCATCGCCTACCGCTTTGCTGGCAAAGGCTTCGTCAGGTACCTGATCCAGGGCCACGACTTCACCGGTCACCGGGGCCACCAGCGTCTCAAAAGCCACCTTCGGCGCATTAGGCACTGCTTGCGGCTTGGCTTCAGCAACAGGCGCGGCAGCCGGCGCTACAGTGGCAGCTATCGGACCTGCGGCGACCACGTTGCGCATGGCGCTGGCAATCAGCTCCGCACGGGTGCCGACAATCACTTGCACACTTTGTTTGTTCAGGCGGATCACCCCGGAAGCGCCCAGACGTTTCGCCACCGCGTCGTTCACCAGCGCAGAGTCTTTCACGTTCAGACGCAGACGGGTGATACAAGCGTCGATGCCGGTCAGGTTGTCAGAACCGCCGATGGCGCCCACGTAACGGCGTGCCAGGGTAGTGGTTTCGTTTTCGTCTTTACCGCCGTCGGTACCGACGTTGACGTCATAACCGTCGGTTTCGTCACCGGCAACCGCCAGTTCGCGCCCTGGGGTCATCAGGTTGAACTTGTTGATGGTGAAGCGGAACACCACGTAGTAAATGGCGAAGAACACCAGGCCCTGCGGGATCAGCATGTACCAGTGGGTCGCCAATGGGTTACGTGACGACAGCACCATATCCACCAGACCGGCGCTGAAGCCGAAACCGGCAATCCAGTGCATGCTGGCGGCGATGTATACCGAAATACCGGTCAGTATCGCGTGGATCACATACAACACTGGAGCCACGAACATGAAGGAGAATTCCAGCGGTTCGGTGATCCCGGTGAAGAAGGCGGCAAAGGCGCCCGCCATCATGATACCCAGCACTTTGGCTTTGTTTTCCGGACGTGCGCAGTGATAGATAGCCAGCGCCGCACCCGGCAGACCGAACATCATGATAGGGAAGAAGCCCGCCTGATAACGGCCGGTGATGCCGACAACCGCTTTACCGGATTCGATAGACTGCTGGCCGCCAAGGAAGTTAGGGATGTCGTTAATGCCGGCTACGTCGAACCAGAACACCGAGTTCAACGCATGATGCAGGCCGACCGGGATCAGCAGACGGTTAAAGAACGCATAAATACCTGCACCGGCGGAGCCCAACTTCTGAATGTGTTCACCGAAGTTAACCAGACCACCGAAGATCATCGGCCAGAGATACATCAGGATGAAGGCCACCAGGATCATCAGGAAGGAGATCAGGATAGGCACCAGACGGCGGCCGCTGAAGAACGACAGCGCCTTCGGCAGCTCAACGCTGCTAAAGCGGTTGTAGACTTCGGCGGAGATGATACCCACCAGAATACCGACGAACTGGTTCTCAATCTTGCCAAACGCGGCAGGCACCTGGTCGAGGGGAATTTTCTGAATCATCGACACGGCGGCCGGTGAACACAGGGTGGTTAATACCAGGAAGCCGACAAAGCCGGTCAGCGCAGCGGCGCCGTCCTTGTCTTTGGACATGCCGTAAGCCACACCGACGGCGAACAGCACCGACATGTGTTCGATAATGGCAGAACCGGATTTAATAAAGAAAGCAGCGAGAGCGTTAGAGGCGCCCCAACCAGTAGGGTCAATCCAATACCCGACGCCCATCAAGATCGCGGCGGCGGGCAGCGTGGCGACCGGCACCATCAAGGCGCGGCCCACTTTTTGCAAATAACTAAGAATGTTCACCTTTTCCCCCTATGTTGTCCGCGGACGGACCCTATTAGTAGTTTATTTAACTCTCTCACTACCTTTTAGAAATAACGCATGGCACGTATCACTCATGCGGAGTGTAAAAAAATTATTTCGTATCGCAAATTAAAAGCTCCTTTTTTGTGATTTATATCACCAAAAAGTAGTCTTAAGCTGCCACATTGCTAGCCATCACACAAAACTTATTTTATCATTCGAAAAATCATCGGGACTGACGCTTCACGTGAGAATCATAAAGTTGGATTACGCTTAGACTCTTATTCAGGCCCGTACAGTATAGCTTTAGTTTACTTACCCAAAGAGGTGTTAGATGAGACTTATCCCACTGAAAGATACCGCACAAGTCGGCAAATGGGCCGCCCGCCATATCGTCCAGCGCATCAACGCATTCAAGCCCACTGCGGAGCGTCCCTTTGTGCTCGGCCTGCCAACCGGCGGTACTCCGCTCGAAGCCTACAAACATCTGATTGCGATGCACAAAGCAGGTGAAGTAAGCTTTAAGCATGTTGTGACTTTCAACATGGATGAATACGTTGGCCTGCCGCAGGAGCACCCGGAAAGCTATCATACCTTCATGTACCGTAATTTCTTTGATCACGTTGATATTCCAAGTGAAAACATCAACCTGCTGAATGGCAATGCACCGGACGTTGACGTCGAATGCCGTAAGTACGAAGAAAAAATCAAATCTTACGGTAAAATCCACCTGTTTATGGGCGGCGTCGGCGTTGACGGTCATATCGCGTTTAACGAGCCGGCTTCATCACTGGCGTCGCGTACCCGCATCAAAACGCTGACTGAAGATACCCGCATCGCCAACTCTCGCTTCTTCGGCGGGGATGTTAGCCTGGTGCCGAAATACGCGCTGACCGTGGGCGTGGGTACGTTGCTTGACGCAGAAGAAGTGATGATCCTGGTGACCGGCCATGCCAAGGCACAGGCGTTGGAAGCCGCAGTGGAAGGCAATATCAACCATATGTGGACCATCAGTTGCCTGCAGCTGCACGCCAAGGCGGTTGTGGTGTGCGATGAACCTTCCACCATGGAACTGAAAGTCAAAACCGTTAAATACTTCCGCGAATTAGAAGCGGAAAGCGTTAAGAGTCTTTAATTTTTACAGGGGGCTACGATGTTCGCTTTAACCCAATGCCGGATTTTCACCGGCCACGACGTGCTTGACGACCATGCGGTAATCATCGCTGATGGACTGATTGAACGAGTCTGTCCGCTGGCTGAACTGCCGGCCGGCATGGAAACGCGCGATCTGGGTGGCGCTATCCTGGCCCCCGGATTGATCGACGTGCAGCTTAACGGCTGTGGCGGCGTACAATTTAACGATTCGCTGGAGGCCATTTCGGAAGAAACGCTGGAGATCATGCAGCGCGCCAACGAAAAATCCGGCTGCACCAGCTATCTGCCGACGCTGATCACCAGCAGCGACGAGTTTATGAAGCACAGCATCGAGGTGATGCGTACTTATCTGAAAAAACACCCGAATCAGGCGCTGGGTCTGCATCTGGAAGGGCCGTACCTCAGCCCGCTGAAAAAAGGCACCCACAACCCGGCGTTTATCCGCAAACCGACCCGCGAGATGATCGATTATCTGTGCGCCAACGCCGATGTGATCACCAAAGTCACGCTGGCACCGGAGATGGTGGAGCCGCACTTTATCAAACAGCTGACCGCGGCGGGCATCGTGGTCTCCGCCGGCCACTCGAACGCCACTTACGAGCAGGCCCGTACCGGCTTTGCCGCCGGCGTGACCTTCGCGACCCATCTGTATAACGCCATGCCGTATATCACCGGGCGCGAACCAGGGCTGATGGGGGCGATTTTCGATACGCCTGAAGTGTATACCGGCATCATTGCCGACGGGCATCACGTGGCCTGGGCGAGTATCCGTAACGCCAAGCGCATGAAAGGTGATAAATTGGTGCTGGTCACCGATGCCACCGCCCCGGCGGGCGCAGAGATTGACCAATTTATTTTTGCCGGTAAAACAATATACTATCGCGACGGGCTGTGCGTGGATGAGAACGGCACCCTGAGCGGCTCTGCGCTAACCATGATCGACGCGGTGAAAAATAGCGTAGAACATGTCGGCATTGCGCTGGACGAAGCGCTGCGGATGGCAACGTTGTATCCGGCGCGCGCCATCGGCGTAGACCACCTGTTAGGCACAATCGAAGCCGGCAAGGTGGCAAACCTGACCGCATTTACCCGTGATTTTAATATCACCAAAACGCTCGTTAACGGTAACGAGGTTTAACTTAATGAACAGCGAGTAAAATTATTGATGAGTACTGGCGGACAGGCACAAATAGGGAACGTTGACTTAGTCAAGCAACTCAACGGCGCAGCAGTGTACCGCCTGATCGACCAGCAGGGTCCGATCTCGCGCATTCAGATAGCCGAACTCAGCCAGCTAGCGCCCGCCAGTGTCACCAAGATTACTCGCCAGCTGTTGGAGCGCGGGCTGATCAAGGAAGTCGATCAGCAAGCCTCCACCGGCGGCCGTCGCGCCATTTCCATTGTCTCCGAAACTCGGCACTTCCACACCGTGGCGGTGCGTCTTGGGCGTCACGACGCCACCATCACCCTGTACGACATGAGCGGAAAATCGCTCGGTGAAGAACACTACCCGCTGCCGGAACGTACCCAGGAGACGCTGGAAAATGCGCTGTTCAACGCCATTGCGCAGTTTATCGAAAGCTACCAGCGCAAGCTGCGCGAACTGATCGCCATCGCGGTGATCCTGCCGGGCCTGGTTGATCCTGCGCTGGGCGTGGTGCGCTATATGCCGCACATCAGCGTCAACCACTGGCCGTTGGTAGATAACCTGCAGCAACGTTTCAACGTCACCAGCTTTGTCGGGCACGATATCCGCAGCCTGGCGCTGGCGGAGCATTATTTTGGCGCCACCCGTGACTGCGAAGACTCTATTCTGGTCCGTCTGCACCGGGGTACCGGTGCCGGCATTATCGTCAATGGCCAGATTTTCCTCGGCAATAACGGCAACGTCGGTGAAATCGGGCACATTCAGATCGATCCCTTGGGCGAACGCTGCCACTGCGGCAACTTCGGCTGCCTGGAAACCGTGGCCGCCAACGCCGCGATTGAACACCGCGTGCGCCATTTGCTGACCCAGGGTTATCCAAGCAAGCTGACGCTCGACGATTGCAGCATCACCGCCATCTGCAAAGCCGCCAACCGTGGCGATCTGCTGGCCAGCGAAGTGATCGAACACGTTGGCCGCTACCTCGGCAAAGCGGTGGCTATCGCCATTAACCTGTTTAATCCGCAAAAAGTGGTGATCGCCGGGGAAATTACCGAAGCCGAAAAAGTGCTGCTGCCGGCGATCCAAAGCTGCATCAATACTCAGGTACTGAAGGACTTCCGCAAAAATCTGCCGGTGGTCACTTCCGAACTCAATCATCGCTCGGCGATCGGCGCTTTCGCCCTGGCCAAGCGGGCGATGCTCAACGGCGTGCTATTGCAGCGATTGCTGGAAAGTTGAACCGCCGCTTCAGGCAGGTGTGCATCTTCGCTTTTTTGCCTGCCGTAAATCATGAGAAACAGCAACGATGACAATCAAGAACGTTATATGTGATATCGATGGCGTGCTGCTGCATGACAACACGCCGGTTCCCGGTGCCGATCTTTTTCTGGCGCGCATTCAGGAACAGGGCATGCCGCTGGTGGTGCTGACCAACTACCCGTCGCAGACCGCGCAGGACCTGGCGAACCGCTTTGCCGCCGCCGGGCTGGAAGTGCCTGAGAACGCGTTTTATACCTCCGCGATGGCCACCGCCGATTTTCTGCGCCGCCAGGAAGGCAAAAAAGCCTACGTGGTCGGTGAAGGCGCGTTGATTCACGAACTGTATAAGGCCGGTTTTACCATTACCGACATCAACCCGGACTTCGTGATTGTCGGCGAAACCCGCTCCTACAACTGGGATATGATGCACAAGGCCGCCTACTTCGTGAACAACGGTGCGCGCTTTATCGCCACCAACCCGGATAGCCATGGTCATGGCTTCACGCCGGCCTGTGGTGCGCTGTGCGCGCCTATCGAAAAGATCACCGGCCGCAAGCCGTTTTACGTCGGCAAGCCAAGCCCGTGGATCATTCGCGCTGCGCTGAACAAGATGCAGGCGCACTCGGAAGAAACGGTGATCGTGGGCGACAACCTGCGCACCGACATTCTGGCGGGCTTCCAGGCGGGTCTGGAAACCGTGCTGGTGCTGTCCGGCGTCTCGACGCTTAACGATGTCGAAACCATGCCGTTCCGTCCAAGCTATATTTTCCCCTCCGTAGCCGACATCACTATTTTTTAATGCCTGCGGCGGCCTCAATGGCCGCCTCTGCCCCATTACCTCAATAATAAAACCTTCGCCAGCGTGAATTTAATTTATTCATGAGCGCAAAAGGTTTCAGCCTGCCCTCGTTAAAAATCCGCACTATGTATTTACACCCCGCCAATCACTGAATTGCCGGCGAGTGAAAATACCCTTACTCAAAAAGATAACGAGGCCACAATGAGCACGAATAACATTATCAACGTACAAGCCGCAGACGCTGCTGCCGCAATGCCAGACCTGACCGGTAAAAAAATCCTGATGGGTTTTTGGCATAACTGGCTCGCCGGCGCCAGCGATGGTTACAAGCAAGGCAAATTCGTCAATATGGATCTGACCGATATTCCGCCTGAATATAATGTGGTGGCGGTCGCCTTTATGAAGGGTGAAGGCATTCCTACCTTCAAGCCTTACAACCTGTCCGACGCCGAGTTCCGCCGCCAGGTTGGCGTGCTGAACAGTCAGGGCCGGGCGGTGCTGATTTCACTGGGCGGCGCAGACGCGCACATCGAGTTGAAAACCGGCGATGAAGATAAGCTGAAAGATGAAATTATTCGTCTGGTAGAAACCTATGGCTTTGATGGCCTGGATATTGACCTGGAACAAGCAGCGATTGGCACAGCCAATAATAAAACCGTATTGCCCGCCGCGCTGAAAAAAGTTAAGGATTATTATGCTGCACAAGGCAAAAAATTCATTATCAGCATGGCGCCGGAATTCCCTTATTTGCGTACCAACGGCAGCTATCTGGATTATATTACCGCGCTCGAAGGCTATTATGACTTTATCGCGCCGCAGTTTTATAACCAGGGCGGCGATGGTATTTGGGTTGACGAACTCAATGCCTGGATCACCCAGGTTGACGATGCCAAAAAAGAAGAGTTTCTTTATTACCTGACCGAAAGCCTGGTTACCGGCACTCGCGGTTATACCAAGATCCCGGCGGCCAAGTTTGTGATCGGCCTGCCAAGTAACGTGGACGCAGCAGGAAGCGGCTATGTGATCAATCCGCAGGCGGTGTTCAACGCTTTCAAACGTCTGGATGCCAAAGGGCTGTCGATCAAGGGGCTGATGACCTGGTCAGTCAACTGGGACAACGGCAAAAGCAGCGCCGGCGTTGCCTATAACTGGGAATTCAAAACGCGCTATGCGCCGTTGATCCAGGGCGGCGTCACCCCGCCGCAGCCGGGAAAGCCTGATGCACCCACGGCGCTGACAGCCTCAGAACTGGCGGCTACCTCGCTGACACTGAGCTGGCGCGCTGCAACCGGCACCGCGCCGATAGCCAGTTACAGCGTTTACCGCAACGGCAACGCCATCGGCCAGACCGGCGGCCTTTCGCTGCAGGACAGCGGTCTGACCCCATCCACTCAATACAGCTATTTTGTCACCGCAACCGACAACCAGGGAAATACCTCACTGCCAAGCAGCGCGCTGGCGGTGAAAACCGCCGACGGCGGTACACCGCCTGAACCGGGCGTGACCGAGTGGCAGAGCAACCACAACTACAAGGCGGGCGATATAGTGACCTATAAAGGCAAAAAATACGCCTGCCTCCAGGCACACACCTCGAATCCCGGTTGGACGCCGGATGCCGCCTTCACCCTGTGGCAGTTGACCGCCTGATAGTCGGCAACGAGTCGCCGGTAAAATTGGCCGGCGACTCACTCATCCACCAAAAAAATGAACATTCTCTAATTAAAAACGATAAAAACTGAACATCCGCTAAAAATCGACATACCCCAAACAACTATTTTTCTGCGTAACGCTAAAACGCTTGCATCCCCTGCCGGTTTTGACGCATTTTCATAAACACAACGCAGCAAAACCGCGTCATCACTGATGAACCGGCCGCGCCGCCCATAACAGCAAATCAACATCACAGTCTAAAAAAGTCGTTAGGAGAGTCGTTATATGTGTTCTATTTTCGGTGTGCTCGATCTGAAGTCCGATCCCGTTGAACTGCGTAAGAAAGCGCTGGAGCTGTCTCGTCTGATGCGCCACCGCGGCCCGGACTGGTCCGGCGTTTACGCCAGCGATAAAGCCATTCTGGTGCATGAGCGCCTGTCGATTGTCGACGTCAACAATGGCGCCCAACCGCTGTACAACGCTGCGCACACCCACGTTTTGGCCGTAAACGGTGAGATCTATAACCACCAGTCACTGCGTCAAGAACTGGGCGAGCGCTACGAGTTCCAGACCGCTTCCGACTGTGAAGTGATCCTGGCGCTGTATCAGGAAAAAGGCATCGATTTCCTCGACGATTTGCAGGGCATGTTTGCCTTCGCCCTTTATGATTCAGAGAAGGACGCTTACCTGATTGGCCGCGATCACTTGGGCATTATCCCGCTCTACATGGGTCATGACGAATTCGGCAACCTGTATGTCGCCTCCGAAATGAAAGCGCTGGTGCCGGTCTGCCGCACCATCAAAGAATTCCCGGCGGGCAGCTATCTGTGGAGCCAGGACGGTGAGATCCGCGAATATTACCAGCGCGACTGGTTCGACTACGACAATGTCAAAGACAACGTGACCGATGCCAACGCATTGCGCAACGCGCTGGAAGATTCGGTGAAAAGCCACCTGATGTCCGACGTGCCGTACGGCGTACTGCTGTCTGGCGGCCTGGATTCTTCCGTGATCTCCGCCATTACCAAAAAATACGCCGCACGTCGTGTGGAAGATCAAGAGCGCAGCGAAGCCTGGTGGCCACAACTGCACTCCTTCGCCGTCGGCCTAGAAGGTTCACCGGATCTGCGCGCCGCGCAGGAAGTGGCCAACCATTTAGGCACCGTGCACCATGAAATTCATTTCACCGTGCAGGAAGGCCTGGATGCCATCCGCGACGTGATTTATCACATCGAAACCTACGACGTCACCACCATTCGCGCCTCCACGCCAATGTACTTGATGTCGCGTAAAATCAAAGCGATGGGCATCAAGATGGTGCTGTCCGGCGAAGGTGCGGACGAAGTATTCGGCGGTTATCTGTACTTCCATAAGGCGCCGGATGCGCGTGAGTTCCACGACGAGACCGTGCGTAAGCTGCTGGCGCTGCATATGTTTGACTGCGCACGCGCCAACAAGGCGATGTCCGCCTGGGGCGTGGAAGCCCGCGTACCCTTCCTGGATAAAAAATTCCTCGACGTGGCGATGCGCATCAACCCGAAAGATAAAATGTGCGGTAACGGCAAAATGGAAAAACACATCCTGCGCGAGTGTTTTGAATCCTATCTGCCGGCCAGCGTAGCCTGGCGCCAGAAAGAACAGTTCTCCGACGGCGTGGGCTACAGCTGGATCGACACGCTGAAAGAAGTCGCAGCGAAGCAAATCAGCGATCAACAGCTCGAAACCGCACGTTTCCGTTTCCCGTACAACACGCCGAGCTCAAAAGAAGGCTACCTGTATCGCGAAATCTTCGAAGAGCTGTTCCCACTGCCAAGCGCGGCCGAATGCGTACCTGGCGGCCCGTCAGTGGCTTGCTCTTCAGCGAAAGCCATCGAATGGGATGAATCCTTCAAAAAGATGGACGATCCTTCTGGTCGTGCAGTCGGCGTTCACCAGGCCGCCTATAAATAATCACTGTGAGTTTTATACCCAAGGCGGGCCTTCTGGCCCGCCTTTTTGTTGATGTTTTCAACCATTAATTGCCTGAATTGATGATTTTATCGCCATACTGTTCACAACCCAAACAAACGACGCATCCGGTCGCTTTTTCGGGAAAAAAATTGTTGACGCAAAACGGCCATATACGCATAATGCGCCCCGCAACGCCGATGAAGGTTGCGCGAAAAAAGATGGCTACGTAGCTCAGCTGGTTAGAGCACATCACTCATAATGATGGGGTCACAGGTTCAAATCCCGTCGTAGCCACCATCTTTTTTGCGGGAGTGGCGAAATTGGTAGACGCACTAGATTTAGGTTCTAGCGCCGCAAGGTGTGCGAGTTCAAGTCTCGCCTCCCGCACCATTTCTTTTCATCGAGTTGCAGGCATTAGATGGGGTATCGCCAAGCGGTAAGGCACTGGTTTTTGATACCAGCATTCCCTGGTTCGAATCCAGGTACCCCAGCCATTTTTTAAATGGTTTGATGCAGTAAGAAGAGGTTGAAAATTTGTTGATGGGGTATCGCCAAGCGGTAAGGCACTGGTTTTTGATACCAGCATTCCCTGGTTCGAATCCAGGTACCCCAGCCATCAACACTGTTGACTTTTAAGGTAAAATATCGAAAAATGGCTACGTAGCTCAGCTGGTTAGAGCACATCACTCATAATGATGGGGTCACAGGTTCAAATCCCGTCGTAGCCACCATATTTTACTGTTATACCATTGGGGTGTCGCCAAGCGGTAAGGCTCTGGTTTCTGATACCAGCATACCCAGGTTCGAATCCTGGCACCCCAGCCACATTTAGAAAAGCCCGCTTCGGCGGGCTTTTTGCTATCCTGCGTTCGTTGAAATCTCGTTAATGCGGGCGCAGCCTGTTGCGCCCGTACCAAGAAAATACCCCCTCGGCTACAGCCCCAATGCGTATTTCAGCGCATGTTCCTTCAGTTTGCCTGCCCGCTGGGCCGCCATCAGCGCAACATTACGCACCACGCTCAACGGTGCCAAATTATTGCTGAACGCGGTATAAAACAGATCCATGCCGCTTTGCATCAGCAGGTTATCGGTACGACGACGGCGCTGGTAGCGCATCAGGACCACTTCACTGCTCCAGTCCTCACCCTGCTCCCGGGCATCACTCAGTACCGCCAGCAACGCTTCCACATCGCGATAGCCCAGGTTCACCCCCTGCCCCGCTAACGGGTTGATGGTGTGTGCTGCATCACCGAGCAACGCCAACCCCGGAAGTACATAGCGCTGTGCGTGGCGGCGCACCAGCGGAAAGGCCCCGGCGGCATGTACTTTTACCGCTCCCAGGCGCGCCGGAAATGCTTCGGCAATTTCCCTCTCAAGCTGCGCCGGCGGCATCGCTTGCAACTGGCGGATGCGTTGCGGGCTGTCATACCACACCAGAGAAGCCCATTGATCATACAACGGCAGGAAAGCGCGCGGCCCGGAAGGGAAAAACTGCTGCCAGGTCACATCCTGTTGCGGCGCGCCGGTATCTACGGTGATCAACATGCAGGACTGGCGATATTGCCAACCGCTGGTACCGATGGCCGCCAAATTACGCACCTGCGAATTCGCACCGTCGGCACCCACCACCAACCGCGCCTGCAGCCTCTCAGAAGAGTCCAGCTCCAATTGCCAGTGGTGACCTTCCCGTTGCAGAGAACGCAGCCTGGCGGGGCAACAGAGTGTCAAATTGTCGCACTGTTCCATTTGCTGCCACAGCGCCAATTGCAAAATCCGATTTTCCACCATAAAGCCCAGTTCAGGCAGCCCCAGCGAAGCCGCGTCAAACGCCACGCGTGAAGACGCCCATTCCCAGGTTTCCAATCGGCGATACGGTGCCACGCGCATACCCGCCACCGCTTGCCAGACGCCAAGCTGCTTGAGCAACCCTACCGAAGTGCAGCCAATGGCTGAAATACGCAGATCCGGCGGGCTTTGGGCATCGAATGCCTGCGGCGGCTGATGTTCCAGCAACGCCACCGACCAACCGGCCTGCGCCAATCCCAGCGCCGCCGCCGCGCCGACCATCCCGCCGCCTACCACTACGGCGTCATACCTTTTTTGAGATGTGTTCATTTTGGCCATGTTTTCTTAGTGAATTATCGCCATCCCAACGGGCACGGCGTTTGGCATCAGTGTACCGGATTTTTAATTGCGCATCAGGTCGCATACCGTTTTCCCCGCGCTGGTCACAACGGCGCCAAATGATTACAATACGCCCCCTGCATGTCGCGTATCGCAACTTTCGCTCCGCACTGAATAATGGCAAGTCAATGACCAAAAAACTGCATATCAAAACCTGGGGCTGCCAGATGAATGAATATGATTCATCAAAAATGGCAGACTTACTGGGAAGCACACACGGTTTCGAATGGACCGACAACGCTGAAGAAGCGGATGTACTGTTGCTGAATACCTGCTCAATCCGTGAAAAAGCGCAGGAAAAAGTTTTCGCCATGTTAGGGCGCTGGAAACTGCTGAAAGAAAAGAACCCGGCGTTGATCATCGGCGTTGGCGGCTGCGTGGCTTCTCAGGAAGGCGAACACATTCGCAGCCGAGCACCTTGCGTCGACGTTGTGTTTGGCCCGCAGACCTTGCACCGCCTGCCGGAAATGATCAACCACGTGCGCGGCACCCGCAGCCCAATCGTCGACATCAGCTTCCCGGAGATCGAGAAGTTCGACCGCCTGCCGGAACCGCGCGCCGAAGGCCCAACCGCCTTTGTCTCCATTATGGAAGGCTGCAACAAATACTGTACTTTCTGCGTGGTGCCTTACACCCGCGGCGAGGAAGTGAGTCGCCCAAGCGATGACGTGCTGTTCGAGATCGCCCAACTGGCGGCGCAGGGCGTGCGTGAAGTGAACCTGCTCGGCCAGAACGTCAACGCCTACCGTGGTGCCACCTACGACGGCGGCATCTGTTCGTTTGCCGAACTGCTGCGTTTGGTGGCAGCGATTGACGGCATCGACCGTATCCGTTTCACCACCAGCCATCCGATCGAATTCACCGACGACATCATCGCGGTGTATCAAGACACGCCAGAACTGGTCAGCTTCCTGCATCTCCCGGTACAGAGCGGCTCAGATCGCATACTGACCATGATGAAACGCGCACACACCGCATTGGAATACAAAGCGATCATTCGCAAGCTGCGCAAAGCGCGCCCGGCTATCCAACTCAGCTCTGACTTTATCATCGGCTTCCCGGGGGAAACCCAGGCCGACTTCGAACAAACCATGAACCTTGTCGCCGAAATTAACTTCGACGCCAGCTTCAGTTTTATCTATTCGTCACGCCCGGGCACCCCGGCGGCCGATATGGTGGACGACGTCAGCGAAGACGAAAAGAAACAGCGCCTGTATATCCTGCAGGATCGCATCAACCAGCAGGTGATGCAGTTCAGCCGCCGCATGCTCGGTACCGTGCAGCGTATTCTGGTTGAAGGCACCTCACGCAAAAGCGTGATGGAGCTGGCCGGTCGTACCGAATGCAACCGTATGGTGAACTTTGAAGGCACACCGGATATGATCGGCCAATTCGTTGATGTGGAAATCACCGAGGTAATGACCAACACACTGCGTGGCGCAGTGGTGCGTACCGAACAGCAGATGGATCTGCGCGTACATGAATCCCCGCAGTCGGTGATCGCCCGTACCCGCAAAGAAAATGCGCTGGGTGTCGGCACTTACCAGCCCTGACGCCGTTTCGGCATTGCCGTAAGCCGTGGCGCCCGTCGCCACGTTAACGTTTATCCTTATTATTTCTCCGCCGGGCGCTTGCGTCCGGTGATGTTCTTTTTTGTTTTTTATTATTAAGAGGCGACATAGCATGCAACTCCCACACTGCCCGAAGTGCAACTCCGAATACACCTATCAGGACAATGCGATGTTTATCTGCCCTGAATGTGCCCATGAGTGGAGCGACAGCGCGCCTGCAGCGGACAGCGATACCTTGATTGTCAAAGACGCCAACGGCAACCTGCTGGCCGACGGCGATGCCGTGACCGTAGTGAAAGATCTGAAGGTCAAAGGCAGTTCCTCGATGCTGAAAATTGGTACCAAGGTGAAGAACATTCGCCTGGTGGAAGGCGACCACAACATTGACTGTAAAATCGATGGTTTTGGCCCGATGAAGCTGAAATCCGAATTCGTGAAAAAGAACTGATCCCCACACAATTACGCGGCTGTTTTTGCCGCGTTTTTTCCTCTCCCGGCCCTTGAATTACGCCGCCGGCGCACAGATAGATCATGGGTAAACTTGCGCCAGTGCGGCGCACCATGAATAATTCAAGGTAGAAACGTCAGGGTTTGCCCTGAATGCGCGTACCGAAAATCAACCAGGCCCGATGTGAGCCTTGAGGAATAGTTTGAACGTCGCAACACAAGAAATTTTGTTAGAGCCGGCAGACAATAAGCGATTGCTCAGCCTGTGCGGCCCATTTGATGACAATATCAAACAGATCGAACGCCGGTTGGGGATCGAGATCAACCGCCGTGACAACCGTTTTAAATTGGTTGGCAAAAACCCGTGCGTGGTTGCCGCCGCCGATATCTTGCGCCACCTGTACGTGGACACCGCGCCCATTCGCGGCGTGATCCCGGATATCGACCCGGAACAGATCCATCTGGCGATCAAAGAAAGCCGGGTGCTTGAGCAGGTAGCCGACAGCGTACCGGATTACGGCAAAGCGGTGACTATCAAAACCAAGCGCGGCATGGTGAAACCGCGCACGCCGAATCAGGCGCAGTACATCGCCAATATTCTCGATCACGACATCACTTTCGGGATTGGGCCGGCGGGTACCGGGAAAACCTATCTGGCCGTCGCCGCTGCGGTAGACGCCCTGGAGCGCCAGGAGATTCGCCGCATTCTGCTGACGCGCCCGGCGGTTGAAGCCGGTGAAAAACTGGGCTTCCTGCCGGGGGATCTGAGTCAGAAGGTCGATCCTTACCTGCGCCCACTGTACGACGCCCTGTTCGAAATGCTGGGCTTTGAGCGCGTGGAGAAGTTGATCGAACGCAACGTGATTGAGGTTGCGCCGCTGGCATACATGCGCGGCCGCACCCTGAACGATGCGTTTATCATTCTCGATGAGAGCCAGAACACCACCATCGAACAGATGAAGATGTTCCTGACGCGCATCGGCTTCAACTCGAAGGCGGTGATTACCGGTGACGTGACGCAGATTGACCTGCCGCGTAACCAGAAATCCGGCCTTCGCCATGCGATAGAAGTCCTGTCGGATGTCGAAGAACTGAGCTTCAACTTCTTCCATAGCGAAGACGTGGTGCGCCACCCGGTGGTAGCACGCGTGGTTATCGCCTATGAAGCCTGGGAAGCCGCCGAACAAAAACGCAAAGACGCGATTGCCGAACAACGTAAGCACGAGGCCATCATCGCCTCCGGGCAGGAGACACTATGAGCCAGGTGATTTTGGATCTGCAGATTGCCTGTGCAGACAGCAACGGCCTGCCGGACGAAGCCACCTTCCAGCGTTGGCTGGAAGGCGTGCTGCCGCAGTTTCAGGAAGAGGCCGAGGTCACCATTCGCCTGGTGGACGAAGCCGAAAGCAACGAACTGAACCTGACCTACCGCGGGAAGGACAAACCGACCAACGTGCTGTCCTTCCCGTTCGAAGCCCCACCGGGTATCGAGCTGCCGCTGCTCGGCGATCTGATCATCTGCCGTCAGGTCGTTGAACAGGAAGCGGTTGAGCAAGACAAGGCGCTGGAGGCCCACTGGGCGCATATGGTTGTCCATGGCAGCCTTCATCTGCTAGGGTATGACCACATCGAAGACGATGAAGCCGAAGAAATGGAGTCTTTGGAAACCGAAATCATGCACGGCCTGGGCTATCCGGACCCGTACCTGGCGGAAAAAGACCCCCTCTGACGTCAGCTGATTCCCCGCAGCCCCTGTAAGGGGCTGTCGCTGACGCCCCTAACTCTTACATGAGTGATATTAACTAAAACGCCATGAGCGACGACCATTCACAAAGCAATGACAGCCCCAGTCCCAAGAAGGGGTTCTTTACTCTCATCCTTAACCAGCTGTTCCACGGCGAACCGAAAAACCGTGGCGATCTGGTAGAGCTGATCCGTGATTCCGAGCAAAACGACCTGATCGATCCCGATACCCGAGACATGCTGGAAGGCGTGATGGATATCGCCGAGCAGCGCGTGCGCGATATCATGATCCCGCGTTCCCAGATGGTCACGCTCAAGCGTAACCAGACTCTGGAAGAGTGCCTGGACGTGATTATTGAATCCGCCCACTCGCGCTTCCCGGTGATCAGCGAAGATAAAGATCACATCGAAGGCATTCTGATGGCCAAGGATCTGCTGCCGTTTATGCGCGCAGAGTCTGAGCCGTTCAGCATCGATAAGGTGCTGCGCACCGCGGTGGTGGTGCCCGAAAGCAAGCGGGTTGATCGGATGCTGAAGGAGTTCCGCTCCCAGCGCTATCATATGGCGATTGTCATTGACGAATTCGGCGGCGTTTCCGGCCTGGTCACCATCGAAGACATTCTGGAACTGATTGTCGGCGAAATCGAAGACGAATATGACGACGAGGAAGATCTGGATATCCGCCAGCTTAGCCGCCATATGTATACCGTGCGGGCATTGGCACCGATTGAAGACTTCAACGAGGCCTTTAATACGCACTTCAGCGACGACGAGGTCGACACCATCGGCGGCCTGGTGATGCAGGCCTTCGGGCACCTGCCTGCGCGCGGGGAAACCATTGAAATCGAAGGTTACCTGTTTAAGGTTGCGATGGCCGACAGTCGACGTATCATCCAGGTTCATGTAAAAATTCCGGACGACTCTCCGCAACCGAAACTGGAAGACTAAATCAAACATGGCTAAAGCCTCTTTCCTTGAACGCCAGCGGGTTCGCGCCCTGCTGGCGCTGTTGTCTGGTGCCGGCGGCGCGCTGGCGTTTTCCCCTTACGATATTTGGCCTGCGGCCATTGCCTCCCTGTTCGGCCTGCTGGCCGTTACCCTGAACCGCACCACCAGACAATCCGCCCTGCTCGGCTTCTGCTGGGGATTCGGTCTGTTTGGCGCCGGCGTCAACTGGGTTTACGTCAGCATTGCCGACTTCGGCGGCATGCCGTTCGCCGTCAATATTTTCCTGGTCGCGCTGCTGGCCGCTTACCTGGCGTTGTATACCGGGCTGTTCGCCGGGTTGCTGGCGCGTCTGTGGCCAACCACCAGTTGGTACCGTCTGGCGATTGCCGCGCCGGTGTTGTGGCAAGTGACCGAGTTTCTGCGCGGCTGGGTGTTGACCGGTTTCCCCTGGTTGCAGTTCGGCTACACCCAGCTCAACGGCCCGCTGAAAGGCGTCGCACCGCTGCTGGGGGTTGATGCCATCACCTTCATGCTGATGGCGATCGCCGGGTTGCTGGTCTATGCCATCAATCAACGCCGCGTTGCCGCAGCGGCCATTGCCGTCGCGCTGCTGCTCTTGCCCTGGCCGCTGCGTCAGTTGCAGTGGTTTACCCCGCAGCCGGAGAAAGCGGTGAATGTCGCCATGGTGCAAGGCAACATCGCCCAATCGATGAAGTGGGATCCCAAAGCGCTGGTCAGCACGCTGCAAACCTATCTGGATGAAACCCGTCCTTACATGGGCAAGGCGCCGATCATCATCTGGCCGGAATCCGCCATCCCGGATTACGAAGCCAGCCAGAACGGTTTCCTGACCATGATGGACGACCTGATGCGCGCCAAAAACAGCAGCCTGATCACCGGCATTGTCGATGTGCGGGCTACCCCACAGGGCCAGCAAATCTATAACAGCGCCATTGTATTGGGTGAACAGACACCGTACGTCTACCCGGCTAAAGACCGCTATAACAAGCATCATCTGGTGCCGTTCGGTGAGTTTGTGCCGCTGGAGACGCTGTTGCGGCCACTGGCGCCGTTCTTCGATCTGCCGATGTCGTCCTTCAGCCGCGGCGATTACGTTCAACCACAACTGAGCGTGAAGGGCTATAACCTGACGGCAGCGATCTGTTATGAGATTGTTCTCGGCCAGCAGGTGCGCGATAACTTCCGCCCGGACACCAATTTCCTGCTAACCCTCTCCAATGACGCCTGGTTCGGCCATTCCATCGGCCCTTGGCAGCACTTCCAGATGGCGCGCATGCGTGCGCTGGAGTTGGGGCGCCCGCTGTTGCGCAGCACCAACAATGGCGTAACCGCCGCCGTTGACGCCAACGGCGAGGTGATTGCCGAGATCCCGCAGTTCACCCGCAGCGTGCTCGAGGTGAAAGTCACCCCGACCACCGGCATTACGCCATACGCCCGTTTTGGCGCCACACCGCTGTGGATCATCACCCTGCTGCTTGGCGGCATGGCGTTGATGCTCGGCCTGCGTCGCAGGTAATCTCACGCGGTGCGCAGTTCAGTGAACTGCGCACCGCGCTCCTGTCCCCATCTCAAATACCCATCAAATCAACGCTTCTGGCACACTCCTTGCTTTAATTACTTTGTGATTTAAGACCGATTTACTTTTACTGACGTTTTGTCGCACTTATGCACAACTTGAGAGCACCACTGGCACCGGAAAGGTGCATCAGGGTTTTGTTGCATTAATTTGGTGCGCGTGGCGTCTCAAAAAATGAAACATTTTAGTTTCATTGTGTTCACAATCGGCTATTTTCTAACGGTTATCTGTTCCAAGACTATCTTTATATCTTGAGTAAGAGATCCCCCGTTTTAAACCTGACGCTCTTGAGTCAGAACCACGACAACAGCAAAGGAGCTGGACCATGCAAATGCGTAAATTGGCGTTATCGTTACTGCTGATCGGTATGGCGGGTAACGTAGCCCATGCGGAAGAACTGACCGGTACGCTGAAGAAAATCAAAGACAACGGCGTGATCGTTGTCGGCCACCGCGAATCGTCAGTGCCGTTCTCCTACTACGACAACCAGCAGAAAGTTGTGGGCTACTCCCAGGACTACTCCAACCAAATCGTTGATGCTGTTAAGAAAAAACTGAACATGCCCGATCTGCAGATAAAAATGCTGCCGATCACCTCGCAGAACCGTATCCCGCTGCTGCAGAACGGCACCTTTGATTTTGAATGCGGTTCAACCACCAACAACGTTGAGCG
This sequence comes from Serratia sp. AS12, assembly GCF_000214195.1. NCBI lineage: Bacteria > Pseudomonadati > Pseudomonadota > Gammaproteobacteria > Enterobacterales > Yersiniaceae > Serratia > Serratia sp. AS12. The sequence continues at coordinate 1,295,034 of NC_015566.1, read as the reverse complement.
TCAAAAACAGGCGGCCTTCTCCGACACCATCTTCGTGGTCGGTACCCGCTTGCTGGTGAAAAAAGGTTCTGACGTCAAAGACTTCAAAGACCTGGCCGGCAAACCGGTAGTGGTCACCTCCGGCACAACGTCAGAAGTGCTGCTGAACAAACTGAACGACAGCGGCAAGATGAACATGCGCATCATCAGCGCCAAAGACCACGGTGACTCATTCCGTACCCTGGAAAGCGGCCGCGCCGTAGCCTTTATGATGGATGACGCGCTGCTGGCGGGCGAACGTGCCAAAGCGAAGAAGCCGGATCAATGGGAAATTCTCGGCACGCCGCAGTCGAAAGAAGCTTACGGCTGTATGCTGCGTAAAGACGACGCCGAGTTCAAAAAACTGGTCGATGACACCATCGCTCAGGCCCAAACCTCCGGTGAAGCGGCAAAATGGTTTGATAAATGGTTCAACCAGCCAATTCCACCAAAGAACCTCAACATGAACTTCGCCCTGTCAGACGACATGAAGCAGCTGTTCAAAGAGCCTAACGATAAAGCACTGAACTAATAGAAAGAGAGCTGGTGCGGCCATCAGGCCAAACCAGCCCTGTTGATGGCTGGGACAGACAGGAATGAGGGGGGCCGTTCCCCTCCCTCATTTTCCCCCTAACGCACAACCGATATCCGCCCACATAAGCCAGCCTGACTGGCCGCGATGCGATCGGCGCTGAATAGTCATCAATCTTTAGGCGCTCTGCGCCCGCTTAACGGAGTTTGTTATGTCAATAGATTGGAACTGGGGTATCTTCCTGCAGCAGGCCCCGTTTGGGAATACCACCTACCTCGGCTGGATTTGGTCCGGCTTCCAGGTCACGGTAGCCCTCTCCGTCTGTGCATGGATTATCGCTTTCTTTGTCGGTTCGCTGTTCGGTATTTTACGTACCGTGCCAAACCGTTTTCTTTCCACTCTCGGCACCTGCTACGTCGAACTGTTCCGTAATGTACCGCTGATTGTACAATTCTTTACCTGGTATCTGGTGATGCCGGAGCTGCTGCCGGCCAATCTTGGCATGTGGTTCAAAACCGAACTCGATCCTAACGTCCAGTTCTTTATCTCCTCCATGCTGTGCCTCGGACTGTTTACCGCCGCCCGTGTATGCGAGCAAGTACGCGCCGCGATTCAGTCCCTGCCGCGTGGCCAACGCGCCGCCGGGCTGGCCATGGGCCTGACGCTGCCGCAAACCTATCGCTATGTGCTGTTACCGAACGCCTACCGGGTGATTGTGCCGCCGATGACCTCGGAAATGCTCAACCTGGTCAAAAACTCCGCCATCGCTTCAACCATTGGCCTGGTGGATATGGCGGCTCAGGCCGGTAAGCTGCTGGATTACTCCGCACATGCCTATGAATCCTTTACCGCCATTACGCTGGCCTATATCGGCATCAATGCCGTGATCATGCTGTTTATGCGTCTGGTAGAGAAGAAAGTGCAGTTGCCTGGCAATATGGGGAGTAAATAATGTACGAATTTGACTGGGCATCCATTGTCCCAAGCTTCCCTTACCTGCTGCAAGGGTTGGTCATCACGCTGAAGATCACCGTGACCGCCATCGTTTTCGGTATCCTCTGGGGCACTATTTTGGCGGTCATGCGACTGTCACCCATCAAGCCTATCAGCTGGTTTGCCACACTCTACGTCAACCTTTTCCGTTCCGTGCCACTGGTGATGGTGCTGCTGTGGTTCTACCTGGTGGTTCCAAGCTTATTACAACAAGTTCTGGGGTTGTCGCCGAAAACCGATATTCGCCTGATCTCAGCTATGGTAGCCTTTTCCCTGTTTGAAGCGGCCTATTACTCGGAAATTATCCGCGCAGGCATTATCAGTATTTCCCGCGGCCAGTCTTCCGCCGCGCTGGCGCTGGGCATGACCCACTGGCAGTCGATGAAACTGGTGATCCTGCCGCAGGCGTTCCGCGCCATGGTTCCGCTGCTGCTGACTCAGGGCATCGTACTGTTCCAGGATACTTCGCTGGTCTACGTGCTGAGCCTGGCCGACTTCTTCCGTACCGCCTCAACCATCGGCGAGCGCGACGGCACACAGGTTGAAATGATCCTGTTCGCCGGCTTTGTTTATTTTGTTATCAGTATCGCCGCCTCGGCGCTGGTAAGCTATTTGAAGAAAAGGACTGTTTGATGATATCCCTGAAAAATGTTTCTAAGTGGTACGGTCACTTTCAGGTTCTGACCGATTGCACCACAGAAGTAAAAAAAGGCGAGGTGGTGGTAGTCTGTGGTCCTTCAGGCTCGGGCAAATCTACCCTGATCAAAACCGTCAACGGTCTGGAGCCGATTCAGCAAGGCGATATCCTGGTGAACGGCACCGCAGTCAACAACAAGAGCACCAACCTGGCGCAGCTGCGTTCCAAAGTGGGCATGGTATTCCAGCACTTTGAGCTGTTCCCGCATCTGTCGATCATCGATAATCTGACGCTGGCGCAGGTAAAAGTACTCAAACGCGATAAAGCCGCCTCCCGAGAGAAAGGCCTGAAGTTGCTGGAGCGCGTCGGCCTGACTGCCCATGCCAACAAGTTCCCTGGGCAACTTTCCGGTGGCCAGCAGCAGCGTGTGGCTATCGCCCGCGCGCTGTGCATGGACCCGATCGCCATGCTGTTCGATGAACCGACCTCCGCGCTTGATCCGGAAATGATCAACGAAGTGCTGGACGTCATGGTCGAGCTGGCGCAAGAAGGCATGACCATGATGGTGGTGACCCACGAAATGGGCTTTGCCCGTAAGGTGGCCCACCGGGTGATCTTTATGGACGAAGGCAAAATTGTCGAAGACCGCAACAAAGACGACTTCTTCAACAACCCGGAGTCCGAACGCGCAAAAGACTTCCTGGCCAAGATCCTGCATTGATTCATTGACACTATGCGCCCCACCCGGGGCGCATCCCCCCTTTCCCGGCACTAAAATCGCTTGTTTCTCCCCTGTTTTGATCCGATGCTCACAGCATAACTCTACCCTATGGCTTTCAAGTTGGCCGCTCAAGCCGCATCCATGCGCTCGCGGCATTTGTACATCTCTGTACAGCACAGCCAGGCGACCAGCTCGCTCATCCCCAGGCGCTGACTAAAGTCAAGTCACTGGGGTGAGCGACAAATCTGTCGGGAACAGATTTGAACGCTGCGGCTTGAAAGACGACGGGTAAACAAAGGAGATAAACATGCCCCGCCCTATCATTATCGACTGCGACCCCGGCCTGGACGACGCCATTGCCCTTGCCATGGCGCTACGCTCGCCGGAACTGGACATCAAGGCCATCACCACTTCCGCCGGCAACCAGACGCCGGAGAAAACCCTGCATAACGCGCTTGGCCTGCTGACGCTGATGAAACGCGAAGATATTCCCGTCGCTGCCGGTGCCGCAGCACCGCTGATGCGCGCGCTGGTGATTGCCGAACATGTCCACGGCAAAACCGGTATGGGTAATACCCATCTGCCAACGCCAACGATAAAACCGGTCACGCAAACCGCCGTGGAACTGATAGCCGGCCTGCTGCGCACCAGCCCGCAACCGATCACCCTGGTGGTCACCGGCCCTATGACCAATATCGCCCTGTTACTGGCCCAGCATGCTGAGCTGAAAGGCAACATCGAGCGCATTGTATTTATGGGCGGCGGAATGAATGCCGGCAACGCCACGCCGGTGGCGGAATTCAATATCTTTGTCGATCCCGAAGCCGCAGAAACAGTGCTGAAGTCCGGCGTGCCGCTGACCATGGCCGGGTTGAACGTCACCCATCAGGCGCTGGTGCTGCCGCAGGATATCGAACGTATCCGCCAGATTAGCAATCCGGTGGCACAGGCGGTTGCAGAGATGCTCGATTTCTATCTGCCGCTGTACCTCAGCCACCCACGCGGGTTGCCGGGTGCCGCAATGCACGATCCCTGCACCATCGCCTGGCTGCTGGCACCGCAGCTGTTTACCGGCATCGAACGCTGGGTCGGCGTGGAAACCAAAGGGGAATATACCCTCGGCATGACGGTGGTGGATGATTTCCAGCAGAGCGGTAAACCGGCCAACGTTGAAGTGCTGACCGGTATTGATCGCGAAGGATTTATCGAACTGCTGATTGAACGCGTGGCGCGTTACTGATTGGTCGGGGCGCTCACTGCGCCCCGTTACATTCAATTTTTTTGATTTAACTCAGCGAATTTTTACGCTATCACTGACTGCGGCTTGCCTCTAAGATGCCTCATACACCGCACACTAACACCTTAGAGCAAGTCTGGAGATAGCCCAATGAGTCGTATACTGGTCCTGAAATCAAGTATTCTGGGCGATTATTCCCAGTCTGGAAAATTAGTCGATTTTTTTGTTGAACAGTGGCGTAAAGCACATCCGAATGACACATTTACCGTTCGTGATCTGGCCAACCCAACCCTGCCCGAGCTGGATGGCGAAGTGGTTGGCGGTTTTAACGCCGGTGATAAACCCTTGACGCAGCACCAAAAAGAGACGCTGGCGCTTTCCGATGAGCTGATTGCTGAATTGAAATCGCACGACACTGTCATCATCGGTGCCCCAATGTACAATTTCAATATTCCTACCCAACTGAAAATTTATTTCGATCTGGTGGCGCGCGCCGGCCAAACCTTCCGTTACACCTCTGAAGGCGCGGAAGGCCTGGTTACCGGGAAAAAAGCGATCGTGATCTCCAGCCGCGGCGGTATCCACGCCGATACGCCAACCGATCTGATCACCCCTTATCTGAAGCTGTTCCTCGGGTTTATCGGCATCGCCGACGTAGAGTTCGTGCTGGCGGAAGGTTTTGCCTATGGGCCGGAAGTCGCTGAAAAAGCCGCGCAAGACAGCCGCATTGCCGTGACGCAAAAGGTGCCGGCCAAGGCGCAATAGCCCCGACAGCCCAGCCTACGGCGCTGCAAACCCCGGCGAGCGGCGGTTTTCTGAGTAATCTGGTGAAAAAGCTCTTCGGCTGATCGCCTCCCCTCATCCTGATTTGCCAAGAAGGATGAGGGGGTAACACTCAAGGTTCGAAGGGGCGACGCTGGAACTGGTCATGGCCGCACTTAGGGCACAGCGGCAGCACTTCCGGCGTGTAAAACGCCAAATGATGGTGGCACTGCTCGCACACCAGATTGCCCAACCCGACCACCTCACCACTGTGGTAGACGCCGTGATGGCTGACGTCTTTAAACACTTCTCGCCATTCCAACTGGGTTTTGTCCGTAATATCCGCCAACTCCTGCCACAGGCTCTCCTTGATGACCCGCATAAAGACGCTGTCGGTAAACTCGCCCTTGCTTTCCTGGTAACTGCGGGCGAACTCTTCCAGGTCGCGCCGTACCGCCTGGATAACCTGTTCCACCTCACCGCGCGTCAATTCACCCGCTTCGTTCAACCGTTTTTCGGCGCCGGCGACCAATTCGTCAATATCACGCTCTCCATTTTTCAGGCGTTCGGTCAGAGATGCCACCAATTCGCGGTAATACTGAGCAACCTTGTTCATATTCTCTCCTCGATGAACTTACGTGACAGGGCTTATCTCCTAAAACTATCTCTTATCATTTTAGTCGTAAATTGCTGATGTCACTTGGCAAGGCACGGGATCCCCAAGATGTGAGTCATATCATGGCGGGGATTTTTTAAATGCGCCGAGTCGGGCGCTTGGTGTTGTTGCCGGGAGGTCTTATCAGCTATGCTATGCGGATCTATAAGTACTCAACAGAATGCTACGGATGTAGCTGTTTTACACCTACAGGACCACCAGCCGCCATGCAAGAGCAATACCGTCCAGAAGACATAGAATCGAACGTACAGCTTCACTGGCAAGAGAAGCAAACTTTCAAGGTTACCGAAGACGCGAGCAAGGAAAAGTACTACTGCCTATCCATGCTGCCCTATCCATCAGGCCGTCTGCACATGGGACACGTTCGTAACTACACTATCGGCGACGTGATCTCGCGCTATCAACGCATGCTGGGCAAAAACGTGCTGCAGCCGATCGGCTGGGATGCGTTCGGCCTGCCAGCGGAAGGCGCTGCGGTTAAAAACAACACCGCACCGGCTCCGTGGACCTACGACAACATCGAATACATGAAGAACCAGCTGAAACTGCTGGGCTTCGGCTATGACTGGGATCGCGAGATCGCCACCTGCGATCCGGATTACTACCGTTGGGAACAGTGGTTCTTCACCAAGCTGTACGAAAAAGGCCTGGTCTACAAGAAAACCTCCGCCGTCAACTGGTGCCCGCACGATCTGACCGTGCTGGCCAACGAACAGGTTATCGACGGCTGCTGCTGGCGCTGCGACACCAAGGTCGAGCGTAAAGAGATCCCGCAGTGGTTCATCAAAATTACCGACTACGCCGATCAGTTGCTCAACGATCTGGATACGCTGGAAAGCTGGCCAGAACAGGTGAAAACCATGCAGCGCAACTGGATTGGCCGCTCCGAAGGGGTGGACATCACCTTTGACGTGGCGGGCAGCGACGAGAAGCTGACCGTTTATACCACCCGTCCGGATACCTTCATGGGCGCCACCTATGTGGCCGTCGCGGCGGGCCACCCGCTGGCGCAACAGGGTGCGGTGAATAACCCGGCGCTGGCTGAATTTATCGAAGAGTGCCGCAATACCAAAGTGGCCGAAGCCGACATGGCGACGATGGAGAAGAAAGGCATGCCGACCGGCCTGTTCGCCATTCATCCGCTGTCCGGCGAGAAGGTGCCGGTTTGGGTTGCCAACTTCGTCTTGATGGAATACGGCACCGGCGCAGTGATGGCGGTTCCGGCTCACGACCAGCGCGACTGGGAGTTCGCCACCAAATATGGTCTGCCGATCAAACCGGTCGTGCTGACGCTCGACGGCAGCCAGCCGGACGTACACGCTGAAGCGATGACCGAAAAAGGCGCGCTGTTCAACTCCGGCGAGTTCGATGGTCTGGATCACGAAGCCGGTTTCAACGCCATTGCCGACAAACTGGTCGCCAAGGGCGTGGGCCAACGCAAGGTCAACTACCGTCTGCGCGACTGGGGTGTGTCTCGTCAACGTTACTGGGGCGCACCGATCCCGATGGTGACGCTGGAAGACGGCACAGTAATGCCAACCCCGGAAGACCAACTGCCGGTGATCCTGCCGGAAGACGTAGTGATGGACGGCATTACCAGCCCGATCAAAGCCGATCCCGAGTGGGCGAAAACCACCGTTAACGGCCAGCCAGCGCTGCGTGAAACCGACACCTTTGACACCTTTATGGAATCCTCCTGGTACTACGCGCGCTACACTTGCCCGCAGTACGACCAGGGCATGCTGGATCCGGCCGCCGCCAACTACTGGCTGCCGGTGGACCAGTATGTCGGCGGTATCGAACACGCCATCATGCACCTGATGTATTTCCGCTTCTTCCACAAACTGCTGCGTGACGCAGGCATGGTTGATTCCGACGAGCCGGCAAAACGCCTGCTGTGCCAGGGCATGGTACTGGCGGATGCCTTCTATTACACCGGCAACAGCGGCGAGCGCGTGTGGGTTTCCCCGGTCGACGCCACCGTTGAACGCGACGACAAAGGCCGCATTGTTAAAGCCACCGATCCACAAGGTCGCGAACTGGTCTATGCTGGCATGAGCAAAATGTCGAAGTCGAAAAACAACGGCATCGACCCGCAGGTGATGGTCGAGAAATACGGCGCGGATACCGTACGTCTGTTCATGATGTTCGCCTCGCCGGCGGAAATGACGCTGGAATGGCAGGAATCCGGTGTGGAAGGGGCAAACCGCTTCCTGAAACGCGTTTGGAAACTGGCCTACGAACACCTTGAGAAAGGCGCTGTCCAGCCGCTGAACGTCGCGGCGCTGAACGAAGATCAGAAAGCGCTGCGCCGTGATCTGCATAAGACCATCGCCAAAGTGACCGATGATATTGGCCGTCGTCAGACCTTCAACACCGCCATTGCGGCCGTGATGGAGCTGATGAACAAACTGGCCCGCGCGCCGCAGGAAAGCGAGCAGGATCGCGCTCTGCTGCAGGAAGCGTTGCTGTCCGTCGTTCGTATGCTGTATCCGTTTACCCCGCACGTTTGCTTCTCACTGTGGCAGGCGTTGGGCGGCGAAGGCGATGTGGATACCGCAGCCTGGCCACAGGCTGACGAGCAGGCGATGGTCGAAGACTCCAAGCTGGTCGTGGTACAGGTAAACGGCAAAGTTCGCGCTAAAATCACTGTGGCAGCAGATGCAACCGAAGAGCAGGTACGTGCGCGTGCCGCCGAGGAACATCTGGTCGCTAAATATCTGGACGGGGTTACGGTTCGTAAAGTGATCTATGTTCCGGGCAAATTGCTTAACCTGGTTGTGGGTTAACACAAGGAGGAGTTGTGCGACATCGTATTCTGACGCTGTTGCTGGGGTTGGCGGTGCTGGTCACCGCCGGCTGCGGTTTTCACCTGCGTGGCACCACGCAGGTCCCCTCGGAAATGAAAACGCTGATACTGGACAGTGGGGATCCTTATGGTCCGCTGACCCGCGCAGTGCGTGAGCAATTGCGTCTGAACGACGTGACTATCGTCAAAGATCCGAAACGTAAGGACATTCCTTCCTTGCGTCTCGTCGGTTCCAGCGAAAGCCAGGACACCGCCTCGATCTTCCAGGACGGCAAAACCGCTGAGTATCAGATGGTGCTGACCGTTCAAGCGCAGGTCCTGATCCCGGGTCATGATCTGTATCCGCTGAACGTGAAAGTCTTCCGTTCGTTCTTCGACAACCCGCTGACCGCGCTGGCAAAAGATTCCGAACAGGATATCATTCGCCAGGAAATGCGTGAGCAGGCCGCCCAGCAACTGGTGCGCAAACTGCTGACCGTGCATGCGGCGGAAGAACAAGCTCAGCAAAAAGCTGCCGCCGCCGGTGAAAAAGCGGAAATTCTCTCAGCGCAATGATCCGTATTTATCCTGAACAACTTGCCGCGCAGCTCCGAGAGGGGCTGCGCGCTTGTTATTTATTGAGTGGCAATGAGCCGTTATTGCTGCAGGAAAGCCAGGATCTGATCCGGCAGGCCGCGCAACAACAGCAGTTCACCGAGCACTACAGCATTTCTCTCGACGCCCATACCGACTGGGACGCCATTTTCAGCATCTGTCAGGCCATGAGCCTGTTCGCCAGCCGCCAGACCCTGCTGCTGATCTTCCCGGATAACGGCCCGACGGCCCCACTCGGCGAGCAACTGATCAAGCTGGCGGCGCTGCTGCATGACGACATTTTGCTGATGCTGCGCGGCCCTCGCCTGACCAAAGCGCAGGAAAACAGCGCCTGGTTCAAAGCGCTTAGCCCAAATGGCGCTTACGTCAGTTGCCAGACGCCGGAACAAGCGCAGTTACCCCGCTGGGTAGCACAGCGCGCCAAAACCATGAAACTGGAACTGGACGATGCCGCCAACCAGCTGCTGTGTTACTGCTACGAAGGTAACCTGCTTGCGCTGTCGCAGGCGCTGGAAAGGCTGTCGCTGTTGCATCCGGACGGTAAGCTCACGCTGCCACGCGTTGAACTGGCGGTGAACGACGCCGCTCACTTTACGCCGTTTCACTGGCTGGACGCCCTGCTGGCGGGCAAAAGCAAACGCGCCTGGCATATTCTGCAGCAAATGCAGCAGGAAGATGTCGAACCGGTGATCCTGTTGCGCACCCTGCAACGCGAGCTGCTGCAACTGCTCAACCTGCAACGCCGCATGGCATCCGTGCCGCTGCGCACGCTGTTCGATCAATACAAGGTCTGGCAAAACCGCCGCAACCTGGTGACACAGGCCCTGCAGCGGCTGTCCGGCGCTCAGTTGCAGCAGGCGGTTCATCTGCTGACGCAGATTGAGATCACCCTGAAGCAGGATTACGGTCAGTCGGTATGGCCGGAACTGGAAACCCTGTCGATGCTGCTGTGCGGCAAACCCCTGGCCACGAGTTTTTCAGATGCCCACTAATCCGCAAAGCGCGACAATCCTGCATGCCCTGTTCGGCGGCACCTTTGATCCTATCCATTACGGCCATTTGCGGCCGGTGGAAGCGCTGGCCGCAGAAGTCGGTCTGAACCAGGTCACGCTGCTGCCAAACCACGTTCCCCCACACCGTCCGCAGCCTGAGGCCAATGCCCAACAACGGCTGAAGATGGTTGAGCTGGCGATCGCCAATAACCCGCTGTTCGCCGTTGACGATCGTGAACTGCACCGCACTACACCGTCCTATACCATTGAGACGCTGGAAACTCTTCGTAAAGAACGTGGCTCCGCGTTGCCATTGGCCTTTATTATTGGTCAGGATTCGCTGCTGACGCTGCACAAGTGGCACCGCTGGCAGGCATTGCTGGATGTCTGCCATCTGTTGGTGTTGGCCCGCCCTGGCTACAATGACCAAATGGATACGCCGGAACTGCAACAGTGGCTGGAGCGTCATCGGGTCACCGACGCCGCGCTGCTCAGCCAACGGCCGCAGGGACATATTTACCTGGCCGACACGCCGCAGTTGGAAATTTCCGCCACGGAAATCCGCCAGCGCCGCCATCAGGGCCTCAGCTGTGACGACCTGTTGCCGCGTTCGGTACAGCGCTATATCGAGTTACAGGGTTTATATCGCTAGCCGGAGTCGCGTGATATACTGCGCCGCTATTTTTCAGGTATTCGCTGAAAACCCCGGAAACCTTAGCTGGCCGGGCAATTACCAGCTGGCTTTCAGCGGCATCCTGCCGACATTATCATTGATTCAGGCCGCATGCGGGCATTTGCCCACCGCAGTCGAACAAACAGAACACACCCGAGGGGGAACCTTTGCAAGGTAAAGCGCTCCAAGATTTCGTCATCGATAAAATTGATGACCTGAAAGGCCAAGACATTATCGCTCTGGATGTACAGGGCAAATCCAGCATCACCGATTGCATGATCATCTGCACCGGGACCTCTACCCGCCACGTGATGTCGATCGCCAACCACGTAGTGCAGGAAGCCCGCTCCGCAGGCATGGAACTGTATGGCATGAAAGGTCAGGAAGCCTCCGACTGGGTAGTGGTCGATTTGGGCGATGTGATCGTACATGTCATGCAGGAAGAAAGCCGTCAGCTGTATGAGCTGGAAAAACTCTGGAGCTAAGCGGTGAAACTGCAACTGGTCGCGGTCGGCACTAAGATGCCAGACTGGGTGCAGACCGGCTTTATGGATTATCTGCATCGTTTTCCGAAAGACATGCCGTTTGAACTGACCGAAATCCCGGCAGGCAAGCGCGGCAAGAATGCCGACATCAAACGCATACTGGAAAAGGAAGGCGAGCAGATGCTGGCTGCGGTGGGCAAAGGCAACCGCATTGTCACGCTGGATATCCCCGGTACGCCGTGGGAAACGCCGCAGTTGGCGCAACAGCTCGAACGCTGGAAGCAGGATGGCCGCAACGTCAGCCTGCTGATTGGCGGCCCTGAAGGGCTGGCACCGGCCTGCAAAGCCGCTGCCGAACAAAGCTGGTCGCTCTCGCCATTGACATTGCCGCATCCTTTAGTGCGCGTCCTGGTGGCTGAAAGCCTCTATCGCGCCTGGAGTATTACAACAAATCATCCTTACCACCGGGAATAACCGGTGGTGACAGTGACAGAGTGAAATAAAGCAGCGGGATGAAAATAGAACGTAACCCTTTTCGCGACTATACGGCTGAATCTGCCCTGTTTGTACGCCGCGCCCTGGTGGCGTTTTTGGTCATTCTGGTGCTGAGCGGCACCCTGATCGCCAATCTGTATAATCTGCAAATTGTCCGCGTCGAGGATTACCGCACCCGTTCCAACGAAAACCGCATCAAGCTGGTGCCCATCGCCCCCAGCCGCGGCATTATTTACGATCGTAACGGCACCCCGCTGGCGCTCAACCGCACTATCTATCAGTTGGAACTGATGCCGGAAAAGATCGACGATCTGAAAGCGACGCTGCAAGCGCTGCGACCGGTGGTCGATCTGACCGACGACGACATCAGCAACTTCGAGAAAGAGCGCAAGCGCTCACGCCGTTTCGTCTCCATCCCGGTGAAAACCGCGCTGAACGAAGTGCAGGTCGCCCGCTTTGCGGTCAATCAGTTCCGCTTCCCCGGTGTGGAAGTGAAAGGTTACCAGCGCCGCTATTATCCCTATGGTTCCGCCCTCACTCACGTCACCGGTTACGTCTCGAAGATCAACGATCGCGACGTCGAACGGCTGGACAAAGACGGTAAGCTGGCGAACTACGCCGCCACCCACGATATCGGCAAGCTGGGTATCGAGCGCTATTACGAAGACACCCTGCACGGCAAAACCGGCTACGAAGAGGTCGAGGTCAACAACCGCGGTCGGGTCATCCGTCAGTTGCACGAGCAGCCGCCTTCCGCCGGCCAGGATGTTTACCTGACGCTGGATCTCAACCTGCAACGCTATATCGAGCAATTGCTGGTGGGCAGTCGGGCGGCAGTGGTGGTGAGTGATCCGCGCACCGGCGGCATTCTGGCGATGGTCTCCAACCCCAGCTATGACCCGAACCTGTTCGTGGACGGCATCTCCAGCAAAGAGTATCAGGGGCTGCTGAACGATCCGAACCGGCCACTGATCAACCGTGCCACGCAAGGGGTTTACCCACCTGCGTCAACGGTGAAACCCTATATTTCCGTCTCGGCGCTCAGCGCCGGGGTGATCACCAAAAACACCATCGTGTTCGATCCCGGCTGGTGGCAGTTGCCCGGTTCGGAAAAACGCTTTCGCGACTGGAAAAAATGGGGCCACGGCCGCCTGAACGTCACCAAAGCGCTGGAAGAATCGGCGGATACCTTCTTCTATCAGGTGGCGTACGACATGGGCATCGATCGCCTGTCGACCTGGTTGACCAAGTTTGGCTATGGCCAGTACACCGGCATCGATCTTTCCGAAGAACGTTCCGGCCTGATGCCGACCCGCGACTGGAAATTCAAACGCTATAAAAAACCCTGGTACCAGGGCGATACCATCCCGGTGGGCATCGGTCAGGGCTACTGGACCGCAACGCCGATCCAGATGTCCAAGGCGCTGAATACCCTGATTAACGACGGCAACGTCAAAACGCCGCATCTGATGCAGAGCACCCGAATCAACGGTGTGCTGGTGCCTTTCCGTCAGGAAGAGAGCACGCAGATCGGCGATATTCATTCCGGCTTCTGGGAAATTGCCAAAGACGGCATGTATGGTGTCGCCAACCGCCCTAACGGGACGGCGCGTAAGTACTTCGCGGATGCCCCCTACAAAGCCGCGGCAAAATCGGGTACCGCACAGGTATTCGGCTACGAAACCTATAACGCCCACAAACTCGCAGAGCATCTGCGTGACCACAAACTGATGACCGCCTTTGCGCCGTACAACAATCCAACGGTGTCGGTCGCCATCATTTTGGAAAACGGCGGTTCCGGTCCGGCTGTCGGGACGATTACCCGTCAGATCCTCGACCATATCCTGCTGGGCGACAACAATACGCAATTACCAGCCGAGGCCCCACTGCCGCCTGGTGTAGAAGGTGATTAAGGTAGAACATGACTGAAAGCCAACAAAAAGGCTCGCTCTGGACCAAAATCCATATCGACCCCACTTTCCTGTTATTCATTCTGGCCCTGCTGGTCTACAGCGCATTCGTGATGTGGAGTGCCAGCGGCCAGGATATCGGCATGATGGAACGCAAAATCGGCCAGATCGTCATGGGCCTGATCGTGATGGGCGTAATGGCTCAGATCCCGCCGCGGGTCTATGAAAGCTGGGCGCCCTATCTGTACATTTTCTGCGTGATCCTGTTGATCATGGTGGACGCGTTCGGGCAGATCAGTAAAGGTGCTCAGCGCTGGCTGGATCTCGGCTTTGTGCGCTTCCAGCCGTCAGAAATCGCTAAAATCGCCGTTCCGCTGATGGTGGCGCGCTTTATGAACCGCGACGTCTGCCCGCCTTCGCTGAAGAATACCGCCATTGCGCTGGTGCTGATTTTCCTGCCGACCCTACTGGTTGCTGCGCAGCCGGACCTGGGCACGTCGATTCTTATCGCCGCCTCCGGCCTGTTCGTGCTGTTCCTGTCCGGCATGAGCTGGAAGCTGATCGCCGTTGCCGCCGTGATGCTGGCGGCCTTTATTCCCGTGCTGTGGTTCTTCCTGATGCACGGCTATCAACGCGACCGCGTCATGATGCTGCTCGATCCGGAAAGCGATCCGCTCGGTGCCGGCTACCATATTATTCAGTCGAAAATCGCCATAGGTTCTGGCGGCCTGTCCGGCAAGGGCTGGCTGCATGGCACCCAGTCGCAGCTGGAGTTCTTGCCGGAGCGCCATACCGACTTCATCTTCGCGGTATTGGCCGAGGAACTCGGGCTGATTGGGGTGCTAGTGCTGCTGGCGCTGTACCTGCTGGTGATTATCCGCGGGCTGATGATCGCCGCCAAGGCGCAGACGACCTTCGGCCGCGTCATGGTCGGCGGCCTGATGCTGATTCTGTTCGTTTATGTGTTTGTTAACATTGGTATGGTCAGTGGTATTTTACCGGTAGTTGGCGTACCTTTGCCTCTGGTCAGTTACGGGGGTTCGGCGCTGATCGTACTTATGGCTGGGTTCGGCATTATCATGTCGATCCACACGCATCGGAAAATGCTGTCTAAAAGTTTATAAGAGGTGAGTAATGCGTAAGGAATGGCTTTGGGTCGGCGTAGTGGCTGTGTTGCTTTCCGCCTGTACCTCCCCGACCACGGAACAGCAGGCGCCGCCGCCGCAGCCGTATAACGGGCCGGTGGTGGAAATCGGCGGCGTTGAGCCTCAATATGAACCCTATAACCCTGGCACCCTGCAGGATTATAAGGTTAATGGCGATACTTACCGCATCGTGAAGGACCCGCAGAACTTCTCGCAGACCGGTCTGGCCAGCTCCTATGGTGAAGAAGCCCGGGGCAACACCACCGCGCTGGGCGAGCAGTTCGATCCTAACGGCCTCACCGCCGCGCACCCTACGCTACCGATCCCAAGCTACGTGCGCGTGACCAACCTCGCCAACGGCCGCCAACTGGTGGTTCGCGTGAACGATCGCGGGCCTTACACCAATGGCCGCATTATCGATCTGTCGAAAGCCGTTGCCGACCGTCTGAACCTGTCCAACAACACCAAGGTTAAAGTTGATTTCATCAACGTGGCGCCGGATGGCACCCTGAGCGGCCCCGGCACCATAGGGACGATCGTCGCCAAACAAAGCTACGCCCTGCCCTCGCGCCCCGATCTTGGCTCGAGCAGCATGGGAACTCCCGTGCAGCAGGAAGCCCCCATCGCCAGCGGCGCCGCAGTACGTCCAATAGATAACAACAGCCTGGATACCGGTGACAACGCCCCAGCCGCCGCTGCCGGCAGCAGCCGCACCGGTTTCCTCGGCGCACCAAGCCAGGTTCCCGCCGGCGTGTTGGAAGGTTCAGAACCTGAACCGGCCGTCAGCGCCGCCGCCATTGCAGCCCCCGTCGCCGCCACCGCAGCCGTTGCTGTCGGCGCCTCTTCCGCCGGGAGCTATGTCGTCCAGGTTGGCGCACTCAGCAGCGCTGAACGCGCACAAACCTGGCAACAGAGCCTGAGCCAGCAGTTTGGCGTGCCAGGCAAGGTTGCCGCCAGCGGCGGTGTCTACCGCGTACAGTTAGGCCCGTTCAGCGATCGCCAGCAGGCGGCACAGTTGCAACAGCGCCTGGCTTCGGAAGCGCAACAACAATCTTTTGTCACTGCCGCCCCCTAAACAGAGATACCCGACCAATTTCAAGTTGCAGCCGACACTGCTGCAGCTTGAAAGGTCAAAAGCATGAAGCCCCGGCGGGCGATCGCGACTGATAAGCGTTTCTCTAGCTGAAACATTTTCTTTCAGCAAAATGCCGGTAAAGCGCTATTAGTCAGATGAATGGATAATGCCTGCCGGAATCTCATCTGTTATAGTGTGGCTCGTTTTTAACTTTACCCTCATGGATGTTGTCCTCTCGATCATGAAACAAGTAACTTCTTTTCGTTTAATCAAGAGCATAGCGCTCGGCTCCGTTATCGCGATGAGTGCAGCTTCCGTTGCGCAAGCCGATGACGTTAATATCAAGACCATGATCCCAGGAGTGCCGCAAATCGATGCGGAAGCCTACGTCCTGATTGATTACAACTCCGGTAAAGTTTTGGCGGAAATGAATGCCGACGCGCGCCGCGATCCGGCCAGCCTGACAAAAATGATGACCAGCTACGTCATCGGCCAGGCGCTGAAAGCGGGTAAAATCGGCCCGGAAGACATGGTTACCGTGGGGCAAGATGCCTGGGCAACCGGCAACCCGGTATTCAAAGGGTCTTCGCTGATGTTCCTGAAGCCAGGCGATCGCGTGCCGGTTTCCAAACTGACCCGCGGCATCAACCTGCAATCCGGTAACGACGCCTGTGTGGCGATGGCCGATTACGTGGCCGGCAGCCAGGACGCATTCGTTAACCTGATGAACACCTACGTCAGCAAGCTGGGCCTGCAGAACACCCACTTCCAGACGGTACACGGCCTCGACGCACAGGGCCAGTACAGCTCGGCGCGCGATATGGCGTTGATCGGCCAGGCGCTGATCCGCGACGTGCCGGACGAATACGCGATTTATAAAGAAAAAGAGTTCACCTTCAACAATATCCGTCAGATGAACCGTAACGGTCTGCTGTGGGATACCAGCCTGAACGTGGACGGCATCAAAACCGGCCATACCGATGCGGCAGGCTACAACCTGGTGGCTTCCGCCACCGAAGGCCAGATGCGCCTGATCTCTGCGGTACTGGGCGGCCGGACTTATAAAGGCCGTGAAACCGAAAGCAAGAAACTGCTGACCTGGGGCTTCCGCTTCTTCGAAACCGTTGCGCCGCTGAAAGTGGGCAAAGAGTTTGCGTCTGAACCGGTCTGGTTCGGCGATGCGGATCGCGTTGAGCTGGGCGTGGACAAAGACGTCTACCTGACCATCCCACGCGGCCGGATGAAAGATCTTAAAGCCAGCTACGTGCTGAACACACCGGAGATTCATGCGCCACTGGCTAAAAACCAGGTTGTCGGCAGCATCAACTTCCAGCTGGATGGCAAAACCATCGATCAGCGTCCTCTGGTGGTGATGAACGAAGTGAAAGAAGGCGGTTTCTTCAGCCGCATCGTGGATTATATCAAACTGATGTTCCACCACTGGTTCGGTTAACAGTTGAAACGGGCAAAATTGCCCCCATATACTGATTAACATTAACTCCCGCTCCGGCGGGAGTTATAATTTATAGATTCGCTATGTTGATAGCAGCACTCTGGAGCGCACATGAAAACTAAACTGAACGAACTGCTCGAATTCCCTTGCTCGTTTACCTACAAGGTAATGGGCCTGGCACAACCAGAGCTGGTGGACCAGGTGGTTGAAGTGGTGCAGCGCCATGCTCCCGGGGATTACAATCCTGAAGTTAAACCGAGCAGCAAAGGCAATTACCACTCCGTTTCCATCACCATCAACGCTACCCATATCGACCAGGTGGAGACGTTATATGATGAATTGGGCAACATTGAAATTGTCCGCATGGTACTGTAATTCCAGCACAAAACCCTGCTAACTAACCCGGGCCAGAGGATCGTCTGCCCGGGTTGCGCATTTTTGGTCAGCTAAATGCTGGTCGCCGGCCAGAGCGCCCGGTATAATGGCATTACCACTTCTGTAACCTGACGATGACTCTTTTGCAACCAGACAAGATCATTTTGCGTCAGCTGGGGTTGCAGCCCTATGAGCCTGTATCCCAAGCCATGCACAACTTCACCGATCGCAGAACCGATGCCACGCCCGATGAGCTGTGGTTGGTTCAGCATCAGCCCGTGTTTACTCAGGGCCAGGCCGGTAAAGCGGAGCATCTGTTAATGCCGGGTGATATTCCGGTGGTCCAGAGCGATCGCGGCGGCCAGGTGACCTACCACGGTCCGGGGCAGCAGGTGATGTACGTGATGGTCGATCTAAAACGCAACAAGGTTGGCGTTCGCCAACTGGTCACGGCTATCGAAGATACCGTTATTAATACCCTCGCCCACTTTCATATCGAATCGCGCGCCCGCCCGGATGCGCCCGGTGTTTACGTGGGGGAGCAAAAAATCTGTTCGTTGGGTCTGCGGATCCGCAAAGGCAGTTCATTCCATGGCCTGGCGCTGAATGTGGCCATGGATCTCAGCCCCTTCCAACGTATCAACCCTTGCGGTTACGCCGGCATGCAAATGGCGCAGGTCAGCGCGCTGGTGCCCGGCGTAGGCATAGAAGACGTACACCCAATCCTGGTACAGGAATTTGTTCATTTACTCGGCTACCCGAAGGTCGAGCTTCGTAACTGGAACCTGCACGATTATGAGTAAACCAATTCAGATGGAACGCGGCGTTAAATACCGCGATGCAGACAAAATGGCGTTGATCCCGGTTAAAACGGTGGTCACCGAACGGCAGGAGCTGTTACGTAAACCCGAGTGGATGAAGATCAAACTCCCTGCCGACTCTACGCGCATTCAGGGCATTAAAGCCGCCATGCGTAAAAACGGTCTGCATTCGGTGTGCGAAGAAGCTTCCTGTCCGAACCTGTCTGAATGCTTTAACCACGGCACCGCCACCTTTATGATCCTGGGCGCTATCTGTACCCGCCGTTGCCCGTTCTGCGACGTGGCCCACGGCCGCCCGGTCGCCCCGGATGCCAACGAGCCGGAAAAACTGGCGCAGACCATCGCCGACATGGGCCTGCGCTATGTGGTGATCACTTCGGTTGACCGCGACGATCTGCGTGACGGCGGTGCTCAGCACTTTGCCGACTGTATCGCCGCCATCCGCGTGAAAAACCCGACCATCAAAATTGAAACGCTGGTGCCGGATTTCCGTGGCCGTATGGATCGCGCGCTGGAAATTCTGACAGCGACACCGCCGGACGTGTTCAACCACAATCTGGAAAACGTGCCGCGCGTCTACCGCCAGGTTCGTCCGGGCGCCAACTACGAATGGTCGTTGAAGCTGCTTGAGCGGTTCAAAGAAGCGCATCCGCACATCCCAACCAAATCCGGTCTGATGGTCGGCTTGGGGGAAACCAATGCGGAAATCGTTGAAGTCATGCGCGACCTGCGCCGCCACGGCGTCACCATGCTGACCCTGGGCCAATACCTGCAGCCAAGCCGTCATCACCTGCCGGTACAGCGCTATGTCAGCCCGGCCGAATTCGATGAAATGAAAGAAGAAGCGATGGCGATGGGCTTTACCCATGCGGCCTGCGGCCCGTTTGTCCGTTCCTCTTACCATGCCGATTTGCAGGCAAAAGGGATGGAAGTGAAGTAAGCGCGGTAATAATTTGTTACGCTTAAGCTTGCGGAAACGCCAAAAAACGGATGTCCTTGCGGCATCCGTTTTTTATTGCCAAACAGAAAACGTGATTACACGTCTTTCTTTTCGACGCTCTGCGGGTTGGATTGGCTTTCTGCCGTGTTTGCCGGCGGCGGAGTCGTGTCATCGCCCACGGCCTTTTTAAAGCCCTTCAGCGCAGCGCCCAGATCGGCACCCAGGGTGCGCAGTTTGCTGGTACCGAACAGCAAGATGATCAACACCGCAATCACCAGAAGTTTGGTAATACTGATACCTTCCATACTCACCTTCTTATTCATATAGCGCTGCAGAGGCAGCGAAAAAACAAACCTTGCCTAGGGTTATTTACCTACTTTCGCTAAGCCAATACAACAGCAACATGTAACAGAGTGAGATCCTCGCGCCGAGACCTCTTTTAAATGCATTGCGCATTAATCAGACTATTCTGAGTTATCACACTGCATGGTACCCTGTCGTTACACCTATCAGGGAGCCGCAGGATGTATGCACCATCAGTTATCGATACCCGGCGATCCGGTCTCAGCTTCGCCAGACGTACCTATCTGCCACGCATCGTCGGCCTGGGGATTGGTTTTCTGTGCGTATTTTCAGTGCTCCATTCCCAGCCGTCGGCCCCCTGGGTGTGGGGGCTGCTGATTTTTCATGGTTTTATTTGGCCGCATGTCGCCTACCAATGGGCGCGCCGCTCTGCCATGCCCTTCAAGGCGGAAACCCGCAACCTGCTGATCGATTCGTTTTTTGGCGGTCTGTGGGCAGCGATGATGGCCTTCAATGCATTGCCGTCGGTGGTCATTCTGTCGATGATGGGCATGAACAATATTGCCGCCGCCGGCAAGACCCTGTTCTTTAAAGGGCTGGTGGCACAGCTGGCCGGTGCCCTGACGGTCAGTGCCCTGTTGGGTTTTCCCTTCCAGCCGCAAAGCACGCCGCTGCAGATCTACCTCTGCCTGCCGATGATCTATCTCTACCCGGCCCTGCTGGGGTTAGTCACCTACCGCACCGCCAAGCGATTGGCGCAGAAAAAACAGGAGCTGCTGCGTATCAGCATGCGTGACGGCCTGACCGGGCTGTACAATCGCCGCCATTGGGAACATTTACTGCATCACCAATTCGACAGTTGCCGCCGTTACCAACACACTGCGACCCTGATCCTGATGGATGTCGATCGTTTTAAAACCATCAATGACACCTTCGGCCATGCGCTGGGTGACGAGGCGCTGGCGGTGCTGGCGGAAGAGTTGTTAATCGGCCTGCGTGCCGTGGATATTGTCGGGCGCTACGGCGGGGACGAGTTTGGCGCCGTGCTGCCGAACACCAGCGCCGAACAGGCCAGCATTGCGTTGCAACGCATTCAGGAACGGTTGAACGGCATTATTTTCCGTGAAGCGCCGCAGCTGCGGCTGAACATCAGCGCCGGCATAGCCGATTATCACGGCGAGATGGGCGGCTATCTGGACTGGCTGAAAGCTGCCGACAACGCGTTGTACCGGGCAAAAAACAATGGCCGCAATCGGCTGGAACTGGCAGTGCCCGGCAACTAGCTTAATAACTTGGCAAAGTATTTAGGGGCTTCAAAAAAGCCCTCCCGCTCATAGAACGCATGAGCCCGCTCACGGCGGCTGTGACAATGCACTTCAAGGCGGTCACAGCCGCGCTGGCGGGCCAATGCTTCTCCTTCAGCCAACAAGAACTGACCGACGCCCTGGCCACGTGCATGGCTATCAACGCAAAAATAGCTGATACGGCAAATATCTCCGGCCAACGCCAACTGCGGCAAGAAATGCAGCGACAAAACCCCCAGCACCTCATTATCATCATCGTCGGTCGCGACCAGCAACGCTTCATCGGGATGTGCCAATAGCTGCGCCAGGCGCGCATCAATAAATGCCTCGGTTCCGGCGTAATCCAGCGCAACCATTAACGCCACAATGGCTTTTTTATCTGCCTGCACCGCTGTTCTCACTTTCATTTCGATTGCCCCTGTCGTCACAGATACTACAAAATAGGCGGCACCGGGTGTAAGATCCAGCCTGCGCGGCAAAAAAGCGGCGCCGAACAACGGAGATGACATTCCTCCATAACCGCCTTCACAGGCTGATGATGTCTACGTAACCTCTCAAAGGGGTGCGTAGCGTTGCGCCAGCCCCTTTCTGAGCCTTGGTTTCCCCTTTTAGTGAAAGGTATTTCAACCATGTTGAGTTCTTTACTGGCAGTCTTTATTGGCGGTGGTGTCGGCAGCGTGCTGCGTTGGGTTATCAGCATGAAGATGAACCCGCTTAACGCGCATATCCCTCTGGGCACATTGGCGGTTAATCTGGTGGGCGGTTTTATCATCGGGTTGGCCATCGCCACCTTTACTCGCATGGCGCACCTGGATCCCACCTGGAAACTGCTGATTACCACCGGTTTCTGCGGCGGTTTAACCACCTTCTCCACGTTTTCGCTAGAGGTGGTGTATTTGCTGCAGGATGGCCGTTTTGCCTGGGCGTTGGCCAATATGCTGCTCAATCTGGCCGGCTCTCTGGCGATGACCTTGCTGGCGTTTATGCTGGTCATCTGGGTTAACGGGCAGTAGCTGATTTCGTTCTCTTAATGTTTCCTTAATCAGCCATGCGCATAATCTCATCCAGTGTCCCAAACTGGATGAGAACCAAAATGTTTAGCCTGCCCAAAACCGCCGCTGAAGTGACTGCCACCCTGCTGTGCCTGCTGATTGTCGCCGCCTTCATCAAGGTCTATCTGTTTGCCTGACGCTTCGCCCCCACAGGATCCCCCCTTTATAGTTCCCCTGCTGCCGTTATTGCATTACAATTGAGAATGAACGTTCGCACCCAAAATGCAAACCCCTCTATTGGCAAAGGATCGGGAAATGATATCCACCAGCGACAGCAGGCAAGCCAAAGCGCAGGCCCGCCGCGATCAAATCGTCGATGCGGCGAAAGTCTGTTTTCGTCGGCATGGTTTTCACGCCGCCAGCATGGCGGAAATCGCCCAGGCTTCACAGCTCAGCGTCGGTCAAATCTACCGTTATTTCGCCAATAAAGACGCGATCATCGAAGAAATCGTCAACCGTATTATCGCCCGTAAAATGCAGCGCCTGGAGGATCTTGGCGATCACATTAACCTGATCGCCGGCACCCTGTCGGCGCGCGCGCTGTTCCAACAACCCGGTGAAAACGAAACTGACCATATGCTGATGCTGGAAGTCACCGCCGAAGCCACGCGCAACCCGGTGGTGGCGAAAATGCTCAGCGACGCGGAAACACGGTTGTTCCATCATGTCTGCCAAAACCTGCAGCGGATGTACCCACATTTCACCGAACAAGAAATCGCCGCCCGGGTGGAATTTATCGCCGTCTTAAGCGAAGGCACGGGTTATCGCATCCTTACCACGCAAAAAGCCGATGTCAGCTTGCTGAACGGCCTGTATCAACAAGCTATCTCTCACCTATTCAGGAAACCCTAATTCCCCATGACCAGACACTTATCCAGACAACGTCTGGTGTACGCGGTGGTGCTTGGCCTGCTGGCCGCACTGGGGCCGCTGTGCACCGATCTCTACCTGCCCGCTCTGCCGGAAATGGCCGGCGAGTTGAATACGTCCACCGCCACGGCGCAGCTCAGCCTGACTGCCGGCCTGCTTGGGCTGGGCGTCGGCCAACTGATTTTTGGTCCCTTCAGCGACAAGCTCGGCCGCATGCGACCGCTGCTGCTGTCGCTGGTGCTGTTGTTGGTCGCCTCTGTGTGGTGCGCGCTGGCGCCGAATATCGACCAGTTGCTGATCGCCCGTCTGTTACAGGGGCTGGCCGGTGCAGGCGGTGCGGTGATCTCCCGCGCCATCGCGCGCGATCTCTATGCCGGGCATGAACTGACGCGCTTCTTCGCTCTGCTGATGCTGGTTAACGGCCTGGCGCCGATTATTGCGCCGGTGCTAGGTGGTGCCATGCTGCAATTGATGGACTGGCGCGGGATTTTTGGCGTACTGGCGGCCATTGCCGTGCTGCTGTTTACCCTTTCAAGCCTGAAGCTGCGTGAATCGCTGCCCGTGGAACGCCGCAGCCAGGGCGGCATTTTGGCAATGCTGATGTCGCTGGGCGGATTACTGACCCAGCGCCAGTTTATGGGCCTGTGCCTGACGCAGGGTTTCGTCATGGCCGGGATGTTCGCCTACATCGGCGCTTCGCCCTTCGTATTGCAGCAGATTTATGGCCTCAGTCCGCAGATGTTCAGCCTGTGTTTTGCCGTTAACGGCGTCGGTTTGATTATTTCTGCGCAACTTGCCAGCCGTCTGAGCGCGCGCTGGGGGGAAAGGCAAGTGCTGAAAGGCGGCTTAACATTGGCGGCCGTCGCCTCGCTGCTGTTGCTGCTGGCGGGTAGCCTCCACGCACCGTTGGCGCTGCTGATGATACCGCTGTTCTTCTCAGTGGCCGTAATCGGCATTGTCGGCCCTACGGCGTCATCATTGGCGATGCAAAGCCAGGGCGACAAAGCCGGCAGCGCCTCGGCGTTGATCGGCGTGTGCATGTTCGCGCTCGGCGCGTGCAGCGTGCCTATCACCGGGCTGGGCGGCACTTCCAGCGTGTCGATGGCGCTGACCATTGTCGGCTGTTACGCCATTGCCATCGTGCTGTTCACCCTGCTGGTGCGCAAACCGCAGGTGTGAGCCACCGTAAAAAAGGCAATAAAAAACCCGCTCAGGGAGCGGGTTTTAAGAATTTTGGCTACTGTAGCTTAGATAGCGATAACGTTAGCAGCAGATGGCCCTTTGGCACCGTTCGTGATTTCAAATTCTACACGCTGGCCTTCAGCAAGAGTTTTGAAACCATTGCTAGCGATGGCAGAGAAGTGAACGAAAACGTCCTTGCTACCATCTTCCGGAGTAATGAAGCCGAAGCCTTTGGATTCATTAAACCACTTAACGCTACCTTTAATCTTAGACATCAAACTTACCTTTAACGTGAATGTAAGACACTGAACCTGTGTCCAGTACAGTACAGCAATTAGACCGGATTTTGTCCACAACCTGGATCACATAAAACCGATAAAAAGTGAAAAAATCGGTATCGTCCACTGTAAATCTCTTGCACCGCTTGTTATAGCCAGCCTTGACAGCTCAATGCTCTTTAATCTCCATCGAACAACGGCCGAACGCCTGTTTCAGCCCCGGCAGCGCTCGTTGCCAGTGTGATGCAGACATAATCGCTATGAAATATAACCAGATAGTCTTTTTGCTTCCGGCCGCCCTGCACTAGGGTTAGAGCTTATCAACCACAGTGAGCCAAGACTATGACCAGCCAACTGGCCGAGAAGATCGTCGCCTACCGCCGTGAACTGCATCAGAACCCTGAGCTGTCCAACCACGAGTTTGCCACTACCGCCCGCCTCACCCGCTGGCTGGAAGAGGCCGGTATCCGTATTCTGCCGCTGGGGCTGAAGACCGGCGTGGTCGCCGAAATCGGCAGCGGCAAAGGCCCGATCATTGCGCTGCGCGGCGATATTGACGCCCTGCCGATAGAAGAAACCTCCGGCGTTCCCTTCAGTTCGCAAAATAGCGGCGTCATGCACGCCTGCGGGCATGATTTTCATACCTCGGTGATGCTCGGCGCAGCGCATTTGCTGAAAGCGCGCGAGGCCACCCTGCCCGGCACGGTACGTATTTTCTTCCAACCGGCAGAGGAAACCTTTAACGGTGCCCAGCATCTGATCGACGCCGGTGCGCTGGATAACGTGGCCGCGGTATTCGGTCTGCATAATGCGCCGGAGCTGCCGACCGGTACCTTCGCCACTCGCGCGGGGGCGTTTTACGCCAACGTCGATCGCTTCCAGATCCTGATCGCCGGTAAAGGCGCACACGCCGCCAAACCGGAGCAAGGCGTAGACACCATTGTCACCGCCAGCCAAATTGTCAACGCGTTGCAAACCCTGCCCAGCCGCAGCTTTAGCTCGCTGGAGTCGCTGGTGGTGAGCGTGACGCGCATCGAAGGCGGCAACACCTGGAACGTGTTGCCGCAGACCGTGGAACTGGAAGGTACGGTGCGTACTCACAACGAGAAAGTCCGCCTTCAGGTCCCGGACAAAATCCGCCAGGTGATTAACGGCGTAGCCGCATCGCTTGGCGCGCAGGCAGAACTGCGCTGGCAACCTGGCCCACCGGCGGTGGTCAATGACGCGCGCTGGGCAGCCTTCAGCAAAACCGTCGCCGCCGAAGCCGGTTATCGGGTAGAAGAAGCGGATCTGCAAATGGGCGGCGAGGATTTTGCGCTTTATCTGCACCACGTGCCGGGTGCTTTCGTCAGTATCGGTTCAGCCAGTGAGTTCGGCTTGCACCATCCACGCTTTAACCCGGATGAACAGGCGATCTTCCCGGCCTCGCAATATTTCGAACTGCTCGCTGAGCGCACGCTGCAACAATTAGCCACCGCGCCGGAAAAAATCACCAGCAAGGCGTAAAACTCACCTCATTATTATTTCGCGGCGCAGCGTCTTCTGCGCTGCGATTTATTATTTTCCCGTTATCCATACCCACCGCGATATTTGCTATTTCAACATTTGAATATGCTGTTTTGTTGTTTTACATCCTGAGGACGCTCATCAATAGTGGGAACTCGACAGATAGCGCCACAGCGGCACTTAACAGGGTGAAAGCAATGAGCAACAGTGCGAAAAACAAACGGCAATTGCGTCTTGGCGCCATTTTGCATGGCGCATCGGGAAATATGTCTGCCTGGCGGCATCCGGACGCCACCGCCGACGCCAGCATTAATCTCGATTTTAATATTGCCACGGCGAAAAAAGCCGAGCAGGGTAAATTGGATTTCGTGTTTGTTGCCGACGGCTTATATATCAATGAGAAATCCATTCCGCATTTCCTTAATCGTTTTGAACCCCTGACCCTGCTTGCCGCCCTGTCCGCCGCCACCGACAAAATCGGGCTGGTGGGCACGCTGTCCACCTCATACAGCGATCCCTTTACCGTCGCGCGCCAGTTCGCCAGCCTGGATCACCTGAGCAAAGGTCGGGCGGGCTGGAACGTGGTGACGTCGCCGCTGGAAGGGTCGGCAAAGAATTTCTCGCGCACCGAGCACCCGGAGCACAGCCTGCGATATCGCATCGCCAGTGAATATCTCGATGTCACCAAAGGGCTGTGGGACTCGTGGGAAAGTGACGCCTTTGTGCGGAACAAAAACAGCGGCGAATTTTTCAGCGCCGGTAAGCTGCATACCCTGAACCACCAGGGGGAATTCTTCTCGGTACAAGGGCCGCTGAATATCGGCCGCACGCCGCAGGGCCGCCCAATCTTGTTCCAGGCCGGTGCGTCGGAAGACGGAAAACAACTGGCAGCCAAACACGCCGATGCCATTTTCACCCACCATGAAACCCAGCAGTTGGCGCAGGCGTTTTATCAGGACGTAAAAAACCAACTGGTGGAACAGGGCCGCGAGCCGGACGATCTGAAAATTTTCCAGGGCGTCAGCGTGATCGTCGGCGACGACAATGAAGACGTGGAACGCCAATATTGGGAAACAGCACGTCTGGTCAGCATCGAGAACGCGCTCAACTACCTTGGCCGCTATTTCGAGCATTATGACTTTTCCCGCCATCCGCTGGATGAGCCCTTCCCGGACATCGGCAACCTCGGGCAAAACAGCTTCCGCAGCACCACCGATGCCATCAAGCACAACGCCCGCGAGCGTAATCTGACGCTGCGCGAAGTGGCGCTGGAAGCCGCTTCGCCGCGCCCGGTGTTCGGCGGCACGCCGGAGGCGGTAGCGGACGGTCTGCAAAACTGGTTCGACACCCAGGCCGCCGACGGTTTCATCATCAGCGGCGGCACACCGAACTCCTTCGGCCACTTTATTGACCGCGTGGTGCCCATCCTGCAGCAACGTGGCCTGTTCCGTAGCGATTACAGCGGCGACACGCTGCGCGACCACCTTGGCCTGAAGCAACCGCTGAACCAATTTACCCAATAACAATAATACTTGTTCAGGGATATTCCGCTATGCAAAACACCTTTACCGGCTCCGGCATCCATGTAAAAGCCATCCAAACCCGTCGCCACGTGGCGAAAAATCAGCAAGGTCTGGGCGACTAGGAGCATACCGATGGCAAACGACGTCTTTATCCAAACGCTGCCGGACGACCCGTTGGTCGAGCCGGTGATTGAAGGGCTGTTCGGCGAATATCGTCAGCGCTACGGCGATTATTTTGGTGAACAGGAACAAGAAACGCTGGATCTGTACGCCCCACCACAGGGCGCGTTTATCGTGCTGCTGCGCGCCGGGGAGCCGATCGCCATGGGCGCGTTCAAACGCTACGATCCGCACACCGCAGAGCTGAAACGCATCTGGACGCGAACCGACCTGCGTCGCCAGGGGTTGGCGCAAAAGGTCTTGCAGCAACTGGAGACGCTGGCATGGGAGCAGGGTTACCGCCAACTCTACCTGACCACCGGCTTTCGCCAGCCCGAAGCGGTGGGCCTGTATCTGAGCAACGGCTATCAGCCACAGTTCGATCCCACCGTCGACAGTGAAGTTTACAGCCGTCCGCCCTATGACGGCAGGTTGCCGTTTCGCAAAAGCCTGATAACAGCGGGCGCACTCTGTTGCGCGCAGGAAAGGAAGATTGCCTAGAGGCCGGTCCCCCTCCCTTTATCTGTTTCAGGAGCAATACGATGTCCAAACAAGAAGTGTTAAAAGTGGTTCCCGCACGCTATCCGCTGCGGCTGGTGGGCGCACTGTTTTCGGTGTTTATTCTGGCGGCGATAGTCCAGTCGGTGGCGGCCAACGAGCGCTGGGAGTGGGGGGTATTTGCCGAGTGGTTCTTTGCGCCGGCGGTGCTTTCCGGCCTGGGGCAAACCCTGCTGCTGACGCTGCTCGGCACGCTGTTCAGCATTATTTTCGGTACCTTGCTGGCGCTGGCGCGGCTGTCGCGCTCTTATCTGTTGGCTTCGCTGGCCTGGGGCTATATCTGGCTGTTCCGTTCGCTGCCGCTGATTCTGGTTCTGATCATCTTGTATAACTTCTCTTACCTGTACGATTCCATCTCGCTGGGCATTCCCTTTACCTCACTGGTGTTCGCCAGCTACCCGACCATCGATATCCTCAGCCAGTTTTCCGTCGCGGTGCTGGGGCTGACCCTGGTGCAATCGGCCTATACCGCAGAAATCATCCGCGGCGGCATTCTCGGGGTGGAATACGGCCAGCATGAGGCCGCAGCGGCGCTCGGTCTGCCGGGCTATCGCCGCACTTTCCGCATCATTCTGCCGCAGGCGCTGCGCTCCATCGTTCCGACCGGTTTCAACGAGATCATCAGCCTGGCAAAGGGCACCTCGATCGTTTACGTGCTGGCGTTGCCGGAGCTGTTTTACACCATTCAGGTCATCTATAACCGCACGCAGCAGGTAATACCGCTGCTGATGGTCGCGACCGTCTGGTACCTGTTCATCACCACCGCGCTGTCGGTGATCCAATACTACATTGAGCGCTATTTTGCCCGAGGCGCAGTACGCGAGTTGCCGCCTTCACCCTGGCAGAAACTGGCCGGCTGGATAAAACGTTAGGAGGATTTTATGTCCGAAGCTATTGATTACTATGCCCTGCGCGAAGCGCCGGTGCGCAACATCGTTCCGGTTCCGGCGCGCGGCCTGATTGAAATCAGCAACGTGAGCAAATTTTTCGGCAAGCACAAGGCGCTCGACGACGTCAGCCTGACGCTGCGGCCCGGCACGGTCACAGTGATCCTCGGGCCGTCCGGCTCGGGCAAATCCACCCTGCTGCGCGCCATCAACCACCTGGAGCGCGTCGATGAAGGCTTTATCCGCATCGACGGCGACTACGTCGGCTACCGGCGTAAAGGCGACAAACTGTATGAGCTGAAAGAGAACGCCATTCTCAAGCAGCGTATCAACGTCGGCTACGTGTTCCAAAACTTTAACCTGTTCCCGCATTTGACGGTGCTGGAGAACATCATTGAAGCACCGGTGGTGCATAAAATTTATTCGCGCACTCAGGCAAAAGAAGTCGCTTATCAGTTGCTGGAT
Organism: Serratia sp. AS12; assembly: GCF_000214195.1. Classification (NCBI taxonomy): domain Bacteria; kingdom Pseudomonadati; phylum Pseudomonadota; class Gammaproteobacteria; order Enterobacterales; family Yersiniaceae; genus Serratia; species Serratia sp. AS12. The sequence continues at coordinate 1,265,604 of NC_015566.1, read as the reverse complement.
ACCGTCGGCCTGCGCCACAAGGCCGACGCTTATCCGCGCCACCTGTCCGGCGGCCAGCAGCAACGCATTGCCATTGCGCGTGCGCTGGCGTTGAACCCTAAGGTCATTTTGTTTGACGAACCCACTTCGGCGCTCGATCCGGAGCTGGTCGGCGAAGTGCTGGACGTGATCAAAGGGTTGGCGGACTTGGGCGTGACGTTGGTGGTGGTCACCCATGAGATTGGCTTTGCGCGTGAAGCGGCGGATCAGATCGTGTTTATGGTCGACGGCCAGGTCGTCGAACAGGGCAACGCCCGGCAGGTGCTGAACCATCCGCAGCACCAGCGCACCATTAACTTCCTCAACAAAGTTCTGTGACTCACGGGGCGCAACCGCGCCCCGCCCGATAATCTTAAGCCTCAGCAGCGAAGCGGCGTTTCTCGGCGGCGAAATCCAGCGGCTTGATGCCGCGCTGATTGCGATCCTGCTCGGTCAGCAGCGCCGGCGGGATAAACCAGGTCACTTCAAACAAGAGCCCATCCGGATCGTGGCCATAGATGCTCTTATGCACACCGTGATCCTCCTCCAGCCCGAGAATGCCGCGCTGCGCCAATTGATCGCGAATGCGTTCGAGCTCATCCAGGCTATCGACTTCCCAAGCCAGATGGTACAGCCCGGCCGGTGGTTCGTTTTCCGCCGGCGGTTCGCCGTTGGCGCGAAACACCCCGGCGCGCTGTTGTCCGAGATTTTTGCTGAACAGCGCCAGATCGTGATCGTTATCCGAATCGGCCGCCTGGGTAAACACCGCTTTGTCGGGGCTGCCCGAAGGTTTTAGCTTGAACCCCAGCACCTGATGATAAAACTCCGCGCTTTGCTGCACATCGCTGACATACAGCACCGCGTGGTTAAGCCGTTTAATTCCCATCGATTTTCCCTTTCCGCATTGAATAAAGTCAGCTTGAAAATAGCATGTGACCGGAAACTCGCTAAATGCCGTTATCGCATTATCAAAACCGGAGCACGTACCTGTCACTGCAAGGCATTCCGCGCTATCATATCCTTGTCGCCTTTCAAGACGCAGCGTTGTTGTCTGCACTCGCGCCCCCCAGTGACTTACTTAAGTAAGCGCCTGGCGTGAGCGAGCTGGCCGCCTAGCCGCAACTTGAAATTTATAGGGGATAAATACTGTATTGAACGAATTAATGAGAATGATGATGAACGGCAAGATAACGACTTTTTTTGAAGACAAAGGCTTCGGCTTTATTACCGATGAGAACGGGGAAAATCGTTATTTTCACGTGATTAAAGTGCAAAACCCGGAGCTGATTAAGAAAAACGCGACCGTGACTTTCGAACCGACCAACAACACCAAAGGCCCTTCGGCGTATGCGGTCAAGGTCCAGGCGGCAAGCAAATACATCATCATCGCCAACGAAAGAATCAAGATCACCAGCATCAAATCTTTCAACACCTTCACCAAAGAAGTGCCGGTAAAAGCGGACGTGGACAAAGAAAATACCGTGCTGTCGGTGGGCCTGCTGATGAACCGCATCCGTCCGCAGTCCGAAGACGCGCCGCAAACCATGCAGACGCTGCGTATGCTGACCATCACCACTTTCCAGAACGCGACCCATACCTTCTCCGAGCAGGAGATCGACATGGATGAAACGCTGAAAGTGTTGAAAAGCCTATAATCACGGCCCAACGCCTATCCCTGCCCCTTGTCGGGGGGCTATCTGCTTCGCCCGCCTTCGTCGGGACGAATATATTCGCGCCCTACTAATAGCGGCGCGTATAAAAAACATTCGAAGCAATTTTATATCACCTGTGTTAGCGTGGGTTTTCACCTGACACAGGCCGTGCTATATGACTGATTCCAGCAGCGTTAAAGGCTTTATCAATCGCTCCACCAACATCGCCTGCCCCAAATGCGCCTACGTCACCAGCCAAAAATGCGCGACGCTACAGCAAAACGTTCTGCTTATCTGCCCGAACTGCGGTACCCGGTTTGAACCCAGGCAGAACTGAAACGCTTATTTGAACATGATGTGCCCAACGCTATTGCCACTCACCGCGTTAAACGACTCCACGCGATTGCGCCCCTGTGACTTGGCGCGATAAAGCGCGATATCCGCCATATTCATCAGCTGTGCCAGCGATTTCACTTCGTTCATCGCCAGACTGGCGACGCCCACGCTGATGGTCATTTTCAGCGGCGCTTTGCCACCGGGATACAGGTCGGTTTTTTGCACCAACTGCCGTAAATGCTCCGCTAGAGCCACCCCCTGCGCAGCCAGCGCACGCGGCAGCATAATCGCAAACTCTTCCCCGCCCAGGCGACCAAACAGCTGATCGTGGCGCAGTTCGCGCCGGACAATATGAGCGAAGGTAGCCAGTGCCTGATCGCCGGCCTCGTGGCCGTGAGTGTCGTTAATGAGTTTAAAATGATCGATATCAATCAGCAGCAGCGATACCGCCTCTTTCGATTTATATTTGTGCTCCAGCAGTTCACCGGCCTTTCGCGTCAGCGCACTGCGCGCCAGCACCCCGGTCAGGAAATCGTGATTGGCGCTGTGCTCCAGCCGGCGCATCAGCTTGCGGTTAACGGCTATCGAACTGGCGAGGATCAGCGGCCCCATGACCAGCATGGCAATCCCCAACCGGGCCGACATCAGGGTATCGAGGAACGCGTTGTGGTTGTTCGGCGTTTCATACAACATCAGATTGGCGGAGATGCTGCTGATTTCGGTCATGCCGGTCAACAGCGTCAGCAAGGTCACGGTGAACAGCTGGTAGCGGACCGCACACCACAGCAGCGCCGGGATCGGGAAGGCAATCGCCCCCGGGCCGCCGATGTACACGCTGAATACCAGGGAAAACAGCAGCGCCAGCAGCGGCATACCGGTACGCAGCGGCCAGTGGATCTGCATGCGCAACAGCTGCTTCAGCCGCGGTGCCGCCAGAAACACCGGCAACAGCAACAGGTTGGTGGAGAACTGTTCACTGAACCACGCCAGCCAGGCGGTGATCACCGTATTATTGTACAGGCTGTCATTGCGCAGTATCGACAGGGTCGACGCCACCGCCGCACCACTCAGGCTGGCGGTAAACATATAGAGTATCGCCTGAGGTTTGCCCATTCTGCGCTGCGACTGCGGTAACAGCAGCATCACGCCATAACCGGTGGCAATCAGCGACATATTGCAGGCGTTCAACCACATGGCCAAAGGCAGCGCTTCGCCGGTCGTCAAATCGGCAGCAATCATGCCAAGGTAGGTGGTTAGCCAGCCCAGCGGCGTGGCATAGGCAGGTTTGCGCAATAGCAGGCCGAGTAAAATCGCATTCACCGGCCAAAACAAGGAAAGGGATCCGATCGGACGAGTAAATATACCCAGCAAGGAAAGTAAAAACGCCAGCAGAAAAAGCGTGATCAGCTGGAGGGTAACAGGCAGGCCATGTTTGGCGTTTATTCTGGCGTTCATCACCTTACCCATAAATTCGTAATAACCAGAGCAATTATCTGCATATTCCCTCGCCCGGCATGATAAGGAGGACAAAAAATCCGTTCTCAACCAGTAAATACCGATGATTCAGAAACAAAGAGACATTCATTTTTATTTAGCAGAACGTTCTTAACTCCACAGCTCGTCGCCGCAACTCAGAGTGAACGCATTCACGCCAAACCGAAGAAAAATGTTCAGCGATATCTATCAGCATAGCGTAAACCGTTACTGATCCGCACAAGCACAAACCCATAATAATAAAGTGGGTATTATTTCGTTTACCCTATTGTGCCTGCGATTATTTTCCAGCAAGTCATCCGCAAGCGCAATTAGAACCGGAAACATAAAAAAAGCCCGCAGAGCGGGCTCGCTTGAAGAGCAGCAAATTGACAGTTACGACACAGCCATTGCATGCCTGTGCTGCTGTTCATGATATCGACGGAAGCTTAAGCGGACCTTAGCAACAAAAAACCCGGTCTAGGAACCGGGAATATTTGTACGAAATGCAGTGTTAGCCCAAGCAGGCTAATAACACTCCGCAGTTTACACGCCAAATGTGCAGGAAAAATGAACGACGCGATATCCCCACCGAACGCGATGGGGAGCAGGATCACGCCAGTTTGGCGGCAATGCTCGCGACGCGCTGGCCATACAATTTGGCGGTTTCCAAATCCCCCGACAGCATTTCATCTACGCCGGCATCGGCAGGCGTCTGGACCAGCAGGCCAACAGAGCCCCCCAGATTGTTCACATCGGTACGCTGCGCCGCTTTGCTGTTGGCCGGTGGCAGCCCCAGGCTGACCCACAGGCCGCCGTGCTGTGAAGCCAGCGTTTGCAGGGCGATCAGCGTGACCTGCTTGTCGCCGTTCAGGCTGGCGCTGTTGGTGAAACCGCCGAACACCTTGTCTTGCCATTTGCGAGTGAACCAGGCTTTTGAGCTGGCGTCGGCAAATTTCTTGAACTGCCATGATGGGCCGCCCATGTAGGTTGGCGAACCAAAGATGATGGCGTCGGCCTCATCCAGTTTCTGCCAGGCTTCTTCGCTGATATTGCCGTCTTGATCGATAGCGATCAGCTCAGCCTCTGCGCCTTCGGCAACAATGCTCGCCAAACGCTCGGTGTGGCCGTAGCCGGAATGAAAAATCACCACTGTCTTCGCCATAAGAAACTCCCAGGTAGTTGCATCGGGGTGCCGGCGGCCCCCTTAAATACGCTAATCCAATCTACTCAAGCGGCCCCAAGGTGAATACCCAATTTATCTGACGGAGTTATTCAAAAAAACCGGGTGGCATTCACGCCCCGGCCGCCTGCACGCCCTGCTGCCGGGCGAAATCAATAAACGCGCGCAGTGGGCGCGGCATTTGTCGGTTGGCGGGGTAGTAAAGATAAAAACCGGGAAAAGGCGGTGTCCAGGCATCCAACAGCGGCACCAGCCGGCCATCGGCCAGCGCGGCGGCCACCTGATGCTCAAACAGGTAAGCGATGCCCACGCCGTCCAGCGCCGCCCGCACCAGGATCTCCGGTTCGTCGACGATCACCGGCCCTTCCACCGCGATATCCAGCGTTTCACCGTCGCGCTCAAATTCCCAGCGGTAAAGATTGCCATTGGTTGGCCAGCGAAAATTCAGGCAAAGGTGTTGGCGCAGCTCGCGTGGCGCCTGCGGTTGGCCATGACGAGCCAGATACGCCGGGGAGGCGACTACCCGCATCCGAAGATCTCCGCCAAGCTTGATCGCCACCATGTCCTTTTCCAGCTTCTCGTGCAGACGCACGCCGGCATCGAAACCGCCGGCGACAATGTCCACCAGCCGGTCTTCCACATTGAGATCGAGGAGGATATCCGGGTACTGCCGGTGAAACGGCGCGATCAACGGCGCCAGAAAATGCATGGCGGCGATCCGCGTAATATTAAGACGCAAACGCCCGGTGGGCTGCTGGCGTTGGTTGACCGCCTGCTCCACCGCCGCATCGATTTCGGCGATAGCCGGCAACAAGCGCGCCAACATCTGCGCCCCCGCGTCGGTGGGCGCCACGCTGCGAGTGGTGCGGTTCAGCAGCCGCAACCCCAGGCGGCTTTCCAGATTGCGCAGCGTCTGACTCAGCGCTGAAGCGGTCATGCCCAGGTGCACGGCGGCGCGGGCGAAGCTTCCGTGTTCAACAATGGCGGCAAAAGCGCGCAACTCCGCAAATTCACTTCCTCTCATTATGCCTCCATCGCTTAATAATTCATGAAGATTATAGCGTATTCCGTGAATAGCTCGCCGGGTCTATCTTGAAATCAACATCAACAGGAGAACGCCCATGAACACATCCTTATCGCTGGACAGTTACCGCCTGCTGGGCCGCTCCGGCCTGCGCGTCTCGCCGCTGGCGCTCGGCACCATGACTTTCGGCGCCGACTGGGGCTGGGGAGCGGAACAGGCCGAGGCCCGCCGCCTGTTCGACGCCTATGTCGACCACGGCGGCAACTTTATCGATACCGCCAACCGCTATACCGAAGGCAGCGCCGAACGCTTTGTCGGCGAATTCGCCACCGGGCGCCGCGATCGTCTGGTGATCGCCACCAAATACACCTTGCCGATGCAGCCCGATAACCCGAACTCCGGCGGCAATCACCGTAAAAGCATGGTTCGCTCGGTGGAGGATAGCCTGCGGCGCCTGAACACCGACTATATCGATTTACTCTATTTGCACGCCTGGGACTACACCACGCCGGTGGAAGAAATCATGCGCGCGATGGACGATCTGGTGCGCGCCGGCAAGGTGCTGTACCTGGCGGTATCGGATCTCCCGGCCTGGCAGGCCGCCAGAATGCAGATGCTGGCGGATTTACGTGGCTGGTCGCCTCTTATCGGCCTGCAGATCGAATACAGCTTGCTGGAACGCACGGTGGAGCGTGAATTGATCCCGATGGCGCAAGAGCTGGGGCTGGGCGTGATCCCCTGGTCGCCGCTCGCGGGCGGTGTGCTGAGCGGCAAATACCGGCGGCAGGATCTGCAACCGGAGGGGGATGAAACAGGTACCCGACGCGAAGTCGTGCGCACCAAAGGAACGCTGACCGCCCACAACCTCGACATTGCCGATGCCGTGAGCGATATCGCCCACGAGGCCGGTTACACGCCCGCTCAAGTGGCGCTGGCCTGGACGCTGCGCAATCCGGCGGTGAGCGCGCCGATTATCGGCGCACGCACGCTGACGCAACTGGATGACAACCTCGGTGCGCTGGAGGTCAGGTTGGCGGAAGATCGGTGGCAACGTCTGGATGCGCTCAGCGCAATAGAATTGGGTTTCCCACATGATTTTCTGACGCTGTCGACCACCCGTAACATCATGTTCGGCGGCCTGAATATCGTCGGACGCAGATAAAAAAAATCCCGCACGAGGCGGGATAAACTTAACAGGGATGGGGTAATACACTACAGGGACTAACACACAACATCATCGGGTAGGACTACCTTACCAATCCCAATGTATAGAACTGTCATTTCTGCGTAAGGTTGCTCCGGCAGATGTAACGCCGGATGGAAATGTGACATGTTGACCGTGGCGCCGGCGCTCAGGGATGGGCATAGCGCCTTACCTATCTCACACAACCGATTAATAAATAATCGATTCAGGGCTATTGAAAGCGCCGGGTGGTATACTGATAACCCCTACATCTACCCGGTGAAAGATATGTCTATCTTTGATGCCCTTAAGATGTTCAGCGCCACATCCGTGAAAGTGACTTGCCCAAAATGCGCTTACGTCTCCGAACAAAGCAGCAGCAAGATGCGCAAAAATATCACCATGATCTGCCCTAAATGCGGGCATTATTTCCGCCCTGGAGAAGAAAAGTAACACCTCCCGTCAATGCGCCCGCGGAGTGGTGTCGTTGGCGGCTATCAAAGGGCCGCCGCTGCCCTCGGCTTTCACCTGCCTGATTTCACGACAAACAGCCGCGATTCGAACCCGCCGCTTTTAAAGGTGCTGGTGTTGGCCCATCCCGGCGGCAACCGCCCAAAATCCTGATTAAAATCGCCGCCGCTGACTAACCACACCCGACGATGGGGCCCCACCAGGGCGTTGAGATTATCGACATAGGTCTGCGCCGCGCGATCGTGGAAAAAAGTGCCAAAACCATAGGCATTGGGTTTTCCGGAAAGACCGTTGGGCTTGACCGGCGTATACAGCAACGCGCGATGCCCTTTTTCGTTGTAATAAACATAACTCAGATAATTAAACATATTGCTGACGACAACGGCATCATCAGGTTGATAGCCACTGTTGATATAGCGCACCATCTCCTTAAACTCATCTTTCTCCGGTGGATAATCATTCCGCAGCCCGCTGCCAAACAACAGGCTAACCAGCAGCAACAATAAAAACCTGTGCGCCTTTTTTTCGTTTTCAGTAATTAACAGGGCCAGGATGATCGGAATGCCTAATGAGGAGAAAAATAAATAACGGTCGACGAACAACGGCGTGCGGAACGAAATAATAAACAGCAGAGTAACAGGGATAAATACGCTGCAAAGCAACAACAAAAGGTATTTTCTTTCCCCTCCCCGCCCCATCAGCCACAGGCATGACAACCCGGTGAAGCACACCGGCAACAACCAAAAAATGATCGCGGGATAACCTCTGCCATCATTCCCGGTGAATAACCGCCAATACATGGCAGGAAGATCGCTCCACACCACCTGGGGGATCCAGCCGACATCCCCGCCCACTTTCAGCTCCGCAATATGATCCAGCAAGTTCACCAACACCAGCAGCCAGGGGATATAGGCCAACCCTATAGCCAGATTGGCCAGCCACCATGCAGGTTGTTTGAGATAACGCTGGGGTTCGTCACGCCGGCAGGACAGCGCCAACAGCACTATCCAGTGAGTCATTAAGGCAAAAATGGTGAAGTAATGCGTGTAAAAACTCAACGCCATCAATAACGTATAAACCGCCAAATAACGACGGCTAGCAGGCGCCTTTAGCCACATCACCAGAGCCAGGGTAGCGGCGATCGTCAACATTCCCATCAGCGCATACATACGCGCCTCCTGGCTGTAACGCACCGCCATCGGCATGATCGCCATCAGGCTGCCGGCCAGCAGTGCCGCCCGTTCATTGGCGACCTTGCGCGTCAGCTTTATGGCCAGCGCGACCGTAATAACGCCAAACAGCAGGCTGAGAGAACGGACAGCCAAAATGCTATCGCCGAACAGCAGCATCCAGCCACGCAGCAGCAGATAATAAAGCGGAGGATGGACATCAAAAGAAGCATGGTACAACAGTGCCGAGACGTCATAACGGCTGGTCAGCACGCTGGAGGCCTCGTCACACCAAAAGTATCTGCCGGTTAAAGAAATAAACCGGATCCCGGCGGCAAACATCAGGATCAGATAGACGTAATGCCGGTAGCCAATGCCTTTTAGCGCCTTGCCGGCCAGGGGTTTAGTAGATATCTGTTGCAGAGACATAACCGCATTCCGCCGGATTGTTCCACACAGTGTGGAGACGTGGCGATCATCATTACCGAGCTCAGGTAAATGGCAGCTCAATCATCACCAAATAAGCCAACGTCGCTTTAACCGCCGCAAGGGAGACTTCATTTTGAGGGGGACTTTTCAATGCACACCCATTCCTCTGCACAAAAGGGGACGGGGATCGTAGTATCGCTTTGCCATGAATAACGTGGCAGCCGGTAGCGGATAACGTTAGGGAACAAATTCCCCCCTAAATGTGCAGCCAGCCATTAATCAGCGTGCAACTCTGTCCACCAATCCATGGCTCATCGTGAATAAAACGAACGCTAACCCGGCCTTCTCGATGCAGTTGGGTACCTTGTCGAACCTGATACCCTTGTGCCGTCAAACCACCGTCGGGGAAGTTATTGACCTTCAACCAACGGGCCAGGCACGCATTAGCACTGCCGGTCACAGGATCTTCAACCAGCTTATCCCATTCAACCAGAAACGCTCGCATCTCATAATCAGCCGGACCACCAGATGAATGGGCACCATAAATCACCACGCCATCAACATGACAAGCCATTTGCAGCTTTTTAATCATGGCCTGATCCGGCGTCATCGCCAGGCAGGATTGAGCGTTTGGCATACGTACCATCAGCCAGCGAATGCCCATATCGGCAATCACCGGCATCGCATCTGTTTCAATAACCGCAGGCTGAAATGCGGCCGTTAGCCATTCCCTTTCCTCAACGGTAAGCATTCGAAACGTTACTTCAGGTGCGGCAAACGCCAGTGTTCCGTCAGGCAGGATATTGACTGCAATCAGACCAACCCCGCATTCTTGCACAACAACCCCCGGCTGTTTGGCCACCAACCCTGCCTCCAATAATGCATGGGCCGTACCCAACGTCGGATGTCCGGCAAAGGGCAACTCTTTTTCGGGGGTAAAAATGCGCACCTGATAATCTGCAACCGGATTAGTCGGTTTGAAGACAAACGTCGTTTCCGAAAGGTTGGTCCAGCGAGCTAATGAAAGCATCTGCATTTCATTCAACCCCTCCGCCTCCAGGATCACCGCCAAAGGATTCCCCTGCAATGGCGAGGTGGTAAAGACATCCACCTGTTTGTAGGCGCGTGGTATCACATTATCTCTTCTGAACATTTGCCATAGTCCGTTATATATAAGGCTTGATGATAGCTCGATTAAATCACTTGCATCAATTTATCAGCCTGTAGCTATTGCATGCTCTTGGCTTCTCACCTTATGACAGTAAGAGTAATTTTGCCCGATAGCCATTATCCCTGACTATCGGGCAATCCCGCCCCGGCAAGAATAGCGCCGGTTAAGGTTGAAGCGGAGCCAGATGCGCCAACACCAGATCTATGCCCTCCCCCGGGCGGCGCAACGGGTTATGCCCCAGCCCCCGGGTTTTCACCAGACGGGCGGCGGGCCAGGCTTGGGCCAGGCATTCTGCTTCCACTTCCAGGACGATATCGTCAGCGTTGTCGTGGATGATTAACGCCGGTTGTTCAATCTGCCGCAACCCTTCATAGGCGTTAAAGCGCTGCCAAACGGCATCTCCAATGCCAAAGTAACGCTCAATGTAACCCCGTAAACGTTGCTGCTGGCGCGCCGGCAAATTGAGGATAGAAGCATACTTGGTCACCAGGCCGCTAAAGTGCGTAGGCGCGCCGACAATCACCAAGGCTTTGGTACGCAGCCCGGCTTTCACCGCGTTGATCGCCGACAGGCCACCGAAGGAGTGGGCCACAATCGCGTCAAACCCGCCCTCTTGCCGCTCCAGTCGCTGAATGATTTCGATAAACTCGACAATGCTGCTCTGGTCGCCTTCCGCATCCCCGTGTGCCGGTGCGTCAAAACCGACAACCTGGAAACCCCGTTCCACCAATACCTGGATCAAACGCGAGAAATGCGATGCCCGCGACTCCCAACCGTGCGCCAACAGCACCTTTGGCCCCTGTTGCCCCCAGTGGTACACCACCGCCTGCTTATCGTTGCTCAGGGTGATGTACGTAATGCTGCTCGCCATCCCCATCGTCTGTTTATCGCTTTCACGCGTCGGGACGCGGCGTGGGGTGAAAAAGCGTTTGCCAAGGTAGGCGGCCGTTGGGCCAGGCACCACAAAATCCATTAACCGGATACCCACTTTAATGCAGGATACGGCCGGTGAGCGCATATAAGCCGGCCCACGATACTGCCGGTAGGCTTGTTCGATAAGTTGGTCAAAATGTTCACTCATTGTACTCTCCAGAATCGCGGGTGACGTTAGACTTGCGCGGACGCCTCTTGCGCCGCTTGACGCTTATCGAGCTGCCGAATAAGGGCCCTTTCCGCCTCCGTGGCGACATGCCGATCCCAATACGCCAGCTTTGCTTCCATGCGTTTAAACCACAGAGGCGGTACCAACGCATACAGGATATGCGCCACGTAACCATGATCGATCCCCACCGCATAGCTGTGCGCTTGCAGCCGCCAGAACTCCCGACGCGGATTCGTATGGTGATCCGAGTGGCGCGTCAGATTCAACAGGCCGGCAGAAGATGCCTGGTTGTTGCAATCCCAGCTGTGGCGTGGCTCAACGCGGGTATTGGGCACCCGGATTAAACCGTAATGCTGGATATAGTTGACGGTTTCAAACAAGAACTTGGAGACCAGCATGGCCGCCAGGCAAGCGAGTAATCCACGCCCCCCTGCCGCTGCATAACAGGCGGCCAGGATCGTCAGGCTCATGATAACGCTGCGAATCACTCTATTGCCCAGCGTAATACTCCGCTTGCCCTGGCCTTTTAGCCGTTGCTGTTCCACCTGCCACGACTCGCGGTACTGCGACAGCGACGAGCGGATAAAGAAACGGTAAACATGCTCGCCACGGCGTGCCGTCGCCCCATCGGCGTACGTCGCCACATTGGGGTGATGCGAGTACACATGGGAGATAGAAAACTGCGCATCCGCGACCAATGCCAGTAACCAGCGCCCGACGATCATCGCCAACCAGCTCTGGGTTTTGTGGATAAGCTCATGAGCCACCACCGTGTTGGTACTCAGCGTATAGCCGGTGGACACGGCGGCCAGCAGCAATTCTGGCATGCGCATACCGTGCAAGGCAGGTACATCCCACCCCGTCGCCGCCGAGATCCCGGCCCCAAACCCCAGCACATCGCCCGGCGCCGCCTGCCAGATCAACGTAAATAGCGCCAGCAGGGCCGCGGGAAGTTGCAGATAGGGGATCAGCGCCAGAAGAGCGGTGAAACGATAGTGGTGATCGGCAGTATCTACCGGGGTCACATTATCAAAGATCAAATAACTCAAGGATACGCACAGCATGGCGGCCAGTATCCACCCGCCACCGAGCAAGTTGGCCGCCGCCGTCAGGGGTAAAAACACCAGTGGCACCAGGGCGAATCTTAGGTAACTCAACATACTAACTCCTTATTATTCGAGATTTTTTCCTCGGCGCCGGCAGGAGAAAAACAGTCTGTTTGGATATGTCGCGCCATCACCCCGCTCGCAAGCAGCCCCCGTTGGCACGCCTGCGCCAGCCCTGGGTTACCGCAGATCACCGCCCGCCAGTCGCGAGCCTCCAGCCCGTATTTTTGGTACGGATAGAGGCTGCGCCACTCCTCCAGCCAGGATGTAAAGCGCCCCGCAAGCTCGTGCTGTTTTCCTTCATTCTCCTGCGACAACGCATGCAAGTAATGGAAGCCTTCATGCTGTTGTTGCAACCGCTGCAGTTCGGCAACGTCAAACTTGTCCTGCCGCTTGCGAATGGCATGCACCAGCATCACCGCCCGATAGGGATTACGCGCCAGAGCCGCACGAACCAGCCCCAGCGTGGTCCCCAAACCTGAGCCGCTGGCTATGGCCAGTAATGGCCCTTTCCCGTCATCGGCTTGCCCAAACCGTCCGCTACAACCAGACACCCACAGGGTGCGCCCGACGCTGTCCTGATCGCATAAAAGGGGAGAAACTCGCCCCTGCTCTCTCAGCGTGACATCCACGACAATCTCCCGCGCGTTACTGGACCAACTCACCGAGTAACTGCGGACATCGGTGCCCGGCTGGTGGCACAGCTGCAAAAATTGCCCGGGCAGGAAAGGCATAGCCTGCTCAGGCGACAGGGTGATTCGCCACACCCGGCTTGAGAGAGGAGTTGCCTGTTTTATCTGAGCCGGCACCCAGTTTGTCGCTACCGCAGCCGACATCAGGGTTAAATCAGACTGGGGCAAGCACTGGCAGGCCAACACATGGCCGGCCGCAATTTCTTCGGCACTGAGCAAATAGCCGAGATCCACCAGCGAACGCACTTCACCGCTGACCACCCGGCACAGGCAGGATTTGCAAGACCCCACCTGGCAGTTATAAGACAACGCCACGCCGGCTTTCAGCGCGCTTTCCAGCACCGTTTCCCCCGCATCCAAGGTGAAGACTTTCCCCTCCAGCACTCCCTGAAAGGTGCTGCGGCGCGAGAACCATCTCTTCAGCATGTTATTGCTCTCCGCACGTCAGCAGGCCATCGTCAAATACGCTGCCCATCAGGATCCGCCCGCCGAGCGGTGCCGCCACGCTGATCGCCGCCAGCGCCTGGCCATGGCTCTGGTAATAAATCTGCGAACGCTCAACCGCACCCTGTGTGCCCAGCGACAGTTGCCAAACCAGCGACGGCGAACGCGCTTGCGCATCCTTTTGAAATGCGGCCAGCTTTAACAGTTGCGGATGCGCGGCCACCAGCAGCCCATCCCCGTCAGGCATGATATTGTCGACACCGTGCAACCCGGTGAACCGCCCCAGCAAGACGGGGGACGCCTCGCCCGGCCGCCATGCCCAACTGCTCACGGTGCCGTTGGTGGTTTCCGCCACGTACAGCCGCCCTCGTTGCGGGTTGTAGTAAATGCCGTTGGCAAAATGCAACCCATCAAGCAGCGTATGCTCCCCCGCGTCGTCTACCAGCAAGACCAGCGAGAGTGGCAGCCGCAGATAGTCTTCAACGCGCCCCAACATGCCGGAAAAAGCGTGATCGCGCGTCAACAGCCAACGGGATTTATCAATGACGCTGATGTCATTGATATTCTTACCGACGCTGCGCGACAGCTCAGGCTGATAAACCAGCCGCATCGCCGCCCGTTCAAAACGGAACGTCTCAATGCGATCCCCACGAGAGCCGTGGCTCACTGCGTAAACCCACGTCTCTGTGCCCTTTTGCCACACATCGATACCGTGCGGGTAAAACTCAGCCGGATAGTCGCCGGGTAAACGCAGGGGCGCTTGCCCCTGTTGGAAGTAATAGAGCGCCCCCGGCGCGTTATCGTGGCGATTCAGGCTGCTGATCAATGCGCCCCCTTCCTTCAGCGGTGCAATATCCTCCGCCCCGCTGATCCCCGGTATTTTTTGGCATTGCTGCAGGTTAATATCCTGAACGCGGTAGAACACGCCGGCGTCAAACAGCAGATTGATTGCATACGCCAGCACAGCGACAGCCAGTGCTATACCCATCAACTTTTTCATCATACTTCCACGGCAACCTGTGAATAAAACTGCTGATTTACGACGCTCACACCTTGCTCAGCCAGAACCGCGATCGCAGCCAGATACTGCTCCAGCAGCGCTGAAGCGGTTTGCTCGGTGAAATAACGCGCCTGATAATCCAACTCAATCGACAGCTCATCGGCCATTTCCACCACGTTGATCATCAAGGGGAACTCGACCGCGTTGACCGGCAGCATCGACAGGCTGGCCTGCCACTGGCGCATTTCCGCCAACGGAACGGACGGCTCAACATTGAACGTGGCAAGCAGAGGCAGTGGCGCTTGCTCGCCATGGAAACACCGTGACGGCAATACCGGCGCATCACGCTGCGCCAAAATGGCCTGATGCACCTTGGCCACAAACTCCGGCAACGAAGCGCTCGCGGCGCTGTTGAAACACAACGGCATCAGGCTGACGCATTGGCCGACCACCCCTTCGCTGTTCTCGAAGTCACGCCCGGCATTCGGCACAGCGACAGGCAACAGAGAGTGGCCGATAAACTTCTCGAGCGTCAGTGCAAACAGGGCGTTCAACATCACAAAGCGGGTCGTGCGCAGTTCGGCGGCCACTTTACGCAGTTGGGCCGACAAGTTCGGGTAAGCCAGCCCTTGCTTCAAACGCTGGCCTTGATACGGCGCGGCCTGCAGGACAACCGGCAGCGCGCTGGCGGGATCGAAACGACGCGCGGGGATAGCGGCCAGCCGTTGAGCAACCTCTGCATCATTGGCCGTCTTTTCCGCACGCATAAAATGCAAATAGCTCGGCGCCGCCGACAGCTCAGGGCTAAACCCTGCCGCCAGCGCATCATAGATATGCAGCAGTTCACGCAGCATCACCATAAATGACCAGCCATCCGCCACCGTATGGTGCGCCGTCAACGCCAGGGCCGTTTGGCCAGGCTGGCTCAGCAACAAGAGGCGCGCCAACGGCGCCGCCGTCAAGACGAAGGGTTTAGCGGCAAACTCGGCCAAGCGGGCAGCAGGGTCCGTGGACTCACTGCGCTCCTCAATAAAATCAACGTTGACCACGCCCGACGCCACCTGCAACTCCCCCGCCCCATTGAACTGCATACGCAAGGATTCATGACGTTCGCTCAGCAGCGCCCACGCCTCAGCCAGGGTTGCTCCGTCAATCTCACGCGCCGTCTCAACCACGCAGCCAATGTTGCCCGCACACAGCCCGCTTTCGTCTTTGGCGGCCAGCAGCATAAAACGTTGCTGGCTGTCAGCTGCCGGGTAAGGCGTATCGGGAGACAAACCGGCTTCACCGAAGAAACCATCGACGCGCATGGCATTAACGCTCTCTTTTACCGCCGCGATAAAGAGCTCTATATCTTGCGAAGAGTGCGCGGTGGACACGAAGCAGTTGCGGCCCTCCCAAATAAATATGCCGCGCAGCATGAGGTGATGGAACAAAATGTCGTAGTTACCGCTGAATTTGAAACGGAACAAACTGCCCGCCGAGACGATCTCGATCGGCGTCCCCGTCGTGACAAACCAGGTGTTGAGCGTCTGCGCGAGGTAATGCGTCTTTTGGTTGATGTCGTCATAGAGACCGGGGTGGCTCTTGATATAGTCGAGCACCGCTTTACTGGCCGCCATGGTCAGAGGGTGTTTGGAGAAGGTCCCGGCAAAGAAAATCAGTTCGGACTGCGGCCAGGATTCATCGCCGTATTGCCAGAAACCGCCATCAATACTGTCCATAAAACGCGCCGACCCCGCAATGGCGCCGATCGGCATGCCGCCGCCGACAATCTTGCCGTAGGTGGCAATATCGGCCTGGACACCGTAATACGCCTGCGCGCCGCCGGCCGCCAGGCGGAAGCCGGTAATCACTTCATCGAACATCAAGGCGATATTGCGCTCGGCCGTCAGCTTACGCAGCGCATGCAAATAGTCGCGCGGCTGATGGTCGGGATAGCGGCTTTGAATCGGCTCCACAATGACCGCGGCCAGTTGATCGGCATACCGGGCAATCAAAGCCAGGCTCTCTTCGCTGCCGTAGTCGAGCACCAGCAGATCCTCGACCAGGGACGCCGTTGTCCCTGCGGCAATCGGCACTGCCCGCTCCGGGGTTTCACCCCCCTGCTGACGCCCCAGGATGCCATCGAAAACGCCGTGATAAGAGCCGCTGAACAGCGCCACTTTGTTCTTGCCCGTTACGGCACGCGCCAGGCGTACCGCGCTCATGACGGCTTCAGAACCGGAGTTGCAGAACGCCACGCGGTGCTGGCCCGTCAGCTCTGCAATCAATGTTGCAACCTCACCGGCCAGCGCGCTCTGCGGCCCGATTTGCATGCCTTGCGCCAGCTGTGCGGCAACGGCCTGTTGCACGCACTCCGGTGCATGGCCCAACAGGTTGGCGCCAAACCCCATGGTGAAATCAATGTACTCGTTACCGTCGGCATCCCAAATACGGGAGCCTTGTGAACGCACGCCCACCAGGGGATACAGCATTTCCTTCGTGGATAAACGGAAACCCGCCGATGCCCGGTTATCCGCCAGCACGGCGCGGTACTGCTGCGCATTGTGCTTGGAGCTCGGGGTTTTGCTGACAAACTGCTGCGTCAATCGCTGTATGTGTTTATCGCGCTCGGCCCCTAATGAGGCTTTCTTGGTTTCCTTTTTAAACCAGCTAGTGTGTGCGCCGGCTTTGGCCGGTGCAGCGGTAGCCGGCGCGTTGCTCGCCACTGCCGGTGCAGGAAGTGCGGCTACCGGTGCGCTTGCCGGTACCGAAGGCAGCGCGGGTGCGGAAAGCGGTTGAGCATGGCCGCCGCTTAACAGGCGCAACTGTTGCGACATGACCTCTAATTGCCGCGCAATCACGCCTTGCAACTCGGCCGGGGCCGTTGCCGGTATTCCCCATTCCTGTTCGAACTGGGGGGACGACGCAGGTATCACTGAAGCGTCGGCTTGCGGCATTGCCGTCACAACCCGGCTTTCACTGGCCAGCGCGACGGGTTCCGCCACTTGCGCACGCTCCACGACGTAATGGATCACCGCATCCAGCGTATTCAACTCTTCAAACAGCGATCTCAGCGGGATCACCACGCCATAGCGATCTTTGATGGTATTGATCGCATCCAGCAAGACCAGCGAGTCGGCCCCCATTTCCAGGAAGGGCAGATCATCATCCAGAGCTTCGGGCGATGCCCCCAAATACCCGGCAATGATCGCTTTGATTTCGGCGTGTAATTGATGTTGTTTTGACATAGCGTCCTCATGTGAAGATGGTGGCAGCGTTGGCGTTTCATCGGCCAGCCAATAAGTTTTCCGACAGAATTGAATGGCCGGCAGCGTCAACGCTTCACGACTTGTTGCGCGATACAACCTGGACCAGTCGATGTCATGCCCTTGCTGCCACAACGAACCCAGCAGCGTCAGCAGTGATTGGTATTCATGGCGATGATCCGCGGCCGCCAAAATCGGTTGGCTGCGATCGGTGGCGGCGACAAACTTGCCCAGCGAACTGTCGGCGCTCAGATCCACAAAGGTATATTTCCCTTCCTCCCGCAGCGCCTGTATGCCTTGCAGGAAATGAACGGGTTGCCGGATTTGTTGGCTCCAGTAGTCGGCATCGGTGTGCCGGCGTGGCAGAGCGTCCAGATTGCTGTAGAAAGGGATATTCCCCTCAGCAAAATCAATATGCTGCGTCAACCAAAGGCGATACGCCGGCAAGATGGGATCCATCAGGTGAGAATGAAAGGCGTTGGTGGTTTTAATCCGGCGGGCATGGCCGCCTTGCGCTGAAACCGCCTGCAGACAAGCATCAATCGCCGGCGAACTGCCGGTGATGGTGGTCAGCGTCGGCGTATTGAACGCGGCAATATCGATATCATCGGCCCAGGGAGCGATACTGCGGCGAACCTCGTTTTCGCCGCTGAACACCACCGCCATCGCGCCCTGCTGCTCCAGGCTGTCCATCAGGAGTGCGCGCTGATGAACCATCGCCAACCCCTGATCCAGCGAAATCTGGCCGGCGACAACCGCAGCGCAATACTCGCCCAGGCTATGGCCAATCACCGCCGCCGGGCGTAGCCCGAACTGCAACAAGCTGTCCGCCGTGGCATAGCTGCAGGCAAACAGGGCCAACTGGCAGGTTTTGGCGCAATGCTGCCAACGGTCGTCCTGCGCATGCAGCGCTTGCCGAATATCAATTTGATACCGTTCCTGAACCCGCTCTGCCAGGCTATCGAAGCACGTGCGGTAGTGCGGCAGGTGTTGGTATAGGGCCGCCCCCATACCGATTTGCTGCGTTCCCTGCCCCGGGAAGAGCCAGACCTGCGGGCGCGGTTTCTCCACTTTATTCGCGGTGAGTTGCGCCAGGTTTTCTGCCAATTGCCGGCGGTTGTCGCCATAGGCAAACCCACGATAGCGCGGGTGGTCATAACGGGTATTTACCAGGCGACACCATGCCGGGACGTCAACGTCGTGTTGCATTTGCAAGGTGTTATAAATGCCGTCACGCTGCGCGTTGAAACCCTGTTCTTCGTGCGAGGCCACCAGCAACAGCGCCAGCGGCTGGGCCGTCTCATCGCGCTTCGCGGCCTGCGGACAATCACGCAGTATCACGTGGCTGTTCGTCCCGCCGAAGCCAAAACTGCTGACACCGGCATAACGTTGGCCCGCCGCAGACTCCCAGGCGCAAGAGTGGTTGCCTGCTACCGCCACCCGGCGGCTAATGGCGGCGATATGCGGATTTTTCTGTTGGAAATTCAAATGAGGCACGCGCTGTTGGCTATGCAACATCAACGCGGTCTTCACCACCCCAAGCACGCCGGCTGCGGCTTCGAGATGGCCAATATTGGTCTTGACGGATCCCACCTGAACCGGTGCCGATTGGCTCCGCTCGGCAAACACCGCTTCCAGCGCCTGGTACTCGATCAGGTCACCCAGCGCCGTCCCGGTGCCATGCGCTTCCACATAGTCGATGTGATTGCTGTCGATGCCCGCCTCGGCCAGCGCCCGCGCGATCACCGCCTGCTGCGATGGCCCGTTAGGTGCCGTGATGCCGTTGCTGCGGCCATCCTGATTGATAGCGCTGGCAACCAAGGTGGCATAAACCCGATCGCCATCGGCCAATGCCTGCGCCAGGGGTTTCAAAACAACGATGCCGCACCCCTCGCCACGCACATAGCCATCGGCGCGCGCGTCAAAGGTTTTGCACTGGCCGTCCGGCGCCAACATCTGCGCCTCGGTGAAGACCTTTTGCAAATGCGGCGTCAACGCCAGATTCACGCCGCCGGCAATAGCCAGCGAACTGCGTCCTGAGCGCAGGCTTTGCATGGCCCCGTCGATGGCCACCAGCGAAGATGAGCAGGCCGTATCAATGGCGACGCTTGGCCCTTTAAAATCATAAAGATAAGATATCCGGTTGGCGGCAATGCTGTGTGCATTGCCCAACCCGCTATACGCGGAAACCCGGTCGCCCGAGACCAGGGCATAATCACTGGCGCTGATGCCGATAAACACCGCGGTGTCGCTGCCCCGCAGCGCCGAAGCCTGTAACCCCGCATCGGTCAGCGCCTGTTGCACGGTTTCCAACAGCAGGCGATGTTGCGGATCGATATACTCCGCCTCGCGCGGCGAAATACCAAAGTAACCGGCGTCAAAATCACTCACGCGGTCAAAGAAACTGCCCTTGCGGTTAAAACCGCTGAGTGAAGAGCCCGCCCAACGGTGAGCGGGTATTTCCCCCGTGGTGCTTTGCCCCTGCTGCAACATCGCCCACAGCGCCTGCACGCCACTGTGGCCTGGCAGTTCAACCCCGATACCAATCACGGCGATATCCTGGCTGGCCACGGCCGTGCTGGCGGCTTCTGGTCGCGCAACGGGTTGCAACAGACCCGCAGCCAGCTTATTGATCGTCGGATAATCGTAAATCAGCGCTGGCGACAACTCACGCCCCAAATGGTGCTCTAACTCGCCGATCACGCCAACGGCCTGTAACGAGTTCAGGCCAAAGGCGGTAAAAGCCTCATCCCACTGTTCTTCACCGACCGCGCCGTTGACCGCAGTGCCGATGATACCGGCGATAAGCGCGGCCAGGGCAGGCACGCTGTATGAGGCAACATCGGCAACCTGGGCCGCTTGCGGTTGCTCGGCCCGGCTACGCCATTGCACCGCCAGCTCATTTTGCCGGTACATTTCTCTGGCGCGGGTACGTTGCAATTTGCCACTGGTGGTGCGTGGAATGGCCCGGCGGCCGACCCATACCCATTCCCCCAGGGTTATGCCGTGCCGCTCGGCCACCGCGGCATTCAAACGCCGGTTCAACGCTGCAGTATCCAGGGTCTCTTTGAGACGTTCCGGGATCTCCAGCAAGGCCACCGCCTGTTCAGTTTGGGCAATCTCGGCGGCGAAGACGCAAACGGTTGCGTCTGCCAGCAAAATATCTGCTCCTATGATCGTTTCCTCGATATCCGTCGGGTAATGGTTTTGCCCATTGACGATCAGAAGTTCTTTCACACGTCCGGTGACGTACAGCGCCCCCGCTTGCAGGAAACCCAAATCGCCGCTGCGTAACCAATGCGCCTGATCAGGCTCGATGCACGCCTGGAAGGTGGCCTCTGTCGCCGCCGGGTTATCCCAATAGCCGGCCGCAATGCTGGGCCCACGTAACCAAATCTCGCCGGTTTGCCCGGCCGCAAGCGGTTGTAGAGTATCAGGATCGACAATGCGGACATCGGTGCCGGGCAACGCCTCGCCACAGTTGACGACATCCCCCGATTTTTCTTCGGCGACCGCCATCCCCTGGCCTTTCTCCCTGCCGGTAACAATCAGCGTGGTTTCCGCCATGCCATAGCAGGGTAAAAACGCCTGCCCCCGGAAGCCGGCCGGGGCAAAGTGTTCACTGAACTGGCGCAGCGTAGCTGGGCGGATAGGCTCCGCACCGCAAAACGCCACATCCCAGTTGGAAAGATCCAGGCCTTCGGCCTGCTGCGGGCTGATTTTGCGCACGCAGAGGTCATAGGCGAAATTAGGGCCACCCGACGTCGTCGCACGGAACTCTGACACCTGCTTTAGCCAGTTAAGCGGGTTTTTCATCAGCATCATCGGCGACATCACCCGGCAAGGGAATGCCCCGAATACCGGCTGGAGCAGGCCGCCGATCAGCCCCATATCATGGAAATGCGGCAGCCATATCATGCCGCGGCTTTCATTGTGGTGACCGAAATAGCGATGGATGGCTTGAGAGTTGGCCCACAGGTTGCCATGAGTGACCATGACCCCCTTTGGCGTACCGGTTGAACCCGAGGTATATTGCAAAAAAGCCACATCGTCGTCGCTCACCGGCGCAGGATTAAACGCCCCTGAAAAATGGCTATCGAGATGCTGAAGGCGATACCCCGCCGGCAATGCCACGGCGGGCAGTTGATCAAAGGTAAAAATTAGCGGCGCCAGCGGTAAACTGAGCGATATTAAGGTTTCAGCGCCTTTCCCTGTGGTGACAATAAATTCCGTTTGCGCATTGCGTAAAACCCCAATAAAGCGCTCCCACGCGCTGCCTGAGGCCTTGGCCGGCATAGGAACAGGCACGGCAATCATGCCGGCATAAAGACACCCGAAAAAAGCGCCAATAAAATCTTCGCCGTCGGGATAAAGTAAAATAACCCTGTCGCCCCGATGACCGTATTGCTGAAGTGCGCTAGCCAGAGAGGCGGCGCGCTGATGCAATTGTCTGTAACTTTGATTCTTTATTTCTTTGGCACTTCGCAAAAACTCAAATGCCGTCTTGTCGGTATGTTGAACAGCAAGTTCGGGCAATAGTTGGTTGAAGGAATTAAATCCCCTGTTAAACAACTGATGAGACGGCATAATGATTAGCTCTTTATTCTCAATATAAAATATGAAAAGTTAAATTAGCCTGAAATTATTTTGCGGCGCGGCCGGCAAGCAGATCGTTGCAGAAGTCATTCCATACCTTCAGCCACAGATCCACACGTTGTACCATTTCCTCGAAACGATCTTCCGTTATCGCCTGGCAGAATAAAATCCAGGCGTCTTCAGAGTGACCGTCTTCAATCGACTCGCCGGTTTCCGCTTCGACGTGAATGCTGTGATAACCGCGGGAAACGTCAATGTCGGTCGCCACGTCCACGCTCTTCGCCCAAGGCGTCGCAAAATCATGGAACACCGTTTCCGCAACGGCCAACAGCGCTACCAGCTGCGGGTAATCGCCGTAGGCGTTTTCAAAGGTTGCGCGACAAGCCACAGAGCTGGACATCGGCAACCAGGCTTTCACCTCGTCCTCACTCATACCCAGCTGTTCAATGGTATTGAAGAATTGCACATAGTGCGCCAATGCAGGCTGCCCGTTATAGCTGCCGTCACTGCCGGTCCCCGGGTGGAAACCCAATTCGTCCAGCAGGTTGATCTGCAGCAGGAAACGCGCGGCCATTTTTGCCCGGGCGCCCAGGCGGCCTTCCAACTGTTTTGCCGAGCTCAGCGCTTCGATCACCGCATCGGTAAAGACCTGGGCGAAGGCATGATAAAACTCCAGATGGAAGACTTTCATCTGGTTGAGGTCAAATTCACCGCTATTCATTTTTGACAAGATAGGGTTTCTCATCAACGGATGCGATTCAACGCGATCAATTAATCTCTTTGCAAATTTATGATTACGTTGATAGTTATTCTTTTCTACCGTTGCAGCAATAGCGTCTCTGCCGAGTTGGCGTGCACTCAGTAACGTTTCCATTATTAGGATCTCAATATAAAAATTACGATTAATAGAAGATTACAAGGCGGATACCTTGCCTACGGCCATAACAACCAAAGCAAACATCCCACAGCTAAAAGGAATGGCCTGAATATATTTGAAGGGTAAATAAAAACAGGAGGCAATCAGTAATACAGGAATACCCACGGAAAGAATGACCATGCATATCGCCGCATAATACTTGTAAACGTAGGGAACCTGTAAGGTGTCAAGGCACATCCCATAAAGCATTGATATCAATGGCAGCATAATAAAAGCGATATGCGCCAATCTCAACATCCTGCGATTTAAATCGGTGTAATTCTCATGCCCTTTAGGTGCCCGAAAAGGCCCCTTAAAGGCGTACATCCCCATTAAGCCCCCCATCATAATACCCACAACAATACCGCCCCAACCAAAGGCAATCAGCATTTCACTGAGATTAACCACTTTACTTCTCCTGATTATTACAGCCACACAGATAAGGTGCTTGCGGAATCGCAAACACCCTTATAAATAAAAAATAGTTTTCTGAATAACCTCAACGCTATAAAGTTATAAATCCGTATAATTAAAAATCTGTAAATTTTTTAACTTTGGAATAATGAATCGGTTGTTCAAATCCCGGCATCGTGATGCCGTTCATGTCGATCTTAACCTCATCCTCATTCATGTCATGCTGCCCAAAAAGATAGATAACGTTCAATTCACCGCGCGATGCCGCCGCATCATAAGCCGCCACCTGTTGCTCGACCTGCCGCCTACGCTGCTGGTAGTCGGCAAAGACCTGTTCGCCATGCCGTTTGCGCAACCACTGCGCCGTCAGTTGCGGTGAGTAGACCACGCCGGTAGCATTATTTCCGCCAAACCCTTTCGAGTTGATAAAAGCGATCTGCGCCTGGTCGGCAGACAAAGGCCGATCCTGGGTTGGGATCAGCAAGCGAGCATCATTTACCTGCGGCGATATCTGATCCACGCTCTTGATTCCCGGCAAGATGCCGTACTTAAAGGTGCCCAGACAGCTAATCAACTGATCGCCACTCGCCGGCCCCAATGAGTGCCCCAGATAGGATTTCACCGCCGTGACGGGCCATGCGTTAATGGAAAAGGCTTCGGCGACCCGGTCAAAGATCTCGGCTTCGGACACGCAGTTTTTTGGCGTGCTGGAACCGTGCGCCTGGATAAAAGAGCCTTTCTGCACGCATGTCAACCCGGCCATCGTGACGGCAGAGGCTACGGCCTTCGCCATGGTGATGTAATTGCCCGGCCCCGGCGAGGCGATAGAACGTTTATATCCGTCGGCGTTAATGAAAACATCGCTCACCGAGCCATGAATCTCCGCCCCCAGCTGCAACGCCAGTTCATCATCCATCAGCACAATATATTGGCTGGACTCGGCAATCACAAAACCGCAGCTGTTGCCAAACGGGCGGCTGCTGTTGCGCCAGTCTGCCGTTTCGGTTTCATCGATACGCTTGAGCTTGCTCTCCGTCGCCAGCGCCCCCATCGCATCAAAGCCCTCGATCACTTCCGAGGTGATCGGCGCCTCCGCGCTCCCTACGATGGCCACGCGGATCCTGCCCGCCTTGATATCTTCTACTGCGGCATTCAGGTTGTAGAGGAAGGTGGCGCAGGCGCCCAGGGTAGCGCTGGTGTGCCCCACACTGCCCAGCACATAGGCATTCAAAAAATCGGCGCACATGCTGTTCAGGCCCAACGGGCACTGTTTGGCGCTGACACGGTTGCCTTTCAGCCGCGATTGCAGCATACCGCCAAACCCTTGATCGTCGAGCTGCCCCAGAATATTGCCGGAATACACCCCCAGTTGGTCTGGCGCAATCAGCGCACGGATTTCACGCCACGGGATCCCCAGAGCATTGATGGCATCGGAGGCCGCGACGATCGCCATCTGCAACGCACGGGGATGAAACTGCGAGCTGTAGTGGTCACCCGGCCTAAATCCCTGCGGCAATTGCCCGGCGGCTTGCGCCTCAGTGCGCAGCGTGACGTCAATTTTGCAGTCCATTTCACCCCGAACGGTGATACGCACCCGGTCGTCCGTGAGCGGCTCAGCCAGCCACCCCTGCGGCAAAGGATGAGGCACCTGCCGGGTGGGTATATCAAAACTCAAAGGTTCGGCACCCGCCGCCATATTCAATTTGGCATGGCTGGCCACGGCATCAACGTCAAAATACTCTTTGGCGATCTTCCTGATCAGTGTGCCTTGCAACACGGCTTCTTTTATTTCAGCCGCTGCCTGTGCGGCTGAGCGTATATTCCCTTCTGCGTTACGGTAGCCGTCATCCTGATATTTAAGCAATCCCATCAGCACTGCTAATGATAATAGCGTTTCTTGCTGCTGATCTTCCGGCAAAGAGTCTATGACCATGCGACGAAACGCTTGGTGCGAAGAGCTCCGACCTGCGGGACCGTAGCCACCGAATGCGGTTATGACAGGTAACTTGACCATAGAGTGTCCTAGCCTTTCTGCGGCATCGTTATGCCTTCACTTACTTTAGATAATTTACAGATATCAGTTTACAAAGCGTGGGCAAAAGCTATTATGAAAATCCGGCCAAAATGCAGACTTTTTTGGCCAAGACAGGTGTGAAAAGCAATAACCAAATAATAAATCAGGTATTGACCGGAAAATGAGAAATACAAAGATAGGATTTGTATTGTGTGAACACATGCTGAGTTCAGGCCTCAGCCTACCGATAGAAATGTGGAAATCAGCAGCAAGCAGTTATTTCGCGGAACAAAGAAACAATCAGAAAAATCAAGATAAATACACACTTACCCTATGCAGACCCGAAAATATCCTCAATATTAGTACGATAAGTATTAATAAAAATCCCATACCTACACACAGCGGTTTTAGCCTGATTGCCGATGACGTACTGGAAGACGATGCCGATTACGATATCATCTATCTGCCCGCAATCTGGCGCAATCCACGCCCTATCGTAAGACAGAACACGGCCATCACCCGGTGGCTGACAATGCAGGCGGCAAAAGGCACGCGGATAGCCGCCGTCGGGACGGGGTGCTGCTTTTTGGCCGAAGCCCGACTGCTGGATGCTCAACCGGCAACCACCCACTGGCACTATTTCGAACAGTTCGCACATGATTATCCCGAGGTGAATTTAAAAACAAAATACTTCATCACCCAGTCCGAGAATATTTTCTGTGCTGCCAGCGTTAAGGCCCTTTCCGATCTCACTATTCATTTTATTGAGACCATCTACGGTAAAAAAGTGGCAAACCATACGCAACGTACCTTCTTCCACGAGATCCGTAGCCACTTTGAACGCCAGTGTTACAGAGAAGAAAATAAGCCTCATCCTGATGAGGATATAATCCAGATCCAAACCTGGATAAAAGATAATTGCATGACAGATTTACCGATGCAAAAACTCGCCGATATGGTAGGAATGAGTTTGCGCAACTTTAACCGCCGCTTTAAAAATGCGACCGATATTTCGCCCTTGCAATATCTATTAAAGGCTCGGATTGAGTCCGCAATCAATATGTTACAAACGACCAATTTGAGTATTCAAGAAATTGCCGGTCTGGTGGGTTACCAGGATATTGCGCACTTTAACCGCCAGTTCAAACGCATCTCCAGCGTTTCGCCCGGTGATTATCGCAAAACCGTTCGTGCCAAGATGTTCCGCACGGAACACTCCACCGCCGAGGCTGAATCAAGGCTTTAACCTGAAGGGGCTCCGCAAGGGGCCCCAATCACCTCTCATGCTCAATCAATAAGCTTTCTGAACTGATGATGCACCGATTCAATGGAGTTTATGGTGTAAATTACCTTACGGATCATTGCCGGATACGACAAATTGCCCCATTTTCGCCTCCAAGACTGAGTCACCACCGGATATTGTGCCCCCTGTTTATCCCCCAGCTCGTCCAGCGTGGTTTCCGCTGCCTCTTTGGATATTTCAGCCATAAACGCCTTGTTGTGCTTCGACGCGACATAGTTAATTGAGTTGCCGCTCTGACGGATGGCCGCAGAGCTGGACTTCAGTATCAGGGTAAGCGGGAGGCTTACAAAGAATGTTAGAATTCGCTGATTCAAAAACGTATGAACTGCTCACAACAAAAAGGAAAAATGATGCCCCTGCGACGCGGGTTATTGTTCATATGGTTAAGTTTCGCGGCGGTCTCAATAACGCTAGGGTGGCTTATCTTCGAGCTTGGCCGACAGGGGGCGGATGAGCAGATTAGGCGCGTTCGCCAGGAAACAGCCACAAGCTGTGAAACTTTACGGGCTTCCGCCTCGCGGGCGGGCATTCGCGCTGTCCCTGGCAATATGAGCACAAGCCCGCAGTGGGTTTCCACAGCGCAGGCGGTCATCGATTTAACTCTGCGAGACAGGCCTGGAATTGAAGGTGGATTGTGGAGTGCCCACTCGGGGGTCGTGGCCTACGCCTTCCCCACTTATGACGGAAGTGGGATCAAACAGGACCCGCCAAGTGCTGAATTGGAGCGAATTGAGTCAACAAGCCGTCGCGCATTTGAAGGGCGGCGTTCCGTGACCGATTTGCGTCCAGGTCTGCGTGAAGCCGTCGTTTTTTCAGCCTGCCCGATGGAGGCTAATACGGGGCTGGTTGCGTGGACATTATCTCGCGTTCCGACAATTACCGGTGATGCGCTTGATAAGTTGGTATTGGCAATGGGGCTTTTGCTGGGGTTTGTACTCTTATCCGGCGGTTGGTTGGGTTGGGCACTCACTCGCTGGTCACGCGGCGTACGTCATCTGGCTGAGGTCCTGGACAAATCGCGGACTAATATCGACTCACCGGCCCTCGCCGAACTATCAGGGCTGCCTGAGCTTGATCGGGTGACGGTGGCGCTGAATGACTATGCGCAACGCCTGGCTGATGCCCAACGTGAATCTACACGCCTGTCGGCTGAATTGGCACAGGCAGAAAAACTGGCGGCGCTAGGTGAGCTTTCCGCCGGGCTGGCGCATGAAATTCGCAATCCGCTCGCCACTATGCAAATGAAGGCCGAAAATGCGTTGCTCGCCCCCGAAGCGATCAGGCTGGTACGGGCAGAAAGTGCCTTGCAGGCAGTGTTAGAGCAAACGGGACGGCTAAACCGGTTGGTTTCCAGCCTGCTGGCCTTGACACAGCCCTTTCGCGTTGAACGCCACGCAGTCAACATTGAGGCATGGTTACAGGAAAGGAGAAGCGTGCATGTTGAGACTGCCCAGAAGCGGCAGATTGAACTGGTGCTGACGATTGCCCCTGAGTTGCATTCCCAGATGCACGGCATCGCATTGTTCGACCCGTCACAAATGGCGCGAGCGCTGGATAATCTGATATTAAACGCGCTGGCCCATGTTTCCGACCTTGGGCGCATTGAGATGGGGGCCAGACGTAATGATAACGGTAACTTGTTATTGTGGGTGGCCGATGATGGCCCCGGCGTATCCGAAGAGCTGCGGGCTCAGCTGTTCAAGCCGTTTATCACAGGTCGGCATGGCGGCACCGGGCTAGGTCTGGCGCTGGTACGTGAAATTGTTCATGCCCACGGTGGACATATTTACTTGGTCGATTGCGCACGAGGGGCGCGTTTTGAAATGGAGCTGACATGGCCTGTGTGTTGATTGTTGATGACGATGGCGCTTTCCGTGCCAGCCTGGCTGAAGCCGTGACCGATTTGCATCATCACGCGATAGAGGCGGACGGTACATTGGCCGGACTGGAACAGCTTCGCGCAGGTCATGTCGCTGTCGCTATTGTGGATTTACGCATGCCGGGTGATGACGGACTGGTCTTCCTGCGTCAGGCCCGCAGGCTCGCACCCGGCGTGCCCTGCATTATGTTAACGGCGCATGCCAGCGGGGGTAATACCATTGAGGCAATGCGGATGGGTGCCTTTGATCACCTGACGAAACCCATTGGCCGGGCTGCGCTGCAAGAGGTGCTAATGCGTGCCCTGAGGCAGAGCGAGGAAGATCAGAGCGCGTCAAAACCGTCTGCCGAGAGGCCATCCCCTGACGATGATCTGGTCGGGAGTAGCGAGGCCATGCGACAGGTTTTTAAACGTATTGGCCAGGTGGCAAACAGTGATGTCACCGTACTGGTTATGGGGGAGACAGGAACAGGGAAAGAATTGGTGGCCCGCGAGCTACATCGTAACAGTTCGTACTCCACCGGGCCTTTCATCGCGGTAAATTGCTCGGCAATCCCGACGGATCTGATAGAAAGCGAATTGTTTGGGCATGTAAAGGGGGCGTTTTCCGGTGCCATATCGGATCGTATTGGGCGATTCCGAGAGGCTGAGGGGGGTACCCTGTTTTTGGATGAAATCGGTGATATGCCGTTGCCGACACAAGCGAAAATTTTACGAACATTGCAGGAGCGAGAGGTCACTCCCGTCGGGGGAGCTCGCACTTATCCGGTGAAGGTGCGCATCGTTGCCGCTACGCATCATGATCTGCCTTTGGCGGTGCGGGAAGGCAGTTTCCGTGAAGATTTATGGTATCGGCTACAGGTCATCACCATTACGTTGCCCCCGCTGCGTGAACGCCTGGGAGACGTGATTTTACTGGCGGAACATTTTTTACGACGTTCGGGGGGCGATACACCCAAACGTCTTTCCCATCAGGCCGCTCAGGTGTTGCTGGCGCATCTGTGGCCGGGGAACGTGCGTGAGTTGCAGAATGCCATAAAAAGGGCATCAGTGCTCAGTCAGGGTTCGATTATTGACCCTAACCAACTGGGGTTGTGTGCCTCTCCGGTAGAGAGCCCGGGACCGGTGCTGAACTGGGATGGTACGCTGGAAGAGACCATGGCGGCCATTGAGCGGGAGATGATTATGCGGGCATTGGCGGCAACCGGAGACAACCGGGCTCAAGCGGCCCGTCGGCTTGGCCTTTCGCGTCAGCAGCTTTATCGTAGGCTTGAACATTTTGGCATTAAATAGCAGAGGTGTCCGTATTCCGGACATCAACCTGTCCGGTTTTCGGACACTTTATAAAAGACACTTAACCTAACAGACTGAATAATTTAATTTTTTATTTGGCACACTCCTTGCTGTAGGAAAAGACATGGCTGTTTTTTCTCGGGAGTTATCATGAACGTGTCTGTTACGGTTTTATCTTTGTTCTCTATATTGGGTGGAATAGCGCCGGCTATAGCACAGATCCCACCCAATCCTCCTCTTGTGTCTCTTGAACCCTTGCCTCTGCCCCCGGTTAACACTGCCTCGAACGGTCTGGCGGCGATAGCGGAAGGCAAGGTACAGCGTCTTCTCATCAATCCTTTCGGGGAAGTCGATGGTTTGCGGCTGGAGAACGGCATTGTCGTCGCCTTTCCACCCCATATGGGGGACATATTAGCCGTGGTCGCCTCGCCGGGTCAGTCCGTTCGTATCATGGGGTATCGGGAAACGGCGGAACGAGTAAAAGCCGACAGCATAGTCAATGTTGCGACAGGCCGTGTTCTGGTTGATCAACCACCGGCTATCGGTAATGGAGGGGTTCCTCCCCATCTGCGTGCGAATAATTTGCAGCAACTGGAAGTTGAAGGTGCTATCGAGACGCTCCTGACAGGACCCCGCGGTGAGACCAATGGCGTGATCCTCAACGACGGAAGTATCGTGCGTTTCCCCCCCAATGGTATGCAAATACCCATTAAAGCCGGAATGCCGTTTGCCGCGTCGGGGCTGGGGACACGTAATAATTATGGGCAGTCGCTTGAAGCCGTTAGTGTGGGAGCCCATCTCTCGGCACTTCAACCTCTGTATCGCGGCGTTCCCTGATGGGGGCAAGCCTATGGATTTGGCTTGTTACCGGTTCGCTGTCCACTATTTTGTGGCTAAGCGCATTACGCCGAGAAGGGTTACATGTCGGCATGATTCAGTTTTTCAAACTGGGCCGTTGGTGATGCCGCCTGCGCTGTTGCTCTCGCTCTTGGTACTACATGGAATGTCATAATGACCATGCTAAGTGATCTACATACCCATATTCGAACCCGAACGCTCGTTTCGCTGGCGACACTTAACTTCTTTCTTGCCGATGCCCGTGATGGAATGGGGCCATTTCTTGACGCCTGGTTGGTTACCCAAGGTTGGACGCCGTTTCAATTGGGATTATTGGCAACCTCCGGGGGAATTATCGGGCTGCTTGGGGGGATTCCTGCGGGGGCATTGGTCGATGCAACCCGCTTCAAACGCAGTTTGATCATCGTGCCGGTAATATTGACCACCTTGTTGGCTTTTGCCTGCATTTTGTGGCCAACCAAACCTGTGGTTTTTGCTACTCAGGCATTAACAGCTCTGGCAGGACTGCTTATCGGCCCCGCAATGGTTGCTATCTCACTGGGGCTGGTCGGGCGCAAGGACTTTGGTCAACAGGTCAGCCATAATGAGGCCTGGAGCCACACCGGCAATATTGTCCTGTTAATCGGCACCTGGTGGATCAGTAGTGAAATAGGGTTATCCGGGGTAGCAACGCTGATGATCCTGACCACCGCAGTCACTGTACTCGCAACATTATCGATCAATGCCGATCACATTGATCATGAAGTGGCTCGCGGGCAAGGTGAAGCGCAACAAAAGGGGCAGCCCAATCCCCCCTCCCAATTACACGTTCTATGGTCTAACCGCGTTTTGCTGGTTTTTGCATTAACACTGATGCTGTTCCATTTTGGTAATGCGCCGATCTCTCGCTTGTTGATTCAACAATTTGCATTGAATCTGGAGCAACCTTTTAAAACAACGGCAATTATCATGATTGTCGGGCAAGTCTCGGCCATCGCAGGGGCATTATTGGCGCCTGCCGCAGCCCGGCGCTTTGGGTTACGTCATATGGTGTTGTTTGCATTGGCCACATTACCGGTACGCGGCGTGATTGCAGCCCAGGCGCAAAGTTTTGACGTGATTTATCCGGTACAAATTCTTGATGGCTTGGGTGCCGGCTTACTGGGTATTTTGACGCCGTTGATGCTAGAAAAATTGTTGGCAGGGACGGGACATTTTAACCTCGGATTCGCAGCCGTACTGACCGTGCAAGGTATTGGCGCCACGCTAAGCAGTGTGGTGGCGGGGATGGTTGTTCAGGAATCGGGTTATGGTGCTGCATTTTTATTTCATGGCTTGATTGCCCTGTTGGCACTGCTGCTATTTGGTTTAGCGGGTCGGGAACAGAGCCGACCGCCTCTGATTTAAACGCTGTGAATCGCCACGGGTATACGCTTGGAAATCCATAAAATCTTACCTTGTAGTTATAATGATGTCATTGGTAAGCAGCCAGCCTCATGCCTTTACCTTACTAAGCTCAAGAGCCTGCCGAATCAAGCCTCGTGCAATCTCATGAATTCTTGGTGAAATACCAAGCGGAGACTGAGCTTTATATTCCGCTTGAAGTTGAATAATTGCGGAGATCTGTTCACCCGATAGGAGAACCGGTTTAACACCGGATTTCTCTTCCATAACCACTTCATTGATTATTTATACAGAAATCGTTATTTCACATGTGTGGGGTGATTAAAATTTATATTGCGTTTTTTTGAAATGATATTTTTCGATCGTAACGATTGAGATTACTGGTGGCCTCTGGAGTTAACCAGGCGGAAGAAAAGAAAAATACACTACTTAAGTACAAGCCAAATCTTGGTGTTAAAGATTCTATAGATGAGATGAGCGGAAAAGCCATCTCTAAGGCCGTCATGGCAAAGCGAAAAGCTCTGGAGCGACTTTTTTACTTGAACCTGGTAAAGGTCGGGTAGAAGCAAACTAGATATAGGGGGAGTGTACATAAATACCCGACCATCATGGAAATGATCGGGCCTTTGTCAAAGCGGGTTACTTGTTAAAATTACTGAGTACCTTGTACCGAATAGACTGATTAATAGCCTCTAATACTTCTAAATAGCTGCGCCGAATAGCGCTACAGGCGGGGGGGCATGCAGAATGACGACACGCGTGAACCCATCCCTGGGGCTCGTATCGCGTATCTCTGCGCTCAACGGTCGGCTAACCTGCCATCCACCAACATCAAGTTTAAGGTGTAGCGGTATTAAACGCAGCTATTTAGCATTCCGCCCTGCTACTGTTGTGCGGCCAGCAGGGCAACTGCTCCTTCAACATTACGCCATCAGGCCGGCACAAACTCACCGTTGCCGACACCGAAGAACTGTCCGTTAATGCTACCCGCATACCCCGACGGATGGACCAGAGAGGCCAATACCCGCCCGTTTTCAAGCAAAGTCAGGTTGAGCGAGCCGGGATTGATGACCAGTTGTAGCGTCAGCGGAACTCTGATCAAATTTTCCGCGTCGGGCACGGTGCCTTGCAGGTAAAGCGTTGAGATATTGATATTGTCTCCAGAGCCGGAACCGGTCACCTGGCCGATGAAATTTACCAACGTACCTTGCGATGGCGCGTCAGGGCCAATATTCGCCAACTGCGCAGAAATTTGCACGGTTTCTGCGTGAGGAGCACAGCCGCAACCGCAGCCACATCCCTGGAAGCTGAAGTATCCGCAAATATTTTGTTGGCATCCGCATCCGCACAAGGATTGCGGATGTACCTGTTGGTTGAACGCCGGCTTCAACTGCGGATTTTTGCTGACTAGCGCCTCGCGGCTCTGAACCTCCGCGTTATAGGCATCACGCGACTGTTTATTAAGGGCATTGACCTGCTCAGGTTTTATATCTTGCAATGAAGTCATGGCTAAACTCCTATGTCTTTTGTTGGGTAAGTGTGAAAATACATGTTGCTATCCGGATGTCGGTCGGATTAGCGAGGTTGCATCTGAGTGTAAATATTCATTCGCGATCAGTTAGAGCACCTGCATAACAAACAGCCAATCAACATAATACCCTCTCTAACTAATAATATTTTCCATATGAAATAAATATATGGAATTACCATGCACTCAATTATTTTAAATAAAACAATAAACCTAACTAACAATATCACTGCAAGGTTTAAAATCCATTCACCCCAAGTCATTTGAATGTAGTTACTGGTGTTATAAACATCAAGTTAATTTATCAATCGTCATGTTTTAAAATAAAATTTTATTTTATTAGTTATTTATAACTATTTGTTTTAAATCATAAAACAATATTCATTTCATGATTTTTATTGGGAATTTATTTTATTTCAACCCTGCCTAAAATAATTTTCAGTTAAATAATTCAACTTGTAACGGGAGGATACTGATTAATATATTCATGTTAATCATATCTATAGTGTAAAATACATTCACCATGCTTGACTTTTTTATTTTTATCTTCAAACCTATAAATGAATTTCAATCGCTAGGTATCGGTTTTCTTATCTGAGCATTGACTATGTGAGATATCAACCTCAAAAACTCGCGATCAAGCCAATGCTTAAATTTGAAAATATCATTCTCCATGCTTAGCTAAAATTCAAAAGGGTATTGTTCAGAAAAACAAAACGAAAAGATAGAGGTACATATGTCTAATGGGCCGTTTTATACCAATCCGATCGTAGTAATCGATTTGAATAATGATTGCGTGCATGTAGAAATGAATATCGACGGGGGGTTATACGATAACATTTTTCCGTTGTCGGTAGTCGCTAGTGCCCCCTATCCTAATCTATTGGTAAATATGGCGATCCAAGCGCAAGCAAGTGGGAAACCGCTGATGGTTTGGGGAGAACCAGGACCGGAACCGGCGGAAGGGTTGCCACTGTTCGGCATCACGACCGTTAATATCAAATAGTGGGCAGCCCATCACCGATAATGAAGTCAGCGATGCCGCCATAGCTGGCATAACCCAGTCCGCCGTGGGAGAGCGTCAGTTTATCCGGGCTGACCAAACGTCTCACCACGGCCTCCTTAAAGTCCGCATCGGGTTGTTGGCCCTAAAGGGCTGGGCCTCAAAGCCTGCCTGCCGTAGGTTCGACCGGCACGGCATGTAAGCTACGACCGCCGAGGTAGATACCTTTTGAGAGTTTGTTAGCCACCCTACCCTAGGACCTTCGCCGTCTGGCCGTTCATGCTCGAGATGATCTTAGCGTAGTAAGTTTCATCCAGCTTTTTTCGGTATCCGGATAGCCAAAAGCTTCTCTTTGCCGGCAACACGGTATTTCAAGCGCCAATAGCGGGCGTCCACCGCCATCAGAGAGCTTGTAAGACTTATCCTTCAGCTTGGCAGTATCGACTTGCCGGGCATTGAGCTTCATCTGGGGGTATCTCACTTTATTGAACCTGCGAATACCCCCACTTGAGTGTAGATTTCAATAGACGTCATGACTGGCTGAGGCAGCACCTGTTTTCCTCGCTGGACGAATTGCAGGGCTATGTATGCCACGCGGTGGCAATGGTTTTATAATCACGAACACTGAATGGCTTCACGCCGATGCAGCATATTCAACGCATGGCCTGATTCTACTTATCATCTCCGTTCCCCTGCATTCTCTACCTGTCCTGACCGACAGCGGTGTACCCGAACCTGCTGATATGGCCGGCGGCCATGTTGCTGGAACTGGCCATTACCGTGACCATGGCATCGTTCAAAAAGTATTTATAGCCTGCAGATGCTGACACCCCGGTACAAAACTGGTTTTGTGCCGGGGTTCAGCAGACAAGCGATATATCAACAGTCAGTGCGCGTCAGATAATACAGCGTGACTTACGTGTCAGCAGTCATCGATGATCAGATAGGCTGCGTGCATGGGACCATGAACCCCCACTACTTTGATCAGTTCTATGTCGGCCGTAGAACTGGGGCCACCAATCAGGTTGATGCAGGAAGGCATTCGTTGTCCCTGTTGAGCCATTTCATGCAGTTTTTGTGCGAGCTGAGCCACTCGGGGCAAAATGCTGCTTTTACGCAGAACGAACACTGACGCTTCGGGTAAAAGACTGACTGAACGTCCACGCCCGGGGGCCGAGAATAAGACTACTCCACCGGATTCTGTCAGCCCATATTCGGCGAAAACGACCCCTGTTTTTGCTTTTTCTGCAAGGTGGATATTTTTCTCACCCAGCTCAGGATCCCACAGAGCAGCCCCACACTCTTTTATCAGTAAGGGGGTTATACCTGTTTCAACCAGTCGCTGATCGTCGCTGATAATGACAGGACCTGAACCGTATTTCCGGCACAGGTCCAGAGCTGCAGTTGGCGCGTCATCAGGTGAGACCAAGGTACAGTGTGCAAGCATAACCTCTGATGCAAACTGAATGAAAGCTTCACAACGTTGTTGCATTGTCAGCTCTGTCAGACGTGTTGCGGCCAGCGTATTCACGGGCTCTGGCATCTGTTCGGGAGTATATCTGACGGTTCTGCCTAACTTGCGGGCAATTTCAGCGAGAAATATTTCCCTGTTTTCCATTAAATAGACTCCCCTGCTTTATGTTTTTTGAACCAACTGCGGAAACTCTCCCCATCTGCTGATGGTAGATCACGGGCCTCAGTCCACTCTCTGAGTGCATCAACAGTAACCGGTGTTTTTCCCTGTTTGATTAACAGGCAGGCGGTTCTGGCGCCGGCAATCATGCCCACTTTCCACAGTCCCGGATGACTGTTCACATAATTGAAAATTCTTGTTATACGCCGTTCAGTTGATGGTGTCATACCGGACTCAGCCATAACCTGACGATGTTTCTGTATTAACTGTGCCAGAGGAATTTTTACCGGGCATACGCCATTGCAGGCTGTACACAGCGAGCAGGCATAAGGTAAATCTTTGAAGTCTTCATAACCCCCAAGCAGTGGAGAAATAACCGCACCGATAGGCCCCGGGTAGATAGAGCCGTAGCCATGTCCGCCTATCTGGCGATATGCCGGGCAGGTATTGATACATGCACCGCAGCGAATACAGCGTAAAACATCACGAAATTCAGAACCCAGCACATCTGAACGGCCATTATCAACGATGACCAGATGAAACTCCTCCGGGCCGTCAACATGTCCTTCTTCTCTGGGGCCGGTAAGCCAGGTGTTATAACCCGTTAGTCGGGCACCCACGGCACTCCTAGCAAGCATGGTAATAAGGACATCAACTTCTTCAAAGGTCGGGGCAATACGCTCCATTCCCATGACAGCAATATGTGTTTTAGGTAACGTCGTACACATACGCGCATTACCTTCGTTTGTTACGAGGCATACCGAGCCTGTTTCAGCAACGGCAAAATTACAGCCCGTCACGCCGACTTCTGCACTCAGAAAGTCTTTTCTTATTTTTTCTCTGATGAACAGCGTCATGGCTTCCGGTGTTTCCGGTCCGTCATAGCCCAGGTGTTCATGCAGAACACGGCGGATCTGATGACGGTCTTTATGTATTGCCGGAACGACAACATGTGACGGGGGCTCATGCGCCAGTTGAAGAATGTATTCACCCAGGTCTGTTTCAATGACAGGGATCCCGGCTTCCTGGAGAACGGCATTCATACCAATTTCTTCAGTTACCATGGACTTGGATTTTACTACCTTCCGGGCATTTTTTTCTTTGGCAACGTTCAGAATGTAGCGGGTCGCGTCTTCTCTGGTACGGGCAAAGAATACATGGCCACCGTTCTGCGTCACTTTTTCAGACAACTGATACAGATAGGCATCCAGATTATCCAGAATATGCTGACGTATCTGCTCTGCACGGGCACGCCATTCTTCCCAGTGTCCCAGTTCGTCAGCCATCTTCTGTCGGTTTGTACCTATACGCTCCTGAGCGCCGGCCACTGCCTTGCGCATTACGGGATCCTGAATCTGAATACGGATACGCTCTTTAAACTTAATATCACTTGTTTTTAAGTACATGGCGTTTCCCTCATCTGCGCATCAGGACTTCAGCGATATGCATTGCTTTTACCTGATGTCCTTCACGGCTCAGTCGACCGGCGATGTTTATCAGGCAACTGACATCTGCCCCTATCAGATAGTCAGGCTGACAGTCCATAATATGGCTGACTTTCTCCTTCACCATCTCACCGGAAATCTCTGCCATTTTGACGGAAAAGGTTCCGCCAAATCCGCAGCATGTATCCTGAGCATGGAAAGGAAGCAGCTCCAGTCCTCGTACATTTTCAAGGAGCAAAAGAGGTTCTTTTGTCACGCCCAGTTTACGGGAGAGACTGCAGGATGGATGGTAAACGGCACGACCTTGAAGGGTGGCTCCGACATCCGCGATGCCAAGATGATTGACAATAAAGGACGTCAGATCATGCATTCGTTCTGCCACTTTTTCCGCCCGGAGCGCCCACTCAGGTTGTTCAGCGAGATAGCGGGCGTAATTTTTGATTGTATAGGTACAGGAGCCTGCCGGGGATACAATGGGCCAGTCATTCTCCTCCAGTGCTGTGATGATGTTTTTCATTCCGGGAATGGCATCGCGGATATAGCCGCCATTAATGGCTGGCTGTCCGCAACATCCCTGTTTTTCCGGGAAATGGACATTGCAACCGAGTTGCTCCAGTAACAGCACGCTGTCACGTGCCATTCGGGATTTAAGTGCATCACCAATGCAGGTGACGAAAAAGTTAACATTCAAGGATTATTTCTCCTGTTGATTAATATTGCTCTTCCTTTGTGTCGGTGTTGTTTTTAAGCCATGAACAGGTAATAGACCAAACCGATTTTCAGACCAAGAATGACAATATAAGCAAAACAATACTTCAGTGTCCCTGACATGATGACACTGCCCTGACCATCCATTCGGGTGGCAGAAACGGCAATGGCTATACTCTGGGGAGAAATCATTTTTCCACCGGTTGCACCGGAAGTGTTGGCAGCGGCCAGCCAGAGAGGGTCAACATTCAGTTTCTCCGCTGCAGTGGTCTGTAATTTACCGAACAGAATATTGGAGTTTGTGTCACTGCCTGTGACAAAAGTGCCAAGAGCACCGATGACCGGAGCGATGAAGAGATAAGAGCCACCAGTCAGATCAACCAGACTCTGCGCCAAAGTGCCTATCAGTCCGCTAACATCCATGACAGTGGCCATGGCAACAATAGCTGTAATGGCAATAATGGAGTTCTTGAGTTGTTTGACCGTACTCAGGAATACTTTTAACAGGCATGACAGTGAGGCTCCCTGCATCAGACCGCCCAGAACAGTTGCGATGATAATCAGAACGCCCGGAGTGGCGATCCATTCTATTTTCAGGGACAGTGCACTGCCGTTAGTCAGCGGAAAACTGAACGATGAAGCAATCTGAGATAACGCATTTTTGAATAACGGAAACAGTGGGGAGCAGAGAAGAATAAATGAAAAGATCAGAATATAGATTGAGCATGCGCGAAGTAACTGTGTGCCGGTATATACGCTGGTTGTCACATTCTGTGCTGCATTTTCAATGAGAAATTCCGGTTCTGTTTTTTCTTTACGGGCTTTCGCCATAAAGACAATAACGATCAGGCTGACAAGACTTCCTGCGAAGGCCGGCAGTTCTGCACCAAGATTAACTGCAACCAGGTACTGTGGGATTAGCGTGCTAATGCCACACATCAGGGTGATGAACCATACTCCCCGGATTGCCTTAAGTCCTTCACCGATAATTGCCACCATAACAAAGGGAAGCAGAATATTGAACATAGCCAGTTGAGCAATGATTGTCCCGCTGAGTGAGGTAACGGGCAGATTCACCTGTTCTGCAAGGACGGATACCGGGATGCCGACTGCACCAAACGCAGTAGGAACGGTATTGGCGACCAGTGACGCAATAGCAGCTTTAAGTGGGTTAAGTCCCAGAGCAATGAGTATACCAATGGGGATGGCTACGGCAGTACCGTATCCTGCAGCGGCTTCCAGAAAACCGCCGAAGCACCATGCAATAAGAAGAACCTGGATCCGTTTATCGTTACTGACACTGGCCAGAACATTACGCAGGACGTCCATGCTGTTTGTGGTGTTCATCAAATTATAGCTGTAGATGGCTGCCAGGATCACAATGACAATTGGCCACAGACCTTTAACAGCACCGTATCCGACCGCTGCTCTCAGGTTCTGAAGCGGGGTATGCCAGATAAATGCACTCAGAAAAAGCGTGAGGAGCAGGGTGGCGAGGACAGCGTAATGTATAGGCATTTTGATCTTCAGAATCAAAATAATCATTACCAGAAGAGGGGTAAGACCCAGTAAAAAAAGCAGATAACCGTGCATATCACTCCCTTAATGAAAATAAATGAAGAGACTGTAAACGATATTGTGTAATTGCCTGTTTTTGATATGTTCACTCCAACAATGGAGATAGGTAATATGCTCCAAACCCTTTATCGTTTATAACGATGTTTGCATTTTTGGGCTCTTTCGCGAGAGAACATTTGCCAGCGTGACTGAGGTGCTATCCGAGCTGCATAGTTCCATGTTTCATTAGCTTCAATCCACTGTTCGTTAATCTCAAAACGTATAGCCAGACTTGCAGCTCGCTGGTAACGCAAGATCTGCCCGTTTCGTGAATACCTATTTAACATGTTCAAATTTACCTCGTATTGGCTGGTGCTATCTTAATTCCAGGCAAAGTTATTGTATTAATCATTCTTCCCGCCGAATTTAAGTCTATAATGAAATTTACTTATAATAACCCGTTTGGATAAATAATTTAGTGGACTGTGTTTTTAAGTTGTCACGCACGACTTGATAGAAGGTAGTATTAATTCCGTGCTTAACAATATATATTCAAGAGGAAATTATAATATGCTGGTCATATCACTTTACAGTCCAGGCTTCACTAAAGTTATCTTGTCTAAACAATTCTGCCAGGCCACTTATTTGTTTTAGTCTTAATACCTCATCTGCATCCATGCCTAACTCATTACTTATCCGCTCATCGCTCCATCCTAATCGCGAGAGCTCGCGTACTATATCACACATTGGCTCAACATAATGTTTTCCCCGGGCCCTGTTGTGTCGGATTGTGGCAGCAACGCGGCATGTTTTCACACCCTGCTCAGGTGTCACACACGTAATAGGTAAATATTTTTTTAATCTTGGGATCTTATTTCCTGTTACATATCTATGAAAACCATCAACAACTGTATACCTCCCATTTTCTTCATGCACAACAATTGGCTGTGTAAATCCATTGGTATTAAGAGAATGTTTCAGGAGTTTTTTTTCCGATGGGGCCATTCTGTTAGGGTTGTAATCATTAGCGACTATCTGGTTTGTTTTGACCCATAAAACACAGTCTACTGGCTCTTTTGCAAAAGGGCTAAATTCATGTAATGTGCTTTTTAATTGGTTGATTGAATTAATTTTTTCATCATCAGATGTTATTTCATTTAAATATGTGCTGATGACATTCTTTATTTCACTTAAAGTCATATAATTCCCCATTCTTTTCTTTTTTCTTTCATTTTTTCAAGATAATTCTTGTAATGCTGTGTTTTTGTTGGGCTAAATGACAACATACGGCACCAGTAATCATTTTTTATCAAGGCTTTGCATATTCTTCGCCACGATGGAATATCCTTACTCCCTAAATCGGTTTCCTGCTCATCCGGTATATCTGCCGGATATCCATGTGTTTTGTACCAGCGGAGATATACAGCTATTTTGTTTTTATAATGCTCAGCAGTGCTCTTTGGCATTACATCCAAAAGGAACATAGCATACTCACGCCATGAAAGGTGTTCTGGTTTTGATATCTGCTTCCTGCGTGCATAAAAAGAGCTACTTTCATTTGCATAAATGGCTCCGCATTGTGCACCAGAAACACGGGAGCATAGTATGTTCCATGTATCAGGTTCCAGTATGTGATAAAGCCATAGCCCCTGTCGTTGTTCTGGACCAAAAGGCTCACAAACCCTCATGAATTTTATCGGAACGCCAGCTCTGTACATTAGGTCATAAAGAGAATTATATGGTTTTTTTGTTTTGGCGTGATATAGCCATATATCTTTAGCTTTCCAGTCATATAGGGGGTAAGCTGTATAATAAAAACCGTCTATAGAAGCGGTGGTCCATGGTTTATCATCAGCATATCTAAGTTTTCTACTGGAGGTTAGTCCCAGCATTCGATTTAATGATTCATCCGCTCGTACCCCAGTGAGTATAACGGATATTTTATTTCCCCCTGAAAACCATAAAGAGAATTCCGGAATAAATTCTTCAAATGTCATACCGTAACGGTAGAATGGAAAATAACGCTCATCCATTATTGCATCTTTAGGGGGATAGCGTACCCATGATTTATTTTTTTCCCAGCACGTCCATTCTGGATGAATTTGTGATACACCGTTAACTGTTGTTAATGGCAGTGAAATCCAGAAAAATTTTTCGGTTACATCTTTATATAACACTCTCATTTTTTCAATATGCTGGATCGTATGTTGGTATTGTGCTTCCCAGTCTATAAATATAACAGAAAAACGCCGGCTACGTTTTCGGGCGACTTCTGCCGTCAAATGGTAGAGAACGGTCGAATCTTTACCCCCAGAGAATGATAGACAAATATTCTCAAAGGTATCAAAAACCCATGATAACCTTCTCTTTGCTTCGGATAAAACATCATTTTGGATGTATATTTTTGCGTATCTATTACTCATAATTCATTTACAAATAGGATAAGCAGATAGACTTAAAAGGCAATGCAGGCCCCACCCTAGTAATAAGACCTGCATTGCAAGGTGGCAATGGATTTAATAGAGGTATAATTATCGTGACACTTAACGTGTCGTATATAAATATATCGTGGCAACTGTGTTGGGTCAATAAAAAATGGTGTTTTTGTCATCGATTTTTTGGGGGTGATATTAATTTATCTAACTGTGTTGCGGGGGCATCGGTAAGATATAACCTTGGAGGGCGCGAAAGCGGAGAACAGCAATCAGGACTGTTTTTACAGTCCTGATTGTCGTCACCATTTAAGATGGATGTTATGTCGTATTAGTGGATAGTATAGGTGACTGTAACAAGTGATTGAACCTTTCCTGACGTAATATTTTGCCCAGGAATTTGTGCATAACGTGCCGTCAGGCCCATGTTGCTCTTAGTGGAATCTACTGTTTTCATTTTCCCATATCCCGCCTCTATCGGAGAGCCGTTTTCATCAATAAATTGAATGCCAACACCCGTTGCCGGACTGGTTGATGCTATATTGGAAAAAATGGTTCTGTCATTCGTCGTTGTTGTACCGTCAAGTGTATACCTTACTGGCGTTGGGGCCCTGCAAGATATAAATGGAGGGAGTGGAGCACTCCCAGGAAAATCAGGTAAAGCGACGTTCACATAAGGTTGCGCTTCACAAACCCCCTGGATAATCAGGTCATTCTTGGCAATAAACCGTAGTTCGAATGACTTATGATCAGCTGCTCCCCCAATGGTAGATTCTTTTAAAAATCTAAGCGTACCAACTACGTCTCCTTGACGAATAAATGCCCCTACATAAGGAACTTGTAGGGTAGCAAACAAGCGACCGGGTATGGGTTGCCATACTCCTGGTTTGTAGACGGAATAATAAAAAGTATCTTGCAACAATGGGAAACTAAGACCTTTCCATCTATCAAAATCAAGGCCTGCAATGGCATATTGCTGTAATTTTGGGGTGGTAGTACTACCATCCCTTAACACTTTGACATAGTCAAAGTTTCTTCCCGAACTATCCTCATTCATACATTGAAGAACATTTTCTATATTAACAAGCGTAAATGTTTGTCTATCACCTACGAGCTGCGTAGGGAGATCAACATAAACGTCATAGCTTCCCTGATGGAATTCCTGCCCGGTCTGACGG
This sequence comes from Serratia sp. AS12, assembly GCF_000214195.1. NCBI lineage: Bacteria > Pseudomonadati > Pseudomonadota > Gammaproteobacteria > Enterobacterales > Yersiniaceae > Serratia > Serratia sp. AS12. The sequence continues at coordinate 1,221,760 of NC_015566.1, read as the reverse complement.
TTCTGGCAAAGCAGTGCCTGAGATTCTACCGCATACATTAGTAAAAATAATGTAAACAGAAAATAGCTCAGGATATTTATACTCTTGAAGTTACGTAGAATATTATGCATAAGTATAGGTCACAGTAATTTGTGTGTTTATACTCCCCGCACCAGCATTACCTTGACTTACAGCACGGGCTTTAAGATTGAACGTTGCATTGCCATTCGTTACCGTTGCTTGCCCTTGCGAGCCTGGTTTTACTTGGTTGTTAGAATTCGCATCCATAAGTTCAATCATAACATTACTGGCATCCCCATTGTTCTTGTAGTAATCGGTTTGCTCAGCAGTGCCATTATAAGTAGCCGTAACCGTGGTCATGTTCTGACAGTTTTGCAGTGTCAAATCGAATGTTTTCCAGTTGGAATAACTATTGTTGTTAATCAAATCTGATGTGTACAACGTACCAAGGTCAACAGTTGCATTTGTGGGTACAGTACATGAACGCTGCACAACTTGTCCGGTTACAGTAATCGTTGTTTGTGCGTGAGCCACAACTGAATTTGTTAGCATTCCAGTCACAAGTAATATTTTCAACGCAGTTTTCATTTTTTATCCTATTGGTAGTTAAGTACGAAATTCACGACGGCATCCACATCTCCTGCAGTTACAGGAATATCGGTTGATTTTAATTGTGCATAGAACTTAAATGTTTGGTCCCCCGGTGTTAATGGGGTGTTAAATGGCGTATTTAATGCCAACTCATTTTTGTTGTTATCCAATAGTTGGATGCCTAAACCTTTTGTTCCGGTGTGGCTGTCAATTTTTACCAGTGCCGGGTTTTGATTGTCGGCTACACCTTCAAATGTAATGTCTACCGACCGAACGGCATTCCCACAGTTTACCAGACTAATATCAAATCCAACGGGGACGGTTTTCTCGCCAACAATATTGAACTGTCGGGCGCTATATACTCCAAGATTTACAACCCTCCCTATTGAATCCACAGATACATTGCAGGTGTTGTTCTGTATGTTTCCTGTGATATTGACAAGAGCGCTGGCTGCATACCCCATATTAATGGTTGTCAAGCCAGCGATCATGCAACAGGTGAGTATGGAAAACTTTAAATATATTAACCCAGTTCTCATTTATGCATCCCTTCACCTGCAATTAACCGTAATGTTGCTTAATATCTCTTTTTGACTACTTTTAGGCAGTTTATAACTGGCATGGCACTGATCTTTAAGCCCGTTGCCCCATTTTACGTTGACTTTTCCGGATAGTGGCATTCCACTCAGATAAACCTGCCCATTGTCTCCGACAATACTCCCCCCTGAGTTTTCTGTTGCGACAACAGCGCCAAACGGAACGGGTTTTCCATTCCTTTTCAGCGTCATCAAGACTTTCACACCTACGCGGGTCTTGTAATCTGCCCTGACAACAGCGCCGCGTGTAGGCACAACGGTAACCACCGAGTTTTCAATATCTACATTTGGAGCCAGTGTATTTGTATCCAGAGCAACCCGATTTTCACGATAATCTATTGCATAAGGCACGACAGAATACCCTCTCCAGTCTGTTGATATACCGGTCTGGTTTTCTATTCGAGTGTTAGCAGCTCCCGGCGCTTTTACGAGGATCATTGTATCCCCCATCGGTTGGCTCAGTGTCACGCCATTAGCATGAGCAAGGAGCCCACCACTCAGGCCATAATGGAATTGCTTAAAATCGCTTCCATGACTGTACCCGACATTCACATTGCCATATCCTCCACGATAATTCATCGAGGCATAGCCTGTCTGATGACTGTCTTGGTACCCATTATGGGTATATCCACTTTGGACACTGTATCCCAGGTTATTATCCGGGAGTAATGTTCCGTACAGTCCGGCCATACTGGTTGCCTGCCCGTCTTGCTGCCATGACTGGCTGAAACGGGCATTTGCTGTCCTCCATTCGGATGTATTGTCTGAGCGCATCCATCGACTGAATGGAATATTCACATCAAACGATAACATTCTGTCAGTTCCGTCCTGCCAGGCGTTCTTCGTTAGACTGTAATTCAGGGACCAGTTGATATTACCTACCGAAGAATTGAATCCGGCGTTCAATTGACGATCAGTTTTCTTCGATCCCCAGTATGTTTGATGACTGCCACTTAAATATAGTGTTGATGATGCCCCCGCCTGTTGACTGATGCTGAGTTGTAATCGGCCACGCTTTTTATAAGCAAGGTTATAATAGTCAGTGTATTTGGGACGGATCTGGATGTCCCCGTCCTGGGTGGCGACACTATAACCACTCATTTTCTGATGTGCGGTATCAGAAAAATTGAAATATCCTTGCGTAGAGTACCGATATCCGATCAACTGTACACTGGTCCCCGTTTCTGGTAGTGCTTTGTTGTAAAGAAAACGGTAGGACTGACCATTATTATGGCTATCATCAGGCAATACGGCATTAGCCTGAGTGGCATCCAGAGACATTGCCCCCATTCGTCCCATATTTTTAGCGACGCCCAGGTTAAAAGCCCGATAACGCTCCGCTAAATGCAGACCGCCATAGGCTGTCCAACCGTCAGGAAAACCGTAGCTAAGCGTCCCCTGAGCAAAACCGGGTGTGTCCAGTTGAGTATTGCCACTTCGGAATTCGCCTGCATTGAGGGAATACTTTGCCTGCCCCTCGCGCTGCAGAAGAGGTACCGATGCCCACGGAACACTAAATTGCTGAATACTTCCGTCAGTTTCTTTTACCATAACCTGTAAATCACCGCCGCTGCTTGCCGGATAGAGGTCACTGATGACAAACGGCCCTGGCGGTACAGTGGTTTGATAGATTTCATATCCGTTCTGTTTTATGCTCACCTGCGCAGTGCCTCGCGCAATACCGCGTATTGTTGGCGCAAATCCTCGTTGGCTGTCAGGAAGCATATTCAGGTTTGACTCCAGCTTGATCCCTCTAAAATTGAAACCATCAAAAATATCACCTGACGTGTAACTATCTCCCACAGTCAAGTGGGAACGGAGCGGAATGACATCTCTTTCTATATAAGAGTTGACATGCTGCCATCGGCTTTGGGTTCCTGCCCGTCCATTGTTGTAACTCCAGTTTCTGTTATCGCGAAGACGCCAGGCACCAATATTAAAGCCGCTTTGCAGGCTAAGATAAGCACTCTCACCGCTACCTATATGACCATTACGGGAACGACTCCCGTTAAAATCATAATTAATCATGGCCGCTGTTATGCCATTGTCCCAGAATTCCGGCGCGATATATCCCCGGGCCTTATTCGACATAAATACCTGAGGGACCGTTATATTTAATCTCTGTAGGCCAACATCAAAATTATATGTTGAACCGTTTATCATCGAGGTCAGCAACATGCATACATCAGGCTCCAGCTTATCCATTCCCGGAACTGAATACTTGTTTACCCCCATCGATTCAATTTGGGTGGGGGTAAGGCACGGCATGAGTTTCCCTTCCTTTGACGGCTGAAATTCAATATCCTGGGTTGAGATGTATACGTCGTTCATATAAACATCTACCCGATATGTGCCGGGTGGGATCTCTTGACCACGTGAAAATGCAGATAAATCAGCAACGACGTCCGGATCGTCAGACAAAAAACGTGGATTAAAATATAATTCTGCACGCGCGGCAGATATGCTCATACCAATAAAATAGGCTAATGAGATAATGCGAGCCGTTACTCTCTTTTTATGCAATATACGGGCGTGCCGGATTTTTTTGGAATGAAACAAAACCCACTTACGACTGTACAAAATAAATCTCCCTAGCGTGCTTATAGTTTGTTTGGGCTAACAGGAGCGCACTTACTCTATTAGCCCTTTTCGCGCTGATGTAATGGCACCATAATCGTTGATGGTTTTATAGGTAATATCGCCTCCTGCACCTACCCCGGAAGGGATGGAAACGGAGGTTTTGCCCATTGGAGGCACAATTGTGTGCTCTAAGGCTTTACCGTCAATTTTCAAATCCGTAACAGTTAAATAATATGGCGTAGGATTATTTAACACCAACTTGTCCTTTTGGATAGAAAAACGAAGCTTCTCAGACGCTTGCTCTGGTGCAATAGCCAACCCTTTTGGGCGATAATAAAGTTTAATTCTGCTGACAATGGCAAACTGCAGATAATTTTCATTTTCTTTGGCTTTATCAAGAGCGGGTATCGCTTTTACATTGATCCAGAATAAGCTCTCGCGATCTTTGGGGAGCGTATCATTTGAGGAATCAATGATCCTCAGTGTATTCTCCTTCTTTCCCATCATTGAAAATAACGGGGGTGTAATAACAAAACGGTTATCTTTTTTCCCTTCGGCATTTTCAATCCACGACTGAATAAGGTAATTGCCTTTGTCGTCATTATTCGTGACGGCCAGCTGTACCTGCTTTTGTTCTGCCGGGTAGATAACTCTGGTTGCACCAAGTGCAACACCTGCATGACTTTGAGGTATCGAAAGGAAAACAAAAAAAGTTGCCACGATGGCCTTTATATTTATAGCTCTAATCATTTTTATCTTTACCTTAATAATTGTCCGGTCATTACACTGTTTTATTCACGAAAAATGTATTCTATTTGTTACTCGTAAGTTAAAAAGAACCATAATTGACCGTTCGCTTTCCCTCCCATAACAGGATACTGAATAGCTTTGTACCGGGCTAAAAGATGTAACGTAACCGGACCGTCGACTATCCTTTTCCAGAATTTTGGAGGATGGTTTAGCTTTATTGGTCGTTCATGTTCATCAAAAAAGGCTATTGCGATATTATTTGAATAATCTTGCTCGTTATTAACCGCCAGTAAGTCTGGCTCCCGGCTGTCAGCAACCCCATGAAGTGAAATCCCCACATGTTGACTAACAGAGGTACTACAGTTCTGCAAATGTATATCAAAATGTACGGGTTCGGAAAATGCACCGGCAGCATGGAAATTATTACTACTAATTTGCCCCATTGACACAGTCATTTGTTTATTTTCTAAGGCAATACTGCATGCTTCCTCGATGACTTCCCCCTGAAACTGCATATTCCCACCGGGAAGTATGACATGCCAGCGGTTTCCTGCTTGTGCAGTCGCAGATAATAACAACAACATCAGCAGGCGTGATATGAATATATTCATTCAATAGCTTCCATCTCGTGATGGACGGATTAGAGATCGTCCCTGATCCGAAAACGTCCCTGTTTATTCATTTACTTACTGATACTCAACTTTAAAGGCCGCATCAGCGTTTGCAGCACCTGCTGTTGCCTGACCAGTTGCATAATAAGCAGCCTGGAATGGAATTTTATTGGTTCCATCACTTAGTGTATATGCTGTGCTTGCAGCACTGCCATCAACCATTACAGGAGTTCCGGTACTATCCAGGATCTGAACCCCAACATTTGTTGCACTACCCGCAGCAGAACTCTGCAATGCCAGTACAGTCGGTTTACCTGAGACAGACACACCGTCAAATAGAATTGAAGCGGTACTTGAGACGGTAGTATCACAGTCATTCAGTTCAATATTAAACCCAACAGGAGTGCTTTTATCGCCATCTTTTGCTAGTTTGGCTGTGCGAACTTGCCCAAGATGAACAGTTTGATCAAACGAGTTCGTATTTACAGCACAAGCGGCATTGACCACATCACCTTTAAAATGAACGGTACCACCATTGACGGTAGCGGCAGAAGCATTCATTGCAGCGCCAAGAGTTAATGCCGAAATCAAACCTGCTAAGGGGATCAATTTAAAGTTCATACAAAATCCTTTCTAATTAAATGATTTTAGGTCAAAAGAAAATAAAACATGGTAAATTATTGAATGCACAAACAAATTACCATGGGGTTATTCTCCCAATAAGATCTTTATGTTAATGTATTGTTAGTTGTTCGAAACGGTAAATCCTCCTTGGTTCTTGTTATGTGATTCTTGGTAATATGGAATTAGCTTCAATACTACCTTATTGACATTGACTAACCGGGCTAAACTCAGACTAAAGTAACCATTATTAACACCGTATCGTTCTACAACATGTTTCCTCGTGAAGCCGAAAACAAGATAATCCCTTAGCGCCAGGATTACCTTTTCACTATGCATTGATGATATTTCTATCAATAGCCAGAAATGTTCTTCTGTTAACTTACCGGGTTTTAACTTTGCGTTCCTCAATTGATATGGCAACGCATGATCCTCCTATAAGATTAGTTGTGGTTGCTTATATCCCCTGCGTTTAGCATTCCGATTTTTCCCAAAAATTATAATCATATTTTTCATCTTTTAAACCCCTGAATAATACTTTTTTACGCCTGTTTTTGTTGGTTTTATATCCTCTAACTCAAGAATAAAATAGAAATATATACCATTAATTGCTATTTTTATGGTTTTTAAGTTCGCGTTATTATTTTTTTTTGGACTTAATTGTTGTTTGTTGTTTTGTTGTTTTTTTTATGGAAGTTTATATATAACGTAAAGAATATAAAATATATAAAGACAACGCCCGCAATTATTATGAGATGTTCTAACTCTGCCTTCGCCAGAAAGAGTGCAGCGCGTGAATCACCACGCCGCCCCCCAGCGTTTCGGGGTAAATAGTGCTGTATGCCGGGTTCATAGGCGCCAGCTACAACTGATCATCATGATGATGGCATACCCGGTTTCATCCGCCTTTTTGGGTGTCCAGGTATCGGGCTGGTAAAAATAGACTGTCCTGCTCAGCGATAGCGTCCTTCATGCCTGGCGGATGCTCATGGCAAATTGTGCGGTCAGATAGCCAACAAGCTCACGCTTTATCGCTGGTTTTAAAGCTTTTTTTCGATGACATCTTTCAGTGCCCGGCATTCAAGACTGAGATCGGCAAACATTTGTTTGAGACGGCGGTTTTCGTCCTCAAGGTCTTTCATCTTTTTGATATCAGAGGCTTCCATCCCGCCGTACTTTGCTTTCCAGTTGTAGTACGAGGCCTCAGATATGCCCGCTTCGCGGCAGACATCCTTGACGGTGCGTCCGGCTTCAACGGACTTCAGAACGGCGATGCTCTGGTGTATCGGGCTTTACACATAGAGATCTCCTCAGGGGACATAATCAGTATGTCGGAAGATCTCTAAAAGTGAATGGTTCGGTTAAGCGGGATGCTTACAACCCATTGAAGACATGACAGTGACACTCTTCGCGTGCTGAGTGACCCAGTCGGGAACATGTATAACTCCATCTGCCTCTTGTAGACCACCTCGAACTCGCCGACGTTCAACTCCACCGCCGCCAGCCGCCGCAGCTTGCGATTGTTGAAGAGCGTTCGATGTCCCTCAACACCACAGAGACACAATCACGCTCCGGCGCTTCACTGCCGACCCATATGCCCCTCTCCCCTGGGGGGCGATTGCGTTCCCTCGATGGCGGCAACGATGACCTGCTCCCCGGTGATGAGTTCATCGATGACGTGCTCGCCACAAGGCAATTGCTGGATACGGAACTCTGAGGCTCTTGATATATCTCTCGCGCCCATATATCTTCATCTGTAGATATAAATGAATTGGATGCGAACCCTAGATGGATGATGAGTTGGGTCAAAAAAGGCGGGGCCGGAGGCGGCGAGATATGCCCGATGGTCGGGCGGCCCTTATCAGCGCCGCGACCTTCGCCTTCGCCGAGCATGGCTATGAGGCTGCCGACTTAAGAAGCATTGCCTGCGCTGCCGATGTCGATCCGGGGCTTGTCCGTATCCATTTCGGTAGCAAGGCGGGGCTTTGGGATGCTTGCGTCGATGCGATCATCACGCAAAGGGAGCCGATGGTCGCGGAAATCAGGCGGATAACAACAGACAAAAGCGCAACGGTTGCCGAGCGGTTGACCGCCTTGGTCCGGCACTATGTCAGCTTCACTTTTGCTCATCCAGAAGTTCGCCAGTTCGTCGTCCGCCACGCCTTCGAGAGCAGTGAACGAATGATTCTCCTCACGGAGCGGCTGGTCCGACCATCCTATGAGGCCACTCTTCCCCTCATAGAGGAAGGGATTGACGTCGGCATCATCCGCGTGCGCCACCCGACTGCATTCTTCGCGCTGCTAAATAATGCTGTGAATCAGCCGCGCGCCGCGCCGGTCCTGCTCCATTATCTCTCACCGGATATTGACCCGGAGAGCGTTCAAGAACTGCTGACGACCAGCATCTTGGAAGCTTTTCTGCACCTTCCGACATTTTCGCCAAAAAAGGCGTAAGTCACGAACTAACCTTTACACCTACTGGGCTATCATCATGACATCAGCAGCTCGGATTGATACCCATCAGCATTTGATTCCACCAACCTATCGCAAGCTGCTTGACGAGCGTGGCTTGACTGCGGGAGGGTGGCCCACCCCTAATTGGGACCCGCAAGCGGCCATCGCCCTTATGGACAGGGAGTCGATTGCGACCGGCATCCTTTCCCTGAGCGCGCCCGGTGTTCACTTAGCGGACGATGCAGAAGGACGCATGTTGGCGCGACAGGTGAACGAATATCATGCGGAGTTGGTCAAGGGTCGTCCCGATCGATTTGGTCAATTCGCCTGCATTCCGTTGCCTGATGTCGATGGAGCGATTGCCGAAGCCGTTTACGCCCTGGATGTGCTGCGTGCCGATGGCGTCGTTCTTCTGTCCAATGCAGACGGGAAATATCTGGGGGACCCCGACTACGAACCGCTCTGGGCCGAACTCGACGCCCGTTCGGCCGTCGTATTCATCCATCCGACCGAACCGCCGATCCAGATGCTCAAGGGATTGCCCAGTCCGCTGCTCGACTATCCGTTCGACACCACGCGCACTGCGGTTCACATGGTCGCGAACGGTGTCATGAGCCGACACTCACGAATTAAGGTAATCCTGTCGCACGGTGGGGGCTTCCTTCCCTATGCGGCCTATCGCTTCGTCGGTGCCGCGCAGTTCAATCCTGACACGACACCCGAGCAGATCATGGCGGACATGAAACGTTTCTACTTCGATACCGCCCTGTCCTCAAGCCCGACTGCACTGCCATCTCTGCTGGCCTTTGCTGATCCGACCCATATCACCTTCGGGAGTGACTTCCCATTTGCATTGTCCAGCCAGTTCACCGCCATTCTGGACGCTTATCCCCTGGATGAGAAACTGCGGCATGCGATCAACCGCGGCAATGCGGAAAAACTGTTTCCACGACTCGCGGTGGCCTGAATATGAAGGTCCTAGGATTTAATAGATATAGTCACATCCAACCCATGGATTGAAATTGAAGGTAGCCATCCTGCTCTATATCAACGCTGTAACCCCTTGGCTAGGCGGGGCAATGGCTCGCCGGGTTTTATCGTCATACTGGCACTACATCAGTGCGTGTTCGGCGAATGGCCGCGTGTTGTTGCACGCGACAAAAATGAGATCCAGCATGTGCACCTCGATCAGCGCCAGCGCTTTCCTGAGAGTGTGTTCGCTTTCGACGACCTGACGCGGCTGGCCGATATCGACATTCGTGTGGTTGCAACAGAAAGGCTCATGATTGCTCTGCCTGAACATCATCCTCTGGCCGCTGAACCCGCAGTGGCACTTAAGGACCTGTCGGGGATAGCGTTTGATAAAGTGCCTCATCTTCATTCGAAACTGCTTATGGCCTGTGATGAAGCCGGTTTCAGCCCACAGGTTGTGACCGAACCTTAGCTTGGCAGATTGCCAGTATTCTCAGTCTGATCAGTTCAGGGATGGGGATTGCGTTATTACCGGCTCAGGCGCGCAACAGCCATTACCGTGGCGCGGTTTTCCGGTGGGTTGCAGACAAGTCACCGCATCTTGAACTTAAAATTGCCGCAGCCTGCCGCAGTGGTGACTGTTCCTTTACCGTGAGCGCCATGACTTCTGTTATCAGCAAAACAGGGGAGCAGCTATCGCTGCACTTAAGAATAATGAACGCCTTAAACTGGTAATACATTTATGATATTGAAATCCAGATAATTAATATTATACACATTACCCGTCAGAGGTTTACATTGAAGTCTCAATCCATATATCTTCCTGGCAATCTAAAAAGTGGCGTCTGTGCTGCAGCACTACAATCAGCACTGATACCTGAATTGTGAGACCACGCTAATGAGCCGTGAGCAACGTAAAAAACTGAACGCTAAATTTGGTCTACCCAATCCGAATGCGGACACGGCGCACAGCATTGAACAAATCAGGGCCGGATTCGCGGCCTTGATGGGAACGATGCAGGTACCTGAAGGTACCACCATGACAACAACGCAACTCGGCAGTCAGCGCACACTTGTCATTGAAGCCTGTGAACAAAAAAAAGAAGGGATTATCCTCTATTTCCACGGGGGCTCAGGCTCTATAGGATCGCCGGAAACGGCTATGTCCCTGACGTCCAGCCTGGTTGTCAGAACGGGGCTGACAGCTTATTCACTTGATTATCGTCTAGCCCCGGAAAACCCATTCCCGGCGGGGCTTGAGGACTGTACTGCCGCGTACCGTGAATTACTGGAGCAGGGTATCAACCCAAAATCCATAGTCTTTGCCGGTGACTCCGCCGGGGGGGGACTATGTGTCACCACCTGCCTGAATGCCCGCAAGCAGGGACTGCCACTACCTGGCGCACTGGTCACGTTCTCAGCGGGTTTTGATGCCACGCGCTCAGGGGAGAGTGTGGATACCAAAGACGGGATCGACCCTTTCTTCACGAAAGCTGAATTCCGTAACCCAAATGGTTTTTTCAGTATGTATATCGGTCAGAGTGACCCACATCAGGAGCTACTTTCTCCGGTCCTGTATGCAGATCTGCATGGTTTTCCGCCAATGTTGCTTCAGGTGGGAACTAATGAACTGCTGCTTGATGACTCCACCCGGATGGCAAAAAGGGCCCGGGATGCCGAGGTGGATGTTATTCTGGATGTGACCGCTGATGTGCCCCATGTATTCCAGGCATTTACAGGAAAACTGGAAGAAGCAGATTTTGCGCTGGACAGAGCAGCAATGTTTATAACTCAGCAAATCTGCCGATCTGTTAAAAAATAGGCTAACCAGCGTAAGACAATATTTCTTTGCGCTGACATAACTGATTCATATAACGCAAGTTGTGTATAGAAGGGCGTCAGTTCCTTACTAGCCATGGTTATCAGGGGCGACATTAGTTCGCCCCTTCATTGATATCGTCGCTTTTGATTTCGATGTGAATAATCATGTTTTGCGGGTTATCAGTAAAGAATGGGCTGATATGAAGCTGACCTGCCCCCCGTTGATTAGTACACCCCGATATTAGTCATGTCTTCATAAGCCACATGAGGACATCCCCATGAAGAAGCGTTTTTCCGACCAACAGATCATCAGTATTCTCCGCGAGGCTGAAGCCGGGGTACCGCCTGCAAAACGCTGAGGGATCAGATTGGTCGTCACTCCCGGTATGTGTTTGTGCATACGACCGCGCGAAAACGTCCCGGCGGAGGTATGACACCAGCCGTCAGGAAAATGCGTGTTGACGATAACTCAGCCTGGAATACAGGAAAGCGTCGCGCTGGCATTACTGATTTCCGATTTCACGATCTGAGACATACCTGGGCAAGCTGGTTGGTTCAGGCGGGAGTACCACTGTCAGCACTGCAAGAAATGGGAGGTTGGGAGAGCATAGAGATGGTTCAGCGTTACGCTCACCTTTCCCCTTCCCATTTAACCGAACATGCGAGAAAAATTGACGAAGTCTTGGCGGGCAATGTCACTAATCTGGCACTTTTGGAAAATGTAGTTGTTGGAGAGCAGAGGTAAGTCATTGAAATTTAATGGTACGCCCTACAGGGCTCGAACCTGTGACCTACGGCTTAGAAGGCCGTTGCTCTATCCAACTGAGCTAAGGGCGCATTGGGATGCGGCAACCGGGGGTTGCGGGTTGGGATTATACGGTCAGAGGTCACTGAGTCAATGCCTTTTCATGACGTTACGGCGGCAGCCGTGCTTTATGGCGATTTTTCACCCATCCCCCGTGCCGCCCATTGGGCCAACGCCTTCATTTATCTTGGGTGAGATCCGGCAGCAGGCTGCTGCTGCGCTGGGCCAGGCCGCGATCCGGCGCAATGGGAAAGCGTTCGGATTGCTCTTGCCCTGCCGGGCGTTGCAGGCAAACGCGTGCCGAACGCACCACCGCGTTGATATTCCCCCAGTCCGCGTGTTGCGCCGTCAGCAGGTTGCAGGCCGCCGTTAGCTGTTGGCTTAGCGCGGCGCTGGCAGGTGCAGCATTTAACGAGGCGTGGCCCAACGGCATCCACGCCAGCAGCATAAAACCTATGCCCACGAGTTTTCTCATGCTCTCAGCCCCCGGTACAACGCGTTCAGCCGCGCTCTCCATGAAGGCTGCGCCTTGTGTACGGCGAGTTGGTGCAACGCAATCAGCTGCGCCACATCCGCCGGGTGCAAAGAAGAGTCGAACACCGTTTCACCGACGTGTTTCGGTTGGCTATCAATCGGGTGGTGCAATGAGTGCAACCGGGCGATGACCATCATGATTTTTACTCCCGTACCGCAGTATGAATAATGCCAGCTTACGCAGCAGCCGGTAAAAAAGGCGTAGAGGATCATTCCGTTGGCATAAAAAAAACGTAAATCCCCACCGGCAAACGCCGGCGATCGCGATTCAACGCCTGACAGCGCGCTCAGCTTCTGACAAAATAGCGCCATCCCCCGCTTTTCTTAATTGATGGATTTCCTCACTGATGGCAGCAAAGATTATTGATGGTAAAACGATTGCGCAGCAGGTTAGAAACGAAGTGGCTGAGCAAGTTAAACAACGTCTGGCGGCCGGCAAACGCGCCCCGGGCCTGGCGGTCGTGCTGGTTGGCGTGAACCCGGCGTCACAGATTTACGTCGCCAGCAAGCGCCGCGCCTGTGATGAAGTGGGCTTCCTTTCCCGCTCTTACGATCTGCCTGCCACCACCAGTGAGGCCGAACTGCTGGCACTGATCGACAAGCTGAACGCCGACGGCGAAATCGACGGCATTCTGGTGCAGTTGCCGCTGCCGGCCGGCATCGATAACGTCAAAGTGCTGGAACGTATCCATCCGGATAAAGACGTCGACGGTTTCCATCCATACAACGTCGGTCGCCTGTGCCAGCGCGCGCCGAAGCTGCGCCCCTGCACCCCACGCGGCATCGTCACCCTGCTCGAGCGTTATAACATCGACACCTACGGCCTAAATGCCGTGGTGGTTGGCGCATCCAACATCGTTGGCCGCCCGATGAGCATGGAGCTGCTGCTGGCCGGTTGCACCACCACCGTGACCCACCGTTTCACCAAGAACCTGCGTCATCATATCGAAAATGCGGATCTGCTGGTGGTGGCGGTCGGTAAACCGGGCTTTATTCCGGGCGACTGGATCAAACCGGGCGCGATCGTGGTCGATGTCGGCATTAACCGTCTGGAAAGTGGTAAAGTGGTCGGTGACGTGGATTTCGATGCCGCCAGTGAGCGTGCAGCCTACATTACCCCGGTTCCGGGTGGCGTTGGCCCGATGACCGTTGCTACACTGATCCAAAATACCTTGCAGGCCTGCGAGGAATATCACGACGTTCAACCTAAATAAGTAAGGCAGTATGGAAACTTTTAATCTGGATAATCACCCGCACGTCGAACTGTGCGACCTGCTCAAGTTCCAGGGCTGGTGTGAAAGCGGCGGTGCCGCCAAAGAAGTCATCGCCGAAGGGTTGGTGAAAGTGAACGGCAAAGTCGAAACGCGCAAACGCTGCAAAATCGTCGCCGATCAGGTGGTGGAGTTTAACGGCGGCCAGGTTGTAGTTAAGCCCTAAGCCCCGCTCCATAGAAAAAGGCGCTGATAATCAGCGCCTTTTTTGTTTGCGGCTGCGCCTGTTACTTACGGCGCCAGGTGGTCCCCTGCGGGCCGTCTTCCAGCACGATACTCATCTCGTTCAACCGATCGCGAGCGGCATCCGCCAGCGCCCAGTCTTTGGCTTTGCGCGCGTCGTTACGCTGCTTGATTAACGCCTCGATCTCCGCCACTTCAGCGTCGTCAGCCTGTGCGCCGCTTTGCAGGAACTGTTCCGGCTCCTGTTGCAGCAGGCCCAGCACCTTCGCCAGCTTGCGCAGTTCCGCCGCCAGCCCGTTGGCCGCCGCCATGTCTTCGCCTTTCAGGCGGTTAACGTCACGTGCCAGATCGAACAGCGCCGAGTAGGCTTCCGGGGTATTGAAATCGTCGTCCATCGCTTCGCGGAAGCGGGCTTCGAAGGCTTCGCCGCCGGCCGGTTGCGCGTTGGCGTCGGTGCCGCGCAGTGCGGTGTACAAACGCTCCAGCGCGGTGCGCGCCTGCTTGAGGTTCTCTTCGCTGTAGTTCAGCTGGCTGCGATAGTGGCCGGACATCAGGAAGTAACGCACCGTCTCGGCATCGTAATGGCCGAGCACGTCGCGGATAGTGAAGAAGTTATCCAGCGATTTCGACATCTTCTCGCGGTCGATCATCACCATGCCGGAGTGCATCCAGTAGTTGACGTACGGGCCGTCGTGGGCGCAGCTGGACTGGGCAATCTCGTTCTCGTGATGCGGGAACATCAGATCCGAACCGCCGCCATGGATGTCGAAATGGGTGCCAAGCTGCTTGCAGTTCATGGCGGAACATTCAATGTGCCAGCCTGGGCGGCCCGCGCCCCACGGCGATTGCCAGCTCGGTTCGCCCGGTTTGGACATCTTCCACAGCACGAAGTCCATCGGGTTGCGCTTCACGTCGTCAATCTCAACGCGCGCGCCGGCCTGCAACTGATCCAGATCCTGGCGTGACAGCAGGCCGTATTGCGGATCGCTATCAATCGAGAACATCACGTCGCCATTGCTGGCTACGTAGGCGTGATCGCGATCGATCAGGCGTTGGGTGATCTCGATGATCTCGGCGATATGCTGGGTGGCGCGCGGCTCTTGATCCGGGCGTTCGATCAGCAGCGAATCGAAGTCCGCGTGCATCTCCGCCAGCATGCGTGCGGTCAGTTGATCGCAGCTTTCGCCGTTTTCTGTCGCGCGGCGGATAATTTTGTCGTCAACGTCGGTCACATTGCGCACATAGTTCAGCGAATAGCCGAGATAACGCAGGTAACGCGCCACCACGTCGAAAGCGACAAAGGTACGCCCGTGGCCGATATGACACAGGTCATAGATGGTTACCCCGCACACGTACATGCCCACTTTACCGGCATGAATGGGTTTGAATTCCTCTTTTTGACGACTCAGGGTATTAAAAATCTTTAGCATCGGGACATTCCGTGGTGTGCGTGATAACAAAAATGATAATTAGGCTGTTCATCCAGCAACGTATTGAAACCCGAAGCCTGATCTAATGCAAGGTTAAGCCCGCGCTTTGCTGCGCCGGGTTGCGCAAATCGGTGAAAAATCAGCGCCCGCCATCATTGTTATAATATAACAATACCCGATTTACCACAGAGCCTGCGCGGTTCAGCCGCTGCTGACTCGTTAAAAGAGATATGTTATAAGGTCGGTCTGAATGTTCACTCGCTCTACGTGACGTCTCACTTCATCTTGTTAGGACTAAAACTATGGTTACTTTCCACACTAATCACGGCGACATCGTTATCAATACCTTTGCTGACAAAGCGCCGGTTACCGTTGAAAACTTCCTGAACTACTGCCGTGCAGGTTTCTACGACAACACTATCTTCCACCGTGTTATCAATGGTTTCATGATTCAGGGCGGCGGTTTTGAGCCAGGCATGAACCAGAAAGACACCAAAGCGACCATCAAGAACGAAGCCAACAACGGTCTGAAAAACACCGTGGGCACCCTGGCGATGGCGCGTACCAACGATCCGCACTCCGCTACCGCTCAGTTCTTCATCAACGTGGCTGACAACGACTTCCTGAACTTCCGCGCTGAGAACGCGCAAGGCTGGGGTTACTGCGTATTTGCCGAAGTGGTTGAAGGCATGGACGTGGTCAACAAGATCAAAGCCGTGAAAACTGGCCGCAGCGGCATGCACCAGGACGTTCCGGTAGAAGACGTGATCGTCACCAGCGTTACCGTCGGCGAGTAATCGCGGCTGCATGAACACGCTGTTCATCGCGGATCTGCACCTATGCGCACAGGAACCGGCAATCACTGCCGGTTTTCTGCGTTTTTTGCGGCACGATGCGATCCACGCCGAAGCCCTGTACATTCTTGGCGATCTGTTCGAAGCCTGGATCGGCGATGACGATCCCGAACCCTTGCACGCGGAGATTGCCGCCGCGCTGAAGACGCTGCAACAAGCCGGCGTGCCCTGCTACTTTATCCACGGCAACCGCGATTTCCTGCTCGGCAAGCGCTTTGCCCGCGCCAGCGGCATGCATCTGCTGCCGGAAGAAAAAGTGCTGGAGCTGTACGGCCGCAAAATCCTGATCCTGCACGGCGACACGCTGTGTACCGACGATCAGGCTTACCAGCGGTTCCGCCGCAAGGTGCACAATCCGTTAATCCAGAAGCTGTTTTTGGCCATGCCACTGCGCTGGCGCCTGAAGATCGCCGCCAAGATGCGCGCTCGCAGCCGGCAGAGCAATCAGGGCAAATCGCAAGCCATTATGGACGTCAACCCGCAGGCGGTTGAGCAGGCGATGCTGAGCCATAACGTTCACTGGATGATCCATGGCCACACCCACCGCCCGGCGGTGCATGAGCTGGAATTGAGCAACGGCAAGGCTCACCGCGTGGTATTGGGCGCCTGGCACACTGAAGGTTCGATGATCAAAGTCAGCGCAGACGCCGTCGAACTGATCCAATTCCCTTTCTAACCCCCTGACTTGCCACGCGAGTGAAAAAATTCGCGTTTTCGACGGTGAAAACCGGCGACGCAACCGTTTTCCTCGCCGTGCGCTCATGGTATGATCTGCGCCCTCATTCGGCCTCCCGCCGCAGGCAACCGGCCGTCGTTTGTACACTTACAGGAGCCTTACACCCATGGGAGCCAACGCCGCTTCAGCCACCAACGCTGGGGTTAAAATCGCAATTGTAATGGGATCGAAAAGTGACTGGGCCACCATGCAGTTCGCGGCCGAAATCCTGACCCAACTCGATGTCCCGTTCCATGTCGAAGTCGTTTCCGCTCATCGCACGCCAGACAAGCTGTTCAGTTTCGCCGAACAGGCAGGCGCCAACGGCTTTGACGTGATCATTGCCGGTGCGGGCGGTGCTGCGCACCTGCCGGGCATGCTGGCGGCGAAAACGCTGGTTCCGGTGCTGGGTGTTCCGGTACAAAGCGCCGCGCTGAGCGGTGTAGACAGCCTGTATTCTATCGTGCAAATGCCACGCGGCATTCCGGTCGGCACCCTGGCGATCGGCAAAGCCGGTGCGGCCAACGCCGCGCTGCTGGCGGCGCAAATTCTGGCGCTGCACGACACCGCGCTGGCGCAACGTCTGGCCGACTGGCGCCAGGCACAGACCGAAGACGTGCTGAACAACCCGGATCCGCGGGAGGAAGCATGAAGCCGGTTTGCGTACTGGGCAACGGCCAACTGGGGCGCATGCTGCGCCAGGCCGGTGAACCGCTGGGCATCGCCGTTTACCCGGTCGGCATCGACGCCGAACCGGAAGCTGTGCCCTATCAAAACAGCGTGATCACCGCCGAAATCGAACGCTGGCCGGAAACCGCGCTGACGCGTGAACTGGCGACCCACAACAGCTTCGTCAATCGCGATATTTTCCCCCGTCTGGCGGACCGCCTGACGCAAAAACAGCTGCTCGATCAGCTCGGCCTGGCCACCGCGCCGTGGCAATTGCTGGCCGATGCCGCCGAGTGGCCGCAGGTGTTCGCCACCCTCGGTGAACTGGCGATCGTCAAACGTCGCGTTGGCGGTTACGACGGCCGCGGTCAATGGCGCTTGCGCCCGGGCCAGGAAGCGGAACTGCCGGCGGATGCCTACGGCGAGTGCATCGTCGAGCAGGGGATTAACTTTTCCGGCGAGGTTTCGCTGGTGGGCGCGCGCGGGCACGACGGTAAGTCGGTGTTCTATCCGCTGACCCATAACCTGCATGAAGAAGGCATTCTGCGCACCAGCGTGGCGCTGCCGCAGCCTGACCCCGCTCTACAACGGCAGGCTGAGCAGATGCTGGCGGCGATCCTCGACGAGCTGAACTACGTCGGCGTGATGGCGATGGAGTGCTTTATCGTTGGCGACAGCCTGCTGATTAACGAGCTGGCACCACGGGTGCACAACAGCGGCCACTGGACGCAAAACGGCGCCTCCATCAGCCAGTTCGAACTACACCTGCGCGCTATTCTCGCTCTGCCGCTGCCGAAACCGGTAGTGAGCACGCCGTCGGTGATGGTCAATCTGATCGGCACCGCAGTGAATCAACAGTGGCTGGCGCTGCCGTTGGTGCATTTGCACTGGTATGAGAAAGAAGTGCGTGAAGGCCGCAAGGTCGGCCACCTCAACCTGAACGATCCTAGCGCCACCGTGCTGCAACAGGCGTTGCAGGCACTGGCACCGCTGCTGCCGGCCGAATACCAGAGCGGCCTGGCCTGGGCACGGCAAAAGCTGGCTTAAGATTTACTCCGCAATAAAATCAAAGGGTTCAGCAAGCTGAACCCTTTTTTACTGCCAATGAAAAACTATCGGGTATAGCCCTGCGGATTTTTGCTTTGCCAGTTCCAGGTATCGCGCATCATCGCATCGAGCCCGCGCTGCACCTCCCAGCCCAGGTCGCGTTTAGCCAGGCTGACATCGGCCCAGAAAGCGGGCAAATCCCCGGGACGGCGCGGTAAAATCTGATAAGGCACGGCAACGCCGGCAGCTTTCTCAAACGCATGCACCATCTCCAGCACCGAATGCCCCACCCCGGACCCCAGGTTATAAGCTTTAAAACCGGCGATCTGCTTTAGGTGATCCATCGCCGCCAGGTGACCCTGCGCAAGATCCATCACGTGAATGTAATCGCGCACGCCGGTTCCGTCTTTGGTGGGATAGTCCCCGCCGAACACGCTCAGATGCTCCCGTTTACCGACGGCCACCTGAGCAATATAAGGCAACAGATTATTCGGGATGCCGCTGGGATCTTCCCCCATCAATCCAGACTCATGGGCGCCCACCGGGTTGAAGTAGCGCAGAGAAACAATGGAAAAGGCCGGTTCAGCCTTGGCGAAATCCTGCAGGATCTGCTCCACCATCCACTTGGAGGTGCCGTAAGGGCTGGTCGTGCCGCCGATCGGCATGTCTTCCCGGTAAGGCACCGGCGCATCTTCGCCGTACACCGTCGCCGAAGAGCTGAAGATAAACTGATGAACCCGGCGTCGCGCATGGCTTCCAGCAATACCAGCGTGCCCGCTACGTTGTTCTGGTAGTATTCCAGCGGTTTGCGGGTCGATTCTCCCACCGCTTTCAGGCCGGCGAAATGGATCACCGAAGCGATCTGGTACTCGCCGAAGATCCGGCTCAGGCACGCCGCGTCCCGCACATCCCCCTGATAGAACACCGCCGCTTTACCGGTCAGTTGCTCCGCACGGCGTAAGGACTCTTCGGAGGCGTTGACCAAATTATCCAACACCACCACCTCTTCACCGCGCTCCAACAGCGCCAGTACCGTATGTGAACCTATGTATCCGGCGCCGCCGGTCACTAAAATCGCCATCATGCTCCCCTTTCATCAGCATCGGGCGCTAACACCCGATGCCTAAGTCTGTTTCATGCGCGCAGCCAGACGACTAGCGCGTACCGATGTTGCGTAATGGCTTGCCGGCCATCAGATTGCGTTCGATATGTTCCAGAGAGATATTTTTGGTCTCAGGGATCAACGCCAGCGTAATAAAGATAAACACTACGTTGAGCGCCGCGTAGACCCAAAAGGTATAGGCGCTGCCCAGCGAATTGAGCATGGTCAGGAAAGTCGCCCCGACGATCATGTTGGCGATCCAGTTGGTGGCGGTGGAACAGGTGATGCCAAAATCACGGCCCTTAAGCGGCTGGATCTCTGAACACAGCACCCAAATCAACGGGCCGGCGCTCATGGCGAAACCGACAATAAACATCAACAACATGATGACGGCGAAATATTGCGTCGCCGGCGTACTCATGCCGATACCCATCATTGTTCCCAGTGCCCCCATGCCCACTGCCATCACGATAAAACCGAGGATCAGCGTCGGTTTGCGGCCCCAGCGATCCACCAGCCCAATGGCGATAAAGGTGGCCAGCACGTTAACCAACCCGACAATCACCGTGCCCCACATCTGCTGTTCGGTACTGGCAAAACCCGCCAGGCCAAAAATCTTCGGCGCGTAATACATAGTGACGTTCATGCCGGTAAACTGCTGCATAACCTGCAACAGAATGCCGAGGAAAACGGCGCGGCGGAAATTTTTATTATCCTTGAACAGCGCCCAGCCACTCTGCTTCAGCTTGAGGCTTTCACGGATTTCGTTCAGTTCATGCTGCGCCTGGGCGCTGCTGTCGCGCAGCTTTTCCAGCACCTGACGCGCCTGTTCATGGCGATTGCGCGAGGCAAGCCAGCGCGGGCTGTCCGGCAGGAAGAACACGCCAACCAGCAGCAAGCCGGCTGGAATGGTGATAACCCCCAGCATCCAGCGCCAGGCGCCGGTGTAACTGAACGCGGTATCAGACAGGTAGGCAGCCAAAATCCCGATGGTGATCATCAATTGATACATCGAGATCATGCTGCCGCGAATTTTTTCCGGCGCGATTTCAGACAGGTAAATCGGCGCGGTATAGGAAGCGATGCCCACCGCCAGCCCCAGCAGAATGCGCGAGAGTATCAATATGTCCACATTGGGCGCTGCTGCGGAACACAACGACCCCGCCACGAACAGGATCGCGCCGATCATCAGGCTGTATTTGCGCCCGATGCGGAAATTCATCCAACCGCTGCCCACGGCGCCGACCGCCGCGCCGAACATCATCGAGCTGACCACCCACTCCTGTTGGGAGCTGGTGATGTGAAAAGAGTCGGCAATAAACGGCAAAGCGCCCGCAATCACGCCGATATCCAGACCAAACAGCAGCCCGGCTAACGCAGCCAGAAAACAGACGAAAAAAGTCATACCGGCATTCGTCTGGCTTTTCTCAGCCGACGCAATTTTGACGGTAACACTCATACAGCCTCCAGTAGATAACATTGAATCAGTTAGCCGTCATGATAGGAGGCAATCCGCAGGCGGTAAGTGAGTGAGATCACATTAGTGGAAACGGTTACATTATTTCCATTTTGTAAGCCCTACGTATCGCCGTGAAAAATTAAACATATATCATTGATTATAATTACAAATAATATCACTCCACCTGCTGGCACTCTCAAGATAAAAAACACCGCTTATCAGATTTCAATATTAACTTTGAATGGCAGTCATTTATTTGTAATCGATTTCACTTGGATTACATACTCAACGAAGGATCAAGGTGGGAGGAAAAAGGCATTTTCCAGGCAGGCGGTCATGAAGGGGAATCTGTGGGATTTCAATACAAAAGGTATCGGCCCGGCTCCCGATAACAGGGGCCGGGCCGACTTTGCAGCGGTTTAACCGTCGTAACTGCGGAACAATGCCTGGCCGCGCAACAGCCGCACGCCCAGCCAGCCGCCACACAGGGACAACAGCAGCGCACTGAGCAACGGCAACGCCCACCACAGCACCGGCGTGGACGCCCACGGGAAATCGAATACCTGGCTTTGCAGCAACCATAGCGCCGCTTCCGCCCCCACCGCCGCCGCGATGCCCGCCACCAGCCCCAGCAAAGCAAACTCACACCACAGCGTGCTGCGCAACAAGCGCTTGCCGGCCCCCAGAGTACGGTACACCACCAGTTCCTGGCGCCGTTGCCGCATGCCCACCTGCACCTGCGCCATCAGCAACAAGCCACCGCAGAGCACCACCAGCACCACCATCACCTCCAGCGCGCGGCTGACCTGTTGCAGCACGCCGCCGACCTGTTTGAGGATTGACCCGATGTCCAGCAGGCTGAGCGTCGGGAATTGCCGGTTGAGCTGGGTCAGCATCTGGCCGTCCCCGTCATAGCGGAAACTGGTAAGCCAGGTCTGCGGTTGACCGTCCAGCGCCCCCGGCGGGAAGATGAAGTAAAAGTTCGGCTTCAGGCTTTCCCAGTCCACCTGCCGCAGGCTGGTGACCTTGGCGCTGAACGACTGGGTATCGCCGCTGAAGGTCAGCGTGTCGCCCAGCTTAACCTTGAGCCGCCCGGCAATGCCCTGATCCATCGACACCTCACCGGCCTTCGGCGGCCAACTGCCCGCCAGTAGCGGATTGTGCGCCGGCAGGCTCGCCAGCCAGGTCAGGTTCAGCTCGCGGTTAACCGCCTCGCCACCCGGATCGTCCTCGTGTACCCGCTCGGTCGCCACCTGCTGATTAATCTCGGTCAGGCGCACACGCACAATCGGATAATACGTTTCCGGCTTGACCTGATGCTGCTGCAGGAAGGTTTTCACCTGCGGCACTTGCGCTTCGGTCAGGTTCAGCAGGAAGTAGTTCGGGCTGTCCGGTGGCAGTTGCTGTTGCCAGCGGTCGAGCAGATCGCCACGCAGCACCAGTAACAGCGCCAGCAGCATAAACGACAGCGAAAACGCCGCCAGTTGGCTGACCGTTACCCAGGGCTGATGCAGCAGACGATTGACCGCCAACCGCAGCGCCAGATTCTTCAGCGTAATGCGGCGCAGCAGCAGCAGGCTGCCCCAGCCGATAGCCCCCAACAGCAGCGCCAACACCAGAATACCGGCGAGAATCGACCACAGCAGCGTACTGGCTCCCATCAATGCAGTCAGCAGCGCCACCACAATCACCGCCGTTACCGGCAGGAAATAGCGCAGCGGCCAAACGTTAGCCACCACGTCACGTCGCAATACCCGCAGCGGTTGGGTCGCCAGCAACTGCCGGTACGGCCGCAGCCCCACCAGCAGCGAAATCATCAGCAAAGCGCCGACTGCCCACAACCACGGCCAGGCACCGGCGGCTGGCAGTTCCGCCGGCAGCACCGGTGCCAGCAGCCGAATCAGCACCGCTTCAAACCCCAGGCCGATAATCCCACCGCACGCTGCCGCCAGCAAAATGACCGCCAGCCACTGGCCGACAATCAGCTTGCGCAAGGCGTTGCGACCGGCACCCAGCGTTTTCAGCACCGCAATGAGATCATAACGGCTACGGCAATAGTGACTCATGGCCACCGCCACGGCGGCAATCGACAGCAGCAAGGTCAGCAATGCCGACAGCAACAGGAACTGCTGCGATCGTTGCAGCGATTTGCCCAGCGCGCTGCCGGACTCCTGCAACCCAAACCAACGCTGGTCGGGCTGGAGTTGCGGTGTCAGGCGCGTTTCGTAACGCTGAATGTCCTCCGGCGAACCGGCGAACATATAGCGGTAGCTCAGGCGGCTACCCGGTTGCACCGCCCCGGTTTTATCCACATCCGCCAGGTTGATCATGATGCGCGGCGCAGTCTGGAACGGATTGAAGCCAGAGTCCGGCTCCTGAAGGATTTCACCGGCAATGCGCAGGCGGGTGTCGCCCACGTCCAGCGAGTCCCCCACTTTCACATTCAGCAACGCCAGCAAACGCGGCGCCACCAGTACCGACCCCGGAGCAAGCTTGACGTTGGGCGGGCGCGTCTCCAGCTTGCCGTACAGCGGATAGGCCAGATCGGTGGCCTTCACGTCCGCCAACTGCGGCCGGTCACCGGCGTAGGTCATGGTGGTGAACGACAGCTGGCGACTCACTTTCAGCCCTTCCTGTTGCGCATCCAGCAGCCAGCCTTCCGGTACTGGCCGCGCGCTGCGCAGCACCCGGTCACCGGCGATAAAATCACGGCTTTGCTGGCTCAGCCCCTTGTCCATGCGATCGCTGATGCTCCCCAGCGCCAGTACGCAGGCCATTGACAGCGTCAGCGCCAGCCAAACGATCAGCAGTGACGGCGAACGCCATTCCCGCCAAAACCAACGCCAGATCATGCTTCCTCCCACAGCTTGCCTTCACGCAGGCGCAACCGCCGCTGGCAGCGCGCCGCCAGGGTTTCGTCATGGGTGACCAGGATCAGGGTGGTGGCGAAATCGCGGTTGAGGGAGAACAGTAAATCGGCGATGCGTTCGCCAGTCTGGCGATCGAGGTTACCGGTCGGTTCATCGGCAAACAGCACCCGCGGCCGGCCGCTGAACGCACGCGCCAACGCGACCCGCTGCTGCTCGCCGCCCGATAGTTGCGCCGGCAGGTGATCGAGCCGTTTGCCCAGCCCCAACTGCTCCAACAATTGGACCGCCTGCTCGCGGCTCTGCCTGTCGCTTTCGCCGCGCAGCAGCGCCGGCAATTGCACGTTCTCCAGCGCGTTGAGCGTCGGTACCAGCATGAATGACTGAAATACAAAGCCGACGTTTTTGGCGCGCAGGGCCGCGCGCCCTTCTTCGTCCAGCGCGGTCAGCGATTCCCCCAACAAATGCACGTCCCCTTCACTGCCGTCGTCCAACCCGGCGAGGATCCCCAGCAGCGTCGATTTGCCCGAGCCGGATTCGCCAATCAGGGCAATTGTCTGTGCGGGTTTGACAACCAGCTCGACTCCGGTAAGGATGGAGAGCTGATGCTCACCCTGACCAACGTGTTTACTAAGATGATGAACTTCAAGAACGTTTTCCGCTGGCATCTTCCCTTCCTTTTGCTGTTGGGATTATTCAGTTTACGCGCTGTCGCCGCCGATACCTTATTGATTTTAGGCGACAGTTTAAGCGCCGGTTACCGCTTGCCGGTGGCGCAGGCCTGGCCGACGCTGCTGGCCGACCAATGGCAGAAAAAACCGGGCGATCCGCAGTTGGTGAACGCCAGCATCAGCGGCGACACCGCCGCACAAGGGCTGGCGCGCTTGCCCGCCCTGCTGAAACAACACCAACCGCGCTGGGTGCTGATCGAACTGGGCGCCAACGACGGTCTGCGCGGTTTTCCGGCGCAGGACGTACAACGCGATCTCAGCCAGATCATTACCCTGGTGCAGCAGGCCGGTGCGCAGCCGCTGCTGATGCAAATCCACATTCCGCCCAACTATGGCCGCCGCTATACCGAGGCTTTCAGCGCGATTTATCCGCAGCTTGCCAGGCAATTCAACATTCCGCTGCTGCCGTTCTACATGGAACAGGTGGTGATCAAAGCGGAATGGATGCAGGATGACGGATTGCATCCCAATAAGGACGCCCAACCGTTTATCGCCACCTGGATGGCGGAACGCCTGGAACCTCTAGTAAAACATGAGTCTAACTAAATAGGGTTGTACACTAGGTAAAGTTATGCAAAAAGCGGTATTGATAACCGGCTGTTCCAGCGGGATAGGACTGATTGCAGCGCAAGATCTGCGTAATCGCGGCTACCGGGTGCTGGCCGCCTGCCGCAAGCCGCAGGACGTGGAAAACATGCGTCAACTGGGGCTGGAAGGCATTGAGTTGGATCTGGACGACAGCGACAGTGTCGAACGCGCCGCGGCGCAGGTGATCGCGCTGACCGGCGGCCGGCTGTATGGCCTGTTCAACAATGGCGGCTTCGGCGTGTACGGCCCGCTGAGCAGCATTTCCCGTCAACAGCTGGAGCGGCAATTCTCCACCAACCTGTTTGGCACCCACCAGTTGACCCAGTTGCTGTTGCCGGCGATGCTGCCGCACGGCGAAGGGCGCATTATTCAAACCAGTTCGGTGATGGGGCTGGTCTCCAGCGCCGGACGCGGCGCCTATGCCGCCAGCAAATTTGCGCTGGAAGCCTGGTCCGACGCGCTGCGCATGGAGCTGCACGGCACCGGCATTCAGGTCAGCCTGATTGAACCCGGCCCGATTTCGACCCACTTTACCCAGAACGTGAACCAGGCGCAGAGCGATAATCCGGTGCATAACCCCGGCATCGCCAAACGCTTGACGCTGCCGCCGGAGGCCATTTTGCCCAAGCTACGCCACGCGCTGGAAAACCCGCGCGCCAGGCTGCGCTATCCGGTGACCCTGCTGGCGCACGCGCTGAGCGTATTGCGCCGCATTCTGCCCGGCCGCTGCCTGGACTGGCTGCTGCGCAGCAACGGTTAATTTGGGTGCCGGGGTTGAAGAATGTCGCCCCGCCCCCATTTAAGAGCCAATGGCTCCGCAAGATCAGAGAGAGAATCACATGCTAGCTCAAGCTGTTGTTGATATTAACGAAACAAACCTGCACCAAACGCTGGAACAATCGATGTCCCTGCCGGTGCTGTTCTACTTCTGGTCAGATCGCAGCCAACACTGCCTGCAGCTCACCCCGATCCTGGATAAGCTGGCGGCGGAATATGCCGGTCAGTTCGTGTTGGCCAAAGTGGACTGCGACGTAGAACAAGCGATCGCCGCACAGTTCGGGCTGCGCTCCCTCCCTACGGTTTACCTGTTCAAAGACGGCCAACCGGTCGACGGCTTCCAGGGCCCGCAGCCGGAAGAAGTCATCCGCGAATTCCTGCAGCGCTTCCTGCCGAAGGCAGAAGATCTGAAACTGGCACAGGCAACCGACCTGCTGGCCGAAGGCAACGCGGCTGAAGCGCTGCCGCTGTTGAAAGACGCCTGGCAAGCCAGCCAGCAACGCAGTGATATCGGCCTGACGCTGGCAGAAACCCAGATCGCGCTGAACCGCACTGAAGAGGCCGAAACGGTGCTGGCGACTATTCCTTTACAGGATCGCGATACCCGTTATCAGGGCCTGGTGGCGCAAATTGAATTGCTGAAGCAGGCGGCCGATACGCCGGAAATCCAGCTGTTGCAGCAACAGGTGCAACAACAGCCGGAGAACGTCGATTTGGCCGTGCAACTGGCGCTGCAATTGCATCAGGTGGGGCGCAACGAAGAAGCGCTGGAACTGCTGATGGGGCATTTGAAGAAAGATCTGGCCGCCGCCAACGGCAGCGCGCGCAAGACGCTGATGGATATTCTGGCCGCACTGGGCACCGGTGACGCATTAGCGGCTAAATACCGTCGTCAGCTGTACTCTCTGCTCTACTAAATACCCTTCGTCTTTCCAGCCGCATCTGTGTTGGCGGCAAGTTTGCAAGTCCCCAGGAGCTTACTCAAGCCAGTGACTGGGGCGCACAAACGCAGCCAACACAGATGCAGCATGAAATATGACGGGGATTTAGCGGTAAACCCGCACCCCACCTTCAACGCCTTTCGGGCTGAACAACACTTGCCACAGCTGAATATCGCGCGAACGGAACGCGCCGGCGCAGGCATTCAGGTAATAAGTGAACATCCGCTCGAAACGTTCAGAGTAATTTTCTGACAACGCCGGCCACGCCCGTTTGAAATTCTCATACCAGGCCATCAGCGTGCGATCGTAATCGGCGCCAATATTGTGCCAATCCTCCATCACAAAACGCTTTTCGCTGGCTTCGGCGATGTGGCGCACCGAGGGCAGACAGCCGTTGGGGAAGATGTATTTATCAATCCAGGCATCGACATGGAGATTGGTTTGGTTGGCGCCAATGGTGTGCAGCAGGAACAGGCCATCGGGCTTCAGATTACGCGCCGCGACGCTAAAATAGGTGTCGTAGTTTTTCGGCCCGACATGTTCAAACATGCCGACGGAAACAATGCGGTCAAACTGGCGGTTCAAATCGCGGTAATCCTGCAGCAGGATCTCTACGTCCAGTCCCTGACAGCGCTCCTGCGCCAGCTTTTGCTGCTCGGCGGAAATGGTCACGCCGTACACCGATACGCCGTAATTTTCCGCCGCATACTGTGCCAGTCCGCCCCAGCCACAGCCGATGTCCAGCAGCGACATGCCCGGTTTCAGTTGCAGCTTCTCGCAGATCATTTTCAGCTTGGCCAGTTGCGCCTGTTCCAGCGTTTCAGCATCCTTCCAGTAACCACAGGAATATTGCATATAGGGATCTAGCATCGCACGAAACAGATCGTTGCCGATGTCGTAATGCTCTTTCCCTACCTGCCAGGCGCGTTTGCGCGATTGCCGGTTAAACAGCCGCGCACAGGCGATCCGCGTAATGTCCGCCAGGCTTTTGGGCAGGCGTTCATCAACGCCGAAATGCAGGATGCGGGTAAATAACGCATCCAGTCTTTCGCAATCCCACCAGCCGTCCATATAGCTTTCGCCAAACCCAAGCGAGCCTTCCTGCAGAATGCGTTTAAATAAGCCCGGATTGTGCACCTGAAGATCAAATGCATTATTCCCGTTGATGGTAATACCGGCCGCAGCCAGCATTTCTTCCACGATGAGATACCAGCGATCTTTTTTCTGGGCGAGTTCATCGACACTGATTGAGTCCATAACGATCCTTGGCGCAAGATGTCACTTCAAAAAGCATAGTCGCAAATAGAAATGACAAAAGTTTGAAGATAAGCGCAGCGACAGGTTCCACTCTAGCCAAGGCAGACAACGTCATGAAATGAATTAAAATTATTGGAAACATGCCAATTTGGAATGTTATCGATCCCTTATGCTGATTTATCTCCTGAAACGACGGGGATATTAGGCTTTCCCCCCGCTCTGGCGTAAAATCTTCTTACATATGTCTGACAGGAGGTTTGCCATGTTTACCCTTATCCCCATCGTGATTGTCGTCGCGCTGATCATCGTCTTCGCCGGCGTCAAAATTGTTCCGCAAGGGTTCCAATGGACGGTGGAACGCTTCGGTCGCTACACCAAAACGCTGATGCCCGGTTTGAATCTGGTCGTGCCCTTTATGGATCGCATCGGCAGAAAAATTAATATGATGGAACAAGTGCTGGATATTCCCTCGCAGGAAATCATCTCGCGCGATAATGCCAACGTGGCCATCGATGCGGTGTGCTTTATCCAGGTGGTCGATCCGGCGCGCGCCGCCTATGAGGTCAGTAACCTTGAGCGGGCGATCGTCAACCTGACCATGACCAACTTCCGTACCGTGCTCGGCTCAATGGAGCTGGACGAAATCCTGTCGCAGCGCGACAGCATCAACAGCCGCCTGCTGCATATCGTCGACGAAGCCACCAACCCATGGGGCGTCAAGATCACCCGTATCGAGATCCGTGATGTACGTCCGCCGGCAGAGCTGATCTCGGCAATGAACGCCCAGATGAAGGCCGAACGAACCAAGCGTGCGGACATTCTGGAGGCCGAAGGCGTACGTCAGGCGGCCATCCTGCGTGCCGAAGGTGACAAGCAGTCGCAAATCCTCAAGGCGGAGGGGGAACGCCAGTCGGCATTCCTGCAGGCCGAAGCGCGTGAACGTGCCGCTGAAGCGGAGGCGCGGGCCACTCAGTTGGTTTCCGACGCTATCGCCAGCGGTAATATCCAGGCGGTGAACTATTTTGTGGCGCAGAAATACACCGATGCGCTGCAGAAGATCGGTTCCGCCAACAACAGTAAAGTCATCATGATGCCGCTGGATGCCAGCAGCCTGCTTGGTTCAATTGGTGGCATTGCCGAACTGTTGAAAGACAACAAAGGCAAGTAATCATGCTCGAACAAATTGCAGCAAACCCGCACTGGTTCTGGCTTTCCCTTGGCGGGCTGCTGTTGGCGGCAGAAATGCTCGGCGCCAGCGGTTACCTGTTATGGAGCGGCGTGTCGGCGGTGGTGGTCGGCGCGATGGTCTGGCTACTGCCGCAGTTGGCCTGGGAGTGGCAGGGGGTGATTTTTGCCGTCCTGACCATTGTCGTGGCCTATCTGTGGTGGTACTGGCTGCGCCAGCGGCCAGCGGCGGCAACCAGCGGTTCGCAAGTGCTGAACCAGCGCAACCGCCAGTTGATCGGCACCCGCGCAACGCTGACCGAAGCCATGCACAACGGCATGGGCCGCATTAACATCGGCGACAGCAGTTGGCGCGCACAGGCCAGTGAAGATCTGGCGATAGGAACCGAAGTGGAAGTGATCGCCGTCGAGGGCGTCACCCTGGTGATCCGTGCGTTGCCGCAACAAGTGCATTAACGAATCAAGCCGGGTTCCCCCGGCTTGTCTTATTATGAGATCAATGTTGAGTCGAGAATAATGACTTTCGACTTATCCGGATACTTCACGTTCCACGGCAGACTGTCCGCAGGGTAGTGCTCGA
This sequence comes from Serratia sp. AS12, assembly GCF_000214195.1. Classification (NCBI taxonomy): domain Bacteria; kingdom Pseudomonadati; phylum Pseudomonadota; class Gammaproteobacteria; order Enterobacterales; family Yersiniaceae; genus Serratia; species Serratia sp. AS12. Next base: position 1,191,769 of record NC_015566.1, on the reverse strand, counting down.
GGGTTAATTGTGCGTCCGTGCCTCGAATACTCGGCAGAACCGTTGTATTTCCTTTTATCTGCCAGGTTTTAACGTGAGATTCACCCTCACCAAATAATTTAACTGCAGAATCGATGGCATCAGACGTTTGTTGAATAGTCAGATTCTGCGGCAGCAGAGTAACGGCAGCTGTAGTTTGCAAGCAAACGGCCTTGCTGTTATTCACCTCCAGATTTTCAATGGAGGCGTTAGCACTCATCAGCACTACCGGCAGAATGTTATTTGCCAACGGGCTGTTAAAAACCAAACTGCCGATTGTCGCTGGTTTTGCAATGGAGCAGAGGCTTCCACCGTTGCCAAAGGCACTGGCATATTCATTAACCGTAATTTTATCGATAACCAGCCCGCTCATATCAATATCCAGAGCCTTATTACCGATCAGACGTCCAAAGGTTACTTTGCCGACACGGCTATCCGACTGAACACCCGATGCGCTTAACCCCGGATGAACACGGCATGATGCAATGGAAATATTATCGATGAAGGTGCCTTCTGAACCGGAATGTACCTCAATCCCTCGAATACAGTGGCCCACAGTAACATTATTGACCCGATGTTTTTTGCCGCCAGTATACACTGCCGGTGCCCCATTCAAGATCGCGGAAGCATTGGTTTGTTCAAGGTAATAACAGTCGCCGGCTTCAATATTTTCACAAAAATTATTTACGCCGGCAACGATAACACCGCCACCGCCCCACACTCCGCATTTGACATCAATGACATAACAATCACTGGTTGTTCCATCTAACTGTTGATCCTGGCCTACAGCGATAATGGAACCGGAAACATAGCCTGGTTCGAAGGTACTTGCGGGGATCCCGGCGCCGGCAATAGTGACTTTAGTGACAATATTTTTACTGCCCTTCACCAAAATACCATCACCAAGACAATAGCCGCCGGTAATATTACTGACCACATTGTCATTATTTTTTACGACGAGTAAATTATCACGGCATTCATCAATATTCACATCGAAGGCAACAGATTCGCCCATCAACACCATACCATCACAGAAACCACGTACGGTCATATGATAAAAATAACTTTTATTTCCGGCGACGAACCCATTATGTGAGGAAACCTGATGATAAACGCTTTCCCGCTTAACCCAGCCATAGAGCCTGCCACCAAACATTTCTACACCGCGTAAGTAATCATATATTTCTGCTGTTGGGGTTTTATTGGCGAAGAAGGGTTTCAGATGACCAGCCTTGGCTTTGATTGTCGCGCCATTCAGGTTAATCACCTTCCTGGCATCTGTACCGTCTTTGATCCGCACGGTGTCAGACGTCATATAGGTCGCGCCCTGCTGGCAGACCGTGCTGTAAGGTGTTACAAAGGCCGCCGTCAGCGCGGCCGTATCGTCTGATACGCCATCGCCACGTGCGCCAAACATATTCGGCGAGACGAATGAATTCATGTCGAGGACGCGTACCCATGTCCATTGCGTGTCAGGTTTTATATAAATGCCGCCGTCATCGATAAGGCCGGTATCGCCTGAAGCCTTAAAAGTGCCGCCGCCAGATTGCAGCCGGTCATTTCCACTCCATCCGGAGTAATAGGCCGTAACCTCAATCAGATCGCCTGCAAAAGCCGGGATGATGGTGCGTAATGTTGCGATATCTGGACAAGTATTCATAATAAACGCCTCTTGGTTGTGATCTCTCAATGGAGAGAGCCACTTTAAAAGACGATTCGTTCAGCAAGAAAAGGTCCCGGTTGTGCCAGGCATCAATGGGTATAGCCCTTATCAATCGGGGTCCGGCCTCTATTACTATGCTTTGGCATGATGGCAGCAACCGGCCAGGTTATTAATGATCGGGCATTCCGCCCCGTCATCGCCCGGGCATTCGTTAGCCAGCGCCAGCAGACGCTGGCGCATCTCGCCCAACTCACTGATGTGCTTTTCAATATCCACCACTTTTTGCAGCGTGCGCGCTTTGACATCGGCGCTATGCCGGGCCGGATCGTTGAACAGCGCCACCAGCTCACGGCACTCGTCCAGGTTAAAGCCCACCAGCCGCGCCTGGCGCAGCAGCGTCAGCTCTTCGATATGCTTCGGGTTATAGCTGCGGTAACCGTTATCGGTACGGATCGGCGCGGTAACCAGCCCTTTCTCTTCATAAAAGCGGATCGCCTTGCTGGTTAAACCGGTTTTTTTCGCCACGTCGCTGATATTCATTTTCACTCCTTGACCTTCCCCTTGCTGGAAGGTTTAACCTTCATTCTTAGTGAAAATAGGCTAAGCGGTCAACCTTTAAACACCGCACTTGAGCGAGGAACCGAATCATGTCACAAACCACCGTGCTGGCGTTGCAGGGGCTAACCTGCATGAACTGCGCGCAACGGGTGAAAAAAGCCCTGGAAAGCCGCAACGATGTCGAACAGGCAGAGGTCAACATCCATTACGCCAGAGTCACCGGCGATGCGCCGAGCCAGGCGCTGATCGACAGCGTGTTCGCCGCCGGTTACCAGGCTACCGTAGCGCAACGGCCGGATACCGAACTGCAGCTGAGCGGCCTGAGCTGCATGCACTGCGCCGCCAGCACCCGTAAAGCGCTGGAGGCGGTACCGGGCGTGATCGCCGCCGACGTCGGCATCGAGTCGGCCAAGGTCTATGGCGATGCCGCTCCCGAGGCATTGATCGCCGCAGTAGAGGAAGCCGGTTATCACGCCAGCGCCAATGGAGCCGCCGTTCTCCCAAAAACTGAGCCGTTGACTGAATCAGCCCCTGATTTGCCGGAACCCCAGGCAGCGGCCCCCTCTTCCCTTCCGGTAACTCGCCACAGCGACGATGATGACAGCGTTCAACTGCTGCTCAGCGGCATGAGTTGCGCAAGCTGTGTCAGTAAAGTCCAAACCGCGTTGCAAAGCGTGCCCGGCGTCGAACAGGCGCGGGTCAATCTGGCGGAACGCAGCGCGTTGATTACCGGCGGTGCCGATCCGCAGGCGCTGGTGGCGGCGGTGGAGAAAGCCGGCTACGGCGCGGAAATGATTCAGGACGAAACCGAACGCCGCGAGCGCCAACAGCAAACCGCACAGGCCAACATGAAGCGCTTCCGCTGGCAGGCGGCGCTCGGCCTGGCACTGGGTATTCCGCTGATGGCCTGGGGGCTGTTTGGCGGCAGTATGTCGCTGACACCGGAAACCCAACGCCCGTGGCTGTGGGTTGGTCTGATCACGCTGGCGGTGATGGTGTTCGCCGGCGGGCATTTTTACCGCAACGCCTGGCGCGCACTGCGCAACGGCAGCGCCACCATGGATACGCTGGTCGCACTCGGCACCGGCGCCGCCTGGTTGTATTCGATCAGCGTCAACCTGTGGCCGGATTTCTTCCCGATGGAGGCACGGCACCTGTATTACGAGGCCAGCGCCATGATCATCGGCCTGATCAACCTCGGCCATGCGCTGGAGCAGCGGGCGCGCCAGCGTTCGTCACAGGCGCTGGAGCGGCTGCTGGACCTGACGCCGCCGACGGCGCGGCTGGTGACCGACGACGGCGAAAAAACCATTGCGCTGGCGCAGGTGCAGCTTGGCATGACGCTGCGCCTGACCACCGGCGATCGTATTCCGGTGGACGGTGAAATTGTGCAGGGCGAAGTGTGGCTGGACGAAGCCATGCTGACCGGCGAAGCCGTGCCGCAGCAGAAAGGCGTTGGCGATACGGTGCACGCCGGTACGGTGGTGGATGACGGCAGCGTGCTGTTTCGCGCCGGCGCTATCGGCAGCAAAACCACGCTGGCGCGAATCATCAAACTGGTGCGCCAGGCGCAGAGCAGCAAGCCGGAGATTGGCAAACTGGCGGACCGCATTTCTGCGGTGTTCGTGCCGGTGGTGGTGGCCATCGCCCTGTTCAGCGCGGCGATCTGGTATTTCTTCGGCCCGCAGCCGCAGTTGGTTTACACGCTGGTGATCGCCACTACGGTATTGATCATTGCCTGCCCTTGCGCGCTGGGCCTGGCAACGCCGATGTCGATCATCTCCGGCGTTGGTCGTGCGGCCGAGTTCGGCGTGCTGGTGCGCGACGCCGATGCGTTGCAGCAGGCCAGCACCCTGGATACGTTGGTGTTCGATAAAACCGGCACCCTGACCGAGGGGCAGCCGCGCGTAGTGGAGATTTTCACCTTCAATCAGATCGGCGAGCAGCAGGCGCTGCGCTGGGCCGCGGCGCTGGAACAAGGTGCCAGCCACCCCTTGGCGCGTGCCATCGTTGAGCACGCCGCCGGGCAAGCGCTACCGCCGGTTGAACAGTTCCGGACCCTGCGCGGTGCCGGCGTCAGCGGCGAAGTGGACGGCGTGAAGCTGCTGCTGGGCAACGCCGCACTGTTGCAACAGCATCAGGTGGCAACCGCAGCGCTGGAAGCGCAGATGCAGCAACAGGCCGAGCGCGGCATTACGCCGGTGCTGCTGGCAGCCAACGGGCAGCCAGCTGCGCTGATCGCCATCCGTGATCCGCTGCGCAGCGACAGCATTGAAGCACTGCAGCGTTTGCATCGTCAGGGCTATCAACTGGTGATGCTGACCGGCGACAACCCGGTGACCGCCAACGCCATTGCCAAAGAGGCCGGCATCGACCGGGTCATCGCCGGCGTACTGCCGGACGGCAAGGCCGAGGCGATCAAACAGCTGCAGGCGCAGGGCCACCGCGTGGCAATGGTTGGCGATGGCATCAACGACGCCCCGGCACTGGCGCAAGCCGACGTGGGCATCGCGATGGGCGGCGGCAGCGATATCTCTATCGAAACCGCCGCCATCACCCTGATGCGCCACAGCCTGAACGGCGTCGCCGACGCGCTGGAACTGTCGAAGGCCACGCTGCGCAACATGAAGCAGAACCTGCTCGGGGCATTCATTTACAACACGCTCGGCATTCCCATCGCCGCCGGGGTGCTGTATCCGTTGACCGGCACTCTGCTCAGCCCGGTAGTGGCGGGCGCGGCAATGGCACTGTCTTCCATTACCGTAGTCAGTAACGCCAACCGGCTGCTGCGTTTTAAACCGAAACGCTGAATGCCACAGCGGGGCGTAAATCCTTACGCCCCGCTTCCTTTGGGATAATTCCTTCACTCTTCAGGCTTTCTTGTGCGCCGGATAGCGTTTAGCATGGCATAAACGCGCTACCCGCCAGAGGCCAGACCATCGTCTGCAAACTCGCGGGGAAAATAAGGAACCACGCTGTATGGGTAAGCTATTACGCCGCCTGGCCGCCTTTCTCGGCATTATTTCTCCGATGACCTACGCCTACCCGGCGCTGGATATCCGGCTGCCCGGCGATCGTCAATTCCATCTGGTGGGCAGCATTCATATGGGCACGGTGGATATGTCGCCGCTGCCGGCCACGCTGGCGACCCGCCTGAAACAGGCTGATGCCCTGATTGTCGAAGCCGATATCACCGGCTCCGCCTCGCCGTTTGGCCACGCCGACCCACAGCCCGGCCTGGCGGAGCGCCTTTCCGATACCGAGTTTCAGCAGTTATTGGTCCTGTGCCAGGAACTGGGCACCGACGCAGAGGTGTTCTCGACCCTCCCCGGCTGGCAGGTGGCGCTGACGATGCAGGCTCGTCAGGCTCAGCGACTGGGGCTGCGCGCCGAGTACGGCGTGGACTACCAACTGTTGCAGGCTGCCAGGCAACAACACAAAAAGGTGATTGAGCTGGAAGGCGCGGAACAGCAGATGGCGATGCTGGAACAGTTGCCGGAAGGCGGTATGGCGCTGCTGCGCGATACACTGGAGCACTGGCACACCAACGCGCGGCTGCTGCAAACCATGGTGAGCTGGTGGCTTGACGCGAAACCCAACGGCGCGCTGGAAACCCTGCCCGCCACCTTCAGCGCCGATCTGTACGACGTGCTGATGCATCGGCGCAACCGGGACTGGCAGCAGAAACTGGAGGCCTTACCGGCCGGTAACTACGTGGTGGCGGTGGGCGCACTGCATCTGTACGGCGAAGATAATCTGCCGGCGATGCTTCAGGCGCAGTAAAAAAAGTGGCCAATATCGCTACTGGCCAGTCAAAGAGGAATTTCTTGTATTTTAGTTATACGCATAGCAACCGTGTTAACGGTTACAATAGACAGGGTAGCAACCCAGTGAACACCTTGGCAACCCGCTTTATGTAACAGTGGCCCAGGTTGCTGCCGCCGTTAGATTTTTGTAATTTTGTTGCTTCGCGTTGCAACTTCCCGTGCAAAGGGGAAATAGGAAAACAGTATGACGCCCGCAGTGATCCTGCTTGAAAAACAAAAAATCGCGTTTACCCTTCATCCCTATCATCACGACAGTGCGGAAACCCACTTCGGTGATGAAGCGGTACAGAAACTTGGGCTCGATGCCGACCGCGTCTATAAAACGCTGTTGGTGGCGCTGAACGGCGACGCCAAACATCTGGCGGTGGCGGTAACGCCTGTCGCGACCCAGCTGGATCTGAAAAAGGTCGCCCGCGCCTTGGGCGCAAAGAAAGCGGAAATGGCCGACCCGCAACTGGCGCAGCGCGTAACCGGTTATCTGGTCGGCGGCATTAGCCCGCTGGGGCAGAAAAAGCGGCTGCCGACGGTGATCGACAGCCCGGCGCAGCAGTTCGCCACCATTTACGTCTCCGGCGGCAAACGCGGGCTGGATATCGAACTGGCCGCCGGCGATTTATGCCGCCTGCTGGCCGGCAGCTTCGCCGATATCGCCAAGCGCGATTAAGCTGATGGGGAGCCTTCCGGCTCCCCGATTAACGCTTACTGATAAACAATCTCGCCCTTCGGCTCATAGGCCGCCGCATCCAGCGGAGAGTGCTTCTCGATATACTGTTTCAGCACTTCGGCATCGATAAAACCGGTATTGACGTAGCCTGGCAGGGTATCCAGCTTCGGATAACCGTCGCCGCCCAACGCATTGAAGTTCAGTGTCGCCATACGGTAGGTTTTGTCCGCCTGCAATGGCTCGCCCTTGATCTTCACGTTGCTGACGCCCTTGCCGTCCGCCGTCAGGCTGACGTTGGCAAACTGCGCGTAAGCGCCGGAATCCACCTTCATGTTGGCGACCACCGCCAGGTATTTTTCTACCTCGCTGCCTTTCATCTCGGCATAGACCAGCGTGTTGCCAAACGGCTGCACCTTGAGCACGTTTTTATAGGTAATGTCGCCGGATTCGATCGAATCACGCACCCCGCCGCCGCTCATCACCGCAAAATCGGCTTCGGCACGCTCCATTTGCGCCGCCAGCAGCACGCGCGACAAGTTGGTCTGAACGAAGCGCACCTTGCTGCGATCGCCTTCCAGCTTGCCGTTCACGCTGCCGATTTTAACGTCAAGCTGCGCCTTGCCCTTGTCCTGGAATGGCGTCAGCAGTTTCATCATGGAAGGATCTTCCTGAATTTGCCGGGTGTAATACACTCGCTCGCTGGTGCCGTCGGCTTTTTCCACCTTCTTCTTCAGGTTGACCGGGATCAGTTGATAATGCACCAGCTTCAGCTCGCCGTTGCGGAACTGGAAGTCGGCACGACCGACGTATTTGCCCCACTCATGCGCCTGGACGATCCATGTGCCGTTTTGACGATCCGGCGAGCACGGGGTACCCGGCACGTAATCCACCTGTTTGTGGTTTTCGCCGGCCATACAGACCGGATCCTGCGAGTGGCCGCCGACGATCATATCCAGATAACCGGCAGGCAGGCTGCGCGCCATCTCGACGTCGCCCGGCGCGTTGGAGCCGTGGTTGCCGTCATCGTAATGGCCCATGTGAGTGGCGGCGATGATCACGTCCGGCTTTTCATCCTTGCGCAGTTGCTCAACCACTTGTTTCGCTTCCTGCGCCGGCACGCGGAACTCGATATCGGTAAAGTATTCCGGGTTGCCGATCTTGGCGGTGTCGTCGGTGGTCAGGCCGATAACCGCAATCTTGATGCCCTGCTTGTCAAATAAGGCGTAGGGTTTGAACAGACGCTGTTGAGTGCTTTTCTGATAGATATTGGCCGACAGCAGCGGGAAGGTCGCCCATTTCTCCTGCTGACGCAGCACGCTGAGCGGATTGTCGAACTCATGGTTGCCGATCGCCATCGCATCGTAACCCACCAGGTTCATGCCGCGAAAATCCGGTTCGGCATCCTGCAGGTCGGACTCCGGCACACCGGTATTGATATCGCCGCCGGACAGCAGCAGCAAACTACCGCCCTTGGCCGCCACTTCCTGGCGAATGCTGTCTACCAGGGTTTTCTGCGCGCCCAGACCATACTCACCGTGATCGTTCTGCCAGAAATGGCCATGGTGATCGTTGGTATGCAGGATGGTGATGTCGTAAGTTTTATCCTTTTCCCAGGCGCTGGCGGCTCCCGACAGGAAAGTCAGGGACACGGCCAAGGCGCATGCGGTGGTTTTTAACGAAAAACGCATGGCGGCTCTCCATGATGAAAAATGAACTGTTTTTTTGAGGTGGCCGAAATTGTAGCGCGAAACAAAGGCGAGTGATTTCAAATTTTTGCGATGTACGTCAAATTATGTCGGATATGGTAAAAATTGAACAACTTGCCTAAGATAATCTGCTCTGAACTCTAAAACTTACCAGGCTAATAATAAAATGACCGACCGTAGCGAAACCGCCATGCCGCCGGCCAAGGGCAGTGCGGTTAAAGGCACCGCTTTCTCGATCCTCGGCGCCATCAGCGTATCCCACTTGCTGAACGACATGATCCAGTCGCTGATCCTGGCGATTTACCCGATCCTGCAGGCCGATTTCAATCTCAGCTTTGTGCAGATCGGCATGATCACCCTGACTTATCAATTGACCGCCTCGCTGTTGCAACCGCTAATCGGCCACTTCACCGATAAACACCCGCAGCCTTATTCGCTACCGATCGGCATGGGTTTTACCCTGTGTGGCCTGCTGCTGCTGTCGGTAGCCAATACCTTCCCGCTGGTGTTGCTGGCTGCGGCGTTGGTCGGTACCGGCTCTTCGGTCTTCCACCCGGAATCGTCCCGCGTGGCGCGCATGGCTTCCGGCGGCCGGCATGGTCTGGCGCAGTCGTTGTTCCAGGTCGGCGGCAACTTTGGCAGTTCTCTGGGCCCCCTATTGGCGGCGCTGATTATCGCGCCTTACGGTAAGGGCAACGTCGCCTGGTTCTCACTGGCGGCGCTGCTGGCTATCGTGGTGCTGTTGCAAGTCAGCAAGTGGTATCAGCAACAGCATCGGGCAACAAAAGGTCTGCCCAAAACCGCCGCTGCGCGACAACCGCTGTCAAAACGTACCGTTACTTACGCTATCGGCATCCTGCTGGTACTGATTTTCTCAAAATACTTCTACTTGGCTAGCATCAGCAGCTATTACACCTTTTATTTGATACATAAGTTCGGTGTTTCGGTACAAAACGCTCAGATACATCTGTTTGCCTTTCTGTTCGCGGTAGCCGCCGGAACCATTATCGGCGGGCCATTGGGCGACAAGATAGGCCGAAAATATGTTATTTGGGGCTCTATACTTGGTGCAGCGCCTTTCACGCTTGTTTTACCCTATGCATCTTTATACTGGACCGGTATTTTGACGGTGATCATAGGGGTAATTCTCGCCTCAGCGTTTTCGGCCATTTTGGTCTACGCTCAGGAGCTGATCCCCGGAAAAGTGGGCATGGTTTCCGGTTTATTCTTCGGTTTTGCTTTTGGTATGGGGGGGTTAGGTGCGGCAGTTCTTGGTTATGTCGCAGATTTGACCAGCATCGAATTAGTCTATCAAATTTGTGCTTTCTTGCCCTTGATCGGCATTATTACCGCACTACTGCCTAATATGGATCATAACTAGCAATAACCCTGCTACAGCCCGGTTGATAAATATCATTCAGCCGGGTTATCTCCCACATAAATCAATGTTATTTGACTTATTCATTGTTAAATCCCCTCACTGGCCTGCCCAAAGTGGAATCCTCTGCTTTTTTGCAAAAAAGCCAAATTTAGCTAAGCAAGGCACGCACAAATGCAATAAACTAAATGTATCTTTTCGTAACTTCGTTGCGTTTTCCCTCTGCCGCCATGCATAGCTAGAAGGAGTCTGGATGCATAATTCAACACCGTTAATCACCACCATTGTCGGAGGGTTAGTACTCGCCTTCCTCCTCGGTATGCTGGCGAATCGCCTGCGCATCTCCCCACTGGTAGGATACCTTGCAGCAGGCGTGCTCGCCGGCCCCTTTACCCCCGGATTTGTTGCCGACACCTCGCTGGCACCGGAACTGGCGGAAATTGGCGTGATTTTGTTGATGTTCGGTGTTGGCCTCCATTTCTCTCTTAAAGACCTCCTCGCAGTAAAACATATCGCCATTCCCGGCGCAGTGGCACAAATTGCCGTCGCCACCTTGCTGGGTATGGGGTTGTCCAAGTTGCTCGGTTGGGATTTGATTTCCGGTCTGGTGTTCGGGCTGTGTCTGTCCACCGCCAGTACCGTGGTGCTGCTGCGCGCACTGGAAGAGCGCCAGTTGATCGACAGCCAGCGCGGGCAAATCGCCATCGGCTGGCTGATCGTGGAAGATCTGGCGATGGTGCTGACGTTGGTGCTGCTGCCGGCCTTCGGCAACATGATGGGCAATGACAATGCCAGCAGCAGCCAGTTGCTGATTGATCTGGCGCTCACCATCGGCAAGGTCATCGCCTTTATCGCGCTGATGATTGTGGTTGGCCGCCGCCTGGTGCCGTGGATCCTGGCGAAAACCGCCAGCACCGGCTCCCGCGAACTGTTTACCCTGGCGGTGTTGGCGCTGGCGCTCGGCATTGCCTATGGCGCAGTGAAGCTGTTCGACGTTTCCTTCGCTCTGGGGGCGTTCTTCGCCGGCATGGTGCTGAACGAGTCGGAGTTGAGCCACCGCGCAGCTCACGACACGCTGCCGCTGCGCGATGCTTTTGCGGTGCTGTTCTTTGTCTCGGTCGGCATGCTGTTTGATCCGATGATCCTGATCAACGAGCCGCTGGCAGTGCTGGCAACGCTGGCGATTATCGTGTTCGGTAAATCGGCGGCGGCGTTCCTGCTGGTGAAAATGTTCGGCCACTCAAAACGCACCGCGCTGACCATTTCCGCCAGCCTGGCGCAGATCGGCGAGTTCGCCTTCATTTTGGCCGGCCTTGGCATCTCGCTCGGTATGATGTCGGAGCACGGCCGCAATCTGGTGCTGGCCGGCGCCATCCTGTCGATCATGCTTAATCCGCTGCTGTTCACCCTGCTTGAACGTTATCTGGCCAAGACCGAAACCATGGAAGACCAGATTCTGGAAGAAGCCGTGGAAGAAGAGAAGCAGATCCCGTTCGATATGTGCAATCACGCCCTGCTGGTCGGCTATGGCCGCGTTGGCAGCCTGCTGGGCGCTAAATTGGCCGAAGCCGGCATTCCGCTGGTGGTGATCGAGAACTCTCGCCCTCGGGTCGAAGCGCTGCGTGAACAGGGTATCAAAACGGTGCTGGGCAACGCCGCCAATCCGGAGGTGATGGATTTGGCGCGGCTCGACTGCGCACGCTGGCTGTTGCTGACCATTCCAAACGGCTACGAAGCCGGGGAGATCGTTGCCTCTGCGCGCAACAAGCGGCCAAACATCGAGATCATCGCCCGCGCGCATTACGATGACGAGGTGTCATACATCTCCGATCGCGGTGCCGATCAGGTGGTGATGGGCGAACGGGAAATCGCCAACAGCATGTTGAATATCCTTAAGTTGGATACGCTGAGCGAAGAAGAGAAAATGGGCGCCTGCCCGATTTGACGTGAAAACCGGTATTCAAAAAAGGTCCGGCTTGCCGGACCTTTTGCTTTTTTATCGTTCCCAGTAAGACTCTTCCAGGCTGTCTTCCCGTTCCGGCAGGCCACGCGTCAGGCGTGGTGAATGCTGGTTCAGCACCTGATAGCTGACGCGGTTGGCGTATTTGCATACCTGCGCCAACGAGGAGTAAGTCAGGTAGCTGCGCACATGCTTGCTGGAGTTCGGCACGTTATTGCGGTGAAAACCGTTGGCGGCGATATCATGCAACAACGCCGACAGCGCGCCGTCGCCGGCACCGTTGGTGTTCATGATTTTCTCCGGCCCGCCCATGTATGGCGCGATATGCGAATAGATGCGGAACGGATTTTCACAGCTTTCACGGCGCATGGCGCGGCTGAACTCATAACGGTTGAACTCGGCAATATGTCCCGGTAACAGCGGATGCTGGGTTTCCCGCTTATTCGATTCTTCGGTATAACCCGCCATATACAGACCATTTGGCCCGGCGGTGCACAGCACCAGATCCACCCACTCGAGCGCCATATCAGAGGCGGTCAAGGGATCGCTCAGCCCGGTCAGTTCCAGCGCTTCATCTTCGTTCATCGCCAGAATCGATACATGTTGCTTCAGGAAGTCGCGCCACCACTGCGGGTTATCGGCAATCACATACTTGGTGCCCAGCGTCAGCACCACCGGCACGTCGTATTTTTTGGCAAATTCTATTGCCTGCATGGTGGCGGCAGGCATCGGTTCCCCTGCCTTGCAGCGCACCAGATACGACGTCAGCACCAACGCCGAAGCGCCTGCGATCACCTCTTCCGGCACGCTCTCCGGCCGCAACTGGTTCATCTGACCAGGGCTGATGGCGAAAGTGCGTTCGCCGCTTTCGGTGATCAACGTAAAGCAGCGGCCAATAGCGCCGTCAACCGCCTGCAGGTGGTTGAGATCGGTGCGGCTCGAGGTATTGCACAAATAACGGTAGGCGTAGCTGCCGATTTTGATGTTGCTGCACATGACGCCGAGCAGGACCGAGCGGTCATCCGCCAGCACCGAATAGTTGTGCAGGGTATTGCCGATGGTGCCGCCGGCGAACTGATGGTCGATCTGATTGTTTTCGCTTAGCTCCTGGTACAGCGCCTCGGCGACGTCATCCTCAATCACCAGGGAATGTCCCAGGCTCAAACCGTAGCGCTGGACAAACGCGTCATCCACTTTTGCTTCGATATCCACCAGCGTCTGGTCGATGCCGACGATATAAGAGGTGCTGACTTCATTTTCAGGCTGAACTTGCTGCAAGAGCGGATCGCGAGCGTTCACCGGAAAATAGTGTTTGGACTTACGTTTACCAGGAAATTTCATGTGATTGGCGGCAGTGGCTATTATCAGGCAGAAAATGTTAGCACATTTCTGCCTGATGGAGGGGGTTGTATGACGATCAGAAGCGCTGCGCCACCAGTTGCTGCATCATATCAATATGCGCCGGTTCGTCGTTCAGCGCGGCTATATACTCGAACTTCTCACCGCCGGCCTTGAGGAAGATCTCGCGGTTCTGCTCTTTGATTTCTTCCAGCGTTTCCAGGCAGTCCGCCGAGAAACCGGGGCAAATCAGCTGAATATGCTTGATGCCCTGCGCCGGCAAGCTTTTCAGGGTTTCATCGGTATAAGGCGTCAGCCAAGGTTCGCGGCCAAAGCGCGACTGGTAGGTCATCATGACCCTGTCCGGTGCCAGCGGCAGCGTGGCGGCCAGGGCACGCTGCGTGTCTTCACAGCGCTGCGGATAATCGTCGCCGAGGCGGGCATAACGCTTGGGAATGCCGTGGAAAGACATCACCAGACGATCAGGCTGACCATGCTCGGCGAACGAGCGCTCAACGCTCTGGCGCAGCGCGGCAATGTAGGCCGGGTGCTCGGCGTAGTCACGGATAAAGCTTATCGACGGCAGGCGGCGGTAGCCTTTCAGTACGCGAGCCACGCCATCCCACACCGCCGCACTGGTCGAGCAGGAGTATTGCGGATACAGCGGCAGCACCACCAGATTGGTTACGCCTTGCGCCAACAGCTTGTCTATCGCTTCCGCCAGGCTAGGCGAGCCGTAGCTCATGCCCAGCTCCACCGGAGTGTTCGGCATGCGGGCGGCCAGCGCGCGCTGCTGGCGGCGGCTGTAGACCAACAGCGGCGAGCCTTCGTCCATCCATACCGACTGATACAGCTTGGCGACGCGCGGCGATCGGAGCGGCAAGATCACGCCATTAAGGATCGGCCACCAGATCAACGGTGAAGTATCGACTACGCGGTCGTCACTGAGGAATTCCTTCAGATAGCGTTTTACCGCCGACGAGGTCGGAGCATCCGGTGTGCCCAGGTTCACCAGCAATACCCCGTGTTTCTCTTGCTTCATCTCAGCTCCCCTTGATGCCTTACAGGCTAACCCCCCGTTCTGGGTCAGGGGGTTAACGTCAATTAATGGCGTCTATTGTAGCGGAAAAGTGTTTCACCGGAACCGATATCAGCAACAGGTAAAGGATATGAACGTCAGGATTGCGCCAGCTTCCAGAGCGCCGCTACATTGCGGGCCGTGACCTCAAGATTATCGGCCGCGTCCGTCAGGGCTTCTTCCAGCGTGACGACACGGTCAAGCACCGAAAAAGCAGCGTCAATGCCATGCTGGTGCACCACCTGATAATCTTTCGACAGGCTGCCGGCGATGCCGATCACCGGTAAGCCATGGCGTTTGGCTACCCTTGCCACGCCAATCGGCGTTTTGCCGTGGATCGACTGGCTGTCCAGTCGCCCTTCTCCGGTGATCACCAGATCGGCGTCACGAAGCGCCTCTTCCAGCCGCAAAGTTTCAATCACGATCTCAATTCCCGGCCGTAAGCGAGCGTTGAGCATGCCGAGCAAGGCCGCCCCCATTCCGCCCGCTGCACCGGCACCCGGTGCATTGAGCACCTCACGGCCGGTGGCCTGCTGCAGCAAACTGCCGAAATGGCTTAGTGCCGCATCCAACTGCGTCACCATCTCCGACGTGGCTCCCTTCTGCGGGCCAAACACCGCCGAAGCCCCCTGAGGGCCACATAAAGGGTTATCCACGTCACAGGCAGCCGTCACGCTCACCTGCTGCAGGCGTGGGTCTACCGCTGAAAGATCAATTTGCGCTAACCGGGTCAGTGCCGCGCCACCTGGCGGCAACGGTTGCTGTTGGTCATCCAGCAGCCTGGCACCCAGCGCCTGCATCATACCGGCACCACCGTCGTTGGTGGCGCTACCGCCGATGCCCAGAATAATCGCCTTCACGCCGCGTTCCAGCGCCGCCAGGATCAGCTCACCGGTACCGTAACTGGTGGTAATACGCGGATCGCGCTGTCCCTTGGGCGCCAAATGCAGACCGGAAGCGGCCGCCATCTCGATAACGGCAGTTTCCCCCTCCCCCAGCAAGCCGTAAAAGGCAGATACTGGCTGGCCCAACGGGCCGGTGACCTCAACCCTGACAATTTCTCCGCCGGTGGCCGCCACCATCGAATCCACCGTGCCTTCGCCGCCGTCCGCCATCGGCAATTTCACATACTGCACCTGCGGGTAAATCTGGCGGAATCCGCGCTCGATGGCCTCAGCCACCGCCATCGCGCTCAGGCTCTCTTTAAACGAGTCTGGGGCAATTACCACTTTTTTCAGCGTTTTCATCAGTATTCCTTATCCTGTCAGATTAAATACGCCAAACATCAACGCCGAGACGGCGGCAATGGTAAAGCCGATCAGGGTTTCATACGGCATTAACTTCAGCCGTTGATGAACAACCATATTGACGCTACCGCTGGTGGCGTGGAAAAAACTGCCGTGTGGCAGGTGATCCAGCACCGTGGCACCGGCATGGATCATCGCGGCTCCTGCCAACCCACTGACGCCCAGTTCCAGCAAGGTGCTGCTGAATACGCCGGATGCCACGGCGGTACCGGCGGTGGTGGAAGCGGTAGCCATCGACATCAATGCCCCGGAGAGCGGGGCCAGCAGCCAGGCCGGCATACCGGTGTGGGTCAATCCGTTAATCAACGCGTCTTTCAGCGCCGAGTTGGCGATAATGCCCGCCAGCGTCCCCGTGCCGAGCAGCATAATGGCCACCGGTGCCATGCGGCTCAGGCCAGAAACCATAAACTGATTACACTGACGAATACGTCCCATCAATAACGCTCCCACCAATCCGCCGGCCGGTAACGCAATCAGCGGATCGACGGCGATACCGGCGATCGGCCGCAGCGACAACAGCACAATGGCAACCAACGGTGCGCTGATCGCCGCCGCAAAGCCTGGGTGAGAACCCTCAGCATGCTGCGTCAGTTCCTCTGCCAGCACCTTGTCACCCTTGTTGCTCAAGCGTCGGGCCAGCAGATAGGCCACCACCAGCCCACACAGGCCAGGCACAATGCCGGCCATCATCACCGAGGTCAGCGGTACGTGAAAGTTATCGGCGGCCGCAATGGTGTTCGGGTTGGGTGACATCACGTTACCGGCCTTGCCGCCACCGATCATTGCCAACAGGATGGCACCGCGCGAGATCCCGGCCTTCTGAGCAATGGAGAGAGCGATCGGCGCTACGGTGATCACCGCCACGTCGATAAATACCCCAACTGCCGTAAGGATCAGTGTAGCTATCGCCAGCGCCAGCAGCGCACGGGTTTCCCCGACCTTGCGGACAATGGTTTCAGCAATGGTATGCGCCGCGCCTGACTCAATTAGCACCCCGGCCAATACCCCCGCAGCCAGAATGCGCATCACGGCGTTGGTGATACCCTGAGCGCCGGTGATCATCAGCGTCACGGTCTGTACCAGATCGGCGCCGCCGCACAACCCACCGGCCAGCGCGCCTGCAATCATGCCGTAGGCTGGCGGAACCTTGCGTAAAATCAGAACGATAGCGACGACCAATGCCACCAGCGCCCCAAGTGTGGATACCGTTGTCATTATTGTTTTCCCCGTTGTTGGTGTGGGGAAAACATATCCTGAGCGTCGAACATTAGCGTGAGAGGAAGCCACAAAAACCCACCGCATGGCGCACTGGAAAGTTGTGGTTTTACACAACTCAGTCGTGCATCAGCATGCCAATATACAACTGCAAGGCATCAGTTAACTGATTGATTTTCAATCCGGTAATCGCCTCAATGCGCTGCAGGCGATAGCGCAGAGTATTGACGTGGATATGCAGCTCAGTGGCGGTCTGCGTCTGATCACAAT
Source organism: Serratia sp. AS12 (assembly GCF_000214195.1). NCBI lineage: Bacteria > Pseudomonadati > Pseudomonadota > Gammaproteobacteria > Enterobacterales > Yersiniaceae > Serratia > Serratia sp. AS12. Next base: position 1,174,787 of record NC_015566.1, on the reverse strand, counting down.
TCCGCGAAAAATAGTGCCGCAGGGTACTGCGCAGTACGCCTTTTTCATCACTGGCCCCCAGGATCTGCCAGGGGCGTGAAAGCTCCTGCGCACGCCAGTCTTCCCCCAAATCGCACAGCAATGACGGCAGCGGATAATCTGGGTAGAACAGCGTCTTGTGGCGCAGCTTCAACCGCTGCGCCATCGCCTGCGTGGCGCGGGCGGTCAGGTTAGAACGATGCAGCCCCGCCTCACCGCTAAAGAAGCCACCGATAATCAAACGCAGGTTGAAACGCGACTGGAGCTGGCTTTGCAACTGCTGTGCCTGCTTGCGCTCCTGCTTCAAGTTCCATTCCCCCTGCACCAGGCTGGCGGGCCGCAGCAGGACCATTTCGTTAAGGCCGGTAATGGCGAGCAGCGCTTCACGCTGGGTGTGTTCCAGTTCCGCCAGCAGTTCACGCAACAAATTCGGCTGGGGATCCTGTAACTCCAGGATCCAGACGATACGTGGCAGTTGCAGATCCAGGCCCAGATAGGCAGCCATCGCCTCCAGCGAGGCTGATGCCGGCTGCGACTGCAGCAACTGATTCGCCAGTTCCTCGCGATAACGCTTTTCCCACTGGTTTTGGCTCAACAATGCCGCCTGCTCCACCATCAGCTCAGCCGCCATTTTTACCAGTTCGGCATAGGCACGCACCTGAGTGGGCTCGCCGGAAATGCCGATCACCCCCACCTGTTGACTACGAAAGCTAAATGGCAGGTTAATGCCTGGCCGTACACCTTTAAGATGCGCTGCGGTCACCGCATCGATTTCCACTACCCGGTTCTCGGTTAGCGCCAGCACCGCGCCCTCATGGCGCTGGAACAGGCGTGAGGGGTTACCGGAGGCGATGATGACACCGTTGCTGTCCATAACGTTGACAGAATGGTTGATGATGCCCATCGCCCGCTGCACTATCTGGCGCGCGGTGGATTCTGCCAGCAAATGGGTGGATCTGAGCATCAGGAAAGTCCCCATGGGTTATTATGGAGGCAGTTATACGTTATTTATCGTGGGTGATTAAAGCGCACTGGCTCAACAAGCCACGGCGATCACAGTTCGGCTGGAAAATGGCGAAAAAAAACGCCAGACCGATAAGGCCTGGCGCTATGCACAGCAATAAAAATCGATCAGCCGAGGATGGTCGCCAGTTCAGCGCTCACTTCGGTCACTTTACGGGTGCCGTCGATTTTACGGTATTGGGTGTGGCCTGCTTCCGCTTCTTTGCTGTAGTAGGAAATCAGCGGTGCGGTCATCTGATGGTATTCCACCAGGCGCTTGCGCACGGTTTCTTCCTGATCGTCTTTACGGGTGGTCAGCTCTTCGCCGGTCACGTCGTCTTTGCCTTCCACCTGCGGCGGATTGAATTTAACGTGATACACGCGGCCAGACGGCGCATGCACGCGGCGGCCAACGATGCGATCGACGATCAGTTCGTCCGGCACGGCGAATTCCAGCACGTAGTCCACGTTGATACCGGCTTCTTTCATCGCATCAGCCTGTGGAATGGTGCGCGGGAAACCGTCCAGCAGGAAGCCGTTACGGCAATCTTCCTGAGTGATGCGTTCTTTGACCAGTGCAATTACCAGCTCATCGGTCACCAGCTTGCCGGCGTCCATGATTTCTTTCGCCTGTTTGCCCAGTTCACTGCCGGCCTTCACGGCTGCGCGCAACATATCACCGGTGGAGATTTGCGGAATACCGTATTTCTCCATGATGAATTGAGCCTGAGTACCTTTACCAGCGCCCGGAGCGCCCAGCAGAATGATACGCATTGCGTAAATCCCCTTGCTATGTAGTTTTTATAAAATTGCGAAAACGCTCAACCATACCATTTCCGGGGGGGCTGGCTCAAGGTACGCAAGGAAATCGATTGCGGAACAGCACGGGCAACAGAGTGGGTAAAACGGGGGATATCAGGCAGAAAAGCGAAAAATGCGCCCCTAACCGAACGGCTAAGGGCGCATAAACCCGGGATTAGACCGACAACAACTTATTCATACGGCGGATAAACTGGTTTGGATCTTCCAGCGTACCGCGTTCGGCCAGCAGTGCCTGATCCATTAACAGATCGATCCATTCGGCGAATTGTTCGTTATCACCCACATCGGATGCGCGTTTGACCAACGCATGCTCCGGATTTAACTCGAAAATGTATTTCACTTCCGGCGCTTCCTGGCCCGCAGCGGCAAACAGTTTTGCCATCTGGGTGCTCATTTCATCGGCGCCGGTGGTGACAATGGCCGGCGTATCGGTCAGGCGGTGCGTCAGACGCACGTCCTTCACGCGATCGCCCAGCAGCGTCTTCACACGGTCGACAAACGGCTCAAGCTGCTTCTCGGCGGCCTTCTGCTCTTCGGTTTCATCTGCCAGCTTGTCCAGCGCTTCGTCCGCCTTGCTGACCGACTGGAATGGCTTGCCGTCGAATTCGGTCAGGTAGCTCATCATCCATTCGTCGATGCGATCGGAAAGCAGCAGCACTTCGATGCCTTTCTTGCGGAACAGCTCCAGGTGCGGGCTGCTCTTGGCGGCGGCATAGCTGTCGGCAGTGATGTAATAAATTTTATCCTGCCCTTCCGCCATACGCCCTACGTACTCTTCCAGCGAGACGGTTTGCACCGAGCTGTCACCCTGGGTAGAAGCGAAGCGCAGCAGCTTGGCGATGGCCTCTTTGTTGCCGCCGTCTTCTGCCGGGCCTTCTTTCAGCACCAGGCCGAACTGCTGCCAGAACTTCTGGTAGCCTTCAGCATCGTCTTTAGCCAGTTTTTCCAGCATCTGCAGTACGCGCTTGGTCAACGCACCGCGCAGGTTTTGCGTCACGCGGCTGTCTTGCAGGATTTCACGCGAGACGTTCAACGGCAGATCGTTGGAATCTATCAGGCCACGCACAAAGCGCAGGTAGTTCGGCATGAACTGCTCGGCGTCGTCCATGATAAACACGCGCTGCACGTACAGCTTCAGGCCGTGTTTGTGATCGCGGTTCCACATGTCCCACGGAGCCTGCGCCGGGATATACAGCAGGCTGGTGTATTCCTGCTTGCCTTCTACCCGGTTGTGGCTCCAGCTCAGCGGATCGGTAAAGTCGTGAGCGATGTGTTTGTAGAACTCTTTGTACTCTTCGTCGGTGACGTCCGCCTTGCTGCGGGTCCACAGGGCCTGCGCCTTGTTGATTTTTTCCCAGGTGACGGTGCCGTCTTCTTCGTTTTTGCTTTCAATTTCAACCGGCAGCGCGATGTGATCGGAGTATTTGCCAATCACCGAGCGCAGACGCCAGGCATCGAGGTATTCATCTTCGCCTTCGCGCAGATGCAAGGTGATCTCGGTGCCGCGATCTTCTTTGGTGTCATCGGCAATAGTGTAATCGCCTTCGCCGACAGACTCCCAGAACACGCCCTGATCCACCGCTGCGCCAGCGGCACGGGTGCGCACGGTGACTTTATCCGCCACGATGAACGCCGAATAGAAACCGACGCCGAACTGGCCGATCAACTGGCTGTCTTTGGCCTGGTCGGAACCGATAGATTCCAGGAATGATTTAGTGCCTGATTTGGCGATGGTGCCGAGGTTCTCGATCACTTCATCGCGGCTCATGCCGATGCCGTTATCGGCGATGGTCAGCGTGCGCTGATCTTTATCGAAGGATAGGCGCACACGCAGCTCGCCGTCGCCTTCATACAACTCAGGCGCAGACAGCGCGCGGAAGCGCAACTTGTCGGCGGCGTCTGAGGCATTGGAGATCAGCTCGCGCAGGAAAATTTCTTTATTGGAGTACAGCGAATGAATCATCAAATGAAGCAGTTGTTTTACTTCAGACTGGAAACCGCGGGTTTCTTGACCTTTCATACTCAGATTACCTCAAAGACAGTGGCTACCAAAATCGGACAATGAGGAGTAAGTGGGGACAAGCGTGTTGTTTTTCAAGCGGCTGGCGGGAAATTTTTGCGGGGGAATAACGGGGCCGCATGGACCCCGTCAGGGAAAAAATTAAAACTTGATGACGTTGCGGCCGGCCAGCGAATGCGACAGCGTGGTGCCGTCGACCATCTCCAACTCGCCGCCTACCGGCACGCCGTGGGCAATGCGGCTGGCGACCACGCCATACTGGCCGCACATCTCGGCGATGTAGTTGGCGGTTGCGTCGCCTTCCACCGTCGGGTTAGTGGCCAGGATCACTTCGGTAATGCTTTCCTTTTCCAGCCGTTGCTCCAACCGATCCAGACCGATATCGCCAGGCCCGATGCCGTCCATCGGCGACAGGTGGCCCATCAGCACAAAGTAGCGCCCGGCGAACTGACCGGTCTGCTCAATGGCGTGAATATCAGCCGGGCTTTCCACCACGCAGATCTGGCCGTTTTGCAGACGGCGTGGATTGGCGCAAATGGTGCAGATATCCTGCTCGGTGAAAGTGCGGCAATCGGCACAGTGGCCAATTTCCGACATGGCTCGGGTCAGCGCCTGCGCCAAGCGCATTCCGCCGCTGCGATCGCGCTGCAGCAGCTGGAACGCCATGCGCTGGGCTGACTTCGGGCCAACGCCCGGCAGGCAGCGCAACGCCTCCATTAATGTTTCAAGGAGCGGGCTGGTTTGCATCAGAACGGCATCTTAAAGCCAGGTGGCAATTGCATGCCGCTGGAAACAGACGCCATCTTCTCTTTCTGGGTTTCGTCGATGCGGCGCGCAGCGTCGTTAAACGCAGCGGCGATCAGGTCTTCCAGCATCTCTTTATCGTCTTCCATCAGGCTTTGATCGATCTCCACGCGACGGCAGTTGTGCGCGCCGTTAATGGTGACTTTCACCAGGCCAGCACCAGATTCGCCAGTCACTTCCAATTTGGCGACTTCTTCCTGCATCTGTTGCATTTTTTCTTGCATTTGCTGGGCTTGCTTCATCAGGTTGCCCAGACCGCCTTTACCAAACATAGTCGTCTCTCGTCGCTAGGGCCGCGCACTTTGCGCAGCGTTTAAAGGGGGCGAATACTCTCTTCATCCAGATCCGCGTCGAAGAACCGGCGCAGTGTCTGGATATTGGTATCCGCAACGATGGACTGACGCGCCTGCGCCAGTTTTTCTTCATAAATGGCTTGCCGCCACTCCAGCGGAGTCCGCTCCGCCGGATTATCATCTTCCACCACGGTTAACTCAACCGGGCTGCCGTGCAACTCGCTGAGCGCGTCAGTCAGCACCTTCTGCGCCGAAGGCGAATTCAGATGGCGCTGCGAAGACCGCAGGCGGAGACAAATTTTGCCTGGTTCCAGCTGTTGTTTCACGGCGTTCAACGCCAGTTGCTGCACCAGTTTCGGGATTTTCAGCTTATCGATCTCTGCCGCCCAGGGGTCACGCTCGAGCGACTCAACCACCAGTTTGGCCGACAGCTCGGGCGTTTTCTCATGCTCAAGTGCGGTGCGCAACGCTTTCGGCGTCGCCAGCGGTTCCGGCTCCGGTTCCGGCTCGGTCAACGCCCGCCAACGGTAGGCTTCCGGTTTGGCCGGTTTTTCCTGCACCTGTTTTTCCGCCAGGCGCTGCTGGCTGCGCTCAGTCACTGAAGCCAAGCGCTCCAGTGCTGAGTTTGCCGGCCGCGCTTTTCCAGGCGCCGCCGGCTCATTCTTTTTTGGTGTGGATGCTCCCTGCCGCAGCAGTTGGGTGCGCGCTTTTAATAACTGCGCGGTGGCATCCGGTAAATTCGCCGGTTGATTGTTTTGCGGTACGGCCTGCCCTAACGGCGGTGGCACGTCCTGAAACTGTGGCGGCTGGGCAGAAGGGGCCCGCGGCTGCGCTATCTGCGCAGGGGCCATTTGCACCGGCGCCACCGGCTCCGGGATCACCGCTTTCGGGTGAAACGCCAACGCACGCAGCAGGGTCATCTCAACCCCCATGCGGCGATCCGGCGCAAAAGCCAGCTCTTTGCGCCCTACCAGCAACGTTTGGTAATAAAGCTGTACGTCTGTCGGCGGCAAGGTGCGCGCCAGTTCACGCAGCCTTTGTTCAATAGCGGCGTAATGATTATCCAGTACCGACGGCAGCAATTGCACCATCGCAATGCGGTGCAACAGCGCCAGCGTCTCGATCAGCAAATTCTCCCAATCTACGCCGCGAGAAGCCGCCTGCGCGACCTGCGCCATGACCTTTTCGCCGTCTGCGCTCACCAGCGCCTCAAGGATGGCCAGCGGCTGTTCGTCGTCCAGCGTGCCCAGCATCTGACTGACGGTGACGGTCGTCACCTGACCTTGCCCCATGGCAATCGCCTGGTCGGTCAGGCTGAGCGCGTCGCGCATACTGCCGTCGGCGGCGCGCGCCAACAGTTGCAATGCACGCTGATCGCTGGTGATTTTCTCCGCCTGCAGCACCGTTTCCAGTTGGTTGCGGATCTGATCGACATCCAGCGCTTTGAGATGGAATTGCAGGCAGCGTGACAGAATGGTCACCGGCAGCTTTTGCGGATCGGTGGTCGCGAGCAGGAACTTCACGTGCGAAGGCGGCTCTTCCAGCGTTTTCAACAGCGCATTGAAGCTGTGACGCGAGAGCATGTGCACTTCGTCAATCAGGTAAACTTTGAAACGGCCGCGGGCGGGCGCGTATTGGACGTTATCCAGCAGATCGCGGGTGTCTTCCACCTTGGTTCTGGACGCGGCGTCGATCTCGATCAGATCGACAAAGCGCCCCTGCTCAATCTCGCGGCAGTTATCGCATTGGCCGCACGGGGTCGCGGTGATGCCGGTTTCACAGTTCAGGCCTTTGGCCAGCAGGCGCGCAATGGTGGTTTTACCCACGCCGCGCGTGCCTGAAAACAGATAGGCGTGATGAATCCGCCCCAGCGAGAGGCCGTTAGCCAGCGCCGTCAGGACGTGTTCTTGTCCGACAACATCTGCAAACGTTTGAGGGCGCCACTTACGGGCAAGAACCTGATAGCTCATTAATACCGGAGAAGTCGAGGAATCTAGAGGGTCATGCTAACACAGCCCCGCGGCGATCCGCGAGGCCGTTGTGGCATTGGGACAATGCAGGATCAGTGGCCTGCGAAGCAGACCAGGCTGTAGCATTCGATGCCCTGCTTATTTAAACGCCCTTCGCCGCCGAGCTCCGGCAGATTGATGATGAAAGCGGCGTCTTTAACTTCCCCGCCCAGGCGGCGGATCAGTTTCGCGGTGGCCTCAATGGTACCACCGGTCGCCAGCAGATCGTCAACCACCAGCACTTTATCGCCGGCCACGATGGCGTCGGTGTGGATTTCCAACTGATCGGTGCCGTATTCCAGCTCATAGCTCTCGCTGAGGGTCGCGCGCGGCAGCTTGCCCGGCTTGCGTACCGGCACAAAACCCACGCCCAACGCCAACGCCACCGGGGCGCCAAACAGGAAACCGCGCGCTTCGGTGCCAACCACTTTGGTCACACCCGCATCGCGATAGCGCTCAACCAGCAATTCAATGCTGGCCGCGTAAGCCAGCGGGTTTTCCAGCAGGCTGGTGACGTCACGGAACAGTATGCCCGGCTTCGGGTAATCCGGAATGGTTTTGATACTGTCTTTAATAAACTGAAGCTGCTGCGCAGTAGCGGTCATAATTATTGCCTGATAAAACTACCTGAAGACTTGCGCGCAAACCGCGTCACCCAGCCCAGTATAAAGAAGGAATGGGAAGCAGCCCGCGCACGAAAACGCCCAAATCTATGCAAACTGGCGGACAAATGCAACCATCCCCGTCATCTTTCAAGTTACAGCGTTGTTGTACAGGGATGCACAAATGCCGCGAGCGCATGAATGCGCCGGAGCGGCCAACTCGAAAGCTCCGGGGTATAATAAGACAGGATCAGCGCTGTTTTTGTTGCGACAGATCAACAACCGGCAGACGCAGCATAAAGGTAAGCAGAATAGCCAGCATCAGCAACAACAATCCGCGTACCCACCAGAGTTTAACCAGCCACAGCGAAACCGCAAACGTCAGCACAATCACCGCTACCGCCTTCCCTTTGGCCCCTGGCGGCAACGCACGATGCTGTTGCCAATGGCGCAGATAAGGGCCGAACCAGGAACGATACAGCAGCCAATGGTGAAAGCGCGGCGATGAACGAGCAAAACACCAGGCGGCCAGCAGCAGAAATGGCGTGGTCGGCAGCAGCGGCAGCACCACGCCCAGCGTCGCCAGTACCACCGCCAACCAACCGAGGATAATCAATAACCAACGCGTCATGCGAGCCCTTGTCCGCTAGTCTGTCTGGCGTTACTTTATCACCGTCATCCCCTGCGCCACCAGCCGCAACGGCCGGAATATGCGCGCCGCGCTTGTTTAACGGCGGGATCGCGGGCAAGCTGAGCCCTGTGAAATTTTAATGGAGCCAACGTGAGCACTCACCGTCTATTACAGGTGTTAGAACAGCAGATCGCGGCATTGGCCGCCGAAGTGACGCCGCGTGGCGACGCCCCTATCCCTCAGGCGCGCTTTGACGCCGCGCTGTTTTCCAATCGCGGCACCCGGCTGCGTGATTATCTGGCGGAAGTGCAAAGGAACTTCGCCCAGTTGCAGACGGCAGCCAACGACAGCCGCATCAGTCAGGTCGCCTTTCTGGCAGAGAAGCTGGTGGCCCAGATCACCGCTCTGCAGCGCGAGCTGGCGACACAGGCGTTGCGCCGTAAAAATCAGCCGAAAGAAGTGGTGGCGGTCGATTTGTATCACAAGCTGGCCGAGCACCAGGGTTATGAACGCCGGTTAATGTCGATGATTCAGGATCGGGAAAGCCTGCTGGGCAGGCAAACCACATTCGCAGCGCAGCAAAAATTGCAGCACGAATTGGCGGCATTGGAAGGCAGGCTGGTGCGTTGCCGACAGGCGCTGGCGCGTATTGAGCGCAGCATCGAGCGTAAAGAAAACGGTTTTTGAAGATTTATCACAATACTTTAATGATTATTCCCTGCCGCGCGCCTTGTTCACTATACTCAGCCGAAGCGACACCTTATTCATTCACCTACTAAACAAAAACGTTGGTTTTATGTCTCTAGATAATGCCTCACCAGAATTGCAGCTGGCGGTAGACCTGATTTACCTGCTGGAATGTAACGAGATCGATCCAGCCATCGCGCTGGCGGCGCTGGATATTGTCAAACGGGACTATCAGGAAAAACTGCAACGCAACGGCGTCACCACGCCCTACCTGCCCGTCGAGCAGTAAAAAGGGTTCAGCCTGCGCTGATCCCTCACTTTCATCCCATTATCCTGCCGACGGGCTGCCCTCATCCTGCGACAGCGTCCGTTTCACTTCCTGTACCTCGTTACCCTGCTGGTTGTGCAAATACACCTCAAGCTGGTTGAAGGCGATATTAATGTCGTTTTCCCGGCACAGGCGATCGATCGAGCGGTTCAGTTCATCGACGGTATAGCTGCGATCACGCAATTCACGAACATAAAGACGCAATTCGTGATCCAGCGTGCTAGCGCCAAAGTTAAGGAAGAAAACCTGCGGTTCCGGATCGGTCATCACCCGCGGGTTATCATGCGCTGCCTGCAACAGCACCGCTTTCACTTTGTCCAGATCGGAACCGTACGCCACCCCAACCTTGATCAATACCCGGGTAATGGTGTCTGACAGCGACCAGTTGATCAGCCGCTCGGTAACGAACGCCTTGTTCGGGATAATCACCTCTTTACGGTCGAAATCGGTAATGGTGGTGGCGCGAATGCGGATTTTGCTGACCGAGCCGGAGAAGGTGCCGATAGTAATGGTGTCGCCGATGCGGATCGGCCGCTCGAACAAAATGATCAGACCAGAAACAAAGTTGGCGAAAATCTCCTGCAGGCCGAAGCCCAGACCGACGGTCAACCCGGCGGCCAGCCATTGCAGCTTATCCCAGGACACCCCCAGCGATCCGAGCGCGGTAACGGCGCCCACGGTGGTGATCAGATAGGTCAGTATGGTGGTGATGGCGTAAGAGGCCCCTTGCCGCAGTTGCAGCCGCGACAGCACCACCACCTCCAGCAGGCCGGGCAGGTTGCGCGTCATGACATAGGCGACGATCACCGCCGCGATGGCCACCATCATGTTGCCCAGCGTCACCGCCTGCGGCACGCTGCCGCCGGCAACGGTCGTGGTGTAATGCCACAGCGTGATGCTGTCCAAATACGAAATCACCGTCACCAGATCTGACCAAATGCCGTAGAAGGCGCAGGCAAAGATGATGAACAGCGCCATGGTGGTCAGACGCAGCGATTGCTGGTTGATCTGATCCAGCGCCAAAGGCGCCTCCTCTATCGGCTCCCCGCCTTCTGCCCCCTCTTTCGCCAGGCTCTGGCGACGCGCCAGCGCGCGGCGGTAAGCCAAGCGACGTGCCGCAACGCCAAGGCCGCGAATGGCGGTCAGATAAACGATGTTCCACAGGAAGAACAGATACAGGCTGTCGATCCAGCGGCCGGCCAGACGCAACGTGGTGTAGAAATAACCGGCGAACATCAGGCCGAGCAGAATTAGCGGCGTGGCGGCAATGGCGGTGATGATCACCAGTTGCACCGCGTGCGAACCTTTCTCGCGCCAGCTGTCGCGGCACAGCGGAAACACCAGCACGGCAAGCAGCGCCAGCGTCAGCATTACCACCACCTGGCCAATAACGTCCTCGACCAGTCGCAGCGGCGCTTTCTCGCCCAGCACCGACCAGAAGATCAGCGGCAGCAGCGCCAACCCCAGGCGCAGGGTCTGCCGGCGATAGTGCGCGCACAGTCCGGTGGAAAAGTTGAAGTGGCGCTCGGTAACGCCGCCCGGCGCCAGCGTACGGTAGGTAAAACCGAAAATCAGCCAGAACAGCGCCAGCTGTTGCGACAGTGCCCACAGAAAATCGCTGAGGCCGATTTCCGCGCGGTAACACCAGAAACCGGCACCAAGCAGCAGCGCCGAGCCGGGCAGCACTTTCAGCAAGGTCAGTATAATGGCCTTCGGCGTGTGCAGTTGGCTGTCGCGTTTTAGCTGCCCGACATCATTAGCCAGCTTTTGCAGGAGTGTATCGATCAGCCTGTAGCGCCAGCGCAGCAGGGCTATCAGAATCAGCATCGGGATGAGGAACACCAGCGCATTCAACCCGCCCTGCAGCATTTTGCCGGTGTCCAGTTTAAAATCGAATGCGGCAATCTGATCTTTGACCGCGCCCGGCAAGGCTTTCAACCACGCCAGATCGATCGGTTTGTTGCTGTTAACCCAGAATATTTGCTGGGTCAGCGTATCTTGCAACGAACTGTAAACGCTGGTCAGTTGCTGCTGGTTAATCTGCAAGCTGATCGACTGCGCAAGCTGGTTGCTGAGCTGCTTATTCAACTGATCCAACAGCTCACGGCGCATATCGACGATTTCGTTCAGCGCATCGAGCACGTCCGCACTGGCTTTCTCTTTGCTGTCCACAAGCAGCTTATTGATGTAGTCGTCGCCCTTGAACAGGTCGTCGCGCTGCTGGTTGATATCAAACTGATCCAGGCGTAAATCGGCGATTCGCGTGCCCATATCCGCCACCAACGTGCCCTGCGGCAAGTTTTGCTGCTGCTGGTAGAGAATACGCGACAGCACCAGGCTGCCTTTCAGCACCTGGATCTGCTCCTTCAGGTTACGCTCCGACTGCAGACCGCGATCGAGCCAGTTCTTTACCCGGATATTCTGTTGAAACAGTATGTTGCTCTCTTCCGTGGCGGCAATCAGCCGCTGGCTGAGTTGGCGATTGACGTCCAGCTCTTTACTGACCAGCTTATCCTGTTGGATGTCCGTGGCGTCTTCCGGATTCTGCGCCTCTTTGGCGGTTTTTTCAGACAGCGTCAGGCGTTTGCTGTTAACCACTTCTTGCAGCAACTGCACCGATCGGTCCAGAGCGTCGATGTGCCCGGTGGTGTAATCGCGCTGTTTCTGCAACAGGTCCTGCAGGGCGGTGTTGGCCTCCAGGCTCCTGCGCTGCAGATCAATCTGCGCATTGAGCAGCACCTGCTCCGTTGCCAGCATCACCTGCTGGCTGTCGCGCAGCGAGTTTTGGCCCGGCGTCTGGTCGTTGAGCTGGTTACGGATCTCCTGCAGACGCTGTGACGCGGTATACATGCTGCTTTGCACCCGTTCCGGCTGGGTCTGCAGCGAAACCAGCTGGCTGTTATAGGTGGAGAGGTTTTCCTGAGCGGTTTGCAGTTCGTCCAGCGTCTGATAAAGGCGGGTTTCCAGTTGGCGCAGGGAGAGCGGCAGCAGATCGGCTCTGGCGGCCGCGCTATCCACAGGGAGTTTCAGCGCATCCAGATCCTCGGTCACCTGGCGTAGCTTGCCCGGTGCCAACTGCAACTGCTGTTTAAGCTCAGCGCCATCCTGTTTGACGCGTTCGATGGCGTCCAGCAGTTCGAGCGTGCGGGTCAGATCCTGCTGGGCGAGCTTATTGACCGGCGTCAGCGTCTTCTGCTTATTCAGCACATCAAACTGGTTTTGAATTTCACTGCGCGACGGCGCATCGCCGTTCAACGCCGCATGGGCAACGGGCTGGCAGACCGCACACATGGCGATCAATAAACACAGTGCGAGGGCGCGGGAGATATCCCCCCCGAAGAACGAGGGTAACGTCAGAAAAGGACGTTTAGCTAACCTGCGATGCATGAGTTGACTTCGAATCAATAATGAAGCCGAAAGATTATCACGATCGCAGATAGCCAACGAATAAGAAAAGCGTTGCTGGTGATGTACGGATGTAGCGGAATCAGAACGTCAGTACTTTCCCGGCGGCCAGAGTCCATTGCGCCAGTTCCACCAGCGTACCGATTTCTACCCCGTCTGCCAGCGGCAACCGGCTGACGCCACGCGCGTCGGCGCAGGTTTTGCACAGTTTTACCGGCACTTGCTGCGCGGTGAGGATCTCCAGCATCTGCTGCAAATGGTAGCCTTCGTGCGGCTGTTGCCCGGCGAGGCCGGCCACTACCGCGTCCGACATCAAAAACAGTTTCAGATTGAGATCGGCCTGCTGCTCTTTCAGCGCAATGCCCAGACGCAGGGCGTTAAACAGTGATTCCTGGCCATAGGCCGCGCCACTGGCAATCAACACAACGGATGACATGGTGCATCTCCTTTTAAGGATGACAGTCGGCACTGTGCGGCTCGGCCGCCTGCTCTTCCGGTTTTACCCGTAAGGTCGGGCAGAATTGAGTCATTTCGAGGAATGAATCGACCAGGGCTGCCGCTTCGGCTTTCAGATCAAAACTTTCCGGCATAAAAAGCCAGTTTTCCATCAGGCCGGTAATATAAGCGCGCAGGATAATCGCCGCCCGGCGGGTATTGAGATCGGCGGGAAGCTGGCCGTGACGCATGCTGTTGCGCAGCACCGACTCGATGCGCTCGTAGCCTTCCAAACTAAGCACTTTACGCGCGTCCTGCAGCGGCATCATTTCGCCGACAAATTCGCACTTGTGGAATACGATTTCCATCAGCGCTCGCCGGCGGCCGTCATCGACCGTCGCCGTCAGTATATAAATTAGTATTTCACGTAAAATACGCAGTGGATTATCAGGGTACTTTGCCTGATACTCTATTTCGAGATCGCCTATTTTCGACTCTGACAATTCCCAAACTTCGTTAAACAGGTCTACCTTATTCTTGAAGTGCCAATAAATAGCACCACGCGTAACACCGGCAGCGGTGGCAATATCTGTCAGTGACGTTGCAGAAACGCCACGTTCAGAAAATTCCTGCACCGCAGCATCAAGAATGTGCTGTCGAGTTTCTAGCGCCTGCTGTTTGGTTTTTCGTGCCATGGCGTTGTTTTTTAGGGGGAGTGTGATTTACATACATTCGCGTATGTATGTACCATAGCACGCACATATAATTAACGCAGCAATGGGTTTTAAAGCTTGTGATCCATTGATCATTTTGAAATCGGACACTTGAGGTTTTTCTATGAACAAAAACAGAGGGTTAACGCCTCTGGCGGCAGTTCTGATGCTTTCAGGCAGCTTAGTACTTACAGGATGTAACGATAAGGAAACCCAACAACAAGGCGCCCAACCACCGGCTCCCGAAGTGGGCGTAGTGACATTGAAGGCCGAGCCTCTCAACATTACTACCGATCTTCCTGGCCGCACTGCTGCGTATCGTATCGCCGAAGTTCGCCCTCAGGTCAGCGGCATCATCCTGAAGCGCAATTTTGTTGAAGGCAGTGACATCAAGGCAGGATTTTCCCTGTATCAGATCGATCCCGCCACCTATCAGGCAACCTATGACAGCGCCAAAGGCGACCTGGCCAAATCTCAAGCCAGCGCTTCGATCGCGCGCGTAACGGTGAACCGCTACAAACCCTTGCTGGGCACCAACTACATCAGTAAGCAGGATTACGACACCGCAGTTTCCACGCTGCAGCAGGCAGAAGCCGCCGTAGTGGCCTCGAAAGCCGCAGTGGAAACCGCACGCATCAACCTGGCTTACACCAAAGTAACTTCACCGATCTCCGGCCGCATCGGCAAATCCGCCGTGACAGAAGGCGCGCTGGTTTCCAACGGTCAAGCCACCGCGCTGTCTACCGTGCAACAGCTGGATCCGATGTACGTGGACGTGACTCAGTCAAGCAACGATTTCCTGCGTCTGAAGCAAGAACTGGCCAGCGGTGCGCTGAAACAGGAAAACGGCAAAGCCAAGGTGAAATTGCTGCTGGAAAACGGCTCGGAATACGCTCAGGAAGGCACACTGGAATTCTCTGACGTTACCGTTGATGAAACCACCGGCTCCATCACCATTCGCGCATTGTTCCCTAACCCGAACGATACGCTGTTGCCGGGGATGTTCGTTCGCGCCCGTCTGGACGAAGGCGTACGCAGCGATGCATTGCTGGTGCCGCAACAAGGCGTGACGCGTAACCCGCGCGGCGAAGCTACCGCGATGGTGGTGGGCGCTGACGATAAAGTCGAGTTGCGTACGCTGAAAGCGGATCAGGCCATCGGCGACAAATGGCTGGTTACCGACGGTTTGAAAGCCGGCGATCGCGTGATTGTCACCGGCCTGATGAAAGTCCGCCCGGGCGCTCAGGTAAAAGTGCAGGAAGTTGACACTCAGGCGCAAAAACAGCCGCAGTCTGAAGCGCAGAAGTCATAAAAAGGAGCCGGTAAGACATGGCTAAGTTCTTTATAGATCGCCCGATTTTCGCCTGGGTAATCGCCATCATCGTCATGTTGGCGGGGGTGCTTGCAATAATGAAACTGCCGATCGCGCAGTATCCCACTATTGCACCACCGGCGGTGAGTATTTCCGCCAACTATCCAGGCGCGGATGCAAAAACGGTGCAGGACACCGTGACCCAGATTATCGAACAGAACATGAACGGTATCGATAATCTGATGTACATGTCCTCCACCAGTGATTCCTCTGGTAGCGTCACCATTACGCTGACGTTTAACTCCGGTACCGACCCTGACATCGCGCAGGTTCAGGTCCAGAACAAACTGTCGCTGGCTACGCCGCTGTTACCGCAAGAAGTGCAGCAGCAAGGCCTGAAAGTAGAAAAATCCAGCAGCAGCTTCCTGATGGTAGCCGGCTTCATTTCCGACGATCCGAACATGACTCAGGACGACATCGCGGACTATGTAGCCTCAAATATCAAGGATCCTATCAGCCGTTCACAGGGTGTGGGTGAGGTGCAACTGTTTGGTGCACAGTACGCCATGCGCATCTGGCTGGATCCGGGCAAGCTGAACAATTTCCAACTGACCACGACGGATGTGACGTCCGCCATCACCGAGCAGAACAACCAGATCGCCGCAGGGCAATTGGGTGGGATGCCACCGGTACCGGGCCAGCAGCTTAACGCCTCAATCATCGCGCAGACCCGTCTGACCTCTCCTGAAGAGTTCGGCAAAATTCTGCTTAAGGTGAATACGGACGGCTCCCAGGTTCGCCTGAAAGACGTAGCGCGTATTGAGCGTGGCGGCGAAAGCTATGCCGTAACCGCACGTTACAACGGCAAACCGGCGGCGGGCCTGGGTATCAAACTGGCTACCGGCGCCAACGCCCTGAACACCGCCAAAGCGGTAAAAGACGCGTTAACCAAGATGCAGCCGTTCTTCCCTCAGGGGATGAAAGTGGTTTATCCGTACGACACCACCCCGTTCGTCAAGATTTCGATCAACGAAGTGGTGAAAACGCTGTTCGAAGCGATCGTGCTGGTATTCCTGGTCATGTATCTGTTCCTGCAGAACTTCCGCGCGACGCTGATCCCAACCATCGCGGTACCGGTCGTCTTGCTGGGCACCTTTGCGATACTGGCGGCCTTTGGCTTCTCGATAAACACCCTGACGATGTTCGGCATGGTGCTGGCGATAGGCTTGCTGGTGGATGACGCCATCGTGGTGGTAGAGAACGTCGAGCGCGTAATGTCCGAAGAGGGACTGCCGCCGAAAGAAGCGACCAAGAAATCGATGGAGCAGATCCAGGGTGCATTGGTCGGTATCGCCATGGTGCTGTCAGCGGTATTCGTACCTATGGCATTCTTCGGCGGTTCAACCGGCGCGATCTACCGTCAGTTCTCCATCACCATCGTTTCCGCGATGGCACTGTCGGTGCTGGTGGCGTTGATTCTGACGCCGGCGCTGTGCGCCACCCTGCTGAAACCGGTGCAGAAAGGCGATCACGGGGCTAAAACCGGCTTCTTCGGCTGGTTTAACCGCATGTTCGAAAAGAGCACCCACCACTACACCGACAGCGTAGCCAGTATCCTGCGCAGCACCGGTCGCTATCTGGTGATCTACCTGCTAATCGTCGTCGGTATGGGCCTGCTGTTCCTGCGCCTGCCGTCCTCGTTCCTGCCGGAAGAAGACCAGGGCATCCTGCTGACCATGGTGCAGTTGCCTGCGGGCGCCACCGAGGCTCGAACCTCGAAGGTGCTGGAAGAAGTCACCGACTACTTCCTGACCAAAGAAAAAGACAACGTGGTGTCGGTATTTACCGTTGCGGGCTTCGGCTTTAACGGTAACGGCCAAAACAACGGTCTGTCGTTCGTCAGCCTGAAAGACTGGTCCGAGCGTAGCGGAGAACAGAATAAAGTGCCGGCAATTGCAGGCCGCGCCATGGGCGCGTTCTCGCAAATTAAAGACGGCCTGGTATTCCCGTTCAACCTGCCTGCGATTATCGAACTGGGTACCGCTACCGGTTTTGACTTCCAGCTGATTGACCAGGGTGGCCTGGGGCATGAGAAACTGACCGAAGCGCGTAACCAGCTGCTGGGCATGGCAGCCCAGCATCCGGACCTGCTGGTCGGCATGCGTCCTAACGGCCTGGAAGATACGCCGCAGTTCAAACTGATTATCGATCAGGAAAAAGCCAAGGCGTTGGGTGTCAGCATCACCACCATCAACAGCACGCTGACCACCGCGTTGGGTGGCTCGTACGTGAACGACTTCATCGACCGCGGTCGTGTGAAGAAGGTTTACGTGCAGGCTGAAGCCCCGTTCCGTATGTTGCCTGAGGACATCAACAAGTGGTTTGTCCGTGGCACCAGTGGCCAGATGGTTCCGTTCTCCGCATTCTCTTCAGCGAAATGGGAATACGGTTCACCGCGTCTGGAACGTTATAACGGCCTGCCTTCCATGGAAATTCTGGGTCAGGCGGCACCGGGTAAAAGCACCGGTGAAGCAATGAACATGATGGAAGAGCTGTCCTCCAAGCTGCCGAGCGGCATCGGTTACGACTGGACCGGTATGTCCTACCAGGAACGTCTGTCCGGTAACCAGGCCCCTGCCCTTTACGCCATCTCGATTCTGGTGGTGTTCTTGTGCCTGGCCGCGCTGTATGAAAGCTGGTCGATTCCGTTCTCGGTCATGTTGGTTCTGCCTCTGGGGGTTATCGGTGCGTTGCTGGCGGCCACCATGCGTGGCTTGAACAACGACGTTTACTTCCAGGTGGGGCTGCTGACCACCATCGGCCTGTCGGCGAAGAACGCCATCTTGATAGTGGAATTCGCCAAAGACCTGATGGATAAAGAAGGTAAAGGCCTGATAGAAGCCACGCTGGAAGCGGTGCGCATGCGTTTGCGCCCGATTCTGATGACTTCACTGGCATTCATCCTCGGGGTACTGCCGCTGGTTATCAGCAGCGGTGCGGGCTCCGGCGCGCAGAACGCGGTAGGTACCGGCGTTATGGGCGGGATGATTACCGCTACCGTGCTGGCCATCTTCTTCGTTCCTGTCTTCTTCGTGGTGGTTCGCCGCCGCTTCAGCAAGAAGTCTGAGGATGTGGAACACAGCCATCCGGTTGAGCATCACTGATAACCCAGTGAACGCTTACCGCTGAACACAAAGGCCGCTTATGCGGCCTTTTTCTTTGGCTTCATTCGCTTAATGCAAACCACTCTCATTAATTCGCCTGTCGCTGCATTTTGTACTTGATCCGCTCTGCCGTGCGGCGCATAATTATTGTTATAGTATAACATTACATGAGAGGGCATCATGAAAGCAGGCATCCATCCAAACTACCGTACCGTGGTGTTCCACGATCTGAGTGCCAACACCTATTTTAAAGTGGGTTCGACCATTAATACCGATCGCACCATCGAACTCGATGGCGAAAATTGGCCGTACGTCACTATCGACGTCTCTTCTGCGTCGCATCCGTATTACACCGGCAAGCAGAAAGAGTTCTCCAAAGAAGGCAGCACCGCGCGCTTCCAGCAGCGTTTTGGCCGTTTTCTTGGCAGCAAATAAAAGGGAATCAACATGCAGGTTTTAAGTTCGTTGCGGTCGGCGAAGAAGCGCCATCCGGATTGCAAAGTCGTACGCCGCAATGGCCGTATCTATGTGATTTGTAAAACCAACCCGCGCTTCAAAGCGGTGCAGGGACGCAAGAAAAAACGTTAACGTCTGAAGTGTCATCTGTCGCAAAGCCCCGTTGCTGCTCAACGGGGCTTTTTTATGGAGAAAGGAAACTGAAACGCAACCAGCGGCCCTGCCTTACCAGCAGGGCCGCTACGGCTTATTTCATGCTGCCTAACAACGTATCGACGTTGTGCTGGAATGCCTGTACATAGGTCGCTGCCGGCCCTTGCGGTTTGGACAGTGCCTCTGGATACAGTTCACCGCCGGCTTTCGCTCCGGTGGCGGCGGCAATCTGTTTCACCAACCGCGGATCGGTCTGGTTTTCAATAAAGTAAGCATTAACCTTCTCCTGTTTGATCTGTTTTATCAAACCGGCCACGTCGCTGGCGCTGGCTTCAGCCTCGGTAGAGAAACCGACCGGGGCAAGGAAGGTGACGCCATATTCTTGCCCAAAGTAACCAAAAGCATCGTGACTGGTCAGCACCTTGCGTTTTTGTTGCGGTACCGCGGCAAATTGGGTCTTGGCCCAGAGATCCAGTTTCTGCAACTGCTGGATATATTCCGAACCGCGTTGGCGAAAATAATTGGCGTCTTGCGGATCGGCGGCAATCAGCGCATTCATCACGTTGGTTGCGTACTGCACCCCGTTTTTCATGCTGTTCCAGGCATGGGGATCGGTGACCGCCTTGCCATCCTCGCTCATCTGGCGGGTGTCGATCCCCTGCGATGCAGTAGCCACCTGCCCTTTATACCCCGAGGCACCGACCAGGCGATCGATCCAGCCCTCCAGCCCCAGGCCGCTGACGAACACCACGTCAGCCTGCGACAACACCTTGCTGTCTTTCGGCGAAGGTTCGAAGCTGTGCGGATCGCCGTCCGGCCCCACTAACGTGGTGACCCTGACGTGTTCTCCCCCCACCTGCTTCACGATATCGCCGAGGATCGAAAAGCTGGCGACGGCATCAACGGTTTTCGCCATCGCCAGTGGGCTGGACAGCAGAGCAGCGACCGCCAGCGAAATAGGTAAACGTTTCATACTTTCTCCTTGAACTTGGCACTTCTCAACGGCGCGAGAGAGAATAGATTCCCCCACGCGTCCCAAACAAAATCGACCCAAAAAAGATCACGCTGGCGCTGAGCACAATCGCCGGGCCGGCGGGCAATGACGCGTAATAAGACCATTCGAGGCCAATCAGGCTTGAGAGCATGCCAATCCCCATCGCCACCGCCAACGTCTGCGGCAGGTTACGCGCCCAAAAACGCGCGCTGGCGGCGGGCAGCATCATCAACCCCACCGACATCAGCGTGCCGAGGATCTGGAACCCCGCCACCAGGTTTATCACCACCAGAGCCAGAAACAGCCCGTGTATCAGCGCAAGCCAGCGCGGCGCACTGACTCGCAAAAAGGTGGCGTCGAAAGATTCAATCACCAGGGCGCGATACAGCACCGCCAGTGCCAACAGCGAAAAACTGGCTATCGCACCCACCATCAAAATGGCATTCGTGTCCACCGCCAGGATAGAACCGAACAGCACATGCAGCAGATCGACGCTGGAACCGCGCAGTGAGACCAGCGTCACCCCCAGCGCCAGCGAACCCAGATAAAAACCGGCGAAACTGGCGTCTTCTTTCAGCGGCGTCCGGCGGCTGACCAGCCCGGATAGCATCGCCACCGCCAGCCCGGCGATAAACCCGCCGACACCCATCGCCACCAGCGACATGCCTGAAATCAGGTAGCCTATCGCCGCCCCAGGCAGCACCGCATGGGACAGCGCATCACCAACCAGACTCATGCGCCGCAGCAACAGAAACACCCCCAACGGCGCAGCGCTGAGCGACAGCGCAAAGCAGGCCACCAGCGCACGGCGCATAAAGCCGAATGAGGCAAAGGGATCGATGAGAGGATCAAGCAGCATCATGGCGCTACCGCACTCAGGCACTGGGGCCGGCTGGCGACGTTCAGCGCCGGAATATGTTCCAGCACCCGATCTGCCGCTCCCCAGTGGCAACACTGTGACGTCAATAACAAGGCCTGTGGAAAATGGTTCGCCACCATCGACATGTCATGCAGCACCGCGATGACCGTCTTGCCTTGTCGATGCAACTGAGCAATCACTTGCAGCAATAGCTGGATAGTGGCGCTGTCGATACCGGTAAAAGGTTCATCCAATAAAATCAGCGGTGCCTGCTGGACCAGCAGACGAGCAAACAGCACGCGTTGCATCTGGCCACCTGAAAGTTCGCCTACCGGGGTTCTCGCCATCGGCGCCATACCTACGGCATCCAGCGCCTCGACAATCTGCAACCCCGCGCGCTTGTTCAGCCCACCGAACATGCCGCACTGCGGCCAGCTTCCCATAGCCACCAGATCGCTCACTACGATCGGAAACTGACGATCCAGCTCAGCCTGCTGCGGCAGATACGCCATGCGCGGCAACTTGTTGCCATTGAAAAGCAGGCTTCCGCTCTGCAAGGGTAAAAGCCCAGCCAAGGTTTTCAGCAACGTGGACTTGCCGGCACCGTTAACACCAACCACCGCCGTCAGAGAGCCGGCAGCGAAATGTCCGCTAAGCGGTGGAAACAACGGAGTGCCGCCGTAACCAACCACAGCCTGTTGCAACGTAATCATGGCAGCAATACCGCCCAGCGAATGCCCAGCCACAACAGGGCCAACAATGCTGCCGCAATGCCGCAGCGTAGTCCCGCCGATGCGGTGAACAGGGAATGCAGTGACGACTCAGCGTCATTTTGATCGGGTGTGGATGTCAGTTTCATAGCCAGAGAGAAGAAAGATGTTTTGTTATAGTATAACATCACAAAAGCATCAACACCTCAAGCGCTCCACCGCTGATTTATGTAACGGAACTTAACAACGAAAGTTATGCTTACACCGATAATTAGCAGATTAACGAATAACGGGGCGACGCCTTTTGAGATATACCGAATAACATCAGGGTTATTAAGCAGTAAACAACGTTGAGAAACTGTAAAAAAGCCCCCCGGTAAACGAAAAGTTTACCGACGAGGTGATGAAAAAGGAGTAAGATAAATAGATTGGATAGCTGTACGGCCAGACATTAAATGCATGTAACTCTTCGTTGCGACACAATGACGGAAGCACTTTCCGTTAAAAAACTAAAGAAAATGATTAACGATAAAATTTCAGAGTTGGTGCCGGCATTGACCAGCGGCCTGAGTTTTTATTCAGAAAGTGCACGTTACGCCGAGGGCTCATTAGAAATACTTGATATTCAAAATGTGAGCAGCAACCAGTATTCAATGAGTTATCGCTATAAATGGACAATTTTCAACGCCTGTCTGGATATCAGCGCCGAGGAATACATCAGCGACAGCGTGGCCTTTAGCGTTGTCGAAACGGGATTAACCTTTGACATCATTGATAACTCCCGCCCCTCTACCGCAGATGAATTGTAAGTTTACGTAATAACAGCAGGCCAAATGCGAAAAAATGATTTATATTCATTATACGGAAAGTTTATTTTGTCACCGTTAAGCTGCCTCCGTCCATGATGTAAATCAGCTTACTCACAGAGTGTTATCAACACCGAAATTAAGACTTACGGAGGGGATGATATGGATGAGTATTCGCCTAAAAGGCACGATATTGCTCAGCTCAAATTCTTGTGCGAAAATTTGTATGATGAAGGTATCGCCACGCTGGGCGACAGCCACCACGGCTGGGTGAACGATCCAACGTCTTCCGTCAACCTCCAGCTTAACGAGTTGATTGAACATATTGCTTCGTTTGTGATGAGTTATAAAATTAAATACATGGACGAAAGTGATTTATCGGAGTTAGTCGAAGAGTATCTCGACGATACCTACACGCTGTTTAGCAGTTATGGTATTAATGATTCCGATTTGCGCCGCTGGCAAAAAACCAAAGCGCGATTATTCAGAATGTTCTCAGGAGAGGGCATCTGTACGACAATGAAAACTTAGGGGATAATTATCCCCAAATTACTCTACGGTTTATAAAACTAAAGGCTATCATGACTAAAATTGACTATCTGATGCGTTTACGTAAATGCACCACGATTGACACCCTGGAACGCGTTATTGAAAAAAATAAGTATGAGCTTTCGGATGACGAACTAGAGCTGTTCTACTCTGCTGCCGACCACCGTTTGGCCGAGCTCACCATGAATAAGCTGTACGATAAGATCCCTGTTGCCGTTTGGAAATTCGTACGATAATCCAGGTGATAAATGCGTTGAGCCGATACCTTTATCGGCTTCAATGTTTACGGTAAGTGCGCTTTTATCTTATTGACTTACAGTGATTTTCATTCACGACCGAAATCCTGCAATATAGTCGGAAGCTATCCTCAATTAACGCGGGGCGGCACTGAACAGTAACCCAGGACGCGGCTAAGTAAGCGGCCCCGGTTGTGCCACAGCCCGTTCAATATCATTCAAGCGACAGTAAATAAAATAGCTACCGGCAATTTCTAACGAACCACTCCATGCGCAATGAAACGCACCACTAAAGCAATACAATACCCTCACCGACACAGCGGAGTACTTTTACCGATTCTGCTGCTCATACCGGCTGTGCTGATGCCCCCACAGTCTAGATGCCGAACCTGATTGGCCTGAACATATACAGCGGCCAGGACTGACCTGGCAAACCTCATATACGGATTGCCGGGTTGTATGTACTGATCAATACCTGCATCTGCTCACCATTCCGCAAGCATATTTCCTCAGTACTAGCAGGTACATCTCTGATATAGCTCCCCCTATAGCGCGGGGATATCCCCTCTCACAAGGTTACTCGCATGTCTGCTGAGAGATAACCAAACATCAGACTCTTGTCGTCAACGTAAAGTATCTATAATTTTAACATTATAACGGCCATCTTAAAGCTATGAAATTAATCACACCATGTCAGAAGGACATTAAGTATGGATAACAACAGCAATATTATTAATGTTAAAGACTACTATGAAAATAAAAATGCTATCGGTGATGGTATAACTGATGACACTGCAGCGATAAGAAGAGCGATTAAAATCGCCAAAGCCAGTGGTAAAGCGGTTTATTTTCCAGCGGGAATCTATCGATATTTTCCTCAAGCGGGCCTCATTGAACCAATCGATGATCCGGAAAATCCTCAACAATACAGTAAAGAAGGCCCAGCCTTACCCATTTCCGGAAATGTCACATTACTGGGTGACGGTATGTTGAAGTCAGTACTTTACTTTGAAGATGAATATGGCACTGGTAGTGCAGGAATTGGCGGTGTTGATGTCTGCAATCTCACTATAAACGCGTTAGGATTTAATGGTTCATGGGGCAATAATGGCAACTGGAGCGGTGGCCGAGATAAAGCCAGGCATTTACTAGGGGTAACCATGCTGGATGGTGAACTAAGAATAACCGATTGCCGATTCTCTAACTCCAGATATATGATGGCCAGCATCTGGCGAGGGAAAACGGCGATCGTTACCGGTTGCCAGTTTGATCGTAGCGTTGCGGATGGTATCAGGCTAATTAACTTCAAACGAGTCATTGTCGCCAATAATAACTTTTCATTTATTAATGATGATTGCATTGCGGTTCATGTTACCGATGATATCAATCCTGCCGTTGTCGACCATTCTATCTGTATCAGCAACAACACGATCACCGACAGTCAGGGCATCTGTGCGCTTGGTGCTAAAAACACCGTGATAGAAGGCAATACCTTGGTCAGACCCCATGCTCGGGCTATCGCTGTCGGCATGGATACGCCGGCGATCAGCGGCGCAGCACAGGAAGGTTCTCAGGTTCCAATGAACATAATTATAAAAGGAAATACAGTCAGTGATGTTTTCCGAGGGAAAGTGTTTGCACCTGATACTGGGAATATACAGCAGTACATTTATATTGGTGGCATTAACCTTCATACAGGTTCAACAACAATTCCTGGCAAGCCGATCAATGGGAAAATCACACCTATTGAACCTTACCTCTACGAGTCAAATCTGGATATCAATGGAAGTATCTATCCGGGTGCATTTTCAATAACCATTACTGAAAATATATTAACCCGAACATTGCCAGCCAGCTCTACATTAGAAAATAATAATTCCGATTTTTTTTACGCCGACTATCATTATGGCAACCGGTATGCCAGAAATGGACCTGTATCACCAAAAATACTTCATTCCGATCTAAATTGTACTGGGATAAACGTCATAGGTACACTGACCAACCTGTTAATCAGTGGTAATCAATTAACTAATATGGGCACAAGTATAAGCGTCGCAGTTACCGGTTCATTGAGTTTAAACTCTGATTCATGGAACATTAAAATCTCAAACAATATTCTTCATGGTTTCTCTGAAAAAGGAGTTTATCTTAACTCAAAAATGGCAGTGGAGATACAAAACTGTATATTCAATGGAGATCCCTACTTCAAAAAAAGCAACAGATTAGCGAATGGCCGCTGGGTAGCAGGGACTGGCGCAGAACACACCTGTATCCACAACAATAATACCGGAAACTCTGTTGTCCATGCAGCGGGTAACCTGTTTAAAAATGCAGCTTCAATTAGTCAGGGAAGCGCATTTATTTGGGGGGCAGATAATAAAATGATGTGCCTGCCCGCTTTTTCCGGCGGAGAGGCGATGAATCAGGGTATTATGAACTTCCCATCTGGCTGGTTTTCATCAGTAGGCGTGATTATTCCTACGGACTGCGATCCATCCTCAGAAAACTTTGATGCAATCAAAAGTGTGCCGGGTACCAGCGGAGCATCAATCCCATCATCTGGGATCTATTATCGCGGATTTTATCGCCGAAATCTGGTTATTTCGCCTATCACCGCTAATGGCCAGAGCTACTACGTACGAGGATGGTTGAGGGTGACAAATGGTGAAAACCATGTTTTAGGTACTGACTGGATTGAAGATCGGATCTCCATTCAGTAAAGCGTGCGACGGACAGAAAGCGGCATAATATCGCCAAATTAGGTCGGTAGCTTTTGCAGGAGGCTGAAATTGGTGGAGGCCCTGCCAGCTTGCGCTGAAAGATAAAAACCCTTTTGATTCAATGCATTGCATGTAGGTGTCATACTATTATTGTGACACCTGTAGGGAGGGAAATCAACGTCGTTTACGCTACGTGATATTCTGAGAGTTGTTGAATCTGTTGAGTCGGTGAATGTTGAATGAAATATGCACAAAACGGTACAAAGCACGGAGGTAGCGATGAGTGGAGAACTCCCCAACGTGCCTACAGCAACCTCGATCGGGAATTTAATTTCACCGTAGACGCAGCAGCATCCGAGGAAAACACCCTACATCCTACCTACTGGAGTGCCGACAATGATGCATTGAGCAAATGTTGGGAGGGTCATACTGTTTTCTGTAACCCGCCATATTCCATGTGTGGGGAATTCCTAGCGAAAGCTTCAGAAGCTGATTGCAGCGTGATGATTGTTCCAGCCCGGACGCAGGCAACATATTTCCTAGATCATGTATTCGCCAATCCCTATTGCCACGAAATCCGATGGTGTCATAGGGGGATGCGGTTTGTCCCCGCCACCGGCGTTACCCAGACCAGACAATTCAACCGTGCCCCTCTGCCTGTTTGTGTCGTGGTGTATCGCAAAGAATCCCGAACTGGGGAAATCCGCCAAACGTCAATTTGTGCAGATACCCTACTGCCGTTGCATGTAATCAATGCTGGCTCGAGACGTGGACGTCCTACCGTTTATGATTGGAAAACGCTGGATGCAGTCATTAGGTTGTGGGACAACCGCGAGGCGCGAACAATAGCAGAGCTAGCAGACAAAACAGGGCTACCACGGTCAACTCTGCATAGAATTATCAAGCGACTATAATGCATACGATAAATCCCAATAACCCATGCATTTATGGGATTTTTTGTGCAATAAAAAGCCCGGTGCAAACCCGGGATTATTTTATAAAAAACTTAATTAAAATTGTTGCCCATTGTCGCCTGCATTCCTAACGTCATATTCCTAAACTCATCACCTACCGCCTGCGCGGTCTTCGCTTGGATAATATTCCCAAAGTCTGGATCTGGACTGACATTAACTTGTGTATTAAGTGTTGGAGTTAGGTTTACATTGATAGTCGGGTTTTGATATTGAATAGCAGAATACAAAAGATTGTCTTTATCTGAGAAGTTCAACGTTGGCGTTGGTAACATAGTTGGAGCTGTACTTGATTTACCACTAAATACATTTCCAATGCTATCAGCAATCGAACCACCAAAGATAAATTTATTCAACTCATCATTAGCAGATGTATACCAACTCTTCGGGCTGCTCTCAGATGCACTTTTCATTAGGTTATCGAAAGTAAATCCATTCAGGAACTTGGATATTCCGTCCAGTTCATTAATAGTGTTACCCAGTAAAGAACCCAACTTGTAAACAGGCTCTTGCAGTAGTTTAAATGCCGAATCTAAATCCTTGGTGCTCCCAATTGCATCAGCAATACCCAATGAGAATTTATCTTGCAACGCGGTTGTTTGCATATCAATAGCAATTCCGAATAAATTAAGCTTCTGGGATGCTACAATCATCTCTGGCGTCAGCATTGTTCCCGCATCTTTCATATCCTTCAGGGATTGAATAAGTGCTTCACCATCATTTTCGAACAACGGACGGTAATAAAGAAGGTCATCCCCCAACCCTTCAAAAAGGTTGTTAATCTGATTGACTGATAATCCTAATTGCTTGCCTTGGTTCTGGATGAGATTCAGAAACTCAACTGGCCTGTCCTTGTAGGAATCGATTGTCTTCTTATCAAGTCCCAACTGGTTAGCTACATCACCTACAGCACCACCACCTGACCATTCATTTTTCTTCGCATTCCACGTAGCATTATTTTGGAAATCACCAATCTTCTCGGATACATCTTTAAAATTATCGGCTATTTTTTCAGGGTTGGCAGAATCAACACCCTGTTCCCGACCATATTTAACCATTGCCTGTATAACGGAAGCATAGGTATTACTGTTTTTCGCAGCCAAGCTGTATTGCATATTGCGGTTGGTTGATTGTTTAGCCGCATTCAGCCCCGCATAACCAGCACCTGCAACACCTGCTAATGCTGCACCACCTGCAAGATAAGCGCCTGCGCCAGTAGCAAGTCCGCCAAGACCAAAACCGCTCCTACCTACCGCATTATGTGGTTTTTGGGCGCTCTGGAGCCTACGCGCTGCCACTGCTGCGTCTCGCGTCTTCTGGGTTAAAAGCGACATCTGATGATTCATTGATCTGAGGTCAGACTCACCACGGCGATATTGATTTACGATTTCCTGAGCCGCTTTAGCTGCCTGATATTTCTGGGCTGCATCCAATCCCTGCATGCGTTGGATATTATATAAAGCGCGTTCCTGCTTCAGGGTTGCATTCAAATCCACTCGGGTAGCTACCGCCCTTTTCTTTGCTGCATCAGCCTGCTGCTTAGCTAATAGTTTTGCATCAGCTTGTTGTTGGTGCATAGCCTGAATTTGGCGTTTAA
The DNA here is from genome assembly GCF_000214195.1 of Serratia sp. AS12. NCBI lineage: Bacteria > Pseudomonadati > Pseudomonadota > Gammaproteobacteria > Enterobacterales > Yersiniaceae > Serratia > Serratia sp. AS12. The sequence goes on along the minus strand of NC_015566.1, from coordinate 1,146,491 downwards.
CCGTTGCAGGGTCGCCAACGGCAGTCCCAACCATTCCCGTTCCTGAACCATTTCTTCCCTGATTCGGTAAAGTAATCTTATATCGTTTCTGCGCATTCTGCATTTCACGCTGAACCTGTTTATTAGCCTGCCTAACTGCCGCTACTGCCTGTTTCGCCTCTCGCTGAACTTGCTTCGTATTAAACACATTTCCCATTGCTGATTTGGCAGTCATGGCTTTTTTCAAGTCTTCCATTTGTTTTTTAACTTTTCGGAAGCTTTGCATATCTGTGTCATATCTGACGGTATTAATGAGCGTTGCCGCATTTACTTTTACTGCCATTCAACCTCCTATTATTTTATTCTCTGATCTTCAATAGTCAATGCTGTTGCTAAATCCATGCCCTGTTCCATTCTGGAAATAACCGTGCTACGAGCTATCCCAAAAGCCCGGCACAATGCATTCAAGTTAACAATCTTTTTATTTAATGCTTCATCTAAACTCAGATTCATGAATTTTGTGTGATTACTCTTCTCGATTACAAATCGCATAATGATAAATTACCTCTATCGATAAATATAACGAACGTTCTTAAAAATAAAGGAGCCGTTACGCCCCTTATCTTTAATCAATAAATTATGCTGCTGTGATTTTCATGCTCAGGTTAAATGCATGGTTAACCGGGAGTAGACCAGCCTCAAATCGAATTGAGAGATCATTCCAGTCATTGGATTTACGCAGTGTCATATAGTATTCAGCTGTTTCACCCAGTGCTAAATCGAGGTCGCGTGATGCAGGACCAGCGATGCGCTGATATGCACCAGTCCCATCAACGAATATAGGGAGGAGAATACCCTCATCAGCACCGATATAAGCACTCAAAATAGGGTCAGCCACTTTCACAACATCAATATTTGTTCCTGGAATTGTAAAGGTCTGAACGTTAGGGAGAACCTCACGAACATTAAACACAACGTTGCCAGCATCCAAAGGATTGACGTATTGGAAAGCTGATTTCATAGATGCATGGAAGCGGATCTTAGAGAACATAGACGCGCCAGCGAATAGAACGTAACGACGCACAGAGCTAACCAAGGATTGCCCATCAACAGCAAGTTCATTCACAAAGCCGTCGAATGCTTGCATCACATCAAGGGACGCGTCCGAGAGCGCTAGAGTTTCCACCTTTTGAGCCGTGCCAAACTGGGTTGAATAATCAATTAGCTGATCGTCTGTCTTTGGCGTGTTAACTTTTGCATTGAACAAACAATTCGCCAGATATGCCTCTACGGTTCGACTGTGCGCCAGTTTATGGCGAGCCACATATTCAGTCGAGATATCCAGTAATATTTCCTCACGGTCAGCACGAAGAGATTTTCGCCCTTGGAAGTCTTGAGAGCTGATCTGATCAATACGCGCAAAATGCGGAATTTCGACAAGGTAACCCGTAGCCGTTGGTAGCTGGGTAGTATTATGCTCAGAACCATAACGTTTTACATTGTCATTCATTAGAGTGGCGTTATCATTCATGATTCGGTCTATTTCGATTTTCGGTGTATCCGAGGTGCCGTAATCAAAAACATTCAGAGCTTGAAGCAAGAAATTATTAACAGGCGAAACCTCAAATAGAGGTGCTAAATCTACAATTTCATAACCATAATTTGCCATAGTTTTATATTCCTTTTATTATTTTTATTCTTAGGTCGTTGGGATGTTAACGGTGAACATTACCTGAACACCCGGTTGTGCATCGAGTAGAGCAATTGCCGCCGTCAGCCCAGCAGCATCAGCGGCTTTGAGACCTTCAGCTTTGAAAAACAGACCGGCTGCACCCGTTTCATGCACCACTATATATTTATTAGAACCAGCACTCACAAAAGGCTCCAACACTACGTATGGATTAGTATCAGATGAGGTAAACAATGCTCCGCTTGCGTTTACAATGCTGCCCGCCTCGACATCTTGAGGGAGATTAGCAAACAGGCGAGTACGTTTGACAGTCATAAAATCACCTACGTAGGAGACTACGTTAGTCATAGTGCGGTGGGGGTCACCATACAGTTGATTTAAATTGATCATAATTTTAATTACTCCTTATTAATTGTTTTTTGTTTTTGTTCTACTTTTTCTTTTAAAAGCGTTTCAAACGTTGATTTAATTTCTTCTTGATGCTCTGTTAAAGCACCCGGTTCAAGGCTTACTTCGATGCCTTTCTCTTTCGCGAGAAGGTACATCTCATTAGCAATATCCGGATCACAGATGAGAGTAACCCCAACCTTTCCTTCAGTTGCCTTTTTAATTTCAATAGATTTCATTTTCTACATCCTTATTAAATAACTTTGAAAGTTACTTTTAACTTTTATTTATTGATTTATAATATATTTTCTCATTGTTAAATCTCACTTTAAATGTGACTTTCATTAAGTTTCACGGATGCGGATAAAAATATAGCCCTCATGCAAGGGCATATATTAACTAAAAGCAATCAAAGTAAAATATCAACAAGGAGAATTGTTAATTAGGGAAGAGTTCACCCGCCGACACAGGGTAAAAGGCCCAAAGCGCGTAAACTCTAGTTTGGTTTGCTCTCTATCCGGAATGTGTCATCAAATAGACAAGCTGTAAATAGGTGAGGAAATCGATGCCAGTCATATTTCCTCGGAGCGCAGCGCCTACGCTACATAACGGTGTCTTACTCATTTTTTCAGTGATAAACCCGTCAGTAACAAATTCAACACTATACGTATTAACACCCGCCCAGAACTGGTTAGAACATAAAGCGGCGTTATTTAACGTAAGAGGATAAAAAACATATCCTCTCTAATACTATTTTAACAGTTTTCATTGTATTTGTCAATTAATAGCATTGACTCATCATTATTTCCGTGATAAAGACTCAACCAACTCTCCCGCCGACTTCATATATTCCATTATGGAAACACTTAGGAACGAGGGGGTAATTATATCTTGATATCCTTCTAACTCTTCGTATATCTTCAGCAGCCTATCGTTGGCCTCACAATATGCGTTTAGCACCATTTCCACCTGCTCTGGGTAAACTACTTCCCTGCCTACCAAAGTTGAAATTTGTTGCTGTAGGTTAGTTAGATAAATAGCTTGAAATTTTTGCAGCTTAGTTTGAAATATATTATTGATTTTATCTGGTGTAGTTTTAGTATTTTTAAATGTAAATAGTTTAATGCTACCTTCAATGTTATTCATTTTTACCGCCCACTGTCATCCCCACGATATCCACCTCATTTCCTGCCCACTCCTCGTTGCTCAAACGGTGCAGGTAGTTGTATGTCTCGTAGTGGTAGAGAGAGGTAAACCCCATGACCTCCCAACGTTCCACATCATCAAGGTGTTTATAACCAATCAGGCGCGGACGGGGTTTAAAATAGACACCTTCCATAGATGAAATTATTTCTTTTTCTTCTTCTGATAGAGCTGGAGACAATTTATAATGCGGTTTCGGTTCACGACGAACCTTTACTTTTTCTTCACCCTGCTTATTGCGCGTCGATTTTCTTTTTCTTTTTACATTGTTGAATATGACCAACTCATCCATTGGGTCTGAGTCACGCTGATTGTATAATCCTGAAATAACACCTCCATTATTTTTTAGTTTTAACTTTGATATTGTGAATGGAAAAACCGATGTACATCACTGATAAAATATTTATGTAAAGCATAATCATGTTTACCCTCAAAACGCTATATCGTCATCATCCCATCCATTGAAATAATCCGGCTCATCCTCTGGTTCCTCAGGACTGCCCCCAGGAACTTCTGGAGGTTCGGGTGCTGGTTGAACTGCCAGATTTTGCATAGCGCGATCAGTCGCCTCGTGGCGGGTGCCTTTCCATTGGCTCTCTGCCGGGCCTCCAGAAGTTAGGGATAAAACCTCATCAATGGGGAGCACGACGTAACTGTTAGAGTATCCAATATTTTTTATTTTTTTGAGTAATCCGAGTTCTTCCAAATTGGTTATGGATTTTTCCAAAGTACCCTTTGATACACCTAAATCATCAACCATCCGTTTTAGGCTGGGGTGCGCTTCTTTATCTCTTCCGTATACCTGCCAATGCAATAAATAGGAGTAAACGGATTTTTCTCGTAGGTTAAAGCCTTCCTTTTTCCCGTTAACATAAAAATAGCTTATCGCATAAATTGGGTTGTAACTGTTAAAACTGTGATGCTGGTGATTTTTCTCTTGGTTTTTCTTCTCGGTCATTGTCCCTCATACGTAGGTCATTTGCTAATTCTCTTAAAGTGTGGCGGATATAAGTGCCTATTGCTATCCCGTTAGAATCCGCATCCGCCTTTAATGTTTCAAATGTCACTTTGTCCAATTTAATGTCCATAGTCGCCTTCCTCTTTTTATAGGATATTTAGTATTTTCTTCTTACTGACTCTGATAAATCTCAATTGCCCGGTATGCTGCGGCATGGGCATATTCTGGATATGTGGGAATCCGTAACAGCATTTCATCAACGGTTAATACTTTATCCCTGAGAACACCTAAAAATATATCGCGGCGGGTTGGCATTGTATGATTTTTTTCGTAGTTAATTTCTGCTGTCATTATTCCTCATTGGTGATTTTATTAAATCGTTTATTGTACCATTCGATGAAAAGGCAAATTTCCTTCTTTAATACATGAGTTACAAACTGGTCTCTTGTCATGCCTGACATATCTGCCATAGCTTCCAGAGCGTCTACCTGCCCTTCAGTGAGGTTAATATTAAAATCTCTCATTCACCCCCACTGTTTTTCAATGCATCAAGTTTTCGGGCGCTTTCCTGTACTCTAAACAGCGCAATCCCGAGACGGATTAGATCTTTATACTCGGTCGATGTTGCACTGCTCGGGGATAATTTATTAATCAGTCGGCGGAGGTTCTTAGATCCATCATGGATGGCATTTGCAATATCCTGCGCGGTTTTAAATTTTCTACGTTTATTCATATTTCTCCTGTTTTGGGTGTAAAAAGGCCCACCGAGTGAAAACCCGGCAAGCTATATATAAAGGTTGGTTTTATTTGCTACCTAAAGTTAATATAACACATATAAGTGGCAATGTCAATATATTACAATAAATAAATAACCTATTTTATAATAAATATTATTTACACAAATTGCAAGTTAATTTATAAATCTCCCTAAAAGCTCCTGTAAGACATTCTGGGGCGTTTTAATAGAATGGATATACATCGGCCTACCCAATGCACTAAAAAACGCTTACGGAGGCGTACAGAGACTGTCAGGCCGATATAGGGATATTGGCGGCTACCCTTCTAGGTTAATAATACCCTCGCCGCGCAAAAGCTGAAGGGCTGGCTGGCGCCGCCATGCCGGAGACACATCATCTATATTGTATAGAATACCGGTTTATCTAGTTTATGACCAAATGGTCAAGTACTGTTTATGACCATATGGTCCTACAAGACTAACTTAGATCTTATTTATACTAATTTATAATAATTTATTAACTACTTATAATTATCAAAATAAAAGATCTTGTTTTATGGTCGTACCGACCATAAGTTTTAGTGCACACTGTGCACTGATATTTATGCCTGTGGCACATGAGTACATCAAACACGAATCACTTACTTAGAAATGTAATGGATAAGTAAGGGTTAATGAGTGTTAAGGGTAAGCCGGTTGAGCTGTTAAGCGATAACCTGCTGAACCTGTTACATAGTCGTGGTGCGGAGCACAATAGATCATCATCGGCGTGGAGAATCCACCTTGTGAAACCGTTCTACGCCGATAAATATTCATGCATGGATCATAGACTATTAATTAACCAACTATAAAGTATATAATAATTATTAGATTAATAGTAATAGATTAATAATAGATTAGTGGTTACATGGGTAGTCACCCCCTGCACACCCATATAGTCACCCCCATGCATATATGGGTGGTCACCCATATACTCTGTCAGAATTATAATCAGGGTTCTGCGAGGTCTTTGGTTATGGTTCCCGCAGAACTTTTGAGAAAGATCGCAATTACAATAAGATCAGTTGTGCACGTCTTTAATGAATGTAGATAAGACGCTCATAAAGTGAAGAGTCCCATGCCCCATACCATTTTGGAAAACATATTCATACCCATCCCATGTACTACTCCCTTCACTTTTTAATGTATAGAAAGGTTCTCTGTCTTCTTTACCTGAATCAACAACGTAATAGTTTATGTAAGCATTTAAAACTCTATTAACAAATTCGATTTTTATCTTCATAACGTCTGCAAACAACACCGTGAACTCATTTTCTTTCTTATCAATAAGTCTTATTCCAATATTGGGATTACTCATAATACTCAGCCAGTTAGTAACTTCCTCAACATAAGCATCCCATTGTTCCTGATATACTTTAGATTTGCTCATTGATTTATTAAGAAAATGAATAAATGCGTCTTCATTCGTTACTTCCAACTTGTTAATGCTCATTTACAATGACTCCAATCAGAATTTAAACCAAGTGAAATACGCTCTAACATCGCTAAAAAGACGCTTTAATTACTACATATTAACTATCGGTTTGTCACTCTGAAATGGTGGTGTCCTCCATATCTACATCAATACAACACCTTATCTAGTAAGCATCCGTACAATATGATGTTGGAATACCAACCAAACAAAATTATCTCTTTTTGAATTATTCAATTTAATGTTAATTTTCACTTACAAAATGAATGATAATTGATCGCATTTGTAGTGATATTGATTCTCAATTCCAAAGATTGAATCGGCACGCCTATGCCCTCACCGCCCTATGCGACAATATGACAAATTGGAAGTTAGAGACTAGCAACACTGCAATATCAGTGAGTTACGTACATTCTGATTGTTGTGTCTAAGGCGCAGCCATTCTATTCACTGCTTATTCACGTTTTATGCAGAATTCTTTCGAAGGATATTTTGAAATCATGAAGGAATTTTTTTGGGTGTCGCGCTGGCGCACTAAGCACTGCGATATCTACAATAAAACCTTTAATATCAAATTGTTATGTGATTATTCACTTGGTAGTTTAAATAGCCTTTAAATACCCCTTAATTACCTTTAATTCCTTTCTAATAGTTACCCTGCTAACCTTGATCATTTTGTGCTGAATGCAACTAGTAACTCATTGAAAATGATCATTATTTTGATCAATAATAACTCTATAGAAATGTAAGTTAGGGGAGTGACAAATGAGAGTTGAGGCGTTACGCAGTAAAGAGGAGATCGGGGAGTTCAAAACGTTGTTGGTTGATATGAACAATGGCAATACTCTTTACCGTGACCTGTTCGTATTCTTATCTCATACTGGCTATCGCATATCCGATGCATTACCGGTTGAGTACTCACATATCAAAGGTGATGAGCTGGAAGTGAGAGAGCAAAAGACGGGCAAAATTCGCCGTGTTAAATTGCACCCTGCTGTTCTAGGCATGATTGCAGAACGTAAGGAGACACACCCCCACCACGTCTACCTGTTTGAGGTTGAGACTAACAGGGCAAAAGGTAAGGCAGTATCACGCCAATCTGTTAGCAAGGCGTTCAGAGAGGCCGGTGAGAGATTAGGGAAGAAGATCGGAACACATACCGGGAGGAAAACTCTGGGGTATGCTGTATACAAGAAGACTAAAGATATTGGATTAACCATGAAAATGTTGAACCACAGCAGCGCCGCCACAACACAAGCCTACATTGGGATAACAGATAGTGATGTATCCAAAGCCATGATGGAAGTTGATTTTTAAAAGTTAGTAATAGGAATAAACCATGAAAAATTTATTGATGATTGTAGCTCTGTTAGCTTCTTTTGGTGTTAAAGCTGATCAGGTGTTTGAGTGTGATATGTATGTCAGTAAGCTAATGGAAGGAACGCCAGATATTCTTCCCGGCACTACTGTTAAAAAGGGCAAGGTTCAAATGTATAACAAAGCTACTGAGTTTGCACTCCTTGGAAAAACTAAAGAAGATACAATCTCATCAGGTAAATTAGATAGTGAAGGTGCCTCAGTTAGGTTTGCAGGAAAGGATAAAGTTGTCTTTGCTCGTGCAGGGGGAGCGTATGCAATAATTATGGGCACCAATTTGCTTAACTTTCATAACTGTGTCTTAACTGCTGAGAATTAGCCTGATAGGGGTTGATATGAAAAATCTGTTTGTTGTTCTCGCAATCACGCTGATTCTATCTGATGTAGTAGAGACAGATAACGGAAAAACCATTTGTATCTATTCCAATTCACAGAGGGAGGAATCCGTAACTATAGATAGTGGAAAATGTAAACACACAATGACATTTGAGGAATACTAAAAAACAGAACTATAATTAAATTATTTAGACTCGCAGTTGCTTTTCAAGCTCATCTAATAGCTCCCATAGATCACCAGAATTTATGAAGGCTTCACCATACGCATTCAGAACCTTCAGTCCCTCAAGTTGCTTTGATATCACCAATCCGTTGAACTCGGCTAACTGCGATGGTTCTTTTTTGTTGAAAGTAAATGTATTACCATGAGCGACCCCGTTCCTTATATGTCGGAAAAACTGAAACTCTTTACTAATATTATACAAGCCTGCTTCAGCAAAAACCTGTCCTATAGCCACAATAATTCCATAATCAAATGCTTCTAAGGCGTCAAATCGTTTCAATAAGTTATCACTGTGTGTCTTTATCGACTCCTTTAGGTTAAAAGAATACCAATCCCCACTGAGAGTACGAGTTGCACTGTTGAATACACAGTTTCCGTATCTTTTTTTCAAAGTAAATCTGTCTTTTTCCTCTACATCTCGTCCAATGTACATTTTCAATAGAGGTACTAACCCTTGATCGGGCGGAAACATCATAGCCATTTTTACGCAGGCATAATTTCTTTTAAAAAACAAAATATAGTCTGCAATTTCTTCTCGTGTCATACCATCCCCTTGATTTAGTACTATAGTGTTCAAGTATCAGTATAGTATGCCCACCACCTCTATTTTCTTAAACAGGCTCGAATAAACTGATGGCCGAAATCAGTTACATAAATACCGCCTTTTTCGAAAGAGAAAAAGGCACCTGTGTATTCAATTTCATTTTTAATATTTAATACATCATTGCTATTTAGTAGTTCATCATAAAAACTTTGCTCAGCAAAATGCTTCCCCTCAGGTATATAGCAAATCCCCAATCGGCAAAGGTTGTCTAAATACTCAGGGATAGCATCTAATCGTTCGCATTCCGCCTTTACGCCAACATGGGAATAGTTTCGATAATAATCTATATATCTTGAGCCATTTTCATTTCCCTTTCGGATTGTAACTAACGGAAATTCATGTTGTTTATCAAAAATTGAAACTATTTTTGCCTCATCAGAAGTTAGCTGCTTAATAATCTCAACAAAAGCTGGATGAGCTATTTTTGCTGTATTTCTATCCATGGATGTAGCCAATAAACTTGCATATAGATCTGCTAATCTATCATCATATCCTGTGTATCTTAGAGCCTCTATCGCTGGTACTGCTATATTAGGCTGAGGCGAAACGATATCTTCAGGTGTAATATTCTTAAGCTTTTGCGCAACCTTAGTAGCTGTAAATTCGCGAATCTGATCATATCCCCAAACAAATGCACTGACCGGAGCCAAGACAACATTAACAAGCTTAGCTACTGTCCCAAGGGCTTTCCCGATCTCTTGGGCCGCTGGCTGAAGTGCATCTTGGTAAATTGGGACTTCTTTTGCCACTGCCGCCACAGCATTCGCAACATCAGCAACTTTACTATTTGTCGATTCTTCTTCAGACATGTTAATCACCAGTGTAACCAGAAAGTTTCATAATATTATACAACCACGGTTTACTATGGGTAATCTCAGAATTTCAAAAATTTGATCGATAGAAGCCATAAATCCCCGTTGCTGGTAATACGCACAGAGGGGTTACAACATCTCGACCAACCCTACCAACTGGCCTACATCGACATTCTTCCCATAACGGTTATAGGTTATCGTCCCGTTACTATGGCCCAATAGCTGGCTTGCAAACTGTTCAGCTACGCCATTCTCTTTTAAACGTGTTGCCGCATAGTGCCTGATACTGTGAAATTCCGGCAATCCGTGGGGCTTACGGAAACTCCCAAACCATTTGCTGAACTGATGTGCATAAATGCCCAAATGGGGTGACAGTTTAGGGAACAATCGAATCTCCTGTTTTTCAACATAGGCCAGCAACCCCGCCTCCAACAGCTTCGAACTGATAGGAACGAAACGCCTCGAACTGGATGTTTTCAGACTCTGCCCCTCGTTCAGATCATCGATGCGGAAACACCACGTACCGTTAACCTGCATTACGTCGTTTTTGTAGAGTTGGCAAGCCTCGTTTTGCCTCATACCAGAGTAGCGACAGATGAGAATGATCCACCGCCGCCACTCAACCACACCCTGAATTGCACTGTGTAACTGTTTCAGGTCATACGCCGTGTAGGCAGGTCGCCTATCCATTGGCGCGGTCGAATCTTTAACATTCATCCCCTCAAATGGATTTTTAATCTCATCATCCGTTCGCATGTTAAGCCACCGGAAGAACCCTGCGTTTTTCTTGATATATCGGTTTCTAGTTGATGCTGAACCTTCTAACGTATCCACATAATCAGCCGCACACCGTTTGCTGAATGGTTGTACTGTAGTCGCCAGATAGGCGTTAACGCAGCGCTCTATGGTGAGCAACTCACGCTCCCCCACCGCATCTTTCTTTGATGCTATGTAAGCTTGCAATTCGTTCTTGAGATTGATTTTGGGTTGTTGGAGTTGTTGTGTTGCAGCCGCAGCAGGTGACGTATGTGCCGGGATGCCCTCGGAGAGGGGGAAATGACGGGAAACAAGATAGCGCTGAACGCGTTCCAGAGCTTCGCGCTTTGAACGGGTGCGGAGTGATACGCGGGTTTCCCGACGTTTTCGAGCTGTCAGGTAAATTCGGCGGTAGTACCAAATGCCATGACGGGAGAGAACGAGGTGAGACATAGTTAGCATCCTAAGTGATACACAAAAAGTGTGACACCTACGAAATCAATGCACTAAATCTCAATTAATAACTGATAAATCAATCAGTTACTTAAATTGGTGGAGGCCCTGCCAGCTACATCCCGGCACACACGTCACCTGCTGCGGCTGCTTCCTTCCGGATCTGACCGAGTTCACAAGTTAGTGTTGCGGGAGAACCAACAGGGCCCCCATTGACGGCTTCTATGACTGCGAAGCGGTGGGCATTATCGGCGATGACCAGCCAAATAGCAAGCCAACCGGGGCCAACCGCTGTTTTCTTACCCACCCTGGCTGTGGCACACTTCTATCCTTGGCTTTTTGCCGCAGCAGGAAAACATAAATGGAACCAGAAGACGCCACATTCAGCCAGCGCGTGTTCCACGTGGTAGCCGCCATTCCCTATGGCAAGGTCACGACCTATGGTGAGGTAGCGCGGCTGGCAGGCTCACCGCGTGCCGCACGTCAGGTCGGCGGCGTATTGAGGCGTCTGCCGGAAGGCAGCAACCTGCCCTGGCACCGGGTGATTAACCGTCACGGCCAGATTTCGCAGCAGGGGGAGGACTTTCAACGTCAGCGTCAGGCGCTGCTGAGTGAGGGGATCATCTTCGGCGCACACAGCACGGTCGATCTGCTGATTTACGGCTGGCGCTGGTAGCAAAAAAACAGCCTTTGGCCGGAGCGCAAAGGCTGTTGATTTCAGGTTTGCCGGTTTACGGCATGGCTGTTGGCGTCGCCTGAACTGCAATGCCCTGCACCGGAACCAACTGCAGGTCGGCACGGGTGCCGTTGCGGTTCACTACTTCCTGGATAGTATCGGTGATAAAGGTCATCCGGCCGTTTACCGTAATGGCCGCGCTCAGGATAATGCGCGCATTAGGCTGAATATCTGCCGGGTTATAAGGCAGGACAAAATTAAACGGCGCCTGCTTGCCTTCAGTGCGCACCGCACGCTGGGCAATCACTTTCGACGGCGCATCCGCCAATGAGGCATCAGAGAGCGTAACCGTCAGTACCGCATCCGGTGGCAGCGCAATACGCTGGCGAATGTTAACCGAACCAGTTACCGCCGGGCCCTGAATCTGCGTTTGCGCAATCGCTGGGTTTCCCGCCGCCGGCACAGGCACATTTGCGCTCTTTTGAGCACAACCCGCCAGGGTGATCGTCAATGCTGCTGCTCCACCTACGATTTGCCAGAGTTTCATGGATCGGTCTCCTTTTTTATTATCAATACCTTGGTGGCTTTCACCACCCCACTCATTAAACTTAGCACAAAATACTGAAAAATCTACTTAGCACTGCCTATTAATCACTTAGCCGTCTAATAACACTCAGTATTCAGGCAATTTCCCCTGTGCCGTAACGCAACATATTGACGTCTTGCCGTGATATTCCGCACACTGCGCAAAATGATTATTAAAAGGGTAATAACTTTATGAGCCAGGCACTGCAAAACCTCCTCGATCTGCTGGATCTGGAGAAAATCGAAGAAGGGTTGTTCCGCGGACAAAGCGAAGATCTGGGACTGCGTCAGGTATTCGGCGGACAGGTGGTCGGCCAGGCGCTGTATGCCGCCAAACAAACCGTACCGCCAGAACGCAGCGTACACTCGTTCCACAGCTATTTCTTGCGCCCGGGCGACAGCAGCAAGCCGATTATTTATGACGTGGAAATCCTGCGCGACGGCAATAGCTTCAGCGCCCGTCGCGTCAGCGCCATTCAGCACGGTAAACCGATCTTCTATATGACGGCCTCTTTCCAAAGCCCGGAAGCAGGGTTTGAACACCAGAACACCATGCCGGACGTGCCGCCGCCAGAAGGACTGATGTCCGAATCAGACATTGCCCAGAAGTTGGCGCATATGCTGCCGGACAAGGTTCGCGAAAAGTTTATCGGCCAAAAGCCGATTGAAATGCGCCCGGTCAAATTCCACAACCCGCTGAAAGGCACGGTGGAAGAACCGCACCGTTACGTGTGGTTCCGCGCCAACGGCACCATGCCGGACGATCAGCGTATCCACCAATATCTGCTGGGCTATGCGTCAGATTTCAACTTCCTGCCGACGGCGCTACAGCCGCACGGCGTCGGCTTCCTTGAGCCGGGCATGCAGGTGGCGACTATCGATCATTCGATGTGGTTCCACCGGCCGTTCCGCATGGACGACTGGTTGCTGTACGTGGTGGAAAGCTCCTCCGCCTCTGGCGCACGCGGCTTTGTGCGCGGCCAGTTCTACACCCGTGAAGGCGTACTGGTCGCCACCACGGTACAAGAAGGCGTGATTCGCCAGCGCGAAGCCTAAAAAAGAAAAAAAGGGCGATGTCACCATCGCCCTTTTCGCATCATCATTATTTTTCGTGTTATTTAGCGCACTGCCCTTCTTCAAGGCTTATTGGTTATAGGCACTCTCGCCATGGCTGTTGACGTCCAGACCTTCGCGCTCCTGCTCTTCCGGTACGCGCAGACCGACGATGGCGCCCGCCACTTTAAAGGCGATGAAAGCAGCCACACCGGACCAGACCAGGGTGATTGCCACGCTCATCAGCTGGATCAGCACCTGATGGCTCATGGTAACGCCTTCTGCGTACCCGGTACCGCCCAGTGAGGCAGAAGTGAACACACCGGTCAGCAGACAGCCGACGATGCCGCACACGCCATGCACGCCGAACACGTCACAGGTATCATCCACATTCAGCCATTTCTTCAGCGTGACCACGCCCCACAAACCGGCAACGCCGCCCACCAGGCCGATAATCAGCCCCCCGCCGATACCCACGGTACCCGCAGCCGGCGTGATAGCGACCAGCCCGGCGATACAACCGGAGCACGCACCCAGCAGTGAAGGTTTGCCGCGCACAATCCACTCGGCAAAGGTCCAGGAGAGGATCGCGCCGGCGGTAGCAACCACGGTGTTCAGGAACGCCAGTGCCGCAATGCCGTTAGCCGCGCTGGCAGAACCGGCGTTGAAGCCAAACCAGCCGACATACAGGATTGAAGCGCCGGTAAACACCATCGGCAGGTTGTGCGGCTTGAAGGCCTCTTTGCCGAAGCCGGCACGTTTACCCAACAGGTAGGCGCCAATCAGCCCGGCGCTTGCCGCGTTGATGTGCACTACGGTGCCGCCGGCAAAGTCCAGCGCGCCGTCAGCGGCCAGGAAACCGCCGCCCCATACCATGTGTGCAATCGGCAGGTAGGAAATGGTGAACCAGATGGCCGCAAAAATCACTACCGCAGAGAAGCGGATACGCTCGGCAAAGCCGCCCACCACCAGCGCAACGGTAATACAGGCAAAGGAAGCCTGGAATGCCACGTGGATCATCTGGCTAAAGGTGCCAGTGACGCTATCGATGCCAATGCCTTTCAGCATCGCCGTCTGGAATCCGCCGAAGAACGCATTGCCCTCGCTGAAAGCCAGGCTGTAGCCATAAAGCACCCACAGCACGCACACCATTGCGAAGGTGACAGTGACCTGAGTCAACATGGAGAGCACGTTCTTGGAACGCAACAAACCACCGTAAAACAGAGCTACGCCCGGCAAGGTCATGAACAGCACCAAAGCGGTGCAAATCATCATGAACGCGTTGTCAGCCTTGTCTGCGACCGCCGGAGCGGCCAGGGCCAAAGAAGGAACCATGGTTACCGTACTCAGGCCCAACATGGATAAAAGTTTTTTCATTATCAATCCATCCCCATTACTTTACTGAGCCTGTGATTACAGTGCTGCTTCGTCTGTTTCGCCGGTGCGAATGCGAATGACACGTTGCAATTCGGCAACGAAAATTTTGCCGTCACCGATTTTACCGGTGTAGGCCGCTTTACTAATGACATCAACCACTTCGTCTAACTGATCGTCGGCGATAGCAATGTCGATTTTGACTTTAGGTAAGAAGTTGACGCTGTATTCCGCTCCGCGATAGAGCTCAGCATGTCCCTTCTGGCGACCAAACCCTTTCACTTCGGTTACGGTCAGCCCCTGAATACCTACAGAGGATAGGGCTTCACGCACGTCCTCCAGCTTGAATGGTTTAATCACCACGGTAACCAGCTTCATATTGCCCCTCCACGAATTAAGCCCAAATTCCCCCTTGGTACGAGTCTTATAAAGCAAAGGCTATGCCACAAATGGTTTTGTACGCGAATTCAGCAAATTAACCGACGGGGTGGCGATGCGACGAACCACGGCTACCCGGCAACCAGTTCCCGCGAAGGGAATTGATTAAATATTGCGCACCATTTTGGTGCGCGACGCGTCTAAAAAGTGCAGAGAAAGGGATTTGAAAAGAAGGGATGCCTGTTTGTGGTGCGTGGCGGGAAAAAGAAAGGGCCGGTTTTGATGACCGGCCCCTGGGATTATGCGATTTGCGTTTCTTCGCGGCTGGCGGCGGCCAGTTCCTCGCCCACCAGTTGCAGTTGATACATCTGGTAGTAACGCCCCTGTTGCGCCAGCAGTTGCTGATGATTACCCTGCTCGACTGCCTGACCGCGGTGCAACACAAGAATCGAGTCGGCATCGACAATGGTCGACAAACGGTGAGCGATCACCACCAACGTGGTGTGTTCACGGATCAAACGCAGCGCGCGCTGGATCGCCTGCTCGGTTCCAGAGTCAATATTGGCGGTCGCCTCGTCGAGGATCAGGATCTGCGGCGCCTGCACCAACACTCTGGCCATTGCCAACAGCTGTTTCTGGCCCACCGACAGGTTGTTGCCCTGCTCGCCCAGACGGGTATGGATGCCTTGCGGGAAGGTCCGTACCAGCTCAGCCAACTGCACCGTTTCCAGCGCCTGCCAGACCGCCTCTTCGCTGATGTTGCGCCCCAGAGTCACGTTGGCCAGCACCGATTCGGCTATCACCACCGGATCTTGCTGCACCATTGCCACGCCCTGGCGCAGCGTGCGGTGCGACAGGTTGGACAGCGGACGGCCGTCAAGGCGCACTTCACCTTCGTTGACCGGGTAATAGCCCATCAGCAAATTAGCCAAGGTGCTCTTGCCGCTGCCGGTATGGCCAACCAGCGCCACGAAACCGCGCGAAGGCACCGACAGCGAAATATGTTGCAGCACCTTTTTATCTTCACGGTAAGCGAAACTCAGGTTGTCGATGTCGATACGGCCGCTTTCCAGCGGGCGATCGTCCGTCCCGTAGCTTTGCTGGCTGCGGTCCATCAGCTCGAAAATGCGCTCGCCTGCCACCACCGCCTGTTGCAGGATCGACTGTTGCGACGTCAGTTCGATTAACGGCTCATTCAAACGCCCCAGGTAATTGATAAAGGCATACAGCACGCCGACGCCTATCGACCCTTCGCCGCTGAAACCAAACAGCATCAGCAGGCCGCACAACACCAGCGCCGAAAACAGGCTGAGCAGCGGCCGCAGCAGAAAACCGTCCAGGCGCAGCGTCTGCATACGCGCGGAATAGTGTGAACGACTGGCTGCGCTCATGCGTTCGCCAAAGCGGATCTGCTGACGGAACTGCTGGATCACGCCCATGCCACTGATCACTTCATTAAAACCGTCATTGATGTCCGCCAGGTAGCCGCGCATCCGGCGCACGACCGGCGTGCTGTAGTACTGGTAAATGCCCATCACCACAAATACCGCCGGGAAGATGCAAATCGCCACCAGCGCCATGCGCCAGTCGAGGCTAAACATCGCCACCAGCATGGCACCAATCAACGCGGCACTTTTCAGCACGGTGGAAACCACCATCACGTACAGATCTTTAATCACTTCGGTGTCATTGGTCACCCGTGAGATTAACTGCCCGACCGGTTGCGTGTCGAAGGCGCTGAGCGGCTGACGCAGTGCAGCGTCCATCACATCGGTACGCAGACGTTGAACCACCCCCACCGCAGCCTGATTGAACAGCAGCGCCTGAAAATAGTGCAGCGCCGCCGCCAACAGCTCCAATAGAATGTAGGCCGCCGCCAGCCCGCAGACGATCATTAACGGCAATTGGCCTTTGGCGACGTAATTATCGATAAAGTAACTGACCAGAATCGGCCCGGCGACTTCCGCCGCTGCCGCTACCCACAGCATCAACACCGCCAGCCCCAGCGGTTTGCGGTAGGGCGAGCCATAAGCCAGCAGCCGTTTCAGCGTCGGCCACAGCTTTTGCATTTTATTCATTGGCTAACATCTCCTCGCCGACTTGCGGAGCTTCATCCAGCGCCGCCTCCAGTTGCTGATAGCGATACATATCGCGATACCAGCCTGGCTGAGCCGCCAGCGACGCATGCTGGCCGCGCTGCGCCACGCCGCCGTGCTGTATCACCAGGATCTCGCTGGCTTCGGTCAACGCCGAAAGCCGGTGCGCGCTGATAATCACCGTACGGTTCTGCCCCCAACTGCGTAAATTGTGCAGGATCTGATGTTCAGTACGACCATCCACCGCCGAGAGCGCGTCGTCGAGGATCAGGATCTCCGCATCCAGCAACAGGGCACGTGCAATGGAAATACGCTGCTTCTGCCCACCGGAGAGCATTACGCCGCGCTCACCCACTTCGGTTTCATAGCCCTGCGGCAACCGCAAGATATCCTCATGCACGCTGGCCAGGCGGGCTGCGCGCTCAATCTGCTCCTGCGTCGCCCCCGGATTACCCAGTGCGATATTGTTGGCAACGCTGTCCGAAAACAGGAACGGCGTCTGGCTGACCACGGACAGCCTTGAGCGCCAATCGTCAAGCTTCACCTGGGTCAGCGGCATCCCCTGATAGCTAACCTGGCCATCATCAATGTCAAACTGACGCTGGATCAACGACAACAGCGTCGACTTCCCGGCGCCGGTTGGCCCGCACAGGCCGAGCATCTGCCCCGGCTCCAGCTTCAGCGCCACATCGTGCAGCGCCGCGTGCGAATTGCCCGGGTAATGGAACGCCCGGATGTCGACCTCCAGGCTGCCGCGCCCGGCCGGCAATATGTTCTCGCCGTCCGTCACCGCCGGCGCTTCCTCCAGCAGGCTGCGAATACGGCCATAGGCTGCGCTGCCGCGCTCCACGATGTTGAACATCCAGGCCAGCGCCAGCATCGGCCAAATCATCAGGCCAAGGTACATCACGAAGCTGGTCAGTTGGCCAAGCGTCAGCGAACCGTTGACCACCATCCAGCTGCCGCCGCCGATCGCCAACAGATTAGAGGCGCCGATGGCGATATAAATCGTCGGATCAAAACGGGCGTCTATTCGCGCCACATGCATGTTTTTGGCGCCGGTTTGGGCGGCGACTTCCGCAAACTGGTTGGACTGATGATCTTCCAGGCCGAATGCCTTGATCATGCGGATGCTGGTCATGCTTTCCTGAGCCTGATCGTTCAGGCTGGAAAACGCTGCCTGCGCCGATTTAAAGCGCTGATGCAACTGATCGCCGTAATACTTAATCACAATCGCCATGATCGGCATCGGGATCAGCGACAGCAGGGTCAGTTGCCAGCTGATTTGGGTACTCATCACCACCAGCACCGCCAACCCCATCACCAGTGAATCCACCAGCGTCAGCACCCCTTCACCGGCGGCGAAAACCACCCGATCCACATCATTGGTCGCACGCGCCATCAGATCACCGGTGCGGTGACGCAGATAAAAGGCCGGGTTCTGCCGGCTGAGCTGGCGATAAAAATTCTCGCGCAGTTCAACGGCGAGTTGGTAGGAGGCACCAAACAGCAGCACCCGCCACACGTAGCGCAGCAGGTAAACAATCACGGCAGTCCCGAGCATCAGCCCCAGCCAGGCCATCAACACGCCGGCGGACATCTGTTTCTCGGTGACGCCGTCGACAATGATGCCCACCAGCTTGGGCGGCAACAGTTGCAGTATGGCGATGACGATCAGCAGCACCACCGCCCCCAGGTAGCGGCGCCACTCGCGGCGGAAATACCAGCCGATTTGAGCAAATAATCTCACGCAGTTTTATTCCAGGATAATGTAGTCGATTTTACTCTCGCTCTGACTCAGCAGAGTAGAATACCACCGTTACTTTGCCAGTTTGGTGAACATTTCACTCGGGAACCGGCAGCGCGGTGGTGTATTTGATTTTTTCCATCGCGAAGCTGGAGGTGACGTCAATCAGCCCCGGCACGCCGTTCACCAGGCGCTTGTAAAAGTTGTCGTAACTCTTCATGTCCGCCACTTCCACCTGCATCAGGTAATCGTACTCGCCCGCCATGCGATAGAACGCCAGCACTTCCGGCATCTGCTTGGTCAGTTGCACGAACTTCTGATACCACTCGCTGCTGTGCTGCTGGGTTTTGATCAGCACAAACGCCGTCAACCCCAGGCCCAGCTTTTCGTTATCCAGCAGCGCGACGCGCCCCCGGATGTAGCCTTCATCTTCCAGCCGCTTTAGCCTTTTCCAACAGGGTGTCGACGTCAGATTGACCGCGTCGGCCAGCGCCTGCAGCGACTGCGTGCAGTCCTGTTGCAGCATGCACAGTAATTTACGGTCTGTTTTATCTAACATATCATCAACCAGGAGAAAAATTTTCTCCTATTAGGCGATTAAACAGGGAAAATGGCAATCCTTTTTTCCCTGCGACAGGCTATGCTACGCGGTAAACAAGCCCCCCTATTCTGAGGCCAGACGATGACAAATTCTTGGGTAAAATATGCGATCGGTGAAATAGAAGCGGATTTCCAACGCTCCGCCGACACGCACCTGATCCGCCTGAACCTGCCTGAATTTCCCGGTATCTGCCTGTACCTGAAAGATGAAAGCACTCACCCGACCGGCAGCCTGAAGCACCGGTTGGCCCGTTCCCTGTTCCTGTACGGTTTGTGCAACGGTTGGATCACCGAAAACACCACGATTATCGAAGCGTCTTCCGGCAGTACCGCGGTATCAGAGGCCTACTTCGCCCGGCTGATTGGTTTGCCGTTTATCGCCGTAATGCCGTCGTGTACCGCGCGCCGCAAAGTTGAGCAAATCGCCTTCTACGGCGGCCGCTGCCACTTTGTCGATCATGCAGCGCAAATTTACGCCGTCTCCGAACAGTTGGCGAAAGAGCTGAGCGGCCACTATATGGATCAGTTTACCTACGCCGAGCGTGCGACAGACTGGCGCGGTAACAACAACATCGCCGACAGCATCTTCCGCCAGATGGCGCGCGAGCCGTTCCCGGTTCCCAAACATATTGTGATGAGCGCCGGTACCGGCGGCACCTCTGCAACTCTGGGGCGCTATATTCGCTATCAAGGGCACGACACGCGCCTGACGGTAGTCGATCCGGAAAACTCGGTGTTCTACGATTGTTTCCACCAGCGCGACCGCACCATTATCGGCAGCTGCGGCAGCCGGATCGAAGGCATTGGCCGCCCACGCGCCGAGCCTTCATTTATTCCGTCGGTGGTCGACGCTATGCTGCGCGTACCGGATGCGGCCAGCGTCGCCACTATCCACTGGCTGGAAAAGGTTCTGGGGCGCAAAGTGGGTGCCTCCACCGGCACCAACGTGTGGGGCGCGCTGCAATTGGCGAAACAAATGCGTGAAAAGGGTGAGCAGGGGTCGATCGTTACCCTGTTGTGCGACAGCGGCGAACGCTATCTGGACACTTATTACAACCCAGAATGGGTGAGCAGCACTATCGGTGACCTGACGCCCTGGCTGGCGCAACTGGAAGATTTGTAGGCTTCGAGAACAAAAAAAGCCGGGTAAGTCATACCCGGCCGGCTGTAAAAGTAAAACCTCATAATTCGGGGGAATAGGTGAGGTAAGGTGAACGCAGCCAATGTTGCAAATAGTGAGCCACCGCCTGCTGTTCACAGTGGCCGATAACCGGTAGCCGGGGCAGCAGCGACTTCAACTGCGGCAAGGCATTGCCCATTACTACGCCGTGCCCCACCGTCGCCAGCATCTCCTTGTCGTTCATCGCATCGCCAAACGCCATGCAGTCCGCCATCGTTATCCCCAGGTGGCGGCTCAACATATCCAACGCCGTGCCCTTGTTGCAGCCGAGCGGCAGTACTTCCAGGCACTCGTAGGCGGAAAAACAGAGATCGGCCCTATCGCCCAGATGCGCCTGCAATTGCAGCTGCAACGCCAGTAACGCCTCGTGCGGCGCGATAAAACACACTTTACTGTTGCCGAACGCCGGCAACCGGCGCAGTTCCGCCAGTTGGAAACGAAAACCGCTCAGGTGGTGTGCCCTTAGCATCTCGTCCGGTACCGCAAATTCCGTTATCCAGCCTTCATCACGAAAAACGTGCATGCTGGCCTCGGTGCGCCAGTGGGTATGCAGCACCTCTTCGGCAATATCGGCAGGCAAATCGGTGGCATGCAGCTGCTGCCCCTGATTGTCATAAACCCGGGTGCCGTTGCCGGTAATCAGATAGCCCTGCAGGCCGAGTTGCGCCATGATCGGCTGAGCATCAAGGTAGTGGCGCCCGGTGGCGAAGGTCACGATCATGTCCCGTTCAACCAGTTGCTTCAGCACCGCCAGGGTTTCCGATCCGACCCGGTGATCCGGCGTCAGCAAAGTGCCATCCATATCAAAAGCCGCCAGACGATACATAAAGACCTCGTGAATGTGAACGCGATTACAATCACTGCAGTATGGGATGGCATTTGCGGAAGTAATAGTGAACAATTCTGCAAAACTGTTCCGGATTTCTATCATGCGCCTGACTCACCGTCTCAGCCAATATCAACGCCTGTACCAGCAGATCGGCGGCGCGCCGGTGGCGATCACCATCGGCGAGCTGGCGGCGCTGTTCTATTGCAGCGAACGCCATGCCCGCACGCTGGTGCAGCAGTTGCAGGATCAAGGCTGGCTGAGCTGGCATTCACAGGCCGGGCGCGGCAAACGTGCCCGCCTTCACTGCCTGAAAACCCCGGATGAACTGCGGGCCGCTCATCTGCAAAGGTTGTTGCATAATGGCGATCATCAGGGCGCGCTGGAAATGGCGCAGTTGGATCCGCAGCATCTGCAAGAGTTGCTCAGCCCGCACCTCGGCGGCCAATGGCAGGCGGGCAGCCCGACGCTGCGTATCCCCTACTACCGCACGTTGGAAACCCTGGATCCGCTGACCCTCACCGGCCGTGCCGAGCAGCATCTGGTCGCCACCCTGCACGCCGGATTGACGCGC
The DNA here is from genome assembly GCF_000214195.1 of Serratia sp. AS12. Classification (NCBI taxonomy): domain Bacteria; kingdom Pseudomonadati; phylum Pseudomonadota; class Gammaproteobacteria; order Enterobacterales; family Yersiniaceae; genus Serratia; species Serratia sp. AS12. The sequence continues at coordinate 1,124,417 of NC_015566.1, read as the reverse complement.
TTTATGACCGGCAACCCCGAGCCGCAACCGGATCTGGCTCATCACTGGCAAATCAGCGAGGATGGCCTGCGCTGGCAGTTTTTCCTGCGCAGCCAGTTGCGTTGGCATAACGGCGAACCTCTGACCGGGCAACAGCTGCTGCAAACGCTGAAGAAATTGTTCCAGCACCCGCGCAGCCAGCCAAGCCTGGCCAGCGTTGCCGCCATCAGCCTGCCTCATGCGCTGTGCATCCAGTTTGATCTGCAGCGCCCAGACTACTGGCTGGCACACCGGCTGGCAGAGTTGCCCTGTCTTTTGACTCACCCAGATTCACCGGGCATTGGCGCCGGCCCCTTTAAGCTGATGTTAAATGAGCCGCATCTGGTTCGCCTGGAGCAGCATTCGTTTTATCATTTGCAGCATCCTTATCTGGAGAGCATTGAGTATTGGATCACCCCGGAACTGCATGTCGGCAGCGCCTACACCAGTTGCCAGCACCCGGTGCGTATTACCATCGGCCCTCAGGAAGAGCTGGCGCTGGCCCGGCCGGTGCAACGCAGCATGAGCCTGGGCTGGTGCTATCTGGCGATTAACCTGAAGCATGGCGTGCTAAGTGAAGCGCAGGGGCAGAAACTGCTGATGCTAATCCAGCAATCCGGCCTGCTGGCCAATCTGCCGGTACCCAACAGCGTCATCACTCCCAGCCGCGAGATGCTGCCTGGCTGGGCGATCCCGCAGCATCAAGCCAGCAAAGATATTGCCCTGCCCGCCAGGCTGACGCTGTTGTACCGGCCGCCGGTTGAGCTGGAGACGGTCACGGTGGCGCTGCAACAGTTATTGGCACGCCATGGCTGTGAGCTGGAGGTGCGTTACTATGCGGGCAAACGCTGGCAAAGCGCGGAGCAAATCGAGCAGGCCGATCTCCTGCTGGCGGATAACCTGATCGGCGAGTCGCCAGAGGCCACGCTGGAAAGCTGGTTGCGGCAAGATACGCTGTGGCGTGGCATTTTGCCTGACTCACGCTGGCAACATCAGCAACAAACGTTGCAACGGATCCAGCAACTTCCCGCGCAGCAACCGCGTTTTGAGCAATTGAAAACTTACTATCAGCAGTTGATGGCAGCGGCGATCATCACCCCGCTGTTTCACTACCAATATCAAATCAGCGCACCACCGCGCATTCATGGCGTTACCCTGACCGCCTATGGCTGGTTTGATTTCTGCCAGGCCTGGCTGCCACCCCCGGTGGAGAATCAACCAGAGCCTCCTCAGTGATAAATAGAAGCGGCGGCTACGACATGCAGCCATTTCTGCTACCCTAGTTGCCGCACGCATTTTTTATTCGGCCGCCCGGGCATGTATCGGGTCTGGCTTCAGCCATAAAATAAGGTGATTTTATGAAACGCGCGGTTGTCGTTTTCAGCGGTGGACAAGATTCCACGACCTGCTTGATTCAGGCATTGCAGCAGTACGATGAAGTGCATTGCATCACGTTCGATTACGGCCAGCGTCACCGCGCCGAAATCGAAGTCGCTCAGGCGCTGTCGGTGGCGCTTAGCGCCAAAGCGCATAAGGTACTGGACGTGGGCTTGCTCAACGAGCTGGCTATCAGCAGCCTGACCCGTGACAACATTCCGGTGCCTGTTTATGACAGCGAGCAGAAAGACGGGCTGCCAAGCACTTTCGTGCCGGGCCGTAATATCCTGTTCCTGACGCTGGCCGCTATCTATGCCTACCAGGTGGAAGCCGAAGCCGTGATCACCGGCGTTTGTGAAACCGACTTTTCCGGTTACCCGGATTGCCGCGACGAGTTTGTCAAAGCGCTGAATCACGCAGTGGTGCTCGGTATCGCCCGCGATATTCGCTTCGAAACGCCGTTGATGTGGCTGAATAAGGCAGAGACCTGGGCGCTGGCGGATTACTATCAGCAGTTGGATCGGGTACGTCAGGATACCCTGACCTGCTACAACGGTATTCAGGGCGATGGCTGCGGCGAATGCGCTGCCTGCCACCTGCGCGCCAACGGCCTGAAGCAATATCAAATCAACAAAGCCGAAGTGATGGCTAGCCTGAAACAGAAAACCGGCCTGGCCTGAGTGTACATACCCTAAATAATTCGAGTGGCATCGAGGCGGCAAGCAAACGCATCCCGATGAGCTTACTCAAGTAAGTGATTCGAATAGCCAACAAGGATGCCGCTTGAAATATGACGGATATAACGGCGGCAAAGATTGCCGCGCGTTGCTTTACTGATTCTCCGGCTGCGTGAGCACCTGCAGGTGTTCGCGCAGTTGCCCCTCAATCGGCAACGCCCGTTGGGTTTTCAGATCGATACAGACGAAGGTCAGTAGCGCATCCGCAACCAGCGTGCCCGTTGCATCCTGCGTCACCTTCTGGCTTAGCACACCGCTTTTGCCGTTAAGCTGCACCATCTGGCTGTCGATGCGCAGTTTGTCCCCCAACACCGCCGGAGTGCGGTAATTGATATTGATGTTCACCACGATAAAGGCGATGTTGTTTTCCGTCATCCAACGGAAGCCTTCATGATTCTCCAGCCAATCCCAGCGCGCCTCCTCCAGAAACTCCAGATAGCGGGCATTATTAACGTGTTGATAAACATCAAGATGATAACCACGGACTTTAATAAAGGTATGATGCATAGGGAACCGCTGCTCCTGCCTGGTGATTACAGAATAAAGCGGGGACGGCGTACTGCCCCCACACCCGTTTGGTCAACATGCCAAACTGGTAAGACCTGTAAAATGTAGCAGAGGAAAAAGGCTGCAATGGCACTTTGCCACGCAGCCGTGAACAGCATCACATTTTGAGTCGTGCACGATTCCTTTCAAACAGTGCGGACCCAATGCCCGGTACTTCCTGAAGTTGTTCTATCTGTGTAAACGGACCGTTCTGCTCGCGGTAGCGCACGATGTTTTCCGCTTTCTTAAGCCCTACGCCCTTCAACACGCTGGCCAGTTGCTCGGCATCGGCCTGATTGATGCTGACTGAGGCTTCATCATCGACGGCGACCACAGCCTCACTTCCCTGCCCCGCCTTAACCGCCGGCGCAGATAATACCGGCGGAGCAGCCCCCGCTTTTTCCACTGCGGCCATCGACGGCCCCGTCAGGCAAATCAGGGCCGCCGTCAGCAGCACTTTGAGGCTGAAACCATAACCATTAACTGCTTTTATTTCTGTAAGTTGCATGCTGTATCCTCCTTGTGTTTAACAGCATGGCTACCTTGCCGCAGCGGGTGACGATCGGCAATTGGCGGATTTCAGATATGGAAAAGGCCGCGAAAGCGGCCTTTGGTTATTACATTGCGTTGCACAAAAATGCGGGGCTTACTGAGGCTGTTGCTGCTCAGCGGCACCCATTTTGATCTTGGCTTCTTTACGCAGGCTGGCCAGCAGAGAGTCGAAGGACACACCGGTCGCCCCTTCTTCCATCTTGCCAACGAAAGTTTTCATTTCTTCTGCCGGTAAGGTGCCCGGATTCACCGCATCAAGCGCAATCAGCACCACGTTGTCCTGGCGATCTTGCGACATGCCGTAAACCAGTTTGCCTTCCTGCGGATGCGGCAGCGCAAACACGCTCTGCACCAGTTGGCTGTCTTCCGGCGCACGCGCCATCTTCTGCACACTGCCAAAGCTCAGGCCGGCCGCTTTCATCGCTTCGTCGCCCTTGCCCTGTTTCAGCTCAACCAGCAGCTTCTCGCCCTGCAGTTTGGCTTCTTGCTCAGCCTTGTTGCGCTTAACCAGCTCAGCCACACGATCTTTAACCTGGTCGAACGGCTCAATGCCTTCCGGCTTGTGACCAGACACGCGGATCACGAAGGCGCGGTCGCCATCAACGGTGATCACGTCGGAGTTGCTGCCCGGAGAGCCGCCCTCGCCAATCAGCGAACCGTCGAAAATCGACTGGATGACCGGTTTAAAGTTCAGCGCTGCCGGAACGTTGTCGCGGGTGAACCATTCGGTTTGTGCCGCTTTCACGCCAGCGGCCCCTTCAGCTGACGCCAGAGACTCGTTATCGCTGGTAGCGGCTTCGCTCACCTTCTGCTGCAGCGCGTAATAAGCGTCTACCGCTTTCTCTTGCTTGACCTGTTTAGCGATGTCGTCACGCACTTCGCTCAACGGCTTCACTTTCTCCGGAGCGATGTCGTTCAAACGCACCACCAGATAACCTACGGAGGATTTCACTACGCCGGAAAGCTGGCCTTTTTCGGTCAGGTTAGCCTGCTTTAGCTCATCTGCGGTCGTTTCCGGCTCCAGCCAGCCCAGCTCACCGCCGGTGCGGCGTGAGATGATGTCAGTGGATTTTTCTTTCGCCAGAGTGGCGAAATCGCCGCCTTTTTTCAGCTCATCCAACACCTCATTGGCTTCCGCCTCGGTTTTCAGCTGGATCACACTGTAATTTTTGCGCTCAGGCTGGCCGTAGCTGCTTTTGTGCTGGTCGTAGTAGGCGCTGATATCCGCATCTGCCACCGTCACCTTGTCTTGCATCGAGGCGGCGTCCATCGGGATGTAGCTCACTTTGACCTGTTCCGGCGCAATGAAGCTGTTCTTGTTTTGGCTGTAGTAGTCTTTCAGCTCATCGTCGGTCACGGTCTGTTTAGCCTGCAACGCTTTCAGGTCCAGGGTCGCCAGACGCACGTTGCGCTCCTGCAGCACCAGAGCCGCCATGCCTTGGGACTCGGATGGCAACACGAAGCCTGATTGACCGAAAGCCTGGATCACCTGCTGATTAACCAGTTGCTGGCGCATCGACTGCGCGAAGTTATCGGCGGTGTACCCCATGCGACTAATCAGATCGAGATACTTGGCATTATCGAACTGGCCGTTGGTCTGGAAGTAAGGCGCCTTACGGATGGCGTCTTTTACCTGATCGTCGCTGACGCTCAGGCCTAATTTTTTGGCGTATTGATCCAGCAGCATGTTGTCGATCAACTGTGACAGTGCCTGATGGCGCATCTGCTGCATATAGCCTTCGTTGCCCGCCAGTGCGGAGAACTGGTCACCCAGCTGTTGCTGCATCCGGCTGCGTTCGCTTTGGAAAGCCTGTTCCAGCTGAGCACGCTCGATCACCTGGCCATTGACCTTCGCTGCATAATCACCGGCACTCCCCTGATAGCTGACCACCCCTGTCAAAAGGAATGACAAAATGATCAGGCCCAGGATGATTTTGAGCACGACGTGATTAGCTGCCGCGCGTAAATTGTCCATCATAGTGTGACAACACTCCGCTGTGATGTGGATTAAAAACACCCTTGCGCAGGCGCGTTCCCTGCGACAAAAATAAAAAAAGCGCATCAATCTGATGCGCCTTATATCTTACCTTACCAGCACCGTTGCGTCAGGTGATTGTTTATTACAAAACCCTGTAACGCTAACCGGTTAGACGCAAACGATCAGTTTACTGCGTCTTTCAGCGCTTTCCCTGCACGGAAGGCCGGAACTTTGGCTGCCGCGATATTGATCTCTTTACCTGTTTGCGGATTGCGGCCAGTACGGGCCGAACGCTCACGCACCGTAAAAGAACCGAAACCAACCAGGGCCACGTCATCCCCTTCCTTCAAGGATTCGGTAACAGAAGCAATTACTGCATCTAAAGCACGTCCAGCTGCCGCTTTGGAAATATCAGCACCTGCGGCAATTTTGTCGATCAGTTGTGACTTATTCACTCTATCATCCCCTCTAGAATTCAATCGTCGCACCGAAAAATCCCTACGGTGGCGACAGCGCAGCTGTTATATCAATCCCATCGAACCTTGGCAAGCCACCGAAAGCGTGGCAAAACGCGGGCCGACAGCTGTCTAACTTAGCGGTACAAAAAAAGACTGGCAAGTCCGAAATGACTTGCCAGCATAAGTTTTATCAATGGTTTTTGCTATTCGTCACTATTTTGCCGCTACCGGCAGTGCGCCGAACGCCGGGTTTTGCAACGCAAGGTTCAAAACTTCATCAATTCGCTGCACCGGATGAATATCCAGATCGGCGATGACATTATCTGGGATCTCTTCCAGATCGCGCTTGTTCTCATACGGGATCAGCACGGTTTTGATACCGCCGCGGTGCGCCGCCAGCAGTTTTTCTTTCAGACCGCCAATCGGCAATACCAGGCCACGCAGCGTGATCTCGCCGGTCATCGCCACGTCGGCGCGAACCGGGTTGCCCGTCAGGCAGGAAACCAACGCAGTGCACATGGCAATACCGGCGCTTGGGCCATCTTTCGGCGTCGCACCTTCCGGCACATGCACGTGGATGTCACGCTTCTCGTAAAAATCAGCGTTGATGCCCAGCTTGTCCGCGCGCGCGCGGACCACGGTCAGCGCCGCCTGAATCGATTCCTGCATAACTTCACCCAAAGAACCGGTGTAAGTCAGCTTGCCTTTGCCCGGCACGCAAGCGGTTTCAATGGTCAGCAGATCGCCGCCCACTTCTGTCCATGCCAGACCGGTGACCTGGCCCACGCGGTTTTCGGTGTCCGCACGGCCGTAGTCAACGCGCTGCACGCCCAGGTAATCTTTCAGGTTGTCGCCGTTGATCTCGATATGCTTGATCTTTTTGTCCATCAGCAGCGTTTTCACCGCTTTACGGCACAGTTTGGAGATTTCACGCTCCAGGCTACGCACCCCGGCTTCGCGGGTGTAATAGCGGATAATGCCGGTGATGGCGCTGTCGTCGACCGTCAGCTCACCTTTTTTCAGGGCGTTACGCTCAAGTTGCTTCGGCAACAGGTGCTGCTTGGCGATGTTGAGCTTCTCGTCCTCGGTGTATCCAGACAGGCGGATAACTTCCATACGGTCCAGCAGCGGCGCAGGAATGTTCATCGAGTTCGAGGTGGCAACGAACATCACGTCGGACAGATCGTAATCCACTTCCAGATAATGATCGTTAAACGCCACGTTCTGTTCCGGATCCAGCACCTCAAGCAATGCAGACGCGGGATCGCCACGCATGTCGGAAGACATCTTGTCGATCTCGTCCAGCAGGAACAGTGGGTTTTTCACCCCAACCTTGGCCATTTTCTGGATCAGCTTGCCCGGCATCGAACCGATATAGGTACGGCGGTGACCGCGGATTTCCGCTTCGTCACGCACGCCCCCCAGCGCCATACGCACGTACTGGCGGCCGGTCGCTTTGGCGATCGACTGGCCAAGCGAGGTTTTACCCACGCCCGGAGGCCCTACCAGGCACAGGATAGGCCCTTTGATTTTGCTGACGCGGCTCTGTACTGCGAGATACTCAAGAATGCGGTCTTTGACGCGTTCCAGGCCGTAGTGATCGATATCGAGCACTTCCTGCGCCTTGATCAGGTCCTTTTTCACCTTGCTGCGCGCATTCCAGGGTACCTGCAGCATCCAATCGATGTAACCGCGCACCACCGTCGCTTCCGCAGACATCGGTGACATCATTTTCAGCTTTTGCAGTTCCGCTTCGGTTTTTTCACGTGCGTCTTTCGGCATTTTCGCCGCTTCGATCTTGCGCTTCAGCGCTTCGTGCTCGTCCGGCGCGTCGTCCATCTCGCCCAGTTCTTTCTGAATCGCTTTCATTTGCTCATTCAGATAGTACTCGCGCTGGCTTTTTTCCATCTGTTTCTTGACGCGGTTACGGATACGTTTCTCAACCTGCAGCAGGTCGATTTCCGATTCCATCATCGCCATCAGATATTCCAAACGCTCGGTGATGTCGAACATCTCGAGTACCGACTGCTTGTCGCTGAGTTTCAGCGGCATGTGCGCGGCGATGGTATCCGCCAGGCGTGCAGCGTCGTCGATGCTGTTCAATGACGTCAGCACCTCCGGTGGAATTTTCTTGTTCAGTTTGATGTAGCCTTCAAACTGATTGATTGCCGTGCGCACCAGGACTTCTTGTTCACGCTCGTCGATCGCCGGTGATTCAAGATATTCTGCCTGGGCGGCAAAATGCTCTCCGCTATCGGAAAGCGTAGTAATACGTGCCCGCTGCAAGCCTTCCACCAGCACTTTTACCGTGCCGTCTGGCAGTTTCAGCATCTGCAAGATAGAAGCGACTGTGCCGACAGAGAACAAATCGTTAATGCCAGGTTCATCCGTTGAGGCCTCTTTCTGTGCCACCAGCATGATCTTTTTATCATGATCCATTGCTGCTTCGAGGCACCGAATTGATTTTTCCCGGCCAACAAATAACGGGATCACCATGTGCGGATAAACCACCACGTCGCGCAAAGGCAAGACGGGGATTTCAATGCGTTCGGAACGCTCAGGGTTCATAGAGCTCTCTCTTAGTTTAGTTTCCGCCAGGTTGAGGGGAATCTCATGAGACGCAAGCATCAAACGTTTCATAAAATCTGGTTAATGAGTATATGGGGATGAATCTCTGACATTCAACGGCCAGAACGCAGGAAAAAGAAATGGGGGATAAAATCCCCCATTTTGGTATTAACTTTCTGGTTTGACTGGCTAATTATTCGCCTGAAGCCTGTGCTTCCGGTTTGCCGTAAATCAACAGAGGTTTGGACTGGCCGGCGATGACCGATTCGTCGATCACTACTTTATCGACGCTGTCCATTGACGGCAGGTCGTACATGGTGTCCAGCAACGCACCTTCAACGATAGAGCGCAGGCCGCGCGCACCGGTTTTACGCGTCATGGCCTTCTTGGCGATAGCGTTCAGCGCTTCATCACGGAACTCCAGCTCCACACCTTCCAGATTGAACAATGCCTGATACTGTTTGGTCAGGGCATTTTTCGGCTCTTTCAGGATCTGAATCAACGCATCTTCGCTCAGTTCGCTCAGCGTCGCGACCACTGGCAGACGACCGATGAACTCAGGGATCAGGCCAAACTTGATCAGATCTTCCGGTTCGGCCTGCAGCAACAGTTCACCTTCGGTCGCTTTCTCGGACTCGCCCTTCACGGTCGCACCGAAGCCGATACCGGAACCGGTATTGACGCGCTGGCCGATCACTTTATCCAGACCGGCAAAGGCGCCGCCACAGATAAACAGGATTTTCGAGGTATCAACCTGCAGGAATTCCTGCTGCGGATGCTTGCGGCCACCCTGTGGCGGAACGGCGGCGATGGTGCCTTCGATCAGTTTCAACAGCGCTTGCTGCACGCCCTCGCCCGACACGTCACGGGTAATGGACGGGTTGTCTGACTTACGGGAAATCTTATCGATTTCATCGATATAGACAATACCGCGCTGCGCTTTTTGCACGTCGTAGTCACACTTCTGCAACAGCTTCTGGATAATATTCTCCACGTCCTCGCCCACATAACCGGCTTCGGTCAGCGTGGTGGCATCGGCCATGGTGAAAGGCACATCCAGGAAACGCGCCAGCGTTTCCGCCAGCAGGGTTTTACCGCTACCGGTCGGGCCAATCAGCAGAATGTTGCTTTTCCCCAACTCGATACCATTGCTGCTATCGCCGTTGCGCAGGCGTTTGTAGTGGTTGTATACCGCTACCGCGAGCACTTTCTTCGCCTGTTCCTGACCGATGACATAGTCATCCAGGTGGTGTCGGATCTCATGCGGCGTCGGCAGCGCGCTACGCTCACGATGCGGGGAAACTTCTTTAATCTCTTCGCGAATAATGTCGTTACACAGGTCAACACATTCATCGCAGATATACACTGACGGACCGGCAATCAGCTTACGCACTTCATGCTGGCTTTTGCCGCAGAAAGAGCAATACAGCAGCTTTCCTGAACCGTCTTTGCGCTTATCTGTCATCAGTAAACCTCTTCTTTAGTCTTTTTCCCGCAGGAAAATCACGGCGGCAGTGCGCCCAAAACTCATACCGGGAACGCCGATAATGCTCATCAGAGCGAGCCGCGCCCACTCTGATTACTATAGTCTATCGGCTCGCACATATACCTCGCCAGCCGCGTGGTTCTAGCTGCGGTGCGTCAGAATGCCGTCAACCAGACCGTATTCTACTGCTTCTTCCGCGGTCATAAAGCGATCGCGCTCGGTATCGCGTTCGATCTGCTCCAGCGTCTGGCCGGTATGTTCCGCCATCAACTCGTTCATGCGCGCCTTCACCTTCAGGATTTCACGCGCATGGATTTCGATATCCGTCGCCTGCCCCTGATAGCCGCCCAACGGCTGGTGAATCATCACGCGTGAGTTCGGCAGACAGAAACGCTTGCCCTTCGCACCTGCAGTCAGCAGGAAAGAGCCCATCGAGCACGCCTGGCCCATACAAATGGTGCTGACGTCCGGCTTGATGAACTTCATGGTGTCATAGATTGACATGCCTGCGGTGATCACACCACCCGGAGAGTTGATGTAGAGGTAAATGTCTTTTTCCGGGCTTTCCGCTTCCAGGAACAGCATCTGCGCCACAATCAGGTTGGCCATGTGATCTTCTACCTGGCCGGTCAGGAAAATAATGCGCTCTTTCAGCAGGCGGGAATAGATGTCGTAAGAACGCTCCCCGCGTGAAGTCTGCTCTACCACCATCGGCACCAGGGCCATGTTAGGTGCAAATTGATCTCGTTCGCCACTGTATGACATTACCGTCTCCTAATAGAAATTGCCTTGGCGGCCAGGGTTACACCCTATTGCACCGATTCTACTTGAGAACGGTCATGATGACTATGCTCAAGCATTCGACCGCGCCACACGTACCCGACGGTTATAATCATCCCGCGCACTCTGGCAAACAGCACATATATATACATTTTACAGATTGGGGCCATTGGCAGAATTTCAAGCCCGGCGCAGTATTTTTACCGGCCTGACCGATGCGTCGGGCTAACGGTAATGACCATAATGCCAGACTGCCCCAAGCGCAACAGGGTAAATATAGTGCATATTGGCACGCTTAACCTGAGATTAATCAGCAACGTGGCAAAAAGAAAAGCCCGCAACCGAAGTTACGGGCTTTTTATCACGCAGGAACCGGCATGCCAGCCCTGAGGGCGCAACAGGTTGCGCCCCTGCGTACAGACATTACGCCTGTTGAGTCTGGTTCATCAGCTCGCTGAAAGTAGTGGCTTTCTCAGTCACTTTCGCTTTCGCCAGCAGAGCTTCAACCGCTTGTTCTTCCAGAGCAACGTTGCGCATATTGTTCATCAGCTCTTTGTTTTTGCTGTAGAACTCAACAACTTCACTTGGATCTTCGTAAGCGGAGGCCATTTCTTCGATCAGGGTCTTGACGCGATCTTCGTCAGCTTTCAGATCGTGAGTACTGATCACTTCGCCCAGCAGCAGGCCAACAACAACGCGACGTTTTGCCTGCTCTTCGAACAATTCACGTGGCAGTTCCAGCGCTTGCTTCTCGTTGCCGCCGAAACGTTGTGCAGCCTGACGACGCAGAACGTCAACTTCGCCGTCGATCAGCGCAGCAGGAACGTCAATGTCGTTAGCGCTGACCAGGCCGTCGATTGCCTGAGTCTTAATACGGTTACGCACTGCGCCTTTCAGCTCGCGCTCCATGTTTTTACGCACTTCAGCACGCAGGCCTTCAATAGAACCATCAGCCACGCCGAAACGCTTGATGAATTCTTCAGTCAGCTCTGGCAGTTCACGCTCTTCAACTTTCTTCAGAACGATAACGAATTTAGCCGCTTTGCCCTTCAGGTTTTCAGCGTGATAGTCTTCCGGGAAGTTAACGTCGATGGTGAATTCTTCACCGGCTTTATGACCAACCAGACCTTCTTCGAAGCCTGGGATCATGCGGCCCTGGCCCATGGCCAGTACGAAGTCAGAGGCTTTACCACCTTCGAACTCTTCACCGTCGATAGAACCGGTGAAGTCAACGGTTACGCGGTCTTCAGCCTGCGCTGCACGATCGCTGTCTTTCCAGGTCGCCTGCTGCTTGCGCAGAGTGTCCAGCATGGTGTCAACGTCAGCATCGTTAACGTCAACCACTGGCTTCTCAACTTCGATGGCATCCAGGCCTTTCAGCTCAACTTCAGGATACACTTCGAATTCAACCGCGAAAGTGAAGTCTTCACCTTCTTTATACTCGCCCGGCACGTAGTTTGGTGCGCCAGCCGGGTTAATCTTTTCTTTGATGATCGCGTCAACAAAGCTGCGCTGCATCGCTTCGCCCAGCACGTCCTGGCGAACGGAAGCGCCATAGCGCTGCTCAACGATGTTCATCGGCACATGGCCTTTACGGAAACCGTCGATACGAACGCTTTTCGCTGCCTTGATCAGCTCTTTTTTAACAGCCTGATTAATAGTATCAGCGGGTACAGTAATAGAGAGACGGCGCCCAAGGCCTTGAGTGGTTTCTACAGAAACTTGCATCTTGTTACCTCAAAAAAATCACAGTGCTCGGTCAACTCCGTTCCAAGAACCAGGACGGCTACATTACAGAACCGAATTCCCTGATGACTGAAGCGTCCCGAAACCATTCCGGAAAAATAAGACGCGACATTATAGCGGCGCAAGCGAAGCGAGTCGAGGAAAGCAAGGCGGCGCCGGCGCGCTAAAACTCACACTTTTGCCGATTTGATCGCCAAAAGACCGCCGAAACCGACCTGGCCTTAACTGCATTGCGCATCGGCTGTGTCGTCGTCAAAAACAGAAACGGCCCGCAGGCCGTCCCAAAATTCGTCAGTAGTAATACCCTAAATCGTGGTTAAAGTTCCACTGATACTGCAAATTTACCCGTCAGGCCAACGTGCCGGCCCCGCGACAAGGGGGGGAAGCCGGCACGGTATCCTGCAGCCCTTCCCACTCTTTCAGCGTGTAAGTATGTAACGCCAAGGCGTGTACGCCATCGGCCAACTCCTCCGACAGCACGCCGTAAATCGAACGGTGACGCGTCAGGAAACGTTCTCCGACAAAGCGATCGCTGACCAACACCACCTTAAAATGGCTTTCTGAACCCGCCGGAACGTTATGACGATAGCTTTCATCAACGACTTCCAGATACGCGGGCTCAAATGCCGCCCTTAACTTTGCTTCTATTTGCTCGCGAATCATAGGATCTCCTTACTACACCGGCAGAGGACCGTACCCATCTATTTCAATATTAGCCGGTTTCGCCCCTTTTAGACTATTCATCACGTAAATTTCTCTTCGCCACCCGCCAAAAATCGCCAACATCCGCTATCGCTTGAGGTTTATCTGATTGAGATGGTCAAAAAAGCATGTTTTTATCAACGGCAGGTAAAAATTTGTCACTCCGGTGCGTTCTGCACTTCCCCCGGCCGGCGGCGATGCTATGATGTCGACAATTCGTTGTTGGCTATCCCGCTCTGATTATTACAGAAAGTTTACTCAAACCGGCCTCTCTATCAGCAGCAGTTTGAGTCGGCTTAAAATCCATCGAGAATGAGACAGTAACTATGTTAAAAAAACTTTGCCTTCCACTGTTGGCCGCTCTGATGCTGGCCGGCTGTGCTACCAGCAGCAACACCCTGAACGTCACGCCCAAGATCGTACTGCCGCAGCAGGATCCAACGCTGCAGGGCGTAACTGTCAGCATTAACGGTGCAGATCAGCGCCAGGACCAGGCGCTGGCAAAAGTGAATCGCGACGGCCAGCTTGTTACCCTTACGCCATCGCGCGATCTACGCTTCCTGCTGCAAGAAGTGCTGGAGAAACAAATGGGCGCGCGCGGTTACATGATCGGCGCCGATGGTGCGGTTGATCTGCAAATCGTGGTGAACAACCTGTATGCGGACGTATCCGAAGGTAACCTGCGTTATAACATCACCACCAAGGCCGATATTTCGATCACCGCTCAAGCGAAAAACGGCAACAAGCAGGTGAAAAACTACCGCTCCACTTATAACGTGCAGGGTGCTTTCACTGCGACCAACGAGAAAATCACCAACGCGGTTAACACCGTATTGGGCGACGTTATTGCCGATATGGCGCAAGACACCAGCGTCAACGACTTCATCAAGCAGAACGCGCGTTAATCCGCGAATACTTTGCCGCCTGAGCCATCGGGCGGCACAGACAGGGAACTCATGTCGAAACAGTATCTGAATATCTTCACCCAGCGTAACTCCGCCATTCTCCTGCTGCTGGGCTTTGCCTCGGGTTTGCCGCTGGCGCTGACCTCCGGCACGCTGCAAGCCTGGATGACCGTCGAAAACATCGATCTGAAAACCATCGGTATTTTTTCACTGGTCGGTCAAGCCTATGTATTCAAATTTCTGTGGTCGCCCTTTATGGACCGCTACACCCCGCCATTCCTTGGGCGGCGTCGTGGTTGGTTGCTGATCAGTCAGTTGCTGCTGGTCGTGTCGATTGTGGCCATGGGCTTCATGCAGCCGGCACAACATCTGTGGTGGCTGGCGGCATTGGCGGTGCTGGTGGCGTTCTGTTCTGCCTCGCAGGATATTGTTTTTGATGCGTATAAAACCGACCTGCTAAGCGCCGAAGAACGCGGCGCGGGGGCGGCGATCTCCGTTCTCGGCTACCGGCTGGCGATGCTGGTTTCCGGCGGCTTGGCGCTGTGGCTGGCGGATCGCTATTTCGGTTGGCAATCAACCTATTGGCTGATGGCCGGGCTGATGCTGATTGGCATCGTCGCCACCCTGCTGGCACCCGAGCCGGACGATGGCATTCCGGCACCGCGCTCTATGGAGCAGGCGGTCGTCGCCCCGCTGCGCGATTTCTTTGCACGGAACAATGCCTGGCTGATTTTATTGCTGATAGTCATGTACAAGATGGGCGACGCCTTTGCCGGCAGCCTGAGCACTACGTTCCTGATCCGCGGTGTGGGCTTTGACGCCGGGGAGGTCGGACTGGTAAACAAGACTCTCGGTTTGTTCGCCACCATCGTCGGCGCGCTGTTTGGCGGCGTGCTGATGCAACGCCTTAGTCTGTTCCGCGCCCTGATGCTGTTCGGCATTCTCCAGGCAGTTTCCAATCTCGGTTACTGGATCCTGGCGGTCACCGACAAGAACATCATGACGATGGGCAGCGCCATCTTCCTGGAAAATCTGTGCGGCGGCATGGGCACTGCGGCCTTCGTCGCGCTGCTGATGACGTTGTGCAACAAGTCGTTTTCCGCCACCCAGTTCGCCCTGTTGTCGGCTCTGTCCGCCGTCGGCCGCGTCTATGTTGGCCCGATTGCCGGTTGGTTCGTTGAGGCACACGGCTGGCCGCTGTTTTATTTATTCTCGATCGCCGCCGCCCTGCCAGGCCTGCTGCTGTTGCGCCTGTGCCGCCAAACGCTGGAATATACCCAGCGTACCGACAATTTCATGCCGCGTACCGAGTTCCGTCAACTTTACCGTTGGGCGCTGCGTCTGCTGACGTTGGGCTGCTTGCTGCTGGGGGTCTGGCTGATTCTGTTGATTACCAACGCGCTCGACTGGAGTGCCTTGCCGAACCTGGCTGACCTCCTGCTGCAAACTGGCGCCGCACTGAGCCTGGCGGGCATCGCGATGGGCAGCCTGCTCGACTACCTGGCGCTGCGCCGCACCAAGCTGGCCTGATATTGCCGGCCGGTCATAGCACCGGTCGGCAAAAATGCATCAACGTGATGAGTTTATTTTTCTTAAAAAAACATAATTGCCGTTAAAATTATTTTTTTATCCGAGCGAAACGCTCGGAAATAAAATTACCGTCACTTTAAATAAACAATTATTTTACATTATATAAACCTTTCCTTCGTATTTAAAATACGGCAGGTTAATGTGCCAAAATCAGCATACCGTTAGTTTTCCTTAACATAGAGCTTGCCCGGCACGATTCAGCTCGCCAACGCGTTGTTGCCATTGGTAAATTGTCACGCAAGGTTACATCTGTGACCCCCTTAACAGAAAGTGTCAACAAGGCGCTGACACTCCCTTAAGCATGTTTACAGTACTGCAACCTTCCCGTAAAATGCCCGCACACATGAAACGACAATAGAGCCTTTGTAATTGAGGTCGTTAGATGAGACTTAAGAAATACAATAAAAGTATTGGGATGATGTCATTAATTGCATCTACTGTAATGCTCAGTGGTTGCAATATGGTATTGATGAACCCCAAAGGAGCAATTGGTGTTGAGCAACGGACACTGATTATCACTGCAATCGCGCTGATGTTGATCGTGGTGATACCGGTTATCTTTATGGCGTTCGCTTTTGCCTGGAAGTACCGTGCTTCCAACAAAGACGCCAAGTACAGTCCGAACTGGTCACATTCCAACAAGATCGAAGCGGTCGTCTGGACCATTCCTATCATTATCATCGCCATCCTTGGCACCATTACCTGGAAGACTACCCACGAACTTGATCCGTTCAAGCCAATTGTCACTGACAAGAAGCCGATGACGATCGAAGTGGTGTCGCTCGACTGGAAATGGTTGTTTATCTATCCAGAACAAGGCATCGCAACCGTTAATGAATTGGCTTTCCCGAAAGATGTTCCAGTCGAATTCAAGATCACCTCTAACTCGGTAATGAACTCGTTCTTTATTCCTCAGTTAGGTGGGCAGATTTATGCGATGGCCGGGATGCAGACCAAACTGCACCTGATCGGCAACGAAGCAGGCAAATACGACGGTATTTCCAGTAGCTTCAGCGGTCGCGGGTTCTCCGGCATGAAATTCACCGCTATTGTCACCCCAACCGAAGGCGACTTCGATCAGTGGGTTGCCAAGGTGAAAGCATCGTCGAATAACCTTAACGCCACCAGCGACTTTAACAAACTGGCAGAGCCGAGTGAAAACAACCCGGTCGAGTACTTCTCCAGTGTCAAACCGAATTTGTTCAAAGAAACTATTGGCAAATTCATGGGTGACATGAACATGCACAAAGGCGCTACTGCGCATGAAGGCATGGACATGAGCCAGGGTATGGACATGAGTGAGCATGCTCACGCCGGAGCCGAGGAATAATCTGATGTTGGGAAAATTAACACTTGATGCGGTTCCGTACCACGAACCGATCATCATGATCACCGTTGCTGCGATTGTTATTGGGGGCCTGGCTCTGCTGGCTCTCATAACCTATTTCGGCAAATGGAAGTGGCTGTGGAGCGATTGGCTGACTTCAGTCGATCACAAAAAAATTGGTATCATGTACATCATCGTGGCAATGGTTATGCTGCTGCGTGGTTTCGCCGATGCCATCATGATGCGTAGCCAGCAGGCGCTTGCGTCCGCCGGCGAGGCCGGGTTCCTGCCGCCGCACCACTACGACCAAATCTTTACCGCTCACGGCGTAATCATGATCTTCTTCATGGCGATGCCTTTCGTGGTGGGTCTGATGAACGTCGTGGTTCCGTTGCAAATCGGCGCCCGTGACGTTGCCTTCCCGTTCCTGAACTCCCTGAGCTTCTGGTTCTTCGTGGTGGGCGTAGTGCTGATCAACATCTCTCTGGGGGTTGGTGAGTTCGCGCAGACCGGTTGGCTGGCTTATCCGCCGCTGTCGGGCAAGGAATACAGTCCTGGCGTAGGGGTCGATTACTGGATCTGGAGTCTGCAGATTTCCGGTCTGGGCACCCTGTTGACCGGTGTGAACTTCTTCGCCACCATCATGAAGATGCGTGCTCCTGGCATGCCTCTGATGAAGATGCCGGTGTTCACCTGGGCGGCGCTGTGTACTAACGTCCTGATCATCGTTTCTTTCCCAATTCTGACCGTCACCATCGCGTTGCTGACCCTGGATCGCTATCTGGGCACCCATTTCTTTACCAATGATATGGGCGGCAACATGATGATGTACATCAACCTGATTTGGGCCTGGGGTCACCCAGAGGTGTATATTCTGGTTCTGCCGGTGTTCGGTGTGTTCTCCGAAGTGACCGCAACCTTCTCCAGAAAACGCCTGTTCGGCTATACCTCACTGGTATGGGCAACCATCGCGATTACCGTTCTGTCGTTCATCGTATGGCTGCACCACTTCTTTACCATGGGGTCTGGCGCGAACGTTAACGCCTTCTTCGGTATCGCCACCATGATCATTTCCATCCCTACCGGGGTGAAAATCTTCAACTGGCTGTTCACCATGTACCAGGGCCGCATTCAGCTCAACTCGGCAATGCTGTGGACCATCGGCTTCATCATCACCTTCTCCGTGGGTGGGATGACCGGCGTGCTGCTGGCAGTTCCGGGCGCGAACTTCGTGCTGCACAACAGTCTGTTCCTGATTGCCCACTTCCATAACGTTATCATCGGTGGTGTGGTGTTCGGTTGCTTCGCTGGCTTGACTTACTGGTTCCCTAAATCCTTCGGCTTCACGCTGAACGAAAAATGGGGTATCCGTGCGTTCTGGTTCTGGATCATCGGTTTCTTCGTGGCCTTTATGCCGCTGTATGCTCTGGGCTTTATGGGTATGACCCGTCGTATCAGCCAGAACATCAACCCTGAGTTCCACCCACTGCTGCTGGTAGCGGCCAGTGGTGCAGCTCTGATTGCCTGCGGTATTCTGTGCCAACTGATCCAGATCTTCGTCAGCGTGCGTGACCGCGAGCAGAACCGCGATCTGACCGGTGACCCATGGGGTGCTCGTACGTTGGAGTGGTCTACCTCGTCTCCACCGCCGTTCTATAACTTTGCCGTAGTGCCGCAGATTCACGACCGTGATGAATTCTGGGACATGAAAGAAAAAGGCGAAGCCTATAAGAAACCGGCTAAGTACGAGCCGATTCATATGCCGAAAAATACCGGTGCCGGTGTGATTATTGCTGGCTTCAGCCTGGTATTTGGTTTCGCGATGATCTGGGACATCTGGTGGATGGCGATCGCTGCCTTCGTAGGTATGATCGTGACCTGGATTGCCAAGAGCTTCGATGAAGATGTTGATTACTATGTGCAGGTTGATGAAATCGAGCGCATTGAGAACCAACACTATGAACAAATCAGCAAAGCAGGCGTGAAACATGTCAACTGATACTCTGACTAACCATAACGCAGCCCATGCAGAGCATGGGCACCATGACGCAGGCGAGACCAAAGTCTTCGGATTCTGGATCTACCTGATGAGCGACTGTATTTTGTTTGCGAGCTTGTTCGCGACTTATGCAGTACTGGTGAACGGGACCGCCGGCGGTCCCTCTGGCAAAGACATCTTCGATCTGAAGTTTGTCCTGGTTGAAACCTTCCTGCTGTTGTTCAGCTCCATCACCTACGGTATGGCGATGATCGGCATGAACAAAGGCAAGGTTGGCAGCGTTAATACCTGGCTGTTCCTGACCTTCCTGTTCGGTCTGGGCTTCGTAGCGATGGAAATCTATGAGTTCCATCATTTGATCGCCGAAGGCTTCGGTCCGGATCGCAGTGCGTTCCTGTCCGGCTTCTTCGCACTGGTTGCTACTCACGGTCTGCACGTGTCTACCGGTCTGGTTTGGATCGTCATTATGATGATTCAGGTGAGCAAGCGCGGCCTGACTTCAACCAACAAAACCCGTCTGATGTGTCTGAGCCTGTTCTGGCACTTCCTCGACGTGGTCTGGATCTGCGTATTTACCGTTGTTTACCTGCTGGGGGTTATGTCATGAGCCATTCATCCCATGAAACTTCTCACGGCGGCGCAAGCCACGGTAGCGTTAAGTCATATCTGATCGGCTTTATCCTGTCGATCATCCTGACGGTGATTCCATTTGCGATGGTGATGAGCGGCACAGCTTCTCACTCAACCATCCTGGCGGTTGTAGTTGGCATGGCAGTCATTCAGGTGATTGTTCACCTGATTTACTTCCTGCACATGAATACCTCATCGGAAGAGCGCTGGAACCTAGTGGCATTGCTGTTCACCGCTATGATCATCGGTATCGTTGTTGTGGGTTCACTCTGGATTATGTACAACCTCAACATCAATATGATGGTCAGTTAAAGAGTCGAGCTGCACGTGATGATTAAGCAATACCTGCAAGTAACTAAACCAGGAATTATTTTCGGCAATTTAATTTCTGTCGTAGGGGGATTCCTGCTCGCTTCCAAAGGAAGCATCGACTATCCCCTGTTTCTCGCCACCCTGGTGGGTGTCTCGTTGGTTGTCGCTTCGGGCTGTGTGTTTAACAACTACATTGACCGCGACATCGACAAGAAAATGGAGAGAACGAAGAACCGGGTGCTGGTGAAAGGCCTGATCGCGCCGAGTGTGACCCTGGTTTATGCTACCGTTTTGGGTATTGCGGGCTTTGTGTTGCTGTATATCGGCGCCAACCCGCTGGCCATGTGGCTGGCGGTGATGGGCTTCGTGGTTTATGTCGGCGTTTATAGCCTGTACATGAAACGCCACTCGGTATACGGTACGCTGATCGGCAGCCTGTCGGGCGCTGCGCCACCGGTTATCGGTTATTGCGCGGTGACCAACGAGTTTGATGCCGGTGCGTTGATCCTGCTGGCTATCTTTAGCCTGTGGCAGATGCCGCATTCCTACGCGATTGCCATCTTCCGCTTTAAAGATTACCAGGCGGCCAACATTCCGGTTCTACCGGTGGTCAAAGGCATTTCCGTGGCGAAGAACCACATCACGGTCTACATCTTGGCGTTTATGATTGCTACGCTGATGCTGACCCTGAGCGGCTACGCCGGCTACAAATACCTGATCGTCGCTGCGGCGGTAAGCGTATGGTGGCTGGGTATGGCGCTGCGTGGTTACAAAACAGAAAATGACAGCATCTGGGCGCGCAAGCTGTTTGTGTTCTCCATTGTTGCCATCACTTCGTTGAGCGTAATGATGTCTATCGACTTCAGCGCCACGGCATCGCCAGAAACGCTGATGACTTACGTCTGGTAAGCCAAATCGTCTGTGAATGGGCCGCTTAGCGGCCCATTTTATTTGTCTCGCCGAAAAGCCGCCGAACTGTAATATCTGTTAAACAACATTCGATTTACCCCCCCTGCCCTTCACACTAAAATGACGCAGCTTTTCAGAAGCTATCCCACCAGACGTTATCGCCGATAACCTGCTGGAATGGTTTTTAATGAGGTTTTAATGAACGACAATGCAATGACCCCGCAGGAACGACGGGCGACCTGGGGGCTAGGGACGGTATTTTCACTGCGCATGCTTGGCATGTTTATGGTGCTGCCGGTTCTGACCACCTACGGTATGGCGTTAAACGGCGCCAGCGAAACGCTGATCGGTATCGCCATCGGCATTTACGGCCTGGCACAAGCGGTGTTTCAGATCCCCTTCGGCCTGATTTCCGACCGCATCGGCCGCAAGCCGCTGATCGTCGGCGGGCTATTGATCTTTGCGCTGGGCAGCGTGATTGCCGCAGTCACAGACTCCATTTGGGGCGTCATCCTCGGCCGGGCATTGCAGGGCTCCGGCGCTATCGCGGCGGCAGTGATGGCGTTGCTGTCGGACCTGACCCGCGAGCAGAACCGCACCAAGGCGATGGCGTTTATCGGTGTCAGCTTCGGCATCACCTTTGCCATTGCCATGGTGGTCGGCCCGATCGTCACCCACGCTTTCGGCCTGCATGCGCTATTTTGGATGATTGCCGTGCTGGCCTTGGCCGGTATCGTGATTACCCTGGCAGTAGTGCCTTCGGCAGACAGCCACGTGCTGAACCGTGAATCGAGCATCGTGAGCGGCAGTTTCAGCAAGGTGCTGAGCAACTCCCGTCTGCTGAAGCTGAATTTCGGTATCATGTGTCTGCATATCCTGCTGATGTCCAGCTTCGTGGCGCTGCCGCTGGCGATGGAAAAAGCCGGCCTGGCGCCGAGCCAGCATTGGATCGTCTATTTGGTCACCATGCTGGTCTCTTTCGCCGCCGTGGTGCCGTTTATCATTTATGCCGAAATGAAACGCCGCATGAAGCAGGTGTTTATGGGCTGCGTGGCGGTTCTGTTCTGCGCCGAAGTGCTGTTGTGGCTGTCCGGCGCCCACCTGTGGGGCATCATTGCCGGCGTGCAGCTGTTCTTCATGGCGTTTAACGTGATGGAAGCGATTCTGCCTTCGCTGATCAGCAAAGAATCGCCGGCCGGCTACAAAGGTACCGCTATGGGGGTTTACTCCACCAGCCAGTTTATCGGCGTGGCGATTGGCGGCAGCCTGGGCGGCTTGTTGTATGGTCTGCAGGGTGCCGGGTTGGTGTTTATCGCCGGTGCGGTTATCGCCGCCGTTTGGTTCCTGGTCAGCAGCACCATGCAAGAACCCCCGTACGTCAGCAGCCTGCGCATTACGTTGTCGGAACTGGCGGTGAAGGATTCTGCGCTGGAAAGCCGTCTCAAGGCCCAGCCAGGCGTGGCGGAGGCGATTGTAGTGCCCGAAGAGCGCAGCGCCTATGTGAAGGTCGATACCAAACAGACCAACCGCGGCCAACTGGAAGCTCTGGTAAATTCGCTGTAATAGAAAGGGCCAGCTTGCTGGCCCTTCAGACGGCTGACAAAGCCCATTATTAGGGAGAGCGTGCCGAAGGGGTCGTAGCGGCTTGCCCGCCGGAGTGCCCCTCGGTGCGCTAGGCCCGAGTATCTCGGGCTCAAAGACAACTTTGTCATCTAACCCAAGGGCCAGCAAGCTGGCCCTTCAAGATCGTCACCTTCGCAAAAACCTTAATCGCGGAAGTTCTTGAACTGGAACGGCTGTCCGAGATCGGCGCCGCGCACCAGCGCCATCACCCCTTGCAGATCGTCGCGTGACTTGCCGGTAACGCGGACTTCATCACCCTGAATTTGTGCCTGCACCTTCAGCTTGCTGTCTTTGATCAGCTTGACGATTTTCTTCGCCTGCGAGCTTTCAATCCCCTGCTTCAGCTTGGCATCCACGCTGTAGGTTTTACCGCTGTGGGTCAGTTCTTCCGGGATCTCCAGCGCGCCGCCGTCGATACTGCGCTTGCTCAGTTTCTCACGCAGAATATCGAGCAGTTGCTGCACCTGGAAATCAGATTCGCTGGCGACTTTGATGCTTTCGTCTTTTTCGTTCAGCTCAAAACTGGCCGGCACGTTGCGGAAATCCCAACGGGTGCCGAGATCGCGCGTAGCGTTCTCAACGGCGTTACGCACTTCCTGCATATCAATTTCGGAAACAATGTCGAAAGATGGCATACTTCTTCCTCCTGAATTAGAGCCTAATGCGATAGGCGATTTCGATGCCGAGCATGATAACCGCTTTAGCGCCTCAGGCAAAATCTGCTGAACCTACCGACAGATATCTCGCCGAATAGCAGAAAAGTCTATAATTATACGACAGTAATTGAGCGGTATTCCCGTTACCCCAAGGAGACTGAATGAAAATAACTATTCTTGGTTGCGGTGCGCTCGGACAACTGTGGCTCTCCAGGCTTTATCAGCAGGGCCACGACGTACAAGGATGGCTGCGGGTACCGCAACCCTTCTGCGCAGTGAACGTGATTGAGCCTGAGGGCGCCTCGTTCAACCGTAATTTGCCCACCAACGATCCCGAACATCTGGCCCAAAGCGAACTGTTGTTGGTCACGCTGAAAGCCTGGCAGGTTTCCAGCGCCGTCAGCGCGCTGCTGCCCAAGCTGAACCCGCGTTGCGCCATACTGCTGCTGCATAACGGTATGGGCACCCAGGATGAACTGCCGGCAAACAGCCAGCCTATATTGCAGGGCACCACGACCCACGCGGCAAGACGCGAAGGCAGCACCATTATCCATGTTGCCGGCGGCACCACCCATATCGGTCCGACATCGCCGTCGGCGATACATCTCAGCCATCTGGCGGAAATGTTGCATCAGGCTTTGCCCGATGTGGCCTGGCACAACAACATTGCGTCAGCAAACTGGCGCAAGCTGGCGGTCAACTGCGTGATTAACCCCCTAACGGCGTTGTATGACTGCCGTAACGGCGAGCTCCAGCGTTACCCGGAGCAAATCGAAACCCTGTGCCGCGAAGTCTCCGGCGTGATGGAAATGGAAGGTTACCACACCTCATGCGAAGGGCTGCGGCAGTACGTGATGGAGGTGATTCAGAGCACGGCGGATAACATCTCTTCGATGCTGCAGGATGTCCGCACCCAGCGGCATACCGAGATCGACTACATTACCGGCTATCTGCTGCGCCGCGCGCGCAGCCACGGCATGATTCTGCCGGAGAACGCGCGGTTGTTTGAACTGATTAAGCGAAAGGAAAATGAATATGAGCGTATCGGCGCTGGTCTGCCTGGCACCTGGTAGCGAAGAAACCGAGGCCGTCACTACCATCGATCTTCTGGTACGAGCGGGCGTGAAAGTCACTACCGCCAGCGTGGCCGGCGACGGTGACCTGACTATCGTCTGTTCACGCGGCGTAAAGCTGCTGGCGGACGCGCCGCTGGTGTCGATTGTGGACGATCCCTTCGATGCCATCGTGCTGCCCGGCGGCCTGAAAGGCGCCGAGTGTTTTCGCGACAGCCCGCTGTTGGTAGAGAAAGTGCGTCAGATGCATCTGCAGGGCAACATCGTCGCCGCCATCTGTGCGGCGCCGGCCCTGGTATTGCAACACCACGATCTGTTCCCCATCGGCAATATGACCGGCTTCCCCGGATTGAAAGATCAGATCCCGGCAGACAAATGGATGGAGCGGCGCGTGGTATACGACGCACGCGTCAACCTGCTCACCAGCCAAGGGCCGGGAACGTCGATGGAGTTTGCGCTGAAGTTGATTGATTTGCTGCTGGGTAAGGCCAAAGCGGCGGAAATAGCAGCGCAGCTGGTGCTGATTCCGGGGATGTACGATTTCCGCGACTGAATCCCTTCATCTTTCGAGCTGTAGCCTTGTTGGCTACAGCTCGAAATCTATTGGGATCCCCGCGCAGCACAGAGGATTTAAGGGCGATAAACCTTCACATTGGTAAACCCCTGCTCCAACAGGTACAGCGCCTGCAGGCGGCTCATCACGCCACGATCGCAGTACAGCAAGTAAGTTTTGCTCTGATCCAGGGAGCCAAACTGCGTGCTGAGTTTGTAGAACGGCAGCGGTTTCACCTCAACCTGCTCCAGCTTCAGCGGCTTATCTTCCTGCTCGTCGTTAGAACGGATATCCAGGATCACGTCGTCAGCGCCAAAGGCCGCCACGGTTTCTACTTCAGCAACCTGTTCCTGCGCCTGTTCGGCGATGGTACGGATATCGACATTCTTCGCTTCGCTCACCACGCGCTCGAGAATGGAAAAATCGAAGTGACTTTCCTCTTCTTCAATTTTGGCTTTGATCGCTTTTACCGTCGGGCTTTTCGAGATTACACCACAGTATTCCGGCATGGTCTTGGCAAAGTCTTCGGTGCCGATCTCACGCGCCACTTTGATGATGTGTTCTTTGTCGTGCGAAATCAGCGGACGCAGGATCAGGGTATCGGACGCATTGTCGATCAAACGCAGATTAGTCAGCGTCTGGCTGGACACCTGGCCCAGCGCCTCGCCGGTGACCAGCGCCTGTACGCCATAACGTTCCGCAACTTGCGAGGCGGCGCGCACCATCATGCGTTTGAGCACCACGCCCATCTGGCCATCGTCGACCTTTTCCAGGATCTCGCCGACCACGGGTTCGAAATCGATGGCGACAAAGCGCACCTTGTGCGAGCTGGCAAAGCGGTTCCACAGATAATACGCCACCTGCTTGACGCCAATCTCATGCGCCGCACCGCCAAGATTGAAGAAACAGTAATGCACGCGGCAACCGCGACGCATCAGCATATAGCTGGAAACGCCCGAGTCGAAACCGCCGGAAATCAGCGACAGCACGTCTTCCTGAGTGCCCACCGGGTAACCGCCGATACCTTCGCGGCGCGCTTTTACCAGCATCAGCTTGTCGTCTTCAATTTCCAGGTTGACCGTCACCTGCGGGTGCGACAGCTTAACGCGCGCACTTTCGATGTGCTGGTTCAAACCGCCGCCAACGTAACGTTCCACGTCCTGCGAGTTGAAGTCTTGCTTGCCGCGGCGCTTAACGCGCACGCAGAAGGTTTTACCCTCCAACTGCTCGCGGTAGGCTTCCAGCGTCTGCTCGAAAATATGGTGGATATCAGTGTAGGCACGGTCTTCCACTTCCAGAATATGGTGGATGCCGGGAATGCGCGTCAGCGCGTCGGCAATCACCGGCCGCTGGTTTTCATCTTTGGCGCGAACTTCGATATGATCCCAATGACGGACAACCGCCAGCGTTTCATCATACTGCTTCAGGACGTTGCGGATATTGGTCGAGAGAATCTTGATGAAGCGCAAGCGCACAGATTGACTCTTGATGGTGATTTCCGGGAACAATTTAATGATAAACTTCATGGCGGTCTTTATTGTCAGAATTACGAGGGAAAAGGATTTACAATGTATATGCGATTGATAAAACCAACGGTACTGCCGAATGTTTTATCAATCGCATTTGCGGCGCAGAGTATATCACTATCTGGTGAAGCCCGGTGCACAAAACCACACATGCGCGCCATGATTTGCTAATCAAAATCCGCTAGGATAGGCTCTGGCGCTACTGTTCACATGATGATGTAAAAAGAAAATTATGCCGAAAAAACCTGCACAATCAGACAGTACAGAGCAAAGCATCAGCTTTGAACATTCCCTCAGCGAACTGGAAAACATCGTGACGCGTCTGGAATCGGGTGAGTTGCCGCTGGAAGACGCGCTGAATGAATTCGAACGCGGCGTTCAACTGGCGCGTCAGGGCCAACAGAAGCTGCAACAGGCCGAGCAGCGCGTGCAAATTTTACTTAACGACAGCGCCGATGACGCCGCGCTGGCGCCTTTCACCCCGGATGCAGAGTAATCGTCATGTCTGAGATCGCCCAACAGACCGCTTTTTCTGAGCAGTTACAGGCTTTACGCCAGCGGGCCGACCGTGCGCTGCTGGATTTTATCGCGCCGCTGCCGTTCAATGAAGGCAACATGGTAGCTGCCATGCGCCACGGCGCGCTGCTGGGCGGCAAACGTCTGCGCCCGTTCCTGGTGTATACCACCGGGCAGATGTTTGGCGTTTCACTGAATAATTTGGATGTGCCGGCCGCTGCGGTAGAATGCATTCATGCCTATTCGTTGATCCACGACGATCTACCGGCAATGGACGATGACGACCTGCGTCGCGGCCAGCCTACCTGCCATATCAAATTTGGTGAAGCCAGCGCGATCCTGGCGGGTGATGCGCTGCAGACGCTGGCATTTTCCATTCTGGCCGATGCCGACATGCCCGATGTAGCGCTGCGCGATCGGCTGGCCATGGTGTCCGAACTGGCGACTGCCAGCGGCGTTGCCGGCATGTGTGGCGGCCAGTCGTTGGATCTCGAGGCTGAAGGCCGGCAAATCGATCTGCCCGCGCTGGAACAGATACACCGCCACAAGACCGGCGCATTAATCCGCGCGGCGGTTCGCCTTGGGGCTTTGGCCGCCGGTGAACCTGGTCGTGCAGCGCTGCCGCAGCTTGACCGTTACGCTGCGGCGATCGGCTTGGCGTTTCAGGTGCAAGATGACATTTTGGACGTTGTCGGCGAAACCGAGAAAATCGGTAAACGCCAGGGAGCGGACCAGCAACACGGAAAGAGCACCTATCCAGCTTTGCTCGGGCTTGACAGCGCGAAAGCAAAAGCGTGGGATCTCTATCAGGAAGCTTTAGCTGCATTAGACATTTTGGCAGCGCAATCTTATAACACAGCGCCATTGCGAGCGTTAGCCAGCTTCATTATTGAACGCGACAATTAACGTGTGACGTTAACTCCTCTGATATGAGTATCGAATGAGTCTTGATATAGCCAAATACCCGACCTTGGCGCTAGTGGAAAATCCCGATGAACTCCGCTCGCTGCCAAAAGAGAGCCTGCCGAAGCTCTGTGACGAACTGCGGCAATACCTGCTGGACAGCGTCAGCCGCTCCAGTGGCCACTTTGCGTCCGGGCTGGGTACCGTCGAACTGACGGTGGCATTGCACTATGTTTACCACACACCGTTCGATCATCTGGTATGGGACGTTGGCCACCAGGCCTACCCGCATAAAATTCTGACCGGCCGTCGCGACAAGATTTCCACCATTCGTCAAAAAAATGGCCTGCACCCTTTTCCCTGGCGCGCTGAGAGTGAATATGACGTTCTGTCGGTTGGCCACTCATCAACCTCGATCAGCGCCGGCCTCGGCATGGCGGTCGCGGCGGAACGTGAAGGAAAAAATCGCCGCACGGTCTGCGTGATTGGCGACGGCGCGATCACCGCCGGCATGGCGTTTGAAGCCATGAACCACGCCGGGGACATCAACCCGGATATGCTGGTAGTGCTGAACGATAACGAAATGTCGATTTCCGAAAACGTGGGCGCGCTGAACAATCATCTGGCGCAACTGCTTTCAGGCAAACTCTATTCCACCCTGCGCGAAGGCGGCAAAAAAGTGCTGTCCGGCCTGCCGCCCATCAAAGAGTTGGTCAAACGCACCGAAGAACACCTGAAAGGCATGGTGGTGCCGGGCACGCTGTTCGAAGAGCTGGGCTTTAACTATATCGGCCCGGTTGACGGCCACGATGTCCAGGGGCTGGTCGCTACGCTGAAAAACATGCGTGATCTGAAAGGCCCGCAGTTGCTGCACATCATGACCAAAAAGGGCCGGGGCTACGCGCCGGCGGAAAAAGATCCGATCAGCTTCCACGCAGTGCCGAAATTCGATCCGGCCAGCGGCACCTTGCCGAAAAGCGCCGGCGGCCAACCGTCCTATTCAAAAATCTTCGGTGACTGGCTGTGTGAAACCGCCGCCAAAGACAGCTCGCTAATGGCCATTACCCCCGCGATGCGCGAAGGCTCCGGCATGGTGCAGTTCTCCCGTGACTATCCGCAGCAATACTTCGACGTCGCCATTGCCGAACAGCATGCGGTCACCTTTGCCGCCGGTCTGGCGATTGGCGGTTACAAGCCGGTGGTGGCGATTTACTCCACCTTCCTGCAGCGCGCTTACGATCAACTGATCCACGACGTGGCGATCCAAAAACTGCCGGTGATGTTTGCCATCGATCGCGGCGGTATCGTCGGCGCCGACGGCCAGACTCATCAGGGAGCGTTCGATCTGTCATTCATGCGCTGTATCCCAACCATGGTTATCATGACGCCAAGTGATGAGAACGAATGCCGCCAGATGCTGTACACCGGCTATCACTATAACGAAGGTCCAAGCGCCGTCCGCTACCCGCGTGGTAACGGCACGGGTGCGCCGCTGGAACCGCTTGGCGCGTTGCCAATCGGCAAAGGCGTGGTGCGCCGGGAAGGCGAAAAGGTCGCGATTCTGAACTTTGGCACCCTGCTGCCGGAAGCGGCTCAGGTGGCGGAAGCTCTCAATGCCACGCTGGTGGATATGCGTTTCGTGAAGCCGCTGGACGAACAGCTGGTGCTGGAACTGGCTGCCAGCCACGAGGTACTGGTCACGCTGGAAGAGAACGCCATTATGGGCGGCGCCGGCAGCGGCGTGAACGAACTGCTGATGGCCAAACGCCGCGCAGTGCCGGTACTGAATATCGGCCTGCCGGACAGCTTTGTGTCGCAAGGCAGCCAGGAAGAGGTCCGCGTCGATCTGGGCCTGGACGCCGCCGGCATACGGCGACAAATTGAAGCCTGGCTGGCGCAATAACCCCCGCGCCTGATTGACCGACGCCTCCGCTTTGCGGGGGCGTTTTCGTTTCAGTCATCCCGATAATCCACTACAGTTATAGATCTGTGCTGACACCCGGAGGCAAGCATGAAGTATCTGAAACTGGGCAACACCGATCTGAACGTCTCGCGCATCTGCCTGGGTTGTATGACCTACGGTGAACCCAACCGCGGCAACCACGCCTGGACGCTGCCGGAAGAAAGCAGCCGTCCGCTGCTGAAACAGGCACTGGACGCCGGCATCAATTTCTTCGACACCGCCAACAGCTACTCAGACGGCAGCAGCGAGGAGATCGTCGGCCGAGCGCTGCGGGATTACGCGCGCCGTGATGACGTAGTGATCGCCACTAAAGTCTATTTCCCCCTGAGCAATCTGGAACGCGGGTTGTCGCGCGCCAAAATCATGCAGTCTATCGACGACAGCCTGCAACGATTGGGCACCGACTATGTCGATCTGCTGCAAATCCACCGTTGGGATTATGAAACGCCCATTGAAGAAACGCTGGAAGCACTGCATGACGTGGTCAGGGCCGGTAAAGCGCGCTATATAGGCGCGTCGTCGATGTATGCCTGGCAGTTCGCCAAAGCGCTGTACACCGCCGATCTGCACGGCTGGACGCGGTTTGTCAGCATGCAGGACCAGTACAATCTGATTCAACGTGAGGAGGAGCGCGAAATGCATCCGCTGTGCGCCGCCGAAGGCATCGCGGTACTGCCGTGGAGCCCGCTGGCTCGCGGCCGTCTGACTCGCCCATGGGGTGAAACCACCGCACGGCTGGTGTCCGATCAGGTCGGCAAAAATCTGTATGACGAAACCGAAGGTATTGACGGCATCATCGCCGAACGCGTCGCCACCCTTGCTCAAGAACGCGGTGTATCGCGTGCACAGGTTGCGCTGGCCTGGCTGTTGAGCAAACCGGTGGTCAATGCTCCTATCATCGGCGCGTCGCGCCATGAACATCTGGAAGACGCCGTGGCCGCCGTCGATCTGGCATTAACGCCGGAAGAGATTGCCGAGCTGGAAACGGCCTATGTGCCGCATCACGTGACGGGGTTTGAATAACGCGGAGGTTTCAAGGGCGCAGCCGTGTTGAACTGCGCCCCTGTAATCAAAACAGCCCGAGCGGCCAGTGGTGGCCAATCAGGTAGATAATGCCGGCCGAAAGCACCCCGGCGACGATGTCGTCGACCATAATGCCCATACCGCCATGCACGTTGCGATCGAACCAGCGGATCGGCCAGGGTTTCCACATATCGAGAATACGGAAAATCACAAAACCTGCGGCTACCCACTGCCAGTCGTTAACCGGCAACGCCATCAGCGTGATCCACATGCCGACAAACTCGTCCCAGACGATGCTACCGTGATCGTGTACCCGCATATCTTTGGCTGTCTGGTGGCACAAATAGACGCCGATACAGATGCTGAACATCACCAGCAGCGAATAGAGCTGCCACGGCAGTTGGATCAGCAGCAGCCAGAACGGAATCGCCGCCAGCGATCCCATGGTGCCCGGCACCACCGGTGACAGGCCGCTGCCGAAACCGGTAGCCAGCAAGTGCCACGGATTGCTCATCCGCAGACGGCGTTTAGCTTCATCCATGTTACGCCTGCTCCGCGCTGAAATGATCGAAACCCTTCCACGGCAGCTCCACCGCTTCATCGTTGCGGTAGAACTTAATGCCTTCGGAAAGCGGACCAATCTGGCCAATACAGGTGTAATCCGCGCCCAGATGGCTCAGCGCCACTTCCAGCGCACCGCGATTGATTTCCGGCACCGTAAAGCACAGTTCGTAATCTTCACCACCAGTCAGCGCCCAGCGCAGCGCTTGTTCAGCGTCCGTATGGCTGCTCAATACCTGCGACAGCGGCAGCTCATCCAGAACGATGCGCGCCCCGCACTCGGAGGCTTTCAGCACGTGCTTCAGATCGGAGATCAGCCCGTCGGAAATATCGATCGCAGAGCTGGCCAAATCACGCAGCGCCTGCCCTTGCAACACCCGTGGCTGCGGCCGCAGATGGCGACCAATCAGGTAATCGCGTGCGTCGGTATCCGCTACCTGCAGGCGATCCTGCAAGATAGCCAGGCCGGCGGCGCTGTCGCCCAGCGTGCCGGTAGCGTAGATCCAATCGCCGATGCGCGCACCGCTGCGGGTCAACGCCCGGCCGGCCGGGATCAAACCATGAATGGTTAACGTCATGCTCAACGGGCCGCGCGTGGTGTCGCCGCCAATCAACTGCATACCGTAATAATTAAGCTGTTCGAACAGGCTGTCACTGAACGCCTTCAGCCAAGGCTCATTCACGTCAGGCAAGGTTAACGCCAGTGAAAGCCAGGCCGGATCGGCGCCCATTGCCGCCAGATCGCTCAGGTTGACTGCCAGTGCTTTGTAGCCGAGATCGGCCGGATCGATATCCGGCAGGAAGTGAACGCCCGAAACCAGGGTGTCGGTACTGACGGCCAAAAGCTGTTTTTCTGCCACTGTCAGGAGTGCGCAGTCATCTCCAATGCCCAACTGTACGTCCCGGCGCAGACTCTTAAACCGGTCAAAATAGCGGGCAATGAGGTCAAATTCGCCGCATGCCATGGTCGATATTCCAATAGAAGAAATTAAGGCCGGTATCTCCGGCCTTAATTTTTTATTTTTTCTTGCGAATGCTTGGTGCTGCTTTATCCAGCACGCCATTCACAAACTTGTGGCTGTCTTCAGCGCCGAAGGTTTTCGCCAGTTCGATCGCTTCGTTGATAGCCACTTTATAAGGCACATCCTGACGCATTTTCAGTTCAAACAGTGCAATGCGCAGAACGGCTCTTTCTACCTGACCCAGCTCTTCGAGCTGACGCGACAGGAAAGGTTCCATCAGGCCATCCAGCAGACCCGCATTCACCGCCACGCCGGACAGCAGCTCCCGAAAATAGGCGATGTCCACATCTTTGACATCTTGCTCCGTCAGGAACTGGTGTTCAACATCGGCAATGTCATTTTTAGACAACTGCCAAGAGTAAAGCGCTTGAACAGCGCACTCACGAGCGCGGCGACGAGCAGCAGGTTTCACGGAATTCCCCTTAACTAAATTCAGGCTTTAATAGCTTCGATAACATTAATCATTTCAAGTGCGGTCAGAGCCGCTTCAGCACCCTTGTTGCCCGCTTTGGTGCCGGCACGCTCGATAGCCTGTTCGATGCTTTCGGTGGTCAGCACGCCAAAGGCAACCGGGATTTCAGCGTTCAGAGAAACGCTGCCGATACCGGAGCTGGCTTCGCCCGCGACATATTCAAAGTGCGCGGTGCCCCCACGGATAACGGTGCCCAACGCGATGATTGCATCGTATTTGCCGGTGTTGGCCAGCACGCGAGCCGTCAGCGGCAGCTCGTAAGCGCCCGGGACCCAGACAACGGTGATGTTGTCGTCAGCAACCTGACCAATGCGCTTGAGTGCGTCGATGGCACCTTGCAGCAGGCTGTCGTTGATGAAATTGTTAAAACGTGCAATTGCGATCGCCACACGGGCATTTGGAGTAGCAACAACACCTTCGATAACTTTCATGGGCTTTCCTTAAAAATGGGTTCGATACCCCGCAGGGGGGCGGATTCTATCACATTCTTTATCTGCCTGCGCGGCGGTTTTGTAAAACGCCAATCGGAGCGGCAAACAGACTTTACATTCAGTATTTCGGCTTCAGCCGCAAGCGCAGGTCGGGGCCGATTTGCCGCACTTCGCTGAAGACGAATTCCGGCGCATCGGCCAGGCACTCAAGGCCCGGCAACCGGCACAGGCCGCGCCCATTATCACCCATCAGTTTTGGCGCGATGTACAAAATGAGCTCATCAACCAGCCCTGCCTGCAACAACGCGCCGGAAAGCGCAGCGCCGGCTTCTACCCAGATGGAATTCACCTGGCGTTTCGCCAACTGCATCATCATCACGACCAGATCGATCCCGCCGCCGTGCGCCGGAAACGTCAGTTGTTCAACATCCTGCGGCCAGTTCTGATCGTCCGGCTGCAACCGCGCCAGCCAGGTCGTTCCCGGCTGCTGCACTACCCGATGCTGCGGCGTTACGCGGTTCTGGCTGTCGAGGATAATGCGCAACGGTTGGCGCAGATTTTCACGCGGGTAGAGGCTCTGAGTGGCGGTATCCAGCTCATCCCAACGCACCGTCAGCGACGGATCGTCGGCCAACACGGTAGCGCTGGTGCTCAGGATGGCGGCGCTTTGCGCCCGCAGACGCTGCACGTCCTGCCGGGCCTGCGGTGAAGTGATCCACTGACTCTCGCCGGAAGCCATCGCCGTGCGGCCGTCGAGCGACGCGCCCAGCTTCAGCTGTATGTAAGGGAAACCGGTGCGCATGCGTTTGAGAAAACCCGGATTCACCGCTTCAGCTTCAGCCAGCATCATGCCGTGACGCACGTCTATACCCGCCTGTTGCAGCTTGTACAGGCCACGACCGGCAACCTCAGGGTTGGGATCCTGCATCGCCGCAACCACGCGGGCAACGCCAGCGGCGACCAGCGCATCTGCGCAGGGAGGCGTACGCCCGTGGTGGCTGCAGGGCTCCAGCGTGACATAAGCGGTGGCGCCCCGCGCCCGCTCGCCCGCCATGCGCAACGCATGCACTTCCGCATGGGGTTCGCCGGCACGCAGGTGATAACCTTCGCCGACGATTTCGCCGTCACGCACGATCACGCAGCCGACGTTCGGGTTCGGTGCGGTAGTGAAACGCCCTAGCCGCGCCAACTCAAAGGCGCGCGCCATATAAAATTCGTCGTTATGCATGCGCTATCCCTTAGTCTTGCAGACGGGCGATTTCTTCGCCGAATTCGCGAATATCTTCAAAGCTGCGGTAAACCGAGGCGAAACGAATATAGGCCACTTTATCCAGCTTTTTCAGCGCGTCCATCACCAGGTTGCCAACCAGCTTGGTCGGCACTTCGCGTTCACCGGTGGCGCGCAACTGGGATTTGATGTGGTTAATCGCATTTTCCACGTCGTCGGAGCTGACCGGGCGCTTTTCCAACGCTTTCAGCATGCCACGACGCAGTTTGTCTTCGTTGAACGGCTCACGCACTTCGTCGCTTTTTATCACCCGTGGCATCACCAGCTCAGCCACTTCAAAGGTGGTGAAACGTTCATTACAAACCAAACACTGGCGGCGACGGCGCACCTGCGAACCATCACCCACCAGACGGGAATCAATGACTTTGGTATCAACGGCGGCGCAGAAAGGGCAATGCATAACACGTCCTGATAAACGTTTTCATAGTTAAGAGCAGTTTACCCCGAAGTACGGTCACAACAAAGGCCGTCGACCATTTGTTGCGAGCCGCGATACCGAATGGCGCTAAAACGGCGGCGCGCATGACTTTCCTCGCCGGGCGGGCTAAGCTGATAACAGGAGATATTGAATAGGAAATCGCCGCCATGACAATCCCTTATCCGAAAGTTTTCCTGCTCAGCGCGTTTGTTCTGCTGGCGGGCTGCGCGCAAACTCACGAGGTGCCGAAGCTCCGCCATCAGGTGGTTGAACTGAATCAGAAATTAACTACGCTGACCCAGCAAGCCACGGCGCTGGAACAGCAGAACCAGCTGAATCAGAACTCCACCAGCGGCGTCTACCTGCTGCCTGCGGCCAATAACGCCGCACGCCTGCAAAGCAGCATCGGCGAACTGAGCGTGTCGCTCAGCCACGTTAAAGCCGAAGCCAACGGCACCCAGGCATTGCTGCACGTACGCACGCTCTCGCAGGCTTCGCTACCTGCATTTAAAGCGGTGGTGGAATGGGGGCAACTGGATGCCGTCACCGGTAAACCGCTCACCGCCGACTCGCTGTCACAACCGGTCGCCAGTGCAGACTCGCTGTTGCCGAAGCCGGAGCAGAATTTCGAACTGCGCTTTAGCGGCCTGACGCCGGAGCAACTGGGCTTTGTGCGGCTGCACAGTCTCGTTCCGACCGCCCAACCGGCGGTGGTACAGCAACACTGATACGCACTCCCTCGCCGCAGGCAAAAAAAAGGAGCGCCAAATGGCACTCCTTTTTATTACACCGAAAAATCAGCGCATTAAGGCAGAATCGAAGGCTGATCTGCGCCCTCTTTTTCCACTTTCTGTTGCAGCATGTGCTCGCGTTTCATACCCAGTTTCAACGCCAACGCGGACGCTACGTAGATAGAGGATATGGTACCGATAGACACGCCGATCAGCATCGCCAACGAGAAGCCCTGCAGCATGGCGCCACCGAAGATGTACAGCATCAGCACCACCATCAAGGTGGTACCGGAGGTCATCAATGTACGGCTCAACGTTTGGGTCAACGACACGTTCATGATTTCGTAAGGCGTACCGCGACGGATCTTGCGGAAGTTCTCACGAATACGGTCGGAAACCACGATACTGTCGTTCAGCGAGTAACCGATAACCGACATCAATGATGCGACAATGGTCAGGTCAATCTCGATATGGAACAGCGACAGCACGCCCATAGTGATGATCACGTCGTGCGCCAGCGCAATAACCGCCCCCAGCGCCAGGCGCCATTCGAAACGGAAACCGACGTAGATCAGGATACAGATCAACGCCACCAGCAACGCCATGCCGCCGGTCTGCGCCAGTTCACTGCCCACGCTCGGGCCGACGAACTCGATACGCTTCACGGTGGCGTTTTTATCCACCGCGTCGTTGATCACGCCGATCACTTTATTACCCAGTTCCTGGCCTGCGTTGCCGGTCGCCGGTGGCATACGCACCATCACGTCACGGCTGCTGCCGAAGTTCTGGATAATCGGGTCCTGGAACCCGGCTTTTTCCAGCGTATCGCGCATCAGATCGAGATTAGCCGGCTTTTCCAGGCTGATTTCAATTACCGTACCGCCGGTAAAATCCAGACCCCAGTTAAACCCGCGTACCGACATGGTGGCGATTGACGCGACCAACAGCAGCAATGAGATGCCGAAGGCCACGTAATCCCAGCGCATAAAGTCATAGACTTTACGGCCGTAGTTGAGTTGTTCAACAGTATAATCCTGTGCCACAACGCACTCCTCAGATAGACAGCTTGTTAATGCGTTTGCCGCCGTAAAGCAGGTTGACGATGGCACGGGTACCGACAATCGCGGTGAACATGGACGTCGCCACACCGATTGCGGTAGTAATCGCAAAGCCCTTGATCGAACCGGTGCCCACTGCGTACAGAATGATGGCGGTGATCAGGGTCGTGATGTTGGCGTCAACAATACTGGAGAACGCGCCTTTATAGCCTTCATGGATCGCCTGTTGAATGGAGCGTCCATTCTTCAGTTCTTCCTTGATACGTTCGTTTATCAGTACGTTGGCGTCGACCGCCACCGCCAGCGTCAGCACGATACCGGCAATGCCCGGCATGGTCAGCGTCGCCCCCGGCAGCAGGGACATCACGCCGACAATCAGCACCAGGTTGGCCACCAGCGCCGTCGTGGCGATCATGCCGAACTTACGGTACCAAACCACCATGAACACGATAGAAGCCACCAGGCCCCACAGACAGGCTTCCAGACCTTGGGTAATGTTCTGTTGCCCCAGGGTTGGGCCGATAGTACGTTCTTCCACGATCTGGATAGGGGCAATCAGCGCACCGGCGCGCAGCAGCAGCGAGAGCTGACGCGCTTCGTTCGGGTTGCCGATACCGGTGATACGGAAGCTGTTGCCCAAGCGTGACTGAATGTTCGCCACGTTGATCACTTCTTCCTGCTTCACCAGAATCGCACGGCCGTTGGCGTCTTTCTTGCCGCTGTCCTTATACTCCACGAACAGGGTCGCCATCGGTTTGCCGATGTTGTCCTTGGTGAAGTTGGACATTGACGTGCCACCGGCGCTGTCGAGCGAGATATTAACCTGCGGCTGGTTGTATTCGTCGGTGCTGGAGGTAGAGTCGGTGATGTGGTCACCGGTCAGGATCACACGCTTATACAGCACTACCGGCTGGCCTTCGCGCGTGTTTTTCACCTCGGAATCACCCGGTACACGGCCGTTGGCCGCAGCTGTCGCATCCGCGTTGGTGTTGACCAGACGGAATTCCAGCGTAGCGGTAGCGCCCAGGATCTCTTTGGCGCGTGCGGTATCCTGAATACCCGGCAATTCAACCACGATACGGTCAGAGCCCTGGCGCTGCACCAGCGGTTCGGCAACGCCGAGCTGGTTAACGCGGTTACGCAGGATAGTGATGTTCTGCTGCACCGCGTATTCGCGCGCTTCGCTCAGACGAGCATCCGTCAGGCTGGCCTTCAGGGTGTTGGTGCCATTGGCGGAAAGCACCAGATCGCGCTGACGCGGGGTTATGTAGCTGATGGCCTGATCGCGGGCGGCATCGTCACGGAAGCGAACTTCCACGCCGTTGTTGTCCAGCTTGCGGATAGACGCATAAGGAATGCCCTTTTCACGCAATTCGCTGCGCAGGGTATCCATGGTTTGTTCCTGCAGCTTGCCCAGCGCGGTGTCCATGTCCACTTCCATCAGGAAGTGCACGCCACCACGCAGGTCCAGGCCCAGCTTCATCGGTTCGGCGCCCAACATGGCCAACCAGGCCGGCGTGGCCGGAGCCAGGTTCAGCGCGACGACGAACTTGTCGCCCAGCTCCGCCATCAAGGCTTCACGGGCACGCAACTGAACGTCAGGATCTTTAAAGCGAGCCAGGATGGCGCCATTTTCCAGCGCAATCGACTTGCTCGCGATATTGTCTTTTTCTAATACGGTACGGACTTGGTCCAGCGTAGTTTCACTGGCGGCGACACCGCGCGCGCCAGTGATTTGTACAGCCGGATCCTCACCATAGAGGTTGGGAAGCGCATAAAGCAGACCGACGATGATCACAACGATCAGCATCAGATACTTCCACAAAGGATAACGGTTTAGCACGGCAATTCCCTTCGGGAAAACAAAATTACAGGGCCTTCATGGTACCTTTCGGCAGAACGGCCGCCACGAAGTCACGCTTGATCATCACTTCCGTGGTGTCGTTCAGCGCAATGGCGATGATGCCGGTGTCAGCCACTTTGGTCACGCGGCCAATCAGGCCACCGGTGGTCAGCACTTCATCACCCTTGCCAATCGAGTCCATCAGCTTCTTGTGCTCTTTAGCGCGTTTTTGCTGCGGGCGCAGGATCATGAAATAGAAAATCAGACCAAACACGACCAGCATAATGATCAGAGAGTACGGGCTTCCCTGAGCCGGGGCCCCTGCGGATGCGACGGCGTCAGAAATGAAAAAGCTCATTGAAATTCCCTCATTAAGTTATCAATTATTAATTCAAGCGTTTAAAGGTGGAACCGGTTTGCCGATCCGACCGTAGAAATCCGTAACAAACAGCTCTAATTTACCCTGTTCAATAGCCTGGCGTAAACCCGCCATCAGGCGTTGGTAGTGGCGCAGGTTATGAATGGTATTCAATCGGGCACCCAGTATTTCGTTGCAACGATCGAGATGATGCAAGTAGGCGCGGCTGTAATTGCGACACGTGTAGCAATCACAGTCTTTATCCAGCGGAGAAGTATCATCCTTGTGCTTGGCATTACGGATTTTTACCACACCGTCAGTCACGAACAAGTGGCCGTTACGGGCATTACGCGTTGGCATCACGCAGTCGAACATATCGATACCGCGACGCACGCCTTCAACCAGATCTTCCGGTTTGCCTACGCCCATCAGGTAGCGTGGCTTATCTTCCGGAATTTGCGGGCAAACATGTTCGAGAATACGATGCATATCTTCTTTTGGCTCGCCTACAGCCAAGCCGCCAACAGCGTAACCATCAAAGCCGATATCCACCAGCCCTTTTACTGAAACATCTCGTAAATCTTCGTAAACACCGCCCTGAATAATGCCGAATAAGGCGTTTTTATTATTCAGTTCGTCAAAACGTTGACGGCTGCGCTGCGCCCAGCGCAGTGACATCTCCATCGAGCTCTTGGCGTAATCCCAGTCGGCCGGGTACGGCGTACACTCGTCGAAAATCATTACGATGTCGGACCCCAGGTCATACTGGATTTCCATCGATTTTTCCGGGCTGAGGAACACTTTATCGCCGTTAATCGGATTACGGAAATAAACGCCTTCCTCTTTAATTTTGCGCATCGCCCCCAGGCTGAACACCTGGAAACCGCCGGAGTCGGTCAGGATCGGGCCGTGCCACTGCATGAAATCATGCAGATCGCCATGCAGTTTCATGATCTCCTGCCCTGGACGCAGCCACAGGTGGAAGGTGTTGCCCAGCAGAATCTGCGCGCCAGTCTCTTTCACTTCTTCCGGCGTCATGCCCTTTACCGTGCCATAGGTGCCGACAGGCATAAAGGCCGGGGTTTCCACCACGCCGCGCTCAAAAATCAGGCGGCCGCGGCGGGCGCGACCATCGGTAGTGTCTAATTCGTACTTCACAAAACCTCCAGCGCCAGAGAAACAGTCTGGCGTCGTTAAAACAGGGCCGCGCCAAATGCGCAGCCCGGGGAATCAGGCGCCGACGGACTCGTGTTCCGCCTGCGGATTACGGCTGATGAACATCGCATCGCCATAGCTGAAGAAACGGTACTGCTCGGCCACTGCCTGCTGATAGGCATGCATGGTGTTTTTATAACCGGCGAAGGCGGATACCAACATGATCAGCGTCGACTCCGGCAGGTGGAAATTGGTCACCAGCGCGTCGATCACCTGATAGTGGTAACCCGGGAAGATAAAGATGCTGGTATCGCCGAAGAACGGCGCAATCAGCGCGTCCTTGCTGGCGTTGGCCGCGCTTTCCAGCGAACGTACCGAGGTGGTTCCCACCGCTACTACGCGCTTGCCACGTGCTTTACAGGCCAGCACCGCGTCAACCACTTCCTGCGGAACCTCGGCGTATTCCGCGTGCATCACGTGCTCTTCGATGGTTTCCACCCGCACCGGCTGGAAAGTGCCCGCGCCCACATGCAGGGTGACAAAAGCCATCTCAATGCCCTTCGCGCGCAACGCAGCCAGCAGCGGCTCATCGAAGTGCAGCCCGGCGGTCGGCGCCGCAACGGCGCCCGGTTTCTCGCTGTAAACCGTCTGATAAAGCTCGCGGTCGGCGTCTTCATCCGGCCGATCGATATACGGCGGCAGCGGCATATGGCCAACGGCATTGAGGATAGTGAACACATCGCGTTCATCGTTGAAGCGCAATTCGAACAGCGTATCGTGGCGCGCCATCATGGTAGCGGCAACGCTTTCGTCATCGCCCAGCAGCAGTTCAGCGCCCGGCTTTGGCGCTTTTGAAGCGCGCACGTGCGCCAACACCCGATGATCGTCCAGCACACGCTCGACCAGCACTTCAATCTTGCCGCCGCTGACCTTGCGGCCAAACATGCGCGCCGGGATCACCCGGGTATTGTTGAATACCAGCAGATCGCCGGCTTCCAGGTTGTCCAGCAGATCGGTGAATACGCCGTGCGTCAGCGCCCCGCTCGGCCCGTCCAGCTGCAGCAAACGGCAACCGCTGCGCTCAGGCTGAGGATAATGGGCAATCAGGGACTCGGGAAGTTCAAAGGAAAAATCGGCGACGCGCATGGGTATTCACTTCTTCAATATAAGACTGGTTGGTAAAAAACAAGCGGCCTAGTCTAAAGCCGCGGGCGGTCAGCAGCAAGAAATAAGGAGGATTTGCACGACTTCGGATACAATGCCCAGATGAACTTCCTTGCACATCTCCATTTGGCTCAGTTGGCGGAAAGCTCACTGCTGGGCAACCTGTTGGCCGACTTCGTGCGCGGCAACCCCGCAGGTGAGTACAATCCCGAGGTAGTGGCCGGCATAATGATGCACCGCCGCGTCGACGTACTGACCGACAGCCTGCCGCAGGTGAAGGTTTGTCGTGACTTCTTCAGTGACGAACACCGCCGCGTGGCGCCCATCACGCTCGACGTGGTGTGGGATCATTTCCTGGCGCGCCACTGGCAGCAGTTGGAGCCGTCCCTCAGCCTCCACAGCTTTACCCAAGAAGCCCGCAGCCAGATCGTTCCGCATTTGCCGGTAACGCCACCGCGCTTTCAGAACTTAAACGGGTATTTATGGCAGGAACGTTGGCTGGAGCGCTACGCCGAGCTGCCGTTTATCGGCACCGTGCTGGCGGGCATGGCCAGCCGCCGTCCACGCCTGGCCGCTCTGGCCGGCTCCTTCGCCGACGTGGAGCGTCACTATCATCAGCTTGAAACACAGTTCTGGCAGTTTTATCCGCAGATGATGCAGCAGGCAAAAGATAAAAAGCTTTAACGTCAAACCAAACCCATTGAAAATTCGACGTTTTACAAGAAATTGGGTTTTAAGCCTTGCCCTTTTGCAGGAAAAGGTTACTTTTAAAGCTTGCTAAATTTAATTATCGAATTTGATAGGTAAAAGCTATCTCATCGATTGGTCTTTTACCCTTTATTCACCGAGTCTTGGTCCCTATACTGGCCCTTGCTTTTACATCAACCCCTTAATACCTATTACAGGAGTAATTATGGTCCTGGTAACTCGTCAAGCCCCTGACTTCACTGCAGCTGCCGTATTGGGCAGCGGCGAAATCGTTGAAAACTTCAACTTTAAGAAGCACCTGAACGGTAAACCAGCCGTACTGTTCTTCTGGCCGATGGACTTCACCTTCGTATGTCCTTCTGAGCTGATCGCTTTCGATCACCGCTATGAAGAATTCCAGAAGCGTGGCGTTGAAGTGGTTGGCGTTTCATTCGACTCAGAATTCGTTCACAACGCATGGCGTAAAACCCCTGTCGAAAATGGCGGCATCGGTGAAGTGAAATACGCCATGGTTGCTGACATCAAACGTGAAATTCAGAAAGCTTACGGGATCGAACACCCAGAAGCCGGCGTTGCGCTGCGCGGTTCTTTCCTGATCGACAAAGACGGTGTGGTTCGTGCACAGGTTGTTAACGACCTGCCAATCGGCCGTAACATCGATGAAATGATCCGTACCGTTGACGCGCTGCAATTCCACGAAGAGCACGGCGAAGTGTGCCCGGCTCAGTGGGAAAAAGGCAAAGCAGGTATGGGCGCATCTCCAGACGGCGTAGCTAAATACCTGTCCGAGAACGCTTCCAAGCTGTAATTTCAGCCTGCAAGTGAATCAACCGGCCCTCGTGGCCGGTTTTTTTTGCTCTTTTTTAGGGCAGCCTGCCCCCCATCCGGGCTTTATTTCCCTGTTTCCGCTCACATTTCCAGCCCTGAACACCGCGT
Organism: Serratia sp. AS12; assembly: GCF_000214195.1. Lineage (NCBI taxonomy): Bacteria > Pseudomonadati > Pseudomonadota > Gammaproteobacteria > Enterobacterales > Yersiniaceae > Serratia > Serratia sp. AS12. The sequence goes on along the minus strand of NC_015566.1, from coordinate 1,081,816 downwards.
AATACCCCACCTGTAGCTACTATAAATAACGCTGGCTCGCTCTTTGCAGGGTAAAAACGGCAAGCCAATCACAATAAGAACACTGACAGGGTAGGAATAACTATGTTTTTACAGAAATGGAGCAAGCCGCTGACCATGGCGGCGCTGCTGGTCAGCAGCAGCCTGTACGCCGCCTCCAACCCGGCGGTCGAAGCCAAAAATGGCATGGTAGTGACATCGCAACATCTCGCCTCGCAGGTTGGCGTCGATATCCTCAAGCTGGGCGGCAACGCCATCGATGCCGCAGTGGCGGTCGGCTATGCGCAGGCGGTGGTGAACCCCTGCTGCGGCAACATCGGCGGCGGCGGTTTTATGACGGTACACCTGGCCGACGGTACCGACACCTTTATCAACTTCCGTGAAACCGCTCCGGCGGCGGCCAGCGCCAACATGTACCTGGATGCCGAAGGCAACGTGAAAAAAGGCGCCAGCCTGTATGGCTATCTGGCGGCGGGCGTACCGGGCACCGTGCTGGGCATGGAAACCGCACGCCAGAAATACGGCAAGCTGAGCCGTGAGCAGGTAATGGGGCCGGCGATCAAACTGGCGCGCGAAGGCTTTGTACTGACCCGTGCCGATACCGATATTCTCGACACCACCGTCGCCCGTTTCAAACAGGACCCGGAATCCGCCAAAATCTTCCTGCGCCCGGACGGCACCGCACTGCAACCGGGCGACCGTCTGGTGCAGAGCGATCTGGCCAACACCCTGGAAGCCATCGCCAAAGACGGCCCGGATGCCTTCTATAAGGGCAAGATCCCGCAGGCCGTGGAGGCCGCAGCCAAACAAGGCGGCGGCATCCTGACGGCGACCGACTTCGCCAACTACAAAGTGACCGAAACGCCGCCCATTACCTGCAGCTACCGTGGCTATAAATTTGTTTCAGCACCGCCACCCAGCTCCGGCGGCGTCACACTGTGCGAAATCCTCAACGTGGTCGAAGGTTATGATCTGAAAAGTAGGGGCTTTAACTCAGCGGCGACCATCCACACCCTGACCGAAGCGATGCGCCACGCCTATATGGACCGTAATACCTACCTTGGCGACCCGGAATTCATCAAGAACCCGATCGATCGCTTGGTCAGCAAGAGCTACGCCGAAGAGATCCGCAAAAAAATTGTCGCCGACAAGGCAACGCCGTCAGAGAACGTACAGCCGGGTATGGAACCCCACGAAAAACCGGAAACCACCCACTATTCTATTGTCGATCATGACGGCAATGCCGTCTCCACCACCTATACCGTCAACGGTCGCTTTGGCGCGGTCGTAATAGCCCCGGGTACAGGTTTCTTCCTCAACGATGAAATGGACGATTTCACCGTTAAAGTCGGCGAGAAAAACCTGTACGGATTGGTGCAGGGCACCGCCAACAGCATTGCCCCCGGTAAGCGCCCACTATCGTCGATGAGCCCGACGCTGGTGACCAAAGACAACAAAATCTTTATGGTGCTTGGCTCGCCGGGCGGTTCGCGCATCATCACCATCACCCTGCAGACCGCGCTGAACGTGATCGACCACGGCATGGCGCCGCAGGAGGCGGTGGATGCACCGCGTATTCACCATCAATGGCTGCCGGACGAAGTTTATTACGAGCAGCGTGGCGTCTCCGCCGATACGCTGAAACTCCTCGGCGGCATGGGTTATAAGATGGTTGAGCAAACGCCGTGGGGCGCCGCCGAACTGATTCTGGTGGGCCTGCCGGGTGCCGCAGGCGTTAGCCCGGCCAATTCCGGCAACGACTCTGCGGTTTCCGGCAAGGTACGCGAAGGTTATCTGTACGGCGCCAATGACGTGCGCCGCCCGGCAGGTTCAGCGGTAGGCTATTGATCTTATAGAAAGTGTGAACGCACACTAACTTAATCAGGGGCCGGCTTATCGGCCCCTTCACTGCCTTAGCCTCCCCGTCGCCACAAGGTGACCGACTCTTCGCCCAGTTGCAGCGTCATGCCGTTCTGCTCTTCTCTCAGCTCACCATGCCCTTCCAGCCGCTGCCATTTGCCTGCGGCCAGCAGCGGGCTGTACGGCAATGCCACTTCACCGCCGCCGCCACGCTGTAATGCCACCAATACCTGCTCCCGTTGATAAAGGCGCACGAATACCAGCGTTTCACCGGCCGCATATAACACCTGGCAACCACCGCGACGCAGCGCCAGACTCAGTTTACGCAGCGCCGCCATCCGTTGGCACAGCGCCAGCAGGCTCTGATCCCACTGATTCTCATCCCACGGGAACGGCTTGCGACAGAACGGGTCGTTGGCGCCATCCAGGCCAATCTCGTCGCCATAATATAAGCAGGGAACGCCAATCCAGCTCATCAACCACACCGCCGCCATCTGCATTCGCGCCTGATTGCCCTGCAACAACGTCAGAAAGCGCGCAGTATCATGGCTGTCGAGCTGGTTAAACTGAATCAGTTGGCTGCCGTGCGGTAATCCGGCACGGTAGCCGTCCATCCACTGCGCGCAGTCCGCAGCGTCCATCTGTACCGGGTGATGCGCCACATCCAGTCCGGCAAGGAACCCTCTTACCGGCAGGGCGAAGCCCATATAGTTCATCGCCGCGTCTTCTACGCCGGCATGCAGCCAGCGGCGCGCATCGCCAAAATGTTCGCCCAGCACGTAGGCCTGCGGGTTTTCCTGTTTGACCGCCTGATAAATGCCGGCAAGATGTTGGAGATTGCCGGTAGCACCGCCGTTCTCACCCAGCATATGCACCACGTCCAGCCGCCAACCGTCGATGCTGTACGGTGGGCGTAACCAGTGGCGCACCACGCTACCGTCGCCGCGATAAATCTTCTCGGCCACCTGAGGTTCGGCAAAATTGAGCTTCGGCAGGCTGGCATTGCCTTTCCAGTCCAGCGCCCGGCCGTCAGGGTAGAAATTGAACCAGCCGCGGTACGGTGAATCCGGGTGGTGACAGGCGCCATTGTCGCCCTGCTGATGACGATCAAACCAGGGGTGGGAATCGCCGGTATGGTTAAACACCCCGTCCAGTACCAGTTTCATCCCCACCTTGTGAGTACTCACTCGCAAACGCTGCAAGGCGGCATTGCCACCGAAATAGGGATCAACCTGGTAATAGTCTTCGGTATCGTATTTATGCACGCTCGGCGCGGTGAAAATCGGGTTCAGGTAGAGTGCCGTAATGCCCAGTTTCTGCAGGTAAGGCAGCTTTTGACTGATGCCATCCAAATCGCCGCCATAGAAAGTGGAAGCGGCATCCCGGTCTTCCAGCGGATGCTGCCAGTCGCGACGCACCACGTCGCAACCGGCCGCGTGATGGCGATAGCTGCCGTTCTGAATACCGTGCTCGCCGCCGCTGCCGGCGAAACGATCGGGGAAAATTTGATAAAATATCTGATCCGCCACCCAGGCCGGGCTGCGGTCAGGTTCGTCGAGCGCAAACTGCGTCAGTTGGCCCGGCGGGATCAGCGACCAACCCTGAGGCCCGAACCATTGCTGACGATCGGCCCACACCAACTTGAAGCAGTAGCGCCGCGTGGCCTCTCCTTCGTTCAGCGTCAGGCTGGCCTGATAACGCCACCGGCCTTCAGCGCTGTGCGCTTTCATGATCAGCAGCCATTCTTCGTTATCCGGCTCGGCGCGTAAAAACACCCTTTCAGGCAAATCATCACCCTGTAACCACAGCGTGATATCCAGACGTTGTCCCTTCTTCACCACAAAGGGCGGGACCGGTTGATGCCAGGCGTTAAGCATACTGTTCTCCTGCTGTACAAAACGAAATCGACGACGTTATTCAATGCCACGAACAATGCCACGTTAAGTGCAAGCCCCCCTCCTCTTTGGCCGCTAAACTCGGGGAGGAGCCGGGGGGTGGAGATAGGCAGCCGGCGGCAACCCTATGTAAAAAAGGGTAAACAGCCGCACATTATGGCCCGCAGCCATTAGGCTAACGTCTTTTGAGTGTATTGGATATTTTTTGCGCATTTTTTAAAGGAGCGATAATGCAACAACAGATAACACTGTGGCTGGAGAAGTTCGGGCTGGAATTCAGCGGCGTGATGTCTCTGCTGATGGTGCTTGGGCTGATCGTCCTGATTTCGGTGGCCATCCATCTGGTGCTGCACCGCGTGGTGCTGGCGACGATCCAACGCCGTGGCCAGCAGTCGCAGCGCGTATGGCAACAAGCGCTTACCCAGTACAAGCTGTTTCAGCGCATGGCGCTGTTGCTGCAAGGGGTCATCATCAATCTGCAAGCGGTGTTGTGGCTGCGCGCCGGCGGCGAGACGCAGGCGTTCATCGTCACCGCCGCGCAGGTCTGGATCATGGGCTTTGCCCTGCTGTCGCTGTTTTCGCTGCTGGATACGCTGCTGGCGGTGCTGCGCCAAAGTCCGCTGTCGAATCAACTGCCGCTGCGCGGCATTTTCCAGGGGCTGAAACTGGTAGCGGCCATTTTGATCGGCATCATGATCGTTTCATTGCTGATGGGCAAATCACCATTGCTGCTGCTCAGCGGTCTGGGTGCGATGACTGCGGTGCTGATGCTGGTGTTCAAGGATCCCATCCTCGGGCTGGTGGCCGGCATTCAGCTTTCCGCCAACGATATGCTGAAAATCGGCGACTGGCTGGAGATGCCGAAATACGGTGCAGACGGCGCGGTCACCGACATCGGCCTGACCACGGTAAAAGTACGTAACTGGGACAACACCGTCACGACCATTCCCACCTATGCGCTGATCTCAGATTCCTTCAAGAATTGGCGCTCAATGTCGGAATCCGGCGGGCGGCGCATCAAGCGCAGCATCAATATCGACACCACCAGCGTGCATTTTCTGTCCCCGGAAGAGCAACAGCGCCTGAATCGCAATCCGCTGTTGCAGCGTTATCTGAACGATAAAACGCAAGAACTGAGCCACTATAATCAGCAGAGTGCCGTGGATCTCAGCTCACCGCTCAACGGCCGCCGCCTGACCAATCTCGGCACGCTGCGCGCCTACCTGGTGGCTTACCTGCGCGCTCACCCCAATATTCATCAGAGCATGACGCTGATGGTGCGCCAAATGGCACCGACGCCGGAGGGCTTGCCGCTGGAGATTTACGCCTTCACCAACACCACTGTGTGGGCGGAATACGAGAGCATTCAGGCCGATATCTTTGATCATATTCTGGCGGTGATTAACGAGTTCGATCTGCGCGTGCATCAAACGCCCACCGGCAACGACATGCGTAGCATGCTGAGCCAAATGCGAGCGGCGACGGACGTTTCCTGACGCAGGCTGACGTAACTGTTTCAGCCGGTAATGACTATCAACCCAGGGGCAACGGATGTCTCGGCCCGCTTTTCTTTCGGCCTAAAAACAGCGTTAATGCATTGATTATCGCCCGCTGAAGGAAAAGAGGATTGCTGAAACCATTACGCCACCGGCTGTTTACCTCGCTGGCCACGCTGCTGTTTATTGGCTGTCTGCACAGCGCTTCGCTGGACGAAAGCCGTATGAGTCGGACCTTGCAGCCGGCGCTTAGCGCCCTGAGCAGCAATATGCAGGATATCCGCGAAGTGCTGGCGCGCGCAGCAGGAGAAGGGAAGGAAGAACGACTGAACGACAGCAGCCTGCGCATCGAAGCCCGAGCTTCCGGCGACGATGAGCCCGAGGAAAACCGATAAAAAAACACCGGCGCATGGCCGGTGTTTTTATTTTTAATCCTGCTGCTGCGCCAGCACCGCCCGCTTTTTCTGGCGGTTGACCTTGAAGTAGTAACCCGCCAGCAGCACCACAACCCACACCAGACCGGCGTAAAGCGATACGCGGGTAGTTGGGAAGTAGCCTATCAGACCAATGATGAACGCCAGGAAGATAATCGCAATCACCGAGGTGAACACGCCGCCGCGCAGCGGGAACGCCAGCTTTTTCACCTGCTCTTTGCTCAGACTGCGGCGGAAGGCAATCTGCGAGCACAGGATCATGATCCACACCCACACGGTGGCAAAGGTAGCCAGCGAGGCAATCACCAGGAACACGTTTTCCGGCATGATGTAGTTGAGATACACCGCCAACAGCAACGCCAGCATCATCACCAACACCGTGACCCACGGAATGCCGCGCTTCGACACCTTGCTGAACATCTTCGGCGCATGGCCCTGTTCGGCCATCCCGTGCAGCATGCGGCCTACGCCGAACACATCGCTGTTAATCGCCGACAGCGACGCGGTGATCACCACAAAGTTGAGGATGCCCGCAGCCACGGTAATTCCCATGTGCTGGAAGGTCAGCACAAACGGGCTGCCGTTGGTGCCCACCTGATTCCACGGATAAATCGACATGATGACGAACAGCGTACCGACGTAGAACACCAGGATGCGCCACGGCACCGAATTGATGGCCTTGGGAATCGACGTTTTCGGGTCCTTGGCTTCACCGGCGGTGATACCGATGATCTCGATGCCGCCATAGGCGAACATCACCAGTTGCAGCGACAGGATCATGCCGATAAAGCCATTGCTGAAGAAGCCGCCGTTGGACCACAGGTTATGGATACCTGTCGGTTGCCCGCCGTTGCCAATCCCCCAAATGATGATGCCGATACCGGCGGCAATCATGATGATGATGGTGGCGACCTTGAAGAACGAGAACCAAAACTCCAGCTCACCGAACACCTTCACGCTCATCAGGTTGATGGCACCGATCACCAGCACCACGCTCAGCACCCAAATCCAGTGCGGCACCTCGGGGAACCAGACGCCCATATAAATGCCGAACGCGGTCACGTCGGCGATGGCGACGATCAGAATTTCAAAACAGTAGGTCCAGCCGGTGATATACCCGGCCATCGGGCCAAGGTAGTCCTGCGCGTAGCGGGAGAATGAGCTGGCCTGCGGGTTGTTGACCGACATCTCGCCCAAAGCGCGCATGATGATAAAGGCGACGATACCGCCAATCAGGTACGCCAGCAAAACGCTCGGGCCGGCCATTTTAATGGCATCCGCCGAACCGTAGAACAGGCCGGTGCCGATGGCCGATCCGAGAGCCATAAAGCGGATATGACGCGTGCTGAGACCGCGCTTCAGCTTATTGGCCGCAGGGGCGGAGGGTGACTGTTGTTGCATGAAAATAACCCGTGTTTTTTAAACGTAAAAAAGCCACGGACAAGTCCGTGGCCCAAAATTCAGCCGGGGGATTATGGGTGCGCGGTCACTTCAGAACGCGTACAAACCCGGTCATAAATCGCGACCAACACCAGCATCAGCAGAGAAGGCGACAGCCATGCCAGCCCCTGCGCAGCCAATGGCAGGTGATTGGTCCACTCCGGCAACAGGTGCTGGAAGGCGGACGCTTTCACCGCGTCAAGGATACCAAACAACAAGCTGACCAGCATCACCGGCGCCACGATACGCGTCGCGCTGTTCCACCAACGCAGGGTGAAGCTCAATACCACCAGCACGATACACGGCGGGTAAATCGCGGTCAGCACCGGGATAGAGATCTGGATCAGATGGCTCAGGCCCAGATTGGAAACCACCATCGAGAACAGGCCCAGAATAAAGACCAACGTCTTATAAGAGAACGGCAGGTACTGAGCAAAGAACTCGGCGCAGGCACAGGTCAGGCCTACCGCAGTCACCATGCAGGCAATGAAGATCAGCGCCGCCAGGAAGAAGCTGCCCAACCCACCGAAGGTATTTTGCACATAAGCGTGCAGGATCACCGCGCCGTTGGTCGCGTCCGGCACCAACACGCCGCTGCCGGAACCCAGCTTGAACAGGCTCAGGTAAACCAGCGTCAGGCCCACACCGGCGATCAGACCAGCCAAAATGGTGTAGCGCGTCAGCAGGCCGGCATCTTTCACGCCGCGGGAACGCGCAGCGTTGACGATGACGATGCCGAACACCAGCGCGCCCAGCGTATCCATGGTCAGATAGCCGTTGACGAAGCCGGAAGAGAAAGGAACGTGCTGATAAATGTCGGTAGCCGGAATAGGGGTGCCCGCCGGCCAAACCAACGCGGCAATGCCGAGTGCGCCGAGCGCAACGATTTTCAGCGGAGCCAGCACGTGGCCCACGGTATCGAGCAAGCGGCCCGGATACAGTGAGATGCCGATTACCAGCGCGAAATACACCAGGCTGTAGATAAACAGCGGCATGGCGCCGTCACCGGTCAGCGGCGCAATACCCACTTCAAAGGACACGGTCGCGGTACGCGGGGTGGCGAACAGCGGGCCAACCGCCAGATAGCAGACCGTCGCCAGCAGCAAACCGGCGCTGCGGCCAATCGGCGTGCTAAGGGCGTCAATACCGCCGCCAACGCGTGCCAGAGCGATAACGGTTATCACCGGCAAACCGACTGCGGTAATCAGGAAGCCGATTGCTGCGGTCCAGACGTGCTCACCGGACTGTAAACCGACCATCGGCGGGAAAATGATGTTCCCGGCGCCGACAAATAAGGCAAAGGTCATAAAACCCAGCGCCATAATATCTTTTGACGTTAAACGATGACTCATACGATGTCGTGCTGCCTGTTCAAATGAAAAAAAGTACCCGATATCGTGGTGACGTAATGCCCCCACCCGGCTGCCGGCTTGCCCTTTCATCGTGAGACCAATAAGAGCAGAAAACGCATAACGTCCGACGTTTTGTCCTTATTCGAAATTAACCACTCATGATGTTGGGCAGAGTTTTAGGAGTTATAAATGGAAGTTTAGTCCGACAACGGGGGGTAAGTTAAACGTTTATAGCGTTGAAAGGCAAGTCGTGCGACAAAAACCAGAGCTATCGACCAGATAATCTTTTGTCACCAGTCGATCATAGTGGCTATCAATAAATATACACTACATGATTTGTATCATTTTTGAGCATCGCATTCACAAACCGTGAAGCATCCGGCTTGAGACCGCGCGAAAACGCCAATAAACGATCGGTTTTCGCGTGGTCTGAACGGGATCTGCGCGCTTACCAAACCTCTCGGGCAATATTCACCACGCTTTGCAGCTTATTCCACTGCTGCTGTTCGCTCAGGCTATTGCCCTCTTCGGTCGAGGCAAACCCGCATTGGGTGCTGAGGCACAACTGGCGGCGATCGACAAACTGTGCGGCCTCCTCGAGGCGCTGTTTCACCTGTTCCGGGTTCTCCAACTCGCCGTTTTTGGTGGTGATCAGACCGAGCACCACCTGCTGTTTACCGGGTTTGATAAAACGCAACGGCTCGAATCCCCCGGAGCGCTCGTTGTCGTATTCCAGGAAGAAAGCGTCGATATTCACCTGGCCGAACAGGATTTCCGCCACCGGCTCGTAGCCGCCTTCGGAGATCCAGGTAGAGCGGAAATTACCGCGACACACGTGCAAGCCGATAGTCAGATCGTCCGGCTTGCCGGCGATCGCCGCATTCAGCACGTCGGCGTAGATCTTCGCCAGACGATCCGGATCCTCACCGCGCTCGCGGATCTGCCGCCGTTGATCGTCCGAACACAGATAAGCCCAGACGGTGTCATCCAGTTGCAGATAGCGGCAGCCTGCATCATAAAACGCCTTGATCGCGTCACGGTAAGTCTGCGCCAGATCGTCGAAATAGACATTCAGATCCGGGTAAACCCGGCTGTCGATGGCCTTGCGCCCGCCGCGAAAGTGCAGCACGCTCGGGCTGGGAATGGTCATTTTCGGCACCGCATCGCCGGCCGTCGCCTTCAGGAAACGAAAATCCGCCAGCATCGGGTGCTGGGGATTAAAGCCCAATTTACCGACCACCTTGATGCTGCGCGCGCGGGTTTGCACGCCGTTGAACTGGATCCCCTGATCCGCATCATAACCTTCCACGCCGTCCAACCCTTCCAGGAAGTCAAAATGCCACCACGCACGGCGGAATTCGCCGTCCGTCACCACCGCCAAACCGAGGTCTTTCTGTTTTGCCACCGCCAAACGGATCTGCTCGTCTTCAACCGCGCGCAGCCGGGCGGCATCGATTTCACCCTGCTGGAACTGCTGGCGAGCGGTTTTCAGCGCCACAGGGCGCAACAGGCTGCCGACAACGTCAGCGTGAAAGGCATGGTTGCAATCGCACATATTTATAACTCCCGGTGACAGGCAAAGGATCGAGCCTCTTTGCTTCAATGATTGACAGTGTGAACTATTACGCTGGGTTATTATGGACATCCAGACGGCTAAAATTAGCATTGAGGAGCATCCTGTCACGCCGCTTGTCGGGCGGCAATGGAAGAATTTTCATTGGTGTTGAGAGAAATTCATGTTGGGCGCCACGCAACCGCCCGTTGGAAGGTTACTTCAGGCCCAGCGCCAGCCGGGTTTTGCGCAGTGTATCGGATGGCAGCGGCAGGTAACCGTCATGATTAACCAGCTTTTGCCCGGCATCGGACAGCACGCGATCGAGAAAAGCGGCGGTCAACGGCTCCAGCGGTTGGTTGGGGGCTTTATTGATGTAAATGTACAGATAGCGCGACAACGGGTAACTGCCGTTGCTAACGTTGGTGTCATTGGGGATGACATAGTTTTCGCCCGACTCCGCCAGCGGCAGCAGACGCACGCCACTGGCGCGAAAACCGATGCTGGCGTAGCCAATGCTGTTCAGCGAACCGGCCACCGCCTGCACCACCGAGGCCGAACCGGGCAGCTCATTGACCCGCGGCATAAAATCGCCACCGCACAGGGCGCGCAACTTGAAATAGCCGTAGGTGCCGGAGGCGGAGTTACGCCCGAAACGTTGGAGGTCGCGCTGTTGCCAACTGCCGGGCAACCCCAGCTCCCCCCAACGCATCAGCGGCCGGCTTTCACCGCAGCGCCGGGTAGCGGAGAAAATACGGTCGAGCTGCTGCAGGTTCAGACCGCGCAACGGATTGTCCTGATGCACCAGCACCACCAGCGCATCCACCGCTACCGGCACGGCCAGCGGCGCATAGCCATAACGGTGTTCGAACGCCGACACTTCCGCCGCCTTCATCGGCCTGCTCATTGGCCCAAGCTGCGCTGCGCCCGCCGCCAGTGCGGTAGGCGCGGTTGAAGAACCGGCGGCCTGGATCTGCAAATTGACGTTAGGATAATGCTGACTGAAGTCCTGCGCCCACAGCGCCATCAGATTCGCCAGCGTATCGGAGCCGACGCTCGACAGGTTGCCGGACAGCATACCGTCCGGCTGCGCCAGTGCGCCGCGGCTCACCAGCAGCACCAGGCACAGCAACAGCCATCGGGTGATTCGGATCATGCCAGCCTCTCGCGCGTTAATTTTTCACCGCATTCTCTGATAAAGCTGCAGGAACAATCAACCGGTTAGGCAAGGTAAAGATGAAACGGGTGCCAATCCCCTGTTCGCTGAGGATCTCCAACCGCGCATCGTGGTGGCTGAGCGCATGCTTGACGATCGCCAGCCCCAGCCCGCTGCCGCCGGTCTGGCGTGAACGGGCTTTATCGACACGGTAGAAACGCTCGGTCAGGCGCGGAATATGTTCGGCGGCGATACCCGGCCCGTTGTCGCTGACCTGGAACTGCGCGCCATTTGGCGTCTGTTGCCAGCTCACCTCAATATTGGTGCCCTTCGGCGTGTGATTGACGGCGTTATACACCAGATTCGACACCGCGCTGCGCAGTTGGTCATCGTTGCCGAACACCTTGAGCTGCTCGTTCACCCGGAAGGTAATCTCATGGTTGCCGCCGCTCAGCGACTGCGCCTCACGCTGCAACACCCGCAACATCAACGGGATATCGACCCGCTCGTTCATATCGACGTTAGGCGCCGCCTCAATGCGCGACAGCGTCAACAGCTGTTTGACCAGCCCGTCCATGCGCCGGGTCTGCTCTTGCATGGTGCCCAGCGCCTTACCGCGCAGCGAGCCGTCCAGCTCCTCGTCGCTCATCATCTCCAGGTAGCCCTGCAATACCGTCAGGGGTGTACGCAACTCATGGCTGACGTTGGCGAAGAAGTTGCGGCGCGCGCCTTCCAGCTGACGCATTTGGGTGACGTCGCGCGCCACCATCAACAGTTGCCCTTCCGAATAGGGCATCACGCGGAACTCGACGTAGTGCTCGTTATTGAGTTGCAGCGTCAGTGGCCGCGTGAACTCCTGCTGTTGCAGATAGTGGCTGAACTCCGGGTAACGCAGCAGATTAAGGATGTGTTGGCCGTTGTCTTCCGGCCAGCGGAATCCCAGCAGATGCTGCGCCAACCCGTTGCACCAGAAGATATTGCCTTCAACGGTGGTCATCACCACCGCATCGGGCAGCGATTCCGCGCCGCTGCGAAAGCGTTTGATCAACAGCGCCAGTTCACGGCGACGGCGACGGTTGCGCTGCTGCATCTGGTACAGGCCGTAAAACAGCGGCTCCCAGCTCCAGCGCCCAGGCGGCGGCGTCATGCTGCGATCGACCCACAGCCAGTGGGAAAGTTTGAGTTGGTTGTAGAAATTCCAGACCAGCGCCGCCAGCACGGCGACCAGCAGCAGCCAGGGCAAATAGCCGAAAATCAGCCCCAGCAACAAGGCAGGTAAACAGAAAAGAGCCAGCTCCAGGGCCAGCCTCTTCCAGGAAAGGCGTTCTAGCACAGCATATTCTCCAGCGCGACGCGATCAGTAACGCGTTGAGAATCGGTAGCCGGTGCCCCGAACGGTTTGAACCATTTTGTCATGACCAGTGGTCTCTAACGCCTTACGGAGCCGGCGGATATGCACGTCAACGGTGCGGTCTTCCACATAAACGTTAGTGCCCCAGACGTGATTAAGCAACTGTTCGCGGCTATAAACACGTTCCGGATGGGTCATAAAGAAATGCAGCAATTTGAACTCGGTCGGCCCCATATCCAGCGCTTGCTCATTAGCCATTACGCGATGCGAGGAAGGGTCCAGGCTCAGCCCCTGCATTTCAATCACTTCTTCCACCGCCATCGGTGAAATGCGGCGCATTACCGCCTTGATGCGCGCCACCAGCTCCTTCGGCGAGAACGGCTTGGTAATGTAATCGTCCGCTCCCACTTCCAGGCCGCGTACCCGGTCTTCTTCTTCACCGCGTGCGGTCAGCATCATCACCGGGATATCGCGGGTCAGCGCTTCACGCTTCATGTGTTTGATAAACTGGATACCGGAACCGCCGGGTAACATCCAGTCGAGCAACACCAAATCAGGGAACGGCTCAGACAGGCGCGTCACGGCGCTGTCATAATCCTCGGCTTCCAACGGTTGGTAACCATTCTGTTCCAACACAAAGCACACCATCTCACGGATCGGCGCTTCGTCTTCCACCACCAGTATGCGTCTTGCCATCGTCAATCCTGCCAATGTGTTAGCGATCACAGTTGATTGCGGGCGCCATTATGCGTCAGTTTTGTGACACTTTTATGAAAAAACCAGCCTGTTATAGCCAGTAAGCATAGCGATTATTTCCAACTGCAAAGAAAAATCATTCAGTTGTCATAATCATTGCGTCACGACAGGAGAGTCTGCCCCCTTTATAATCCCCCCATTAGTTTATCGCCCCGGGAGTGTCATGCGCCTGATCCACACCTCTGACTGGCATCTTGGCCAGTACTTTTTCACCAAAAGCCGTGCCGCCGAGCACCAGGCTTTTTTACGCTGGCTGATCGAGCAAATTGAACAGCAACGGGTGGATGCGCTGATCGTCGCCGGGGACCTGTTCGACACCGGCTCGCCGCCGAGCTACGCCCGCGAGCTGTATAACCGCTTTGTGGTGGAGTTGCAGCATACCGGCTGCCAACTGGTGGTGCTGGGCGGTAACCATGACTCCGTGGCAACCCTGAATGAATCGCGTGAATTGCTTTCTTGCCTGAATACAACGGTGATCGCCAACGCCCAAAGCGACATCGGGCAGCAAATCCTGGTGCTTAACCAGCGCGACGGCCAACCGGGTGCGGTGTTGTGCGCCATCCCGTTCCTGCGCCCGCGCGATCTGACAACCAGCCGCGCCGGCGAATCGGGCGGGCAAAAGCAGCAGGCGTTGCAAGAGGCGATCGCGGAACACTACCAGCAGCTCTACCAGGCGGCCTGCGCACACCGCGATGAACTGGGGCTCACCTTGCCGATTGTCGCCACCGGCCACCTGACCACCATGGGCGTTACCACCTCCGATTCGGTGCGCGATATTTACATCGGCACGCTGGATGCCTTCCCGGCACAGGCGTTTCCGCCAGCCGACTACATTGCGTTGGGGCATATTCACCGGGCGCAAAACGTCGCCAAATCCGAGCATATCCGCTACAGCGGTTCTCCTATCCCGCTCAGTTTCGATGAGCTGGGCAAACCCAAAAGCGTGTTTATGGTGGATTTCGCCGATGGTGCCCTGCAGCAGGTCACCGCACTGGATATCCCCAACTTCCAGCCGATGCAACTGATCAAAGGTGATTTGGCGCAGATCGAACAACAATTGCGGCAGTTCGCCGATTATCAGGGAGAACTGCCGGTATGGTTGGACATCGAAGTGGCGACACAAGATTACCTCAGCGACATTCAGCGCCGTATTCAGCTGCTGGCGGATCAACTGCCGGTGGAGGTGGTATTGCTGCGCCGCAGTAAAGAGCAGCGCCGCCAGGCCCTTGAACAGCAGGACAAGGAAACGCTCAACGAACTGAGCGTCGATGAGGTCTTCGAGCGGCGGCTGGCGCAGGAGACGGAAATCACAGAGCCCCGCCAGCAGCGGATGCGCCAAATGTTCCATCAGGTGGTCGAGACCGTGCGGCACAACGACGAGGAGCCGACCCAATGAAAATCCTGAGCCTGCGGCTGAAGAACCTCAATTCATTGCAGGGCGAGTGGAAGATCGATTTCACCGCCGAGCCTTTTGCCAGTAATGGGCTGTTCGCCATCACCGGGCCAACCGGCGCGGGTAAAACCACCCTGCTGGATGCTATCTGCCTGGCGCTGTACCACCAGACACCGCGCCTCAACGTGACACCGAGCCAAAACGAACTGATGACTCGCCACACCGCCGAATCGCTGGCTGAGGTCGAATTTGAGGTCAAGGGCGTCGGCTACCGCGCCTTCTGGAGCCAACGCCGAGCCAAAAACGCGCCGGACGGCAACCTGCAAGCGCCAAAGGTGGAACTGGCACTGCGTGAAGACGGTAAAATCCTGGCGGATAAAGTCCGCGACAAGCTGGATCTGACCGCCGCGATCACCGGGCTGGATTTCGGCCGCTTCACCAAATCGATGATGCTGTCCCAGGGGCAGTTCGCCGCCTTCCTCAATGCCGATGCCAATGACCGGGCCGAACTGCTGGAAGAGCTGACCGGCACCGAAATCTACGGCCAGCTTTCCGAACGGGTTTTCGAGCAGCACAAACAGGCCAAAGCCGATCTGGACGCCTTGCATCAACGCGCCAGCGGCATTGAACTGCTGAATGACGAACAACGTCAGCAATTGGAGAGCCAGTTAGTTGAGCTGAGCGCGCAGGAAACCGCCCTCAGCGGACAGGCCCGGCAACAGCAACAGGCGCTGAACTGGTTGCAACAGTGGCAGCAAACGCAGCTCCGGCAGCAGGAATACCAACGCCAGTTGAGCGTTGTGCAACAGGAGCAGGCTGCGGCCGAACCGCAGTTGCAACAGTTGGCGCGCAGCGAACCGGCTGAGAAACTGCGGCCGCTGCATAACGACCGTCACCGTTGCCGCAGTGAGCAGCAGGCGCTGCAACAGCAGATCGCCCAAATGGCGCAGCAGCAGGAGCATCAGCTTGCGCAGATGGCGCCATTGCAGCAGGCAGTGGAAAAAGCGCGCGCCGAGCAACAGGCGCAAGCCGAACGCCAGCAGACCCAGCAGCGGCTGATCGACGAGCAGATCGTCCCGCTCGACCACCAGATTGCTCAGTTGCAAAAAACGCAGACGGAATTGCAGCAGGCGTGCGACAA
Organism: Serratia sp. AS12; assembly: GCF_000214195.1. Taxonomy (NCBI): domain Bacteria; kingdom Pseudomonadati; phylum Pseudomonadota; class Gammaproteobacteria; order Enterobacterales; family Yersiniaceae; genus Serratia; species Serratia sp. AS12. The sequence goes on along the minus strand of NC_015566.1, from coordinate 1,065,972 downwards.
CGCCGCCCGGCAGTGCCATCAGCAGAAAACGGATCTGGAGCAGTTAAACGTTCAACGCAGCCAACTGACCGCACAGGCCGGGCAGCATCGGGAGAAGCTTAACGGTCTTACCGCAGCGCTGATGGCGCAGCAACAACAGCAAAATGCGCTGGAAGCGCAGTCACCGCTGGCGGCGCTGCGTCAGCGTCAGACCGCGTTGGCCGAGCTGCGCCCGGCACGCCAGCAACTGTTCACCCTCTCCTCGCTGTTCCGCCAGACCAACGAGCGGCTCGAACAACAGCGCAAAGAGTTTACCGCCCGTCAGGCGCAGCTTGGCGAACATGAGCAACAGTTGGAAGAAACCCGGCGGCACTACAAGCAGCAAAAAGCGCATCAGTTGGACGTGGAAAAAGCCTTTGAGCTGGAAAAGCGTATCGTCAGCCTGGAAGCCGAGCGGGCGCTGCTGCAAAGCGGCGAGCCCTGCCCACTGTGCGGCTCCGCCAGCCATCCGGCCATTGAGCAATATCAGGCGGTAAAACCGTCCGAGACAGCATTGCGCCTGGCGGAAATGCGCGTCAAAACCGAGGCGCTGTACACTCAGGGCACCGAACTGCGCACCCGTTGCGAAAGCCTGAAGGAACAGCAACAGCGCCAACAACAGCAAATAGCGCAGGACGAGCGGCAACTCGCCGCCCAGCGCCAACAGTGGCAAACCCTCAGCGCGCCGCTGGCGTTTGATTTCGATCTGCAAGATGCCGGGCGCCTGAGCCAGTGGCTGAATGCCTGCGACAGCGAAGAGCGCCAGGGCCAGCAAGAGCTGTCACAGCATGAGCAGGCAGCACGCGCGGTACAGCAGGCGAAAGATGCACTGGCCGAGCTCCAGACGCAGCAACAGCAGGCGCAACAGCAACAAGCGCTGCTGGACGAGCGCTTCACCCTGCTGGAAAAAAACCACGCCGACGCGCAGTTGCAACAGCAGCGCCTGCAGCAACAGTGGCAAGAGGGCGAGAAAACCCTGGGCGAGCAACGCGCGCAGCGACTGGCTCTGTTTGGCGAACAACACATTCCGCAGGTGCGCGAACAGCTGCGTGCCCAACTGACCGCCTGCGAGCAGGCCAGCCATCAGGCAGCGGAACAATGGCAGAAAGCTCAGGAGCAGCGCGATCGCCTGGCCGGCCAGCTTGCCGGCCTGCAACAGCAACAACAACGGCAGAGCGAACGGTTGCAACAAGCGGAACAAACCTGGCTAGAAACACTGGCCGCCAGCGAATTCAGCGATGAAGCCGCTTTCAGCGCCGCGCTGTTGGATGACGCACAGCGCCGGCAATTGCAGCAGCACAAAGAACAACTGCACCAGCGGCAGGTGGAGGCCAGCGCCCTGCTGGCACAGGCGGTTCATACGCTGGAACAACAGCGGCAACAGCGCCCGGAAGGGCTGGATGAAACCCAGGCCGATGCGCAAGCCCTGAGCCAGAGCCTGGAGGCGTTGGCGCAGCAATTGAAAACCGTGCAACTGCGCCAGGGCGAAGTGCGCAACCAATTGGAAAGCGACGCCGCACGCCGTCTCAATCAGCAATCGCTGTTTGAGCAAATCAGCCAGAGCCAGCAGCAGTACGATGACTGGAGCTACCTCAATCAGCTGATCGGCTCCAAAGAAGGCGATAAATTCCGTAAATTTGCCCAAGGGCTGACACTGGATCATCTGGTGTATCTGGCCAATAACCAGCTTGGGCGACTGCACGGCCGTTATCTGTTGCAACGCAAAACCAGCGACGCGCTGGAACTGCAGGTGGTGGATACCTGGCAAGCGGATGCGCTGCGTGATACCCGCACCCTGTCCGGCGGCGAAAGTTTCCTGGTCAGCCTGGCATTGGCGCTGGCGTTGTCTGATCTGGTCAGCCACAAAACCAGCATCGACTCGCTGTTTCTCGACGAAGGCTTCGGCACGCTGGATGCGGAAACCCTGGATACCGCGCTGGACGCGCTCGACAGCCTGAATGCCTCCGGTAAAACCATCGGCGTGATCAGCCATGTCGAAGCGATGAAAGAACGCATTCCGGTGCAGATTAAGGTGAAAAAGGTCAACGGACTGGGTATCAGCCGGCTGGAGCCGCAGTTTCGGCTGGAAAGTTAGGCCGGCAACTGCCGCCACTGGCGTGGACTGATACCAAACCAGCGGCGAAAAGCGCGTGAAAATGCGCTGACGTCGGAATATCCCAGCAGCAGCGCCAATTCGGCAATCGGCAGGTGGCGCTGCTGCAAATAATGAGTCGCCAGGTCGCAGCGTACCTTGTCCACCAACGCGGTAAAGGTCCCCCCCTGTTCACGCAGGCGGCGCTGCAACGAACCGGCGGACAGGCCCATTTTCTCGGCGATAATTTCCAGCACCGGTTCTCCGCTCAGCAACGCATGGCGCACCTGGGCGCGGGTACGGTCCACCAGCGTCAGTTCGGCATTGCGCCGTTGGCACAAAATCCCGCCGTGCTCCACCGCATAGTCGAAACGATAGCCTTCCCTCTTGTTCTCCCGCCGCGTCAGACCGGCTTCCAACTGAGTGAATGCTTCCGGCTGGCAGGAAAGCGCTGTCTGCATGATGTATTCCACTGTGGCTATAACGGTGCAGGGAGGTAAGCAACTTTCGTACCAGCTTACCGGTCCGCCCCTCACCGCCCTTGCGGTCAAAAAATCACCAAAAAAGCACAATGTCGTCGCCACACTGCCCACTTTTGGTGCGCGTTCAGGTGGCCCTTATAAGCCACGCCCTCGTGCTGGCGGAGAGGCTTCGTCATGGCATAAAACCTGCAGCGTCGTGAGTGGATACCTTCTTTATCTGCGCAGGCGGTTTTTTCGATCGGGAGAGCAACATGACAATGCAACTTAAACCTACCCTGGGCACCCTGCATCTTTGGGGCATTGCCGTCGGGCTGGTGATTTCCGGGGAATATTTTGGCTGGAGCTACGGCTGGGGCGTTGCGGGGACGCTCGGTTTCCTGATCACCACCCTGATGGTGGCGACCATGTACGGCTGTTTTATCTTCAGCTTTACCGAGTTGACCACCGCAATCCCTCACGCAGGCGGGCCTTTCGCCTATAGCCGCCGCGCCTTTGGCGAAACCGGCGGCCTGATCGCCGGGCTGGCGACACTGGTTGAATTCGTGTTCGCACCGCCGGCGATTGCCATGGCGATCGGCGCTTACCTCAACGTGCAATACCCGGCGCTCAACCCCAAGTGGGCGGCGGTGGGCGCCTACGCCATTTTTATGACGCTGAATATCCTCGGCGTTAAGCTGGCGGCGCTGTTCGAACTTTGCGTCACCGTGCTGGCGGTCTTTGAACTGCTGGTGTTTATGGGCGTAGTGGCGCCGGGCTTTAGCTTCAGCAACTTCGTGCTCAATGGCTGGGCTGGCAGCGATCATTTCGGCAGCGCGGCGCTGTCCGGCATCTTCGCCGCCATTCCGTTCGCCATCTGGTTTTTCCTGGCCATCGAGGGCGCGGCAATGGCGGCGGAAGAGGCCAAGGATCCGAAACGCACCATTCCGCGTGCCTACATTTCCGGCATTCTGACGCTGGTGGTATTGGCGCTGGGCGTGATGCTGCTGGCGGGCGGCGCAGGCGACTGGAGCAAATTGTCGAACATCAACGATCCATTGCCGCAGGCGATGAAAATGGTGGTAGGCGAAAACTCCGGCTGGATGCACATGCTGGTGTGGATTGGCCTGTTTGGATTGGTGGCCAGCTTCCACGGCATTATTCTCGGCTATTCACGCCAGTTCTTCGCGCTGGCGCGCGCCGGTTACCTGCCGACCTCGCTGGCGAAGCTGTCGCGCTTCCAGACGCCGCATCGGGCGATCCTGGCCGGCGGCGTGATCGGCATCGCCGCGATCTTCAGCGACGGCTGGATCAACCTGCAGGGCATGAGCCTCACCGCCGCCATGATCACCATGGCCGTATTCGGTGCCATCGTGATGTACCTGATGAGCATGCTCAGCCTGTTCAAACTGCGCCGTATTGCGCCGGACTTGGAGCGCAGCTTCCTGGCGCCGGGTTATCCGCTGGTACCGGCCATCGCGCTGGTGCTGGCGCTGGTGTGCCTGATCGCCATGCTGTGGTTTAACCCGGTGATCGGCGGGGTGTTTATCGCCCTGATGGCCTGCGGTTATCTCTATTTCCTGCTGACCAAAACCCAGCGCCGAAATGCTCCGCAGGACCTGATGCTGTCCGGCAGCGACTAAGAAATGTGACCACAGCAGCACTCCCTGGCGAAAAGCGTTGAGCCGCCGCTGACAAGGGTTATGATGCTGCTGATAACAGGATTGCTACTGTATACCTAAGGATTTTCAAGCTGCAGTCTTGCCCGACTCATTCGGGCGCAATATGCAGCGTCTCTGGCATGCCGGGGAGAAGAGATATCCACATACAGGCAAAACCTGACGCAGGGGATCGCTCCCGTGCGTCAGGTTTTTTCGTTTTCAGCGCGCTGAAACAGCAGGGAACAACCATGAAAATCGCAAAAATACTTAATAATAACGCGGTGATTACCTTGGACGACCGTCAGGAAGAAACGGTGGTGATGGGTCGCGGCGTCGGGTTTAAAAAGAAGGCCGGCGATCTGCTGGACGAAAACCTGATCGAAAAGATCTTCACCCCCAACGGCGGCGAGATGGGCGAACGCTACAAAGAGCTGCTGGCAGAAATTCCACTGGCCTGCGTGACCACCGCCGACAAAATCATCACCCTTGCCCGCCAGCGCCTGCCGGGCAAGTTGCACAACATCGTCTATATCACGCTAACTGACCATATTCACTTTGCACTGCAGCGCCACGACCAAGGGCTGGACATCAAAAATGTGCTGCTGTGGGAAATCAAAAAGCTTTATCCGGCCGAATTTGCCGTCGGGCTGGAAGCGCTGGACCTTATCACCCAGCGGCTGGGCACCGCCCTGCCGGAGGACGAAGCCGGGTTTATCGCCCTGCACCTGGTCAACGCCCAGTTGAACGACGAAATGCACAACACCCTGCACATCACCCGCGTGATGCAGGAGATCCTTAACATCGTCAAATACCATTTCCGCTTTGATTACAACGAAGAAGCACTGAGTTACCACCGCTTTGTCACACACCTGAAATTCTTCGCTCAGCGCCTGCTGGGGAAAAACTACGTCGACAGCGACGATGATTCGCTCTACCAGGTGGTGAAAGAGAAATACCACGAGTCATTCGCCTGCGCCGGCAAGATCAATCAGCACATCGAAAAACATTACCAGCACCAGCTAACCGGCGAAGAGATGATGTTTTTGACCATTCATATCGAACGGGTGCGCAGTGAGAGCGAGGTGAAATAGAATCAGCGCCGGGCGTCGAACACCCGAATGCCATACTGCGGGAAAACGCCGTCGGCGGTGATCAGCGTCAGCCCTTCGGCCTGCGACTGGGCGATCAGCATGCGATCGAAAGGATCGCCGTGGTGTTGCGGTAACTGCCCCGCCTGCTGGCTATGAAAAGCGACTATCGGCAACGACAGAAAATCCTCAGCCTCAATGATGTCAAAAATGTCCTCTGGCACCGGCAGCTTGCCCAACGCCTGCTTGATCGAGATTTCCCATACGCTCGCCGCGCTGACATAAACCAGATTATTGGGATCGGCGATCAGATTGCGGGTCAGCGGCCCCAGGCTGGCATTGTCCACCAGCCACCACAGCAGCGCGTGGGTATCCAGCAGCAAGCGCCTCATTTTTCTCCCTCAAACAATGCGGTGATGTCCGCATCGCCGGCATTAATATCCTCCGGTACGGTAAATTTACCTTTGGCCGCGCCGGGTTTGCGCGCTTCACCTTTAATCGCCATCAACTGAACGTAAGGCTTCCCTGCTTTCGCTATGATCACTGTCTCTCCCTCTGCGGCTTTATCCGCCAACTGGCTCAGGTTCGATTTTGCTTCGTGCATATTGGCCTGAATAGGCATGAGCGTCTCCTTAGCTAAGTTAGCTAAAGCATAGAGGGGCGTCCAGTTTTTGTACAGCGAATTGATTAAAGCGCGAACAGGCTCGCGCTTTTTTGCAACGGTTACCTCTGCGGCCACAGCCAGGCTGCGCCGCGCACGCCGCTGGAATCGCCGTGGACCGCTTTGCGAATTGGCGTTTCGCACTCACCGCCGAATACCCAGGATTTCACCAGTTGCGGCACATGCTGATACAAGCGGTCCACATTGCTCATGCCACCGCCCAGCACCACCACGTCCGGATCGAATATATTGATCACATGCGCCAGCGATTTCGCCAGCCGCAGTTCATAGCGGCCGATGGCCCGCTCCGCCAGGGCATCACCTTGCGCCGCCAGCGTCATGATCTCATGGCCTTTTAGCGGATTGCCGCTCAGGCGCGCATAGTCGGTTGCAAAACCGGTGCCCGAGATAAAGGTCTCGATGCAGCCCTGTTTGCCGCAGTAACAAGGTACCTCGGTGCGAAAACGCAGCTCGTCGTCATCCATCCAGGGCAAGGGATTATGCCCCCATTCGCCGGCAATGCCGTTGCCGCCGGAATGCGCCTGCCCGTTAATCGCCACGCCCGCGCCGCAGCCGGTACCGATAATCACCGCAAACACGGTTTTCTGACCGGCCGCCGCGCCATCGGTAGCTTCCGAGACCGCCAAACAGTTGGCGTCGTTGGCGATGCGCACTTCACGCGCCAACATCGTCGACAAGTCCTTATCCATGGGCTGGCCGTTGAGCCAGACCGAGTTGGCGTTTTTCACCAGCCCGGTATAGGGCGACAGCGTGCCGGGAATGCCGACGCCGACAGAGCCTTGCTGCCCGGTATTTTCTTCCGCCAGCTTCACCAGGCCGCTGATTGCATCCAGCGTTTGCTGATAGTCATGACGCGGCGTCGCGATACGATGGCGGAACAGCTCATGCCCATCGTTGGCCAGCGCGATCACTTCAATTTTGGTGCCACCCAGATCGATACCAATGCGCACGATTTTTTCTCCTCAATGCACAACAACATTGCTACAGACTACTGTAACCGGCATACAGGATCATCCCCTTGCCGCCGAATGTGACGGCGACGGCAATTTCCGCATCAGACCCATACCGGCTGCCGCTTATTAATTAGCCATCAGGTACACTGTTTTTAAACAGTTCCACATAATAAATCCGGAGAGCAGCGATGAAACCTGCCGTACTGATCGTCGATGACGACCCCGCTATCTGTGACGTGCTCTGCGACGTGCTCAATGAACACGTATTTACCGTTCATGCCTGCCACCGGGGTAGCGAAGCGCTTGCCTTACTCAACCAGCAGCCGGACATCGCTCTGGTGCTGCTCGATCTGATCCTGCCGGATACCAACGGCCTGCTGGTGCTGCAACAGATCCACCGCCTGCGCCCGGATTTGCCGGTGGTGATGCTGACCGGCCTCGGTTCCGAGTCTGACGTGGTTGTCGGCCTGGAAATGGGCGCCGACGATTACATCGCCAAGCCCTTCAACCCACGCGTAGTCGTGGCCCGCGCCAAAGCGGTACTGCGGCGTACCGGCGCGTTGGCGCTGGAGCCGGTAGCGGTTGGCCAGGGCAAGTCCGAAGGCTGGCAGTTCAACGGCTGGTGTCTGGACGCCGCCCGCTGCACCTTGCACAATCCGCAGCGACAACCTGTCGATCTGACTCAGGGCGAATATGGCCTGCTGCTGGCGCTGGTGCAGCATGCGCGCAAAGTGCTGACCCGCGATCGCCTGCTGGAGTTGACCCACAGCGAAACGCTGGAGGTCTTCGATCGCACCATCGACGTGCTGATCATGCGGCTACGGCGCAAGATCGAGATCAATCCGCATCAACCCGAACTGATCCGCACCATTCGCGGGCTGGGTTATGTGTTCGCCGCCGACGTCAGCCAGCCGGTGGCTGCCGCCTGATATACGCCTGCAGTTCCGATAACGGCCGTGCGCCGTCGATAGCATTGGCGCACAGCAGATTGAAACGCGCGCAGGCATGGGCCAGTTGCAAGGTCTCCACCAAAGACCAGTCTTCATGACTGGCGTACAACACCCCGGCACAGAACGCATCCCCGGCGCCGACGCTGCCGACAATCTCGCCCTCGCTCAGGCGCCACGAGGGCTGCCAGTGCGCATCACCGCCGTTTTCCAGCCCGTACGCCCCTTCCGGGCAGTGGATCACCACCCGTCGCCGCACGCCGGCCTGCAACAGCTGTTGCGCGGCCTGCGCCATCAAATGCTGCTGTAAAGCGCCGTGGGCAGATCGCAGCGCCAGCCCGGTAAACTCCCCGGCCTCCAGCTCGTTGATCACCAGATAATCCAGCCAGCGCAGCGCCGGCAAGACCAGCGGCCGGTAGCGCGGATCGCCCTGCCGCGACACCAGATCCAGCGACGTCCGATAACCGCGCTGCTGCATCTGCGCCAGCAGCCGCGCGCTGCGGGTGCCGAACGCCTCATCCGGACGATCCAGGCTGTCGAGCAGCAGCAGATAACCGAGATGGAAAATTTTGTGTTCGCTGTGTAGCCCATCAAACGCGTCCAGGTCCAACAGCCGGTTGGCGCCCGGCGCATGGAAGAAGGTTCGCTGCCCACCCGGTTCGGTCATCACCTGCGACATGGAGGTCATCGCCCCTTCGCAGCGTTGCACCCAGCGGCCGTCAACCCGGTACTGCGCCAGCATCTGCATGATGTAATCGCCGTCCGCGTCGCAGCCGATCAGCCCGATCGCCGCCAGCGGCAGCCCGGTTTCCATCCGCGCCAGCGTCAGCAGTACGTTAAGCGGCGCACCGCCGGTGGCGCGTTGGCTGCGTTCAATCTCCACCAACCAGCCCGGCTGCGGCCAGTGAGCGATGTGATGTACGTGATCCACCAGCATATTGCCGGCCGAGACAATGCCGCGCCGGGTCATTACAACCGCCCGGCGCTGCCGAAAATATGCATCTGTTGCTGCACCACTTCGCTAATCGACTGCTCTACCGCCAACAGCACCTCGGCGAACTCATCGTAAATTGCGTGGCGCTGCGTCATCCGGTGCTCAATCGCGCCCAGCGCCGCCTGAGACATGCCGGTGTAGAAATTGATCTTGTGAATGCCCAAGCCAATCGCCCGCTTGAAGTCGGCATCGCTGATACCGGAACCGCCGTGCAATACCAGCGGAATGCCGGCCTGCTGCTGGATCGCCGCCAACCGGTCGAAATCGAGCTTCGGCTCGCCCTTGTATTTACCGTGCGCATTGCCAATCGCCACCGCCAGCGCATCGATGCCGGTCAACCCGACAAACTCGCGCGCCCGCTGCGGATCGGTGAATTTATTGCTGTCGGCCTCACCGTACAGCGCGCCGCCTTCGTCGCCGCCGACCGCACCCAGCTCAGCCTCGACCGAAACCCCAGCCGCATGGCACATGCGCACCACTTCCTGCGTCTGGCGCACGTTCTCTTCATAGCTCAGGCCGGAGCCGTCGAACATCACCGAACTGAACCCCAGGCGCAGCGCCTGCACCACCGCCTCGAAATGCAAACCGTGATCCAGATTCAGCACCACCGGAATAGCGTGCTGCGCCGCTTCGCTTTTAATCGCCGCCACCAGCGACTCCAGCGAAACGTACTTAAAGTGCACTTCGGCAATGTTGATAATAAACGGCGATCGCGCTGCCTCCGCGGCGGCAAACAGCGCACGCAGGAAGTGGCTATCGAGCACGTTGAACGCGCCAAGCGCATAGCCGTGCTGACGAGCGTGCGCCAACCCCTGCGCCAATGAAATCAGTGCCATAGCTGTTCTCCTTTAATCGATAAAGCGCGAATATTCGTTGCACAGCAGCCACTGCGGCGGCTGGTCTTCCGTTATTTGGCCGAAGCGGCTGAGCGGCGTCAGGAAACGGTTGTCATTGTCGTCATCGTTGACCGTCGAGACTTCGCCCACCAGCACGTCACCAAAGCCCTCCTCACCCCAAAAGCTGTGATAAATGCCCGGCGTCAGACAGATGCTTTCCCCCGGCGCCAGCCGCAGACGCGAACCGGCGGCATGGGTCTGCCGGCAACCGTCCAGGGTAACGGTCACCGCCCCCTCAGCCAGCCGTTCATCGGCATCGGCGTTGTGCAGTTCGACGATCAGATTGCCGCCGCCGCGGTTGATGATGTCCTCGCGTTTGCGCCAGTGGAAATGCATTGGCGTCACCTGCGCTTCGCGGCAGTGCATGACCTTTTCCGCATAACATTTGGCGTAGGGCTGGCCACCGGGTGAACCGTTGCGCAGCGTAAACAGCGTCAGGCCACTGTGCGCAAAGTCATCGCCGCCGAACGCGGTGACATCCCAACCGAGTTTCAGATCGAAGACCTCCTGCCACGGCTGGCGATCGCGCTGCCGCCAGGCCGACGGGCTAAAATGAGCGAAAGGCGGCAGATGGACGTCGAAGCGGGCAAAAAAGTGCTGGGTTTGCTGCAGGATCCGGTTCACGGCGGAACGGTTCATGGCACCTCCGGGCGTGGTTATGAATAAGGGGCCAGACTGAGCCGGCCCCTGTCGGCAGAAGGTTATTTCACCGTCCAGCCTTTGTAGCTGCCGATATTATTCTTATCGATCATGGTCACCGGGATCAGCACCGGGCCGGTTGGCGCGGGTTTGCCCTGCAGAATGTCGTAACCGATCTCGACCGCCTTGGCCGCCATCACCTGCGGATCCTGCGCCGGCGTCGCCACAAACAGCGATTTTCCACCGCGTTTGAGCGCCTCTTCACCGTCCGGCGAACCGTCTACGCCGACGATAAAGAACTCGCTGCGCTGCGCCTGCTTGGCCGCCAGATCGGCACCGATCGCCGTCGGATCGTTAATCGCGAATACGCCGTCGATCTTCGGATTGGCCGCCAGCAACGAGGTCATGATCTCCAGACCGCCTTCGCGGCTGCCCTTGGCGTTCTGGTTATAGGACAGAAGCTTGATATCCGGGTGTTTCTTCAGCTCGGTCATGCAGCCTTCCACCCGGTTTTGCACCGCAGAAACCGGCGGCCCGTTGATGATCACCACGTTGCCTTTCTCTTTCAGGCGATCGCTGATGTATTTACAGGCCATCGCACCCGCCTGGGTGTTATCCGAAGTGATGGTAGCGTCGGCGCCTTCGGCCGCCACGTCTACCGCCACCACCACGATGCCGGCGTCCTTGGCGCGTTTGACCGCCGGGCCGATGCCTTTGGAATCGGCGGCGTTAAGGATGATCATATCGACCTTGGCGGCGATGAAGTTGTCGATCTGCGCCACCTGCTGGCCAAGATCGTAACCGCTCGACACCAGTGTCACATTCACCTTGTCACCGGCCAGCTCACGCGCTTTCAACTCCGCGCCCTTGGTGATCTGCACAAAGAACGGGTTGGCCAGATCGCCCACCGTCACCCCGATCGATTTCAATTCTTTCGCCTGGACCACAGAGGCGCTGCCGAGCGCGGCGGTAACCAACAAAGCGGTAATCAATGGCTTGAAACGCATAGTGTTTTCCTCATAATTTTTGATATACGAAAAACCTGCCCTGTTGGGCCTCAACAAACCTGCCTGCCTCACTCTGCCTTCCCCTGTGGATTTCGACAGGAAAATCAGTGTTGATAATTACGGGTGCGGTACTTGTCGATCAGCACCGCTATGATGATCACCGCCCCTTTGATCACCAATTGCCAGAAATAAGAAACCCCCATCAGCGTCATGCCGTTGTTCAGGGTCGCGATAATCAGCGCCCCCACCAGCGTGCCGGTAATGGTGCCGATACCGCCGACGAAGCTGGTACCGCCGAGGATCACCGCGGCGATGGCATCCAGTTCATAACCCATACCCAGGTTGCCGTTGGCGCTGTAGAGCCGGGAGGCGCTCATCACCCCGCCCAGCCCGGACAGCAGGCCGCTCATGCCGTAGACGAACAGCAGCACCGCGCCCACCTTGATGCCGGTCAGACGTGCGGCCTGTATATTGCCGCCCACCGCGTAGATATGAACCCCGAGCGTGGTGCGACGCAGGATGAACCAGCACAGCGCGATCACCGCAAAGGCGATAATCACCAGCCAGGGAATCGGCCCCAGATAAGAATTGCCGATCCATTCAAAACTGATATTCGAGTTGATGATGGTGGTGCCGTCTGCCAGCAGATAAGCCGCGCCGCGCAGGGCGGTGTAGGTACCCAGCGTAACGATAAACGGCGGCAAACCGGCGTAGGCCACCAGAAATCCATTGAACAGCCCCATCCCCAACCCGGCCAGCAGCGCCAGCGGGATCGACAGCCCGGCCAGGCCAGGCATCAGGGAAACCGCCATCACCACCACCGCCGTGGTGCCCAGCATCGAACCGACCGAGAGATCGATGCCGCCGGTAAGAATGATGAAGGTCATGCCCGCGGCCAGCACGATGTTAATCGACGCCTGACGGGCGATATTCAGCAGGTTGGCATCGGTAAAGAAATTCGGCGCGACAAAGCCGAAAACCGCGACGATCAGGATCAGGATCGGCAGGATGCCGACGGTTTGCATCATATCGCCCAAGAACGCCCGTTTCAGCGTGGGATTTTTTGCGCCAGGCGGCAGCGGATTCGAAGTCATGGCAGGCTCCTTGAGCGTACGGATTGAATTATTCATGGTCGGCGATTTCCACGGCGGTTTCGACGCCGGTAGCCAGCGTCATGATGTTTTCCTGAGTAATGTCGCTGCCGCTCAGTTCACCGGCAATACTGCCTTCGTGCATGACGTATACCCGATCGCTCATGCCGACCACCTCAGGCAGTTCGCTGGAGATCATCAGGATCGCCACTCCCTGCTGCGCCATCTGGCTCATGATGCGGTAAATTTCACTCTTGGCGCCGACATCGACGCCGCGCGTGGGTTCATCGAGGATCAAAATGCGCGGGCCGATCGCTACCCAACGTGAAATCAGCAGCTTTTGCTGGTTGCCGCCGGACAAGCCACCGGCGCGGACCTGAGCATGCGGCACACGGATATTCAGCAAGCCGATAGCGTCGCTGGAAATGATCTGCGCCTTGCGGCGATTCAGCAGACCGTAGCGGCCATCACGCTCCAGCGTTGCCATAACGATATTTTCATGCGCCGCCAGATCGAGAAACAGACCCTGCTCCTTGCGGTTTTCGGTGAGAAAACCGATGCCCAGAGCGATGGCGTCGCGCGGTGAATGGATATTGGCCGTTTTGCCGTCAATCTCCACAGTGCCACCACTCGCCTTGCGCACACCGAAAATCAGCTGCGCCAGTTCAGAGCGCCCGGCGCCCACCAGCCCGGAAAGGCCGACAATCTCGCCGGCGCGCACCTGCAGGCTAATCGGCTTCACTTTTTTGCCGTCGGTCAGCCCGTGCAACGTCAGGCGCGGTTCGCCCACCGCAATCCCCTGTTCCTTATTGAACAGATCGCTCAGCGGGCGGCCCACCATCATGCGCACCAGCTCGCTGGCGGACAGCTTGTCGCGCGTCAGGCTACCGACGTACTGGCCGTCACGCAGCACGCTGACGCGATCCGACAGTTCGTACACTTCCGCCATGCGGTGGCTGATGTAAATGATCGCCATACCCTCATCGCGCAGGCGCTTGATCAGCTCGAACAGCCGATGCGTTTCACGCGAAGAGAGCGCCGCCGTAGGCTCGTCCATCACCAGAATGCGGCTGTTGCGATGCAACGCGCGGGCGATTTCCACCTGCTGCTGCTCGGCGATGGTTAATTTCATGACCCGATCGCCAGCGCTGAACTGCGCGCCCAGCCTGTCGATCACCTTCTGCGCTTCCAGCAACATCTGCTGGCGTTTCACCAGACCACCGCGCTGGATCTCGCTGCCCAGAAAAATGTTCTCCGCCACCGTCAGATTCGGTGCCAGATTCATTTCCTGGTAAATCAGCGTGATACCTGCCGCCAGGGCGTCTTTTGGCCCTTTGATGGCGAACGGCTGCCCATCGATAAAAATTTCCCCGCTGCTGGCGATATACGCGCCGGCCAATATTTTCATTAACGTGCTTTTACCCGCGCCGTTTTCACCCATCAGCGCGTGGATCTCACCGCGATATACCGTCAGGTCGACGCCTTTCAGCGCATAAAACTGACCAAAACTCTTGGCGATGTTGTGCATTTCCAAAATCGGGGTCACGCTCATCGTCATACCTCAGGCTGCGGTTCGGATTACATGCAGTTAACCACACATAAATAAATGCAAAATGTCAGCGCCCGTTCATGTTTGTCATATTGTTAATGGAACGGGGATTTATACTGCGAACAGTCAGTTACGGGAGATACGATGCGCAGACTGCCTTTCCTTGCCGGTGCGCGTGGGCGCCTGCTGATGTTCAACCTGCTGGTGGTGGCGGTGACGCTGATGGTCAGCGGCGTGGCGATCGTCGGCTTTAAGCATGCGGGCAAGCTGCAGGAACAGGTGCAGGCGCAAACGCTGAAAGAGATGAACGGCAGCATGGCGCTGAGCCGGGATACGTCGAACGTCGCCACCGCCGCCATCCGGCTTTCGCAGGTGGTTGGCGCGCTGGAGTACCAGAGCGAATCCGCCCGGTTGAAACAGACCCAGTTGGCGCTGCAGGCGTCCCTCAACCGATTGGCGGACGCCCCGCTGGCCCACAGCGAGCCGGCGCTGGTCAAACGTATCATCAGCCGCAGCAACGCCCTGGAAACCAGCGTCACCCGCATGCTGGAACTCGGTCACGCACGGCACCTGCAACGCAACATCCTGCTCAGCGGGCTGTACCAGACGCAGAGCACGCTGCGGCATATCTCCAGCCTGAGCCAACGCGATAATCTGGACCAGCCTTCGCAGCCGCTGCTCGGCCAGATCGACCGGCTGCTGGCAATCGCCATTCAGACCCCAACGCCCAAGGCGGCCGCACAGCAACTCGACAGCGTAATGGTCTACTGGCCGCAGCACAGCCCGGATGCGTTGGTGGACGAGAAAATGCGGCAGTTTCGCGCCAGCGAACAACGCCTGTTGCCCGAAACGCTGGAGCTGGAACAAAGCGACCTCGCCCTGGCCTATTATACCTATCACATCAAAGCGTTAGTCGCGATGCTCAACGACGACATCAACCTGTACGTGCAAAAGGTGGCGAACGAGTCGGAGCTGCGCACCCACCAGACGCACCGTGAGCTCAGCTCCATCAGCGTATTTATCGGCCTGTTCGCTCTGCTGGCGTTGGTGATTACCGGCTTCGCCGGGCTGTATATCTACCGCAACCTCGGTTCTAACTTGACGGCGATCGCCAACGCCATGACGCGGCTGGCGCGCGGCGAACGCGACGTCAGCGTGCCGGCGCTGCAACGCCGCGATGAATTGGGCGAACTGGCGCGGGCTTTCAACGTGTTTGCCCGCAATACCGCCTCGCTGGAACAAACCTCTCGCCTGTTGAAAGAAAAAAGCACCCAGTTGGAAACTACCTTTCTGGCGATGCGCGACGGCTTTGCACTGTTTGATAACGACGGACAACTGGTGGTATGGAACCCGCAATACCCGCTGCTGCTGGGACTGGACGAACACCAGTTGCACCGCGGCCAGCACTACCGCGAGTTACTGCAGCACGTAACGCCGCCACGGGGCCAGCGCTGGGAGGCGGTGCTGGCCAATCTGTCCAGCGAACTGCCGCAGCCGCAGGAACTGCGTCTGGATGACGGCCGCACCGTCGAACTGCGTTTCAGCCCGGTGCCCAACCGCGGGGTGGTGAACGTGGTGCTCGAACGCACCGAGCGCAAGGCGCTGGAAGAGGCGCTGCTGCACAGCCAGAAAATGAAGGCGGTCGGCCAACTTACCGGCGGCCTGGCGCACGATTTTAACAACCTGCTGGCGGTGATTATCGGCAGCCTGGAACTGACTACCGGGCAAACGCAGGACGCGCAAACCGCACAACGCATCGCCCGCGCACTGAAAGCTGCCGAACGCGGCGCGCAACTCACTCAGCGCCTGCTGGCGTTCTCACGCAAACAGGCGCTGCACCCGCAGGCCATCGCGCTGCGCACGCTGGTGGAAAACCTGCAGGAACTGCTGCGCCATTCGCTGCCCGCCACGCTGTCGCTGACCATTGAGGCGCAACAGCCCGGCTGGCCGGCGTGGATCGATGCCAATCAGTTGGAAAACGCGCTGATCAACCTGGTGGTCAACGCGCGAGATGCGATGGAAGGCCGCAGCGGGGTGGTGAAGATCCGCATTTATAACCAGCGGGTGGTGCGCAGCAGCGGCAAAAAACAGGACATGGTGGCACTGGAAGTGATCGACACCGGCTGCGGGATGTCGGAGGAGGTCAAGGCGCAGGTGTTCGAGCCCTTCTTCACCACCAAGGCGGTCGGTAGCGGCAGCGGGCTGGGCCTGTCGATGGTTTACGGTTTTGTCCGCCAATCCGGCGGGCGGGTACAGATTGAAACCGCGCCGGGCAAAGGCACGCTGGTGCGCCTGCAGTTGCCCCGTGCGCCCATGCAGGCGCTAACGGAAACGCCGCTGCTGCCGCTCGACGACAGTGACGGCACCGACAATCTGGTGCTGGTACTGGAAGATGAGAACGACGTGCGCCACACGCTGTGCGAACACCTGCACCAGCTCGGCTACCTGACGCTAGACAGCGCAGACAGCCAGGAAGCGCTGGCGCTGCTGCGCCAGACGCCGGATATCTCGCTGCTGATAAGTGACCTGATGCTACCGGGCGAACTGAACGGCGCGCAGGTGATTGAGCAGGCACGGGAGATCAATCCCCACCTCTGCGCTCTGCTGATCAGCGGCCAGGACATGCGCCGCCACTCTCAGGGAGATCTGACTGAGCCTGAGCTGCTGCGCAAGCCTTTCAGCCAGCGGCAACTGGCGCTGGCGCTGCAACGAGCGCGAAGAAGAAACGCGGCCGGCGACGCAATTCAGAGGGAATGAGGCGATTTTTCGCCTCTGATTCGTTATCATGCCGCCCTGCTTTTGATGAACAAGCGTGCCGACTGCACGCCCAGCCAGGGACAACATTATGCTGTGGTTTAAGAATTTGATGGTTTACCGTTTGAGCCGCGAAGTTGCGCTAAACGCGGATGAAATGGAAAAACAGCTCAGCGCTTTTGCTTTCACCCCTTGCGGCAGCCAGGACATGGCGAAAACCGGCTGGGTCTCCCCAATGGGTTCCCACAGCGACGCCTTGACGCACGCGGTTAACGGCCAGATCGTCATCTGCGCGCGCAAGGAAGAAAAAATCCTGCCTTCGCCGGTCATCAAGCAAGAGTTGCAGGCCAAGATTGAACGCCTGGAAGGCGAACAGCACCGCAAACTGAAAAAAACCGAGAAAGACGCGCTGAAAGATGAGGTGCTGCACAGCCTGCTGCCGCGTGCCTTCAGCCGTTTCAACCAGACCTTTATGTGGATCGACACCGTCAATGACCTGATCATGGTTGACGCCGCCAGCGCCAAACGCGCGGAAGATACCCTGGCGCTGCTGCGTAAAAGCCTGGGTTCGCTGCCGGTGGTGCCGCTGACCATGGAAAGCCCGATCGAGCTGACACTGACCGAGTGGGTGCGCTCCGGTGAGTTGCCGGCCGGTTTTATCATTCAGGACGAAGCGGAACTGAAGGCGATTCTGGAAGACGGTGGCGTGATCCGCTGCAAGAAGCAGAACCTGATCAGCGACGAAATTGCGGTGCATATCGAAGCCGGCAAGCTGGTGACCAAACTGGCGGTGGACTGGCAGGAACGCATTCAACTGGTGCTCGCGGACGACGGCTCGCTCAAGCGCCTGAAGTTTGCCGACACGCTGCGTGAGCAGAATGACGATATCGATCGTGAGGACTTCGCCCTGCGTTTTGACGCCGATTTTATCCTGATGACCAGCGAACTGGCGGCGTTAATCAAGAACACCATCGAAGCCCTGGGCGGCGAAGCCCAGCGTTAAACACACAAAGGCGCAAATCACTGCGCCTTGCTCTACATACGCCGCTTTTGCAAAACAAACAGCATACCCAAATTAATTGGAGTTGCAGCTAGGCGGCAAGCAGCGGCCCCAAAGGGGTGAGGCCCACGGATGGGCCGAATATACGCACACAGCTAACAACGCTGCAGCTTCAAGTAAGAAGGGTATGGATTACTAACTTAAATAACGGCACAGATAGGCGGTTGCATCAGCCACCTGCAGGTTGAACTCACTGTGAGCCGGTACGAAAAACTTCTCACCCGGCATAAACACCTGCCAGTCCGGCGAGCCCGGCAGCAACACTTTCAACGCGCCGGTAATCACGGTCATCTCTTCCGGCTGGGCGGTGCTGAAGGTGTACTCACCCTCTTCCATCACACCGACGCTGGCAAGGCCGATGCTGCTACTATCGAAACCGATAGACTTCACTTTTCCGGCAAAATACTCGTTCACTTTCAACATAGACTGGCACCCGCATAATCAACTTTATGAGAAATCCATATTGGGGGATTGCGCTTGATCTGTCACTGGTTTTTCACGCGAAATGCGATCGTGGCGCAGAGTAAAATTCTGCCCGGCGATCGGTCGTCAGCCTGCCGTTCTGAACCCGCAACAAAAACAGCGCCATACCACCGCCGGACAGTCAGCGTCATGGCATTTTATTCGCATTCGAATCAGATAATTAACTCAGCGACCGGCAAGATCAATGCGCACGAAGTGGCCTTAAGCAAAAGGCAAAAAAAGAAACCGGCATCGCGCCGGCTTCCGTAGGGTACAGGTTAATCTTCCAGCGCCGGATCCTCGTAGCGATGCTTGGCGTCGAGCGCTTCCTGCTCGGTCGAATGCTCACTGAGCAGCGTATTCGGCTCAATGTCGTCGGTGCGCACCTCAAAACGATGCATATGCAAGCTGGGGTCGCCCCGGTCAACTTCGACCACCCGAGCGGTTCTCGGATAGCCTGGTCGGTTATTTTCGCGCATGCTGTTCTCCCGTGTGAATCACACAGGGTTAAGTATAGCAGTCGAGTTTATGCCGACACGCGCGATCCCAGATCGCGATCGCCATGTTCGCCTTCCAGCAGCTGCGTCAGCTCATCGCAGGCACAGATCTTGCCGCCACGTACGGTGAAATGTGCCAGTACTTTGACCAGGCTGCGGCCACCGTCGCGCTTTTCCACCCGTACCTGATGATGCGTCAGTACCGCCTCCCCCTGTCCGGCGACGGCGATAATTTCCAGCGCCATGCTGTGGGTGAGCTGCTTCAACAGCGCCATATGCTGCATAAATTGCGCATAATCGAGTACTTTGCCGTCCACCTGCTGGCGGTAATCTTCGCTGAACAGTTCAGCTATCAGCGTCGGTTGGTGTTGCGAGCAGGTAACCACCCGCTGCAAGGCCTCGAGCACCACGGCTATTGAGGGATTTTCGTTCATAGAGGATCTCCAAAAATGGAATGACGCGGGGATCATAGCGAAGGCAGACGGTGGCATAATAACCGTACCTGGACTTTTTATACCGGTAATCGGCCAATATGATGATTCTGCGCAGCGAACGGCTTTTGCATGAGAAAAAACACCTCACGCCCTGGCACCACCATGCCGACGGGCAGATCTATCTGTTAACGCACGGCATGATGGCGCTGGAAACCGCAGGGAGACAATGGGCAATGACCGCAGGCAGTATCGGCTGGTTGCCGCCACACTGCGCACACCAGGCGTTGGCCTGCGGTAACGTGGCGGGCTGGATCCTGTATCTGGGGGAACAACGCGGTGCGGCGCTGCCGGAGCATCCCCGGCTGAGCGCCGCCTCACCGCTGATTCAGGCGCTGGTCGAGCGTATCGCGCAGTTTGCCGGGCAGCCACTGAGTACATCGCAACAACGGATGTTGCAGGTATTGCTGGATGAAATGCACGCTCAGGAAAGCCCCCCGCTGCAACTGCCGCTGCCGCAAGATACGCGGCTGCTGAAAATCGCCCGCGCGCTGCTGAACGAACCTGCCGGCGAGCGCACTCAACGTGAATGGGCCGACTGGGCCGGGTTGAGTGTCCGTACCCTGAGCCGCCGTTTTATCGGCGAAACGGGCGTGACTTTTTCGCGCTGGCGCCAGCAAGCCAGGGTGCTCCGCTCGCTGGAACCGCTGTCACGGGGAGAACCCGTCGGCCAGATTGCCGGTGACTGCGGTTACGACAATGTCAGTGCCTATATCGCCGCCTTCCGCGAGCGTTTCGGCACCACGCCGGGGCGGTATTTTACTCAACGTCCGCCGGTAACAGAGCCTGACGCGCCGCGTTGAGAAACTGTTCCGACAACGCGTCGTCGCGAGTCGCCCGCGCCAGCGTCAGTGCCCCCACCAGCATCGCCATCTGCGCCAAAGCCTGCTGGTGCCGCTGCTGTTCATCTTCCAAGGGCGACAGCGACTCCAGCCGCGCCAGCATCGATTTTGCGCCGCTCAGGTAGGCCTGGCGTACGGGTTTATCGGCCCCTTCCCGCGCCACGTCGGCGGCCAGCGCGGTGACCACGCAGCCCTCGGCGGGACAGTCACGGTGTTTCACATCCAGATAGCTGTCAACCAGGGTTTGCAAAGTGTGTTTGCCGGGCTGGCTGCTCAGCGCCTCCCAACGCTGGCCCGACTCCGCCGCCGCTCTGCGGCTGGCTATCGCCGCCAGCTCATCCTTGGAGGCAAAATGACCATAGAAACCGCCGTGGGTCAGCCCCACTGCCGCCATCAGATCGTTAACGCTGACGCCGTTCAGGCCACGTTCACGAAACAGTTGTGAAGACACCTGCTCAATCGCCTCGCGATTGCGTTCCATTTGTTGCTTTGATACCCGCGCCATGGTGTTTTCTCCTTATCAATCCGGCATCATCTTAGGCCATCCGCTGACCGCACTCAATGATGATGCCTTTCATCAAAAGACTCAGGCGCGCGGGGGGCGCGGTGCGGCAAAACGGTCGCTGTCACCGCCCTGCGCTCGCGCCAGCGTGTCGGCAATCTGCTGGTGAGGCGTGCCGGGCTCGATAGCGCTTACCCGATCAAGACGCGCCACGTGCTCTTCGCTCAGCGTCAGACTGAGCGCCGACAACGTATCGTCCAGTTGCGCTAACGTTCGCGGCCCCAGAATGGGGATCAGGCTGGTGCTGGAGTTCGCCGCCCGTTTGCGCAGCCAGGCGATGGCGACGTGAGTCGGTTGGACACCGTGCTCCTGCGCTATGGCCAGCACTTCATCCAGCAGTGCGGTATCTTTCTCGCGATGCACCAGGCGCCCCAGCTCGGTCAGCCGCCCGGCGTTGCTGTGGCGATATTTCCCGGTCAACAGACCGCCGCCCAGCGGCGACCACAGCGTAGCGGCCATCCCCAACGCTTCGGCCATCGGCAGCAGTTCGCGCTCGGCGGTACGTTCCACCAGGCTGTATTCCACCTGAATGCCGGCAATGCGCGCCCAGCCGCGTAACTCGGCCAGGGTATCCGCCCGGGCAATGCGCCAGGCCGGGAAGTTGGACAGCCCGGCATACTGGATCTTGCCGGCGCGAGTCAGATCGTCAAAGGCGCGTACGATCTCCTCAAGCGGGGTCAGATTGTCGGAGAAATGCGCCCACAGCAGGTCGATACGATCGGTTTTCAGGCGTTTCAGGCTGGCTTCCACCGAGGCGATCATGTTTTTACGGCTGTTGCCGGTGTGCGCAACACTTGCCTCCGGCGCAGCGCCCAGCGTGTACTTGGTGGCGACGACGAAGCGATCGCGCTCGGCAGCGATAAATTCCCCCACCAGCTGTTCCGACTGACCAAACTGATAGGCGTCAGCCGTGTCGATGAAGTTGCCGCCGGCGTCGACGTAGCGATCAAATACCTGCTTGGCCTCTTCTTTTTCCGAACCGTAGCCCCAGCCCGTGCCAAAGTTGCCGGTGCCCAGAGCCAGTTCGGCAACGCGCAGGCCGGTGTTGCGACCAAAGGTGGTGTATTTCATACAGATGCCTCGCAATAAGCTTGAGTTAAAACAGCATAAATGATGATTATCATTTATTTATATATGTCACTCGTAATTTATAAAGGCAAGCGCGATTTGTCGTCAGACCGGAAAAATCAGGGGAGAAAAACAGAGTATTGGGCACAACGCACTGTGCCCAAAGGAAAAATCGCGGTGGATTATTTTACCGTTTCGCGCTGCAGCGCCGAGAGGATTTGTTCGACCACCTGCTGCGGGCTACCGGTACCATCCATGACGAAATGCGCGGCCTCCTGATACAGCGCTTCGCGCGCCGCCAGCACTTCAAGCATCTCTTCGGCAATTGGGCGGCCGGTGAGCGTTGGGCGCTGCGCGTCCTGCGGATACTCTTCCAGCCGCTGCGCCAACACGTCCGCAGGCGAACGCAGGTAAATCACGGTGCCGTGCTGGCGCATGAAGCGACGATTCTCTTCCGCCAGGATCATGCCACCACCGGTGGCAACTACGGTTGACGGTTGCGTCACGGTTTGCAGCGCAATGCTTTCACGGCGGCGAAAGCCCAGCCAGCCTTCATGCGCGACCATTTCCGCCACGCTCATTTGCGTGGTCTGCTGCATAAACAGATCGGTATCGGTGAAGTGATAGCCCATTGTCTGCGCCAGTGCGCTGCCCACCGTGGTTTTACCGGCTCCGCGAGCGCCTACCATGAAAATGGTTTGTGTCATTACGGGTTGTCCCTTATACGGTGACTTGATTGCATTTGTACGCCTGAAGATCGGCGCGCAGATCGTGCGATGGCGTGGTTGCTTGCATCATACCGCCATCAGCCTGTATTTCAATATTTACGATAGTGTAAATTCCATTGCACAGCGGCTACCGGCAACAAATCCCTGCACCGCCTCTTCAGCAAGCCGTTGCCGCAGCGGCAAGCTGAGCCGTTCGACAGCAACTGGCTGGAATCCTAACCGCTGGTAGTAAGGCGCATTCCAGGGCACGTCGATAAAGGTGGTCAGCGTCAGGCGCTGCGCCCCCTGCGATTTTGCCAGCATGGCAACCTCGGCGATCAAACGCCGGCCAATACCGCGCCGCTGCCAGTCGGCGGCCACCGACAACTCGGCGATATGCCAATCCTGCCGTTGCGGCAATACGGCGATAAACCCGGCCACCTCACCCGGGGTGCTTTCAGCCAACCACTCCTGCTGTTGCTGAATAAAATCAGCATGCTGTTGACGGCTCATCACCGGGCCTTTGGCAAGAAAACGCCACGCCGGTTGCTGAAGAAACAGCTGCGCCGCCGAGCGTTCAATGGCGATCAGTTGGGGAATATCCTGCAGTTGCGCTAAACGAACAAGCGGGCTCATCGGGTTCTCCTTAACGACCGGGCGGCTATGTAACCCAAACGCAAGCCGCCAGGGGCTGTGCTCCCGGCAGCCACGTTTGGCGTTATTCGTTATTCAGTTGGCTCCAGTAGGTGCCTGAAAAAGGTAACGGCAAAAATTGCTGGTATAGCTGCTTAAAGGTCTGCTGCGGATTGATGTCTGCAAACAAATCCGGATAGAAAGCTTTGGCAAGCATCTCGACTGCCACGACGTGATACGGGCTGAGATAGAAATTGTGCCAAATGCTCCAGGCCTGGCGGTTCTTGATCGCTTTCAGGTTGGCGAGCATCGGCTGTTTTTGCATGATCATGCGGAAGCTTTCATCAGCCTCCTGCTGAGTAACCCGCGGCCCAAGGCGCAGATCGGAAAAACGCTTGCCCTCCGGCCCGGCCATGCCGGTAGCGATGTAGATATCAGGGTTGGCGGTCAGGATGGTTTCCGGATTTAACTCGCCGAAGACGCCCTTGATGCTGGCGTTGGCGATATTGTCGCCGCCGGCAAAGGCCACCAGATCGCCAAGATTGCCGTGCGCAGCGGTGGTACAGCAGGTTTCGCGCCGCCCGAGGTGCAGATGCAGCATCACCTTGGGTTTTGGCCCTTGGTAGCCGGCCAGCCGCTGCTGAATCACCGTCATATGCTGCTGATAGAAACTGATGAACTGCTCCGCCCGCTGCTGGCGATTGAGCACTTCGCCCAGCAGACGCACGCTCGGCACGGTATTGTTCAGCAGATCAACCCGTAAATCGACGTAGATAACCGCAATACCGGCCTTGTTCAGCGCCGTTAGCAGAAAATCGCTGTCGCCCTCTTCGCGCGCGTAACGGGCGAGGATCACCAGATCCGGCTTCAGTTGGATCAGGTTTTCAACGTTAACCTGGCGGAAATTACCCTTGCTGATGGAAGGGATCGCTTTGATCTGCGGGAATTTTTGCGTATAGAGCTGCCAGCTTTGCGCATCATAACGCGCCATGTCTTCCGGCCAGCCGACGACGCGCTGAGCAGGATTGCCCGGCTCCAGCAGCGCCAGGGTATACAGCATGCGACTTTCGCCCACCACGATGCGCTGCGGGTTATCCGGCACGTCGACCTGTCGGCCGGTAATGTCGGTGACCATTTTCGCCTGAACGCTAAAAACGCCGAACAACAGGGAAAGCAGCAGTAAAACGAAAAGGTTGCGCATGAATAGGCCGGGGGCAGCTAAAAGATGGGTGCATGATAATTACTCTCATTAACAGTTTCAATTGATAACGCGCGCAGGACAGGACAAATCCGCTGAATCACAGTGTTTCGGCGCTGATAAATGCAAAACCGCCGTAAATGTGATTTTCTACAGTGAAAATCGGCCGATAAATCGATAAAAATGGCGAGATGGGAAAAACCAGAGGAGCACAGATGAGCCAATGTATTGTTTCGCTAACGGAATGCCCGCAGTACAGCGATGTTTGCGCCGCATGGGCCTTTGGCCAATGGGGGTCTCAGCGCGGCGGCTCGCTGGAGCGCACACGCCAGCGTTTTGCCCTGTGCACCCAACCGAGTGAAGACTATGTCACCCTGTTGATACTCGACGGCGAACGCCCGCTGGGTATGGCCAGCCTGTGGCCGAGCGACGATCATCAGCGAAGGGATCTGTCTCCCTGGCTGGCAGGGGTTTTTGTTCATCCTGATCACCGGCGCCAGGGGATTGCGCAGCGTCTGGAAGCCGCTATCGTGCAGTTGGCTCGCCAACGTAACCACCCCGTCTTGCACCTGATCACCGACAAATCAGAGGCTTTGTATGCGGGCTGGGGTTGGCACACGATCGAGCGTCGGCAGCAATATGATGGCGAAGTGGTGGTGATGGAGAAAAAACTGTAGCTAGCGCGGCGTGCAGATATACACCAATGCCGGCGGGAAGTTACGCACCACCCGTACCCGCTTCCAATGAAAGTAGCGAGACAGCAGCTTTTCCGACAGGTGGCTGTACTGGAACAGGACCAGAGTGCCGCCCCGTGCCCGCAACCGCTGCTGGGCTTGCTGCAGAATACGGATGCTGACTTTAACCGGAATAGACAACAACGGCAGACAGGAGAACACCACGTCATAGTCGCGGGCCATCTTTTCTGCGGAACGGTCCATGACGTGCAGGCGGCGATCGTCAATCTTGCGCAGCTGATGCACAAAATTAGGCTGGATCTCAAACGCTTCGAGCGAGGCATCGGCGCGCATGCGCCCCAGTATGCGTTTGGTGAGTACCCCATCCGCAGCCCCCAGCTCGGCAATCGACAAGGCGC
Organism: Serratia sp. AS12; assembly: GCF_000214195.1. Classification (NCBI taxonomy): domain Bacteria; kingdom Pseudomonadati; phylum Pseudomonadota; class Gammaproteobacteria; order Enterobacterales; family Yersiniaceae; genus Serratia; species Serratia sp. AS12. Next base: position 1,040,530 of record NC_015566.1, on the reverse strand, counting down.
TTGTCCATTCGATCTGATTCAACATTGCCTGACACAGCCAAGGGGAAGAAGGCGCCAGAGTGCCAATGGTGCGCGGTGAAGCCATAAACTGCTGGAGATAGGAAAAGTGGTTCTTCAGTTGCAGCCGTGTCGCATTTAACATTGGGGCCTCCGTTGGGTTGAGTAGCCACCAATCTGCCCTCAATTTCTTAAGTATTCATTAACATGAATCCGAAAGCCATCGAAACAGTTGTAATAAAATGCGACCGACGGGTGCCAAAAACGCGAAACGGTTGCGGTAATAATCTTAGGGCAATCAAACGACAGAATTGCCGGTCAGATTATCTTCCGCAACCGTTTATTTTATCGGCCACCTGATGGCGGCCAGGGAATTATTTTCAGCCCATTTTTAACGGTAGATTTCTGCATTACCGCGCCAGTTGCTGGAATCTCCTGGGGTGTCCAGGGCAATAATACGGTAATGGCTTGCGCCATCCGCCGCAGCTTTTTCTTTCAGCGCATGAACCGCATCGCCTGGTGAACCGCTGATGCCGGAAACCGACACCACGCCGATGCTCTGCATGTTGCTTGCCTGCTCGCTGTCAATTTGTTTTACCGTTGACAGTGGCGCGGCGAAAGAAGAAAAAGTAGCGCTTGCGATCAGGACTGCTGCGATGCCAGGTAATAGTTTCATGATTAGCTCCAGATGTTTTTTGTTTATTTTCTCTATCAGTGGAGTTAATTATCCGCCTGGCTGTGCAAAGCGACGTCATTCAATGTAAAGAACATCAATCATTGTGAGGTAAATAAGGAGGAAGTGCGTACATCGATGTCTTGATAAGATAATTCTTCGGTTGCAGAGAAAACTTTACCCCTGCCCGACGGCAATTAAAAGCCCGATGCTCCCCGTAATATAAAAACCTTCATTTTTAAGAAATTTCCGCCCTCGGTTACCCCCTGAGCTACGCTGTTTTCTGAAGGTTATCATTTTAGAAGGACTCTCTATGTCGCAAACCTTACTGCGTGTGCGCGATGGTCGAGGCGCATCGGTTTCGTTCTCGGAACTGTTATTCGATCTGATCTACGTTTTTGCCGTTACTCAACTTTCCCACTACCTGCTGCACCATCTGACGCTGACCGGCGCGCTGGAAACCTTGTTACTGTGGTTTGCCGTCTGGCTGGCGTGGCAATACACCGCCTGGGTGACCAACTGGTTTAATCCTGATACCCGCCCCATTCGTATCCTGCTGTTCGCCATCATGCTGCTGGGGCTGTTCGCCGCCTCCGCGCTGCCGCAGGCGTTTGGCGAACGCGGGTTGATTTTTGCGCTGTTCTACGTGGCGATTCAGGTGGGTCGCTCCTGGGTGGTCCTGAATCTGCTGGAGGCCAATCACCCGCTGAAGAAAAACTTCCGCCGTATTCTGGGTTGGATGTGCATTTCAGCGGTGTTCTGGATCCTGGGCGGGCTGGCGCAAGGCAATAGCCGGCTGCTGCTGTGGGCGCTGGCGGTACTGTGCGAATATGTTTCACCGATGTTCGGCTTCCGCCTCCCGGTGCTGGGCCGCTCCAACAGCAGCAGTGAATGGACCATAGAGGGCCATCACCTGGCAGAGCGCTGCCAGCTGTTCGTGATCGTGGCGCTGGGGGAAACCATTCTGATTACCGGCTCTACCCTCAGTGAAATGGAAACCTGGACAGCACCGGCGCTGATCGCCTCGCTGGTGGCCTTTATCGGTAGTCTGGCAATGTGGTGGGTCTATTTCGATACCAGCAGCAAAACCGGAAGCCACGCCATCAGCCAGGCGGAAAATCCCGGCCAGTTGGGTGCCAACTTCCACTATGTGCACGTGGTGCTGGTCGGGGCAATTATCGTCTGCGCCGTCGCCAACGAACTGGTGATCGCCCATCCCGACGGCCCCATCAGCAACGTGACGGCGGTGGTATTGATCCTCGGCCCGGCCATTTACCTGCTCGCCAACGCCTTGTACAAACGGCTGGTGTATCGCCGCTTCCCGCTGTCGCATCTGGTGGGACTGATCGCGCTGGCCGTGCTGACGCCGATAGCTTACCTGACCGATTTGCTGATGGTGAACGGATTGACCACGCTGATTATGGTGGTAGTTGCGGTGTGGGAGAGCATCTCGCGGGGCAGAACGCCGCAGCAACAGAACGGCGCGGCAGCATAAGAAGACGGACAGGGGGCACGGTATGCCCCCTGCCACGGCAGTTATTTCAGCGGTTGCGGCAGTTTCAGCACCCACAGTTCGCTCAGTGATTCCGGCTTATCCAGCGGCCGCAGTTCGATGCTCGTCGACACGGCTTTACCGTCAAGGCTCAAGCCACCCTGCTTATCCAACTGGTAATCGCCGATTTTCTTGCCCTTAGGCTCGGCGTTCACCAGCTTGGCCTGCAGACCAAAATCGTTATCGTTAATCACCGCAAGCGTGCGATCGTCGATCAGCGTCAGGCCTTCCACCTTTTCCTGCTGCCAGCCCAATTTGCGCAGATCCACCACTTCGCGCTTTTGCGCCAGCTTCACGCCGCGCTTGGCGAGATCTTTCGCATCGTCAAACTCCAGCGCTTTGTCCTTGCCGTCGAAGGCCGTCAGATCGGTCGCCTGGCTGAGATCGACCAGGTAGATTTTGTTAATCATCTGCTTGTCTTTATCGCTGCCTTGCTCAATCAGCAAGATATGCTGGTTGTCCACCGCCACGATGTCGCCGACTTTGGCATCCTTGGCCTTGTTATAGCTATCGATATCAATCGGGTAGCCATACATCGCCGTTTTGCCGCTGGCCGGATCAAAACTGACCAGGCGAGTAAATTGCGCCTTGTTCTTGCTCTTGCCATCAACGTCCAGCGTGCTCTGCACCGCCGCCAGAATGCGGCCATCCGGCAGGCGAGTGATGCCCTCAAAACCCCGGTTAGGCTGGCGCCACTTGATAATATTCGGCAAGCCTCCGGCCACCGCCTGCTCCCCTTTCTGCGGTGCAGGGCCGTATTTGGCGAGGATCTTGCCTTTACTGTCGATATGGATCAGGAACGGGCCGTATTCGTCGCACAACCAGTAGCCGCCGTTACCGTCGGCCGTGATGCCTTCGGTATCCAGCCCACGCCGATCGCTCGGCAACGTTTTAAGCGTATCGCTCAGCGCCACTTCGTTGGTGGAACCGATCAGTCCGCCCGGCAGCGGCAGCCCGCTGACAGGCCCCTGTTCGTCATGCAATGGGCGCTGATTGCCGGCCACGGCTTTCCCGCCGCCGACGCGAATATCCATCAGCAAGGGAACGAACTGCGGGTTGGCAAAGATTTTGGCTTCCTGTTCACCGACCGCAGGCGCATCGGCGTTAGGACCGCGATCGGTGACGGTGGTCAGCAGCAGATCATTGCCCTCGCGGCCATTGAAAACCAGGCCGGAGCCGATACCTACCGGTAATCCCTGCGGAAAATGCTTGGCGAAAGCGCCCTGATAGCTTACGTGCTCGCCGCCGGGAAAGCTGACGACATAGCGCTCTACCTCAACGTCGGCGGCATAAGAGATCAGAGGAAACAACGAGGTGATTAACAGCGAAACCGGTTTTATTTTCATGGTTATGGCTCAGAGTTAAGGGAGTGAAGTTTGCAGCTTGCTAAGGTATTAACCTGGTGTGACATTCTGATGACAGCCCCGCTAATGTCATGAATCATAGTGCTAATTAAACATCGCAAATAGAAATTAACAATTAACATCGACTAATTGAATGGAAAAATCAGATGGAAAATTAAATTTTTCCAAGGTCGGATTACGCTAACAACAACCCAAACATTTAAGCTTAGGGCAAATTCTTATAAGAAAGATAAAAAATAAACAAACGCGCGAAAATTCTGAAAAATATAGCCGAAGTCGCATAGACAAAACTAATTTACGGGGATTTAATACCCGCCGTTATTAAGGTGCATTAAGAAAATGCTGATAGAAACCTGCATTAATTGAGAAAGGTGTTCTATAGTTTTTAGTGCTAACGATCGTTAGTATTTTCCGTAGGATGGAGTTTATGTCAAAGCGACTATTTGCTGAATTTTTTGGCACATTTTGGTTGGTGTTTGGTGGTTGTGGCAGTGCGGTATTAGCTGCAGCATTTCCACAACTGGGTATTGGTTTTGCCGGTGTGGCACTCGCTTTTGGTCTTACCGTAGTCACCATGGCGTATGCCGTTGGGCATATTTCTGGCGGGCACTTTAACCCGGCCGTTACCGTGGGATTATTTGCTGGCGGCCGTTTCCCAGCCAAAGACGTCATCCCCTATGTGATCGCTCAGGTCATCGGTGGTATCGCTGCAGCGGCCGTGCTGTATTTGGTTGCCAGCGGTAAAGCGGGCTTTGATCCAACCGGCGGCGGCTTTGCTTCCAACGGCTACGGCGAACATTCACCGGGCGGCTATTCTCTGCAATCCGCCATCGTTATTGAATTGGTACTGACCGCATTCTTCCTGATTGTTATTCACGGCGTAACAGATAAGCGTGCGCCGGCAGGGTTTGCCCCTTTGGCTATCGGCCTGGCATTAACGCTGATTCACTTAATCAGTATTCCGGTAACCAATACCTCCGTTAACCCGGCGCGCAGTACCGGCGTGGCAATATTCCAGGGTACCTGGGCATTGCAACAGCTTTGGGTATTCTGGCTGGTGCCGTTAATCGGCGGTGTCATCGGTGGCCTGATTTATCGCTGCCTGCTGGAAGACAAAAAGTAATTAAGCGGTATTTGATTGCGTTTAACAGGGCAGCCCTTATCGGCTGCCCTGCTGTTTTTAAGCTTTCGCCGCCTCAAACATCATAATATCGCTGGTGAAGGATCCATCCGGTTGGATGGCAAAGTGCTGAAGCACGTCTTCAGAAACCCCCTGCTGCAACGCGCGAATGGCGGTGACGAAATGCTCCGGCGTACGCATGCGCGCCACCCAACTGCCGAACTCCAGATACAACCGATCCGAAGTGACCTCCCGCACCACCAGCCCAGCCTCAGTCAGCAGGCTCAACCATTCTCCCGGCGCATAATTGCGCACATGCGAAGTGTCGCGCAGCACCTCAACGGTTTGCAGATAAATATCCAACAGCGGGTGCCCCGGCGACACCACATCCATAAAGATCGCCACGCCGCCCGGTTTCAGCACGCGTTTAACTTCGCGCAGCGCCTGGCCCACATCATGCCAGTGATGCGCCGAGTAACGGCTGATCACCAGGTCAAAGTCGGCATCGTCAAACGGCAGCGATTCCGCCACACCCTGCTGTACCTGAATATTGCCAAACCCTTTATCCACTGCCGCCTGACTAACCACTTCCAGCATCTGTGCGGACAAATCATAGGCCACGACCTGAGCCACTTTCGCCGCCGCGGTAAAGCTGGCGTGTCCGGCCCCACAACCCAGATCGAGCAGCCTGGCATCGGCATGGGGTTCCAGCAATGTTGCCAGACGCTGCAAATCTTTGCCCTGCGCATGCACCGCGCTGGTCAGGTAGGCGCTGGCCTGCTCGCCGAACTGACGATCGACCGCATTTTTATGGCTGTTGCTGATGCTCATGTTTGCTCCTGTTATTGTCGGGGTTGCGCCCGTGCCGGATGGCTTTCTATTAGGGTGTTTCCGTCATTGCACCTGAGCGCCGCTGGCGGTCACAAACAATTACGGGATACAACCCACTATAATCAGGCTGATATACGGGTACAATATAAGCAGTTATCCTAGTATGAGAAAGTACCCCCTTATGCAATCCGAAGCCTTATCCGGCCCCAAAGCCCTCGGCGCCTTTTTGCGCGCCCACCGCGAGCGCATCACGCCAGACATGTTGGGGCTGCCCAGCGCACCGCGCCGCCGCACCAGCGGCCTGCGGCGTGAGGAGTTGGCGCAAATCAGCGGCATCAGCGCCACCTGGTATACCTGGATAGAGCAGGGTCGCGAGGTGTCCATCTCTCCACATACGCTGGCGCGCATTGCCAAAGCGTTACGACTGGGGCATGCCGAACGTCACTACCTGTTTACCCTGGCACGGGTGGCCGATCCCGAACAGGAACAGCATCAGGACATCGCCAACAGCGCCGTTTTGCAAAGCGTTTACCAGGTGGCTGTCCCCTGCTATCTGCTGGATCTCACCTGGAATATCCTTGCCTGGAACCCGCAAGCGGAAACCCTGTTCAGCGGCTGGCTGGGCCAGGCCAAGACGCCCAACCTGCTGCACTTTATGTTTTTTCACCCGCAGGCAAAGACCCTGGTCAGCGACTGGGACGATCGTGCTCGGCGCGTGGTGGCCGAGTTTCGCGCGGAAACCAGCCATCACCAGAATACCGAAGCGATGCGCGCCTTCGTTCGCAACATGACGCACAACAGCGAAGCCTTTAATCACTGGTGGAAACAACATGACGTGATGGCGCGCGAAGGCGGCGAACGGGGGTTCACTCATCCGCTGCAAGGGACGCTGCACTATCGGCAACTGACCTTTCATCCGGCGGAAAACAGCGCTCTGAAGCTGGTCATGCTGATCCCTTTGGCGTAACTGGTAACAAATTCATAAACAGGTTTACTCACCATTTATTTATTGGTTAACACAAACGCGCTAGGGTGATAGCTACCGATGATAATCATCATCAAGCTTTGTTATTTATCTCCTGAGGTAACCCTATGCAATCTGAAGAACAGCGCCTTATCGATGGTTTGTTTGGCCGCTTGAAAGAAGCCGAGACCAAGACAGGCCAGAGGGATCTCCAGGCAGAGCAGCTCATCAACCAGCACATCCGCGAACAACCTTCTGCGCCTTATTATATGGCGCAGGCGATGATCATTCAGGAAGCGGCGTTGAAGCAACTGGACCAGCGGGTAAAAGACCTGGAGAACCAGATTGCTCAGCAACAGCAAAATACCGCCAGCCAACAGAGCAGCGGCGGCTTCCTGGCCGGGTTGTTCGGCGGTGGCAGCCGCAATACGCCAAGCCCGCGCGATCAGTACCAGGCGCAACAGCAGAATAATGCAGCCTGGAATAATCAGCCGCCGGCGGGTTACGCCCCGCAGCAGCAGCCACAACAAGCGCCACAGCAGGCAGCAGCCCCTTCACGGGCCGGCGGGTTCCTGGGCGGTGCATTGCAAACTGCGGCAGGTGTGGCCGGCGGCGTGGTATTGGCCGACATGCTGACCGGCATGTTCCGCCATTCGCAGCCGCAAGAGATTGTGAACATTATCGACGAAACGCCGGTACAGCCAGTGGATGACAGCGCAATGAAAGAGTTTGACGCGTCCAACAACCTCGACACCTTTAACAATGGCGACAACCGCTTCCTGAATCAGGACAACGGCTTCCAGAACGCAGGTTATCAAACCGACGACAGCGACGATTTCTCGGATGACGACTACAGCGACGACGATTCATTTATCTGATTCTGCCCCCCTCTCCGCCTGGTGAGGGGGTTTATGTTTCCTCCCCCGCGCAGCTGGTCTACAGTTAAACCTGTCCAATCACAGCAGGTTACGAGAATCCATGCCCAAGATGATCCCTACCGATCCCTATATCAGCACCCGCTTGGTGATGCGCCCACCGGTGGCCGACGATCTGGCCAGGTTTTACGCCATTTTCGGCGATCCGGAAACCCAGCGCTTCAACCCCGCCGGCCCCGTTGTCAGTGAAGAGCAGGCTAAGCAGGCGCTGACTGAACGCATCGATACATGGCGGCAACGCGGTTATGGCTCTTGGGCGATTGCGCTGCGTGAACGGCCGGAGTGGATTATCGGCTTCGGTGGGCTGTCGTGGCATCCGCTCGGCGCACAGCGCACGGTGAATCTGGGTTACCGCTTCGATACGCAGGTCTGGGGGATGGGATTGGCCACGGAGATGGCGCTGGCTGCGCTAGAATATGGCTTCGAACACCTGGGGCTGGATGAGATTTCCGCCACCGTGCGTGCAAACCATCAGGCCTCACGTCACGTGTTGGAAAAAGCGGGACTGCGTTTGGTGGATACGTTAGACGACGTGCCTGGCGCCGAGCCAAGCCTGATTTATACCCTGATGCGCAGCGACTATCAGGGCGGTTAAACGGAGGCGTCGTCGTTGATTTTCGCCAGCACCCGACGATAGGATTTCACTTTCTTGCGCTTCTTCAACCAGATGGCGGTGGAGACTATAAAAATCACCCCGGACATGGCCATCACTCCAATCGGGTGGCCGTAAAACACCATCAGGGCAAAGTAAACGGCTGAAACGATCGCCACCCATTTCGCCGAATTCCCCACGGCGTTCTTTTCGTGGGTTAGACGGCGGAGATGCTCTTCTTCACTGATTCCCATACGCGCTCCTTTTTTGGCTGATTATTCCATTATATGGAGTCATGATGCTGATATTTCAAGCAATTAAACGGTAAAGAAGCGTAAAGCTCAGCGAGAGCGGCGGGAAGCGGAATGCAGATAACGCCCCGGCAGATCGGCGCCGGGCAAGGCGGTGCCGTCATTGCGGCCAAATAGCCGATAGCGATTGCTCGCCACCGCATTGTAAACCCCATCGGCCAGCCGTTGCGGCAGAAAGCGCGCCAACGCCAACAGGCGAAATGGCCAACCAAGCTGGCGCAACGCCTGAAAAAACGCAGCCGAACGCAGCCAATGGTGCCCCTGCTCAAGATAAACGATGGAGTCGACAGGGTCAGTAGGCAACCCTAACCAGCTCAGGATCGCCTGCCCTTCCGCCGATTGCACCGTCGCCAACAGGATTTTGGCTTGCCGATCGGCGCGGATCAGATATCTCACCAACCCATGGCAAAGATTGCATTCGCCATCGAACAACAGCACCCGATCGCCAGGCCGTAGATAAGAAGAGAGATTAGGGGGGAATTTTGGCGAATTCATCCTGCCTCCTGAGGTAATCACCCCAGACTAGCGCGCATTCCCCCCCAGAGCCAGCAGACTGATGCGGCGTTTAAGGGGCCGGCGGGGCTGGAGGTGTATCCGGCAATGCCACGACCGAGATTCGTACTTCATAATGCTTGGCGCTGCCGGCCGGGATCACCGAGGTCAGCTTATTGATGGTTTCGGTCGGGTTGTCGCTGGCGGAGGTAGCGCAGAACACCTCCCCACCGTGACAGAAGCCAGGCTTCGGCATATGCCCCTCCGGGAAAGGCGGCAAGCGGAAGTCTTGTCCTGCGGGCGGAGCATTTTTATCTGTCGGAGCCGGAGCGGAAAGTGCGCTGACGCTGAACAGCGTCGCGGCTGCCAGGAAAGGCAGTGCCAGTACTTTGCATGCATTTTTCATGATATTGACCTCATTTGCCGGGATTAGGTTTAACCTACCCCGCCCCCGGCAGATGAGAAAGCCGCTTTTCACGACCTTTTCACACCGATGATCTTTGCTTACATCCTGACGCCAACGTGGTCAAAGCTTAAGGATCTTGTAAAGACACATCGGTATTTGCATCCCGCTCGTCGTCTTATTTACCGCGTGTCAGCGTGCTGTAACTGGTCATCAGGTTACGGTAGTCCGGGATATGATTGGAGAACAGCGCGCCCAACCCTTCCACATCGTTACGCCAGTCGCGATGCAGCTCGCAGGCCACGCCGAACCAGGTCATCAGCTGCGCGCCTTCGGCTTCCATGCGGCTCCAGGCCGACTGACGCGTCAGCTCGTTGAAGGTGCCGGAGGCGTCGGTGACCACAAACACCTCAAAACCTTCGCTGAGGGCAGACAGCGCCGGGAACGCCACGCACACCTCAGTGACCACGCCGGCGATAATCAGCTGTTTGCGGCCGGTGGCTTTTACCGCTTTTACGAAGTCGTCGTTATCCCAGGCGTTAATCTGCCCCGGACGCGGAATAAAAGGTGCGTCAGGGAATTGTGCCTTCAGTTCCGGCACCAGCGGGCCGTTCGGCCCCTCTTCGAAACTGGTGGTCAGGATGGTTGGCAGGTTGAAATACTTCGCTAAATCACCCAGCGCCAGTACGTTGTTTTTAAAACGATCGGGATCGATATCACGTACCAGCGAAAGCAGCCCTGCCTGATGATCCACCAGCAATACGGCGGCCTGATCCTTGTCGAGGCGTTTGTAATTTGCAGTCATGGTTTACTCCTGTTGGGTTTTGATTATTGCGGATATAGCGCCCCCGGCCACAACGCCGGGAGCGCAGAGGTTTAAGTGTAGTATCTGACCCGGAGAACTCGTTCCGGGCCAAGAGGGATGGCTTAGCTCGCCCCGTACTCTGCCGCCATAGTGCCGAACTTGCCGCCGTTGAAATCGCTGAAAGCCTGCTGGATCTCAGCGTCGCTGTTCATCACGAACGGGCCGTAGCCGACGATAGGCTCATCGATCGGTTCGCCGCTCAGCACCAGCAAGGCGACATCGTTGTTGGCTTCGATAGTGATCGAATCGCCCGCACGGTCAAACCTGACCATTTGGGTTTCGCGCACCACTTCCTCGCCGTTAACATGAATGGCACCGTGCAGCATCACCAACGCCAGGGTATGGCCTTCTTCCACCGTCAACGTGGTGGTGTAGCCGGCGTTCAGCTTCATGTCCCACACATTGAGCGTGCTGAAGGTACGTGCCGGACCGGCGTGGCCGCCAAAGTTACCGGCAATCACCCGCACCTGCCCTGCGCCGTCCGCCAGCGGAACCACCGGGATATCCGCATTCAGCAGCGTCTGGTAGCCCGGCTCGGCCATTTTGTCCTTGGCCGGCAGGTTGACCCACAGTTGCACCATTTCCATGGTGCCGCCGTTGCGCGAGAAATCCCGTGAATGGAACTCTTCGTGCAAAATACCCGAGGCGGCGGTCATCCATTGCACGTCGCCGGGGCCAATCACCCCGCCGCTGCCGGTGGAATCGCGATGCTCCACTTCGCCCTGATACACGATGGTCACCGTTTCAAACCCGCGATGCGGGTGCTGGCCAACGCCGCGGGTGCCGGAGGCAGAGCGGAATTTGGTTGGCGCGGCATGATCCAACAGCAGGAACGGGCTCATTTCCGCCCCCAGATCGTTATAGGAGAACAGCGAATTCACCAGGAAGCCGTTGCCGACCCAATGTGCTTCAGGGCTGTCGTAAATACCGAGGATCTTTTTCATCTTGAACTCCTGTTTCAGGTCTCGCGACCTTACGTTGATGCCAGAAGTCTAATTGAATGCCATTTGCCGCAGTAGTAGGCAAGATGTACACTCAGTGTTCTATAGATAGAACGATAAGGACGGGCGATGTTCACCGATTTGAACGATCTGTTTTATTTCGCCAGCGTGGTCGATCACCAGGGATTTGCACCTGCCGGCCGGGTGTTGGGCATCCCTAAGTCCAAGCTCAGCCGCCGCGTGGCGCTGCTGGAAGAGCGCCTGGGCGTGCGCCTGATCCAGCGTTCAACCCGGCGTTTCTCCGTCACCGAAGTCGGCCAGAACTACTACGTTCACTGTAAGGCGATGCTGGTGGAGGCCGACGCCGCGCAGCAGGCCATTGAGCAAACCCGCGCAGAGCCCTGCGGCACGGTGCGCATGTCTTGCCCGGTGGCGCTCCTGCATACCCGTGTCGGCAGTATGGTAGCGGCCTTTATGGCCGATTACCCCAAAGTGACGGTCCATCTGGAAGCCACCAATCGCCGGGTGGACGTCGTGGGCGAAGGCCTGGATCTGGCGATCCGCGTGCGGCCGCCGCCGCTGGAAGACAGCGATCTGGTGCTGAAGATCCTGGCTCAACGCATCTGGTACATCGCCGCCAGCCCTGCGTTGGTGCGAACCCTTGGCCCGGTGCAACGGCCTGACGAATTGGATAAATACCCGACGCTCGATCTTGGGCCGGCGCGGGCACAGCATCAATGGCAACTGACCGGGCCGGCCGGTGAGAAAGTGGAATGGGAACACAGGCCGCGGCTGGTTACCGACGACATGCTGATGCTGCGTACCGCAGCGATTGCCGGCGTCGGCATTGTGCAGTTGCCGTCGATGATGATGCGCGACAACATGCTGCGCGGTGAGCTGGTGCCATTGCTGCCAGACTGGCAACCGCAAGGCGGCGTTGTGCATGCGGTCTATCCGTCACGCCGTGGGCTGCTGCCGGCGGTGCGGTTGCTGCTCGACTATTTGTCCCGGCAGTTCGCGATCCTCGAAGAAGAGTGATCAGGCGGTAATTTCGATGGCGTTACCGTCCGGATCGCGGATGATCGCCTCATAAAAACCATCGCCGGTCCAGCGCGGCGGCGCCTGCAGGATCCCCTCCTGCCGGGCGCGCTGCGCCAACAAATCGACCTGGCCCTCATCGCCGACCGACAACGCGATATGCGCCCAGCCTACGCGCTCATTGGCCTGTTCCGCCGGCAGCAGATCCGGCAGGCACATAATTTCCAACTGCGGGCCGCAAGCCAGGCTGACAAAGCGGGAAACAAAACCCGGGCGGTTGCGGCTAACGTATTCCTCGCCGACAACGCCGTTGAAATAGCGCTGCCAGAACGCCATCTGGGCATCAATATCGCGGGTCCACAATGCAACATGGGCTATTTTCATCTCAGTCTCCGTTAGGTGAATCGCCATACAACACCTTGCCGCCTCCCTGGATCACCTGCTGTTCGAGTTGCGGATGCCCGCCGCTCACGGTGACCAGATAATCGACTCGCCCGGCGGGCAAAAAGCTATAAGGGGCGAAGGTGTTGAGTTTGTCGCGGGTGCACAACACCGCGACGTTGCCCGAGCGCGTCAGCAGGCGCTGCTTGAACTGGGCATCCTGGTAATTGAGCGCCGAAAAACCACTGGCCGGGTCATAGGCGCAGATGCCGATAAAGGCCATATCAAAATGAAAACCGTCAATTTCCTGCGCGGCTTTCGCATCCACGCAGCCGCCCACCTCGGCATCCAGTTCGCCACCGATTAAAATCGTGCGGATCCCCGGCCGTTCCAGCATTTTACCGGCGATGGAAAGCGCGTTAGTGACGACGGTCAGCCGCTGGTCGCGCGGCAGCAGGTCGGCCAGATAAAGATGGGTGCTGCCGGCATCAAGGAAAATGATCTGCCCCTGCGTGACCAGAGCCCGCGCGGCCAGCGCCAGCGCCTGCTTCTCATCGCCGCTTAAATGCAGCCGTTCACTCATCGGCCCGGATGCCGGCGTGGGTGCCAACGCGCCGCCATAGATGCGCTTACACAGGTTTTGCGCCGCCAACTGGCGCAGATCGCGCCGAATGGTGGCTTCGGTGGTATTCAGGCGTTCCGCCATTTCAACCGCCAGCACCCGCCCCTGGCGCTGCAGGGTCGCGAGGATCGCGTCATGACGTTCATTGGGTAACAGTTTGGACATTTTCAGGCTCAAGGTGAACAATCGATCACAAATGTACACAAATGAACAAAAACGTACAACAATCAGGGGAAAGAAAAATGCCGGAGAGGGATTTTCGTTGGCGAGATGTTGGCTATACTGAGGCAAGCATCGTTACCGCAGAACGTAACGGCTTGGGCGCTAAGGGAAAAAGATGCTGTCGAAAATCGCGAAGTGGCTATTTCAATTGCCGGGCAGGCTGTTCGGATCCATCTTCAGGAATCGCCTGACGATTTTTATCTTCTTTATGCTGATTGCCGCTGGGGTATTCAGCGCCAAACGCTATCTACGCACACATCAAAATGACGATGAATTTGTGATGAACACCCCCATCGATTACAACCGGGCAGCCCTTCGTGAAATGCCGTTGCGCGAAGCGCGTGAACAGTGCGGCGGGCCGTTGCACGACAATGCCGGGCAAGCCTGGCCAGCCTCGGCAGGCTATCTGCATCAGCCGGAACGCCGGGCCGATACCGGCCTGCATCGTCTGACGCTGGACAATCAAGGCAACGATTTTGCGGTGTTGGTCAGGCTGGAAACCCCCGCAGCGCCGCAACAGCTGGCGGAGGTGTTTATTCCCGCCGCCGGCAACTTCGATGTCAAAATCGATTCAACAGCGGAACACGTGATGAAAATCAAGAACATCAAGAGCGGCTGCAACTTCCGCTCCAGAGCGTTCACCCTGAGCAAAGACAGCGATTGGCGGATGCCGCTGAAGATGGGCTCGAACAGCGGCATCGAGTTCCAATCCATCAGCGATCGCGAGTTCTGATACGGCACCAGATAAATGCGCCTATGCCGTCAAGTTGACTTCTTCACCGGGTGATCGCGGCGGAACAGTTCCCAGCTATCTGTTTCCTGGCCGTTCGGCAAGGTGCAAGTAGAATACTGGCCGTCGGCGTTTTGCCTGGCGTTCAGCTTGCCGCCGATCTCGGTGCAATAAACGTCTGCCGGGTTGGCCATCCCGATCGGTTTCACCTGCGGCTGTGGTGGCGCATCGGGCGTTTTCATCGCGCAACCCTGTAGCAGCGTCCCCCCTGCCAACAGGGAAATCATCAGAATTTTTTTCATTTTTGCTCTTATAAACCCCGATGAATTTCACGTTGCAGCCAACAACGCTGCGGTTTGAAAGACGGCGGGGAAATAAAAACGGCGGGTGGCCGTAGCCCCCGCCGTTCAGGCTATCAGGAAATAAAGGACGCGCCCTGTTTAAGCACCAGATCGCAGGCTTTTTGCTTCACTTTTTCGGTGATTTGCGAAACGCCCAGGTTGTTCAGATCCAGGCTCTTGCCTTCGCCGGTTTTCAACAGACCACCCAGCCCTTGCTGGTAGTCCTGGCTCTTGGCGTTTTCCGTGCTGCTGATGCCTAACTTACTCAGCAATTGGTCTTTCACCGCTTCAGTGCCATTGGCCGACAACACATTGTTTTTCACGCAGTATTGCAGGATGCCGGCGGCATTGGTCATGCTGCCGGAACTCAGCGCTTTATCGCCGCCATTCAGCAGGCCGGTCAGCGAAGACAGCGAGGTGCCGCCGGTGCTGTCCCCTGACGACTTACTGAGTTCACCGGCGGCGCTGCTGATGGAATCCATCAGTCCGGCAGCCTGCGCTGCCCCGCAGGTCATAGTCGTGGCCAAGGTCAGCGCCAACAGTAAACGATGTTTGGTATTCATGGGGGTAAAGCTCCTGTTATTTCCCGAAAACGGCGCGCTCTACGCAATGCGCCGGGTCACCTCTTCCGACGCCACCGGTGCCGACAAGTTCCTTTTATCTGCAACAGCAGCCGTTTTTCAGAATTCAGGTAATTTTGGGGTGGAAGAGCAGCGGACCCAACGGCCCGCTGGAAATCAGAACTGCCAGCGCAGCCAGGCGAAGAACACGTTGCCGTTGTTGTAAGTGCCGGGAATGTAGGTCGCCTGGAAGGTCAGCTGTTTATAGCCGATCGACGCCAGCGGCAACGGCGCCGGGATAGGAATGTAGTTCCAGTTATCCCGCGCGGTAATGCTGGCGGTAAAGCCCAACCCCAGGCGGAAATCCTTGTCATCCAGCGGCCGCCAGATTTTCTCGTAAGCGTAACCGCCGATCGGTTCCCACTTGTTGAACGAATCCTTGAACGCCATCAGATAGATACCGTGCCAGTCACCGTCGCTATCGTAGCGCGAGATACCATAACCGGCGCCCCAGGGCCGCTCATTGTACTTGTCGATGTGCTCGTCATCGTAAGTCCAGCGGTTATGCCAGGTGATGGCCGGCAGATAGATGTCTTTATTCGGCGAATTATTCCAGGTTTCCGACACGTTATCGGTGAAACGTTGCCACAGCCCCGGTTTTTCAGCCTGTACGGAATTGCTATTTCCTGCACCAACCTCTGCGTAAGAAGGTAGTGCATGAAACATCAATCCCATAGAGCAAGCCAAAATTGTCCGTTTAAAAAACATCATAAAGCTCCTGTAAAATTAAGGCCGGGGATTCTTACCGATCGCATTAGCAAGATCAAGCTGTATCTTATTTATCCAAGATCTTTTTCCCACCTCATTGCAACTTGGTTAAGTTTAACCGTCGGCAAGGAATATCATTTCGTGGGTCCTGTTCCGGGCGCTCAGCCTACTGATCTCCCAATACCCCGTCTGTCGGAAAACTCCGCAATAATGGAGGTCTCCGCCGCGTTGGCCGATCTTCGTCTTTAAGCAAAGTGTAGCGAAATCGTTACTGTCGTCCGAAACAGGAATGTGATGGCCACCCCATTTGCACCGCGGCTGAAAGCCCGCTGGGCGGGCAGCCCCCAGCAAACAGATGGCTCGCCAGATATAGATCCCCTGTAAAGGTGCCATTACATCAAAGCACTATTGAAGATAATCTTTCATCGCCTGCGGATAACAACCTGCAATTTAATGAGCCCCACACCAGAGATACTTAAAAAGAGTTATTTATTGCGGTAAGCAAAGCGGGAAAAGCAAAAAAGTCGCGGCAATAAAAAATGGGGATTAACCCTGCCGGCAAAAGTACCGAGAGATTGCCGAACGCCCCATTATCTGCGCGCCCTATCCCGATTTTACTGCTCAATCAGATTCAATGAAAAATGCCACCCCCCAATAACCTTATTTTTAATATTGATTACTGACAACGTAAACCCCCGAATACAATCCCGCCGTTTACCACGCCACAGCCCCAACTTGAACAAGTGGGGTGTTTAAATAATGGTTAAAACCAGCGAGAAAAAACCGTTTGCACCAGAGCGGCGTATTGATTCATTCGCCACACAACATCGCCGGCAATGTATTTTGCTGATTTCTGCCTGATAAAAGAAAAGAGATAAAATCCGGAGAAACACATGAAAATCACTATTGGAGCCTTTATTCTGCAACAGCTCCGTACCCTGAGCATCGATCGTATTTATGGCGTGCCCGGCGATTATAACCTGGCGCTGCTGGAACTGATTGAGCAGCAAGGCGAACTTGAATTTATCGGTAATTGTAACGAACTGAACGCCTCTTATGCCGCCGACGGTTATGCGCGGTTGAAAGGTGCCGGAGCGCTAATCACTACCTACGGCGTTGGCGACCTGGCCGCGCTGTCCGGCATTGCCGGCGCCTATGCCGAATCCGCGCCGGTGATCTGCCTGTCCGGCACCCCGCCGCTGCATGCGATGAAAAACCATGCACTGCTGCACCACACGCTGGCGGACGGTAACTTTGATAACGTCATGAACTGCTTTAAACAGTTCACCGTCGCCCAAGCGTTAATCACACCGGAAAATGCGGCAGTGGAAATTCCGCGCGTTATTTCCCGCGCCTGGACGGAAAAAAAACCGGTTTATTTACAGTTGCCTTCCGATATTTGCGATGTGGAAATTGAAATAGCCCAGATGAGCACCCCACCGCAATTACCGCAAAGCGACCAATATAATGTCCAACTGGCGGCGATGGCGCTGCTGGCGCGCATCAACCAAGCGAAAAAACCGATTATTCTGGTCGACCAAATGGTGGATCGCTTTCAGCTACAGCAATTAGTGATCGAGGTCGCCCATAAATTTGCGATCCCACTCACCAATATGCCGACGGCAAAATGCATTATCCCGGAAACCACCGCGGGCTGGATGGGTGGCTACAGCGGCGACCTGTCGCGCCCCGAGTTGTACGAGCACATGGCGAAAGCCGACTGCGTGCTGACCTTCGGCGTACGCCTGGTCGATTCCACCACCGGTTATTTCTCGCATCAAATCCCTGCCGGCGCGCAGATTGATATTCAGCCTTTCTCGCTGAAGCTGGGCAATACCTCCTACCCGGCGGTAGCGGCGGCGGACCTGCTGCAAGCACTGCTGGTGCTGGATAAAAGCATAACGGCCCCGCCGCTGGCACCGCTCCCCGAACAAAAGCACAGGCTGGCGACGCCGGGCGAAGCGGCTCTCGATCAGGCCTATTTCTGGCAACGGATGCAGCGCTTTATTCAGGCGGATGACGTGCTGGTGGTGGAGAACGGCACCTCAGGGGCGGCGATTGGCGGTATGCGCATGCCGGACGGCGTGAAAGTGGTTAATCAGCCGATCTGGGGGTCGATTGGTTATACCCTGCCGGCGCTGCTCGGCACCCTGATGGCCGCGCCAGATCGTCGGCACCTGCTGTTTATTGGCGATGGCTCCTTCCAGCTCACCGCCCAGGAGATCTCTACCCTGCTACGCTATGAGCAAAAGCCCATCATTTTCCTGATTAATAACGACGGCTATACCATAGAGCGCTACATTCTCGGGGAAAATTCGTCTTACAACGACATTGGCCCCTGGGATTACGCCAAACTGCCGGCGGTACTCAACACTCAGGCTACGCCGTTCAGCGTGGCGGTCGAAACCACTCAACAGCTGGAGCTGGCGCTGGAACAGGCTTCGCGCCAGGATCGGCTGGCCTTTATCGAAGTGAAGGTGCCGATGATGGATACCCCGCCGGTGATGAAAGAGTTCTGCAACCGCTGCAATAACTTCAACTTCGGCCTGACCAACCCGCGCCGCGCATAACCGCGCCGTTATCCGCCGCTTCTCAGGAAGCGGCTGTTTTCCCCAGTGCCTGTACGATCCGCTGTTGCAGCCTTTGCAGCAGCGGATGATGCCGCTTGGCCCCCAGGCGCAGCGCATTCACCACTTCGGGCAGCGGCATGCTGCGTTCAAACCCGGTATCGACTTGTACCCGACGATCGAGA
Source organism: Serratia sp. AS12 (assembly GCF_000214195.1). Taxonomy (NCBI): domain Bacteria; kingdom Pseudomonadati; phylum Pseudomonadota; class Gammaproteobacteria; order Enterobacterales; family Yersiniaceae; genus Serratia; species Serratia sp. AS12. The sequence goes on along the minus strand of NC_015566.1, from coordinate 1,022,076 downwards.
CATTGCTGGCTGAGCAGGCCAATCCCCATGCCCGCAGAAATGGCCACCAGCATGCCGGCAATCGAAGGGCACTCAACGCAGACCCGGTAATCGATGCCCGCCGCGCTCAGGCGATCCTCCGCCAGACCGCGGTAAAAACAGTCCGGCCCGTAGCTTACCAGCTTCACTCTTTCGCCCGGCTGATAATGCCACCCAAGCGGGACGCACCAGTGAATGCGCTCGCTTTCCAGTGCCACATCCTCGGCGCTCAGGGCATCGCGGAACTGCTGATGCAGCACCAGGTCAAGATCCCCTTTCGCGAGAGCAGCACGCAATACCTGGCTTTGTTCAATCACCAACTGCACGTCAACCTGCGGATGCTGATGGGTAAATGCCGTCAGCAAAGCGGCCAATTGGGCCAGCGGCATCTGTTCCGTGGCGCCAAAACGCACCACGCCCTGTAATGATGAAGGTGAAAAGTGGGCCAGCGCCCGATCGTGAGCCTGCAGAATACGCCGCCCGTGCAGCAGCAGCGCCTCGCCGTCGGTGGTGGCGGTCAACACACCGCCCTGACGATCGATCAGAATGCGCCCCAGTTGTTCCTCCAGCCGTTTGATTTTCCAGCTCACCGCCGACTGGCTGAGATTGAGCTGTTGCGCGGCGCGCGTCATGCTGCCGGTATCAATGACGCTTTGCAGCGCCCGTAATGCATCGATGGATAAACGCGGGGTCATCAGCACGCCATGACAAAAGTGGGATTTACCAACCATAACTTGTCATTGGCGTCATGAAAAGAGAATGAGTAGGTTGGGTACAGCCAACCCCATGGAGAGATCATGATGAACGACTTCCCTACCCTGCTCGATCGGCACATTATCGTCGGTGGCCATCGCATTGCTGCCGGCGTGCACGGTGCAGGCGATCCTCTGGTGCTGGTGCACGGTACGCCCGCCCACTCGATCATCTGGCATAACCTGCTGCCCAGGTTGACGTCTGCGGGCTTTCAGGTCCACCTCTACGATTTACTGGGTTTTGGCGCGTCAGAGCGCCCGCTGTCAGCAGACACGTCGATTGCCGCACAGGCGGAGTTGCTGATTGGCCTGCTGGATCACTGGCAACTGGATACCGCCCACGTCTTTGGTCACGATATTGGCGGCGCGCTGTCATTACGTGCGGCGTTTAGCCATGCGGAGCGCTTTCGCTCGCTGACCATCGCAGATATTTGCAGCTACGATTCCTGGCCTTCGCCCACCTGGCGCGGTATTCGCGATAACTATCGTCAGTACGCCGTGATGGACGAGCGGCAGCATGAGCAAACCCTGGAGCGGCAACTGAAAATGGCGGTGTTCGACAAATCGCTGATGGAGGGAGAATTATTGCAGCGCTATCTGGCGCCGATCGTCGGCGTGGTCGGCCAACCGGCGTTCTATCAGCAGCAAATCGCCCATTACAACGCCCGCTATACTGAGGATTTCGCACAACGCCTGCCCGAACTGTGCCTGCCGGTGCAGATCCTGTGGGGCGAAAACGATGAATGGCAACCGGTCAGTTACGCCTACCGTTTGCAGGCCCACATTCCCGATGCCAGGCTGCAGGTGATCCCCCGCGCAGGGCATTTTGTCATGGAAGATGCGCCGGAGACGGTGGCGCAACGGTTGGCGGCATTTATACATTCACTATAAACGGGCAATATGCCCAGGAGAAAACCTGATGCAATTGATTGGCATGCTGGATTCACCCTATGTGCGCCGGGTGGCTATTTGCCTGAAATTATTGGGCATAGAATTTGAACACCGCGCAGTGTCGGTATTTAGCGATTTTGAACGGTTCAAAACCCTCAACCCGGTGGTGAAAGCCCCAACGCTGGTGCTGGCCGACGATCAAATCCTGATGGATTCGTCGCTAATTCTGGAGTACGCCACCGGGCTGGTTCCCGCCGGCCAGGCCCTGTTGCCGGCACACGGACCTGCACGGCTGCGCGCTTTGCAACTGACCGGGCTGGCGCTGGCCGCCTGCGAAAAAACGGTGCAAATCGTTTATGAACAGCAGCAGCGCCCGCAGGAAAAACAGCATCAACCGTGGCTGGATCGCGTGCAGGGCCAATTGCTGGCAGCTTACGCCGAACTGGAAAAACTGCTGGCGCAAACCGCCGCCATACCGCAGGTTATGGGCAGCGCAGAGGTCAGCGTGGCGGTGGCCTGGAGCTTTACTCAACTAATGCTGCCCGAACGGATCACCGCGCAGGCGCACCCGGTGCTGGCGGCGTTTGCCGCCCAGGCCGAGCGACACCCCGCGTTTATCGGCACCCCGCAGGTTTAACCCGCCGACGCGCGCGCCAGGCAACGCTGGCGCCGCTCATCCACCCGCTTGGCAAACCAGGCGGTGGTCAGTTTACGGGTGATTTTCGGGCTTTCCAGCTGGATGCCCGGCAGCATTTCGCGCGGCAGTTTCTTGCCGGCCGTTTTTTCCGCCAGGGCATAGACCCGCTCATAAAGGCGGGTATCGGCAAACTCGAGCAGATCCCCTTTCTCCAGCGCCCCGCGAATCGCCGAATCGCTCATATCCAACCTTTTGCCGAGCGTGCGCACCGCCAGCTCGGTGGAGCCGGGCTTATCGGTACCGTAGTTAATCAAATCACCGTCCAGCGCCAGCGGAATGCCGGTCGCCCGGCTGACCACACTCTGGAACGCCGCATTGCGGCTGGCGTACCAGCCGGCATTGAAATCGGCAAAGCGGTAGATCGGCTGGCTGTAGTCGGCCGGGTAGCCCAACAGGTGCGCGATACCAAAGTACATACCGCCACGGCGACTGAACACTTCACGACGGATCGAACCGTCGATCGGGTACGGATAACCTTTCGCGTGCGCCTCGGCAAAGGCGATGCTCACCTGCATCGGTCCGGCGGTATGCACCGGGTTCAGGCTGCCGAACAGCTTTTGCCCCATCGGCACCGTACCGATCATGTCATCAAAGATATCGCTCAGATCCTTCTCGGTGCGCACCTTATCCAGCCGTTCGCTGTAACTTTTGCCGTTCGGCGATTTGATCAGCAGTGCGGTATGCACCAGGAAGTTCGGGATATGCAACTGGTCGGCGCGGCGGTCGATCTCTTTCCAGGCGATGTTGGGCAACCCCGCGACCGGCGGATTGGCCTGGAAGGTCGACTCTTGCTCGGTCACTGCCAGCACCGAACACAGGTTTTCGGTGTTAGGTTCTATGCCCTGTGCGGCAAAGGCGGCAGTGATGTCGGTGGCCCAGCCCTGACGATCGGCCGCGTTGGCCGGCATCAGCCGCACCAGTTGCGCCTTGACATCGGCGGGGCGATGCACCGGCGCTGTCGTGGTTTTCGTAGTACAACCGGCCAGCACCAGCAGCGCGGCCAGGCTCAACGGACGCAAGGTCATCGAGTTGATATAACGGCGAATTGACATCTTTTCCCTGATCGTTTGGCATAATCTGCACTGACGTTAGCCCAGCCGGAGAACGCGATCCAGTTAAAAATAGGCGGATCAGATCGCCTGGGCTAAGCTCTGACGGCGAAATAAACATCAAGGGATAATCCAATGATTGAACTCAGGGACATGAGCCCACAAGAATTTGAGCGCTATCGCACCCACGGCATCGAGGAATACGCTAAGGATCTGGCGCGCGTGCTGCTGTTGAACCGGGAGCAGGCGCTGGTTGAAGCTACCGCCTCCTTCAACGACTCGCTGCCCAACGGGGCGGCAACGTCGGGCCATCGGCTGGTTTGCGCTCGGCTGGCGGGCTCGGCAGAAAATATCGCCATCGTTTGGTACGCCATCAAACAACGAACTTACGGCAAGCAGCTGTTTATTTATGATTTTGAAGTGGTCACCACCTGGCGCGGCAAAGGTTACGGCGAGCAAATTCTGAACGCGGTGCTGGATGCCGGCCGGGCCGACGGCGCGGAATATGCCGAGCTGGCGGTCTTCAACGACAACCCGACGGCGGCACGGCTGTACGCCCGGATGGGCTTCAACGCGGTAAACACCCGTATGCATCGCAGGTTGTAAACCGTGCCTTTCCTCTTTGCAGGCATTTTCAAAGGGCTAATAAACATGTATTTTATATGCAACATATAAAATCATTTTGTTCGCCCGCCACGCGCCGGCAACGCCCTGCCTCAGGAGAAACACATGAACGATCTGCTTTGTTATAAAACGCTGCCGCAATGGAACAGCGCAACGCTGCCGGCCGCCTTCCAGCAAAAACACAACACCCAGACCGGCACCTGGGCCAGGCTTACCCTGCTGAGCGGTACCCTGACCTTCGCGCTGATGACGCAAGAAGGTGAAACCATCGAAACCTGGCAGTTCAGCCCCGAGAGCCAACCGCCGTTTATCGAGCCGCAGCAATGGCACCGCATCGTTTCCTTTTCGGATGACATGATCTGCCAGTTGGCTTTCTACTGTTCGCCGGAAGATTACTACGCTAAAAAGTATGAGCTGACGCGCACCCACTCGGAAGTGATCGAAGCCGCGCGGCAAATCGCCCCCGGCAAAACGCTGGATCTGGGCTGCGGCGGCGGACGCAATTCGCTTTATCTCAACCTGAAAGGCTTTGACGTTACCGCCTGGGACAAACACTCGCCGTCGATTGACAAGCTCAACGGCATCATCGACAGCGAAGCCCTGTCGCACATCCGCGCCGGCACGCTGGACCTCAACACCCACTCTTTCAGCGGCGAATATGACTTTATTCTCTCCACCGTGGTGTTCATGTTCCTGAACCGGGAACGGATCCCCTCGCTGGTGCAGGAGATGCAAAATGGCACCCTCAGCGGCGGCCATAACCTGATCGTCGCGGCGATGGATACCCCGGATTACCCGTGCAGCCTGCCCTTTCCGTTCACCTTTAAGCCGGGCGAGCTGAAAGACCATTACCGGGGCTGGGAAATTCTCAAGTACAACGAAGATGTTGGCCAACTGCACCGAACCGACACCGCCGGCAACCGCATTTCCCTGCGTTTCGCCACGCTGCTGGCACGAAAGCCCTAATCCTGAGCAAAAGATTGGCGTCAGCGCCGCAACTGTTGACTGACGCCATTTTCGGCAAACAACATGAAGTTTATTACGTTGCCAACCCACCTCTGCAGCGTTAGGATCGCGCACGGCTACGGGCGTAGCCAGTTTTTTTGCCTGTCAGTTCCGCGCATGGAGAGGTTATTGTGTTAGAAAGTTTTGGCGTCCTGAATCTTTGGACCTATCTGGCCGGGGTGATTTTCATCATCATCCTGCCGGGCCCGAATACGCTGTACGTACTGAAAACCGGGGTTTCACGTGGCGTACGCGCCGGCTATACCGCTGCGCTGGGGGTGTTTATCGGCGATGCGATCCTGATCTTCTGCGCCTATATCGGCGTGGCTTCGTTGATCCGCACTACGCCATTCCTGTTTACCCTGGTGCGTTTTCTCGGTGCGATTTACCTGCTGTTCCTGGGCGCAAAAATCCTCTACGCCACCTTTATCCAGAAAAACGCCGCGCAGCAACAGCAGGTTGAAGACAGCCACAGCATCCTGCGCAAATCGCTGACGCTGAGCCTGACCAACCCGAAGGCGATTTTGTTTTACGTGTCGTTCTTCGTGCAGTTTATCGATTTCAACTATGCCCACACCGGCCTGTCGTTCACTATCCTGGCCGTGATCCTCGAGTCGGTCAGCTTTATCTACATGACCACGCTGATTTTCTCCGGCGCGATGCTGGCGCACTTCTTTAACCATAAGAAAGGGCTGGCAAAACTGGGCAACGGCCTGATTGGTCTGCTGTTCCTAGGCTTCGCCACCCGCCTGGCGACGCTCAGTTCGTAATCTTGTTTAGCAACGGCTGAGCGCCTCAGCCGTTCCCTTCTTGCAGACTGTCACGCAGCACAAACCGAATGTCAGGCAGACAAAAGGCGATCCCGGCCGCCTGTTGTAGGCTTTTAAGGTTAACGATAACGACCTTTTTTGCCTGACAGGAGGGCGTATGCCTGACAATACCCAAGCAGTGATGGACAGCGTTTCGCGTTTTCTCGATCGCCAACACGGGCTGTATATCGACGGTCAATGGTGCGAGTCCAGCGCCGATGACCGGTTGGCGGTGTATAACCCCGCCGACGGACAACAAATCTCCTCCACCGCCGATGCCAACTCGCAGGACGTAGCCCGTGCGGTGCAATCGGCCCATAAAGCCTTCACAACCGGAGTTTGGGCACAGCGCTTGCCGGCCGAACGCGAGCGTATTTTACTGCGCTATGCCGATCTGGTTGAACAACATGCCGAAGAGCTGGCCCAGTTGGAAACGCTGGAACAGGGCAAATCGATCAATATCGCCCGCGCCTTTGAAGTGGGCTGCACACTGAACTGGATGCGCTATACCGCCGGGCTGACCACCAAGATTGTCGGCCAGACCCTGGACGTGTCGATCCCGATGCCGCCGGGCGCAAAATATCAGGTTTATACCCGTAAAGAGCCGATTGGCGTGGTGGCCGGCATCGTGCCGTGGAACTTCCCGCTGATGATCGGCATGTGGAAGGTGATGCCGGCGTTGGCGGCGGGCTGTTCGATCGTGATCAAGCCGTCTGAAACCACCCCGCTTACCCTGCTGCGCATGGCCGAACTGGCCACCGAGGCCGGCGTTCCGCCGGGCGTATTCAACGTGGTGACCGGCCGTGGCACCGGTTGCGGCAAGGCGCTGACCGAACACCCGCTGATCGCCAAAGTGAGCTTTACCGGTTCCACCCCGGTAGGTAAAAGCATCGCACGCAGCGCGGCGGATCGCCTGACGCGCGTCACGCTGGAGCTGGGCGGTAAAAACCCGGCCATCGTGCTGAAAGACGCGGATCCGCAGCAGGTGATCGAAGGCCTGATGATGGGCAGTTTCCTCAACCAGGGCCAGGTGTGCGCCGCCAGTTCGCGGATTTACATCGAAGCGCCGATTTACGACAGGCTGGTGGCCGGGTTCGAGCAGGCGGTGAAATCGCTGTCGGTCGGGCCGGGCATGGACGCCACGGCACAGATAAACCCGCTGGTCTCACGCGATCACCGCAATAAAGTGGCGGCCTATCTGGATGATGCCAGAGCCAAGCACGCAGAGTTGATCAGCGGCGCAGTCGGGCCGGATCCGCAAGGATTCTACATCCCGCCGACGCTGGTGATTAACCCGGACGACAAGCTGAACCTGACGCGTGAAGAAGTGTTTGGCCCGGTAGTCAATCTGATCCGGGTCGCGGACGCCGAAGAGGCGCTGAGCAAAGCCAACGACACCGACTACGGCCTGACCGCCAGCCTGTGGACCACCAGCCTGCAACAGGCGATGGCTTTGACGCCGCGCATTCAGGCCGGCACGGTGTGGGTCAATACGCATACCTTGATCGACGCCAACATGCCGTTCGGCGGATTCAAACAGTCCGGCAGCGGCCGCGACTTCGGCCCCGACTGGCTGGACGCCTATACCGAAACCAAATCGGTGTGCATTCGCTATTGAGAATCGGCTAAATCATCAGGGCGCCGCCTGCGGCGCTACTGATACTGTTTACGGTACTCGCTCGGCGAGACGCCAAAGCGGGCTTTGAAGGCGGTTGAAAAGTGGCTGTGATCGGTAAAGCCCCAGTCATAGCCGACCGTAGCCAGTTTTTGCCGCCCCGGCGCACTGCGCAAGGCCTGCGCGCACAGGTCCAGGCGGCGGTTCTTGATGTACTGGGCCACCACCAGCCCCTGACGGGCGAACATCCGGTACAGGCTGCGTACCGAAACGCCAAGCTCCCCGGCGATCCACTCGGGCCGCAACAGCTCCGACTGAATATGCGAATCAATAAACGCCAGCGAACGGGCGAAGAGCTGCGGCTGCGCTTCGGAAACCGCATCACGGCCGATAAGCGCCGGGCGCAGCAATGTCGCCACCGCGTTCAGGATCGCCTCACTCTCTGCCGCGCTCATCTGCGGGTCCTGCATGCAGCCCAATACCAGTTGCCGGCTGAGCCGCACCACGCTGTTTTCCGCCTCAATCCGCCGCGCGCACGGAAAATCGGCCACGCCCAGAGGCTGTTCGATATAGCTGCGCGGCATCAGTAAGGAAATCTGGCGGGAGTCTTGTTGAAAGGTAAAGCTGCTGGGCCGTGCAGCGTCTATTAACGTGATGTCACCGGCGGACAGCACGGCCTGCCGATCACCCTGCTCCATCAATGCGCTGCCGCGCAGTTGAAAGACGGTAAAAAAGTGCGAACCGTCGCTGCGGGCAATCTCCTGCGGCGTGCGGTACAACCGGGTCTGAGCGGCATCCACCACGCTCAGGCGCAGCGCGTGCGTGCGAAACTCCTGTATCGCGCCGCTAAACCCCGGCCCCAGCGTCTTGGCGCAGAACCGGCCGCAGGCGGAATTGATTTTCCCCAACCACGCCTCAAATCCGGCGTCTCTGGCCTGTGCGGAAATTGCCATGATTTTCCCCTTCAAACACCCGCGATGAAACCGCGAGCGTTGCTGAACAGAAAATAAACATAACAATCCGATAACACACAATCAACGCCGAGACGGCGATCTGGCGCAGGGATCACAGATTGCCCATTTCGCCATGCATAAATGAAAAACCCGGCCGTAGCCGGGTCGGTCAAAGTAAAGTTACCGCCGCGCCGTTATGGCTGCGTATCCAACAAATACCGGACCACGGCCGCGTACTCCTGCGCGTAGCCGTCGATGCGGGTACTCGCCATACCGGCGTTATCGATCTTGTATTTGCCGGAAACATAAAACGACGGCGTCGCACGCACGTCCAGCGCCTTCACCGCCTCATTTTGCTTGGCGATCAGACCTTTCACCAACAGGCTGTGGCGCGCATTTTCATAAGCGGCCGCATCCACGCCGGCAGCGCTGAACACCCGCTGGATATCCTCAACGCTGTTGATGGCGCGCTTCTTTTGCAGCTCGTCAAACAGCGGCCCTTCAATTTTATCCTCAATCCCCAGCACCATCGCCACCGACCAGGCCTCGGTCAGTTCGTTACCCAACTTGCCCATCAGGCCAACGTGATACTTGGTCAGTTTACTGCCGGCAGGCAGCGTCTGGCTGACGGTGCTGCCCACGTGGTAGGTATCGGCAAACTGATAGCAAGGGCCGCAGTAAAAGGAGAAGAATTCCACCACCGCAGGGGCGGAGGCCACCGGCTTATCCAGGCGGGTATATTGCTCGCCTTCGCGATAATCCGCCGCAGCAGCGGCAGGAAGCAATAACATCAGCAGTACAGCGGCGATTAACCGATTCATTTTAGCCATCATAAACACTCCCGTTTCAGATTCGACTATTGTCCCTAACGGCGGTGTTTATAATAAAATTATCGGTTCAAGGCCAGTTTTATTACCTTCTGTTTATAGGGAGTTGATACACATCAAAATCAAAGCCTGAAAACCAGCGTTTCATTGGTATTCTCCACCTCAAGCACTATCCTTGAAAAAGGAGAGTGGAATGCAAAGAATCCCGCGACTGGAGCCGGCGATATAGAGGTAAAAATGACACTGATTAATAAAAACGTGGGTGAATATGACTTCACTGCGGAAAAGAAAGGAGGGATGATCAGCGGAACCATCAGCGGCGAGTTTCCGGACAGCGACGCCAACCTTCCTCTTCTGCCTTTCTCCGGCACCTTTTCCGCGCCTTCTGTCGCGGGGGCGATTGCGGATATTACGCGACAGTTCCCTGACATAGAACCCGCGATCGTCGATTTACTGCGAGAAGAGATGCTCAAGGCTGGGTTTTAGCCCGTATTATCTCAATCGGTCAAAATTCCCCGATTGGAATAATCTTACTTACGGAATCTTTTCGGTTTGCCTACTCTTTCCATATTGCTAACCCCAGCATCGGAAGATAATACTAGCCACCTCGATTTAGTGATAAAGGTTATATTATGCGTCGTATTCTGATGTTCATCAGCGCGGTGACTATTAGCGCAATGCTGTCCGGCTGTTTATTCCCACCTCCTGGTGGTGGCGGCGGGCGCGGTGGCCCAGGAGGGCCCGGTTATCACTTTAACGCACTACGCTAAATAACAGCCCCTGTAATAGGGGGCTTAATAAAAATATATTTATCAAAACTCAGGATGTAATAATGAAAAAACGGATGCTTATCATCGCCGCCGTGATGGCGTTAAATAGCGTACAGGTCTTCGCGGCGCCGCCGGTAAATGAACCTAATGAAAAACCGATAATTCATCAGAATAATAAAAAACCGCATGACAATAAAATGCCGCCAAAGCCGCATCACAATAAAAAACCGCTCAGGAAAACGCACAAACCAGCGCCGGAAAAACGCGCGCCAGAGGTTCGCCCCGAGCACAACAATGGTTCCGGTTATTGAATCTGCAGTCACCCAAACAGCGGACAAAAAACACCGCAGGATGAGCAGGTGGGCGTAGCATGCAGCGCCCCGACGAAGGGAACCGAGCCTACCAGGGCTGGATAGGTGAAAAGGCTGCGTTTAATACCGCAACCCCCTAAGCTTGAGGTGGGCGGGCGTCATGACAGGTTAGCCGACCGTTGAGCGCAAGGATGCGCGATACGAGCCCCCAGGGACGGGTTCACGGCGTGTCGGCGTTCTGCATGACGCCCACCTGTAGCACTATTCGGCGCAGCTCTTTAGTTTTTGTGCAGTTGAATGCGCACTACGCTTTCCGGTTTGCCGGCCTTGGTGCTTGCACCGTCATTTTTCACCGTCACGAACAGCACATTGTTGCGCGTATCCAGCGCCAGGCTGTTAGGGTGCGGCGGCAGCGCCACGGTTTGTAGCCGCTTGAGGCTGTTCGAATCAAACACCGTCAAGGTGCCTGCCCCCTGATCGACGCGGATCCCATTACGATTGGCAACGTACAGGCGTTGGTTGCCGTCGTCCAACAGCAGGCCGATCGGCACTTCATCCGTCAGTTCGCTGGCCAGCACCTTGCCGCTGTCCGCATCCAGAGCAAATACCCGGTGCCCGCTGCTGCGCTTGGCATAGTCGTGCCCCAGATGAGTGTTGCGGTAGTCGTCACGATCGATTCCCTGATCCACCCCTAACAAACGATTATTCTTGCCGTCATACACCAGGTTCAGCAATTGATCCGCCTGGATCTCTTTCGTCGAGGTGATTGCCAGCGTATCGGCATTCAGGGTGATCAGCTGCCCCTGCATGTTGGAGACAAATACCCGTCGCCCTTTCTCATCGAGCGTGATGCCCACCGCATTATAGCCAAAACCGGGAATGATTTTTTCCAGCTTGTTATTGCGAGTGTCGACCACAAACAGCACACTATCCACGCCAAATCCCAGCCCCGGCAGGAACAGGCGACCGGTCTGCGCGTCATATTTCACCTCGCGGATCCGGTACTGGTAATCCTCGGTGATCTTGAAGCGCTTAAGCTCCTTGAGCAGAAACTCCAGCCGTTTGCCGCTGATGCCCGCCTGCTTGTAGGTCTGCTCAAGCAGGGTCTTTTCGGTCACCGGGATGCTGCTCAGCGCACGGTTGGTCTGAGTATCCACCACGCCGACCGAACCGTTGAAGCCCTGCGTCAGATACAGCCGTTTACCGGCATCATCCAGCGCCACGCCAAACCCCTTAACCTGCAGCGGGATCTCCGCCTGCACCGCCAGCGTTGCCGGATCCAGGCGCAGCACGCGTGAACGCGCCTCTTCCTTCCAGTCCGGCGCGCTGACAAACAGCGACTGCTGGCTCGGGCTGTAGGCCATCTCCACCAGCGCAGACGACAGCGGTTGACGCTGGATATCCTCTGGTTTGATCCCGGCATCGCGGGCCTGTGCCGCACCGGCCACCACCAACGAGGTTGCAATCAACAGCGACAGTAAGGCGCGGGGTGTTCCTATTGTTCCAGACATCCGTTTATCTCCTTGAAATAATAAAGCCCGTTAGGGTGAACAACGTCATTCCTGCGGTGCCGGCGACAGAGCCGACAGCGGGATATCCCCGCCGGTATGCTGCGCAAAATGTGAGAACACGTGCTGAATGGTACCGGCGATCAGCCCCGCCTGTTGAGCGGTATAGTGATCGGTACGGTAGGTCATCATCACGCGCAGAGATTTCACGCCGTCTAGGTTTTCCTCCATTACCTCAAATTGCAGGCCAAGCAGCGATTCGGTTTTTTCCGGCTCCACCTGACGGTAAGCCACCGTACTGCCGTCTTGCAGAGTGAATTCCCCGTTCAGCTTGATGCGGCTGTGGATCTGAATGAACACTTCGAACATGTGATTCTTGCGATCGGCGTGCGCGCCGAACAGCCCCTCTTCCACCAGATCGATTGGGATATCGGTGTAGGGCATCGAGCCGTTGATGGTGTTTTTGACCTGGTCGATCAACCCCGCCAGCGTCAGTGAGTCAGCGAAACGCACCCGGTGCACGACCACGGTGGTGAAGTAACCGACGGTGTCGAAGAATTCGGCGTCGTTACGGCCGGAGGTCGAGGTGCCTACCAGCAGGTCCGCCGGGCCGCCAAGCAAGCGCAGGGCGGTGGTAATGCCGGCGTAGACCACATTGAACAGCGAAGCGTTGTTCTTTCTGGCCTGCGCGTACAGCCCATCCGCCACCGCCGGATCGACGTCGAACTCCAGCCACCCGCCGTTGACGTCGGCCTCTGCCGGTACCGCAGGATGGTGTGAAGGCTCCTGCTGGAACAAAGGTTGGCCGACCGGTGCATCGCGCAGGTTATCGAGCCAGTAATCCAGGTGTTTTTGCCTGACGCCGCTCGCCTGTTGCTGCCGGGCGAAGGCATAAAATTGCGGCACCTCGGTTTTCCACGTCGGCGGCTGCCCCGCCACGCGATAGCGGTAGGCCATGCCCAACTCTTCCATCATCAGGTTCAGCGACCACTCATCCAGCACCACATGGTGGAACAGCAGCGAGAGCAACTGCCGGCCCGTTGCCGCGTCGCGCAGGAAGGTGGCGCGCAGCGGCAGCTCGGTGGCCAGGTTAAAGCGGTGTTCACCGGCTTTGGCCAGCATTTCGCTCGCGTCACCGGCCAGGGTTTCATGGGAGAAACGGAACCAGGCATAGTCCGGCAGCTCAACGGCCGGCACCACCTGCTGACGCACTTCGCCTTGCTGCTCGATAAACAGTGAGCGCAATACGCTGTGGCGCACCATCACGTCAATAAACGCCTGGCGCAACGCCCCTTCATCCACAGGATCGAGGAAGCTGATGGCGAACGGCAGGTTGAAGATTTCGTCGTGACCAAAAGCTTCGTAAACCTTCCACAAAGAGTGCTGCGCCAGTGACAGCGGCGCCTGTACCGCTTCGCCCTGATCCTGCGTGACCCGCTCCGCCACCGGGGCCGCAGCCACCTGCCGTTTCGCGTAAACCGACAAGTCACGGGCAGTGGCGTGGCTGAACAGATCGTTAATGTTAAGCTCGATGCGGTGCAGGCTAAGCAGCCGACCGATAACGCGGGTCGCCACCAGCGAGTGCCCGCCGCGATCGAAGAAATCTTCATCGAGGGTCATCTCCGGCGCGGCCAGCGCGTCGCGGAACTCCGCCAAAATCAGCTGCGCGATCTCTTCATCTGCCCCGTCGTCCGGCGCCATAGGCCGTTCACTGGCGGGAAGCAGCGCCGCCGTTATCCTCTGCCCGGCAAGGGAAGCGACAAACTGCTCCAGCAGGAAAGGGGCGGCATGTGGGGTTAATCTTGGGTCCGCGACCAGTTCCAGCAGCACCGAGTCGGGATCCGGCAGGCTGAGGGCCAGCACCAGTTCAAAGGGGGTATGCAGCGGCGGCAACAACAGGCGCTCGGCGCTCACGCCATCGAGCTGTAAAGCCACCGACGGATCCGCCAACCAGGTCACCAGCAGTTGGGCCAGGTCTGGGTTCGGCTCTTCCGCCGTTTGTTGCGCCAACAGCCTGTTCAATGGATCGGGATTAGGGTGTTGCAAAGTCAGGCGCTTCAAGCGGGCGGTGCCCGTCCAGCTCTCCAGGCCGATAGCCTCTTGCGCATCCCCCTGCGGCACGCACAGTTGCAACGGCTGCCCGCCGGCCTGAGCGGAGATAAAGCCGGCGAAGCGAACGGCGACTGCCGCCAGCAGCTGCGCCGGGTTTTCGGCGGCGGGTAATATCCTGCGCGCAACGCGGGTCACGACGCGCACACCGGCCTGCACCAGAAGGTCACCCTGCGGCACGGCCGGACGATAGTCCCGCAGCGCCGCCGCATGGCGCGGCCAGGGCAGCACCAGAGCGGTACTTTCCGGCAATCGCGTATTTAACCCCATCGGCGGCAGGGCGGCATAAATCGATGCCGGCTCCTGCCGGTTATACAGTGCCGACAACCGGGTCAATAAGTGCCGGCATGACAGCGTTTCAGCCAAAATATCGTGCGCAACCACGCCCAGCACGGCGTTTGCGCCCGTGAACACCAAAAAGCGCAACGGCGCTTCCCGCGCCAGCTCGAGCGGTGTGGCCTGCGCCTGCAACAAGCGACTGAGCGCCTGTTCTTCGCTCGTCACCGGCTGAATCGCCACCGGGTTCAGCGGCGCATTGCCTCGCAGCTTGCGCAAACCTAGCTCATCATCGAAATCATAGCGGACGTCCAGCTCCGGCATCTGCCGCGTCAGGGCCTCCAGCGCGCTGGCCAACCTGCCGATATCCGGCTCACCGCCCAACCGCCACGCCATCGCTTGTTGGCTGCCGCCGTCTCCCCGCTGCTGGTGGGTAAACCACGCCAGCTCTTCCGCTTCACTCAAAGGCTGCGAGTCATCCGCCGCCCGGTCGCCCAGCGTCTTGAACGCCAGATCCAGACGCTGGGCCTCGTCGTCGCTCAGAATATTGTCAAAATAACCGCTCACTGCTCTATCTCCTTGTGTCCGGTCGCACCGGAACGTCGGGGAACGCTTGTCACGAAAAGGGGCGTGCACGCCCACTGGCATCTGACAAAGCCCGTTATTAGGGAGAGCGTGCCGAAGGGGTCGTAGCAGCTTTAGCTGCCGGAGCGCCCCTCGGTGCGCTAGGCCCGGGTATCTCGGACTCGAAAACCACTCTGCCATCAATCTCAGGGGCGTTTGCACGCCCCACAGGCAATTGACAAAGCCCGTTATCAGAATGTCAGTTCCAGTGCAGCGCCGATCATGCGCGGACGCTGCTGGGTCGCGGTATAAACGTCGTTGCCGCTGACCATCACGCGACGTTCCGAATCAAACAGGTTCTGCGCATACAGGGTGGCGCGACCATAGGCGAAGGTGTACGCCAGTTGGGTGTTCGCCGACCAGTAAGAACCGATACGCCCGCGTGAATCGTTGTCGTACTGCGAGTAGTAGGAATCCGAGAACGCCACGTTGCCGCTCAGTTCCAACCCGGCCATCAGCTGGTACTTGGCGCCCATGTTGGCGGTATACGCCGGCGCGCGCGCCAGTTCGTGCCCATCTACGCCGCTGCCCGAGAACTTCTTGATCTTGGTCTTCAGCAGGCCGACGTTACCGAACAGCTCGACGTCCCAACGCGGCTGCCAGGTCGCCCCCATTTCCGCACCGTAGGTTTCCACCTTGTCGGCATTGCGGATCACGCTGGAGTTCTCACTCAACGAGTAAGGCAGCTGCATGTCCTTGTAGTCGTTGTAGAAAATGTTGCTGGTCAGGATGACGTTGGCGTCTTTCAGGTGGTGGCGGGAATACAGCTCATAGTTCCAGACATATTCTGAACCGTAGGTGTAGCTGACCACCGGCGTGCCGATAGTGATGCCGGCGCCGCCGGCGTTATAACCGCGCGCCACTTTGGCGCCGTAGGTCTGCGTGTCCGTCGGTTTCCAGGCCAGATCCAGTTTCGGCAGGAACACATCGTAGGTTTCGTCGAAATCGATACGCACGGCGTTGCTGCCACCGGTGCGCCGGCGATGTTCACGTTCCACGCGGCTGGCGGCCGTGATATCCACCTGCGGCGTGATGGCATAGGTCAGTTCGGCAAAGGCCGAGTGGGTGTCGGTTTTATCCTTGAAGCTGGAGCCGCCGAAAATGTTAACGAACTCATCCTGCTTGGCGTGGAAATACCGTAATCCCGCCAGCCCTCGCAGGCGGCTGTCTGGCCCGCCAAAGCGCGCCACCGGCTCCACATGCACCTCTTTACCGTCGATTTCTGCATATTGAATGTTGTAGGCAGTAGGACGGTTAATATTAAAGTCGGTGTAAATAACGCGGTTTTCCAGCGTCAGACTGTCGGATTGCTCCCAGGCCAGATCCCAGACACTGCTGTTGGTGTTGCTTTTAAACACGGCACGACGCGGATCGTGACGCGGGTTAGTCGGGTGAACCAGCGGGTTAAGGCTCTCGTTTTGCGGTGAGGTGCTGCCAAAATGGTTAAAGGTCAGCTTGGTGGTCAACTCGCGCATCCCTGCCGGGTTAAACAACAGTTTGGCGCGAGCGGTAGTGGCTTCAACCTCGCGAGGATCGCCTACCGGTTCATAGGCAGGAAGGTCGACATCGCTGCGGCGACGCTGACGATCGACGCTGACGCGGAACGCCAGTTGGTCCTCCACCAGCGGGCCGGAGGCCATCGCGGACAGCTGTGAAGAATGCTGGTTGCCGGCTCCGCCCTTGAAGGCGCTTTCCCAGTCGAAAGTCGGATCCTTGCTGGTCATCACGATGGCGCCGGCGATGGCGTTGCGCCCCTGAATATAACTCTGCGGGCCGAGGAACACTTCAACGCGATCCAGATCCCACAGCGATTGCGGACCAAATGCCTGCTCGTTATAGGTCAGAGAGCGGCCGTCCATTGACAGATTGAGGCGCGGGCGGGTGCCGCTGAGGAAAGCATTGGCGCCGACGTTCGGGCCGGAGCCGTCGATGCCGCGCACGGTCGGCAAATTGTTGCCAATGCCCAAATCGACCACGTTGGGGGTCATGCGCAGCAAATCGGTGACCTGCAACGCATTCGGCATGGAAGAAATCCGTTCGCTGTCGAACACTTGCACGCTGGAGCCGGTATCGAAAATGGTGCGTTTAATTTTTTCGCCGGTGACCAGCAGGCTCTCCGAGTCCTGCCAATTGCCCTGGCGTTTGCCGTCGGCGGCTTCCTGCACCTTGTCGTCCGGCGCTGCTGCGTTAACGTTCCCCACAGACACAGAGCAAAGCCCCAAAAAGAGTGAGGAAAATGCCCCGATGGCCTGTAAGCCCGCTTTTTCCTTGTTTCCTACGGTTTTATGCCTTTGAGCCGCTGAATGCTTGCTCATAGATGTATTCTCCTTTCATCCCAGATGCACAAAAATTTGATTGTTTTCACATAGGTAACGACGCTGATACTCACACTAACACTGGCATTGCGGCCTTCCTGACCTTGCTATTGCCTGTCCCTGCAGCAAACGGCTTCCCCCCAGACGCACAACGGGCGGATGCAGTATTTTTGTCTGGAAACGTAAAGAAATGTTAATAATGATAATATTTTACATATTTTAATGCAAATCATTATCAATAAGGAGAATAAACAGGCTCACAGAGAAACAGCATAAAGACCAAAAAACCGGTTTCTTTCATCATTTCAAATCGCAATAATTTCTTTAAAAATTAATATAAAACATAATTATATCAAAAATACCCATTTACCCCAGGGCGGCGATACTCATCCCGTCCCTTATGACGACTTCGTTTTACAACAACAAATAAAAATAGTAATAATTTTCATTCCCATTAACATTGACATATATTCTTCCCGTCTCTAAATACTGATGGAAACCCAATGAAAGCGTTGACCACGATGCAGGCCGCCTACTGGGTGGGCCGGCAATCCGAAGCGCCGCTAGGGGGCGTCTCCGCCCACCTGTATGCGGAATTTAACGGCTGCGACCTGGACGTCGAACGACTGAGACAGGCCGTGACCGCCCTTTATTTGCACCACCCGATGCTGCGCCTGCGTATCACGGCGGACGGTCAACAGACCATTGATGCCTGCGGTCCGCGCCATTGCCTGCATATCGACGATTTCCGCCACGCCGACGCCCCCGAGGCAGCCAACGCGCTGAGCGCCAAACGTCGGCAAAAAAGCAGCCAAAAATTGCCGCTGGAACAGGGTATTCCCTGTGATATCAGCCTCAGTCTGTTGCCCAACGGCCACAGCCGGCTGCATGTGGATTTGGACATGATCGCCGGTGATGCCATGGGATTTCGCGTGTTGATGGAGGATCTGGCGCGGTTTTATCACCACTGCCCGGCCGCCCCCGACAACGACGGCGTGCCCTATTTTGACTATCTGGATCGGCACCACGCCGACACGGCGCTGCAACAGCGACGAGCCCGCGCTCAGGCCTGGTGGCGCGAACGCCTGGCGCAACTGCCGCCCGCGCCCCACCTGCTGCGCGCACCGGAACGCTGTCAGAGCGATCGGCTGGCGCTTCAACTGAACGCCACAGAGGCTCAGGCGCTGGCCGATGCCGCCAAAGCGCACCGCGTCACGCTTTCCTCCCTGTTTCTGGCACTGTTTGCCATTACCGTCGGCCACGGCTGGAACCTGCGACGTTTCCGGCTCAACGTCCCCTTGTTCCACCGCGATGCGGAAGGCGTAGAAAGCATCATTGGCGACTTCTCGAATTTAGTGCTGCTCGGTGTAGAGCTCAATCCGGCGGAAAACTTGCCCGCCTTCTGCCGCCGCCTGATGGATCAACTGGCGGAATTGCTCACTCATGCCGACTACCCAGGCGTGAGTGTGATGCGCGACCTGTCGCGCCTGCACGGCAGCATGCAACCTTCGCCGGTGGTGTTCACCGCCGGTTTCGGCATTCGCGGCAAAGCGCTGTTTTCCGACCAGGTCACCCGCACTTTCGGCCCGCTGGACTGGGTGATTTCCCAGGGCCCGCAGGTGGCGCTGGACGCTCAGGTGGCGCACGCCAACGGCGGTATTTTGATCAACTGGGATCTACGGATGGATGCCTTCCCGGACCGGTTGCCGCAGCAGCTGTTTGCCACCTACAGCACCCTGTTACAGCAGGCGGCGCGCCACCCCGACAGTTTCAGGCGGCCATTGGCGCAGTTGCTGTCACAGTGCTTACCGGAAACTCAGGCCCCGGTACGCCAGTTGCTGCACCGGTTGGTGGCGCGCGTAGCGCCGGGCGTCAGGCTGCGCGACGATGACGACATCACCGCCCTGCCGCTGCCGGAGGCCGCGTTGCTCGCCCTGATCGGGGTGCTCAATAAATACCTGTCGATAGCCTTGACCCCGCAAGATCTGGCGGCGCACCCCACTCCGGCAACGCTGGCCGCTTTGATCTGCGAGCGTGACCCCAAGGCCGCCGAAGGCGCGAAGATGCTGCTGAAAGTGCTGGCGCCTCAGGTCTGATATCGGTTTTAGGCGCGTAGCCCCACGCGCCCTGCGTTCTTTTTCATCGGTTAGCGACAATAGGGAAATACCATGGAGACACCATTAACCGCGCTGCAACAGGCTTACCTCCTCGGCCGCAGCGAACAGTGGCCGCTCGGCGGCGTGGCAATGCACGATTTCCGCGAATACCGCGGTCAACGGCTGGATCTGGCGCGGCTGGAAACCCGGCTGGCCGAATTGGTGCAGCACTATCCCGCGCTGCGTACCTGCCTCGATCCCCAGCGTTTCACCCAGCGCGTACGGCCGGAAACCACGCTGAACCTGGATCGGTACGATCTGCGTTCGCTGGAGCATGATGCGGCGCAGCAACGGCTGGCCGCCCTGCACGAGCAGTATTCGCACCAGCGCCACGATCCCGCTCAGCCACTGTGGCGCATTGCCGCCATTCAGTTGCCGGAGACGCAGGACGCCATCGGGCGCTACGACACCCTGATTTTCACCAGCTTCGACGCGCTGATCCTCGATGGTCAGGGCATCGCCACCCTGATAGCCCGGCTGTTCGATGACGCTCCGTTGCCGCCAATCGTACCGGCCAGCTCGCCGGCCGCCGCAACGGCAGAACAACGCCAGGCCGACGCCGCCTATTGGCAGACCCAACTGCAGGACGTCACTACGCCTTCGGCGTTGCCGTGGCGCGCCCCGCTGGCCAACATCAAAAGCTCTCGCTACCGGCGCGCCAGCCTGACCCTGCCGCGCGAAGTGCTAAAAACCTTCTCACGCCTGGGCTCTGCCCATTCGCTGCTGCGCAACAGCGCCCTTTCGGCGGTGATCCTCGATACGCTGGCGCAGTGGACCCCCGACGGCGAGCTGTGCGTGGGCGTGCCGGTGGCGTTTCCTGCTGCTGGGGGTTCGCTCGGTAACGCGTCCACCTTTGTGGCCGTGCGTTATTCGCGCGCGGGCGGTACCTTTGTCAGCCGCGCGCAGGCACTGCAAGACGACATACTGGGCGCTCTCGATCACCTGACGTTTTCCGGCGTTGATCTGGCGCGGCAGTTGCTGAACCGCAGCCAGGGTGCCCCGGCGCTGCCGGTCATTCTCACCAACTGCCTAAGCTGGGAGACGCTGCCGGCCGGCGCACCGGTCCGCTACCACGACGGCCTGACCCAAACGCCGCAGGTCGCGATCGATATCCGTCTGACGCAGGACGCCGACAAAAATCTGCAACTGTGCGTCGATTACGCCGAACAGGCGCTGGACGGCGAACAGGTGCAGGCGATGCTGGACGCCCTGCAACGCCGCGTGGTGCAAATGTGCCAGGACAGCGATCTGGAGATCGCCCCGGCGCGCTTTATCGATTACCGACACTATCGCCATAACCACGGCGAAGCGGCATTCATCGCTTATCCCTACCTGGCGCAGCTGGCCGAACGGCTGTTTAACGACCCACAGCCGCGACCGGCGCTGATCTGCGATGAGCAGACCCTGTCTTACCCTGAGTTGGGTCGCCAGGTCGGGGCCGTAATGGCCAACCTGCAACGGCGCAATCTGGGGCGCGGCAGCGTGCTGGCGCTGTATCTGGCGCGCAGCCCGGAACACGTGACTATCTCCCTGGCCTGTGCGCTGCTGGGGGTTATCTGGGTGCCGATCGACATCAACTCGCCTCCGGAACGCACCGCCTATCTGCTGAGCAACTGCCGGCCAGATCTGGTGGTGCATCAGGGCGAGCTGGATACCCCGCACGGAGTGACGCCGACAGAGTTGCTCGATCCGGCCGCAGGCACGCCTGAACTGCCGGACGACCAGACGCTGGCGGAACGCAGTGCAAGCACCGAGGCCGGCTATTACCTGTATACCTCCGGTACCACCGGCAAACCCAAATGCGTGGTGCTCAACAACCGCGCCACCGCCAACGTGGTTGGGCAGACGTTGCAACGCTGGGCGGTCACCGCCGATGATGTGTTTATCTCCGTGACGCCGCCGCACCACGATATGTCGATGTTTGACCTGTTCGGCTCGCTCAGCGCCGGTGCAACGTTGGTTCTGCCCGCGCCGCATCAGGAAAAAGACGCCATCAGTTGGAACCAGTTGGTGGAGCGCCACCGCGTCAGCCTATGGTGTTCCGTGCCCGCAATCCTGGAAATGCTGCTCACCTGTAAAACGGCCGACAGCCTGCGCTCACTGCGGCTGGTGGCTCAGGGCGGCGATTACATCAAACCGGCAACGGTGCAGACGTTGCGTAGCCTGCGCCCGGACATCAGCCTGTTCTCACTCGGCGGCCCGACAGAAACCACTATCTGGAGCATCTGGCACCCGATTGCAGCGCAGGACACCGGCACCGTGCCCTACGGCCAGCCATTGCCGGGCAACCAATACTTTATTTGCCATGACGACGGCACGCACTGCCCGGCCGGCGTGGTGGGCCGCATTCATACGGCGGGGGTGAATCTGGCGTTAGGCTATCTGGAAGACGGTGAAGTGAAGCAACATGACTTCGTCTCGTTGAATGGCCCCGACGGGCAACCGCTGCGGGCCTTCCGCACCGGCGATCAGGGCTACTATCGCCCGGACGGCAACATTTTGTTCGCCAGCCGGGTGAACGGCTATGTGAAAATCCGCGGCGTGCGCGTGTCGCTGCCGGAGATCGAAGACGTACTGCGTGGGCATGAGGCGATTCAGGACATCGTGGTGGTGGATTATCCTAGCGGGGAAAATGCCGAATCGACGCTGGGCGCGATGTACCTTACCCGCGACGGCAAGCCGCTGTCGCTGGCGGATATTCGCGCCTTCTCGACCGGCTATCTGCCTTGTACACATATCCCGACGCGCTTTATCCACGCCGAAACGCTGCCGCTCTCCGGCAACGGAAAAACCGACCGTCATGCTATTCGCAGCACGCTCGGGGCCGGGCGGGCGGCTCCCGGGTTGAACGCCTGTGCAGCACCTTTGCCGAGCGCGCCGCCGGCGCAGAGCGGCAAAATTCTGACCATCTATCTGCAGGCCATCGGCGCGGCGCCGCGTCCTGAGTGGGGGGAGGAAACCGCCTTTATCAGCATGGGGCTGAAACTGCCGCATATCCGCCAGGTGGCCGCACAGCTTAATGACGCCTTTGGCACCCAACTGCCGCCAACGGTGCTGATCCCCTGCAAAAATGCACGGGAGGTCGCAGCGCTGCTGGCCCGTTAACCGTCAATCCCCTACGGGCAGGGTCATCCCCTGCCCGCTTTCATCAGGCGGGCACCGCCACCAGTTCGCCGATCGCCACCTCCAACGCCCCTTCCCGTAACGCGCGCTGCAAAAAGTCCTGCAAGGCGCTTCGGTAGTTGGCCGCCCCGTTGGTGGGAAACTGCTGCACAAAGACATCGATATCCAAATGCAGATCGCCGGCGTCAGTGCCGCCACGGAAGATCAGGTTAATCCCGTCGCCGGCACCGCCTGCCAGCACCCGGCGCGTGCTGGTACAGCCGCTGAAACCGGCCGAGTCAAATGGCTGAACGTTGATAAACGGAGAAATAAACAGACGAGAGGCGGGCGTCACGCCGCGATCGGCGGCAATCTGCCGCAGGCGATAACCGGCGTGGCTGCGCAGTTCACGCAGCGTCAGCGTCACGCCGGACAGGAAATGCCCCAGCGTCTCTTCCGCACGCAGTGAAACCAAAAACGGCAGCGTATTGACCGCCAAAGCCGGCGTATTGGTCGCTTTGCTGCTGCGACGATTCATCGCCGGCATCCACAGGGTCCGCGTATCCCCTCTTTCATGCGGTAAAGGCGGCAACGTAAAAAACAGCCAGGCGGCGGACAGAGCCAGCAGCAGATCGGGCCAGCCGATACCGCTGTGTTCGGACAACAGACGCAGCCGCCGTGAAATGTCTTCCGGCAGCGGAGTGCTGGTGCTCAGGCATTTCACGCCATATTCCCGGCCGCCTTTACGCACCGTCGGCAGCACCTGCGACGGCGGTAAATAACGCTGCCAGAACCGGCGATCCTTGTCGCAGCGTTCGGAAGCCCCGTAGGCCAGCTCATGTTGCTGGAACGCGCTGAAGGCGCCCAATGCTTGTCCCGCCGTACCCTTGCCGAGAAAATGCGCGTACAGCGTAGCGCAGCGATGCTCGACCAGCGCCATGCCGTAACCATCGATAATGATATGGTGAGCACGCAGGTACCAGAGATAGCGCGTCGTCCCCAGAGTGAGCAACCACACGGCCGCCATCGGTTGGGTATGCAGATCCATCGGCTGCTCGGCATCGGCCTGCATCAGCCGCATCGCGGCCTGATAAGGGTCGGGATGATCCTGCAAATCAATACGCTTCAGGCGCGGAACCCGTTCGGGATCGTAGCGCTGCATCGGCAACCGATCGCCTCTGCGGGTGCCAAACCGCAGCGCAAACGCCTGCGTTTCTGCGACAGTGAGGGTTATCGCCCGACACAGTGCCGCCTCGTCCACCGCTCCGCGCAATTCGGTGACGTGAGCGACGGTGGAAAAGGGCTGCCCGGGGTGCAAGCTAAACTCCTCCCAGAAGTCTAACTGCGCCGGCGACAGCGGCAGCCATTCAGTAGCCAAAAGGGTTTCCGACATGTTACCTACCTTTGATATGCGACATGGAGACCAGGAAAACGACGGCCGCAACGCGCTGAAAGTGTTTCAATATGGTTACAAATGAAAATGATAATAACACTTATTATCATTTTCATAAATATAGAACAACCGGTTAATGCGTGTCGGATAAGGGGATTGTCGAGGCAAAAAACGTTCGCCGGCGGCGGTGGAAATGTTGGCGGCCAGCGTAATAACCGGAAAGGAATCCGCCACAGCCAGTTCCCAGATCCGCAAAGCCTCATTATAGTTAAACCGGGGGCTGCCTGAATGCCACTGCGGCGGCAGTGTCCCCCATCAACCTGAGGGAGCTATCACTTTTATGCTTTTAAAACAAACAACTGCAGGCCTGCTATTGGCGGGAACCAGCCTGTTGGCGGCGAGCAGCGCGCTGGCGGCTTCCGATACGCTGGTCTATTGCACGGTCGCCTCACCGGAGTCTTTCAATCCGCAACTCGCCAGCTCCGGGCCGACGTTTATCGCCACCTCGCAGGTGCTGTATAACCGCCTGCTGACGCTGCGCGAAAGCGATAAAACCCCTGCCCCCTCGCTGGCCACCGAGTGGACCATCAGCCCGGATGGCAAAACCTACACCTTTACGCTGCGCAAGGGCGTGAAATTCAACAGCAACAAATACTTCACCCCGACGCGCGACTTCAACGCCGAGGACGTGGTGTTCACCGTGATGCGCCAAAAAGACGCCAATCATCCGTACCACAAGGTGTCCGGCGGTAACTACGAGTACTTTACCGACACCGGGCTGGACAAGCTGATTACCCACGTCGAAGCGGTAGATAACGACCACGTGCGCTTTACGCTCAGCCAGCCCAACGCCGCGTTTTTGGCCGACTGGACGATGGATTTCGCCTCGATTCTTTCCGCAGAATATGCCGACGCCATGCTGAAGAAAGGCACGCCGGAATACGTGGATAACTGGCCTATCGGCACCGGCCCGTTCGCGTTGCAACAGTACAAGCAGGATTCGCTGATCCGCTACGTGGCCAACCCGCATTACTGGCAAGGCGAGGTGGCCAGCAAACACCTGATCTTCTCTATCACGCCGGATGCGCAGACCCGGGTGGCCAAGCTGAAAACCAATGAGTGCCAGATCATTCCCGCCCCACTGCCGGAGCAGTTCGAC
This sequence comes from Serratia sp. AS12, assembly GCF_000214195.1. Taxonomy (NCBI): domain Bacteria; kingdom Pseudomonadati; phylum Pseudomonadota; class Gammaproteobacteria; order Enterobacterales; family Yersiniaceae; genus Serratia; species Serratia sp. AS12. Next base: position 997,113 of record NC_015566.1, on the reverse strand, counting down.
GCTATCAAGAGCGACAAAAACCTGCAACTGCACAACATCAACGGCCTGAACGTCGGCTATCTGGCGTTCAATACTCAGAAGAAACCTTTTGATAATGTGCTGGTTCGCCAGGCACTGAGCTATGCGGTGGACAAGAAGGCGATTGTCGCGGCGGTGTTCAAAGACAGCGGTACGCCGGCCTATTCGGTGCTGCCGCCGGCGATGCTGGGCTACAACGACAAGCTGCCGGAATATACTTACGATCCACAGAAGGCCCGTGATCTGCTGAAACAGGCCGGGCTGGAAAAAGGGTTTGAAACCGACATCTGGTCAATGCCGGTGGCGCGGCCATACAACCCTAATTCGCGACGCATTGCCGAGATGATCCAGAGCGATTGGGCGAAAGTGGGCGTGAAGGCCAAAATCGTCACCTGGGAATGGGGCCAGTACCTGGCCGGGCTGCGCAAAGGGGAACAGCAGAGCGCACTGTATGGCTGGATGTCGGATAACGGCGACCCGGACAACTTCGCCACGCTGCTCGGCTGCGCCGGCGTGCAAACCGGCGCCAACATAGCCCGCTGGTGCGACAAAGGTTACGATCGGTTGATCCAGCAGGCGATTCAGGTGAGCACCCCGGCAGAACGCGCCAAGCTTTATCAGCAAGCGCAGGTGATTTTTGCCGAACAGGCCCCGCTGCTGCCGCTGGCTAACGGCAAGGTGTTCTACGCCACCCGCAGCAATGTCAGCGGCTATGTGGTTGACGTGAACGGCAGTGACTTCGCCAAGGCGAAGGTGAACTAAGCCAAGGCGCCGGGATAAATTCAAACCCGGCGCTTTCCTCCCTTGTAACATTTCGTTACTCTCAATGCCTATCGAATCTCACCTTAGCAAGGCAAACCCAGTGCAGAAAACATTTATGCCGATGCAGATCCGTCTGCACTGGCTGGTCGCTATCCTGTTGGTCATCACCTGCGCCACAATTGAGTTGAGAGGCATTGCCGAACCGGGCACGCCGATGTGGTATCTGCTGGTGGTCACCCACTTCAGCTGCGGGGTGACGGTTTTCGTCTTGATGATCGCTCGTCTGATCCTGCGCTCGCGTCACGCCTCCCCCGCCATCAGCCCGAAACCGCCAAAATGGCAAACCGGCGCGGCGCATCTGGTGCATACCCTGATTTACCTGCTGCTGCTGACGCTGCCGGTTCTGGGCGTCTATTCCCGCTATCTGGGCGGCAAAGAGTGGTTTTTATTCGGCCTGCCGATGCCGTTTGCCGAGATTGCCGACCGGCCGCAGGCGCGGACGATTATCGGCTGGCACAAGACGCTGGCCGCTTTCGGTTATTGGCTGATTGGTTTGCACGCCGCTGCGGCGCTGATCCATCATTATGCCTTTAAGGACAATACCTTGGTGAGAATGCTGCCGCTGTTTAAAAAGCGTTAACCCAGGGGCAACAAGATAATAATAAGCCTGTATATATAAGCCAATGGAAATAATACATTGGCTTATTAAGCCCACTATGACTTCGATAAAATAAAAATTTCACCCATTGTGTTGTATCTATCCCGGATATTGACTAAGGTTATCCATACAGTTCATACGCCCGAAAGTTAATAACGATAATCACACGTCAGTTTATTTAAAATTTATGTCCTCATCTTAAAAACGCCAGTTATTTTTCTGGGCAACGATGCCATGCCATGTGTTCATACAAGGCGATTTAGTGCTGCCCATGATTTCATTAATTAAATTTCATCGACTACACACACGGGAAAATTAATATTATTTTCCCACTCATAAAAGTCTGGAGAAAAGTAATGAAAATAATGACTGGCGTTATTCTACCCACAGTTGCGGCCCTCGCTTTTGCCGGTATGGCGCAAGCGGAAGACAGCGTAAAACCTATGACCGGCAAAGCACAGGTGACGTTGGAACATGTGCACGCCGTGCAAGAAAATGGCAGCCCCGCGCCCCAGCACGATGCCGCCTGTATGAAACAGCTTTCGAAACCTGAATCCAAGTATGTCGGGATGAAAGTGACCAGCGAATACACCATCGATACCGCTTCGTTAATGATGTCCGCAAAATCCATGCTGCCCTCCCCGAATACCCTGCAACCGCTAGAACTTACGGTTGATTTGTCCCCGTTGGGCATGGCGGGTGTTTATGCGTTCGGCGCATTCAAACCGAGTTCTTTGCCGCAGGATTATGTTTATTTCACTATCGACAAAGACTATAAAAACCCGGTCAGTACCTTTATGATCATTAATAAAGATGAAAAATATAACTGCGTAATTTCCAGCTCTAACAAGGCAATGAGCAAAGAACAGCGCAGCCACCTTGTTGTTAAGCAATAACCGCGACTATTCATTAGATAATAATGGGGGTGCGGGTAGTTAACTGCCCTCCCCCATATTTATATCTGCTGTTTTCATCCGTGTTAAACAGTGCCGAATTCTGATGCAGAATGACCGCCCTACTCATGCTTATATACAGGTTCAGAGTATCTTGAAGGCCATATCTCCGCAGGGGCAAATTCAAAGCTTCGGCTATCAGCTTGTTATCTGATGCGCCTACTATCCCATTTTGGGATAATGGCAGATATTCGATTTTGGGATATCACTCGCGGAAAACGCCATGACTTCAGTTTATCCAACCGAGTATCAATTAGTTATAAAAATACTTCGGGATGCTCGTATAGAAAAAGGCATCACTCAGGCCAAACTGGCCGAGGCGCTGGGCCGCCCGCAGTCGTTTATCGCCAAGGTTGAAAACGGCGAGCGCAAGCTGGATGTGGTTGAGTTTGCTGTGATGGCACGGCTGCTTGGGGTGGATGCAGGGGCAGTTATGAAACGGATTGGAACTATTAATAGATAATATAAAATGCTAACATTCGCTTACACCTAAATGTGTTCGATAAATACATGATAAGAATTAGTATATTTGGTTGTTGTTAACAAAACACATTTTTTCTTATAGCATTTGCGAATTAACTCACCTTAATATATAAATAAAAATCAAATAGAACATAATCTGGAAGAAAAACATGAAAGAAAGTTGGCGTACACGCAAAGAGTCCCCTTTGTCGCAATGGAATGAGTGGGCCCGCGATAGAGCAAGAATCATTCACTCAGCATCATTTAGACGTTTACAAGGTAAAACACAAGTCTTGGGAGTAGGCGAGAGTGATTTCTATCGGACGCGACTAACTCACTCTCTCGAAGTTGCTCAAATAGGAAGTGGAATAGTTGCAAACCTGAATAAGAAGTTTGCTAATCAAAAAAAAATATTGAGTTATATACCTGAAGCCAACTTGATTGAAGCACTTGGCTTAGCGCATGATATTGGCCACCCTCCTTTTGGCCATAAAGGGGAAGCTGCTCTATATCAAAAAATGAAATTATTCGGTGGATTCGAAGGTAATGGTCAAACGCTAAGAATTTGCTCTTTACTTGGAGAAGCTTCAGAGAAGAATGGACTTAATTTATGCCGCCGAACCTTACTTGGTCTACTTAAATATCCAAACACTTACAACAGGCTAAAAGCAAAAAATGAAAACAGCTCAAAAAAACCACCAAAATGTATTATGGATACTGAAGCTAAAACATTGGATTGGATTTTAAATCCATTAAAAACAAAAGATAAAGAATTATTTACTGAAGTATATAACCCAGCCATTAAAAAAAATGACAGTTCTACAACTCATTTAAAGACAAAATTCAAATCTTTTGATTGTAGTATAATGGAGTTATCCGATGATATTGCATATGCTATACATGATCTAGAGGATGCGATTGCATTAAAAATAATCACAAAAGATGCGTATTGTTCATGGCTAGAGAAACAGAGCTTTTCAAATGATTACATTAGTGATGTCGATCATTTATTTGGAGACTCTCATTCAAAAAGAAAACAAGTAATCAGTAAACTTGTCCATAGATTTATAGATAATATAAGTATAAAAAACCAGAATTTATTTCAAGAAAATCTCATTGATCTGCAGGCATTCGCAGATGATGAAATAAAAAATGAGATACAAGAACTTAAAGATTTAACATATACCATGGTAATAAAAAAACACGAAATAAAAACACTAGAATATAAAGGCGGAAAAATAATATCAGATCTTTTCTCAACAATAAATGAAAATCGCGAAGAATTACTACCGGAAAAATACATTTCAAGAATAGAGAAAAATAAATCCACTCCACCTGAGAGATTTGTTTGTGATTTCATTTCAGGAATGACTGACAATTATGCATCATCACTATACGACAGGTTATTTACAACAAATTCTGGCTCAATATTTACTAAGTTATAGTCAAAATCATAGTTATTTCAACATGTGGTGATTAGAATAATAAACTTTGGCACGCTGACTAAACATAACCCACAGCTATTACTACTTTCCACATCAATAGCCTACAAATAAATACCCCTCATTTTCTAGAGACAAAAAGGGCGCAGTTCAATGAACTGCGCCCTTAAATTTAAAACGCGAAACCTGACTTAACTGCGCACCAAATCGTCGCCGTAGCCGATCCACTTGTAGGTGGTCAGTGCGTCCAGCCCCATCGGGCCGCGTGCATGCAGCTTCTGGGTGCTGACCGCCACTTCTGCACCCAGGCCGAACTGGCCGCCGTCGGTGAAGCGGGTGCTGGCGTTAACGTACACCGCCGAGGAATCCACCGCACGCACGAAGTGCTCGGCGCTGCTCAGCGAACGGGTGAGGATCGCATCGGAATGGTTGGTACCGTGGGCGCGGATATGGTCGATGGCTTGATCGATGTCGTCCACCACCAGCACGTTCAGATCCAACGACAGCCATTCATCGTCGTAATCCCCTTCCGCCACGTCCACCACCGTCGCCGGGCCGTTTTGCAGCAGCGGCATGGCGTTCTGCGCCGCATGCAGCGTCACGCCCGCCGCCGCCATCTTGGCGCTCAGCGCCGGCAGGAACTGTTCGGCGATGTTGCGGTTCACCAGCAACGTCTCGAGCGAGTTACAGGCGCTTGGGCGCTGGATTTTGGCACTCTCGATGACCGTCAGCGCCTTGTCGAAATCAACGCTGTCGTCAACGTAGGTATGGCAAACGCCGATACCACCGGTGATCACCGGAATGGTCGACTGCTCGCGGCACAGTTTGTGCAAACCGGCACCGCCGCGTGGGATCAGCATGTCTACGTAGCGATCCAGGCGCAGCAGCTCATTCACCAGCGCGCGATCGGGGCTGTCAATCGCCTGCACCGCCGCAGCCGGCAGGCCGCACTGTTCCAGCGCCTGCTGGATCACCTTCACCGTCGCCAGGTTGGTGTTGTGGGTTTCTTTACCGCCACGCAGGATCACCGCGTTGCCGGTCTTCAGGCACAGGCTGGCGACGTCGATGGTGACGTTCGGCCGCGCTTCATAAATCACGCCGATCACACCGAGCGGCACGCGGCGGCGTTCCAGCTTCAGCCCGCTGTCCAGCAGGCTGCCGTCCAATACGTGGCCGACCGGATCGTTCAGGCGGCATACCTGACGCACATCGTTGGCAATGGCCGCCAGCCGCGCCGGGGTCAACAACAGGCGATCGAGCAACGCTTCGGTCATCCCGGTAGCGCGCGCCTGCGCCATGTCTTGTTCATTGGCCTGCAAAATCACTTCGCTGTTGGCTTCCAGCATGTCGGCCATCACCGACAACACCTGGTTTTTCTTCGCCGTGCTCAGCACCGCCAGTTGCCAGGAGGCCTGTTTGGCGGCCTTCCCCATTTGCTCTAGCATGCTCACTCCTTAGCTCACAATCATGTCGTCGCGGTGCACTACCACCGGGCCGTATTCGTAACCGAGAATTTCGCTGATTTCCTGCGAGTGGTGGCCGGCAATCATGCGCATCGCGTCGCTGTTATAGCGGCTGACGCCGTGCGCCAAATCGCGCCCCGCCAGGTTGCGGATGCGGATCACTTCGCCACGAGAGAAATCGCCCTTCACTTCGCGAACGCCCTTCGGCAGCAACGAGCTGCCGCGCGCCATAATGGCCTCGACCGCGCCGTCGTCCACGGTGATTTCACCGGCCGGCGGTGCGCCGAAGATCCAGCGTTTGCGGTTTTCCAGCGGGGTTTCCAGCGCGTGGAAACGGGTGCCCACCGGTTTGCCTTCAATCACGTCGCCCACCACGCCCGGCTTGCTGCCTGCGGCGATGATCACGTCGATACCGGCGCGGCAGGCCACGTCGGCCGCCTGCAATTTGGTGCCCATGCCGCCTGTGCCCAACCCGGAAACGCTGTCGCCGGCGATGGCGCGCAGCGCGTCGTCAATGCCATGCACTTCGCGGATCAGTTCCGCCTGCGGGTTGTTGCGCGGGTCGGCGGTATACAGGCCTTGTTGATCGGTCAGCAGCAGCAGTTTGTCGGCCCCGGCCAGGATCGCCGCCAGCGCCGACAGGTTGTCGTTGTCGCCCACCTTGATTTCTGCGGTCGCTACCGCGTCATTCTCATTGATTACCGGCACGATACGGTTGTCCAGCAGCGCGGTCATGGTGTCACGCGCGTTGAGGAAGCGTTCGCGGTCTTCCAGATCGGCGCGCGTCAGCAGCATCTGCCCGACGTGGATGCCATAAATGGAGAACAGCTGTTCCCACAGTTGGATCAACCGGCTCTGGCCGACCGCCGCAAGCAGCTGCTTGGAGGCGATGGTGGCGGGGAGTTCGGGGTAGCCCAAATGTTCGCGCCCGGCGGCAATCGCGCCAGAGGTGACAATAACGATGCGGTGACCCGCTGCATGCTGTTGTGCGCACTGGCGTACCAGTTCGACAATATGGGCACGGTTAAGACGCAGCGATCCGCCGGTCAACACGCTGGTGCCCAATTTCACAACCAATGTCTGGCTGCCGTTCATAGTGTTTCTGCCGTGTAAGATGAGAAGGATAATGCAAAGGACTTTGTAACAGGAGAGACGCGTTATGCCAACAGGCACAACGCGAAATCAGCACAATACTGTAGTCAAACGGGGTCAGGCGGAGAGTTTAATCGGTTTTTCTTTGAAATCATCGGCCGGTTCCAGCGCCAGCTCCATCGTCGCCAACAATTCACCCAAGCGACGATGGAAATCACGCAGGGTGGTTTCCAACTTGGTTTTTACTTCAGTATCTTTAATCTTTTCCGGCGTCCAGCGCCCGTCCTTATCAAACAGACCGAACTGATAAGCATAAGTGAAACGCGCCTCTTCAGCATGCAGCTCGATCCACCACCCCCAGAACTCACGCTTCTCTGGCGCGGGTTTGACATTGACGCAAACGGCTAAACAATCAAAGAAAAAACGGTCGTTCTCGCACTGCCCTTCACGCAGGTACGGCCCCAAGCTGGCAAAACGTTTCATTAGTCGGCTTTTAGGGTGACCACTAGGTAACGTCATTCTTTAACCTCCTCAATGTAGACCACTCTTTTTAACAAATTGTTAAAATTTAGCAACAAATTAACGCATTTTATCTTTCATCCAGTGGGCCATTTGCAGCAAGGCCTTGTGGAAACTGCTATACACCGGTGCACGTGGAATAGCAATTAACTTGCCGTCCATCGAGGACGAAGCGATCAGTTGCGCCTCCTCTTTCGGGCTGAGCGGATCCCGATCCCAATAGCCTGCCAACATCGGCGTCGGGCAGCGGCGGCCCAGCAAACCCTGGGTTTTCAGCGAGTAGCTGTTCAGCTCCACCCTCAGCACGTTATCCGAGGCATTGGCCATCCCCATCCGGCTGGCGAGCACGTCCATATACATGTCCGGCACGTCTCGCTGGCGGCCGGCGTCGCATAACAGGCTGTGGACCACCGACCCCAGGCAGGCCACGCCACGCAACCGCTGCGGCTCCAGATAAGCCAGGCGCACCGCCACGTTGGCGCCGAAGCGGAAGCCAAATGCGGTAACGCGCTGATGGTCGATCCAGGGCACCGAAGGCAGTTGGGCAAGCACCTGTTGATGCAGGAAGCTGGAATCCTGCGTCAGCTTCCACTTATAAGAAGAACCGATGGAAGGCATGTCGATGGTCAGCATGGCGATGCCGTGCGGCGCCAGGTACTCGCGGAACAGGCGGTGGTAGTCGGTCTGCAGGGTATCCAGGCTGCCGCACATCAGCACCGTCGGGAACGGCGCCTCGCCCTTCTCCGGCAGGTGCAGGAAGCCGGTAATGCTGCTTCCCCCGTCAATGCGGAACTCCAGCTCTTTGAGCTGATAAGGCAACAACAGCGCAGCCTCTTCGTAGGCGCGGGTGGCGAGCGTCTCGGCCTGTTCGGCCAGTTCGTCACCTTTCAAGTGCGGGTAGCCGGCGATGCTGTAAAAGTTGACGGCATTGAGCCAGTACTGGCCGCCGATCAACGGATCTTGCTGTTCCAGTGCCCGCTGCTGCCAGAGCATGCCCTGACGCACCCACTCGTAGATCCAGTTGCCATTACGGTAACCGATCACGGTATCGAGCAGTTTGTCGTTGGTATGTTCCACGTCGGCGACCGCAATACGCGCCAGCACTTCGTTGATTTCGATCGGATCAACGCCGCGCCAGGCCCACAGCAGCGGGTTGAGCATACGATACCAATTGCTGACGGTGTTGCCTTCCAGCGTGGAGTGCAGATCGGCGCCGGTTTTGTTGCGCGCACGCAGCACCAGCGTCGAGGTCTCGGGGTGTTTAAATGAGGGTTTGAACAGGATTTCAGAAAGGTTGGCTTGTGCCATGGTAACAACAGCCTCCGTAAATCTGGCCGTAGGCCGCAAACAGCCTACTTAACTGGAGGTAGTGTACCTAACTCTGGGGCGATAAACCAAAATAACGAAAACGCCCGGCAGAACCGGGCGTTTTACTGGAGCGAGCGGAGATTAACGGCCGCCGATCGGTGGCACGAAGGTCACCGCCATGTCCCACGGCTGCTCGATCCAGGTATCCTGTGGGATATCGACCACATAGTCGTCCACCAGCGGGCGGCCTGCCGGCTTGGCGAAAATAGTGACGAAATGCGCTTTCGGGTACATGTCGCGGATCGCTTTCGCGGTGCCGCCGGTATCCACCAGATCGTCAACCACGATAAAGCCTTCACCGTCGCCTTCGGCGCGCTTGAGTACCTTCATTTCGCGTTGGTTGTCATGGTCATAGCTGGAAATGCAGACGGTATCCACGTGGCGGATGCCCAATTCGCGCGCCAGTAAGGCCGCCGGCACCAGGCCGCCGCGGCTTACGGCAATAATGCCCGTCCATTGGTCAGCAGGCAGCAGGCGGTGAGCCAGTTTGCGCGCTTGCATTTGCAGCATGTCCCAGGTAACAACGTATTTTTCGCTCATAAAATGGTATCCCAGCCAGCAATGGTGTGGCTTACTCGTGATCAGGGGAAAAAAGGTTGCGCGAGATTATAGAGACTGGTTGAGCCGAATACCAGTTGTACTGTGGAAATCATAAGTATTTCGTCTGGTGATTGATCCTGCGTAAACAAGCAATCACACGTCAAATATGTGTATTCCCTCTCTTAAACAGTGCAATAGGGTACGCGCGCGCCCCTGAATAAAGTGATATTCTCTGGAGATCGTGCCAAAAACGCACCGATGCCAATCCACCCTAACCGAGCGGCATTCACGCCATGCTGAGAATGCTGTCACAGGAGACCTATAGTGTCTGAATTGTCTCAACTTTCACCACAGCCGCTGTGGGATATTTTTGCCAAAATCTGCTCTATTCCGCATCCTTCTTATCATGAAGAAGCGCTGGCACAGCACATCCTCGCATGGGCCAAAGAGAAGAACCTGCATGCCGAACGCGATCAGGTGGGCAATATCCTGCTGCGCAAGCCGGCCACCAAAGGCATGGAAAACCGTAAACCGGTTGCCCTGCAAGCGCACCTGGATATGGTGCCACAGAAAAATAACGACACCGTGCACGACTTCGCCAAGGATCCGATTCAGCCGTATATCGACGGCGAGTGGATCAAGGCGCGTGGCACCACGCTGGGCGCCGACAACGGCATCGGCATGGCTTCCGCGCTGGCGGTGCTGGCTGACGACAGCGTCGAACACGGCCCGCTGGAAGTGCTGCTGACCATGACCGAAGAAGCCGGCATGGACGGCGCATTCGGTCTACAGCCTAACTGGCTGCAGGCGGATATCCTGATCAACACCGACTCCGAAGAAGAAGGCGAGATCTACATGGGTTGCGCCGGCGGTATTGATTTTATCACTACCCTGCCGTTGCAGCGCGAAGCGGTACCGGCCGGCTATCAGACGCTGAAACTGACGCTCAAGGGCCTGAAAGGCGGCCACTCCGGCGCCGAGATCCACGTGGGCCTGGGCAATGCCAACAAGCTGCTGACGCGCTTCCTGTTCGCTCATGCCGCAGAACTGAACCTGCGCGTGCTGGATCTGAACGGCGGTACCCTGCGCAACGCTATCCCGCGTGAAGCCTCTGCGGTGGTTGCCGTGCCTGGGGCAAAAGCCGACGCGCTGAAAGCGCTGAGCCAGGCCTTCCTGAGCACGCTGCAAAACGAGCTTTCCGCCAAAGAGAAGAACATCACCGTGCTGCTGGAGCCGGTTACCAGCGCCTCTCAGGCGTTGACCGCCGACAGCCAGCAACGTTTCCTGGCCCTGCTGAACGCAACGCCAAATGGCGTGATCCGCATGAGCGACGCGGTAAAAGGCGTGGTGGAAACCTCACTGAACGTTGGCGTGGTCACCACCAGCGAGAACGAAGCGGAAATCGTCTGCCTGATCCGCTCGCTGATCGACAGCGGCAAAGATTACGTGGTCGAGATGCTGACCGCGCTGGGCCAACTGGCGAACGCCAAAGTGGCGCCGAAGGGCGGTTACCCAGGCTGGCAGCCGGACGCAGACTCACCGGTCATGCATCTGGTGCGCGAGATCTATCAGGATCTGTTCAACAAGACGCCGAACATCATGGTGATCCACGCCGGTCTGGAATGCGGCCTGTTCAAAAAGCCGTACCCGAACATGGATATGGTGTCGATTGGGCCAACCATCACCGGGCCACACTCGCCAGATGAGCAGGTACATATCGAAAGCGTCGGCCTGTACTGGAAGCTGCTGACCGCGCTGTTGAAAGCGATCCCAGAACGCGCCTAATCGCCGCGTTTAACGCTAAAAGGCTGGCCTCTCGCCAGCCTTTTTACTCCCACGGCAGCAATAGTTGCCGCTCAAGCTGCGGATCCAGCAGCGTTACGTGCAAGCCCACCAGCCGTACGCCACGGCCTTCCCGCCGCTCACGCCACGCCTGCCGCGCCACGTTGAGCAAATCGTCTTTATTCAGCACCGGCCAGACGTGTTCCTGAGTGGTTTGTTGAAAATCCTGAAACTTCAGCTTCACGCCCTGCCGCGCGATATGCAGATCCGGTTTCACCTTGCGCAGCCGCATTTCCAGCTCGGGATAGAGCTTGTCGACGATCAACGCCTCGCAGTCTTCCCAATCATGAATATCCTCCGCCAGCGTGCGTTCCACCCCCACCGATTTACGCAGCCTTTCCGGCGAGACTTCGCGCAGGTCTATTCCCTGGCAGCGCTCCCACAGCACCCGGCCAAACTTGCCGAAGCGCTTGAGCAACAGCGCCAGATCGTACTGCTGCACGTCGGCGCAGGTGATTAGCCCCACGTCTTCCAACCGTTTGGCGGTCACTTTGCCCACGCCGGGGATTTTGCTCAGCGGCAGTTGCCGTAAAAAAGCCGGCACCTGCGCCGGCGTGATGACGTATTGCCCGTTCGGTTTGTTCAGCTCTGAGGCAATTTTGGCGAGGAACTTGATCGGCGCGATACCCGCAGAGGCCGTGAGGTTAAGCTCTTCGGCAATCGCCTGGCGGATTTCCTGGGCGATCAGCGTCGCCGAACCGTTGCACTGGGTGCAGTCGGTCACATCCAGATAGGCTTCGTCCAGCGACAGCGGTTCAATCAGCGAGGTGTAGCGGGCGAAGATTTCGCGAATGTGCAGCGAGGCTTCCTTGTACGCCGCCATACGGCCTGGCAACAGTTTGAGGTGTGGGCACAGTTTAAACGCCATCGCCGTCGACATGGCGCTGTGCACGCCATAGCGGCGTGCGGGGTAGTTGGCGGTGCTGATCACCCCGCGCCGGTCGGCACTGCCGCCGATCGCCAACGGAATATCGCGCAGGCTGGGATCGTCGCGCATTTCTACCGCCGCGAAGAAGCAGTCCATATCGACATGAATGATTTTACGCATCGCGCCTCCAATAACACTGTATAAGTATACAGCCAATAATCGAAAGCTCAAGACTCGGTGGGCATGGAGAAAACGGCGTTTGCGTCAGATATTTCCGCGTTGTTAAAAAAGCTTAATTTTTCAATAGTATGATCTCCGCTGACTCACGCTCTTTCATTCTTATACCCTATGGATTTCATGTCGCCGCTCACAAGGCTGCCGCTTGAAAGACGACGGATATAGCATAATAAGGTATCTCGCATGATCAGGTTTTCTCATTTGCTGTTGGCCTCCACGCTGTCGCTGGTTTCGCTGGCGGCGGGCGCCACTGTCGGCCATGCTCCAGCCATTATCGCCCACCGCGGCGGCACCGCAGACGCGCCGGAAAACACCCGCATCGCCATTGAAACCGCACTGAAAAATGGCGCCGACGCCATTTGGATTACGCTACAACAATCCAAAGACGGCGCGATCGTGCTGTACCGCCCTTCCGATCTCAAAGCATTGACCAACGAGCAGGGGCCGGTCTCCGCCCATACTGCCGATCAATTGGCCAAAGTGGATGCCGGCTGGTCATTCGCAAAAGGTGAAACGTATCCGTTTCGCGGTAAAGGCATAGGTATCCCGCGTCTGGACGAGATCCTGGAGGCTTTCCCCAAGGTGACCTTCTATCTGGATATCAAGTCGCCGGATGCCGATCCGACGCAATTTGGCAAAGCGCTGCTGGCGACGCTGGAGAAGGCCGACAGCCTGAACCGCACCCGCGTGTATTCTACCGATGCCAAATACTTGCAAGCGCTGCCGCCACAGATCAAACGCTTTGAAAGCCGCGACGAAACCCGCACCCTGCTGGCCAATGTCGCCATGGCGCACCAGTGCGAATTGAAAGCGGATAATCAGCAACCGCGCTGGTACGGGCTGGAGCTGAAACGTGAAGTGGACGTGGTGGAAAAATACACTCTGGGCGAAGGGCGCTCGAAAGCGTTTCTGACCTGGGATAAAGAGTCGATCGATTGCTTCCGTTCGCAAGGCCCGGCGCACATCATTTTGTTCGGCGTCAATTCACCGGCGGAATACCAGCAAGCACTGGCGCTGGGGGCCGACGGGGTGATGGTCAACTCACCGGCCGACGCGAAAAACTTTCGCAAGGCCAAATAGCCGGTAGAGAAAGGGGCGCCACCTGCGCCCCTCGTAGTCAGATGATCCGGTGTTTTTCCAACTGCCGCCGCCGCAGCGCCGCTTTGGCTTCGCGCTTCTTACGCGCATCACAGGGCTCCGGGCAGTCGCAGACCTTTTCCATCCCCAGCGAAGTGATGCCGCCGCAACTGCCCTGCAGGCTTTTGCGCTTGAACACATAGCCCAGCGACATGCCGCCGATCACCAGCAGAAACAGCACGAAGGTGGCGATAAATACCGTCAACATAGCGGCCTCATAAGATCTTTTTCAGATAGGGTTTAAACGCCTCAGAGTGGCGCTCTTCAAATCCGTTGGCGGTTTTCACAATCATGAACACCGGGATCCCCATCAGGTTGGCCAACGCCATACCTCGCTCCGGCCCCAGCACGTTCAGCCCGGTGGACAGGCCGTCGGCGGCCATGCAGGTCGGGCTCAGTACGGTGACCGAAACCAGATGATGGTGGATCGGCTTGCCGGTAACCGGATCTATGGTGTGCGAATAACGCACGCCGCCCTGTTCGAAGTAGTTGCGATAATCCCCCGAGGTGGCGATTGACATCTCGCCCGGTTGGATCACCAACTGCGCTTTTTGCTCCACGCCGGCCGTCGGCCGTTCAATGGCGATACGCCACGGTTTTTTCTCACCATTGTGGCCGCGGGTACGCACCTCACCGCCAATATCCACCATGTAGTTCTTGACCTGCTGCGATTGCAGATACTGGGCAATCACATCCACGCCGTAACCTTTGGCGATGGACGAGAGATCGACATACAGTTCCGGAATGTGTTTCACCAGCGCGTTGCCCTGCACCGACAGTTTGTCGATGCCGGTCCAGGCGCGGCGTTGTTCCAGTGCGGCAGCGCTCGGTACCTTGTCCGGTCGCCCTTCCGGGCCAAAGCCCCACAGATTGACCAGCGGCCCGACGGTCACGTCCAGCGCGCCGTCGGTCACGCGGTTGATGCGCAGCGCCTCCAGCACCACCTCGGTCGTCGCGGCCGATACCGGGAAGGGCTTGCCCACCTCGCGGCTGGCGTTGAAGCGGCTCAGTTCCGAGCCCGGCCGGTAGGTGGACATTTGATCGTTCACCAACTCCAGGCGTTTGTCGATCTCCGCCTGTATTCTGGCCGCCGACGGCGTGTCGTCACCGGTGACATAACGGATCGAATAAGACGTCCCCATGGTTTTGCCATCGAGATTCACTTGCTCCGGCCCGCAACCGGTCAATAACAACGTGGCGCCCAGCGCCACCGCCGTCATCCAGCCCTTCATTGCCCCTATGCGCATTTAGCCACCAAAGTCATCCAGCATGATATTTTCATCTTCGACACCCAGATCTTTCAGCATCTTGATCACCGCAGCGTTCATCATCGGCGGGCCGCACATATAAAACTCGCAGTCTTCCGGCGCCGGGTGGTGCTTCAGATAGTTCTCCAGCAGAACATTATGGATAAAGCCGGTGTAGCCGGTCCAGTTATCCTCAGGCTGGGGATCGGACAGCGCCACGTGCCAGGTAAAGTTTTCATTCTCCGCCTGCAGCCGATTGAAATCATCCTCATAGAACATTTCACGCAACGAACGCGCGCCGTACCAGAAGGTGATTTTACGCTTCGAGTTCAAGCGATTGAGCTGATCGAAGATATGCGAGCGCATTGGCGCCATACCGGCACCACCGCCGATAAAGATCATTTCGGCATCGGTGTCTTTGGCGAAGAACTCGCCGAATGGCCCGGAGATGGTCACCTTGTCACCGGCCTTCAGCGACCAGATATAGGAGGACATAATGCCCGGCGGCACGTCCGGCGCACGCGGTGGCGGCGTGGCGATACGCACGTTGAGCATGATGATGCCCTTTTCATCCGGGTAGTTCGCCATTGAGTAAGCGCGCACCGTGGTGTCATTCACCGCCGAGCGGTAGCGGAACAGATTGAACTTGTCCCAGTCGCCGCGGTACTCCTCCGGCACGTCAAAATCGGCATAGCTGATGTCATGGGCCGGCGCTTCGATCTGGATAAACCCGCCGGCGCGAAACGGCACGTCTTCGCCATCGGGAATTTTCAGCTTCAGCTCTTTGATAAAGGTGGCTTTGTTATCATTGGAGATAACCTCACACTCCCACTTCTTCACGCCGAAAATTTCTTCCGGCAGCTCGATTTTCAGATTCTGCTTCACGTTCACCTGGCAGGCCAGGCGGCAGCCTTCTTTCGCTTCGCGCTTGTTGATGTGCGAAAGTTCGGTCGGCAGGATATCGCCGCCGCCCTCTTTAATCACCACCCGGCACTGGCCGCAGGAGCCGCCACCGCCGCAGGCAGAGGACACGAAGATCCCCTGGCTGGAGAGCATGTTCAGCAGCTTGTCGCCCGCCGGCGCATTAAAACTCTTGCCCTGATCGCCGTTAACTTCCACCGCAATGTCACCGGTGTTCACCAGCTTTGATTTGGCGAACAGGATCAGCAGTACCAGCACCATAACGATGCCGGTAAACATCGCGACGCCTAAAATAATTTCCATAGATTCTTCCCGCCTTTACAACTGAACACCGGAGAAGGACATAAAGCCCAACGCCATCAGCCCGGTGGTGATAAAGGTAATGCCCAGACCGCGCAGCCCTGCGGGGACGTTGGCATACTTGAGTTTTTCGCGGATCCCCGCCATCGCGACAATCGCCAGCATCCAGCCGGTGCCGGAGCCGAAGCCGTACACCACCGATTCTGCGAAGTTGTAGTCGCGTTGCACCATAAAGGACACACCGCCGAAAATGGCGCAGTTCACGGTGATCAACGGCAGGAAAATGCCGAGTGCGTTGTACAACGACGGGAAGAAGCGATCGAGGATCATCTCCAGAATCTGCACCAGCGCTGCGATCACACCGATAAAGGTAATGAAGTTGAGGAAGCTCAGATCGACGCCGTCCATCAACGCGCCATCGCGCAGCACCAGGTTGTAGACCAAATTGTTCGCCGGCACCGAGATGCCGAGCACGATGGTCACGGCGATGCCCAGACCGAAGGCGGTCGACACCTTCTTCGACACCGCCAGGAAGGTACACATCCCCAGGAAGAACGCCAACGCCATGTTCTCAACGAACACCGCGCGCACAAACAGGCTGATATAATGTTCCATCGGGCGTTACTCCTTTTCGATCTGTGCGGGCTTCAGGGTGCGCAGCACCCAAATCAGCAGGCCGATGATAAAGAACGCGCTCGGCGCCAGCAGGAACAGGCCGTTCGGCTGATACCAGCCGCCGTTTTGCACCGTATCCAGCACCGGAATGCCAAACAGCTTGCCCGAGCCAATCAGCTCGCGCAGGAAACCGACCAGCACCAGGATCACCCCATAACCCAACCCGTTGCCGATACCGTCCATAAAGCTTTCAATCGGCGGCGACTTCATGGCATAGGCTTCGGCGCGCCCCATCACGATACAGTTGGTGATGATCAGGCCGACAAACACCGACAGCTGCTTGGAAATCTCGAACGCATAGGCGCGCAGCAGCTGATCGACCACAATCACCAGCGAGGCGATAATCGCCATCTGCACGATGATGCGCACGCTGTTCGGAATATGGTGACGGATCAGGGAAATAAAGAAGCTGGAGAACGCCGTGACCAGGGTCACCGCGATGGTCATCACCACCGCCGTTTCCAGCTTGGTGGTCACCGCCAGCGCGGAACATACCCCGAGGACCTGCAAGGCTATCGGGTTGTTGTCAAACAGCGGCCCGAGCAGAACCCGCTTAATCTCTTTGGAATCAGCCATTTTTCAGCGCTCCTTCACGAACTTTTTTCAGGAATGGGCCAAAACCTTGCTCACCCAACCAGAAATCAAAAGTGTGCTGTACGCCGTTGGAGGTCAGCGTGGCGCCGGACAAACCGTCCACCCCGTGCTCATCCCCCTGACGCGCCCCGCCTTTCACCACGCGGATCGCCGGCTTGCCGTCGTTATCAAACAGCTTTTTGCCGATCCACTGTTGGCGCCAACCGGCATTCTCAACTTCTCCGCCCAGGCCCGGGGTTTCCCCCTGATCGTAATAAGTGATGCCTTTCACCCTGTTGCCGTCGCTGTCCAGCGCCACAAAAGCGTACATCATCGACCACAGGCCGGTGCCGTAGACCGGCAGCACGATTTGATTCACCGCCCCGCCGTTATCACGCACCAAATAGATCTCCGCCCGGTTGCTGCGGCGTTTGATGCCGGCCGGATCTTCGCCCGCCGACAAGGCGACGCTTTTGGCATCGTCACGCAGCGCAGCGGCCAGATCGAACGCCGCCGCATTGCCCGCCACAAACTCGCCGCTGTTCAAATCCAGCAGGCGCGGTTCGATGCGCTGGGTGAACAGCGCCTTGACCTGCTCGCCTTCCATCTTCGGCTGCAACAGCCCGGCCACGTCGAGGATATTGCGCTGCTTGTCGAGCAGCTTTTGCTCTTGCTGTTTGGACTTCAGGCCGACGGCGGAACCCGCCACCACTACCGAACACACCAGACACAGCAGCAGTACCACCAGCAGCGTTTTACCGATAGTGTCGTTTTTAGATTCATTCGCCACGGGCTTTTCTCCGCTTGATGTTGGCCTGCACCACCAGATAATCGAACAGCGGCGCGAACAGGTTGGCGAACAGGATCGCCAGCATCATGCCTTCCGGGTAGGCCGGGTTGACCACCCGGATCAACACGCACATCACGCCAATCAGGATGCCGTACCACCACTTTCCCTTGTTGGTAAAGGCGGCGGAAACCGGGTCGGTGGCCATAAAGATCATGCCGAAGGCAAAGCCGCCCAACACCAGATGCCAGTACCACGGCATGGCGAACAGCGGATTGGTGGCGGAGCCGATGCTGTTGAACAGGAAGGCGGTAGCCATCATGCCGAGCATCACGCCGGCGACAATGCGCCAGGAAGCCACGCGGCCAAACAGGATAATCGCACCGCCGATCAGGATCATCAGCGTGGAAACCTCACCGACCGAACCTGGGATGTTGCCAAGGAAGGCGTCCATCCAACTGATCGACTGGCCGGTAGCTAGGTTGCTCAGGCTGTGCGCCCCGCCCACGCTCCATTGCGCCAAGGGCGTCGCGCCGGAGAAGCCGTCGGCGGCGGTCCACACCAGGTCACCGGAGATCTGCGCCGGATAGGCGAAGAACAGGAAAGCGCGCCCCGCCAGCGCCGGGTTGAGGAAATTGCGCCCGGTGCCGCCGAAAATCTCTTTCGCCACCACCACGCCGAAGCTGATGCCCAGCGCCGCCTGCCACAGCGGCAGCGTTGGCGGCACAATCAGCGCAAACAAAATAGAGGTGACGAAGAAACCTTCGTTAATCTCATGCTTGCGGATGACCGCGAACAGCACTTCCCAGAAACCGCCGACGAGAAACACTACGGCGTAGATCGGCATAAAGTAGCAGGCGCCCAGTACCATTTTGCTGATCCAGCCGGCATCCGCCGCCAGCGACGCCCCCAGCCATTGCGCCAGTCGGTAGTGCCAGTCGCCCGCCAGCACCTGCTGCAGTTGATCGCCGCTATAGAGCTGGTGCAGCGCCGGGATGGCCTGCTGGCCGACGTTGTACATGCCCCAGAACATCGCCGGGAATACCGCCAGCCACACCAGGATCATCATGCGTTTCAAATCGATGGCGTCGCGTACATGCGAAGCCCCGCGCGTCACCAAACCGGGGGTGTAAAACACCGTGGTGGTCGCTTCGAACAGCGGGTACCACTTTTCCAGCTTGCCGCCCGGCGTGAAGTGATGCTCTATCTTGTCAAAAAAGTTCTTCAGGCCCATCGGTTATCCTTCCTGCTCAATCTTGGTCAGCACGTCGCGCAGCACCGGCGCATATTCATACTTGCCCGGACAAACGAAAGTGCACAGCGCCAGATCTTCCTCATCCAGCTCCAGACAACCCAGCGCCTGCGCGCTGTCGGTATCGCCCGCCAGCAGATCGCGCAGCAGCAGAGTCGGCAGAATGTCCAGCGGCATCACCCGTTCGTAGTTGCCGATCGGAACCATTGCACGCTCGCCGCCGTGGGTGGTGGTCGAGAAGGCGAACAGCTTGTTTTTCAGGAAGTGGCCCAGCGTGGTGCGGGTAATGGAGAATTTGTCCGGTGAAGGCGCGATCCAGCCGAACAGCTGTTTATCACGCCCTTCCTGCAGCACGCAAACCTGCGAGTGAAAACGGCCGAGATAGGCATTCGGGCCGGCAACATGGGTGCCGCTCAGTACCGAGCCGGAAATCACCCGGTTCTCGCCGCTTTTAAGGCGACCGGCGGTCAGTTGCTCAATGCTGGCGCCCAACCGGGTGCGCAGCAACACCGGCTGCTCTACCTGCGGCCCGGCCAGCGCCACCACCCGACGGGTGTCGAGACGGCCGGTGGTGAACAGCGTGCCGATGGCGATGACGTCCTGATAGCCGATATGCCAGACGGTTTTTTTCAAACTGACCGGTTCGAGAAAGTGAATGTGGGTGCCCACCAGCCCGGCGGGATGCGGGCCGGCGAATTCGTTGTAGGTTATCTGCGCGCCAGGCTGTTTGCCCAGATTCGCACCTGCGGCGTGGCAAACGTGCAGCTTGCCGTCGGTCAGGCGCGCCAGCACCGCCAGCCCGGCGTTAAAGGCCTCCCGTTGCCCGGCAATGACTACTTGTGGATCGGCGGCCAACGGTTGGCTGTCCATGGCGGTCACGAAGATGGCGCGAGGGGTGGTGCCGGGACGCGGCGTTTTACTGAAGGGACGGGTGCGCAGCGCGGTCCACAGGCCGCTGGCGATCAGTTCGCCTTCAACCTGTTCTCGCGGCAGCTCCGCCAGTTCGGCGACCGGATAATGGGCGAACTCAAGTTGCTCGTCACCGTCGTTTTCTATCGCAATCACCACGGACTGCAACACGCGGCGCTCACCGCGGTTGATTGCCGCAATGCGCCCGCTGGCGGGAGCCGTGAAGAAAACCCCGGGGTTCTTTTTATCTTCGAACAGCGCCTGGCCTTTCTTAACGGTATCGCCTTCCTGCACTAACATGGAAGGGCGCATGCCGACGTATTCTTCCCCAAGCAGGGCAACATGCTGAACTGGTGGGCCGTCCTGAATCGCCTGAACCGGGGCTCCGGCAATGGGCAGATCTAACCCTTTTCTGATTTTAATCATAGGATTTATACGATGTTGACTAGGTTTACACGTCTTACCGGCCCCAGAGGCTGGTGCTGACGATGCCTGGATGATGAGACTGCAACGGCAGCCTCCGGGTTAAGCGCAACGGCATCACGCTCAACATGAATTTTTTCGCGCCGATAAAATGGGGTTACGCACATTCCCTTGATTAACTCCCGCCTGCCTCGTTTGGCACGATAAAAAAGCTTTCTCGACAAAAACGCTGTTAATATTTTGTTGCCGCAGAGCCCATATTATCGCTAGGGAGATAAGCTCAAGGCCTTCTTATGCAACTGCAACAACAGGTTAATTGGAGCCGGAATATTAACATTTTTCACCACTTTGTTCTGCGTTGAGCAGTGACCTGAGTCAAGCAAATGCAATTAAATTTCTGCTGTTTTGCATCACCAATCGTTAAAAACTGCCTGTCGATTCACTTTTATCGAAGTTTGTAGTTTTTTTATACACATCGCATATTGCTAAAAAAAAACACACTGGTAATCTGACGGGGTTTTAACGCAGTAAAACAATAATCAGTGGCATGCCGGCCGAGTTCATTGAGCCAGCAGATAAATATAAGCAGGAATAATAATGAGCAAAATCGCGCTGTTGTTTGCGATGCTTTTTTCTATGCCGATGATCACGGCCTGCAGCGCCAGCGAGCAGGTTCCCGAGGCACCGGTAGTTAAACAGCAATTAGTAGGTTCACCGGTCTATATTCAGATCTTCAAAGAAGAACGCACGCTGGAATTGTATGCCAAAATGGGCAACGAATTCCGTCTGGTGAACTCCTTCCGCATCTGTAATTTTTCCGGCGGACTCGGCCCGAAACGCCGTGAAGGCGACTTTAAAAGTCCGGAAGGTTTTTATAGCGTCGATTCGCGCCATCTGAAACCCGACAGTAAATATTATCGCGCAATAAATATCGGCTTCCCGAACGATTACGACAAGTCGCAGGGTTATTCCGGCGCTTATCTGATGATCCACGGTGAATGTAAATCGATTGGTTGTTACGCGATGACCAACACCTATATGGATGAGATCTACCGTTACGTTGAAGCCGCATTCGCTTATGGTCAGAACCGGATCGATATCAGCATCTATCCGTTCCGCATGACCGATCAGAACCTGAAGCGTCACCGCACATCCAGCGATATCGCCTTCTGGAACCAGTTGAAACCGGGCTATGACTACTTCGTCAAGAATCACCAGCCGCCGGTGGTCAGCGTCTCCAATGGCCAGTACGTGCTGGGTCAGCCGGTCATGAGCAGCAGCCAGATGACGCAGTACGCGTCAACGGCTCCCGCTGCCAGCACCAACCCCTTCGCTCAAACCAAGCCGCTCACCGAAGTGAAATAATGCGAACTCGCCTGGCGCAATCTTGTGCCAGGTTTCATTCGCCGTCAGCGGTTGGGTAGCAATCACGGTGACCACATCGTCAGGTGTGGTCTGCTGCTGAAAATCAATCTCCACATCCTGATCGAGCAACGTGGCTTTGCCAAACGGCGCGCGGCGGGTGATCCAATACAAGTTGGTGGAGCAGTAGGCCATCACAAAACGCCCGTCCGACAGCAACATATTGAATACCCCTTTCTTGCGCAGTTGATCCGCCAGCAAAGCGATATAGCGGAATACCGGCGGCCAACGGCTCGGGGTGCGCGGATATTTCAGGGAAAGCTGATGCAGCAGCCAGCAGAACGCATATTCGCTGTCAGTCTGGCCCACCGGACGGAAGGTGCCGGTTTCCAACTGGCGATAGCCTTTCAACTGACCATTGTGCGCGTAGGTCCAGTTGCGGCCCCACAGTTCGCGGGTAAACGGGTGGGTATTTTCCAGCGCCACTTCGCCGCGGTTGGCCTGGCGGATATGCGATACCACCGCGCAGGATTTGATCGGGTACTCCTGCACCAGGCGGGCGATCGGCGAATCGAAACTCGGTTGGGGATCCTTAAACGTACGACAGCCGTTCCCTTCATAGAAGGTAATGCCCCAACCATCTTTATGTGGCCCGGTACGGCCACCGCGCTGAACCAGCCCGGTAAAGCTAAAGCAGATATCGGTCGGTACGTTCGCGCTCATCCCGAGCAGTTCACACATCGCTTGCCACTCCTTACCCACACTGGCACTGTCTATGCGGGCGCAGCATGCGGCGCCCCTACAAAATGTCGCGGGGGCGGCATGCCCCCTGAAGCCATTACGCTTTAACCATCTCTTTTTCAATCAGCTGAATCAAGATGTGAATCGCTTTGATATGGATTTCCTGAATACGGTCTGCGTAGCCGAAGTGCGGTACGCGGATTTCCACATCGGCGGAGCCGGCCATTTTGCCGCCGTCTTTACCCGTCAGGGTGATCACTTTCATCCCTTTGGCGCGCGCCGCTTCAATAGCTTTAATGATGTTGCCCGAATTGCCCGAAGTGGAAATGCCCAGCAATACGTCGCCTTCGCGGCCTACCGCTTCCACGTAACGTGAGAACACGTATTCGTAACCGAAATCGTTGCTGACGCAAGACAGGTGGCTGACATCGGAAATGGCAATCGCCGGATAGCCCGGACGGTTTTCGCGGTAGCGACCGGTCAGCTCTTCGGCAAAGTGCATGGCGTCACAGTGAGAACCGCCATTGCCACAGGAAATCACTTTCCCACCGGCTTTAAAGGAATCGGCCAGCAGCACTGCCGCGCGTTGAATGGCGTCGATATTGGCATCGTCATTGATAAATTTCGCCAGGGTATCGGCCGCTTCGTTCAGTTCACTGCGAATAAGGTCGTGGTACATGAGGAACCTCTTGTTATCGTCAATCTTCCGCTTCGCAGTGTACCGGATCGGGGAAAAACCGAGAAGCACTGTGAGCCAAACAGCGCGCCGGTTGAGGTACGAGTGAGGTTTTTGATTATTGATGCGCTCAGTTTGTGACTTAAGTTGTAATTAAACTGTAAATGCATTGATAAAAATATGGGGTTGTACTAAAACCTATTACATACATACAACAGGTCAGACCTCTTACTACTTCGGAGCTTCTTATGATGGTTCTTAGTATTGTTGTTTTACTGGCACTCATTGGTGTGGTGTTTTATCACCGAGTGAATCTCACCCTCAGTAGCCTTATTCTGCTGGCATACACCGCCGCCATGGGCGTTATCGGCCTGTGGACCTTCTGGATGCTGCTGCCGCTGGCGATCGTCCTTCTGCCGCTGAACGTGACTTCCCTGCGCCGTTCGATGCTGTCCGCTCCGGCGCTGCGCGCGTTCCGCAAGGTAATGCCGCCGATGTCCACCACCGAGAAAGAAGCGATCGAAGCCGGCACCACCTGGTGGGAAGGTGATCTGTTCCGCGGCCAACCGGACTGGAACAAGCTGCATAACTACCCGAAACCGCAGTTGACCGCCGAAGAACAGGCGTTTATCGACGGCCCGGTGGAAGAAGCTTGCCGCATGGCGAATGACTTCCAGATCACCCATGAACTGGCCGACTTGCCGCCGGAACTGTGGGCCTATCTGAAAGAACACCGCTTCTTTGCGATGATCATCAAGAAAGAATACGGCGGCCTGGATTTCTCTCCTTATGCCCAGGCGCGCGTGCTGCAAAAACTGTCCGGTGTTTCCGGTATTCTGGCAATCACCGTCGGCGTGCCAAACTCCCTCGGCCCTGGCGAGCTGCTGCAACACTACGGCACCGACGAGCAGAAAAACCACTACCTGCCAGGCCTGGCGCGCGGCGACGAGATCCCTTGTTTCGCCCTGACCAGCCCGGAAGCGGGTTCAGACGCCGGCGCTATTCCGGATGTCGGCACCGTCTGCATGGGCGAGTGGCAAGGCGAACAGGTATTGGGCATGCGCCTGACCTGGAACAAACGCTATATTACGCTGGCGCCGGTCGCAACCGTGCTGGGTCTGGCGTTCAAACTGTATGATCCGAATCACCTGTTGAGCACCAACGAATCACCGGGCATCACCTGCGCGCTGATCCCGACCAGCACCCCAGGCGTTGAAATCGGCAATCGCCACTTCCCGCTGAACGTGCCGTTCCAGAACGGCCCAACCCGCGGCAACGACGTGTTCGTCCCTATCGATTACATCATCGGCGGGCCAAAAATGGCCGGCCAGGGCTGGCGCATGCTGGTTGAGTGTCTGTCGGTCGGCCGCGGCATCACCCTGCCTTCCAACTCGACCGGCAGCGTGAAGTCTATGGCGCTGGCCATTGGCGCTTACGCCCATATCCGCCGTCAGTTCAAGATCTCTATCGGCAAGATGGAAGGTATCGAAGAGCCGTTAGCGCGTATCGCCGGTAACACCTATGTGATGGATGCGGCGGCTACGCTTATCACCAGCGGCCTGATGCTGGGCGAGAAGCCGGCGGTGCTGTCAGCCATCGTGAAATACCACTGTACCCACAGAGGCCAGCAGGCAATCATTGATGCAATGGATATCGCCGGCGGTAAAGGCATCATGCTGGGCAAATCCAACTTCCTGGCCCGGGCCTACCAGGGCGCACCGATCGCCATCACGGTTGAAGGCGCCAATATCCTGACCCGCACCATGATGATCTTCGGCCAGGGCGCCATCCGCTGCCATCCCTACGTACTGGACGAAATGGCGGCTGCGCAAAGCAATGATCTGAACGCCTTCGATAAATCGCTGTTCGGCCATCTGGGCCACGTGGGCAGCAGCAAGGTACGCAGCTTCTGGCTGGGCCTGACCAATGGCCGCACCAGCAGCACGCCGACCAAAGATGCGACACGCCGTTACTACCAACAGTTGAACCGCCTGAGCGCGAACCTGGCGCTGCTGTCGGACGTCTCCATGGGCGTGCTGGGCGGGAGCCTGAAAC
This sequence comes from Serratia sp. AS12, assembly GCF_000214195.1. Taxonomy (NCBI): domain Bacteria; kingdom Pseudomonadati; phylum Pseudomonadota; class Gammaproteobacteria; order Enterobacterales; family Yersiniaceae; genus Serratia; species Serratia sp. AS12. Next base: position 971,831 of record NC_015566.1, on the reverse strand, counting down.
GCCGCGAGCGGATTTCCGCCCGTCTGGGGGATATTCTCAGCCAGATGTACCTGGCTTCCGCGACGCTGAAACGTTTTGAAGATGAAGGCCGTCAGAAAGAGGATTTACCGCTGGTACACTGGGGGGTGCAGGACAGTCTGCATCAGGCAGAGCAAGCGTTGGACGATCTGCTGCGCAACTTCCCGAACCCTTTTATCGCCGGCGTGATGCGCTTCGTGATCTTCCCGTTCGGCCGTGTGCATACCGCACCTTCTGATCGTCTGGACCACCAGTTGGCCAAGATTATCCAGCAGCCGTCCGCAACCCGCAGCCGTTTGGGCCGTGGCCAGTACCTGACGCCAAGCGAGCATAACCCGGTTGGCCTGTTGGAAGCCGCACTGACTGACGTCATTGCCGCCGAGCCGATTCACCTGCGCCTGTGCAAGGAAAGCGGCAAAAATCTGCCGTTTACCCGTTTGGATCGCCTGGCACAGCGTGCGCTGGAAGAAGGCAAGATCAGCGCCGATGAAGCGAAGATCCTGGTGAAAGCCGAAGAGAGCCGCCTGCGTTCCATCAACGTAGATGACTTCGAGCCGGATGCGCTGGCGGCCAACAAGCCGGAAAAGCCGGTAGCGCCGTCTAAACGCCAGCAGCACACCGAAGCGGCGTAACAGCGTTACTCCCATTCACCCAGGGGCGATGATTATCGCCCCTTTTTCTTTTTGTGCCGCAGCAAAATGCGCAGCAGCTCGCAGCCTTGCCAGAACGACTAATTTAACTTCGGGAATAATCGGATAGACTGCGTAGCGGGTGCTCTGGATCTTTCTTTCCGGAGCATAAGCAACGGATAGAAAGAGAAAGGCCCCGAGTCGATATTATCAACCCGAGGCCACTCTGAATGTCCAAACAACATCAGGTTAGCCTCTTACCCGCCGGAAGGCAAGGATAAGGAGGTCAGAAATGCAGCAAGAACGGGTCGTTCTGAGGCTGATGATTATCTGCATGACGCTGATTGCGCTCATGTTGATCACTCGCGGTTCGCTATGTGAACTGCACATCAAACTGGGAGACACGGAGGTTGCGGCCATTTTGGCTTACGAATCCGAAAGGTAAGGCAACCCAACGGCGGGGTTCGCCCCGCCCGTTGGTTGTTAGACAGAGGATCCATGAGCACCCTCTTCCTTTCCCAGCCCGCATTCGATCAAAATAGGCAAAATGCGCAGCAGCTCGCAGCCTTGCCAGAACGACTAATTTAACTTCGGGAATAATCGGATAGACTGCGTAGCGGGTGCTCTGGATCTTTCTTTCCGGGGCATAAGCAACGGATTAACCCAATGGATTTCATGTTGCAGCCAGGCGGCAAATTCGTGAATCCTCATGAGCTCACTTTGGTGAGTGACTGGGGTGAGCAAATACAGCCAACAACGCTGCAGCTTGAAAGACGAAGGGTAGAAAGAGAAAGGCCCCGAGTCGATATTATCAACCCGAGGCCACTCTGAATGTCTAAGCAACATCAGGTTAGCCTCTTACCCGCCGGAAGGCAAGGATAAGGAGGTCAGAAATGCAGCAAGAACGGGTCATTCCAAGGCTGATGATTATCTGCATGACGCTGATTCCGTTCATGTTGATCACCCGCGGTTCGCTATGTGAACTGCGCATCAAACTGGGAGACACGGAGGTTGCGGCCATTTTGGCTTACGAATCCGAAGGGTAAGGCAACCCAACGGCGGGGTTCGCCCCGCCCGTTGGTTGTTAGACAGAGGATCCATGAGCACCCTCTTCCTGCCGGCGGTGCCCAAACAACGCCTAGCCGTTCTGGCGGATACGCGCCAGCAGTGCGTCGATATGCTCAATCTGCGCCGCGTTGACGATCAGCGCACGGCCCAGGTTCAGGGCGCTGCGCTGGCATTCGGCGCGCATTTCGGCATCGCTGATGCTGTCCAGATCGGCGACGTGTGCCAGGCCGATAGTGCGGCGAATCAGCTCGCTGCCGCAGTAACCTATGGCATCGGTCCACACCTGCTGCAGGAACTGTTCGGCATAGCCCGGCACCGCCAGCGCTATCTCACGGGTCTGTTGGTGGCACAATGCCAGGAAGCGATCGGCAAAAATCAGCCAGAGTTCACGCACGTCCTGCAGGCGCTGCTCCCGCCCGGCAGCGGCATCGCGCGGCCCTAACAGGCCAGGCAGACCGCAGTAATTCAGCAACAGGTTACCCAACGCGCTGCCGACGTCAAAACCTATCGGGCCATAGAAACCAAACTCGGCATCTATCGCCTTCAGCTTGCCTTCCGCAACAAAAATAGAGCCGCTGTGAATATCGCCGTGCAGCAGCGCTTCCGCCTTACTGAGGAAACGGTGTTTCAGCCCGGCCACGGCCAGCCTCAGCGCGGTATCGTCACGCAGCGCTCGCACCTGCGGCAGCAACGCCTCGTCGAACTGGTTGCGTTCGTGATCGATATAGGGATCGGTAAAGAACAGATCTTCGGTGATCTGGCACAGCTCAGGGTTGGTGAAGCGGCTGACCTCGGCCTTTTTTTGTTGCGCCGTCTGGTAAAAATCGGAGGTATGAAACAGGGTTTGCGCCAGATATTCCGCCAATTGTCCGGCCGCCAACGGGTAATAGTGGCCTTTGATCAGCTCGTTGCGCCAGATATGGTGATCGGAAAGATCCTCCTGCACCATCACCGCCAATTCAGGATCGTGATGCAGCACCTTCACCGTATGCCGTGGGCAAACGCCGCCGTGGATCAACAGGGTTTCCGCTTCAATGCGCGCCCGATCCAGGGTCAGCGGCCAGGATTCGCCCACGCAGCGTACGTACGGCAACGCCTGTTTGACGATCACCCGGCTTACGCCGTCGCGATCGCGGATTTTGAACACCAGGTTCAGGTTGCCGTCACCAATCTCGTCAGCGCTCACCAGCGCCTGCGGATCGGCCAACTGCCCGTATTGGCGGGCATATTCAACGGCATCGGCAGCAGTAAACGTACGATAAAGCGACATTCCCAACCCCTCTGATTTTTCTCACTGACACAGCGACGTTATTTTTTAGACGTAAAAGCATTTGGACGTCTATACATCCGTATGGCATGTTGGCAGAATACCTTTTCAGATGCAATAACAACGCAACAAGGATTTAACTGCCGATGCAATCGCTTAACACCACCAGTTTGACCCTGAGTGACAACCGACTTTGGATCCTCGATCAGCAGGCTTTACCGCAGGAAAAACAGTGGCGCCCATGCGACACCGTAGAAGAGTTGGTCGATCACATCCTCACCTTACGGGTACGGGGCGCTCCGCTTATCGGCCTGTCCGCCAGCCTGTTGCTGGCGCTGCTGGCGGAACGCGGTCTGCCGCGTGAAGAACTGGAGCAAGCGTTGGCCACCTTACGCGCCTCGCGCCCGACGGCGGTTAATCTGATGAACAATCTGGACCGCATGAAGCAGGCTCTGGCACAACCACAGTGGGTGCCTGCGATGGTGGAAGAAGCGTTGCGATTGGTGGAAGAGGACCGCAAGTTGTGCGATCGGATCGCCGATCATGGCGCGGAACTGGTGCAGCCCGGCAGCCGCCTGCTGACCCATTGCAATACCGGTGGCCTGGCGACCGCCGGTATCGGCACGGCTATCGGGGTGCTGTTGCGCGCCCATCAGCAAGGGAAAGTACAACAGGTGTGGGTCGACGAAACCCGTCCGTTGCTGCAGGGCGGCCGCCTTACCGCCTGGGAGCTGGGCGAGCTCGGCATTCCCTACCGGTTGATTTGCGATTCGATGGCCGCCAGCCTGATGGCGCAGGGCCAGGTAGATGCCGTGTGGGTTGGCGCAGACCGCATTGCCGCCAACGGCGACGTCGCCAACAAGATTGGCACTTACAGCCTGGCGGTGTTGGCGCACTATCACCGCATTCCGTTCTACGTGGCCGCCCCGCACACCACCCACGATCCGCACTGCCCGAACGGCGCAGCCATCCCGATTGAGCAACGGGCCGCAACTGAAGTGACCGGCGTCTCCGGCAGTTTCGGATCATGCCAGTGGGCGCCTGCCGATGCCCCGGTTTATAACCCGGCGTTTGACGTGACGCCTGCGGCGCTGATTAGCGGTTGGGTGTTCGACAGCGGCGTAATTACGCCGCAACAGGTCAATGACGGGATCTTCCAGCAGGCGCTGGGGTAATCAATAACGGGGCGCGAGAGCCGCCCCGTTAAATGTTAATCCAGGCGCGGATAGGCATCGGCGATCCTGTCGCCGGTGAAATGCGCGACCCACCCCTCCGGATTATCGAAGACGCGGATCGCGGTAAAGTTGGGCGCCGACCCCATATCGAACCAGTGACGGGTATTGGCCGGTACCGAGATCAGATCGTTCTTCTCGCACAGGATCTGGAAGATCTTGCCATCCAGATGCAGGCAGAACAGCCCTGCGCCGGCCACAAAGAAGCGCACCTCATCTTCGCCGTGCGTATGTTCGGAAAGAAATTTGCTGCGCAAGACTTCGCGTTGCGCATTATCCGGACGCATGCTGATCACATCCCAGCTCTGATACCCCTTCTCCGCCACCAGCCGATCAATCTCGTGCTGATAGGCGGCAATCACCGCCGCCGGCTCCGGGTTTTCACCCAGTTCGCGATCCGCCTGCCAGCGCTCGAAGCGCACGCCAATTTGCGTCAGTTGCCGTTGAATGGCCTCGGCATCCTGGCTTTGCCATATTGGCTGCTGCGGCTCTTTATCGCTAAAAATGGTCAATCCACTCATGAGGCAAACTCCCCTAAATCGATCTGATCAAAACGGTTAACCTGCGGGTGCCGACTCTGCGCATCGGCGTCGTCGCGGATCAACTGGCAAGTGCGCCAGCCTGCGGCGCGTGCGGCGTCCAGCTCTTGATGAATATCGGAAAGGAACAACAGCTCGTCGGGTGCGATACCGATTTCAGCGGCAATATTTCGGTACGAAGCGGTTTCACGCTTGGCACCGACGTGGGTATCGAAATAGCCGCTGAACAGCGGCTGCAAATCCCCGGCCTCGCTGTAGCCGAACAGCAGCTTTTGCGCCTCCACCGAGCCGGAAGAGTAGACGTACAGTGTCAACCCTTGCTGCTGCCAGGCAGCCAGTTGCCCAGCCACTTCCGGGTACAGATGACCGCGAAAATCACCGTTCTGGTAGCCGCTGCGCCAAATGATGCCCTGCAGCGCCTTCAGCGCGGTGGATTTGCGATCTTCATCCATAAAACGGTACAGCGCGGCAATCAGTTGCTCAATGTCTGCCTGCGGCTGGTCAATCTCCTGCCGCAGCGCGGCCAGCGGTGCGGCCACTTCGGCATCGGCAGCGTGCTGACGGAGAAACTCCGCCAGCCGCTCGCGCGCATAAGGAAACAACACCTGATGCACGAAGCGAATATCGCTGGTGGTGCCTTCAATATCGGTGACGATGGCGCGGATCATTTAGCCTCCAGTAAACGGCGTTGCAGTTCGCACTGGAACAGGAATTCCAGCCCTTCAAGGTGACGACGGGCTTCCGCGACCTGGCGACCCCAGCAATACAGGCCGTGTCCACGAACCAGAAAACCGTACTGCAGCGGCGTCACTTCGGCATAAGCCGCCACGCGCGCCGCAAGCCGCGGAATATCCTGATCGTTATCGAAAATGGGAATCATCACGCTGTCCAGATGGCTGCTCTGGCCGCCGAGCGATTTTTGCATTTCATAGCCCTGCAATACCAGCCCATCGCTGCGTTCAACGCGCGACAGTACGGTCGCATTCACCGAATGAGTGTGCAGCACCGCACCAATCTGCGGGTACAGCCGGTAAATCAGGGTATGCAAGCCGGTTTCCGCCGAAGGCGTGCGGCCACTCGGCACATGATTGTTCGTCGTTTCCACCAGCAGGAAGTCCGCGTCGGTCAGGCTGCCCTTATCCTTGCCGGACTCGGTGACCAGGCAACGTTGATCGTCGAGACGCAGCGACATATTGCCGCCGGTCGCCGGGCACCAGCCCTTTTCGCCAATCCAGTGGCAGGCAGCCAATAGCGCTGTAAGTTGCGGATTTTCTGTCATTATTTTTCCCGGTCAGTAAGGTCGTCCAGCAGGTGAAGCTTAGAATGATTTGCTTATATCGTTAGATCTTTTCTTCATTTAGCCATCTAAGCGTCTTGATTGCCAAATACTAACATCGTGTTATATTGACGGCAACCTAAGCGCCAGGAGTATTAGCCTGCTATGAGCACGTCAGCATTGATTCCCGACAGTAAATTGCCCGCTCTGGGCACCACCATTTTCACGCAGATGAGTGCGCTGGCGGCGCAGTATCAGGCGATCAACCTGTCGCAGGGCTTCCCCGATTTCGATGGCCCGGATTATCTGAAAGATCGCCTGGCCTGGCACGTCAACCAGGGGGCCAACCAATATGCCCCCATGACCGGTGTTGCGCCATTGCGCGAAGCCATCGCCGAGAAAACTGCCGGGCTGTACGGCTGGCTGCCGGACGCCGCCAGCGAAGTCACGGTGACGGCCGGCGCCACTGAAGCGCTGTTCGCAGCCATCAGCGCCTTGGTGCGCCCCGGCGATGAAGTGATTTGTTTCGACCCGAGCTACGACAGCTATGCGCCGGCAGTCACGCTGTCCGGCGGCACATTGAAGCGCATTGCGCTACAGCCGCCTGCATTCGGCGTGGACTGGCAGCAGTTTGCCGAATTGCTTTCGCCGCGTACCCGGTTGGTGATCCTCAATACGCCGCACAACCCGTCTGCCACCACCTGGCAGGCAGAAGATATGCAACAGCTGTGGCACGCCATTAGCGATCACGAAATCTATGTGCTGAGCGACGAAGTGTATGAGCATATTTGCTTTGCCCAGGGCGGCCATGCCAGCGTGCTGGCCCATCCGCAACTGCGGCAACGCGCCATTGCGGTATCTTCTTTCGGCAAAACCTTCCACATGACGGGTTGGAAAGTAGGTTACTGCGTGGCCCCCGCCGCGCTGAGCGCCGAAGTACGTAAAGTGCATCAATACCTGACTTTCTCGGTCAACACCCCGGCACAGCTGGCGCTGGCGGATATGCTGCGCAGCGAGCCGGAGCATTGGCAACAGTTGTCGGCGTTTTACCGCGCCAAGCGCGATCGCTTTGTGCAGGCGCTGTCAAACAGCCGACTGGAAATTTTACCCTGTGAAGGTACATACTTCTTGCTGGCAGATTACAGCGCGGTCTCCGATTTGGATGACGTCGCTTTCTGTCATTGGTTAACTGAGCACGTGGGCGTGGCGGCCATTCCGCTGTCGGTCTTCTGTGCCGATCCTTTCCCTCATAAATTGATCCGGCTGTGCTTCGCTAAACAGGACGCCACGCTGGATGCGGCTGCGGAGCGGTTATGTCGACTTTAAAAATTACCCTGTTGCAGCAACCGCTGGTCTGGCGCGACGGCGAAGCCAACCTGCGCCATTTCGATGAGCTGCTGGCACCGCTGACCGGCCGAGATCTGATCGTGCTGCCGGAAATGTTCACCACCGGCTTCGCGATGGACGCCGGGGAAAGTGCGCTGCCGGAACAACAGGTGATCGCCTGGCTGCACGGCTGGGCCAGCAAAAGCAACGCCCTGGTCGGCGGCAGCGTGGCGCTGAAAACTGCCGAGGGCGCGGTCAACCGTTTCCTGTTGGTCGAGCCTCACGGCCGGGTGCATGCTTACGATAAGCGCCACCTGTTCCGCATGGCCGGCGAGCATCTGCATTACCGCGCCGGTAAAAAACGCGAGATTTTCGAGTGGCGCGGCTGGCGCATTCTGCCGCAGATCTGTTACGACCTGCGCTTCCCGGTGTGGTCCCGCTACCAGCAGGATTACGATCTGGCGCTGTACGTCGCCAACTGGCCGGCGCCGCGCAGCAAACATTGGCAAACGCTGCTGGCCGCACGCGCCATTGAGAATCAGGTCTACGTGGCCGGCTGCAACCGCGTTGGCGAAGACGGCAACGGGCTGAACTACAGTGGCGACAGCCTGATCCTCAGCCCGCAAGGGGAAACGCTGGCGCAGGCGGAACCGGGCGCCGCCGCACGGTTGGACGCCGAACTGTCGCTGGAAAACCTGCAGAGTTACCGCAGCGCTTTCCCGGCCTGGCGCGATGCCGACAGCTTCCTGCGGCACGATTGATCCTTTGATCCTTACGGGCGCAGTCCGCTGCGCCCGCTCTCTTCAGGAAAGCTCCTCCTCCGTCGCATTTTTCTCTGCCGCATCGATCCGGTTGAACAACAGATTCAGCAACAGCGCCGCCAGACACGACGCGCTAATGCCAGAATGCAGCAAAGTGCGGACCCAATTCGGGAACTGATCGTAAAAAGTCGGCATCACAATCGGGATCATGCCGAAGGCAATCGCCGTCGCCACCACCACCAGATTCATGTTGTCCTTATACTCCACCTTCGCCAGAGTGCGAATGCCGCTGGCAGCCACCGAACCGAACAGCACCACACCGGCACCGCCCAATACCGGCGGCGGAATACAGGCCACCAGCCGCCCGAGAACCGGCAACACCCCCAGCAGCACCAGAATGGCGCCCCCGGCACTGACCACAAAACGGCTTTTCACGCCGGTGATCGCCACCAGGCCGATATTCTGGGCAAACGAGCTTTGCGGGAATGAGTTAAATACCGGCGACAGCGCGCTGGAGAGCATATCGGCGCGCAGCCCCTTGGCGATACGACGCGAATTGACCGGCGAACCCACAATTTCCCCCACCGCCATCAGCCCGGCGGTGGTTTCCGTCAACAGCACCAGCACGATCAACAGCATGGACAGGATCGCGCTCAGCTCGAAGGTTGGCCAACCGTAGGCGAAAGGTTCGGGGAAGGCCAGCCACGGCCCGTTGCCCACGGCGGCAAAGCTCACTTTCCCCGCCAGCGCCGCCGCTACGCAGCCTAAGGCCATCGCCAGCAGTACCGACAACCGCTTCAACGTCGGGGAACCGATCTTATTGAGCAACAAAATGACCGCCAGCGTGAAAGCGGCCAAGCCAATATTCCCGGTCGCCCCCCAATCCGCCGCCTTGGCGTTGCCGCCCATCGCCCAGCGCACCGCCACCGGCATCAACGACAGACCGATCACCGTCACCACGGTGCCGGTCACCACCGGCGGGAAGAAGCGGATAATTTGCGAGAAAAACGGCGCGATCAACAGCCCCGCCAACGAGGCGGCGATCACCGCACCGAATACCGCAGGCAGCCCGCCGTCCCCGGTCACGATGGTCACCATGGTCGCCACCCCGGCGAAGGAAACGCCCTGCACCAGCGGCAGGCGTGAACCCAGACCGGGCAGGCCGAGGGTTTGCAGCAACGTCGCCAGCCCGCTGACAAACAGCGCCGCCGTCACCAGCATGCCAATCTGCGGCGCGCCTAAACCCGCCGCCGAACCGATGATCAAGGGCGGCGCGATAATTCCACCGTACATGGTCAAAATATGCTGCAGGCCGAAAGCAAAGGTTTTTCCCAGCGGCAGTTTTTCATCTTCCGGGCAGCACGAGGCCGCACCCTTATCCTGAGACAGAGCCATATTTCCCCCGTTTACTGGGTGATTGAATCCGGGAGCGCGGTACGCCGCGCCCGAGGGTACGTCAGTGGATCAGATCAACTGCCGCGGTAGGTCGAGTACGAATAGGGGCTGATTAACAGAGGTAAATGGTAATGCTGTGCCGCATCGCCGACGACAAAATCGATAATCGCCGTGGCGTACAGCGTGTCGCGCCGGCCTGCGGCAAAATAGCCGCCGAGATCGGCATACAGACGGTAATGTCCGGCGGTCAGGCCATCCGGCGTCAGGTCGCGCGCGCGGCCGTCGGCATCGGTATGGCTTTCGGCCTGCATCCGCCACTGCCCGTCGTGCTCTCTCTCCAGCCACACCCGCACGTCTGCCGCGGGTTTACCGAGTGAAGTGTCCAGAATATGGGTGCTGATATTACTCATCGCTCAGTAACTCCTTAAAACGCAGCATCACGATTTCGCGCAGCTGTTCGGCGGTTTCCCGCCGTTCCTGCTCCGCATGGTTATTCAACCGGCGCTCCAGCTCACGCAATATAGCCTGGCCATCGCGGCCGGCGGCGCGGATCAGAAACACCTGACCAAATCGCGCTTCATAACGCCGATTGCCTGCCAGCAGCGCTTCGGTCAGCGCGGCGTCCTCGGTATTGACTGCCGCCTGCTCTCGCTGGGAAAACTGCGCCTCGCGGCCTGTCCCGTTGGCGCGTTCACCGATGCGTGGATGCTGCGCCAACGCCCGATTGACGTCCTCCTCCTGCCAGCGCTGTGACGCCTGCCGGGCAAACGCCAGTGCGGCATCAATGCCGGCGAACGGCCGGGCGGCAATCACCGCCGCGATCCAGGACGGAATATCCACGCAGGGGCGCAGCAACCGCTCAACTTCCCGCGGCGACAGCCGGTTAAACGCTTGCAAATCCATCAGGTTTCCTCCCAACTGACAACCGTCTGGCAGTAGGCCTGAATCGCCAACGCCACATCGGCGTGAGTGACAGCCTCAGCCGGATGGTGGCTGATACCGCGGTCGCAGCGCACAAACAGCATACCCACCGGCCAGCAGGCCGCCACGGCTATCGCATCGTGCCCGGCGCCGCTCGGCAGCGCCATACTGCGGCCTTGTACCTGCATCACGCCGTCCTGCCAACGCTGTTGCAAATTTGCATCACAGGCTGTTGCATTTATGCGGTAAAACTCTTCGCTGGCAAAACTCAACCCCCGACGCGCGCAGATCGCCTCAGCCTGTGCCAGCAATTGCGTCAACAGCTCGGCCAGAGGGCCATCATCCGGGCCGCGCACGTCGAGCGACAGTTTTACCTCGCCGGGGATGACGTTGACCGCTCCCGGCAGGCTTTCGATTCGGCCAACGGTGGCCACCAGATGCGGATCGCAGGCCGAAGTGATCGCCTCGACTGCCACCATCCATTCTGCCGCCGCCGCCAGCGCGTCTTTACGTTGCCCCATCGGCACGGTGCCTGCATGGCCCGCCTCGCCGGTAAAGGTGCAGTTGAGCCGGCGAGCGCCATTGATTGCCGTCACCACCCCCAGCGCCAAATCGGCCGCTTCCAGGCAAGGCCCCTGCTCAATATGCAGCTCCAGATAGCCGCAGATATCACGTTGCGCACGCTTAGCCTCACCCACCGCCGCCGGATCCAGCCCAAACTCGCGTAGCGCCTGCGCCATGCTGATCCCCTCGGCATCGGTCCGTTCCAGCCACTCGGCAGGCCACTGCCCGGTGATACCCCGGCTACCCAATAAGGCAACGCTAAAGCGGGTGCCTTCTTCATCGGCGAAGCCAATCACCTCCACCGCCACCGGCAAACGCCGCTGCTGCCGATGCAGATGCGCCACCACTTCCAGTGCGGTCAGTACGCCGAGCATGCCGTCATAGCGGCCGGCATTGCGCACCGTATCCAGATGCGAACCCAGCAGCAGCGCCGGTGCGCCTGGCGTTTGGCCTTCGTAACGGCCGCAGATATTGCCGACGCTGTCCTGATGCACAGTCATGCCAAGGGTACGCATCCAGTCGCCCACCAGTTGGTTGGCGCGCCGATGTTCCGACGACAGATAGACCCGCGTCAGCTGGCCCGGCGTGGCGCTGATCGCCGCCAGAGCATCGCAGCGCGCCATAACGCGAGCCGCCGCTTGTTCCGCCTCCAGGGCGGTTAACAGCGCCGCCATCAGCGGATCCCGGCGTCGTAGGTATTCCAGGCCGCCTGCAAGGCTTCGCCCTGCGTGCTGGCGAAGCCCAGCCGGTTCAGTACCGCCTCCAGCGCGGTCAGGGTCTGCAACACGCAGTCTTTGCGTGCGTTGTAACCCATGGTGCCGATACGCCAGATCTTGCCCTGTAGCGGGCCGAACGAGGTGCCGATCTCGATGGCGAAATCATTCAGCATCATCTGACGCACCTGCTCGCCGTGGACCTGTTGCGGGATCACCACGCCCAGCACGTTGTTCATGCGATTATCGAGATCGCCGAACACCTCCAGCCCCATGCCCTGAATGCCGGCCAGCATCGCCGCACCGTTCAGTTTGTGGCGGGCGATGGTATTTTCCAGCCCTTCTTCCAGGATCACCCGGGCGCACTCACGCGCGGCGAACAACATGCTGGTGGCTTCGGTATGGTGGTTCAGCCGCTCCGGGCCCCAGTAATCCATGATCATGCCGAGATCGAAATAGTTGGAGTAGATCATCTCGTCATCGCCGTCGGCATGGTCAGCCGTGCGAATGCCCTGCTCCACGCACTTACGGCGGCGGACGATCTCTTCAAACTGCGGACTGAGGGTAACGGGCGAACTGCCGGACGGGCCGCCCAGGCATTTCTGCAGGCCGGCGGATACCGCGTCCAGCCCCCAGGCGTCGGTTTCCAGCGGGTTGCCGGCGAAGGAGGCGGTGGCGTCGGTGTAGAACAACACGCCGTGACGGCGGCAGATGTCACCCAATTCTTCCAGCGGCTGCAACAGGGTGGTGGACGTATCGCCCTGCACCGTCAACAGCAGGCGCGGGCGCACCTTCTTGATCGCGTCTTCAATCTGATCGGCGCTGAACACCTCGCCCCAGGGCACCTCGATGGTGTGCACCTCGGCACGGCAGCGGCGGGCAATCTCGCACAGCAAATGACCGAAACGGCCAAACACCGGCACCAACACCTTGTCGCCGGGGCGAATCGAGGAGATCAGCATGGCTTCAATACCGGAACGCGAAGTGCCGTCCACCAGCATGGTCCAGCGGTTTTCGGTGCGGAACAGCGCACGGTACAGCTCCATCACCTGATTCATGTAACCGGTCATCGCCGGATCGTACTGACCGATCAGCTGGCTCGACATGGCGCGCAGCACGCGCGGATCGGCGTTGATCGGCCCCGGCCCCATCAACAGGCGAGCCGGTGGATTAATCTGATCGAACTGGGTGATATCTAACATGCTCATTCCTTATCAACTTAATAAGTTATTATCCCATTCGCCCCGATCAGGCCTCTGTCAACCCACGGACCGAAGCGATAAACTGTTTTAATTCCTGCGTTTGCGGATTAGCGAACAGCGTGCGACTGTCGCCCTGCTCCCAAACCTTGCCCTGGTGCATAAACACCACCCGGTCACCGACCTCGCGAGCAAAGTTCATTTCATGGGTCACCAGAATCAGCGTCATACCCTCTTTGGCCAGTTGCTCCAGCACCTTCAGTACCTCGCCCACCAGTTCAGGATCCAGCGCCGAGGTAATTTCATCGCACAGCAGTACCTTAGGGTTCATCGCCAGCGCCCGGGCAATCGCCACGCGCTGCTGCTGCCCGCCGGAAAGATTGGCCGGTGAATAGTGCATTCGCTCGCCCAGTCCGACCTTGTTCAACATCTCCTCCGCCAGTTCGCGGCATTCGGCGGGGCTTTTTTTCAGCACCCGGCGCGGCGCCAGCATCACGTTCTCCAGCGCGGTCATGTGCGGGAATAAATTAAAGTTCTGAAATACCATGCCGATGGAGCGGCTGATTTCACGCGCCTGCAAATCGCGGTCGGTAATGGTCATCCCGCCCAATTTGATGCTGCCTTCCTGATACCCTTCCAGTCCATTGATACAGCGCAACAGCGTGCTCTTGCCTGAACCGCTGCGGCCGATAATCGAAATCACCTGGCCCATGTCGATATCCAGATCCACGCCCTTCAGCACATGGTTCTGGCCGTAATATTTCTGAACCTGATTAATTGTGATGAGCGGCATGGAATTTCTTCTCCAGATAATGGCTGTAACGCGACAGCGGGTAACACATCAGGAAATAGCCCAGCGCGACCAGGCCAAACACTTTAAACGGCTGATAAGTAACGTTGTTCAGCATGGTGCCAGCCTTGGTCAGCTCGATAAAACCGATGATCGACGCCAACGCGGTGCCCTTGATCACCTGCACCGAAAACCCGACGGTGGGCGCGATGGCGATACGCACCGCCTGCGGCACAATCACCCGCATCAGGGTCTGGCCAAAGCTCAGCCCCAGGCAACGCGACGCTTCCCACTGCCCTTTCGGCAGGGCGGCGATGCTGCCGGACCAGATATCCACCAGAAAAGCGCTGGTGAACAGTGTCAGCGCCAGCGCGGCAGCAGTCCAGGGGCTGACGTCGATGCCGAACAGCGCCAGGCCGAAGAACGCCAGGAACAGCTGCATCAGCAGCGGCGTGCCCTGAAACAGCTCGGAATAGAAGCGGACAAAACGCATCGCCCACTTGCGCTTGCTCAGGCGCAGCAATAACAGCGGCAGCGTCACCAGAGTACCGCCGAAGAACGCCGTCAGCGACAGCAGCAACGTCCAGCGCGCCGCCAGCAACAGATTGCGCACAATGTCCCAGTCGGTAAAAGTCAGCATCAGCCCTGGCTCCCCAAAAAGCGCCGTCCGGCGGCCAGCAACAGCTGGCGCATCAATACCGATAACAGCAGATAAAACAGCGTCGTCACCAGATACACCTCAAAACTGAGGAAAGTGCGCGACTGGATCAGGTTGGCGGCGAAGGTCAATTCTTCGAACGACACCTGCGACACCACCGATGACCCCAGCATGACGATAATGCACTGACTGACCAGCGCCGGATAAATCCGCTGCAACGACGGCGGCAGCACAATGCGCAGAAACGTCTGGCTGCGGCTGAACCCCAGCACTCGCCCGGCTTCCCACTGGCCTTTCGGCGTCACCTGAATACCGGCGCGAATGATTTCGGTGCTGTAGGCGCCCAGGTTGATCACCATCGCCAACAGCGCCGCCTGCCCGGCAGTCAGTTTCCAGCCCAGGCTCGGCAGGCCGAACACGATGAAGAACAGCTGCACCACAAACGGCGTATTGCGCACTACCTCGACGTAAATGCCCCAAATATGGCTAAGCAGGTTAGCCTTGCCGCTGCGGATCGCCGCGCCGCAAATCCCCAGCGCGACGCCCATCAGGGTGGCCAACGCCGTCAACTCGATGGTGGTCAGCAGACCGGCCAGCAGTTCGGGCATATAAGGCCACAGAGCGGGAAAATTCAGCTGATAGGTCATCAGGCGCTCCCGTTATGCACCAAGGTTGGCAGGCAGCGGCGCTTTCAGCCATTTTTCCGACAGGCCGTTCAGGGTGTTGTCCTTCAATGCCTGTTCAATCAGCTCATCCACTTTCGCTTTCAACGCCGGTTCACCCAGGCGCAGGCCGACGAAGCACGGCGAGTCTTTCAGCATAAACTTGGCGACCGGCGCTTTGGTCGGGTTCTGCCGCGCGATGGCGCTCACCACCAGGTTGCCGGTGGCGATGTACTGCACCTGGCCGGACAGATAGGCCGACAGCGTGGTGTTGTTATCCTCATAGCGCTTGATCTGCGCGCCCTTCGGTGCGGTATCGCTCAGCACCATGTCTTCGACCGCACCGCGCGTCACGCCGACGGTTTTGCCGTCCAGCTGTGTGGCATCACCCAGTGCCGCCTCTTTCGGCCCGAAGACCCCGAGGAAGAAGGGTGCATAGGCACGGCTAAACGCAATCGTCTTCTCGCGTTCCGGGTTTTTGCCCAGACTGGAGATCACCAGATCAACCTTGTTGGTTTGCAGATAAGGCACGCGGTTGGCGCTGGTGACCGGCACCAACTGCAACTTAAGTTTCATCTTGTCGGCCAGATAATGCGCCATATCGATGTCATAACCTTGCGGTTGCAGATCGGTGCCCACGGAGCCAAACGGCGGGAAGTCCTGCGGCACCGCCACTCGCAGCACGCCGCGCTGCTGGATTTCCTGTAATTGATCCGCCATCGCCGAGGCGGCCTGCGCCATCAGCAAAACCGCACCCAATGTCGCTACCCCGATTTTCTTGAAGTTCATAGATTATCCCCGATGGTGAAGTGATGAAACAAAAGATTCTTTGATTATCACTTTGCAACTAATGTGCCAATCAGCTGCGCGGGGAGCGTTCTGCTTTATTGCCCGTAGGTTAAGGCATCAGGAGGGGATTTCCCCTGCCGCTGCAGCGGCGGAGGAAAGGCATAACGTGGGGAAAAAAGCGCACCATCAAAGTGCAAAAGCACCAAAATAGCGCTGAGATCAGCGCTGTTCCAGCTCGTCCAAATCATTATACAGGTCAGCGATCTGATGAATGCGCTGCCGCCCTTGCGCCAACGTCTCGTGCAGCAAAGCGTTACTGAGCAGGTTAGCCAGGCTCATGGCGGCGGAGTAGCTGTCAAAGGCGGAAACGCTGTCAAGCGGCGCCGCCAGATGCCAGTTCGCCAACGGGATCAGCGCCTGCGCCTGTGGTTCGCACACCAGCAGCGTCGGCACCTGCTGGGCCTGCAATTGCGTTAGCAACGCCCGCAACTGGCGCGGCCGACGGCGAAACGCCACCACCACCGCCACATCCTGCGTACTCAGATCGACCAGTTCTTCGGCCAGCGTCTGCCCAGGCTGTGGCACCAGCAACACATTTTCGCGCACCTGCATCAGTTGCTGACGCAGGTGCATCGCCACCGGATAGCTGTTGCGAAACCCCATCAATACCACCCGCCGCGCCTGGACCAGCGCGGCGATCACCGCGTTGAACTGGTTTGCATCAATATGGTTCACCCAGTGCGTGAGATTGGCCATTTCCTGCTTGTAGTGGCGCGCCAGCAGGGTGTTGCCCTGCACCGCATCGCGGTTATCGGTCAACGGCATACCGCTCTGGCGCAGGGTACGCAGTTCGTCGCGCATTTCGCGGTAGCTTTGGTAGCCCAGTCGCTTGAACAAACGGCTGACGGTAGCCTTGGAAACGCCGCTCAGGCGCGCCAGCTCGGCGCTGTTGTAGCTGATAAGGTCATCGAAGTGATCGAAGATAAAATCGGCCACCCGCTGTTCCTGCGGCGTCAACTGTGGGTATTCACTGCGCAGGCGTTCATCAATCTGCTTCATCGCCACTCCGGCTGTAACGTTCGTTTCAGCGGAACATAACACGGCCAATCCACCCGCTGGCAAGCAATTATTGTCCCCCGAAAAAATATGGAACGGCTCTTGCTTGTATTGAATCAGATGCTGACCTCAAAAAAGGGCCAAGAAATGATTAACAGCAACACCGCGCCATTGGGTATGGCGGTCACACCGCATCACCTCGCCAGCGAAAGCGCGCTGGCGGTCCTGCGCGAAGGCGGTAACGCCATTGAGGCGATGGTCGCCGCGGCCGCCACTATCGCGGTGGTTTACCCGCACATGAACGGCCTGGGCGGCGACGGTTTCTGGCTGATTGTTCCGCCGCAGGGCGATCCGGTCGCGATTGACGCCAGCGGTGCGGCCGGCTCCCTGGCCACGCTGGATTTCTACGCCGGTGAAAGCCACATTCCACACCGAGGGCCGAAAGCGGCGCTGACCGTAGCCGGCACCGTCGGCGGCTGGCAGGCCGCGCTGGATTACTCTGCCGAATTGGGCGGAGAACAATTGCCACTACCACGCCTGTTGGCCGACGCCATTCGCTATGCAGCGGACGGCATTCCGGTCACCGCCTCGCAGGAAGCCGCCACCCGCAGCAAGTATCATGAGCTGGCGGAGCTGGAACATTTTGCCCGCACTTACCTGCCGCACGGGGAAATCCCTCACGCCGGCCAACGTTTCTGCCAGCCGCAATTGGCAGATACCCTGGTAGCGCTGACCGAAGGCGGGTTAGACAGCTTCTATCGCGGCCCGCTGGCGCACAGCATGGCGGCGGATATGGCCCGGCTGGGCATGCCGCTCACCGCGCAGGATCTGGCGGATTACCGACCACGCCGCCGCACGCCGCTGAGGCTGGAGCATCAGAAAGGTGAAGTCTTCAACCTGACGCCGCCCACTCAGGGCTTGGTGTCGTTGGCCATCCTCGGGCTGACCGATCGGCTGCCGATCGCCGGCCAAAGCGAAGGCGCCGTGGTGCACGGCATTGTGGAGGCCACCAAGCTGGCTTTCGGCCTGCGCGATCAATTCATCACCGATCCCCGCCATATGACGCAGGATCCGCAGGCCCTGCTGGAAGCCGAGCATTTGAATGCGTTGGCCAAACGTATCGATCCCCACCAGGCCGCCGCCTGGGGGAAAGGTAAAGGCCCGGGCGACACCGTTTGGATGGGGGTGATGGACAGCAGCGGTCTGGCGGTGTCCTTTATTCAGAGCATTTATCACGAATTCGGCAGCGGCGTCGTTCTGCCGCACAGCGGCGTGCTGTGGCAAAACCGCGGTGCGTCATTCAGCCTGGATGCCGCCCACCTGCTGGCGCTGGCGCCAGGCAAACAGCCGTTCCACACCCTTAACCCGGCCGCCGCACGCCTGTATGACGGACGTACCCTGGTCTATGGATCTATGGGCGGTGACGGCCAGCCGCAAACCCAGGCAGCGGTATTTGTCCGCCACGTGGTGCAAGGGTTACCGCTGCAACAGGCCATCAGCGCGCCGCGCTGGCTGCTCGGCCGCACCTGGGGCGAAAGCTCGGACTCCCTGAAGCTGGAGGGCCGTTTCAGCGCAGAAACCGTGGAGTATCTGCGTCGGCGCGGCCATGAGGTGGAGTTGCTGCCCGATTTCAGTGAGGCGGTCGGCCACGCCGGCGCCATCGTTCGTCATACCAACGGCATGCTGGAAGGCGCTTTTGACCCGCGCAGCAACGGCAGCGCCGCCGGCTTTTAGCCATATGTTAAACAGGGGACACTTATGAACAACCTGCCTGCCACCGACTGGGCGGCCTATATCAGCCAGATGGAGGCGATATTGGTCCTGGAAATGGATGACGCGCGCCGCCAGGAACTGCTGACTCAGTTCAACCGCATCGCCGCGATGGCGGAACCGCTGATGGCCTTCCCGCTCGATCAACGCCTGGAGATTGCCGGGGTGTATCGCGCATGAATCCATTAAGCGCACTATCGATCGCCGAGATCCGCGCCGCCCTTAAACAGGGGGCGATTTCCGCACGTGAGATAGCCCAGCAAACGCTGGAAAATATCGACACGCTCAACCCTTCACTGAACGCCTATACCCACATCACCCGCGAGCGGATGTTGAGTGAAGCCGATCACCTCGATCGCATCCGCGCCAAGGGGCAAACCTTGCCGAGCCTGGCAGCCATCCCCTACGCGGTGAAAAATCTGTTCGACGTCACCGGCGAAACCACTCTGGCCGGTGCCAGCCTGTTCAGCGACCGCGCGCCCGCCAAACAAGACGCCTGGGCAGTGGGCAAACTGGCGGCACAAGGCGCGCTGCTCTCCGGCATGCTGAACATGGATGCCTACGCCTACGGCTTTACCACCGAAAATAGCCACTACGGCGCAACCCGCAACCCGCACGACACCACGCGCATTGCCGGCGGATCTTCCGGCGGCTCGGCGGCCGCGGTCGCCGCCGGGCTGGTGACCTTCTCGCTCGGCAGCGACACCAACGGCTCGATCCGCGTGCCCTCGTCGCTGTGCGGCATTTACGGGCTGAAACCGACCTTCGGCCGCCTGTCGCGCAGCGGCAGCCAACCCTTTGTCGCCAGCCTGGATCATGTGGGGCCTTTCGCCCGCCGGGTGCGGGATCTGGCGACGGTGTACGACGTGATGCAGGGCACCGATATCGAAGACCGCTTTCAGGCGGAAAAACCGATCACTCAAACCGAATCGCTGCTGCCACGCGGCCAGCAGGGGCTGCGTTGTGCGGTGCTCGCAGGCTATTTCCAGCAGTGGTGCAATGACGACGCCAAAGCCGCCGTGCAACAGGTCGCGATGGCGCTGGAGGCCTGCGCCGAGGTTGAGCTGCCGCAGGCTGAACTGGCGCGTTCGGCAGCGTTTATTATCAGCGCCGCCGAGGGGGGCAATCACTATCTGCCGCAGTTGCGCAGCCAGCCGGAACGCTTTGAGCCGCTGTCGCGTGAGCGACTGTTGGCAGGCGCCATGCTGCCCGCAGCCTGGTATGTGCAGGCGCAGCGCTTCCGCGCCCATTTCCAACAGCAAGTGCTGCCGCTGTTTGAACACTGGGATATTCTCATCGCCCCGGCAACGCCGTGCAGCGCTACCCGCCTGGGTCAGGAAACGATGCGCATCAACGGCACCGATCTGCCGATCCGCGCCAGCATGGGCATGCTGACGCAGCCGATTTCGTTCCTTGGCCTGCCGGTGGTGACGGTGCCGCTGAAAACGGCCTCGGGGTTGCCCATCGGCCTGCAACTTATCGCCCCGCCGTGGCGTGAAGATCTGGCGCTGCGTGCCGCCTATGCGTTAGAGCAACGCGGCGTGGCGAACTGTTCCTTACCGGCAAAACAGGGTTAATGAATGAAGAGTGAATATATCGACCGGCCGGCGGTGCTGGCTGAGGTGAACGCCGCGTTTTATCGCTATGAACAGGCGCTGATCGGCAATGACATTGACGTGTTGGATGAGCTGTTCTGGCACGATGAGCGTACCGTTCGCTACGGCGCGACGGAAAATCTGTACGGCATCGTTCAGATCCGCGATTTCCGTCGGCAACGGCCGTCGCAAGGGTTGGATCGCCTCCTGGAGAACACCGTCATTACCACCTACGGTGATGATATGGCGGTTGCCAGCACTGAATTTCGACGCCCGGGCAGCGAACGCGTCGGCCGCCAGATGCAAACCTGGGTCAAGCTGGCCTGCGGCTGGCGCATCGTGGCCGCGCACGTGAGTTTGATGCCGCGACTCAACACCAATAAGCCATAAAGTTAACGGTAGAGCGGTCCAGATCGCGCTCGCCGATCAAGTAACGACGCAGCGCCTTCACCGCAGAAGACTCCGCCGCCACCCAGGCATAGAAACCCTTCGCGCCCTCTGCGCGCTCCCAAAGCAGTTCGCCGCCCAGGCTGTTTTCCGTCAACGACTGCGCTTGCGCACGCGCCGATTCAGGAATGGTCACCCGCTGGCGCACCGATTCCACCAGCAGCGTGCCGTGCATCTGCTGATGCCCGACGTCACGCGGCAACCAATACACCTCGGCGAACGGGAAGCGGTCCATATTCAGGCAATCGCTCGCCAGCGGCACCTCAAAGAACGCCTGCACCTGCGGTGGGTTGGCCTGCTGCGCGAGTTGTTCCAGAATGCCCATCGCCGCCGGCACCGCCGTTTCATCGGCAATCAACAACGCCTGCCTCAGATGCGTCGGCGGCGCCCACTCGTAGCCGCCGCTGTCGCCGTCAAAATCCGCATTGGGAGCCACCGCCTGAAGGGCATCCCCCGGTTTGGCATGGGTCGCCCAGGCGGAGGCCGGGCCGTTCACGCCATGCAGCACAAACTCGACGTCCATCTGATTGTGTTCAGTGCGCAGCGCTCGCAGCGTGTAGGTCCGCATAATCGGGCGCTGCTCTTTCGGGATCGCCATATAGTGGCGATACCAATCGTCGCTGTTTTCCAGCCGTGGGATCTGGCCATCGTCGGCCGGGAACAGCAGTTTGATGCGCTGATCCGGCGCCTCCAGCTTCATGCGGTGGACATCCGGGCCTTCGAAAACGCAGCGCAGCAAGGAAGGCGATACATTTTCTTTTACTTTCAGTGTGATATCAAAAATTCGGTAACTCGATGCGCCGGACATGTCTGTTACTCTCCCGCAGAATGTAGCTGAATACGCTGCCGGCACCATAGCCAGCCGCTGATACCGCCCAGCAGGACGGCCATCGTCAGAGCCGCTGCAATCAGCTGTGACTCGCCATAAAATCTTGCCACCACCGGCACCATCAACGCGCTCAGACCGTAGCCCAGCGTATGGCTGGTGGCGATAGCCCCGGCGCCTTTGCCGGTGGATAATTTATCGTTCAGCATCAACTGATAACCTGGCGTCGCCATCGCCGCACCGAAGGAAGCCAGCGCGCAGCCGAGATAGAACAGCGCCAGCGGTTGGGCGCACATCAACCCTAATCCCGTCACCATCAATACCGCCGCAATCAACAGCAATTGCGGCGCGCTGAATCGCTGCGGACGCACCACCAGGAACTGCGCCAGCAGCGTACAGGCCGCCGCTACGCTGAGCAATACGGCCACATGGTGGCTGACGGTCGTGGCAGAGTGGTTGAACAAACGGGTCAGATGCGGCGCCAGGCCAAGCTGCATCAGACTGACCGATGCCGCCAGCAACAGCGCGCAAAGCAGATAAGGCACCATAGTGAGACGCAGGCGATTTTGCTGCTGCGCCACCGGCGGCAAGGGCGGATCGTTATGCTGGCGGCACACCACCAGCAAGGCGATTAATGGCGCAATGGCCATCAGCCACAGCGGAGCCATCGGATGGAGAGACAACGCCAGCGCGGCGCACAGCGGGCCCAGCAACCGCCCGCAGCTCAGCCCGGAGCTGATGGTCGCCAGCGCCGACATGCGCTGTTCGTAGCCGGCACGCTGCAATGCCCAGGTTTGGCTGGCGGGCACCATGCCGGACACCGTCAGCCCATAGATAACGCGCGCTAGGATCAGGCCGCCCAGCCCCACCATCGGTGAAAGCCATCCGGCTGCCAGCCCCCAAACGGCCAACGCCAGTAAAGCAAAGCTGAACAAATAACCGGCAAGCGCCATCGTCACGACAAACTTGCAGCCGCGAATTTCAGACTGTCGCCCCCACCAGGGAGAGCCGACCAGAAACAGCATTGAGCCAAGCGTCAATAGCCCGGCCCAGACGGAAAGCGACAAGTGGGTCATGCCGACCAGCACCGGCAACGCCACCAGCAGGCCGTTTTGCCCGATGCCCAACAGACCGGCGCACAGCGCCAACGGCCAGTTTGAAGGAGACGTATTCCCAGATGCGAGTGATTTAGCGGGAGGTGAAATACTCATCAAAAGTAAGGTTACCGTTAATGAAATTATATGGTTATGAAAGAATCATTGAAAAATTGTATCATAGGATGATTGATAACAATAAATATTATTGATATAAGAATCATTCTCAATTGATTCTTAGCGAAAATCGGATCATGACTCTCCAGTTTGAAACCGCGGCGACCGACGTGGCTGCCCAATGTTTTCTCAACGCACTGATGCGTGAAACCCGGGACTGGCAAATCGTTCCAGCCACCAACCACCCACAGTATCCGCAGCTCAACATTCCGCTTTCATCTACCCAGGCTATTCGCATTGCCTTACGCCATACCTCGCCCACACAGCACCATCAGTATCTTTTCCCTGCTTATCTGCATCAGCAGGACGATGGGGCTGGCGTGGCGCTGAGCATGGCGCAACTGGTCACCCTGCTGCTGGAGAAACCGGCGATAAAAGGTGAGCTGTCCGATGAGGCCGTAGCGCGTTTCCGGCAGCGTGTGCTGGAAAGTCATGATAATACCCGCCAGGCCATTGATGTCCGGCTGGACTGGCCTTCACTGCGCGACAAGCCGCTGAACTTTGCCCAGGCGGAGCAAGGTCTGCTGGTCGGCCACGCCTTCCACCCGGCGCCGAAATCCCATGAGCCCTTCGATGAGCAGCAGGCGCGCCGCTACCTGCCGGACTTTGCCGCCAGCTTCCCGCTGCGCTGGTTTGCCGTCGATAAGCGCTACCTGTGCGGGGACAGCCTGAACCTGACGCTGCAACAACGCCTGCAACGTTTTGCCGCCGAAAGCGCGCCGCAGCTGTTGGCACACTTTACCGATGACGTGTGGCTGCTGCCGATGCATCCGTGGCAGGCCGACCATCTGCTGACACAGACATGGTGCCAGGATCTCGCCGTGCAGGGATTGCTGAGCGATCTGGGCGAAGCCGGCGAGCGCTGGCTGCCAACCAGCTCCTCACGCTCGCTTTACAGCGCGGGCAACCGCGACATGATCAAATTCTCCCTCAGCGTGCGCCTGACCAACTCGGTGCGCACCCTGTCGGTTAAAGAAGTAAAACGCGGTATCCGCCTGGCCCGGCTGGCGCAAACGCCGCGCTGGCAAGAGCTGCAAGCGCGCTATCCGACCTTCCGCGTGATGCAGGAAGACGGCTGGGCCGGCCTGCGATCGGCGGACGGCACCGTCCAGGAAGAAAGCCTGATGGCGCTGCGCGATAACCTGTTGTTCGACCAGCCGCATAGCCAAACCAACGTGCTGGTAACGCTGACGCAGGCAGCACCGGATGGCGGTGACAGCCTGCTGGCCGCGGCAGTGCGCCGTCTGGCCGCCCGCCTGAATCTGCCGCTGCAACAAGCCGCCCATGCCTGGCTGGACGCCTACTGCCAACAGGTATTGCTGCCGCTGTTCAGCACGGAAGCCGATTACGGGCTGGTGCTGCTGGCCCACCAGCAAAACATTCTGGTGG
Source organism: Serratia sp. AS12 (assembly GCF_000214195.1). Classification (NCBI taxonomy): domain Bacteria; kingdom Pseudomonadati; phylum Pseudomonadota; class Gammaproteobacteria; order Enterobacterales; family Yersiniaceae; genus Serratia; species Serratia sp. AS12. The sequence continues at coordinate 947,670 of NC_015566.1, read as the reverse complement.
AGATGCAGCAGGATCTGCCGATCGGCATGCTGTACCGCGACTGCCAGGGCAGTGGCTTTACCCGCGATGCCGCGCCGTGGCTGGAAGAGATTGGCGAAGCCGATGCGGAAAACCGCTTCAGCGAACAGCAATTGCTGCGCTACTTCCCTTACTACCTGCTGGTGAACTCCAGTCTGGCGGTGACCGCCGCGCTGGCTGCCGCCGGTTTCGACACGGAAGAAAGTCTGATGGCCCGGGTGCGCGACGCGCTGAGCGGCCTGCGCGCCACGGCCAAAAACACCCTGTGCCTGGACTACGTGCTCGACAGCAGCCACTGGAACTGCAAAGGCAACTTCTTCTGTTACCTGCACGACCACAACGAAAATACCATCGTCGATCCGGCGGTGATTTACTTTGATTTCGTCAATCCGCTGCGCCAGGGAGCCGCCCAATGATGCCGCACGCCAAACTGATGCATGCCGGCAGCGGCTTTCGCTGTGAACGGCTGGAAAAGGAGCTGCAACTCGGTCTGGGCCTGGACGGCAGCGCGGTGCTGCACTATCCCGGTTCCCTGCCGCAAGGCTGGCTGGTGCAGGCGCTGGACCAGTTGCTGATAGCCGCGCCGCAGTTGAGCGGTATCACGCTCCCCTATGCGCAATGGCGCGAAGAGCCGCAGGCTCAGGCGCTGTTCGCGCTCGCAAGCGGCGACTATCTGGCTCGCGAGACGTTTTATCAGTTGCCGCTGTGGCTGGGCGCTGAACGCCACCGCGCTTCCACCCAGATGCAGTATGACGCCGAACGCAGTCTCTGGTACCCGCAACGCCCGACGCGGCCCCATGGCGAGGTCTATCGCCGTTACGATCCGCAGCTTAAGCAGACCCTGAGTTTCCGGCTGCCGGAAGTAGAACGCGATGCCGGGCAATTCACCCGTTGGATGAATTCGCCACGCGTCGATGCCTTCTGGGAAATGAGCGGCCCGCTGGAAACGCAGGCGGCCTACCTGCAACGCCAGCTGGATTCCAGCTACTGCTATCCGTTGCTGGGGTGTTTCGACGATCGCCCGTTCGGTTATTTCGAAGTCTATTGGGCACCGGAAGATCGCATTGGCCGCCACTACCGCTGGCAACCGTTCGACCGCGGGCTGCACATGCTGGTCGGCGAGGAAGATCGCCGTGGCGCGCACTATATCCGCAGCTGGTTGCGCGGCCTGACTCATTATTTGTATCTGGATGAACCGCGCACCACGCGGGTGGTCGCCGAGCCACGCGCCGATAACCAGCGTCTGTTCCGCCACCTGCCGGCCGCCGGTTACCACACCGTGAAAGAGTTCGATTTCCCGCACAAACGTTCGCGTCTGATCATGAATCAGCGCGATGAATTCTTCCGGGGGATCGGCTTATGACCACCGCTGATTACGCCAACTGGCAACGGGTTAACCGCCAGATGATCGCCAAGATCCTGGCCGAGCTGGAATACGAACGCACGCTATGCGCCGAACAACATGACGGCCAATGGCGCATCGCACTGGGCGACGCCAGTTATACCTTCAGCGCCGAGCGCGGCATCTGGGGCTGGTTACACATCGACGCCGCCAGCCTGGCCTGCGATCGCCAGCCGTTAGCGGCCGACCAAACGCTGCGTCAGTTGGCGCAAGTGCTGAAGATGGACGATGCGCAGATCGCCGAACATCTGGAAGATCTGTACGCCACGCTGCGCGGCGATATGCAACTGCTGTCCGCCCGTCACGGCATGAGCGCGCAGGATTTGATTGCGCTGGACGCCGACGCGCTGCAATGCCTGCTGGCCGGCCATCCCAAGTTTATCTTCAACAAAGGCCGTCGCGGCTGGGGTCTGACCGCGTTGCAGCAGTATGCGCCCGAATATCAGGGCCAGTTCTGTCTGCACTGGGTCGCGGCCAAACGGGGCAGCTTTGTCTGGTGTGCCGACGATAACTACCCGCTGGAAAACCTGCTCAACAGCGCCATGACAGCGGCTGAACGCCAGCGCTTTGACCGCCGCTGGCGTGAACTGAAGCTGAACGATGACTGGATCCCGGTGCCGTTGCACCCGTGGCAGTGGCAGCAAAAGATCGCGTTGCACTTCCTGCCGCAACTGGCCGAAGGAGAACTGATCGAGCTGGGCGAGTTCGGCGACAGCTATCTGGCGCAGCAATCATTACGCACCCTGACCAACGTCAGCCGCCGTTCAGCGTTCGATATCAAGCTGCCGCTGACCATTTACAACACCTCGTGTTACCGCGGTATTCCGGGCAAGTACATCAGCGCCGGGCCGGCAGCCTCCCGCTGGCTGCAGCAGGTGTTTGCCGAAGACAGTACGCTGCGCGCCAGCGGTGCCGAGATCCTCGGCGAGCCGGCCGCAGGCTATATGACGCACCAAACCTACGCGGCTCTGGCCAAAGCGCCCTATCGCTATCAGGAAATGCTGGGGGTGATTTGGCGCGAGAACCCTTCGTGCTATCTGCGAGACGGCGAGCAGGCCATTCTGATGGCGACGCTGATGGAAACCGATAACCACGGCCAGCCGCTGATCGGCGCTTACATCGCCCGATCCGGCCTGAGCGCCGAGGCCTGGCTGCAACAGATGTTTAGCCGGGTAGTAGTGCCGATGTACCACCTGATGTGCCGTTACGGCGTAGCCCTGATCGCCCACGGCCAAAACATCACGCTGGTGATGAAGGACCATGTGCCGCAACGGGTGCTGCTGAAAGACTTCCAGGGCGATATGCGCCTGGTGGATCAGGACTTCCCGGAAGCGGCCTCACTGCCGAAGGTGGTGAAGGACGTTACCGTGCGCCTGTCCGCCGACTATCTGATCCATGATTTGCAAACCGGGCATTTCGTCACCGTGCTGCGTTTTATCTCGCCGCTGATGCAAGCCTGCGGGGTCAGTGAATCCCGTTTCTATCAACTGCTGGCGCAGGTGCTGGAGCGCTACATGGCGCAGCACCCGGACATGGCAGAACGCTTTGCCCTCTTTGATTTATTCAAACCACAAATTATTCGCGTGGTGCTCAACCCGGTGAAACTCACCTATTCGGAGCAGGATGGCGGCAGCCGCATGTTGCCAAACTATCTGCAGGATCTGGATAACCCTCTTTATTTGGTCACCAAGGAGTTTGCCCAATGAATCAGCCTCTGGATTTCATCGGCATCGGCATCGGCCCCTTCAACCTCAGCATCGCCGCGCTCGGCAGTGAAGTTGCCGGCTTTAACGGCAAATTCCTGGAGCGCAAACCGCACTTTTCCTGGCACCCCGGCATGATGGTGCCGGATTGTCATATGCAGACCAGCTTCCTGAAAGATTTGGTCAGCGCGGTGTCGCCCACCAATCCGTACAGCTTTCTTAACTACCTGGTGAAAAGGAAGAAATTCTACCGTTTCCTGACCACCGAACTGCGTACGGTGTCGCGCGAAGAGTTCGCCGATTACCTCGACTGGGCCGCCAACGGGCTGAGTTCGCTCGAGTTCAGCCAGGATATTCAGAGCGTGGATTTTGACGATCGGCAGCGCCAGTTTGTCGTCACCACCCAGCGCGCTACCTACCGGGCGCGCCATGTCTGCCTGGGCATCGGCAAGCGCATCAAACTGCCGGACTGCGTTACCGAGCAAAACGACCGCTGCTTCCACGCCAGCGAGATGACCTTGCGCAACCCGGATCTGACCGGCAAACGCGTCACCATCGTCGGCGGCGGCCAGAGCGGCGCCGATCTGTTCCTGAACATTTTCCGCGCCGAGTGGGGCCAACCGGCGCAACTGAACTGGATCTCGCGCCGCAATAACTACAATGCGCTGGACGAAGCGGCGTTCGCCAACGAGTACTTCACGCCGGACTACGTCGACAGCTTTTATGGCCTGAACGACAGCGCCAAGCAACGCATGCTGACCGAGCAGAAAATGACCTCCGACGGCATCACCAGCGATTCGCTGCTGGCCATCTACCGCGCGATGTATCACCAGTTTGAAGTGCTGCGTGAAAAACCCTGGGCGCATCCGCTACCAAGCCGTTCGCTGGCGGCGATCCACGCTCAGGGTAACGGCTATCAGTTGGTGACTCATCACCACCTCGATCAGGGCAAAGAAACGTTCGATACCGATGTGGTGATCTTCGCCACCGGTTATCAGCAGGATCGCCCGGCGTTCCTCGCCCCGCTGGCGGAGCGTCTGCTGACCACGGCCGATGACCAATACCGCGTTGCCCCCGACTTTACCCTCGAGTGGCAGGGCCCACAGGAAAACTGCCTGTTTGCCGTCAACGCCGGCATGCACAGCCACGGTATCGCCGAACCCCAGCTCAGCCTGATGGCCTGGCGGTCGGCACGCATTCTCAACCGGGCTTTAGGACGCGACCAGTTCGATTTAACGTCCACCCCGGCTGTGATCCAATGGCGCAGTCAGCAACCAGCCACCCCGGCCCGCGCTGAACACGTCATGCTCAATTACACCGAGTTTTAACTACACACCAAAATGGGAACACTGGAAAAATAACGATGAAACGCAAACACCTTTGGGTATTGAACCCTTGCCTGCTGGCGATGCTTGCGCCGGCGGCCTGGGCAGAAGAACAAAAAAGCGAAGATCAAATGGTGGTATCCGCCAGCCGCTCGCACCGTAGCGTGGCAGAGATGGCGCAAACCACCTGGGTGATTGAAAGCCAGGAAATTGAGCAACAGGTTCAGGGCGGCAAGGAAATCAAAGATATCCTGGCGCAACTGATCCCAGGCATGGATGTCAGCAGTCAGGGCCGCACCAACTACGGCATGAACATGCGCGGCCGTTCGATGATGGTGATGATCGACGGCGTGCGTTTGAACTCTTCGCGCAGCGACAGCCGCCAGTTGGATTCCATCGATCCGTTCAACATCGAGCACATTGAGGTGATTTCCGGCGCCACCTCGCTGTATGGCGGCGGCAGCACCGGCGGCCTGATCAACATCGTCACCAAGAAAGGGCAAAAAGAGAAACAGGTTGAGCTGCAGGTGGGCGGAAAAACCGGTTTCGGCGGCCATAACGATCACGACGAGAATGTGTCGGCGGCGGTCAGCGGCGGCAACGATAACGCTTCGGGCCGCCTGTCGGTCTCCTATCAGCGTTACGGCGGCTGGTACGACGGCAAAGGCAATGAGGTGTTGATTGATAACACCCAAACCGGGCTGCAATATTCCGATCGCATCGACGTAATGGGTACCGGCACCATTAACATTGACGATCACCAGCAGTTGCAGGTGACGACGCAGTATTTCAACAGCGAGTCAGACGGCAAGCACGGCCTGTATCTGGGGCAAAATTTCTCGGCCGTGACCGGTGCGGGCCAGGCCTCCAACGGCAGCAACCTGAATTCGGACCGTATACCGGGCACCGAACGTCACCTGATTAACCTGCAATATTCCAACACCGATTTCTGGGGACAGGATTTGGTGGCGCAGGTCTATTATCGCGACGAGTCGCTGACCTTCTACCCGTTCCCGACGCTGGCTAGCGGCAAGGTCACCAGCATCGGTGCCTCACAGCAGAAGACCGATTTTTACGGCGGCAAACTGACGCTGAACAGCAAGCCGATTGACGCTCTGACGCTGACTTACGGCGTCGACGCCGAGCATGAAAGCTTCAACGCCAACCAGCAGTTCTTCAATCTGGCCAAAGCGCAGCAGTCCGGCGGGATGGCGCTGGAAAATGCCTATAACGTCGGCCGCTATCCGGGCTATACCACCACCAACCTGGCGCCGTTCCTGCAGGCCAGCTATGACATCGACCCGATGTTTACCCTCAGCGGTGGTGTACGTTATCAATACACCGAGAACAAGGTGGACGACTTTGTCGGCTATGCGCAGCAACAAGGGATCGCCAATGGTCTGGCGAGCTCCGCCGATGCGGTGCCAGGCGGCAAAACCGACTACAACAACGCCTTGTTCAACGCCGGTTTACTGGTGCACCTGACCGAGCGTCAGCAAGCATGGATCAACTTCTCGCAAGGCTTTGAGATCCCGGATCTGGCGAAGTACTACGGTTCGGGTACTTATAAGCTGGTCAACGGGCATTATCAGTTGCAGAAAAGCGTCAACGTTAATGACTCCAAACTGGAAGGCATCAAGGTTAACGCCTACGAGTTGGGCTGGCGCTACACCGGCGATAACTTGCGTACCCAGGTCGCTGCCTATTACTCGCTGTCGGATAAAACCATCTCGATCAACAAAACCGACATGACCATCAACCTGGATTCGGATAAACGCCGGATTTACGGGGTGGAAGGTGCGGTGGATTACTTCTTCGATAACAGCGAATGGAGCACCGGCACCACCTTTAACCTGATCAAATCGGAAACCAAAACCGACGGCAAGTGGGAAAAGCTGACGGTCGACACCGCCAGCCCGTCGAAAGCCACCGCCTACGTCAATTGGGCTCCGGGCGATTGGAATCTTCGCATGCAGTCGCAGCAAACCTTCGACGTATCGGATGCCGACGGCAATAAAATCAACGGTTACAACACCCTCGATTTCCTCGGCAGCTACGCTTTGCCGGTGGGGAAAGTCAGCTTCAGCGTGGAAAACCTGCTGGACAAGAATTACACCACCGTCTGGGGCCAGCGCGCGCCGATCCTTTACAGCCCAACCTACGGCTCACCAGAGCTGTACAGCTATAAAGGCCGTGGCCGCACCTTTGGCCTGAACTACTCAGTGCTGTTCTGATCCTGATAAGGGCGAAGCCAACTTCGCCCTCTTATCTTTCCCTTTCGTTGCCGATTTATATCAGTTATGTAATAATCCAGGATACTGATCAAGGAGCGATCATCTATGGATAAGCACCAAGTAAAACAGCTGATATGGATAGCAAGCAGTAAAAAAGACCTGCTTTCGCTGCCTGAAGAAATTATTAAATCAATGGGTTATACCCTACATTGGGTTCAGGCGGGATTAACGCCACCCGGAGTGAACCCCTTAAAGGGATTTCTGGGTGCTGGCGTATTGGAAAAGGTTGAGGATTTTGACGGTAACACCTACCGGGCAGTTTATACCGTGCGGTTCGAAGACACTGTATTTGTGCTCCACTGCTTTCAGAAAAAATCCAAAACAGGAATTTCAACGCCAAAGGCGGACATTGAATTCATCAAGTCTCGCCTGAGCAAAGCCAAACAGATTTACGAGGACATGAAAAATGGCAAAATATGACGAAAATGATTTTGAGATCGGTTCGGACAACATTTTTGCTGATTTAAAACTGCCTGATGCAGAAAACCTTAAACTAAAGGCCGATCTCGCCATCAAAATTATCAATACAATTCAACAGCTAGGACTCAACCAAGTAGAAGCGGGCAAACGAATGAACCTGCCACAGGCACGAGTTTCCGCGTTGTATAACGGCAAATTTTTCAATATGTCAGAGCAAAAGCTGATGATCTGCCTCAACCGACTCGGTTACGACATAGAAATTATCGTCAAACCCAGCCAGAACACCGTCGGCCAGCGTACCCTTTCAGTGACGTAAAAACTCCGTGCCGGCATGCCGGCACGGGTTATTTTTTGAAAGGGTGCTGCGCCACCCAATGTTCGGCGATATCCTGCCGCCGGCACACCCAGACCCGATCGTGCTGCTCGACATAATCCAGGAACCGCTGCAACGCGCGGAACTTGCCCGGACGCCCCAGTAAACGGCAGTGCATGCCGATCGACAGCATCTTCGGCGACGATTCCCCTTCGGCATACAGCACGTCAAAGCTGTCTTTCAGGTAGGTATAGAACTGCTCGCCGGTATTAAAGCCCTGCGGCGAAGCAAAGCGCATATCGTTGGCCTCAAGCGTGTAGGGCACGATCAGATGCGGTTTTTTTTCGCCATTGGCGCACTGTACTTCGGTCCAGAACGGCAAATCGTCGCCATAATAGTCGCTGTCGTACAGCAAACCGCCTTGTTCCACCACCAGCCTGCGGGTGTTCGGGCTGTCGCGGCCGGTATACCAGCCGAGCGGCGCTTTGCCGAACAGATCGCTCAGTACCGAGAGCGCCCGCTGCATATGCTGCCGTTCGGTCGCTTCATCCATATTCTGATAGTGGATCCAGCGCCAGCCGTGGCTGACCACATCATAATTGGCGTTTTTGATCGCCTCGACCACCAGCGGATTGCGCGCCAGCGCCATCGCCACGCCAAACACCGTTAACGGCAGGCCACGACGTTGAAACTCATTATGGATACGCCAGAACCCGGCGCGTGACCCGTACTCGTACAGCGACTCCATCGACATATGTCGTTCGGGGTAGCTGGCCGCGCCAATGATATCGGACAGGAACTGTTCGGAACCGGCATCGCCATGCAGCACGTTGTTTTCCGCGCCCTCTTCGTAGTTAAGGACAAACTGGACTGCGATACGCGCCTGCCCCGGCCAGCGGGCGTGCGGCGGCCGGCCACCATACCCCATCAAATCGCGGGGATACTCTTGATTGAAATCATACTCTTTCATCGCTGTTTCCCTCTGCCGATTACCCGTTAAAACTGCCAAACATGCCGGACAAGGGTTTGACCAGCGGGAAATCCAGATCGCCGTGCTTGCTGGTGCTCAAGCCCAGCGCATGCAGCGATTCGATCATTTTCACCGCAGCGCTGACGCCGTCGATCACCGGGATCCCCAACTCCTGCGTCAGTTCACGAGCCAAATCGGCCATGCCGCCGCAGCCGAGCACGATCGCCCCGCTGCCGTCGTGTTGCTTTGCTTTAATGCACTGTTCGCGTACTTTTCGCTGAGCCAGGCCGCTGCCATCTTCCAGCGTCAGCACCGGTAGATCGATAGCGTGCAGCGCGGCGCAGTGGCGCTCAAACCCGTATTGATGCAGTAAGTGGCGCGCAATGGTCAGCGTGCGCGGCAGCGTGGTGACGATAGAAAAGCGCGTCGCCACCAGCGTCGCCATATGCATGGCCGCCTCGGCGATGCCAACCACCGGCCGGCTTGCCAGCTCGCGCGCCGCCAGCAGGCCCGGATCGCCAAAACAGGCAATGATATGGCCGCTGACGCCGGCTTCGCGGCCGAGTTTGACCTGCTGCAGAACACCGACCACGGCAATCGCTTCATCGAAATGGCCCTCTATCGACGGCGCTCCCTCTTGCGGACAAACCGCCAGGATCTTGGTGCCCGGCGCAGCTACGGCACGGGCGGCACCGGCAATGGTCGCCGTCATGGCCCGGCTGGTGTTCGGGTTGATAACCTGGATGATGCAATCGGCGGTCATAAGGGCTCCTGCAAACCGGTCTTGGCAAAAATACGGGCGAAATCAGGGGTTTCATCCGCGCCGTCATTAAATCTCAGGTTCGCCACAATATCGTCAAAATGGCGGGCCATGTGCTCCACCAGCGCCGTACTGTCCTTGCGGCGCAGCAGCGCCAGCAGATCGCTGTGATCGTGACAACGGCACCCCTGCTGCCAGGGTGCGCCGTAAACGGCAATCACCAGTGATGAGCGCAGCGTGAGCTGCGAAACCATTTCGGTCAGTACGTTATTGCCGGCGATCGCCTGTAATTGGACGTGAAAGGTGGCAGACAGACGAATGGCCGCCGCGCCGTCCTGATCGCGGTGCGCCTGCTGTTCCTGCGCCACGATGCCTTCCATCGCCAGCAGATGTTCTTCACGACAGGCGGCAATCACCTGCGGCAAGTTGGCGCACTCCAGCATTTTGCGCGTCTGGAAAACGTTCGCCGCCTCATCCGGCCCCGGCGTTGTCACCTGTGCACCACGCTTGGGCAGGTGGGTAACCATCTGCACTGCGGCAAGGCGCTGCAGCACCCGCCGGATCCCGGTGCGGCTGACGCCAAAGGTCTCCGCCAACGCCTCTTCCGGCAATTTACTGCCGGGCAGCAGCCGGTGTTCGACAATCGCCTTCACCAGCTCGTTGTAAATATGATCGTCTTTATCTTCAGTGAAATAAGTGGCTTGTTGCCCGAGCCACGCGGTGTTCGCGCCGATCGTCGTGCCGATCATTTTGCTGCTCCCTGTACCGTTAGAGAATCAAATCGTATACAAGATTAAGATATTTTGTATACAAAAAAGAGCAATCTGGCCTGAATCCTGCAAAAGCCTTCTCAGCAATCTTTGCCAAAAAACAGATAACCACCTCCGGGTGACGTTCTTGAGAGGAGCACGATTTATGCCAAACCCTAATGAAAATTACAGCCCAAAGCTGTGTAACGACGATCTGGCGCCAACGCGCGATCAGAACTGGAGCTGGTACAACATCTTTTCCTTCTGGATGTCGGATGTACACAGCATGGGCGGCTATGTGGTAGCCGCCAGCTTCTTCGCCCTCGGTCTGTCGAGCTGGCAGGTACTGATTTGCCTGCTGGTGGGGATCTGTATCGTGCAGTTTTGCGCCAACCTGGTCGCCAAACCCAGCCAGCTCGGCGGCGTGCCTTACGCCGTGCTGAGCCGCCAGGCATTTGGCGTGTTCGGCGCCAATATCCCGGCGGTGATCCGCGGGATGATCGCCTTCGCCTGGTACGGTATACAAACCTATCTGGCTTCCAATGCGCTGATGCTGACGTTGCTGAAATTCTTCCCGTCGCTGGAGCCGATGACCCAGCCGCATTTCCTCGGGCTGTCGCAGCTTGGTTGGTGTTGTTACATCACCATGTGGGTGTTGCAGGCGATGGTGTTCTGGCATGGCATGACGGCGATCAAGCGTTTTATCGATATCGCCGGACCGGCGGTTTATGTGGTGATGTTCGCGTTGGCCGGCTGGATTGTATACCGCGTCGGTTTCTCCAACCTTTCCCTCACGCTGGCGAGCAAAAACCTGAGCGCCGGTGAACAAGGCTGGCTGATGCTGACCGCCACTGCGCTGGTGGTGTCTTACTTCTCCGGCCCGCTGCTGAATTTCGGCGACTTTACCCGCTACGGCAAAAGCTTTGCCGAGGTGCAGCGCGGCAACCGCTGGGGCCTGCCGTTCAACTACCTGTTGTTCTCGCTGGTCACCGTAGTGATCGTTTCCGGCACCCTGCCGCTGTTCGGTCAGTTGATCACCGATCCGATCGAAACCGTCACCCGTCTCGACAGCGATATCGCCGTGGCCCTTGGCCTGCTGACCATGATTGTCGCCACCATAGGCATCAATATCGTGGCCAACTTTGTGTCGCCAGCGTTTGATTTCTCCAACTGTTCGCCGCAGAAAATCAGCTTCCGCACCGGCGGGATGATCGCCGCCGTGGGTTCTTTCCTGCTGACGCCGTGGAACCTGTTCCAGTCACCCGAGCTGATCCACTACACGCTGGACGTGCTCGCGGCCTTTATCGGCCCGCTGTTCGGCATTTTGCTGGTGGATTTTTACATCATCAAACGCGGCGAACTGCACGTCGACGATTTGTACAACGCTACGCCGGGGGGACGTTACTGGTATAAGAACGGTTTCAACCCGAACGCTATCTGGGCGCTGGTGCCGTCGGTGATTATCGGGCTGGCGATCAGCTTTACGCCCAGCCTGCATGAGGTGGCGAACTTTAGCTGGTTTATCGGTGCCGCACTGGGTGGGGGATGCTATCGGATCATTGCCCGTCGCGAATGGGCAGCCAATCAGTCAGTGACCTTTGCTAAAAGGCAGTTGAGCAAAGATTAAAAACAACGAAGCCCTGAGTTATTGCTAACTCAGGGCTTCTTAATGTTGGCGGAACGGACGGGGCTCGAACCCGCGACCCCCTGCGTGACAGGCAGGTATTCTAACCAACTGAACTACCGCTCCGCGCCATTCAACTCTTGCGAGAGGAACGAGGCGCATATTACGGTTGGGCTTCTATTCCGTCAATGCCTTTTTCTTACGAAATTAACCGTTTGCGCAGTTTTTCAGCTAAGGCGGTTAAAAAGCGCGTTTTCATGCCGGGAACGCCGTTATTCCGCTTCCGCACGCCACAGGCAACTGCCGCCCTTTTTCGCCACCAAATCCAGTCGCGCCTCATGGGCCACCACTTCCGCATCGCTGGCATAGACCACTTTCATCGCCGTCGCCGGACGCACAATCCGCTGTATATCCTGCGTCGAGTCGTTATGCTGCGTGTCGCCTTCCATCTGAAACGCCATCGACGTCTGGCCGCCGGTCATCGCCAGATAAACTTCCGCCAGGATCTCGGCATCGAGCAATGCGCCGTGCAGCGTACGCTTGCTGTTGTCTATCTCATAACGGCCGCACAGGGCATCAAGGTTGTTGCGCTTGCCCGGGAACAGGCGGCGCGCCATCAACAGGCTGTCGGTGATGGTACAGAAGGTGTCGGTCTTCGGCAGCCCCTTCTGCAACATGCGGAATTCGTGATCCATAAAGCCGATGTCGAACGACGCATTATGAATGACTAACTCACCGCCACGGATGAACTCGATGAACTCATCAGCGATTTGGTCGAACGTGGGTTTATCCGCCAGGAACTCATCGCTGATGCCGTGAACCCCGTAGGCTTCAGGATCCACCAGCCGATCGGGTTTGACGTAAACGTGATAGTGGCGGCCGGTCAGGCGACGGTTGATCACTTCCACTGCGCCAATTTCAATGATGCGGTGGCCTTCGTAATGCACCCCGAGTTTGTTCATACCGGTGGTTTCGGTATCGAGGACAATTTGTCTGGTGGTTGTAGAGATCATATTGCAGTGCTCACAGCGCTCGTTTATGTCAGACTTGGCTTTTATAAAACCGATAGGAAGAGTCTACCAGAGATGCTCAAACAGGTAGAAATTTTCACCGACGGCTCCTGCCTTGGCAACCCGGGCCCCGGTGGTTACGGCGCAATACTGCGCTATAAGCAAGTTGAGAAAACCTTCAGTGCGGGCTACCGCCTGACCACCAACAATCGTATGGAGCTGATGGCGGCGATTGTCGCGCTCGAAGCCCTGACCACCCCTTGTGAAGTGACGCTGAGCACCGACAGCCAGTATGTGCGCCAGGGCATTACCAGTTGGATCCATAACTGGAAAAAGCGTGGCTGGAAAACAGCCGATAAAAAACCGGTCAAAAATGTCGATCTTTGGCAACGGTTGGACCTGGCTATTCAGACCCATACCATCAAGTGGGAATGGGTCAAAGGCCACGCCGGTCACCCGGAGAACGAACGCTGCGACGTGTTGGCGCGCGATGCGGCCGGCAACCCCACGCAGGATGACGTGGGTTACAAACCGGAAAGCTAAGGCAGCTTGCGGTAACTCTTGGTCGCGCCGACGGCGCGGCTGAGAGCCGGTTTTCTGGCCCCCACCTTCATCGGCGTTGGCGTCAAAGGCAAGGTACGTTTGCGCGCGACAATCACGCTCATGCACCCCAGCGCCGGCAAATGCGTACTTAAAAACGTCCCGCCTTTGCGCTGCCACGGCAGTACATGAAAACGCGCCTGATGCAGCACTTCATAATTTAACAGGCTGAGCCAGTCCAACAGGCGCATTTGGGTAAACATGCGGCTGACATAGGGCTGACGATGGCGTAATCCGGGCACCAGCTTGCCCAATCCCAACAGGCTGAACGGGTTGAAACTGCTGATCACCAGCCAACCGTCGTCAATCAACACGCGATCGACTTCGCGCAGCATACGGTGCGGATCGTCGGCATAAGACAGCGTATGCGCCAGCAGGCAGGCATCTACCGATTTGGCGGCGAACGGCAGCTGGTAGGCATCCGCCAGCACCTGCAGGTTTTCCCCTTTCAAGCTCACATTCACCTGATGCGAAATGGCGCACTTGTCGGTCGCCAGGCTGGCGCTGAGGTTACCGAGTTTCAGCAGGTGAAAACCGAACAGCTTCGACCACCAGGGTTGCAACTGCCGCTCGAGCGCCTCACGATAGTATTCCCCCCACGGCATCTCAGCCCAAGACTGTGGGCCGGCGAGCTTTTCTAGAGTATGGGCTGGTTTCATGATTTATTATCTTCTTTCAAGCCGTTGCCAACAGGAGGTCCAACATGAATCTTATCAGCATTCCCGCCTTCCAGGACAATTACATTTGGTTATTGGATAACCAACAAGGGCATTGCGTCCTGGTCGATCCCGGCGAAGCGCAGCCGGCGCTTGACGCGTTGGAACGCCTGAATCTGACGCCTGATGCCATTCTGCTGACCCACCATCATCACGATCACGTCGGCGGCGTAGCGCAAATTGCGGCGCGCTATCCTGGCTTGAAGGTCTACGGCCCGCAGGAAACGGCCGACAAGGGAGCAAATCACCTCGTTCATGACGGTGAAACGATCGAAATCAACGGCCGCCAATATGCCGTTATCGCGGTTCCCGGACATACGCTGGGTCATGTGGCATTCTATAGCGCGCCTTATCTGTTCTGCGGAGACACGATTTTCTCTGCCGGCTGCGGCAGGCTGTTTGAAGGAACTGCCGAGCAAATGTACAACGCATTTCAACAACTCGCGCAACTTCCCGATAACACCTTAATTTGCTGCGCGCATGAATATACTCTTTCAAATCTTAAGTTTGCGCGGGCTATTTTGCCGGAAGATCGAGAGATTGAAACATATCAACAACAAGTCGAAGCATTAAGGGCAAAAGGCCAGCCCAGCGTCCCTACATGGCTACAAACAGAGCGTAAAATTAACCTATTTTTACGATGCCATGACACTGATTTACAAAAGAAATTAGGCTTTTATACACCACCAGACCCTCTTCATTCGGTTTTTTCCGAATTACGCCTCAGGAAAGATAACTTCTGAGCTTTTAGTTGTGTTATTTGACGAAGCAAAGTATGATTGCTCGTCTTTTAAGCAACTATATTGACACACACATGAAGGCTAAAGCGATATTTCTCGCCTCAGTCTTGCTAGTGGGGTGCCAGTCATCCAGGCAGGATGCACCGGCCCCAGAACAGCATGCACAGAGTTTGTCTTCGGCAGGTCAAGAAGGTGAAGCAGGAGAGTACACAGCGAATGGTCGAGCGAGCTCGGCGCGGTGGCTAGATAACAATAGTGGTGCCGCGCAACAGAACCTGTGGAACTTCATTAGCGACGAGCTGAAGATGGAGGTTCCGGAAAATTCCCGGATCCGTGATCAAAAAAGAAAGTACCTAAAAAGTAAGAGCTATCTCCACGATGTAACATTACGGGCAGAGCCGTACATGTACTGGATAGTCGGGCAGATTAAGAAACGTAATATGCCGATGGAACTGGTACTGCTACCCATAGTGGAGAGCGCTTTTGACCCACACGCCACGTCAAGTGCCAACGCCGCAGGGCTATGGCAAATCGTGCCGCAAACGGGTCGTAATTATGGTTTGAAAAACAACCAGTGGTATGACGGGCGACGCGATGTCGTGGCCTCGACGACTGCTGCGCTTGATATGATGCAGTATTTGAACCGCATGTTTAACGGTGACTGGTTATTGACCATTGCCGCTTATAACAGTGGTGAAGGCCGTGTCATGCAAGCGGTTAAGGCAAATAAACGCCAGGGTAAGCCAACCAATTTCTGGGCATTGTCGCTTCCGCGTGAAACGTCAATTTATGTCCCGAAAATGCTGGCGCTGAGCGACATCATTAAAAACAGCAAGCAGTACGGCATCAATCTGCCAAAGACTGATAACACCCGTGCACTGGCTCGTATTGATGTCGGACAGCAAATACAGTTAACTCAGGCGGCTGAGATGGCTGGGCTTTCAATTACCAAGATGAAAGCTTATAACCCCGGTTACAAAAAAGGCGTTACGGCACCCAACGGGCCCCATTACATTATGGTTCCTAAAGGAAATGCCGATCAGCTGAAAGACTCGCTGGCCGATGGCCAGATCGCGGTGACTCAGCCAACTGCACAGTTGGCGAAGAACAGCGGCTTGTCTGGTGGCAGCTCGTATAAAGTGCGCTCCGGCGACACGGTATCGGGCATTGCCAAGCGGTTGAACATTAAAACCAGCGATTTGCAGAGTTGGAACAACTTGCGTGCCAAGAGCGCTTTAAAAGTTGGGCAAACCCTGCAAGTGGCCAGCAACACTGACAGTAACAGCAGTATCACCTATCAGGTTCGTAAAGGTGATTCGCTTGCCAGTATTGCACGTCGTCATCGCGTCGATATTACCGACGTGATGCGTTGGAATTCAACGCTCGGCAAAGGCAGCAGCCTGCAACCCGGTCTGAAACTGACCTTGTTTGTAAGCAACAAAATGACGCCGGACACCTAAATTTCCGGCACAAAAAAAGCACCCTACGGGGTGCTTTTTTATTGGCTAAATGCTGAGCGTTCATTACCAGTGCGGCTTGTCCGCCTCAGGATGAAACTCCACCAGCAGAGGGTTGTGATCCGAAGCACTGGTCACCAGTACGGATGCCTCCGCAACCCCCATATTGCGATAAAAGACAAAGTCCAACGGGCGGCCAAAGGCTTTGCGGCGGTGATCGTCTGTGAAATTCACCTCACGCAGCGCCATATCGCTGGCGAACTGATACAACGCATTGATTCGTTTGCGGCTCCAGGCATTAAAATCCCCGGCCATGATCACCGGCCCATGGTGATTAGCAATTTGCTCACCGATTGGCCCCAGTTGCTTACTGTATACATCCACACCCAAGCTAAAATTCACCGCATGGATATTTACCACCATCAGCAGTTGGCCGTTAAACAGCGGATAGACGGTAATCAAGGCCGACTTGGCTAACCGCAGTAGCGGTTCACGTTCACGCAGCGGGCAGCAGTAAACCGGGTGAGCCGCCGCCAGCGTCATCACACCTGAAGGATGTTGGGGCAGCGCAAATGCCGGCACCTGATCGGCCGCCAGATAGTTGGCAGTGGCAAAGCTCACCAGTTCAGGTGTAGTTTGCGCTTCTTGCAACAGCACCAGCTGTGCATCCTTGCCATAGTTTTTCAGCACCGAGAGCCAGTCTGCCCGTTGCTGTTTAAAGATATTCCACACCATCACCCGCAACGCGCCTGCCGTGGGCAATGCGGCCCCGGGCGGCAGCGGCTGGTTGATAGCACCAGGGAAAATTCGCTCAACTGGCTGGCCTGCAACATACCTCATTGCATAAGTTCGTTTCGGCACGCTATTCGCCTATTTCCCATGAGGATGAAACTGACGGTGACATTCCCGCCAACAATGAATCGATTATACGCCTGCCCTCACCTGACAGCATGGCTTTTACGGGGTATATCCTTTTCAGTTATAGGGGCGTGAAACAGGGAATTCAATGTTCTGACAGTATATGTATGTAAAGGTTAGCGGCGATGAGTGAGAAATGCGAAAAGGCCCGCAAAATGAACTGCGGGCCTGAATAACGAGAATGCGTAGCTATCAGGCAGGTTGCTGCTGGTACTTCTTATCCAGACGCCCGCTAAGGCCAACCAGCAACAGGGCCACCAGCACGATCAGCGCGCCAATCCACGGCGTTTGCGCCAATCCCAGGGTAGCAACGGTCTGGCCGCCAATCACCGACCC
The DNA here is from genome assembly GCF_000214195.1 of Serratia sp. AS12. Classification (NCBI taxonomy): domain Bacteria; kingdom Pseudomonadati; phylum Pseudomonadota; class Gammaproteobacteria; order Enterobacterales; family Yersiniaceae; genus Serratia; species Serratia sp. AS12. The sequence goes on along the minus strand of NC_015566.1, from coordinate 930,315 downwards.
CAGCGCAATGCCCACGTTGAATGCCGCAATATTCAGGCCGGAAGCCACATCCACTGCGTTCGGCGTGTACTGCTCGGCTTTCTGCACCACATACACCTGCAAACCCGGAACGTTGCCGAAGGCAAACACCCCCATGACGATCACCGTTATCAACGCGGCAATGCTGTGGCCGGCAGTGAACTGAAACACCAGCAGCAGAGCGGCCAATGCGGCAAAGATAAAGCTCAGCGCCCGCACCGCGCCATGACGATCCGCCAGTTTGCCCCCCCAAATGTTACCGATCGCCACCGCGATGCCATAGGCAAGCAGGATCCAGCTCACCGCCGGGGCGGAGAAACCCGCCAGTTCCTGCATCATGGGCGCCAGGAAGGTAAAGGTGGTGAACACGCCGCCGTAACCGAGGGCGGTGATGGCGTAGATCAACAACAGACGCGGATGGGTCAGCACTTTAAACTGCTCGCCGATACTGGCGCTGGCCTGATTCTTGATATTGTTCGGTACCAGAATGATGCTGGCCACAGTGGCAAGAGCGCCAATCAGTGACACCGCCAGGAAGGTTTCGCGCCAGCCGAAATGCTGACCGATAAAGGTCCCCAACGGCACTCCGGTCACCAGCGCCACGGTCAGGCCGCCGAACATGATGGCGATCGCCGAGGCAGCTTTCTCTTTCGCCACCAGGCCGGTCGCGATAGTAGAGCCGATTGAGAAGAATACGCCATGCGCCAGGCCGGTCAGCAGGCGGGCCACCACCAGCGACTCATAGCCTGGTGCCTGCCAGGCCAGCAGGTTGCCGAGGGTGAACAGCACCATGAGGCCAATCAGCAGCAGCTTGCGCGGCACGCGGCCGGTCAATGCCGTCAGTACCGGTGCGCCAATCGCTACGCCGATAGCATAAATGGTTACCAACAGCCCTGCCGAGGGCACTGTCACGCCAAGTTGCTCTGCGATGGTCGGGATCAAGCCGACTATCACAAACTCCGTGGTGCCGATAGCAAAGGCACTGATGGTCAATGCAAGTAATGCGAGAGGCATGTTTATTTACTCCAAATAGCGTTCAGGTTGATGACGGCTATTATCTGCTCATGCTTAAATGATAAAAATGCTCAAAGTTTCAAATTAATTTTGCTAATGGAGCAACAATGAAGGCCAATTCTGATGAGTTGATCACTTTTGTCACCGTGGTGGAAAGCGGCAGTTTCAGCCGGGCGGCTGAGCGGCTGGAACAGGCCAACTCGGTGGTTAGCCGCACAGTCAAGAAACTGGAAGCCAAGCTGGGTGTGACGCTGCTAAATCGCACTACGCGGCAAATCAGCCTGACGCAGGAAGGGGAAAACTATTTCCGCCAGGTGCAGAAGGTACTGAGCGATATGGCGGCGGCAGAAAATACGCTGTTCGAAAGCCGCCAGCGCCCGCAGGGGCTGCTGCGTATCGATGCCGCTACGCCGGTGGTACTGCACGTATTGACGCCGCTGGTGGCGGAGTTCAGGGCTCGTTACCCGGAGATGTCGCTGTCGCTGGTGTCGTCAGAGAACTTTATCAACCTGATTGAACGTAAGGTGGATATCGCCATCCGCGTGGGTGAACTGAGCGACTCCACCCTGAAGGCGCGTAAGCTGATGACCAGCTATCGGCGCGTGCTGGCCTCCCCCGCTTATCTGGCGCAGTACGGCACGCCGCAGACGGTAGAGGCGCTGGAACGGCATTGCTGTATCGGTTTTAACGATCTGCCCAGCTTGAACCGCTGGCCGCTGGCCTGTGCCGACGGCCGTCAACTGGAAATCACGCCGGGGCTGACCACCAACAGCGGTGAAACCCAGCGTCATCTGTGCCTGCACGGTAACGGTATTGCCTGCCTGTCGGATTTTATGATCGATGCGGATATCGAACGCGGCAATCTGATGCCGATTTTGGTGAAAGAGACCCTGCCGGTAGCGATGCCGATCAATGCGGTGTATTACAGCGACAGTGCGGTCAGCAACCGCCTGCGCAGCTTTATCGACTTTGTCAGCGAACGCCTGGCGCAATAAAAAAGGCGCCCCTTGGGCGCCCTGATGCACATGTTCCGGAACATTAATCCCAGTTCGGCGCCAGGCCTTCCGGACTAACCAAACGGCCATTGCTTTCCAGCGTAGCCATCTCCGCCATTTCTTCCGCAGTCAGCGTCAACTGCTGCGCCAGCAGGTTGCTCGCCAGGTTTTCACGCCGGGTGGAAGAAGGGATCACCGCGTAACCCAGTTGCAGCGCCCAGGCCAGGATAACCTGAGCGGGGGTCGCGTTGCGCCGTGCCGCGATAGCCTTGATGGTTTCATCCTGCAGCGCTTTGCCATAGGCCAGCGTCATGTAGGAGGTGATGGCAATGCCGTGCTGCTGAGCAAATTCAACCACCTGACGGTTCTGCAGATACGGGGACAGCTCAATTTGGTTAGTCGCGATTTGCTCTGCGCCCACGGCATCGATCGCCTGCTGCATCAGGTCCAGGGTGAAGTTGGACACCCCGATTTGGCGCGTCAGCCCCAGTTTTTTGGCTTCCAGCAGCTCAGCCATAAACTCGGCAACGGGGACTTCGCCATTGGGTGATGGCCAGTGGATCAGCGTCAAATCAACGTAGGCCGTTTGCAGCTTGCTCAGGCTCTCTTGCAGGCTCGGGATCAACTTGCCCTTCGCCAGATTGGCGATCCAAATCTTGGTGGTGATGAACAACTCGTCACGCGGTATGCCGCTGGCGGCAATTGCCTGGCCTACCGCCGCTTCGTTTTCGTAGATCTGCGCAGTATCAATCGCGCGATACCCCAACTCCAGCGCAGTGCTGACCGAGTCGATCACGACCTGATCCTGAAGACGGAAAGTGCCTAAACCAAATGCAGGGATGCTCATAATGTTATTCTCTCATTAGGATGTTGATGCGATATGGGAGGATTATGGCAACTGTTTTGTTGATCAAAAACGCCCTATTGCGCATAAGACTTTTGATTAAATGGCAACAATAACCGGAGCGAGCGCCCCGGTTTGAAGGAATTACGCCCAGCGGCGCAGGATCAACGAGGTGTTAATACCACCGAACGCGAAGTTGTTCGATTGCACAAACTCGGTATCAATTTGCCGATATTCGCCCATGATGTAATCCAGATCGCCGCAGGCACTGTCCGGTTCACTGAGGTTGATGGTCGGCGCAAAGCGGCTTTCACGCATCATCTCCAGCGTCATCCAGGCTTCAAGCGCGCCGCAGGCACCCAACGTATGGCCAAAATAGCTTTTCAGCGAGGAGATTGGCGTGCGGTTGCCGAAAATCGCCGCCGTTGCCTGGCTTTCCGCTATATCGCCGCGATCGGTCGCCGTACCGTGAGCGCTGATGTAGCCGATATCGCCGGTCGCCAGCCCAGAGGCCTTCAGCGCCTGCTGCATGCAAATCTGCATGGTTTCCCGCTGCGGTTGGGTAATATGCGCCGCATCGCAGTTGGTCGCAAAACTGATAATCTCGCCGTAAATTGTGGCACCGCGCGCCTGCGCATGCTCCAGCGACTCAAGGATCAAGGTTCCCGCCCCCTCGCCAATCACCAGGCCGTCGCGCTGACGATCAAACGGGCGTGGCGACAGATCCGGGCGATCGTTTTGCTGGCTGGTCGCAAACAACGTATCGAACACCGCCGCTTCCGAAGGACACAGTTCCTCGGCTCCACCCGCCACCATCACCGTCTGATAACCGTGGCGAATGCTCTCGTAAGCGTAGCCAATCGCCTGGCTGCCTGAAGTACAGGCGCTGGAAGTCGGGATTACCCGCCCCCGCAGGCCGAAAAACAGGCCGGTATTCACCGCTGCGGTATGCGGCATCATCTGCACATAGGTGGTGCCGGTGATATTGTTGGTGTGTTTTTCCGTCAGCATGGTGGCGAACTCACTGACCGGTTTGGTGCTGCCGGTAGAGGAGCCGTAGGCGATGCCGGTCTCGCCGTTGGTCAACACCGCCTCATCCAGCAACCCGGCCTGCTCAAGCGCCAGTTCGGTCGCACGGGTCGCCAGCAGTGAAACACGCCCCATCGAGCGGATGCGCTTGCGCGTATAATGCTCCGGCAGCACGAAATCATCGATCGGTGCGCCAAGGAGGGTGTTCAACCCCTGATATTCTTCCCATGGCGCCATATAACGCACCGCATTCTTCCCCTGCTTCAGCCGGCCGGACACGTCCGCCCAGTTATTACCGAAGGCGGTAACACCCGCCATGCCGGTCACAACCACTCGCTGCGTCATACCATTCCTCCGTTAATGGAAATGACCTGCCGCGTTACATAGCCGGCAATATCTGACATCAAATAGCTGGCCAGCCCGGCCACCTCTTCCGCCGAGCCCATGCGTTTGAGCGGGATCGTGCGCATCGCTTCAATCAGCGCCGCCGGCTCCATGTCAATCATGCCGGTGTCAATCAGGCCCGGGGCGATGCAGTTAACGGTAATTTTGCGTTTCGCCAACTCGACAGCCAGCGCCTTGCAGGCACCGATTACGCCGGCCTTGGCCGCGCTGTAGTTGACCTGTCCACGGTTACCCATTACGCCGGAAACCGACGACAGCGCAATGATTCGCCCGCCTTTGCGCAGGCCAATCATCGGCATGACGCAGGGGTGAAGCACATTGTAGAAACTGTCGAGGTTAGTGTGGATCACCCCGTCCCAGTCCTCTTCGCTCAGTGCCGGGAAAGCGCCATCGCGGGTAATGCCCGCATTGTTCACCACGCCGTAATAGGCGCCGTGAACCTCAATATCTTGCTCAAGCTGCTCGCGGCACTGGGTGCGGTTGCTGATATCAAACTGAATCAAACGCCCTTGCCCGCCGGCGGTGGCAATTTGCTGCAGCGTGTACTCTGCCCCGGTTTTATCGCGGTGATAGTGAACGACGATCAAAAAGCCATCCGCAGCCAGGCGGCAGGCAATAGCCTGACCGATCCCTTTACTGGCGCCGGTGACTAAAACGGAACGCATCATGCGTTTCCCCTTAAAGTAGTCAATTGGATTATTTCTTGTTGATCAGGCTGATAGGTATTCAGCCTGCCCTGTGCGACCCGCACATTATCGATACTGATTTCACATTCGAAACTGGCCAGCTTTTCGTCTTTCAGCAGTTGCTGCACGCTAACCCGCAGTTCGCTGCCGGCAGGAAATACCGGCAGTTCGCAGTGAATAGCGCGCCCGCCGAGCAGCATGCCAAGCTGCGGCGATTGGGCATGTTGCCTGCCATGCCAACCGCTCCAGACGCCGATGGCCTGCGCCATCAGCTCAATGCCGTACCAACCAGGCAGCGCGCCCTGTGCGTCAAGAAAGGGGGCCAATACGCCGTCAGGGCTGACTGTCACCGCGCACTGCGCGTGCTCCTCACCCACCTCAAGCACCCTTTCCAGCAGCACCATCGGCGATGCGTGGGGCAAATAGTATTCCGCAGTGTGATAACGACTCATGGCGCATCCCCCAGCAACAGGCAGGCATTATTGCCGCCGAACGCAAACGAATTAGACAAGATAGCGCGCTGGCGCAACGGTTGCGGCCGGTAAACCAGACCTATCGGTGCCAGCTCGCCATCGCAGGGCGCAACGCTGAAATCCTGCTGTGGCAATGGCAATGGCTGGGTCAATAACAACCAACTCAGCGCCGCTTCTACCGCACCGGCGGCACCGAGCGTGTGGCCGGTGAGGTGCTTGGTGGAGCTGCACGGCGTCTGCGCGCCAAACAGGCGATTCACCACCTGAGCTTCTACCAGATCGTTAAGCCGTGTCGCGGTGCCGTGCAAATTGATATAACCGATCTGTTCGACGCTCAAACCCGCCTGTCGCAGCGCCATGTTGATAGCCCGTTCTGCACCGGCGCCTTCCGGATGCGGTGCCGACATATGCCAGGCATCGGAAGACTCTCCGACACCCAGCAACGCGACTGTTGCCGGCTCACGCGTCAGCAGCATCAGCGCTGCGGCCTCGCCAATATTGATGCCACTGCGCCCGGCGGAGAATGGCGTGCAACGCTCCGCCGACAGCGACTCCAGGCTGTTAAAGCCGTTGATCGGCATCTGGCACAGGCTATCGGCACCGCCCACAATCGCCGCGTCCACCAGCCCGGCATCAATCAGGCGTTTACCGCTGATGATGGCGCGCGCACTGGAGGAACAGGCGGTAGACAGGGTATAGGCCGGGCCACGGGTAGCAAGAAAAGCGCTGAGGAACTGGCCTGGGTCGCCCAACTCCTGCTGCTGATAATCATAGCGCTGAGGCCACTGCCCTGCCTGATGCTGTTGCAGCGCCAGTTCACCTTCACGAATGCCGGAGGTGCTGGTGCCCATGATCACCGCAACGCGATCGGCACCGTAGCGGGCGATGGCCTCGCGCACCGGTACCTCGATTTGCGCCAATGCGGCCAACAGCAGGCGGTTGTTGCGAGAGTTATGGCGTTTGAGCGCCTCAGGAACGGCGGGCAGCTCGCCCTGTACGTTACCGAACCAGGATGGCACGCCGCCGAGCAGCCACTGCGTCTGTCTCTGCATGCCAGGCGATACGCCGCGAGCCAAATTTTCCGCGATCTGCGGCAGGCTGTCGCCCAGCGCGCTCACCATCCCTACGGCAGTGAAATAGATCATTATTCGCTCCCCAGATTCTGAATGGTGATGCGGTAATGGAAAGCGGATTGGGTTATCGACAGCGGATTGCGTTGGCCATTGGCTTGCTGATAACGAATTTCACCGATCGTCGCGCCGCGATCGTCATACAGACGGCGCACCTCCGGCCGATCCTCCAACCGCCATCCTGCAGGCAGCAAGGGCTGCCAGTCGGCCGCTGGCCAATAGCTCAGCATGATATCAGCCAGCACCTGATTGGCGGGCGGCAGTTCACCCACTTTGATCAACTGCTCGGTGTGGATCCCCTGACGATCATAGGTCAGGTTGAACAAGCGGATGCCCAGCGGCGACATCCCCACCAGTTGCAGGCGCCGGCCGTCGGCATTGAGCAGCACCAGCATCGAATGCCGCTGTCCCTTCACTTCGGCGGTCAATAACTGCTGCTGGCTGATCGGTTGCTCCAACACCGGCGACGGCAATGTCACCCGCGTCCCGGGTTTCAGCCACGCCTGCGGCAAGGCGGGATCCTGCGAACCGGCACAGCCGGCCAGCAGGGTTGCCAGCATTAACAGCATCATTCGTAAGCCGCGCATCAGGCTTTTCCTCTTTTTCTTTTCGTTGCTAACGTCAGCGGTGCCAACAGAAATGCCACGGCGATGCCGCTGCTTAGTACAATGCCAAAACTGCTGATGGCCTGAGTATGGCTCAGTACCAGCATGCCAAAGGTCAGTTGGGTGGTGAAGACCGCCATAAAGATGGCGAACATCGAGGTGGTCGGCGTGCCCCGGGGATTGGTGAAGAACAGCGTATAGTTAATACCAATCCCCAATACCAATATCAGCGCCAACAGCGAAAACAGATTCAGCGAATGGCCGCTCAGCGCCAGCACCGCAATACCGCAGCCCAGCGACAACAGCGTCGGCACCATACAGCGCAGGCCGTGCCCCAACCCAAAACGCCACAGGTAGATCAGTGCGATCGCCGCCACCGACAGCGCCAGCAGAGACGAAAGATACAGCCGGTACTGGCCGAACAGTTCGCTGAATTCGGTTTTCCGGTCAATCCAACCGGTGCCCGGCACCTGCCCAGCCAACGCCTGCATCGCCGCGCTGTTTTGCACGCCGTTGACCGGCACCAGCGCCGCACTGCGGCCGTCAGGCAACGTCAGCCAAAGCAGACGCCACCCCTCGCTGACCACGCTGCCCAGCCACTGTTGCGGCGTCACCCAGTCAGCGGTCAAGTCAGGCGCATTCAGCGTCAGTTCCGCCTGCTGCAACTGCGCCATCACCTGTGGCGCTACGCGTTGCAACAGGGTGACGTTTTCCTGCTGACGCTGATGCGAAGGCAGCGGCAGCAGGCGATAATCCGCCAGCACGCCTTGCCGTTTGGCCTGCGCCAGCTTGGGTTGCAACAACTCCAGCCGCTGCAGCAGTTGTTCGCCATCGGCACCGTACACCACCAACCATTTCTGATCGTTATGCTGGCCGGTCAACGCGGCGATACGCTGTTCTTGCTGCTGCAACGCCACCGGCAACGCCTGCAGTTGGCCGATATCGTCATCCACTTTCAGTTGGCTGAAACCGGCAATAATGACCAGCACTGCTGTGCCGGGCAGCCCATAGCGCAGCAGTGGCCGGTGGCGCCAGGCGTGCAGCCAACGAAGGATAAACGCCAGCCCCGGCGCCGGACGCACCGGCAGCCGACGCGACAGCTGCGGATACCAGCAGATCACGGTAATGCAGGCGGCGCTCAGGCCTGCGGCGGCAAACACCGCCAACTGCTGCAGGCCCGGGAACGGCGCAATCAACAGCGCCAGATAGGCGACCACGGTAGTCAGCAGCGCCATCGACAGTGCCGGCAGCAGTTTTTGCAAACTGGCCAACGGCGTCGATTGCTGCCCATGCACCCTGCGTTCGGTCAGAAAATAGAGCGCGTAATCTGCCGAAATGCCGACGATGCTGATGCTCAGCACCAGCGTCATCAAATGAATTTCACCAAACGCCAGCAGCGTGGCGACGGTACCCGCCAATGCGCCGATCCCCACCGACAGCGCACACAGCAACAGCGGTAATACTGAGCGGAACATGAACAGCACCAGAAGGAAGACTCCCGCCACCGAGGCCAGACCAATGGTCGATATATCCCGTTCAGCCTGCTGGCTGGCGTAGTTGCTGTAATAGAGCGTGCCGCGGTTCAACACCTCGGCGCCCGGCCAACGTTGTTGCAGTTGCTGTTGCAACGCCGTCAGTTTATCTACCGTGCTTCGTGCGCTGCCGATGTCATAAGAGGAAGCGCCAAGCTCGGCGTGCAGCAGATACCAACTGCGCCCCTGCGGGTCACGCGCCACCAGCCAGCCGTTTGCTAAGCTCAGTGAACCGCCGTTGCGCTGCTGCGCCAACTGCGAACCGCGCACCAACATCAGCGGATCGTTAGCCAGTTCCTTGCCGCTGACACCGGCGAAGGCCGAGTAAAGCTGGCCGAGGATCCACTGGCTTTGCACATCCGGCCCCTGCATCAGCCGTTGCCGGGTGGCATCGTCCAGCAACACGTTGCGGTGCTGATAAAAAAATCGTCCCCACTGCTGCTGGCGTTGCGCGTCCATCGGGCCGCCAACCTGCTGCAATTGCGGCATCTGCCGCAATTGCTGCCACCACCAGCTCACTGCCGCGCTGTCCGCACCTGGCGGTGGGCTCACCAGCCACATCAATTGGCGATCGAGCCTGCGGCTGAAGCCGTCGGCCAGTTCATCGGGCACGCCCACCAGTTGCTGCTTCGGCAATAACGCCAGCACACTGCTGTTGATCTGGCTGCGAGGCAGCAGCCAGCACAGCGCAGCGAGCAATATCAGGCAAATCGCCAACCAGCCAAAGGCCAGCCGCCGATGCTGTTCAGGACGCAAAACGCTGTTGCTCATCAACGGTCAGTTCCTGCGGCACCGTACGTTGATTAAAGAAGCGAATGTGCGTGGCATCGTTTTGCATATCGTCGATATCAATGGTTTCCAGGAATTGCTCCCCGTTGAGCGTAATGCGTTTGAACAAGCGATCGAGCGGCGTGGTTTTTGGCGTCAGCACCAACCGCCATTTGTTGTGCCCCAGATCGCTGAACTGCAAGGCAAAGTTTTGCTCCAGCGCCTGGCTGTCGGCGTGGAACAACGCGGTCAGCAGGTGATTAAACTGGAACATCTGCGGGTTGTTATCCGCCGTCACCACCTGCGGGGGCTGGCCGGCCAGGGTTTGCACCATACGTTTATCGTCCAGCAACAAGGTCAGCGGGAAAGGTTTCTGCTGTGACCACCACAGCCCTTTTTGCTGGGAAATCAGCAGTTCGCCGCGCGATTTCAGCGGTTTCGCCATACCGCTGATGCTGCGCTGTTGCTCGAACTCGGCACGCAACACCGGCTGTTGGCTAAAGCGCTGCTGCAACTCCGTCAACGTGACCGCCTGGGCGCTCAGGCTGAACAGGGCGACGACCATCAATAACCCGCTTTTCATTGCTCGCCCCCGATGTTATCCAACAGTATTTGTGGCGAAACAAAGCACATCTCTTTGCTTTCGGCATCCACCGCCACCTGGATACTGTGCCCACGGGTGGTGGTTTTGCCGCTTTGCGCATCGAGGATGCGGTAACCAATGCGCAGGCGATTCTCATACTCTTCCAGTTCAGCGCAGACGATGATCCGTTGCTCAAACAGCACCGGCGCAATGTATTTCACCCGCGTATCCACGATCGGCCAAACATAACCCGAAGCCTGCATCTGGCGATAACCGTAATTGAACTGCTTCAGCAAGGCTTCGCGCGCGATCTCAAAATAGCGAAAGTAGTTGCCGTGCCACACCACGCCCATGGCGTCGGTATCATGGAACGGGATAGTCATCTCAATCCGGGTGGAAAAACGCGGATCTTCTGTTAGCTTCATGTCTCAGGCTCCTGTGCCGCCAACTGCCAGAAATCGAAAAAATTGAACCAGTCGAGCGGTGCCAACAGGCAATAGTGCTCGAGCCGCGCGGCATAATTATCTACCGCCTGCTGCAATGCCTGGCGGCGCTGAGCACGGGGTAATAGCAGCGGATCGGCAAAGGGTTCGAAATACACGTTCAGCCGCCCCTGTTGCTTGAGGCCGAACATCAGAAATACCGGGCAACGCAGCGCGGCGGCCAGGACGAACGGCCCCTGCGGAAAAGGCGCCGGCTTGCCGAGGAAATGGCTCCACACCACGCGCGGCCGTTCGCCACGCTGATGCTTTCCGGCGGAGGTACGATCGCCGACAATCGCCACCCATTCACCGGCGTTGAGCTTGTCTTGCAGACGCATGGCCGTTTCCGGGCCCAGCGAAGTAACCTGAATCAGATTCAGATTGGCGCGCGGATTCACCTCTTTCATCACCTGGTTGAAGCGCTCGGCATGTTCGGTAAACACCAAAGCATTGACCTTAACGTTCGAATCCAGCTCACCCAGCGCGCGACACGACTCAATATCCCCCAGGTGTGAAGCCAGGATCAGCGTGCCTTTGCCGGAAGCGATCTGCCGTTCGCAGCTGGCGCGATCCACCAAACGAATGTCATGCAGTTCCCCACGCCAGCTTGACAGCTTATCGAGCATCGCATCGCCGAAGCGCATAAAGTGACGAAAACTGTTGAGCGGTGCGGGCAAGGCTTGTTGCCTGCCCTGTGCAAACTCTTGCAAGCGTTGCAGATAGTCGCGTGATGCCTTGCGCTGAGCACGACCGGTCAGCCAGAAATAGCCAATCACCGGGTACAGCAGCAGCTGAAATGCCCGGCGGCCAAATAGCCGGTAAACCTGCAGCATGAGCCGGATACCCCACAGGCCATGGCGTTCTTCGGTTGCCGACCAGTGCAATGAATTAGCCGGCTTGCGGCACAGCAGACGTGGAATACGCGGCAACATGCCGAAAAACAAACGGGTGTGCATCCAGGAAATACGCAGGTTGTCGCGCAGTGCGTCAAAATGGGAAACGCCATCGACCGGATAGGTGACGCGCGTCGGCAGAAAGCGGCTTGGCACACCTTGCCAGTACAGCCTGACCATCACCTCGGTATCGAAATCCATGCGCTTGCCGAGCGGGTGACTCGCCGCCAGCGCCAACGTCGGTTCCACCGGGTAGACGCGAAAACCGCACATGCTGTCTTTCAGCGACAGCGACAGGGTTTCTATCCACACCCATACGTGAGTGACATAGCGGCCATACAGCCGCGCCTTCGGCACCGAGCTGTCGTAGACCGGTTGACCGGAAATCAAACAATCGGGGTGAGCGCGCGCTTCGGCTATCATGTCCGGGATATCGCTCAATTGATGCTGGCCGTCGGCATCCACCTGCAGAGCGTGACTGTAGCCCTGGTTGTGCGCCCATTGCAGCCCAGCGATCACCGCCGCGCCTTTGCCCTGATTTTGCTCCAGCCGCAGCAGTTGAACCCAAGGTAACTCAGCCGCCAGCCGTTGCAATTCGTCGGCGGTAGCGGCAGCGCTGCCATCATCCACCACCAGGCACGGCAGGTCATAACCGGTCAGCGAGGCAAGCACGTCAGCCATCATCTGCCCATGATTGAAACAAGGGATAACAATGCAAGGAGAGAACGGCGCGGTCACTGACATAGCGAAATCTTACCGCTGCTGGCGGTAGCCTCACCGAGGCGATAGCTGAACAACAACTTGTGGCGCGCCGGTTGCCATTCAAGCAGCAGCAATACGCTCTGCTCCGGTAACAAGGGCTGTTGAAACTTGACGACGTCGATACCTTTGAACGCCGCCTTGATGCCCAATAGCTGATGCGCATACTGCATCGCCCAGTTCACTTGGGCCACGCCGGGCAGGATCGGCTGCTCAGGAAAATGGCCGCGAAACCAAAACAGCCCCTCGGGCAGACGCAATAACAGGCTGGCGTGGGTCGCATCTCTCACCTGCTGTTGCAGGACCTCAGGTTGCATCATAAAAACAGCTCCTGTAGTTCGGCATAGGCGCGTTTGCCCTGCGGGTTAAGCGGGATGACATCAATAAAGCGCCAACTGCGCGGCAATGCCACCGGCTCCAGCCAGCTACGCAGAGCCTGGCAGAGTTCTCGGGTGAAAGCCCCTTCGGACATGCTTTGCCGGCGAGTTTCACCGTGCGGGGAGAGCACTATCGCCGCCGCCAACAGGGTACGCCCTCTTTGCTGGAGTGGCAGCACCGCGGCATCGGCGATCTCCGTCAAGGCTTTCAGGCGTCGCTCAATTTCCGTCAGCGACAGACGTTTCTCTTCTACCTTGATAATCCGATCGGCGCGGCCATTCAGCTGAAATAGCCGGCCATTCGTTGCAAGCTGGATAATATCGCTCAGCGCCGCCTCACCGCTATCAGGTATCAGCGGCGAGGCTACGTTGACGCTTTTATCCGAATTAACCCTTAGCTCAATGGACGTAAACAACCGCCAAAGCTCTGCCTCCTCGGTTTGTCTGCGCCAGGCCAGCATGCCGGTTTCGGTGGTGCCGTAAATCTCCAGCGGCAGCACCTTCAGCATTTGCCGGGTAAGCTGCGCTTCGGCAAAGGTTAGCGGGCCACCGGCGGAAAACACCTGGGCACAGGCTGAAAACGCCAACCGGTTATCCAAACGTTTAAGCCACGCCGGGCTGCTGACAAAAATCAGACGCCGTTCCTGATGCCTGGCAATCAGTTGCTCATGATATTGCGTCAATTGCGCATCAAATGGCAGGCCAAGCGCCAGCGGCAGGAACAGGCGGAAGCTCAGGCCGTACATATGCTGATGAGACACCGATGCCGCCACGCAGCAGCCCTGAAAGACTTCGCCCCACTCGGCGGCCAACAGCTCGCTCTCACGATCCATGCAGGCGACAGATTTGATTACCGCTTGCGGCTGGCCGGTCGACCCTGAGGTATAAAGAATAAATCGAGGATCCTGAGGCCAGGTGGGCAGCGGGATATCCGCCACAGAGCCCTCTGCCACGCTCAGAACCGGCGTACCGGGATTGAGAGGGAAATCGGTCAGCAAAGCGTCGTAATCCGCCCGCTGCTCTTTGAGGATAGCTTCACGCTGGTGACCGAAGATCACCGGCAATCTGGCGGCATAAAGCGATGCCAGCCAGGCAACGGCAAAACGATAACTATCATCAAAACACAGCGCCCAGCGGCGTTCCTCCCTGCCTGCCAACCTCGCGGCCAGGGTGGCGACATCGCGACGGAATTGGCCAAGACGCAGTGCCTGCGGGCCACGCCAGGCAATAAGCAGGGAATCATCCCGCTCCGCGCTGAGCCACTGGCTCATCGGTAAACTCAGGCGCGCCTGATCCTTTTCCTGACTATCCATTCAATACCCATTAATGCCCCCATCAGCAGATAACTGATGCCGCCGTTATACAGCGTCCAGAGCGCTATATCGTCTGACAGGCAGGTTGCCAGCGCTATTGCGCCATTAACAATAAAGAACCCGCACCAGACCTGAGTCACCCGTCGGGTATAAGCCACGCCGGTGGCGCCTAATTGCGGTTCGGTAATTCGTGCCAGCCGTTCAACCACCGTGGGCGGCGAAAACAGGGAGTAGGCAAACAGCAAAAGCAGTAAAACGTTGACCAACACCGGGTAATACAGCAACCAGTGGGTCTGCTTCAGCCCCCAACTGGCGAGTGCCAGCAGGATACCTACCCCGGCTAACGCCTTGCCCAGCCACATGTGCCGGTGCAGGTTGCCGCGCAAAACCAACAGCCGCAACGCAAACACTGCCGCCAGTAAGGGCGCCAGGATTGTGGTTCCCCAGCGCGTCAGGCCAGCCCACACCGCCAGTGGGTAAAGCAACAGCAGCAGCCAGGTCAGGATCTGCAGCAACCGCAAGACAGGGTTCAGCCATGAGGCGGTTCTCATCTTAGCGCCGCGGCGTTAACTGTCTGATTTCAGCAGTTCATCGATAGCGTCAACCACGTCCTGCACGGTGCGCACCGACTTGAACATTTCCGGCTTAATCTTCTTGCCGGTGGTTTTCTGCAGATGCACCACCAGATCTACCGCATCAATGCTGTCCAGCTCCAGCTCTTCGTAAAGGCGAGATTCCGGTTTAATATCATCAGCATCCAGTTCAAACAGTTTGACCAGCAGTGCCTGAATTTGCAGGTAAATAGCTTGCTTATCCATGAAAACCTCTTATTTGCTACGCAGTGCAGAAACAAACTTCACCAGCGTTTCCACGGAATAAAAATGTTGGCGCATGTCTTCGCTTTCAGCTGACAGCACCACGCCATAACGGTTCTTTAATGCCAGGCCCAATTCCAACGCATCAATCGAATCCAGGCCCAGTCCCTCGCCAAACAGCGGTGCTTCGGCATCAATCTCCTCCGGCGTCATACCTTCAAGATTGAGCGTATCAATGATCAATTGCTTGATTTCGGTGCTCAATAAATTCATTCCACTATTTCTCATTATTTATAGAGTCTGACTGTAAAGCGTCAGTTAAATGCTGGGTTAATCTTCTTGCCGCAAGGGCGGGAGAAACGTCATCCGCACGAATAAAGGTACGGGTTTCGATCTTATCCTGAACGGTGATATGGAACTGAGGTTTTATCGGCGGAATGTTATACCATTTGCCCTGTTTCGTCAGCATGGGCGGGCGACAGTGAATCTGTACCACCCGAATGTCACACTGGCTGCGCAGCGCTATATTTGCCGCCCCTCGCTGTAGCCTGAGTGCCTTGCCTGGCGAGGTGCGTGTCCCTTCAGGGAAGATCAGGATAGTACCGCCGCTAGCCAGGCGTTGCCGGCATTGTTCCAGCAAACGATCCGACTCCGCATTGGCCAGGTAACCTGCCGCCTTTATCACACCGCTGACAAACACATTATTCAGCAGGGCCTCTTTAACGATGCAGTCGCAGCGCGGCATGCGCGAAGCCAGCAGCACATAATCCAGCAGGCTGGGATGGTTGGCGATCACCAGACAACCGCGATCCTCTTTGAGGCGCTCGGCACCGTCGAAACGATAATCCAGTACGCCAAAAAACCGGGTAGTCGCCAGAAAGAAGCGAAAGCTGTTTCGGATTGAATTCTGCGTCAGTTGGCTGCGGCGCGCAGGATCGCGGACTGCCAGACGCATCAGGTTAAACCAGATGCCGGACAGCAACAGCCCCCCGAGGCCGAAAAGCGAAAAACACAAACCGGTGGCGATAACCCGCCAGCAACGGTTCACCCATGAGGATTGCTTGGGGATGTGTTCAGCAGGTATAACCCTGGCCATCAGCGCTCCCACATCCAACAGTGCTGCGGGCCAGGCACCATGAATTCTTTATCTGCGCCAAGCCAGCCACGCAAAAACGACAGGCTCTGCGGTTCCTTACGGAGATCCGGCCCAGGCGTTACCACACGACAATTCAATGAATCGCCGCTTTCGAGCAGCAGCGCGACTGCATAGGGGAAGGGATTCGCCGGGATGAAAGGTTGGTAAACCTCCGGCACGATACCGTCAAAATCAATTAATAACACCCGCTCGGCACTGCCGGTGGCCAACACGGCCTGGGCTTCAATCATTCCCTGTTGAAAGCTGTCTTCACCGGCAGCCAGTGAAGTGGTCGGTAAGGTATTCTTCGCCGTAATGGTCAACCACCCCGCCGCGGTATTGTGCACCGACATGGCAAAATCTGTGGGTGACAATGGCTGTTCCTGATGCAGATGCTGAAGAATTTTGTGCGTGCGCTCCAGCTCACCATGACGACTGGTAAAAATCGCCATATCCGCCTGATGGTCGTTTAATAAGATCAGCCCGCTCTCGACGGCCAACCGCGTTCCAACACTCATCCGCCGTAGCGACATCATGGGGATATGGGAACATGCGGGTAACGCACCTTGGTATTCAGCGGCAAGATGAGTATCTGTAGCCCACTGGCGCCATGCTTCACGCGTTCCACGATCGGGAGCCATCGCCCACCAACTGAGTATATTCATGCCGCCCGCCATTAATGCTATTACAGGTCAGAAAAATTCCGTGCGTAAATTTATTATATTTAACCCAATAATGCATGCGCAAAATTCTTATTTTTGCTCGGAATACTCGATTAAATGATTAAGCTTAGTTATAGACATAACCTAGAGAGAATTAAGCGACGTAAAACTATCACGATAAAAATCATCCATATTTATCGACAATGGTTCTTGTTAGTATCTTAATGAAGGGGATGTCTCGTCTAAAACATTCCAATAGCTAATGTATTTATTATTTACTATCACTCAGGGAAAAGAGTATGAAACCGTTAACACGCATTTTAGCTGGCGTATTCGTCGCCGTTCTGGCTAGCGGCTGTGCAGGTACCGCTCCCGTGCAAAACATCAATCAAAGCGTTGCCGGTAGCCACAGCGAAGTTCAGGTGCGTCAGGCTATTCTCTACGCCGGGCTTAACCGTGGCTGGATCATCAACCCGGTCAGTGAAGGCGTTATCGATGGCAAAATATTGTTGCGCGGCTACGGCGCCGACATCCGTATTACTTACAGTACGAATCGTTACCAGATTAGGTATGTGGGAAGCACAATATGGATGCCAAAGAGGGCAAGATTCATTCAAATTACAATCGCTGGGTGGCTAACCTGAATAAGGATATTCAGTTAGAACTGGCACGGCAAAATATTAAATAACCTTCTTCAAGGTACATCACCCGGCAAAAGTAATGATGTCGGGTATATTATTCTTTATGTTGACGTTAAATTCAGACAATTATTTATCAATAACAGCCTTTCACCGCATAAAATACGCACGATATTTCAATCATGACAAATTTTCAATATGAAAAAGCCCTGAGTCATAGACTCAGGGCTTATCAATAAGTGGCGGAACGGACGGGGCTCGAACCCGCGACCCCCTGCGTGACAGGCAGGTATTCTAACCAACTGAACTACCGCTCCACCGATTCTTTTACGTTGCACCTTTCGATGCAGGCAAAACCGCGCTTGGCGATCCTGCTCATTACCAGATGTCATGCTGATAACGTTTATTTGATGCCTGGCAGTGTCCTACTCTCGCATGGGGAGACCCCACACTACCATCGGCGCTACGGCGTTTCACTTCTGAGTTCGGCATGGGGTCAGGTGGGACCACCGCGCTATTGCCGCCAGGCAAATTCTGTTTCATTCCAACCGCTTCACTCTCGTGTCGCCATTGAAACCAATCTCGGAACTTCGCTGAAAATCTACACCAATCTCTCTAAAACACCTTCGGTGTTGTAAGGTTAAGCCTCACGGATCATTAGTACTGGTTAGCTCAATGCATCGCTGCACTTACACACCCAGCCTATCAACGTCTTAGTCTTAAACGTTCCTTCAGGGGCCTTAAAGGCCCAGGGAAGACTCATCTCGAGGCAAGTTTCGCGCTTAGATGCTTTCAGCGCTTATCTTTTCCGCACTTAGCTACCGGGCAATGCCATTGGCATGACAACCCGAACACCAGTGGTGCGTTCACTCCGGTCCTCTCGTACTAGGAGCAACCCCTCTCAATCTTCCAACGCCCACGGCAGATAGGGACCGAACTGTCTCACGACGTTCTAAACCCAGCTCGCGTACCACTTTAAATGGCGAACAGCCATACCCTTGGGACCTACTTCAGCCCCAGGATGTGATGAGCCGACATCGAGGTGCCAAACACCGCCGTCGATATGAACTCTTGGGCGGTATCAGCCTGTTATCCCCGGAGTACCTTTTATCCGTTGAGCGATGGCCCTTCCATTCAGAACCACCGGATCACTAAGACCTACTTTCGTACCTGCTCGAGCCGTCACTCTCGCAGTCAAGCTAGCTTATGCCTTTGCACTAACCTCACGATGTCCGACCGTGATTAGCTAACCTTCGTGCTCCTCCGTTACTCTTTGGGAGGAGACCGCCCCAGTCAAACTACCCACCAGACACTGTCCTCACCCCGGATTACGGGGCCGAGTTAGAACATCAAACATTAAAGGGTGGTATTTCAAGGTTGGCTCCACGCAGACTGGCGTCCACGCTTCAAAGCCTCCCACCTATCCTACACATCAAGGCTCAATGTTCAGTGTCAAGCTATAGTAAAGGTTCACGGGGTCTTTCCGTCTTGCCGCGGGTACACTGCATCTTCACAGCGAGTTCAATTTCACTGAGTCTCGGGTGGAGACAGCCTGGCCATCATTACGCCATTCGTGCAGGTCGGAACTTACCCGACAAGGAATTTCGCTACCTTAGGACCGTTATAGTTACGGCCGCCGTTTACTGGGGCTTCGATCAAGAGCTTCGCCTTGCGGCTGACCCCATCAATTAACCTTCCAGCACCGGGCAGGCGTCACACCGTATACGTCCACTTTCGTGTTTGCACAGTGCTGTGTTTTTATTAAACAGTTGCAGCCAGCTGGTATCTGCGACTGGCTTCGGCTCCGAGAGCAAGTCTCTTCACCTACGCGCCAGCGTGCCTTCTCCCGAAGTTACGGCACCATTTTGCCTAGTTCCTTCACCCGAGTTCTCTCAAGCGCCTTGGTATTCTCTACCTGACCACCTGTGTCGGTTTGGGGTACGATTCTGTGTTACCTGATGCTTAGAGGCTTTTCCTGGAAGCTTGGCATCAACTACTTCTGCACCGTAGTGCATCGTCATCACGCCTCAGGGTTGAATAAGAGAACGGATTTACCAATTCTCTCCCCCTACACGCTTAAACCGGGACAACCGTCGCCCGGCTAGCCTAGCCTTCTCCGTCCCCCCTTCGCAGTAACACCGAGTACAGGAATATTAACCTGTTTCCCATCGACTACGCCTTTCGGCCTCGCCTTAGGGGTCGACTCACCCTGCCCCGATTAACGTTGGACAGGAACCCTTGGTCTTCCGGCGAGCGGGTTTTTCACCCGCTTTATCGTTACTTATGTCAGCATTCGCACTTCTGATACCTCCAGCAACCCTCACAGGCCACCTTCAACGGCTTACAGAACGCTCCCCTACCCAACAACGCCTAAGCGTCGCTGCCGCAGCTTCGGTGCATGGTTTAGCCCCGTTACATCTTCCGCGCAGGCCGACTCGACCAGTGAGCTATTACGCTTTCTTTAAATGATGGCTGCTTCTAAGCCAACATCCTGGCTGTCTATGCCTTCCCACATCGTTTCCCACTTAACCATGACTTTGGGACCTTAGCTGGCGGTCTGGGTTGTTTCCCTCTTCACGACGGACGTTAGCACCCGCCGTGTGTCTCCCGTGATAACATTCTTCGGTATTCGGAGTTTGCATCGGTTTGGTAAGCCGGGATGGCCCCCTAGCCGAAACAGTGCTCTACCCCCGAAGATGAGTTCACGAGGCGCTACCTAAATAGCTTTCGGGGAGAACCAGCTATCTCCCGGTTTGATTGGCCTTTCACCCCCAGCCACAAGTCATCCGCTAATTTTTCAACATTAGTCGGTTCGGTCCTCCAGTTAGTGTTACCCAACCTTCAACCTGCCCATGGCTAGATCACCGGGTTTCGGGTCTATACCTTGCAACTATTCGCCCAGTTAAGACTCGGTTTCCCTACGGCTCCCCTATACGGTTAACCTTGCTACAAAATATAAGTCGCTGACCCATTATACAAAAGGTACGCAGTCACCCAACAAAGTAGGCTCCCACTGCTTGTACGTACACGGTTTCAGGTTCTATTTCACTCCCCTCGCCGGGGTTCTTTTCGCCTTTCCCTCACGGTACTGGTTCACTATCGGTCAGTCAGGAGTATTTAGCCTTGGAGGATGGTCCCCCCATATTCAGACAGGATGTCACGTGTCCCGCCCTACTCATCGAACTCACAGAATGTGCATTTTAGTGTACGGGACTATCACCCTTTACTGTGCGACTTTCCAGACGCTTCCACTAACACACAAACTGATTCAGGTTCTGGGCTGTTCCCCGTTCGCTCGCCGCTACTGGGGGAATCTCGGTTGATTTCTTTTCCTCGGGGTACTTAGATGTTTCAGTTCCCCCGGTTCGCCTCGTTAAGCTATGTATTCACTTAACGATAGTGCAACGAATTGCACTGGGTTTCCCCATTCGGGTATTGCCGGTTATAACGGTTCATATCACCTTACCGACACTTTTCGCAGATTAGCACGCCCTTCATCGCCTCTGACTGCCTAGGCATCCACCGTGTACGCTTAGTCACTTAACCTCACAACCCGAAGATGTTTCTGTAAACAGAAAACACTGTCGTGCTGTTTATTTGAGAGACTCTATGACAGGTTAATCCTTACCCCAATACATCTACGGAGGGATAAGTTTCAGCTGTCATGTTTCAATTTTCAGCTTGTTCCAGATTGTTAAAGAGCAATATCTTAAACACGACTCGCAAGAGTCATCTTTAAGATTTTTTCGGTTATGACTAACCGGTGATAATGTCTTTCACTCATTATCGGATTGGCGTCCCCAAGGGGATTCGAACCCCTGTTACAGCCGTGAAAGGGCAGTGTCCTAGGCCTCTAGACGATGGGGACACGAAAATCCGATTAAACTGAACGTCTTAATCGGTTCGTATCAGCATGAGTCAGAGACTCATTACATCAACAGGTAGCGCTTTTGCTCATTACTTTTTCATCAGACAATCTGTGTGAGCACGCCACTCGAATCAATATCATTAGGTAAGGAGGTGATCCAACCGCAGGTTCCCCTACGGTTACCTTGTTACGACTTCACCCCAGTCATGAATCACAAAGTGGTAAGCGCCCTCCCGAAGGTTAAGCTACCTACTTCTTTTGCAACCCACTCCCATGGTGTGACGGGCGGTGTGTACAAGGCCCGGGAACGTATTCACCGTAGCATTCTGATCTACGATTACTAGCGATTCCGACTTCATGGAGTCGAGTTGCAGACTCCAATCCGGACTACGACGTACTTTATGAGGTCCGCTTGCTCTCGCGAGTTCGCTTCTCTTTGTATACGCCATTGTAGCACGTGTGTAGCCCTACTCGTAAGGGCCATGATGACTTGACGTCATCCCCACCTTCCTCCGGTTTATCACCGGCAGTCTCCTTTGAGTTCCCGACCGAATCGCTGGCAACAAAGGATAAGGGTTGCGCTCGTTGCGGGACTTAACCCAACATTTCACAACACGAGCTGACGACAGCCATGCAGCACCTGTCTCAGAGTTCCCGAAGGCACTAAGCTATCTCTAGCGAATTCTCTGGATGTCAAGAGTAGGTAAGGTTCTTCGCGTTGCATCGAATTAAACCACATGCTCCACCGCTTGTGCGGGCCCCCGTCAATTCATTTGAGTTTTAACCTTGCGGCCGTACTCCCCAGGCGGTCGATTTAACGCGTTAGCTCCGGAAGCCACGCCTCAAGGGCACAACCTCCAAATCGACATCGTTTACAGCGTGGACTACCAGGGTATCTAATCCTGTTTGCTCCCCACGCTTTCGCACCTGAGCGTCAGTCTTTGTCCAGGGGGCCGCCTTCGCCACCGGTATTCCTCCAGATCTCTACGCATTTCACCGCTACACCTGGAATTCTACCCCCCTCTACAAGACTCTAGCTTGCCAGTTTCAAATGCAGTTCCCACGTTAAGCGCGGGGATTTCACATCTGACTTAACAAACCGCCTGCGTGCGCTTTACGCCCAGTAATTCCGATTAACGCTTGCACCCTCCGTATTACCGCGGCTGCTGGCACGGAGTTAGCCGGTGCTTCTTCTGCGAGTAACGTCAATGTACAGTGCTATTAACACTGAACCCTTCCTCCTCGCTGAAAGTGCTTTACAACCCTAAGGCCTTCTTCACACACGCGGCATGGCTGCATCAGGCTTGCGCCCATTGTGCAATATTCCCCACTGCTGCCTCCCGTAGGAGTCTGGACCGTGTCTCAGTTCCAGTGTGGCTGGTCATCCTCTCAGACCAGCTAGGGATCGTCGCCTAGGTGAGCCATTACCCCACCTACTAGCTAATCCCATCTGGGCACATCTGATGGCGTGAGGCCCGAAGGTCCCCCACTTTGGTCCGTAGACGTTATGCGGTATTAGCTACCGTTTCCAGTAGTTATCCCCCTCCATCAGGCAGTTTCCCAGACATTACTCACCCGTCCGCCGCTCGTCACCCGGAGAGCAAGCTCTCCTGTGCTACCGCTCGACTTGCATGTGTTAGGCCTGCCGCCAGCGTTCAATCTGAGCCATGATCAAACTCTTCAATTTAAAAGTTCGATTTGCTTCAACTCGTGAAGCGATGCTCAAAGGTTACTAAATGAATTTTACTTCAGTAGTCACTCTTCAAGACTTGATATTTTTTCGTACCCGAAGGTACTGGATATCGTCTTGTGGAGTGCCCACACAGATTGTCTGATAAATTGTTAAAGAGCAGTGAGTTAGCCGCCGTAGCTTGCTATCTCGAGGTGGCGTATATTACGCTTTTCACCCGAAGAGTCAAGCGTTTATTTCGCTTTTCTCTTACCGACCTGGCGACTTGTTCTCGTTAGAGGAGTCGTTGTTCCCGGTCAGTGGAGGCGCATTATAGGGAGTTCTCAGAAGGCCGCAACCCCTAAATGCAAAAAACTTTTCAAGCGCTCAAACATTAATCAATAACGGCTTTTTAGGATATTTATTAGCCTAAAAAGTGGGATTTTAGGGCTATGGGGGATGCAAACCCCACAAGCCCGGCAAAAAACAGATAACAAAAAGGGAGCGGTATCCCGCTCCCTTTTTGTTTATTACGCTAAATAGCCGTTATTGCCTGGCCACGATATGCTCGTTTTCCACATCCAGCGTCACCAGTTTGCCCGGGATCAGCTTGCCGGAAAGAATTTGCTGCGCCAACGGGTTCTCGATTTCCTGCTGGATAGCGCGTTTCAACGGACGTGCGCCATAAACAGGGTCGTAGCCGGTTTGGCCCAACAGTGCCAATGCCGGTTCGGTCATGGTGACTTCGTAACCACGCTCCTCAAGACGCTTATACAGACGCGCCAGCTGAATCTTGGCAATCTCGGCAATATGCTTCTGGCCGAGCGGGTGGAACACTACCACCTCATCTATACGGTTGATGAATTCCGGACGGAAATGATGGGTAACCATTTCCATAACCGATTCTTTCATCTGCGCATAGTTCATCTGACCAAAGTGTTCCTGTATCAGGTCAGACCCAAGGTTAGAGGTCATGATCACCACGGTATTGCGGAAATCAACGGTACGACCCTGACCATCGGTCAGACGCCCGTCATCCAATACCTGCAGCAGGATGTTGAACACATCCGGGTGAGCTTTCTCCACTTCATCCAGCAGGATCACCGAATAAGGTCGACGGCGCACGGCCTCGGTCAGATAACCGCCCTCTTCATAACCAACGTAGCCCGGAGGTGCGCCCACCAGCCGCGATACCGAATGTTTCTCCATAAACTCGGACATATCGATACGCACCATCGCATCGTCACTGTCGAACAGGAAAGACGCCAACGCTTTGCACAGCTCGGTTTTACCCACCCCGGTCGGGCCGAGGAACAGGAACGAGCCGATCGGCCGGTTAGGGTCAGACAATCCCGCACGGCTGCGACGGATCGCATTGGATACCGCAGTGACCGCTTCATCCTGGCCAATCACCCGCGAATGCAACTCCTGCTCCAGACGCAGCAGTTTGTCACGCTCGCCCTCCAACATTCTGGCTACCGGGATACCGGTGGCGCGCGCCAGCACTTCAGCGATTTCCGCGTCAGTCACCCGGTTACGCAGTAGCTTCATGGTTTTGCCTTCGGCCTGCGTAGCGGCGGCGAGCTGTTTTTCCAACTCAGGGATCTTGCCATACTGCAGTTCAGACATGCGTCCCAGATCGCCGACGCGACGCGCCTGCTCCAGAGTGATCTTGGCCTGCTCCAGTTCCGCCTTTATATTCTGGGTACCGGAGAGCGAAGCTTTCTCGGCTTTCCACTCTTCTTCCAATTCTGAATATTCACGCTCTTTCTGCTCCAGCTCGCTGCTGAGCATTTCCAGGCGTTTCTTGCTGGCGTCGTCCGACTCTTTGTTCAGCGCCTGCTGTTCCAGTTTGAGCTGAATAATGCGGCGTTCCAGCCTGTCGAGCGATTCCGGTTTGGAGTCCATCTGCATACGGATACTTGACGCCGCCTCATCGATCAGATCGATAGCCTTATCCGGCAACTGACGATCGGAGATATAGCGGTGTGACAGCGTGGCCGCAGCAACTATCGCCGGGTCGGTGATCTGCACATGGTGGTGCAGCTCATAACGCTCCTTCAAGCCGCGCAGGATAGCAATGGTATCTTCGACGCTCGGCTCAGCCACATAGACCTTCTGGAAACGACGTTCAAGCGCCGCATCCTTCTCTATATACTGACGGTACTCGTTCAACGTAGTCGCGCCAACACAGTGAAGTTCCCCACGCGCCAGCGCAGGTTTAAGCATGTTGCCGGCATCCATTGCGCCATCGGCCTTGCCCGCGCCGACCATGGTATGCAACTCATCGATAAACAGAATGACGCTGCCTTCCTGTTTTGACAGATCGCTCAGTACGCCTTTGAGTCGCTCTTCAAATTCACCGCGGTATTTAGCCCCGGCGATCAACGCCCCCATGTCGAGGGACAACACGCGTTTGTGCTTCAGGCCTTCCGGCACTTCACCATTAATGATGCGCTGCGCCAGACCTTCGACAATCGCGGTTTTACCCACGCCAGGCTCGCCGATCAGCACCGGGTTATTCTTGGTACGACGTTGCAACACCTGAATAGTGCGGCGGATCTCTTCGTCACGGCCGATAACCGGGTCAAGTTTGCCCTGTTCGGCGCGCTCGGTCAGATCGATAGTGTATTTCTTCAACGCCTGACGCTGATCTTCAGCACCCTGATCTTCCACGCTGTCACCACCCCGCATTTGCTCAATGGCCTTACTGATCTTATCGGCTGTTGCTCCGGCGGCTTTCAGCAGATCGGTCAAGGTTCCGCGATCTTCAAGCACCGCCAGGACGAACAGTTCGGAAGAAATGAATTTGTCCGCCCGCTTTTGCGCCAGCTTGTCGCACAGGTTTAGAACGCGCACCAGTTCATGGGACGGTTGAACGTCACCACCAGTGCCTTCAACCTGAGGCAGACGAGACAATGCCTGTTCGATTTCGGTGCGCACGCGCCCGCTATCGATACCGGCTGAAGTTAATAATGGACGAACCGTGCCCCCTTCCTGAGTGAGCAGAGCGCTCATCAGATGTAACGGTTCCATAAACTGGTTGTCGTGCCCAAGGGCTAAAGATTGGGCATCGGCGAGGGCAAGCTGGAATTTGTTGGTAAGACGATCCAGACGCATAACACCTCCAATGTAGGTCAAAATTGCTACTGGAGATTAAATGAGGTCATCCCTCAAATTTTCAAGGTTATTTCGACACTATATTATCAGTACAACGTCATGCGTCAGTGGACCGTCCTAATTCAATAGGTTATATCAGCCAGATTAAACTTGCCATACGTCCGGTTACTCCATCGCGTCGATAGGAGAAAAATTGACTGATTTCGCTAACCGTACAGCGATCACCGCCGTAGATGAGTTTTACGCCGGCGTGCTGCAGGCGCTGGCGAGCCAGCAGGTAGATATCTGCCAGGAACTTATCGCCGTGCGGGATAAAAGCGGCCGCCGCGGCGCTATCCACTGCCATAAATGCGGCACGAACCTCTGGCCCCACTTCAAACTGCTGCGGGCCGATTGCCGGACCAAGCCAGGTGCTGATGTGGCCCGGTTCAGCGGCAAATGCCGCCAGAGTCTGTTCCAGCACGCCATTGCAAAGCCCGCGCCAACCGGCGTGGGCAGCGGCAACCTCATCACCAGCGTGTGAGCAGAACAACACCGGCAGGCAGTCCGCCGTCATCACTGCGCACACCTGCCCCGGCACATTGCTGTAAACCGCATCCGCACACAGATCGGTTGGGGTGTGTCCATCCAGCCGCACTACGCGGGTACCGTGAACCTGCTCCAGCCAAAGCGGCATCTGCGGCAGACTCACGCCCCCCACCAGCCGTTCACGGTTACGCTCTACCGCAGACGCAACATCCCCGACATGGGTGCCGAGGTTGAGCGAATCATATGGCGGCAGGCTAATACCGCCACCACGTGTGGTGCTGCAGGCTTTGACCCCTGCAGGCAACGGCCAATCAGGCAGAATAAGCGAATCCATTACCAATTCATCTGATCTTTGAATTCTTCGGTATCGACCTTCAGCGCGTTAATCAGATCGACCATATCCTGCGGCAACGGCGCATGCCACTCCATCTGGATACCGCTGATTGGGTGATACAAACGCAGCATGGTGGCGTGCAGCGCCTGGCGATCGAAACCGCGCAGCGTAGCAATAAATGCCTCCGATGCGCCTTTCGGCGGACGTGGGCGGCCACCGTACAGCTGATCGCCTACCAGCGGATGATTGATATGGGACATATGCACGCGGATCTGATGGGTACGGCCGGTTTCCAGACGCAGACGCAAACGGGTATGCGCGCGGAAGTGCTCCATAATGCGGTAATGCGTCACCGCCGGTTTGCCCATCGGGTGCACCGCCATATGCGTACGCTTGGTGGAGTGGCGTGAGATCGGCTCTTCAACGGTACCGCCGGCGGTCATGGTACCAATAGCGACCGCTTCGTATTCGCGGGTGATTTCACGCGCCTGCAACGCCTCGACCAGGCGGGTTTGCGCAGGAACGGTTTTCGCCACCACCATCAAGCCTGTAGTGTCTTTGTCCAGACGGTGCACGATACCGGCACGCGGCACGTCAGCGATTTCCGGATAGTAATGCAGCAGCGCATTGAGCACCGTGCCGTCCGGGTTACCGGCGCCAGGGTGCACAACCAGATCGCGAGGCTTGTTGATCACTAAAATATCACTGTCTTCGTAGACGATATTCAGTGCGATATCCTGCGGTTCCCAACGGGCTTCTTCTTCTATCTGGGCATCAATGGCGACCGTCTCTCCCCCCAGCACTTTCTCTTTCGGTTTGTTCGTCGTTTTGCCATTAACCTGTACCCGATCGTCCAGGATCCATTCTTTTATGCGAGATCGTGAATAATCAGGGAACAATTCGGCCAAAGCCTGATCTAAACGTTGTCCGAGTTGAGATTCGGCCACCGTTGCGGTGAGTTGTACTTGTTGTGCCATATGCAGCTTCTTCGTTAACGTTGGGTTTTCACGGCGATGCCGTTTAATATAATGTGCTATTGTACCTGGTCTTTGTCGGGAGCTTAACGGACAGTCTCCCGGAATAACACCCTGAGGATAATCAAAACGTCATGACGCGTATGAAATATCTGGTGGCGGCAGCCACGTTGAGCCTGGCGCTGGCAGGTTGCTCCACATCCAAGGATGCGGTTCCCGACAACCCACCTTCGGAAATCTATGCTACTGCCCAGCAAAAACTGCAGGACGGTAACTTTAAGGGCGCGATTACGCAACTCGAAGCGTTAGATAACCGCTATCCTTTCGGACCGTACTCACAGCAGGTTCAGTTGGACCTGATTTATGCCTATTATAAATCTGCCGATTTACCGCTGGCTCAGGCGTCTATCGATCGTTTCATGCGTTTGAACCCAACGCACCCGAACATCGACTACGTGATGTACATGCGTGGTCTGACCGATATGGCGCTGGATGACAGTGCGTTGCAAGGCTTCTTCGGGGTCGATCGTTCAGACCGCGATCCACAGCATGCTCGCGCTGCTTTTCGCGATTTCAGCCAGCTGATTCAGCAATACCCGACCAGCCAGTATGTAACCGATGCCAACAAGCGTCTGGTGTATCTGAAAGACCGCCTGGCCAAATATGAGCTTTCGGTGGTGGAATACTACACTAAACGCGGTGCTTACGTCGCGGTCGTTAATCGTGCCGATCAGATGTTGCGTGAATACCCGGATACCCAGGCAACGCGCGACGCCTTACCTCTGATGGAAAACGCTTACAAACAGCTGCAATTGAGCGGCCAGGCCGACAAAGTGGCCAAAGTGATTGCCGCCAATCCGTCATAAGCGGATTAGCGATGGCAGAAAAGCAAAACGGCAGCTTCGGCTGCCGTTTTTATTTGCTGCGGATTTGGTCATGATTGGAAAAATACACAAGCAAAAACACGGCATTAGCAAGATTGCACAACCGCTTATCCTTTCAATAATGCGCGTTCTGTTCGCAAGACTCAAGCGTTAGATGACCGATTCAAATGCTGAATCACAGATTGAACTAACTTTGCAAAAAGTGACAAAAAAACGTGATTTTCATCACGCATTTAAGCAAAAAGCGCGGTATGCTGGGGTCATCCAAGACGGAAAGACAGAGAGGTAAGTTATATGACATTGAACATTACCAGCAAACAAATGGATATCACTCCCGCAATCCGCAGTCACGTCGAAGACCGTCTCACCAAACTGGAAAAATGGCAGGCCCAGCTGATTAACCCGCATATTGTTTTATCCAAAGAACCTAAAGGGTTTGTAGCAGATGCCACCATTACCACCCCTAACGGCCCGCTGGTCGCCAGCGCAAAACATGAAGACATGTACACCGCCGTTAACGATCTGATCGCCAAGCTGGAGCGTCAGTTGAATAAGGTGCAGCACAAAGGCGAAGCACGCCGCGCCGCCACCAGTGTGAAAGACATCGTTCCGGAAGTTGAGCCGGAACAGGAATAACCGTTTAGCGGCTGTTTCACTTCAAACGCGCCCGAGGGCGCGTTTTTTGTCTGGGGTTTTTATTGACAGAGATAAAAGCCTGCGGTTACTTTAAAACCTGTCTCACGCCGATTTTGGATAACGCATGACCCGTAAACCGTTTTTCTTCGCATTCTTTTTTACCTTCCCCTGATTGGGAGGCGTTTCGTCGTGTGATAAAGAATGCGAAGACGAACAGCAAAGCCTCCTGAAACAGGGGGCTTTTTTTATGGCTATTTACGACGTATAAAAATACAAGGCAGAAGCTGATTATGACTGACAACCCGTTACTCGTGCTGCGCGAACGCATCAGCGCACTGGATCTCAAACTGCTGGCCCTGCTGGCAGAGCGCCGTGAGCTGGCGGTCGAGGTCGGAAAAACCAAGTTGCATTCCCATCGTCCCATCCGTGATAAAGAACGCGAACGAGACCTGCTCGATGCGTTAATCGCCGCCGCCAAACCCTACGATCTCGACGGTTTTTACGTTACCCGCCTGTTCCAGCTGATTATCGAAGACTCGGTATTGACCCAGCAAGCGCTGTTGCAGCATCAGCTTAATCAAATCAGCCAACATTCGGCCCGCATTGCCTTCCTCGGGCCGAAAGGATCTTATTCGCACCTGGCAGCGCGCCAATACGCCGCTCGCCACTTCGACCAACTGATTGAGTGCGGTTGCCATAAATTCCAGGACATTTTCACTCAGGTCGAAACCGGTCAGGCGGATTACGCCATCCTGCCGATTGAAAATACCAGTTCCGGCTCGATCAACGACGTCTACGATCTGCTGCAGCACACCAGCCTGTCGATCGTGGGCGAACTGACCAATCCTATCAATCACTGTGTTCTGGTAGCCGGCGACACCGACCTGAATCAGATCGAAACCGTGTACAGCCACCCGCAACCGTTCCAACAATGCAGTCAGTTTATTAACCGCTACCCGCACTGGAAAATCGAGTACTGCGAAAGCACCGCGGCAGCAATGGAAAAAGTCGCCAAGCTAAACTCCCCGAAAGCTGCGGCATTGGGCAGCGAGGCTGGCGGCGCACTGTATGGCCTGCAGGTACTGGAACACAACCTGGCAAACCAGCAGCAGAACATTACCCGCTTCATCGTGTTGGCGCGCAAGGCTATCGAGGTGTCGGAACAAGTACCGGCCAAAACCACGCTGATTATGGCCACCGGCCAGCAGTCAGGCGCGCTGGTTGAAGCGTTGCTGGTGCTGCGTGACAACGGCATCATCATGACCAAACTGGAGTCCCGTCCAATTAACGGCAATCCATGGGAAGAGATGTTTTATATCGATGTGCAGGCGAACCTGCGTTCTGAAGCGATGCAAAAAGCCTTGAAAGATCTGACGCCGATCACCCGTTCGCTGAAGGTGCTGGGCTGCTATCCCAGCGACAGCGTGGTACCGGTCAATCCGTCCTGAATGAAATAAAAAAGGGTTCGGCTAGCCGAACCCTGATAACTTATTGCCGACTGTCATTCGCCTGCCGCAACAGCGAACGGCTTTCCACCAGGAAGCGTTGGGCGTAATCGCCAAACCAGTCCTCCACCTTCTGGAAGCTCTGGATAAACGCCTGCTTATCTCCGTGTTCCAGTAGCTTTATCGCCTCGCCAAAACGCTGGTAGTAGCGTTTAATCAGCGCGATGTTCTCTTCCGACGACATGATGATATCCGCATACAACTGCGGGTCCTGAGCAAACAGCCGCCCGACCATCGCCAGTTCCAGCCGGTAGATTGGCGAAGACAGCGCCAGCAGTTGTTCCAATTGAACGTTCTCTTCCGCCAGATGCAGCCCATAGGCAAAAGTCGCGAAATGGCGTAGCGCCTGGATAAACGCCATATTCTGATCGTGCTCAACTGCGCTGATGCGGTGTAAACGAGCGCCCCACACCTGCAACTGTTCCAGCAACCACTGATAGGCTTCCGGTTGGCGACCATCGCAATACACCACAACCTGCTTGGCCACGCTGCCTACATCCGGCCCGAACATCGGGTGCAGCCCCACCACCGGGCCACCATGTGCCGCAAGCATGGCATTCAGAGGACGATTTTTTACCGAAGCCAGATCGACAAGAATACAATCCGCCGGCAACGGCGGCAGCCGCTCAATCACCTGTTCGGTCACGTGAATAGGCACGCTGACGATCACCATGCCGGCATCCGCCAACAATGCGTCGGCCTGCGGCCAATCTTCCTGATCCAGCACCTTGACCTGGTAGCCGGACAGCGTCAGCAGACGATTGAACAACCGCCCCATTTGACCGTTACCGCCGATAATCACAATCGGGCGCAACTGCGGACACAAGGTTTTAAAACCTTTGTCATTCTCGCTGACGTAAGACTCGCGCATCACGCGGCGCAGTACGTCCTCGATCAGATCCGGCGGCACGCCAAGGTTTTCCGCTTCTTTACGGCGCGAGGCCAGCATCGCCGCCTCACGCTCGGGAACGTACACCGGTAAACCGTGGTGGCTTTTAACCTCGCCCACTTCCGCCACCAGCTGCAGGCGTTTCGCCAGCAGCTCCAGCAGCGCTTTATCCACTTCGTCGATTTGATCGCGCAACGCGGTCAGTTCAGCCACCATAACTTACTACTCTCCAGTGCGTGCCGTCAGCGCAGCGCCGAGTTCCTGGTGCATATGGCGCAGCAGCGTCTCTGTACTCTCCCAGTTAATGCAGGCGTCAGTAACAGAAACACCGTAGCGCATATCTGCACGTGGTTGCTCAGAAGACTGGCTGCCTTCGTGCAGGTGACTTTCCAGCATAATGCCGGTGATCGAACGGTTACCCGCTTTGATCTGCTCAACCACGGACTCGGCAACCGCCGGCTGACGGCGATAGTCTTTATTCGAGTTGCCATGGCTGCAATCTATCATCAAGGATGGGTGGAGTCCCGCATCCTGCATCTGTTTTTCGCAAGCCGCAACGTGCTCGGCGCTGTAGTTTGGCGTCTTGCCTCCGCGCAGGATCACGTGGCCATCCGGATTACCCTGAGTTTGCAACAGACACACCTGACCCGCCTGATTAATACCGACAAACCGGTGCGGCATTGCCGCTGCGCGCATGGCGTTAATTGCCGTACCCAGGCTGCCATCGGTACCGTTTTTGAAACCTACCGGCATTGACAACCCTGAAGCCATCTCACGGTGAGTTTGAGATTCAGTAGTACGGGCACCAATCGCTGACCAACTGAACAAATCGCCCAGGTATTGCGGGCTGTTCGGATCCAACGCCTCGGTCGCCAACGGCAACCCCATCCCGACCAGGTCAAGCAACAGGCGACGCGCGATGTGCAAACCTGCCTCAACGTCAAACGAACCATCCATGTACGGGTCGTTAATCAGGCCCTTCCAGCCGACCGTGGTCCGCGGTTTCTCAAAATAGACACGCATAACGATATACAGCTGATCGCTCAATTCAGCCGACAGGGTTTTCAAATGACGGGCGTAATCCAGTGCCGCATCCGGATCGTGGATAGAACAAGGCCCGCACACCACCAGCAAGCGGTGATCGCGCCCCTGCAGAATATCGGCGATGGTTTTGCGCGCAGTGGCGATTTCATTTTCATCGCTGGCGCTAAGCGGGAACTGGTTCTTCAGTTCTTCCGGTGTGATCAGAATTTGTTCTGCACTGATATGTACGTTATTGAGCGCGTCTTTTTGCATGATGCTATTCCTGTCGTTTTGCCGTTATGCGTAAGCGTAGTGAGAACGTTGAGCGTTTCAGAGCCTTACCCTACCATGAACTGTAAAGTTTTCAATCCGAAATCCGTAAATAAAAAATTACCACCCCAACACATCCCCATAAACTCAGGATATCAATAGCAGGAAAAAATATACATAGCATTGATTTTAAATCAATAAAAATAAATTTAATCACCTTTTCCGGTTCTGATTTACGGCCTATTGCTTTGAACACCCCAGATGATAAACGTAAACATTAGTGTACAAAAAACATTACAGCGCATGACAGGCAGGAACAGAGTCTCAGCGGGCTATGACAGCCGGTTTTGTTGCCCACCGGCGACAATCTCGTCTAAAAACCCATCAGACCTTAAGGACACTTAGCATGATATGCCAGCGGGAGGGGTTAATTAAGTAGAAGAAAAGTGAATAAGTGAGGATGGAAAATTTAAAACTTAAGCTAATCACGGCTATTTTTGTCGCAATGCCGAATCGTTATAATGTGACCGTTATCACCTATAATCACTCTTAACAACTGGATCCAAAATGCTCTCTTTACGCGCTCGTCGCGCTATTCCGCTATTCATTAGCTGTTTGACTGCCTTCACCAGCGTTTCAGCCTTTGCCGACAATACGCTTTTCACTGCGATGGACGACCCGGCCACCGCTAAAAAACCGTTTGAAGGTAATGTCCAGGCCGGATACAACTCCCAGTCAGGCAACTCGCAAAGTTCGACCCTGTTGGCCAATACCAGCATGACCTGGTTTAACAGCGATGCTGCCTACAGCCTGTGGGGAGCGGCCAACAACACCACGTCTTCCAACGTGCGCTCATCGGAAAAGTATCAGGCCGGGGGCCGTACCCGTTATAACCTGTCCGATCGCAACTATCTGTTCGGTCAGGCAAGCTGGCTGAGCGATCGTTTTAACGGTTACGATTCTCGCTCTACTGCAACCGGCGGTTACGGTCGTCAATTGCTCAATGGGCCTCTCAGCGACTTACGGGTAGAATTTGGTCCGGGCGTGCGTCACGATGAATATCATGGCGGTGGCCGTTCAACGAAAGCGCTG
This sequence comes from Serratia sp. AS12, assembly GCF_000214195.1. NCBI lineage: Bacteria > Pseudomonadati > Pseudomonadota > Gammaproteobacteria > Enterobacterales > Yersiniaceae > Serratia > Serratia sp. AS12. The sequence goes on along the minus strand of NC_015566.1, from coordinate 896,367 downwards.
GCCTACGGCGCAGCCAACTATTCGTACCAGCTGACCGACACCACCAAGTTCTCTGAAGGCGTTTCGGCACTGGCTAACGAAGAAACCACGCTGAACTCCGAAACCGCATTAAGCGTTGCGATCAACGACAAGTTCTCGCTGCGCTTGGCTTACACCGTGACTTACAACAGTAAACCACCGGCGTCTGCGCCGAAAAATACCGACACCACCACCTCGGTCTCGCTGGTTTACGGCCTGTAATCCTTCCAAGCCTCACTCGATCAAGCCCATCATTGATGGGCTTTTTTTATGCTTGCGGGCTCAGCGTCAACCAGACTATGCCCAGCGCTTTCAGTGCATCGGGAGAACATTGAAAATCCGTATGACCTCCACTCACCTGCACCTGATTGCCCGGCAGACGCGCGATATCATAGACGTCCAGGTTGCCGTCGATGTCGATCAGCCAACGGCCATTGGCAATGTGCGTCACCGACAAATCCACCAGCCAGGATAACCGCCCGCCGTCGATATAGGCCGGCTGCGCTACACTGGCCGGGATCAACGAACTGTCCGCCACCCATTCGCCCGCGTCTTTCAACTGCCCGGCGATCAATCGATACTTGGGTAAGGTTCGCCCTCCTGCAGGCGCGGTTTCAGCCCCGTTGTCGGCCCACATCTCTCCCTGGCCGGTCGCCAGCCATAACAAAGACACGCCGGTATCCAGAGCGCAGGTCACCACGATATCCCCAGGGAAATAGTTACGGCGCACCCAGGTGCTCATCGTGCCCGAAGAAATCCCCAGCAGATCCCCCAATTCTTTTTGCAGACTGAAGCCATAAGCATCGAGAATACGACGAAGCACGCTCTTCCCACCCGAAGCAAGCACCCGATCATAAAGCGCTTTACCCTGCGCAGGCTGTACTGGCTTGTGGATGTTTTTTGTTTTTGCAAGTTCACCGTTCATTAACCAAGCCAAATCTGCACCAGTGGCTAATGCACAGCTGATGATCACATAGCCGGGCACGCTGCCGCGCTGTTGCCAGCTGCTGATGTTATTTGGGGCTATCCCGAGGATTTCGCTCAGCTCTTTTTGCGTACCAACGCCATAAGATGAAAGGAGCCTTTCAATCACTGCGCCCACAGAGGCATTATCACTCACAGTCTCTTCACGCATATCATCACCGATTAAAATCAAAATTTGCATTTACAAGTCGCATTTTGCGATCTAAAGTAGCATCAGATCGCCTGACAAACGATTTTCATGTCACTTTAGTTAAGATGATGCGACATGATTGACGAAAATGCAAACACCGCATCATGCCAATAGCATGTCCATAGGTATCGGGTTCGATACTCTGTATTGCAGATGCCCGAAAAGAATCTGACCTTGCTTTTGCAAGTAAAACGTCAATGCGCATGCAAAGGAGGTTGTCATGCTGCTGGCCACTGAAGAGCAACGGGCTATCGGCCTGCGGCACATTGCAGAAATCCGCCGTACGCTGTTTGCCCAACAGACCAATCAGGCCGAGGAGATCTACAACACGGCGCCGCTGCATTTACGCCACACGTTGTGTTTTCACGCCGGATTGACCGAAAGCCACTCGTTGCTGCCGTTGTTCCACGAAATGAGCTATCCCCAGCGACAGAAAATTGTTGCTGCGCTCAATGAATTTATTGCGCTGGGTAAGTCGCTACCGCGCTATATCAGCGAAGAAGACTGCCAGCTAACTCAGGAAAAATAACCGTTGGTCATTCCAGGCGTGCAATCCGCCGGATGCCGCTCGGCCCCAATTCGCCCCTTGTCAGGAGAACATACCTTGGCTGACACCATTGATATGGCGCAAGAGCGCCAAGCGTTGATGCTCGAGAAGCAAATCGCGCACGCCAGACCGGCAATAACACAGACCTCGGCACGGTTTTGCATTGAATGCGAAGCCGCAATCCCGACAACACGACGCATCGCCATTCCCGGGGTAAGCCGCTGCGTGACCTGTCAGGAAATCGCAGAAGCCCAACAACGTCATTTTATTCGGCGCTAAAAGCCCTGCTCTCCTTCCTTGCGCCGCCGGTACAGGATCACCCCGCGCCACCCTATATTTGCGGGCGCAGTCCACCGAACGCCACCGGCAGCGACTGAACCCACTGGCGCTATGGGGTACTCGCTTTCGCACGCCGGTTATGGACACGCATTCTGCAACGGGAAGTCCCGCTCAGAAGGGGAGCATCGCCTTCAACGCCCCTCTCGTACAATTTCTGCTAATCAATGACTGGGCATATTTTTACTGCACAAATGATAAGTCTGACCATTGACGCCTTTAGCGTTTTGCTTAATACTGTATAAATAAACAGTATACTTAATAGAGGGTAAAAACAGTGAATGTCATGGATAAACAACAAGTAACACTGTCCCGAATCCAGTTCATCGCCGATGTTTCACAGGCTGCTCAATGCAGCTCCAACGAGTTGCTGATCGCCATGTCACTGATCTCGGATCTCGCCGGCCAAGTACTGCCAGACAACGATTATCAAGAAATATTTTACCCGGCCGACAGGCAGGACCCTCGCTAGGCCAACGCCTTAATACGCCTAACCCCCCTATTTCCAACACCCGCAGCCAGCGGGTGTTTTCGTTTCTGTCGCGCGTATTTTTCGCTTTAGTTGTGCCACCTCATCCACAACGCCATTGCATTGCCGGCTCTTGCCACGCGCGGGAAACTGGTGAGCATTCGGGGGGCAGCCCCCTCTCACCCACTCACATCGCAGGATGGTAATGATGAAAATTTATGCACAACAGGGCGACACCATTGACGCGATTTGCTGGCGCTATTACGGCCGTACACAACGTCTGGTAGAGCAGGTCTATCTCGCCAATATCGGCTTGGCCGACGTTGGCCCGCTGCTGCCGCACGGTCACCCGATCGAGCTACCGGACCTGCCGGCGGCGGCGCAACGCGAAACCGTCAAACTCTGGGACTAAGCGATGGAAAAATTCACATCAACCTTCGCCTACATAGTGGCAGCCTGCCTGGCCTGGCTCGGACGACATTCTGCACAGGATATCGCCATTCTGGTCGGCGCAGCGGTCGGTGTCGGCACCTTCGCGGTGAATTGGTACTACCGGCGCAAAAGCTATCAGCTGTTGGAGTCATTAAAAAAAAACGGCCTGAAACCCGGAGTCTACGATGAACTCACTCGCTAAACGCTGCAGCGTGGCCGTTATTCTGGCGATCGCCGCCTTACTGCCGCAATTCGATACCCTGCAAACCTCCGAACAAGGATTGCGCCTGATCGCCGATTTTGAAGGCTGCCAGCTCGCCCCCTATCAGTGCAGCGCAGGCGTCTGGACCAGCGGCATCGGCCATACCGCCGGCGTGAAACCGGGTGCCCCCATCAGCGAACGTCAGGCGGCCGCCAATCTGCTCGACGATGTCCGCAACGTCGAACGCGGCATAGCTCGCTGCATCAATGTAGCGATGCCGCAGCAGGTTTATGACGCAGTCAGCGCCTTTGCCTTTAACGTCGGTGTCAATGCCGCCTGTAATTCCACCCTGGCCACCTTTATTAAACGCCGGCAATGGCAGGCAGCCTGCGATCAATTGCCGCGCTGGGTTTATGTCAACGGCGTCAAAAGCAAAGGGCTGGAACGCCGCCGCAACGCCGAACGAGCATTATGCCTGCAGGGAAGCCGTTCATGACGGCAGCTTCTGGCATTGCTTTCTTCTATTCACCCCCCCAAGCAGGCCCCACCTGCCAGGAGACATATCATGTTAAAACCCGAGCAGTTGCGCACAGCGCTGGTCAACGCTCTACCTGCTCTGCAGGCGTTCCCCGACAGGCTACGCCTCAGCCTCGATGACGGCCGCGTGGTTTCTACGCTGGGTCCTTCGCTGTCGTTCGAATACCAATACCAGCTCAACCTGTCGTTGAACGAACCGACAGCCAATAACGATCTGGTGATGGTCACTGTGCTGGCCTGGCTGCGCAGCCACCAACCGGACCTCCTCGCCAATCCCGAAAAACGTAAAAACGGCTTTGCATTCCAGCACGACGTCACCTCAGCCGGTCAACTCGATCTACAGCTACAGCTGACAGAACGCGTCCTGGTTGAACAACGCGACGGCGCACTGCATATCACACCGCAGGCGGAACCGCCTGAGCCGGAGAACGTCATGCGATTCACCCGGGTTTACCTGCACGGTGAGCTGATCAGCCACTTTCAGCAGCCATAAATTCACCCGAGGAGCGGCTTCGGTTGTGCTGGCGTCAGCTAAACGCCGCAGCGTTGTCGCCCCCCTCACCCAACGGCATTCTTGAGAGATGAACACAGACAACGTCGATATTCAGCGCCTGGTGCGCAACCTGATACGCATTGGCACCGTCAGCGAGGTCGATCTCGACCGTGGGCGCTGCCGCGTCGCCACCGGTGGCAACCTCACTGACTGGCTTAACTGGCTGTCCGGCCGCGCCGGCGGTGCCCGTACCTGGTGGGCGCCCAGCGTTGGCGAACAGGTGCTGGTGCTGTCAATGGGCGGCGAACTCGATACCGCTTTCGTGCTGCCCGGCATTTTTTCCGATGCCAACCCGGCACCGTCGGCTTCAGCGCAAGCGGCGCACATCACCTTTCCCGACGGCGCGGTGATCGAGTACGAACCGGCTGAGGGATCACTGAAGGCTATCGGTATCAAAAGCGCCACGATTGATGCCACTGAACAGGTGAACGTCACCGCGCCGGCCATCACCTGCCGCGCAACGAGCAAAATTACGCTGGATGCTCCCGAGGTGGAATGCACCCAGTTATTAACCGCCGGAACCATCTCCATCCGTCAAGGCGGCTCGATGACCGGCGATCTCAACCACTCCGGCGGCAGCATCAGCTCCAACGGCATTGTAGTGCATACCCACACCCACGGCGGTGTGCAGAACGGCGGAGGCCAAACGGACAAACCAGCATGAACAACGCGAAATATCTCGGCATGAACCGAGGCTCGGGCCGTACGGTCACCGACCTCGAACACATTCGCCAGTCGGTGAGCGACATTCTGATCACCCCGATTGGCTCACGCACCATGCGCCGCAGCTACGGATCTCTGCTGTCCGAACTGCTGGATCAACCGCAAAACGACGTGCTGCGGCTGCAGATTATGGCCGCCTGTTACAGCGCACTGCTGCAGTGGGAACCACGCATTCAACTGAGCGGCATCACCTTTAACACCACCTTTGACGGAAAAATGGTGGTCGACATCACCGGCAATCGCACGGATACGCCGGATACCTTTTCTCTTTCTGTTTCAGTGAGCTGATACCATGGCAACCATTGACCTGAGCTTATTACCCGCCCCGACGGTGGTGGACTCTCTCGACTACGAATCGCTGCTGGCCGATCGCAAGGCCACGCTGATTTCCCTCTACCCACAAGAGCAGCGCGAAGCGATTGCACGCACGCTGACGCTGGAATCGGAACCGATCGTCAAACTGCTGCAAGAAAACGCCTATCGCGAACTGCTCCTTCGCCAGCGCGTCAATGAAGCCGCGCAGGCGGTGATGCTCGGCTACGCCGGCGGCCGCGATCTCGATCAGCTTGGCGCCAACTTCCAGGTTCAGCGCCTGGTGGTGCAGCAGCCTGACGATACGGTCATCCCGCCGACCCCTGCGATTATGGAGTCCGATAGCGATTTCCGTGTGCGCATCCAGCAGGCATTTGAAGGACTGAGCGTCGCCGGTTCCAGCGGCTCCTACGAGTACCACGGCCGCTCCGCCGATGGCCGGGTGGCCGACGTATCCGCTACCAGCCCAAGCCCGGCTAACGTGCTGATCTCAGTACTGTCGCGCGAAGGGAATGGCACCGCCAGCGCCGAGCTGATAGCCATCGTCGATAAAGCCTTGAATGACGAAGATGTGCGTCCCGTGGCGGACCGCGTCAGCGTTCGCTCCGCCACCATCGTCAATTACAGTATCGAGGCCACGTTATACCTCTATCCCGGTCCGGAAGCAGAACCGATCCGGCGCGCCGCCGAAGCCAAGCTGAAAAACTACATCAGCACCCAACACCGCCTGGGCCGTGATATCCGTCTGTCGGCGATTTACGCCGCCCTGCACGCCGAAGGGGTTCAGAGGGTGGAGCTGAAAAACCCTCCTGCCGACATCGTCTTGGATAAAACCCAGGCGTCATATTGCTCCGACTATCAACTGACCGTAGGGGGTTCAGATGAATAACCGTCTTTTGCCGGTTGGCTCATCAGCGCTGGAAGTCGCCGCAGCGGCCGCCTGCGCTGAGTTGGCCACAATGCAGGTGCCACTGCGCGAGTTGTGGGATCCGGCCACCTGCCCGATCGCCCTGCTGCCCTATTTGGCCTGGGCGTTTTCGGTGGATCACTGGGACGAAGACTGGACGGAAGAAGCCAAGCGCAGCGTCGTCTCCTCTGCTTTCTTCGTACACCGTCATAAAGGCACCATCGGCGCTATTCGCCGCGTGGTGGAACCGCTGGGTTACCTGATTAAACTGCGCGAATGGTGGGAAACCAACGGTGAGCCTGGCACTTTCTCGCTGGATATCGGCGTGCTGGAGAGCGGCATTACCGAAGAAATGTACCTGGAAATGGAGCGGATGATCGCCGACGCCAAGCCAGTCAGCCGCCACCTGACCAGCCTTGCGCTAAATCTCGAAGCGTCCGGCAACATTGAGGTAGCCGCCGGCAATTATGACGCAGAGATCACCACCGTGTATCCAGACTACGTTGAATTTGCCCGGCTGATGCTGGAAGGCCATTACCAGTTTTTACAGCGCAATACCGGCACCACGCTGGATTCGACCAAGCAGCATTTTGTTCTCAATGAAGAACATGTTCTGGCCGACTCCCGCCATGAACGAGAACTTTCCCGCATGGCGGGATTGCCCAACGACGCCACCACCGAAGGGCAGTCGCTGCAGATCCTCGGTTATGCCCATGCCTATCTGGCGACCAAACAACAGAAGTATCTGGATCTGGCCATCGCCTGTTTCGACGCCTACGTGACGCATTTTTACGACGGTTCCCCCATCCCGGACAAGCCCCGGCGTTGGGTGGCTAACTGGATTGTCAATGCCAAGGAACCCATACCGGCTAACTGGCCGGTAGACAGCAAGGATCCGACGCATAGCGGTTTCAAAGGCGTGTCGATGAGCTTCAACAAAGGCAAAACCCAGATCCCGCATGGCGCGCCTTACTGGGGAGAATATCTGGATATCGCCACCTTCGCCTTTGACGGCACACTGGCATGGGACGCCATCAATGCGAAGGTGCATACGACTGACGCCACCGGCAACGTTGACTGGAGCAGCGATGGCAAACGCTATGACGTGGCGTGGATCATCAACTGGCAGGGGTATCAGATTAATGCCGACGGCGACATTCTCGCCAAAGGCTTGCCCGTAGCTCAGTTCGGTACCGTGCAATTGGAAGACGCCACGCTCGACGGCAGCCATAAGCTGAACTTTGCCAATCGCCAGCCGGTCGAACACGGCGGCGTAATGATTGAGCGCAATCAGATCCAGCATAATCGTCCGCTGCACGTCCCGGTACCGCACGACGCCATGGGCAATGCGGCAGACGCCGAGCTGTGGTTCGCTGACGCCTGCTATCTGCTTTACAAAATCACCGGCGAACAACGCTATTTCAAAGCCTGGAAAAGCGTTGAGTTCACCGCCATGGAATACACCGACATTGATGCGCAGGATAAATTCTTCCGCCAGAGTCTGCATGCCAATACGCCATTCACCGACGGCATCTCCTATGACTGGTCATACCCTGCCGATGCACCCGTCAGCTATGCACGCAATGCCGATGGCATGATCACCCTGCGCAAAGAAGTTGCGTCACAGCAGTCACTGGAACAGCAATCTGTGTGGTTCCGCGTTGGTAAACAGTCAAAAGTTCGCACGACTTTCGGTGGTGTTGATGACCTGAATCAGCCTATTTCCTGCAAGCTGCAGCTGTCCATTGCACCGGAAAAAGAGGCGACGCAGGCCACCGAATGGGGAATAGGCTTGCCGCAATCCACCCTTGCACAGGTGAAAACTTACGATATCGCACTCAGCAGTCTGGCGGCGCTGACCCGCGAAGACGGCAGCGATTTTCTCCTGGCCGACCAGCGCGCGGTGACCGATTACGGTGGTTGTGTGATCGGCAGTCTGTTTGAAGAACAGGTTTACGATAGCCGCAGCGCAATGGTGATCAACGCCCGCTTCCCCAATGATGATGCCGGCATGGTCATTGGCGCCTGGCTGACTGCCCAAGAGCGCTTCCCTGTCACTCAATTGGTTTACCGCGCCGACGCCGACTTTAACCTGCGCCTGGAAGATGACGACAAATGGCGCTGGTACTGGATGCTGCCTGCCACCGACGGCAAGTGGATGTTGGCAACTTTTTCCCCGGATGCAGCGGTGCTGAGCGGCTACCAACCGGATCATCAAGATGGCGATGCAAAACCCACTCGCCCCAACGTCAGCAGCGTTGAACAGATCACCATCCTGCAGGATGGCAACGTGGTGGACGCCAATTTCAGCTATTACGTATTGAACGATATTCCACCCACCTTTAACGCCGATGACGGTTACACCATCAAGTACCGCATCACGTTGCAAGCGGAAAACCCTTATACCGCCCTGCTGGGGGATTGCACCATGCTGGATCATCGTCAGGACAGCCTGTTCTGTACGCCTGGGGTGATTCCGTTTTCCAATATCTACCAGGCCGACAGCCAACAGTTTGACGGCTGGCACGGCATGCCTTATCCGGGCTACCAGTATCCCTTTATTTTCGTCCATGCCGACGCCGACCCCGACGACGTGATGCTCAACAATATGGTCGAGTTCCTGTGGCAATCGCAGCAGTGGTATCAGCAACAGTTCGGCGTATTAGGTCCCGGTGCTTCAGCTTATATCTGGAATCGCTGGGATAACCTGAGCTACGGCAGTGCGGACAGCTGGACCATGTACCACTGGGGCAAGGGTACTGCATGGGCCGGCTATCAGCCACGCGCTTTCTTTGGTGCGGCCCGCGCCTGGTGTGAACTGCAACTGGCGGGTAAAACGCCGCCGGCCAAACTGGTTGATTATGTCGAAAACTGGCTGCGCTGGCTGATCGGTTTTACCCAGGATTCCGGTGGCATCACGCCGACCGATTTCCCGATGACCGGCGTTCCGCAACCCGACCAACACGACTTCACCGGCCATATGTGCGGCCTGTGGTTGGCCGGCGCAGTAATGGCAAAAATGGCCGGTTGCTCGGTCAGCGGCACAGATCACTTTATTGAGCAATGCGTAACAGAGTTACAGAAGAACTATCTGACCACTGGCGACGTGATGGATGGCGCATGGTCGCCGGCACCGCGCCCCGGTACCGACAATGGGATGTTCTTCGGTTTTTGGTCGGGTGAAATCCTGCGCGGATTGAGCCTGTATGTGATGTACAAGAGCGGCCTTAACTATCTGGTCGACGAACAGAAGAGAGCAACACTATGACAGCAAAATACCGCGCCCTGCTCACCGATCAGGGCAAAGCACTGCTGGCTAACGCCGCAGCAACCGGCCAGAAGCTGGAAATCACTCAAATGGCAGTGGGTGACGGCGGCGGTTCAGCCACCATTCCCAGTGAAAGCCAGACCGAACTGGTGGGCGAAAAACGTCGTGCCGCGCTGAACTCGCTGCAGGTTGATGCCAACAGTAATAATCAGGTGATCGCCGAGCTGGTGATCCCGGAAGACGCTGGCGGCTGGTGGATCCGCGAATTGGGGCTGTACGATAAAAACGGCGTGCTGGTGGCGATCGCCAATACCCCAGATACCTACAAACCCCTGCTGGCCGAAGGCGCTGGTCGCACCCAGGTAGTGCGCATGGTGCTGCTGGTCAAAGGTGACGCCAGCGCGATGATTGTGGCGGACAAAACTGCCGTGCTGGTTTCCCGCGACACGCTGGATGCGGCAATCGCCGAGCATGCCCGCTCACGCAATCATCCGGATGCCACTCTGCTGGCCAAAGGCTTTATCCAATTAAGCAATGACAGCAACAGCAACAGCGAATCCCTGGCGGCAACACCAAAGGCGGTGAAGGCGGTGAATGACGAAGTCAAAAAGCGCCTGCCACTGAGTGGTGGTGATATAACCGGCTTGGTAAGAATGAGTTATAAAACGGGTATCTACGGCCTGGATGCTGCCGGTGTGCAAAATAATATGGTCATGCTTGGGAACCAAACCTACCCTAATGCCGTATTACTAGGTGGTAGTAGTGCCCCCTCCATTATCGTCTCGCAAACCAACCCACAAACGCTGGTCGCCGGAAAACCTTATACATTTTATCACACCGGCAATAAACCCACGGCAGCGGATGTCGGCGCCTACAGCAAAGGCGAGGCCGACGGCAAGTTTGTTAAACAAAGCGGCGATACCATTAGCGGCGGTCTAACGGTTAATGGCGCCATTGAAACCAAATCGGGGCTGACTACTCCCTCGCTGTCGGTAAATGGATCAACCACTATTACCGGGGGACTTACGGCCAAGGCTAGTGTAGAACTTTACGGTTCTACTCCGTACATAGATTTTCACTATAATAATAACAATGGAGACTTTGACACCAGATTAGTTAACGATAATAAAGGGGTATTATCCTTCCATGGTTCAGAATATTATGTAAACGGAAAACTGAGTGCGACGGGTGATATTTGGATCGGTGGAAAAGTTAACATTAACGGCACCTCTAATTTCTATAGTGGCGATTTTATCACCAAAGCTGGAAATATAACTCTCGCTGACGGTAACCGGCAAACAAATGGCCTTCGACTACAAGGCCAGGGAAACCTTTTCACCGATATTTACCATTATGAAAAATTCGGAAATTATCACGAATTCGGTATTCACGTTGCTAATGGTGGTGCTGATGGTTGGTTCACTTTCCGCAACAATGGGGAATTTCGCGCTAATGGTGCAATCTTCGCTTCAGGTGCTATTTTACAGACAGACGGTAATCTTAATGGCAGCATTTGGGGAGGTTATTTAAACAATTATCTGGATCGAAACTATGTCCGTGACATCCGTCTGGCTAGTCGAGGAACGATTATTACTGATGGCAACATGACTGAGGCTCCCTCAGGTGCGGTAATTACCGGCGGTAATGGCAATGAAGGAAATGACGTTGGGTATATGTATTATCGAATGTTGCAAAAATACATTAACAATAACTGGTACACGGTGGCTTACGTATGAAAAATTTCGGCCCATTCTCTACTTATAACCCTGAGAAAGACACACCAGAGGCAGCTCTGGCGGAAAATTCAAACATATTATTCATTAAAGACAACGATGGGAATGAATGGTATGACGTACAGCGTCGCTTTAATGAAAAAACACTGAAGGTGGTTTTTGATAAAAGCGGAGTCATATATAGCGCCAGTTATGACGCATCGAGTTTATGGCCAGTTAACGCCTATGTCGCTGAGGTTTCAGTCGATGATATTCCTGATCTATTTCCACTCCCAATCCAGGGCCTAGACTGGCAATTTAATGGGGCAAAAATAGTACCGCGTACTTATACTGTCGAACAATTAAAAACCCAGGCTCAGAGAGATAAGGATATTTTGCTAAATCAGGCAGCAAAAGAAATAGCCCCCCTTAAGGATGCGGTTGATCTCAATATTGCCACTCCTGACGAGCAAGAACGGTTGAAAGCCTGGATGCTCTATCGAGTGCTGCTTAGCCGGCTAGATCCTGGCACCGCCCCCGATATTGATTGGCCGCAGTCGCCGCAGTAACCCACTCAACGCCCCGCTCGGGGCGTTTTTTTTATCTTTATTTTTCCTGCTGTTGTACCAGATCCCATACATACCCAATGACGTGCGCCGCCGCATCGTGACGGGCATCCTGTTACTACCAACCACAAACGGAGTAATACTATGGGTGATTATCACCACGGCGTGCGTGTCCTCGAAATCAACGAAGGCACCCGCGTAATTTCCACCGTCTCGACGGCAATTGTCGGCATGGTTTGTACCGCAGAAGATGCCGATGCAACCTTGTTTCCCCTCAACACCCCGGTGCTGATCACTGACGTTCTGGCCGCCAGCGGCAAAGCCGGGAAGAAAGGCACTCTGTCACGCTCGCTGCTGGCGATTGCCGAGCAGGCCAAACCGGTTACCGTCATCGTACGCGTGGCGGAAGGCAAAGACGAAGCCGAAACCACCTCCAATATCATTGGCGGTGCCGATGAGAACGGTAAGTATACCGGCATGAAAGCCTTGCTGGCTGCACAGGCCGAACTGGGCGTGAAGCCGCGTATCCTGGGTGTACCAGGCCACGACAACCTGGAAGTGGCTACTGCATTGGCCGGCATCTGCCAACAACTCCGTGCTTTCGGTTATATCAGCGCCTACGGCTGCAAAACCGTTTCCGACGCCATCAAGTACCGCGCAGGCTTCAGCCAGCGTGAATTGATGTTGATCTGGCCGGATTTTGTCAATTGGAACACCACCACCAGCAGTAGCGACATTGCCTTCGCCACTGCACGTGCGCTGGGTCTGCGCGCCAAAATCGACCAGGAAACCGGCTGGCACAAAACCCTGTCCAACGTCGGTGTGAACGGCGTGAGCGGCATTTCGTCCAGCGTGTTCTGGGATCTGCAAACCGTGGGTACCGACGCCGATTTGCTGAACCAGGGCTGCGTCACCACCTTGATCCGCAAAGAGGGTTTCAAGTTCTGGGGCTCACGCACCTGCTCCGACGATCCGTTATTCCAGTTCGAAAACTACACCCGCACCGCGCAGGTATTGGCTGACACCCTGGCTGAAGCGCACCTGTGGGCGATTGACCGCCCGGTTACGCCTACGCTGATCCGCGACATGATCGACGGCATCAAAGCCAAGTTCCGCGAGCTGAAATCTGCAGGATTAATCATCGACGGCGACTGCTGGTATGACGAAAACGCCAACGATAAGGACACCCTGAAGGCAGGCAAACTGTTTATCGATTACGACTATACCCCGGTTCCACCGCTGGAAGATTTGACCCTGCGCCAGCGCATTACCGACCGTTACCTGGCGAACTTCGCCGCGTCCGTGAACAGCTAAGGAGACCTGAATCATGGCACTGCCAAAAAAATTGAAATACCTGAACCTGTTTAACGACGGCTTCAACTACATGGGTGTGGTCTCCGCCATGACCCTGCCGAAACTGACCCGCAAGCTGGAAAAATTCCGCGGCGGCGGTATGAGCGGTGCGGCATCCGTGGACTTCGGTCTGGACGACGATGCGCTGGTTGTTGAGTGGACCATGGGTGGCATCGATGAGCTGGTGCTGAAACAGTGGGGCCGCGTAGATGCAGTGCCGCTGCGCTTTACCGGATCTTTCCAGCGTGATGACACCGGCGAAGTTTCGGCACTCGAAGTGGTGATGCGCGGCCGTCACAAGGAAATCGACAGCGGCGACTTCAAGCAAGGCGAAGACACCGAAACCAAGGTCTCTACAGACTGTACCTACTTCAAGCTGAGCATCGACGGCAAAGAGCTGATCGAGATCGATACCGTCAACATGATCGAGAAAGTCGACGGCGTGGATCTGCTGGCGGCTCACCGCCGCGCCATTGGCTTGTAATTCATAACATTAACGGCCAGCCGTGCGCTGGCCTTCTTTACCTGACTGATCATTGGAAATCCTATGGAACTGAACGCATCCCCAGAAAATACCGTTGTGCTGGAAACCCCGATCAAGCGTGGCGATAGCGAAATCCGCGAAGTACAAGTCACCAAACCCAATGCCGGCAGCCTGCGTGGCATCGGTTTGGCGGCCCTGGCCAACGCCGACGTTGACGCCCTGATCACCATCCTGCCGCGCGTCACCTATCCGAATCTGACCAAGGAAGAGTGTGCGCGCCTGGAACTGCCGGACCTGATTGCACTGGCCGGCCAGGTGATCGGTTTTTTGTCGCCGAAATCGGCCGAATAAACATCGACCCCGTTCTGACCGTGGACGATCTGATGGCGGACATCGCAGTGATTTTTCATTGGCCGCCATCGGAGATGAGCGGCATGACGCTGACAGAGCTAATAGGCTGGCGCCACAGGGCGCTGCAACGCAGCGGAGTAAATACAGATGAGTAATACCGACAGCAAAGAGGCGTTAGCGAAAGAGGACGCCGCAGTCCGAAACCTCAGCAAACAGCTGAGGTTAGAGCAGAAGAATTATTCTCAGTTAACCCAGTTACTGAAAATAAAAGAAGCACAGTCAGATATATTCCAGAAATTCGAGGAGATTAAAAATACCCGTAACACCTTGCCCAAATTTCTATCTTCGCCCGAGGATATCGAAACAACACAACAAGTTAATCTGAATTACGTTGTGCAAAAGGCCCGTGGCGCCATCGCGTCATTCCAACAAAACCGGCTTGAACGACAACTACAGGAAAAAGGAATAGATACTGCGGATTTAGTCGGAGCCCAACAACAAGCCCAAAAAAAATCGGACGTGACTCAAAGTTATATTAACCATCATCGCGGTACCGGCCAAAAACTGCGTCAACAAAGACGCACTGAGGTACTTGATGATTTTCAAACCCGTCAGAATGGAATTGGAAAAATTCGCGACGTCAGTTCGCAAGGCTTTGGCCTGGCCAACAAAGCCTTCGACACCGGTAAAAAATTACTGCTACCGGGGATAAAGTTTGAACAACAAATGTCCGGAGTACAAGCGCAGCTGGGATTAGATAGCGGCGATCAACGGCTGATCGCCCTGCGTCAGCAGGCGACCAGCAGAGCAGCCAAGGGGCAATCCGCACAGGATGTCACTCAGGCTCAATCCGCTCTGGCGAGCGCCGGCTATAACCCACAAGACGTTCTGGCTGCCGTTCCCGCCGCGCTGAACCTGGCCAAGGCTAGTGGTAGCAGCATTGATGAGGCAGTAAAAGCGCTGTCGGGCATCCAGCAGGCTTTTCAACTGCCTGCCGATCAGGCGGAAAACATCGCCGATGTGATGGCCAAGGCCAGCAGCAGTTATCAGTTGAGCCTTTCCGATCTCGATAAAAAAATGCAGGCCGCCGCTCCGGCAGCCCTAAAGAACGGCATGGGGCTGGAGCAAACCGCCGCGCAATTGGCGCCTCAGGGGCGTAGCCTGGGGAAAGTAGACGGCGCCGCTCAGGCTATCGTCACCGTCAGGGGCGACAATCTGGATGGCGATATCAAGAAGCTGTTCGCCTCATGGGACAGTATCCGCATCGATCTGTTTACCGGCCAAGACTCGTCCCTGCGTCAGCTGACGCAGACCGCGACCGGCTGGTTAAACACCCTCGCTCAATGGTCGACAGAAAACCCCGCATTGGCCAACAGCTTAATGACAGTAGGTATTGCCATTACCGCACTGCTTGGCGGCCTGTCGACTATTGGCACCTTTATCGTCCCGGCATTGAGTGCCATCAACATGTTGATGGCCGGTGCTGGCCTGCTGGGCAGCGTATTTACCTCCGTTGGTGCGGTTATTGCCGGTGCCTTTGCCGCTCTCAGCCTGCCGATCGTCGCCGTAGTGGCGGCCATTATCGGCGGTGCCGCTTTAATTTATAAATATTGGGAGCCTATAAGTGCCTTTATAGGGGGAGTAGCAGAAAGTTTCAGCGCGGCTATGGGGCCGCTCAGCGATGCATTTTCTCCAGTTATTGCCGCTTTCAACAGCGTGATGGATACGTTAAGGCCAGTATACGACTGGTTCAAGGCCTTGTTGACACCAATCAAAAGCACGCAAGAAGAACTGGACACCGCTGCAGCTTACGGAAAGAAGCTGGGTGAATGGCTGGTCTGGGCCTTTAGGTTGCCCGGCGATGCGCTTAACCAACTCATCGGCTTAATAGGTAAGGCAAGGGGGTTTATCGATAAAGCCATCGGGTGGTTTGGCAATGAAAAAGCGGATCCTACTTCACCAGAATACGACAGCAGCCTTTCTCCCAGCGGCGGTGTGTTGAGTCTGGGGAACGAAAACTATCGTGCCGTTCGCCCAACGAGTGGCCCTGTCGTTACCGATCACAGCGTGCTGACCAATAACGTCGCCATCAGTGTACCTGCGGGGAGTACGCGTGAGGAAATGGAGCACATCGTCCGTACCGCCATGATGGACGTCGAGAATACCCGCCGTAATCAAAACCTCAGCGCTTATGCGCTTACATAAGGAGCCAGACTCATGATGCTAACATTGGGGTTGTTCGTATTTATGTTACGTACCCTACCCTACCAAAGCATGAATCGCCAGTTGAGCTATCGTTGGCCGACAGGGAGCCGCGTAGGCCAACGGCCCAGTGCTCAGTTTCTGGGGATGGACGCAGAAACAATCACCCTAAGCGGACAGTTGCTGCCTGAACTGACCGGTGGTCGACTTTCGTTACTCGCCCTGCAAACCATGGCAGAACAAGGGCGGGCCTGGCCACTTATCGAAGGTACCGGCACTATTTACGGCATGTTTGTGATCGAAAAAATCACAGAGGACAACAAACAGTTTTTTGCCAACGGTCAGCCTCGCGAAATCAACTTCAGCATTACTTTGAAGCGTGTGGATGAGTCGCTGTATGCCATGTTCGGCGATTTACGTCAGCAAGCCAGCGATCTGTTGAATAAAGCGCAAAAAGCGACGGGGATTTCATTATGATCGCCGATGTATTTCAACCAATGGGGGCCAAGCCGGCTCCCGATTTTATCCTGACTCTGGCTGACAAAGACATTACCAGCGATATCCGTAACAGGCTTATTTCACTGAATATGGTGGATAACGGTGGCCTGAGCGCGGACCAATTGAGTATTTCCCTGGACGACAGCGATGGCCTGATGGCCCTGCCCAGAAGAGGAGCCATTCTAGAACTGTTCCTGGGGTGGGAGAATTCGGCGCTGGTTGGCCAAGGAAAATTCATCGTCGATACCGTCGTCCATTCAGGTGCCCCTGACATGATCATGATCACGGCGCGCAGCATCGATTTTCGCGGCTCACTGAACGAATCCCGCACCCAGTCCTATTCAAATGCAACCTTTGGCGAAATAGTGCAACAAATCTCAACCCGTAATGGGCTGCGCGAACCCTATTTGAGCAATGAGCTGGCGGCAACCCGAATCCCACATGTCGACCAAACGGATGAAACTGACGTTCAGTTCCTTTCCCGGCTGGCTCTGGCAAACAGTGCCCGGGTGACCGTCAAATACCAACGCCTGCAGTTTATCCGCCCCGGATACGGCCGCAGCCCTCGGGGAGAACCAAACCCGTTTAAAACACTGACCCGCAACGACGGAGACAGCCATCGCTTTGAACTAAAAGATCGCGGCAGTTACACCGGGGTCAGCGCCAGCTGGCTAAATACCGAACAGCCTGAACGGGCAAGCAGCAGCGTACAAATTGAGCGAACAAATCGCTTGGAAAATGCCCGCATCACCCAGCATCCCGCTGCCAGGCCAAGTAACCATGCCACAACCGAACAGCGGCATACCAACAGCTATATGGTCGGTAAGGAAAAACAGGTCTATCACATTGCCAAAATCTTCAGTGACAAAGAAACTGCCATGCGGGCGGCAAAATCGTTGTTTGAACAGTTGCAAAGGGGAATAGCCACCTTCAGCATCACTCTGGCTACCGGCCAACCCGATTTGTTCCCGGAGACGCCCGTCAAGGTATTCGGCTTCAAAGAAGCTATCGATCGACAGCTCTGGGTGGTAAATAAAGTCAGTCATACCTTAAGCAACGGTGGCTTCTTCAGCAACCTGGAGCTCAATGTCTACATTGAGGGGATCGATATCGCCACTAAAGAAACCTGAGATCTCTTTCATCACATTAACTTGCTTTTGCGAGTTAATGAGTTATTATAAGTCACATAACTTGATGCAGTCGAAAGGGGGATTCAACTATGATGCACTGTCCACTATGCGGTAACGTGGCCCACACTCGCTCCAGCCGCTACCTGAGCGAGTCGACCAAGGAGCGCTATCATCAATGCCAGAACATTAACTGCAGCTGCACCTTTGCCACGCACGAGTCCGTCGCGCGGGTGATCGTAAAGCCCGGTGATATCATCCCGGCTCAGCCGCACACGGAAAAAGGCAAACAGCGCGCTGCCGCACTCTAATGCATAGCCTGCGACAGCAGGCTTTTTTATGCCTTCCAAATACAACCTGAATATCGTCTTTGCGAAATAAAATCTTGTATATGCAACTTAAAAACAATAAACATAAAAAAAGGGGTTGGCATATTGCCAACCCCTTCATAGCTATTAACTTTTGGATGCAGCGTTAGCCGACGCGGTTCAGACGCTCTTTGATACGAGCAGACTTACCAGTACGCTCACGCAGATAGTACAGTTTGGCTTTACGAACGGCACCACGACGTTTAACAGTAATGCTGTCGATTACTGGGGAGTGAGTCTGGAATACACGCTCAACACCTTCGCCGTTGGAAATCTTACGAACAGTGAATGCAGAGTGCAGACCGCGGTTACGGATAGCGATAACCACGCCCTCGAATGCCTGCAGACGTTTTTTGCTACCTTCAACGACCCATACCTTCACTTCCACGGAATCACCCGGACGGAATGCAGGTACGTCTTGCTTCATCTGCTCTTGTTCAATTTGCTTAATAATGTTGCTCATAATATGTCTCTTACCCTAGGTAAACTGATATATCGGTCCCGTCGAGCCAGATGCTCAGACGTTCCCTTCATAGTCCTGCTGCTTGGCCTGATGTTCCCGTTGGAACTCAGCCAGCAACACCGCTTGCTCGTCAGTCAGAGCTAGGCTTTCCAGAAGTTCAGGTCTTCTAAGCCAGGTACGGCCCAGCGACTGCTTTAAGCGCCAGCGACGTATCTCGGCATGGTTGCCCGACAGTAAAACCGGCGGAACCTCCATCCCTTCCAACACCTCAGGACGGGTATAGTGCGGGCAGTCCAGCAATCCATCGGCAAAAGAATCCTCTTCTGCTGAAGCCTGATGGCCCAGTACACCCGGTATAAAACGGGCGACAGAATCGATCAGGGTCATTGCCGGCAGTTCCCCACCGCTGAGAACGTAATCGCCGATTGACCATTCTTCATCAATTTCGGTTTGGATTACGCGCTCGTCTATCCCTTCATAACGGCCACAAACCAGAATCATCTTCGAGTTGGCCGCCAGTTCGCACACGCCGGTTTGATCCAGCTTGCGCCCCTGAGGTGACAGATAAATCACCTTTGCTCCCTCGCCTGCCGCTGCTTTTGCTGCATGAATAGCTTCCCGCAAGGGTTGCACCATCATCAGCATTCCCGGGCCGCCGCCATAAGGGCGATCGTCCACGGTACGATGCCGGTCGTAGGTGAAGTCACGCGGACTCCAACACTGCACGCTCAGCAGGCCATTTTTTACTGCCCGGCTAGTCACCCCGTAATCGGTGATCGCGCGGAACATCTCAGGAAACAGGCTTACAATACCAATGAACACAAGCCAATCCCCATACCGTTATTCCACTTGTTTCGACCGTTTAATTCGGAGGTCAAAAACCAGGATCCCAATCTGCCTCAATCACGCGAGCAGTGAGATCGACTTTCTTGATAACCTGCCCATGAAGAAACGGGACCAACCGCTCCTTCATGCCGAACGCATCCTTCAGATTAGCTTTCACAACCATCACGTCGTTCGAACCGGTTTCCATCATATCGACGACTTTACCCAGTTCGTAGCCGGTGGTAGTGACTACCTGGCAGCCCATAAGGTCTTTCCAGTAGTAATCATCACCTTCCAGCTCGGGAAGTTGTTCCGAATCCACGACAATCTCACGATTGGTCAGTAGATTCGCAGCATCCCGATCGTCAACGCCTTTGACTTTGATGATCAGGTCCTGACTGTGGCGCTTCCAGTCTTCCAACTCGACAAGCTGCCATTGACCCGCCTGCTGGATAAACCAGGGCTGATAGTCAAAAATGCTTTCGGCATTCTCGGTGGATGAAAATACTCTGAGCCAACCACGGATGCCGTAAGTAGACCCCATTTTACCGAGTACAATCGGCGCGATCGGTGCTACCGGTTTGAGTTGCTTGCTCATTGCCACCACCGCGACAGATTAAGCTGCTTTCTTAGCGTCTTTGATCAGCGCGTGAACGCGATCAGAAACGGTTGCACCCAGGCCGACCCAATGTTCGATGCGGTCCAGGTCCAGACGCAGTGCTTCAGCCTGACCAGATGCGATCGGGTTGAAGAAGCCTACGCGCTCGATGAAGCGACCATCACGAGCATTGCGGCTGTCGGTCACTACTACTTGATAGAACGGACGCTTTTTAGCGCCGCCACGTGCCAAACGAATTGTTACCATAACATCCTCTTTAGTTAATAAAACAGCCGGGCCCCATTGAGGGAACGGGGCCCGGTTGCAATATAAAAAGCCCGAAAATTTTACTCATTTTGGCGCAAAAAGCAATCTAAAGCGTAGATCACCGTCAACAACTTTTTTCGGCCAGCACTATTTCGGGCGGTTTTTGCCGCGAACGGCAAATGCTTAAACACGCTCACCCCAGGGGGCAAGCGCCTGTCAGCGGCCTGGGAAGCCCGGCGGCATCATACCTTTCATGCCGCGCATCATTTTCGCCATCCCGCCTTTCTTCATCTTTTTCATCATGCGCTGCATTTCGTCGAACTGCTTTAACAAGCGATTAACATCTTGCACCTGCATGCCGGATCCCATCGCGATACGACGTTTGCGCGAACCTTTGATGATTTCCGGTTTGGCGCGCTCTTTCAGCGTCATCGAGTTGATGATCGCCTCCATGCGCACCAGCACTTTATCGTCCATCTGCGATTTCACATTGTCCGGCAGTTGGCCTGCACCGGGCAATTTGCTCAGCATGTTGGCCATGCCGCCCATGTTACGCATCTGCTTCAACTGTTCCAGGAAGTCGGTCAGATCGAAACCGTCGCCCTTCTTCAGTTTGTTAGCCAGTTTTTCCGCTTGCTCGCGGTCAACTTTGCTTTCGATATCTTCGATCAGCGACAGCACATCGCCCATGCCGAGAATACGTGATGCCACGCGATCTGGATGGAATGGCTCCAGCGCATCGGTCTTCTCGCCCACACCGAGGAACTTGATGGGTTTGCCGGTAATGTGGCGGATAGACAGCGCGGCACCGCCACGCGCATCGCCGTCGACCTTGGTCAGCACCACGCCGGTCAGCGGCAGCGCCTCGTTAAAGGCCTTGGCCGTATTGGCGGCATCCTGACCGGTCATGGCATCGACCACAAACAGGGTTTCCACCGGCTTGATCGCCGCGTGCACCTGTTTGATCTCGTCCATCATCGCTTCGTCTACGTGCAAGCGGCCGGCGGTATCGACGATCAGCACGTCGTAGAATTTCAGCTTGGCCTGCTGCAATGCACGGTTAACGATGTCGATCGGCTTTTCTTTGACATCCGACGGGAAGAAATCGATGCCGACGCCTTCCGCCAACGTTTCCAACTGCCTGATCGCCGCCGGACGATAAACGTCCGCGGAAACCACCAACACTTTTTTCTTCTGTTTTTCTTTCAGGAATTTGCCGAGCTTGGCTACGCTGGTGGTTTTACCGGCGCCTTGCAGGCCCGCCATCAGCACCACGGCCGGCGGTTGCGCAGCCAGGTTCAGCTCGGTATTCACCTCGCCCATCGCGGCAATCAGCTCGCTCTTGACGATCTTGACGAACTCTTGCCCTGGCGTCAGGCTCTTGTTGACTTCATGCCCCACCGCACTCTCTTTGACGCGGTTGATAAAGTCGCGCACCACCGGCAGCGCAACGTCCGCTTCCAGCAACGCCATGCGCACTTCACGCAGGGTTTCCTTGATATTCTCTTCGGTCAGCCGCCCACGGCCGCTGATATTGCGCAGGGTGCGCGACAATCGATCGGTTAAATTTTCAAACATCGTCTCATGCTCAACGTGTAATGACAGGCCGCTTTGGCGACACAATTGCGGCGATGATAACACGAAGCGTACAGGATCTCTGCCCCAGCGTTGGAGATCGGTTGGAGTAGAACGCGCTCAACGCTATACTGGCAATCCAATTAACCATGCCGAAGCAAAATTAAACGCTATGCCAGTTTTCTCCATTGTGGCTTTGATGGCCTACCTGCTCAGCCTTGGACTGATTATTCCCAGCTTGTTGCGGAAGAATAGCGCATACCGTCGGCTTGCTATCGTCTCGGCGGTGGTGGCGCTAATTTGCCATGCCATCGCACTGCAGCAACGCATCTTTGACGTCAGCGCCGGGCAAAATCTCAGCTTGCTGAACATCGGTTCCATCGTCAGCCTGATCATTTGTTCGATCATGACCTTTGTCGCTTCGCGCAATCGCGGCTGGTTCTTGCTGCCCATCGTTTATAGCTTCGCGATGATCAATCTGGCCTTCGCCAGCTTTATGCCGGGCGAGTTCATCACCCATCTGGAAGCCAGCCCGGAGCTGATGGTGCATATCGGTCTGGCGCTGTTCTCTTACGCTACGCTGATTATTGCCGCACTGTATGCGCTGCAGCTTGCCTGGTTGGACTACCTGCTAAAAAATAAAAAACTGTCCTTCAGTGCCGACATGCCGCCGCTGATGAGTATCGAACGCAAAATGTTCCACATCACCCAGATCGGCGTAGTGCTGCTCACGCTCACACTGTGCACCGGTCTGCTTTATATGGATAACCTGTTCAGCAAAGAGAACGTTCACAAAGCCGTGCTGTCCATCATGGCCTGGTTTGTGTACATCGTTCTGCTGTGGGGCCATTATCATGAAGGTTGGCGCGGACGTCGCGTCGTTTGGTTCAGCTTTGCCGGCGCTTTCTTGCTGACGCTGGCCTACTTCGGCAGCCGTCTGATTCAACAAGTCATGGTGCGCTAAGCCGCCTCAGGCCCTCTTTTCCCTTATATAAGGAATACCGCGTTGGAGCACGTTTCGACAGGGACCCTGATCATTATTCTGGTGATCATGATTGTGGTCTCCGCTTACTTCTCAGCATCCGAAACCGGCATGATGACGCTCAACCGCTATCGTCTCCGTCATCTCGCCAAGCAGGGTAACCGCTCTGCCCGCCGGGTCGAGAAACTGCTGCAAAAACCGGATCGCCTGATTGGCCTGGTGCTGATCGGCAATAACCTGGTGAACATTCTCGCATCGGCCCTGGGGACCATCGTCGGTATGCGCCTGTATGGCGACCTCGGTGTGGCCATCGCCACCGGCGTATTGACGTTCGCCGTGCTGTTGTTCGCCGAAGTGCTGCCAAAAACCTTCGCCGCGCTGTATCCGGAACGCATCGCCTTCCCCAGCAGCTTTTTACTGGCGCCTCTGCAGAAGGTGATGTTCCCGCTAGTGTGGCTGCTCAATGGCATCACCACGCTGATATTGCGCGTGTTCGGTATCCGTACCAACGTGCGCGTCAGCGATGCGGTGAGCAAGGACGAGCTGCGCACCATCGTCAATGAATCCCACTCGCAGATTTCCCGTCGCCATCAAGACATGCTGATCTCGGTACTGGACCTGGAAAAGGTGACGGTCGACGACATCATGGTACCGCGCAACGAAATCGTCGGTATCGACGTCAATGACGACTGGAAGTCGATCATGCGCCAGCTCACCCACTCGCCGCACGGCCGCATCGTGCTGTATCGCAGCTCGCTGGATGACGCTATCGGCATGCTGAGGGTGCGTGAAGCTTACCGGCTGATGACCGAGAAGAAAGAGTTTAACAAAGAGAACTTGTTGCGCGCCGCTGACGAAATTTACTACGTGCCTGAAGGTACGCCGCTCAATGTCCAACTGGTAAAATTCCAGCGGAATAAAGAGAAAGTCGGCATCGTGGTTGACGAGTACGGTGATATTCAGGGGCTGGTAACGGTGGAAGATATTCTGGAGGAGATCGTAGGCGATTTCACGACCTCCATGTCACCCACGTTGGCGGAGGAAGTTAATCCGCAGAGCGACGGCTCCGTACTGATAGACGGTACTGCCAACGTGCGCGAGTTAAACAAGGCGTTCAACTGGACGCTGCCGGCCACCGAGGCTCGTACCATTAACGGCATGCTGCTGGAAGAGCTGGAAGAGATCCCCGAGATCGGGACCCGTGTGCGCATAAGTCACTACGACGTCGATATCCTCGACGTGCAAGACAATATGATAAAACAGGTGCGGGTCACACCGATAAAGTCGCTGCAATCCAGCGTTCAACAGCGCTGATTGCCCGCCAGAAAGAGAAAAGACGCGAACCTCGCGTCTTTTTTTATCGCTGTAGCCTGTGGCTGTGAACTAGATGTGCAGTTCCTGCAGCTTTTCTTTCGGCAGCGCCAGCTCTTCGTTGTGGTTCACTACCACGTCGTGATCAAGAATGTGCTTGGCGATTTCCTGCGCTTCTTCCAAAGAGTGCATATGATAAGTTCCGCACTGGAACTCATTCAGCTCAGGAATTTTGCGCTGGTCAGTCACTTTCAGCACGTCGGACATCGCCGCTTTCCACGCATCGGCAACGCGCTGCTCTTCCGGCACGCCAATCAGGCTCATGTAGAAACCGGTGCGGCATCCCATCGGGGAGATATCGATAATCTCAACGCCCTGGCCGTTCAGATGATTGCGCATAAAGCCGGCAAACAGGTGTTCCAGCGTATGAATGCCGCGTTCTGGCATCACTTCCAGGTTCGGCCGACAGAAGCGCAGATCGAACACGGTGATGGTATCGCCATGAGGAGTTTTCATGGTTTTCGCGACGCGGACAGCCGGGGCTGCCATGCGGGTATGGTCTACGGTGAAGCTATCCAGCAGTGGCATTTCGTTACCTCCTCGTGAAAGAGTATTTATTTCGAAACTTTTTTAACTAACCAGGAAACCTTTTCCAACCCAGCGAGTCTGAGTATGTGAAAGACGCGCATTTGTTATCATCATCCCTGTCATCAGAGATGCATATTTGGCCACATTGATGTGGCCTTTTTCTTTTTCAGCCCCCGCCGTGTTGCTTCAGGAACTCTTCAAAGCTTAGCGTATCGCTGGCTTCTATGTTGCGTTGACGCTGCCATGAGGCTTCCTGTTCCTTCGCCAGATCGGCTTCGGTCAGAATTTCCAACGGCTCTTCCATCAGCATCTGACGGTACTGCTCGGCCAATTGCAGGCCCACGCGGCCGGTTCCCTCTTCCTTCATCGCTTTCAGGATGCGAGCAGAGAACGTCAGCTCCGGATCGTCAAACGCCGCAACCAGCTCATCGCAAACTTGCTGGTACTGACGATCGCCGGCTTCGCTATCCAGTACCTCAGCTACGCGTCGCAGATCGTCAAACAACGCCTTACCGACTTTCTCCAGCGGCTCACGGCTGTCATCACAGCCCATACCGATGGTTTGGCCAGGCTTGCGTCCTTCGAGGATCACCCGATTCCAGTTTTTGCGCGTGCACAGCAGTTCATCACTGTTCATCTCTGGCGCATCGGCCAGCACACACCACACCAGGAACAGGTCCAGGAAGCGCGCCTGCACCGCATCCACGCCGATTGGCGAGAATGGATTGATGTCCAGCGAACGCACTTCGATATATTCGATACCGCCGCGCAGCAGCGCATCTGACGGCGTCTCACCGCTTTTAGTCACACGCTTCGGCCGGATCGGCGCATACAGTTCATTTTCAATCTGCAGCACGTTACTGTTCAATTGCAGGTAACGATCGCCGTCCTTTACACCCAATTCGGCAAACTCTTCAGAAGGCGTGACAATCGCCCGCTTCAGACCGGCGACATAACTTTGCAGATCGTTGAAGGTAATGCCCAGATTGCTCTGAGATTTATTGGTGTAGCCCAGATCGCTCAATCGCAGCGAAGTGGCATACGGCAGATAGCACATCCCTTGTTCAGTACGCTCGAACGGCAATGCGGTTTCACGTCCTTTCAGGAACGAGGAACAGATCGCCGGTGACGCGCCGAACAAATACGGGATCACCCAGCCAAAACGGTAGTAATTGCGGATCAAGCGGAAGTAGCCCGCAGAAATCTGCTCTTTACCGCTTTCTGCGTCTTTAACGCCGGCCCATGCCTGCCAGAACTCCAGCGGCAGCGAGAAATTGTAATGCACGCCGGAAATGGTCTGCATCAGCGCACCGTAGCGATTTTTCAATCCTTCACGGTACAGCGTTTTCATGCGGCCAATATTCGACGAACCGAACTGCGCCAGCTCAATGTCTTGCTCGGCTTCAATAAAGCACGGCATGCTGAGCGGCCACATGCGTTCATCACCCAGATTACGCGCCACGTGGCGATGGATATCACGCAGGAACGTCAACAGGTGGTCGAGGTTATCATCAACCGGCGTAATAAACTCTAACAGCGCCTCGGCAAAGTCTGTGGTAATCCAGTGGTGCGTTAATGCCGCCCCCAACTTTTCCGGATGTCCGGTTGTCGCCAGTTTTCCGTCCGCAGTGACACGCAGCGTTTCACGCTCAATGCCGCGACGAATACCTTTTAATGCATGGGGATGGGCTTCCAACCAAGAAAGCGCCTGTGATACGTCCGGGATCAAATTGACCTCCCGCTTCTAAAAACAATAACTCGTAAGCATACTGAATCTGCACCCGAGTGAATATTGAGTTATATTCACTTCGTTAATGCCACCAGGCTATTCCCTGTAACGTTATCATAGTCAAAATGATGTAACGCAGCGCCTTTCCGATACACAGAAACAGCGCTACAGGGCCCCAGGGCATGCGCAGCCAACCTGCCAACACGCACAACAAATCGCCCACTACCGGCACCCAACTGAGCAACAGCGCAGCCGGGCCAAAGCGTTTCATCCACCCGAGCGCTGTCTCCAGCCCCCGCTGCGGTTTCAACGCCGGTAACAAGCGTCCGATAATGACATTGGTCAACCCACCGAGCGTATTCCCCAACGTCGCGGCCAACACCAGTAATTCCGGTGAGGCGCTGCTGTTGGTCAGCAAGGCGACCAAAACAATCTCTGAATTTCCCGGCAACAACGTCGCACTGAGGAAGCTGCTGCCGAATAACGACATAACCGCCAGCGTACTACTCAAAGCGTGCGGACGTCTACGACAGCCATATTGGCGCTTTTCGCCGCCTGGATACCGAAATCTGCGTCTTCAAACACCACGCATTTTTCCGGCGGTACGCCCATCAGCTCGGCGCAACGCAGGAAAGTATCGGGTTCGGGCTTGTGCCGCAGTACGTCATCGGCACCCACGATCGCATCAAAACAGTGGAACAGGCCCAAATGGCGTAGCAAAGACTCCGCCATACGATGTTCGCTGCCGGTGCCAACCGCCATTGGACGACGGCCGTGATAGGCTTTGACTACCTCAATCAGCGGCAGAGGGCGCACGGTATCCAGCAGCATCGTTTCCACCGCACGGGTTTTCTCCGCAGCCAGTTGATGGGGATCGAGATCGGCCTGATGGCGGGTAATAATCGACTGGGCAATGCGCCAGCTCGGAGAACCGTTCAGCGCCACCATGGCCGCTTCATCAAACGTCATACCGTAACGGGCCAGCACCTCGTGCCACGCTTTACGGTGCGTCGGCTCGGTATCAAGGATAGTGCCGTCCATGTCGAAGATCAGACCCTGATAGCGGTCGTACATCGTTACTCCATGATCGTTGAGGAAAGAAAACTACTTTAGCGTAAAGCCGGAAGGTTGTCGCTGATCGCGTAATGGCGGAATGTGCTCTGGGAAAAGTTCGGAGAGAAGAGAAGTGCGGAAAGTATTTTGCCAAGACCGGAAAGCGAAAAACCCGCCGAAGCGGGTTTTTCTTAGATGGTGCATCCAAGAGGATTACTCAGCGTAAACGCTTCGCCCTGTGGGCCGTTGCTGAAGCAACGTTGTCCTCCTTCGAGCCACCTTCCAATTCGCATCTATCTGAAAGTGAATACTTAGAGATAAGTGCTGCTAAATATGGTGCATCCAGGAGGATTCGAACCTCCGACCGCTCGGTTCGTAGCCGAGTACTCTATCCAGCTGAGCTATGGATGCATTACTGTTTTTGTTTTGTCTGCTTGAGGAAACAAGTTTGACAGAAAGAATGGTGCATCCAGGAGGATTCGAACCTCCGACCGCTCGGTTCGTAGCCGAGTACTCTATCCAGCTGAGCTATGGATGCACAGGAATTCTTTTTTGATACCGTATGGTACGTTTTACTACCCCACCATACTGCAAAATATGGTGCATCCAGGAGGATTCGAACCTCCGACCGCTCGGTTCGTAGCCGAGTACTCTATCCAGCTGAGCTATGGATGCAAATGGCGGTGAGGCGGGGATTCGAACCCCGGATGCAGCTTTTGACCGCATACTCCCTTAGCAGGGGAGCGCCTTCAGCCTCTCGGCCACCTCACCATACGCTTCTTTCGAATTGTGCCTAACTTGCTTTAGAGAAGCTCATCGGCACTGCGTGGCGCACATATTACTTTCTCCGACTTTTAAGTCAAACAATTTTTCCCAACTCACGTGCGTTTGCGCAATTCACGCTCAACATGGGCGATTTCACGGCAAAAAGAGTGTTTTATCAACAGACCACTAGTGTAAAACCGCAAACAAAGCGAATGGCTGCAATCGGGAAATGAGAAGAAGAAAGTGGGAAAGGATAATGATGGGCACAAAAAAGCTCAGTAGCGTCTCGCCAAGCAACGAGACGCTGCTTCGAAATCAGAAGGTCGTCTGTTGAGACTTCTCTGCCTGAATGCGCTGATAGATTTCTTCGCGGTGCACTGACACCTCTTTAGGGGCATTCACACCAATACGAACCTGGTTGCCCTTGACCCCTAACACTGTGACAGTGACCTCATCGCCAATCATGAGGGTTTCACCAACTCGACGAGTCAGAATTAACATTCTTTGCTCCTTGAAAGATTAAAAGAGTCGGGTCTCTCAGTTTCCCCGTCATTATCCATCATATGCTGCGAAAACGTAAGCCATCTAACCCACAATAAGTGTAAGCAGGCTTGGTCTCACCTCAGATAATGATAAGTTTAGCCGACCTGAAAAACTTTGTTCCCGGAATTGTAACTAAATTGTGTTAGCACAGGCTAAAAACGCCATAATCAGCAATGAGTTATGGCGTTTATAAGTGCTATTTATTTATATTCACAGTTTCGAAGCCACCCAGGCCTCTACGCTGTTTAAGGCCGCTGGCAGGGCACTGACATCGGTACCCCCGGCCTGCGCCATGTCGGGGCGCCCACCCCCTTTGCCGCCAACCTGCTGCGCTACGTGACCGATCAACTCGCCGGCTTTCACCCGGTCGGTCAAATCTTTGGTCACGCCGGCAATCAGGCTAACCTTATCGTCAGCCGTAGTGGCCAGCACGATAATTGCAGAACCCAGCTGATTTTTCAGATCGTCAACCATGGTCCGCAGCATTTTCGCCTCAACGTTATCAAGCTGGCTGACCAACAGCTGCACGCCATTGACCCTTTTCGCCTGGCTGGACAACGAAGCGCTTTCCTGCGCAGCTTGCTGATCTTTCAACTGCTGCAGCTCTTTCTCCAGTGCGCGCGTACGATCCAGCACCGCACGCACCTTGTCCGTCAGGTTGCTATTGTCACCTTTCACCAAGTGCGCAACGTCCTGTAACAGATCGTTTTGCTGATGAAGGGTCGCAATCGCGCCCTCGCCGGTTACGGCTTCAATACGGCGAATACCCGCTGCGGTACCTGATTCGGTCAGAATGCGGAACAGGCCGATATCACCGGTACGGCTGGCGTGAGTACCGCCACACAGTTCGGTAGAGAAGTCACCCATGGTCAGTACACGTACGCTGTCGTCGTACTTCTCGCCAAACAGCGCCATCGCGCCCTTCTCTTTGGCATCGTCCAGCGCCATCACTTCGGTTTGCACCGGCAGGTTACGACGTACCTGCTGGTTAACCAAATCTTCCACAACGCGGATTTGTTCCGGCTTCATCGCTTCAAAATGCGAGAAATCGAAACGCAGATATTTATCGTTAACCAGCGAGCCTTTCTGCGCCACGTGCTCGCCCAGCGTCTGGCGCAATGCGGCATGCAGCAAGTGGGTAGCTGAGTGGTTCAAACGAATACGATTACGGCGGGCGATATCAATCTGCGCATCGACGCGATCCTTCACCTTCAGCACGCCATGGGACAACTTGCCCTGATGTCCGATAGCCTGACCGTATTTCTGCGTATCGCTAACCACAAAATCCGCACCGACAGCTTTCAGCACGCCTTTATCACCAACCTGACCACCGGATTCACCGTAGAATGGCGTTTCATCCAGTACTACAACAGCCTCTTCGCCCGCGTGGATCTCATCCACCGGCTGGCCGTCGCGGAACAACGCCGTCACTGTAGCCTGCTGTTCTTCGTGGTCATACCCGCTGAACTGGCTGGCGCCATCAACGCGGATCATGCTGTTGTAGTCGGCACCAAAGCCGCTGGACTCGCGCGCACGGCGGCGCTGCGCTTCCATAGCTTGTTCGAAGCCGGCCTCATCCACTTTCAAACCGCGCTCACGGCACACGTCTGCGGTTAAATCGACCGGGAAACCGTAAGTGTCATACAGGCGGAAGGCGGCTTCTCCATCCAGGGTGTCGCCCTGCAGATTGGCCAGCTCTTCATCCAACAACGCCAGACCACGCTCCAACGTACGGGCAAACTGGTCTTCTTCGGTTTTCAACACTTTCTCAACCAGCGATTGCTGACGCTTCAATTCGTCGGCTGCCGGGCCCATGACTTCGATCAGCGGCGCAACCAGTTTATAGAAGAAGCTCTCTTTCGCGCCCAGCATGTTGCCATGGCGGATAGCGCGACGGATGATGCGGCGCAGCACGTAGCCGCGGCCTTCGCTTGACGGCATTACGCCGTCTGACACCAGGAAGGCGCAGGAACGGATATGGTCGGCGATAACACGCAGGGATTTGTTATCCAAATCAACCGCGCCGGTCACTTTCGCCACTGCGGTAATCAGCTTGCTGAACAGATCGATTTCATAGTTGGAGTTCACATGCTGCAGCACCGCGGCAATGCGTTCCAGGCCCATACCGGTATCTACCGAAGGTTTTGGCAGAGGCAACATAGTGCCGTCAGATTGACGGTTGAACTGCATGAAAACGATGTTCCAGATCTCGATGTAACGATCGCCATCCTCTTCCGCGCTGCCTGGCGGGCCACCCCAGATGTGATCGCCGTGATCGTAGAAGATCTCGGTGCACGGGCCACATGGGCCGGTATCGCCCATTTGCCAGAAGTTGTCAGACGCGAAGGCCGCGCCCTTATTGTCGCCGATGCGGATAATGCGTTCTGCCGGTACGCCAATCTGCTTCTGCCAGATGTCGAAGGCTTCGTCATCGGTTTCATAGACGGTCACCCACAGCCTTTCTTTCGGCAGGTTAAACCAGTTTTCACCGGTCAACAGTTCCCATGCGTAACTGATGGCATCGTGTTTGAAATAGTCGCCGAAGCTGAAGTTGCCCAGCATTTCAAAGAACGTATGGTGACGTGCGGTATAACCGACGTTCTCCAGATCGTTATGCTTACCGCCCGCACGCACGCAACGCTGTGAGGTAGTGGCGCGGGAATAGGCACGCTTGTCCAGCCCCAGGAAAACATCTTTAAATTGGTTCATGCCGGCATTGGTAAACAACAATGTCGGATCATTGTTAGGTACCAGGGAGCTGCTTGCTACAACCTGGTGGCCTTTACTATGAAAGAAATCGAGAAACGCTTGACGGATCTCAGCGGTGCTCTTGCTCATAATTTTCCCGGAAAGGCTAGAATAACGACACGTGAGCAAGAGCGCGACATCCTGACGATGGCATCTAGCTCACGAACAAAAAGTGGGGATAAGATAAATTTTCTTCAGAGGGAAGTAAAACCCCGTGTGCGCTCATTGCGCAAAATCACGGTAAATTGACTGAATTTCTTCCTGAAAGAAGCCCCGATAGAGCAGATAACGCTGCACTTTGGCTTTCTCTTTCCAGTCCGTTGGCAGTTCGTCGCCAAATTTACGCTGCGCCACCAGTTTGGCTTGTTCACACCAGTCGATATCACAGTCTGCCAGCGCCGTCTGAGTCAGCTCTTTATCCACGCCCTTTTGCATCAGTTCCGAGCGAATGCGCTGCGCGCCGTAGCCTTTACGGCTGCGACTGCCGATATAACTGCGGGCAAAGCGTTGATCGTCCAGCCAGTTGTGCTGGTAACAATAGGCAATAACCTGTTCGATAACGGCGGGATCTACGGGTTCTTCAGGAGGAGGCGCAGAGGGGCTGGGGGTCTTGGAGCCGAATCTGGCTTTCGCCATAAATGGCTGCGCCGCAAGTTTGCGGCGCAGTTCAGCTTCACTATGATCGCGTTGCGACAGCAGACGCATTGCGCGGCTCAGCAAGTCATTCATTATTCAAGCCTGATTTAATCGACGTTGGTGCGGCCTACACAGCACGCACCAACCTCAACAGCGATTAAAACTCTTCGCTGGTTTCAGCTTCGCCATCATCGAAGCTTTCATTGGTAGCAGTAACCAGTTCACCGTTGCTGTGCAGCAGCAGGTCGCGCAGTTTTTTATCCAACTCAGCGGCAACAGCCGGGTTTTCTTTCAGGAAGTTGCAGGCATTCGCCTTACCCTGACCGATTTTATCGCCGTTATAACTGTACCAGGCGCCGGCTTTCTCGATCATCTTGTGCTTAACGCCCAGATCGACCAGTTCACCGCGGCTGTTGATGCCTTCACCGTACAGAATTTGGAACTCAGCCTGCTTGAATGGCGCAGCGATTTTGTTTTTCACCACTTTAACGCGGGTTTCACTGCCCACCACTTCATCGCCTTCTTTAACCGCACCGATACGGCGGATATCCAGACGAACAGAAGCATAGAATTTCAGTGCGTTACCGCCGGTGGTGGTTTCCGGGTTACCGAACATGACACCGATTTTCATACGGATCTGGTTGATGAAGATCAACAGCGTGTTGGCGTTTTTCAGGTTACCGGCCAGCTTACGCATCGCCTGGCTCATCATACGTGCCGCAAGGCCCATATGTGAGTCACCGATTTCACCTTCAATTTCCGCTTTTGGCGTCAGCGCCGCTACGGAGTCAACGATGATCACGTCAACCGCACCAGAACGGGTCAAGGCATCACAAATTTCCAGAGCCTGTTCACCGGTGTCCGGCTGGGAACACAGCAGGTTGTCGATATCGACGCCCAGTTTTTTGGCATAAATCGGGTCCAGCGCGTGCTCGGCATCGATAAATGCGCAAGTTTTGCCTTCGCGCTGTGCGGCAGCGATAACCTGCAGCGTCAGAGTGGTTTTACCGGAGGATTCCGGGCCATAAATTTCAACGATACGGCCCATTGGCAGGCCGCCCGCACCCAGTGCGATATCGAGTGACAGTGAGCCGGTGGAGATCGTTTCTACATCCATAGAACGGTCTTCACCCAGACGCATGATGGAGCCTTTGCCGAACTGTTTCTCAATCTGGCCCAGTGCCGCAGCTAACGCCTTTTGCTTGTTCTCATCAATAGCCATTTTTGCTCCTTCGTTTCGCAATGCCGGTGTTACCCCACACTGCCACGGAATGTATGTTGTGCAGGAAATGTCGCTAATTATACTGTATGGTCATACAGTATCAAGCCTAATTTTACAAAAATTCGTCAAGTGCGGTTTGCAGCGCGAAAATCGTCGCCTGAAGCCGCACTGCATCACGATCGCCGGCAAATTGCATCTTGTGCGCCAACACCTGCCCAGAACGTTCGGCGAAACCAAACCATACGGTACCCACCGGTTTTTCCGCACTGCCGCCGTCCGGCCCGGCAATGCCGCTGACCGACAGCGCCAGGCTGGCCTGCGCCGCGTGTAATGCCCCCTGCGCCATCTCGCGCACCACTTCCTCGCTCACGGCACCGTGGGCGGCAAGAGTCGCTTCCGCCACGCCCAGCAACTCGTGTTTCGCCGCGTTGCTGTAGGTGACGAACCCACGATCGAAGTAGGCGGAGCTGCCGGCAATGTCAGTAATGGCTTTGGCGATGCCGCCGCCGGTGCAGGATTCCGCACAGGTGATCCACAGACCCTTGGCTTTCAGTTTTTCCCCTACGGCAATGCTGAGTTCCCGCAGCTGATTTTCACTCATAACCCCTCCATAGCGAATCAGGTATATGCGCCCGATAGTAGCACTTATCAATGCCTGGCCGACGGCGCGATGGCATAAATGCGCAGTGCCTCGCAGGAGAGGCGGTGTTAAGCCGTGGGTCAAACTGCTAGTATCAAATGTAACGCTCGGGTTACGAGCGGCGTTTCCAGATGAGGGATCTCACAGGGCTGTCTGTCTATGCTGCCGGCATGGCTGGCCCCAAGCAAACCAGGACAAAAGATTAGGATGATAGAGTGAAAAAAACGTTAGGCGTCTTCTTTCCGTTGTATACCACCACCCTGCTGATGTTGCTGGGTTCAGGGTTGCTCACCACTTACATCTCCCTGCGCTTAACCTCAATCCACGTCACCGGTGCGCTGATCGGCGCGATTATCGCCGCCAACTACATCGGCCTGGTGATCGGCGGTAAAGTCGGGCATTTCCTGATTGCCCGCGTCGGCCATATCCGCGCTTACGTCTCCTGCGCCGGCATCATTACCGCCGCAGTGCTGGGGCACGGCCTGACGGAATACATTCCGGCCTGGGTGGTGCTGCGCCTGATTATCGGCCTGTGCATGATGTGCCAGTTTATGGTGCTGGAGAGTTGGCTGAACGACCAGTCGGAATCCAATCAGCGCGGTAGGGTTTTCGGTTTCTACATGGCGGCCACCTACCTGGGCATGTCGCTGGGCCAGGTGGTTCTGATGCTGCAGACCAATCTCGGCATCACCACGTTGTTGGTGATCGCACTGTGTTTTGCACTCTGTCTGGTGCCCATCGCCCTCACCACTCGCACCAATGCGCGTCATATGTCACCGGCGCCCATGGAGCTGCGCTATTTTATCGGCGCCATTCCCAAGGTATTGGCGACCACGCTGGTGATCGGCATGGTCGTCGGCTCTTTCTATGGTCTGGCGCCGGTCTACGCCAGCATGCAGGCGCTAACTACCCAACAAACCGGCCTGTTTATGGCGATCTCCATCTTTGCCGGGCTGGTGGCGCAGTTCCCGCTCAGTTGGCTGTCGGACCACTATAACCGTACGCTGTTGATGCGCATCAATGCCATTTTACTGATCGTGGCAGCACTGCCGCTGGCTCTGGTGCCACACATCGATTTTCCGGTGCTGCTGGTGGTGGGATTTATCGTCAGCATGCTGCAATTCACGCTGTATCCGCTGGTCGTGGCATTGGCGAACGATCTGATCGAACCGGAGCGGCGCGTATCGCTGGCAGCCTGTTTGCTGATGGCGTTCGGCGTTGGTGCCAGTATCGGGCCGCTGGCGGTCGGTGCGCTGATTCAGCCGCTGGGCGGCAACATTCTGTATGCGTTCTTCTCGCTTTGCGGCGTGCTGCTGGTGGCCTTCAGCCGTACGGTAAAAGAAGACGAATCGCAGTTTGTGCAGGATGCGCCATTACCGCATATTCCCCTGCCGGACAGCCTGACCAGTTCGCCACTTTCACCGGCATTGAACCCAACCTTCGATGAGCAGATCATTCACGATACCATGCCGCCGCCAGAGGCGGCACCGGATCCAATAGAGGAGCAAACCAGCGAAACGCCGGCGATGGAAGAAGCGGAGGAGCCTATCCCGCAGGGCGCAGACCCCGATGAGGATACGGGGTTGAAAAAGGCCCACTCGATGCTTTAATCATCGGCCCCTCCTTGAGCGCGGTATCCGAGCATCACAGATCCAGGAAGGATCCCAGACGGTAACCGCGCTCCGCAATCGCGTTTTTAATGCCTGGCGCGGTCAATACTTCCACCTCCGCAAGCCGCGGATAACAGTATTTGCTCTCCAATAGGGTCTTATCCAGGAATGCCGGGTGGCACATCATCTCTACTGAACCGACGCCACGTTCGTCGGCCCGGTCAAGCACCTGCAAAAACAGGGCTTCGGATATAGCCTCGCCATAGAAACCCGAATCAAACCACTCGGTGCTGTGATCATAACGCAACGGAATACCTTGTTGCTCCACTGCCTGGCGGTCAATACGCAGCGGAATGGATTTTGACTGAGCGAAGGCTTCCACCAACGGATAGATCTGCGGCAGCATATGCGCATGATGGTGGCTGTCGATATGAGTCGGTGCTTTACCGAAAACGGCCGTAAACTTGTCGTACTGCCCCACCAGCTCATTGTAGATTTCGTCCAAATCCAACATCGCAGACTCGGCCCTTTCCCACAGCCACTTACCCAGTTCCCCCCGCTCATTGACCAATGACGGCATAGCAGTCAAGGGACGCCCATGAGTCAACACAAAATGCAGCCCCACCTGCAGCCCAGGAAAAATTCTGCTTAACTGCGCCGCGTGGTGCACATCCTCGCCATTCACCATGGCGGTAGTTGAAGAGACCACCCCATAGTGAAACGCCTCGATAATGCCGTAGTTCTGGCCTTTGCTCAGGCCAAAATCGTCGGCGTTCACTATCAGTAACTTTTCCATTTTGGCATCCATTTAACACATTTTTGGCGAGGGAAAGCCGTCCGTCAGGTACGGCAGGTCCCTTCACGTAGACAAAGAAACTTATTTCATCAGGCTATGAGTGGCCTGAAAGGTATTCGGAATATCGGCGTTAATACTTATCGGGAGCGGCCCTAAATAGGGCCGTAGAACTTTTTTCGGTAATTACCCGGGGTGACTTCGGTGAGTCTTTTAAAGTTTTTAATAAACAGGCTCACGTCACCGTAGCCTGAATCGAAGGCAATATCCGACACGGAATAGTTCGTCACCTCAAGCTGCGTTTTGGCAAAATTGATGCGGATTTCATTAATCACCTGCATCGGCGTTTTATGGTAATAACGCCGCATCGCCCGGGTCAGGTATTCCTGCGTTTTCCCAGACAGCTCAACCATATTCAGCAGCGCCTTTTCGCCAAACATCGCTTTATCATGCATGCCCGCCAGCGTATTCTTCAGCCATTGGGGAATGTCATCGCCTTCGCCGCACTCTTCCTTGTAATGACGGATGCGGCTGACGATATAAAAAGTCAGCGTTTCCAGGAACTCGGCAAAGTCATCTTCGCGAAACTGCGGGGAACCGACGACCGACTCGATATAGGCCAAAAATTCGTTCTTCAGACTGTAAGCCTGTGAGGCGACAAAACAGCGCGGCAGAAGCTGCAGGTAGTGCTCCTCAAAGAAGACCTTGCCGACCGCCACGTTGAAAATTTTCGCGGCGCCAAACTCGTAGAAGCTTTGATGGCGTGAGCCGATAGGGATAAAAACAAAGTCTCCCCGCTCGAGCAGCACCCGCTTGCCGTTGATCTCCTGATAGCATTTACCGCTCAGGACAATGGTGAACTCATAGTAGTCATGCTGATGCAGCCCGGTCGCGCTCTCCACCTTGTTATAGATAAACAGATGAAAGTCTTTGCAGTTAAAAAAATCCTGCTCCCGAATCAGCTTAACGTCGTTCGCATTCAGCGAAACCTGATTATCAGTCACCGCGTACGCTCCCATTAGTCGAAACCGTTTTGTCTGGCCGTTTCGGCGAACCAGTAGCCACTCTTTTTAAGCGTGCGCCGTTGGTTTTCCCGATCCAGTCTGACTAGCCCGTAGCGATTCTTATAGGCATTGAGCCAGGACCAACAGTCAATAAAGGTCCATAAATGATACCCTTTGCACTGAGCCCCCTCTGCCAGCGCCTGATGCAACCATTTGAGATGATCGCGTATAAAGTCGATGCGATAGTCATCCTCCACCCGGCCGGTAGCGCCGATGAACGCCTCCTCACCCTCTACGCCCATGCCATTTTCTGAAATATAGCAGGGAATATTGCCGTAGTTTTCCTTCAGATCCATCAGAATGTCATACAGCCCTTTTTCGTAGATCTCCCAGCCCCGGTGCGGGTTAATCTTCCGGCCCGGCATCTCATAGTAGCTGAACAGATCTTCCGGCATCGTCACCCTATCGGTGGCCCGGAAACCTTCTTTCGCTTTAACCCTGCGAGGCTGGTAATAATTGACGCCCAGGATATCCACAACCCCGTCGGCAATCAGCTGTGCATCCTCGGGCTCGGTCTGCGGTTGCAGCCCATTGGCTTTCAGCAAATCCACCAATTCTTGCGGATAACGCCCTTTTGTCACTGGATCCAGGAAGCTCTTGTTCAGCAACAGATCCGCATAGTTGGCCGCCACGAGGTCGTCCTGGCGGGTCGAGCGGGGATAGGTCGGGCTCAGGTTCAAAATAATGCCGATCGTGCCCTCGTTACCCAGCGCCCTGAAATGACTCACCGCTTTGGCGTGCGCCAGAACGCTGTGGTAAGCCACCACGACGGCCCTTTTGAAATCGACCACGCACGGATAGTGCAGGTCGTTCAGATAGCCCGCTTCAACCGGCACAATCGGCTCATTGAACGTGAACCAGTGGGTGACTCTGTCGCCGAACAGGGTGAAGCAAGTCTTGGCGTAGCGAGCATAGGCTTCGACCACAACCCTGCTTTCCCAGCCGCCTTTCTGCTGCATGCACAGCGGCATATCGAAATGGTAGAGATTGATAAATGGCGTGATGCCCTGCGCTAACAGACTATCAATCAGCGCATTATAGAAGGCGACCGCTTTAGGGTTCACTTCGCCATCGCCCTCCGGGATCAGCCGGGACCAGGAGATGGACGTTCTGAAGGTGTTATGTCCAAGCGTTTTTAACAGCAGGATATCGTCGCGGAAATTGTCATAAAACGTGGACGCTTCGGAGGGACCCACCTGATGATGAAAACGTTCGGGGGTGGTTTCATGCCAATAATCGAAGATGTTCCGGCTCTTGCCATCCCGCGCAGAGGCCCCTTCCGACTGCGGCGCAGACGTGGCGCTTCCCCACCAGAAATCGTCAGCAAAGTGATATTTCATTCAAACGCCCCTAAAACCGGGGCAGCAGACGCTGCCCCATTCCGACAGTTAGAATTTCAGCGCCTTGGCGATATCTTCTTCGCTCTCGGTCGCCTGATCGATCTGGCTTTGCGCCTTGTTGGAAATCATTACAAACGGCAGGTAAATCAAGGTCGCAACGCCCAGGTTGAAGAAACTCAGCAACATGGCGACAATGCTGCCGTTGGTGTTGAAGAACGCCCCCAGCCCGACCGGCATGGTCCAAGGCGCAATGTTGGTGATGGGCGGGATCATCCCGGTGTAATAGGCCACCGTGGTGATAATCGTCAATACCGGTTGAACCAGGATGAACGGAATAAACATCACCGGGTTCATAATCACCGGCAAGCCAAACAGGATAGGTTCATTGATCTGGAAGATGCCCGACGGGGTAGCCAGCTTGGCAACCTGACGATAGTCTTCGCGGCGTGAGGCGATAAAGATGGCGATAATCAGCCCCAGCGTCGAGCCGGTCCCGCCCAGGTAAATGTAGGAGTCGACGAACGGCTTCGCCCACATGTGGAACTCTTTGCCCGCAGCAACCGCAGCCTCTACGGAACCGTACTTGTTGTAAAGCTCCACATTCTCCAGCGCGAATGGCGTCATGATGCCACTGTCCAACGCCGCCAACGCCATCGAGCCATGTACCCCGAAGAACCACAGCAGCGAGGAGAACATCACATATACCCATCCCACCACGCTGCCCATTTTCGCCAGCGGAGCCGAAATGCTGTCCATAATGATTTGGTGGAAGTTGGTGCCCCACAGCGTAAGGCAGTAAGCCAGCACGCCCATAATCGACAGGATAATAAAGCCGGGGATCAACGCGGAGAAAGATCGTGATACCGAAGAAGGCACACTGTCCGGCAGGCTGATCACCCAATTGCGGCGCACCACAAAGGCAAACATCTCCGCCACCACCAGGCCGATCACCATACCGGAAATGATGTTGGCGCCCCCCAGCCAGTTCGCCCCCACAGCGTAGGCTTCACCCACACTGAACGGCGTCACGGTCATAAAGGCGGCAACGGCCAGCAACGCGGCTGCCAACGGATCAACCTTTCTTTCCTCAGCTAAAGCCATACTGATAAAAAAGGGCGTCATAAGGGACATAATCCCCAGGGTACCGTTATAAACGCTGCCGCCGATGCTTTTCAGGCCATTGAGCGTTTCAATGGTGGATGCATCCAGCCGCACTCCCAGCGAGAAGAAGAACGATCCCTCACCGAAGCTGAGAAACACGTTGTTGATCAGAACGAACATCGCCCCGGTCAGCGTCAGCGGCATTAACCGGATAAACCCGTTTTTGATGGCATTAACATGGGGTTGCTTACCAATTTTCACGGCAAAAGGCAGAATGACCTTTTCCAACGAGGCAATTAACGTATTCACGGCAACGCCCCTTATTGGTTAGCTTTTTTGATTGTGGCAACCGCCGCCTTCAGTACGCCAAGGCCATCGAGTTTGCCGTACAAAACGGAGTCGATCACTTCGACCGGTTTATGCGGCAACTGTTTCTGCACTTCGGCAAGCGTGTAGGCAATCTGTGGCCCCAGCAGGATCACATCTGCCTCAGCGCCTTTCTCCGCAGCCAGAGCTTCGGGATAAGCGGCAATGATCACCGGCACCTCGTACTTCTCCGCTTGCGCTTTCATTTTTGAAACCAGCAGAGAAGTGGACATACCGGCAGAACAAAACAGATAGATTTTTTTCTTTTCCATACCAAGCACCTTGAGATAATCAAAAAAGCCACATGTCATTTGTATGCCAGATGCAATGACGATTGCCCTACGCACTTTCCTTGTGAAGACTCCATGAATGTTGCCCTGGTTGCGAACAGTATACGGAGCTGCAAGCGCGGATAAGTAATTCACCGCTCCGGATAACCGTCTCTCCTTGACCTGACAACTTGACTCCCTTCACATTTCGGGCAAAAAAATTATGTGAGCGGCTTAACAAATAAATGCACACGACGAAATAAAAACGAAGAAACCCCTTAAATGTTATCTATAAACAATAAGTTGTAAATAGACACGCTATATATACGTCTTATCAGCGGCTTTGTCTCATAGCATTCAAGGTAACAGTATAAAATAGTTCATAGTTGATTATGGCGCTGTACCGGTGGCACCCGGAAACCCGTAGCCTAACGGGCAGGTTCTGGCGTGCGCCAACGGATAGGAGAAGTGAAACATCGAAGGGAAAAATCATGGAAATTTGGTGCCGACCGGCAGATTGATGTGCAACTTCATCCTTTCATTGCAAGCCATCTTTGCGCAAAGCTTCCAATTTTTACCTGTGACAGCGGATTGCCCGCTGGGCTAGTATAGCGTTGGAAAAGGTCCTTATATTCGTAGCGCTACCAGTAACACGCAAGCCTCATCATCTTGATGGCTCAGGCGACAAAAGTTTGCCAGCCT
Source organism: Serratia sp. AS12 (assembly GCF_000214195.1). NCBI lineage: Bacteria > Pseudomonadati > Pseudomonadota > Gammaproteobacteria > Enterobacterales > Yersiniaceae > Serratia > Serratia sp. AS12. The sequence goes on along the minus strand of NC_015566.1, from coordinate 855,038 downwards.
GTTTGCCTGCCATATAAGCTCCGTTTTAGGCCCACTGATTGATTTACATGAGCTATCGTATATTTTTGCTCACAACCCACAGATTTAGCGATTTTTTGTGAAATGGCGTGATACCTAATGATGACAATGAAAATCACAATTAACTTTAAATTCAATGGATTGGAACCGGTAACGTTATGACCAGCACCGATAAACTCGATTCACACACCCCCATGATGCAGCAGTACCTGCGCCTCAAGGCGCAGCACCCCGAAATTCTGCTGTTCTACCGCATGGGCGATTTCTATGAGTTGTTCTACGATGACGCCAAACGCGCCTCCCAACTGCTGGATATTTCGCTGACCAAACGCGGCGCTTCAGCGGGTGAGCCAATCCCAATGGCCGGCGTGCCGCACCACGCGATCGAAAACTACCTTGCCAAGCTGGTTCAGCTCGGCGAGTCCGTCGCCATTTGCGAACAAATCGGCGATCCGGCGACCAGCAAAGGCCCGGTCGAGCGCAAAGTCGTGCGTATCGTCACGCCCGGCACCATTACCGACGAGGCTCTGCTGCAGGAACGCCAGGATAACCTGTTGGCGGCGATCTGGCAGGATGCGCGCGGTTTCGGCTACGCCACGCTGGACATCAGCTCAGGCCGTTTTCGCGTCGCCGAACCGGAAGACATTGAAACCATGGCGGCCGAGTTGCAACGCACCAATCCTGCCGAGCTGCTTTATCCGGAAACCTTTGAACACATGGCGCTTATCGAGAAGCGCCACGGCCTGCGCCGTCGTCCATTGTGGGAGTTTGAACCCGAAACCGCACGCCAGCAGCTTAATCTGCAGTTCGGCACCCGCGATCTCACCGGTTTTGGCGTGGAACAGGCCCATCAGGCATTGCGCGCCGCCGGCTGCCTGTTGCAGTACGTCAAAGATACTCAGCGCACGGCATTGCCGCATATCCGTGGCATCACCATGGAGCGTCAGCAAGACGGCATCATCATGGATGCCGCAACGCGGCGTAACCTTGAACTGACCCAGAACCTGTCTGGCGGCAGTGAAAATACGTTGGCGGCCATTCTCGATTGCACCGCAACGGCGATGGGCAGCCGTATGCTAAAACGTTGGCTGCATATGCCGACCCGCGACATCAAGGTGTTGAACAACCGCCAGCAGGCGATTGGCGCGCTGCAGGATCTGTATGCCGATCTGCAGCCTTCGCTGCGGCAGGTGGGGGATCTGGAGCGCATACTGGCGCGTCTGGCGTTGCGCAGTGCCCGTCCGCGCGATTTGGCGCGCATGCGCCATGCATTCCAGCAGTTGCCGGATATTCACGCTCTGCTCCAGAGTGTGGAAACTCCGCATGTGCAACATCTGTTGTCGCAAGTCGGCCAGTTTAATGAACTGCAGGATCTGCTGGAACGAGCGGTGGTTGAAGCCCCACCTGTGCTGGTGCGTGACGGCGGCGTCATCGCCCCCGGTTATAACAGCGAACTGGATGAGTGGCGCGCATTGGCCGACGGCGCCAGCGACTATCTCGATCGTCTGGAGATCCGCGAACGCGAAAAGTTGGGGCTGGATACGCTGAAGGTGGGGTTCAACGGCGTGCACGGCTATTACATCCAGGTCAGCCGCGGACAAAGCCACCTGGTACCTATCCACTACGTGCGCCGCCAAACGCTGAAAAACGCCGAACGCTATATTATTCCTGAACTGAAAGAGTATGAAGACAAGGTCCTGACCTCCAAAGGCAAGGCGCTGGCGATCGAGAAAGGCCTGTATGAAGAACTGTTCGATTTGCTGCTGCCGCACCTCGGGGAATTGCAGCAAAGCGCCGCTGCGCTGGCTGAACTGGACGTGCTGGCTAACCTGACGGAGCGTGCGGAAACGCTGAACTACGCCTGCCCGACCATGAGCGAGCAGCCGGGCGTACGCATTACCGAAGGCCGACATCCGGTGGTGGAACAGGTGCTGAGCGAGCCGTTTATCGCCAACCCGCTGTCGCTGTCGCCTCAGCGTCGAATGCTGATCATTACCGGCCCCAACATGGGCGGTAAAAGTACCTATATGCGTCAAACGGCGCTGATCGTTCTGATGGCGCACATCGGCAGCTACGTGCCGGCAGCCAAAGCCGTTATCGGCCCGGTGGACCGTATCTTTACCCGCGTTGGTGCCGCAGACGATCTAGCCTCTGGCCGCTCTACCTTTATGGTGGAAATGACCGAGACGGCCAATATTCTGCATAACGCCACCGAGCACAGCCTGGTATTGATGGATGAAATCGGTCGCGGCACGTCGACCTACGACGGTCTGTCCCTGGCCTGGGCCTGCGCCGAGAATCTGGCCAGCCGCATTAAGGCCATGACGCTGTTCGCCACCCATTACTTCGAACTGACGACCCTGCCGGAGAAAATGGAAGGTGTGGTTAACGTTCATCTGGATGCGCTGGAACATGGCGACACCATCGCCTTCATGCACAGCGTGCAGGACGGTGCGGCAAGTAAAAGCTATGGTCTGGCGGTTGCGGCGCTGGCCGGTGTGCCGCGCGAGGTGATCAAACGCGCACGCCAGAAACTGCGTGAGCTGGAAGCCATCTCCAGCCATACCGCCTCCGGTACCGTTGACGCCACCCAGATGACGCTGCTGAATGAAGAAACCTCACCGGCGGTAGAAGCGCTCGAGGCACTGGACCCGGACTCTCTGTCCCCACGCCAGGCGCTGGAGTGGCTTTACCGCCTGAAGAAAATGGTGTAAATCCGCCGACGCTACAGGCATAAAAAAACGGTGAGCATTATGCTCCACCGTTTTTATTTTGATGCGATTCAACTGCCGACGCTATTCGCGGAACAGCGCCTCAATGCTCAGGCCCTGCAACTGCAGAATTTCACGCAGGCGACGCAAACCTTCAACCTGGATCTGACGTACACGTTCGCGAGTCAGACCAATTTCACGGCCCACATCTTCAAGCGTTGCCGCTTCGTAGCCCAACAGGCCGAAACGACGAGCCAGCACTTCACGCTGCTTGGCGTTCAGTTCGAACAACCACTTAACGATGCTCTGTTTCATGTCATCGTCTTGCGTGGTGTCTTCCGGGCCGTTGTCTTTCTCGTCAGCCAGAATGTCCAACAGCGCTTTCTCTGAATCTCCGCCCAACGGCGTATCGACAGAAGTGATACGTTCGTTCAGACGCAGCATACGGCTGACGTCATCGACCGGCTTGTCGAGTTGCTCGGCAATCTCTTCAGCGCTCGGTTCATGATCCAGTTTATGAGAAAGCTCGCGCGCAGTGCGCAAATAGACATTCAGTTCTTTAACGATGTGGATAGGCAAACGAATGGTTCGGGTTTGGTTCATTATCGCCCGTTCAATCGTCTGACGGATCCACCAGGTTGCGTAAGTTGAGAAGCGGAAACCGCGTTCCGGGTCAAACTTTTCCACTGCACGGATCAGGCCGAGGTTGCCCTCTTCAATCAGATCCAGCAGCGCCAGGCCGCGATTACTGTAGCGACGGGCGATTTTCACCACCAGCCGCAGGTTGCTTTCGATCATTCGGCGGCGGGACGGCACGTCACCGCGCAGTGCACGCCGCGCAAAATAAACTTCTTCCTCTGCAGTAAGCAGCGGAGAATAACCGATTTCACCCAGATAGAGCTGCGTCGCATCCAATACGCGTTGGGTAACGCCTTGAGAGAGCAACTCTTCTTCCGCTAAATCACTCTCACTGGCCTCTTCTTCGACCAGTGCTTTTTCGTCGAATGACTCCGCTTCCGTTGCGTTCTCGTCGAAATCCGCATCATCCTGTAACTCGTTAACTTTCAGCGTATTTTGGTTCATATGCTGCTCCTACCCGTGATACCGCGAGCAGAATATCAGCGTATTCTGCCCAATCTATCGCTGCGGAAGAAAACGCAGCGGGTTTACGGATTTCCCCTTGTAACGAATTTCAAAATGCAAACGTACTGAACTGGTTCCGGTGCTACCCATGGTGGCTATTTTTTGACCCGCCTTCACTTCTTGTTGTTCCCGGACCAGCATTGTGTCGTTGTGAGCGTAGGCGCTCAGGTAATCATCATTGTGTTTGATGATGATCAGATTACCGTAACCCCGTAAAGCGTTGCCTGCGTACACTACGCGACCATCGGCGGTAGCGAAGATAGGCTGCCCACGGGAACCGGCGATATCGACACCTTTATTCCCACCTTCTGATGAGGAAAAGTTATCAATAATCTTACCGTCAGTTGGCCATCTCCAGCTACTCACTGGCGAGCTGTTACTGACGGTGCTGCTCACTGGTGGAGCAACGACCGGCGCGGTAACAGGTGCTGCTGCGGTGGTTGCCGCTACTGCACCCGCTGCAGGTAACATCTTACCTACATTCTGTTTACCCGAATTATCAGAATACGCGTTAGTTGATGGAGAATCAACCGTTGCAGTTTGTATCTGCGTAGTAGAAGGCGGCTTCGGAACACCGCCGCGGGTTGCGTCTGTCGCCGCCAGCATGCCACCGTTTCCGTTCGCAGAACCATTACCAAGTTGAATGCTTTGACCCACATTCAAACTGTATGGCTCAGGAATATTATTACGTTGCGCCAGGTCACGGAAATCGCTCCCGGTGATCCACGCGATGTAAAATAGCGTGTCGCCTCGTTTTACCGTGTAGGTATTACCGCTGTAGCTCCCTTTGGGAATTGAATTGTAACTGCGGTTGTAAACGATACGCCCTTCAGGGCTGGCGTTTGCTCCGGCGTTGCCGGATGCAGCGGCTCCGCCACCGCCCACACTACTGATAGGGGCTGATGTCGATGCATCATTCGTACAACCCGCCAACCACAAACTCACCATCGTACACACCGCAACCCGGCGTAAAGTAATCATTGGGCTTCCCGTGCTCATGCTTCCCCCATGACAGCAATATCAGCGATATATCCAAAATACCCTTTACATCGTAGCTGAGCTTTTACCACTCTCTCAGTTTCTGCGATGAAAGGTGCCCGCGGCCGATCCCTGAATGCCAGGAAATCTCCTGCCGGAGCCTCAAAACAGCGCGCCAATGCTAACCACATTAGCGATGCCGCACCATAAGACAACTACGCAGAAAGGCAATTGTATTGAAAATTAACTTTATTGAAACGTTAAAACCTTAACCAGACGTGATGAAAGTGCAACAGATTTCATTTTACGCCTAAAATTCAGACAATCCTTAGGCCAGCTCACCCTTCACCAACGGCACAAAACGCACCGCTTCGACGGTATCGATGACAAAATCATTACCCTGACGTTGGATACGCTTGAGAGTTTGGGTCTGTTCACCCACCGGCAACACCAGAATGCCGCCGTCGTCCAGCTGTTCCATCAGCGCCGGTGGGATCTCCGGCGGTGCTGCAGTAACGATAATGGCATCAAACGGGCCGCGCGATGCCCAACCCTGCCAGCCGTCGCCATGACGTGTGGACACATTGTGAAGATCGAGCTGTTTCAAACGGCGCTTGGCCTGCCATTGCAGCCCTTTGATACGTTCGACGGAACAGACATGTTGCACCAAATGCGCCAGAATAGCGGTTTGATAACCGGAGCCTGTGCCGATTTCCAATACTCTTGAAGTGGGCGTCAGATTTAACAGCTCGGTCATTCGCGCAACCATATAAGGTTGGGAAATGGTTTGGCCAGAGCCGATGGGCAGCGCAGTATTTTCATAGGCTTTGTGTTCAAGCGCTTCGTCAACAAAGCGTTCACGCGGTACCGCCTCTATCGCTTGCAGCAACCGTTCTTCCTGGATCCCCTGTTGACGCAGCTGCGTCAGCAATGTTTGCATACGCTTGTTCACCATTCCCCGCCAACCCCTGCTTTGGTTAACCACGTTTTTACCACGTCTTGGGCCGCATAGGCGGTTAAATCCACCTGTAATGGCGTAATCGCCACATACCCTTGCTCCACCGCGGCGAAATCCGTGTCTGGCCCGGCATCAAACTTATCACCCGGCGGCCCAATCCAATAAAGGTTTTGCCCACGCGGATCTTGCTGGCAGAACACTTTGTCGGCCGGGTGACGGCTACCGCAGCGGGTTACGCGAATGCCTTTGATCTGGTCCAACGGTAAATCCGGCACGTTAATATTCAGAATTTTTCCCGTTCGCAACGGTTCACGCTGTAAAGCGCGCAGCACACGGCAGGTGATCGCAGCAGCAGTAGCGTAATGCTGATGGCCATTCAACGACACGGCCAACGCGGGCAAGCCCAAATGGCGCCCCTCCATGGCGGCCGCTACGGTGCCGGAATAAATAACGTCATCGCCAAGATTGGGGCCGGCGTTGATGCCGGAAACCACGATGTCCGGCGCTGGCTGCATCAGGGCGTTCACTCCCAGATACACACAGTCGGTCGGCGTTCCCTGCTGCACCGCAATATCACCATTGGGCAACGTCAGGGTACGCAGCGGTGATTCCAGCGTCAGCGCATTCGAAGAGCCGCTGCGGTTACGGTCGGGCGCCACAACCTGCACCTCAGCGAATTCCCGCAGCGCCGCCGCCAGTACCTGAATACCTGGGGCGGTAACACCGTCGTCATTACTCAGCAATATCCGCATAAGAGGTTGTCTTCTTTTATCTCTCTCGCCCATACAGCGTTTAACGCAGCCTGGCATTTAAATACTCGGAATAGCCGCCCAAAAGGCGGTACTTAACCAGCAGATATTATGTTTACTCCCCCCGGCATGTCCAGTAACCAAGGGAAAGTCGAATTTTCCGGCCAACCATTGACCACGCCAAAAACAATAAACTTAGCCTCTGCCGTCATTCGCCAGACGAAAAAAAACCTGCCTCTGCAGGTTTTCTTTATTACTCGCTAATGTCCGCATCACTGCTATCTTGCCGCATGATTTCGCGCACCACGCTGGTGGCAAAACTGCCGGCCGGCAGCCAAAAGCGCAATTCAACGGTGGCATCATCCCACCAATTCCACTGTATCTTTTGCGGTTGCAGCAGCAGCGCGCGACGAGCCGGATCAACGCGTTCGCGCTTTAACAACGCCATCAGCTCCGGCTGTTCCGCCAAACATTGCTGTTCAACGTTCAGCGCTTCCCCGGCGGTACCCGGTTCGCCGTCGCCCGGCAACGGCGCGGTAATCAACAGTTCACCGGCATCCAGCCGCTGCTGCAACTCAGCCAGTTCGTCCGGTTTGGCGACAAACCAACTGCCGCGGCCAGTCAGTTGCAGCGCATCCCCTTCCAGCACCGTGCGGTGCTGTTGATTGGCCAAGCGTCGGCTGGCGATCAGGTTAAATAGCGCGCTGCGGCTGGCGGAAAGGTAAAAACTGCGCTTGCTGCGCTCTTTAACCCGGATCTCATCATTCGCCCAGCGGCGCGCCATGACCAGGTTATTGCCACCGCGACCAAAACGCTGGCTGCCGAAATAGTTCGGCACGCCACCCGCAGCAATGGCCTGCAGGCGCTGCTCTACATCCTGACGATCGGAGATCTGACGCAGCACCAGAGTAAAAGCATTGCCTTTCAGCGTACCGATGCGCATTTTTCGCAGATGGCGGGCACTGGCCAGCACTTCGCAGCCCTCCAGCGAGAACTGGCTGAAATCAGGCGTTTCTTTGCCCGGCAGATGCAGGCAGAACCACTGTTCTGTCACCGCATGGCGATCTTTCAGGCCGGCGTAGCTGACCGAACGGGCGTGAATGCCGGCGAAACGTGCCAGATAATCGGCGACAAACTGGGTGTTACATCCGTTCTTGCGGATGTTCACCAGCACATGTTCGCCTTCTCCGTCCGGCTCAAAGCCCAGATCTTCCACCACCACGAAATCTTCCGGGCTGGCTTTCAGCACCCCGGTGCTTTGCGGCTGGCCGTACAGCCAGGTCAAATTAGCCATGTCCATGCGTTATTCCTTGATCAACAAGGCAACCGCTTCGCAGGCAATGCCCTCGCCACGCCCGGTAAAACCAAGCTGTTCGGTGGTTGTGGCTTTGACGTTAACGTCGTCCATATGGCACTGCAGATCTTCCGCCAGGAAAATGCGCATCTGCGGAATATGCGGCGCCATTTTGGGCGCCTGGGCAATAATAGTGATATCCAGGTTCCCCAGGCGATAACCTTTGGCGCGGATGCGTTTCCAGGCTTCACGCAGCAGCTCGCGGCTGTCGGCGCCTTTGAAGGCCGGATCGGTGTCCGGAAACAGTTTACCGATATCCCCAAGCGCCGCCGCCCCCAGCAGGGCATCAGTCGCCGCATGCAGGGCCACGTCACCGTCCGAATGGGCCAGCAAACCTTTTTCATAAGGGATGCGAACACCACCGATCACCAGCGGCCCTTCGCCACCAAATTTATGTACGTCAAAACCGTGACCGATACGCATGATGCGCTCCTTAATCGTCTAACTGGGTTAAATAGAACGCCGCCAGCGCCAAATCCTCCGGCCGCGTCACTTTAATATTGTCCGAGCGCCCGGCAATCAGCAGCGGGTGATAACCGCAATGCTCCAGCGCAGAGGCTTCATCGGTGACCGCCGCCCCGTCGTCCAGCGCGCGCTGCAAACAAAGCTTGAGCAATTGCAGCGGGAAGAGTTGCGGCGTAAGCGCATGCCACAGGTCCTGACGTTCAACGGTATGGGAGATAGCTGCGTGGCCGGGCTCCGCCCGCTTCATGGTGTCGCGCACCATTGCTGCCAAAATGCCGCCAACGTTGCTGTGTTCGGTGATAGCCAGCAGACGATCGAGATCTTCGGCATGCAAGCAGGGGCGTGCGGCGTCATGCACCAGCACCCAATCGGCCTCGCCCGCCAGTTGCAACCCGGCCATCACCGAATCGGCGCGCTGTCGGCCGCCAACGGTCACTCGTACTCGAGGATCCTGGGCAATAGGTAACTGGCAGAACTGCCGATCCTCAGGACCGATCGCCACAATCACCTGCGGAATGCGCGGATGACGCAGCAGCGCGTGGATCGCATGTTCGAGAATGGTTTGCTTACCGATGGTCAAATACTGTTTCGGGCAATCCGCCTGCATGCGGCTGCCGATACCGGCAGCGGGCAGGACGGCAATCACCGAGGGAAAGGTGCCTGCAGAGTGATTCATTCGTTACTTTTGTACGTTATTTTGCGAGGAGGACGCCGCGTTGCGTCTTGATTGATCAGGAACCAGACGATAGAAGGTTTCACCGGGCTTAATCATGCTCAGTTCATTGCGCGCACGCTCTTCGATCGCTTCCTGACCACCGTTCAAATCGTCGATTTCGGCAAACAACTGATCGTTACGCGCTTTCAATTTAGCATTGCTGCCCTGTTGGAGCGCAACATCTTCATTGACCCGCACGTAATCGTGAACACCATTTTTACCCAGCCACAGTGAATACTGTAGCCATCCGAGCAATGCCAGCAATAGCAGCGTAAGTTTTCCCATCTCCGCCCCCTGAAAAACCGACCAATCATCCCACAACTTTTCGTTGGACTCCACACTGAGAGCGGCATTCACCGCCAAATTCAGAGTAAGGATGAGAATTTACTGAGTTTATAACCTAAATTCGCGCTGAAAGCGGTAAAAAAAGCCCATTTCGTCTCAGAAAAAACCTACCGACCACACAGTTTTTTCTCCTGTTATGCTTTTGGAAGTGATGCAACAAGAAAAATGGGGTGGCAGTTTTACTTTGTTTACGCCGGTGGCAATGCCGTAAAACAGCATTTTAGCGCCGATGGGGCTAAATTCACCGGTCGGGGCATGATTAAGAGGAAAGGTTGCCGCAGCAGATTTTCACCCACCCGCCCCATCCGCGCATTCAGGCGTGTTAAGCAAAGTTTTGTAACCTTCAGCACCGCTTTGCAATGCTTCGGGCACGGTGGTTTGGCGCCCCGCAGCTCACCAGCCGGTCAGAAAACTGAATACCAGCCAGAACAGGCAAAGCACGATAACGCCGGTCAGCAGCAACGTCAGCAGCAGCCTGTCGCGCAGCAACATGCTGAGCGTGATGCCAATCAGCACCGAAACCGGCATCAGGGCCAGGAAGAACGGCCAGGTGTAGAGCAGAAAGAACAGGGTATTGGAACCGTAAACCAGAAACGGCACCGCGAACGCCAGCCAGTAGAAAACAAAGCCGCAGACGCCGCCCAGGAAAGAATACGAGGGTTCCTCTTTTTCAAGCGTAGAGTCGATCAAGACAGGCGAGACATTTTGCATAGTAATCCCTGGTTATTCGGCGCGCTCTGCGGCGAGCTTAGCGTAAAAAGCGTATGGCGCAAAAACGCCACACGCTTTTTTGAATTCAGGGTTTGATAATAGCCCGACCACGCAACACGTCTAACAATTGCGCAATCAAATTTGTTACCAATTGTTGGCCATCAAGGTGAATATCAGGTTGCTGCGGCGCCTCGTAAACCGAGTCGATCCCGGTGAAATTACGCAGCTCGCCAGCACGTGCTTTTTTGTACAATCCCTTAGGATCGCGCGCTTCGCAAATCGCCAATGGAGTATCGACAAACACCTCGATAAAACGATCGCTATCGAGCAGTTCACGCACCATTTGTCGTTCAGCGCGATGCGGGGAAATAAATGCGGTCAGCACCACCAACCCGGCATCCACCATCAGCTTCGCCACTTCGCCCACACGGCGAATATTCTCACGCCGATCGTCATCGGAGAAGCCCAGATCGCGGCACAAACCGTGACGCACGTTATCGCCGTCCAACAGATAGGTGCTGACGCCAAGCGCGTGCAGAGCCTGTTCCAGCGCGCCGGCAACGGTAGATTTCCCCGAGCCGGACAGCCCGGTAAACCACAGCACCACACCCTTATGACCGTTGCGGGCTTCGCGATCCGCACGCGCTACCGCATGCGGATGCCAGACCACGTTGTCATCATCCGGCCCGGTTGGCCGTTGTTGATCCTCGGTCACGTTATTTGCCCCCAAGCAGGTCGCGCGCACCCCAATGCGGGAAGTGCTTGCGCACCAGGGCATTCAGTTCCAGCTCGAACGCGCTATGGTCCCCCGCCAGCGCCTGCGCACCTTGCAAGGTTTCGCGGATTAAGCCGGCACCGACCGTAACGTTGCTCAAACGATCGATAAAGATCAGCCCGCCGGTATCATGGTTGCGCTGATAGCTGTCCAGCACCAGCGGTTCGTCAAAGGTCAGTTCCACCAAACCGATGCCGTTCAACGGCAGGGTATCCGCCTGATGCTGCGCCAGCGAGTTGATTTCTACCTGGTGGCGAATGCCTTCCACGCGCGCTCGGGTCTTTTTGCCCGCGACTTTGATGTCATAGCTCTGGCCCGGCAGCAGCGGCTTCTCAGCCATCCACACCACGTCGACCAGCGCGCTTTGCGCCGCCTGCAGGGTTTCCCCGGCATCGACCAGCAGATCGCCGCGGCTGATGTCCACTTCATCTTTCAGCACCAGCGTAATGGCTTCGCCCGGCACTGCTTCCTGCAAGTCGCCATCAAAGGTGACGATGCGCGCTACGGTGGATTCCACGCCGGAAGGCAGGACCTTCACGCGTTGGCCCACACGCACTACACCGGCCGACAGCGTGCCCGCGTAGCCGCGGAAATCCAGATTCGGTCGGTTGACGTATTGCACCGGGAAGCGCAGCGGCTGCGCTTCACGCTCGCTGATCACATCCACGGTTTCCAATACCTGCAGCAGCGTCGGGCCGCTGTACCAAGGCATATGCGCGCTTTCGGTCGCGACGTTGTCGCCGTCGAGCGCCGACAGCGGCACAAATTTGATGTCCAGATCGTTCGGCAACTGTTGTGCAAAGGTCAGATAGTCCTGCTTGAACTGCTCGAACACCGACTCTTTATAGTCCACCAGATCCATTTTGTTGACCGCCACCACCAGGTGACGAATCCCCAGCAGCGTAGCGATAAAGCTGTGCCTGCGGGTTTGATCCAACACCCCTTTGCGGGCGTCGATCAGCAGGATCGCCAGATCGCAGGTCGAAGCGCCGGTCGCCATATTGCGGGTGTACTGCTCATGTCCCGGGGTATCGGCGATGATAAATTTGCGTTTTTCGGTCGAGAAATAGCGATAGGCCACGTCGATGGTAATGCCCTGCTCGCGCTCGGCCTGCAGGCCGTCCACCAGCAGCGCCAGATCGAGTTTCTCGCCCTGAGTGCCGATGCGCTTGCTGTCACTGTGCAACGTTGACAACTGATCTTCGTAGATCTGGCGGGTATCGTGCAGCAAGCGGCCGATCAGGGTGCTTTTACCGTCATCGACGCTGCCGCAGGTCAGGAACCGTAACAGGCTTTTATGTTGCTGCGCGTGCAGATAGGCTTCTACTCCGCCCTGGTCAGCGATTTGTTGGGCAATTGCCTGGTTTTGCGAAACTGTAGTCTTCATCCGGCGGCTCCTTAGAAATACCCTTGACGCTTCTTCAGCTCCATCGAGCCGGACTGATCGCGGTCGATCATCCGTCCCTGGCGCTCACTGGTGGTAGATACCAACATCTCTTCGATGATCTCCGGCAGCGTTTCCGCCTCCGATTCCACCGCGCCGGTCAGCGGCCAGCAGCCCAGGGTGCGGAAGCGCACCATACGCTGGCTGATCTCTTCGCCCGGCTGCAGATCGATACGATCGTCGTCCACCATCAGCAACATGCCGTCACGCTCTACCACCGGACGCGGTGCAGCCAAATACAGCGGCACGATGTCGATTTTTTCCAGGAAGATGTATTGCCAGATATCCAGCTCAGTCCAGTTCGACAGCGGGAACACGCGAATGCTCTCACCCTTGTTGATCTGACCGTTATAGTTGTGCCACAGCTCCGGGCGCTGGTTTTTCGGATCCCAGCGGTGGAAGCGGTCGCGGAAGGAATAGATGCGCTCTTTGGCGCGCGATTTCTCTTCGTCACGGCGCGCCCCACCAAAGGCGGCGTCGAAACCGTACTTGTTAAGCGCCTGCTTCAGACCTTCGGTTTTCATGATATCGGTGTGCTTGGCGCTGCCGTGCACGAACGGGTTGATGCCCATCGCCACGCCTTCCGGGTTTTTGTGTATCAGCAGCTCAAAGCCGTATTCTTTCGCAGTACGGTCACGGAATTCGTACATTTCGCGGAATTTCCAGCCGGTATCCACGTGCAGCAACGGGAAGGGTAACGTGCCTGGGTAGAACGCCTTACGCGCCAGGTGCAGCATCACGGAAGAGTCTTTACCGATGGAATAGAGCATCACCGGGTTGCCGAATTCAGCGGCGACTTCACGGATGATATGGATACTCTCCGCCTCCAATTGCCGCAAATGAGTGAGTCGTTTTTCGTCCATAACAGATCCTTAAGCCAAATTCACGACGGCTGGGCGTGATACCCCTTTCGTCTGCGGTTGATGCCCAAACCAGGCGATTTGGTGATGCAGTTCCACCACTTCGCCGATCACCAGCAGCGCCGGTAACGGTGCCTGTTGAGCCAATTGTTCGAGTTGTTGCAAGGTACCGATCTGCACCTGTTGGTCCGCACGCGTACCTCGGCTGATCACCGCGACCGGCGTACTGGCCTCGCGGCCGTGGGCAATCAGGCGCTGACTGATGTCCGCCGCCTTCATGGTGCCCATGTAGATAGCCAGAGTCTGTCGCGCACGCGCCAGATCGGCCCAATCCAGCCCGTCGCCGTCGGGACGACAGTGGCCGGTAATAAAGGTAACGCTCTGCGCATAGTCACGGTGCGTCAGCGGGATGCCGGCATAAGCCGTCGCCCCGGCAGCGGCGGTTACGCCTGGCACAACCTGGAATGGAATGCCTGCGGCTGCAGCCACTTGCAGCTCTTCGCCACCGCGGCCAAAGATAAAGGGATCGCCCCCCTTCAACCGCACCACGCGTTTACCCTGTTGCGCCAGTTCCACCAGCAGACGGTTGGTTTCTTCCTGAATCACCGAGTGTGCGCCGGCACGTTTGCCCACGCAGATGCGTTCGGCGTCGCGACGCACCAAATCCAGAATTTCATCGCTAACCAAATGGTCATACAGCACCACATCGGCTTGCTGCATCACCTGCAGCCCACGCAAGGTCAGCAACCCCACGTCGCCAGGGCCTGCGCCCACCAGCGCAATTTCACCCTGGGTGCCTTCGCTGCCCAGTGCAAACTGCTGCAAATCCTGCTCCAACTGCTGCTCCGCCTGCACCTGCTGACCATTGGCCACCAGCGTGGAGAAGCGACCGCCGAAAGTTTTCTCCCAAAAGCGACGACGTTCGCCGATCGAACTCAGCCGTTGCTTCACCTGGCCGCGCCAGCGCCCAGCCACCTCCGCCATCTGCCCCAGGCTGGCAGGCAACAACGCTTCGAGCTTTTCGCGCAGCATGCGCGCCAATACCGGCGCCTGGCCGCTGGAAGAGACGGCCACCACCAGCGGTGAGCGATCGATAATCGACGGGAAGATAAACGAGCAGCGCGGCTGATCGTCGACCACATTAGCCAGCACCCGGCGTTTATCCGCCTCGCTAAACACCTGGGCATTCAGCACGCTGTCATCGGTTGCGGCAATCACCAGGAAAACGTCATCCAGCTGTTGCGCGGCAAAAGCCTGCCCCAGCCAGCGGATATGCCCCTGCTGACGCTGATGTTCAAGTTCCGGTGAGAGCGACTGCGCAACTATCCGTATTTCAGCCCCGGCGCGCAGGAGAAGATCGACTTTGCGCGCAGCCACTTCGCCGCCGCCAACGACCAACACCGGGCGTTGTTTCAGGTCGGCAAATATAGGTAGATAGTCCACAACAGCCTTTTCATATATGCAGAAAGATAGTGTGACTATACGGGCTGAGATTTAGCCTCTGAAATGACGAAAAGGAATTAATAGTTCCTTTATGGAATATAGGCCGCATCGCATGGCTCAGGCGGTGATAAGCGGGATGAAAGTTTGCGTGCAGGCACCAAAATTAGGAGCCGAAGAAATTGTGTAATGTCGCGCGTCGTCTCATACTGGACACCGCAAAAAATCATCGGTATCGCCGATATCAAAGAAGGATTTTTCGGTATGTTCTCCCGCGTTTACCTGAAGACCGGCCTGCTGGCAGCAGCGCTCAGCGGCGTTTTCAGCGTTTCGGCCGCTCTCCCGGCAGTGAAAGAAACTCCCATGGGGAAATTCGCCGCCGACCAGATTCGCCATATCGCCACCTATTTCCCCGGCCGCATGGCGGGCAGCCCGGCAGAATTGCTCACGGCAGACTACCTCAAACAACAATTCGGCAAGATGGGCTATCAGAGCGATATCCGCAGCTTCAACACCCGCTATCTCTACACCAGCAAAGACGGCAAAAAGAACTGGAATAACGTCACCGCCAGTTCGGTGATCGCCGCCAAAAATGGCAGCAGCCCGCAGCAGATCCTGATCGTGGCGCATTTTGATACTTACACCCCGCAAAGCGATACCGATCTGGACAACAACCTTGGTGGGTTGACGCTGCAGGGCGTCGATGACAACGCCTCAGGCGTCGGCGTAATGCTGGAGTTGGCGGAGCGCCTGAAGAACATCCCCACCGCTTACGGCCTGCGCTTTGTTGCCACCAGCGCCGAGGAGATCGGCTCGCTGGGCGCACAGAACTACCTGCAACGTATGAGCGCGGAAGAAAAACAGAACACCGTACTGGTGATTAATCTCGACAGCCTGGTAACCGGCGATCGTTTGTACTTCAACGCCGGTCTCAATACCCCGCCTAAGATGGCCAAGCGGAGCCGCGATCGCGCCCTGGATATCGCCCACCGTTACGGCATCGCCGCTGCCACTAACCCTGGCAGCAAACAACGGCCGAAAGGTACCGGTTGTTGTTCCGATCAAGAGGTGTTTGATAGCGCGGGTATTCCGGTGCTTTCGGTCGAAGCCACCAACTGGTCACTGGGTGATAAAGACGGCTACCAGCAGCGCGCCGTCAGCCCCCATTTCCCGCAAGGCATGACCTGGCACCGCCCGCAGTACGACAACTTGCAGTATCTGGAACGTTATCTGCCGGGCAGGATCGACAAGCGCAGCCGCGAGAGCGTGCAGATCCTGCTGCCGCTAATCAAAGAACTGGCGCAGGCGCATCCGGTTAAAGCGCAGAAAAAGTAATTTTGAATAGAAATAACAAGGCCCGACAAACATTGCCGGGCCTTGAGCGGGTTCACTGCAAACTTAGCCTTCGTGCAGGCCGCACTCACGCTTGAGGCCGAAGAAGCGAGTTTCTTCCTCGCTCATACCCGGCTCCCATTTCTGCGTGGTATGGGTATCCCCGACCGACAGATAGCCTTGCTCCCATAACGGGTGGTAACTCAGGCCGTGATCGGTCAGGTATTGATAAATCTTGCGGTTATCCCAATCGATAATCGGCAGGATTTTGAATACGCCACGCTGCACCGCCAGCACCGGCAAGTTGGCGCGGCTGCCGGATTGCTCGCGGCGCAGGCCGGCGAACCAGGTCTGCCCGCCAAGGGTCTCCAGTGCGCGATTCATCGGTTCAACCTTGTTGATCTGGTTGTATTTCTCGATACCTTCTACGCCCTGTTCCCACAGTTTGCCATAGCGCGCCTCCTGCCAGGCGGGCGACTGCTCGGCACGGAACACCTGCAGATTCAGCTTCAGTTTGTCGACCAGTTGATCGATAAACTGATAGGTTTCAGGGAACAGATAGCCGGTGTCGGTGAGGATCACCGGGATATCCGGCTTGATCCGGGTGACCAGATGCAGACACACCGCCGCCTGAATGCCAAAGCTTGAAGAAAGCACAAACTCGCCGGGCAGATGTTCCAATGCCCATTCCACGCGTTGCTCGGCGGAAAGGGTTTCCAGTTGACCGTTGACGGCCCCCAGCTTCAACGCCTGTCCAGACTTGGGCAACGCATTCAGCGCCGCCAGATCGAATTCAGCCATATTGCCTGCCTCCTGATTCTTGAACTCTACCGCGCTCACTTGGCCCCACTAAAGAGGGGCCAAACGACGTCAGTCCCAGAAATCCTGCGCCGGATCCACAACCGGCCTGACAATGCCCGCGCGGATGGTGAAATCGCCAAAGCCTTCGCCCACAGTGCGCTCTTTCGCCCAGCGGCCAACCAGTTGGTCGATCTCCTTGAGAATTTCTTCTTCGTTAATATTTTCACGGTACATGCGTGGAATGCGCGTGCCTTCACGGTTACCGCCCAAATGCAGGTTATAGCGACCCACCGCCTTGCCCACCAGGCCCAATTCCGCCAGCAACGCACGGCCGCAGCCGTTCGGGCAGCCGGTGATACGCAACACGATGTGTTCGTCACCCACGCCGTGCTGGTGCATGATCCCTTCCACCTTGGTGACGAACTCCGGCAGGAAGCGCTCGGCCTCCGCCATCGCCAGCGGGCAGGTAGGATACGACACGCAGGCCATCGAGTTTTTACGCTGCTCGCTGATCCCGTCGTCGATCAGGCCATGATCGCGCGCCAGGGCTTCGATCTTCGCCTTCTCGCTTTCCGGCACGCCGGCGACGATCAGGTTCTGATTGGCGGTCAGGCGGAAATCCCCTTTGTGGATCCGGGCGATCTCGGCAACGCCGGTTTTCAACGGGCGACCCGGATAGTCCAGCAGGCGGCCGTTTTCAATAAACAGCGTCAGGTGCCATTGATTATCAATGCCTTTTACCCAACCGATACGATCGCCGCGCCCGGTGAATTCGTACGGGCGGATCGGCTCAAAGGTAATGCCGGCGCGCTTTTCCACTTCGGCACGGAAGGTATCCACACCGACGCGTTCCAGCGTGTATTTGGTTTTGGCGTTTTTGCGATCGGTACGATTCCCCCAGTCGCGCTGGGTGGTCACCACCGCTTCGGCTACCGCCAGCGTGTGTTCCAGCGGAATGTAACCGAATTCGCTGGCCTGACGCGCATAGGTCTTTTTGTTGCCGTGTTCAATCGACAAGCCGCCGCCCACCAGCAGGTTAAAGCCCACCAGCTTGCCGTTCTTGGCGATCGCCACAAAGTTCATGTCATTGGCGTGCAGATCGACGTCATTCTGCGGCGGGATCACCACCGTAGTTTTGAATTTACGCGGCAGATAGGTAGCGCCGAGGATCGGCTCTTCGTCGGTGGTTGCCACTTTTTCCTGATCCAACCACACTTCCGCATAAGCACGGGTACGCGGCAGCAGATGCTCGGAGATCTTCTTCGCCCACTCGTAGGCTTCCTGATGCAGCTCGGACTCCACCGGGTTCGAGGTGCAGAGCACGTTGCGGTTCACGTCGTTGGCGGTAGCCAGCGCGTCCAACCCCAAACGGTTCAGCAATTGGTGCACCGGCTTGACGTTACCCTTCACAATACCGTGGAACTGGAAGGTCTGACGGTTGGTGATGCGAATGCTGCCGTACAACGTGCTTTCCTGCGCGAACTTATCGATGCCCAGCCATTGCTGCGGGGAAATAATGCCCCCCGGCAAACGGCAGCGCAGCATCATCGCATGACGCGGTTCCAGCTTCTGCTCGGCGCGCTCGGCACGGATATCGCGGTCGTCCTGTTGGTACATGCCGTGGAAACGAATCAGCAAGAAGTTATCGCCGTTGAAACCGCCGGTCAGGCCGTCCTTCAAATCTTCGGCGATAGTGCCGCGCAGGAAGTTGCTTTCTTTCTTCAAACGCTCGGCATCGGCCAGTTTGCCTTCAACCACCAGAGGCCCCGGGTGTTTATCACTCATCAGTAAACATCTCGCTGATAACGGCGCTCAAGGCGCAGCTCACTTAAAAATTCATCCGCCAGCTCGGTATCCATGCCACCGTGCTCGGCCACCAGTTCCAGTAATGTGTTTTCCACGTCTTTCGCCATGCGGTTCGCATCGCCACAGACGTAAATGTGCGCGCCTTCCTGAATCCAGCGCCACACTTCAGCGCCCTGTTCGCGCAGTTTGTCTTGTACGTAAACCTTATGCTGCTGGTCACGTGACCAGGCCAAATCAATGCGGGTCAACAGGCCGTCTTTGACATAGCGCTGCCATTCAACCTGATACAGGAAATCTTCGGTAAAATGCGGATTGCCGAAGAACAACCAGTTCTTGCCGCTCGCACCCTCAACGTCACGCTGTTGCATAAAGGCGCGGAACGGGGCAATGCCGGTGCCGGGACCGATCATGATCACCGGAGTTTCCGGGTTGGCCGGCAGGCGGAAGTTGTCGTTATGCTCAATGAAAACCCGTACGTCGCCGTCCTCTTCCAGGCGATCGGCCAGGAAGCTGGAAGCGCCGCCGGCGCGGGCGCGGCCGTCGATGTCGTAACGTACGACGCCAACGGTGACGTGCACTTCGTTTTCAGTCTCAGCCTGCGAGGAGGCGATGGAATACAGACGCGGCGTCAACGGGCGCAGCAGGCCAATCAACTGCTCGGCGCTGAGATCCGCCGGGGCCTGGCGCACCATATCGACGATCGGCGTATTGTGCGCGTAATGCTGCAACGCGGCTTTATCCGCCAACAGGCCAATCAATTTCTCGTCACGCGACAGCGCGGCATATTTATCGACAATCGGCGTGGTGTTTTGCGTCAGCTCGAAGTGGCTGCGCAACGCTTCAGCCAGCGGCAGAGTCTTGCCTTCCACTTCCACCGGCTCATCACCCTTCAGCCACAGCAACTGAACCAGTTCGTCCACCAGCGCAGGATCGTTATCGAACCATACGCCCAGCGCATCACCCGGTTTGTAACGCAGGCCGGAATCACCGAGATCGATCTCGATGTGGCGCACGTCTTTATCGGAGCCGCGGCCGGTAATTTTTTGCTTCACCGCCAGTTGTGCGGTCAGCGGCTGTTGTTTGCTGTACGGGCTGCTGTCGAGCAGATCAACCGCGCCACTAGCCAGCACGCCCGGTGCGGCGTTTTCCGCCGGCGCACGCGCTTTCAGCACATCCACTACCTGCTTGCGCCAGGCCGTGGCCAGTTCCTGGTACTCCACATCGGCGTCAATGCGTTCTACCAGGCGCTCGGCACCCAACTCGGCCAGCTTGCCGTCGAAGTCTTTACCGGACTGACAGAAATTCTCGTAGGAAGTGTCTCCCAGCCCGAATACCGCAAATGCGGTCTCGTTGAGTTTGGGCGCTTTCTTCGAGAACAGGAATTTATGCAGCGCAACCGCCTCTTCCGCCGGCTCGCCCTCCCCCTGCGTGGAGGCGACGATCACCAACAAACGTTCCTGGGCGATCTGCTTGAACTTGTAGTCGCCGGCGTTCACCAGAGTGACGCTCAGCTTGGCGGCCAGCAGATCGTCACGCAGCTGCTCCGCCAGGCGGCGCGCATTGCCGGTCTGGGACGCAGAAATTATCGTGATGCTGGCGGCAGCGGATGCAGCCGGCGCAATGGCTACGGCTCCGGGTTGTTGGTTAACCATTCCCCAGAAATAGCCTGACAGCCACGCCAGTTGCGTCGGTGAATATTCACCAATCGCCGCTTGCAGGCGCGCCAGCTGTTCGGGCGTCAGCGGGAGCAAAGATGTTGGAGGAGCCTGAGTCGTCATCGCAGTACTTATTTCCTTACTTATAGCCTATGAATTTCAAGCTGCAGCCAGGCGGCCAACTCGCTCACCCCAGGCGCTTACTTTGGTAAGTCACCGGGAAGAGCGAGTGCAGGTAACAACGCTGCAGTTTGAAAGGCAACGGGTATGGCACCTATCCAGCCAGGCGCTCGCCAATGTCAGTCGCTGTCTTTTCGTTCAGTCTGGGGTCCTGAAAAGATCAGGAGAGTTTGTAAGGTTACCGAGCACAATAGCAACGATTAAATAAGGGATAGCAATAAATAATAACCAAAATGACTAAGCGGTTTTTCTGGTAAGGGATAGTGGTTAAAACGCTAAAGAGCGATTTTTATCCTTTTGAAAATAAACATGTTTTTTTGGCAGTTTTTGAATGAATCGCATTTACCGCTGATTACCCCATCCGATAGGTACGGCACGGACCAAACAAAAAAAGTGTTAACGCCGGTTTAACGGCGCGCGGGTAGACTAAAGCAGTATAAATGGCAAGCAGGCGCGCTTTCCGGTACTATGCGGCGGTTTTTGAGTCAATGAGGCCGTAATAATGGCAACCACGCTGTTTAAAGATTTTCAGTTTGAAGCCGCACACCGTTTGCCGCATGTACCGGAGGGCCATAAATGCGGCCGTCTGCATGGGCATTCGTTTATGGTGCGTCTGGAAGTGACCGGTGAAGTGGATGCACACACCGGATGGGTGATGGATTTCGCCGAGCTTAAAGCCGTGTTCTCCCCGATCTGGGAGCGCCTGGATCACCATTATCTGAACGATATTCCAGGATTGGAAAATCCCACCAGCGAAGTGCTTGCCGCCTGGATCTGGCAACAGCTTAAACCCCAGTTGCCGGAACTGAGTGCGGTCATGGTGAAAGAAACCTGCAGCGCGGGATGCGTCTATAAAGGTTGAAAAAAGGGCGCTGTATAGCGCCCTGAATTTTATGCAATATTCAAATACTTATGCGTCTGCATCGACAAGCGCCAGTTACGCGCAATGCAGGTTTCAATGCACAGGCGAGTCGCCTCTTCCTTTTGACTGATTGGCTGCAACGCGATAATCCGCGGTTTTTCATCGTGCAGCGTCGCCAGCAGCGCATCCAGCGCTTCAATATCACGCTCGCGTCCAACCGGATGCTTCACCTCGTCCGCACGTTGCAAAGCCTGATCCAACACCTTCATGCCGCCGCGCATATTCACCTTGGGGGAAACCGTCACCCAGGTTTTCGCCGAGCACTGGACCTCATGAGTGCCGCTGGTTTCAATCTGGCAACCGTAGCCATTTTCTTCCAGCAATTGGGTCAGCGGGGTCAAATCGTAAATGCACGGCTCGCCGCCGGTGATCACCACGTGACGTGCGGTATAGCCCTGCTGGCGCATGACGGCCAGCAGTTGCTCCGCGCTGGCGCTGCCCCAGGCATCGCTCTCTTCGGTTTTTACCAGGATCCGCTGCATATCCACTTCCCGATTGGCTTCCTTTTCCCAGGTATGTTTGGTATCGCACCAGCTGCATCCTACCGGGCAGCCCTGCAGGCGGATAAAAATGGCTGGAACGCCGGTAAAAAAGCCTTCGCCCTGCAAGGTTTGGAACATTTCATTAATCGGGTACTGCATCGGTTTCTCAATCAGGGTAGGGAAAAAGCGATTATCTCAGATTACGGCCCGGCAACCAAACTGGCTAAATTGTATTAAATTTTATCTTCTGCCCGTAGTTCAGCCTATCTCACCGCCTATCTGCTTCATTTATTACGTTTATCTGCGTCAACGGCCGCATTGGCGATGCATCCTGCGGTGTAAAAACAACATCCAGATAACAAATCGGACAAATATATTTGACATGAACTGCCGCGACACAGATGTATATACAGGCAAGCACAAGTCGGACGTCAGTTCCGGCAATGTATCCACCAACATCACATCTGCGTTTAGAGGTTGCCATGGCTCATTCCAGCGAGTTGAATATTCAGCAAGCCATCGACGACAGCAAGTTCTCGCTGTTTCATTGGACTTTAATCATTTTGGGATTTCTGATCCTTGCCATTGATGGCTTTGACACTGCAGCAATGGGCTATATCGCCCCTTCGGTCGCCAAAGATTGGGGAATTGTGAGACAGGATCTTGGCCCGGTGCTGAGCGCCGCGCTGTTGGGACTCTCACTCGGTGCGCTGGTGGCCGGACCGATTTCCGATCGCATCGGTCGCAAGCGGGTGCTGGTGTTTTCGTGTCTGTTCTTCGGCCTGTCCAGCCTGGCCACCGCCTATGCCGGTTCGCTCAACAGCCTGACGCTGTGGCGCTTTCTGACCGGGCTGGGGCTGGGCGCGGCGATGCCGAACGCCATCACGCTCATTTCCGAATATGCGCCGCAGCGCTGCCGTTCGATGGCGATTAACACCATGTACTGCGGTTTCCCGCTGGGTGCGGCCGGTGGTGGCGCTATCTCATCGTGGCTGATCCCGGCCTATGGCTGGCACAGCGTGCTGCTGTTGGGGGCGATTGCCCCGCTGATCCTGACGGTATTGTTGATCCTGTTCCTGCCGGAATCGGTAAAATACATGGTGAACCGCGGCAAGGACGCGATGAAAATCAGACGCATAGCCCAGCGTTTTGTCAGCCAGAATATTGATAACGTCACGCGTTTCTATCTGTATGAAGAGAAGCTGGCGCAGTCAAAAACCAGCATCGGCCTGCTGTTCACCCGCCCTTATCTGGCCGGCACGCTGATGCTGTGGCTAACCTACTTCATGGGGCTGGTGATTTATTACGTGCTGCTTAGCTGGATGCCGATCCTGATGCAGGGCCTGGGTTACCAGCTTGAACAGTCAGCCATTCTGACCTCGCTGTTCACCTTCGGCGGCACCCTCGGCATTTTGCTGGCCGGCTGGCTGATGGACCGCTGGAACGCCCATAAGGTGGTATCAAGCGGCTTTGTGATCACCGCCCTGCTGATTGTGGCGATGGCGACCGAGGACAGCCATATCGTGCTGCTGGGCGCCTTTATCTTCCTGATGGGCATCACCATGAACGGCGCGCAGTCCGGCCTGCAAACATTGGCCGCCACTTTTTATCCCACCCACAGCCGCGCTACCGGTATTGCCTGGATGCAGGGCATAGGCCGCTTTGGCGGCGTTGCGGGGACCATGATGGGCGCGCAACTGCTGGCCATGCAGTGGGAAGTGCAAAGCATCCTGATGTTCCTGTGCGTGCCGGCGCTGATCGCCGCCATCGCGACGGTATTCAAAATGACCCGAAGAGCGGCACTGCAACCGACGGCATAGGGTTAACGCCCGCCACTCTGGGATACATCCCTGTGTTCCAGAGTGGCGAGCGTTTTGCTGTCGGTGATATGATTTTTTTATCACCGCATCTAACTTGTAATGGGTATGTAAAATTATTGTGATTTGACGCTCAAAAATGACCCATTTTTAATTCATTTTTGTTGAATAGCTCACTATTCTTCTGCCCCAACCTAATGATCCCAGCCTCAAAAACAATATCATCTCATTGATAAACAACAAAAATAACTTTCTCTTATGCCATTTAAGGCGTCCACTGGTCAGTGTTGCATATGCTTGTACATACAAGTATATGTTAATAAACCCTACGCATTGTTATGGCGTGGTGATTCACCCCACCGCGTCATGGAATCTGCACCGATACTGTTTGAGGAAAATGCTGTGACTGCAAATAACAAAGTTCGCCATGTCGATGTACGCGCGCCACGCGGCACACAATTAAATGCAAAAAGCTGGCTGACCGAAGCGCCGCTGCGCATGCTGATGAACAACCTCGATCCTGAAGTAGCGGAAAACCCACATGAACTGGTGGTGTACGGCGGCATTGGCCGCGCCGCGCGTGACTGGGACTGCTACGACAAAATTGTCGCCACCCTGAAAACGCTGGAAGACGACGAAACGTTGCTGGTGCAATCCGGCAAGCCGGTCGGCGTATTCAAAACCCACAGCAACGCACCGCGCGTGCTGATCGCCAACTCCAACCTGGTGCCACACTGGGCCACCTGGGAACACTTTAACGAACTGGATGCCAAAGGCCTGGCCATGTACGGCCAAATGACCGCCGGCAGCTGGATCTACATCGGCAGCCAAGGCATCGTCCAGGGCACTTACGAGACCTTCGTGGAAGCTGGCCGTCAGCATTACGACGGCAGCCTGAAAGGCCGCTGGGTGCTGACCGCCGGTCTGGGTGGCATGGGCGGCGCACAACCCTTGGCCGCCACGTTGGCCGGTGCCAGCTCGCTGAACATCGAATGCCAGCAGAGCCGCATCGATTTCCGTCTGAAAACCCGCTACGTCGATGAACAGGCGACCGATCTGGACGACGCGCTGGCGCGTCTCAAGAAATACACCGCCGAAGGCAAAGCCATCTCTATCGCCCTGTGCGGCAACGCAGCGGATATCCTGCCTGAACTGGTACGCCGCGGCGTGCGTCCTGACATGGTCACCGACCAGACCAGCGCCCATGACCCGTTGAACGGCTACCTGCCGAAGGGCTGGAGCTGGGAAGAATACCGCCAGCGCGCGCAGACCGAACCCGCTCAGGTGGTCATCGCCGCCAAGCAGTCAATGGCCGAACACGTGGAAGCCATGCTGGCCTTCCAGAAAATGGGCGTGCCAACCTTCGACTACGGCAACAACATCCGCCAGATGGCGAAAGAAATGGGCGTCAGCAATGCCTTCGACTTCCCGGGCTTCGTACCGGCCTATATTCGCCCGCTGTTCTGCCGCGGCGTCGGCCCGTTCCGCTGGGCTGCGCTGTCCGGCGATCCGCAGGACATCTACAAAACCGACGCTAAAGTTAAAGAGCTGATCCCGGACGACGAGCATCTGCACCACTGGCTGGATATGGCGCGCGAGCGCATCAGCTTCCAGGGGCTGCCGGCGCGTATCTGCTGGGTCGGTCTGGGCCAGCGCGCAAAACTGGGCCTGGCGTTCAACGAGATGGTACGCAGCGGCGAGCTGTCCGCACCGATCGTGATTGGCCGAGACCACCTGGACTCCGGCTCGGTCTCAAGCCCGAACCGCGAAACCGAATCGATGAAAGACGGTTCAGACGCCGTATCCGACTGGCCGCTGCTCAACGCACTGCTGAATACCGCCAGCGGCGCGACCTGGGTTTCTCTGCACCACGGTGGGGGTGTCGGCATGGGCTTCTCGCAGCATTCCGGCATGGTCATCGTTTGTGACGGTACCGATGAAGCCGCCGAGCGCATCGCCCGCGTCTTGCATAACGATCCAGCCACCGGTGTAATGCGTCATGCCGATGCCGGTTACGACATCGCCATCGAATGCGCCCGCGAGCAAGGTCTGAATCTGCCGATGGTCGCCGCCACTCAAGGAGACAAAGCATGAAAGCGCTGACTATTCGCCCTGGCCAACTGACTCTGGCGCAACTGCGTGAGGTTTATCAGCATCCGGTCAACCTGACGCTGGATGACAGCGCCTATGCCGCCATTCAGCAAAGCGTTGCCTGCGTAGAACGCATCGTTGAAGAAAACCGCACCACCTATGGCATCAATACCGGTTTTGGCCTGCTGGCCTCCACCCGTATCGCCCGTGAAGATCTGGAAAACCTGCAGCGTTCGATCGTGCTGTCCCACGCCGCCGGCGTTGGCGCCCCGACCGACGACAACCTGGTGCGCCTGATTATGGTGCTGAAAATCAACAGCCTGTCGCGCGGCTTTTCCGGCATCCGTCTGGAAGTGATCCAGGCGCTGATGGCACTGGTGAATGCAGAAGTTTACCCGCACATTCCACTGAAAGGCTCCGTTGGCGCCTCCGGTGACCTGGCGCCGCTGGCGCACATGAGCCTGGTGCTGCTGGGTGAAGGCAAGGCCCGCTATCAGGGCGAATGGCTGCCTGCCACCGAGGCGCTGGCCAAAGCGGGCCTGAAACCTCTGACGCTGGCCGCCAAAGAAGGCCTGGCGCTGCTGAACGGTACGCAGGTTTCCGCCGCCTTTGCCCTGCGCGGCCTGTTTGACGCGGAAGACCTGTACGCTGCG
The DNA here is from genome assembly GCF_000214195.1 of Serratia sp. AS12. Taxonomy (NCBI): domain Bacteria; kingdom Pseudomonadati; phylum Pseudomonadota; class Gammaproteobacteria; order Enterobacterales; family Yersiniaceae; genus Serratia; species Serratia sp. AS12. The sequence goes on along the minus strand of NC_015566.1, from coordinate 828,633 downwards.
GCGACGGTCACCGGTAGCCTGACGGTGGAAGCCGCTCTGGGTTCACGCAGCCCGTTTGACCCGCGTATCCATGCGGTGCGCGGCCAGCGTGGCCAGATCGACGCTGCTGCCGCCTACCGCCACTTGCTCGGCGAACGCAGCGAAGTGTCCGATTCGCATCGCAACTGCGAGAAAGTGCAGGATCCTTACTCCCTGCGTTGTCAGCCGCAAGTCATGGGCGCCTGCCTGACGCAGATCCGCCAGGCCAGCGAAGTGCTGGAGATCGAAGCCAACGCCGTATCCGACAACCCGCTGGTGTTCGCCGAAGAGGGTGACGTGCTGTCCGGGGGCAACTTCCACGCCGAACCGGTCGCCATGGCCGCCGATAACCTGGCGTTGGCGTTTGCCGAAATCGGCTCGCTGTCCGAGCGCCGTATCTCGCTGATGATGGATAAACACATGTCGCAGTTGCCGCCATTCCTGGTGGACAACGGCGGGGTGAACTCGGGCTTTATGATCGCCCAGGTGACCGCCGCGGCGCTGACCAGCGAGAACAAGGCTCTGGCCCACCCGGCCAGCGTCGACAGCATCCCGACCTCCGCCAACCAGGAAGACCACGTCTCCATGGCACCGGCCGCAGGCCGCCGCCTGTGGGAAATGGCGGATAACGTGCGCGGCATCCTGGCCGTCGAGTGGCTGGCCGCCTGTCAGGGGCTGGATCTGCGCAAGGGCCTGAAAACGTCGGAAGGTCTGGAGCAGGCACGTCGCGTGCTGCGTGAACATGTCAGCTACTACGACAAGGATCGTTTCTTCGCTCCCGACATTGAAGCCGCCAGTCAGCTGTTGGCGGCCGGTCATCTGACATCGCTGATACCTTCAGCGCTGCTGCCTAGCCAGGCATAAATAAAACCTCTACCCAAAGTAGTTGGCGTTGCCGCTAACAACGCGGCGACTTCGAGTAAATAAGGGTTATACCACGCAGTTTGTTCTGTCCCACCGGGTGCATTCCACCCGGTGCGGATAGCGCGTGCCTGTTCGGCAATAAAAACTCAACGGGAAGCAACATGCGTAATGAAACAACACAACTCAGACGCGGATTAAACGCGCGGCATATCCGCTTTATGGCGCTCGGCTCTGCCATCGGCACCGGCTTGTTCTACGGCTCCGCCGGGGCGATCCAACTGGCCGGCCCAGCCGTGCTGCTGGCTTATCTGGTCGGCGGCGCGGCGGTGTTTATGGTCATGCGCGCGCTGGGTGAAATGGCGGTGCATCAACCGGTATCCGGTTCGTTCGGCCACTACGCCAGCCACTATCTTGGCCCGCTGGCCGGTTTCCTCACCGGCTGGACCTATACCTTCGAAATGGTGATCGTCGCCCTGGCGGACGTCACCGCCTTCGGCATCTATATGGGGCTGTGGTTCCCGGACGTCGCCCAATGGGTGTGGGTGCTCAGCATTATCATGTTTATCGGCGCGCTCAACCTGTGCAGCGTGAAAGTGTTCGGCGAAATGGAGTTCTGGCTGTCGCTGATCAAGGTCGCGGCTATCGTGGCGATGATCGTCGGCGGCGCGGCGGTGATGCTGTTTGGTTTCGGCCAGACCCAGCACGCCACCGGCTTTAGCAATCTGTGGCAGCACGGCGGTTTTATGCCTAACGGCATCGGCGGCGTGATCGCCTCGCTGGCGGTAGTGATGTTCGCCTTCGGTGGCATCGAGATCATCGGTATCACCGCCAGCGAGGCGAAAGACCCGGCGAAGGTGCTGCCGAAAGCGATCAATGCGGTACCGGTGCGCATCCTGCTGTTTTATGTACTGACGCTGCTGGTGCTGATGGCTATCTATCCGTGGAACAGCATCGGCCAGAACGGCAGCCCGTTTGTGGAGATCTTCAGCAATCTGGGCATCAGCTCCGCCGCCAACGTGTTGAACGTGGTGGTGATCACCGCCGCCATTTCCGCCATCAACAGCGACATCTTCGGCGCAGGCCGCATGATGTACGGCATGGCGCAGGATGGCCAGGCACCGAAAAGCTTCTCCAAGCTGACCGCCAACGGCGTGCCCTGGATGACGGTGCTGGTGATGTCTGTCGCCCTGCTGTTGGGTGTGGTGCTTAACTACCTGATACCAAAACAGGTCTTTATGATCATCGCCTCCATCGCCACCTTCGCAACCGTCTGGGTGTGGCTGATGATCCTGCTGTCGCAGGCAGCCATGCGCCGTACGCTGACGCCGCAGGAGGTCAGTAAACTGAGCTTCCCGGTTCCGTGGTGGCCGATAGCACCGGCGCTGGCGACAGTATTTATGCTGTTCGTCATCGGTCTGCTCGGTTACTTCGAGGATAGCCGCATCGCCCTGTACGTCGGGCTGGTGTGGGTGGCTTTCCTTACCTTGGCATACTGGTTGTGGGTGCGTAAAAAAGGGGGAAGTTCCCCCGTCACAAGCTCGCCTCAGTATTAACGCTCAAACCCGCCACTGGCGGGTTTTTTATTACGCCTGTGCCAGCGCCTGTTCGATATCGGCGCACAAATCCTCTATGTCTTCCAGGCCCGCCGACAGGCGAATCAATCCATCGCTGATATGATGTCGCTGACGCTCTTCCGCGCTGTAAGCGGAATGGGTCATGCTCGCCGGATGCTGCGCCAGCGTTTCGCAATCCCCCAGGCTGACGGCACGCAAGATTAACTGCAACGCATTGAGGAAACGAATGCCCGCCGCCATACCGCCCTTCAGTTCAAAAGCGATCATGCCGCCAGGACGCGTCATCTGCCGCTGCGCCAAAGGGTACTGCGGGAAAGTCTCCAACCCCGGATAATACACCTGCTCTACCGCAGGATGCTGAACCAGCATTTCCGCCAACCGCTGAGCGTTATCGCAGTGGCGTTCCATGCGCAGCGGCAGGGTTTTCAAACCGCGCAACAGCAGCGCGGCATCCTGCGCCGACAATACCGCGCCGTTCATATCCTTCAGTCCCACCAACCGGATATTCTGCGCCAAATCCTGACGGGTCACCGCCAACCCGGCCAGTAAATCCCCGTGGCCGCCGATATACTTGGTGGCGGAATGCACCACGATGTCAGCCCCAAGCGCCAACGGTTGTTGCAGATAGGGCGTGCAATACGTGTTATCCACCAGCAGCAGCGCCTGCTGCCGATGAGTAATCTCCGCCACCGCGGCAATATCGATCAACCGCATATTGGGGTTGGCCGGCGTTTCGCAGTACACCAAACGGGTACGTGGCCCTATGGCTGCGGCCAGTTTTTCCGGCTGCGTCAGATCGACGTGCGTAACCTTGACGCCAAAACGCGCCAGACCCTGATGAAAATAGCTGAAAGTGCAGCCATAAATGGTTTCATCGACGATCAGCTCATCTCCCGGCGCCAGCAGCGTCCAGCAACAGGCGGTGATCGCCCCCATACCGGAAGAAAACGCCACCGCCGCCTCACCGCCCTCCAGGTTGGCTATCCGCTGTTCCAGCAGATTTAGCGTCGGGTTGGCGATGCGCGAATAAAAATAGCCCGGCTCGCTGCCGGCAAAGCAGGCACCACCGTATTCTGCCGTAGGAAAGGCAAAGGTCGAACTCATAAAGACCGGTGGACAAAGCGCCCCCAAATATTGCTGAGGATTGTAGCCGTGGTGGATCGCACGTGTGGCAAAGGCGTGTCGGATAGTGTCAGACATAACAACTCCTTACCTGATTGAGTAAAACAATTCCCGTTATTCCTCAGCGGCGTCAGGCGGCAGCGTGCTCATGCGCATACGCCCACCGATAATTTGCAAGGTACGCAGCACCAACATCAGGCCCAACAAGGTATCCGGCTGACGTAATAAGGCATACAGTGAACGAAAATTGGCAGGCGGCGGATCCAGCTGCAGTTCCGTGTGTGCCATTCGCAGCGCCATGCCGCCTTCCCATCCTGCGGCTACTACGCCTTCAAATTTGCCGGCCAGTTTTTCCACCAGCGCGTTATCCGCGATATCCACCCCATCTGACAGCAACGACAGCAGATCGACTACGTTATCGAGCCGCCCACCGGCCAGCAGCGGTTCCAGCTTCTCCAGCAGTGCCGTCAGGGGTTCATTTTCAGGTGCGTTCATCACTGCCCCTCGCTATATCAGCCCGCGTACCGTCGCCCAGTAGAGGCCGCGGTTAAACACGTTGCGCAGCATACCGCCCACCTTGGTCGGCGGCGTCGGCAACACATCATGCCGGTAGTCATAAACCAGCGGCATACCGGCGTGCAGCCCCATCTGGGCAATTGCCTGCACCTTGCCGTCGTAGTGGCTTACGGTCTGGCCCAGCCTCAGTTCAGCCACAATGTTATCGGCGATCACCGGCGCCTGATTGTGGCAGGAGCCGCCGGCTTTGCTGACGGGCAGATCCACCGTATCGCCGATGACATAAACCCCCTGCTGCCCGTAGACCTGCAGTGTCTGGTGATCGGTCGGCAGCCAGCCTTCTCCATTTTTAATATCGCTCAGCCCGGTATTGCGTACCGCTTCGACCGCACGGATCGGCGGCGTCGCCATCAGGATATCGAAAGGTTGTTCCTCGCCCTCGGCGGAGTATGCCACCTGTCGCTGCGTATCCACCCGATTGAGGGTAAAACCACGTTGATGGCGAATATCTCGCGCCGCGAAAATCGCGGGTAAGGCTTCGGCGGTAGGGCGCTGTAGAAACAAGCAATTACGCAACAGCTGTGAAACGCTGGGATAGGTATAAACAATCTCAATCGCCTTACGCACGCCGCGCCGACGCAGGTAATCATCAAGCATCAGCGTGGTTTCAATCGGTGCGATGCCACATTGGTGTGGCACGTTGGGCGTTTCAGGGAAGGAGACGGTAATAAAAATGCGGCCTTTTTCGATTGTCGCCAGCTTTTGCGCCAACTGCCGGGCCGCCTGATACTGATAGAAGTGATCCCCCGCCTGCGCCAACCCCTCGATGCGCTCAGGCCAAGGCACGCAACCGGTAGCAAACACCAGGAAATCGTACGCATACTGTTTGCCGCTACGGGTATGGATCACCCGCTGAGATAAATCGAACCGCTCAGCTTTATCAACAACAAACTTAACTTCCGGACTCAGCAAACTTTGTTGCGGACGCATTAACTCCTGTTTAAAAAAGGCGTTAAATGCCACGTACATAAATGCCGGTTTATAATAATGAATCGGAGAATCCGAAATCATTAATAACTCAACCTTATTATTCAATATATCCCGATGCAATTTAGTGGCCAGCACGTTGGCTAATATCGTCCCACCGGTTCCACCGCCGACAATCACAATCCTGTTCCGCATCAAGCCCTCACCCAGCCGCCCATAGGGCAGCGACTCTGTTAGGAAACTCAAAGAGGCAGGACAGCGGGTAATAGCTCTGCCTTACAGGCATTCTAGTAACTAAAATATATAAAGCAATTAAAAATGGAATTTATAAATGGGAATTTTGTTATTACAATTAAATTATAGAGTTAAAAACATCGTTGGAAGATTAATTAAATATCAATAAATAACACACTATTACTTGCGTAAATAATTAATGCTGAAAAATAGCGATAAAAAAACCCGCCGCAGCGGGTTTTTATTCAACAACGAACCAAGCCGTTATTACTGACCTTTAACTTCTTTCAGGCCGTTGAACGGTGCGCGGTCGCCCAGCGCTTCTTCGATACGGATCAGTTGGTTGTATTTAGCAACGCGGTCAGAACGGCTCATGGAACCGGTTTTGATCTGGCCAGCTGCAGTACCTACCGCCAGGTCGGCGATGGTTGCGTCTTCGGTTTCACCTGAACGGTGAGAGATCACCGCGGTGTAGCCTGCGTCTTTCGCCATCTTGATAGCAGCCAGAGTTTCGGTCAGAGAACCGATCTGGTTGAATTTGATCAGGATGGAGTTAGCGATGCCTTTATCGATGCCTTCTTTCAGGATCTTGGTGTTGGTAACGAACAGGTCGTCGCCCACCAGCTGGATTTTGTCGCCCAGCACTTTGGTCTGGTATGCGAAACCAGCCCAGTCAGATTCGTCCAGACCATCTTCGATAGACACGATTGGGTACTGTTTGGTCAGGTCTTCCAGGAAGTGAGTGAACTCTTCGGAAGTGAAGGCTTTGTTGCCTTCGCCGGCCAGAACGTATTTACCGTCTTTGTAGAACTCGGAAGCTGCACAGTCCATCGCCAAGGTCACGTCTTTGCCCAGCTCGTAACCTGCCGCTTTTACCGCTTCAGCGATAACAGCCAGCGCTTCGGCGTTGGAACCCAGGTTTGGCGCGTAGCCGCCTTCGTCACCTACAGCGGTGTTCAGGCCTTTGGCCTTCAGCACTTTAGCCAGGTGATGGAACACTTCAGAACCGATGCGAACGGCTTCTTTCAGGGTCTTCGCGCCAATCGGCTGAATCATGAATTCCTGAATGTCGACGTTGTTGTCAGCGTGCTCGCCGCCGTTGATGATGTTCATCATAGGCAGTGGCATAGAGAACTTGCCTGGGGTGCCGTTCAGTTCAGCGATGTGCTCATACAGCGGCATGCCTTTGGAAGCAGCAGCCGCTTTGGCAGCAGCCAGGGAAACCGCCAGAATGGCGTTTGCACCGAATTGGGATTTGTTTTCAGTGCCGTCCAGGTCGATCATGATCTTGTCGATGTTAGCCTGGTCTTTGGCGTCTTTACCCAATACTGCCTGAGCAATCGGGCCGTTTACTGCAGCAACGGCTTTCAGTACGCCTTTACCCAGGAAACGAGACTTGTCACCGTCACGCAGTTCCAGTGCTTCACGGGAACCGGTAGAAGCACCTGACGGCGCAGCAGCCAGACCTACGAAACCGCCTTCCAGATGCACTTCGGCTTCAACAGTCGGGTTACCGCGGGAGTCGATGATTTCACGACCGATGACTTTAACGATTTTGGACATTAGGTTTTCCTCAGTACAAGTTAAACTAAAACTCCAGACAAACAACGCGCGGTTCTCACCGCGCGCCGCTTACCAAATATTTTATTTCACCTGGCGCTTCTGGTGCTCACCAGCGGCCTTCACAAAGCCGGCGAACAACGGATGACCATCACGCGGCGTTGAAGTAAATTCCGGGTGGAACTGACAAGCGACAAACCACGGGTGATTCGGCAGTTCAATAATCTCAACCAGCTTGTTGTCTGCAGAACGACCGGCAACACGCAACCCGGCGGCTTCGATCTGCTTCAACAGCATGTTGTTGACTTCATAACGGTGACGATGACGTTCAACAATGGTCGGTTCGCCGTACATCTTGCGTACCAGGCTATTGTCTGTCAGGTGGCATTGCTGGCCACCGACACGCATCGTGCCACCCAAATCGCTTTCTTCAGTGCGCACTTCGACGTTGCCGTCTTCGTCACGCCATTCGGTGATCAACGCCACCACCGGGTACTTGCAGTCTGGCACAAACTCGGTTGAGTTGGCGTTCTCCATACCCGCTACGTTGCGGGCGAACTCCATCAGTGCCACCTGCATACCCAGGCAGATGCCCAGATAAGGGATGTTGTTTTCACGCGCATAACGCGCGGTCATCACCTTGCCTTCTACACCACGGTAGCCAAAACCGCCTGGGATCAGAATCGCGTCCAGACCTTTCAGCACTTCCACACCGCGGGTTTCGACATCCTGCGAGTCGATCAGCTTGATGTTCACGGTCAGACGATTTTTCAGACCGCCGTGTTTCAAGGCTTCAATCACCGACTTATACGCATCCGGCAGTTCAACATATTTGCCGACCATGCCGATGGTCACTTCGCCGCCCGGATTGGCTTCTTCGGAGATCACCTGTTCCCATTCGGCCAGGTTCGCTTCCGGTGCGTTGAGGCTGAATCGTTTACAAATATAATCATCCAAGCCCTGAGATTTCAAGAGGCCCGGGATTTTATAAATGGAATCAACGTCTTTCAGGGAGATAACCGCTTTTTCCGGCACGTTGCAGAAAAGTGCGATTTTCGCGCGTTCGTTAGCAGGAACTGTGCGATCGGAACGGCAAATCAGCACATCAGGCTGAATACCGATGGAAAGCAGCTCTTTAACGGAATGCTGAGTGGGTTTGGTTTTCACTTCACCGGCGGCAGCCAGGTACGGCACCAGCGTCAAGTGCATGTACAGAGTGTGCTCGCGGCCCACTTCTACCGCCATCTGGCGGATAGCTTCCAGGAACGGCAGCGATTCGATATCGCCGACGGTACCGCCCACTTCCACCAACACCACGTCGTGGCCTTCGCCACCTTCGAGAATGCGTTCTTTGATCGCGTTGGTGATGTGCGGGATAACCTGTACGGTTGCGCCCAGGTAGTCGCCACGGCGTTCTTTACGCAGAACGTCGGAATAAATGCGACCCGTGGTGAAGTTGTTGCGGCGCGACATTTTGGTGCGGATGAAGCGCTCGTAGTGACCCAAATCCAGATCGGTTTCTGCCCCGTCTTCGGTGACGAAAACTTCCCCATGCTGAATCGGGCTCATGGTGCCCGGATCCACGTTGATGTACGGGTCCAGTTTCATGATGGTAACGTTGAGGCCACGGGCTTCGAGAATAGCCGCCAGAGAGGCTGCGGCAATGCCTTTACCCAGAGAGGATACGACCCCGCCGGTCACAAAAATATAATTAGTTGTCATGCTGAACCTGAGAGTTTAGGTTTAAAGACGATGGAAGTACCAAGACGGGAAAGTAGTATACCCGAACCTCTCCAGACCTACAAACGATCGTTTTACTGTCCATCATCTCTGTCACCACCGGGAGTTCATCAGGGTTTAATCCGTGGGCACCTTGCTTACTGTCTTTTTAAAACAATGAGTTAGCAGGGAAAATTTTCTTTTACCGCCGTTTCATGGCACCAAAACGCCTTAAATTTCAGTTTGTTGGCATTTTCTTGCCGTTCTCTCGTCGTTCAGCAAACCAGGACCTCGAGCTTAACCGTTTCAGCTTGAGCGAACCTTGTCGCCGATCAACATTACGACCCTCGCCGAACAACTTTAGGACAACGCCGAACGGGATTAGTTTTCCTGGCGTTTAACCTGTTGCCACGCCTCTTCCATCTGCTCCAGCGTAGCCTCTTCCATCTGCAGCCCGCGCTGTTTGACAATCTCTTCCACCTGCCGGAAACGGCGCTCGAACTTGCGGTTGGCCGCCTGCAACGCGTTTTCCGCCTTGTGCCCGAGATGGCGCGATAAATTCACCGTAGCGAACAGCAGATCGCCGATTTCCTCTTCCAGTTTCTGTTCATCAACCACCGCTTGCTTGGCTTCATGCATCACTTCGTCGATCTCTTCGTACACCTTGTCCAGTACCGGCCCCAAGGTATGCCAGTCGAAACCGACCGAGGCGCAACGCTTCTGGATTTTGTGCGCCTTCATCAGCGCCGGCAGTGCCTGCGGGATATCGTCCAGCGCAGAATGCAGCGCCTTCTCGGCGCGTTCGCCGGCCTTCAACTGCTCCCAGCGGGCCGCTACCGCTTCGCTATCCGCCGCATCGGCATCGCCGAAGATATGCGGGTGACGGCGCTCCAGCTTGTCGCTGATGGCGTTGCACACCTCATCGAAGTCGAACACCCCCTGCTCCTGCCCCATCTGGGCGTAAAACACCACCTGGAACAGCAGATCGCCCAACTCATCGCGCAGATCGGCGTAATCCTGACGCTCAATGGCGTCCAGCACTTCGTAGGTTTCTTCCAGCGTGTAAGGCGCGATGGTGGCGAAGGTCTGCTTGCGGTCCCATGGGCAACCGTTCTGCGGGTCGCGCAGCGTTTTCATGATATTCAGCAGGCGCTGCAGCGGGGAGGATTGGGTCATAAAAAGATCTCTGAGAAAGAATGGGAGCGCATTTGTGCGCCCGCCGGATTAGTCGCCAATGGATTTCGGGCCGTATCGGTGTTCGCTTGCAGCCAACAACGATACGGCTCGAAAGACGCAGGGGATTTAGCTGCCGTGCAGGCGCTTGGCGTCTATCACGTCCGGCAACTGATTCAGCTTGGCCAGCACCCGGCCCAGCACCTGCTGGTTGTAGATTTCAATGTCCATGTCGATGGTCGCCAGCTGCTTTTTGGTGTCGCTCCGGCTGGCCACGCCCAGCACGTTGACCTTTTCATTGGCCAGAATGGTGGTGATGTCGCGCAGCAGGCCGCTGCGATCGTTGGCCATCACACGCACCACCAGCGAATAACCGCTGGAATAGCTTTCGCCCCACACGGCGTCAACGATGCGTTCCGGCGCGTGCGACTGCAAATCCACCAACTGATCGCAGTCCGCACGGTGGATGGAGATACCGCGCCCCTGGGTGATAAAGCCGACAATATCGTCGCCCGGGATCGGCTGGCAGCAACGGGCGATGTGGTGCATCAGGTTGCCTACCCCTTCCACCACTACCCGACCGTTGTCCTTGCTGCGGGTCGCCGGCGGCGCTTTATGCTGCACCAATTGGCGCAACGCTTCGCGATCCTGCTCCTCGGCGCTCGGTTTGTTGAACTTGCCTTGCAGGAAGTTCACCATCTGATTCAGGCGGATATCGCCGCCGCCAATCGCCGCCAGTATTTCATCCAGCGAATTCATGTTGTATCGCGGGATCAGCAGCTTCTCGGCCTCTTTCAGGCTGATGCCAAGGTGCTCCAGCTCGCTGTCCAGCATCTGGCGGCCGGCAAGGATGTTCTTGTCGCGATCCTGCTTGCGGAACCAGTTATGGATTTTGGAGCGCCCACGGCTGGTGGTGACATAGCCCAGGTTCGGGTTCAGCCAATCGCGGCTCGGGTTCGGCTGCTTCTGGGTGATGATTTCAATCTGATCGCCCATCCGCAACTGATAGGTAAACGGCACGATGCGCCCGCCAATCTTGGCACCGATGCAACGGTGGCCGACGTCGCTGTGAATATGATAGGCAAAGTCGAGCGGCGTGGAGCCGGCCGGCAGATCCACCACATCGCCTTTCGGGGTAAACACGTAGACGCGATCGTCGAACACTTGGCTGCGAACCTCGTCGAGCATCTCGCCGGAGTCCGCCATCTCTTCCTGCCAGGCGATCAGCTTGCGCAGCCAGGCGATGCGTTCTTCATAGCCGGAGCGTACCGTCGCTACCGCGCCTTCTTTGTATTTCCAGTGCGCGGCTACGCCCAGTTCAGCATCTTCATGCATCTGCCGGGTACGGATCTGGATTTCGAGCGTTTTGCCGCGCGGGCCCAGCACCACGGTGTGGATCGACTGATAGCCGTTGGGTTTCGGGTTGGCGACGTAGTCGTCGAACTCATCCGGCAGATGACGGAAGTGGGTATGCACAATCCCCAGCGCCGCATAGCAGTCCTGCAAACGCTCGACCACCACGCGCACCGCGCGCACGTCAAACAGCTCGTCGAAGGCCAGCGCCTTCTTCTGCATTTTGCGCCAAATGCTGTAGATATGTTTCGGGCGGCCGTAGATATCCGCTTTGATGCCCTCGTCGCCCATCGCTTTTCGCAGCGAGGCGACGAAGTCATCGATAAACTGTTCGCGATCGATGCGACGTTCGTGCAGCAGCTTGGCGATGCGCTTGTATTCATCCGGGTGCAGGTAACGGAAGCAGAAATCTTCCAGCTCCCATTTCAGTTGCCCGATGCCGAGGCGGTTGGCCAGCGGCGCATAGATATTCGAACACTCTTTTGCCGCCAGCACGCGTTCGTCTTCCGGCGCATCCTTCACTTCACGCAGGTGGGCGATACGCTCCGCCAGCTTGATCACCACGCAGCGGAAATCCTCCACCATAGCCAACAGCATGCGGCGCACGTTGTCGACCTGTTCGGAGGCCATGGAATCGTTCTGGGTGGCTTTCAGTTGGCGGATGGCGTCCATATCGCGCACACCGTGCACCAGGTAGGTGATACCCTTGCCAAACGCTTCGGTCAGGGTTTCTTCCGGCACGATGCCGGCGTCCACCAGTGGGAACAGCAGCGCAGCGCGCATGCTGTCGTTGTCCATGCTCAGCGTGGAGAGGATTTCCACCATCTCCAGCCCACGCCACAACAACAGCGGTGCGTCGGGATGGTTCTGAGTCTGTTGCTCACAGTAGCGCCAGGTTGCGGCTAATCGCTCACATGACTGCGGGTTAGGTAGCCCCAAGCTGGCAATCCACTCGTCGAGAGCAAATTCACCAGCCGTGTTCAGATGTGCACTTCTTACCGCAACCATACCCTCTCCCTACTTTGCAGCGACCCCAGGCGTGTTGTCGTTAATAAACAGCGCCATTGACTCAAGATGCCCCGTATGCGGAAACCTATCCAACATCCGCACACGTGCAAGACGATAACCGGCGTCCAGCAATATTTTGCTGCCGCGTGCCAGCGCAGTAGGGTTACAAGAAACGTAACTTCCCCGTTCTGGCGCCAGTTTTACACTATGTGACATCACGCCGACCGCACCCGCACGGGCAGGGTCCAGCATCACTTTATCAAATCCTTGTGCCGCTCAAGGTTGCCGCTCAACGTCTTCTTCCAGATTTTCATGGAAGAAGGAGGCATTATTCAGTTTATTCTTATGTGCATTATATTGCCCATTCGCTAACAGCGTGGCAACACCTTCTATCCCCACCGCCGCAGCGGCAGGGCAAAGTTGGCCCATGCCACAGAACAGGTCCAATACCCGATCATTGGGCTGAATGTCGAGCCATTCAAGGGCCTGCGCCGCCATTTGCTGATTTACTGTGTCATTTATCTCAATAAAGTCACGCGGACTGAAGTCTAAGCGTAGCCCGTCGACCTGATAGTACGGCGTTCCCCCACACAGTTTTCGCCGCTGCCGCTGCCGGGCGCCCAATAAATGGTTACGCTTTCTTGCTGCGCAAAGATCGGTAACGCCTGGCGATCCTCATCTTTTTTCTTCGGTCAGCTGGATTGCCGCCTGCTCGCCCGGCAAGACTCTCCGCACAAACACGTCTTTGCCGTTGTGGCGTGCCACACCCTGCCCAAAGGGAGCGAGGTCGCTCACACATTTGCAGACTTTGCCGGGTCGTCAGGCGGCGTTTGGGAGAGTAGAATTGCGCCATATTTGCCGATTGAGTGCTGGCTCATTAAAGTAGAGTGTGTCCGGCAATTCTCCCACATTGGAATCCCATGACCAAATACAGCTTGCGTGCGCGCATGATGATCCTGATTCTGGCCCCAACGCTGTTGATTGGTCTGCTGCTCAGCACCTTCTTCGTGGTGCACCGTTACAATGAGCTGCAAGAACAGCTGGTTGACGCCGGCGCCAGCATTATCGAACCCTTGGCGGTGGCCAGCGAGTACGGCATGACATTCCGCAGCCGCGAGTCGGTCAGGCAGTTGGTCAGCCTGTTGCACCGTCGTCATTCGGATATTGTGCGTTCAATTACGGTGTTCGATGCGCAGAATAATCTGTTTGTCACCTCCAATTATCATCACAATTTCGCCCAATTGCAGTTGCCGAAAGGTGTGCCAATGCCCACCGATCTGATGCTGACGCGGCGCGGCAACTCACTGATCCTGCGCACGCCGATCCTCTCGGAAAGCCAGTACCCGGATCAAAACGCCACCGACCCGGTTCCGCCGGACAACAACCTGGGCTATGTGGCGATCGAACTGGATCTTCAATCGGTGCGGTTGCAACAGTATAAAGAGGTGTTTGTTTCCACCCTGCTGTTGCTGCTGTGCATGTGCATTGCCATCCTGTTTGCTTACCGTCTGATGCGCGACGTGACCGGCCCGATCCGCAATATGGTGAACACCGTTGACCGCATCCGCCGCGGCCAGCTCGACAGCCGCGTTGAAGGCTTTATGCTCGGCGAACTGCATATGCTGAAGAACGGCATCAACTCGATGGCGATGTCGCTGACCGCCTATCACGAAGAGATGCAGCAGAATATCGACCAGGCGACTTCGGACCTGCGTGAGACGCTGGAGCAGATGGAGATCCAGAACGTCGAGCTGGATCTGGCGAAAAAACGTGCTCAGGAAGCGGCGCGTATCAAATCCGAGTTTCTGGCGAACATGTCGCACGAGCTGCGTACCCCGCTCAACGGCGTGATCGGCTTTACCCGCCAGATGCTGAAAACCGAGATGAGCGTCACCCAGACCGACTATCTGCAAACCATCGAACGCTCGGCCAACAACCTGCTGACCATCATCAACGACGTGCTGGACTTCTCCAAGCTGGAAGCCGGCAAGCTGGTGCTGGAACACATTCCGTTCTCGCTGCGTGAAACGCTGGACGAAGTGATTGTGTTGCTGGCACCCAGCGCTCACGAGAAAGGGCTGGAATTGACGCTGGACGTGCATAATGACGTGCCGGAGCAGGTAATCGGCGATTCGTTGCGGTTGCAGCAGATCATTACCAACCTGCTGGGCAACGCGATCAAATTTACCGAAACCGGCAACATCGATATCCGCGTAGAACTGCGCGGCCTGCAGGAACGTCAGGTCGAACTTGAAGTGCAAATCCATGACACCGGCATCGGTATATCAGAACGGCAGCAGTCGCAGTTGTTCCAGGCGTTCCGCCAGGCGGACGCCAGCATTTCACGCCGCCACGGCGGCACCGGTCTGGGGCTGGTGATCACCCAGAAGCTGGTAAAAGAGATGGGTGGCGATATCTGCTTCCACAGCCAGCTGAACCGAGGTTCAACCTTCTGGTTCCACATCACCCTCGAGCTGCACGAGGGCATGTTGTCGTTGCCGCCGAGCCTGCCGGACCTGCGCGGCAAGACGTTGGGGTATATCGAAGCCAACCCGATGGCGGCAGAAGCCACGCTCAACATGCTGAGCGTGACCCCGCTTGTGATCACCCATTCGCCTACGCTGGCTCAGTTACCGAAAAAGGATTACGACTTCCTGCTGGTGGGGGTACCGATCCCGTTCCGCGACAACCTGGCACAGCACGAAGGCAAACTGAAAGCGGCGCTGAGTATCGCCGGTCGGGTGATTCTGGCGCTACCCTGCCAATCGCAGATCAACGCCGAACAGCTTAAACAACAGGGCGCTATCGGTTGCCTGATCAAACCCATCACCGGCAATCGCCTGTTCCCGCTGCTGCGCATGGAAACGCCGCATCGCCTCATCGCCGTGCCGGAACCCAAACGCCTGCCATTGACGGTGATGGCGGTTGACGATAACCCGGCCAACCTGAAACTGATTGGTACCCTGCTGGCTGAACAAGTGGAAAAGACCCTGCTGTGCGAAAGCGGAGAAGAGGCGCTGGCACTGGCACGCGATAACGTGCTGGATCTGATCCTGATGGATATCCAAATGCCGAATATCGACGGCATCCGCACCAGCGAACTGATCCGCCAACTGCCGCACCACAACTCTACGCCTATCGTCGCGGTTACCGCCCATGCGGTGAGCGGTGAGCGCGAGCATTTGCTGCAAGCGGGAATGGATGACTATCTGGCCAAGCCGATTGATGAAGCTATGCTGACCCGCGTGCTGGCCCGTTATTACAGCGGCGAATCGGCCGCCGAGCCATTGCTGTCGTTAGACTGGCCGCTGGCGTTACGCCAGGCGGCGAACAAACAGGATTTGGCGCGCGACCTGCTGCAGATGCTGCTCGACTTCCTGCCGCAAGTCAGCGAACGGGTGCAGGCGGTGCTGGATGGCACCCCAGACGACAGCATTCTCGATTTGATCCATAAATT
This sequence comes from Serratia sp. AS12, assembly GCF_000214195.1. NCBI lineage: Bacteria > Pseudomonadati > Pseudomonadota > Gammaproteobacteria > Enterobacterales > Yersiniaceae > Serratia > Serratia sp. AS12. The sequence goes on along the minus strand of NC_015566.1, from coordinate 813,048 downwards.
GCACGGCAGTTGCAGCTACAGTGGCGTGCCGCGCATGAAGCAGCTGTGCTTCTACCTTGAACAGCAGTTGCGCAAGGGCGTCGGCAACGACGAACTGGAACCGGAATGGCTGGAACTGCTGGATGAAATCGAACTGGTGAGCCAGGCAGCCCGCAGCCATCTGGAGAGCGATCGCCCAGCGACAAGCTGAGGGTTACCCCTCAGCATGATTAGCGGAACCTATATCTGCTGCGACAGCCTGATGGTCGCCGCAATATTGCGTGCGGTCATGCGCACGTTGTCGGCGGCATTCTCCAGCGCTTCGGTGACGATCTCAATCCCCTGACGCAGATCGGCATGGCAGAACGCCAACAGCGCGGCCCCTATACCGCCGGCCGCGCCCCCAGCGCCTGCACCATGCCGGCGCCGCCGTCGTTGGTGGCGCTGCCGCCGATGCCGATAATGCAATGTTTTACGCCGTGATCCAGCGCCGAACGGATCAGTTCGCCGGTGCTATAAACTCTCCCCCATAAAAAAGGCACGCCGTAGCGTGCCTTGAGAGCGGAGAGCGGAAGAAATTACTGCATCAACAGATACAACTGGGTATCGCCGCGTTGGATGTTCAACGCCAGCACCGACGGCTTGCTGTCGAGAATTTTGCGCAGTTCGCCCAGATTCTGGATAGGCTGCTGGTTAACCCCGAGGATAATATCGCCTTTTTTCAGGCCGATGCGCGCAGCGGCACTGCCGGCCTTGACGTTATCCACCTTCACGCCTTTCTGGCTGCCGGCCTGGGCATTGCTCAGCTCGGCCCCTTCAATGCCGGTGTAGATATTGCCGGACTCCACCTGAGTCTGGGCGCTTTGCTCCAGCGTGACGTCCACGGTCACCGGTTTGCCGTCGCGAATGATGCCCAGCGACATTTTGCTGCCGACCGGCAGCGTGCCGATTTCCGCACGGAACGAGGCAAAGCTTGAGATGGCTTTACCGTTCATGGTGACGATAACGTCACCGGCCTTGATGCCCGCCTTGGCGGCGGAGGATTTCGGCATCACCTGGCTGACAAAGGCACCGCGCTGGGCGTCCACCTTCATCGCTTTCGCCAGTTCGGAGTTCAACTCAGTGCCCATAATGCCCAGCTCGCCGCGTTTCACCTGGCCGAACTCAACCATTTGCGCCGTCAGGTTTTTCACCATGTTGCTCGGGATAGCGAAGCCAATACCGATGTTGCCGCCGTCCGGCGCCAGAATCGCGGTGTTAATGCCGATCAATTCGCCGTTCAGGTTAACCAGCGCGCCACCGGAGTTACCGCGGTTAATCGCCGCATCGGTCTGGATAAAGTTTTCGTAGTTTTCGATATTCAACCCGCTGCGGCCCAACGCGGAAACGATGCCGGAAGTCGCGGTTTCGCCTAATCCGTAAGGGTTGCCGATCGCCACGGTGTAATCACCGACGCGCAGTTGCTCAGAATCCGCCATTTTGATTGCCGTCAGATTTTTAAAGTCTTTCAGTTGGATCAGCGCAATATCGGAACGCGGATCCTTGCCTATCACCTTGGCGTCAAACTTGCGGCCGTCGCTCAGTTGCACCTGAATTTTATTGGCGTTATCTACCACGTGGTTATTGGTCACCACGTAGCCTTTGGCTGCGTCAATCACCACCCCGGCGCCCAGCGCCTGAAATTTTTCCTGGGTGCCCTGACCCGGTGTGCCCTGCCCACCATCAGCGCCGTTCTGGCACATTGGCGAAGCCTGGAACGGTGAACCGTCCTGGCAGAAAGGCGAATCCTCGCCAAAGAACTGCTGGAACTGCGGCGGCATCTTCTGCGCATTGACGGTGGTGCTGCCTTCAACGTTAATGCTCACCACGGAAGGCATCACTTTTTCCAGCATCGGCGCCAGGCTAGGCAGCTGTTGGGTGCTTGAAGACGCGGTTTCTGCAGCGCTGGCCGTCATCGGGCCCATCGCCATACCAATACTGAAAGCCAGGGCGCTAAGAACTAATGCGGTTTTTTTCATCTGTGTGTCTCTTATAAAGTCGTTCAGAAAGTATTGCGTTCTTTGTGCATAGTCAGAGCTTATTAATAGCCTGAAGTTCCGGCGCAGGTTATTGGTAATAGTAAACAAATATTGTCCGTCTTTACAAAACTCGAAATACTCACTGCGACCTGCTACGCATGCGTTCAAATAATATTTATTAACTGAATGAATTATTCAGCCGCCATTAGTTTTCGATATTCGTCGTAGGCATAAAGATCGGTCATGCCGCTGATATAATCTTGCAGCAAACGCGCGCGGAAATAATATTCCCGGATCGCCAATTGCTCGGGCGACAGGTGTTGCAACCCTTCAACCGCTTCGACATACGCCAACCGATGTTTGGTGGAAAGCTTGTGGAACAGGCGTGTTTCTATCGGATAAGCGCGATGGCTGTCTTCCCGCACCAAGCGGGTAAAATCCGCCAGCGGCATCGCCAGCAAGGGGCTGTAGATGTCCAGCAAGCCGCTGATCACCCGGTAGCCCTGCAGCTCAAGCTGTTCCACTTCGGGGTGATTGAAGACGTGCTTGAAGGCCACATTCTTGAAGATCTTCAACAGTTGGAACGCCGGGCTGGAGTCTTCCAGCAACGCCTGATTAAAGTTGCCCCGATAAACCGCATCCAGATTATCAATAAAACGCTGCGCCGCATGCGGCACCAGCCGCGCCACGGTGAACACCCGCAAATACATGAAGAACTGATCTTCGCTGCTGCGCCGCGCACCGCCGCGGTCGATCTTGCGAAAAGCGCTGGCCACGGTTTTATCAAACAAATCGCCCGGCGATACCTCGCCCCATTCCTGAGTTAAATGCTGATAAAGTTGTTCAACGGTGAAAATGTTTTTTTCCACCGCGTCTTCCAGATCGGCGACGCAGTAAGAAATATCGTCCGCCGCCTCCATGATATAAGTCAGCGGGAAGCGATCGAACTCGCCCATATTCAGCTCGCGCCGCAATCGATCGACAAATGCCTCTTCCGCCAGATAAAAGCCCGGTTTTTTCATCAGGTAGCTGTGGCTGGCGGGGATCTCGCTCGCCCAGTACGCCGGACGGGTATATTTCAGAATGCACCCCACCTGTGCATAGGTCAGGTTGAGCTTCAGTAACGTATGCACCAGCCGAATCGCCTGGGCATTGCCCTCGAAATGGCTGAGATCGTGGCGGATGCGGCTGCGCAGGCGGTTGAGATCGCCTTCGCCTTCGTGCAGGCGCAGCACGCCGATCTGGCAACGATCGTTGCTGGCGGGCTCGCTCCCGCAGCTGGCGGGATCGAGCCGCTGGGAAAACCAGTCGTTAATCGCCGACTCGCCGAAGTGCCCAAACGGCGGGTTGCCGATGTCATGCATCAGGCAGGACATCTCAACTATGCTTTCAAAAGGATCGAGCAGTTTGGTCAGGCCGAGCGCGTCGATCCGCCGTTCCTGTTTGAAACGGTTGAGGATCTCTTTTGCAATGTGCCGCCCGACCTGCTGCACCTCCATCGAGTGCGTCAGACGGCTACGCACCGCGGCGTTGCGCTCCAGAGGGAACACCTGGGTTTTTTGCTGCAGACGGCGAATGGCGGCTGAATTGACAATGCGCCCGCGATCGCTCTCAAACTGCCGCACGATGTCATATTCTTCCTCAGCCTCGATAGGCTTACTGAAAGGCCGCTGGAAGCTGATTTTTTGCTTAAAGTCGATCCCGGACATCTGTTTCTCCTCCGTTGCGCCCAGCCTCCGTGATAACAATTCCCGAGGGCATATGCAACGGATTATCTCTCTATGAGAGCCATGATAGACTATGGCGCAATTCCCACACCCAATCAGCGAGTGTTATTTATGAAAGTAGGCATCATCGGCGCCATGGAGCAGGAAGTTACCCTGCTGCGCGAACAAATTGAAAACCGTCAAACCATTCAACGCGCGGGTTGTGAAATCTATACCGGCCAGATCGGCGGCGTTGACGTGGCACTGCTGAAATCCGGTATCGGTAAAGTTTCTGCGGCAATGGGTACCACCCTGCTGCTGGAGCACTGCAAGCCGGATCTGGTGATCAATACCGGTTCCGCCGGTGGCCTGGCCGCTACGCTGAAAGTGGGCGATATCGTGGTTTCCGAAGAAGTGCGCTATCACGACGCCGACGTCACCGCCTTTGGTTACGAGCCAGGCCAGATGGCCGGTTGCCCGGCGGCCTTCGTGGCGGACGAAGCACTGATTGCGCTGGCGGAAAGCTGCATCAAGCAGTTGGATCTTAACGCGGTGCGCGGCCTGATCTGCAGCGGCGACGCCTTCATTAACGGTGCAGAACCGTTGGAGCGCATCCGCACCACCTTCCCAACCGTTGCCGCGGTAGAAATGGAAGCCGCCGCCGTCGGTCACGTTTGCCACCTGTTCGGCACGCCGTTTGTGGTGGTTCGCGCCATCTCTGACGTCGCCGACAGTGAATCGCACATGAGCTTTGACGAGTTCCTGGTCGTGGCCGCCAAGCAATCAACGCTGATGGTCAACGCGATGCTGCAAACCCTGGCCAAGCGCGGTTGATGTGAAGCCACGCCTTTCAGCCCTGTTGTGGCTGCTCGCGATCTGGGCGGCTCTGCCTGTCGGCGCCGCTCAGCGCGTGATCAGCCTCGCACCCAATACCACCGAGCTTGCCTACGCCGCCGGCATGGGCGATACCCTGCTGGCGGTGAGCGCCTTCTCCGATTACCCGCCGGCGGCCAAAAAGCTGGAACAGGTGGCTTCCTGGCAAGGGATCAACCTGGAGCGGGTACTGGCGCTGAAGCCGGATCTAATCCTCGCCTGGCGCGGCGGCAATCCGCAACGGGTGCTGGATCAGCTCGCCGCCTTCGGTATCCCGATTTTTTATGCGGATGCCACCACGCTCGATGACATCGCCCAGTCGCTGGATGACCTGGCCAAATACAGCCCGCATCCGGAGCAGGCGCACCAGGCTGCGGGCACCATGCGCCAACAGATCGCCGCGCTGAAAGCAAAATACCCGCACAACCAGCCGCGCCGGATCTTGTTGCAGTTTGGCACCCAGCCGCTGTTCACCAGCTCCGGCGCCACTCTGCAAAGCCAGGTGCTGTCGCTGTGCGGAGCGGAGAATATCTTTGCCGACAGCCGTATGCCGTGGCCGCAAATCAGCCGCGAGCAAGTGTTGGCCCGCCAGCCTCAGGCCGTAGTGATTACCGGCGACGCAAAAGAGATTGCCAGCGTGAAAGCCTTTTGGGCACCACAGCTGCAAGTGCCGGTGATTGCGCTGAACGGCGACTGGTTCAACCGCGCCGGCCCGCGCATCATGCTGGCCGCACAACAACTGTGCAGCCAACTGGCGGAGCTCCCCTGATGCTGGTGTTTTGGCTGGATATTCTGGGTACTGCGGTTTTCGCCATCTCCGGCGTATTGCTGGCCGGCAAGTTGCGCATGGATCCGTTCGGCGTGTTGGTGCTCGGCGTGGTCACTGCGGTCGGTGGCGGCACCATCCGCGATATGGCGCTGGCCAATGGCCCGGTATTTTGGGTGAAAGACCCGACCGATCTGGTGGTGGCGATGATAACCTGCGTGCTGACGCTGCTGCTGGTACGCCAGCCGCGACGCCTGCCGAAATGGATCCTGCCGGTGCTGGATGCCGTCGGGCTGGCGGTGTTCGTCGGTATCGGCGTCAATAAAGCCTTCGCCGCCGATACCGGTCCGCTGGTGGCCGTGTGCATGGGGGTCATTACCGGGGTTGGCGGCGGTATTATCCGGGACGTCCTGGCGCGGGAAATTCCGATGATCCTGCGAACCGAAGTTTACGCCACCGCCTGTATTGTCGGCGGTATCGTCCACGTTACCGCTTTCGCTACCTTCGGTATGCCGCTGCAGCAGGCGATGATGCTTGGCATGGGCATCACGCTGGCGATCCGGCTGGCGGCCATCCGCTGGCATCTGAAACTGCCCGCGTTTATCCTCGAACGATAGCGACTGCCCGCCGAAGCAAACCCGGCTCGGGTCAGCATGAAATGGCAACCATAAAAAAACCCGCAAACCGGTGAGGTTGGCGGGTTTTATGCTGCTGCAGACGGGATCAGACGCTGAACGAAGAACCGCAGCCGCAGGTAGTTTTGGCGTTAGGGTTGGTTACCACGAAACGTGAACCTTCCAGCCCCTCGGTATAATCGACAGAACCGCCCACCAGATATTGCAGGCTCATTGGGTCAACCACCAGCGCAACGCCCTGCTTCTCGATGGTCATATCGCCATCGTTGACCTTGTCGTCAAAAGTGAAACCGTACTGGAATCCGCTGCAGCCGCCACCGGTAATGTAAACCCGCAACTTCAGATTCGGATTTTCTTCATCAGCAATCAGGACCTTAACCTTGCTTGCTGCTGCCTCGGTAAATTGCAGGGGCAGTGCTGTTTCATCACTCATACTCTTTACTCCCAACATTGTTCTGCATCAGGCCGCTACAATGGCAGTCTGATTAATGTTTTTGATTATCCAATACCTGAGTGCTGCGTTCAAGTATTCACCGCATTTGTTGTATTTTCTTTACCTGTTTTATTTGCCGCCTCACGCGCCTGCAGCGCTTCCTGCCGCTGCAACGTACGGGCCAATATCGACGAATACAACGGCTTACCCCCGAGGAACTGCGCCACCAGCGTAGCACCAAGGCAGGTAATGATCATTGGCAGTATGAGCTGATAATTATCGGTCATCTCCAACACCAGCACGATCCCGGTCAAGGGTGCGCGCACCGTGGCGGCAAACAACGCGCCCATTCCGGCAATGGCGAAAGTACCGGCCTCAATGCCGTACTGTGGAAACAGGTGCGCGCCAGCCAGGCCAAAAGCGGTGCCAAACAGGGTGCCCAGCGCTAACATTGGCGCAAAGATCCCGCCCGGCGCGCCTGAACCAAAACACAGCAGAGTGGTGATCACCCGTGCGATGAAAATAAACAGCAGCATACCGACGCTGTAATTGCCGGCGGCAGCAATGGGGATCAAACCAAAACCGCCCCCCGCCGCTTGCGGCTGAATCAGCCCAAGAATGCCGCACGTACCGCCGATCAGCCCACCAATCATCAGGATGTTGCGCATTTTCCCGCCATGGAAACGGGCAAACATATCTTGAGTGCGAAAAATCAGGGCGTTAAACATCACCCCAACGGCGCCGAATACCGCACCCAGCACCAGATACAGCCACAGCGTGTTGATCGGCGCAGAAGAAAGCTTGCCGACCTCAATCACCGAGTGTTCACCGTTGAACAACTGAAACACCACGCTCGACATGATCACGCCGATAAATACCGCTTTAATCGAGATCAGGTTATAGCGGAACTGCGGACGCATTTCCTCAATGATAAACAGAATGCCCGCCAGCGGCGCATTGAAGGCGGCGGAAAGCCCGGCGGCCGCGCCGGTGGCCAGCAACGAATGACGCGCTTCGGCGCCGCGCATGCGGAAGATATCCAATACCATACGCCCGACGTTGCCCCCCATCTGCACCGTAGGCCCTTCACGGCCGAGCACCATACCCGCCCCCAGCGTGCCCATGCCACCGATAAACTTTACCGGGATCACCCGCCACCAGCGTACCGGACGCAGCTCTTCCAGCGCCCCTTCGATCTCCGGTATGCCTGAGCCGCCCGCTTCCGGCGCAAAACGGCGCACCAGGTAATACCCCAGCACCGCCAACGCAGCAGAAAGAATGAAGGCCAGCGGCCAAACCAGGAGCCAGGAATCGGCGACCTGCGCCAGCGCGGACAACCGCCGCTGCTGCACCCAGTCCACCGCCTTATCAAAGGCTACGCCGAGCAATCCCGCCAGGGTGCCCACCACCGCCGCCATAAACAGGATGGCCACCGGCGTTTTGTCTCGGCGGATAAACTGACGCACCGCGTCGCTGCGTTTCAGGCGTGGAGCCAGCGCTACCGGCGGCTGTTGCTGTAATTCAGTCATAATGGGTTATTCATTAACGGAATTAAATGTAATACAAATAGGGAAGCCGATTATTCTAACGCACCCGCTGAGCGACCGCCCCCCAAAATAGGTATCTGACTGTGATCGTTTCATATCGACGAACACTTCTCTAGAATAGCGCGATTAAATCATTCAAAAGAGAATCCAGGAGCCGATTTATGAGCTTACACAGCAAGTCCGAAAGTCTGTATGCCCAAGCGCAACAGGTGATCCCAGGTGGGGTTAACTCTCCGGTGCGTGCATTCACCGGCGTTGGCGGTGTGCCACTGTTTATCGAACGGGCGGACGGGGCTTACCTGTTCGACGTCGACGGCAAAGCCTATATCGACTACGTCGGTTCCTGGGGCCCAATGGTGCTGGGGCACAACCACCCGGCGATCCGCAATGCGGTCATCGAAGCGGCGCAGCGCGGCCTGAGTTTTGGCGCCCCCACAGAGATGGAAGTCAAAATGGCGGAGTTGGTCACCGAGCTGGTGCCGACCATGGATATGGTGCGGATGGTAAACTCGGGTACCGAGGCCACCATGAGCGCTATTCGTCTGGCGCGCGGCTACACCAACCGCGATAAAATCATCAAGTTCGAGGGCTGCTACCACGGCCACGCCGACTGCCTGCTGGTGAAAGCCGGTTCCGGCGCGCTGACCCTGGGCCAGCCGAACTCGCCGGGTGTACCGGCCGATTTCGCCAAGCACACTCTGACCTGCACCTACAACGATCTGGATTCGGTCCGCGTCGCGTTCGAACAGTATCCTTCCGAGATCGCCTGCATCATCGTCGAACCGGTCGCCGGCAACATGAACTGTGTGCCGCCGTTGCCGGAATTCCTGCCGGGCCTGCGGGCACTGTGCGACAAATACGGCGCATTGCTGATTATCGATGAAGTGATGACCGGCTTTCGCGTCGCGCTGGCCGGGGCGCAGGCCTATTACGATGTGGAGCCGGATCTTACCTGTCTGGGCAAAATCATCGGCGGCGGCATGCCTGTGGGCGCGTTCGGTGGTCGTCGCGACGTGATGGCGGCGCTGGCGCCAACCGGACCGGTCTATCAGGCGGGAACGCTGTCCGGTAACCCGATTGCGATGGCGGCCGGTTATGCCTGCCTGACCGAGGTTTCGCAAGTCGGTGTCCACCAGACGCTGACCGAATTGACCGATATGCTGGCGGCAGGCCTGCAGGATGCAGCCAAAGAAGAAAACGTCGCGCTGGTCGTCAACCACGTCGGCGGCATGTTCGGCCTGTTCTTTACCGATGCCCCGGCAGTGACCTGCTACCAGGACGTGATGCAGTGCGATGTGGAACGCTTTAAGCGCTTCTTCCATCTGATGCTGGATGAGGGGGTTTATCTGGCGCCTTCCGCCTTTGAAGCCGGCTTTATGTCCATTGCGCACAGCAAGGAAGACATTCAGCGCACCATCAATGCCGCACGCCGCTGCTTCGCCAAGCTGTAATATTTCGCGGTCAAACAAAAACGGGCGCCGGTGTGAACTTAGCGCCCGTTTTTATTTTGTTAGAGCAAGGTACCGTAAATCGTCAGCAGCGCCACTACCACCACGATAACCATCGTCACCTTGCGCGCCAGAGTGACCGCCGCACGCGGGGTTTGTACCGGATCCCTATGCGGATCGCGCGCCAGAGAGAACTGCGCCAGACGAGTCAGTACCTGATATTGCGAGGTATGACGATCGCCCAACGACGCAAACCATGCCGGCAAGGCTTTTTCACCGTGCCCCAGCAGCGCGTAGGCCACGCCTGCCAGGCGCACCGGGATCCAGTCCAGCCAGTGCAACAGATGATCGATGCCGGACTGCGAACGCTCCAGAGGGGTATTGTGGCGCGCCAGCCAGGTTTGATAAGCACGCAGAAAAGCATAACCCGCCAGTGCGATTGGCCCGTATGGCCCGCAGACCACAAACCAAAACAGCGGCGCCAGATAATAACGGAAGTTAGTCCACAGCAGCGCATTTTGCAGCTCGCGCAGGCGCAGCTCTTCGCTGCAATCCACCGGCAAACCGTGGATCAGCGCCAGTTCCTCTGCCATCTGGTCGCTGGCATGGGCATCTCCCTGCCGCGCTGCCTTAAGATAGGCACGATAGTGTTTACGCTTGATGCCGGCGCCCACACACAGCAAATCAATAATAATCCACAGCAGCAGCGTCACCACGCCGAAAAACAGCCCGTGAGCCAACCACAAAATGCCCCACACCACCACCATCCAGGCAACGGTCAGCAGCAGCGTCTGCGCCAGCGAAAACCTATGCAGCCGATGGAACACCACTTCCAGGCGATGATCCAGCTGCCAGTGCTCCCCCAGCTTGAACAAACGTTCCCACGCCAGAACCAGTAACAGCGTAAACAGCGTCATTAGCGACTCCTCTCCCTTTCCATTTTCCCAAGCATAGCGCCATCGGGCTCGCAGGGTTGTTCCAGAGATGCCAGATAAAAGTCCCAGTCAAACGCTGGGCCTGGATCGGTTTTGCGGCCAGGGGCGATGTTGCTGTGCCCGGTAATGCTCGCCGCCGACATCGGATAATACCTGATTAGCAGCGCGGTCACCGCTTTCAGGCTCTGATATTGCTGCGACGTGAACGGCAGTTGATCGGTACCTTCCAGCTCAATGCCGATCGAAAAATCGTTGCAGCGTTCGCGCCCCTGATACTCGGAAACGCCGGCGTGCCAGGCGCGCTTGTCGAACGGCACATACTGAATGATTTCACCCTCGCGGCGGATCAGACAATGCGCCGAGACCCGAAGCTGATGGATGCCGGAAAAATAGGGATGCTCTGCGGGATCGAGAGTGCCGGTAAACAACCGATCGATATAGGGACCGCCAAACTCGCCGGGCGGCAGGCTGATATTGTGGATCACCAGCAGCGAAGGGGCTTCATCATTCGGGCGAAGATCGCAATGCGGCGAAACGACCCGTTTCACCCCGACAATCCAGCCATGCTCTAACTGCATCAGACACCTCTCTGCGGTGGTACTTATCACGGCAACAGAGTAGCATGTTCCCCCTACGATCTTACCGTCCATTTCGGAGTTTTCTATGCCGACACGCCGCTACGATGCCGACAGTCGCCGCACCGAGCTTCTTGAACGAATTGAAAGCGATATCCCCTATGCCGTTGCCCAGGCGCTGCGCGAAGACCTGGGAGGCGAAGTCGATGCCGACTGCGATATTACCGCGCAATTGTTACCGGCCGACAAACAGGCAGAAGCCACCATTATCACCCGTGAACCCGGCGTATTTTGCGGCCGACGCTGGTTGAGTGAAGTCTTCATCCAACTGGGCAACCAGGTGAAGGTGGAATGGCTGGTGGCGGATGGCGATCGCCTGGTGCCTGACCAACCGCTGTGCAAACTGAGCGGGCCGGCGCGGATACTGCTGACCGGCGAGCGCACCGCGCTGAACTTTGTGCAGACGCTTTCCGGCGTAGCGACCGAAGTCAGCCGTTATGTGGCACTGCTGCAGGGGACGCAAACCCGCCTGCTGGATACGCGCAAGACCCTGCCGGGGCTGCGCACCGCGCTGAAATATGCGGTGCTGTGCGGTGGCGGCAGCAATCACCGGTTGGGATTATCCGATGCCTTCCTGATCAAGGAAAACCACATCATCGCCTCCGGTTCGATCAAAAATGCGGTCGAGAAAGCTTTTTGGCTGCATGCCGACGTGCCGGTCGAAGTGGAAGTAGAATCCCTCGATGAGCTGCAACAGGCGCTGGATGCCGGCGCCGACATCGTCATGCTGGATAACTTCAGCGTCGAGATGATGCGTGCCGCGGTGGCGCAGACCCAAGGCCACGCACAGTTGGAAGTCTCCGGCAACGTGACCAGCGAAACCCTGCGCACCTTCGCCGAAACCGGCGTGGACTACATCTCCGTTGGCGCGCTGACCAAACATGTGACCGCACTCGATCTGTCAATGCGCTTCAAATAATCTCTGCCATTCACACCGTCCTGGCTAGCTGGGACGGTGCTTTTTCGTCAAAACTGCGAATCCCGCCGCAACTATTTTCATGCAGCTGCAAACTGAGCAACTTGCCATGGAAGCACGCCGCAAAACACTGACTCCCCGCTAGAAGCACGCTGTATGAGCCGTTACCGTTACCCCCACATTCACAGGGAGGCAATAACAAATGGAAACACAGCGCGGTTTTACTCTGATCGAACTGATGGTGGTGATCGCCATTATCGCAATATTGAGCGCCATAGGCATACCCGCCTACCAACGTTATATCCAGAAAGCGGCGATGACTGACATGCTGCAAGTCATGACCCCTTACAAGCTGGCCGTGGAGCTGTGCGTGCTCGATGGCGGCGCACCGGCGGGTTGCAATGCCGGCAGTAAAGGTATTCCTGCCGGCGGCACCTCACGTTACGTCAGCGTCGTTAAGGTCAGTCAGGGCGTGATCACGCTGACCGGCACGCAAACGCTGCAAGGGCTGACCGTAGCGCTGACGCCCACCCAGAACGCCAGCGGCCTGACGCGTTGGACACGCCAGTGCACCAGCGACAACGTCAATCTGCAGGAGACCTGCCAGGAAGTCTTCCGCTTTGACGATACGCCGAAGGGGGCGTCTCAATGAGCATTGGTATCAGCGATGAAATTCACGCCCTGTGCCAGCGCTACCAGGCGCTGGCCCTCAGCGAAGACGACGACAGCCTGACCGTTGCCCTGAACGCTGAAGTACCGCAGGAGCTGCTGCCGGCCCTGCGTTTCGCCACCGGCAAACGTATTCATCTTGAGCAGTGGCCTGCGGCCCGACTGGAGCTGGAACTGAACCGCCGGCAAATGCAGGGTGAAAGGCTTGGACAAAGCGCGCCGGAAGCCGAGCCGGACGCATCCTCATTAAATGACGACAGTGACGCGCCCGTAGTACAGTTTATCAACCAAACTCTGCGCATCGCCATACAACGACGCGCTTCGGACATTCATTTCGAACCTTATCTGCAGACTCTGCGTATCCGGCTGCGCATCGACGGCGTGTTGCAGGCCATAGCGTCACCGCCTTTCCCCCTGGCCGCACGACTTATCGCCCGGCTGAAGATCATGGGGCAGTTGGATATCGCCGAGCGCCGGCTGCCGCAGGATGGGCAGCTCAGCGTACAACTGGATAACGCCAGTTATTCAATGCGTATCGCTACCTTGCCGACACTGCACGGTGAAAAAGTGGTGCTGAGGATCCTGCAAACCGAACGCCAGGAGCTGCCGTTGGATCGATTAGGCATGAGCCAAACGGCGCTGGCGCAGTATGCTGAGGCACTGTCCTGCCCCCAGGGCATGATCCTGGTCACAGGCCCGACCGGCAGCGGTAAAACCGTCACGCTGTACAGCGGCCTGCGACAATTGAATGACGCGCAAAGCAATTTGTGCAGCGTCGAGGACCCGATTGAAATTCCGCTGTTCGGCGTCAACCAGACCCAGATAAACCCCAAAACCGAGCTGGATTTTTCTCGCGTGTTGCGCGCCTTGTTGCGCCAGGATCCGGACGTCATCATGATCGGTGAGATCCGCGACCGGGAAACGGCGGAAATCGCAGTGAAAGCGGCTCAAACCGGTCATCTGGTCCTCTCGACGCTGCACACCAACTCCACCAGCGAAACCTTGACGCGCCTGACCCATATGGGTATTCCGGGTTATCTGATCGCCGCCTGTCTGAAGCTGGTCATCGCCCAACGGCTGGTGCGCAAGCTGTGCAGTCACTGTCGCTATCAACAGAACCTGCCCGTTCACTTTCCCACCGCCATTTGGGCCACCCCCCTGTTGCCTTGGCAGGCTGACGGCTGCGAACACTGCTTTAGCGGTTACTACGGCCGCACTGGGGTCTATGAGTTGCTGATGATCACTCCAGAAGTCCAAGCCGGTCTGCTGCAAGGCGCAGCTCCCGGTCAACTGGCCGATATTGCCCGACAACAAGGGCAGATAACGCTGCTGCAAGCCGGATTAACGCTGGTTTCTCAGGGCTTCACCTCGTTGGAAGAGGTATATCGCATTGTCGGCATCACCGCCGAAAGCGGAGCGGCACCGTGAAAGCACAGCGCCTTTTCCTGTGGCAAGCAGTCGATCCTCACGGCCAGTTACGCCAGGGGGAGCGGATGAGCAACGAAAAACACGTGGTCAGCCAGTGGCTCATTGAGCAGGGGTTGCAACCCTGCCAGATTAATAGCGGGAAACGCATTGCCCCCGCTCAGTGGCGGGGCGAGCCCATGATCCAATTCACCCGCCAGCTCGCCACCCTGCTGCAAGCCGGGTTACCGCTGGTCAACGGATTGCAACTGTTGGCGGAAGAGCACCCGTCTGCCGCCTGGCGCTGCCTGCTGCGCGAGATAACCGAACAGGTACGGCAGGGTCAGCCCTTCTCCGACGTTATCGCCGGGCAACGCGCCATCTTTCCGCTCATCTACCGTCAGTTAATCGCTATCGGGGAACTGACCGGCAATCTTGACGCTTGCTGCCTGCAACTGGCTCAACAGCAGGAGGCGCAACAAAAACTGCAAAAAAAAGTGATTAAGGCACTGCGCTACCCGCTGTTTATCTGCGCAGTAGCGCTGTTGGTGAGCATTCTGATGCTGGTGATGGTGCTTCCGGAGTTTGCCGGCGTCTACCAGTCGTTCGATGCGCCATTGCCCTGGTTTACCCAAGGGCTGTTGAACCTGTCCGCGATCTTGGTCCACAGCGGTCCCTGGCTGGTGTTGATAATGGCCGGCGCGGTGTTTTCCTATTTCCGCTGGCTGCATCCACAGCCGCAATGGCGCAGGCGCGAACAGGCGACGCTGTTGCGCTTACCGTTGATCGCGCAACTGATCAAAGGCGGCAGCCTGAGCCAAATATTCCGTATTCTGGCCATGACTCAACAGGCGGGCCTCACCCTGGTTGAAGGCCTGAACGCCGCGGCGCTGTCGGTGGACAGCCTGTTTTACCGCCAGGCGATTGAGACGGTTCGGCAACAGATTGCACAGGGGCATACTTTCTACAGCGCCCTGGGGCAACAGGCTCTGTTCCCCCCATTATGCCAACAGTTGGTGCGGGTGGGCGAAGAGTCTGGCTCGCTTGACACCTTGCTGGGCAAGCTGGCGCTGTGGCATGAGCAGCAAACCTTTGAACTGGCCGATACGCTGGCGCAAACGCTGGAGCCGATATTGATGCTGGTGGTGGGAGGAATAGTCGGGACGCTGGTGATCGCCATGTATTTGCCGATATTTCAGCTGGGAAATGTTTTGGGATAAACAGAACGATCCGGGGCACAGCAGAATGTGAGCCGTTCCCCGGAGAGGGGCTTTATTACGGGTTACTTAGCACCGAATACGCGGTTTTCCTGCTCCGCAACGCGGATAAAGGTGGTACGTTTGGTCAACTCTTTCAGGCGTTCTGCACCGACATAGGTGCAGGCTGAGCGCAACCCCCCGAGAATATCACGGACGGTAAACTCAACCTCGCCGCGCAGAGGCAGCTTAACGGTTTTGCCCTCAGCGGCACGGTATTCGGCAACACCGCCCACATGGCGCTTCATCGCCGACTCTGAGCTCATGCCGTAGAACAGCATGAATTTTTCGCCGTTCTCTTCCACTACGGTGCCTTCACACTCGTCATGACCGGCCAACATGCCGCCCAGCATGACAAAATCAGCGCCGCCGCCAAAGGCTTTGGCCACGTCGCCCGGCACAGAACAGCCGCCATCGCTGACGATTTGGCCGCCGAGGCCGTGTGCCGCATCGGCACATTCAATCACCGCAGACAACTGCGGATAACCGACACCGGTTTTTACCCGGGTGGTGCAAACCGACCCCGGACCAATGCCGACTTTTACGATATCGGCACCAGACAGGATCAATTCCTCCACCATTTCGCCAGTAACCACGTTACCGGCGCAGATCACATGGTTCGGGCAAGCTTCGCGCGCTTTCTGCAAGAAGGCGACAAAATGTTCCGAGTAACCGTTGGCCACGTCAATGCAGATAAACTTCAGACCCGGAGACAGCGCCAGAATCTGCTTCATCTTCACAAAGTCGGCCTCGGAGGTGCCGGTTGAAACCATAACGTGGCGCAGTACCGATGCCGGTACGCGCTGCACGAATGCGGCCCATTGCTCAACGGTGTAGTGTTTGTGTACGGCGGTGAGAACGTCGAAGGAAGCCAGAGCCTCTGCCATGCTGAAGGTGCCGACCGTGTCCATGTTGGCGGCAATAATCGGCACACCGGACCAGTTCCAGCCAGAATGTTTGAAGGTAAACTGGCGTTCCAGTTCAACCTCAGAACGGCTTTTCAACGTGGAGCGCTTTGGGCGAATCAACACATCTTTAAAGCCTAACTTCAAATCTTCTTCAATACGCATGACTTATGATTTCCTGGTTTTTGGCGACGGATCGCAGGAGAGTATTCGAACCTATACCCTATGAATTTCGAGTTGCAGGAAGGCGACAAGAACGAGAGTCCCGATGAGCTTACTCACGTAAGTGATTCGGGTGAACGCTCGCAGTCAACACGCCTGCAGTTTGAAGATGACGGGTATAGATTAATGCCAGTTCCAGTGACGCTATCATACGCGCTAATAATCACCGGACAAGACTGCGAATTCACCTTTGTTTACGCTACAATCCGACAAATTTACCTACGAACATGCGGCGTGATTTATCGCTCATTTTCCTTTCCCTGCCGCGTTTTTTATCACCGTACAACGCAACCTGCCGGGCTAGCGCTCCCTACTGACTTGCACTTCTGCACGATCGCTTTATGATTCGTCTATTATTTTTTTATGAATATCGAGTGCATTTTATACCATGGCCTACATTGTAGCGTTGACAGGGGGTATCGGCAGCGGCAAGTCCACCGTAGCAGAAGCCTTTGCCCGCCACGGCGTGGAGATTGTCGACGCTGACGTCATTGCACGGCAGGTTGTCGAACCCGGCACCCCTGCTTTAGCCGCTATCGCCGAACGTTTTGGTAATGAAATGTTGCTGGCTGACGGCACGCTTAACCGCACGGCACTGCGGCAGCGTATATTCAGCACCCCGGATGAAAAGCGCTGGCTGAATCAATTGCTGCACCCGCTGATTCATCAGGAAACCCAACGCCAGTTGGCGCAGGTCGCCAGCCCCTATGCGTTGTGGGTTGTGCCACTGCTGGTGGAAAACAGCCTGCAAGCGCGCGCAGATCGCGTGCTGGTGGTCGACGTCGACAGCGAAACACAGTTGGCGAGAACCATTACCCGCGACGGGATAAGCCGCCAACAGGCACAGAACATAGTGTCCGCACAGGCCACGCGCGAGCAGCGCCTGGCCGCTGCAGACGACATAATCGATAATAGCGGTGCCGCTCAGGGGATAGAGCCATTTGTTGCCGCACTGCATCGCCGCTACCTTGAACTGGCGGCATCAGCGACCCGACAGGATTAAACTGAATGAGTGATGTTTCCCCAAGCGTTCTTTTTGAACATCCGTTGAATGAAAAAATGCGCACCTGGCTGCGTATCGAGTTTTTGCTGCAACAATTGCATGGCCAGCGGGCGCTGAGCGAAACCGCCATTGCACTGACCTTCTTCCGCACTGTGTCGGACCTGCTGGACGTATTGGAACGCGGCGAAGTTCGTACCGAACTGCTGAAAGAGTTGGAGCGTCAGCAACAAAAACTGTTGGCATGGACCGATGTACCGGGCGTCGATATGTCTCTGATGGACCAGCTACGCGGTCAACTGAAGGTGCGCGCAGCGGCGCTGATGTCCGCTCCGCGTCTGGGGCAGGCGCTGCGCGAAGATCGGCTGATAAGCCTGGTGCGCCAACGTCTGAGCATTCCCGGCGGCTGTTGCAGCTTTGACTTGCCCACATTGCACATGTGGATGCATGCACCGCAGCAAGAACGGGACGCCGACGTCGCTGACTGGCTGCAGGCACTGGAGCCGTTGAATCTGGCGCTGACTATGGTGCTGGATCTGATTCGTCAGGCCGGCCCATTCCGCAACCAGATCAGTTTGAACGGTTTCTTCCAGGATAACGCGGAAGGTGCAGACCTGTTGCGTTTGCGCATTAGCCTGACACATCAGCTTTATCCGCAGATCTCCGGCCATAAGACGCGTTATGCGATCCGCTTCCTGCCTCTGGACAGCGAGCTTGGCGTGGTGCCGGAACGGTTAACCTTTGAGTTAGCCTGTTGCTAACCCAATGACATAAAGACCTTTCACGCGTTGGAAGGAAGTAAGGAAAAGAGATGACTACCGTAGTGAAATGCCCAACCTGTGGCAAAGGTGTGGTTTGGGGTGAAGTGAGCCCGTTCCGCCCATTTTGCAGCAAACGCTGCCAGTTAATCGATCTCGGCGAATGGGCCGATGAAGAAAAACGCATTCCCAGCAACAGCGATCTGTCGGAAAGCGAAGAATGGAGTGAAGAAGACGATCGCTGATTGTCTCTCTTTCGGCCTGGCTCCAGCCAGGCCGCCCGTCTTATTGCGCAGCGTTCGCCTGCGTCACCAACAGCTTGATAATACTGACATTGGCCTCGGGAAATTCGTCCTCCCGCAGTTCGGCCTGCTTCACCCAACGCATAGGCTGGCCTTCACGACCGAACGGTTCCCCTGCCCAACCTTCCACCAGATAAAAATTCAGCGTCACGATACGATCGCTAAAGCGGTGCTCCAGCACCTCCAACAGCTCAGCCCGTTCAGTTTCAATTCCGGTTTCCTCCAGCAGTTCACGATTGAGCGCCTGCTCCGGGGTTTCCCCTTGCTCAATTTTGCCGCCGGGAAACTCCCAGAAACCGGCCATATGTGAATCTGCGGCACGACGGGTAATAAAAATTTCCTGCTGGGCATTGCGAATGATACCGACGGCGATGTTCAGATGTTTCATCGCATACTCCTGATTAATTCATAAGGGCGCGGACTCTGGCCCTAAAAAACAGGGGCTCAGCATGCTGACCCCCTGGGTTTGACTCGTTAAACGCTGCCGAGCTTACTTACTTCTGCAGACGGCCGTGGCACTGTTTGTATTTTTTACCGGATCCACATGGGCAAAGATCGTTGCGGCCCACCTTGCGCTCCGCGCTTGCAGGAGCATTAGAGTCTTCGGTAACCAACGCATTTTCTTCGTAGTGGCTCAGCTGTTGCTGTGCTGCAAGGCGCTCAGCTTCTTCGCGACGCTGCAGCTCCATGGCTTCAACCTCTTCCGGCATCCGCACCTGCACTTTACTCAGCACGCTGATCACTTCGTATTTCAGCGATTCCAGCATGGTCGCAAACATATTGAAGGATTCACGTTTGTACTCTTGCTTAGGATCTTTCTGCGCGTAGCCACGCAGATGGATGCCCTGGCGCAGATAGTCCATTGCCGCCAGATGCTCCTTCCACAGGGAATCCAGCGTTTGCAGCATCACGCCCTTCTCGAAGTTGCGCATCATATCTGTGCCAACCACTTCTTCTTTGCGCAGATAGTCTTCCTTGGCCTTTTCCAGAATACGCTCACGCAGCGTTTCTTCGTGCAGATCCGGCTCTTTATCCAGCCATTCGGCGATTGGCATATCCAGATCGAAGTCGTTTTTCAAGCGCTCTTCCAGACCTTGAATATCCCACTCTTCTTCCAGCGACTGCGGCGTGATGTAGCTGTCAATGGTGGTTTTGAAGACGTCTTCACGGATGCTGGCAATGGTTTCGCTCACGTCGGACACGTCCAGCAGTTCATTACGCTGGCTATAGATAGCGCGACGCTGATCGCTGGCCACATCATCGTATTCCAGCAGTTGCTTACGAATATCGAAGTTGCGGCTTTCTACTTTACGCTGTGCGTTGGCAATCGCCTTGGTGACCCATGGGTGTTCAATGGCCTCACCCTCTTTCATACCCAGTTTACGCATCATGCCGGAAACGCGATCCGAGGCGAAAATACGCATCAAGGCATCTTCCATCGACAGGTAGAAGCGGGATGAACCGGCATCGCCCTGACGACCGGAACGGCCGCGCAGCTGGTTATCGATACGGCGTGATTCATGGCGCTCGGTACCAATGATGTGCAAGCCACCCGCCTTCAATACCGCTTCATGGCGGATTTTCCAGTCTTCTTTAATCGCCGCAATTTGCTCTTCGGTTGGGTCTTCCAACTGGGCAATTTCCGCCTGCCAGCTGCCACCCAACACGATATCGGTACCACGGCCCGCCATGTTGGTGGCGATAGTCACCGCACCGGTCTGACCGGCCTGCGCCACAATGTCCGCTTCCATAGCGTGGAATTTGGCGTTCAGCACTTTGTGGTCAATACCGGCTTTCGCCAGTTCGCGGGAAACGACTTCGGATTTTTCGATCGAGATCGTCCCCACCAGCACCGGCTGGCCGTTGGCGGTACGCTCGCGGATATCTTCAATGATGGCGCCAATCTTCTCCAGCTCGGTCATATAGACCAGATCCGGCATGTCTTTACGCAGCATTGGGCGGTTGGTCGGCACCACGATGGTATCCAGCTTGTAGATAGAGCTGAATTCAAACGCCTCGGTGTCGGCGGTACCGGTCATCCCAGCCAGCTTCTCGTACAGGCGGAAGTAGTTCTGGAAGGTGATGGATGCCAGCGTCTGGTTCTCGTTCTGGATTTCCACGCCTTCTTTGGCTTCCACCGCCTGATGCAGACCATCTGACCAACGACGGCCCTGCATGGTACGGCCGGTATGTTCGTCAACGATGATCACTTCACCGTCTTTTACGATGTAGTCAACGTCGCGGGTGAACAGCACGTGCGCGCGCAGAGCGGCAGTCACATGGTGCATCAACATGATGTTGGTCGGTGAGTACAGTGACTCCCCTTCTTCCATAATGCCGGCTTCCACCAGCATTTCTTCGATCAGGATCAGGCCGCGTTCGGTCAGGTGCACCTGGCGCGCTTTCTCGTCTACCGAGAAGTGGCCTTCGCCCTGGAAGGAGTCTGAATCCTCTTTTTCCTGACGGATAAGCTTTGGAATCAGTTTATTGACCTTAATGTACATTTCTGAGCTGTCTTCGGCCGGGCCGGAGATGATCAGCGGAGTACGGGCTTCATCGATCAGGATGGAGTCAACCTCATCCACCAGCGCATAGTGAAGCTTGCGCTGAACGCGCTCTTCCGGGCTGAACGCCATGTTGTCGCGCAGATAGTCGAAGCCGTATTCGTTGTTGGTGCCGTAAGTAATATCGGCGGCATAGGCTTCACGCTTGGCCGGTGCAGGCATGCCCGGCAGGTTGATGCCGATGCTCAGGCCAAGGAACTCGAACAGCGGGCGGTTGTTTTCGGCATCACGCTGTGCCAGATAGTCGTTGACGGTCACCACATGTACGCCGCGGCCGCTTAAGGCGTTCAGGTAGGCGGGCAGGGTTGCGGTCAGAGTCTTACCTTCACCGGTGCGCATTTCTGCGATGCAGCGGTCGTTCAGTACCATACCGCCCAGCAGCTGCACGTCGAAATGGCGCATGCCGAATACGCGCTTGCTCGCTTCACGTACCACGGCGAAAGCTTCCGGCAGCAGGTTTTCCAGCACTTCACCCTTTTCCAGGCGCGCGCGGAACTCGTTGGTCTTGGCTTTCAGCTCGTCATCGGACAGCTTTTCCATGTCCGGTTCCATGCGGTTGATCAGTTCAACCGACTTACGCATGCGGCGCAGTGTACGATCGTTACGGCTACCAAAAACTTTGGTCAATAATTTCACTAACATGATGTTTAATATCTCTGTCATGACAGCCAACACAGGCAGTCAACTTGCTGTTATTTTTAGGTTTTTGTCGCCCAAAGGGCAATGAATCAGCTTAACGCTACTGGCCCGGCGCGAATGCCCTGCACCTGCGCGAGCCACAAGCCGGTCTGGTGCTGCGCAAAGGCAGGCAGCACGGCATGATGGGTATTGCGAATGATGGTCGGCGGCTTTGGCTCATGCGTCAGCAGCGCGTTGAGTGTGGAAAGCAGCGCAAGTTGCGCCACCTGCAACGGGGGTTCGGCGACTTCCGCCTCGCTTTCCTGCACCCGCGCGTAGACTGCCTGCGGCGCAAGAGCAAAAGAGAGGTGACGAATGACGGTACGAAGCGCATGCTGGTGCCAGTAGTCGACGCTGAAGGTCGGGCGGCGGTGCGCTTCCTGCAGCAACGCCAGGCTATTAAAGGCGCCGCTGGCGGAGTTTTGCCGGTTCAGGCTGGACGAGGTGCTCGGCAGAGCGGCTTGATCGGAGCTGCCTGACAGATTTGAAGGTACGCCAAGCGTGGCCGCGACCATCCCTAACAGGAGATGGGGCCAGAAATAACGTCTGCCAAATTGTCGCCAACGATTTAGAATACCGATCACGAGTTTATAATCCGCCGGAGCCCATTATGCGCGATAGCCGTCCACAATTATTAGATGTCCTGTTCGACGACGCGTCTGCAGAAGACAAAGGGCCGCTGCATAACGTCCAACAACGCGCGGTGGCGCTGCTTAAGCTTAACCGTGCAGTGAAAGGCGTATTGCCCGTTCAACTGCATCCCTGGTGCCGCGTCGCGAATTTCCGACAGGGTATTTTAGTGCTAGAAACGGCCAATGCCAGCTGGCTGATGCGCCTGCGCTACGAACAACCGGCTTTATTATCTGCACTACGAGCGCAAATTCTACCATCATTGTCGTCGATCGACATCAGGATTAATCCGGCCTTGATGGCAAAAGGGAGCAACCTTGTGCAGGACGCCGCAAAAACCTTGGGGAATACGCAGACAAACGTGCCGATGCGGCATCTGAGTCAGGAAAGTGCTGAGGAATTAAGAGGTTTGGCGAGCCGCAGTCCGGAAAAACTGCGCAAGGTATTGGAACGACTGGCGTCGCTGGCCGGAGAGAGTGCCAACGCTACCAGTCGTAAGAAATAATCAGCGGTATCGGCTTAGGCCAATACGGTAGACGGGGCTTTGAATGCCAACGGCATTTCGGCTTCGTCCTGGAAGGTGACGTATTCCCACGCTTCCTGTTTCGCCAGAACGGCTTGCAGCAGTTTGTTGTTCAGCGCATGGCCTGACTTGTACGCGGTAAACGCGCCAATGATGTTATGGCCGCACATGAACAGGTCACCGATGGCGTCCAGCATTTTGTGGCGTACGAATTCGTCTTCAAAGCGCAGGCCGTCTTCGTTCAGAACGCGGTAGTCATCTACCACGATGGCGCAGTCAAAGCTGCCGCCCAGGGCCAAACCACGTGACTGCAAATACTCGATGTCACGCATAAAACCGAAGGTACGCGCACGGCTGATTTGACGCACGAACGAGTCGGCGGAGAAATCCAGGCGATAGCGTTGCGTACTGGCGTCGATCGCCGGGTGGTTGAAGTCGATGGTAAAGTCCAGACGGAACCCGTTATGCGGGGACAGCTCTGCCCATTTATCGCCATCTTCAACACGTACGGTGTCTTTCAGACGCAGGAATTTCTTCGCTGAGTTCAGTTCTTCGATGCCGGCATCCAGCAACAGGTAGACGAACGGACTGGCGCTACCGTCCATGATTGGGATCTCGGCGGCGTCAACTTCAATAATGATGTTGTCGATACCCAGCCCAGCCAGCGCAGCATTCAGATGCTCAACGGTAGAAATACGCACGTCATGCTCATTGACCAGGCAAGTACAGAGCATGGTATCACGCACGGATTTTGCATCAGCCGGAAAATCAACCGGTGGATTCAAGTCAGTGCGACGATAGATGACCCCGGTATTAGCCGACGCTGGGCGCATTGTCAGCGTGACCTTTTTGCCGGTATGCAAACCGACTCCAGTCGCCTGAACAATACGTTTTAATGTCCTTTGTTTGATCATCGTTTTATCTCGCAATGTTATCCATCCTACCGACCAAGCATACAGCATGGCCGGCGGGACAGTTTAGCACAAAGAGCGGAGATTCCAAATTCTCAGGATATTCTTAGTCTGCCTGCTTGCGCAGGAAGGCAGGAATATCAAGATAGTCGGGCTCTTTATTAGGCTGCGCAGTCGGATCGTTGACCACCTTGGCGGCCGGTTTCACTTCCTGCGGCAACGGCGACATACCGTGCTGCTGGTAGCGATGATCCATCACTGGCTGGCTGACCTGTTTATTGGTCACCAGAGTGATTTCAGGACGTTTGTCCATGCCGATACCGGTCGCAACCACGGTCACGCGCAGTTCGTCGTTCATTTCCGGATCCAGCGAGGTACCGATGACCACGGTGGCGTTGTCGGAAGCGAAAGCACGAATGGTGTTACCCACGGTTTCGAACTCATCCAGACGCAGGTCGAAGCCGGCGGTGATGTTGACCAGAACGCCGCGAGCGCCGGACAGGTCGATGTCTTCCAGCAGTGGGCTGGAGATCGCCATTTCCGCCGCTTCTTCAGCACGGTCTTCACCACAGGCAACGCCGGAACCCATCATCGCGTAGCCCATTTCGGACATCACGGTGCGCACGTCGGCGAAGTCGACGTTCATCAGGCCCGGACGGGTGATCAGCTCGGCAATACCCTGCACCGCGCCTTTCAGCACGTCGTTAGCCGCGCCGAACGCGTCCAGCAGAGAAATGCCGCGACCCAGAACTTTCAACAGCTTGTCGTTCGGGATAGTGATCAGTGAATCCACATGTTTGGATAGCTCTGCGATACCCTGCTCAGCGAACGCCATGCGTTTCTTGCCTTCAAAATTGAAAGGCTTGGTAACCACGGCCACTGTCAGAATACCCAGATCTTTAGCAACTTCAGCCACAACAGGTGCTGCACCGGTACCGGTACCGCCGCCCATGCCGGCTGCAATGAAGACCATGTCTGCGCCATCAAGTGCGGCACGCAGAGCTTCACGGTCTTCTTCCGCTGAATTGCGACCCACTTCAGGGTTCGCGCCTGCCCCCAGACCTTTGGTAATACCGCTACCGATCTGGATGGTTTGGCCAACTGCCGTTTTACGAAGCGCCTGAGCGTCTGTATTAACGGCGAAGAATTCAACACCTTCGATGCGCTCGCGCACCATGTGTTCAACGGCGTTGCCACCGCCACCGCCGACGCCGATGACTTTAATCACCGCGTCATTGGTTAGTTCCATTGGTTCAAACATAGTTTCTCTCCGTTTTGTGCCTGTCGCTGCGAGATCATAAAAAGATTACTCAGCATGATCTCTTTGTTGAAACATTAAAACTCTTTTCTCAGCCAGCTATTGATACGTTTAAACCAATTGCCCACCGAGGCGCGTTTTTCTACTTCTGCCTCACCGCTCAGGTGAGACTCTTTTCCATAGTGCAGCAGACCTACCGCAGTTGAGTAGTAAGGCTCCTGCGCATAATCCGTCAGACCCGTGATGTTCAAGGGTTGGCCGATGCGTACCTGGGTGTGGAACACCCGTTGCGCACAGGCTGCCAGGCCATCAATTTGGGCGGCGCCACCGGTCAGCACAATACCCGCTGCCAGATGATGCTTCACCCCTTGCTGACGCAGTTGCTCCTGCAATTGCAAAATTTCATCGTTAACCAGATTCAACAGTTCGGTGTAGCGTGGCTCAATGACTTCAGCCAGTGTCTGTCTTTGCAGACTACGAGGAGGACGTCCCCCAACGCTTGGCACCTCTACACTTTCATCCTTGCTAACAATCGACCCAAGCGCACAGCCGTGTCGAACTTTGATCGCTTCCGCGTCTGTCGGCGGCGTGCCGAAGGCGTAGGCGATATCGCTGGTGACCACGTTCCCGGCGTAAGGGATCACTTTGGTGTGGCGCAGAGCCCCGCCGGTGTACACCGCCATATCCATGGTGCCGCCGCCGATATCCACCACGCAAACGCCAAGTTCGCGCTCATCTTCGGTCAGAACCGCATAGCTGGCGGCCAGACCGGCGAAAATAAGTTGGTCAACTTTCAGACCACAGCGTTCTACCGCTTTAACAATGTTCTTTGCCATATCGTTATGGCAGGTAATCAAGTGCACCTTGGCCTGCATACGCACACCGGACAACCCAACCGGGTTCTTGATGCCTTCCTGATAGTCGATGGCGTATTCCTGAGGGATAACGTGCAGGATGCGGTGTTCGTCACGTACGCGTACCGATTTAGCGGTATGCACCACGTTCTCCACATCTTCCTGCGTCACTTCCTCTTCGGAAATAGGAACCATCCCTATTTCGTTCTGACAGCTGATGTGTTTACCCGACAATGCGAGGTAAACCGAAGAAATCTGGCAATCCGCCATCAGCTCGGCCTGATCGATAGCGCGTTGTACGCATTTGACTACCGACTCCAGGTCGTTAACGCCACCCTTATCCATACCGCGAGACGGGCAACTGCCCACCCCGATAATGTTGACCATGCCATCGGGCAGAACTTCCCCTACCAATGCGGAGACTTTTGCAGTACCGATCTCCAGTCCAACTACCAGTTTTCTGTCCGTCGACTTGATCATTGTTGTTTTGCCTGTGCCTGATTCTGTTGCTGATTACTGTTCTGCTGACCGCCTGCCGCCTGCGGGTCGATCAATACCGGGGTCCAACCTACCGAGGCGCCGGACTCGTAGCGCAAATCGACATAGTTGACGCGCTTGCTTTCCGCCTGCCCCTGCTGCAGCAATACCGGATAGAGCTCGATAAACCGCTGCAGGCGTCCGGTACGATCGTCACGTCCCAGCTCCAGCCGAACATCATTATCCAAAGCCAGCTGCCAGGAATGGCGAGCGCTCATGGCCGCCATTTTCAGCGTAAATTTGCTGGCCGCTAACATGTTGCTCATGGCCTGATAACCTTCCAGAACATCCTGTTCGCTCCCTTCCGGGCCATAGAGCAGCGGCAATTTTTGTTTGCCAATTCGTTCTGCCGGCACGCTGAAGGATTTGCCTTCGGCGTCCACCATGTGTAAATCATTCCAACGCGCAATCGGGACATACTCGACCAGGTGGATCTTCAGCTCATCCGGCCACTGCTTGCGCACGCTGGCCTGCTTGATCCACGGCAGGCGTTCAATCTGCTGCTGGATGACATCAACATCCTGCGTCATGAACGTGCCCGGCGCTCCCAGCGCCAGAATCGCCTGGCGAATATCATCGTTGGTGGTGTAGTGGCGTTCGCCGGTAACCACCAACCGTGAGAGCGGCAGCCGGCTGGCGTCTTTCATCCAGCCAATCACCATCCAGCCACTCCACAGCACCGTTCCCAGCACCATCAGCAGGAAAACCATTCCCGCCAATTGAGTTCCATTGCTACGGCGCGGGCTGTTATCCACCTCGCGTTCACGCGCATTCAGGGCAGCTTGCGACATATCAGTCGGCCAACTCCAAAATTCTCGCTACCAGCTGCGAGAAGCTTAAACCAGACTGGCGCGCTGCCATCGGCACCAGGCTATGACTGGTCATGCCCGGCGAGGTATTCACCTCAAGCAGATAGAAGCTGCCATCGCTATCCTGCATCACATCCACGCGGCCCCAGCCGCTGCAGTCCAGTCCACGGTAGGCGCGTAACGCCAATGCGGCCATTTCGGCCTCTTGTTCCGCGCCCAGGCCACTTGGACAGAAATATTGGGTATCGTCCGAAATGTACTTGGCCTGATAGTCGTAAAACACGCCGGCCGGCTGAATGCGGATCGAAGGCAACACCTGGTCGCCCAGCATCGCTACGGTATATTCAGGGCCACTCAACCACTTCTCCACCAGCACGTCATCGTCATGGCGGAAACCTTCTTCCAGCGCGGCCTCAAGGGCATCGCGTTCTGTTACCTTGCTCATGCCGACGCTGGAGCCTTCGCGGCTCGGCTTGACGATCAGCGGCAGGCCCAGGGCCTCCACGCGAGCAATCAGGCTCTGTTTCTCTGCACCGGCATACTGCTGGCGGTTAAGCGCCACATAAGGCGCGACCGGCAGCCCCATCGACTGCCACACCATCTTGGTGCGCCACTTGTCCATGGTCAGCGCCGACGCCATCACGCCGCTACCGGTATAAGGCAGCTCAAGGAATTCCAGCATCCCCTGCAGGGTGCCATCCTCGCCGCCGCGCCCGTGCAGCGCGATAAACACTTTGGTAAACCCATGCTCTTTAAGCTGGGTTACCGGGAAATCGCGGATATCGATGCCATGGGCGTCGATACCGGCTTCCCGCAGCCCTGCCAGCACGGCAGCACCGGATTGCAACGACACTTCACGTTCAGCGGAGGTGCCACCCAGCAGTACGGCAACTTTATCAGCCATGATGTTCCTCCTCTTTTTTCTGTGGCTGCAGCTTCAGCTCAGCCAGTTTGCGGGCGATTTTGCCCACGTTGCCGGCGCCTTGCACCAGCACCAGATCGTCGGCCTGCAGCAGTTGCGCCAAGGTTTCCGGTACGATGTCCGCATCGGATACCAGGATCGGATCCAGCTTGCCGCGGCTACGGATGGTGCGACACAGCGAGCGGCTATCCGCCCCCGGGATCGCCGTCTCACCTGCGGCGTACACATCGAGCATCAGCAGCACATCAACCTGTGACAGCACGTTGGCGAAGTCGTCGTAGAGATCGCGGGTACGTGTGTAACGGTGCGGCTGGAAAATCATCACCAGGCGCTTATCCGGCCAGCCGGCACGTGCAGCTTTCAGCGTGACGTCGACTTCGGTCGGATGGTGGCCATAGTCATCGACCAGCATCGCGGTGCCGCTTTTGCCGTTCACCGGCTCCAGCGGGAACTCGCCCAGGAAATCAAAGCGGCGACCTGTGCCCTGGAAGCCCGCCAGCGCGCGCAGGATATCCTCGTCGTCAATGCCTTCTTCCGTCGCCACCGCCACTGCCGCCGCCGCGTTCAACGCGTTGTGACGGCCCGGGGCGTTCAGGGTCACCGTCATCAAGGGTTTATCCTGGCGGCTCAAGGTAAAGTGGCCCTGCGGCCCAACCTGGCGATAGCTCTCAATGCGCACATCGGCATCTTCGCTGAAACCGTAAGTGGTGATATGGCGGCCCACGCGTGGCAGCAGTTCGCGCACCACCGGGTCATCAACACACATCACCGCACGGCCGTAGAACGGCAGGTTGTGCAAAAAGTTGATAAACGTCTGCTTCAGGTTCTCGAAGTCACCCTGGTAGGTATCCATATGGTCGGCTTCAATATTGGTGACAATCGCCACCATCGGTTGCAAATGCAGGAACGACGCATCGCTCTCATCCGCTTCCGCGATCAGGTAACGACTGGAACCCAGACGCGCATGGGTACCGGCCGCTTTCACCAGCCCGCCGTTGACAAAGGTCGGGTCCAGACCGGCTTCGGCGTAAATGCTCGACACCATTGCCGTCGTCGTGGTCTTGCCGTGCGTACCGGCGACGGCAATGCCGTGACGGAAACGCATCAGTTCGGCCAGCATCTCCGCGCGGCGGATAACCGGGATACGCGCTTCGCGGGCGGCGACAATCTCCGGGTTGTCGGCGGAAATCGCGGTGGAGACCACCACTACGCTCGCATCCAGCACGTTTTCCGGGCGGTGATGGAAATAAATCGTCGCCCCGAGCGCGCTCAACTGTTGGGTTACCGGGTTAGGCGCCAGGTCGGAGCCGCTGATCTGATAACCTTCGTTAGCCAACACTTCGGCGATACCACCCATGCCGGCGCCACCGATGCCGACAAAGTGAATGTGCCGGACGCGTCGCATCTCGGGCACGATAGTACGTAGTTTCGCCAGTTGTTGTGTATTCATCACTCTCTCTAATCCGGGTCCGGCATGCCGGGCCCCTACATGACATTTCTTTGATTCAGGCTCGGCGTACCGAACCCCTGCATTATTTATTTGGCAACCCGCACCAGTTCTGCCGCCACGCGCTCGGTGGCGTCGGGAATAGCCACTGCCCGCGCTTTTTCGGCCATCGTCAGCAACTGCGGGCGATCCCAGCTTGCCAACAGATCCGCCACGGTATCGGCGTTGAACTGCGGCTGTTCGATGATCTTCGCTGCGCCGGCTTCTTCCAGCGGGCGGGCATTCCAGTACTGCTGCCGGTCTTTATGCTGGAACGGCACAAATATCGCCGGCAGGCCCGCAGCGGCAATCTCGCTGACGGTCAGCGCGCCGGAGCGACACACTACAACGTCGGCCCAGGCGTAAGCGGCGGCCATGTCATCGATAAACTCGGTCACCTTATGCTGCGTCTGCCCTACCCTCTCGTAGTCGCGCAACACGTTTTCCAGCGCACCTTTACCTACCTGATGCCAGAGCGTAATTCTATCGCCCAATCTCGCCGCGACTTCAGGAACTGTCTGATTCAGCACCCGCGCGCCCTGACTTCCGCCAATCACCAGCACGCGGATGGGGCCTTCACGCCCGGTCAGTCGCTCCGCCGGCAGCGGTAGCGCCAGTACGTCGGTACGTACCGGGTTGCCCACTACGTCCGCATTCGGGAACGCGCCGGGGAATGCCTGCAATACTTTTTTGGCGATGCGGGCCAGCCAACGGTTGGTCAGCCCGGCAATGCCGTTTTGTTCATGCAGCACCACAGGGATCCCGCACAACCACGCAGCCAAACCGCCGGGACCGGAAACGTAACCGCCCATGCCCAGCACCACGTCTGGCTGGTAGCTGCGCATAATCGCCTTCGCCTGGCGTACCGCATGCCAGATACGCAGCGGTGCGCTCAGTTGGGCCTTCAGCCCTTTACCGCGCAAGCCGGAAATACGGATGAAATCAATCTCGATCCCGTGCTTTGGCACCAGATCGGCTTCCATTCGGTCTGCGGTTCCGAGCCAGCGCACCTGCCAGCCCTGCGCCATCAGATGATGCGCGACCGCCAGCCCCGGGAACACGTGTCCGCCGGTACCGCCTGCCATCACCATTAAACGCTTAGGTTTCCCGCTCATCCCTTACCTCTTCACAAACGCCTGGGCTTTGGCCAGACGCGTTTCATAATCAATACGCAGTAACAGCACGATCGCCGTCGACATAATCAACAGGCTCGAACCGCCGTAACTTATCAGCGGCAGCGTCAGCCCTTTGGTGGGCAGCATGCCGGCTGCGGCGCCGACGTTGACCAGTGCCTGGAAGCTGAACCAGACGCCGATCGAGCAGGCCAGAAAGCCGGAAAAGCGCTGATCGATCTCCAGCGCGCGGCGGCCAATCGACATAGCGCGAAAAGCGACGAAGAATACCATTAACAATGCGAAAACCACACCGATATAGCCCAGTTCTTCGCCCAAAATCGAGAAGATAAAGTCGGTGTGCGCTTCAGGCAAATACTCGAGTTTCTGTACCGAGTTCCCCAGCCCCTGCCCCCAAAATTCACCGCGGCCAAATGCCATCAGCGACTGGGTCAACTGGTAGCCACTGCCGAACGGATCGGCCCACGGGTTCCAGAACGACGTCACGCGGCGCATACGGTAAGGTTCGGCAATGATCAACAGCACCACCGCAAAAGCACCGGAGCCGATGATCGCCAGGAACTGCCACATTTTGGCGCCGGCCAGGAACAGCATTGCCAGAGTCGTGATAAACAACACCACCACGGTACCGAGGTCCGGTTGCGCCAGCAGCAGTACCGCCAGTACTACCATTACGCCCATCGGCTTGCAGAAGCCCCAAAAGTTGGTACGCACTTCTTCTACCTTGCGCACCAGATAGCTCGCCAGATAGCAAAACAGCGACAGCTTGGACAGCTCCGCCGGCTGAATACGCAACGGGCCCAGCGCGATCCAGCGCGATGCGCCGTTTACCGAGCTGCCGACCACCAGTACGATCAGCAGCATCACAATCGACAACAGCAGCATCACATTGCTGTAGCGCTGCCAGACTTCCATCGGGATGCGCAGCGTCACCATCGACAGACCGAAGGCCAGCCCCAGATACAGCGCATCACGCTTGGCAAACAGGAAAGGATCGTCCGCCAGGCGTTGACCAATCGGCATTGACGCCGAAGTCACCATGACAAAACCGATAATGGCCAACCCGAAGGTCAGCCACAGCAGGGTACGGTCGTACAGCACCATATTGACCGAATCGCTCTCGCGCGATCCCATCACCCAGTCTTTCAGTCTTTCGGTCAACCCGAACGTCGGCACCCGTAGTTTCATCCGCCAAGCTCCTGTGCCAGACGGGCAAACTCGTCGCCACGCACTTCAAAGTTACGGAACTGATCCAGGCTGGCGCACGCCGGTGACAGCAGCACCATATCGCCAGGTTGTACCCGGCCCGCGATCGCTTGCATCGCCTGTTCCATCGTGTCGGTCAACGTGGCAACTTCCGGCCGCAGCTCCACCAGTTGTTCGCCATCGCGGCCAAAGCAATACAGGCGGACATTATCGCCCTGCAGATAACGCCCCAGCGGGGAGAAATCGGCAGACTTGCCGTCGCCGCCCAGCAGCAGATGCAAAGTGCCGTCCACCTGCAGGCCATTCAGCGCCGCTTCGGTGCTGCCGACGTTGGTGGCTTTCGAATCGTTAATCCAACGTACACCGTTGTGTTCCCACGCCAGTTGGAAACGGTGCGCCAACCCGGTAAAGGTAGTTAGCGCCTTCAGGCTGGAGGCGCGCGGGATATTCACCGCATCGGCCAGCGCCAACGCCGCCAGCGCATTGGTATAGTTGTGGCGGCCAGTCAGCTTCATCTCGCGGGTATTCAGGATTTTCTCACCGCGCACGCGCAACCAGGTTTCGCCCTGCTGGCGGTTGAGGTGGTAGTCGCCCACGTCGGCCCCGAAACTGATGCAGCGCTGGTCTGCACCGCGTACCGGCATGGTCAGCGCGTCATCTGCGTTAACCACGCACAGGGCGGCATTTTCATAGACCCGCAGTTTGGCGGCGCGATACTGCTGCAGGCCAAACGGGTAACGGTCCATATGATCTTCTGTCACGTTCAGGATGGTCGCCGCCGCCGCTTTCAGGCTGAAGGTGGTTTCCAGTTGGAAACTTGACAGCTCCAGCACGTACAACTGGCATTCCTGACGCAGCAGGCTCAACGCAGGCAGACCAATGTTACCGCCCACACCCACCGCCCAGCCGGCCGCTTTCGCCATCTCGCCTACCAGAGTGGTGACGGTGCTTTTACCGTTAGAGCCGGTGATCGCTACGATCGGCGCCTGAGCTTCGCGGCAGAACAGTTCGACGTCGCCAACGATCTCCACCCCCGCATCCGCCGCAGCGCTCAACGCAGGGTGAGCCAGCGCCATGCCCGGGCTGGCAACGATCAAATCCGCCGCCAACAACCAGTCCAGATTCAAGTCACCCAAATGCCGTTCAACGCTTTCAGGCAGCTTGTCCAGCCCCGGCGGCGAAATGCGGGTATCCATAACGCGCGGCGTTACGCCACGCGCCATAAAGAAATCAACGCAGGACAGGCCGGTGAGGCCTAACCCGATGATGACCACTTTTTTACCCTGATAATCCGCCATAATTACCGTACCTTCAGCGTCGCCAGGCCAATCAGCACCAGCATCAGCGAAATAATCCAGAAGCGCACGATCACGCGCGGTTCCGGCCAGCCCTTCAATTCATAATGGTGGTGGATCGGCGCCATGCGGAAAATACGTTGCCCGCGCAACTTGAACGATCCCACCTGCAGGATCACCGACAGCGTTTCAACCACGAACACGCCGCCCATAATCAATAACAGGAACTCTTGGCGGAGCAGTACCGCGATAGTGCCCAGCGCGCCACCCAGCGCCAGTGAACCAACATCACCCATAAAGACCTGTGCCGGGTAGGTGTTGAACCATAAAAAGCCCAGGCCGGCGCCAACGATGGCAGTACAGACGATCACCAGCTCACCCGCATGACGCAGATAAGGAATGTGCAGGTAGTTGGCGAAATTCATGTTACCGGTCGCCCAAGCCACCAGCGCAAAGCCCGCAGCCACGAACACCGTTGGCATGATCGCCAGGCCATCCAGCCCGTCGGTCAGGTTGACCGCGTTACTGGTACCGACCACCACAAAGTACGCCAACAACACGTACAACAGGCCGAGCTGCGGCATGATGTCCTTAAAGAACGGCACAACCAGCTCGGTGGCTGGCGTGTCTTTTCCTACGGCATACATGGCAAAGGCGAAAATCAGCGCAATCACCGACTGCCAGAAATATTTCCAGCGGGCAATCAGCCCCTTGGTATCTTTACGCACCACTTTGCGGTAGTCATCGACAAAGCCGACGATGCCGTAGCCCACCAACACGAACAACACGCCCCACACGTAAGGGTTGGACGGGTAAGCCCACATCAGCACCGAAATGGTGATGGAGGTCAGTATCATGATGCCGCCCATGGTCGGCGTGCCGCGTTTGCTGAAATGCGACTCCGGGCCATCGTTACGCACGACCTGACCGAAGGACATCTCCTGCAGGCGTTTAATCACGCGCGGGCCCATCCATAAGGAGAGAAACAGCGCGGTCAGCAGGCTGACAATGGCCCTGAACGTCAGATAGGAGAAGACGTTGAAGCCGGAATAATATTTGACCAAATGCTCGGCCAGCCAAACTAACATGGTGCTTTCTCCTGTAACGCGCGTACTACCTGCTCCATTGCGGCACTACGTGAACCCTTGATTAACACGGTAATTACCGCATGTTCCGACAGTAACTCCGCCACGCGCGCGATCACTGCTGCCTTGTTCTGAAAATGTTCGCCGTTACCGGAAGCCGCACACAGCGCCTGACTTAACGGACCGATACCTATCACTTTATCGATGCCGGCCAACCTGGCGGCTTCGCCCACCTGACGGTGACATTCTTCGGCATCCGCCCCCAGCTCAGCCATATCGCCAACCACCATTACGCGGTAGCCCGGCATCTCTGCCAGTACCTGCGCAGCGGCGGTCATCGAGCCGACGTTGGCGTTATAGCTGTCATCGAGCAGCAGTTTGTTTTCGGTAAGCGCAATCGGGAACAACCGCCCCGGCACCCCCTGCAACTGTTTCAACCCCTGGCGCACGGATTCGAGCGACGCACCGACCGACATGGCCAGCGCCGCTGCGGCCAGCGCATTGGCCACGTTATGGCGGCCCGGCAACGGCAGCGTTACCACCGCCGTGCCGAATGGGCTGTGCAACGTAAATTGCGTACCTTTGGCGTTCACCAGCACGTCGCTGGCGAAAAAATCCACGCCTTCCGCCGCCTGCGGCGAGAAGCGCCAGACGGTTTTACCGTTCAGCATGCTCTGCCAGTGCGGCCAGTCGTTATTGTCGGCGTTGATGATTGCCACGCCGTCAGCCGGCAAGCCGGTAAAAATTTCACCTTTCGCCTGGGCGACGCCGGCCAAAGAGCCAAAACCTTCCAGGTGAGCAGCCGCCAGGTTATTCACCAGAGCGGTCTGTGGCCGCGTCAATGCGGTGGTATAGGCAATCTCGCCAATATGGTTGGCACCCAGCTCAATCACGGCAAAATCATGTTGCGGTTGCAAGCGCAATAGCGTCAGCGGCACGCCGATATCGTTGTTGAAGTTGCCGGCGGTATACAGCACTTCACCGCATTCACGCAAAATAGCGGCAACCATTTCCTTCACCGAGGTCTTGCCCGATGAACCGGTTAAGGCTACAACGCGGGCCGGCACTTGCTGGCGCACCCAGGCAGCCAGTTGTCCCAGCGCCAAACGCGTGTCTTTCACCACCAGTTGCGGTACGTCCACCAATAAGCGCTTACTCACCAGCAGCGCCCCAGCGCCTGCGGCTACAGCATCGGCAGCGAAGGCATGCGCATCAAAACGCTCGCCTTTCAGCGCCACAAACAGGCAACCTGCGGTTACCTGGCGGGTATCTGTCGTCACCTCAATGATTTGGCAATCGGCGCCGATCAACTCAGCGCTCAATACATCGGCCAGTGCCTGAAGGGAGACAGGAATCATGCTATTACCCCCAGCAGACGCGCAACGGTGGTGCGATCGGAGTAATCCAGGCGGCGGTTCCCCACCAGTTGGTAGTCCTCGTGGCCTTTACCCGCCACCAGCACCACATCTTGTTCTTTGGCTTGCATAATCGCGCTGGTCACCGCTTCGGCACGGCCGTGGATCACCAGAGCACGCCCGGCATCCAGCAGACCGGTCAGGATATCGGCAATGATCGCCTGCGGCTCTTCGGTACGCGGGTTGTCATCGGTCACCACTACGCGATCGGCGAACTGCTCGGCGATGCCACCCATCAGCGGGCGCTTGCCTTTGTCACGATCGCCGCCGCAACCGAACACGCACCACAGCTGCCCTTGGCAGTGCAGGCGCGCAGCTTCCAGCGCCTTCTCCAGCGCGTCCGGGGTGTGGGCATAATCCACCACGACCGTAGGTTTGCCTGGCGCGTTGAATACTTCCATACGGCCGCATACCGGCTGCAGCTGATTGCCGGTTTCCACCAGTTTGTCCAGCGGATAGCCCAGTGACAGCAGCGTCGCCAGTGCCAGCAACAGGTTGCTGACGTTGAAAGCGCCCATCAGGCGGCTCTCAATTTCGCCGTCGCCCCAGCTTGAGCTGAAGCGAACAGTGGCGCCATTATCGTGATAACTGACCGCAGTGGTTTTCAACCAGCGGCCATGGCAACCCAGTTGCAGGTTATCCTGCATGGTGACCGCCACCGCATCCGGCAATTTGCTCAGCCAGCGCTGGCCCACTTCGTCATCGGCGTTGATGATCGCCTGCCCCACTTCGTGGCCGGCAAACAACGACCATTTGGCCGCTTCGTAATTGGCCATATCACCGTGGTAATCCAGGTGATCGCGGCTCAGGTTGGTGAACACCGCTGCGGCAAACGGCAGCGCCGCCACGCGGTTTTGCACCAACCCGTGAGAAGAGACTTCCATCGCGGCAAAAGTTGCGCCCCGATCGACCAGCTCGTTTAATACGTGTTGAACATCCACCGCAGAACCGGTGGTATTCTCCGTCGGGCACACCTGGCCCAGCAGACCGTTACCGACGGTGCCCATCACTGCGCCGGTTTCACCCAACAGTTGGCTCCACTGCGCCAGCAGTTGCGTGGTGGTGGTTTTACCGTTGGTTCCGGTCACGCCAACCAGACGCAGGCGCTCTGCCGGTTGATGGTAAAAACGCCCGGCCAGTGCGGAAAGGCGCTGGTTAAGCTGGCTCAGATAAATTACCGGCACACCGTGCATTTCCGTGATTGCGCCGTCTTCTGCCTGACCTTCAGCTTCGGCAATCACGGCTGCAACACCCTGCGCAATGGCCTGCGGAATATAGCGGCGTCCATCTGTCTGATGGCCAACAACGGCGACAAACAGATCCCCGGCAGCCGCAATACGGCTGTCTAATGTCATTTCCCGCAGCGCGCGCCCGGGCGCCGTCGGCACCCATGGAGCGAGTAAATCGCGCAAATTACGATCTGCCACCTGAACCCTCTTTTTTATTAATCACTAATTCGCTTTTATCAGCGGTGGGCAACGCGTCCGGTTCGATGTTCATGGTGCGCAATACGCCACCCATGATGGCGCCGAATACCGGTGCGGAAATTGCACCGCCATAGTACTTCCCACCCTGAGGATCGTTAATCACCACCACCAGAGCAAAACGGGGATTACTGGCCGGCGCGACGCCGGCGGTATAAGCGAGATATCGGTTGACGTATTTGCCATCCGGGCCGACCTTTTTGGCGGTACCGGTTTTAATAGCGATGCGGTAACCCTTGATGGCGGCTTTCACACCGCCGCCGCCTGGCAGGGCCACGCTTTCCATCATGTGCACCACGGTGCGCACCAGAGGTTCAGGGAAAATGCGTTCGCCGGCAACCGGAGGGTCAACCTTGGTGATCGACAATGGGCGATACACGCCCAGGCTGCCGATCGTTGCGTAGACTCGCGCCAACTGTAACGGAGTTACCATTAGCCCGTAGCCGAAAGAGAAGGTGGCCCTCTCTATGTCAGACCACCGTTGTTTTTTTGGGTATATGCCACTGCTTTCTCCGACCAGCCCCAAATTGGTCGCTTTTCCCAGTCCAAAACGAGAGTAAGTATCTACTAACGCCGAGGACGGCATCGCTAACGCCAGCTTGGTAACGCCAACGTTACTCGACTTCTGCAAGATCCCGGTAACCGACAGCTCCGCATAACGCGCCACGTCTTTAATTTCGTGGCCCTGAATGCGGAAAGGAATGGTGTTCAGCACGCTGTTTTCTTTCACCACACCGTTATGTAACGCGGTCATCACCACCATCGGTTTCACGGTGGAGCCAGGCTCAAAAATATCGGTAATAGCGCGGTTACGCATGGTGTCTTTCGGCGTACCGGCCATATTATTCGGGTTGTAGGACGGGCTGTTGGCCATCGCCAGCACTTCGCCGGTGTTCACGTCGATCAGCACCGCCGTGCCGGATTCAGCCTTGTTGAACGCCACCGCGTTGTTCAGTTCGCGATACACCAGCGCCTGCAGGCGCTCATCGACGCTCAATACCAGATTATGCGCCGCCTGACTGTCGACCGAAGAGATATCCTCGATCACCCGGCCATAGCGGTCTTTACGCACGGTTCGTTCACCCGGTTGCCCGGTCAGCCAGCGGTCGAAGCTCTTCTCGACGCCTTCGATGCCCTGGCCGTCAATATTGGTCACGCCGATAATGTGCGAGGTGACCTGGCCGGCCGGATAGTAACGGCGCGATTCCTGACGCAGGTAAATTCCCGGTAGCTTCAGCTTGCGAATGTAATCGCCTACCGCCGGGTTCACCTGGCGCGCCAGGTAAACAAAGCGCCCTTTCGGGTTGGCGTTAACACGGGTAGAAAGCTGATCCAGAGGGATATTCAGCGCGTCGGACAGCGCCTTCCAGCGGCTGTCCAGCGTAATGCCGCCACGCTCGTTCAGCTCTTTAGGATCCGCCCAGATGGCGTTGACCGGTACGCTCACCGCCAATGGTCGGCCGGCGCGATCGCTGATCATGCCGCGTGAGGTCGGTACCTCCTGCACACGCAGCGAACGCATGTCACCTTCTTTCACCAGGCGGTCCGGATTGATGACCTGCAGATAGGCCACGCGCAGCATCAATCCCACCAGCGCCAGCAAAATACAGCCGCACAGCAACGCAAAACGCCAGCTTACAAAGCTGGCCTGATTTTCCGGGCGTTTCAACTTACCGGGGCGTGCTGCTTTCATGCGTTCCCTTTCTTCTCCGTGTCATGATTTAAGTTAAACTATTCATTGTTTAACGATGATATTTTCCTGCGATGGATCAACATGTTGCATCTGCAGCTTTTCGGTGGCGATACGCTCGACCCGGCTGTGGTCGCCGAGGGCGTTCTCCTCCAAAATCAGGTTGCGCCATTCAATATCCAGAGCATCCCGCTCAAGCACCAACTGCTCGCGTTCAGCGGTCAGCAGGCGAGTACGGTGTGCGGTAGTCACCACAAAAATCGCAGAAATCAGTGAAGCGACCAGTAAAATCAATGGGATCTTGGCGTTACGCAGCAGATCGCCGCCAATCACCCCAACCAAACCGTGGCGTTCATTACCAATCACGCGGGCATCCTCTCGGCAATGCGCAGCACTGAACTGCGCGCGCGTGGGTTTTCCGCCACTTCATCTTGCGAAGGCATCATCTTGCCCAACGCTTTCAGCGTACGCCCGCCCATGCCACGCAACTGCTCTTCAGTCAGCGGCAGACCTGCCGGCACCTGAGCACCGCGGCTATGGTGGCGCATAAAGCGTTTGACGATACGATCTTCCAACGAGTGGAAACTGATGATCGACAGACGGCCCTGCGGGGCCAGCACTTCCAGCGCGCCGTCCAGCGCACGCTCAATCTCTTCCAGCTCACTGTTGATATAAATACGAATGGCCTGGAAACTGCGCGTTGCCGGATGTTTGTGTTTTTCCCGGAACGGGCTGGCATTGGCGATCAGGTCAGCCAGCTCTTTGGTGCGCGTCATCGGCTCGACACGGTTTCTTTCCACGATGGCGCGGGCAATGCGCTTGGCGAAACGCTCCTCGCCGAAGGTTTTCAGCACCCAGGCAATGTCGTCCGCTTCCGCTTTCAACAGCCATTCAGAGGCGGACTGGCCGCTTGATGGGTCCATGCGCATGTCCAATGGACCGTCACGCATGAAGGAGAAACCGCGTTCTGCGTCATCTAACTGCGGCGAAGAAACGCCCAAATCGAGTAAGACGCCATCAATCTGCCCCACCAATTCGCGTTCCCGCACATAGTGTGACAAATCAGAAAATGGGCCGTGTACGATGGTAAAACGAGGATCTTCAATAGACTTGGCGGCTGCAATCGCCTGTGGATCACGGTCAATTGCCAACAAACGTCCTTCCGGCCCCAGTTGGGACAGAATCAGACGAGAATGGCCACCGCGACCAAAAGTACCGTCGATATATATGCCGTTACTGCGAATATTGAGGCCATTAACCGCCTCATCCAACAGTACGGTGGTGTGTTTATAGTTTTCCAACATGCTTATAGCGACAAGTCCTGTAGCCGCTCAGACAACGGTTCCTGAGTCGACTGTTCTGCGTCAATATCATCCTTGACTTGTTGATACCAGGTCTGTTCATCCCACAGTTCAAACTTGTTGAACTGCCCGACCAGCATCACTTCTTTTGTAAGCCCGGCGTGTTGACGTAGCGTAGTAGCTAGCAACAACCGACCGGCGCTGTCCATCTGACACTCACTGGCATGCCCCAACAATAAGCGCTGAACGCGGCGCTCTGCGGGATTCATACTCGACAGACGGGATAATTTTTGTTCAATAATTTCCCATTCGGGCAAGGGGTAAAGCAGCAGGCAGGACTGATGGAGGTCAATGGTACAGACCATTTGGCCTTGCGATTGCTCGTTCAGCAAATCCCGATAACGGGTGGGTACGGCAAGCCGCCCTTTGCTGTCGAGATTAACCATCGTTGCCCCACGGAACATTCCTGAGCTACCCCTTCATGACCGTTTTCACCACTTTACACCACAAATTCCCACATAAGGGAGTTTACGGAGGGTATGAAAACCTTGTCAAGCCAGAGCGGCGGCGCTTTGGCAATATTTCTCCCGTCATTTTGGGAGCTGACTCGCGAAAGGAACGCTATTTATTCGATGAGTTAAAATTAACATCATGATAAACGGGGATAATTTTCTGAGCGGAAAGAGGGTGATTAAAAACCTGACAAATTGGCGATTAATTAACTCATTACTTCCTTCTGCAATCGATGTCTCATTTTTTAGCTCGGCAATCACAACCCTGTAACCCGCCGTAACCCGCACCGGTCAAGGCTCGCCGTAAACTCCCGTCGTTGGCGAAATACGGCATAAGCCATTGAGTTAATAACGCTCAACGGTTATTGCACTTCAGGTCGGGCGCTATTTTACTTCAATTAAAGCGTCAGTGATAAGCCAGATGAAAAAATAAATTACTCGGATATTACGAGGCGAGTTATTTTCGATTTAAATCAGTTTGGTAAGATTATTCTCAAAATACCTGTTTACAATTATGGTTTCATTTCCTTACATCATTTATTCCCACAATTTTTGCTGTGAAAATGCACTTTATAATGAAAATAATCGTAACTGTATGTTTTAAATCATAAAAGTAAAAAACCTCCCGTTTTAATCCCTTCACGCCAGATTCTACCGCTCTTCCTCAGGATAAAAACCAGCCAAGGGCAATAAATAAAAATATTCAACTACCCAAGAAAACCAATGCAGAGGAGTAAACTATAAAAAATGCAACAATCAAGAATTAACAACCACAATCATAGAAATTAACAGAATATTAACTAACACATAAGGAGATTGCAGCATGCTTTCGCCTGTCGCTTATTGGCGTAGCGCCGCCGCCGATACTTTTGCACTGGTGGTGTACTGTTTCATCGCCGGAATGGCGATAGAAATGCTGGTTTCCGGCATGAATTTTCAGCAATCGCTCTCCTCCCGCCTGGTGTCGATCCCGGTGAATATCCTGATCGCCTGGCCCTATGGACGCTACCGCGACCTGTTTATTCGCCTTGCGAAACGCTCTCATCACGGGCAATGGTTGCTGCGTAACCTCGCCGATTTGCTGGCGTATGTCAGTTTTCAATCGCCAGTGTACGCCGCCATATTGTGGAGCGTAGGCGCAGATGGACAGCAAATTATGACCGCGGTGGCCGGAAATGCCGTGGTCTCGATGGCGATGGGCGTGGTATATGGCTACTTTCTTGAATACTGCAGAAAGCTGTTCCGGGTAACCGGCTACGTATAAGGCGGGGAGACAGGCAGGAAACAGCGTCGCCGCCCCGCCTGTATTATTTATTTCCGGCTCAGACTACCGCGACGGAACAGATTGCGGCGAATACGCGTCAGGCCCGGTTTAGGCTTGCGCGGCTCATCCAGACTGGCCAGCACCAGTTCCAGTACCCGTTCAGCCACATCACGGTGGCGCTGCGCTACCGCGAGCACCGGGCACTCAAGAAAGTCCAGCAGCTCGTGATCGCCGAAGGTGGCGATCGCCAGATCGGTCGGTAAACGACCCCGCTGTTTCAACGTCACATCCATCACCCCCTGCAACAGAGAGAAAGAGGTGGTGAACAACGCCTGCGGCATCGGATGCGTTTTCAACCATTCTGCAAACAGTACGCCGGCAGCCTCGCGTTCATAGCTGTTGGCATACAGATAATCGACAGGCCGTTCGTCGCCCTCCCACGCCTGGCGGAATCCTTGCTCACGCAGGAAACTGACGGACAGCTCCGGTAACGCGCCCAGATACAGCACCGACTCCGCCGGAAAAGTGCGAAGCTCCTGCGCCAGCGCGAAGGAATCCTCTTGGTCGGCCCCTACCACACTGATGAAATGCTCGCGATCCAGCGCCCGATCCAGAGCGATTATCGGTAATGGATCCTTGGCCCAGCGCTGATAGAACGGGTGCTCCGGCGGCAACGCGGTGGAAACGATAATGGCGTCGACCTGGCGTTGCAACAGGTGTTCAATACAGCGCATTTCGTTATCCGGCTGATCTTCCGAACAGGCAATCAATAGCTGATAACCGCGCTGACGCGCCTGACGCTCCAGGTAGTTGGCGATGCGGGTGTAGCTGGTGTTTTCCAGATCCGGTATCACCAGGCCGATAGAGCGAGTTCGTCCGGCGCGCAACCCTGCAGCGACGGCATTCGGGTGATAGTTATGCTCCCTGACCACAGCCATCACTTTTTCGACGGTTTTATCGCTGACACGATACTGCTTCGCTTTGCCGTTGATGACATAACTGGCCGTGGTGCGCGAAACGCCAGCGAGACGCGCGATTTCATCCAGTTTCACGTTAACCCCTTAATGACGCTGAAAATAGAAGTGAAAGCCATGCTCGGATTAACCATCGCATCCCGTGCGGTTATTCAATCCAGCCTCTGCGATCTAACAGCAGAAAACACTGCCGAGCAACCGCTTTTGCCGAAAGGTGCCAGCAAACAGACAAAAAACACCGAAAAACAAAAGGCGCAGCCATGCCGCGCCCTCAGATTATGCCAATATCACGTTTCAGCGCATGATTTTATCGCCGCGCGACACGCCGACGACGCCGGAACGCGCCACTTCGACAATTTCAGCCACTTCGCGCACTGCATTAAGAAACGCATCCAGCTTGTCGCTGGTGCCGGCCAGCTGAACGGTGTAAAGCGTCGCCGTAACATCGACAATCTGCCCACGGAAAATGTCGGCGCAGCGTTTCACCTCTTCGCGGCCATAACCGCTGGCCTGCAGCTTCACCAGCATGATCTCGCGTTCGACATGCGCACCCTGCACCAGCTCACTGACGCGCAGCACATCCACCAGCTTATGCAGCTGCTTTTCGATCTGCTCCAGTACTTTCTCATCGCCGACGGTTTGGATGGTCATACGCGACAACGTGGGATCGTCGGTCGGCGCTACCGTCAGGCTTTCAATGTTGTAACCACGCTGGGAGAACAACCCCACCACACGCGACAACGCACCGGATTCGTTTTCCAGCAATACAGATAAAATACGCCGCATGATCAGGTCCTCTCCGTTTTGCTTAACCACATTTCGTCCATGCTTCCGCCGCGGATCTGCATTGGGTAAACATGTTCGGTCTCATCGACGGTGACATCGACAAACACCAGTCGTTCTTTCTCGGCCAACGCCTGCGCAAGTTTGCTTTCCAGCTCATCCGGTGTGCGAATGGCGATGCCTACGTGACCGTAAGCCTCCGCCAGTTTGACGAAATCAGGCAGG
Source organism: Serratia sp. AS12 (assembly GCF_000214195.1). NCBI lineage: Bacteria > Pseudomonadati > Pseudomonadota > Gammaproteobacteria > Enterobacterales > Yersiniaceae > Serratia > Serratia sp. AS12. Next base: position 769,102 of record NC_015566.1, on the reverse strand, counting down.
GAATCCATATAAGACTGCGAATGGCGGCCGGAGTAGATCATGTCCTGCCACTGCTTCACCATGCCCAGATAGCGGTTGTTGAGGTTCACCACTATCACCGGCAGGTTGTACTGCAACGCGGTGGAAAGCTCCTGAATGTTCATCTGGATACTGCCATCGCCGGTTACGCACACCACGGTCTCATCAGGCAACGCCAGCTTCACACCCAGCGCTGCCGGCAGGCCGAAGCCCATGGTGCCCAACCCACCGGAGTTGATCCAGCGGCGCGGCTTGTCGAACGGGTAGTAGAGCGCGGCGAACATCTGGTGCTGGCCCACATCGGAGGTGACGTAAGCATCACCCTTGGTCAAACGATGCAGGGTTTCGATCACGGCCTGTGGCTTGATGGTACCGCTGTTTTTGTCATAGCCCAGACAGTCGCGCGCGCGCCACTGCTCAATGGACTGCCACCAGTCGCGCAGCGCATCGAAGTCCTGCGCCTTATCGTCCTGCGCCAGCAGTTCCAGCATCTGGGTCAGCACCTGCTTGGCATCGCCCACGATCGGAATATCGGCATCGACCGTCTTGGAGATCGAGGTGGGATCAATATCGATATGCAGTACGGTGGCATCCGGGCAGTATTTTGCCAGGTTATTGGTAGTGCGATCGTCAAAACGCACGCCGACGGCGAAGATCACGTCGGAATGGTGCATGGTTTTATTGGCTTCGTAAGTGCCGTGCATGCCGAGCATGCCGACGCTCTGGCGGTGCGTACCGGGGAAGGCGCCCAGCCCCATCAGGGTGCAGGTCACCGGCAGATTCAGCTTTTCCGCCAGTTCCAGCAGTTCTGCATCGCAGGCCGAGTTTATCGCCCCGCCGCCAACGTACATAACCGGTTTTTTAGCCGCCAAAATGGTTTGCAGCGCGCGCTTTATCTGCCCGCGGTGGCCCTGCACCGTTGGGTTATAGGAGCGCATGCTCACTTCCTGCGGATAGGCGTAAGGCATTCTGACCGCCGGGCCAACGATATCTTTCGGCAGGTCGATCACGACCGGGCCAGGACGGCCGGTTGAGGCCAGATAAAAGGCTTTTTTCAGGATGCCGGGGATATCCTCGGTGCGCTTCACCAGGAAACTGTGCTTCACCACCGGACGAGAAATCCCGACCATGTCGCACTCCTGGAAGGCATCATAACCAATCAGCGAGCTTGGAACCTGGCCGGAAAGCACCACCATCGGGATGGAGTCCATATAGGCGGTCGCAATGCCGGTAATCGCATTGGTCGCGCCGGGGCCGGAAGTCACCAGCACCACGCCGACCTCACCGGTAGCGCGCGCATAGCCATCGGCCATATGCACCGCACCCTGCTCATGACGCACCAATATGTGATCGATTCCTCCGACCGTATGCAGGGCGTCGTAGATATCGAGTACCGCCCCGCCCGGATATCCGAATACATGCTTAACGCCCTGATCGATCAACGATCGGACGACCATCTCGGCTCCTGACAACATCTCCATGGGTTTGCCTCCAGGCTTACTTATTCTTGTCTGACGCCGGAACGTAGCGCCTGTTGTGGGGTAATACCCCAACATTTTTGTGGATCGATTATACCCTATGGATTTCAAGTTGCAGCCGGGCGGCCAGTTCGAGAGTCCCAGGCGCTTACGCAAGTCACTGGGGCGAGCGACAAATCTGTCGGGAACAGATCTGAACGCGGTTCACAGCGGCCCAGGGGCAAGGTCCACGGATGGGCTTTATAAAGCAGCCAACAACGCTGCAGCTTGAAATACAACGGGTATATAACTGCTTAACATAACGTCAGAGTATTGAGCAGGCAAACGACAAAAAGACCTAGCGGTAGAGTGGTTATTGCCATGTGGCTGAGGATTGGGGGTTTACAAAAACAATGCACTAGCCGCTGGAGGATCGGGCTAGGCATTGTTTCGAGCAGATAGGGAATTACAGAACTATATCAGGCAATAATTATGCTGTTTTTTTAGCCGGCCGCACTGCCCGGCGACATCCTTAAACCTGATCCTGGTACATCGAGTCAATTTCATGCTGGTAGCGCTGTAGAATCACCTTCCGGCGCAGCTTCAGCGTTGGAGTGAGTTCACCCAACTCCATCGAAAAGGCCGCCGGCAGCAGGGTAAACTTTTTCACCTGCTCAAAGCGCGCCAGCTCTTTTTGCATGTCGCGCAGACGGCTCTCGAACATTTCTATAATGTGGCTATTACGCAGCAGCTCAAGCCGATCCTGGTATTTCAGGTTGATGGATTTCGCATACTCTTCCAGCGACTCAAAGCTGGGTACGATCAGGGCCGATACGAATTTACGCGCATCGGCGATGATCGCCACCTGCTCGATAAAACGATCCTGAGCCAGCGTGCCTTCGAGCATCTGCGGGGCAATATATTTGCCGCCGGAGGTTTTCATCAAATCCTTCAGCCGCTCGGTAATGAACAGGTTACCCGCCTCGTCAATCGCGCCGGCGTCACCGGTTTTCAGCCAGCCGTCCCCGGTAAAAGAAGCGGCGGTTTCCAGCGGCTTATTGAAATAGCCACGCATCACGACGGGGCCACGTACCTGAATCTCGTTTTCCTCGCCAATACGCACTTCAACCCCCGGCAACGGCTTGCCGATAGAGCCAAAGCGGAAATTACCCTCTTCCCAGCAGGAGACGGTGGCGCAGGTCTCGGTCATGCCGTAACCATATTTGATATTGACGCCCATCGCCTGGAAAAACAGGATGACATTGTCGTCAAGTTTGGCGCCCGCAGCCGGCAAGAAACGCACCCTCCCGCCGAGAATGCCGCGCAGCTTGCTCAGGACCAGTTTGTCGGCCCAGCGGTGAGACAGGCTGAACAACTTACCCAGCGGCTTGCCGGCACGCTCCTGCAGGAACTTGCGTTCACCACAGACGATCGCCCAATGGAACAGCGCGCGACGCAGCCAGGGCGCACGCGCGACCTTTTCATGCACCGCGCTAAAGATTTTTTCGTAGAAGCGGGGTACCGCGCACATCAACGTCGGGCGTACCGCCGTCATGGCTTCACGCACCCAGTCAGTATTCGGCAGATACACGTTCTGCGCGCCCGAGTGCATGATGAAGAAGCTCCAGATGCGCTCAAATACGTGTGATATCGGCAGGAAGCTGAGGGAGACATCGTCTTCGTTCACCGTTAGCCGCTCATCGTGCAGATAGAGCTGCGCGGCCAGATTACGGTAATCCAGCATCACTCCTTTTGGCTCGCCGGTGGTGCCGGAAGTGTAGATCAGAGTGAACAGATCCCGCAGATCGCACTCTGTAATACGCTCCCGTCGTTGAGGTTCAAAAGCATCAACATCGGCCCCGCGCTCAAAGGCGCTCAGATACTGGGCAATATCGCACCCGCGCAGATCGGCTGCGTCATCGAACACGATGATATGGTTCAACTGCGGGCATACGCCGCGCAGCGCAATGGCTGCATCCAACTGCGCCTGCTCGCCGACGAACAGGATGCGAATATCCGCATCATTAATAATAAATGCTGCCTGGGCGGGCGTGTTGGTGGCATACAAAGGTACACTCACCGCCCGAAGTTGCAGGATAGCCAAATCCGTCAGCGACCAAGCCATGCAGTTATTGGCAAAAATCGCGATGCGCTCCTGCACTTCAGACCCCAACGCCAGCAGCGCGCTGGCGATGCGGTTAATGTGGACGTCGGCCTGTCCCCAGGTCAGTTGTGTCTCGCCATCAGGAGACCATTGGCGAAAAGCTGTGCGATCGGCACGATGGGAAATTTGGTGCTGTATACGATGAGTCAGATGGTATTGCAGCAGATTATTGATCATAGCGCTCTAAGCCTGAAATGAATCAAACAGTTAACCTCGAACAGAGCCTCTTGCCCTGAATCTCAGCTTACACGTGTTTACTTTTTTTCGCGCAGTCTACCTACTCTCAGGCAGCGGGAAAAGAGTTTTCAGCGTAGAAGTGTGAGCCAAAATGCAGACTAACTTCACCACACCCTCAGGTTGGACAAAGCAGCGCTGAAAAGGTTTTATGTCGGGGACAAAATGCGGCCCCTGCGGGCCGTCCATTCAAATCAGTTTAAAACACCAGTAAAAATTAAAAAATCAGAATATAAATTCATGTTGATTATTTTTCATAAAATAATCATAACAGCTATGGAAAAGTTATTTTCTCGCCAAAAACCCAGAAACATCTTAATAAAAACCAAGATAGTTCTTAGCTTTTTATCATGAAAAAAAACCACTCATATAAATATTATCTTTCTTCAGGGAGAGTATTCCATAGATTTACTCTGGATTGCCCGCCTCAGTCAGAACGGATTTCATCCATTGATGCCCTTTATCGCGTTCGGACGATTCGTGCCAGGAAAGATAACATGTCGCTTTATTGTCTTGCGCACATAAAGGCACCGCTTTTATCTTCAATGAAGTGGCCTGTTGCCGTACCAGCCATGCCGGAGCAATAGCCACCATTTCCGTCTGGGATACCATATTTAACACGCTATATAAATCGGTGCACTGCTGAGTCACTGCACGCTGCATGGTTTCTTCGATATAATAAGGCTTGCTGAAAGATCCAAAGCTTTCCAGCGAGACCACGGCATGTTGCTCGGATAAAGCTTGCTCCGATGTCAGACCCGCAGTCATTCTCGGGTGCGCCTGCGCGACTGCCAGCACCAGCTCATCGTCGAACAACGCCAAACTGCGAAACTCCGCCGACTCAAATCGACTGTAGCCAATAACGAACTCAACATCCTGATAACGCAATTGATGCTCAATATTATTGTTAATGTATGACTTAACTTGCAAATTAAGCTGTGGAGCTATCTGTTTGACGTGGTTGATTATCTTGGCTCCCAACCGTAAATCGAGCGGGCTGCAGAGGGATAGCGAGAAAGCCCGTGTACTGGTAAGCGGTTCGAACTCTGAGCCAGGCAGTTCATTTTGCACCAATTGCAGCGCCTGACGTACCGGCCCGAATAACTGTCTGGCCCGCATCGTGGGCTGGATCCCCCGCCCGCTGCGCACAAACAGCTCATCATTGAACATCACCTTCAGGCGCGCAACCGCGTTGCTCACCGCCGGTTGCGACATCCCTAATGAAGTAGCGGCTCGCGTAATATTCTGCATTTGCATCACGGCGTCAAAAACAGTCAGCAAATTAAGATCGACGCTGCGCAAATGAATGTCCGCAGGCTCTTTAACCATGGCAACTTCTGAATCATATTCAGCCATATATCACTCCACTAAATCCTGTGTAGATAATCTTATCGCTGTGCAAGACAAACAATGTGAAACCGTATTGTTTTATTTCCACAAGACAAGACCAGTTATTCCTTCAATCAAACGACAGAAACCCTTGCTATACCGCCGCGGCGAAAGCCGCATATGAGGTGCGTACCAGAGACTTCCACCATTACGGGGAAGAACGGCGCCAATACAGTACTAATAAATAGGTAGATGAAATAATGAATACTGTTTAGCAGCAAAGTTTCGATTATAAGCCAGGCGATAAAAACATATCACAACCGTCTAAAATAGACGTTTAGTTCATGCAAAAAGGCACCGTCTTGTTATCTTGCTCCTCCACCAATAGATAAATTATATATATTTAAATGAAACCATTTACAAAAAAAATGGTATGCACTTCGTCCTCCGGTTGTCAGATATCTTTATCGCTTCAATACAAATTTTAACCCAATGAGATGCAGAAGCAATTGCCGCCGCATATATTCGATTAATTTATGCTAAGCAATGCGCAAAACTTCCCCTTCGTTTCCGCTAACCCTACTCATTTTTACCGAATTATCCTCTGCGACCACTTTTACCCAATCTCCTGACAAGGGGTTCGTCCCCTATTCAATCAGATGTTGACATCGCCAGGCCAATAACGTATCAAATTAGGAACGACACAATTTTAAGAGAAGCTGAACCCTCATGATCCGTACTCACCGTCTACTAAGCCTACTACTTAACGCATCTTCTTTGCGCGGTATGCTGGTGGACGGAGTTCAGAGCTGATTCAGTCCCTCACTCATAACAAACCCGCGCTACTGCGCGGGTTTTTTTTTACCCGCTTAGCGTGAAATAAACACGATAAGGAACGCCCTGATGAGCCAACAAGTCATTATTTTCGATACCACGCTGCGTGATGGTGAACAAGCGCTGCAAGCCAGTCTGAGCGTAAAAGAGAAGATTCAGATAGCCATGGCACTGGAGAGAATGGGCGTCGACGTAATGGAAGTCGGTTTCCCGGTCTCCTCTCCGGGTGATTTTGAATCGGTGCAGACCATCGCCCGTCAGATCAAAAACAGCCGCGTATGTGGCCTGGCCCGCTGCGTAGATAACGATATCGACGTCGCCGCCGAAGCGCTGCGCGTTGCCGAAGCCTTCCGTATTCACGTGTTCCTGGCTACATCGACCCTGCACATTGAATCCAAGTTGAAGCGCTCTTTCGATGAAGTGCTGGAGATGGCGGTACGCTCGGTGAAGCGCGCCCGCAATTACACCGACGACGTGGAGTTCTCTTGCGAAGACGCAGGCCGGACGCCAATCGATAATCTGTGCCGCGTAGTGGAAGCCGCCATCAACGCCGGCGCCACCACCATCAATATCCCGGACACCGTCGGCTACACCACGCCGAACCAGTTCGGCGGCATCATCACCACCCTGTATGACCGCGTACCGAACATTGATAAAGCCATTATTTCGGTCCACTGCCACGACGATCTGGGCATGGCGGTCGGTAACTCCATCGCCGCCGTACAGGCAGGCGCTCGTCAGGTTGAAGGCACGCTGAACGGCATCGGTGAACGCGCCGGCAATACCTCGCTGGAAGAAGTGATCATGGCGATAAAAGTGCGCCAGGACATCATGAACGTGCACACCAACATTAATCACCAGGAAATCTTCCGCACCAGCCAGTTGGTCAGCCAACTGTGCAACATGCCGATTCCTGCCAACAAAGCGATCGTGGGTTCCAATGCCTTCGCCCACTCCTCCGGCATTCATCAGGACGGCGTGCTGAAGAACCGTGAAAACTACGAAATCATGTCGCCGCAGACCATAGGTCTGAAAGACGTGCAGTTGAACCTGACCTCCCGTTCCGGCCGCGCTGCGGTAAAACACCGCATGGAAGAGATGGGCTATAAGGAACAGGACTACAACCTGGACACCCTGTACACGGCGTTCCTGAAACTGGCCGACAAGAAAGGCCAGGTATTCGATTACGATCTGGAGGCTTTAGCCTTCATTAACAAGCAGCAGGAAGAGCCGGAGCATTACAGCCTGGGCTATTTCAGCGTGCAGTCCGGCACCAACATTATGGCCACCGCCTCGGTGAAACTGATCTGCGGCGATGAAGAAAAAGCCGAAGCAGCTACCGGCAACGGCCCGGTCGACGCGGTTTATCAGGCCATCAATCGTATTACCGACTACCCGATCGAATTAGTGAAGTATCAACTGACCGCCAAAGGCCAGGGCCGCGACGCGCTGGGCCAGGTTGATATCGTGGTGTCCTACAACGGCCGCCGCTTCCACGGCGTGGGTCTGGCGACCGACATCGTGGAATCCTCTGCCAAGGCGATGGTTCACGTATTGAATAATATTTGGCGCTCCCAGCAGGTAGAAAAAGAAAAACAGCGTCTGCAGCAAAGCAAACATCAAAATAATCAGGAAACGGTGTGAACATGACGAAGACTTACCATATTGCCGTCTTGCCCGGAGACGGAATCGGCCCGGAAGTAATGGCTCAGGCGCACAAGGTGCTGGACGCAGTGCGTCAGCGCTTTGATATCCGCATCACCACCAGCGAATACGACGTCGGTGGCATTGCCATCGATCGCCACGGCAGCCCGTTGCCGCAGGCCACCCTCAGCGGGTGCGAGCAGGCCGATGCGATCCTGTTCGGTTCGGTGGGCGGCCCGAAATGGGAACATCTGCCGCCGGCAGAACAGCCTGAGCGCGGTGCATTGCTGCCGTTACGCAAGCACTTCAAACTGTTCAGTAACCTGCGTCCAGCCCGCCTGTACCAGGGTTTGGAAGAATTTTGTCCGCTGCGCGCCGATATCGCCGCCCGTGGCTTTGACATCCTGTGCGTGCGTGAGTTGACCGGCGGTATCTACTTCGGTCAACCGAAAGGCCGTGAAGGCCAGGGCATGCAGGAACGCGCTTTCGATACCGAGGTGTATCACCGCTTCGAGATCGAACGCATTGCGCGCATCGCCTTTGAGTCCGCGCGTAAACGCCGTAACAAAGTGACCTCTATCGATAAGGCCAACGTGCTGCAAAGCTCCATTCTGTGGCGCGAAGTGGTGAACCAGGTTGCCAAAGACTATCCGGACGTGTCGCTGTCGCACATGTACATCGACAACGCCACCATGCAGCTGATTAAAGACCCGTCGCAGTTCGACGTGTTGCTGTGTTCCAACCTGTTCGGCGATATCTTGTCCGACGAATGCGCGATGATCACCGGTTCGATGGGCATGTTGCCTTCTGCCAGCCTGAACGAACAGGGCTTTGGTCTGTATGAGCCTGCGGGCGGTTCTGCGCCGGATATCGCGGGTAAAGGCATCGCCAACCCGATCGCCCAGATCCTGTCCGCCACCCTGTTGCTGCGTTACAGCCTGGGGGCCTCTGAGGCGGCCGACGCCATTGAACGCGCCATCAACCAGGCGCTGGAACAAGGTTACCGCACCGCCGATCTGGCCGGTGAGGGCAAAGCCATCAGCACCGATGAAATGGGTGACATCATCGCCCGCTTTGTAGCTCAGGGGGCATAACATGTCGAAAACGTTATATCAGAAATTATACGATGCCCACGTGGTGTACGAAGCGCCAAACGAAACGCCGCTGTTGTATATCGATCGCCATCTGGTACACGAAGTCACTTCTCCGCAGGCGTTCGACGGTCTGCGCGCCATGGGCCGCAAAGTACGCCAGCCGGGCAAGACCTTTGCCACCATGGACCACAACGTGTCCACCCAGACCAAAGACATTAATGCCAGCGGCGAGATGGCCCGCATTCAGATGCAGGAACTGATCAAGAACTGCGCTGAGTTCGGCGTTTCGCTGTACGACCTGAACCACCCCTTCCAGGGCATCGTGCACGTTATCGGCCCAGAGCAGGGCATGACGCTGCCGGGCATGACCATCGTCTGTGGCGACTCCCATACCGCCACCCACGGCGCCTTCGGATCGCTGGCTTTTGGGATCGGTACTTCGGAAGTGGAGCACGTGCTGGCGACCCAGACCCTGAAACAGGGCCGCGCCAAGACCATGAAAATTGAAGTGACCGGCGTCGCTGCGGAAGGCATCACCGCCAAGGACATCGTGCTGGCGGTGATCGGTAAAACCGGCAGTGCCGGCGGCACCGGCCACGTGGTGGAGTTCTGTGGCAAGGCGATTGAAGCGCTGAGCATGGAAGGCCGCATGACGCTGTGCAACATGGCGATCGAAATGGGCGCCAAAGCGGGCCTGGTCGCGCCGGACGACACCACCTTTGATTATCTGAAAGGCCGTCAGTTTGCGCCTACCGGCGAGAGTTGGGAACAAGGCGTCGCTTACTGGCGCACGCTGAAATCCGACGACGATGCCAAATTCGACGCCGTAGTAACCCTGCGCGCCGAAGACATCGCGCCACAGGTGACCTGGGGCACCAACCCAGGGCAAGTGATCGCCGTCAATCAGGCGATCCCGGCACCGGAATCCTTTAGCGATCCGGTCGAGCGCGCCTCGGCCGAGAAGGCGTTGGCCTATATGGATCTGAAACCGGGCATCAAGCTGACGGAAGTGCCGATCGACAAAGTGTTTATCGGTTCCTGCACCAACTCGCGCATCGAAGATCTGCGTGCGGCGGCGGCGATTGCCAAAGGGCGTAAAGTCGCCAACGGCGTTCAGGCCATCGTGGTGCCTGGCTCCGGCCCGGTAAAAGCGCAGGCCGAAGCCGAAGGTCTGGACAAGATTTTTATTGAAGCCGGTTTTGAATGGCGTTTGCCGGGCTGTTCCATGTGCCTGGCGATGAACAACGACCGCCTGAATCCGGGCGAACGCTGCGCATCCACCAGCAACCGTAACTTCGAAGGGCGTCAGGGCCGCGGTGGGCGTACCCACCTGGTCAGCCCGGCAATGGCTGCCGCCGCCGCCGTTGCCGGCCATTTCGCCGATATCCGTGATATTCATTAAGGGGCACTACCGTGGCTAAATTTACTCAACATACCGGTTTAGTGGTGCCTTTGGATGCGGCCAACGTCGACACCGACGCCATTATTCCAAAACAGTTTTTGCAGAAAGTCACCCGTACGGGTTTCGGCCAGCACCTGTTTAACGACTGGCGCTTTTTGGACGACGCCGGCCAGCAACCGAACCCGGAGTTCGTGCTGAACAAGCCGCGCTACAAAGGGGCCAGCATCCTGTTGGCGCGTGAGAACTTCGGCTGCGGCTCCTCACGCGAGCATGCGCCCTGGGCGCTGACCGACTACGGTTTCAACGTGGTGATAGCGCCAAGCTTCGCCGATATCTTCTACGGCAACTCATTCAACAACCAGTTGCTGCCGGTGACACTGAGCGAACAGGACGTGGATACGCTGTTCAAGCTGGTGGCTGAAAACGAAGGTACCGAGTTTGTGGTGGATCTGGAAAATCAGACGGTGAATGCCGGTGGAAAAAGCTATCCGTTCGAGATCGACAGCTTCCGCCGCCACTGCATGATTCACGGGTTGGACAGCATCGGCCTCACGCTGCAACACGAAGCGGACATCTCCCGCTACGAGGCGCAGCAGCCGGCGTTTCTGAACTGATCGTCTTCCAATACCCTAAATAATTGGGGCTGCGGCAAGGCGGCAAGTGAGTCAATCCCCTGGAGCTTGGCTAACCAAGTGACAGGGGTGCGCTCACGCAGTCAACACAGCGGCAACTTCAAGTATGACGGGGATTACCAGTAACCCAGCCACTTCCACCACGCCCCGCCGATCAGGATCCAGATCAGCAGGTTAACCACGCTCACCACAAAACCGGTTTTCCACCATTCTCCCAGCGTCACGTAACCGGAACCGAAGACAATAGGCGCAGTGCCGGTACCGTAATGGGTCAGTGACATCATCAGAGAAGAGGCGAACGCCAGAATCAACCCCAGCAGCGCCGGCGGTGCGCCCAATGTCATTCCGGCAGCCAGGAAGGCGGCAAACATAGCGGTAACGTGAGCGGTGGCGCTGGCAAAGAAATAATGCGAATAGAGATAGATGGCGGTTAGCAAGATAGCGCCCCCCACCCAGCTCATCCCCATATGATCGATGCCGCTGCCGACGGAGTGCGACAGCCAGTCAATCAGCCCAAGCTTGCCGAGGAAACTGGCCATCATTACCAGCGCAGAGAACCACACCACCGTATCCCAGGCTCCCTTGTGCTTCAGCACGTCCTCCCAGCTCAACACGCCGGTCGCCAGCAGCACCGCCAGGCCGATTAGCGCCGCCGTGGTCGGGTTTACCAGCCACGCTGGGCCAAAGATCATCGCCGGAATGCCGGCCCACAGCACCAGCAGCAGGGCAAACACCCCTAAAGTGATTTTCTCCGGCAACGTCACCGGGCCCAATGCAGCGAGTTTTTCCCGCGCAAAACGCGGTGCGTCCGGGGTGCTTTTAATCTCCGGCGGGTACAACAGATAAAGCACCAGCGGTATCGCCGCCAACGAACAGAGCCCCGGCACCAGTGCGGCGAGCGCCCACATCGACCATGACAGTTCCAGGCTGCCGCCGGTGCCTTTGGCGATCAGGCTTACGATCAGAGGGTTAGACGCGGTGGCGGTAATGAACATCGCCGAGCTCACCGGGTTGATATTGTAATTCACCAGCGCCAGATAACGGCCAATCTTGCCGGAACTGTTCAGCTCCGGCCGGGATCCGAAGCTGTCGGCGATCGACTTCATTATCGGATGAATAATCCCGCCGCCACGGGCGGTATTGCTCGGGGTAACCGGCGCCAAAGTGAGTTCCGCCAGCGTCAGCGCATAGGCGATACCCAGCGTCTTTTTGCCGAACAGGGAAATAAAATAGTAACCGATCCGCGAACCCAACCCGGTTTTGTTGAGGCTAAAGGAGATCATGATCGAAAAGCCAATCAGCCAAATCAGCTGATTGGAGAAGCCGCTAAGCGCATCCTCCAGCGCTGCACCCGGTTTGCCGGGATTAGTCACCCCGGTGATTGCCACCAGCGCGATGGCCACCACCGAAACGGCGCCAATCGGCATCGCCTTGCCGATGATGGCAATGATGGTGCCGATAAACAGCGCCAGCAAATGCCAGGCATTGGGCGCAACCCCTTCAGGAACCGGGATGACAAACCAAATAAGCAAAACGGCGGCAACGGCACACAAAGAGGGGACAGGTTTGAGCGGTGTTAGTTTGTCCATGGCATACCCAAATGGTCTAAACGGATCGGCATCTCAGCAGCAAGATGGGCAAGAGCGCCGCTATCGCGCTCCGGGTCCGTATAGCTTGGGGTTCTGGCTTAATGTTCTCAATGACATGCATCAATGTTAATGACGTTAGTGTTTACACTTCTCGAACCCGGATACTGATCCACAGCGCCACCACCGCCAGGGCTGTCGCCAACCAGTAAACCGCATAGTGCCCCAGGTTTTCCACCAGTGCGCCTTGCAGCACGCCGGCCAGGATCACCCCGGTGGAAATACTGTTGGTAAACAAGGTCGTCGCTGCGCCGGGTCGCCCTGGCATCAGATCCTGGAAATAGAGCATGCCGATACCGGCGATGATGCCGATAAATATGGCGTTGAACAGTTGCAAGACCATCAGCGCCAGCTTGAATTTAAACACCGCCAATCCGGCATAAAACAGGATGCCGGCCACCACGGCAAACAGCATCATATTGCGCTTGCCGAAACGTTTGACGTAATAACCGGCCAGCAGCATCGCCGGGATCTCCAGCCCGGCGGCCGTGCCCATCAACAACCCCGCAAGGTTTTCCGGCAGGCCCAGATCGGCGGTGATGTACAGCGGCATATCGATGATGTACAGGGTGTTGCAAGTCCACATCAGCATCGAGGCGATAAACAACAACCGCACATCGCGGTTTCGCCAGGCGCTGGCGGACGCTATCGGGGCCGAAGGCACACCGTCCAGCGCATCACCCTGCTCCGCCGGTTGGGTGCGCGGCACTGAAGGCAAGGTAAACCACACCAGCAAGGCACAGATCGCGAAAGTGGCGGCGGCAATCCCAAACATCCAGGTAAAGCCGTAGTTCAACGCCAGCGTGAACGCCAGAGGTGGACCGATCACCCACGCCAGCGACAGCTGCGCACGCATGACCGAGCTGAACATCACCACTTCGCGCGCCGAACTATCGGCATACTCCCGCGCCAGAGCAAAAATCTGCGGCATGGCGGTATTGGCAATCGCCGACATCAGCACCCCGGCGGTGATCAGCGTCAGGTAGTCGCGGTTGAAGGCAAACAGCAGGCAGTTGCCGACCGCCATCAGGCAACACACCAGGATCAGCGTGCGTCGGTCACCACGCGTATCTGAACGCTTGGCCAGCAGAAAGCTGACGACGATGCCGGCAATGGCGTTGACGGTGTAGAACAACCCCACCCAAAGCGGCCGCACCTTGACTTCAGTGGTGAGGAACAGACTCAGCGTCGGTGCCATCAGCGCTCCGGCGATCCCGGAAAGAAAAGCAATCAGCAGGAATGCGGCAAAAATGGGATTAAAGCGGCGCGGCAACCAGTACAGTCGTTTCATATCTTCGTCCCTGCCCCTAAAGCGGAAGACAAAACCTTAGGCTACGGTGAAAAAATTGCAAGAACATCACCGCGACCGATAATAAAAAAACCAGTGGGCATGACCCCACTGGCTGGTGAACAACACCATTACTCAGAAACATTTTTGCTACCGCAACCTCAGAGGTGCTCGCGGTATTGCTTGTCCGTCATATCGAGGCTACGCCCCACCGTTGCACGTGAGCGCCGCTGGCGGTCATTTGGGCGTGCAGCAAGGCGCGTGTCGTGAGGTTTGGTGGGCCAAATAAGCGGCGCGCAACACAGATGTGCGCTCAAATGGCCCAGCCCTTCGGGTCGCGCCCCAAAAACCCGTTTTCTGTGTTGGCGGGCTTGCCCATAGCCCACTATGGGCTGCTCCCTTCGTCGGGATAACGGGCTTTTGGGTCTGCGACGGCACCACGGTCAACGGTGGGACGTAGCCTAAGATCCCACTGGGTCAGGTGAGCCAACATCTCCAGGCGCGCCTGTTCCGGCACCAGCCCCAACCAGTCGGCGTGCTGGCGGCGCACCGCGCTGAAGTAGCGCTGATAGAACTGTTTTGACAAGAAAGCTTTCATCATTCGCCCCTCCCCCATTCATTGAGGAAAATTATCGGCGTAATATGGGGAAAGATAAATTGATGAGTTGATGCCGGAGAGTTCCTCTTTTATGTCTACCTCACGTTTGCAACAGCAGTTCATTCGCCTGTGGCAGCGCTGCCACGGCGAGACCACCGACACCACGCTGCAAGAGTTGGCCGAAGTGCTCACTTGCTCGCGCCGTCACGTGCGTTCATTGCTCGGCGCCATGCAACAGCAAGGGTGGCTGACCTGGCAGGCGGAATCGGGGCGCGGCAAGCGATCGCGGCTGACCTTCCACTATACCGGCCTGGCCCTGCAGCAGCAGCGAGCGGAGGAACTGCTGGAGCAAGACCGCATCGATCAGCTGGTGCAACTGGTCGGCGATAAAAACGTGGTGCGGCAGATGCTGCTGTCCCAGCTTGGCCGCAGTTTCCGGCAGGGTAAACACATCTTGCGCGTGCTCTATTATCGCCAGTTGTACAACCTGCTGCCCGGCTCTGCGCTACGACGCTCGGAAACTCATCTGGCCCGGCAGATTTTCAGCGGCCTGACGCGGATAAACGAGGAAAACGGGGAACTGGAGTCGGACCTGTCGCATCACTGGCAGGCGCTGACGCCTTTGCACTGGCGTTTTTATCTGCGCCCGGCGATACATTTTCATCACGGGCGCGAGCTGGAAATGGACGATGTGATCAGCTCCCTCACTCGTCTGATCCCTCAGCCGCTATTTTCACATATCGAGAGCGTAACCTCACCGACGCCTTTCGTGATTGACGTGCACCTGCACAGCCCCGATTACTGGTTGCCTTGGCTGCTGGGCAGCGTGCCTGCCATGATCCTGCCGCGCGAGTGGCAAAGCATGCCGGAGTTCTCGCGCCATCCGGTGGGCACCGGGCCATACAGCGTGGTGCGCAACCACCGCAGCCAAATGAAAATTCACGCCTTCGATGACTACTTCGGCTACCGTGCACTGATCGATGAGGTCAATATCTGGGTGCTGCCAGATATCACCGAGGACCTGGTGCATTCCGGCGTGCAGTTGCAGGCGGATGACACCGGCAACAACGAGCTGGAAAGCCGGCTGGAGGAAGGCTGCTATTTCCTGCTGTTCGATCAACGCTCTCCTCTGGCGGCCGATCCGGCCATTCGCAGTTGGCTGTGCGAGCTGATTAACCCCATCTCGCTGCTGAGCAATGCCGGAGCGGTTTATCAGCGCTATTGGTCACCGGCCTATGGCATCCTGCCGCGCTGGCATCACAATCGTGCGCTGGCGCAGCAGCCAAAGCCGGCCGGGTTAACCGAGCTGACGCTGACTTACTACAGCGAGCACTCGGAATTCCAGGCGATTGAGCAGGCAATTGAACCGCTGCTGGCGCTGCACGGGGTACGGCTTAACGTGCAGACGGTGAACTACGACGCCTGGCATAAAGGAGAGGCCACCAGCGATCTGTGGCTGGGTAGCGCCAACTTCTACCTGCCGCTGGAGTTCTCGCTGTTCGCCACCCTGTATGAGTTGCCGTTGATGCAGCATTGCATGAATGACGATCTCGCCGCAGATGCGGCGTTATGGCGCGCCAATGCCCTGCCGCTGGCGGATTTTTGCCAACGGTTGGTCAGCGGTCACCAGTTACACCCGCTGTTTCATCATTGGCTGCAACTGCACGGCCAGCGCAGCATGCGCGGTGTGCGCATGAACACCCTTGGCTGGTTTGATTTTAAATCCGCCTGGTTTGCGCCGCCGGAAGCATAAGCGCCTTTCGCCGGCGCCCGTTAATCTCTACAATAGCGCCGTCTCAACGGGGTGCGAAACGGCGGCGGCGCGATGAAAACGCGACGTGCAGGTTTTGCTGAGAACAAACCCGTCGAACCTGATCCGGTCAATACCGGCGGAGGGATTTGAGCATAGCGACCCGGTGTAATCACCTCGCCCTCAGATACCTTTGCCCCCTTATCTTTCAGGAGTGCAAAGTGGTCAAAAAAAGCCTGCCCTTATTACTGTTGTTGTGCGCCGCACCGGCGTTTGCCAAGCCCACGTTGACGGTCTACACCTATGATTCCTTCGCGGCCGACTGGGGCCCAGGCCCGGCGGTGAAAAAAGCATTTGAAGCAGACTGCAACTGCGAGCTGAAATTCGTCGCGCTGGAAGACGGCGTTTCGCTGCTTAACCGCCTGCGCATGGAAGGGAAAAACAGCACCGCCGACGTGGTGCTGGGGCTGGACAACAACCTGCTGCAGGCCGCGCAACAAACGGGTTTATTCGCGCCAAGCCGCGTTGACGGCGCCAAACTGAGCGTGCCGGGCGGCTGGCAGGATAAAACCTTCGTGCCTTATGACTACGGCTACTTTGCCTTCGTTTACAACAAAGAAAAGCTGAAGAACCCACCAAAGAGCCTGCAGGAACTGGTCAACGGCGATCAAAACTGGAAGGTGATCTACGAAGATCCGCGCACCAGCACCCCAGGCCTGGGCCTGCTGCTGTGGATGCAGAAAGTGTTTGGCGATAAAGCGCCGGAAGCCTGGCAGAAACTGGCGAAGAAAACCGTCACCGTCACCAAGGGTTGGAGTGAAGCCTACGGCCTGTTCCTGAAAGGCGAAGGCGATCTGGTGCTCAGCTACACCACCTCCCCGGCTTATCATCTGATCGAAGAGAAGAAAGACAGCTACGCCGCGGCCAACTTCAGCGAGGGCCATTATCTGCAGGTTGAAGTGGCAGGCAAGCTCAAGGCCAGCAAGCAGCCTGAGCTGGCGGAGCGCTTCATGCAGTTTATGGTGACCCCGGCGTTCCAGAACACCATTCCAACCGGTAACTGGATGTACCCGGTGATCAAGACTCAACTGCCGGCCGGTTTTGAGCAAATGACCGTACCCCAGACCGCGCTGCAATACAGCGCCGAAGAGGTCGCCAAACAACGCGGTAGCTGGATCCGGGCATGGCAAACCGCCGTCAGCCGCTGATCCCGCACTGGCTCTGGCCGGGGCTGCTGGCCGCCGGCCTGATCCTGACCGTCGCCGCGCTGGCGATGAGCTCGCTGTGGCGGCACGCACCGGAAAGCGATTGGCGTGGCCTGTGGCAGGACAGCTATCTGTGGCACGTAGTCCGCTTTACCTTCTGGCAGGCGTTGCTGTCCGCGCTGATCTCGGTGCTACCCGCCATCGCGCTGGCCCGCGCGCTGTATCGCCGCCGCTTTCCCGGCCGGCTGTTGCTGCTGCGGCTGTGCGCCATGACGCTGGTGCTGCCGGTATTGGTGGCGGTGTTCGGCCTGCTCAGCGTGTATGGCCGGCAGGGCTGGCTGGCATTGCTGTGCGGCTGGCTCGGCATCAACTACAGTTTTTCCCCCTATGGTCTGCAAGGCATCCTGCTGGCGCATATGTTTTTCAATCTGCCGCTGGCCGCCCGCCTGCTGCTGCAGGCGTTGGAAAACATTCCGGTCGAACAGCGCCAACTGGCGGCTCAGCTCGGCATGAACGGCTGGCAACAGTTCCGCTTCGTCGAGTGGCCGGCGTTGCGCCGCCAAATCCTGCCGAGCGGCGCGCTGATCTTCATGCTCTGTTTCGCCAGCTTCGCCACCGTGCTGTCACTGGGCGGCGGGCCGCAGGCCACCACCATAGAACTGGCGATCTACCAGGCACTCAGCTATGACTACGATCTCAGCCGCGCCGCCCTGCTGGCGCTGATCCAGTTGGCGTGCTGTCTGAGCCTGGTAGTGCTCAGCCAGCGGCTGAGCCAGGCGCTGCCGGTCGGCAGTACCCAGGCCCACATCTGGCGCAATCCCGAAGACAGCCTGTGGCGTCGCGCCAGCGATTTTCTGCTGATCGCCGCCGCCCTGCTGTTGCTGCTGCCCCCGCTGCTGGCGGTGATTGCCGATGGCGCCAATCAGACGATGGTCAACGTCCTGCAACAGCAGGTGCTGTGGCAAGCGTTGTTCACGTCACTGCGTATCGCGCTCGGGGCCGGCGCGTTGTGCGTGGTGTTGACCATGATGCTGCTGTGGAGCAGCCGTGAACTGAAGCTGAAACAGCGGCTGCGCTGGGGCCAAACGCTTGAACTGAGCGGCATGGTGATTCTGGCGATGCCGGGGATCGTACTGGCCACCGGTTTCTTCCTGCTGTTGAGCGATACTGTCGGGTTGCCGCAATCGCCCTATGCGTTGGTGATCCTCACCAATGCGCTGATGGCGGTACCCTACGCCCTGAAGGTGCTGGAAAACCCGATGCGAGACCTGGCCGAGCGTTACAACCCGCTGTGCCTGTCGCTGGGTATGCACGGCTGGCAGCGGCTGCGCTGGATCGAACTGAAAGCGCTGCGCCGCCCGCTGGCGCAGGCGCTGGCTTTCGCCTGCGTACTGTCGATCGGCGATTTCGGCGTGGTTGCCCTGTTTGGCAACGAGCAGTTCCGTACCCTGCCTTTTTACCTGTATCAGCAGATCGGCGCCTATCGCAGCAATGACGGCGCGGTCACCGCACTGTTGCTTCTGCTGCTGTGCTTCCTGCTGTTTACCCTGATCGAACGCTTACCGGGGCGCCATGCTGACGCTTGAAAAACTGACCTATTTGTATGAACACCTGCCGATGCGCTTTGACCTGCGTATCCAGCCGGGCGAACGTGTCGCGGTGCTCGGCCCCAGCGGCGCGGGTAAAAGCACCCTGCTCAGCCTGATCGCCGGTTTCCTGCCGGCCGCCAGCGGCAAGCTGCTGCTGAACGGTAGCGACCACACCGGCACGCCGCCGGCCAAAAGGCCGGTCTCGATGCTGTTTCAGGAAAACAACCTGTTCGCCCACCTGAAGGTAGCGCAGAACATCGGATTGGGCCTTGACCCCGGGCTACGGCTGAACGCGGACCAGCAACAACAGTTGGCGCAGATTGCCCGCCAGGTGGGGTTGGAAGAGCATCTGCAACGCCTGCCGTCGCAGCTTTCCGGCGGCCAGCGCCAGCGCGCAGCCCTGGCTCGTTGCCTGATTCGCCAGCAGCCCATTCTGCTGCTCGACGAGCCGTTCTCGGCGCTCGACCCTGCGCTGCGCAATGAGATGCTGCAACTGTTGCAAGAGGTTTGCGACCAACGCAACCTGACGCTGCTGATGGTGTCGCACAACCTGGATGACGCCGCACGCATCGCGCCGCGCACCCTGTTGGTGGTCGACGGGCGGATTTATTACGACGGCTCCACGCAGGCGCTGCTGGACGGCAGCGCGCCGGAAGCCCGGGTGCTGGGCATTTCGCACAAACCGTGATCTGCAGCGCGTTTTTTATGCTGGACGAATAAACCTGTTGTGCGAATTTTTCGCCTGTGGTTTTATAAAAACCTGACTTTTATTATTGATGATAAGGTTCCCTGTGATCGCATCCTCGCTGACTTCGACCCTACTAGTTACCGCGCTACCAGCCGCGGTGATGGTCGTCGTGCGTGTGGTGGTGGTCGTCGGCAATGCGCCGTAGGGTCCGAATCAACGCATCGATTCCCAAACCCCGCCGGCGCAAACCGGGCGGGGTTTCTTGTTTTAGCCCCCTGCCCAGAAAAGCGAACCGGCCCTGAGAAAGGATAGGAACATGGCAATTTCGGGCACGCCACATCAAGGCCAACGCTTCACCGGCGCAGAACTGATCGTTCATTTGCTGGAGCGCCAGGGCATCACCACCGTAGCCGGCATTCCCGGCGGCGCGGCACTGCCGCTGTATGACGCGCTGAGCCAAAGCACCCGCATTCACCACGTGCTGGCTCGCCACGAACAGGGCGCGGGCTTTATGGCGCAGGGCATGGCGCGCGCCAACGGCAAGGCAGCGGTCTGCATCGCCTCCAGCGGGCCGGGGGCGACCAACCTGGTCACCGCCATCGCCGACGCCAAACTCGATTCCATCCCGCTGGTGTGCATCACCGGCCAGGTGCCCTCTTCAATGATTGGCACCGACGCCTTCCAGGAAGTGGATACCTATGGCATCTCGATTCCCATCACCAAACACAACCACCTGGTGCGCGACATCCGCGAACTGCCGCAGGTGATCTGCGACGCATTCCGCATCGCCGAATCCGGTCGCCCCGGCCCGGTATGGATTGACGTGCCGAAAGACGTACAAACGGCGGTGATCAGTCTGGATGAATTGCCGCCCGTCGCGGTGCCTGACGCAGCGCCGGCCTTCGAGGCCGCAGCAGTCGCTCAAGCTGCCGCAATGATCAACCAGGCCAAGCGCCCGGTGCTGTATCTGGGTGGCGGCATTATCTGCGCCAACGCCTACCAACAAGCGATTGAGCTGGCCGAACGCGCCAACCTGCCGACCACCATGACGCTGATGGCGCTGGGCGCCATGCCGGTGCAGCATCCGCTGTCACTGGGCATGCTGGGGATGCATGCAGCCCGCAGCACCAACTTTATTCTGCAGGAAGCCGATCTGCTGATCGTATTGGGCGCACGCTTTGACGATCGGGCGATTGGCAAAACCGAACAGTTCTGCCCTAACGCCAGCATCATCCACGTGGATATCGACCGCGCCGAACTGGGCAAGGTGAAGCAAGCGAATATTGCCATTCATGCCGACGTCGGCCAGGTGCTGCAACAACTGTTGCCGCAGGTT
Source organism: Serratia sp. AS12 (assembly GCF_000214195.1). Classification (NCBI taxonomy): domain Bacteria; kingdom Pseudomonadati; phylum Pseudomonadota; class Gammaproteobacteria; order Enterobacterales; family Yersiniaceae; genus Serratia; species Serratia sp. AS12. The sequence goes on along the minus strand of NC_015566.1, from coordinate 748,194 downwards.
GAAGCGCAGCCGCGCAGCGAGTGGCTGGACACCGTCAACGGCCTGAAACGCGAGTTCCCGTTCAGCATGCCGAACGCCGAAGATCCGCTGAGCCACTATGGGCTGGTGCTGGCCGCCGCGCGCTGCGTGGATGAAAGCGCCATCATCACCACCGACGTGGGCCAGCATCAGATGTGGGTGGCGCAAGCCTATCCACTCAGCCGGCCGCGCCAGTGGCTGACCTCCGGCGGCCTGGGCACCATGGGCTTCGGCCTGCCGGCGGCTATCGGCGCAGCGCTGGCCGAACCGCAGCGCAAGGTGCTGTGCTTCTCCGGCGACGGCAGCCTGATGATGAACATTCAGGAAATGGCTACCGCCGTCGAGCACGATTTGGACGTGAAGATTATCCTGATGAACAATCAGGCGCTGGGGCTGGTGCATCAGCAGCAAACCCTGTTCTACCAGCAGCGCATCTTTGCCGCCGCCTACCCGCAACGCACCGACTTTATCAAGATTGCCGCCGGTTTCGGGCTGGACACCTGCGATCTGAACGCCGCAGAAGATCCGCAGGCCGCGCTGGCCGAGGCGATCCAACGCCCTGGCCCGTGCCTGATCCACGCGCTGATCGATATCAATGAAAAAGTCTTCCCGATGGTGCCGCCGGGCGCCGCCAACATCGACATGATTGGAGAATAAGCCATGTCAGAACAACACAATAATCCACAGGTGATCCTTGAACTGGCGGTCCGCAACCATCCCGGCGTGATGTCGCACGTGTGCGGTCTGTTTGCGCGCCGCGCCTTCAACGTGGAAGGCATTCTGTGCATGCCGCTGAAAGACGGCAAGCAGAGCCGCATCTGGCTATTGGTGGCGGACGATCAACGGCTGGTGCAAATGATCAGCCAGGTAGAAAAACTCGAGGACGTGCTGCAGGTGAAACGCCACAGCGAAGATGTGCGGGTGTTTGAACAGTTGGAAACGTTCTTCCAATAATGATATCCCCGTCGTATTTCAAGCGGCAGCGTTGTTGGCTGCGTCCCTAAACCCCAGTCACTTACCTAAGTAAGCTCCGGGAGTTTAGGTTCTTGCCGCCTAGCTGTCGCATGAAATCCATAGGGGATAAAATTTGCTGTCCGGCATCAGCCGGCCAGCACCTTCCACAGCAGATGCCGATACACCGGCATCAACGGCTGTTGGTATAGGGAGTAAAAGGTACCGAACGCCAGCACCCAACTCAGCACGCAGGCCATCCGCAACCGCACCGGCGACAGCCAGGTGCTCAGCCGATCGGCACTGCGCTTGCCTTCACGCCACCAACGCCAGCTCAACCAGGCGGCCAGCCAAATCAGCACCACCACCGCAAACAGCAACCATTTGAATAACGCACTGTTGGCGCTGGCAGGAATGTCTATCGCCACACCGGCCAAAATACCCGGGAAGAAATAGACCGGCGGCCAGGTGATGCAGCCGATAATGTTAGGCAGGGCGAATTTGTACGGCGGCAGATCGAGCATCCCGGCCACCATCGGCACCAGCGGGCGCGTCGGGCCGACAAAACGACCAATCAGAATGGTCGCCATACTGTGTTGATGCAGCGCGTGCTCGGTCTTGTCCAGCATCGCCTTGTTCTTTTTTAGAAATGACCAGCGGTGCAGTGGCCCCTTGAAAGCACGGCCGATAAAGTACGAGATCCAATCCCCCAGCAGGCAACCGAGGATCCCCGCCCCCCAGGCGTAATAGAAATCCACCTGGCCGCTGCCAATCAGCGCGCCGATGCTGGCCATCATTACCGTTCCCGGCAACAGCAACCCCACCAGTGCCAGCGATTCCAGGAACGCGACAAACATGACGACCATCAGAGTGAAAGCCAATGACTGGGTGATCAAATGCTGCAAATAGGCTTCCATAAACCTCTACTCGTTATCAAAAGCGCGTGGGCGTGGGATTGTCCGGTGCGGCCGGAGGTGAGTCAACCGATGAATTGTATGCGTTTTTAGCGGAACCGCCCGGCAATGGACAAATACTGTATAAAAACCCATACTGTAACTTATGCCTATCCCTTTTCAGTTTAGCTTCTCAGGAACCGCGTGATGTCACTCCAACAGGGTTTTCTGCTCACCCGCCACTGGCGCGATACGCCCGCAGGTACCGAGGTGGAGTTCTGGCTGGCGACCGACCACGGGCCGCAGCAACTTCGCCTGCCTCCGCAAACCTCCGTGGCCTTTATCCCCGCCGAACAGCGCCAGCGCGCTGAGCTGTTGCTGCGTGAAGAGCGGCAACTGGAGCTGAAAACCCTGCCGCTGACCGATTTCCATCACCGCCCGGTGCTGGGGCTGTATTGCCGTCAGCACCGTCAATTGATCAAACTGGAAAAGCTGCTGAAAGACGGCGGCATCACTGTCTACGAAGCCGATATCCGCCCGCCGGAACGCTACCTGATGGAGCGTTTTATCACTGCGCCGGTGTGGTTCAGCGGCCGACCCAACGGCAGCGGCCCCCTGCTCGACGGCCAGATGAAACCGGCGCCGGATTATCGCCCGACGCTGAAAATGGTCTCGCTGGACATTGAAACCACCGCCCACGGCGAGCTGTATTCAATCGCGCTGGAAGGTTGCGGCCAACGCCAGGTGTACATGCTGGGGCCGGTCAACGACGGCAATGAACCGCTGGATTTCGAGCTGGAATACTGCACCAGCCGTCCACAGATGTTGGAACGGCTGAATCAATGGCTGGAACGGCACGATCCGGACGCCATCATCGGCTGGAACCTGGTGCAGTTCGATTTGCGCGTACTGCAAAAACACGCCGAGCGCTATCAAATCCCTCTGCGGCTGGGCCGTGGCGGCAACCTGCTGGAGTGGCGCGAGCACGGCTTCAAGCAAAATCACTTTTTCGCCTCTGCCGCCGGGCGGCTGATTATCGACGGTATAGAAGCGTTGAAATCCGCCACCTGGAACTTCCCTTCCTTCAGCCTGGAATACGTAGCGCAGGCGCTGCTGGGAGAAGGCAAATCCATCGATAACCCCTACCAGCGGATGGCGGAAATCGATCGGCGCTTCGCCGAAGACAAACCGGCGCTGGCACGCTACAACCTGAAGGACTGCGAGTTGGTCACGCGGATTTTCGCCAAAGCCGAGCTGCTGACCTTCTTGCTGGAGCGTGCGACCGTCACCGGGCTGGCGGCGGACCGCAGCGGCGGCTCGGTGGCCGCGTTCAGTAACCTGTATATACCGCGCATGCACCGGCAGGGCTTTGTGGCGCCCAACCTCGGCGAGCAGCCGGAGGAACACAGCCCCGGCGGCTTTGTCATGGATTCCCAACCCGGCCTGTATGATTCGGTGCTGGTGCTGGATTACAAAAGCCTGTATCCGTCGATCATCCGCACCTTCCTGATCGATCCGGTCGGGCTGGTGGAAGGCATGCAGCACCCGGGCGATGCCGATTCGGTGCCCGGTTTTCGCCACGCGCGTTTCTCGCGCGGCAAACACTGCCTGCCGGCGATCGTCGAACAGATCTGGCAAGGACGCGAAGCGGCAAAGCGCCAACAGAACAAGCCGTTATCCCAGGCTTTAAAAATCATCATGAACGCGCTGTACGGCGTGTTGGGATCGAGCGGCTGCCGCTTTTTCGATCCCCGCCTGGCATCGTCGATCACCCTGCGCGGCCATGAGATCATGCGCCAGACGCGCGAACTGATCGAGGCACAGGGCTATCAGGTGATCTACGGCGACACCGATTCCACCTTCGTCTGGCTCAGGCAACCGCACAGCGAACAGCAGGCGGCGCAGATTGGCAGAGCGCTGGTGCAACAGGTTAACCACTGGTGGCAGCAGCACCTTCAGCAGCAATTCGGGCTGGAGAATGCGCTGGAACTGGAGTTTGAAACCCATTACTCGCGCTTCCTGATGCCCACCATCCGCGGCGCCGAGCAGGGCAGCAAAAAGCGCTATGCCGGGCTGATCGTCAAAGCCGACGGCAGCGAAGAAATGGTCTACAAAGGGCTGGAAACGGTGCGTACCGACTGGACACCCCTGGCGCAACAGTTCCAGCAGTTGCTGTACCAGCGCATATTCAAACAGCAGCCGTATCAGGATTTTGTGCGTGAATACGTCAGCAAAACGCTTAACGGCGACTTTGACGATCGGCTGGTCTACCGCAAGCGCCTGCGCAGGAAACTGGAAGAGTATCAGCGCAACGTGCCGCCGCACGTCCGCGCAGCACGTATCGCCGACGACTATAATCGTCAACAGGGGCGACCGCTGCAATACCAGAGCGGCGGCTGGATCAGTTACGTCATGACCGTGGCCGGGCCGGAGCCTTTGGAGACCCAGCAGTCGGCGATTGATTACCAGCATTATCTGGACCGCCAATTGCAACCGGTGGCAGACGCTATACTCCCTTTTCTGCATGACGATTTTACCACGCTGGTCACCGGGCAGATGGGGCTATTCTGACATTGCACCCGCCATGCAGGCTTTGGCGAAGGGTTAAGAAAAATCATCGGGTTTTGCAGGTGACGAACGCGCCGCCTTCCATTACCATAGCGCCCTTCCCAAATTCTGAACCACGCTGCGCCCATGCCGTCTCGCGACGCCCGCATGGCGTGAACAGCTATTGCCCGTCAAATTAAAATAAACCGGGATTAGCAAACGTTTGATACAGGTGCCGCGGCCCTTCCCGCCCGGTAACAAGACTTACTTAAAAAGAATCGAGCCAACAACATATGCCTTTTACACTTGGTCAACGCTGGATCAGCGATACGGAAAGCGAATTAGGTCTGGGAACCGTCGTGGCGCTGGATGTGCGCATGGTTACCCTGCTTTTCCCCGCCACCGGTGAAAACCGCCTCTATGCCAGAAGTGACTCGCCAATCACCCGCGTGATGTTCAATCCGGGCGACACCATCAGTAACCACGAAGGGTGGGAGCTGCAGGTAGAAGAGGTCAAAGAGGATAACGGCCTGCTGACCTATATCGGCACCCGCCTGGACACCCAGGAAAGCGGCGTGGCGATGCGCGAAGTGCTGTTGGACAGCAAACTGACCTTCAGCAAGCCGCAGGACCGTCTGTTTGCCGGCCAGATCGACCGTATGGATCGCTTCGCCCTGCGTTTTCGCGCGCGTAAATACCAGAGCGAGCAGTATCGCCTGCCGTTCGCCGGCCTGCGCGGCATGCGGGCCAGCCTGATCCCCCACCAGTTGCACATCGCTTATGAAGTCGGGCAGCGCCATGCGCCGCGCGTACTGCTGGCGGATGAGGTCGGTCTGGGGAAAACCATCGAAGCCGGGATGATCATCCATCAGCAACTGCTGGCGGGCCGCGCCGAGCGCGTACTGATCGTGGTGCCGGAAACGCTTCAACACCAGTGGCTGGTCGAAATGATGCGCCGCTTCAACCTCTATTTCTCGCTGTTCGACGACAGCCGTTATTCGGAAGCCAAACTCGACAGCAGCAATCCGTTTGAAACCGAACAGTTGGTGATCTGCTCGCTGGACTTCGTGCGCCGCAACAAGCAGCGCCTGGAAGAGCTGGCGGACGCCCAGTGGGATCTGCTGGTGGTCGATGAAGCCCACCACCTGGCCTGGAGCGAAGACGCGCCGAGCCGCGAATACCAGGTCATCGAACAGCTGGCGGAACACATCCCCGGCGTACTGCTGCTGACCGCAACCCCGGAGCAGCTTGGCCAGCAAAGCCACTTCGCCCGTCTGCGCCTGTTGGATCCGAGCCGTTTCCACGATTACCAAGAATTCGTCAGCGAACAGCAAAAATACCGCCCGGTCGCCGATGCCGTCACCCTGTTGCTGAGCGGCGAGCGTCTGGCCGATGACAAGCTGAACATGCTGGGCGAACTGATCGACGAGCAGGACATCGAACCGCTGCTGAAGGCCGCCAATAGCGACGCCGAGGGTGCAGAACAGGCGCGCCAGGAACTGGTCACCATGCTGATGGACCGCCACGGCACCAGCCGCGTGCTGTTCCGCAACACCCGCAACGGCGTTAAAGGCTTCCCGCACCGCAATCTGCACCAGATCAAGCTGCAACTGCCGACCCAGTACCAGACTGCAATCAAAGTGTCCGGCATCATGGGGGCGAAGAAAACGGTTGAAGCACGCGCGCGCGACATGCTGTACCCGGAGCAAATCTACCAGGAGTTCGAAGGCGAGAACGCCACCTGGTGGAACTTTGATCCGCGCGTAGAGTGGCTGCTGGACTACCTGGTCGCCAACCGCGATAAGAAAGTGCTGGTGATCTGCGCCAAGGCCGACACCGCGCTGCAACTGGAACAGGTGCTGCGTGAGCGTGAAGCGATCCGCGCCGCGGTGTTCCACGAAGGGCTGTCGATTATCGAGCGTGACCGCGCCGCCGCCTACTTCGCCTCAGAAGAAGACGGTGCCCAGGTGTTGCTGTGCTCGGAGATCGGTTCCGAAGGCCGTAACTTCCAGTTCGCCAGCCACCTGGTCATGTTCGACCTGCCGTTCAACCCGGATCTGCTGGAGCAGCGTATCGGCCGTCTGGACCGTATCGGCCAGATGCATGAAATTGAAATCATGGTGCCGTACCTGGAAAACACCGCTCAGGCGGTGCTGGTGCGTTGGTTCCATGAAGGGCTGGATGCCTTTGAGCACACCTGCCCGACCGGCCGCACCATTTATGACAGCGGCTACGAGCAGTTGCTTGGCTTCCTGGCTGCGCCGACCGAACATGAAGGGCTGGACGAATTCATTCACGCTTGCCGCCAACAGCACGACCACCTCAAGGCGCAACTGGAGCAGGGCCGCGATCGCCTGCTGGAAATGCACTCCAACGGCGGCGAGAAAGCTCAGGCACTGGCGGAGGCCATCGCCAATCAGGACAACGACGTCAATCTGGTGGGCTTTGCGCTTAACCTGTTCGACATCGTCGGCATCAACCAGGACGATCGCAGCGACAACCTGATTGTGCTGACGCCTTCCGATCACATGCTGGTACCGGACTTCCCTGGCCTGCCGCAAGACGGCTGCACCGTCACCTTCGATCGCGAGCAGGCTCTGTCGCGTGAAGACGCGCAGTTCGTCAGTTGGGAACACCCGATCATCCGTAACGGCCTGGACCTGATCCTGTCCGGCGATACCGGCAGCTGTGCGGTGTCTCTGTTGAAAAACAAGGCGCTGCCGGTCGGCACCTTGCTGGTCGAACTGGTGTACGTGGTGGAGGCGCAGGCGCCGAAACACCTGCAACTGACCCGCTTCCTGCCACCGACACCAATCCGCATGCTGATGGACCGCAAAGGCACCAACCTGGCGGCGCAGGTCGAATTCGAAAGCTTCAACCGCCAATTGAACGCAGTCAACCGCCATACCTCCAGCAAGCTGGTCAACGCCGTACAGCAGGACGTACACGCCATGCTGCAACAGGCGGAAAGCCTGGTTGAAGACCAGGCGCGCGCGCTGATTGAACAGGCGAAACAGGAAGCGGACGACAAGCTGAGCACCGAACTGGCGCGTCTGGAAGCGCTGAAGGCGGTTAACCCGAACATCCGTGATGACGAAGTGGAAGCGCTGGAGTTCAACCGTAAACAGGTGCTGGTCAACCTGAATGAAGCGGGATGGCGTCTGGACGCTATCCGTCTGGTGGTGGTCACTCACCAGTAACCTGCGTTACGGGGAACTCCGGTTCCCCGTACGGTCACTTTCAGCGGAGCCAAGATGGAACCCTACAATCCCCCTCAGGACCCGATGCATATTCTGTATCAGGATGAGCACATTATCGTGGTCAACAAGGCTAGCGGCCTGCTGTCGGTGCCCGGCCGCGCGCCGGAAAACAAAGACAGCCTGATGACGCGCATTCAGGCGGACTTTCCGGCAGCCGAATCGGTGCATCGCCTGGATATGGCAACCAGCGGGGTGATTGTGGTGGCGCTGAACAAGGCCTCAGAGCGTGAGCTCAAACGTCAGTTCCGCGATCGCGAGCCGAAGAAATGCTATATCGCCCGCGTATGGGGCCATCTGGAGCACGATGAAGGGGTGGTGGATTTACCGCTGATTTGCGACTGGCCGAACCGGCCGCTGCAGAAGGTGTGTTTCGAAACCGGCAAAGCGGCACAAACCGAGTATCTGGTGTTGTCGCGCGATGCCGATGGCAGTACGCGGGTAAAACTGACGCCGATCACCGGCCGCTCTCATCAGTTGCGTGTGCATATGCTGGCGCTGGGCCACCCGATCCTCGGCGATGGGTTCTATGCGCACCCCGAAGCCAGGGCAATGGCACCGCGATTGCAACTGCATGCGCAGGAACTGCGCATCACCCATCCGGCATTCCAGACGCCGATGCATTTCCGCGCCGAGCCGGATTTCTGAATCGCATTTAAAACGGGCCCAGCATGCTGGGCCCCTACGCAGTATGACGGGTATCGTTATTTGAAGCCTTTCTCGCGCTTGATCAGGTCATACGCCGCCTGAATCTCCTGCGCTTTCTGCTTGGCCATTTCCATCATTTCCGGCGGCAAACCTTTCGCCACCAGTTTATCCGGATGGTGTTCGCTCATCAGCTTGCGGTAGGCGCGCTTGATGGTGGTGGCATCGTCACTGCTGCTGACGCCCAGCACTTTGCAGGCATCCTCCAGCGTTGGTCCGCGTTGCGCTTGCTGATAGCCGCCCTGCTGGCCGCCGCCAAACTGACGCCCGCCTTCCATCATGCTGAGGAATTGATCGAACTGCGCGCGTGAAATGCCCAGTTCTTCAGCGATCACATACAGCACCTGACGTTCGTTCGGATGCAGCGAGCCGTCGGCAAACGCCGCCTGGATTTGAATTTCCAGAAACATCCGAATCAGGTCAAAACGCCCGAAACAGATGCTGCGGAACTGCTGCAGCGTCTCTCTCAGCGGGAACTGGCTCTGTTTGCCTTCGCGAAACGCCTGCTGCGCCGCCGTACGGGCTTCGCCGTGCAGTTGCAGACGATCCATAAACAGGCTGGCGATCTGAATATCCGCCTCGGTAACGCGCCCTTTTGATTTGGTCAGGTGACCCATCACCTGAAAAGTGGTGCGGAAAAACAGCGTTTGCCGCGTTTGCTGATCGGCGAAAAAGCCCCGGCTGCGCTTGTTGCTGCGCGCAGTGTCGATCATATGACCGACAATCAGCCCCAAAACTACACCCCAGAATCCCGCGCCAGACCAAATGGCAACGATGACCCCGAGCAGTTTTCCCCAATACTGCATATACTCCTCAATTATCATGCCGAAAGCCGCCGGCTCCCTTGTGTCTTAGATAAGGGTTAAGGCGATTTTTCCCAGGATTTGGATTATCATACCTGTCATTTATCTTTGCGCCTAACGACGACGCAAGTAAACGGCAGGATTTAACACTAGCGCAACGCAGATGAGTGATATAGTCTCTGACCGTTTGCCGGACATGACGCCTCTGATGACGGAACACCAAAACCGCGTATGAAAAAAAGTTTCCCAACACTGCTGGCCACAATGATTTGGACGGCACTCTACAGTCAGCACGCGCTGGCTGATCTGGCCGAGCAATGTATGCTTGGCGTCCCTGTTTATGACAAACCGCTGGTCAGCGGCGACCCGAACAGCCTGCCTGTCACTATCCATGCGGATGACTCTAAAGCAGACTATCCGAAAAGCGCCCTGTTCACCGGCAACGTGAATATTGAACAAGGCAACAGCACCCTGACCGCCAAGCAAGTGGAACTGAACCAGACGCAAAATCCGGGGCAGACCGAACCGGTGCGCACCGTGACTGCGACCGGTGACGTGCACTACAGCGACAATCAGATCAAGCTGAAAGGCCCGAAAGCCTGGTCAAACCTGAACAACAAAGATACCGACGTCTATGAAGGCGACTACCAAATGGTAGGCCGTCAGGGGCGTGGCGACGCCGACAAAATGAAGATGCGCGGCGCCAACCGTTACACCATTCTGGAAAACGGCACCTTTACCTCTTGTTTGCCTGGCGACAACAGCTGGAGCGTCGTCGGTTCAGAAGTGATCCACGACCGCGAAGAGCAGGTGGCCGAAGTCTGGAACGCCCGCTTCAAAATCGGTGGCGTACCGGTGTTTTACAGCCCGTACCTGCAATTGCCGGTCGGCGATAAACGCCGCTCCGGTTTCCTGATCCCGAATGCAAAATACGGCAGCAACAATGGCTTTGAGTTCATGTTGCCGTATTACTGGAACATCGCGCCAAACTTCGACGCCACCATCACACCGCACTACATGTCCAAACGTGGCCTGCAGTGGCAGAACGAATTCCGCTATCTGGTGCAGCCCGGCCTGGGCCTGATGGAGTTCGACTGGTTGCCGGACGACAAGGAATACAGCAAGGACAACCCTGACGACAGTACCCGCTGGTTGTTCTACTGGAATCACAACGGCGTGATGGATCAGGTGTGGCGTTTTAACGTTGACTACACCAAAGTCAGCGACTCCAAATACTTTACCGATCTGGACTCGAAATACGGCTCTACCACCGACGGTTACGCAACGCAGAAATTCAGCGTCGGCTATGCCATCGACAACTGGGATGCCACCTTAAGCTCCAAGCAGTTCCAGATCTATGACGGCACCGACCGCAGCCAATCGGATTCGTACAAAGTTCAGCCGCAACTGGACCTGAACTACTATAAAAACGATCTTGGCCCGTTCGATTTGCGTATTTACGGCCAGGCGGCCAAGTTCACCAGCGTTAACCCCTACAGCCCGGATGCGACCCGTTTGCACCTGGAGCCGACGCTCAATCTACCGTTGACCAACGGTTGGGCCAGCCTGAACACTGAAGCCAAACTGCTGGCCACCCATTATCAGCAGGATATTCCTGACGGCTTTGCCAACAACTACAAGAGCCGCACCGGCAATGACGCGCCAGACCTGCAAGACTCGGTCAACCGTGTGCTACCGCAGTTCAAGGTCGACGGCAAGCTGGTGTTCGAGCGCCCGATGATCTGGAACGAAGGCGCTACCCAGACCCTCGAACCACGCTTCCAGTACCTGTACGTGCCTTATCGCGACCAAAGCAACATCTATACCTACGACACCACGCTGCTGCAGACCGACTACTCCGGCCTGTTCCGCGACCGCACTTACAGCGGCCTGGATCGCATCGCCTCGCAGAACCGTGTATCCACCGGTTTAACCACGCGAATTTATGATGACGCGCTGGTTGAACGTTTTAACGCTTCCGTGGGTCAAATCTACTACTTCAGCCGTTCACGTACCGGCGACCAGACGACGAACTACGACAACAACGATAATACCGGCAGCCTGGCTTGGGCTGGCGATACCTATTGGAAGATTGACGATCGTTGGGGACTGCGTGGCGGGCTGCAGTATGATACGCGCCTGAACAGCATCTCATTGGGCAACGGCGTGCTGGAGTACCGCCAGGACGCTGAACGCGTTCTGCAGTTGAACTACCGCTACGCAACGCCGGAATATATCCAGACGGCGCTGAACACCAGGCAGGTTCCAGCCTATCAGGACGGGATCTCTCAGGTGGGCGTAACCGGCAGTTGGCCGATTGTCGATCGCTGGTCAATCGTGGGCGCTTATTACTACGACACCCGCGCGCAACAGTCCGCCGATCAGTTGCTCGGGCTGAAGTACAACACCTGCTGCTGGGCGGTGACCCTGGGCTATGAGCGCAAGATCACCGACTGGAACAACAGCAACCAAAGCAGCGTTTATGACAACAAAGTTTCATTCAATATCGAACTGCGTGGCCTGAGCAGCGATCACAGCCTGGGCTCCGCGGAAATGCTGCGTTCCGGCATTCTGCCTTACCAGCGTGCGTTTTGATACTTTGTAACACTTTGAAAACGACAACTTTCACCCGCATTTGCGGATTACAGAATGGGAAATGTATGAAGAACTGGAGAACGCTTATTCTCGGATTGGTGGTTTGCGCCAATACCGCGTTCGCAGCACCCCAAGAAGTGGATAAAGTCGCCGCCGTCGTGGATAACGGCGTAGTGCTTGAGAGCGACGTTAGCAGCCTGTTGCAGTCGGTGAAGCTCAACGCGCAACAGGCAGGCCAGCAATTGCCGGATGACGCTACGCTGCGTCACCAGATCCTCGAACGTCTGATTATGGATAACATCCAGCTGCAGATGGCCAAGAAAATGGGGATCGCCGTTTCCGATGCCGATCTGGACAAAGCCATCGGCAATATCGCCGCACAGAACAAAATGAGCATCGATCAGATGCGCAGCCGCCTGGCGTACGAAGGGCTGAACTACAACACCTATCGTTCCCAGATCCGCAAGGAAATGCTGATTTCTGAAGTGCGCAACAACGAAGTGCGCCGTCGCGTCACGATCCTGCCTCAGGAAGTCGACGCACTGGCAAAACAGGTTGGTGCCCAGAACGGCAGCGATACCGAGATGAACATCAGCCATATCCTGATCCCGTTGCCGGAAAACCCGTCGCAGCAGCAGGTTGACGAAGCGGAAACCCTGGCCAAAAAGCTGATGGGTGAAATCAACGGCGGCGCCGATTTCGGTAAACTTGCGATCTCCTATTCTGCCGATTCCCAGGCGCTAAAAGGCGGCAACATGGGCTGGGGCAAACTGCAGGAAATCCCTACCCTGTTTGCCGAAAGACTGGCCAGCGCCAAAAAAGGCGACGTGGTCGGCCCGATCCGCTCCGGTGTCGGTTTCCACATTCTGAAAGTGAATGATATCCGCGGTGCCAACCAGTCCGTGTCCGTCACCGAGGTTCATGCACGCCACATTCTGCTGAAACCTTCTGTGGTGCTGACCGACGATCAGGCTCGCGCCAAGCTTCAGGCAGTAGCCGAAGCCATCAAGAGCGGTAACGCCAAGTTTGCTGACGAAGCCAAACAGCTGTCTCAGGATCCGGGTTCTGCGTTGCAGGGCGGCGATCTGGGCTGGGCTTCTCCGGACATTTACGATCCGGCCTTCCGCGATGCGTTGATGAAGCTGAGCAAAGGCGAAGTCAGCAAACCGGTGCACTCCTCCTTCGGCTGGCACCTGATTCAGTTGCTGGATACCCGCCAGGTGGACAAAACCGACGCTGCGCAGAAAGATCGCGCTTACCGCATGCTGTTCAACCGCAAGTTTGCTGAAGAAGCGCAGACCTGGATGCAGGAACAACGTGCTCAGGCTTACGTGAAGATCCTTGACGGTAATGCACAACAATAATCGCATAGTCATCACCCCCGGCGAGCCTGCCGGGGTTGGGCCGGATTTAGTGGCAGCGCTGGCGCAACAGGATTGGCCTGTTGAACTGGTGGTGTGCGCGGATCCGGCCTTGTTGCTTGAGCGCGCCCGGCAGTTGAATCTGCCGTTGCAGCTTCGCGACTATCAGGCGGGCCAACCCGCCCAACCGCAGCGTGCAGGTACGCTAACGGTGCTGCCGGTAGCCACCGCCCATCCGGTTGTCGCGGGCGAGCTGAACGTGGGCAACAGCGCCTATGTGGTGGAAACCCTGGCACGCGCCTGCGACGGCTGCCTGAACGGCGAGTTCGCCGCGCTGATTACCGGCCCGGTGAACAAAGGCGTGATCAACGACGCCGGCGTGCCGTTCATTGGCCATACCGAATTCTTTGCCGATCGCAGCGGTTGCGATCGCGTGGTGATGATGCTGGCAACCGAAGAACTGCGCGTAGCGCTGGCGACCACTCACCTGCCGTTATTGGCGGTGCCGGGCGCCATCACTCGTCAAAGCCTGTTCGAAGTCATCCGCATACTCGACCACGATCTGAAAACCAAATTTGGCATCGCCCAGCCGCAGATTTATGTCTGCGGGCTTAACCCGCACGCCGGGGAAGGCGGCCACATGGGGCGCGAAGAGATTGATACCATCATCCCGGCGCTCGATGCGTTGCGCGATGAGGGCATCGTTCTTATCGGCCCACTGCCGGCGGACACCCTGTTCCAGCCCAAGTATCTGCAACACGCCGATGCGGTGCTGGCGATGTATCACGATCAGGGTCTGCCGGTGCTAAAATACCAAGGGTTCGGCCGGGCGGTAAATATCACCCTCGGTTTGCCTTTTATTCGTACCTCGGTCGACCACGGTACCGCTCTGGAACTGGCCGGCACCGGCACCGCCGATGCGGGCAGTTTCAAAACGGCCTTGAATCTCGCCATTAAAATGATAATTAATTGTAATGAATAATAAAGTCCACCAAGGGCACTTTGCCCGCAAACGCTTTGGACAAAACTTTTTAACCGATCAGTTTGTCATCGATAGCATTGTCTCCGCCATTCACCCACAGCCGGGCGAAGCGGTGGTCGAGATCGGCCCCGGCCTGGGCGCACTGACCGAGCCGGTCGGCGCACGCATGGACCGCATGACGGTGATTGAGCTGGACCGCGATCTGGCGGCCCGCCTGGCAAACCACCCGCAGCTGAAAGACAAGCTGACCATTCACCAGCAAGATGCCATGACGGTGAATTTCGCCGAGATGGCCGAGCAGGCCGGCCAATCGCTGCGCGTGTTTGGCAACCTGCCGTATAACATTTCGACGCCGCTGATGTTCCACCTTTTCAGCTATACTCAGGCCATTCGCGACATGCACTTTATGTTGCAAAAAGAGGTAGTCAACCGCCTGGTTGCAGGCCCGAACAGCAAAGCCTACGGGCGTTTGACCGTGATGGCGCAGTACTACTGCAACGTGATTCCGGTGCTGGAAGTGCCACCTACCTCGTTCACGCCGGCGCCTAAAGTGGATTCCGCCGTGGTACGTCTGGTGCCGCACCAGGTGAACCCAAACCCGGTGGGTGATGTGCGTATGCTTAGCCGCATTACCACTCAGGCATTCAACCAACGCCGGAAAACCGTTCGCAACAGCCTGGGCGATCTGTTCACCCCAGAGCAGTTGACGGAATTAGGTATCGATCCGACGTTAAGAGCAGAGAATATTTCTGTGGCGCAATACTGTAAGCTGGCTAACTGGCTTTCAGCCAACCCCACGCCGCAGCAATAAGGAGTAGTGGTCATGATTGATTCGCCCCGTGTATGTATTCAGGTACAAAGTATCTACGTGGAATCACAGTCGATACCTGAAGAAGAACGTTACGTCTTCGCTTATACCATCACCATCCGCAACCTGGGGCGTTTCAACGTGCAGCTGCTGGGCCGCTATTGGCTAATCACCAACGCCAATGGCCGCCAAACCGAAGTTCAGGGCGAAGGCGTGGTCGGCGAACAGCCGCTCATTCAGCCCGGCGGTGAATTCCAATATACCAGCGGCGCGGTTCTTGAAACGCCGTTGGGTACCATGGAAGGCCATTACGAAATGGTTGATCATCAGGGTCAGCCATTCCGCACTGCCATTCCCGTGTTCCGCTTAGCTATCCCAACACTGATTCACTAACTATGTCGACATATCTTATCGGCGACGTTCATGGCTGTTTTGATGAACTTCAATCGCTATTGGCCCAGGTGGCTTTCGATCCTCAAAGCGACCGACTGTGGCTGACCGGCGATCTTGTCGCCCGCGGTCCCGGCTCGCTGGACGTGTTGCGCTACGTGCGTTCACTTGGCCCTGCGGTGCGTATGGTGTTGGGCAACCACGATCTGCATCTGCTGGCCGTCTATGCCGGTATTAGCCGCAACAAACCCAAAGACCGCATTACCCCGCTGCTGGAAGCCCCGGATGCCGATGAGCTGATCAACTGGCTGCGCCGCCAGCCGGTGCTGCAGGTGGATGAAGAACTCAAACTGGTGATGGCGCATGCCGGCATCACGCCGCAGTGGGATATTGAAACCGCCCAACTGTGCGCCCGCGAAGTCGAAGCGGTACTGAGCAGCGACAGCTATCCGTTGTTCCTGGATGCCATGTACGGCGATATGCCGAACAACTGGACTCCGGAACTGAGTGGGTTGGCGCGCCTGCGTTTCAGCACCAATGCCCTGACGCGCATGCGCTACTGTTTCCCGAATGGCCAGCTCGACATGATCTGCAAAGATGCGCCGGGCACCGCCCCTGCGCCGCTGAAACCCTGGTTTGAATTGCCGCGTTTAGTGGATCCTGAATACACCATTATCTTTGGTCATTGGGCATCGCTGGAAGGTAAGGGCACGCCAGAAGGCATTGTGGGCCTCGATACCGGCTGTTGCTGGGGAGGCGATCTGACCATGTTACGCTGGGAAGACCAACAGTACTTCACTCAACCTTCAAACCGCCGCGATATACTCGACAACGCGAATACCCTGGCAGCGTCATAATAAAACCGGGGCTGTTCGACGCCGCCCCGGCCTTTTCCGTTTAAGCTTAAGCGCCAATCACCCCGCCATCTTCACGCGTAATCATCAAGACTGACGAACGCGGGCGCGGGCTGTTGTTCGGGAAATGAGAGTCGCCGTCTTCACCCGGATGCTGCACGTTGACGAACATCGTCTTGTAATCCGGCGTGAAGGTGATGCCGGTCAGCTCGCACGACTTCGGCCCAACCATAAAGCGGCGGATTTCACCGCTCAGCGGGTCCCCCACCAGCATTTGGTTATTCCCCTGCCCGGCATAATCGCCCTTGTTGCTGTACTTGCCGTCGGTGAGGATCCACAGGCGCCCAGTCTTATCAAAACCCAACCCGTCCGGGCTGTTAAAGGTATTATCTGCGGTGATGTTCGGCGTACCGCGATTGACCCCTTCCGGGTGCGCGATCGGATTGCCGCACAGCGCATAAATATCCCAGGTAAAAGAGGCTGCGGTGGCGTCGCCGCCCTCATCCCAGCGAATAATCTGGCCGTAAACATTGTTCGGCCGCGGGTTGGCGGCGTTCAGCGGCATCCCTTCTTCACCGCGCTTGCTGTTATTGGTCAGCGTGCAATAAGCGCGCCCGTCATGCGGGTTCACGGCGATCCATTCAGGGCGATCCATTTTGGTTGCCCCCACCTGCGCCGCTGCCTTGCGCGCAAAGATCAACACCTCCGCCTCATCACGGAAGCCGTTTTCCGGCGTCAGGCCGTTTTTACCGAATTCCAGCGCAATCCAGCGCCCCGTCCCCTTCAGCGGCGTACCGCCGGCGTCACCGTCAAACTGCGCCACATACAACGTGCCTTCATCCAGCAAGCTGCGGTTATTGGCCGGATTGGCGATATCAACCTGACCTTTCGAGACGTACTTATAGATATGCTCGCCACGCTCGTCGTCACCCATGTAGACCACCAGACGCCCATCTTTAGCAACGGTCACCGCGGCATTTTCATGCTTGAAGCGGCCCAGCGCAGTGTGTTTGATTGGCGTTGACGTAGGGTTCATCGGGTCGATTTCAACGATCCAGCCGTGGCGGTTGAATTCATTCGGGTTCTTCGCCACGTCAAAGCGCTCATCATAGTCCGGCCAGTTGCGCTCAGGTTCGCTGACCTTCAACGTATAGCGCTTCTGTTCTGCCGTAGTTTGATAGTCGGCCTGATGGGTGCCGAAATAGGTATCGAAATTCTCTTCGCAGGTCAGGTAGGTGCCCCAGGGCGTTTTGCCGTTAGCGCAGTTCCCGAAAGTACCCAGTACTTTGCGCCCGGTGGGATCGGCTGCGGTTTGCAGCAGCGGATGGCCGGCGGCCGGGCCGCTGAACTGCATTTCGGTGTTGGCGGTGATACGGCGGTTATAGCGCGAAGGGCGCTCCACCTCCCAGCGTTGGCTATCGCCGGCGCGCCTCACCGCCACGATGGAAACACCATGCGCCGCCTGGGATTTACGTACGTCCTCCAGGCTGGTGGCCTTGCTGCCGCCGTGGGCGAACAGGTACTGCTCATTCACGTATTCGTTGTTGATGGCCATCACGCCGTGATTGTCATCAATCGGGAAGAAGCTCATGCCGTCATTGTTGTCGCCAAACTGCTTTTCCTGATCGGCGGCGCTGTTGTTGCCCTGGGCGTCAAATGCGGCGGCGCCCTCCACCAGCGGCTCCCCCCAGGAGATCAACACCTCGGCGCGATACCCCGGCGCAATCACCACTTCGTCGGCGGTGGAGGCTGCAATGCCTTTAAAGCCCAACAGCTTGTTCGGCGGTAAATCCTCGGCCAGCGCCTCGGCGGAAACCGTCCAGATGCCGCCGCCAAGAAATCCCGCCAGGCCAACAGCGCCTGCGCTGCCGAGCAGCAGTTTACGACGGGTGGGATCGGTCAGGCGGTCGGCGTCCAGTTGCTCAATTTTGCTCGTCATGTGTCTGCTTCCTTTTTAGATGGCGCCACGATCAAGATTCACCAGAGTTGCCGGGCGCTCGAAGTTGAGCTTCATACTAATCAGTAAGTGTGACGAAAATGTTACAACTAAACGGCGCAAAAACGACAAAGGGCACAATCTCTTGCGCCCTTTGGGAGGTGGTAGCTAACGCCCGAAAATCAACGGCGTTCTAAAATCTCAAAGCAGTAGCTGTGGGAGTTCAGTTCGTCAGCATCATGGAATTCGCTGAACGAGGTTTCCCATTCGTCCGGCTCGTAGTCCGGGAAATGGGTGTCGCCACCGACTTCGGCGTCGATATGCGTCAGATACATGCGGTCAGCACGCGCCAGGAACTGGGTGTAGATATGCCCACCGCCCATGACCATGACTTCTTCCACATCACCGGCCGCAGCCAGCGCGTCGTCCAAAGACGTAGCCCAGGTCACCCCGGCTTCACTGCCGGGACGGCTGCTTAAAACGATGTTATGGCGGCCCGGCAGCGGGCGACCAATGGACTCGAACGTTTTACGGCCCATAATGACCGGTTTATTCAGCGTGTTACGTTTAAACCACGCTAAGTCTGCCGGTAAATGCCACGGCATGGCGTTTTCCATACCAATAACGCGATCCGCCGCCAAGGCAGCGATCAGGCTGATAATCATTGTTAAACCCTGTGTAGGCAGCAAAATTGCTCACACTATACGTAAAGGCCTATCTGTCGTCGATAGGCTAATCAAGCAAGATGAATATATAAGATAGCTCTTATCAGTATATCTAATAACCAGCGTTTTACGGCTGCCGGGTTTCATACCCCTGGACGTTTTCGATACAGCCACAACCCCGGCAATGACAACCCTATCGATAGCGCGCCAACGATGAAACTGGCCTTGAGAAAGTTGGTGACCATGGTTTCCATCAAGGCTTCGCTATAGCCCAGATGCGAAATCTCCACCACCGTGATCATCGCGGTATAGGCGGAAATACCGGGGAACATCGGGATCACCGCCGCTACGGTAAAGACCTTCGGGTGTGCCAACAGCCAGCGCGACCAATAGATGCCGATGATGCCGATCAAAATCGCCGCCAGCAGCGACGCCCACTCGATATTCATGCCGACGTGTATCATCAACATGCGCGAACCCCGGCCCACCGCGCCGAGCAGGGCGCAGTAGCGCAGCGCACGCAGCGGCACGTTGAACACCATGGCGAAGCCCAGCGCCGGCACCGCCGCCAGCAGCATTTCCAGCAACAAGGCCCACAACAGACTCATGACCACCCCCGCAAATCCCACAGCGACATCGCCATCACCACCCCGATACAGGTAGCCAAGGTCAGCAGACTGGCCATAGCCCAGCGCGCCAATCCGGTATTCACATGGCCTTTAAACATGTCCGCCACCGCGTTGATCAGCGGGAATCCCGGCACCAGCAGCAGCACGCTGGCGGCCATCGCCACGCTGGAGGTGTCGCTGAACGCGGCTAACCGCAGCAACAGGCCGGAAACCGAGGTAGCGACAAACGCCGTCAGGCAAAAGTTGATCAGCGGATTCATATGGCGGGCGGTGAGCATCTGGCGTACCAGCATCGCCACGCCGCTGGCGATAAAGGTGACCACAAAGGCATCCCCGCCGCCGCCGTTGAGCATGCTGAAACAACCGCACGACAGCCCCACCATCACCACCACCAGCCAGCGAGGGTAGCGCAGCGGGCGAATTTTCTCGAAACGCCGGGCAACATCGCGCGCATCCGCCAGCCGATGTTCCGCCAGAATGACGATATGCTGTACCTCGGTCACCACCTGCATATTGATGCCCCGATCGATGTTCTTGCGCGTGGTGGTCAGGCATTCGCCATGGCTGATGGTCGTCAGCACCACCGCGTTGGCCGAAATGGAGCTTTCCACGCTGTCCATACCCAGCGCTATGCCCAGCCGGGTCGATAATTGTTCCACCACCATGCTTTCAGCGCCGTGCTGCAACAGCAGCAAGGCGCATTGAATGCACAGGCGAGTGATTTCACGCTGTTGCCGGTGCGGCTCCGGCATTTCGATCGTTGTGGTTTGATTCATAATGTCCCGTGGTACGCCCTGAATAAAAGTTCATCATATTGCCTAACAGGGTCCCAATGGGTTGATGCTAATCAGGAGAAGCAGCGTTATTATCAGCGCAATTACGCCTTTTGTGCAGAGACTCAAAACCATGCTTGAAACTTCGCTGTTCGTCGCCGGTATTGTCGCCCTGGGCATGCTGTCGCCCGGCCCAGACTTTTTCCTGGTGATCAAGAATGCCGCTCGCTATCCGCGCCCCGCCGCCATGATGACCGCCCTCGGGGTGATCTGTGGCGTCGCGACCCACATGTCTTACTGCGTTGCCGGGTTGGCGGTGGTGATCACCACTACGCCGTGGCTGTTCAACGTGCTGAAATACGCCGGTGCGGTCTACCTGATCTGGGTGGGCATTCAGGCGCTGCTGTCGCGCGGGGGCAGCAAGATGAACGTCGGTAACCTGCCGCAGCAGCAGGTGAGCCTGAAAAGCGCTTTTGTGCAGGGTTATCTGTGCAATCTGCTCAACCCCAAAGCCACGCTGTTCTTCCTGGCGGTCTTCACGCAGGTGCTGCAGATCGACTCCGGGCTGGGCGAAAAACTGTGGTATGCGGGGATTATCCTGGGCCTGTCCGCCGTCTGGTGGCCAGTATTGGTGTTCTTGTTCCAGAGCGGACCGGTGCGTCGCGGGTTGGAAAAAACGCAGAAGGTGGTCGACAAGCTGCTGGGCGGCATGCTGATCGCGCTGGGTATCAAGGTTGCACTGAGCTGATGCGAAAAGGGCGCAGTGCCGAACTGCGCCCCCGGCGTTAGCCCTTGGCTTCCACCACGTCGTCTTCCGGTGCCTTGCCGTCAATGCTGCCACGCCAGCCGGTTTGCTGCACCCGCGCCAACCGATTCTGATCCTGCTCGATGGCCGCGCTGAGCATTTCCTTAGCCCGCTGCAGGCTGGCGATACGGAACTCGGTATCCTGGTAATTCTCCAGCGTGTTTTCCAGCATCTTCAGGTTGTAGCGCCGGAAGGTATCCGCTTTTTCCCGTGCCTCGTAGGCGTCCAGCCCCAGCAGCTCCAGCGCCTCGCGGCCAATGCGCAGCGAACTTTCGAAGGTTTCGCGTTCCGGGCTTTCCACCCCTAGCTGCCGCAGTTGATACCAGTGATCGACATCGCGCGCGCGTGCCACGATTTTCAGGTGCGGGAAGTGTCGCTTGGCCAGTTCGGTCAGTTGCAGGTTGGCTTCCACGTCGTCGATGGCGTTAATCAGCACCTTGGCATGTGCCGCGCCCGCAGCTTCCAACAGATCGGCACGAGTCGCGTCGCCGTAAAACACTTTGGTACCGAATTTTCTCAGCGTTTCAATATGGTCCGGATCGTGATCCAACACCACGGTGTGGACGCCGTTAGCCAACAGCAAACGGCCGGCGATCTGGCCAAAACGGCCGAAGCCGGCAATGATCACGCTGGCGTTTTCTTCATCAATCACATCCGCCGGACGTTCGTCCTTCGGCGCATTTTTCTCCAGCCTCGCGGCCACCACCAGTAACAGCGGCGTCGCCGCCATCGACAGAGCGACCGCCAGCGTCAGCGATTTAGCCCAGTCTGGCGGCAACACGCCGGCCAACTGGGCGGCGCCGAAGATCACAAAGGCAAACTCACTGCCCTGCCCCAACAAAATAGCGAACATGCCGCGCTGGCGTTTTGGCACGCCCAGCCACGGCCCAATCAGCCACAGCAACGCCGCCTTGATCAACATAAAACCCAATAACAGCGAGGCGATCAGCAACGGATGGTGGAACAGAGTACCGAAGTCGATGGACATGCCGACACCGATAAAGAACAGCCCGAGCAACAGGCCCTTGAACGGTTGAATGTCGCTTTCCAGTGCATGACGATATTCAGAACTCGCCAGCAGCACCCCGGCAAGGAAAGCGCCCATCGCCATCGACAGCCCGGCCATTTCCAGCAGGATGCCAAAACCGAACACCAGGAACAGCGCCACGGCGCTGAACACTTCACGCATGCCCGAACGAGCGACAAAGTGCAGCAGCGGGCGGGTGACATAGCGGCCGAGCAGCACCACGATCGCCAGCGCGCCCACCACCTTCGCCGCCGACAGCGCGAACGCGCCCAGTGTGGTGGTCGCGCCGCTGCTGGCCAACAGAGGGATCATCGCCACCAGCGGGATCGCCGCGATATCCTGGAACAACAGCGCCGCAAACGAGCTGCGGCCAATCGGCGATGGCGTCAGGTTACGCTCGCTCATCGCCTGCATCGCGATGGCGGTAGAAGACAGCGCCAGCGTCAGGCCAATCAGCAGCGCCACCTTCCAGTCCAGCCCGAGGAAATAACAAAAGGCGCTGAGCGCCAGCCCGCAGCCCGTCATCTGGATGCTGCCGCCGCCAAACACCGAGGCACGCAGCGTCCATAGCCGTTTAGGATCCAGCTCCAGCCCAATGATAAACAGCATCAGTACCACGCCAATCTCGGCGAAGGTCAGAATAGACTCGGCGTCGGAGACCAGCTTCAGCCCCCAGGGGCCGATAATGCAGCCGGCGATCAGGTAGCCGAGCACCGAACCCAAGCCGAGACGCACGGCAATCGGCACGAACAGCGCGGCCGATCCGAGATAGATCAGCCCCTCAATCATCATGTTGTGATTATCCATGGCCGACTCCCTGATCCGCAGGCTCACTGTGTTCCATCAGATACTCTACCAAACGCTGGCGGTAGGCCTCGCCGGCGGCAATCAGCGCCGGCTCGTTGCAGGTAAAGGTATTATGCACGGCAAAGTAGGGTTGCCAGTTCATCCCGCAATAGATCGCGGTCGCTTGCAGCGGCTGCCCCAGCGCGGCGAAATTTGGGTAATCGCCCAGCTCGAAATGATGCTCGTCCCCGCCGCTGGTGACCGCCCACAGGCAGTCCTTGCCCACCAGCGCATCGCCGTCATGGCCGTAGGCCCAGCCGTGCTCCAGCACCTTGTCGATCCACAGTTTCAGCAGCGGCGGCAGGCTGTACCACTGCATGGGATGCTGGAACACCACCATATCGGCGCGCTCCAGCGCACGCTGCTCGGCGTTGATATCGATGTTGAAGTCAGGATACAGCTCATAGAGCGCGCGCACTTCCACGTCAGGAATGTCTTTTACCGCCTGCAGCAGACGGTGATTGGCATGCGAATGCCGGGGATAAGGATGGGCGTAAATAATCAGAATCATGGGGGTCGTCGTTCCTTCGTTCCGTGCCAATACATCAAGCATATACCAATCATACAGCGTGACAGTTTGCTGAATGATTGATAGCGGAAATTTCTAATTCAAGGCAACAAATTTGCTGAACAAGATAAAAAAATAAGGGCGCTGCATATGCAGCGCCCTCTGGCATTACGGCATCACTGGATTACTTGGTGATGCGAGCATGCAGCTCCTGCACGGAGGTCACTTGCTCGGTCGGATCCGCTTTCAGCGCCATCGCGGTGGCAAAGCCGCCGTTCAGGGTGGTGTCGTAATGCACCTTGTACTGCAACGCGCTGCGGCGAATCAGCTTGGAGTCCTCAATCGCCTGGCGACCGGCCGTGGTGTTCACGATGTAGGTATACTCGCCATTCTTGATACGGTCCTGAATGTGCGGACGGCCTTCATGCACCTTGTTGACCAGACGCGGGTTAATGCCCGCTTCGCCCAGCACGACCGCAGTACCGTGGGTCGCATCCAGCTCGAAGCCCTGTTTCAGCAGGCTTGCCGCCAGATCCACCACGCGGGCTTTATCGCCTTCACGCACCGACAGCAGCGCACGGCCTTGTTTCTTCATGCCTGATTGGCTGCCGAGCATCGCCTTGGAGAACGCTTCCGCGAAGGTGCGACCCACGCCCATCACTTCCCCGGTAGAACGCATTTCCGGCCCCAGAATCGGGTCGACGCCAGGGAACTTGTTGAACGGCAGCACCACTTCTTTCACTGAGTAGTAAGGCGGGATAACTTCTTCCGTTACGCCCTGCTCGGCCAGCGTCTTGCCCGCCATGACCCGTGCGGCTACCTTGGCCAGCGGCACGCCGGTGGCTTTGGAAACGAACGGCACGGTACGTGCGGCACGCGGGTTGACTTCAATCAGGTAGACTTCGTTGTTCTTCACCGCGAACTGTACGTTCATCAGACCGCGCACCTGCAGTTCGAACGCCAGTTTCTCAACCTGTTGACGCATCACGTCCTGAATGTCTTTGCTCAGGGTGTAAGCAGGCAGTGAACAAGCGGAGTCCCCAGAGTGCACGCCAGCCTGTTCGATGTGTTCCATGATGCCGCCAATCAGCACGCGCTCACCGTCGCAAATGGCATCGACGTCCACTTCTACCGCATCATCCAGGAAGCGGTCCAGCAGCACTGGCGCGTCGTTGGATACGCTGACGGCGTTCTGGAAGTAACGGCGCAGGTCGATTTCGTCGTAGACGATTTCCATCGCACGGCCGCCCAGCACATAGGAAGGACGCACCACCAGCGGGTAACCGATACCGGCCGCTTTCTCTACCGCCTGTTCAATGGTGGAAACGGTGGCGTTGGCCGGCTGTTTCAGGCCCAGACGCTGCACCGCCTGCTGGAAACGCTCGCGGTCTTCGGCACGGTCAATCGCATCCGGGCTGGTACCGATAATCGGTACGCCTGCGGCTTCCAGCTCACGCGCCAGCTTCAGTGGGGTCTGGCCGCCGTACTGCACGATCACACCTTTCGGCTTCTCGATGCGTACGATTTCCAGCACGTCTTCCAGCGTCACCGGCTCGAAATACAGGCGGTCAGAGGTGTCGTAGTCGGTGGAGACGGTTTCCGGGTTACAGTTGACCATAATGGTTTCGTAACCGTCTTCGCGCAGCGCCAGCGAGGCGTGCACACAGCAGTAGTCGAACTCGATGCCCTGGCCGATACGGTTCGGACCGCCGCCCAGCACCATCACTTTCGGACGGTCGTTGGTCGGGTTGGACTCGCACTCTTCTTCATAAGTGGAGTACATGTAGGCGGTGTCGGTGGCGAATTCCGCCGCACAGGTATCCACACGCTTGTAAACCGGGTGCAGGCCATAACCGTGACGCAGCTTGCGGATTTCGCTCTCGGCTACGCCGGCCAGCGTGGCCAGGCGCGCATCGGCGAAACCTTTACGCTTCAGGGTACGCAGGAACTCGTGGGTCAGGCCGTTGATGCCGGATTCGGCAACCTGCTCTTCCAGACGTACCAGCTCTTCAATCTGCACCAGGAACCAGCGGTCAACGTTGGTCAGGTTAAACACGCCGTCTACCGACATGCCGGCACGGAACGCGTCCGCGATGTACCAGATACGGTCGCAGCCGGCATCTTTCAGTTCGCGACGGATTTTGGTCAGCGCTTCCGGATCGTCCAGGCTCACTTTCGGGTCGAAACCGGTGACACCCACTTCCAGACCGCGCAGCGCTTTCTGCAGCGATTCTTGCTGGGTGCGGCCAATCGCCATCACTTCGCCGACGGATTTCATTTGGGTGGTCAGGCGGTCGTTAGCGCCGGCAAATTTCTCGAAGTTAAAGCGAGGAATTTTGGTGACTACGTAGTCGATGGACGGCTCAAAGGACGCCGGAGTACGGCCGCCGGTGATGTCGTTCATCAGTTCGTCGAGGGTGTAACCCACCGCCAGCTTGGCGGCGATTTTGGCAATCGGGAAGCCGGTGGCTTTTGACGCCAGCGCCGAAGAACGGGACACGCGCGGGTTCATTTCGATAACGATCAGGCGACCGTTTTTCGGGTTAACCGAGAACTGCACGTTGGAACCGCCGGTTTCCACGCCGATTTCACGCAGCACCGCCATCGAGGCGTTACGCATGATTTGGTATTCTTTGTCGGTCAGCGTTTGCGCCGGTGCCACGGTGATGGAGTCACCGGTATGGATGCCCATGGCGTCGAAGTTTTCGATAGAGCAGACGATGATGCAGTTATCGTTCTTATCGCGCACCACCTCCATCTCGTACTCTTTCCAGCCGATCAGCGATTCGTCGATCAACAGCTCTTTGGTTGGCGACAGATCCAGGCCGCGCTCGCAGATCTCTTCGAACTCTTCGCGGTTGTAAGCGATGCCGCCACCGGTGCCGCCCATGGTAAAGGAAGGGCGGATGATGCACGGGAAGCCAACATCAGCGGCAACCGCCAGCGCTTCTTCCATATTATGTGCGATGCCGGAACGCGCAGTATCCAGGCCGATTTTCTTCATCGCCACGTCGAAACGGCGGCGGTCTTCGGCTTTATCGATAGCGTCGGCCGTGGCGCCAATCATGGTCACGCCGAACTCGGCCAGCACGCCCTGACGCTCCAGCTCCAGCGCACAGTTCAGCGCGGTCTGGCCCCCCATGGTCGGCAATACCGCATCCGGGCGCTCTTTTTCGATGATTTTACGCACCACTTCCCAGTGGATCGGTTCGATGTAGGTCGCATCGGCCATTTCCGGGTCGGTCATGATGGTGGCCGGGTTGGAGTTCACCAGAATGACCCGGTAACCCTCTTCGCGCAGCGCTTTACACGCCTGAGCACCCGAATAGTCGAACTCACACGCCTGGCCGATAACAATCGGGCCAGCGCCGAGGATCAGGATGCTTTTTATGTCTGTACGTTTTGGCATTTTTTACTGCTCCTGATTATTTGGCGTTAGAACGGTAAGTCTCGATCAGTTCGATAAAGTGGTCGAACAGCGGCGCGGCGTCGTGCGGGCCCGGGCTGGCTTCCGGGTGGCCCTGGAAGCTGAACGCCGCTTTGTCGGTGCGGTGAATGCCCTGCACCGTGTGGTCAAACAGCGATTTGTGCGTTACGCGCAGTTCGGCCGGCAGGTTATTTTCGTCAACCGCAAAACCGTGGTTCTGTGCAGTGATCATCACGCAGTCGTTATCCAGATCTTTCACCGGGTGGTTACCGCCGTGGTGGCCCAGCTTCATCTTCACGGTTTTCGCGCCGCTGGCCAGTGCCAGCAACTGGTGGCCGAGGCAGATGCCGAACACCGGAATGTCGGTTTCCAGGAACTGTTTGATGGCCGTGATGGCGTAATCGCAAGGCTCCGGGTCGCCCGGGCCGTTGGACAGGAAAATGCCGTCCGGATTCATCTTCAATACTTCATCTGCCGGGGTCTGCGCCGGCACCACCGTCAGGCGGCAACCGCGATCCACCAACATGCGCAGGATGTTGCGCTTGGCGCCGTAGTCGTAAGCCACCACGTGGAACGGCAGCTCGGAGGCCGGCTTGGCTTCCGGCAGCTCACCTTCAAGCGTCCAGCTACCCTGCTGCCAGCTGTAGGCTTCTTTGGTGGTCACTTCTTTCGCCAGATCCATGCCTTTCAAACCCGGGAAACCCTGCGCCTTGGCCAGCGCCAGCGCGGCGTCCGGTGAGTCGGCGGCGATGATGCAGCCGTTCTGTGCGCCTTTCTCGCGCAACAGGCGGGTCAGCTTGCGGGTATCGATATCGGCAATCGCCACGATGTTATGACGCTTCAGGTATTCAGACAGGCCTTCTTCGCTGCGGTAGTTGCTGGCAATCAAAGGGAGATCACGAATGACAAGGCCTTGGGCGTGTACCGCGGAGGATTCTTCGTCGGAAGCATTGGTGCCGACATTGCCGATATGAGGATAAGTAAGAGTAACGATCTGGCGAGAGTAGGAAGGATCAGTGAGGATTTCTTGATAGCCGGTCATCGACGTATTGAAGACCACTTCCCCCACTGCCGTACCCTCTGCCCCGATGGCCCGACCGTGGAATTGGGTTCCGTCTTCCAGAACCAATAGCGCTGACTTAATCAAAACACCCTCCGAGGAATAATCAATCACAATATCTGCATATTAATTCAGATATCGCGATCTAAATCAATGCAAAAACCGCCCTCAAGGCCAATTTTTGGCAAATTGGGCGCATTTTAATGATGAGTGCTCCGCTTGTCTACCCAAAGCGCCATTTTTTCTCTTATTTTCGCACTTCTCAACGTTTAATAGGGTCAGCAGCCATAAAAACACAGCTAAACTCGGGTGGGTAAACGGTTGCGAGGAAGAATGACAAAAAATCACCTTTCCAACGGTCTGTTATCGGTTAAAAAGTATCTATCAGGGAGATTACTCGCCATAAAACACAAGTAAACTATAAAAAATAATGATTAACCAACAAAAAACAGACAAACTCTTCATTTTTAATGTTAAAAAAAAGGACAATGAAATTATTGTCCTTTAATCATAGCCTTATGATCAATACAACCACATCACGATGGTATTCAAATCGATTATAACCGGTCCAATCCGAGCACGTCGCGCATATCAAACAAACCTTTATCGTGGCTATTCAACCAAGACGCCGCCCGAACCGCACCGGTGGCAAAAGTCATGCGACTGGAGGCTTTATGGGTGATTTCTACCCGTTCACCGATGTCGGCAAACATGGCGGTATGCTCCCCGACGATATCGCCGGCACGGATGGTGGCGAAGCCTATGCTCTTGGGATCGCGTTCGCCGGTATAACCTTCGCGCGCATAGACGGCGCACTCTTTCAGGTCACGCCCCAGCGCGCCGGCAATCGCCTCGCCCATCGCCAACGCCGTGCCCGAAGGGGCATCCACTTTATGGCGGTGGTGCGCTTCAACAATCTCAATGTCGGTGTAGTCGCCCATCACCTGCGCGGCTTTTTCCAACAGTTTCAGCACCAGGTTGACGCCCACGCTGAAGTTGGCGGCGAACACGATGCCAATCTGCTGGGCAGCCGCGCGGATGGCCTCTTTGCCTGCATCGTCAAAACCGGTGGTGCCGATCACCATCGCCTTGTGATGTTCGACGCAGAAAGCCAGATACGCCAGCGTGCTTTCCGGGCGGGTGAAGTCGATCAGAATATCAAAGTCATCGACGACCTTTTCCAGGCTATCGCTGACGGTAACGCCCAGCCTGCCCACGCCTGCCAGTTCGCCGGCATCGGTGCCGATCAGACTTGAACCCGGGCGCGACACTGCAGCCCCCAACACCACGCCCTGCACCTGATGTACCGCCTGGATCAATTGGCGCCCCATGCGGCCGCCGGAACCCGCAATCGCAATGCGGATTTGTGAATCAGTCATGCTTGCTCTCTTCTTGATTAGACGCCTACTCCATAGGCTATAGGTTTAGGGTAACTGCCCCATCTGATCACCGCCAGAAGATTCATTTCATAATTAGAAAATTATGATATCCCCCGCTTTTCATCAGTAATGTTGTCAATGGGTTAACAACTGGTCAAATAAAAACCGTTTTTTAATTGTACATAATCATGCAAATTTGATGAGAGAAACCTGCATAAAAAAAGGCGCCGCAAAGGGCGCCCAGAAGAACTCGATGACGACTTTCAGCCGGTTAAGGCTGCCACCTCTTCGGCAATCGCCGCCAATGCATCATGACGGGCATAGTCGGCCTGTACCAGCGCCGCGCGCTGCCGATAAACCGGCTGTGACAGGACCTGCTGCACGGCCTGTCGCAGTTGCGCCTCATCCGGCTCGCTGGTATGCAGGTTAATCCCGCAGCCCGCAGCCACCACCCGAGAAGCCGCCTCGAGCTTATCCTCACCGGTACCGGCGACAATCAAGGGCACACCGTGATCCAGCGCGTAGTTGATCGAGCCATAACCGCCATTGGTGATCAACAGCGCCGCCTGCGGCAGCCAGTGCTCGAAAGAGATAAACTCCCGTACTCTGGCGTTGTCCGGCAGTTGCGCCAACACCCCATCAACCGGGCGGCCGCCGGTGGTCGCCAGCACCCGCACCGGTAACCCGGCCAGCGCTTTTAGCGTCGGAACCATCAACTGGTGCAGATCGACATTCGCCAACGTACCCTGCGTCACGATAACCAACGGGCGAGGATCCGTTTCATCCCACTCGCCCCCGCCTTGTTGCGCCGCCACCGCACTGCGCAACGGGCCGATAAATCGCACGCCTGCCGGCAGATCGTCACGCGAATACTCCAGCGCCGGGGTAGCCAGTTGCAAAAAGCGATCGCAGCCGCCTATCAACGCATCCGTGAACGGCCGTTGCAGCGGCCCGCCGCCGGATTGCACCATCGCGGTGTTGAAGCTCTGCTGTACCTCATCGATCAAGGCACGAGTGGCTTCGTCCACCAACTGTTCACGTTGCAGTTCGTGCGGCAACAGCGCCGGGGGAATGCGCGGCCCGTAAAAGATGGAATCTTCGGACGAGAACGACAACGGCGTCACGCCAATACCGATCACCGGCAGGCGCTCGGTGACCTGCAACAGCGGCAATACTCCGTAGAAGCAGTTTTCCACCATCAACAGATCGGTCACCTCGGCGGCTATCGCCGCCCTCAGTTGCCGGTCCAGCAACGGGATCGGCGCGGCGAAGAAATCTTTCAGCGCCAGCGCCATCTGCGCATTGCCCGGTGGTAGCGCGGCGCGTTCGGGAAAATGCTGCTCCAGGTAGCGATAATCGAAATCCACCTGCGCATCGAAAGGCACAAACTGTGCGCCCACCGCTTCGGCGCGTTCGCGGAACAGCGCACCGGTCATCACTCGCACCCGGTGGCCCTGCGCAATCAGGTAACGGGCAATCCCCAGCATCGGGTAAACGTGCCCTGGGGTGGCGACGGCCGCCATCAGTATCCTTGCCATAATGTCCTGTTAAGCCTCTGCGTTGGCCGGCTTCAGCGCCAGGTTGGCGCACACCGGGTTGCTCTGAATATGCACGCGCTGCAGATGACGGGCGGAGCGGGCGGTGAAACCTTCACGGCCGTGCAGCAGCGAGAAGTTATCCGCGACCACCACATCGCCCTGCTGCCACTGGTGGGCGTAATAATGGCGGGGATCGTAAAGATGCTGTTGCAGAGTCTGATGGAAAGCCTCCTGCTCTTCTTGCGGAACGCCATGATATTCAAGCGCATGCTGGTTAAGGAACTTCTTGCCCTCCGTCGGCGGTTCGTTGTAACGCATGATTAACCCGCTGCCGCTCGGATGCGTCACCACCAGCGGCGAACATACCTCGCCGCCATAGTGAACCACTTGCTTGATCCGATAAGAAATGGACACCTTCAGCCACTGGGCCAACAGCGACTCATCGGCATTGGCCAGCAGCCGCGCAGTATCGACAAAGGTGGTGCGCCCGCCCTCATCCTGCGACGGCGCCGCCACGCAGTGGAATAACTGAAACTCCGGAATGGTCGGTTTGTACATGCCATCCCAGTGCAACGGGACGTAGCTGCTGTCGAAAATGTGATCTTTGGCGTCCGGGTGCTCCTTCACGTCCAGCACCGCGCCGAACGGCCACATCATGATCTCTCCCCAACCGCCGGCGTAGCGGGTCAACACCTGAGGATCGGTAAAGCCGGAATCGAAACCGCGCAGCACCAGCAGATGGTGCCTTTGCGCCAGCGCCCGCAGCGCCGCTACCGGCAGCTCGCCGATCTGTTGCCCGGGATGTTGCGGGGTCAGCACTGCACCAAACGGGGTATTCAGTTCAATGCGGCAATTCAGTTGTTGATTGTCCATCGGTGATTCTCCTTGAAGCGAATTTGCTGCTCACACGGCAACCGTGCCGTTAAAACACGCCCGCCAACGCTGCGGGCGTAACGTGGCGTGTTACGCCACCTGAGGCTGTTCGATCAGGTAATAACTTGGCGTGCCGCGGATCGCCACCAGCTCACCCGCCAGCTGCTGCGCGTCTTTGCGCTTCATCAGCACGAACTGGCCGTTGACGTTTGCCGCCACACCGTGCCACGGCGTCAGCCAGTCGTCTTTGGTCGGCATCATATGGATGCCCATTTTCAGGCTGTCGGCGGGTTGCGGGTGGATCGACAGGCGTATCGCCGCCGGGAAATGTTGGGCCAGCAGGTTACCCCAGGCCCAACTGCGCTGTATTACGCCACAGGCGCGCTGTTTGGCGTCTTTCTGCAATGCGGCATTGGAGCCGCTGTAACCCGGCAACTGACTGTCTTCATAAAGAAAACGGGTAATGGCGCGATACAGTTGCAATCCCTGCTCGTCCTGCATCAATTGCTGCTTGATGGCCTCCTCCGGTTCGGCGTAGCCGTCGACCAGCAGTTGACGCAGCAGGTCATAGTCGTCGGTATGTTCCGCCAGCCCTTCGACGTCACCCAGGTTGAACACGCTCAGGTGCGTCGCCCCCACCTCGTGCAACAGATTTTCAATTTCGCGCTGATAATGGTTGATGGCATCGTCGCTGACGCGGATCAAATCACCGAACACATGGCCATCAGAGCAGATCACGATATGCGCCCCCGGCGGGTAATAAAGCTGGATGCGCTGACACAGAGAATTAAGGAATATCAACGATAGTCGTTCCGCCATATCGGGCGTCGCGCCGATCACTTTATTGGTATTGGGTGATTTTGTCGGGAAGGCCGGCAGCACAAATTCGATGCGCTGATTGTTTGCAATGAATGCCCGGATACGCGGCAATTGCACCTGAGAAACGACCTGCTCCTCCTCAGTATTTGAGGTTTCAAGGCCGGGAAAGCGACGCCGATATTGTAATAACTCATGGAGGATTTTTAATGACACGGTTTCAATATGGGCAATATCCACAATTAACTCCTGTTCAGATGTGGCATAAGAATTTTATTCGCAAACGCAATAAGACTTATCAAAAAGAGGAATGACGCGCAGGCAATAAGTCTCACCGTGCGTTTATCTGCTTCAGGCAATATAGAAGAGATAATGCTATATTATTAGCCCTTATAATTTACAATCTTGGTTAAGTTGAACTTAACAAACTATGAGTAATATTCTAAAACGCATGGCTATTTTTTCTAAAGTTGTCGATTGCGGCGCATTCAGCATGGCAGCCAAAGAATTAGGCATTACCACCTCAGCCGTCAGCCAGCATATCCGCCAGCTGGAAAACGAACTGGGCATTCAATTACTTCTGCGCTCTACTCGCTCACTGAGCCTGACAGAAGCCGGACAATGTTTTTATGAGGATTGCGTGTTGATGATCCATGCCGCAGAACGGGGTCAACAGCGTATTGCCGCGCTGCGCGGCGAACTGGCCGGAGAACTGCGCGTCGCCACCTCCACGGAATTCGCCACCCATTATCTGGTACCGGCGTTGCAAAGCTTTCTGGATGACCACCCGCGCATCACGCTGCGGCTGGAAATCCATGACGAGAAAATCGACCTGATAGGCCAACGGATAGATCTGGCGATCCGCGGCGGCGTGCTGGCCGACTCCAGCTACGTCTCCACCCGCCTGGCGCGCTTTCGCGAAGTGTTGTGCGCTTCTCCGGCCTACCTTGACGAGCACGGCGTGCCGGAGTCTCCACAGGCCTTAACCCGCCATCAATGGGTCACCTTCACCCCTTTGGGAAACCCGCAGTTTGTTCGGCTGAACCACGCGAGTGGCGATGAGCACCGGTTGCGCATGACCGGGCGTTTATTTACCAATAACGGCATGGCGATGAAAGAATTGGCGCTGGCCGGCAAGGGGATTATCCGTAATTTCTTTGTCAATGTTGAACGTGAATTACGCAGCGGTGATTTAGTGGAAGTGTTGCCTGAATGGCGATTACCGGAGATTAATTGCTATGCGATTATGCCCCGCCGTGACAGCCAGCCATTAAAAGTTCGCCGTTTGCTGGAACATATGAAAATCCATTTAAAAGAAAAAGAACAACATTCCGTAGACCAGTTACGCACTTAATTAAATAAGAAGTGTCTGTAACACCAATTATTTTAGTTTTTTAACTTTCCAGCCGATTGCTGACCAGCACCAGAGCGTTATTTTTTAGATTGCAGCCTAATGATATTATCCTTAATGACTTTATTTCCGCTAATATAATCATTCTTGCAGAGTTAATTCAAATAGTCAGAACGAATTTGGCTTTAAGTAACAGAAAATTTGAATCAGCTCTTCTCAATTTTGCTATTTCTCCCGCAGCGTATCCCCAAAATGCAAAACGGGGAGCCATAGCTCCCCGCGGTAACACTTTTGCCAAAAAGCTTATTCTACCTGTCTGATATCAACACGCAGCTCTTTCGGCACTTCAAATACGATATTCTCTTCACGGCCGCTGACTTCATGCACATCCACACCGCCCATCGCTCTCAGGCGGCTGATGACATCCTGGACCAGCACGTCCGGCGCCGAAGCGCCGGCAGTCACGCCGATGTTGCGGGCGTTTTTCAGCCAGGCTTCCTGAATATCCGCCGCAGAATCGATCAGGTACGCCGGCTTGCCAACGCGCTGAGCCAGTTCGGCCAGACGGTTGGAGTTGGAAGAGTTTTTCGACCCGACCACAAGCACCACGTCCGCGTCACCGGCCAGATTGCGCACCGCTTCCTGACGGTTGGTGGTGGCGTAGCAGATGTCGTCTTTGCGCGGCCCGATAATGCTCGGGAAACGCTGGCGCAGGGCGTCGATCACTTCTGAGGTGTCATCCACCGACAGCGTGGTCTGCGTCATAAAGCACAGGTTGCTTTCGTCCTTCACCTGCAGTTTCCACACGTCTTCCGGCGACTCCACCAGATACATGCCGCCCTTCGGGTTGCTGTACTGGCCCATGGTGCCTTCCACTTCCGGATGGCCGGCATGGCCAATCAGGATCGCTTCGGTACCCCGGCGGCTGGCTCGCGCCACCTCCATATGCACCTTGGTCACCAACGGGCAGGTCGCGTCAAACAGCATGGTCAGATCACGGGCTTTGGCTTCTGCCCGTACTGCCTGCGAAACCCCGTGCGCCGAGAAGATCAGAATCGACCCGTCCGGCACTTCGGCAATCTCTTCGATGAACACGGCCCCGCGCTCACGCAGGCTGTCCACCACGTAGCGGTTATGCACCACTTCGTGACGCACGTAGATAGGCGCGCCGTAAATTTCCAGCGCGCGCTCAACGATACTGATCGCACGATCAACCCCGGCGCAAAAACCGCGTGGGTTAGCCAGCAATATTTGCATGCGTCTCCTCCTGCTGCGGGTCAATCTCCAGCACTTCGATATCGAAGCTCACCGGATGGCCCGCCAACGGATGGTTGAAATCAACGGTAATCGACTCTTCCGCTACTTCACGCACCACACCCGGCATTTCGCTGCCGTCGATGGCGGTAAACAGCATGATGGTGCCCACGTCCGGCACCCCGGTTTCCGCGAAATCACGGCGTGAGAAGAACTGGACCAGATCCGGATTCTCTGCGCCGAACGCCGCTTCCGGCTGCAGGGTAAAGGCGCATTTATCGCCCGCACGCAGGCCGAGCAGTTGCTCTTCCAGCGGTGCCGACAGGCTGCCGTCACCCAGGCGGAACAACGCCGGTTTGCCGTTACCGCGGGTCGACTCTGCGGTTGAGCCGTCTTCCAGTTTCAGCGTGAAATGAACCAATACGGCGCTGTCACCGTTAACCTGAGCCGTCATATTACTCACCTTTACTCTTTGCGCCTTTGCTCGCCGGCGACAGGAAGCCTTCCAGCACAATCATCGCCGCCCCCACGCAGATAAAGCTATCCGCCAGGTTGAAGGTCGGGTAGTGCCAGTTGCCCACATAAAAATCGATAAAATCGACCACGAAGCCGTGCCAAAGACGATCAAACAGGTTGCCTAGCGCACCGCCGATGATAAAAGCATAGGCGATGTTGTTCAGCTTCTGCTGCGCCTGGCTGCGGTACATCATCACCAGCAGCACCGCCACGATGGCGACAGCGATACCGGCGAAGAACCAGCGTTGCCAACCGCCGTGATCGGCGAGGAAGCTGA
This sequence comes from Serratia sp. AS12, assembly GCF_000214195.1. NCBI lineage: Bacteria > Pseudomonadati > Pseudomonadota > Gammaproteobacteria > Enterobacterales > Yersiniaceae > Serratia > Serratia sp. AS12. Next base: position 712,350 of record NC_015566.1, on the reverse strand, counting down.
ACGCGGCACCGTAATTGCGCGCATAGAACAGATTGAACGACGGGATCAACGGCTGGGACTGGCCCAGCACGAAGTTACCGAGGATCCACTGCTTGCTGGCAAAATCCAGCACCAGCACCACTACCATCACCCATAGCCAACGCAGGCCGGTCGAACAGATTGGTTTACTCATCAGGCACTTGTTCTCAGGCGTAGTTACGCTTTTCGCCGTCGCCGGCTACGTTGATCACACAGCGGCCACAGATGTCTGCGTGGTCCGCCACCAGGCCGATGTCAGTGGTGTAATGCCAGCAGCGCGGGCACTTCTCGCCTTCTGCAGTACTGAAGGCAATCTTCAGACCTTTCACCAGTTCTGACGCCTGCGCATCCGCCGGCGCATCGGCCAGAGGCGCAACGCGCGCCGCCGAGGTGAGCAGCACGAAGCGCAGTTCGTCTTGCAGGCTAGTGAGGCGCTCAGCCAGGTCGCTGTCGGCATACAGCGTGACCGCCGCTTCCAGAGAACCGCCAAGGCGTTTATCGGCACGCGCTTGTTCCAGCACCTTGTTCACTTCGCCACGCACTTTCAGCAGTTCAGCCCAGAAGGCATCGTTCATGCTTTCGCCTTCGGCCAGACCGAACAGGCCGTCGTACCACTCTTCAGTGAACACGTACTGCGCGCGCTTGCCCGGCAGGAAGCCCCAGATTTCATCGGCAGTGAACGACATGATCGGCGCCATCCAGCGTACCAGCGCTTCCGCGATGTGGAACAGCGCGGTCTGGCAACTGCGGCGGGCGACGCTGTCGCTCTTCGCGGTGTACTGACGATCCTTGATGATATCCAGATAGAAGGAGCCCATCTCGACCGAACAGAACTGCATCAGACGCTGCACCACTTCATGGAAATCGTAGTTGGCGTAAGCCTGCTCGATATCCTGCTGCGCCGCCAGCGCACGGCCGACCGCCCAGCGGTCCAGCACCACCATCTCTTCCGGTGCCACGCAGTCGGTGCTCGGCTCGAACCCGTTCAGGTTGGCCAGCAGGAAGCGCGCGGTATTGCGGATACGGCGGTAAGAATCGGCGGAGCGTTTCAGGATTTCATCGGAAACCGCAATCTCGCCGGTGTAGTCGGTAGACGCCACCCACAAACGCAGAATGTCGCCACCCAGCTTGTTCATCACGTCCTGCGGACTGACGGTGTTGCCGATCGACTTGGACATCTTGCGGCCCTGACCGTCAACGGTGAAACCGTGAGTCAGCACTTCTTTATAAGGCGCTTTGCCCTTCATGGCGGTAGAAATCATCAGTGATGACATGAACCAGCCGCGATGCTGATCGGAACCTTCCAGATACATGTCGGCGCCGTGGCCGTTGAACTCGGGGCGCACGTCCACGACCGAAGAGTGGGTCGAACCTGAGTCGAACCACACGTCCAGGGTATCGGGCACTTTCATGTAGTCGGCAGCGTCAGCACCGAGGATATCGGCCGCGTCCAAATCCCACCAGGCCTGAATGCCGTCCTGCTCAACGCGTTTCGCCACTTCTTCTATCAGTTCTACGCTGCGCGGGTGCAACTGCTCAGTGTCTTTGTGCACAAACAGCGACATCGGCACGCCCCAGGTACGCTGACGCGAAATGCACCAGTCCGGGCGGTTGGCGACCATGGTTTCGATACGTGCCTGGCCCCATTCAGGGATCCACTGCACGCCTTTGATCTCTTCCAGCGACTGCTGACGCAGGCCTTTCTGATCCATGCTGATGAACCATTGCGGGGTAGCGCGGAAGATGATCGGCGTTTTATGGCGCCAGCAGCATGGATAGCTGTGAACCAGTTTTTCCACGTGCAGCAGTGCGCCTTTCTCACGCAACAGCTCAACGATCAGATCGTTGGCCTTGAACACGAACTTGCCGTCCAGCAGCGGGTAGGTGCCGGTCAGGTAGCAGCCGTTCGGCCCCACCGGGTTGGCCACTTCCAGGCCGTATTTCTGGCCGATCACGAAGTCGTCCGGGCCGTGGCCAGGCGCGGTATGCACCGCACCGGTACCGGCGTCCAGCGTGACGTGATCGCCGAGGATTGCCGGCACGTCGAAGCCCATGAACGGGTGTTCGAAGCGCAACAGCTCCAGATCGGCGCCCTTACAGCTGCCCAGCACGGTCCACGCGCTGATGCCGGCGCGTTTCATCACGCTCTCGACCAGTTCGGCCGCCAGGATCAGGCACTGGCCTTCAACCTGTACCAGCTGATAAGCAAATTCTGGGTGCAGCGAGATAGCGCGGTTAGCCGGCAGCGTCCACGGCGTCGTGGTCCAGATCACCAGAGAAACCGGGCCGTTAAAGTGGGTCACGCCAAATTTGGCCGCTACGGCAGCTGCGTCAACCGCGTGGAAAGCCACATCGATTGACGGCGAGGTTTTGTCGTAATACTCAACTTCCGCTTCCGCCAGCGAAGAGCCGCAGTCGGTACACCAGTGCACCGGCTTCGCGCCTTTCAGCAGGTGACCGTTGCTGATGATTTTGCCCAGCGCGCGGATGATGTTGGCTTCGGTTTTGAAGTCCATGGTCAGGTACGGGTGATCCCAGTCGCCCAGTACACCCAGACGGATGAAGTCTTTCTTCTGACCTTCAACCTGCTCAGCGGCGTACTCGCGGCATTTCTGACGGAATTCCGCCGGCGTAAGTTTCTCGCCCGGCTTACCGTACAGCTGCTCTACTTTCAGTTCGATCGGCAGACCATGACAGTCCCAACCCGGAATATAAGGCGAGTCGAAACCGGACATCCCTTTAGACTTGATAATAATGTCTTTGAGAATCTTGTTAACCGAGTGACCAATGTGAATGCTGCCGTTCGCATACGGAGGGCCGTCATGCAAAATGAAGGATTTTTTGCCCTTTTTGGCAGTACGAATCATCCCGTACAGATCCTGTTCATACCAACGTTGCAGCATGCCAGGTTCACGCTTGGCGAGATCGCCGCGCATCGGGAACCCTGTTTCCGGCAAGTTCAGGGTATTCTTGTAGTCACTCATTAGATTCTCGGTTCCGTTTTCGGCTATAGAGATTAAACCGGTGTCTGTAGCCCGAAGAACTTCCGGGCCGTCACCACATCATTGGCGATTTGCTGCTTCAGCGCATCGAGCGAAGCAAAACGCTGTTCATTGCGCAATTTCGCGCGGAGCACCACGTCAATATGGCGCCCGTAAAGATCCATTGTGACATCCAGCAGGTGGACTTCCAGCTGCTGTCGCACACCGGCAACGGTCGGGCGCGTGCCGATATTGGCCACGCCAGGGAGCGGTTCAGAGCCCAGACCATAAACATCCACTGCATAAACCCCTTTCACCGGCGCAACCAGGCGCTTCAGCGGCAGGTTGGCGGTTGGGAAGCCAATGGTGCGGCCCAGTTCATCGCCGTGCACCACCCGGCCAGAAATGCTGTACGGATGGCCCAACAGCGTTTCCGCCTGCGCCAGGTCATCATCGCGCAGCGCATTGCGAATGGCCGTGCTGCTGATACGCTGATCGCCTTCGCGGAAGGTCGGCGTACTGATCACCTCAAAGCCGTATTCTTCCCCGGCTTTTTGCAATAACGGAAAATCGCCCTGGCGGGCTGCGCCAAAGCGAAAATCATCCCCGACCATCAGGAATTTCACGCCAAGCTTTTCCACCAGCAGTTCGGCGACGAACGCCTGGGCGGTGTTGGCGGCGAAACGCGGATCAAACTTGACGCACAGCAGGTAATCTACCCCCGCCTGTGCCAGGTATTTTGCCTTATCACGCAAACGCGTGAGCCGGGCCGGTGCCTTGTCCGCTGCAAACATTTCCAGCGGCTGCGGCTCAAAGATCATGACCATCACGGGCAGACCCAGACGCTGCCCTTCTTGCTTCAGCTGCTCCAGCAACGCCTGGTGACCGCGGTGTACGCCGTCAAAGTTGCCGATGGTGAGCACGCAACCATGGTGACGTGCCCGGATATTGTGAACGCCGCGAATTAGCTGCATAGCTGGCTCAAAACAGTGGAAATCGCCGGATTATACCTTGTACAGCGGTTAAGGTTAACCCGCGATTGGTGCCTTTATGTAATAGACATACCATACCGGAGATAATCTGCAGGTGAAACGCCCAGACCGCAGTTTATCCGGTGCTATAAACGCGATTACCGACTACAGCCAATGGCTTGCGACCACGGCGGCAAATCATTGGCGAATTTTCTCGCGAAAGACTGTATTCCCATGACCGAAGCTGGTAAAATCCTGCGCCATCACAACGTAGCAAGTGCCGCCCGTACAAACGGCGCTTATTTGCACAAATTCATTGACAAACGCAGGCCAAAAGGGCATATTCCTCGGCCTTCGAATTGTCCTCAATAGAATATATTTGGGAGTTGGACCTTGGCTAATATCAAATCAGCTAAGAAACGCGCCGTACAGTCTGAGAAACGCCGCAAGCATAACGCTAGTGGTCGTTCAATGATGCGTACCTACATCAAGAAAGTAGAAGCGGCAATCGTAGCTGGCGACAAAGAAGTAGCACAAAACGCATTCAACGTAATGCAACCAATCGTGGACCGCAAGGCTGCTAAAGGTCTGATCCACAAAAATAAAGCAGCACGTCATAAGTCAAACTTGTCGGCGCGCATCAACGCAATGCAATAAGCATCGTGTTGTCTGCTTGATAAAAAAAACCGGCTCAGGCCGGTTTTTTTACGTCTGCAATACCCGTTCTATCTAGTAAGCAAACAGCGCCGAGAAATCCTTGTTGCACACCCTTTGTACCGCCGGATGCTGGATCATTCGCTCGGCAAAGATGATGTAGTACTCTTCCTGTACGCTATCAATACGCCCAATCTCCACCACGTCATCATCGTTATAAGTGTCCTGCGCATACAGAGTCGGCGCAACGAAGATCGCGTTGTGGTACATGCCAAATGTCTTCATCAGCGCAGCATCATCAAACTCGCCCAGAATTTCCACCTGAATGCCCTGGGTGTTAAACCAGTTGAGCAGTTTACGCCCCAGCATCGAACGGCGGCCGGGTATCAGCAGCTTGCGCTGCTCCAGACAGGCAGGGAACGGCAGGTCCGGCGCCGGCTGGCGGCAGAAGAAGCTAATGCCGCACTCGCCCAGTTTGAGCGAAAACAACCCTTCCTGCTGGCTGGAATCCACCGGGCAGTCTGACAGGATCATATCCAGTTTGTGCTGGCTGAGCTGTTCCAACAGCATCTCATGCGTTGATTCAAAGCAACGCAGGTGGATTTGCTCGTTGTCCACCACTACCGCCGTTTCCAGAACCTGACTCACCAGACGTTTTGAAAGCGCATCGGCTACCCCCACGTCGAACAGCAGATTCGATTCTTTGCGATAGTTGACGATATCCAGCATTTCCTGGCTGAGCATAAACATCTTGTCAGCATAACGGAAAACCAGCTGCCCCAGCTCTGAAGGCACCAGCCCACGCCCCTGACGCTTGAACAGCTTGCCGTCCAAACGTTCTTCCAGCGCCTTGATCTGGCCGGTAATGGTCTGTGGCGTCAGAAACAACGCTTCGGCGGCACCGACCACCGAACCTTCTTTGCAGACCTGCCAGAAGTAGTAAAGGTGATTAAAGTTGATATGCGACATCCTCACGAGGTGCTCTCCTTAACGTTTCGCATCGGCAAAAGGCCTGCCGTGATGAGCGATTAATGTCCTTGTAATGTTTCAGACAACCTGTTGCTGCATTCGTCCTAAACAGAATGGTCGAAGCTGAACATATTTTATACCGAACAGCTCCGACCAGCTATTGTAGTGTGTCCCCATCAACAAGGGATCCCCTAAAGGAGTTATCTGACTCGAGGTAATGACAGACGCAACAGCCCGTATCCCACTACCGCCGCGGTGGTGGAACCCATCAGGATACCCAGCCGCGAGTAGGTGCTTAATGCAACATCCGCATCGCCAAAAGCCAGCGAAGCGATGAAGATCGACATGGTGAAACCAATACCACAGAGCACAGAAACAGCAAACACCTGTTTGAAACCAATTCCTTCAGGCAGACGGGCAATGCCCAACTTCACTGCGAGCAGGCTAAAAGTGAAGATACCCAATGGCTTACCGATAAACAGCCCCGCGGTAATCCCCATCGGCAACAGCGAGACCAGCCCGCTCAGTGACACGCCCTGCAATGAAACGCCGGCGTTGGCAAAGGCAAACAGCGGCAGTATCAGGAACGCCACCCAGGGGTGCAGCCCATGCTCCAGCGTCTCTGACGGCGATGGCCCCTTTTTCACATGCAGCGGTATCATAAAGCCGACGATCACCCCAGCCAGCGTCGCATGCACCCCGGACTTCAGGATCGCCACCCACAACACCAGGCCGACAAGCATATAGAGCGAGGTTTTCCCCACGCCGCGCCAGTTCATCAACGCCAGCACGGCAATGGAAGCCGCAGCCACGCCCAGCGCCGCCATCGACACTTCATGGGTATAGAACAACGCGATAATCACGATCACGCCCAGATCGTCGATAATTGCCAGCGCCAACAGGAACACCTTCAGGCTGGTGGGAACGCGGTTCCCCAACAGCGCCATAACCCCAAGGGCGAACGCAATGTCGGTTGCCGCCGGGATTGCCCAGCCCTGACGGGTGACCTCATCCGCACCGTTGAACATCAAATAAATCAACGCCGGCGCCAGCATACCGCCCAACGCGGCGATCGCCGGAAATACCGCCTTGTCGCGCCCGGCCAATGAGCCTTCCATCAACTCACGCTTAACTTCCAGCCCGACCACCAGGAAAAAGATCGCCATCAGGCCGTCGTTAATCCACAACAGCAAGGGTTTGCCAATCTCCAGCGAGGAGATTTTCACCATGACCGGTAAATCGAGAAAAGCGTGATAAATCCCCTGAGCTGGGGTATTGGCCATGATCAACGCGATAATCGCGGCCACAATCAGGATAATGCCGCCCGCGGCTTCCTGACGTAAAAACTGACGAATAATGTTGGTCACAATACGTCTCTCCACAGCATTGCGAGGCTTAGGAAAACCGCCCCGCAGACAAAGTAATGGAATGAGTATAGACGCCGTTTTAACTCGATAAAACACGTTTATAAATGCTATAAACATCGTAAAAACCGAGCAATAAAAGAGGTAAGTCACATTTTAATGAAGGGTGTTGAGATCCCGAAAGCAATAAAAAACCCCGGATTCGACGCCGGGGTTTTATGCATTACGCTAACGTAAACAGCAGGTTAACGCGTCAGGTCGTCAAAGAACTTTTTCACGCCGTCGAAGAAGGTCTTCGAGCGCGGGCTGTTTTTGTCGCCGGATGGCCCGCCAAGGCTCTCTTCCAGCTCTTTCAACAACTGCTTCTGCTTGTCGTTCAGGTTAACCGGGGTCTCCACCACCACGCGGCACAGCAGGTCGCCCTGACTGCCGCCACGCACAGATTTGACGCCCTTGCCGCGCATGCGGAACAGTTTGCCCGTCTGGGTTTCCGCAGGCACTTTCAGCTTCACGCGGCCATCCAGCGTCGGCACTTCAATCTCGCCGCCCAATGCTGCCATCGCGAAGTTAATCGGCACTTCACAGTACAGGTTATTGCCTTCACGCTCGAAGATCGGGTGCGCCTTTACCTGAACCTGAACGTACAAATCGCCCGCTGGCGCGCCCTGTTCACCCGCTTCGCCCTCACCCGCCAGGCGGATGCGGTCACCGGTATCTACACCGGCCGGGATTTTCACCGACAGCGTTTTGGCTTTCTCTACCCGGCCGTGGCCGTGGCAGCTGTTGCAAGGATCTTTGATGATCTGACCGCGGCCATGACAGTGCGGACAGGCCTGCTGCACGGTAAAGAAGCCCTGGCGCATTTGCACCTGGCCCTGACCATGACAGGTCGGACAGGTCACCGGCGAGCTGCCGGGCTTCGCGCCGCTGCCGTGACAAACGCCACACTCTTCCAGCGTCGGGATACGGATCTCTTTGGTAACGCCACGAACCGCTTCCTCGAGGGAGAGCTCCATGTTGTAGCGCAGATCGGAACCGCGGCTGGCGCGCTGACGGCGGCCACCACCGAAGATGTCGCCGAATACGTCGCCAAAGATATCGCTGAAGTCGGCGCCGCCGCCACCAAACCCGCCACCGCCACCCATGCCGCCCTGTTCAAAGGCTGCATGGCCGTACTGATCGTAGGCCGCGCGTTTTTGAGCGTCGGTCAGAACCTCGTAGGCTTCCTTGACCTCTTTAAATTGGGCTTCGGCGTCTTTCTCCTGGTTGCGGTCAGGATGGTATTTCATCGCCAGGCGCTTATACGCCTTTTTTATCTCACGCTCTTCCGCCGTCTTGGAGACGCCGAGAATCTCGTAATAGTCTTTCTTCGCCATTATTTCTCTTACCCTTAACATGCGTGCACGGGCGTAGAGTTGCCTCGACGCCCGTGCTGGTTTCCAGTAGCGGCCTGACGGCCGTTACGTGCCCGCTTAAGGGCGATTATTTCTTGTCTTTAACTTCTTCGAACTCAGCGTCAACCACGTCGTCGTCTTTCTGCGCCGCGTTGTCAGCACCGGCATCAGCACCTTGCTGAGCCTGCTGCGCCTGAGCCATTTCCAGCAGCTTGCCGGAAACCTGCACCAGCGCCTGGGTCTTGGCTTCGATCTCGGCTTTGTCTTCGCCTTTAACCGCCACTTCCAGATCTTTCAGCGCCGCTTCGATAGCCGTTTTGTCTTCCGCCGGCAGTTTGTCGCCCGCTTCTTCCAACTGCTTGCGGGTGCCGTGGATCAGGTGATCGGCCTGGTTACGGGTCTGCACCAGCTCTTCGAACTTACGGTCAGCTTCGGCGTTCAGCTCGGCATCACGCACCATTTTCTGGATTTCTTCTTCGTTCAGACCAGAAGAAGCCTTGATGGTGATTTTCTGCTCACGACCGGTATTCTTGTCTTTGGCAGACACGTGCAAAATACCGTCGGCGTCGATGTCGAAGGTGACTTCGATCTGCGCCATACCACGTGGAGCAGCCTGGATGCCGTCCAGGTTGAACTGGCCCAGCGACTTGTTATCGTTAGCGCGTTTACGCTCACCCTGCAGTACATGGATGGTTACCGCAGACTGGTTGTCTTCAGCGGTAGAGAACACCTGGCTGTGCTTGGTCGGGATGGTGGTGTTTTTGGTGATCAGCGGAGTCATCACGCTGCCCATGGTTTCGATACCCAGCGACAGCGGGGTAACGTCCAGCAGCAGAACGTCCTTCACATCACCGGCCAACACGCCGCCCTGTACCGCAGCACCTACCGCAACGGCTTCGTCCGGGTTAACGTCTTTACGCGGTTCTTTACCGAAGAAATCAGCCACTTTCTTCTGAACCATTGGCATACGGGTCTGACCGCCCACCAGGATCACATCCTGAATGTCGGAGACCGACAGGCCTGCGTCAGTCAGCGCAACTTTCAGCGGCTCGATAGAACGCGCAACCAGATCTTCGACCAGCGACTCGAGTTTGGCGCGGGTCACTTTGATGTTCATGTGTTTCGGGCCGCTCGCGTCTGCCGTGATGTACGGCAGGTTGACGTCGGTCTGCTGAGCGGAAGACAGCTCAATCTTCGCTTTCTCTGCGGCTTCTTTCAGACGCTGCATTGCCAGCGGATCTTTACGAAGATCCATACCCTGATCTTTCTTGAACTCTTCAACCAGGTAGTTGATCAGGCGGCTGTCGAAGTCTTCGCCACCCAGGTGGGTGTCACCGTTGGTTGCCAGAACTTCGAAGGTTTTTTCGCCGTCAACGTCGTCGATTTCGATAATGGAAATATCGAAAGTACCGCCGCCCAGGTCATAAACCGCGATGGTGCGGTTGCCGACTTCTTTGTCCAGGCCGTAAGCCAGGGCTGCAGCAGTCGGTTCGTTGATGATGCGTTTTACTTCCAGACCTGCGATACGGCCGGCGTCTTTGGTCGCCTGACGCTGTGCGTCGTTGAAGTAGGCAGGTACGGTGATAACCGCTTCAGTTACCGGTTCGCCCAGGTAATCTTCCGCCGTTTTCTTCATTTTCTTCAGCACTTCAGCAGAAATCTGCGGAGGCGCGATTTTCTGGCCTTTCACTTCGATCCAAGCGTCGCCGTTATCCGCGGCCACGATTTGGTACGGCATGATGTCTTTATCACGCTGTGCTTCTTCGTCCTGGAAACGACGGCCAATCAGGCGCTTGATCGCAAACAGGGTATTTTGTGGGTTAGTCACAGCCTGACGCTTAGCCGGCTGACCAACCAGAATCTCACCGTCTTGGGTATAGGCGATAATAGAAGGAGTTGTGCGGTCGCCCTCGGCGTTTTCCAGCACGCGCGCCTTACCACCATCCATAATTGCTACGCAGGAGTTGGTAGTCCCCAGGTCGATACCAATAATTTTGCCCATCTAAACGTCTCCACTAATAAATTCATAATCGGTCAGGTTGCTAACCTATATGCGGGCGATTTTTTGCTTTTCAACTGCCCGCTATCTCAGTCTTTCCCGCGGTCAGCAACTGCGGTTGCAAATAAGATGGGGCCATCCCACTCAGCATCAAGGGGCAAGGTGAAAAAAATTTCTTTTTTATCGTCACTCAGATCATTGTTTCCTGCTCAGGGGATCATTATGATGCCGCGCGCTCTGATGGAAGTTACGGGTTTTTCGGCCATTCAGACCATTTATGAATTTACTTAGCTGTTTCCGTTAATTTTCTGTTATCGCAGAGGACATATGCACACCAACAAGTTGGCAAATCCCGGCCCTCTCGGCCTGATGGGCTTCGGGATGACCACCGTCTTGCTGAACCTGCACAACGCGGGCTTTTTCCCACTGACTTCCGTCATCATCAGCATGGGGATTTTCTTCGGTGGCCTGGCCCAGATTATGGCCGGCCTGCTGGAATACAAGAAGGGCAACACCTTCGGCATGACCGCCTTTATCTCTTACGGCAGCTTCTGGCTGAGCCTGGTCGGCATTCTGCTGCTGCCACGCCTGGGCCTGGCCGAACCGACCGACGCAACCGTGCTGGGCATCTATCTGGCGCTGTGGGGCGTTTTCACCCTGTTCATGTTCTTCGGCACGCTGTGCGCCAATCGTGCGTTGCAATTCATCTTTGCCAGCCTGACGCTGCTGTTCGCCCTGCTGGCGATTGGCAACATCACCGGCAACCACGAGCTGCTGACCTTTGCCGGTTATGAAGGGGTGATCTGCGGCGCCAGCGCCATTTACCTGGCCATGGCGGAAGTGCTCAACGAGCAGTTTGGCCGTACGGTGCTGCCGATTGGCGAAGTGACTGCCAAACGTGCGGAGCCTGTGCCGGCGACGGCGTAATTGTCTTTGGCCTGAAACAAAAAACCCTGCGTCGCAGGGTTTTTTTTTAGCTGTAGGAACCGGCGCGTTGCACCTTGGTTTCGCTGTTTAAATCGCGGTGCAGGTAGATGCCCAGCAGCAGCCCGATACCGGACAACGCCAGTACGTAGTAAGCGGGGGCTAACGGGGTTAACTTCATGATCAGCGTGACAAATATTGGGGTTAAACCGCCAAAAATGGCGTATGCAACATTGTATGAGAACGAAATCCCGGTAAATCGCACTTCCGCCGGAAAGGCCCGCACCATCACGTAAGGCACCGCGCCCACTACCCCCACGCTGAAGCCTACCAGCGCATAACAAGCGAACAGCATTTCCGGGTGTATCCCCACCGTCTGATAGAACAGCCAGCTGCAACCGGCCAGCAATAGACTGCCGACGATAAAGGTTTTGCTGGCGCCAAAGCGATCCGCCGACAGCCCGGCGGCAATGCAGCCGGCAATCAGCATAATGGTGGCAATGCTGTTGGCCTGCAGCGACAGCGCCGGGGCGATGCCAAACTGTTTTTGCAGGTAGGTTGGCGTCATCAGAATGACCACCACGATACCCGCGGACAGCAACCAGGTGAGCAGCATAGAGACCGCCACTTCCTTGCGATGATTAAGCACCACGGATTTTAGCGGCAGCTCCTTGGCCAGCGCTTTGCGTGCCTGCATCTCGATGAAGATGGGCGTTTCCTGCAGCCAGCGGCGCAAATACATCGCCACCAGCCCGAAGATGCCACCGAGCAGGAACGGGATGCGCCAGCCGCCGTCGAGAATAGTCTGTTGGCTCAGGGTGGTGTTGATCACCGTCGCGACCAGCGACCCCAGCAGGATGCCGACGGTCAGGCCGGCGGTCAGCGTGCCACAGGCGAAGCCGATACGGCGGCGCGGCACATGCTCGGCGACAAATACCCAGGCGCCCGGCACTTCACCGCCAATCGCCGCCCCTTGCAACACGCGCATCAGCAACAGTAACAGCGGTGCGGCAATGCCGATATTGGCGTAAGTGGGCAACAGGCCCATCGCCAGGGTCGGTAACGCCATCAGCAGAATGCTCAGGCTGAACATTTTTTTGCGACCAACCCGATCGCCGAAATGCGCCATCACGATGCCGCCCAGCGGCCGGGCCAGATAACCGGCGGCGAAGATACCGAAGGTCTGCACCTGTCGCAGCCATTCCGGCATGTCCGCCGGGAAAAACAGCTCGCCCATCACCGCGGCAAAAAAGACGAAAATGATGAAGTCATAAAACTCCAGCGCACCGCCGAGGGCAGCCAACGTCAGAGTTTTGTAGTCTTGCCGGTTTAACCGGCGATTATTATCGTGAGGCATAGGGTACCGTCGGAAAAGGCTGTAGAAATAAAAGCCGCAGGCTTTCTGTAAACGAATTCTTACTATAGCGGCAAATTATTTTCACACCAGACGCACTGAAGCTAATCTCACAGATCGCTGAAATTTAGAGGTTTATCTCGCGGCGCGCGTTCTTCGGGCGAAATGCTGCTACCACCGCCGCCTGCGTTTCCACATAAGGCCCTTCGAGCAATTGGATGCAATAAGGCACGCTGGCGAAAATGCCGTGCACCACCGTATTGCCCTGCTCATCCTTCACCCCTTCCAGCGTTTCCTTGATCGACTTCGGCTGCCCCGGCAGGTTGATGATCAACGCCTGTTTGCGGATCGCCCCGACCTGGCGTGAAAGAATTGCCGTTGGCACATAGTGTAGGCTGATTTGCCGCATTTGCTCGCCGAAGCCGGGCATCACGCGATCGGCTATCGCCAGGGTGGCATCAGGCGTCACATCGCGCCGGGCCGGGCCAGTACCGCCGGTGGTCAACACCAGATGGCAACCCATCTCGTCCACCAGCTCGCACAGAGTCTGTTCAATAAGCGTCTGCTCATCGGGGATCAAACGGGTTTCCACTTTAAAGGGTGAGACGAGTGCGGCGGTCAGCCACTCTTCCAATGCCGGAATGCCTTTATCCTGGTAAACACCGCCGGAAGCGCGGTCGGAAACAGAAACCAAACCAATACGTAATATGTCCATGCGTAACCTCTACAGCCTGATGGGTTCACTTCCCATCCTGTTATTAATCCTGAGAGTATAAAGTGTCTGCCCTCCGCCGGGCGCGGCGAGCATAAAAAAAGGCGGCCTAAGCCACCTTTTTCGCGCTGATTGCGGTAATTACAGCAGATCGGCGATCATTTTTTCCAGCTTGCCCTGGTCTACGGCAAACTTGCGGATACCGTCGGTCAGTTTCTCAACCGCCATTGGATCCTGGTTGTGCTGCCAGTAGAACTCAGGCTCGGTCAGCGCTGCAGGGCGCGCTTTTACTTCGCCGGTGTAAGCCAGTTTACGTTCCAGTGCGCCTTCGCTCTCTGCCAGTTCTTTCAGCAGAGCAGGGGCGATGGTCAGACGGTCACAGCCGGCCAGCTCGATGATTTCGCCCACGTTACGGAAGCTGGCGCCCATCACTACGGTTTTGTAACCGTGCTCTTTGTAATACTGGTAGATCTCGGTAACGGAAACCACGCCCGGATCTTCGTTTGGCGCGAACTCTTTCTTGTCGCCATTGGCTTTGTACCAGTCGAGGATACGGCCAACGAACGGAGAAATCAGGAACACGCCGGCTTCAGCGCAGGCACGCGCCTGAGCGAAGGAGAACAGCAGGGTCAGGTTACAGTTGATGCCTTCTTTTTCCAGCTGCTCCGCTGCGCGGATGCCCTGCCAGGTAGAAGCCAGTTTGATCAGGATGCGATCGTTGCTGATGCCGGCATCGTTGTACAGTTTGATCAGGCGCTTGGCCTTGGCAACGCTGGCTACGGTGTCGTAGGACAGACGTGCGTCCACTTCCGTGGAGATGCGGCCCGGAACCAGTTTAAGGATTTCCAGACCAATGTTGACGGCCAGCTTGTCGGCGGCATCGGCGATCTGCTGTTCGCGATCGCTGCTCTGCTCGCGCGCCCAGGCAATGGCTTCGTCAATCAGTTTACGGTATTCAGGAATTTGAGCTGCATTGAGGATCAGCGAAGGATTGGTGGTGGCGTCTTGCGGTTGATACAGCTTCATTGCCGCGATATCGCCCGTGTCCGCAACCACAGTAGTGAGCTGGCGCAGGGAAGTTAATTTATCGGTCATGTTGGCATTATCTCATCGTTTGTGCATGAACTTTTGGCATCGTTCAACCATGCCCTGCCCTGATAATAACATGCGCAAGGCCCGGTGCAAGGCTGGAAAATCACGGCCAGACGGCGTTGATTTTTTCCTTGGGCGAGCAACCGTTTACGCAGATATCTTTCGTCATTCCCGAGCTAATGAAAAGGCAATAACGTGCTATCGATGAAATGAATTATGTTAAATTCGCGCCAAATGAGGCGATGGATCCAGAGCCTTGAGACAAATCTCAATTCATCTGAACCCGGCTGAATTCAGCTAAGCTATTGTAAAAACTGACTCAATGTATTTTCACCCGCGGTGTGCGGTAAATCTCATCAAGGAGGGATCCGTGACGGACCTGATAGATTTTATAAACACTGTTTTGTGGGATGCGGTACTGATTTATTTGCTGCTGGGTACGGGCATTTATTTCACCCTGCGCACCCGCTTTATTCAGGTCCGCCATTTCAGCCACATGTTCTCGGTGCTGAAGCACAGCAACAAAAGCGACAGCGCAGGCATCTCCTCTTTTCAGGCGCTGTGTACCACCCTGGCGGCACGCGCCGGTACCGGTAACCTGACCGGCGTGGCGATAGCCCTCACTGCCGGCGGCCCGGGGGCTATCTTCTGGATGTGGGTTGTGGCGTTTATCGGCATGTCCACCTCGTTCGTTGAAAGCAGTCTCGCCCAGCTCTACAAAACCAAAGACGATCAGGGCAATTACCGCGGCGGCCCGGCCTACTATATGGAAAAGGGCCTGGGCATGCGCTGGATGGGCGTGCTGTTCTCCCTTTTCCTGATCATCGCCTTCGGCTTGGTGTTTAATGCCGTCCAGGCCAACACCATCGCCCAGGCTTCCGCTGTGGCTTTCAACGTGAAGCCGCTGCACGTGGGGATCGGCCTGGTGTTGCTGAGCGGCATCGTGATCTTCGGTGGCATCCGTTCCGTCGCGCGCGTGGCCGAACGGGTGGTGCCGCTGATGGCCGGCGCCTATCTGTTGCTGGCTTTCTGGGTGATTGGCCACAATAGTGAGCAGATGTCGACGATCCTAACGCTGGTGCTCAAGAGTGCCTTCGGGCTGCAGGAAGCGGCGGCCGGTGCCGTCGGCTATGGCATTTCGCAGGCGATGGCCCAAGGCGTTCAGCGCGGTCTGTTCTCCAATGAGGCCGGCATGGGCTCCGCGCCCAATGCGGCGGCCTCCGCGTCACCTTACCCCCCGCATCCCGCCTCGCAGGGCTACGTGCAGATGTTTGGGGTCTTCATCGATACTGTCGTTATCTGCAGCGCCACCGCCGCGATCATTCTCTCGTCCGGGGTGCTGGATCAGCCGGCAGCCAGCGTCAGCGGCATCGATATCACCCAACGGGCGCTGTCCGCCGCCGTCGGCAGTTGGGGAGCTCCGTTTGTCGCCGTTGCCATTTTCTTTTTCGCTTTCACCTCGATCATTGCCAACTATGCCTACGCCGAGAGCAATCTGGTGTTCCTTGAACACAACCACCCGGCCAGGTTGACGATTTTCCGCTGCGCGGCGCTGGGCATGGTGATGTTTGGCGCACTGGCCGAGCTGCCGGTGGTGTGGAAAATGGCCGACACCTCGATGGCGCTGATGGCGATCACCAACCTGACGGCGATCCTGCTGCTGTCGCGCGTGGCGCTGAGGCTGGCCAACGACTACCACCGCCAGCGCAAGCTCGGGCAATTACCCACGTTCGACGCGAAGCGTTTTCCCGAGCTGAAATCCCAGCTTGAACCGGGCGTGTGGGATAAAGATTAATTTTATACGGGCGCGTATCACAGCTCTCTTCCTATACCCTATGAATTTCGAGTTGGCCGCTCAAGCCGCATCCATGCGCTCGCGGCATTTGTACATCCCTGTACGGCACAGCCAGGCGGCAAAGTCGCTTACCCCAGGCGCTTACTTGAGTAAGTAACTGGAGTAAGCGCCTGCGGCCAACAACGCTGCAGCTTGAAAGGCGACGGGTATCAGACCCATTGCCCCTTTTTCTCGCGCTTTTTGCTACAGTATCCGCTCTTGGATAAACAGGATCTGGCCATGCTCGTTATTATTTCACCTGCAAAAACCCTTGATTACGCAAGTCCGCTGGCGACAGAACGCTTCACGCAGCCCGAATTGCTGGACAAGTCGAAGCAACTGATCAAAATCTGCCGCGAACTGACGCCGGCGCAAATCTCCAGCCTGATGGGCATCAGCGATAAACTGGCCGGCCTGAACGCCGCTCGCTTCAGCGACTGGCAGCCTAAATTCACCCCAGACACCGCCCGCCAGGCGTTATTGGCGTTTAAAGGCGATGTGTATACCGGGCTGCAGGCGCAGGACTTCAGTGAAGACGACTTTGATTTCGCCCAGCAGCATCTGCGGATGCTGTCCGGCTTATATGGCGTGCTGCGCCCGCTCGATCTGATGATGCCTTACCGGCTGGAGATGGGCATCAGGCTGGAGAATCCCAAGGGCAAAGACTTGTACAGTTTCTGGGGCGAGCAGATCACCAAAAAGTTGAACGAGGCGCTGGAACAACAGGGCGACGACGTGGTGGTCAATCTGGCTTCCGACGAATACTTCAAATCGGTGAAACCGGCCAAACTGCACGGCACGCTGATCAAACCGGTGTTTCTCGACGAGAAGAACGGCAAATATAAGGTGATCAGTTTCTACGCAAAAAAAGCGCGTGGGCTGATGAGCCGCTTTATCATCAAAAACCGCCTGACGCAGCGCGAACAACTGCTTGGTTTCAATCTGGAAGGCTACGTCTTTGATGAAGCCGACTCCAAAGGCAATGAACTGGTCTTCAAACGCCCCGAACAGTAAAAAGAACGCAAAAAAAAGCCGTCGCAATGACGGCTTTCGTTTTTAGGCTGAGCGGTTTCAGGCCGGCAGAGCCATCAGGAATTTACGCAACTCGGCGAAACCGGCCGGCAGGCTGTGGGACAGCAGCGGCAAATCGGCACGCAGTGCCAGCGCCTTCGGCAGCGGCAGTTCCTGGCCGAGGATCTCTTCTACGCTCTCTTTGAACTTGGCCGGATGCGCGGTGCCGAGGAACAAACCAAACTCCCCTTCCCGCAGTTGATCGCGCAGAGCGCGGTAAGCAATCGCGGCATGCGGTTCTGAAAGATACCCCAATTGCGCCAGCTCCCGCATGGTGTCCCTGGTGGTTTCATCGCTCACCGTAGCGTGGCCCAGATCTTTCAACTGCCAGATTTTACGACGGAACAGCTCTTCCACCCGCGGCCAGTTGTTCGGCTGGCTTACGTCCATCGCATTCGACAGCGTCGCGACCGTAGCCTGCGGCTGCCACTGACCGTTGGTCAGGAAGCGCGGCACGGTATCGTTGGCATTGGTGGCAGCGATAAAACGCTTCACCGGCAGGCCCAGCGACTTGGCCAGCAGACCGGCGGTCAGATCGCCGAAGTTGCCGCTTGGCACCGAGATCACCAGTTGATTGCGCGCTTCCTGCGGCAATTGCGCCACCGCTTCGAAGTAGTAGCAAATCTGCGCCAGCAGGCGGCTGATATTGATGGAGTTTGCCGAGTTCAGGTGCAGCGCCTCTTTCAGCTCCTGATCGTCAAAGGCCTGTTTCACCAGCGCCTGGCAAGCATCGAAGTCACCGTCGATCGCCACGGTGTGGATATTGCCACCCAGGGTGCAGAACAGTTTTTCCTGCAGCGGGCTGATTTTGCCCTGCGGATACAAGATGACCACGCGTACGTTCTTCAGGCCGTAGAAAGCGTGCGCTACAGCGGCGCCGGTATCGCCGGAGGTCGCCGTCAGGATAGTCACCGGCTGATCGCCCGCCACTTCCGCCAGCATCTGTGCCATAAAGCGGCCACCGAAGTCTTTGAACGCCAGCGTCGGGCCGTGGAACAGCTCCAGACAGGCAATGTCGTCTTCTACTTGCGCAACCGGCGCAGGGAATTCAAACGCCGCCGCCACGCGCTTATGCAGCGCCTCTTCCGACACTTCATCGCCGATAAACGCCGACAGGATACGGGTGCTGCGGGTGACAAAGTCCTGCTCCAGCAGGTGATCGATTTCGGTCAGTTCAAACTCCGGCAGCTCCAGCGGGAAAAACAGCCCTTGCTGTTTGCCCAGGCCCTGTTTGATCGCCTGCGCGAAGCTGACCTGCTCGTTGTGATCCTTAAGGTTGTACAGTTTCATGCGTTATCCCAGTAGTCGTGCGCCTGCGGTATCCAGACGGCAAATATGAACAAAACCTTCGTCGTTTTGCAGATAGTGATTGGTCAGCCAGTCGGCCATGCGTTGTGCGGTGGCGCCGTCGTCACAGACGGCGAACAGCGTCGGGCCGGAGCCGGAGATGCCGCAAGCCAGAGCGCCGATGTCCTGCGCGGCCTTGCGCGCGTCGGCAAAGCCCGGCAGCAGGCGGGTGCGGTACGGCTCGGCAATCACGTCCTGCATCAGTTTGGCTGCCAGACGCGGCTGCTGGGTGTGGCAGGCATGGATAAAGCCTGCCAGATAGCGACCATGGCTGATGCAGTCCTGACGGCGGTACTGCGCGGGCAGGATAGCGCGCGCTTCGGCGGTGGACACCTTGATGCCCGGGTAGGCCATCACCCACAACCAATCTTTAAAGCAGGGCACTTCCTGGCTGATGAAACCCTCTTCTTCCAGCATCAGTTGCAGGCCGCCCAGGTAGCATGGCGCCACGTTGTCGTAATGCACGCTGCCGGAAATGCGGCCTTCCAGCTCGCCCATCAGGCCCAACAGCGTCATTTTGTCCAGCGGACGGTTGCAGAATTCATTCATCGCCATCAACCCGGCAACCACCGAACAGGCGCTGGAGCCCAGCCCGGAACCGATCGGCATGTTTTTCTCCAGCCGCATCGCCACCGGGATCTGCCGGCCTATCTCCTGGCAAAAACGCTCCCAGCATTGATAGACGATATTTTCTTTCGGATCGTCAGGCAGTTTGCTGACAAAGCGGCCGGCATTTTGCAGGCTGAACGTTTCGGCGGCTTCCACGCTGACGCAATCGCCCAACAGGGTGCCGTCGATCGGAGACACCGCTGCACCCAGAACGTCGAAGCCGACGCTGACGTTGCCAATTGAGGCCGGTGCATACACCTTAACCATATTAAACTCCCAACTTCCATGACAGTGTGCGCAACAGGTCGGCAAATACCCCCGCCGCCGTCACATCATTACCGGCGCCGTAACCGCGCAGCACCAAGGGTAACGGTTGATAGTAACGGCTGTAGAAGGCCAGGGCGTTCTCACCGTTCTTCACTTTATACAACGGATCGTTGCCGTCTACCGCATCAATGCGCACCTGACAGCGGCCATCTTCGATCACGCCGACGTAGCGCAACACCTTACCCTGCTCGGCGGCGTTAGCCACGTTGCGGGCGTATTCTTTATCCAGCTCCGGCAGGCGCGCCAGGAAGGTCTCCACATCACCGGAAGCGTCAAAGGACGGCGGCAGCACCGACTCGACCTCAATGTCCCCCAGTTCCAGCTTGTAACCCGCCTCACGGGCCAGGATCAGCAGCTTGCGGGCCACGTCCATGCCGGAAAGGTCGTCACGCGGATCCGGCTCGGTGAATCCTTTGGCCTTGGCCTCCAGGGTCGCCGCCGACAGCGACATGCCTTCGTCCAGTTTGCCGAAAATAAACGACAGCGAACCGGACAGGATGCCGGAGAAACGCGTCAACTCATCGCCAGCATTCAGCAGATTCTGCAGGTTCTCGATAACCGGCAAACCCGCGCCAACGTTGGTGTCGTACAGGAACTTGCGGCGTGAGCCGGCAGCGGCGGTGCGCAGCTGTTGATAGTAGTTCATCGACGAGGTGTTGGCCTTCTTGTTCGGCGTCACCACGTGGAAACCATCAGCCAGGAAATCCGCGTATTGGTCGGCAACCGCCTGGCTGGAGGTACAGTCGACAATCACCGGGTTCAGCAGGTGATACTCCTTCACCAGACGGATCAGGCGGCCCAGATTGAACGGTTCTTTAGCTGCGGCCAGTTCCTCGTTCCAACTCTCCAGAGCAATACCGTGCACATTGGTCAGCATGGCTCGGGAATTGGCGATGCCGCAGATGCGCAGATCGATATGCTTTTGCTTCAGCCACGGCTGCTGGCGATAAATCTGTTCGATCAAGGCGCCGCCGACGCCGCCGACGCCGATGACAAACACTTCAATCACCTGATCGGTATTGAACAGCATCTGGTGGCTGACGCGAACGCCGGTGGTAGCGGAATCATTGCTGACTACCACCGAGATGGAACGCTCCGACGAGCCCTGAGCGATAGCGACAATGTTGATATTGGCGCGCGCCAGCGCGGAGAAGAAGCGGGCCGAGATGCCACGCAAGGTGCGCATGCCGTCGCCCACGACAGA
Source organism: Serratia sp. AS12 (assembly GCF_000214195.1). NCBI lineage: Bacteria > Pseudomonadati > Pseudomonadota > Gammaproteobacteria > Enterobacterales > Yersiniaceae > Serratia > Serratia sp. AS12. The sequence goes on along the minus strand of NC_015566.1, from coordinate 691,526 downwards.
GATAATCGCCAGCTTCTCCATCACGTCCAGCGGCTCAAGCAAGCCGTCTTTCAGCTCAAGGTAGAATTCGTCTTCCAGCGCACGGCGCGCACGTTGCAGCTCGCTCTGCGGCACGCAGAAGCTGATGCTGTACTCGGAAGAGGATTGGGTAATCAGCACCACCGAAATACCGGTGCGCGACATCACGGCGAACACCCGCGCGGCCATGCCGACCATGCCCTTCATCCCCGGGCCGGAGACGTTGATCATTGCCATGTTGTTCAGGTTGGTGATGCCCTTCACCGGGGTATCGCTATCCACGCTTTCACCGCCGATCAGCGTGCCGGGAGCCTGCGGATTGGAGGTGTTTTTGATCAGGCAAGGGATTTGGAACTGGGCAATCGGTGTGATGGTACGGGGGTGAAGCACGCTGGCGCCGAAATAAGAAAGCTCCATCGCCTCCTGGTACGACATCGACTTCAACAACCTGGCGTCCGGCACAGTGCGCGGGTCGCAGGTATAAACGCCGTCTACGTCGGTCCAGATCTCGCAGCAGTCTGCGCGCAGACAAGCGGCCAGCACCGCGGCGGAATAATCGGAACCGTTACGGCCCAGTACCACCAGCTCACCCTTGTCATTACCGGCGGTAAAACCGGCCATCAGCACGATGTGATCCGCCGGGATAGCCGCTGCGGCGATGCGCAACGTGGATTCGGCGATATCTACAGTCGACTCCAGATAATGCCCCTGCGCCAGCAGTTTCTCTACCGGGTTGATCACCGTCACCGGGAAACCTTTGGCGCGGAATACGCCTTCCATGATGGCGATGGAGAGCTTCTCGCCACGGCAGATAATCGCCGCGTTCACGCTGTCCGGGCATTGCCCCAGCAGCGCTACGCCGTGCAGCACCTGCTTGAGTTGGGCGAACTCCTGATCGACCAGGGTCTTCAGGCGATCGTATTCGAAACCTGGCAGAGCCTGCGCCAGGCCGCTCAGCAGGTCGGCGAAGATGCGCTCCGCATCGCTCATATTTGGCAGAATGTCTTGCCCGGCCACCGTTTTTTCAATCATCGCCACCAAGTGGTTGGTGATCTTTGCAGGCGCGGACAATACCGTGGCTACTTGTCCCTGACGTGCGTTACTTTCCATGATGTCGGCAACGCGCAGAAAACGTTCTGCATTCGCTACCGAGGTTCCGCCAAATTTCAGCACTCGCATTTCTGATCTCTCCCGAATTTAAGCCGAAAAAAAAGCCCGCACTGGTTAGGTGCGGGCTTTTTTCTTTTGTTTCCTGTACGCGTCAGCCCGCCCCGTTACCTGTGGTTTCGGTGGTGGTAATAATTGTGATATTCAGGCTGATGTTTCGCATTTTTTCTGTCTGTCTCATTAAATACTCTGTCCCCTCTATTGGTTAAAGCAATCGCTTTCCCAAGTCAAATTATTTCTTGTTTTTGCTCCTTTGCCGCCCCGCCTGGTGATTGAGCAATGCGATAGCAGAAAAGCCAAATGACAGAACAAAAAAACAACCTGAAGGCAGTTTTGCAGTGGATCACACTGCATAATGACCAGAGCTTGCAGGTATCACTTTGTGAGCTTTTTTTCGATGTCATGCAGCAACGTGTGCAACATCGCCGTATCCCGTTGTGGCAGAGCGCCCAGCCGCTGATGCAGCCAATCGCGCAATTTTTGGTCATCGCTGACCCCCAACGCGCCCAATAATCCTTCGGCGCGCTGACGCAATGCCCGCAACTGCCCTTCATTGGCCATCGTCTCCTGCGGCGCACTGACGTTCATCAGTTCCGACAGCTGATAGCAATACACCATGACCGCCTGACCGAGATTCAGCGAAGGGTAGTCCGCCTGCATAGGTACGCCGGTCAGCAGATCGGCCAGTTCCAGCTCTTCATTGGTCAGGCCGGAATCTTCGCGACCAAATACCAGAGCAGCCTGATTCACCCATTGGCTGCGCTCGCCCAATTGCCCCAACAGTTGCTGCGGCGTACAGTAATAATGGAAACGCGCACGGCTGCGGGCCGTGGTGGCTACGGTGAAGTCCACGTCCGCTAACGCCTGAGCCAAGGTAGCGAACGTCTGCACGCCATCGAGGATCTCCCCCGCCCCATGAGCGACCCAGCGCGCTGCCGGTTTCAGGTGCGCTTCGCTGTCGACGATGCGCAACGAGGTGAACCCCATGGTTTTCATTGCCCGCGCTGCGGCGCCGACGTTTTCCGGCCGTGCCGGAGCCACTAAAACAATATGAAGCTGCATCAATACTCCACAGAAAAAGGAATCGCGAGTTTTTGACTGTCCGGGATAGTCTGATTATATTTACAACTGCGCAACAAAAATCCCGAAAATTGCTACAGAGATGTATAAATGGGTTCTTAAACGGATAAATAGAGTGGAATAGATATTATTGCCACTTATGTTTTGCTGTTCTTATTAATCAATATGTTAAAACAATACCTTTATCAATAAGCCCATAATTGTAACCCATTAAGCGCAACAATGCTGAATCGTACACAGAATTTGTGGTTCTGTGACTTAAGCTGGCAGTTCTGTAAGTGTTTTTCACAAAACTGTTAACGTGCTACAATTGAATTTGATATATGTCAACAAAGCGTAGTTTTGTTGGGTGATGAATTCGGCACGCACTGTTATATTGCTGTTAATAGGGTTAGGATATCCGCCGTTTTGGCACCTTTGGGGTATAGGGAATAACCGCCCCACCAAGCTAGCGATCTTGTTGACATTAGATGGAAAGTGCATCAAGAACGAGTTTACGTACTTTAGTCATTTGGTAAGAGGGAACGTGAGCGCTATCTCTGCCCTCGTCTAAGAAAGCAAAGACTTCTGTACTTCCTATTTTCTATTTTGTTGGCAATTTTAGGTAGCAAATATGCAGACCCCGCACATTCTGATTGTCGAAGACGAGTTAGTCACTCGTAACACCCTGAAGAGCATTTTCGAGGCGGAAGGCTACGTTGTTCATGAAGCCAATGATGGTGCAGAGATGCACAACATCCTGTCTGAAAATGATATCAATCTGGTTATCATGGACATCAATCTGCCAGGCAAAAACGGCCTGCTGCTGGCGCGTGAACTGCGCGAACAGGCCAGCGTCGCACTGATGTTCCTGACCGGCCGCGATAACGAAGTGGATAAGATCCTCGGATTGGAAATCGGCGCTGATGACTACATCACCAAGCCGTTTAATCCGCGTGAATTGACCATTCGCGCACGCAACCTGCTGTCTCGCACCATGAACCTGGGCAGCGTCGGCGAAGAACGTCGACTGGTAGAAAGCTATAAATTCAACGGTTGGGAGCTGGACATCAATAGCCGCTCACTGATCAGCCCGGCGGGCGAACAGTACAAGCTGCCGCGCAGTGAATTCCGCGCCATGCTGCACTTCTGCGAAAACCCGGGCAAGATCCAATCCCGTGGCGAACTGCTGAAGAAAATGACCGGCCGTGAGCTGAAACCGCACGACCGTACCGTAGACGTAACCATCCGACGCATCCGCAAGCACTTCGAATCAACGCCGGATACGCCGGAAATCATCGCCACCATTCACGGTGAAGGCTACCGTTTCTGCGGCGATCTGGAAGAGTAAACTCTCCCGCGTTAAAAACATCAGGGGTTCATTTGAACCCCTGATTTTATTTCGCCTCACCCCAAGGGATGATAGGCACCGCGCTCAGCGCATTTTTCGGTGAACCATCCACCACACGGTCTGAATAGCTCAGATAAATCAGCGCATTGCGGGTAGCATCGTAGAAACGCACCACCTGCAGCTTTTTGAATACCAGCGACGTCCTTTTCTGGAACACCACCGTCCCTTCCGCCTTGCCGTTTTTGATTTTATCGTTCAGGGTAATCGGCCCCACTTGTTGGCAGGAAATAGCCGCATCCGCCGTATCTTCCGCTAATCCCAGGCCACCTTTGATGCCACCGGTTTTTGCCCGACTGATATAACAAGTTACATTTTTAACATCCGGGTCGTCGAACGCTTCCACCACAATTTTGTGGTCCGGACCAAAGAGTTTAAATACTGTATCGACCGAACCTACTTGTTCAGCCTGCGCACTGCTTACCGTTGCGCAAACTAAACCAAACAAAAATATCCATCCTTTTTTCATTCACTTAACTCCAACGGCTACTGCCTGGAAAAGCAGGCTCAGCGATCAATATTGTTTATGTTTTAGGTCACAGAATCGGGATTTTTCTGGTCCGCACTCATCTTTCTAGCACAGAGCGTGAAAAAAATCTTTGAGAGTCTCGGAGGAAAAAAATTGCTATTATGCTGCGTCGTTATTTCTTTGCGCCCGTTTAAGGTGTGCCCCTGTCCAACTCTTGCGCAACGAGCTGCAAGAAGCAAAGAGTGCTACGCAAAATGGCTCATGGATTGGTCTGATAGCGCAAGCACCTGCGTAATGAATAAACAGTTCGGGTTCCTACCCTAAAGCTCTACGAGGAAGATCTATGGATCAAGCCGGTATCATTCGTGATCTGCTTAGCTGGCTGGAAAGCCATTTGGACCAACCCTTGTCGCTGGACAACGTGGCGGCAAAAGCGGGCTACTCTAAATGGCATCTGCAACGGATGTTCAAAGATATTACCGGTAACGCCATCGGCGCTTATATCCGGGCAAGAAGACTGTCTAAAGCTGCGGTGGCGCTGCGTTTAACCAGCCGGCCGATTTTGGATATCGCCTTGCAGTATCGCTTCGACTCGCAGCAGACCTTCACTCGCGCGTTTAAAAAACAGTTTGCGCAAACACCGGCGTTGTATCGCCGTGCCGAAGACTGGAACGCGTTCGGCATCTGTCCGCCAATCCGCCTGGGTGCCTTCACCCTGCCGCAACCCGAATTCGTCACGTTGCCGGAACAGCACCTGATTGGCCTGACGCAAAGCTATTCTTGCACGTTGGAGCAAATCTCCAACTTCCGTACCGAACTGCGCTCGCAATTCTGGCGCCAATATCTGGGCGAAGCAGAGACGCTACCGCCTGTGCTCTACGGGTTGCACCATTCGCGCCCGAGCCAGGAAAAAGACGACGAACAGGAAGTGCTGTACACCACGGCGCTGGAGCCGCACCACGTGCCGGATAAAGTACAAGAAGGCCAGCCGCTGGTGTTGCAGGGCGGTGAGTATGCGATGTTCAGCTACGAAGGACCGGCTTCTGGCTTGCAGGACTTTATCCTAACGCTGTATGGCACCTGCCTGCCGGCGCTCAAACTGACGCGCCGCAAAGGGCACGACATCGAGCGCTTTTATCCCAAGGGTGACCGTCGACCACCCCAGTCGCCAACCGAGATCAGCTGCGATTACCTGATCCCGATCCGCCGTTAACGTTGTAGTTCGTCCAGCGCGGGCATGTCCAGGTGCGTGACATCGCCCGCCGTTTCCACGATCCAGCCGGAAGCTAACCAGGGGCTCTGTTGATGATCAACACGCGACAACGAACAGTTGCGTAAACGCAGGCGGCGCTCGGCATAGGCCGGCAACCCGAGCACGGTGCTGATCAGGCAGCCCAGGGCAATACCGTGGCTGACAATCAGCGGTTTACTGCCTTCAGGCAACATCAGGCAACTTTCCAGCGAGGCGCGCATCCGTTCGCCCAGCTCGTTCATGGATTCACCTTGAGGGATACGGCCGTCAGCAGTGCCATCGACCATCTGTTTACGCCACTGTTCTTCCTGCGGCGTCAGGCTGTCGATCAGGCGTTCTTCCAGCACCCCCATATGCAGTTCACGCAAACGTGGATCGTTAATCACCTCGCAGCCGCAAGCTTCTGCGATGATTTGCGCGGTGCGACGAGTACGCCCCAAATCGCTGGTGATAACGTGCGTGATGCCCTCTTTGCTGACACGCCGGGCAACCAGATGCGCCTGATGTTCACCCTTGGCGGTTAACGGGCTGTCGGACTGGCCCTGGATACGGCGAGCCGCATTCCATTCCGTTTCGCCGTGGCGAACGAGGTATACCTGTAACATTTTGCTTTTCCGTTATACTGCGTGAAACCTGAGTTTATCTTCGTCAGAAGCGGCTTACGCAAGCCTCTGACGCAGTGAATAGGCTCTTAGCTTAAGGATGCCAAACCCGTTATGTATCATGTTGTCGCTGCAACTACCAACCCGGCAAAGATCAAGGCTATTCAACTGGCCTTTGATGACACCTTTGGCGCGGGCCAATGTCGCATTGAACCTGTCGACGTCGCCAGCGGCGTCTCATTGCAACCGATAGGCAATCACGAGACCCGCACCGGCGCACGCCAGCGCGTAATGGAAGCCCGTCAGGTTCGCCCGGAGGCCGACTTTTGGGTCGGCGTGGAAGCAGGCATCGAAGAGAATATGACCTTCGCCTGGATGACGGTGGAAAGCCCGAATACTCGCGGCGAATCGCGCTCAGCCAGCCTGATGCTGCCGGAGACAATTTTACAGGGAATTCGCGCCGGCCGCGAACTGGGCGCGGAGATGGCGGCCATCACCGGCAATATCGACGTGAAGCGCCAGGGTGGCGCTATCGGCATCTTTACCGATGGGCGATTGAGCCGCACCAGCGTTTATCATCAGGCTCTGCTGCTGGCGCTGGTGCCTTTTCACAATCCTGTCTACCAACAGCACAACGGCACACCGAATAAATAACCTATGCCGGGCGCGGCGCTATTGCGCATCGCCCAGCAACTGTTGCTCCAGCCATTGTTTCAACGCCGGCGTCGCCGCTTTCAGGCTGTTCGAACCGCGAGTAATGGTGGCAATTCCCGCCCCCAGTTCGTTCTTCAGTTCCCGCTGGCTCATCTCACCGCGCATCAGTTCCTGAATAATCCGTACCCGCGTGCCTAAGGCCGTACGCTCATCCGGCGTCAACAACAGTTGCATCAAGGGCTGGTGCAACTCCTGAGCGAACGAATTTTGCAGCAGCGCGACAAAGCGCAGCCAATCCTCATTGCCTTGTTCTGAAAGAGCCGGATCGTTAAGCGATAATTGCGTCATGGCAAGCCACCATACTATTTAACTAGTACAGCAGCATACCATAGCGCCGTCAAAATCAATAACGTCTCTGCCATTCGGCATCGGTCAGCACCTTGGCCGGGCGGTGCATCAAATAGCGGTAAAACGCGTCGTAAGCCAACACGTTCTTCACGTAGGAACGGGTCTCCGAGAACGGGATGCTTTCAACAAACGCCACCGCATCGACGCGCCCTTCGCTGCTCCCCAACCAGGTATTCACCCGCGATGGGCCGGCGTTATAGGCCGCCGACGACAGGATGCGGTTACGGCCAAACTGCTGGTAAACATACTCCAGGTAGCTGGTACCGATAGTAATATTGGTTTGCGGATCGAGCAGTTGGCTCGGGCTTGAGTAGCCGGGAATATTGTACATTTGCACGGTATGTTGCGCGGTCCGCGGCATCACCTGCATCAGGCCGCTGGCCCCCACCGGTGACTGCGCTTTCGGGTTCCAGGCACTTTCCTGACGGGCGATCGCCATGGCGTAGCTCGGCGTGATCCCCTTGTCATCGGTAGCGCTGCGGAACTCTTGCGACCAGGCCACCGGGAAGCGCTCCTCAAGGTGATCCCACAGCTTGCCGACGATGGTTGCCTGCACGCTGAGATCGGCCCATTTCTGCTCGAAGGCGAAACGCGCCAGCGCTTCCTGTTCAGGCCGGCTGCGGCTGGCAACGAACGAACTCCACTCGCTGCGCGCCAGGTTATCCATGTTCCAGTACATCAGCTCACGCACGCGGGCGATTTCCGGCCCGTCCACCAGCGAAGCGCGGGGTTTGGCCGCCACCGCCACCATAACCGGATAAGGCGTATTCAGTTTCTGCGCCGCCACCATAGGGTAGAAGCCACGTTCGTTCATCAGGCTGCGCAGGATCTCTTCACCCTCGCTGCGTTTACCTTCGTCCAGCAAAATGCTCGCACGCCAGTAACGCCATTCATCTTTATTGCGCGATTCTGCCGGCAGGCGCGCAAGCCAGGTCGCCACACCCTGGCGATCGCCGCTGCCCAGCGCCATGCGCACACGACGTTCCAGCAGCGTCGGAGACTGGCTGCGCAGGATCACCTTATCGCGCCACTGGGTCTGCTCGAAGGTCGCATCGCTGCCCATCAGGCGCCACGCCACCGCCTCTTCCAGCCCCAACCGCTCGCTGTCGCTCATTTTCTGCAGGCGGGCGATGCTCGGGATCATCGCGCGGGCGTTTTCCGCATCCTGACGTGCCAGCCGCTCGAAAGCGATGCCGGTCGCCGCCCGGGTAAAGTCAGTCGGGCCAACGCTGCGGGCAAAAGCCTCTACGGTGGCGGGATCGTTCTGCAGGCGCACCAGCGCGTCCCCCATGGTCTGATAGTCGGACGGCAACTGGCGGTAAAGGCTGTTAACCAGGCTGCTGTTGCCCTCTTTTAACGCCAGTTTCATGCGTTCCAGGGTATTCAACGGCGTTTGCTTGCCGGCCCCCTGCCAGACGTTGAACAGTTTGTCACAGGTGCCCGGCAGCGTTTTACCGCTCATCCAGAGATCGTCCGCACCGCTCCAGGCCGCCTGCTGATCGCCGGTGGCCCATTTGGCGTAGTAATAGTTGCAACGTGCGGCTATCGGCTTGGGGGCCTGCGGGCTGAAAGCCAGCAGAGTGCGCCAGTCCTCACGGCGCGCCAATTCATTGACAAAACGAGGCGCCAGCGACTTGGCGGGCGGCAGCGTCGGGTGCTGCTTGATAAAGTCATTCACCTCGGAGAAGCCGGCCTGGCTGAGATCCTGCGTCAATTCGCGGTATTCCAGATAAGGGTAAAGCGGGTAATCACGCAGCGTCGGCATCAATTGCGCCACGACATCCATCTGATTGCTGTCCCACGCCTGCTTGATTTGCAGGTAACGCTGACGCTGTGCGTCGAGAGAGTCCGCCAGTGCCGCGCCCGAGAATGCCGTCAGGCACACCCCCACGGCCAACAGCCGCCATTTGTCTACCTTGACCATACTTACTCTTTCCTCGCTGGTTGTGTTGCCAGAACCCCTCCCCCCTTGCCGCGCTACGCCAACGGTCAAGGCCCGGAGACACCGGTTCTTCGAGTATTTCGCGCCCTGAAGTGGAATACACGCCAGAGCAAAAAAGGTGTGCAGAGCGATAAGCTCAGGCATCTATCATAGACAGCGCAATCGCCTATCCATTCACTACTGTAGAAGAAGAAGTTTATCGTCATGAGGGGCGTCAGGTAAAAAACGTTTACCCTGGCTGACAAATTAACTGCAGGCGTGGCGCAAATCGCCGTACTGCCGACCCCATGCCGTTTTCTTTGCAGAAAACGCCTGGCCAACTCCCCGAGGCGTTTTATACTGTTAAAAAAAGATAGGATAAATCCGAGAAAACGGCACATAAAGCGCGCAACAGAGATATCTTATAATACAATCCGCGCCAATTATGGGTTAGATAGTGTTCATCACACAGTGCGATTGATAGTGCTTAGTATTACGTTTACCCCTTCGGTTGGGTCAGGTTTCTCATTGTTAGATCACCGCTACCGTACTGCGGATGTTGGCAGGAATGGCAGATGAAGATGGCAAAAAATGCCGTGATGTTAGCAGCCAGCGCAAAAAGCTCACTCACGAGCTTCATTTGCGCACGTCTTGACGACGGCCGCCTGCTACCCTTCATTCTGGTCCTGCTGCTGGCGTTTCCGGGGCTGGCTCGCCCCGAGACGGGCAGCCCCTATCAGAGCCGCACACATGCCGTCACCACCGTCGTGGTCGGCATTATCAGCTATGCCCGCTGGCCCAGTGAGCCCAAACCAATCCGCCTGTGCGTAACGGCGCCGACCCAATATGCCGAAGGCCTGTTCGACCCTATTTTGCTGAGCGCTCCCCGGCCGATCAAAACCGAGCGAGTGCCCTTTGACAGCCCTTTGCTGAACACCGGATGTGACGTGATTTATTTGGGTAATATCAACGCCGGCCAGAAACAAAACTTTATACAGCGCATCCAGGGTCATTCCATTCTCAGTATCAGCGAGAACGACGGCGAATGCTCTGCTGGCAGCGCGTTTTGCCTGCAGATTGACGGTGACCAGGCCAGTTTCAAAGTAAATCTGGACGCTCTGGCGCGCAGCGGCGTACGCGTTCATCCTAACGTGCTGCAGTTGGCGCGCAAACAGGCGCCGTCGCTATGATATGGTTGCGCAAGAACCGTTCCGGGCATTCGCGGCCCACGTTGGGCCGGGTGCTGCAACGGGCAAATCTTGGGTTGGCGCTGATTGCCGTCGGCACCGCCGGAATTTTCCTGACGTTGGTAGCGCTGTTCGCGCTGCGCGCTTACGCCAACCACAACCTGCATCTGATTGCGCGCTCCATCAGCTATACCGTCGAGGCCGCCGTGGTGTTTGGGGATCGCCCCTACATTCGAGAGGCGATGGTGCTGATCGCCTCCAAAGAAGAGGTGTCGGAAGCCAAAATTCTGGACAACGGCGGCAACGTGCTGGTCAGTTGGCATCATCCCAAAGACGGTCCGTTGCATGGCCTGGAGCAAATTGTCGCTCGCTGGGCGCTGCCGGAGCCGGTGGTCTTGCCGATCACCCATGAAGGCAAACAGGTCGGCAAGGTCTGGCTCAGCGGCAACGGCGGCAGTCTGCTGCGTTTCCTGCTGCGGGGTATGCTAGGCATGATCGCCTGCCTGGTACTCAGTACCCTGTGCGCGCTGGTGCTCTCCCGCCGCATGCTGGTCGGCATTGTCAGTTCGCTGGACGATATCGCCAAGGTGGCGCACGCGGTGCGCCGCGATCGCACCTTCGGGCTGCGGGTGCCGTCGGCACCGATCGCCGAACTGCATGAACTGAGCAACGACTTCAACGGCCTGCTTGATGAGCTGGAAGAATGGCAGGCGCACCTGAAGCAGGAAAATGATTCACTGACCCACCGGGCGACCCACGACAGCCTGACCGGATTGCCGAACCGCGCCTTTTTTGAAGGCCGGCTGAGCCGCGCGCTGGGCGATATTGAGCCGACAGAAAAACTTGCGGTGTTATTTATCGACGGCGATCGCTTCAAGGAAGTGAATGACAGTTACGGTCACGCGGCCGGTGATGCGGTGCTGACCACCATTGCCGGGCGCATTCGCGCGCAACTGCGCGAAAGTGACCTGGTCGCGCGTTTAGGCGGCGATGAGTTCGCCGTGCTGTTGGCGCCGGTTCACAGTACGGAAGATGTGCTGCAAATTGCCGACAACATTATCGACTGCATGACCCAACCGATAATTTTGCCGAACGACGAGGCGGTGACGACCTCTCTGAGTATCGGTATTGCACTTTACCCTGAACATGCAGCAACGCCTCAGGGTCTTTTGCACGAAGCTGACGATGCGATGTATCAGGCAAAGCATCGTTATAACGGAGGCTGGCGGCTGGCAATACAGAAATAAAGCCCCAGCTATAAAATTAAAACCAGGGATTTGATTATGATACAGCAAACACTAAAAAACCGTTTCTCACTGCTGGCGATGATGTTTGTCGCCCTGCTCGCCCTTGCCGGGTGCCAGAGCAAACCGCAGGGCCTGACGCCCGAGCAGGTCGCGTTGTTACAGTCTCAAGGGTTCAAACTGACGGATAACGGCTGGGAATTCGGCCTCTCCGACAAGGTGTTGTTTGGCAACAACATCGGCAAACTGAATCCGGAAAGCACCGAAACGGTCCAGAAAATGGGCCGTGCGCTGATGAGCGTAGGCATCACCAAGTTCCGTCTGGATGGTCATACGGACAACTACGGCGAAGACAGCTATAACGACCAGCTTTCGCTGCGCCGCGCCAACGCAGTGGCCGATTTGCTGGCCAGCGTAGGCATCCCGCGCGCCAATATCGAAACTCGCGGCATGGGCAAGCGCGATCCCGTCGCCGATAATCGCACCTCCAGCGGCCGCGCGGAAAACCGCCGCGTCGCGATCGTCGTTACACCTTAACCTGTCGATATGCGCCTGTTAAAGGCGCATAAAGGGTTATACTTAGCGATCGCTGATGATGTCTGGGATCCGTGTTCGAAACGGGCTACACTCCGCAGCCAGACATCCTATAAAAACTGATATAGAGAGGCTAGAGCAACGTGGCTCAATACGTCTATACCATGCATCGCGTCGGCAAAGTGGTCCCGCCGAAGCGTCACATCCTGAAAAATATCTCCCTGAGCTTCTTCCCTGGCGCCAAAATTGGCGTGCTGGGCCTGAACGGTTCCGGTAAATCCACCCTGCTGCGCATTATGGCCGGTATCGACACCGATATCGAAGGCGAAGCACGCCCGCAACCGGGGATTAAAATCGGCTACCTGCCGCAGGAACCGCAACTCAACCTGGAACACACCGTTCGCGAATCGGTTGAAGAAGCGATGGCCGAAGTCGTCGGTGCCCTCAAGCGTCTTGACGAAGTGTACGCGCTGTACGCTGAAGAAGGCGCCGATTTCGACAAGCTGGCCGCTGAACAGGGCCGCCTGGAAGAGATCATTCAGGCCCACGATGGTCACAACCTCAACACCCAATTGGAGCGCGCCGCCGATGCGCTGCGCCTGCCGGAATGGGACGCCAAAATCGCCAACCTTTCCGGTGGTGAGCGCCGCCGCGTAGCGCTGTGCCGCCTGCTGCTGGAAAAACCGGACATGCTGTTGCTGGACGAACCGACCAACCACCTGGACGCCGAGTCCGTGGCCTGGCTGGAACGCTTCCTGCACGACTTCGAAGGCACCGTGGTGGCGATCACCCACGACCGTTACTTCCTTGATAACGTGGCTGGCTGGATCCTCGAGCTGGACCGTGGCGAAGGCATTCCGTGGGAAGGCAACTACTCTTCCTGGCTGGAACAGAAAGACGCGCGTCTGGCGCAGGAAGCCTCAACCGAAGCCGCTCGCCGCAAGTCGATCGAGAAAGAGCTGGAGTGGGTACGCCAGGGTGCCAAGGGCCGTCAGTCTAAAGGCAAGGCCCGTCTGGCCCGCTTTGAAGAGCTTAACAGCACCGAATACCAGAAACGTAACGAAACCAACGAGCTGTTTATTCCACCTGGCGCACGCCTGGGCGATAAAGTGGTTGAAGTCAGCAACCTGCGTAAATCCTACGGCGAACGCCTGCTGATCGAAGATCTCACCTTCGCGGTACCTAAGGGAGCCATCGTTGGTATCATCGGCCCGAACGGCGCGGGTAAATCCACGCTGTTCCGCATGATGTCCGGCCAGGAACAACCTGACTCCGGCAGCATCACGCTGGGCGATACCGTCAAGCTGGCTTCAGTCGATCAGTTCCGCGACAGCATGGACAACGCCAAAACCGTGTGGGAAGAAGTGTCCGGCGGCCAGGACATCATGCGCGTGGGCAACACCGAAATGCCAAGCCGTGCCTATGTCGGCCGCTTCAACTTCAAGGGCGTCGATCAGGGCAAACGCGTGGGCGAGCTGTCCGGTGGTGAACGTGGCCGTCTGCATCTGGCCAAGCTGCTGCAGGTTGGCGGCAACGTGCTGCTGCTCGATGAACCGACCAACGACCTGGATATCGAAACCCTGCGCGCGCTGGAAAACGCCCTGCTGGAATTCCCTGGCTGCGCCATGGTGATCTCGCATGACCGTTGGTTCCTTGACCGCATTGCTACCCACATTCTGGACTATCAGGATGAAGGCAAGGTGGAGTTCTTCGAAGGCAACTTTACCGAATACGAAGAGTACAAAAAGCGTACTCTGGGTGCCGATGCACTGGAACCTCGCCGTATCAAGTACAAGAAAGTCACCAAGTAACATCAGGTTGGCTATCTATGCTCTCAAGCCCGCATCTTGCGGGCTTTTTGTTATCCCCAATCCAGTGCCTGCGCATAGTCCACAAATACCGGATGCTGCAACACCACATCGATAAAACAGGCCAGTGCCGGCGAGTTCAGCTTACGGCTTGGGTAAACCAAATACAGTTCATTCCCTTCCGCCCGCCATTCCGGCAGTACCTCCACCAGCTGTTTCTGCGCCACCACCTCGCGGCTGAGAAAGGCCGGCAGCAGAGTGATACCGGCACCGGAAATCGCGCATTCACGCGCGTACAACAGATTGTCAGTGATATGCAGCATCGGCAGTTGCCAGCGGTAATACTCGTCGCCGCGACGCAGGCTCCAGGCAGGCCAGGCGCGGTGTGCAATGCAGCGGTGCTGCTGCAACTGCTGAGGATGAAGGATCGGTGAGTACTGCGCCAGATAGGCCGGCGCCGCCAGCAGATAACGCGGGGCATGCCCCAGACGGCGACCAATCAGCGAGGAGTCCTGCGGTTTGCCGGTACGCAACGCGGCGTCATAGCCCTCTTGCACCAAATCCACCATCGCATCAGACACCGAAACCTCCAGCGTAACGTCCGGGTACTGGCGCTGAAAATCCGCCGCCAACCGCGCCAACAACGTCGCCCCCAGCCCGGCGGGCGTCGAGATGCGCAACCGGCCGCTGGGGTTGTCACGCAGTCGCTGCAGCGCCAGATCGGCCCGTTCGGCGGCGGACAACATCTCCTGACAGTGCACCAGATAGCGTTCGCCGGCGAAGGTCAGATTGAGCTGACGGGTGGTGCGGTTGAGCAGCCGCAAACCCAGCGTTTGTTCCAGTTGGCTGATGCGCTGGCTAACGCTGGATTTAGGCAAACCGGCACGGTTGGCGGCGGCGGTAAAACTACCGCACTCGGCCACCAGCGCGAACAACGCCATATCCTGCAGCTGTTTAAACCTCATTGTTCACCTCAAACGAACACTTAGTTAGCTATTGTCCATCTTATCACTCCCCTCTCAGAGGTCTACACTGAGGGTATTCATTCTAAAGGAGCACAATCATGCCAATTAAAGCCATTGCCGTAGACCCGAAAAACCCCGCCGGTTTCATTGAAATCAGCCCGGAAAAGCCAGCCCCAGGCCAATACGATCTGCTGGTGGAGGTCAAAGCGGTGTCGGTCAATCCGGTGGATACCAAAGTCCACGCCGGCCTGCAAAAAAGCGGCCTGCAACAGCCGCGCATCCTCGGCTGGGACGCCAGCGGCGTGGTGCTTGAGGTAGGCAGCGGCGTCAAAGGTTTCACAGCCGGTGATGAAGTCTGGTACGCCGGTGATATCACTCGGCCGGGCAGCAACAGCACTCAGCAGTTGATTGATTCGCGCATCGTGTCACATAAGCCGAGCAGCCTGAACTGGGCGGAATCCGCCGCCATGCCGTTGACCGCGCTGACGGCCTGGGAAGCGCTGTTCGAGCACCTGAAAATCCAGGACGCGGCGGAAGGGAAAACCCTGCTGATTATCGGCGGTGCCGGTGGCGTGGGTTCGCTGGCGATCCCGTTCGCCGCCCAGTTGAGCAAGGTGAAGGTGATTGCCACCGCCTCACGCCCCGAGTCGGCTGCCTGGTGCCGGGAACGCGGCGCCGATCTGGTGGTGGATTACCGTGACCTTAAAGGGAATCTGGCGCAGCAGGGCATTGAAAACGTCGATTATATTCTTTGCCTGAACGATACCGACGGCCACTGGAAAGCGATCTCGGATCTGATCGCGCCGCTGGGCCACATCTGCACCATCGTGGAAAATCAACAGCCGCTCGATCAGAACGCGTTGAAGCTGAAAAGCGCCGCACTGCATTGGGAATTGATGTTTACCCGCAGCATGTTCACCACGCCGGACATCGCTCAGCAGGGTGAAATCCTCAGGCAGGTGGCGCAGTTGCTGGACGAAGGAAAGTTGAGCACCACGCTGAGCGAAACGCTGCAGGGGCTGACGGTCGAGACCCTGACCGCCGCGCATAAAAAGCTGCTCGACGGGCATATGCAGGGCAAACTGGTGATTGTTTACTGAGGCAAGAGAGGCGCAGCGCGCTGCGCCTCCGGCTTATTCCGTCGTGGCGCCCACCAGTCGGCTGGCATCGGCCGCCAACAGCTGTTTTACCAGTTCGACGCAGCGCAGGAAGCGCTCCTCATAGTCGCTGGATTCCACGTGCGCATACTCGATATTGTTGGCGCGCAGCATCTCTTCCAGCAGGTGCTGGAATGCCTTGCGATCGGTCGGCGCACCGAGGCTGCGCAGGCCATCCGCCACCCACGGGGTGTTATTTTCCAGCAGGATCACCAGATCAAACCGGTACTCGTCGATCAGTGCCTGCACGAAGGGGTGTTCGCGCCCTTCGTACTTTTTGCAGAACGCCTGGGTAGTGACAAAATCGGTATCGATAAATGCCACCTTGTTGGCGTATTTCACTGCAAAGTCAACGTACTGCGCCTGCCCCAACGCAATCTTGTCGTAGTCGGAATACTGCAACGCCATCTCATCGCCGCCCAGGTGCGAGAACACATAGTCGCGGCCATATTCCCAGGCGCTGGTGGTGTTAAAAATGTTCGCCAACTTGTTCACCAGCGTCGATTTGCCGCTCGACTCGCCGCCGAGGATCGCCACGGTGCGCACAAAGAACGGCTTCACTTCGGTCGGAATGTAATCCCAATAGCGGAACGGATCCTGACGGATTTGGCGGCCGCTGATGTTCATGAATGAACGTTCGGGATCGATCAGAATGGTTTCCGTCGCCAGGTGCTCGCGATAACGCGGGGCGTCTTGCGTTTCGCTGGAATAGATAAAACTCGGCACGATGCCCTTCTGTTCCATGAAGGCTTTCATCCCGTCGCTCCAAACGTTCCAGCCGTGCGGATAGGGTTCGATGCCCTGCTCGTCGAACGAATGAATATGAATGTTTTTCTGGTACTTGAAGGTTTGCAGAAGCCAGCGCAGACGGTCGCTGACCGTAGGCTGTTGCGACATCGAACTGTTCTCGAACAGTTCCCGGTCACGCGGTTCGTCGTGACACAAAATCACGTGCAGCTCATCTACCTGGCTGCAAGCGCGCTGGATCAGGTAAATGTGGCCGGTGTGCAGTGGGTAAAATTTACCAAACACCACACCGACTTTTTTCTCGCGACGCGGGAATTCCAGGCCAAGAAAACGGTGTAACGCCTCGAGTTTCTGAGCGCTCGGGCTTTTGATTTTGTCGTTCAACAGCTGGCTAAGGTAGCCTTTGGTCATGCCGCTGGCATCCGCCACCTGCTGCAGGGTACAGTTCTTCTGCTTGATAGATGCTTTCAGGTAATCGAATTGCCGCATAATCCCTCCGTTTAATATGCTAAACAAAATAGCATATTCTGCGCATCACATGGCAATTAATAGAATTGTTCCAGCACGTCCAGCGCGTCCGCCAGTTTCTTCACGCCGAATACCTGCATATTCGCCGGCGGTTTTTTCGGTACGTTGGCATGCGGCACGATAGCGCGCTTGAAGCCGTGCTTCGCCGCCTCGGAAATGCGCTCCTGCCCACTCGGCACCGGACGAATCTCCCCCGCCAACCCCACTTCACCGAACACCACCAGATCGTTCGGCAGCGGGCGATCGCGCAGGCTGGACACCAGCGACATCAGCAACGCCAGATCGGCGCTGGTTTCGCTGACTTTTACCCCGCCGACCACGTTCACAAACACATCCTGATCCGACATCTGCAACCCGCCGTGGCGGTGCAGCACCGCCAACAGGATCGCCAGCCGGTTCTGCTCCAGGCCGACCGCGACCCGGCGCGGGTTAGACATCATCGAATGATCCACCAGCGCCTGGATCTCAACCAGCAGCGGTCGGGTTCCTTCCCAAACCACCATCACCGAACTGCCGGAGGTGACTTCATCGCCACGGCTGAGAAAGATGGCGGACGGGTTGCTGACTTCTCGCAGGCCCTGCTCGGTCATGGCGAACACGCCCAGCTCATTTACCGCACCGAAGCGGTTTTTGTGGCTGCGCAGCGTACGAAAACGCGAATCGGCATCGCCGTCCAGCAGCACCGAACAGTCGATACAGTGTTCCAGCACCTTCGGCCCGGCCAGCGAGCCGTCTTTGGTGACGTGGCCGACCATGACAATCGCCACGCCGCGCGTTTTGGCGAAGCGCGTCAGGTAGGCGGCGGTTTCCCGCACCTGCGCCACGCTGCCCGGCGAAGACTGGATATCCGCCATGTGCATCACCTGAATCGAGTCGATCACCATCAGCTTCGGCTGCTCTTGTTCGGCGATCAGGCAAATCTGCTCGATACTGGTTTCCGACAGCATGTTCAGGTTGCCGGTCGGCAACCCGAGGCGGTGAGCGCGCATCGCCACCTGTTGCAGCGATTCCTCGCCGGTGACGTACAGGGTTTTCATTTGCTCGGACAGCTTGCACAACACCTGCAACAGCAGAGTACTTTTACCGGCGCCGGGGTTGCCGCCGATCAGGATCGCGCTGCCCGGCACCACGCCGCCGCCCAGTACGCGGTCAAACTCAAGAAAGCCGGTGGAAAAACGTGGCAACTCGTCCAGGCTGATGTCCGACAGTTTTTGCACTTTGCTGATGCCGGCATCGCCGGCATAGCCGCTTAAACGCTCGGAGCGAGAAGAAGAGGACACCGCAGCCAGACGAACTTCTGTAATGCTGTTCCAGGCGTGACAAGCGCTGCACTGTCCCTGCCAGCGCGGATAATCTGCGCCGCACTCATTACATACAAACGCCCGTTTTGCTGCTTTTGCCACGTATTACCTCTTACTCGATATGTTTAGCGAACTTCGTGTTTCAGGCTGCCGGTCAGTACGCACAGCACGCCCATCAGGTCCGCATGGCGAATGGACACCTGCGCCTTGTCATACACTTTCGGTTTGGCGTGGTAGGCAATGCCCAACCCGGCCACCTGTATCATTTTCAAATCGTTGGCACCGTCGCCGATAGCCACGGTCTGCTGCGGCGGGATGCCCAGCTTTTCCGCCAGCGCGACCAGCGTATCGGCCTTGAACTGTGCGTCAACCACCGGTCCCAGCACTTCGCCGGTCAGCTTGCCATCGCGGATCCCCAGCTCGTTGGCCGCCACCGCCACCAGCTTCAGTTTGTCGCGCAGGTACTCGGCATAGTATGTGAAGCCGCCGGAAGCGATCGCCACATGCCAGTCCATCGCTTGCAGCTTGCGCACCAGGTTGATCAACCCGGGCATCAGCGGCAGTTCATCGCGTACCTGTTTGAGGATATTGGCATCGGCGCCTTTCAGCTTGCCAACGCGCTGACGCAGGCTGGCGGTAAAATCCAGCTCGCCGCGCATTGCGCGTTCGGTCACTTCCGCCACCTCATCACCCACGCCCGCCAGCTTGGCGATTTCGTCTATGCATTCAATCTCGATCGCGGTGGAGTCCATGTCCATCACCAGCAGCCCAGGGGTGCGTAAATGAGGGATCTTGCCGAGTGGCGCTACGTCCAGTCCGCTCTCCGCCGCCAGTATTTTTGCGCGCGCCGTCAGGGTGCCGGCCAGACGCACGACCTGATAATCCTCTACGCACCAGGCGGTGACGATCACCATCGCCGCGCCCAGCTTGCGCTGGAAATGAGTAATGCGCGTTTTATCCAGTTCTCTGCCATATAATAGCCAACCGGTATGGCCCGCCCGATAATCCAGCGGCATCACTTCGTCGCCGCTCAGCGAAAGGGGCAGACCCGGCCATTGAGAGATCTCTGCCGGGAGATCGCAATAGGTCAGACTATTCGACATCATTAACTCCTGAAAAAACGCTGCATGATAAAACGACGCATCAAGCTATCCTATCGCCATTGGTTCTGGCAACATAAAGTGTCCAAGATGCCCAAGGAACCTGAATGGCTCGCGCTAAACTGAAATTCCGCCTGCACCGCACCGCTATTATCCTGATTTGCCTGGCTTTGCTGGTGCTATTGATGCAGGGCGCGTCCTATTTTAGCCTGAGTCACCAGTTGGCGCGATCCGAACAGGTGGAAGAACTGGCGCAAACGCTGACCAAACAGGTGGCCTCCAGCCTGGCGCCTTTGCTCGATGACGACAGCGACGTCGACAACCAGCGCGTCGACGCCATCCTCAAACAGCTTACCGACCACAGCCGCATTCTGGACGCCAGCGTCTATCAGTTGGACGGCACGCTGGTTTCCCACGCCGGTGAACAGATCAGTATACGCGATCGCCTGTCACTTGACGGCAAACGTGCCGGCAGCTATTTCAATCACCAGTTGGTGGAATCCATTCAGGGCAAAGACGGCCCGATCGGCTTTATCCGCATTACGCTGGACACCCACGTGCTGGCGACCGAATCCAAACAGGTGGATAACACCACCAACCTGCTGCGTCTGATGATCCTGCTGGCGCTGGCCATCGGCATTATTCTGGCGCGTACCCTGCTGCAACATCGCCGCAGCCGCTGGCAGCAATCGCCGTATCTGCTGACCGCCAATACGCCGCTGGAAGAAGGTAATACGGTAGAAGACGACGATGACGACAAGCCACAGGATAAAGAAGAAACGAAACAGCCTTAAGCCAGGCACATAACTTGCTCGACATGAATAGATCGGTGAATAGATTACTGGCGCCAACTACCTGTACGGTAAAGCATTCGAAGAGAATCCTTGCGAAGGATGAATAGATTGGCACAGGGGCGCAGCAGGATGCTGCGCCCGCAGTATTGTTACTCTTTGTCGCCCAGCAGCACGGATTCCAGCGCGATAACGATCATCTCGTTAAAGGTGGTTTGGCGCTCTGCGGCGGTGGTGGCTTCGTGACGCAGAATGTGGTCGGAAACGGTACAGATGGTCAACGCCTTACAGCCGAACTCTTCATACAGCTCAGCCGCCACGCCGTAGATGCCGGCCGCTTCCATTTCTACACCCAGGATGCCGTACTTCTTCATCACCTGGAACATGTCCGGATCCGGCGTGTAGAACAGATCGGCGGAGAAGATGTTGCCCACGCGCGCCGGGATACCTTGCGCCGCCGCAGCGTCTACCGCATTGCGCACCATGTCAAAGTCGGCAATTGCCGCATAGTCATGATCTTTAAAGCGCATGCGGTTCACTTTGGAATCGGTGCAGGCACCCATGCCGATCACTACGTCACGCAGTTTGATATCGTCGCGCACTGCGCCGCAAGAACCCACGCGGATGATTTTCTTCACGCCGAACTCGGCAATCAGTTCACGCGCATAAATGGAGCAGGATGGGATACCCATACCGTGGCCCATTACGGAGATTTTGCGGCCTTTGTAGGTCCCGGTGAAGCCCAGCATGCCACGCACGTTGTTCACCTCCACCGCGCCTTCCAGGAAGGTTTCCGCGATGTATTTTGCACGCAGCGGATCGCCCGGCATCAGTACTACGTCAGCGAAATCACCCATTTCAGCATTAATGTGCGGCGTAGCCATAATTCTCTTCCTTCAAATCATATTAAATAAAAACGTTAAACGTATAAGCCTTTGGATGTCGAGCCGCAGCCAACAACGCTGCGGCTTGAAAGACAAGGCTTAGAACATGGATTTACCGTATTCCATCGGCGACACGCCAAAGTAACTGGCAACGGTCTGGCCGATGTCGGCAAAAGTCTCACGGTGGCCCAGCGAGCCCGGTTTCACTTTCGGGCCGTAAACCAATACCGGAATGTGCTCACGGGTGTGGTCGGTGCCCGGCCAGGTCGGGTCGCAGCCGTGGTCGGCGGTGAAGATAATGATGTCTTCATCTTTCACCAATTTCAGCAGCTCCGGCAGGCGGCGGTCGAACAGCTCCAGTGCGGCGGCATAACCCGCCACGTCGCGGCGGTGGCCATAAGAGGAGTCAAAATCAACAAAGTTGGTGAACACTATGGTGTTGTCGCCGGCTTTTTCCATTTCGATCAGGGTCGCGTCAAACAGCGCGTCGATGCCGGTGGCTTTCACCTTTTTGGTGATGCCGACGTTAGCGTAGATATCGGCGATTTTACCGATCGACACCACTTCACCGCCCTTCTCGTCCACCAGTTTTTTCAGCACGGTAGGTGCCGGTGGCTCTACCGCCAAATCGTGACGGTTGCCGGTACGCTGGAACTCGCCCGGCTTGTCGCCGAGGAACG
Organism: Serratia sp. AS12; assembly: GCF_000214195.1. NCBI lineage: Bacteria > Pseudomonadati > Pseudomonadota > Gammaproteobacteria > Enterobacterales > Yersiniaceae > Serratia > Serratia sp. AS12. Next base: position 669,642 of record NC_015566.1, on the reverse strand, counting down.
GACGCGCGATAACGCGGCCAATGTTGTAACCGCCTTCGGTCAATTCTTCACGGGCGATTTCACACAGCTCATACAGACGGTCCAGACCGAAGGTCTCTTCGTGACAGGCAATCTGGAACACCGAGTCGGCGGAGGTATAGAAAATCGGTTTGCCGGTTTTCATGTGCTCTTCGCCGAGTTGATCGAGGATCACGGTGCCGGAGGAGTGACAGTTGCCGAGGTAACCCGGCAGATTGGCGCGCTCGACCAGCTTGTCCAGCAGTTCCTGCGGGAAGCTGTTGTGTTCGTCGCTGAAATAACCCCAATCGAACAATACCGGTACGCCGGCGATTTCCCAGTGGCCTGACGGCGTATCTTTACCGGAAGACAGTTCGCTCGCATAAGCGTAGGCACCGATGATATCCGCATTGCTGTCCAGCCCCTGCGGGAAGGTGCCGGTGGATTCTTCCGCCGCTTTGCCCAGGCCCAGACGGCTCAGGTTAGGCAGGGTCAGCGGGCCCTGACGGCCAACGTTGGCTTCACCGCGCGCGCAAACCTCGGCAATGTGGCCCAGGGTATCGGAACCCTTGTCGCCAAAACGCTCGGCGTCTTCGCTGGCGCCGATGCCGAATGAGTCTAGAACCATAATAAATGTACGTTTCATGCTTATCTCCTGTATACCCGTCGCCTTTCAAGCCGCAGCGTTGTTAGCTTCACGTGTAAACCCCAGCCACTTACTTAAGTAAGCTCCTGGGGATTTACACGCTAGCCGCCTAGCTGCAACTTGAAATTCATAGGGTATATCAATGTTGTAAGGACACAGCCTATTCTGTGATGCGCTTATAGACCACTGGCGTCGCTTCCGGCGCTTTATCGCTCAGCACCATAGCGCTGCGTACCGCTTCGGCCGCCTGCTGCCAACTCTCTTCGTCGTTGGCGTGGATCACCGCCAGCGGTTGCTGGGTATCCACTTTATCGCCCAGGCGCGCCATGCCGGTCAGGCCGACGCTGTAATCGATATTGTCGGTCGCGCGGCGACGACCGCCGCCCAGCGATACCACCGCCATGCCCAGCGCACGGGTATCCATCGCGCTGATAATGCCCTGTTTTTCGGCGTAAACCGGTTTGCTCAGGGTCGCTGCCGGCAGATAGCTGTCGTAGCGCTCAACAAAATCGGTCGGGCCCTGCTGTGCCGCCACCATGCGGCCAAACACTTCTGCCGCTTTGCCGTTGTCCAGCACCGCCTGCAGCTTGGCGCGCGCGTCGGCGTCATCTTTCGCCAGGCCGCCGGAAAGCAGCATTTCCACGCACAGCGCCATCGTCACTTCCAGCAGGCGCGGGTTGCGGTATTCGCCGGTCAGGAAACGCACCGCTTCTCGTACTTCCACCGCATTGCCGGCGCTGGAGGCCAGTACCTGATTCATGTCGGTCAGCAGCGCGGTAGTTTTGCACCCTGCGCCATTGGCCACGCCAACGATCGCCTGCGCCAGATCGGCCGACAGCGCATAGGTCGGCATAAAGGCGCCGGAGCCGACTTTAACGTCCATCACCAGCGCATCCAGCCCTTCCGCCAGCTTCTTCGCCAGAATAGAGGCGGTAATCAGCGGGATAGAATCCACGGTGGCGGTGATGTCGCGGGTGGCGTAGAAACGCTTGTCCGCCGGTGCCAGCGAGCTGGTCTGGCCGATAATCGCCACGCCAACGTCCTGAATAATTTTGCGGAAGGCGCTGTCGTCCGGGAAAATGTTAAAACCCGGTATGGCTTCCAGCTTGTCCAGCGTGCCGCCGGTATGGCCCAGACCGCGGCCGGAAATCATCGGCACGTAGCCGCCGCAGGCGGCCACCATAGGGCCTAGCATCAGCGAAGTGACATCGCCCACGCCGCCGGTGGAGTGCTTGTCGACCAAGGGTCCGTTCAACGACAGGCTTTTCCAATCCAGCACGGTGCCGGAATCACGCATCGCCATGGTGAGCGCCACGCGCTCCGGCATGGTCATATCGTGGAAATAAATGGTCATCGCCAGCGCGGCGATCTGACCTTCTGAAACCACATTGTCACGGATCCCATTGATGAAAAAGCGGATTTCCGCCTCGTTCAACGGCTGACCGTCACGTTTTTTACGAATAATTTCTTGTGCCAGGAACAAAGCATCCCCCTGATTGAGCGAATGTAGGGTGCAGGCAGGCGCTGCATCGCGCCTTGCCGACGTTATCGATCAGTAACCGCTTCCAGACGCTGCGGTGCTGTGGCCCAGCGTCGTCAGCAGGCTGGCTAACAGGCTGGAAGCGCCGAAACGGAAATGACGCGCATCGGCCCAGCCTTCACCCAGAATACGATCGGCAAGTTGCAGATAATGCAGCGCATCTTCTGCCGTGCGCACGCCGCCGGCCGGCTTGAAACCCACCGTTTTGGCGACGCCCAGATCGCGGATCGCCGACATCATCAGCTCTGCGCTTTCCAGCGTGGCGTTGACCGGCACTTTGCCGGTAGAGGTTTTGATAAAATCGGCACCGGCGTTAATGGCAATTTCCGATGCCTTGCGGATCAGATTGGCCTGCTTCAACTCACCGGTTTCAATAATCACTTTCAGCAGCACATTGGCCGCCTGGCAGGCTTGCTTGCATTGCTTCACCAGCTCAAAACCGACCTGCTCATTACCGGCGATCAACGCGCGGTACGGGAACACCACGTCGACTTCGTCGGCACCATAGGCGATAGCCGCACGGGTTTCCGCCAGCGCAATGTCGATATCGTCGTTGCCATGCGGAAAATTGGTGACGGTCGCGATGCGGATGTCCGGCGTCCCTTGCTCACGCAGAGCCTTGCGCGCCACCGGAATAAAGCGCGGATAAATGCAGATGGCCGCCGTATGGCCAGCCGGGCTGTTGGCCTGACGACACAGCGCGATCACTTTCTCATCGGTGTCGTCATCGTTCAGCGTGGTTAAATCCATCAGGGCCAGCGCACGTTGCGCTGCTGCGGTTAATTCGGTCATAAAACTCTCCAACTGCGAACCTGGGTGTTGGCGAGCGGACTTGGTTCCTTGAAGATAGCGCTGGGGAACGGGTTCCCACGGCGGCAACTGAGATCCTTCTCACCGCACTTGGCCCTGCATATCGTGCAGGGTCAGTAATAGCTATTTGAACACGATCGCCCGGGGCAATTCGCGCTCAGAGTCACACTATATGAAATAACACTGTAACAGGCCGGAATTATATGTGAAGAACATCACAAAATAACGCGATATCGTTCACAAATTCGCTAAAGAAACGGACGCAGGCAACGGGCACGGCATCATGTGCCCGTCTTAGAGTATAGGCGGTGTCTCGCAATAGGGCGTGGCGCACTAGTGCAGAACTATGCCAGGCTTACAGCGCCAAAAAGAACCCGGCGATGGTCGCGCTCATCAGGTTGGAGAGCGTGCCGGCCGCGACCGCCTTCAGGCCGAAGCGCGCGATGTCGTGACGACGGTTCGGCGCCATGCTGCCCAAGCCGCCAAGCAGGATCGCCACCGATGACAGGTTGGCAAAGCCGCACAGCGCAAAAGAGATGATCGCCTTGGTATGCGTCGACAGCACCTGCAACCCTTCCGCCGCCACCACGTCGTCCGGGCGCAAATAGGCGCCGAAGTTCATGTAAGCGACAAATTCATTGACGATAATCTTCTGGCCGATAAACGAGCCGGCGGTCATCGCCTCATGCCAAGGTACGCCAATCAGGAAGGCGATCGGCGAGAAGACCCAACCGAGCATCAACTCAAGCGACAGCTGCGGGTAGTCGAACCAACCACCGATACCGCCGAGAATGCCGTTCAGCAAGGCGATCAGCGCGATAAACGCCAGCAACATGGCGCCGACGTTCAACGCCAACTGCATGCCGGATGCCGCGCCGGACGCCGCCGCATCGATCACGTTGGCCGGGCGGTCATCTTCGGCGATCAGTTTCGTCGCATCGTCTTTATCGTGGGTTTTTTCGGTTTCCGGCACCATCAGTTTGGCGAACAACAACCCGCCCGGCGCGGCCATGAACGACGCGGCAATCAGGTATTCCAGCGGTACGCCCATCTGAGCATAGCCGGCCAGCACCGAACCGGCTACCGAGGCCAGGCCACCGCACATGACGGCGAAAAGTTCTGACTGGGTCATGGTGGCAATATACGGACGCACCACCAGCGGGGCTTCGGTCTGGCCGACGAAGATATTGGCGGTCGCCGACAGCGATTCGGTGCGTGAAGTGCCCAGCAGTTTGTGCAAACCGCCGCCCAATACACGGATCACCAATTGCATGATGCCCAGGTAATACAGTACGGCAATCAACGAGGAGAAGAACACGATCACCGGCAGCACGCGCAGAGCGAAGACGAAACCGCCGCCACCGAACACCTCGAACATCTTGTCGGACACCAACCCGCCGAAGATAAACGATATCCCCTGGTTGCCGTAGGCGATCACGTTAGCCACGCCGGCCGACATGCCGCCGAGAATACTGCGGCCCACCGGCACGTACAGCACCAGCGCGCCAATGGCCACCTGAATGATGAATGCCCAGACAACGGTGCGCAATTTGATGGCGCGACGGTTGCTGGAAAGCAGCACGGCTATGGCGATCAGTGCCGCCATTCCTACCAGGCTCATGATGAGTTGCATGCAAAGTATCCCTGTTGCGAAAAAGAAAATGCATCCCTACCCGGTAGATACGAGAGGGTCGCTGGAAAGTGATTTCGGGGTGCGATTATACGGAGCGGGGCAGTCCCCGCCCCGATTTATGTCACAAATACATACAACAGGAAGCAAATGAAAATCTTATAACGTGACACAAGTCACGTTTTTTAACTCATTTATCGTTCAGAAGCGAAACAGGGCGTGGGTGTTGTGTTGCAGGTGGGCGGCAATGTCATCAGGGGATTCCGGGCGCAGTTGGCACAATATCCGGAACACCTCTGCGGCGCGTTCAGGGCGGTTAGGTTGCCCCTGGTAACCAGAAAGCGGCATATCCGGCGCATCGGTTTCCAGCAACAGGGAGGTCAGCGGCAACTGGGCCATCACACTGCGGGTTTTCTGCGCCCGCTCATAACTGATGGTGCCGCCGACGCCAATGTAATAGCCCAGACGAATAAATGCCTGCGCCTGAGACAGACTGCCGGCAAAACCGTGGACCACGCCACGGCGCGGCAACGGCACGCGGCGCAGCGCGGCGGCCAGTTGATCGTGCGTGCGGCGGGAATGCAGGATCACCGGCAGATCATGCTGTTTCGCCAGCTTCAGCTGGGCAATCAACAACCGCTGCTGACGCTCAAACTGCGGGTTTTCCATGTACAGATCGAGACCTATCTCTCCGACCGCCACCAGCTTCGGCGGCCGACTGGCCAGGAACCCGGCCAACTGCTCAAGCTGCGGATCCTGATGCTGGGCTATATACAACGGGTGCAACCCCAGCGCGGCATACAGCGGCTGATGCTCGCGTGCCAGCTTCAACACCCGCGCAAAACGATCGGCGGTCACCGTCGGCACGATAATTCGCTGCACTCCCGCCTGTTCCGCCAGCGCCAGGCTTTCGTGCTCATGGCCGCTGAAGGGCGGAAAATCGAAATGGCAGTGGGTATCGGTAAAACCGTGACTCACAGCGCGCCTCCTTCACCTGGCGGCACGTCGCCCGGCAGGATAATTTTCGGTGCGACCAGGTTGGTCTCCGGTTGCGCGGCAAGGCCATGCGGATGATTGACATCGGTAATGATCGGCGATGGCATTCTGACATTTTCCGGCTGGAGCAGACGCCGCGACAGCGCCTTTTTCACTTTGACGCCGTCCCGTTCTTCCTGTTGCATCAGCCAATGGCCGACGGTCGCCAGGAAGTAGCGCCCGCAGCGGCGGCCCAGATGATAATCCTGATTCAGCGACGTCACGCGACTGCCCAACGCATTGCTGGCCAGCGGTTTGGGCGGGAAAATCTCAAAGATGCGCAGCTTGCCCGGCGGTTTCTCAATAAACTGCTGGATGCGGTGATAGCTTTGCTCATGGTGTTGCAGGATGCGCACCATCTGCTGCAGGCTGCTTTCACTCAGCCAGTGCTCCATGCGTTTCATCCACTGCGGCGTGTAATACATCTGAGAAGGCACGGTGCGGATCACCACAATGGTATCGGCACCGCGGCGGTAGGCCTCTTCGACCGGGATAGCGTCGCTGATGCCGCCGTCCTGATAGCTGACGCCGTCCAACTCTACGCCCATGCGGTAAAAGCCGGGGATGGCGCTGGAGGCTTTGATCGCCGGCAGCCAACTGGCGCGCAGCGCCGGCAGGTAAGTCGGTTCGAAGTCATCGCTGCGGCAGGCGCACATCAGGAATTCACGGCCATCGACCAGGTGCTTTTCGGCCACGTCCATCGCCAGCGGCAATTGCTGAGAAGTCGTGTCGATCAGCCAGTCGAGGTCAATCAGGTGCCCGCCACGCACAAAGCGCAGCGGGTTAAAGAAGTCAGCGGTGGTGGTGTAGCGGGTGATGACCCGCCGTGCGTAACCCATCTGGCCGCAAATAAAGGCCGAGAGGTTCTGCGCGCCGGCAGAAGTGCCGATCATCAGCTCAAAAGGGTTAAAGCGGGCACGCTGAAACTCGTCCAGCACGCCGGCGGTAAAGATGCCGCGCTGCCCGCCCCCTTCACATACCAACGCCATTTTACCGGGCCGGTACGGTTTATACGCCAGCGGTTCTATGTTGCCGAGCGTGATGGGTATTCTGTATCCCAACCCTGTATCCTCAGTGAGACGTTTTTTCCGAGGATACCTCGTCTTGCTCTCTTCCGTAATCCTCTTGCAGTACGCCAGAGAGGCAATCATTGCTTCCCATCAGCCAAATGCAGTCACTGCCGGACCATTCCGCCACGGCCTGACATAGCTGCCCTTTCAGCTGTTTCCAGCGTCCGAGGATGATGTCGCTGTTCATGACGCACCTCCCTACTGCAAGAAAAGGAATCAAGCTTTGTTACACTTTGAGAAAACTAAAGACGTCGGCGGCCGGTAAACAGGCTGACCAGGAACAGGATAATCCCCACGACGAAAACGATTTTCGCGGCCCATGCGGCGGTGCCCGCCAGCGTCCCGAAACCTAACGCCGCAGCAATCAATGCAATGACTAAAAAGATAATGCCCCAACGAAACATAAGCCTCTCCTTACGTAGGGGCGCAATAAGTTGCGCCCGTGATGACCCAATGAATCAATGTGTTCAGCATGCTGAACCCCTACCTGTAGAGCTTGGTTCTACCGTTGCTTCAATTACGGCTTAACGACCAGGTCGTTCTTGACGCTTTTCACGCCGTCGATAGCCTTGGCGATACTCTCTGCACGTTCAGCCTGCGCCTGTGTTTTCACTTCGCCGGAAAGCTGTACCACGCCGTCGGTGGTCTCTACTTTCACGTTGCGCGAAGGCACGATGTCATCAGCCAGCAGTTTGGCTTTCAGTTCGCTGGTGGTCGCGGTGTCACCGGCGTAAGCCTTCACCGACTGTTTGGCTTCATCTTTCACGTGCAGCTTGTCGCTGACGGATTTGACGCCTTCTACTTTGCCGGCCACTTCAACCGCGTGCTCGGCCTGCGCCTGGCTGCCGACAAAACCGCTCAGGGTCACGGTGCCTTTTTCCGTTTTCACGGAGATGTCGGTGCTTTTGATCGTTTTATCGTCGACCAGCGCACTTTTAACTTTAGCCGTTGTTGCGCTGTCATCCATGTAACCGTCGACTTTTTTCATGGAGCTATCGATTTTGGCACCCGCGCTGTCAGCGGCACTTGACGCTTTATTGAGCAGCGTATCTTCAGCCAGCGCGCTGCCACTAACCAGTACGGAACCCAAAACAACAGCCATCAGTGATTGTGCAAATTTGGTATTTTTCATCGATCTCTTCCTTTGGTTGCGGATCCAAATGATTGCGGATCCTTCAGCCGCCATGATGCGGCCCACTCAGTAAATACTTCACGATTTCTATACGATCAAACGTTCACGCTAAAACGATTGCTGTCACACAAGGATTATTGCAACACCTGTGCCAACCTTAAAATACCATTAAAAATCAACTACAAATAAAAAATAGCTCATTGTTTAACCTAAAATATGTCGCCAATCAGCGACAATGGCAACCTGTAAAAACAACACGTTAGCTATCTCACTGATCTTTAACAGATCGACCTGTCTCCAATTGGCAACACTGCCGAATAACTCTCTACCTATAACGTAAAAAGCAGTGAATTACGCTTATTGGATACGCCCTCCCCTGTTAAATATAGACTATAGGGCAAAAAGCGTAGGGAATACCGATGAAATCCTGGCGGCAGCGGGGGAAAGGAAAATGATGAGGGAGATTTATTAATTAGCAGAAGTAGGGTCGGGCAACATAACACAGGGCGCCCTAAGGCGCCCTGCTATTCTATCAATGTTCGCGCGTTTTGCGGAACACCACTTCCGGGTAGCGTTCCTGTGTGATATTCAGGTTAACCATGGTTGGCGCGATGTACGACAGATTGTCGCCGCCGTCCAATGCCAGGTTAAGCTCACACTTACGCTTGAACTCTTCGAATTTTTTCACGTCACTGCACTCAACCCAACGGGCAGTCGAGACGTTGACCGACTCGTACAAGGCTTCCACGTTGTATTCGCTTTTCAAGCGCGCAACGACCACCTCGAACTGCAGCACACCGACCGCGCCAACGATCAGATCGTTGTTGGCTATCGGTCGGAACACCTGCACCGCCCCTTCTTCGGACAGTTGCACCAAGCCTTTCAGCAGCTGTTTTTGCTTCAGCGGATCGCGCAGACGAATGCGGCGGAACAGCTCCGGCGCGAAGTTCGGAATACCGGTGAACTTCATGTCTTCACCCTGTGTGAAGGTATCGCCGATCTGAATGGTGCCGTGGTTGTGCAAACCAATGATATCGCCCGGATAGGCTTCTTCCACGTGCGAACGGTCACCCGCCATAAAGGTCAGGGCGTCGGAGATCACCACGTCTTTACCGGTGCGCACCTGACGCAGCTTCATGCCTTTCTCGTAGCGGCCTGAAACCACACGCATAAAGGCCACGCGGTCACGGTGTTTAGGATCCATGTTGGCCTGGATCTTGAACACGAAGCCGGTGAATTTATCTTCCGCCGCCACCACTTCACGGGTGCTGCTTTTACGCGGCATCGGTGCCGGTGCCCAGGCCACCAGGCCGTCGAGCATGTGGTCCACACCGAAGTTGCCCAAAGCGGTACCGAAGAATACCGGCGTCAAATCACCGCTCATGAAAGCTTCGTGATCGAACTCGTGGGAGGCCCCCTTCACCAGCTCCAGCTCTTCACGCAACTGCGCGGCCAGATCTTCGCCTACCGCGACGTCCAGTTCCGGGTTGTCCAACCCTTTGACGATGCGTACTTCCTGAATGGTGTGGCCTTTGCCGCTCTGGTAAAGGTAGGTTTCATCCTTGTACAGATGATAAACCCCTTTAAACAGCTTGCCGCAGCCGATAGGCCAGGTGATCGGCGAGCAAGCGATTTTCAGCTCACGCTCAACCTCATCCATCACTTCCATCGGATCGCGGATATCACGGTCCAATTTGTTCATAAAGGTCAGGATCGGCGTATCACGCAGACGGGTGACTTCCATCAGCTTGCGGGTACGATCTTCAACGCCTTTCGCGGCATCAATCACCATCAGACAGCAGTCCACGGCGGTCAGGGTACGGTAAGTATCTTCGGAGAAGTCTTCGTGCCCCGGGGTGTCCAGCAGGTTAACCAGACATTCGCGGTACGGGAACTGCATCACCGAGGTGGTGATCGAGATACCACGCTGCTTTTCCATCTCCATCCAGTCGGATTTGGCATGCTGGTTCGAGCCGCGGCCTTTTACCGTACCGGCGGTCTGGATAGCCTGTCCGAACAGCAATACCTTTTCGGTAATGGTGGTTTTACCGGCATCGGGGTGCGAGATGATGGCGAAAGTTCTTCTTTTCGAGACTTCGCGGGCAAATTCACTAGGAGACATGTTTTTCAGATTCTACGGTTAGTCCGCCCTGCGACATCATCAGAACGCGCCGCGCACGGCGCCAGGCAAAGCGGTAAATAAAAGATAATAGCCGGGCATTTTCGCTGATTTGTCAACCGGTGACAATCAATGCTTTTCCCGGCGGGGGAATAACCTTGTTTGTCATTACAAACGGAAGTCGGATGAGAGCGAAGCCCAGTGCTGCCGTAATACGGATTGGTGCTCTGCCACCATGGGCAAGTTATCCAACAAACCTGGCCATAAGGTGCGTGCCTTGTCGATGGCATCCAATAAATGCACCCGAATAGCCGGCCAGGGAATGCCGACGCGCTCCGCCCAACGCTCAAAAGTCTGCATGGAAATCATTGCCCAACGCTTTTCTCTCGCCATATTCAGCGCCACTTCTGACTCACCCGGGATATAAACCCGTGTAGTAACAATGTCATAAGCGGGAGAAAGCCGAACACCGGTTTGGTTGGGGTAGATCATGGACCAGTTTTTTACATGGGCATCGCCATTCGCCAACAAAATATTGGCCAATAAGCGGCGGGCCATCTGTTGCACATCGGCCAAGGGGTCACTGCCCCAGTCATAAAGATATGCCGCTATTTGATCATAGTTTTTTCCACGATATTTATCATGTGCATAGAGTTCAAATATTTGGGCAAAATCTTCCGTATGCACGCGCCCGCTTTCGCTACGATCAAAACGACGAATGGCGTAAGCATAAGGCTCATCAGCCAGGCGAATATCCGGTAAGTTATCCAGTTGCCCCAAAGTAACCAGCTCAATATCAGGAATATCCACACCGATAGCTTGCGCCAATCGCATCGCCGTATATTCATTTTCAGGCACGTTACGATGCACCGTCGATGGCGTTTTAATAATCCAGCTATCAGCCCCCACCTGAGAAGAAATGTTGAAGCGCCCATCTTTACGCAGCGAGGAAAACTTCATCTGCACGCCTGCCAGAGAAAATTTCTGCGTATCCAGCCCGACGTCGATTTGCACCGCTTCCAGCTCGCCGCGAGAGGTTAATGCCCAAGCGGGGATCTCATTAGCGGCAAGCGCTCGTGCCTCAAGCGCCCCCGGCAGGTTGGCGCCAGCCCAGGCCATCAAAGGAAACTCTTCATCAACATGCGTTTTCAGAGATTGGGCCAACCAGCTACGCAATGCCCCTTCAGGCAGTAAATTGGATAAAACGGGAGGAAGACGCTGTGATGACATCAAAGCCTGTTCAAGATAACCCGGGTGGGCCCGCTGTCTTAGGGTGAACAACGGACGACTGGCCTCCGGCAAAGCAAGATATTGCGGATCAAAGGTCAGGATATTCTTGCCACCGCTATAATGCGCCAACACACCAATGCGCACCTGGTGCAGCATCAGTGCCAATGCCTGTACCGATTCAACCTGCCGTTGCCCATTCATCAGCTAGTCCTCGAGATCTTTCAGTTTTTTTTCGAAGCTCTGCAATTCATCGGCTGCAGAAACCTTGTCCGCTTCTTTTTGCAGCAAGCGCTCCACATCACGCACATCGTTTTTCGGCACGATAAGGTATTCCAAATCCATCGCCGCCAATATGCGTAGCAGGGTGCTCACTCGCATATCACTGCCGGATTCAATACGCTGGTATTGCTGTTGGGTCATACCGATTTTCATCAAAAAGTCTTTTTGGTTCCAGCCCAGCTCGGTGCGTTTCTCTTTCAAAAATTTTGCTATCTCTGATGATTTCCGCATCTTTCACCTCAAAACATCTTATTGATTGTACCTACCGCAATAAACAACACATTAGTTGTTACATCAAACAAAAACAACTTATTTGCTGTACCCACGCCTAAAAACAACCCATTAGTTGTAAATAAACAACAGAACAATAAATAAGCTGTTTTTGTTCGAGATCAGGCCAGCGGCAGCGCCATCACTATCGCATCTTCACGCCCGTTGGCGCTCGGGTAGTAATTACGGCGGAGGGTCACTTCGTTAAAACCGAGATCTTCGTACAGCGCAATGGCCGCACGGTTAGAGGCGCGCACTTCAAGCCACAACGTGACGACGCCACGGGCTTCCAACTGCGCAATCAACGCTTCCAGCAGAAAACGGCCGAAACCGCGACGCTGCCAGTCGGGATGAATCGCAATATTGAACAACGTCGCTTCGTCGAGCACGATCTGGGTAATGGCGAAGCCCGCCATCTGCCCTTCGGCGTCCAGTTTCAGGTTAAGGTAACGATCGCCCTGATTGCCGGCAAAGGTGGCTTGCGTCCAGGGAAAGGCGTGACTGGCCTGCTCAATCTTGAATGCCGTGGCCAGATCGGCCGCCGTCAGGGTAGAAATACTGTTCATGATGACAAATCTGCTGCCAGAGTGCGCGCTTGGCACTCGCGTCGAGGGAAAGCTCGGCCAGTGCCGGGCTGTGTAGTTGTGCGCCGGCCACCGCGAGCGGCTCCGCGACGCCCAGCCGCCAACTGTTGCATTCGGTATCCTCAGGCAGCATCGCTACCTGGTCCGGCGTCAGGCCATAGGTTTGCGCCGGGGTCAGCCCCAGGCTGCGCAACACGTCGCAAAACAGCGGATCGTTATGCTCAGGCAGTGGCTGCGCCACCACCAGCAAACGCACATCGGGCGGCAGGCTGACCGCTACTTCGCCCTGCAACACGCCCGGGCGGCGCAATGTCCACTGCGTAATACCCAGTTGTTGTAACAGCCAGTCGCGTTTTGATGCCATGCCGATTCCTGTCAGGAGCTACCCGTTGTGGTGCGCCATGCCTGCCATGCGCCGCGCTATGCTAACAAACCCGCGCGGCCTGCGCCAACAAACCCGTCGAACATATCGCCACAAAGCTCTATAATCCCCAGCTTAATTTCCAGGAGCAAAAAACCGATGTCTGCATTAACCCCCGCCAGTGAAGTCATGCTGCGCCACAGTGATGAGTTTATTGAACGCCGCGTTCTGTTCGCCGGTGACCTGCAGGATACCCTGCCGGCCCAATTCGAAGCCGCGGATGTACGTGTCCATACCCAGCAATACCATCACTGGCAGTTACTTAACCGGGCGATGGGTGACAACGTGCAGTTCGGTCTGACCGTAGATGCCGAGTTTGTCGCCGAATGCGATACGTTGATCTACTACTGGCCGAAGAGCAAACAGGAAGCGCAGTTCCAGCTGTGCAACATCCTGGCGTTGCTGCCGGTGGGCGCAGACGTGTTCGTGGTCGGTGAGAACCGCAGCGGCGTGCGCAGTGCGGAACAGATAATGGAAGACTACGCCACCTTGGTGAAAATCGACAGCGCCCGTCGCTGTGGCCTGTATCACGGTCGCCTGGATGCCCAAACCGAATTTGATTTGAACGACTGGTGGGAAAGCTACCCGTTGCACGATCTGGAAGTGAAAACCCTGCCGGGCGTGTTCAGCCGCGATGGGCTGGACGTAGGCAGCTCACTGCTGCTGTCGACCCTGGAAAAACACATGAAGGGCAAAGTGTTGGATCTGGGCTGTGGTGCCGGCGTGATGGCCTCGGTGCTGTCAAAGCTGTCGCCTAAGGTGAAGCTGACGCTCAGCGACGTCAACGCCGCCGCGGTGGAATCCAGCCGCGCTACGCTGGCCGCCAACGGTATCGAGGGCGAAGTGATCGTCAGTAACGTCTATTCCGACATTACCGGCCGCTTCGACATGATCATCTCCAACCCGCCGTTCCACGATGGCCTGCAAACCAGCCTGACCGCAGCCGAAACCCTGATCCGCGGTGCGTTAAAACACCTGCCGATAGGCGGTCGTCTGCGTATCGTGGCCAACGCCTTCCTGCCGTACCCGGACATTCTGGACGCCACCTTCGGCAGCCACGAAGTGCTGGCGCAGAACGGCCGCTTCAAGGTATATCAAGCCACCGTAGCCCGTGCGCCGCGCGATGCGAAGAAAAAGAAGTAACGACTAGCCACTGAATATCATGGCCAGAGCGCAGCGTTTCCACGCTGCGCTTTTTTTTAGCCGTTGATGTAGGTCATCGACTCGGCGCCATAGCGCGGGCCCGCCGCCGCCTGGTACGGGAACACCGCCTCAATCGCCGCAAGTTCAGCCTCGTTCAGCGTCAGCTCAGCCGCCGCGATATTCTCCTCCAGATAACGGCGACGCTTGGTGCCCGGGATCGGCACAATGTGTTCGCCCTGCGCCAATACCCAGGCCAGCGCCAGCTGTGACGGTGCGACGCCTTTTTGTTTGGCCAGCTCGGCGACCTTTTCCACCAACGCCAGATTGCGGGCAAAGTTCTCGCCCTGGAAGCGCGGGTTACTGAGGCGGAAGTCGTCGGCGTCCAGATCCTCCGGCCGCTGGATCGCTCCGGTCAGGAAACCGCGTCCCAGCGGGCTGTAAGGCACAAAACCGATGCCCAGCCGCGAGCAGGCCGCCAACGTTCCCTGCTCGGCATCACGCGTCCACAGAGAATATTCGGTTTGCAACGCGGTAATCGGATGCACCTTGTGCGCACGCTCCAGCGTGGCGACCGAAGCCTCACTCAGCCCGATATAACGAATTTTACCTTCGCTAATCAGGTCCGCCATGGTGCCCACCACCTCTTCAATCGGCACCTCAGGATCCACACGGTGCTGGTAGTAAAGATCGATCACTTCAACCCCAAGCCGCTGCAGGCTGCCCTCCACCGAGCGGCGAATATATTCCGGCCGGCTGCTGACGCCCCGGGCGGCAGGATCGGTCGGATCGCGCAGAATGCCGAACTTGGTGGCCAGAAAGACCTGATCCCGTTTGCCCTTGATCGCTTTGCCAATCAGTTGCTCATTGGTATGCGGCCCGTACATATCGGCGGTATCCAGCAGGGTTACCCCCAGCTCCAGTGCCCGATGCAAAGTGGCAATGGCTTCTTTTTCATCGGAATCAGTCGAATAAAAGTCACTCATTCCCATGCATCCCAAACCCAGAGCGGAAACGACCGGCCCGTTAAATCCTAATGTGCGCTGTTGCATTGTGCTGCCCTCTTGCTGTTTTTTTAAACCGGAATGGTGTCGCAACAAAGTCTGGTTGTTTACCCTGTAAAGATAAATAATGCAGATTACTCATCACTGTTCAAAAATCGCTAACAATCACGGACGGTAAAATGGATCAGGTTCAGGCCATGCGTATTTTCACCCGTATCGTCGAGCTGGGCAGCTTTAGCCGGGCGGCCGAGCGCTTGCAACTGCCGCGCGCCACGGTCAGCAACGTGCTGAAACGGCTGGAACAGCGCCTCGGCGTACGGCTGCTGATCCGCACCACCCGTCAGGTGCAGGTGACCAGCGAAGGCACGCTCTATTATCAGCGCTGCATACAACTGCTGGGCGCGCTGGAAGAAGCGGATACGCTGTTCAGCAGTCATAAGCTGCAACCTTCCGGTAAGGTACGTATCGATATGCCGCATTCGCTGGCACGTGAAGTCGTTATCCCGGCGCTGGATGATTTTTATCGGCGCTATCCGGACATTACGCTGGCGTTAGGCGCCAATGACACTCACGTGGATCTGCTGCGTGAAGGCGTGGACTGCGTGCTGCGCGCCTGGGAAACCGAAGACGACAGCTTGGTGGCGCGACGCATCGCCATGCTGCCGCAGTTAACCTGCGCCTCTCCCGGTTACCTGGCGGCGTTCGGCGTACCGCAGTCCATTGACGACCTGCAGCAACACCGCGCGGTGGGGTATTTTTCCCTCGCCAACAACCGTGACTACCCGCTGGAATTTTGCCGCAGCGGGAAAGTGGAACGGCGCGAACTGCCCGCAAGGCTGAGCGTCAGCGGCGCCGATGCTTACACCAGCGGCTGTCGCGCCGGTATGGGGTTGATACAGGCGGCGCACTATTCGTTGGCGCCGTGGCTGGAAAACGGGGAGTTGGTGGAAGTGCTGGCGGAAACGCCACCGCCGCCGATGCCGATTTACATCATGTATCCGCCCGGCCGATTTCTCGCGCCACGGGTCAGAGTATTGATTGACTGGCTGATTTGGCTGTTTGAAAACCCTAAAAGCAGCGATATGGCTGTTTTTCCAGCAAACGCCCGCAAACAGGGGAAATAACTATTGACGTACCCGCCAAAATCTCTAGAATTCGCCTCCGTGGTACGTTACTCCGGTAATGTTTCTTGGAATGCGAAGGTGGCGGAATTGGTAGACGCGCTAGCTTCAGGTGTTAGTGTCCTTACGGACGTGAGGGTTCAAGTCCCTCTCTTCGCACCAAATAACCACATGATTTATATTGCACAGCATCAATGCGAAGGTGGCGGAATTGGTAGACGCGCTAGCTTCAGGTGTTAGTGTTCTTACGGACGTGAGGGTTCAAGTCCCTCTCTTCGCACCAAGCTGGTGATATAAATCGAAAGCAAAATAAAGATATCGGCTGTGCGAAGGTGGCGGAATTGGTAGACGCGCTAGCTTCAGGTGTTAGTGTTCTTACGGACGTGAGGGTTCAAGTCCCTCTCTTCGCACCAATCGATAATTCTCTCCGGTAATATTCCCGAAGTCATTCCCAGTAAAACGATAATGAACACGCGAAAGCGTGGTTTTTGCGTTTTCAGCCCAGATTGAAGTTCAGACCGATAGCCGCCAATCCACCGGCCAGCGCCATGCAGGAAGGCAGCAGCAAATAATGACGCCAGCGGCTGTTAAACAGCATCACCAACGTCGCTAACATGGCGATCACGATTAGCGTGCGCAGTTGCATCATATCCAGGTTGATCAACGCCAGTAACGGCATCAAGGCGCAGGGCAGCAGAACGCCCCAGGCGCTGGCCAAACGGTTGCCCAGGCACCAACTGACGCCCCACAACCCACACGCGGCAATCATGGCTGCAATCATGATAACCCTACCCTTCAAGTGATAATGAGAACCAATATCATATACCACTTTTTTTCACTGCGCATCATTTTCACCGCTGCGGCCAAACGCGGATGACAGAACGGCGAAAAAATGATAGTTTGCGATAAGAAAATTCTTAGTCGCCGTAGCGTGCTAATAATTACAATTAAAAACCATGTAATACAGGTGTTTAATTCACGCTGAAAGAATCTTTCTAACCTTAATTTTTCGACAGATCGATATTGTAAAGAGTGAACTCCGTATGAACGCGCGTTCTTATCAGGAACTGCTGACTAGCAAGCACCGCTTATCATTGTTTTTGTTTTTATTGATGAACGCGGCCTCTTCTATATTTACAATATTGGTTCCGTTTCAGGGCAAACCCGCATTTACCCTACCTTTATTAGCCATACCGCTATTTTGTCTGGTTGCATTGTTATTTACCCTGCAATCCATGCGGCAATTCGTCAAAAAGCTTAATCTGTTTTCATGCGTTATTGGCCTGCTGTGGGCAGCGCATATTTACATTAAAAGTCAGTACTATGCGCCGAATAACCAAGGCTTTTTATTACTTAGCCTGTTCAGTATGTTCTTTATCAGCGCTATTGCCTTAACCGATAACTTTATCGCTTTTTGTCTGCATGCCGTTCCGTCCGCGCTGGTCATTCTATTTCTGGATGGTATGCACAATACCGTGCGGATAGTTTTCACCACAGTGCTGCCGATTATCGCTTTCTCAATCCATCACCTCATGCTCAAGCGCAGCGAAGCCTTTACCAAGACGCTGGTGGCTAACCTGTATAACGAACGAGACAGGTTCAGTAATTTAAGCATGATCGATCCGTTAACCGGCCTTTATAATCGGCGTGGCCTGGAGAACAAGATCAATATGTTGCCGGAGTCCCAATCGGGTCGCCATTTTGTTCTGTTGCTCGATATTGACCACTTCAAAGCCTATAACGATAACTATGGCCACACCATGGGCGATCAGGCGCTGGTGCAAGTGGCTATCGCCATCCGCGACTCGGTGCGTTCGCGCGATATTGTGGTACGCTACGGCGGGGAAGAGTTTCTGGTGCTGCTGACCAACGTCAGAGAAGATTACGCCGCGCAACTGGCTGAACGAGTGCGCCAGCGCGTGCAGGAATTGAAAATCCCCCACCGTTTTAACCAGTTAGAGATGACCAACGTCACGCTCAGCGCCGGCATCGCCATGCTGGACAAGCTTGACGTGGCCTCGGCGATCCGCGCGGCCGATGCGGCGCTGTATCTGGCTAAAAACAACGGCCGCAACAATATCCAGCTGGCGGAAAACGTGCAGGCTGCGGTGACCCCATGACAAGCTGACCGCTGCCCCGCGTTATCATTTGCGGGGGAAAGCGAGAAACCTCATGCGCTCGTCGTCGGAGTACGCAAAGGTTTCAACCCGTTCAGCAGCAGTTCCACCCCATCCAGTGCCTGCGCCAACGCTTGCGTGTCCTCAGGGCGATTGGCGATCCAAAAAGCCGCGTCCATCAAGCCGCCATTAATCAGATGCGCCAGCACTTCGGGCGAGGTTGGCGCGATATGTTTTTCTTCCATCAACGTCTTCAGCATGCGGGTCATCGAAGCAACGCATTGCAATTTGCCGGCCTGCAAATACTCCGCGCCAAGTACCGACGGCGAATCGCGCAGCAAAATACGCTGCACTTCCGACGCCATCGTCATCTCAAGATAAGCCCGGCAGCGCCCTTTGAATGCACTCCAGTTATCCGGCGCGTGGGCGGAAATATCGGCCAGGCGCGCGTCCATTTCTGCATCGATTTCCTGCGCCACGGCAAGAAACAACCCTTTTTTATCGCCAAAGTGGTGATACAGCGCGCCGCGCGTCATGCCGGCTTGCGCCGTGAGCTCATCCATCACCGTATCGGCATATCCAACGCGGCCAAATTGCTGACGCGCGGTCGCAACCAACTTTTTGCGCGTTTCCTCAATCATTTCCGTTCGTGCTTTACGTGCCATTTTGACGCTCCGGGCTTAGGGTCATGACGTTATAATTGACATACGTAGCGTATGTCAATTAGGTTTACATACGCCTCGTATGTCAATGAGTGAAATGAGGTCCAATGTTACCCCATCAATACTCTGGAGTTTTTATGGCCAACCCTTACCTCGAACTTTTCAGCACGCCGGGCACCAAAGCATTTTCCCTTGCCGGGCTTATCGCACGCATGCCCCTCTCCATGCTCGGGATCGGCATCATCACCATGCTCGCACAGTTGCGGGGGTCTTATTGGCTGGCCGGAGCCGTAGCGGCGACCTTTGCGTTTTCAATGGCGCTGCTGGCGCCGCAGATCTCACGCGCGGTTGATCGCCTGGGGCAGCGCCGCGTGCTGCCCTGCGTCACCGCCGTCAGCGTAGTTGGCGTGCTGTCATTGCTGCTGTGTACGCATTATCAGGCACCCGACTGGACGCTGTTCGTCTTTGCGGCGGTGTCCGGCTGCATGCCCAGCATGCCGGCCATGGTCAGAGCCCGCTGGACCGAGATCTTGCGTGGCACACCGCGCCTGCACACCGCATTTTCGTTTGAGTCCGTGCTCGATGAAGTCTGTTTTATTATCGGCCCCCCCATTTCAGTTGGCCTCAGCGTCGCGATCTTTCCGGAGGCGGGGCCATTGGCCGCCGCCATTTTGCTGACGATGGGCGTCGCGGCCTTTGTCTGGCAAACAGGCTCGGAACCGCCGGTTTATCCGGACGACGGCGCGGCTCGCGGCTCCGTCGTCAAGCAGGTGCCGATGCAGATACTGGTGCTGGCTTTAGTCGCGTTGGGCACCATTGTCGGCACCGTGGACGTCATCAGCGTCGCCTTTGCCGAACAGCTTGGGCAACCTGCCGCAGCCAGCCTGGTGCTGTCGGTTTACGCCATCGGGTCTTGCCTGGCCGGGTTGATTTTCGGCGCCATGAAAATCCCGGTTCCCCTGCCCCGCCTGTTTTTATACGCCGCTCTGGCCACGGCGATGACCGCATTGCCCTTGCTGCTGGTTGAGGATATTTTCACGCTGGCGGCCACGGTGTTTGTCGCGGGCCTGTTCTTTGCCCCGACCATGATCATTGCGATGGGGTTGGTTGAAAATATCGTTCCGCCCTCCCGGTTAACGGAAGGATTAACCTGGATGATCACCGGGCTGGGGATTGGCGTAGCGCTCGGCGCCGCTCTGGCGGGATGGGTTGTCGATGAAACCGGGGTAAAAGCCGGGTTCATCATTACGATTTCTGCCGGCCTGGTGGTATTGCTGGTCGCCGCCGGCGGTTACCGTCTGCTGCAAAAATCCGTGCATGCACCCTGACGGGAAATGGCCGGCTAGCGTTAGGCCGGTTCCCAAATAGCCTTGCCGCCCCATCGGCTTTCTATCGCCCCCACGAATCGTTTCACTTTGGGCGAAAGATAGCGCCGGGTGGGATAAACGGCGCATATTGGCGCTTCAGCCCGGCAATATCGCTCCAGTACCGGCACCAGCGTGCCGGCCGAGAGTTGTTCGCCAACCAGAAAAGCACCAAGTTGACACAAACCAACACCGGCGAGCGCCGAGTCCCGCAATGCTTCGGTGTTGTTGAAACGCATTCTTCCGCCGACAGGTTCGTCGCGATGTTGTCCATTCACCTGATAGCGCCAGGGAACCGGCATTCCCTGGTGCGAGAACACCAAACGGTGGTGATCAACCAGATCGTCCGGCGTCTGAGGCACGCCATGGTTCTCCAAATAGCCTGGTGAAGCACAGGTTATCAACCGGTGTGGTGCGAGGACTTTGCGTACCAGCCGGCTGTCATCATTACCGCCAATGCGGATAGCCAAATCGATCCCCTCGCGCACCAGATCGCTGTAGTCATCGGAAAACGTCACCTCTACATCCACTTCCGGCCATTGGACCAGGAAATCCCTCAAAATCGGTAAAATATGCAAACGGCCAAAGGCGACGGGAAGATCGATACGCAAGCGTCCTCTGGGCGTTTGATGCCGCTGATTTATCGCCGTCTCCGCTTCATCAACTTCCGCCAGAATCCGCAGCGCATGTTCATAAAACACCAGACCTTCTTCGGTCAGGCTCACGCTGCGCGTCGTCCGGTGCAGAAGCCGGGTGGCCAACCGCTCTTCCAGCCGATTAACGCTTTTCCCCGCCGACGAGCGGGATATGCCGAGTCTCTCGGCCGCCAGAGTAAAACTACGCGCATCAGCGACCCGCACAAACACCAGCAGATCGGACAGGTTATCCAGCGGCATCGCCATTAAATTAGCCACGCTTTGTCCCCAATGTTACTCATTTAGGCCAGTTTATCACCCGATAGTGCGCGTATACACTGTGTTCGTTCCCCCCATGCCCTCTATCAAACCCAGTAAACGAGGAAATTTAATGAGCATATCTCACCGGGCCGCCGGGCAACCGGCAAGCGTCCCAAGGCCCTGGCTGGCGGTATTTTCAATCGGGCTCGCCACATTTTCCGTCGTCACCACCGAAATGTTACCCGTCGGCCTGTTAAATCCCATTGCGGATACGCTAAACGCCACGGTTGGCCGGGCGGGCCTGATGATTTCATTGCCGGCCCTACTGGCCGCCTTTTTTGCTCCACTGGTTGTTCTCGCCTCCGGAGGGATTAACCGCAGGACGATCCTCCGCTGGCTTCTGGTGTTGCTGATTGCGGCTAATATTGCTTCGGCCACGGCAGCCAGCATGAACGGGCTGTTGGCCGCCCGCGTCATCGTCGGTTTCTGCATGGGCGGGATTTGGGCCATTGCCGGGGGCATTGCGGGGCGGTTGGTACCGCAAGCTTCCCTTGGTCTGGCGATGTCGATAATTTTTGGCGGCGTCGCGGCCGCTTCGGTATTAGGCGTGCCCTTAGGGGCATTTATGGGTGATGCATTCGGCTGGCGTACCGCCTTTCTGGCGATGGCTCTTTTAGCTCTGCTGGCGCTAATCTTGCTCATCAGATCGTTCCCATCGGTGCCTGCGGAACAGGCTGTCACTTTAGGGCAATTCGCCGAACAACTGGCAAACCCAAAGCTACTTGCGGGGCTCCTAGTGACAGTCCTGTTGGTCGCCGGCCATTTCACGGCTTTCACCTTTATTCGACCGCTGCTGCAGACGGTATCCCATTTTGACGACAACTGGATTGGCCCGCTGCTGTTCGCCTACGGCCTCGCCGGCATTGCCGGGAATTTTCTTGCCGGCAGCGCAGCGGCAAAACACCTTCGCCCGACGCTGGCGCTGATCGCCCTCGGGCTAACTGCCGCCGTCATCCTGTTTTCCTGGTGGGGAGCAACCGCCGTCGGCGGCGGTCTTATTACCCTGCTGTGGGGGCTTGCCTATGGCGGGGTTTCCGTCTCGCTGATGACCTGGATGATGATCGCCGCCCCCCGGTCAATCGAGGTCGCCACGTCTCTCTATATCGCCACCTTTAATATCGGCATTTCTCTCGGCGCCGTAACAGGAGGGCAACTTGTCGATAAATATGGTCTGGTAACCAACGCCCTGATGGCCGGCGCCACCACAGGTCTGGCATTGCTGGTTATCGCGAGGGTAAAAATCAGGGCTGAACCTACACCCTGATGGCAACCTGCGGCCCGCCGCTGCCCGAGCCGGCGGGCCGTGGGTCTAGCGGCGGCGCTGCTGCATGCCGTAGACAAACACCACGGCAAAGCACAGCAACGGCAGCAGGTACGACAGCGCCGTACTGTACCTGTCCGCCAGCGCCCCCATAAAGTAAGGCATGATGGCGCCGCCGACGATCGCCATGATCATAAAGGAACTGGCGCGCTTGGTGTGTTTACCCATATTTTTCACCCCCAGGGCGAAAATGGTCGGGAACATGATCGACATAAAGAAGAACACGCCAATCAGCGCCACCACCGAGATCCCGTCGATACTGAGCATCACCACGCCGCACAGCAGAATATTGATCAGCGAGTAAAGCATCAGCAGCGTGGCGGGTTTCACTCTGCCCATTAACCAGGTACTGAAGAAGCGCCCGATCATAAAGCAAATCATGGCGATGGAGAGCAGGTAGGAAGCGCTCTGGTTGGAAACGTCGCTCCAGTGTTTGGTGGCGTAGTTAATAAAGAACGCCCCCACGCCGACCTGCGCCGCCACGTAGAAGAACTGGGTTATCACCCCGCCGACAAAGTGTTTGTGCTGCCACAACCCATGCGCGATTTCGCCCTGTTCCGGCTGCTCTTCCTCACGGATATCCGGCAGCCGGGTGCGGCTGAACAGCAAGGCAATCAGCAGCACCAGCGCGGCGATCGCCACATAAGTCACCTTCACCGCGCTCTGGTCACCGCCGCTTGCCCCCTGGGTTGCGGAGAAAAACAGCGTACCGCCGATCATCGGCCCGATGAACTGCCCCAGGCCGTTAAAAGACTGGGCGAGGTTGAGCCGCCGTTCCGCGCCCTGCGTATCGCCCAGCACCGTAGCGTAAGGGTTGGCCGCGGTTTCCAGGCAACCCAGGCCGCAGGCAATGACAAACAGCGCAAACAGGAAGGCGCCGAAGCTGTTGGCGGAGGCCGCCGGTACAAACAACAGCGCCCCCAGCGCATACAGGCACAGCCCCACCAGAATGCCAGCCTTGTAACCTTTCCTATCCATAAAATAGCCGGCGGGCAGCGCCACCAGGAAATAAGCGCCGAAATACGCCGCCTGCAATAACCCCGACTGCGCCTTGGTCACGTGCAGTGTTTCCTGAAAGTGTTTATTCAATACGTCCAACAGGCCATACGACAGCCCCCACATAAAGAACAGGCTGGTGACCAGGATAAAGGCCCAGCGTAAATTGGAGGTCGCCTTGACGCCCAGCTGTGGCGGGGCCGCACTTTTTTCAGCAAGCATTGATATATCCTCGGGTAGGTAATGAGATGTTGTTATTGCTGTTGCAAAGAGAATATCCGCTCCATCGCCACCCATTTTTCGCCCTGCGGCGTCCAGGGGGTAGCCACCTGGTATTTCCACATCAGGGCTTCCCAGCGCTGCACATGGGGACTGCTCAGACCGGCGGCGTCAAACCGCCCGGCATCGAACGCGGTGCTGACCTCGACGATCATGAACAGCCGGGTGCCCAGCCGGTAAATCTCCATATCCAGGATGCCGTGCTCACGCAGATGTTCGGCAATTTCCGGCCAGATGCGTTGGTGGTGGCGCTGATACTCCTCAATCAGCGCCGGTGAATCGACCAGATCGAGCGCCTGACAAAAGCGCCGCGGCAACCCCGCAGAGCCGCTCATGTGAGCGCCCGATCAAGGTGCAGGTAACCGCCGTCCACCGACAGCCACTGCCCGGTGGTGTGCGACGATCGCGACGAGATCAAAAACACCACGGTGTTGGCGATTTCCTGCGGCGTGGTCATCCGCTGTTCGAACGGAATGCGCGCGGTAATTTTCTCAAGCTGCCGCTCCGGCTGTTCGAAGGTATTGATCCAGCGCTGATACTGCGGCGTGATCACTTCCGCTGGTACTGCGGCATTGACTCGCACTCCGTCATGGCGCAGCGACACCGCCCACTCGCGCGTCAACGCCAGTACCGCCCCCTTGGCGGCGGTATAACCGCTGGTGCCACCCTGCCCGCTGAGCGCAGTTTTGGAGGCGATGTTGACGATGGCCCCCGTGCTGCTTTGCAACGCCTGCTGGCACAGGTGCGCCATCAGATAGTAATGAATCAGGTTTTTCTCCAGCGATCCGACAAACGCCTCTCGCCCCGCCTCCAGCCCGACACCGTCGTTCACCCCGGCGTTATTCACCAACCCGTCGAGGCGGCCGAAGGTTGCCAGGGTTTGCTCCACGGCTCGCCGGCAGTCGTTTTCTTCACAGAGATCGGTGATGATCACTTCGCTCTGCGGCTGCAACCGGCGCAGTGCCGTCAGGAAATCCGCCTCCGGGGCCGCGTTGGTGACAATCACCGGAATAGCCCCTTCTTCCGCCAGCAGGCGGGAAATGGCCGCGCCGATGCCGGAACCGCCGCCGGTGACAATCACCACCTTCTCGTTCAGATACAAATCCATCACTCAACTCCGTTAATTCGTCGCTAGCCCATAGCCAGGCTGTACACGCGGCTGGCAGTGCCGCCCCAAATTGCCGCCTGCTGTGCAGGGCTCAGCGTGGCGACAGCCTGTTCGCACAGGTGATAAACCTGGCCGTAATCACCGGCCAGCAAACACACCGGCCAATCGGAGCCGAACATCAGCCGCTGCGGGCCGAACGCCTCCAGCGCCGCCTCAAAAAACGGCAACAGCTGCTGCGCCTGCCAACCGCCGCCGGGCGCTTCGGTAATCAACCCTGACAGCTTGCAGGCTACGTGGGGCAACGCCGCCAACGGTTTGATTTGCTGCGCCCAATG
This sequence comes from Serratia sp. AS12, assembly GCF_000214195.1. Lineage (NCBI taxonomy): Bacteria > Pseudomonadati > Pseudomonadota > Gammaproteobacteria > Enterobacterales > Yersiniaceae > Serratia > Serratia sp. AS12. The sequence continues at coordinate 644,476 of NC_015566.1, read as the reverse complement.
CTGCGCGCCACGGGCAATATCCGGCTTGCCGAGATGATCCAACACCAACCAGTAATCGTCGTGCCGGGCGGCAAACTGCGCCGCAGCCGCCAGATCCCGGTGGGTGACCAGAATGTCGTAGACATAACCGTGCCGCTGCAGCGTCTGCATGCCGCACCGCACCGCCTGCCGCTCCAGCCAGGCCGCCGGTTGTGGCTCATCCTGAACCAGATGACGCAGGCCGCGCAGCAGCGGCTGTTGGCGCAGTTCATCAAGCCGCTGCGGCAGCTGTGGCGAGGCAATGTCCAGCCAGCCCACCACGCCGGATACGCCACGGCTTTGCTGCACCTGCGCCAGCAGCGTCTGGGTTTCCTGCTCGCACTGGCGGGCCTGCACCACCAGCGCGCCGTCGAAACCGTGGCGTTCCAGCAGCGGTTCGAGCTGCGCCGGGCCGTAGTCCTGGCGCAGCACCGCCATCTGTTCGCTAATCCACGGATAACTCCGCGGTCGGTAGCGCCAGTAGTGTTGGTGAGCGTCGATGCGCAGCATGCCGTGCTCCCGCCTCAACCGCGAAACCGGTACTGTTCGATCGACGCAGGGTGCATCTCGATCGAATACCCAGGATGTTGCGGCGGCATGTAGGCTGCACCCCGGATGTCGCAAGGATGAATAAAATGCTCATGCAGGTGGTCAACGTATTCGATCACTCGCCCGTCGTGGGTACCGGCGATGCACAGGTAGTCGATCATCGACAGATGCTGCACGTATTCGCACAACCCCACGCCACCGGCATGCGGGCACACCGGCAGGTTGTATTTCGCCGCCATCAGCATCACCGCCAACACCTCGTTGACCCCGCCAAGGCGGCAGGCGTCGATCTGCACCACGTCAATCGCCCCGCGCATGATGAACTGCTTGAACATAATGCGGTTCTGGCACATCTCGCCGGTGGCGACCTTGACCGGATGGATCCCTTCGCGGATGCGGCGATGCCCCTCAACGTCGTCCGGGCTGGTCGGTTCTTCGATAAACCAGGGTTTGGCGAACGCCAGGTGCTTCACCCACGGAATGGCGTCGTTAACTTCCCACACCTGGTTGGCGTCGATCATCAGTTGGCGCTCGGGGCCGATCACCTCGCGGGCGATACGCACGCGGCGGATATCGTCTTCCAGGTCACGGCCCACTTTCAGCTTCAGGTAGGAGAAACCGGCGTCGACCGCTTCCTGACACAGCCGACGCAGCTTGTCATCCGGGTAACCCAACCAGCCGGCGGAGGTGGTGTAGCACGGATAGCCTTCCTCCAGCAGCCGCGCCAGACGCTGTTCTTTCCCCTCGGCCCGCTGCTTCAGCAGGTTGAGCGCCTCCTGCGGCGTAATGCAGTCGGTGATGTAACGGAAATCGATGCAGCGCACCAGTTCCTCCGGCGTCATCTCCGCCACCAGCCGCCACACCGGTTTGCCCACGGATTTGGCCCACAGATCCCATACCGCATTCACCACCGCCCCGGTCGCCAGGTGAATCGCGCCCTTGTCCGGCCCAATCCAGCGCAGTTGGCTGTCGCCGGTAAAACGCCGCCAAAACGCGCCCATGTCGGCGGTGATATCCTCAAGCCGAACGCCGACAATCTGATGCTCCAGCGCGCGGATCGCCGCGCAGCAGATCTCGTTGCCGCGGCCGATGGTAAAGGTCAGCCCGTGGCCGCGCAGATCGGCGTGGTCGGTCTCCAGGATCACGTACGCCGCCGAATAGTCCGGATCCGGATTCATCGCGTCGGATCCGTCCAGCCCCAGCGACGTGGGGAAACGAATATCTTCAACCCGCAGTGCGGTAATCGTCGTCATGGTGCGGCTCCCCATCAGGCCTGTACGGTTGTTTGACGCTGTTCACCCAATCCCTCGATACCCAGACGCATCGTCTGCCCGGCCTTCAGGTAGATGGGCTGCGGCTTCTGCCCCATGCCCACGCCCGGTGGCGTACCGGTGGAAATCACATCACCCGGCTGCAGGCTCATAAAGCGGCTCAGGTAGCTGATGATGTGCGGAATGCGGAAGATCATGGTGCCGGTGTTGCCGTCCTGATAGCGTTTGCCGTCCACCTCCAGCCACAGGTTCAGGCGGTGAGGGTCGGCAATTTCATCGGCGGTTACCAGCCAGGGGCCGGTGGGGCCGAAGGTGTCGCAGCCTTTGCCCTTGTCCCAGGTGCCGCCGCGTTCAATCTGGAATTCACGCTCGGAAACGTCGTTAATGACGCAATAGCCGGCGACGTGGCGCAGGGCATCCTGCTCACTGATATAACGCCCGCCCTGGCCGATGATCACGCCCAGCTCCACTTCCCAGTCGGTTTTGACCGAATCGCGCGGAATTTGCACGTCGTCGTTTGGCCCCACCACCGCGCTGGTCCATTTGCTGAACACCACAGGTTCGTCGGGGATCGCCGCACCGGTTTCCGCCGCGTGATCGGCGTAATTGAGGCCAATGCAGATAAACTTGCCGATCTGGCCGACGCACGGCCCCAGGCGCGGTTGCCCCTCGACCAGCGGCAGTTGGTTGATATCCAAGGCACGCAGCTTTTCCAGTGACGCCGGCAGCAGCGCCTCACCGCTGACATCGACGATATGCTGCGAAAGGTCGCGGATCTGGCCGTTATTGTCCAACACCCCTGGGCGCTCCTGCCCCGGTGCGCCATAGCGTAAAAGTTTCATAGATTCCTCAATCCTCCGTAGAAGCGCCTTCGGCGAAGCCGCAAAAAATAAAAATCAGTTGCTCCAGCCGCCGTCGATGATCTGCACCGTGCCGGTGGTATAAGAACTGGCGTCCGAGGCCAGATACAGCGCCAACTGGGCGATCTCGGCGGTGGTGCCGATGCGGCCAATCGGCTGGCGGGCGACGAACGCCTGATACACCTCTTCCTCGCTGCGCCCCTGTTCACGCGCCTGCTCGGCAATGCGCTGGCGCAGCGACGGCGACTCCACCGTGCCGGGGCAGATGGCGTTACAGCGAATGCCCTGGGTAACGTAATCCGCCGCCACCGAACGCGTCAGGCCGATCACCGCCGCCTTGGTGGTGCTGTAAGCAAAGCGGTTCGGCACCCCTTTTACGCTCGAGGCGACCGAAGACATATTGATAATCGAGCCGTTTTTACGCGCCAGCATGCCGGGCAGGAAGGCGCGGATCATGCGGAACATCGCCGTCACGTTAAGCTCGTTGGCGAACGCCCACTGCGCTTCACTGCACGCCAGAATCGACCCGCTGTGCACCACGCCCGCGCAGTTAAACAACACGTCGACGGGCCCGAGGGTTTCCGCCGCCGCGGCTATTGCGGCCGGGTCGGTCACGTCGAGCGTCAGCGCCTGAATGCCGGGCAGCCCCTGCAGTTGGCCGGTGTTGATATCGGTGGCGATCACTTCAGCGCCCGCCTCGGCGAACAGCCTGGCGGTGCTGAAGCCGATCCCCTGTCCGGCGGCGGTGATCAGTACGCGTTTCCCGGTTAAATTCATTTTTGCCCCTTGGCCTAAAGGTCCAATGGTCAGGCCATTAAAGGCAGTTAAAGGTCAGGCCTTTAACATGACAAAAGACGCTTTACGCGTTATCGTTTGGTGAGAATGTTATGAGACACAGTTAAAACAGCATTTTGATTAACCAACTTTTTACACTTGATTAACCATTACTCAAGTGGATTGACTAATAACTGTGCGCTGAATCACTTATCGCTAAACAGCTCAAGGTAACCCATGCCCATTACCCGACTGGAAAATCCTCGTATTTACAGGCAGATAGCCGATCAATTAAAGCGGCTCATCGAAAACAACGAATTCCCCCCGGGCAGCCGCCTGCCGTCCGAGCGGGATCTGGCCCAGCAGTTACAGGTTAGCCGCGCTTCGGTACGCGAGGCGCTGATCGCGCTGGAAGTGATTGGCCTGGTCGACGTGAAAGTCGGTAACGGGGTAATCGTTCGGGCGCAGGCGCCGATTTTGGCCTCGCAGGAACCGGTAATGGCGCAGGCCGGGCGCGACCAATGGGCGGAAATCGATGATGAACTGAATATCGAGCTGGATTTTAACGCCGAGTTGCCGCCGTTTTCGCTGCTGCAAACCCGCTTGTTGATCGAACCGGAAACCGCCGCACTGGCGGCGCGCCATGCCACTGACGAAGAGCTGGCGGGCATTCGGGCGGCCTATGAGCAAAACTGCCGCGATAACCGTGCCGGATCGGCCACCCACCCCGGCGACCGGCTGTTCCATATCCGCATTGCCCAGGCCAGCGGCAACCCGGCCTACGCGTTCGTTATCGGCCACCTGCTCGGCCACCGCTACGGCAGCATGTTCCGCGTGCTGCAACGTCACTATACGCCGGACGATATGCCACACCGTTCAGAACAGGAACATAGGGCGATCCTGGAGGCGATCGAGGCGCGTGACGTGCGCGGCGCACGCAAGGCCATGAAAGCGCATCTGGATGAAGTGATCGCCATCTTTACCCGCGCGCAATAGGCCGTTTCGGTACGGCAGGGGCCAGGGTAAAAATTTTTGACGGACCGCTCTTTTTTCCACATGCAGCAGGGGCCAAGGCACATTACACTGGCAGCACATTGCACCCTATGGCTTTCAAGATGCAGCAAGCGCAGGTAACGGCGCTGCAGCTTGAAAGACTACGGGTATAGGCCGTGTTACGCCACGGCCCGGGCCCTCTCCCTGCAGCCTTTTAACATGGATAACGATCGTTGAAGAACTCTTTCCGCGCTTCATTGCTGGCGCTGAGCCTGTGCGCCGCGCCACTGGCCGCTCAAGCCGCCGACCCGCAACTGGCCTCGCAAATCGTCGACCAGTATGCCGAACACATTTTCTTCAACAGCGGCGCCACCGGCATGGCGCTGGTGGTGATTGATAACAATCAGGTGGTTAACCGCAGCTTTGGCGATACCAAGCCGGGCAACGATCTGCGCCCGCGCCCGGATTCGCTGATCCGCATCGCCTCGATCACCAAGCTGATGACCAGCGAAGTGATGGTCAAAATGGCGGCGGAAGGTCGGGTCAAGCTGACCGATCCGCTGCGAAAATACGCCCCGCAGGGCGCCTCCGTGCCGGCCTATAATTCGCGACAGCCCATCACCTTGCTGAGCCTGGCGACTCACACCAGCTCGCTGCCGCGCGAACAACCGGGCCAAAAACCGGCGAAAACGCCGGTGTTCACCTGGCCGACCAAGGCACAGCGCTGGCAGTGGCTCGAACATGCCAACGTCACAGTGCCGCCGGGCGTGCGCGCCGCCTATTCCAACCTGGCCTATGATCTGCTGGCGGATGCTTTGTCGCGGGCGGCAAACAAACCCTACAGCGCCCTGCTGCGCGAAAAAATCACCGCGCCGCTCGGCATGGTCGACACCACCCTCACCCCCAGCGCCGAACAGTGCTCGCGCCTGATGGTGGCGGCCGCCGGGCCAAGCGCCTGCCGCGACACCACCGCAGCAGGCGGCAGCGGCGGGGTTTATTCCACCCCGCGCGACATGCAGCGTTGGATGCAACAGTTCCTCTCTTCCAACACCGCCGGCGCACGCAAATCGACGGCGGCCAGCGAACAAACCATGTACTTCCAGCGCAACGATCTGGTGTCGCTGAAAGGCATGGACGTGCCGGGTGAAGCGAGCGCGTTGGGATTGGGTTGGGTATATATGGCGCCGAAGGACGGCCTGCCGGGCATTATTCAGAAAACCGGCGGCGGCGGCGGCTTTATTACCTATATGGCGATGATCCCGCAGAAAAATATCGGCGTCTTCGTGGTGGTAACCCGTTCAGAACTGACCAAATTCACCAATATGAGCGATCCGGTTAACCGGCTGGTGGGGGATTTGGCCGCCAACAAAAGCTAGCGCCGCCGAGTGAATGTCGGGGCGAGCAGGCTCGCCCCGACAACACTCACGCCAGGGTCATTTCGTGTATCACCGGGTGGAAGTTGCGTTTGAAGTAGATCAGGCCGTTACCGGCGGCGTTCACCAGGATCTGGCGGATCTGCACCAGATACACCTGATGGGTGCCGATGCTCTGGATCTGCGCGATCTCCCCTTCCAGGCTGGCCAGCGTATTGCGCAGGACCGGCTGGCCCAACGGCCCACTTTGCCACTCCTCCAGCCGGAAGCGCTCCTCCATGCTGACGTCGGTCATGCCGGCGAAATGGCGCGCCATCAGCTCCTGTTCATGGTTCAACACGTTGACGCACAGCCGCTGATTCTCCTGGAAGACCGGGTTCATCGCGCTGTTGCGGTTAATGCATACCAGCAGCGTCGGCGGCGTATCGGTCACCGAGCAGACCGCCGTGGCGGTGATGCCGCAGCGCCCCGCCGGGCCGTCGGTAGTCACAATATTCACCGCAGCAGACAGGTTGGCCATGGCGTCGCGAAACCGCAGACGGTGTTCATTTTCCTGAGACATACAACCCTCCTCCTGAATTACTTCAGCAGATTATCCAGCTGATTAATATCGCCATTGTTATGCAGGTGCGGCACTTTCCAGCCGTGCTGATCGTAATCGGACAGGCACTTGTCGACCATCTGCATCATCTGATCCATGGTGCCGGATCCCTGCGCGTGGCGCAGACACTGCAGGCGGATCTCATCCTGACTGCCGGCATAGTTGATCTCATACAGCTCATGACGGCCGCCGAACTCGCTGCCGATCGCATCCCACATCAGCTTGAGGATCTTGATGCGCTCAACGTGATCCATCCCATCGGATCCGCGCACGTAGCGAGCCAGGTATTTGTCGATCTCCGGGTTGTTCATGTCGCGCACGCTGGACGGCAGATAAATCAGCCCGCTGGTGACGTTCTTTTCGATGATGTGCTTCACCTTGGTGTAGGCCATCGGCGCCATCACGCGGTAGGTCTGCAACGCGGCGGAATCCGGCAGATAGGCGCCGTTTTCCCATTTTGTGGACTCCGCGCACATCGCATCGCTCAGCGACCAGAACAGGTTGCGCCAGGCCACCACTTCGCCGAGATCGGCCTGCACGCCGCGGAACTCCAGCACGCCGGTGCAGGACAGGCTCTTTTGCAGCAGCGCGGTGATAAAGTCCATCTTCACCGCCAAACGCACGCAGGCCTGCAGCGGGAACAACCGGGCGAAGCCGCCCTGGGTGCTCCAACGGCGACAACGATCGAAATCGCGGTAGATCAGCACGTTTTCCCAGGGGATCAGCACGTGATCCATAATCAGGATTGCATCGTTCTCGTCAAAACGGCTCGAGAGCGGGTAATCGAACGGCGATCCGGTCGCGCCGGCCACCAGCTCATAGGAGGCGCGGGAGATAAGCTTCACCCCTTCGGCGTCCATCGGCGCCACAAACATCAGCGCAAAATCCGGGTTATCGCCCATCACCTGGGCGGAGCCGAAGCCGATAAAGTTGTAGTGGGTCAGCGCCGAGTTGGTCGCCACCACCTTGGCGCCGCTGACGATAATGCCGGCGTCGGTCTCTTTCTCCACCTGGATGTAAACGTCTTTCACTTCGTTGACCGGTTTGTGGCGGTCAATCGGCGGATTGACGATGGCGTGGTTAAAGTACAGACCGGTTTCCTGAATGCGTTTGTACCAATGGCGGGCATTATCGGCGAACTGCCCGTAAAACTCCGGATAGGCCCCCAAAGCGCAGCCGAAGGCCGCCTTGTAGTCCGGGGTGCGCCCCATCCAGCCGTAGGTCTGGCGCGACCAGTCGGCGATGGCGTCACGCTGTTGGCGCATTTCTTCCGGGCTGCGAGCGTAGCGGAAGAACTTGTGGGTGTAGCCGCCGTTGCCGGTGTCGGTATTCCAGCACAGGCGATCCTGGCTGACCGGATCGTGCAGCGCGTCGTACAATTGGCCGACCGAAGCCGCCGCATTGCGGAACGCCGGGTGGGTGGTGACGTCCTTCACCCGCTCGCCGTAAATATAGATTTCGCGGCCATCCTGCAGGCTTTTCAGGTACTCGGCGCCGGTGAACGGGCGTTTGCTGTCGGCACGAAAGTCTTCTGGTTTCATTTAAGTCTTCCTCGTAATCGGCATTTTTCAGACCCTGGACTCGGTCATTTGTTAAATTCATGTTTCTTTTTGGTTGCTTAATTGAAGCTGCCAACGCCGATTTCGAGAAGAGACTTTTGCGGCAATCGCCGGTACTTTTCAGGCGGATTGGCCGCAATGGCTGCGAATTGTGATCCAGGTTACGAAAGGGGATGTTGTGCGGCGCGGTAGGTCGAAGGCGAGCAGCCTTCCAGACGATTGAAAAAACGGGCGAAATAGGCCGGGTCCTTGAACCCGAGGCTATAAGCGGTCTCATGCACGCTACAGGCGCTGAACAGCAGCATGCGCTTGGCTTCGCGCAGCAACCTGTCGAAGATCAGCCGTTTGGGGGGCTGGTTGGCGAAGCGGCGGCACAGATCGTTTAGCCGTGATTCGGTCACTCCCAACGCCTGCGCATAGTCCGGCACCGGCAGGTGGTCGCGGAAGCGTTCATCCACCATTTTATTGAAACGCTGGAACAATTTCAGTTCGCCGCGCACCCCGCTGGTGGCGGTATCTTCCAACGCGGCATTACGCAACAGCAGGGTAAACACCGCTTGCGCCAGTAGCGCCAGAGTCTGCTCGCGGCCGGCCAGTTGCTGGCCGAATTCACGGCGGATCAGCGCCCAGTAATGGCTCAGCGCCGTCAACTCCTGCGGGGCGTCCGCCATCGACAGACAGATGCCCGGCATATCGAGCGCCAGATTGCTGCCGGGGTACAGCCGCTCCAGCAGCGGCCAAATCAGCTCCTGGCGCACCGTCAGCACGTGGCCGTCACTGATCGGCTCGGTGAAGAACGCATGCGGCACCGAGGGCGGCGTCAGGATAAACAGCGGCGCCTGCACCGAATAGTGCTGGCTGTCCAGCTGCAGCTCAATCTTGCCGGTCTCCAGAAAATGCACCTGGAAGAAACGGTCGTGCCAGTGCACCTGCATGTCGCGGCCAAAAAACGCCGCCAGCCCGGCGAAGGTTTCGTAATGCACCTCATCGGTGGCGTAGCGCGCATCGTACTCTTTGCAGATGTCGATATTGGCGATAAAACCGGTACTTTTCTGCACATCATCCTCCCTCAGCGATGAGATCGGTAAAATAGCCTAATATCAGGCTTATGGCGTGGCCCGCGGACGCGAGCCTTGCATCGGAATGCGCCAGACGATCAACGCCCCGATGACCAACAGCGCCGCCACGAAATAGAGCCCGGCGTTGAAACTGCCGGTCAGATCCTTAAACCAACCGATCAACAGCGGGCTGACCGCCGATCCTATATTGCCGGTGGCGTTGATCACCGCGATCCCGATCGCGCGCGCCTCCAGGCTGATGGATTGATCCGGCGTGGTCCAGAAGATCGCCATCGCGGTGAAAGACCCTACCGAAGCCATGACGATCCCCAGCAGTTGGATCAGGCTGTGATCGGTGGCGGAAGCCAGCAGCCAACCGGCGGCGGCAAACAGGTACGGCAGCGCGGTATGGTGTTTACGCTCCTGCAGGCGATCCGATCGTTTGCTCCACCACACCATGCCGGCGATGGTGCAGATCTGCGGGATCGCCGCCAGAATGCCGATCACGATATTGCTGCTGCCCTGATTGAAGCTCTGCAGGATCTGCGGCGTCCAGATGTTGATGGCGCTCAGGGTGTTGGTCAGGCAAAAATAGGCCAACGTGTACATCAGTACGATCGGGGTGAACACCTCACGCCACAGGCTGCGCTGCTGCATCGCCCGGTGGCTGCGCGGCCCGTTGGGCTGCACCAGTTGCAGCTTGTCGGCGTCCATCATCGCCTTCAGGCTGGCTTTTTCTTCGTCGGTCAACCACCTGGCCTTGGCCGGCGTATCGTCGAGATAGAACCACACCACCACGCCCAGCAACACCGAAGGAATGCCTTCCAGCAGGAACAGCCATTGCCAGCCCTTGAGGTTCATCACCCCGTCCAGCGCCAAAATGTAACCCGATACCAGGGAACCTATAGCCATGGTCACCGGCATGGCGATCATGAACAGCGCGTTGGCGCGGGCGCGGTAAAACGCCGGGAACCAGTAGGTGAGATACACCAGAATGCCGGGCAGGAAACCGGCTTCGGTGATGCCGACGATCATGCGCAGCACGTACAGGCTGGTCGGGCCGGTGGCGAACAACGTGCAGGTCGAAGCGATGCCCCACAGCACCATGATTGTAGCGATCCAGCGCCGCGCGCCGACGATCCCGAGCATGATATTGCTGGGAATGCCGAAGACAACATAGGTGACGTAAAACAGCGTCGCCGCCAGGCCAAACATGGTCGAACTGAGGCCGAGATCCTTGCCCATCGTCAGCCCGGCGAAACCGATGTTGATGCGGTCGAGGAAAGAGAAAACAAACAGCACGAACAGGAAAATAATCAGTCGCCGAAACAGCTTTTTAATCACCGATTGCTCGGCGGCGGTTAACGCTTTATGTTGCTGCGCCGGGTTGACCGGCGGCAGCGAATCGACGTTGCTCATGGTGGCTCCGATAGGGTTGTGTCCGGTAACATAGGCTGTGCCCCTTAATTGCGTGAGCGCCGCTGGCGATCAATTAAGGGATACGGCCTAATAAACGCCCGGGGATGGCGGTGGCGCCGGCGGCAGATCCTGTTTAAAACGGCTCGCCAGGGATTCCGCCGCACGCGCCAGCAAGGTGGTGTCCACCCCAACGGCGACAAACAGCGCGCCGGAGGCCAGGTAATGCTGCGCCAGCTGCGGATTAGCCATCAGAATGCCTGGCGCTTTACCGGCCGCGCTGATGCGCGCGATGGCGTCGTCAATGGTGCGTTGCACGTCGGGGTGCTGCGGATTGCCGGCAAACCCCATGTCGGCGCACAGATCCGCCGGGCCGATAAACACCCCGTCGACGCCTTCCACCTGCAAAATAGCATCCAGATTTTTCACCGCCTCGCGGGTCTCGATCTGCACCAGCACGCACATCTGCGCATCGGCCTGCTGCAGATAATCCGGCACCCGATTCCAGCGAGAAGCCCGCGCCAGCGCACTGCCGACGCCACGTACGCCGTGCGGCGGATAACGGGTGGCTCGCACCGCCTCGCGCGCTTGTTCGGCATTCTGAATCATCGGGATCAGCAGGGTTTGCGCACCGACGTCCAGCAGTTGTTTGATGATCACTGCATCGTTCCACGGCGGGCGCACCACCGGGTGGCTCGGGTAAGGCGCTATCGCCTGCAACTGGCCCAGCACCGTCTGCACGTTGTTGGGCGCGTGTTCGCCGTCGATCAGCAACCAGTCGAAACCGGCGCCGGCCAACAGTTCCGCGCTGTAACTGCTGCACAGACCCAGCCACAGGCCAATCTGCGGGCGCTTTTCCTGCAATGCCCGTTTGAAATGGTTGGTAAACATTGAACCCCCTTAAACGAACCGGCAGCTGATACAGCCCATCGGGCCATAATCGACGTGGAAGGTATCGCCGCGCCGCGCGGGCACCGGCCGGGTAAAGGAACCGCCGAGGATCACCTGGCCGGCCTCCAGCTCTACGTCATACGGGAACAGCTTGTTGGCCAACCAGGCGACGCCGTTGGCCGGGTGGTTGAGCACCGCCGCCGCCACCCCGGACTCTTCGATCACCCCGTTGCGGTACAGCAACGCGCTGATCCAACGCAGGTCCAGCGCGTCCGGTTTGATCGGCCGGCCGCCCATCACCACCCCGGCATTGGCGGCATTATCGGAAATGGTGTCGAACACCTTGCGCGGCCGCTGGGTCTGCGGATCGACGTTATGGCTGCGCGCATCAATGATCTCCAGCGCCGGAATGACGTAATCGGTGGCGTTGTACACGTCGAACAGCGTGCAGTTCGGCCCGCGCAGCGGTTTGGCCAACACGAACGCCAGCTCCACCTCGACGCGCGGCACGATAAAACGATCGACTGGAATGTCGCTGCCGTCGTTGAAGAACATGTCGTCCAGCAGCGCTCCGAAATCCGGTTCGGTGATCTGCGAGCTGACCTGCATGGCGCGCGAGGTCAGGCCGATCTTATGGCCCTTCAGCGTACGGCCTTCGGCGATCTTCAGCGCCACCCACTGCCGCTGAATGGCATAAGCGTCTTCAAGGGTGATCTCGGGATGATCCAGCGACAGCGCGCGGATCTGTTCGCGGCTCTGTTCCGCCTGGTGCAAGCGCTGCACGGTGCGGCTAATCAGCTCTTTATCCAACATTTACGGCCCCTTACTCTTTGCGAAATAGCGCATGGACATTGTTCTGCTTGTAATTCAGCACCGGATCCAGCTCTTCAAGGGTGAAGGACAGCGCCAGATAACGGCTGGCCATCAACGCGGCAAAGTGTTCCTTGATCAGCGCGAACAGCATCTCGCCGACCTGCTCGCGGCTTTCCAGACTGCGGCCATGGCCGATTTTCAACGTCATGTGCACGAAAGCGTAATCCTGCTTGCCGTCGGCCATCTGCCAGGTGTCCAGCCAGAGGGCACGGCTGCGTACCCCGGCCAGCGGGAAGATGCCGGTGTCCGCCAGCGCCTGATTGACCCTGGCGAACAGGGCGGGAAGATCGGCCTCTTCGCGGATGTTGTTGGTGCATTCAGCATAAAAATGCGGCATAGCAATCTCCAAACGGCGAATTTACGCGGGCAAGCCGCCCGCGCGGCGGTGGTTACAGGGTGTTGCCGAGCTTGAAGCCTTTTTCCTTGTCGCCCTCGCGGGTGTAGGAAAAACCATCGGCACCGATGGTGACGGCCATTTCACTTGGCGCACTGCGTTCGATAACCGGCTGCGGCCGGCCGTCGAGATCCAACACTAGCGATCCCTCGGTGTACCAGCTCGGCACCACCGGGTTGCCCCACCAGTCGCGGCGCTGGTTGTCGTGCACATCCCAGGTCACGGTCGGGTTATCAGGATCGCCGGTGTAGTAATCCTGGGTATAGATCTCCACCCGGTGGCCATCGGGATCGCGCAAGTAGAGATAGAAGGCGTTGGAGACGCCGTGGCGGCCGGGGCCGCGTTCGATCAAATCGGATTTACGCAGCGCGCCAAGCTTGTCGCAAATGGCCAGAATGTTGTGCTTTTCATGGGTGGCGAAGGCGATATGGTGCATGCGCGGCCCGGCCCCGCCGGTCATCGCGGTATCATGCACCGTGGCTTTGCGACGCATCCAGGCGGCGTAAACCACGCCGTTTTCATCGCGGATATCTTCCGTCACGCGGAAACCCAGCCCCTGGATGTATTCCACGGCTCGCGGGACGTCGGGCGTAATTTGGTTAAAGTGATCGAGGCGCACCAGCGCGCCCGGCGTGTAGAGATCGTAACGCCAGGCCAGGCGTTCGACGTGCTGCACGTCGTAGAAAAACTCGTACGGAAAGCCGAGCGGATCTTCAACCCGCACCGAATCGCCGATGCCTTTGACGAAGCCCTTCACCCGGCGCTCGGTGCGGCAGCCCAAGGCGTTGAAATAGGCTTCGGCGCGGTCGACGTCTTCCGGCGTGCGCACGCGGAAAGCAAAGGCCGCAACGGCGGCCACCGGGCCTTCGCGCAGCACCAGGTTATGGTGAATAAACTCTTCCATCGAACGCAGGTACAGGGTTTTCTCATCCTCGGCGGTGACCACCAGGCCAAGGATGTCGACGTAGAATTCGCGCGCCGCTTTAAGGTTGGTTACCTGAATTTCCATATAGGCACAGCGCACAACGTCGGGAGCAGGGACAGCATGGGTGGTAAGTTTTGTCGTCATCGTTCTCATCTCTTTCGTTTTTGTTGTGGCCTGAGGCTTAGACGCCCCATTTCGGGATGGGGTGATCACCCATGGAAATACAGACGTTCTTCATCTCGGCGAACACCTCAAAGCTGTATTCCCCACCTTCGCGGCCGGTGCCGGAGGATTTCACGCCACCGAACGGCTGGCGCAAATCGCGTACGTTTTGGGTGTTGACGAAAACCATGCCCGCTTCAATATTGCGGGCCAGACGCAGAACCTTGCTCACATCCTGCGTCCAGATGTAGGACGCCAGGCCGTACTCCACGTCGTTGGCCATGCGCAGGCCGTCTTCTTCCGATTTGAACGGCAGCAGGCAGGCCACCGGCCCGAAAATCTCCTCCTGCGCAATACGCATCCGGTTGTCGACATCCGCCAGCACCGTCGGGCGCAGGAAGTTGCCGTGGCTCAGCCCGGCCGGCTTATCCGGGCCACCCGCCAACAGCGTCGCCCCTTCTTCCAGCCCGAGACGGATATAGCCAGAGACTTTTTCCCAGTGCTGCGGGCTGATCAATGCCCCCACCTGGGTGTTGGGATCCTGCGGATCGCCCACGCGCAGGCGGTTGGCGCGCTCGGCGAAACGTTTGACGAATTCCGGGTAGATGCTCTCCTGAATAAAGATGCGCGAACCGGCGGTGCAGCGTTCACCGTTGATCGAGAAGATGGTGAACAGCGCGGCGTCCAGCGCGCGTTCGATGTCCGCATCCTCAAAAATCAGCACCGGCGATTTGCCGCCCAGCTCCATAGAGAATTTCTTCAACCCGGCGCTTTCAATGATACGGCGGCCGGTGGCGGTACCGCCGGTGAAGGACACGGCGCGTACGTCTTTATGGCGCACCAGCGCGTCGCCGGCGGTAGCGCCGTAGCCCTGCACCACATTGAGCACCCCGGCCGGGATGCCGGCTTCCAGCGCCAGTTCGCCCAGGCGATCGGCGGTCAACGGCGACAGCTCGGACATTTTCAGCACCGCAGTGTTGCCCAGCGCCAGGCAGGGTGCGGTTTTCCAGGTGGCGGTCATAAAGGGCACGTTCCACGGCGACACCAGCGCGCACACGCCAACCGGCTGAATCAGCGTGTAGTTGAGCATCTTGTCGTCCACCGGGTAGGTGCGGCCGTTCATCTGCTGGCAGATTTCGGCGAAAAACTCGAAGTTGTGTGAGGCCCGCGGGATCAGCACGTTTTTGGTCTGGTGGATCGGCAGGCCGGTATCGGCGGTTTCCAGCTCGGCGATCTGCGGCACGTTCTCGTCAATCAGCTCGCCCAGACGGCGCATCAGGCGCGCGCGCTCTTTCATCGGCGTATTGGCCCATTTCGGGAACGCGGCCTTGGCGGCGGCCACCGCCTGCTCGATCTCCAGTTGCCCACCGGACGCCACCTCCGCCAGCACCTCGCCGTTGGCCGGGTTGGTGGTGGTGAAATACTCCTTACTGGCGACGTTCTTGCCGTTGATCCAATGGTTGATGGTTTTCATCGCAGGCTCTCCTCGTAATCTTTTTCACTGATGATGTGGTTAACCAGACGGCCGATGCCCTCGATTTCCACTACCACCTCGTCGCCCGGCTGCACGTCGGCCAGCCCTTTCGGCGTGCCGGTGGCGATCATGTCGCCCGGTTGCAGCGTCATAAATTCGCTCAGGTAGGCGATCAGGAACGGGATATCGAAAATCATGTCGGCGGTGCTGCCGCGCTGGCGCAGCTCGCCGTTGACGTAGGTGCTGAGCGCCAGGCGGTGCGGATCGGCGATATCATCGCGATCGACGATGTACGGCCCGATCGGCGTCAGCGTGTCGCGGCTTTTCACCCGCAGGTTCGGGCGGTAATAATTTTCCAGATAGTCACGGATGGCGTAGTCGTTGCACAGCGTGTAACCCGCCACGTATTCCATAGCCTGTTCGCGGCTGACGTTGCGGGCGGTTTTACCGATCACCGCCACCAGCTCGGCCTCATAGTGCATGTACTCCACGCCGGCCGGGCGTACCGATACCTGGCGGTGGCCGGTCAGGGTGTTCGGCGCTTTCAGGAACACCAGCGGCTCTTCCGGCGCCTTGAATTCCAGCTCGCTGGCATGGTCGGCGTAGTTGAGGCCAAGGGCAAACACCGTGCCCTGCGCCGGTGGCAGCCACTCGGCGTCCCGTTCCTGCAATACAGTGCCGTCCGGCAAGGTAACGCACAGCTGGTCATCCACGCGGGCGTTAACAATCTGGCCATGATGGCGAATACGGGCGTGTCTCATGTTAAGTCTCCTGCCTGCGTCACGCGGTTGGTCAGGGTGGGCAGACCGGCGGCGCGCACCGTCACTTCATCCCCCGGTTTGATCTCCACCCGCTGGTGCGGGGTGCCAATCAGCACCGCGTCGCCCGGTTGCAGGGTAATAAAATCGCTGATAGCGGCGATCAGTTCAGGCACCGAGCGCACCAGATCGGCCGTTGACCAGCGATCCTGCTCCACGCCGTTGATTTCGGTGACGATCTCAAGCTGGCCGGTTGCCGACAGCTGGCCGATATCCCCCAGCGGGCAAAAACCGTCGCGACACTTCGCCTTGATCGCCGGGCGGTAGAAGCTGCTTTCCGGCAGGCTGACGTCGTTGGCCAGCGCATAGCCCGCCAGATAGTCCGCCACCCGCTCGGCCGGTACCTTGCGGGCGGTATCGCCGATCACCACCGCCAGCGTAGCGCCGCTCTGCACCTTCTCACCGGCCGGGAACGGGATCGCCCCGCCGTTGGCGAGGTGGGTATTGCGCGGTTTGATAAACCACACCGGGGTCTTGGGCGGGGTGTTATAGGGCGGCTCATGGAACGCCTGATCCCAGGCGTCAATCTGGCTACGGTGGTTCAACGCGACGGAAAATACAGTGCCTTTCATGCAAACTCCTCTCGTGACAGAACATGACAACCGGCATTCATTAATATATTAACGATTAGTTTTATACGCTGTTTACGATTTACGCAACGCGGTTGGATTGATTTGTGATCCTGATAACAAAATATTCACAACTGCGGAACATTTGCGTTATTACTCAAAGGATTAATCGTTTTTTGGCGTATTTTCACCCGCCAGCCGCTTTTTCGCTTTATACGTTGGGGTAAATCTGGCTATTATTAAGTTATTAATAAATCAGGCCTGGCAGGGGCGTACTCTATTGCGCTCGTGGGCTCAGCATGCTGGGCTCCCAGAATCAGGGCCGACATACCGAACACCTTGACAGTAAAGGCCAAATCTATGCATGAATCCTTAACCATTGCCCTGTTGCAGGCGCGTGAAACCGCCATGGGGTTTTTCCGCCCGATCCTGAAAAGCCACAATCTGACGGAACAGCAGTGGCGCATCATCCGCGTGCTGGCCAACAGCCGTTCGATTGAATTCCACGAACTGGCGGCGGAGACCTGCATCCTGCGCCCCAGCCTGACCGGCATTTTGTCGCGCATGGAGCGCGATAAGCTGATTTTCCGCCTGAAGCCGGTCAACGATCAGCGCAAGCTGTACGTTTCGCTGACCCAGCCGGGCCAGGAGCTGTACGACGTGGCACGCCATCAGGTGGAACAGGGTTACCGCGAAATTGAAGCCGCGTTTTCGCAGCAGAAGATGGATCAACTGATGACGTTGCTGGACGAGCTGATCACCCTGGGCGACAAACTGCCGGCCAACGTGACGGCCCATCCCACCCAGAAATGATTCAATGAATCGGCATCCTCAAATGAATGGGCGTTGCAGCTAAATAGCTGTGTTTAATACCGCTACACCCTAAGCTTGAGGTTGGTGGGAGTCATGACAGGTTTAGCCGACCGTTGAGCGCAGGGATGCGCGATACGAGCCCCCAGGGACGGGTTCACGGCGCGTCGGCGTTCTGCATGACCCCACCTGCAGCACTATTCGGCGCAGCTATTTAGGCGGCCAAGGCGTAAATCCCCAGGAGCTTACTCAAGTAAGTGACTGGGGTGCGCGCCTGCAGCCAACCACGCTGCAGCGTCAAGTAAGAAGAGAATTCGCTTCCGGCAGCAGTGCGCCGCCGTCCACCACCAGCGTCTGGCCGGTGATATAAGCCGCCGCCGGCGAGGCGAGAAACACCATCGCCGCAGCGATGTCTTCCGGCTCCCCCAGCCGCCCGAGCGGGACGGCGGCGGCAATCGCCTGATTGACTGCCGCGCCGCCCAAATTGGCCATCGCCGGCGTGCGGATCATCCCCGGCTCCACGCCGTTAACCCGAATGCCCACCGGTGCCAACTCCAGCGCCGCCGCGCGAATAAACCCGTTCACGCCCGCCTTTGAAGCGGCGTAGTGTGCCAGCCCCGGATAAGCCACCCGCGGCCCGGTCACCGACGAGGTCACCAGCATGCAGCCGCCCAGGCGGCGCATCCACGGCAGCGCCGCCTGGGCCAGAAAGAACGGCGCCATCAGATTAACGCTCAGCGTGCGTTGCAACAGCGGGGCATCAATGTCGGCAAACGGCGTCAGCGGGAAGTAGGCCGCATTGTGGACAACCACGTCCAGCCGCCGATACTGCTCCCCCACAGCCGCGACCCGTTCGGCAATCTGCGCCACGTCGGCCACATCGCAGGCCACGGCCTGCACCCGCCAACCTTGCCGTTGCAAAGTCTCCGCCGCGTCCTGCGCCTTGCGCAGTTGCAGATCGGCCATCACCACCGTTGCGCCCAGGCGGGCAAAGGCGCTGACAATCGCCAGCCCGATACCCTGAGCGCCACCGGTCACCAACACCACCTGGCCGCTGAAGGCATCGGCCGCATAGGTTGCGTTCATCGGCTACCCCCTGGGATGGCGAGTGGTGTTCAGCACCTGCGCATGAGCGCCCACCGCAAAATTGCTCAGTGCGCTGAAGTCGCTGCCCTGATAGCCGAGGATCTTGCCGTCGGTACGCATCGCCTGCAGATCGATCATCACCACGCCCAGCGTCGGCACGATCTTCTCGCGCCACACGAACAGGTAAAGCTGCTCGGCAACTTTCACGTAATGACAACGATCGACGTCCGCCAGCCCTTTCTCTACGCCGTCCAGACACTGCCAGGCGTAAAAATTGTCGTTCAGGTAGATGTGCTCGTAACGTTCGGTCGGGCTGTAGGTGTACATATTGCGCATGCCGATCAATTCGTCGGTGAAATGCGGCAACGCGGCCGCCGCATTATCCAGCGTGCCGAAGCGGAATTCGGCGTTGACCGCCGTGAGCGGCAACCCTTGTTCGACGCGGCTAAAAGCATCCAACCGGGTTTGCCGTTCATCCGGCAATTGGCCGTACACCAGGGTGAAATTGCCCTGATTGCGATCGCACACCAGCGTCATGCTGGCGTTGTCTTGTGAAGGATCGAGAAAATCGATAAACAAAATGCCGGAGCGAATGCTGGTGGCACGATAAGCGATACCTGCGCGCGCCCCCCAGCTCAGCATTTGATCATCGGTAAAATGGCACTTCAGCGTTTCACCCTCGGCAAAACGCAGCGTCAGCGTGCTGCCGCTCAGCCCGAGCTGCCGTTCCAGCGTGTTGCTGTGCGGCGCAAAACCTTCCGCCAGTGCGCCAACCTGAATAAATACCGCCTCTGTACTCATCTGATTCTCCTTAAAGGGAAGTAAAAGCCAACGTCGGCACGTCGACGATGGTGGAGCCGCCATCGGCCACCAGCGCCGCACCGGTAATGATTGACGCCTCGGCCGAGCAGAGAAAACGGCAGATGCCGGCGATCTCTTCCGCGCTGGCCGGGCGACGCAGCGGCACGTCGCGGCACACCATCCGATAAGCCTGCTCCAGCGAGATCTGATGGGCGGCCATCAGCGGCTGCATCTCCTCGTCCGCCATCGGCGTAGTCACCCAACCGGGGCACACCGCATTGGCGCGCACCCCGAGCGGGCCATAATCGCGGGCGATGGAACGCATCAGCCCAATCAGCGCATGCTTGGCGGTGACATAGCCGCACACCTCCGGCCCGGCGGCCAGCGAAGCGATAGAGGCGACAAACAGCAGGTTGCCGCCGGTTTTCACCAGTTCCGGCAGGCAGGCGCGCGCGCTGGCGAAAGCGCTGTTGAGATTGCTGTCCAGCGCGCCTTGCCACTGCGCGTCACTCATGTCGGTAATGCGCCCAAACCCCATACCGCCGGCGCAGCCGATCAGGCAATCGATGCGCCCGCCCTGCTGCAAAATGGCCGGCAGCAGGGTGGTGTTCCAGCTTTCGCCGCTCGACGCGTCGCCCACCAGCGCCACGGCGCCGATTTCCTCTGCCAGCAGCGCCAGCGGTTCGCGGCGGCGGCCGATGATAAACACCCTGTCGCCCTGAGCGGCCAGCCGCCGGGCACAGGCAGCCCCCACGCCGGTGCCGCCACCGGTAATCACCACCACTCTATTCATCCAGTTTCTCCATCAGTTGGCCGATCATCAGCAGGCTGCTCAGCAACAACCGCCGCTGTTCCGGCTCCAGCCGCAGGTAGCGACGGCCGGCCGGCAACCGGCTGACCACTTCCGACGCGGCAAAATGTTCGATATCCAGCCACCAGCGGCCGTCGGCCACCCTCAGTTGGATACTGCGGAAATCGAGCTGCGTCAGCGTCTGGCCAATCTGCGGATAACGCTGCAAGGCGTCGATCACCCGCTGCGCCGTGGCATTGTCGCGGGTGGCGCGATAAACCACGTCCCGCCGCCGCAGCCAACCACCGGTGGTGATGCGTAGCGTCAGCGGCTCTGCCAACGTGCTTGCCCCCTGCAGGCGGAAGCGGTGGCTGACGATATGCGCCATAAACAGCGCGCTAACCCGTTCGCTGACCTCAATCACCGGCCCCTGCGGCAGCGTCAAGCGCAGTTGGCACGGCGCCAGACGTTCGCAGACATAGGGCTGCAGATTTTGCGCCAACCGAGTGAGCGTCACCCCCGGCTGATAACCCGCCGGCTGCCGCCGCCACACGCGATTAAGTGAGGGAAGTAAGCCGATCAAACTGCGCCTCCTCGTTTTCCGTTTTGGCGAAGGCGGTTTCCAGCACCTGTTCGACCGGCACCGGTTTGAACGGGTTGACCTTCTGCACGCACAGCGTCCAGAACAGCGCATAGGCGGCGGTCAAGCCGATCATGATGCTGAAGGGGATATAGACGTCACGCGGGTTCATGCCCGGCGGAGTGATGTAGATAATCGCCAGCACAATGCCGATGCTGGAGACGATTTGCGGCAGCGGGAACCACGGCGATTTATAGGCGCGCGGCAGATCCGGCCGACGGATGCGCAGGATCACCACCGAACAGGTCACCAGCAGATAAGCCACACCCCAGGCGCATACCGCCGCCAGCACCAGCGGGAGAATACGCTCGAGATTGCCCTGAATGACGAAGGCGTGAACGCAGGGGATCAGCACCGCCACCAGAATGCCCACCACCGGGGTTTTAAAGCGCGGGTGCAGATAAGCGAAGATACGCGGCAGCGCGCCGTCCAGCGCCATGCCGTACAGAATGCGCGGCACCGCCGCCATCAGCGTATTAATGGTGGCGGCCCCGGCCAGCAGCAGCCCGATACCGAGCCAATATTTGCCGAACTCGCCCATAACCTGCCCGGCAAAGGCCGGGATCGCCATCGGCGTATCCAGCAAGTGAACGCCGTTGACGGCATCCACCACCACGTTCTCCACCTGATGGCTGAGCGCGGCGCCGTAAAGCGCCATGCAGACCGCCACGCCGCACAGCCCCAGTGACATGGCGCGCGGGATCACGCTGGCGGAGCCTTTGATCTCCGGCGCCATCGGCGTCACCAGTTCGCAGCCGACGAACATAAACATCGCCATACCGATCAGGCTGAACACCGCAAAAGGATCGCTCAGGCTCAGCGTGCTGCCGAACCAGCCTTCCAGCGGCACCGCATGCGGCGACAGCAGCCCGGCGATCCCGAAGATCACCAGCGTGCTCCACATGGAGAAAGTCAGCACGATCTCCGCTTTGCCGAAGGCTTCGATGCCAAACGCATTGAGCAGACCGAACAGGATCACCAACCCGACGCCAATCATCCAGGAGGCGTTGTGGGTTGCCATCAGGGTGTTGAGGTGTTCGAAATTCACCAGCGCCATGATGCCGGAAAGAATGGTTTCGGCGGTGCCGGCAAAGATATGCACGATCAGATAGGCCGACAGCGCGCCGGTAATGGCAAAAAAGCGGCCCATGCCGCAGGCGATATAGTCATACACCGAGCCGGAGGTCGGCAGCATCGCCGCCGCCTCCGAGAAGGTGGTGAGCTGGGCTTGCATCATGATAAAGGCGATCAGCATCGCCAGCGCGAAGGTATCGCCGCCAATACCGAAACCGCTGGTGACGGTGAGGATCACCGGACTGGCCATAATCACCCCGACCGAGCTGGCCAGCGTAGTGGGGAATCCGACCTTGCCCCGTTCAAGGTGGGCATGAAGCCGCGACGACAGGTTCATGGGTAGTTCCTCTTATAGTTTTTGCCCTGGTGTTGTTTGTGCAGGTTTACGCCGCAGGTAGCGGTGATCTCACTATAGAGAGGAAAGGAAAATGCTGGCTATCGTCCTTAAGGACGAGGCCAAACCATAGCTTTTTCCTCTTATCTTTTTAGCCCGGCCAACCGTTATGGTTTGAATCTCGCCGAGGGGATTTTCGAGAGAATGCGGGGAACAGCGCGTCTGTCCATCGTTCTTAGGAACGAGCCTCCGGTTGTCAGCGAAAAGGGGACGTCAATCGGCGGTACGCACAGCGCCGCCCCGCTGGCAGGGGAAATCACTTTAAATTCAGCGGGAAGGATGCGCCTCATTCATTAACATATGAACAAAATATTGGCGTAAGGTCGTCCCATTCCCTGCTAACTCTGGGTCGTTGCCTTGTTATTTATGTATTTTATTGTAATCAGGCTCACGTTGTTAATATGTTCTTATTGTGTTACTGAATTGCTGCAATTATGCTGACATCGTTCATATATTGAACGACGTATTCTCCAGATCGCAGGGTAGGTAAAGGGGGGAAATGAATCATGCACAGCACATCATCCGATGCCTTTATCAACAGCTGTCTGACCACCATTGCGCATTTGATCCCGGTGTCCGCCGGGGTGTTTTACCTGGTCAATCAAGATCTGCGGCCAGACCACTATATTCTGCACGGCATTTCCGATAAGACGCATCAGCAGTATTTGACCCATTTTCAGCAGATTGATCCGCTTAAACCCGCCAATTTCCATCAGCAGGATATCAGCATGGTCGGCATGAGCCCGGCGGCGATCGCCAATAACCGCCATTATTATCATGACTTTATGCTGCCGAATGACATGCGCGATATGACGGAGATTTTTATCCGTCAGCGTAAACGCATTATCGCCGGGGTGTCTTTGATCCGCGATACGCCATTTACCGAGCTGGAGCGTGGCCGCCTGCGGGCGGTACTGCCGCTGATAGAACTGGCGACACGCGATCTGCTGCCCGGCGGCGAAGCCCAGTTGCTGACCGCCAAGGAGCAGGAGATCGTCAATATGGTGCGCGAAGGGGCCAGCAATAAACGCATCGCCCTGAAGCTGGGCATTTCACTTTCGACGGTGAAAACCCATATGCGCAATATCTTTGCCAAAACCGAGGTAGTGAACCGCACCGAATTGGTGGCCAGCAGCTTTATTGCCCTGAGTTAATGAATACAGCCATAACGATGGCTTATAACAGGTAGAAATAAACTCGTTAATTATTCGCCATCCATGGCGCGGTTTCCGCCTGCCCAAAATACGGCATCGCGGCGATATCTGACTCAGGTTTAACCTGCGGGGATAATTATTATGTCCAGTGATTCAGTTTCTGTACCCTCAACCGGGGCGGCTATCCCCTGCCCGCCACGGCTGCTGACCGCCATTATTATTTTTGCCGCCATTGCGCCGGGCATCCTGATGACCGCCCCGGCGATAGCGGCGCAGTTGGCCGGCCAGTGGCAGCTCACCCCAGCGCAAATCGGCCACTTGTTTTCAACCGAATTGGGTGCCATGAGCCTGGCGACCTTGCCCGCCTGGTGGTGGATAAGCCGCGTTAACTGGCGCCGGGTCGCTGCGTTGGCGGCAGCGGTGTTTATCGCCGGCAATCTGGCCTCGGCGCTCATCGGCGATTTCACCCTGCTGCTGGGGCTGCGTTTTATCGCTTCGATGGCGGGCGGCACGTTGATGATCCTGTGCATCACCTGCGCGGGCGGCACCGCCAACCCCAGCCGGGTCTACGCCTTCTGGGTGTTGGGCCAACTGGTGCTGGGTGCGGTCGGGCTACTGGTGCTGCCCCCGCTGTTCGCTCATTTCGGCCTGATGGCGGTGTATCTGATTCTGGCGGCCATCATGCTGTGCTGCCTGCCTCTGATCCGCGCCTTCCCAGCCGGGTTTCACCCGACGCACGCAGCGCTGCGCTCCGCCACCTCTCCCTGGTTCCGCAAAGCTTTCGCCGTGCTGGCGGTACTGAGCTTTTATATCAGCCTGAGCGCGGTCTGGACCTTTATCGGCAGTATCGCCGCCGCGGCCGGCCTTTCGCCGGTCAACAGCGGCCAGGTGCTGGCTGCCGCCACCCTGTTTGGCATCGTCGGTGCCGGCAGTGCCGCGTTTATCAGCGCACGCCGCCGTGGCAACGGACTGATTTGGCTGGGCTACGGCCTGCTGATCGCCGGCATTGCGCTGCTGATCCGTGACCCCTTGCTGCTGCGTTTTGCGGTGGCGGCGGTGCTGTTCAAGTTTACCTGGACCTTTGTCCTGCCGTTTATTCTGGCCCGCGTCGCCGGGCTGGATAATAACGGCAAGCTGATGAATAACATCAATTTGGTGATTGGCGGCGGCATGGCGATTGGCCCAACGCTGGCCGGCTACCTGATTGAATCTTCGGGTGGCTTCGACGCCCTGTTGATCGGCGCGCTGGGTTGCGCGCTGCTGTCGCTGTTATTGATTTTGTTAGCTTCACCGCGCGCGACGCGCCATTGACCAGGAGTAAAAAGGTGAAAAGAAAAACCGGTTTCTTCTTTGATGAACGCTGTTTCTGGCACAGCACCGGCTTACATGCCACTACGCTGCCGGTCGGCGGCTGGGTTCAACCCCCTTCGGGGGCGGGCCATGCGGAATCGCCGGAAACCAAACGGCGGATGAAAAACCTGATGGACGTCTCCGGCCTGTCGCGCCGGCTCAGGCTGCAGAGCGCCGAACTGGCCACTGACGAAGACCTGCTGCGCATTCACCCGGCCGGCTATTTGCAACGTTTCAAACAGTTAAGCGACAACGGCGGCGGCATGCTGGGGGAAGAAGCCCCGCTGGGCCCGGGCAGTTATGAAATAGCGAAACTGTCCGCCGGGCTGGCCTGCGCGGCGGTCGAGGCGGTGCTGCAAGGTGAGCTGGACAACGCCTATGCGCTGTCGCGCCCGCCGGGTCACCACTGCCTGCCTGACCAATCGATGGGTTTCTGCTTTCTGGCCAATATCCCGATTGCCATCGAGCGCGCCAAGGCCCAATACGGCCTGGGCAAGGTGGCGGTGCTCGACTGGGACGTGCATCACGGCAACGGCACCCAGCATATCTACTGGCAGCGAGATGATGTGCTGACGCTGTCGCTGCATCAGGACGGCTGCTTCCCGGCCGGCTATTCCGGCGAGCAGGATCGCGGCGCAGGCGCGGGGGAAGGCTGTAACATCAACATTCCGCTGCTGGCCGGTACCGGCGACGACGGCTACCTCTACGCTCTGCGACAGATAGTGATCCCGGCGCTGGAACAGTTTCAGCCTGAACTGATTATTATTGCCTGCGGTTACGACGCCAACGCCATCGATCCCCTGGCACGCATGCAGTTGCACAGCGACAGCTTTCGCAGCATGACCGCGCTGGTGCAAGACGCCGCCGATCGCCTGTGCGGCGGCAAACTGGTGATGGTTCATGAGGGCGGCTACGCCGAATCCTACGTGCCGTTCTGCGGCCTGGCGGTGATGGAACAGCTCAGCGGCATTCGCACCGAAGTGCAGGATCCGCTGCTGGATTTTATCCGGCAACAGCAACCGCGTGATGCCTTCAACCTGTTTCAACGCGACGCCATCGATCGGTTGGCGCAGCAGTTCAAACTGTAGTTTCCCTCTGGGGCGCCGCAGGTTGTGCCCCTACGCCATTGCCGCTACGCTGAATAGGGCTTCCGTTATCCTGCCGATGAGAAAATACTATGTCTGAACAAAAGATCAGCTTTATCAAAGGTGGCCATGGCGATATTGCCGTGCATGACTGGAGCCGCGATCGGCCGCGCTTTCTGGCGCTGCTGGTACACGGTTACGGCGAGCATCTTGGCCGTTATCAGTATGTGGCGCGTACGCTGGAAGCGCACGGCGCGCGGGTGTTTGGCCCCGACCATCTCGGCCATGGGCTGTCACAGGGCGAGCGCGTATTGATTGAGGATTACGACGCCGTAGTCGACGATGTTCACCGCGTAGTAGAGCATTTTCAGCGGCTACACCCAGACGTGCCGCTGGTGGTCATCGGTCATTCGATGGGCGGTATGATCGCAACTCGTTATACCCAGCGTTATCGCGAAGGTATCCGCGCACTGGTGCTATCCGGCCCGCTGATCGGTGAAAGAACCCTGATCTCCGACTTGCTTGATCTGCCCGCTATCCCGAACGAACCGCTGGATACCGCCATTCTGTCACGCGATCCGGCCGTTGGCGAAGCCTATCAGGCCGATCCGTTGGTGTGGCACGGGCCATTCAAACGCCCGACGTTGCGCGCCATGCAGCAGATCCTGGCAAAAATCAACGCAGGGCCGGGTTTCGGCGCGCTGCCTACGCTGTGGATACACGGCGATGACGATCGGCTGGTGCTGATGGCCGAATCGCAGACCGCCATCGATCGGCTGAAGGGCAGCGATTTCGACGCCATGATCAACCCCGGCGGGCGGCATGAGAGTTTTAACGAAACCAACAAAGATCAGATATTGAAGCGGGTCACCGACTTTATCGAGCGGGTGCTGGGATAGCGGATTTCCCCTCTCCCGGCGGAGAGGGGATAACGGTGAGATCAACCTTCGACGATGGCGAGATAGTGTTTTACAAAACGATCGGAGGTGATTTCCCAGCGCACCGGCGTTCCCTTTTCGACAAACCACGAATCCCCGGCCTGATACTGCACGGACTTCCCGGTGTTCTCATCGGTCAACGTCGCGGTGCCTTCCCACACGGTGGCGTGTTCGGCAAACGGATACTCCATCACAAAGGTGCCGCGCGTACAGCTGAAAACGCCGCAGTTCAGGTTATCGGTCGGCTCACCGAAAAGAGTCGCTACCCCGACGTTGGGTGAACCTGCGATCACTCTGGCACCCAGATTGCTGACGCTGCCAATCTCCAGCAGTTCAGGCAGCGGCTGCTTAAGCAGTAATGGTTTCATGTCTTTCTCCTCTGATAAGAATTAACGGCGGCCTTTCCAGTAGCCGGATGTCTGGTGCCAGGCCTTGCCGGCGGTGGTCATCACCCGGCGCAGTCGATCTTTGCCGAAGATGTTGACGTGCGGGATCGAACTCATCAGATCGTAACGATCGGATCCTTCGCTCATGCCCTCCGCCAGCACCTTGCAGACGATATGGCTTGGCGTCACGCCAAAGCCGGAATAGCCCTGTACGTAGAACACGTTGTCGTGCTGCGGCAAGGTACCGATCTGCGGGAACAGGTTGGCGCTGCAGCACAGCGGCCCGCCCCAGGCCAGATCGATCTTCACGTCATGCAGGTACGGGAACACTTTCAGCATCAGGTTGCGGTTCCAGGCTTTGAGATCCGCCGGGATGTATTCGATCAAGCGGGTGGCGCTGCCGAACAGCAGGCGGTTTTCATTGGTGACACGGTAGTAATCGATCACCGGGCGAATATCGCTGTAAGCGCCGCGGATCGGGCTGATGCGCCGGATCAACTCCTCGGGCAGCGGTTCGGTCGCCAACTGGAAAGCGTAGGTATTGATGGTTTTACTGTGGATGAACGGCTCCATGCCGTTGAGAAAGCCGTTGCACGCCCACAGCATCTTGTTGGCGCGCACCGAGCCCATGGCGGTGCGGACCTTAATGCGCGAACCGTATTCGACGTTAAGCACGCTGCTGTTTTCGAAGATTTTCACGCCGTAGCCGCTCAATGCCTTGGCCTCGCCCAACAGCAGGTTGAGCGAATGCACGTGCCCGCCACCCATGTGCTTCAATGCGCAGCTGTAGGCGTCGGATCCCACCACCTGCTTCACTTCCGCGCCGGTATAAAGTTCGATCTCTTCATTCGGTGATACCGCCTTGAACTCTTTCAGCCAGCTGCGCAGGGTTTTCTCCTGGCGTGCATTGCTGCCAAGGTAGCCGTAACCAAAGCGGAAATCGGCGTCGATAGCGTATTTCTTGATGCGCTCACGGATAATGCCGGCGCCGAGGTTGCTGATTTTGAAGATGGTTTCCAGCCCGGATGGGCCGACGTGGCGTTTGATTTTTTCCAGATCGTGACCGATGCCGGCCATCACCTGCCCGCCGTTACGCCCGGTGCCGCCGTAGCCCAGATGGCGCCCCTCCAGAATGGCGATGTTGGTGATGCCCCGCTCCGCCAACTCCAGAGCGGTATTGATGCCGGAGAAGCCGCCACCGATGATCACCACGTCAACGTCCAGATCGTCTTCCAGCGTCGGGAAGCGCAGATCGTACTTTTTGGTTGCCGCGTAGTAAGTTAACGATTCGATATTATTGTTCACTGCCGCACTCCCGAAGACCCTATGCCCTACAGCGGATTATCGGGAGCGGCCGGCAAAGCCGCCATGTCCCCTTAGGGACATTTGCTACAAAAAATTAACATTATGCGCTGCGGCGGTTCGGCCCGGCCAACAGCAGGTTGAACAGTTCGGCCTGCGAACCGATATCCAGCTTGCCGTAGATGTTCTTGCGATGGTTTTTCACCGTCCCCAGGCTGATGAACAGCCGGTCGGCAATCTGTTGCGAGCCGCAGCCGCTCAGGATCAGATCGACAATTTCGCGTTCGCGCGGGGTCAACAGATAGCGCACCTGTCGGGTTTTGTCTTCCGCCGTATCCGGCGATACCGGCGCGGCGACCACTTCGCCATGCAGACGCGCGATGCTTTTGAGCAGCGTCAACGCGCCCCTTAACTCTGCCAGTTGCGGATAGCGCATCCCCACCGTCTGGCGCGCCGAACCGAAAAACACCCCTAATCCGCGTTCCGGCGTCAGTGGCAGCAGCACGCCGGCCTCGTCGTGCCAGCCGGTTTTACGGTAAAAATTACGGTAATAGTCAGTGTGATAGAAACCGCATGGCGCCAACTGACGCAGCGAAAACACCTCGCCGCTGCCACCGCCGTTCAGCACCTGGTAAAAGGGATCCTGCAGGTAAGCGCCCTGTTGGTAGATTTGGTTGACCGCATCGCTGTTTTCTCGCTCGGTTTTGAGCAGGCAACGCGGCGCACAGCCTCGTTCGAAGGCATAAACAATGGCGTTGTCGAAGGCGAAGAAAGCTTCCATCCAGGCCAGCAGGCTGGGATAAAACCTGGGTGTCGCGACCGCGTCAATCACCGCCGATAACCGTTCGACCTGAATATTCATATCCGCCCTCGCCATCATTAATAAATTAACAATTACCTTGTTTCGGATAAAACCGGCAGCGCCATGGCCCACTTGTTATAAAAAGCATTCAACAGCGCCAAATGCAAGGTTTCGCTTGCTTGCATGTTAAACAAATCACAGCTTCGCCAGATTATGGCACCCCGTCACCCACGGGCCTGGTTAATATGTTAATGAATGGGTTTCCGGCAGTGAAAAGCAGTGGTTCCTCCGACGAGGCTGGCTTATGCTGTGGTTTTACCGCGCCAAGGAGAGAACATGACCACCAGCCTGACGATCGCCAACCGGCATACCTGGTTCGGCCACGGCAGTATTAGCCAACTGATCCCATTACTGGCCGCCGATCCCCAGCCGACATTGCTGTTCAGCTGCCGTTCATTCCTCAATGGCGCGGTATATTCCTCATTGGCAGATGCCCTGACGCCGCTGCTGATCGGCACCGAGATCGTCAGCCACGAAGCCTCGCCGCAGGAGATCGACGCCTGGGTCGCACGCTGGCGCGGCAAGGCATTGCGCGTGGTGGCCATTGGCGGCGGCAGCGTGCTGGATGCCGCCAAGGCGTTTGCTGCCTTGGTGGAGCACCCGCTGCCGACGCTGCGCTATATGGAAAAGATCGGCGACACCAAAATCAGCGGCGCCACCCTGCCGCTGATCGCCATCCCGACCACTGCCGGCACCGGCAGTGAAGTGACCCAGAACGCGGTGATCACCGATACCCGGCTCAGTAAGGTGAAAGCCTCGCTGCGCCATAACAACTTTGTGCCGCATACCGCCATCCTGGATCCGCAACTGCTGCAGGGCACACCGGACAAGGTGCTGGCTTACTGCGCCATCGACGCTTTTACCCACCTGTTCGAAGCCTATCTGTCCAAAACCGCCAGCGCCATGACGCGCGAGATGTCACTGACCGGCATCCGCCATTTCCTGGATGCCTGGCCGGCGCTCAACCGCAGCGATCGCGCCCGTGAAGCCATCATGCAGGCCTCTTACCTGGGCGGGCTGACGCTGAGCGCCGCCGGGCTGGGGGTGATCCACGGCATTGCCGGCGAGATTGGCGCGCTGCACGATTACCACCACGGCCAGGTCTGCGGCCGCCTGCTGTTGCCGTTCCTCGAACTGCTGGCGCAAAGCGAGCAACCGCAACAGCGCGCGCTGATGAGCGATCTGGCCGCACGGCTGTTCCCCGAACAGCAAGACAGCCCGGAACGCTATCTGATCGAGTTTATTACCCGCAACGCCATCGCGCCGTTCTGGCAGGATGACCTGCCGATTTCCGGCGACGAACTGGCGGTGACGCTGGAAAAATCCAACAGCAAGAACTCATTGATCGACTATACCGCCGCGCAACGGCAACTGATGATCGAAGGCGCATTCCGCGTCGAATGATAATATAATGAGATCAAAGCAATAGCGGGAGATCGGAAATGGGTATCATCAGCTGGATTTTCACCGGCATCGCCATTGGCATTCTGGTTGGCGTGCTGCTAAAGATCTTCGGTAAGAAGAAAAAGCAGTAAGCGGATTTTAAAGGCCGGCAGCGCCGAAAGCCTGTTCGAATAAACCGCCTTTACGCAGCAGGTAACGGCGGTTTTGAGCAATTGATAAGCGATTTTTGGCAAGGCGTCGAAGGCCAGGAATAAGCGTTCATCCCCCCTCATGCGCCGCCAGCAGGCAGTCGTGGAATACCTTCACCACCCGTTGCGGGCTGGGTGAACGCCGTACCACACAGGAATATTCACAGTGGTAGCGGAACAACTCCGGTTTGATCGCCCGCATCATATTCTGCGCGACGAAAAACGCCGCATAGTGGTCGGGAAGAAAGCCGACATACTTGCCGGAGAGGATTAAGGTCGCTATCGACTCCTGAGCAAAACCCGTCGCCTTGCGCTGCAAATGCTGCTGCAAACTTAACGCCATATTCGGTGAATGGTAGCCCAATCCTGCAAAGGCATAATGGTGCAACAGATCCCAATTCAGCATGTCGTGATTAGCGGAAAATAACTCATGCTGCGTACCGCAATATAAGAACATCCTCTCATTGAATAAAGAATTATAAGATAAACTTTCCGCATTGCGGTGCATGGGAATAACGCCAATCTGAAACTGCCCGTCAATAACGCCACGCTCAATGGTATTTATCGGCTCCACGTACATTTGCAAAGACACGTCCGGTGCACGCTCGCTGAATAACGCAATTGCCCGGCCGATGTGCGCCTGCGGATTACTGACCGTATGATCAAATATTGCCACGTGCAGCTGGCCGCCCATGCGTCGATGCACGTCATCCACCCCACGGCGAAAAGCCTCGGTGGCCGCCAGCAGGTTGATGGTTTCCTGGTAAATCAACAGCCCTTCGTCGGTGACGGCGAAGCCTTCCCGCCCGCGTTGGCACAGCGTCAGCCCCAACCTTTGCTCCAGATCCTTGATATGTTTGCTGATGGTCGACAGGCTGATATTCAGCTCCAGCTCGGCGGCGCTCATTCCTCCGCAGTCGACCACCGCTTTAAACACCCGCAGCAACCGCAGATCCATATCCGACAACTGCCCTAAAAGCGCGCGTTTTTTTACTTGCATAAAACCTTAAGTAAGTTTCGACATATGATTATTCACATTAGTGAAGAAGCGGAACATAGTCAATTTCACACAAAATTTCATTAACACGTTTATTTATACCCTATAGCTTTTAAGTTGCGGCCAGGCGCTTACTCAAGTAAGTAACTGGGGTGAGCGAGTGAAAATAACAACGCTGTAACTTAAAAGATGACGGGTATATTTAATTAACCGTCCCTATTCTCCTACCCGGAGGGAAAAATGGCTGATTTAAATCCCCGCGAAAATAAACCCGATCGTGAATGGTTAGAAGCACATTGGATGCCATTTACCGGCAACCGTAATTTTAAAGCCAACCCGCGAATGATCAGTCACGCTGAAGGCGCTTATTATACCAGCCAGGATGGGCGTAAAATCTTTGACGGTTTATCCGGCCTATGGTGCTGCGGATTAGGCCACGGCCGCCAGGAAATTGCCGATGCGGCCCACCGTCAACTTTCTCAGCTGGATTATTCCCCGGCGTTTCAATTCGGCCACTCATTGTCTTTCGAACTGGCGAATAAAATTAAGTCCATGACACCGGCCGGGCTGGATTATGTATTTTTCACCGGATCCGGGTCCGAAGCGGCGGACACCTCGTTAAAAATGGCACGCGCCTACTGGCGGGCCAAAGGCCAGGCAGAAAAAACCTGTTTTATCGGCCGTGAAAAGGGCTACCACGGCGTTAACTTTGGCGGTATTTCGGTGGGCGGCATCGCCGGTAACCGCAAGGCTTTTGGCGCAGGGGCGGAAGCGGACCACCTGCCGCATACCCTGCTGGCGGGTAACGCCTTTTCGCGCGGCATGCCCGCGCAGGGCGCCGAACTGGCGGAAGAGCTGAACCGAATTATCGCGCTGCGCGATGCGTCGACCATCGCGGCCGTGATTATCGAGCCCTTCTCCGGCTCCGCCGGGGTGATAGTACCGCCAATCGGTTATCTGCAACGTATCCGTGAAATTTGCAGCCAAAACAACATCCTGCTTATTTTTGACGAAGTGATCACCGCCTTCGGCCGCTGTGGCGCATTGACCGGCGCCGAGGCGTTCGGCGTCACGCCGGACATCATGAATATCGCCAAACAGGTGACCAACGGCGCGCAGCCGATGGGGGCGGTGGTGGTCCAACCGGCGATTTACGATGCCTTCATGCACACCGACGAGCCGGAGTACCTGCTCGAATTCCCGCACGGTTATACCTATTCCGCCCACCCGGTCAGCTGTGCCGTGGGGCTGGCGACGCTGGATATCATTGAGCGCGAACAGATGATCGAACGGGTACAGGCATTGGCTCCCTATTTCGAACAGGCGGTACATGGCTTGCAAGGCTGCAAGCACGTCACCGATATCCGCAACGTTGGCCTGGCGGCAGGCATCACGCTGGCGGCGCGGCCAGGGGAAGCGGCGCGCAGGCCATATGAAGCAGCGATGCACTGCTGGGAAAACGGATTTTACGTCCGCTATGGCGGCGACACCCTCCAACTGGCACCGCCGTTTATCAGCAGCGAGGCGCAGATCGACTCGCTGATCAACGCCCTGGGCGACGCCCTCAACGCAACCGAATAAGGAGCGAATGCCATGCCCATTTCACATTGGATCAACGGCCAGCCCGCCGCCGGCGGCACCCGCAGCCCACGATAAATCAGGACTCGCCACCCGGTTTGGGGGCCGGGTAGTCATAATCGAGCTTGATCGGTTCGGCGTAAACGCTGTCCCACAGCTGGCTGTAGAGTGTGTCCAGCCGCTGGCTCATCGCCGGGCTGTGCAGCACCAGTTCCAGGTTGCGCGAGTTATCCAGATAGCCGCCGGTCCAGTTGCTGGTGCCCACCCAGGCGGTTTCGCCGTCGATAGTCATCAGCTTGCTGTGGATCACCCGCGCGAATGGGATAAACCCGTGGCTTGCCGGCGGAATGGTCACCACCTTTATCTGCACGTTCGGCACCAGCGCCAGGCTTTTCAGCCAGGCGATATCGGGCTTTTTGGTGTTCCAGTTGGCCACCATCAGCTCAATCTGCACGCCACGCGCGGCGGCGCTGCGCAGGGCATTGTCGATGACCGCGTAATAAGGCCGGCTGCGTTCGGGGCCGTAAGACAACGGCGCATAGTCCATCACCTGTACCCGCACCCGTTGTTTGGCGCTCGCCAGCAGGCGCGGCAACTCAACCTGCGAGTCAATCACGCCGGCCGGGTTATAGGCGCGCGGGCTGGCGACCAGATAGTTGCCCTGCGGCGTTGCCGCCGTGGGCTGATACGTCAGCTGCGGCACCGGTTTATCCGCCGTCAGCAGCGCCTGCGCCCGCCAGTCCTGCTCGAAGATCGCCTGAATCTGCCCGACAACCCCGGCATCGCTGATGCGCAGCCCGGTTTCATGAATATGCTCCAGAGCCCGCCAGTCGAAGTTCTGGCTGCCGACAAACGCCTGCTCGCCGTCCACCAGCAGGTATTTGGCATGCAGGATGCCACCGCTCAACCGCCGGTAAGGAATAATCCGCAGCTCCAGATTGGGGATCGCCTTCAGCTGTTCCAGCGTCTCCGGGGTGGAGAGACGAATCCCCTTCTCTTCCATCAGAAAACGGATTTTCACCCCGCGCTCGCCCGCCGCTTTCAGGTGTTGCAGCACGCCGTCCAGCAGCGAACCCTGTTGGTTCGCCACGTAGAACTGACCCAGATCGATGCGGGTTTTCGCCGCATCGAACATCTGCTGCCACACCTCGGCGGTGTTGCGCAGGTCATCCGCCTGCAACGCAGTTTCCACCGGCGCGGTATACACCAGCTCGTAGCCGGGAATATCAAAACGCGCCGCCGCACTCTGGCTCAACATCAACAGACAGCTACCCCATAACGCAGTGTAAAGGCGGCCTAATGGCCGCCGTGGTTGACGGCCATTAGGCATAGCGCGGTGCCTCACTGTCAACCCATTGCTCGCGGCTGCCGTTTTCCGGGCGGCTGGCCGGCGCACCGGCGCGGATCAACAGCACCTTCAGCAGTTCGTTGATGCGTTCCATGCGGCTTTGCAGGTAGTTGTTACCCACCAGGCACAG
This sequence comes from Serratia sp. AS12, assembly GCF_000214195.1. Taxonomy (NCBI): domain Bacteria; kingdom Pseudomonadati; phylum Pseudomonadota; class Gammaproteobacteria; order Enterobacterales; family Yersiniaceae; genus Serratia; species Serratia sp. AS12. The sequence goes on along the minus strand of NC_015566.1, from coordinate 609,581 downwards.
CAGCGCAATGGCGATCCCCAGCCCGGTGGCGTACAGCGCGGTACCCATGCCGGCGGACACCAGGCTCGGTTCGGACACCCCGGAAGCGGCCAGCGCCTTAAAGGTTTCGATAATCCCCATCACCGTGCCCAGCAGCCCCAGCAGCGGGGCGGCGGTGACGATGGTTTCCAACAGCCAAAGGCCACGCGCCATCAGCGGTTTGCTCAACAGGTACTGCGCGCCGACCAGATCGCCTATCGCTTCGCGGTCACCGGCGCGGTGCTTCTGCTCCAGTACCGGCGCGATCACCGCCAGCGGCAGGCTGTTGCGCTGGGTCAGTTCGTCCGGCAGATCGGCGGCGCGATGCACGTCCGGCGTCAGCGCCTGCTCCAGTCGACTCGCCTGCCGTTGGGTGTAGGCGAAATACAGCGCGCGTTCGATAATGATCACCAGCGCAATCGCCAGCGCGGCGTACATCACGTAGAAAATAATGTCGTGCAATAAATTGGCATTCATAACATACCCCTCAAATTAGTTAAAAGGTGGCTTCCAGCGACACGCTGAAAGTGCGCTCTTCTCCGACGTTGTAATACGGCGTACTGGCTTTCACGCCGCCATAAGGCGCAGCGTTGAAGGTCGTGGTACGTACCGAGGTCAGGTATTCCTTGTCAAACAGGTTGCTGACGCCAAATCGCAGCGCTGCGCTTTTGATGATTTTCTTGTCCACCGGCAAATACACACCTGCCGCCAGATCGAACACCGTGCGGCCGCCAATCTTCTCGTCGTTGGTCAGATCGCCATAGAACGAACTGACGTATTTGCCGCTGACGCTGCCGTAATACAGGCCGTCGTCGTAGCCCAGCGTCATGTTCAGCAGGTTTTTCGGCACGTTCGGTACCTCTTTGCCGGACGTCGGCAGCGGCAGCCCGCCGTTGCTGACGATGTCGTTCTTCTGCTTCGACTGGGTATAGGTGTATGAGGTGTAGTAGTTAAAGTTGTGCGGCAGTTGGCCGCTCCACTCCAGCTCCAGCCCTTTGTTCTCTACGTTGCCGATGTTCATCATCTCGTAGTCGCCGGACGAGTTGGTGGTGGAGACTTGACGGTCGCTGTAGCGCATATAGAACAGCGTGGCGCTCATCAGCATGTCTTCCTGCTGGAAACGCCAGCCCAGCTCGTGGTTCCAGCTCAGCTCCGGCTTGGTGCTGATCGAGTCGCCGACGTTGTACAGCACGTAGTTCGGTGGGGTGCGCATGTTGCGCGTCAGGTTATAGAACACCTGATTTTCCTGGTTCAGCTTGTAGCTGGCACTGAAGTTCGGCAGAAACTCGTGGTAAGTGGCATCGCGCTTCTCCGGTACGTTGTACAGGCTGCCGCGGTTGTCCCCTTTACGTTCCACGTACTGATAGGCCAGCCCGCCGACGAAGGTCCAGTCCGGCGTGGCGTACCAGGTGTCCTGCAGCCACACTTTCTGCGCCGGGGTGATGGTGTATTGGTTACGCCCCTGCACGGTCTTGCCGTTGGCGTCCTGCACCTGATCGGAACCGCCCGGTTTGCCCGAAATCTGCGCCGGGTTGCCGTCGTCCTTGATGCCGATAAACGGCTGGGTCTGCAACTGACGCGCACGTTCATACCAGTAACCGATATCCAGGCTGTGCTGATCGTTGATGTCCCACTTCAGCTTGGTGGTAATGCCGGGGCGCCAGGTCTGGGTCCAGGAAGGACGGTAATAGGTGTTGGACTTCAGATTGCTCAGATCGTACTGCCCGGCCTTGTCCGACGTATTGGACAGCACCGACGCCGTCTGGCCGGTGAAGCTGCCGCCGTTGCCCCAGTAGTAATACGGCTGCAGGGTCAGCGACAGGTTGTCGCGCAACTGCAACTTTTGGGTGAATGACAGCGTGAAGGTATCGAACGGGTTGCGGTTGAGTTTGTAGTACTTGTTCAACTGCCCCTTGCTGTTGTATTCCGGCGTGGTGGCGTAGTCGGTATCGCGCCCGTCGCTTTCGAATTGCGCCTTGCTCAGCGTGTTGTAGTTGACGTTCTGCTGGCGGTTGTACTTCATGATCAGGTTACTGCTGTTGCCGTTGCCGTCTTCGTACAGCGAGTTCATTTCAAACTTGTTGGAATATTCGCGCCCTTCACCGCGCCATTTTTTCGCCTCGGTGTGCGAGTAGGATAACCAGTTGCTGAAACCGTTGTACTCGCCGGTTTCCAAACGGGCAAAGGTTTTACTCAGGTTGTTGCTGCCCAGCGTCTGCTTGACGAAGCCGCCGAAATCTTTTGCCGGCCGGCGCGTCACCATGCCGATATTGCCGCCGCTGGAGCCGATATGCGGGCCGTCCGCCTCGGAGGATCCCTGGGTGACGAACACTTCTTCCAGGTTCTCCGAGTCGCCAAGCAGGTTCGGATAGACGGCATAGTTGCCGGAGTCGTTGATCGGGATACCGTCCATCGACAGACCGATCTGATCCGAGTTCATGCCGCGCATGGTGTAATCGACGCCGCTCAGGCCGCTGGCGTCGTTACTGTTGACGTTCAGGCCCGGCGTGTACTTCAGCTTGTCGATGGCGTTGGCCGCTGCGGGCATTTTGTCCATCGCCTCTTTGGTAACGGTGGAACGCGCCTTGGCGCTGTCGTCCTGCACCATCATGCCGCCACCCAGCGACTGCCCTTTCACGCTGATGGTACCGACGTCGGTGGTGTCCGCCGCCAGCGCCGCGCCCGGCAGCATCGCCGACATCACCGCCAGATAAATCCCAGATCGATTGAAAGACTTCATTGTTTCCATCCCCTAAAAATCAAACTGTTATGCCAGGTCGCTAAGGCGCCTGATAATTGAACGTGGCTGAAAATCGTTTTGTTGTTTGCCCGGCAAAAGCGTCGCTCGGGAACGGCTTCACCTGGCTGATACTTTGTAAACTGCTCATTGCCGCGCGGTTCAGCAGCATGCTGGCAGCCTTGTTGGCGATGCCGGAAGAGAGCACACGGCCGCTGCGATCAACCTCCAGCCAGACCTCGACGTTGCCCTGCGGCCGTTCGAGCGAAGCCTGCCGTCCACTCGGGTAGCGCTTACGCTGTTCCAGTTCGTGGCGCAGTGCCTGCAAATAACCGTTTTCGACAGCCTGGGCGTTGACCTTCGGCGCGGCAGGTGCGGCCGGCGTTGGCGCAGGCTTGCTGACCGGCGCTTTCGGCGCAGGCTGTGCGGATACCGGTTTGGCCTTTTCTACCGGTTTGGCTTTCTCTTTCACCGGTTTGGGCTTGGGTTTTGGCTGCGGTTTGGGAACCGGCTTGGTCTCGATAATCGGCTCTGGGGCCGGCACCACGGGTTCAGGAACGGGTTGCGGCTCCGGTGGCGGGGGTTCGGGTTGCGGCGGCGTTTCCACCGGCGGTTCCGGCTGGGGTTCAGGCTCCGGCTCGACCAGCGCCAGTTCCATGGTGGTGTCGTCGTAGCGTGGCTGGATTTTCAACGCAGCCTGCTGGCTGGCGAACAGCAAACAACCCGCCACGATCAGTGCGGGCATCCAACTGAAAAGGTGACGTGAGCGATAGAGCAGATACATGTCACAGCTTCCGTGTGGCGATAGAGACGGAATAGAATCCGCCCTGGCGCAGGTTATCCATCACCGCCACCAGTCGCTCCACCGCAACGCCCTTGTCGCTGTTGACGATAATGGTGGTGGTCTGGTTTTCCTGCTGCTGCTGTTTGAGCGTGCTGACCAGCGCGTTAAGCGCCACCGGTTGGCCGTCCAGTTGCAATTGTTCTTCCGCCCCCAGCGTGATGATCGCTTTTTTCTGCGGCTTCAGTTGCTGAGCGCTGCCGGCAGAGGGCAACTGGGTTTTCAGCCCCAGCGCCGGGATCACGTTCAGGCTAATCAGCACAAAAAACACCAGCAAAAACATCATCACGTCGATCATGGGGATCAATTCGATGTGCGCCTTGTTCTTTTTCGGTTCGTTCCAGTTACGCATGGCACTCCCTCCCAAAAGCAAAGCAGCCAATATAGGAGGCCTTTGTTTACCTTTCGTTACGCTTTTGTGATCTTATTATCACACAGAGGGTATTTTGCGAGGATTGTTTCAGACAACACCTAACCTAACTGGTTATATAACCAATTAATTAACTGATATTTTTTATGCTTAAATAGCAAGTGCATCTGCAAGGCAGGTAAAAAAGCGGTGGGGTGAATGTGATTAACCTAACAGGCTACAACAAAACCTTCAGGCCGTGTTTTTACGAGAAGAAAACAGCGGCGGCGCGGTACGCAAAATAGCGATTTTCAGCCAAAAAAAAGACGCCCTAAGGCGTCTTTTTCACATCACTGAATCAATCAGTTCACTTTAACCGGCATACCGGAACGGGCTTTGATCGCCGCGTCCACTTCGCTCTGGTTAACGGCAGGATCCATCACCACTTTGCCCACTGGCGCAGAAAGGGTTAACGGCACCGGATCTTTGGACTTCAGCTCTTCTTCGTTAGCGGAAAGTGGGTTATGCACTTCCACGTAACGGGAACCGTCCGGTTCAACGCTGGCTTTCACCGGCTCGTTGATAAACTGCACGCGGGTGCCGACCGGCACGTTGTCGAACAGGTATTTGATGTCGTCAGCACGCAGACGCACACAGCCGTGGCTCACGCGCAGGCCGATACCGAAGTTGGCGTTGGTGCCGTGGATCGCATACAGGCGGCCAACGTACAGCGCATACAGGCCCATCGGGTTGTCCGGACCGGCCGGGAACACCGCCGGCAGGATCTCGCCGTCTGCCGCGTATTCTTCACGCATCTTGGCCGTTGGCGTCCAGGTTGGGCCATCTTTTTTACGCTGTACCGAGGTAATCCAGTTCAGCGGGGTGTCTTTACCCAACTGGCCGATACCGATTGGCAGCACGATCACGGTGTTGGTGCCTTTCGGGTAGTAGTACAGACGCATCTCGGCGCTGTTGATGATGATGCCTTCACGCGGTGCGTCCGGCAGGATCAACTGCTGTGGGATGGTCAGGGTGCTGCCCGCTTTCGGCAGGAACGGATCCACGCCTGGGTTGGCTTCCAGCATATTGCTCAGGCCCATCTGGTATTGAGCGGCAAAGCTCTCCAGCGGCAGCTTGCTGTCTTCGGGTACGGTGACTTGGATGTTTTCACCGACCAGACGGCTGTCTTTGGCAGGCAAAGGGTATACGACGGCGAAGGCAGACTGGCTGAATGCAACCAGCGCCGTACACAGGGTTAATAACGCGCGAATGTTCATTTTCATCTTCGTGTTGGTCGTGGCCACTGGCAGATTATTGATATAGGTTATTTTCGGCCATAAATGACCGGATGCGCATTATATGTGCACATTGACCTAAGTGCGAAACATTCCCTGTGTCATGACGCACTTTTTTGTAACCTGCTGCGGTATGAAGATAACTTACTGTGAAAAACGCCGCTAAAGCGCGACGTCTGGCGGCGTCATCCGGCGTATGGGGATCAGGTATTCACAACGGATCGCCGTGCTTGCTCCGTTGCAAACGCCGCCCGCCGCCGGGTAAAAGCGCTCGATATCCTGCCCCGGTCGCCGCACCGCTTTCATCATCGGGATCGCGGTATCGTACAGGCGGGCGATAAAGTTTTGTAATTCCTCCACCCTGCCCTGATAGACAAAACTGGCGTAGTCGCCTTGCTCGATGAGCACCCTCTCGCCTTCCGCCTGCTCATCCGCCAGCGCCACGGTATAGACAATGCGCTTTCCGCCACGTTGGCGACTGTCCGCCTCCAGGCTGGTGAGGCCGTATACCACCGCCGGCGGCTCGGCTTGCGTGCGCACCATCTGGCGCCAGGCGTGTTGACGCAGCTCGTGTTTCGAATGCGGCAGTTGCCCCAGGGTGCAGTTGCTCCGCTGGGAGCGCCCCACCAGTTGCATGGCCGGCAGGGTAACGATGTCCGCCTGCGGCAACGGCCCTTCGCTCAAACGCAGCGGCGGCTGCATGCCGTGGCTGGCCCAATCCGGACTGCGGCGATAGCCGGCCGGCGGCAAACCGAACTGCTTTTTGAAACAGCGGGTAAAGGTCTGCTGGGAATCAAACTGGTACTTATCGGCAATGCAGGCCACGCTGATGTGGGTGAGCCGCAACTCGCGCGCAGCGGCGCTCAGCCTTCTGCGCCGGGCGTAGGTCCCCAGAACGTGGCCGGTTAACTGCTTGAACAGCCGCTGCAAATGCCATTTGGAATAGCCGGATTTGGCGGCGATATCGTCCAGCGTCAGCGGCTGGTCGAGATTTTGCTCAATCCAGGCCAGCAGTTGAGTGATTACCTGTTGCTGATACATTGCGCCCCCTCAGAGTGCTAAAGCTGGCGCTTACTTTATCGACTACGGCGCTAGACCACATTGCACAATCAGGACATAATGTTTTTCAATCACGCCAAATTGAGAATAATTCTCATGACTGTTATTACCAAACCGCGTTTCGATATCGATCAGGTACCGCGGGCGATTTTTGCCGTACAGGGCTCCACCATCAGCAGCGATTGGGAGATGGCCCATCACCGCCATCGCAAAGCGCAGCTGATTTATACGGTGCGCGGCATGATCCGCTGCGAAGTGGAAAACGGCCTGTGGCTGGTGCCGCCGCAATGCGCGCTTTGGATGCCGAGCAACGTGCTGCATAGCGCCCAGGGGGCCGGCGACACCGAATGCTATTGCCTGTTTGTCGATCAGGATGCTATCGCCGGCTTGCCGACCCATTGCTGCACGCTGGCGGTATCGCCGTTGCTGCGCGAGCTGCTGTTGCAGGCCAGCGGGTTCGATCCGCTCTATGACGAACAGGGCCCGGAAGGACGGCTGACCGCAGTGCTGCTGGATCAGGTGGTTAATGCGCCGATCGAGAATCTGCATTTGCCGGTCTCTCAGGACGCGCGCATTCGCCAACTGACCGAGCGACTGCTGGCCAATCCGGCGGACAAAGCCACCCTGAACCAATGGGCGCAGCGCATCGGCATGAGCGAGCGCTCCCTCAACCGCACCCTGCAACAGCAGATGGGCATGAGCTTCGGCCACTGGCGCCGCCAGTTGCACGTGATGCTGGCGCTGCAACGGCTGACCAAGGGCGACAGCGTGCAGAAGGTGGCGCTGGATCTGGGCTATGAGAGCGCCAGCGGCTTTGTCACCATGTTCCGCAAAGCGGTAGGCAAACCGCCGGCGCGCTTTTTGGCGGAAAGGAACGCCACAGGCCAAACGGCGGGGAGCGGCATCGCCATGTAGCGGGCGGCGGTTAAGCACTAAATTCTAATTGCTGCGGTAAAAATAACTTTATGTTCAGTGGTGAAGATGACGATGTTTATATTCGGCCCAAGAGATACCGTCATATTTTTAGGATTAAACTCATTATTGATGATGAAAAATTGCATTCTGAAAATGCAATTTTTTATATTTACATGCACATCCTAATGATTCCAAAAGAGTTTACTACCACGCCGCATTATTCCGCACTCAATTGATTAGCACGGTAAATGATTTCCTGATAAAACAAAAAATCAAAAACAAAGCCAAAAAACAGCATAAAAATCCAAAATATTTCAAAATTAAAAAATTTAAAGTCACAATAAAAACATAACTCAGCTTAATGGCAATGTTAACATTTTGTAATGTTTTTATCCCTCATCAATTTGATGTAAATTTTCTTTATGTCTATAGTCAATTCCTGACCTTTAATGACCGGTAAATCGCCCTGAGAAAATGATCTTTTATTGATGACTTCATCGGCATTAATTGCCCTTACGCACTCTGACGATGCGTCTGTTGAGTCAATGATTTATTACAGGATCTGTTTTGCTGTGTGAATAGCCTAATGGAAAAAACGCCCTATTTATTGGTGCGGGCGCCGCTACGCCATTTTATTACCTGCCGTGCGCCAGACGTACTGAGCGAGTTTTAAATTATATTTCATTACTATTTATATCGGAGCAGATGCGTTTAATTCATATCGGGCTAAATCGGTAAGAATGTCATGGTCTGTATCCAAACCAACAACATAATTGGAATGACAATGTCATTAAATAAACTTACCCCAGCGCAACGCGCTATTTGGGCCGCCGCCCAAATGGAACCAGAGAATTTCCGCTTTAATGCCTGTTTCTTTCTGAAGCTCGGGAAAAATATCAATCAGGAAGCGTTGCATGACGCTTTGCTGCAACTCAACCAAGAAGCCGAGCTGCAAAGAATTTCCCTTTCGGCAACCGAGGAAGGCCCTGTTCAATTCCCGCATTTTCCAGCGGATGCTTTGATTGCCCACCATTCATTTGCTGATCAACACCAGGCGCAATCCTGGATGGAACGGCAAAACCAGCTCCCTTTCCCCCTGGACGGCTCAGCGCCCTTGCTGCAATGGCATATCATCGCATTGCCCGCCGGGGATCTGCTGCTGTATGGGAAATATCATCATTTGGTGCTCGATGGTTTTGGCCAATCGATGCTGATCGAACGTCTGGCGCAAATTTACACGTCCAGCGTGCAACATGCGACATGCCCCGCAAGCGAGTGGGTCACGCGCGAAGCCTATTTCGAAAGCCTGGACAATTACACCGTCGGCGCGCAGCACCAGCGCGACATGGCATTTTGGACCGCTAAACTGGCCTCGACGGAAGGCGCCACCACGCTGGGCAAAAACCGGTCCAGCATGGCCCGGGGCCTGTTGCAAACTCGCTGTACTCTTGCACAAGACCTTTATCGCCAAATCAACACCTTCGCCTCTGAGCACGGCCTTACGCTGCCGCAATTGTTATTGGCGCTGTTTTCCGCTTACAGCCACCGTTTAACCGGCCAGGATATCGTTCAATTGGGGCTGGCCGTGACTGGCCGCGCCACGCTTGTCGCGTTGAAAAAGCCCGCGATGCAGGCCAATGAAATTCCCCTGACGCTCTCTGTCTCAGGGATTTCAGACCTGTCTCAACTGTTGCGTCTGACCCGGCAGGAATTGGCGTTGGCGATCAAACACCAGCAATGCCGCAATGAGGATATTCATCGCGCCATCGGGCTGGGCGCCCCTGAAGACAAGCTAACCAAGACGCTGATCAATATTATTTCATTTGAACATGATGTTTATTTTGGCCATGAAAAAGCCCTCTGCCACCAATTCACCACCGGGCCGGTGACCGACCTGACTCTGACGCTGTTTATTGGCACCGATCGCATTGAGTTGCTGTGGGACGCCAACCCGGAAAACTATTCCGCCACCTTGCTCGATCATCATGCTCAGAGATTGATGCAGTTTATCGGCTGGTGTTTGACCCACCAGCGAATTGATTGCCCGGCGGAAACGCTGCTGCTGCCCGAAGATCGTCTGGCTATCCGGCAATTCAATGACAATCGGCAAGATTACGATCTTCAGCAAACGCTGCCGGCGCGGATTGACCGCCAGGCGCAATGCAGTCCCGACGCCATTGCGCTGCAATTCGCCGATGAGACGATCACCTATAGCGAACTGGTGCAGCGCAGCGAACGCTGGGCCTGCGGCCTGGTAGCGCAGGGGGTACGCCCCGGAGATGCGGTGGGCGTTTATGGCGAACGTTCCCTGGACATGACCCTCGCACTGCTCGCCATTCAAAAAGTCGGCGCGGCCTTTGTGCCGCTGGACCCTGAGCTGCCTATGGCCCGTTTGCAGTCTCAGATCGCCCAGGCCGGCATCCATACTCTGCTGTATTGGGATACGCCGCCCGATATCGGAACGGCAGTATTTTCATTGCAGACCAGAGAGTTAAACGATGCGGTGCCGTTCACCTTGCCGTCGGTCTCGCCGGACGCCATCGCCTATATCCTCTTTACCTCAGGTTCGACCGGGCAGCCTAAAGGGGTGGCCGTCAGCCATCGCGCCGTAACGAACCGCATTTTATGGATGCAGGCGGCCTACCCGCTTGACGCGGAGGATCGCGTCCTGCAGAAAACGCCGTTTACTTTTGACGTGTCGGTGTGGGAATTTTTCTGGCCGCTGACGGTGGGCGCACGGTTGGTGATCGCGCTTCCGGGCAGCCATAAGGATCCCCGCCAACTGATCGACATCATTCGCACGACGCAGATTACGACGCTGCATTTTGTTCCTCCGATGCTGGATCTGTTTTTAGCCGAGCTGGACGGCCGGCCGTTACCTTCGCTGACGAGAATGTTTTGCAGCGGCGAAGCCTTGAAATTGGCCAGCGTGACGCGCGCCAATCAGTCGTTGCCCGACTGTCGTCTGCATAATTTGTACGGTCCTACCGAAGCGGCCATCGACGTCAGCTATTGGGATTGCCTCCCCGGCGTGGCCTATGCCGGCAGCGTACCGATCGGCTATCCGGTGGCCAACACTCAGCTCTGGGTGCTCGATGCGCAATTGCGCCCCTTGCCCCCCGGCACCGTGGGAGAACTCTATATCGGTGGCGTGCAGGTTGCGCAGGGATACGTCAATCAGCCCGAACTGACTGCGGAGCGCTTTATTCCGCAACCCGATGAGCTTATTCCGCTGGCCGCCGATGGCGGTCGTCTGTACCGAACCGGCGATCTGGTGCGGCTGACCGAGCACCACGGGCTGGAATTTCTTGGCCGCCTCGATCATCAGGTAAAAATCCGCGGACTGCGCATTGAACTGGGGGAAATTGAAGCCCAACTGGTGGCGCTGCCGCAGGTGGAACAGGCACTGGTGTCAACCTATCGCGATCCTCTCGGTCAGGATCGCCTGGTGGGTTATCTGGTCTTGACCGAACGCGACGCGGCCGGCGACTCGCTCCCCGAGATCGAACGGCGGCTCAGGGCGACACTGCCGGAATACATGCTCCCCGCGCAATGGGTGATCCTGTCGGTGCTGCCGTACCTCAGCAACGGCAAAGTGAATCGCAAGGCGTTGCCGAGCCCCAAAGCGGAGCTGGAAAACGGCGGCGGTGAATTGAATGACCAGGAACGCCTGGTCGCCACGGTGTGGCAAAGCGTACTGCAACGGCCGACGTTGTCGCCGGATACGCCCTTCTACAGCCTGGGCGGTGACTCCATGCTGGCCATTCGCGTGCGCAGCGCACTGGAGAAACGCGGCTACGCCCTCGATTTGGCAGCGCTGTTTCGCAACCCGACGCTACGCCAACTCGCAAAGCAGCTGACACCGGTGGCCACAGCAACGACGCCGCCCGCTTCTCCGGCCCCTTTCTCACTGCTCACCCCGCAGGATCGCCAGCGTCTGCCGCAGGGATTGGAAGACGCTTATCCCTTGTCCGCCATGCAGAAGTCCATGGCCTACCAGGCAGAAATTGAACACGAGGCCTCGGTATATCGCGTGGTCACCTCATTGACCGTCGAGTTGCCGTTGACGCTTGCGCTGCTGCAGCGCGCCATAGAGTACACGTTGGCGCGCCATCCTTTGCTGCGCAGCAGCTTTGACCTTTCAAATTACAGCCAGCCGCTGCAGTTGGTTCATCAACGGGTCATCACCCCGCTGGCACAGGCGGAGGATCTCACCTCGCTGGCGCCAGAACAGCAGCGGCAAGCCCTATCGCGCTGGGTGGATCAGGCTAAATATCACCGTTTCACGTTGGCTGAAGCCCCGTGTCTGGCCTTTTTCAGCCACGGTCTGCATCCGCAACGCTTCCAGCTTTCGGTCATCGAGCACCACGTGGTGCTCGATGGCTGGAGCGACTTATTAATGCTGGATGAGATTGTGGATAATTACCGGCAATTGCTCGACGGCCGCGAACCGCAGCGCGCCGAGCTTGCAAGCCACTATCGCGATTTTATCGTTGCCGAACAGCAGATTGCCGCAGACCGCCAGGCGGCGGCTTTCTGGCAATCGCAACTGAACGAGCTGGATCCCGCGCCTTTGCCACGCCCAGACAAATCCGGCCCCACGCGGCACAAGTCCGTGCGCGCCGAACTGCCCGCCACGCTGGCCAACAAGCTCGGGCAGTTAGTGCAAACTTACTCATTGCCGCTCAAAGCGTTACTGGTTGCGGCTCACCTGAAGGTGCAAGCCGTCTTGACCGGCCAGGATCGGGTCGCTACCGGGCTGGTTTTCAACGGCCGCCTCGGGGTACAGGATGCAGATAAAACCATCGGCGTGTTCCTCAACACCCTGCCGCTGGCTCTGTCTATCGAACAGGCGTCATTTATTGAATTGGCGCAGAGGATCGCGCAGTTTGAAGCCGATGCCTATCCTTATGGCCGTTACCCTTTCACCGCAATGCAACGCGATTACGGTCAGGAAATCGTGTTGGACAGCTATATAAACTACATGGATTTCCATCGCAATTGGGGCGATGAAAACTCACCGATTTCGCATGCCTATGGCGTTGCAGACACCAATTTTGCTCTGGCGGTCAATTATCTGAAGGATCCGGTCAGCCAGTCTTTATCTTTGTGGTTTGACTGCAACCTCGCACAGCTGAGCGAGCCGCTGTGCGATCTGCTGCCGGAATATTACCTGCAGGCACTGAGTCAACTGGCGGACGCCCCGCAGCAGCCGGTATTCACCGCCGCGCTGGAGGCCGGGCGTCAACAGGCGCTGATTCGAGAATGGAACCGCACCGATGTGGCCTATGAGGCTGACGCCTGCGCCTATCGGCAGTTCGAGCACCAGGCGGCGCTTAATCCGCAGCGTGAAGCCTTGTGCTGCCGCGACGACAGCCTCAGTTACGCTGAACTTAATCAGTTGGCCAATGCCATGGCGGCGCGCCTGCGCGAAGCCGGCGTAATGCCCGGCTCGCTGGTGGGCATTTGCTTGCGACGCAGCGTGACGCTGGTGGCCAGCCTGTTGGCGATCCATAAAGCCGGGGCGGCTTATGTTCCTCTCGATCCCGACTACCCGGCGGAGCGACTGGACTATATCGTCAAAGACTCGCAGCTTTCCTGTCTGATCACGCAGGCCGACGCGCCCGAACTGGCCGCGGCCACACGCATCGAATGGCCGGAATATCGGGAGTTACTGCGTGAAGAGCATCAAAATCCGCCGCAAGCGTCGTTCGGCAACGATGTCGCCTATGTCATTTACACCTCCGGCTCGACGGGCAAACCGAAGGGCACCCTGATCCTGCAAAAAAACCTGACGAACTTCCTGGTCGGCATGGATGAGGCGGTGGGGTGTCGTCAGGAAGACAGCCTGTTGGCGTTGACCAGCATCTCGTTTGACATCTCCATTCTGGAAATTTTCTGGCCGCTGAGCCGCGGCGCCAACGTGGTGCTGGCCCCGGAACACCAGATCAACAATCTGGCGTGGCACGGCGACAGCCGCGTCGCCCCCCTGGAGTTCAGCCTGTTCTTCTTTGGCGCCGCCGCCAATAACGAACGGCGTCACGAAGGTTATCAACTGGTGCTGGACGCTGCGCGTTATGCCGATAGCCACGGATTCAAAGCCGTCTGGACCCCGGAGCGGCACTTCCATGCCTTCGGCGGCTTGTATCCCAACCCTTCCGTCATGTCCGCCGCGCTGGCGACCATCACGAACCGCGTCGAACTGCGCTGCGGCAGCGTGGTCGCACCGCTGCACGACAGCCTGCGCCTGGCGGAAGAGTGGTCCCTGGTGGACAACCTGTCGTCCGGCCGCGTCGGGCTGGCGTTCGCCTCTGGTTGGAACACCAATGACTTTGCTCTGGCGCCGGACAACTACCCGGCCAGAAAAGCCGTGATGCTGCAAAAACTGCAGGAATTGCGCACGCTTTGGCAGGGCGGATGCCTGCACCGCCTCAACGGTGACGGCAAAGAGGTCAGTCTGACGGCTTACCCTTCCCCGGTTCAGCCTCAGTTGCCGATTTGGTTCACGTCCTCCGGCGACGTCACCACGTTCGAATTGGCGGGGACCTACGGCGTCAATCTGCTGACCCATCTGCTGGGCCAGGATCTCGAACAACTGCAGCAAAAAATCGCCGCCTATCGCCAGGCCTGGCACGCTGCGGGTCATGCGGGTAACGGCCATGTCACCTTGATGATACATACCTTCCTGCTGCCGGACGAACAACGCGCCAAAGCGGTGGCTAAAGGCCCCTTCCGCGACTACCTGCGCACCTCCACCGGGCTGTTGCGCGAGCTGTCCGCCAGCATGGGGCTGGAATTCCAGCAGGATCTGCCGCAGGAAGATCTGGAGTCGCTGCTCGACAGCGCGGTGGAGCGTTACTTTGAACGTTCGGGTCTGTTCGGTTCGCCGGAAAGCGTGCTGCCGCTGTTGACGCAGTTGCAGCAGGCGGGGGTCGATGAGCTCGCCGGGCTGATTGACTTCGGCATCGCCAACGAACAGGTGCTGGAAGGATTGCAGGCGCTGAAACAGCTGCAAACCTTGCATCGGAACGAACTGCACGATGCGCCCTACAACTTTGCCGCGCTGCTGCAACGCCATCGCATCAGCCTGGTGCAAAGTACGCCGTCCTTTATGGCTGCGGTAATGGCGGAGCCCGCAGCGGTAAGCGCGATGGAGCATCTGCGCGCCATTTTGATCGGTGGCGAGCCCTTCCCCGCCGGCCTGGCCCAGCAGTTGTCCCAGCGCCTGGACGCGGCGGTTTACAACATGTACGGCCCGACGGAAACCACCATCTGGTCAAGCGTCCATCGCCTGCCGGGCAAAGGGTCGCAGGCCGCCAATCGTATCGCGATCGGCAAGCCTATCGCCAATACCCAAATGTTGATTCTCGGCCCGGACGGGCACCCAAGCCCGATCGGCGTCGCGGGTGAATTGTGGATTGGCGGCGACGGCGTCTGCCAGGGGTACCTGGGCCGACCGGAATTGACCGCCGAACGTTTCGCGCTGCAACCGGCTGTCGGCCAGGTTTTCTACCGCACCGGCGACCGCGCGTTATGGAATGCCTCCGGCGACATTGAATTTGTCGGCCGTATCGATCGGCAGGTCAAAGTACTGGGTCATCGCATCGAGCTTGATGAAATTGAAAGCGTGATCTCACGGCATCCACTGGTACAAAACGCCGCCGTCATCGCCGTTAAGCAGGAAAACGAACGTTACGAACTGGTGGCTTACGTTGAAATCAATGAAGCCCAGCAACAGGCCGGCGACTCGGCGAACACCCTGATCGCTCACTGGGGGCAACTGTGGAACAACGCCTACGAAGAACGCGCCAGTTATGAAGTGCACCATGAGCAGGATCGTCAATTCGCCGGCTGGTTAAGCAGCTATACCGGTGCGCCTATTCCGCCGAACGAGATGCGCGAATGGTTGAACCATACCCTGATCAAACTGCGTGCCTGCGATCGCAGCCATCTGATCGATGTGGGCGTCGGCATGGGGCAAATCATGCGTCATCTGGCGGCGGACAGCCATTCTTATCATGGGCTGGATCTGTCTCAGGAGGCGCTGAACGTCGCCCGCCAATCACTGCCGCCGGCGCTGCATTCCGCCGCACACATTACCCTGACGCAGGGCGACGCGAAGCGGCTCGAAAACCTGGCCGCGCGGCCAGACACGCTGGTGATCCTGAACTCGGTGATTCAATACTTCCCGGACCTCGGCTATCTGAAAAGCGTGCTGGACGAAGCGCTGCGCATCACCCAGGACGATGGCGTTATCTATCTCGGCGATGTCCGCAGCCTCGACGATCTGAGCGCATTCCATACCGGCGTTCAATTTTATAAGGCAGCGCCTCTGGCCCGCGTGGCGGAAATCCGCCAACAGATCAAAAGAGACAGGGAGGCGGAGAAAGAGTTGTGCCTGTCTCCGCGTTATTTCCAGGCGTTCAACGAGCGCCACGGAACCTCGCGCAAGCTGCAACTGGAGCTCAAGCGCGGGCAAGCCGCCAACGAACTGAATGATTTCCGTTATGACGTGATTGTCAGTGGCCGCAAACCGACCGCCGCACCGCGCTATCTGGACTGGCAAGGGCAACCCCTCGATTCGCACGGGTTGACGGCGTTGACCGCGCAGCTTAGTGACGAAAACCGCGAAAAACATCACATCGTCATTCGCAATCTGCCGAATTGTCGACTGCAACGCGACAGCGACCTGATGACGCTCTTGGCCGAGGCCGATGATGACCAGACCAAATGGGATATCGAGAAACGGTTGTGGGAAATCACCGAACCGAACCCACTGCACCCGGAAGATATCGCCAGTCACTTTGAGGCTCAGGGCTATCAGGTTCGATTGACGCTAACCCCGGAAGAGGGGCTGCGGCTGTTCAACCTCGAACTGACGCTGCACGAAGTTCCGCTTACCGAACGCCGCCAGACCGGCGTTATCGCAGACTCGAAGTGAGTGGCCAAAAAATGGAAAAAAATAACGCAATGAACTCACCCGCCGCACTTTCCAACAACCCGCTGGCGCAGGAACGCAACGCTGAGCTGGCCCGGCAACTGCGCGACTTTGTGCGCGGAGAGTTACCGGAAGCCATGATACCGGCCCACGTTGTGGTGATGCCGGTCTTGCCGAAACTGCCGAATGGGAAAATCGACCGCAAGCAACTGCCGGCCCCGTTAAAGCAAGAGCGCAGTCAGCAGGCATATGTCGCCCCCCGCAACCTGAGCGAGGAAAAAATCGCCCGCATCTGGCAGGAAGTGCTGTCAGTGTCGCAGGTCGGCATTGAAGACAGCTTTTTTGAACTCGGTGGCGATTCGCTGTCGGTGGTGCAGATGGTCTCCAGAGTGCGTCGGGAATTGGATACCGCCGTCAGCCTGCGCTACGTGTTCAAAAACCCGACCATCGCCGCGCTCTCTGCCTATATCAAAGGCAAACACCGCACCGCCTCTGCCGGTCTGCAAAACCTCAGCGACGAAGAGCTCTGCGCCGAAGCCCAACTGCCGGCCGACATTGGCGCCCAGCCTGGGGCCTTGCCCGCCGTCAACAGCGATTTTCGCCATATCCTGCTCACCGGCGGCACCGGGTATACCGGCGCCTTCCTGTTGAGGGAGTTTCTGGATCGTTCACAGGCGATGCTGTGGGTCGTCGTGCGTTCGGCAAACCCGCAGCAAGCGGTGGAACGTATCCTGAACAACTTGCAACAGTACGGCCTGCAACGCCCGGGCGATCGTGCGCGCATCGTCGGCGTACCGGGAGACGTGGGCAAACCTTATCTCGGTGTAGATAAACCCACCTGGCGGCAACTGTGCCAGGACGTCGAGATGATCGTGCATAACGCGGCGATCTCCAGCTACGCCATGCCTTATCGCCAGTTAAAGCCCACCAACGTGCTCGGCACCCTCGAGGTGCTGCGTCTGGCGGGGCAAGTGCGGGTAAAACCGTTACATTACATCTCTTCGCTGTCGGTGTTTCCCGGCCAGCCGGGCGAGCACCATTTCCGCGAGGAACCGCTCATGCACCCCAACGGCCTGGCGGGAGGATACCGTCAAACCAAGTGGGTTTCCGAACGCTTGATCACCCTGGCCGGCGAACGCGGCCTGCCTTGCCACATTTATCGCCCCGGCCAGATCACCGGCGCGCAAACCAACGGCGCCTGTTCGACGGACACCTACCTCAACGCCGCCATCAAAAGCTGCATTCAACTGCAGACGGAGCTGCCGTTTGACGTGATGCTGGACATCTCGCCGGTGGACTTCTGCGCGCAAAGCGTGGCGCATATCGCCCTTTCCGGCGCCGGAGAGCATCGGATTTATCATCTGACGCAGTCAGCGCCGTTACATTGGCGCGATCTCATCGGCATGCTGCGCCAACGGGGCTACAGGATTGATGCGGTGAGCTACCCCGAGTGGTATCAGCGCCTGGCCGCCGCGCTTGAAGCCGGCGAGCAAAACGCCCTCGGCAAATTCTTCTCGCTGTTTGGTGAAGAGGCGCCGTCGAAAGACGCCGGCGACGAAGGCAGTCTGCCGCA
This sequence comes from Serratia sp. AS12, assembly GCF_000214195.1. Classification (NCBI taxonomy): domain Bacteria; kingdom Pseudomonadati; phylum Pseudomonadota; class Gammaproteobacteria; order Enterobacterales; family Yersiniaceae; genus Serratia; species Serratia sp. AS12. The sequence goes on along the minus strand of NC_015566.1, from coordinate 591,856 downwards.
CTATGACTACCGCAATCTGCTTCAGGCGCTGGAAGGCAGCGGCATTTCCGCCCAGCCGTTGGATCAGAGCCTGTTGAATCGTTATCTCGACTATTTCATCGCGATCGGCTTTATCCCAACGCCGGATATGGCTTACACCACCAGCAAAGGATGCCAGTCATGATGCTGAATCCCCCCCGTTTTCCGACCCTGCAAGCGGCGGTGGATCACCATGCCGCCGTCAACCCCGAAGCGCTGGCGCTGATGATGGTGAATCACCCGCACCATGACGAAAAAAACCGTCAGGTCAATTACCGCCAGTTGCGCCATTCGGCCCTGCATCTGGCGGCGGAACTGCGGGCGACCTATGCGCCGAACAGCCGCATTTTACTGCCGTCCTCGGTCAGCGAGTATTTTGCGATCGGTTTCCTGGCCTGCATGTATGCGCGAATGATCGCCGTGCCTGCGCCGCTGCCAACCCAGTATCAGCATCAGCGTCAACGGCTGACCAATATCATGCATGACGCCGGTATCGTCGCCCTGCTGTATGCCCCCGGCGATGAAGGCGCGATCCGCGACTGGCTGGAACAGGCGGCCATCGCCTGCGATCAGTTGCCGATCGCCCTGCAAAATGAGGCACCTGCATTCGAATCCGACGCGTCTGAGGTCAATCCCGACGATCTGGCGCTGTTGCAATACACTTCCGGCTCCACCGGCAACCCCAAAGGGGTGATGCTGACCCACGCCAACCTGGTGCATAACGTCAACAGTTTCCAGCAAACGCTGGGCTATGCGGATGACACGCGTTTCGGCGGTTGGATCCCGCAATACCACGACATGGGGCTGATGGCGCAACTGCTGCCCGCGCTGTTCCTCGGCAGCAGTTGCTACATGATGACCCCGACCCAGTTCCTGAAAAGGCCGCTGCACTGGCTGCAAATGATTGAGCGTTTCAGTATCAACCATACCTGCGCCCCTAATTTTGCTTTTGAACTCTGTTGCCGACGCATAACCGCCGAACAACGGCCGACGCTGAATCTCTCGTCGCTGCGTTACCTGATCAACGGTTCCGAGCCCGTGCAGGCCAGCACCATTCAGGCGTTTATCGACTGTTTCGCCGCCGCCGGTTTCAACCCCAGCGCCATGCAGCCCTGCTATGGCATGGCGGAATGCACGGTGTTCATTTCCGGCAGTACGCCGCGTCCGCCGCAGACAATCAGCCTGCCGGATCGCCAACAGGCCGGGGGCCCGCAGAAACTGTCGGTCAGTTGCGGTTGCGCGCGCCACTACGACTTGCGGATTATCGATCCGACAACGCTCCAGCCGCTGGCCGAAGGGGAACTCGGTGAAATCTGGCTGCAAGGCGGCAGCGTGGCCAAGGGGTATTGGAACAACCCGCAGGCTACCCGCGACACCTTCGCCGCCTATACCGCTTGCGGCCAGGGCCCTTACCTGCGCACCGGCGACGTGGGCTTTCTGCAACAGGGTGAAATCCACGTCACGGCGCGGATCAAAGAAGTGATTATCACCCACGGAAAAAACCTCTATCCACAGGACATCGAGCACGATCTGCGACGCCATTTCAACGTGCTGGCGGGCCGATACGGCGCGGTGTTCGGCGTAGCGCTGGATACTGCGCAGGAGGCGTTGGTGGTGTGCCACGAATTGCCGGGATCCTTTGAAGATTATGAGCTGGAGCAGCTTTCGGCAGACATTCAGGGCTGGGTGCAGCGCGAATGGGGCGCACCGCTGGCCGGCGTGATCCTGGTGCCGCCCGGCGAAGTCAGCCGCACCACCAGCGGCAAAATACAGCGCACCGCCATGAAACAACGCTTTCTCAGCCAGACATTGCGCACCCGCCATCAATGGCTCGCCGCCGCCGTCCGCGAACGCATTGCCGGCCAGGATGAAGGCCGCGTCGAGAGGGGCGAATGATGGATTTGCTACTGCAAACGCTGCAGGCCACCCGCGATGCGCCGCTGACCGCAGAAGCTTACGCGCATTGGCGCGAACAGGCTGAACGGGCCTTCGAAAGCACGCGACTGATGCAGCACGATCGCGATGCCACCTTCCCTCAGGAGGCCGTGGACTGGTTGAATCAGCAAGGCGCTGCCCTGCTCTACCTGCCCTCTCAACACCGGGGCCGCCTGACGGGGCTGGAACAGATCAGCACGCTGTGGCGAGCCTTGGCGGCGCTGGATCTCACCGTCGCCATCGGCCACGGAAAATCCTTCCTGGGGGCGGTCAGCGTCTGGCTGGCCGGTAACGCACGGCAAGTCGAACAGACTCGTCGCGCATTGCTGGCCGATGAAGCCCTGGCATGGGGCCTGACCGAGCGCGAGCGCGGCGCCGATTTAATGGCAACCCGGACCACGGCGGTCAAGCATGCGCAAGGTTGGCGTCTTCAGGGGGAGAAGTGGCTGATCAATAACGCCACGCGCGGCAATATCATCACCCTGCTGGCCCGGACCGACGAACTCGCCGGCGCACGCGGCATGAGCGTTTTGCTGCTGGACAAGCGCCATCTGCCCGCCACGAGCTGGCGCCATCTGCCCAAGGTCAGCACCTACGGCATTCGCGGCGCGGATATCAGCGGGCAGCAGTGGCAGGATGCCGAGCTGCCCGATGACGCGCTGGTCGGTGAGCCGGGCCAGGGGCTGGAGATCACCCTGCGCGCCCTGCAATTGACCCGCACCGCCTGCTGCGGGTTATCGGTCGGCGCACTCGACGCCGGGCTGCGGCTGACCACCGGGCTGGTTCAACACCACCGCTTATATGGCCGCCGGCTGTCGGAGCTGGATACGGTACAGACGCTGTTGGCGGAATCTCAGGTTGTCTCCTGGATGCTGGAAATCACCGCGTGGACAGCCGCCCGCCACGCCAGTTATCTGCCGCAGGAAATGAGCGTCGTCTCCGCGCTGGCCAAAGCCGCCATCCCGTCATTGGCCGCGCACCAGTTGAGCCTGCTGGAAGAACAGATGGGCGCGCGGGGCTTCGTCAGCGATTTATTTGCCGACGGCGCTTTTCAAAAGTTGATCCGCGACCATCAAATCGTGCCCATTTTCGATGGCAGCACCTTGGTCAGCCGCTCATCCCTGGCGCCGCAGTTGCCGACCCTAATCCGGCAATACCGCCGTGGCGCAAGCGACAGCGTCGTGCTGGACAGGCTGGGAAACCGGCATTCCCCCACGCCGGCTGAGCTGCCGTTGAACGCCCTGACGATTTACTCTCGCAGCGGCTGTTCTCTGGTTCAGGCCTTACCGGCCATGATTGCCCGCGCGCAACAACAGCATGCCGGGCAGGTGGCGGAGCAGGATCTCGCTGCACTGCTGGACACTCTGCTACAGGCAAGCCATCGGGTTATCGATGACCTGGCGTCCGCACCCGTGGTTTACCCGCAGGTGCCTCAGCAAACGCTGCTGGGCCTTCAGCGCTATGAAAGCCTATTTATCGCCGCAAGCTGCCTGCTGTTTTGGCTGAACAACCCGGCGCCATCCGCGCTCCGATGCCGGCACTGGTTGCCGCTGTGCCTGACGCTCGTCGTCCGCCAATGGGGGCTGCCGGAAACCGCAGAGCCGCACGTCGCCTGGCAAGCGCTGAAAGCGTCTTTTGCCGATCGTCCCTTCACGTCAGCCGACGCCATTCTGCAGCAGGAAACTGACCATGAACGCTGAACATCTTCTTACCGTCGACATGCTTGAAAGACAGCTGACGCCAGCCGGTTGCGACGGCTACGCCGCCTGGGCCAATGCGGTACTGGCGGCCGACGCCGCCTGCGCGTTGTGGGCGGAGGGCGAAGCCCGGCTCGACGAGGCCGGATTCAATCGCTGCCTGATCCCGCAAGCGATGGGGGGCCAATGGCGCGGGCTGGACGTGCTGATGGATCTGTTCAGGGTGCTCTATCGCAAGGATCCGTGCCTGGGGTTGGGTTATGCCGGCAGCAGCTTTATCGCGTGCTGCAATATCTGGGCGGTCGGTTCACCCACGCAGCAACGCACCGTCGCCCAGGCGCTGCATCGCAATGAAAAAGTGGCCTGCTCCTACTATGAGCCGGAACACGGTAACGATCTGTCCGCCGTGGAATTTTCCGCCGACAGGCAGGACGGCCGCTGGGTGCTGGAGGGCGAAAAACAGGTCACCTCCAACATTGCCCGCAGCAGCGTTTTCGTGGCCTTCGCCCGCACCTCGCCACAGCCCGGTAGCCGCAGCCATACCCAAATATTGATAGTGAAGTCGCAACTGCCGGACGGCTCCTTGCAGGAACTGCCGCGCCACAGCAGCGTGGGGATGCGCGGCGTACAGTTGGGCGGCGTACGTTTCGATCGTACCCGCTTGCCCGCCGCAGCCGACGACGAATTGCTGCTGGGAACGGAAGGCAAGGCGCTGGAAACCACTCTGCGGTCGTTTCAGGTCACCCGCACGCTGCTCCCCGGCATGTTTGTCGGCGTGCTGGACTCCGGCCTGCGGTTGGCCACGCGTTTCAGCCTGCAACGGCAGTTGTATGGCCGCTGCCTGGCCGATTTCCCCTCGGCGCGCCAGGTATTGAGCCTCGCGTTGCTCGATCTGCTGCTGGCGGACGCATTCAGCAGACTGGGCGCCCGGGCGCTGCATGTTCATCCTGAATTTTGCTGCCTGTATGCGCCGTCGATCAAGATTGTGGTACCCAAACTGCTGATCGGCGCCATGAACCGCCTGGCCGATCATCTGGGTGCCAGTTTTTACCTCACGGAAAGCGAATTCGGCCTGTTCCAAAAGCTGCTCAGAGACATCAAACCTGCCGGATTCGCACACGTAGGCCGCCCGGCCTGCCAGCTCACGCTGCTGCCGTTGCTGTTCATGCTGGCGCGCAAAAACGCCGCCACGCCGGAAGCGGCCCGGCTTTCGCCAATGCTCGCCTCGGACGCGCCGATCGACGAGCCGATAGATTTCAACCGGCTGCAGGTGGCGCCGACGGGGCGCGATCCGCTGCTGGATTCGCTGCTCCACACCGCGCCGCTGCTGGGCGCTGCATTGGCGACGCAGGTACTGGCAGCCAGAGAGCGGCTGCTGGACAAATTGCAAACGCTGGATCCGCGAGACATTTCCGCCACCGCGCCGGCCGGTCACTATCAGCTAAGCACGCTGTACGCCGGTTTGCTCGCCATCGCCGCTTGTCTGCAATGGCATCAGACGGCGGCAGAGAAACTGCCGCTGGCGTTGACGCAATTGATGGTCAAACGCCAACTGGTTCATCTGCAAATCGCCCCGGATGAAGGCCTGGATGAATCGGAAGCCGACTATGTCTGTCAGCGCCTGTTCGACGATTACCGCCGGCGCGTCAGTTTCGACTTAATGCACTACCCGCTACAGGGTTGGGAGGAATAATTTTATGGCACACAAATTTCGTATTTTGGGCATTTCCGGCAGCCTGCGCGCCGCGTCGCTGAACAGCCTGTTTTTACGCGCCATGGCGCAGGTGAGCCCCACCAGCGTGCAATTCGAGATTTACTCGCGCCTGGACGCCATCCCCTTATTCAACGCGGACCATGAAAATCGGGACAATCCGGCCGTCGCCCATTGGCAATCTGCGCTGGCGCAGGCCGATCTGGTGCTGTTGGCCAGCCCGGAATACGCGCATGGCGTGACCGGCGTGGTGAAGAATGCTTTGGACTGGATCGTCGGCAGCGGCGAGCTGGTGGACAAGCCGTTGGCTTTTCCCAACATTTCGGTGCGTGCGGAGCTGGCGCAGGCACAGCTGGCGGAAACGCTGCAGATTATGGGCTGCCGCCTGATTGAAAGTTGCAGCCCCTGCGCCACCCTCGCCGCACCTTATGTCTTGCCGGAAGCGGATGAACAAAGGTTGGTCGACCACCCCGAAATCGGCCCACGTCTGAAAGACCTGTGGCGCAACATTGAACTCGCGCTATCTGAATCGCACTGAAACGACATTGCCGACATCGGCAGAAAAAACACGCAAGGAAAACAAAATGGCCTCAGTACAAAACGAACTTGAACAATGGCTTGTTGAGCGCGTCGCCGCCTACTGCCGCCTCACGCCCGCCGAGATTGAAGACGATAAAAATTTTTCCGATTACGGCATGGATTCCGTGTTCACGCTGACCATGATCGGCGAGATCGAAGATCGCTACGGCCTGGAGCTGGATCCCACCGCCATTTGGGATAATCCCTCGGTCGGGCAGCTACGCGCTTTCCTTGAAACCGAAATCAGTAAAAACGCGGCCTGAGCCGGGGGAATACGATGATGTTATCCAGCGACGCTAACGCCACGCCACACCTTGAATGCCTGCCCACCCGGCGCACCTGCCCGTTCAATCCGCCGGAAGAGTACCGCTTTATCCGCCAGGAATGCCCGGTGGTTCGGGTGAAAACCCCGCGCGGGGATTTCGCCTGGCTGGTGACGCGCCACCAGGATGTCAAAAAGGCTTTGAGCGACAAACGGTTAAGCTCGGACCCGCGTTCCGCCGGCTTCCCGACGTATATCTCCGGCGAAGTGCCGCCACCGCCGGGTTTTTTCCTGCAACTTGATGCACCCGACCATACGCGTTTGCGCAAAGCCGTCACGGAAGAATTTCTCAACGCGCATGTGGAAAAACTCAAGCCGCAAATGACGGCCATCATTCAGCGCCAGCTCGATGAGCTGCTGTCCATGCAGCCGCCGGTAGACTTCGTCAAGGCCTTTGCCATCCCCGCGTCCGCCAAGATCATTTGCGAGCTGCTGGGCACGCCGGTTGAGGATCACCCTTTTGTGCAAAGCAGGACCGATACCGTGCTGGATCGCAGCAGCCCTCCCGAATTGGCCGAACAGGCGGCGATTGAGCTGATGGGTTATTTCGATCGTATCGTGACCGAAAAAGAGCGCGCGCCGGGCGATGATCTGCTCGGCAGGCTGATCCATAAGGCGCAGCAGGCGCACCAACCCAGCCATGAAGAGATTGTCGGCCTGGCCGCGCTGTTGCTGCTGAGCGCTTACGACACCATGGCGTTGGCCATGGGGCTGGGCGTGGTGACCTTACTGAACAATCCCGCCCAGTTGCAGGCGTTTCTCGCCGATATCGATCTGGGCAACGATTTGGTCTATGAGCTGGTGCGCTATCTGACCATCAATCACGCGGGCCTGCCGCGAGCGGCACTGGAGGATACCGAAATTGGCGGCCAGCAGATCAAGGCCGGCGAAGGCGTGCTGATCATGCTGAGCTCCGCCAATCGCGATGAGGAGATATTCGAGCAACCCGATGTCTTCAACCTTCACCGGCGAGAAAAGACCCAGTTAGGCTTCGGCCACGGCATTCACAAATGCCTGGGCATGCATTTCGCCCGCGCCGAACTGACCATTGCCTTCCACGCCATTTTCACCCGCATCCCCAGCCTGGCGATAGCCGTACCGCAAGAGACGCTGACCTACCGCGATGAAATGGTGCTGTATGGCCTGAAAGCGCTGCCGGTGAGCTGGCAACCGGCCTGATGCGCAACGATTCTCCGAAAATTCAACTCAATGATGGGGCTACCATGCAAGGTACCAGGAAAGTTTTGTTTTTAATTTACGCCGCGTTGCTGTCCACTATCGGGCTGTTCGCTTCCGATCTTTACCTGCCGGCACTCGCGAATATTCAGCAGTTTTATCAAACTGATGCAGGCACCGTCGGCTTATCGCTGAGCATCTACATGGCGGGATTCTCAATCGGCCAGCTGTTCTACGGCGCCATCTCCGATCAGCTTGGCCGCAAAGCGCCGCTGTTTATCGGGCTGCTGCTGTTTTTAGTGGGTACCCTGGGCTGCATTTACGCCCGCTCGATCGAATTCTTCCTGTTTTGTCGCCTGCTGCAATCCCTTGGCGTCTGCGCCGCCTATGTCCTGTGGCAACCGATGATCGTCGATTTGTTCGACGGTAACGACGTGCAAAAGCTGTTCACCCTGATGATGGCGCTGGGCGGGCTTTCACCGGCGCTGGCGCCGTTGATCGGCGGCTATGTGACGGCCTACTTCGGCTGGAAGATGGTGTTTGGCCTGCTGCTGGTGCTGACCGTTCTGCTGCTGGCCTGGACGCTGTTCGGCTACCGGGAATCGCTGGCGCCCGCCAACCGCACGGCGTTTTCCACCACCCGGGTTTTGAAGAGTTACGGCTCGTTCCTGTCCAGTCGATTTTTTATCGGGCATGCCTGCGCCATTGCCTGCGGCATCACGCTGTATCTGGTATTTCTGACCATGCTGCCGTTTATCCTGACGGGCATCGGTTATTCAGCGGACGCCATTGGGCTGATGTATCTGCCGATCGCGCTGACCTTTATTGCCGGGACCGAGGTGGCCAAACGCCAGTATGCCAAATTGGGCGACGCGGGCAGCATGAAAGTCGGCATCTGTTTCGGCATGGCCGGCGCGTTGCTGCTGTTCCTCACGCCCTTCTTTTTCTCCGTCTCGGCGGCCTGGAAAATCATCGTTCCCTTCTCGTTGATCACCTTCGGCAACGGCTTTTTGGTGCCGACCGGCTCGGCCTTTTTAATCAAGTGCTTCGCTGACCGAGCCGGCGCTTGCGCCAGTTCGATCGGTTTTATGGTGACCACCATCGCGTTTATCTCCATCAGCGTCGCTTCGCTGCTCGCCGGCCCACTCGGTATGGTGACGGCCATGACGGCGACCATTTTGCTGTTCTCGGCGTTGATGGGGCTGGCATTGCTGTGGGGCCGACATGCGCAAGCCGACAGTCGCGTCTCCTACAGCGCCGACGGTTCTTGAGGTAACATCGCAGTAAAACCGGTGCCTGGCTTCTGGCACCGGTTGTTTATCGCCATCCCGCCCCAGCCGCAGGAAAGCGCAGCGCCCCCTCCACACTGTGATTTCCCCCCCACCCCTGCCGAAATAACTCCCCTTCGCCATGAATAATGATTATTATTCGCAAATACAAGGATCGGCGCGCCACGACGCGACCGGCCGGATTTTCCCTTTATTCAATGTTGAGCGTTCCTGGCTCCAGGGCAACCGCCCTGTGGCGATAGGCTTTTTTAACTCCATGGAGAGGTTATGAATTCTGCAACCACCACCAGCCGCCGCTTTGGCGCACGCGCCACCTTCCCGCTGCTGTTGCTCACGTCAATGCTGTTTTCCGCCCCGTTGCTGGCCCAGAGCGAGCCTGAGCTGCTGCGCAAACCGGTAGGTAAAGGCGCTTACGAGATGGTGTATAGCCAGGGCGAAAACGCGCTGTATCTGGCGACCTCGCAAAGCCGTAAACTGGACAAGGGCGGCGTGGTTTATCGGCTGGATCCCAAGACGCTGGATATCACTCAGGTGATCCACAACGACATCAAACCTTTCGGCGCCGCGATTAACGGCAAGACCGACACGCTGTTCTTCGGCAACACGGTAAACAACGCGGTGACCGCTATCGATGCCAAGAGCGGCGAAGTAAAAGGCCGCCTGGTGCTGGATGCCCGCCAACGCACCGAGACGGTAAAACCGCTGGCGCCGCGTGAGCTGGTGGCCGACGCCGCGACCGACACGCTGTACATTACCGGGCTGGGCGAATCCAGCGTGGTCTGGGTGGTGGACGGTAAAGATCTCACCCTGCGCACCACCATCACCGATACCGGTAAATACGGCACCGGCCTGGCGCTGGACGCCGCAGCCGGCCGCCTGTATGTGACCAACGCCGACGGCGAGCTGGTGACTATCGATACCAAAACCAACAAGGTGCTCACCCGCAAAAAACTGGATGAAGCCAAAGAGCACTTCTTCCTGAACCTCAGCCTGGATCCGGCCACCCACCGCGCGTTTATCACCGACTCCAAACAGGCACAGGTGTTGGTTGTCGATACCCGCGACGGCACTGTCCTGAGCAAAATCGAGGTGCCGGAATCGCTGGCGGTGTTGTTCAACCCGGCGCGCAATGAAGTTTACGTGACCCACCGCAAGGCGGGCGAAGTGAGCGTGATTGACGCCAAAAATTACAAGCTGCTGAACACCTTCAAGACGCCGACCCACCCGAACAGCCTGGCGCTGTCACCGGATGGCCAGACGCTGTACGTCAGCGTCAAACAGGCTTCCAGCCGCGAAAAAGAAGCCACGGCTCCGGATGACGTGATTCGCATAGCATTGAAATAGTCAAGGCCGGGGGGCGCTTCTGCGCCCCTTGAGGTTGATGACAAAGTTGTCTTTGAGCCCGAGATACCCGGGCCTAGCGCCCCTTTTGGCTTTTAAACTCTAAATCCAACGTGCTTGCCGTCCGGCAGTTCGACATCCAGCCGCAACGTTCCGCCCATCGCTTCCACATAGCGCTTCAATGTCGATATCTTCAGCTCATTGCCACGCTGCTCTATCGCCGCGACGGAAGGCTGGGAGATACCCAGATTATTCGCCAGTTCCTGCTGTGAGATATTCAGCGCCTCACGCAATTGGTACAACCGTGCTTCCAGCCACATCTCTTGCGCCATTTCTTCGATTCGTTGCAGACTCTCCGGGGTACGCGAGGCTAGCATGTCTTTTAAAGTACCCATTGGCTACTCCTTAAAATTACACATCAAATGCTGGGTAAACTGCGCATCCGCAATAGGCAGCATGACTTTGTAAAACCGCTTCTCGTTACCAGTCTTATCGCCGGCACACAAAACAATAGCCTGACGTAGTGAGTCAAAGGCAAAAAAAGCGCGAATCGGCCGCCCTTTATGCTGAACCCGCAGTTCTTTCATATTAGGGTGCTGTGACCCTCTCAACGAGTCTACAAAAGGACGTGAGAGGTTGGGGCCACTCCGCTCAAGCAATACTAATGCAGCCAGCACTTTCTCCTGAGTAAGTTCATCCTGCACCGCAAACCACCGATCAAACTCTTCCGTTGTTATTACAGTCCACATGGCATTCCCTTTTTATAGACCACAGTCTATAATTAAATTATAGACTACAACCTATAAATGCAATACCCCGGATTTGAAGCTTTGGCGTCTCAACGGTGAAACAGATCATCACCCAGAAAGTGAACCGCCGCAGTTTTATTGTAAATACAGCCCACTAAGTCACCTCTACGGCTTACCCATAACCCCGTCGGCTTCCTGAACCACCGCCTTTTGGGTCGCCCGCTGGTAGAGGCACAGCTCTTTGCCCGGCTTGTTCTTCATGAACGGCTGCGGGTAACGCCCGCCGATCAACAGCGCCGAGTAACCGACTTCGTCATCATAATGAATGATCGTCCCGGCGGCTTTGGCCGCTTTCAATCCGCTGGCCTTCAGGCAGGCGGCCTGCATCGCTTTATCGCCCTTGGCCCAGGCCGCTTCAGACGAAGCTGCCGCGTTGAAGACGGTGATGGCGGCGGCAAACAGGATAATGATTCTGAGCATGGCTCTCTCCGATTTATTTTGTTTTCCGCAGTATATGCAGCCTTTTATTATTCGGCCATCGGACCGCAGCCTATTATTTACAGCTTTTTTATTCCGGGCGGAAATAAAGTTACGGCGTTTTTACAGACAGTTTTCAGGGCCACGGATAACATCATTACATCGCCGCTATGGCCTCACGAGACGGATGCCTCATGTGTTTATCCCCTGCCTTTTTTATTATTGAACCCGCGTTTTTCATTAAGCTCGGGGGCCGCCATGTATTCTAATATTATTGGTTTTAACCCTCTGCTGGCGGATATTCCCGCCTCGCGGTCGCGCTCGTTTCGCAAAGAAGTCGAACAGTATTTACAGCGCTACCCGCAGACCGAACACGTCGATATTTATCTCAACGATCTGAATGGCCAGTTTCGCGGCAAGCGGCTGCCGGTTGCCGAACTGTTTTCGCTGGATAAGGGCTGCTATTTCCCGTTGTCGATTTACGCCATGGATCTCGGCGGGCGGGTGATCGAAGAAAGCGGACTGGGCCAGCAGGCGGGCGAACCGGATCGCTTGTGCCTGCCGGTGCCCGGCACGCTGCGGCCCTGCGCCCGCGATCCGCAACGCCATGCCCAACTGCTGCTGACGATGCAAAATGCCGATGGTGACGCCTGCGAGCTGGAGCCGCGCGTGGTGCTGCAACAGGTGCTCGGGCGCTTGCATGCCAAAGGCTATTACCCGGTGGTGGCGGCCGAGCTGGAGTTTTATCTGCACGATCCGCAGCAACAGCCCGCCGAGGCCAACCCCTGTCCAACGCAGAGTTTTTCTGTCGATGCCCCGGAGCGCCACCATGCGCTGCTCAATGAGATTGAGCATCAGGCCCGGTTGCAGACGCTGCCGCTGACGGGGATCGTGGCCGAGGCCGCTTCCGGCCAGTATGAGTTGAACCTGCACCACAGTGCGCGGGTGCTGGAAGCCTGCGACCAGGTGCTGGCCCTGAAACGGCTGACGCGCCAGATGGCGGAAAAACACCACCAGCACGCCTGCTTTATGGCCAAGCCCTGCGCGCAGGCCGCCGGCAGCGGTCTGCATTTTCATATCAGCCTGCAGGATGAACAGGGCCACAACCTGTTGGCCGGCACGCCGGGTGAACTGAGCGCCACCATGACGCAGGCGATCGCCGGGATGCTGGCACTGATGCCGGCCTCGATGGCGATATTCGCGCCGAACATCAATGCGTTCCGCCGTTTCCGCCCAGGCATGCACGTGCCGCTGCGTGCCTCCTGGGGCCACAACAACCGCACGGTGGCGCTGCGTCTACCCTGCGCCGACAGCGCCAACCAGCGGATCGAATACCGGCTGGCCGGTGCCGACGCCAACCCTTATCTGGCGGTGGCGGCGATGCTGAGCGGCATGCTGTACGGGCTGGAGCACGCACTGCCGCTGCCCCCGGCGGCCTGCGGCAACGGGTATGAAAACGACGACGCGGCGGCGCTGCCGCTTAACCAGCAAGAAGCGCTAACGCTGTTCCGGCAAAGCCTGCCGCTGCGCGAAACGCTCGGCCCGGCGTTTACCGCGCTGTGGCACACCTGCAAAACCGCCGAATTGCGCCGTTTCGAAGAACAGGTCACCGAGGCGGAAATAAGCTGGATGCTGTAACGCCGTGGTTTCTCCCCGGTGACGACCTTATTTATTGGCAATGCACAGAGGACGACGATGAAGTATCAACCTCGGTCGGTAATAACCGACAAAAATAATCAGCCGAACGCAGTAAATGATGGGCCGCTATTCACCTGGCATAAAGGTGCATTGACGATCAGCACCGATCGCCGGCTATTGGACATCGATTTTATTCATCACTTTCTCCGTCATTCGCACTGGGCGCAGGGGATCGACCGCGCCACGCTGGAGCACGCCATTCGCCACAGTCTGTGCTTCGGCCTGTATCGAAAAAAACGCCAGATCGGTTTTGCCCGGGTGGTGACGGACCACGCCACCTTCGCCTGGTTGAGCGACGTGTTTATCACGGCCGAATACCGCGGCAATGGGCTGGGGCAATGGCTGATGCACAGTTGCCTGGAACATCCGCTCATGAGCGGGCTGCACCGTATCATGCTCTACGCCAGCCAGGCGCCGTGGCTGTACGCCAAGGTGGGCTATGAACCGATCAACCAGCCAGACAGGGTGTGGACCATCACGCAGCCCACGATTGATCACCCCTGCGGCGCACTCAATATCCCCCAGTCTGTGCACTGAGTAAGGAAAACACCATGTCCCGTTTGGTTTTGATTTCGAATAAGCAGTGTGACAGCAAGGATCTGGCCTGCGCCACGCAGGCCCTTTCGCCCGACGGCGCGAATGAGGCGGATCGGGGATTGTGGCTGGGCTGGAACGGCGACGTGCAGAACTTTGGCGAGCGCCCGGTCTGCTATCGGCACAATGCCGGCTATGAACAGGTGACCTTCCCGCTGTCTGTCGACGAGTTTTGCCGCCACTATCAGGGCTACTATCACGATGGCCTGTGGCCGGTGTTCCACAACCAGCCGGAGAAAGCGCATTTCACGCCGGAGAATTACCGGGCTTACCGGCAGCTCAACCTGCACTTCGCCGACATCGCCTGCGAGTATGTTTGCCCAAGCGACATCATCTGCATCGATGATTACCAGTTGCTACCCTGCGGCCAGGCGCTGAAGGAACAGGGATTGCTGAACCCGTGCGCGTTCTTCTTCCACCTGCCGTTCCCGTCGGCGGCGCTGCTCAGGCAGATCCCCGAGCACCGCGGGTTAATCGAGTCGCTGTTTTTTTATGATCTGATCGGCTTTCAGACGCTCGATGACCGCAATAACTTCCTCAGCTATCTGGCCAACGAGTACCCGCTGGAGATGCTGCCCGACGACCAGTTGCAGGTTAACGGGCACATCTTCGCCACCGGCCTCTTCCCGGCCGGGATCAACGCCAGAAAGATTTACTGATTCAGGCTGCCGCCCGCTGACGTTCCAGTTCACGCACCAGCGGGATCACTTCTCTGCCGAAGAACTCCACCTCTTCCTGGAAATGCAGGAACGCCAGCAACATCAGGTTTACCCCGGCGTCTTTCAGCGCGATGATGCGCTCGGCGATCTGCTGCGGGGTGCCGATCAGGTTGGTTTTAAAGCCGTCGTTATACTGCACCAGATCCTCGAAGCTGGATTTGGCCCAGTTGCCTTCGCCCTCCGGCGACGCCGCCCCGGCGTTCTTCACTTCATGCTCGAAGCCTTTTACCGCCGCCGGATTGGCGTTGTCGATGATCTCCTGCAATACCGCCTGCGCCGCCTGCTCGGTATCGCGCGCAATGACAAAACCGTTCACCCCTACCTTCACGCGGTGGTGATTGGCCGTCGCCTTGGTCTGGAGATCGTCCACCTGCTGCTTGATGCCTTCGACGCTGTTGCCGTTGGTGAAATACCAGTCCGACACCCGCGCCGCCATGTCGCGCGCCGCCCGTGAGCTGCCGCCCTGGAAAATCTCCGGCAGCGGATCCAGCGGTTTGGGTTTGAGCGAGTAATCACGGTAGCGATAAAAATCGCCGGCGAAGGTGAAACTGGGTTCGGTCCAGATGCCGCGCAGGCAGCGGATGAACTCTTCCGAACGCAGGTAGCGCTCCTCGTGATCCAGCCAGGGCTCGCCGATGGCCTTGAACTCGCCGCGGAACCAGCCGCTGACGATATTGACCGCAATGCGCGCATCGGACAGGTGGCTGATGGTGGCGATCTGCTTGGCCGCCAGCGTGGGGTTCCACGGCCCCGGCAGCAGCGCGGCGATCACCTTGAGCCTTGAGGTGGAATCCAGCAGCGCCTGCGAGAACGCTACCGATTCATGCTGATTATCCGCCCCGTAACCGGCGGTGAAGCGGATCTGGGTCAGCGCGTAGTCAAAACCGGCGCGCTCGGCGATTTGCGCCAGCTTGCGGTTGTAGCCGATATCCCAGCCGGTACGCTGCGGGATGTTGCTGATCACCAGCCCACCGGACACGTTCGGCACCCAGTAGGCAAACTGGATGGGCTGCTGCTCGTTCGATTTGGACATGCTTCCTCTCCCTTTTCTGAATGTCGGTGCCGTTATGCGGCGTTTATATAACCATTATTAATTTATAGATATTGAATCACGCAATTTGGTTATAAACCGATTAGCAGGATGCATGCCAACCGCCTGATCATTCGATCTAATTGAAAAATAAAAGGTTAGCGAGATAAGTAAAACGGAGCCTGTTGCATTGGCAGCAGCGGCTGTCGGGTGAGTGTTGCCCATGCAGCAGCGAGCGACGCTCTCCACAGCTGTACGAAATATAAGCTATCTTGATTGAACGCCCCTTCCGGCGTGTTGATAGAGGACAGCGCCATGCCAGACCATAGCTATCGCCCGCCGACCACCGACCAACTGGATCAATTGCTCCAACAAGCCAACGCCGCCCAAACCGAGCCTTTCCCCGATGGGGTGGGTATTGCCATCTGTTGGGATGGCGGCGATCTCCCCGGTGCAGGCGGGATTTACCGGTACGGCAATCTGCGCGATTGGGATAACCATTCCATCGCATTCACCGATGACGTGCTGTTTAAAATAGCGTCCTGCAGCAAGACCTTTACCGCCACCGCCTACGCCATGGCGCTGCAAAAAGACATGATTGATGACGACACCACCGTCGGGGATATCGTGCGTCCTTCCACCCTCGGCAGCAATTATCTTGATATTCCCCTGCGCAGCCTGGTGAATTACACCTCGGGTTTTCCGGCCGATAATGTGCCGGGATCCGGCACCCAGCCGACGCCTTTTCCGGTTCCTTATGAAGTTGACGAGATGTTCGGGTTCCTGCGCGGCAATCCCTTTGAACCCGAAGGAACCACGGAGCGTTATACCTACTCGAATCTGGCTTTCTCTTTGCTGGGCTGGTTGCTGGCCGAAAAAATCGGCCATGCCAAATTTGCGCAGCTCATCACCCATTGGATTTTTCATCCATTGGAGATGAACGACTCGCAGTACACCCCACCCTATATCAAGGGTACTTCTTCTACCGAGTCTCAACCGCCCGCTGCACCGAAAATGCTCCCTCGTTGCTATACCTATAGCGCGGGCGACAATGGCAATGACGGCACCTACGAGCTCGCATCGCCCAGTTCCCACAACTTCGACGCCTATTACGGCGGTGGCGGCGTGATGACCTCGCCACGGGATATGCTGCAATGGCTGAGGTTTAATCTGGGCCTGAATAAGAACCTGCCGGATAGCGAAGCCCTGCTGCAAAAACTCCATACGCCCACAACCGGCGTCACCGCCGGTACGTCACAGCTGTGCATGGGATGGTTCATGACCCCGGCATCCGCTCTGTCACCGGCAATGCTCTATAAGGATGGCGACTTGGCGGGCGCCAACAGCTATCTGTTGCTGATAGCCAGCGACGCCCCCGGGCAAATCGCTTCTCCTGCCGGGGTTAGCGTAATGGTGAACGTTAAGGGGTTGACGGTGAATGGCACCACTCTTGCCACCTGGATCGCCAAAAAAGTGATGGCGATAATGAGCGGCGAGGAAACGCCTTCCGTTTGACTCAACCCACTAAACTGCTGCATACGGCATCGGCTGCGCTCGATGCCGTTCACCTCTCACACATCTCCAACCGCTCACCTGCCCATTTCAACCGTTCACCCAGCGCAGGGAACCGCTGACTGAAATTCACATGTCTTCCCCTCTCCAGACCCTTGATGATGAGCTGTTGCCAAACCTACGGCGCCACCGTTATTCGCACCCGGGCCACGCGCCTGAAACATCTTATAAGCGGATTAACTCACTCATTTTTTTGCAGATTAGAATATTAAGGACACCTCATGAACCGAGAGGGGATTTTAAAACACATTCCGTGGATGCTACTGGGGATACTCGGTGCATCCTGCCTGGGCGTGGTTGCGCTGCGCCGTGGCGAAAACATCAGTGCGCTGTGGATCATCGTCGCGTCGGTGGCGGTGTATCTGGTGGCGTACCGGTATTACAGCCTGTATATCGCCACCAAGGTGATGAAGCTGGACGCCTTCCGCGCCACCCCGGCGGTGGTCAACAACGACGGCCTGAACTACGTGCCAACCAACAAGAACGTGCTGTTCGGCCACCACTTCGCCGCCATTGCCGGCGCAGGCCCGCTGGTCGGCCCGGTGCTGGCGGCGCAGGTCGGTTACCTGCCCGGCACGCTGTGGCTGCTGGGCGGCGTGGTGCTGGCGGGGGCGGTGCAGGACTTTATGGTGCTGTTCATCTCCTCGCGCCGCAATGGCGCCTCGCTCGGTGAGATCATCAAAAAGGAAATGGGCCCGGTACCGGGCACCATCGCGCTGTTTGGCTGCTTCCTGATCATGATCATCATCCTGGCGGTGCTGGCCCTGATCGTGGTGAAAGCCCTGGCAGAAAGCCCGTGGGGCGTGTTCACCGTCTGCGCCACCGTGCCGATCGCGCTGTTTATGGGCATTTACATGCGCTTCCTGCGCCCCGGCCGGGTGGGTGAAGTGTCGGTGATTGGCATTGTGCTGCTGGTGGCGTCCATCTGGTTCGGCGGCGTGATCGCCCAGGACCCGTACTGGGGCCCGGCACTGACCTTTAAAGACACCACCATCACCTTCACGCTGATTGGCTATGCGTTCGTCTCCGCCCTGCTGCCGGTGTGGCTGATCCTGGCGCCGCGCGATTATCTGGCCACCTTCCTGAAGATTGGCGTGATTGTCGGGCTGGCGATTGGCATCGTGATCCTCAACCCCGAGCTGAAAATGCCGGCGGTGACGCAGTTTGTCGACGGCACCGGCCCGGTGTGGAAAGGTTCGGTGTTCCCGTTCCTGTTCATCACCATCGCCTGCGGCGCGGTTTCCGGCTTCCATGCGTTGATCGCATCCGGCACCACGCCGAAGTTGCTGGCCAATGAAAAAGACGCGCGCTTTATCGGTTACGGCGCAATGTTGATGGAGTCCTTTGTCGCCATCATGGCGCTGGTGGCGGCCTCGATCATCGAGCCGGGCCTGTACTTCGCCATGAACACCCCACCGGCGGCATTGGGCATCACCATGCCGGACCTGCACCGTTTGGGCACCGAAGACGCGCCGATGATCATGGCGTCGCTCAAAGACGTGACCGCCCACGCGGCGGCGACCGTCAGTTCCTGGGGCTTCGTCATCAGCCCGGAACAGATCCTGCAAACCGCCAAGGACATCGGCGAGCCTTCGGTGCTGAACCGCGCCGGTGGCGCGCCAACGCTGGCGGTGGGCATCGCCCACGTGTTCCACCAGATCATCCCTGGCGCCAATATGGGCTTCTGGTATCACTTCGGCATTCTGTTCGAAGCGCTGTTTATCCTGACCGCGCTGGACGCCGGCACCCGTTCCGGCCGCTTTATGCTGCAGGACTTGCTGGGCAACTTTGCGCCCTTCCTGAAAAAAACCGACTCGCTGGTGGCCGGTATCGTCGGCACCGCCGGTTGCGTGGGGCTGTGGGGCTACCTGCTGTACCAAGGGGTGGTCGATCCGCTCGGCGGCGTGAAGAGTCTGTGGCCGCTGTTCGGCATCTCTAACCAGATGCTGGCGGCCGTGGCGCTGGTGTTGGGCACCGTGGTGCTGATCAAGATGAAGCGTACCCAATACATTTGGGTCACCGTGCTGCCTGCAGTGTGGCTGCTGATCTGCACCACCTATGCGCTGGGCCTGAAGCTGTTTAGCGACAACCCGCAGCTGGAAGGCTTCTTCTTCCAGGCCGGCGAGTACAAACGCAAAATCGCCGAGGGCGGCGCCGAGCTGAGCGCCCAACAGGTGGCGAACATGCAGCATATCGTGGTGAACAACTACACCAACGCCGGGCTGAGCATTCTGTTCCTGCTGGTGGTGTACAGCATCATCTTCTACGGGGTGAAAACCGCGATGGCGGCGTATAAAAACCCGAACCGCAGCGACCAGGAAACGCCATACGTGCCGGTGCCCGAAGAAGCGCCATCCCACGGCGTAACTGAGGGGGACGTCAAAGTTTCGCCGCAGCACTGATGGTGATTTAACGGATACCCTGCATAATGAAAGCTAAGTAGTACCCAATGGATTTCGAGCCGCAGCAAGGCGGCAAATGAGCGAACCCCCAGGAGCTTACACAGGTAAGTGACTGGGGTTCGTGAGTGCAGCCAACACCGCTGCGGCTCGAAAGACGACGGGTACACAGGGTAATTTTTGGGAGAAGGCCATGTTCGGAAATCTCGGCCAGGCGGGGAAATATCTCGGGCAGGCGGCGCGCATGTTGGTGGGCGTGCCTGACTACGATACCTACGTCCAGCACATGAAAGACAACCACCCGGACAAGCCGGTGATGACCTATAAAGAGTTTTTCCGCGAACGCCAGCAGGCCCGCTACGGCGGCGACGGCAAAGGCGGTATGCGCTGCTGCTGATTTGAGTCAATAAGGACCCGACATGAAACCCATCGCCGTCACCATTTTGACCGGCTTTTTGGGCGCAGGCAAAACCACCCTGCTGCGCCATATTCTGAACGCCGACCACGGCTACAAGATTGCGGTTATCGAAAACGAGTTCGGCGAAGTGCCGATCGACAACGCGCTGATTGGCGACCGCGCCAGCCGCATCACCACCCTGAGCAACGGCTGCATCTGTTGCAGCAAAGCCAACGAGCTGGCAGACGCGCTGCTGGACCTGCTGGACGGCGTAGACCAGGGCCAATTGGAATTCGACCGGCTGATCATCGAATGCACCGGCATGGCCGACCCCGGCCCAATCACCCAGACCTTTTTCTCGCACGAGCTCATTTGCGAACGCTTCCTGCTGGACGGCATCATCACGCTGGTGGATGCCGCGCACGCCGACCAGCAACTGAACCAGTTCAGCATCGCGCAGGCACAGGTGGGCTACGCCGACCGCATTCTGCTGACCAAAACCGACGTAGCGCCGGACTGCGAGGCGCTGACCCAACGCCTGCAGCTGATGAACGCCCGCGCGCCGGTTTACACCGTGACGCACGGCGATATCGATCTGAGCCTGCTGTTCGGCATCGAAGGTTTTACGCTCAACGACAGGCTGAACCTGACGCCGCCCGCCCCGCTGTTCCGCCGCATTCCGCAGCCGCAAAACAACATCCGGTCGATCGTGGTGTACCACGACCAGCCGCTGGAACTGATGCAGATTTCCGAAGTGATGGAAGGCCTGCTGCTGGAATACGCCGACAGCCTGCTGCGCTACAAGGGCATTTTGTCGATCAAGGACGAACCGCGCCGGCTGCTGTTCCAGGGCGTGCAACGGCTGTATAACGCCGATTGGGACCGCGAGTGGCTACCTGAGGAAGAACGCCGCAGTACGCTGGTGTTTATCGGCGTGGATTTGCCGGAGGAGGAGATCCGGGGACGGTTTGCGGCGTTGGGTTGAGAGTGAAAAATCGCATTAATGGGGGCAACCTAAAGAACTGCGCCTGATAGTGCTACAGGCGGGAGCCATACAGAACGCCGACACGCCGTGACCCCCTCCCTGGGGGCTCGTATCGCGCATCCCTGCGCTCAAGGGGCGGCTAACCTGCAATGGCGCCCACCTGCCTCAAGCTTAGGGTGTAGCGGTAGTAAACTCAGTTATTTAGAGAGCCATAACGCGTAATAATTAAAACATGCCGACAGCCCAGAGTTCATCAGAGATAACTTACCCCTTCTGCAAATAGGGCCCCGCCGCCACCGAATCGCGCAGGATCAGGCTCGCCGGGAAGGTCGGGCGTTTGCTCAGCTCGCCGCCGTCCAGCATCGACACCAGGCGGTTGATGGTTTCCTTAATCATCTCGGTCACCGGCATTTTCATGCTGGAGAGCGAGGGGATGGTGTAAGGCGCCAGCGGGATATCGTCGAACCCGATCACCGACACGGCGGACGGCACCGGGATTTGGCATTCCGCCAGCCGCTTCATCGCACCAATGGCCATCTCGTCGTTGCTGGCGACAATGGCGCTGAACGCATGGCCGCCGGCCAACAGCGCATCGACCGCCGCCATGCCGCTTTGCGCATTCCACTTCCCTTCGACAATCAACGCGTTGTTGACCGCAATACCCTGTTCCGCCAGCGCGGATTTGTAGCCGGAGAGCCGCTCCAACCCGGTGGGGGAATCCAGCGAGCCGGTGATGAACGCAATATCGCGGTGCCCCAGTTGGATGAGGTGCGCCACCGCCGCTGCGCTGGTCGCTTGCTGATCGCTGAAGATGCAGTAGCTGTCGTTCAGCCTTAAGCGGCGGTTGATGACCAGGATCGGCTGCTTATGCCGAGAAATGATCTCGTCCATTTGCGCGATAGAGAGAAAACGCGGGTAGATGATCACCCCGTCGCAGCGCAGATCCAGCAGGAATTGAATGGCGGCCTTTTCTTCTTCTGCGGTGTGCTTGCCGTCCGCCAGGATCAGCTGACGGCCGTTTTCTTCCATGATGCGGGCGGACTGAGACATCAGCTCGCTGAAGTAGTTACCGCTGTACAGCGTGTTGGTGACCACCAGCCCGATGGTCTGGGTGGTTTTCGTCGCCAGATTGCGTGCCAGCAGGTTGGGCCGATAACCCGTCTCGGCGATGGCTTTATCCACCAGCGCGCGCTTCTCCGGGCTGACATAGCCGCTGCCGGACAACACGCGGGACACCGTCGCCTTAGAAACGCCGGCCTTTTTAGCCACCTCAAGTATTGTTGCCATCTGTGCGCCGTCAAAATCCATTGGATGAGCGCAGTCTACCCAAGACGCCCCCCGTTTGAAATGTTTTCACGCCCGCCGGCGCGAGCGCCCCTGATCTAAAAGTGACCAGCTTCACGAAACGAAAAACCAAAAAATCATAATTCTTGCCAACAACAAAATACACATTCATGATTTTGTGAAACCGGTTTCTTGTGGGCGTTTCATTGAGATGGAACGGCGGATCGCCCAGGCAGTAAAAATTCGCCTTTTGGGCAATTCGCATTCCTATTTGAAGAGACGACAAACCCTATGCCGAAGAACTACACAGAGATCTCGCAGGCAATCGTGAATGCGGTGGGCGGCCTCGGCAACATCGAAGCCGTGACGCACTGCATGACCCGCCTGAGATTCGTTATCAAAGACAAGGCGCTGATCGACACTCCCGCGCTCAAAGCGATTAATGGCGTGCTGGGCGTGGTGCACAGCGGCGAACAGTGCCAGGTGATCATCGGCAACGAGGTATCGAAAGCCTACCAGGCGGTGCTGGCGCTCGGCCTGCCGGGTAACCCCCCCGCCGCCGCGCCCGCAAAACGCAAAATCACCCTGAAGGGCATCGGTGCCGGCATTCTCGACGCGCTGGTGGGCACCATGTCGCCGTTGATCCCCGCCATTATCGGTGGCTCGATGGTGAAACTGCTGGCGATGATGCTGGATATGGCCGGCCTGTTCGAAAAAGGCTCCTCGACCCTGATCATCCTGAACGTGATCGGCGACGGCGCGTTCTTCTTCCTGCCGGTGATGGTCGCAGCTTCAGCGGCGCTGAAGTTCAAAACCAACATGTCGCTGGCGATCGCCATTGCCGGCGTGCTGCTGCACCCCAACTTTATCGATCTGATGGCCAAAGCGGCGCAGGGCCAGGCCGTGGAGTTCGCCTACATCCCGGTGACGGCGGTGAAATACACCTATACGGTGATCCCGGCGCTGGTGATGACCTGGATCCTGTCGTATATCGAACGATGGGTTGACCGCATCACCCCGGCGGTGACCAAGAACTTCCTCAAGCCGATGCTGATTGTGCTGATTGCCGCGCCGATCGCGATTGTGTTGATCGGCCCGCTCGGCATCTGGATCGGCAGCGGTATTTCGGCGCTGGTGTACACCGTGCACGGCTATTTGGGCTGGCTCTCCGTCGCCATTATGGGCGCCATCTGGCCGCTGCTGGTGATGACCGGCATGCACCGCGTGTTCACCCCGACCATTATTCAGACCATCGCCGAAACCGGCAAAGAAGGCATGGTGATGCCTTCGGAGATTGGGGCCAACCTGTCGCTCGGTGGCTCTTCGCTGGCGGTGGCGTTCAAAACCAAAAACCGCGAACTGCGCCAGACCGCGCTGGCCGCTGCCGCCTCCGCCATAGTCGCGGGGATTTCCGAACCGGCGCTGTATGGCGTGGCAGTGCGGCTTAAACGCCCGTTAATCGCCAGCCTGATCAGCGGCTTTGTCTGCGGCGCCGTCGCCGGTATCGGCGGGCTGGCCAGCCATTCGATGGCCTCGCCCGGCCTGTTCACCAGCGTGCAGTTTTTTGACCCGACGAACCCGATGAGCATTGTCTGGGTGGGCGGCGTAATGCTGCTTTCCGTGGTGCTGTCTTTCGTGCTCACGCTGATTTTGGGCTTCGAAGACATTCCGGAAAGCGAAGCGCCCCCAACGGCAGCCACTGCGCCTGCGGCGAATACCGCTAACGCGACCCATTGAGAAAATTGAGGATTGCATGTCTGATTCAACATTCCCGCAAGGATTTTTATGGGGCGGCGCCTTGGCCGCCAACCAGTCTGAAGGGGGTTATCTGGAGGGCGGGAAAGGGCTGACCACGGTCGACATGATCCCGCATGGCGCCAACCGCATGCCGGTGAAGCTGGGCCTGGAGAAGCGCTTTACCCTGCGCGAAGACGAGTTTTACCCGAGCCACGACGCGATCGATTTTTACCATCGCTACCGCGACGACATCGCGCTGATGGCGGAGATGGGCTTTAGCGTATTCCGCACCTCCATCGCCTGGAGCCGGCTTTACCCGAACGGCGACGAGCTGACGCCCAACCCGCAGGGCATTGCCTTCTACCGCAGCTTGTTCGAAGAGTGCCGCAAATACGGCATCGAGCCGCTGGTCACCCTGTGCCATTTCGACGTGCCGATGCACCTGGTGACCGAATACGGCTCCTGGCGCAACCGCAAAATGGTGGAGTTTTTCACCCGCTATGCCCGCACCTGCTTTGAAGCCTTCGACGGCCTGGTGAAATACTGGCTCACCTTCAATGAGATCAACATTCTGCTGCACAGCCCGTTCTCTGGTGCCGGGCTGGTGTTCGAGGCCGACGAAAACCCCGAGCAGGTGAAATACCAGGCCGCGCACCACGAACTGGTGGCCAGCGCACTGGCGACCCGCATCGCGCATGAGGTGAACCCCGCCAACCAGGTGGGCTGCATGCTGGCGGGCGGCAATTTCTATCCGTGGTCCAGCAAGCCGGAAGACGTGTGGGCCGCGCTGGAGAAAGACCGCGAGAACCTGTTCTTTATCGACGTGCAGGCCCGTGGCGCTTACCCCTCTTACTCTGCCCGTGTGTTCCGCGAAAAAGGCGTGAGCATCGCGATGGAGGAAGGCGACACCGAGATCCTGAAGAACACGGTCGATTTCGTCTCCTTCAGCTATTACGCCTCGCGCTGCGCCTCTGCCGATATGAACGACAACAACAGCAGCGCCGCCAACGTGGTGAAATCACTGCCGAACCCGCATGTGCCGCGCAGCGACTGGGGCTGGGGCATCGACCCGCTGGGTTTGCGCATCACCATGAACATGATGTACGACCGCTACCAAAAGCCGCTGTTCCTGGTGGAAAACGGCCTGGGCGCACACGACGAGTTCAATGCCGCAGGCGAGATTGAGGACGATTACCGCATCAGCTACCTGCGGGAGCACATCCGCGCCATGGCCGACGCCATCGCCGACGGCGTGCCGGTGATCGGCTACACCACCTGGGGCTGCATTGACCTGGTGGCTGCCTCGACCGGTGAAATGAGCAAACGCTACGGCTTTGTTTACGTCGACCGCGACGACCAGGGCAACGGCACCCTCGCCCGCACGCGCAAAAAATCCTTCTGGTGGTACAAGAAGGTGATTGCGAGCAATGGGGCAGATTTGGGGTAGGTTGGGACACTGACAAACGACCATGGAAACTTGTCGCCTGGCTATATGTCCCCACTGCAAATATAGTCAGGCCAACTTAATGTCAGAACGTCGCTATTGATAAACTCTGGTAACCAGCTTAAGGAATCACCATCTTTCTTTCTAAGGCCGCACTCCCAGATTTCGAATACTCGCCATCCAGCGTCAAGCAATTGCATCTTGACGCGAATATCGCGTTGTTTATTCGATGCAAGTTTTTTAGTCCAAAACTCTGGGCGAGTAGCTGGAGTGGTAGCATAACGACATCCTTCATGGCGATGCCAAAAACAACCATGCACAAAGATGCACAATTTGTGCTTGGGAAGAACCAGATCGGGTTTTCCGGGTAAATCTGCAACGTGCAGTCTGAATCGAAACGCTTTTGCATGTAAGTACTTACGTACGAGCATTTCCGGCCGCGTATTCTTGTTTTTGATGCCTGACATCATTCTAGAGCGTGTTTTTTGGTCGACGACATCCATGATTGCTTCCCGTTTGTGTCTCTTCCTGGTATCCTGGCTACCTTATTAAAACTACAAAAAGAACTCATGAGTACAACTTCATTACCGATCCCAATAGTAGATCTTTTTGCCGGACCTGGTGGGCTGGGTGAAGGTTTCTCTTCGTTGAAAAACGGGAATGCGTTCCAGATCGCAGTTTCAGCTGAAAAAGATCCTATTGCTCACCAAACTCTCCGTCTCCGAGCCTTCTACCGACTGCTCTGTAGTAGTAGACCAGGCAAACTGGAGGATTACTATCGCTTCTGCAATGGCCAATCCGAAAAGCCGTACAGCGATGAGACAGAAGATCTTTGGCATAAGTCCGGTAAAGAAGCGATGTGCATCGAAATCGGCAGCGTCGATGGAAATGCTACTCTTGATACTTCAATTCACACAGCGCTGGATAAACGCGAGTCAGAACAACAACCATGGGTGCTAATTGGCGGGCCTCCCTGTCAAGCCTATTCATTGGTAGGAAGAGCCAGAAACAAGGGCAAAGCCGACTATAAGGCGGAGGATGATCATCGTCATTTTCTCTACCGCGAATATCTGAGAATCATACAAAACTATCAACCTGATATATTTGTCATGGAGAACGTCAAAGGAATTCTCTCGTCGACTATCAATGGTCAGAAAATATTCCATGAGATCCTGAAAGATCTTGCCAACCCAGATGCTGCATTAGGCGCGACACAAAAAGGACAATGCTATCGCATTGTCTCCTTAGTAAGCGATCAAGTATTTTGTGATGGTGACGATCCAAATAAGCTTGATCTGACCAAGTACATAATTCGGGCGGAAGACTACGGCATACCCCAAGCTCGCCATAGAGTTATTTTGTTAGGCATACGTGAAGATCGCTACAAAGACAAACTACCCAAGTTGTCTCGCCAAGATACAGTATCTGTCAAAGATGCTATTGGGGGTCTTCCCTCTTTAAGAAGTTTGTTAAGTAAAGAGAAGGACTCCAACGCTCGATGGGCAGAACTAGTTAGCAAGGAATTGCAAACACTGGCAGAAGCAGCATCAATATCTGATGATACTGTAAGCAATTTAGCCCCATGCCTACAAAAAATATCTGAAAATATCGGTTTAGTCTTAACAACAGGAAATGTCAGGCTACCTAAAAAGTCCGATAGTATTGGAAAGACAGGGCGTGACTACCTTGATAAATGGCTATTGGATTCTCATTTGAATGTCTGGCTTAACCATGAAACCCGGGGGCATCGCATTGATGATCTTGGCCGTTATGGTTATGCCGCAACCTTCGCTTCTGTTCACAAAAGATCGCCAAAGGGACATAAGGAATTTAATTTGCCAAGACTCGCTCCCGCCCATAAGAACTGGGAGTCAGGAAAGTTTTCAGACAGATTTAGGGTTCAAATTAAAGACAACCCGTCGACAACGATTACAAGCCACATATCTAAAGATGGGCACTATTTCATTCATTATGACCCGATACAGTGCAGAAGTCTGACTGTGCGAGAAGCAGCTCGACTACAGACTTTCCCAGATAACTACTTTTTCCAGGGCGGTCGAACCCAACAGTATCACCAAGTTGGGAATGCGGTACCCCCACTATTAGCAAATCAAATTGCAGATATAGTTGCTAAAATACTGAAATAATAATTTCGTGCTCATTTTGACAATAACTCATCATTAATAGGAAGTTACCGAATTCCTCCTAATGAGCATGGCTATCCATTTATATCTATTCTATAGCAAAATAAATATCACTTTCCATAATTCTTTCGTTAACTACCATTTTCAGTAGTATTCCCAAAAGCAAAATCAAGAATAGAACATAATTCACTAACGGATAGGCTACTGAAACTTCGGACCTCATTCCAGACACGAATCCTAAGTATAGCGCTCCGCATAATTGATTCCATTGAATTTTTCCCGTAATACCTTGCAGCTCGTAGCCAAGCCTCAGCTATAGCGCGACCCAGCCTTGGGTCACCGCCAAGACTTGGTCGTTCAGTTATTTGTACAAGCGCATCTTCCGTAAGCTCTTCTAACAGCTCCCAACGAGCTAAAGAATCTACCCCTCTATCAAGAGTCACTCCTCTTATCCAAAGTCTTTGGAAAGTATTTCTTACCCCACCGATATACCTTTTTCGCGCAGTACCAAACCGCCAATGAACTATATCCGGCGCAAGAACTACCCCTATAAATGACCAAACATCATCTCTGAGAGCTTCCCCACTCGCTAGTATCGTTTGATCAGCAAACCAAGCCGCAGCCTCAGTGTCAAATTTAGAAAAACCTACCCGGCTATCATTACCACCGAATCCGTTTCTTTTAGCAATCTCGTGTATCCCATTACGCATTTCCTCAAGTTGTTTTGATGTTATTTGCACCCCCCCCGTAGCTGCAAACTTAACTGCATTCGGAAGAGTATTTTTATTAAATCCTTTCCATTCTTGATGAGTATTATTGATGAATATTTCCAATTCTTGTTCAGCAGCTGGTAACTGTAAACGTGGTAACAGTGTTATCATTATACTCTCCTTAATTCTGCTAATGTTAAAAATGCAGCACGGAACATACCGGGACGGTTTTCAAGTATTGATTTTATAAATGTAATATCTTTATCAGGCCAAGCACTTTTAAGCCATGCTGATGCTTGCCCGCCAAGTGTACCAGCTTCGGATAAGTGAAAAAGCTCTGTGGCCTCTTGATCCATAACTAACCTCTCACATACCTGTCCCATAACATCAGCCATCAACACTTGTAGTATTTCTGGATCTTCATTTAATATTTTATCAACAAAATCTGTCATTTCATTGTTAAGATATAATTTCATTGCACCGTGGAAATCACGGGCCCAATCGTATGGTGACCAATGTAAATACCATGGTGTGGAAGAACTATTTGTACCTTTGAGCAGAAGTGAAAAATCAGCAATTTCAATAGGGAATCGTGGTTCCTCTCCCTCAATTCGTACGCGAAAACGATCACTCCAAAGTCGATCACCAAAGCGTTGCGGAGACAATATATTTGAAATTGCTGTTGTCGATATTAATATTATCTGTGTAAAAACATCGAGCACAGCAGATAAATCACGCCCAAATACTTCAAACTCGAACTCAGCCTCCCACACTCCATATTCTAAAGTTCTAATTTCTTGGAGGAATACTTTTCTCGGCAATCGACCTTGCCCCGTACCTAAACTAATTACGACGGAAATTTGAAAATCTTTTTCATCTAAATCCAAGTCATTACTAGCGATTTTAGAGTCTAACTTAATCTTTCTACGTAAACGGATTACACTAGATGGGTCCCAATTACGCAAAAATTCACCTATAGGCTCCCATTCGGAATCATTCAACGATAATGTCCATTCAGTAACATCAACGGCAGAATCGGAGAGTGTAAGGAAAGGGAAAGCAACACGTCGGCTCATATTTGCTCCTCCATCAATACATTAGCCTCAACAGTAACAGCACAGTCTTTTGGTACTGTCACGCGAATCTCATAAGTGCCTTCCTCACCTTCGAGCTGAAAAATACTCCCCATTATTTCAACTCTTCTTTCGATAGATGTAATCGAAACAATAGTGGGTTGTATTATTATACCCTCATCTAGCTGGAATGTTTTTACTCCCTCTAAGGCAATAGAAGCCATAACACTCAACTGAGCCCCACGCTTTCTATTATCTTGGCGTACATCTGTTGAAAAAACTGCCACAGTGCCAAGTTTGGTCGCCTCAAGTCGAATAAATAAAGGAGAAGTTGACTTGGCACATATCGGACGTGGATTCCCACCCCCTCCACCACCAGTGCGAATCAATCCAGCCCCCTCACCATTAACCCCTTCTAAAGCACTACCTAGATTACCGGCAAGGCGCGCTAAAGGTGGCCCAGACTGATAAATCGGGCGACCGGTACCTTTTTCTCCTTGAGTAGTAGCATGGAATCTGAGATCTCGAAGCGCAACGTTCACATATGTTTTCGCATGACCCTTAGGAAGATTGTTTGGGACCCAATCATCATGGGCAGGTGGTTCCGAATCAGCAAAAGCACTTTCTACTTCATGCTCGCTGCTAGTGATGAACACACCTGCCCATTCGAGCCTTGTATCAGGCAATCCCGCACCTTCAAGATATTTTACGACAAGTTCAACAGGACGCATAAGTGCTATATGTTGGGAAGTCTTGGGAAAAGGGCTATATTCAGACAATAATGAGCGTCTCTGATTTCTAAGCCCATGTTCAATCGCTAATATACCAAGTTCTTTTATCGGTTTTTTTGATAACATCTTTATTATATTATTTCCACTCTCCGTTCTTGCTGCTCGCATAGCCTTTGTAAATAGATCTAAAGGAGGAAAATCCTCAGGTTCTGGGATTTCTATCGGCAAACCATCTACTTCAAGATAACAATTAAAACGCCGATCTGATGGGGTATCTCTCATCATTCTCGGCCAAAAATTATACAATATTGCTCCTGCAATTTTATTTCCAATAGTTAGTAACTCTTCACCACCGTTATCAAAGTCTAGAATCATTATCGATGTCCCGCTTCGTGTCATATCTCTATCGGGAAAGCCAAGTGCAGAAGCTAATATTTTAGCATCGTTACCAATTAACGGATCAACAACTCCATCTTCTAAATCAGGGACACCCCACCAATGTCTACCAGTAAAACGCTTTTGCATTCCGTTTTCAGGTATATTAAATGAGTGTCCAATATGGCAGCCGATTAATCGGCGATCTTCAGAACTTGAATCGTATGGTTGAGAGTCTATTATCACAAAGCTGCATTTACTTGCCTTGTATAGGGCAACCTTTCCGAATCCATAAGTACCGCCGCCTAGTTTAGTATCCCTTGCGGTACCTATATTTCTAAGAAAATCAATGAAGTCCGTTCTTTTAGTATTAATGGGTATACGGTCCGCTCTAGTAGGCCCACCAAGACCAACTGTATTAAAATCGCAAATTTCCATTACCACGGGTTCTTTCTGAGACAACAATGATGCAAACTCTTTTTTTGATCTAGCCTCGTTAGGTAGATCCTTCAGAACTGTATTAGCTAAAACAGATACTTGTTGTTCAGTTAACTTGCGAATTCTAATATATATATCCGGACCCAAACCTAGTTTAGCGGCATCAGCAATATTCTGAATAGACTCTCTAATCACTGTTTGTAAAGGATCTAATGTTGGAGCACCAAGAAGACGACGGAAATTATCACTGATATTACCAGTAGTTCCATACGGCTCCGAAAACATATGAAGTGGTTTCACTAACAAAGCTCCTCTACTATCCTGCTATATGACTCTGGATTAACGCGATATGGTGTAGCATGAGAAAGATCGATTTTATAAGAAACTCCTGAAACACCAGCTGGTGCATTCCCTAATATAAGCATTGAGGAAGTCAATCGGGGAAATCCAGGAACAATTTTATAAATTATTTCTGATTCAAGTCGAAACGAATGCTGATACCACTGAGGTGCATCAATATCATCACAACCGGCAGAGCAAAAAACCTTTCGAAGACTTTCAGAATCATCAACCTTACTCAAAGCACTATGAGCCAATGACGATACGTTAAGAAGACCATCCTTAACTTCTTCAAGCGTTATTTTGAGAAGATGAAGACTGCCTCCTGCGGGTATCTCTAACTGCTCCAATCCGTTAATATTTATCATTTTATTATCAGAACGAAGCGTTGTTTTTACTTCTAGCGAAGTGTCTGCTTTACGAAAATCATGCCGATCTCCCATCGGTCCACGCCACGCGCGCCAAGAAGAAGGTGAGTGATCCAACAACCTATTTAGGATAAGCAATTCACCAACAAGGCCGACAGACTTATTTACATCCATCCGAGAAACAGAAGAGTTTGCCAAAAGAGAACGAAAGTCTTCAATAGTAGATTTAGCAGCATCTACACAATCAATTTTTGCGCTGGAAACTCTTACCAAGATCTCATTAACAACCTCAATAAATACTGTTTCCAACTCTTTCGATGTGCATACTATATCTAGAAATCGTAAGGCGCGGCCATTATTAGTTAAGGTTGACACACTTACTAATAAAGCACCTCCTGAATCAATTCCTATTGTTCTTTCTCTCCCTTTGAGTGGAAAAAGAACTCTTAACTCTCCGCTTCTACCAAGAGAAAGGCGCACAGCCCCAACTGAAGTAATTACTTCAGTTGGGAAAGTAGGAATATCAAACCCGTCTTGTTCATAAAATGAACCAGACCGCAAAATAGTCCACAAATCTTTTAGGTTACTCATTGTTATTATTCAACTCCTGCGGCCTCAACTTGTGCAGCTTCTTGAGCAGCGATCTCTTCAATTTCATCTGCAGAAAGTGACTTCAAGTCTACAGATACGAAGCTACCACCTTCAGTTTTCGAACCAGGAAAAATAATACCGTAACCTAGAACATCATATTCTGCACTAAGCGAAACACGAACTTTAGATGCTTTTTTAGGTTCTGATTTTCTTTCTATCCCATAGAGGAGTAAAAGAGGTATTTGACCAATGCTGTCAAGTCGTCGGCTCTTCAGTTCATCCCAATCACCATTTTTATCAAAAATATCTAAACAATCAAAAATGATATCATTCTTTGACATTAATGCCTTGATATCAGCGTCCCCATTTCCTTGCAATCTTGCACGGTTGATAAGCCTAACTGCACCTACCTTTCCTAGCGAATCCTCAGAATCTTTACCTCCATCTGCAGATTCTATGATACCGACGTTCCACTTATCTAGGCGCTGATCCGGATTATCAAGGAAAGGCAGTAACATACTGCGTCCTAGATCTGCATGTGTAGCCTGAACAACATAAGATTCGAAGAAACGGCGTATCGAGGACCTTGGCACTCCCCGCCAAAGCTTTTTATTACCAGCTCTATCTGAAGTATCACGAAGACCCAATGCTTCAGCTCGACTTACGAGTTCGGCGGCAGCATTCCAGTTTTGGCGTAATAGATCTCTGTTTTTATGTTCGAAACGGAAAGTCTGCTTATGCGTACCCCAATAGCTAACAGCACACTGCTCTGCAGCCCGCATTTTATTAGCTGCTGTGATAGCCATTCCTGGTATACTACGAATCCGTACAGCGATCTCCATAGGCGTCAGGTCTCGAATACGGTATTGATCAATATCATCACGTATTTCTTGTTCAACAGAAGCAAGAGCACGAAACTGCAACTTGAGCTCCTCAGGCATCCATATACGTGGAAGGTCCTCATATTTTGGTCTATAACCGAACCAACGACCCATTTGTAGCAGGGTATCATACTGATTAGCTGTACGAAGGAAATAGCTGACCATTAGTCCCTCAAGTGTTAAGCCACGAGCTAGAATCGAGCCTCCTACAACTATATAAATTTTAGCTGTATCAGAATTATAATCGACTCTATCATCACTCGCACCATTTTCTACGGGAAACTCTATCGCATCTAAAACCTTTGGCAAGTTAGAAAAAATTTCATCTATCGATATAACGGGAGCTTCTGTGATATTACTTGGTAATCGTCCTAGTTCTTCGTTCCATATTTTCTCTATTCTTTTACCTATAGACGATGTTCTTTGGGTAAGATAATCCCTGTGAATATCTACCCACCCTTCAATTAAAGATGCAACTCGTTCATGTGCAATGACATAAGCAGATGTATGCACAAGCATGGTCATATGCTTATTATAATCTCCACGGGCATGTCTCACAGCACAACATGAAATAAAATAAAGAATTGCATTTTCAAGACTCTCGGTCATTAGAGGCTGAAATAAATCTTTCTCGCTACGACTAGACGGTTGTAATAAAAACTCCTCGTTTGTGGTCACTTCACGAATCATATCCAGCCCCTCATCTTCGGGTAGAATATTTTCAGGGTCTTCTGGAGTTTTACCAAACAATCTTTCTGTTCCGAAATATCGTTCCGACTTCAGCAGTGCAGTGATGAAATGACGAGGATATAAATCATCAAGCTCTTGACCATCAGCTCGGTATGGATTGATCAAAACATTAGCAAAAGGCGTCGCTGTGTATCCTACATAAGTCACTGCTGGTAGAACTGACAAAATCTCCCTAATCCGTTGATTTATTGTTGTCATGTCAAGTTCCCCACGCGCTGAATTGACACTAGCTTGGTCACACTCGTCATCAATAATGAGAACCCGAAGCCTTTTAAGGATTGCGGGAAGTGTTCGATCAATCGCAATCTTTAGCTCAGCAAGAGGTGATACGTTTTTCTTGATAACTGCCAACTGCGCTTTATCAGCATGTGACAGGAACCCTCCCTGAGGTGGGGCCCTAAAATCTTTGTTTTGCTCATTTGATGTAAGAACATGCCAGTGAAGAGGGTTTCTACGAACCAAGTCTTCATAGAATCTAAGTTGTGTCTGATGACGAAGTTTATTCGTTAACCCGGCTAACACAATGACAGTGTTATAGCCAGCATCGAGTGCTTTCGCAATTACTGCCGTCATATTAGCTGTTTTACCAGACTGCACATGTCCTACAACCAGGCCTCGACCTGAAAATTGACCTTGCTTCGGATCTTCAAGAAGTGATACCACTTCATTAGAAGCATCATCGATTCCTCTTACATCATCTTCGAGCCAACCTTTACTATTTACCAAGAAACCTTCCACTGCAGGCCAATGCAGAGAGGCTGGAGTTGGCCCAAAATACCACTGTGGCCGTTTTTTTATGACAGAATGATTATGAAGTATCTGAATTTTCTCAAATTTCTTTTCGACAATTTCTCGAGCTTCTCCGATCTCCTTAGAAAGACTGTCAGAAAGGCCTTTAAACAATGTATCTAGTTCGTCACGGACCAGAACGATAGCGGCCTCCAAGTTCTCAACTTGGGGTAAAGCTTGCAGAATTCTTTGAACTAAACTCTCGACCTGAGGCCCAGGCATACGCACTCCTTTGTGTTACAGTTCATAATCATTAGCCAATTCTATCGTTAATTGACCTCAATAGGCTCATGTTATATGAAGTTTTCATTGCTTTATCACATTTTATTAAACTACCACATCAATAATTGTTAAATAATAAGCCTTGGTAGAAGGCCCATAAAAAACAATTTATAACAACAAAAATCATTATCATGAAAATAATAACAAGAGTAATCATAACATCACTAAATAAAATTCAAGTATAGTATTTTAACTTCACTGAAAAATTTAATATATTCTACTTTTCCAAAGAAATTAAAATCGTAATTTAATTAAAAAATATAAAAAAGAATGAAACACCCACCCATAGCTCCATCCCTATCTTTCGCAACCTCATTGCGGACCAGCAATTCTGCAAACTCAGCGATATCCAATTGTGCGATCTCAGCGCCGTGGCACAGGAATCCGCAGGGTGCAAATCAGCGCCTGGCTCAAAGCCTCCGCACATGTGCTCCCTGCCCTGCTAGAACTTAGCGAACAGGCAAACAACCACTTGTTGCAGATACAGGAAGGTCGCGTTTATCCGGCATAACTGTTTCAGCACCTGCTGTTGATTCGATGACGAAAACCTAAATCGCAGAGATAAAAAAGACACCTAACACAGGTGTCTTGATTTTTACGCCATTCAATAGCAAAACAACCCCCCTACCCCACCAACCTCTCAGCCTGCCGCCGAACCCCAGCAAAAATCGCATCACTCACGAGACGAGGAAACTCATCCGGCAGCATCGCTTCCACATTAGCGATCGCCTGCTCCGTTTGCGCTTTTAGCTCAGCCATCACCTGCAGCGTTTTCTCTTCGGAATACCCCACCGCTCTCGCGGTAGAGATAAAGTGCCGAGGCAAGATCTGGCTCCAACGGTAATGGCGACTTTGCCCCAGCACGGCCATGGCCATTTTTGCTTTCTGCGGCGCGATGCCACGGGCGTTCATGAATGGGTAACCCGAGAGCACATCGTAAAGCGGAGTCATTCGATAGGCCGTTTCCTGCTCAATGAACAGGCTAAAGTTTTTGGCATGCCCATCAATGGCCGCCAGCATCCAGAATACGATTTGGCTTTTAAAGAAAATGTCCCGATCGAGCAAGGGTTGTTGAGAGCCCAATAGCAACTCCATAGCAGCCGCAATACCGGGCCCACCATCAGCCTCATATTTCAGCGCATGAGCAATGCCTAACGCCTGGCAAAAATCCTCCTGCGGCAAACGAATCAGCCAACTGTTATCCCGCGCCCAACGCCGGTCAAAACGCTCAACGATCAGGACCTTCTGCTCGCCAAAATGCGCCAACTCAGCCTGCGCTACCGGCAGGCCAAACTGTTCTGCAATGCGCAAACATAACCACTCGTTCTCACAGCTTTCACTGAGATCCAAATTGTTATGTGCAATATGCCCAATGGGCAGTTTTATGATGTGGCTGGTTGGCGTACTCCCCTGTGGCCGACACCACTGATTGCCGAACCAAAGCAGCGCGGTCTTTTCCTGCGCACCCGCCAGAGAGATCCGGAAATCATCAATACCCGCCTCCATGCCCAGCGGTGCCTCGCGGTACCCCAGCAGAAGTTGCTCTATTTCTTCGTCACTGACAGGCACGGCGTTCACTTGCTTGACCGGGGCCACATCGGCATGTTCAGGGTAAAGCTGGATCGCACCCACGCAGTCGCTGCCAATGCTGGAAAGCAGATCAAAAGGCTGTTTGGTTGCCGTTTTAAAACGCGCCTGTAGGCGGCTGCGAATAAGTTCGCTGTCCGGCAGCAGGTTGTCGAAAAAGTTATACACCACGTCACCGCGAAACGGTTCTGGTTGTAGCGGCAGGGATAACGATATGGCGCGCGCACCGGCTTGTGCCAGCCACTCTTCGTGGTAAACAAACGACATCGCGCCGCCCGCGTGCTTTTCCAGCGTCCCAACAACAGTGCCATTCAGCGCCACACGTAGCTTTTCCATGCTCACCACTCCTGATCCCAGGTTTTGGGATCGACCGGCTTACCGCGCGGAGTCACTTGTAGCTCTAAATCCAGCGCAGCAAGCAGTTTAAACAACGTCTCCAGCCGGGTGCCGTCCGGGTTGTTTTCAAAGGCGGAAACCGTGGCCTGTTTTAATCCGATGCTGTCAGCGGTTTTGCTTTGGCTCTGGTTACGCTTTTTACGCTCATTGCGTAGCGCATGCGCCAACATCTTTGCCGAGGTGATTTTCATTTTATCCTCCCAAGCGGATGAAATGAGTATTATCCCCTATAGAGGATAAAGCAAATATTATCCTCTACAGAGGATAAAAATGACCATATCCTCTATCGCGGATAACTATCTGTAACATATTGAATATAAATAGGGACATGTCGAATTTTAAGAACAAAAACCACCTTGAGACGGATTATTGTTCGTATGATAACTAATGGTCTGCAAATGCTAAATCCCTCTGACCAGCTCTAAGGCTAAAATCGTGATAAAATTTTTTCTTAATGCCAAATTTTTATACTAAAATTCAGACCGTGCTAACAGTTACTGCATCATTGCCATATCGTAAATCAGCACAAAAAAAATAGCTCAGCATTACAATCTAAAGAAATATAAATTAATTTATTTTTAAATATAGGATGGAATCTTATGAAAGGCTACTTAGTAGAGAAAGATATAAATGAGACGTATTATAAAAAAACCATAAGCTATGTTCACGATATATCACTCGCACTATTAGGTACGGGATTGTATTGCGCGTTAAAAAACCAGATAGACTTGAATAATCCAGCAGGATGGGTTGTCGTTACTTTTATATGTATTTCTTTGTTATGGTGGATGGCGTGGGATTTAAAATCATATAAAACAATAGTGTACATAAAACCTAGTAAAAATAGATATAAAAATAATTTTAGCAAATTGGCGGATATTTTAGTCAGGTTTATGATAGGCATAACCTGTGCATCTTTTTATGACTGGATGTTGGCTACTCCGGAAGAGGATTTTCGTTCATCCCTGATTTTTTTTGCGGTATTTGCTTTCTTTCACATAAGTCTGGTGTTATTTGGTTACTATACGGTCAATCTACCTGAAGATGCCACCTCCTGATTTTTATAAAGTTTTAATACCTCCACTGTATAAAACGTGATTACTCACGTTTTATACAGTATGACCGACTAAATAACTTATGCTAGTTCTTGATTGGCCACCCTTGAACTTTACTTTTAGATATATCATCATTGTTAAGTCTCTTCGCCAAAAATATGGATTTTTAATAGTTTATCATTCTCACAATGCTCATAGGTGATGTAAAAAATAGAATATTTCACATACAAGCCCCTTATGTTAATAATTATACTTAATACGGAGGCCTACATATCAGCATACTGGTGACACAATTGACTGGATGGCTAACCAAGTGAGTTAGTGAATATCCAAAGCGAACATTATTAATGACATTCAACTAATGAGACCTATCCATAAAAAAATCCACGCCGGAACGTGGATTCAATTTCATCGCCAAGGCCAGGCATCACGTTATTCGAAGCAAACGTCGGGGTTATCCGCCAGCGAAACGAAATTCTTCGTATTTTTATCCAGCGTGCGGATCTCGCCACTTTCGATGTCGTACACCCAGCCGTGCAGACGCAGGCCGTTGTTGCGCAGACCAACGGCAACGGACGGGTGAGTCTTAATATTATTTAGCTGGGCTATTACGTTCTCTTCAACCATAGCGTTAACTTTGTCGGTTTCGTTATCCCACGTTTTCTTCTCTACCACCGCTTTTGCCGCGTCCGCATAGTGCAGCCAGTGGGCAACGGCAGGCATCGGGTCAAGGCACTGGCAAGAGGCTATCGCCTTCATGGCACCGCAGTTCGAGTGGCCGCAAATCACGATATCCGTGACGCCAAGCGCCACAACCGCGTATTCGATGGTCGCCGACACCCCACCCGGCTCCGGGCCAAAGGAAGGAACGATGTTGCCTGCGTTACGGATAACGAAAAGCTGCCCCGGCTCTTGCTGAGTCACAAGCTCGGGTACCAGGCGGCTGTCAGAACACGAAATAAACAGCGCTTTAGGGTTCTGGCTGGAGGCAAGGCTGCGGAAGAGCTCCTGACGCTGAGGGAAAATCTCTTTCTGGAAGCTGAGGAAACCTTCAATGATATGTTGCATAGCACGCTCTCTGGATCGGTAGTCTCGATAACATGATAAACATCACTTCCCGTTAGTCCAGCATCTCTTGGATGGAAATGAGCGTTCAGGGAACTGCAATGACGAGGGTGCAGCAAGCTCCATCGGTATCTGAGCCCATAACTAAACCTCGCCTGGTAGCAAAATTAATGAAGAAACCAATAAAAGGGATTTAACAGTGGCAATGATCGGTATATGCGCAGACTGAGATAAATTATAAGCTTGAATCTCCAGAACCAATATCCGTCACTATAATTCAGGCAAACACACGAACCTCCTTTCCCCACATCAACATATCTCATTGAAAAGGAAGCACACGGAATGGCTAAAGTGAAGAAATTATGGTTGATTGTCCCCTTTATATTTGGGCTCTCCAGCGCTGAAGCGGGCTTGTTATCCCCTGCAGAGATTGATCGGTCTATTTTCGCCAAAGACAGCGATTTTTCAGATCAGTTTTATTTTAAAGGGCCGGGAAACAAGCAGTTGCAAGCCACATCCTGCGCCGACTTTTACCAAAAATATCAACAGTTCGGGCAGCCGGTTGAGCAAAGCAAGAATGCGATGGATTATAATACGCTCCGGCAATATCTGGGGGCCTGCCTGATCAGTCACGGTTTACGGGCTGGCTCATTCTCTGCTGGTCATAAAGGGTTGGTTATTGGTACACCAGCAAGCTTGCCGGAACGGTTGCCCGCATTGATGTATCAGGCAATAAGTAACGATGACCTCAAGCTTAGAGCTAAGCAAGTTAACGCGGGAAAATCTCTGAAATCCGTCGATGGGTCCATCCATTTTGTGGATAAAAAAGACGGTGTCTTAAATCTGGCCGATAACATTGACGGCAACTATGCGATTGATTTTTTAGGGGCGGGCCGTGCGATGACTAATGGGGAAAAAGTGTACGTCGTGGAACAAAGCTACAGCGTGCAGAATGCAACCTATCGCAGTACACGCTATTTCCTGCTGAAACCTGAAAAAGACGGCCACTACAGTGTCGAAACTGAAGCTATTGTCTTTCCATAAACAGGATCCAGCTCATCCTGAACTTTAAGCACTCAACGAATTTCTGTCTGCTCTGTTTTTAAGCTGGCGATGAAATCGAGCATATCAACATGACTGACCACACGACCTTCATCTACATCAGCAAGACCGGCTAACACCTGTCGATGCCACCGTTTAGAGCTATAGAATTCATTAGTCAGGTCTTCAACCGCAACGGCGAGCCCCACCGGTATCTGAGCACTGATAGTTTGTTTTTCTGATGAGCCCATAACCAAATCTCGCTTAATAGAAGTGAATAACTTTTATAAAGATTGCGTAGTGATGTTTTTCTAATCAGCGTCAGGTTACAACAGAAAGCCACATCAAGCCCTGAATTCCAGGCACAAAAAAACCACCTTTCGGTGGCTTCTTGTTCGCGCTGTACTAATGGTGCCGAAGGCCGGACTCGAACCGGCACGTATCTCTACGGTTGATTTTGAATCAACTGCGTCTACCGATTTCGCCACTTCGGCACTGCAAGTAGTATGCGGAAAACGGGTGAATTATACCTTTCAGCGATCCGCATGCAACACTTATCCGTTGTTCAATGAGTTAAGTGCTGAAAAAATCGTCGCAGGGGTCACATTGTGTCCATTTTGTGGGCGCAGCATGCAGCGCGCCAACGCCTACCCCGCCGTAATCACGCTCCGCGCCCCACCAGGCGCCAGAAACAAAAAAGGCGCAACCCAATGGCCACGCCTTCTTAAACTGCCCGTAATGCCGCTACTTGCGTTTCAGCAGCATATACACGCTGATCAGCAGGAACAGCATGCTCGGCAGCAACGCGCCCAGCACCGGCGGCATGTTGTACACCAGGCTCAGCGGGCCGAAGATCTGGTCCAGCACGTAGAACAGGAACCCGAAGCTGATGCCGGTCACCACGCGCACGCCCATCGGCACGCTGCGCAGCGGCCCGAAGATGAACGACAGCGCCATCAGCATCATCACCGCCACAGAAAGCGGCGAGAACACCTTGCTCCACATGTTCAGCTGGTAGCGGCTGGCTTCCTGGCCGCTCTGCTTCAGGTACTTCACGTAGTTGTGCAGGCCGCTGATGGAGAGTGAGGTTGGGTCCAGCGCCACCACGCCCAGTTTGTCCGGGGTCAGGTTGGTTTTCCATTCGCCGGTCAACGTCTGGGTGCCGGTAACCTGCTTTTCGTTGGTCAGGTCGGAAGTATCCACCTGCGAAAGCTTCCACACGCCGTCTTCAAAGCTGGCGGTGGCGGCATAGCGCACCGTCTCCAGCCTGCGCTGGTCGTTGAAGTGGTAGATGTTTACGCCGGAAAGTTCTTTCTCGCCCGCCACGCGCTCGATGTAGATGAAGTCGTTGCCGTCCTTCGCCCACAGGCCGCTTTTGGTGGAAAGCAGCGAGCCGCCGTACATCTGCTGCGCACGGTAGTTGCGCGCCATCTGGTCGCCCTGCGGCGCCACCCACTCGCCAATCGCCATGGTCAACAGCACCAGCGGGATAGCGGTTTTCATCACCGAGCCGGCGATCTGCATGCGGGTAAAACCGGAAGCCTGCATCACCACCAGTTCACTGCGCGTCGCCAGTTGCCCCAGGCCGAGCAGTGCGCCCAGCAGGGCCGCCATCGGGAAGAAAGTTTCGATGTCCTTTGGCACGCTCAGTAGGGTAAACATCCCCGCGCTCAGCGCCGAGTAGTCGCCCTGGCCCACTTTACGCAGCTGGTCGACGAACTTGATGATGCCGGAAAGCGACACCAGCATGAACAGCGTCATGATGATGGTGTTGAAAATCGTCTTACCGATATATCGGTCTAAAACACCAAACATCAGGCCGCTCCTCTCAGGCGTGCACGCAGCTTACGCATCGGCACCGTATCCCACAGGTTCAGCGCCAGCGCGATAGCGAAGTACGCCGCGTTGACCACCCACAGCCAGATCATCGGGTCCAGCTTGCCTTTGCCGCCGTTGGAGCGCAGCGAGGTCTGCAGCAGGAAGAAAATCAAATACAGCAGGATGGCCGGCAGCATGCTCAGTACGCGGCCCTGACGCGGGTTCACCACGCTGAGCGGCACCACCAGCAGTGCCATAATGGCCACGGAAAGCACCAGCGTCAGACGCCAGTGGAACTCGGCGCGCGCGTCCGGATCGTCCGACTGCCACAGCGCCTGCATCGACATCTGCTCGGCCTGGTTGCCGTCAATGGCGACCGCACGGTGGCCCACCACGGCTTTATAGTCGTTGAAATCGGTAATGCGGAAGTCACGCAGCAACGCGGTGCCCTCAAAGCGGGTGCCCTTATCGAGCGTCACCACCTGCGAGCCGTCTTTCATTTGGTTGATCTTGCCGTGCTCGGCCACCACCACGGAAGGGCGCTGGTTGCCGTTCGGCCGCAGTTGCGCCAGGAATACGTCGTTGAAGGTGCTGCCCTTGACGTTGCCGATAAACAGCACGGCGTTGCCGTCTTGCGACGGTTTGAACTGCCCTTCCGCCAGGCCGGCGATGCTCGGGTTGGCTTTCGCCTCGCTGATCACCACATCCTGATAACGGGAAGCCAGCGGGCCGGCCCAGAACACGTTTACCGCCGCCACGGCGGAGGTAATCAGTGCCAGCACCATCGCGGCGATGATCAGAGTGCGTTTACCCAGCCCGCAGGCGTGCATAACGGTGATTTCGCTGTCGGTATACAACCGCCCAAGCGTCATCAACAAGCCGAGAAACAGGCTTAATGGCAGGATTAGCTGCGCCATCTTCGGCACACCCAATGCAAGCAGAGAAAGGACTAAATTTGTCGGGACATCGCCGTCCACCGCATCGCCTAACACCTTGACCAGGTTCTGACAAAAGAAGATCAGAAGCAGGATGAAAAGGATCGCGATTTGGCTCTTTAGCGTTTCCCGTACCAGATATCTTATGATGATCACGCTTATTACGCCTGTGAAAACTTGTCTTTTTGCAGGAAAATCGATAGTTTCATCGCTAATCCGCCATTTATTCTCATCATATGGCAACCGTCATAGCTAAAATAGTATTACAACATCTAGCATTTGGGTGTCCTATAGGAACTTGCCTATAGTCGCCAAAACAGAGCAATTTACGCCGTTCAGGTTAACATAGTTAGTTAACTCAATGGCGGGAGTTCATTACGGAGTTGGGTCATTCTAGCCGTAGCTTCCGCCTTTGTCTTTAAGATTCAGGAGAGTGCATGGAGTTCAGTGTAAAGAGCGGTAGCCCGGAAAAACAGCGCAGTGCCTGTATTGTAGTCGGCGTTTTCGAGCCGCGCC
Source organism: Serratia sp. AS12 (assembly GCF_000214195.1). Lineage (NCBI taxonomy): Bacteria > Pseudomonadati > Pseudomonadota > Gammaproteobacteria > Enterobacterales > Yersiniaceae > Serratia > Serratia sp. AS12. The sequence continues at coordinate 548,819 of NC_015566.1, read as the reverse complement.
GCCTGTCCCCTATCGCAGAACAACTCGACAAAATCAGTGATGGTTATATCAGCGCATTACTGCGCCGTGGCGAACTGGAAGGTAAAGTCGGGCAGACATTACTGCTGCACCATGTACCTAACATTCTCTCCGAACGCATCCTGTTAATCGGCTGTGGCAAAGAGCGCGAGCTCGATGAACGCCAGTACAAACAGGTGATTCAAAAAACCATCAATACCCTTAACGATACCGGCTCCATGGAAGCGGTCTGCTTCCTGACCGAGCTGCACGTGAAAGGCCGCAACACTTACTGGAAGGTGCGCCAGGCGGTAGAAACCGCCAAAGAAACGCTCTACACCTTCGATCAGCTGAAAAGCAATAAAGTGGAGCCGCGCCGTCCGCTGCGCAAAATGGTGTTCAACGTGCCGACCCGTCGCGAGCTGACCAGCGGCGAACGCGCTATTCAGCACGGTCTGGCGGTGGCTTCCGGCATTAAAGCGGCGAAAGATCTCGGCAACATGCCGCCGAATATCTGTAACGCCGGTTACCTGGCCTCCCAGGCTCGCCAACTGGCGGACGCCTTCAGCACCAACATCGTTACCCGCGTCATCGGCGAGCAGCAGATGAAAGAGCTGGGGATGAACGCCTATCTGGCGGTCGGCCACGGTTCGCAGAACGAATCATTGATGTCAGTGATGGAATATAAGGGCAACCCGAACCCGGACGCTAAGCCGATCGTGCTGGTGGGCAAAGGGCTGACCTTCGATTCCGGCGGCATCTCGATCAAACCTGCCGAAGGCATGGACGAGATGAAGTACGACATGTGCGGCGCAGCCACCGTGTACGGCGTGATGCGCGTAGTGGCGGAGCTGAACCTGCCGCTGAACGTGATCGGCGTGCTGGCAGGCTGTGAAAACATGCCGGGCGGCAGCGCTTATCGTCCGGGCGACGTGCTGACCACCATGTCCGGCCAGACCGTCGAGGTGCTCAACACCGACGCCGAAGGCCGCCTGGTGCTGTGCGACACCCTGACCTACGTCGAGCGTTTCGATCCGGAGCTGGTGATTGACGTCGCCACCCTGACCGGCGCCTGCGTGATCGCGCTGGGCCACCACATCACCGGCCTGATGTCGAACCACAACCCGCTGGCGCACGAACTGATCGGCGCGTCCGAGCAGGCCGGCGACCGCGCGTGGCGTTTGCCGATGGCCGACGAGTACTACGAGCAGCTGGACTCCAATTTTGCCGATATGGCGAACATTGGCGGCCGTCCGGGGGGTGCCATCACCGCCGCCTGCTTCCTGTCGCGCTTCACCCGCAAGTACAGCTGGGCGCACCTGGACATCGCCGGCACCGCCTGGCGTTCCGGCAAGGCCAAAGGGGCGACCGGTCGTCCGGTAGCGCTGCTGGCGCAGTTTTTACTGAACCGCGCTGGGTTAAACGGCGACGATTAAATCTGAGCGGTAATTCAGGTATAATCCCGAGGGGCACAGCATGCTGTGCCCCTACATTTTTTTATAGGCAGCGGTGAATCAGATGATCAAGCAGGCAACGTTCTATCTTATTGAACACGCGGAACCGGCAGGCGCGCTCAGCGCGCATGAGGCCGTGGCCTGCGCCGTTGCCGCCGAACGTTGGCGTTCCGGCAAGCGGGTGTTGATCGCCTGCGAGAGCCAGGAACAGGCCCAGCGGCTGGATGAAGCGCTGTGGCAGCGCGATCCGCACCAGTTCGTGCCGCACAACCTGGCCGGCGAAGGCCCGCACTACGGCGCGCCGGTAGAGCTGTGCTGGCCCGGCAAGCGCGGCAACTCCCCACGGGATCTGCTGATCGCCCTGCTGCCGCAGTTTGCAGATTTTGCTACTGCTTTCCATGAAGTGGTAGACTTCGTCCCTTACGAAGACACCCTGAAACAGTTGGCGCGCGACCGATATAAAGCCTATCGCAGCGTCGGCTTCCATTTGACCACGGCAACGCCGCCAACTCACTGAACAACGATATAAAATGGAAAAGACAAACAGTCATCTCGATACCGCCTACGACCCGAAAGAGATCGAACAGAAGCTGTACGATCACTGGGAAAACCAGGGTTACTTCAAGCCAAACGGCGATACCAGCCAGGAAAGCTTCTGCATCATGATCCCGCCGCCGAACGTCACCGGCAGCCTGCACATGGGCCACGCCTTCCAGCAGACCATCATGGACACCATGATCCGCTACCAGCGCATGCAGGGGAAAAACACCCTGTGGCAGGCCGGTACCGACCATGCCGGTATCGCGACCCAGATGGTGGTTGAGCGCAAGATCGCCGCAGAAGAAAACAAAACCCGCCATGACTATGGCCGCGACGCGTTCATCGACAAAATCTGGCAGTGGAAAGCGGAATCCGGCGGCACCATTACCCGCCAGATGCGCCGTCTGGGCAACTCCGTCGACTGGGAGCGCGAGCGCTTCACCATGGACGAAGGCCTGTCCAACGCGGTACGCGAAGTGTTTGTTCGTCTGCACAAAGAAGATCTGATCTACCGTGGCAAGCGCCTGGTGAACTGGGATCCGAAACTGCGCACCGCCATCTCCGATCTGGAAGTGGAAAACCGCGAGTCCAAAGGCTCGATGTGGCACCTGCGCTACCCGCTGGCCGACGGCGCGAAAACCGCCGAAGGCAAAGAGTATCTGGTGGTCGCCACCACCCGTCCGGAAACCGTGCTCGGTGATACCGGCGTGGCGGTGAACCCGGAAGATCCGCGCTACAAAGACCTTATCGGCAAAGAAATCATTCTGCCGCTGGTTGGCCGCCGCATCCGCATCGTCGGCGACGAACACGCCGATATGGAAAAAGGCACCGGCTGCGTGAAAATCACCCCGGCGCACGACTTTAACGACTATGAAGTCGGTAAACGTCACGGCCTGCCGATGATCAACATCCTGACTTTCGACGGCGATATCCGCCAGGAAGCGGAAGTGTTCAACACGCTCGGCGAAATCTGCACCGACTACTGCAACGAAATTCCGGCCCAATACCGTGGCCTGGAGCGTTTCGCGGCGCGTAAAGCGGTGGTTGCCGCCTTTGAAGAGCTTGGTTTACTGGAAGAGATCAAACCACACGACCTGACGGTGCCTTACGGCGACCGCGGCGGCGTGGTGATCGAGCCGATGCTGACCGACCAATGGTACGTGCGCACTGCGCCGCTGGCGAAAGTGGCGGTGGAAGCCGTTGAGCAAGGCGAGATTCAGTTCGTGCCTAAGCAGTACGAAAACATGTATTTCAGCTGGATGCGCGACATTCAGGACTGGTGCATCTCCCGTCAGCTGTGGTGGGGCCACCGCATTCCGGCCTGGTACGACGTGAACGGCAAAGTCTACGTTGGCCGCAGCGAAGAAGAAGTGCGCAGCGAAAACAACCTGGGCGCCGACGTGGTGCTGACGCAAGACGAAGACGTGCTGGACACCTGGTTCTCTTCCGGCCTGTGGACCTTCTCTACCCTGGGCTGGCCAGAGCAGACCGACGCGCTGAAAACCTTCCACCCGACCAGCGTGATGGTCAGCGGCTTCGACATCATCTTCTTCTGGATTGCGCGCATGATCATGCTGACCATGCACTTCATGAAGGACGAAAACGGCAAACCGCAGGTCCCGTTCAAGACCGTCTACATGACCGGCCTGATCCGCGACGACGAAGGGCAGAAGATGTCCAAGTCGAAAGGCAACGTGATCGATCCGCTGGACATGGTTGACGGCATCTCGCTGGAAGACCTGCTGGAAAAACGCACCGGCAACATGATGCAGCCGCAGTTGGCGGAAAAAATCCGCAAGCGCACCGAGAAGCAGTTCCCGAACGGCATCGAGCCGCACGGTACCGACGCCCTGCGCTTCACCCTGGCGGCGCTGGCCTCTACCGGCCGTGACATCAACTGGGACATGAAGCGCCTGGAAGGCTACCGCAACTTCTGTAACAAGCTGTGGAACGCCAGCCGCTTTGTGCTGATGAACGCGGAAGATCAAGACTGTGGCTTTAACGGCGGCGAGAAAGTGCTGTCGCTGGCGGACCGCTGGATCCTGGCCGAATTCAACCGTACGGTGAAGGCATACCGCGAAGCGCTGGACACCTATCGCTTCGATCTGGCCGCCAACATTCTGTATGAATTCACCTGGAACCAGTTCTGCGACTGGTATTTGGAGCTGACCAAGCCGGTCGTGATCAACGGCAGCGAAGCGGAACAGCGCGGCACACGCCACACGCTGATCACCGTGCTGGAAGCCCTGCTGCGCCTGGCGCACCCGGTGATCCCGTTCATTACCGAAACCATCTGGCAGCGCGTGAAAACCCTGACCGGCGAAACCGCAGACACCATCATGCTGCAGCCGTTCCCAGAGTACGACGCCGCGCTGGAAGACACGCAGGCGCTGAACGACCTGGAGTGGATCAAACAGGCGATCACCGCGGTGCGTAACATCCGCGCCGAGATGAACATCGCCCCAAGCAAACAGCTGGAAGTACTGCTGCGCAACTGCAACGCCGACGCCCAGCGCCGCGTGCAGGAGAACCAGAGCTTTATCGAGCGTCTGGCGCGCCTGGAGTCTATCGCCCTGCTGCCTGCGGGTGACAAAGGCCCGTTATCGGTCACCAAACTGGTGGACGGTGCCGAGCTGCTGATCCCTATGGCCGGCTTTATCGATAAAGACGCTGAAATCGCGCGTCTGTCGAAAGAGATGGGCAAGCTGGATGCGGAAATCGCCTCGATCGAAGGCAAGCTGTCGAACGAAGGCTTTGTGGCGCGCGCACCGGAAGCAGTCGTCGCTAAAGAGCGTGAGCGTCTGGCGGCCTGCAAAGAAGGCAAAGTGAAACTGCAAGAGCAGCAGGCGACCATCGCCGCGCTGTAATCTGTCGGTTCGCTGCAACAGTTGAAAACAGCGGGGATCTCCCCGCTGTTTTTTTATCGCCGTTGCATCCGGCCCGGTTAAGATGTTATTACAAGGTGAAAGGCAACGTCCCACATGGACGCCGCCAGGGTATAAACCCGGCGCGTTTTTGTCTGCACCAAAAATGATATTCCGGAACTATTCAGGTTCTTTTTATGGCGAGTGTAAACATGACAACAGCAACCCCAGTGCGTCTTCTGGTGCGCCCAATAACGGCTGACGACAATGCCGCTATTGCTAACGTCATTCGCGAAGTCTCCGCCGAGCACGGTTTGACGGCGGATAAAGGCTATACCGTTTCCGATCCCAATCTGGACGTCTTGTATCAGCTCTACAGCCTACCGCGCAGCGCTTATTGGGTGATAGAAGTCGACGGCCAGATTGCCGGCGGCGGCGGCGTTGCCCCGCTGCAGGGCGGTGAAGACGATATTTGCGAATTACAGAAAATGTATTTTCTGCCGGTTTTGCGCGGCAAGGGCCTGGCGAAACGCCTGGCGTTGCAGGCGCTGGAGTTTGCCCGTCAACAGGGCTTCCGCTGTTGTTATTTAGAAACCACCGCCAGCCTGACGCAGGCCATCGGGCTGTATGAGCATCTGGGCTTCGAACACATCGACTGCGCCATGGGCACCACCGGCCACGTCGACTGCGAAGTGACCATGCTGAAAACGCTTTAATCAGAGTTGGTTGTAAGCCCGAGATACTCGGGCCTAGCGCACCGAGGGGCGCTCCGACGGCCAAGGCCGTTACGACCCCTTCGGCACGCTCTCCCTAATAACGGACTTTGTCAGCCTTCTGGCAGATCCCGCCTTGAATCTGTTTTCCCCCCCATCCCCCCGCTTTTGATAGCTAACTCAATCCGGCTCAACACCAGACTGGTGAGATACGACACCAGGATCAACAGCAGCAGCACCAGCGGCGTATAGCGCGGCGCAAAAATCAGTTTCTGGGTGAAGTAATAGCAGTAGAAGCTGTGGGTCAGCCACATGTACATCGAATGTTTGCCCAACTCAACCACCGCCTTGTTCACCCTGCTGCCCAGCCCGTCGGCGGTTTTCATCATCGCGATGATAAACAGCGGCGTCACTACCAGCAGCCCCGGGTTATGGGCGACGATAAACACCGCCACAGTCACCACCAGCAAGATCAACGGATGGGTGCGGCCCAACGTATCAATCAGCTTCGCCAACCACGAGTCCGCCGGGGCACGCTGGGTACGGCCAAACACCATGCCAACACCAAAAGGCAGCAGCCAGGTGCAATACTCGATCAGCGCCTGCGGCGCCCAAGGGAAATACTGTAATCCCCTGCCGCACAGCGCCGCCGCAAACAGCACGCCCAGCAAGGCCGTCGTATTCAGTTTCGACAAAAGCGGCAACGAGAGCACGTACAGAACATAAAGTTTGAAGAACCACCACTCGCTGTTGTAGGTGGATTTGAGGCCAATCAGGTTTTCGATAAACAGCGACGGCGAAAGGGAATATCTTTCACCCGGAAAGAAAATAATGCCGATCGGCACAAAGATAAACAACACTATCCAGTAGCTGATATATAAATTCTTCAGCTTGCCCCAGATATATTTAAAAGAAATGTCTTTTTTAAGTGAAAAACCGTAACCGGACAAGAACAGGAACATCGACACGCAAATCTTGCCGAACAAACCAAGATACATCTCAATATTGATCCCGCTAACGATATAATACACCGGAATATCAGGGCTAATTCGGTCTGGATAGGCGAACAGGTGGTGGACCAACATCAGAATGATGGCAATCCCTTTTAAATAATTAGACTTATTAATTGAAATTTCCATATTTCTTAATATATTATCCGCTAACAAGTGTCGTCATCATATAGCAGCCCCACTTCCCTGACACTTTCTTTCTAATCAGATTAATCCCATATTTAATTTCTCGGTAAAAAACAAAGACGCAGCGATTTTATTAACGCGTTTCTCCCAGGCTCGTTACCGTTTTTTGCTATCCCACGGCGCCAAAACCCTGCCTGAAACCAGGCCACGCATGATCATTAACATGGTCATATTTTGTATTTTTTATATAAAAACAATAAAATCAAAATGATATAATAAAAACTAAAACCAATTATCATATTTTTTGTGATATTCATTAACAAATTAACGATTACAAATTGACCTCTTGCCGCCTTGCGATACTCTGCCCTGACAGGCTTATGCCGCATTCGCACGGAGAACGGTCATGTCGGAAAACGCTTTTGATTACATCATTGTCGGCGCAGGCTCCGCCGGCTGCGTGCTGGCCGCGCAGCTGATCCGCCGCACCCAGGCGCGGGTGCTGCTGCTGGAAGCCGGCGGCGACGACAATAACCTGTTCATCAAGATGCCGGCCGGCGTGGCGAAGATCATCGCCAAAAAAAGCTGGCCGTATGAAACCGAACCGGAACCGCACGCCAACAACCGCCGCATGCAAATTGCCCAGGGCAAGGTGCTGGGCGGCAGCAGCTCGGTCAACGGCATGATCTACATTCGCGGCCAGCGGCAGGATTACGACGAATGGGCCGAACGTTATGGCTGCGTCGGCTGGGGCTATCAGGACGTGCTGCCCTATTTCAAACGCGCCGAGGCCAACGAGAGCCTGTCCGACGCTTATCACGGCGGCGAGGGGCTGCTGCCGGTCAGCGAGAACCGGTACCGCCACCCGCTCAGCATGGCGTTTATCCGCGCCGGCCAGGAGCTGAGCCTGCCTTACCGCAACGATTTCAACGGCGACAGCCAGCACGGCGTGGGGTTTTACCAGACCACCACCCACAACGGCGAACGCGCCAGTACCGCCCGCACCTACCTGAAAGCGGTGCGTAACGAGCAACGGCTGGTGGTGAAACTGAACGCGCTGGTGCATCGGGTGGTGTTCGACGGCAACATCGCCACCGGCGTGGTGTATAGCCAGAACGGCGGCGAAGTCACCGCGCAGGCCGCAAAAGAAGTGATCCTCAGCGCCGGTGCGGTAGGCTCGCCGAAGATCCTGATGTTGTCCGGCATTGGGCCGCGCGAACACCTGCAACAGCTGGGGATCGAGCCGCGCGCGGACTTGCCGGTGGGCAAAAACTTTCACGATCACCTGCATATGTCGATCAACGTCAGCACCCGCGAGCCGATCAGCCTGTTCGGCGCCGATCGCGGCCTGCAGGCGCTGCGCCACGGCACCGAATGGCTGGCGTTCCGCAGCGGCGTGCTCACCTCCAACGTATTGGAAGGCGCCGCCTTCTCCGACAGCCTGGGCGACGGCCGGCCGGACGTGCAGATCCACTTTCTGCCGATGCTGGACAGCTGGGACGACGTGCCCGGCGAGCCGCTGCCGGATATTCACGGCTTCACGCTGAAGGTCGGCTACCTGCAACCGAAGGCCCGCGGCGAAGTGCTGCTGCGCAGCCGCGATCCGCGCGATCCTGTCAAACTGCACGCCAATTACCTCGGCCATCCGGAAGATCTGGCCGGCAGCGTGCGCGCGGTGAAGTTCGGCCTGCGCTTCCTGCAAACCGCCGCCCTCAAGCCGATCGTCAAAGATCTGCTGATGCCGCAGCCGGCATGGCTGAACGATGAGACGCAACTGGAGGAGTTCGTGCGTAACTTCTGCAAAACGATGTATCACCCGGTAGGCAGTTGCCGCATGGGCCCGTCGCCGCAGGACTCGGTGACCGATCTGCAACTGCGGGTACACGGGTTTGAACGGCTGCGGGTGATCGATTGCTCGGTGATGCCGCAGGTGACCAGCGGCAACACCAATGCGCCGACCATCATGCTGGCGGAAAAAGCGGTGGATTTGCTGCTGGGCGCGCCGATGTGAAAACCGGGCGCCCGACGCTCAGGCAGCGGCGGGCACGCCGCTGTGGAAGCGGAACTCGCTGTCCGGGGTCTGGATCAGCGCCGCTTCAATGCGGCCGAAGTGAGCCACGCGCTCGCTGATGTCACCGCCGGCAATCTGTTCGGCCAACGTCAGGTAATCCTGATAATGCCGCGCCTCGGAGCGCAGCAGCGAGACGTAGAAACGGTTTAACTCGTCGTCCAGATGCGGTGCCAGCCGGGCGAAACGTTCGCAGGAGCGCGCTTCGATGTAGGCGCCGCAGATCAGCTTATCGATCAGTGTGGCCGGATCGTGGGTGCGAACCTCGCGGATCATGCCTTTGGCATAGCGGCTGGCGGTGATTTTCTTGTAGGGAATGCGCCGCGCCTGCATGATTTCCAGCACCTGCGAGAAATGGTGCAACTCTTCTTTGATCAGCAGCACCATCTTGTCCGCCAGATCCTGCCCGTAGGCCGACCCGTTTTTCGGCAAGATTTTCCTGGTGAACTGGCCCTGGCGGAACAAGGTTTCCGGCTCGCCCTGCGCTTCATGCAGAAAAGCCTCATAGGGCCTGAGCAGCGCCAGCAAGGCATCGCCGCTCTCTTTGTCCGCCACGTAGCGGCGAATCAGCCACATGCCGGTCTGCGCCGCCTTCAGCTCGCACACCATATGGTCGGTCAGCAACAGCGGCAGGTTTTCCGGACGCCGCGCAGCGTCGATCCAGCCATCGGGCGTTTCGCAGTGCAGGAAGTTTAGAATCGGGGATAACAGGGATTGGTATTTCATCAGCTTAATTATAAGGGCCGGCTTGCGCCGGCTCCTGTACAAAAATTAATCAGTGGCGTTTGCCGTCGTCGTCTTCGTCGATCAATTCACCGTCTTCTTCATCATCCTCACCGTCTTCACCGTTCGGATCTTCATAGTAGGTGCCCCAACCGTCGTAGTTAACGCCGCAACGTTCCGCCAGCGCCAACAACTGCTCTACCTGGGTGTCGATCAGTTCGGCATTCAGGCCGACTTCGCTGATCACGTCGCAGCACATGACCAGCGTGCCGTCTTCCACTTCCAGCTCTTCGGCGTCGGTCACTTCGTAGCCCAGCTTGAAGGCTTCGACAGCGGCCTGCTCCAGCACTTCAAACTTTTCGGCAGAGAGGTGGTGTTCGATGGTGTAGAGCGCATCCGGATCGCTGCCGTCTTCCAGCAGTTCTTCGATGATCAGGCGGGTCTCTTCACGTTGTTCTTCCAGCTGTTCGCGGTTTGCCATGCCTATATCCTCAAGTCAAATGGCCTGTATTCCTTCTATTTTCACACACCGCCGCCATAGCTGCCACGATAAACGTGAAAGATTTCTGCTTCGGGGTTGAAATTGAATATTCATACATATAAAGTGAATTTTAATTCAATTAAAACGATCAGGACATGCGGAAATGAGTACGATGAACCCGTTCTACAAACGTCACTTTCTGAGGTTAATGGATTTCACGCCGACAGAGCTGCTGGCGCTGCTGCGGCTTTCGGCCGAATTGAAGCAGGCCAAAAAGCAGGGTAAGGAAACGCGGCGTTTGCAGGGCAAGAACATCGCGCTCATCTTCGAAAAAGACTCGACCCGCACCCGTTGCTCTTTCGAGGTTGCCGCTTTCGATCAGGGCGCCCAGGTCACTTATCTCGGCCCAAGCGGTAGCCAGATCGGCCATAAGGAATCGATGAAAGACACCGCCCGCGTGCTGGGCCGGATGTATGACGGTATTCAATACCGCGGTTACGGCCAGCACTTGGTGGAAACCCTGGCCACCCATGCCGGCGTGCCGGTGTGGAACGGGCTGACCAATGAATTCCACCCAACCCAGCTGCTGGCGGACCTGCTCACCGTGCAGGAACAGCTGCCGGGCAAACCCTTGAGCGAGGTGAAATTCGCTTACCTCGGCGACACGCGTAACAACATGGGCAACACCTTGCTGGAAGCGGCCGCGTTGGCGGGCATGGATCTGCGCCTGGTGGCCCCTAAAGCCTGTTGGCCGCAGCCGGAGCTGGTCGCCGAGTGTCAGGCGCTGGCGCAACAAACTGGCGCCAAGATCACCCTGACCGAAGACATTGCCGAAGGGGTGAAAGACGCGGATTTCCTGTACACCGACGTGTGGGTGTCGATGGGCGAACCGAAAGAAACCTGGCAGGAGCGGATCGCGCTGCTGAAACCCTATCAGGTCAATATGGCGATGGTGAAACTGACCGGTAACCCGAACGTCAAATTCCTCCATTGCCTGCCGGCGTTTCACGACGACCAAACCACCCTCGGCAAACAGATGGCGGAACAATACGGGCTGCAGGGCGGCATGGAAGTCACCGATGAAGTGTTCGAATCCGCGCACAGCGTGGTGTTCGACCAGGCCGAAAACCGCCTGCACACCATCAAGGCGGTGATGGTCGCCACGCTGAGCGAAACGATGTAAACCCTATTCCGGCGCGCAGGTCTGCAGGCTCGCGTGCCCCACCCCCTTCCCCGCTCTGGCAACCCCCGGCCGGCGCGCCTAATATATTCTTGTCATATCAAATAGCCGATTGACCTTTGCCTGCCTTGGGCAAAGGTTCTACCGTGGTGCGAAAACCAACGATAACAAACACTTCTCAGCGCCATGCGTGGCGCCTTCAGGGGATACACACCGATGAAAGCCAAAGTCCTGCCGCTGTTAATGCTTGCCGCCCTGTCCGCCTCTGCGCTCGCCGCCACCCCGCCCAACACGCTGGTGGTGGTGCAATCGCTGGACGATATCGTCAGCCTGGATCCGGCGGAAGCCAATGAGCTGTCCAGCATCCAGACCGTACCCAGCCTGTATCAGCGGCTGGTGCAGGCGGATCGCGATGATCCGGCGAAAGTGGTGCCGGTGCTGGCGGAAAGCTGGCAGGGCGATGCGGCGGCAAAAACCCTGACCGTCAAACTGCGCCCACAGGCGGCGTTCGCCTCCGGCAACCCGCTGACCGCCGACGACGTGATTTTCTCCTACAGCCGCGCGGTGAAAATGAACAAATCGCCGGCGTTTATCCTCAACGTGCTCGGCTGGCAGCCGGACAACATTGACGCGCACCTGAAGAAAATCGACGAGCACAACCTGCAACTGAGCTGGACGGCGGACGTCAGCCCGGCGGTGGCGCTGAATATTCTCTCCACGCCGATCGCCTCGATCGTCGACAGCAAGGCGGTGCAGCCGAACGCCAAAGACGGCGACTACGGCAACGCCTGGCTGAAGATGCACTCCGCCGGCAGCGGGCCGTTTAAAATACGCGTCTACCAGCCGCATCAGGCGATCGTGCTGGACGCCAATCCAACCTCGCCGGGCAGCAAACCCTTGCTGCACAGCATCATCATTAAAAGCGTGCCGGACCCGGCCACCCGCCGCCTATTGATCCAGCAGGGCGACGCCGATGTGGCGCGTGAGCTTGGCCCGGACCAGACCCTGGCGTTAAAAAATCAACCGGGCGTGAAGGTGTTGGAAATCCCGTCCGCCGAGCAGAACTATTTAGTGTTCAACACCGGCAACGCCGCCAATCCGCTGTTGAAAAACCCGGCCTTCTGGGAGGCGGCGCGCTATCTGATCGATTATCAGGGAATTACTCAGGATCTACTGAAGGGGCAGTATTTTGTGCACCAGAGCTTCCTGCCGGTCGGGCTGCCGGGCGCGCTGGAAGACAACCCGTTCAGCTTCGATCCGGCCAAGGCCAAGGCGATCCTGGCCAAGGCCGGTATCACCAACGCCACCCTGACGCTGGACGTGGAGAATAAGCCGCCGTTTATCACCCTCGCTCAGGCGTTGCAGGCCAGTTTTGCCCAAGGTGGCGTGAAGCTGGATCTGTTGCCGGCCGCCGGCAGCCAGGTGTATTCGCGGGTACGCGCCAAACAGCATCAGGCGGCGATCCGCCTGTGGATCCCGGATTATTTTGATGCACATTCCAACGCCAGCGCTTTCGCCTATAACGACGGTAAAACCAGCACGGTCGCGGGCCTCAACGGCTGGCAGATCCCGCAGTTGAGCAAACAGACGCTGGCGGCGGTAGCCGAAGCCGATCCGGCCAAACGCACCGCGCTGTACACCGCCATGCAACAGGAGCTGCAACGCAGTTCGCCGTATGTGTTTATCGATCAGGCCAAAACCGAAGTGGTGCTGCGCGATAACGTCAAAGGCTACCAGCAGGGCCTGAACGCCGACATGGTCTACTACGATCGCGTCAGCAAATAACCGGCAAGCGGCCATCGCCGGCCAATCGATTGCGAAGCGGCAAAAATCGGTGTTTTAGCGCTTGCAGTGGCGAAAAGCGCGAGTATAATGCGCGACAATTTGCCAGGAGAAAGCATGAAAAACGCCATGTGTTTTGTTAGCCGCAACCGACAAAACCAACCGCCAATCGGCGGCCAACTGCCGTTGTTTCTCCTGTTGCTAAACCGATCGTTTCAAGCCCCTCGTTGAGGGGCTTTTTTTTGCCTTAAAAAGCCCCGCGCCACGGGCACGAGTCGAGGAGAGTGAAAAATGGCCAACCCGCTGTATCACAAACATATCATCTCTATTAACGATCTCAGCCGCGAGGATCTGGAGCTGGTGCTGCGCACCGCCGCCAGCCTGAAAGCCACCCCGCAGCCCGAGTTGCTCAAGCACAAGGTGATCGCCAGCTGCTTCTTCGAAGCCTCGACCCGCACCCGCCTGTCGTTCGAAACCTCGATGCATCGCCTCGGTGCCTCGGTGGTCGGTTTTGCCGACGGCAGCAATACGTCGCTGGGCAAGAAAGGCGAAACGCTGGCCGACACCATCTCGGTCATCGGCACCTACGTAGACGCCATCGTGATGCGTCACCCGCAGGAAGGCGCCGCGCGGCTGGCGACGGAATTTTCCGGCGGTGTCCCGGTGCTCAACGCCGGCGACGGCGCCAACCAGCACCCGACCCAAACGCTGCTCGACCTGTTCACCATCCAGGAAACCCAGGGCCGCCTGAACAACATCAATATCGCCATGGTCGGCGACCTGAAATACGGCCGCACCGTACACTCGCTGGCGCAGGCGCTGGCCAAGTTCGAAGGCAACCGCTTCTACTTTATCGCCCCGGATGCGCTGGCGATGCCGACTTACATCCTGAAAATGCTCGAAGAAAAAGGCATCGAATACAGCCTGCACAGCAGCATTGAAGAAGTGGTGCCGGAGCTGGATATTCTCTACATGACCCGTGTGCAGAAAGAGCGTCTGGATCCTTCGGAATACGCCAACGTGAAGGCGCAGTTTGTGCTGCGCGCGGCGGATCTGGCCGGCGCGCGCGCCAATCTCAAAGTGCTGCACCCGCTGCCGCGCATCGACGAGATCACCACCGACGTGGATACCACGCCGTACGCCTACTACTTCCAGCAGGCAGGCAACGGCATCTTCGCCCGCCAGGCACTGCTGGCGCTGGTATTAAACGCAGATTTGGCTCTTTAAGGGGGAACCGTCATGACTCAGGATAACAAACTGCAGGTTGAAGCGATCAAGTGCGGTACGGTGATTGACCATATTCCGGCGCAGGTGGGCTTTAAGCTGCTGACGCTGTTCAAATTGACCGCCACCGACCAGCGCATCACCATCGGCCTGAACCTGCCCTCCAACGAGCTGGGCCGCAAAGACCTGATCAAAATCGAGAACACCTTCCTGACCGAGCAGCAGGCCAACCAGCTGGCGATGTACGCGCCGAAAGCCACGGTGAACCGCATCGACAACTACGAAGTGGTGCGCAAGCTGACCCTCAGCCTGCCGGACCATATCGACGGCGTGCTGACCTGCCCGAACGGCAACTGCATCAGCCGCAGCGAGCCGGTGGCGTCCAGTTTCGGCGTGAAATCCCGCGATGGCGAAGTGCATCTGAAATGCCGCTACTGCGAGAAAGAGTTCGACCATCAGGTAGTGCTGCAGGCGGATTGAAATATACCCATTTGCCGGGAACGACGCTGTTAATCCGCTCGTCACTCCCTATAATGGAATGCCGTAGGGGGCGAATTTATTCGCCCCCTACGGCGAGCACACGCAGCCGACCACGCTGCAGTTTGAAAGACAAATGGTATACCCAAAATAATTGGAGTTGCGTCAAGGCGGCAAGGGAACTCATCCCGATGAGCTTACTGTAGTAAGTGATTCGGGTGGGTGAGCGCAGCCAACACAGAGGTAGCTTCAAGTATGACGGGTATATATCAGGAGAAAAAATGTCACGTAGCATCAGCACTGAACTCGCCCCGGCAGCCATTGGTCCTTACGTGCAGGGCGTTGATCTGGGCAGCATGATCATCACTTCCGGCCAGATCCCGGTGGATCCGAAAACCGGCGCAGTGGCCGACGACGTATCCGCACAGGCACGCCAGTCGCTGGAAAACGTTAAAGCGATCGTTGAAGCCGCCGGCCTGAAAGTCGCCGACATCGTGAAAACCACGGTGTTCGTGAAAGATCTGAACGATTTCGCCACCGTAAACGCCGCTTACGAAAGCTTCTTCACCGAGCACAACGCGCCGTTCCCGGCCCGTTCCTGCGTCGAAGTGGCCCGTCTGCCGAAAGACGTGAAAATCGAGATCGAAGCCATCGCCGTTCGTCGTTAATTCCACGACCACCGCGCCCAACGGTCAGCCATCGGCTGGCCGTTTTTATTTGTCCCGCCTGAAGCAACGATCCGTTAGGGTGCGCTATCAGGGATCATAGTTAACCCAACGCACCACAATTTCGCCCCATTTTAAGGCAACGCCCGCCGCGCCTGCACCCAAATCGCGCTTTCCCCTGCCCTTTTCCTGCTTTTTACGCCGCTTTTCGCCTCTTTCACATTTTGGCACATTTTATGCTCGATCTTGTTACAGCCTGCAATGTCAACGAGGTGACGATGCTAAATATCGACCTGTCCGCTTCACCGTTTTTTGATGAGATGCTTCTGGCTGAGGGTAAACACCGGGGCCATTACGAAGCTTACTGGCATTGGCTGCAACAGGCCGACCAAAAGGCTATTCAGCGCAAAAGAGAAGAGGCTGCACTGTTGTTTCACCGGGTGGGCATTACCTTTAATGTTTACGGTGAGGATGACGGCGCCGAACGGTTGATCCCGTTCGACAGCGTGCCGCGCATCATCCCCGCCAGCGAATGGGCGATGCTCGATCGCGGCATTCGTCAGCGCGTACAGGCGCTCAACGCCTTTCTGCACGATATCTACCATCAGCAGCATATTCTGAAAGCCGGGATTATTCCGGCCGAGCAGGTGCTGGCTAACGATCAATATCAGCCCTGCATGCAGGGGGTCGATCTGCACCGCAATATTTACGCGCACATCGTCGGCGTGGATATGGTGCGCGGTGGCGACGGCCAGTATTACGTGCTGGAGGACAATCTTCGCACCCCATCCGGCGTGTCCTACATGCTGGAAAACCGCAAGATGATGATGCGCCTGTACCCGGAACTGTTCGCCCAGCAGCGCATCGCCCCGGTGGAGCGCTACCCGTCGCACCTGCTGCAAACCCTGCGCGAAAGCTCGCCGATTAACGATCCCACCGTGGTGGTGCTGACGCCGGGCCGTTTCAACAGCGCCTATTTCGAGCACAGCTTCCTGGCCCAGCAGATGGGCGTGGAGCTGGTTGAAAGCGCCGATCTGTTCGTCAAGGACGGCGCGGTGTTTATGCGCACCACCGCCGGGCCGTGCAAGGTGGATGTGATCTACCGCCGGGTGGACGACGCCTTCCTCGATCCGCTGGCGTTCCGCCCGGACTCGATGCTCGGCGTGCCGGGGCTGCTTTCCGTCTATCGCGCCGGCAACGTGGTGCTGGCGAACGCCATAGGTACCGGCGTGGCCGACGACAAGTCGATCTACCCGTACGTGCCGGACATGGTGCGCTTCTATCTGCAGGAAGAGCCGATCCTCAACAACGTGCCCACCTGGCAGTGCCGCCACAAGAATGAGCTGTCGTACGTGCTGGCGAACCTGGAACAGATGGTGGTGAAAGAGGTTCACGGCGCCGGCGGTTACGGCATGCTGATTGGGCCGGCGGCGACCAAAGACGAAATCGCCCACTTCCGCGCGCTGCTGCTGGCCAAACCGCATAACTACATTGCGCAGAACACGCTGGCGCTGTCGACCTGCCCGACCTTTGTCAACGATGGCCTGGCGCCGCGTCATATCGATCTGCGGCCGTTCGCCCTGAGCGGTGCGGAAATTCGCCTGGTGCCCGGCGGCCTGACGCGCGTAGCGCTGGCGCAAGGCTCACTGGTGGTCAACTCGTCACAAGGCGGGGGAACCAAGGATACCTGGGTGTTGGAGGATGACGCATGCTGAGCCGAACTGCCAGTGAACTCTATTGGATGGCCCGCTATCTGGAGCGGGCGGAAAGCATCGCCCGGGTGCTCGACGTGACCAACAAACTGTCGATGATGCCGATCCGCGACAGCGAAGATCATGATCTGCAGGTGCCGCTCAACCTGACCGGCACCGGGCAACTGTACGCCGCCGCCTATCCCGATCTGACGATGGCCAATCTGGTGAGCTTTTTTGCGCTCGACAGCCGTAACCACAGCAGCATCTACAGCTGCCTGCAAATGGGCTGGAACAACGCCCATGCGGTGCGCGGCAGCCTGTCTTCCGAAGTCTGGGAATGCATTAACGCCACCTGGATCGAAATGAAGCTGATCCGCCGCCAGGGCATAGGTTCTGTGGGCGCCGACGGCTTCTTCGACTGGGTCAAGGAGCGCTCGCACCTGTTTCGTGGCGCGATGTTCGGCACCCTGCTGCGCAGCGACGCGATGTGCTTTATCCGCCTCGGCACCCTGCTGGAGCGGGCAGACAGCACCGCGCGCCTGCTCGGCGTCAAAAACGAGTTGCTGGATAACGACAACGATCCGGTGCGCGAGTATTACCGCATGGACACGCTGCTGCGGGCCGTCAGCGCACGCGAAGCCTATCACAGCATCTACAAGCAGCAGCTCAGCCGGGAAACCATTGCCGAACTGATGATCCTGCGTAACGAAATCCCGCGCTCCCTGCTGGCTTGCGTCGGCGACATGGTGCAACAGTTGGAGCAGATTGGCGGCAACAGTGCCAACGAACCGCGCCGGCTGGCGCACACGCTGCACGCCGAACTGCGTTTCAGCAGCATGAAGGATCTGAACAAGGTGGGGCTGAGCGACTGGCTGGGCTTATTCCTCGGGCAGATCAACGGCATCGCGGAAAGCATCCATCACACTTACCTGGAGGCGCAATGAAACTGAATATTGAGCACAATACCCATTACACCTACGCCCAGCAGGTGAAGCGCAGCACCCAGTATCTGCGTTTGACGCCGCAGGATTCGCAGCACCAGCGCATCATCTCCTGGCAGTTAACGCTGCCGGAAGACGCGGTGTGCACCACCGATGCCTTCGGCAATGTGCTGCACGTGCTGACGCTGGATCACCCGCATCAGGCGATCACCATTCAGGCCCACGGCGTGGTGGAGATTGAAGACGGCGTAGAGGACCCGACGATGGGGCATCTCTCGCCGCTGGTGTTCCTGCGCCACAGCCCGCTGACTCAGCCCGACAGCGCCATCCAGGCCTTTGCGCTGCGCTATTACCAACCGGAAACGCTGCTTGCCGGGCTGGAAAAACTGATGGGCGATCTGTTGCTGAAAATGCCTTACACACCGGGCGCCACCGAGGTGACCGACAGCGCCGCCCAGGCGTTCGCTTCCGGCAACGGCGTCTGCCAGGACCATACCCATGTCTTTCTGGCCTGCTGCCGCAGCCTGAACATTCCGGCGCGCTACGTCAGCGGTTACCTTTACAGCGAAGATTCCACCCACGTCGCCACCCACGCCTGGGCGGAAGCCTGGGTGGACGAACGCTGGCACAGTTTTGACGTTACCAACAACACCCGCCTGCCGAATCAGCACCTTAAGCTGGCGGTGGGGATCGATTACCTGGATGCCTGCCCGGTACGCGGCATCAGGCTCGGCGGCGGCAGCGAGGATATGCAGACTGTGGCGGCAGTGCAGATGATGCCGGCCAGCCAGGCTCAGGGGCAATAACATCCCCTTGCCGAATGCAGCGGTTTGCGGCACGCTGGGTTTTTCCGGCGTGCCGTCATCGAGCACGGTGTTAATTCGCGTTTGAAGGATTTTGGTATGACCTATTGTGTGGCCATGCGCTTGTCATCCGGGCTGGTGTTTGCTTCCGACTCCCGCACCAATGCCGGGGTGGATCATATCTCCACCTTCCGCAAGCTGCACGTGTTCCAGCAGGACGGCGAGCGCACGCTGGTGCTGCAAAGTGCCGGCAACCTGGCGACGACCCAGAGCATCATCAGCCTGCTGCTGCGCCGCAGCAAGGATGCCGATCGCCCCAACCTGCTCAACGTGCCCAATCTGTATGAAGCCGCCACGCTGGTGGGCGAAACGGTGCGCGAAGTGATCCAGCGCGACAGCGAAGCCCAGCAGAGCGGCAGCACCACCGATTTCAGCTGCAGCCTGCTGCTCGGCGGCCAGATTGACGGCGAAGAGATGCGGCTGTTCCATATCTATCCGCAGGGCAACTTTATCGAAGCCACCCGGGATACGCCCTATTTCCAGATTGGCGAAAGCAAATACGGCAAACCGATTATCGATCGGGTGCTGAATTACGATACCCCGCTGGAGCAGGCGATGCAGTGCGCGCTGATTTCTCTCGACTCCACGCTGCGCAGCAACCTGTCGGTCGGCCTGCCGCTCGACGTGATGATCTACCCGCGCGACAGCTTCAGCAGCCAACAGCAGTACCGCATTACCGAAGATCACCCGCACTTCAGCGCCATTCGCAAAGGCTGGGGCGAAGGGCTGGTCAGCATTTTCAAACAGCTGCCGCCGTTGCAGTTGTAAGTTTTAGGGCTCAGCATGTTGAGCCCTAAATCCCCCCTATTCGATCGCGCAGGCGCGCAGCAGTGCCTCCAGCGGGTAGACCGCCGCAATCACCACTTCGTCGCGCACCTGCGCTGCGGCATCCAATTGCTGTTGTATCTGCCCGGCTTCGGTTTTACTCAACGGCTTACCCTGCTGATAGCGCTCCAACAGCATCAACCCCAGCGTAGACAGCGCACCGACGTCCTGCGCCACCGGAGCCAAATCCTGCAATACCCGGTTACCGGCGACAGTCGTTTTCACCGCTGCGGTGTTCAATTGCCAGCGTTGCAAACGCTCGCGGATCGCCTGCGCCGCTGCGCGATCGTTTTTGTCCTTCAGCAACGCCTCAACCTGTCGCCCCATGTCGCGCACCGCGTTGCTTTCCGGCGGCAGCGCGTCGGCAAAACGGTTCAAAGGTTCGAACTGATGATAATTGCCGGCCTTGAATTTCAGGTGCTGGCGAGTGTAGTACTGCCCAGGCTCCACCGCCTCGGCAAGAATTTGCAGCGGCAAAATCTCCACGCTGTTCGCCAGCCGGGTGAATTCGCGGGCAGTTTCGGCATGCTGCTGCAAGCCCACCGACACCACCGACCAGGCATCCACCGCCGCCAACCGTTGGTACATGTTGTTTTCATCGGTCACATCCTGCGCCGACCACAGCCGCTCCGCCACCGCAAAGGCCCGCGGCCACAGCTTGAGATCGAGGATCGGCGCACGGACGTTTTCCGCCCACAGCGCCGCCTCGCCGCCGAGAATATTGGCCCGCTGCTTCGCCCCCGGCACCACCGGCATTTTGCCCGCCGGGATCGCCGCCAGCCTGCTGCCGCTGGTCGGGTAGCGCACGTTGCCGATCAGCGTATAGCCGCTCAGTTGGTCCTGTTGCAGCCTGAATACCGGGCGCGTCTCGCCCATCCAGCTGTCGAGGCGGAAGGTTACCTGCTGCGGAGAACGCCAGACGATATCGTGCAACGCACGGCGGGATTTGCCGTTGAAGTCGATAAAACCACGCCAGCCCTGCTTGCCTTCGATCAAAGTAAAACTGCCTTCTACTGCGCTGCCCTTCAGGCGCGGCATGCTGAACTGCCAGCTCTGTGCCTGCTCAGCGGGCTGTACCTCGGTATCTACCCCCAGCGGCTGGGGTAAAATTTCGTTGCGATAGTGATAGGCGGTGCTCTGCGGTTGGTCGAGGTAGAAACCGGTGGACAGAATGCCCTGGTAGCCGTCCTGCGCACTGGCGCCAAGCGAATCCGGCCCCTGCCAGGACTGGATGACAATGGTGCGCGGCAGCGACGGGTGATAAATCTCATCCCAGCCAACCATGCGCCGCTGGTGCTGTTCGAGGATTTTCTCCAGCTTCTGGTTGAAGTAGGCTTGCAGCGCATGGGTATCCGCCAGCTGATTTTTTTGCATAAACGCCTGAATCGAGGCCGATGCCTTCCACTGGCTGGCGTCGACTTCATCACCGCCGATATGCAGGTAGGGATCGGGGAAAATCGCCGCCAATTCGCCGATGATCGCGTCAACGAACCGATAAACCTCGTCGCGGGTCGGATCGAGCGTCGGCTTGTGCACGCCCCACTCGCGCTCCATCGGATACGGCCCCGGCGCGCTCATTAATTCCGGGTAAGCCACGGCGATGCTGGAGGCATGGCCCGGCAGATCGATTTCCGGCACCACCCGGATGCCGCGCGCCGTGGCGTAGGCCACCACCTGTTGCATCTGTTCGCGGGTATAGAACTGGCCGTCGCTGGCCAGCTGTTGCAGTTTGGGGTAGAGCTCAGAAGCAAAGCGCCAGCCTTGATCGTCGGTCAGATGCCAATGGAAGACATTGAGTTTGGCCGCCGCCATGCCGTCGAGCTGGCGCAGGATATCAGGCAGCGGCAAGAAATGGCGCGCCGAATCCAGCAGCACGCCGCGCCACGGGAAACGCGGCACATCGGCAATCGTCACCAGCGGCAAGAAGGTGTTTTGGCCGTCGGTCTGCACCAGTTGCAACAGGGTTTCCATGCCGTGCAGCGCGCCGAAGCGGGTATTGGCGGTCAGTGTGGCGCCCTGCGGCGTCACCGTCAGCTTGTAGCTTTCATCGCTGCCGAGCAGTGGCTGAGCGGCCACTTTATCTTTGATATTCACCTGAATCGCCGCGCCCTCGGCTTTTGCGGTTTGCGGTGCCAGCGTCCAACCGGTCTGCAGTTCGATGCGTTGCCGCCAGCGCAGCTCCGCCTCTGCCAGATCGTCGCCCTGCACCTTAAACGTGAGGCGGTGATCCAGCACCAGCCTGCCCGCCGGCTGCGTCAGTTCGACCTGCTGTGGCCAGGGCATCAGCGGCAGCGAGCCAGCCGGTTGGGCCAACGCGCCGAGGGAAAGCAATAACGATGAAGCCAGTAGCGTATAACGGAGCGGTCTATGCATCAGAAATTCCTCGAAGGAAAAAAATCAATAAAAACAGCGAAGCTGTCAATAAAGACTGAGCATAGTTCAGATGTCCAACCGCAAAGATGAAAAGCCGGGGTGGATCACAGAGGCCCTCTCTTGCAGCGCAGAGAGGGCTTGAGGGATTACTGCCAGCCGTAGCGGCGCACGAACCAGCCTTTCACGCACTGGGTCAGCACCATATAACCGGCCAGGATCAGCACCAGCCACGGGAAATAACCGAGCGGTAGCGCCTGCAATTGCAGGAAACCCGCCAACGGCGAGAAGGTCAGACCGATGCCGGTGGCGATCACCGCCAACGTCATGATGCACAGCGGCCATGAAGGGCGGCTCTGGATAAACGGTATTTTGCGTGTGCGGATCATATGCACAATCAGCGTTTGCGACAGCAGCCCTTCCACGAACCAGCCGGACTGGAACAGCGTCTGCATTTCCGGCGTATTGGCCTTGAATACCCACCACATCAGGCAGAAGGTCAGCACGTCAAAGATCGAGCTTATTGGCCCAAAAAACACCATAAAGCGCCCCAGATCGCTGGAGTTCCAGCGCTGCGGCTGAGTAATTTGATCCTCGTCGACGTTGTCGAACGGAATGGCGATCTGAGAAATGTCGTACATCAGGTTCTGGATCAGCAGATGCAGCGGCAGCATCGGCAGGAACGGCAAGAAAGCGCTGGCGATCAGCACGCTGAACACGTTGCCGAAGTTGGAGCTGGCAGTCATCTTGATGTACTTCAGCATGTTGGCAAAGGTGCGGCGCCCCTCGATCACCCCCTGCTCCAGCACCATCAGGCTTTTTTCCAGCAGGATGATGTCTGCCGCTTCCTTGGCGATATCCACCGCTGAATCGACGGAAATGCCGATATCCGCCGCCCGCAGCGCCGGGGCGTCGTTGATGCCGTCGCCCATAAAGCCGACCACGTGCCCCTGCTGACGCAACAGCTTGACGATGCGCTCCTTGTGCATCGGCGTCAGTTTGGCGAACACCGTGGTGCGCGCGGCCGCCTGCGCCAACTGCTCGTCCGTCATGTGTTCGATTTCACTGCCGCACAGCACGTGATCTGCCGCCAGCCCGACGTCTTTACAGACCTTGGCCGCCACCAGCTCGTTATCGCCAGTGAGGATCTTCACCGTCACGCCGTTTTTCTTCAACGCCGCCAGCGCCGGTGCGGTGCTCTCCTTTGGCGGATCGAGGAAGGCCACATAGCCTTCGAGGATCAGATCGGATTCGTCGGCCACGCCGTATTCATGCGTCTGCGCCGGCAGGATCTTGTTGGCCACCGCCACCACTCGCAGCCCCTGCTGGTTAAGATCGTCGGTGATGCGCCGAATGCGCGCTAGCAGCGCATCGCTGAGCGGATGAACGTCATCTTCCTGACGCACGTGGCTGCAAATCGCCAGCATTTCCTCCAGCGCGCCCTTGCAGATCAGCTCGTGATATTGCGCGTCTTTGGCGACCACCACCGACATGCGGCGGCGTTCAAAATCAAACGGGATCTCATCCACCTTGCGATAATGCTGTAGTGCATCCGGCTGCTGGTTCTGTTCCGCACAGCTCAGCACCGCCACGTCGAGCAGGTTTTTCAGCCCGGTCTGGTAGAAGCTGTTCAGCCAGGCGTAACGCAGCACCCGGTCGCTGTTGGCACCGAACACGTCGGTGTGGCGTTCCAGTACGATTTTATCCTGGGTCAGGGTACCGGTTTTGTCGGTGCACAGAATGTCCATGGCGCCAAAGTTCTGGATCGCGTCCAGGCGTTTGACGATCACTTTCTGTTGCGACAGCTTCACCGCCCCTCTGGCCAGGGTGGTGGTCACGATCATCGGCAGCATTTCCGGCGTCAGCCCCACCGCCACCGACAGCGCGAACAGCGCCGCTTCCCACCAGTCGCCCTTGGTGTAGCCGTTGATCAACAGCACAATCGGCGTCATCACCAGCATAAAGCGGATCAGCAGCCAGCTGACCTTGCTGATGCCGCTCTGGAAGGCGTTCGGTTGTTCATCCTGGCTGGTGACGCGCTGCGCCAACTGGCCGAAATAGGTGTCGCCGCCGGTGCCGATCACCATCGCCAGCGCGGTGCCGCTCACCACGTTGGTGCCCATAAAGCACAGGTTCTGGCATTCCAGCGGATCCTCCGCCACCCCGTGCGGTTCGGCGATCTTTTCCACCGGCAGAGATTCGCCGGTCAGCGCCGCCTGGCTGATAAACAGATCCTTGGCCGACAGCACGCGCAGATCCGCTGGGATCATGTCCCCCGCCGCCAGCTTGATGATATCGCCCGGCACCAACTGGGCAATCGGCAGTTCAAGGTGTTCGCTTTTACCGGTCAGCGCGTCGCTGCGAATGACCGTGGCGGTATTGCTGACCATCGCTTTCAGCGCGTCCGCCGCCTTATTGGAACGCGCTTCCTGAACGAAATGCAGCAGCGTGGAGATCAGCACCATCAGGCCGATCACCAGCGCGCCGGTCAGGTCTTCGGTGGCGTAGGAGATAAGCCCCAGCACCGTCAACAGCAGATTGAACGGGTTGCGATAGCAGTGCCATAAATGGCGCCACCAGGATTCCACCTGCTGGTTCTCAATCACGTTGGCGCCAAAGCGCTGGCGCAGTTGTTCCGCCTCATGGACGGTAATGCCTTCCGGGTGGCTGTGGAAACGCTCGTAAAGCTGGGTCGCATCGGCGGCGGCGCATTCCAGCCGTTGCTGGGCCATGCCGGCGGGCAGTTCGTGCGCTGTGCCGCTGACGCCTTCCAGCAGAGGATCGCGCCGAATCAGGCGGCGCGGCAAATTACGGCTGAGCAGGCCCAGCAGCTGACGGGGGATATTTTTAAGTTTCATTATTCGCACCTCGTCACCCGCAACCTCACGGCGGCGGGTAAACGCACAATTGCCCGGATGAAGCTTTCGGACACGCCAAAAAGCCTCTGCCGGGGCAGATTCTTGTATTTTTAAAAGCAGCAGGAGCGAACGACAGCGCGCGCGACCGGTTACCGTTTATTTCACCGGTAAAACAGCAGCGCAAAGCGGAGAGGTTTTACCGGTGAGCCGAATGGGTGTCTATTGGGGTCGGATCGGGATCCATACGGGTAATAACCTCCGGTAAATAAAAAGATCGAACGACAAGAGCGGCCGTTCAGCGCAGTACGAAGATCCCCGCATTGCGCCAAGATCCGTACTGGAAAATAGGCTATGCTGACGGGCATTCATCGCAGGCCGCCAGATTACGCCTTTTAACCTAAACGATAAGTAAACCATGCAAAACCGGCTGACCATCAAGGACATCGCCCGCCTGAGCGGCGTGGGGAAATCCACCGTATCGCGCGTATTGAACAACGAAGGCAGCGTGAGCCCGCAAACCCGTGAACGGGTAGAAGCGGTGATCCGCCAGCAGGGGTTTACGCCGTCCAAATCGGCGCGCGCCATGCGCGGGCAGAGCGACAAAGTGGTGGGGATTATCGTTTCCCGCCTCGATTCGCCGTCGGAAAACCAGGCGGTGCGCACCATGCTGCCGCTGCTGTATCAGCAGGGTTATGACCCGATCGTGATGGAAAGCCAGTTTGAAACCCGCCTGGTGGAAGAGCATCTGCACGTGCTGCAACAGCGCAATGTCGACGGGGTGATCCTGTTCGGTTTCACCGGCCTGACGGCGGCCATGCTCAGCCCCTGGCAGGAAAAAATGGTGGTGCTGGCGCGCGAATACGACGGTTTTTCATCGGTTTGCTACGACGACGATGGTGCAGTCCGGCTGCTGATGGAACGCCTGCAACAGCAGGGCCACCGGCATATCAGCTATCTGGGGGTGCAACTTGCCGATGCCACCACCGGCCTGCGCCGCCATCAGGCTTATCTCGACGCCTGCCGCCAGCAGCGGAT
This sequence comes from Serratia sp. AS12, assembly GCF_000214195.1. Taxonomy (NCBI): domain Bacteria; kingdom Pseudomonadati; phylum Pseudomonadota; class Gammaproteobacteria; order Enterobacterales; family Yersiniaceae; genus Serratia; species Serratia sp. AS12. The sequence goes on along the minus strand of NC_015566.1, from coordinate 522,929 downwards.
CACCCCGAGCGTCGCCTTGGGCGAACTGAGCTACCAGAGCGGTTTTCAACTGGCCGCCGAAGTGATTGGCCCGCAAACCACCGCGCTGGTGTGCGCCTCCGACACCATCGCCCTCGGCGCCATCAAATACCTGCAACAGCAGCACATCGCCCCGCTGCAAGTCTGCGGCATCGGCAATACGCCGCTGCTTAACTTCCTGTTCCCCGAGACGTTTTCGGTAGAACTGGGCTACGGCAGTGCCGGGTTGCAGGCCGCCCAACAACTGCTGGGCCAGCTCAGCGGCGAACAGGGCATCCGCCAAATCATCGTGCCCAGCAAACTCGCCTGACGGCGGGGTTTGTTGGCCGCTTATGCGCTGAAATAAAAACGCTCAAGGCCGCCCTTCGTAACCATCCCAGTAGGTGGCAATGGCAGAATCCAGCAGGATCTGCCGTTGTTTTTTCGGGTTATCCGTCGAATATTTGCGATTGATAAATATCCCTTTTTGCCCTACGTCACTAAGGAATTCAGGGCTGCGGAACTCGGCCTCCCTCTGCTGTGCCTGCTGGCGCGTCATGCCATTAGCCCGATCGGTTTTCCCTATCTGATAGAACTGGTCAAAAAACGGAATGGACGATTTTATCGAGTCCGAAATCTGCGTACGGGTATTGGGATCAAAGTGCACCTGAGCCAGTTGATGAATGGCATGCCGGGCGTGACGTTCAGGGCTGGTTTGCTGGCTGGCGCAAGCGCTCAGCAACAGCGCGGAACACAAGATAAGGGTACGGCGGGCTATCAGATTCATTATTCTTCCTTGAAAAGTGTATTGCGATACCGCCACCGGCATCACGTTGAAAAAGCATTGAGTATCGATGTCTGCAACCGACCTCTTGCCCAATAAGGGAAAGGTAACTGAGTTTGATGACAAAGTTGTCTTTGAACCCGAGATACCCGGGCCTAGCGCACCGAGGGGCGCTCCGGCGGCAAGCAGCTACGACCCCTTCGGCACGCTCTCCCTAATAACGGGCTTTGTCAGCAGTCTGCAACCAACCTCTTACCCAATAAGAGAGAGGTAACTCTTTGTTATTCCGGTACAGGATAATACAACCCGCCGGAGTCTGCGGGATGTTTTTGCGGCTTTGCGGGCGCCCCCTCACTCCGAGATTGTTGCCCCCCGGCAGAACGCATAATGCGGTCATTTTTTATCGTTTTGTGATCGTCGCCCCAAACCGGGAACGTTCCCATTCCATAAAAAAAGGGGAATGACTAAGCTTTGATCATTACTCAGCCAACACCTCTGCGCCTTACCCAAAAAAGGTACTTTATAATGAGCAAAGTTAAGCAACAGGATATCGACCGCCTGATTGTGCTGGTGGGCGGACGCGATAACATCGCCACCGTCAGCCATTGCATTACCCGGTTACGTTTCGTCCTTAACGACCCCGCCAAAGCCAGCCCGAAAGAAATAGAAACCTTGCCGATGGTCAAAGGCTGCTTCACCAACGCCGGGCAGTTCCAGGTGGTGATTGGCCCTGAGGTCGGCGATTACTATCAGGCGTTGATCGCCACCACCGGCGTCAACGAAGCGGACAAGGAGCAAGCCAAGGTAGCGGCGCGCCAGAACATGACCTGGAGCGAACGGGCTATCTCCCACTTCGCCGAAATCTTCTTCCCGCTGCTGCCGGCGCTGATCAGCGGCGGTTTGATCCTCGGCTTCCGCAACGTGATCGGCGACATCCCGATGTCCGGCGGCCAGACGCTGGCGCAAATGCACCCAGCGTGGAAAACCATCTACGATTTCCTGTGGCTGCTCGGTGAAGCGATCTTCATGTTCCTGCCGGTGGCTATCTGCTGGTCGACGGTGAAAAAAATGGGCGGTACGCCGGTACTCGGCATCGTGCTGGGCATCACGCTGGTCTCCCCACAGTTGATGAACTCTTACCAACTCGGGCAGCAGGTGCCGGAAGTGTGGAACTTCGGCTGGTTCGCCATTCAGAAAGTCGGCTATCAGGCACAGGTGATCCCTTCCATGCTGGCCGGTATGGCGCTGGGCTGGATTGAAACCCGCTTGAAAAAGATCGTGCCCGATTACCTGTATCTGGTGGTGGTGCCCGTCGTTTCACTGCTGTTGGCGGTATTCCTGGCGCACGCGCTGATCGGGCCGTTTGGCCGCATGATCGGCGACGGCGTGGCCTGGGCGGTGAAAGCCGTCATGACCGGCAGCTTCGCCCCGATTGGCGCCGCGCTGTTCGGCTTCCTGTATGCGCCGCTGGTGATTACCGGTGTGCATCAGACCACGCTGGCTATCGACATGCAGATGATCCAGAGCATGGGCGGCACCCCGGTATGGCCGCTGATTGCGCTGTCCAACATTGCGCAGGCGTCTGCGGTATTGGGCATTATCATCGTCAGCCGCAAGGCCAACGAGCGTGAAATCTCGGTGCCGGCGGCGATTTCCGCTTACCTCGGCGTTACCGAACCGGCGATGTACGGGATCAACCTGAAATACCGCTTCCCGATGCTGTGCGCGATGATCGGCTCCGCCTTCGCCGGCCTGATTTGCGGCCTGGACGGCGTGATGGCCAATGGCATCGGCGTCGGCGGCTTGCCGGGTATTCTGTCCATCAAACCGCAGTTCTGGCTGGTTTACTCGGCGGCGATTGTGGTGGCCGTGGTGATCCCAATGCTGCTGACCATCATGGTCTATAAACGCAAAGCCGCCCGCGGCGAATTGCCGGTCTGATTGAAATGTAGGGGCCGTAAATACCCAATAGCTTTCAGACAGCAGCCAGGCGGCAAGGGCGTAAATCCCCAGGAACTTACTCAGGTAAGTGACTGGGGTGCAACGTCAGCAGCCAACAACGCTGCAGTTTGAAAGATGAAGGGTATCGGGCCCGTTGTCACGATTCAAAGGTATAACTATGAGCAATCCAATCCCCTGGTGGCAGAACGGTGTCATCTACCAAATCTATCCGAAGAGTTTTCAGGACAGCACCGGTAACGGCTACGGCGATCTGGCCGGTGTGACCCAGCGGCTGGACTATCTGCAGGAACTGGGCGTCGACGCCATCTGGCTGACGCCGGTGTATGTCTCCCCGCAGGTGGACAACGGTTATGACGTGGCGGATTACTGCGCCATCGATCCGGCCTACGGCACCATGGAGGATTTCGACAGTCTGATCGCCGCCGCCCACCAGCGCAGCATCCGTATCGTGATGGATATGGTGTTCAACCATACCTCGACCGAACACCCGTGGTTCCAGGCCTCGCAAGACCCTGACAGCCCGTTCCGCCAGTTCTATGTCTGGCGCGATGGCGAAGGCGATGCGTTGCCGAACAACTGGCGTTCCAAGTTCGGCGGCAATGCCTGGCAGTGGCACGCCGACAGCGGCCAGTATTACCTGCACCTGTTCGCCACCGAACAGGCGGACCTCAACTGGGAACACCCACCGGTGCGCGAAGAGCTGAAAAAAGTGTGTCAGTTCTGGGCGGACAAGGGCGTCGACGGCCTGCGTCTCGACGTGATCAACCTGGTCTCCAAACAGCAGGATTTTCCTTCCGATCCTCAGGGCGACGGCCGCCGTTTCTACACCGATGGCCCGCGCATTCACGAATTCCTGCAAGAGATGAGCCGTGACGTGTTCCAGCCGCGCGGCCTGATGACCGTCGGCGAAATGTCCTCCACCACGCTGGAACATTGCCAACAGTATGCGGCGCGCAGCGGCGAAGAGCTGTCGATGACCTTCAACTTCCACCACCTGAAAGTGGACTACGCCGGTGGGGAAAAATGGACGCTGGCGGCGCCGGACTACGTCGAACTGAAGCAGATTTTCCGCCACTGGCAGCAGGGCATGCATAACCGTGCCTGGAATGCGCTGTTCTGGTGTAACCACGATCAGCCCCGCATCGTTTCACGCTTCGGCGATGAGGGCGAACTGCGGGTGCCGGCCGCCAAGATGCTGGCCATGGTGCTGCACGGTATGCAAGGCACGCCGTATATTTATCAGGGCGAAGAGATTGGCATGACCAACCCGGGCTTTAGCGCCATCGGGCAGTATCGCGATGTGGAAAGCCTGAACATGTATGCCGAACTGAGCGCCCAGGGTAAGAGTGACGCCGAGCTGCTGGCGATCCTGGCCAGTAAATCGCGCGATAACGGCCGCACGCCGATGCAGTGGAGCGCCGCGCCGAACGCCGGTTTCACCCAAGGCACACCCTGGATTGGCTGTGCGGCAAACTACCCGCAAATCAACGCCGAAGCGGCGCTGGCCGATCGGGATTCGGTGTTTTACGCCTACCGCCAGCTGATCACCCTGCGCAAGCAGTATCCGCTGCTGACCCACGGCGACTATCAGGATCTGGCGCCTGAGCACCCGGCGCTGTGGTGCTACCAGCGTAGCTGGAACGGACAGCGTCTGCTGGTGGTCGCCAACCTGAGCCGCGAACCGCTGGCCTGGGAAGCCGAAGGCGTGGAGCCCTCTAACCAGTGGCGCCCGCTGATGGGCAACTACGCCGATGCGGCGGACCAACCGCAGGCAATGACCCTGCGGCCGTTCGAAGCGGTATGGTGGCTGCTGGAGGACTAAAATACCGCTACACCCTAAGCTTGAGGTGGGTGGGCGTCATGGCAGGTTAGCCGACCGTTGAGCGCATAGACGCGCGATACAAGCCCCCTGGGACGGGTTCACGGCGTGTCGGCGATCTGCATACCCCTACTATTTGGCGCAGCTATTTAGCAGCCACTCTGTGGGCACAGTGCGGCAACCCGCTGCGCCCTACAATTTTTGCAGCAGCTTCACCACCCCGGCAGCCTCTTGCGCCAGGCGTTCATCGCTCATATCAAACACCCCCTGCACCAGATGCGGCGGCAGATAATCCATGCCGGTCAGGTTGGCCATGGCATTGAATGGCCGCAGCAGATCCGCCACCGGATAACGGTTGTAACCTTCCGGCGTATAGGCCTGCGGATTGCCGCCGGTCGTCACCACCAGTTGCAGCGGTTTGCCGTGCAATCGGGTGCCTTCGCTGCCGTAGGCAAAACCGTAGGTTAATACCGCGTCCTGCCATTCGCTGAGGATCGCCGGCGAGCTGTACCAGTAAAACGGGAACAGCATCACTACCGCGTCATGGCTTTGCAGCAGCTCCTGCTCGCGGGCCACGTCGATACGGTAATCCGGGTAGGTGCGCATCAGTTCATGCACGGTAACCTTGGGCAGCGGGTTCAACGCCTCAATCAGCGCCTTGTTGACGCGTGAATCATCGGGAAAGCGGTGAGCGGTTAACGCTAAAATACGTGACATAAGAGATCCTCGGTTGAAAATTGATATCGCATTTTTCCATTTCCTTCGCCCGGGGTGTAGGCTGTTCTCTGTCACTTCAATTTCAACTGAAAGTATCAACCATTATGTCGCTACCCTTTGACGTGCATCGCCTGCTGCCGGCTTTTCTCAGCGCCGCTCAGGCGCAAAACTTTTCCGCCGCCGCCCGCCAGTTAGGCGTTACCCCGGCGGCGGTCAGCAAAAATATCCGCGTGCTGGAAGAGAAGCTGGCGCTGCGTCTGTTCCAGCGCAACACCCACAACGTGGTACTGACCGACGAAGGCAAAGCGCTGCTGGCGCAGGTGGCGCCGCTGTGGCAGGCGCTGTCCGCCACGCTAGAAAACGCCGGCAGTGCGCAGCAAGATCCCTCCGGTACCGTGCGCGTCAGCATGATCCCCGGCTTCGGCCGCCAGATGCTGATGCCGTTGATCCCGCAGTTCCTTGAGCGTTATCCGCAGATCGACCTCGATCTTTCGCTGGATGCGCGAGTCGTCAATCTGGTGGGCGAAGGCTTTGACGTGGGTATCGGCAGCCGGGTCGATCCCGATAGCCGGCTGGTGGCGCGGCCGCTGTATCAGATGCAGATGGTGTTGGCGGCGTCACCCGGTTATCTGGCGCAGCGCGGCACGCCGCAGGATCCGGACGATCTGTTGCGGCATAACTGCTTGCTGCACCGCAATCCGGCCAACGGCCGCAGCGTAAAATGGCCGCTGCGGCAGCACGGCGAAGCCAAAACCCTGGAGTTGCATGGCCGCCTGGTCGCCAGCCGGCCGGAGATGCTGCTGGACGCCGCGCTGGCCGGGTTGGGTATCGTCTGCCTGGCAAGCTGGTACGCAGAGCCCCATTTTGCGCAGGGCACTCTGCAACCGGTGCTGCCGGATTGCTGGCCGCAACCGACGCAGCTATGGCTGTACTACGCCTCTGCGGATCTGCCGCCACGGGTACGCGCCTGGGTCGACTTCCTGCTGGCGCACTTTCGCGATCGCTCGTGAGCAGATTGACGTCTGTACAGCTAGCGCGCGCTCTTCCGCTTTCCTTGTTCTACATCAAAAGACCCCCGCGAATATCTATATATAGTGCATAAAGAAAACAAATCACCTATATATGGTAGTTATCCACAAATTCATCCACACACCGCCGTAGCCCTTGTGCGCTGCGGCATTGCCCTGTGGATAACCTATCCTTCGGGGAACAAGGAGTCGAAACGTGAAACCAGTAGTGATTAAACGGGACGGTTGTCAGGTCTCTTTTGACGAGGCACGTATTGGGCAGGCCATCGAACGGGCCGCGCTGGCCGTCGGGGTTGTCGATGCCGATTACTGCGCAACCGTGGCCCGCGTGGTCGCTCAACAGATGGCGCAACAGTCGCGCGTGGATATCCATGACATTCAGCAGGCGGTGGAAAATCAGCTGATGGCCGGCGAATACAAGCAGCTGGCGCGCGCCTATATCGAATATCGTCACGATCGCGACGTAGCCCGCGAGCTGCGCGGGCGGCTGAACCAGGAGATCCGCGGTCTGGTCGAACAAAGCAATATGGCCTTGCTGAACGAGAACGCCAATAAAGACAGCAAGGTGATCCCCACCCAGCGCGATCTGCTGGCCGGGATCGTCGCCAAACACTACGCCAAGCAGCACATTCTGCCGCGCGACGTGGTGCTGGCGCATGAACGCGGCGAGATCCACTACCACGATCTCGACTATTCGCCGTTCTTCCCGATGTTCAACTGCATGCTGATCGATCTGAAAGGCATGCTGACCAACGGCTTCAAGATGGGCAATGCCGAGATCGAACCGCCGAAGTCGATCTCCACCGCCACCGCAGTGACCGCCCAAATTATCGCGCAGGTGGCCAGCCACATTTATGGCGGCACCACCATTAACCGCATCGACGAGATCCTCGCGCCCTTCGTCAGCGAAAGCTTCGAAAAACACCGCCAGGTGGCCGAGCAGTGGAAAATCCCGGACGCGCAGGGTTATGCGATGGCGCGCACCGAGAAAGAGTGTTACGACGCCTTTCAGTCGCTGGAATACGAGGTCAACACCCTGCACACCGCCAACGGCCAAACGCCGTTCGTCACCTTCGGCTTCGGCCTGGGCACCTGCTGGGAATCGCGGCTGATTCAGCGTTCAATCCTGAAAAACCGTATCGCCGGGCTGGGCAAGAACCACAAGACGGCGGTATTCCCCAAACTGGTGTTCGCCATCCGCGACGGCCTGAACCACCAGTACGGCGACCCGAATTACGACATCAAACAGCTGGCGCTGGAATGCGCCAGCAAGCGCATGTACCCGGATATTCTCAATTACGATCAGGTGGTTAACGTCACAGGTTCCTTTAAAACGCCCATGGGCTGCCGCAGTTTCCTCGGCACTTACGAGGAAGATGGCGAACTGGTGCACGATGGCCGTAATAATATCGGCGTGATCAGCCTGAACCTGCCGCGTATTGCGCTGGAAGCAGCCGGCGACGAGGCGCGTTTCTGGCGTCTGCTGGACCAGCGGCTGCTGCTGGCGAAAAAGGCGCTGATGACGCGTATCGCCCGGCTGGAAGGCATCAAGGCGCGGGTGGCCCCGATCCTGTATATGGAAGGTGCCTGCGGCGTACGGCTGAAGGCGGACGACAATATCGCCGACATCTTCAAAAATGGCCGCGCGTCAATCTCGCTGGGCTATATCGGCCTGCATGAAACCATCAACGCACTGTTCGGCAACGGCACTCACGTTTACGACAATGCCGCGCTGCGTACCAAAGCGGTCGCTATCGTTGAACGCCTGCGCACCGCGACCGACAGTTGGAAAGCAGAGACCGGCTACGGTTTTAGCCTGTACAGCACCCCAAGCGAGAACCTGTGCGATCGCTTCTGCCGGCTGGACACCGCCGATTTCGGCGTGGTGCCGGGCGTTACCGACAAAGGCTATTACACCAACAGCTTCCATCTCGACGTGGAGAAAAAGGTCAATCCGTACGACAAACTGGACTTTGAGGCGCCCTATCCACCCTTGGCCAACGGCGGTTTCATCTGTTACGGCGAATACCCCAACCTGCAACACAATTTAAAAGCGCTGGAAGACGTGTGGGATTACAGCTACAGCCGCGTGCCTTATTACGGCACCAACACGCCGATAGATGAGTGCTACGAGTGCGGCTTTACCGGCGAATTCGCCTGCACCAGCAAGGGTTTTACCTGCCCGAAATGCGGCAACCACGAGCCGTCCAAGGTGTCGGTCACCCGCCGGGTGTGCGGCTACCTCGGCAGCCCGGACGCCAGGCCGTTCAACGCCGGCAAGCAGGAAGAGGTGAAGCGCCGGGTGAAACACCTCGGCAATGGGCAGCTCGGCTGAAAAGCGCCGTGCAGCCTATGCAGAAGCCTGTTCATCAGGCGTGATTGTCGCAGCCAGTTTGTCTTCGGCCAGCGCGCACAAACCGGAGCGTACACGCAGTACGTGAGGATTTGCAGCACTGCCCGGAGGCAAAATGGCCAGTAAAATAGCCTGATGGGCAGGCCTCACATGAATTATCACCAGTACTACCCTCTCGATGTGGTCAATGGCCCCGGCACCCGCTGCACGCTGTTTGTCGCCGGTTGCGTGCATCAATGCGTCGGCTGTTACAACAAAAGTACCTGGCGGCTGAACTCCGGCCGGCCTTTTACTCAGGAAATGGAAGACCGGCTGATTGCCGATCTCAACGACGCGCGCATTCCGCGCCAGGGGCTGTCGCTGTCCGGTGGCGATCCGCTGCACCCGGCCAACGTCCCGTCGATTTTACAACTGGTGAAACGGGTACGCGCCGAGTGCCCCGGCAAGGATATCTGGCTATGGACCGGCTACCGGCTGGCGGAGCTGGATGCGCAGCAGATGCAGGTGGTGGACAGGATTAACGTATTGATTGACGGAAAGTTTGTGCAGGATCTGAAAGACCCGGCGCTGATCTGGCGCGGCAGCGCTAACCAAGTGGTGCATAAGCTGCGTTGAACGCTAGTTTGGAAATTTCTCGCGCTGGTGAGCAATCGCGAAAACCTTAATAACATCATCGACGATGATATATACCAGCAACAGAGAGGCCTTATTAATAAGCAGCTTACGCGCCTTCCCATGCCAGGTCTTACCTAACTCAGGATGCTCCAGCAGGCGCTTTACCGCTTTATCTATCTCGTTATCAGCCTGCACTGCCGCCTGTGGATTGAAAATATAAAGAAACTCAAAAATACGTTCCCTGTCCCGTAGCGCTGCATTATCCCATTCGATACGCATAACGATCCCTATTTTCGGTCGTATTTCGCTCTGATTTTTGCCTTAAAGGCATCCATGCTTTCTTCAACTTCTTGTTGGCTAAGGTAGACAGCATTGCCCTCATGCAGACGGGAAAAAGCTGCATCTACCTTATCTTTCAACCAGTTTTCGTGCTCTTCCGCTGCCCGTTGCTCATCAGCCATTTGCTCCGCCAAGCGGCGACAGGCTTCACTTAATGTCGTCCCTTTAGCTTCAGCGGCCTTTTGCGCCAAACGCTTGGTTTCATCTTCGATGCGAAACTGGATACGACTTTCCATCTTTTTTCCTCCTGCAATCGCACAATGACGACACTGAATCTTGAACAGAAACGTTAGCACATTTGTGACAACAATATCGAGATGAGTGGTCGTTTTTCGAACATTTCACATCAATCCCATCCCCACCAGACCCGTTGCGATCCCGCACAACACCACCAGCAGTGCAGTCAGGCACAGTGCCTTGGCGGAGAAGACTTTGTTCAGCATCAGCAATGAAGGCAGGCTGACCGCCGGCAGGGTCATCAGCAGCGCCAGCGCCGGGGCGGTGCCCATGCCCGCCAGCATCATGGTCTGTACAATCGGAATTTCCGCTGCGGTGGGGATCACGAACAGGCAACCGGCGATCGCCAGGGCGATAATCCACAGCAGGCTGTTGTCTATCGCCCCATCGGCGTGCGGGAACAGCCACACGCGTGCCGCGCCCAGCGCCAGCACCGCCACAATGTAAACGGGAATGGTCGCCCAAAACAGCGCCCACAGCGCTTTCAACCAGCGGCCGAGGAACGGCCGATCCTCGGTTCTCACCTGCGGCACCGCCGGCGGTTGCAGCGTGACTGGCTGCGGCTCCCTGGCAGTGACCCGTTGCACCAGCCAAGCGACGCCCAGCACCATAATCACCCCAGCCACCAGCCGAATAGCGGCAAACGGCCAGCCGAGCACAAAGCCCATAAAAATCAAGGTTGCTGGATTCAACACCGGGTTGCTCAACCAGAACGCCATCGCCGCGCCGCTGGAGACCGACTGACGCCGCAGCCCGGCGGCCACCGGCGCAGCACAGCAGGTACACATCATGCCCGGCAGCGCGATCGCCGCGCCCAGCAGAGTGCCGGAGAAACGCGGGTGGCCCAGGGTGCGCATCAGCCAGTCGCGTGGGATCAGCACTTGCACCAGCGACCCCAGCAACACGCCGAGCACCGCCGCCTTCCACACCGCAGTGAAATACACCAGCGCATAGTGCCAGGCCGCCAGCCACGGGTTGCTGTCGGCATTGGCCAGAATCGATTTGCCGATGGAGTGCGTGTCCGCCGCCAAAAAGGCTTTGCCGTAATAAGGCTGCCATTTGACGTAGTAGAGGCCGATAGCCACCACCAGCAAGAACAGGATCGGTTTCCACAGCGGCCAGGCGCGGGAAGTCTTTTCAGAAGCGGTCAAAGGTTGCGGCATAGGGGTGGCTCAGGTCAGTGCATCGATAACGCCAGCTTAGCGCGCCGCCGGCCCCTGCGCATCATCGGCCTGTCCAAAATAGTTCATCTGTTCGCCACCGGCACGTAACGCGATTGTCATCTGGCGGCGGCAACATAATGCCAACTTGAAAGCCACAGGGCATACCCGTCGCCTTTCAAGCCGTAGCGTTGTTAGCTGCAATTTGAAAGTCATAGGGTAAGCACCAGTACTGTAAGAAATCCTGATAAATCATAAAGTTTAATAGGTATCCGGCACGCCGAGGTTTTTAATATGATGGACTTATCTAGACATCCGACCAGTTTTCCTACCCGTTACCAGCAGATCGCCGCGCAGCTGGAGCAAGAGTTGCGTACCCAATACCGCTGTGGCGACTATCTGCCTTCCGAGCAACAGTTGGCGGATCGCTACCAGGTCAATCGCCATACCCTGCGCCGAGCGGTGGATCAGCTGGTCGATCGCGGCTGGCTGCAACGCCGGCATGGCATCGGCATATTGGTGCTGATGCGCCCCTATGACTACCCGCTGCATGCCAATACCCGCTTTAGCCAGAACCTGTTCGAGCAGGGCAGCCACCCCACCAGTGAGCGCTTACTCGCTGTATTACGCCCGTGCAATGGGCATATCGCCAGCGCGCTATCGCGTGAAGAAGGCGAAACGGTGATCCACCTGCGCACCCTGCGCCGGGTCAACGGCGTGCCGATGAGCCTGATCGACCATTATCTGCCCGATCTGGACTGGTGGCCGGCCTTGCAACAGTTCCACAGCGGCTCCCTGCACGAGTTTATCGAACGGCATATTCACCAGCCGCTGACCCGCAGCCAGACGCGCATCAGCGCCCGCCGGGCGCAGGCCAAAGAGAGCCGGCTGCTTGAGATTGCTACCCACGCGCCGCTGCTGTGTGTGCGCACTCTGAACGTCTGCACCGGCAGAGACAACGTGGCGGAATACTCCGTCAGCCTGGCGCGCGCCGACATGATTGAACTGACGATGGAGCACTAAATGCAAGCCTTACAGCCGAGACAACGCTGGATGTCGGTACTGGCGCACAGCCAACCGGCCCAGTTGCGCAGCCACTGGCAGGCGCTGAACCTCAGCCCGCGCTACCAAAGCATTCGCGCGCCGGAGATTGGCCTGGCGCAACTGCAAGGGCGCATGGGCGCCACCGGCCGCCGCTTTGTGCTGGGCGATATGACCGTCACCCGTGCGGTGGTGCAGCTGGAAAACGGCGGCTATGGCTACAGCTATATCGCCGGGCGCGACAAGGTGCATGCCGAACTCTGCGCGCTGGCGGATGCCCTGCTGCAACAGCCGGATCAGACCGAATTGCTGCAACAGCGGCTGATTGAACCGCTGGCCGCCTTGCTGCACGAACAACGTCAGCTGCGCGCCCGCTCAGTCGCCTCCAGCCGGGTCGACTTCTTTACGCTGGTTCGGGGGGATTAACCGATGAGCCTGTTAACCGGATTTGAACAGCCTATAGACCAATCGCAGCACGCTTTTCGCCTGATTCTCAAGGCATTAAGCGAACCTGGCTATACCGTCACGCTGCAAGGCGGCCCGGCCTGGGGCGCACTGAACGCGGCCAGCACCGCCGCGTTACTGACGCTGGCGGATCAGGAAACCCCGATCCAGCTGTGTGAAGCCTTTAAAAGTGAGCAAGTGCTAACAAACATACGCTTCCACAGCGGTGCGCCATTGGCGGCGCAGCCTGAAGAAGTCTGTTTTGCCCTGTTCGACGCACAGTTGCAGGCCGCCGATTTGCTGGCGCTGCCGCACGGCAGTGAAATCTCGCCGGAATTCGGCGCCACGGTCATCGTGCAGCTCAATGGGCTGGAACAAGGCACCCCGCTACGCCTGACCGGCCCTGGCATTGAGCGCCAACGCCAGGTTTCACCGCAGTTGCCGCCGGCGCTGCTGGATTTTCTCATTAACCGCCCGCTGCGCTTCCCGCTGGGGCTGGATATTTTGCTGACCTGCGGCGATCGCCTGCTGGCGCTGCCGCGGACCACCCGCGTGGAGGTGTACTGATGTACGTAGCCGTTAAAGGGGGCGAAAAAGCCATTGAGGCCGCCCATCAGTTACAAGAACAGCTGCGGCGCGGCGACGACAGCGTGCCGGCGCTCGGCATCCGGCAGATTGAACAGCAACTGGGGCTGGCGGTGGATCGGGTGATGACCGAAGGCGGTATTTACGATCCCGAACTGGCCGCGCTGGCCATCAAGCAGGCGAGCGGCGATCTGGTCGAGGCGATTTTCCTGCTGCGCGCCTACCGCACCACCTTGCCGCGTCTGGCGGTCAGTGAGCCGTTGGCAACCGAAAACATGCGGCTGGAACGCCGTATCTCGGCGGTTTACAAGGACTTGCCCGGCGGGCAGGTGCTGGGCCCAACCTACGATTACACCCACCGGCTGCTGGATTTTGCCCTGCTGGCGGAAGGTGAAGCACCGCGCGCGCCGCAGGCCGACGAACCGCTGCCGGAAAATTGCGCCCACGTGTTTGATTTGCTCAGCCAAGAACAGTTGGCACTGGCGGAACGGGACGACGGCAGCACGCCGGACGATATCACCCGCAACCCGCCGGTTTACCCTTGTTCACGCTCGGCACGGCTGCAACAGCTGGTGCGCGGTGACGAAGGTTTCCTGCTGGCGCTGAGCTACTCCACCCAGCGCGGCTACGGCCGTACCCACCCGTTCGCCGGCGAGATCCGTACCGGCTACGTTTCGCTGGAGATCGTGCCTGAAGAGCTGGGTTTCGCGGTAGATATCGGCGAAATTCTGCTGACCGAATGTGAAATGGTCAACGGCTTTGTCGACCCGGAAGACCGGCCGCCGCACTTCACCCGCGGTTATGGCCTGGTGTTTGGCCGCGCCGAGCGTAAAGCGATGAGCATGGCGCTGGTGGACCGCGCACTGCAAAGCCCCGAGTACCAGGAAGGCGTCGCCAGCCCGGCGCAGGATGAAGAGTTCGTGCTGGCCCATGCCGACAACGTCGAAGCCGCCGGCTTCGTTTCCCACCTCAAACTGCCGCACTACGTTGACTTCCAGGCCGAGCTGGAGCTGCTCAAGCGCCTGCGGCAGGAGTTCAGCGAGCGTCAGGAGGCCCGCAATGAGTGAAGTATTGACCGGCTACAACCTTGGCTATCTCGACGAGCAAACCAAACGCATGATCCGTCGCGCCATCCTCAAAGCCGTGGCGATCCCCGGCTATCAGGTGCCGTTCGGCGGCCGTGAGATGCCGATGCCTTACGGCTGGGGCACCGGCGGCATTCAGCTGACCGCCAGCGTGATTGGCCGCGCCGACGTGCTGAAGGTGATCGATCAGGGTGCCGACGACACCACCAACGCGGTGTCTATTCGCCGCTTCTTCCAGCGCGTTGCCGGGGTAGCCACCACCGAACGCACGCCGGAAGCCACGCTGATCCAAACCCGGCACCGCATTCCGGAAACGGCGCTGCACGAAGACCAGATCCTGATTTATCAGGTGCCGATCCCGGAGCCGCTGCGCTTTATCGAACCACGCGAAACCGAGACCCGCAAAATGCATGCGCTGGAAGAGTACGGCGTGATGCAGGTGAAGTTGTACGAGGACATTGCGCGCTACGGCCATATCGCCACCACCTACGCCTATCCGGTGAAGGTCAACGATCGTTACGTGATGGACCCTTCGCCGATCCCGAAATTCGACAATCCGAAAATGCACATGATGCCGGCGCTGCAACTGTTTGGCGCCGGGCGCGAGAAGCGTATCTACGCCCTGCCGCCGTTCACCAAGGTGGAAAGCCTGGACTTCGACGACCATCCGTTCAGCGTGCAAAAGTGGGATGAACCCTGCGCGCTGTGCGGCTCGCGCCACAGCTATCTGGATGAGGTGGTGCTCGACGACCAGGGCAACCGCATGTTCGTCTGCTCTGACACCGACTACTGCCGGCAGCAGCTGGCGCAACCTTCGCAAGAGGCGCAGCACTGATGATTTCCCAACCCCTGAGCACCACGCCGCTGTTGTCGGTGGCCAACCTCACCCATTTGTACGCGCCGGGCAAAGGTTTTAGCGATGTCTCTTTCGATATCTACCCCGGCGAAGTGCTGGGCATCGTCGGCGAGTCCGGCTCCGGTAAAACCACGCTGCTGAAATCCATCTCAGCACGGCTGGCGCCGCAGCACGGGCAGATCCTCTATCGCCCGCAGGCCGGGCAACAGCACGACCTGTATGCGATGGCGGAGAGCGATCGCCGCCGCCTGTTGCGCACCGACTGGGGCGTGGTGCATCAGCATCCGCTCGACGGGCTGCGGCCCAAGGTGTCCGCCGGTGGCAATATCGGCGAGCGGCTGATGGCCATCGGCCAGCGTCACTACGGCGACATCCGCCGGCAGGCTGCCCAGTGGCTGGAGGACGTGGAGATCCCGGTGTCGCGCCTTGACGATCTGCCGACCACCTTCTCCGGCGGCATGCAGCAGCGGCTGCAAATCGCCCGCAATCTGGTGACCCACCCGAAACTGGTGTTTATGGACGAGCCGACCGGCGGGCTGGACGTTTCGGTGCAGGCAAGATTGCTCGATCTGCTGCGCAATCTGGTGGTGGAAATGCAGCTGGCGGCGGTGATCGTCACCCACGATCTGGGCGTGGCTCGCCTGCTGGCGCACCGGCTGCTGGTGATGAAAGAGGGACAGGTAGTGGAAAGCGGCCTGACCGACCGGGTGCTGGACGATCCGCACCATCCTTATACCCAGCTGCTGGTTTCTTCGGTGCTGTCGTAACGCAAGGGGATAATTAATAATGACGATTCAAATCCGGGTTGAACACCTCAGCAAAACCTTCGTGCTCCACCAGCAGCACGGCACGCGCCTGCCGGTGCTGCATGACGCCAACATGACGGTCAGCAGCGGCGAATGCGTGGTGCTGCATGGCCACTCCGGCAGCGGTAAATCCACCCTGCTGCGCTCGCTGTACGCCAACTACCTGCCCGACAGCGGCCATATCTGGGTCAATCATCAGGGCGAATGGCTGGACATGGTGCAGGCCGAAGCGCGCCAGATCCTGGCGGTCCGTCGCCACACCCTCGGCTGGGTCAGCCAGTTTCTGCGGGTGATCCCGCGCATCAGCGCGCTGGACGTGGTGATGCAACCGCTGTTGGAACAGGGCGTCGACCGTGCCGAATGCCGCGAGCGCGCCGAGACGCTGCTCAACCAGCTCAACGTACCGCAGCGCCTGTGGCAGTTGGCGCCCTCTACGTTCTCTGGCGGTGAGCAGCAGCGGGTGAATATCGCGCGCGGCTTTATTGTCGACTACCCGATTTTACTGCTGGACGAACCGACCGCCTCACTCGACAGCCGCAACAGCGCGGCGGTGGTCGGCCTGATAGAACAGGCCAAACAGCGCGGCGCGGCGGTCGTCGGCATTTTCCATGACGAAGGCGTTCGCCAACAGGTCGCCGACCGGTTATACGACATGCAAGCGCCCCAGGCGCTGGAGATCTTCTGATGATCATCAATAACGTGAAACTGGTGCTGGCAGACCAGATTGTCGAGGGTTCGCTGGAGATTAACGACGGCGTGATCCGCAGCTTCGCCGATACGCCTAGCCAGCTGCCGCAGGCGCTGAACGGTGAAGGCGGCTGGCTGCTGCCGGGGCTGATTGAGCTGCACACCGACAATCTGGACAAGTTTTTCACCCCGCGGCCCAACGTCGACTGGCCGGCGCATTCGGCGATGAGCAGCCATGATGCGCTGATGGTCGCCAACGGCATCACCACGGTGCTGGACGCAGTAGCGATCGGCGACGTGCGCGACGGCGGCCACCGGCTGGAGAACCTGCAAAAAATGATCGACGCGGTGATCCACAGCCAGCGCGCCGGGGTCAACCGCGCCGAGCACCGGCTGCACCTGCGCTGCGAGCTGCCGAACGAGAGCACCCTGTCGCTGTTCGAGCAGCTGATGGACAAACCGGGGGTATCGCTGGTGTCGCTGATGGACCATTCGCCGGGCCAGCGCCAGTTCGCCTCGCGTGAAAAATACCGTGAGTATTATCAGGGCAAATATCATCTCAATGACCAACAGATGAGCGAGTACGAAGAGCAGCAGATCGGGCTTTCCGCCCGCTGGGCCACGCCGAACCGCGAGGCGATCGCCGCCCACTGCCGGGCGCGCAAAATCTCCCTCGCCAGCCACGATGACGCCACCGCCGAACACGTGGCCGAGTCCTGCGCGCTGGGCAGCGCGATTGCCGAGTTCCCGACCACCGAGGACGCCGCCCGCGCCTCGCACCGACAGGGGTTGCAGGTGCTGATGGGCGCACCGAACATCGTGCGCGGCGGATCCCATTCCGGCAACGTGGCGGCGCACCATCTGGCGGCATTGGGGGTGTTGGATATTCTGTCTTCCGACTATTACCCGGCCAGCCTGCTGGATGCGGCATTCCGCATCGCGGCCGACGAACGTAACGGCTACGGCCTGCCGCAGGCGGTGCAGATGATCACCAGCAACCCGGCGAAGGCGCTGGATCTGCACGATCGCGGCTCCATCGCCGAGGGGCTGCGGGCGGATCTGGTGTTGGCGCGCCCACACGGCGAGCACATCTACGTGCAGAACGTCTGGCGCCAGGGCAAGCAGGTGTTCTGATGGCGCAGCTTATCTACTTGATGGGGCCGTCCGGCTCCGGCAAAGACAGCCTGCTTGCGCAGCTTAGGGCCGATGCCGACAGTGCGCCGCTGGTGGCACACCGTTATATCACCCGGCCGGCGGATGCCGGCTGCGAAAACCATATTGCGCTCAGCGAACCTGAGTTTCTGCGCCGCCGCGCCAAGGGACTGTTCGCTCTCGACTGGCAGGCGCACCAGCAGCATTACGCGTTTGGGATCGAGGTAGATCTTTGGCTGTTGCAAGGGATCGACGTGGTAGTCAACGGTTCCCGCGCCCACCTGCCGCAGGCGCAGCAGCGCTACGGTGCGCAGCTGTTGCCGGTCTGCCTGCAGGTCAGCACCGAAGTGCTGCGTCAACGCCTGCAAAACCGTGGGCGTGAAGACGCCGCGCAAATCGAACAACGGCTGGCGCGCGCGGCAGAGTACCAGCAAAAACTGCCCACCGGTTGCCGCCTGCTGGCGAACGATGGCGATCTGCAAGATACCCTGACGGCGCTGCTGGCGCTGTTACCGGCTTCATCCAAACACCCCCAGGACGCCACGCAATGAACGACTTTGCACAGCCGAGAATCGGCGACAACGTGATCCTTAACCGCACCCGGCTCGGCCAGTACGTACATGTGGCCGACGATGCGATCCTCGAAGAAGTGGAAATGGGCGACTATTCTTATACCGCCGGGCACAACCAGATTTTTTACGCCACCCTCGGCAAGTTTGTGTCGATAGCCTCTTACGCACGCATCAATCCCGGCAACCACCCAACCTACCAGCGCATCGCCCAGCACCACTTCACCTATCGCGCTTCCGAGTACGGTCTGGGGGAAGATGACGAGGCTTTCTTCGACTGGCGGCGCGAGCACCACATCACCGTCGGCCACGACGTGTGGATCGGCCATAACGCCATTCTGATGCCCGGCGTGAGCGTCGGCAACGGTGCGGTGATCGGCAGCGCGGCAGTAGTGACCAAAAACGTCGAGCCTTATGCGATCGTCGCCGGCGTGGCGGCTAAAAAGATCGGCGTGCGCTTTGACGATGCCTTGATTGAACGCATCGAACGCAGCCAGTGGTGGCACTGGGATCATCAGACATTGCAGGAACGATTGGCGGATTTCCGTGATATCAACGCCTTTGCGGAGAAGTATCTTTAAGCGGGGAGGAAGTATGCAATTGACCTTTCTCGGCACCGGCGGTGCCCAGCAGATCCCGGTTTTCGGTTGTGATTGCCTGGTGTGCCAGCGGGCGCGGCGCGAACCGGCATTCCGGCGACGGCCATGCAGTGCGATGCTCAAATTTCAGGGGGAGACGACCTTGCTGGATGCGGGATTGCCGTCGCTGGAACGGCGCTTTTCGGCGGGGGAAATTCAACGTTTTTTACTGACACATTACCACATGGATCACGTTCAGGGGTTATTTCCTTTGCGCTGGGGGTGCGGAAATTTCATTCCGGTGTACGGCCCGGCGGATGAACAAGGCTGTGACGATCTGTTTAAACACCCCGGTATTCTGGCGTTTCAACCGCCGTTAACCCCTTTCGAAAGGGTTGAACTGGGTGGGCTGCATATCACCCCGCTGCCGTTGCAACATTCCAAACCGACGTTGGGTTATCTGGTCCAGGCAGAAGGCTACGCGCTGGCCTATCTGACCGATACCGTCGGCCTGCCGCCTGACACCGAGGCTTTCCTGAGCAAAATAACGCTGGATCTGCTGGTGCTCGATTGCAGCCTGCCGCCACAACCCCAGGCGCCGCGCAATCATAACGATCTGACCCGCGCTCAGGAGACACAACAACGTTTGCAGCCCGGCCGCACGCTGCTGACGCATATCAGCCATCATCTCGATTTATGGCTGATGGACAACGAACTGCCGCCGGGCATGGAACTGGCTTTCGATAATCTCAGTGTACGTTGCCATAACGATGCAGTTGGTCGGACTCCAGCACCGTAACGCCGCTGCCGGGGCTGAACGCCTGCTCCAGCAGAGTCTGCGCCACGTCTTTGGCGGCAACCGAGCGCCACTTGCCCGGTAACAGTTTGAACAGCGGTGCGGTGAGCCGCTCCATCAAGCGCGGCGACGGACGATTGCCCAACAGCATCGACGGACGCACCAGCGTCAGGCGTGGCCAGTTCTGCTCACGCAGCGCCTGCTCCATTTCGCCTTTGGTGCGGTTGTAGAGGAATGACGAACGCGGGTTAGCCCCCACGGCGCTGACGACCAGACAATGCTGCGCCCCCAACCGCCGCCCGGTCAGCGCGCTTTCGACGACTAACTGATAATCGACATAGCGGAAATTGGCATCGCTGCCGGCCGCTTTACGGGTCGTGCCCAGACAGCAGAAAATAATATCGACCGGTTGCTGCAAGCCGCTCAGCAACGCGAACAGATCCTCACCTACCGGGTTATCTGTTTTTTCGTTTGCGGGCAGCGGTTGGCGCGTCGGCGCCACAATCGCCGTCACCTGCGGATCGTCTTGCAACTGTTGCAACAGCTCGCTGCCCACCAGCCCGGTGGACCCTACGATTAATACCCGTGCCATAGACTCTCCCACCGATTGATGACTCTGAAAAAGTATAGTGCGTTGTGCTCAGGCCCGCGTCCAATGCAGTTTCTTACCAAATCCAAGGGTGTTGTCGGTCATCTTCACTTCCTGCAAATTCAGCTGCCACACCGGCGCTTTCATCACTTTGGCAATCGGGAACCGCTTGCAGTAACGGGCGCGCGCCAGCGCCTCTTCATCGCCGCTCAACATCACCGCCTCGGCGCGGTACTGCACGCCGCGGATCAGCGCGATAGTCTTTGGCTTCGGCGCAATAGTGCCTACTACACTGGCATTTTGCAGCATCAGCTCGCCGTGGCGGGTGTGGGTTTCGGTCATCAACCACAGCGCCATCTGCTCGGCGTCAAACACGTAAAAACAGTTGGCGCACCACATATCCACGCCGTTGCCGGCGCACAGCGTCAGCACATGCTGCTTGCCGATAAAATGAGTAATAAGCTGTTGCTGATCAAGATTGTTCACATCACATCTCCCCTTCACTGGCGCTATCTTATATCGATTATGGAAGGGCTGCAGCGTTGACGACAAAAACAACAAAGCCATCAACTCGCGTATCAAGTTGATGGCTTTGAAATTGTGTATAACTCGAAAACATCAGGATACTGCCGAGTGAGGCACAAGCTAACGCATTACATTAGTATGGGAACACACCTGGATCATCAATATCGATACATTCACCATTCGGCCAACAAATTATATTTTCTTTATGTTCTACACGGTCAAACTTAGACAACTCAACAGCGAAAGCAGAGCCGTTAGCGGCTAACAGCAAAGCGCCCATCAGAAAGTATTTCATAGTAACTCCATTTAATTGAGTGATTAATTAACTTGCTCTCATGCCCTGAGAGTGAAATCAATTTATTACCTGGTGATTTAATCCTCAATAAAAACATCATTAAATTAATGAATTTTAATAACTTCAATTAAAAAACAAATCTTAATTTTAATTAATTACCATAAAAATCAGCACATTAAAAACAAACTGCACACATAAAAAATAAACCTTATCTTACCTTATTTTCAGGTTTATTTTAAATAACAATGCCACCAAAAAAGACTGCCAAGTTTATTTTGGTTTATATGCAAATTAATAATCTTGCTAATTAATAAATAGCCATGGAATTTAATGCATTGCTGTCGTAACCTTGATCTTTTCAAGCCACAGTATAAATACGTTAAACTTAATGAAAAATAGCAAAATGCAATTACATTTCCATCGGTTTTGAAACGGCCTTTACGGTAGTGAACACATCGACTCCATTTCTGCAGCCATGCCCAGCTTTCTAAGCTGCCTGTACGGCAGTGAACTTCACTGGGCGCGTACTGGTTGCAACGCTGCCGTTTCTAAGCTGCCTGTACGGCAGTGAACGCGCCCTCTCGGAGTTCTGTCAATAACTGTACTTTCTAAGCTGCCTGTACGGCAGTGCACTTCAGCACCGCATTCTCCACAGCCAGCGCATCTTTCTAAGCCGCCTATACGGCAGTGCACCAGTAAACACGGACGACAAAAAGATCGTGGACTTTCTAAGCTGCCTATACGGCAGTGCACCAGAACTCAGATGGCAGCAACAAAATGCACCTTTTCTAAGCTGCCTATACGGCAGTGCACCGTTGAAGATTAGCGCTAATCAGCTGATTATTGAAGAGTAACACCAGGATTCCCCCAAAAAGGCTTTTTTCAGCCTGCCCATTCAGCATGTTTAAAATCAACAAGTTAAATCATGTCGAAAAAAAAGGGTTCAGCGGCGGCCTGACGTTGCCTATAGTAACGCTCAACTCTCCACTGGGACCCAATGATGGACATTCCAACCTGGCACCTCTATATGCTGCGTTTACCGAACGGCATGCTGTATACCGGCATCACCACCGACGTAGCGCGGCGGCTGGCGCAGCACCAGGCGGGTAAAGGCGCCAAGGCGTTACGGGGAAAGGGGGAACTGACTCTGGCGTTTCACTGCCGGGTGGGGGATCGCTCGACGGCGCTGAGGCTGGAGTATCGGGTGAAGCAACTGAGCAAAATACAAAAAGAGCGGCTGGTGAGTCACCCGCCGCCCTCATTGGATTATTTACTGCCGGGCGCTGAGGTTAAAGCCGGTTAAACGGCTCGGAGTATTCCACCGCCCCGCTCACGTCGGTCAGCGCGTCTTCCGCCAGCGGATAAACCTGGAACGCGGCTTCGGCACCCGGCCAGCGGCAATGCAGGCCATAGGCGGCGGCCGGTTTAAAGCCGAAACGGCCGTAGTAAGCCGGATCGCCCAGCACCACCACGGCGGCGTAGCTGAACTCGTTCAGGGAATCCAGCCCTTCGTAAATCAGCTTTTCGCCCAACCCCTGGCGACGCAGGCTTTCATCCACCGCCAGCGGTGCCAGGCCGACCCACTGCCGGTCTTCTCCGGCGACATCCACCGGGCTGAACGCGGCATAACCTACCACGCCGCCTTCGTCGTCGGTGGCGACAATGCCCAGGGTCAGCAGGCCGTCTTCGCGCAGTTGCTGCACCAGATCGGCCTCGTCATCTCGCCCAAAGGCGCGGCGCAGCAGGGCATCAATCCCCGCCGCGTCTACCGGAATTTCTACGCGAATCAGCATGCTACCGGCACACGGGAAGTCTGCACCGTGCCCTCCTGCAACCCTGCTTCCACAAATTCAGCCAGTTGCAGCAGGCCAATGCGCAATGGCGCAGGCATGGCTTCCAGCTCGATGGCATCCATCAGATTTTTTACATACAGGCCCAATTCGGTGTCCCCTTCAATCTGCAGCCGACGCTGAAAGAACAGCGTATCGGGATCTTGCTTACGCGCTGCGATCAGAATCAGATCGTTGGCGTCGCCGCTGAAGCTGACATCAGCTTCGGCGTGGTGGCTGACAACCAGTTTGTCGTTTTCTACCGTCATAAACCAGTGTAGTGCCAGATCGCGAACTTCGATCTTCAACCAGCGCGATTCGAGAAAAGCCAAATCGCCATCCGCCAGCGCCTGGCGGAATTGCCAGCCCAGCACCTGTTCCAGAAGCTGCCGCTGCAAAGCAAACGGCGTGAATTTTAGCGGTACGCGCAGCAGCGACGGCCCTTGGCGCACAATGCGTGCTCGTAGTTGTTCCAACACTGTCGTTCACTCCTTTCAACACAGACTAGCGCTATTTTGCCACATCGGCGCGCACCTGAAGCGGTCTATATCAACAAATAGTGTATTTGGCCGCCAGCTTTATCAATACGCCAGAAGCTGCCTCAAATCAAAACCTGTTCGCCGCGCTTTCACTAAAATTGCTTCCCCGATGGGCGCTTGCCGGTTGAATACCGTCACCGACAGCCCTTGTTAACCAGGATAAATCTATGGAGCTGCTTTGTCCCGCCGGTAACCTTCCGGCCCTGAAAGCCGCGGTGGATAACGGCGCAGACGCCGTGTACATCGGCCTGAAAGACGATACCAACGCGCGCCACTTTGCCGGCCTCAACTTCACCGAGAAAAAGCTGCAGGAAGCGGTCGAGTACGTGCACCGGCACCGCCGCAAACTGCATATCGCCATCAACACCTTCGCCCACCCGGACGGCTATGGCCGCTGGCAACGGGCGGTGGACATGGCGGCGCAACTGGGTGCGGACGTGCTGATCCTGGCCGATTTGGCGATGCTGGAATACGCTGCCGAACGTTACCCGCAGCTGGAACGCCATGTCTCGGTGCAGGCTTCCGCCACCAACGAAGAGGCGATCCGCTTTTATCAGCGCCATTTCGACGTCAGCCGGGTCGTGCTGCCGCGCGTGCTGTCGATGCATCAGGTCAAACAGCTGGCGCGCACCAGCCCGGTGCCGCTGGAGGTGTTCGCTTTCGGTAGCCTGTGCATCATGGCCGAAGGGCGCTGCTATCTCTCTTCCTACCTGACCGGCGAATCGCCGAATACCGTCGGCGCCTGCTCCCCGGCGCGCTTCGTGCGCTGGCAGCAAACCGCACAGGGCATGGAGTCACGCCTGAACGACGTGCTGATCGACCGTTATCGGGACGACGAAAACGCCAGCTATCCGACGCTGTGCAAAGGGCGCTATAGGGTGGACGACGTGCGTTATCACGCGCTGGAAGAGCCCACCAGCCTGAACACGCTGGAGCTATTGCCGGAGTTGCTGGCCGCCAATATCGCTTCGGTGAAGATTGAAGGACGCCAGCGCAGCCCGGCCTATGTCAGCCAGGTGGCGCGCATCTGGCGCCAGGCGATAGACCGCTGCCAAGCCGACCCGGCCACCTACCGGGCCGACGCAGGCTGGATGGAGGCCCTCGGCGCAATGTCCGAAGGCACGCAAACCACGCTCGGCGCCTATCACCGCAAATGGCAGTAGCAGGAGAGACAATGAAATACGCATTAGGCTCGGTGCTGTACTACTGGCCGAAAACCGAGATTGAGGAGTTCTACCGGCAGGCGGTGAACAGCAGCGCGGAGATTGTTTACCTCGGCGAGAGCGTCTGCACCAAGCGACGCGAGATGAAGGTGGGCGACTGGCTGACGCTGGCGCAGGAGATTGCCCGCAGCGGCAAGCAGGTGGTGATTTCCACCCTGGCGTTGCTGCAAGCGCCGTCGGAACTGAACGAACTCAAACGCTATGTGGAGAACGGCGAGTTTCTGATCGAAGCCAACGATCTGGGCACGGTGAACATGGCGGCAGAGCGCGGCCTGCCGTTCGTCGCCGGGCATGCGCTCAACTGCTATAACGCTTACACCCTGCGCCTGCTGCACCGCCAGGGGATGGTCCGCTGGTGCATGCCGGTCGAGCTTTCGCGCGACTGGCTGGCCAATCTGCTGACGCAATGCGACGAACTGGGTTTCCGCCATCAGTTCGAAGTGGAAGTCTTGAGTTACGGCCACCTGCCGCTGGCCTATTCGGCACGCTGCTTCACCGCTCGCTCGGAGAACCGTGGCAAGGACGAATGCGAAACCTGCTGCATCCACTACCCGCAAGGGCGGATGATGCGTTCGCAGGAGGAACAACAGGTGTTTGTGCTCAACGGCATCCAGACGATGAGCGGCTACTGCTATAACCTCGGCAATGAGTTGCAAAGCATGCAGGGGCTGGTGGATATTGTGCGCCTTTCGCCGCAGAGCGCAGAAACGTTGACGCTGATCGACAGCTTCCGCGCCAACGAACAGGGTGCGCAGCCGCTGGTTTTGGCCGATAAAGCCGACTGCAACGGCTACTGGCGCCGGGTTGCGGGGTTGGAGCTGGTGCAGTAGCGGGATAAATCAAAGGGATGCCGACAACTTTTCCGCTGCCGGCATCTTATTTGTTCTCGTTAAATCTCATTACTTTCCGTTGTACCAATGATAAAAACTCACGCACATCAGGCAAAAACTTCTGACGCCCAACCCCATAAAAAAAGCGATAGCCGCATTCGCTAAATGTTCTCTTGAGGAACCCGCGATTAATACCGGGTGATAAAGAAACTGCATGGTTGCCATCAACCCGATAAAAGTAGAAAAAGACTTGGCGAGCTTACCTGGCCCCATAGTCAGCACCTATTCTTAAAACTTTAAAAGTAATATAAATGAGTAATTACCAGCGGCACTGGCCATTTACGCTATTAGCGTTTCTATTACCACCCAATGCGCCTTTATTATCACTATTATTCTTTGACTGACTATTTCTATCACAACCAACAACCCCAGTTAAGGCGCCAGCGAAAGCCATACCAATCATTCCAGGAGGACCACCAGGCATACCGGTAAAAGCACCAATAATGGCCCCAAATCCGACCTGATTGGCACAGGTATTAGGCGCACCACGGTCGGTTCTGTCGCGATCACCGCCGTTATTTCCATCCCCGCAACCGCCAATCAACTTCATCTCGTCTAACGTCAACTCCCTTATTGTTGACATAATATTTTTCCCTTTAATAAATGATTTAATATGTTCAATTAACATTAATCGACGATTTATTAACTGCAAATCACCACACGTTCAATAAACAATAATTATCAGCAACAATAAACAAAGTCAAATTAAATCAATATTAATCAAAAACGTTAATTGTAGATTTTAACTATTTAATTAAAACGAACCAATAATAATTAAAATAATAAAGACGTCAGGTCCGGCACCTTTATTTATTCACTCTTCTGCCGTTTGTGGAAGATTCTGCTCACAAATCCCACGCCGCAACCCAACAGGCTGTTAATGCTCTGCAACCGCAGAATCTGAAACCTCATCGCTGCGTTCAGAATTCAAGCATTGATTAATTCATTTGAATGAATTAATTTCAAGATTCCCTGACACGCAACAAGGAGTCACACCATGTTGATACCGCCAAAATCGTTATCCCATACCGAACGTGACCGCCGCTGGCAGCTGGCGCGCGACATTATTCATACGGAGGGCCTGGCAGCCCTGATCGTGTATGGCGATCGAGAGGCCGCCGCACCTGCCGGTTTCGCACCGGATTGTTATTTCACCAACGACCGCCCCGGCTCTATCGTGGTGTTTATCGGCAATGAACCCCCGCGGGTTTACACTTTCGCCTCACTGATGGTGGCCGATCATCTTCAGGCATCATTACGCGGTGACTTGCAGTGGATCGACGCGGAGCAGCTGTTTGTCGGCAAAAACGGCCCCGACGTCGGGGCCTGGCTGGCCAGCCGCCGGTTGGAGGGAACACGCATCGGCATTATCGGGCTAGAGCCCTATCCACCGTTCTACTTTGACGGCGCCATGCCCGCTCGTACCTTTCAAGGGTTGGCCGATGCCCTCCCGACGGCAACCTGGGTACCGGTATACCGTGAATTCTTCCGGCGTGCGTCGGTAAAAAGTGAAGAAGAACTCGCCTTGGTACGCTATGCCGCGCACATCGGCGAAACGATGTGTGAGGCTCTCCGAGCCACGGCACGGCCTGGCGTTTCCGAAGCGGATCTGGTGGCGGCGGTGACGGCAACCTGCTTTTCGATGGGCGGTTACACCGCCGAGCTATTGCTGGGTTCCGGACCCGAATACGTCGGCTGGGGGCCACCGGCCTGGCAATACCGCGCACAGGCGCCGCGGGTGTTGCAGGAAGGCGATCTCGTGCTGTCGGAGATCTTCGCGCTGTACGGTATGATGGAAACACAGCACCAGGCCGCTGTCGCCATCGGCGAAGTGCACCCGGAGATCTTGCGCGCCGCCGAGGTGGCCAGGGCGAGCTATGAAGCAGGGTTGCAAACGCTACGCGCGGGCAATACCTTCGGCGACGTAGTCGATGCCATGGAGCAACCGTTATTAGCCTCTGGGGGCTGGCATGTACATCCCTTGGTCCATAGCATCAACCCTTACGGCCCAGTAGGCTTCGGGACGGCGCCTGGCATAGAATCCTTGCCCGAGGCGGCTCGCTACGCGCAGCTCAAACGGTTGCCGACCGTAGGGCGCGATCTTCCGCTGCAGGCGGGCATGTGCTTCGCCTTCGAACCTAATTGCGCCTTCGGTCGGCACATGGCCAACATCGGCGGAACAGTATTGGTCGGGGACTCGGGCGGTGTGGCGCTTAATGAAAACTCTACGCGGTTGATGCAGTCAGACGGCTAGGCGAACCTATTATCAGGAGATGATGAACCCATGCAAGATCAGGACAGGCTCAGTGAACGAGCCCGCGAAACCCAGGAGCGGCTTATTCGGGCTGGATTGAGCCTGTTCAGCAAACAGGGGCTGGAAGGCGTACGCACCCGACAGCTGGCCGACGAAGCGGGCGTGAATCAGTCCGCCATTCCGTACCATTTTGGCGGCAAAGAAGGGGTGTATTTAGCGGTGCTTGAACACGTTGCCAACGGCATCGTTGAACACTTGGCATTGCCTCGTCTTTTGACTGACTCACAATCGCCGGCAGCAGCTTTGCAAGCGCTGATGCAGGATTTCGTCCGTGCCTTGCTGGGGTCTGAAACCTCTACAGCCAGCAGTCTGCTATTAGCACGCGAACAACTCCAGCCCAGTGCTGAGTTCGATGCCTTGTATTCTCGCTTGTTCTTACCGCTGCATCAGACCGTTAGCGAGTTAGTCGCGGCGATCCGCGGTCAAGACCCGGCCCTGCGGGAAAATATTCTGTGCGCTCACGCCATCATCGGCCAGGCGTTAGCCTTCTCCGTGGCGCGGGAGGCCCTGCTGCGTCGACTTGGCGAAAATGCATTACAGCCGCAGCAGGTGGCACAGATTGCCGGACTGGTAGGCGTTATGTCGGTCGCCGCCGCACAACACTAGATACGGCGTCGTCAGCTATGCACTCCGTTTACGAAACAGGCTGCGCAACGCCACGCTGTTGCGCAGAAAGCCCACGCCGACACCCAGCAGGGTGTAAATAATCCCCAGCACCAGCAGCATCACCACATCGCCCCATACTTCGTTAAGCGACAAGCCCATCTGGTTAACCCCGGCGATCGCCTTGGTGGCCCAGGTGGAGGGGATGCAATAGGAAATGGTCCGCACCCAGCCCGGCATCGCCTGCAGCGGCCAGATGGTGCCGGAGAGGTAGAATATCGGCGTAGTGATAAACGCCAGCGTCAGGTAGATCATCTCGACGCTGCGCAGGCACTCGGTCACCAGCTTGCCCAACCCCAGCACCGCCAGCAGGAACGGGAAGGTCAGCAACAGAATTTCCGGGATGCCCGCCGTCTGGCGGTAACCCAACACCCACGGCCACAGTACAAACAGCACGATCGACAGGAATAACCAGATCGGCAGCAGCGCCGTCAGCCCGCCCAGGTGTGCCGCCAACGGTGCTTTACCGCCCGGCGTACTCTTCATGGCGATGCTGACGCGTATGCAGGCGATCAACAACGAGTGCTGCAACAGCATGACCAGCAGGCCGGGGAAGATGATTGCCGCAAAGCTGATGCCGGGGTTGAACACGTCCAGCGTCTGCCCCACGATCGGCGTCAGGATCACCTGCGCCTGGCGTTCGCTGAAACCGCTGCGCAGCAGCAGCCCGGTGTTGTACTCCCCCAATAGCTGTTGGTAAGCCGCCACTACGTCCTGCTGGATCTGGCCGTTGGCCAAGCGGTTGGTCGCGTCGCCGTACACCGGCACCACGATATTCTGCCCGCTCAGGATCTTCTTCTCCAGATCCACCGGCATGATGATCACCGCAAACAGCTTGCGCCAGCCAAGGTCGCGCTGGGCTTGCTCCTGGCTGTCGTAGGTCTGGATCGCGATTTTCGAGGTGGCGTCCAGTTGGCGGATCAACTGGCGGCTGGCGGTGCTGTGATCCTGATCGACCACGCCCACCGGCAGATCCCACACCGTGCGGTTGGCATACACCATACTCATGATGCACAGCGACAAGATCAGCATCAGCCACATCGGCCGTTCCAACATGCCAAGCAGCACGCGGACAAAAGTTTGCCAATAGATCTTCATCCCGCGCCCCCTTCTTTCAGCAACCGCTGCAACAGCCGGTTACGCACCAGCAGCGCGGTAACCAGCGGGTAGACCGCCAGCAGCGCACAGACGCTGAAGATGGCACTGGCCGGCACCTGCCGCAGGAACACGTCAAACATGGCGTACAGCGCATGGGTCAGCGGCTCGATATTGGAGATAATGCGCGCCGGCAGCGGCATCGACAGCTCCGGCACCGCCATGCCCGAGAAGGTCAACGCGATACTCACCAGGATGCCGATCAGGCTGTAGGCCGTGATAATGCTGCCGGTAAAAGTGAACAGCAGCAGGCCGACGCTCTGCGCCGCCATCACGTAGAAAAAGGCGATCATCAGCATAAACAAGGGATTGCCGCTGACGCGGGCGTCAAAAATGCCCACCAGCGCCGCGATCTCCACCATCAGCAGGCTGGTGAAACACAGGGTGTAAGGTGCCAGTTTGCCGAGCAGCGCCAGGCTGAACGGCCTGGCCTTCAACAGCGACTTGCTGCGCGCCAGCACGTAGATCATGCAGGTCACCACAAACAGCTGCAACAGGTGAATGGTGGCCGCAAACTGCTGATAGTAAATATAGCTGCCGCTGGCGTTGAACAAACTGCCGTACGACAGCGTGACGTCCGCCAGCGGCGGCAACGTTTTGCCCATCTCGCCGGCGATGATGCTGCGGGTGCTGGCGTTGATTTCAGTCATCAGGCCGCTGAAATCCTGAGTGGAATACAGCCCGGCGCCGTAAAACAGCGCGTTGTAATACATCACCACGCTCGGCTGCTTGCCCGCCAGCGCGTTGGCTTCGAAATCCGGCGGTATGTAAAGCAGCGCATAATCCTGCGCGCTGCGCAGGCGGTGCAGTGATTCATCCAGCCCGCCATCGTAGGCTTCGACGTGGGCATGAGAGCCGGCATCCAGCCTGCGGATCAGCGATTTGGACAACGAGCTGTGATCGCTGTCCACCACCGAGACCGGCAAATCGAGCAAGGTGCCTTCCGAAAAGTTGCTGCTGATCAGGCCAAACAGCATCAACGGGAAGATCCAGCTCAACCAGTGCACCACCGGGCTGCGAAAGGCGATGCGGCACTCGTTGTCAAACGCGTGGCTGAAGCAGCGCCAACCGGCCCTTACTCTTTCCATAGCCATAGGCTGCTCATCCCCGGACGCAGGCCGTCCACCGGCTGTGACGGATACAGGCGAACTTCAAAGGTTTTCAGATCAAAGTCACCGGTGGCGCGGGTGGCGCGTTTGGTGGCGTAATCGCCCAGCGGCGCGATGTAACGCACCTCTGCCTCAATCATTTTGTTCTGCAGCGCCGGCACCCGCATTGGGATCTTATCGCCTTTGCGCACATGGGCCAGGATGTCCTCGCGCAGGTTAAACACGAAGTAGGCGTCCGGTACGCGGATCAGCGTCACCAGCGGGCTACCGGCATTCAGCAGTTCCCCCACTTCCGCCGGGATAGGCCCCACTTCGCCGTCCACCGGTGCTAAAACCCGCAGATCGTCGGTCTGGGCTTTCACTTCCAGCAGGTTCTCTTCCGCTGCCCGCAGCGCCGCGGCGTATTGCTGCCGCAGTTCGATACGGTCGCCGTTGACGCCTTCGTCCAGATTGGCCTTGGCGGCCTGCACCTGTTGGAAAGCGGTATCGCGCGAACGGCGCGAGCTATCCAACTCGGACTTCGAGATATAGCCTTTGCCGGCTACGCTCAGGTTGCGATTGTAATCATTCTGCGCATTGCGGTATTCCGCCTCGGCCTGCGCCAGGCTGGCGCGCAGATTGCGGATGCTCTCTTCACGCGTGCCATGCAGCGACTGATCAAGCTGCGCCTTGGCCTCATCGCGCGTCGCCTGTGCGGAACGTAACTGCGCCATCAGTTCCGGGCTGTCGAGCTGAATCATCGCCTGCCCGCCCTTTACGTCATCGCCACGCTCCACCAGGCGCTCGATCACCCGCCCCTTGGCTTTGGAGGCCACAATCACCTCCGGCGCATCCACCTCGCCCTGCAACAGCAGATCCTGATTATGCGCGCGGAACAATATCGCCAGAGCGATCGCCACCACCATCAACAACAGGGTAAACAGCGTCTTTTTTTTCATTATTCAGGCTCCCGGAACGGTAAGCGGCAGGTGGGGATCATCACGTCCATATTTTAATACGCTCTAAAAAGACCATTTTTCTCATGAGGATATCACAAGCACATATATCCTCTTTTATAACCCTAAATTGGATTATGCTTTTAACGCTAAAGCACATTCGACTTTGTAATTTGCAGACTCCTGCAATCGCCCTTTAAGCGATCACTCCTCTGATGGACGATGTCATGACTGAAAAAACCGTGGTACCGCTTTCGGTACTGGATTTATCCCCCATTCCGCAAGGGGCCAAACCGCGCGATGCGTTTCACGCCTCTTTAGATTTAGCACAGCATGCCGAAAAGTGGGGCTATCAGCGCTATTGGTTGGCGGAACATCACAATATGACCGGGATCGGCAGTGCGGCCACCTCGGTGTTGTTGGGCTTTCTGGCCGCCGGCACCCAGAGTATCCGCCTAGGTTCCGGCGGTGTGATGCTCCCTAACCATGCGCCGCTGGTGATCGCCGAGCAGTTTGGCACGCTGGAATCGTTGTATCCGGGGCGTATCGATCTGGGGCTTGGCCGCGCGCCCGGCACCGATCAGCGCACCATGATGGCGCTGCGGCGCCACCTGTCCGGCGAAGTGGATAACTTCCCGCGTGACGTGCAGGAACTGCAGCATTATTTCTGCGATGCGCAACCGGGCCAACCGGTGCAGGCAGTGCCGGGCCAGGGCTTGCATGTACCGATCTGGCTGCTGGGTTCGAGCCTGTACAGCGCACAGCTGGCGGCACAGCTTGGCCTGCCGTTCGCCTTCGCCTCCCACTTTGCGCCGGAAATGTTGTTCCAGGCGCTGAAGCTGTATCGCAATAACTTCAAACCTTCCGAGCAATGCGCACAGCCGCATGCCATGGTATGCGTCAACGTGGTGGCCGCCGACAGCGACGAAGAGGCCCGCCGGCTGTTCACCTCGATGCAACAGCAATTCATTAACCTGCGCCGCGGTTCGCCGGGCCCGCTGCCGCCGCCGGTGGACAATATCCACGCGCTGTGGAGCGCCGGGGAGCAATACGGTGTCGATCAGGCGCTGCGCATGTCTATAGTCGGTAATGAAAGCACCGTTCGCCACGGGCTGCAGGCGCTGCAGCGTGAAACCGGCGCGGATGAAATCATGGTCAACGGCCAGATCTTTGACCATCAGGCGCGGCTGCATTCGTTTGAGATTGTCGCCGGAGTGAAAGGCGATGTGGTGAAAGGCTAAATGAAAGGTGGGGGAAATGGCTTCCCCCACCTTTAACCGGGCCGTCAGGCCTGTTTTATCGCTTCCTGCACCTGCTGGCGGCGTTCGGCACGCAGAAACAGCAGCGTGCGGCTCAGCAACACCAGCATCAGGCAAAATTCGGCCGCAATCGCCACCAGCACCGCATTCAGGTAATTACCGGGCGCCAAATGCAGCATCTGCACCAGCAGCGTGCCCAGCAGGATCGGCCCCAGCCCCAACGCCGTCTGTTGCACCGTAGCCAGCATGGCACTGCCGGAGCCGGCGTGCTCTGTCGGTACGTCAGACAGGCCGATGCGGAAGAAACTGCTGACGATAAACGCCTGCCCGAAGCCAATCAATACCGTCGCCGGGATCAAATTCCACAGCCCCGGATGCGGCCAGACCAGTTTCAACGTCAGCATCAGCGCCAACAGACCCACCATCTGGATCAGGCAGCCAAACATCAGCGTCCGCACCTTGCCGAAGTGCTCCACCACCGTGCTGCTCAGCAGCGATGAAAGAAAATAGGCCGCCCCGAGCGCGATAAACGCATTGCCTGACTGGAATGAGCTCAGCCCTGCTCCGGACTGCAGCGTCAGCGCCATCACAAACATAAAACCGCTCCAGCAGGAGAAGAACAGGATGGCGATCACCAGCCCGAAGCGCACGCTCGGCAAGCGCAGCAGCGCCGGCGGCAACAGCGGGAAATTACGCCGTTGCTCCTGCCGCCGTTCAACCTGCCACAGTAACCACAACAGCGGGATGCTGGCCGCCAGCAGCACCAGGCAAGGCCACGGCCAGTGCCATACCGGCCCCAATGCCAGCGGGAACAGCAGGCAGGCGATGGTCAATCCAAGCAACAGCGTGCCGGGGAGATCGACATTCACCCGCTTCTCCCCACGGGTATTCGGCACCCAGCGGTGGGCGCAGGCCAGCACCAACAGGCACACCGGAATATTAATCAGGAATACGCTGCGCCAGCCGCTGCCGGCAATATCCAGGGTGATCAGCAACCCGCCCAGCACCTGGCCGACGATAAATGCCAGCCCACCGATAGCCCCGTACATTCCCAGCGCCTTGGTATGTTCGCGGCCCCGCAGGCACACATGAATGGTGGCCAGGATTTGCGGCACGATAAACGCCGCGCCAACCCCCTGCAACACGCGAGCCACCAGCAACAGCCAGACGGAGTTCGCCAACCCGCACAGCAATGAGGCCACGGCAAATATCCGCACGCCCCACAGGAACAGGGTACGCCGCCCCAGGTTATCCCCCAAGCGGCCGCCCATCGCCAGACAGACGGCGAACGCCACGCCGTAGACCGCCACAATCAGTTCCAACTGCGCCGGGCTGGCTCCCAGCGACTGTGCTATCGCATCCAGCCCGACATTGACGATGGAAAAATCGATCATCGGCAGCAACTGCCCCGCCAATAAAATAATTAACCCCGCGCGGCCCAGCTTGGCCGCCGTTGATGATGCGCTCATGGTTCTCATCCATTGTGTTACCCCAAGAATGTGATTAGCATCACCCTTAAAGCAAACGGGTACCAGTGCTTGATTATCATGGTATAAAAACTACCGGTCTTGTTGCAGGAGTAAATTATTCATGCCCGTAACTACCCGCACTGCCTCTGGTGTTCACGCCGACAACCGCAAGCTGTTGGGCGCTTTTCTACGCACACGCCGCGAGAGCCTCGATCCCAACCGGCTGGGGCTTGCGCGTATGCGTCAACGTCGCACGCCCGGCCTGCGCCGCGAAGAAGTCGCGCAGTTGGCCGACGTTGGCATCACCTGGTACACCTGGTTGGAACAGGGGCGGCCGATTCAAGCCTCGCCAAAAACGCTGACCGCGATCGCCAATGCACTGCAATGCAACGAAGCGGAAACTCACCACCTGTTCAGGCTGGCGGGACAAAGCTTGCCGGCGTCTACGCAACGCGACGGCTGCGAGCCGTTGTCGGCATACGGGCAAAAAATCCTTGACCAACTCGACCCGCTGCCAGCAATCATTTCCAACGCACGCTTCGATATCCTGGGTTTCAACCGGGCCTATTGTCTGCTGATGGGCGTCGAACTTGCCGAACTGCCACCGGAAGATCGCAACTGTATCTATTTGGCGTTCACCCACGAACACTGGCGTGCCAGCCAATTGGACTGGGATGAAGTGATGCCGAAAATGGTGGCGCTGTTTCGCGCGCAGATGGCGGAGCATTTGGGCGAACCGATCTGGGAGGCGCAACTGGCGCGCTATCTGGCGGTCTCTGAGGATTTCCGCACCCTCTGGGAACGGCATGAGGTGCGCAGCATCGACAACAACGTCAAACGCTTTCGCCATCCTTTAGTGGGGGTGATGAGCCTGCGGCAGAATAACTGGTGGTCGGCGCCGCGCAACGGCGACCGGATGTTGGTGTACGTACCGGCAGATGAGCAGAGTGAACGCCGCCTGCATCAGTTGACCGGCGGCGCAGAGTAACCTTGGTGTCAGCGTTGGATAAGGTAGCGGATGGTCGGGCCGTCCTGCTGGATATCCAGCACCTTGTAACCGTGGTTGCGCGCGTCGAGCGGGATGTTATTGATCGACTGCGGGCAATCGCTGATTACCTCAAGAATTTCTCCCGGTTTCAGCTGCGGCATGGCTTCCAGTGTCGCCACCGCCGGGTAGGGGCAAGGCTCGCCGAGCATGTCCAGCCGGTAATCCGGTACTATCGCCGTCTGTTTCATGACACTCTCCTTAAATTAACCACCTGTGCGTCGGGTTTGGCACGGAAAAAACGTTTCTCCCACCACAGCATCGCGGCAAACGCCAGCGCCAGCAGCAGGTAAGTGACCAGCAGGCCGCCGATCGGCCCGAAGGTGTCCAGCAGGTTGACCTTGTCGTAGTCGGTAGCCAGCGCCGGGGCCAAATCGTCCCAGTAGTAAGCCAGCAGCGTGGCGCCGATGATATTGCCCAGCCCGACCCACCAATAATGCACCTGACCTTCCACCGCGCGGTACATCCAGCCGGTCTCGCAGCCGCCGGCCAGTACGATGCCGAAACCGAACAGTAGCCCGCCAATCACCGCATTGGGGCCGGCCCACATGATTTTAGGCGCAACGCCGAGCTGCACGTAACTGAAAATACCGATGGCACTGACCGCCATGCCGATAATGATTGCTTTCGCCATGTGGGTGCGGCCGGTGATCCACAGATCGCGGAACGCCGAGGTGAAGCAGATCTGCGCGCGTTCAATCAACAGACCAAAGCCGATGCCGAACAGCATGGCGATACCCAGCTTCGGCGCATCAAACAGCGTCCATAGCGACCAGGCGATCGACAGGCAAAAAATCACCATTCCCAGGCGGAAACGGCGGCGCGCCTGCTCTGGTTTTTGCGTCAGCGGCGCGGCAGCCTGCACTTTTTGCAGTTTTATCGGAATACGAAACAGCGGTAGCAGGGTAAATTTGGCGCCAAAGTAAGAACCGGCTGCGGTCGCCAGCGCGAAGAACCAGGCGTGCAGCGAGAACTGCGGAATGCCGGTAAAGAATGCCGCCAGGTTACACCCCATCGCCAACCGCGCGCCAAAGCCGGCGATAATGCCGCCCAACAACGCCTGCACAATGCGGATACGGTGCTGTGGCCGGCGTAGCTTGATGTTGTTGGCCCACAGCGCGGCGGCGATACAGCCGGCGAACATACCGATGATCATCCGGCCGTCGATGCGTTGCAGCGGCGTGCCCTCAAGGCCAATAACCTTAAAGTAACCCCATTGCTCAGGATGCAGACCGAACGCCTGCAACAGATGGCCGCCCCAGCGGGTAAATTCGCCGGTTACCGCCCAGAAGGTGCCGGTCATGCCGAAGTAGTAAGTCGAGAGTATCCCGGCGGCAATCACCGCCGGCAGTGGCGCCCAAAAGCGCACCAGATATTGAGATTTAAATTGCTGCCAACTCATGGCATCTCCTGTGCGTAGTATCCATAAGAAAAAACCTTATAAAGGATACGTCATTTAACCGCGCTTAACGGCAAATTTCAGGCATAAAAAAACCAGCCCGAAGGCTGGTTTTTCAGTGTGACTAACCGCGAACGGTTAAATCAGACGTTATGCATCACCGAAACGGCGACGTGGTGCAGCCGGAGCGGCATCATCACGACGCGGTGCGCGTTGACCGTCACGGCTGGCGTTGCCACGACGTTCGCCAGTTGCAGCAGGAGCACCGCCTTCGCGACGCTCACTGAAAGAACGACGCGGAGCACCGGCGCCGGCACCTTCACGGCGTTCACCGTTGAACGGACGAGCACCGCCACGACGCTCGCCACCTGCACCTGGAGCACCGCCTTCGCGACGCTCACGACGTTCATGCGGCTGTGCATCGCCCAGCAATTGCATGTTCATCGGCTTGTTCAGGATGCGGGTACGGGTGAAGTGAGACAGGATCTCGCCCGGCATGCCTTTTGGCAGTTCGATGGTGGAATGGCCGGCAAACAGCTTGATGTTACCGATGTAACGGCTGCTGATATCACCTTCGTTAGCGATCGCGCCAACGATATGACGAACTTCCACGCCGTCATCACGGCCCACTTCAATGCGGTACAGCTGCATTTCGCCAACGTCACGACGTTCGCGACGTGGACGCTCAGCACCACCGTCACGGCTGTCTGGACGCGCTTCACGGCGACGGTCGTTGCCACGATCAGAGCCACGCTCGTCACGGTCGTTGAACTCACGACGTTGACGCGGTTTGAACACCGGATCCGGTGGCAGAATCAGAGGACGTTCGCCCTGCGCCATTTTCAGCAGTGCTGCGGCCAGGGTTTCCATTTCCAGCTCTTCTTCCGGCTGCAGTTTAGCCAGCAGTGCGCGGTACATGTCCAGATCGCTGCTTTCCAGCTGTTGCTGTACTTTAGCGGCGAACTTGGCCAGACGACGCTCACCCAGCAGCTCTGCATTCGGCAGTTCAACTTCTGGAATGGTCAGCTTCATGGTGCGTTCGATGTTGCGCAGCAGGCGGCGTTCGCGGTTTTCCACGAACAGCAGCGCGCGGCCGGCGCGACCAGCACGACCGGTACGGCCGATACGGTGAACGTAAGACTCGGAATCCATAGGGATGTCGTAGTTCACAACCAGGCTGATACGCTCAACGTCCAGACCACGAGCGGCAACGTCGGTAGCGATCAGGATATCCAGACGACCGTCTTTCAGACGCTCCAGGGTCTGCTCACGCAGTGCCTGGTTCATGTCGCCGTTCAGTGCGGCGCTGCTGTAACCGCTGCGCTCCAGCGCTTCAGCCACTTCCAGGGTCGCGTTTTTGGTACGCACGAAGATGATCGCCGCATCAAAGTCTTCAGCTTCCAGGAAACGCACCAGCGCTTCGTTCTTGCGCATGCCTTGCGCAGTCCAGTAGCTCTGGCTGATGTCCGGACGGGTAGTGATGCTGGACTGAATGCGCACTTCCTGCGGATCTTTCATGAAGCGACGGGTAATGCGACGGATCGCTTCCGGCATGGTTGCAGAGAACAGCGCGGTCTGATGTTCAGCCGGGATCTCCGCCATGATGGTTTCTACGTCTTCGATAAAGCCCATGCGCAGCATTTCGTCGGCTTCATCCAGCACCAGACCGCTCAGGTTAGAGAGGTTCAGCGTGCCGCGTTTCAGGTGGTCCAGCAGACGGCCTGGGGTACCCACTACGATTTGTGGGCCCTGACGCAAGGCGCGCAGCTGCACGTCGTAACGTTGGCCGCCGTACAGGGCAACAACGTTAACGCCAGTCATATGTTTAGAGAAATCAGTCATCGCTTCAGCAACCTGAACCGCCAGTTCGCGGGTCGGCGCCAGCACCAGAATCTGTGGTGCCTTCAGGGAAGCGTCAAGGTTGTGCAGCAGTGGCAGCGAGAACGCTGCAGTTTTACCGCTACCGGTCTGTGCCATGCCCAGCACATCACGGCCGTTCAACAGGTGAGGAATACACTCAGCCTGGATCGGTGACGGTTTTTCGTAGCCCAGATCGGTCAGGGCAGAAATGATAGGAGCAGACAGCCCCAGGTCAGCAAAAGAGGTTTCAAGCTCAGTAGTCATGTACACGTGCCTCATTAATAATGGCGGCCAGTCTACATAACTCGTCGAGAAAATTTTCAGTCATTTTCATTGAAAAGTGTGAACCGGCTCAAATTAGATTATAAAACGAACAAAGAAGCCCTCGCCCGTTAAGGCGATAACTTTGGCAAAAAAACCAATGTATATCAGGCTGATAGTTGTTCGTCAGCTATTGCTGGTCCGATTCCGATAGGTCGTCTTGTTCTTGGCCCAACAGCGCCAATTCCAACAATGCATAGCGGTGCTCAACGAAATTATGAACGTTGTTAGCAACCGTCAGTTTGAACAGCGCCGAAGCGGTGTCCTTGTCCCCCAGACTCAGGTAGTGTTTACCCAAATAGAAGTCAGTTTCACTGAGATGCTCAGCGAGCGAAGTGTTATCCGTTGCATCTGCCTTGAGCTTTTCCATCAGCGTTTTTTCACTGATGTTGCCCAGGTAGAATTCGACAATATTCCATCCCCATTGCCCTCGGTTCGCTTTGTCATAACGCTGCTGGAGCGCTACGTCAGCCTTCTTGGGATCGATTTCTCTTTCCACAAGATACAGCCACAACGAACGGAAGGGATCGTTTGGGTCGTCTTGATAAAACGCCTGCAGATCATCCTGCGCCAACGGGAAGCGGCCGCCATAATACAGTGCGATGCCCCGGTTTAAACGCGCGTAATTGTAAGTTGGATCAAGCTCTAGTACAGAATCAAACGCTTCATAGGCAGCATCAAAATTGCCTGCCTGCGTTAAGTAAATGCCCAGGTAGTTGAAAACTTCCGGCATATCAGGACGTATCGCCAGCGCTTGCGAGAAATCATTGCGCGCCAGTGCACGTAGCCCGAGGCTATCATACAGCACACCGCGCTCATATAAAAGCTGCGCACGCTCATCGTCCGTCAGTGCCCGGCTGGCAAGTATT
Organism: Serratia sp. AS12; assembly: GCF_000214195.1. Taxonomy (NCBI): domain Bacteria; kingdom Pseudomonadati; phylum Pseudomonadota; class Gammaproteobacteria; order Enterobacterales; family Yersiniaceae; genus Serratia; species Serratia sp. AS12. The sequence goes on along the minus strand of NC_015566.1, from coordinate 483,031 downwards.
TGTTCCATGCGCGCCAGGATCACTTCCTGCTGCAGCGTTGGCTGCAACGGGATCGCCAAAACTTCGTCTTTACGCCAATCATGGTTGCTGCATCCTGCCAGCATGAGTGCTGTCGCAACGTAACACCAGCGCAAGAAAGGCTTCATTTCCCACTCCCGAAGACAAACATTGGATGAACATCCTGTCATCCGTTTGCTAATACGCAGGCATCCTACCCGCGCGATACGAACAGCTCCCAACCCCATGGCTGGGAGCTGTAAATCTATCTATACAGTTATTCTGCTTCAGGCGCAGGTGCAGATGAACCTGCTTCTGGCGCTGTAGCTTCTTTGATGCTCAGACGCACACGGCCCTGACGGTCAACTTCCAGTACCTTAACCGGTACTTCCTGACCCATCTGCAGATAGTCGGTCACTTTCTCAACGCGCTTGTCAGCGATTTGAGAGATGTGCACCAGACCTTCTTTACCGCCACCGATCGCCACGAATGCGCCGAAATCAACGATACGAGTCACTTTACCTTGGTAAATACGGCCCACTTCGATCTCTGCGGTGATCTCTTCGATGCGGCGGATAGCGAACTTGGCTTTCTCACCGTCGGTAGCAGCAATTTTAACCGTACCATCATCTTCGATTTCGATGGTAGTGCCGGTCTCTTCGGTCAGCGCACGGATGACAGAGCCGCCTTTACCGATCACGTCTTTGATCTTGTCCGGGTTGATTCGGATAGTGTGGATACGTGGTGCGAACTGAGAGATATCGCCACGCGGGGTGCTGATAGCCTGTTCCATCACGCCCAGGATGTGCAGACGCGCGCCCTTGGCCTGGTTCAGTGCCACCTGCATGATTTCGCGGGTGATGCCTTCAATTTTAATGTCCATCTGCAGCGCGGTAATACCGTCACGGCTACCGGCTACTTTGAAGTCCATGTCGCCCAGGTGATCTTCGTCACCCAGAATGTCGGACAGAACGACAAAGTTATCTTGTTCTTTAACCAGGCCCATTGCGATACCCGCAACGGCTGCCTTGATTGGCACGCCTGCGTCCATCAGCGCCAGAGAGGCACCACAGACAGAAGCCATTGAAGAAGAACCGTTGGATTCGGTGATTTCAGAAACCACACGCACCGTGTACGGGAAATCTTCTGGTTTAGGCATCATAGCCAATACACCGCGTTTCGCCAGGCGACCGTGACCAATTTCACGACGTTTAGGCGAACCCACCATACCGGTCTCACCTACGGAGTACGGAGGGAAGTTGTAGTGGAACAGGAAGCTGTCGGTTTTCTCACCCATCAGCTCATCCAGGTTTTGCGCGTCACGGGCGGTGCCCAGCGTTGCAGTAACCAGAGCCTGAGTCTCGCCACGGGTGAACAGTGCGGAACCGTGGGTACGCGGCAGCACGCCGGTGCGCACGTCCAGACCACGGATCATGTCTTTTTCACGGCCGTCGATACGCGGCTCGCCACGCAGCACGCGGCTACGTACAACGTTTTTCTCAACGCTGCCCAGGATGTCCTGAATTTCAGACGCGTCCAGGGTTTCGTCCTGTGCCAGCAGGGCTTCAACTACGCTGCTCTTGATCGCATCTACCTGAGCGTAACGCTCTTGTTTCTCGGTGATGTGATAAGCGTCGCCCAGACGGCTTTCTGCCAGTTCTGCAACGCGCGCGTGCAGCGCTTCGTTGACTGCAGGTGCCTGCCAGTCCCACTTAGGCTTGCCGGCTTCGGCAACCAGGGAGTTGATGTTTTCGATAACAATCTGCTGTTGCTCGTGGCCAAACACCACCGCGCCCAGCATCTGATCTTCGCTCAGAACGTCAGCTTCGGATTCAACCATCAGCACTGCGCCAGCGGTACCGGCAACGACCAAGTCCAGGCTGCTTTCTTTCAGCTCGTCGGTCGTTGGGTTCAGCACGTACTGATTGTTGATGTAACCCACGCGTGCAGAGCCGATTGGGCCATTGAACGGAATACCGGACAGGCTCAGGGCAGCAGAAGCGCCGATCATCGCAACGATGTCCGGGTTTACCTGCGGGTTAACGGAAACTACGGTCGCGATCACTTGAACTTCATTCAGGAAGCTGTCCGGGAACAGTGGACGGATCGGACGGTCAATCAGGCGTGAGGTCAGGGTTTCGCCTTCGCTCGGACGGCCTTCACGACGGAAGAAGCTGCCCGGGATACGACCAGCAGCGTAAGTACGCTCCTGATAGTTAACGGTCAGTGGGAAGAAGCTTTGGCCTGGCTTGGCTTTTTTCTGGCCAACTACGGTAACGAATACTGCGGTGTCATCCATGCTCACCATAACGGCGGCGGTGGCCTGACGAGCCATCATACCGGTCTCGATGGTGACGGTATGCTGGCCATACTGGAATTTGCGAATGATCGGTGTCAGCAAAATTATATCCTTGATTAACGGCGCGCAATCGTATTGACGACTCGACACGCCAGTGACTCGATTTGCCTTCTCACTACATCCTCGCGACTAATGACAATCCTTATCTCAAGCCTGAGACAAAGCCTCTCATTAGCCGCGCGAACCTCTGTAACGGAAGAACCTGTTTGGAAACATCAGTAATACATTAACCTGATTTGCTTATGCTTCCTAGAAGAAAGGGGCCAAAATAGGCCCCTTTCCGCTGAAACTTGCTAGATTAGCGACGCAGACCCAGACGCTCGATCAGGCTGGTGTAACGTGCTACATCTTTACGCTTCAGGTAATCCAGCAGCTTACGACGCTGAGAAACCATACGCAGCAGACCACGACGGCTGTGGTGATCTTTTTTGTGTTCTGAGAAGTGGCCTTGCAGATGGTTGATCTGCGCAGTCAACAGGGCAACCTGAACTTCGGTAGAACCGCTGTCGTTAGTACCACGACCAAAATCAGCTACGATTTGAGCTTTAGCTTCAACACTTAGAGACATTGTCATACTCCAGATTATAGATAATAAATACAGGCGCCGATCTCTAATTCAGCAACCCAATGCATAAGCTGCGCCATTCTACTCTTAGCGCAGTGCGATCGCAAGGCAGTGCGTTTTTCCACCCTCAGTCGAAATGTTCGACCACCAGGCGGCGCGGCGCTACGCGACCGTCATCGGCGATGTCACCTACGCCGATAAATTTACGCTCTTCACCTTCGGTCATTCGCACCATGCCCGAGGCCGGTGCGCCAGCAACCTGTACCGGCTGCCCCTGCTTGACGTAACCCGCAACAACCGGCAGCAAATTCACTTCCGGGTAGTTCTCTACCGGGCTGTCCATCGGCATCAGCAACGGATCGAGCAACTCGCCAGGCGCGATTTCCCGCGCTTGAGCTTGCTCCAGCAACGCGTTCAACTGCTCAAGCGTGACCATGCGTTCGATCGGATAAGTCGCTACCTGCAAACGACGCAGATAGATCACGTGCGCGCCGCAGCCCAACAGTTCACCGAGATCATCGGTGATGGTGCGGATGTAGGTGCCTTTCGAACAGTGAATTTCCAACTCCAGTTCATCGCCTTCCCAGCGAATAAACTGCAGTTCATAAACCGTAATGCTGCGCGCTTCACGCGGCACTTCGATACCCTGGCGCGCATACTCGTAGAGTTTCTTGCCCTGGTACTTCAGCGCCGAGTACATCGACGGCACTTGCTTGATATCGCCGCGGAAACTGTCCAGCGCCGTATCGAGTTGCGTCTGGGTGAAATTCACCGGGCGCTCTTGCACAATCTGGCCGTCCGCATCCGAGGTGTCGGTACGCTGACCCAGCTTGGCAATGACACGATAGCGTTTATCGGAATCGAGCAGGAATTGCGAGAACTTGGTCGCCTCACCCAGGCAAATCGGCAGCATGCCTGTCGCCAGCGGATCGAGCGCGCCAGTGTGGCCCGCGCGATTGGCGTTATAAAGGCGTTTCACTTTTTGCAGAGCGTCGTTGGACGACAGCCCCTGCGGTTTGTCCAGCAACAGGACACCGTGGATATCACGGCCGCGGCGACGAGGGCGACTCATTAAGCCTCCTCGTCATCGCCTGATGCAGAACGGCGTTCGGCGTCATTCTTCACAACGTTGGTCACCAGGTTGGACATGCGCATGCCTTCCACCAGTGAGTTGTCGTACGCGAAGGTCAGCTCAGGCACTACACGCAGGCGCATGGCTTTACCCAGCAGCGTGCGGATGTAGCCGGAAGCGTCTTCCAGAGCTTTAATGCCTTTAGGCACCAGATCCGGATCGGCGTTTTCGGTCAACACGTTCAGGAAGGTGACGTAAACCTTGGCATAGGCCAAATCACGAGAAACTTCTACACCAGAAACGGTAGCCATGCCGATACGCGGGTCTTTGACTTCACGCTGCAGAATGATAGCAATCTCTTTTTGCATCTCTTGTGCCACGCGCTGACCGCGGCTGAATTCTTTTGCCATTATGGATTCTCCAGACAAATCGGGGGGCACAAGGCCCCCCGGAACAGACTTAAGCAGATGTGCAAGCGTTAAGCGATGGTGCGTTGAATCTCAATGATTTCGAACACTTCGATCATGTCGCCGACGCGCACGTCGTTGTAGTTCTTAACGCCGATACCACATTCCATGCCGTTACGGACTTCGTTAACGTCATCTTTGAAGCGGCGCAGGGATTCCAGCTCGCCTTCATAGATAACCACGTTGTCGCGCAGAACGCGGATTGGGTTGTGACGCTTGATCGTCCCTTCGGTAACCATACAACCTGCGATGGCACCAAATTTCGGAGATTTGAACACGTCACGCACGGCGGCCAGACCGATAATCTGCTGCTTGTACTCAGGCGCCAGCATACCGCTCATCGCCTGCTTCACTTCGTCGATCAGGTTATAGATGACGGAGTAGTAACGCAGATCCAGGCTTTCAGCTTCAATCACGCGGCGCGCAGAAGCGTCGGCACGGACGTTGAAGCCCAGGATGATAGCGTTGGAAGCCGCTGCCAGCGTTGCGTCGGTTTCGGTGATACCCCCTACGCCGGAGCCAACAATCTTCACTTTCACTTCGTCGGTAGAGAGTTTCTGCAGTGATTCGCAAATCGCTTCACAAGAACCCTGTACGTCAGATTTCAGTACGATGTTCAGCTCAGAAACTTCACCGTCGGTCATGTTAGCGAACATGTTTTCCAGTTTAGATTTCTGCTGACGTGCCAGCTTAACTTCGCGGAACTTGCCTTGACGGTACAGCGCAACTTCACGCGCTTTCTTCTCGTCACGTACCACGGTCGCTTCATCACCGGCGGCAGGAACGCTGGACAGGCCCAGGATCTCAACCGGAATAGAAGGACCCGCAGAGGTCACTTCGCGACCCAGTTCGTCACGCATCGCACGTACACGGCCGTATTCGAAGCCACACAGAACGATATCGCCTTTGTTCAGCGTGCCTTCCTGTACCAGCACGGTAGCAACCGGACCACGGCCTTTATCCAGGAAGGATTCGATAACCACGCCGCTGGCCATGCCGCTGCGTACGGCTTTCAGTTCGAGAACTTCGGCCTGCAACAGGATAGCGTTCAGCAGTTCGTCGATACCGGTACCGGCTTTCGCAGATACGTGAACGAACTGTGCTTCGCCGCCCCACTCTTCCGGCATAACGCCGTACTGGGACAGTTCCTGCTTAACGCGGTCCGGATCGGCTTCCGGCTTGTCGATTTTGTTCACTGCAACCACCAACGGCACCTTCGCTGCTTTCGCATGCTGAATAGCTTCGATGGTTTGCGGCATCACGCCGTCGTCGGCAGCAACAACCAGAACAACGATGTCTGTCGCCTGAGCACCGCGGGCACGCATTGAGGTAAAGGCTGCGTGGCCTGGGGTATCCAGGAAGGTGATCATGCCGTTGTCGGTTTCTACGTGGTAAGCACCGATATGCTGGGTAATACCACCGGCCTCGCCTGCTGCCACCTTGGTGGAGCGGATGTAGTCCAGCAGAGAAGTTTTACCGTGGTCAACGTGGCCCATGATGGTCACGACAGGTGCACGCGACTCAGCGGCAGCACCGGTATCACGGTCGCTCATCAGCGCTTCTTCCAGCTCGTTCTCACGACGCAGGATAACTTTGTGGCCCATCTCTTCGGCAACCAACTGTGCGGTTTCCTGGTCGATGACCTGGTTAATGGTGGCCATTGCACCCAGTTTCATCATCGCTTTGATGACCTGAGAGCCTTTAACCGCCATTTTGTTAGCCAGTTCGGCTACGGTGATGGTTTCGCCGATCACAACGTCACGGTTAACCACCTGAGCCGGCTTGTTGAAGCCCTGCTGAAGAGTACTTGGCTTACGCTTGCCTTTACCGCCACGGGTAACGGCGCGCGCTTCTTCACGGTCTGCTTTAGACTCGGAAAGTTTGTTGCCTTTCTTCTGCTTGGTCACTTTACCGCCACGAGTGCGGGCGCGGCGCTCGCCTTCAACTTTGGCGTCGTTTTCGTCTTCGGCTGCACGGGCGTGCTGAGAGGTGGTCACGTGGTAATCGGCTGTTTCAACCGCAGCGCTTGCTGCTTCAGCTTCGGCCCACTTCTCGCCGTTCTCTTCGGCCATACGGCGCGCTTCTTCCGCTACGCGTTTGGCGTCTTCTTCAACCTTGCGGTGCACTTCCTCTTCCGCTTTACGTTTCAGTTCTGCGGCTTCGGCTTCACGGCGTGCTTTTTCTGCCTGAGCTGGCTTGGTCATTTCGTCGGTATGTTGATTGGTCACTTTTTCTTTTTCCGCTGAATTACGCTTAGCAATCTCCGCGGCCTCACGTTTGGCTTGGTCTTCGGCTGCGCGCTTTGCTTCTGCTTCGCGTTTCGCCAGCTCTTCCGCTGCGCGCTGTGCCTGCTCTTCCGCTTCACGCTGTGCCTGCTCTGCCGCTTCAGCCTGTTGGGCTTCTGGCGTATCGCGATTTACATAAGTGCGTTTCTTGCGGACTTCGATTTGCACCGATTTACTTTTACCGCCGGTGCTCGGAATATTCAAGGTGCTGCGCGTTTTGCGCTGCAACGTGAGCTTACCCGGCGCACTACCGTGTTCACGGTTAAGGTGCGCCAGTAAGGCTTCTTTCTCGTGCTGGGTCACAGAGTCTGTCTCAGACTTGTTAATCCCTGCATCAGCAAACTGCTGTACCAGGCGATCAACTGGAGTCTGAATCTCTGCTGCCAGCGATTTTACGGTTACATCTGTCGTCATGCTGTTCCTTCCTGCTACAGTTTATTACGCGTTGTCGCCAAACCAACAGATATTACGTGCGGCCATAATCAGCTCGCCGGCTTGCTCATCGCTAAGCCCTTCAATATCCGCCAGATCGTCAACACCCTGCTCGGCAAGATCTTCCAGCGTACAAACCCCACGCGCGGCCAGTTTAAAGGCCATGCTGCGCTCAAGCCCCGGAAGGTTGAGCAAATCGTCAGCAGGTTTTTGGTCGCCCAGGCTCTCTTCTTGGGCCAGGGCAAGCGTGGTCAATGCAGCTTTGGCGCGATCGCGCAACGCTTCAACCATATCTTCATCCAGACCGTCAATTTCCAGCAGCTCTTTGATTGGCACGTAAGCCAACTCTTCCAGAGTAGAGAAGCCTTCTTCGACCAGTACGGTGGCGAAATCTTCGTCGATATCAAGATACTTGGTGAAGGTATCAATGGCGGCATGAGCTTCGGCCTGGTGCTTGGCCTGCAGATCGTCCGCCGTCATCACGTTCAGTTCCCAACGATCATCGTCACGATGTTGTTTTAACAATTGGGAAGCCAAACGCACGTTTTGGCCATTACGGCCGATCGCCTGTGCCAGGTTGCTGGCTTCGACGGCGATATCCATGGTGCAATTATCTTCATCAACCACGATCGAGGCAACGTCTGCCGGCGCCATGGCGTTGATGACGAACTGCGCAGGGTTATCATCCCAGAGGATGATATCGATACGTTCGCCGCCGAGTTCGCTCGAAACGGCCTGAACGCGCGCACCGCGCATACCTACGCAAGCGCCGACCGGGTCGATGCGTTTGTCGTTGGTTTTCACAGCAATTTTTGCACGGGAGCCAGGATCACGGGCTGCCGCTTTAATTTCAATCACTTCTTCGCCGATTTCCGGCACTTCGATGCGGAACAGTTCTTTCAGCATCTCTGCGCTGGAACGGCTGACGAACAGCTGTGCGCCACGAGCTTCAGGACGGACGGCGTACAATATGCCGCGAATTCGGTCGCCCGGACGGAAGTTTTCGCGCGGCAGCATGTCTTCACGGCCAATGACCGCTTCGGCGTTGCTGCCCAGGTCCAGCGCAATGCTGTCACGGTTTACTTTCTTCACCACGCCGGTGACGATTTCACCTTCGTGCTGACGGAAAGCGTCAACGACCATGGCGCGTTCGGCTTCACGTACTTTTTGTACGATAACCTGTTTCGCGGTTTGGGTGGTGATACGGTCAAAGGTCACAGATTCGATCTGATCTTCGATGTACCCGCCCAACTCGATGCCCGGCTCTTCATACTGAGCGGCTTCCAGCGTGATTTCACGCGTTGGCTGGGTCACTTCATCTACGGCGACCCAACGACGGAAGGTATCGAAATCGCCGGTTTTGCGATCGATACTGACGCGAACCTCAATTTCCTGCTCGTATTTTTTCTTGGTTGCGGTGGCTAATGCGGTTTCCAACGCTTCGAAAATCTTCTCACGCGGAAGGGATTTTTCGTTGGAAACAGCTTCAACAACAGCCAGAATCTCTTTATTCATCCTAGTTGCCTCATCCAAACTTTAAAAGTGGGGTACCAGGTTCGCTTTCTGGATGTTGCTCAGCGCGAACACTTCATCTTTCCCTTCCACAGTAACCGTGATCATCTCGCCATCGACAGACTTGATAATGCCCTGCCATTTGCGACGGTTCTGTACGGCCATGCGCAGGACCAGGCTGACGTCTTCACCGAGGAAACGAGTATAGTGCTCAGCGGTGAACATCGGGCGATCAAGGCCAGGAGAGGAGACTTCCAAGTTGTAAGCGACTGTGATTGGCTCTTCGACGTCCAATACAGCGCTGACCTGGTGGCTGACATCAGCACAATCGTCAACATTGATGCCGTTTTCACTATCAATATAGATACGGAGCGTCGATTGGCGCGCACGAATAAATTCGATGCCTACAAGCTCAAAGCCCAACGCTTCTACCGGTGCCGAAAGCATCTCTGTTAATTTTTGCTCTAATGTGGACAAGCCCACCCCCAAGACATAAAAAAAGGGCCTAATAGCCCAGTGATTCTGTTGCCAAATAACAAAAAACCCCGAAAATTCGGGGCTTTATGCAACTGGACCCTGTTTGCCGCAAAGCGGCTTCGGTGCAACTTTCTAACAAGTGTCATTTTCAAATGTTGTTCGAGAAAAGCGGAATTCAATCGAAAAGTGTATTTGAAAATAAACACTTAAAGGAAAGTGGTTGCGGGGGCCGGATTTGAACCGACGACCTTCGGGTTATGAGCCCGACGAGCTACCAGGCTGCTCCACCCCGCGTCCGAAAACGTGGCAAATATTACGCCGATAATTGCAAAATTGCAAGTTATCTCTGGGATTTGGTACCGAGGATGGGACTCGAACCCACAAGCCCGTTAGGGCACTACCACCTCAAGGTAGCGTGTCTACCAATTCCACCACCTCGGTACTGATTCTTGCTGCTAACGGCTGTTATTCCTGTCCAGGTCACAACAACCGTTTTCAAACTCTGTTACTGCTTGCCGCTTACTGTGGGATATCGCTGCTCGGCTTGGTTGGTGCTGCCGGTGCGGTAGTCTGCTCAGATTTCACTGGCTGACCCAAGTTTTCCCACTCGCTGCCTTTCTTGCTCTGGTTGGTGCTCAGGTTGCCCAGGATCAAACTGATGACGAAGAACAATGCCGCCAAAATAGCCGTCATGCGGGTCATGAAGTTACCGGAACCACTCGAACCGAACAATGTGCCAGATGCACCTGCTCCGAATGAGGCTCCCATATCAGCGCCTTTACCTTGCTGCAGCATAATCAGAGCAACAAGCCCGATTGAGATCAGCAGGAAAATTACCAGAAGAGCTTCGTACATAGTTGTACCCGTATCCTTGCGGCTTCACCGCGTGCCAAATGCTTCACACCCCAAAGGCTTCTTTTCTATTAAGAAGTCGCAGGCGTTGTATCAAACTGCCCACTGAAGCGGGTGTGAATACTAACCAAAGCCGCTAACCCGCGCAAGGGCAATTTGCAGCCGCTGGCGCGTTTGCGGAAAAAAACACCAATAAAATTCGCAGACTGTGTTTTCCGGGGGCCCCAAACAGCCCCCGGCTTGTCGGCGATCCGTTAACCGGCAGCCTTTACAGCATCGGCGATACGGTGCGCCAGCGCGGTAACCTGCTGTTCATCCTCACCTTCCACCATCACGCGGATCAGCGGTTCGGTACCTGATTTACGCAAAAGAACGCGGCCACGGCCCGCCAACTCGGTTTCAACCTGCTCGGTGACTTTACGCACCTCTTCAGATTCCAGCGGGTTGTGCTCGCCGACAAAACGCACGTTAACCAGGATCTGCGGCAACAGTTTCATGCCGCTGCACAGATCGTGCAGACTCATACTGTTACGAACAATCGCAGTCAGCACCTGCAGACCGGCAACGATGCCGTCACCCGTAGTGGTTTTGTCCAACAGGATCACGTGGCCGGAGTTTTCCGCACCGATGCGCCATCCCAGTTCCTGCAGCTTCTCCAGTACGTAGCGGTCGCCGACTTTCGCACGTGCAAATGGGATGCCCAACTGCTTGAGCGCCAATTCCAGACCCATGTTGCTCATCAGCGTGCCGACCGCGCCACCGCGCAACTGGCCCTGACGCAGCCCTTCACGAGCGATGATATACAGGATTTGGTCGCCATCGACCTTGTTGCCAAGGTGATCAACCATCATCACGCGGTCGCCGTCACCGTCAAATGCCAGGCCGACATGGGCTTTTTCCTGCAGTACGCGCTCCTGTAATTGACGAACATCAGTCGCCCCGCACTTTTCATTGATATTCATGCCGTCCGGCTCAACGCCGATGGCAATCACCGTGGCACCCAACTCACGCAGTACGCTTGGCGCAATGTGATAGGTCGCACCGTTGGCGCAGTCCACCACGATTTTCAGGCCCTTCAGGCTCAATTCGCTCGGGAAGGTGCCTTTGCAGAATTCGATATAGCGGCCGGCAGCGTCGATGATCCGGCTAGCCTTGCCTAATTCGGAGGATTCCACGCAGGTCAGCGGCTTTTCCATTTCGGCTTCAATGGCTTCTTCAACATCGTCCGGCAGCTTAGCCCCATCAATGGAGAAGAATTTAATACCGTTGTCGTAAAACGGGTTATGTGATGCCGAAATAACAATACCGGCTTCAGCACGGAAGGTACGCGTCAGATACGCTACCGCCGGCGTCGGCATCGGGCCGGTGAAAGAAGCGGATAACCCCGCAGCGGCAAGCCCGGCTTCCAACGCCGACTCCAGCATATAGCCGGAGATGCGGGTATCTTTGCCGATAATAATTTTGCGAGATCCGTGACGTGCCAGTACCTTACCCGCCGCCCAGCCCAGCTTCAGAACGAATTCCGGGGTAATAGGACTATCACCGACCTTGCCACGAATGCCGTCGGTACCAAAATATTTGCGCTCGCTCATGTCTCTGTCATCCCTTAGCTGAAAGTGTTGCCTCGACGACACGCATCGCCTCGACGGTTTCTTTAACGTCATGCACTCTGACAATCTGTGCGCCCTGCATGGCGGCGATCACCGCACAGGCCACGCTGCCGATGACCCGCTGATCGGGGGGCACGTTCAGCAGTTGTCCAATCATCGACTTACGCGACATCCCCACCAACAACGGCAGGCCGAAGTGATGAAACTCTGACAATCTGGCCAGAAGCTGATAATTGTGCGCTAAATTCTTACCGAAACCGAATCCCGGGTCGAGCAGCAATTTCTGATTTGTAATCCCGGCGGCATTACAGCGTTCAATATGTCGCTGGAAAAAGGCGTTAACATCACCAATAAGGTCATCATAGTGCGGCGCCTGCTGCATGGTGCGCGGTTCACCCTGCATGTGCATCAGGCACACCGGCAGCCCGCTTGCCACAGCTGCGTCCAGCGCGCCCGGCTCCTGCAACGAGCGAACGTCATTGATCAGATGCGCACCCACTTTAGCCGACTCGCGGATCACCCCGGCTTTCGAGGTATCCACCGAGATAAAGACTTCAAAACGCCGGGCAATGGCTTCCACCACAGGCACTACGCGTGCGATCTCTTCGTCTTCACTAACCTCTGCCGCTCCCGGTCTGGTCGACTCGCCCCCCACATCAATCATGGTCGCACCAGCCGAAATCAGGGCATGGGCATGCAATAACGCCTGATTTAGAGTGTTGTGTTGGCCGCCGTCAGAAAAAGAATCCGGGGTTACGTTGAGGATCCCCATCACCCGCGGATGGGAAAGATCGAAAGTCGTGTCTCGCACGGTTAACTGCATTACTAATCCACCTTACTGTTGCCTGGTTCACTGCCCGCCGGACAATAAAAAACCCCGGCATGCCGGGGTTCGATGTTATTACACAGCCAAAGTTACTTGTCTAGCTGTTCAGACAGGGTATTGCCTGGGTTTGGCGTGCGTGGCTCATCTACCGGCGTTGGGGCTTTTGGTGTGCCGCCATTGTCGGAGTTGCTGCCTTTGCTCGCATCGTCCCAACCCGCTGGCGGACGCACGTCTTTGCGGTTCATCAGATCGTCGATCTGAGGCGCATCGATGGTTTCATACTTCATCAGTGCATCCTTCATTGAATGCAGGATGTCCATATTTTCCATCAACAACGCACGCGCACGGATGTAGTTGCGTTCGATCAGGGATTTAACTTCCTGGTCGATGATGCGCGCGGTTTCGTCCGACATGTGTTTCGCCTTGGCCACGGAACGGCCCAGGAACACTTCGCCCTCTTCTTCCGCATACAGCAATGGCCCCAGCTTCTCGGAGAAGCCCCATTGGGTCACCATGTTGCGGGCAATCGAGGTCGCCACTTTAATGTCGTTCGACGCACCGGTAGAGACTTTCTCTGGCCCGTAGATGATCTCTTCAGCCAGACGGCCACCGTACAGAGTTGAGATTTGGCTCTCCAATTTCTGGCGGCTGGCGCTGATAGCATCGCCTTCCGGCAGGAAGAAGGTAACACCCAACGCACGGCCACGAGGAATAATGGTTACCTTGTGTACCGGATCGTGCTCAGGAACCAGACGGCCGATAATGGCGTGGCCTGCTTCGTGATACGCGGTCGACTCTTTCTGCGCTTCGGTCATCACCATGGAGCGACGTTCCGCACCCATCATGATCTTGTCTTTGGCTTTTTCGAACTCAACCATCGACACAACGCGTTTGTTGCCACGGGCAGCGAACAGTGCCGCTTCGTTGACCAGGTTAGCCAGGTCAGCCCCGGAGAAGCCTGGAGTACCACGAGCCAGTACTGAAGCATCAACATCCGGCGCCAACGGCACGCGACGGGAGTGCACTTTCAGGATCTGCTCACGACCACGTACGTCTGGCAGACCAACAACAACCTGGCGGTCGAAACGGCCTGGACGCAGCAATGCCGGGTCAAGTACGTCAGGACGGTTGGTCGCAGCGATGACGATAATGCCTTCGTTGCCTTCAAAGCCGTCCATTTCAACCAGCATCTGGTTCAGCGTTTGCTCACGTTCATCGTGACCGCCACCCAGACCGGCGCCACGTTGGCGACCGACGGCGTCGATTTCATCGATAAAGATGATGCACGGTGCCGCTTTCTTGGCCTGTTCGAACATGTCACGCACACGAGAAGCACCAACACCTACGAACATTTCCACGAAGTCGGAGCCGGAAATGGTGAAGAACGGCACTTTTGCCTCGCCGGCGATAGCTTTCGCCAACAGCGTTTTACCGGTCCCTGGAGGGCCAACCATCAGCACGCCTTTAGGGATCTTGCCGCCCAACTTCTGGAAACGGCTCGGCTCGCGCAGGTATTCCACCAGTTCGCTCACTTCTTCTTTTGCTTCATCACAACCGGCAACGTCAGCAAAAGTGGTTTTGATCTGGTCTTCCGTCAGCATACGGGCCTTGCTCTTGCCGAAGGACATCGCGCCCTTGCCGCCGCCGCCCTGCATCTGCCGCATGAAGAAGATCCAAACCCCAATCAGCAACAGCATCGGGAACCATGAAATGAAGATAGAAGCCAGCAAACTCGGCTCTTCAGGCGGTTCACCAACAACTTTCACATTTTTCGTCAACAACGTATCAAGCAACTTAGGATCGTTGACAGGGATGTAGGTCGTGTATTTGTTACTGTCTTTCTTGGTAACGTTAATTTCACGTCCGTTGATTCGCGCTTCGCGAACCTGGTCCTGGGTCAGCTCGGACATGAAGGTAGAGTAATCCACCCTACGGCCATTCGACTCGCTGGGCCCAAAGCTCTGGAATACAGACATCAACACTACCGCGATGACTAACCAGAGAATTAGGTTTTTCGCCATGTCACTCAAGGGATTAACCTCATATTACAACTGTGTTAACAAACAGCGTTAGGGTACTACAGCTTGCGCCCTGTCGCTACAATGTACACTTCGCGCGAACGTGCGCGGGAAGCGTCTGGCTTACGAATCTTAACCTTCGTAAACAGGGAGCGAATTTCCCGTAGGTACTCGTCAAAGCCATCTCCCTGGAACACCTTCACCAGGAAACTTCCGCCTGGCGCGAGGACATCACGACACATTCCCAGTGCTAATTCCACCAGATACATCGATCTTGGAATATCGACGGCCGGAGTGCCACTCATATTCGGGGCCATGTCAGACATAACCACCTGAACCTTACTTTCACCTACACGTTCCAACAGAGCTTTAAGGACCAGTTCATCACGAAAATCGCCCTGAAGGAAATCGACACCAACGATAGGATCCATTGGCAAAATATCACAGGCGATGATACGACCGTTACCGCCGATCTGCGTGACTACATACTGCGACCAACCGCCCGGCGCTGCGCCTAAATCCACTACGGTCATGCCGGGTTTAAATAGCTTGTCACTCTGCTGTATTTCATCAAGTTTAAACCAGGCGCGCGAACGCAGCCCTTTTTTCTGCGCCTGTTGCACATATTTATCGCTAAAGTGTTCTTGTAACCAGCGACTGGAGCTAGCAGAACGCTTTTTATTAGCCATCTCGTTTTCCAACTATCATAAAAAGAGTCTTATGTCAGGTTCGCTGCTCACGTAGACTCACACCGGTGAAGACCGATTTGGTGATATACATGAGATGGCGGTAGAATGTACCGTTTTCAATCCCAACTTAAGCAAAAAAGACAATGAATCTGAATAATAAACAAAAACAGCACCTGAAAGGCTTGGCGCACCCGTTAAAACCGGTTGTCATGCTGGGTAATAACGGTCTCACCGAAGGGGTGCTGGCTGAAATTGAACAGGCTCTGGAGCATCATGAGCTGATCAAGGTAAAAATCGCTGCTGAAGATCGCGAAACCAAAACCCTGATCGCCGACGCTATCGTACGTGAAACGGGTGCCTGCAACGTGCAAGTCATCGGCAGTACGCTTATTCTTTACCGCCCTTCGAAAGAGCGCAAGATCAGTCTACCGCGTTAATAAGCATTGGGTTAACGAAAAGGTGCCATGCACCTGACTCAGATAAAAGGCCGCATGCGGCCTTTTTCCTTTCTTTACAAAACCCTGGCGAATTTCTGAACGATCGGGCGTATATCAGAGATATTCAACCTTCAGGATCTCGTAATCTACATCGCCGCCCGGGGTTTTAATGACGACCACATCGTCTTGCTCTTTACCGATCAAACCGCGCGCCATCGGTGAATTTACCGAAATCAGATTTTTCTTGAAGTCGGCCTCATCGTCACCCACGATTCGGTAAGTCACTTCTTCTTCGCTATCCAGATTCATCACCGAAACGGTGGAGCCAAAAATCACGCGGCCATTGTTTGGCATCTTGGTGATGTCGATCACTTGCGCGTTCGACAGTTTGGCTTCAATTTCCTGAATACGTCCTTCGCAAAAACCCTGCTGCTCACGAGCCGCATGGTACTCTGCGTTTTCTTTCAAATCGCCGTGTTCACGGGCAGTCGCGATGTCCGCAATGATTTTCGGACGGCGCACGCCCTTCAGATATTCAAGCTCTTCGCGCAATTTTTCAGCGCCAAACAAGGTCATCGGAATCTGTTTCATATAGTAAATACCTCTAAATCTTTCCTGTTCAAATAGCCGTCGTCCTGACGTGTTCGAATGAAAAAACGGTGGGTGTATGCCCCCCCGCCTCCAGGCGACAAACAAAAGAAGCCTGACTCGGGACATTCGCCCAAGTCAGGATCGATTTTGCATTTTGATACGCATTTTAGCGTAGAGTTCCTTGAGGGTCATCGTTTACTTTCTCCCTGAATGCACCGTAGTATGGCGGCACGTTATCCAGCTGTTATCCCGAGATTATGCGTTTTTCACGAATTGTCAGTGCATTGGCTTGCGCATTTGTTCTGAATGCAAATGCGGCCCCGGTGGAAGATTACACACAATATTTGCCTGATGGGGCCAACCTTGCCCTGGTAGTTCAGAAGATCGGCGCCGATGCGCCGACCATCGATTATCATTCACAGCAAATGGCGTTACCGGCCAGTACCCAAAAGGTGCTGACGGCGCTGGCTGCCTTGTTGCAGCTCGGCCCCGACTATCGTTTCACCACCACGCTGGAAAGCCAGGGCGATATCAGCGACGGCGTGCTGCGCGGCAATCTGATCGCCCGCTTCAGCGGCGACCCGACCTTTAAACGCCAAAGCCTGCGTAATATGGTGGCGATCCTGAAAAAACAGGGCGTGCGCCAGATTACCGGCGACGTGCTGGTCGACACGTCGGTATTCGCCAGCCACGACAAAGCCCCAGGCTGGCCGTGGAACGATCTGACGCAGTGCTTCAGCGCACCGCCGGCAGCGGCGATCGTCGATCGCAACTGCTTCTCGGTATCGCTGTACAGTGCGCCAAACCCGGGCGATATGGCCTTTATACGCGTAGCCTCTTATTACCCGGTCAACATGTTCAGCCAGGTGCGAACATTGGCGAGAGGCTCTGCGGACGCCCAATACTGTGAGCTGGACGTAGTGCCGGGCGAATTGAACCGCTTTACCCTGACCGGCTGCCTGACCCAACGCAGCGATCCGCTGCCGCTGGCGTTCGCCATTCAGGACGGAGCCAGCTATGCCGGGGCTATCCTGAAAGATGAGCTGACGCAAGCCGGTATCCAGATAGATGGCCACCTGAAACGCCAGACCCAGCCTGGCCTGGCCGGTACGGTGATTGCGCAGACGCAATCGGCACCATTGCACGAACTGCTGAAAATCATGTTGAAGAAATCGGACAACATGATCGCCGATACCGTGTTCCGCACTATCGGCCATGAACGTTTCGGCGTTCCGGGTACCTGGCGCGCCGGCGCAGATGCCGTACGTCAGGTGCTGCGTCAAAAAGCCGGAGTCGATCTGGGCAACAGCATTGTGGTGGACGGTTCTGGCCTCTCGCGTCATAACCTGCTGGCCCCGGCGACCATGATGCAAGCGTTGCAATACATCGCGCAGCATGACAGCGAACTGAACTTTATTTCGATGCTGCCGCTGTCGGGCTACGACGGCACGCTGCGCTACCGTGGCGGGCTGCACGAAGCCGGTGTCGATGGCAAGGTTTCCGCCAAAACCGGCGCACTGCAGGGCGTGTATAACCTGGCGGGCTTTATCACCACCGCCAGCGGCCAACGTTTTGCTTTCGTGCAATACCTGTCGGGTTATGCCGTGCCGCCGGAAGATCAGAAACAGCGTCGCGCTCCTCTGGTGCGTTTCGAAAGCCGCTTGTACCGGGATATTTATCAGAATAACTGAGGATCAGGATGAAACTGCTGATTGTTGAAGACGATGAGCTGTTGCAGCAAGGGCTGGCGCTGGCATTGGCCAACGAAGGTTATGCCTGCGACTGCGCCGCTACGGCGGCGCAAGCCAATGCGCTGCTCATTACCAGCCAATACAGCATGATCATCCTCGATCTCGGTCTGCCCGACCAGGACGGCGCCAGCCTGCTGCGACAGTGGCGCCGTCAGCAAGTCGACTTGCCGGTGCTAATCCTCACCGCCCGAGATGCACTGGAAGACCGTGTCGACGGGCTGGACGCCGGTGCTGACGATTACCTGGTGAAGCCCTTCGCGCTGGTTGAGCTGCAGGCGCGGGTTCGCGCCTTAATCCGCCGCTATCAGGGCCACAGCGACAACCTCATGCAACTCGACGATCTCCAGCTCAATCTTTCCAGCCAGCAGGTTTACGTTCAACAGCAGCCGGTTGAAGTCACGCCAAAAGAGTTCGCCATCCTGTCTCGCCTGATGATGCGCGCCGGGCAAACGGTCAATCGTGAACTGCTGCAACAGGACCTTTACACCTGGCAGGATGATTTAGGCTCCAATACGCTGGAAGTGCATATCCATAACCTGCGCCGCAAATTGGGCAAGGATCGCATCCGCACCGTCCGCGGTATCGGTTATCGCCTGGAATCCTCATCATGATCAGCATGCGCCGTCGTCTGTTGTTGATGCTGGCGCTGATCCTCCTGGTCACCCAGCTTATCAGCGCCTTTTGGTTGTGGCATGAAAGCCAGGAACAAATCAGCTTCCTGGTGGATGAAACGCTGTCGGCCAAGATTCGTACCGAGCGCGTAGACACCGAAATCGCCGAAGCGATAGCTTCGCTGCTCGCCCCTTCTCTGATCATGATGATCGTCACGTTGCTCGCCTCATTCTGGGCCATTAGCTGGATTATCCGCCCGCTCAACCAGCTGCAACAACGGTTGGAGAAACGTTCCGCCGATAACCTGACCCCACTGCCCCTTAACAGTGACAGCCTGGAAATGAAAGCGGTCACCACCGCACTCAATCAACTTTTCTCACGCCTGGACAACACCATCCAGCAGGAGCGGCTGTTCACCGCCGATGCGGCGCATGAGCTACGCACGCCGTTAGCGGGGATCCGTCTGCATCTGGAACTCATGGAAAAACAGGGTATTGAGCAAAGCAAACCGCTGATTAACCGTATTGACCAACTGATGCATACCGTCGAACAGCTGCTGATGCTGTCGCGCGCCGGGCAGGATTTTGCCAGCGGGCACTATCAACGTTTTGACTGGGTGAAAGATGTGATCCAGCCACTGAGGGAAGAGCTTGAAGAGTTGGCCGCTCAACGCGAACAAAAGTTGTTATGGCGACTCCCTGCGGAGGCGCAAATCCATGGCGATCCGGTGCTGCTGCGTCTCTTGCTGCGCAACCTGGTGGAGAATGCGCACCGCTACAGCCCCGAAGGCAGCCTCATTCAGGTTAAGCTTATACCGCAGGACCGCGGCCACCTGTTGCAGGTGATCGATGAAGGCCCGGGCGTTAAAGACAAGATGGCGAGCGAGCTCACTCAGGCGTTCCGCCGTATGGACCAGCGTTATGGCGGCAGTGGGCTAGGTCTGAACATCGTAACCCGTATCGTGCAGTTGCATCAGGGGCATCTGACGCTGGAAAATCGGCAGGATGCCAGTGGGCTGAATGCCCAATGCTGGCTGCCTGAAAACGTGCTGGACAGATAACGTCAATAAAAAAGGGCCCAGTTTTGTGAACTGAGCCCTTCTCTTCGCAAGATTATTTCTGGTAAACGATCTCGACGCCTTCGTCGTCATCTTCGTCCCAGTCGTCATCCCAATCGTCATCCGCTTCGGCTTCCACTTCCGCGAGCTGTTCACGGTGGTAATCGTCCCACATGAACTCGACTTTCTCAGGTGCGCTTTCTTCGATCGCCATAGCTTTCGGTTGGGTGTTGATAAAGTTCATCACGTCCCAGCACAGCGCATTGACACCTTCGCGGTTGGCGGCGGAGATCATGTAGTACTTACCTTCCCAACCCATGCCCTCTGCGATCGCCTTGGCGCGTTCGGCCGCTTCTTCCGCACCTACCAGGTCAACTTTGTTGAACACCAGCCAGCGTGGCTTCTGCGCCAGGTTTTCGCTGTATTGGTTCAGCTCGTTGATGATGATTTTGGCATTTTCTATCGGATTGGATTCGTCGATCGGGGCAATATCCACCAGGTGCAACAGCACGCGGCAACGCTCCAGATGCTTCAGGAAACGGATACCCAGGCCGGCACCGTCGGATGCACCTTCAATCAGCCCCGGAATATCGGCTACCACAAAGCTCTGCTCGTGATCCATACGCACCACGCCCAGGCTTGGCACCAGAGTGGTAAACGGATAGTCGGCAACCTTTGGCTTGGCGGCGGAAACCGCGCGGATAAAGGTCGACTTGCCGGCATTAGGCAGGCCGAGCATGCCGACATCGGCCAGCAGCAGCAGCTCCAGCAAGATATCGCGGGCTTCACCGGCAGTACCCAGCGTCTTCTGACGCGGTGCACGGTTAACCGAGGATTTGAAACGGGTGTTGCCCAAACCGTGCCAACCGCCTTTAGCGACCATCAGTTGTTGGCCGTGGCGGGTCATGTCACCGAGGATCTCGCCGGTGCCCTGATCCTGCACACGAGTACCGACCGGCACCTTGACGGTAATGTCTTTGCCACGCTTACCGGTACAATCACGGCTCTGACCGTTCTGGCCGCGTTCGGCACGGAAAGATTTCTCAAAGCGGTAGTCGATCAACGTATTGAGGTTTTCGTCCGCCAGCAGATAGACGTCACCGCCGTCACCGCCGTCGCCGCCATCCGGCCCACCGTTCGGGATATACTTTTCGCGGCGGAAGCTGACACAACCATTACCACCGTCACCTGCAACGACCAAAATCGCTGCTTCATCTACAAACTTCATTTACCGTCTCCGTAAATCATTCACCGGGCTGCTTTAAAGGAGCAACCAGGTTGGTTTCTGCCCGTCGCGGCCACCACCGGTGACCAATTGCGGAAAACATGGCGCCCGCTACCACCACGAAAGCACCGATATAGCCGACGGCATTCAATGCCGGGGCGGCGAATACGTGTGGCCAGGCCAGCGCCAATAAATCTGAAAACAGCAGGGTAAACAGCGGCGTCAGCGTGATTAACGCACTCACCTGCGCCGCCTGCCAGCGCGCCATGGCTTCCGCCAGTGCGCCGTAGCCAATCAATGTGTTGGCGCCACAAAACAGCAAGCAGGCCAATTGCCAACCACTGAGCTGGGAAATCAGCTCTGGCCGGGCCAGAGGGAACAGCGCCACTGCACATAAAGTGTACAACATTACCAGGATCTGCGGCGAGGCCAATCGACGCAGCAATACTTTCTGCGCAACGCCATAAGTCACCCAAACCATCGCCGCACAGACGCCCAACAGCACCCCAAGGGTGTAATCCGTCAGGCGGGTGAAGATCTCAATCAGGCTGACATTGAAAAACAGCATCAGCCCACAGATCAACATTAGCGCGCCAATCACTTGGGTGATACGCATGCGTTCTTTTAAAATCAATACGCTGGCGAACATCATACCCACCGGCGACAGCTGGCCGATCACCTGCGATGCCGTCGGGCTGAGATACTGTAGCGAAGAACTGAAGAAGATAAAGTTCCCCAACAGGCCCGCAGTGGCGACAGCCAGTATTAACAGCCAGCGCGGCTGACGGAACATTTTTACCGGGGGCAACCTGCCGCGTATCGCCAGAATGGTTCCCAGGCCGAGTGCAGCAAGGGTAAATCGATACCAAACGATGGTAAACGGATCCATCACTACCAGCACTTCTTTCATCGCAATCGGCAACGCACCCCAGCAAATCGCCGTAGTCACCGCCAGAGAAATGCCAATTCCGACCTGCTGTTTCGTTTCCATCTTACCTTTGCCAACGCTGACGGACCGGTACATAAGCAGCCCATAAATGTAAAAAGCCCCGCAACGAGTTGCGGGGCTTACATCTATTTAGTAAGGCTCGGAAAATTATTCAGCTTCGATGCTGATGAATTTACGATTGCTCGGGCCTTTAACTTCGAACTTGACTTTACCGTCTTTCAAAGCAAACAGAGTGTGGTCTTTGCCGCAACCCACGTTGGTACCAGCGTGGAATTTGGTGCCGCGCTGACGAACGATGATGCTGCCTGCCAGTACTGCTTCGCCGCCAAAGCGTTTTACGCCCAGACGTTTAGCTTCTGAATCGCGACCGTTACGAGTCGAGCCGCCAGCCTTTTTGTGTGCCATTAATCCGCTCTCCTAACTTAAGCGCTGATGCCGGTGATTTTAACGTCAGTGAACCACTGACGGTGGCCCTGCTGCTTACGGTGGTGCTTACGACGACGAAACTTAACAATCTTAATTTTCTCGCCACGACCGTGAGCAACTACTTCAGCTTTGATCTTACCGCCATCGACGAAAGGAACGCCGATTTTGATATCTTCGCCATTAGCGATCATCAGAATCTGGTCAAACTCAACCGCTTCACCAGTTGCGATGTCCAGCTTTTCCAAGCGAACGGTCTGACCTTCGCTTACTCGGTGTTGTTTACCACCACTTTGGAAAACCGCGTACATATAAAACTCCGCTTTCCGCGTGCCCAACTGTTTAGTACAGAGCGCGCTATAAATATTCACAATAGGGCGCGAATTCTACGCAATAATCCCGCATATGACAAGAGCAGAATAAGACCAGAAGCAGAAAAAAGAAGAAAAAAAGCACAGTTTCTTTCATGGCGTTTATCTGAGCCGTTTTTCAAGTACAATCAGGAGGACAGTTACCGCCATGTACCGATGTGAGCAGCGATCTCAACGCGGTGAAGAGAAACACAGCTGAAAAAAATACAATGAACCTAGAGCAAATTACCGAGTTAACCGCGCAAGATATGGCGGCCGTGAACGCAACAATTCTCGAACAGCTGAATTCCGATGTCACACTCATCAATCAGCTTGGCTATTACATTATCAGCGGTGGCGGTAAACGCATCCGCCCGATGATCGCCGTTCTGGCGGCGCGGGCATTGCATTATCAGGGTGATAAGCACATTACCGTTGCCGCACTGATCGAATTCATTCATACCGCGACTCTGCTGCATGATGACGTGGTGGATGAATCCGACATGCGGCGCGGCAAGGCTACCGCCAATGCCGCGTTCGGCAATGCTGCCAGCGTGCTGGTGGGCGACTTCATTTATACCCGCGCTTTCCAGATGATGACCAGCCTGGAATCACTCCGCGTGCTGGCGCTGATGTCCGAAGCGGTCAACGTCATTGCTGAAGGTGAAGTGCTGCAGTTAATGAACGTGAACGATCCGGACATCACTGAAGAAAGCTATATGCGGGTAATCTACAGCAAAACCGCTCGTCTGTTTGAAGCGGCGGCGCAGTCGTCGGCGATCCTTTCAGAGGCCAGCGAAGCAGAAGAAAAAGCGCTGCAGGATTACGGCCGCTATCTCGGCACCGCTTTCCAGTTGATCGACGATCTGCTCGATTACAGCGCCGACGGCAGCACCCTGGGTAAAAATACCGGTGACGATCTGAACGAAGGGAAACCCACACTGCCCTTGCTGCACGCCATGCGTAACGGCAACAGCGCGCAAACGGCCATGATCCGTGAGGCCATTGAGCAAGGCAGCGGCCGTCATCTGTTGGAACCGGTTTTACAGGCCATGCAACAGTGCGGTTCGCTTGAATATACCCGCCAACGTGCCGAAGAAGAGGCCGATAAGGCAATTGACGCGCTGCAGGTTCTGCCTGAATCGCCTCATCGCTCCGCGCTGGAAGGATTAGCACACCTTGCGGTTCAGCGAGATTTTTGAGAAACAAAAGACCTTCAGCAGTTTCTACAGACCCGCGGCGCGGGTCTGTTTTCATTTCCCCTCTGTAATACGCGCCAGCAGGCTGCCTATGCCTTCACGCATCAGGAACGCCAATACTTTGTCACGCTCGGTTTCCGTCAGGTGATAGTAATATTCAATCCATACCGCCAACGGATCCTTTCGCTCAATGTCATAAATAGCCGGATCTTCTTTCATCATCAGTAAGTTGCGCGTACCTGACGGTAAGCTGTCAATATGATATTCCAGCGCCTTTCCCTGCACGCCTTTACGTCGGCGGCTGATCCAGCCATCACGACGCGCCATCAAATTTATTCCCTGTGGTGAAGAGGGTAATCCTGCAATGCCTGTAAGTTCCTTGGCGGCAAACCACTCTTTTTTCATAGCCATGATCTCTGAGGAAAATGTGCAAAGATATTTTTTTAGAAATTAATGAGATATTTTTTTTGGAAATTTAGTGGTATTCTAATTTCCGTATAAGCGTTTCATGTTGTTCAAACGATTAATCTTGACCTGTTAGTTATACCACTAACAGAACTTTCGCTAATCAAAAAAGGGAATGCAAACATGAATTCAAGGAACAAGGACTGGCATCCGGCGGATATCATTGCAGCTTTACGTAAGAAGGGAACGACATTGGCGGCGGTATCCCGCAAAGCGGGGCTTAGTTCATCAACGCTGGCAAACGCGCTATCGCGGCCCTGGCCAAAAGGGGAATGGCTGATTGCCGAAGCGCTGGACATCCATCCTGCAGAGATCTGGCCAAGCCGCTATTTCGATCCGCACACCAACGACCTGCTGAATCGAAAAGCCCGTATCAGGTCATGATTCGGGCATAAAAAAACCGCCGGTGCGATGTCCGGCGGTTTGTGCATACTCATGCGTTCTGGGTTGATCAGTTATTGATAAACTTTTCGCCCAGCTCGATATCTTTATGCAGAACATCCAGCATCTCTTCCAACGCTTTCTGCTCGAACGCGCTCAGAGTACCGATGTCTTTACGTTCTTCTACGCCGTTTTTGCCCAGCAGCAGCGGTTGTGCGAAGAAGCGGGCATATTTGCCGTCACCTTCCACATAAGCGCATTCCACCACGCCTTTTTCACCTTGCAGCGCACGAACCAGAGACAGACCGAAACGCGCCGCCGCCTGACCCATTGACAGAGTTGCGGACCCGCCGCCGGCTTTGGCTTCAACCACTTCAGTACCCGCATTCTGGATACGCTTGGTCAGATCCGCCACTTCCTGGTCGGTAAAGCTCACGCCCGGGATCTGTGACAACAGTGGCAGAATGGTCACGCCAGAATGCCCGCCGATAACCGGCACGTTCAACTCTTCCGGCTGTTTGCCTTTCAGCTCAGCCACGAAGGTGTTGGAACGGATGATATCCAGCGAGGTCACGCCAAACAGTTTGTTTTTGTCATAAACACCGGCTTTCTTCAGCACTTCTGCCGCGATTGCCACGGTGGTGTTTACTGGGTTGGTGATAATGCCGATGCAAGCTTTCGGGCAGGTTGTTGCCACTTGCTGGATCAGATTACGCACGATGCCTGCGTTGACATTGAACAGATCTGAACGATCCATACCAGGTTTACGCGCAACGCCAGCAGAAATCAGCACTACGTCGGCACCATGCAGAGCTGGAGTAGCATCTTCGCCGCTGAAGCCTTTGATTTTAACTGCGGTAGGGATGTGGCTTAAGTCGACGGCAACGCCTGGGGTAACGGGGGCAATGTCGTAGAGAGAGAGTTCAGAACCTGAAGGAAGCTGGGTTTTGAGTAGAAGGGCGAGGGCCTGGCCGATACCGCCAGCAGCACCGAGAACTGCAACTTTCATCCTATACTCCTTTATTATCTTAAATATATAAAGCACCGTGAATATGTTGGTTACGGACCTTAAATTATTACACCTTTAAAAACAATCTCTTAACAGTCTGTTTGGGAGCTGGCGCAATAAAACAGCCGATGTCGCGCTCATTTTAAATTAAATGGCTTACACATTAAGGGCATAGCGCACATTAATCAAAAATAGTGCGAGGTTATTCACAAGCAAGTTAACCGGCGGTTACATTACACCCTTACACAACATCAGAACAACATCATTTTAATAACATTTTCTTTACCGCCACAGGCCGCTTTTTCGGTCGCTGAAAGGGCATATTCATGGGGTACGGATTTTGTTAAAATCCCGCCCTTTCCTCATTGTCCGGGCAGCATTGTTGTCTTCGGACGTCCTTTTATTGCATAAAAATTCATTTATATGCATAATAATCACTTCTATTGTCAACATTCCACGGTGCAAAATGCGTAATCCCGCAAAGCAGGAAGATCTGATCAAGGCGTTTAAAGCGTTATTGAAAGAAGAAAAATTCAGTTCTCAAGGCGAGATCGTTTTGGCGCTGCAAGAAGAAGGCTTCGAAAACATCAACCAATCCAAAGTATCGCGCATGCTGACCAAGTTTGGCGCGGTGCGTACCCGCAATGCCAAAATGGAAATGGTGTATTGCCTTCCGGCCGAACTCGGCGTGCCGACCACCACCAGCCCACTGAAGAATTTGGTGCTGGATGTCGATCATAACGATGCCGTAGTGGTCATTCATACCAGCCCCGGCGCCGCACAGCTGATCGCCCGCCTGCTGGATTCCCTGGGTAAATCCGAGGGCATACTCGGCACCATCGCCGGTGACGACACCATTTTCGTTACCCCGGCCAGCAGCTTTACCGCTCGCCAACTGTACGAAGCCATCCTGTCGCTGTTCGAACAAGAGTTATGATGCTCAACGCTAACAAAATGCGGCTGACGGTCGCGTTTTGTTAGCGCTTCTTTAACCCTGTCTTTACCTTTCCCTCACGCCCTACCACGTTTAAAACCCGATTTCCGCCTTGTTGCGACACATTCCAATGACATTTATACAAAGCCAGCGATAGCTGCTGCACGCTTCCGCACGTTTGGTCAAAGACACTTACCTTATTGAAATTACATAAATTTAACATCAAAAGATCGTTTTATGAGCGATTTTTATTCCATATGGTTATTAAAAATAAGAGGCGCCATAATAAAGTTTCACTAGAAACTGTTAGCCAGCTATTAATTTTTAGAGTTACTAGATGTATACTCATTTCCGTGACGTAAATCACAGTTCATTGGAACTGATAAAAGAATACGATAAGGTGAGATCATGAAAATTAAAGCTACAGTTGCAACACTAAGCCTCCTATCTGTGCTTTCCTTTGGTGCATTTGCAGCACAATCCGTTGATGCAGATCAGGCAGCAAAACTGCAGTCCGCAGGCACCATTACCGTCAGCGGCATTGCCGGCACCCCTTCAGACATCCGTCAGGCGCTGTCTGAAAAAGCCGATGCCCGTGGTGCGACCGCTTACCGTGTGATCGAAGCACGTAACGAAGGCAACTACCACGCTACGGCTGAAATCTATAAATAAGACCCGGCATTACCCGGCAACGGGCAATAAATCTCTGGAAACCAGCATTACCGATAACAGCTTTCAAGAATAATAAACGCTGTAAAGCCCTTCCTGGCTGTTATCGCAACAGGACCCACGACCATGAACATGAAAATTACCCTCGCTGCAATTAGCCTGATGTCTGCCCTTTCGTTCGGCGCTTCAGCCGCTACGCTGATCACCAACGATCAGGCCGGCGATCTTCAGTCTGTCGGCACCATCACCGCCAATGGCGTCGCCGGTGCACCTTCGGATATTCGTCAGGCGCTGTCCGACAAAGCCGATAAACAAGGCGCTAAAGCGTACCGAGTGATCGAAGCCTACGAAAACGGCAACTGGCACGCGACTGCCGAAATCTACAAATAACAATTCAGAGAGCGCGGTTGCCGAACTGATTACCCTCGTCACTGCCACTGCCGAGTTCTGTGGTAACCACTGATTCTCTGAAGAAATCTCGTCGTCCTATCCGACGAACCCCGTTGCCCTCGCTCGCGAGGGCTTTTTTATAGGCGAAAAAAAGGGCCGCAAACGGCCCTTTCTCGAATCAACCCTGTCGATCAGTAGGTGACTTTCGGCTCTGGCTTGTTGGCCAGTGCTTCCAGCAGCCGATCGTGGATCCCGCCGAACCCACCGTTGCTCATCACCAGGATATGGTCACCCGGCTGGGCGGTTCTCACAATCATATCCACCAACGTACCGAGATCGGCACTCCAGTGGGCCGGCTGCACGCAGGCTTCGGCCACTTCCGCCACCTGCCAGGGGATATGGTGCGGCTGGAACAGGAATACCTCATCGGCACGGCCAAGCGATGGCGCCAAATCGTTCTTGCTGATGCCCATTTTCATGGTATTGGAACGCGGCTCAAGCACCGCCAGAATACGGGCGGTGCCGCCCACTTTGCCGCGCAGAGCGGCCAGGGTCGCCAGGATCGCCGTTGGGTGATGCGCAAAATCGTCATACACCGTGACGCCATTGGCTTCACCGCGCAATTCCAGGCGGCGACGGGCATTGATGAAATCGCCGAGCACGACGCAGGCGTCCGCAGGCTGCACGCCAACGTGACGTGCGGCAGCAATGGCCATCAGGCCATTATGCATATTGTGTTCGCCCACCAGCGCCCATTTCACCTCACCCGCCTTTTCGCCATTGAGGAACACTTCATAGTGGCTGGCGTCCGGCGTCAGCTTGTGCGCCCGCCATGCGCCCTCTTCCCCGACCAACTCCTGCTCGCTCCAGCAGCCCATCGCCATCACCTGTTTCAGGTGACTGTCGTTATCAGGCAAAATGATCTTGCCCTTGCCCGGCACCAGACGCACCAAGTGGTGGAACTGCTTCTGGATCGCTTTCAGATCGTCGAAGATATCGGCGTGATCAAACTCCAGATTGTTCATGATCAGCGTACGCGGGCTGTAATGAACAAACTTGGAGCGCTTGTCGAAGAACGCACAGTCGTACTCATCGGCCTCGATCACAAAGAACGGGCTGCCACCCAAGCGTGCGGAAACGTCGAAGTTCCCCGGCACGCCACCGATGACAAAGCCGGGCTGATAACCGCAGGCTTCCAGGATCCAGGTTGCCATGCCGGCGGTGGTAGTCTTGCCGTGGGTCCCGGCAACCGCTAACACCCAGCGATCGCGCAGTACATAGTCATGCAGCCATTGCGGGCCGGAAACATAAGGGATACCTTGCTCCAGCACCGCCTCCACGCACGGGTTACCGCGTGTCATGGCGTTGCCGATGATCACCAGATCCGGCACGGGATCCAACTGAGCCGGATCGTAACCCTGGATCAGGTCGATCCCCTCTTTCTCCAACAGCGTGCTCATCGGCGGATAGACATTAGCGTCAGAGCCGGTCACCTCATGTCCCAACGAACGAGCCAGTACCGCCAGCCCGCCCATAAAGGTGCCACAGATCCCAAGAATGTGAATGCGCATAGTTTTCTCAATTGAGTACGTCGAATGTTACCTTATTCTACCGCTCAGAATCGTCCAGAAGAAATGGATTTGCCTATGAATAGCGCTCATCTTTGGGCTACACTGCTCGCGAATACGTTGGCGGTTTGTTAACAAACCGCTACCCATCCGTAGATTCAGGGATTGTGTCATGAAAACGTTAGGCGAATTTATCGTCGAGAAACAGCACGACTTCTCTCACGCCACCGGCGAGCTGACTGCGTTACTTTCTGCAATTAAACTGGGCGCCAAAATCATCCACCGCGACATCAACAAAGCGGGTCTGGTTGATATCCTCGGCACCAGCGGCATTTCCAACGTACAGGGTGAAGTCCAGATGAAACTGGACCTGTTCGCCAACGAAAAGCTGAAAGCTGCGTTGAAAGCACGCGGTGAAGTTGCGGGTATCGCTTCTGAAGAAGAAGATGAAATCGTGATTTTCGATGGCGAGCGGGCTGAAAATGGCAAGTATGTGGTGTTGATGGATCCGTTGGACGGTTCGTCCAACATTGATGTCAACGTCTCGGTCGGTACTATTTTCTCTATCTATCGTCGCATCACCCCGGTCGGCACTCCCGTGACCGAAGAAGATTTCCTGCAGCCAGGCAGTGCCCAGGTTGCAGCCGGCTACGTGGTTTATGGTTCATCCACCATGCTGGTGTACACCACCGGTTATGGCGTGCATGCCTTTACTTACGATCCGTCTCTGGGCGTGTTCTGCCTCTCCCATGAGAAAGTGCGTTACCCTGCCACCGGCAACATGTATTCCATCAACGAAGGCAACTACATCAAGTTCCCTCGCGGCGTGAAGAAATACATCAAGTATTGCCAGGAGCAGGACGAAGCGACACAACGCCCTTACACCTCACGCTACATTGGTTCACTGGTTGCCGACTTCCACCGCAACCTGCTGAAAGGCGGCATCTACATTTATCCAAGCACCGCCAGCCACCCGCAAGGCAAGCTGCGCCTGCTGTATGAATGCAACCCGATGGCGTTCCTGGCGGAACAGGCCGGCGGTAAAGCCAGCGACGGTAAAAACCGTATTCTGGACATTACCCCGGTGAAACTGCACCAGCGTGCACCGTTCTTCGTGGGCACCAAATCCATGGTTGAAGACGCCGAGCGCTTTATCGCCGAAAACCCGGACGAGTAAAGCCTCTCTTCAGGGGGCGGCATACCGCCCCCTGTCACTCCATCATAATTTGAACGCTGCCATGCTCTGCGCCAGCAATTGAGCCTGCTCTTCCAGCGAACGCGTCGCCGCCGCAGACTCTTCGACCAACGCAGCGTTTTGTTGCGCGACCTGATCCATCTGGGCCACCGCCAGATTCACCTGCTCAATACCGCTGCTTTGTTCCCGGGTAGCCGCCGAAATTTCCCGCATCAGCGCCGTCACGCGGCCTACTTCGCCGGTAATGCCGTTCATGGTTTTCGCCGCAGACTCCGCCATTTGCTCACCTTCCTGCACCCGATTCTGCGACGCTTCGATCAACCCTTTGATCTCTTTCGCCGACTGCGCACTGCGCTGTGCCAGGCTGCGCACCTCACCGGCCACTACCGCGAAACCGCGCCCCTGTTCACCGGCGCGTGCCGCTTCAACCGCCGCATTCAGCGCCAGAATATTGGTCTGGAAGGCAATGCCATCCATCACGCTGATGATATCGGCGATGCGCCGCGAGCTGTCGGTAATCGCCTGCATCTTGTCCATCACCTGGCTGACCACCTCGCTGCCTTGGTTGGCGATATCGGATACGCTCAGCGCCAGCTGGTTAGCCTGCTCGCAATTCTCGGCGTTCATTTTCACCGTCGAGGTCAGTTGTTCCATGCTGGCCGCCGTTTCTTCCAGCGAGGCTGCGGACTCTTCGGTACGCTGCGCCAGATGCAAGTTACCGGCAGCCAGCTCACGTGAGCCGGTATCAATCTGGCTGCTGGCATCGCGCACCTTGCTGACCGAGCCGACCAACGCCTGTTGCATTCGTTGCATGGCGCGCACCAGACGGCCCATCTCGGTGTCTCCTTCACCGGTAATTCGGTGCGTCAGGT
The DNA here is from genome assembly GCF_000214195.1 of Serratia sp. AS12. NCBI lineage: Bacteria > Pseudomonadati > Pseudomonadota > Gammaproteobacteria > Enterobacterales > Yersiniaceae > Serratia > Serratia sp. AS12. The sequence continues at coordinate 451,793 of NC_015566.1, read as the reverse complement.
CACCGCTGGCAATATATTCCAGTTGGTCGATAGATTCATCGAGGGGACGCAGGATAATCACCCGCAGGGCAAACCAGGCCAGTACCGCCAACAGTATGCTGAGCAAGCCGGCAATCACGATCAGGGTGATTTTGGTGCTGGCATTATTTTCCGCCTCATCCACCCGCTGCTGCCCCACCTTCATGGCAAAGCTGCGGAAATCGCTGAGGTCTTTTTCGAAGGCGATACTCAGGGCCGAAATCCGGGTTTCCTGAATCTCGTAATAGTCATCGACCTTGCCGGCCTTGATGGCGTCAGCCATCGGCCTGACCCCCTGTTCCAGATAAGCCCGGTAGCTGTTTTGCAAACGGGTAGACAGTTCACGCCCGCGTTCTGTGACGGTGCCGACGCCGACGAAGCTCCCCATTTCGTGCTTCGACTGCTCGATGTAATCATAGATACGGCCTACCGTAGCGTCGGAGACCTCAATCTGGCCGATTTCCCGCTGACGCACCGCCAGCGAAGCGGCAGTTCTGGCGCGCAGTGTCAGGTTGGAACTGCTGGCCAGCGATCCCAGTTCCTCCCCCAGGATCTGGTTCAGTGTGTGTAGCGAGCGCGACCCTTCATTAATCGCGTTGACGCCAATCATGCTGACCATAATCAGCAACAGCGTCGTCAGGCTCAGCAGGGCAATCAGCCCGGCCTTCACCGTAATCTTTTTTAGCATGAGTTCTTCCCGGCTTCAGAAATAGTGAGATCAAACGTAGGGGGAGGTAAAACGCAGAGCCAGACTTCGCCGACTCATTATTATTTGATGAAGTTATCGGCAACCGCGGGAAAAACTTAACCTTGTTGGAGGATTAATCTGGAAATGCGGTGGATGGCGCCCCACAGGGGAGCCGGTGATGAAAAGGGCAGGAAATCGCAAAAGAGTCCGCTATAATAGCCGCCACTCCATTTCTGGTTTGATTAAAGGAAACCGACATGAGCTTGAATCTGGTCCCAGCTGGCAAAGACCTGCCGGAAGACATCTACGTTGTTATCGAAATCCCGGCTAACGCCGATCCGATCAAATATGAAATCGACAAGGACACCGGCGCGCTGTTCGTTGACCGTTTCATGTCCACCGCGATGTTCTATCCGTGCAACTACGGTTACATCAACCACACCCTGTCTCTGGACGGTGACCCGGTTGACGTACTGGTACCGACCCCGTATCCGCTGCAGCCGGGTTCTGTGATCCGCTGCCGTCCGGTAGGCGTGCTGAAGATGTCCGACGAAGCCGGTGAAGATGCGAAACTGGTTGCCGTTCCGCACAGCAAGCTGACCAAAGAGTACGATCACATCAAAGATGTGAACGACCTGCCAGAACTGCTGCGTGCCCAGATCGCCCATTTCTTCGAGCATTATAAAGATCTGGAAAAAGGCAAATGGGTGAAAGTGGAAGGCTGGGCAGACGCTGCCGCTGCCAAAGCTGAAATCGTTGCCTCTTTCGAACGCGCTGCCAAGAAGTAATTCTTGCCGCCGTCCGATGAAAAAACACCGCTCAATGAGCGGTGTTTTTTTTATTACTTTTCGTCGAGACGCTTCAACCAGTCGCCGCTGTTAATCCGCGGGTAACCGTCCACACTGTGTTTATACAGGTAGATCCACGCACTCCCATAAGGCGTCTGAATCAGCTCGCGCTTATAGTCCTTGGTGTTGCTTTTCAGTTCGTCCAGCTCTGCCAGAATCGATGAGTTAATACGGTACACCTCACAATGCACCGTGCCCTCTCCAGGGATCGCCGCCGGGTAATGGCCCAGATTATAAATCTGATAGCCTTCGAGCTCATGCTCGCCGAGCCATTGGGCGTTGGTCATCCAATGGCTGTTTCCCTGTTTGCGTCGTAAACTGCCGTAGACAATTATTCGCATCGCTAAAACTCAAACTGATAGAGCAAATCTAATGCCTGGTCGATACCAGACACCGCTTCAAGATACAACTTAGGCATCAGGCGGTAACGCAACGTCAGCGTGGCCAGCGAGTCGAAAATGCCCACCCCATATTTTACTTGTAAGCCAGGGAGAACATAGCCGCTCACGACAACCTGAGAGCTGTCGCCAACCCCCTGAGTGTCCAGGGCCAAATTACTTACGCCAAACGCCTCGCCGATTTTACCCACAAGTTGACCACTTTGTGCAACCCCCATCCCAATTAACATTGAGGTCATTGCGTTGCCGTCGGCGCCGGAACTGCCCAAACCTTGCCCACGCAGCAGATAAGACAAGGCTTCCTGCTGCGATTTAGTCGGGTCTGAGAACACTTCCAGCTTCGGTGCATCCGCCAGCCCGGTGACGCGAACCCCGGCGGTAACGCCGTCTTCGGTCGAGTCTGGATTACGGATCGCCTCGATGTTGAGCAACGGCTGATCCGGCGGCCCAGAGAAGAGCAACTGGCCTTTGCGGACAATCAGATCCTGACCATAAGCATGGAAGCGACCGGAAGGGATGTCAATCTGGCCATTCAGGCCCAGGCCGTTCTTGTCCTGCACCACTTTCAAATCGCCCTTCAGTTTGGCTTTCAGGCCAAAGGCATCCAGGCGTACATCGTTGCCGACGTGGATCATCAGATTACTGTTGATGGGGATGCTGGCGGTTTTCGGCTGTATGGGTTTCAGTTGATCATCCAGCATCACTTCGTCGGAAGAGACGCCTACCGCACTTTCCGGCAGCTCCTGCACCGTTATGCGCGCCCACGGAATATTGACTGAGCCGTTGAGCGAGAACAACTGCGGCGTCGCCTCGAAGACCAGATCAGGCGAAACGTCGATGCGGATCATCGGCGGCACCGTCACCCGCAGCTTATCGCCCTTGGCGGCGATACGGGCGCGCCAGGCGTTGATATCGCGCCAGTCGGCGTCACCGGACAGGTTCAGTTGCCCACGGGTCGTGCCGATCAGCCCCTCCAGCGTCGAAGTCATGCCATCGAAGTTAACCACCAAGCGGCCGTCAGTCATGTCAAACGGCATCCAGTGACCATCGATATCCACCTTATCCAGCGCCAACCGGCCATACACCAGCGGTTTCTGCGCGCTGCCGCCCAAACGCAGGTTGGCGTTCAACATGCCCGCCGCTTTTTCCCCATCCATCAGCGCCGGATTGATCATCGCCAGCGAGATATTGGTGATATTGACATTACCGCTGATATTGCGGCGCACCTGCGGGTCGGTGACCTGGATGTTACCGTTAAACTGGCCATTATTGTGCAGCTTGATCAACCAGTCCGCCTGAGCGCGGCCGTTGGTCAGCCCGGCGTTGAGATTCAGCGTATCGAAAGCGATCGGCAGCGCATTACCCTGCACCTGCTGCACCACTTTCACCCCGTTGCCCACCAGCGAGACTTTCGCATCAGGCAACGCGCCACCCGGTTTCCAGCTAACATCCGCCCGGCCGGAGAACACACCGCTCAGGGCCGTTTCCGGCCCCAGGAAAGGTTTCACCATCGCCAGATCAAAGCGGTTCAGCACTACGCTGGCCTGGCCGCTCTGGCCGGCCTCAATGGTTTTCGGCACGCACAGTTCGGCGTTCGGGTTCTGCCAGCAGTGCGGCCCGATACTGATTTTCTGTGCGGTATTCAGGTAGTCCAGCGTAATGGCGCGCGTTAACCGCCATTCGCCCACCGGGGTATCGAAACGGGTATTGTTCAGGTTGCCGCGCCAGCGCTGCTGCTGGCGATCGAAACTGCCCTGCAGCGCCAGTTGGCCGGATACCGGCTTGCCGTTGATCTTCAGTTGCAGCTGATGCTGTTTTTCGCTGCCTTTGGCATCCAGCGTCAGCAGGCTGATCTCCAGAGCATCCTGCTTCAGTTGTTCAACCCGAACCGCCAGTTGCCCCTGAATCTGATCGCTGGAGCGCACGTCGCCGTCAATTTTAACCCGATTGATGCGCAGCGCCTGCCACTGCAGACCGGAAGCGGTCAGATCGGCCAGCAACTGAGGCGCCTGCAGGTTGCCACGCAGTTTAAGCAGGCCTTTCGCCGTACCGCCCAGCCCCGGCAGCGCGCCGTCCAGGCGCGGCGCGTCGATGTTCGCATCCAGATTCCAACTTTTCTCGTCCAGTTGGCCTTTGACGTTCAGTTGGTTACGCCCCAGCGTCAGATCGATACCGGGGATTTTCCACTGCCCGGCAGCGTTGCCGCTGAGCGAGCCGCGCGCGGTGACCTTATTTTGCTTCACGTTGCCGTCGAGCTGCAGCACCGGCACCTGCAATTGCCAGCTGCCGCCATGCAGGCTGCCGCGAGTGGTGATCTTCCCATCCAGCTTCGCCGGCCATTCCGGCCACTGTTTGGCGGTATTAATACCGCTTAACATCAATTGTGAATTCCAGCTGATGGCCTTGCTCCAGTCCACCAACGCGGTCAAATCGGCATTACCCTGCAAGGCGGCCAGCCGCAAGCGATCCAGTTTGAACTGTTCGACGTTGCCTTTGCCATCCAGCGTCAGCACCGCCGGCGGCAGATCCTGGCCTTTGATGTTGGCGCGCGTCGACAGCGCATAGTCGGTCGCCTTGCCGTTGAAGCGCAGGCGGAAATCGTTGATTTGGTATTGCGCCTCGCCGCTCAGCGGCCATTTCAGCTGTTTGCTTTGCAGCGTCAGTGCCAGCGGCAAACCGGCCTCAGCCAATTGAGTTTGCATATCCAACTGCGCGCCGACCGGCCCGGACAGATTGAGCGCCACTTTCAGCTCGTCACGCAACCCGCCGCCGAGGTTCAGTTTGACCTTCTCGCCCTTCAGCGGCTCAATATTCAGCGTGCCGTTCGCCACCATCTCCATCGGCCAGTTGCCGGCCAGCGTCGCCTGCCCCTGGGCGGACAGCGTGCCCTGCGGCGATTTCACATCAAAGTTGTCCAGCTGGATATGCTGGTCTTTAGTGCTGGCCTGCAGCAGCAGGCTGGTGATCAACACCTCGGTGTCGCCAGTCAGCCGCAGCTGTTCACCGCTGATTTCCTTGACGGCGATATCCAGCGGCAGACGGATGTCCGGCAGATCCGGCAACAGCGGTTTGGCGAACAGTTCTTTCAGCGTGTCGCCCAGTGGCTTCTCTTCCGGCTGTGGCGCAGGCTTGGCAGCCTCATCGACTTTTTCACCGACCTTTTTCGCCACCTCGACAACCGGTTGCACGGCTTCCGGCAATGGGTTTTGCGGCGTTTTCGGCAGAGCGATCAGCAGCGAGCTGATTTTAGTCGGCAACAGGGTCAGTGCGCGCTCTTGCCACTGTGCACCGGTGCGGAACTCGCCCAGTGAAATCGCCGTGTCGTCGACGCTGACCTTGACGTTGTTCAGCGCCAGCATGCGCAAGGTGATCGGGTACGGCGTGCTCAGATTCGTGGTCGGCTCGCCGGTCTCTTCCACCGGCGCCGACGGCGTCATCTCTTTGGTTTTCACCACCACGTCCACGTCCTGCGCAGTCAGGGCGTTAACGCACAGCGAACTGCGTTTAAAACACGACAAATCCAGCGAAAGATGGAACTGCCCGGCATTTACCGTCACGCCCGGCATCTGGTATTTCACGCCCTTTAGCGTCAAATCGCGCCAACCGCCGCTGACGCCGGCAATATCCAGCCCCGGAACCCAACGCGCAGCGCCGTTGATAACCGTATGCAGGCCGCTGGTGGTGCCGAGCAAATAAGCCAACCCGCCGATCAGCAGCAGCAAAACGATCAGGAATCCCAGACAAATCTTTTTAATCAGGCTCATAATTCAGGCCCCAAACCAATATAGAACTGCACCCCGTGGGTGTCTTTATCCCCAACCGGAGCGGCGATATCCAGCTTCACCGGGCCTACCGGCGACTGCCAGCGCACGCCGAAACCGGCGCCGGTCTTGACGTTGCTTTGCTTGATATCGTTCACCGCTTCGCCGGAATCCACGAACAACGCGCCCCACCATTTGCCGGTCACGTTGTATTGGTATTCCAGCGAGCCGGTCAGCATTTTGGAGGCGCCGGTCAGCTTGCCGTCATCGTCACGGGGTGAAATGCCTTTGTATTTGTAGCCGCGAATGCTGCGATCTCCACCGGCGAAAAAACGCAGATCCGGCGGCACTTTTTCAAAGTTATTGGTTTCGATCCAGCCAACCTGCCCACGTGCGACAAAACGGTGTTTATCGGCCAAGGTGCGGATCCAGACGTTCTGCGCCTGTATCAGCGCAAAGTCGACGCCGGAACCCCAGGTGGTATCGGACACGTCGAGAGAATAACGCTGGCTGTCGCCCCAGGTCGGCATCAGACCGCCGCGCGAGCGGGTACGGTTAACGCTGACGCCGGGATACAGCAGCATGGTGGTGTCGGTGACGGTACCCTGGGTAAAGTGGTCCAGACGCCAGGTCAGGTTCAGCGCTCGTTGCCAGCCGCTGGAGAGATCCCAATTGCGGGAAACCACCGCTTTTGACGTAACGGACTTGGTATCGTTGAGATCGACGTTCTTGAAGCCGCCCTGCAGCAGGTAATACTGCTCCAACGGGTTCTTCAGCAGTGGGATTTTATAGGTCAGATCCAGCTGCTGTTCCGGTGCGGAAATGCTGGCGCTGGTTTCCAGGCTATGCCCGCGATCGTTAAGCCACGGTTTTTTCCAGGTACCTTTTACCCGGGGGCCGACATCGGTGGAATAACCAACCCCGGTTTCGATGGTATTGCGGGTGCGCGGCGTAACCAGCGCATCTAACGGCAAAATCTTGTTCTCTTTGGAATCCTGGAAATCAGGGGACACCACCACCGAGTTAAACCAGTTGGTCGCGGACAAACGACGGTTCAGCTCGGCCAACTCTTCCGAGCTGTAATAATCCCCCTGATGAAAGGGCACCAGATTTTGCAGGTAGTCTTCGCGGATTTGCGAACCTTGGAACTTCACCTTGCCGAAGCGGTAGCGCTGCCCGCTGTTGAAGTCGATGTCCCAATAAGCCTTATGCAGATCCTCTGCCACGCCCAGTTGACTCTTGGTCATATCGGCATCGAAATAGCCTTTGCGCAACGCCATGCCGGTCAGAGAACTTTTGAAGCCGTCGTATTTGCCGTGATTAAGGATCTCGCCTATCGTCGGCCGGCCCTTTTTGACCAATTGCAGATAGTCTTCGTCGGTTTTCGCGCCGCCTTCCAACTGGATATTGGCACCGGCAATCCGCACCGGCTCGCCCGGGTTCACCTTGGCATGCAGCACGGGGCGCGCCAGCCCAGGGCGGTCATCCAGCGTAAAATCGATGGTGGGCTGATAATAACCCAGCGCACGCAGCCCCTGGCGGACGGCTTCATCCACGCGTGCGCGGAACCGCCCATCGGTGCCGACTTCTTCCGGCGTAATGGAAGACAGCCGTACCCGGACGTTTTTCTCCAATTCCCCGCTGAGTCCTTCAACCTGCAGCCGCACATTCGCCGAAAACGCCGCGGGCGTCGCGAGCAGCGCACAAAAAAAGCACAGGGCACGGTATCGTGGCACGCGTTCTCCTTAATTTATTTTACGTTCCTGTTATAACATCGCTCTCTGGTGCCAGGGCAGACTCCGCGCTATCAGGACGGCAGCCCTCTTCAGCGTTATTCCAGACGCTGCGTGTTACCGTTTTACTGTCGCCGTAAACAGGCGCATTCTTCGCTTTTGGCGCTCAAAATACTGCGTTAAGCTGACACTTAATCTCAATATGCAGCTTATTGTGGGCAAAGTTGCGGTTAGATACAACCGAACCGCTGTGTCTTGGGCCAATTCTTACTGTGACAACAGGAGTCAACCGTGGTGCCATTTTTTGATAAAACCCAAACCGTCGACAAGGCGAACGCACTGCCTGGCCGCACGACGCCGATGCCGGTTGCGACGCTCAACGTGGTCACCGATCATTCGATGACTCACGTCCCGGATGGCATGGAAGTGGCGATCTTCGCCATGGGTTGCTTCTGGGGCGTCGAGCGCCTGTTCTGGCAACAACCGGGCGTCTACAGCACCGCCGCAGGCTACAGCGGCGGCTACACGCCAAACCCGACCTACCGCGAAGTGTGCAGCGGTCAAACCGGCCACACCGAAGTGGTGCGCGTAGTGTTTGATCCGAAAATCGTCAGCTATAAGCAGCTGCTGCAGGTGTTCTGGGAGAACCATGACCCGGCGCAGGGCATGCGTCAGGGCGGCGACGTCGGTACTCAGTACCGTTCGGCGATTTACACGCTGACGCCGGAACAGCAGCTTGAAGCCGAAAGCAGCCGGCAACGTTTCCAGCAGGCGATGGATGACGCCGGCGACAAGCGCACCATTACCACCGAAGTCACGCCGGCACTGCCGTTCTACTATGCCGAAGACGACCATCAGCAATACCTGTATAAAAATCCTGAAGGCTATTGCGGCCTGGGCGGGATCGGCGTTTGTCTGCCGCCACAAGGCTAACCTACTATTTTTTAACCGCTGGCGGCCCCTGTGGGGCTGCTGCTATACTGTGCGGGGTCGCATTTGCGGCCCTGATTTTTGATAAAGCTCTGGCGGGCGCGAGATGCGGCCCCCTGCAATTCTTTTTTTACAAGGTACGACCCTTCCTCAAGAGCGCCGTCATCCCGTCGGCACGTATGGATAGAATATGTTAAACAGTATTTTACTGATTCTTTTTCTGATCGCCGTGAGTGCGTTTTTCTCACTGTCGGAAATATCTCTGGCTGCATCACGCAAGATTAAACTGAAAATGATGGCTGACGAAGGTAACGTCAACGCCGCCAAGGTGCTCAAACTGCAGGAAACGCCGGGCCTGTATTTTACCGTAGTGCAAATTGGCCTGAACGCCGTGGCCATCCTCGGCGGTATCGTGGGCGATGCGGCTTTTTCTCCGACGTTCAAACTGCTGTTCGATCGTTTTCTGTCACCGGAACTGGCGGAGCAGGTTAGCTTTATCTGTTCGTTCGTGTTGGTGACCAGCCTGTTTATCCTGTTCGCAGATTTGACCCCGAAGCGCATCGGTATGATTGCACCAGAGACGTTCGCCGTCCGGATCATCAACCCGATGCGTTTCTCGATCATGCTTTTCCGGCCGCTGGTGTGGTTCTTCAATGGCATGGCAAACCTGATCTTCCGCCTGTTCAAGCTGCCGATGGTACGTAAAGACGACATCACCTCCGACGACATTTATGCGGTGGTGGAAGCCGGCGCCCTGGCGGGCGTGCTGCGTAAACAGGAACATGAGCTGATCGAAAACGTGTTCGAGCTGGAATCGCGTACCGTTCCCTCTTCGATGACTTCGCGTGAAAGCGTGGTTTACTTCGATCTGCGCGAGAGCGAAGAAAGCATCATTCAGAAGGTCTCGACCCACCCGCACTCCAAGTTCCTGGTGTGCGATGGCAACATCGATCAGGTGGTTGGCTACGTCGACTCCAAAGACCTGCTGAACCGCGTGCTGGGCAACCAGAGCCTGGTACTGAGCAGTGGCGTACAGATCCGTGCGGCACTGATCGTACCCGACACCCTGACGCTGTCTGAAGCGCTGGAAAGCTTTAAAACTGCCGGCGAGGACTTTGCCGTTATTCTTAATGAGTATGCGTTGGTGGTGGGCATCATTACGCTGAATGACGTAATGACCACGCTGATGGGCGATCTGGTGGGCCAGGGCCAGGAAGAGCAGATCGTGGCGCGTGACGAAAGTTCATGGCTGATTGAGGGTGGCACGCCGATCGAAGATGTGATGCGCGTGCTGCACATTGACGAGTTCCCGCAGGCGGGCAACTACGAAACCATTGGCGGCTTTATGATGTACATGCTGCGCAAGATCCCGAAACGCACTGACTTCGTTAAGTACGCCGGCTATAAATTTGAGGTGGTGGACATCGACAGCTACAAGATTGATCAGTTGCTGGTGACTCGATTGAGCGACAAACCTGCCGCGGTGCCGCCAAAAGCGCCGGGGGACAACTCCCCAGCCTGACCCCTGCCGGCAAAAACGTCAGCGGCCCCATCGGGGCCGCGATAATTGGGGCTTTTGCAGGTACACAAAATTTACCCTATGAATTTCAAATTGCAGAAAACAACGCTGCCGCTTGAAATACGACGGGTATAGCGCATTAACCCATCTCAGATTGCAGCAACAACACCTGCCGGTTCACCTCTGACATCACACTGAAGTGGCGCCTGTCACGAATTTTCGGTATCAGGATTTTCCCTTCGTCGAACTCGAACGCGCCTACATCTTTGATATACAGCCGGCCACGAAACAGGGTCTTTACGTACTTCGCCACTTTCAATGGGTTATAACGCTGGAAGATTCTCATTCTTTTACTCTCCTCCGTTTGGTCCATGCGCTCAGCGAGCCGCCAAGGTGGCAGCCTCTAAAATAAGAACGCAACTTGATTGCCATGTAGTAGACCTAGTAAAGACCATATCGTTCACTTCCGCTTGGTCATCTTCACTGGATTTACACTTTTTGACAGAATTGTATATGATAATATATAACTTTCTCAGTATATCCCTTCAAAATAAAGGTATTACCTCCCAGAAGGAAAAACTGCGATCCGGCTAACAGGACAGACCTCCGATCACCGTCTATGCTTTAGGCTGTTGGGTGCTGTCGGCACCGTCCCCTTCCAAGGAGAAGGCATGAAAAAAAGTAGCATGCTCATTGTATCCCTGCTGTTTGCTCCCCTTTTGGCCTCTGCGCACAACTTCCAGCTCCAGCAACGCGTCGCGCCGGTCGGCGTCAGCGATAAGGGAGAGTTAAATTACGCTAATGATAAGTTTAGCTATAAAAACTGGAATAGCGCACAGCTCAGTGGGAAAGTGCGAGTGATCCAGCATATTGCCGGCCGCAGCTCCGCCAAGGACATGAACGACCCACTGATAGAAGCGATTAAAAAAGCTAAGCTACCGCACGAACGTTACCAAACGACGACAATAGTCAATACCGACGACGCCCTGCTCGGCACCGCGATGTTTGTTCGCAACAGCATTGAGGGCAGCAAGAAAGAGTTTCCGTGGTCGCAGTTTGTGGTCGACAGCAACGGTAACGTTCGCAAAGCCTGGGATCTGCAGCCGAAGGGGTCAGCCATTGTGGTGCTGGATAAACAGGGCAAGATCCAATTCGCCAAAGACGGCGCGCTGACGCCGGAAGAGGTGCAGCAGGTCATGACCCAACTGCACCAGCTCCTGAACTGAATCAGAACAGCGAAACCCGGAAGCCGGGGTTGAGGAAAGATTCACGCGGCGTATAAAGCAACGGCTGGCCCTTCCAGTCGTGGATCTGCGCCCCGGCAGCCACCGCGACGGCATGGCCGGCGGCGGTATCCCAGATATTGGTCGGCCCAAAACGCGGATAGAGCTGCGCCTTTCCTTCCGCCACCAAACAGAACTTCAGCGATGATCCGACAGAAATAGTCTGATGCTCGCCCAGTTGGTTCAGGTAATCCTTCAATTCTTCATCGCTGTGGGAGCGGCTCACCACCACCAGCGGCGGATGGGCGTTGCTGACGCTGATCGCCTGGCGTTGTCCTTTCTCTTCTTTCCAGGCTTTACCGCGCTCGGCCAGGTACAACACGTCGATCGCCGGTGCGTAAACCACGCCCATTACCGCCTGGCCGTCTTCAATCAGCGCGATGTTGACCGTAAACTCGCCGTTGCGGTTGAGGAATTCCTTGGTGCCGTCCAGCGGATCGACCAGCCAATAACGCGTCCAGTTCTGACGCACCTCCCAGGTCGGCGGATCTTCCTCCGACAGCAGCGGCACGTCCGGCGTTAACGCCGCCAGCCCACGTTTGATAATATGATGCGCCGCCAGATCGGCCGCCGTCACCGGTGAATCATCTTTTTTCTGCGCGACATCAAGCGGTTGTTCACCGTCATACACCGCCATGATTGCCGCCCCCGCCTCGCGGGACAGTTGGCAAATTTGCTCTAACATCATTCACCTCAGATATGCAGTTCCGTGGGTCATTTCCCCTTCCTCATTGCTAGCAGCCTAGTTTTTTTTGCATGGAATATCCATCACAACGGTTTAACCACCGGTATTTACTCAAGTCTTTGCCGTCACAACTGTGACATTTCCTGCGTTACCTCGGTCAATTTTCTGCCACACTTCACAGTTTGGTGAGACAACCAATGTTAATTACATGTCTCTCTGCGATAAAACTCAAATAATGGAAAGGAGAAAGCCAAAAATGATGAAGCGTCCGCTGACGTTGTCCGCCCTCGCTATGCTGGTTTGCGCCTCAACGCAGGCGGCAACGGTCGATCTGCGTGTACTGGAAACCACCGACCTGCACAGCAACATGATGGACTTCGATTACTACAAGGATAAACCGACCGATAAATTCGGTCTGGTGCGCACCGCAAGCCTGATCGAGCAGGCAAGTCAGCAGGCCACCAATGCGGTGCTGGTGGACAACGGCGATATTATTCAGGGCAGCCCGCTGGGCGACTATATGGCGGCCAAGGGGCTGAAGCCGGGCGACGTACACCCGGTATACAAGGCGATGAATACGCTGAATTACGTGGTCGGCAATATTGGTAACCATGAATTCAACTACGGGCTGGACTACCTGAAAAACGCCATTGCCGGCGCCCAATTCCCGTATATCAGCGCCAACGTGATCGACGCTAAAACTCAAAAACCGCTATTCACCCCTTATATTATCGTCGATACGCCGGTAAAAGACCGTGACGGCAAGAAACATACTTTACGCATCGGCTATATCGGCTTCGTCCCCCCGCAAATTCTGGTGTGGGATAAAGCCAATCTGCAAGGCAAGGTGACGGTTAATGACATTACCGAAACCGCCAAACGCTACGTGCCTGAAATGCGTAAACAGGGCGCAGACCTGGTGGTGGCAATCCCGCACTCCGGCCTTTCCAGCGAACCCTATAAGGCCATGGCGGAGAATTCGGTGTACTACCTCAGCCAGGTACCGGGCATTGACGCCATCATGTTCGGCCATGCCCACGCAGTGTTCCCGAGCAAAGACTTTGCCGCTATCAAAGGCGCAGATATTGAAAAAGGTCTGCTGAATGGCATACCGGCGGTCATGCCGGGCCAATGGGGCGATCACCTCGGCGTGGTAGACCTACAACTGAACAACGACTCCGGTAGCTGGAAAGTGGCCTCCGCCAAAGCGGAAGCGCGGCCGATCTACGACAAAGAAAACAAGAAATCGCTGGCAGCGGAAGACGCGGCGCTGGTGAAAGTGCTGGCAGAGGATCATAAAGGCACGCGAGACTTCGTCAGCCAGCCGGTCGGCAAGTCTGACGACAACATGTACAGCTATCTGGCGCTGGTGCAGGACGATCCGACGGTGCAGATCGTCAACAATGCGCAGAAGGCCTATGTCGAGCACTACATTCAAGGCGATCCGGACCTGGCTGACCTGCCGGTGCTGTCAGCCGCAGCGCCGTTTAAAGTCGGCGGACGCAAAAACGACCCGGCCAGCTTCGTGGAAGTGGAAAAAGGCCAGCTCACCTTCCGCAACGCTTCCGATCTCTATCTCTACCCCAACACGCTCGTGGTGGTGAAAGCCAGTGGCAAAGAGGTGAAGGAATGGCTGGAATGCTCGACCGGGCAGTTCAATCAGATCGACGTCACCAGCAACAAACCACAAGGCCTGATTAACTGGGACGGCTTCCGCACCTATAACTTCGACGTGATTGACGGTGTGAATTATCAGATCGACGTCAGCCAACCGGCGCGCTACGACGGCGAATGCCAGTTGATCAATGACAAGGCCGAACGCATCAAGCAGCTAACGTTCAAGGGCAAGCCGATCGATCCGAACGCCACTTTCCTGGTTGCCACCAATAACTATCGCGCTTACGGCGGCAAGTTTGCCGGCACCGGCGACAAACACATCGCCTTCGCGTCGCCGGACGAGAACCGTTCGGTACTGGCGGCGTATATCGGTGCCGAGACTAAAAAACACGGCGCGGTACGGCCGCAGGTGGACAATAACTGGCGCCTGGCGGCATTCAGCAGTACACAGCCGCTGGATATCCGCTTCGAAACGTCACCCAGTGAGAAAGCCACTGCGTTTATCAAAACGCATGCGCAGTACCCGATGAAGGCTGAGGGCACGGACAGTATTGGTTTTGCGGTTTATCAGATCGATTTGAGCAGTAAATAAGCACCAGGCCGAGGGAAATACCTTCCCTCGGCTACCTACCCCTTTTTCTCTCTGGCGCACCCTTTAAATTGCATTTAAAATGCATGTTATAAAATTCCTTCATTTAAAGAGGCACTACCATGGATTACCGCAATCAATCCCTCGGCGCACTCGCCATCGCCATTCCCCGGGCATCCCGCCTGTTTCGTCTGAACGATCTGGATTATTGCTGTGGCGGCAAGCAAACGCTGCAACGCGCCGCCGAGCGCAAAGGGCTGAATATCGACCGGCTGGAAACCGAGCTGGCCGCCCTCGCCGCCAAACCGGAACAAACCCGCGACTGGCGCACTGCGCCGCTCGACGAAGTGATTGACCACATTCTGCCGCGCTTCCATCAACGGCACCGTGAACAGTTGACCGAACTGGTGCTGATGGCAGAAAAGGTTGAGCGGGTACACGCAGATAAGCCCACCTGCCCGCGCGGCCTGGCTAAACAGCTGAACCTGATCCGGCTGGATTTGGAAAACCACATGATGAAAGAAGAGCAGATCCTGTTCCCGATGATCAAACAGGGCATGGGGCGCCAGGCCGCCGGGCCGATCTCGGTGATGGAGCATGAGCATGACGAAGCGGGTGAACAGCTGGAGGTGGTGAAGTTTCTCACCCATAACGTGACGCCACCGGAAGGGGCATGCAATACCTGGCAGGCGCTGTATGGCGGCATCGACGAGTTCATCGACGACCTGATGGAACACATCAATCTGGAGAACAACCTGCTGTTTCCACGTGCGCTGAGCGGCGCATAAAACAAGGGCGCCATTAAGGCGCCCAGAGAAATCTGTTATTGAATTACAGAATTTCCAACAGCTCGACGTCAAACACCAGCGCGCTGAATGGCGGGATGGATGCGCCGGCACCGCGCTCGCCGTAGGCCAGATCGTGCGGGATATACAGCTGCCATTTGGAGCCGACCGGCATCAGGGTCAGCGCTTCGATCCAGCCTGGGATCACGCCGCTAACCGGGAATTCTGCCGGTTGGCCGCGCTCTACGGAGCTGTCGAACACGTCGCCGTTAATCAGACGACCGGTGTAATGCACGCGCACGCGATCCTGACGGGACGGGATTGGGCCATTACCCTGCTCCAGCACGGAGAACTGCAGGCCGGATTCGGTCAGCGTCACTTCGTCACGCTTGGCGTTGTCTTCCAGGAACTGCTGACCTTCAACGGCCATTGCCTGTTGGCGCTCACGACGCACGGCATCCGCACGCTCGTGGATTTCACGCAGTGCACGGTGCACTACGTCTACCGGAACCGCCGGGGCATTCCCTTCCAGCGCGTCGCGCAAACCTGCCAGCAAAGCTTCCGGTTGTAAACCTTCCAGACCGGACTCTTGCAACTGCTGGCCGACCTGTAAACCAATCCCGTAACTTGCTTGCGCTTCAACGCTGTCAAAAGAAGGGGTTGTCATGGGGTTTTCCTTTAGTCTGTAAAAAGTCGAAGGCGCAGCATAACAGTGCCGGAAAGCCGGGTAAAATCTTGTGTGGAGAATGATGACTTTTGTCGTAGAAAAAGAAACAATGGCCCCCTGTTAACGCCCGTTCCCGCGATCCCAGGCTCATCGCCTGCCGCGACAGCCATTGAATTGCTGCTGCCTTTCACTTCAAACAGTTAGCGGACTATACTGAAAGCAGGAAATCGGGCCGGCGGTACACCATGTTGTACTGTGGCATTTTTACGCAGTTGAAGAGAGGTCACCATGGGCAGAATCTCGCCCAGGAAAAGGAAAACCACCCGTATCTACCAGCCGTTGCTGCGCACCTGGCTGAACTTCAGCCAGCGCCTGAAACCTGGCCCTGCGCCAGAGGCGGCAGAAGATCCGGATTCAGAGCAACCGCCGGTAAACGGCAAAGGAGAGGGAATCAAAGCGTTACTGCTGAAGATCTGGCACCTGCCGGACAGCTTCGGCTGGATGGAACCGCTGCCTTATTTCCATCGTCGCTGGACCCTTATCTTCGGCGTGATTCTGCTGTTGGCGCTGTTATGGCCTTACTCGTCAGAGAAGCAGCCATTCCCGGTCACCCAGCAGGGCAACGGCATACCGCTGCAGGCCGATCTGCAAGATAACGGCCAGCAGCAAGCGGCCGAACCGGAACCTGCGGGTAATTGGCAACGCTACCAGATCCAGCCTGGCCAAACGCTGGCGCAGTTATTTCGCGATAACAGCCTGCCGGTGAACGAAGTCTTCGCCATGGCGCAAGTGGAAGGGAGCGACAAGCCGCTCAGCAACATGAAGGTAGGTCAGGAAGTGCGTATCGAACGTGATGCCAACGGCGTGATTATCGCGCTGTCGGTCACCACCGCAGACAATACCCAGGCCCTGTTCCGCCGTCAGGCCGACGGCGGCTATCGCCGCGAGCGGTAATCCGCCCGTTGAGCCAACAGGAAGTCACGCAGCACCACGCCCTGGTTGTGCTGTGTGTCTTTACTGCCGTACAGCAAGGTCAAGGCCTGCCCCTGCCGCAATAACGTCACCAGCGGCTGCCAGGCTTCGTTTTCCGCCAGCTGCAACCGGTAGCGGCGTTCAAACTCTTCCCATTGATCGACGTGTTGATGAAACCACTGCCGCAGTGCGTTATCCGGCGCAACCTGCTTCAGCCACTGCACGCCCAGTAACCGTTCCTTGCTAACCCCGCGCGGCCACAGCCGATCAATCAGGTAGCAGTTCTCCGGCGCCGGACCGGTAAAGTCATAGACGCGCTGTAAATTGATGTCGGCCATTTACTGCTTCTCCTCACCAAGGGTAATCGCAGGGTAGCGCGTTTTACCGGGCGCAGAAAAGCAAAACGCCAGCGCAAGGCTGGCGTTTTAACTTGGCTGGCAGGAGCGATTAAGCTTCTGCAACCACAACTACATTCAGCTTAGCGAACACGTCGCTGTGTACCTGGAACTCAACTTCATGTTCACCAGTGGTACGCAGAACGCCGTTCGGCAGACGAACTTCGCTCTTGGCAACTTCAACGCCTGCCGCAGTAACTGCGTCAGCGATGTCGCGGGTGCCGATAGAGCCGAACAGTTTACCTTCGTCGCCTGATTTAGACGCGATGGTTACTGAACCCAGTTCGTTGATCTTGGTTGCGCGAGCTTCAGCAGCAGTCAGAACGTTAGCCAGTTTGGCTTCCAGTTCAGCACGACGTGCTTCGAAGAACTCTACGTTTTTCTTGGTAGCAGGAACAGCTTTGCCCTGTGGTACCAGGAAGTTACGGGCGTAGCCCGCTTTAACGTTAACCTGATCACCCAGGCTGCCCAGGTTTGCTACTTTATCAAGCAGAATAACTTGCATTACCTTATCCTCTTAAAGTCGTTAATAGACAGCGGCCGATTACTGATGACGATCAGTGTATGGCAGCAGGGACAAGTAGCGAGCACGCTTGATGCAGCGAGCCAGCTGACGCTGGTATTTTGCACGAGTACCGGTGATACGGCTCGGGACAATTTTACCACTTTCGGTAATGTAGTTTTTCAACGTTGCGATATCTTTGTAATCAATCTCAACAACGCCTTCCGCGGTGAAACGGCAGAACTTGCGACGACGGAAATAACGTGCCATTAGGCTAGTCTCCAGAATCTATCAATTCAATCTGCTCGGCATGCAGAACCAGTTTATTCAGCCCGTTGCGCCCTTGATGGCAGCTAACGAAGCCTTGCACGGTTATCTGACTGCCGACCGTTAATCTTTGAGTTAGTGCTTGTGACTGTTGTCCACTGACAACCACGGGCATTCGGCACCATGCTTGTCTGCTAAATCCGGCTTCCACCTGCTGCGAACGGTGCTCTAGCACAAACTGGCAGTGGGGGATCCCGGAAGGACTCACCTTTCGAACCGGCGCCTTGCACACAGTGCCCGACAAAACCAGACGATTAGACGTCACAGCAGCAATTACTCTTCAGAATCCCCAGCATCTGCATCATCTGAGGTTTCGTTAGCGAAGTCTTCGCGGCGATCGCCACGACGTTCGTCTTTCGCTTTAACCATCGGAGATGCTTCAGTTACCGCGTGCTTAACGCGCATAACCATGCTGCGGATAACGGCGTCGTTGAAGCGGAAGTTTGTTTCCAGCTCATCGATCGCTTCCTGCGGAGCTTCAACGTTCAGCAGAACGTAGTGGGCTTTGTGCAGTTTGTTGATCGGGTAAGCCAGTTGACGGCGGCCCCAGTCTTCCAGACGGTGAATCTGACCAGCAGCGTTAGTGATGGTAGCACTGTAACGCTCGATCATGCCCGGAACCTGTTCGCTTTGGTCAGGGTGGACCATAAAAACGATTTCGTAATGACGCATCGAATTGCTCCTTACGGATTATTCAGCCTCCTGTCAGGGTCAACCGTGGCCCATGGAAGCAAGGAACGTGTATGTGTGTACGGCTGAAAAAATGACGCGTAATCATACTTGCGGAGGTTGAAAAACTCAAGGACAGCGTGAGGTTTATTATCGGCAATGCGAGGCCAATGCAAAAATAGCACGATTTGCTCTCTGCGGAACCTATGTATGCAGATCCATCAGTTCCAAAAATCTTTCAATGAAATCATCATCGACGCATAAGTTTTATTCATTTTTTTTGATAGAGGCTATCAAAACCACACACTTTTTAATCCGGCCGGAAGGTCTAAAATTGTACTTATCCGCCGCAGACAGCGCGACGAAAAAGATTTGAAGTTATTCAATGTATATAAATAACTTTTTGCTGCACTGGCACCCGCTGTCAGGCCGTTGAAGCAAACGGTTAAGAGAGGCAATATGAAACGCATTACCATCGCCACCGCCATTGCTTTACTGTTTTCCGCCAACGTCATGGCCGCCACCGAAATCACTTCGCATGAGGCCGACCAGCGCCAGAGCGTCGGTTTCGTGACTCTAAACCAGAACGTGGTATCGCCGGATGACGCCACCAGCCAGGTGAGCAAAATAGCCGACCAGCGGGGTGCCACCGCCTACCGCATCATTGCCCTGCATGAGCCGGACAGCAACAGCACCCTTCACGTCAGCGCCGAGCTGTATCGCTAAGCGAAAATGCAGCACCAGGGAACGAAGCCGCGCCAACAAGCGGCAAATGAGAACAGGCGACGCTCTCGCTGAACCGAAATACCTGGCCCCCTATTATTCAGGGGGCTTTTTTTACAGCTCGCGGCGGAAAAAGTCTGCGGTCGCGGACAACGCCAACGGCGTGATGCGGTGCTTGACGCCCGGCTCGGTAATAAACGTCAGTTGACGATCCCAGCCGCTCTGGCGCAGTTCGGTCGCCAGGCGCAGGCTTTCCGCCGCCGGCACCACATCGTCCGTCTCGCCGTGCCACAGCAGCAGCGGGCGATCGGTAACCTTTTCCAACTGATGCTCCAGACCGTAATCCGCCAGAACGGCAATGCGCGCCTCAAAACCGGCGGCAGTCAAAAGGTTGCCCTGCTCATCCAACGGCGGAAACAGCGTCTGGGCCAACGAGGTGTAATAACCGCTCCCCATCAGGCTGGCAGCCGCTTTAATCCACGGATGACGCGCAAAACAGCCCAGGGTGGTCATGCCGCCCATTGAGGCGCCGGCTACGCCGATCCGCCCGTCGGCAATCAGGCCACGCTGTTCAAACTGCGCTTTGAGCGCCGGCAGCTCGTCGATATTGCGTTTGAGGATCTCCCAGAAGCTGGCCAACCGCCGCTGTTCATCACCGTCAAAGCGCTCGCCGTGCAGATCGGCATCCGGCAGCACCACGCGAAAACCCGCCCTGGCCAACGCATAGGCAAAGTAGGCGTACACTTCTTTCGACGAGGTGTAACCATGGTAGAAAAACACCGTCGGCAGCGGCTGATGATACTGCCCCGCCGGCACAGCATGGATCACCGCAACCTCGCCCACCCGTTCGTCATGTATTTCAATCATCCGTTTTTCCCTCTGCGTACCTGTTGCCTTCATAATGGCAAACTTGAGCTAAAAGCATTAGCTCAATCTGTTCCACTTTATATTGGGTTACACTGAAGCCATGATAGCGGTTTCCCCGAGGTGTCCATGAAACTTTCCCGCCTGCTGCTCCCCCTGACGCTGGCTACCGTGCTTTCCGCCTGCGGCATAATGACCACGACACCAAAAGCCCCGCCGCCGCCAACCGATCGGGCACAGGAGATCACCCGAGCGCAAACTTCTGAGTTGGTAAAGATAGGCACCACCAGCGCCCTGGTTTACGGCAGCCCGATGGATGTGGAAGCGGAGATTAACAGGAAGGCCAACGCCAGCGGCGCGCGCTATTACATGATCATCATGAACAGCGAAACCGTCGTTCCCGGCCAATGGTATTCGCAGGCGATCCTGTATCGGTAAGCTGCGGCGTTTTAACCATATTTACAATGGCTTTGCACAGACTGAAGTTGGATATTGCACACTGGCGGTCAACCTGCCGCAACCTGCGGTCGTTCGACGAAGGGGAACGCCATGAAACGCTCCGCCGCACTCACCACCCTCCTGCTCTCCGTGGGGTTGCTCACTGTTAGCGCCCAGTCTGCCGAACTGGCGCCCGCAGACCGTGTTACACCGCTCAGTGAAATTGCGCAAATCACCCTGAATAATCTTTCAGGCTCGCCTCAGGACGTCGAACAGGTCATTGCCCGCAAGGCTGATGAGCATGGGGCAAGCTATTACCGTATTCTGCAGATGGAGGAACAGGCGCATCAGCCCGGCTGGCGCGCCTCGGCGATTTTTTATCTTTAATAACTCATGCAAGCCGCATTTAACACGCCGCCGCTGATCGAAACGCCCCCCAGAAAAATCCCGGCGGCCAGGTGATTGGACTCAATCTTGTCGCTGATGCGCGGCATGTAGATTTTTACCGCAGCAAACAGCAACAGTTGCACCACCAGCGCCACTACGCCCCACAGCAGGTAGTCCAGCAGGCTGATCGAGTTGATCGCTGCGCTGGCCAGCGGGATCACATACCCCAGGCAGGCACCGACGAATCCGAAGGCGGCTGACTGATTGTCGGCCTTGATCAACGCCCATTCGTCATGCGGCGTAATGCGGGTATAGACAAACAAGAACACCAGAACCATGGCAAAGCCACTGAAGAAATAAGAGGCGAATGCCGCCAACGCGCTGAGAATATCCATGTCATGTTTCCTGGTCAGAGGTCAGTATCCCTTACGGGCCAAGTGCTGAATTAAAAAGTTTTTTCTGTTGCGACGCCACTGTTTTCCCTAGCCGCCCATCGCTCTGGCAAACAGCATATCGCACAACCGGTCAGGCAGTACCCGTTCGCCACGGGCGTCGAGCGTCATTTGACACCAGGCTTCCGCCAGCGGTGGTGAACTGTAGCGCAGAAGCTGTGCCGCCGCGAACAGATTGAATAACGAGCTGGCGACCGCCCGTCCCTGTTCCTCACGGGGTTTACGCATCAGTTGGCTCAGTTGTCGCCACTGGAGGTCAAAATGTCGATTCTGTCCCTTCACCTCACCAAATTCACGGTCCAGAGCTTCCTGTACCGCCGGTAATCGTCCCCAGGCTCGCATCACGTCCAGGCACATAATGTTGCCGGAACCTTCCCAGATGCTGTTCACCGGCATTTCACGATACAGTCGCGGCAGTTCGCTCTCTTCGCAATAACCCAAGCCCCCCAACGCCTCCATGGCCTCTCCCACAAAAGGGATCCCTTGTCGGCAGACCTCAAATTTCGCCGCCGGGGTCAGCACCCGACACAATGCCTGCTCAAGAGGATCGTCGGCGCTGTCATAAGCCCGCGCCAGGCGCATCAGCGCCGCTGTCTGCCCTTCCAGCCGTAACGCCATCCGCCCCAATACCTGACGCATCATCGGGTGTTCGATAAGCGTTTTGCCAAATGCCTGCCGCTGCAGGGTATGGTACAAGGCTACCGATAACGCACGCCGCATCAAGCCGTGACTGCCCAGCGCGCAGTCAAAGCGCGTCAGACCACCCATTTTGAGGATATGCCGCACGCCATCCCCTTCCTCACCCAGCAGCCAGGCGGTGGCATCCTGGAACTCCACCTCACTGCTGGCGTTGGAACGGTTGCCCAGCTTATCTTTCAACCGTTCCAGCCGTATCGCATTGCGCGTACCGTCGGGCAAAATACGCGGCAGGAAGAAGCAGGACAGGCCGCCTTCGGCCTGCGCCAGCACCAGATGCGCATCACTTTGCGGCACCGAGAAGAACCATTTGTGCCCCACCAACCGGTACGCTTCCCCAGAACCGCGAGCCGTTAACGGGGTGGCGGTGGTGGTATTGCTCAGCACGTCGGATCCTCCCTGCTTTTCGGTCATTCCCATACCAATCAGCAAACCCCGCTTTTGCCCACCCGGTGACAAATGCGCATCGTAGCGGTCGGAAAGCAGCGGCGACAGCCAGGATTGAAATTCTGAGGGCAACAGGCGTTGCAGTAGAGGAATAGCGCCAAAGGTCATCGTCACTGGGCATAAAGTGCCGGCTTCCACCTGTGCATGCAGCACAAAGCGTGCGGCACGCGCTACAAACACACCGATGCGGGCATCCTCCTGCCACGGCAGGTTATGCACCCGGTTGGCGATCAACCCCTGCATCAAAATATGCCAGGCAGGATGGAAACGAACGTCGTCCAGGCGCTGCCCGGTGGCATCATAACGCAGCAGTTCAGGTGGATTGGCGTTGGCGAGTCGCCCCAGCTCCAGCGACTCCTGGGTGCCCAGCTGTTGGCCCAGCGAGGCCAGTACGTCTGTGTCCCAGCCAGCCTGCTCGCGCTGTACCGCCTCATGCAGCGGCGTATCAGACAGAAACAGATTGCTGTTGCCCAGCGGCTTGGGTTGATTGAAAACGGTATGCGTTGTCCAGACCATCGGCTTGCTCCCTGATAAAGGCTTCAGGAGTAATTATGGCCACAAGGGGGATTTTTGCCGGAGGCGGGATCACAAGGTGGGAAATTGACGGAGGCGCAAGCGCCCCCGTGGATAAATCAGCTGCGCTGGCGCACCGCTTCGAACAAACAGATGCCGGTAGCAACAGAGACGTTCAGAGAAGAAACCGTCCCCGCCATCGGGATGCTGATCAGCTCATCGCAGTGTTCGCGGGTCAGGCGGCGCATGCCTTCGCCTTCAGCCCCCATCACCAACGCCATCGGACCGGTCATTTTGCTCTGGAACAGCGTATGGTCGGCTTCGCCGGCGGTGCCGACGACCCAGACGTTCATTTCCTGCAACAAACGCAGGGTGCGCGCCAGGTTGGTAACGCGGATCAGCGGGACATTTTCCGCCGCGCCGCAGGCCACTTTCTTGGCGGTGGCGTTCAACTGGGCGGAACGATCGCGCGGGACGATAACCGCATGCACGCCGGCCGCATCCGCGCTGCGCAGGCAGGCGCCGAGGTTGTGCGGGTCGGTCACGCCGTCCAGTACCAGCAGGAATGGCGTATCCACGCTTGCCAGCAGGCTCGGTAAATCATTTTCCTGATACTGACGCCCTTCGCGCACCCGGGCGATAATACCCTGATGTACTGCGCCCTCGACTTTTTCATCCAGCCACTGACGGTTCGCCACCTGGATAACAATGCCGGTCGCTTCCAGCTCGGCGATCAGCGGTTGCAGCCGGCGATCGTCGCGCCCTTTCAGAATAAACACTTCCAGGAAGCGCTGTGGATCGTTATCTAACAGGGCTTTGACGGCATGAATACCGTAAATAATTTCGCTCATGATGCTCTTTTTACTGTGCGGCTGGCAAATGCCTGCCGGTGATAATGACGTGCGGCAGGTTAAGCCTGCTCAGCACCTTTCTTCTTGCCGGCGCGCTTGGCCTTGGTAGCCGCCGCTATTTTCCGGGTTTTGTCAGACGCTTTCTTGGCTTTCGCCTTTTTATCTTTCTTCACCTGGTCAGCCGGTTTGGCTTCGTCTTTTTTGCGGAAGGCGCTGTCCGGCTCAAAGTTGGCCGGTGGCTTGCCACCACGACGCTTGTTGCGCTGTGATGCCGGAGCGCGGCCTGCACCGGCACCGTCACGCAAGGTGCGTTGGCCGCCGTTCTTGGCGCGATCGCGTTCGGTTTTACCTTCGCCGCGCGGTTTGCGGGTGCTGGAGACCAGGGCAAAATCAATCTTGCGCTCGTCCATATGCACCGCTTCAACGCGGATCTCCACCGTATCACCCAAGCGATAAACCATGCCCGAGGATTCGCCGATCAGGCGCTGGCCGATATTATCGTAACGATAATAATCGTTATCCAGCGTTGAGACGTGCACCAGGCCGTCGATAAACAGATCGTTCAAGCGCACGAAGAAGCCGAAGCCGGTTACGCTGGCGATAATGCCGCTAAACACTTCACCGACGTGATCCTGCATAAAGTCGCATTTCAGCCAGTCGGCAACGTTACGCGTCGCTTCATCAGCGCGGCGTTCGGTCATCGAGCAGTGTTCGCCGAGCTGCAGCATTTCTTCAAACTCGCTGTGCCAGCCGCCGGTCGGCGTCCAGCGCTCTTTCGGCTGGCCGTGCTCTTTAGCCAGCAGATATTTGATCGCACGGTGCAGAGCCAGGTCAGGATAGCGGCGAATTGGCGAGGTAAAGTGGCCATAAGAGGCCAGTGCCAGGCCAAAGTGCCCGCGGTTTTCCGGATCGTAGATCGCCTGTTTCATCGAACGCAGCAGCATGGTTTGCAGCATTTCGCGGTCAGGGCGCTCAGCCACTTCATCCATCAGGGTGGCGTAGTCCTTCGGCTGCGGCTTGTTACCGCCCCCCAGCGTCAGGCCCAGTTCACCCAACACGCTGCGCAGTGCGGTAATGTGATCGTCGCTTGGGCGATCGTGCACGCGGAACAGTGCCGGCTCGTTATGCTTCTCGACAAAGCGTGCAGCGGCGACGTTCGCCATGATCATGCACTCTTCGATCAGCTTGTGCGCGTCGTTGCGTACCGTTGGCTCAACGCGCTCAATACGGCGTTCGGCGTTGAAAATAAACTTGGCTTCTTCGGTTTCGAAGGCGATGCCGCCACGTTCGGCGCGCGCCTGATCCAACACCTTGTACATGGTGTGCAGTTCCTGCAGGTGCTTGACCAGTGGGTGATAATGCTCACGCAGCTCCTGATCGCCCTGCAGAATATGCCAGACTTTGTTGTAGGTTAAGCGGGCGTGGGAGCTCATTACCGCTTCATAGAATTTGGACGTCGACAGGCGGCCCTGGGCGGAGATGGTCATCTCACACACCATACACAGACGATCAACCTGCGGGTTCAACGAACACAGGCCGTTGGAAAGGACTTCCGGCAGCATCGGGATAACCTCCGACGGGAAGTACACCGAGGTGCCACGGTTGCGCGCTTCGTCATCCAGCGCGGTACGCGGGCGCACGTAGTAGCTGACATCGGCAATGGCCACCCACAGGCGCCAGCCACCGCCGCGTTTTTTCTCGCAGTAAACGGCGTCATCGAAATCGCGCGCGTCTTCGCCGTCAATGGTTACCAGCGGCAGCTGACGCAGGTCAACACGGCCTTTCTTGGCGGCCTCGGGTACCTGCTCGCTGAGATCGGCAACCTGTTTTTCCACCTGCGGCGGCCAGACATGCGGGATCTCATGGGTACGCAGTGCGATGTCCACCGCCATGCTGGTGCCCATTTTATCGCCGAGGATCTCAACAATCTTGCCTACCGCCTTGGTGCGACGGGTCGGGCGTTGGGTCAGTTCAACCACCACCATAAAGCCCATGCGCGCACCGCTGACGGCCTCGGCAGGGATCAGGATATCAAAGCTGAGACGGCTGTCGTCCGGCACCACAAAGCCGGTACCCGCGTCCATAAAGAAGCGGCCGACGATTTGACTGGTTTTCGGCACCAATACGCGCACGATGCGCGCTTCACGGCGGCCCTTACGGTCGGCAGCCATCGCTTGCGCCAGCACCACATCGCCGTGGATCGCCATTTTCATCTGCTCAGCCGACAAATACAGGTCGTCTTTGCTACCTTCAATACGCAGGAAACCAAAGCCGTCGCGATGACCAATCACGGTACCGCGCAGCAGATCCAGACGTTCCGGCAGCGCATAGCACTGGCGGCGAGTAAATATCAATTGACCGTCACGCTCCATCGCGCGCAGGCGGCGACGTAACGCTTCTAGCGCCTCTTCACCGGTTAAATCCAGCTCTTTGGCCAGCTCTTCGCGGCTGGCCGGCGTTTCTCTTTTCGCCAGATGGGCCAGAATGAATTCACGGCTCGGGATTGGGGACTCATATTTTTCTGCTTCTCGTTCCAGGAATGGATCTTGTGACATTGCGGTTCCTCCGTTGTCATCAGCAGGGTGCCGCTGAGCCTTGTCTTCTCAGCGACGCTTTATTCGACAAGCAATAGCTTGTAGAGGGGTGGATTGTCTTCGACCATATCGGCCAACGTGTGGCTATCCAGCTCTTCAAGGAAATTCTGTACGCCCTGGTGCAGCACCTGCTTCAGGCGGCATGCAGGGGTTATGTGGCAAAAATCACTGTTGCAGTTAACCAACGAGAGCGGCTCCAGCGCTCTTACCACGTCGCCGAGGCGAATGGTTTCGGCCGGTTTGCCCAAACGGATGCCACCGTTCTTTCCGCGCACTGCGGTCACAAACCCAACCCGGCTTAACTGATTGATGATCTTCACCATATGGTTACGGGACACACCATAGACTTCGGTAACTTCCGAAATGCTGGTCATTTTGTCCGGTGGCAGCGAGGCCATGTAGATCAACGCCCGCAGGCCATAATCAGTAAAACTTGTTAACTGCACATCTACCTCTGGGTCTCTTTCTACCCGTCTGACAAGCCGATTTTCGGCATTATTCAAAAGATTACTTATTGGATAATAAACCAGCCGGAGAGTTCGCCGCTAATTATTTAGCGTATCTCAGGCTCTGGAGCGGGTTAAAGAAAGGATTTTTTGACGTGAAACCGCAATCGGGGAGAATAATAATAAAAACAAACCGGGACATGCCCGGTTTGTTTTGGTGCAGCAAAGCCGGATTATGCGTCGAACGGGTCGCGCAGGATCATGGTCTCGCTACGATCTGGGCCAGTAGAGATAATGTCTACCGGTACGCCAGTCAATTCTTCAATACGCTTGATGTAGTCCAGCGCCGCCTGTGGCAGTTTGCTGTGATCTTTCACGCCAAAAGTGGTATCGCTCCAGCCAGGCAGGCTTTCGTAGATTGGCTCAATGCCTTCCCAACCTTCTGCAGCCAGCGGCGTGGTGTCCATTTCGCGGCCGTCAGGCATGCGGTAACCCACGCAGATCTTCACTTCTTTCAGACCGTCCAGCACGTCCAGCTTGGTCAGGCAGAAGCCGGACAGGGAGTTGATCTGCACTGCGCGGCGAACCGCTACGGCGTCCAGCCAACCGGTACGACGACGACGGCCTGTGGTGGCACCGAACTCGTTACCTTGTTTGCACAGGTATTCACCGGTTTCGTCGAACAGTTCAGTAGGGAACGGACCTGCACCCACACGGGTAGAGTAGGCTTTAACGATGCCCAGCACGTAGTCCACGTAACGCGGACCAATACCTGAACCGGTAGCAACGCCGCCAGCAGTGGTATTGGAAGAGGTTACATACGGATAAGTACCGTGGTCGATATCCAGCAGGGTACCCTGAGCACCTTCGAACATGATCAGATCGCCACGCTTGCGCGCGCCGTCCAGCAGTTCGGAAACGTCAACAACCATTGCGGTCAGGATATCAGCGATGGACAGCACATAATCCAGAGTCGTCTGGTAATCGACGGCTTCGACTTTGTAGTAGTTAACCAGCTGGAAGTTATGGTAATCGATGATTTCTTTCAGCTTAACGGCGAAGGTTTCTTTGTTGAACAGATCGCCAACGCGCAGACCGCGGCGAGCAACTTTATCTTCGTAAGCCGGGCCGATACCGCGACCGGTGGTGCCGATAGCTTTCGCACCGCGCGCTTTCTCACGCGCGTTATCCAGCGCAACGTGATAAGGCAGGATCAGCGGGCAGGCTTCGGACAGTAACAGACGTTCGCGTACCGGGATGCCGCGCGCTTCAAGTTCACCCATTTCTTTCATCAATGCGTCTGGCGCCAGAACTACACCGTTGCCGATGATGCTGGTTACGTTATCACGCAGAATGCCTGAAGGAATTAAATGAAGGACGGTTTTCTCACCGTTAATAACCAGAGTGTGGCCAGCGTTATGGCCACCTTGGTAGCGCACAACATATTGAGCCCGTTCAGTCAGCAGGTCTACGACCTTGCCCTTACCTTCGTCACCCCATTGGGTGCCCAGTACGACGACGTTCTTACCCATTTTCAAAATCACCGGTTGCTTAAAAATGGATTCTACCACCGTAATTTTCGATTTTCAGCACTTTCAGCACACGATTGCGTCTTTTTTAGACTAAACTTTAAACCCCCGTGCGGCTACGCAACATGTAGTAGATCACACAGCCCGCAACCACTATTCCACCGCCAAATCGCCGCAGCGTAGCGTCAGGCAACTGGGTCATCGCCAGTATCATTTTACGCCAGGCCTGCGGAAACAGCATTGGCCCCAGCCCTTCCAGTACCAAAACCAGCCCAAGCGCCAGCCAAATCGTCGAATTCATGCCTCACCCCAAAAAAGAAAGGGCCCGCGGTTAAACGGGCCCCCAATAACTCACCTGTCGCTGTTACTTACGCGTGGAATCAGGCGACTTCATGTAGCGGAAGAAATCGCTGTCCGGACTCAGTACCATCACGTCCTGGTTGTTGCTGCTGAAACTGGTTTCATAAGCACGCAGGCTACGGATAAAGGCATAGAAGTCCGGATCCTGGCTGAATGCGGCAGCAAACAGTTTAGCCGCTTCGGCATCGCCATCACCACGGGTGATACGCGCCGTACGCTCGGCTTCCGCCAACGTACGGGTCACTTCGTAATCCGCCGTTGCGCGCAGCTTCTCAGCTTCTTCCTGGCCTTGTGAACGGTGACGACGAGCTACCGCTTCACGCTCGGCGCGCATACGCTGGTAGATTGCGTCAGACACTTCAGCCGGCAGGTTGATCTGCTTGATACGCACGTCGATCACTTCGATACCCAGTGCAGCCATGCTGTTCGGGTTAACCTTCGGCAGCTTGCCGGTGGTTTCCTTCTCAACGCGGGCCGCAGCGGAAGCAATGGCATCATCAGCTTCAGT
This sequence comes from Serratia sp. AS12, assembly GCF_000214195.1. Taxonomy (NCBI): domain Bacteria; kingdom Pseudomonadati; phylum Pseudomonadota; class Gammaproteobacteria; order Enterobacterales; family Yersiniaceae; genus Serratia; species Serratia sp. AS12. The sequence continues at coordinate 422,599 of NC_015566.1, read as the reverse complement.
AGTCACCACTTCTTCGCCATCACCGACGGTACCGGTGTTCAGCGCGTCACGTACGTCAGACATCAGCTTGCCGCGCGAGTCGGTCACGATGTCTTTCACATCCAGACGACCAATCTCGGAACGCAAACGGTCACTGAACTTACGTTTCAACAACACTTCGGCTTGTGAAACGTCACCGCCGCCGGTTGCCAGATAGTAACGGCTGAAATCGCTGATACGCCATTTCAGGTAAGAATCGACGATCAGGTCTTTCTTCTCGCTGGTTACGAAGCGGTCAGCCTGGTTGTCCATGGTCTGGATACGCGCATCCAGCATTTTCACTGATTCGATAAACGGGATCTTGAAGTGCAGACCCGGCGCATACACCAGCGGTTTGTTGTCGCTGTCACGCAGTACCTTGCCGAAACGCAGCACGATGCCGCGCTGGCCTTCCTGCACCACGAACAGAGAAGCGTACAGCGCCACCAGCACCGCGAGGACGATAACTATAAAAGACTTACGCATTGATTACTCTCTCCCTACGCGAGTGGTGTCGTCACGCTGCGCATTCGCCCGGCGTTGGTCCATGACCGAGCCGCTGTTGCTACGCTGGCTGTTCGAGCTGGCGCCACTGCTGGCGGACGGAGCGGGGTTGAGACGAATCAGGCTGGTGTCTTTATTGCCTTCACCTGCCGTGCCGGCCGGGCCACGCAGCATTTGCTCAAGCGGTAACACCATCAGATTGTTGCCTTTGTCATTTACCAGCACCTTGCGGGTGTGGCTCAGGACTTTTTCCATGGTTTCGATATACAGACGCTCACGGGTAATTTCCGGTGCGGATTTGTATTCCGGCAACAGTTTGGCAAAGCGCGCTACCTCACCCTGAGCTTCCAGGACGGTACGATCTTTATACGCTTTGGCATCTTCCAACAGACGCTGCGCCTGGCCGTTAGCTCGTGGCTGAACTTCGTTGGCGTAAGCTTCTGCCTCACGGATGTACTGCTGCTCGTTCTCACGCGCGGCAATCGCATCGTCAAATGCGGCTTTCACCTCTTCCGGCGGACGGGCTGCCTGGAAGTTGACGTCCAGCAGCGTGATCCCCATGTTGTACGGACGAATGGTCTCTTCCAGTACGCGTTGGGTATCGCTACGCACGATAGTACGGCCTTCGGTCAGGATCTTGTCCATGGTGTACTTGCCGATAACGCCACGCAGGGCACTGTCGGTAGCCTGGCTCAAGCTGTCGTCGGCACTGGTCACGCTGAACAGATACGCTTCCGGATTGGTCACGCGGTACTGCACGTTCATTTCCACGCGCACCACGTTCTCATCGGAAGTCAGCATCACGCCGGAAGCCGCCAGCTCACGCACAGACTCCACGTTGACCGGACGAACTTCGTCGATGAAGGTCGGTTTCCAGTTCAGACCCGGTTGCACCAGGTGGCTGAACTTGCCGAAACGGGTGACTACGCCACGTTCGGCTTCTTTGATGGTGTAGAAGCCGCTGGCGGCCCAAATCACCACCACCGCAACCGCAGCAATGCCGACAATACGGCTGCTGAAACCCGGACCTGAGGTACCGGTGCCGCCACCATTATTGCTGTTGGAACCTTTTCCCCCGCCCAAGCCGCTCAGTTTTTTGCTCAGCTTGCGGAAGATATCGTCCAAATCAGGAGGTCCTTGCTCGCGACCGCCTTTATTGTTACCGCCAGAGTTGCCGCCATTATTATTGCTGCTCCCCCACGGGTCGCGGTCCTGTCCGTTATTACCGGGCTGATTCCACGCCATGTTTTAGCTCCATATTCTGTGATTGGGTACTTCAGGCTTACGCGAAGCTCAAATGTAACAGGATATGATCATACTATAAAGTTAATCAGGTCCTGTTCCTGTTTACAGAGGCGACGCCATTCGACAATTGGCATACGAATCACCATGCCGATGCTGCCGTCTTCTTCGTTCCACTCTTTCTCAATTGCCTGAAGCTGGTAAAAACGGCTACGAAGACGGCCTGCCTGTGGCGGTAAGCGCAGCTCATATTGCGCGATTTCCCCCGATAAGCGCTCCGTCAACGCCTGATACAGCAACGGGATACCTTCACCGCTGGCGGCGGACAGCCACACCCGGATCGGTAAGTTTTCATCGTTGCGGTCGATACGCGGGACAAAGTCATCCAGCATATCTATTTTGTTCATCACTAACAGTGTAGGGATCTCATCCGATTCAATCTCTGCCAGCACGGTGTTTACCGCATCAATGTTCTCATCGACGCGGGTATCCGCGGCGTCGATTACATGTAACAGCAGAGACGCCTGGCGAGTTTCCTGCAGCGTCGCCTTGAAGGCGGCTACCAGATCGTGCGGCAGGTGCCGGATAAAGCCTACGGTATCCGCCAACACGGTATCGCCCACGTCCACCACGTCAATACGGCGCAGAGTGGGATCCAAGGTGGCAAATAGCTTGTCCGCCGCATACACATCGGCAGACGTTATTCGGTTAAACAGGGTAGATTTGCCGGCGTTGGTATAACCCACCAGCGATACGGTCGGCACTTCAGCACGGGTACGCGCACGTCGGCCCTGTTCACGCTGCTTGGCTACCCGCTCCAGGCGGCGTAAAATCAAGCTGATACGGTCACGTAACAGACGACGGTCGGTCTCTAACTGGGTTTCCCCCGGCCCGCGCAGGCCAATCCCCCCTTTTTGGCGCTCAAGGTGCGTCCAGCCACGAACCAGACGCGTGGCAATATGACGCAACTGCGCCAACTCCACCTGCAGCTTACCTTCATGGGTACGGGCACGCTGGGCAAAGATGTCTAGAATCAACCCGGTGCGATCGATCACCCGGCATTCACACAGGCGTTCAAGATTTCTCTCCTGCGCCGGGGAAAGGGAATGATCAAACAGGACAACAGATGCGCCACTGGCTTTTACCGCATCTGCAATTTCTTCGGCCTTTCCTTCGCCTACAAAGTACTTGGGATGTGGGGCTTTGCGGCTACCAGTAACCACTTGCAAAGCTTCAACACCCGCGGAGGACACCAGGGATTCGAACTCACTGAGATCTTCCGTATCTTTGTCTTGCGAGAAATAGATATGAACCAGGACGGCCTGCTCACCGGCTTCATAACGGTCAAACAAGCGTGCAACCTCTCAAACGGACACATACCGCGAGTTTGGGGGACATAAACAGCCCATGGCTGCTTATGCTCCCCGTCATGGTTGACTCGCAACGCGCTTTATTCAGCGTCATCGCTTTCCTGCTGCGGCTGTTGCGGCGCAGACGGGTTGTTACCATGGTGATAGTTACTGGTGCCGGCGCTCGGATTGTTGCTATGGTGCGAAACCGGGCGTGACGGAACAACGGTAGAGATAGCGTGCTTATAAACCATCTGGCTCACCGTGTTTTTCAACAGGATGACAAACTGGTCAAAAGACTCAATCTGGCCTTGCAGCTTAATACCATTCACCAAATAAATAGAAACCGGAACACGTTCACGACGCAATGCGTTCAGGAACGGATCTTGCAAAGATTGCCCCTTAGCCATTCTATCTTTTCCTTATTTGCTTGTTGTTTGTAACTAAGAACCTGTCGGCTCTAAAATAAACGACCTAAAAAATTTGCGCGCTGAATACTCATCAATTGTACACAATCACTCAACCTATGCACTAACAACCTGTATTACCGAGTCCAAAGCCTCTCCCGGCTTCTCGCTGTCCAGCCAATGTACCGAGTTCCAGCCCCGTAACCAGGTCATTTGGCGCTTAGCCAACTGACGCGTTGCGCAAATACCACGATAAACCATCTCATCGTAACTAATTTCGCCAGACAAATATGACCACATCTGGCGATAACCGACACAGCGAATGGAAGGCAAATCCGTATGCAAATCACCCCGTGCAAAAAGTGCACGCGCTTCCGTCTCAAAACCTGCCGCCAACATTTGATGGTACCGTAGCTCGATGCGTTGATGAATCAACTCACGGCTGGTCGGCGCTATCGCAAATTGGTGAACATGATACGGCAACGATTCACCCGAAATTTTAGTCAGTTCCGTTAAAGTTTTACCCGAAATAAAAAAAACTTCCAGTGCTCTGGACAGTCTCTGCGGATCATTCGGATGAATTCTCATTGCCGCAACCGGGTCAATCTCTTGTAACTGACGGTGTAAAACGTCCCAACCCTGCTCAGCCGCCTGCTGTTCGATGCGTTCTCTCACTGCCGGATCGGCGGAGGGCAACGGCGATAATCCTTCCAACAGCGCCTTGAAGTAGAGCATGGTGCCCCCCACCAGCAGCGGGATGCGGCCTGCGGCGGTAATCGCGGCCATCTCTTTCAACGCGTCGGCACGAAAATCCGCTGCGGAGTAGGCTTCTGCGGGATCGCGGATGTCAATCAGCCGGTGCGGAGCCTGCGCCAACTCTTCGGCGCCAGGCTTGGCGGTGCCGATATCCATACCGCGATAAATCAGTGCGGAATCCACGCTGATCAGTTCCACAGGCAAGCGCTCACGCAGCGCGATCGCCAGAGCGGTTTTGCCGGAGGCGGTCGGCCCCATGATAAAAATAGCCGGGGGACGTGGTGTCATTTCAGTTTCAATCATGCTTAAGGGCTGTCAGTGCAGCCTGTAAATCAACAGGTTGTAAAAGTCCGCTCGGAGGTGATTTGACCAGCTGCGGGCAAAGTCGTTCAACGTCGGTCAGCAATTGTATCGCTTGCGAGGTGTTCCACTGTTCGTGCTCGCTGCCTAAATGGCGGGCGATCCAGGTGGCTAACACCGCGGGCGACATCTCCTGATGCTCGGCCAGATAGCCTAACAGTTCGGGTATCAGTTTTTGTAAATTTTGTTGGCGTAATGGTAAAGGTACTGCGCGCAGCGTCACACGCCCATGATCCGACTGCAGATCCAGCCCCATTTTGACCAGCAGCGGTTGGTGGCGTACGCAGGCAGCCACCTCGTTTTTGTTCAGCGTCAGCTTGATGGGAATCAGCAACGGCTGTGGCCGCAGGCCATCTTCCGACGGGCTGAGCTGCGCCTGACGCAACCAGCGTTCGGCCACCGGCAGGTTCAGCAACATAAGCTGTTGACGGCGTTCGATCAGCGCATAGCACGGCGGATGAATCATCAGTACCCGACCAAAGCTGTGCTGACTGCCCGCCAGCGGTGTTTCCTGCTCGATTTTTACCGGTGGGAACAGCGGCTGTTTCGGCGCTTCCTGGCGCGATTCGGCTGCGGGAGCGGCCTGCAGCAGCTTGCCATACAGTTCACCTTCGCGCTTTTGATAACCGCTGCCCACGTGATAGGCCGGCTGTGGCACAGGTTCACGCGCAACCGCCGGTTCGGCCGATTGAGTCTCGCGACGTGGCGCAGGCTGCGAGAAATGGTTGCCGCCGGCAGCGACGCGGTTTTCCGGCTGCCAGGTCGGAGCGGGTTCCTGGTCCTGTTCATCCGCCAACGGCAACGGCACATTGCCCACCTGCTGCAGCACGGTGGTTACCGCCTGATAGATAAAATCATGCACTAAACGCGCCTGATGGAAACGCACCTCATGCTTGGCCGGATGAACATTCACGTCGACCTGATGAGGATCGACTTCGAGATACAGCACATAAGCGGGCTGCTGCTCATCTTTTAATTGATCCTGATAAGCCTGGCGAATAGCGTGGTTGATCAGGCGATCGCGCATCATGCGGCTATTGACGTAACAATACTGCATTTCGCCCAGTTGGCGGGCACCGGCGGGATCGGCCACCCAACCGCGAATGGTCAGATCGCCGTGTTGCCAGGAGATGTTCAACGCATGCTGCAAAAATGCCGGCCCACAAATGCTGCCCAGACGGCGTTCATGCTGGCTCTCGTCTTTCGCTGCGCGGTATTGACGGATCAGTTTGCCATTGTGGCTGAGGTTTATCGCCACATCGAAACGCGCCAGCGCAATGCGCCGCACGACTTCATCAATATGACCAAATTCGGTTTTCTCGGTGCGCATAAACTTGCGGCGCGCCGGGGTGTTGTAGAACAAATCCAGCACTTCCAGCGTGCTGCCTATCGGGTGCGCCGCCGGCTTGACCGTCACCGCCTGATCGCGGCCTTCGGCATAGGCCTGCCAGGCTTCGCTTTGTTCTGCAGTGCGTGAAGTGAGCGTCAAACGGGAAACCGAGCTGATGCTGGCCAGCGCTTCGCCGCGGAAACCGAGGCTGACAATCGCTTCCAAATCGTCAAGGGTACTGATCTTACTGGTGGCGTGACGAGCCAACGCCAGGGCCAGATCTTCCTTGCCAATACCGCAGCCGTTATCGCGAATGCGGATCAGCTTGGCGCCACCGCGTTCGATGTCGATATCGATGCGCGTCGCCCCGGCATCCAGGCTGTTTTCCACCAGCTCTTTCACCACCGACGCAGGCCTCTCGACCACTTCGCCGGCGGCAATCTGGTTGGCGAGCTGTGGCGGTAATACCTGGATGGGCATACTGGCTCCTGTCATGTTGGCGCTAGGCCTGCGGGATGGTCAGCGTCCGATCCAGCGGCGCGACGTCCGACTTCAGTTTATTCACGCGCTTCAGATCGCTGACGCTAACACCATAACGGGAAGCAATGGATGACAAGGTATCACCGCGCGTCACTTTATGTTTTGACGCTTTCTTCACGCTGGGTTTCGCCTTGGCGACCGTGCGGGTTGGGGGCGGTGCTGAAGTTTTAACCGCCGCTGCGACGTCCAGCGGGCGGTTTTCCACCTTTGGGTCGGCTTGTAGCGGATGCGCCAGGAAATAACTGCGCAGGCCATTGTGGATCGCCCTGGCAATTTTATCCTGATACGCGCTACTGCCCAGCAGCCGCTCCTCCGTGCTATTACTGATAAATCCTGTTTCCACCAGCAGCGATGGGATGTCCGGCGAACGCAGCACGCCAAGGCTGGCATGTTCCGGACGGCGTTTATGCAATGAACCCACGCTTTGCAATTGCTGCAAGACTTTTACCGCAACATCGTAGCCCACTCGCTGCGAGTGGCCGAACTGCAAATCCAGCACCGCCTGGCTCAGGTAAGGATCGGCCTGGCTGTTGGCCAGCAAATCACCCGCACCGCCAAGCAGCTCAGACTGTTTCTCATGCTGTTCCAGCCAGCCTGCCATCTCACTGTTGGCTCGGCGGTTGGACAGCACCCAAACCGAGGCCCCGTTGGCGCTGCGGTTTGGCGCGGCGTCAGCATGAATGGAGACCAGCACGTTGGCCCCCTGTTTACGCGCCACATCGGAACGCCCCATCACCGAGATGAAGTAATCGCCTGTACGCGTCAGCACCGGTTTGAACTGCGGATCGGCATCCAACATGGCCTGCAAACGGCGAGCGATGCCGATGGTAACATTTTTCTCTTTCAGGCCGTTCGGGCCGATAGCGCCTGGATCCTGCCCGCCGTGACCGGCATCAATTGCCACCACCACGCGATCGCCGGAACCCACGGAAACGCGGCTGCTGCGTGGCGTAATTTCCGATGCGGTGCCCGATACTACAGTCGGCTTATTGGTGAAAGGGTTCGAGCCGCTCGGCGCTCTTCGCACCGGTGCAGATTCAACTTCAGACTCAGGTTCACTCATCACCGGCGCTTTGCGTACCGGCTCGCGGACCACTACAGGGGCCGGTGCAGGTGTAACCACCGGCGTTCTGCGCACCACGTTAGTGTTGGCGCTGCCCTCGGCGGCAATGGTAAATACGACGGTATAAATGCCGCCGTTCTGGCGCGTAGCGACGCGTGTTTTCGAACGCTGGGTCAGATCAAACACCAACCGCACGCTCTGAGCGTCTTTCGGCGTACTGGAGCGGATGCTTTTTACCAGATTCTGTCCGCTAAAACTCAGCGGCAAGCCGCCAACCTTGCCTTTCTGGTTAACGTCCAATACCACGCGGTCCGGGCCGTGCAGCGGGAAGAAGGCATAATCCGGCGGGCCATTGAAACTCACCGATACCGTGGCTTCTCGCTGGGCATTGGATACTTTGATGTCAGACAGCGACGATGCCGCCAGCGCACTGGCCACACCAAAAGGCCCCAATACGGCGATCAGGGTGATTACGAGTAATTTCTTCAACGCATACGTCATTGCGGCGTCATTCCTGTGGCCCGTGGATACGGTCTAAAAGCTGGCTACCGTAGGCGGAAACCGCCTGAATTTTTGCCTCTCGCCCCTGATCCTGATAGCTGAGGTGCAGCTCCAGATCCGGATCCGGCAACACGCCAGTGCCCTGCTGCGGCCATTCCACCAGGCAAATGGCATCCTGCGCAAAATAATCGCGAATGCCCATAAATTCGAGTTCTTCCGGATCGGCTAACCGATACAAATCAAAATGGTATACCGCCAGTGGCAACAGCGCATACGGCTCCACCAGCGTATAGGTTGGGCTTTTAACATTGCCCAAGTGCCCCAAAGCCTGCAGGAAACCACGGCTGAAGGTGGTTTTACCGGCGCCCAAGTCACCGTAAAGATAAATTACGCTGGCGCGATCGCACGCCTTGGCCAAGGCGGCGCCCAATGCGACAGTCGCTGCCTCATCCGGCAGAGGTAAAACGAGTTCTTTCATTCGATAGTTTCTATTATGCCAACTCAGGATTAACGTAATAAGGGATTTCCGGCAATAAATCGCTCGCCAGCATCCCTCTTGTTCCTTGTCTTGCCGCCACGCGATCGGCCGCAGCGCCATGCACGACACACCCCGCGCAGGCTGCATCATACAGCGAGAGCTTTTGCCCCAGCAAACCACCGATAATGCCCGACAGCACGTCGCCCATACCACCGGAGGCCATGCCCGCATTACCGACGTCCGCTATCGCCATCTGGCCCTGCTCATCCGCGATCAACGTACCGGCACCTTTCAACACCGCCACGCCACCGTAATGCGCCGCCAGTTTGCGCACTGCAAGTAAGCGATCACTCTCAATATCAGCGGTACTGCACCCCAACAAGCGTGCAGCCTCCCCTGGATGCGGGGTAATCACGCGATTCTGACGCTTCTCGGGGTTTAATGCCAGCAAGTTCAGTGCATCGGCATCCCATAACGCCGGTTTATCACTAGCTTGCAGTACTTTCAGTGCATTCCGACCCCATTCGCCCTGGCCCAGTCCCGGCCCCACCACCACCACATCCGCCCAATTGAGCGCCTGTTGCAGCGTATCGTCGCTCAGACGTTGCACCATCAGCTCAGGACGGGCGGTAAGCAGCGGCCCGACATGCTCAATGTGAGTGAGCACTCGCACTAGGCCTGCACCGCTACGCAGTGCGGCCTCTGCCGCCATACGTATCGCCCCGCCAAAGCCGTGATCGCCGCCCACCAACAGTAAACGTCCTTGTTCTCCCTTGTGCGAACAAGGGCGGCGCGGCTTCAGCCACAACGCCAGAGATTCTGCGGTAACCCGATGAATCTGCGCCGGTTGCTTTGCCAGCCAGCCCGATAATCCTAGCCTACTCTGATGAAGTTGCCCGACCCAATCGCGGGCCTGGCCGGTTAACAGCCCCGGTTTTAGGGCGATAAAGGTGACGGTGTGCGTAGCGCGGATGACCGCGCCAGGCGTAGCGCCATTTTCGGCCAGCAGACCTGAGGGGATATCCAGTGCGATAACCGGCGCTGAACTGCGGTTGGCGGCCTCAATCAAGGCATTGTAAGGCGCTCGCGGTGCGGTACCCAGCCCGGTGCCGAGCAGGCCATCGATAATCAGATCGATACTTTCCGGCCAGCGGCTGTCAGCCGGATGAATCTCACCCCCAGCGTTCAACCAGGCCTGCCGGGCAGCGGCGGCCTCAACGGGTAAGGGCCGCGCACCCTCGCAGGCAATCAACGTAATCTTTACGCCGGCTGCGGCAGCCAGTCTGGCGACCACGTAACCGTCGCCGCCGTTGTTGCCGTGGCCGCACAGCACCAGCCAGTGGCTGCCTGCCGGGAATTGGTCGCGCGCCAGGGCGTAAGCCGCCTCACCGGCACGCTGCATCAAATCGTAGAGTGAAATGCCGAGCGAGGTGGCGGCGGCAGGTTCTGCCTGTCGGATCCCGTCCGCAGACCAGACAGAGTGTGATAAACTGTCGGTGTATTGTTTTTCACTGTGGCCCGTCATGACACACCCCCTCGATCTCAATCAACTCGCCCAACATATCAAGCAATGGGGGCAATCGCTAGGATTCCAGCAGGTAGGCATTTGTGATACCGATCTGAGCGCCGAAGAACCCAAGTTGCAGGCATGGCTGGACAAGCAATACCACGGCGAAATGGAGTGGATGGCGCGCCATGGCATGCTGCGCGCGCGGCCGCATGAGCTGCTGCCCGGTACGCTGCGGGTGATCAGCGTGCGCATGAACTACCTGCCGGCGAAAGCGGCCTTTGCCAGCACCCTGAACAATCCGCAATTGGGTTACGTCAGCCGCTATGCGCTGGGGCGTGACTATCATAAATTGCTGCGCCAGCGGCTGAAAAAGCTCGGCGATCAGATCCAGGCCTACTGCGGTGAGCTGAACTTTCGTCCCTTTGTCGATTCGGCGCCGGTGATGGAACGTGCATTGGCCTCCAAGGCCGGCATTGGTTGGGTTGGTAAACACTCACTTATTCTCAATCGCGAAGCCGGTTCCTGGTTCTTTCTCGGAGAACTGCTGATCGATCTGCCGCTACCGGTGGATGAACCACAGCCGGAACAGTGTGGCCGCTGCGTCGCCTGCATCACCACCTGCCCAACCGGCGCGATTGTCGCGCCTTACACCGTGGACGCACGCCGCTGTATCTCCTACCTGACCATCGAGCTTGAGGGCGCCATCCCTGAAGAGTTTCGCTCATTGCTGGGTAACCGCATTTACGGCTGTGATGACTGCCAGCTTATCTGCCCGTGGAATCGCTTCTCCCAGCTCACCGACGAAGATGATTTCAGTCCTCGCGCTGCGCTGCATGCACCTCAGTTGATTGAACTGTTCGGCTGGACGGAAGAGAAATTCCTGCGCATTACCGAAGGCTCCGCCATCCGGCGTATCGGCCATTTGCGCTGGCTGCGCAATATCGCCGTGGCGCTGGGCAATGCCCCTTATCAGGATGCCGTAGTGATAGCGCTGCGCTCCAGGCTGAGCCAGGACCCCATGCTGGACGAGCATATTGACTGGGCGCTTGAGCAGCAGTTGGCGCGACGGGAAGTGCAGGGAATAGAAGTGCAGACAACGCAGAAAAAACGATTGATACGGGCGGTGGAAAAAGGATTACCGAGGGATGCCTAAAGCCCCTGCCGGATCCGTTGTCCAGACCCCGATAGTCGCTCTGTGGATTTGTGCATAAAAATAAAAATGCTTTGTCTTTCAACTGCAACAAAAAGAGCAAGTGATCGGCATAACGTTTTCTTATAAAAAAATATAGCTAAAAATCAATAAATTACATATTTCATTTCGGTGGCGTTGATTTTTTGAACTGAGGGTATTATGAGCGCTATCTGTGGATAACTCTGTTCACAACATTTCGACAGGGTGTGTATGGAGAGACAAAGAGCCCCGCCGGCAAAGGCGTTGAACTGAGTTTAATCGAAGATAAAATTGGAGCGGGAAACGAGACTCGAACTCGCGACCCCGACCTTGGCAAGGTCGTGCTCTACCAACTGAGCTATTCCCGCATTGAGATGCTTTGGGCATCCGGCCATCAAACAACAACATGGCCTTTGAATTTTTTGGAGCGGGAAACGAGACTCGAACTCGCGACCCCGACCTTGGCAAGGTCGTGCTCTACCAACTGAGCTATTCCCGCGTCGCATGGGTACTGCTTGATACTTTTTTTATTCATCACGCCGCATAAGCAGCATTGTTGAATTTGGAGCGGGAAACGAGACTCGAACTCGCGACCCCGACCTTGGCAAGGTCGTGCTCTACCAACTGAGCTATTCCCGCCCGGCGTATCGATGTCGGAACTAAACGAAATTCTTCATCGGTACGGGGTGCGCATTATACGAGAAATCCTTTTTGTCGCAAGCCCCTGAAAGCAAAAAAACGCGTTTTTTGTTTGATTGCCGATTAAAGCGTCAAACTGGCTAATTAAGCGGCGGAATCGAGTGCTTTCACAGTATAGGGCCCCCAAAGGGGCCTGAGCCGCCATCACAATTGGATGAAATGCTCGCGGTAATAGGCCAGTTCAGCCACGGACTCGCGGATATCATCCATCGCCTGATGGGTGCCCTGCTTTTTAAAGCCGCTGAGAATTTGCGGTTTCCAGCGACGCGCCAGCTCTTTCAGCGTACTGACGTCCAGATAACGGTAATGGAAGTAGGCTTCAAGTTCGGGCATATAGCGGAACAGGAAACGGCGATCCTGACCGATGCTATTGCCGCAGATTGGCGATTTGCCCGCCGGCACCCATTGCTGGAGGAAGGCGATGGTGTCCAGTTCGGCGGCGCGATCGTCGAAACGACTGGCCTTCACCCGCTCCACCAGCCCGCTGCCGGTATGGGTACGCACGTTCCAGTCATCCATCAGGCCGAGCTGTTCGTCGGATTGATGGACGGCGATTGTCGGCCCTTCAGCGAGAATGTTCAGATTGGCATCAGTGACCAGCGTGGCGATCTCGATAATGCGATCGCGTTCCGGATCCAGCCCGGTCATCTCCAGATCGATCCAAATCAGGTTGTTTTCGTTTCCTGTCATGATATTTCCTGCGTAAAAGCCGAAAGATAAACAAAGCGTGGGCAAGGCGGCGACCGCCGCAGGCTGTTTGCCGGCGGCGGTACGCGGTGCATAGCGGCTAACAACGGTTATTTAATATAAAATAGCGTGTATCATAGTCTTTTTGGTCGCCACGAGCGATAAAAGCCGATTCAAGTGAGGCGCAGTGACTAAGAACAAACTGTCCAAAGGTCAACAACGCCGCGTACAGGCGAACCATCAGCGTCGCCTGAAGCGCACTGATAACAAACCGGAACTGGATGATTCCCAACTGGGAGAGCCGCAAGACGGCATCGTCATCAGCCGTTTCGGCATGCACGCCGATGTTGAGGCCGCGGATGGCACCCAGCATCGCTGCAATATTCGCCGCACGTTACGTTCGCTGGTAACCGGCGACCGCGTAGTGTGGCGTCCCGGCGTGGGGGCACATGAAGGGGTCAAGGGTATCGTCGAGGCGGTGCATGAACGTACCTCGGTGCTGAACCGCCCCGATTTCTACGACGGCGTGAAGCCGATCGCCGCCAATATCAATCAGATCGTTATCGTTTCGGCGATCCTGCCGGAGCTTTCGCTGAATATGATCGATCGCTACCTGGTGGCGTGCGAAACGCTCGAGGTGGAACCGCTGATCGTTCTGAACAAAATCGATCTGCTGGATCCGCCGGCGCGTAAAGTGGTCGACGGCATGATGGCGATTTACCGTCATATCGGTTATCGGGTGCTGGAAGTCTCCAGCCAGACGCGTGAAGGCATGGAGGCGTTTGAACAGGCGTTGGCCGATCGTATCAGTATCTTCGCCGGCCAGTCCGGTGTGGGCAAATCCAGCCTGCTCAATGCCCTGCTGCCGCCAAGCGATAAGCAAATTCTGGTAAATCAGGTTTCCGATGTCTCCGGCCTGGGGCAACATACCACCACCGCCGCGCGGCTGTACCATTTCCAGCACGGCGGCGATGTGATCGACTCGCCGGGTGTCCGTGAATTTGGTCTGTGGCATCTGGATCCGGAACAAATCACCCAAGCCTATGTCGAATTCCGTGACTATTTAGGCGGTTGTAAATTCCGCGACTGTCGCCACGACACCGACCCAGGCTGCGCCATCCGCGCGGCGGTGGAAAAAGGCGATATCGCAAAAGAGCGTTTCGACAACTACCACCGCATTCTGGAAAGCATGGCGCAAGTGAAGGTTCGCAAAAACCTCACGGACGCCGCGGACTGATCGTCGCGGGCGGGCGTTGACAGTGGCAGCGCCACCGTTACAATGCGCGCCCTTTATCCTGATTCAAGAGGTTAACGTGCTGGATAGCATCAAAATTAAATTGCAGTATTGGTTGCCGAAGCTGGCGCTGACCCGTCTGGCCGGCTGGGGCGCGGACAAACAGGCCGGCTGGCTCACCCAGCTTGTCCTGAAGGGGTTCGCCCGCTACTACCGCGTGAATATGCAGGAAGCGCAACAGCCAGAGCTGTCCTCCTATGCCACCTTTAACGAATTCTTCGTTCGCCCGTTGCGTGACGGCGCACGTCCCATCATCGGCGAAGCCAACTGGCTGGCGCTACCTGCCGACGGCGCTATCAGCCAGCTCGGCCCGATCCGCGAAGATCAGATCTTCCAGGCCAAGGGTCATCATTACAGCCTGGAAGCGCTACTGGCCGGCAACTACATGCTGGCGGAACCCTTCCGTAACGGTCTGTTCGCCACCACGTACCTGGCCCCACGTGATTATCACCGCGTCCACATGCCGTGCGCCGGCGTACTGCGTGAAATGATTTACGTACCGGGCGATCTGTTCTCCGTGAACCCGCTGACCGCCGCCAACGTGCCGAACCTGTTCGCGCGCAATGAACGCGTGATCTGCGTATTTGATACCGCCATTGGGCCAATGGTGCAGATCCTGGTGGGCGCCACCATTGTCGGCAGCATTGAAACCGTTTGGGCCGGCACCGTAACGCCGCCGCGAGAAGGCATCATCAAACGCTGGACCTATCCGGCAGAAGGCGCTGAAGGCGCAATCGCACTGGAAAAAGGCGCTGAAATGGGTCGCTTCAAGCTCGGTTCCACGGTCATCAACCTGTTTACCCCAGGCAGCGTGCAGTTCGCTCCGCAGCTGAATAACGGTACCGTCACCCGCATGGGTGAAGCCTTCGCCGAAATCCCGGCTGCGCCAACTGCCACTGAAACACCGCAGATCTAAAGGAATTGACGCCGTGCGCCTGATTATCACGCTATTGCTCGGTTGTTTACTGTCTCAACCGGTGCTGGCCGCTGCGGTGCCCACAGAGACTCAGCTCAAACAGGAGCTGAAACAGGCAGAGAGCAACAAAAACGCGCCTAATCAGGCGGAAACCACCGAGGCGCTGCAGAGCGCCCTCAACTGGCTGTCGGAGCGCAAGGAGTCGATGACGCGCTCCGAACAGTATCAGCGGGTGATCGATGATTTCCCGAAGATGACGCAGGAACTGCGCCGTCAACTGACGCTGGAAGACAACAAAATCCTGCCAAATGGCGACAACCTGCCTGCCAGCGATCTGGAACAACAGATCCTGCAAACCAGCAGCCTGTTGCTGGAACAGGCGCGTCTGCTGCAACAGGAACAGGAGCGCACGCGGGAGATCAGCGATTCGCTCGGCCAGTTGCCGCAGCAGCAGACCGACGCCCGCCGCTCGCTCACCGAAGTGCAGCGTCGTCTGCAAGCCCAGCCCGCCAACCCTACTACCCCGCACGCCCAGGCGGCACTGGCGCTGTTGCAGGCGGAAGCCGCGGCGCGCAAAGCCAAGGTAGATGAGCTGGAGCTGGCGCAGTTGTCGGCCAACAACCGCCAGGAGTTGGCGCGGATGCGCGCCGAGGTATACAAAAAGCGCCACGAGAAGATCGACGTTCAGTTGCAGGCCCTGCGCAACAACCTTAACGCCCAGCGCCAGCGCGAAGCCGAACTGGCGCTCGAAAAAACCGAGCAACTGGCCGAACAAAACGGCGACCTGCCGAAAAGCATCAGCCAACAGTTGCAGATTAACCGTGAACTGTCCGCTGCCCTGAACAATCAGGCGCAGCGTATGGATCTGATCTCATCGCAACAGCGTCAGGCCGCTGCGCAAACGCTGCAGGTACGTCAGGCGCTGAGCACCATTATCGAACAGGCTCAGTGGCTCGGTTCGTCGTCGGCATTGGGAGAAACTCTGCGCGCCCAGGTGGCGACGCTGCCGGAAATGCCAAAACCGCAGCAACTGGATGGCGATATGGCCCAGTTGCGTGTACAGCGCCTGCAGTTTGAAAGCCAGTTGGAGAAACTGTCACAGCGCGAGTTCAAACGTGACGACGGCAGCGAACTGACCAGCGCGGAACGGCGTATCGTTGAGGCACAGCTGCGCACCCAGCGTGAGCTGCTGAATTCGCTGCTTTCCGGCTGCGATACCCAGATCCTCGAGCTGACCAAACTGAAAGTGGCCAACACACAGCTGATTGAGGCGTTGAACGAGATCAAAGACGCCACCCACCGTTATCTGTTCTGGGTCCCGGACGTCAACCCGATCACCCTGTCTTATCCGATTAACGTGGCGCACGATCTGACTCGCCTGCTGTCACTGGATACGCTGTCGCAGCTGGGCGGTGCCTTTATGATGATGGTGACCAGCAAAGAAACGTTGATCCCGATCTTCGGTGCCCTGCTGCTGGTGATTTTCAGCATCAGCTCACGCAAGCACTATCACGCCTTCCTGGAACGCGCCAACAGCCGGGTCGGCAAGGTAACGCAGGACGAATTTTTCCTGACGATGCGCACCGTGTTCTGGTCGATTCTGGTGGCATTACCGCTGCCGGTACTGTGGGCGGCGCTCGGTTTTGGCCTGCAGAGCGCCTGGAACTACCCCGTGGCGGAGGCGATTGGCAAGGGGGTCACCGCAACGTTGCCGATCTTGTGGATCTGTATGATCTGCGCCGCTTTCGCCCATCCGCAAGGGCTGTTTATCGTGCACTTCCGCTGGCCGGTGAAGCAGGTTTCGCGCGCCATGCGTTACTACAAGATGTCGATCTGGCTGATCGTGCCGTTGATCATGGCATTGATCACCTTCGACAGCCTGAAAGAGCGCGAGTTTGCCAATACCCTGGGGCGGCTGTGCTTTATCTTGCTGTGTTTGGCGCTGGCCATCGTCACCAACAGCCTCAAACGCGCCGGCATTCCGCTGTATCTGGACAAAAAAGGCTCCGGCGAGAACATGGTCAACACCGCGCTGTGGGGGTTGCTGCTTTCAGCGCCGTTATTGGCCGCGCTGGCCTCCGCCGTCGGTTACCTGACCACCTCACAGGCACTGCTGGCGCGGTTGGAAACTTCGGTGGCGATCTGGTTCTTCCTGCTGGTGATTTACCACATTATTCGCCGCTGGATGTTAATCCAACGGCGACGCATCGCCTTTGACCGCGCCAAACAGCGCCGTGCCGACATCCTGGCCCAGCGCGCACGCGGCGAAGAGGAAACGACGCATACGCCAAACAGCACCGAAGGTTCAATGGATATGGATGATTCGGAGATCGATCTGGATACCATCAGCGCCCAGTCGCTGCGGCTGGTGCGTTCGATTCTGACGATGATCGCGCTGGTGTCGGTGATTGTGCTGTGGTCAGAGATCCACTCCGCTTTCGCCTTCCTGGAAAACATCTCCCTGTGGGACGTGACCTCGACGGTCAACGGGGTGGAAACAGCGCATCCGATCACGCTCGGCGCAGTGTTGATAGCCATACTGGTGCTGATCGTCACCATGCAACTGGTACGTAACCTGCCGGCGCTGCTGGAGCTGGCGGTGTTGCAGCATCTGGATCTGACGCCGGGCACCGGCTACGCCATCACCACCATTACCAAGTATCTGCTGTTGCTGTTCGGCGCCATCCTCAGTTTTTCCTGGATCGGTATCGAATGGTCGAAGCTGCAATGGGTCGTGACCGCGCTCAGCGTCGGGTTGGGCTTCGGCATGCAGGAGATTTTCTCCAACTTCATCTCCGGCCTGATCATTTTGTTCGAGAAACCGATCCGTATCGGCGATACCGTGACGATCAGAAACCTGACCGGCACCGTCACCAAGATCAACACTCGCGCCACCACCATTTCGGACTGGGATCGCAAAGAGATCATCGTGCCGAACAAGGCGTTCATCACCGAGCAATTCGTCAACTGGTCGCTGTCGGATAACCTGACCCGTGTGGTGCTGACCGTGCCTGCCCCGGGCGAGGCCAACAGCGAAGAGGTGACCAAGATCCTTCTCAACGCCGCCGAACGCTGCTCTCTGGTGCTGGACAACCCGGCACCGGAAGTTTATCTGGTCGATCTGCAACAGGGTATTCAGATCTTCGAGATGCGTATTTACGCTGCCGAGATGGGCCATCGCATGCCGTTGCGCCACGAGATCCACCAATTGATCCTGGCAGGCTACCGCGAACACGGCATTACCCTGCCGTACCCGCCGTTCCAGGTTCGCAGCGAAACGCTGTCGCGCCTGACCAGCAATGGCCGCACCCCACCGTCAACGCCGCCGCCAAACACCAAGCGCGAATCGGGCGGCTTGTAAGCGCGTAATGCAAAAAGGGTTCGGCATTAGCCGAACCCTTTTATCATCATAATATGCCCTACGGCTTTCACGTTGCAGCCAACAACGCTGCGGCCTGAAGACGACAGGTATAACGGTTACGCGCGCCCGACCGGGAAGGCAAGCACTTCGCTCAGGCTCTCGGCGCCCAGCGCCAACATGACCAGCCGATCAACCCCTAAGGCCACGCCGGAAGATTCCGGCATACCGTGCTGCAAAGCGTCCAGCAGATTGTTATCGATCGGGTGCTGCGGCAGACCGCGTTCCGCACGTTTGCGGTTATCCTGATCAAAACGCTGGCGCTGTTCGCGGCTGTCGGTCAACTCGCGGAAGCCATTCGCCAGTTCGATCCCCTTGAAATACACCTCAAAACGTTCCGCCACGCGGTGATCTTCGGTGCTGATCTCCGCCAATGACGCCTGACTGGCCGGGAAGTGATAAACGAACGCCGGCTTGTCACGCCCGATGTAGGGCTCCACGCCGACGGTGAACAACAATTGCAGCAGCGTATCGCGGTCTTCTTCAGTATCGGCGATGTTGCTCAGATCGAGCTTGGCCGCCGCTTCACGCAGTTGCGCTTTCTCTGCCGACAGCGGATCGATATCCAGATGGCGCAGGAAAGCCTGCTGATAGGACAAGGTTTCCGCGCTACCGCAATCCAGCACCTGCTGGAGCAAATCATCCACCTCATTCATCAGCCGGTACATGTCGTAATGTGGGCGGTACCACTCCAGCATGGTGAATTCCGGGTTGTGATGGCGACCGGCCTCTTCATTACGAAAACTGCGCCCCATCTGATAGATCGGACCGCTACCCGCCGCCAGCAGCCGCTTCATGTGATATTCCGGGCTGGTCATCATGTACAGCGTCAGGCCATCCGCCGCACCCGGGCCGACAAAACGCGTCTGGAACGGGAACAGGTGGATATCGGTAACCGTCGCCTGGCTCATGGTTGGCGTCTCAACTTCCAATACGCCACGATCGGCGAAGAAACGCCGGATCTCAGTCAGGATCGCTGCGCGTTTCAACAAATTGGCGATGGGTGCACTTGGTTGCCAGCTTGCCGTTTCGCTCATGGTAATTACTCCGAAATCAAACAGGGGATGCAGTCTACTCGTATCCAGGCATGCAAACAAATTCTTAACAGCCGGGTGCCTTTAACGGTGGTAATTCCTCACAAACGCGTAGCCATAAGGTTAATAAAAGGTGAATAAACGTTAAATATCCCTTGCAGGCAATAATTCCTCCAACCAATAGCTAAAAGACAAAACAATCGATCACATCAAATTTCTCCTACTTAACTTTAGGTATAGTTAATTCCACATAATTGGTGGGAGATATCTATCCTCAGTCTTTATGCAATATCAATCGGTTCAATTAGTTAGTACCCGAAGCGTTTTTATAAATATTAAGCATAGATATTTAATTTGCCGTTCTTAACAAGAATATTGGAGGAATGCAGTGCAAACCTTTAACGCCGATCTTGCCATTATTGGGGCCGGGGGTGCTGGTTTACGTGCAGCAATAGCCGCAGCGGAAGCCAACCCTCAACTGAAAATCGCCCTGATTTCAAAAGTCTACCCGATGCGCAGCCATACGGTGGCCGCCGAAGGGGGCTCCGCCGCCGTCACTCAGGATCATGATAGCTTCGATTATCACTTCCACGACACCGTTGCCGGTGGCGACTGGCTGTGTGAGCAGGACGTGGTCGATCATTTCGTCCACAACTGCCCGCGTGAAATGGCGCAGCTTGAACAATGGGGCTGTCCGTGGAGCCGTAAACCGGACGGTTCGGTCAACGTGCGCCGCTTTGGCGGCATGAAGATTGAACGTACCTGGTTCGCCGCCGACAAGACCGGCTTCCATATGCTGCATACCCTGTTCCAGACCTCGCTCAAATACCCGCAAATCCAGCGTTTCGACGAACACTTCGTGCTGGACATTCTGGTGGATGATGGCCAGGCCCGTGGCCTGGTGGCGATGAACATGATGGAAGGCACCCGCGTGCAGATCCGCGCCAATGCGGTGATCATGGCTACCGGCGGTGCCGGGCGCGTATACCGCTACAACACCAACGGCGGCATCGTCACCGGTGATGGCATGGGTATGGCGTTCCACCACGGCATTCCGCTGCGTGATATGGAATTCGTTCAGTATCACCCTACCGGCCTGCCGGGCTCCGGCATCCTGATGACCGAAGGTTGCCGTGGCGAAGGCGGCATTTTGGTGAACAAGGACGGCTATCGTTACCTGCAAGATTACGGCATGGGTCCGGAAACGCCGCTGGGCGAACCGAAGAACAAATATATGGAACTGGGCCCGCGCGACAAAGTTTCGCAGGCCTTCTGGCACGAATGGCGCGCCGGCCGCACCATCGCCACCCCGCGCGGCGACGTGGTCTATCTGGATCTGCGCCACCTGGGGGAAAAGAAACTGCTGGAACGTCTGCCGTTCATCTGTGAACTGGCGAAAGCCTACGTCGGCGTCGATCCGGTAAAAGAACCGATCCCGGTGCGCCCGACCGCGCACTACACCATGGGCGGCATTGAGACCGATCAGAACTGCGAAACCCGCATCAAAGGGCTGTTCGCCGTCGGCGAGTGTTCTTCCGTCGGTCTGCACGGCGCCAACCGCCTCGGCTCGAACTCGCTGGCGGAACTGGTGGTGTTCGGCCGCGTAGCCGGTGAGAATGCCGCCCGCCGCGCGCTGGAAAGCAGCCCGGCCAACGGCAGCGCGCTGGATGCGCAGAGCAGCGATGTCGAAACCCGGTTGAGCAACCTGATGAAGCAGGAAGGCAACGAAAACTGGTCAAAAATTCGCGACGAAATGGGCCTGTCGATGGAAGAAGGCTGCGGCATCTACCGCACGCCGGAGCTGATGCAAAAGACCATCGATAAGCTGGCCGAACTGAAAGAACGCTTCAAGCGCGTCAAAATCACCGACAGATCCAGCGTGTTCAATACCGACCTGCTGTACACCATCGAACTGGGCTACGGGCTGGACGTGGCCGAATGCATGGCGCACTCCGCCTTCAACCGTAAAGAATCGCGCGGCGCACACCAGCGCCTGGACGAAGGCTGTACCGAACGCGACGACGTGAACTTCCTGAAGCATACGCTGGCGTTCCATAACCCGAATGGCGCACCGCGGCTGGAATACAGCGACGTGAAGATCACCAAACTGCCACCGGCCAAACGTGTGTACGGCGCTGAAGCCGAAGCGCAGGATAAAAAGGACAAGGAGCAGGCAAATGGCTGAGATGAACACCCTGAAAATCGAGGTCATGCGCTATAACCCGGAACGTGACGCCGAGCCGCATTTCGAGACCTTTGCAGTGCCTTATGACGAGCAAACCTCGCTGCTCGATGCGTTGGGCTACATCAAGGATAACCTGGCGCCCGACCTTTCCTATCGCTGGTCATGCCGCATGGCGATCTGCGGCTCGTGCGGCATGATGGTTAACCGGGTGCCGAAACTGGCCTGCAAAACCTTCCTGCGCGAATACACCGGCGGCATGAAGGTGGAAGCGCTGGGCAACTTCCCGATCGAGCGCGATTTGGTGGTCGATATGACCCACTTTATCGAAAGCCTGGAGGCGATTAAGCCCTATATCATCGGCAACAACCGCAAGCCGGAAGATGGCCCTAACGTGCAAACCCCGGCTCAAATGGCCAAATATCACCAGTTTTCCGGCTGCATCAACTGCGGTTTATGCTATGCCGCCTGCCCGCAGTTCGGTCTGAACCCGGAATTTATCGGCCCGGCGGCGATCACCCTGGCGCACCGCTATAACCTGGATAACCGCGATCACGGCCAGAAGCAGCGCATGGCGCAGCTCAACGGCCAAAACGGCGTCTGGAGTTGTACCTTTGTCGGTTACTGCTCTGAAGTGTGTCCAAAGCACGTCGACCCGGCCGCTGCCATCCAGCAGGGCAAGGTGGAAAGCGCCAAAGACTTCATGATCGCCATGCTGAAGCCGCAATAAGGGAGAGAACCGCAATGACAACACAACGTAAGCCTTATGTGCGCACCATGACGCCGACCTGGTGGCAAAAGCTCGGTTTCTACCGCTTCTATATGCTGCGTGAAAGCACCTCGGTACCGGCGGTGTGGTTCAGCATCGTACTGATTTACGGCATTTTTTCGCTGAAAGGCGGTGTGGATAGCTGGGCCGGTTTTGTCGATTTTCTGCAAAACCCGCTGGTGCTGCTGATTAACGTTATCGCCCTGCTGGCGGCGCTGCTGCATACCAAAACCTGGTTCGATCTGGCGCCGAAAGCCGCCAATATCGTGGTCAACAACGAGAAAATGGGACCAGGGCCGATAGTGAAAGCACTGTGGGCGGTGACGCTGGTCGCCAGCGCGATCATTCTGGCCGTAGCCTTGGTGTAACCCGGAGGAAATATGATAAATCAAACACCTAAACGCTCCGACGAGCCGGTTTTTTGGGGGTTATTCGGCGCAGGCGGCATGTGGGGAGCCATTGTCGCGCCCGCCATCGTGCTGCTGGTCGGCATTCTGCTGCCGCTGGGCCTGTTCCCCGGCGACGCACTGGGCTATGACCGCGTGCTGGCGTTTTGCCAAAGCCTGATCGGCCGCCTGTTCTTGCTGCTGATGATTATCCTTCCGCTGTGGTGCGGTTTGCACCGAATCCACCATGCGATGCACGATTTGAAAATTCACGTGCCAGCCGGTAAATGGGTGTTCTACGGTCTGGCGGCCATTCTCAGCGTGGTGACTCTGATTGGAGTAGTCACTCTGTAAGCCGCTTCGGCGGCCAAGTCCGTTGGCCGCCTGTTATTATTTCTAAGGGTCTATCAGTTCGATCAAATCGACATACCCTATGGATTTCAAGCTGTAGCTAGGCGCCCAGCTCACTCATCCCCAGGAGCTTACTTAGGTAAGTGACTGGGGTAACAAATCTGCCGGGAGCAGATTTGAACGCTGCTCGCAGCGGCCCCGAAGGGGTGTGGCCCATGGATGGGTCACATAACTGAGTGCAGGTAACGACGCTACAGCTTGAAAGACGACGGGTATCAGTGACTGCTGAACTTCAGCCCGAGGATACCGACGACAATCAGGCACAGGCTGAGAATGCGCGCGATACTGGTCGATTCGCCGAGCAGCACCATCCCCATAATTGCCGCCCCTACCGCGCCGATACCGGTCCAGACCGCATAAGCCGTACCGGCAGGCAGCGTTTTCATGGCATGCGCCAACAACAGCATGCTGACCACCATGGCGACGACAGTGATAATGCTGGGTGTCAGGCGGGTAAAACCCTGGGTATATTTCAGGCCGATAGCCCACACCACCTCGAGCAAACCGGCAATAAGCAAAATAATCCAAGCCATGAACAGGCTCCGTTACGATGGGGTCGTCCCCGGAAGCTGATGCGTAAACAGGTCGTCCCGTTTAGCCTTGTGAACATGCCTGAGAATTATACCCACGCCTGGGAAGGATAGCAGCACAAAGGTGGCGTTTGCCAAGGTAGGAGGTGAAGCGGTATCCCACGGTGGGGCTGCTTACGTGGAATACCACAGGAGGCAAAAAGGCAGGTTATTCTGCACTGCGCTGGATGGCTTCCCCACCGGCCTGCACGTCTTTACCTACGCCTTTGGTGGTGTTGCATGCGGTCAATGAGGTCAGGATCATCAAAGAGAAAATCGCGATAATACTTTTCTTCAGCATATGAAAGTCCTTATTTGTCAGTGACGAAAAAGTACGGCTTTCTAAGTTTAGTAAATATTAACGAGAGTTGCTGTTTAAAACGCGTTTATTTTGCACAATTACATTACTAAAATTAATGATTTCAGCTGGCCGTCCGCGAAATAGCGCCGCCGAGGTGCTGAACATCCTCACCGAAACCGCGGAAAGTATTACAACCGCTAAGGGAAACAAGTAACAACAGGGAGATCACGGCCAACAGAGTTTTCTTCATCATGCTGAGTCTGCCAACGATATGCGGAAGGGGATAAAGCAAAGGAGCCACTCAGGGCTCCTTTGTTTGGAAACTTATTTTACGCGTGAAACGTATTCGCCAGAGCGAGTATCAACACGAACAACTTCGCCAATCTGTACGAACAATGGCACTTTTACCACGGCGCCAGTGCTCAGGGTCGCAGGCTTGCCGCCGGTACCGGCAGTATCGCCTTTCAGACCAGGATCGGTATCAGTGATTTCTGCTTCGATAAAGTTCGGTGGCTGAACGGCGATTGGGCGACCGTCCCACAGCGTGACGATACATTCCGCGTTATCTTGCAGCCATTTTGCCGCGTCAGAAACGGTTTTTTCTTCAACCCCGTGTTGCTCGAAAGTCTCAGGGTGCATGAAGTGGTAGAACTCACCGTCGTTGTACAGGTAGTTCATGTTGGTATCTACAACGTCTGCACCTTCGCAAGAGTCGGTAGATTTAAAGGTTTTTTCTACGCGGCTGCCGGTCAGCAGACGGCGCATTTTAACGCGCGCAAACGCCTGGCCTTTGCCCGGTTTAACGAACTCACTGGATTCGATGGCATAAGGCTCGCCTTCGAACATGATTTTAAGACCCGGACGGAAATCGTTGCTAGAATAAGTCGCCATGATGGCCCCTCTGAATATTTAAACTGGTAGCTTAGCCAAAAAAATGGCACACATTATAACCCAAAATACGGCATATAGAGAAGATTGGTTGCATCAACTCGCCGATGTTATTACCGATCCTGATGAATTACTGCAGCTTTTATCACTGAATACGCATCCGGACCTGCCGCAGGGCCGCGAGGCCCGTCGATTGTTCGCGCTGCGCGTCCCTCGCGCCTTCGCGGCACGCATGCGCCCCGGCGATGCCAATGACCCGCTGCTGCGCCAGGTCCTGACCGTTAGCGAAGAATTCATCAATGCGCCCGGCTTCACTACCGATCCGCTGGACGAACAGCGCAGCGTGGTGCCAGGCCTGCTGCATAAATACCGTAACCGCGCTCTGCTGCTGGTCAAGGGTGGCTGTGCGGTCAACTGCCGCTACTGTTTCCGCCGCCATTTTCCGTATCAGGACAACCAGGGCAACAAGGCCAACTGGCGTCAGGCGCTGGATTATATCCGCCAACACCCGGAACTGGATGAGATTATTTTCTCCGGCGGCGATCCGCTGATGGCGAAAGATCATGAACTCGACTGGCTGATCGGCGAGTTGGAAGCCATCCCGCACCTGAAACGCCTGCGTATCCACACCCGTCTGCCGGTCGTGATCCCCGCGCGAATTACGCCGGAGCTGTGCCGTCGGCTGTCCGCTTCGCGCCTGCAGGTGCTGATGGTGACGCACATCAACCACGCCAATGAAATTGACCGCGAGCTACAGGCCAGCATGGCGCAACTGCGTCTGGCAGGCGTCACGCTGCTGAATCAAAGCGTGCTGCTGCGCGGTATCAATGACAACGCCGACACGCTGGCGACACTGAGCAACGCGCTGTTTGATGCCGGCATTCTGCCCTATTACATCCACGTACTGGATAAGGTGCAGGGGGCGGCGCACTTTATGGTCAGCGACGACGAAGCGCGCGCGATCATGCAGGCGCTGCTGAGCAAAGTTTCCGGCTACATGGTGCCGCGTCTGACGCGTGAAGTCGGCGGCAAGCCAAGCAAAACCCCCCTTGATCTGCATCTGATGCAAAGCTGATCGACTGTCCGCTCCAGATACAAAAAGAGGCATGCCTGGGCATGCCTCTTTTTTGCGTTATACCCTGCTCGTTACTGCGTTATGGGCACTTATAAACCTGGCCAACCATTTTGCTGTCCAGCGGGGCAAAGCTTGAAAGCAGGTTCTGCGTCGGGCTGGTTGCGCCATAGATGACATTGCCACCCATTGCCGCTGCCTTGTTACGCAGGTCGTTTGCCGCACCGCGCATAGAGCTGCCTTCACCACCGTTACCGGACAACCAGTTGCTCTGGGTGCCCGTCACTTCGCCCACCAGCTGGCATTCAGCCGCCGGTTTGGTGTCGGTAAATTTGACCTGCTGGCCTGCGGCGGACAGTTCGTTGGTGCTGCTGCAACCTGCCAGCAGCATAGCTGCCGAAAGACCCAGTAAGGCTTTAATCCGCATCTTGTTCCCCATATGATATTGAGAATTCTGCACAAGCTTATCAGAAAGCGTTGCTATCTCTTAAGCATCCGTTGCCACGGGTACCGGGTCAACGCCTTGAGCGACAGCTAATGAAATATCAGTTTACCAGCTAAATCACTCCGGGCTGCAAAAATATCATCAAATACAGTGCGGCAAAGAGCACAGAATAAAAAAACCCCGGTCAATTGACCGGGGTTCTCAGCACACAGACAGTGTGGGGGATGATTACATCATGCCGCCCATGCCACCCATGCCGCCCATACCGCCAGCGCCTAAATCAGGTGCATCGCCTTTCGGCAGGTCGGTCACCATGCACTCGGTGGTGATCATCAGGCCAGCCACAGAAGCCGCGTACTGCAGAGCAGAACGGGTTACTTTGGTTGGATCCAGGATACCCATCGCGATCATGTCGCCGTATTCTTCAGTTGCTGCGTTGTAACCGTAGTTACCTTCGCCCGCTTTCACGGTGTTGGCAACAACAGAGGGCTCTTCGCCGCAGTTCAGAACGATCTGACGCAGTGGTGATTCCATTGCGCGCAGCGCAACTTTGATACCCACGTTCTGATCTTCGTTCACGCCACGCAGTTCGCTCAGCTTGGACGCTGCGCGAATCAGCGCAACACCGCCACCAGCAACTACGCCTTCTTCTACCGCAGCACGGGTTGCGTGCAGAGCATCTTCAACGCGAGCTTTCTTCTCTTTCATTTCAACTTCGGTAGCAGCACCGACTTTGATTACCGCAACGCCGCCAGCCAGTTTAGCTACGCGCTCTTGCAGTTTTTCACGGTCGTAATCAGAAGTTGCTTCTTCGATCTGCTGACGAATCTGGGACACACGGCCCTGAATCGCAGTTTCTTCACCATTGCCATCGATGATGATAGTGGTGTCTTTGTTGATAACGATACGTTTAGCAGTACCCAGGTCTTCCAGAGTCGCTTTTTCCAGCTCCAGACCGATCTCTTCAGAGATAACGGTACCGCCAGTCAGGGTAGCGATATCCTGCAGCATGGCTTTACGACGGTCGCCGAAACCAGGTGCTTTAACCGCAGCCACTTTCACGATGCCGCGCATGGTGTTAACCACCAGGGTAGCCAGCGCTTCGCCTTCAACATCTTCAGCGATGATCAGCAGTGGTTTGCCGGCTTTCGCCACGGCTTCCAGTACTGGCAGCATTTCACGGATGTTGGAGATTTTTTTGTCAGCCAGCAGGATGAACGGGCTTTCCAGTTCGATAGAGCCGGTTTCTGGTTTGTTGATGAAGTACGGAGACAGGTAACCGCGGTCGAACTGCATACCTTCAACAACGTCCAGCTCGTCTTGCAGGCCAGTGCCTTCTTCAACGGTGATAACGCCTTCTTTGCCCACTTTCTCCATGGCTTCTGCAATCAGTTTACCCACGGTTTCGTCGGAGTTTGCAGAGATGGTGCCTACCTGAGCGATAGCTTTGGAGTCAGAGCAAGGTACGGATAATTTTTTAAGCTCTTCAACAGCGGCGATAACCGCTTTGTCGATACCGCGCTTCAGATCCATCGGGTTCATGCCGGCAGCGACTGCTTTCAGGCCTTCGGTGATGATGGATTGAGCCAGTACGGTTGCAGTGGTGGTGCCGTCGCCCGCAGCGTCGTTCGCTTTGGAGGCCACTTCTTTCACCATCTGCGCACCCATGTTTTCAAACTTGTCTTCCAGTTCGATTTCACGGGCAACGGATACGCCATCTTTAGTGATGGTAGGAGCGCCGAAGGATTTATCCAGCACTACGTTACGGCCTTTCGGGCCCAGGGTCACTTTTACTGCATCAGCGAGAACATTCACGCCGCGGAGCATTTTCACGCGAGCGTCATTGCCGAATTTTACGTCTTTAGCTGCCATTGGTATTTCCCTTCAACTCGTTTCGTTCAGTTCAGAAGATAAAGCGTAATTACGCTTCAACAATTGCCAGAATGTCGCTTTCGGACATGATCAACACTTCTTCATTGTCGATCTTCTCTGCTTTCACGCCGTAGCCGTCGTTGAAAATCACGATATCGCCAACTTTCACATCCAACGGTTGGATGTTGCCGCTTTCCAGAACACGCCCTTTACCCACTGCCACAACTTCACCACGAGTAGATTTACCCGCTGCAGAGCCAGTCAGAACGATGCCGCCAGCAGATTTTGATTCAACTTCTTTGCGCTTGACGATAACGCGGTCATGCAATGGACGAATACTCATTGAACGCTCTCCTGTAAGAAGGTTTCTATCAGATTTAGGGTTGTCACCGGATTGTTATTACCGGCCTCGTGGGATTTGAAATGGGGGCATTCCATCCCCCTTCAAGGGGTCAGTCAAAAAAATTTTCGCTTTTGACGGCAATCCAGAGGGGACAAATGTGAAAAACGCGGCCGGGGCCGCGTTTTTTCAACGATCGTTACGCTTGTCATGATCGTCCGGCTGATTTCCCAACGTATAACGATCGTCGTCCTTACGCTGAAACTCGCCGTCGAAGGTGTTGCCGTTGGCGGCACCGCCGCCCTGACCCCAGCCACCGGGCCGGTAGACCGAAAGATGCGGCATCAATTTCAGCGTCAGCGATTTCTGCACCGGCGGCAGCAGCAACAGCAGGCCAAGGAAGTCGGTAAAGAACCCCGGAACCAACAGCAGGAAGCCCGCCAGCACCAGTGAAACGCTTTTCACCATTTCCGCAGCCGGGCTTTCTCCGGCGGCCAGTTTCTGTTGCATTTGCACGAAGGTTTTCATGCCCTGATTTCGTACCAGCGAGATACCGACGCAGGAAGTGAACACCACCAGCAACAGGGTTATCGCCACGCCCAATACGGCGGCGACTTTGATAAATAGAGATATTTCGATATAAGCCAACAGAAATATCAGCAGTAACGGTAACCAGCGCACCTGGTTCTCCTATAAGTAACGGCACGTTCCCGCACGGTGGCGGCAAGGTGAAAAGGGGGGCCGGTAAACGGCCGACATCATTACAATGGGGTCATCCCGCCGTCATTTCAACCAACGGCCTTTTTTTATTGCTAAAGTTAACAAACGTGAATGAGATCACAGAACAGGAAAAGCGTGATTCCAGAAGGCTCAGAAGGTGATCTGGATTCAGTCATTTATTACTAACCAGCATATGATCTGGGCTGCAACGGGCGCTATGGTTAATCGTTTCATGCCTGAAGCCTTCGGCAACATAATTTGATTCCCTGACTATTAATTAATTCGGCAGCAATATAAAGAAGGTTCTCATGTCAAACAACATTCGTATCGAAGAAGACCTGTTAGGAACACGTGAAGTCCCCGCAGAAGCCTATTACGGTGTTCATACCCTGCGTGCGATTGAAAACTTCTATATCAGTAACAGCAAAATCAGCGATGTGCCCGAGTTTGTCCGTGGCATGGTAATGGTAAAAAAAGCCGCAGCGATGGCGAATAAAGAACTGAAAACCATTCCGCGTAAAATCGCTGATGTCATCATTCAAGCCTGTGACGAAGTGCTGGATAAAGGCAAATGCATGGACCAGTTCCCGGTCGATGTGTTCCAGGGCGGCGCAGGTACCTCGCTGAACATGAACACCAACGAAGTGCTGGCGAATATCGGCCTGGAACTGATGGGCCATCAGAAAGGCGAATATCAGTATCTGAACCCTAACGATCACCTTAATAAATGCCAATCCACCAACGACGCCTATCCCACCGGTTTCCGCATTGCGGTTTACGCCTCCAACCAGAAACTGATCGACGCCATTAACCAATTGCGTGAAGGCTTTGATCGCAAGGCGACAGAGTTCGAAACCATCCTGAAAATGGGCCGCACGCAGTTGCAGGATGCCGTGCCTATGACGCTGGGCCAGGAATTCCACGCGTTCAGCGTGCTGCTGAAAGAAGAAACCCGCAACCTGCATCGCACGGCAGAACTGCTGCTGGAAGTGAACCTGGGGGCCACGGCGATTGGTACTGCGCTGAACACGCCGGAAGGCTACCCACAGTTGGCGGTGCAAAAACTGGCCGAAGTCAGCAACCTGCCGGTGGTACCGGCCGAAGACCTGATCGAAGCCACCTCCGACTGCGGTGCCTACGTGATGGTACACAGCGCGTTGAAACGCCTGGCGGTGAAACTGTCCAAGATCTGTAACGACCTGCGTCTGCTGTCCTCTGGCCCGCGCGCCGGCCTGAACGAAATCAACCTGCCGGAACTGCAGGCGGGCTCCTCCATCATGCCGGCCAAGGTGAACCCGGTGATACCGGAAGTGGTCAATCAAGTGTGTTTCAAGGTGATTGGCAACGACACTTGCGTTACCATGGCCGCCGAAGCGGGCCAGCTGCAGTTGAACGTAATGGAGCCGGTGATTGGCCAGGCGATGTTTGAGTCAATCCACATCCTGACCAACGCCTGCTATAACCTGCTGGAAAAATGCATTAACGGCATTACCGCGAATAAAGAAGTGTGCGAACACTACGTGTTCAACTCTATCGGTATCGTCACCTATCTCAACCCGTTCATTGGCCACCACAACGGTGACATCGTCGGGAAGATCTGCGCCGAAACCGGCAAAAGCGTACGTGAAGTGGTACTGGAACGCGGTCTGCTGACTGAAGCCGAGCTGGATGACATCTTCTCCGTGGAGAACCTGATGCACCCGGCCTATAAAGCCAAACGCTATACGGATGAAAATGAACAATAACAGATACACCCGGTAGCCCTAAAAGGCACGCTAAATCCTCTGGATAGCGTGCCTTTTTACTTTCTGTCGCCCACAAATTTTTAACTTTTCATTTTCAAATAATCTTATTTTAAGGAGTAGACACTATGTTAGCCGTAGAATTGGTTATCGTTCTGCTGGCCATTTTTTTAGGGGCCAGATTGGGCGGTATCGGTATCGGATTTGCAGGCGGGTTGGGGGTTTTGGTCCTGGCGTTGATTGGCGTTAAGCCCGGCAGCATCCCTTTCGACGTGATTTCTATCATCATGGCGGTGATTGCCGCTATCTCGGCCATGCAGGTGGCCGGCGGTATGGATTATCTGGTCCAGCAAACGGAAAAACTGCTGCGCAAGAACCCTAAACACATCACGATTCTGGCGCCGATCGTCACCTATTTCCTGACTATCTTCGCCGGCACCGGCAATATCTCGCTCTCCGCACTGCCGGTCATCGCCGAAGTGGCGAAAGAACAGGGCATCAAGCCTTGCCGCCCGCTGTCTACCGCCGTAGTAGCTGCGCAGATTGCCATCACCGCCTCGCCGATCTCCGCCGCCGTAGTGTACATGTCTTCAGTGATGGAAGGTCATGGCGTCAGCTATCTGCATATGCTGATGGTGGTGATGCCGTCCACCTTCTGCGCCGTGCTGTTGATGTCGCTGCTGGTGTCCTGGCTGTTTGACTCCAAACTGTCAGACGATCCGGTTTACCTGAAACGCCTGGAAGAAGGTCTGATCACCCTGCGCGGCAACAAGGCGATAGACATCAAACCGCGCGCCAAAGCCTCGGTGCTGCTGTTCCTGCTGGGCGTGGTCTGCGTGGTGGCCTATGCCATCATCAACAGCCCGGGCCTTGGGTTGGTGGCAAAACCTTTGATGAACACCACCAATGCGATTTTGATCATCATGCTGAGCGTCGCTACCCTGACCACTCTGCTGTGCCGGGTCGATACCGATATGGTGCTCAACTCCAGTACCTTCAAAGCCGGCATGAGCGCCTGTATCTGTATCCTGGGCGTGGCCTGGTTGGGCGATACCTTCGTGCAGGCCAACATCGACTGGATCAAAGAGACCGCAGGCGCGGTCATTCAATCCCATCCGTGGCTGCTGGCGGTGATTTTCTTCTTCTGTTCGGCGCTGCTGTACTCGCAGGCCGCCACCGCCAAGGCGCTGATGCCGATGGCGCTGGCGCTGAACGTCTCGCCGCTGACCGCCATCGCATCCTTCGCCGCCGTTTCCGGCCTGTTCATTCTGCCGACCTACCCGACACTGGTCGCGGCGGTACAGATGGACGATACCGGCACCACGCGCATCGGGCGTTTCGTGTTTAACCACCCGTTCTTTATCCCCGGCACCATCGGGGTAGTATTGTCGGTGCTGTTCGGCTTCCTGCTGGGCAGTGTGCTGTTGTAATGTTTTTACCGGGGCTGCGGCCCCGGTTCTCTCCCGAACCTCGCCTCGCTGGCGATAAACTCGCCTTCTAGCCAACTCGCCTTCAGGGTATAGTGCCTACTGATAATCTGGATGAGAGGGCTGAAAATGTCTGATTGCGAAGCTGTCGTCATACTCTGCACTGCACCCGATGAGGCTACCGCGCAAGACCTGGCGGCCCGGATTTTGGGGGAAAAACTGGCAGCCTGCGCCACGTTGCTGCCCGGCGCGACATCGCTCTATTACTGGGAAGGGAAACTGGAACAGGAATACGAAGTGCAGATGTTGTTCAAAAGCGATCGCCGCCATCAAGATGCCCTGCTCAGCACCCTGAAACAACATCACCCGTATCAAACGCCCGAGCTGTTGGTACTGCCGGTGATGGCTGGAGATAAAGACTACCTGTTATGGATCAACGCCTCATTAAATTAATCTTCCTGATCTGCAGCCTGTTTTTTTTGCCGCAGGCGGCTCAGGCATCGCTGTTCGGCCAAAGCGGCGGTAGCCAGTTCGTGCCCGTCGATCAGGCATTCGCCTTTGATTTTAAGCAGCAAGATCGCCAACTGGCCCTGAGCTGGCAAATCCGCCCTGGTTACTACCTCTATCGTCAGCAAATCAAGCTGGTACCGCAGCAGGCAACGCTAGGCACCTTTGCGTTGGCCGAAGGACTGAGCCACAAGGATGAATTCTTCGGTGAAGTCGCTATTTTCAAGCAACAGCTCGCTCTGAAAATTCCCCTGCAACAGGCAGCCAAAGGGGCCAGCCTGAGCGTGACCTATCAGGGCTGTGCGGAAGCCGGTTTCTGTTACCCGCCGGAAACCAGGGTGATCCCACTGGATGCGGTGAGCACCGCCGCAGCGCCGCCCGCTGACGCGCCAACGGAACCCGCGCCAGCCAACCTGCCGTTTTCGCCACTTTGGGCCCTGTTGATTGGCATTGGCATTGCCTTCACCCCTTGCGTGCTGCCGATGTACCCATTGATTTCCGGCATCATTCTGGGCCGAGAAAAGCCGCACAGCAGCGGACGCATTCTGGCGCTGGCGGTGGTTTACGTACAGGGTATGGCGCTAACCTATACCCTGCTTGGTCTGGTGGTCGCGGCCGCCGGGTTGCAGTTCCAGGCGGCGTTGCAGCACCCGTACATGCTGATCGGCCTGTCGGTGCTGTTTATCGCGCTGGCGCTGTCGATGTTTGGCCTGTATTCGCTGCAACTGCCCTCTTCGCTGCAAACGCGGCTGGCAGGCTGGAGCAACACCCAAAAGGGCGGCTCGCTGCCTGGCGTGTTCCTGATGGGCGCGCTGGCCGGGTTAATTTGCTCCCCCTGCACTACTGCGCCGCTCAGCGCCATCCTGCTCTATATCGCTCAGAGCGGCAATATGTGGGCCGGCGGCGGCACTTTGTACTTGTACGCGCTCGGGATGGGTATTCCGCTGGTGCTAGTCACCCTGTTCGGCAACCGCCTGCTGCCGCGCAGCGGGCCGTGGATGCAGTATGTAAAAGAAGCCTTCGGCTTTGTGATCCTGGCGCTGCCGGTCTTCTTGCTGGAGCGGGTAATCGGCGATGCGTGGGGACTGCGGTTATGGAGCCTGCTCGGCGTGGCATTCTTCGGTTGGGCATTCGCGCTGAGCCTGAAAACCTCGCGCGGCTGGGTACGTGTATTGCAGTTGCTGTTGCTGGCAGCGGCGGTGATCGCCGCAAGGCCGCTGCAGGACTGGGCCTTCGGCACCAATAACGCCCAGCAGAGGGCACCGGTGCACCTGAACTTCTCACGGATTAATAACGTGGAACAACTCAATCTGGCGCTACAGCAGGCACAGGGGAAACCGGTGATGCTGGATCTGTACGCCGACTGGTGCGTTGCTTGCAAGGAGTTCGAAAAATATACCTTCAGCGATGCGGCAGTTCAGGCTAAGCTGGCCGATACCGTGCTGCTGCAGGCCGATGTGACCGCCAACAACGCCGAACAGGCGGCGCTGCTCAAGCATCTGAAGGTCCTTGGGCTGCCGACCATTCTGTTCTTTAACGGCGCGGGCCAGGAAGTGCCGGCCGCACGCGTCACCGGGTTTATGAATGCGCCTGCGTTCAGCGCACATTTGCAGAAAACAGTGCGGTAAACGACACTGTGGATCAGAACCGAATTTGGAGGGAGCACAAGTGCAACGTGAACACGTTCTTGATACGGCACTGGGGCTGTTGGAACAACAGGGCCTGGCAACCACCACGCTGGAAATGCTGGCAGACAAACTCGACGTGCAGCCGAGCGATCTGAAACGCTTCTGGCCGGATCGCGAGGCGCTGCTGTACGACAGCCTGCGCTACCACGGCCAGCAAATTGACACCTGGCGCCGCCAACTGCTGTTGGACGAAACCCTGAGCCCGCAGCAAAAGCTGCTGGCGCGCTATGACGTTCTGGCGGAGTACGTCCGGCACGATCGTTATCCCGGCTGCCTGTTTATTGCCGCCTGCAGCTTCTTCCCGGAGGTGGATCACCCGATACACCAATTGGCGGAGCAGCAAAAGCTGACGTCGCTGGAACTGACCCGCGACCTGCTGCGCCAAATGGACGCCGACGACGCCGATATGGTGGCGCAGCAGATGGAGCTGATTCAGGAAGGCTGCCTGAGCAAACTGCTGGTAAAACGCCAGCTCCAGGATGTATCCGTCGCCAAACGGCTGGCGGAAGATATCTTGCAGGTAGCGCAGTGCCGCAGGAACGGTGCATTAGGCTGAACTGATGGCCAGTACAGCGCAGCCCGTGCAGAGTCGTGGTTCGAACGAGCGCACTTTTCAGGCTCCTTGGCTGAAAAGTCAGCAGTCACCAGCTTTTTAACGCCTTTTGCGCATAAAGCCGTTGACGCCTCCCGGCCAATACGGTTTAATGCTGCGCGTTGCCCGGATAGCTCAGTCGGTAGAGCAGGGGATTGAAAATCCCCGTGTCCTTGGTTCGATTCCGAGTCCGGGCACCACTAATTATGCATCAAAGCACGCTGGTTAGAGGTATACCCTTTAACGGGCGGAACAAAGGAACTGGCAGGTTGATATCGCAGTGTTTTCCGAATTTGCACACTCGATATTAATAACTAGGTTCCTCTTAAAAAGGATGTCTGTGTTCGCGCACAGACGTCCTTTTCTCGATCACTGTTGATTTTTACAGCTTGTTAAAGTCATGTCAAGACGAGTCTGGCCTCACTTTCACGCGCTGGTATCACATCCATATACAGTGACAGCTCATTCTCTAACGCTTGACCGGTAACCTTTAAATCCAGTTCGACATATTCCATTGTTGTGCTGACGCTCCGATGTCCAAGCAAACCTTTAACCATTGCCAAATTACGATCGGGTGACTTCATCATTTCGGTAGCCAGGGTATGTCTGAATCGATGCGGACTCACCTTAAAGCCACACTCTTTCGTCAGCCTGGTGAAGAATGAGCGAACAGGTTGGATTGCAGGCTCTGAGTCAACCTCACCCAATGGATTCAAGAATCGTGCTACATCGAACAGATAATCTGCCGGTTCGGCCCCCTGTGCTATCGCGCGATTAACAAGTATTCGCATCCGTTCACGGATAAAGCTCACGATAGGAACTAACCACTCGCGATGCGTTTTACTGCCTTCTTTACACAGCAACATCGAGTTTGCCTCCAGATCTACATCCATTAGTCGTATATGTAATAACTGGTTTTGCCGCATCCCAGTCGAACGCAAGACGTCTATGACAGTCCGCCAATACCACACAGGAAAGAGCGCACAAGGACGACATTTACCTACCCTTAATTTTTCGCGTTCTTCAAATTGTTCTAATACCAGATTCACTTTAACCAACTGGTCACGGTTCAGTGTTTTTTTACGCTTGTTACCCGGCGGCACTTGCGTTTCATTTAGCGGATTTTCCTCTACGTTGAGCCATTTTTTCTTCATCCCCTGGTTGTAAATCGCACGTAAATGGCGAGCTTTGTTATTCCACGTACTTGTTGTTAAACCCCTTCCCAACATGTCTCTACGCCACAAAATCAGTTCTCGGTTCGTGACTGCATCCGGTAACGTGCCATACCCTATAAATCTCCTGAAAACAGCAACCACTCTGCGATAGCTCCTTTCAGTTTCCGGGCGTAACACCTTTGAGAAAAAATACTCTTCGAGCAAGGTGTCCCAATCCATAACTCGCGATTTATGCATGATATCTCCCTAGTTTAAATAGAAGTCTTGCGAACATGATGTGGTCACAAGACACGATTAATCCCTATCAAGGGATCACCAGAACCGGACTATCGTCCGGCAGGTTTTTCCCCCGATAGAGCAAACTTGCTTTAACGAGGTAACCTTTGGTTCGTTTAAATGCACCTGTGCGCTCTGATGTTTCATACAGGTGTGCAAAATAGAATCGTTTACCCTTGACCCGACGATGTTTCTCCAGACGTTCAAAATCCTCCTGAAGGACTTCTCGTCGAGAGCCATCCAGACCAGCCTGTTTCAGGTACAAATAAAAAATTCCAGGTACGCTGATAAAGACAAAACCAGAAACAAGATGAACTCGAGCGTCTACGGAGTTGATGAGGATCTCATTAGAATCGAGTCCTTCAGCTAACCAACGCCAAAAGACGTCTCCGGGAGTTATGCCCCCATCGCCTTCAATGCCCGGCTTTTGCGATTGCGAGGGAGCGAAGTCAGTAGTTTGAGGGACACAAAATTCAGGTGTTGAATCTGCTGCCTCGGCAGCTATATCATCGAAGGCGTCTGACTCCCGGTTTATTTCGGCAGCCTCAACTACCTGAGTCACTTCAGCAAAAAGCACAGGGTTATCGGCAGGCATAGGGCCTTCATCTTCGTGAGGGGCGTCCCCGAACTCCTGTTCTGTCTGGTTCACCGGAGCAGACACCTCAACCGCCATTAATGACAACAGGGTCTGCATGTCCTCCTCGATGCCGACCACCGTTGCAGGCGCTAGCCCCCTCTCAGCCAAAGGTTTATCGTTTACCGGCATATCTAGGGCCGAGCTCAGTAATCCCGCCGTTGCTGACTCTTCAGGCAGATTTAATGTCTCTGCCGGCAGTTGATCCTCAACAAGCGGAGGGTTGGTGCTACTGACTGCACTTTGCAAATCAATTGCGGGTACTGAGGAAGTGGTATTTTCTGTTGTCGGCGCCACCGACGGTAAGACTACTGTCAATGTGTCGGAGATGGATGCCGGAGAGGGTGCTATGGACAGGCTATTGCCTCGCGCCAGCTTGGCCGCCTCCTGGATAATGTCGTCTATCACAGGTAAAGCACTGGGCTGTCGGGAAGCGATCGTCATCAACGAGTGTGTAGCCGCCGGCAATGTTGATAGCCAGTCGATGACCTCTGCTGGCAGCAGCCGTGCAGCAATCATCGCACTTTGACTTGTCGCCAATGTCGGGGTCGATAGGGTCGTCCTGAATCGAAAACGGTAGGGTTCACTCGGCACCGTCAAACCGGGTAACCAGGCGCGACCACTCTGGAACTCCCCCTGCAGCTGGCTCAACAACGGCAGGTAGTGCCAAAGCGCAGCGTAAAACACCACGACATTCCATTGTACATTCTGGGCCGATTGTTCTTCCGGTACGGCTCCAGGAGGCAGCATGTGTCCTTTGGCCAAGCGCACCGCATATGTCGCCGTCTGCAGGGTGACATCAACCAATCCCCCTTCCCTGGCATACTCGCCCAGAGGCGCAGCCGGCAACACCTGCATCAACGTCATGAGTTGCTTCAATGGCTGCAGATAGAAATCTGCATAGAGATCTTTGGGAAGTGCACAATTTTCCCATAACTGCTGTAAACACTGCTTACAAGATACCGTGCTCAACAGCTGTTCTGCTGACGCGGGCATATAGTAGCCGGCAGGGCCCCGTGAGGCTGAAGTGATTGCCGTTGTATTTGCCGACATATCCCGGGTACCGACAAGCAGCTCTTTGATGGCCTTCAGCATATCTGGCCTCCAGTGATAACAGCACTGTAGAGAAAGGCATTGAAGGTCATAATGACAATACGAGCCAGAGGCGAGTAACGCGTATTGAGTTGACGGGCAACGTCAGTGATCCGTTGTTGATAATAGCGGCCGAAGTTGGGCCAGGCCAGTTGATGGGAGGTTTGACATTCCACATTGAAGGGGAGTTTTTGCTCTGCTTCGTCCCTGACGGCCCAGTTATAGGCAAGATAGAGCATTCTGCTGTCTGAATTCGCTAACGCGAACCGCACCAATTTGGACGTTTCTCCGGAGCCGGCAAAAGCCTTAACTACCAGTTTGCTTCCAGACCAACCGATGATGGCAGCCTGTTCAGGTGTATAACAATAAGACATCAGCAGCACTCCGCAAAACTTGACCGGCGCTTATGCTGCGCAGGTCAATACGACAAGCACCACAGGAAAACCTTTTTCCAGAAGAGAAAGTTTCCCGTAGTCAGCCGTTTTCAGGTTGATAGGTAGTTATCAATCTGGCATTGCTGGCGTCTATTCATGTAAATGCAATGGGTAATGCCGATAGTTTCAAAGGCAAGCCCAAAGCCAAAATTCTGTTATTTGATTATGATTTTTATCAGTTTTCCCTGGTGCCAAGAACAACAAAACTCAGGTGAATTTATTGCGGGGTGTTTAGACGATTCACAAGAATTCGTTCAAGTGTGAAAAGTCCACCCTCAGTGTTATGCGCATCCCTACTCATCGTCAGGCGCCCCCTCCCAACTCTGAGTTGGAACTTCCTCTGGTGTTGTGCGCGCTGGTATCACCTGAGCGTTATGCTCATCTGAAAGAAAATAAGCATAACGCTCAGAAGCTTGAGCTCGTCCCCTCTGGCCTCCACACTCCGGCCTCTTTTTATCAACTAAAATGACATCATGTCAATAAAATTAATACTTTTGCGATTTGCTTGATCGCCAAACGATATCATAAGCCGCTCTTTTCATTGAAAAACACAACTTTGAGTGTAAAATAATGACTGTTTTTTAAACCGAATTTGGCCAAAGGTGGGAGATGGAAATCAACAATAAAACTGCCCTGGGGGAAGTCATTGCCAAAGCTTTGGCGATGAGAGGTATTCCAAAGCAAAAGCATATCAGCCACACCAGCCGTGTATTGGATATCACAACAGCTGCGGCACAAAAGAAGCTGACTGGAGCCTCTAACTGGGAAGTATCGCAACTGATTAGAGTGATTGACTCTATCGGTATGAAAATGAGCGACTTCTTCGACATATATAGCTATTCAGTAAATGAAGTACATAGCGCCATCTGGAACGATGGAAAGACAAATGTTAAATGCAAAATATATTTAACAGATATCAATTCCAATGGCCCAACGGAGTACTCAGCTTTAAAAATCAACGACGAATGGGTTGTATTCCGTACTGATGATATAAAAGATGACGTATTATTTGAGTCAAAGCGTAATATTGAAATGATTCAGCTATATCCTCAAAAACAAAATGTAAAAAAACACCGAATTGCAATTCTTGATGACGACAAGAACATAGTAGATAGTCTTCAGGAAATCATTGGTAATGATGAATATGTTGTAGACCCATTCTATAACATTGAATCATTAGAAGTGAGCCTGAAGCACAGTCCTTATGACGCCTATATACTGGATTGGGTTGTTGGGGCGAGAACCGTTTTTAACACAATAAAAGAAATAAGAAAATCAGAGAATAAAAATGCCATGATCCTGGTGCTTACCGGACAATTATCTGGGATTGTCGATAGAGAAATTGCAAGTGCAATAAATGATTATGATATCACTGGCCCTCATGAAAAACCGATAAAAGCCAGTGTTATAAAGTCACTGGTTGATAAGCATTTTCCCAAGTGAATTATTATGGATAATAGTTTATTAACCTATACGGGCAGCCTCTTACTTGATGGGAGATACATTGTGTCACCCTATGGAATAAGTAAAGAACAACCCGGTGGTGATATATCTCCATTGAGTAATTCTATTGTTCATAATAACTCAATCAATAAAATTTCCGTTGACTACTCAAAAGTAAAAAGCCTTACTGTCATCAATGGATTAGGCGTAACACTGGGTGATTCTGTAGTCGGTATATCTGCACTGCATGCTATAAAAAACATAAACCCCAACATCGTCATTAAAGTCATTCGTCCAGAAAACTGCCCTAACTATGTTAATGAAATTTACACACTAACTAACAATATAATAAATGAAATTCATTTCATGCCATTTGACATCTCCAAAGTCGCGGAATCCGAACTAATAATAGACATTGGGAATCAACTGTATTGGGAAGATTTTAATAAATGGGAGATGCACGATTTCTTTATAAGAAACCTTGGTCTAGAACGTAGTTTTATTCCAGTTGAGTTCAAAAGTAATTCATGGCTAAAAAACTCCACTCTTGATGATGTCAATCTGGGTGAATATATTCTCTTCTGCCCTCACGCAAGCACAAAAATAAGAAGCATACCCCAACAGTATCACAAGAGAATAATATCTAACTTAAGTGATAAGTTTAAGGTTAAAGTCCTTGGATTTAGTGATGTTTATCATAAAAATTACACAAACATTACTGAATTATCAAAAAGCACTGCTTGTTTCGCGTCCATAATAAAAAATGCGAAATACCTCTATACATGTGATTCAGCAGCCTTGCATATTGGTGCAGGTTTTAACATACCTACCACCTGTATTTTTACAACAGTTAAACCCGAGTTTCGTAGTCTATACTATAATAATTGCGAGTCTGTTTACATCGGAAATGATATGACAGAAGGAATACATAATAGTGAAGATATCACTTTAGTTAATTCAATATGTAAGGAATTTGAGGTTTACTATGCGTAAGTTAAAATCACTGTTCATTTTATTTATACTTACTTTATTATTCTCAACCCCTTCTTTTGCAAAGGTTGGGGATCTCTATATAGATGGTGAAATAACCAATCAAAATCATGGTGGCGGATATTTGTTAACCATGGATGATTTTAATAAACTGAAAAAATCCCATATAAAAACAACAACATCTTGGACTGAACCAGGGAAGGTTGTGGATTTCGAAGGGGTGAAATTTAAGGATTTATTAAGCCTGGTTGGCGCCCATGGTAAAACGTTAAGAATGAGAGCATTGAATGACTATTGGGTTGATATACCATTATCTGATGTAGAGCAATTTGATATTCTACTTGCAAACAAAAGGGACGGAAATCCTTTGAAGGTTCGAGACTTCGGCCCATACTTCGTAATTTACCCATTAGATAAATTTTACGATAAGCTCAACAGCCCAATATATCAAGCTCGCCACATCTGGCAAGTAAATAGTATGACGGTAATTGAGAAATGAAACTAAAACGGATCCTGATTCAGTACGTCGCTGGTTTTTTGATCCTAACTGGCGGTTTTGTGTGGATGTATGAGCAATATTTCTCCACAAGCCATAATATGAATTCAGCAGGCCCACAAGAAAACTATGCGTGGGCAATAGCCAAATTCACGATCAGGCTGGCAGGATTTAACGCGAAAATTGAGCGTCAATTACGATTGGGGAGCAATGATAAAGAGGAATTACAAACAGAACTAGACCTCCTTTTCTCGAGCTCTAATGTACTGCTTCATAAAAGTGTATCAACCAGATACCTATATGAAGAGGCTGGATATGCGAATACAGTTGAAAATATAAACACCAGCTTGGAAAATATCGATAAAGAATTAAACAAAGAGAATCCAAATTACTCGCTCATTCTTAAAAACATAGAATTAATAGGACAAGACAATAAATATCTTGTGGTTATTTCTGACCATGCTGAGGTCAGACAAAGAAATATTATTCAGCAGGACTACATAGATAAAGGGAACTCTATGAAGTTCCCAATTGCTACGCTGTACTTCCTGTTTTTGTTGATGCTTTTTATTTCATATCGACAAGTGAAATCCATTAATAACCAGTTAGAGTCAGAAAAAAAATCCTTTAACAATAAAAACGCTTTTCTTGGGGTGTTGGGTCACGAATTAAGAACTTCGCTCCAGGCAATAATCTCCTCGGTAGAGGTGATTACCCAGAAAAAAGATGGTACTGCATTCAATCACTTTGAACGTTTGGAAAATGCTGCCATGAAAATGGAACGTCAAATGAAGGACCTTGCTGAATTTGCCAAAGTGGACAATGGTAATGTCGAAATAAAAATAGCATCATTCAACTTACGTAAGATTGTGCAAGATACCGTTGAGCAAAGCATTTCAATATTGAAAAAGGGTAATGTTGCCGTTAATTTAGGAAAAATTTCTGATACGTATATAAAAAGCGATCCATCCAGGGTTATGCAGATCATTGAAAACATTGTTACCAATGCCATTAAATATACAGCGAATGGTAACGTGCAGGTAAATGCGATTGTACATGAAAAGTCTAAACTGGTCATTAAGGTCGAAGATACGGGTCAGGGTATCCCGAAAGATAAAATAGACACCATTTTTTCTCCGTTTATACGTGTCGGAAACGACAACAAAGTACCCGGTTTTGGGATGGGGTTGGCTATCGTCCATGGTGTTGTTAAAGCCATGAAAGGGACTATTGATGTGAAAAGTGACGTTGGTAAAGGAACTGTGTTTACCGTTTCATTACCCATTGAGCTATCAACACCTGCAGAGATTGAAATGATCACCGATGTCGATGACAAACCTTTTTCAGCGAAGGGTATCAGTATATTAATTATCGATGATAATGAAATGGCATGCGAGTCCTTAGTGTCAATTCTTCAGCATGACTTTTCAGTTGAGTATACAACGTCTCCAGAGAGAGCATTGGAGAAACTATATCGGAAATCGTTTGACCTTGTTTTGAGTGATCTGCAAATGCCTATCATTACTGGTGATGACCTATATAGAGAGGTCAAAGAGAACAACGGTCCAAACAAAAACACACCATTTATATTTATTAGCGCATATACCAGTAAAAGTCCAATCAAAGGTGTGGATATTTTAACGAAGCCCGTAAGGTTAAATGATATTAAAAAATCCATAGAGTCAGTGATTTCTAGCGATTCTATTATATAGAATGCACAGTATATTTATATGACCTCAGTATAACCGCCAAAAATATAGGGCGGTTTGGGTCAATTATCTGAATTATACTGTTGTATTCAAAGAGGCCATTTATCCAAGCAATGCACGGTGTATACATCACCAATCGACGTTCATTTTCCAATGCGGTCCCCAATACTATTCCACCTGGTATGCCAAGTGATGACAGCTGGGTATACACCATCGACATAACCACCACATATATGTCACACAAGAGGCAGCATATGTGGTGAAGGATCGTACCCCCATCTCCTGAATCTCCACTACCGCCGCAATCATCATGGCACCGATACTGCGTTCAGTGCTATTCGTACTAGGGCAGGTAGTATACTAGACGCTCGACGTCAGCACTCTCATAACTTTTGATGATCGATATCTAAGGGTTCTAAACGGGAAACCGCCAAAATATTGTTGGCTTCAGCCAGCCGTTCCGCATACAGGCTGACGTGCAGATTGCGTGCACAATAACACAAGAATATTTTTAATATTATTTAATATATAAGATTGATAATAAGACCACGATTAATTTTCCATAATTATAATTAATTATGCAACTATTACTTTACCATATGACTTAACTTGAGTTTTAAGCCTGTTTTTAAACTCATTAATAATAACGCTTGCTAATGAAGTCGGAATAAGTTAATTATTTAACGGCTTTACATAGCCTTACACAGCTTTACACTTTATAATTGTATTGATTACATCAACAGAAGGAGTTGTTTATGAAAGTGATTGATTCTTCATTGTTAGAGTATGTATCTGGTGGTCGGGGTAACAATGGCGGCGATCGTTCCGACAATGGCGGTAGAAGTAACGGGGGAAGTCAATCCGGTAACGGTAACAATGGTGGTTCAGGTAATTACTACGCCAAAAACACCTCGGAAGACTGTATCAATGGAATGACGGTGGGTGCAGCAATGGGGGCATTTGCTGGATTACCTGGTGCGGCTATGGGATTGGTTGGTGGTGCAGTTACCGGGGGATGTTTTAAAGATGGTGCCAAAGGTGGCGGCAACGTGGGAATGGGTAGAGGC
The DNA here is from genome assembly GCF_000214195.1 of Serratia sp. AS12. Taxonomy (NCBI): domain Bacteria; kingdom Pseudomonadati; phylum Pseudomonadota; class Gammaproteobacteria; order Enterobacterales; family Yersiniaceae; genus Serratia; species Serratia sp. AS12. The sequence goes on along the minus strand of NC_015566.1, from coordinate 378,095 downwards.
GGAAATAAATGCGGGACAAGTTCTGGCGGAAGTTGCTCCTGGTAAAAATACACGCTGAAAAAAATTAAAAAAACCTCTCTCCATTTCCTGGTGATTACATGAATGACAAAGCGTTGAAACTAATATCGGTAGTTATCGGTATATTTCTATCTTTCTCCTTGCTAAGCGGGGCTGGAGTGGGGTTTTCAACATGGTATCCAGCACCGAGTGGCATTTCCGTATTATTGGTTTCTATTAGCTCCTCCGTGTGTATAGTAAGATTCTTATATTTTTTGATTAAGTTGTTTTTTCGGAAACCATCGAATTAAAGACTATACAACTTAACAATCCGCCCCTTTTGGGGCGGATTTGCATATAAATATATCGTAACCGTTTTCTATGACTAATAATCACTCAGCCTTGCCCCAGATGATTCAGATAAATCACGCGGTCTGCCGATGCTATCGTAGTTTCACGGTGTGCAATGATGACCCGCGTAATACTAAGCCCTTTGATCGCCTGATTCACTACCTCCTCGCTTTCCTTATCCAACGCACTGGTCGCCTCATCCATGAACAACAGCCCCGGTTTTTTGTAAATAGCTCTGGCGATGTACAGTCGCTGTTTTTGGCCGCCGGACAGCCCCTCACCCAGTTCGCCGATCAGCGTTTCATACCCCATCGGCATGCGCATGATGACCTCATGCAAATAACTGGCCCGAGCGCATTCCTGCAACCAGTCTTCATCCACCTCATCCACGAAGCCGCAAATATTTTCCCGGATTGAACCGGAGAACAATTTGTCATCCTGCATCACACAGGCAATCATCTTGTGGTAGTTGTTGACCCCCAGTTGTTGTATATCGATACCATTCATCTCAACCCTTCCGTTGTCTGGCGTAAAAAGCCCACACAGTACCTTCATCAGTGTGGTCTTACCCGCTCCGGAGGGTCCTACGATAGCCACGCTTTCTCCCGGCAGGATGGTAATGTCCAGTTCACTGAAAATGGCTGGAGACTGGCTGTCATAGCGATAGCTCAAGGCGCGGGTTGTCAACTCAATCGGCTGTAGCCTAGCCTCATAAGGAAGGTCAGGTTTGCGATTCTCCCGCGGCTGTAGGGCGATATCAGCAATACGTTCGTTATGCAGGCTCATCATACGTAGCTGCAACAAAAAGTCGGTCAACGAGCTGATACGGTCGGAGAACTGTCCCCTGAAGGCGCCAAATGCCACAAACATACCTATGGTCATCTGGTTGTCGATCACCAGGCTGGTACCCAGCCACAGGATAGCGACCTGGTCGCAGGCCGCGACAAAGGTGTTGATGCCGCCAAACAGCATGTCCATCCTGGTCACCCGGATACCAGTATTGATAGTATCGATTTCGAGGTTGAGCCAGTGAGCACTGCGTCGTTCCGACATTCCCTGTATTTTGACGGTGGCTATGCCATACAGTGTCTCCATGAAATACGAGCCAGCCCGGGCACTTCTGACTAACGACTCCTCAGACAGTTGCCGGTAATAACCATAGGTCAGCAGACGCAGTAATACATATAAGGTGGTGAAGGCCATCACGATCCAGGTCAACCAACCACCGTACAGAATCATCATAATCAGCACACCGATCACCATGATACTGTCCATGATGGCACCGACGATACTAGCGGTGAAGGTGCTGCGCAGTGCATCCAGCGAGCCGAAACGCGACTGGATATCACCCAGTTTGCGCCGTTCAAAATAGCCCAATGGTAGTCGCAACAGATGATTGAAAAGCCCAGATTGCCACTGTACGTTGATGAGAGTTGCCATGACCAATGAGGACCAGGCACGCACCATGCTGACTGCCGCCCTCAGCAGGATGAAGAATAGCAACCCTGCGCAGATCAAAGTAAGCAGACCTCGGTCCCCGGCAGGGATCGCATGATCCATCACCAGTTGCGTACCGACCGGCATCACCAGGTTGATGGTTTCTATCACCAATGACAGACAAAAGATCTTGCCGAGTGTCCCTTTGAGACCGTGCACGCTTCTCATCAGCGAGCCAAGACTGAGCCGGTTGCTCACAGTATATGCCTCGAAAGCGCTGCCGGGCCAGGCTTCAAGGGCTACCCCGGTGAAACTTTGCGACACCTCAGCCAGACTCAGGGTACGACGCCCCTGCGCCGGATCATGCAGCACGACACTGTTACGCCTGACGCTCACCAACACCACAAAATGGTTGAACTCCCAGTGTAATATGCACGGCATTTTTAGCGCACCAAGCTCGTCTATATCGAGTGACAGAGGGCGTGAGGCCAATCCCAATTGCTCGGCAATACCGCTCAGACCAGACAGCGTGGTGCCACGCGCCGACAGGTTAAACTGCTGGCGCAGCGCAATCAGATCGATATTCTTGCCATAGTGGCCGCAGACCATCGCCAGGCAGGCCAGACCGCACTCGGAGGATTCGGTTTGATGGACCAGAGGTACACGATGACGCAGCCGTATATCCAATTGGCTGAGCAAACTTTTAAAGGGCGCTTTACTCATTTACTGGCCCCGTTGCGCTGTGTTTCATGTCGTAGAACGGTGACAACATCCATTGATAGATTTTCCTTTTCTCAAGAAACAGCGTGCTCTGCGCTTTCATGCCGTTTTCCAGGCTCAGGCGTTTATCGCCATACATAATGGTCTGTTTTTCTGGCCGGACGATCACCTTGTAGTACGGAACGGCGGTGGTCAGTGCGCTTTTCGGAGCCCCCTGGTAAGTCAGCATTTCCTGTGGCGAAGCAGGTGCCTTGGAGATGATTGAGACGCTGCCGGCAAACTGCCCGAACTTCTCCGCCGGAAAGGCTTCATAGCGTACGTTAACCCGGTCGCCAGCGGTGATGTAGGGGAGCGCGTCATTGGGAACCCAAATCACCAGGTTGTAGTGGTCTATCTTTTGCGGAATCACCTGCAGCAGACTGTCGCCGACATTCACCATTTGTCCGACAGTAACGCTCAGTGAATCAACACGACCGGCGGATAATGCTTTAACGATGATTTCTCCACCGGCATCGATATTGATCAATTCCTTTTGCAGTTCGTAACGCTGCAACTCCATCTGATAAATCTGATTGTCAAATTCAGCGGCTTGGGTTTGCATTTGACTTTCCAACGTAGTGATTTGCAAAGAGTTTTGCTCATTTTGCCCGCTTAACCCCAGCATATTATTTTGCTGTTGATAATATAATGCCACCTGATTGGTTAGTTGATCTTTGTTAATTAGCCCCTTGATCTGATAATGCCTATAATTCTCCATGTTCTCTTTCATTATACGAATGCCTTCTTCGGCTCGTTTGATAATCTCTGACGAACGTTTAAAAGCGGAAGTGTACTGTTCTCTTTGGTTTGTCAGCATAGCGAGCGTGTTTTTCTTGCTACTCTGTAAACGTGATATGATATCTGAAATTCGTCCTAGTTGATCTTCAATGTCCTTTCGCTGATTATCACTGACTACGCCACTACGAGTGCTTTTGCTGACGTCAATCTGATAAATAGAATCGCCGATTTTGATTATCTGCCCTTCATTGACAAATCGCCTGACGACCACACCCTGTACGCTTGAATACACGCTTGCTGCTCTAGGGTATGTGGTTATCTCTCCCGTTACATTGATGCGTCTCGTATAAGTACCAGCAATCACAAACACCAAAAAGGCGATGATAAATGATATGCAAAATCCAGTAACGAGCCATACAGGGATGCCTGGTAATAAAATAGCGCGGCCACGCCACCTTGACCTCTGACTTTCTATCGCTTCCCGGCGAAACAATTTCTGCCTCCATATATGAAAATTATGCTTTTTAGGACATGAATATAATCAAACAATCAATCCAGAAGGGGGTTAATTTAGACGGATTTTCTTTGATCCGCCAGATAAATAAATTCAAAGCTTAATTTTAATTATCACTACTAATTAATATTAGTATGTTTATTATATTTGTTTTATTGATGTGCCACTAATGATAAATAGTTACGCCAAATAATTATTCACGTGAAAGGAACTCAGCCCGGATTGTGCGATCGGATCGATACCATTTAGGGAGAAAAGTACATAACTCTAAAAAAAGCCACCGAACATCGGTGGCCATAGGTTAATGCAATAACAAAACTCGGTGATTAGCCAACTGCTGAATTGGGTGACAACGGCACAGAATCCTTGTCGGCGTAGGCCAGGTGGATCACCTCACCAACCTCGACCTCAGCCGCTATTCGTCCGCCGTCGACATGCTCGCCGCGATCGTAGCGATCGTAACCACTGCGTTGCGCATCAGCCATATTCCAGGAATGTTCCACCTGGCAACTGAATTGCTCAGACAGTATCCCGATAACCTCGCCGGCAGGCGGGTACCATGGGAGTCAAAGTGCACAGTCAATGTGTTGATACCGTCTCGCACACACCCAACACTGTGACCAGAGGGCCATTCGACACCGTACTGCCGACCGTAAAGCTCAGCGGTTGTCGGAATGTCACGCAACAAGCTGCCTGCCCCATTCAGTTCTGTCGCCAGCCGCGTTGGGATTAATATCAACATATCGCACGGGGCGGTGTACTCGGGCATAGTACCCAGACGCTCCCAGCAGTTACCAACATCGATATCCGGCCCCAAACCAACGAGTCCGAACCAGTCTGCATATTGCCGGACAAGCACATCAGCAATCCGTTCTTTCGCCACGACCGGGATGTTCTCCCATTTAACGGCATCGATACCGGACTGACGGTAGAGACGTTCGACTAATCGAATATTCTCCCCTGTCAACGGCACATCAGCTTTCAGTAAACCGAACCATTGTTCAAAAGCCAGGTTCTGTGCCGAGGTAACCCCCGGATGGGCCAGCAACCCCGGATAAGGGACATAAACGCCCGGTTTTACCGTGGCCGGCTTCAATATGCCGGCACAGCCTGCCAGGAACATCCTGCAGCTTTGCTGGATGGCATGGCGGTAGTCAGGCACGACATGGCCATTCACCCACTGCTGCAGCTCGTCGACAAACACGGATTGGCCGGTAACAACTAAACGGTTTTTGCACCAGTTAGACATGGTAGTCCTCCTCTTCTTTCAAGAAAAAAGGAGAGACATCCCCCATTGAGGGAAAGTCTCCCCCAATGGGTTAGGTGTTACATCATGATGGTCAGGACAAGGGTACTGCCCTGCCGTTAGAGTTCATGCTCACCGATCACGCCCAGTTCTTCCTCCTGGCGCAGATAGGGCGATGATGGGGTAAATGGATGGGAGCCCAGGCGTACCAGGTGGTATTTATCCACCAGGTTGTTGATAGCCTCAAACGGCCGCACACCCACTTCCTGCAAAGCCATCACGCACTCTGTTTCACACAGATCAGTATCGTTTAACGTCAGACCAAAGTATTTGGCCAGTAGCCTGCCGGCAATGGTCTGCCAATAGCACTGTTCAATCGTCATCACCTGACTCCTCATGCCGCAACGGCAGGATCTGTTATCACCGGTACCACCAGGGGCTTCAGCAGAAACTCTGAAGCCTCACGGGCCTGTTTGGCCGCCCGAAACAGCGCGCGCTTATCCTCACGTAATACCCTGAGCCAATGCTCGAGGTAGCTGTCGTGCTGAACGTCGCCAAAGACGCCAAGCTGTGCGCACATAAAGGCACTGCCCAGCTCCGCCACCAGTTCTTCGAACGCGTATACCGGGTCACCGAACGCCCGGGAGGAAGACGTGATCCCCTCCCGGTTGAGCCGTGTTGCATGACCGGTGCTGTGCACCAGTTCATGCAATAACGTCGACCAGTAATCCGCCTCGGTACGAAATTGCTGAACCTGCGGCAAGACAATCTGGTCACGGATCGGGGAGTAAAATGCCCTGTCCTGGTAAACCTGCTCGAACCGAACACCACAGGCGTCCACGAGGGCACTGACCTGAGCCTGCGTTTTCGCATCGACCAACGCCCCATCCTCTTCCGGCTCCTCTGCCGGCGTAGTGCCAACAACGGTTTCCGGGAGGTTGTCGCACTGGGCAACGTTAAACAGGTACAACGGCTTCAGCATGGGTATTCGCATTTTCAGCGGGTTCCCCTCTTCGTCAAACAGCTGCCGGCCGTCAGCATCCTCCACCTGCTTGTCCCAGGGTTTGAATACCACGGCCAGGGTCGCGGTTTCGCCAGCACGCACATGGCCACCGACGGCTTCCGCCTGCTTGTAGGTGAGCCAGCGATTGGAGTGAAAGCCCCTTTCGTCCGCGGCCATCCACAACAGCAGCACATTCACGCCACTGTAGTGGTAACCGGTCGTGCCGTTCTGCGGCATGATGGCCGTCGACGCGCTGCGGGCCTTGTCGGTCCGCCAGGGTTTGCGCCAGGGCAAGGTTCCCGTCTCGATGGCGGCAATGATTTTGTCCGTCACCTGCTGATATAAGTCGGGACGTTCTCGACGGGCTTTTGCCGGCCGACGTGATGATGTTTTTTTCATGGAGTGCTCCTCGTAAAAAAGGTGCATTCCTCCCCCGGTGGCGAAGAATACGCCCCAGGGGACAGAAAAATGGTTAGAAAGCGGGGTAACGCAGCGCCCCTTTCGGGTTAACGGAGTCAACACGCTGTTTCAGCCGTTCGAACATGGCCAGATAGTCTTCCCGATCGGCGGGCTTTGCCCGCTTGCAATCGGTATGGCAGGCCGTGGCCAGCAGGTTGATGGCCCGCTCACGCCAGCTTTTAAACTCATCCTGGCTGACACAGACCGAGTAATGGACCTCGGCCAGCTGCAGCATGCGGGCGGTCATACAACGGAAGTCGGCGACACCAACCCAGTTAACCGCAGCGACGTGCATATAGACCGTCTCGGGTAACAGATGTATCCAGAGTTCATGCCCTTGCGACAGTATTCGTTCGATACAACTATCGGTCAGCGCCAGTTCCTCGCCAAAGTCATCGTCGCCGACAAGCTGCCGGGACGTCTCATACCAGGCATCATCCTTTTGGGGATGGCATCCGTCGGCATACGCCAGGTGTTTAATACGCCCTGTGGCGTCTCGCTCACCCACAGCCGGCATCAGATAAACGCCGTCGTCTTTGGCCAACACCAGCGCACACTGATTGGCACGGATTTCAGCGACAACAGCGCGCAATTCTGCAGGGTCAAAATGCAACATGGTAAGTCTCCTGTGTTCTGGAGACGGACTTCCCCGGGAGGGGGAAGCCCCTCCAGGGAAAATCGGTTAAATCGTCGAAGTTCTGTTGGCGCAACAAGACCGACAGTGCGTACTACATAGGGGTGATCAGGTTCACTTGCTCTTGTTCAATCTCTGCGTCATTACACCCTTCATCAAAGCAGCGTTTCCATACTGCCGGATCGAGATCGGTCCCGAGTGTGTGCAATGCGTTGATAAGCGGCTCGCAGGCTGAACGGTCGAAACGTCCCCCATACCAGGCAAAACCAAAACGGTAGGCGGCATTAGCTATCCCACATTGGTTAAGCGAGTAGGCTTCCCCCTCGCCCTTTTCATTACCCGTATCGAGACGCATCAGCGCGCGTACGGCCAACAAATGCCCTTCCAGGTTCGCCAGATCGCACAAATCCTGAGTAAGTGACTGAGGCGCTGTTGTTAAAAAGGCTACGTTCATGTTCACGATAAATCCTCCGGAAATAATGAAGGGGGATCTATCCCCGAACGGGAATAAATCCCCGTCAGGGTGTGTTACTGCCTATCGCTTACGCCGCCGGCGCGCATACCAGGTGTTTTACACCGTAATAGTAACGATGACGCAGACAGACAAACTGCTTTGCAAGCTGTTCAGCTGCACGCAGCGCTGCGACCTGAGAGGGGAAGAGGGTCGTAAAGCATTTATAGTCGTAGGAAAAATCCCCCTTGTGATAACCGTTACGCGAAACGACAGTCGCTCCCCAGCCGCCGGAAGTCATTGGGTAAATAACGGCTTTACAGCTGACATTGCCTGTTTCGTTGGTGAACCACTCGGTATCAATGAGGTCCTCCGCACCCGGCTGGCTCCGTTGTATTCGGTGCCAAAACGCGCGCAGACGGTCTATGAGTTGGAGTTCTGGCTGATAAGGCCATTGTGAAAGTACAGACATGGTGTTTCTCCTGTAAAAAAGGGAAACACCAATCCCAGGGGAAAGGTATTTCCCTGGGGAACTGATTGCTGAAAGCGCAATCAGACGATGGTTAAAGGTGTGGGTTCAACAAATACTGCTTTGCTCCAGATCTACCCTGGCTTCTATGTCATTGCCGTAAGCATCGTCATAACCACTTTGCCAACCACATTGCCACAGTTCCGGGTCGAGTTGGTTGCCCAGCTTAATCGCTTGCCGCAAACCCATTCGCAGGAGCCGCTGATTCACACGGATATAAAATTGACGGTGCCCCAACGCATGTGCTGCCCAGAACACAGTTCGATCGATAGCCAGTTTATCCTCAGAACTCCGCATACTCTGGATATTCCGAGCCACTTGATCGAGGTCGACAAGAATGCGTTGCAAAAGCAATGCATCCTCTTCCAGTCTGGTCAAGCTTACTCCGACACTCGCGTGGGGAAGAAGCTGTTCAGTTTGGTGTTTCACAAATGAAATAACGACACAGAGAAGGTTCGTTCTGTTCATGGTGTCCGTCCTGAATAAGAAGACGAAAAACACCAACCCTGACAGGATGAGTCTTCCGCCAGGATAATTGCAGGGATTGGGAATGTACCCGGAAGTGAAATGCTGAAGGAACCTTCATCACCGTTAAGTGATCCCCGTTCTCAAAGGCTAAACGGAGTTACCGCCACATGGGCTGCCTCTTGCAGGCTACGAGACTATTTGTAGTCACCCGAAGGCGTTTCTCACAGACCACTGAAACTTTGGTTGGCACTCACCCGAAGGCGCTTCTCACAGAGTGCTGAAGCATTAGCTGGTTGTCCGAAGACAACAAGTAAGCCTGTTCATTTTCGAATCAAACAAGGGGTATGTCAACCCTGAAGCTCTGATATATACTCTAAGTCTGCCCCCTCTTACACGTTGCTCTAAAATATACTTTACAACCAAAGATTTAATAAGGAGATACAGTGGGTACAGTAGTATCTTTACGTGTATCAGATATAACTATTGATTGGAGTAAAAACAGTCTTGGGTCTGATCACGGTACACTTTTCCAGGTAGAAGATCATTTTGTCCAACCGGAATATGAAGAAGAAATGGAAGGCTCTGAAGCTACCCAATCAAACAAACTAATGAGGACTGGCCTTAGAAGATCACTGGGAGCGCTGACTGATAGGCTTGATTTACTCGGATTCAGTCTAGAAACCATTCGCGAGGAATATGAAAAAATTATACAAATAGAACTAGAAGGTTGGCTAAATACCGCCACCGAATCATCTAAACCATTTAGTTTTGATGAGCTTATTGAGTTTATAAAAAGACACAGTCTCCGAGAGTTAAGCAACAAGGATACCCCCAACAGCGAAAGCCTTGTTACAGCATCCGATTTTTTAGGTGCAATTTCGGGAAATGACACAATAGAAGAAAGCGGAGGCATTATAAACGGACTTATAAAAATCCCATATTTTGATACATCATCAATAGAGTCTTCATCGATGAAAGAAGCTTTTATTGATTCATTAAGTTTCCTACACCCTTATTCAGCATTAAGATTACTATGCACCAATCCTAATAATAGCAACGAATATGTTGAATGGGACTATGGTTTAATCGTAGACAGTGGATGGGTGAAAATACAAGAAATTAACATATCAGCCAAGCGAGAGGACATCTTTCTCATTGCAACTGAGGGAACATCAGACTCAGCCATATTAAAAAAAGCGCTAAAAATGCTAAAACCCAACGTCGCTGATTTCTTTAGTTTTATTGACGTAGAAAACGGTCATCCTTTCCCTGGTACAGGAGGATTATACAAGTTCGCCGAAGGACTGGTTAAAATAGACATCCAAAATCGGATCATGTTTTTGCTGGATAATGATAGTGAAGGTGTCGATGCATTCAAAAAAATAGAAAAAATGAATACTCCGAAAAACATGAAATGCCTGCTCCTTCCCGACCTCTGTAACTTTCAGTTTTTTCCTACCGAAGGCCCCAACGGGAATCACTTGATGAATATAAATAAACAAGCCGTTGCGATTGAATGCTTTCTAGATTTAGATTATAAAAACAACAAGCCCCCATTCGTGAGATGGACAAACTTTAAAAAAGAAACATCAACATACCAAGGTTCCCTCCAGGATAAAGAATACTATGCAAAAAAGTTCATCAAAACCCCAATGGAAAAATTAAAAAAAGACAATTATGACATAAGTAAGTTAAAATTATTACTTGAACACATATTAAATGAATGCAATAAGATTTCAGGAGAAATACGAATAGAATCAATAAAAAAATACATAACAAGATAACCTAACTGCAATTTTTTTCACGTATTTTAAAGGTCGCAGCCCTGTGAGAGCTGCGACCGTTTTACACTACTCAATCAATATCGTTTTTAAAATAAACTTGTTTGATATATCGCCCACGACCGTCGCCATGTCCTAAATCCATAGAAACCAATGCATTTGCCTCATCTCGACTCATGCCATTATTAACGTGATGAGTAACTGCATCCCTGGCATAAGCATAACGTAAACTATGAGGTGCATCCTTACCGGTCATACCAGCCTCTCGAACGATATTTCTGTATCTCTCTATCGCCGTATGTAGTGAAGGCTTATCAATCAACTTACCGTTATGTGAATCGCAATGTTTTATCGCCTTATCCAAAACAGATAAAACTTTCTCACGGTTAAAAACTGTTGTATCTCGAGGGCGACCACCTTTTGTCCCGAAAACCACCTTCACCCTATCGTTACCATTTAAAATAGCTTGCTTCCAGGTTTTTAGCGATTTGGCCGACTGAACCGTCTCCTCCGTTCTCAGCCCCAAATAACGAGATAATTGCACGCCGATTGCTACCCCTTCGTCCTTTTTAAAAACATGGCTAACAATTACCGATAACTTATCATCGGGGAGTGGTGTTTTTGTCCCGTCACGGCTTGCTCCTGATATACCTAACGCCTGATTACTCAACTTATCATGCGAAGGGTCAGCGAGTTTATTCCGCCCCGCTGCTGACATGATCGAACGGACCGATGCCATTTCATTTTGGAGCGTGCGTATTGATATGTTTTCAGCCTTACGACTATTAATATACTTTTCAATATGGGACGTCTTAACATGTTTAACGTCACGGATCTGGATATTTAATTTCGCAAGACGTTCAGAAAAACGTTCCGCTATTCTCGAACGGTCAGCAACGGTTTTAAAACTCCCCCGTCCCTGGCGGGCGAGAGTAACCAGCTGCTTGCTGAGCTTTGACATAATTTCTCCTCCCACGAGATACACAACCCTCTGCTTTCCACAAAGCAGACGGATCTGTACCCCAGTAATTTCAACCCCGACGACACGGTTACTTTTGCGCTTCCTGCGTCTCGACTGGTATCTGTGCATCGGGGCGGCGAAATGTTGAGTTATTTCGAGGCTCCCCAGGTCTCTGACCTGTTCGCGGCTTTCGCCGGCCTGACGTTAGTCAGTCTGCCTCCACACACTACTGTTCGTAGTGTCGCCATCGATACCGAGTCGATTTCCTCCTTTTAGATAGTGAAACGTTCAAAACGGTGTTTTCCGTTGTAATTACGTTGAAGTGAATGAGTGTTTAAAACCGTGCTGACACGGACTACGTGTTGGTCAGAAGGTAGTAAAACGTTGAAAGCCACGTCGTGCGTGGTTTGAGACGTTATGCGCTACGCGCGTCACTTGGTAGTGTCTACGCCACTTCACAAGTGACGCGCGCTCCTCTGCTCCTAATGAGACTCACGTAAGCGGCCAAATGTACCAAATGGCCTTATATGTGCGTTCAAAAGTCGCATCGTCAGCAATACGTCATAAAATATAAAAGAATCAAAGCGTTGAAGCGTAAAACCTCGCCTTGGCGAGCTTTATAGCTGAAAGACGTAATACATACGTTATTGGTGAAAAGAACCGTACCAGGACTGGCGCGGTTGAGTCGCTAATGAACCTTCATCACTGTCGTGATCTCCGTTCTCAAAGGGTAAACGGAGGTACCGCCACATGGGCATCCTCTTTCAGGCTACGAGGATATTGTGACCACCCGAAGGCGTTTCTCACAGGTCACATGAAACATTGGATGGCACTCACCCGAAGGCGCCTCTCACAGAGTGCTGAGACATTGGATGGTCGTCCGAAAACGACAGTACAACGAAATTAGCTTAAGCGATCATCTTGCTCACAGTCAATTACCATTCCCCACATCCCCCCCTCATAGGGTGTCCTCTCACTCGTAGGCCACTACTATTCGTTGGGAGCTTATTTGCTACCGAGTTCACTGGTTTACTTGTCTCTGGGTATGATGGCTAATATTTTAGCCTTTCGTGTTAGTAACAATCTTTAAATCATTATTAATCTCATCAGCTTTCATTTGCATCCTTATGTCACTGGCCTTAATTAGAACAAACTTCATTTCATAGTAGGGATATGTACTCAAACATGACAAACGATATGAGCTGATATTATTCCCTTTAAATATAAATGCGCGATAATCTTTTTCTGACAGCTTAATAAATCGAGCATCTACATTAGTCCCAAGCGTTTTATATCCTCCCCCACACCAGAACCCCTCCGCAGAGTCTAACTCAATGGATTTACGAACAATATATGCATCTACCACGTTATGGTGTTTACCATAACACATTAAAAATGCCGTGGTTATCATAATTAAAGGAATAGCAATTGGCAATGAATTGTATTTCAAGTTAATTTTTTTAGTTTTACTCCCATTTTTATACACTCGCTCTATAACCTTGGTTTCATAAAGCGATACAAACATATATATGAACCCAGAAATAGGGATGGCAGTAATTAATAATATCATAATGGAATATGCATATATTATCATCCGAGATGATGCATCATTATATGTTAAATCCATATACCCCATTGCTGCCACCTTCGACCAAGACAATATTATAAAAGAACTAATAATTGAAACCACTCTAATAGCCCAGGCTGTCATTTTATTACCTTTCCCAACACTCCCTTCTGAATTTGACAAGTAGTAATAGCTAGATATGAATATTGAAAAAAAAGAAGCAATGATAAAAACAGTACCATAATCAACAGAACTAATAAACTCCGTAATAAAAATGAAAGCAAACATAGATACTGACCCAAACAACATCCATGCAATTGAATGCTCGTATCGACTCCCTCTTAGTTCCCGGCTTCCATTACGAGTATCAACTCTACTCCTTTTAATTACCCATATCTTTGGGGTGATTATCGCTGAAATAACCAATAACCCAATAAGCATTATAAATATTGGCACAGCCAAATGATCCGATGGGAAAAGGAAAGCTATAGAAAGCAAGAAAAACAAAGCATGATAGAGAAAAATAGACATGGGGGGATTTATTCGTCTTACTCTAATATACATTGAAAACCATCCGTAAGTAGAACATTGAAAAGGAATAGCCACAATATCTAAAAAATGATGCCTTCGTCAAATTCAACATTCATCTAAAGCACCTTATGTAATTAACCATTAATATATAAAGACATCACCACATAATATTGAAAGCACATTAATATAGTAAAAACACCCCATTGGCAAGCTGGCATAATATCTAGCGATTGCTTGCCATTTGAGCTATGGTAGCAAAATAACAAAGAGGAACTCGGAGGAAATAGTGAGCCAAACCTGAAACCAGTAAGCCTACGAATACACCGATTTTTCGGCGATTACCAAATTCATCAATTTTTCGCTATTTTTCTAGAGTTGATAATTATCGAATAGAGTAAATTATGATACACGTCCTCTACGGAAGTCGTTCAATATGACATCAACTCCGTGATAACCATGCACTGGAATAAATACAGTATCCAATACCTTAATGATCGCGCGAATACTGTCTCTAGTATCCTGGGTTGGCACTGTCAGTTCCGTTGTTGCCTAGTTCTTATAGAATGCTTCATTTTCCGCAAACGAACTTGTGCTGACAAAAACGTTGATACTTTTACAGGTAATTAGCTTCTCTGTAGCCCGTTCTGCGCGTGCGCATATAGCATATAGCATATAGCATATAGCATATAGCATATAGCATATAGCATATAGCATATAGCATATAGCATATAGCATATAGCATATAGCATATAGCATATAGCATATAGCATATAGCATATAGCATATAGCATATAGCATGATGAACGGATAGGGAAAATTTATCAGAACAGTGCGGCTGAACCGTGCTATCGATGCCCTTTACCCATACACTCTTTAATAACGGCTGTCACCTGCATTGACCCTGCCCCAAAATCAGTGCAGTGCTAAATCAGAGATCTTCGTCTTTCTGGAGACTTCGGATAAATTCAGCCGGAGTCATGTCATTTAATGATGAATGCGTTCTCTCATGATTGTATTCTCTACGCCAGTTGTCGAGTTTACCCTGTGCATCTCCCAGTGAAAAAAACCAGTGAATGTTCAGGCATTCGTCCCGCAGACTGCCGTTAACTGACTCAATAAATGGGTTATCTGCTGGTTTTCCGGGACGAGAGAAGTCCATCGTAACACCGTGCTCATACGCCCATTTATCCAGACTTTTCGAAATAAACTCGTTGCCGTTATCCGTCTGAATACGCGCCGGCAGGCGGTTATCCAGCACCCGAAGTGCTTCCATTACTCTGACCACATCCTTGCCTTTCAGCGATTTTCCGGCATGGATCGCCAGACATTCCCGACTAAAATTATCCACTACAGTCAGCGCCCGGAAACGCCGCCCGTTAAACAGATTATCCGACACAAAATCCATACTCCAGCACTGATCGACATGCGTCTGGGTTTTCTTGTGGTTAACAAGCCAACCCTCCTGGCGTAACTGGATATGAGTATGTGGACAACCGTAGCGTATCCGGGTTTCTGCTATCTCCCTGATGCGCAGGGTTATTGCCCGATCGTCACGCCGACTCTGCCAGTGATAAAACAGTTCTGCTCTGCATCAGCAGCCCGCATCCCCGCCGGACACTGATACGGTAAACTTCCAGCAGGAAATGTACCACCTGGCGCTTCTGAGCCGGCCTCAGAACTTTTGCTTCAGTACTTCCTGCAGCATCTCCTTATCCAAACTCAGATCAGCGACCAACTTCTTCAGCCGCTGATTTTCATCCTCCAACTGCCGCAGACGACGCAGTTCCGTCACGCCCAGACCGGCAAATTTCTTCTTCCAGTTATAAAGAGTGACCTCAGAAATCCCCATCTTTTGCAGATTCCCCCAACGCGGGTGCCGGTTTCGGCTTGTTTCAGCGCAAAAGCGATCTGTTCTTCGGTATAGCGGGTCTTTTTCATGGCAGATATGCCTCCCGTTAAAGTGGAAAAAAGACCGGATACTCCAGTTTAGCTTGGCACTGCTTTCCAGGGGGAGAGCAATGACCACTGGTCGTTCAGCTTCCTTATCTCGGTGAGATTCGTTAAGTATCTACACCTGTAAATTTAACACCTGTTTTTTTAAACATGCCACAAAACCCCACCACAACGCCCCATAAGCGATCAATGTTGTTAAGCAAGCCACACATCAAAAATACCGATAAAACCCCAGATAATCGCTCTGGTGAACACTGAGCGCATAAAGTGTACTTGTTTGAAAGAATTTAGATGTGTGTTTCAGAGGGACATGGTAATATTGAGGTTCTGGTGATCATGGATTCCAGAAACGAAAAAGCAGCTATCAGGCATATATGGTTTCTCAGGACCGCCCGATAGCTGCTCATGCTCCAGTGCAGAGACTGAAGCGGCCCAACCAAATTTCGCAAATCTGGTCAAGCCGTGGCGGAAGATTACGGCTAATTGTCGTAGATTTCCAGAAGATTTTGCATTCTTGCAAATCTTATTTACAGCTCTGCATTGGGTTTATCAGCTCTAGATTTGAGTAAACCACTATGACAGAAAAAGATTTTAATCAACGCAAAGTCACCGACGACTACGCACCTGAGATGGCTCGTATCAAATTAGTATCCTTCTTCGAAGGATATCCATCGTTATTGGAAACCGTCCAGACACTCAATCGTACACAGGCATGTGTGCTTGCTGCTCTTTTAGATGACAAGTCGATCACTACGTCGGGCTATACAATCCCTGCTGATTATGGTGTGAAGCGTGCCTCTGCAGTGATCCATGCTTTAGAAAAGATACACTCATTCCCCATTTCCAGCCGACGTGTTGAAACTGAATCGGATGTGGGAAACCGAACAAAACAATCATTGTTCTTCATCACCCATGAAGATCAGGAACGGTTGAAAGCTGAGCCGGAATCCGTTCTCAAAGAACGTCATGAAAGTGCCTGTCGTAAGAAGGAAAGCCAGGCGCAAAAAGAGCTTGGCCGTCTGGTCAAAGAGTATGGGGAAGAGGGTGTTTTTGAGCTTCTCAAGAGAGCCGCTAATGACGAAGCTGGAGCGGATTCGAACGCAAGCTAAATAATAATGGGCGGGCCTTCTTTAGCCCCGCCCATTACCTATTCTCTATCCGATCTGAATTGGAATCCATGAGTCTTCAGTTCACAGGCGAATGAAGTCCGGCCCGATAATGGCAATGATTCGACGCTTATGTGTCAGTTTGACTATTTTTTGCTGTTGCAATCCCCACAGCAGTTTTCTGATTTCCTGACTGCGGCGTATATTCAGGGTATTCGATAATTGCTCATGTTTGAGAGCATGAAAAACCGTGGGGCAGTGTGAGCTATGCAGCCATCGCTGATATCTTCCCGTCACTTTGTTCGTCCATCGAGAACCCCGGATACCAGCAGGCGAATTTATCCTGCAGCTACCGAATTAATCGGCAGGGTTGATACCGTGGTACGACAGTTAGGGGGGGGTTTTTAGCTCGTAGTGACAGCACAGTAGCCCCTTAACCACACATAAAGAGGTAATCAGTGATGAACAAAGAAGATGAGATCCGCAGACTCTGGTATGCCAGGGAACCACAGCAACAAACCCCGCAAGAGGCGGAAAAGCTGGCTGACGAAGCCTGGTTAGCGGGCCTGCGTCTTGCCCGCCATCCACTCACACATTACCAGTATGTGATGGATTTGGTGCGTCCCACCTTCAGAGGATAGCGATAGACAAAAGGCTACACAAAGGGAGTCTCAGAAACAGGGTTGTCAGTGACCTGCAGGTTAGTGATGGTATTTAGGGGGCTGATTGGGAAAATGCCCCCTAAATAAAGTACAAACCTTTTCCGTTTCCTAAATTGCCACCTTTTATGGTTACCTCCACCGTTACGCCAACCTAGCGACTGGAATATCGTGCAGACGTGTTGTGTAGCAGGGGGAAAGCAGTTCGCGACGCATTGCCCAGGCTTTATTGATCCCCTGGCCGGCAAACCAAATTTTTCCCAACCCGGAGTGGTTTATGCCATCGACGGCTTTCATCAATTGTTCGCTACCGGCGCGCGGTGGATGTTCGTCGAAGAGATCGCTCTGGCCAAGTTTGTCACAGAAATCGTTCAGCATGACCCTGCCTTCTGATACCGATACCTGTCGTGCCAGATTACTTCGAGGGCTTTCACGGCCGCTGACACGACATCACGTGTATCCTGCGTGGCCAGCATGAGCCGTATGCTGTTGCTGTTCGCGTAATAGGGATCGTGAGGGGCAAACGGGCAGGTTCGCAAAAATACTGAAATGTGTCGGCAATACTGTCGCTCCCGGCGGAGTTTCTCGGCGGCACGCTCTACGTATTAGCACACCGCCTAGTGCATGTCTTGCAACTGCGTGACGCACTGACCAAACGACCGGCTGACGATGATTTGCTGCTTCGCCGGCAGCGCCTCGATCGAGATGCACGGAACGCCGTTCAGTTCGCGCACTGTGCGCTCGAGTACGACACCAAACGTCCAGCCTATCAAAGCCTGATTGCTGTCGGCGAGCTACAGTGCGGTCGTGATCCCCATCGTGGCCAGCTTTTTCGTCAACTGGCGCCCACATCCCCAAACTTCGTTGACCGGCAGCAGCGCCAATCAGCTCAAATTCGTTTATTACAAACCGTCAAACAGGGTCGCCGCCAACGCCGCCACAGCGCTTTCCTCGTGTAGCGGAGGCGATGACAGCATGGGCTTCCTCGGAGCGTTTATGGGCTTTGGCTCTGAAAAGGTGTGTCTTAATAAAATTTACTGTTTCAGGAGGAATTTCTATAGTGATTCTTTGCTCGGTCGACGCAGTAAGTACCCCTTCTAAGTCCCCGCTTTGTTCTAATGTTTTAACTAAATCAGAAACTTCTTTTAGGCTCCAAGAAACATTTTCATCGCCTTTATAGAGAAATGGTAGCTCCATAAAACCCCCTTTAGAAACCAGACGAAAAATAGTTAAAGTGCATAACCTTTATAAAAACCGGCTTGTTAAGAGTAGTAGGTGAGATAGTTTCTTGCCAGTAATCCATGCCCGGACTATGTTCCATCAGTAGTGCCTTATAGAAAGCAGTTTTTTCACACCTAAGTGGTTAAAAAACAGCCTTTACGTACAATATTTTCCGTTTCCCAAACGGAGCCCTAAAACGGCCACACATAGGCAGGTGATCATTTTGTGCCGACATGGCCAAAGTATAGCTTCAGCGGCGTGGGAGGATTTAGAGCCAGCAGTTAATTTTATAACTCATTGAAAATGTTAAAAAAAATACATAAAATCCTGATTATGTTAAATTTATCAATGACTTATATTGGTGCAAGGTTCACCGTTTCAAATTAACACCACGCACCTGGCTGATGTAGGGTTGCGTTATGTGGCGCCAGTAACGTGCGATTATGTAGAAGTCCATCTGGCTTTTATCCCGTGTGAATCAAAAACGCGTACTATTCGTTCAGCTTGTTCATGGCTCACACATGGGAAATCAGAATTCCTGTTCATCATCATCTGCTGAATAATCACGCCGTGACTCGGTATTACTTCCCAGTTCTACCTGATAATCATCTACTGAAAACTTGATACCTTTTAGGTGTTTAATCATGATACTTTCCACATCCAGTGCCAACACTAATTTTGATTCGTTGGACGCCATATGTCTTGAGCGAAAGGTGTTGTTTTTTGTTGATTTTATTATCCTCCTGATTTTTGGGTTAAATCCATAATAAGGAACGCCATTATCATCTTCATCTTCACATTCATACAAGTTAACAGCATATTGCGGTTTTTTATCCTCTAAGTCTGAGTTTTTTACTTTTGCGGATTTATTGAATAACACAATGTTGGTTGTATCAATATCTTCATCATCATTATTTACCTGTGTCGATTTAAACGTTATGCCATCGAGGTCAAACCCTTCGTACAATCCAAGGTATTCAGCAACTGCTTGCGTCATGAGGTATTCATGGCCATTAGCGCTATTCAACACTGGGATCGTGAGTTTATGCGCTAACGTTTTTAAAAATCTAATTTTTTCCCTGACCTGCAGATGTTCCGGGTCGAATTTACTTACTCCAGCAGGGAGGATAAAATTCATTGAGGAGAGATCAAGTATTCTTAAATCACGCAAGGGGCGAAATTGGGCAACGATGACCCAGCTGCCAACCACCGGTCGGATCTCTGCCATGGCCGTCTCAGGTGACAGAGCGCCATAAAAAACAGGGACTCCAAGGGCATTCATGCGTCCGGATTTTGCGCTATCGGGTGGCGGCGGCCCCAGGTAGCGTTCCGGTTGAGACAGTGCCTTTTCAACTTCACTGATTTCTGTAAAGGACCGCGCACGATAGAATACGTTGACTGACGTATAGGATTTTATTGCCGATCCGCTTTCATCCGTGCGCATGGTGTGAATGTCTTTAAACAATTCATCCAGAAAGGATTTCGCTTCCTTATTAAAGAAACGAGACTCGTGCTTTAACGACCGTGTGATCTCTTCCCATTTGGTATCATAATGACCGCGTATAGTCTTGATGGGGACAAATGTGGTGTCGTCTTCATACTTTGCTTCATTATCATAATAATAGCTGTCGATTAACGGGTTACTCTGCATGGATTCATAAATATCGGCAGCGATATCAATATTGATACCCAGTTCTTCTTCTATTATAAATGGTGCCTCTTCCCCCCTGGCATTGCCTGCATAATCATGCCCCCCCCGCTCATAATAAGTATCAAACATGGTATCAATCCATTCGCCGAGTTGTTCGACACTGATATTTTTCACCTTTTTTTGGCAATAGCTGCAATTTTTTTCACGGTTTCCTTCATTTTTGATTCTGGCCTTGACATGTTTATCCGGCACGCATTGATAACATATTAATTTGTCTTCTAGCATAATCCCGCCCACCTATATTCATTCTTCATTCGTGCCGGTTGTTGTTACAGAGCCCCGACTTCTCCAGGAGGCGGTCAGCAGTGTTTCGGAGCCAGTCATACAGCTCTTCACCATTTTCCACCGTATTGTCGATATTGATATCCCGCCGCGTTACGGTGCCCCCGAACCGTTGTATTTCACGTTGCATAGAGGCCAGCGTGCCGTACTTGTCTTCAATGATCACTCGGCGGCTATACTCCGCAAACTGGTTCAGGGTCAGGTCAATGTACTTATCACCCAGCGCCACAATGACATGCGACTTAACAGTGGATTCTTTGTCAACCCGATAACTATGGGTCGCCTCCATATGGATAATTACGGGCTGCAGCGTCGGTTCCGAGTCCCGTAAATACTGCGCCAGGAAGTTGCTGGCCAGATCGCAGCAGCCGTGAGGGAATTCGTTCAGTTCCTGCCAGCGACCCATCGCAAAACATTCGTGTGACCGGGTGTCAGCGGCAAGCGCCAGAGCGTTGCGGAAGGCGTGGATACGCCGTTTGATCTCATCTGTCATTTGTTCACCATCCCTTTTATTCACTTGTATTTTCACCGGCAGACCCGCGTCATACATCGCCTGATACCACCCGGCGACCTGCAGGGCGTCCCCCTCCAGTCGTACGACCGTGCCACCCACGCGCCACAGCTGCAGGCAGGTGGTGCCGTCGAGCCGTACCATAATAACCCCGCTGCAGGCAGTATAGCCGGTGCCGGCGATCACCAGTTCCTGGTCGGCCAGGTTGTCAGCCGGGCGTACCGGCAGCACGCGTCCGTCAGCTCAACTGCCAGCTGAAGCGAACGCTTGTTACACAGGTGCGCAACCAGCCTGCCAGAAGACGAAGCTGGTTATAATCTTCATTACACTGATTATCCAGGACACCTGCTGTCAGGGCGAGTTTGGTCCAGAGCAGACAGGCACCACTGCGGAGTCCTCTTTCATAGGAGTCCAGTGGCCGGTTTCCCTGATTGATATGCAGCATGCGTAAAAATTCTTTCGTGTCGTCCAGCAGTTCGGCGTAGGTGACATCCAGTTTCGTATCGGTGTTTTTCACGTTCAGTGCTGTCGTTTATAAAGGTATTAAAAATATTAAATCACAT
This sequence comes from Serratia sp. AS12, assembly GCF_000214195.1. Lineage (NCBI taxonomy): Bacteria > Pseudomonadati > Pseudomonadota > Gammaproteobacteria > Enterobacterales > Yersiniaceae > Serratia > Serratia sp. AS12. Next base: position 356,663 of record NC_015566.1, on the reverse strand, counting down.
CATGAATGATTTAATATTCACTAAGCAATAATCATATCAGATATGATTAATGGAATTATGAACAAAATCACAGTTGATATGATTTTTTTCATAAATAGATATAATCATACTTTTTTATTGATTTCCCGCATCGCAGATCCGGTTTCTGGCAGAGTCGGATGTATAAAGGCCCGGTTCAACGGGCCTTGGATTCCGTGCTGAAGGTTGCGTATTTAGTTGCGGGCAGTCATTCTTTTATTTATCAGCTCAAACAGTTTTTCGAACCGATCCAGTTCTTCCGTAGACAGCAGCTGATTATTGCCGTCTTTCAGATGGTTCATAAATACGCGGGCAGGTTTGGTTTTAACGAAATTTTTCCTGTCTGCCGAGAAGGCACTTTCAATCTGTTTGACAATACGTGGGATTTTCTCATTCAGCTTCAGAGTTGCTGGTTCCAGGCCGTAGCTTTCGCCAACCAGTTGGAGGAACGTGTCGCGATTAAAGAGATCTTCAATATCGCACTCGTCACGGTTGGATTCCAGAGCATCAGAAACAAATACGACATTTTTCCTGTTCAGCATCCCTTGCTGCTGAAGTTCAGCTGAAGTCTCCCGGCTCTGTCTCTCATCATCAAGCAGTACGACTACATTGAGATTCTGTGAGGACAGTAGTGACACCATATAGGAAACACGTTGTGCCCCGCCGGCAGGTGTGATGGTTATTTTACTGCTCAGGCCTTTCCTGCCCGATGAAGCAAGTACATCTGAGATGGTGCTGAGGTACCAAAAATCAGTCACACCCTCAACAATCAAATTATGAGAACCGATAAACAACGACTGGGCAATGTCATAACCCAGCGCTGCCTGCAACGGGAATAAAGTCGTGGAATCGCCACTGGGATCGTTGGTTACTGTCGTCCCCTTATCTTCGTTAATCGAGACAGTCTTTACATCTGCAATGCTTTTAATCGGAACCAAGAATGGTGAATGCGTAGTGTAAATAATCTGATTTGCAAAATCATTACTCAGGTGATTAAGCAAATCCGTTTGAGATTTTGCATGCAAGTAAAGTCCGGGTTCATCCAAGAGGATGATTGCATTTTCTGCATTACCCCCTTTAGTATCGGCAAAGAATGTAATATAGAATGAGAAAAACCATTTAAAGCCACGACTTCTTTCGTCGAGATTAACGTCAACATCATAGGAGTGGTTGGTGTCGGAAACGTAGGTGTCAAAATGATCGTTATCAACGTTAAACCTTATTTTAAGTGGTTTATCCTTCCATAGTCTCCGGATTTCTTGTGTGACCACAGCGCTAGCTCGGTTAACGAGCTGATTTCGAATGTCTGAGTTGTTTTTATTTTCGCTCAGCTCGGCAGGATTAATGCCTGCAACTTTACATAGTTTTTCAAAGTTAATATCGGCCTTGGACATATTTCCTTGTTGTTTACGTTGATTATATTCAGCCATATTTTGATGGCCGTTTAGCTCAGGATAATCATCAACCATGACAAAGACAGGCAGTTTTGATTTAATCCATTTTCGTGCTTCAGCCTGCCTTGCGTCATCACTGATGATCTCTTCAAGAATATCTTCAATTTCATCAAGAGCGCTCTCTGAGGAGTCTTTAATTTCAATGCTGTTTTTTAAAAGGAGTTTTCTAAGCTCCTGTGGCTTGCCTTTAGCTTTTGCAGACCAGCCTAAAGGTCGTTCTGGAATGGGAAGCATTGCGCTACAGACGTCTCTTATGAGCTTCAGCTCAGCCTGGTTAGCTTCTGTATTGTTTTCTTCTCTCTCAAAAAAAATGTCTATCTGCGCAATAATGGTTCTGATTTCTTTTTTTATTTTTGGGGCGTCATACGTGAACGTATTTAGGCCGTGAAATCCAAAATATCTTATATTGCCGTTGTAGTTCCGGCTGATGCTGACAGAGGTGATATTGCTTGCCCTGGGGTAAACCTCAGCAAGTTTTTCACGCTCCTCTTTGGTCAATGTCCAGTTTGATTCAACAACTGGAGTATCTGGTGTACAGTCGCTCAATTTTCTGTTTCTTGGAAAATTTTTGATATTATTTAGTTCAGAAAATCCGGTTGCTGGGTTAAGGCTTTCCAGAGCCAAAAGAAGGTTTGTCTTACCGCTCTCATTCCTACCCAAAATGGCGGTCAGTTTATCGGTTGTAATTAATCCACTATCAAAAATGGATCTGAAATTTTGCACACGAAAAGATTCTAATTTCATACACTGTCTCCTATTTCAGTAGTGCTGTGGCAATCGCAGTGATAGAGGAAAGAAAAGCCAGCCCCAGGGCGGACCATATCTTAAGATTATTGGTTTTAATTTCGAAACTGAGCCTTTTGTTCTGCTCTTCCACGGCAATCATCTTGGTCACGAGATCCAGCATGATGCCCATCTCTCCAGAACTGATAGGAGGAGATTCTCGTTCATCTGTTTCACTATTCTTCCTTCGTCTTGCATAGCGCAGATGAATCATATACAGGGGTTCGCCCTGTACACTGAGGTTGGAAGAGCATCTGAAAAAAGCCGGGTATGATGCAAGTATCCGTTCGACCTCCTGCATATTCATACCTAGGCTATCAGCAATATTTCTGGGTGTTCTGCTGTTCCAGCGCTCATGTGCGCCAAGGTGTTGTATGAGCGCTGTCAGATAGTGAAAATCATTAACAAAAGATAGCTGGACTTCAGTTGATTTGTTTGATCTCTGTGCGAATATCATATTTATCCTTAAAAGATACGGACACTTCCCAGTAAAAATAGTAACAGGGAGATCACCCATGCTTTTTATACATGTAAAGAGCCTATTGTAAACACATTTCTGGCCTGACAACATTGTGGATTTTGTCGCCTTAAACGTCCATACGGAATGCATGATTATTATTGCTATAAAGTCATGAAATTTTATATTTAATGCTTAAACTGTAAAAGTACCCCCATCGCAACAATAATTCTCCATTAGTGCGTTTTCAGCATTAGTCTCTCACTTCTCCTCCTGAGATCCGAAAAGCGGTAGTTCCGGAACAAGTGTGTTTTTTCGCCATGAAAATGTGAAAAACGGGAAAACCTGCTATAATATAGAAGGTTAGTGGTGATCAGGGAGATGGTGTTACAGATACATTCAGCGATATAACCGTACTGTGAAGCGCTTCCTGTTTCCGATTACTGAAATGGTAAAGTTTCCGGAAGGTCTGGTGCAGGCTATCCGGTAATTCCGTCATGGAACTGTTTTACTGCTAACCGTCAACTGCGCGGCGACATGAAGTCACCTGCGTAATTATATAAGTTCAAATGATAAGGAGATCATATATGAACAATCTAAAAATTAGTTTTGAAACTGCGTATGCGGCAGTGAGTTTTCTTCAGGACAGGATGGGTCACCGTCGTCTGTGGATCACCAAGTTTTATGTGGGGATGGCAGGCGTCGGGAACTACTACGCTCTTGTTGACTGGGATCACCGTGTGCTTGCCGACTGGAATGAGAAAACCTGTCGCTGGGATTTACGATCTGAAGCCTGGATTGTGGTTCAGGACAGCAGATACTATCTTCCGGAAGACGTGTTGACTGAAGTCATTTCACAAGCGCAACTCTTTCAGCTCTCCACTGTGGAAAGCTTTTTATAATCAAGGGGAGGGGCTTAGCCCCTCTTTTTTTGTCTGCGACACAGCCTGTGATGAATCGATAATAGTTTTCAATAAGGAACACACATGGGGGACTGGTTTATTGCCACTGAGGGTGTGAAGATCGTCAAAGACAGCGCCAGCCTGTGGCCGCAGATCATCACGGCAGTTTCGTCCGCCGGCGCGGCCCTAGGCGGTGTGTACCTGGCCCACTATTTTACCCGCCAGCGTGAAGAAAGAGCGGCGGCTGCGAAGCAGGCCAGTGAGCGTCTTTTCATTACTACTGAGCTGGTTTTTTTACTGGAGCGCTATGCGATTAAGTGGTTAGAAGTGGATATTGAAAGGGTTGCTCTCCATTACAAGGCAGAAAAAATACCCAGTCTGAATTTATTAACTGTAGCCGGTAATTGGCGTGCCCTGGATGCAAATCAGATATTCAGAATACGTGAGTTCGATGCCAATCAGGCTGTAATGTTTCTGACATTAAAGCTAGAGCTTTCTGAGGCTGACTATGTGTTATTTCTCTATGAAGATAGAGTTTATGTCTTAACGCAGGCAATTAAAGCTTTTCTTCTGGCGGCCAAACTTCGTCGTGAAGTTGGATTGCCGGATTCGGTTCATCTGAAAGGAAATCAGGGTGTGTTGGTACCACTTTACAGGGCAAGAAAAGTATATCGGCGCCATATTCTGAAAAAGCGCAAAGAGAAAGCAACTGAAAGCGATAATGGTGAATGAATTGACTGGTCTTTCAACATTTATTTCCCTTGAAAAACAGACACGAATACCCGTATCTATCGATTATCAAGCGGCACTTGCGCTACGACAGATGACGATCATACAGGACGAGCTGCCAAAGTATCTGCTGGCACCAGAGATCAGCGCCCTACTCCACTATGTGCCAGATTTGCACCGGAAAATGCTGATAGCCACCCTGTGGAATACCGGTGCGCGGATCAACGAGGCGCTGGCGCTGTCACGAGGAGACTTTTCGCTGACACCGTCTTACCCGTTCGCCCAGCTGGCCATACTCAAGCAGCGGGTAGAGAAGGCAGCGCGAACTGCGGGTCGGCTCCCGGCCGGCAGCTCAGCACACCACCTGGTACCGCTGTCTGATCCGCAGTACGTCGCGCAATTACAGACCATGGTGGCCACACTAAAAATTCCGCTGGAACGCCGCAATCCAAGAACCGGCCGCATGGAGAAGGCGCGCCTGTGGACGATCACCGATCGGACGGTACATAGCTGGCTGGCTGAGGCTGTGGAGGTTGCAGCCCACGATGGTGTGATTTTCTCGGTCCCCATCACCCCGCACACTACAGAGACTGGCAAATAGCCATTGGTTGTTATTTCAGCTATAGTGGCGAAAGACCTAACAAGATATAGGGTGGCATTATGAGCCAAACTCGAAACCAGCAAGCCTACCAACGTGGCGTTCGGATAGCACGTATGTGGAAGCGTCTGAAAAGCACGATTTTGAGATGGGATTCATTCTGTGTGTCTAAAGCTAGTAAGCACAAGCTTCCGACTTGGTTGGGCCATGTACCTATCACTTGTTTAGTTGCCGTATCTGCCATTAGTGGCCTAACGGGTGGATTACTGGTAGCCATTGTAATTTTGTTTGGCTGGGCGCTGTTACTACTCCCTTCCATGATGGAATTGCTCAAACCTACAGTAAATGTAAAAGTTACTAATTGGGAAGAAGAGAGCCATAAATGTAATTATGGCTCTAATGGTTCAAACGGATCTGATGGCTCTACAGGATCCTAACTATTTACCTCCTGAAGCAACTTTTGAAACAGCGGCGTCACCGACAATCCCGCCTGTTTGTTGAGACTTAGATGTTCCATCAGTGACCATGCGGGAAAGTTCACCAATTCGAACACCTGCCCATGAAAATGCTGCAAGCCATACAGCTGGCAGTACCAGAAACATACACCCCATCACCAAATTCATAATGAGGTCATCAGAACTGTTCTGAAAACCGGCCACGTTCCATCGGCTGTGCGTATCCGAGCCGTAAAGCGCTTCCAGCAGCCAACTGTCCAGCCAGCGCGCCAGCTCCCACCAGAAGGTCAAAAAGTTCAGCGCGAACACCACGAACGTCACGGTGATCACCGTCTTATACTCGTAAGCTGCGAATGCCAGGATAAGCGGTACCATGATGTACACCGCCATCAACAGTACCGCCTGCACCATCGGTAGCGCCTGCCGCATCGCATCAAAAGCCGGATACGCCGCCAGGCTCCCCAGTGCGGTCCCGCCCATCGAGGCAATACGGTTAACCGAGTTGTCCAGGGTAAAGTCCGCGTTACCGCCATAGCCGGCATACGCCCGTCCGCCCTGGGAGACGGTCAGGTTATCCGGGCTGACCAGACGACGCACCACCGCTTCTTTATAGTCCGCGTCAGATTGTCCCATCATCTTCAGCGCAGCGGACATCCGCAGCATCACGCCCGGGTCGACCTGCTTCACTACCCTAGCCTCCAGGCCCGTATCGCCGGCTGGCCACCACTCGCTGCAGGTCGGGTACCCACCCCGTCCGGTGTTTGGCCGACCGCTGTCCCGCCCTTCATTCCACGGGAAACTGGCGCGCGGCGTTTTCGACTGCAGATTGTTGTAGTAGCCGCCATTCAGGAAGGTTTTCGACCCCAGCCACTCGATATCACGCAACGTGGTTTTGTCGGTCGTTTGCCCCTGGTCGCGGTTCTGCCAGGTATACAGCGCCAGCGCGTAGCAGTCGTTAGTGAAGTCCTGCAGCTCCTTTGCCAGTGCTGGGTTGTTGACCCGACTGTGCTGGACCTCAAAACGGACCTGCCGCAGATCCGGCCGGCACGGAATAGTGGCCACTGCCGCCGACGTGATCCCCTTCGACAGCTTATGCACCACCAACCACCACACCGGCACCTTCGCCGTCTGGCCGTTCATGCTCGACATGATGTTGGCGTAACCCGTTTCATCCGGTTTTTTGGGTGTCCAGGTACCGCAGGTCGCTGCCCGGCTGCTGTCATATTTGATGGTATCCAGACTGACATTCATTAGCGGCAGGCAGCAGGCAAGCATCACAAAAAACGCGCCGTAGAGCAGGTTCTCGATGCGCGGCAGGGACAACATCCCTTTGTTGCCCTCATCCTCACCTTCCTCCCGGACCTTCAGCCAGATGGCCGCCACCTTGAACAGCAGCGGCAGCACAAACAGCCCCGTACTGACCAGCAGCTCCCACAGGCCGTTGTTAATCAGCCAGCCGAGCAGCGTCAGGAAATACTCCAGATAGCTGTTGGTCATCATAGGGTCAACCCTCCGCCAAAGAGGCTGTATTCACATGCCAGGGCAAATACCGCGCACGCGATGGCCATGCGCTTGAGCGGTTGCCGGTATTCCGGTTTGCAGCCCGCCGCGTGCCAGATTTTCCAGAATCCCCAGGTCAGCACGGCGTAAAGCGCCAGACGCCAGCTCAGCCAGCCATAACGAGTGCTGTGCACCCAGTCACGCAGCGCGGTACTCTCTCCTGGGTGATTGACACCCCAATGGGCCATCCCGAGCGCTATCACCATGGCAACCACGATCATGCCCAGCATCTGCAGGACTCGCTTTGCCCGGTGACCGGACCGGCCGCCCCTGCGGGGCGACAAGCCTTGTTTCTCTGTTCCAGTCATTAATGCATCCCCCACGGTTACTGGTCGCTTTCCGGTACGGCCAACTGGTTAAACTTGGTGTCCGGGCTGTCAACCGATTGACGCTGCGGGTTGGTTTCCGCACGGTTGTTCTCGCGATCGATGATGGTCAGCACCGCGTTACGGGAAATCTCGCGTTTCATTTCCATTTCATTCTTCAGCGCAGTGATCTCGCGATCCAGCGCCTCGATACGCCGATCGCCCTCTTCCATCGCCACTTTCTGTGCGGAGGCATTGGGCTCGGACATCCCGGTAGTGATCATGCGACGCATAATGAAGGCGGTTTCAATGGTGTCCGCCATCGCCAGTTCGCTGGCCAGGCGGCCGACCAGAGCAGCATTATCCGGGTCACGCTGCAGCGCCTTGATAACCCCGGCGGTCACCGCCAGGCTGCCCGTCTTGAGCTTGGCCAGGTTGGCAGTGGTGGGTTTCTCTGCCCCGTTGACCAGTTTGGCCAACTGCTCGTTATTTGCTTTTGTCGCCTCTTCCAGCATCGGCGCAAAACCGGTGCCGGCCACGGTACTGCCGGGCTGTTCACTCCCTTCACCACTGGTACATTGCGCCGCATCCTTACAGGTACGCAGCGAGGAATCCCCCAACACCTTCACCACTGCAGCGGCCGCTTCTTCGCTGCTGGCATATTTGGCACAGGAGCCGCCGGTGCAGCTGCTGCCGGATACACTAGAGGTACTGGTGACCGGCAACGCATTCATCATGTTGTAGCCGGCGGCCGCCAGGTCGTGCGTTGGCTTGATGGCCGGCTGACCGGCGCCACCTCGCTTCTGGCCGCCGATCCAGGTCTGGCCGGATTGCCCGGTCACTTTCTCCGTGGCATTCATCGATCGCACCGCATCCGCGTCCCCGTTATTGACCAGGCTCTTGGCTTCCTCCATCGCTGCCGCCTGACTCCAGCCGCCGGTATCCGCCATGTCCATCATGCGCTTCGAGAGGTTCTGACAGTTCAACTGCGCCTTGTCGAACGCGACGCCACCCTGCAGCACTCCGTTGGTCAGCATTTCATACAACCCCGGGTTGGCACGCTGGATAGCCATCGCCGGCAAACTGGCCACCGCTCCAGTAGCGCCCTGGATAACGCTGCCCATCAGGTTCTTGAAGCCGTCGGTGACACCATTAAGCTGATTACCGATCGTCGTTTTCAGATCGAAGTTGCCGCACATCAAATCCGAGCTCCAGCCCAGGTTCATGCCCAGGCGTTGCATGTTGCCGCGTGTCGCCGGCTGTGAGATCACCGAGCCACCGCCCAGGGAATAAAACAGCTTGTCCGAGACCGCGCCGCTGGCGCTCTTCCCGTAACCGATATTGCTGTCATTCACCTGGGGCAACGAAATGCCAAACAAAGTACCGTTATCATCATTGTCGTCAGCGTGCGCGTTCATGCCGACCAGCATCAGACTGCTGACAACCCACAGAGACAGCAGGCTGCGCCGGCCTCGGAAAGTGCGTTTATTCATCGTGTTATTCATCGTTCATGCCTCAAAAGTCCGTGCTGGAGAGGAAACGCTGCCCGCGGCGCTGGCAGCAGCTGTAGGGTTGCCACAGGGCAAAGGCAGCGTTCGCATCCGCTGCCGGCGGATGGTCGCCGTCCGGGAACACGGCGCAAGACTGGCTGAGCTGCGGCGCCAGACGTTGCCACTTGTGGTTGTTGGTACCGGTGTTCTCCGTCACAGCGCCTGGAGGCCAGTACCCCTCAGAGCGCTGGCCCATCAGGAGTTGATAGACGTGGGGTTGACCAGAACGGGTGATGATGTCCGCCACCCGCTGCGCCACCAGGGCACCGGCCTTGTCGTCATCGACCTGGGTCACAAACCCCGAGCGGGGATAGACGTTGCCCCACATATTCGCGGCCGCCTGACTGCCAACCTCACGCATCCCCGGAACCAACGCCTCCGGGTAGAGGGACTCGGGAATACCGGTACGCCACGCCAGGCTGTCCAGCGTGCTGAGGAAATACGGCACAAAGGGGGTCGCCGCGCTGCGGCACGAATAGCCGGCAATGCTGCCGCCAATCAGGGACGTTGCCGGATGACCAATGGCATCGGCATACTTGAAGTGGAGGTTGGTTTTACGTTCCCCGGGGGTTTTCAGCTCGTTGTTCCCACCGCCGGCAGACACGCCACTCAGCCCGCTGGTGATACTGCTTTCCAGCCCGCCGGCAGCCTGACTCACCATCGACATTTCACGCCAGGGATTGCCTCCCTGGGTGTTGTACGCTGACACCACGGCTTCCGGGATATAGTGGGTGACTTTGACGGAGGTCCGCACCTTGCAGCCAAACGGCGTGCACAGCAGCCAATAACAAATGCCACTGACACGCCAGCTGATGCAGGCCTGCGACACGGCACTCGCGACAATCTGCGCGCTGTTGAGCGCAGCGTTCGCTGCCGGCACGCTGGCCGCGGTCAACATAATGGCCACACTGAGGGATTTAAGGGTAAGGCGGGGTTGTTCCGGGGGCATCCCATGCAAAAGGGGTCGCTGCATATTACTGCCCCCCTTGTGACTGGGCACGTAGTGCCATGGCCTGGGCTATATCAGCCGTGCCATACACCACATCCCTATCGTCAAACACGACGGCCGGCACTTTTGTCACGCCCAGTTCCCAGGCACGCACCACCGCACGGTAGACCGTGGCCAGCTCCTGTTCATGAGCCTGCCATTGCGGTGACTGCAGCACGGCCTTAGCCTGGCGCTCGGCTTCATCCGGGTTCGACGACAGCTCTCCAAACGTCTGCGCCTGCAGTTGCTCGGGACCATCAAGATAAATAACGGAGACCGAGGCATCAACGTTACTCGGTGGATGGTGGGAATCGGTATAGAGTACCGTGCCGGCAAACACCGACGCCGGCATCAGCAGAGGGAACAACGTCAGCAACGTGCTGATTTTCATAGCCTGCACTCCTGCGTGGATAGAATCCACACAGGGTGCTACGAGTAGTTCAAGAAGGCAGCAAAGAAGTCTTTATTGGATTATGATAATTTTAGTCGTTGATGCTTCAACCGACCTTAGGTCATCGCGCTCATAATCGTCATCTGTATTAGTCGCGGCTTGTTCTGGTGATACTTTGTAGTTGAACGTAGTAAAACATGACCGTCTGTTAAGAGCGAGGAATGGACATTGCTAACAGCCTTCTGTGTTAATTAGCAGGGAGCAGGTCAAGGGAACAAATGGGGTCCTTTTGAGATGTTTAGCGTGTTATAAATCTGCATAGCATCACGTTGAGGCTGTTCCCCCCACTTCTTCACACCAATCCTAGCTCCACAGGCTGATTCAGAAATTAGTAATCTGCGTGTTTCACACTTTTCAAAAATGCTTTCATATTTTCATTAGGTTGCTCAATTTCGAAATTACTTCCATATCGCTCTTGTAATTTTTCCCATAAGTTACTTAATAACCCTCCCCTGCGATAAAATGGATGTATCCAAACGGTAGATAGGTACGGAGAATTTGCATTTGAATTGTTTATTGTGACTAGCCCAACTAAACATTGTCGATTACCACTATTATCCATTGATTGTATTTCTTCGATGAACGGATACGCGATTACATCAATCCAACCATGATCGGTTGTATCCCATTGCATTCCGTCATGACATTCCTTTGACTGATAGCGGCGTAAAGCTACACACGCGAGCTTCTGCCAATCTGGAGAATTAATTGTGATCTCTTCATCATATGACGCTCCTACTGGAGCGGGTATTGGTCTGATTAATCCAGCATGGCATTCATCATAGAACTTCATGCCTGCCTCAGAAATGTTGTTTGCGTTGGTTTGCTCCATGTGTGCGCCATTCAAAAATAGCTCTGATAGTAGTGTATCTACGCTGTACTCTTTATTGATTATTGTCGGCTTAGAGTTTTTCTTATTAAGGCCGCGAGTCACGTTGTTTTGATCAATGTTAACAACATGGAATAATCCGTCGGGAAGGCTAGCGAACCACGATGGTGCATCTGACCAAAATAGTATGCCTTTTGTACTTATTAAGAGTTTAATTAAGTTAATACAGGTTTCTTCACTAGTCCTGCCGTTAATGCTGAGTATGTTAGGATTAAAGTAATATTTATCCGTGTCGGGGTACGCAGCTTCGCAAAATTCCTGTACATAATCTAGTACCTTACGCCTACAGAAGTCATCATAGCAGGTAACAACTAAGGGGGTATCCTCATAGCTATTATGATTATCAATCATGCAATCTATAGCGAGACTTACTGCTTTGTGTATCACTTCAGTTGAATCTAACGACTCTAAAAAATTTGCCTTTCGTGTGCGAATATCCATGTATGACCTGCGCTATTAAAATTCATGAATGAACGGTTTGTCATCTGGTTGTAACATAGTAGCTTTATTCGTTGCTACATTTAAACTGTTGTAGAGCGTAATTGCCAGGTTTGATGCATTATCAATCAGCGTTTCAAGAGTCTGATCCATAATCACTACGAGGTTTCCTTCTTTATCCTTTCCACCACGATGCACTAAGTGATTTCGATTGAGGGTTGCCAATTCAATAGCTTCTATCGGACAGTCTTTTCGTACTTTTATATCGAATGTAGCTTCATAGCGGTCGATTACCTTTTTAGTGCTATGCCAGCTTGCACTGATCAAGTGTTCCTTGATTGACCTGATTAGCTCTCCCCTAATTTTCTCGATGGGTTCACCCTTGAAAGGCAATGCAGCAATCTCTTTGCTTACTTTAAATTCAGTCTTACCTTTTTCTATACAATTTGCTATGTAAACATCATCTTTCTCTATAGAGTTAATGAATAGTTCAACATAAAGCGTTTCCAAAGCTGTAATAACATTCGTGTAGAGCAAACTAAGCAAGTGGTCTTTTTGCTGTTGTTCAGTTTTATCTTTTGCAAGTTTTTTTATTTTGTCGATGTTGTCAATGAATTTTAAATGCGGATTGTCGGAAGAAGTTACAGCATCGTAGATATCATCATTGTACCAATCATCTACATTATTTGAGTTTCCAGACCAGTCAATACATTGTGTTTGTAAGTCATCTACTAATTCCTCGATATACTCAGCCTTGACATATTGATCAAAGATGGCTTGTAGTTCTCCGCTCGCATCATACGGCCCGCCATATATGTAAGCATAGCCACCTTCTCTACTTTCATACGGACAAGCATTTGCCGGATCTTCAAAGTTTTCAAAGAACCAGTTTTTCATTACTTCGAGTTGATCTTTTTTGCTTATGTATTTTAAAGATTTTAGTGGGACTTTCTTTCCATTAACCTCGAAAACAATTTTCACGATGTAACGCCTCCTTGTATGAATTGCGCAACTATTGTACCACGGCGGAATACAGGGCATGACCTGCCCCCTTAAACTAACATACCATGTGCCAGCAATGTCCGCTGGCACATAGTGGACAAACATATGTTGTACTTCGGAACCAAAAGCATGAGCCATGCCGCCGTCAGTCACACTTTTTTCATCAGGACGTAGATACACGAATTATCATACTTTTCCTCAGACGGCTTCATAAAAAACCGGCCAGAAGGCCGGTCAAAGAGTAATAGCACTTCAAACTAATTAACCCGAAATCGCTCGCACAAATCGCTTAGATGGAGCAACAGATACACCACATCAGCGGCATCCGGTACGGTGACATACCAGCGCGGGTGGTCATACTCCTCTGGCAGGGGCCACAGCGTACTGCCAGTCACCGTGATCAGCACATCGATACAGCGCCCCAGCCGGCCCTCAAGATGCAACGCCACGCTGGTACGCCTCCCGATGCGATGCGGGTGGGCAGTCAGTGTGACCGGTCCCCACAGCCGATCGCGGATAGCCGCACAGAACATCTCAAGCGCCTGCGCATCCGTATCGCTTAAGGTGGCCACACCCTGCGGAGGGAGGGTAAACAACGACGGTTCACGACAGACCTGGCCGTGCGGTCGTACACCAGGTTCAGGGTATTTCAGGGTCATCATGCAGCCCGAGCCTCCCCGTTCGCCGCCAGGCCGCGCAGGCGGTCAAGCTTTTGCGCCACCTTGCGGGCAGCCTCGAGCTCACTACAACCAAACTCCTGCATCAGCGCGCGGCGCTCGGCCTTCTCTTCTTTCTCGGTCATCCCCAGGGCCAGATACAGGCTTGGCGGTACCGCACGGAACAGCGCCTCGAGTTTTTTCGACAGCACCACTCCCTCGGTATAGCAACCGGACAGCTTGCTGGCCGACAGCAGCACCGCTTTTTGCTCCTCGGTCAGCGCCTTGAAACGGGCAATATCGTTGACCTCCTCCGGCGGCATCGTCAGACAGACCCACCACTCCGCCATATTCAGCATCTTCTCGGCAATGTCCGGGAAGTCTTTTAAGTTCTGTGTCGCCAGCCACAGCCAGGCACCGAGTTTACGCCACATCTTGACGATTTTGGTCATGTAGGGCGCCAGCAGCGGGTTCACCGTCACAATGTGGGCTTCATCCACTGCAAACACAATGTCCCGCTCCGAGTACTGGTCTCGTTCGGCAATGTTGTTGATGGTGTTGGTCAGGCTCACCATCGTCAGCGCCATCTGCGCCTCATACCCCTCACGCGCCAGATGCCCCAGGTCAATCAGGGTGACATCCGCCTCTGGCCACAGGCTACCCTCGCGGTTAAACAGCTCCGCCTCGAAGCTGCCGGCCTGGGTAAACATCCCGAGCGACTCGGCCATTTCAGCCGCCTTGGCCCGGCGCTGCTCATTACGGATATCACTCCCTTCGTCTTTGGATAGGGTATACAACGCCTTCTGCAGATCTGCCGGCAACATCTGCCGCCCTTCGTCATAGGTCTGACGCGCCGCCATCAACAAGGCTTCACGGATCATCGCGCGGTCGGCACGCTTCAGTTCGTGCTCTTCCTTCGCATCACCGCCAGTGATCATCATGCGCGCCGAGATTTCCATTTCACCCAGGTAATCGCGCTTGTCATCATCGTCGTCGCCATCGGCATCGATGTCCGGCAGGTCATTTTCATCCAGAGCCAACGTCGTTAATGCATCTTCGACCAGCTTGTGCGCATAGGAGAACGGCGGCAGAGAGACACCACTGCCCGGCTTGATGCTCACCTTATTGACGCTGAGCCCCTGGCTCTCGAAGTAATCGGCCAGCAACCCAAACGAGTTGCCCGCTTCCGCGATAAACAACCGTGGCCGGTGTATCGCCATCAGTTGCGATAAGGTCGCACACAGCGTCGCCGATTTCCCCGCGCCGGTCGGGCCAAAATACAGCATGTGTGCATTCTGGCTACGGTCATGCTTGTTAAGCGGGTCAACCGTCAGCGTATCCCCGCCGCGGTTGAAGAAGCTCATACCGGGGTTACCGGTCCCGGTCTCACGGCCGGTCACCGGCAGCAGTCCCGCCAGGTGCTGTACCCAGGTCAGGCGGGTATACCAGTGTTTCTTGTCGGTCTCCGGGTTAAAACACATCGGTAACGCCCGCAGGTAGGTATTGAGCGGCGCCACATCAAACTCCGGCCGTACCGGTTGCAGGCCGGCGCCCAGCAGCACGTTGGTCAGATCGACACGTTTGTGGTTGAGTGTGGTCAGGTCGCCGGCACGCAGCAGGAACGTAATGCCGGCACGGTACAGCTTGTGGCGATTCCCCAGGTACTCTTTCACCTGAGCCACGTCCTGACGCACGCGGCCGGATTCGGTATTCTCGCCGACGGCGTTTTTCGACAGCTTGTTGAAATCATTCTCCAGCGTGTCCTGAGGTTGTACCACGATGGTCATGCACAGCATCGTTCCCTCCGGGAACAAATCCATCAGCGCATTGATTTTCTTCTCGCCGCGTTTCATTTCACCGGTGATGGTGCCCAGCTCCGGCGGGCGGCGCAGCTTCTCGACGGGAATGGCACAATGCGCCTGGTTATCGAACCACCACACCCCCTGGTCCGGATCGGACACGGGCGGTGTGAACAGCAGGGTCTCGGCAAAATCGTTCTGCACCGGCATGGTGCCTTCCGGCGTATCACGACTGTCAAAATAGGCGGCGTCACGGTACAGGGTCTCTTTTTCCACCCACTCCGGGTTGGGATTAAAATGACGCAGCAGCCAGTCATGGACCTGTGCCCCGTTCTGGCGCACGCAGGCAACGCCGGCGCCGGCGAGCGCCCCGGTCACCCGCTCACAGGTCTGATTCAGCATGGCGATCGGCGGCATCGGAACATGATTACCCTTGCCAATCCAGCGATACACCACCATGCGGGTACGACGTTGCTGCCCACGCCATGGCTGATCGGTGATCAGCGTGTCCTTAAACAGGCCTTCCGGACGAGCGATACCGCGCATATGACGTTCGGTTTCTTTCAGCCAGTCTTCTGTGAACGCGCTGCCCTGGGCATGGGGTTTGACGTAATTTCTCAGGCGGTCGATATACGCCTCGACGTTGTTCTCGTCCTGGCAAAAGAACTGCACCACCCAGGGGTTTTCGTCATGCTCGTCAAATGAGTCCTGCAGGGCGTCTTCCACCGTGTCGCGCATTTGCTCCAGGCGATCGTCCGTGCGTCCTTCGGTGGCTACCGGCGTGATGTCAAAAACAGCCCCGACGGACACCCCGTCATCGAGCAAAATACACTGTTCGCGGTCGAGAAACTCCGCCCAGGGCAGGTAATCAACGATGGACGGGTTGGCGTGATACACCTGTTTCTCATCCTTTACCGTCATCTTACCCGGGCGCCGTAATGGCTCACGCCCGTCGACGGACAGCGGCACGCCATCCTCAGTGGCGATCACGGTGTCCTGGTCACCCGTAGCCGGCACCACCGGCGTCTTGCGCGTCAGGCGCTTTTTATCAAACAGGGAAAATCGCATCAGTAGGCCTCCGTCCGTTCACCCGGCATCGCATACTGCACCTGGCTGTAGAACGGGAACACGGTGCTGTACCCCGGCACCGGTGCGTTGCCGTCCGCCAGATGCGGAAAGACATACATCACCAGGTCAGGGTTCGGTAGCCGCGGGAACTGCTGGCTGATTTCGCTTTCCTGGGTGCGGCTGTAGCTGCGATCGTCCGCCGCTGTCGCCTGACTTTCGCTGTCGGTGAGCGGCCGGCGCAGACTGTCTCGGGCCGCCACCGCATTACGTGCCGAACCACCGCCGTCATCACCCTGCCACAATTCCAGCATCGAGCTATCGCCCGGTGGCAGCATTTCCTCTTTCGACGTCGAGCAGCCGACCAATGCCATGATGCTGACCATGACAGCGGTAGCCAGGACTCGGTTAAATAGGTTTTTCCGCATGATTATCATTCTCTTATAAGCAAACACAGCAGAAGCTGCACACTCAGCCAAAACGCGCTGCAGAACAGTAAAATGAACGCCCAGCCCTGTGGGCGACTCATCCTTTCGCATTGACGCCACAGCCACAGCATGCCCTTTCTCCTCTGAATGACGCGTTAATCCAGTCCGCCGGTGCTGCCGTCTTCGCCTGGCAGGCTAAAGTCGTAACGCACCTTGCGCCCTTTGGTCTCAAAATCGATCGCCAGTTGGCGGGTAATGTGTACGGCCAGTTTCTGGCCCGGAGGGACGTAGACGGCGTCGAACATCATGCCGTAGCGCTCGCGTACCCAATCGGCGGTCTCTTTCATTCCGCCGGACAGGGCTTTGCCCAGCACCGCTTGGCCGGCATTGCCGGTCATGGTGTCGCTGATGCCATTGACATTGTTTTGCGTGGTGTATTGCCCCTGGCTGATCCCCTCACCGGCGGCGCTAGCGGCAGACAACGCGGCAATGGTCGGCAGGTAGGTCAAGGCATTGGATTTACGCTCCCCGCCGATACAGGGAATGCCATTGTCATCGGAAATCCAGCCGATACCGGCGGTGGTGCTGACGTCTTTGCCACTGTTGCCGCTATTGTTGCTGCTGTTTGCCTTCATATTGGTGTCAGGATGCGGCAAGGTGCGTACCGTACCGTCCGCAAACACGAACGTAATGCTGTTGACCTGGCCACGCACGCACGACAACGTCCAGTCGCCACTGGCGGTCCCAGAGACAATCGCCCCTTCCACGTCCGGCAGCTCGATGCCGTTCGCCGTCAGGTTATCTTTACCAATCATCAGTTTGAACGGATAGGGGTCGGTCACCGTGCCGTTGATCGGCACCCGGCCCAGCAGCGCCGTCATGGAACGACTGCCCACCAGAGTGGAGTTCTCAGGCAAGGTAAACACCGGCTCGGCATTCTCCTCCCCCCCTTTTTCATTGGTGCGGCCTTTTACCTGCTGCTCATAGGCGGCTTTCTGGCGCGTGATGGCGTTATAAGACAGGAACGACGTCGGGAACTGCGGGCCGTCTTTGGCGCTGTTCGGATTGCGCGGATCGGGTTCTTTCATGTCCTTCGGTCCGACCCACATCAAACCATCCTGGCCAGGTGCCGCGCTTCCCTCGCCGGCGCCCATGCCATCCAGCCCCAGACCGAGCGGGATATCACTGTCGCTCTTCGCCTTGTCTTTGTTCCCGGCCAATTGATCGGTCAGCGTCTGGATTTTCCCCATCAGCGTCTGCTGCTCCTGCTGGAGCTGCTGCTGGCGTTGCTGCGCCTGTTTCTGGAAACCGGCCACAGCCTCATTGACCTGGCCGGAGACATTGGTATTGCGTTTGCGCAGCGCTTCGTTTTCTTTCAATACTTTGTCGATGTTGCTTTGCAGCTCAGCCTGTTGGGTCCGGGTGGTACGCAGGGTGCCGACCAGGGTGCGCAACGTGTCTTCCGGCGTGTCCCCTTCAACGCCTAGGGCGCGCAACTCCTCCGGCGACATATTGGCCAGCACGTTATGTGCCTGCTGAGTTTTCTCCGTCGTTTTATTGCTGCTGCAGGCTTTCAGCCCAACAACCACGGCCGCAGCCAGCACGCCGACCACAATCACTTTCGGCAGCATGTTAGATTTCACATCAGCCATGGTTTGCCCCCTTCTTCGCTGCCTTCACCGCTTTGCGAACCCCCGACGGCTCCGCGACAAACGCCCCATCCGGGCGACCGGCGGTGACCAGGTACAGCGTGGTAGTGTCCTCCGGGGTACCCACCGGCCCCAGATAACGGTGCTGGAAGGTGGCCGTCACGAACTGCCCCTGCAGTACCCGCGGATCCAGGATGATTTTGCGACTGGCGGTGTTCTGCACTTTTAGCGCCACAACGTTACGACTGCCAATACCCCAGCCGCCCAGCAGGGTGATGGCCACCGGCTCTGACGGGTACAGTGTGGTGATACGTTTCGGCAGGTGCGGGTTGACCGGGTGAATGCCGGGCACCGCCTCAACCGTGCGCACCGGACCGTACAGGCTTTGTGCCGCATAGCGTGTCAGCACCACCGGCAGCGGGGCGTTGTATCTGATTTTTTTACGCTTCGCCTGGGTGCCGTCTTCCGCCCCAGGCGCTGCCGAAGGGCTCCCGGCTGACGAGGTCGCGGTATCATTACTGCTACTGATCGACGACACATCACCGCTGTAGACAATACGCACCGGCTCGGCGGAGCCTTTGTCCGATGCCGTCACATCGAGGAGAATAACCCCCCCGTTTTCGACGTCCTGCAGTTGCAGACGCGTTGGCGGAAATGCGGCATCGGCTTTCAGATAAACAGCCCCGCCACTGCTTTGCACCCGCAGCTTGCCGTTCAGTGCCGGCGGGAAACCGACGCGAACATTTTTATCGGCAAACAGCACCCGCTCCTTGCCGACGGCCAGCGGGATTTGCAGCGGGATACGCTCCCATTTCATCAGCTCTTCCGACTGGGCTACCGGTACGGTGAACATCGCCGCCAGGGGAAGCACACTCAGGGAAAGCGCAAGAACGCGTGCTTTCATCATTGGAATACTCCTTTCTTCTCAGGCGCGGGTTCCGCCGGCGCCGCAGCCAGACGCTGTGGCATGCTGTCGTAACAATCCAGGGCCAGACCGAACTCATTACGTTCCGGATCCCCTTCTGCGCGCACCACTTTCAGCGGGTAGCGTGTCAGTGCGCGCTTCACCGGTTCGCCGGCAAAGGACTCATCCGCCACCAGATCAAGGCGTACCACCCAGTTATCACGGCCTTTCACCGTCACCGGGCTCTGGTTATAACGGCCGTTGTAACCATGCTCGGGGATTTCAAACACCACACGCGTCCTGCCGGCGAGCTCGCCGCTTTCGCTGCGCTTTTTGGCGTCAGCTTTCAAGAAACGCTCACACGACGGTGTCAGGTAGGGTGACAGGCCATTGATTTTGGCCGGGTAATCCACCTCACCGTTTTTTGGCCAGGCATTGAGTTGCTGAAAGATATAAAAGCCGAAGCTGTAGACTGTTGAGGGCGGAACCTCCCACCAGGCGCGGGTAGAGCCGCTACGCAGGTCGGGGGGGTTATGAATAGTCAGGTTCTCCGGCGCCCGCATCCAGCCGATGCTGGCCACCAGGAGGAAAACAACCAGCACACCGCAGGCAACGCGTAATGTGAGAATGTGCTGGTCGCGGTTTTTAACCGCATGTCTAAAATGGCTCATGTTGACCTCTTAACAACGCGGCTGCGGCGCAACGACCAGCCCTGTTTGTCGATAATCAGGGTGGGATCACCCCACCCCATGCGACGTTTACGCGCCTCGAGGCGCTGCCAGATATAATTCTCCGGTTTACCGCGCTTGAGGCGCGTCAGCCGGCTGCCACCAAACCAGATAACGAGGAGAGGGGTCACCAGCATGCCGGTGGGTATCACGACCCAACCGGCAAGCGGAAAAAACGGCAACGACACGAGCAGACCCAGTCCCACCCCGGCCAACGCCGCCAGTCCCATCTCCGGGGTGGTAAAGCCCCGGAAGACGACAGGCTCAGCGTTAAGACGGTCAGGCAAAAATCGGATAGTCTGCATAGCGAACGACCTTAGAACAGGATTTCAGCGGACTTGCCGACCAGCCAGATAACCGCCACGACCAGCACGATACCGACCACGATAATCGCGCCGAATTTACCCCAGTTGGTTTTCCCTTCACGGACTTCATGAAATGTGGAGACCGCTGACTGGGCCACCACGATAAATGCCACCGCGGCCAACACCAGGCCGACCAGCACAATGCCATCCTGCAAATAGCCTTTCAGCGTATCCATCAGGCCACCTCCACCGCCGGAAGACGGAGGTTCAACGCTCGGCAGGGCAGCATGCGCCGGTTGACTGGCGGCATAAGCCAGAGAAGTCGCCACCGCGACACGCGCAGAGAAATGACGGAAAAGACGAACTACAGCATTCATAAAACTTTCCTTTTTGCAGTGTGAAATTAACAACATGTAAAACCGTCCAGCGTCTTCAACTGGCAAACATCCAGGTAACAACAACCAGCAGCAGCACGAGCCTGACGGCAAACTGCACCATCGCCGCGTTGCGGATCTTTTGGTTGCTCCACCCTTTCCAGATATCGGTCAGCGCCCAGGCCGCCCAGACAAACAGCGTCGCCAGCAACCCGCCGATGCAGATCAGCGACAGGATGCTGGCTTCAACCCCGCCGCTGGCCGCATTGAAGGCCTGTTCCTGTGCACCGGTCATGGCCATCAGGGACGCTCCCGACGGTAATTGCCAGCCACAGCGCTGCCATCACGCGGTTGCGCGCGCGATGGCTCCAGATAGCGGTCAATACCGGCATTGATAGTTTTCAGATCGGACGTGGCACGGGCATAGTCGAAAAAGAAACGACCACGCTCGGACTGGTCGGCCTGAACGGCGGCAACGCGCGCGCGTTCAAGTGCTGCCTGCACCTGAATCAACATGCGTTGAGCAGACGCCAACTCATCTTTTTCAGCAGCACAGGCAGGCAGTGCGATAAGGAAGGACAACCCCAGCAAACAGCTGGCGCCCAATCCTCGGGTGACGACTACGGGGATACGCATGCAGCACTCCTTGGTGATTTAGGGTGCTGTCAGGGTGCGGGATACAAAGGGTCAGGTCAGCGGATAACTCTTTATGGAATTTTGATAATTTTTATCCACTTCGGGGGGGAACGTGGTTGGGGAAACCGCTACGTGAGGCATGAAACATAAAAAAGCCGCCACGAATGGCGACCCTTCCAACCCTCCTATTTACGTTTTCTCTTCGCGCCCAACGGCATCAATTGCAGAGTTAGCAGCGTTGCAGCCAGTACAAAACTGAGCAACGCCCCCGCACTTGGGGAAACAAAAAACGAGGCATACCTTTGATGAACACCTGTTGCGTTCAACCCGTTGATAACACTGTGAACAACTTCAGCGTTCAGAATGTTCATACTGATATCCCCACATCAATTGACCTAATGTCAGTTGCCTACAACTGACACCCTTGCCAGTCACAGTCAGACAGAACTGGCATTACCATCGTACAACAGGTGGAAAGGTGGCCGAAATTCTGGGGGAAGCCAACTGACGCGCCGCTTTGCGGCTTGTCTGCTGACGGCAGCGCACAAAAACAAGTTTTATACGCCGCCGTCCAGCCCGGAATTCAGAGCTACAGGTATTTTTTGAAGGAGGCTGTGGTTACCGTCACCGCAATACCGAGCAGGATAGCGGCCGGCAACAGCAGCAGGTTGGGATATACCGCCGTTGGCCAGGACAGATACAGCATGCAGGGAATATAGATAGCCGGCTTTACCATTCTTTTCGCATGATGGTAGACAAAGCTGCTTTCATAGCCGGCGCCATAACGACGGATATCACGCCGCCCCAGGCCTTCTGTCAGCGCAACCAGGACCACCAGGATAAACAGCGGGATGGACAGCACAAGAATGGTCACCCGCACCAGGGTGATGACGGTGACATACACTGTTGCCACCAGGTACTCCTTGAGCGTGGCGGCCAGCCAGCCACTCCAATTGTTCAGCTCTCGGGCCACCGCATTCTGGCTGTGCACCTGCGAATCATAGGCACGTTGGATCCAGTCCAAAAAACCGCTGTCCACGAAGGTCCACTGATACGCCTGGCCAATCCACCGCGTGACGGTGACTGACGGCTCAGACAACATCAGACTGCGGGTAAACTCCGATGACAAATACCCCATTTCGGTATGCATCACCGCTTCACTGTGCGACGCGCCAAGCTCTGGCCAGAAGAATGCCATCCCGACATACTCAATCACCAAGCTCACTAACAACGAGGCGAAGAACATCCCGATCAGCATCCATGGCCAGCCCCACAGTACGTTGTAAAACACCCCATGCTTGCGAGGTTGTACGGGCTGCTGAGGCTGATTATTCACCGCTTGTGACATTCAGTCCCCCTTTTATGACCGCATCAGGCATTACCGTGCTGGCTGACCACCAGGATTCACTGGTCCGGTAATTGCGCTGCATCTCCTCGGCAATCTTCTCTAGGTTAGGTGGCATCAACGCATCATCGCCATCCCCACTGGGTAAGGGCATCCGAATTTTCCACAACTGCCCGCCTTCCAGCAACGCGAACGCCTGCCCCTTCGGCAGGTTGATCACATCCGCCGGCATCAGCAGCGGCGTTTTCACCGTACCAACGCGATCCTGGGTGCTGGACGTGAAGTCCTGCCCTTTCTCGACGTCGGCCGTATCGGCGTGCCCCGACACCAGGGTTTTGGTGTAGACATCGACCTCCGGGAGCTGTGTTGTCAGTAGCTGTGCGGTCCGGTTCTCTCGCACGCGCAGCATGATCAGGGTATTAAAGTTACCCGTCACCTGGGCAGCCTTGGCGGTACTGCCTATGCGAGCCTCGATGTCCGACTCGGTTTGCGTGTAAGCCGTCACCTGCATGCCGGCGCCACCGCCTTTGTTGATGAGAGGAATAAATTCGTCCCCCATCAGTTCGTTAAACTCATCGCAGTGCAGGTTGATCGGCAGTTTGCCGTCGGCACGGGTCGGCAACCCGCCATGCATGCCGTGTTTATAGATATGGCCAGCCACTGACACCAGATCAGCAAACATGCTGTTACCGACGGCAGAGGCGACCACACCGTCCGACAGCGCATCCAGCCCTACGTAGACAATGCCCTGCTTTCGGATGACCTGCTCCCAATCAAATATCGGCCGGGGGTCATTCATGTCCATATAGTTCGGTGCCAGCAGCTCTGCGGTCTTGCCGGTGGTGAGTTTTTCCAGCAGAGGCAGCAAGGACGCTACAATTTTATCGAAATAGGTACGGTCATAGCGCACGGCTGAGCGCAAGCCATCCAGGATAGGGTCGTACAGCTGCTTGCCAGCTTCCGAGCTCAGGGCCATTTCAACAGCGAATATTTTGACCGCGTTCGGTTGTCCCTGCATGTTGCGCGGCACGTCCTCCTCCGTCAGCACTTTCAGGTTGTTATCTATCTGCTGCTGCAGTGCCGGCATACGCGTTTCAATGACCTTTTTCGCGTAGGTCTCATACAGTTCGCTGATGTTGTTCACATAGCGGGTGATGAGGGTGTAGTCCGGTCGCTGCCCCAACGCGACCAGGGCACGCGCGACGATGTTGACGAATCGCCAGGCAAACTCGCGGAATGCCGCACTGTTGCCCTCCCCACTCAACTGCCCGGAGATACGGCCGGCGACTTCCGATACCCGTTCAAAGCGACCGACGGCGTTATAGCGTGCCGAGATATCCGGCCAACCCAGATGGAAGATGAACAGCTCATCCCCACGGCCGGCACGGTGGGCTTCAGCCCAGACACGCCGCAGCAAGTCCGCATCGCCTTTCGGATCAAACACGATGGTGATGTCACCGCGCCGAATATCCTGGGTGATCAGCAACTCAGCTAGACGCGTTTTACCCACACGGGTAGTACCCAGTACCAGGCTGTGGCCCACGCGTTCACGCAAATCCATCGAAACATCCAGCTCATCGGGCTCAATACCATGAATTGCCGGGTTCCCTCCGACCGGTGGCAACGGCCTGACCGGGTTCAATGCGGAGTCTTTGCGCAGCAACTGGGATAACCACGGTAGGGTGTATTCGGTTTTAAGCTCCAGGCGCCGCGCCATCTGGTACAGCTGCGGCGGCTGAACATACTTCTCAACCTCTGGACGACGGGTATCCATCAGCCGCTGGATGTGCTTTTGCTGCCAGCGAAAACCCCGCCCCAGGAACAACCGCTGCCGGCTGACCGGGATTTGGGCACTGGTCATGACATACCGCGGCAGCCGGCGCAGATTGCGGCGATAGCGGATCACCTGCATGCCCTGACGGGCTCGTATGGCAGATAACACCGCAAAGCTGCCGGCGGTGACATAGCTCACCTCTGGTGCCAGCGCTACCGACCAGGGAGCAACAAAACAAATGACAGCTGCGGTGCCAGCCACAATCGCTGTATTCAATTCGACTGCCGGGCGCAGCAACGCTTCCATCACGTGGCGATTACTCATGGTCGATTGATTCCTTTTTCGTACCAACGGGGTTTACCGGCCAATAAATCCAGCAGGCGCTGACCACTGACCAGGTGAACGTGGGTATGGTTTTGCAGCAATGCCCGGCTAAGGTGGCCAGTACGACCGGTATGAATAAAAAAACCCTCGCACCGAGATTTCAGCAGCAGCGCACCAAAGTCTTGGATGTGTGAGGGGGTGATGGTTCGGCCATAGCGTTTGGCCTGGATGAAGTATTTTTTGCCATCAATGATGACCTGACCGTCCAGGCCGCCATCACCGCTGTATGAGGCATTGCGTTTGACCGGATGTCCCTGGCGTTCACAGGCCAGCAACAATAGTTCTTCAAATACGTAGGGATTGATTTTGCGCAGGTAGACTAGGCGATGCGAGTCGCCATCCAATTGCTGCAATCGCTCAAACACTCGTGCAGCTGTAGCCTGATAACGGCGGTGGCGGCGACGACTGGCCGTCTCCCGGCCACGGCAGTTCAACCCCGCAATGACAGCAACAAACAGTCCAATCAGCACCGCCGTCAGCACAGGATTCACCATCAACGCAGTGACTATGACGATGTGCTGTGCCGACATCATGGCGTAACCTGTTGTGACAGCCCGGTATCGGTGATCAGCACCGGGTAATGCGCCAACTGCAGACGACGCGCCAGTTCACTGCCGGATGCGGGCGCCATCGGCACACCCAGTGCCAGTTCACGCAGCACCTGCAGTGCAGGTTGGTTGCTGACATTCACAACAAGTCCCGCAGCATGTCGCGATTTGAGTTGTTCAGCGTTCACCTGCAGCCAGATGCGGCTGGCATCGTCATCACCCACAATAAACAGCGCGCCAATGCCGGGTAACTGCAGCGGTCTGTCAGCCACATCTCCGGGTGTCAGCTCTGGCGTTGCCACGGGCAACACTGCCGCCTCGGTATCAGCAGGAGATGCCGGCGCCGGCGGCACGACCGGAGACGATTGCGCCCCCTCCTGGCGGTTGACACCTTCAAAATACGGCGAAGCATCTTCACCACCGACATCGGCAATCACATTCAGGTTGGCCAGCGCCGCGGTGGTCACCAGACTCAGGCCGAACAGCAGAAAATTCACTTTTTTCATGATTATTGGCTCCGTGGTTCAATCCAGGTCAGCGCCGCCGTTTGTGCCGGTAACGCCGTGGGCATAGTGCTGGTCATCCGGATCGGGGCGGATGCCTTGCCGTTTAGGCGTGCCAGCTTGCCGCTCACGATGGATTTATACCGGGCAGCGGGCGCTCCGCCGGCAGGATGGTGATAACACCCGGCGGCAACCAGCCAGCTACCGGGGTTGCGGTCATAGCACTCCCGCAGGATGGCCGCGGCGGCGTTGAGGTTGGTGTACGGTTCAAACGCCGCCCAGGTCGACGTGAAGTGATGGCCGTTCCAGCCCAGATTGACCTGGGCAATCCCGACATCAATGCGCTTGCGAGGATGTGTTTTCAAAAAACGCTGCAAGGCTTCCCAGGCTTGCAGGCGGCTGGCATAGCGATACCCTTTACCGGCAACATTGATGGTCCAGGGCCAGGGACGCTCCACATCCGGGGCCGGACCGGCGCCGCGGGTCACTGAAACAATGCTTTTCGGGGCCATCGATGTCTCGGCCAACGCAACTGAATACAGGGACTCAGGAGGAACCCCGTGACGCAACGCCACCTCCCGATAACCGGAGGGTACCTGCTGGGTAACAGCATGAACGACTCCGCCCCCCACAGAAGTGAGGAAGGCAAACAGGGGCAATAGCCCCCGGGTCAGAACGCGGCGAGTGTCCATCCGTTTTCCCCTTGTTGCAGCACCACCGGCATCAGGCCGTTGCCAAATTTCATCCAGCGGCCACCGTCATGATTTAGCGTGATTTGACGTGCGCGTACCTTGTCGATGGGAATGTGATGCGCCCGGGCCCAGTCACGCAGCAAGCTGTCATTGCCCTTGCTGTCGACCAGGTAAATGTCGACCGGCCGGTTATCTGCCAGTACCGCCGCCAGTCGAGCATCACACTGACCGCAGTCCTTCGCTTTCACGAACAGCGCCAATCGCCCGCCCGTGTCATGCGCGATACCCGCAGCGTTCCCCATGTTGACCGGCAACACACCGAGGCGCTGCCAGGCCGCATCCACCTCACGCTGGAACTTGAGTTCTTTCTCAGTGCGTACAAACTCCTGCTTCACCCACTGCTCGGCGTACTTTTTACGTTCGGCGTCGCTCTGAGCCTCAATGCCAAGGGCGGTTAATGGATCAAGCCCGGGGGATTGGGTCCCGCGGGGACCATCCATCAACTGCTGGTATCGCTGGTACTCTTCCCCACTGATGCCCCACTGCTTGCCCTGTTCAGCCGTCTTATTGGCCTGGCTCTGCTGAAGCTGGCTCAGGGTAGACTGGCTGTTCTCGATGGCCGTCTGCTGCGCCGCCTGTGATAACGGGGTCAGTAGCATCAACGCGACCATGTTGTATTTCAGTTTCATCACGCTCTCCTTATTGGGCGCTGACGGTCTGCAGACGGCCGTTCACACGAAACGTCGCCTGCCCGTAGCCGGCACTGACCAGGGTCCAGCCGGCGACTGACTCCCCTTCCCCGATTAACCGCACCTGCGACAAATCACTGAATCCCTGCGGCGCCACGGCAGCAAAGGCCGACGTCCCACGCTGCTCCACCCCGGTCAGCACGAATGGCGCTTTACGCGCCACACGGCGTACCGCATTACGCGGGGAGGATTTAATCGGCGTAGGTTTGTGCTTTGGGGTGATTTTGGCTGTCGCTGAAGGGGCTGCGGGTACGGACGTTGATGGCGCCACAGTCGGTGCAGGCTTTTCAGTTGCTGACTTTTTCATGGACTCAATGCTGTCTTTTAGCGCATTCAACTCAGCCTGTTGAGCCTGCAGCTGCTGCTCAAGTTTTTCCGGTAACCCATTGGTTAGCGTCAGCGCCCCAATCTGTCGCGTGAGCGAGTCCTGGCGTTCAGCCAGGCTTTTAAGCTGTTTAACATGCGTCTGTACCACATCGGCCATAGAGTTCATGCCATCCTGCGGTGCCAGTGCTTTCTGTGCCTGTTCAAGCTGAGCAATACGCTGGTCGACATGGTTGATAGCCCCTGTACCGACGAGACCACCCACCAGGACGACAACGACGCCGGCCGTTGTCCCCCAGAAGGTCTTGCTGCGCAGCAACCCTTTTTTAGCCGGTGTCATCGGCACCATTTCTTCATTATGCTCTGTCATTTTTTCAACCACCCACCGGTTGCTGGCACCGCGTTAACGGCTTGAGGTGCAATGACAGTTGCAGCAGGACGTGCTGAAACCGGTACTAAAATCGCCTTGCCCGGTACCTCCATCACCGGCGGTAGCTGTGTCGCCGGCAACTGATACCCGTAACGCAGGCTGTGGCAGACAACACGTTGCACGTCGTCTACCTCGAGCTGCCACGCGGGACCTGCCAGTACCTGCAGGGCAGTACGCAAACGCATCGGCCCCAGTTGGTACTGCACCGCCGGCAACGCCTGGCGGTATAGCACGCCGTTTGCCGGTCCGGTCGCGCACAGGGAATAGCCCGACTGGCGCAGCGCATAGCGCAACGCATCAGCAACCGTCGGTTTTACTGACGCCGGAATACGGATATCGATGACTTGCGAGAGAGGATCACGCTGAACGGCCGCCGGGTCAGTGCTGACCAATAAATAACGGTCGTAGCGCACCACCTCCGGCGCCTGCCCGTAGGCATCCGGGCTGACCGGCTGAACATTGCGGTTGACGGTGACAAACGGCGTAACAGGGGAAATATCACGCTGCTGCAGAGGCTGCTGAGTAACGCACCCGGTCAGCATCAGTGCTGCCAGGGAAGAGGCGAGAAATGTTTTTTTCATCCGGAAGGTTTCCTGTTCAGTGACAATTGACAGGTGTCACTGTGCGGTTACCGCCCGGGACGCTCAATTAACAACTCTTTATTGCAAAAATAAAAAAACGCCACCCAAGAGGCAGCGTTATGAGTCAATACAAATAAACTATCGAGATGCCCACAGGGCATTGCTCCAAAATGCGATCAGGAGATACTGGGACAAATGCTCAAGTAAGCGCAACGACTGCAATGCCGCCCTTTAGAGGCAGATCTGTCTCCTGCTGCAAAACGCTGGGCCATCTTGTAAACTGATGTGCTCTCTGCTTTCTTGGAGGGGCCACCCGAAACATGCTGATCGGTAATGATAGAGTAGATATCTACATCAGTTCTTCGCACCCCATTGATATTAAGCATCATGGGACGCAGATGGTTAAGGGTATACTGAATACCCGTCTGTGCCCGGACCCAGAGCAATCGCTCCTTATCAACAAGCATCCAAGGGAGCTCAATGCGAACACCGTTGACTTCTGAAACCATGCCTTCTTCGACAGTGCCGTTGAAACGTCTAACCACCGACAGCCCGCGTTTAGCTGCAACTATGGCATCACTCATCAAGCCTGGGTCTTCCTCTTTACTGGGCAAATGATAGGAATCCCAAGCGGATTGAAATGCCGTTTTTGGGACAGCCACGTCCCTCACAACGGTCAATAACATGTCCATGATGGCCCAGCGAGCACGGATCGATACATCAATATCTTGTTCAGCAGTTAATGCGAGCTCGTGCCGATAATGAAATTGCAGGGGGCAGCTCATGTAAATCTGAAATGCCTCATAGCTCACCGTGGGGATCACAGCGCTGCTGGCTAACGGTATCGACCTTACTGGAGCGGGTGGTACCTTAACCCCGGCGCGCTTAACCAAAACCGCTGCCGAAGCACGATTCAGCGGTATAGGTCGCGACCACCCGCTGATCTCATAAAGGTAGAGATAATCACGGGCACGAGAGAGAGCGACATACAGAAGGTTATTACGCTCCACCTTCTCCTCGAACATAAACTCCGATTCTGTGCTGTTCAGCACCTCAGGAGGAATAAGAGCCAACCCTCGTACATCGTACGCATAAGGTCGTTCAGCACCGTATGATGCATCATCAACATCGGTCACGTGGACAACTGGATACTCTAGCCCCTTGCTCGAATGCACAGTCATGACGCTAACAGCATCTAATACTCGCGCCTCTGGGGGTAAACCACGATCGCCAAGCTTCTCACCTATTCTTCGGCGCAGTTCTTCACGAAGCAGGAACTGAGAAAGCCGTGCCTGGCGTATATCTCCATCACCATTACGTACGGCGTAAACAAATAGCCAAATGGCCAAACGTTGGGTATGTGCCTGAATCGTCTGGTCACTGTGCCTTGGCAGTCCGTAACGCTGATCGAGCAATACCCGAGATACAAAATCCCACGGCATGGAGCTTCTTTTGAGCCCCTTCAGTAGCAAAGCAAGGTTGTCCTTAATTTTCTGACCAACAGGCGAAAGTCCCGGTGTGGGCAACCATAGCCACCGTCCCCGTTGCATACTTAAGCCGGCACCTTTGCGCGTCAGGAACATTAGGTGTTCAATATCCTGTGAGGGCATGCAAAATGCCGGTTCTGATCTCAACCCCACCAAAGAGCGCGGCTGGCGTGTGCACAGTAGTTCCATCAGACATAGCAATCGCTTTATCTCAGGGCGCTGACAAACATCTCCTATGAATAATACCGGCACATTCAAAGCTTCAAGTGCTTCAACAATCTGCTCAACATTTGCAGATTTTCGACTGATAACAACCTGATCCCTGTAAGGAATCCCCCGCTGAACCAGCCCATTAATACGCTGAGCAATAGTGGCCGCCTGGGACAGTTTTGAGTCGCATTCGTACATAGTAGGCACAACTCTGCTCGACTGACGATACGCACTGACGTGTTCCAGCGGGACTCGCTCATTTAAGGCGTGATAGATACCTGCACATGAAAATAGCCCCAGAATTTCTGGAGTGCTTCGCCGATTAATATCCAAAGCGTAACACTGCGCAGTAGAGCCCGGAATAGCCCCCCGGAAAGTAGTGTCGAAATCCATCAAACTTTTGATCGAAGCACCTCGCCAATGGTGGATAGCTTGACGCACATCCCCAACGACCCAAAATGACTGCGCGTTCAGCGTCAATTGACGAAGAAGATCGACCATCACCTCTGTGACATCTTGATACTCATCCACCAGCACATGTGAGAAATGATCAATATACTGAGCAACTGATGCCCGATCCCGCTTAGCCTGTGCAGAAGGGAAAGCTATCAGATCAACATAGTCGACCAAATGTTCCGCACGCATCGCTGTTTCGTAAGCTTCGAACAAAGTAGCAATATCTTCACGTTCATTAGCCACATCTGGCGAACAGGGAGACAAAACAGCCAGTCGTTCTCGGTAGTCAGCGGCGGTAAGACATTCCTCTTTAAGTCTCTTGATATGTCCGAGGACACCGGGGATCCAGTCGTAAGGGTTTTGCAATCTCAGGTAGTACTTGAGCCGTAATTTGGGTAGCGTGCTAACCATAAGACGCACTTGCATCAGCGGGTCTGCGAGCCGAATGTCGGATTGCAGACCAAATATCTGATGGTATTTACGGAGGAATTCGAGCCCAAAAGCATGAAACGTCCCGGCCCATATATCAGAGGCCCCTGCAATGCCAGAAACCTTGAGGCGCTCTACCAGCTCATGAGCAGCCTTATTGGTAAAAGTTAAAACGAGGATCTGACTAGGTGGAGCTCCTTGCTCAACCAGGTGCTTGATACGATGTATCAACGTGGTTGTTTTACCTGTACCGGGCCCAGCAACAACGTTGACAAACGTCTCTGAAGCAGTAGCTGCATTCTGCTGCCCTTGCGTCATAGGCGGCAATGATGGAGGTAGTACAGGATGCGAGATAGGTAGCAAAACACCGTCAAATAATTGAAGACGTACAACCTCTAGCGGCAATTGCAAATTGACCGCAATGGTCGTAGCACCCATGCCGTTCTGAAACAACTGACATGCTACATTACGCGGCAATAACAGTTCACGGGCGAAGACATTAGCTTGAAGCTCCAAACGCTCTCGTGTTCCATAAGCCTCGACGGCGACCGTTGCCTGGCTTCCGAAGGATCCAGTCATACTGCTCAGATGGGAGATGGTCTGGGCCGGGCGATCGCCGTCCAAATACCAATGCCCTAACTCATGAGCGATGAGATAGGCAGTTTCACCGGGAGGCAGATCATTGCGAATGTAGACTGTTTGAATTTCTCGCTTCAATACTCCACTACCGCCACCCAGTTCAGGGTGGCCAAAAGGTAGCAATTCGATCGCGATTTCAAGTACATCTTCAACCGGAGCCAATAATTCAGTAGAGCTTACACCTCCGAGAGAATCGCCCAATCCGACCAAAGCTTCTCTGGTTTCAAATGCTTGTTGTCGCGCCCGATCAAATGGACTCACACTCAGCCCTCCAACTTCAGGAGCCGCTCTTGCTCATCTGTTGGCAACTGAAGCTCCTTGACCGCCACGCTCCAAACCTTTCGTTCTGTTTGCACAATAGGTTTGGCGTCAGTAGCTTTGAATGATGGTATCGTCTGTGTGGCAAACCGGCGCTCCAATGCAACCAACATCACATCCAAAGGCATATTCAAGGTACTGGAAAGCTTCGAAAGCACTCGTGCAGGTGCCAGAACCGTACCGCCTAAAATCATGTTAGTCAGCCCACGCTGTTTCCCTAGGTCGATCTGAGGGGCCAGAGCACGTGCCTTAACCCCACTGACTTGCTCAATTACCCGGATAGCCTCTGCAACAGCCTCATCTGTAATAATAGTTCCAACAGATTCCGCACGTACAGCTGCAGCATCAGGACAATGGTTCAGCGCGTCAGCGAGGAGGTAATTTGCGAATGACGAAAGCGAACACTTGTATTCCCCTGCCCGTAACCGAGTTTTCATCACCAAGCGTCGGTCAGCCCGGATTACCCAGTTTTCAGATGCCTCACCTTCGTAATCATTGGCCTCTCGCTCGTAATCGATCAGTAGCTTAGAAGGGCTTATCGTCCTTGACTCTTTATCAAATCTATCCAATCCCTCTCGCAACAAATCCCGAGCAGCGGTCGTCACCGAGACTGCTCGCTTCTTTGCGACCCTCTTTACCACCTCGTGCAGCGATACCTTGGTAGTCAAGCCAATCTGCAAACGTGCAGCTTGGGAGCTCGTATCCGTGCTTTGAGTGTTAGTTGTAAGTTGCATGATCGTATCCAAAGCCTGTTCATCTATCTACAGGCGCTGTGCGTAAAGGATGCCATCGCAGATCGTTCTTCATGGTGAGCTTTCAGGGTCAGCTTCACCAGCCTAGAAATTAACGTCTAAATACCTTGTGAAATTTTCCGTAGATGCAGAAATGGTTCAAGACAGACTAGGAAACTAGCGTATCCTCAGGGATAATCAACAGACTAAAGCTTCGATGTTTGCATAAACAAGATTCTCCGCTAATAAGATAGCGAACGAAAATCACGTTGGCGTATATCACTTTTATATCACCCATGTGCGAGGGACACAATTGATCAGCAAAATCTTTTCACAAGCAGTACGTGCTGCTGTCACACATTGGCGAGAAAAAGTCACCTTCGAACAAATGCTCGACTCTCTGACACGACCTAGTGAACTTGGCCATGGTCTGGTACCGTCTATAGAACGTGAGCTGAATAACCTCAATTGTAGTTGCGCAAAAGTATACGATTTTGCATGGACTCGACCTTATCTAAAACTGGAAAATGTTTTCCAACCATCAGACCTTCCTGACACTCCGATTGATTTTTGCCCAGTTCCTGATGTCGAAGGAACGGCCATCGCACGAGTTACAGCGATTGCCTGCCTTGCGGCAATTAATTCCGCCACGGTTTCCTACGGCTCAGAAAACGAGGGGGAGCTGTTCGTCAACCTAGTGGTGTTCCCACCTGGGCGAGGTAAATTCACCGACAAATCGGCAGGCAAAATGAGTGGGCATACAGACGGTGTTGCTTTCCCCCTACGGGGCCAGCGAGACCCTATGAATAGCCGCATTGCCCCTTCTCCTGACTTCGTTTGCTTGTCCGCACTGCGCAACCCGAAGCAAGTACCCACAACAGTAATGCCTCTTGACCATCTCATGGATCAACTGAGCCAAGAGCACATTAATGAGTTGCAAAAACCCCAGTATATCATTGGTTCACAACTGACCTTCCGTGATGGAATAATTAAGATACTCGGCGAAGAACTCGCAGTTGATGATGCCCAGCTTCTCTACCCCGTCAATGAAAACTGGTGGATCAGATTTAGCCACAGCGCCACGCAACCAGCTGAAATCGATCAACAACCAGCCCAAGAGGCTATGGACGCCCTGAAGCATGCGTGTGCTAAGTCCGTAATTGAGTTACCTCTGCAACAGGGAGATATTGCTCTGGTAAATAACCGTATTGCACTACATGGTCGCAGTGAGCCTGGGCCTGAATTTGGTGGGCAAACACGCTGGCTGTTACGTACCTACGGATTGGAGGTTTCGGATATCGATCCCGATCAATGGCATAAGGGCAGTGCTTTCATGTTGTATCCGTAAACAGGAATAGGCGCGCGAGACAGATAATTACCGTCTCAGACTGGCTGGGAACAAAAACAAAGCCATGAAGTATCCCGCAACAAAAGGACAGAACACCCCATATGGAAAATGCCATGTTAGCCGTTAATCCACAGTACTCTACCGTCTGAGCGAACTCGTTAGGGAAGGTATTTTTACGATTACAGCCGAGCCGTATAAAACTTTTCTCTACCAATTACCAACCATTAATCAAGCCATTACAAGGGACTGTAAAAACGCCCCGAAAAATCGAGGCGTAGAGGGCGTTATCAGAAAGAGTTTTCCGCGTATTGCTGCTGTGCGGAACCTTGCTGAGGCGGCGTAGAGTCGGATTTCTCGGCCTGAAATACCTTCTCCTGACCGATCTTGATCCAATCGACCTTGATAAGGCGGGCTTTGAGGCTGACGCGCTGTTCACCGGCATGTTCGCCGCTGTTGAGCGTGAAGATGTCCGGTTTGAGATTGCTGAGCACAAAACCAATCAGGACCTTCTTGTCTTCATCAACCGACTTTTGACAGCGGTTGATCAGGCTGCTGGCTTCTTTACCGGCGACCGTCACATCGAAACGCGTGTAACTGGCGTTATCGGTAGGACCTGAGAGTCCATTGACGACACAGCTGATAAAGGTACCATTCGGGCCATTGACTTGACGAATGTTGCTGAGGTACCCCATGCCCTTGATGGTCAGGTTGAAGTATTCAGTTTTAGTGGATGCTTGTTGAGTTTGGCTAGACATGATGTTTTCTCCAGGCGTATAGATTCGGTGACGGAGAAATACACCTTCCCTGACGGGAAAAGTGTTTCCCGTCGGGAGTCTGCAAAGTCGTACGTCAGTGCAGACTGTCTTGATTGTGAAATGGACCTTCATCACCGCTAAGTGATCTCCGTTCTCAAAGGCTAAACGGAGTTACCGCCACATGGGCTTCCTCTTTCAGGCTACGAGGCTATTGGCAGTCACCCGAAGGCGTTTCTCACAGACCGCTGAAACTTTGGCTGGCACTCACCCGAAGGCGCTTCTCACAGAGTGCTGAAGCATTGGCTGGTTGTTCGAAGACAACAAGTAAGCCTGTTCATTTTTAATGCAAGTACCGAGAGTGTCAACCGTAATATTCTGTTTTGAGAGCCATAAAATAAAAACGGCGTTGATCCGAAAATCAACGCCGCACGGCCGGTACCTTAGCCTTCTGTGAATTCTGTCTAACTCCGGGGAGGAACCTAGTCTCCCGACGCTTTTTTCACGGAGTTGCATACGTCTTGACAGCCAACCTGAGTGTGGAAGCCGCTGACCGAACTGAAGCAGAAAAAAACCATGGAAGAATTTTCCCACCACCGCAGTTACGGGGTACCCTGCATCAAAGCTAGCTCACCTTAGCAAAACTTTCCGCTATGTACATCAGACAATCTCTTACTCCGATCCTGTTGCTTTATTTTTAGTCGGTGATTTCGCTTTATAGCGCTTAGCCTTGCGCCCACCTTTTGCATCGATGTTAATGACCCCCTGGCAAGTGGGATAATTACTGCAGCCCCAGAAAGCACCACCGCCTTTCTTGCCGGCACGCCGGCGCATCGACCCACTGCATGTCGGGCACGGCGGTGAAGGTGGGGCGGTAAACTTCACAGCCTGCGTCTTCCCTTTCTCCACCAGATGCCCTGTCCACTGTGCCTGGCGGCTCATGAACGTATCGAGTGTCATCTGGCCCTGGGCAATCTCGTCCAGCGCCTGCTCCCACAGCGCCGTCATCCCGGGGTTGGTCAGCGCAGTCGGTAACGCATCAATCAGTTCGCCGGCGATCGGTGTGGAGAGTAGGTATTTACCCTTCTTCTCCAGGTACCCGCGTTTAAACAGCGTCTCCAGGATACCGGCGCGCGTCGCTTCAGTACCCAGCCCTGCGTTCTCTTTCAACACTTTCTTCAGTTGCGGGTCACTGACGAACGCCGCTGCATTTTTCATGGCGGCGATCAGTGTCCCGTCGGTGAAATGTCCTGGGGGCTTCGTCTGCAACGTTTTGAGCTCAGCGCCGGCTACCGCGACGGTTTCCCCTTTAACCAGCGCCGGCAGCCGGACATCATCCGTGTCAGCCGGTTCCTCTTTCGCCTCGCTCACGTCATGCTGGAACAACACTTTCCATCCAGCAACAGCCTCGACCTTGCCGCGAGTGCGGAACAGTTGCCCGCCGATATTGAAGGTGGCTTCCGTCACATCTACTTCATGTAAGGGCAGGAACTGTGCCAGGTAATGCTGACGGATCAGCTGATAGACCTTGAGCTCATCGGCTGACAACTTGCTCAGGTCGAACGGCTGTTTGGTTGGGATAATCCCGTGGTGCGCCGTAATTTTTTTGTCATTCCAGATACGGGAAACAAAAGCCCTGTCGAGCCTGGCCACGCTTTCGTTGAGCGTTGGGTCCGTGCGGGTAACAGCGCTCAGCACATCGGCAACCTCTTCCCGCATCGATGTCGGCAGATAGCCGCAATCCGTCCGGGGATATGTGGTGGCCTTGTGCGTCTCATACAGTGACTGTGCGATACTCAAGACCTGGTTGGCGCTCATCCCCCACTTGCGGGAGCAAGCCTGCTGCAGGGTGCCCAGATCAAATGCCAACGGCGCGGACTCTTTCTTGCGCTCGGTCCCCACCTCAAGCACAACGGCATGAGCCGTTTGCTGACACCGCTGCACGACGGCCTGCGCCACATTCTGTTGAATACAGCGCTTCTCTTCATCACAGTAGTTGGCCGCAGGTACCCAGTTTGCCGGGAAGGCGATCCCACCTTTCTGCAGCGTGCCCCTGACTTGCCAGTATGGTTTTGAGATGAAGTTGGCAATATCGCGGTCACGGTTCACGACCAGCGCCAGCGTGGGGGTCTGCACCCGCCCGATCGACAACACTTCGCCGTATCCCTGCTCGCGGGCTTTGAGCGTGTAAAGCCGGGTCAGGTTCATCCCCGTCATCCAGTCAGCCCGTGATCGCGCCAGGCCAGCTTCATACAGGGGCGCGGTCTTCTCACCAGGGAGTTTGTTCGCCAGGGCATGCCGAATACTGGCCTCGTCCAGCGCTGACAACCAGAGCCGCTGGACCGGGCCGGTAAAGTGGCAATGCTCTAGTAATTCCCGCGCGATCACTTCCCCCTCGCGATCCGCATCGGTCGCAATCACCACAGAATCAACCTGTTTGAGTAACCCACGGATGACAGCGAACTGATCGGCAGTGTCTTTTTTTATCGCCATTTTCCACTGGGTAGGGACAATAGGAAGAACGGACTCCCGCCAGGGACTGCCGAACTGCTCACCGTAGGTCTCCGGCTGGGCCTGTTCCAGCAGGTGCCCGATAGCCCAGGTGACAATGACGCCGGCTCCCGCCAGGTAACCCTGCTTTCGCTGCGTCGCCCCGAGAATGGCGCCGATATCTTTACCCTGACTGGGTTTTTCGCACAAGTAGAGTTGCATCAGATAACCTCCCGTCAACCCAGCTGACCTTTAGCGACCTGCTGCAACTGCGTCATCAAACGGTCGAGGTAAGCATCGGTCAGGTGCGACGCATCCGGTGAGCTGTACGTCACTTTCAGGCGACTGCCGGTACCGGACTTGACCACTTCGAGCTCAAGGCGATCATTACCTTTCCATTCCTGCCCCATCTTGTAATAGCTGCCCCGATTTGCTGACCAGACCGGACGCGCTTCATCAATAGAGCTCGCGCTCCAGTCGCCGCGCTGATCACGCTGACGCAGACTTTCCAGCTCTTCG
The DNA here is from genome assembly GCF_000214195.1 of Serratia sp. AS12. Taxonomy (NCBI): domain Bacteria; kingdom Pseudomonadati; phylum Pseudomonadota; class Gammaproteobacteria; order Enterobacterales; family Yersiniaceae; genus Serratia; species Serratia sp. AS12. The sequence continues at coordinate 318,831 of NC_015566.1, read as the reverse complement.
GAGGAGATAAACTGATAATGGCTTTTCAGCCGCGCCGCCGCGGTATCAACATCCACCGGGAGCGTATACGTATGACGCACATCCTGCCGGCCCCCGGAAATACCGGTTCGAGTCATCCAGGGCATGCTACCTTCGCTGGAGCCACCGCTGCCCCCGCTTGCCAACGAATGTGCAGCGTCACTGATTTTTTGGTTCCATTCACCCAGTTCAGTGCCTGTACACCCCGTTAACAATAACGCGGTGCAGAGTACGCCGGGCATCAAAACAGACTTTACCTGTCGATTCATGTTCATGCTTTGGCTCCTTTTTTTGAAGAAATGGAGGGCGTTAACACAGAGGTTTTATTCAGTGGCGGCGAAAAAGCGGAACGTGACTTGCCCGACATAATGTCTGCATCAGGTTCACCCAGACGTTTTACCGCATCAATACCAACCTGAGTTTGAAGGCGAATATCATCACGCGTAACGGCTACAGATCGATACTGTTGTGCCACCCCATAGACCTGACGCACCCAATGCCCTCCCTGACTCAGTAAGTCATCCCGCTTTTGACGGGAGATAAGCCCGTAGTGCCATGCCTGGAACGCTTTCATCGCCAGTTGATCAAAGCCAACGAGTAACCAGACACAGCGATACCCGAGCGGGGTACGGCTAAATACACCGATATTCAGTGGAGATACTGATGAGACTTCTGACATCGAAACCTGGCCTGGCAAGCTGGATAAAACGGCATCAAGTCCTGCTACTGCGCCCTGCAATCGCGCGGTGCCACGCTCAATAGCCTGCTCCAATGACAACATCGCGCTATCGGCATAAGGATTGTCAGTATTTGAATCTGCATTAATTTTCCCTGCACGGGCGATGACCTGAGGCATACTGACTATTTGTGGTTTATTTGACTCTTTCTCTCGCTGGCGCCCTTCCCACAACAAAATTGCATATTGGGTATGTAACTGAATGGTTAACGTCGATTTGAGAGCTCCTGCGCGGGCTGGAGAGGGCTTATTTTCTTTACTGCCTGATGAATCAACCATTTGAAGCATCCTTTTGGGATTATGTGTGGCTTGAAATAGTTGCGCCAGCCTGTCTTGACAACAATCCAAAACTCTTTTTGCGCGACGAACAAAAACTCAAAAGACAATAACGTTCACTTTTCAACCACTGCTGCCAGTGGCAGCAGTGGTCTATTTTTGAACAAACTTGACTATCTGCACTCACGACTCATTTTGTTGCTCGCATCATTTTCTGACGCAATTTGGCCACGACACCACTTACATGGTCCCGCGACGCTAGCGGTTGGCGGACTGGACCTGTTGGTTTTGCCGGTGCCACAGAGCAAGGTATTTGGTGTGCCGGAATAGGCCTAGCAGGCTCTGGGGATTTGGCACTAGCATACAGCTCACCGTTCCGGGCGCGCTTGATCACCGCCAAAAGCCAGCCGGTGGGATTATTTAGGTTGCCTCTAGCCATCGTCTGCTCAAGACTCTCCAGCACCTGGCGAGCAGTCTCTGCAGGCAAAGCCTTAAGCTGGACACCTATCTGACGCAGATCATCCGCTGCCATGCTGGACTGTAGTTCGGACGGTAACTCAGGTACGTACGTTGTTTTATTCACACTCTGTGTGAAAGAACGTACGTTACAGTTCGGTTGGGTTGATGCACCGTAAGTGGCTGATTCCAGAATGAGTTCGGAAAACGAACTCAGTGTTATGCTCCTCTGTTTCACACTGAGTTCGGTATCCGAACCGGGGGTATATCTACTGAGTTCGGCATCCGAATTCGGGGATTTTTTCCTGAGTTCGACGTCCGAACTCGGGGAATTGTCCTGCCATTGAGACACTCTGGCGGCCATCTGTTGCGGGGTTTGTGGTGAGCCCAGTCGTTCAGCAATTGCCGCCATCTGGGAATGCTGATGACGCATTGTCGGGTCATTTTGAATATCGGACAGTACTGACCAGGCCGTCTGGCTGACGGTGCGGTTTTTATGCGCGCAGCCCATGGCGACCGTATCCAGCCAGGTCGGATCCAATGTCTCCGCATCACGAGCCGAGAGCGGCTCATCGTGTTGGGCATAGATATTGCCCTTCACCCGCCCCTTGTCGTCACGCACACGTCGGCACAAACTGAGCCAGCCGGTCAGGCGTAACATCAGCAGCACGCGGCTGACAGTCTCGCGGGACGCCTTACCGTTAAACGGCGAGGCGAGCTGCAGCTGCAGTTCGTCATAGGTAGGGAACACGGCGCCCTGGTTCTGTTGCGCGTACAGACGGATCATTATCCACGCGGTTTTATCCAGCGGTGACAAACGGGTGTCCAGGAGCAACCGGCGGGGGATGGAATCATGCACATTCCCCATGAACAAGAGACCGCTGCGCAGATTCGTGACATCGGGAGCCCCCGCGTGCTTTTCGGCACCTATTCGTTCCGCCAGGCGGGCATTCATTTGTTCGAGCGTAAAGGTGATCAGGCTATCATCAGGTGTTTTTATGCTCATCGATTTTGCGCATCCTTTTACGCTGCCCTCGCCCACAGGGTGAAGGCGTCAAGCGGTTGTTGGCCTAACGGCACTCAGGCCTGTACCCGACAACCAGGCACAGGGTGAATGTCATCACTTCCACAGTTCGTTGTTGTAGCGCTCGTGGGTCAACAACTCCCAGTCATCACCACTGTTTCGGCTGAGCAGTCGCCAGCTGGTCCCGATATCAATCTTCATCCAGGCACGCCCGGGGGCGTGCTTGCCTTTGACATGAAGCTGCTTGTAGTTACGCTCCCCGCTGCGGAAGCGCCTGACCTGCTCCTTCGCCTTTTTTTGACAGGACGGCGGCGCCGAACGAGGGACCTGCAACCCCGGCATTAATATCACCGGCTTCATGCCAGCCTCCTTGCATTTCCTCCCGGCGTACCGCGTGGCGTACGCACGGCCTGAATGGCTTTTCTGGCAGTAGCAGTCTGAGGGGCATCAAAGCTGCGAACGGCATGCCAGACAGCTGTCAGAGAAACATCCATCTGCTCGGCGGCCAGCATCATGACGTCCAGTCCATCCGCACTGGAAGCGTCATCGACGTCCGCTTTTTGCCACTGACGCCACAATGCCGCATTCTCGTCGTCGCTGAGCGCCGCACACCGCCCCTGCCGAATATTGATACCGGTCATGCGCCGGCGAGCGGCGACTTCAACGGTGGAGAGGCCAAAGTAGTGCTGCATCATTTCGATAGAACCCCCTAACGCCAGTGCACGGTCAATACGCTGCATACGCTGCTGCTCGCGGCGCGCGTGTTGCAACATCAATGAGAAATTCTCGTGATGGATTTGGAAGGTCAGCACCGATACGGAGCTGTTCATCAGGTAATGCAGATCTTCAATGGTCAAACCATGCAGCAGCTGCATCTCTTCCGTTGTCAGCCCCAGGGACTCACAACGGCGGATATAGCCTGATTTCAACTCCATCACCAACTGCGTGAGCAGGCTGTTCGTTGCCTGCGATAAGCTATTACTCATTGTCCTATTCCCCCCCAATGCTATGTGCGATTGCCACTGGCCCATCACCCTGAACTCCCTGGTGCAACCTGGCGTTCTGCCCTGCTTTAAACCCCTGACTGCGAGCAAGATCACCACCACGGCATCCTTTCAACGCACGTGTCTTGGCATCCACCATGTCCTGATTAGCAATCCAGGTCGTCATCAATTGCTGCTCGTTGTCTGGTACCGGGAAACTGGAAATGACCCGCTGTACACCACGCACCCAACCGGCCCGAAACTGCTCGGCGCGTGCACGGCGCGTGCTCAGTTTCAGGCGGCTATTCTGGGTTTTCAGGTAGTCTGCAGTACTCTCTTTCAGTTGCCGGCTCAGCACATCAAACGCATAGGCAGCAACGGCCGGCCGCTCACTGAAGCCGTAGAACGTCACGTTACGACGCTGACCGGAAGGGGTATCTCGCCAGGAAAAATATGGTCGGCAGCCAAAGGCTCGACTGACGGCCCAGACCAAACTGATCATCCATTCCGGTAATTTCTGCGCCTCCGACGGCGCCCCCTGGCTCGGCGCTGTCTGGATAGAGGACAGATTTGCTTCCAGCTCGCTGATACCGTATTTCGCCATCAGCTTTTGCGCCCGGGCTAATGCCAGCCCAGCCTCATGCGCATTGCTGTTGCTGCGGGCCAGCTCGAGGAGTTTGCGCACAAGTTTCACCAGGCGCGTTTGTCGTTGTGAATGGCTCATCAAGCTGTCTCCTCTGACGCGGGTAAGTCACGCTGCAGTTCACGCAGACGGCGCAAAACACGAATAAGACGCATCAATTTCACGGCATGAATATCGTCAAGCAGCGGCCAGTCAGCAGCATTTTCCGACCCGATGAGGGCTTCATTGAGAGAGCTGGATGAGGCACCGTCCGGGTTGTTTCCGGCAAGGGTAAGGAGTAAGGCGGTGAAGCGAGATGGTCGCTCGGCAGTCAATGCGTAACCGGCAGCCTGCAAGTCGGCTTTATCGGCTTTGATTTCAGCTTCACAGCCCGCCACTTCGGCCAGTTCAAATGCCAACCGGAAGGTGATCACCTGCAGGTGCTCAATATCGTCCTGCAGGGCAGAAATAGCCCAAATGGAGGAGACCGGCTCAAGTCCCACCTCCGCAAAAGGCACCTCTACCACAGGGGCTACAACTTGTTTTGGCTGTGTCTCGATATTGTTGTGAGGGGCGGTCGACTCATGAGAGCCAGGCAGGAGGGGTTCATTGACGCTGGTATTCTCACCGTCTAAAAGCGTTTCAATGTCACCTGATAACACCGAAGGAGCACCGTATAAATCAGGTTGAGTCTCAACACGCGGTTCAGTTTGGGTTGAGGGAATTTCCTCGTCCTGAACACCCTGTGATTCATTATCAGAATCACCGGCCGACTCAAGCAAAGCGCTGTCCAGCACCAAAGAAGAGCCACCACCCGGCACTTCAGATTCCGTTGAGGGTAAACCACCGTTTTCTTCCTGCTGTAGCTCAGGCGCCAGCACGACGGTACTCGCCTTATCTGGCAACTCAGGCGTTGATGTCGGTTCACCGAGGTGCTTGCGCCGGTTTTGCTCTTTCGGATCGAGCTCAAGTAGCCAGCGATCATAATTGAGCAACGGGTGCGGCAACGCGTTGATAAGTGCCCCAATCAACTCATCGCGAAACATATCAAGCGAATAGACCTCAGGCGAATCAAAATGACGGCACACATCACCGAAAACGGTATCAAATGGCTGATCCGAGTCTTGGGTAATACAGTGCTTCTGCCATGTGGTTTCGGCATGAGACCGCATTGCCAGTAATTGCAGAATTTGCGGACGCCCCAAGCCAGTCTCCAACAAATGAGGCATATAGGGATACAGATACTGCACCGCATCTTCCATCCGACTGATACTGGAATTATGGACGGGGTAACCTTCTGCGGTAAGGAGCGTTGATAGCTCTCGTAATGAGACAGGCTTACCCAACTGTGCTTCATATAATTCTCGGGCCTGGCGAATGCCAAAGGCTTTTTCAATGAAGCTCAGGTCACCGCGAACCTCATTCTCGGCAAGGTGACCTATCACGCAAGATAATCGCCCTGGCCAGGGCTTGAACACACAAGAGAAGCGGTAAAATCGTTCTTCCCCCGTCTCCTGCCAGAGCTCGGAAAGAATGGCATAACGCGTATTGCCCCCATCGCTGAAAAAGTACCCCAGCTCTGGACGTTCCGGATCACGAGTCACCTTTGGTACCGTGTCCAACCCGCGCGCCCGAATTGACGCTTTAATATCATCATATTTTGGGTTTCGGGTGGTACGCGGGTTATCCGGGTTAGGGTTGACCTCATCCAGTGTCAGCACCAATGGCATTTCACTGACGGGGGTCTCCGCCACCACGGGGGCTAAAGGCTGTGTGCCTGCTGCAGTCTTGCCCTGCTGGAGCAAAGCACTGTTCAGATCGAGGATCTTGGTTTTAGGACGCGCCATGTTTACGCCCTCCCCGAGTATTGGTCATACTGACCGTCGTGGAGGTCGCTGAATGCGGTGAATTGCCCTTCAAACTTGACGCGAACGGTTCCCGTCGCCCCCTGCCGCTGTTTACCAATGATAATTTCTGCCGTGCCGGCATCATCAGAATCAGCGTAATAAACCTCATCACGGTAGATGAACGCGATCACATCAGCATCCTGCTCCAGTGCACCGGAATCACGCAGATCACCATTAAAGGGCCGTTTGTCAGCACGGCTTTCCAACTGACGGTTCAACTGAGATAGAGCCACGACGGGACAATCAAGTTCTTTGGCCAACGCTTTCAGGCTGCGGGAGATTTCCGCAATTTCCTGAGTGCGATTTTCCTGCCCTGGGCAGCGCATCAGTTGCAGGTAATCGACCATGATTAAGCCAGGCTTACCGTACAACCGGGTGTAGCGCCGTGCCCTGGAACGCAACAGAGCGGGTGTCAAAAATGACTCATCGTCAATAATCAGGCGGTTTTCCAATGGCAACAACCGCTCCATCGCGTTGGAAATTCGGGCCCAATCTTCATCTTCCAACTGGCCACTGCGTAGACGCGAAAGTTCAACACGTCCATCCACAGAGATAAGGCGTTGAAGCAACTGCTCGCGCGGCATTTCCAGGCTGAAAAAGAATGCAGGTTTCTCCGTACCACGAAGCGCGCCAGTGTAGGCGCTCAACGCAAAGGCGGTTTTCCCCATCGACGGCCGTGCGGCAATCAAAATCAAATCACCAGGCTGTAAACCACACGTCATCTCATCAAGCCGTGAGAAACCGGTCGGGGTGCCGGTGATACCATTGCCGCCATTCGCAGTCTCAAGATAGGTAACGACGGCATTCAACCCATCCGTCAGGCTGACATTCTGCTCTGACTGGGTTTGCTCCGAGAGCTGGAACAATTGCTGTTCTGCCCGTTCGGTCAGGGCAGAAGACTCAGCGCGGGGATTGGCAGCATCCGCGCTTAATTCACGACCGAGTTGTAACAGGCTACGCAGACGACTGCGTTCGGCCACAATTTCCGCATAGGCGACGATATTGGCTGCACTCGGCGTGTTTTTAGACAATTCAGCCAAATAGGCAAAACCGCCCACTTGCTCGAGTTCACCATTTTGTTCCAGTGATTCATGGAGCGTAATCAGATCAATCGGCTGCTGAACAGCCATCAGGCGAGCCATGGCCTGGAAAATTCGGCGATGTACCGCCAGATGAAAATCACGCTCTCCAACCAATGGGAGAACATCATCCCACCGCTCATTATCCAGCATCAAACCGCCGAGAACTGCCTGCTCAGCATCGGAAGAATAAGGGACATTGGATGTTGTCTGGTTCATGGCTGCACCTCCGATTTCCCTGCCAGTAGCGCATCAAAGTTTGATTGCCACTGAGGGAACAACTCACAGGCCAACATGTGCATAGTGACCGCGGCCGCCGGTGTCGATGTGCGAGTCGTCGTTTTTTCGAGACGATGAACGGGTTGACCGGAAGCATGCCCCATTTTGTAAATTTCCAGCTTGGGGATGATGGTGTCGAGAAGGGAGACATCGAAGGCATCTGCACGCAGATATTGGCCATTTGTGATGATGCTGCGCAAACTTTCCAGAGTCTGCCAATCCAGATTGGTGTACTCCATGCAGTTAGTCAGGATACGGATACGAGGTAATGCGATGCCGTAACAGGTCAGCGGCAATAACCCCTCCATCAACCCCAATGTGCCACGCAGAAACTCACGGGTGTCCGGCAGTATAGGCTTGATAACCCCGACGGCAAATTCCGTGCTAGCCACCAGAATGAGTTCGAGCATCACAGACGCCGCGCCTTTGGAGTCAATGATGATGGCATCGTACTCGTTAAACAAAGGGTGTTGCAGGACATTCCGCAGGCGCATACGCCCATCAGGGGCATGCAGCATGGCAGAAGATAAACGGTCGTGGGGATCGTTGGAAACAATGATGTCCAGATTTCGGATAACAGAACGGGAGATAATTTGCTCAGAATGGTTGAGGTCGACCGTCTTCATCAACAGTTCGTACAAACCATTGGGTGCTTCATATTCCAGGGAGAAAATGCTGCTTGCGGTGGGCTGGGAGTGATCGCCGTCGATGAGGAGGATCTTTTTACCTGCATCGGCGAGGAAGCCAGCAAGGTTAGCACTTTGAGTGGATTTACCTTCTCCGCCTTTAGTTGAAACCATAGGCACGATTTGTGGCTTAGTACTGATTGAAGCAGTAGTGGCTTTTGTGACGATATTTTCCATGAGTACACTCGAATAAAGTATTCGATGAGTACAAATTCGATACAAAAACTAATTTCCCACTGCGATAATTCAACTTGCTAGCGAAGAGAGGATTGAAAATCCCCGTGTCCTTGGTTCGATTCCGAGTCCGGGCACCATATTTAGAGAACCCAGCCTATGGCTGGGTTTTTGCTTTTCAGGGATAGGACTCTCCATCGAACACGTTCGATTATTCGGCCTGAAGGCCTCACCCTGCGGGCCAACGCTGAAGCGTTGTTCAACCCGGCGCAAGCGCCGGTTGTCCGAGTCCGGTCGCCCTATTTAGAGAACCCAGCCTATGGCTGGGTTTTTGCTTTTCAGGGATAGGACTCTCCATCGAACACGTTCGATTATTCGGCCTGAAGGCCTCACCCTGCGGGCCAACGCTGAAGCGTTGTTCAACCCGGCGCAAGCGCCGGTTGTCCGAGTCCGGTAGCCCTATTTAGAAGAACCCGCCTATGGCGGTTTTTTTGCTTTTCAGGGATAGGACTCTCCATCGAACAAGTTCGATTATTCGGCCTGAAGGCCTCACCCTGCGGGCCAACGGCTCAGTTGGATCCCCCGCTCGGCCGCGCCGGCGCCAAACTCCGCCAACACCGCCCTCACATCCGGGTCGATATACTCGGCGTTATCATGCTCGGCGATCACCACACAATTATCGGGGATCTGCGCCAGCAGGCTTTGCAGGCGCGGATTATGCAGAAAAGTCAGGTTCTGGTGGAACCGCACGACATAATGATCGTCGTAACAACTTAGTTGCAGCGCATTGCGGTGGCTTTTGTAGGTACTGCACAGCAGTTGCGCCATCAGCCCGATAGCAATGCCCGCCAGCATGCCGAAGATAACGATGCAGGACAGGGTGAGGATGAAGGGAATAAATTGCGGCAACCCCTGACGCCACTGGGCGATAAACAATGCCGGAGAGGCCAGCTTATAGCCGGTATACAGCAGTACCGCCGCCAGGCTGGCTAACGGAATGGTGTTTAGCACATCGCTGAAGAACAGGCCGCATAACAGCAGCAACACACCGTGCAGCAGAATCGAAATGCGGCTACGCGCTCCGGCATTGACGTTCACCGAGCTACGGACAATCACCGCAGTGATCGGCAGGCCGCCGAGAAAACCGCTCAGCATATTGCCAACGCCCTGAGCACGCATTTCCTTGTCCGGCGAAGGTGCCGGCGTTTGGGATTTCAGCTTTTTCAGCGCCTCCTGACTCAGCAGGGTTTCCAGGCTAGCCACCAGCGCCAACGTCAACGCGATGAGATAAACCGAAGGGTTGCGCCAGGCACCTTGCCAGTCCGGGCGGCTGAGCTGCTCGCCCAACGCCTCGGCACTGTCGAATTTAGGCAATGAAATGCGCGGCATGGCGCCGATGCTTTCCGGCATCCACCGTTCACCAAAGACCACGGCCAGGCTGCCCCAGAGCACAGCCACCAGCGGGCCGGGAAGATAACGGGCCAACGGGATCCGTTTCACTGGCGCGGTGGTCCACAGCCACATGATCAACAGAGCCCCCAAGGCAACCAGCGCCGAGGCGGGCGACAGCAGCTCGGCACCGTCGGCCAGCAACGCCTTCAGGCTTGCGTCCCCCTGTACGCCCAACGCGACCGGCACCTGCTGCATGATCAGCAAAATACCGATGGCTACCAGCATGCCCTGGATCACCGTACCGGGCACCAGCGTGATCCACCGTCCGGCGCGCAGCAGGCCGAAAATAAGCTGCAGCGCCCCCGCCAGCATCAGCGCCACCAGCAGCAATGAAAATGAACCCAGCGTTTCCATGGCAGCGGTCACAATGGTGACCAGGCCGGCCGCAGGCCCGCTGACAGCGTAACGCGAAGGGCTCAGCAAGGTGACCACAATGCCGCCGATGACCCCGGTCAGCAGCCCGACAAAAGGCGGTAAACCACTGGCCTGCGCAATGCCAAGGCTGAGCGGCAATGCCACCAGAAACACCACTATTCCGGCAGGAATATCATTACGCAGAGTGCTGAAGTTCATGACCCACCTCCGCAGCGTTCTGATGGACGAGCTCCTTCAAATGCCCTTCTTGCAGATCGTACACGCAGCCAAAAACGTCCAGCATCTTGCCCTGCTCCCAGCGTCGGCGTACCGGTTCGCTGGCAATCAAATGGGCGAACTGGGTCACCACGTGCGCGTCGATAAGCCGGTTCAGACGTGCAGCGTCGTTCCCCTCCGCCTGCTGATAATCCTGCAAGTTATGTTCCAGTGAACGCCGCAAATGCGCCATCCGTCGCGCCAATGCGCTGTCTTCTTTCGCCAGCGACATTGCCGGCAACGCCACTGCAGCCTGTACGCCGCCGCAACCGTAATGGCCGCACAATACAATGGCGGAGACTTGCAGATATTCCAGCGCATATTGCAATACGCTCATCAGACTATCGTCATCCTCAAGAACCATATTGGCGATATTGCGATGAACGAAAAGCTCACCAGGGTGTGCGCCGGTCAGTACCTCGGCCGGGACACGGCTGTCGGAACAGCCTATCCACAACGCCTGCGGCTGCTGACCGGCGACATGCTTGCGGAAGTAATGCGGGTTGCGCTGGCGCTGCTGTAGCGCCCAGCTGCGGTTTCTGGCTATCAGGGGTTTAAGTATCGTCACGGCATGCATCTCTCTGTTGGGGGACAAACAGGCTCTCGCCTACCCGCCCAGGAGCCAATTACATGAATCAAAATGATGGTTTTATCCCAAAGCCAAAATTGGCATGGGGCATTTTTTACACGCACAGCGCCGTTCCTCCATCAGGAAAGGCCCCTATTAACCATAGAAGCAGCAACGAATCTGACAAGGGAAAACAGCCGGGAACTTTTAACAAAAACAAGTAAACATTTTGATTTTGTTGATTAATCAATCACGGCAGGCATATTAAAAAACTAAAGTAACTCCAAAGAGAGCATTCTTTACATTCGCTGCCTGCCCCGCCAGAAATCGGGCATAAAAAACCCGCCATAAGGCGGGTTTTCTAATAATTGCACAAGCAGACTATTAAGTCTCGCTTGCCTGTTTGGCATTGCCTGACAAGAACTCTTTCTCATAAGCCAACGCTTTTTTACTGTCGAACTGATGTTCCCATTTGGCAATGACCAGTACCGCCAGCGCATTACCCACTACGTTCAAAGCGGTGCGCGCCATATCCAGGATACGGTCGACGCCGGCAATAAACGCCAGCCCTTCCAGCGGAATACCGACGCTGCCCAAGGTCGCCAGCAACACCACAAACGAAACGCCGGGTACGCCTGCGATCCCCTTGGACGTGACCATAAGCGTCACCACCAGCACGATTTCCTGGCCTAAAGACAACTCAATCCCGTACAACTGCGCAATAAAGATGGCGGCAATGCTCTGGTACAGCGTGGAACCGTCCAGATTAAAGGAGTAACCGGTGGGCACCACAAAGCTGGTGATCGCCTTCGGTGCACCGTAGGCTTCCATCTTTTCAATAATGCGTGGCAGCACGGTTTCCGAACTGGCGGTGGAATAAGCCAGGATCAGTTCGTCCTTCAGGATACGGATTAGCGTCCAGATACGCAGGTTGCATAAGCGGGCGACCACGCCCAGCACCACCAGAGCGAAAAAGGCGATGGCGAAGTACACCAATAACACCAATTTGGCGAGCGGCAACAGCGAAGCGAAACCAAAGTTGGCTACCGTCACGGAGATCAGACCAAATACCCCAATTGGCGCATAACGCATGATCATATGGGTGACTTTGAACATGCTTTCGGAAACGGCTTTAAACACCTTCAGCAGCGGCTCTTTGGTTTCTTTCGGCAATGACGACAGGCCAAGGCCAAACAGCACCGAGAAGAAGATAATCGGCAGCATGTCGCCTTTGGCCATGGAGGCAAAGACGTTCGAAGGAATCAACGACAGAATGGTTCCCACCAAGCTATGCGAACCGCTTTGTACTTGCTCAGTGGTTTTTTCATATTGAGAGATATCGACCGCCGTCAGCGTCGACATATCGATACCGTGACCGGGTTGAAAAACATTAGCCAACGTCAGCCCCACTACAATGGCAACAGTGGTAATCACTTCGAAATAAATAATGGTTTTCAATCCGAGGCGGCCTAACTTTTTCGCATCGCCGACTCCGGCGATACCTACCACCAACGTAGAAATAACGATCGGCACGACAATCATCTTAATCAGGCGAATAAAAATATCACCCGCAGGACTAAGAACATTACTGACAAGCCACTCGCGTGACTCCGTCTGATTATGAAGTACCGCACCGACGATAATACCTAACACCAGCGCTATCAGGATTTGCCAAGCAAGGCTAATTTTTACACTTTTCATACCCAAAGAGTCCTCAAAAGACTCCTTTCAACGTATTTAATTGCAACACGAAGAAAAGAATAATTAATCATTTAATATGGGCTTATGTTCATTACAAGAAGGCGTCCACCTGCCCTTAGCGTGACGCTGCTTAAATCAGTACCATTTGAGCGACCTTGTCTGCAACCCTTGTTTTATCAGGCTTGCGCGCTGAATCGAATCATAAAAATTATTCACCTCAGCTTCACATAGCATAATTACTTGTTATTAAAAACATAATTTTGTGTGTCGTAAATCACACATTAATCCGATCGTTCAATTTTCACCCATTATAAAAATGCGTTATTTTTCGCAGAATCTGCATATTTAGTCCGCTAACTATGTTTATATTATGTTGCATAAAGGTTTTTAAAATGAAAACAAAAAAACATTTCGCCTGGTAATTATTTTGTTGATATTTTTCGCTGGAAACACAAATGAGAATTATTCTTCTAGGTGAGTATTCATAAAAATATTTATCAAACACGGCAAAGCCCAGACAGGTTTATTAAGCCAAGAGTAGTGATAATAACCACACTATTAATAGCAGCAGGTATATTAATAGCCAACATACGTATAAATGATTTAGCAGAAATTAATACACAAGGTTTTATATTCGCTATGATCTATAGGAAGTGCATTTAGTCTGGGATTGGTTATTCTTTTTGGTTCTTTAGATAGCGTTTTCTGACAAAAACTACCCATTTAACCGAATTTTTCCGCCAAGTAGATAGATACACAGCGCAAATGAGACAGAACTATTACAAATCAATATCTTTGTTGCGTGATCTGCCGCGCAAAAAAGAAACAAAGAATCATAGCAAACTATACTTAACCTTCAGTTGACATATCATTAACAACTTCAAGGAGAAAAGCTATGAGCCAAGTGCATAAACACGCTATTCCTTCTGCAATTGCAGAACACGCCCTGATTAACCCAGAACAATACCAACAATATTATCAACAGTCTGTCCAAGACCCAGAGGCTTTCTGGGGCGAGCAAGGAAAGATCCTGGACTGGATCAAACCTTATAGCCGGGTAAAAAACACGTCGTTCGACCCGGGCCATATCAGTATCCGCTGGTTTGAAGACGGCACTCTGAACCTGGCGGCCAACTGTCTCGATCGCCATCTGGCCGAACGCGGTGACCAGACCGCCATTATCTGGGAAGGTGACGACCCCACCCAGTCGAAACAGGTGACCTACAAACAGCTGCATCACGATGTCTGCCAGTTCGCCAACGTACTGAAAAAGTTGGGCGTCAAAAAAGGCGACGTCGTGGCTATCTATATGCCCATGGTGCCGGAAGCCGCGGTCGCCATGCTGGCCTGTGCACGTATCGGTGCGGTGCACTCGGTAATCTTTGGCGGTTTCTCGCCAGAGGCGGTCGCCGGCCGCATTATCGACTCCAATTCCAAGCTGGTTATCACCGCTGACGAAGGCCTGCGCGCCGGGCGCGCCGTACCGCTGAAAAAGAACGTCGACGACGCGCTGAAAAATCCTGGCGTGAAAAGCATCACCAACGTGGTCGTTTTCCAACGCACCGGCAAGCCGGGTTATTGGCAGGAAGGCCGTGATTTATGGTGGCATGAACTGACCAACGGCGTTTCCGCCGACTGTCCACCGGAAGAGATGAATGCGGAAGACCCGTTGTTTATCCTTTATACCTCCGGATCGACCGGCAAACCCAAGGGCGTGCTGCACACCACCGGTGGCTATCTGGTGTATGCCGCCATGACCTTCAAGTACGTCTTCGACTACCACGACGGTGACGTGTACTGGTGTACGGCCGACGTCGGCTGGGTTACAGGCCACAGCTATCTGCTCTACGGCCCGCTGGCCTGCGGCGCCATCACCCTGATGTTCGAAGGCGTGCCGAACTATCCTGGCGTCAACCGCCTGTCACAGGTGATTGATAAGCATCAGGTCAATATCTTGTATACCGCCCCCACCGCCATTCGTGCGCTGATGGCCGAAGGCGATAAAGCGATAGAAGGCACCAAACGCGATTCACTGCGCATCATGGGTTCGGTCGGGGAGCCGATCAACCCGGAAGCCTGGGAGTGGTATTACAACAAAATCGGTAACGGCAAATGCCCGATCGTCGACACTTGGTGGCAGACCGAAACCGGCGGCTTTATGATCACCCCGCTGCCGGGTGCAACCGAGTTGAAAGCCGGCTCTGCCACGCGCCCGTTCTTCGGCGTGCAGCCTGCCTTGGTCGATAACATCGGCACACCGCAGGAAGGTGCCTGCGAAGGCAATTTGGTGATCACCGATTCCTGGCCAGGCCAGGCACGTACGCTGTTTGGCGATCACGATCGCTTTGAGCAGACTTACTTCTCAACCTTTAAGGGGATGTATTTCAGCGGTGACGGCGCACGCCGTGATGAAGATGGATATTACTGGATCACAGGGCGCGTCGATGACGTGCTGAACGTTTCCGGGCACCGTCTGGGTACCGCAGAAATCGAGTCTGCGCTGGTCTCGCATCCGAAAATCGCCGAAGCGGCGGTAGTCGGTATTCCGCATAACATTAAAGGTCAGGCAATTTATGCCTATATCACGCTGAATCATGGCGAAGAACCTTCTCCCGAACTCTATACCGAAGTTCGTAACTGGGTACGCAAGGAAATAGGGCCGATCGCCACGCCGGACGTGCTGCACTGGACAGACTCTCTGCCTAAAACGCGTTCAGGTAAGATCATGCGTCGCATCCTGCGCAAAATCGCTGCGGGTGACACCAGTAATCTCGGGGACACCTCAACCTTGGCGGACCCGGCCGTAGTAGACAAGCTATTGGAAGAAAAACAATCCATGAAAGTACCGTCGTAATTTCCGCCGTCTCCGGCCGTTCATCAGGAAATCATCCGATGAACGGCTGTCAGCGCGGCGTTCTCGATCAATACCTACTGGAGACGCACTGATGAATGACACCATTTATCAAAGGATTGAGGAAAACCCGCGCTTTAAAGAGCTGGTACGAAAACGTGGCCGTTTCGCCTGGCTGCTTTCGTTGATTACGCTGGTGCTTTACGTTAGCTTTATTTTACTGATCGCTTTCGATCCGCAGTGGCTTGGCACGCCGATCGCCGCCGGATCGACCATCACCCGTGGGATCCCGGTAGGTGTGGGCCTGATCGTTATTTCTTTCGTACTGACCGGGATCTACGTATTCCGCGCCAATGGCGAGTTCGATCGCCTGACTGCAGAAATCCTGCGTGAGGTGCAGAAATGAAGCGTTTATTGTCCGCCGTAACTCTGCTGGCTCTGCCGGGGTTGGCCTTTGCCGATGCCATTAGCGGTGAAGTACACCGCCAGCCGTTGAATATTCAGGCGATCGTCATGTTCGTGTTGTTTGTCGGCGCCACGTTGTATATCACCTATTGGGCCTCCAAGCGCACCCGCTCGCGCCAGGACTACTACACCGCAGGGGGGAAAATCACCGGTCTGCAGAACGGTCTTGCCATCGCCGGTGACTTTATGTCGGCGGCTTCTTTCCTGGGTATTTCCGCACTGGTATATACCTCTGGCTATGACGGGCTGATTTACTCTATCGGCTTTTTGATCGGCTGGCCGATCATTTTGTTCCTGATTGCCGAACGCCTGCGTAACCTTGGCCGCTATACTTTCGCTGACGTAGCCTCTTATCGTCTGAAGCAAAAACCGATCCGCACACTCTCTGCCTGCGGTTCACTGGTGGTAGTCGCGCTGTATCTGATTGCTCAGATGGTCGGGGCCGGCAAGTTGATCCAGTTATTGTTCGGGTTGAACTACCACGTGGCGGTGATTTTGGTCGGTATTTTGATGGTGTTGTACGTGCTGTTCGGCGGCATGCTGGCCACGACCTGGGTACAAATTATCAAAGCGGTGCTGCTGCTGGCCGGTGCAAGCTTTATGGCTCTGATGGTGATGAAATCAGTCAACTTTGACTTCAACACCCTGTTCGCCGAAGCCGTAAAAGTGCATCCGAAGGGTATCGCCATTATGAGCCCGGGTGGTTTGGTCTCCGATCCTATATCGGCGCTTTCCCTGGGGCTGGCGCTGATGTTCGGTACCGCCGGGTTGCCGCATATTCTGATGCGCTTCTTTACCGTGAGTGACGCCAAGGAAGCGCGTAAGAGCGTGTTCTATGCCACTGGTTTTATCGGCTACTTCTATATCCTGACCTTTATTATCGGTTTTGGCGCTATTTTGCTGGTCAGCCCTAACCCGGCATTCAAAGATGCCACCGGTGCGCTGCTGGGCGGCACCAATATGGCGGCAGTGCATTTAGCCAATGCAGTTGGCGGGAACTTCTTCCTTGGCTTTATCTCGGCAGTGGCCTTTGCCACCATCCTTGCGGTGGTTGCCGGCCTGACGCTGGCAGGGGCATCTGCGGTATCTCACGACCTGTACGCTAGCGTAGTTAAAGATGGCAAGGCGACCGAACGTGATGAGCTGCGGGTTTCCAAAATCACGGTAGTGATCCTGGGGATCGTGGCAATCGCGCTGGGAATTTTGTTTGAGAAGCAGAATATCGCCTTTATGGTGGGACTGGCCTTCTCTATCGCTGCCAGCTGTAACTTCCCGATTATCATTCTTTCAATGTACTGGTCACGCCTGACGACCCGTGGAGCGATGATCGGCGGCTGGCTGGGCTTGCTGACCGCAGTGATCCTGATGATCCTGGGCCCGACGATTTGGGTGCAGATCCTTGGTCATGAAAAACCGATCTACCCTTATGAATATCCGGCGCTGTTCTCCATGCTGGTGGCGTTTGTGGGTACCTGGTTGTTCTCAGCCACCGACAGTTCGCTAGCCGGGCAACAGGAGCGCGAGCGCTTCCGCTCTCAGTTTGTACGTTCGCAAACCGGACTGGGCATCTCTCAGGGTAGTTCGCATTAACTGAATAATAAGTGAAAAAAAGCAAACACCTCCTAATCAAAGGCCCTTCGGGGCCTTTTCTCGTTCTGTCAGTTGTAAATAATCTTTAAAGGTTCATCGCTGATATCGGGGTTTTTCATTCGAATAACAAGAATCAAGATAGATGCTCTGAACAATACAAGAGACAGAATCATGAAACAGCCTATGGCCTTACTATTGCTGGCCTTTGCCGGCAACGCACTGGCAACCCCGCTTATCGAACCACTGCAATTGATTAGCGACCACACCTTGCCGGCCGCACAGTTGCAGGCGCAGGTACTTGCCGCCAAACGCTACGACAGCTTCTGGAATACCGGCGATGAAGCGCTGGCAAAACAGGCGCTGGCCAGCGACTTTACCGATATGACCTTACCCGCAGGCAGAATACAGGGCATCCGCGGCGCGTTGCAGGCCTCGAAAACCTTCCGCCAAGCCATCCCGGATTTGCGTTGTGAGGTAGCGCAAATGATTGTCACCGGCGATCGCGTCGTGGCGCATTTGCACTTTAGCGGGCATTTTACCGGCCGTTTTCAGGGTAAACAGGGAAAGGGACAACTCATTGATTTTATTGCGACAGATATCTATCAGATCAAACAAGGCTCAATAACCGCCAATTGGCATATTGAGGATAATATGACGTTATTACAGCAGTTGGGGATCGTGGAAATGTAGCTTATTGAGGCGCAGCGTAGCTGCGCCCGATATTTCCTGACCACAAAGCAAAAAGCCCCATGCTTTCGCATGAGGCTTTCGACTTTGTTTGATGCCTGGCAGTGTCCTACTCTCGCATGGGGAGACCCCACACTACCATCGGCGCTACGGCGTTTCACTTCTGAGTTCGGCATGGGGTCAGGTGGGACCACCGCGCTATTGCCGCCAGGCAAATTCTGTTTCATTCCAACCGCTTCACTCTCGTGTCGCCATTGAAACCAATCTCGGAACTTCGCTGAAAATCTACACCAATCTCTCTAAAACACCTTCGGTGTTGTAAGGTTAAGCCTCACGGATCATTAGTACTGGTTAGCTCAATGCATCGCTGCACTTACACACCCAGCCTATCAACGTCTTAGTCTTAAACGTTCCTTCAGGGACCTTAAAGGCCCAGGGAAGACTCATCTCGAGGCAAGTTTCGCGCTTAGATGCTTTCAGCGCTTATCTTTTCCGCACTTAGCTACCGGGCAATGCCATTGGCATGACAACCCGAACACCAGTGGTGCGTTCACTCCGGTCCTCTCGTACTAGGAGCAACCCCTCTCAATCTTCCAACGCCCACGGCAGATAGGGACCGAACTGTCTCACGACGTTCTAAACCCAGCTCGCGTACCACTTTAAATGGCGAACAGCCATACCCTTGGGACCTACTTCAGCCCCAGGATGTGATGAGCCGACATCGAGGTGCCAAACACCGCCGTCGATATGAACTCTTGGGCGGTATCAGCCTGTTATCCCCGGAGTACCTTTTATCCGTTGAGCGATGGCCCTTCCATTCAGAACCACCGGATCACTAAGACCTACTTTCGTACCTGCTCGAGCCGTCACTCTCGCAGTCAAGCTAGCTTATGCCTTTGCACTAACCTCACGATGTCCGACCGTGATTAGCTAACCTTCGTGCTCCTCCGTTACTCTTTGGGAGGAGACCGCCCCAGTCAAACTACCCACCAGACACTGTCCTCACCCCGGATTACGGGGCCGAGTTAGAACATCAAACATTAAAGGGTGGTATTTCAAGGTTGGCTCCACGCAGACTGGCGTCCACGCTTCAAAGCCTCCCACCTATCCTACACATCAAGGCTCAATGTTCAGTGTCAAGCTATAGTAAAGGTTCACGGGGTCTTTCCGTCTTGCCGCGGGTACACTGCATCTTCACAGCGAGTTCAATTTCACTGAGTCTCGGGTGGAGACAGCCTGGCCATCATTACGCCATTCGTGCAGGTCGGAACTTACCCGACAAGGAATTTCGCTACCTTAGGACCGTTATAGTTACGGCCGCCGTTTACTGGGGCTTCGATCAAGAGCTTCGCCTTGCGGCTGACCCCATCAATTAACCTTCCAGCACCGGGCAGGCGTCACACCGTATACGTCCACTTTCGTGTTTGCACAGTGCTGTGTTTTTATTAAACAGTTGCAGCCAGCTGGTATCTGCGACTGGCTTCGGCTCCGAGAGCAAGTCTCTTCACCTACGCGCCAGCGTGCCTTCTCCCGAAGTTACGGCACCATTTTGCCTAGTTCCTTCACCCGAGTTCTCTCAAGCGCCTTGGTATTCTCTACCTGACCACCTGTGTCGGTTTGGGGTACGATTCTGTGTTACCTGATGCTTAGAGGCTTTTCCTGGAAGCTTGGCATCAACTACTTCTGCACCGTAGTGCATCGTCATCACGCCTCAGGGTTGAATAAGAGAACGGATTTACCAATTCTCTCCCCCTACACGCTTAAACCGGGACAACCGTCGCCCGGCTAGCCTAGCCTTCTCCGTCCCCCCTTCGCAGTAACACCGAGTACAGGAATATTAACCTGTTTCCCATCGACTACGCCTTTCGGCCTCGCCTTAGGGGTCGACTCACCCTGCCCCGATTAACGTTGGACAGGAACCCTTGGTCTTCCGGCGAGCGGGTTTTTCACCCGCTTTATCGTTACTTATGTCAGCATTCGCACTTCTGATACCTCCAGCAACCCTCACAGGCCACCTTCAACGGCTTACAGAACGCTCCCCTACCCAACAACGCCTAAGCGTCGCTGCCGCAGCTTCGGTGCATGGTTTAGCCCCGTTACATCTTCCGCGCAGGCCGACTCGACCAGTGAGCTATTACGCTTTCTTTAAATGATGGCTGCTTCTAAGCCAACATCCTGGCTGTCTATGCCTTCCCACATCGTTTCCCACTTAACCATGACTTTGGGACCTTAGCTGGCGGTCTGGGTTGTTTCCCTCTTCACGACGGACGTTAGCACCCGCCGTGTGTCTCCCGTGATAACATTCTTCGGTATTCGGAGTTTGCATCGGTTTGGTAAGCCGGGATGGCCCCCTAGCCGAAACAGTGCTCTACCCCCGAAGATGAGTTCACGAGGCGCTACCTAAATAGCTTTCGGGGAGAACCAGCTATCTCCCGGTTTGATTGGCCTTTCACCCCCAGCCACAAGTCATCCGCTAATTTTTCAACATTAGTCGGTTCGGTCCTCCAGTTAGTGTTACCCAACCTTCAACCTGCCCATGGCTAGATCACCGGGTTTCGGGTCTATACCTTGCAACTATTCGCCCAGTTAAGACTCGGTTTCCCTACGGCTCCCCTATACGGTTAACCTTGCTACAAAATATAAGTCGCTGACCCATTATACAAAAGGTACGCAGTCACCCAACAAAGTAGGCTCCCACTGCTTGTACGTACACGGTTTCAGGTTCTATTTCACTCCCCTCGCCGGGGTTCTTTTCGCCTTTCCCTCACGGTACTGGTTCACTATCGGTCAGTCAGGAGTATTTAGCCTTGGAGGATGGTCCCCCCATATTCAGACAGGATGTCACGTGTCCCGCCCTACTCATCGAACTCACAGAATGTGCATTTTAGTGTACGGGACTATCACCCTTTACTGTGCGACTTTCCAGACGCTTCCACTAACACACAAACTGATTCAGGTTCTGGGCTGTTCCCCGTTCGCTCGCCGCTACTGGGGGAATCTCGGTTGATTTCTTTTCCTCGGGGTACTTAGATGTTTCAGTTCCCCCGGTTCGCCTCATACGACTATGTATTCATCGTATGATAGTGCAACGAATTGCACTGGGTTTCCCCATTCGGGTATTGCCGGTTATAACGGTTCATATCACCTTACCGACACTTTTCGCAGATTAGCACGCCCTTCATCGCCTCTGACTGCCTAGGCATCCACCGTGTACGCTTAGTCACTTAACCTCACAACCCGAAGGTGTTTCTGTAAACAGAAAACACTGTCGTGCTGTTTATTTGAGAGACTCTATGACAGGTTAATCCTTACCCCAATACATCTACGGAGGGATAAGTTTCAGCTGTCATGTTTCAATTTTCAGCTTGTTCCAGATTGTTAAAGAGCAATATCTTAAACGTGACTCTTGCGAATCAGTTTTAAGATTTTTTGATATGGTGGAGCTAAGCGGGATCGAACCGCTGACCTCCTGCGTGCAAGGCAGGCGCTCTCCCAGCTGAGCTATAGCCCCATATCAGAAAAGCATTTTTACACCCTGTCTACTACCTTCGCCAATTCGCTTCTCGTCAAAGCGAAGGCCTACAACGTTTACTGACGTAAACATGTGAGTCGACAACGCAGGATAGGAGGGAATTGGTGGGTCTGAGTGGACTTGAACCACCGACCTCACCCTTATCAGGGGTGCGCTCTAACCACCTGAGCTACAGACCCGACAAGGTGCTTTAAGACTTAACCGATAAGATTAAGCCTTATGCTCTCTTTCATTTCATCAGACAATCTGTGTGAGCACGCCACTCGAATCAATATCATTAGGTAAGGAGGTGATCCAACCGCAGGTTCCCCTACGGTTACCTTGTTACGACTTCACCCCAGTCATGAATCACAAAGTGGTAAGCGCCCTCCCGAAGGTTAAGCTACCTACTTCTTTTGCAACCCACTCCCATGGTGTGACGGGCGGTGTGTACAAGGCCCGGGAACGTATTCACCGTAGCATTCTGATCTACGATTACTAGCGATTCCGACTTCATGGAGTCGAGTTGCAGACTCCAATCCGGACTACGACGTACTTTATGAGGTCCGCTTGCTCTCGCGAGTTCGCTTCTCTTTGTATACGCCATTGTAGCACGTGTGTAGCCCTACTCGTAAGGGCCATGATGACTTGACGTCATCCCCACCTTCCTCCGGTTTATCACCGGCAGTCTCCTTTGAGTTCCCGACCGAATCGCTGGCAACAAAGGATAAGGGTTGCGCTCGTTGCGGGACTTAACCCAACATTTCACAACACGAGCTGACGACAGCCATGCAGCACCTGTCTCAGAGTTCCCGAAGGCACTAAGCTATCTCTAGCGAATTCTCTGGATGTCAAGAGTAGGTAAGGTTCTTCGCGTTGCATCGAATTAAACCACATGCTCCACCGCTTGTGCGGGCCCCCGTCAATTCATTTGAGTTTTAACCTTGCGGCCGTACTCCCCAGGCGGTCGATTTAACGCGTTAGCTCCGGAAGCCACGCCTCAAGGGCACAACCTCCAAATCGACATCGTTTACAGCGTGGACTACCAGGGTATCTAATCCTGTTTGCTCCCCACGCTTTCGCACCTGAGCGTCAGTCTTTGTCCAGGGGGCCGCCTTCGCCACCGGTATTCCTCCAGATCTCTACGCATTTCACCGCTACACCTGGAATTCTACCCCCCTCTACAAGACTCTAGCTTGCCAGTTTCAAATGCAGTTCCCACGTTAAGCGCGGGGATTTCACATCTGACTTAACAAACCGCCTGCGTGCGCTTTACGCCCAGTAATTCCGATTAACGCTTGCACCCTCCGTATTACCGCGGCTGCTGGCACGGAGTTAGCCGGTGCTTCTTCTGCGAGTAACGTCAATGTACAGTGCTATTAACACTGAACCCTTCCTCCTCGCTGAAAGTGCTTTACAACCCTAAGGCCTTCTTCACACACGCGGCATGGCTGCATCAGGCTTGCGCCCATTGTGCAATATTCCCCACTGCTGCCTCCCGTAGGAGTCTGGACCGTGTCTCAGTTCCAGTGTGGCTGGTCATCCTCTCAGACCAGCTAGGGATCGTCGCCTAGGTGAGCCATTACCCCACCTACTAGCTAATCCCATCTGGGCACATCTGATGGCGTGAGGCCCGAAGGTCCCCCACTTTGGTCCGTAGACGTTATGCGGTATTAGCTACCGTTTCCAGTAGTTATCCCCCTCCATCAGGCAGTTTCCCAGACATTACTCACCCGTCCGCCGCTCGTCACCCGGAGAGCAAGCTCTCCTGTGCTACCGCTCGACTTGCATGTGTTAGGCCTGCCGCCAGCGTTCAATCTGAGCCATGATCAAACTCTTCAATTTAAAAGTTCGATTTGCTTCAACTCGTGAAGCGATGCTCAAAGGTTACTAAATGAATTTTACTTCAGTAGTCACTCTTCAAGACTTGATATTCTTTCGCACCCGAAGGTACTGGATATCGTCTTGTGGAGTGCCCACACAGATTGTCTGATAAATTGTTAAAGAGCAGTGAGTTAGCCGCCGTAGCTTGCTATCTCGAGGTGGCGTATATTACGCTTTCCTCTTTCAGAGTCAACCCTAATTTTCAGGATTTTTTCTCTTCGAACCCCGGAGACTCTGTGAAGTTGTTCACATGTTCCGTGTCGATGGAGGCGCATTATAGGGAGTTCCTCGCAGGCCGCAACAGGTATTTTCGTCAAAAACGATCGTTTGCTGCATTCCACAGCAAAACCCGCCTTTATACCCTGTTGTGCACAACTTTATCCACAGAACCCATTTGCGCGGAAAATTTACGAGCACCGCGCAAACGTTTTCGCTACAATTCCTCGCGACGAAACGCTCCCTCTTTTATAAGGTCGTTACCTGAATCTGTGCCCGATTGCTCCTCTATAGAGAGAAAATCCTTTCCTTATAGAGAGAAGCAGGTGGAAATTCACGTAACGCTCTTTATTGCGACTCCAAAGCCAAGGGATAAAACCATGCAACAACCTCGTCCAATCCGCCGGGCTCTGCTCAGCGTCTCCGACAAAGCCGGTATCGTTGAATTCGCCGAAGCGCTTTCCCAGCGTGGCGTCGAACTACTCTCCACCGGCGGCACCGCCCGCTTGCTGGCAGATGCCGGCCTGCCTGTTACCGAAGTTTCCGACTACACCGGTTTCCCGGAAATGATGGACGGACGAGTTAAGACCCTGCATCCCAAAGTACACGGTGGCATTCTGGGCCGTCGCGGTCAGGACGATGCGATCATGGGCCAGCACGACATCAAGCCGATCGACATGGTGGTCGTTAACCTTTATCCGTTCGCCCAGACAGTCGCGCGCCCGGACTGCTCGCTGGAAGACGCCGTCGAGAATATCGATATCGGCGGCCCGACCATGGTGCGCTCCGCTGCCAAGAACCATAAAGACGTCGCCATCGTGGTGAAGAGCAGCGACTACGCCGCCATCATTACCGAGATGGATAACAACAATGGCTCGCTGCAATACGCCACCCGTTTCGATCTGGCGATTAAAGCCTTCGAGCATACCGCCGCCTACGACAGCATGATCGCCAACTACTTCGGCGCACTGGTTCCGGCCTATCACGGTGATACTGAACAACCTGCCGGCCGTTTCCCCCGCACCCTGAACCTTAACTACATCAAGAAGCAGGATATGCGCTACGGTGAAAACAGCCACCAGCAAGCTGCCTTCTATATAGAAGAGAACGTTCAGGAAGCTTCTGTCGCTACCGCAGACCAGTTGCAGGGCAAGGCACTGTCCTATAACAACATCGCCGATACCGACGCCGCGCTGGAATGCGTAAAAGAGTTCGGCGAGCCGGCCTGCGTGATCGTCAAGCACGCCAACCCATGCGGTGTGGCGATCGGCGACGATATTCTGGCGGCCTACGAGCGCGCCTACCAGACCGACCCGACCTCGGCGTTTGGCGGTATCATCGCCTTCAACCGTGAGCTGGATGCCGCAACCGCGCAAGCCATCATTAGCCGCCAGTTCGTGGAAGTGATCATCGCACCGAGCATCAGCCAGGAAGCCCGCACGCTGTTGGCCGCCAAACAAAACGTGCGCGTACTGGCCTGCGGCCAGTGGCAGCAGCGCGTTGCCGCTCTGGACTTCAAACGCGTCAACGGCGGCCTGTTGGTGCAGGATCGCGATCTGGGTATGGTTAACGAGGGCGATCTGCGCGTGGTATCCGAACGTCAGCCAAGCGCTCAGGAACTGCGTGATGCATTGTTCTGCTGGAAAGTGGCCAAGTTCGTTAAATCCAACGCCATCGTTTATGCGCGCGATAACATGACCATCGGTATAGGCGCCGGCCAGATGAGCCGCGTTTACTCCGCCAAAATCGCCGGAATCAAAGCGGCTGACGAAGGGCTTGAGGTGAAAGGTTCCGCCATGGCATCCGACGCCTTCTTCCCGTTCCGTGACGGTATCGATGCGGCCGCGGCGGTTGGCATCACCTGCGTGATCCAGCCTGGCGGTTCAATCCGCGACGACGAAGTGATTGCCGCCGCCAACGAGCACGGCATTGCGATGATCTTCACCGACATGCGCCACTTCCGCCATTAATCCCTTTTGCCGCGTGCGCTACGGCGCACGCTCTGCATGGAGTACCTGATGAACATTTTAATTATCGGCAACGGCGGGCGTGAACATGCGCTGGCATGGAAAGTCGCTCAGTCGCCTCTGGCGGACAACGTTTACGTCGCTCCGGGCAACGCCGGTACCGCGCTGGAACCCAACCTGGCAAACGTGGCGATCTCCGCCACCGATATTCCGGCGCTGGTTGCCTTTGCACAGAGCCATGACATCGGTCTGACCATTGTTGGCCCGGAAGCGCCGCTGGTGATTGGCGTGGTTGACGCCTTCCAGGCCGCCGGCCTGAAAATCTTTGGCCCGTCCCAGGCGGCCGCACAGTTGGAAGGCTCTAAAGCCTTTACCAAAGACTTCCTGGCGCGCCATAACATTCCGAGCGCCGAGTACCAGAACTTTACCGACGTTGAACCGGCGCTGGCTTATGTACGCAGTAAAGGCGCGCCCATCGTCATTAAGGCTGATGGCCTTGCCGCCGGTAAAGGCGTTATCGTCGCCATGACGCTGCAGGAAGCGGAAGACGCAGTGCAGGACATGCTGGCCGGCAACGCTTTTGGCGATGCGGGCCACCGTATCGTGGTGGAAGAGTTCCTCGAGGGTGAGGAAGCCAGTTTTATCGTGATGGTCGACGGCGAGAACGTGGTGCCGATGGCCACCAGCCAGGATCACAAACGCGTTGGCGATGGCGATACCGGCCCTAACACCGGCGGCATGGGCGCCTATTCCCCTGCCCCAGTGGTCACGGATGAAATCCACCAGCGCGCAATGGATCAGGTCATTTGGCCAACGGTACGTGGTATGGCCGCGGAAGGTAATACCTACGTCGGTTTCCTGTATGCCGGGCTGATGATTTCTGCAGACGGCCAGCCGAAGGTGATTGAGTTCAACTGCCGCTTCGGCGATCCGGAAACGCAGCCCATCATGCTGCGTCTGCGTTCCGATCTGGTTGAACTGTGTCTGGCCGGGGCGGAAGGCAAGCTGGGCGAGAAAACCTCGGAGTGGGACGATCGCCCTGCTTTGGGCGTGGTACTGGCGGCCGGTGGATACCCGGGCGACTACAGCAACGGTGACGTGATTCAGGGCTTACCGCAGCAGGAAAGTGTCGACGGCAAAGTGTTCCATGCCGGTACGCGCATGCAAGGCGAGGATGTTGTCACTAACGGTGGACGCGTACTTTGCGTGACGGCGCTGGGTGCAACGGTGGCGGAAGCGCAGCAACGCGCATACCAGTTGGCGAAAGGCATTCAGTGGCAGGGCAGTTTCTGTCGCAACGATATTGGCTATCGCGCGATTGCCCGCGGCAAATGATCTGAACGTCGCACCACTATCCAACGGGGCTCTGCATACAGAGCCCTTTTTTTATAGCGTATCTTCTTTCGGTTCCCAGCGGCAAAAATCGTCGTTCGCCACCAGCAGCAGTTCGCGTCCTTCAGGCGCATCCAACCAGGCTATATTCACCGGTTGGCTGCTGTTGCTGGCGCGCCGCGCGATCCAGGCTTCTGCATGCTTATCCAGCCCCGGCTTGATTGATTGCCCATCACAGGTTTGCACCACGCCCTGCTGCCAACGCCCCTGCATTAGCTTCACCTTACCGACACGCAACGCATCGCTCAGTTCAAGAACTCGCCGCGCCTGATATTGGTACAAGGCGATCTCGTCGCTGGTCAACTGCTCACGCCGCGTAGCCAGTTGGCGTTGCATAAAGCTCACCGTGCCATCATCGGCAAAGCGCAATTGAATGGAGTCTTGGTCGCGATCGGCGTCAGTACGCTTAATCTGGCGCAGTTCGCCGTTCTGGTATTCGTACAGGGTGGTGACCGTACCTGGCCCGCGATAAGGGCTGTAGACACTCATCAACACCTGTGGGCGTTGCTGGTCGTCGTCTTTACGCCACAGACGCATAACGCCCTGGTCAGCCACATAGCCGCTGGCGGTAAAGGTGGGGAGATCGGAATGACTGCTGCAGGCGCTTAGACCACCGGCAATGCCAATGACCAGCAGCGCCTGTCGGACAAACAAAAGGGGCGCCATCGCCCCTCTGTTTAATCTTTTCACCAACACGCAGTATTACTTAACTGCGTCTTTCAGTGCTTTACCAGAAACGAACGCAGGCACGTTGGCAGCTGCGATTTTGATTTCTTTACCAGTCTGTGGGTTGCGGCCAGTGCGCTCGCTACGATGGTTTACCTTGAAAGTACCGAAACCAACCAATTGTACCGCATCACCTTCTTTCAGAGACTCAGTAATAGCAGCCAGGGTGGATTCCAGAGCCAGTTTAGCTTGTGCTTTGGAAAGGTCAGCCTTGTCCGCGATTACATCAATCAGTTGAGTCTTGTTCATAAGTTATCCTTACAGTGTGTTTATCGTTTGCAAAGCATCGAGTGCGACGGATATGCCGATTGACAGCACCCTCCTGCATACACGCACCGATAGCCACTTTTTTTACGCCCCCCAAATGTAGACCAGACAGGGTGCGGATGTGAAGCCTTAAGGCATGACAAATCAGGCGTTAAATCACGTTTTCTTGCCTTATTGCGTTAAATTTATCCCGATGTTACTTACCGCGGCCTCGCGAAGGTCCGAACGCAACCCTTTGATCAGCTCTAAATCACGCTCTTCGCAGTCGGCCAACAGGCGGAAAATTTCCCATTGAATGTCCCATTCTTCCTCTACCGCAGGCAGAACCTTCAGCTCATCGTCGGTCATTTCTTTACCGGCCTGAGTCATTTCCAACATCGCCACGGTGCGAATTGACGTTTCGCTGATGGCAATGGCGTGCTCCAGCGTCTCCCCGCTGAGCCGCGAATGGATCAGTTCCCCTAATGCGATACAGGCGTCAATCGCCGGGTAAACGCCGTAAAGATCGTAATCTTCTGCCGAAGGTATCGCCTCTTCCAACTTCTCCAGTTGGCTGTCAAAGTTGACCTTGGCATCCTTCACCACCAGGGTTTCCCACACCAAATCCAGAATGCGGCGGTAAATGGCCGGATCGCCGAACTCGGTCTGCAGGCAGAACATCTGGTAATTCGGATACATACGCTCGCACAAACTGGCCATAAAGGTCAAATGTTGCCAGCTTTCAAGCTTTTCCAGACGTAAATGAATCGGGTTACGTAGCATTATTCACTCTCTTACGCGTTATCTGCGCCGCAGTGTACCCGAAATCGGTCATTGCGGCACCTCTGGATGCTGTTGCAGCCAGCGCTGGAAGGCCGGCCGGCGCGAAGCGATGGCATCGGCCCAGCGGGTGGGTTCCGGTAAACGGTAACCCGCCATGCAGCGCCGTACCCAGGCCAGTGCGCTGTCGGTGCTGACGCGGTGGCCGGTGGCGATAAACAACGGGTTGCAGCGCACCTTGCTCCGCCACACCCAGCCAAGCTGTTCGCCTTTATCCTCCAGCGGCGCCAGCGCACCGGCGGCAACATCCAGAGGAGCGAATTTACCGCACAGGCGCTTCTTCGCCACGCCGATGGTCGGCACATTGACCAACAACCCAAAGTGGCTGGCGACGCCCAGGCGGCGCGGATGCGAGATGCCATGACCATCGACAAAAACCAGGTCCGGCTTCTGTTGCAGTTGCTCCCACGCAGCAAGCAACGCGGGGTATTCGCGGAATGAAAGAAAACCGGGAATATAAGGCATGGTGGTAGCCACGCGGGCAATCTGGTATTCAACCAGTTCCAGCGACGGATACCGCAGTATGGCGATGGCGGCTCGCGTCACCGCACCTTCCTGCTCAAAACCCACGTCAGCGCCGGCGATAAAAGCCGGCGTATCGACCAGAAAGTCATCGTGGCGGATGACTTCAGATGCGAGCCGCAACTGCTCAGCGCGCAGGGCTTGGGTATCGATCACATCCCGTCCTTAACGATGGTATTTCGCCGATTGAGCGTGAACGGCTTCCACAAACACGCCGGCGTTTTCCGGCGGTACGTCCAGATGAATGCCGTGGCCCAGATTGAACACATGGCCTTCGCCGTGGCCGAAACCGGCGAGAATAGTTTCCACTTCCTGACCGATGCGTTCAGGCGACGCATACAACATGGACGGATCCATATTCCCCTGCAGCGCCACTTTGTCGCCTACGCGACGGCGCGCATCCGCGATGTCGGTAGTCCAGTCCAGACCCAGCGCGTCACAACCGGTCGCCGCCATCGCCTCCAGCCACTGGCCGCCGCCTTTGGTAAATAACGTGACCGGCACGCGGCGGCCGTCGTTTTCACGCAGCAGCCCGTCGACAATCTTGTGCATGTAGTGCAGCGAGAATTCACGATAGTCGCGGCCGGTCAGCACGCCGCCCCAGGTATCGAACACCATCACCGACTGCGCGCCAGCTTTAATCTGGGCGTTAAGATACAAAATGACGCTGTCCGCCAGCTTATCCAGCAGCAAATGCAGCGTGGCCGGTTCGGCGTACATCATTTTTTTCAACTTGGTGAAGGCTTTGCTGCTGCCGCCTTCCACCATATAGGTCGCCAGCGTCCACGGGCTACCGGAGAAGCCAATCAGCGGCACTTCGCCTTTCAGTTCGCGACGGATGGTGCGTACCGCGTTCATCACATAGCCCAGTTCCACCTCCGGATCGAACACCGGCAGTTTGTCCACGTCGGCACGGCTGGTGATTGGCGAAGAGAAGCGTGGGCCTTCACCGGCTTCGAAATACAGGCCCAGCCCCATAGCATCGGGAATGGTGAGGATATCGGAGAACAGGATAGCGGCATCCAGCGCATAGCGGCGCAGCGGTTGCAGCGTAACCTCACAGGCCAACTCCGCGTTCTTGCACAGCGACATGAAATCGCCGGCTTGAGCGCGGGTGGCCTTGTACTCCGGCAAATAACGACCGGCCTGACGCATCATCCATACAGGGGTCACATCCACCGGCATACGTTGCAGCGCGCGCAGGTAACGATCGTTCTTCAACTCATTCATCATAGGGCTCCCTTATTCATCTGCCGTTATTGTAGCGATTTATTGCTCACGGCATAAGGCTACGGTGTCCTCTATCAGGCGGCGCGCCACGGTGCCGGGTGGCGGCAACAGCGGCAACTGGTCATAACGGTACCAGCCGGCGTTCAGCAGCTCTTTCGGATCGTGACGAATCTCACCGCGGTGGTAATCGGCCATAAAGGCCATCATCAGCGAATGCGGGAACGGCCAAGGTTGAGAAGTCACATAACGCAGGTTTTTGATTTCAATGTTACTTTCTTCCATCACCTCGCGCGCGGCCGCCTGCTCCAGCGTTTCGCCGACCTCGACAAAACCGGCCAGCACAGTATGAATGCCGCCGCGATGACGCACATGCTGCGCCAGCAGGATCTCATCGTCGCGCCGAATAGCGACGATCACGCAAGGTGCAATCTGCGGGTAGTAACGCTCCCGACAGTGACCGCACAGACAGGCGCTCTCGGTACGGCTGAGGTGCATCTCATGGCCGCAATAACCGCAGAAGCGATGAGAGCGGTAAAAGTCGGCCAGTTGCACGCCGCGCCCGGCAAGCTGAAACAACCCGCGATCGAGCTCGAGCAGTTGGCGCACCGAGCCCATATCCTGCGGCATCGTCTGGCGCACCAGCCACACCGGCAGCCCTTCCCATTCACCAATGGTGCGCGCCATTCGCCCCAGCAGGGAAAACGACGCCGCCGAACCGAACGGCAATTCACCGTGCGGTAACCAAAGCTTGCTTTCATGGCTGACGATCCACCAGCCATTTTCATTACCCGTTAATGCAAGTTCCATATCGTTGTTGCACAACCTCAGCTTCACTGGCACTCTACAAATCGGCCTTGTTACATTTTAATAACTTACTGTTACTTTTTATTACTTACGGAGTCAAACATGCTCAACCGTTTGGAAAGCCTGACTCAGCGCGTTGGTGGTAGTAATGAATTAGTTGATCAATGGCTTCAGGCGCGCAAGCAGTTGCTCGTCGCCTATTGCACCCTCGTGGGCATCAAACCGAACAAAGAAAAGCATACGCCGCTGAATGAAAAAGCGCTGGAGAACTTTTGCCATAATTTGGTGGATTATCTCTCTGCCGGGCATTTTCATATCTATGACAGAATTATCAAACAAGTGGAAGCCGCACCGAGTCCGAAAATGGCGCTATCGGTGAACATCTATCCCAAACTTTGGGTCAATACCGAGCAGATCATGGCTTTCCACGATCGCTATACCGAAGTGGATATCGATCAGGACGTGTGCATCGAATTCCACCAGGCGCTGTCGGATATCGGTGAAACACTTGCGGCACGTTTTGCCCTGGAAGATAAGCTGATCCAACTGGCGACCGAAGCCTCGCAGCAACCGCTGCCGGATAAAGCGCTGGATCAGACGCGTTAGAATTTTGTAGTTTTTTTTATTATCCCTCCTATACTGGAGGGCATCTTGTCGGAGTGCCTAGCGCTGATTTGCTCATCAAATTGGCCAGGCTGAGACCGTTAATTCGGGATCCGCGGAACCTGATCGGGTTAATACCCGCGAAGGGAACAAGAGTAATCTATCGCCACTGGCAGGGCTTCCCGAACGGGGATACTCCGCCTTGCCGGCCAGTATCATTACTCCCTCCGAGCTCCAGACAAGCAATTTTCCCCACTCATTACACTGGTAGGAATTTGCTATGTCTAACGTTAAAAAACCGCGCGCCCGTAAAGAACAGCGCGAAGAAGCCCAGCAGTTTATCGACACTCTGCAAGGCGTATCCTTTCCCAATTCACACCGCATCTATCTGCAAGGCTCACGCAGCGATGTGCTGGTCCCGATGCGTGAAATCCAGCTCAGCCCGACGCTGATTGGCGGTGACAAAGACAACCCGCAATACGAGCAGAACGAAGCTATCCCGGTATATGACACCGCCGGCCCGTACGGCGATCCGCAATCCGAGCTCGATGTGCATCGCGGCCTGGCGAAACTGCGCGCCGGCTGGATCGAAGAACGTGGCGATACCGAAGCCCTCACAGGCGTCAGTTCCGGATTCACTCAGCAGCGCCTGGCGGACGAAGGGTTGGATCATCTGCGCTTCGAACATCTGCCGCTGCCGCGCAAGGCGCAACCGGGCAAATGCGTCACCCAGTTGCACTACGCTCGCGCCGGCATCGTCACCCCGGAAATGGAATTCATCGCCATCCGCGAAAACATGGGCCGTGAGCGTATCCGCGGCGAAGTACTGCGCCACCAGCATCCAGGTCAAAGCTGGGGCGCCAATCTGCCGCAAAACATCACGCCGGAATTCGTTCGCCAGGAAGTGGCCGCCGGCCGCGCCATCATTCCCGCTAACATCAACCACCCGGAATCCGAACCGATGATCATCGGCCGTAACTTCCTGGTGAAGGTCAACGCCAATATCGGTAATTCGGCAGTGACTTCGTCAATCGAAGAAGAAGTGGAGAAGCTGGTGTGGTCCACCCGCTGGGGTGCGGACACCGTGATGGATTTGTCCACCGGCCGTTATATCCACGAAACCCGTGAATGGATCCTGCGTAACAGCCCGGTGCCGATCGGCACGGTACCTATCTATCAGGCGCTGGAAAAAGTGAACGGCGTGGCCGAGAGTCTGACCTGGGAAATGTTCCGCGATACGCTGCTGGAGCAGGCGGAGCAAGGCGTCGACTACTTCACCATCCACGCCGGTGTGCTGCTGCGTTATGTGCCGATGACCGCCAAACGCCTGACCGGCATCGTCTCTCGTGGCGGTTCGATCATGGCCAAGTGGTGCCTGTCGCATCATCAGGAAAACTTCCTGTATCAACACTTCCGCGAAATTTGTGAAATCTGCGCCACCTACGACGTATCGCTGTCGCTGGGTGACGGCCTGCGGCCCGGCTCGATTCAGGACGCCAACGACGAAGCACAGTTCGCTGAGCTGCACACGCTGGGAGAACTGACAAAAATCGCTTGGGAATATGACGTGCAAGTGATGATCGAAGGCCCAGGCCACGTGCCGATGCAGATGATCCGCCGCAACATGACCGAAGAGCTGGAACACTGTCACGAAGCGCCGTTCTATACCTTAGGCCCGTTGACCACCGATATCGCACCCGGTTATGACCACTTCACCTCCGGCATAGGGGCCGCGATGATCGGCTGGTTCGGCTGCGCTAT
This sequence comes from Serratia sp. AS12, assembly GCF_000214195.1. Lineage (NCBI taxonomy): Bacteria > Pseudomonadati > Pseudomonadota > Gammaproteobacteria > Enterobacterales > Yersiniaceae > Serratia > Serratia sp. AS12. Next base: position 284,945 of record NC_015566.1, on the reverse strand, counting down.
GCTGTGTTACGTCACACCGAAGGAACACCTCGGCCTGCCAAACAAAGAAGACGTGAAGCAGGGATTGATCACCTATAAGATCGCCGCCCATGCTGCTGACCTGGCCAAAGGCCACCCAGGTGCGCAAATCCGTGATAACGCCATGTCCAAAGCTCGCTTCGAATTCCGCTGGGAAGATCAGTTCAATCTGGCGCTCGATCCCGCCACCGCCCGTGCCTATCACGACGAAACCCTGCCGCAGGAGTCCGGCAAAATCGCCCATTTCTGCTCAATGTGCGGGCCGAAGTTCTGCTCGATGAAGATCTCGCAAGAGGTCCGCGACTACGCCGCCGCGCAGGAAGCGGCCAAGCCGATAGAGGTGCAGCTGACCGGTATGGAAAAGATGTCGGCCGAGTTCCGTTCACGGGGTAGCGAGCTGTACCACAGCGCCGGTAACCTTCAGGGGGAGATGAGCAATGAATGATATCATCACGCCTTTCCCCGCCACGCCGCACAGGCTGGGGTTATACCCGGTCGTCGACAGCGTTGAATGGATTGCCCGCCTGCTGGAGGCAGGCGTGACCACGATCCAACTGCGCATCAAGGATTTGCCGGATGAGCAAGTCGAGGATGATATCGCCGCCGCCATAGCCCTCGGCAAGCAATATCACGCCCGGCTGTTTATCAACGACTACTGGCAACTGGCGATTAAGCACGGCGCCTATGGCGTACACCTCGGTCAGGAAGATTTGGATACCACCGATCTGGCGGCGATCCATCGGGCAGGATTACGGCTTGGCGTTTCCACCCATGACGATGCCGAATTAGCCCGGGCAATCGCAGTCAAACCCTCTTATATCGCGCTGGGACATATCTTCCCAACCCAAACCAAAGAGATGCCTTCCGCACCTCAAGGCCTGGCTGAGCTGAAACGCCATGTCGCCGAACTGGATGACTATCCAACGGTGGCGATCGGCGGGATCGGGATTGATCGCGTGGCGGCAGTGCTGGATTGCGGCGTCGGTAGCGTAGCCGTAGTCAGCGCTATCACCAAAGCCCCGGACTGGCGTGTGGCCACCGTGCAGCTTTTGCAATTGATCGAAGGCAAGGAGTGATTCGATGCTTAACGATCAAGAATTTCTGCGCTACAGCCGCCAGCTGCTGCTGGAGGACGTAGGTCCGCAAGGCCAGGAAAAGCTTAAACAGGCATCGGTTTTGCTGGTCGGGCTGGGGGGATTAGGCTCCCCCGCAGCACTCTATCTGGCCGCTGCCGGCGTCGGCACGCTGCTGTTGGCCGATGACGATACGCTGCACATCACCAATCTGCAGCGTCAGATCCTCTACCGCAGTACCGACGTTTCCAAAAGCAAAGCCGCTCTGGCGCAGCGTCAATTGCAAGCGCTGAACCCGCAGGTGGAATCCATCGCGCTGGAACAACGTCTGCAAGGAAAAACCTTGCAAGACGCCGTGGAGCGCGCCGATCTTATCCTGGATTGCAGCGATAACATGACCACCCGCCATGAGGTGAACGCCGCCTGTATCGCCGCCGGCAAACCGCTGATAAGCGGCAGCGCGGTGGGCTTCAGCGGCCAGTTGCTGGTGATTGAACCGCCCTATGCCCACGGTTGCTATGCCTGTCTGTACCCTGAGCAAACCGAGCCGCAACGCAACTGCCGCACCGCAGGCGTGCTCGGCCCGGTAGTTGGCGTCATTGGCACCTTGCAGGCACTCGAGGCGATAAAAATGCTGGCGGGCATGCCCTCGTCACTCAGCGGCAAGTTGCGGCTATTCGACGGCAAACAGCAAAGCTGGAGTACGTTGCAGCTCAGCCAGGCCAGCACCTGCCCGGTATGCGGAGGCGCGGCATGAAAATCCGGCTGAATGACCAACCGCTGGAACTGGCGCAACCACTGAGCGTCACCGCCCTGCTTGAGCAGTTGGAACGCCACCAGCCAGGCACTGCACTGGCTATTAACCAAACTATCATCCCGCGCGCCGACTGGGCTAACCACCAGGTGCAGGACGGTGATGACATCCTGCTGTTTCAAGCGATTGCCGGAGGCTGACATGCTGCAAATCGCCGATACCACCTTTACTTCACGCCTGTTTACCGGCACCGGAAAATTCGCCACCCCTGGGCTGATGCTGGACGCGCTGCAAGCCTCCGGCTCACAGTTAGTGACCATGGCGATGAGACGCGTTGACCTGCGCGGCGGCAATGATGCCATTCTTGCGCCACTTCAACAGTTGGGCGTGCGCCTGTTACCCAATACCTCTGGCGCCAAAACCGCGGCTGAAGCCGTGTTTGCCGCCCGACTGGCGCGTGAGGCGCTTGGCACCCATTGGGTAAAACTGGAAATTCATCCCGACGTGAAATATCTGCTGCCGGACCCGATTGAAACCTTGAAAGCGGCTGAAACGCTGGTTAAAGAGGGCTTTGTGGTGTTGCCCTACTGCGGCGCCGATCCGGTGTTGTGTAAACGGCTGGAAGAGGTGGGCTGCGCAGCGGTGATGCCGCTCGGCGCACCGATAGGATCCAATCGCGGGCTGCGGACCCGCGACTTCCTGGAAATCATTATAGAACAGGCCAAAGTGCCGGTGGTGGTCGATGCCGGCATCGGTGCGCCAAGCCATGCACTGGAGGCGATGGAACTGGGTGCCGATGCGGTGCTGGTGAATACCGCAATCGCCGTGGCGCGCGACCCGGTACAAATGGCGCGTGCGTTTCGTTTGGCACTGGAAGCCGGTGAACTGGCTCGTCAGGCCGGGTTGGGTGGCCGCAGCCGCAATGCAGTAGCCTCCAGCCCACTGACCGCCTTCCTTAGCCAACCTGGGGAGGCGTTATGATGGCAGAGGATTTCAGTAGCCGCTGGCAACAGCTCGATTGGGACGATATCTCACTGCGCATCAACGGTAAAACTGCGCTGGATGTCGAACGGGCGCTCAATGCGGAAAAATTGACGCGTGAAGACTTTATGGCGTTGATCTCGCCCGCAGCTGCGCCCTACCTGGAGCCGCTGGCACAACGTGCACAACAGCTGACGCGCCAACGCTTTGGCAACGTGGTCGGCTTCTACGTGCCACTGTACCTGTCCAACCTGTGCGCCAACGATTGCACCTATTGCGGTTTCTCGATGAGTAACCACATCAAACGCAAAACGCTCAATGCTACCGAGATCGAGCGCGAGTGCCTGGCGATTAAGGCGTTGGGTTTCGAGCACCTGTTGCTGGTCACCGGCGAGCACCAGACCAAGGTCGGCATGAAGTATTTCCGCGAGCATATTCCGGCGATCCGCACCCACTTCAGTTCGCTGATGATGGAAGTGCAGCCGTTGGCGCAGGAGGAATATGCCGAGCTGAAAACGCTGGGGCTGGACGGGGTACTGGTGTACCAGGAAACCTATCACCCTTCCACTTACCAGCAACATCACCTGCGCGGCCAGAAACAGGACTTTCACTGGCGGCTGGCCACGCCGGATCGTCTCGGCCGAGCGGGGATCGACAAGATCGGCCTTGGCGCGCTAATCGGGCTTTCCAATAGCTGGCGCACCGATTGCTATATGCTGGCCGAACACCTGTTCTATCTCCAGCAAACTTACTGGCAGAGCCGCTACTCAATTTCATTCCCACGGCTGCGTCCCTGCGCCGGCGGCATCGAACCGGCATCAATCATGAGCGAACCGCAGCTCGTACAGTTAATCTGCGCCTTTCGCCTTTTCGCTCCTGACGTAGAGCTTTCTCTGTCGACACGCGAGTCACCGTTCTTCCGCGATCATATGATCCCGGTAGCGATCAACAGCGTCAGCGCCGGCTCCAAAACCCAACCCGGCGGCTATGCCGACGATGTGCCGCCTGAACTGGAACAGTTCGAACCACACGACGGCCGCACACCGCAGCAGGTGTCGCAAGCTATCAGCGACGCCGGTTTGCAGCCTGTGTGGAAAGACTGGGACGGATATCTGGGGCGTAGCGCGCAGTAATTTGCAATCTTTGCAGCACCTTTGGAAAAGCCATGGAAGCACAGCGCAAAGCCTGCAGAGGCTACTGGTATGGGAAATCAGCGCGACTATAGTGGCGATGCTGGCTTCCGAATCCGGCACCAGCCGGAGCCGCTATTTTCTCAACGGCTCTGCTTACCAACCCCCGGATCGCGCCGGACACCTTCCCGCGCGACTCCGGGACCTCCTAATGTTTGACTCCTCCCGCATTCATCTCGCCGGCCTTTTGACAAACCAAACTGGTTGGACCACAGTTAAAGTCCGATCGCTGAAGCGGTCTGATAACTCTGCGAGATAACCACTATGAATCTGTACCTGCGACTGATCTGGGTTTTACTCTCATCGTGCTGGAAGCCACGCATGTCGATGGATGCCTTGACCAACCAACTGACGACCCGAGTTTGGCTGAATGATATCGATCTCAATTTGCATATGAACAACGGCCGTTACATGACGGTATGCGACCTAAACCGGGTCGATTTGTTTATCCGCACCGGCCTGATGGCGTTAATGCTTAAACGACACTGGTCACCGATCATCAGCCAGCACACCATGGATTACAAAAAGGCGCTACAGCCGTTCCAGCGCTATCAGGTCAGCATGAGCATTACCCACTGGGACGAACGCTATTTCTATGCCACCCATACTTTCAGCGTTGGCGATCGGATCGTCGCTCAGGGCACATCGCGGGCGGTGATTTTAGGGCGGGAAGGTGTGGTCGCACCGGACGTGGTGATAGCAAGCGTTCGGCAATATCAGCAACGTCGCAGTGATGCAGTGAGTCCCTGATGCTGTAATGGCACTGGTGTTGGCCGTGTATCTTTTTACTGCCTGCACTCGTCTTGGAGGCGAGTGCAGGCAGCTTATTTTGTGAGACTGGCAGCCCCCCCAGGAACGCAAATCACACGTATGAGTGCTAATTAATCATATCAACGGTAAAATGTGAATGCTTTTTGAGTGTCTTTTAATGAAAAATTGAGTTCTTTTTGAGTTTAATTAATAAAATCAAACGGATATAGCCGCAGTCATCCTGACATCATCTATAATCGAGCCAACAGATAGCCTCGGGACACAAAATGCTCGTGGTCAACGTCAGGAAAATCGAGGTGATCATGAAGAAAACGCTAAATTACGCAGATGCAATCAGTACGCTGCTGGCCCAGAAAGGGGTTGGAGACAGAAAGCACGCATCAACGATGGCGAGCATACTGAACCTCCAGTACAACAGCGCCAAGCAGAAACTGGACGGTAAAAGAGGCATCACTCTCGACGAGATAAAGAAGATATTTCAATACTTCAACGAATCGTTTGGAGGGCGCAGAGCCCATAACTGCGTCTTTATCATGAACAACATACATAAACGATGCAATATTGAGGTTGACGACAAGCCGGTAGATCACATTGAGGATACGGAAACCTATGCGTTCAGAAAAAACGATCTTTTTATTATTAACACCGACAGAGATAAAAGCGTGGGTGCAGAGCTGTATAAGGTCAGAAAAATAGACTTTTTGCCCACACCAAGGATAGCCATACTCGACAACGATCAAGACATACTGGAGTTGCTGAAGAAAATCACCACCCGCTACGGGATTGAAACAGATACCTTCCCAACGGCGACGGCGATCATCGATGGCCTGGAGCAGCACACCTACGAGGCCTTTATCCTTGATTGGCTGTTAGACTTCGGCGAGACGTCCGAAAAGGTCGTAGAAAAGATAAAAGACCTGATGCTCCCTCCTGCGCAGATCATCATCCTGACCGGCCAGTTAAACCACTATGAGAAAAACATAGGCGATATGATATTAAACTACGACGTGCATTTGGTTGAGAAGCCGGCCAAGCCGCTCATTATCTCTTCGCTGTTGCTTTCCCATTTATTCTTCAACTGATTTTATTGGCAGGCAAATGAGGAATGACGACCCTTTGCCCACGGCTGATTTCACTCTGATGGTGCCTTTCATCCTGGTCACATAGTTCTTTATAATGGTTAGCCCCAAGCCCAGCCCCTGACGCGTCTCCCTTTCCAATCCCTGATTGAATGCCTTATATAATCTGTCAATATTTTTCACGTCAAAGCCGATGCCGTTATCCTTCACCAGAAGATAAAGGCGGCTATTACAGACCTTCACATTCACGATAACCAAGCCGCCATGCGTATATTTATCGGCATTGCCCAACAGGTTGACGAGTATTCGATATAGTTTGTACTTATCGGCATGGATTTTCCCTGCATAAGACGAATGTCGGATAATAAATTGATTGCGACCTTCCCCGCTCACCGCGGCGACGGCATCGTCAACCACTTCATTGAGTGAAAACAGGGAATCATTTACCTTTACCTCCCCCATTTCAAGCCGTGAGTAATCCATCACCTCGCGCGTTTGCTCTGCAATTTTATTGCCATGGTGCGAGATGAGCCTGGCTTCTTTCTTCAACTCATCCTGAACCAGCTCGTGCTCCATGATGTCTGCCGCAATCACGATAGCCTGCGTTGAGCCAGCGATCTCATGGTAGATGGAAGAAATAAATATGTTCTTATTCTTAACTATCTCCTTCAGTGAAAACGCGTTCTTCAAGATAAGAAACATCATCAAGAAAATCAGCACCAGCGAGAACATGGCAAATAGCTCGGCTTTACCTGAATTGTCTTTGATGATGTCTTTAACCTCGGTGAAGTTCCTTATCTGTATTTTGTAAATCATCTCTTGAATATCGACCAGGGTGATTTCCATCTCTTCCATAAAAGAGAGTATATCGGCTCTGGTTTTGGTGCCATTGCGCAGCTCGACGCCAAGTTGATCCAGCTCGGCATATTGGCGCTTCAAAACCGCCACTGTTTTTATAAATTCATCGTCATAATAAAAAGAGTCGCTGAACGTAGAACGGCTTTCAAGAATGGCAATCTTTGAGGCAAATATTTTCTTCTTGAGCATAAAACTATCGTAGTTATCCTCGTCGCCCAGCAGTAGTGCAGTTTTCGTCCGTTCGAAGGATAAAAAGAGAATTTCAGCAACAGAGTAGTTATCGAGATTGGGTTCAATCTGCTTGTATCGATCTTTCACATTACCGAAATTTACGGCAATCAATAAAATCAACAGCACCAGCACCGCAACCAGGGAGATAAGGGTCCCGATAAATTTCTTGCTCATTTCACTTAACCTCTAGCATTTTTATTTGCCAAACGGTTTTTGCGTTCACATCAATGTTGTTCAACTCTGGGTAGCTATCGCGAGGATAGATAATCGCAAACGGCCCCAACTCCGAAACATCCATGAGCTCACCATTTTTCTTATAAGCGATAATGACTTTATATTTAGATAGCTCGGCGGCTGGCATTGAATATGAATAATCATCCCATGCAAAAGCGCGAACATTGTTTCCCGTCAGCCCATATTCTTTTGCCAACGAGGTGAACTCAACACCGGTAAAAACGGCCTCAGGTGTGAAGTTGGTCGAGGTTTTAATCGAAGAGGATGGCATCGCCTCTAACGCCTGCAGCGTAATCTTGACCTTCTTGCCATCGCTCTTTTTAAGATAAAAATAGTCAACGCCCGCATAAAGCGGAACGCTAAAAAGAGAAGTCAGAAATAATGCTATCAGTCCTTTGATTTTCATTATTTATCGCCTTTATGTTTAACCAGCTCTGCCTGCCCAAATTCATCCTTGCCAATGGCAACCCAGCCACGCCGCTGATAAAACGCCTCAGCCTTGGAACCAGGATCTGTGGTTAGGTGGATTTCGTCTGCGCCATTATCGAACATCCACCCGGTCACAAAACTCAGCAACTGGGAGCCAATACCTTTCGACTGATATTCCGGTTTAACAAACAACCCACCTATCAGTGGATCCGGAATAAAAAGACCTAAACCAACACCAGCATAATCGCTACCGTACTTACAAATCCATCCTCCTCCCTGATTGATATCTTCCAACGCCTGTTTTCGCTGGAGGTATTGAATTTGGTGCGGGTGAAGAAGATTCTCTTCGACAGAGAATCTGATCTCATAAAGATAAGGCAGGTGTTTCTCGGTGAGTTTTTCGAAGGTGAGAAGGCTGTCCATATTTTCACTATCCTTAGCAGGTTAGACACATAAGCAATTTACTCATTATGTATACTTTTTCCATAGTTGCAAAACTTGTCAGCCTTTGTAGCAAGTAAAAAAAAACCGCCCCCGAAGGAGCGGTTTATCTGGCAAGGGTCCGGCATACCGGCCCCCAGGGCATATCAACGATTACTCGTCGTTACCGCCCAGGTTACCTGCGTTCAGCAATTCAGCCAGGTTAGCTGTCGCTTCTTCCGCGCTTACCTGCGGAACAACCGGCACTTCACCCTGTGCTTTACGGCGCATACGATCCTGGTGATAAGCGTAACCGGTACCGGCTGGGATCAGACGGCCCACGATGACGTTCTCTTTCAGGCCGCGCAGTTCATCACGCTTACCGGCAACAGCCGCTTCGGTCAGAACGCGCGTCGTTTCCTGGAACGATGCTGCGGAGATGAAGGACTCGGTCGCCAAGGAAGCCTTGGTGATACCCAGCAGATCGCGTGAGAAGGTTGCCTCGATTTTGCCTGCAGCAGCAAGTTGACGGTTGGCAATCTTAACGCGAGACACTTCAGCCTGCTCGCCTTCCAGGAACTCGGTGCTACCAGCACTAACGATGGTGCCTTTACGCAACATCTGACGAACGATAACTTCGATGTGTTTATCGTTAATCTTAACGCCTTGCAGACGGTAAACTTCCTGCACTTCGTTGGTGATGTAGCGGGTAACCGCATGCACACCACGCAGACGCAGAATGTCGTGCGGAGACTCTGGGCCGTCAGAAACAACGTCGCCACGCTCCACAATTTCGCCTTCAAACACGTTGAGCTGACGCCATTTTGGAATCATCTCTTCGTATGCGTCGCTGCCGTCCAGCGGAGAGATTACCAGGCGACGTTTGCCTTTGGTCTCTTTACCGAACGAGATAATCCCGCTGATTTCAGCCAGGATTGCCGGCTCTTTCGGACGACGAGCTTCGAACAGATCCGCAACGCGTGGCAGACCACCGGTAATATCCTTGGTACCGCCGGATTCCTGAGGAATACGCGCCAGGGTATCACCCGCACCGATCTGAATGCCGTCTTCCAACTGCACAATCGCTTTACCTGGCAGGAAGTATTGAGCAGGCATATCAGTACCTGGGATCAATACGTCGTCGCCTTTGGCATCAACGATTTTCAGTGCCGGACGCAGGTCTTTACCGCTACCGGTACGCTCTGCGCTGTCCAGAACTACCAGAGAAGACAAACCAGTCAGTTCGTCGGTCTGGCGAGTAATGGTCTGGCCGTCAACCATATCAGCGAAGCGGATGAAACCACTCACTTCGGTGATAACTGGCATGGTGTGCGGATCCCAGTTAGCAACGGTCTCGCCGCCGTTAACTTCTGCACCGTCACCTTTGCCCATGACAGAACCGTAAGGCACTTTATAGCGTTCTTTGGTACGGCCGAATTCGTCGATCAACTTCAGTTCGGTGTTACGAGAGGTAATCACCAGCTTGCCTGTGGCGTTCATAACGAACTTCACATTGCTCAGCTTCAGAGTACCCTTGTTTTTCACCTGGATGCTGGATTCAGCAGCCGCACGAGATGCCGCACCACCGATGTGGAACGTACGCATCGTCAGCTGTGTACCCGGCTCACCGATTGACTGTGCCGCGATAACGCCGATAGCTTCGCCTTTGTTGATGATGTGACCACGTGCCAGGTCGCGACCATAGCAGTTTGCACACACACCAAAGTCGGTTTCACAGCTAACTACGGAACGGACTTTAACGCTGTCGACAGAGTTCTCTTCCAACAGGTCACAGGTCTTCTCATGCAACAGCGTGTTGCGTGGAACCAGAATGTCCGCCGTACCCGGCTTGATGACATCTTCTGCAGTTACACGACCCAGAACGCGTTCACGCAGTGGCTCTTTAACGTCGCCACCTTCGATAACCGGAGTCATCGTGATGCCGTTGTGAGTACCACAGTCGTCTTCGGTAACCACCAGATCCTGCGCCACGTCAACCAGACGACGGGTCAGATAACCGGAGTTAGCCGTTTTCAGTGCGGTATCCGCCAAACCTTTACGAGCACCGTGAGTAGAGATGAAGTACTGGAGTACGTTCAGACCTTCACGGAAGTTCGCGGTGATTGGCGTTTCGATGATGGAACCGTCCGGCTTCGCCATCAGACCACGCATACCGGCCAACTGACGAATCTGAGCGGCGGAACCACGCGCACCGGAGTCGGCCATCATAAAGATGCTGTTGAAGGAAACTTGCTGTTCCACAACGCCGTCACGGTTAACCACGTCTTCAACCGACAGGTTTTCCATCATCGCTTTAGCAACACGTTCGTTTGCCGCAGCCCAGATATCGATCACTTTGTTGTAACGTTCACCGGCGGTGACCAGACCAGACTGGAACTGCTCCTGGATCTCGGCAACTTCGGTTTCCGCTTCTTCGATGATCTCCGCTTTCTTGGCCGGGATAACCATGTCATCGATACCTACTGAAGCGCCTGAACGGGCTGCATAGGCAAAACCGGTATACATGATCTGGTCAGCAAAGATAACGGTCGGCTTCAGGCCCAGGATGCGGTAACAAGTGTTCAGCATCTTGGAGATCGCTTTCTTGCCCAAAGGCTGGTTAACGATCGCGTACGGCAGACCTTTTGGCACGATCATCCACAGGATGGCGCGACCAACGGTAGTGTCGATGATCGAAGTCTGATGTACAGACTCACCTTCGGTGTTTTTGATCTCTTCAGTGATACGCACTTTGACACGCGCATGCAGAGAGGCCAGACCGGCGCGGTAAATACGTTCCGCTTCTTTCGGGCCGCTCAGCACCATGCCTTCGCCTTTGGCGTTAACACAGTCACGGGTCATGTAGTACAGACCCAGTACAACGTCCTGAGAAGGAACGATGATTGGCTCGCCGTTCGCAGGTGACAGGATGTTGTTGGTAGACATCATCAACGCACGCGCTTCCAACTGGGCTTCCAGTGTCAGCGGTACGTGTACAGCCATTTGGTCACCATCGAAGTCGGCGTTGTATGCCGCACAAACCAGCGGGTGCAGCTGGATTGCCTTGCCTTCGATCAGAACCGGTTCAAACGCCTGGATACCCAAACGGTGCAGAGTTGGTGCACGGTTCAGCAGTACCGGGTGTTCGCGGATAACTTCGTCCAGGATGTCCCAAACGACAGCTTCTTCGCGCTCAACCATTTTCTTGGCAGCTTTGATGGTCGTGGCCAGGCCACGCAGTTCCAGCTTGCCGTAGATGAACGGTTTGAACAGCTCCAGCGCCATTTTCTTAGGCAGACCGCACTGATGCAGACGCAGGTATGGACCTACGGTGATTACAGAACGACCGGAGTAGTCAACACGTTTACCCAACAGGTTCTGACGGAAACGACCCTGCTTACCTTTGATCATGTCGGCCAAAGATTTCAGAGGACGTTTGTTGGAACCGGTGATCGCACGACCGCGACGGCCGTTATCCAGCAGGGCATCTACCGCTTCTTGCAGCATACGCTTTTCGTTGCGCACGATGATGTCAGGCGCGGCCAGATCCAGCAGGCGTTTCAGACGGTTGTTACGGTTGATAACGCGGCGGTACAGATCGTTCAGATCTGAAGTCGCGAAACGACCACCATCCAGCGGAACCAGAGGACGCAGATCCGGCGGCAGTACCGGCAGCACGGTCAGGATCATCCACTCTGGCTTGTTGCCAGACTGCACGAACGCTTCCAGCAGCTTGATACGCTTGGTCAGCTTCTTACGCTTGGTTTCGGAGTTGGTTTCGTTCAGCTCTTCACGCAGCTGCTCGCATTCCGCTTCCAGATCCATGTTTTTCAACAGGGCCTGAATGGCTTCCGCACCCATCTTGGCGTCGAATTCGTCACCGAACTCTTCCAGCGCGTCCAGATACTGCTCTTCAGTCAGGATCTGACGACGCTCGAGGTTGGTCATACCGCCTTCAACAACCACATAGGATTCGAAGTACAGTACACGTTCGATGTCACGCAGCGGCATATCCAGCAGCAAACCGATGCGCGAAGGCAGCGATTTCAGGAACCAGATGTGCGCAGTCGGTGAAGCCAGCTCGATGTGGCCCATGCGCTCACGGCGCACTTTGGTCTGGGTCACTTCAACGCCGCACTTCTCACAGATCACGCCGCGGTGTTTTAAGCGCTTGTACTTACCGCACAGGCACTCATAGTCTTTTACCGGCCCAAAGATACGGGCGCAGAAAAGGCCGTCACGTTCAGGTTTGAACGTACGGTAGTTAATGGTTTCCGGCTTCTTAACTTCACCGAACGACCACGAACGGATCATATCTGGCGATGCCAGAGCAATCTTGATCGCATCAAACTCTTCGGTCTTAGTTTGCGCTTTCAGAAACTTCAATAAGTCTTTCACGGATTGGCTCCTGTCGGAGTTAAACCTGTTGGGCGCACGCTGACAAATCGCGCGCCCGTGTGACCTGAACAACCACCCTCAGGCTCCCTAAGGCCGGGAGCCTGAGCCGGAAAAACGATTACTCGTCTTCCAGTTCGATGTTGATACCGAGCGAGCGGATTTCTTTCAACAGTACGTTGAAGGACTCCGGCATGCCTGGTTCCATGCGGTGATCGCCATCCACGATGTTTTTGTACATCTTGGTACGGCCGTTAACGTCATCCGACTTAACGGTGAGCATTTCCTGCAGGGTATAAGCTGCGCCGTATGCTTCCAGTGCCCACACTTCCATCTCACCGAAGCGTTGACCACCGAACTGCGCCTTACCACCCAGCGGCTGCTGAGTAACCAAGCTGTACGAACCGGTTGAACGGGCGTGCATTTTATCGTCAACCAAGTGGTTCAGTTTCAGCATGTACATATAGCCAACGGTAACCTGGCGCTCGAACTGCTCACCGGTACGGCCATCGAACAGCGTAATCTGACCAGAAGTTGGGATTCCGCCCATTTCCAGCAGTTGCTTGATTTCACTCTCTTTCGCACCATCAAACACCGGCGTGGCGATTGGCATACCTTTTTTCAGGTTCTCTGCCAGACGCAGTACTTCGTCGTCGGTGAAAGTGTTCAGGTCAACTTTCTGGCAGACATCGTCGCCCAGATCGTAAGCCTTCTGAATGAACTCACGCAGCTTGGCCACTTCCTGATGCTGCTTCAGCATTTGGTTGATCTTCTCACCAATGCCTTTCGCAGCCATACCCAGGTGGGTTTCCAGGATCTGACCGATGTTCATACGTGATGGTACGCCCAGCGGGTTCAGTACGATGTCAACCGGCGTGCCGTTTTCATCGTAAGGCATATCTTCGATCGGGTTGATCTTGGAGATAACACCCTTGTTACCGTGGCGGCCTGCCATCTTGTCACCCGGTTGAATCTGACGCTTAACGGCCAGATAAACCTTAACGATTTTCAGCACGCCTGGTGCCAGATCGTCGCCTTGGGTGATCTTACGACGCTTGGCGTCCAGCTTCTTCTCGAAGTCGGATTTCAGCTCGTCGTACTGCTCTGCCAGCTGTTCCAGCTGGTTTTGCTTCTCTTCGTCGGTCAGGCCCAGTTCCAGCCAGCGATCGCGTGGCAGCTTGCTCAGCTTCTCAGCTTCAACGCCGCCGGCAACCAACACCGCATGGATACGTGCAAACAGGCCAGCTTCCAGGATCTGCAGTTCTTCAGTCAGGTCTTTCTTCGCCTGCTTCAGCTGCATTTCTTCGATTTCCAACGCACGCTTGTCTTTGTCCACGCCATCACGGGTGAAGACCTGCACGTCGATAACCGTACCGGAAACGCCGTTTGGTACACGCAGAGAAGAGTCTTTAACGTCAGACGCTTTCTCACCGAAGATCGCGCGCAGCAGCTTCTCTTCTGGCGTCAGCTGGGTTTCACCTTTCGGCGTTACCTTACCCACCAGAATGTCGCCACCGGTCACTTCAGCACCGATATATACGATACCGGATTCATCCAGTTTGGAGAGCGCAGCTTCACCCACGTTAGGGATATCGGCAGTGATCTCTTCAGGCCCCAACTTGGTGTCGCGAGACACGCACGCCAGTTCCTGAATGTGGATGGTCGTGAAGCGATCTTCCTGAACCACACGCTCGGACACCAAGATGGAGTCTTCGAAGTTGTAGCCGTTCCACGGCATGAACGCCACGCGCATGTTCTGGCCCAGCGCCAATTCACCCAGGTCCGTGGACGGGCCATCTGCCAGCACGTCGCCGCGCTCGATTGGCTCACCCAGGTTCACACACGGCATCTGGTTGATGCAGGTGTTCTGGTTAGAACGGGTGTACTTGGTCAGGTTATAAATATCGATACCTGCTTCGCCCGCGAGCATCTCGTCTTCGTTAACTTTGATAACGATACGGGAAGCATCCACGTACTGGATCACGCCGCCACGTTTGGCTACGGCAGTAACACCGGAGTCAACCGCAACCGCACGTTCCATACCGGTACCAACCAGCGGCTTGTCAGCACGCAGAGTCGGAACCGCCTGACGTTGCATGTTCGCACCCATCAATGCACGGTTGGCGTCATCGTGTTCCAGGAATGGAATCAGTGAAGCACCAACGGAGACAACCTGCTGGGTTGATACGTCCATATAGTCAACCTGATCGCGGCTAAACAGGCTCGATTCGCCTTTGCTACGACAGGTGACCAGGTCTTCTTCGAAGCGGCCGTCATCATCCAGGTTGGAGTTCGCCTGAGCGATAACGAAGTTGCCTTCTTCAATAGCAGACAGGTAGTTGATTTCATCGGTAACCAGACCGTCACGCACGCGGCGGTACGGGGTTTCCAGGAAGCCATACTCGTTGGTCTGTGCGTACACGGACAAGGAGTTGATCAGACCGATGTTTGGACCTTCCGGCGTTTCGATTGGACACACGCGACCATAGTGAGTCGGGTGTACGTCTCGAACTTCGAAGCCGGCGCGTTCACGGGTCAGACCGCCTGGGCCCAATGCAGAGATACGACGTTTGTGCGTAATCTCGGACAACGGGTTGTTCTGGTCCATAAATTGAGACAGCTGGCTGGAGCCGAAGAACTCTTTCACCGCAGCCGAAATCGGCTTGGCGTTGATCATGTCCTGAGGCATCAGGGTGTCCAGATCGCCCAGGGACAGACGTTCTTTAACCGCACGCTCAACACGCACCAGGCCTACACGGAACTGGTTCTCAGCCATTTCGCCGACGGAACGGATACGACGGTTGCCCAAATGGTCGATATCGTCCACTTCGCCTTTACCGTTACGGATATCGATGAGCTTCTTCATCACTTCAATGATGTCGTCTTTGCTCAGGATACCCGAACCTTCGATCTCGTCGCGCAGCAGGGAACGGTTGAACTTCATACGACCAACCGCAGACAAATCGTAGCGGTCTTCAGAGAAGAACAGGTTCTCGAACAGGCTTTCGGCAGCTTCGCGCGTTGGCGGCTCACCAGGGCGCATCATGCGGTAGATTTCTACCAGTGCGCTCAGACGATCGCTGGTTGGGTCGACACGTATAGTCTCAGAGATATACGCACCGTGATCCAGATCGTTGGTGAACAGCGTTTCGATACGCTTGTGGCCTGACTGGCTCAGTTTAGCCAGCAAATCCAGCGACAGCTCCATGTTGGCTGCGCAGATCAGCTCGCCGGTATTGGTATCGATATAGTCCTTCGCGACCACTTTGCCCGCAATGTACTCAACCGGTACTTCAATACTCTGAATTTCGTCTTTTTCGAGCTGACGGATATGACGAGCGGTGATACGACGGCCTTTCTCAATGTAGATCTTGCCGTTGGCTTCGATATCAAACGAAGCAGTTTCACCACGCAGACGCTCTGGAACCAGCTCCATCTGCAGCTTGTTATCACGGATCTCGAACACAACTTTCGCAAAGAACAGGTCAAGGATCTGCTCAGTGGTGAATTGCAGCGCGCGCAGAATGATGGTCGCAGGCAGTTTACGGCGACGGTCAATACGCACGAACAGGTTGTCTTTCGGGTCAAACTCGAAATCCAACCATGAACCGCGGTAAGGGATGATACGTGCGTTGTACAGCACTTTACCCGAGGAGTGGGTTTTACCCTTATCGCTGTCAAAGAATACGCCAGGACTACGGTGAAGCTGAGATACGATAACCCTCTCAGTACCGTTGATCACAAAGGTACCGTTTTCGGTCATGAGCGGAATTTCGCCCATATAGACTTCTTGTTCCTTGATGTCTTTGACCGTACCTTCCGGAGCTTCGCGCTCATAGATTACCAGGCGCAGTTTTACGCGCAGCGGTGCAGAATACGTCACACCACGGATCTGGCACTCTTTGACGTCGAACACCGGCTCACCAAGACGGTAGCTAACGTATTGCAGCTCCGAATTGCCACTGTAGCTCTGGATAGGGAAAACAGAACGGAATGCGGCTTCAAGGCCGTACTGCCCTTCTGGGTCTTGCTCGATAAACTTCTGGAACGAGTCAAGCTGGATAGAAAGGAGATATGGTATGTCCAGAACTTGTGGACGCTTACCAAAATCCTTACGAATACGTTTTTTCTCGGTATAGGAGTAAACCATAGGGTTCCTCAGCTCGCTGATCAGTGACCCAATCTGTCCGTCCGGATAGAGGACGGTTCATGCAACACCATTTTGTGGATCGGAAAGCGGGAACACTTTCCGCAATACTCGTTTCTATCACGCTTAAATCATTTCATCGCGCTATGCGGCAGATTCGGCTGCGGCAGGGAGGGCAATATATTAAGTCGTCGATAGAAAGAAATATTGGGGTTAGCCAGTAGCCAAACAGTGTGAAACTCTACTGACGCCCTACAGCGCAAAAAGGCTGGCGACCAAAAAGTCACCAGCCATCAGTCTGTTAAGTCAGACTGCACTCTGAGAAGTTAAACTTACTTAACTTCAACAGAAGCGCCAGCTTCTTCCAGAGCTTTTTTCAGTGCTTCAGCGTCGTCTTTGCTGATGCCTTCTTTCAGTACTGCTGGAGCAGATTCTACCAGGTCTTTGGCTTCTTTCAGGCCCAGACCGGTTGCGCCACGTACTGCTTTGATAACTGCAACCTTGTTGCCGCCGATAGCAGACAGAACAACGTCGAATTCAGTTTTTTCTTCAACAACTTCAGCAGCAGCAGCAGGACCTGCAGCTACAGCAGCAGCAGAAACACCGAACTTCTCTTCCATAGCGGCGATCAGTTCAACGATTTCCATTACAGACAGAGCTGCAACGCCTTCGATAATTTGGTCTTTAGTGATAGACATAACAAAAGTTCCTAAAATTCAGAAATAGTTTAAATACGTAAGCAACGGATAAGAGAGAGGGCTTATGCCGCTTCTTTCTGATCGCGCAGTGCAGCCAGAGTGCGAACCAATTTGCCAGCAGCGGCTTCTTTCATGGTTGCCATCAGGCGTGCGATTGCTTCATCGTAAGTAGGCAGAGTTGCCAAGCGGTCAATTTGTGCCGCAGGGATCAGCTCACCTTCAAAGGCCGCAGCTTTAATCTCGAACTTTGCATTCGCTTTCGCGAAATCTTTGAACAGACGAGCAGCAGCGCCCGGGTGTTCATGAGAAAATGCAATCAAGGTAGGACCGACAAACGTGTCTTTCAGGCATTCGAACGGAGTGCCTTCAACTACGCGACGCATCAGGGTGTTACGAACAACACGCATGTAAACGCCAGCTTCACGACCTGCTTTACGCAGTTCAGTCATTTTATCAACGGTAACGCCACGGGAATCCGCAACAACCGCAGACAGCGCGCCTTTGGCTACTTCGTTGACTTCAGCAACAATCGCTTGTTTGTCTTGAAGATTTAATGCCATTAGCTTTTTGCTCCTGGATTTAGCCGGGGGAAATCCCCGGCACTCACATCACTCAGCACCTGGTGATAAATCACGCGGTGAGAGCGTTCAAACACGGTGAGCAGAATCCAGCAAAGACAATTTAAAATTTTCTTTAGGCTCTGTCACCGTCTACGCAGGAAGGATTAAGTACCTTTCGATACACCTGCGGTCTTGGACGGAGGCCTGGATAGGCCAGGCTCCAACCGAAAAATCTTTGTTCCGCTGATGGCTATGACCAATAGCGAAACCTTGGGGGATAAGATTCTAGACAAATCTTAGCCCCAAGTCAAAGCGATAATCGCAAGGCGATTAGTTCGCTACAGCAGTCAGGCCGCTTTGATCGATAGCAACGCCAGCACCCATGGTGGTGGAGAGGCTAACTTTCTTGATGTACACGCCTTTAGCCTGAGATGGTTTTGCCTTTTTCAGCGCAACCAGCAGAGCTTCCAGGTTTTCTTTCAGCTTGTCTGACTCGAAATCAACCTTACCGATAGTGGTATGGATGATGCCGTTTTTGTCGTTACGGTAACGAACCTGGCCTGCTTTAGCGTTTTTCACTGCTTCAGCAACGTTCGGAGTAACGGTACCCACTTTCGGGTTTGGCATCAGGCCACGTGGACCCAGGATCTGGCCCAGTTGACCAACAACGCGCATTGCATCTGGAGATGCAATAACAACGTCGAAGTTCATTTCGCCTTTCTTGATCTGGTCTGCCAGATCTTCCATACCTACCAGCTCTGCGCCAGCAGCTTTAGCTGCTTCAGCGTTAGGGCCTTGGGCAAATACGGCAACGCGAACGGAACGACCGGTGCCGTTTGGCAGAACGGTAGCGCCACGAACGTTTTGGTCAGATTTACGAGCGTCGATGCCGAGGTTAACAGCAACGTCAACGCTTTCTACGAATTTAGCAGTGGCCAGCTCTTTCAGCAGAGCAACAGCTTCGGTGATGTCATACTGTTTAGTAGCATCAACTTTGTCACGGATCACGCGCATGCGCTTGGTCAGCTTAGCCATTTCTTAATCCTCCACTACCAGGCCCATGGAACGAGCAGTACCTTCGATGGAGCGAGTCATCGCTTCAACGTTAGAACCAGTCATGTCCGCAGCTTTGGTTTCTGCGATTTCACGTACCTGAGCACTAGTCACTTTACCTACTTTGTCTTTGTTCGGCTTGCCTGAACCAGACTTGATACCAGCCGCTTTTTTCAGCAGAACTGCTGCTGGCGGGGTTTTGGTAACGAAAGTGAAGGAGCGGTCAGAATAAACAGTAATAACAACCGGAATCGGCAGACCTTTCTCAACGCTGTCAGTCTTAGCATTGAACGCCTTACAGAATTCCATGATGTTAACGCCTTGCTGACCCAGAGCTGGACCAACTGGCGGACTTGGGTTCGCCATACCGGCTGCAACTTGCAGCTTAACGTAGGCTTGTACTTTCTTGGCCATTTACAATTCCTCGGTTTGGGTAATAACGCCTCAAAAGAGGCTCCCCGTGTTTCACCCCGCTCAACGAGCAAGGCCTATAAAAACAAAAGGCGCGAAATTATAGTTCAATTTCGCGCCTCTGACAAGCGGCAAAAGCCACTTATTGCTGATTAATTGATCAGCCTTTTTCAACCTGAGCAAAATCCAGTTCCACCGGCGTTGCACGCCCAAAGATGGAGACAGAAACTTTCAGGCGACTCTTCTCGTAATCCACTTCTTCGACAACACCGTTGAAGTCAGCGAATGGACCATCGTTAACGCGGACCAGTTCACCCGGTTCGAACAGCGTTTTAGGACGCGGCTTATCACCAACCTGCTGCAGGCGGTTCATAATCGCATCGACTTCTTTATCGCTGATCGGTGCCGGACGGTCAGAGGTACCGCCGATGAAACCCATTACGCGTGGAACGCTGCGCACCAAGTGCCAGCTAGCGTCATTCATCACCATCTGAACCAGCACATAGCCCGGGAAGAATTTGCGCTCGCTTTTACGGCGTTGGCCACCACGGATTTCAACAACTTCTTCCGTAGGAACCATCACTTCGCCGAACAGCTCTTCCATATCGTGCAGTTTGATATGTTCACGCAGCGATTGCGCAACGCGACCTTCAAAACCGGAAAACGCCTGAACGACGTACCAACGTTTTTTTGGAGCTTCAGACATTTTAGAACCTCAGGCCAGTAATAAACGATACCAGACGGACCAGAATACCATCCAGCCCCCACAGAATCAGCGACATCACGGCAGTTACCGCGGCAACGATCAACGTGGTATGTAGCGTTTCCTGACGAGTTGGCCAAATCACTTTGCGCACTTCAGTACGCGCTTCGCGCGCAAACGCAACGGTAGCTTTGCCTTTGGTGGTCATCAGCGCTACTGCGCCTGCAACGGCGATAACTACTACAACAGCCAGCGCACGTAATGGCAGGCTGAAATCACGGTAGTAATAATTACCGACAATAGCCACAACCAACAGAACGGCGACGATCAGCCACTTAGCCGCTTCCAGGCCGCGCCCGCTCCCTTGAGCCTCGGTATTCGCACTCATAAACCAACCTGTCACAATGAATTCAGAACAGACAACTTTGCCTCACACCGCGAGGCAAACCAAACCGATCAGATGCTGCTTCGGCAGCATTTCGGTGTTTTACGCTATGACGTATCTCAGTCAATACGGTTTAAGAGCCCATCTCACCAATGATTATGACTGCAAAATCGCTGATGAGATAGGTTCTAGTTCACAGCGTAGAAAAAGGGCATCAAATGATGCCCTTTTACCGCGTGTCGCGTCAAATGTTATCAGCGATTAAGCGATAACTTTAGCAACAACACCAGCGCCAACAGTACGGCCGCCTTCACGGATTGCGAAACGCAGGCCGTCGTCCATCGCGATTGGGTGGATCAGGGTAACAACCATGTTCACGTTGTCACCTGGCATTACCATCTCTACGCCTTCTGGCAGTTCGATGGTACCGGTCACGTCAGTTGTACGGAAGTAGAACTGTGGACGGTAGCCTTTGAAGAATGGAGTATGACGACCACCTTCTTCTTTGCTCAGGATGTACACTTCTGAGTCAAACTTGGTGTGTGGCTTGATTGAACCTGGTTTAGCCAGGACCTGACCACGTTCGATATCTTCGCGCTTGATACCACGCAGCAGAACACCCACGTTCTCACCAGCACGGCCTTCGTCCAGCAGTTTGCGGAACATTTCAACGCCGGTACAGGTAGACTTAACGGTGTCTTTGATACCCACGATTTCAACTTCTTCGCCAACTTTAACGATACCGCGCTCAACACGACCGGTAACAACGGTACCACGACCGGAGATGGAGAATACGTCTTCGATTGGCAGCAGGAACGGCTTGTCGATAGCACGCTCTGGTTCTGGGATGTAAGAATCCAGGAAACCGGCCAACTCGATGATTTTAGCTTCCCACTCAGGTTCGCCTTCCAGTGCTTTCAGCGCTGAACCACGAACAACCGGCAGGTCATCACCAGGGAAGTCGTAAGCAGACAGAAGTTCACGAACTTCCATTTCTACCAGTTCCAGCAGCTCTTCATCATCAACCATGTCGCATTTGTTCATGAATACGATGATGAAAGGAACGCCAACCTGACGACCCAGCAGGATGTGCTCACGGGTCTGAGGCATTGGGCCGTCAGTCGCAGCAACAACCAGGATTGCGCCGTCCATCTGAGCAGCACCGGTGATCATGTTTTTAACGTAGTCGGCGTGCCCTGGGCAGTCAACGTGCGCGTAGTGACGGCTTGGGGTGTCATATTCAACGTGAGAAGTGTTGATGGTGATACCACGAGCTTTTTCTTCTGGCGCGTTATCGATCTGGTCGAAAGCACGTGCAGAACCGCCGTAGGTTTTAGCCAGAACGGTGGTGATTGCTGCAGTCAGGGTAGTTTTACCGTGGTCAACGTGGCCGATAGTACCGACGTTAACGTGCGGTTTTGAACGTTCAAACTTTTCTTTAGACATCGATTGTCCCTCTAAGACACGGATAAATCGGTGGTATCACCACATCAACCAAGCATTTGCTTGTTGAATCCAGAACAGAAAGAAAATCAGGGGGCGAGATAATAAGAAGTGGTGCTGATAGGCAGATTCGAACTGCCGACCTCACCCTTACCAAGGGTGCGCTCTACCAACTGAGCTATATCAGCACATCTTGGAGCGGGCAGTGGGAATCGAACCCACATCATCAGCTTGGAAGGCTGAGGTAATAGCCATTATACGATGCCCGCATCCTGGAACTCGGCTACCTGACTTTTCTGTAGAATTTTTAGGTGGGAGAAGGATTGTTCGTCGCTTAACTCTCACCCTTCGAGCCTGCTGCGCTTTGCACTGCACAACTCGAACCTTGCTGAAGACTTTCGCCTTCCCCTTCCGCACATTAACTGTTGCGAGTTATCCGCTGGTCAGTCAACTGCCGAAGGCAAGATTTGGTGGTGGGGGAAGGATTCGAACCTTCGAAGTCTGTGACGGCAGATTTACAGTCTGCTCCCTTTGGCCACTCGGGAACCCCACCAGATTTTAACTACTGTGACTTGATTGGTGCCGGCTACCGGAATCGAACTGGTGACCTACTGATTACAAGTCAGTTGCTCTACCAACTGAGCTAAGCCGGCATCAAGTGCAGCGCATTCTAGGTAGAGCGAGCGACCTATGCAACAAAAAAATTGCGTTCCGCGCACTTTCGCTCACAAATCACCCAATTTTGCATACTACCGGGCAATTCGCACCGCACGACGTGCAAACATTCATCAATCGCAAGCATCATTCTGCAAAAATCTATTGGATTTTTACAAGTGTTGACTCGGTATTTCTCCGTACTGGCAATCTCAAACCGATCGTTCGAATTTTGGCAAACCCTGAGCCAAGCCGATGCACCACAAAGAGGATACTGCCCTATGCGGATGCATAAACTGCGCTCAGACTTCATCGGCCTAGCCATCAATGCGCCCTTACCGCTTTGGCGCAGTTATTGCTTCTTTTCATTACCCCCGCCCAGGAGGAATGACCAATGAAACTTGTTTTGATTAATGCAGCCACGTTACCTATTTACCGCGATGAGCTGGCCCGTCTATTAACCGATGCGGTCGCTCACGGCGCTTCTGTCGACTATGACACGTTGATTCCCCATGAAGATGCCGAGAGCTATTTCCATAGCCTGCGCCCGGCACTGGCCAAAGGAGAGCTGCTGCTGTGGATCGCCAGGGATGACAGTGGCGTCATCGGCACCGTGCAACTCGAGTTCTGCCAAAAACCGAATGGCCGCAATCGCGCTGAGGTACAAAAACTGTTGGTGCACAGCCGCGCACAGCGTAACGGTGTTGGGCACGCCTTAATGAAGGCATTAGAGAAGAGCGCCCTGCAGCAGCATCGAGGCTTGTTGTATCTAGATACTCAGACCGGCTCAGCTGCAGAAGCCTTGTATCGTTCTCTTGGTTATCGCTTCCTGGGTGAGCTGCCGGATTATGCCGCCGCGCCAGATGGCAGTTACCATCCCACGGTGATTTATTACAAACGCCTGTTTGCCGTAAATCAGCCTTTTCGCGCAATCGCCAGCTAGCATGAAAGCGGTATCATCACCGGGTGATACCGCTTTGCGGCCCCTATCAATCAACTGCGCGCCGCCTCGCACAATTGACATAAACTCCTACTAATCGCCAACTTTTGCGAAAAAAGTCTACGCCAAAAACCAAGCTGTCTATAATATGCAGCTTGTTTATTATCTGGACTTGGCGTCTGGCGCCTTTCCCAACCTGCGTTAACAGGCAGAATTTGGCTTATGATAAAAAGAGATCAATCTTTAGCGACGCCTTACCTTCAGTTCGATCGTACCCAGTGGGCTGCGTTGCGAGATTCGGTGCCGCTGACGCTGTCAGAAGAAGAGATCGTTAAACTAAAAGGGATTAACGAAGATCTCTCTTTGGAAGAGGTAGCACAGATTTATCTGCCGCTATCGCGTCTGCTGAATTTTTATATCAGTTCCAACCTTCGTCGTCAGGCCGTACTTGAACAATTTCTCGGTACCGATGGCCAGAAAATTCCCTATGTCATCGGCATTGCCGGCAGCGTTGCCGTAGGTAAAAGTACTACCGCACGTTTACTCCAGGCATTACTCAGCAGTTGGCCGGAGCATCGGAGTGTTGAACTGATCACCACCGACGGTTTCCTGCACCCTAATAAGGTGCTGAACGAACGGGGGTTGATGAAGAAAAAAGGATTCCCGCAGTCTTACGATATGCACAGCTTGGTGAAATTCGTTTCTGAGGTGAAATCCGGCGCCAAACGCGTGACGGCACCCGTATATTCCCACCTGATCTATGACGTCGTTCCGGATGGCAATAAAGTTATTGAGCAACCAGATATTCTTATTCTGGAAGGACTAAACGTATTACAGAGCGGAATGGATTACCCTCACGATCCACATCACGTATTTGTTTCTGACTTCGTTGATTTCTCAATATATGTCGATGCACCGGAGCAATTGCTGCAAACCTGGTATATCAATCGGTTCCTGAAATTTCGTCAGGGTGCATTTTCTAATCCTGACTCTTATTTCCATAACTACGCAAAGCTGCCAGAGCCGGAGGCCATTAACATTGCCACCCAACTATGGAACGAGATTAATGGATTGAATTTACAGCAAAATATTCTTCCAACCCGTGAGCGAGCCAGCCTGATAATGACGAAAAGCGCTAATCATGCGGTCGAACATGTGCGATTGAGGAAATAATGCTATAAAACAGATGGGGACAATCTTGGTCCCCTATCAATAATTGTTATTCGGCGCTACGTAGAGATATTTCCCCCCCGATAAATGGCTTTATCGCACCATTCTGTTCGAGCAGTAATGCCCCTTGCTGATCAATACCACGCGCAATACCAAAAATTTGTTGTTCGCCTATTAGCAGTTTAACAGGCCGATCAATAAAGTTATCCAAAGCACGCCATCGCGAAATAAAGGGTGCCAGTCCATCAATCTCAAACTGCTGCAAAGATTGGCGCAACTCATTCAGCAAGGTTGCTGCCAGCTCATTGCGATCTATGCTAATCCCTGCTTCCTGCAGATTTATCCAACCCTGATTGATAGCATTGGCATTGCTTTCACGCATCGCCAAATTGATACCAGCGCCCATCACCAACTGCGCAGCATCACCGGTTTTTCCTGTTAATTCAACCAAGATACCAGCCAGTTTACGATCGTTGAGGTATAAATCATTAGGCCATTTAACCCTGACCTCCTCAGCGCCAAGGCGTTGCAACACCTCCGCCATCACTATACCAATCACCAGGCTCAGACCCATTGCCGCTGCCGGTCCCTGCTCCAGACGCCAAAACATCGAAAGATACAGATTAGCACCAAACGGCGATATCCATTGCCGCCCGCGTCGGCCACGCCCCGCCTGCTGATACTCAGCGACACAGGCATCACCCGATTGTAACTCAGTGATGCGGTCCAGCAGATATTGGTTGGTGGAGTCTACTACCGATAACACAGTTACACGCTTATCTGCCAGTTGGCCAAGAATACGTTTTGAATCTAGCAGTTGGATGGGAGCAGGCAGACTGTATCCTTTTCCCGGCACGGTAAATACATCCAGACCCCACTCACGAATTGTCTGGATATGTTTATTAATCGCTGCGCGACTCATCCCGAGATACTCGCCCAGATGCTCTCCTGAATGGAAACTCCCATCAGCCAATAGCGCAATTATCTTTAGTGGGACTTTAGAGTCTTTCATGAGAGAACTTCCACAGCATTACGTTCACCCGTCGCACCGATAAAACGAACTTCAGGCTCCAACCACACATCGAACTTCTTCGCTACCGTATTACGTACATGGCGAGCCAAAGCGACTACGTCCTGGCTACAGGCATCACCCAGGTTAACCAGAACAAGCGCCTGTTGACGATGTACCGCTGCACCGCCAATTTGATAACCCTTCAGCTCACACTGGTCGATCAACCAGCCGGCAGCCAGCTTCACCTGGCCATCCTGTTGCGGATAATGTGGCATACCCGGATAAAGAGCAACCAGCTCAGCGCCCTTCTGCTCACTGACCAGCGGATTCTTGAAGAAACTACCTGCATTACCGGTAACCGCGGGATCAGGCAACTTGCTGCGGCGCATGGCGCATACCGACTCAAATATCTGACGTGGCGTCACCGTTTCCGGATCCAGTTTCGTCAGATCGCCATAATTCAGCATCGGGCTCCACTGTTTGCTCAATCGCAAGCCTACGCCGACAATGATATGGCCGGTCTGAAAATCATGCTTGAAAATGCTTTCACGATAACCGAATCCGCACTCTGATGTCGGGATACGATCGATGGCACCAGTATTAAAGTCCAGTAAATCAACGTAGTCGCATACACTTTTCAGTTCGATACCGTAGGCACCAATATTTTGAATAGGCGCAGAACCGACCAGACCCGGAATCAAAGCCAGGTTTTCCAGCCCAGGAATACCGTTATCCAACGTATTGCAGACCAAACCATGCCAGTTTTCGCCGGCACCAACATGAAGGTACCAGGCATCTGTCTCTTCTCTGATATCGATGCCTTTGAATTGATTGATCATAACCGTACCGGCAAAATCCTCAAGAAACAGGACATTACTTCCTTCACCGAGCACCAACAATGGCTCTTGACGCTTTTGCGTTTTCTGCCAAACCTTGATCATTAGTTCGATTCTATCTGCAATGACCAGCTGCGCTGCGTTAACCGGGAGCGCAAAGGTATTGTGTGTTTTTAAAGACGCACGTTCAGTAGACATAACGTTAAATACCTATACGGAAATAAACTTTTACCTAGTCTACTAGATTCGACGCGCTAGGCTAATATTTGTTTTTATTGTTTTTAATTTAGCCAAGTAATCATCCGCATGGAATATATTTCTAATTGTTTTATAAGGAAATATTTATATAAATAGATGAGGTAATGTAATGAAGATAATGAGCGGCGTGATTAATAAAGGTATTATCTTAATTTGACGCCTATGGTCACGCAGCACAATGCCTACTATTTATCGCTCTTTATATGTATGAAATTATTTATCATTTTTAAACATCGCTCCCACTTATGGTTATAAGTATAATTTAAGCAGTATTTTATTCGTGAAGTGGCGGTAAATTGAGCTGCGTCTGGTATTTCCTGACCGCAAAGCAAAAAGCCCCATGCTTTCGCATGAGGCTTTCGACTTTGTTTGATGCCTGGCAGTGTCCTACTCTCGCATGGGGAGACCCCACACTACCATCGGCGCTACGGCGTTTCACTTCTGAGTTCGGCATGGAGTCAGGTGGGACCACCGCGCTATTGCCGCCAGGCAAATTCTGTTTCATTCCAACCGCTTCACTCTCGTGTCGCCATTGAAACCAATCTCGGAACTTCGCTGAAAATCTACACTAATCTCTCTAAAACACCTTCGGTGTTGTAAGGTTAAGCCTCACGGATCATTAGTACTGGTTAGCTCAATGCATCGCTGCACTTACACACCCAGCCTATCAACGTCTTAGTCTTAAACGTTCCTTCAGGGGCCTTAAAGGCCCAGGGAAGACTCATCTCGAGGCAAGTTTCGCGCTTAGATGCTTTCAGCGCTTATCTTTTCCGCACTTAGCTACCGGGCAATGCCATTGGCATGACAACCCGAACACCAGTGGTGCGTTCACTCCGGTCCTCTCGTACTAGGAGCAACCCCTCTCAATCTTCCAACGCCCACGGCAGATAGGGACCGAACTGTCTCACGACGTTCTAAACCCAGCTCGCGTACCACTTTAAATGGCGAACAGCCATACCCTTGGGACCTACTTCAGCCCCAGGATGTGATGAGCCGACATCGAGGTGCCAAACACCGCCGTCGATATGAACTCTTGGGCGGTATCAGCCTGTTATCCCCGGAGTACCTTTTTATCCGTTGAGCGATGGCCCTTCCATTCAGAACCACCGGATCACTAAGACCTACTTTCGTACCTGCTCGAGCCGTCACTCTCGCAGTCAAGCTAGCTTATGCCTTTGCACTAACCTCACGATGTCCGACCGTGATTAGCTAACCTTCGTGCTCCTCCGTTACTCTTTGGGAGGAGACCGCCCCAGTCAAACTACCCACCAGACACTGTCCTCACCCCGGATTACGGGGCCGAGTTAGAACATCAAACATTAAAGGGTGGTATTTCAAGGTTGGCTCCACGCAGACTGGCGTCCACGCTTCAAAGCCTCCCACCTATCCTACACATCAAGGCTCAATGTTCAGTGTCAAGCTATAGTAAAGGTTCACGGGGTCTTTCCGTCTTGCCGCGGGTACACTGCATCTTCACAGCGAGTTCAATTTCACTGAGTCTCGGGTGGAGACAGCCTGGCCATCATTACGCCATTCGTGCAGGTCGGAACTTACCCGACAAGGAATTTCGCTACCTTAGGACCGTTATAGTTACGGCCGCCGTTTACTGGGGCTTCGATCAAGAGCTTCGCCTTGCGGCTGACCCCATCAATTAACCTTCCAGCACCGGGCAGGCGTCACACCGTATACGTCCACTTTCGTGTTTGCACAGTGCTGTGTTTTTATTAAACAGTTGCAGCCAGCTGGTATCTGCGACTGGCTTCGGCTCCGAGAGCAAGTCTCTTCACCTACGCGCCAGCGTGCCTTCTCCCGAAGTTACGGCACCATTTTGCCTAGTTCCTTCACCCGAGTTCTCTCAAGCGCCTTGGTATTCTCTACCTGACCACCTGTGTCGGTTTGGGGTACGATTCTGTGTTACCTGATGCTTAGAGGCTTTTCCTGGAAGCTTGGCATCAACTACTTCTGCACCGTAGTGCATCGTCATCACGCCTCAGGGTTGAATAAGAGAACGGATTTACCAATTCTCTCCCCCTACACGCTTAAACCGGGACAACCGTCGCCCGGCTAGCCTAGCCTTCTCCGTCCCCCCTTCGCAGTAACACCGAGTACAGGAATATTAACCTGTTTCCCATCGACTACGCCTTTCGGCCTCGCCTTAGGGGTCGACTCACCCTGCCCCGATTAACGTTGGACAGGAACCCTTGGTCTTCCGGCGAGCGGGTTTTTCACCCGCTTTATCGTTACTTATGTCAGCATTCGCACTTCTGATACCTCCAGCAACCCTCACAGGCCACCTTCAACGGCTTACAGAACGCTCCCCTACCCAACAACGCCTAAGCGTCGCTGCCGCAGCTTCGGTGCATGGTTTAGCCCCGTTACATCTTCCGCGCAGGCCGACTCGACCAGTGAGCTATTACGCTTTCTTTAAATGATGGCTGCTTCTAAGCCAACATCCTGGCTGTCTATGCCTTCCCACATCGTTTCCCACTTAACCATGACTTTGGGACCTTAGCTGGCGGTCTGGGTTGTTTCCCTCTTCACGACGGACGTTAGCACCCGCCGTGTGTCTCCCGTGATAACATTCTTCGGTATTCGGAGTTTGCATCGGTTTGGTAAGCCGGGATGGCCCCCTAGCCGAAACAGTGCTCTACCCCCGAAGATGAGTTCACGAGGCGCTACCTAAATAGCTTTCGGGGAGAACCAGCTATCTCCCGGTTTGATTGGCCTTTCACCCCCAGCCACAAGTCATCCGCTAATTTTTCAACATTAGTCGGTTCGGTCCTCCAGTTAGTGTTACCCAACCTTCAACCTGCCCATGGCTAGATCACCGGGTTTCGGGTCTATACCTTGCAACTATTCGCCCAGTTAAGACTCGGTTTCCCTACGGCTCCCCTATACGGTTAACCTTGCTACAAAATATAAGTCGCTGACCCATTATACAAAAGGTACGCAGTCACCCAACAAAGTAGGCTCCCACTGCTTGTACGTACACGGTTTCAGGTTCTATTTCACTCCCCTCGCCGGGGTTCTTTTCGCCTTTCCCTCACGGTACTGGTTCACTATCGGTCAGTCAGGAGTATTTAGCCTTGGAGGATGGTCCCCCCATATTCAGACAGGATGTCACGTGTCCCGCCCTACTCATCGAACTCACAGAATGTGCATTTTAGTGTACGGGACTATCACCCTTTACTGTGCGACTTTCCAGACGCTTCCACTAACACACAAACTGATTCAGGTTCTGGGCTGTTCCCCGTTCGCTCGCCGCTACTGGGGGAATCTCGGTTGATTTCTTTTCCTCGGGGTACTTAGATGTTTCAGTTCCCCCGGTTCGCCTCATACGACTATGTATTCATCGTATGATAGTGCAACGAATTGCACTGGGTTTCCCCATTCGGGTATTGCCGGTTATAACGGTTCATATCACCTTACCGACACTTTTCGCAGATTAGCACGCCCTTCATCGCCTCTGACTGCCTAGGCATCCACCGTGTACGCTTAGTCACTTAACCTCACAACCCGAAGATGTTTCTGTAAACAGAAAACACTGTCGTGCTGTTTATTTGAGAGACTCTATGACAGGTTAATCCTTACCCCAATACATCTACGGAGGGATAAGTTTCAGCTGTCATGTTTCAATTTTCAGCTTGTTCCAGATTGTTAAAGAGCAATATCTTAAACACGACTCGCAAGAGTCATCTTTAAGATTTTTTCGGTTATGACTAACCGGTGATAATGTCTTTCACTCATTATCGGATTGGCGTCCCCAAGGGGATTCGAACCCCTGTTACAGCCGTGAAAGGGCAGTGTCCTAGGCCTCTAGACGATGGGGACACGAAAATCCGATTAAACTGAACGTCTTAATCGGTTCGTATCAGCATGAGTCAGAGACTCATTACATCAACAGGTAGCGCTTTTGCTCATTACTTTTTCATCAGACAATCTGTGTGAGCACGCCACTCGAATCAATATCATTAGGTAAGGAGGTGATCCAACCGCAGGTTCCCCTACGGTTACCTTGTTACGACTTCACCCCAGTCATGAATCACAAAGTGGTAAGCGCCCTCCCGAAGGTTAAGCTACCTACTTCTTTTGCAACCCACTCCCATGGTGTGACGGGCGGTGTGTACAAGGCCCGGGAACGTATTCACCGTAGCATTCTGATCTACGATTACTAGCGATTCCGACTTCATGGAGTCGAGTTGCAGACTCCAATCCGGACTACGACGTACTTTATGAGGTCCGCTTGCTCTCGCGAGTTCGCTTCTCTTTGTATACGCCATTGTAGCACGTGTGTAGCCCTACTCGTAAGGGCCATGATGACTTGACGTCATCCCCACCTTCCTCCGGTTTATCACCGGCAGTCTCCTTTGAGTTCCCGACCGAATCGCTGGCAACAAAGGATAAGGGTTGCGCTCGTTGCGGGACTTAACCCAACATTTCACAACACGAGCTGACGACAGCCATGCAGCACCTGTCTCAGAGTTCCCGAAGGCACTAAGCTATCTCTAGCGAATTCTCTGGATGTCAAGAGTAGGTAAGGTTCTTCGCGTTGCATCGAATTAAACCACATGCTCCACCGCTTGTGCGGGCCCCCGTCAATTCATTTGAGTTTTAACCTTGCGGCCGTACTCCCCAGGCGGTCGATTTAACGCGTTAGCTCCGGAAGCCACGCCTCAAGGGCACAACCTCCAAATCGACATCGTTTACAGCGTGGACTACCAGGGTATCTAATCCTGTTTGCTCCCCACGCTTTCGCACCTGAGCGTCAGTCTTTGTCCAGGGGGCCGCCTTCGCCACCGGTATTCCTCCAGATCTCTACGCATTTCACCGCTACACCTGGAATTCTACCCCCCTCTACAAGACTCTAGCTTGCCAGTTTCAAATGCAGTTCCCACGTTAAGCGCGGGGATTTCACATCTGACTTAACAAACCGCCTGCGTGCGCTTTACGCCCAGTAATTCCGATTAACGCTTGCACCCTCCGTATTACCGCGGCTGCTGGCACGGAGTTAGCCGGTGCTTCTTCTGCGAGTAACGTCAATGTACAGTGCTATTAACACTGAACCCTTCCTCCTCGCTGAAAGTGCTTTACAACCCTAAGGCCTTCTTCACACACGCGGCATGGCTGCATCAGGCTTGCGCCCATTGTGCAATATTCCCCACTGCTGCCTCCCGTAGGAGTCTGGACCGTGTCTCAGTTCCAGTGTGGCTGGTCATCCTCTCAGACCAGCTAGGGATCGTCGCCTAGGTGAGCCATTACCCCACCTACTAGCTAATCCCATCTGGGCACATCTGATGGCGTGAGGCCCGAAGGTCCCCCACTTTGGTCCGTAGACGTTATGCGGTATTAGCTACCGTTTCCAGTAGTTATCCCCCTCCATCAGGCAGTTTCCCAGACATTACTCACCCGTCCGCCGCTCGTCACCCGGAGAGCAAGCTCTCCTGTGCTACCGCTCGACTTGCATGTGTTAGGCCTGCCGCCAGCGTTCAATCTGAGCCATGATCAAACTCTTCAATTTAAAAGTTCGATTTGCTTCAACTCGTGAAGCGATGCTCAAAGGTTACTAAATGAATTTTACTTCAGTAGTCACTCTTCAAGACTTGATATTTTTTCGTACCCGAAGGTACTGGATATCGTCTTGTGGAGTGCCCACACAGATTGTCTGATAAATTGTTAAAGAGCAGTGAGTTAGCCGCCGTAGCTTGCTATCTCGAGGTGGCGTATATTACGCTTTTCACCCGAAGAGTCAAGCGTTTATTTCGCTTTTCTCTTACCGACCTGGCGACTTGTTCTCGTTAGAGGAGTCGTTGTTCCCGGTCAGTGGAGGCGCATTATAGGGAGTTCTCAGAAGGCCGCAACCCCTAAATGCAAAAAACTTTTCAAGCGCGGATTTTTTCGGCAAAACGCTGCACAAGCCAGCGATTCCGTCACTTTTCATACTGAATTTGGCCAAACTCTTGGGTAAAACGGTCCACCTGCTGCCAATCGGTATACTCCACCTCTTTACTGGTATCCGTTTCTCCTCCCGTCATACGCATAATAAATTGAATCATGACGCGATCAAACCAACGATAACGCGGGTAGCGCAGCGCGCCGGCAAACACCACGCACTGTTTTGGCTGCCATGGCGAGGAAAGCAAGAACTTACGGGTATAGGCATTGGTCTGCGGCGAACGTTTGTCCGCCTTGCGGGCGGTCAAGTTAACGGAAAAGAACGCACTCGGTATCTGGTTCAACTGGTCGGCATGCTGCTTAACGAACTTTTCCAGCACCGGATGGAAATGGCCGTAACGCACCGAAGCGCCAATCAACACCTGTTGATACTGGCTGAGATCGACATTGTTTGCCTGCAACAAGTCAATCACGTCACAGCCCAATGTATCCTGCAATTTACTTGCTATATAAGAAGCGATAGAACGCGTTTGCCCATCACGGCTCGAATAAAGAATCAGTGCCTTCACGGCGTTACTCCTTCTATCAGGATCATTCACGCCAGAACGTTGGCGTAAAGAGAACCAGCAGCGTAAAGACCTCCAGTCGTCCGAACAGCATGGTCAGTACCAGAATCCACTTCGCCGCCGCAGGCATAGTAGTAAAGTTATCCGCTACCACGCCCAGCCCCGGCCCAAGGTTGTTCAGCGTTGCTGTTACGGCGGCAAAGGCGGAGAAATCATCAACGCCGGTGGCGATAATCGCCAACATGCTGACGATAAATACCAGGGCGTAAGCTGAGAAGAATCCCCACACCGCCTCCAGGATCCTTTCCGGCAGCGCACGGTGACCCAGCTTAATGGTATAAACCGCATTAGGATGCACCAACCTTTTCAGCTCACGCGAACCTTGCAGATACAGCAACAAAATACGGATAACCTTCAGACCGCCGCCGGTCGAGCCTGCACAGCCGCCAATAAAGGCAGAGCACAACAGCAACATGGGCAGGAATAGCGGCCACTTGGAAATACTGTCAGTGGTAAAACCCGCCGTCGTCGCCATAGACACCACCTGGAAGAAAGCCTGATTAAGTGTCTCCATGCCGGTTTTATAGACGCCATGGCCCCACAGTACCGCAGTACAGACCACTACCAACGTAAACTGCACGGCAATGAACATGCGGAACTCAGGATCGCGCCAGTACACTTTCAGGCTGCGGCCGCTTAGCAGAGCGAAGTGCAAGCCGTAGTTACAACCAGAGATCAACAGGAAAATAGCAATTATGGTGTTGATGGTCGGACTGGCGTAATAACCGATGCTGGCATCGTGGGTAGAGAAACCACCGATGGCGATGGTCGAGAAGCTGTGGCCGATAGCGTCAAAGACTGACATCCCCGCGCCCCATAACGCCAGCGCACAGGCAATCGTCAACAGAACATAGATCAGCCACAGGGTTTTGGCCGTTTCGGCGATACGCGGGCGCATTTTGTTATCTTTCAGCGGGCCGGGCATTTCCGCGCGATACAGCTGCATGCCGCCGACGCCGAGGATCGGCAATATTGCTACCGCCAATACGATGATCCCCATCCCACCCATCCACTGCAGCATCTGCCGGTAGAACAAAATGGCTTTAGGCAACGAATCCAACCCCACCAGCGTCGTCGCGCCGGTGGTAGTCAAGCCGGAAAACGACTCAAAGAAAGCATCAGTAAGCGACAGATTAGGTCGTTCCGAGAACAAAAATGGCAGTGCCCCCACGCTACCCAGTACCGTCCAGAACAGCACTACAATCAGGAAACCTTCGCGTGGCTTGAGCTCATGTTTTTGTTTACGATTAGGCCACCACAGGATCAGGCCAATCGTCACCGCCACAAAGAAGGTCTGGCTGAAAGCCCTGCCCGCCCCATCGCGATATATCAACGCCACCAGACCAGGAATAAACATCGTCCCGGAGAATAAGATGACCAGCAAACCTACGATACGGGTTATGGCGCGAAAATGCATTTCAGCACGATCCTTAGCAATTCAGTTGGGGGAATTATTGCGAAACAGGGGTCAATTGCAAATTACCGCGACTGAGATCACGTAATTTTTTCCCAAAGGTCTCAACGACGGTTACCGGCAAAGCCAGATGCAGCATGACGCAGGCGCCATATTCACCCTGAACGATCCGCCCTTCAGTTTGCTGTAACAGATTCTCGACCAGCGCCAGCTGCGCATAGTCACATAGCAAAGTATATTCGGCCTGCGGAACCTTGTGGATCACAATCAACTGCTTTAGCGCCTGCTGCACGCCGCTGCCATAGGCTCGCACCAGGCCACCGGTGCCCAACTTGATACCGCCGTAATAACGTACCACTACGGCGGTAATTTCACCTATGCCGCTGCCCATAAGCTGCGCGAGGATCGGTTTACCCGCGGTGCCGGAAGGCTCACCGTCGTCGGAGAAACCCAACTGCTGTGAATCATTCGGTGGCCCGGCGATAAACGCCCAACAATGATGCCTTGCCGCCGGGTGCTCATCACGGGTCTGTTGGATAAATGCCTTTGCTGCATCGGTCCCGCACGTCGGCGCCAGCAGGGTGATAAAACGACTCTTCTTTATCTCCTCGCTGACGCTGATGGGCCCTGCAGGGATCGGATAAGGCTGCATCAGGCCAGATTCAGATCGCGCGTCATGTTCTCGATACGCTTCTCGTGGATCACGATATTGTCTTCAATACGCATCCCCCCATAAGGTTTCAGCGCATCAATACGATCCCAGGCAAAGTGCTTGCTAAACTCACCGCTACGCCATGGCGCCAATAATGACTCAATAAAATACAGGCCAGGTTCGATAGTCAGCACCATGCCGGACTGTAACACTCGGGTACAGCGCAGGAACGGATATTTGGACGGCGCTGCCAGATGTGTACCCTGCTCGTCCTGCATAAAGCCGGCGGCGTCGTGCACCTGCAAGCCCAGAGGATGGCCAAGGCCATGCGGCAGGAATGGAGTGGTGATCCCCTGTTCCACCATGGCTTCTTCGCTGATACCGCTCACCAGCTTGTGATTCTTGAGCAGTTTGGCGATACGTTGATGCATCTGCACATGGTAGTCGGTGTAGCGCACTCCCGTTTTGATGGTACCCACCAGCGCCAACATCTCGGCATTGAGGTCCTTCACCAACTGCGCGAAATCACTGCCGCTCTGGCCTGCGTAAGTGCGCGTCAAATCGGCGGCATAGCCGTTGTATTCCGCACCGGCGTCAAGCAGGAAGCTCAGCGCTTCGGCTGGCGGCTGATGGTTCAGCTTGGTGTAATGCAACACTGCCGCATGTTCATTCAGCGCCACAATATTGTCATAAGGCACATCGGTATCGCGGTGACCTGTAGCAGTAAGGTAGGCCTGATTGATGTCAAACTCGCTCATGCCGGACAGGAAGGCTTCATGGGCTGCGCGGTGCCCCATAACGGCCGTCTTTTGCGCTTCGCGCATGCAGGCCTGCTCGTAACCGGTTTTGATTGAGCGATGGAAATCCAGGTAGTTCAGCACCGCTTTCGGGTTCACGTTTTCCGCTGGGATACCGAGATCGCGGGCGCGTTGCTGCCCGTAACCGATATAGCCCACGCGCTCACGCTGAGCAGGAAGCTGCTGAGCGATATCATCCGCATTGGCCAGCGGCAACAAATCAATGGACTTGGTCCAGAAGCTGTCCGGCAGCGGCTCAACGCTGTGCCAGTAATCAACCGGCGAATAGAACCACAGCTTCGGTTTGTTAACGCCATCCACCCATAACCAGCAGTTCGGTACCGATGTGACGGGCACCCAAGCCTTGAAGTGCGCATTCACTTTGAACGGATAGCTATGGTCGTCCAGAAAAACCCGTTGCAGTTCTCCGGAGTGAATCAACAAAGCATCCAGTTTGTTGCGCGCCAATACTTCGCGCGCCCGTTTTTGCAGCTCTGCCAGGTGGTCGTTATACAATGAAGCCAGCGTTTCCATCACAATACCCTTATACCCTTAAAACGGAATGCGCCATCTTAACACACCGCTCTGGCGCACCAACCCCATCACTTCCGGCATGCGGGGCAGTTCGCAAATCAGCGTAAACGTCGTTACATCCGCCGCTGAACAATCAGCCACCCAAGTAAACCAAGCAGTGCAATTGCCACCGTCCACAGACCACGATGCTCCAGCAAGACAGCACCGGCTGCGGCCACGCCCGCCAGGCATTGCTGCAGAAAACCGCATAGCGCCATGGCATAAGCCCCCTGTTCTTTAGCGTCGCTGACGGCCATCGCCATGCTATTCGGGAACAGCACCGCCTGGCCAAAAATCGTCAGGCAATACAAGGTGATGAATATCGTCATGCCGGAAACTCCCACCAACATCCCACTCCACCACAACAGCATGATCGCAGCGGTCGCCAATGCGACCAGGCTCGTTCCCACCTGCATCAGCCGTTTGCCGCCCAAGCGCGCCACCGTACGGTTCACCGCCATCGCTCCGGTAAAGTAAGCCACGCCGATCACCAGCCCCAGCGCACCAAAGGCGGTAACGTTGAGGCCAAAGCCCTGCTGCATCACAAACGGGCTGACTTCCTGCAAGGTTACTGTAGTAGCAAACCCCAACCCGCCCACGCAGGCCGGCCAGAAAAAACCCGGACGAAGCAGGATACGCCAATAGGTCGCCGCCATTGCAGGGCGTTGGCCCACCGCACGGCCCGCCTCCAACGGCAACGTCGCCATTAACAGCAGGATCGCCAGCCCGGTCAGCCCCATCAGCACAAAACCCATTTGCCAGTGCGAATACCGGCTGAGCAGCCCGCCAATAAACTGTCCGCCGCCCAGTGCAGTGATAAAGGCTATCGACAGCACCGAGAGACGCCGCGCCAGCTCATCCCCGCTCCAGTTGTCACGCACAATGATGCGCGCGATGATCGCCGCACCGCCGGCAGCAACGCCCTGCAAGGCGCGCAGCACCAACAGTTGGATGCCATTGTGACAAAACGCCAACAGCGCGCTGCAACCGATAAACAACACCAGGGAAAGCGTCAGCGGTAGACGGCGGCCAAAACGATCGGCCGCGGCCCCCCAAAACAGCACCGGCAGTGCGGCACCAATCACGAACAGGGATATGGAAAGCTCAGTGGCGCGGCGCGTCATCGCCAGTTCCTGCATCACCGTCGGCAAAGAAGGCAAATACACCGTTGTCGCCATCTGCGCCATAAAGACCAGCAAACACGACAGTGTCATGGTTCTGGCGGGAATACTCCAAAATCCGCTCTGTCTTGCACATACCGCTTTACTCATCCTGCCCCCTGCATGGATAGCGCTCTATCTTGGGCAAGTGTATTGGGCCTTTTGGTTCCCGGCAAATGACAAGAATATCTAAAATATAATTTTTATATTAAATCAATATATTAGATCATTGCCATGTGATCCGCTTTGCAAAAACGCAATCTCTGATTTGCATATTGTTAACATAAAAACCACACTCCTCATCATCTGGTCATACCAGATCAAACGCTGATTCAGGAGATAGACATGCTCTACCAAGGCGAAACATTACAACTGCACTGGCTCGATAACGGCATCGCCGAGTTGGTGTTCAATGCCCCGGGCTCGATAAACAAGCTGGATACCCGCACCGTTGCCAGCCTGGGCGAAGCGCTCGACGTACTGGAAAAACAGACCGAGCTGAAAGGGCTGCTGGTGCGTTCCAGCAAGGCCGCATTTATTGTCGGTGCCGATATCACCGAATTCCTTTCGCTGTTCGCGGCTCCGGCTGAAAAATTGCACCAATGGCTGGCCTTCGCCAACGCGACCTTTAACCGGCTGGAAGATCTGCCGGTACCGACCATTTCGGCCATTAACGGCTATGCGCTCGGTGGCGGCTGCGAATGCATTCTGGCAACCGACTTCAGGGTCGCCTCTCCCGATGCGCGCATTGGCCTGCCGGAAACCAAGCTGGGCATTATGCCGGGCTTCGGCGGTTCCGTTCGCTTGCCACGCCTGTTGGGTAACGACAGCGCACTGGAGATTATCGCCGCCGGTAAAGACGTCAGCGCCAAAGACGCGCTGAAGGTCGGTCTGGTGGATGCGGTGGTCGCACCGGAAAAACTGGTAGAAGCCGCGCTGAAAATGCTGCAACAGGCCATTGATGGCCAGTTGGACTGGCGCGCCTATCGTCAACCGAAACTCGATCCGTTGAAACTCAGCCCAATCGAAGCGGCCATGAGCTTCACCACTGCCAAAGGCATGGTGCTGCAAACCGCAGGAAAACATTATCCAGCGCCGATGACTGCGGTGAAAACCATCGAAGCCGCCGCCAAATTGGGCCGCGATGAAGCCTTGAAATTGGAAACCGCCAGCTTTGTGCCTTTGGCCCGTTCCAACGAAGCGCGCGCACTGGTCGGTATCTTCCTCAACGATCAGTTTGTGAAAAGCCAGGCGAAAAAGCTGGCCAAAAACGTGGAAGCGCCGACGCAGGCTGCGGTTCTGGGCGCCGGTATCATGGGAGGCGGCATCGCTTACCAGTCCGCGCTGAAAGGCGTGCCGGTGATAATGAAAGACATCAGCGACAAATCCCTGGCGCTTGGCATGAATGAAGCCGCCAAGCTGCTGAACAAACAGCTGGAGCGCGGCAAACTGGATGGCCTGAAGATGGCGCAGGTGCTGTCGACCATTCAACCGACGCTGGATTATGCCGGTATCGAACGCGCGCAGGTGATCGTTGAAGCTGTGGTCGAGAATCCGAAGATTAAAGCGGCAGTGTTGTCCGAGGTGGAAGGTCTGATCGGTGAAGACACAGTGCTGGCATCCAATACCTCGACCATTCCGATTAATCACCTGGCAAAATCGCTGAAGCGCCCGCAAAACTTCTGTGGCATGCACTTCTTTAACCCGGTGCACCGCATGCCGCTGGTGGAAATCATCCGCGGCGAGCAGACCAGCGACAACACCATCGCCGCCGTAGTGGCCTACGCCACCCGCATGGGCAAAACGCCGATCGTGGTCAACGACTGTCCGGGGTTCTTCGTCAACCGCGTACTGTTCCCCTATTTTGCCGGCTTCAGCATGCTGCTGCGTGATGGGGTGGATTTCCGCCAAATCGATAAGGTAATGGAAAAACAGTTTGGCTGGCCAATGGGCCCGGCTTACCTGCTCGACGTGGTGGGGATCGATACCGCGCACCATGCCCAGGCGGTAATGGCTGCCGGTTTCCCTGAGCGTATGGGCAAAGATTATCGCGACGCCATTGACGTGATGTTCGACAACCAACGTTTTGGTCAGAAAAACCAGTTGGGCTTCTACCGTTACAGTCAGGACAACAAAGGCAAGCCGCGTAAAGATAACGATGAGCAGACCGATGCGCTGTTGGCCGCAGTCTCCCAGCCACGCCAGACCATCAGTGATGAAGAAATTATCGCTCGAATGATGATCCCGATGATCAACGAAGTGGTGCGCTGCCTGGAAGAAAACATCATCGCCAGCCCGGCTGAAGCCGATATGGCATTGGTTTACGGCATCGGGTTCCCTCCGTTCCACGGTGGGGCATTCCGTTACCTGGATACGCTTGGTACCGCCAACTATGTCGAACTGGCCCAGCGTTACACGCATCTTGGCGCTCTGTATCAAGTGCCTGCCGGCCTGCGCACCAAAGCTGAACGTAATGAAAGCTACTACCCGGTGGCGACGCCATTGTCCGATATCGCCACTGGCCAACCGGCATGAGGTCATAAAGATGGAAAACGTAGTTATTGTTGACGCCGTACGCACGCCGATGGGCCGCTCCAAGGGCGGCGCTTTCCGCCAGGTACGCGCTGAAGATCTTTCCGCTCACCTGATGCGTGCCGTGCTGAGCCGTAACCCGGCTCTGGACGCGGCCGAAATTGACGATATTTACTGGGGCTGCGTGCAACAAACGCTGGAGCAGGGTTTTAACATTGCCCGTAACGCCTCGCTGCTGGCCGAAATCCCGCATAGCGTACCGGCCGTTACCGTCAACCGACTGTGCGGCTCGTCCATGCAGGCTCTGCACGACGCAGCACGCGCCATTATGGTCGGCGATGCGCAGGTTAGCCTGATTGGCGGCGTTGAGCACATGGGCCACGTGCCGATGAATCACGGCGTCGATTTCCACCCAGGCCTGAGCCGTAGCGTAGCGAAAGCCGCCGGTATGATGGGTCTGACCGCCGAAATGCTGGCCAAGATGCACAATATCAGCCGCCAGATGCAGGATGAATTCGCGGCACGCTCGCACCAACGCGCGCACGCCGCCACCCTGGCCGGTTACTTCAAAAATGAAATCATCCCCACCACCGGCCATGACGCCGATGGCGTGCTGACCCGTTATGACTACGACGAAGTCATTCGCCCGGAAACCACCGTTGCCAGCCTGGCT
Organism: Serratia sp. AS12; assembly: GCF_000214195.1. NCBI lineage: Bacteria > Pseudomonadati > Pseudomonadota > Gammaproteobacteria > Enterobacterales > Yersiniaceae > Serratia > Serratia sp. AS12. The sequence continues at coordinate 243,923 of NC_015566.1, read as the reverse complement.
GCGCTGCGACCGGCGTTCGATCCGGTCAATGGTACTGTAACCGCCGGCACCTCTTCGGCCTTATCCGACGGTGCATCCGCCATGTTGCTGATGAGCGAATCACGCGCCAAAGCGCTCGGCCTGAAAGCCCGCGCCCGCATTCGTTCTATGGCGGTGGTCGGTTGCGATCCGTCCATTATGGGTTATGGCCCGGTACCGGCCAGCAAACTGGCGCTGAAGCGTGCCGGCCTGAGCATACAGGACATCGATCTGTTTGAATTGAATGAAGCCTTTGCCGCCCAGTCACTACCCTGCATCAAGGATCTAGGGCTGTTGGACAGCATCGACGATAAGATTAACCTGAACGGCGGTGCCATTGCCTTGGGCCACCCTCTGGGCTGCTCGGGCTCACGTATCTCCACCACGCTGTTGAACAACATGGAACGCCGTGACGTGCAATTTGGTCTGGCGACCATGTGTATCGGCCTGGGTCAGGGGATTGCCACCGTATTTGAACGCGTTTAGCTGTGTCTATCTTGGGATGACTGCGTAACTCATTCAAACCGCAGCATCCCGACAAGTTTAGTTGCCGTACTTCCCGCCTGTCAGGGGCGGGTTTTTTTATGCCTGAAATCTACAGGCGCCCCAATAAAAAAGGGCAGCCACCGGCTACCCCACTTTATACCAACCTTACGCCTCAGATGAACGAGAAGGCGTCGCCAAACATATGCGCTTCCTGCGCACCGCGTTCAGCGCAGAAACGCTCGCGGGCAATTTTGGCCATCTCGAACCGGCCGGCGATATAAATATCGTGCTCAGCCAGCGTGCCGAAATCCTGCAATACCGCACTGAGCACCGTGCCGCTGCGGCCACGCCACTCGTCTTCCGGCTGTTCGACCACCGGGATCACCTTCAGGTTCGGGTGTTGCAACGACAGCGCTTCCAGCTCACTCAAATCATACAGGTGCTTCAGCTCGCGCCCGCCCCAATAGATAGAGATATCGCGGTCAGGCTGTTGCTCCAGCGCAGTCAGCAGAATTGAACGCGCATAGGAGAAGCCGGTACCGCCGGCGATCAACACCAACGGACGGCTGCCTTCTTCTCGTAGCCAAGCGTCGCCGTGCGGGATATCGACGGTAATCGCCTGCTCTTTCAGAATGCGATCCATCACCGCCATAGCGTACAGATTCAGCTCCGAAGCGCCGATATGCAGCTCGATATATTCTTGCTGTGAAGGCGTCGATGCCAGCGAGAAAGGACGCTTGTCGCGCTCATCCATCACCACCATCAGATACTGTCCTGCCTTGAAAGAAAACGGCGCCTCTGGCACCAAACGTACCCGATAAACCGTATCGGTAATGGCCTCTACGGAGGTCACTTTACAGCTCAATATTGTCATGCGTTCCCTCTGTCGGGTCATCAATGCAAAACTGAGAACGGAGCCTGACGCTACAACGTCGGTTCTCTGTCACTGAAAATTGCGAGCTCATCCCAGATTTCATCGACGCGCGCGCGCACCTTTTCATCCATCTGAATTGGACGGCCCCATTCGCGCTGGGTTTCACCCGGCCATTTATTGGTGGCATCCAGCCCCATCTTCGAGCCCAATCCGGAAACCGGAGAGGCGAAGTCCAGATAATCGATCGGCGTGTTCTCCACCATAACGGTATCCCTTGCCGGATCCATTCTGGTGGTGATCGCCCAAATCACATCATTCCAGTCACGTGCGTTAATGTCATCATCACAGACGATAACAAACTTGGTGTACATGAACTGACGCAGGAACGACCAGACGCCCATCATCACGCGCTTGGCGTGACCGGCATACTGTTTCTTGATAGTCACCACCGCCAGGCGGTAAGAGCAGCCTTCTGGTGGCAGATAGAAATCTACGATTTCCGGGAACTGCTTTTGCAAGATGGGAACAAAGACTTCGTTCAGCGCCACACCCAAGACCGCCGGCTCATCCGGCGGACGACCTGTGTAGGTCGAGTGATAAATTGCATCGCGACGCTGGGTGATGTGGGTGATGGTGAATACCGGGAAGTGATCTATCTCGTTGTAGTAACCGGTGTGATCGCCATAAGGACCTTCTGGCGCCATTTCACCCGGCTCAATGTAGCCTTCCAATACGATTTCCGCACTGGCGGGTACTTCCAGATCGCAGGAAATGCATTTGACCACTTCGGTTTTATTGCCGCGCAACAGCCCGGCAAAGGCATATTCAGACAGGTTGTCCGGCACCGGCGTGACGGCACCGAGGATAGTGGCGGGATCCGCACCCAATGCGACCGCAACCGGGAAACGCTCACCGGGATGCGCCTGGCACCACTCCTGGTAATCCAACGCGCCGCCGCGGTGCGACAGCCAACGCATGATCACTTTATTCTTGCCCAGCACCTGCTGACGGTAAATGCCCAGGTTCTGCCGCTCTTTTTGCGGCCCGCGGGTAACGGTCAGCCCCCAGGTGATGAGCGGTGCGGCGTCTTCAGGCCAGCAGTGCATCACCGGAATACGGCCGAGATCGACGTCATCGCCCTGCCATACCTGCTCCTGGCAAGGCGCGGAGCCCAGTACCTTGGTCGGCATATTCAGCACTTGCTTGAACTTCGGCAGCTTGTCGAACAGATCGCGAAACCCCTTCGGCGGCTCCGGCTCTTTAAGAAACGCCAACAGTTTGCCGACCTCGCGCAATGAGCTGACATCCTCCTGGCCCATGCCCATCGCCACGCGATTGGCCGTGCCGAACAGATTGCACAGCACCGGCATGTCATACCCTTTCGGGTTTTCGAACAGCAACGCCGGGCCGCCCGCACGTAAAGTACGATCGGCAATTTCTGTCATTTCCAGATAGGGATCAATCGGCTGGCTGATGCGTTTTAGTTCCCCTCTCTTTTCCAGCAACGAGAGGAAATCGCGTAAGTCACGGTATTTCATGCTGATCATTATAACGGCCAGTGAGGAGGGCATTATAAGCCCTCTTCACGGTTGTTGCTGCACTTTTGTTAAACACCGGTAAAGACATCGCCGGTTCTCAGTGGCACGTGAATGGCACCAGCGGGCGTAGCGCCTGCGTATTGTCATACTCCTGGGCCTCCACACCGTGGCGGAATACCTTGAAGCCCTGAGCTCTGGCGCTGAAATAGCGTAAATCATTGCCCTCAACGTGCAGCAGGCTGCCCTCGCGCAGCGCCACAACCGATTCGCTCGGATTGACCGCGCAGAACTCCGCCAAACGTTCATCGCGGGTTTCGCCCATGTGGCCACTGATATGAGCATCAATATAGTGCGGGTTAATCTGTACCGGGAACAAACCCAATGCCGGCAACACTACGCTGTTGCGCACCGGCATATCATTAGTGGTGCGAATGCTTGGCGTCGCGACATTGCAGCCGGCGCTCCAACCAACATAGGGTACACCACGTTCACGAACCGCCCGCTGGATGGGGACGATAAGGCCCTTTTCATGCAGCATCTGGTTCAGCATCCAGGTGTTGCCGCCACTGACCAAAATGCATTGCGCCTGATCAATCGCCGCCGCCGGAGATTCGGCGTGATGAATGCTGGTCACCTGGATACCCAGGGTCTGTGCCAGTTCCTGCGCGCGTTGATCGTAGTCAGTACGGATCAAGGCATAAGGGACGAATACGGCAGACGTAATCCCGCGGCGCTCGATCATCGCCAGCAGTCGGCTTTTGGCATAACCCAACAATTCATCCTCGCCGGACAGCTTGCCGTTGCTCAACAGAAATAACTCCATGTCTTCCCCTCAATCAAAAACGATGAATAGCGTCACATCAGGCCACATCAGGCCAAGGCATACTTGCGACGGTAACAAATTTTTAGCCCTCTGTTATACCCAAGCCGTGCGAATAAGTGTGTGACTCTCCGCTAATTGCCAACGATTCATGCAGATAACAGCTGTTACAGGCTAAAACCTGCATCACTATGTATCCGTACCGGCTTTTGATATGCTTACCGGCTGACAGAAAGGCATGTGAAATTATGGAATCTTGGTACTTACTGTATTGCAAACGCGGCCAACTTTTACGGGCGCAGGAACATCTGGTGCGACAGGAAGTGAACTGCCTGAGCCCGATCATCACACTGGAAAAAGTCGTGCGCGGCAAACGCATTGCGGTCAGCGAGCCTCTGTTCCCCAACTACCTGTTTGTGGAGTTCGATCCGGAGCGTATTCACACCACGACCATCAGTGCAACGCGTGGTGTCAGCCATTTCGTGCGCTTTGGTTCGCTGCCGACGACCATCCCGCAGAAGGTTATCGAAGAGCTGCAGACTCATGCCTGTGAAACCTACTTCGACCCGGAAACCCCTCAGCCGGGCGATACCGTGCTGATCGTCGACGGCATGTTCGAAGGGCTGAAAGCGATTTACACCGAGCCGGACGGGGAAGCGCGCTCAATGCTGCTGCTGAACCTGATTAACAAGCAGGTCAGCCAAAGCGTTGATAATCGGCAGTTCCAAAAGCTATAAAGCGAAAAGGCGCCCAAAAGGCGCCTTTGTTATTGGATACTCACGCCTTAGCGCTGCATCGCTTCATCATGCATCCACTGAGCTACCCGCTTGGCGAAGTAGGTCAGCACGCCATCAGCCCCGGCGCGCTTAAAGCACATCAGCGACTCCATCACCGCCGGTTGCTCCTGCAACCAACCGTTCTGAATCGCCGCCATGTGCATCGCATATTCACCTGAAACCTGATAGGCAAAGGTCGGCACGCCAAAGGTGTCTTTCACCCGACGCACCACATCCAGATAAGGCATACCGGGTTTCACCATCACCATATCCGCGCCTTCCTGGAGATCTTGCGCAATTTCCTGCAGCGCTTCGTCACTGTTGGCAGGGTCCATCTGATAGGTTTTCTTATTGCCGCCTTTCAGATTGCTGCTGGAACCGAGCGCATCGCGGAACGGGCCATAGTAGCAGGAGGCATATTTGGCGGAGTACGCCATGATCTGGGTATTAACCAGCCCCTGATGCTCCAGACGATCGCGGATAGCGCCGATACGGCCGTCCATCATATCGCTCGGCGCCACGATTTCCGCTCCGGCTTCCGCATGGGATAATGCCTGACGCACCAGTATATCTTTGCTGATATCGTTAATGACGTAGCCGTGCTCATCAATCACGCCATCCTGGCCGTGAGTGGTGTAAGGATCCAGTGCCACGTCAGTCAGAATACCCAACTCTGGCACCGCGTCTTTCAACGCACGCACCGTACGTTGCACCAAACCGTCCGGATTATAAGCTTCTTCCGCATGCAATGACTTCAGACTCGGTTCAATCACCGGGAACAGGGAGATCACCGGCACGCCAAGTTTGGCGATGGCTTCCGCTTCCTTAATCAGCAGATCGATACTCATGCGCGATACGCCTGGCATGGATGCTACCGCTTCCTGACGGTTACTGCCTTCCATGACAAATACCGGATAAATCAGGTCGTTAACCGTCAGTTGATTCTCCGCCACCAGACGACGGCTGAAATCATGACGGCGCACACGGCGCATACGGCGGCCTGGAAAGACGCCCGGAAATGCATAGCTCATAGTTTTCTCCTAACTCATACCAGCCGGAACAGCCGGCGGGCGTTCTCATCGGTTTTCTGCCCCAACCATTCAGGATCTTCTTGCCGCCAGGCAGCCACCTGCCGGACGATATGAGGCAAAAAACAGGGTTCGTTGCGGCGAGATGCGGGTTTAGGGTGTAAATCCCGGGGCAACAGATAGGGTGCGTCGGTTTCCAGCAATAAACGGTCCGCCGGGATCTGCGGCAACAGCGCTCGCAGCTCCAGGCCACGCCGCTCATCACAGACCCAACCGGTAATGCCGATCGAAAGACCCAGCGACAGACAGCTGTCTAATTCCTGGGCGGTGCCGGTAAAGCAGTGCACCACAGCCGCAGGCAGTTTATCCAACCACGGCACCAACAGCGCGGCAAAACGTGCGTGCGCATCGCGGCAATGAAGAAATACCGGCACCCTCAGCTCTGCGGCCAACGCCAACTGGGCGCTGAAAGCCTCTTCTTGCTGCTCCGGGGTGGAGAAATTGCGGTTGAAATCCAACCCGCATTCACCGATAGCTACCACCTCTGGCCGGGAGGCCAAGGCGCGAACTTGCTCCTCAACCCGGTCGTTCCAACTGCTCGCCTGATGTGGATGCACACCGGCAGTAGACCAACAGTAGCCGGCATGGGGCTGCGCCAGTTCACTGGCGGCCTGGCTCTCCTGCAGGTCGGTACCGGTAATCAGCAACCCCTTCACCCCTGCGGCGCGTGCGCGATCCACCACCGCTGGGCGGTCTTTGGCAAACTGCGAGCTGGTAAGATTAACACCGATATCAAACATGGTTTTTCCAAAGCAAAAGCCGCCCATTGGGCGGCTTGATACGGCCGACAAAGTCCTCTGCGCTTAAAAGTAATGATCTTCGTGCGATTAAAAACAAAGGATTATGTTTACGGGTTACCCCAAACACCCGAAAACCACGCTTTTCGGGTGTTTGTCATCAATCTAAAGCCGCCCATCGGGCAGCTTTAGAGACAAAACGCGGATTAAGCTGCCGGGGGGTCGTCACCCTCGTCTTCTTCTTCCGGTCGCGGGCGGCGTTTGCCGGTGTAGAAACGGGCAAAGAATACGCCCACTTCAAACAGCAGATACATCGGGATCGCCAGCAAGGTCTGCGAGAAGACATCCGGCGGCGTTAACAACATGCCAACCACAAAAGCCCCGACCAGGACGTAAGGTCGTTTCTTTTTCAGGTCTTCCGGCGAAGTGACGCCACTCCAGCACAGCAGAATAATGGCAACCGGCACCTCAAACGCCACGCCAAACGCCATAAACAGCGCCATGACGAAATCGAGGTAGTTATTGATGTCGGTGGCTATCATGACCCCAGCCGGCGCGGTCTTGGCAAAAAAACCGAACGCCAGCGGGAACACGATAAAATAGGCAAACGCCATGCCGAGATAAAACAGCAAGCTGCTGGAGACCAGCAAAGGCATCATCAGGCGGCGTTCATGCTTGTACAGCGCCGGGGCAATAAAGGCCCAGACCTGATACAGGATCACCGGCGCAGAAACAAACACCGAGACGATCATGGTCAGCTTGATGGGGGTAAAGAACGGTGACGCCACGTCGGTGGCGATCATGCTAGCCCCGGCAGGCAGCTGTTTGATCAGCGGCGCAGACACCAGTTGATAAATGTCGTTGGCGAAATAAACCAGCACCAGGAAGATCACCAGCACGCTGATAATCGAGTTTAACAACCGCTTACGCAGTTCTATCAGATGACTGATAAGGGGTTGGGTATCTTCAACAGCCATGTTTTAACGATCGCCACTAGGTTGGTGAGACGCTGGGGTTTTATCCGCAACAGGTTCTGGGGTTGCCTCCACGGTCGCCGCAGCAGGCTGCTTAACCGGCTGCGCGGCCGGCGCTTGCACTGCCTGCGGCGTTGCCGCAACGACAGGCTCCGGCGCTACCGGTTTCGGTACGGCAGCCGGTGAGGCGGCGGTGGTCGCAGCCTCCGCCGGGGTCACGCCGTCATGAATGGCTTCCGGGTCGGTGACCAGAGGGTTGTGGATGGTGTGCGCCGGTTCGTCTTTGTCTTCGCCATGATGATAAGAGCGCTTCAGCGATTCCGCAGCGTCTTTCAGTTCATCCATTGACGCCTTCAGCTCTGGTGACAAATTCTGCAGGCCCGCCTTCTCAACCTTTTTCAGGCTGTCTTGCAGTTCCTGCAGCTTCAGTTCCTGAGAAAGTTCATTCTGTACCGAAGCCGCCAACGAACGCAGGGCGCGGATCCAACCCGAAACTGTTCTAACCGCTACCGGCAACCGTTCTGGCCCGAGTACCACCAGGCCAATGACCAAAACCAGCAGCAGTTCACTAAACCCTATGTCAAACACGGTTTATACCTGCTCTTTGTTCTTCGACTCTTCCGTTTTCACTTCCGGCTGCTTATCGGTAATAGGCTTTGCCGTGAAGTCAGCGTCATCCAGGCTGCTTTTCTCAGCCGTGTTGGTCGGAGGCGTGTTGTCGTCGCCGATCGCCTTTTTAAAACCCTTGATGGATGCGCCGAGATCGGAACCCAGCGTACGGAGTTTTTTGGTACCAAACAGCAGCACCACGATCACCGCGATGATCAACAATTGCGTAATACTAATACCGCCCATTGCAGTTACCTCTATTTTTACAGGGTTTTTTCAAAATCTACCGCATTATACGGCCGTTTTTACCAGAGTTTTGAATCAATTCAGGTGGTTCGCTTCCAGCCAATCACCCAGGATACGATGCCGGCAGCCATCAGCCACGCGGGAAAAATCTCGACCTTCCCTAACAGCAAAATCGTACCGCTTACTAACAGTGTAGCGCCAACGCCGAACAAATAACGCGATTGCCCCTGACGAACGCGCTGGCCCTGCATCTGATGGGTCAGCTTATCAACGCTTTGTTGCAACCGTTTATGCTGCTGCAGGCTATCGTAAAATAATTCAGGCAATTCAGGCAGCTTCTCCGCCCAAAACGGCGCTTTTTCCTTCAGGGCGCGAATCACCGCCGGTATGCCGACCTGATCGCGCATCCAGCTCTCAAGGAACGGCTTGGCGGTAGTCCATAAATCCAGCTTCGGATAGAGCTGCCGCCCCAGGCCTTCAACATACAGCAAGGTCTTCTGCAATAACACCAGTTGCGGCTGCACTTCCATATTGAAGCGGCGTGCGGTATTGAACAGGTTCAACAGCACGTTGCCGAACGAAATCTCCTCCAACGGCTTCTCGAAGATCGGCTCGCACACGGTGCGGATGGCGAACTCGAAGTCCTCTACGTTGGTATCACGCGGTACCCAGCCCGAATCGACGTGCAGCTCCGCCACTTTGCGGTAATCGCGGTTGAAGAAGGCGATAAAGTTTTCCGCCAGATAGCGTTTGTCGTCCTTGTTCAGCGAGCCGACGATGCCGCAGTCAATGCCGATATAACAGGGATCTTCAGGGTGCTCGTAGCTGACAAAAATATTACCAGGATGCATGTCCGCATGGAAAAAGCTGTCACGGAATACCTGGGTAAAGAACACCTGCACCCCACGCTCGGCCAACAACTTCATGTTGGTGCCCTGTTTTTCCAGCGTAGCGATATCCGATACCGGGATACCGTAGATGCGCTCCATCACCAGCACGCTTTCACGGCAGTAATCAGAGTAAACCTCCGGTACGTACAGCATCGGGCTACCATCAAAATTACGGCGCAGCTGGATGGCATTTGCCGCTTCACGCAGCAGATTCAACTCGTCCAGCAGGGTCTTTTCGTACTCGCGCACCACTTCACGCGGCCGCAAGCGACGCCCATCCGGCATCAGCTTCGGCACCCAGCCGGCCAAACGATACATCAGGCGAACATCGGCCTTGATGATAGGCCCAATATCCGGCCGAATGACCTTCAGCACAATTTCTTGCCCGGTAGTTTTCAGGCGCGCAGTATGCACCTGCGCTATCGATGCAGATGCCAGCGCCTGCTGGTCAAAATCATCGAACCAGGTTTCCAGCGGGCCACCCATCGCCAATTCGATGTGCTTGCGCGCCAACGCGCCGTCGAACGGCGCAACCCGATCCTGCAACAAGGTCAGTTGATCGGCAATCTGCGGTGGGAACAGGTCGCGGCGAGTGGACATCATCTGACCGAACTTGATCCATACCGGCCCCAGTTCTTGCAGAGCCAGGCGCAAACGCTCGCCCAGAGGCTTGTCTGCATGGCGGTTTGGCATCCAAAACAGCAGGCGGCGGCCAAAACGCAACGGCAACGTCAGGCGCATCTTGGGGATCAGTTCATCCAGGCCATAGCTGAGAAAAACGCGGACGATCAAATACAGGCGGCGTAGTTCGCCAGGGGTCATCGTTTACCCTCCAACTTGTCCATGCGGGCAATCAGCGCTTCGGCACTGCGAACGGTGGCGTCAACTTCCTCGTTGAACCACACCACTTCCAGCGGCCCCGGCGCCACGCGCCACTCTTCCGTCAGGGTTTCCGCCACGTAATGCTGCTGACGCTGCAACCCCGATCTCAACAGGCTTGCGCCTTTACCGAGCACCTGGGTAATACCCTGCGCGGCGATATCACCGATATAGGGTGCCAGCCATTCCGCCGGATCCCACTCTGCCAGATCAAGCAGCCCCACCAGTTGTTGCACCACCTGAATATCGCCCTCGACGATCAACTCGCCGCTGCGCATCAATGGCGAAAGCTGCTGACGATCGCGCAACTTCAACAACACCGATACCCGGCTGCGCACCGTGCAATCGGCGGTATCTTCAGACTGGCCAAGCACGTCCACCCGCTGTTCGCTGAAGATCAGCACCAGCGGCGAAGCAAGTTCCTGCAACTCAATACGCAGTATTTTGCCGGCCAACCGCAGACGGGCGGCCTTCATACTGCGATCGCGGAACAGCAGGCTATTGAGCGATGTCTCCAGCGCGCCGGTCAACAAGGGGGTTAGCAGCATCGGCATGTCCATATCAGAACTTGAAGCCACGATGCAGGGCCACAATACCGCCGGTAAGATTGAAATAGGTCACGTTGTCGAAACCGGCCGACCCCATCATGCCCTTCAGCGTTTCCTGGTCGGGATGCATGCGGATCGACTCGGCCAGATAACGGTAGCTTTCCGGATCCTTCACCACCAGCTCGCCGATTTTCGGCAGCACGTGGAACGAATAGGCATCATAGGCTTTGCTCAGCGGCGCCAGCAGCGGTTTGGAGAACTCCAGCACCAGCAGGCGGCCGCCTGGCTTCAGCACACGGAACATCGAACGCAGCGCTTTGTCTTTGTCGGTGACGTTGCGCAGGCCGAAGGAAATGGTGATGCAGTCAAAATAGTTATCCGGGAACGGCAGCGCTTCAGCATTAGCCTGCACATAGCTGATGTTGCCGATAATGCCGCGATCGCGCAGCTTCTCGCGGCCCATCTTCAGCATGGAGTCGTTAATGTCCGCCAGCACTACCTGCCCTTGCTCACCGACCATGCGGGAGAACTTGGCGGCCAGATCGCCGGTGCCGCCGGCCAGATCCAGCACACGCTGTCCACGGCGCACGCCGCTGCAGTCAATGGTAAACCGCTTCCAGATACGGTGGATGCCAAACGACATCAGGTCGTTCATCACGTCATACTTTGCCGCTACCGAATGAAAAACGTCTGCCACCATGGCCTGCTTTTCGTCTCTAGCTACGGTGCGAAAACCGAAATCTGTGGTTTCCTGCGATTGATCTGCCATTGTCCTGCCTGCTATTCAGTCAATTTTGTGTGGTCGAGTGTACCAGAACCCCACGGAATACCCCACCTCGAGGCGGCTGTCATGCCTGCGAAGCGGAGCGTGGTTCTTCGGCGGAATCGTCGTCTTCCGCCTGCGGCAGCGCGTTGACGTCATCGTCATCCGCTGCCTCATCGTCTTCATCATGCTGCGCGCCGGCTTGCTGTGCCAGCAACGGATTGATCGGTCGTTTCACCTCAACCCCCAGCGCGCGGAACCCTTCGGTTTGGCCGATAAGATTACCACGGCCTTCGCTCAGTTTGTTCATCGCCTGGCGATAACTCCCCTGGGCCTTGTCCAGGCTCTGCCCCAGCGCCGACATGTCGTCGACAAACAGCCGCATCTTGTCATACAGCCGCGCCGCCCGGTCGGCAATGCGCTGAGCATTCTGGCTCTGGTGCTCATAGCGCCACAGGTTGGTAATGGTGCGAAGCGCCACCAATAGCGTGGTCGGGCTGACCAGCATAATATTGTGTTTAAGCGCTTCGCTTATCAATTCCGGCTCCCGGTCGATGGCCAGCAGGAAAGCCGGCTCCACCGGAATAAACATCAACACATAGTCCAGTGAACGCAGACCGGGCAACTGTTGATAATCTTTGCGCCCCAGCAAGCGAATGTGGCCGCGCAGCGAGGCAATATGCTCGCTCAGCGCCGCCTCGCGTTCCTCTTCATCTTCACTGTTGAAATAACGTTCGTAGGCGACCAGCGACATTTTCGCATCGATCACAACGTCCTTACCCTGCGGCAGACGCACAATAACGTCAGGCTGCATACGGCTCTGATGATCCAACCGCACATTAACCTGAGTTTCATACTCGTGCCCCTCGCGCAAACCCGAGGCTTCCAGCACCCGACTCAGCACCACCTCACCCCAATTGCCCTGGGTTTTATTGTCGCCTTTCAGCGCCTTGGTGAGGTTAATCGCCTCGCGCGCCATTTGTGCGTTGAGTTGCTGCAGGTTACGTATTTCATGGGTCAGAGTATGGCGTTCGCGGGCTTCCTGGCCAAAGCTGTCCTGCACCTGCCGGCGGAAACCATCCAGTTGCTCGCGCAACGGCAGCAACAGGCGATCCAGGCTTTGCTGGTTCTGTTCGTTCACCTTGCGCCCGCTGTGTTCGAAGATGCGGTTGGCCAGGTTTTCAAACTGGGTGGTGAGCCGCTGTTCGCTGTTGATCAACAGGCGCTGCTTCTCTTCCGCCGCCATGCGGGTCTCTTCCAGACGGATGGTCACTTCGCGCAGTTCAGCTTCCTGAGCACTGTTGACCTCACGCTGGGCGCGCAGCTCCTGATTGAGCAGTTCACATTCGTTGCGCCAGTGATTGAGCTGCTGCAATTTTTCATGCCCGGCCGCCAATTGGCTGTGCAAATTGCGCAGTTCCAAATCGGTTTGCCGCATTTGCTGTTCATTTCTCTGTAGAATTTCCTGCCGGGCCGCCGTTTCCTGCTGTGCCTGCTGCAATGACTGTTCCAGCAGCCGCAGCTCGGTTTCATGCTGCGCATGGGCCTGCTGCACGCGCAGGCTGGCGATCAACCACCCCAGCAGCATGCCGACCACGACTCCGCCCACACCGTAAACCAAACTGGTATCCACCCCTGCCTCCTGTTACGCCTTGCCGTTCCTGCGTTTATGCGCCCGTTGCCCGTCACGTTAAGGGGATGCTGTATGGATGTCCAGTTTGATTTTGCCCCGGCAACGCAATATTGCGAAACGCCGCGCAAGTCAGGCAAAAACTAGCCAAACCACTGGCTTAACCACTTGATGCCAAACGCCCCCGGCGCAAGAATGCCGAACGCCCAGATCATCGCTGAAGTGATATTCGCCAGTTGGAAGTAACGTTGGGGCATGCCGCAGATACCGCCGACCAGCGGCACCACCGCGCGCAGCGGGCCGAAGAAACGGCCGATAAAAATACCCAACACTCCCCAGCGTTCAAAAAACGCATGGCCGCGGTCCAGCAACTGCGGATTACGCGATAGCGGCCACATGTGCGCCACGCGGTCTTGATAGTGGTAACCGATCCAGTAAGAAAGCCAGTCGCCGAAAAATGCCCCTATGGCGGCGGCGGCCCAGATAGGCCAAAAAGCGATGCCGCTCTCGCCAATCAACGCGCCCAACGCCAGCAGGATCACCGTGGCCGGCAACAGCAGGGACAGGAACGCCAGCGATTCGCCGAATGCCAGGAAGAAAATAATGGGGATGGCCCAACCTTCGTGCTGACGCACGGCGTCGCTGACCCAGTTGATAATGTCGTTGAGGCTCAATACGGGCTCCTGATGCGGGGTTTTCTGTGCCAAGGATACGCAATGCCGGCCGGGGCAGGTTAAACCCCGACTAAACATGTAGCGGTTTACTCGAGGTAGAACGCCTGCAGCGTTTCACGCTGACTTGGGCCCAGGCCGTATTCTGCCTCCAGCCAGCGATCGGTGGAACCATATTGAGCGCGAATACAGCTCAGCGCTGTCATCAGGAACTCTTCGCGAACGCTTAGCACGTAGGTGAACTGCCCCAGCGCCGAGGCGTTCAGGCGAATCGACAGTTGATCCAGCATGTGCTCGCGGAAAGTCGCCAGCGTGGTTTCGGTCAGCAGGTAATCTTCAACTACCGTCGCCTCGTCGGCCCCCAGGGCAAACAACACCAGCGCCGCCCCCACCCCGGTGCGATCCTTGCCCACCGCGCAATGCTGGACGATCGCGCCGCTATCGGGGGCCTTCAGCAGTTGGGTCAGCCGTTTATATGCAGGATTGCCGAACGGCAGCCGGCGATACAGCTCCTGCATAAACGCCTGCGCGTCGAAACCGGCCAGCGTCTGACTGGTCAGCTTTTCCAGGTTAGCATTAACCTTACTGCTCAATGGGTTGGCCGGAACATGATGGTAATCGGCGCCACGCCACAGAATATCAGGCTTGCCCTGCACTTCATCGGCGTCGCGGTAGTCCAGCACCGAACGCACCGGCACGCCGGCCAGGAAGGCGCAGTCGTTTTCCGTCAGGCAATCCAGCGAGCCGGAACGGAACAACAGACCGCGTTTGATACGGCGACCATCGACGACGCTGTTGCCGCCTAGATCGCGGAAGTTAATGCCGCCATCAAGCGGAGCAAGTGAAGGATGAAGCAGAATTTGGGCGGTCATAGACGTCCTCGTGGTTATTGTCTAAAAGGCGCAACCTGAAAAATCAACGGATAAAGAGACGGCCGAAAGGAGGGCGCTGAGGGCTATATACACCCAGGCTTTCACGTTGCGGCCAACCGCAGTTTGCAAGGCGTGGGTATAACCGTAACAGATTAAGGCTGAATGGAAAAACGGGCCGCGTTGGCGGCCCGTTGAAGGTGGGAAGCAACTACAGCAGGCGGCGCGCCGCTTCAACCACAATCTGTACCGCTTTGCTTTCGGTGTTTTTCATGGTTTCTGCGTTTGGAATTTCCTGCTGGGTGCGGTTGACGATCACGCCGGCAACCATACCTGCACGCAGGCCCTGGCTTGCACACATGGTCAGCAGAGTGGCGGATTCCATTTCATAGTTCATCACGCCCATCGCCTGCCATTCTTCCATCGAGCCCTTAAAGCGGCTGACGACGCGGCCGGAATAGGTATCGTAACGTTCCTGGCCCGGATAGAAGGTGTCAGAAGACGCGGTCACGCCAATATGCGTGGTGGCACCGCTGGCCTTGGCGGCCTCGACCAGTGCGGTGGTGCAGGCGAAGTCGGCCACGGCCGGGAATTCCATCGGCGCAAAGTGCAGGCTGGCGCCGTCAAGGCGAACCGCCGCGGTAGTGACCAGCACGTCACCGACGTTGATGTTCGACTGAATAGCCCCGGTGGTGCCGATACGCAGGAAGGTACGGATCCCCAGTTGCGCCAGTTCTTCAACGGCGATCGAGGTAGACGGGCCGCCGATGCCGGTGGAGCAGACGATCACCGCCTTGCCGTCCAGCTCTGCGCGCCAGGTAGTAAATTCACGATGGGAAGCCAGGTGCACCGGATTTTCCATCAGCTTGGCAATTTTCTCTACGCGCTGCGGATCGCCCGGAACGATGGCAAGCTGGGCCCCTTGTAAATCGTTTTTAGTGAGGCCAAGATGAAAAACATCAGATTGAGACATACGAGACTCCTCATAGATCATGTTTATTGGGAGGAACAAAAAAGTACTCTACTGAAAATCGCCATCCAATTTCGTGATGGCCATCACCATGAATAAAGAAACAAAGATCAATCTACATATTTTTTGTGATTTAAGTCACAAAAAATAACCCAAAGACGCTATAAACGTCGCACCTGCCACAAGTCTAGCCGACAAAACAGCCCGCCGTTTACCGCCTTTCCTCTTGGCGACAAGCCCCCTTTTCCACCACGAGGCCACTTATGTCGCTACCGAAAAATAGCCTTATTTTATCGGTGACTTAGCAACAAAAAATGGGGCTAACGTACCTTATGGCGCTAATACAGGCCAAAATGCACAATATCCTGATAAAAAGATAACAAAAGTGCGTTAAAACCAGATAATTAATCGTTTTTTACAGACTTGACCGAAAATGCTCAACCGGGTGCCAATAACGGGTAATCTTTCCTATAGTTATTCTCAGCGCTTTTTTCTATTGCACGGAGACCGCAATGAAAACCGACCATGTGATGACATTAAAACAGGCTCAGGGGGGATTCGCCCCGGCCGTAACGCCGTTGGCCGCCTCTACTGTGCTTACCGACGAACAGGGCATTCATGCCGGGGAAACCACCATTCCCTCGCAAGGTGACAACCTGCCGGCCTATATTGCCAAGCCGGCGAACCACAACGGCCCCTTCCCCGTGGTGCTGGTGGTACAAGAGATTTTTGGCGTTCACGAGCATATTCAGGATCTGTGCCGCCGCCTGGCGAAACAGGGCTACCTGGCGATAGCGCCAGAGTTGTACTTCCGCCAGGGGGATGCCAGGGATTACACCGACATAAGCGAATTGTTCCAGAAACTGGTGGGCAAGGTGCCGGACAGCCAGGTGCTGGCCGATCTCGACCACGCAGCCCATTGGGCCAGCCGCCACGGCGGCGACGCCGGCAAGCTGGCGATTACCGGTTTCTGCTGGGGCGGCCGTATTACCTGGCTGTATGCCGCGCATAACCCGCAACTGAAGGCAGCGGTAGCCTGGTACGGCAAGTTAGTGGGCGAAAAAACGCTGAACTCGCCAAAACACCCGGTCGATGTGGCTACGCAGCTTTCTGCACCAGTGCTGGGATTATACGGCGGCCAGGACAGCGGAATTCCACTGGAAACGGTGGAAACCATGCGCCAGGCGATTCGCGCAGCTAACGCCGATGCCGAGATCGTGGTCTACCCCGAAGCGGGTCATGCTTTCAATGCCGATTATCGCCCAAGTTACGATGCCGAAGCGGCGACGGACGGCTGGCAACGCATGCTGGCATGGTTCGCTCAACACGGCGTGGTCGGCGTCAAATAACCCCTCCCCTCACGGCTGCCTTCACCGGTGGCCGCCTGCAATGTAAAAAAGGGCGCCGAAGCGCCCAAAATAATCACACCAGAACCTTATTGATTGCACGCCGGCCTTCAATGGCCGGGCAACGCACTCCGATCAGGCTTGCTGCTGGCGCAGGCGCTGAGCCGCCAACACCATGTTGGCCAGCGACTGACGGGTTTCCGGCCAGCCACGGGTTTTCAGGCCACAATCCGGGTTAACCCACAGGCGTTCCGCCGGGATGTTCTGCGCCGCTTTACGCAGCAGCGCTTCGATCCATTCCACGCTTGGCACGTTTGGCGAGTGGATGTCGTACACGCCTGGGCCAATTTCGTTTGGATACTCGAACTCTTTGAAGGCTTCCAGCAGATCCATATCGGAACGCGAGGTTTCGATAGTGATCACGTCGGCATCCAGCGCCGCGATGGAATCCATGATGTCGTTGAATTCGCAGTAACACATGTGCGTGTGGATCTGCGTGTCATCCTGCGCCACGGCAGCGTTCAGTTTGAAGGCATCCACTGCCCAGTCCAGATAAGCGGCCCAGTCGGATTGACGCAGCGGCAACCCTTCACGCAGTGCCGGTTCGTCAATCTGGATGATGCCGATACCGGCTTTTTCCAGATCTTCTACTTCGTCGCGCAGCGCCAGGGCGATCTGCTTGGCGATCACTTCACGGGTTACGTCTTCACGCGGGAATGACCAGCAAAGGATGGTCACCGGGCCGGTCAACATGCCTTTTACCGGCTTGTCGGTCAGCGATTGCGCATACCTCGCCCACTCAACGGTGATGGCTTCAGGACGGCTGATGTCGCCAATGATCACCGGCGGTTTTACGCAGCGGGAACCGTAGCTCTGTACCCAGCCATTTTGGGTGAAGACGAAGCCGTCAAGGTTCTCGCCGAAATATTCCACCATGTCATTACGCTCGGCTTCGCCGTGCACCAGCACGTCCAGGCCCAGACGTTCTTGTTCAACGATCGCCTGTTTGATGTGCTCGCTAATGCTGGTGCGGTAATTGTTGCCGTCCAGACGCCCCTGTTTGAAGTCCAGGCGCAGGCTGCGGATTTCGGTGGTCTGCGGGAATGAGCCGATAGTGGTGGTCGGCCAGGCCGGCAGGTTGAAGCGTTCACGTTGCGCCTGAGCGCGCTGAGAGTAAGGGCTGTGGCGCTCGCTGTCTTGTGCGGTAACGGCGGTCAGACGTTGGCCTACCTGCGCATTATGTACGCGGCTGGACTGACGACGAGCGCGGATTGGTGCGCTGTACGCGTCCAGTTCTGCCCGCTTTTCTGCACCTGGCGCGTTCAGCGCCGCGCTTAGCAAAGCCACTTCAGCGCATTTTTGCAGAGCGAAGGCGAACCAGCTCTTCACTTCTTCATCCAGGCGGGTTTCCACGCTCAGATCGATGGGACTGTGCAACAGGGAGCAAGAGGTGCCAATCCACAGCGGACGGCTGTTAACCAGCGGTTGCAGACGGTCGAACCAGCTGCTCAGGTCGGCACGCCAGACGTTACGGCCATTGATGACGCCCAGCGACAGCAGCCACTCTTTTGGCAATGCCTTGTGCAATACGGCGATATCGTCGTGACCGGCCACCAGATCGACATGCAGGCCCTGTACCGGCAATGCGCGGATAGTGTCGAGGTTATGACCAACGCTGTCGAAATAGGTGGTCAACAGCAGTTTTACCTGCCCCTGCAACGCGTCGTAAGCCGGTTTGAAAGCGTCGAGCCATGCCTGCGGCAGCTCCAGCACCAGTGCAGGTTCGTCGATCTGCACCCACTCTACGCCGCGCTTCGCCAGTTCACCCAGAACCTGCCGGTAAACCGGCAGAATGTCCTTCAGCAACGACAGTCGATCAAACGGCTCACCCTTCACTTTGCCCAACCACAGGTAAGTGACCGGCCCCAGCAGCACAGGCTTGATTTTGTGGCCCAGCGCCAGCGCTTCGTCAACTTCATCCAGCAATTGAGTCCAACCCAGTTTGAACTGCTGGCCCTTCTGAAATTCAGGCACCATGTAGTGGTAGTTGGTGTTAAACCACTTGGTCATTTCCGCCGCCGCCGCCGGTTCACCGGTCGGTGCACGGCCACGGCCCAGACGAAACAGCTGATCCAGATCGATTGAGCCATCCGCATTTTGATGACGTGCCGGCACGTTGCCCAACAGCAAGCTGGTGGTCAATACATGATCGTACCAGGCGAAATCGCCGACCGGCACCAAATCCACCCCGGCCTGCTGTTGCTGTTGCCAATGGCGAGCGCGCAGCTCGCGGCCAACCGCCAGCAGTTCTTCCTGCGTTGAGTTGCCTGCCCAGTAACTTTCCTGAGCTTTTTTCAGTTCACGTCGCAGCCCAACGCGTGGAAAACCCAGAGTGTGATTTAGAATTGCCATCGTCATATTCCTCATTTAGCCGTCCAGATGTTTACACATCCATAATCCGCAGGTACTGTATTAACCACAAGCGCAATTTATTCACTGTCACTGTGAAGGACTCTCATGATCGAACTGAAACATTTACGGACGCTGCAGGCTCTGCGCAACACCGGCTCTCTGGCGGCCGCCGCGGCCCAACTCCATCAGACGCAATCGGCCCTGTCGCACCAGTTCAGCGATCTGGAGCAGCGTCTGGGCTTCAAACTGTTCGTTCGAAAAAGCCAACCGCTGCGCTTTACCGTGCAGGGAGAAATCCTGTTACAGCTGGCGGAACAGGTACTGCCGCAAATCCAGCAGGCGTTGCAGGCGTGCCACGAGCCGCATCAAACCACGCTGCGCATCGCCATCGAATGCCACAGCTGCATTCAGTGGCTGACGCCCGCGTTGGACAACTTCCGCCAGAGCTTCCCGCAGGTGGTGATGGACTTTAAGTCCGGCGTCACTTTTGATCCGCAACCGGCGCTGCAACAGGGGGAGTTGGATCTGGTGCTGACCTCAGACATCCTGCCGCGCAGCGGCCTGCACTATTCGCCGATGTTTGATTTCGAGGTGCGTCTGGTGCTGGCGCCGGATCACCCGCTGGCCGGCAAACTGCAGATTGAGCCGGAAGATTTGAGCGATGAGACGCTGATGATTTATCCGGTGCAGCGCCAGCGGCTGGATATATGGCGTCATTTCCTGCAACCGGCCGGCATCAGCCCGGCGCTGAAAAACGTCGATAACACCTTGCTGCTGATCCAGATGGTGTCGGCACGGATGGGGATTGCGGCGCTGCCGCATTGGGTAGTCGAAAGTTTTGAACGCCAGGGGCTGGTGGTGACAAAAACCCTGGGCGATGGCCTGTGGAGCCGCCTGTATGCCGCGGTACGCGACGGCGAGCAGCGCCAGGCGGTGACGGAAGCCTTTATCCGCTCAGCGCGTCAACACGCCTGCAATCACCTGCCGTTCGTACGCGACGCTGCGCGCCCGGGCACCCTCGCCGCCAGCATCAAGCCGCTGTCTTCACAAGCCTGATTTTGCGGGCTGCCTGCGCTTGGGTAGCCCGTGGTTTCAATTCACCTGCTTTGGCGCCACCCAGCGGCGGTGCACCCACAGCGAAGCAACAATCACCGCCCCGCCGATAATAAAACTCGGCCAGTGCGGTTGCTGCTGCCAGATAGCCAAATTCACCAGCAACCCGGCGGGCACGTGCATGTTATTCATAATGCCGAGCGTCCCGGCATCCACCTGCGTTGCACCGTAGTTCCACATGAAATAGCCCAACCCGGAAGCCACCACGCCCAGCCACACCAGAATGCCCCATTGCAGGTTAGTGGTCGGCAACTGTTGCGGATTACCCCACAGACACCAGGCGACCACCGCGACCACCAAGGCTCCGAGGTAGAACCAGGAAAACGCCGTATGTTGCGGCAGCGGGTGCACTTCCATCAGGCGCTTGTAACCGACCATGCCGATGGCGAAGCTGATATTCGCCGCCTGCACCAGCAACAGCCCCCACCAGAAATGCTCGCTCAATTGATGGTAACGGATGATCGCCGCGCCCAGTACCGCCAGCAACGCGCTGAACACATAGGCCCAGCGCAGGCGTTGACCGCTGATCAGGTCGTAAATCAGCGTGACGTACAGCGGCGTAAGCACGGTAAACAGCAGGAATTCCGGTACCGTCAGGTACATGTAGGCACGGAAGCTGAACAGGTACATGATACCCAATTGGCAGGCGCCCACCAGCATGTACATCAGGATCACTTTCGGTTTGATATTGCGCCAGCGCAGGAAAGGCAGGAAGACCAACGCCGCCAGCCCGATACGCATCAGCACCGAGAACCAGCTGTCGACCTGGCCCGCCAGATATTCGCCAATCAGGCTGAAAGAGAACGCCCATAAGACGGTAGTAATTACCAGAAGCAGCACGTCGGGTTCACCCTAAACAATCAGAAAAGGCGATTGTAACGGAAGGCGAAATGCTGCGTGATGAAAAGGCGGTTTACGGTTGTGCAAAATATAAACTTTTCGGCAATTTTTCGCCGGTGGGTTAGGCTTAATTAAAAGCGAGGATAAATATCATGAAAAGTTATCGTATTCTGTATGGCCTGCTGTTGCTGTCCGGGCTGGCAACGGCGGCCAATGGCGTAACCGAGCTCAGTTCGCAACAGCAGTTCCTTAACCAGCGCAATCAGCAGATGCAGCAGCAACGCATGCTGAATAACCAACAGTTGGATCAACGCCGCCGGCAACAACAGCAACAATTCGACGACAATCAGCAAAAGTTGCTGCGAAATGCGCCAAACGGCGGGCAATTGCTGCCAAACGGCAACCAACCGCGCAATCCGTTTAACCGCACGTCACCGACGGTGCCGCAAACGCAGATGCCCGTTACACCCGCACGCCCATAATGGTGAGTATCAGCGGCGTAGTGACCGCCGCCAGCGCGGTGGACATCACCAGACTGGTGGCGGCCGGGCCGGTAAGCACGTTGAACTGGCGTGACATCAGGTACACATTGACCCCGACCGCCATTGAACCCAGCAGCACCACCACGCGGGTTTCCATTGGCGGCAGGTCCATCATCCAGGCCAGCAGCCAGATGATCAGCGGCTGGACGATCAGCTTGAAGAAACACATGGCGCTGCTCAGTTGCCACCCTTCGCTGATACGATATTCCGCCAACCCCATTCCCAGCACCACCAGCGACAGAGGTGCCGCCACCTGGCCGAGCATACTGACCGGCTGATCGACAAACGTCGGCAACGGCAGCCCGGTCAGGCTAAACAGCGTACCTGAGAGAATGCCGATAATCAGGGGATTGGTGAGCACGCTGCGCGCGGTTTTGATAAAGCCGTGCAGGGTGGGCGAGCCGTTGCGCGCCCATTCGATCGAGAGGGTTACCAGCGTCCAGAGGATCAGCCCGTTAAATACCAGCACCAGAGCAACCGAAGGGATCGCTGCCTCACCCAACATCACGCTGGCGATCGGCAGGCCCAGCATCACGTTATTGGAGAAAATCCCCCCCAGCGCGAACACCGAACCGGATACCCCATCCAGTTTAAACATCCGGCGCGCGGTGATACGGCCCATAACGAACACGATCAGGCAACTGCCGAAAAAAGCGATCAGCAAGCGGGCATCCACCACCGGGCGTTGCGAGAAATCGCACATCATGCGAAATAACATGGCGGGCAGCGCCAGGGAGAAGACGAAACGGGTCAAACCATCGGTGATGGTGGCCGGCCACTTACCCCAGCGGATAAGGCCATACCCCAGCACGATCAGAACAAATAGCGGCAAAGACAGCGCTATCTGGTGCCACAGAGAAACAATAAAGACAGACATCACATCCCTTCCGTTAGCGCGGCGGCAAGGGGCTGACGTCGCAAGAATCAACAGGCGCCGGCAAATTCACGGGCGCAGCAGACTGCGCCCGTAGCAACAGAGGTTTATTCGTTGGGAAAATCCGGGCCGATTAAATCTATCCGGTCGGTACAAATACAGTCAACGCCCCAGTTCAACAACAGGCGCGCACGCGCCGGCTGGTTAACGGTATACACCAGAATGCGCAGGCCGGCCGCCTTCAGCGCCGCGACCCGCTCAGCGGTCAGCTCTTTATGGTTGATATGCAGCGACACGCAACCCAGCCGCTCTGTCAGCGCCTGCCAGTTGTCATCCCATTCATCCAGCAACAGGCCGCGCGGCAGGTCCGGCACCGTACGCTGTGCCGCCTCAAGCGCCTCAACCGAGAACGAAGAAAGCAGCGGCTCGGTCTGGCCTTGCCACAACAGCCGTGCTGCCAGCGCCACTACGCGGCCGGTTTCATCGTCAGCGCCGGTGGTGGGTTTGATTTCGATATTCGCCATCATGCCGTGCTGCTGACAGCGTTCTGCTACTTCCAACAGCAACGGCAGACGCTCGCCCTTGTAGGCGGAGTTGTACCAGTTGCCGGCATCCAGTTGCACCAGCTTGTCCCAGGGCAGCTCGCCCGCCACGCCCCAACCGTCGCTGGTGCGATCGAGGGTATCGTCATGCAACAAAAAGATCTGCCCGTCCTGCGCCAGCTTGACGTCGAACTCAATCATTTTGTGGCCGTGCCGCGCGCCAACGTCGATCGCCGCCAGGGTATTCTCCGGTGCCAGGGAACCGCCGCCGCGGTGGGCGACGATATGAGGATAAGGCCAGGCTGTGGTCATTGTTCCATCCGTAATCCGCTGTTTGAATCAAAAAAGTGCAGCGCCTGTGCAGGCAGTTGCAAATATAGCGTGCTGCCCGCCGTCGGCATAGTTTCATGCGACAACCGCGCAATCACGCCGTGGCCGCCCCATTGCCCGTGCGCCAGATTATCTGCGCCCAGCAGCTCCAGCGTTTGCAGCTCCAGCGGCACGCCGCCTTGTTCAAGGGTGGTCAGTTGAATATGCTCCGGACGGATGCCAAGCGTCAACGGGCGGCCACCCCACTGTGTTTGGGCCTGAGGTAAATTCAGCGTCATCCCGCCGGCCAGCAACAGTTGGCTGCCGTCGGCGCTCAACGTGCCGGGCAGCAGGTTCATCGCCGGAGAGCCGATAAAGCTGGCGACAAATAGCGACGCCGGGCGCTGGTAAACCTCGCTCGGGGTGCCAATCTGTTCCGCTACGCCCTTGTTCATCACAATCACCCGCTGCGCCAACGTCATCGCCTCAACCTGATCGTGCGTGACGTACAGGCTGGTGGTTTTCAGCCGGCGATGCAGCTGCTGCAATTCCAGGCGCATCTGCACGCGCAGCTTGGCATCCAGGTTGGACAAAGGTTCATCGAACAGGAATACCGCCGGTTCACGCACAATGGCGCGCCCCATCGCCACCCGCTGGCGTTGCCCGCCGGAAAGCTCGCGCGGCTTGCGCTGCAACAGCGGCTCCAGCTCCAGAATGCGCGCGGCTTCTTCCACCCGCTGCTGGATATGCTGTTTACCGAAGCCGCGAATTTTCAGGCCATAGGCCATGTTGTCGTACACGCTCATGTGCGGATACAGTGCGTAGTTCTGAAACACCATCGCGATGCCGCGATCTTTCGGCTCCATATCAGTCACGCGCTGGCTGTCGATATAAATATCGCCGCTGGTGGTGCGTTCCAGCCCGGCGACCATGCGCAGCAGCGTCGATTTTCCGCAGCCTGAAGGGCCGACCATCACGATAAACTCGCCGTCCGCCACGTCGAGATCGATTTGCTTAATCACCGGCGTTTTACCGTCGTAGGATTTGGTGACTGCCTGTAGTTTTAAACCTGCCATGTGAACATTTCTCTCGTTACTTCTCGCTGTCGACGAGACCGCGCACAAACCAGCGCTGCATCAGAAGAACCACCGTCAGCGGTGGAATTAAGGTCAGAATCATCGCCGCCATTACCTGATTCCACTGGGTCGGCGCGCCGGAGGTGGAGATCATGCTCTTGATGCCCGCCACCGCGGTCCCCATCGAGGCGTCGCTGGTGATCAGGATCGGCCACAGGTACTGGTTCCAGCCGTAGATAAAGGTGATGACAAACAGCGCCGCCAGATTGGTTTTCGACAGCGGCAGCACGATGTCCCAGAAAAAGCGCATCGGCCCGGCACCATCGATACGCGCCGCTTCCAGCAGCTCATCCGGCAGCGTCATGAAGAACTGGCGCAGCAGAAAGGTCGCGGTCGCCGAGGCCATCAGCGGCAACGTCAGGCCGGTGTAGCTGTCCAGCAGGTTCAGGTTGGAGATCACCTCCACCGTCGGGAAAATACGCACTTCTACCGGCAGCATCAGGGTGAGGAAAATCAGCCAGAAAAACAGGCTGCGCAGCGGAAAACGGAAATACACGATGGCGTAGGCCGACAGCACCGACACCAGGATTTTGCCGAAGGTAATCGCCAGCGCCATGATCACGCTGTTCAGCAACAACAGCGAGAACGGCACCTTGAGGTTGCCCACGCCGCCCTGCCAGATATTGCGGATGTTTTCCCACAGATGGCCGCCCGGTATCAGGGTCATCGGCACCTGAAACACCTGCTTATCGTCCAGCGTAGCGGCGACAAAGGCCACGTACAGCGGGAACAGCACCACCAGCACGCCGATAATCAGCATTACGTGGCTGAAGATATCCAGCCCGCGTCGGTTCTCAATCATTGGTAGCGCACCTTACGTTCGACAAAGCGGAACTGGATCACCGTCAGACCAATCACCAGCAGCATCAGGATCACCGACTGCGCCGCTGAGCTGGACAGATCCAGACCGGCAAAACCTTCGCGGTAGATCTTGTAGATCAGCGTGGTGGTGGACTGTACCGGGCCACCGCCGGTGGCGGCATCAATCACCGGGAAAGTATCGAAGAAGGCGTACACCAGATTAACCACCAGCAGGAAGAAGCTCACCGGGGTGATCAACGGCAACACCAGGTTGAAGAAACGCCGCACCGGGCCGGCGCCGTCGATAGCCGCCGCTTCCACCAGCGAACGCGGGATCGATTGCAGCGCCGCCAGGAAAAACAGGAAGTTATAGCTGATTTGCTGCCACACCGAAGCCAGCACCACCAGGAACATCGCCTGCCCGCTGTTCTGCGCGTGGTTCCAGTTGTAACCCAGTCCGCCAAGGAAATGGGTAATCAGCCCCAGGCCGGGGTTAAACAGGAAGATCCACAATACCGCCGCCACAGCGGGGGCCACGGCGTAGGGCAAGATCATCAGCGTCTGGTAAATCCGGCTACCACGCAGCACGTAATCCACCAACGCGGCGAAGAACAGCGACACCACCAGCCCGATACCGGCCACCAGGAAGCTGAAAATCAACGTGGTGTAAAAAGAATCGAGGTAGTACGGATCCTGGAACAGTTGGCTAAAGTTATCCAACCCGACGAACTGGCTGGACAGGCCGAAAGGATCGAGGCTCTGCACCGAATACCACAGCGCCTCGCCGGCGGGCCACAGGAAGAATATTGCGGTTATCAGCAACTGCGGCAGCACCAGCGCATAGGGCAGCCAGCTGCAGCCAAAACCGGGACGATCTGAGCTCATAATCAGGGACTCATGAAGGCAAAAACGGGTGACTCAAAGCAAGGCGTCGCGAGCAAAGCCAGCCTGGGTGCGGACAGCGCACGGCTCCCGGAACGGACACAAAGTCCATGAGGAGAGCGAACACTGTCCAATCCCAGGCTGGCGAAGCGCAGTAGCCGTTATTACTTGGTCTGGGACTCGAAGCGACGCAGCAACACGTCACCGCGTTGTACGGCAGCGTCCAGCGCCTGCTGTGGCGTTTTCTTGCCGGTCCACACGCCTTCCAATTCTTCATCCACCACGCTGCGGATCTGCGGCATATTGCCCAGACGCAGGCCCTTGGTGAACGGCAATGGCGGCTTGTTCAGCATCTGACGCGTCGCAACGTCGGCGCCCGGGTTCTTGTCATAGAAGCCCTGCTGCTTGGTCAGATCGTATGCGGCGGTGGTAATAGGCAGGTAACCGGTTTTCTGGTGCCATTCGGCGGCAATTGCCGGCTGCGCCAGATACTGCAGGAACTCGGCTACGCCCTTGTAGGTGGCGGTATCTTTGCCGTTCATCACCCACAGGCTGGCGCCGCCGATGATGGCGTTCTGCGGCGCATTCTTGGCGTCGGCGTCGTAAGGCATCATGCCCACGCCATAGTTGAATTTGGCATAGTGTTTAATGTCCGCCAGCGAACCGGAAGAAGCGGTAGTGATGGCACAGTCGCCGCTGTAGAACTTCTCGGTCGATTCGTCCTTACGACCGAAATAGGTGAAATCACCCTTCTTGTTCATGTCCGCCAGCAGTTGGATATGCTTGACCTGCAACGCTTTGTTGAACTCCAGCTTGGCATTCGCACCGCCGAAGCCGTTGTTTTCGGTAGCGAACGGCACACCGTGCCAGGCGCTGAAGTTCTCGAGCTGGATCCAGCCCTGCCAGCCGCTGGCGTAGCCGCACTTCATGCCGGCCTCACGCAGTTTGGCGGTGTCCGCCGCCAGCTCTTGCCAGGTTTTTGGCGGCTGATCCGGGTTCAGGCCGGCTT
Organism: Serratia sp. AS12; assembly: GCF_000214195.1. Lineage (NCBI taxonomy): Bacteria > Pseudomonadati > Pseudomonadota > Gammaproteobacteria > Enterobacterales > Yersiniaceae > Serratia > Serratia sp. AS12. The sequence goes on along the minus strand of NC_015566.1, from coordinate 216,731 downwards.
TTTTGAAGGCATCTTTGTTGTAATACAGCACCGGGGTGGAGCTGTTGAACGGCTGGGACAGCAGATGGCCGCTCTTGTTGTCGGTGTAGTAACCGGCCACCGTCGGCACGAACACCGATTCGTCAAAGTTGATGCCGGCGTCTTTAAACACCTGGTATACCGGTTTGATCGCTTTGCTCGCCATCATGGTGGCGGTGCCCACTTCGTAAACTTGCAAAATCGCTGGCGCCTTGCCGGAACGGTAAGCCGCGATACCCGCCGCCAGGCTCTGTTCGTAGTTGCCCTTATAAACCGGAACGATTTTGACGTCGCTGTGCGACTGGTTAAAGCGGTCCGCCAGGGAATCCACTTCTTTCCCCAGTTCACCTTCCATCGAATGCCAGAACGGGATCTCGGTCGCCGCCAGTGCCTGAGTGCTGACCGCCAGGGTCAACGCGACGCACAGCGTAGTTTTGCGAATAGCGTAGGTGAGCATGCCTAACTCCTGAAAAAGCTGGTGTAATAAGCGCGTGAGCGAAAAGAAACAGTTTTTTGTTCGGAAGTTAACATGCCATGCTCGGATGACAGAAAAATAACTAAAAAATGACAGCGAAGTGACAGAGAGGTGAAGTGCAGGTTGCGGTTTGATGTCGGCGACGAGGCATTTTCCCCCGCCGCCGCGGGGATTACAGTGAACGACGCAGGCGGGCGACCGCTTCTTGCATCTGTTGCTCAGTGGCGGTGGCGAACGACAGGCGGAAGGTTGAACGATCCGGGTTATCGGAGAAGAAATATTCCCCCGGCACGAACACCACACCCTGTTGCAGGGTGGTTTTCAGCCATTCTGTGGCGTTGAACGGCTGACGGAAACGCGCCCACAGGAACATACCGCCCTTCGGCATATCAAAGGTGATGTGTTCGCCCAGCTCTTTCTCCACCAGCGCAGCCAGGATCTCGCCCTTTTGCTTGTAAGCGGCGCGGATCTTTTCGATCTGCCCCGGCAGACGATCCAGCCCCAGGTAGCATTCGACGATGCTCTGCGACAGCGCGCTGGCGTGCAGATCCGCCGCCTGCTTGATGATCGCCACTTTATGCAGCAGGAACTCAGGCAGAATAGCCCAGCCCAGGCGCAAGCCCGGCGCCAGGATCTTGGAGAAGGTCGAGGTGTAGATAATGTTATCGGTATGACCCAGCACCTGCTGCGAAACCTGATGCAGCGTGGCGTTGCGCTCTTCGGTAAAACGCAGCTCGCCGTACGGATCATCTTCGATAATCAGGAAATTGTGCTCGGCCGCCAGTTTCACCAGCAGTTCGCGGCGCGGTGCGCTCAGCGTGAGGCCGCTGGGGTTGCCAAAGTTCGGCACCACGTACACGCCCTTGATGCGCTGGGTTTTCAGCAGTTCGGCAAGCTCTTCAACCACCATGCCGTCGCTGTCGGATGACACCGACATGATGTTGGCTTCCGCCAGTTCCAGCGTCTGCAGTGCCGCCAGATAGGTCGGACGCTCCACCACAAACACGTCGCCTGGATTGACGATAGCGCGCATCACCAGATCCAGCGCCTGCTGGGAACCGGCGGTCACCATCACTTCTTCTGCCGTGGCGACGACGCCGCGCTCGGCGCACAGCTCGCAAATGCGTTCACGCAGCAACGGGCTGCCTTCGGTCAGGCCGTACTGGAAGGCGCTTTTCGGCTGTTCGGTGATCGCCTGATGGGTAGCAATACTCAGCCCTTCAAAATCAAACAGGGCATCAGAGGGGATGCCGCCCGCCAGCGAAATGACGTTTTCCATCTTACTGTGCTTGAGCAATTCGCGGATTGCCGAGCTTTTTACGTTGACGATGCGCTGCGCGAGTAACCCTTCTGTCTTCATTTCTTATTCTCGTAATCGTTATAAATTTTGTAGGGGCAGGGTACACGGCGACCAAGTGACTCGGGCGACCCTATTCGCCCCCACAGGGAAGTGAGTGCAGCCAACAACGCTGTAGCCTGAAAGACGACGGGTATTTAGCCGCCCAGATACGCCGACCTTACTGCTTCGTTTGCTAACAATGCGGCTCCCGTATCTTCCAACACCACGCGCCCGTTTTCCAGTACATAACCGCGATCCGCCAATTTCAGCGCCTGATTGGCGTTTTGCTCCACCAGGAAGATGGTCATGCCCTCTTCGCGCAGCTGCTGAATAATGTCGAAAATCTGCTGGATGATGATCGGCGCCAGCCCGAGAGACGGCTCGTCGAGCAACAACAGCTTCGGCTGGCTCATCAGCGCACGGCCGATCGCCAGCATCTGCTGTTCACCACCGGACATGGTGCCGGAGCGCTGGTTGCGGCGTTCCAGCAGGCGTGGAAACAGGCCGAACACCCGCTCGATACGTTCCTGGTACTGATGACGATCGGCAAAAAAGCCGCCCATCGCCAGGTTCTCTTCCACCGTCATGCGCGAGAACACCCGACGCCCTTCCGGCACTATCGCCACCGCCTCACGCATAATGCGCGAGGTCTGCCACTGGGTAATATCCTGGTCGAGGAAGGTAACGCTGCCTTCGGTGGCGCGCGGCTCACCGCACAACGTGCCGAGCAGCGTGGTTTTACCGGCACCGTTGGCGCCGATCAGGGTGACTATCTCGCCCTGCTTGATGTTCAGGCTAACCTGATGCAGCGCCTGGATTTTGCCGTAATGGGCGGAAACCTGATTAAATGACAACATAATTATTCGCCCAGATAGGCCCGGATAACGTCCGGGTTGTTACGAATTTCTGCCGGGGAGCCCTGCGCCAACGGCGTGCCCTGATTCACCACGTAGATACGATCGGAAATGCCCATCACCAGCTTCATGTCGTGCTCGATCAGCAACACCGACACTTTATGCTGGTTGCGCAGCTCGACGATCAAGTGGTCCAGCTCGTCGGTTTCCTTTGGGTTCAGGCCCGCGGCGGGTTCGTCCAGCATCAGCAGTTCCGGGCGGGTCACCATGCAGCGCGCAATCTCCAGCCGCCGCTGCTGGCCGTAGGCCAGATTGCCCGCCGAACGGTTAGCCATCTCGAGCAGGCCAACCCGTTGCAGCCACACGGATGCACGTTCCAGCGCATCGGCTTCGGCACGGCGGAAGGCTGGGGTTTTCAGCAGCCCGGCGAATACGCCGCTTTTCAGGTGCTGATGCTGGGCGACCAGCAGGTTCTCGATCACCGTCATTTCGCGGAATAGCCGCACATGCTGGAAAGTACGCACTACGCCCATACGGGCAATCGTCTGTCCAGGCAGCCCTTCCAGATGGCGATCGCGCAGTTTGATGGTACCGCCAGTGGGGCGGTAGAAGCCGGTCAGGCAGTTGAACACCGTGGTTTTTCCCGCGCCGTTCGGGCCGATCAGCGAAACAATTTCGCCTTCGTTCAGCTCGAGCGCCACATTATTCACCGCCAGCAGGCCGCCGAAACGCATCGACAGCCCTTCAACTTTCAACAGAGGTTGCGTGCTCATGCCTGTTCCTCCTTGCCGGCCGTTTTCAACTTCAGCTGCGGGCGCTTCATCGGCAGCAGTCCTTGCGGCCGCCAAATCATCATCAACACCATCAATGCACCCAGCAGCAGCATGCTGTATTCGTTCAGATCACGCATCAGTTCGCGCGACACTACCAGCAGGATAGCCGCCAGGATCACCGCGAACTGCGATCCCATGCCGCCCAACACCACAATCGCCAGCACGAAGGCCGACTCGACGAAGGTGAAGGACTCCGGGCTGACAAAGCCCTGACGCGCGGCGAACAGCGTGCCGGCAAAACCGGCGAAGGCGGCGCTGATGGTAAAAGCGGTCAGTTTGATTTTGGTCGGACTCAGGCCCAGCGAGCGGCAGGCGATTTCATCTTCACGCAGCGCTTCCCAGGCGCGACCCAATGGCATACGCAGCAAGCGGTTGATCACAAATAGCGTCAGTACCACCAGCAGCAGCGCCACCAGATACAGGAATACGATGCGATCGCTCGGATCGTATTTCAGGCCGAAGAAATTATGGAAGGTATCCCAGCCGCCGTCACGCGCGCTGCGGTTGAACTCCAGCCCGAAAAAGGTCGGTTTCGGGATTTGGCTGATGCCGTTCGGCCCGCCGGTGATCTCGGTGTTGTTCAGCAACAGGATACGTACGATCTCACCGAAGCCCAGCGTCACAATCGCCAGGTAGTCTCCGCGTAAACGCAGCACCGGGAAACCGAGCAGGAAACCGAAGATGGCGGTGACGATGCCTGCCAGCGGCAGGCTTTCCCAGAAGCCGAGGCCATAATAGTGATTCAGCAACGCATAGGTGTAGGCGCCGATGGCGTAGAAGCCGCCGTAACCCAGCACCAGCAGGCCGGACAGCCCTACTACCACGTTCAGGCCCAGGCCGAGCATCACGTAGATCAACGTCAGGGTGGCGATATCCACCGAGCCGCGCGACACCAGAAATGGCCAGGCGATCGCAGCGACAATCATCGCCGCCGCCAACAGCTTCTGGCGTGAGGTAGTGCCGTCAAAGCTCGGCAATACAAAAGAGGGGCCGGAGAGTTTTTTCAGCCCCTGCTGCATCAGCGGGCGCAACAGTTGGAAGAAGAAAACGATGACGCAGCCGATGCCGATCCACATCCAGCGCACTTCCGCCGCACCGTGAACCACCAGCTTGGTACCGTCCAGACTCAGTTGCATCCCCATCAGGAACGACGCCATCACAAACAGCACCACCGAGGCTATCAGCGCGTTAAGCAGATTGAGTTTCATACCTTCTCAACCTCCGGGCGCCCAAGAATGCCGGTTGGCATGATCAGCAACACCACGATCAGCAGCGCGAAGGACACCACATCCTTATATTCGGTGCTCAGGTAGGCTGAGGTCAGGGCTTCTGCCACCCCCAGCACCAAGCCGCCGATCATCGCGCCGGGAATGCTGCCGATGCCGCCCAGCACCGCCGCAGTAAAGGCTTTCATCCCGGCCATAAAGCCGATGTACGGGTTGATTACGCCGTAGAACTGACCAAGCAGCACGCCGGCCACCGCCGCCATCACGGCGCCGATCACGAAGGTCAGTGAAATCACCCGGTCGGTATTGATGCCCAACAGGCTGGCCATCTTCAAATCTTCCGCGCAGGCGCGACAAGCGCGGCCCATGCGGGAATAACGGATAAACAACGTCAATGCCAGCATCGCCAGGAAGGTGACGACCCAGATAATCAGCTGCATGGTGCTGATGGTGGCGGCAAAGCCATTGCTTTCACCCAGCACCCACTGGCCGGTTACCAGGCTTGGCAACGCCAGATCGCGCGAGCCCTGCGTCAGGCTGACGTAGTTTTGCAGGAATATCGACATGCCGATGGCGGAAATCAGCGCTATCAGGCGCTTGGAGTTGCGCACCGGCTTGTAGGCCACCCGCTCGATGCTCCAGCCGTAGGCGCTGGCGATCACGATCGACACCAAAAACGCGGCGCCAATCAGCAGCCAGCCGACGTCGATACCGAGCATCATCAGGGCGGCGATAACAATAAAGGAGACATAGCTGCCGATCATATACACCTCGCCGTGGGCGAAGTTGATCATGCCGATAATGCCGTAGACCATGGTGTAACCGATGGCGATCAATGCATAGGTGCTGCCCAACGTGACGCCGTTGAACATCTGCTGCAGAAAATAGAGAACCTGCTCTGACATACTCTGACCCTTGGCTGCGAAACCTGAACGCGAAGATCGTTCAGGTAAAGGGATACGGGGCCGGCAAGCCGGCCCGCGGGCGCAGCATGCTGCACCCTACCCTGATTATTATGGCTTATTTAATCGGTGTTGATGTGCCGTCTGCATGCCACTCAAACACGCCGAACTCGAAACCTTTCAGATCACCCTTCTCATCCCAGCTCAGCGGCCCCATCACGGTGTCCACCGGCTTGCCGGTTTTCAGATCCTTGACGATGTCGGCCGGCTCCTGGCTGCCGCTGCGCTCCATCCCGGTAGTCAGAGATTGCAACGCTGCGTAAGTGGTCCAGACGAACGGCCCGGTAGGATCCAGCTTCTTGGCTTTCAGTGCATCCACAACAGGTTTGTTGGCAGGTACCTGATCGTAACGTTTAGGCAGGGTCACAAGCATGCCTTCTGAGGCGGCACCGGCAATGTTGGACAGCGAGGAGTTGCCCACGCCCTCTGGCCCCATAAAGCGGGTGGTCAGGCCTGCCTGTTTCGCCTGGCGCAGGATCTGCCCCATTTCCGGGTAGTAGCCGCCGAAGTATACGAAATCGACGTTTTCTTTCTTCAGGCGCGCCACCAGAGTGGAGAAATCTTTATCACCGGCGGTGATGCCTTCAAACATCACCACGTCGGTACCCTGTTTTTTCAGGCTGTCGCGCACCGAGCGCGCCAGGCCTTCGCCATACTGCTGCTTGTCGTGGACCACGGCAATACGCTTGGGTTTGATCTCGCTGAGGATGTATTTCGCCGCGGTCGGGCCCTGATCGGAATCCAGCCCGGTGGTGCGCATGATCATCTTGTAACCACGGGTGGTCAGATCGGCGTTGGTGGCCGCCGGGGTAATCATGATCACGCCTTCGTCTTCATAGATATCGGAGGCCGGTTGAGTCGAGGACGAGCACAGGTGGCCGATCACATAGCGAATACCGTCGTTAATCACCTTGTTGGCAACCGCAACGGCCTGTTTTGGATCGCAGGCGTCATCGTATTCTACGCCGACCAGCTTATCGCCCTTGATACCGCCCTTGGCGTTGATATCGGCAATCGCCTGACGGGCACCGGTAAACTCCATATCGCCATACTGCGCGACCGGGCCGGACATCGCGCCCACGATCGCCACCTTGATGTCTTTCGCCATTGCCGAATGACCGATAGCCATCGCAATACAACCCGCCAACAGCGCCTTACCTTTTGTTAATTTCATTCGCAAATCCCCATCTGTCGTTGTGAACGTACCTGTTGTGTTTGCCTGCACCTGACCCTTATTTACTGCTTTTATTCATAAGTAATAATGATTTAGGTGATTTTATGGCAATATTTTCTAATAAGACTTTATTTTTCATACCATTAAACAGGAATTTTCTGCTGCAAATCAACTTGAACAATCAGAAACAAGCGGTGTAAACAGGATAAAATCCGGATTAAATCTGCGCTGTTTTGCATCAGGCACAGCGCGTTATGCTGGTTATTGATCCATTAACAATTCATTTACTCGGAAAATGAGTGCTGCAAAAAACATTTTGCGCAGTAATCGTACAGAAAAACTTACACAACGCTCTGTGCAAGATCTATTACACTGTCGGCATCGATTAGCCGTTCGGAAATTCTGCATGAAACTGACTATTGAGCGATTAACCACGCTGTCCCCGCAAGACCTTATCGACCTCGGTAAAATCTGGCCGCAACAGCAGCCACAGCAATGGCAGAGCTGGCTGGACGACGATCGGGCCCTGTTCGCCGCGCGCTTCAACGAACGGCTGCTGGGTGCAGTGAAAATTGCGCTGGATGGCGATAACGCCCAACTGCAGGATTTGCTGGTGCGTGAAGTCACGCGCCGTCGTGGCGTCGGGTTGTATCTGGTGCAGGATGCGCAGCGCCAGCTACCGCAAGTCGCTCACTGGCAGCTTTCTACCGCCGGCCTGACGCCGCGCGAACGCGGTGAAGTGGATAACTTTATGCGCGCCTGCGGTTTCACCCAGCAAGGCGACCTCTGGCAAAAATGAAACGCGGGCTGATGGCGTTGCTGCTGTTGGCGCTGGCGTTAACGGCCTGGTTCGGCGGCCGTCACCAGGCGTTACGGCTACCACAGCCCCGGGACAACCAGGTTTATATCTGGCAGCGGGTCTGGACGCCGCAACACGCCACTGCGCTGGCGCAAAGCCGTGACCTGTTCTCTACCCTGCGTGTATTGGGTGCGCAAGCGCATCCGCGTGAAGGCTGGCGCGAAATCCCGGTCAATCTACCGCAGTTGCAACAGGATGGCCGCCCGCTGTGGCTGGTGGTCCGTTTGGATGGGCAACTGGCGCAACTCGATGCACCGGTTATTCGCCAGCGCCTGGTAAAACAGGCTCAGCAATGGCAGGCCGCCGGGTTGCAGGTGATAGGTGTCGAAATAGATCATGACGCCGCCACCGCTCGCCTGCCTGACTATCGCTATTTCTTGCAACAGCTGCGCCGACAGCTGCCTTCCTCCTTACAACTCGGCATTACCGCATTACCGGCCTGGATCGGCTCACCGGCACTGCCCGGCGTGTTGCAACAGGCAGACAGCTCGGTGTTGCAGGTACATGCGGTGCTCTCGCCGCAGCAGGGGCTGTTCGCTGCCCCACTGGCGCTGCGCTGGGTAAAACAGTATGCAAACATCACGTCCAAACCGTTCAGAGTGGCGCTGCCGGCCTACGGTATGGGCCTGCTGGGCGTTGATGCGCAGGGCGCACAGGTTGAGAGCGAAGCCTCACTGCGCGTGGCGGGCAATCCCCGTGAGCTGACGGTAGCGCCGCAACAAGTGGCCGATTTTCTGCAACAATTAAACGCCCAGGCCACACCGCATCTGCGCGGCATTATCTGGTTCCGGCTGCCGCTGACGGGCGATCGCCGCGCCTGGTCGCTCAATACGCTGCGGGCGGTGATCGAGCAACAGCCGCTCAGCGTCAGTTGGCAGGTAAAATTTAGCCCTCAGCCACAGCAAAATGGGCTGTATGATCTGATAATTCATAATAACGGGCCGGTTGATGCCCCGCTGCCTCGTGAAATTACCGTCGCCGCCACGGACTGTCTGGCGGCGGACGCGGCGGGCAACTATCGGCTGGAAAGCGAGTCTCAGCGGCAACGCTTTGTCCTCATCAGCGGCGATCAGCTGCGCGCCGGGCAATCCCGGCCGCTGGGCTGGTTACGCTGCCAACAATTGACGCCAGGAGGCACTCTTGTCATACCCTGATGCACACGCGGTACGCAACCGCCACGGCCGGTATCTCCCACTCGCCGCCCTGATCGGCTCAGCGCTGGCGATGCCCATTAACGGTTTCGCCTGCGGGCCGGATTTTCCCAACCGCTTGCTGACCGATCGCAACGGTACCCTGTTGTATATGCCGGAAGGTAATTTTGCCTTTGAGGCCAGCCGCCTGGTCGCGGTAGATAATCAACTGCCGCGGTGGAAAGCGCCTCCACCGGCGACACCGCCGAAACCGATGCCGCTTTCACCGGAAACAATCATTATCGGCAAAATGCGCGCCGCCAAGACCGTCGAGGAGGCCGATGCGGTCAATTCTCAGGGGTTGTCAGACGCCGCACGCCTTTATCAACTCGGTGCCGTGGCCTTTGCCGGAGCGGATCCGCGTGCCGCAGAGTATTTCCAGCAGGTCTTGGCCCTGCCCACAGCACAACAGGGCGACTGGGGACTTCGGGCGCAGTATTCGCTCGGACGGGTTCTGATGGATGACCACGGCACGCCGGAAAATGAGTCCGATACGCCGGCTCCGGCGGTTAAACGCCCGGCTAAGCCACAGTTAGAGCAGGCGCAGGCGGCTTTTCAGCAGGTGATTGACCGGGTTAAAGCCGGCGCTGCCGATCCTGATCAACTGGCGCTGAGCAGCCTGGGGCAGCAAGCGCGCATCCAACTGTGGCTGGGCAATATCGCCCCGGCGGCGCAACTGTACGCCCAGCAGGCGGCGCAGGGCGATCAAAACGGTGGGTTGTCGTTGCAGTACGTCTCCAGCTATCTGGTCAATCCTGACCACTTTGACGCGCTGAAACAGGCCATTAGCGATCCGGTGATCCAACAGCTGGTGACCATCGAACTCTTTGCGCGCGGCAGCAATTTGCAAATGTCGGATACCGATGCCACCGGCACCCGTTCGAAACAGATAGTCAGCCAAATTCTGACGCTGCTGAACGCCTCGGTGAAAAGCGGTTTCAGCGGCAGTGACCGGCTAGCGGCACTGGCTTATCGCGCCGGGCAATATCCCATGGCGGCCAGCCTGTTAAAACATGCCGGTGACAGCGGGCTGGCGTGGTGGCTGCGCGCCAAAATGGCGCTGCGCGACGGGGATGTTAAAACCGCTACCGCCGCCTATGCCAAAGCGGCGGCAGCCTTCCCCTCCAGTGAAAGCTGGGGCGAGCAGCGCAATGCGGACTTTACGCCGGAAACCATCGTGCCCGAATGCCGGGTAGCCGGGGAGCAGGCGATCCTTGCCTTGGATCGCGGCGACTATCTGCAGGCGATGGATTTTCTGTATCGCGGCAAAGAGATTTATTGGGCAGATGTCGCCGACGTGGCCGAGCGGGTGCTGACGATCGACGAACTTAAAGGCTTCGTTGATAAACATGCGCCGGCGCCGGCAACGCCGCTGAAACCCGTCAATCCCGATGAGTACAGCGGCCAGCCACTGACGCCAGAGGTACAGCTGCGCGAGCTGCTGGCACGGCGATTGATGCGCGCCGGACGTCCTCAAGAGGCCATGGGCTATTTCGACATCCCTAACTATCGTCAGGTGGCGCAGCAGTACGCCGATACGCTGAAAACCGCGCAGGACAAAACCGCCGACAAACTGGCGCGCGCCAAAGCCTATTACCAGGCGGCCACGCTACTGCGCACACAAGGGCTAACCTTCACCGGTTACGAGATGACGCCAGATTACGCGATTTATGACGCGGGTTATTCCTATCTGGGGGATGCCTTTGATACCCGCGAACTCAAACATAAGAGTTGGATCAGCAGCGCGGAAGCGGCACGGGCCAAAGCAGCGCTACCGCCACAGGACAACCGCTTCCTGCATTATCGCTGGCAGGCGGTCGACCTTGCCCAGCAAGCCGCCGATTTGTTGCCACCAAAAAGCCAGGCGTATGCTGCCGTGCTATGCAATGCCGCCGGTTGGGTTATTAAACGCGACGCGAAAACCGGCCAGGCGCTGTATCAGCGCTATATCAACACCGGCACCCGTTATTCCTGGGCCAACAAGTTTGGCTATAGCTGCCCGGTGCCAGACTTCGCTGCCGTTACGCCATAGCGCCGAATTTCAGGTACAAAAAAGCCCGGCTAGCCGGGCTTTTTAACGCTTACGCGGGATTAGGCTTCGATCGCCATTTTCAGTTTCTTCATGGCATTTTTTTCCAACTGGCGAACACGCTCAGCGGAAACGCCGTACTGATCGGCCAGTTCTTGCAGCGTGGACTTGTTATCGTCGTCCAGCCAACGGGCACGAATAATATGCTGGCTGCGCTCGTCCAGACCTTCCAGCGCATAGGCCAGTTTGTCTGCGGCGTTGCTTTCCCAGTTATCTTCCTCGATGCCTTCGGCGAAGTCCGAGCTTTTGTCTTGCAGGTACAGAACCGGCGCCATCGACTGACCGTCGCGCGCATCGTCGTCCGGCGTGGGATCGAAGGTCATATCCTGCGCCGCCATACGCGACTCCATCTCACGCACGTCTTTGCTGGTCACACCCAGCTCGCGGGCCACCAGCTCCACCTCGTCCTGATTGAACCAGCCCAGACGCTGCTTGGTTTTACGCAGGTTAAAGAACAGCTTGCGCTGTGCTTTGGTGGTGGCAACCTTGACGATACGCCAGTTGCGCAGCACGTATTCGTGAATTTCTGCCTTGATCCAATGCACCGCAAAGGACACCAGACGCACACCAACTTCCGGGTTGAAGCGGCGTACAGCTTTCATCAGGCCGATATTACCTTCCTGAATCAGGTCTGCCTGCGGCAGGCCGTAACCAGAGTAATTACGGGCAATATGAGCGACAAAGCGCAGGTGAGACAGGATCAGCTGCTTAGCGGCTTCCAGATCGCCCTGATAATGCAGCCGTTCAGCCAGCTCCCGCTCTTCCTCTGCCGTCAGCATCGGATAGGTGTTGGCGGCCCGGATATAGGCTTCCAAACTGCCCTGGGGCACTAAAGCTAAAGTTTGCATTTCTTTGGTCATTCAAACCCTCTCTTGAGAAAACAGGTCATGCAGGTGATGATTCACGGCGGGGAAAAGATTGATTTTACGGCAGTTGCTGTTGCAAAAGCGGTCCACACGCCGGGCACCCTAACATTTTGCTGCAAATTTTGACCGTGTTCCGCCCTATAAGTTCACTGTTTTTCGACAGCATTGCACATGACAATACGTGACGAAAGTTGAGACCGATAGGGAATTTGTGCGCTAAGAAGAGACTGGATGGTGCTTGCTTTACTGCCGGTAACTCTTCTCCCGCAACACGCTCGGAGCAGCAAAAGAAGAGTATACCAAAAAAACTTTATTGTGGTGTAAATCGACGTAAATGTTGCACCGTCGCCAGCCAGGCGGCGATCCAGCCGATCATCGCGGAGATAATCAGCAGCAACAGCGCCTCATCCCACCCCAGCCCATGCAGGGTAAAGGTGGTGCCGAACACTTTCGCCACGCCGGTCACCACCGACTCCAGTTTCCACACCAGCGCCCCGGAGAGAAGCAGCGACAGCAGCGCGCCGAAAAAGCCCAGCATCGCTCCGCCGTTCAGGAATGGCCGCAGGATGAAGCCGTCGGTCGCGCCGATCAGCTTCATCACATTGATGGTGTCACGGCGGCTGAAGATGCTCAGACGCACGCTGTTGCCGATCACCAGGAAGACCGCCACAATCATCAGAACACCGATCATCGCCGCCACCTGGCCAACCAGCCCGGTGAGCGCCGCCAGGCGGGCAAACCAACTGTCATCCATCCGCACTTCGTCCACCCCCTGAACCGCCGCCACGCGATCGCGCAGGGTATTGAGGGTTTCCGAACTCTGGAAGCTCATCTTCGGCGTGATGATGGCCACGGCCGGCAACGGGTTCTCTTCCAGCATATCCAGCGCACCGCCGAAGCCGGACCAGTTGCGGAATTCGCCCCGGGCCTCTTCGCGCGACAGGTAATTCACCTTCTCTACGCCGGCTTCCGCCTTGATGGCGTCAAGCACTTTCACTGCGGCGTCATCATCGAGAGATTTATCCAGATACACCGTCAGCTGCGGCGTCGGATACCACTGGGTGGCTGCAGTGCTGACGTTTTTCCAGACGATATAACACACGCTCGGCAGCGTCAGGGAGATGGCGATCACCATCACCGTCAGCAGCGTCGCCAACGGTTGACGCAGCATGTCCTTGATGGCGTTCATCCAGGCATAGCGCCACTGTTCACGCCAGCCGCCACGCAGCGCCTTGCTCTTGGCGTTTTTTGCATTATTCGCCATGATGCGCTCCTCCAGCCATACGGCCCTGGCTCAGGCTCAGAATGCGGTAATTGCGACGGGCGATAAGCCCGGTGTCGTGAGTGGCCATCAGCACGGTAACGCCAACACGGTTAAATTCTTCAAACAGGCGCAGAATGCCCTCCGACAACGCATCATCCAGGTTACCGGTGGGTTCGTCCGCCAGCAGCACCGCCGGTTTGTTCACCACCGCACGGGCGATGCCCACGCGCTGCTGCTCACCGCCGGACAGCTGAATCGGGAAGTTTTTCGCTTTATCCAGCAACCCGACCTTGTCCAGCGCGGCGGATACGCGGCGGCGGATGTCTTCAGTGCTGGCACCGGCGATGATCAGCGGCATCGCCACGTTGTCATAGACCGTGCGATCCAGCAGCAGATGGTGATCCTGGAAAATCATGCCGATCTGACGACGCAGGAACGGCACCTCACTGTTTCTCAACCGGCTGATGTCGTGGCCACCAAACCAGATATGGCCGGCGCTTGGTCGTTCGATACCACAAATCAGTTTCAGCAGGGTACTCTTCCCCGCGCCGGAATGGCCGGTCAGAAACGCCATCTCCGCCGGGCGCAGATGGAAATCTACCCCCTGCAGCGCTTGCCGTCCGCCCAGATAAGCTTTACTGACCTGTTCAAAGCGAATCATCCGTATTAATCCTCTCGGGCAAAAAGTGCCTCAATAAAATCGTCAGCCTTAAATGGCCGCAAATCTTCGATACCTTCCCCAACGCCAATATAGCGAATCGGGATTTCGAACTGATCGGCAATGGCGAAGATCACCCCACCCTTGGCGGTACCGTCCAGTTTAGTCAGCGTGATACCGGTTAAGCCCACGGCTTCATTAAATAATTTCGCCTGGCTGACAGCATTCTGTCCGGTGCTGGCATCCAGAGTCAGCATAACCTCATGGGGGGCCTGGTCGTCCAGTTTTTTCATGACGCGGACGATCTTCTTCAGCTCTTCCATCAGGTGCGCCTTGTTTTGCAAGCGGCCGGCGGTATCTGCGAGCAGCACGTCAATGCCACGCGCCTTGGCGGCCTGCACCGCGTCGTAGATCACCGAAGCGGAGTCTGCGCCGGTATGCTGCGCCACCACCGGAATACGGTTGCGTTCGCCCCACACCTGCAATTGCTCCACCGCCGCCGCACGGAAGGTATCCCCCGCCGCCAGCATCACCGATTTGCCTTCCGCCTGGAACTGACGAGCCAGCTTGCCGATGGTGGTGGTTTTACCCACGCCGTTCACCCCAACCATCAGAATGACATAGGGGTTTTTACCGCCAACATCCAGAGGTTGTTCAACTTTAGTCAGAATTTCAGACATTTCCTCCTTCAGCTTGCCGTACAGCGCCTCGGCGTCTTTCAACTGCTTACGGCTGGCGTGCTGGGTCAGGGAGGTAATGATTTTACTGGTGGTTTCCACGCCGACGTCGGCAATCAGCAGCTGTTCTTCCAGCTCTTCAAACAGATCGTCGTCGATTTTCTTGCCACGGAACAGGCCGATAAAACCGGAACCCAGGTTCTGCTTGGTTTTCACCAGGCTGCGTTTCAGACGGGCGAAGAAGCCTTCTTTGGTCGGGCGTTCCTGCTCTTGAGTTACCGCCGGGGCCAGCAGGTCCGCTTCCGCCGATTCAGGCTCTCGTTCTTCTATTGTTTCAGCCACGGCAGGGGCGATGATAACCGGCGCCAGCGCAACGCTGGCCGGCAGAGGCTCTGGCTCTGGCTCTGGCTCAACCGCAGTTTCAACCACTTCCGGCTCAGGTTCAACGATCGGCTCAGGCTCGACAGCAGGCGCAGATGCGATGAGTTCAGGTTCAACGGCAGGCTCAGGGGCAATGATCGCAACCGGCTCGGCGATCTCTTCATTAACCGGCTGCTGCTGCGCCGCCACCTGCTCGGTGAGGGTAACCACCTCTTCCGCCAACGCTTGCGCCGGGGTGAAATGTTCAGCGACGACAGGTACGCTTTCGGCGATATGCTCGCCGGTCAGGCTGCCGTCCCATTCCCCTGGGGTATCAACGGAGGCGGCAGGTTCAGATTCCTGGGCGGGGAGCTTGTCGTCCAGCGGGGTGGTTACCGGTTCAACCGGTGTCTCCACGGCCTGATTTTCCGTCTGCTCTACCGACGGCTCAGGTTGCTGTTGCTCTTCTTCCTTCTGGCCGAAGCCCAGCCAGGAGAAAAACCCACGTTTCTTATCTTTTGCCATGTTATGACTCTACTCCGTACCGAAGGCTTGCTTATGCTGACAATAATCCGCCGAGTCTATCACTTTCCCTCGCGCAGCAACACGCATCCGGTATGCTTTCCACTGTGAAATCAGGCAACAAAGTTTTACCGTTCCCCCCGGAGCGTCTCACCGGTAGAATAGGTGCAACTTTTCGTTAACTCGTGCGGCCTCACGGCCAGAGAAAGAAATAAAGCAAACCTATGACAAGACTAACGCCACGGGCGTCGGCAAAAAAATCGCCCCAGGCCGCGGCCGGGCAGATCCGCATTATCGGTGGCCAATGGCGCGGGCGTAAACTGCCGGTGCCTAACAGCCCAGGGCTGCGCCCGACCACCGACCGCGTCCGAGAAACCCTGTTCAACTGGCTGGCGCCGGTCATTCAGGGCGCGCGCTGCCTGGACTGTTTTGCCGGCAGCGGCGCATTGGGGCTGGAGGCGCTGTCACGCTATGCCGGCAGCGCCACGCTGCTGGAGTTTGAACGCCCGGTAGCGCAGCAACTGGAGAAAAACCTGGCACTGCTGCAGGGTAAAGGCACGGTGGTCAACACCAACACGCTGAGCTGGTTGGCAGGCAACGGCCAGCCGTTTGACGTGGTGTTTCTCGATCCGCCGTTCCGCAAAGGGCTGCTGGCAGAAACCGTCACCCTGCTGGAACAGCAAGGTTGGCTGGCCGATGAGGCTTGGATTTACGTAGAGGCCGAGGCGGAAAGCGCTGCGGCTGACGTGCCGGCCAACTGGCAATTACACCGGGAAAAAGTCGCCGGTCAGGTGGCTTACCGGCTTTATGTTCGTTCGCAAGAGAAAACCAACAATGCTGATTAATCTGGGCCGCCTGCTGATGCTGTGCGTATGGGGCTTTCTGCTCTCCAATCTGTTCCACCCTTTTCCCAAGCCGCTGAAATATTTCATCGACGTGGCGCTGTTCTTTATGGTGGTGATGCACGGGCTGCAACTGGTGTTGCTGAAGTCTACCCAGCCGAAAGATCAGCCGATAAGCTACTGGCAGGAAGCCAAGATCTTCGTCTTTGGCGTCTTCGAGCTGCTGGCATGGCAGAAAAAACAGCCACCGATCAAAAGGAAATAGGTTATTGGGCGATAAAGGAGACGAAGCGCGTGCCCTGCATGCTCAACGTGCCCTGCGCGCCCTTTTCGATCGGGTTGTACTGCCACTGTTTCAGCCGTAGCCGAATGTCCTCGCCGCCGCGCAACGGACTGAACACCACCTCATAATGCATCGGCTCATTGACCCTCTGTTCGCGCTGGCGCGAACGGGTGGCAGCCACGGGAAATTCGCGCTTGTCGCTAACCTCGACCTCTAAACTGCGCACCGGCGCGCGGTCATTTTCCGCCTCAACGCGGCGCTGGTTGAAGTAACGGTGCGTCGCCAGCACGGCGATCAACGCAATGACAGCGACAAAAAACAGCGGCGGCTTACTCATCTTTCTTCCCATTCCCTTCGCGGCTAAATCAGCGTAAACATAGCATTCTCAAGAAAGCATTGTCGATTGCAGGCGCGCTGCCTACACTGCACGTAGGAAGTGACACTGGTGACAATTTGGAGCCGAACTCTGCGGTTCCCATAATGAATAAGGAAGACACAATGAGTTGGCCGTTCCTTGCCGTATTCTTTTCCGGTTGGTTGTTCGTAGACGCCTCCTATCGCGGGCCACGCTGGCAGCGTTGGGTGTTTAAACCGCTTACTCTGCTGCTGCTGTTGCTGCTGGCCTGGCAAGCGCCGGTGCTGGGCGCCGCAGGGTATCTGATCGTCCTCGGCCTGGTGGCGACGCTGATCGCCGACGCCCTGCTGCTGCTGCCGCGTGAGCGCGTGTTGTACGCCATCGGCGCATTTTTCCTTTCGCACCTGCTTTATACCCTGAGCTTCGCCAGCCAGATGAGCTTCAGCCTGTTTTGGCCGCTGCCGCTGGCGCTGCTGATTATCGGCGCGTTGCTGCTAGCGACTATCTGGACCCGGCTGGAAGAGATGCGCTGGCCAATTGCCACCTACGTAGCGATGACATTGCTGATGGTGTGGCTGGCGGGCGAGCATTACTTTATGCGCAGCACCGATTTCAGTTTCTCGCTGTTGGCGGGTACCTCATTGCTGCTGCTGGCCAACGTGGTATGGCTGATTAACCGCTACCGTTTTAGTTTCCGGGCGGCGGATGCGCTGGTGGCGTTCTGCTACTTCTCCGGCCATTTCCTGATCGTACGTTCGTTGTACCTGTAAATGTCCAAGGCGGGTTCGGGCGACCGAACCCGTTTTATTACGCCAGCGCTTTCAGAGTCAGGCCGTCATCCGCCCCGAGTTGATTGCGGTAACTCTCGCCGTCGCGCGAAAAGAACGCCAGCGTACTGCCATCGGCCTGCAACAGGGCGATGCCATCCGGCGCCGGGCGCCAGCCGGCCACCTCCGCCGTAAACACCTTTTTCAGACAGTGCTGACTGTCCACCAACTGATAACCGTTGATTTCGCTTTGTTCGCCAGCCAAAAATTCAATCTGACACTGTTGTTCGGCATCGGCGATCAGCCACTGCCCCGCCAGCGACTTCGCGGAGGGAAGAACCAAACTGCTGGCCATAACTGCCCCCGTAACCATTATGTTCCCCGCCATGACGGCGGCACGCGCTAAGCTGCCTTTCATGTTAACTCCTGCATAACGTCCGGCCAGGCTGCACCGGACGTTACCCTCACTGTTAAACGATAAAATCAGTGGCGACGTCTACCTGTCCCACGATCTTCACCAGGAAGTCCGGTGCCTGCTGGCCTCCGATATTCAGTGCCAAATCGCTGACGTTGTTTGACGCATTGTAAGACAGCAAGGCTTCGCCCGCTGCACCGCTGAAGTGATCGACGAAGTGGATCTGATCGCCGCCCTGCGCTCCTTGATTAAAGAACGACAGGTCGATTTTATCGGTACCTTTCTGGAAATCGCGGATCCAGTCAGCAGCGCCCGGCTTGGAATCGCTGACGGCGGCGAAGACAAAGGTATCTTTTCCGACGCCGCCCCACAGTTCATCGGCACCTGCGCCGCCGAACAGAATGTCGCTGCCCGCGCCACCCTTCAGCACGTTATTGGCCGCATTACCGACGATAACGTCGTTGCCCGAACCGCCAATGGCGTTCTCAATGGTGACGCCCGCCGCGATCGACACGTTACCTTTCAGCCCACCTACGTCCGAGAAGGATTTCTCGTTCAGATTGATGCGCTGGTTGGCCGTGTAGCCGGAGAAATCGAAGGTATCATTGCCGCCCGCATCCCAGGCCGCAAAGATCACTTTCTGCGCGTTGCCGGTGGTGCTGAGGAAATCGCGGCCGGTATTGGAGTTGAAGCCGTACACAGTGTCACCGGTACGGGTCGACAAGTTGGCACCGTACAGGTGCTGGATGGCGGTAATGTCATCCAGCAACGGTGCCGCCGCGTAGTGGCCGCCGTTGTCACCGCCGGTATTGGTTTCACTCCAATAGCTCATCAGGCTGAACTCGCGGGAATCCTCGCCGTATACAGCATCGCGGCTATAGCTTGGCACGCCTTCCCCGGCGTTGTATGGGCCCGGATGGCTCAGGCCCAACGCATGGCCAATCTCATGAGTGAACGTCTGGCGACCGTAATCTTCGCTTGCCGGATGTTGAATATTGGACTGATTAACGTTGTACCAGGTCTGGCCACCTACGTTCTGGCCCTGATAGACGGTATTCGGCAGGAGAGCGTAGGCCTGTGTTTCATAATCATATTGGCCAGTGTAATCCTTGCTGTAATTACCGAAGGTGATATTGGCCTTCTGATTGGCGGCCACTTCGGTGAAAGTGATATTCGCCACGTCAGACCAGGATTGCAGCGACAGTTTGGCCTGCTGCTGTTGCTCCGCGCTGAACTTGCTCAGCCCGGTATCGCCGCCAACGTTGCTGGAAGAAAACTTATAGTCCGGGAATGAGAACGTTAATTTGGCCGGTTGACCAAAAACCTTATAACCGTTCCAGGTTTGGTTCTCACGGGTAATAAACAGCCCAGCCTGTTCGGTAGAAAATGAATCCTTACCATTAACCTGAATCCCGTTGCCACGCTCGTGGTAATGCAACAGATCTTCTACAGCATTATAGCCGGAGCCGGTAGCGGCAAGACTGGATTCAGTAACTTCAATTGCCTTTTTAGTTGATTGCATTGGTTCGATTCCACTCATTAGTTGATTGTTATCAATCAGACAGATAGACATAACCTGCCAGCAAGCCACGGCAGACGAATCACCGGCTTGCTGGAAGGGGCTTATGCGCCGTTACCGGCAGTGTGTTAGATAGAATTAATGCATATATATCAGTAAATAATATTACCAACAGAAATGGTAATCGATTCCAATTATAGGCAGACACTTAAAACTGAACACAAAATAATCAACTATATATTTTTATAACGAAAGATATTTATGCTATTTTTTGATCATATTTACAAATCAAAGGCAATCAATGACGCATAAGTTAGTCACAAACTTCAATAAGAATGCGGCCTGCAGACACAAGAGAATCATGCTGGCTGTTTTTAGAAAAATAATTAAATTTAACTACACCGTTATAGATTAATAACTCTTTATTATTAGCGGGTGAGCCTTTTTAGTTCCTGCGGGAATAACATTTTCTTTTTTTGTCTAATGGCCCCTGCGTCGCCCCACCTATTAACACTTGCCGGCAACGCCGATAAAGTGAAATCGGCATGATTGGCAGAAAGAAACGGCCGATTTCCCCTCAGCCTTACAGTTAACAATAATTCTCATCCGGCGCTTGACTCTGGAGTTGACTCCAGGGTGTAGAGTCAGCGCAATGTAGATCATTAACTGCCCGGAGGGGGACGTTATGCATACCCATAAAAACCATAATCATCATGAACATAACCATGCAGAAGGTGCCTGCGGCTGCAATCACAGCCACGGTAAAACCCAGCACGGTTGCAGCAGCGAACAAAAAAACGGAACCGTTGAAACCGGTCATGCTCATTCGCACGATCATGGCGCCAGCTGTTGCAGCACGGACGATCATGAGGATCCGGATGAGGAAAGCCACAGTCTGGCTGCCGTCCCTCCTTCCGGCAGCCAGCGTTACAGTTGGAAAGTCACCGGCATGGACTGCCCAAGCTGCGCAAAAAAAATAGAGAACGCCGTTACGAGCATTCCCGGCGTAGAAAACGCACGCGTGCTGTTCGCCACTGAAAAACTGGTGGTCGACGCCCAATCCGATATCAGTCTGCGCATCCAGGACGCGGTGAAACAAGCCGGCTTTACCCTGCTCGGCACCCAGGCAACCAAAGCCGAGTCGCCCAAGGCATCGCTCCTGAAGGAATTCGGCCCGCTGCTGTTGCTCACCACGCTGATGGTAGTCAGTTGGGTGCTCAATATGGTCAATCCCGAACTGGGCCGCATTGCGTTTATCGCCACCACGCTGGTCGGCCTGGCGCCGGTCGCTACCAAGGCGCTGCGGCTGATCCGCTCCGGTACGCCGTTTGCCATTGAAACGCTGATGAGCGTGGCGGCAATAGGCGCGCTGTTTATCGGTGCCACCGCCGAGGCGGCCATGGTGCTGCTGCTGTTTATGGTTGGCGAGTTGTTGGAATCCTACGCCGCCAACCGCGCCCGCCGTGGCGTGACGGCATTGATGGAGCTGGTGCCTGAAGATGCGCTACTGCTGCAAGGCTCGGAGCGTAAACGCGTGCCGGTCGCCAGCCTGCGCCCCGGCGATGTGATTGAAATTGCCCCCGGCGGCCGCCTTCCGGCCGATGCCGAACTGCTCAACCCGTTCGCCAGTTTCGACGAAAGCGCCCTGACCGGCGAATCGGTGCCGGTCGAACGTCAGCAGGGCCAGAAAGTCGCGGCGGGTAGCCTGTCGGTCGATCAGGCTGCGCAGATGAAGGTGATTTCCGAGCCGGGCAAAAACGCCATCGACCGCATTCTGCAGTTGATCGAAGAGGCCGAAGAACGCCGTGCGCCTATCGAACGTTTCCTTGACCGGTTCAGCAGTTATTACACGCCAGCGATTATGCTGCTGGCCGTTGCGGTGATCCTGGTGCCGCCGCTGCTGCTGTCACAGCCCTGGGATATCTGGATTTACCGCGGCCTGACCCTGCTGCTTATCGGCTGTCCTTGTGCGCTGGTCATCTCCACCCCGGCGGCGATTACCTCCGGGCTGGCGGCGGCCACTCGGCGCGGCGCCCTGATTAAAGGCGGCGCGGCGCTGGAACAGCTGGGCCAGGTGCAAACCATCGCCTTCGATAAAACCGGCACGCTGACGGAAGGCAAACCCAGGGTCACGGATGTACTTCCGATCAACGGCATCAGCGAACAGCAGTTGCTAACCCTGGCTGCCGCGGTAGAAACCGGCTCTCATCATCCGCTGGCGCAGGCGATTATCAAACGGGCCGAGCAATATGGTGCGCCACTGCCGCCGGCTCAGGCGCGTCGCGCTCTGGCGGGGGTTGGGGTGGAAGGCGTGGTTGACGGTAAAACTCTGTTGATCAGCGCGCCGAGTAAACTGGCGGCAGGCCAGCTCGACGCCTTGTTGCAAAGCCAGGTAGAAAAACTGGAAAACGCCGGCAAAACGGCGGTGGTGGTGTTGGAAAGCGGTGTAGCGATCGGCCTGCTGGCACTGCGTGATACGTTGCGTAGCGACGCCAAACAGGCCATTGCCGAACTGAACGCACTGGGGATTCACGGGGTGATGTTGACCGGCGATAACCCGCGTGCGGCAGCGGCGATTGCCGCGGAACTGGGGATCGATTACCGAGCCGGGCTGCTGCCGGAAGATAAAGTGAAGGCGGTGACCGAACTGAGCGAACTGCGCCCGACGGCGATGATCGGTGACGGCATCAACGATGCGCCGGCGATGAAAGCCTCCAGCATCGGCATCGCCATGGGCAGCGGCACCGACGTGGCGCTGGAAACAGCGGACGCGGCGCTGACCCATAATCGGCTGGTCGGTGTGGCAGAAATGATCCGCATCTCACGCGCTACCCATGCCAATATCCGGCAAAACATCACCATTGCGCTGGGGCTGAAAGGGATATTCCTGATCACCACACTGCTGGGGATGACCGGGTTGTGGCTGGCGGTGCTGGCGGACTCTGGCGCTACCGCACTGGTCACCGCCAACGCACTGCGCTTGCTGAAGAAACGCAACTAGGCAACGGCATACCTCAGGGGTGAATCAATTCCCCCTGAGGTGCAACTCACATCGATCAGACGCCCTTGCGTAACAGGTAGCGGTACGGCGCCTTGTCGGTTTCCTGCGCCACCAGCGTGTGCTCCATAAAGCGGCAGAAGCCCGGAATGTCGCGGGTGGTGGCCGGATCATCGGCAATAATCAACAGGGTTTGACCGTCATCCATATGACGTACGGTCTTGCGCACCATCATCACCGGTTCCGGACAGCGCAGCCCCAGCGCATCAAGCGTCTGGTCTGCCAGGGCAAATAAGTCAGTCATGCAATTTTTCTCGATCAAAAGCGATCGGCGAACGCCCGCCGCATCTCATTGGCGCCTAGTTTACGCCGGTAGTTTTTCTGCGCAAGATACGTTAACGTTTGCGTTAAATTTAGCCATTGCATTGGTTGCGCAAACACGTATCATGCCGCCGCGCAGCGCATTTTGCTGTTGCGACAAGAAACTCTGGGTTCCCTCACCCCACGACTAAAAAGGCTACAACATGTATTCGTTTACCGCTCAGCAGCGCCTCACCGCGTTGGTCTGGCTATCGCTGTTCCATATTGTCATCATTACCTCCAGTAACTACCTGGTGCAGTTGCCGATTACCGTTTTCGGTTTCCATACCACCTGGGGGGCCTTTACCTTTCCGTTCATCTTCCTGGCAACCGATCTGACGGTGCGTATTTTCGGTGCCCCGCTGGCACGGCGTATCATTCTTTCGGTAATGGTCCCGGCGCTGTTCATCTCGTACGTGATTTCTACCGTCACCTATCAGGGCGAATGGCAGGGCTTTGCCGCGTTGGGCAGCTTTAACCTGTTTGTGGCACGTATCGCCATCGCCAGCTTTATGGCTTACGTGCTCGGTCAGATCCTCGACGTACACGTTTTCAACCGGCTGCGCCAACGCAGCGCCTGGTGGGTTGCTCCTGCTGCGGCAATGTTCCTCGGCAATATCAGCGATACCCTGTCGTTCTTCTTTATTGCGTTTTATAAGAGCAGCGATGCCTTTATGGCCAATAACTGGGTGGAGATCGCGCTGGTGGATTACAGCTTCAAGGTTCTGATCTGCCTGCTGTTCTTCCTGCCGATGTACGGCGTACTCCTGAATATGCTGCTTAAGCGCATTGCCGTTCGCCGCAATGACGGCGACCTGCAAGCGAACTGAGCCGTGTTATCATTGGCGGCCTGCACCCTAAGGAGGCCGCCAATGACAGTAATCACCCGCCACGCTACCTTCGAAGAAATCCACGCCCTGTATCAACAAATCCCCGAATTCGGTGGCCTGCATAACCTGGCCGATTTACAGCAACGCGTCGGGCCGTCCGCCTGCCATCTGCTGATCGCCGAGATTGGCGGCCAACCCGCCGGTTTCAAACTGGGCTATCAGACGCAAGAAAAGGTATTTTACAGCTGGCTGGGCGGCGTGCTGCCGGCGTTTCGCCGCCACGGCGTGGCGCGGGCCTTATTGGCCGAACAGGAACGCTGGGCGCAGGCTCAGGGCTATCGCCAGATGAGGGTGAAAACACGCAATAGGTTCCAGGCGATGCTGATGATGCTCATCGGCCATCACTATCAGATTGTTCAGCTGGAAAAGAAAGGCGAAGTGGCTGATTATCGGCTATTACTTGAAAAAACCTTGTGACAACATCTGCCTTGCATTTCAACGTGGAATAGGTTGCGATACGGCAGTAAAAACCTACCTGAAAGGAAGAAGGAAGCCCAATGCGTAAAGTAGCAAAATTGATGGGTATCAGCCTGTTAGTGCTTGGCCTGGCGGCCTGTGACGGCGACACCAAAGACACCAAGGCGCCGGCGGGCGGTGCTGCAGCCAGCGCACCGGCCGGGCAACAGGTGAGTTTACTGGACGGTAAACTGGCGTTCACTCTGCCGGCCGGCATGGCGGACCAGAGCGGCAAGCTGGGCAACCAGGCGAACAACATGCACGTTTACGCCGACAGCACCGGCCAGCGCGCGGTGATCGTGATCCTCGGCGACAAGACCGCCGACAACCTGGAAACCCTGGCCAAGCGTCTGGAAGACACCCAGCGCTCGCGTGACGCTAATCTGCAGGTGATTACCAACAAAGCCATCGACGTTAACGGTGTCCCTCTGCGTCAACTGGACAGCATCATCACCAGCGGCGGCGAGAAAGCCTACTCTTCAATCCTGATCGGCACGCTGGATAACAAGATGCTGACCATTCAGGTCACGCTGCCGGCAGATAACCAACAGCAGGCGCAAAGTGAAGCCGAAGGCATCATCAGCACCTTGAAACTGAAGCAGTAACCTTAGGGGGTCGGCATGCCGGCCCCGTTTCGCCACCTCATCACCGATTATGCCAATGCCCGCGCCAGCAGGGTGATCGGATGTTCACAGCCTTTGCCGGTCGACATCTCGATTTGCCACTTGCAGGTTTCGCAGTCGGTCACCACCATATCCACACCGCTTTCCTCTATCTGGCGAAACAGCGAAGCGCCAATCCCCTGCGAAGTCGCATAGTTCTCCGATTTAAACCCGTAAGTACCGGCAATACCGCAACACTGCGAATCCAGCACCACCAGCTCCAAGCCCGGAATTTGCCGCAACAGCTCCAGCGTATAGGCAGTCCAGCCCATTTTCTCCATATGGCACGGCGTATGATACGCCACCCGTAACGGCGTGCGCTTCAGCGGCAGAGTGCGGCCCTGGTTGATCAGTCGATACAAATAGCGCGTCGCCAGCTCTACCCGCTCGCGCACCGCCGAGGTATCCACCTCCAACAGATGCGGATATTCATCGCGCAAGGTAAAGGTACAGCTCGACGAGGTCGCCACTACAGGAACTCCGCGTTCCAGCACCGCCTCATGCAGCGACTCGGCATTCACTTTGGCCTGCTTTTTGGCCTGGGCGATAAAGCCGTTGGCGATCAAAGGCACGCCGCAACATTTCTCGCGCTTGAGCAGCTGCACGCCGATATTCATCGCGTTAAAGACCTTGATCAGATCCTTGCCCAGCTGCGGATGGTTGTAATTGACGAAACAGCCGTGAAAAAACGCCACCTGTTCGGCATAGCGCTGCTGGGCCTGCGCCTGCCGGCGATACCAGTGGCGGAAGGTGCCGAACGAGTATTTTGGCAACTCGCGGCGATGGTCAATTTTCAACGCTTTGTCCAGCAGCGCGCGCACCGGTTTCAGACCGGTGGCGGCATTGACTATGGGCGCAAAGGGAGTCGACAGCGCCCCCATGATGTCGGTATGGCTGAGGATGGCGTCGCGCAGCGTCGGTTTGCTCTGGGCGTGATCGGCGCGGGCGCGCTGAATGATATCGCCGATTTTGACGTCGGACGGGCAGGCGACCTCACAGCGCTTGCAGTTGGTGCAATACTTCAGCGCTTCATCGTACAACGCCGGATCTTTCAGCCGCAGGCGTTCGCCGTCCGGCCCCGCCTGTTTTGGCCCCGGATAGAGCGGGTTGACCTTGGCGACCGGACAATAGGTGGTGCAGACGGTGCATTTGATGCAGTTTTCAAAGCTGTTGTCTTTCTGCAGACTCATGGTTGCTCCTTCTCTGCGGTAATCTGTTGCGCAACGTGCAGCGCCCCGATCAGCGAAACGCCGGCGCCGCAGCCCTGCTGTAGCGGATCGTATCCGCCGGTTACCGCGCCAATGGCATACAGGTTGGTCAGCGCCTTCCCGTGCCTTAACGCACGCAGCCGGCGATCGGTGCGCACGCCGAACTGCAAATAGGGCTGCGGAGCAAACAGATCGCTGCGGCTCCAGTCGGCGCGATCCGCCTGGCTGTCTACATCCAGCCCAAACACCGGCTCGCGTACACCGTCGAAGTCCGCCGCCAATCCATTGCTAAAGAAGCTGCCGCTGGCCAGCACCACCTGCTGCGCCTGCAACGGAATATCGCCGTGATTGCGGGTATACAGGCCGGTAACACGCCCGGCGTCGATATCCGCCCGCAGCACGCTGTCCCCCGGCATAAAAACACCGCCCAACTGTTGCAAGCGCTGGCGCAATGCCTGGTGCAAGCGCATGCCCAGCACCGAAGGCGGTAACGTCGGCAACAGACGCACCGGTTTGCCCACCGCCGCCTGTAACGCCACCAGCGGGGCATCTTCCTCCAGCCCCAGACAGGCCGGCAGGAAAATCGCTTCGGCATCACCGGCCAGCCGGCGCAGCTCGTCCGCCATCGGCATCCGATTTTCCGGCAAATCCAGCACTCTGGCGATATTCACCGCCCGGAACTCGCTGGGATTGTTGCGCAACCGGTCCAGCGCAGGTAAATGTAACCAACCGACCCCGGCGCGCACTCCCAGCGCCTGCATGAGTGAATCGGCGGCCAGCTGCGGCTGAAAATCCAAAAATCCCTCAATGCCAATCACCGCAACGCTTTCCCACGGCAGCGCACCGGCCAGCGGCGTCACCGGAATGGCCTGTGGGCTGAGCCAGGTGGCCCGGCGCGTACCGAGCGGCGTAATGCGCAGATGATTCCTTTCATTGCTGCCTTGCAGACTCAGGCCGCAACGCTGCAACAGCGAGGCCGCCTCATCAGATAACAGCGCCACCCGTTCTGCGCCAATCAAGGAATAAGGGTGCTGCGGCGCCTGTCGCGCCAGTTCTGGCAACGCTGCCAGCGGCGCGTCGACCGACGTGCCATCGGGCAGTTGCGCCAGCAAATCAAGCGAGCCGGAGGAGAAATAAAGCGCGCTCTGGCCTGAGCTGACCACGGCACAGCGCTTGCCCTGTTCCGCCAACCCGATGGCACAAACCATACCCGCCAAGCCGCCGCCAATCACCACCACGTCAAATCGCATCATCCGCCTCCTGTTTCTCCCGTGCATCCAGCCCGCACAATCCCTGATAAACCCAACTGGTGAACTCGCTCTCGCGCAGCGCGTCGCCCCAGGCGATCGGGCGTACGCCCTTCCAGCGTTCATTGAGGAAATGCGACAACTGATCGATCGACTGCTGCGGGGTGGCGACGTTAAAGCGCGTCAGCAGCCCGGCAGCGCGACAGGCGCACAGTTCCCCCTGGCAGGTGCCCATGCCAACACGGGTGCGGCGACGGAGATCCACCAGATTATTGACGGCGAGAGAGTTCACCGCATAGCGCACCTCGCCGGCGGTGACCGCCTCGCATTCACAGACCAGACTGTTGTCCAGCCGATTACCGGCCGGCACCAGGCTGGCGCGATCGCCGTGGCGATACACCGCCGAGCCACGAATACTGGCCGGCAACGCCACCACGCTGCGCACCGTTTCCTCCGCCGTCTGCCGGGAGCCGGGCAGCGGTTCCACCGCGGTAGTGCATGGGCTATCCAGCCCAAGCTTTTCACACACTTTGTCGGTCGCCCACTGCGCCATCAGGCGATAGGTCATCAACTTGCCGCCGGTGATGGTGATAAATCCTTCCAGCCCATCGCGGCTGGCGTGATCGAGCAGCACGATGCCACGGCTGACGTTACGGCCGCTGGGGTCGTCGTCACTGGCCACCAACGGCCGTACCCCGGCATAGGCACGCAAAATGCGGGTTTGCGCCAGTTCAGGCGCCAGCAGCGCACCTTCGCGGATCAGAATGTCCACTTCCTGCGGCGTCACCACCATGTCGTCGATCTGGTCGTAGTCGATGTGGGTGGAGGTGGTGCCAATCAGCGAGATGGTGTCGCCCGGCACCAGAATGTCGGCGTCTGCCGGTTTGCGGCAACGGTTGATTACCATGTTGTTGATGCGGTGGCCGAGGATCAGCAATGCGCCCTTGGCCGGGAACATGCGAATGCGCAGATCAGCGTATTCCGCAATCTGCTGGCCCCAGATGCCGGCGGCGTTGACCACCACCTCGGCGTAGATGTCGTAGCGGCGCGCAGTTTGATGGTCGAAAACGCGCACGCCGGTCACGCGATCGCCCACGCGCAACAAACCGACCACCTGATGATAGGTCAGGATCTGCGCGCCGTGCTCGCGGGCATCGAGCATATTGGCGGCGGTCAGGCGGAACGGGTCGACGGTGCCATCCGGCACCCGCACGGCGCCGATCAGCGCCGGGTTAGCCGCCGGCTCCAGGCGCAACGCCAATTGCGGATCAATGGCTTCGGCGTTGATGCCGGCACTGTGGCAGGCAGCAATAAACTGTTGTTGGTAGGCCAGCGAATCCTGCGGCAGGGTAATGAACAACCCATCGGTACGCTCGATGCAGTGATGCGCGATGCGCTTGAGGATGCGGTTCTCTTCTATGCACTCACGCGCCGACTCGCCGTCGGTCACCGCATAACGCGCTCCGCTGTGCAACAAACCGTGGTTACGGCCGGTGGCGCCGGTGGCAATATCATGGCGCTCCAGCAGTATGCAACGCAGGCCACGGCGCGCGCAGTCACGGGCAATGCCCGCTCCGGTCGCACCGCCGCCAATGACTATCACATCCGTTTCACTGTCCGGTGAATGGCTGCTCATGACGCTTCCTCAGGATCCGTGGTGATTACCCTATTGGGCCACAGTTACTGGGGTCTTTGTTTGATAAGGAACAATAACGAACTTAAAACGAAAACAAAATGTCCATAAAAAACCATGAATGTGATCGGAATCACGATTTTTAGCCGTTTTTCTATTTCATATCGTTAACGAATCGCTCAAAATCCGCCGTAGTTTCATAAAAGTGTAACATTTGCGCCATTCATCACAGTGACACCAGGCTGTTTTGACTAGGATGACGCTCGTTATGGAACAAAAAAACACCACATTCTCTATCCGCTCAATCATCAAATGAACGTAGACGATCATATTGATGTGATAACTAAAAGCCATCGGAGGCGCTCATGTTGAGTATCTTTAAGCCGGCAGCACACATTTCCCGTGTGCCGGTCGACAAAGTCGACCCGCTCTACCGTAAATTGCGCTGGCAAATTTTTATGGGGATTTTCTTCGGTTACGCCGCCTACTATCTGGTGCGTAAGAACTTCACCCTGGCAATGCCTTACCTGATCGATCAGGGCTTCAGCCGCGGCGACCTCGGTTTCGCGCTGTCGGGTATTTCCATCGCCTACGGTTTTTCCAAATTCATCATGGGGTCGGTTTCTGACCGCTCCAACCCACGCGTATTCCTGCCTGCCGGCCTGATACTGGCCGCCGCGGTGATGCTGTTCATGGGCTTTGTGCCGTGGGCGACATCGAGCATCGCAGTCATGTTCGTGCTGCTGTTCCTGTGCGGTTGGTTCCAGGGCATGGGCTGGCCGCCTTGTGGCCGCACCATGGTGCACTGGTGGTCGCAGAAAGAACGCGGCGGTATCGTTTCGGTCTGGAACTGCGCGCATAACGTGGGTGGCGGCCTGCCGCCGCTGTTGTTCCTGCTGGGTATGGCCTGGTTCAACGACTGGCACGCGGCGCTGTATATGCCGGCCTTCGGCGCCATTCTGGTAGCCCTGATCGCCTTTGCACTGATGCGCGATACGCCGCAATCCTGTGGCCTGCCGCCGATCGAAGAATATAAAAACGATTACCCGGACGACTACAGCGAGAAAGCGGAACAAGAGCTGACCGCCAAGCAGATTTTCATGCAGTACATTCTGCCGAACAAGCTGCTGTGGTACATCGCGGTAGCCAACGTGTTCGTTTACCTGCTGCGTTACGGCATTCTGGACTGGTCACCGACCTACCTGAAAGAAGTGAAGCATTTCACGCTGGATAAGTCTTCCTGGGCCTACTTCCTGTACGAATACGCCGGCATTCCGGGCACCCTGCTGTGCGGCTGGATGTCGGACAAAGTGTTCAAAGGCAATCGCGGCGCCACCGGCGTGTTCTTTATGACGCTGGTGACCATCGCTACCGTCGTTTACTGGCTCAACCCGGTCGGTAATCCTGGCATCGACATGGCCTGCATGATCACCATCGGCTTCCTGATTTACGGCCCGGTGATGTTGATCGGCCTGCACGCGCTGGAACTGGCACCGAAGAAAGCGGCCGGCACCGCAGCGGGCTTCACCGGTCTGTTCGGTTACCTGGGCGGCTCCGTTGCGGCCAGCGCCATCGTCGGTTACACCGTGGACTACTTCGGTTGGGACGGCGGCTTTATGGTGATGATTGGCGGCAGTATCGGTGCGGTAGTGCTGCTGTTGCTGACCATGCTGAGCGAGAAAAAGCACCACGCAGAAATCGCAGCCAACAAACGCGGCTAAGCGTCATACAAACTTCGCATTATTTAAAGGCCGCGCTGCGGCCTTTTTACTACTTTATTACCCTGCACCTACAATATGGAGAATTACAAAATGCGGACTCAAGTCAAAGCCCTGCTGGCAGGGATCATCCTGGCCACCTCAATGGTCAGCGCCGTACAGGCGGCGGACAAGGTGGTGATCGCCCACCGTGGCGCCAGCGGCTATCTGCCGGAACACACGCTGCCGGCGAAGGCGATGGCCTACGCGCAGGGTGCGGACTTCCTCGAGCAGGATCTGGTGATGACCAAGGACAACGAGCTGGTGGTGCTGCATGACCATTACCTCGATCGCGTTACCGACGTGGCCGAGCGCTTCCCGAACCGAGCACGCAAAGACGGCCGTTATTACGCCATCGACTTTACCCTGGCGGAAATCAAGTCGCTGAAGTTCACGGAAGGCTTTGAGATCGAAAACGGTAAAAAGGTGCAGGGCTACCCTGGCCGCTTCCCGATGGGCAAGTCGGATTTCCGCGTCCATACCTTCCAGGAAGAGATCGAGTTTGTGCAGGGGCTGAACCATTCGACCGGCAAAAACATCGGTATTTACCCGGAAATCAAAGCGCCGTGGTTCCACAAGCAGGAAGGCAAGGATATCTCCAGCAAAGTGCTGGCGGTGCTGAAGCAGTATGGTTACACCGGCAAGGGTGACAACGTTTATCTGCAATGCTTCGACGCCAACGAACTGAAGCGGATTAAAACCGAACTGGAACCGAAGATGGGCATGGATCTGAAGCTGATCCAACTGATCGCCTACAACAAATGGCAGGAAACCTATGAGCAGAAAGCCGACGGCAAATGGGTGGAATACGACTATGACTGGATGTTCAAGCCGGGCGCGATGAAGCAGATTGCCCAGTACGCCGACGGTATTGGCCCGGACTACCACATGCTGGTGGAAGCGGAGAAATCCAAACCGGGCCACGTGGTGTTGACCGATATGGTGAAGGAGGCCCATGCCAACAAGCTGGCGGTGCATCCATTCACCATCCGCGCCGATGCGCTGCCAAACTACGTGACCGACGTGAATCAGCTGTACGACGTGATTTACAACCAGGCGGGCGTTGACGGCGTGTTCACCGACTTCCCTGACAAGGGCGTGCAGTTCCTGCAAAAGCAGGGCCAGCACAAGTAACCCGGACAAGGGCGCCGCAAGGCGCCCTTGTTATTTCAGAGGTACATCTTGCGCAGGTAATGCGGCACCGCGTCGTCGGCATTGGAGCCAATCACTTCCAGCTCCGGCAACTTGTCTTTCAGGCGCTGGTGCGCGTCGCGCATAATGCAGCCCTTGCCGGCCATCGCCAGCATTTCCAGGTCATTCATGCCGTCACCGAAGGCGATGCACTCTTTCAGCGAATAGCCGATGATTTTGGCCACTTCTTCCAGCGCATGGCCTTTGGATACGCCGCCCGCCATCACTTCCAGACAGGTCGGGAACGAGAAACTGACGTTAACCCGATCGCCCCAGCGCGCATTGATGGCATCTTCCAGCGGCAGCAGCTTTTCATGGTCGTCACAGGTGAAGTACACCTTGCACACGCCGTCGGTTTCCAGCAGGCCCGGCTCAAACAGCTGATACTGGAAGATCGATTCCCGGAAGAACTCTTCCTGCTCCGGGCTTTCCCGGTTGATGAACCAGTCGTCGTTGCGATAGACATTGGTGGTGATGTCCGCATCGCCATGCAGCATGCCGTAGAGATCGCGGGCAATGTCTTCCGCCAGGTTGTGGCTGAAAATCAGCTCGCCGGCGGTGTTATGCACGCGGGCACCGTTGGAGGTGATCATAAAAGCGCTGATATCGAGGTTATCGCGGATCTGCGAAACGTCGATGTGATGCCGGCCAGTGGCAAACACAAAGTGCACGTCACGCTGGGTCAGCAGCTTCAACGTCTCTTTGGCATAAGGCGACAGGGTGTGGTCAGGTGATAGCAGCGTGCCATCTAAATCGGAAGCGACGACGTGATACATAAGGATATGTTCTAACCTCTGATGGAGTGGTCGGCGGCAGGGGCGCCACCTAAGTGTTGAGCAAAGAAACGCAGGATTGCGTTCAATGCTTCGGCGCGCATCGCGTCCCGCTCGAACAGGATCTCATGGCGTGCGCCTTGGATAACCCGCGGTTTCCCCCCTTCGCAAGGGTGCCCCGCGTCTGACAGTGCCTGACAAAAAGCCTGCTGAGAACGGTTGTCGACCACCCGTTCCTCACCGGCCTGCAATAATAACAGCGGTGTGGTGATTTTAGCCGCCTGCGCGACAATCTGCCGCCCGGCCTGAATGCTTTCTCTTACCCAGTGGTAGGTAGGGCCACCCACCTGCAACTCGGGATAATCGGCGTAATAACGCAAACAGCGGCGATAGCGTTCACGGCTGTGGGTCAATACGTTGACCACATAGGGCAGCGGCCTCCACTGGCCGGTGCCTATCGCATAGTAATTGCGCACCGCCGGGTGTTTCTCCACCCAGTTAAGGATGCGGTCCGCCATCCAGCCCGGCATCGGCAGATGAATGCCGAACATCGGCGCGCAAAACGCAGCGGCATCAAACGCCTGCGGCTGACGCGCCAGAAACTGCGCCAGTATCGCGCCGCCCATCGAATGCGACAGCGCAAAGTGCTGCCGGTAGCCGCGCGGCGCCACTTGCTGCCGATAAAACTGGGCGAAATCGTCAATATAATCGGCAAAGTTTACCACATGACCGCGGTGCGTATCAGCCAGCAAGCGGCCAGAACGGCCTTGCCCGCGATGATCGATAATCATCACATCAAAACCGCAATGGAACAGATCGTAGGCAACTTCTGGATATTTAACGTAACTTTCGATACGGCCGGGGCTGATCACCACCACCCGCTGGTGACGTGCAGAGCTGAAACGCACGAAGCGGATCGGCACGCCGCCCACGCCACTGAACTCGCCCTCCTCCCGCAACCGCCAAAAGTCCAGCAGCGGGCCGGTAGCGAAAGCAGCGAACTGCGTTTCACGCATTAACCAGTCATCGGTGCCTTGAGTGAACGACGTCATTGAGAGCTTTTCCCTGAGCCGCCAGCGGCAAAAATGTGGCCTCTGGCACAAGAAATAATACTAGCGTATTGTGATTCAATTCTTACAAGAACCGAGCCTATTTTGGCACAAATTGGTACTTTCCGGGAGCCTTACGATGACCTTGGACTGGTGGTTAACCTATCTGCTGACAACCCTTATCCTCAGCCTCTCACCCGGCTCAGGCGCAATCAACACCATGAGCACCGGTATCAGCCACGGGTATCGCGGCGCGGCGGCATCGATCGCCGGCCTGCAGGTCGGGTTGAGTCTGCATATCGTGCTGGTGGGCATTGGCCTGGGTGCGTTGGTCTCACAGTCGCTGATGGCGTTTGAATTGCTGAAATGGCTCGGCGCCGCTTATCTGGTGTGGCTCGGAATTCAGCAGTGGCGCGCCGCCGGTTCGTTGGATCTGCATACGCTGGCGGGCACCCTGCCGCGCCGCCGCCTGTTCCGCCGCGCGGTGCTGGTCAATTTGACCAACCCGAAGAGCATCGTGTTTCTGGCCGCGCTGTTCCCGCAGTTTATTTTACCTAACCAGCCGCAGGCCGAGCAGTATCTGATACTCGGCGTGACCACCGTGGCGGTGGATATTGTGGTGATGATTGGCTACGCCACACTGGCGACCCGCATTGCCGGCTGGCTGAAAACGCCGCGCCAGATGCAGTTGCTGAACCGCATCTTCGGTTCGCTGTTTATTCTGGTGGCCGGGTTATTGGCTACGGCCAGAAAGGCCTAATGCAAAAGGGCCGAACATCACTGTTCGGCCCTCGCGATATCTTCCTGCGATTAACGGGTAAAGATCAGGTGCAACCCGAAACCGGTGAACAATACGCCCGCCAGCCCGTCGATCCATTTCGCCAAACGCTGATAGCCGCGGCGCATTGCCGGTAACGCAAACACGACCGCCACCAGGCTGAACCAGACAAAGGTCTCGGCGATAATCAGCAGGAACAAGCCCCAGCGCGCGCCGGCGCCCACGTCATCACCGACAAACAGCGAGAACACGCTGCCGAAATAGATAACCGCTTTCGGGTTTGAAAGGTTGGTCAGGAAACCGCGGATAAAGCTGCGTCCGGCCTTTGGCAACGCCACTTTCACTTCTTCCGCCGGCGCTGATTGGGCGTTCTGGGAGCGTGCGGAACGCAGCAGTTGCCAGCCCATCCAGCATAAGTAAATCCCACCGCCGACCATGATGATCTGGTGCAGCCAGGCCATTTTCTGCAAGATCAGATGCAGGCCCATCAGCGCAACCCCCGCCCATACCACGATACCCAGTGAAATGCCCACTACGCCCATCATCGCCTCGCGGCGCGAACGGCTGGCGGCGGTTTGCGAAACAAAAAAGAAGTCCGGCCCCGGGCTCATCAGCGCGATCAGGTGCACCAGCGCCACGGTCAGAAACAGCATCAACATGATTTATTGCCCTTATTCTTCGTCATTATCGAGGTGATCGCGGATCATCGCCATAAACGGGGCGCCGAAACGCTCCAGTTTGCGCTGGCCAACGCCGTTAACGCTAAGCAGGTCGCCGGCCTTGATCGGCATTTGCTCCGCCATTTCCAATAGCGTGGCATCGTTAAACACCACGTAAGGCGGGATATTTTCTTCGTCGGCAATCGATTTACGCAGCTTGCGCAGTTTGGCAAACAGTTTGCGATCGTAATTGCCGCCGTAGGATTTCTGATTGGCGCTGCCACGCGACTTCAGACTTTGGATGCGCGGCACCGCCAGTTGCAGCTCCAGTTCACCACGCAGTACCGGGCGCGCGGCCTCGGTCAATTGCAGCGCCGAATGCATGGCGATGTTCTGGGTAATAAACCCCAGGTGGATCAGTTGACGCAGCACGCTGGTCCAGTGTTCGGTCGTTTGCTCGCGACCGATGCCGTACACCGGCAACTTGTCGTGCCCGTATTCGCGGATGCGTTGGTTATTGGAACCGCGCAGCACTTCGACAATATAACCCAGGCCGAACCGCTGGCCGACGCGATACACGCAGGAGAGCGCCTTGCGCGCGTCTTCCAGCCCGTCATAGCGCTTGGGGGGATCGAGGCAGATATCGCAGTTACCGCAATTTTGCTGCTTGCCCTCGCCAAAGTAATTGAGCAACACCAAACGACGGCAGGTTTGCGCTTCGGCGAAAGCCCCCATGGCGTTCAGCTTGTGGCGTTCGATATCCAGCTGTTGCCCGGCCGGTTTCTCTTCCAGACAACGGCGCAGCCAGGCCATGTCGGCCGGGTCATACAACAGGATCGCTTCTGCCGGCAGGCCATCACGCCCGGCGCGGCCGGTTTCCTGATAGTAGGACTCGATATTGCGCGGGATATCAAAGTGCACCACGAAACGCACGTTGGGTTTGTTGATGCCCATGCCGAAGGCGACGGTGGCTACCACCACCTGTAAATCGTCACGCTGGAACGCTTCCTGCACCTGTGAGCGGCGATCGTTGTCCAGCCCGGCATGATAGGCACCTACGCTCAGACCGCGGCTCTGCAAACGCGCCGTGGTGTCTTCCACCTTGGCGCGGCTGTTGCAGTAAATGATACCGCTCTTGCCACGTTGGTCCTGCACGAAGCGCCACAGCTGATCGAGCGGTTTGAACTTCTCCACCAACGTATAGCGAATGTTTGGGCGGTCAAAGCTGCTGATCTGCACCAGCGGATCGTGCAGCGCCAACAGGCGTACGATGTCGCCCCGGGTAGACTCGTCGGCGGTAGCGGTCAGGGCAATCACCGGCATCGTCGGGAAGCGCTGCTTCAACTGACCCAACGCGCGGTATTCAGGACGGAAATCATGGCCCCACTGCGAAATACAGTGCGCCTCGTCCACCGCCAATAGCGCCGGCGGACAGTGGTCGAGCAGATCGAGGAAGCTGTCCATCATCAGCCGTTCGGGGGCGATATACAGCATTTTGATCTGCCCGCTGCGGCAACCCGCCATGACCTCCAGTTGCTGCTCGCGCGTCTGCGTCGAGTTATAGCAGGCGGCGGAAACGCCATAAGCCAGCAGTTGATCGACCTGATCTTTCATCAGGGAGATCAGCGGGGAAACCACTAACGTCAGGCCATCCATCACCAGCGCCGGGATTTGATAGCACAACGATTTACCGCCGCCGGTCGGCATGACCACCAGACAATCCAGCCCGCCGATCGCCGCGTTGATAATCGTTTGTTGACCCGGTCGGAATTGCTGGTAGCCAAAGGTATCGCGCAATACCTGCTCTGCCAGCAACTCTTTGTTTATCACTGCTGCGGTTGACACACACTTCCCCACTTTTTGCTGCATTGCGCCGCCATCATGACGGCCGTATTACATAATATCGTTAAGCATGACACCAACGCCAACCCGTGTCTGCCGGAAGTTGTAATCAATCAGCGATTCGCCGTAGCCGCTGAACACCTGAGTGTAGAAACGCACGTGTTTGGAGATCGGGTAGCTCCAGCCCAGTTCCGCACCGCCGTAGCCGCTGTTCCAGTTGTAATGGCTGTCGACGCTGAACACGCTGTCGCCCCAGGCGTAACCGACTTTCAGACGGTAATACCCCATGTATTTGGTGATATCCGGGTTGTCATCGCTGCTGTCGCTTTCCGAGAAGCGGAACCAGGGTTTCAGATCCACCTGCCAGTTACCGTTCTGCGCCATAAAACGCGCGTAGCCGCGGTTCCAGCTGCGGGAGGTTGGATCCGAACGCCCGTTGGACTGGTGGTTGAGGCCCACTTCAACGTCGCGCAGCGTCCAGCCGGCAAAGCGGTAATCTGTCGCCCAGCCGAGGAATACTTGCGGCTCGTAGTTGGTTTCGCGAAACGGCGACGACTCACCGTGATTGGAAAGCTGCCACCAGGAACGCTGAGTATAAGAGGCGCCGAGCACCGAGTTGTCGCCCAGAATGCCGCGCCACAGCGGGAAGGCCAGGCTGAGCTGGTATTTCACTTCATCCTTGCGCGCCTTCTCGGCCCAGTTGTAGGTCTTGATGGCCTCTTTGTTGATATTGCTGGTATCGGTATACAGCACATAGTTGGTGTCGTACGGATATAGCGTAAACGGGTTGTCGTGATCCTGCAGCATGTTGGCGATAATGCTGCCGCGCACTGCGGGTTTATCATGAATTTGCTGCTCTTTGGCCTCTTCCGCCTGCACCAGCAGTGGCACTGCCAACATGGCCAAAACGATCCCTGACAAAATGCGCATAACGTTCCCCACTCCAACAAAAATGACAAACTCTGAATTAAAAACAGGCCATTTTACACACAAAGGCGGTTTTGCAGCAGTGCGGTGTGCATTTATTGGATTAGTCTGGCAAGCAACAAAATATAGGCATAAAATCAACAAACGATTAACCTGGACTGACCAGTTAATAACCTCCTCACTCTCTTGAATTAAGAACGGGTATTTATGTCCACTACACCACTGACACTCGATGCTGCACGCCAGAAAATCGGCGAAATCTTTGTTTATCACATGCCGTTTAACCGCGAGCTGGGCCTTGAACTGCGCCGTTTTGAAGATGACTACGTTGAACTGAGCTTCACCAATCAGCCCAAACTGGTGGGCAACGCCGCCCAGAAGATCCTGCATGGCGGCGTGATCGCTTCAGTGCTGGACGTTGCCGCCGGGTTGGCCTGCGCCGGGAGCGTGCTGATGCGTATGGATCCGCTGATCGAAGAGGAAGTGGCCTCGCGCCTGTCGCGCATGGGAACCATAGATCTGCGCGTCGATTATCTGCGCCCCGGCCGCGGCGAGCATTTTGTCGCCTCCGCCAGCGTATTGCGCAGCGGCAACAAAGTGGCCGTCGCCCGCGCCGAGCTGCATAACCACGACGGCCTGCATATCGCCAGCGCCACCGCCACCTATCTGGTCGGGTGATTGTGTGCGGTGAGCGTCTTAAGTACACTCACCGCATCTCCGTTTTACCCATCCGAGTATCGTCATGGACGCACAGCAAACGCGGCAGGGCATCTTCTTTGCTCTCGCCGCCTATTTTATTTGGGGCATCGCCCCGGCCTATTTCAAACTGATTCAACAGGTACCCGCCGATGAAATCCTCACTCATCGGGTCATTTGGTCCTTCTTCTTTATGCTGGCGCTGATCACGCTGGGCTGCAACTGGTCGCAGGTTCGCGCCGCCTGCCGCAACCGCAAACGGCTGCTGCTGCTGGCGGTGACCGCTGTGTTGATCGGCGGCAACTGGCTGCTGTTTATCTGGGCGGTGAATAACCACCATATGCTGGAAGCCAGCCTGGGCTATTTCATTAATCCGCTGGTCAACGTGCTGTTGGGGATGCTGTTCCTGGGCGAGCGTTTCCGCCGCATGCAGTGGTTGGCGGTGATGTTGGCATTTGCCGGCGTGTTGATTCAGCTATGGCAATTCGGGTCACTGCCGATTATCGGCCTGGGGCTGGCGTTCAGCTTTGCCTTCTACGGCCTGCTGCGCAAGAAGATCGCCATCGACGCACAGACCGGCATGCTGATTGAAACCCTGTGGTTATTGCCGGTAGCGGCGGCGTACCTGTTCCTGTTCGCCGACAGCCCGACCAGCCATCTGAGCGCCAACCCGTGGTCGCTGAACCTGCTGCTGGTCGCAGCCGGCATCGTCACCACCATACCGCTGCTGTTCTTTACCGCCGCGGCGACCCGCCTGCGCCTGTCGACACTCGGCTTTTTCCAGTACCTCGGCCCGACGCTGATGTTTCTGCTGGCCGTCACTTTTTACGGAGAGACCATCGGCCAGGATAAACTGGTGACCTTCGGCTTTATCTGGGCGGCACTGCTGCTGTTTATCCTCGACGCACTTTACACTCAACGCAAATTACGTTGACGCAGGCGAGGCCCGATTGGAAATGAAGCGGGCCATCGCCGGGCCGGTCAGCAGAATGGTGAACAACCGCAGCGTCTGCATCGCCATCACAAAGGACATATCCACCCGGCTGCCCGCCGCAATGATCGCCACGGTGTCCAGCCCGCCCGGGCTGGTCGCCAGATAGGCGGTCATCAGATCCACCGGCAGAAAGCGGGTCAGCATCCACGCCAGCAGCCCGCAAAACAGCATCAGCGCCACTATCGACGCCACCATCTGCGGCAAGGTACGCAACGCCAGCAAAAATATCGGCCGGGTAAAACGCAATCCAACGCTCCAGCCAATCAGGGTATAAGCCAGCGCCAGCAACCATTCCGGTACCTGCAACGCCATCGCGCCGCTGGAGTGAAGCGTTGCGCCGATAACCATCGGTAAAAGCAGCGCACCGGAAGGGATGCGCAGCCGGGGCCCCAGCCAGGCGCCGACAACGGCGATACCCAGCGTCGCGAGAAAACGCCAATCCAGCGGCGGAAACCATTCCAGCGCAACGCTGCCGTGGCCCGCCTCATCGCCCAGCCCAATCCGCGCCACCATGGCCGCCGCCGTGGCGACGAACAGCACCCGCAGGTACTGCATGAAAGCCACTAATCGGACATCTGCACCGAAATCTCCCGCCATCGCCACCATCGCCGAAGCGCCGCCAGGCGATGAACCCCAGGCACCGGTCGGCCCCGGCAGCCCGCTGAAACGCACCAGACACCAGCCGGAAACGCCGCTGGCCGCCAGCGTGGCAAAGAGTACCAGCAGCACCAGTGGCCAGTCGTCGAGTAACGGCGTGAGGATAGCGGGGGAAAGACTTTGCGCAATCATGCAGCCCAGCACCGCCTGCGCGACGATAAACAGGCGAGCGGGAATGCGCACCGTGGCACCCAGCAGCCCCATCGCCACGCCGACGATCATCGGTCCCAGCAACAGCGCAGCGGGAATATGAAATGTTTGCAGGCCAAACCCCAGCGCCAGCGAAGCCAGCAGCAGGAGCAGCCATTGAGACCAGCGGGGCAACTTCTCCATCAACACTCACGCCTTACGGGCAGATGAGACGAGGCGTCATTGTACCCCTATTTAGCAGGCTAAGCGTTGAGGTAACGCAGAAATAACGGGCGACCGGGTCGCCCGCCGGCTTACAGCCAGTTCTTGCGCTTGAAGTACAGGTAAGGGGCCAGCCCCGCGAGGATCATCAGGCTGATGGCGCCCGGATAACCGAACGACCACTTCAGCTCCGGCATGAACTCAAAGTTCATCCCGTAGCTGGAAGCCACCAGCGTGGGCGGCAGGAACACCACCGAGACCACCGAGAAAATCTTGATGATGCGGTTTTGTTCGATATTGATAAAGCCCATCGCCGCTTGCATCAGGAAGTTCACCTTCTGGAACAGCGATTCGTTATGCGGCAGCAGGGATTCGATGTCGCGCAGCACTTCACGCGCCTGTTCCAACTGGCCGGTCGGCAGGCGCGCCTTGCGCACCAGGAAGTTAAGCGCGCGTTGAGTATCCATCAGACACAGACGCACTTTCCAGCCGATATCTTCCAGTTCCGCCAAGGTTGACAGCGCTTCATCGTATTCGTCGCCCTGATGGCCTTCCATGATCACCCGGCTGAGCTTTTCCAGATCGCTATAGATGTTTTCGATCTCGTCCGCCAACTGCTCAATCTTGGTTTCGAACAGATCCAGCAACAGCTCATAGGCATTGCCGTCAACCATCGTCAGATTGCGGGCGCGCATGCGATACAAACGAAACGCCGGCAGTTCGCGTTCGCGCAGGGTATACAGCCGACCGTCGCGAATGGTGAAGGCCACGGTCGAGTTGCCGGCGTGATCTTCCGCATCTTCAAAATAGAAGAAGGAGTGAATATGCAGGCCATCTTCATCTTCGAAGAAACGCGCGGAGGCTTCGATGTCGTCCAGCTCCGGGCGTGTCGCCAGGCTTTGGCCCAGCTCGTTTTGCACGCGCTCACGCTCGCCCTCTTCCGGTTCAACCAGATCAACCCACAATGACGAGGTGAGATCATCCGAGTCATCCAACTCCAAACGGGACAGGCGACTGTTATCTAATTTAAACGCGCTTAGCATGTGCCAAAACTCCCTATCGGTGACAGGTGCAGACAACGCGTGGAAGCACAGAAACAGAGGGGTGTTGCATCACCAGCTTGTTTCAGACCATGAAGGATCTGACTCGTAGCGACGCTTTGCGGGGCCGCCGACAACCACGAAGGCCATCAGCTCAATGGGATAGCCTTAGAAGTTGTACCTGTTGTTGTCCAGGTCAGTGAGCCAGTATCTACTGGGTGTGTCCAAGGCGTATGTCCTCATTGATAATCGTGCGCGCATGTTACGCCGAGAAGAAAAAGCCTGTCAACACGTTAGACAGGATAATTGCGCAACAACTCATCACCATGACAAATGACGAAAAGCGCGCTTAACCCGAAGTAAAGCGTGCAGAAAAAGTCTGCGGCGATCTCTGACCGCATCCGGGAAAGTTGCTAAGATTAGGCCACTATTAGCCTGCGGATTTAGCCGATGAAACAGATTACCGCCCACGACCTGACCGCGATGAGCGAACAGGCTGCCAAAGTGGCGCGCCTGCGCGCGCACCGTACATTACACGAAGAGTTAAGCGATCCGGTACAGCGCTTGGCGATTGCCATGGAGCCGGGCACCTATATCCGCCCGCACCGTCATCCGCAAACCTGGGAGCTGCTGACGCCGCTGCGCGGCCGTTTTGTCGTGCTGCAATTCAACGATGACGGCGTCGTCACCCATCGCACGCTGCTCGGCGAAGAAACCAAAGTGCTGGAGATGCCGGCATTTACCTGGCATGCGGTGCTGTCGGTCGATGCGGGCGGCGTGGTGTTTGAAGTGAAACAGGGGCCATATCAGCCGCTGTCGGAAGAAGACTGCATGTCATGGGCGCCGGCGGAAGGCG
Source organism: Serratia sp. AS12 (assembly GCF_000214195.1). Taxonomy (NCBI): domain Bacteria; kingdom Pseudomonadati; phylum Pseudomonadota; class Gammaproteobacteria; order Enterobacterales; family Yersiniaceae; genus Serratia; species Serratia sp. AS12. The sequence continues at coordinate 174,160 of NC_015566.1, read as the reverse complement.
GTGAGGGCACCGAAGCGGTGATGCGTTGGTATGCGACCGCACAAATCGGCGACAGTTACGCTCACTGATTTGGCTGATTGCAGGGGACTTTCCCCTGCAACTCGCCGGCCTTATACCGTCTCCAGCCGGGCGTAGGCCGCCACCAGCCACTTGATGCCTTCGCCCGGAAACGCAATTTGCAACCGGCTGTGTTCGCCGCTGCCTTCCAGATTGACGATGGTACCCTCGCCAAACTTGGGATGGCGCACCCGCTGGCCAAGCTTGTAGCCGGTGTCGTTTTCGCTGATCGGCGTGCCCATGCGGCGGTGATTCACTGGCCGCGATACGCTGGCGCGCAGCCGCACTTCTTCCACACAGTCTTCCGGCAGTTCGCCGATAAAACGTGAAGGCCGGTGATAAACCTCTTTGCCGTACAAACGGCGCGTTTCGGCATAGGTCAGCGTCAATTTCTGCATGGCGCGCGTCAGGCCAACGTAGGCCAGCCGGCGCTCTTCTTCCAATCGCCCGCCTTCGTCCAGCGACATCTGGCTCGGGAACATCCCCTCTTCCATACCGACGATAAACACCAGCGGAAACTCCAGCCCCTTGGCGGAGTGCAGGGTCATCAGTTGCACCGCATCCTGGTAAGCATCTGCCTGCCCCTCGCCCGCCTCCAGCGCGGCATGCGACAGAAACGCCTGTAGCGGCATCAGATCCTGATCTTCATCCTGATAGCTGTACTGCCGCGTCGCCGTCACCAGTTCCTCGAGGTTTTCTATACGCGCCTGACCTTTTTCACCCTTCTCCTGCTCGTACATGATGAACAGCCCCGAATCGCGGATCACCCGGTCGGTCTGCACATGCAGCGGCATATCTGCGGTTTCGTGCGCCAGGGAATCCACCAATTCGGTAAAACGTTGCAGCGCGGACGCCGCACGCCCGGCCAGCACTTTGTCCTGCAACAGCGCACGGGTGGCCTGCCACAGCGTCAGTTGGCGATCGCGCGCCGTGCGGCGCACTTCGTCCAGCGTTCGGTCACCAATACCGCGCGTCGGGGTATTCACCACGCGCTCAAACGCCGCGTCGTCGTTACGGTTGGCGATCAGCCGTAAATAGGCCAGCGCATCCTTGATTTCCTGACGTTCGAAGAAGCGCTGCCCGCCATAAATGCGGTACGGCATGGCCGTTTGCAACAGCGCCTCTTCCAGCACGCGCGACTGGGCATTGCTGCGGTAGAGTATCGCGCAGTCATTCAGCGCACCGCCGTTTTCCTGCCAGGTTTTGATGCGGCCGACGACAAAGCGCGACTCGTCGAGTTCGTTGAACGCGCAATAAATGGATATGGGTTCGCCTTCGGCCCCCTCGGTCCACAGGTTTTTACCCATGCGCCCGCCGTTGTTGGCGATCAAGGTATTGGCGGCCTTCAGGATATTGCTGGTCGAACGGTAGTTCTGTTCCAGGCGCACGGTTTGCGCACCGGGGAAATCCTTCAGGAAGCGCTGGATGTTTTCCACCTGAGCGCCGCGCCAGCCGTAAATTGACTGGTCATCGTCGCCGACGATCATCACGTTGCTGTTATTGCCGGACAGCAGGCGGATCCAGGCGTACTGGATGCTGTTGGTATCCTGGAACTCGTCCACCAATACGTTGGTAAAGCGCTCGCGGTAGTGATTGAGGATATGCGGCTTGTTCAGCCACAGCTCATGGGCGCGCAGCAGCAGTTCGGCAAAGTCCACCAGCCCGGCACGGTCGCAAGCTTCCTGATAGGCCTGATAGATACGCAACCAGGTCGCTTCCACCGGGTTGTTATAGGTTTCAACGTGCTGCGGGCGCAGGCCCTCGTCTTTTTTGCCGTTGATGTACCACATCGCCTGACGCGGCGGCCATTGTTTTTCGTCGATATTCAGCGCCTTAACGATGCGCTTCAGCAGGCGAAACTGGTCGTCGCTGTCGAGGATTTGGAAATCCTGCGGCAGATTGGCGTCCATATGGTGGGCGCGCAGCAACCGGTGAGCCAGGCCGTGGAAGGTGCCGATCCACATGCCGCCCTGGCTGGTGCCAATCAGGTGTTCGATACGGTGGCGCATTTCCGCCGCCGCTTTGTTGGTGAACGTCACCGCCATAATCGAATACGGCGAGCAGTTCTCTACCGACAGCAGCCAGGCGATGCGATGTACCAGCACCCGGGTTTTACCGCTGCCCGCGCCGGCCAACACCAACAGGTTGCAGCGTGGCGCCGCCACGGCTTCGCGTTGTTTTTCATTCAGGCTGTCGAGCAGATCGGAAACGTCCATAGGCACCATTAATTGGTAAGGGAAAACGCGCCTGGGACGCGTTTTCCACTGGGAATTTATACAGAGTTCTGGCAGGGATTATAACAATGCTGTCAGCGATGCCAACTGCGAAATCTCAATATGTGGCAGCAGACGGCTGTCCGCGACCTGCATCAGGTTGCGTTGGCGGTCGTTGATCCAGCAGGCCTGCAGGCCTGAGCGCAAGGCCCCGGCAACGTCGGTGGTCAAATCATCGCCAACGTGCAGAATGCGCTCGGCGGGGACCCCTAACCGTTCTGCGGCCAACCGGTACATGTCCTGATAGGGTTTGGCGCGGCCATCCGGCCCGGAACGCAGCACAAACTGGAAGTAACCGTCCAGCCCGCACAGCGCCGGATCGGCATTGCCGTTGGTGATCGCCACCAGCGGGAAACGCTCCCCCAGCGCTTTCAACGTGGCGTGAGTCGCCTCCGGCACCTCGATGCGGCTGCGCCACAACGCAAAGTTCTGCATCGCCGCGTCGGCGCCGACGGCAGCCTCGGCATCCCGCAGCCCCTGACGGCTCAGCGCCAGATGAATAGCGCGCCAGCGCCACTGGGTGACGTCGTGATAAATCTCCGGATCCTGCTCGCGCAGCTCCTGGCGAAGGCGATGAAAATCCGCCGACTGCAAGTGATTCAACCCAGGATGATAATTCTGCAGAAAGGCTACCGACTGCAGCTCGGTCTGCCTGATCACCGGGCGGTTGTCGTACAGCGTGTCGTCCAGATCGAAGGTCAGCGCCGCCAGCGGGCGCAGAGGACGATAGAAATGCATCAGGATTTCCCCCGTTTGGCGCGCGGATGCGCAGCATCGTACACGTTCGCCAGATGTTGAAAGTCGAGGTGGGTATAGATTTGGGTGGTGGTGAGGTTGGCGTGGCCGAGCAGTTCCTGCACAGCACGCAGGTCACCGCTCGACTCCAGCATATGGGTCGCAAACGAATGGCGCAGCTTGTGCGGATGAATATGGCTGTTAACGCCCTGCTTGACGCCCCACTCGGCAAAACGCTTTTGCACGTTGCGGGTCGAGATGCGTTTTCCCTGATTGGACAGGAACATCGCGTCGTCTGTCGGGCCGAACAGGTCACGCATCGCCAACCAGTGCTCCAGCCAGGTAACGGCGGTGCGACCAATCGGCAGTTTGCGTTCTTTGCTGCCCTTGCCCAGCACCCAAATATCACCGGCGGCCAGATCGACATGACGGCAATCCAGCCCCACCAACTCCGACAGACGCAACCCGGCGCCGTACATCACCTCCAGCATGGCGCGATCGCGCACCGCCAGCGGATCGTTAAGATCGATATTCAACAGCTGATTCACTTCATCGACATCGATATTTTTCGGCAGATGACGACCGCTGCGTGGCGTTCGGATACCTTTGGCGGGATTGGCGACCAACGCGCCCTGGCTAACCTGCCAGTCGAGGAAGCTGCGCAACGCAGACAAGCGCAGCGCAAGGCTGGAAGACTGCAGGCCCGAGCGTTTACTGCGTGCCGCCAGCATGCGGACTTTGGCGGCGTCCAGCGCCGGCCATTCAGTCACGCCCATCTCCTGCGCCAGCGCCATCAGCGCCTGCAGTTGGCGAGAATAGCTGAGCTGAGTGAGCGGGCTGAGCTGACGCTCAACCTTCAGATAGCGCAGGAAAGCGTCCACCGGCTGTTGCAGGCTGGCCGCTACCGGGGTCATGCTCGTTCTATCCAGCGTTCCAGCAGTTCAGGCAGCATGCGCGCCAACTGATTGAGCATCACGGTGCCCATACCCTGCTGATAGTGTTGCGTATCGCGGCTGCTGAAAATCACCATGCCCAGTTCGCCGTCTTCGCCCAACATCGACAACGCGACCGAGCCAACCAGCTTGGCCTGCGGCAGCAGCAACAACAGCTCGGGGCCATTCAGGCTACCGAGGAAATGCTGTTGGTCACCCAGGCGCTGAATACGCAGCGGTTCAAACGACGAACGCGTCAGGGCAAGATGGGTGAAGTCGGAAGGCGCGCCGATTTTCCAGCTTTCGGAAAACAGGCGGATGTTGGCGCCGGCCAAACCGAAACCACGCGCCCAGCGTTGCAGGCGGTTGAGCATGTCTTGCAGACTGCTGGCGGTCGCCAGATTGGCCTGCAGATGCAGCAAGCTGGCAAACAGCGTTTCATTGGCGCTGGCCTGCTCCATCAGCAGGGTGATCTCTTCTTCGAGCCGGCCAATATGGTTGCGCTGGCGCGCCAGATGCCACTCGACCAGCGACACGGTTCCGCGAACGGGATGGGGGACGCGCATCTGTTCAACCAAACGCGCATTGCGAATAAAGAAATCCGGGTTTTGCAGCAAAAACTGCATTACGGCGTCGTCATCAAGCTCAATGCCCGTGACAGCCTGGTCCTCAACACTCTTCATAGATGAATAAATCCGTCATATACATGGGTTGCCGGACCGGTCATAAACAGCGGGTTGCCCGGCCCTTTCCAGCGAATATGCAGACTGCCGCCCGGCAGTTCTACATGCACCTCTTCTGACAGCAATTCTTGTTGAATCCCCACTGCCACTGCCGCACAGGCTCCGCTGCCGCAGGCCTGCGTTTCACCGGCGCCGCGCTCATAGACCCGCAGCTTGATGTGTTCACGACTGACGATTTGCATAAAACCGATATTGGCCCGTTCCGGGAAGCGCTCATGCCCTTCCAGCACTGGCCCAAGCAGCTCTACCTTGGCGGTTTTTACATCATCCACCTGTAAAACACAATGCGGATTGCCCATCGACACCACGCCGCACAGCACCGTATGTTCCGCCGCACGCATGATGTATGTCCTTTCCTCTTTGGTGGCGCGAAACGGCACCGCCTGAGGATCAAAATTCGGTTCGCCCATATTCACGCACACCAGATCGTCGTCGGTGACGCTGAGCACCATGCGCCCGGTTTGGGTGCTAACGCGGATGTCGCGTTTGTTGGTCAGCCCTTTCAGCCGCACAAAACGGGCGAAACAGCGGGCGCCATTACCGCACTGCGCCACTTCACTGCCGTCGGCGTTGAAAATGCGGTAGTGGAAATCAAGTTCCGGATCGTAAGGCGGTTCTACCACCAGCATCTGGTCAAAGCCAACGCCCAAGTGCCGATCGGCCAATCGGCGGATCAGTTCAGGTGAAAAATAGACATTCTGTGTAACGGCATCGACCACCATAAAGTCGTTGCCCAGACCGTGCATTTTGGAGAACTGCATATCATACTCCGCTATCTGGACGCGCTATCCGTCTTGGGTTTGCGGCGACGCCCCGCCACCGCAAATCAGGTGTTACTGGTCGCTCATCGACGGTTTTTGCTGAGAGACAGAGGTTTCCTGCTGATTTTTCTGTACCTGATCGCCCGTTTGTACCGGCGGAGTGGCCGATTTCTGGCTACCAGGTTCGGCCGGTGGGAAATACAGCGGGCCTTTCAGACCGCAGCCGGAGAGCCCGACAAGCAGAACTGCCATCAGCGCATAGCGTAGTTGTTTTTTCATTTGCATTAATGCCTGTAATTCATGCGTCCAAGATCTCTATAATCGCAGGTGGATCATGAAAAGCAATAGGAATTGATTATGAACGACAGTGAGTTTCACCAGTTGGCTGACCAACTGATGCTTAATATTGAAGAGACACTGGACGATTTTGACGGCGATGCGGACATCGATTACGAAACTAACGGCGGCGTAATGACGTTAAGTTTCGAAAATGGCACCAAAATTGTGATCAACCGTCAGGAGCCGTTGCATCAGGTGTGGCTGGCAACCAAAACCGGCGGCTATCACTTTAACTACCGGGACGGCGCCTGGTTCTGCGATCGCAGCGATCGCGGGTTCTATCCGTTGCTCAGCGAAGCGGCCAGCGCACAGGCCGGCGAAGACGTGCATTTTGCCTGATAAGCCGCTGATTCCGTAGGGCCTGCCCTACGGAATCAATGCAACTGGAATTGCTGCTTCAGCGGCTGAGCGGCACCATCGGCCAGAGTAACGCACAGGCTCGACAGGACATTGCTGCGGAACGGGATCACCTGGGTACGATCATCCAGCTGAACTATCTGGTAGAACTGCGGCAGGTTGAAGTTGATAAAGCTGGAACCGTAAGTGAAGCGATCGTGTGAAGAAGAATAGAAACGGCTCACGTCACGCACCAACTCCTCTTTACTGCCTTCACAATGGTGGTAAACCTCCACCCGGTTAGACTCATCCAGAATATAGATGTTAAAGCCTTTATCGTCCGACGTGTCTTCGAAGAAGAACTGAATGATCCCCTCACTGGCGAAACCATCCACTACCGGCGGCAAGTGCACTTGATCGGTTTCCACTTTGATCGACAGGCCGTGCAATTTGTTGTTGGAAATGGCGCCGTAGAATTCCACCGCGTTTTCCAGCTTTTGCACCGATACGCTCAGGCGCTCAAAGAACAGGCCCCAGGTCTGGCCAGCGACGCGCACCGCTTTGAAACGACCCGGTTCCAGGCGGGTGCTGGACAGACGCAGCTCTATGCATTCCGACACCAGTTGCTGTATGCGGGTACGGATAAGACCACGCAGATGCTGGCTGTAGCAGAACACTTCCACCGATTCCGGGGGCGCGGCGTCCTGATGCATTTTACCGAGAATGGTCTTCAGCGCTTCCAGCACCGATTGCTCACCGCTGAAATGCAGGGTACGCACTTCGTTCCATGAGTTGCGGTACAGCAGATCGATACTGCCCACCAGGCATTGCTGCTGCTGGCCAAAGCTGAACACGTCGAGCTTGCGGAAATCGAAATGCACCACCTGGTTGCGGAAGGCGGCGGTTGGATCGTTTTCCAGATTGACGATAATCGCCAGATGGCGAATTTCACACGGGCTGTACAAAGCTTTCGGTGTCGGCGCCGCCAGGCGCAGCGGGAAGTGATGCGATACGTCGGCTACCAGTTCCTGCAGTTTGGCCGTGTCGCACAGGTTGCCGCTCTTGATGTGCAGGCGGGTCTGCGGCGTCAGCAGGCCGTTGAAATAGGCCCAGGCCACCAGCTTGTTCAGGTAGCGGTTATATTCCAGCGGTTGGTGGCTGACGATGGAATCCATCGCCGGCGCCTGATTGTACAGATACCAACCGGTGCGGTTGGCGCGGCCAATCGGCACATGAATAAAGGTTAAGTCGTTTTCCGACAGGTCCGGTGAGATCTGCGGATTCACCAGCGTTACCTTGCCGGGCAGGGCTTCAAACGCCGCATACAGCTTGCGGGTAAGCACACCGATATCCTGCGGGCTGGCGCTGACGCTGAGGTTGTTACGGCGCGCGAAGCGGATCAGGTTGCGGTAACTCTGCATCATCGCATCCAGCAGCTCGTTGTGCGCTTCACGCACGCGCTCGATCTTCCAATTGGCGCGGTTATCCAGGATAGCCAGGCGCTCTTCGTCCCAGCCCCATTCGCTGACCAACTGGCTAAGGATTTCGCGGCGCCAACCAACGCAGGCGTTAGCGCGCGACAGTTTTTCACAGACTTTCAGATAGAAACAGCGGCGGACGAGATCGAGGCGGGTGGTGTCGTTGATTTGGTTCAGATAATGCGTGACGCGTTCGAGCATCATGCAGTAGGAGTCAAGCCCGAAGCAGACGATCTCGCCTTCATGCAGGCGGTGTTTAATGTCCATCGCCAGCAGTTGGGTATTCGGGTATTCCCAGGAATAGGCTTCCAGCAGCAAGGTCTTCAGCACGGCCTTGTAAGGCGAATCGATGCTCTTGTACAACTGCCACAGGCTGGCGCCAAAATATTCTTCCGCCGACAATGTGCTCAGGCCGCCGAGATCCAGCCATTCGTTCGGCGTCAACGCGCCTTGCGAATACAGCGACAGCACATACTCATCGTAATGCGCTTCTTCTTCGCCCGGCACCATGTTCCACAAAATACGTTTGCCGGCCAGGCGCACCGCGGTGCGGTAAAACTCGTCCAGCAGCAGGATATGTTGTGTGGATCCGCAGTTCTCGCCACCCAGGCTGCCGCTTTCGTTATGGCGGAAGCGGTTTTCATCGATCAGGAAGAAGCTGACTTCTACGCCCATCGATGCCGACCATTTTTCCAACAGGCTGCATTTTTCCTGCAGACGGCTACGCTCTTCGTTATCCAGCCAGGACTGATGGCACACCCAGATGTCGAGATCCGAGCTGCAGCTTTGGCCGATAGACGAAGTGCTGCCCATGGAGTAAACGCCGGTAATCGGCAGCTCACCGCTGGCCAGCTTGTCAAACGGGCTGCCCCATTTGTCTTCTAAATCGTTGAGGTAATCTTGCTGGATTTCATCAGGCGTGTAGAGGCAAACGCCGTGGGGAACGTTACCGTTCAGATAGCCCGGCATCAGTGGGTGATGGTGGTGCAGTAAGGTAGGCAGCAGACTGTATACCCGTTGAAACGCGGGCTTCATGGCCGCTAGGGCGCGATCGACTCGTAATTGGTTGATCGCATCCAGTCTCTGCTTCAGTGTCTCGATGTAGAGGTACAAGACGTCTCGCCTGATTATCCCGGTGTTTAGAAAAAACCCGTATTCCATAAGCGCCGTTAGTGTTGGAAGAATATTTGGCAACTTATTGTTGGAAACGTGATCAATTTAACACCTTGCTGATTGACCGTAAAGGAGGTAACGCTCCACTATTATTGTAGCGCTTCTCTAAACGATTTACCCGCAGTGTCAACTGCCCCAAAATACATCACACGTCCCGTTGATTCCGTTGTCCTTTCTTCGCCTGTGGCTTCTTGCACTGACAGTTTTCGCACTCAGTGGTAGGATAAACGGCGAATTATAAAAACGGTAACAAGCATGTTAGACAAAATTATTCGAATTGCCACCCGACAAAGCCCGCTAGCACTCTGGCAAGCACATTATGTGCAACAGCGCCTGATGGCCAGCCACCCCGGCCTGCAGGTTGAACTGGTGCCAATGGTCACAAAGGGCGACATTATTCTGGATACGCCGCTGGCGAAAGTCGGCGGTAAAGGCCTGTTTGTTAAAGAACTTGAGTTGGCGTTGCTGGAAGGCCGCGCCGATATCGCCGTCCATTCGATGAAAGACGTCCCGATAGATTTCCCCGCAGGCCTGGGCCTGGTGACCATTTGTGAGCGTGACGATCCGCGCGACGCCTTTGTTTCCAATCGTTTTGCCTCGTTCGATCAGTTGCCGCAGGGCAGCGTGGTTGGCACCTCGAGCCTGCGCCGTCAGAGCCAGTTGCGCGAACGCCGGCCGGATTTGATCGTGCGCGATTTGCGCGGCAACGTCGGTACCCGCCTGGCCAAGTTGGATAACGGTGATTACGACGCCATTATTCTGGCGGTCGCCGGGTTGAAACGCCTGGGGTTGGAGCAACGTATCCGCAGCCCATTGAGCCCCGAAGAGTGCCTGCCGGCCGTCGGTCAGGGCGCGGTGGGCATCGAATGCCGTCTCGACGATGACGCCACCCGTGCGCTGCTCGCACCGCTTAATCACACCGCAACCGATATCCGCGTGCGCGCTGAACGGGCGATGAATACGCGGCTGGAAGGCGGTTGTCAGGTGCCGATCGGCAGCTATGCCGAACTGGAAGGCGACAGCCTGTGGCTGAGAGCCTTGGTCGGCTCACCGGACGGTAGCCAGATGGTGCGCGGCGAACGTCGCGGCCCGGCGGCCCTGGCCGAACAAATGGGCGTTGAGCTGGCGGAAGAACTGCTGGCGCGTGGCGCACGTGAAATCCTGCACGACGTTTATCAGGGAAATCCCTCGGCATGACGATTTTGGTAACCCGCCCTTCTCCTTTTGGAGAACAACTGGTGAGCCGCCTGCGCGCACTCGGCCGGGTTGCCTATCATGCCCCGTTGATCGATTTCGCCCCCGGCCGCGATCTGCCCAAACTGCCGCAGGCGTTGCAGCAACTTAATGATGGCGATCTGGTGTTTGTCGTGTCGCAGCATTCGGTGAACTACGCCAACTCGGTCATTGGCCGCGCCGGGCTGACATGGCCGGCACGTCTGACCTATTATGCCATTGGCCGGGCAACCGGGCTGGCGATGCACCGCATCAGCAGCCTGCCGGTGGAGTACCCGCGCGAGCAGCAGATCAGTGAAACGCTGTTGCTGCTGCCGGCGTTGCAGAAGCTGGATGGCAAGCAGGCGCTTATCCTGCGCGGCAACGGCGGGCGCGAGTTGCTCGGCGACCGGTTGAGCGAGCGTGGCGCCAACGTCAGCTATTATGAATGTTATCAACGCAGCCCGGTGCACTATGATGGTAGTGAGCAAAGCGCCCACTGGCAACGTGCCGGTGTAGATACGCTGGTCGTCACCAGCGGTGAAATGTTACAACAGCTCTATACTTTAGTTCCTGACTACTATCGTTCTTCGTGGCTGTTACGTTGCCGCCTGGTAGTAGTGAGTGAACGCCTGGCTACCCTCGCCCAGGAATTGGGCTGGAGCATGATTCGGGTAGCTGATAACGCCGATAATGACGCGCTGATCCGCGCGCTACAATAAACCTGACTATGGGATGTACCACTATGACGGAACAAAATACCCCATCCGCCCCGGTTGAAGAACCCACCCCAGCGGTTGAGACCTCCCAGCAGCCAGACGCTGACCGCCGCAAAGGGAAAAATACCGGTCCTGTGCTCGGCGCGATCGCTATCGTGCTGGTTATCGCACTGGGCGCGGGCGGCTATTACCACACACATCAGCAGGCGCAACGGCTCATCGCCGCCAACCAAGCTCTGCAGCAACAGCTTGATGGGCTGAAACAGAGCCAGCAGCAGGAAAGAAGCGCGCTGGAAGGTCTGTTGCAACAACAGGGCAAAACGCTGGACGCCGCCGACCGCGAGCAGGCCACTCTGGCCCGGCAGCTTAACGAGCTGCAGGAAAAGGTCGCGACCATCTCCGGCAGCGATGCCAAAACCTGGCTACTGGCGCAGGCCGATTTCCTGGTGAAAATGGCCGGGCGCAAGCTGTGGAGCGATCAGGACGTGACCAGTGCAGCGACGCTGTTGAAAAGCGCCGATGCCAGCCTGGCGGACATGAACGACCCCAGCCTGCTCGAGGTTCGTCGCGCCATCACCGAAGATATCAGCACGCTGTCCACCCTGACCCAGGTCGATTTCGACGGCATCATTCTCAAGACCAATCAGCTGTCTAACCAGGTCGACAATCTGCGTCTGGCGGATAACAACAGCGACGAAGCGCCAATGGATCAGGACAGCAGCGAGCTTTCCAGCTCGATTGGCGAATGGCGGCAGAACCTGACCAAAAGCTGGCACAATTTCATGGCCGACTTTATTACCGTCCGCCGCCGCGATGCCAGCGCCGAACCGCTGCTGGCGCCGAATCAGGACATCTATCTGCGCGAAAATATCCGTTCGCGCCTGCTGGTGGCTGCGCAAGCTATCCCGCGCCATCAGAATGAGACGTACAAACAGTCGCTGGAAACCATCTCCACCTGGGTACGCGCCTACTTCGACACCACCGACCCCGCCACCAAAGCTTTTCTGGAAGAGTTGGATAGCCTGAGCCAGCAGTCGATCTCCATGGACGTGCCGGATCAGTTGAAAAGCCAGCCATTGCTGGAAAAACTGATGCAGACCCGGGTGCGCAATCTGCTGACCCAGTCCCCTGCCGCTCATCAGGAGGGGTAAGCCATGTTACGCGTGCTATTTCTGTTCCTGGTACTGATCGCAAGCGTGGTTGTCGGGCCGATGCTGGCCGGCCATCAGGGCTATGTACTGATCCAGACCGATAACTACAATGTCGAAACCAGCGTCACCGGCCTGGTGATCATGGCAGTCCTGCTCTTTATCGTGCTGCTGGCGATCGAATGGATCCTGCGCCGCATCTTCCGTACCGGCGCCCGTACCCGCGGCTGGTTCCTTGGCCGCAAACGCAGCCGGGCGCGCAAGCAAACCAAAGCTGCGCTGATCAAGCTGGCTGAAGGGGATTACAAGCAGGTTGAAAAACTGCTGACGCGCAATGCCGACCATGCCGAACAGCCGGTAGTGAACTATCTGCTGGCTGCCGAAGCCGCACAGCAACGCGGTGATGATTTCCGCACCAATCAGTATCTGGAGCGCGCCGCCGAGGCCGCCGATACCGATCAGTTACCGGTAGATATCACGCGCGTACGCATTCAACTGGCGCAGGGGGAAAACCATGCGGCACGTCACGGCGTCGATCGTCTGCTGAACCAAGCACCGCGTCATCCGGAGGTCTTGCGTCTGGCAGAGCAGGCTTATCTGCGCACCGGCGCCTTTGCCTCACTGCTGGAAATTCTGCCGTCGATGGGCAAAATCAATTTGCACACCGAAGCTGAGCTGCAAGCGCTGCAACAGCAGGCTTACATCGGCCTGATGAATCAGGCGATGGCGGACGAGGGCAGCGATGGCCTGAAGCGCTGGTGGAAAGATCAGAGCCGTAAAACCCGCCATGAAGTCCCGCTGCAAATCGCGATGGTGGAACACCTGATCGAATGCAATGACCACGAAATGGCGCAGGAAATCGTGCTCGACAGCCTGAAGCGCCAGTATGACGAACGTTTGGTGCTGCTGATCCCGCGCCTGAAGTCCGGCAACCCGGAACAGTTGGAAAAAGCGTTGCGTCAGCAGGTCAAACAACATGGCGCTACACCGCTGCTGAACAGCACGCTAGGTCAGCTGTTGATGAAACACGGTGAATGGCAACAGGCCGCCGACGCATTCCGGGAAGCGCTGAAACAGCGTCCGGATGCCTACGACTACGCCTGGCTGGCTGATGTGCTGGATAAGCTGCACCGTTCGGACGAGGCCGCTCAAATGCGACGTGAAGGGCTAATGCTGACCCTGAAGCATAACGGCGAGTAACACCGGCAATGTATTGTCCTCAAGGCGCGCCCCCTGGTCGCGCCTTTTTTATCCAAGTTGCTTATACCCAAGATAGTTGGAGTCACAGCAAGACGGCAAGCTCACGAATCCCCAGGAGCTTGGTCAACCAAGTGACTGGGGTGAGAGCGCGCAGTCAACGCGGCTGTGGCTTCAAATATGATGGGTATTAGGCAAAAAAAAACACTTGCCGCAGTGGCAAGTGTATAAAAAAGCAATCAGGTCTAGGACAACAGGGGCGGTGCCTCACTCAACGTTATGCCCGGAGTGTGATGTCAGCAGTTGCAAGCAACGCTGTCATCGTTCTGGTGGACAATAGGCACCCTAAATCGGCTCTGCATCATTCCCAGGGTTTATGAAGCCTAAGGCGAACATAAGAGGTGGAATGAGCATCTACAGAATAGATATAGCACAAGCCGTGCCAACTTCTGGAAAATGCGCGCCGGACTTTGCACAAAAACCACTATTCTATTGAATTACAAAACATTTAATTATTTTCACATCGATAGCGCGGTTCGCTCTCCTGCCCCCTTCTCTTGGTCTGTCACAGTTAACTATGTCGCCTTAGAACGACGACTTAAGCCAAAGTAATTTTTATCAAACAAAATCATCATGTTATATGTCTCAACTTGACGACAATGCATGATGCCCATGTCGCTGAAACCCAACGACGTGCCAAAATACGCAGACAGGAAGGACAAGGACAAGGACAAGGACAAGGACAAGGACAAGGACAAGGACAAGGACAAGGACAAGGACAAGGACAAGGACAAGGACAAGGCTGAAGAAAATAGAAAGTGCGGATTACAGAAAGCGAAAAGCCCGTTCATTGCTGAACGGGCTTTTCTGAAAGTGGTCGGCGAGAGAGGATTCGAACCTCCGACCCACTGGTCCCAAACCAGTTGCGCTACCAAGCTGCGCTACTCGCCGATTTCTTGTTGCACATACTACTGAATCTTATCGCTTATGTCTATGTAAATATTAAAATTTATCAGACATTTTGTGTGGTGCGAAGAGAGGGACTTGAACCCTCACGTCCGTAAGAACACTAACACCTGAAGCTAGCGCGTCTACCAATTCCGCCACCTTCGCACAGTCACAAAACAGCTTACAATTCTTCACTTCTCTTAGGAAGTGGGGTGGCTAATGGGACTCGAACCCACGACAACTGGAATCACAATCCAGGGCTCTACCAACTGAGCTATAGCCACCATTACTTCTTAACTTCACGCGGTAATACTACCACCGCAGCTCTTGCACACAAACTTAATGGTGCGCCCGACAGGATTCGAACCTGAGACCTCTGCCTCCGGAGGGCAGCGCTCTATCCAGCTGAGCTACGGGCGCATAGCGCCGTTGCGGGAGGGGATACTACGGATTTAACCCAATCCTGTCTAGTGCTTTTTCGCAGAAATGTTGCGTTTGATTACGCTTTGCTCACTCCCGCGCAGGAAAGCGCTATCCGCAGCCCCTTTTCACCGGTTATTGCTGCATTTCTGCCCGTTTTTCAGCCGGATGATGTTTCTTGTGCATGCCGAAAGCAAAGTAGCACAGGCTAACAGCTGCCAAGAAAATCGCCCCGACCAACAAAGAAATTCGCGTATCCGGGTTAATTCCCATGCCAATCAGCACGCAGACCAGGAAAGCGATGGTCAGATAGTTCACATACGGGAACATCACTGACTTGAAGCTGTGGGTTTTGATCGCTTCTTTATGAGCGCGACGGAAATACAGCTGGCTGATCAGCACCACAAACCACGGCACCATGCCAGGCAGCACGCTGGCGCTGTAGACATAAACAAACACCTGCTGCGGATTCGGAATGAGGTAGTTCAGCCCGGAGCCGACCAGCAGACAGACGATGGTCACGGCAATGCAGTTCACCGGCACGCCGCTGGCGGACAATTTGGTCAACGAAGCGGGCAGTTGACGGTTCTTGGCCAGCGCGTACAGCATGCGGCCACCGCTGTACATGCCGCTGTTGCAGCCGGACAGCGCCGCAGTCAGCACCACGAAGTTAATGATACCGGCGGCGGCAACGATACCGATCTTGGCGAAGGTCAGCACGAACGGGCTGCCGGTAGTCCCGATACCGTTCCAAGGGAAGATAGTGACGATGACAAAGATGGCGCCGACATAGAAGATCAGAATACGCCACAGGATATTGTTAATCGCGCGTTTCAGCGTGACCTGCGGGTTCTTGGCCTCGCCGGCGGTAATGCCGACCAGCTCAACCCCCTGATAGGACGCCACGACAATACACAGCGCGAACAGGAAGCCCTTCCAGCCGCCGGCAAAGAAGCCGCCATGCTGCGTAAGATTGGCAAAACCGATCGGCTGACCGCCGTTGCCAAAGCCAAAGAAGATCACTCCCAGTCCCACCAGAATCATCACAATGATGGTGGTCACCTTAATCATGGCAAACCAGAACTCCAGCTCGCCGTACAGGCGCACCGCCGCCAGGTTGGCCAACGCCACCATCGCCACGGCGATCAGCGCCGGTACCCACTGCGGGATTTCCGGGAACCAGAACTGGACATAGACCCCAATGGCAGTGATTTCGGAAATGCCAACGGCAATCCACATAAACCAATAGCCCCAGGCAGTGAGGTAACCGAAATACGGCCCCATATATTTATGCGCATAAACGGCAAAAGAGCCCGCTACCGGCTCCAGGAACAGCATTTCGCCCATCGATCGCATAATAAAGAACACGAACAGCCCGGCGATGATATAGGCCAACAAGACCGACGGCCCCGCCCATTTCAGCGTGCTGGCCGACCCCATAAACAGACCGACGCCGATGGTGCCACCCAGAGCAATCAGCTCAATATGCCGGGCCTCGAGCCCCCGGTGCAGTCCTTGCGGTTTTTCTTTGTGTGCCATAGATCCTCAATGATGTTTTTTTTGATTGTGTTTGCATGCCGGCCGCTGCCGGTCGTTATTGTTTTTTAATTAAAATAGAGTAAATCATCCCCCGCCGCTTTGGCTGACATCAATGTGTGATCGGGGCGATCTTACGGCGAGAAAAACGTCGTTCAGCACTACCGCACCGGGTGCCAGCGGCTGGGGATAATTTCCGGACGGTATCGTTTCGCATTTTGCTGCTATAAGCAAACCGCAGCTTAAAACTTTATGGAATAAATGAGGGTGGGCTTAGGGTCTGAGGTTATAGAGGTGCGGCTAATACGTCATAAAGCAGGTTATTTGAACAAGCGAATACGTCAGGGCAGCACTAAACACCCCGACGTCGTTATCACATCTTGCCGCGGTAGTAGTAACTCACAAACTTCAGCAGTTTCAACTGACGGCCAATCCGGCTGGGTTGACTGAGCAGCCGGTAGAGCCACTCCAGACCAAGATTCTGCCAAACCCTTGGCGCGCGTTTCACATGACCGGTGAACACGTCGTAGGTCCCGCCTACGCCCATATACAATGCCTGCGGATGCACCTTGCGGCAGTCGCGCATCAGGATTTCCTGTTTCGGCGATCCCATGGCAACCGTCACTATAGCGGCGCCGCTGACGCGGATGCGTTCAAACAGCGCATCGCGCTGTTCAGGCTTGAAGTAACCATCCTGGCTGCCGACCAGGTTCACATTCCACTGGCTGCGCAGCTTCTGCTCGGTTTCCGCCAGTACCGAAGGTTTGCCGCCAATCAGGAACACCGGCGTCCCCTCACGACCGGCACGCTGCATCAGCGCTTCCCACAGATCGGCTCCCGCTACGCGCGACACCTCGGCTCCCGGATATTTGCGGCGGATTGATCGCACCATGCTGATACCGTCGGCATATTTGTATTCCGCTTCGTCCAGCAACGCATGCAACGCAACATCTTCCTCCGCCTTCAGTATCTTTTCTGCGTTCATCGCCACCAGAGTGCCCTGCTTTACCTGGCCGCCGTCAAACAGAAAATCCATGCATTGCGCCATATCGCGAAATCCCCAAAGGCTGAAACCGCGCAGCTCATATTTGGGAACCCTAATCGTTGCTTCCATCGTTATTCTTATCCTTACAGAAGGCCGTCGGCGCGTGGGGAGGATACCGGCGATGCCAGCCTGCGTGAACGCAGCACCCGTGCCTTAATCAAACCAGCAGTGTCAAACAGCCAGTACAGCAATTTCGCCATCAACAGACAGGCACCAAAAATAAGGCAGAAGAACACCACCCGCGAGACAAACGAATCCACGCCTTCCCTCGCCAATACGATAATGTTGAACACCGCGCCAAAGCAGAAACTCTGCAATATGGCCGCCTTGTAGCGGTTAGGCTCGCTTTTGCCCATTTCGTACAGCCAGTCGAACCATTTGATGATCATGCCAACCAGCACGGCACCGACAGGGATGAACAACGCACCGCCCATCACCACCAGCGACCCGATCAGCGTCGGTGAGATCGCCAGGCCGGAATGGTTATCCAGCACTTCCCAGGTGAAGTAGTTGGCGGTATTCAGCACCGTATCCGGACGGCCCGGCCACAGCCAAGCCGGAATGAACACGTAAAAATCACGCACAATCGGCGCCAATCCCTGGAAGTCGATTTTGTCGTAGTTTTGCAGCAACAGCGCCAGGTTTTCCCATGGCGAGAAGGTATCTCGCGTCAGGTAAAGGAAGGTGTAAAACGCTTCAGAGCCACTGACGTCGAGGCTATAACGTTTTAACGCCAGCCAGAACATGCCGACGATGCCGAACACGCCGGCGGCCACCAGCATCCACAGCGAGATCCAGCCGCGGACAATGCCGATAAACAAAAACAGCGAGAAAGCGATGATGATATTGGCGCGGGTGCCGCCGACAATCACGTAGGTCAGGATGCCGAAGGCCACCGTAGCCGCCAAGAAGAAGAACCAGGCACGCAGATCCTGTTTCAGGAAATACACCACCAGCATTGCCGGAATAAAGAAATAGAAGAACCGCTTGAGCGCTACGCCAGATACATCGCTGGAAAAAATCTGGCTATAAGAGTTGAGCTTGAACAGCAGGAAACCGTTTTGCATGAAGAAAATGCCCACGGTACCGATCGCCACCAGCGCCAGCAATATCCAGGTCAGATTGGTTTCCACCCGGTTCATGGTAAATACCGGCTTACGCGGCCGTACGCTGGGCTTACGCAGCCGGGTTTTATAGCTGACGTAATAAATCGCGTAAAACGCGGTAGCGGAGAGAATGGCGTACAGCAAGAACTCGACCGGCACCACCTCGACGTCGAACTGAAACGCCAGCAGACACGTCAGCGGAAAGCCGAAGTAAAACGTCAGCAAGTACAGCAGGGAAAAGAAAACGTTGAAGTTAAAGCGGATACGCCGAAACTCCTGATAAGTCAGCGTAAGAATAAACAGCACGCTGACCAGATAGACGACAAACAATCCGCCAAATTGCGCCAACGTCATGAGCCTTCCCCCGCAGCCAGCGCCAATGCCTGTTGCCAGCCATCGACGTAGTTTGGATTAAAGAAGGCGATCGCCTGTTTATCTACCGACGCCAGTTGGCGCTGCGCCTCGCGCACCACCGCTTCATCCAGCGAATCGCCATAGAACAGTACCGGCAGATGCTGCTCCGCCAAATCCTGCCAGAACGGGTTCTGCCGGCTAAGCACGAACGGCACACCGAACTGAATCAGCAAACACAGGGTACCGATACCCTGCTGGCGGTTAAAAATAAAATAACCGAGATCACATTCGCGCAGGATGTTCAGGTAATCGTCGAATACCACCTGCTGCGTCAGCAACTGCAGGTTCTTGTCGCTGAACCATTGCAGCCCGGCGGTACGCACCTGGTCGATATAGGCGTCGTTGTTGGCCGGATAGCCCATCGGCAGGATCACGCGCACGTCCGCGCCGAACTGCTGGTGGATCGCTTTCAGCGCTTCAACATGACGGTTGGTGCGATCGCCGGAATTCCCTACCAGAATGGTCATGGGTCCGGCCAAGCTCTTCTCCACGCTGATGCCGGTCAGGGCCGGGTCCATTCGCGTTGGAAAATACAACAGGGAGGCCGGCACGCGCGCATGGCGCTGCTGGTAATGGATCACGTCGCCGCGGGTCGCAAATACACGCTCCACCCGCCCTTGCGCGATGCGGCGCAGTACATAGAACAGGCGGAATTTCCAACTGGTGGCGTCCTCGTACAGATCCGCGCCCCAGATATGCCAGCTCACCTGGCGAGCTTTGATTTTACCGCTCAGCAACGCCAGCCACAGCGTAGGATTAAACTGGCCATGCAGGAAGAAACGCTGATTACGATCGGCCTGAGCGCGGGTAATCACCGCCGCCGCCAGGCTTTTTTTATCCGGGAAAGCCTCGATGCTCAACTCGGGAAAATCGCCCAGCGCCGCTACGTCTCTGGCTACTACCATAAAATGGCGTGTCTGTTCGGACGGCAGGCGCTTCGCCAACACGTCGTTGAAGAAACGCAGCACCGTCTGATTGTGATGCGGGATATCAGAACCCAATACGTGAATCAGTATGGTCATACTCGTCTACGATAAAGAAGAAATACGCAGCTACAGAGCGCGAAATACACAATGTAGGTTGCCATGTAAGCCTGCGCCGCACCCAATGCGCCGTGCAGCGGTATCAGCCAGTGCGAAAACAGCGTCAGCAGCAGAAATTGGCTGACTTCCGTCAGAATGTAAAAACGCAGCGATGCCTTGGCGATAACCAGATAGCCAAAGACATAAGCGCCCACCTTCAGTACATCGCCCACCAATTGCCAGGCGAACAGATCGCGCATGGCGACGAACTTGTCCGTGAACAACAACCAGATGGCGAAATCGCGCAGCAGCCAGACGGTGAAACTTGCCGCCGCTACGGCGGGCAGCACAAACTTCAGCGAACGTACGATCTCCTGCGAGATGGCGCTTTTTTCCTTCAGCCGCGACAGCGTTGGCAGCAGGTAGACGGTAAATGAAGCGGTGATAAACTGCAGATAAGCGTCGGAAATGCTGCTGACACCCTGCCAAATCCCCACCTCCTCCCAACTGTAATGGCTGGCCAGCAGGTTACGCATCATCACATAGGCCACCGGCAGCGTCACTGAGGTGATCAGCGCCATAATGGTGAACTTGCCGAGATGACTGGCCAGCGCCTTGTCCCAGGCCAGAGCCAAATAGCTCAGCGGCAGGGTTTTGCGCCGCCACAACAGGAAGCCGGCAGGCAATACCACCAATGCCGGCACCAGCGCCAATCCTGCCAGAGCGCCTTCATAACCGCCCAGTTTAAAGCACAGGTAGTACGCCACCACGCCAATCAGGCTGCCGCCAATCACCGCCAACGCGTTGCCCATCGCATCGCGGTAGCCTTTCAGCACCGCCATAAACAGGTTGGCGTAGGCGATACCCATCTGAATAAAGGCCACCGCACGCACCACGTTCACATACTCGGCGTGACCGAACAGCGCGATGCTGATGGGAACGGCTGCGAATAAAAACACCAGCGCCAACAGCGTGGAGAAGCCCAGCACAATAGTCGACGCCGTGCCGACCGCCAGGCGCAACCGCTGCGGATCCTGATGGTATTCGGCAACGTATTTCGTTATGCCGTTAAAAATCCCGGCACCGGACAACACGCCCAGCACGGTGATCAACTGGCGGAAGTTACCCGCCTGCCCAACACCGCTGGGGCCAAACGCCACCGCCAGCAGCTTCACCACCAATAACCCCACGCCAATTTTTATCAGCGTGGAGCCGGCGGTCCAAATCGATGCTTTTGCCAACGACATATCAGGCGAAGAAACTAAGAATGGTATTGATCACCGTACGCTGATTAACGTCAGACATATTATAGAACAGCGGCAGGCGCACCAGACGCGCGCTTTCCTGGCTGGTGAAGCGGTCTTCACCGGCAAAACGGCCGAAACGATCGCCCGCCGGGCAGTCATGCAGCGGAATGTAATGGAACACCGCCATGATTTCGGCTTCTTTCAGATAACCGATAAACGCCGTGCGGTCTTCAATATCACGCAGTTTGATATAGAACATATGCGCATTCTGCACGCAGTCCGCCGGAATGGTCGGCAAGACGATGCGGCCGGCTTCGGCCAGCGGCAGGAAGCTATCATAATACTTCTGCCATAGCGCCAGGCGGCGCTGGTTGATGCGTTCGGCCGCCTCGAGCTGGCCCCACAGGTACGCGGCCTGCAGATCTGACATCAGATAGCTGGAACCGATATCGCGCCAGGTGTACTTGTCAACCTGACCGCGGAAGAACTGGCTACGGTTGGTGCCTTTCTCGCGAATGACTTCCGCCCGGTCGATCAGCGCCGGATCGTTAATCAGCGTGGCGCCGCCCTCACCGCCTGCGGTGTAGTTTTTGGTTTCGTGGAAGCTGAAACAGCCAATATGGCCGATGGTGCCGAGCGCTTTGCCCTTATAAGTGGCCATCACACCCTGTGCGGCATCTTCCACCACGTACAAATTGTATTTTTTCGCCAGCGCCATGATGGTGTCCATCTCGCAGGCCACGCCGGCGTAATGAACCGGCACAATGGCGCGGGTCTTATCGGTGATCGCCGCTTCGATTTTGCTCTCATCGATGTTCATGGTGTCCGGACGCAGATCGACAAACACCACTTTAGCGCCGCGCAGCACAAAGGCGTTGGCAGTTGAAACAAAGGTGAAGCTCGGCATGATCACTTCATCGCCCGGCTGAATATCCAGCAGGATCGCCGCCATCTCCAGCGAGGCGGTACAGGACGGTGTCAGCAATACCTTCGGGCTGCCAAAACGCTGTTCCATCCACTGCTGGCAACGACGGGTAAACCCGCCATCGCCACACAGTTTGCCACTGCCCATTGCAGCCTGCATATACTCAAGTTCGGTGCCAACAACCGGTGGTGCGTTAAATGGAATCATGTTTTCCTCTGTATAACCAATACGAGGTGCTTTCGATAGCGGCACCCTGTCGTTGATAGAGCCGTAACGCGGCGATATTACCGAACTGGGTCGCGACCCGCAGGCGCTGTTGCGACCGACACTCGGCCATTGCTGCGGCCATCAATCGGGAGCCAATCCCTTTACCGGCAGCGCCGGGGAATGCCGCCAGCAGGCCGATTCGCGCCTCCTGGCCACCGATATCACGCAGGCTGACAAACCCTTCAGGCTGTCCGGCTTCGTCCAGCGCCAGCAAGCACTGGTGGTCAAAAGTCCCCAATACCGCTTTTTCTATCCACATGGCATAGAAACGGCCACTGTCATGAACGCCATACCAGGGCGCACGAAAACGGCTGGCGGTAAACACCTTGGCCGCCGCAGCACGCAGCGCCGGAATATCGGCCGGCACTGCCGGACGAATAGCCTGTGGCAGCACTCTGTGGGATGAAGCACATTCCGTGCCGATGTTCAGTACCAGATCGACTTCACCTTCAACCAGTTGGAAACCCAGCCTGGTCAATCCGTCCGCCCAGGCCGTTTGATGTGCAGGAATTTTGGCCTGCACCAGCTCATAGGCGGCCAGATCGGCCTCGGCAAGTGCCGGGGCAGCAGAGGAAAAGTTGATTTTCGCGCTGTTAAGCGCGAAAAACTCGGTTTCCCAGACTAGGGGCTCAATAGTGGCGTGGACGAGCATGCAGCAGATCCAGCAAATACTTGCCGTAACCGGTTTTGGACAATGAGTTGGCAGCGCGCTTCAGGCCTTTGTCGTCCAGCCAGCCATTACGCCAGGCAATCTCTTCCAGACAGGCAATTTTAAAGCCCTGGCGTTTTTCCACCGTCTGCACAAAACTGCTGGCTTCCAGCAGGCTGTCGTGGGTGCCGGTATCCAGCCAGGCAAAGCCTCGGCCCAGCAGCTCGACGGTCAGTTCGCCGCGCTCCAGATACATCTGATTAATGCTGGTGATTTCCAGTTCGCCGCGTTCGGAAGGTTTCACCTGTTTGGCGAACTCCACCACTTGCTTGTCATAGAAGTAAAGGCCAGTTACCGCCCAGTCGGACTTAGGTTTTTTCGGTTTTTCTTCGATCGACAGCGCGCGGAAGTTTTCGTCAAACTCCACCACACCGAAGCGTTCAGGATCCATCACCTGATAGCCGAATACCGTTGCACCTTCGGTACGCGTCGCCACGGTCTTTAATTTAGGGCTGAAAGATTGGCCGAAGAAAATGTTATCACCCAGCACCAGGCAGCAAGAGTCGCCGTTGATGAACTCTTCACCAATCAGGAACGCCTGCGCCAGGCCTTCCGGTTTCGGCTGCGCGGCATAGCTGAGATTCACGCCAAACTGATCACCGTTCCCCAGCAGCCGCTGGAATGAAGGCAGATCTTCCGGGGTGGAAATGATCAAAATGTCGCGTATCCCCGCCAGCATCAGCACTGACATCGGGTAGTAAATCATCGGCTTGTCGTAAATAGGCAACAGCTGTTTGGATACGCCGCGGGTAATAGGATGCAAACGGGTACCGGAACCGCCGGCCAAAATAATGCCTTTCATACTTACTCCAGAATCTACAGGCTGCCTCTCGGGCAGCGCTGCAATAAATTTAGTCGGATAAACCTAAACGCTCACCCGTATAGGAACCGTCCTGAACACGACTCCACCAGGTTTCGTTGTTCAGATACCAGGAAACCGTTTTGCGGATACCGCTTTCAAAGGTCTCCTGTGGGCGCCAGCCCAGTTCCCGATCAATTTTCCCGGCATCTATCGCATAACGCATATCGTGGCCTGGGCGATCCTTGACGTAAGTAATCAGGTCACGGTATTTCTCAATGCCCTGCGGCTTGTTCGGTGCCAGTTCTTCCAGCAAATCGCAGATGGTGTGTACCACCTCAATATTCTTGCGCTCGTTATGGCCGCCGATATTGTAGGTTTCGCCTACCACGCCTTCAGTCACGACCTGGTACAGCGCGCGCGCATGGTCTTCAACATACAGCCAGTCACGTACCTGCGCACCGTCGCCGTACACCGGCAATGGCTTGCCGGCAACGGCATTGAGGATCACCAGCGGGATCAGCTTCTCCGGGAAGTGATACGGACCGTAGTTATTGGAACAGTTGGTGACGATGGTCGGCAGGCCGTAGGTACGCAACCAGGCGCGCACCAGATGATCGCTGGAGGCTTTAGAAGCCGAATACGGGCTGCTTGGCGAGTAAGGCGTGGTTTCAGTAAACAGATCGTCCGTACCGTGCAGATCGCCATACACTTCGTCGGTGGAAATGTGGTGGAAACGGAAATTCTGCTTTCTCTTCGCGTCCAGCGGTTGCCAATAATGGCGGGCCGCCTCCAACATGGTGTAGGTCCCCACCACGTTGGTTTCAATAAATGCCGCCGGGCCGTCGATCGAACGATCGACATGACTTTCCGCCGCCAGGTGCATGATCACATCCGGCTGATATTGGGCAAACACCTTATCCAACGCCGCACGATCGCAGATATCCACCTGTTCAAACGAATAGCGTTCGTTATCGGCAATCACCGAGAGCGACTCCAGATTGCCCGCATAGGTAAGCTTATCGACCACCATGACGCTGTCCTGCGTGGCTTCAATGATATGTCTCACAACCGCGGAGCCAATAAAACCAGCGCCTCCAGTGACTAAAATACGCTTCAACGCCATACTCCTCTTGTATCAACAACCCACGTTTGTTTTATTTCTTCCGGCTTGATCGCTTTGAATTGCTTATGGTCGACCAGCATTACGATCACATCCGCCTGCTGCAAGGCATCGGCCAACGCTTTCAGCGTCACGTGACCGGCCAGAGATTTCGGCAACTGTTCAACATTGGGTTCAACCACCAACGTTTCGCCGACGTGCCAGTCAGCAATCAGATGCGCCACTTCCACCGCAGGGCTTTCACGCAAATCGTCGATATTCGGCTTGAAAGCCAGACCGAAACAGGCAATTTTCACTTCAGAAGCGCGTTTGTCGGTGGCTGCCAGACAGTCGGCAACGGCGGCTTTCACACGGTCAACCACCCACAGCGGTTTCCCGTCATTCACCAGACGCGCGGTATGGATCAGGCGCGCCTGCTGTGGATTTTGCGACACGATAAACCACGGGTCTACCGCGATGCAGTGGCCGCCGACGCCAGGACCTGGCTGCAGAATATTCACCCGCGGATGGCGATTCGCCAGACGGATAAGTTCCCAAACGTTGATACCCTGCTCGGCGCAAATCAACGACAGCTCATTCGCAAAGGCGATATTCACGTCGCGGAAGCTGTTTTCGGTCAGTTTGCACATCTCGGCGGTGCGTGAATTGGTCACCACGCATTCGCCTTCAAGGAAAATCTTGTACAGCTCGCTGGCGCGATCCGAACATTTTGGCGTCATGCCGCCGATAACGCGATCGTTTTGAATCAGCTCAACCATCACCTGCCCCGGCAGCACACGCTCCGGGCAATAGGCGATATTGACATCGGCGGCTTCACCCACCTGCTGCGGGAAGCTGAGATCGCTGCGCGCCTCGGCCAGCCACTGCGCCATCTGTTCGGTCGCTCCCACCGGTGAGGTGGATTCCAGGATAACCAGGTCACCCTTTTTCAGTACCGGCGCCAGTGATTTGGCGGCAGCTTCGACATAAGCCAGATCGGGCTCATGATCGCCTTTAAACGGCGTCGGTACCGCAATCAGAAAAGCATCCGCGGCCAAGGGTTTGGTCACCGCTTGCAGATAACCGCCGTCGACGGCCTCTTTAACCACTTTATCCAGATCGGGCTCAACGATATGAATCGCGCCGCGGTTAATGGTGTCTACCGCATGCTGGTTAACATCTACGCCCACCACTTTTTTCTTGCGCGAGGCAAACGCCGCCGCCGTTGGCAGACCGATATACCCCAGGCCGATAACCGAAATAGTGTTAAAACTCATAGTGTCACCTGATGATTCTTCAAAGCTGCGAGAATACGCTGGCAGGCATGCCCGTCACCGTAAGGGTTATGCGCCCGACTCATGGCGTGATATTCCTTTTCGTCCGTCAACAGCCGGGTCACCGCATCAACAATTTTAGCCACGTTGGTACCGACCAGACGGACCGTGCCCGCATCCACCGCTTCCGGCCGTTCGGTAGTGTCACGCATGACCAGCACAGGCTTGCCCAACGACGGCGCCTCTTCCTGGATCCCGCCGGAGTCGGTCAGGATCATATAAGCGTTAGCCATCAAATACACAAAGGGCAAGTAATCCTGCGGATCGATCAGGATGATGTTATCGATCCCTTTCAGAATACGGTTGACCGGCTCGCTGACGTTCGGGTTGAGATGCACCGGGTACACCACCTGTACGTCAGGATGGGTGCGGGCAATTTCCGCCAGTGCGCTGCAAATCCGCTCAAACCCGCCGCCAAAGCTTTCGCGGCGGTGGCCGGTCACCAGGATCAATTTCTTGCTGGCATCAAGGAACGGGTAGCGCTGCGCCAGGCTGTCATGCAATGCGGCATCGCCCATTACCCGATCGCGCACCCAGAACAGCGCATCGATAACCGTGTTGCCGGTAACGAAAATATGATCGTCCGGCAACAGTTCACGCAGCAGGTTCTGGCGTGAATTTTCCGTCGGTGCAAAATGATACATCGCCAGATGGCCGGTCAGCTTGCGGTTGGCCTCTTCCGGCCACGGCGAGTAAAGATCGCCAGTGCGCAAGCCCGCCTCCACGTGTCCGACCGGGATACGCTGATAAAAAGCCGCCAGACTGGTCGCCAGTGTGGTGGTCGTGTCACCGTGGACCAGCACTACATCCGGCTTGAATTCTTCCAGAACGCCTTTCAGGCCTTCCAAAATACGGCAGGTAATCTCACTCAGTCCCTGGCCGGGCTTCATGATGTTCAGATCGTAATCCGGCACGATTTCAAATAACCGTAATACTTGATCCAACATCTCACGATGCTGTGCCGTTACGCAGACTCTTGATTCAAAGGCTTCATCCTGAGCCAGGGCATGTACCAGCGGTGCCATTTTGATGGCTTCAGGCCTGGTGCCGAAAACAGTCAACACTTTCACAGCGAATCTCTTTTGGTCGGTTAACCGCAGGCATACCTGCGAATTGGGCGTTCGCACGCCCATAAGCGAATTATTATATTATTTTTAATTACGCGGGCGACGCACCAGGGCAATACCTGCGCCAACCAAAGCGCCCATCGCGCCCCACATGATCAACCAGAATACCCGCCGCGGGCTGTCACGTTTTACCGGTTCTTCCGGGGTCCGCAAATAGCGGTAAGTCTGAAATTTCTCATCCAGCGTCGGGCCAACATTCAATGTCGACAGCATCGCACGATTTTGATCGTAATCCAGATCGTAAGTTGGCCCTGACGCCTGCAGCCCTTCCAGACGCGCCTGCAACATAGGTTTCCCCAGCAGGAACAGATCGGAATCCGGCAGTTGTTCGGCCGGCGTGTCGGTTTGAGTCCGGCTGATACCCTGCGTCTCGGCAATTTTCAGCGCCTGCTCAATCGTGTTCAGTTCACGCTTGTAAACCGCCTCCGCCACCGCTTCCTGACGCTTCACCTGCGCGTTCATCGACGTCGTGCGGGCAGCCCATGCGCCCTGAATTTCTTCATTCAGGTGCTGGGCTGCGCGATGGCTGGCAAATGCCACGTACTGGCGCAGCAGGTGATTGGCATCCGCCGCAGTTTCCGCCGTCAGCTTCACGCCGTCGTTGGGTACTTTTTTGTCATCGCGCGGCGTGAACTGAACGTTGTTAATCAGTTCATCAAGCAATGCCGCATCGGCGCGCGCATCACCTTCCTGACGCTGTTTGTAATAATCGCTCTGCAGCCAGAAATCGCGACGCGTATCGTACGCCGCCAGTTGCATAATGAATTCATTATAGGCTTCGTCAGCAATGCCCGGCTGCTCAGTCGAGACCGCCGGCAGAGTGCGCACATCCAGATTACGCAGGAATTGCTGCTGGGAATAATAGCCCCCCAGCGCATTCACCGTTGGCCGATCGGTAATCGCCGCGGCGCTCCATTCCTGTTTCACCAGGTAGGATACGACCAGCGCAACCACAGCGAACAATGCCGCAGTGCCGATAATCCATTGCTTGCCGCGCCACAGGGTACGACACAGGCCGCGGATATCGAGTTCGTTATCCACTGCCGGGATATTCTTGTCAGACGTTGTTTCTGGATTCATCACTGCCCAAAAGCCTCTGGTTAAGATACTTGCTTATTGTCGGTCGAACGCCGTAAGCGGCGCTTGATACGCTTAATGTAACGTGCAACACGCCAGGCGCGTTTGATGCAATAACCGTACAAGAAGAAGGCAAGCAAAAACAATGCCAACATCACCCATTCAGGGACAAAAGTAAGACACTCGCCAAGCACGCCGATTGCCGCCAGCAGCGCTGCCGCCAGGGTAATCAGCACGAAAGCCTGCCGCGGCGTAAAACCTGCACGCATAATCAAATGGTGAATGTGTTGACGATCGGGGGAGAAGGGGCTCATCCCCTTGCGTAAGCGACGGTACATGATCGCAATCATGTCCATCAGCGGAATAGCGATAATCCACAGGGCGGTAACCGGATTGATGGAATGGACTTTACCCTGCGAACTTTGCAGCAACAACCAGATGGCGGTGAAGCCGATCAGCGTACTGCCGGCATCCCCCATAAATACCTTATACCGGCGGCCAAGAATACCGAGGTTAAGCAGGATATAGGGAACGATGGTGGCAATCATCGCGAAGCACCAAAAAGCCAAATCAGAGTGGCCGCTCAGGTACAGCAAAACACCCAGCGCGCCGAAAGAAACGCACGAAAGCCCCCCCAGCAGACCGTCAATGCCGTCCACCATGTTAAAGGCATTAATCGCCGCCCAAACGGCAAACAGCGTGACCAGATAGCCGAAAGGCCCCAACTGCATTTCCCAGTCGCCCAGCACATGGCCGAAACTTCGCAGATAGAGCCCGGCGAAGACCATCATCGCAATGCCGACCAATGCCTGAACCAACGCGCGAATTTTCACGCTGATATCGAAACGATCGTCGAGAGCACCAACGAACACCAATATACCCGCACAGGTGAGGTAAAGTTTACCGTGCGCAATCGTTTGGTCAGAGATAAGGAAGGCAAAGCACAACCCGGCATAAACGGAAATACCGCCGACAAGAGGAATTAACCCCTGATGACGTTTACGGTAATTGGGTTTATCAACCAGGCCAATACGTTTTGCTGCTTTACGGGCAACAAAGAGAAACGCCAAAGAAAACAGGAAAACAAATAGAATTTCAGTACTCATAGTGAGTAAGTTCACAGTTAACAGATCTCTGTAGAAGATAAGGCAGCTTAACACGGGCGACAGGTTGCGCCATGGGATCCCGCTACCTTTCAGTCATTTCCTATGACAACAGCCATTCATTCTTACGCCAATGTGTGTGCCCGCCGTTTCGACAGCAACAAAGCGCGAGCGGCAAAACGCCGACCGCAAATAAGATGAATTCTCAGTAAGTCACAAAAAACTTACATTTCCATTTCTGTTACTTATCGTATCCGCCAAATGCAAAAAACGCCACGACTAGGCGTGGCGTTCTCTGAATTTTTTACTCAATTATGAGCGCATCGTCATTATGAGCGCTTCATCATATCGAAGAATTCATCGTTGGTCTTGGTCATGGCCAACTTGTTAATGAGGAACTCCATCGCATCAATCTCGCCCATTGGGTGAATGATTTTACGCAGGATCCACATTTTTTGCAGTTCTTCAGACGTGGTGAGTAACTCTTCTTTACGGGTACCGGAGCGGTTGTAGTCGATCGCAGGGAATACGCGCTTCTCGGCGATTTTACGCGCCAGATGCAATTCCATGTTGCCGGTACCTTTGAACTCTTCGTAGATAACCTCGTCCATTTTGGAGCCGGTATCTACCAGCGCGGTAGCGATGATGGTCAGGCTACCGCCCTCCTCAACGTTACGTGCCGCACCGAAGAAACGCTTAGGACGATGCAGGGCGTTGGCATCCACACCACCGGTCAACACTTTACCGGAAGCCGGAACCACGGTGTTGTAGGCACGCGCCAAACGGGTGATAGAGTCAAGAAGGATGATAACGTCTTTCTTGTGCTCAACCAGACGCTTGGCCTTTTCGATCACCATTTCCGCAACCTGCACGTGACGGGAAGCCGGCTCGTCAAAGGTAGAGGCGATGACTTCACCCTTCACCAGACGCTGCATCTCGGTCACTTCTTCCGGACGCTCGTCGATCAGCAGTACCATCAGCACACAGTCTGGATGGTTGTAAGCGATGCTCTGCGCAATGTTCTGCAGCAGCATGGTTTTACCGGCTTTCGGTGGAGCAACAATCAGACCACGCTGACCACGGCCAATCGGAGAAGCCAGGTCCAGCACGCGTGCTGTCAGGTCTTCGGTTGAACCGTTGCCACGTTCCATCCGCAGACGGGAGTTGGCATGCAGTGGGGTTAAGTTCTCGAACAGGATCTTGCTGCGGGCGTTTTCCGGTTTGTCGTAGTTGACTTCGTTAACTTTCAACAGGGCAAAATAGCGCTCGCCTTCTTTTGGCGGACGAATCTTACCGGAAACGGAGTCACCTGTACGGAGGTTGAAACGGCGGATTTGGCTAGGGGATACGTAGATGTCGTCGGGGCCTGCAAGGTAGGAACTGTCTCCAGAGCGGAGGAAACCAAATCCATCCTGCAATATCTCCAACACGCCATCGCCGAAGATATCTTCTCCACTTTTCGCATGCTGCTTAAGGATGGAGAAGATAATGTCCTGCTTGCGCATACGGGCAAGGTTTTCCAGCCCCATATTTTCGCCGAGAGTAATCAGCTCAGAAACCGGCGTATTCTTTAATTCGGTAAGATTCATAGTGGTGGGTTCTTAAACTCGGGGTGTGTCTCGAACTTCTATCGTGAATGGTATGGCAGCGTGATACGTGCCTGTTTACTGGACGTTCGACCACCGGGCGCTAGCTGTCAAGGTAAGAAATGGCTTACAGGAGACGCGCGCATTGACGGCTTAAGATCGAAGGTACCTTAAAATTGATTTTGCAAAACCGTTTGATTGCTAAAACACGGGTTGAGTTCATTTTACTTTCAACACCAGTGGTTCAGCACAGAGTATAGCTTTAGATTCAAACTCTTTAGATTTAAAACTTCGGGCAAGTTCTATATGCAGTGTGGCTAAACTTAACACGCTTATTGGCAGGCGTCTAGCGGTGAATTTAAATCCCCGCCAGACGCCTGAATATCCCCATTGTCTCTGAAGCGACAGCGTTGTTGACTGTTGCTTTAAACCCATAGGATATAGGACGTTACGCCCGATTACAGATTCGCGTTAAGGAAATCTTTGAGCTGACCTTTGGACAGTGCGCCCACCTTGGTCGCTGCCACTTCACCGTTTTTGAACAACAACAGCGTCGGGATACCGCGGATACCGTACTTAGGTGCGGTTGCCGGGTTTTGGTCGATATTCAGCTTGGTGATGGTCAACTTGCCTTCGAACTCAACGGCAATTTCATCCAGAATCGGAGCAATCATCTTGCACGGCCCACACCATTCAGCCCAGAAATCGACCAGGATTGCCCCTTCAGCTTGTAGCACGTCGGTGTCGAAGCTGCTGTCAGTCAGGTGAATAATTTTATCGCTCATGTTCTACTCCACAGGATGTATGTCTACCTTGTTGGTGTAGCATTAACCAACCCAAGGTGATTTTATTTCACCGCGTTTATTTCAACGGATGTGCTTTCGTAAAGCAATAGTTAGCTGATATTCTACCACACTATGAGCAAAACACACTTGACCGAACAGAAGTTTTCCGACTTCGCCCTGCACCCGTTAGTCCTTGAAGCCCTTGAAAAAAAAGGGTTTCACCATTGCACGCCTATCCAGGCGTTAGCATTGCCGCTCACGCTCTCCGGGCGTGACGTTGCAGGTCAGGCGCAAACCGGTACCGGAAAGACGTTGGCATTTTTAGCGTCTACTTTTCACTATTTGCTTTCTAACCCGGCGAAACAGGATCGCCAGACCAACCAGCCGCGTGCCTTGATCATGGCGCCAACGCGTGAACTGGCGGTGCAGATCCACTCCGATGCGGAAGCCCTGTCCCAGTCCACCGGCCTGAAACTTGGCCTGGCTTACGGCGGCGACGGCTACGACAAACAGCTGAAAGTGCTGGAAAGCGGCGTGGATATCCTGGTGGGTACTACCGGTCGTTTAATCGATTACGCCAAACAGAACTACATCGATCTGGGCGCGATCCAGGTCGTAGTGCTGGACGAAGCCGATCGCATGTACGATCTGGGCTTTATCAAAGACATTCGCTGGCTGTTCCGCCGCATGCCTGCGGTCGATCAACGCCTGAACATGCTGTTCTCTGCCACCCTGTCCTATCGCGTACGCGAACTGGCTTTCGAGCAGATGAACAACGCTGAATATGTTGAAGTGGAACCGGAACAGAAAACCGGCCACCGCATTCAAGAAGAATTGTTCTACCCGTCCAACGAAGAAAAGATGCGCCTGCTGCAGACGCTGATCGAAGAAGAGTGGCCGGACCGCTGCATCATCTTCGCCAACACCAAGCATCGCTGTGAAGACGTCTGGGGCCATTTGGCGGCCGACGGGCACCGCGTAGGCCTGCTGACCGGCGATGTGGCGCAGAAAAAACGCCTGCGTATTCTGGAAGACTTCACCAAGGGCAACCTCGATATTCTGGTCGCCACCGACGTCGCCGCCCGTGGTCTGCACATCCCGTTGGTTACGCACGTATTCAACTACGATCTGCCTGACGACTGCGAAGACTATGTTCACCGCATCGGTCGTACCGGCCGTGCCGGCGAAAGCGGCCATTCCATCAGCCTGGCCTGCGAAGAGTACGCGCTCAACCTGCCGGCGATCGAAACCTATACCGGCCACAGCATTCCGGTGAGCAAGTACAACAGCGACGCGTTGCTGACTGACCTGCCTGCGCCGAAACGCCTTGCGCGTCCACGCGGCGGCAATGGCCCGCGCCGTAATTCCGCACCGCGTCGCGGTGGCAGCGCGCCACGCAATAACCGTAAACGTCCAGGCTGATAACCATGCTCAGTTCCAGCACGCTCTATGCCGCTATCGACCTCGGCTCCAACAGCTTCCACATGCTGGTGGTACGGGAAGTGGCCGGCAGCATTCAGACCCTGGCGCGCATCAAGCGTAAAGTGCGTCTGGCGGCCGGGCTGGATCAGAACAATCACCTGTCGCATGACGCTATGCAGCGCGGTTGGCAATGCCTGAAACTGTTCTCCGAACGCTTGCAGGACATCCCTCGCGCCCAGATCCGTGTGGTCGCTACGGCCACGCTGCGTCTGGCGTCAAATGCCGATGAATTCCTGCAGACCGCCGAGCAAATTCTCGGTTGTCCGATCCAGGTGATCAGCGGTGAGGAAGAAGCGCGCCTGATTTATCATGGCGTTGCCCATACCACCGGCGGACCGGACCAGCGTTTGGTGGTCGATATCGGCGGTGGCAGTACCGAGTTGGTCACCGGTACCGGCGCTCAGGCCGCCCAGCTATACAGCCTGTCTATGGGCTGTGTCACCTGGCTGGAGCGTTTCTTCAGCGATCGCAATCTGGGGCAGGAAAATTTCGAACGCGCCGAACAGGCCGCACGCGAAATGGTGCGTCCAATAGCACCGCACCTGCGTCAGCACGGCTGGCAAATCTGCGTCGGCGCTTCCGGCACCGTACAGGCGTTGCAGGAAATCATGGTGGCGCAAGGCATGGATGAGCGTATCACCCTGCCCAAGCTGCGCCAGTTGAAACAGCGCGCCATTCAGTGCGGCAAGCTGGAAGAGCTGGAAATCGAAGGGTTGACGCTGGAGCGCGCACTGGTGTTTCCAAGTGGGCTGTCGATCCTGCTGGCGATTTTCCAGGAACTGGGTATTGAAAGCATGATGCTGGCCGGCGGCGCGCTACGCGAAGGGCTGGTTTACGGCATGCTGCATCTGCCGGTTGAACAGGATATTCGCAGCCGTACCATTCGCAATCTGCAACGGCGCTACCTGCTGGATACCGAACAGGCCGAGCGCGTCAGCCAACTGGCTGCCAACTTCTCGCAGCAGGTGAGCAATGAGTGGCAGTTGGACGCACGATGTCGCGAGTTATTGCACAGCGCCTGCCTGATCCACGAAATCGGCCTCAGCGTTGATTTCAAGCAGGCGCCGCAACACGCCGCCTACCTGATCCGTCATCTGGATTTACCCGGTTTCACACCGGCGCAAAAAAAGCTGTTGGCTACGTTGCTGCAAAACCAGAGCAACCCTATCGATCTGCCGCTGCTCAGCCAGCAAAACGCCCTGCCGCCGCGTATGGCGCAACGTTTATGCCGCATTTTGCGGCTGGCCATCATCTTTGCCAGCCGACGCCGCGACGACACGCTGCCTGCGGTGCGCCTGCGCGCCAATAACGATGACGAACTGACGGTGATCCTGCCGTCAGGCTGGCTGGAACAGCACCCGCTGCGTGCAGAGGCGCTGGATCAGGAAAGCCACTGGCAAAGCTATGTGCACTGGCCGCTGATGCTGGAAGAACAACGTTGATATCTCCTTCGTAATTGAAGCTGCAGCGGTGTTGGCTGCTCGCGTTCACCCCGGTCACTTGGCTAACCAAGCTCCCGGGGATTAATGAGCCTCATCCCTGAGGCTCACCCTTCGGGCAAGCGCAAGCGTTGTGCAAATCGGTTCCTGACCGATTTGCACAACGCTTGCGCTTGCCGCCTTGCTGCAACTCCAATTACTTTGGATATATAATCAAATGGCAAGGCATACCTCTTTGGCTATTTCCCTGTTCTCGATTTTTCTAGCAACGCTCTCAGATTTGCAGCTCCCGCCTGCCCTTTTTGCATCCGCTCCTGCGGGCTGACCACCTTACGTTCGCTTTCCCAAGCCAGGTCATCCTGCGGCAGTTCCAGCAAGAAACGGCTCGGTTCCGGCCGCACCAACTCGCCATATTGGCGGCGCTCACGGCACAGCGTAAAAATCAGCTCTTTTTGGGCGCGGGTAATCCCCACATAGGCCAAACGCCGCTCTTCATCGACATTATCCTCATCGATGCTGCTCTGATGCGGCAATAATCCCTCTTCCATCCCCACTAGGAACACATAAGGGAACTCCAGCCCTTTGGAGGCATGCAGCGTCATCAGTTGCACCTGATCCAGCTCTTCATCGCTTTCACCGCGTTCCATCATGTCCCGCAAGGTAAAGCGCGTCACCACCTGGGTCAGCGTCATTGGCTCATCCAGCTCGCTACCTTCGAGCATTTCCGTCATCCAGCCAAACAAGGTGTTGACGTTTTTCATGCGCATTTCGGCGGCTTTCGGGCTGGGTGACGTTTCAAACAGCCAGCTTTCATAATCCACACCGTGGATCAGGTCGCGCACCGCGGCCACCGGCTCACGCTCCGCCAGTTGGGCGATACCGTCCAGCCAATGGGTGAAGCGTTGCAGCGACTCCAGCCCGCGGCCGGTCAGATGCTGGCTCAGGCCCAGATCGAAACTGGCGCGAAACAGGCTTTTGTTGCGCTGATTGGCCCACTCACCCAGCTTTTGCAACGTTGCCGGGCCAATTTCACGTTTTGGCGTATTGACGATACGCAGGAAAGCGCTGTCGTCATCCTGGTTGGTCAGCACGCGCAAATAGGCCAGCAGATCCTTGATTTCCGGCCGCGAGAAAAACGAGGTGCCGCCAGAAATCTTGTAAGGAATACGGTTCTGCATCAGCATTTTTTCAAACAGCCGCGACTGATGGTTACCGCGATAAAGGATCGCATAATCGCCGTAATTGGTTTTCTTCACGAAGTGGTGAGCAATCAGTTCCCCCACGACTCGCTCGGCCTCGTGATCCTCGTTATTCGCAGTCACCACTTTCAGCTCTTCACCGTAGCCCAGCTCGGAAAACAGCCGTTTTTCAAACACGTGCGGGTTATTGGCGATCAGAATATTCGCCGCTTTCAGGATACGTTCGCTGGAGCGGTAGTTCTGCTCCAGCTTGATCACCTGCAGCGCCGGGAAGTCTTCCTTCAGCAACACCAGATTTTGCGGCCGCGCGCCGCGCCAGGAGTAGATCGACTGGTCATCGTCCCCCACCACGGTAAAGCGCGCGCGGTTACCCACCAGCAGTTTTACCAGTTCATACTGGCTGGTATTGGTGTCCTGATACTCATCCACCAACAGATAACGAATACGGTTTTGCCAACGCTCGCGCACTTCTTCATTACGCTGCAGCAGTAAGGTCGGCAACAGGATCAAATCGTCGAAATCCAGCACGTTACACGCCCTCATATGGGCGTGATACAGGCCGTAGCAATGAGCGAACAGCTTGTCGCGCTCGGAGCGTGCCAGCTCCATCGCCTTTTTGGGATCGACCAGATCATTTTTCCAGTTGGAGATAGTGGAAATCAGCTGTGCCACCAGCGTTTTGTCATTCTCCAGCCATTTTTCGGTCAGCTCTTTCAACAACGCCAGCTGATCCTGATCGTCGAACAGCGAGAAGTTGGACTTCATCTCCAGCGCGACGTATTCACGCTTGATGATTTCCAGGCCCAGCGTGTGGAAAGTGGAAATCATCAGCCCGCGCGCTTCTTTGCGCCCCATGGTTTGCGCCACACGCTCTTTCATCTCACGCGCCGCCTTGTTGGTAAAGGTCACGGCGGCGATATGCCGCGCCTGATACCCACAGTTGTGGATCAGGTGAGCGATTTTATTGGTGATGACGCGCGTCTTGCCGGAACCTGCACCGGCCAGCACCAGGCAAGGCCCGGTAACGAATTCGACGGCTTGTTGTTGGCTGGGGTTTAATCGCATGGCGCTTTATTGCTCGACTTTATCACGTGGAAGGGGATTGTAGCAGAAAGCGCCGATGAGATTTAACGGGTATACTCGGCACAATTTCTGTATCGATAAGGCAATACCATGGCAAAGACGGCGTGCGCCCTGCACATTCTGGTAGATAACGAAAAACTGGCCAACGATCTGCTGGCCAAGCTGAAGCGCGGCGTCAGCTTCGACACGCTGGCGCGCAAATATTCAAGCTGCCCGTCAAAGCGCAACGGCGGCGCCTTGGGCGAATTCAATAAGGGCACCATGGTGGCGGCCTTTGATAAAGCGGTATTCAGCATCCCGTTGCTGAAACCTTATGGTCCGGTGAAAACCCAGTTCGGCTACCACATCATCAAGGTACTGTACCGCAACTGAGGGGGCAACCGCCCCCTCCGCTTTTACTGTGCGCTGGTCTCCGGTGCCGGAGCGGTGTCGGTCGGCTTGGCCTCTTCCGTCACCACCGCCGGTGCCGGTGCCATAATGCCGTTATAGGTTTCCTGTAACTGCTTCATGCTCATTTCCGGCTCGCCCTTCGGCTGCATCAATACCAGCGTCGCATCTTGCGAGAGCTGAAGCTTCAGCTCCTGGTTCAGTGCTTCCAGCGTTAATCCGGAGAGGAACTCCTGACGCAGCTTCTGATACTGTTCCGGCGCGATGTCCACAACGCCGCTTTGTTGCGAACGCAGACGCTGGCTCATCAGCACGTCAGTGTCGGTGCGTGCGTAGGTGGCGAACAACTTGCTCAGTTGATCGTTCTTCTGCGCCAACAGGCCGTTAAACTCATCCTGCGACAACCCATTGTTACGCACGCTGGCCAACTCGCGGGCGATAAAGCCCAGGCTGTTGTTCAGATTGTTGTTCGGCGTATCAAGGTGAATGCCGCACTGGCCGCGCTGGTACTGCACGCGGCAATCGAAGCCCAGATGCAGGTTTTTCTGGTCACTCTTTTCCAGCACCTGCTGAAGATGCCAGAACAGCGCCTCGCGGGCGATATCGCTGCGCCAGTAACGGCTAAGGTTCTGCGAATCGCGGATCGGGTGCCATGGCGCGTCCCATATGATCGACAACGTATCCTGCTTCACCTGCTCGCTGATCAGGCTGACCGGCTGCGGCGGCAACGGCGTCAACGTCGGCATGGTGGCCGGCGTTTCACGTTTCCCTTTCAGCGGCGAGAAGGCTTTGTTGATTTGCTCGCCCAGGCTGCGGCTGTCCACTTTACCCACCACATACAGCGTCATCGCATCCGGCGTGTACCATTGCTGGTAGAACTTCTTCAGTTGATCGATATTCACCGGCCGTTTCACCGGCTGGGCCGGATCGTGCGCCAGCAGCGTCGAGCCTTTCAGGCGATAACGCCACCAGGCATCTTTGGGGTTCGGCGGGAAAGTACCGACCGGGTCGACGCTGGAGTTCATCACCGCATGCACGGTATGTTCGTCAATCGCCAGCTTGCCGGTGGTATCGGAAAGCCACGCCAGCGCTTCTTTCAGCAAGTCTGGGCGGTTATTCGGCAGGCTGAGATTATAAAGGGTGAAATCGTAAGAGCTGATCGCCGGCGGCAAAGGCCGCTCGCTGTCCACACTCTGTTGCCACAGCGAGCGCAACTGCGGTGGCGTAAAGCTTTCGCTGCGCGCCAGCGACAGGCGCGGCAGCAGGTGGGCAAAACCAATCTGCTGGGAAGACTCCACCAGCGAGCCGGTATTGACCATCAACCGTAGCTCGACGCGATCGCTAGGTCGCTGCGGCGTATCAAGTATCTGCCATGAAAACCCGTTGTCGAGCTTACCCTGCTGCCAGGCAGGATCGGGTTGTAGTGCTTCAGCCTGCACGCTGCCGTTGGCGGCAGCCAACAACAGCCCACCGACTATAAGATGAATTCTGGTGCCCTGCATGTGAACCCCTACTTAATTACTATCCAATTTCTGTATACAAATGCGGATATTCCATTCACCGGAATATTAGGCTGTGTCGTACAGCCTACAAATACGCCCTGAGTTTCACAGTGGGGCGGAAAGCAGAAAGTGTACCACTCTGTTAGACCGCATGCCTTTGCGGATGTCACTCATTGAAGTGAAAAATAATGGATAGTCGGGTTTTTAATGCAAGAATGAGTTACTCGGGGGAACAAAATGTCACCGGCTACGGCCGCAGCCGGTGATTTGAAGCTAAAATCAGGCAGAAGGCAGTGTTTTATCGGCACCTTCGCCGTGCTTGTTGGACAAGGTGTCTTTCAGCTGTTTTTCATCCAGCTGTTTGCACCATTTCGCTACCACCACGGTTGCCACACCGTTACCGACCAGATTGGTCAGCGCACGGGCTTCGGACATAAAGCGGTCAATGCCCAGAATCAGCGCCAGACCGGCCAGCGGCAGATGGCCCACTGCGGAAATGGTGGCAGCCAACACGATAAAGCCGCTACCGGTCACCCCGGCAGCCCCTTTCGAGGACAGCAACAGCACCACCAGCAGAGTCACCTGATGCACGATATCCATATGGGTATTGGTCGCCTGAGCGATAAATACCGCCGCCATGGTCAGGTAGATCGAGGTGCCGTCCAGGTTAAAGGAATAACCGGTCGGGATAACCAACCCCACCACCGATTTTTTACAGCCCAGCTTTTCCATTTTGTCGAGCATGCGCGGCAGCACCGACTCGGAAGAAGAGGTCCCGAGCACAATCAGCAACTCTTCTTTGATATAGCGAACAAATTTGAAAATGCTGAAACCATTGGCGCGAGCAATGGTGCCAAGCACCACCACCACGAACAGTACGCAGGTAATATAGAAGCAGGCAATCAACTGGCCGAGTTGCAGCAGCGTACCCACGCCATACTTGCCGATGGTGAACGCCATTGCCCCGAACGCCCCCAGCGGCGCCAGGCGCATGATCATATTGATGATGCCGAAAATAACGCGCGAGAAACTGTCGATCACGTTGAAGATCAATTGGCCTTTATCACCCAGGCGATGCAGGGCAAAACCGAACAGCACGGCAAACAGCAGCACCTGCAGAATGTTGCCGCTGGCGAAAGCGCCGATGACGCTGCCGGGAATGATGTCCAGCAGGAACGGAATGATACCCTGCTGCTGAGCCTGTTCGGCGTATACCGCCACCGCTTTGGCGTCCAGCGTGCCCGGATCGATGTTCATCCCCGCACCCGGCTGTACCACGTTGACGATCAGCAGGCCAATCAGCAGCGCCAGGGTGCTGACAATTTCAAAATAGAGCAGTGCGATCGCACCGGTGCGGCCTACGGCTTTCATGCTCTCCATGCCCGCGATGCCGGTCACCACGGTACAGAAAATCACCGGCGCAATGATCATCTTGATCAACTTAACGAATCCATCGCCCAGAGGTTTCATCTGTGCGCCAATCTCAGGATAGAAATGGCCAAGCAGGACGCCCAGCGTAATCGCCGTCAGCACCTGAAAATAGAGGCTCTTAAAGATAGTGATTTTCATATGAACATCCTTTGGGGGGGAAGACACGCACCAGGCGGTAGTCTAGTTATCTCGCCTGTTCATCGCTTGCGCGGAAAATAACACCCACATAACAACATGGAAATAATTTGTTGCAGCCACAGACACATGTTGATACGAATTTAAGAGCTGAAACGCGCCAGCTCGAATGTATGGCGGCGAATTGCGTAACTATTTCTTTGCACTAACGCAAAAGGGGTAGCTGATAATCAACGCTTTTTGGGCAGGATATGCAACGGGCGACGCACGCGCCGCCCGAAGCGAAAGGCGAAGGTGGAGAGCTTAAGCGGGCGGTTGGCAGAACTGCGCTTCAAATTCCGCACGCGGCAACGGACGGGCAAACAGGAACCCCTGACCACTGTAAATACCGTGCTGCAACAGCCAGTCGCGCTGCCCGGCATTTTCGACGCCTTCGGCCATCACCGGCAGATGCAGCACCTCAGAAATCGAACTGACGATACGCACCATCGCGTCATCCGCCGGCAATCCCTGAATAAAACTCTTGTCGATCTTAATCAAATCGATCGGCAGGCATTTCAGGCGGTTAAGGTAATTAAGGCTGGAATACCCCATGCCAAAATCGTCCAGCGCAATCGACAGCCCCAGGTCGTGCAGTTCCCGCAACAGCGCCAACGCACGATCGAGATCGTCAATGCGCACCGTTTCGGTAATTTCCAGCAGCAGCTTGCGCGGATCAATATGATGCTGCGCCAACATGCTCTTCAGGTGTGGGATAAAGTCTTCATGCTGCATCTGGGTGGCGGAAATATTGACCGCCAACGGCAGCGTAATGCCTCTGGTCTGCCAGTCCGCCAGAATGCGGCAGGACTCCTCCAGCACCCAGTTGCCGAGCGGCACAATCACGCCAAGCTCCTCGGCTAACGGAATGACGTCTGCCGGCAGAGTAAAACTGCCGTCGTACTGCTGCCAACGCAGCAGCGCCTCGGCGCCGATCACCGCATTGGACTGCATGTCCATCTGCGGCTGCAAAAACAGGGTGAAGCGGCGTTGCTCAATGGCGTGCAGGATTTCACTTTCCTGCGTCAGGCGCTTTTGGGTGCGTTCCGTCAGGCTTGGCTCAAAGAACAGGATCTGGTTCTTGCCTTCACGATGCGCCGACATCATCGCCGAAGTGGCGCTGCGCAGCAGTTGTTCCGCACTCTCCCCCACATTGAGATAGTGGGCGATACCGATGCT
Organism: Serratia sp. AS12; assembly: GCF_000214195.1. Taxonomy (NCBI): domain Bacteria; kingdom Pseudomonadati; phylum Pseudomonadota; class Gammaproteobacteria; order Enterobacterales; family Yersiniaceae; genus Serratia; species Serratia sp. AS12. The sequence goes on along the minus strand of NC_015566.1, from coordinate 132,629 downwards.
GGCACTTGGCCGCAACGGCATTTCCTGCAGGCTCAGCGGCGCATTGATCTGCGCCATGATGCGGCGCGCCAGCTGCATGGCGTGGAACGGTCGCTCGACGCCTTTGGCCAAAATAGCGAATTCGGTGTTGCTCAGTTGCGCCAGCACGCCGTTCTCATCAAGACATTCACGCAGCTTCTTCGCCAACGCCAGCAACAGCGCTTCGCGCATCGCCGGGTTGAGCACGCCGGAGGCCTCATGCAGCGTCTCAATGCCGATGACCAGCAGGTTAAAGCGATCGGGCCGCAGGCTGGAGGCGATATGCTGTTCCAGCAAGGCGGTAAACAGCGCCTGGTTAGGCAGCCCGGTTACCGGGTGGCGCGTGCTCAGGCGGCTCATCTCGGCATAGGCTTTGGCCAACCGTTGCTGATTGCGATTGTAATTGCGCACCAACAACCCCAGTTCATCGTCCTGGTGCAGGGCCGGCAGCATCAGTTGGTGATAAGGCGCTTCGTCCTGCGAAATATTTTCCAGCTCTTTCGCCATTGCGCGCAGCGGATGCACCATCAGCCGGTTCATACACCAACTGATCGCGACCGACAAAATCAACGCCAGCAGCAAATAGGTCGACAACATGGTCGACAACATGCTGAGAATGAATTGGTACATGCGGAACGAATCGGCCTGCAGCACCAGATAGGCCAGAGGCTGCGGATTGGCAGGCACACGCTCCAGCGAATAGAGCGGAACAGAAATTTGTATCGGCAACTCGAAGAGGCGGGCGATCAACGTAGGCACCGGGCGTTCCGGTGGGAAATTGGCGTGCAATGCCTGGAATTCATTCGGCAGCACGATATCCGCACGGGTCAATATGCCCACCGGCAGCAAGGTGTTCAGCACCCGCTTGGTTTCCGGCACGTCCATGCGCAGCACGGCTTCCGCTAGCGGTTGGCGTACGGAATGAGCAATGTTTTCCAGTTGCTGGGCATAGTCATCCCTGCGCTGCTGCACAAAGTGGAATAACTGGATCACGATAAATATGCAGATCGTCACCAGCGCCACACCGGACACCGTTGCCATCTGTTTAATCGTTAATGAACGCCTGACCCGCAAACCTGCTCTCCGCTAATTCGGGCTGAAATAAAAAAGAGGTTAAGAAGTATCCTAGCCCCCTTCGGACCGGTCCGAGTATACTCGATTGTCTGCCGTTTTTATCTTGCCATACCCATGGCAGAACCAAGAAAACTGCGGGTTTCAGTCTTTTCTTAATCGAAAGGCCCTATCTCGCCCCGGCACATGCGCGCCGGTGGCGGAAAATGGCAGGACGCAGCCTTAACACAGGGTAGCAAAACTACCCTGTGTCCGACACTCCGAATCTGACTGAGCCGGGTTATTTGAAGTCGGCGTAAGGCGTAAGCGGCTGCGGCGGCAAATCGAGGTCGCCCTGCCAGCCCGCCAACGAATAGCGTAGATAAATCAATGCGTGGCTCGGTGTATAATCCTTCGCCTGCTGAATATCAATGCCGGCGCCCAGTGTCCAGTGCGAGCTGAGACGGCGCTCAACAATCGCCCGCAAAGTATAACCAACGCCGGAGGAGGAGCTGCCGTCTTCCACCGCGAACTTGTCCGGCAACGAATCCGGTATCAGCCCCTGCAGCGGATAACGCCGTTGGCTGTTGGTTTTCGAATGGGACAGCGATACCGATCCGCCCAGTTCCCACGACCAGTTCTCGGTACGCTGGCGATAATTTACCGGCACCGCCAGCGACATATATTGCTGCGGGCTGTAATACCCCCCCTGGCCGAGCGAGTAACCGCTCAAATCCTTTTGATAGTGCCACAGCATGGTGTTCAGCCCGACGGTGACGCGGCGGTTATCTTCGTTGATCAGTTTGTAGTAATAACCGGCCATAAACCGCTCGCGCTGGTTATCCTCGACGTTTTTGCCGGTCAGTTGGTGCGCGCTGAGGTCAGCCCAGACACCGTGCGCTTCGCCGCGATCGTAGCTGGCGCTAAGGCTCACCCCGGTGGCACGCACGCCGCCCCAGGTGGTGCCGGTATTCGGATCCTTAGTGCCGCCAAACGCCAGCAGCGAGCTGGAAATCGGCCGGCGCGAAGCCGCCAGCGTCCAGCCAATATGGTTCCAGTCATTGCTGTAGGCCAGCCCGCCAACCCAGTCGACTACCTCAAAGCCCATCGGTGTGGTACCGATGTCCCCTGCCCAACTCTCGTTTTTCCAACCGGCCGCCACGCTGGTGCCGGTGGTTTTCTGACGCTCGTCGCCGCTGCAGCCCTGGGTATTGCAGGTGCCGAAGGTTTCGTAATACTTGCCGCTGCTGTCGGAGGAAAAACTGCCGGCACCCAGTTGCACGGTATCGGTCCGCAGGAAGGCCCGCCCGTCGTACAGCGGCATGTCCACCTGCAACATGGTGTCGTGCGCTTTGTAGTCGGAGATGCCGCCGGTACCGCTGGAACGCCAGTAATCATGATCGAGCGTGACATTGACATCCTGCTGGCGGTACAGATCCGCCGCGTCCGAGCGAATACCGCGCTTGAGCCAGTCGTCACTCGGGTTGTTGCGCGTCAGGTAAGTGTAACTGTCGTTATCCTGCGGCACGGTCGGCGTGATGCCGCCGGCGACCATCGCTTGTTTATAGTCCTGCTGTGCCAATTCCGGCTGCCGTTGTGCACGCTCAATCCGGGCCGCATCGCGGTAAATCAACGCTTTCGCCTGCCCCGCCGGCTCCTGTTGCGCGGCCGTTTTCAGTCGGGTAAAGATATCGCTCGCTTTCTGCGGCTCCCCAACGGCATACCAGGCATTGGCCACCCGCCGCCCGCTGTTGCTGGAAGGTTCCGGCGCCTGCGGTTCAGTTTGCAGGCGCTGGCGCGCCTCGCTGAGTTTGCCCTGCGCCACATAGGCCTCAATCTCACCCAACCGCGCATCCGGGTTGTTCGGCTCACGGGCTCGCACCCGCTGATAGTCGGCCAGCGCGGCATCATATTCACCGCTGGCTAGCGCCCAATCGGCCAACTGAAGATCGATACGGGTATCCGCCGGTTGTCGGCGCAGATAGGCTACCGCGCCAGGTTCGTCGCCTGCGGCGCGCAGCCGTTCGGCCTGTTCCAGCGTCGCCTGCATTTTCAGCCGCTGCGCCAGCTCGCTCATATTGTCGTTCCACTGCGCGGCGGGCAAGGTATTCAGTTGTGCCAATGCCTGCCGGTCGCGATCGCTGCCGGAGAGGTATAATGCATAGGCATAGGCCTGCTGCGGGTTGTCACGCTGTTTCTGCGCCAACCGGCTGAACAAGGCGTCCGCCTGCTGCGGTTGCCCGGCCTGACGCAGCGTCTGCGCATAGTGATAGGTCAGCCAGACGTCATCAGGGTCCATCAACTGGGCGCGGCGGTATTTTTCCGCCGCCTGATGCCATTGCTGCTGCCCGGCCAAGTCGTCAGCCTGCTGCTTAAGCATATCGAGCTGCAGGCCGTCGAGCGTACTGCGCAGCTTGTTTTGCTGGCTGCGCGGCAGGCTATTGAGATAGGCCAGCGCCTTTTCCGGCGACTGACGCTGGTAGATATTCACCAGACCGCGCACCGCACTGCCGTTACCCGGCTCCAGCCTCAGCGCCTGCTGATAATAACGTTCCGCAGCGGCGTCATCTTTACGCGCCACCGCAACGTCACCCAGGCCGAGCGCCGCACTGCTGTCGCGGCCGTCAATCTGGCCCGCCTGCTGGTATTTTTGCTGCGCCAATGCCAGATTGCCGGCTTTCAGCGCCTTGTCGCCTTCGTCAATCGCCAGCCAGTAAGCATTGCTCTTAATCAGGCTCTGCCATTTGCTGCTGTTATTGCCCCCTTTATCGGCCTGCAACGCCTGACGGAACAGGCTCAATGCCTGTGGGCGATTACCGGCGCGTGAATAGGCCTGGCCCAGCGCCCCCAGCACTTCGGCATCATTGGGCGAGGCCGCCAGCGCTTTTCTCAGTTCGGGGATCGCCGCACGGCTGCCGCCCTTGTCCACCTGCGCCAACCCGCGCGCCCGCGCCAGATAGGTGGGATCCGACAACAACGTTTGCTGCCGGGCCAGTTCCTGCCGGGCGCTGACCGCCTGATCGCCGGTTTCAAATACGCCGAGGAATCGGTTGAGGGCCGCCACGCTTTGCGGGCTGACCGGCATGGCTTTGACCTTTTCCAGCCACAGATCGGCGGCATCGCCGCGTCCGGCGGGATCGGCGGCCACTTTTTGCAGTAAATCATAGGCCTGCGCGTCACGATCCTGGCTGAACAGCATCCGCGCCAGCGACATGCGCAGCGGCACGTTACCGGAATAGTGTTGATCCAGCGACTGTAGCTGTTTCAGCGCAGCGGCTTGCTGACCCGGCAGACGGGCAACCAGACGCCAATACTCCACCGCCAGTTCCAACGTTGGCGGATCGCCATGGAACAAATCATCATACTGCGCTTTCGCCTCCGGCAAACGGCCGGCGGTCGCCATCAGCCGCGCCTGTTGCAGTTTTTGGCGGGTTTCCGGCTGGGTCAGCAGCATGTTCATTTCCGCCTGGCGATAAGCGCTGGACTGCGGCGCAATCTGCTTGAGCTTATCCAGTTGCTGCTGTGCCAGCGCCTGATTGCCCTGCCGCAACGCCAGGCGCATGCGCGCTGAAATCACGTCCGGGTTATTCGGATCCATCAGTTCAAGCCGATAAAGCGACTGGCGCACCAGTTCATCCTTGTTACTGGCCTCCCCCACTCGCACCTGTTCCAGCAACCACTGTTCCGGCGCGACGGCTTCCGCCCCCTGCGCCTGCGGCAGCATCGCCAGGCTTAAAGGCACCAGGCCCAGCCAGTTTATTTTGAAGTTACGCATTGGCCGCCCCAGGCGGGTTGAAGTTCACCCTGCCGATTAAAACGATAACGTTGTTGATCCCATCCCTGGCCGAACAGCGTCAAAGAGGCGCTGAAATAGGCATCGTCGCCCGGAGGGTGTTGATTGATGCGTTGACGCTGGGCGTCCAGCGCAGCCGTTTGGTTGGCCAACATCGGCAGCATGGCGGCGGAGAAGCCCACCGGGCCATCGCCGCTGGTTTTACCGCTGGCGGTGTCGGCTTTTTCCGGCGGAACGCCCTGTTGAGCGGTCAATTGCGCCATCGGCAGCAGCTGTTTGATCAATGCGGCTTTATGCTCGTCATCATCCGCCAGCATGCCGGCCCACAGATAAACCCGGATGGCGTCGTAACTGCCGACATCCGGTTTCACGGTATCCGCTTGCCAGCCTTTGCCGGCCTGCCACACCGCCCAATCCGGCGAAAAGCCGTGCGGCGCGGTTTCCAGCAACAGCCGCTGATTGGTTTGCTGCATCGCTCGCCATGGGCCGTTCAATGCGGCGAAACGCGCCAGCAGCTGCGGCGGCAGGTAGCTCGGATTGAGCCGCCAGCGATCTTCCGCCACGAACCCGACCTTGCCCGGCAGCAGCATCAGCCCCAGTCCGGGAATATCGGCCACTTCTTCGCGACCGATACGCTGCAATAGCAGCGTACCCAGAGTTTGATAACGCCTGCTTTTCCACAAACGACTGGCTTCCAGCAGATTGTAGGCAATCCACAGATCGGCATCGGACGCCGTATTCGTGTCCAGCACCGTCCAGCGCTTTTTATCGTCCTCGCCCCACAGCCAGGCGGGTAAATGGGCGCTGAGATCGCCCGCCGCCAGGTTGTTTTCCGTCCATTCCAGCAGCTTGTCGAACGTCGGCCGATCGTTCGCCACCAGAGCGAAAAACAGGCCGTAGCTCTGCCCTTCCGAGGTGGTGATGCGGTTCGGGCTGCTGGGGTCGATCACCCGTCCTTCCTCGCTGATGTAAAACTGTTTGTACTGTTGCCAGGCCGGCCACTCGCAGGCCGCCGCCGCGCTGAATGCGCACAGCAGCAGCATGCCGAACGTCAGGCGTTTCAGCGTTGCGAACATGGCGATTAATCCCGATCTTCAGGCGACAGGCGACGGCGGCTAAAGGCCTTCAGGCCACGCCACAGCATCAGCGCCAGAATCACCACCACCGCCACCGCAATCACCGCCAGCAACACCGGATGGGTCGACAACGCGTGCCAGATGCGCTCCCACCACGGCAGGTGACCGACATAATAAACGTCGCCCACGCGCAGGCTGTTCACCCCCGATTCGCGGATCACCGCCACCGAGCCAAACACCGCCGCACGCTTGCCGCTGTCCAGCAGCGCCGTGTTCAACAGATCATAGCCGCGCGGGCTGTCGGCCAGCAGCGCCACAATGCTGCGCTGATCGTTAAACGGCGACTGCACGCCGATAATCGCCGACATCGCGCCTTCGGAACTGATGGTGGTCTGGCTGTCGGGTTTGGTGTCCTCCGGCAATACATCCATTGTCGGCAGCGGCAACTGACGCGTTGGCTGCTTCACCCAACTTTGGGTGGCGTCCACCAGCAGACTGATTTTTTTGTCGTCCCGCAGTTCAGGCGGGATAGTGCCGATCATCAGAATATCGGCATCGCGATCTTTGGCCTGCGACCAGTCGTCACTCAGCGTCATTGCCAACGCCGGGTAACCGGTTTGGGCGCCGATGATCCCCAGCGCGTTCAGCATGGCGCTGACCTGCGCCGGCTGCGGCTGTTTGTTGACCAGCACCAGCGTCTGCGACAGGTCGGCCAGACGGCTGAACGGGAAACCGGCATTGGCGAAGGCGCGCAGATCCGGCATCGCCATAAAGTGACGGTAACCGGAGAAATCAATGGTCGACGAACCGTCGATGACCGCATGGTTTTGGGTGAACGAATAGGTCTCGCAACGCCCTTCCGCCCCACTGGCCAACAGCGTGGTGTAATCAAAGTCGAAACGCATCTGGTTGCTGGCACCCAACCGCAGCGCCGGAATATTGACGCTCTTGTCGGAGTCGATCAGCCCCTGGGTCAACGGCAGACGCAGTAGCTGAGCGCCCTGTTCGTGTTCCGGCACCAGCGAATAGGCCTGCACGAACTGGTTGTTCAGGCTAACGCTCAGGCGCGAACCGTCCTGAATGCGCGGCGCGGTATAGCGGTATTTCAGGTGCATATCGATGCCGGTGCTGCGGATCAGGAACAGGTCCGGCGGCAGGTTCATGGTCAGCGAGATCGGGCCAGGCTCGATACCGCTGGTTTGCAGCTGTTCGGCGTACTGCTGCAACTCGGCAAAGGTCATTGGCCGATCGGTGCGCACCCAGTTAGGCGCATCGTACGGCTTGCGCGGCGCCAGTTGTTCAACCTTGTCCACCGTGACGTTCTGGCCGCGGAACAGAATGTTGCCCTGCGCAATGCCTTTTACCGCGGTGATCAAATCGTTGTCATCGCGCCCCTGCACCAGCAGCAGTTTGACGTAGGGATTGTCAGGATGGCTGATCATCTCCACCGTTGGCCCGTTGACCGCCGGGTAATCGCGCAGGAAATCCGGGCGCTGTTTATTGGTGGCGAAGACGATGGCGTGCTGGTCCGGCAGCTTGTTATACAACGTCGGGAACGACTGGCCGCGCCACTGCGCCTTGCTGCCGAACCACGAGGCCAGCATACCCGCCGCACGCTGCTGGGTGAGGTCCGGCGAGCCGGCGAACACCATCGGCAACGTCAGCGGCCGGTTGTCGCGGCTGTCCAGGAAAGGCTCCGGGAAATGCGACAGCTCGTTCTTCAGCGGCAGCGTCTGGAAACGCAAATTCAGCGAACTGGATTTGCTGACGTCGAGCCACAGCGTACTGTTGGCCGGGTTTTCGCAGATGTTCTGGTAGTGGCCGACGAACACCAGCCGCACGCGGTTAAAATCGGTAATATAGCGCGGGTCGATCGCCATCTGGATGCGATTCGGCTTGCCGAGCTGTTCTTTGGTGAGGGTGGTCACGCCCATCAATTCGTCATTGAGGTACACCTTGACGTGCGACTCTACCGGGATCAGCGACGGCGAAGGAGTGAACTCCAGATCGAGCGTCGCCTGCGACACCACTTCGTCACTGCGGACGCCGAACTCAACCTGGCCATCCGGCCGGGTGCCGCGCAGGGTAAAGGTCCCCGGCGGCGGCGCTATCTGGGCAAACGGCAATTGCACGTCACGAACCGGCGCATTCGCATCCTGCGGTGCGGCCGCTCCCATTGGTGTGGTGACCGGTGCATCGGCCGGTACATTTACCGGTGGCGCGACGACGGTCGGCGCGGTGGCGGTTTCAGCCTGAGACAGGGTGCTGATGCCTAAGGCCAGGGCGGTAAACCAGGTTATTTTTCTCGTCATCGTATCATCATCAATGTTAGCGCCTGGGAGCCAGGCAAGTGAGCGGGGCGGTTTGCCTATACCACTGTCTCTTTTTGGCTGAAAGCCGGGTTCCTGCCAACACCGTGCGGGATAAATGACGCTATCCACGCAATCATCGTCGTGAATCCGACCAGCAGGCTGCGCACCATCGGCGGCGCATAGTCCGCCATGCGCAGGTAACCCCGGAAGCCCAGCGCCAGAACGTCGCGCAGGCTTTCGATCGGTTTATCTTCAGGGAACCCGTCCTGCCACAGCGCCCAGGTATCGGCGCGGGCAAAGGTGCACTGAATAAAATCAATATGTTCACGGGTAGTGAGTGAGACCATGCGGATCCCCACCTTACTGCCGAAGGCACGCGTGACCACGCACGGGAAGCTGTATTCCTGCTGGCCGCGTTTTAGCAGCAACGACGCCTTGTCGCCGTCTTTCAGCGCATCCGACACGCGCATTTCAATCCCTACCCCGCCGTCGGAATAGTCGCGCAGCGTGCAAGGGAACAGGTGACCATCGGCGCGGGCTATCGCGGCCGGCATGGCAATCTCCACGCGGTGCGCCTGGCGCACCTGCTTGGCCTCTACCGCCACCGCCACCGCGCCGCCGAGAATGGTCATGTTGTACAGCACCCACACCAGGCTGACGATCACCGTCATGACTTCGTCCGTCGGGCCGTAGACCATCCGCCAGGCGCCGAAGATCAGGCCGGCCAGATTGAGCACCACCAGGAACATGTAAGGCCGGGTAATCACCCAATCGACATGCTCCTCTTCTACCAGCCCGCCTTTGGCGGTCACGTTGAATTTACCCTTGTGCGGATTGAACAGCGCCACCGTGGTAGGTCGGGCGATATACCAGGCCAGCACGGTCTCGTAGATCTCGCTCCAGAAAGAGTGACGGTATTTACCCTGGATGCGCGAGTTGGTCAGGCTGGCATGGATCATATGCGGCAACACATAGAGCGCGATCGCCAGCGCAGGGGCGAAAATGATATAGGCGTGCAGCAGCAGGAACGCCAAAGGCGCGGTGAGGAAAATCAACCGCGGAATACCGGACAAGAAGTGCAACATGGCGTTGGCGTAACACAGCCGCTGCGCCAGTTTCAGCCCCTTGCCGAACAGCGGATTATCCAGCCGGAAAATCTGCACCATGCCGCGCGCCCAACGAATGCGCTGGCCAATGTGCGCCGACAGGCTTTCGGTCGCCAGCCCGGCGGCCTGTGGAATACGGATATAGGCCGAGGTGTGCCCGCGACGATGCAAACGCAACGAGGTATGGGCATCTTCGGTGACGGTTTCCACCGCGATGCCGCCTATCTCATCCAGCGCGCTGCGGCGCAGGATGGCGCAAGAACCGCAGAAAAAGGTCGCGTCCCACATATCATTGCCGTCCTGCACCAGGCCGTAGAACAGCGTGCCTTCGTTCGGGGTCTGGCGGAAACGCCCAAGGTTGCGCTCAAACGGATCCGGCGAGAAGAAGTGATGCGGGGTCTGCAACATCGCCAGCTTCTTGTCTTTGAAGAACCAGCCCATGGTCAATTGCAGGAAGGAGCGGGTCGGCACGTGGTCGCAGTCGAAAATCGCCACAAACTCGCCGGTGGCCTGCTTCAGCGCGTTGTTGATGTTACCGGCCTTGGCATGCTCATGGGTCGGCCGGGCGATATATTTCACCCCCACCTCTTCGGCGAAGGCTTTGAATTCCGGTCGGTTGCCGTCATCGAGGAGGTAAATATTGACCTTCTCTTTCGGCCAATCGATACCCAGCGCGGCGTAGATAGTCGGTTTCACCACCCCAAGATCTTCGTTGTAGGTCGGCACCATCAGATCGATCGTCGGCCAGGTCGCGCTGTCGGCAGGCAGCGGCACCGGCTGGCGGTTAAGCGGCCAGACGGTCTGGAAATAGCCCAGAACCAACACCACCCAGGCATAGGTTTCCGCCGCCAGCAACAGCAGGCCGCAGGTCAGGCTGAGCGGATCGTCCCAGTTCAGCGTGGCGGTGTAGCGCCACCAAAGGTAGCGGCAGGAAACGGTCAGCGACAGTACGATCAGCATCAGCCCCGGCAAGCGGCCCGGTACCCGGCGCACCACCATCGCAATGCCCCACAGCAGCACCACAAACACAAACTGCGCCTGCAAATCGAAGGGTTGCGAAATGCACAGCATGGCGAGGATCGCCGCCAGTACGCCGACAATGATAAACAGCACGCGGCGCATGCGCCGGTTCATCTGGCTCAGGCGTTCCACTGAACGCTGCTCCACCCCGGCGCTCTGCAAGCGGTGCGGGAGCATTTGCAACCAGTTGGCGTAACGCAGTTGCAGGCGGTGCCAGCCGGCGAAATAATGACGGCCCATCGGCGCACGGCCGGTACGAAACAGCAGCAGCCAAAGCCCCTGCAACAGATAACGCAGCCCATCCGCAGGGCGCGGGCGGCTGAAGGATAAATGCGGGAACCAATAGGCGCGGCCGGCGCGCACCCGCTGCCAGTCCGGGGATTCAAAACGCAGGAAAACCCAGCCCAACGCCACCAGCAGCGTGGCGAAGAAGGCGCTAAAGGCCGAGGATCCGTTACGGCGGTAGGTTCGATAACGCGTCTGCACCGCCTGATGAACCGGCGGCACCAGCAACAGGCTCATCACCCGGCTCATGGTGCAGCATCCTTGAGATTGATCAGACACCAGTTGGCCAGCGTCAGCACCTCATCGGCAGCCAGACTTTCCGGGCGGTACTCGCCCAACGGCTGCTTTGCCGCCAGCGACTCGGCCATCGCCTCATCGCGGTGGATAACCACCGGCAACAGGCCACCCAGGGTTTGCAACCACAGCTGATGCAAATCTTGCTGCAACTGGCTGGCAGCGAAATAATGGTTAATCAGGAAGCGGCAGCCTTCCGGCAGCGCCTGTTGATGCAGGCGGATCTGGCAGTTGGCGTCCGGGGCGATCAGCACGAAAATGCTGTCTGCCAGCGCCAACGCCTGACGCGCCAGTACGCTATCGTCCGCCGGCACGTCGAGCAGGATCCAGTGGTATTGACCGCCGCCGACCAACTGCGTCAGCCTATCTTGCCAGTGGGCGGGGGATTGCAGATTCAGTCGTTCCGTGGCCGTTAGCCGGCCAAAAGGAAGAAAGTCGAGCTTTTCGCAATAGCGCATGGCGCCCTGCTGCCAGTCGCCGCCGTCCTGCTCCGCACGGGCCCAGCCGCGCTCCAGCTCAAACGGCGTATTAAAATGCAGGCGTAACAGATTATCCGGCGCGAAATCAATCGCCAGCACCGACTCGCCCAACTGTTGTAATGCCCAGGCGAGCGCCGCCGTCACTGACGTTGCGCCCATTCCGCCTCGCAGACCCTGCAGAGCAATCACTGGCATAAACTAGCGACTCCCCGTTGTCTGCGCCAATTCGGCCAACAGCGGCCAGCGCGTCATCATCTGCGTTAATCGTTCCTGACGTGCAATATCGACATAACTTAATGTCGGCAAAGAAAATGCCTCGCTAAGGGCCAGCAGATCATCCTGAGTTTCTGGCGATGCCACCGCATGAAAGCGCGTTAATTGATTATTCATTCTTCCGCCTTTAAAAATAGGCTAATGTTAATTAACTATAGCAACGTAAAAAAAAGACACGGCCAATAAGATGATTCTTAACAGATATTATTACACAGATTGTCAGATTTGTTATTATTGTTCCAAATGATACGATGACTGACTAGCATTACTCAGTTGGCCGCAACGACACTTTCAACGAAAGTAGAAAAATATCCTATGGCGCAATCTTTCTCATTAGGTATTCGGCAGATTTGGGAAGAACTGTCAGTAATGCAGTCCCCGGGGCTCTATTGGGTGAATGTCGACCGTCAAACTGATGCCAGCCTGCTCTGCCAACAAACCCTGGCTGCCCAGGCCGCAACCAGCCAGGTCGCGCTGATCTGCAGTGGAGAAAAACCCGACAAACTGCTGGCTGAACTGGCCTCCCCCGCGCTGAAAAAAATTCCTCTGTACCAGTTACCGGAAAAAAAAGCGGCGCTGACGCATTTCTGCGATGACCTGATGCGCGCCTTAAAACCGCAGAACCGCTTATTAATCCTGCTGGCCCACGCAAGCCTGTGGCAAACCTTCACCACCGAAGAGTTGCGCGATTGGGCCCGCAACACCGGCAACTGGCTGCGTCGGCAAGGGTGTACCCTGTTGATCCTCAGCCATGGCGGCGGCGTGAATAAACTCAAAGGGCAACTCAGCCCCCAGCACCGCATTCTTAACGGCCTGTCCAGCCTGCAGTGGCAGCAAGACAGCGCGCAATATCTGGTTAACTGGTGGTGCACGGGAAACGGCATCAATGCCAACCAGTTGCTAACGCTGTATGTCGGAGAAAACGGCTGGCAGGGTGACGATGACAACCACCAACCTTCACCCACCTCGATACGCAGCGACGAAGGTCTCTATCTGGCCCAGCAAAGCATTCTAGAGGGCGCACCGCCGCTGTCGGCCCACTGGCAACTGTTGGAAAGCAATGAGCAACTGGCTCAGCACGGCATGCTGACGCTCTCGGCGACGCTGATATTTGCGTTGTACCAAAGCGATGAGATCGATGTGCTGGCCCATCAAATTCACAGCCTGCGCCGCCACCGCGGCAACGGGCTGAAAATCGTGGTGCGCGAGATGAGTGCCAGTCTGCGCTACAGCGATGAACGCCTGCTGCTGGCCTGCGGTGCCAACCTGACGGTGCCGCACGTTGCGCCGCTGTCGCGCTTTCTGACCATGCTGGAAGGCATCCAGGGGCAACGCTTCTCACGCCATGTTCCGGCGGATATCGATGCCCTGCTGAACGGCTTGCGACCGCTGCAATTGAAAGGCTATATGCGCCCGGACGACTTCAGCCAGGCGGTCATTTCGCTGATGGAAAACACGCTGCTGCCGGAAGACGGCAAAGGCGTGATGGTGGCGCTGCGTCCTGCGCCGGGGCTGCGCGCCGAGCAGGCGATGACCCTGTGTCATCTGCGCCGCTTCGGTGACGTGATGACCGTGGTGCAAGGGCGGTTGGTGCTGTTTCTCTCCACTTGCCGGATTAACGATCTGGACACCGCGCTGAAATTTATTTTCCGCTTGCCGGTGAGCGAGGCGTTCAGCAATCGCGTGGTATGGCACCAGGACGTGGATATTACTTCAGAAATCAAACGGATGGCGCACAACGCCAATATTCCGTTAGCGCCGCAGGCCACCAAGCCGTCCGCGCAGCGCCAGAGCACCACAGTGGCTGACAGCCCGCAGGAGCGCCGTCAACCGGTGGCCTTCACGTTGACCACCGGCGCACAGGAGAACAAGCATGCTGAACCTTAACGATATCGTGCAGTTGATCCTGCTGTGCGCGATCATTTTTATTCCGCTGGGGTACTTCTTTCACCGCCGTTTCCCGCGCTGGCGTCAATATTGGCAAAACCTGTTTTTATCACCGCGCTATTTAAAATCCTCCGGGTTATGGGTGCGCGAAGGTTCTTCATCTCAGATTAAGCGTAAAAAACAGCCATGAAGCCAAAAAACAACACCCAACCCGATAACTCACTGTGGCGCTACTGGCGCGGGCTAGGCGGCTGGAACTACTACTTCCTGGCCAAATTCGGCCTGCTGTGGTTCGGCTACCTGAATTTCCACCCGCTGCCGAACCTGGTGTTCATGGCGTTCCTGCTGATGCCGATACCAGCGATGCGTCTGCACCGCTGGCGGCACTATGTCGCCATGCCTGTCGGTATCGCCCTGTTCTATTACGATACCTGGCTGCCGGGCATTAACAGCATTCTCAGTCAGGGCTCGCAGTTGACCGGCTTCAGCGCCCAATACCTGCTGGAACTGGTGACCCGCTTTATCAACTGGCAGATGATCGGCGCCGCCTTCGTGATGCTGATTGCCTATCTGTTCCTGGCCCAGTGGGTACGCGTCACGGTCTTCACCGTAGGGGCGCTGGTGTGGCTGAATGTCCTGACCATCGCCGGCCCGGCCGTGTCGCTGTTGCCCGCCAACACCACCGCAGCCACCACCACGCCGGCAACGACGGCGCCGGCCGCAGCAGGCAGCGATAATGCCCCGACCGACAGCGCGCCGCCGACCAGCGCCAACCTGACGGCCTACCTGAATCAGTTTTACGATAGGGAAAAAGCCCGCACCACTGCCTTCCCGGCCACCCTGCCCGCCGACGCTCAGCCGTTTGATCTGCTGGTGATCAACATCTGTTCGCTGGCCTGGGCCGATATGGATGCGGTGAAACTGCAGAATCACCCGCTGTGGTCGAAGATGGACATCATGTTCGATAACTTCAACTCGGCGACGGCCTACAGCGGCCCGGCGGCGATCCGCCTGCTGCGCGCCAGTTGCGGCCAAACGTCCCACCACGATCTCTATCAACCGGTGAATCAGCAATGCTATCTGTTTGATAATCTGGCCAAGCTGGGCTTTAAAGAGCAGCTGATGCTGGACCACTCGGGCGTGTTCGGCAATTTCCTGAAGGAGCTGCGCGAGCAGGGCGACATGCAGGCACCGCTGATGCCGCAAGCCGGTATCGGCAATGAGTTGGCCTCTTTCGACGGCGAGCCGATTTACAACGATCTGGAGCTGCTCACCCGCTGGCTGGATCAGCAACAGAAGGCCGGAGATACCCGCAGTGCGACCTTCTTCAACGTCATTCCGTTGCATGACGGCAACCGTTTCGTCGGCTCGAACAAGAGCGCGGATTATCAACCGCGGGCGCAAAAGCTGTTTGACCAGTTGAATACCTTCCTGGAACAACTGGAAAAATCCGGGCGCAAAGTGATGGTGGTGATTGTGCCGGAACATGGCGCGGCGCTGGTGGGGGACAAAATGCAGATGTCCGGCCTGCGTGATATCCCAAGCCCAAACATTACCCATACGCCGGTCGGCATCAAACTGGTGGGCATGAAAGCTCCGCATCAGGGCAGCCCACTGCAAGTTAAAACGCCAAGCAGCTATCTGGCGCTCTCAGAGCTGGTGTCCCGCCTGGTCGACGGAAAAGCCTTCACCGCGCCGAGCCTAGACTGGCAAGCGCTGACTCAGAATCTGCCGCAAACGCCGGTTATCTCGGAGAATGACAACGCCATCGTGATGCAATATCAGGGTAAACCCTACATTCGCCTCAACGGCGGCGACTGGGTGCCTTATCCGCAATAAGCGCCACGGCCTACCCCGCAGTTCATTCTCAGGCACGCCTTCGGGCGTGCTTTTTTATGGCTTGCAGAATAAAAAGGATGACTGCAGCGCTGAACCGCCAGTAATTAAACGTCGGGCTAATACAGTGCGATGACGGGCATCATGATTTTAACGATACTCCGAATATAAATAATATTTTTTTAGGATTAGGGTAATAAAACCAATATTTATGAATATATCAGAAATAATTATTCAATAAATAAAGTTAATGGCTCCGGTAATTTCCCGAAAAAAAATGCCGGCGTAAATGCCGGCATTATTATTAATTATCAGCGATAACAAAGTTATGCCGCAGGATTTTCATCCTGATCGACTGCAAAACAAGCCACCATCTGGTCGCCGTATTGCTTAAGCTGCGGTTGCAACTGAGTGCATGGCCCGAAGGCACGACGGCAGCGAGCATTGAATGCACAACCTGGCGGCGGATTCATCGGGCTGGGCAGTTCGCCGGTTAGCTTGATACGCTCGCGGCGCATATCCGGATTCAACCGCGGCGTGGCAGACAGCAGCGCCTGGGTGTACGGATGGCGCGGGTTGTTGAAAATGGCGTCTTTACTGCCCTTCTCCACGCAACGCCCGAGATACATCACCATGACCTCGTCGGCAATGTGCTCCACCACCGACAAATCATGCGAGATGAACACATAAGACAGCCCCAAATCCTGCTGCAGGTCCATCATCAGGTTCAGCACCTGCGCACGTACCGACACATCGAGTGCAGACACGGGTTCATCGGCAATCACCACGTCCGGGTTTAGCATCAGCCCACGCGCGATGGCGATACGCTGACGCTGGCCGCCGGAAAACATGTGCGGATAACGATCGTAATGCTCGGTTTTCAGCCCGACCTTCGCCATCATCTCCAGCGCCTTTTCACGGCGCTCCGCGCTGGTCAGCGTGGTGTTGATCTGCAACGGTTCCTCGAGGATCTGTCCAACCTTCTTGCGCGGGTTGAGCGATCCATAAGGATTCTGGAACACAATCTGGATCTTCTGGCGCCGCAGCTTCTCGGCGGTGACGTCCGGCTTCAGCAGATCCTGCCCCTGATAGTACAGTTCGCCGGCCGTCGGCACTTCGATCATCGTCAGCAGTCGGCCCAGGGTTGATTTGCCACAGCCTGATTCGCCCACTACCGCCAACGTTTTACCGCGTTCCAGGGTGAAGGAAACGCCATCCAGCGCCTTGACCAGCCGTTCCGGGGCAAACATCCCCTTCTTGACCGCATAGTGTTTCTTCAGGTCAATCGCCTGCAATAAGGGTTGATTCTGGCTCATACGGTCGGCCTCCCCGCATCATCCAGCGGTGTGTGACATTTAACCTGACGGCCGGGAATGCTGCGCAGTTCCGGCTCCTCTGCGCGGCAACGCTCATTGGCGTACGGGCAGCGCGGATTGAGCAGACACCCGTTAGGGCGATCATATTTGCCCGGCACCACGCCCGGCAGCGAAGCCAGACGCGCCTTGTCGGCGGCGAATTCCGGCAGTGCGCGCAGCAGTGCCTGAGTGTAGGGGTGACGCGGCGCGCGGAAAATCTCTGCGGCCTTGCCGGACTCCACCACCTGGCCGGCGTACATCACGATGATGTGGTGCGCCGCTTCGGATACCAGCGCCAAATCGTGGGTGATCAGCAAGAGCGCCATATTCTCACGCTGCTGCAACTCCAGCAGCAGTTCGATAATTTGCGCCTGGATGGTCACGTCGAGCGCCGTGGTCGGTTCATCGGCAATCAGCAGCTTGGGCCGACAGGCGATCGCCATGGCGATCATTACGCGCTGGCTCATCCCGCCGGAAAGCTGGTGCGGGTACACGTCCAGCCGCGAGGCCGGATCGGGAATGCCCACCTGCGTCAGCAGATCGACGGCCCGCTGGCGGCGGGTACTGCGGCTACCGCCCTGATGTACCTTCAACGCTTCCATAATCTGGAAACCGACGGTGTAACATGGGTTCAGGCTGGTCATCGGGTCCTGGAAGATCATCGCCACTTCCGAGCCCACCAGTTGGCGACGCTCTTTTTCGGAAATCTTGCGCAGATCCTGGCCGTTAAACTCCAGTTTTTCGGCCATCACCTTGCCGGGGAAATCGATCAATCCCATGATCGCCAGCGAACTGACGGACTTGCCGGAGCCGGATTCGCCGACGATGCCGACCACCTGGCCCTGCTCAATGCTGTAACTGATACGGTCGACCGCGCGGAACGGTGTCCCTTCGTCACCGAAGTGCACCGAAAGCTTGTCTACATTTAATAACGCCATCTCTCTCGTCCTCTGTTACTGCTTGAGTTTGGGGTCGAGAGCATCACGCAAACCGTCCCCCATCAGGTTGAATGCAAGCACCGTCAGCAGAATCGCCACGCCGGGGAAGGTCACGACCCACCAGGCGCTTTGGGCGAACTGCAGCACGTCGGAGAGCATGGTGCCCCACTCCGGCGTTGGCGGTTGCGCCCCCATGCCCAGGAAGCCGAGAGCGGCCATATCCAGAATGGCGTTCGAGAAGCCAAGAGAGGCCTGGACGATCAAGGGCGCCAGGCAGTTTGGCAGAATGTTGATAAACATTTGGCGCATCGCACCGGCGCCCGCCACGCGTGAGGCAGTGACGTAATCGCGGTTCACTTCCACCAACACCGCCGCGCGGGTCAGACGCACATAGTGCGGCAGGGCGACAAAGGTCAGCGCCAGCGAGGCGTTAACGATCGACGGGCCGAAGATCGCCACCAGCACCAACGCCAGCAGCAGACTTGGCAGCGCCAGCATGATGTCGACGATACGCATGATGACAGCATCCACCACGCCGCCGAAGTAGCCGGCCAGCAGGCCCAGCACCACACCCATGATCAGTGACAGCACCACCACCAGACAACCGACCAGCAGTGACAGCCGCGCACCGTACATCAGGCGCGACAGCACATCGCGGCCAACATCGTCGGTGCCGAGGACGTATTGCCAACTGCCCCCTTCCTGCCAGGCCGGTGGCCTGAGCAGCGCGTCGCGGAACTGATCCGCCGGGGCATGCGGTGCCAGAACGCCGGCGCCAATAGCAATCACAAACATCAAAACGATATAAACCAGGCCGACAACGGCCCCTTTGTTGCGCTTGAAATAGTGCCAGAACTCCTGGAACGGGCTCATGGGCTTCGGCGCGCCTTTAACTACAGGCTCAGTGACTTGAGACATTAGAGCGCCCCTTATTTCTTGTGGCGAATACGCGGGTTGACCACGCCGTAGAGCACGTCTACCAGCAGGTTAACCAGAATAATCATACAGGCGACCAGCAACACGCCGCCCTGAACGACCGGGTAGTCGCGACGTTGCAGCGCGTCCATCAGCCAACGCCCCAGGCCCGGCCAGGAGAAGATGGTTTCGGTCAGAATGGCACCGGCCAGCATGGTGCCGACCTGCAGGCCGATGACCGTCACCACCGGCAACAGCGCGTTGCGCAGCGCATGCACCACGATCACCCTCATACGGCTCACGCCCTTGGCGCGTGCGGTACGGATATAATCTTCGCCGAGCACTTCCAGCATCGAGGAGCGCGTCATGCGCACGATAACCGCCAACGGAATGGTGCCGAGCACGATGGCCGGCAAGATCATATGCATTACCGCATCGGTAAAGTCGCCCGGTTCGCCCCAGATCAGAGTGTCGATCAGCATAAAGCCGGTCAGCGGCAAGCTGTCATCGAGGAACACCGTATCGCTGACGCGCCCTGATACCGGCGTCAGGTTTAGCTGCACCGACACCAGCATGATCAGCATCATGCCCCACCAGAAAATCGGCATCGAATAGCCGGTCAGCGAAATGCCCACCGCGGTATGATCGAATATCGACCCCCGCCGGACCGCCGCCAGCACCCCTACCGGAATGCCCACCAACACGGCAAAGATCATCGCGCAGAAACCGAGCTCCAACGTGGCTTTAAAGCGTGGAACAAACTCTTCCCACACCGAGATGCGGCTTTTGAGGGAGGTACCCAAATCGCCATGCAGCACGTTGGATACGTAATGGAAGTATTGTTGATAGAGCGGTTTATCCAGTCCCATTTCCGCCATCAACTGCGCATGGCGTTCTGCGGAGATCCCGCGTTCCCCGGCCATGATGGTCACCGGGTCACCCGGGATCATATGGACGAATGCAAAAGTCAGCAAAGTTATGCCGATAAACGTTGGGATAACTAACCCCAAACGTCGGAGTATGAACTGCAACATATCCCGAACTCTCTGTATCAATGCCCGGCAGCTCATCGTCCGCCAGGCTTATTAAAGCTCACACACTTTGAACAACCCTGATGCCATACGCCGGGGACGACTCAGCAGAAGCGCAACCTGTTGCGCCCCTGCCAAGTCCTTTTGTGCACCCCGGCCGAAGGGCCAGAATTAATCTAGAGAGACATTCTCAAAGTGATGCTTGCCAAGCGGATCCACGACGTAGCCTTTCACTTCTTTACGCACGGGCTCATAAACGGTGGAGTGGGCAACAATCAGCGCCGGAGCCTGATCGTGCATCACGACCTGAGCCTGTTTGTACAGTTCTACGCGTTTGTCGTGGTTCGGTTCGGCGCGCGCCGGCTGAATCAGATCTTCAAACGGCTTGTAGCACCAGCGGGAGTAGTTGGAGCCGTCTTTCGCTGCGGCGCAGCTGTACAGCGTGGCGAAGAAGTTATCCGGATCCCCGTTGTCGCCGGTCCAGCCCATCATCACCGTCTGATGTTCGCCCGCCTTGGCGCGCTTGAGGTATTCACCCCACTCATAGGTCACGATTTTGGCTTTCACGCCGATTTTCGCCCAGTCGTTCTGGATCATTTCAGCCATGCGACGCGCGTTCGGGTTATACGGACGCTGTACCGGCATCGCCCACAGATCGATGGCGAAACCGTCAGCCATGCCGGCTTCTTTCAGCAGTTCTTTGGCCTTGACCGGATCGTAAGTGTAATCCTTCACCGCGTCGTTATAGCCCCACATGGTCGGTGGGATCAGGTTCTTGGCCGCCTGGCCTGCCCCCTGATACACCGCGTCGATGATCGCCTGCTTGTTGACCGCCAGGGTCAGCGCCTGACGCACTTTCAGGTTATCCAGCGGTTTTTTCTCGACGTTGAACGCCAGGTAGCCGACGTTCAACCCCGGTTTTTCCATCAGGTTGATGGTTTTGTCCTGCTTCATGCGAGCGATGTCAGCCGGATTCGGGTACGGCATTACCTGGCACTCGTTTTTCTGCAGTTTGGCGTAACGCACGGAAGCGTCAGGCGTAATGGAGAAGACTAAACGATCGATCTTCGGCTTGGTGCCCCAGTAGCCTTCGAACGCCTTGTACAGGATTTTCGAGTCTTTCTGGTATTGCAGCAGCTGGAACGGGCCGGTACCGACCGGATTCAGGTCCACTTTTTCCGGCGTGCCGGCTTTCATCATGTTATCGGCGTATTCGGCTGACAGGATGGACGCGAAGTCCATGCCCAGATCGGCCAGGAACGGCGCTTCCGGGCGGTTCAACACGAAGCGCACGGTGTTATCGTCCACTTTCTCGATTTTTGCGATCAGCTTCGGCATGTCCATGCCTTCAAAGTACTCATAGCTACCGCCGGAGACTTTGTGATAGGCGTTATTCGCGTCCAGCTGGCGTTCGAACGAGAACACCACGTCGTCGGCGTTAAAATCGCGGGTCGGTTTGAAATCTTTGCTGCTCTGCCACTTCACACCTTTACGCAGGTGGAAAGTGTAGGTTTTGCCGTCTTCGCTGACGTCCCATTTTTCGGCCAGGCCCGGCTCCAGTTCGGTGGTGCCGATTTTGAATTCGACCAAACGGTTATAGATGGGCACCGAGCTGGCGTCATAGGTGGTACCCGAGGTGAACAACTGCGGGTTGAACCCTTCCGGGGACCCTTCAGAACAGTAAACCAACGTTTTGGCTTGCACGCTGGCCGCTACGGTCAACGCAATCAGCCCAATCCCGAATTTCAGAATCCCTGTTTTTCCCAAGGAACTTGTCATCGCTGTGCTCCGTTATGTGATGTGATGTGTGTATTACTGCCAGACCCTATATTTTTTATTGCACGGCCTGTGCAGTCAGTGCCCGAAGGCTGAAGGGATAATCGCGCGTGAGAGCCGGGGGGAACGTATCCCGGCGGGGCGTCTGAGCGCGTGGAATTCACTCAAACAACTCTAGCTCCTACCCCTGAGACTACCAAATTGCCAACTGTTTGGGGTGTCGTCAATATAACCAGTGGGGATTTACACAGACTGTGAGAAACAGCAAACAAACATAAAAAAAACCTTTTTTTAACACTTACAGCATTAAAAATTATGCTATACGATCATTTTTAGCTCGTTAGGCTGCTCTGTGGAAAATTATTGGTATTTAACTCCGAGAAAAAACTAAAAAAGTTTGTTGCCGAATGATGAATATCTGAACGGTTATTTTTGTTATCTGCGTTAAAAACAGGACGAAATGCTGATTACTTACTCGAAAGGGTGAGGTGAAGTTGTCCTTTTTGAGCGCTATGGCACCACAAACTGTGCGGCGTAAAAAAACTTTCGTCTGTCAAAAAGCCGGGGGCGAAAGGATATCCCCCGGCGACGTGCTACAACCGAATTATTGCGTGCCGGCGCTATTGCCCAGGCTGGTATTCATATTGTTCAGAATATCCCCGTTGTCGGCGTCAATTTCCCAAGAGAACAATCCCCCCAACTGCTTATCCAGCACATACTTGCCTTTCGCCTGCACCGAGCGCGGATCGTCGAAGGTGATCAGGTCGCCGGTAGACGGCTTGAACACATAAGGCGCTTCTGCGGTGGCATCATAGTTGTACTGCCATTCGCCGCTCATAAACTCGTTGGCGATTTGACGGTAATCCACGATGCCATTTTCCCAGGTGCCTTTCACCGGCCCGGTGGCGGTGCCGGTAAACGGATTGTTGTTCTGGTAACCGCTCACGCCGGTCCAGCCACGGCCGTACTTGGCCGCACCCACCACAATTTTGCCCGGCTTCACGCCCTGCGCCAGCAACGCATTGACGCCGTTAACCGTGGTATAAGCCGTGTCCGGTTTCCAGGCCGGCGCTTTCAGCGCGGTCTGGTGGCCCAGATTTTTCAGATCAAAAGCGCCGTAGAAGTCGTAGCTCATCAGGAAGATGTGATCCATCGAGTTCTGCGCGGTGTTGTAATCCACTTTGTCGATCTTGTCCTTACCGGCGCTGATGGCGGAGGTCAGCTCATACTTGCGACCGGTTTCCGCCGAAAGCTGATCCAGCATGGCACGCAGATCTTTCATCAACTGCACATAGGTCGCCCCGTCCTGCGCACTGCCCAGTTTCGGGTTAGCGCCCTGCCCGCCCGGGAATTCCCAGTCGATATCCACACCGTCAAAGAACTTCCAGGTCTGCAGGAACTCTTTCACCGAACCGACGAAGCGATCTCGCTTCACCTTATCACCCATAAAGAAGAACGGGTCGGACAGTGTCCAGCCGCCGATAGACGGCAGGATTTTCAGATCGGGGCGCGCCTGTTTGAGCGCCATCAACTGACCGAAGTTGCCTTTGTAGGGGTCATCCCAGGCGGTGACGCCCTTTTGCCCTTTCTGCAGCGCGGCAAACGGATCGTGGATCGACACTTTAAAGTCTTCGCGGCCCTGGCAGGAACGTTGCAGCGCCTGGAAACTGCCTTCGATCTCTTTCAGACTGTCGTTAATGCCGTCACCGCCGCAGACCGGGATAAACCCGTACAGCAAATGCGTCAGGTTCTGGGCCGGGATTTTATCGACGGTGAAATTACGGTTATAAACGCCCCATTCAACGAAATAAGAACCGACGACTTTTCCGGAGTCTTGTTTATAAGGTTTATTTTTTTCCAGCAACGGTTCTTTTAACGGCGCCAAATGGCTGCCGTCGGTATCCGCTACCACAATTTCTGTCGCATCGCTGGCAGTGCAGCCATCGGCATTGCATAATGCCACCTGCATTTGATAACGACCGCCCTTATTAACCTTAAAGTTTGCCGTACCCGAAGCGCCGGTCGATGCACCGCTCCAGACTTCCTTGCCGTTTAATAACACTTTTGCCGTGGTACCGGTATCGCCATTCCATAAATTCCATGAAACGGAAACATCCGCGGCGGTTTTTACTTTCACCAGATTATTATAAGCCGTCGCCGCCTGATCAACCTCGACAATGGCGAATTTGGTATTGCCCCAGGCCAGCGTGGGCTTGCCCGGCACGGCAGCCTGCGCCGCAGAACACAGCGTGCTGCCGATCAGCAACGCCAACAGCGGTTTATTAAATTTGCGCATAACTGATTCCTTTATTCCGAGAGGATAAACGTAAAAGAGTTAATGACGGCCGCCTATTGCCGGAGCAAAATAATTCCGCAATAATCTTGGCCGATTAAAGTAAAAAACATTAAATATCTTGCCACACAGCGGGAATTAATTACTTCCGCTGTATGTATTCAGACTATAGATAAAACTGCCGACAACACAATAGCGCTATCAACCGGGTTTTATTGGGCAACGGTGAATTTATTTAAATATGAATAACAGAAGTAGCCAGGAATAAAGAGAGTGAATTAATTAATGAGAAAGGATGAATATTTTTTATGGAATTGATGTCATAGTTGACATCAAAATAAATTTGTTAGTGAAGTAAACCAGCTAAGGAGGCCGCAATGAGCATTCTGATGGTAAATGTACTGCCTGCCGAACAGGCGATCAACAGGCTTAAAACCGATTTTTCCAAAGCGTTATCTGGCGCGGATATGGGAAGCGTGCTGACATTTCCAGATATCGAAACAATGACCTATGTTTTGCTGAACACTAACCGCATGGCGCTTATCAGAGAAATGACCGGTGCTGAGGCGATGTCAATCCGCGAACTTTCCAGGCGGGTAAGCCGGGATTTCAACGCTGTGCATACGGATGTTCAAGCGCTACTGAATGCCTGTGTTTTAGAGAAGAAAGGTACGAAGATTGTGTTCCCTTACGACGAAATACATTTCGAATTCGTGTTCGGTAAGGCCGCCTGAACGGCACAAACTGCAGCCGAAAAAAACCTGCTTTAAAAAGCAGGTTTCTTAAATGTGGTCGGCGAGAGAGGATTACGCGCATCTTCGATGCTTGCCCTGCGGGCCGTTGCTAAAGCAACGTGGTCTCGCTACGTTCGGCTCAAACCTCCTTCGGAGGTTACAGACTGCCAACAAAGCCCGTTATTAGGGAGAGTGTACCGAAGGGGTCGTAGCGGCTTGCCGCCGGAGCGCCCCTCGGTGCGCTAGGCCCGGGTATCTCGGGCTCAAAGGCAACGTTGTCATCAACCTCAAACCTCCTTCGGAGGTTCTCATCCTCTTGAACAACGGACGAAAAAAAACCTGCTTAAAAAGCAGGTTTCTTAAATGTGGTCGGCGAGAGAGGATTCGAACCTCCGACCCACTGGTCCCAAACCAGTTGCGCTACCAAGCTGCGCTACTCGCCGATGGGGGCGCATGTTACTGCCGGCCATCATAGGCGTCAATGACTTTTTCAATCGCGCCCGTCAAGTGGCGATAAAAACGGCATAAAGCGCTGCGCCAGAGCCTGTGCAGCGCTTTTGCGTTATGCCTTGGCGGTATTCAGCGCCGGCGACTGGGCGCGCAGGAACGGCAACAGGAACAGCGCGGACAGGCAGGCGGCGATGGAAATCACCACGAAGAAACCGTTCCAGTGCCAGATTTCCATCACCCGGGCGATCGGATAGCCGGACAGCGCCGCGCCAAGGTAAGCGAACAGGCCGACAAAACCGGTCGCCGCGCCAGCGGCATCCTTGTGCGAACATTCCGCCGCCGCCATGCCGATCAGCATCTGCGGGCCAAAGATGAAGAAGCCAATGGCAAAGAAGCAGGCAGCCTGCAACAGGAAGGTAACGCCCGGCATGATCCACAGCGCCGCCACCGACAGGAAGATACCGATGGCGAAGATCAGGTTCATCGGCCCACGATTGCCGCGGAACAGCTTGTCAGAGCCCCACCCCGCCACCAGAGAGCCAATAAATCCGCCCACTTCGAACAGCGAGATCGCCGAGTTGGCGGTCATCAGCGTGTAGCCTTTTTCCTGCGTCAGGTACAAGTTACCCCAGTCGTTGATCGCGGTACGCACGATGTACACCAGCACGTAAGAGACCGCCAGCAGCCAGATGTACTTGTTGGTCAGCACATAGCGCTTGATGATTTCCCGGTTGGTCAGCCCCTGGCCTTCCGATTCCTGCACCAGCTCCATGGCGTCGTTGCGCCATTTGCCGACGCTGGGCAGGCCCATGGTGGACGGCTTGTCACGCAGGCGCCAGCACATCAGCAGGCCCAGCACCACACCGATGATGCCCGGAATGATCATGCCGTAGCGCCAGCTGAAGTGCAGTGAGATAAAGCCGACCAGCAGCGGGATCAGCGCGCCGCCAAAGTTGTGCGAGGTGTTCCAAATAGCCCACCAGCCACCGCGCTCGGAGCGCGAGTACCAACTGGTAAGAATTTTGGAGCACGGCGGCCAGCCCCAGCCCTGGAAGAAGGCATTGAGGATCCACAACGTGCCCAGCATCATCAGCGAAGAGCTGAGACCGAAGAAGATGTTGAGTATCCCGGTCATGATCAGGCCCAACCCCATGAAATAGCGTGGGTTCGAGCGATCGCTGATCATACCGGAGATAAACTTCGAACAGCCGTAGGTAATGTAAAACAGCGTGCCCAGGATGCCGACATCGGACATCGTCAGGCCAAGATCGCTCAGCATTGCCGGCATGATGAAGTTGAAGCTTTTGCGCGTGAAGTAAAACGCGGCATAGCCGATGTACATCGTCCACATCAGTTGGATACGCCAGTATTTATAGCTGGCATCGATCTGTTTTTGATCGGTGACCTGCGGCACATCCTGACGGCTTTTAAGGAAAGACCACATGTGAAACCTCAGAAGAAGGGGGAAAGTGCCGCTATCATGCTGCGCGCGTGCGCGAATGGCTTACGCCGGATTCCCGACGCGGCTAGGAGTATTTCCTAGTTTTGCCCCTCTGTCAGTGAAACTGTGGGTAAGATCACATTCAAACAGGTGCCCTGCTCTGACGTCAGCCGCAGCCGGCCACCCAGCGCGCTGATACGCTCCTGCATACCACGCAGACCGTAGCCCGGCTCGTGGCTGGCCAGATCGATACCCACGCCGTTATCGCGAATGGTCAGCAGGATTTGCGGCGGCCGCCCTTTACGACGACTAAGACGCGCATCCAGCTCAATCCGGCTGGCGGCCGCGTGGCGGCAGACGTTGGTCACTCCCTCCTGGCACACCCGATACAGCGTGATCTTCAGCGTCTCGTCCAGCAACTCATCCGGCACCTGCCACTGCATCACGCTCACCAGCGAGGCATCCTGCGGCAATGATTCACGCAGCATCGCCGCCACCGCCGCCGACAGCGGCAGGTTATTCAACGCCGCCGGCCACAGCTGGGTCAGCACGTCATGCACGCCGTCATAGACCCGCAGCGCCAGCGTATCTATGACTTCGGCGCAGCCAATCACCTGCGGCTGCGGCGCCAGACGTTTAACGATGCTGGCCTGAGTGCGGATGACGGTGATGGTCTGGCCGACCTCGTCATGCAGCTCCCGCGCCACCTCACGCCGGGTCTGTTCCTCTGCGGTGACCAGCGCACGCGCCAGTTGACGGTTTTCCGTCAGCCGCAATCGCAGTTGCTGGTTCAGTTCGCGCTGGCGTTGGATGCCCGCACCGAGCAACAGGCCGGTCAGGCTCTGGGCCAGCAGCGACAGCAGCAGATCGCGGTGTGATTCAGGCTGTGGCGGCTCGTTGGCCACCAACACCACGCCGTTGAGCAGCGTCGCCAACAGCGCACCCTGCCAGCCATAACGGTAGGACATAAAGACAATCGGAATAGCCAGGCAGAACGGCGCGAAGCGGCGCAGCTCGGCGGCGTTCACCTGCTGCTGCAACCAGATACTGAGCGCAAACAGCAGCAGATAGCTGGCCAGATGACGCAGACGCAGCGTCACCGGTTTATGGATCAGGCCCGGTTCAAGCGGCACCCAGATTTGCCGCGCCAGATAGTGCCACAGCAACAGGCAGGTCGGCGCAATGGTGAAACCGCCCGCCAGGCCAAGCAGCAGCGCACGCGCGCCCTCGCCGTTCACCAGCTGCCACACCATAGCCTGCAACAGGGCCGCCGCCGCTACTACCGCGCCCTGCAGCAGCGGCCATTGCCATTCACTGTCGCTTTGCTGATGGCGCAACAACCAGGGGGAAGCCAGCAGGCTGAGCAGCACCGTCAGCGCCAGCACGACGACCGAAGCCCACAGCGCCGGGCCATAGCCGAACTGATCCGCCAGCAACACCATCAGCAGCAGATCGGCCAGCAAAATCCCTGGCCAGAAACGGTAGGGGCTTTGCAGCAAAATGCCCATCCGCAGACCGAACGGGAACAGCAACAGCGCCTGCCACGGCGGGTCGATCAGCGCCGTACCTATGCCCCACAGGCAAAAGGCGCTGGTAGCGTAGATAAAGAACAGCGCCAACTGGGTGATCAGGCGTTGCATCACAGGTTCAGCATCCGCTTGGCCAGTTCGACGTTGTTATTGATGCCCAGCTTGGCGAACAAATTGGCGCGATGCACGTGCACCGTTTTCGGCGACAGCCCCAGTGCAACGGCGATCTCCCGCACTTCCTGCCCTTGCGCCAGCAGCAGCGCGATTTCGCGTTCGCGGCGGGTGAGCGGATCGACCTTCACCCGCGCCAGCTGTTGGGCGATTTCCGGCATCAGGTACACGCCACCGCTGGCGACGGTGCGCACTGCGGTGATCAAATCTTCCGGCTTGCAGCGCTTGGACAAAAAACCGCAGGCGCCGCGCTCCAATGCCAGCTCCACCAGCGCCGGATTGTCATGCATCGACAACATCACTACCCGGATCCCGGAGGGAATGTCCGCCAGCAAATCCAGCCCGCTGCCGTCCGGCATCGAAATGTCGCAGATGCAGATTTCCGCCTCCAGGCCCGGCAAGCCGGCGCGCGCCTGAGCCGCGCTGCTGAACTCCCCGACCACCTGAATATCCGCCTCCAGCGACAGCAGTTGTACAAAGCCCGATCGCACAATGTCATGATCGTCAATAAACGCCACGCGCAGGGTCATGGAAATCTCCGGTCCGAGGGGGAAAGTGCGCAAGTATACCGCAAGCCTGAGCCGGATGAATTGATGAAGGAAATGTATTGAAGAGAATGTATCCCCAAAATAATTGGCGTTGCATCAAGGCGGCAAGACTGTTCATCCCCAGGAGCTTAGTAAACTAAGTGACTGAGGTGCACAGGCACAGCCAACACAGATGCAGCTTCAAGTATGACGGGGATATTAACGCCGGGCGCAGCCGCGCCCGGCATGGGGAATTACAGCGGGGTCGCCGCCGCTTTTTCCTGCGGGATGTTGCACCAGTTGTTTTTATCCACGATGCCGCCATCCGGCGAGGTGTAACCGAGGCAACCGAGAATGGTATCAAACAGCTCGACGTGACGGTGGGTCTTGCCGATACGCTGCTGCGCCTGCAGTTGCTCAAACGCGCTGCGATGCTGCGGGTCTTCCAGGAACTTGTCGGAGGCCCATACCATCATCGGCACGCGGAATTGCTCCGGCGGCGCCATTTCGCGCGGCGTGCCGTGCAGGTGTGAATTCTCGCCTATCGACTCGCCGTGATCGGACGAATAGAACACAATCGCCTTCTTCTCGCGCACCTGGTCGATCACATTGGCGATAAAGCTGTCGGTATACAGCACCGAGTTATCGAAGGCGTTAACCAGCTGATCTTTGGAGCAGAAGTCGTCAACGCCGATACATTCCGGCTGATAGCGCGCGTAGCTGCGCGGATAACGCTGCGAATAGAGATAATGCGAGCCTTTGGTGTGCAAGATCACCATATGCTTGCCTTTCGGGTAACGCGACAGCGATTCTTTCATTTCGTCCACCAGCAGCATGTCGTCGACCGATTTGCCGTCGTTGCGTTTCTCGGAGGCAATCATCTCGCGGAACGAATAGTTGTCCACTTCGGTATTGTTGTAGAACCAGACCTCGCTCTGCATGGCGAACAGCTCTGAGGTGAAGCCCAGGTTTTTCAGCACTGCAAACACGTTTTGTTCTTTCAGCGTGCGCTGCGGGTTGTCCGACGTGCCGCCTTCGCGCACGAACATGCAACGCAGCGACAGCTTGGTGGCGGTATCGCAGGATTCACCGCGGAACGCCACCAGGTTTTTCTCCTGCGACAGCCTTGGCGTGGTATCACGGTCATAGCCGAGAATGCCCATGTGATCCCAACGCGTGGTCTCACCAATGATGAACACCACGTAGGTGTCATCGATATCCGCCGGCGGTACATAGGTAAAATTCTTGGCCGGATCGAACAAGTTGGCCTGATCCAGGCTTTCGTCGTAGCGGGTATAGGCAAACAGCCCCAGCGCCGAGATCCAGTTGGATGGCAGGTAGGAATGCGCCACCACGCCGCCGTAGCTGGGCAGATCGACGTTAGTGATTTTTTCCTGTGCGCTTTGCTCTTTGTCCAGCATGCGCAGCGGCAACCAGACCAACGCCACCACCGCCACCAGCACCATCAGTGGTTTCACCCGGTGTCCGGGGGTTTTCAGCTGTTCGATCAGCGTGTAGCGCAGGTTGTTTTTCCAGATGCACAGCAGCGGCAATGCGCTGAGCACCACCATCCACAGGACGAAATGCATCCCGACCACTTCTTTCGACAGGTCGATATCCGTGGTCATCACCGAGACGACGATGCCATAGCCAATCACCACGTTGAAGAACGTCATGTAATAGCTGGCGGCAACGGAAATCAGCACCAATAGCGAAGCGATAATGCGGTAAAACAGCCGGCCGCCCAGCGATACCAGCCGCATAATGAAGAAGGTGAACAGAACGATAGCGATAACTTCAGTGACCGCAGAGATAACCTTAATGCCCTGAATGCCGTGCGAAAACGAATCAAAACGACGATAAAAAACGGAAAGGTTCAAAAAGATGCCGATATAAATCGCTAACAATAACGATAAATTCTGCTGTGATAGCGATTTAACTTTGTTCATGTAACGCGGTGGCTCCGGAGCTTTAACAGTTCTGAATCAGTCAGACATTGGATGCGGCTGCAGGTTCAGCCGATCGGCAATAAGCGCTATTTTGGGGGTAATAATCAAGTGAATTCTCAAAAAACAGGCATTTTTTGCCGTTTTTTGTGATGACGATAAATGCGGGGCAGAAGGGAAATGGAGAGTTTCCTCTCCATTTTTTCCGTGGTGTCGGCAAAAACGTTATTTAACGTTAAGAGTTACATCAATATTGCCGCGGGTGGCGTTGGAGTATGGGCACACCACATGGGCTTTTTTCACCAGGTCTTCGGCTACGCTGCGTTCAATGCCCGGCAGGGTGATATCCAGTTGCACTTCGATGCCGAACCCGTTGGGGATTTCACCGATACCGACAGTACCGTCGATTTTGGCCTCAGCCGGGATCTTCACTTTTTCTTTCGCCGCGACAAACTTCAGCGCGCCAAGGAAGCAGGCCGAGTAACCGGCGGCAAACAGCTGTTCCGGGTTGGTGACTTCACCGCCCGCGCCGCCCATTTCTTTCGGCACGCCCAGTTTCACATCCAGCACGCCATCGGATGAGGTCGCACGGCCATCGCGGCCACCGGTGGCTGTTGCATGAGCGCGGTAAACAACTTTTTCAATGGACATAAATCGTTCCTTATTTCCGGGTTGGAGGTATGACATCGGATTCAGTTGGCTGAACTCCGTCACTGCTATATCTTTCACGATTAAATCGTACACTACTTATATTGCGCGCTTAACTCAGTGTAGTGCACGATCGGCGATCGTGCTTCTGGCACTGGCCATCAAATCTGGTCGATCAGCTTGCCGCGCAGCTTCTCCAGCTGCTGCTTGATATTCACTATTTCGTCGAGGCTGCAATCGGTGGCGCACATCACCGCTTCCGGCACCGCCTGCGCTTTTTCACGCAGCGCGCGGCCGTTATCGGTTAAGGCGATGATCACCTGTCGCTCATCGGTCGTGGCGCGGTAACGCACCAGCAAACCGGCGGTCTCGAGCCGCTTCAGCAGCGGCGTCAGAGTGGCGGAATCGAGAAACAGCCGTTCACCGATGTCCGTTACCCTGATTTCATCTCGCTCCCACAGCACCAACATCACCAGATATTGCGGATAGGTGAGTTCGAGTTGGCTCAGCAGTTTACGGTACACCTTGTTCAACGCCAGGTTGGCGGAGTACAGGGCAAAGCACATCTGCTGGTCGAGCAGCAGCAGGTTTTTCGCAGTGGGTTGTTCGGTGTCTTTGGTTTTCATGTGGTCAATATAGATAGCGCACGATGTAATCGCAAACTATTTTTTACGCGATGTGCTACATTTTTTAATGCAGGGGATGCCACAGCAGGGTGCTGTGCTGAGGGAAAGGATATGACAACCACACTGGTAGAACGTGCGCGCCGCTACGCCACCAAAGCGCATGCGGCGATCGATCAACGCCGCAAATACACCAATGACCCCTACATTGTTCACCCGCAGGCGGTGATGGAGATCGTCAGCAGCGTACCGCACAGCGAAGCGATGCTGGCCGCCGCCTGGCTGCATGACACGGTGGAAGACACGCCGACCACCCTCGGGGATATCGCAAGCCATTTTGGGCCGCAGGTCGCTGAACTGGTGGGCATGCTGACCAACGTCAGCGGCGCCGGTGGTGGCAACCGCTTTGAACGCAAAAACCGCGATCGGCGGCACAGCGCCGGCGCCTCGCCGCAGGCTAAAACCATCAAACTGGCGGACCTGATCGACAACACCCGTTCGCTGCTGGAATACGACAGCCACTTTGCCCGAACCTATCTGATTGAAAAACAGCGGCTGCTGGAAGTGCTGACCGAAGGCGACCCGACACTGTGGCGACAGGCCAGCCATATCGTCGAACAAGGGCTGACCAGGCTCCAGTTGCCGCCGCATAACGTCCCGGCAAGCTGGTTCGAACATGCGCGCCAGCGTTACCGGGAAAGCGATGCAGCGTAGCCGTCAGAACGTGACCACCGTTTTCAACGCCGTCACCCAGGCGTCTTGCGTTTCGCTGACGCCCGCCGGGTGATGCCAATATTGCAGACCCGGCTGCAACTGTAACCAAGGGGTGACGTTGAAGCGATAGAACAGCTCCGCCGTCACCGAATGCCCCGGCACCGGGCGATAGTTGGGATCCTGATAATCGGTAACGTTGTTGATTTGATTCATATAACGTTGATTATCCCGGTAATGATCGCTCAGCTTGACCATAGACACCCCCAGCCCCAGCCAGTCGTCCGGCCGCGCGTCGAACAAGCCGTGGTAGCGAATGCCGGTCGAGGTGGAATAGTGCATATAGTTGGTGCGCTGATCCGCCAGCCCCAGGCTGTAGAACAGGCTCAACCCCCGGCTGGCGTCATCACGGTGGCGCGTCACCTGCTGGTTAAAACCGCTGTACAGGAACCAGGTGCGGTTGTGGCTACGATACCCGTTCGGATCGGTCGCGCCCGCGCCACCGGAAACCCCTTCATACAGATCCTGCTGCCTGGCGTTGGTGAACAGGACACCAATGTTGTACACCCCCGGCAACTGATTGACCGCATTGGTTTTCAGCTCCAGTTCCATCGGCAGTAAAAAGCCCTTGCTGCCCTTGGTGGTGGTGCTCCAGGCATGGCCGCGGCTCGTGGCGTTCGGGTTCTGCTCCATCACGCCGGTTTTGAACGTCAGCCCGTCGGTCAGTTTGTACTGCAGGGTGGTACCCCAGTAGTGCACGTTCCAGTTATACCAGGTCAGCGAGTTGGCGGACTTGCCGCCGCACAGCGCCAGCGTCTGGAAATCGCAGGGAATGATCTGATCGAAATCCTGCACCTTGTTCATCATGCCGACGCGCCACTGCAGCCGGCGATCGAGAAAACTGCGGCTGAAGGTCAGCCAGCCCAGCCGGGTGATCGACTGGCCGCCATAACTTTCCTGCGACAGATCAGTCGGATTGGCGCGCGGATCCTGCAAACGATCGCGCGTCAGGTTATTGTCGTGGTTGCGGTTAACGATATTGCCCTCAATGGCCGCGTCCGGGATGCCGGTCAGCGCCTGCAAATCCTGACTGAAGGTCAACGAGAACTGATCGATATACGAAGCCTGCTTATCCTGGTTATACCCGCCGCCGGCGTTATACGACAGCTGGCTGAGATAGCCGAGGTTATAGTGAAAACCCTGATCTTCGAGGATCGGTCTGATCCCCAGCATATCGCCCAGCAACCCTGGCGAAGGCGGTTCGAAACCGAGCGCCACGCCATCCCATTTGGCGGTTGGCGCTTCGACGTCTTTGCCGGTTTGCAGCGTTTCCGCCTGCACGCTACTGCAAAACAGCAGCAGTGCCGCGAGTGTCCCGGTGTGAGGTAATGGATATTTCATTATTATATTTCTCCGCATATAAAACGCTGACTGCGGGCAACAGCATTCCCTGGGCGAGAATTCCCCATAATTGGCAGCAGTGAATAAAGGTGATTGCCCGACGATTGCCGCCGGGCGGGTATTCAGATTTAGCCTTGGTCTTTCAGGCTGTTACCGTTGCTCTGGATCACATCGCGATACCAGTAGAAACTCTTTTTGCGGCGACGCTCCAGGCTGCCGTTGCCTTCATCGTCGCGATCGACATAAATAAAGCCGTAGCGCTTGGACATCTCGGCTTTAGAGGCGCTGACCAGATCGATTGGCCCCCAACTGGTGTAACCCATCACCTCCACACCGTCGTCAATCGCTTCCGCCACCTGCACCAGATGATCGTTGAGGTAGTTGATGCGATAGTCGTCGTTGATGCTGCCGTCGGCTTCAATGCGGTCCTTGGCACCCAGCCCGTTCTCCACGATAAACAGCGGTTTCTGATAACGGTCATACAGCACGTTGAGCAGGTAGCGCAGCCCGACCGGGTCGATTTGCCAGCCCCATTCCGAACTGGCCAGATGCGGGTTCGGCACCATGTTGAGAATGTTGGCGCGGGCGGTCTCGTTTTGCGTCTCATCGGTGGTGACGCAGCCGCTCATGTAGTAGCTGAACGAGATAAAATCGATAGTCTCGCGCAGCGACTGTTGATCCTCGGCGGTAATCTCGACCTGAATGCCGTTTTCACGGAAATAGCGCTTCATATAGGCCGGATAACCGCCGCGTGCCTGCACGTCGCCAAAGAACAGCCAATCGCGGTTCTGCCGCTGGGTTTCCAGCAGGTCCTCCGGCCGGCAGCTCAGCGGATACAAAATACCGCCCAACAGCATGTTGCCGATTTTGCCTTCCGGCACAATTTCATGGCAGGCCTTCACCGCCTTGGCGCTGGCCACCAGCTGATGGTGAATCGCCTGGTAAATCTCGCTCTTGCTGCTGCCCTCCGGCAGGCCGACGCCGGTAAAGGGCGCGTGCAGCGACATATTGATCTCATTGAAGGTCAGCCAGTGCTTCACCTTGTGCTTATAACGTTCAAACACAGTACGCGCATAGCGCTCAAAGAAGCCGATGGTCTTGCGATTGCCCCAACCGCCATACTTTTTCGCCAGCCCGTACGGCATCTCATAGTGCGACAAAGTAATCAGCGGCTGAATGCCGTACCTGGCCATCTCATCGAACAGCCGATCGTAAAACGCCAACCCGGCCTCGTTGGGGGTTTCCTCATCGCCCTGCGGGAAAATACGCGTCCAGGCAATAGAGGTGCGCAGGCACTTGAAGCCCATTTCCGCGAACAATGCGATGTCTTGCGGATAACGATGGTAGAAGTCGATCGCCACGTCCTTGATGCCGCTGTCGCCGTCAACCCGTGGCGTCACCGCACCGAAAATACCCTGCGGTTGCAGATCGGAAGTCGACAACCCTTTACCGTCGGTCTGGTAAGCCCCTTCCACCTGATTTGCCGCAACCGCGCCGCCCCACAGAAAATGGTCTGGAAATTTGCTGCTCATCGCTTTCTCCTTGGTTAACGTAATAAAGTCAGCAGCGGCGCCTGTTCCTGCACCCTGCCCTGGCCGCTGGCCAACACGTCGACGTAGTCATCGCTGTTACTGACGATGATCGGCGTGGTGGTATCAAAGCCGGCGGCGTGGATCGCCGCCTGGTCAAATTCAATCAGCAGATCGCCCGGCTTGACCCGATCCCCTTCTTGCACGTGGGCAGTGAAATGCAGCCCGTCGAGCTTGACGGTATCGATGCCGACGTGGATGAGAATTTCCGCTCCGTCGTCCGACTCAATGCCAATCGCGTGTTTGGTTTTAAACAATGACGCCACGCACCCCGCCACCGGCGCCACTACCCGCCCTTGCAACGGGACGATCGCCACGCCCTTGCCCAGCAACCCGCTGGCGAAAGTGGCGTCGTTGACCTGTGCCAACGGCATCACCTCACCGGCGATTGGGCTGGCGATAACCTCCTTGTGATTCAGCGGTGTGACGGGTTTCGGCTCCTGTGGTGCAGCCACCTCCGCCGGCACCACACCGAACAGATAACTGGCCACCGCAGCGAAACAGAACGACAACAGGGTGCCGCCAATCGCCCCCCACACCGTGGCATCGAAGCCGCCGGCGGGAATAATCTGCGCAAAGGTGAAAACGCTCACCAGGCCGAAAGAGTAAGTGGCGGTATGGAAATAGCCGATTACCGCGCCGCCGAGCGCACCGCCGATACAGCCAAAGATAAAGGGCCGTTTGTTCGGCAAGGTCACGCCGTAGACCGCCGGCTCGGTAATGCCAAACACCCCGGCGCCGATGGCGGACCCAGCCAGCGCCCGCAATTTGGCGTCGCGGGTACGCAGCATCACGCCCAGCGTGGCGCCCACTTGACCCATCACCGCCGGTAACAGCAGCGGCACCATGGTGTCGCGGCCGAGCACGCTCAGGTTATTGATCATCAACGGCACCAGACCCCAATGCAGGCCGAAGATCACGCACACCTGCCACATCGCCCCCATAAAGGCACCGGCAACGATCGGGTTAAAGGCATAGATACTTTGATAACCGTTGGCCAGCAGGTGGCTGAGCCAGGTTGCCGCCGGGCCGATCAGCAAAAAGGTCAGCGGCACGGTGATCGCCAGGCACAACAGCGGCGTAATGAAGTTGCGCAGCGCGCTGTGGATCACCCGGTTAAACAACGGCTCCAACCGGCATGAAACCCAGGCGGCGAAAATAATCGGGATCACCGACGAGCTGTAATTGATGAAGGTCATCGGGATGCCGAGGAAATACTCACGCACCGCACCGGGCTGCTGCGCGGCCTCGAACGCCGCCATCATCAGCGGGTGGGTCAGCGCACCGCCGATCGCCATAGTGATGAACGGATTGCCGCCGAACT
Source organism: Serratia sp. AS12 (assembly GCF_000214195.1). Classification (NCBI taxonomy): domain Bacteria; kingdom Pseudomonadati; phylum Pseudomonadota; class Gammaproteobacteria; order Enterobacterales; family Yersiniaceae; genus Serratia; species Serratia sp. AS12. The sequence goes on along the minus strand of NC_015566.1, from coordinate 95,798 downwards.
TTTTCCCGGCGGTATAGCCCAGCATGATCGGCAGAAAGTAGAACAGCGAGTCACTGGCGGCAAACAACATTTTATAGGTGCCGCCGTCCCCTGACAGCCAGTTGCAGGCCAGGCTCAGCGCCAGAAAACCTTTCAGGATCCCCGAAGCGGCCATCACCCCCAGCAGCGGGGTAAAAATGCCTGACACCACATCGATAAAGCGGCTGAACAGGTTTTCCTTCTTGCCATCGCCCGCGTCATCCGCCGCCGCGCCATCGCCCAGACCGGCGGCCTGATTGACCGCGTTATAGACTTCCGCCACGTGGTTACCCACCACCACCTGGAACTGCCCGCCGCTCTCCACCACCATGATGACGCCGGGATTTTCTTTCAGCACCGCGGCATCGGCACGCTGGCGGTCACGCAGCTTAAAGCGCAAGCGAGTGGCGCAATGCACCAGGCTTTTCACGTTGTCGCGGCCACCGACGCCGGCCAAAATCTCACTGGCTAATGTGTCATATTTCATAGTGTTATCCTTACAATCTGTGTTCTGCCGTTCCAGCGCAGCGATGGCCTATCGCCGTGACGGAATTCAGCGCAAAAAAAAACCTAAACCTCATGGACCTGCACCCGAAAAAAGGGGAACAGAAGCATGAGGTTTAGGTTTTGCCTGCCGGAGCAGTGACAACCCTAAATCGGCTGAGCTATGACGTTAACACTCCGTTTTTCACCACGGCAAGGCTTTCCGGCGGCAAAGAGTGGAACTGTGATCCGGCATGCAAAACGGCTTCAGTGGGCAAAATAGTGCATGCCACCGTCTACCGGGATCACTGCGCCAGTGATATAGCGCGCCAGCGGGGAACAAAGAAACGCCGCCAGATAAGCCATGTCCTCCGGCTCGCCAAAGTAGCCGATCGGGATATTCTGCTTGATGAACGCCTGGCGCGCGGCCTCGGTCGGGTGCAGTTTTTCGCGCACCTGCTCGCTGTTAATCCGCCCAGGTTGCAGCGTATTGACGGTAATGCCCTGCGCCGCCAGCTCGCTTGCCAGCCCCTTGGCCCACAGGTGCAGCGCGCCCTTGGCGGCGGTAGCGGCATTCAGGCTGCGCGGTTCCATCGAGCCGCTGATGTTGATGATTCGCCCCCAGCCTTGCGCCTGCATGCCGGGCAACAGCGCGTGGGTCACCCGGCGGGCCGGCGTAAAGTTCAGGGCGAACGCCTCTTCCCAACCGGCATCACCTTCGCTCAACGCGGTCGGACGAGCGCCGCCGACCGCATTAATCAGGATATCAATCGTCCCGACCAGGCGTGCCGCCTGCGCCAGCATGCTGTCGAGCGCCGCCGCGTCGGTGATGTCCGCCGCGATCGCATACGGCCGCGGGGCACCGCTTCGTTCAACCTCGTCGGCCAGAGCCAGCAAGCGTTCCTCACGGCGGGCGGTCGCCACCACGGTGACCCCCTGCGCCGCCAGAACCCGAACCATACCGGCGCCGATGCCTTCGCTGGCGCCGGTGACTAACGCAACACGATCCTGTAACTGCAAATACATAAGATATCCTAATTGAACAAGTCAGTTTGGCTGAAGAGATAACGGCATTGAATCACAGCCCGCTCTGTGTGAATATTCCATAAAATTGCGGCAATACTGTGCAGGAATTCACTGATGTTCGATTGGCAGGATTTAAAACACTTTGTGGTGCTGGCACGCACCGGTTCATTGTCGGCGGCAGCAAGGGAATTGGGTTGTGACCACGCGACGGTCGGCCGGCGGGTGGCGGCGCTGGAGAAGGCGCTCGGGCTGCGACTGATCCTCCGGTTGCCGCGCAGCACGCCGCTGACGCCGGACGGCCAAAGGGTGGCCACGCTGGCGGCAGAGATCGAAAATCAAAGCCACGCCATTGCCCGCCATGCCCGCAGCGCCGGTGAAACGCCGCAGGCCCAGGTGCGCATCAGCGCGCCGCCGTCGATCGCCGCACGGGTCATCGCCCCGCATATCGCCGAGTTTCACCAGGCTTTTCCGCATATTACGCTGGTGCTCTCCGGTGAAGCCTCCATCGCCGAACTGGATCGCGGCGATGCCGAAGTGGCAGTGCGCATGGTGCGACCACAGCAGCCGGATTTGCTGGTGCAACGCATCGGCATGATGCGCTACAGGTTGTACGCTACCCCGCAGCACGCCGCCCTGCCGGAAGCGGCGTGGGCCTTTATCGCCTACGACCATCATTACAGCAACCAGCCGCACCAACAGTGGCTGCTGCAGCTGTTGCAAGGCCGCCCGGTGGTGTTTCAGGCCAGCGATCTGTTCTCTTTGCAAGAAGCCGCACGATCGGGGCTGGGTGCGGTAGTTTTGCCGACGTTTGTCGCCGATAACGACCCGGCACTGGTCGCGCTACCGACGCCGATAGCGCCGCCAACGCGCGAGTTATGGCTGGTCACTTACCCCGATCTGGCGCGTTCCACCGCCATCCGCACGGTCATGACTTTCCTGAGCGATCTCATCGGAAAAAAATGCCCGCTGGCAACATAAAACATCAGACTTGCTAATTGAATGCTGGACAAAAGTCACGCGGGGGATTATTACTGATCGCCGCGTAATTTACTTTAGGGACGGCTGAGATCATGACATTGCGGACTGAGTTTGGACGAATTTTGATTACCGGCGCGGGTGGCCGGGTCGCCACGGCATTCCGTCAATCGGTGGGCGATCGCTATCAACTGCGGCTGGCGGAAAGAGACATCAACTTGTTGACCGGCCTGCAACCCGGCGATGAAGTGATCAGCTTCGACATTGCCGATCTCGACGCCTGCCGCGCGGCCTGCGCCAATATCGATACCGTGCTGCACCTGGCCGCCGATCCCTCCCCCGACGCCGATTTTTGCCACTCGTTGAAAGATAACAATATCCTCGGCACCTACAATATTTTCCGCGCCGCGAAAGACGCCGGCTGCAAACGCGTGGTGTTCGCCAGCAGCGCGCAGGCGGTAGAAGGCTATCCGCTGGATTACCAGATCCGCCCGGAAGACGCCCCCAAACCGAAAAACCTGTACGGCGTCAGCAAGGCGTTCGGCGAAGGCATCGCCGCCTATTTTGCCCATCAGGAAGGGCTTTCCGCGCTGTCGGTACGCATCGCCAACTTCACCACGCTGGAAGCCGGCGAGCAGCTAAGCGCCCGTGACATGAGCGCTTTTCTCAGCCACCGCGACGCCGCCGATCTGCTGGAACGCTGCATCCGCATTGAAGGCGTGCACCATGCGGTGGTGCACGGTGTCTCCAACAACCGCTATAAGCGGCTGTCGCTGGAAGAAACCAGCCGCCTGCTCGGCTACTACCCGCAGGACGATGCGTTCAGCATCCTCGGCTTCGCCTAAAGCTTGTTGTCGATGCGCTGCAGCAGGTAGGGGAAGAACGGGTTGGAAGCGATGCGCATCAGCGAATCAAGATCGACCACCAACACCGACCGTTCGCCGCGCGCAGCGATAGTGCCCAGGCTAATGCCGAACTCATCGCGCTGCGTCGGGAAACGCCCATACAACGAATCGCTCACCGGGAACGGCAGCGCCACATGCGACAGCGAATAAATATCCGCCGGGTAAGTCATCCCCAGCGGTTGCACGGTTTCCGTAGTTTTCCCGGCCGGCGTTATGCGGGCAATCGCCTCGTTGCTTTCCGGTGAGGCGTTGGCTATTACCGTCGTCTGGTAACGGCGTGGGGGTACAGGCAACAACTGGCTAACCGCAGCCGCCGCGTTTGGCCGCAGCAGCGGCCCGAAGTTGATTGTACGATTGACGTCAAACAGCACCAATTCGCTGCCGTTCGCCGGCAGTTCATTGTATAACGCGCGGATCACCGCCCGGGTGCTGACGGTGGAATCCATCACCGACTGGAAGGTCAGCACCGGCGGCAATGTGCTCAGCTTGCCGTCACGTGCTGCACGGGCGATTTGCTGTTGCAGGTTATTGCTGAGCAGATAAGACTGACGTGCGCCATTCACCGGAAACGAGTTGTATTTAAATGGATTAAACTCCGGCAACACCCCAAGCCACGCCGCTTTGGCAAACGCCGGGAACACCGCCGGCCAACCGGCGATGCCGGCGAAACGGGCAAAGCTGGTGACGCCGATCATCGGCGAAATCAGAATCAGCCGCTGCGGTGCCGCCAGTTTCGGGTCTTCCAGCGCATCCAGCGCATATTTCATCGCCAGCGCACCGCCGTTAGAAAAGCCCACGATATGCAGCGGCTTGTCGCCCCCGACTTTACTGCGTGCCTCGCGTACCGCCAACCGCATCGCCGCCAGCCAATCGCGCCATTCGATATCGGTCAGCGCACCCGGTACCGTACCGTGCGCCGGCAGGCGAATGCCGACTGCCACAAAACCGCGCTGCCGGTAGTTTTCGGCGATATGCCGCAGGCTGTAAGGGGAATCGGTCAGGCCATGCAGCAACACCACCGCGCCACGTGGTTCGCCCTGCGGCAACAGCTCATAGGAGCGGTTCCAGTCCTGGGCAAAGTGCGGCGGATACACAGGGCTGCCGTCGAAATAGCGGTTGAGCGGAATGCGTTCGCTGGCGGAAAGCTTGTCGGTGACGTTGGCCTTCACCTCATCGAACACCCGGTTTTCGGCGACCAGGTACGCTTGCCAGTCAGCCTTATCCAGCTCGGCGGCAGACAATTCGTGCGGCACAAAAGTGTGCCACGGCTCCAGCGCAGGGCCGCTTTGGGTGTCGTAAACCCGCACTGCAAGCAACGTGAATACGACGGTGACGACCACAATCGTCAGCCGTTTGATCCCTTTGATTATCGCCCTGGACGGCATACTCACCCCTGAATTCACGGTTATCCAGCAGCGATTATAGGTGCTAAAGGCGCTCAGAGGGAGCGCACGCTTGTCGTCCTTTTAAAGGATTAATGGCGGGTTGTTATTTTATGGGCACTGTACGGATAGCTAAAATAACCGGTATTTCATTAGAACTGAGATAGGCTATATTTCCAGTCAACGTAAAGCGGCTTTGAAAACGGAATTTTGGAAAACACTTACGCGAAAAAGGAACACAGTGGATGAAAAATCTTGATGACCTGGAAGCGTTTGTCCGCGTGGTTGACAGCGGTGATTTTTCAAGCGCGGCGCGTTCATTAAACGTTACCGCCGGGGCAGTAAGTAAACAAATAAGGCGGCTTGAGAGTTCGCTGGGCGCAACGTTATTTGAACGTAGCACCCGTCGCATTCGCGTTACCGATGAAGGGCTGCAGATTTACGAATGTGTTAAAAGAGGGCTAAGCAACCTCCATGAAGCCTATAGCATCGCTGAACAAGGCAGACAAAGCCTCTCCGGTAACATTGCCATCAGCAGCCCCACCACCTTCAATAATTATTTTCTGATCGAAGCCATTGAGTGTTTTAAGCAGCAACATCCAGAGGTTAGCTTCTACCTGGATAGCGCCAACCGGGTAGTGGATATCTATTCAGAGGGCATTGATCTGGCAATCCGCTCCGGCCAACTTTCAGACTCGCAACTGGTGGCGCGCAAGGTGCTTGAGCAGCACCGGGTATTGGTTTGCTCCCCCTCATACCTGGCAAAAATATCCCCGCCAACCCATGTTCAGGATCTGTCAGCCTTGAACAGCCTGGTATTCGCTTATCCGGGCTACAATTCAGCCTTCTGGACATTGGAAAATACCGAAAATGGCGAAGTGCGGCGCGTGCCGGTCAAAAAAGCCATGAGCGCCGATGATGGCATGACGTTACTCCATTGGGCATTGCAAGGCCATGGCATTGCATTACGTGAATCCTGGAGCGTACAAAAACACCTCACCAACGGTGAATTAATTAATCTATTACCACAGTGGCACGAACCCATTAGCCCGATTCAAATCGTTCGTACCGGCCGCAACTCGGTACCGATAAGAATATCGATGTTTGCCAACTTTCTTATCGAGTTTTGCCAGAATAAGCTAAATAAAGGGGAATAGTTATTCGCTGTCATTGTGACAGAACTTCACAAGTGATATTCCACCCCCTGTATGGTGCTATTTCCCAAGACCCGGCATGATTATCTCCACACTATTTCCCCTTTCAGGAGTAAAGATGCCGCTTGCCTTGCTGGCGTTGGCGATTAGCGCTTTTGCTATTGGCACAACGGAATTCGTCACTACCGGGTTGCTGCAAGATATTGCCCGCGACCTTCACATTACTATTCCGCAGGCCGGTTACCTGACTTCCGGGTATGCGTTAGGTGTGGTGATCAGCGCCCCCATCTTGACCCTGTTGCTGGCTCGCTTTAACCGCAAACATACCCTGGTGTTTTTGATCTTGTTATTTATTGTCGGCAGCCTTGCCTCCGCCAAGGCCGCCACCTTTGAACAACTGATGTTGGGCCGCGTGCTGTCCGCATTCTGTCACGGCGCCTTTTTTGGCATCGGTGCAGTCGTCGCCACCACCGTGGTCGCACCCAACAAAAAGGCCAGTGCTATTGCGCTGATGTTCACCGGCCTGACGCTGGCGAATGTGGTGGGTGTCCCCCTCGGGACTTACTTCGGCCAACACTTCGGCTGGCGCGCAGCCTTTTGGGCAATTGCCGTGCTTGGTGCGATTGGCTTTGTCGGGTTGGCCGCGCTGGTGCCAAAACAGCTGGCCGAACGCAGCCCTATTCTGGACGAGATTGCGGTCTTCAAGCGCCCGCAGGTCTGGCTGGCATTGATCGTCACCGCCGTCGGTTTTAGCGGATTATTGGCCTCTTTTGCCTATATATCCCCGATGATGACCGAAGTGGCCGGTTTTGCGCCGGAAAATCTGGCCTGGATCCTGTCAATCTATGGCGTTGGCCTGGTGATCGGCAACATTGTGGCGGCTAAATTCGCCGACCGCGCTTTGGCGCCGACCATTTTGACTTTGCTGTTCCTGCTGACCCTGATCCTGGTGTTGTTCACCTACACCCTTCACATCAAACCCTTAGCCATTATCAGCGTGTTTTTGCTTGGTGCCATAGGTTTTGGCACCATCCCGCCGCTGCAAATGTACGTGATGGAAACCGCCAGCGGTGCTCCCACCCTGGCCTCTGCCGCCAATATTTCGGCGTTCAATCTTGGGGCATCCGGCGGTGTCTGGTTGGGTGGTGTAGCTATCGATGCGGGTTACGGTTTCGTCTCGCCTAACTGGGTAGGTGCTATTACCACCGGCGTCGGTCTGCTGATCGCAGTCTATGCGCTACGAAAAAAACGGGGGCGGGAAGAGAGCGAAATACCAACGTGACGGATGGGGTGCCTTGGCACCCCGCCTTTTGACCGGCGCCTGATCATCGGTCTTACCCTGGCGCCTGACAGTATGGCTAAATTACGGTTTTTCGGCGATTTTGCGCAGATATTCGTTATTTTTAAATGCAATGATGATCATTTCAAAACAGACGCGGGTAAACACGCCGCCGAGAATAATCCCGAGCAGGCCACGGAAGAACTCCCCGTAGAACATCGCCCCAATCCCGCTAACAAGAATGCCCAGCAGGCAAAGCCAGTAAACGGCGGTGATGATTTTCGGTGTCAGCATCGCGTCAAAAAAGAAAATATTTTTCATTGTAAATCCTTCCTTAGGTCAGTATTTAATTATCCCAGAGGCGACGCATCAGTATGGTGGTCGGCCCTATTTGTTACACCGGTTATGATAACGAGTTATGCGACGCAAAGCGCAAGAAAATCAACGAACCATTGCATGAAGGTGAAGGCTAAAAATGCGCAACAAGCTAGGCCACAACATACTGGGCTGTTTGGCGGCATTGCTGCTGTGCAGCCAGAGCGCACAAGCGCAGGAAACGCTGATCTTCGTCCGGCACGGGGAGAAACCCGCCAACAACAGCGGCCAACTGACTTGTAAGGGGTTGAACCGCGCACTGGCATTACCGCAGGTGCTGCTGGGCCGCTACGGCAAGCCGGACTTTATCTTTGCCGCCGGGCCGAAAGAGAACAAAAGCGGCAGTTCGCTGCGCGCTTTATCGACCATTATGCCCACCGCCGTGCGTGCAGAGTTACCCATCAACATTCAGTTCCATGCCGACGACATCGCCGGGCTTGAACAAGCGCTGCTCAGCGAGAAATACCAGAACTCGCGCGTCTTTATCGCCTGGGAACACAAGAACCTCGACAAGGCGGTGAAAAACATCGTTGCCGCACGCGGTGGCGATGCCAATCAGGTGCCCAAATGGCCGGGCAGCGACTTCGACAGCATTTTTGTGGTCACGTTGGATAACAGCGGCGGAGTGAATACGGTGTCATTTAAGCAGGAAAGTGAGGGGCTGGTTCAATTGGCAGAGACCTGCCCATCCGCAGGGTAAAGCCAAAACAGCCTTCAGTGGGCTTAGTCGATGGACCTCCTTATCACCCGGCCGCTACCGGTGTAATAAGCCCCAACTCAACGCCCAATCGGATAGCCTGACGGGCGTTGCTGACGCCCAGCTTCACCACAATATTACCCATATGAAACTTCACCGTTCTCACGGAAATACCCGCGATGGCAGCAATCTCTCCATAGGTTTTCCCCATGCTGGACCAATACAACACCTCATTCTCCCGTGGGGTGAAAATGGGTTTGCACACGCCCGCATGATGCTCTCTTATGCCGGAGGAGACCGACCCGGCGAGACGATACATCTGTTCATTAAAATCGATCAGTAACATCTGCAGAGCGCCGCTATCGGACGAGAGCCGCTTCTCCAGCGCCCCTTGTCCGTTGCTGCCGATGATGACAGACAGCAACGCCAGGTTGTTCATAGGGTCATGCAATACAAAAGTGAAGCCGTTAACGATGTTGTATCGCCTGGAGAGGGCAAATATTTTATCTGGCATCAGGGTGGTATTTTCGCCCCATGCAAAAGGCGAGGTGCGTTTGAACGCAGTCAGTATCACCGGGTCAGTGAGCTGGAAATGATTGGTGCGGTAGAGATTCACCCATTCGTCAGGGTAACTGGAAATAATGAGAACATCTGACGGATTATTCTTCCTGACAACCGTGTAGGCGTATGCCGGGCTACCGAGTGATGATAACTTCCTGTCGATATGCTCCCGAAGCGTTCCCGCTATGATTTGATTTTCATTGAGGGTAGAAAACATACGGGCTCCGTGGCGCTCTGGCTTTCCCCTTTAGATGAAAGAACCTGAACTTAAGTACAGCTTATATATTATGACCCGTGATATATAATAAACCCGTTCGGTACTGGTAAAAAAAACCTGACCTTTACGGTCAGGTAGCCAATGTGGCCAACACCAGGGAAAATTTTTCGGTCAGACAGGGCATGCAAAAAGTCACTGCTGGCCGGGTTCGTTACTTTAACACTGCTAACCTATTCTTTCAAACTCATCTTCGCCAAAACAGCAAATCTGTAGTTAACCGACCAGTGTCCATGTGAGCTTGTCTCCTGCGCCAGGCACTGCCAGCGATAACGTCTTTGATCAGACAATCAGCAGGAAGGTCTGAAACTCTTGTAGAACCAAACTGTTTTTGTACGTTTTGCGAACAATACGTTAAATCGGGGCGAGCGCGTGTGCAAACCGGTCACATGGGTAACTGTTTTAAACTCGCATGGCAGACACCGCCCCCATTATTGGCGCTCAAGCCAGTCGAGAAATCCCCTCGCGTTATCGGCAAATGCGGCGTCGTTAGCAGTGCCGGCAGCATGCGCCAGCAGATATTCCACCGCTGCCGCCTTATCAGGATAAACAGCCAAAAATTGCTCAACGTAATCATTAAGCGCGATCGGCCAAAACCGGCTATCTGGATCGCGCAGCATATTGGTTGCCCTGATCAGCTTTCTGGCCGCCTCACGTTTAAGCCGCTGTAGCTCTGCGGGTACCCGCTCGTCGGCGATGTTTTGGAAATATTGCTCAAGCACAGCCCGTAGATCGGCATTTACCGCCTGCGGAATGCGGCGGTCCGGCTGAAAAAGCGGAAACGCGGAGGAGAGATCGCTCCCCCAAATACATCGGCAATGGTGTTTCAGCCAATAGCCCCAGCTAAAGAGATTGCTCGGTTTCAGCGCCTGATCAACAGTGCCGATATCAAAATCCACCTTGCTGACTATCGCGTGCTGTTGCTGAAAATTTTGCCGCCACTGCTCGATATGCTGCAACTCCACCGCCGCTGCTGGGCGGGCCAACAACAGGGTAATATCCAGATCGGAAACACCGGGTGTCGCTTCACCCCGCGCAACGCTGCCGTAGAGATAAATGCTGTGGATCAGTTCAGAAAATTGACGTGGCAACCCCGTGGTCAAAGCCGCCAGCACGGGAGCGAACGCATCCTGTAGCTGAAAGCCGGTCACCGTGGGAATAAAAATATCGCCGTTCAATATCATTGGCTGCTCCGCGGGCGTGATTTGATCATCACAAGAATCGCATTTGATAACTAACTTTATGGATTTTACTTGTGGGGGCAAGAGGTATTCCGGCTACTTATTAGTATCGGTTTTCCACAGTAACAAACCGGCAATATCTTTTCTCCTTCAGCTTCTGTTAAGCGGCATTGCTACTCACTTTGCGATCCCGATTCCAATCCCTACAACAAATCCCTGTAAATCCATCCAGCCTGTTTCCTGCACGTTATCGCCGGGATAGAGTCTTCTTGCCGCGGCAAAATCCGTAGCCGGGATTGGAACCCCGCCCCCTTCAACTCTGAAAAGACTTGTGTTTTTTCAGCGCCTACGTGCACACTCAGTTCGGTGGCTCAGGCAGGACAACCGCAAGGTTGGCCGGTGAATGAAGGGCCGGAGTTCCAAACCTGTCTGGGCCACCACCAAAGCTTGGAACTCTTTGGCAGTGGTGATAACCATCCTTCAAGGGAACATCATCATGACTGAAATGAATCAAACACCCACCGACAGCTCCATCTCTATCTTCCGCAACCTCATTGCCGACCTGCAATTTTGCAAACTCAGCGATATCCAATTATGCGATCTCAGCGCCGTGGCTCAGGAATCCGCAGAAGGGTTATGTCATGGCTTATTGTATCTGGCAGAATCTCTGGAAAACGGGGAACAGAGTTCAACAAGCAGCAGGGTGCAAATCATCGCCTGGCTCAAAGCCTCTGCACATGTGCTCCCTGCCCTGTTAGAACTTAGCGAGCAGGCGAACAACCACCTGTTGCAGATGCATGAAGAGCATGTTTATCCGTCGTAGTTTGCCCGCGATGCGTTATTGATTTGATGGCGAAACCTGCAAAAAAGACACCGACCGCGGGTGTCTTTTTGCAGACCAAATGCAGAGCACCCTACCTAAACCCAACACTAAAAGTGCTAATATTTTGGCGTTTTAAAGGCTTTATAGAAGCAATATTAGCACTCTACTATCCTAATGGCCCGCCGGTTCGAACGCATCAATACCGGCCGGCACCTTCATTTTGCTTCCGCAATGACGATGACCCGGCATCAGGATGGTGATGGTGCCTAGACCAGAGTCTTCAAAGATATTGCTTATGGTCGCTTTAGCTTTGCCACATAGCCCGCAGAGAGTCACCAGAGATCCATATCGAAGCTCATTACTCGGATAACAGTTATTTTCCGGAAAAATAACCGAAAATCGATTCGCTCGGAGAGGGGTTCTGTTGAATTTAAGAAAGTACAGAAAACAGTGATTTGGCGGAAGATCACAGGAGTGATGAAATGCATTCAACTGATTGATAAACAATAAAATTAACGATAAAAACAATAATCCTATACATAAATTTTTACGTGATCATACAAACTATGGCACGAAGCGATAACGCAGGCAGGAATCACACTTACCTGCGTTACTCATTATCAGAAATGCCTCTGCAAAGGGGTAACCATGTAGTACTGAGCCTCGCCGAGACGATCCCTCTGACTAAAAGAGCGAAGAACTACGCCACGCCCCGACAGCACTTTACCATCGATTGTAAAGAATTTCTTGAGTTAATCTCGCCAGCCCATAAAGTAGTGCATCATACCGAAACCTGAGTCAGGAGCATGACGCATGAAACTGTTTCACGGCACTAAATTCACTTTCGATACCTTCAGTGTTGATTACCCCGGCACTGGCGAAGCCGGTAATATTCATGCTATCTGGTTTGCCAATAACTTTACTGCGGCACGCAATCATGCCAGGCAGGTGGGCAACTATAGTCAGTGCTGGGTCTATGAATGCGAATTGGCAGCGGACGCTGTACTAATGAAAGCCGATATTTCGCTCAACCAGCAACCCGCCATCCAGAAACAGCTAACCAACGTCTTACCGGTCTGTATATCGGTGCAGACCCATTACGATACGCTATTCGCTGATTATTTCCGGTTCAATAAAATTGATCCTGAGTATCATGACGATCATGAAATCACCTTATTACGCCACGCAGGGATTGATGCTATTTATGATTACGAGCGCGGATGGCAAGATGCCCACTTGCATGGAGCCACCACAGTGGTCCTTACACCGGAAAAAATACGTATATTGGCAGTCCATGACGTGTGACTTATTTGCCCACAGGCTATGTCGTCCTACTGACAGGTCGTTTTTTCACTGCCACTCTGCAGGCTATCCTCTCCCTCCGATAACACTGGATTGATAAACAAGGAAGGTACACATTGTTTCGCCAGGAAGCGATTGAAAATCAGAAAATGAAATGGCGCGGTCGAGCCCTCCTTCTCCCCGGAGTTCCCTTTTGGTTCACCGCGGGGTTATGCCTGTTTTTTATCATCGCGCTTCTCAGCTTCGTTATTGCCGGCACCTATACCCGGCAGGTCAACGTAACTGGTGAGATCAGTACCTATCCGCGCGCCGCCAATGTCTATTCCGGAGTTCAAGGCGTGGTAGTCAAACAATTCGTCACCGAAGGACAGGAGATAAAACCTGGAGATCCCATTTACCAAATCGATGTCAGCAAAAGCACCCGCAGTGGCGTGGTCAGTGACAACCAGCGCCGAGATATCGATAATCAGCTAGAGCGTATTACGCAGATCATCAGCCGGTTGGAAAGCAGCAAGAAAGCTACTCTCGACATGCTGGAAAAACAAAGAGCGCAGTATACAGCTGCCTTACAGCGTTCCACCGACATACTTCGACGTGCCCAGGAAGGAATCCGTATCATGAAGGAAAATATGGAAAACTACCGGTACTATCAGACCCGGGGCCTCATCAACAAGGATCAACTCTCAGACAAGGTCGCACTGTATTACCAGCAACAAAACAACCTGCTGGGCCTCTCCGGCCAGAACGAGCAAAATTCCTTGCAAATAACAGCATTAGAAAGTCAGATTCATACCCAGGCTGCTGAGTTTGACAATCAAATTTACCAGATGGAGCTGCAACGTTACGACCTACAAAAAGAGATGCTCAACATCGATGCTGGCGGGGCAATCATTGTGCGTGCACTAGCCGGCGGTCGCGTCGATTCACTGAGCGTCACTGTCGGGCAAATGGTCAACGTTGGCGATAGCTTGCTACAGATCATTCCGCACAAGATCGACCACTATGCCCTAGTGCTCTGGGTGCCCAACGATGCCATTCCCTATATTGCCACCGGAGATAAGGTCAATGTACGTTATGACGCCTTTCCGGCGGAGAAATTTGGTCAGTTCGCAGGTACTGTGTCCGTCATTTCCAAAGCCCCTGCCTCGCCGCAGGAAATGCAGACCTATCAAGGGGCGCCAAAAGCAGCGCTGACCGCCGCCGTGCCGTACTACAAGGTGATTGTCAGACCGGAGAAGCAGGTTATTGCTTACAATGGTAAACGTCTGAGCCTAGAAAACGGCATGACAGCACAGAGCACCCTGTTTCTGGAAAAAAGGAGGATTTATCAATGGATGTTATCACCTTTCTACGACATGAAACACAGCGCAGAGGGGCCAGTCAATGAGTAAGCCCTCTATTAAGAAGTTGCTAAGCCAGCTGGATATGCGGCTACGCAACCGTGTCCCATTGGTTCATCAAACCGAGTCTTCTGAGTGCGGTTTGGCTTGCTTGGCGATGATATGTGGCCACTATGGCAAGAACATTGATCTGATTGCACTGCGTCAACAATTCAATCTGTCGGCACGTGGTACCACGTTGTCCGGACTGACAAGTATTGCCGACCAGTTAGGACTCTCAACCCGGCCCTTGTCTCTGGAGATCGATGAGCTTGGCGCACTTAAAATGCCATGCATATTGCACTGGGAGTTCAACCATTTTGTGGTATTGATCAGTGTTAATCGCAACCGCGCGATACTGCATGACCCCGCACGGGGTTATCGTTCCGTCAGTCTGGCAGAACTTTCGCAGAGCTTTACCGGCGTGGCGCTTGAAGTCTGGCCAGGCAGCACATTTACGGCACACATTGTGCGTAATCGGCTCAGTCTAAGCACATTAGTGGGCAGTGTACACGGCCTTAAGGGAACGCTTGGCAAGATTTTTTTCCTGTCACTAATGATAGAAACCATCAACCTGATGATGCCTATAGGAACGCAACTGGTGATGGATCACGCGATCCCTGCTGGGGATCACGGTTTACTCGCTCTTATCTGTATTGGGCTCATGCTATTTATTCTACTGCGAACGGCAGTAAGCATGTTTCGTTCCTGGTCTTCTCTGATAATGGCGACACTCATCAACGTCCAGTGGCAATCGGGGTTATTCAACCACCTGCTGAGACTGCCATTGAGTTATTTTGAAAGGCGCAAACTGGGTGATATTCAGTCCCGATTTGGCTCACTAAACACATTACGTGAGACGTTTACTAGCAGCATCGTAGGGGCACTAATGGATAGTATCATGGTGATCGGCGTAATAGTGATGATGGTGCTATATGGGGGCTGGTTAACTTGGTTTGTACTAGGATTTACTGCAACTTATGTGCTCATTAGGCTACTAACATATGGCACGTATCGGCAGTTGTCGGAAGAAGCGCTAGTCAGGGATGCTCGAACAAGATCATATTTTATGGAAACCCTATATGGGATCGCAACGATTAAGATGCAAGGAATGAGCGAACGTAGAGCAAATCACTGGCTAAATTTAGAGATTGACACCATCAATACAGAGATAAAAGTCACTAAGATGGACTTGCTTTTCGGGGGAATAAACTCATTTATAGGGGCTTGTGATCAGATAATAATATTATGGCTAGGTGCAAGCCTTGTAATTGACAACCAAATGACTATAGGAATGTTTATTGCTTTTGGTGTATTCAGAGAACAGTTTGCCGATAGAGTCTCATCTCTGACTAACTTTCTTTTGCAATTACGCATGATGAGTCTACATAACGAACGTATTACAGATATTGCAATACACTCACAGGAAGCTAGAAAGCCGGATATTATCGTAAATGTTGCCATGCGCCCTGTTTCTTTAGAAGCGTATAACTTAAGTTATCGCTATGATAGCCAGTCTTCACCAGTTTTCAGTGATCTCTTTATCCATATTCTACCCGGGGAAAGTGTAGCAATCACAGGGTCTTCTGGAGCAGGGAAAACGACCCTGATGAGAGTATTGTGCGGGTTGTTCGAACCAGATGAAGGTAAAGTAATAGTAGACGGTACTGATATACAGCAGCTTGGTGTTAATAATTATCATAAAATGATCGGTTGCGTAATGCAAGATGACAAATTATTCTCTGGCTCGATACGAGAGAATATTTGTGGATTTGATGAGGGCGAAAATGAAGACTGGATGATTGAATGCGCGAAGGCAAGTTACATTCACGATGTTATTATTAAAATGCCTATGGGTTATGAAACTTTGATCGGCGAATTGGGTGAAGGTTTGTCTGGAGGACAAAAACAGCGTATATTTATTGCTAGAGCTCTTTACCGAAAGCCAGGCATCCTCTTCATGGATGAGGCTACAAGTTCATTGGATCATGAAAGTGAAAGTTTTGTAAATAAAGCAATAAAAAAGCTAAAAATAACGAGAGTGATAATTGCTCACAGAGAGACCACAATTTCATCAGCAGACAGAGTTATATCTCTTAAATAGTTACTGTATGATTAAATTATAAAATCAATATCTCGTAAGAATTTATTCATAATAGATGATACAGCTTGTTCATCTATAGTTTCAGTTATGAATTCGTCTTGTTGATAATTATCAATATTACTATGAATTTTTTCCAAATGAAGCATATCATTATGATAGCGTTGCGTAGACATTAAATATAGAGAAATGAAGTGGAGTAAACAACTATTTTTATCTTTATAAAACTTTAATAGTTCATCAGCATGACGATATGCCTCATAAAAATCAGATTTGTCTAAGAGATATATTATAAGCCTCGACTTCACGTTCAGTGCATATACTTCAATATCATGACTGTAAGGTAGGGGTACTTTCCCAAACTCGTCAAGGATATCCTCAAATTGCTTATCATTTAAATCCAAATATCTAAGCATAAAATACTTCCACCTTAACTCCGTTGGCGCCTCATCCAACTGACGTTTTAGAAGCTGTAGATTTCTTTTTCTCTTCCCTTCTAGGTTCCCATACTCTAAATACCCCGTATGGTTTATTATTATTTCCGGTGCGTGTTTTATATTGTAGTTATCTTCAAAAAGATACTCATGAACAAACCCTTTATATCTCAAGGATGGCCTCTTCATAAATATCCTCGCATTATTCCGCAAAATAGAACCATTCATGTTATCAATAGTAGGGGAGTATAGAGTAAGTTCCTGGCCATCAAATAGCGAATATATATTCTCTCTAAATCCCTCTCGACTTTCCTCTGCTAAATACTCGTCAGCGTCAATAACAAAACAATAAGGGCCAGATGCAAGCTCTATTGCATAATTGCGAGATTTTGAAAAGTCATCGCCCCATCGATGATTATATGTTTTTATTTTACTATTTTCTTTAGGGATTATGTCTAAAGTATTATCAACAGAGCCTGTATCAACAATGACAACTTCATCCGTAACATCAATAATAGAATCTATCGTTCTTAATATTGAATTTTCAGCATTGCATACTATTATTAATGCGCTGATTCCAGTTTTATTCATTCCTAGTTCTCCAAGAGGATTTGATACCTAACGGTGTGTCTAAAGTTTGCTTTTGAAACCCTACCCCTAAATCGTCATTTTGCATAAGTTTAGCGAGTTTCTCGGTTGACAAGATTCTATGTAGGCCAGTAAGTTTACATATTACTCGATATATTGTATTAGATACTAACCTTGGCCCGGACAAATAGAATGTTACGAACTCATTTTTTGAAATTACATCATGTCTATAATTTAGCAAGAAACTAAAAGTAGTGCTCCTGTCTTGTAAAGAAGACATTACAAAATTACCTTCAAAAATTTTATTATGCCTTTCAATATAGTGATAGTTAAATGCTACTCTTTTAAGTAAAGTTTTCAAAAAACGAGAACAAGGAGCCGACGCAATTATGTTATTAAAAAACACACCGCCAATAAATGCTACTGTACTTATTGATATTAACCCATCATAGACATAGATATCACCTAGGGCCGGAGGTTGATGAACCTCAGAGTTATTAATGTCTGATATTAATGCATCGGAAATATCACTAATATCAACATCACTAACATATTTAATTTTTTCCAAATAGTCGTTAAAATTCATCAAGGCTTCATTTTCATAATTAAACTTGCACAAGAAAGCATGGGACTTAGCTAAATAAACGTTTTCATCATGACGGATATCGAGTTTATCTAACAGAGCGTTTGTTTTCTGATAAATACTTTCAAGGTAAGGAAGTGTATCTATATCTATATATACTCCACCATATTTGTACAATATCAAAAGTCTGATAACATCACTTGCACATGCCAAATTACCTCTTAATATTAGCTCATAATAGTAAAATTTCTTATACTCACTGAACTCAACATCAAACAACTCTTGTATATCCATTGTTTTTATGTGGTCTGATATTTTTTTATTAGAGTAAGAATCGCAGCCAACATATTCAATATTTATATTCTTAAGAAATTCATGCGCGGCATCATTAAATCCAACCCCATTTTTTATTTTATGCCAGATATACTTAAAAGCATCATTCTGGAGTTTTAAAATGTCTTTCTTACCAGAGTCACTATCACAGTATGATTTTAAAGCCCGCTGAAACCATTTAATAAAAGAGGAAGATGAATCGATCCATAAAAATAACGATTTATCTTTATTAATATCACTCCATACTTTTATATATGATATATCGGCACAGTACAGATCACCTATCCAGACAAAGTGGATATTGTCGGGAACCTTAATCCTTTTAAAGTTTTTATTCTTTATAATATCTATAGCTTGCTTAAGACTCACATCTTCACAGCCCCCCCCCATTGCCAGATTGTATTTTAGAGTGTGTCTTTCCATTTTATCTTAAAAATACCTCAATAATAGAAGAAAATGATATATCTTTTGTATATTCCTCAAGGGACTTGCTATTTTCACCTAATTTTTCTTTGAATTTTTTCACCGCTTCTTTTTTGGATTCAGCCTCAACCTCTACTTTTTGAAAACCTTTGCCCATTAGTTTCTCTAATTCATTTTCATTTCTTTTACGTTCATCATAGAGAAAATATTTTTCATTATTATAGATAAAATTAAATTTTTTCATGCTTATCCTTAGAATATTTGAGATATCACAAGGAGAGCATATCTCCTTGTGATGTTTAAATTTATCTTAACAGGTGCGCATGCCACCAGTACAACCACAATCTCCGCCCTTCATTCCTCCCGGACGACCAAAATGATTGGCTTGGCTGCCGCTACCCCGATTGGATTGAGTATAGCTATTATGTTGACGATCATTTCCAGAATTACCGTTAGCGCCACCGCGACCACCACCGTTATCAGAACGATCACCACCATTATTTCCACGGCCGCCAGAAATATTGTCTAATAATGATGAATCAATAACTTTCATAAACAACTCCTTTTGAAGATGATACTAACCTATATAATTTTGTGCAAAGCGATTAATCAATAACCCATGCGTGAAAATTTTTCAACATATTTAATTAGAAAATTTAATCATTACTAAGACGGCTTTTATGTTTTTCGAGTCTATATTGCTTAGATTGGTTGTAATTTCACATGGGAAATATTATTTTTTTAATTTTAAATCAACATTTTAAATAAAAACCTGGTTATCAGAACACCAATATCACTTTGTGTTGTTAATGTTTACGTTATTAATAATTAGGAGGCAAACATGACAATTTTTGGACGGTCTCTGCTTGTAATCCCTAGAACTTGCCTGCCGGAAATTTAGGTGGTTCCGGCGTAGAACCCCCAAGACACCCGCGATATTGTGGCGGCCGCAGTGAAAACTGCTCGAAGCTATCTGGCGTGACGAGTACCACAACAAGAAAATGGGGATAATTTTGAACGATCTGTTCGACAAACATCCGCCACTCGCCAGCAGCGAACAATTGATGACAATCATCGATGGCATAAACCACTCAAAAAAACAAAACCTGCAATCAATGAAATAAAAGCTGAACTTGGTGCCCGTCTTGTAAAAATACCAAAAGGTAGCTGTAGACTTAAAACTTTCAACAGAGGGAAAGTTGAGGTCAGAAACATAGAAAGTAATTCACCCGGTAATGATCGTAATAAATACCTTTTTATGAATGATATAGAGGATAATTTCCAATATAAATTATTGCATCCTCAACATGGCATCGAAGTTATTACTGGGCTTAGCATTGAGAATAAAAAACATATAATAAAAGTCATATAGGATGACAAGTATAGGAAAAAACGAAGATGAGTTTTTCATTTCAATATAAATTGGTTCGTGCAATGGCATTATGCAAAAGAGGCTGCTACAGGAGAGATTTTGCGTCTTTTTCTATGCGATTGGAATGCCATTCGCAACCTACTTACGGGCCTCCCCGCGCTTTTCTCGCGCTTCGGCCAGCGTTATCAAAGGGTAGGTGCCAAAGGACATCAGCTTGGCTTTTCCGGCATAGCGATAGCGAAAACGCCAACCTTTACTACCGTCAGTGTTGATAAGGAGGGACAGGCCTTGGCCATCGTTGAGGGTGTAGGGCTTTTCCTGCAGTTTAGAGCGTCGAATTTGTATGTCAGTTAGGAGCATGTGTATAAGTGGATTCTGTGTATAAAAAATCTATACGCATCACTATACACATTTTTCACGGATTCAGGCAGTAGCAGACGGACTTATACGGATAAACAACGCAATCAATATATTGATTTATTGTGTTTTTATGGATTTATCGGGAGCTATCAGGACAAGCGTTGGCGGAAGATCACAGGAGTCGAACCTGCCCAGGACCGCTGGCGGCCCCAACCGGATTTGAAGTCCGGCCGCCCCACCGGGGACGAGGATCTTCCTTCGGGAGTTGGAAGCAAGAGGCTGATTATAGCGCAGTTTATCCCTGGCGCTAAGAGGGAAATAGCGGTGGCCCCCGGCAGCGATACCGGAGGCCGGCAGGGTTAAGGCTTCAGCAGATCTTTCACGTCCAGCAGGATAAATTCGTTATCGTCCGCCACGTTCGGCTGGCGGCTGGAAGAGAACGGGAAGTTATTGTCGTTGCCGACAATGATATGGCTGCCATCCACCACGTCGACGTTTTCAATGGTGAAGAATGGGAAGGTCAGTACGCCGTCGTTAAGCGGCTTGCGCGCCAGCTTGTTCGGGTCCTGAATGCTCAGCAGATCGATATACGCCAGCTTTTCCACCGGTTTGCCGACGTTGGCGCCTGAGAAGGCGATTTTATACACCCGTTTGAACTTCGCCACCTGGCTAAAACAGTTGTCGGTCGGTGCACCCGCAGCGCAGGCTTTGTCCGGCGTGCCTTCGCCGTTGTCGCGTTCAATCACCAGGCCGTGCGTGGCGTCGATCATATTGAAATCGCCGATGGCGTTCTGGTTATCTTCCAGTACGTATTGCCAGCTGCGGCCGGTCCATGCCTGCTGTTTCACGTCAAACTCCAGCACCCGCAGGTAGCGTTTGCCGTCGACGTTTTCAAACTTCTCGCCGTCCCACAGCGCGCCCTCCAGCAGCGGGTAGAGTTTGCTGCCGTCCGACGACGCCGCCATGCCTTCAAAGCCTTTGGAACGCGCCACCTGGAAGTTCTGTTTGCCGTCCGGTGCGCCCGGCAGGGTCAGCGTCGGGTTGTCCGGCGATTTCACCACCTTGCCGTCCACCTTGGTGTCGAACACCGCCAGCACCTTGCCGTCCAGATCGGCCTTGATCAGGTAAGGACCGAACTCGTCGCCGATCCACAGCGCATTGTCGGCGAACTGGAAGCTTTCCGGATCGAAATCGCTGCCGGTCAGGTAACGTTTTTCGGTGCTTTCATTGATGATATGGAAGGGCACCTTCTGATCCGGATCGTGCAGGAATACCGTCTTCAGCGGCGTGACAGTGCCGGTGCTGAAGTCGATTTTGTAGTGATTAAGATACAACATGGCGTCCGGCGAGTTGGCCTTGCTGCCAAAGCCGTTGTCGGTCAGCACCCAGTAGGTGCCGTCGGGCATATGTTTGATGCCGGAATGGCCCTGCAAGGGTTGGCCGTTGATCGGCAGGCCGATGCCGGTCATGCGATCGGCAGATTTGCCCGCCACGCTGCCCAATTCGGTGACACGTTTGCCGCTGGTGTATTTGCCGCTTTGCCGCAAATCGCTCGGCGCATCCTGTGGCGCGGAGATGCTGGATTTAACCGGCAGCAGCGCATGCCCGGCCAGTATCGCCTGCGCCGGCTGCGCGTCGGCCCACAGGTTGCTGCTTAGTGCCATACATCCTGCCAACAGTGCCAAACGGGTTTTGGTGATGTGCATGTCATGGTTCCCTAGTTGTTGTTATCGCCCCGAGGTAAAAGCAACGTCACTATAGGGAGCCGCAATGACAGAAATATTATTTGCGGAACGCCTGCCGGTAGCTGCGCGGATGAAAACGCCTGGTGATGGCGATCAACACCACCACCAGCAGCGCATGGATTTGCCAGTCCAGCGTAAAGCCGCCGCTGTAGTCGCGCAGCAGGCCGGAAAGGTACGGCGTCACCCCCGCCAGCAGAAAACCGATACCCTGCATAAACGCCACTAACCGCCCCGCCGCCGCCGGATGCGGGATATGATCGAGCGCCAGCACCAGGCACAGCGGGAAGGCGCCGCCCAACCCCAGGCCGGCGATCAGTACCCACAGCCACGGCAGCGTCTGCGGCAGGTAAATCAGGCCGATAAAACCGATCAGTTGCATCACCAGCGCCAACAATAACAGCGGCCGACGATCCTGCGCCCGCGCCACCGCCGGCAGCAACAGCGCGCCAATCACCTGGCCGAAGGTCATCAGCGCCAGCAGCGTTCCGCTGGCCTGCGGCTGCCAGCCAAGCTGCATGTAATACGGCGGCAGCCAGGCGATCAGGCTGGTATAACCGCCGTTGATCAAACCAAAATAAGCGCCCAGCAGCCAGGCGCGGTGGCTGAACAGCAGGCTCGGGCCGGCAGAAGCGCCGGGCGGCGCAAGGCGAGCCAGCCCACGGCTGACCGGCCACCAGGCGATCAACGCCACCAGCGCCGGTGCGGCCCACCAGGCCAGCGCGCGGTGCCAGTCATGCCCGGCGCTCACCAGCCACGGCGTCATCGCGGCCCCCAGTCCGCCGCCGCCCATCAGCGCCGCCGACCACAGCCCGGCCACCAACGCCATCTGCCTGAGAAAGTGATGCTTGATAATGCCGGGCATCACCGCCTGGATCACCCCAATCCCCAGCCCGCCCAGCACCGCGCTCAGCATCAGTTGCGCGCTGCCCGGCGCCAGTTCGCGCCAGGCGGCGCCGAGGCCGATCGCCAGCAGGCTCAGCACCACGCTGGCCCGTTCGCTGAACAGGCGGTTGATCGCCCCACCCGCCAGCGCCATCAGCCCCATCATCAGCACCGGCAAGGTGGTCAGCAGCGCAGCGCCGCCAAAGCTCAGCCCGGTAGCCTGCCGCAGCGTCGGCAGCAGCGGGCCGACAGAGGTCAACAAGGGCCGCATATTCAGGCCAATCAGTACCAGTGCCCACAGCAGCGGATTAAACCAGCGGCGCGGGGTGGCGGGGGAAACGGGATGATTTAACACGGCATAATCCTGGTCTTGCGGGATGAAGAGTGCAGCGTCACAGCCTGTGCGCCACAGCGTTGCGTTACTGTAGGCATCGCCGCTAGTATTGGGAAATTAAATAATAAAATAGCCGGCAGTGGGAAAATGAATCGTTACCCGATGTTCAATCCGCAGTTATTGCTCAGCTTTGTCGCGGTCTGCGACAGCGGCAGCTTCACCCGCGCCGCGGATCGGGTGTTCCTGTCGCAATCGACCGTCAGCCAGCAGGTAAGGCGGCTGGAGGAGATGCTCGGCAAGCCGCTGTTTGAACGTTCATCCCATCAGGTGTTGCTGACCGAAGAGGGCGTAAAGCTATTGAGCTATGCGCGGCGGATTATCGCGTTGAATGAAGAAGCGCACGACGCGCTGACCGGCATCTGGCGCGACGGGGTATTGCGGCTGGGGATGCCGGAGGATTTCGCGGCACCGACCACCGAGCTGCTGGCGGAATTCAGCCGTGCGCACCCGCACCTGCGCCTCGACGTCGCCAGCGGCCTGAGCGCCGATCTGCACAGCGCCTATGCTCGTGAAGAGCTGGATCTGATCCTGGTCAAGCAGCGCCGCAGCCAGCCGCCGCGCGCCGCCAGGCCGGAACCGCTGCTGTGGCTGGACAGCCTGGCCTTTCCGGCGATCGAACAATCCCCGGTGCCGCTGGCGGTGTTTCCGCTCAATGGCCTGTACCGTGAGGAGCTGTGTCAGGCGCTGGATAACCTCGGCAAGCGCTGGCGCATCGGCTACAGCAGCGCCAGCCTGGCGGCACTCACCGCCGCCTCCGCAGCCGGGTTGGGCGTCACCCTGTTGCCGGCCGGCTGCCGGTTACCGAGCCACCGGGTGCTGGGCATCGCCGAGGGGTTACCGCCGGTCGGCAGCTTCGAGCTGGCGCTTTACTACCGCGACAGCGCCCCCGCCGCCACCCCGGCGTTGGCCGAGCGCCTGAAGGCGTTCTGCGGGTTGGTGTGAGAAGAGCGATGTAGCCTGATTAACTACATTTGTAGCCATTACGGCTACACCGCCTAATACCCGGTTTCACCGTGGCGCTCACGGTACTCTTTGGGCGTTGCGTCATAGCCTTTTTTGAATACCGAATAGAAATATTGCAACGACGGGTAGCCGCACATCTGCGAGATCTCGTTGATGGTCAGCGAGGTCGCCGTCAGCAGATTACGGGCGCGCTCCAGCTTTTCCTGATGGATCATATGGTGGATGGTTTCGCCGGTCTCGTCCCGGAAGCGTTTTTCCAGGTTGGAACGCGACATGCCGACCGCATCCAGCACCTGCTCGACCTTGATGCCCTTGCAGGCGTGATGACGGATGTAATGCATGGCCTGAATCACCGCCGGATCGCGCAGCGAGCGGAAATCGGTGGAGCGGCGTTCAATCACCTTCACCGGCGGCACCAGGATACGTTGCAGCGGCAGTTCGCGGCGGTCCAGCAACTGATGCAGCAGCTTGGCGGCGCGGTAACCCATCTGCCGGGTGCCCTGCGCCACCGACGACAGCGCCACCCGCGACAGGTAGCGCGTCAGCTCTTCGTTATCGATGCCGATCACGCAGAGTTTCTCCGGCACCGCGATATCCAGGTGCTCGCACACCTGCAGCAAATGGCGCGCCCGCGCGTCGGTCACGGCGATGATGCCGGTCTGCTGCGGCAGGGTCTGCACCCAATCCGCCAGCCGGTTCTGCGCGTACTGCCAGTTCTCCGGCGCGGTGGCCATGCCCTGATACACCACGCCCTGATATTGCTCCGCCGCCACCCGTTGACGGAAAGCCTGTTCGCGCTCCTGCGCCCAGCGTTTGCCGCCTTCCGCTGGCAGGCCGTAAAAAGCAAAGCGATTGATCCCCTTCTCCTTCAGGTGCATAAACGCCGCCTCCACCAGCGCCTGATTATCGGTGGCGATATAGTGCACCGGCGGGTAGTCCTCCTCACGGTGATAGGAGCCGCCAACGCCGACGATCGGCACATTGACGTTATGCAGCAACCGCTCAATCTCGCGATCGTCGTAATCGGCGATCACCCCATCGCCCAACCAGTCCTTGATGTTGTCGATGCGGCAGCGAAAATCCTCTTCGATAAAGATGTCCCAGTCACACTGTGAAGCCTGTAAATACTCGCCGACGCCCTCGACCACCTGGCGGTCATACACTTTATTGGCGTTGAACAGTAACGTAATGCGAAAGCGCTTCGCGAACATGCGGCATCCCCGATATATAAACTGCTCTCTGGGATAGCACAGCTATCTTCGAGAGCAGAAAGCATTACCTCATAACTGTGAGCTCAAACGCTATATCCAAAATAATTGGAGTTGTATCAAGGCGGCAAAGGAACTCATTCCGATGAGCTTACTAAAGTAAGTGATTCGGGTGAGTGAGTGCAGCCAACACAGATGCAGCTTCAAGTATGAAGGATATATTCTTATGCCCGGCGCTTGGTGGCAGAGTCCATCCACACCGCCAGCAGCAGGATCGCGCCCTTGACGATGTACTGCCAGAAGGTCGGCACGTCCAGCATGCTCATGCCGTTATCCAGCGACGCCATGATAAACGCCCCCATCACCGCGCCGGCTACGCTGCCGATGCCGCCGGCCAGGCTGGTGCCGCCAATCACGCAGGCGGCGATGGCATCCAGCTCGGCGATATTGCCCGCCGACGGCGAGCCGGCACCCAGCCGCGAACTGAGGATCAGCCCGGCAATCGCCACCATCAGGCCATTGATGGCGAACACCGCCAGCTTGGTGCGTTCGACGTTGACCCCCGACAGGCGCGCGGCGTCGATATTGCCGCCGATGGCATAAATCCGGCGGCCAAAAGCGGTGCGGGTGGCCATGAATATCCCCGCCAGCATCAGCGCGGTGAGGATCAATACCGGCGTAGGTACGCCGCGGTAATCATTGAGCAGATAAATGGCCCCCAGCACCACCACCGCCAGGAGGCTTTGTCGGGTCACGTCGCCGGTCGCGGCGGCCACCGGCAACCCAAGCTGCGCACGTCGGCTGCGTCGCCGCCATTGCCAGGCAACGAACAGCATCAACCCGACGGCGCCGATGCCAAAACCCACACCGCTCGGCAGATAGCTCTGGCCGATCTGCGACATGGCGCCGCTGGTCGGCGCTACCGTAGTGCCGTTGGTGATGCCGATCAGAATGCCGCGAAAGGCCAGCATGCCCGCCAGCGTGACGATAAACGACGGCACCTTGCGGTACGCCACCCACCAGCCGTTCCAGGCCCCCAGCAACAGGCCGGCCAGCAGCGTGACCACGATGGTCAGCGGCAGGGGCCAGCCGAGCCAGACGTCAAAAATCGCCGCCGCCCCGCCCAATAACCCCATCATCGAACCGACCGACAAGTCGATCTCCGCCGAAATAATCACGAACACCATGCCCACCGCCAAAATGCCGGTAATCGCCGTCTGGCGCAGCAGGTTGGAGACATTGCGCGCGCTGAGATAGGCGCCCTCGGTGGTAAAGGTAAAGAACAGCATAATGACGGCGATCGCCGCCAGCATCACCAGCACCTGAAAATTGATGGATTTCAGCTTCAAAATGGGATTTTTCTCGGCAATTTCCTGCGTTATCACGTCAGACTGCGTGCTTTTCGACATCGGTTTCACTCCTCAATGCGGCTTCCATCACCTGTTCCTGGGTCAAACCCCGGTTCTCCAGCGACGCCTTGATACGCCCCTGATGCATCACCAACACGCGGTCACTGAGGCCCAGCACTTCCGGCAGTTCCGAAGACACCACGATCACCGCGATACCCTGCTGTACCAGCTGATTGATTAATTTATAGATTTCCTGTTTTGCGCCGATATCGATGCCGCGGGTCGGCTCGTCCAGAATGAGGATTTTCGGCTTCAGCAGCAGGCACTTGGCCAAAATTGCCTTCTGCTGGTTGCCGCCGCTCAACCTGGCGATCGCCAGCTCGGGCGACGACGTTTTCACCTTCAGCTGCGCCAACGACTGGCGAATGGTCGCCTGCTCCTGCGCATCGTCGATCACCGTCAATACGCCACTGAAATCGCTCAGCGCCGCCAGCGTCATATTAGCCCCGACGCCCATCACCGGCACAATGCCGTCGCGCTTGCGGTCTTCCGGCACCATGGCGATGCCGTGGCGCATCGCCTGTCGGCAATTAGTGATAACGGCCGGCTGGCCGTTAATGCGGATGCTGCCCTGCCAGCGGCCGGCATAGACGCCGAACAGGCACTGCATGGTCTCGGTACGGCCGGAGCCGACCAACCCGGCGACGCCAAGAATTTCGCCGCGCCGCAGGCTGAACGACACCTCATCCACCCGGCGGACGTGGCGATTCACCGGGTGCCAGGCGGTCAGGTTATCCACCTGCAAAATCACGTCGCCGATCGCATGCTGCTGTTGCGGGTACAGCTCGGTCAGTTCGCGCCCCACCATCATGGCGATAATGTCTTTTTCGCTCATCTCCGCCGCCGGCCGCGTGCCGATATGCTTGCCGTCGCGGATCACGCAGATCAGATCCGAGATCGCTTTCACCTCGTTCAGCTTGTGCGAAATGTAAATGCAGGCGATGCCGTGATCGCGCAGATCCTGAATGATCGCCAACAGCGTGGCGGTTTCGCTTTCGGTCAGCGACGCCGTCGGTTCATCGAGCACCAGCAGCCGTACCTGCTTGTTGAGTGCCTTGGCGATCTCCACCAGTTGCTGCTGCCCCAGCCCCAACTCGCCGACGCGGGTATTGGGATCCACCTCCAGCTTGACCTGCGCCAGCATGCGCCGGCAGCGCAAGTACATGGCGTCGTAATCCATCACCCCACGGCGACACTGTTCGTTGCCGAGAAACATGTTTTCCAGCACCGTCATCTGCTTCACCAACGCCAATTCCTGATGGATGATGGCAATGCCTTTTTTCTCGGTGTCGCGGATATTTTTTGCCGCTAACACCTCGTCGGAAAAATAAATATCACCCTGATAACTGCCGTGCGGATATATTCCG
This sequence comes from Serratia sp. AS12, assembly GCF_000214195.1. Lineage (NCBI taxonomy): Bacteria > Pseudomonadati > Pseudomonadota > Gammaproteobacteria > Enterobacterales > Yersiniaceae > Serratia > Serratia sp. AS12. The sequence continues at coordinate 67,822 of NC_015566.1, read as the reverse complement.
CACAGCACTTTCATCAGCGTGGATTTTCCCGACCCGTTTTCACCGCACAGCGATAATACCTGGCCGGCCTCCAGTTGCAGGCTGACATTATCCACCGCCTTGACTGCGCCGAATTGCATGGTGATATTTTTCATTTCCAATAGGCAGGGCATTATTCCCTCCACGTCACCGGATATCGGTATTAATTAAGGTCGGCTTTTTTATGGAAACCGTCGGCAATAATAGTGCTGTCGATATTCGATTTATCTACCGGGATCGGCGTCAATAACCAGGCCGGCACCGGTTTGACGCCGTTATTCAAGGTCGCGTTGGATTTGGGTTTTTCGCCTTTGCCCAGTTGCACGGCGATGCTCGCCGCCTCATCGGCCAGCTTGCTGATCGGCTTATAAACCGTCATGGTCTGGGTGCCGGCCATGATGCGCTTCACCGCCGCCAAATCGGCGTCCTGGCCGGTGATGGCCACCTTGCCCGCCAACCCCTGCGCAGCCAACGCCTGGATCGCCCCGCCGGCGGTCGCATCGTTGGAGGCCACCACGGCGTCGATATGATTGCTGTTGGCGGTCAGCGCATTTTCCATGATTTTCAATGCGTTCTCCGGCAGCCAGCCATCAACCCACTGATCGCCCACCACCTTGATTTTCCCGCTGTCGATCAAGGGTTGCAGCACCTTCATCTGGCCCTGACGGAACAGTTTGGCGTTGTTATCCACCGGTGAACCGCCCATCAGGAAATAATTCCCCTGCGGCACCCGCTGCACCAGGCTTTGCGCCTGCAGTTCACCGACCTTTTCGTTATCGAAGGAGATATAGAAATCGATATCGGCGTTATTGATCATGCGATCGTAGGCCAATACCTTAATGCCCTCCCGCTTGGCCTCGCTGATGACGTTGCTCAGCACCTGGCCGTTATAGGGAATGATCACCAGCACGTCGACGCCGCGGTTGATCATGTTTTCTATCTGCGCCATCTGGGTTTCTTCATTGCCGTTGGCCGATTGCACGAAAACATCCGCCCCCAATGTTTTGGCCTTGCTGACGAAAATATCGCGGTCTTTTTGCCAGCGCTCCAGGCGCAGATCGTCGATCGCCATGCCGATTTTGATTTCTTTGCTCATGGCCGGTTGGCTGGCCAGCGCCAGCAGCGCGCAGACCGAAAGGAACAGGGGTTTTAATTTCATCTTATATACCTTTGTTATTTAATGTGTAAGGGTAATAATTGAAACGGGCCGGTGAATCAGCTTAGAGCGGATTGTTGTCGGTTATTTACTCTTCGGCAATTACAGATTTTTACCAGCGAATTATGATTTTTGGTTTAATGTTGTTTTTATGATGGCGGTCATGCTTTCACCCTGAAAAGCACTGTCGCGCGCCATAAAATTCAAATGAAACGCGCTTAAACGCCTATTATGAGATCTACCGCACATTTAATAATTCTGTGAATTTAAGAGTGAAATAACGTAATTGAGCCACCGGGTTCTAACTCCGAAGATAAATGCATCCCGTAAACCGGGCATCGCTACCCAGGAGTCGAAAATGCAATCCTATTTTGATCAGCTTGAGCAAGTTCGCTACGAAGGCCCCGACAGCAATAACCCGCTGGCTTTCCGCCACTATAATCCCGATGAGTGGGTACTCGGCAAACGTATGGCCGATCACCTGCGCTTCGCCGCCTGTTACTGGCACACCTTCTGCTGGAACGGCGCGGACATGTTCGGCGTCGGAGCCTTTGATCGCCCCTGGCAGCAGCCGGGCGATGCGCTGGCGCTGGCAAAACGCAAGGCCGACGTGGCGTTCGAATTCTTCCACAAGCTGAACGTGCCTTACTATTGCTTCCACGACGTCGACGTTTCGCCGGAAGGCGCTTCGTTGAAAGAGTATCTGAATAACTTTGCGGTAATGACCGACGTGCTGGCGGAAAAGCAGCAAAGCAGCGGCGTGAAGCTGTTGTGGGGCACCGCCAACTGCTTTACCCATCCGCGCTACGGCGCAGGCGCGGCCACCAACCCGGATCCGGAAGTGTTCAGTTGGGCGGCCACTCAGGTATTCACCGCCATGAACGCCACCCATCAACTGGGCGGCGAGAACTACGTGCTGTGGGGCGGGCGCGAAGGTTACGAAACCCTGCTGAATACCGATCTGCGCCAGGAGCGCGAGCAGATTGGTCGCTTTATGCAAATGGTGGTGGAGCACAAACACAAAACCGGCTTCCAGGGCACGCTGCTGATCGAACCCAAACCGCAGGAACCCACCAAGCACCAGTACGACTACGATGTCGCCACGGTGTACGGCTTCCTGAAGCAGTTCGGGCTGGAGAAGGAGATCAAGGTCAATATCGAGGCCAACCACGCCACCCTGGCCGGGCACTCCTTCCACCATGAAATCGCCACCGCCATCGCGCTCGGCATCTTCGGCTCGGTCGACGCCAACCGCGGCGATCCGCAGCTGGGCTGGGATACCGACCAGTTCCCCAACAGCGTGGAGGAGAACGCCCTGGTGATGTTCGAAATCCTCAAGGCCGGCGGTTTCACCACCGGTGGCCTGAACTTCGACGCCAAGGTCCGCCGCCAAAGCACCGACAAATACGATCTGTTCTACGGCCATATCGGTGCGATGGACACGATGGCGCTGGCGCTGAAAGTGGCGGCCAAAATGACCGCCGACGACCGGCTTCCTCAGCAGGTCGCCCGACGTTACGCCGGCTGGAACGGTGAGCTGGGCCAGCAAATTTTGCAGGGCAAACTGTCGCTGGAAGCCCTGGCGCAGTACGCTGAACAACATGCACTGGCGCCGCAGCACGCCAGCGGCCGTCAGGAACAGCTCGAGAACCTGATGAACCGCTACCTGTTCGGTTAACTGACCCGCGCGGCGCACCGTCCGCCGCGCTTTAAAGGATCTCAATCATGTACATCGGCATCGATCTCGGCACCTCCGGCGTAAAAATCATTTTGCTCGGTGAGCAGGGCCAACTGCTCGCCAGCCAGAGTGAACCGCTGCCCATCTCCCGCCCCCATCCCTTATGGTCAGAACAGGCGCCGCAGGACTGGTGGCACGCCACCGATCGCGCCATGCTGGCGCTGGGCCAGCAGCACAGTCTGCAACAGGTGAAGGCCATTGGCCTCAGCGGCCAGATGCACGGCGCCACGCTGCTGGATGATCGCCAACGGGTGCTGCGCCCGGCCATCTTGTGGAACGACGGCAGAAGCGCTGCGCAGTGCCAGGCGCTGGAGCGGGCGGTGCCGCAGTCGCGGCAAATTACCGGCAACCTGATGATGCCCGGCTTTACCGCACCCAAGCTGCTGTGGGTGCAACAGCACGAACCGCACCTGTTCAGCCAGATCGATAAAGTGCTGTTACCCAAAGATTATCTGCGCTGGTGCATGACCGGCGAATTCGCCGGCGACATGTCGGACGCCGCAGGCACCGGGTGGCTGAACGTAGCGCAGCGCGACTGGAGCGACGAGATGCTGGCCGCCTGCGGCCTCTCGCGCCGCCACATGCCGCAGCTGTTCGAAGGCAATCAAATCACCGGCCAGACCCACACCGAGCTGGCAAGACGCTGGGGAATGCCACCGGTGCCGGTGGTGGCCGGCGGCGGCGACAATGCCGCCGGGGCGATCGGCGTTGGGCTGTATCAGGCCGGGCAAGCCATGCTGTCGCTCGGCACCTCGGGCGTGTACTTTGCGGTCAGCGACGGCTTTCTCAGCAACCCGGCCAGCGCGGTGCACAGCTTCTGCCATGCGCTGCCCGACACCTGGCACCTGATGTCAGTGACGCTCAGCGCCGCCTCCTGCCTGGATTGGGTCTGCAAACTGACCAATGTCGACAGCGTCGCCACCCTGCTGCGCAACGTCGAACAGGCCCCCCCGGCGGAAGCCCCACTGTGGTTTTTGCCTTACCTTTCCGGCGAACGCACACCGCATAACAATCCCAACGCCAAAGGGGCGTTCTGGGGCCTCACCCACCAGCACGGGCCGAACGATCTGGCGCGGGCAGTGCTGGAAGGCGTCGGTTTTGCCCTGGCGGACGGCATGGACGTGCTGCACGCCAGCGGCCTGCAACCTTCGAGCATCACCCTGATCGGCGGTGGCGCACGCAGCCCGTTCTGGCGGCAGATGCTGGCGGATATCAGCGGCCAACGGCTGGAATACCGCACCGGCGGCGACGTCGGCCCGGCGCTGGGGGCCGCGCGCCTGGCGCAGATTGCCCTGAATCCGCAGCGCCCGCTGAGCGACCTGCTGCCCGAATTGCCGCTGGAACAGCTGCACGAACCGGATGCCGAGCGCCATCGGCACTATGCCGCGCGCCGCAGCACGTTCCGCGAGTTGTATACCTGTTTGTTGCCGCTGATGTGAGGCCCTGGGGCAGTAACCCTGCCCCCTCATTATTACCAAATCGAATAGTCGCCAGTGGCAAATGTCGCTGCCAACCTGCGGGTTCCTCTCCTAAATTGGTGGATGTTTTTTGACGCACCTCACCTCTGGATTAAGGAACTGAACGTGGAAAAAACCCAACAACAAAGCCGCAGAGCTTTCCTCAGCCAAACCGGCAAGCTAACCACCGCCTGCGCGGTGATCGGGCTGACCGGCGGCGTGGCGCAGGCCGCACCACAGGCTGGTGGCCACTGTGCGCCGGAGGCGAAACCCATGACCCTGACCGACAATCACTACGTGCTGAGCGACGTACGGCTGGAGGAGGGTTTCGAATACGATGGCGATACGGTGATCGGCACCCGCACCGCGCTCTACCAGTTGGAAATCAAAGACGGCAACATTGCCGCCATCCACGCAGCGGATGCGGCGCCGATCGCGGGCGTGCCGCGCTATCAGGCACAGGGTCAGTTGCTGCTGCCGGCGTTCCGCGACATGCATATCCATCTGGACAAAACCTTCTACAGCGGCCCGTGGCAGGCACCGCGCCCACGCCAGGGCAAAACCATCATGGACATGATCGCGCTGGAACAGACGCTGATCCCCAAACTGCTGCCGACCTCGCAGCAGCGCGCGGAAAACCTGATCGCCCTGTTGCAGTCCAAAGGCAGCACCGTAGCGCGCAGCCACTGCAATATCGATCCGGTCAGCGGGTTGAAAAGCCTGGAGCACCTGCAACGTGCGCTGGAAAATCACCGGGCGGATTTCAGCTGCGAAATCATCGCCTTCCCGCAGCACGGCCTGTTGCATTCTAAAGTCGACGGCTTGATGCGCGAGGCCATGCAGATGGGCGTGCAATACGTCGGCGGGCTGGACCCGACCAACGTCGACGGTGCGATGGAGAAATCGCTGGACGCGATGTTCCAGATTGCGCTCGACACCGGCAAAGGCGTCGACATCCACCTGCATGAAACCAGCCCCGCCGGGGTAGCGGCGATTAACTACATGATCGCCACCGTAGAAAAAAACCCTACGCTGCGCGGTAAGGTCACCATCAGCCACGCGTTCGCCCTGACCACGCTGAACCCGAATGAGCTGGCGGAAACCGCCACCCGCCTGGCGGCGCAGCAAATCACCCTCGCCTCCACGGTGCCGATCGGCGGGCTGATGATGCCGCTGCCGCAGCTCAGTGAAAAAGGGGTATTTGTGATGACCGGAACCGACAGCGTGATCGACCATTGGTCACCGTTCGGTACCGGCGACATTCTGGAAAAAGCCAATCTCTACGCCCAGCTGTATCGCGGTTCGGATGAGTTCCATCTGTCGCGCGCCCTGGCCATTTCCACCGGCGGCGTGCTGCCGCTGAACGACAAAGGCCAACGAGCATGGCCCAAAGCCGGCGACAGCGCGGAATTCGTGTTGATCAACGCCAGTTGCTCCGCCGAGGCGGTGGCCCGCTTACCCGCACGCCGCGCCACCTTCCATCGGGGACGTCTGGTCGCCGGCCAGGTCAGCAAAGCCTGATGCTGGTCCGCTGATGCCATCATGATGGCCGTTTTTGGCCTTCTTCCCTGCAGGATAACGGCGCAGTATGGCGTTACACCCCACAGGCGGAGGCCGAAAATGTCACACAGCGCATTATTGATCATCGATGTTCAGCAATCATTCCAGCATCGCCCTTTCTGGCAAGAGGACGATCTGCCCGCTTTCCAGCAGGCGCTCACAAAATTAATTGAAGGCTGCCGTCGGCAGGGCGTGGCGCTGGTCGACGTGTTCCACGTTTCCCCGCAGGGGCCATTCTCGCTGGCGTCCGGTTTCGTGCAGCGCCTGCCGTTCCTCAGCCACCAGGCGGACGTTACCCTGCACAAGCAGGTGCATAACGCGCTGACCGAATCCGGGTTGGACGCCTGGCTACGTGAGCGGGAGATCAATCACCTGATTATCTCCGGCATTCGTACCGAGCAGTGCTGCGAAACCACTACCCGCGTGGCAAGCGATCTCGGTTATCGAGTAACCTTCGTCACCGAGGCGACCCTGACGTTCCCGATGCATCACCCCGACGGCCAGGTCTTTACCACTGAACAGCTCAAGCGGCATACTGAGACGGTGCTGGTCGACCGTTTCGCCCAGCTCGCCAGCGTGGATGAGGTGCTGGCGCAACTGTCACAGGAGTCATAATGCCGCAGGCCGTCTACTTTCTGATGCTGCCCCAGGTGCTGTCGCTGGACGTCAGCGGCCCGGCCGAAACCCTGCGCCTGGCCGGAACGTTCAGCCTGCATTACATCGGCCCGGAGCCGCAGATAACCTGCTCCATCGGTATGACGCTGAGCCGGCTGGAGCCGCTGCCCGCCCGGTTGGAAGACGGCGCGATTTTGGTGGTACCGGGGGTCAGCGATTCGGCCCGCTACTTTGCCAACCCGCAAGCCGAACAGGCCCGCCGTTGGCTGGCGGCGCTGCAACCCGATCTGCAAAGCCGCCGCATCACGCTGGTCTGCGTGTGTTCCGGTGCGCTGCTGGCGGCGCAGGCCGGCTTGCTCGACGGCTACCAGTGCACCACTCACCATGACGTGCTCGAACGCATGCGCCTGCAGGCACCGGCGGCGCTGGTGAAAGAAAACCGTATTTTTGTCGAAGACCGCAGCGTCTACACCAGCGCCGGCATTACCGCCGGTATCGATCTGGCGCTGCACCTGATTAACCGCCAGTGCGGCGCAACCCGGGCGACGGAAGTCGCCCGCGAAATGGTGGTGTATTTCCGCCGTTCCGGCGACGACCCGCAGCTTTCACCGTGGCTGCGCTATCGCAATCATCTGCACCCGGCGGTCCACCGCGCCCAGGACGTGATGGCCGCCGAGCCGGAGGCCGAATGGTCAGTGCCGCAGGTGGCGGAAAAAGCCCACGTCAGCAGCCGCCATCTGGCGCGGCTGTTCCGCAGCCATATCGGCATCAGCGTGCGGGAATATCATGAACAGCTGCGGCTGGCGGTCGCGCAACAGCGCCTGCAACAAGGCTACGGGCTTGAGAAAGCGGCGCTGGCGGCCGGGTTCTCGTCCGGCCGCCAGCTGCGGCGCGCGCAACAGCGCGGGCAAAACCCGTTATGACACCCACCTTCGGGTATCCAGCTTTTGCAGCCCCATCGACAGCAGCAGGCTGAGCGCCAGCGCCACACCGAATACCCAGAAGATATCCAGCAGCGGATGAGTGGTGAGTTCAAGATGCCGACTGCGCATAAAGTTGACGATAATGGCGTGAAAACCGTAGATCGCCAGCGAATGGCGGGAAAAAACGCCCAGCCAGCCGATCGGATCCGGCAGGCAGTTCTTGAACCACACCAGCAGCGACACTGCAGCGATAAACACCAGCGGGCCGCAGTAGATGTAAAAGGTGTCGGCAAAGCTGCCGTTGATGAACATCTGGCTTTTGGTGCCGCGAACAATCAGCGCCACGCTGAGTACAAAGCCCAGCGCCGCCAGCCAGCTGATGCCGCGCCGTCCGGTGTCCATCATGCCAATCGCCCGCCCGGCCAGCGCGTACAGCAGATAATAGAAGGTATCGCCGTAGATATACAGATTGACCGGCAGCAGGTGAGCGTTGCCGACGGTCACCGCACCGGTATTGGGGTTGGCAATCACCGCCAGGATCACCAGTACCCCGGCCAGATAACGGCGCGAGACCGGTTTGACGCTGATCAGCGGCGAGAGCAGGTAAATCACCGCAATCGCATAGAAGAACCACAGGTGATAAAACACCGGTTTTTGCAGCATGCCACGCAGCGACGGCCAGAAGCCGATTTTGGTGAAGGCCGCGATATAGATCAGCGCAATGAGGCTGTAGAACAGGATGCAGCAGCCAATACGGATGAAATGTTTTTTGCCGGCGCTTTTCTCGCCGAAAAACAGATAGCCGGAAATCATGAAAAACAGCGGCACCGAAACGCGCGACATGCCGTTCAGCACGTTGGCGATGTCCCAGTTATGTTCCCCCACCGCCATGCCGTTGGTGACGTAATAGGTGGTGGCGTGGATCATCACCACCATCATGCACGCCACCGCGCGCAGGTTATCTATCCAGCCAATTTTAGTGCTCAAAACGGTGCCCGACGTTGTGTCATATTTTTATGTTAATAAGAGGTTATAGAGCGCAGGGCGCGGCGACAACCCAAAAGCGAAATATCAGAATGTGCTGAAACAACACCTTATCGTTGCTAAGGTGAACAATTGGCGGCAAAATAGCCGCCATAACTCGCTCAGTTTGCGCTTCCCGCCCTGGCAGTTCCTTTTTTCTTCTTCACTATCAGTACTATAAATATGAAAACGACATTACCACCTGCGGCACGCTTGGGCCGACAGGCGCTTTTATTCCCTCTTTGTCTGGTGCTGTTCGAATTTGCCACCTATATCGCCAACGATATGATCCAGCCCGGTATGCTGGCGGTGGTGGCGGAGTTCAACGCCGGTGAAGAGTGGGTGCCGACATCCATGACCGCCTATCTGGCCGGCGGTATTTTCTTGCAATGGCTGCTCGGCCCGCTGTCGGACCGACGTGGTCGCCGCCCGGTAATGCTGGCCGGCGTGGCGTTCTTTATCGTCGCCTGTCTGGCCATTTTGCTGGTGACCAACATCGAGCAGTTTATCTTTATGCGTTTCCTGCAGGGCATTGGCCTGTGCTTTATCGGCGCGGTCGGCTACGCCACGATACAGGAATCCTTCGAGGAATCGGTGTGCATAAAAATCACCGCGCTGATGGCCAACGTGGCGCTGATCGCCCCGCTGCTCGGGCCGTTGGCCGGGGCTGCGCTGATCCACGTCGCGCCGTGGCAGAGCATGTTCGTGCTGTTTGCGGCGCTGGCGGCGATTGCCTTTTACGGCCTGTGGAAGGCGATGCCGGAAACCGCTTCGCTGCAGGGCGATAAATTCTCGGCCGCCAACCTGTGGCGCGACTATCGCCAGGTACTGAGCAACCGCCGCTTTGTCTGCGGGGCGCTGGCCATCGGTTTCGCCAGCCTGCCGTTGCTGGCCTGGATTGCCCAGTCGCCGGTGATCCTGATCAGCGGTGAATCGCTGTCGACGCTGGATTACGGCCTGTTGCAGATCCCGGTGTTCGGCGCGCTGATCCTCGGCAACCTGACGCTGGCGCGCCTGACCGGCAAAAACAGCGTAGAGCGCCTGATCAAGCTGGGCGCGGTACCTATGATGCTGGGGCTGCTGGTCGCGGCACTGGCTACGCTGTTCTCCAGCCACGCCTATCTGTGGATGACCGCCGGGCTGAGCCTGTACGCCTTCGGTATCGGGCTGGCCAACGCCGGGCTGTACCGCCTGACGCTGTTCTCAAGCGCCGTCAGCAAAGGGACCGTCTCCGCCACCATGGGCATGTTGAGCATGCTGGTGTTTACCGTCGGCATCGAGCTGGCGAAAGTGGCTTATGTCTGGGGCGGCAGCGGGTTGTTCAACCTGTTTAACCTGATCAGCGGCCTGTGCTGGCTAGCGCTAGTGGCGCTGTTCCTCAGCAAACGCCGCAGCGGCGACACAACGCCCACGCCTAACGAAGCGCTGTAACGACAAACGGGGCTAACGCCCCGTTCTTGCTCTGAAAGCGTGATAATACAGGGTATGGAGACTAACGCTCTTCGCGCGTATGCCAAATACGCAGGACATAAATTGTTGAGGATTGAAGTTGGTAGCGCATTTCATAATGACCGACGAGGATACGCCTCACCTCCTGCGGCATAAATTCATCCAGTTTCTCGCCAATACGGGGGTTATCACGCAGTACCTTAGGTGCTGCAACCAAAGCCTGTATCGTGTTAGCTGCGGCAGTACGGTTAACCGGGGCAAGAAAATCAAACAAACGCGCCAAATCCGATAGCGCCTTACTCGTCCATTTTAATTCCATCAGCGTGGTACCGGTAAAGGCTTATCGCTGCTCAGGCTTACGGCCCAGGTTTCTACCGATTCATGGTCGATGATATTTTGCTGTTCGACATCGGCGAGGGCCTCCAATGTTAAACGGCGACGTTCTTCTTCTTGATCGAGCCATGCGGCAAGGGCCTGCTTAATGATCCATCCGCGCGAACGTTCCAGTTTAGCGGCCATCTCATCAACTTTGTCCGCTAAGGGTAACGGCACATGTGCGGTGATGACTTTAGTATTCATCGTAGTGACCTCCGAGTGCAATCAATATAAATCAGAATGATTAAACTTGATTATAGCGCGATAGGAGAACGAAAAATACACAATCAGCCATCGAACAATCCGCCGTCGCGCAGCAGGTGTTGATTGCCCTTGCGGCGGGTAAATCCGCTGCGATCGAAAAATTCCAGCACCTGGATCGCCAGCTTGCGGCCGACGCCGAGCCTGTCGCGGAAATCCGCGGCGTTGGCGCTGCCCTGCGTCGCATCCAACTCGCGGATCAGCGCGGCGAACTGTTCGATACGCTGGCTGAGATAGTAACGGTCCACCACCACTGCCGCGATATGACCGAGCTGCGCCGCTTTACGCAGCGTCGCCCGCACGGGCGCCTCTTCCTCGCCCAATTCTGCGGCCAAATCGCGCACCCACCAGGCTTCGTCACCGAACAGCGGCTCAATACGGCTCCACAGAATCTGTTCTTCAGCGCTGAACGCCAGGCCATGCTCCGGCAAGTGCAGCCAGCCGCGCGTATTGCGCACGCTGCCGGCGGCCAGCAACCGATCGATCATCATAAACACCAGCGCTTCAGGCAACGAAGGCAACGCCATGCGCCGCAGGCGCGCTCGTCCCAACCCAAGCTGATCGGCATGCTGGTGGTGATACTCGACCAAGACTTGCAGCAAGCGCTGTTGGCCCTGCTGTGCATTCTCCTGCGCCAGCGCCCACTCGCCGGCAATCAGCCATTCATGGTCCGCCAACAGCTCTGACAGCCCACCGTCGGTCAGTTGCCGCGCCCACGCGAACATCGCCAGATCCAGCGGCCCGTTGGGCAGACGTAGCGCCAGTGCCTGGCGATCGTCGCCGGCCTGCGCCAATGCCGCCAACCAGGCAAGGTAATCCGGCTGGCGTTTACCGCGTTTCGGCGTCGTCAAACTCAGCACCCGTGCGCCGCCCAGGGTCTGGCGGGCGCCGATATCGCGCAGCACCAGCCGATCGTTGTCCGCCAGCCACAGCGGGCGATCGAGGATCAATTCCGCCAGGTGTTCATTCAATAACGAAATCCGGCCGGTGATATGGCTGGCGGCGTGGTGCAGATGCAGCGGTTGCCAATGCTTTATCGGCTGGTCGGTATCCAGCGCCACCAGAATGCGTTCTGCCGCCTGCAACGGCTTTTTCGCCAACAACCAGTCACCGCGAGCCACCTGCTCTTTGCTGACGTCACCGCTGATGTTCAGTGCGATGCGCTGCCCGGCCTGCGCCTGCTCAACCTGTTGATTCTGCGCATGCAGGCCGCGTACCCGCACCGGAACGTCCGCACCGGTCAGCCACAGCGTATCCCCTACCGCCACCTGCCCACCCAGCGCGGTGCCTGTTACCACCAGACCCGCCCCTTTCACGCTGAAGGCGCGGTCTACCGCCAACCGGAAACGGCGCGTCAGCACATGCTCATCAGGCCGTAACGCCAGCAGATGCGCGCGCAGGGCGTCAATCCCCCGATCCCGCACCGCCGCGGTGACAAACAGCGGCGCATCGGGCCAACCCTGCCGCGCCAGTTCATCGCTGACCTGCCGCCGCACCTCGTCAACCCGTGCTTCGTCCACCCGATCGGCCTTGGTCAATGCCACCGTCAGCGCCGGGCGCCCGCTCAGTCGCAGGATCGCCAGATGTTCACGGGTTTGCGCCATCACGCCGTCATCGCAGGCTACCACCAGCAGCGCATGATCGATGCCGCCGATGCCCGCCAGCATATTGGCGAGGAATTTTTCATGGCCGGGCACGTCGATAAAACCCAGCACCCGGCCGTCGGGCTGCGGCCAGTAGGCATAGCCCAGATCGATGGTCATGCCGCGGCGCTTTTCTTCCGGCAGGCGATCGGCGTTGATCCCGGAGATCGCCTGCAACAGGGTGGTTTTGCCATGATCGACATGGCCGGCGGTAGCGATAATCATGCGTTTAACGCCTCGATCAGCGCCTGTTCCTGCTCAAGGCAGCGCAAATCCAACCACAGCCGGCCGTCGTTAATCCGGCCGATCACCGGCTGAGGAAGGCGGCGCCAGCGTTCTGCCAGCGCTTCCAGCGTCGCCCCACGGCCGTCGAGCGGCGTAAAGGTCAATGCGTAGCTGGGCAACCTGTCCACCGGCAACGAGCCGCTGCCAATCTGCGACCAGCACGGTTCGGCGCGCAGCTGGAAGCGTTCGCCAAACTGCGGTTCCAGCGCGTGCAGCAAGCGTTCGGCGGTGGCCTGCATCGCCTGCTGCGGGCGGGTCAGCAGCCGCAGCGTCGGCAGTTGCTCCGCCAACAATTCAGGCTGTTGATAGAGGCGCAGCGTGGCTTCCAGCGCCGCCAGCGTCAGTTTGCCGACACGCAGCGCACGTTTAAGCGGATGCTGCTGCAACCGGGCGATCAGCGCCTTTTTGCCGACGATAATCCCGGCCTGCGGACCACCCAGCAGCTTGTCGCCGGAGAAAGTCACCAGATCCACCCCGGCGGCCAGCAGGCGCTGCGGCATCGGCTCGGCCGGCAGGCCGTATTGCGCCATATCAATCAGCGAACCGCTGCCCAGATCGGTGACGGTCGGCACGCCATATTCAGCGCCAAGCTGCGCCAGTTCGGCTTCATCCACCGCAGCGGTAAAGCCCTGGATGCTGTAGTTGCTGGTGTGCACCTTCATCAGCAGCCCGGTCTGTTCGTTGATGGCGTTGCGGTAATCTTTCAGGTGGGTACGATTGGTGGTGCCGACCTCAACCAGCCGGCAGCCCGCCTGGCGCATCACGTCGGGGATGCGGAACGCGCCGCCGATTTCCACCAGCTCACCGCGCGACACCACCACTTCCTTGCCGGGCGCTATCGCCGCCAGCATCAGCAACACGGCCGCCGCATTGTTATTCACGATGCAGGCATCTTCCGCGCCGGTCAGCCGGCACAGTAAATCCGCCACGGCGCGATCGCGATGCCCGCGCCCGGCGCCGTCCAGATCGTATTCCAGCGTCACCGCCGCTCCCATCGACTGCCTCACCGCCTCGATAGCCGGTTGCGCCAGCAGGGCGCGGCCAAGGTTGGTGTGCAGTACGGTGCCGCTCAAATTGAAGACCGGTGTCAGCGCCGAACGCTGCCGTTGCGTCAAACCGGCGCTGAGCGCCTGCGACCAGTCGCTGCACCAATCGGGCAGCCGCTGCTGCTGCTTGATCGTCTCACGCGCCTGCAACTGCAATTCGCGCAGCAGATCGCTAATCAGCGTCTGGCCGTATTGGGCCACCAGCGGTTCGATAGCGGGATCGTGCAGCAGGCGGTCGATGGCGGGTAACTGGCTGTAAAGAAGGTGGGATTCAGTGCTCATGGTCGCTCGGTTTTTTTGTGTGATGATGTCGGCATAAAGCAAAACCCCCGCCAAAGCGGGGTGAGGGAATTCAGGGGGGTGAAGTGCGGGCAAAACTTTCGCGGGCAAACAGCCGCTCGGCCAGTTTGATCAACGCAGGCCGTTCGACGCACCAGTTGGGCATGATGCGGCGGAAATTGAGGTAGCCCAGCGCACAGCCGGTAGCGATGTCCGCCAACGTCAGCTCGGCGGCATTCAGCAGCGTCTTTTCCTGCGCCAGTTTCTCCAGCGCGTCCAGCCCGTGCGTCAGCTTGTCGCGCTGGCGCAGTATCCAGTTTTCGTCCTGCTTTTCCGATGCGCGTTTGCTCTCGCGAAACAGCGTGGCGGCGGCTTCGGTTACGCCGTCGGCCAGCGCTTCCACCTGGCGAATACACAGCGCAACCGCGCGATCGGCGGGCAAAAATGCCGGGGCGGCGGGAAGCAGTTCGAGGTATTCGGCAATGACGCGCGAGTCGTAATACGCCACGCCGTCGTCGGCCACCAGCACCGGCACCTTGGCGAGCGGATTCAGCTCCACCACCCGGCTGCCCGGCTCATACGGCGGATCGTTAACGAATTCGAACGCGATCCCCTTTTCCAGCAACATCACGGAAATCTTGCGTACAAAAGGGCTGGTATAACTGCCAATCAGCTTCATCCGTCTTCCCCCCGAGCTGTGGAATCACAGCGTTGTTATTTCACCACCAGCGTGTCGATAATCCGCTGAACCAGCGCCTGGTGCGCCTCCGGCGTTTTGGCCGGTGACAGCATTTGCAACGTCACCACCCTTTTATTCAATACCGTCAGCACAAAGGTGGAGAGTACCTTTTGCCCATTGACGCTTTGCTCGGTATCCAGCCGATGAAACTTCTGCTTGCCGACGCTGAAGTTCTCTTCTTTGGTGGTCTTGATATTCTGATAGCGGTCGGCCAGCTCAGTGATGATGCTTTGCGTCAGATCTTTCAGCATTTTATCGCTGGTGTTGAGCTTCATGTCGTCAGGCGGGACCACTTCAGAGGAGACGGTACTCTGGCGTGTCTTGCCGTCGAGGAAACGCTGAATGGTGGATTTGCTGTCGTTGATAATGCCGCTGTTCTGGGTCTGATCGCTAAACCCCGCCGGCAGTAAAAAGGTCACGTTACCCCTTTGCAGCGATACCTTCAGCCCCACAGGCTCGCTTTCCACCGGTGGAGGGGGTGGCGCAATGGGCTGCGTCACGATTGGCTTGGGGTCCGGCTTAGGTACTGCCGGTTTGGTGTCTTCCTTGTTGTCACAGGCCGACAGCCCGATCGCCAGAACGGCGACCGCCGTGAGTTTCGCAATGGTCTTCAACATCGTCCGTCCCTTTTCTTTCGCGTTGCGCGTCATTGCGTAAACGTAGCAACTCGCCCCTGTGAATGCCAGATGCGCAGTCTGAAATTCATCATCTGACCACTCGGAAGGGGCAAATACCGGCGTTTTGCGATTTACTCCCCCGGGAACAGGAACGGGTTGATGCTGCTGCGGGCAAAACCTTCATCTTCCAGCTTGGCGTCGAGCACCAGTGAGGCCAGATCGTCGGCCACCGCCTCGATATGCGGATCTTTTTCCTGATACAAAATCTTCAGGTAAGTACCGCAGTCGCCGCAGCTTTCCGCTTTCACCGCCGCCAGCTCGCTGTCCAGCGACCAGTAATTCAGATCGCGGGTTTGCTCGCAGTTGCTGCATTTTATCCGCACCACGTGCCACTCGCTTTCGCACAGGTTGCAGTGCAAATAGCGCAGGCCGCTGACGGTGCCGATATGCACCACGCTGGAGACCGGAATGCTGCCGCACACCGGGCAGAACTGACGGTGCTCACCATATTCCGCGCGCGCCTTGCCGGGGATCTGGCTTGCCATTTGCGCCCAGTAAAGCGACAGCGCGGCCCAGATGAACGGCGCTTTCTCGCTGCCGATGTTGCCGAACTCGCGGTTGAGCAAGGCGTCGGCCATCAGCTCCAGCTCATGCGCTGACGCCTTTTCCAGGTTATCCAGCACCGCCAGAATGTGTTCCGGCGCCTGTGGACGCAGCTCGGCGATCAACGAGCCCAGCAGCCGGTGCCAATGCTCGCTGCGCGGATAGACGCTCAAATCCAGCGGCGGCTTGCCGCTGGCCGCGCCCTTCAGCAGCGCTTCGGTCAGATCCAGCTGCAGCGGGTTGTCGTGCAGTGCATGGTGCTGCGCTTCGGCCAGTTGCGCGGCGAAGTTCAGGTAGTCGCCCAGCGGGTTGTCCGTCGCCAGCTTGCGCAGGCGTTCGGCGCGGCGGCTGTAGAGGCTTTTCAAATTGGCGAAAAGTAACGGCGGAATTGTCTCCGCCGTTGTGGACTTCTCGCGCTGTGCCCCTAACTGCTCTTTAGGAACGATGCGGATGCTCATCAGGGTTTGTCTTCCTGTTGTTTCTCGCGGACCTCTCGGTACCAGCGCGGATGATGTTTTTTAGCCCAGGCCGCAGGCACCCAGCCTTCGACCATCGCGGTGATAGTGCCTTTTACCCACAACGCGGCGTAAATGTGCACCATTATCACGATGATCAGGCCGACCGCCGCCAGCGAATGCACCAGCAGCGCGATGCGGATCAGCGGTATCGGGAACGACGGCGCAAAGTACGGCCGCCAGATCACCACACCGCTGGCCAGCAGCAGCACCAGGCTGATGATAGCTGCCCAGAATACGCACTTCTGACCGAAATTATAACGCCCGGTGTCGCCCACTTCCTCGTTCATGGCAATTTTGTGGATGTTTTTGGCCCAGACGATGTCTTCCCGGTTGATCAGATTATGCTTCCAGTAGCGCAGGAACATCAGCAGGAAGGCCGCAAACATAATCACCCCGACAAAGGGATGCAGGATGCGCGCCAGTTGCGGCGTACCGAAAATGTTCATCAGCCAGTTGAAGGAGGGGAAAAAGAACCCCAGCCCGCTGATGGCGGCGAACACAAAGCAGAACGCCACAATCCAGTGGTTAATCCGCTCCGGCGCGCTGTAGCGCTGAATCCGCTTTTCCTTCTTCATTTGCGCGTCTCCTCATCGTGCAGCTCGTCGTTGTCTTCCTCTTCGACGCGATTAGGACCGACGCCGACATAGTGGAACACGCTCGCTGCAAAGGTGGCGGCAAAGCCGATGGCCGCCAGGGGTTTCCACACGCCTTTCCAGAACGTGATCGCCGGGCTGATGGTCGGGTTATTCGGCAAACCGTGATACAGCTGCGGTTTGTCGGCGTGGTGCAGCACGTACATCACGTGGGTGCCGCCCACGCCCGCCGGATCGTACAGACCGGCGTTCTGATAACCCCGGGTGTTCAGCTCGCCGACGCGCTCGGCGGCAATCTGCTTCATCGCGTCCTTGGTGCCGAAGTGAATCGCGCCGGTCGGGCAGGTCTTCACGCAGGCCGGTTCCTGGCCGACATCAACGCGGTCGACGCACAGGGTGCATTTGTATACCCGGTTGTCGTCCTTGTTCATGCGTGGCACGTCGAACGGGCAGCCGGCGATGCAGTAGCCGCAGCCGATGCAGTGCTCGGACTGGAAGTCGACGATGCCGTTGGCGTACTGAATGATTGCGCCTTCCGACGGGCAAGCCTTCAGGCAACCCGGATCGGCGCAGTGCATGCAGCCGTCCTTGCGGATCAACCATTCCAGCTTGCCGTTTTCCTCCACTTCGGAGAAGCGCATGACCGTCCACGACTTGGCCGTCAGATCGGCGGGGTTATCGTACACCCCGACGTTACTGCCGATTTCATCGCGGATGTCGTTCCATTCGGAACAGGCCACCTGACAGGCCTTGCAGCCGATACAGGTGGTGACATCGATAAGTTTGGCCACTTCTTCCTGGTGGTCACGGGCGCGCGGGGCCGGCGTGAAACCATTGGTGGCGGATTTACGAATGATGTCCTGAGATTGCATTGCCATAATTCGTCTCCGTTACACCTTTTCCACGTTAACCAGGAACGCCTTGAACTCCGGCGTTTGCGTGTTGGCATCGCCGACAAACGGCGTCAGCGTGTTGGCGATAAAGCCTTTCTTCGCCACCCCTTCGTAACCCCAGTGGATCGGGATGCCGATGGTGTCGACGTCTTGGCCGTTCACCTGCAAAGTACGGATACGCTTGGTCACCACCGCCTTGGCCTTGATATAGCCGCGGTTGGAGCTGACTTTCACCGTATCGCCGTGCTTGATGCCTTTTTTCTCCGCCAGCTTCTCGCCGATCTCCACAAACTGCTCCGGCTGCGCGATGGCATTGAGCTGCGCGTGCTTGGTCCAGTAGTGGAAGTGCTCGGTCAGACGATAGGTGGTGCCGACATACGGGAACTTGTCGGAGGTGCCCATCGCCGCCAGATCGTCCTTGAACACGCGCGCCGCCGGGTTGGAGACCACGTTCGGGTGCAGCGGGTTGGTGCCGAGCGGCGTTTCGAACGGCTCGTAGTGTTCCGGGAACGGCCCTTCCGCCATTTTGTCGGTGGCGAACAGGCGGCCCATGCCTTCCGGCTGCATGATAAACGGCCCGACGTCGCTGCCCGGCGCGGCAGCGCTGTAGTCCGGGATATCCACCCCGCCCCACTTGGCGCCGTCCCACTCCAGCAACTGACGTTTCGGATCCCAGGGTTTCCCCTGCGGGTCGGCCGAAGCGCGGTTATACAGAATGCGGCGGTTGAGCGGCCAGGCCCAGGCCCAACCCAGCGTGTTGCCGAGGCCGGACGGATCGGCGTTATCGCGCCGCGCCATCTGGTTGCCGGCCGGCGTCCAGCTGCCGGCGAAGATCCAACAGCCGCTGGCGGTGGTACCGTCGTCGCGCAGGTGAGCGAAGGTGCTGAGCTGTTCGCCCTTCTTCGCCAGCACTTTGCCGTCGGCGTCCAGAATGTCCGCCAGCGCCTTACCATTGCTTTCCATCGCCACTTCTTCCGAAGCGGGGTTTTCCGGCGTCAGGTAATCCCAGGTCATGTTCAGCACCTGTTCAGGCACCGCGCCGCCTTCACGCGCGTACATCTCGCGCAGGCGGATGAAAATGCCCGCCAGGATTTCCCCGTCGTTCATCGCCTCACCCGGGGCGTCCGCGCCTTTCCAGTGCCACTGCAGCCAGCGGCCGGAGTTAACGATCGATCCGTTTTCTTCGGCAAAGCAGGTGGACGGCAGGCGGAACACCTCGGTCTGAATCTTCGACGGATCGACGTCGTTGAACTCGCCGTGGTTCTGCCAGAAGTTGGACGTCTCGGTGTTGAGCGGATCTATCGTCACCAGGAACTTCAGCTTCGACAGCGAGGCCACGACCTTGTTTTTGTTCGGGAACGACGCGACCGGGTTAAAGCCCTGGCACAAATAGCCGTTGACCTTCCCTTGCGACATCATCTCGAAGTACTGCAGTACGTCGTAGCCTTTGTCCCACTTCGGCAACCAGTCAAAGCCCCAGCCGTTGTCTTTCTGCGCCTTGTCGCCATAGAAGCTCTTCATCATGCTGACGAAGAATTTCGGGTAGTTGCTCCAGTAGTTCACCTGGCCCGGCAGCAGCGCCTTCGGCGTGTTGGCCTTCAGGTAGGTGTCGATATCCGTCTGTTTCTCCGACGGCAGCGTCATATAGCCCGGCAGGCTCTGCGACAGCAGGCCCAGATCGGTCAGGCCCTGGATATTGGAGTGGCCGCGCAGCGCGTTGACGCCGCCGCCCGCCATGCCCATGTTGCCGAGCAACAGCTGGATCATCGCCATGGTGCGGATGTTCTGCGCGCCGACCGAGTGCTGAGTCCAGCCCAGGGCGTACAGGAATGATGCAGTTTTATCCGCCACGCAGGTTTCGGCGATGTATTCGCAGACTTTGATGAAATCCTCGGTCGGCGTGCCGCAGATATTGTTCACCACCTCCGGCGTATAGCGGCTGACGTGCTGTTTCAGCAGGTTCCACACGCAACGCGGATCCTGCAGCGTCAGATCACGCTTGGCGAAGCCGTTTTCATCGAGCTGATAATTCCAGGTGGTTTTGTCGTATTTGCGGTTTTCGGCGTCGTAGCCGCTGAACAGGCCGTCTTCGAAGGTAAAGTCTTCCCGCACCAGCAGGCTGGCGTTGGTGTAGGCGTGTACGTATTCGCGGTTAATCTTGTCGTGGGTGATCAGGTACAGCAGCACGCCCGACAGGAAGGCGATGTCGGTCCCGGAACGGATCGGCGTGTAGAAATCCGCCACCGATGCGGTACGGGTAAAGCGCGGATCGATGACGATCAGCTTGGCTTTATTGTGAATTTTGGCTTCCATCGCCCAGCGGAACCCCACCGGATGCGCTTCCGCCGCATTACCGCCCATGACGATAATCAGATTCGCGTTCTTGATATCAACCCAGTGGTTGGTCATCGCACCGCGACCAAATGTTGGAGCAAGACTTGCTACCGTTGGTCCGTGTCAGACACGCGCCTGGTTGTCTACGGCAAGCATGCCGAGAGCGCGACTAAATTTTTGGGTTAAATACCCGGTTTCGTTACTGGAGGCGGAGGCACACAGCATGCCGGTGCTCAGCCAGCGGTTGACGGTGACGCCCTGTTCGTTGGTTTTCACGAAGTTGGCGTCACGGTCTTCCTTCATCAGTTTGGCGATGCGGGTAAAGGCATCGTCCCAGGTAATGCGCTGCCATTTATCTGAACCTGGCGCACGATACTCCGGGAACTGGAGGCGGCTTGCACTGTGGATGAAGTCGACCAGCCCCGCGCCTTTCGGGCAAAGCGCGCCGCGGTTTACCGGGTGATCCGGGTCCCCTTCAATGTGGAATATGCTTTCTTTGGCGTTTTTGGCGCCATCACCAAGGCTGTACATCAACAGCCCACAGCCGACGGAACAATACGTACAGGTATTACGGGTTTCACGGGCGCGCAGCAGTTTGTACTGCCGGGTTTCCGCTAACGCCACTTCCGGGGCAAAGCCCAGTGCGGCGACCGTCGTTCCTGCCATACCGCCAGCGCAGATCTTAAAGAACTGCCTTCTGCTGACCTGCATGGGGATCTCCTTTCACTCTCGATTGTCACATTGTTTCAAATGGCGCTTTCCCCCTTGAAGCGGGAAGCGCTAAAATCGATCTTGTTTTTACGCGGCAATATTACCACAGCGTATATAGGGTTGTTACAAACAGGTGCCAGTTAAGTGAACACTATAAACCCAGAGCAGCACATAAATGAGACCCCGCTCACAGGGGTGACCCAGGCCCAGGTTTATCAGCGCGGGCAGCTAGCCACCGCACAGCCGGACTGGCTGGCGGAAGAAGTGCCGGTCGCCCTGGTCTATAACGGCATCTCTCACGTGGTGATGATGTGCACGCCAAAAGATCTGGAGGCATTCGCCCTCGGCTTTTCGCTGTCCGAAGGCATTATCGAGTCACCGCGCGATATCTACAGTATAGAGATTAACCAAACCTGTAACGGGCTGGAGGTGCAAATTGAGCTCTCCAGCCGCCGCTTTGCCGGGTTGAAGGAGCGCCGCCGCGCCATGGCGGGCCGCACCGGCTGCGGCGTGTGTGGCATCGAACAGTTGGCGGACATCTTCCGTCCGCTGCCTGTGCTGCCGTTCACCCAACGCTTTTCTCTCGCCAACCTCGACCACGCGCTGAGGCAGCTCAAGCAGGTGCAGAACGTCGGGCAGCTCACCGGCTGCACCCACGCCGCCAGCTGGATTTCGCCGCAGGGTGACCTGCTGGGCGGCTGTGAAGACGTCGGCCGCCACGTAGCGCTCGACAAGCTGCTCGGCGTGCGCGCGAAGCAAGATTGGCAACAGGGCGCGATCCTGGTCTCCAGCCGCGCCAGCTATGAAATGGTGCAAAAATCCGCGATGTGCGGCGTAGAGATCCTGTTCGTGGTTTCTGCGGCCACCTCGTTGGCCGTAGAAATCGCCGAGCGCAGCAACCTGACGCTGGTCGGTTTCAGCAAACCCGGCCGCGCGACGGTGTTTACTCACCCGCAGCGCATTGTGGATTGATTTAATCCCTTACACTAAGTAGGGCATTGATAATCATTTTCAAGATCATTTAATTAACTATAATGATCCGACTGCTTACGCGGTGCTAGCACCTTGCGCCGCCCATACCCCACTGGAGATGATGATTATGAGTTATTCACTGCCATCCCTGCCGTACGCCTACGACGCACTGGAACCGCATTTCGACAAGCAGACGATGGAAATCCATCACACCAAACACCACCAGACTTACGTCAACAACGCGAACACCGTGCTGGAAGCGTACCCTGAGCTGGCTTCGCTGAGCGTTGAAGAGCTGATCCAGGATCTGGATAAAGTGCCAGCCGACAAGCGCACTTTCATGCGTAACAACGCCGGCGGCCACGCTAACCACAGCCTGTTCTGGAAAGGCCTGAAAATCGGCACCACGCTGGGTGGCGATTTGAAAGCCGCTATCGAACGCGATTTCGGCAGCGTCGAGAAATTCCAGGAAGAGTTCGAGAAAGCCGCAGCAACCCGCTTCGGTTCAGGTTGGGCCTGGCTGGTGCTGAAAGGCGACAAACTGGCCGTGGTATCTACCGCTAACCAGGACAGCCCGCTGATGGGCGAAGCCGTTGCCGGCGCTTCAGGTTTCCCAATCGTGGGCCTGGACGTGTGGGAACACGCTTACTACCTGAAATATCAGAACAAACGCCCAGACTACATCAAAGCGTTCTGGAACGTGGTTAACTGGGACGAAGCGGCAGCACGCTTCGCTGCGAAGAAGTAATTCGCCCCCAGCACTGATGATGCCCGCGTGAAGCGGGCATTTTTTTACCCAAAATCCGCTAAAGTTTGACCGCCCTTTGCCGATGGTTTGTTCAATAGACGTTCGCCCGCAAAGGAAAAATAATATGGCGGCATTGCAAACACTGGCAGGAAAGTTCGTTCATCTCACCGTGGGTAAAAAGCTCGGCCTGGGGTTTGGTCTGATGCTACTGCTGACGGCGATCATCGCCGGCACCGGCGCACAATACCTGAATATCATCGAATCCCGCGCCTACCGCATCGATTTCAGCAACCGGCTGAATGACGAAATCAATCAGGCCAAATATAACCGCGCGCTGTTCGGCCAGACCTACCGGCCTGAGTACCTGAAGAATAACCGCGCCAATATCGAAAACGCGGTACGGCTGATCAACCAGGGCCAGACGCTGGACTGGGATACCCAAAGCCGGCGAGACCTGCAACGCCTGGTGGTATTGATCGGCCAATACCAGCAGCAGCAAAACGCCTTCGAAAAGGCGGTAGCGGCAAAAGATGCGATACGCCAAAGTTGGAACATGTCGGAAGTGCAAGACAGCCTGAATCAGGTGGAGCGCCAGTTGACCAATGGCGACCTGCAACTGGCTTTTGTGCAACTGAATCAGAAACTGACCCTGGTGCGCTACGACGCACGCGGCCTGTTGCTGAGCCTGAACCGTGAATCCGAAGCGCCGCTGTTAGCGGCGATTGATGACGCGCGCAGCACAGCAAACGCACTCAGCCGACGGCTCAGCGATGCCCAGCGCCCCCTGCTGCAACCGCTGTTGAGCGCGCTCGACGACTACAAAAACCGAATCGAAGCTTATCTGCCGGCTTATGAACAGGAACAGCAGACCAGCCAGCGGCTGGGGGACAGCGCCCAGGAAGTCGGTACGCTGGTCAACGCCTTTATGCGGGACGAACTGGCGCAAACCCATAACGATATTAATGCGGCGCAGCTGCAGATGGGCATCACCACGCTGATTGCCATTATCGCCGGGTTGCTGATTGCCTGGCGCATCACGCTGCAAATCACCCGGCCACTGCGCAGCACTCTGGCGCTGGCGGAACGCATCGCCAACGGCGATCTGCGTCAGGCGCAGACCAGCACCCGCCGCGATGAACTCGGCCAATTGTTGAATGCGGTAGCGGCGATGAGCCGAAACCTGCGCGATATGATTGAGAAAATCCAGATGGGGGTCAGCCAGGTCTCTACCGCTGCGGCGGAGATTGCCGCAGGCAACACCGATTTGTCCTCTCGCACCGAACAACAGGCGGCGGCGGTAGAAGAGACCGCCGCCAGCATGGAGCAACTGACCGCCACGGTGAAGCAGAACGCCGAAAACGCCCACCACGCCAACCAACTGGCTACCGAGGCTTCGCAAACCGCCCAACAGGGCGGCAAGCTGGTAGAGAACGTAGTCAGCACCATGCGCGATATTTCCAGCAGTTCGCGACGAATCGCCGAAATTACCACCCTGATCAACGGTATTGCTTTCCAGACCAATATTCTGGCGCTCAATGCCGCCGTAGAAGCGGCGCGCGCCGGCGAACAGGGGCGTGGCTTCTCGGTGGTGGCCAGCGAGGTTCGTAATCTGGCACAGCGCAGTGCCCAGGCGGCAAAAGAGATCGAAGGGCTGATCGCCGAGTCGGTCAGCCGGGTGCAAACCGGCACCACCCTGGTGGAGAATACAGGCAGCACCATGGAGCAAATCGTCCTCTCGGTGACCCACGTGCGCGATATCATGGCGGAGATCGCCGCCGCCTCCGACGAGCAAACGCGCGGTATCGCCCAGATCGGCCAGGCGATTGTCGAAATGGATCATACCACCCAGCAGAACGCCGCACTGGTGGAGGAATCCGCCGCCGCCGCCGACTCGCTGGAAGAGCAGGCTGACATGCTGCTGCAAAGCGTCTCGGTATTCCGCCTGGCGGAGCAGAAAGCCCCCGACGCCGTGGCGAGAGCCGGCGCGCCAAAAGCCCCGGTGATTAAAGCGCGGTCAGCAACAGCGCAAGACAACTGGACCACGTTCTGATGCCCCTCCCCGCCCGGTTATTTTCGGGCGGGATGTTCTGTCCCTCCCGATCAACTCAGGCTATGCTGAACCTCTGACGCAAAGAACGGAGGCGCATATGCATCACCCTGAGGTTTATATCGGCACCATCCAGCCTTATGACGGCGGGCGGCCCAGCGGCATCGCCAAACGCCTGGTGGACGGCGCCATCAAGCTGACCCCGCTCGGCCTGGAAGGCGACGAGCAGGCGGAAAAAAGCTATCACGGCGGGCCGGACCGCGCTTTGTGCCACTATCCGCGCGAACATTATGCCCACTGGCGGGAACAGTTTCCTGCACAGGCGGAACAGTTCTGCGCGCCGGCTTTCGGCGAGAATATTTCCACGCTGGGGCTGAGCGAGCACAACGTGTTTATGGGCGATATCTTCCGCTGGGGCGAGGCATTGATTCAGGTCACCCAGCCGCGCTCTCCCTGCTTCAAACTCAACTACCACTTCGCAATCGACGACATCTCGGTGCTGATGCAGCAGAGCGGCCGCTGCGGCTGGCTGTACCGGGTGGTGTCCGCCGGCGTCGTCAGCGGCGATCGTCCGCTGGAGCTGGCGACACGCAACAGCGACATCTCTGTGGCCGAAGCCATCGGCATTGCCTGGCATATGCCGTTCGATGAAGAGCAGTATCGCCGTCTACTGGCGGTCGCCGGGCTGTCCGCGAGCTGGAGCAAAACCATGCTGACTCGCATCACTACCGGCCGTATCGAAAACCTTAACCGCCGTCTGTTGGGGCGTTGAAAAAGACCCCAGGTATACTGTTGTGCAACCTCTTTCAGCCAGGAGCAGAAGCTATGACCACCCCCTCTCATTCGATCCACCACGCCGCAGCCGTGGGTTATCAGGCCAATGCCGACCGCTACGTGAAAGGGCGACCGGATTATCCGCCGGAGATCGCCACCTGGCTGCGTGAGGTTATCGGCCTGCACGCCGGCATGACGGTCATCGACCTCGGCGCCGGTACCGGCAAATTCACCCCGCGCCTGCTGGAAACCGGTGCGCAGGTGATCGCCGTCGAACCGGTAGCGCAGATGCTGGAAAAACTGTCGGCAGCGCTACCTCAGGTGAAAACGCTGGCGGGCACCGCCGAGTCGATTCCGCTGCCGGACGAATCAGTCGACGCCGTGGTTTGCGCGCAGTCCTTCCACTGGTTCGCCACGCCGCAGGCGCTGGCTGAAATTCAGCGTATCCTCAAGCCCGGCGGCAAGCTGGGTCTGGTATGGAACATGCGCGATGCGCGCGTGAGCTGGGTGCGCAAGCTGAATCAGATTGTCGACAGACACGAGGGCGACGCACCGCGTTTCTACACTGGCGAATGGCGCAAACTGTTTCCGGTCAAGGGGTTCGAAGCGTTGCAGGAGCAGGTGTTTATGTTCGGGCACCAGGGCGCAGCAGAAGATGTGATTTACAACCGGGTGCGTTCAACCAGCTTTATCGCCGCCTTGCCGCCGCAACGGCAGGAACAGGTGATCGATCAGATTCGCCAGTTGGTGGCGGAGGAAGGGGAATTGCAGGGCAAGGACACTGTGACCGTGCCCTATCAGACCAAGGCGTATTTCACCACCAAGCAATGAAAACGGGGCGCCACAGACGGCGCCCGATTTTCAGAATGCTTTTTTGGCGTAGCCGGTGACCACTTTCAGGCCCATCTCACGGCCCAGAGCGGTCATCGGGTGCACCACGATCAGGCCGCGCGCGCTTTTTTTCAACGAGCCCATGTCCGCCTGCTCTTTCTTGGTGATTTCACGGCTGAAGGGCAGTTGGCTCAGCTTTTGCGCTTCCACGCTCAGCTTCTCGACGCGCACGCCTTTCAGACGTTCGATTTCCGTCGCCAGCTTCTCTTTTTCTTTGGTGTGCTGGGCAATCAGGTCGATATTGCCCTGTTGGATCACCGCCGTGTCTTTGTGATTCAGTGCGTCCAGCAGGTCGCTAAGGCGCTTAATCTCTGCCTTTTCTTTCTCTTTCATGGTTTATGGCCTGTCTGTGCCTGTACGGCACGCTAATCAATGATGCCCACATTGTAGCAAAATGCGCACGCAGTTACTCGCCTTGCTCGATTCCCGGCGGCAATCCGCTCATCTCACAGGCTTTCGCCCCCACGCGCGCCAGCGCCTGGGTATAACGTGCATTAAACGGATAGCAGCAAGAGAGCCGCAGCCCGTTGCGGTGGCGGCCGCTGGGGGAATACAGCGTGCCCGGCGTCAGGCAGATTTGTTCCTCCAGCAACTGATGGAACAGCGCCACGCTGTCGACCCCGTCCGGCAACTCGACCCAGAACACAAAACCGCCCGCCGGCTGCGTCGCCCGCGTGCCGCGTGGGAAATGGCGGGCAATCAGCGCACGTGCCTCCTCCACCTGGGCGGCGTAGCGCTTACGCAGGTTGCGTAAATGATGATCGTAGCCGCCGGTTTCCAGGAACATCGCCAGCGTCTCCGACAACAGATGTGATTCCGCCATCGATGACACCGCCTTCAGCTTGCGTAGCGCTTCGTTGAAACGCCCACCGGCGATCCAACCGATGCGGAAATCCGGCGCCAGCGTCTTGGTAAAGCTGGAGCAAAACAGCACCCAGCCGTCGCGATCGAAAGATTTCACCGCCGGCGACAGCGCGCCGCCGAACTGAATCTCGGCGTACAGCCCGTCTTCAATCAGCGGCACCTGATGATCGTTCATCAGCCGCGCCAGCCGCTTTTTGGCCGCCAGCGGCATGGTGCAACCCAGAGGATTCTGCACCGTCGGCATGGCGATCACCGCATCCAGCCGCTTCTCATTCAACAACAGCTCCAGCGCGTCCAGCGACAGGCCATGCTGCGGATCGGTCGGGATTTCCAGCGCCTTCAGCCCGAGGCTGGCCAGCAGCGGCAGCAGATAAAAATAGGTCGGCGACTCCAGCCCGATACAGTCGCCCGGCTTGGTGGTCACACGCAACGCCAGTTGCAGCGCCTCCATGCAGCCGTGGGTCAGGGTGATATCGCCAGGTTCCACCAGCATACCCAACGTCATCGAGCGGCGGGCGATCTGCTGGCGCAGCCGCAAACTGCCGGGCGGCAACGCGTACTTGCCGATCAGATCGGGCTGGCGACGCAACTGAGACGACAGCATCCGCCCCAGTTTGCCGCCCGGATAAAAATCAGAGGTTTGCGGGCAGGCCAGCGACAGGTTGGTGAACGCCGGGTTCTGCTGGGCGGCAAACACCGTGTCGATCAGCGCCAGCACGTCGTCCGCCGGCGGCTCTATCCGGCTACTGGGCTGCGAGGCGGCTTTCAGCGCCGGCAACGTGCTGCGTACATAGAAGCCAGACTGTGGCCGCGCTTCGATCAGCCCACGGTCTTCCAACGCGCGGTAGGCCGCCACCACGGTATTGATGCTGACGCTGTGGGCCTGCGCGCAGCGACGCACCGAAGGCAAACGGCTGCCGGGCAGCAGCGTACCGCGGCGAATGGCCTGCGCCAGGGTATCCGCCAGTTGCTGATAACGCGTTTCAGGCATTTCATCGAGCAGGGTCACAGTTTCTCTCCAGGTAATGGGTACAGTTTGCTTCTTACAAAACTGTACCCGTAACAATAGCGGGTTTCTGGCTCTGTCACCATCCGCTCGCAGGTTTTATGCTGGTTCCTTTGCTACTGTGTCGTTTAAGGAACCCGTTATGCTGGACACCGCCTTTATCAGTTATGTCACGGTGATGTCGATCACCCCCGGCCCCAACAACCTGCTGCTGGCCTCTTCTGGGGTCAACTTCGGCCTGCGCCGCACCCTGCCGATGGTGTTCGGCATCAGCCTTGGTTGTGGGGTACAGTTGGCCCTGACCACCAGCCTGCTGGCGCTGGTGCTAAGTTGGGCCGGGGCGATCCGTTTCCCGCTGGCGGTGATTGGCTGCGCCTATTTACTGTGGCTGTCGTGGAAGCTATTCCAGGCAACCTCGCCGGATGCCAAACAGCAGGCGCAGCCGATGCGGTTGCTCAACGGCGCGCTGTTCCAGGCGGTAAATCCCAAAGCCTGGTTGATGGCCATTAACATCGCGATCCTGTTCACCCCGCGCGAAGGGACCAGTCTTAGCCACACGCTAATGCTCGTTGCCGGCTTTGTCGCCTTGAATATCCCTTGCGTGCTGGTGTGGGCGGCGCTGGGCGATCGCCTGCGCGATGCGCTGCGCGTCACCTGGAAGCTGCGGCTGTTTAACGCGACGATGGCGGGTTTGATGGCGGTAACGGCGCTGTGGCTGTTGTTCGATGAGTGGCGCTCGGCCTTTGCTTAACCGCGGCCGAGAGGAGAAAGCCGGGACGGTTGTTTGGCGCCGATGCCGGCGATCAGATCGGTAATCGACAGCACCATGGTGGAACGCACAACCTGCTGGTATCGCTGACGCTGCATGGCGATCAGCGATTCTTCCGCCTCGCCGGGCTGCAGAAAAGTCGGCACCGGCGGCAGCGCGGCCACGCAGTGAAGTTCGCCGAACGGGCCGAGGATTTCATCGTCGACAAAGCGGTATTCCGAGCCGTCGTGATTGAGCTCTTCGCGCATCGCCATCAGCAGTTCGGCATCTTCGTACTCATGACGCGAGATAACGCCCAGCCCATACATCAGCTTAAGGCGCACCGACAGCTCACCCAAGGGGCCGGCGCCGGACAATAGCGGTTCAACGGCATACTTCACCGCATAGTCGTCCTTGCGGAACACCTGAACCACCAACACGTTGAGCGCTTCCGCCAGCAGCTCTACCGCCGCGATCAGAAAACTGCGCACCGTCTTGCCTGCGTTCAGCTTTTCCAGAACCTGATTTTCAAATGCCTGTGGCTCGATCATCGTCGCTTTTCGAATGGCCTGGGAGATGCCGTCAATGCTGAAGTCGGGGTATGGGGGCGCAGCTTGCCGCGCCCGTGGATTCGTCATACTGAATCTACTTTTGCATGGCGTTATACACAGCAACCGCCTGTTCTACAACCTCACTTTCAACCGGCAGGCCGGAAATTTGCGCCAGAGCCGCTTTTGGCCCCAGTTTGGTCAACAACTCCACCAGCTCTTGCGCCTGCGGATCCTGCTCACTGCGGTAGCTCATTGCGGCGGCGATACCCTGGATCAGGTTGTCGTGCGGCAGGCCATATTCCAGCGTGCCCAGCAGCGGTTTGATCAGGCGGTCACCGGCGCTCAGTTTACGCAGCGGCTGGCGGCCCACGCGCTCGACATCATCGTGCAGATACGGGTTTTCAAAGCGGCTGAGGATTTTGTCGATGTAGGCTGCGTGCTTGTCGGCGTCAAAGCCGTAGCGCTTGATCAGCACCGCACCGCTCTCTTCCATCGCGCCTTTCACCACGCGGCGGATAGCCGAGTCGAGGATCGCATCACGGATGGTCAGCAGAGCGGCCTGTTGGCCAAGGTAAGCGGTGATGGCGTGGCCGGTATTGAGCGTAAACAGCTTGCGTTCGACAAACGCCATCAGGTTATCGGTCAGTTCCATGCCGGCGATCGCCGGTGGTTGGCCCTTGAACTGGGTCTGATCGACAATCCACTCGCTGAAGGTTTCTACCGTCACTTCCAGCGGATCGTCGCTGCCCGCTTCCGCCGGCGGCACGATGCGGTCCACTGCCGAATCGACAAAACCGATATGCTGTTCGACCCACGCCTGCTCATCTTGCGGCAACGCGTCGAACACGTGCTGTTTTAACTGGCTGGTGCCGCGCACCATGTTTTCGCAGGCGATGATGTTCAGCGGCCGAGTGTTACCCTGCTGATGGCGTTTGATCAGTCCTTTGGCGACAGTGCCGGCAATTTTAGCCAGGATCTGCGGACCGACGGCGGTGGTCACGATGTCCGCTTCGGCGATCAGCGCCACCGCCTCTTCGCTGCCGCTGTTAACCGCGCTGACATTATTCACGCTCTCAACCCGCGCCTGCTCACCCACGACGTGAACCTGATAGCTTTTGCGGCTGTTCAGCAGGTCCAGCACGCTTTGGTTAACGTCGGCAAAGGTCAGTTCGGCGTGCGCGTCCGCCAGCAGCTTGCCGATAAAACCACGCCCGATATTCCCTGCACCGAAATGTAATGCTTTCATATTCCTACCTTTCCAATGTCGAAGGGTGCAGCAAGCTGCACCCTTTAAAATGATTCTGTTATCCGACTTTTTTGCCACCCAGCAGGTCCAGCACTTCCTGCACACTGGTGGTATTCGCCAACCGCTCGATGACGCCTTCGTCATCCAACGCGTTGGTCAGGCTGGTGATCACCTGGATATGTTCGTTGTTGCGGGCGGCAATGCCGATAACCAACCGCGCCACTTCATCCTCTTCATCCCCGAAGCGCACGCCCTGCGGATACTGGCAGAACACTACGCCGGTGCGCAGCACCCGGTCTTTGGCTTCGATGGTGCCATGCGGCACCGCGATCGACTCGCCCAGATAGGTGGAGGTGAGTTTTTCACGCTCCAGCATCGCCGGGACGTATTCCGGCTCTACGTAGCCGCCTTTAACCAGTTGTTCGCCGGCAAAGCGGATTGCCTGTTCTTTATCGCTGGCCTGCAGGTTAAGGAACACGTTGCTTTCGCTCAGTTTGAACAGGTTTTGCTCGGTCGCTTCAAAGCTGTCGTCAAGCGTGCTGATGACTTTTTGCTGGTTATCGGTGGTTTTGTTGGCCGCCACCAGACGTTCGGTCAGATCGCTGTACAGCTTGCTGTCAAGGAAGTTGGTCAGCGAGATGTGCTGGGCCTGTGGCGCATGGCGCATCGCACGCTCGGTCAGATCGCGGTGGGTGATCACCAGATCCACATCGTCCGGCAGGCTATTGATGGCGCTGTTGGTCACGGAGATGTTTTTCAGCCCGGCGTCCGCCACTTTTTTGCGCAGCACGCCGGCGCCCATGGCGCTGGAGCCCATGCCTGCATCGCAGGCGACGATGATTTTACGTACGGTAGTCAGGTCGCCGTCCACCGCGGCGTGCGCTGCAGCACCGCCTTTAGCCTGAGATTTCATCTCCTGCATGCGGCGGGTCGCTTCTTCCAGATCGTCCTCTTCCTTCACTTTGGAGGTTTTCAGCAGGAAAGCGGAGACCACGAAGGACACGGCGAAGGCCGCCGCAACCGCCGAAATATTGGCAAAGTAAGCGCCTTTTGGCGTCATCGCCAGTACCGCCAGGATGGAGCCAGGGGAAGCCGGAGAAACCAGGCCGCCGTTCAGCAGGGTGAGAGTGAACACGCCGGTCATGCCGCCCAGGATCACCGCCAGCAGCAGGCGTGGATTCATCAGCACGTACGGGAAGTAAATTTCGTGGATACCGCCGAGGAAGTGAATGATCGCCGCACCGCCTGCAGACTGTTTGGCGCTGCCACGGCCGAAGAACATGTAAGCCATCAGCACGCCCATGCCCGGGCCCGGGTTGGCTTCAATCAGGAAGAACACTGACTTGCCGGCCTCAGTGGCCTGCTGAATGCCCAACGGCGAGAAGATACCGTGGTTGATGGCGTTGTTCAGGAACAGGATCTTCGCCGGTTCGACGAAGATTGACGCCAGCGGCAGCAGGTTATTCACCACCATCACATGTACGCCGGCCGCCAACAGTTTCGACAGCACTTCCACCAGAGGGCCAATGGCCATAAATGCCAAAATCGCCAGCAACATGCCGATAATGCCGGCGGAGAAGTTGTTCACCAACATCTCGAAGCCGCTTTTGATTTTGCCGTCGACCCAGCGGTCAAAATGCTTGATCGACCAGCCGCCCAGCGGGCCGGCAATCATCGCCCCGAGGAACATCGGCATGTCTGCACCGACGATCACCCCCATGGTGGTGATGGCACCGACGACCCCGCCACGATCACCCCCCACCAACCGCCCACCGGTGAAACCGATCAGCAACGGCAGCAGGTAAGTGATCATCGGGCCAACCAGTTTGGCCAGAGTTGCATTCGGCAGCCAGCCGGTAGGAATGAATAACGCGGTGATGATACCCCATGCGATAAATGCGCCAATGTTGGGCATCACCATGTTGCTTAAGAAGCGGCCAAAGTTCTGAACTTTGACTTTGATGTCTGGTGAAAACATAAAACACACCCCTATTGTTACGCGCTGACAATAGAGCGCGTGATTATTGTTGTTACGATCCAGCCGTGTTGGTGCTGTCTGCGAGTGGACTCTATCACGCTGTTTTTACCACGCGAACCTCACGGACTTTTCGTGATCAATGTCACACTAAACACCCCATGCACCGGGCACTTATAGTGATATTCATCACAATTACTCCGTGTAAAAAAAACACAACGAGAACAAAACCCGCGTAAATGCGCAAAAACAGTGATAAACATCACACTTAATCGTCGCGTGTTTGTTTTTAAATTGTGACATTAATCACAATTTATTTTATCAGTGACTACCGAATCCTGGTTTGAGGAAGACCTTCCCTGTGAGCACTCATCCCGCCGGGAAATAGCGATGTGATGAATGTAAGAAAACTACATGACGAAATACGATGACTAATTGAAGTGTAGTACAGAAGCGATGGAGAAGAAGTGAGCAAGCTATTGGAAAGCTGGGGGGATAAATAACAGAAGCCGGCAAGCCGGCCTCTTAAAAACAATTACTGGGTTACGCTAGTAACGGTTTTCTGTGCATTCAGTAAATCCTGCTGCTTGGCTACCAGATTCGACATCATGGTGTTGTACTGCGTTGCCTGCTGAGAAGTACGGAACTGCACGCCGTTGTTGTTAAAGCTTACCTGATTGCCCTGAGTGCGCAGGAAATCCCCGACCTGCACCAGATCCTGAACGAAACTGGCGGTAGTAGGAATCACCGGCATCAGCGCATTGGCCGGCCCGGTGACAATCTTGTCATACGCCTGATTATAAACGGCTTTCAGATCGTCAGGTTGCTTCAGCGCTGCCCGAGAGGTGTCCGCCTGTGACTTGGCCGACTGAATCTGCTGACCCAACAGGTTCAGCGCCCCAACGGATTGCTGCAGCGAGTCGCGCTTGCTCATGTAATCCTGCGCGGTGCGGATCTGGTTAATCTGATCCAACGCCGGCGTCAGGCTGGCATCCAGCGATTTGGACAACTGCTGGGAAAAACCAACCAGGATGGCGTAATCACCGGCATAGTTGCCGAATTTCTGCTTCTGATCTTCGCTCAGCGTCGGGATTTTCGCGCCGCTGCGCATAACCGTATTCTGTAAGTAATCAACAAACGCCTTGCGTTGTTCCGGCTCTTTATCGCCGCAGGCGGTCAATTGCATGACCACCAACAATGCCAATACCGGGGCCAACCAACGCGCGAAAACTCTGCTCTGGATCCCTACCGCCATGTGACATAACTCCTGTTATAAACCTGCTTTCTCATCGGACTCCGTCCCTTTTGTTGCACTCCGTGCGCCTATAAGAATAGATCAACTGAGTGCGATCCGATACGCGATTCACCATTCGGTTGCGATTCTGTGGTGAAAGGCCGCTTGCCCAAAGGTAACAGGCTACTGCACGGGCTCTGGCACATGGTACACTTTTGTATCATTTCTCACCGGGCCAACCAGCGCATGTCATCCTATCAGCCACCGTTGACCATCACCTCACGCATTCTACATCTGACTACCGATGTGGGCGCTGCGCTGGCTCGCCTAAAGATGCAGGCCGAACAGGAGCACACCCTACGGCTGCGTCGCATCAACCGTATCCGCACTATTCAGGGCTCACTGGCTATTGAAGGAAATACCCTGAGTGAAGAACAGATTACCGCCATCATCGCGGGAAAACGCATCATTGCACCGCCACGGGAAATTCAGGAAGCCCTCAATGCCATTCGTTGCTATGCAAACCTGAACCATTGGCGTGCCCACCGGGTTGCGGATTTACTCGCCGCACACCGTATGTTGATGGAAAGTCTACTGCCAGACGCCGGGCATTATCGTCGCGGTGGCGTCGGAGTCATGAACGGAAAAACGGTCATTCACATGGCGCCGCCGGCAGAGCGTGTATCCCCGTTGATGCATCAGTTGCTGGTCTGGTTGCAAGAAACAGACCTGCCGCCGTTGATCGGCAGTTGCGTGTTTCATTATGAGGTTGAATTTATTCACCCCTTTGCCGATGGTAACGGGCGTATGGGCAGATTGTGGCAAACGTTAATTCTTTCACGCTGGGACCCGCTGTTTGCCAACGTACCGGTTGAAAGTCTGGTGCATGACAATCAATCCGGATATTACCAGGCACTCAATACCAGTAACCAACGCACCGACTGCGCACCCTTTGTGGAATTTATGCTGGAGATGATTTTGCGGGCGCTGGAGCAAAGTCTTACCCCCCAAGTCACCCCCCAAGTCACCCCTCAAGTCGGCGAGCTGTTAGCGGCGCTAAAGGGAGAGATGTCGCGCGGGGCCATTCAGAGCGCACTGCAACTGCAGGATCGGAAATCTTTCCGCGAACGTTATCTGCAACCTGCGCTGAATGCAGGATGGATCGAAATGACGCTACCGGATAAACCCAACAGCCGTCTGCAACAATACCGGCTCACCGCAGAAGGCGCAGCACAGCGCCGCCAGCAATAGAAAAGGCGCCCGCAGGCGCCTTTTTCACGACAGAACCGCTTACTGCAATACGGAGATATCCGCCACCTGCAGGAACAGCTCACGCAGCTTGCTCAACAGCGTCAGGCGATTGACGCGCACGGCGTCATCCTCGGCCATGACCATTACGTTGTCGAAGAATGCGTCCACCGGCTCGCGCAGGGCAGCCAGTTGCACCAACGCATCCTGATAGTCGCCTGCCGCGAACACCGGCTCCAGTTTGTCGCGCAGTACCACCAGGTGGGTCGCCAGTTGGATCTCGGCCGCTTCCTTCAATACCGATGCGTGAACGCGATCGTTCAACGTATCGGTGGATTTAGCCAGGATATTGGACACCCGCTTGTTGGCCGCCGCCAGCGCCGCCGCTTCTTCCAGCGTACGGAAGTGGGTCACCGCCTTGACGCGCGCGTCGAAGTCCGCCGGTTTGGTCGGACGACGTGCCAACACCGCCTGAATAGTGTCGACGGCGTGGCCTTCTTCCTGATACCAGGCACGGAAACGGCCCAGCATGAATTCGACAACCTCGTCGACGACCTTGGCATTGCTCAGTTTGCTGCCGTACAGGCGCACGGCCTCTTCGGTCAGTGTCTGCAGATCCAGCGGCAGGTTTTTCTCAACGATGATACGCAGCACGCCCAATGCAGCACGGCGCAGAGCGAACGGATCCTTGTCGCCTTTCGGATGTTGCCCGATGCCGAAAATACCGGCCAGGGTGTCCATCTTGTCGGCGATCGCCAGCGAACAGGCCACCAGCGATTCCGGCAATGCATCGCCGGCAAAACGCGGTTGATACTGCTCGTTCAGCGCAACGGCAACGTCTTCCGCTTCGCCATCGTGGCGCGCGTAGTGCATGCCCATCACGCCCTGGGTGTCGGTGAATTCGAAGACCATGTTGGTCATCAGATCGCACTTCGACAGCAGACCCGCGCGGGTAGCGTGGTTTACGTCGGCGCCAATTTGGCCGGCAACCCAGCCCGCCAGCGCCTGGATGCGATCGGTCTTGTCGCGCAGGGTGCCCAGCTGCTGTTGGAACAGCACGGTTTCCAGACGCGGCAGATTGTCTTCCAGACGTTTTTTGCGGTCGGTGTTGAAGAAGAACTCGGCATCGGCCAGACGCGGGCGCACCACCTTCTCGTTACCGGAGATGATTTGCTGCGGATCTTTGGATTCGATATTCGCCACGAAGATAAAGTTCGGCAGCAGTTTGCCCGCGGCGTCATACACCGGGAAATACTTCTGGTCGCCCTTCATGGTGTACACCAGCGCTTCCGCCGGCACCGCCAGGAATTTCTCTTCGAATTTGGCGGTCAGCACCACCGGCCATTCCACCAGCGAGGCCACTTCTTCCAGCAGGCTTTCGCTCAGATCGGCCTTACCGCCAATCTGCTGCGCCGCCAGCTCGGCATCACGTTTGATCAGCGCCTTGCGGGCTTCGTAATCGGCAATCACTTTACCGCGCTCCAGCAGGATCTGCGGGTATTGGTCGGCGTTGTCGATAGTGAACTCGGCTTCACCCATAAAACGGTGGCCGCGAAGGGTGCGGGCGGAATCGATGCCCAGCACGGTGCCCGGGATCAGTTCATCGCCAAGCAGCAGGGTCACGGTGTGTACCGGACGCACAAACTGCACCTCGGAGTCGCCCCAGCGCATCAGTTTCGGGATCGGCAGTTTGGACAGCGCAGTGCTGACCATGCCTGCCAGCAGCGCTTGCGCGGACTGACCTTTGACATGGGCGCGATACAGCAGCCACTCGCCTTTGTCGGTCACCAGGCGTTCGGCCTGATCGACAGTGATGCCACAGCCACGCGCCCAGCCTTCAGCCGCTTTGCTCGGCTTGCCTTCGGCGTCGAACGCCTGGGCAATCGCCGGGCCGCGTTTTTCGACTTCGCGATCGGCCTGTGCGGCGCTCAGATTGGCCACTTTCAACGCCAGACGGCGCGGAGCGGCGAACCAGCTCACTTCGCCATGTTTGAGGTTGGCGCTATCGAGCTCAGCGGTAAAATTCGCGGCAAAAGATTCTGCCAGTGAACGAAGAGCCTTCGGCGGCAGCTCTTCCGTGCCGATTTCCACCAGGAAAGTCTGTTGAGTCATGGCTGCCTCTTAGTTCTCGTTCTTTTTGCACATCGGGAAGCCCAGCGCTTCACGGGAAGCGTAGTAGGCCTCGGCAACGGCTTTGGTCAGCGTGCGGATGCGCAGAATATAGCGCTGACGCTCGGTCACCGAGATCGCCTTGCGCGCATCCAACAGGTTGAAGGTGTGGCCGGCCTTCAGAATACGTTCGTAAGCCGGCAACGGCAGCGGTTTTTCCAACGCCAGCAGCGACTGCGCTTCTTTCTCGTACTGCTCGAAGCAGGAGAACAGGAAGTCGACGTCGGCATACTCGAAGTTGTAAGTGGACTGCTCCACTTCGTTCTGGTGGAACACATCACCGTAGGTGGTCACGCCCAGCGGGCCGTCGCTCCAGACCAGATCGTAGACGCTGTCCACGCCCTGGATGTACATCGCCAGGCGCTCCAGACCGTAAGTGATCTCGCCGGTAACCGGTTTGCACTCCAGGCCGCCGACCTGCTGGAAGTAAGTGAACTGCGTCACTTCCATGCCGTTCAGCCAAACTTCCCAGCCCAAGCCCCAGGCGCCGAGCGTCGGGTTTTCCCAGTTGTCTTCTACGAAGCGGATATCGTGGATGGTCGGATCCAGACCCAGTTCTTTCAACGAGCCGAGGTACAGTTCCTGAATGTTGTCCGGTGACGGTTTAATGATCACCTGGAACTGATAGTAGTGTTGCAGGCGGTTAGGGTTTTCACCGTAACGGCCGTCGGTCGGGCGACGGGACGGCTGCACATAGGCGGCGGCAATCGGCTCTGGGCCAAGTGCGCGCAGGCACGTCATCGGGTGAGAGGTTCCCGCGCCGACTTCCATGTCCAATGGTTGAACAATGGTGCAGCCCTGGCGCGCCCAATAGTCCTGCAGTGTCAGGATCAGGCCCTGAAAGGTCTTGGTATCAAACTTTTGCATGTTGAATTCGCACGCGATACAAGTGGATTTATATGGAATGGGCCAGTATACCCGTTGACCGTAAGATATACAGCCAGAATCCGGCAACAAGTGCGAATCGGCGAAGATGCGTCGCCTTTTCATGCACCATCACAGGGCAAATGCCCATGCAGGATGCCCGTTCAACGTACCCGCACCGCCGCCATACCCCGTCCCGCAACGGACACCGAGACTGGCACCAACCTTGCAGCGTCCTGATATCAAACGTTTCAGGAGGTTCGCTGATGACCAACGCCTTAACCGACAGCCGCTATCGCTACCGTATTTTCGCCATGGTGTTTTTTATAGCGCTGATCAACTACGTCGATCGCGGCGCGTTATCCTTCGCCGCCAACGATATCTCGCATGAATTCAACTTCAACAAGGCGCAACTGGGCGCCGTGCTGGGCTACTTCGGCTTCGGTTATTTGTTCGGTTCGCTGTGCGGCGGCTTTCTGGCCGACCGCATCGGCACCAAAAAAGTCTGGCTGATGGCCGGTGCGCTGTGGTCGCTGCTGGAGATCGCCACCGCCTGGGCCGGCGAGCTGGGGGTGGCGCTGTTCGGTGGCTCGGCGATCATGGGCTTCGCCGCGCTGCGGATCATGTTCGGCTTTGCCGAAGGCCCGGCCTACGCGCTGATGAACAAAACCATCGCCAACTGGGCACCGCGCAAGGAACGGGGATT
This sequence comes from Serratia sp. AS12, assembly GCF_000214195.1. Taxonomy (NCBI): domain Bacteria; kingdom Pseudomonadati; phylum Pseudomonadota; class Gammaproteobacteria; order Enterobacterales; family Yersiniaceae; genus Serratia; species Serratia sp. AS12. Next base: position 28,943 of record NC_015566.1, on the reverse strand, counting down.
TTCATTGGGCATCGGCCTGTTGAGTACCCAGGTGGGCTCACTGCTCACCGCACCGTTGGCGGTAGGGCTGCTGCTGTTGACCGATGACTGGCGCAGCATGTTTATCCTGCTGGGCCTGTTCTCGCTGATCGCCATTTTGCTGCTCGCCCGCGTCTTTACCGATACGCCGCAGGAGCATCCTCTGGTTAACGCCAGCGAACTGGCGACCATCGGCGCCGATCAAGAACCGGACAGCCGACAACTGCACCTGCCGTGGTGGGCATTTTTCACTAACCGCACGCTGGTGTTTAACGCCCTGGGTTACTTCTCTTTCCTCTACGTCACCTTTGTGCTGGTCACCTGGGGGCCGAAATACCTGCAGGACACCTTTAATTACGATCTGCACTCGCTGTGGTATGTAGCGATGATCCCCTGGAGCGGTGCCTGCTTTACCGTGCTGCTCGGCGGCCGTATCGCCGATGCGCTGCTGAGGCGTTTTGACAACCTGCGGCTGGCGCGCAACCTGTTTGCGGCGGTGACGCTGCTGCTGACCGCCACCTGCTTCCTGCTGATCCCGTTTATGAGCACGGCGACCGAAATCATTCTGTTGATGACGTTGGGCAATGCGCTGAATGCGCTGGTGAATAACGTGTATTGGTCGGTGGTGATCGACGTCACGCCGAAGGCGTCGGTGGGCGCTTACAGCGGCATGACGCTGGCGATCGCCAATATTGCGTCGATCACCGCGCCGATGCTGAGCGGTTGGTTGGCACAGCACCACGGCTATGGTGCCATGTTCTTCGCCACCGCCGCGGTATCGTTCTGCAGCATGCTGTGCATGACCCTGCTGCAACCGGAAAGGAAGATGCAGGGAATCAGCACAGGCACCGAATCTACGCCCCTAAGCGTCAAAACCGTGCGCTGACGCCGACGTTATACATAAACTGCTCGCCGCTGCTCAGGCCGCCGGTTTGCGAAACGGTGGCGAACGCCGCCACCTGGTCAGTCAGCGGCATGTTCGCCCCCAGCGTCACATCCACCCAGTTTTTATCCTGGCTGGCGCTGTCGCGGGTGAACGAGGTCTGCGTGGACTTCAGCCCACCGCCGGCCCGATAGACATCGTCGCCAAACTGATGCTGATAGCTCACCTCGGCATACGGATTAAACAGGCCAAATTGGGTGTCCAGCCGCCAGCCCAATGCGCCGATCTGCGAATGGTAGGTCTGGTCGTTAAAACGCATTGAGGTACTGCTGTTGCCATCCTCGCTGTAACCGGAGACGTTGCTGTAATCCCAGGCAAACTGCGCCATCGGGCCGGTCGTCAGATAAGCGGTGATCGGGAAGTCATAACCGGCGGTGAGGCGTGCGCCCCACTGCTTGCCGGAGGTCGAGCCGGTTTCGGTGCGGGTTAGCGGCCCTAGCTGCATGCTGCGGCGAATATCGTCGTAATCCATGGTCGCGTAGTGCAGATCGGCATTCACCCAGCCGTGCTCAAACAGATCAAGGGCGGTAAAGGCCGACAGCAACAGGCCGCGCGCCTTGTATTCATAGCGGCTGGACGGCTGTTGATCGTCATTGGAACCGGATATCAGCGCGCCAATCAGCCAGCCTTCGGTCAACTGATAATCTACCCCAACCGTCATATTATGGGTGGTGGCGTTGCCGTCGCCCGCCGCCTTATTGGCTGAGTAATCATAATGCTGCCCGGCATAGCCGCCGAAGACGCCCAGCGCACCCTGCGGGTTGTCGCCATTGCGCAGTTGCTGGAAACGGCTGTCGAGCGTCGCGCGGCTGTCACGCGCCATCGCCGCCGTCGCCTGATTCAGCGCCACCACCTGCGCCGGGCCATCCAGCACCGCCTGAATGTAATCGGCAATCAACAGATGCGCCTGCGGGCTGGGGTGAAAATGATCGGAGAACAGATAGGACTGGCTGGCGTCGAAGCCTGGCGCGGCGGAACTGCACACCGCCGACGACACTCCAGCCGGACAAGCCATGCCGGCGGTATTGGCGAAGCCAAACTGCGCCGGATTGGCTATCGCCTCGGCGAACAGCGTGTTCACATCGACGCGAACAACATTGCCACCGCCCTGCGCCAGCAGGCGATCCTCACTCTGGTTATAAAAATCGGTCAGTTGCGCGGCCTGAGCGCTCAGGCTGTCAAAGGCGGCAATCAGCTGTGCGGCGATCGCCTGCTGCACCTGCGGGATTGCGCTGGCCTGTGCGGCGGCGGAAGTCAGCGCCTGATGGATAGCCTGGGTGCGCGAAGCATTATCCGGCGTAGTCAGCGAATTGAGAGTGGCATAGGCCGCCTGGACTGCGGCACCCTGCACCGGCGTCAGCGCCTGCTGGATAATCAGCTCCATCAGCTGCGGCGTTGAACCAATATTCGGTACCGTCGGTACGATCACCGTACCGGCGCCGGCATTCAACAGCGAACGAACCTGCACTGCGGCGGCGGCTGCGCTGTTATAGGCCACGCCCGACGCGGTTGTCGGGTTTAACGCCGCCGCCGCCAGATCGTTGCCGCCAATCCAGTGAATATACAGACCGTCGCCATCGGCCCGGCCATTGGCCCTGACAAGGTAGCTCTGCACCTGATCCTGAGTATTGTCCGCCGGGTTAAGCGCCGGCACCGCCACACCGCCGCCGCCGGCATAGTTGTAGCCACCGTCGTCCGACGCCACCAATGCTGCGCCGATGCGTTGCGCCAGCACTTCGTCATACAACAGGTGTTTATTGCCGTCGTAGGTAAAGCGGCCATTGTTGCCGGTATCGCTCAGGCTATCGCCAAATACGTAAACCTGGTCATAGGCCAGCGCCGGGGTAGTCATACTGCATAATATCGCCACTGCAAGCACCGCCGGGCGGTGCATGCGAGTTATTTTTAGAGGCATGAAGAGACTCCTGAGAGCCAGCAAATGAAGGAAACCCGTTTTTTATCATTGGCCTTTTTTTGCCTGCGGCCATCTAGTAAATATTGCTGGCTTTTCCGTCACGTCAAGCCAGTTGATGATAAAACAATCAGGGGCTTGCCAAGCTTGCCGCTTCAGGCGATGATTACTGTAAATAAACACAGCTTAAGGACAGGCAGTATGGCCAGCGAACGTTGCGGTTGGGTGACGGCAGATCCGTTATATCTCGACTATCACGATAAAGAATGGGGCGCACCGACCACCGATGCGCGCGAACTGTTTGAAATGCTGTGCCTGGAAGGCCAGCAAGCCGGGCTTTCCTGGATCACTGTGCTGAAAAAGCGTGAAAATTACCGTCGCGCCTTCCACAATTTCGATCCGCAACGGGTGGCGGCCATGACCGAGCAGGACGTGGAAACGCTGCTGCAAGACAGCGGCATCATCCGCCATCGCGGCAAAATCGAAGCCATCATCACCAACGCCAGAGCTTATTTGGCCATGGAAGCGGCCGGCGAAGATTTTTCCGCCTTTATCTGGGGCTTTGTCGGTGGCGAGCCACAGCTCAACAGCTGGCAAGCGCTGAGCCAGGTGCCGGCGAAAACCGAGCTGTCCGATGCCTTGTCCAAAGCGTTGAAAAAACGCGGCTTCAAATTTATCGGCTCCACCATCTGTTACGCCTTTATGCAGGCCTGCGGGTTGGTGAACGATCATCTGACCGGGTGTATTTGCTACCCAAAGCAGAAATGATCCGCCCCTGCCGCCCGACCGATATGCCGCGGCTGATGGCCCTGTGGTTACCCAGCACCATCGCCGCCCACCCGTTCGTGGTGGAAAGCTATTGGCGGGAAAGCGCGGTGCTGGTGCGGGATAGTTATCTGCCGCGGGCGCAAAGCTGGGTGTATTGCCACGCAGGGGAGATCGTCGGGTTTATCAGCGTGCTGGATGACCGTTTTATCGGGGCGCTGTTTGTCGAACAGGCCTTTCACGGCCACGGCGTCGGCCAGGCGCTGATGACGCACGTACAGCAGCGCTATCCCCAACTGAGTCTGGAGGTATACGAGCAAAATCTGCGTGCCTGCGCGTTCTACCGCAAGCAGGGTTTTCAGATATCCCAACGGCTGTTCAATGAAGAAACCCAGGCTTATACGCTGATCATGAACTGGCCGCCGGCCGTCTGAATTCTGTCGATTTCGCTTAAAAATAACGCATCCCGCACCGGGGTGCGGTCAATTCAGAATCCGCTGCATGGTATTCCTCTGATTTTTCCCTGATAACAGGCTCAGCTTCTATCCGCTTGTTAAGGAAAAAACATGAAACGCATTGCGATTATTGCCGGCGCGGTGAGCGTTGCGCTCACGCTGTCAGCCTGTACCACCAACCCGTACACCGGGGAATCTGAAGCCGGTAAATCCGGTATTGGCGCCGGCCTTGGTGCGGCGCTGGGTGCCGGCGTGGGCATGATCTCCTCGTCGAAAAAAGACCGCGGCAAAGGTGCGCTGATCGGCGCAGCAGCCGGCGCTGCGCTGGGCGGCGGCGCGGGGTATTACATGGACGTGCAGGAAGCCAAGCTGCGCGACAAAATGAAAGGCACCGGCGTCAGCGTCACCCGCCAGGGCGACAATATCGTGCTGAATATGCCGAACAATGTCACCTTCGACAGCAGCAGCGCTACCCTGAAACCGGCGGGTGCCAACACCCTGACCGGCGTTGCCATGGTGCTGAAGGAATACCCAAAAACGGCGGTTAACGTGATCGGCTACACCGACAGCTCCGGTTCCCGCTCCCTGAACATGACCCTGTCGCAGCAGCGCGCCGACGGCGTAGGTAGCGCATTGATCACCCAGGGCGTGGCGGCAAACCGCATCCGCACCTCAGGCGCAGGCCCGGATAATCCGATCGCCTCCAACAGCACGGCGGAAGGCAAGGCGCAAAACCGCCGCGTCGAGATCACCCTCAGTCCGCTGCAGTAATCCCGTGCGGGGCGCCAAGCCCCGCCGCTTCTCGCTTTCCGCCCATCCCTTAGTCACACACAACCTGCCATTCAGCATTCCCGGCTCCGCGCCGGGTGTGGTAGTCTCCTTGGCAATTAACCGCAGGGGAGATCGGCAGTGAGCACTGTTAAGGCAATGCGCGCCTCGGGGCGCGCCACCATCAGCGATGTGGCGAAAACCGCCAAAACCGGCAAGACCAGCGTATCGCGCTATCTGAATGGTGAGCAGCACCTGCTTTCTGACGATCTCAAACAGCGCATCGAACAGGCAATCCACCAGCTCGACTACCGGCCGAGCCAGATGGCCCGCAGCCTGAAGGGCGGGCAAACGCGCCTGATTGGTCTGATCATCGCCGATATCACCAACCCCTACTCGGTGGACGTCATGCGCGGTATCGAAGCCGCCTGCCGTCAACACGGCTTTACCCTGCTGGTGTGTAACACCAATAACGAGGTCAATCAGGAGCAACACTACCTGCAGCTGCTCAGCAGCTACCGGGTGGAGGGCATCGTGGTCAACGCCGTCGGCATGCGTGAAGAAGCGTTGTCGACGCTGCAACAATCCATGCTGCCGATGGTCCTGATCGACCGAAAAATCCCTGATTTCGCCTGCGACGTGGTCGGCCTGAACAACCATGAGGCGGCGACCACCGCCACCGAACATCTGTTGCAGCAGGGATTCGAAGCCATCCTGTTTCTCAGCGAACCCATCGGCACGGTCAATACCCGGCTGGAGCGGCTGCACGCCTTTAACCAAACCATGGCGCAACATGACGGGCTGCTGGCCGAACAGGCCGAGACGCCGCTTAACGACCTGAAGCAGTTGGAAAGCGTGCTCAGCGGCTTTAATGCCCGCCACCGCGGTATGCGCAAGGCGGTGATGTCCGCCAACGGCGCGCTGACGTTGCAGGTAGCGCGCGCCATGCGCCGGTTGGGCATTCAATGGGGCAGCGATATCGGCCTGCTCGGCTTTGACGAGCTGGAATGGGCCGAACTGGCGGGAGTAGGCATCACCACCTTGAAGCAGCCGACCTATCAAATGGGCCACGCGGCGCTGGAACAACTGGTGCAACGTATTCAGGGCCTGGATGCGCCTATCGGCGAACAGATGTTCTCCGGTGAACTGATCGTGCGCGGCTCCACCACCCGCTAACCTCCTCTTTCCCCAGCAGTGGCGCGGTTTACGGCGCCTCTCCGCCTCCTCCGAAAGACTATTTTTTGCTCATGTTCGTGATTGCGATCATATTTTTACATTCTGTCGCTTTCACCTGGAACCGGTTCCATTTAACGTACCCTTAACAGCAGCGGTGGGAATAACGCCACCTCAGGAGCCAAAATGAAAAGAGAAATTATCGTAGTGACCGGCGCATACGGCACCGATGTGGTTCAGCAACAGGGTGGGCAAGCCGCTTTACTGCCGATCATTGCCGGGGCGGGCGCTGATGGCGTGGAGATCCGCCGCGAGCTGTTTTCCGCTCAGGAGCTGGAAAGCCTGCCGGCGCTGGCTCAGGCGATTGAACAGCAGCAGCTTTTTGCCGTTTATTCCGCTCCTGAAGCGCTGTTTACCCCACAGCATACGCTGAACCCAAACCTGCCGGCGCTGCTGGCCGAAGCCCAGGTGCTGCATGCACGTCAGTTGAAGCTCTCCCTTGGGCATTACCAACCGGGCTTCGATTTTACCGAACTGAAAGTGGCGCTGGAGCAGCACCCGGTCAACCTGGTGGTGGAAAATGACCAGACCCCTGACTGCGGCATTCTGTCGCTGCTGAATGCCTTTTTCCATGCGGCGGAAGACAACCACCTGCCGGTCAGCATGACGTTCGATATGGCCAACTGGCACTGGGTGGAGCAAGACGCCTTCGCCGCCGCAGAACGCCTGGCGAACCACGTCAGCTATGTTCACGTTAAAGCCGCCACCCACGGCCCGCGCGGCTGGCGCGCAGTGGCGCTGGACGACACCGACGGCAGCTGGCGCGATCTGCTGGCCCGTCTGCCGCTGGACGCGCCGCGCGGCATCGAATTCCCTCTGCAGGGTGACAGCCTGGAAGCCGTTACCCGCCACTACGTTAACCTTCTGCGTGCGGAGTAAACATCATGACAACGCTGACAGCGGCGCGTAATGCGCCATTGGACGTAGTTACGCTGGGTGAGGCCATGGCGATGTTCGTGGCCACGCAAACCGGCGATCTGGCTGAAGTCGAGACCTTCACCAAACGCATTGCCGGTGCCGAACTGAACGTGGCGATTGGCCTTGCGCGCCTGGGCCTGAACGTGGGCTGGGTCAGCCGGGTCGGCAACGACGCTTTCGGCCGTTTCGCCGTGCAACAGCTGAAAAAAGAAGGCATTAACTTCCAGCAAGTCACAGTAGACGGCAACTATCCGACCGGTTTTCAGATCAAATCGAAAACCACCGATGGTACCGATCCCAGCGTGGAATATTTTCGCAAAGGCTCAGCGGCCAGCCACCTGTCGACCGCCGACTTTAACCGCGACTACTTCGGCTCCGCACGTCATCTGCACCTGAGCGGCGTGGCTGCGGCCCTGTCCGGCAAATCGCTGGAGCTGTGCAACCATGCCGCCCGTGAAATGCGCGCCATGGGCAAGACCATTTCATTCGATCCCAACCTGCGCCCGGTGCTGTGGTCCAGCCAACAGGTGATGATCGACCAGTTGAACAAGCTGGCGTTCGCTGCCGACTGGGTACTGCCGGGGCTCAAAGAGGGGCAAATCCTTACCGGCCAATCCACGCCGGAAGGCATCGCCGACTTCTACCTGGAACGCGGCGTGCAAGCGGTGATCATCAAAACCGGCCCGGACGGCGCCTGGTTTAAAACCGCCGCCGGCGATCGGGCCACGGTGCCGGCGATCAAAGTCAGCAACGTAGTGGATACCGTAGGTGCGGGAGACGGCTTTGCCGTTGGGACGATCAGCGCCCTGCTGGAGGGCAAAACGCTGAAACAGGCGGTGCAACGCGGCAATAAAATCGGCTCGCTGGCGATCCAGGCTATCGGCGACAGCGAAGGGTTGCCAACCCGCGCGGCACTGGCTGAATAAAAATAACAAACATAAAACAGTTAACAGCCTTCTCCGAACGGCACACACCTCTGGCCCTACAACCAGACTCGCCGGGAGAGCACCACTCCGACACTGAGGAATCTGAACATGAATACAGTCACTCTCGCGGCCAAACGCTGGTGGTACATCATGCCCATCGTGTTTATCACCTACAGCCTGGCCTACCTCGACCGCGCTAACTTCAGCTTTGCTTCAGCCGCCGGCATCAACGACGATCTGGGCATAACCAAAGGCATGTCCTCGCTGCTGGGCGCGCTGTTTTTCCTTGGCTATTTCTTCTTCCAAATTCCCGGCGCGATCTATGCCGAACGCCGCAGCGTAAAAAAACTGATCTTCTGGTGCCTGATCCTGTGGGGTGGCTGCGCTTCGTTGACCGGCGTGGTCAGCAATATCCCGATGCTGGCCGCCATTCGCTTTATTCTCGGCGTGGTGGAAGCCGCCGTGATGCCGGCGATGCTGATTTACATCAGCAACTGGTTCACCAAATCAGAACGTTCACGCGCCAATACCTTCCTGATCCTCGGTAACCCGGTCACCGTGTTGTGGATGTCGGTGGTTTCCGGCTACCTGATCCACGCCTTCGGCTGGCGCGAGATGTTCATCATCGAAGGTATTCCGGCGGTACTCTGGGCCTTCTGCTGGTGGGTGCTGGCGAAAGACAAGCCGGCGCAGGCCAAATGGTTGAGCGAAGACGAAAAATCTGCACTGCAGAAGCAGCTTGACGAGGAGCAGAGAGGCATCAAGGCGGTGCGCAACTACGGTGAAGCCTTCCGTTCACGCAACGTCATCTTGCTGTGCGTACAGTATTTCGCCTGGAGCATCGGCGTATACGGCTTCGTGCTGTGGCTGCCGTCCATTCTGCGCAGCGGCATGCAAATGGGCATGGTGGAAGCCGGCTGGTTGTCGTCGGTGCCTTACCTGGCGGCGACTATCTCCATGATCCTGGTGTCCTGGGCCTCGGACAAAATGCAGAACCGCAAACTGTTCGTCTGGCCGCTGCTGCTGATCGGCGCGCTGGCGTTCTTCGGTTCCTATGCCGTCGGCACCAACCATTTCTGGGTTTCCTACGGTCTGCTGGTGATCGCCGGTGCGGCAATGTATGCCCCGTACGGACCCTTCTTCGCCATCATTCCGGAAATGCTGCCGAAAAACGTCGCCGGTGGCGCGATGGCGCTGATCAACAGCATGGGTGCGCTGGGCTCCTTCTTCGGCTCCTGGTTCGTCGGCTACCTGAACGGCGCGACCGGCAACCCGTCCGCTTCTTATATGTTTATGGCGATAGCGCTGGTCGTGGCGGTAGTCGTGACGCTGATCGTCAAACCCGCCCGCAACGAGGTTCATCCACAAGTAGCCTGATCTCGTTATACTTTATTTTCTGTTGAACATACCCCATGGATTTCAGGTTGTAGCCAACAACGCTACAGCCTGAAAGACAAAGGGTATTGCTGGAGTTCGTGATGAAGCCTTCTATCGTATTGTACAAAAGCATCCCCACCGACCTGCGTCAACGGCTGGAACAGCACTTCACCGTGCACGCCTTCGACGGCCTGTCGCCGGATAACCGCGACGAGCTGAAACAAGCACTCGCTCAGGCGGAAGGGATCATCGGTTCCGGCGGCAAGATTGATGAAGCTTTCTTGCAACAGGCGCCCAAGCTACGCGCCGCTTCGACCATTTCCGTCGGTTACGACAATTTCGACGTCGACGCGCTTAACGCCCATAACGTGGTACTGATGCATACCCCGACCGTGCTGACCGAAACCGTCGCCGATACCATCATGAGCCTGGTGCTGGCGACGGCGCGCCGCGTGGTGGAAGTGGCCGAGCGGGTAAAAGCCGGTGAATGGCAAGGCAGCATCGGGCCGGACTGGTTTGGCGTCGACGTGCACCATAAAACCCTCGGCATCCTCGGCATGGGCCGCATCGGCCTGGCGCTGGCGCAGCGTGCGCATTTCGGCTTCGGCATGCCGATACTGTACAACGCCCGCCGTACTCACGAAGAGGCCGAGACGCGTTTTAACGCCCGCCGCTGCGATCTGGATACCCTGTTGGCCGAGTCCGATTTCATCTGCATCACGCTGCCGCTGACCGAAGAAACCTTCCATATGATCAGCCGCGACCAACTGGCGAAGATGAAAAAGAGCGGTATTTTGATCAACGCCGGCCGTGGCCCGGTGGTGGATGAAGCAGCACTGATCGAAGCGTTGCAGAACGGGACGATCCACGCCGCCGGGCTGGACGTCTTCGAGAAAGAGCCGCTGCCGGTCTCTTCGCCGCTGCTGACGCTGCCGAACGTGGTGGCGCTGCCGCACATCGGCTCCGCCACTCATGAAACCCGCAATGCGATGGCCGAATGCGCGGTGGATAACCTGATTGCCGCCCTGACCGGTACGGTAAAAGAAAACTGCGTCAATCCGCAATTGCTGAAGAAGTAACTTGCCCGGATGCCAGCGGGTGACCCACTGGCATCCATGCAAAACTACCAATCGCCTTTCGGTGGGCGTCTCCGCATATGAAATATCCTAAGAATATGTATTTCATTGCTTTTAATTCTGTAGGGGATCAGATAAGGGAAGGTCTGCATCACGATTTCCCGGGTTCCCATCACTCTGCCGGCCCGGCCCAGGGCCGGATTCGTAACCAGTAAACTCACTAAACGAAAAACCTCCCTGGCAAATTCTGTCGCTACCTGCGGACTCTCCAGATAAAGCCAATCGTATTCATCGTCAAAATTGCTTGCGGCTTTCCTTAGCCATTTAATTTTCATCGTTATCACTCACTCCCATCCTCTTGAAGCGGGCTTCCATTTCATCATCAGCAGCAAAATCCCCCTTATCCGCCTCAGTGATGGCCTGTTGAATTTCCGCAATCTGCCAGGCTTCACGGTTGATGAAATCCCGGATAGCCTGCCCGGCCAGAAATGATTTTGTTCTGCCGGTCGCTTTGGCCAAAGCTTCTAGTTGCTCACTGAGATCTTCCGGGAGTCGAACGGACATCACGCTCATAGGTCACCTCACACTACAATGTATACATTGTAATATAGATTAAAAAAACACCGGATAACAGACTGGGTTCTCCCCCTTCTCTCTCCTCCCTGAAAATACGCCATCGGGATGAGGCTATTTTTTCTTCATTTGTCACACTGAGCATTACCCCAGAATAAAAACGCTTCCTGCCACGCGTAAGGAGAGCCATGAAACGCCTGACCCTACCCCTGCTGATGCTGCTGTCACCGGCCGCACTAGCAAGCTGGACGCTGCAAAGCTTCCCGACCTTTGACGAATCGACCGCCGGGCTGTTCACCAGCCACGCCACGCTGCCCAAGGGCGAACTGCCGCTGAAAATTTATCAGGATCGGCAATGCTGGCAGCCGACCGCGGCGGCCAGGCTGAATCAAACCCTGTCGCTGCAACCTTGCGGCGATGCCCCGCCGGTCAACTGGCGGCTGTTCCGCGACGGTGAATACCAGGTGCGCGTCGATACCCGCAGCGGTACGCCGACGCTACAACTCAGCCTGAAAACGGCCCCACAGGCTGCAGCAGCAGCGGTAACCCGCACCTGCCAGCGCTGGAACGGCCAGCCCGTCACCCTTGACGTAGCGACGACCTTCGCCGAAGGCGAAAGGGTACGCGATTTCTATTCCGGCCAAACGGCCAAGGTCAGCCTGGGCAAAGTGACCCTTCAACCTGCCGCAGGCAGCGGCGGCATGCTGCTGCTGGAATCCGCCGGCACGGAAAAACCGGCACCGTTCAACTGGCACAACGCCACGGTCTATTTCGCACTGACCGATCGCTTTGAAAACGGCAACCCGGCCAACGACCACAGCTACGGCCGCCGCAGCGACGGCATGCAAGAGATCGGCACCTTCCACGGCGGCGATCTCGCCGGGATGACGCAAAAACTGGATTACCTGCAACAGCTTGGCGTCAACGCACTGTGGATCAGCTCGCCGCTGGAACAGATCCACGGTTGGGTCGGCGGCGGCACCAAAGGCGATTTCCCGCACTACGCTTATCACGGCTACTACGCACTGGACTGGACCCGGCTCGACGCCAATATGGGTACCGAGCAAGACCTGCGTACACTGGTCGAACAGGCGCACCAGCGTGGCATCCGCATTCTGTTCGACGTGGTGGTTAACCATGTCGGCTACGCCACCTTGGCCGATATGCAGACCTTCCAATTCGGCTCGCTCTACCTGAAGGACGCAGAGATCGAAAAAACGCTGGGTAAAAGCTGGGGCGACTGGCGGCCTGGTCCAGGCCAAAACTGGCACAGCTTCAACGATTACATCAATTTCAGCGACAAAACAGGCTGGGCCCCGTGGTGGGGGAAAAACTGGATCCGCACCGATATCGGCGACTATGACTCGCCGGGTTATAACGACCTCACCATGTCACTGGCCTTCCTCCCGGACATCAAAACTGAAGCGCCCGGCGCCAGTGGCCTGCCGCTGTTCTATCGCCACAAACCCGACACCGCCGCACGCGACATTCCCGGTGCCACGACCCGCGACTACCTGACCACCTGGCTCAGCCAATGGGTGCGCGATTACGGCATTGATGGCTTCCGCGTCGATACCGCCAAGCACGTGGAGAAACCCACGCTGGCGCTGCTGAAACAGCGTGCCACGGCGGCGCTGGCGCAATGGAAAGCCGCCAATCCACACCAGGCGTTGGATGACGCCCCATTCTGGATGACCGGCGAAGCCTGGGGCCACGGCGTGATGAAAAGCGACTATTACCAGAATGGCTTTGACGCGATGATCAATTTCGATTTTCAGGATCAGGCTTCGCAGGCGCTGAGCTGTTTCTCCAGTATCGATGCCACTTACCAGCAAATGGCCGACAAGCTGCAGGATTTCAACGTACTGAGCTACCTCTCCTCGCACGATACCCGGCTGTTCTTCGCCAGCGACGCCAAAGGTTCGCTGCCATTGCAACAGCGTGCGGCAGATTTGCTGCTGCTGGCCCCTGGGGCGGTGCAAATTTACTACGGTGATGAAAGCGGTCGTCAGCTCGGCCCGACCGGGTCGGATCCGTTGCAGGGCACGCGTTCCGATATGAACTGGAGTGAACTGCAAGGCGCCAAAGCGCCACTGCTGGCGCATTGGCAGCGGCTTGGGCAGTTCCGCGCCCGCCATCCGGCGATCGGGGCCGGTGTGCAACAGTCACAGCAAACCGCAGGCTACTATGCCTTCAGCCGCCGGCTTGGCGACGACAAGGTGATGGTGGTGTGGGTTGGCGATCGGTCACATTAATTCAGTACAATCTGCTGGAAAACAACCACCGGGTGAAGTTTATCCCCGGTGGTTGTTTTATGAACCGCATTGCGCCGAAAATTATCTGGCGGTATGGTGGGCGATTACCTGCTAAAAACAATACTGCTGCACCTATGACTTTTTCACTTTTCGGCGACAAATTTACCCGTTACGCGGGCATTACCCGTTTAATGGATGACCTGAACGAAGGCCTGCGCACGCCCGGTGCCATCATGCTCGGCGGCGGCAATCCGGCGCAAATTCCAGAGATGGAAAGTTACTTCAAACAGCTGTGTCAGGACATGCTCGACCAGGGCAAACTGACCGAGGCGCTGTGTAACTACGATGGCCCGCAGGGCAAAGACGCCCTGCTGAAAGCACTGGCTACTTTGCTGCGCGACGAACTGGGCTGGCAGATTTCACCACAGAATATTGCACTGACAAACGGCAGCCAGAGCGCGTTTTTCTACTTGTTTAACCTGTTTGCCGGGCGTTATGCCGACGGCAGCCGTCGCCGCGTGCTGTTCCCGCTGGCGCCGGAATATATCGGCTATGCCGACGCCGGGCTGGACGAGGGTCTGTTCGTGTCGGCCAAGCCCAATATCGAGCTGCTGCCGGAAGGCCAGTTCAAATATCACGTTGATTTCGAACACCTGCACATTGGCGACGACATCGGCATGATCTGCGTGTCGCGCCCGACCAACCCAACCGGTAACGTGATCACCGACGAAGAGCTGATGAAGCTCGATTTGCTGGCGCAGCAACGCAATATTCCGCTGGTGATCGATAACGCTTACGGCGTGCCGTTCCCCGGAATTATCTTCAGCGAAGCGACGCCGCTGTGGAACCCGAATATCATCCTGTGCATGAGCTTGTCCAAGCTCGGGTTGCCCGGCTCACGCTGCGGCATCGTGGTTGCCGATGAGAAAGTCATCAGCGCCCTGACCAACATGAACGGCATCATCAGCCTGTCACCGGGCAGCATGGGACCGGCGATGGCCGCGGAAATGATCGAACGCGGCGATCTGCTGCGCCTGTCGAACGAGGTGATCCGCCCGTTCTACAAACAGCGCGTTGAACACACCATCGAGATAATCCGCCGCTATCTGTCGCCAGAGCGTTGCCTGATCCACAAACCGGAAGGGGCGATTTTCCTTTGGCTGTGGTTCAAGGATCTGCCGATCACCACCGAGCTGCTGTATCAGCGCCTGAAAAAACGCGGCGTACTGATGGTGCCGGGCCACTACTTCTTCCCGGGGCTGGAGCATGAATGGCCGCATACTCACCAGTGCATGCGGATGAACTACGTGCCGGATCCGGAGAAAATCGAGCGCGGCGTGGCGATTTTGGCGGAAGAGATCGAACGCGCGCATCAGGAAGCGGGCTAACGCCTGAGCCGGGGCGCAGTTAGCAGGCAGGTAACAGCAGCGCCCCGGCTCGCTACATCGCCCAAAACAGCACCGCCAGCAACTGCGGAGACATGATGCGCAGGAACATCGCCAGAGGGTAAACCGTGGCGTAAGACAGCGCGGCAGCACCGCTGGTCGGGTGCAGGCCGTTGGCGAAGGCCAGCGCCGGCGGATCGGTCATCGAACCTGCCAGCATGCCGGACAGCGTCAGATAATTCATCTTGCCCACTGCCCGCGCCAGCACACCCACGCTGAACAACGGGATGGCGGTAATCAATGCGCCGTAGCCAATCCACGCCAGCCCTTCGCCATGCATCAGGGTATCGACAAAGTTCCCCCCCGATTTCAGCCCCACCACCGCCAGAAACAGCACAATGCCCAACTCGCGCAACGCCAGGTTGGCGCTCGGCGGCATAAACCAGTACAGCTTGCCAATGCTGCCGATACGCCCGAGGATCAATGCCGCCACCAGCGGCCCGCCGGCCAGCCCAAGGCGCAATGCCGCCGGGAAACCCGGTACAAACAGCGGGACAGAACCCAGCAACACCCCCAGCCCGATGCCGATAAATACCGGCAGCATCTGCACCTGTTGCAATTTCTGCTGAGCGTTGCCGACGATGGCCGCGACCGCTTCAATCGATTCCGGCCGGCCAACCAGGTTGAGAATATCGCCAAATTGCAGCGTAACGTTGCTGCCGGCCACCAGTTCAACCCCGGAACGGTTCAGGCGTGAGATCACCACGTCATATTTTTTCTTCAGGTTGAGATCGCGGATTTTGCTGCCCAGCACCTTCTCATTGGTCACCACCGCCCTCACCACCTGTAACGCCGTGCCACTCGTTGACAACGAAACGTCCACCTCTTCGCCAATCACCAGCCGGGCATTTTCCAGGCTCTCGCGCTTTCCTACCAGATGCAGATAGTCACCCAACTCCAGCCTCTCGAGCGGTGCGGGTACCATCAGCAGCTCGCCGCGTTTCAGCCGTGAGCAGACGATCTCCTCCCCGTTCAGCAGCGGCACATTTTTTATCGCCATCCCCTGCAGATTGGGATTACGCACCGCCACGTTCATGGTGTGCAGCAGTTCGTGGTGATTGCCCAGGCTGTTTTCAAACGCCTGCGCTTCCTTATCGATATTGATGCGAAAGAACAGGCGGATCAGCCACATCACCAGCAGGATGCCGCAGATACCGAACGGATAGGCCATGGCGTAGCCCATCCCCATGCGATCGACCAGCGCCGGATCTGACCCCAGATCGGTAAGAATTTGCTGCCCAGCACCGAGTGCGGGGGTATTGGTGACCGCGCCGGAGAACACGCCGAGAATGATCGGCAGCGGCACGGCAAACAGCTTGTGAACCGCCGCCGCCACCACGCCGCCAACCAGCACCAGTAAAATGGCGAAACCGTTGAGCCGCAGCCCGGACACCCGCAGGGAAGAGAAGAAACCTGGGCCCACCTGAATGCCAATGGTGTAAACGAACAGGATCAGCCCGAATTCCTGAATGAAATGCAGCATGTCGCCGTTAAGACTGATTTGCCAGCTCTGGGCGAAATGCCCCACGATAATGCCGCCGAACAGGACCCCGCCAATGCCCAGCCCGACGCCATACACCTTCCAGTTACCCATCCACAGCCCGAGAACGGCCACCAACGCCAACATGCTGACGGTCAGGGCGATATCGCTCATAGGTCACATCCTTGCCAGAAGTTTAACAACCGGTTTGCGGTTAAAAGCACACAATTAATAGGGATTCTGGCATAAGCGGGACGGGGGGAATGTGGGTTACGCCACAGAATGCAACGGGGGAAACCCGTTTGGACTTCCCCCGTGTTATTACCGATTTTTTTCAGTCGGTTACTGAGCTTCTAACCCCGGCGTGGTGCCGATGGCAATACGTTGCGGTTGCAAGGCATCCGGCACCTGACGCACCAGATCGATGTGCAACAGGCCATTTTCAAACTGCGCCTCAGAAACCTGCAGGTGCTCGGCCAGCGTGAAGGTCAGAGTAAACTCTTTGCACACCAGCCCCTGATGCAGATATTCCACCTGTTTTTCCGGCGGCGTCGGCTTACCGCTCACGGTCAGGCGTGGCCCTTCCACTTCAATATTCAGTTCGCTTTGTTTGAACCCGGCCAGTGCCAGAGAAATGCGGTAGTGGTTGTCGTCGCTTTTCTCGATGTTGTACGGCGGGAAGCCCTGGGGTTCCTGGCCGCCCATTGAGCTGGCCAACTTGTCGAAACCAATCCACTGACGCAGCAAAGGTGACAGATCGTAATTACGCATAATGTAAAACTCCTTCTATGAAGCGAGATGTTACCCGTTGTCTTTCAAGCTACAGCGTCGTTCTCGGCTATGTGGCCCGTTCAAATCTGCTCCCGGCAAATTTGTCACCCCAGCCACTGACCTTAGTAAGCGCCGTGGGATGAATGAGCGGGTCGCCTGGCTGTCACTTAAAATTCATAGGGTAAATTAAGCTATGCCCCCTGACGGCGGGCAAGTTAACATTTAACACCAGCGAGACGTTTCGCTGATGAAATAAAAATTATTTAATTTCAATCCGGCGCGGTTTTAATGTTTCCGGTACGATGCGTTCCATGTCGATATACAACAACCCATTTTCCAGCTTCGCGCCTTTAATTTGGATATGCTCGGCCAGCTGGAATTTACGCTCGAAGTTACGCTCGGCAATACCTTGATATAAGTAGGTTCTTTCAGCAGGTTCGTTATTATGGGCGCCACGTACAATCAGAAGATTGTCTTGGGTGGTGATCTCCAGTTCCTGCTCGGCAAACCCGGCCACGGCGATCGCAATGCGATAATGGTTTTCATCCACCAGCTCAACGTTATAAGGTGGGTAGCCGCCATTCCCCTGGCTTTGCCCAGCCTCCAGCGCGTTAAACAAGCGGTCAAAACCAATGGCGGAACGGTATAACGGGGAAAGGTCAAAATTGCGCATAAAACAGCCTCCTAAGGCACTTCAGCGAGGTTTAATAATTAAGCCTTCCACTATGGACCGGCTAATAATAAGAATTCCCTTACGGCAAATTCTTAATTTTGTTCTGATAAGAAAATGGGGGTTGATTGCCTCATTTCAACCGGCGGCGATCAAAAAAATGACAATCAGTTCGGCGAAAGTTTTTTTATCCCTTACAATAAAGTGAGAGAGCCGCCACAGAGCGAGACCTTGCTCCTTTTAAAACATCGACAAGATGTTATAGATCAGCAAATTTTAGGGAACAGCACCCTGCAGGATGGAATAATGAAAACGATAAAAGTGATAGCAACCAGTTGCATGCTGCTGGCGACAAACGGCTGCTCCAGCGTCATGAGCCACACCGGCCCGAATCAGGGCTACTATCCGGGTACCCGCGCTAGCGTGGGCATGCTGAAGGACGACAACACCAGTTGGGCGATGATGCCACTGGTGGCGCTGGATCTGCCCTTCTCAGCCGTGATGGACACCGTGCTGCTGCCTTACGACTATATGCGCTCCGGCAGTGACGACACCACAGACTCACCGAGAGCACGTATCCTGCGCGGCGAAGAGCAGAACCTGGCGGCCAGCGGCGATCCCAGCCATGCAGCCAGCGTAGCCGCACATTAAAAGACTCTGATGCGGGCTGCCCGGCCCGCATCCTGATCACACCGCAGCCACAAAAATCTGGCTGAAACCCTCAACCTCGCGCATAAACGCCACTTGGTTACCGTCCGGCGAAAAGACAATCGCATCGCCCGACGGTGGCTGCGCGGTGCGTTTCGTCAGGCGCTGCATGCGGCCGCTGGGCACCTCGCACAGCATCAGGCTGTTATCGCACACCAGCGCGATTCGCCCGCCCTGCGGGTGCCAACTGAACGCAGACTGGATCCCATGCTCACCCCGGGTAATTTGGCGCGGCTCACCGCCGTTCGGCGAAACCGTCCACAGCTGCACTACGCCCTCGTCATCTTTCATCAGAAAGGCAATCATGCTGCCATCAGGCGAACTGCGCAGCCAGTGGCGCGGTGCGGTGACAACACCGGGATAACGACGCCCGCCGGTAAATGTCAGGCGACGTTGGCGCACGCCCAAAGGGGGAGCGGGTAAATGGGTCGAGGTACCCTGCAGTGGCCGGGAACCGGCTTTAGCGTAATCGGCGTCGTCGCGCGGCAGGTCGACAATAAACACTTCCGGCAACTTTTCGCCGGCAGCGGAACGCGTGTCGCCGATAAACGCCAATGCCCAACGCTGTTGACGTCCATCGGGCCGCAGATAGCCACGTTGCCCGACCCAACCCTCTTCGTAGGCACGGTTAATCTGGTCACTGCCCGGCTGCGGCTGCGGCGTCGTTTCGCTGACCAACACGCAGTAATGGCTGCCATCATATTCACGCGGATGCTGCTTGGGCGGATTTACGCCCTGCAACGGCACAGCCACACCTACGTTACGCAGATCCCGTGCCGGGTCCAGCTCGTGCATCACGTGGTCGTTATAGGTAAAACTCAGGCGACTGCCGTCCGGGCTGAACACGTGAACGTGCGTGCCACCGCGCAGCGCCCCGGGGGTATAGGGCGCGGTGATATCCATCGCATCAAGAGTCATGGCCAGTTCGAAATCCGGTTCGCTGACGATCACGCCACGGCGGTGATGAAAATCGTAATGCCAAACGCTGTCCGGATGTTCCGGCCCGTGAATAAAAGCGTAACGGGCCGGCGCGTCCGGGCTAACGGTCACTACGCCCACATGTGCGCCGTGCTGCGCGCGATATACCACCTCGACCTTGCCGCTGTTGGCATTCACCCGTTCAATGCTCAGGCCGGTAAAAGAAGCGCCGTTCGGGCGCACGTCGTAAGCCAGCCACTGGCTGTCTGGCGTCCAGACGTTGATATTGGTTAACTGGTGTCCACGTGGTTCAAAAGTCAGCTGTTTTTCCCGATAGCTCATGGCGGCTCCCCTGCACATGTTGGCACTAAGTCACCATCTTACCGGATTGGGCAAAGGCTTCACATCGCCCATCAAGGTGCTTTCCATCGACGCAGGGGGGTTTACAATAAATACAATAAAGTACAATATGGATTTTAAAGTCCACATTAATGAGCAATACCCATGTGGAAAATCAGATCAACAAGGTCGTCAACCCGATGAAAATAAAAGGAACCGGTATGAGCAGCTTATTCGACGCAATTGTTTCCGCCCATCAGCAGTTGCGTCCTCAAGTACGCGTGACCCCGTTGGAGCACAGCGTGCTGCTGTCGCAGCAACTGGGTTGCGAGCTGTATCTGAAATGCGATCATCTGCAGCCAACCGGTTCATTCAAGTTTCGCGGTGCCAGCAATAAACTGCGGCTGCTGAGTGATGAACAGCGTCAACGCGGGGTGATCGCCGCCTCCAGCGGTAATCACGGCCAGGCGATGGCGCTGGCGGGCAAACTGATGGGCGTCAGTGTGACGGTCTATGCGCCGGAAACCGCCGCCGCGATCAAGCTTGAAACCATCCGCGCTTTGGGCGGTAAAGTCGTGACGGTGCCGGGGGATGCTCTGAAAGCAGAACAGGCGGGCGAGAAAGCGGCGCAGGAACAGGGGAAGGTCTATGTTTCCCCTTATAACGACGAACAAGTGATTGCCGGCCAGGGCACCTGCGGCATGGAGCTGGTCGAACAGCAGCCGGATCTGGATGCGGTGATTGTCGCCGTAGGCGGCGGTGGCTATATTTCAGGTATTGGCACCGTTCTGCAGCAATTGTCGCCGAAAACCCAGCTTATCGCCTGTTGGCCGGAGAATGCCACCAGCATGTACAGCGCACTGGAAGCCGGCCATATTTTCCCGGTAGAGGAGCAGGAGACCTTGTCCGACGGCACCGCCGGCGGCGTGGAGCCTAACGCCATTACCTTCCCACTGTGCCAACGGCTGATCGATCGCAAAATTCTGGTTAGTGAAACGGAAATCAAACGGGCGATGCGCCAGATTGCCGCCAGCGATCGCTGGATTATTGAAGGCGCGGCCGGGGTAGCTCTGGCGGCGGCTATCAAACTGGCGCCGGAATTTCAGGGAAAAAAAGTGGCGGTCGTGCTGTGCGGAAAAAACATCGTGCTGGAGAAATACCTCAAGGCCATCGCCGATGAAAATCATTAACCAGCAGCAGATAATTGACAGTTTCGACGCAGATAGCATCACGTCACTGCTTAAATCTGGATTTATTGCTTACTCGCGCCAACAGGTACAACAGCCGCCGGTACAGCATTTTCTGTTTGAGCAGGCCGCAGGCGACTGCTGTATTAAATCGGCGTGGCTGGAAGGCGATGAACAGTTTGTCGTCAAGGTGTCCGCCGGTTTCTATCGCAACCCGGCGCAAGGGTTGGCCAGCAATCAGGGAGTGCTGATGGCCTTCTCTGCTCTGACCGGTGAACCGCAGGCGCTGCTGCTGGACGAAGGCTGGCTGACCGCGTTACGCACCGCGCTGGCGGGGCGTATTGCCGCCGAGCTGTGCGCCCCGACGGACATCCCGGCGATCGGCATCGTCGGCTGCGGCATGCAAGCCCGGTTGCAACTGCAGCAGCTAAAACCGCTCATCCCATGCCGAGATGTCTGGGTATGGGGCCGCAACGAACCGGCTCTGCAAGCCTTTCGCCAAGATGCCGAAGCCGAGGGCTTTCGGGTGCAGACCACCCAGGATGCGGCAGAGCTGGCGGCGCATTGTCGGCTGATTGTCACCACCACCCCCAGCCGCGAGCCCATTTTGCAGGCGGAGGATATTCAGCCTGGCACCCATATTACGGCGATTGGCGCAGACGCCCACGGCAAGCAGGAGCTGGCGACCGATTTGGTCGCCAAGGCGGACCTGTTGCTGGTTGATGCTTTATCGCAGTGTGCAGACTATGGCGAGATCGCCACCGCTTATCGGCAAGGTTTGCTGACATCGAAGCCGATCGTTGAATTTGGCACTGCTCTGGCGCAGGGGGGAAGGCTGCGCAGCAGCCCACAACAGATCACTATTGCCGATCTTACCGGGCTGGCGATTCAGGACGTACAGATTGTGAAAGGCATTTTAGCGCGGCTCTAACGCGCTTCAGGGGCGCAGAGGCGCCCCTGGGTGCAAAAAACGCCTCAGGCATTCAGCACAAACTTCTCAATGGCGCGCGCCACGCCGTCTTCAGTATTGGCGGTGGTAACGAACTGCGCCACCGCTTTCAGTTCCGGGATGGCGTTGCCCATCGCTACGCCAACGCCGGCGTATTCGATCATCGCGGTATCATTGGCCTGATCGCCCAGCGCCATCACGTTTTCCTGCGCAATGCCGAGATGTTCGGCCAGCATTTTCACCCCGGTGCCCTTATCAACCCGCTTATGCAAAATCTCCAGGAAGTAAGGCGCACTTTTCAGGATGGTGTAACGCTCCCACGCTTCGGCCGGCAGGCGGGCAATCGCGCTGTCGAGCAGCTCCGGCTCATCAATCATCATCACTTTAGGGAAACGCATCTGGCGATCCATTTCTTCCACGCTGCGGTATTTCAATGGAATACCGGTCATGTGGGCTTCATGGATGGTGTATTTGCCGATGTCCTTGTTCGGCGTATACAGGGTATCGAAATCAAACGCTTGATAGTGCACGCCAAACTCGCGCGCCAACCGTTCAACATAGACGTAGTCTTCGAAATCCAGGGTTTCCTGCAAGATACAGGCGCCGTCTGCGGCCTGTAAAACCAGGGCACCGTTATAGGTAATGCAGAAATCACCGCTGCCCTGAATGTCCAATTGACGCAGATAATCCTGCACGCCGACGTAAGGCCGCCCGGTAGCCAGCACCACGTGAACCCCTTTGCGGCGCGCCTCGGTGATGGCCTGCTTCACCGCGGGCGTAATCTGGTGCTGCGGATCAAGCAACGTGCCGTCCATATCAATTGCAATCAGTTCAATAGCCATTCAAGTTTCTCCCAGTGGTTTTTTCCCATGCTAACGTGTTTCAGCCCGTGCTGTCAGCGCCAAAAAAGGCGTAAAAAAATCCGCGCGGGTTGCCCGGCGCGGATTTTTACGGCAAAAGTACGCGTTAGATATCGATATTCGCCGCTTTCAGGGCGTTTTCTTCGATAAAGGCACGGCGTGGCTCAACGGCATCACCCATCAGGGTGGTGAACAGTTGATCGGCAGCGATGGCGTCCTTCACGGTCACGCGCAGCATGCGGCGGCTTTCCGGATCCATGGTGGTTTCCCACAGCTGCTCAGGGTTCATTTCGCCCAAACCTTTATAACGCTGTATCGACAGGCCACGGCGTGACTCTTTCACCAGCCACTCCAGCGCTTGCTCGAAGCTGTCTACCGGCTGACGGCGCTCACCGCGTTCGATGAAGGCATCCTCTTCGATCAGGCCACGCAGTTTTTCGCCCAGCAGGCAGATTTTGCGATATTCGCCGCCGTGGAAGAACTCGAAGTCCAGCGGGTAGTCGGTATCCACGCCGTGGGTACGGATGCGCAGCACCGGCTCAAACATCTGGCGCTCGCGGTTCTCGAAGATCACCGAGTCATAGCTGCTGCCGTGCTGCTCATTATCGTTCAGCAGTTTCACCAGCGACTCAATCCATACCTGGACTTTGCTCTGATCGCTCAGATCGCTTTCATTCAGGGTTGGCTGGTAGATCAGGTTGTTCAGCAGCGCGCGCGGGTAGCGGCGTTCCATACGACCGATCAGCTTCTGCACGCTGTAGTGCTCGGCCACCAGTTTTTCCAGTGGTTCACCGGCAAGCGCCGGCGCGCTGGCGTTGGTGTGCAGGGTTGCGCCGTCCATCGCGATGGCGATCTGATACTGATCCATCGCCTCGTCATCTTTGATGTACTGTTCCTGCTTGCCTTTTTTCACCTTGTACAGCGGCGGCTGGGCAATGAACACGTGGCCGCGTTCAATGATTTCCGGCATCTGGCGGTAGAAGAAGGTCAACAGCAGCGTACGGATGTGCGAACCGTCGACGTCGGCATCGGTCATGATGATGATGCTGTGGTAACGCAGCTTGTCCGGGTTGTATTCGTCACGGCCGATGCCGCAACCCAACGCGGTGATCAGCGTCGCCACTTCCTGCGAAGACAGCATCTTGTCGAAGCGCGCCTTCTCGACGTTGAGGATTTTACCTTTCAGCGGCAAAATCGCCTGGTTCTTACGGTTGCGCCCCTGCTTGGCAGAGCCGCCCGCAGAGTCCCCTTCCACCAGGTAGAGTTCGGACAGCGCAGGGTCACGTTCCTGGCAGTCCGCCAGTTTGCCCGGCAGGCCGGCCAGATCCAACGCGCCTTTACGACGGGTCATTTCACGCGCTTTACGCGCCGCTTCACGGGCACGCGCCGCATCGATGATTTTGCCGACGACGATTTTCGCATCGCCCGGGTTTTCCATCAGATAATCGACCAGCTTCTCGTTCATCAGCGTTTCAACCGCGGTTTTCACCTCGGAAGAAACCAGCTTGTCTTTGGTCTGAGAAGAGAACTTGGGATCCGGCACCTTCACCGAAACCACGGCAATCAGGCCTTCACGCGCATCATCGCCGGTGGCGCTGATTTTAGCCTTTTTGCTGTAGCCTTCTTTATCCATGTAGCTGTTCAGGGTACGGGTCATCGCGGTACGGAAACCGACCAGATGGGTACCGCCATCGCGCTGCGGGATGTTGTTGGTGAAGCAGTAGATGTTTTCCTGGAAACCGTCGTTCCACTGCAGCGCCACTTCCACACCGATGTCGTCTTTCACGGTGGAGAAATAGAACACGTTAGGATGGATTGGGGTTTTGTTTTTGTTCAGGTACTCAACAAACGCCTTGATGCCGCCTTCGTAGTGGAAGTGGTCTTCTTTATCCGTGCGCTTGTCTTTCAGGCGGATAGACACGCCGGAGTTAAGGAAAGACAGCTCGCGCAGGCGCTTGGCCAGAATGTCGTACTCAAATTCAACGTTGTTGGTGAAGGTTTCATAGCTCGGCCAGAAACGCACCGTGGTGCCGGTCTGATCGGTTTCACCGACCACTTTCAGCGGCGCCTGTGGCTCACCCATGGCGTAGGTCTGCTCATGCACCTTGCCTTCACGGCGAATAACCAGTTCCAGTTTCTCGGACAGGGCGTTAACAACGGAGACCCCCACGCCGTGCAGGCCGCCGGATACCTTGTAGGAGTTGTCGTCAAATTTACCGCCGGCATGCAGCACGGTCATGATGACCTGCGCCGCAGAAACCCCTTCCTCTTCGTGAATACCGGTCGGGATACCACGGCCGTCATCCTGTACCGAAACGGAGTTATCGGCATGGATGACCACCTGAATGTCACTACAGTGGCCCGCGAGTGCTTCGTCGATAGCGTTGTCCACAACCTCGAATACCATGTGGTGCAGACCGGTGCCATCATCGGTGTCGCCGATATACATGCCCGGGCGCTTACGCACCGCATCCAGCCCTTTTAATACCTTGATACTTGAGGAGTCATAAGAATTCGACATCAACGTTTCTCGCTCATTTTAGTCCTGTGGTTGAACCTCTATTTTACCCTGTTCCACGCGGAACATCTTGCCCTTTTCACCGGCCATGTCGGTCACTTGTTCAGCGCTTACCGCGCTGACAAAGACCTGGGCCTGGGTGGCTTTCAGGCGATCGGCCAGCAACCGGCGACGGCCGGTGTCCAGCTCGGAGGCAAAATCATCAATCAGATACAGGCAACGCCGCCCGCTCTGCCGGGTGAGAAACTCACCCTGCGCTAAGCGCAACGCGCACATCAGCAGCTTTAGCTGACCGCGCGATAATAAATCCTCTACCGGCGTGCCCTCGGCACGGATGCGGAAGTCCGCCTTATGCGGCCCCACAGCGGTATAGGTTAACGCCCTGTCGCGCTCAAACTGGCGCTCCAGCAGCTCTCCGTAGTCGCTCTCTTTGTCCCAACCGCGCTGGAAAGAGAAACTCAGGGCAAATTCGGGCAAAAACTGCGCGCACGTCGCGGTGATATCCGCGGCAATCGCGTCGCTGTAAGCTGCCCGCCACTCGCTGATACGCTCGGCCAATGGGATCAGTTCCTGATCCCAGGCGCGGATCTGCGCATAGCGACTGACCTGGCGCAGCGCGGCATTACGCTGCTTCAGTAACCGTTTCAGGTTGCTCCAGGCGGTGAAAAAACCGGGTTCGTTATGAAAACAACCCCAGTCCAGGAAGGCGCGCCGAAATTTCGGCCCGCCGTTTAGCAGGGTAAAACCTTCGGGGGTAATCAGCTGCATCGGCAATAACTGCGCCAGCTCAGCCACTTTGTGGCCGTCGCTGCCATCGATGCGTACTTTGCTGTCTCCCTGACGGCTCTTGCTTAATCCAACGGATATTTCACGCTCAGCGCCTTCAATACGGCCGTGCAAAATGAACTCCGGCTGGTCGTGGCGGATCACCCTTCCGGCCTGCAGGCTGCGAAATGCGCGCCCGTGGCCAAGGGTATACACCGCCTCAAGCACGCTGGTTTTCCCACTGCCGTTGGCCCCAACCAGGAAATTGAATCCCGGCGCCAGAGCCAAATCCGCCGCTTCGATATTGCGGAAATCCTTAATCAGTAAACGCGTCAGAGCCATGCTGCAGTTATCTTAATCATCGAACAGCCCAGGGCGTAATCGTCGCAGGCCATTTGCGTACGGCCAGCGCACAGCAACCGGAGCGTACACAGAGTACGTGAGGATTGCGAGCACTGCCCAATCGCAAAGGGGCAAGTAAGATAGCCCGATAATTTCTACAACCGCATCGGCATGACGACGTACGCCGCCGCCTGACTCGCACCGTCTTCGATCTGCACGCTGGAAACCGAGTCGGTCAACAGCAGGCGCACATCTTCACACTTGAGTGCATTCAACACATCCAGCACGTAGCTGACGTTGAAACCAATTTCCATCTCGGTGCCGTCGTAGCTGACATCAAGGATCTCTTCAGCTTCTTCCTGCTCCGGGTTGTTGGCGGTGATCTTAAGCTGGTTCTGGCTCACATACAGGCGCACGCCGCGGAACTTTTCGTTCGACAAAATGGCTGCGCGGGCAAACGCCTGCTTGAGCAAGTCACAGCCGGCTTCCAGCGTTTTGTCCGGATTCTTCGGCAATACGCGGCGATAATCAGGGAAACGGCCGTCAACCAGCTTGGAGGTGAAGATAAAATCACCGACGTGGGCACGAATATTGTTGCTGCCGATCTGCAGTTGCAGCGGCGTATCGCCACCGTCCAGCAGACGCACCAGCTCCATCACCCCTTTACGCGGCACGATCACCGAATGCGAAGGCAGCTGCTGACCGATAGGCATCGAGCACACCGCCAGGCGGTGACCGTCGGTCGCTACGGTACGCAGTTCTTCACCTTCGGTTTCGAACAGCATGCCGTTTAAGTAGTAGCGCACGTCCTGATGGGCCATCGAGAACTGCGTGGCCTCAATCAGGCGCTTTAGCGTCGCCTGCGGCAGAGTAAATTCAACTTCGCTCTGCCAGTCGTCCAGGTTCGGGAAATCTACCGCCGGCAGCGTTGAGAGCGAGAAACGGCTGCGGCCGGAGCGCACCAGCATGCGTTCGCTTTCAAGCGTTACGGCGATCTCTGCCCCTTCCGGCAAACCACGGCAGATATCAAAGAATTTACGCGCGGGGACGGTAGTCGCGCCCGCTTCATGGGGTTGGGACAGGGCAACGCGCGCCACCATCTCCATCTCCAGATCGGTGCCGGTCAGCAGCAGGCAGCCTTCCGTCACCTGCAGCAGCAAGTTACCCAGAATTGGCAATGTTGGGCGGCCGCCCAGCGGGCTGCTCACCTGTTGCAGCGGTTTTAGCAGATGCTCACGTTCAACGATAAATTTCATAGCGCTAGGAAGATAATGTTCTGATTAAATTTGAGAAATCTTCTTTGATGTCGTGACTTTCCTCACGCAGCTGCTCAATCTTCCGGCAGGCGTGCAACACCGTGGTATGGTCGCGGCCACCAAACGCATCGCCGATTTCTGGCAGGCTGTGGTTGGTGAGTTCTTTTGCCAATGCCATCGCCATCTGGCGCGGGCGGGCAACCGAACGCGAACGCCGCTTGGACAGCAAATCCGCGATTTTAATTTTATAGTATTCGGCCACCGTCTTTTGAATATTATCGATGGTGACCAGCTTCTCCTGCAGTGCCAGCAGATCGCGCAGCGCTTCGCGCACGAAATCAATGGTAATGGCACGGCCGGTAAAGTTCGCGTTGGCGATCACGCGGTTCAGCGCCCCTTCGAGCTCACGCACGTTGGAACGCAGGCGCTTGGCAATAAAGAACGCCACTTCGCCCGGCAGACGGATATTGTTCTCGTCGGCCTTTTTCATCAGGATCGCCACTCGGGTTTCCAGCTCCGGCGGCTCGATTGCCACCGTCAGGCCCCAACCGAAACGGGATTTGAGGCGATCTTCCACCCCGTTAATTTCTTTGGGATAGCGATCTGACGTCAGGATAATCTGCTGATTGCCTTCCAACAGGGCGTTAAAGGTATGGAAGAACTCTTCCTGTGAACGCTCTTTGTTGGCAAAAAATTGGATGTCATCGATCAGCAACGCGTCGACCGAACGGTAGTAACGCTTAAATTCTTCAATGGCGTTGTTCTGCAAGGCTTTTACCATGTCCTGCACGAAACGTTCAGAGTGCATATAGACCACTTTGGCGTTGGCCTTGCGCGCCATGATGCCGTTGCCGACCGCGTGCAACAGGTGAGTTTTACCCAACCCGGTACCGCCATACAGAAACAACGGGTTATAGGCACCGCCCGGATTATCCGCCACCTGACGGGCCGCCGCGCGCGCCAGTTGGTTGGATTTACCCTCAACAAAGTTATCAAAGGTGTGCTTTGGGTTAACGTTGGAGCGGTAAGAAAGTTCGGGCTGTGGCGCCGCGTTATCCCAGCTTGGCCGGGAAGGCGCTACGGCGCGCACCACCGGCGCGCTAGGTGCGCTGACGCTGGCAGTGACGGTCTGGCTGATGATTTGGGTAAGCGGTTTGCTGCCGACTTCAAAACGCAGCAAAGGGGCATCCGTACCGCAGAAATCATTCAGCAGACCATTGATATTGTTTAAGTATTTGTCGCGAACCCAATCCAGCACAAAGCGATTGGGCGCATAAAGCGCCAGGGTGTTGTCACTCAGTTCCGCCTGCAATGGGCGTATCCACATACTAAATTCTGTGGCAGGTAACTCATCCTGCAATCGGGCAAGACACTGCTGCCAAAGCGAAAGTGACACGGCGGACTCCACTCGAACAAGATCAATAAAAGAAAAGAATCAGGCTAATTTTTTATAACTCATGATTTTTGACACATGCCCGGCATCGGCTGAACACCAGTGGGGCATGCGAACCGCCTT